>NZ_CP113950.1:352500-5962500 GCF_026810205.1 Myxococcus sp. NMCA1 | reverse complement strand
GCAGTTCGAGCACTACGGGGCAACCCAGTGCGAGAGCGTACCTTTTGCATCATGATTCGGCGACTTAATATACGTAGCGAGGCTAAGCCGTTAGGTGGAGCCGGAGCGAAAGCGAGTCCGAATAGGGCGTTTAGTTGCGTGTATTATAACCCGAAGCGGGGTGATCTACACATGGCCAGGTTGAAGTGCGGGTAACACCGCATGGAGGACCGAACTCGTGAAAGTTGAAAATTTCTGAGATGAGCTGTGTGTAGGGGTGAAAGGCCAATCAAACTCCGTGATAGCTGGTTCTCCCCGAAAGATATTTAGGTATCGGCTCGGGCAATTCAATGCCGGAGGTAGAGCACTGGAACGGCTAGGGGTCTCACCAGATTACCAAACCGTACCAAACTCCGAATGCCGGCAATTGTTATCCCGGGACGCAGTCAGTGGGTGATAACGTCCATTGGCAAGAGGGGAATAACCCAGACCGACAGCTAAGGCCCCCAAATCTAGTCTAAGTGAACACTAGAAAGGATGTGGCAGGTCATTGACAACCAGGAGGTTGGCTTAGAAGCAGCCATCCTTTAAAGAAAGCGTAATAGCTCACTGGTCAAGACAGGCCGCGCCGAAAATGTAACGGGGCTCAAGACTAGTGCCGAAGCTTCGGGTCACACGTAAAACGTGTGGCGGTAGGGGAGCGTCCCAGTTGCAGCGAAGGTCGACTGAAAAGGCGGCTGGAGCGACTGGGAGTGCTGATGCCGAAATGAGTAGCGATAAAGGGGGTGAGAAACCCCCTCGCCGTAAGCCCAAGGTTTCCTGGGTCAAGTTAATCTTCCCAGGGTTAGTCGGAACCTAAGCCGAGGCCGAAAGGCGTAGGTGATGGAAAGCGGGTTAATATTCCTGCACCATCTTGTGAGCGTTGAACTAAGGGAGGACGGAGAAAGCTAGGCGAGCTGACCGGTGGTTGTGTCAGTCTAAAGGTGTAGGGGTGTCGCGTACGAATAAAGGCGCGGCAGTTATCCCCGAGACTCCATGGCGCCCCGTAAGGGGTAAGTCGCTGATGCTCTGCTTCCAAGAAAAGTCCCGTAGGGAGCTTGCAGGGTGTCCGTACCGTAAACCGACACAGGTGGGCGAGGAGAAAATCCTAAGGCGCTTGAGAGAACTCTCCTCCAAGGAACTAGGCAAATTTCCACCGTAACTTCGGAAGAAGGTGGGCCTCTGGTAGGTGAAGGCGTACAGCCGGAGCTGAGAGAGGTTGCAGAGAAATGGCGGTAGCGACTGTTTACCAAAAACACAGGACTCTGCGAAGGCGACAAGCCGACGTATAGGGTCTGACTCCTGCCCGGTGCTGGAAGGTTAAGGGGATTCGTCAGCCGCAAGGTGAAGCGATGATCCGAAGCCCCAGTAAACGGCGGCCGTAACTATAACGGTCCTAAGGTAGCGAAATTCCTTGTCGGGTAAGTTCCGACCTGCACGAATGGAGTAACGACTTCCGCGCTGTCTCGGAGAGGGACTCAGCGAAATTGAAATAGCTGTGCCGATGCAGTTTACCCGCAGCAAGACGGAAAGACCCCGTGAACCTTTACTATAACTTGACAGTGACACTAGGGATTGACTGTGTAGGATAGGTGGGAGCCTTTGAAGCCGGGCCGCTAGGTTCGGTGGAGGCAACGGTGAAATACCACCCTGTTGATTTCTGGTGTCTAACCATGTCCCGTCAGCCGGGATTGGGACACTGTCTGGTGGGTAGTTTGACTGGGGCGGTCGCCTCCCAAAAAGTAACGGAGGCGCGCGATGGTTCCCTCAGCCCGATTGGAAACCGGGCGTCGAGTGCAATGGCATAAGGGAGCTTGACTGCGAGACGGACACGTCGAGCAGGTGCGAAAGCAGGTCATAGTGATCCGGTGGTCCTGAATGGAAGGGCCATCGCTCAACGGATAAAAGGTACTCCGGGGATAACAGGCTTATCTCCCCCAAGAGTTCACATCGACGGGGAGGTTTGGCACCTCGATGTCGGCTCATCGCATCCTGGGGCTGGAGCAGGTCCCAAGGGTTTGGCTGTTCGCCAATTAAAGCGGTACGCGAGCTGGGTTCAAAACGTCGTGAGACAGTTTGGTCCCTATCTGCTGTGGGCGTAGGATACTTGAGAGGCTCTGACCTTAGTACGAGAGGACCGGGTTGGAGGCACCGCTGGTGTACCAGTTGTCTCGCCAGAGGCATCGCTGGGTAGCCATGTGCCGATTGGATAACCGCTGAAAGCATCTAAGCGGGAAACCGACCTCAAGACCAGGTATCCCGGGCGCAAGCCCCTGAAGACCCGTCGAAGACTACGACGTTGATAGGCCGGGTGTGTAAGCGTGGTAACACGTTCAGCTAACCGGTACTAATTGGTCGTGAGGCTTACTTTCCCCATTCTCTTGCATGCCCCCTCAAGGGGAGTAAGGGACTCGGGGCCAAGGCCGAGGCTCGAGTGCTTCACGCACTCGCCTGGAAGACTGAAATACGCACAGCGAGACTTTCGCTCAGCAATGAATTGAAACTTACCCTTTGTATGCACTGTCGCTTGTTTTCCGGTGGCTATGTCGGAGGGGTCCCACCCGTTCCCATCCCGAACACGGAAGTTAAGCCCTCCAGAGCCGATGGTACTTCGCGGGAAACCGCGCGGGAGAGTAGGTCGCTGCCGGATTCTTTTTGAGAACCCCCCGGTGTCCCTCGTGGACACCGGGGGTTTTCTGTTTTGGGCGTCTTGGGTTTTCGGCGCCTCACCGCGGGCGTTGGGCCAGGCGCCGCGTGCGCAGCCGGCACACGCCCCTCACCGCCAGCAGGGCCGCCGTCGTGGCCAGCACCAGCAGGTGCTCGGCCCGCGCGGCTCCCTTCGCCACCGCGTCCACGCTGTGTGAGAAGGCGTAGCCCAACCCCACCACCACTGGGGCGCTGAGGCAAAGCGCCAACCTGTCCCACAGCAGGAAGTGGCACAGCCGCATGCCCTGCACCGCGGCCATGATGAACACCGCCCCGCGCAGCACCGAGAGAAAGCGTCCCACGAAGACGCAGCGCCCGCCGTGGCGCGCGTAGAGCTGGCCCAGTGGCTGTTCTGCATCTTCAGAACGGGCACTGGCGCTGTCTGTCGTGCGGAAGAGATCGTTCCTCCTTCATCGGGTAACGACGGAGCCACCTGCTCTGCACCGCGACCATGATGGAAACCGCCCTGTGCGGTTTCGCGAGAAAGTGCCCCGCGAAGACGCAGTGCCCGCCGTGGCGCGCGCAGAGCAGGCCAGCGGTTCGCGGTGCTCGGAAGTCAGGAGCTTCTCCCCTCGTGGCTGCTCATACATCGCGAGCCCCAACTTTCGGGTGCTGAGGGAGTCAGGAGCTTCTTCACTCGTGGCTCCTCCTTCAGCGCGAGCCCCATCTTCGGGCGGTGAGAATGAGTCTTGTGTCTCCACAGGGCACGCTGGCTGTCTCGCCTGCGATCGCCAAGCCAGGGGAAGGGCATCCTGGTGCTCGCGGATGCCTGGCGATATTCGCGGCTGGTTCGCTGGCGAGCAGACCCTCTGGTGTGCACGCCCGTTGGTTGGCATTGGGGTCGGTCCGGGCGTGTATCGCCCGGGGGGCCTGGTGAGTCTCAGCCGCTCCCTCTTCTCAGTGCCGAGGGCTGCTCAGGATGGTGCGGCGCTTCTCGGGAGGGCGTTTGGGGCGCTGAGGTATCGACGGTCCTCCATTCGTCGCCCCTGAGTTGGGCGGCTTGAAGTGCGAGGCCCGTGTGCCCTCCTTTGGCTTGGCTCTGGTTCCAGAGGTCTCGGTGGCAATGCGCCAGCGGCGGCGGAGGGCGCGTCGCCCGCGGCCGGGCTGACCGTGCGCGGGAAATGGAGGCGCCTCGTGGGCCCGGTGAAACCTCAGCCGGGAGAGCTCCGAGTTCGGCGACGCCAGGTGGCGGGTTCGCCCGGTCCCGCTGGCGCCGGATCATGGATCCTTCCGCTTGGATGCCCCAAGCAGGGGGCGCTCTGACCTGCTAATACAGGCGACATGCGCCTACCTACGACCGCGCTCCAACAGAGCTCTGAGCCCCCCTTTGCACGCCTGCCGCCGCGCGTCGTGGAACATGACACTTCCATGGCGAGGTCCGGGTGGTGCTCGGAGGGCTCAAGCTACCGGATTCGTTGGGGTTTCAGGCTGCTGTGCATGTTTGACTCGCCGTCCGCGCTGCGACTAGAGTCCAGGTTTCCGCCCGGTCTGCGCACCGCCTGTCGCGGTGCGCGCCTCCCGGTGCCGGGCCGCTCCACGAGATGAAGAAGCCGACCCTCTTTGGGAAGTACCTGCTCCTCGAGCGCATCAACGTCGGCGGCATGGCGGAGGTGTTCATCGCGAAGGCCTTCGGCGTCGAGGGCTTCGAGCGCATCCTGGCGATCAAGAAGATCCTCCCGACGATGGCGGAGGACGAAGAGTTCATCACGATGTTCATCGACGAGGCGCGGATCAGCGTTCAGCTGAACCACGCCAACGTCGTGCACATCAACGAACTCGGGAAGTACGACGACACCTACTTCATCGCCATGGAGTACGTCGCAGGACGCGACGTCCGGACCATGTTGGAGCGCTACCGGCGTCGTAAGGAGATCATGCCCACCGCCCAAGCGGTGTTCATCGCCTCCAAGATCTGCGACGGCCTGGACTACGCGCACCGGAAGAAGGACGCCCGCGGGCAGGACCTCCACATCATCCACCGCGACGTGTCGCCCCAGAACATCCTCATTTCCTATGAGGGTGAGGTCAAGGTCATCGACTTCGGTATCGCCAAGGCGGCGAACCGTTCCCAGAAGACGCAGGCGGGCATCCTCAAGGGCAAGTTCGGGTACATGAGCCCGGAGCAGGTCCGGGGTATGCCCATCGACCGGCGCAGCGACATCTTCGCCGTGGGCGTGCTGCTGTACGAGATGCTCACGGGCGAGAAGCTCTTCGTCGGCGAGTCGGACTTCTCCACCCTGGAGAAGGTGCGCAACGCGGAGGTTCCGCTTCCCAGCGAGTTCAACCCGAGCATCCCGCAGGGCCTGGAGAAGGTGGTCCTCAAGGCACTCACGCGCGAACCCGAGGACCGCTACCAGTGGGCGTCGGACATGGCCGAGGACCTGATGCGGTTCCTCCTGGCCGGTGACGCCATCTACTCGTCCAAGCACCTCTCCAGTTACATGAAGGAGGCCTTCGCCGAGGACATGCTCCGCGAGGCGGAGAAGATGGAGCGCTATGCCGGTATCGAGCGCCCCGACCAGATCGAGGCCTCGGGCATCACGGTGGCCCCTGGGTTCAACCGGCAGGCGGCGCGGCGTGCGCCCCCTCCAGCCGTGGTGGTGACGGGAACGCCCGCGGGCCGTGCGTCCACCGCGCCGGCGCAGCCTGTCCAGGACTACATCCCGCCTCCCACCGCCGAGGAACTCGAGGAGATGGGCGTCGGCGCGGGCGACAAGACGCAGATTGTCGACTCCTCGCATACGTTCATGTCTCCCGAAACCCGCGTTGCTGACAGCAGCGTCGTGGTGGACGACAGCATCACGGGCCGGACGGAGAACCCCATCCAGGACCATGGGACGTCCGGTTCCTACAACTCCTTGCGCGCCCCCGCGCCCGATACGTCCTCGCGCAAGGGCAAGAGTGGCCCCAAGGCGCAGGTCGTCATCAGCAACGAGGAAGGCGAGGCCTACTCCGGCGCCACGATGATTGGCCCCGCGCCGTCCGCGCCGCCGACGCGCTCGCGCGGCTCGTCTCCCTCGCTGGACGAAGAGACGGGCAGCAGGCCAGCACCCGTGTCGGGCCGCGGCCGGGGCGGAAAGCGCGCTCCCGAGCCCGAGGAGGATCCGTCTGACTACGAGCAGCCGCCCGAGGAAGACAGCGGCGCCGACTACGACGCCCAGGACGACTACGGTGACGAGGGTCACCCGCACGACGACCTGAACGAGCCCGAGGAAGAGGTGACGGGCTCGGTTCCCCTCCCCCCGGAGGAGGCGCCTCCGCCCACGAAGGACGCTGCGCCCGCGAAGGCGAAGGCGAAGACGAAGGTCCCCGCCAAGGGGAAGCCCGCGCTCAACCTCAAGACGCTGCCGAAGCCGGTGCTGTTCGCCGCCGCGGCGGCCATCGTGCTGTTGCTCGTCGTCGGCGTGGTGATGGCCACCAGGCCGTCCACGGGCGAGGTCACCTTCATGGTGTCCCCGTCCAACCCTTCCGCGCGCATCCAGCTGAATGGCCAGGAGGTCCAGCTCAACACGCTGCTGGCACTCCCGGCAGGGCAGTACCGGGTCACCGCGAGCGCTCCTGGTCAGCAGAGCTCGGCCAAGACGGTGGATGTCGTCGCCGGAAGCAGAATCGTCGTTTCGCTTCCGCTGGAAGCTGAGCCGCAGGCGGCCCCGCCGCCCGAGAACAAGCCCCCTGCGGCACCGCCGACGAACACGGGCGTCGTCATTGCCGCGGGGACCACCGAGCCCGCCGCGCCCGCGGAGGCTCCAGGCGGCGACGAGGCACCTGAGAACGCGCCTGTCGACAATGGGCAGACGCCGCCTCCCGCCACGGATCCGGCTCCCGCGCCCGTTCAGGTCGCAGCGGTCTTCAAGGGTGATGACGGCGCGGAGATCGCCGTGAATGGCGAGCGCCTGGGGCGGATTCCAGACGCGCGCATGGCGAACCTGGAGGTGGGGAAGACCTACTCGTTCACCGCGAAGCTCGCGGGCTACAAGCCGTACTCCGGTGAGTTCAAGGCCGACGGCAGCAGCCAGCAGGTCACGGTCGCGTTCGAGATGACGAAGGAGCCGCAGCCCGAGCCCACCGTGGCCAACGTGCGGCCGCCGCCCCAGGCGGCTCCCAAGCCTCCGCCTGCCCCCAAGCCGCCGAGGGCCCCCAAGGTGATGGGCAAGTTCGCCTGCAGCACAAAGCCGGCGGGCGCGGACATCTACGTCGATGGGAAGAAGACGAATCGCCAGACACCGGTGACACTGGGCAGTCCTTTGATGCTACCGGTGGGCAAGCGGAAGATTTCGTTCAAGCTCAACGGTAAGACGACCAAGCCCGTGGTGGTCGACATCACGGAAGACAGTGTAGCCAAGCTGGTCAATGTTCCCATCGAGTGAGAAGGCGGGCATCCGATGCCCCCTTCGATTGTTGACCGAAGTGGGGCATGGGCGCGCTATGACGCCTCGCCCGCGAGCAATTTAGAGGTGATGCGCCATGCAAACGACGCCCATCCGGGCCAAGCCTGAGGCTGGCCCCGCTGAACAGCCTTTTTCGTATCCTCACCGCCGGGAGTTCATCGAGCCCGATTGGCGCCGGATTCCTGGCTTCAAGGACGTGTCCGCCGCCGACTGGGAGAACTCCGTCTGGCAGCGCAAGCACACCATCAAGAATCTCAAGGAACTCAAGGCAACGCTGGGGGCTCTGCTTCCGGATGACCTGGCTGAGAGCATGGAGCGCGACCAGCGCGAGCGGGCGACCATGTCGCTGCTCGTGCCTCCGCAGATGCTCAACACCATGAACCTTGAGGACCTGTGGCGTGACCCGGTGCGTCGTTACATGCTGCCGGCCTACGCGGACCGCCTCACGGAGTGGACCAACCATCCCAAGGCCAGCCGTGACAGCCTTCACGAGCAGGACATGTGGGTGGTGGAGGGCTTGACGCACCGGTATCCCACCAAGGTGCTGGCGGAGATGCTGCCGACCTGCCCGCAGTACTGTGGTCACTGCACGCGCATGGACCTGGTGGGCAATGACGTGCCGCAGGTCAGCAAACACAAGTTTGGCATCGGGCCGAAGGACCGCTACGCGCAGATGCTCGACTATCTGCGTCGCACGCCGACGGTGCGCGACGTGGTGGTGTCGGGTGGCGACATCGCGAACCTGCCCATTCAGCAGCTCGAGCCGTTCGTCAGCTCGCTGATGGACATCCCGAACATCCGGGACATCCGCCTGGCCAGCAAGGGGCTGATGGCCATCCCGCAGCACTTCCTCCAGGACTCCGTCCTCCAGGGGCTGGACCGGCTGGCGAAGAAGGCCGTCGAGCGCGGCGTGGACCTGGCGCTGCACACGCACGTCAATCACGCGCAGCAGCTCACCCCGCTGGTGGGCAAGGCCGTGCGCAAGCTGCTGGAGATGGGCTTCCGTGACGTGCGCAACCAGGGCGTGCTGCTGCGCGGTGTGAATGACAGCCCGCATGCGCTGCTGGACCTGTGCTTCACGCTGCTCGACCACGCGAAGATCCTGCCGTACTACTTCTACATGTGCGACATGATCCCCAACAGCGAGCATTGGCGGCTGTCGGTGGCTCAGGCGCAGCAGCTGCAGCACGACATCATGGGCTACATGCCGGGCTTCGCCACGCCGCGCATCGTCTGTGACGTGCCCTTCGTCGGGAAGCGCTGGGTGCACCAGGTGGCGGAGTATGACCGCGAGCGCGGCATCTCGTACTGGACCAAGAACTACCGGACCGGCATCGAAATGAACGATGCGGACGCGCTCAGCCGGAAGTACGAATACTTCGACCCCATCGACCAGCTGTCCGAGGCGGGTCAGGCTTGGTGGCGGGAGCAGCAGAAGGCGGCGTAATGGATACCTCAGTGCTTCCGGCGGGTCTCCCGCCGGAGCCGGCGACCGCTCGCGCGTCGCTCAGCGCCGAAGGGCGCAAACGGCTGTTTCCCAACGCCACGGACGCGGAGTGGGCGGACTGGCGTTGGCAGCAGCGGCATGCGGTGCGAGGCATGGAGCAGTTGGAGCGGTACGTGCCGCTGACCTCCAACGAGCGCGCGGGCGTGCAGGAAACGTCCGCGCTGTTCCGCATCGGCATCAGTCCGTACTACCTGTCCCTCATCGACCCGGAGCATCCGTTCTGCCCGGTGCGCATGCAGTCCATCCCGGTGCGGGCCGAGGCGCGCATCCGTCCGGGCGAGCTCGCGGATCCGCTGGGTGAGGACAAGACGCGCCCGGAGGAGTGCATCGTCCACAAGTATCCGGACCGGGTGCTCTTCCTCGCGCTGGATACGTGCTCCGTCTATTGCCGTCACTGCACGCGCCGGCGCATCACGCAGGGCGGGGTGGCGGAGCTCTCCAAGGAACAGCTCCGCCGGGGCGTGGACTATGTCCGGCGCCATCCCGAGGTGCGCGACGTCCTCATCTCCGGCGGGGACCCGTTCATGCTCAGTGACTCCCGGCTGGAGGAGTTGCTCGCGCCGCTCAGCGAGATTCCCCACGTCGAGATGATTCGCATCGGCACGCGCGTCCCCGTGTGTCTACCCATGCGCGTCACCGACTCCCTGGCGAAAACGCTCCGGCGCTACGCGCCCGTCTTCGTCGTCACGCACTTCAATCATCCGAAGGAAGTGACGCCCGAGGCGCGCGAGGCCTGCGAGCGGCTGGTGGACCACGGCGTGCCGGTGGAGAACCAGGCCGTGCTGATGCGGCAGATCAACTCCGACGCGCGCATCATCAAGGAGCTGTCGCACCTGCTCCTGCGCAGCCGCGTGCGGCCGTACTATCTGCACCAGATGGACGTGGCCGAGGGCTGCGAGCACCTGCGCACGCCCATCGCCAAGGGGCTGGAAATCATCCAGCAGCTCCGGGGCTACACCACCGGCCTCGCCGTGCCGCACCTCGCGGTGGACCTGCCGGGTGGCGGTGGGAAGGTGACGCTCCAGCCCGACTACGCCGTCGAGTACGGCGCGCAGGAGACGGTGTTCCGCAACTACAAGGGCGAGCGCTTCACGTACCCGGAGCCCGAGGAGACGGACTGTACCTGCCCGTATGACGGCGTGTGGCAGGAGCAGGCCCCGCGGTACGGCTACCGCAAGGGCTGAGCAACGTGCGCGGTGGGGGTTCTTTCCACCGCGCGCCTGTTGTTCAAAAGAGGCCTACTGCGGCAGTTCGGCGTCCTTCGGTACTCCGACGTCGATGGACGGCTCCGCGCCCTCCGTGGCCTCCAGCTCCACCGGGTCCTCGTCGCTGAAGCCCTGCTGGACGTGGACCTCTTCCGGGGCGGCCGCGGGCGCGGGCTGCTTGGCGGCCTTGGCGGCCTCCGCCAGCCGCTGCTCCTCCGCCTTCGCGCGGGCGTTGTCCGCCGGCGACATGCGTGCCTCGTAACGCGCGAAGTCCTTGCCCGACACGCCGTGCTTCTCCAGCACCGACGCGGAGGCGGCCTTCTGCTTGTCGATGGCCTCCCGGCGCTCCGCGGTGCTCATCTCCGACGACTTGCGGTTGCCGTACTCCTCGTCGACCTTGGACAGTGCCTGGGCCTCGTCGCGGCGGATTTCCGCCACCTTCTCCGGCGTCAGCTCCGCGCTGTCGGCGGCAAGGGCCTGTCCAGGAATGACGAGCCACGAGGCGACCAGAAGCAGGGCAGAGCGGGGGGACATGGCGGGAGGACCTCGTTCAGGACAGCGGGAACCGTCGCAGTCTAAACACGGAGACTGCTTCTGTGCACCTGGGCCGTGCCGCTCAGGGGCCGCACCGCGCGCACGCATTCCGGGCAGTAGCGCACTGCTCCTGGCCCTGGGCACAGCGGGGCGGCAGGTCGTCACGGTCGGGATGGCGCTCCACGAGCGCGCACAGCGCCTCCGCCAGCTCGCAAGTCTGCGTTCCCACCGAGCAGCGGTCCGCGCACGTCGCGTCGTCCAGGCCGTCGCGCGTCCGAAGCTCCTCGAGCCGCAGGGACAGCGAGTCGACGGCCGCGTCGTCGTTGCCTGCGACGCGGGCGTCCACCTGCTTCGCACAGGCCGTAAGCAGTACGCAGGCCAGCAGCATCCGTGGAAGGGCGCGCATGGTCGATTTCCTTATGTGTCCGCGGCCCCTGGCGTCCAGCGGCGTGGTCCCCCGGTGTCGTTCCCTCAGGGACGGGCAGGCGCGGTGTGCACCGGTGGACGTTGGCGGGGCTCCGAAGGGCCTCCGGGCTTCGACAGGTACAGCCAGGCCGTCATCGCCAGCAGCAAAGCCACAGCGAGCCGCCGCACCCACTCCTCGCGGCGGCGCTGGGGGGACGCGCGGGCTTCCTGCTCCGCGGTCTCCAGGCCCGTGGCGACCTGGGGCGCCAGCGTCTGGAGCTCTCGGCACGTCTCCACCACCGGCGTCAGCGCGGTGGGGAACTTCGCGTCCTGGCGCTCCAGCGCGTCCGCGAGCATTCGTGCCCAGGCGGCTTCCTCGTCCTCATTGGCGGGCTCGCGGGCGGGGGCACTTCGGTGCAGGGCCAGGGCAATGGCGGCCCTCAGCAGCAGCACGGAGAAGGCTTGGGCGGGGATGCCGTAGTGCGTCGCGCAGGCTTCCCGCGAGCGGCCCTCCACCAACCGGTGGATGAGCATCGCGGCGGGACGGGGCTCCAGCTCGCGCAGGGCGGTGACGAAGGTCGTGGGGAGGGCAGCGCGCGAAGGTGACGTCACGGGTGAGCCATCCTCTCCCATCCGCCGGACGTTTTCTTGAGGCGAGCACTCACGCCTCTACACTTCGGCGCCATGTTGCGACCTGTTGCACTCGTCCTGCTCCTGCTGGTCCCTTCGGGCGCGCTCGCCGTGGAGACCCTGCGCATCGCCATCGAGGACGCGGGCAGCGAGGTGCGCATCCGCGGCCGGGGGCTGGCCTCCGGTCCCGACAGCGAGGAGGCCACCTTCGCCCCCATCACCTCGGGACAGGCGAACATCCGCCGCAAGGGGGGCCGCATCGAGGTCAACGGCACGCTCGTGGAGGGCGACTCCGTCCGCTTCCGCGCTGGCATGTCGGAGGCCTCGGCCGCGCCTGGCACCGAGCCGCTCAAGGCCGGCGCGGCACAGGTCCGCGGCGATGTGGTGGTGCGCCTGCACCGCAGTGGGCTGCAGCTCATCAACGTCATTCCCCTGGAGGACTACCTCGCCGCCGTGCTGGGCAGCGAGATGCCCGTGTCGTTTCCCCCGGAGGCCCTCAAGGCCCAGGCGGTGGCCGCCCGGACGTATGCGCTCCAGAAGAAGCTGGATGCCTACAGCAACGCGTTCCACCTGGGCAGCAGTGTGCTCCATCAAGTCTACGGCGGCGTCAACCGTGAGGACCCTCGCACCCGGGCCGCCGTCGAGGCCACGCGGGGGCAGGTGCTCACGTACGAACTGGCGCCCATCGAGGCGTACTTCCATGCCTCCTGCGGTGGCCGGACGGAATCGGGGCTCGATGCCTTGCAACGCGACCTGCCGTACCTCCAGCCCGTCGACTGCCCCTGCGGAAAGCTGCCCGCCAGCCGCTGGACGGCATCGCTTTCCGACGCGGACATCAAGGCAGCGCTCCATCACCCGGCCCAGGGGCTCAAGGTGGCGGCCCGCACGCGGACGCGCCGGGTGACACGCGTCACCCTGGCGGACGGCGCCTCCATGGACGGCGTGGAGCTGCGCCGCAAGCTTGGCTACACGCGGCTCAAGAGCCTGGACTTCGACGTGGAACGCACCGAGCGCGGTTACGTGTTCACCGGTCGCGGCTACGGCCACGGGGCGGGCCTGTGTCAGTGGGGCGCCAAGGCCCTCGCAGACAAGGGCCGGGAGTACCGGGAGATCCTCTCCCACTACTACCCCGGGACCGAGCTGCAGCAGCTCTACTGACGCCTCCCGCGTCCGGCGCGCTTTCCGCGACGGCGTGGGGGCTGCTACAAGCGCCACCTCCGTGTCGTCACGTCTCTCTGATTACGACTTCGCGCTGCCCGAGTCCCAGATCGCCCAGGCCCCCCTGGCCGAGCGGGACGCGTCGCGCTTGATGGCCATCAGCCGCTCCAGTGGCACCTGGTCGCACCGCCGGTTCGCCGAACTCCAGGACCTGCTGCGCCCAGGGGACCTGCTCGTCCTCAACGACGCCCGAGTCATCCCCGCGCGCCTGCTGGGCCAGAAGGCCGGCACCGGTGGCCGCGTGGAGCTGCTCGTCGTGCGCCCGGCCGCCCAGAACACGCTGACCTCGGCGGCGCTCGGGGAGGCCCCCGAGTCACTCGACTGGGTCTGTCTGGGGCAGGCTTCCAAGGGGCTCAAGCCCGGGCAACGCGTGACGTTCGCCAGCGGCCTGGAGGCTGAAATCCAGGAGGCGCTGGGAGGAGGGGAGTACCGCGTGCGGTTCCACGCCCCCCCCGGTACCTCGCTGGCCGCGCTGCTGGACGCGGCGGGGCGCCTGCCGCTGCCGCCCTACATCACCCGGGAGCCGGACGCCGCGGACGCGGAGCGCTACCAGACCGTGTACGCGCGCGCCTCCGGAGCCGTGGCCGCGCCCACTGCGGGCCTGCACTTCACGCAGGAGGCCCTGGCTGCCCTGGAAGCGCGTGGCGTGCACCGGGCGCTGGTGACGCTGGACGTGGGGCCCGGCACCTTCCTGCCGGTGCGGGAGGACGACCTGGACAAGCACCACATGCACCCGGAGCGCTACACTGTTCCGGAGGCAACCGCGAAGGCCATCAACGCGGCGCGCGCGGAAGGCCGGCGCGTGGTGGCGGTGGGTACCACCGTGGTGCGCACCCTGGAGTCCGCCACCGACCCGGAGACGGGGCGGCTGCGCGCGGGCCCCGGCGAGACGACCCTCTTCATCCGTCCTGGCTTCGCCTTCCGTCAGGTGGACCTGCTGCTCACCAACTTCCACCTGCCGCGTTCGACGCTGGTGGTGCTGGTGAGCGCGCTGCTCGGACGGGAGCGCACGCTGGAGGCCTACGCGGAGGCGGTCCGCGCGGGCTACCGATTCTTCAGTTACGGCGACGCCATGCTGGTGTCGGAGTGAACGCCATGGGCGAGCAGCAGGAAGCGAAGCAGTCAGGTGGCAAGGGCGACACCCGCGTGGAGCCGGGGATGGTCCGCTTCGAGCTCCTTCACGAGGACGCGTCGGGGACGAAGGCCCGCCGGGGGCGTCTGCACACGCCGCACGGCCCCGTGGAGACACCCATCTTCATGCCCGTGGGCACCGTGGGCAGCGTCAAGGGCGTGGGGCCGGACGACCTGCTCACGCTGGACGCGCAGATCATCCTCGGCAACACCTACCACCTGATGCTGCGCCCCGGTGAAGCGCTGGTGGGGGAGATGGGCGGCCTGCACCGCTTCGTGTCGTGGAACCGGCCCATGCTCACCGACAGCGGCGGGTTCCAGGTGTTCAGCCTGTCCGAGAAGCGCAAAATCACCGAGGAGGGCGCCGCCTTCCAGTCGCACCTGGACGGCGCGCGGCACTTCCTCACGCCCGAGCGCTCCATCGACATCCAGGAGACGCTGGGCGCCGACGTCATCATGGCCTTCGACGAGTGCCCGCCCTCCACCGAGGACCGGGCCTACCTGGAGGCGTCGCTGGCCCGCACCACCCGCTGGTTGCACCGGTGCGTGAAGGCCTGGAGCCGGGAGCGCTCGTCGCTCTTCGGCATCGTCCAGGGCGGCCTGCACGAGGATTTGCGCAAGCGCCACGCCGAGGAGGTGTGCGCGGTGGACCTGCCCGGCTACGCCCTGGGCGGCTACTCCGTGGGCGAGGCTCCGGAGGCCATGCATGACGGCGTGGCCTACTCCGCGCCCCTGCTGCCCCGCGATAAGCCGCGTTACCTGATGGGCGTGGGCACGCCCGTGGACCTGGTCACCTGCGTGGAGCACGGGGTGGACATGTTCGACTGCGTCCTGCCCACCCGGTGCGCGCGCAACGGCCTGCTCTTCACCTCGGAGGGCAAGGTCGTCATCCGGAACGCGGCCTACGCCCGGGACCCCCGGCCAGTGGACCCTGCGTGCTCCTGCTACACCTGCCGCAACTTCAGCAGGGCCTACCTCCGGCACCTCTTCGCCGCCCAGGAGCTGTTGGCCATGCGGCTCAACACGATTCACAACCTCCACTACTTCCTGGGACTGATGGCAGAAGTCCGGCGCGCGGTGGCAGAGGACCGGTTCGCCACTTTTGCCCGGGAATTCCGTGCCCGTGCCAAGGCGCAGGAGGCCGAACGGACCCGCGGTCGCTGACCGGGCGGATGGATTGCCCGGCTTCCCGCGTTCACTTGCTCACATGGGCCCCCCTTGCTAAGAGGGCCCCCTTTCGGATGGCTTCCTCGGACAAAATGGGGGGCCTCCCATCCCAAGCTTTCCTCAACCGACGAGGCAGTGTGTGGCTGAGAGCTTTCTGATTCTGGCGCAGGCCGGCGGTGGCAATCCGCTGGGCACCCTGGGCTTCCTGGTCATCCTGGTGGGCATCATGTACTTCGTGATGATCCGCCCGCAGCAGAAGCAACTGAAGGAGCATCGTGCGCTCCTCTCCGCGCTGAAGAAGGGTGATGAGGTCGTCACTTCCGGGGGTATCCTCGGGAAGATCCATCTCGTGGATGAGCGCACCGTGACGCTGGAGGTCTCCAGCGGCGTGCGCATCCGCGTGCTCAAGACGGCCATCAGCGCCAAGGGCGCGGTGGCGGAAGGCACGCCCGCTGCCACCGCGACGGCGGCCGGCGAGAAGAAGGAGGAGAAGTGATGGACCGCGGCTGGTGGTGGAAGTTCGGACTCATTGTCGCGGTGACGCTGGGCTCCATCTGGTTCCTCATCCCCACGTACTACTCGCTCGTCGTTCTCGACCGGGACCAGCGCAACAACCTGGCCGTGCTCGAGGAGCGGATGCCGAGCTGGGCGCCTCCCGCGAAGTACCGCCTGAACCTGGGGCTGGACCTCCAGGGTGGCATCCACATGGTGATGCGGGTGGACACCAAGACGGCGCTCCAAAAGCGGACCGAGCGCCGCGCGCAGCAGATTGTCAATTACATCAATGACAAGAAGCTGGGCGAGGTGACGGCGGACACGGACCCGGAGAAGCTCGAGGTCACCCTGACGGCCAAGGACCCGGCGACCATGGACGCCATCCAGAAGGAGGTCCTGGCCACCTTCACTGACTTCAAGGAAGTCAGCCGCAGCGGCGCCTCGCTGGTGCTGGTGCAGGACGAGAGCCAGGCCAACGTCTTCCGGACGGAAGCGGTGGACCAGGCGATGCTCGTCATCCGCCGCCGCATCGACAAGTGGGGCGTGGCGGAAGTGGACGTGCGCAAGCTGGGCGCCGACTCCATCCAGATTTCGCTGCCGGGCCGCAGCAACGCGGAGCAGGCGAAGGAGCTGGTGGGGACCACCGCGCAGCTCGAGTTCCGGATGGTGGATGACACCAACCCGCAGTTCTTCGCGCAGCTGCTCCAGGCCACCCCGCCGCCGGCTGGCAGCGAAATCACGCTGACCACGGAGGGCGGCTTCCCGCAGCTCCAGGCCCCGACGCGTGAGGCCATCATCGAGTACACGAAGGACAAGGTGCCGGAGAACCGGGTGGTGCTCACCGAGTGCATCGCCAACCCGGTGAAGAAGAACGAGTGCACCTCGTACCGCTCCTACCTGCTGGACAAGAACGTGCCGCTGACCGGCGAGAGCCTGGCGAGCGCGGACGCGAACATCAGCCAGCTCAACGAGCCGGAGGTGAACATCTCCTTCGACCCCGCGGGCGCGCGTGAGTTCGAGCGGCTGACCGAGCAGGGCGTGGGCCGCCGCATGGCCATCGTGCTGGACGAGAACGTCCAGACGGCGCCGAACATCAACGAGAAGATCAGCGGCGGTTCGGCCCGCATCACCATGGGCCGCATGGGTGGCCGCACCTTCGAGGAGTGGCTGGGCGAGGCCCAGACGCTGGCGCTGGTGCTCAAGGCCGGTGCGCTGCCGGCCCCGGTGACGGTGGGTGAGATTCGTCAGGTGGGCGCCAGCCTGGGTGACGAGCTGATCCGGAAGGGTGGCATGGCGGCGGTGCTGGGCCTGGGCCTGGTCATCCTCTTCATGGCCATCTACTACAAGGCCTCCGGCCTCATCGCGGACCTCGCGCTGTTGCTCAACGGCCTGCTCATCCTGGCGGGACTGGCCTTCTTCAACGCCACGCTGACGCTGCCGGGCATCGCCGGCTTCGTGCTGACGCTGGGTGTGGCGGTGGATGCCAACGTGCTCATCAACGAGCGCATCCGCGAGGAGCTGGGGCACGGCAAGACGGCCCGCGCGGCGGTGGACCAGGGCTACGACCGGGCCTTCTGGACCATCTTCGACTCGCACGTGACGGCGCTCATCTCCGCCTTCATCCTGTTCTTCACGGGAACTGGACCGGTGCGGGGCTTCGCCACCACGCTCATCATCGGCCTGCTGGCGTCGCTGTTCACGTCCATCACGGTGACGCGAGTCATCATGACCTACTTCGTCCACGGTCGTAACGCGAAGGTCGTCTCCGTCTGACCGGCCGGAGTCCGGGAACCGTCATGCAGATTCTCAAGAACAAGACGAACATCGACTTCATCAGCAAGCGCAAGCCCGCGCTGTTTCTCTCCACGCTGCTGAACCTGGCGATCATCGTCGGCATCGCCGCCTTCGGCTTCAACTTCGGCGTGGACTTCGCGGGCGGCACGGTGGTGGAGGTGAAGTTCGACCACCCCATCACCGCCGAAGAGGTCCGCGAGCGCGCGGACAAGGGTGGCCTGCCGGACGTCAGCGTGCAGAACATCGGCGCGGCGGAGGAGAACACCTTCCTGCTCCGCATGGGCGGCGTCACGCAGCTCAACGAGGAGAGCGGTGCCAAGGGCAAGGCGGCCCTGGAGGCGCTGGGTGGCGTGCGCAACGTTTACTCGGACCTGCCCAACGGCATCATCCGCTTCCGCGCTGCGCAGCCCATGGATTCCGACGCCGTCACGAAGGCGGTGGAGTCGGCGGGCATTGGCGTACAGGAAGTCCGCGACCTGGGCGAGGCCCAGGGCGGCACGGGCTACGACTACCAGGTGGTGGCCAGCGGCATGGCGGACCGCGTGTTCGCCGCGCTCAACGCCGGGCTGGAGAAGCCGGACTTCGAGCAGCGCCGCGTGGACTACGTCGGTCCGCAGGTGGGCAAGCAGCTGCGCAACCGCGGCATCATGGCGCTGCTGTACTCGATGGTCGCCATCCTCATCTACGTGGCGTTCCGGTTCGACTTCAAGTTCGGTCCGGGCGCGCTCGTGGCCATGGTCCACGACGTCATCATGGTGGCGGGCTACTACCTGGTGAGCCGGCGCGAGTTCAACCTGACGGCCATCGCGGCGCTGCTGACGGTGGTCGGCTACTCCGTCAACGACACCATCGTCATCTACGACCGCATCCGCGAGGACATGGCGAAGTTCCAGGGCAAGCCCTTCGCGGAGGTCATCAACATCGCCATCAACGACACGCTGGGCCGCACCATCCTCACCTCCGGCACCACGGCGCTGTCGCTCATCGGTCTGCTCATCTTCGGCGTGGGCGAAATCTTCGACTTCGCCATGGCGATGCTGGTGGGCATCGTGGTCGGTGTGTACTCGACCATCTACATCGCCAGCCCGCTGACCATCTGGCTGGACGAGCGCGCCGCGGCGAAGGAAGCCCGTCAGCGCGCCAGCGGCAACGTCGACCACCAGCAGCCGAACGCTGCGTGAGCCTCCCGCACCTGAGGCCTTCCTTCCGTTGAGGAAGGCCTCTCGCGCCGGACTCGACCAGGGCCCTCTTCCTTCACGGGAAGCAGGGCCCTGGGTGTTTCAGGGCACCTGTCAGAATCGGGCGCCCAGCGTGAGCGAGGCGTCCAGCAGGCCTCCATGGGTGTCGTCCACGGCGCCGTCCGCCCAGCCTTCGTTGAGGAGGACTCGGTACGTGGTCCGGACGCCCGCCGTGAGCGCGCCGCGGTTGAACTCCACGCCCGCGGCCAGTGGTACCTCCGGCATCGTGTCCGACTGGTAGAGGTCCTCTACCGGGCCGCGGACATTCATGTGGGAGACGCCCAGGCCCGCGCCCACGAAGGGCCGGACGGTGGTGAGGAAGGGCGGTGACACCTTCACCAGCGCGCTGCCGCCCTGACGGACGAGCGAGGGCTGCTCCAGCAGGCGGCTGTCGGTGAGGCCGTTGCGTGAGCCCTCGTAGCCCACTTCAAAGCCGAGGAAGGTGGTGGGCTGGATGTTGAGCGTCACACCCCAGGCAGGGCCGGTGCTCGTCAGGTCGCCCAGGCCTCCGGTGTAGTCGCCCACGCCGCCGCGGAGGAACACATTCAGGTCACCGCGTTTCCCCTCGCGCCGCTCCTGCGCGGCCGCTGAACCCGCGGTGCCCAGCGTGGCGAATGCCAGGGCCAGCGTGGCGGCCCGGATACCTCTTGGATGCATGCTCGACCTCACTGTTTTCGGGTGTGCGTTTGAACCTGCTCACCGGCGACCGACCATGCGTGAAGCAGCGAGCCACCATGCGTGCGCTTGTCTGAACGCCCGTGCAGGAGGGGAAGTGTCGGGCTCAAGGTTGGACTGTCCTGGTCAGACGTCTGAGGTACTGTCGCTTTCGTAGCCAATTCATCCCGCCAACTCCCCTCGGAGAAGGCGAGGAGGAGTGTCGAGCGTGCGGTGGTTGCTTCCAGATGTAGTCGAGCAGGAAGTGGCGTCCCTCGCGGGCGAACTGTCACTGCACCCGCTCGCGGCGAAGGTGCTCCTGCACCGTGGCTACCGCACCCCCGAGTCCGCGTCGGCGTTCCTGTCGGACCGGTTGGCGGACCTGCCGGACCCGTTCCGCATGAAGGGGATGCCGGGAGCGGTGGACCGCATCATCCGGGCGATTCGCTCGCGGGAGAAGGTGACGCTCTACGGCGACTACGACGTGGACGGCGTCTGCTCCACGTCGCTGCTGTACCTCTTCATGAAGGAGCTGGGCGCGCCGCCCGCGACGTACATCCCCCACCGGCTGGATGAAGGCTACGGCCTCAACGTCGGCGCGGTGGAGCGCATCGCCGCGGAGGGCACGCGGGTGCTGGTGACGCTGGACTGCGGCATCACCTCGGTGGCGGAAATCACCCGCGCCAAGGAGCTGGGCCTGGACGTGCTGGTGGTGGACCACCACACCGTGCCGCCCACGCTGCCGCCCGCGGTGGCGGTGCTCAACCCGCACCAGCCAGGCTGCGAGTACCCGACGAAGGCGCTGTGCGCCGCGGGCGTGGCCTTCAACTTCTGCATGGGCATCCGCAAGCGCCTGCGCGACGAGGGCTTCTTCGCCACCCGGAAGGAGCCCAACCTCCGGGCCATGATGGACCTGGTGGCGCTGGCCACGGTGGCGGACGTGGTGCCCCTCACCGGCGCCAACCGCATCCTGGTGACGCATGGCCTCCAGGAGCTGAGCGCGGGCCGCCGGCCGGGCGTGCGGGCCTTGAAGGAAGTGGCGGGCATGGACCCGGACGCCTCCGTCACCGCGGGTCAGGTGGGCTTCCGCCTGGGGCCTCGCATCAACGCGGCGGGCCGGCTGCATGACGCCTCGCTGGGCCTTCAGCTGCTGTGCTCGGAGTCACCGGAGACGGCGCGCTCGCTGGCCGCGGTGTTGGACAGGGCCAACGCGGAGCGCCAGGGCATCGAGAGCAGCATCCTCACGCAGGCGCTGGCCCAGGCGGAGTCGCTGAAGGACGCGCGCGGCCTGGTGCTGTTCGACGAGGGTTGGCACCCGGGCGTCATCGGCATCGTCGCCTCGCGCGTGGTGGAGCGCTTCTACCGGCCCACCGTCATGGTGGGGGTGAAGGACGGCGTGGGGAAGGGCTCGGCGCGCAGCATCGAGGCCTTCCACCTCCATGACGCGCTCAGTGGCTGCGCGGAGATGCTGACGCGCTTCGGCGGCCACAAGCACGCCGCGGGACTCACCATCGACGCGGAGCGGCTGCCCGCCTTCCGGGAGGCCTTTGAGAAGATTGCCTACCAGCGCCTCACGCCGGAGGACCTCATCCCCCGGTGCCGCGTGGACGCGGTGGTGAATCCCAATGAGCTGGACGCTCACGCCGTGGAGTCGCTCCAGCGGCTGGGCCCCTTCGGGCAGGGCAATCCGGAGCCCGTGCTGGTGCTGCGCCGGCAGGTGGCTCGCCCGCGCGTGCTGCAGCCCAAGTCCGGCACGGGCAGCGGCCATCTCAAGCTGGCCCTGGCGGACGCACCGGAGCTGGACGCCATCGGCTTCAACATGGCGGACCGGGCCACGCTGGTGGATGGCCCGGTGGACCTGGCCTTCCAGGCCGGCTTCGACACGTTCCGAGGCCAGCGCAAGCTGTCCCTGCGGCTCAAGGACCTGCGGGTGGCCGCCTAGCGGCCCGTGGCGCTCAGGCAATGCCCCAGCGGACGCGGCCCGGCGTCATCAGCGCGCCGACGCGGGCCAGTTCGTTGAAGCGGAAGCGCTCCGCCTGCCTTTCGAAGGCGTGGCGGCACCGCTCCGAGCAGAAGAAGTAACGGCGCTTCTTGTACTCGGCGGTGGGACGGCCCTCGGGTGTGTCCAAGGTCTTCCCACATACGGGGTCCAAGTGCTGTCCCTGTCCCTGCGCGTTCTTCATCGCTCGCCTCCCAGCCCCCAGGGGAACCCAGGTTCCCGTCCCGGTGGAAATAGGAGCACACGGCGTGCCAATCCCAACTCCTTGAAGTCGCAAGGAGGGGGCACGGGCGAAGAGGGGAGTCGGTGGAAAATCTTCATGGCCGCCCGCCGGATGCAGCGCGGCGAGCGGCCGGTGAAGGCGACTTCAGAAGGCGGTGCCGAGGCTGCCGCCCAGGAAGAAGTCGTTGTGGTAGCCCCGGCGGTAGCCCATGGCCTCCAGCCGGAAGGCGAGGCGGAAGTTACCGGAGGAGGTCAGCCGGGGCCGGCCGCGGAAGCCCACGCCGTACTGGAGCAGCGGCTTGATGCCGCTCACCTTCGTCTCCACCGTGTCGATGGTGATGGTCGACGACGTGTACGCGATGCCGCCACCCGCCTGGGCGAAGAAGCCGAAGTCGGACTTGCCGAGCTTCAGCTCGTAGGCCGGGGCAATGGTGAAGTAGTGGAGGTGCGTCTTGCCCTGGATGAAGTCGGTGCCATCGCTGGTGCCGCCGAACGTCCAGCGCACGTCGGCCCAGAGGGCCTCGCGCAGCGACTCGTTGTCGAGGATGCGGCCGTACTCCCACGTGGCGCGCACGCCCAGGCCCAGGCGCGTCTCCGCGGCCCGGCCGCGCGGGCTGTCCAGGAAGAGGGCGCCGGTGATGAACTCCATGGCCACGCCCAGGTTCGGGTCGTCGAGCCCGGAGAGGGGTTTGAAGCCGTCCTCGCCGTCGTCGTACTCCTGCTCGGAGACGCGGCGGAAGTCGTCCGCCTCGTCCACCTTGGGGCGGACGCGGTCATAGGAGTCGGAGGCGTCGTTGGCGGGCTCCTCGTCCGGGTAGGCGTAGGGGTCGTCCTCGTCCTGGGCCAGGGCGGGGGCGGACAGGGCGAGGCTGCCCAGGGCGCAACGCAAGAGCCACGTCTTCACGGAAGCAGTCCTCATGCTCACAGGTCCAGGCGGGGGCAGGTGGTGCCACCCGCGGCGCTGGGCGGGCACATGTTGGGGTCGTTGCCGACGAGCTGCTCGCGCGGAATCTGGAGGTGGTCCATCAGCTCGTTGCAGACGGCCTCCTTCAGGCGCAGGTCGGTGATGTGGGTGATGATGGCGCTGGCGGCCACGGCCAGGGTGAAGCGGGACTGATCCGCCAGCGTGGCGCGCGCCAGCTGGTAGAGGCCGGGCGTCGTCGTGCTCTCGTCGTTGTACGAGGCGACGATGGCGCGCAGCAGCACGTCGCGCTGACCGGTGGCCTCGCCGGCCTGGTAGAGCGCGCTGGCGAGCAGCGTGCCCACCCGGTACTCGTTGCCGCTGAACGCGCTCAGGTTCTGGTTGTACAGCTGGTTCAGCAGGGACGCGTCCATGCAGCGGTCCACGCGGGCCAGGTCCCGGTCCTCGGTGACTTGCCCGTACAGGTTGCCGTGGAAGGACGTGGAGAAGAAGCGCGTGTCACAGCCCTTGCCGCCCTGGGTCGTCTGACAGGTGGAGCCGTACGCGTGGTAGTCCGCGAGCCCCTCGTCGAAGGACTTGAGGATGTTGGCGCCCGGGCTGGCGCCGGCTTGCTGCCACAGCGAGAGCGCCTCCGGGAACTGCTGGCCGTTGTAGGCCTTCAGGTTGAAGACGCGGTGCGCGTATTCGTGGGCGATGATGCCGGCGTTGATGGCCAGCGGGGCGCGCTGGAGCTTGTCGAAGGGCAGCACCAGAAACGACTCCAGCACGGAGAAGTACATGGCGTTGTCGCTCAGCGGTTTTTTGTCCACGTCCGCGAGCACGAACTCCGGGAAGTAGTACGTGGTGACGGGGTCCTTGAAGTCCGCCGCGGGGATGTTGCCCACGACGCGGAAGTAATCGTAGGCGCGCTCCATGCTGTAGTACGCCGTCACCATGTTCCAGGTGTGGAAGTCGGCCGGCCACAGGACGCCGTCCTGGGAGATGTAGTTGGCGCTGACATCACGGCCGGCGTTCTTGAGCAGCGCGTTGGCGTAGCCCTCCGGCGTGGTGGCGTTGTTCAGGTCCGGGTCCTGGGAGTCGATGACGATGCGCGCGCCTCCCTGGAGGTCGGCCACCGTGCCCTTGAGGCCGACGATGTCGGAGATGGTCTTCAGCTCCACCTCCTGGGGGACGTACTGGCCATTGCTGGAGAGCACCAGGGCACTGACCTTGACGGGCGCGGTCGAATCGGGCGCACAGCCGGCGGCCAGTCCGAGCGCGGCGGTCGAGGCGATGACTGTTCGGAGCATGCCGCCGTTTTACTCCGGACCGCCCGGAACGTGTATTCCCCCTGGCCGTCACATTCGCGAGCACGCCGGCCGGCCGGCCGGTGAGCCCGGGCCTCGCGGGCGGCTTTGGAATCCGGAATCCGCACTGATTCCGACGGTTTGAGACGTACCCGGGGCGCTCGGACTCCTTGACGCGTCGTTTCCGCGATCCGTATGGTGCTTCGCCTTTTCCCCCTTCGAATCCAGCAGGCGGTGCCATGGCAGTCCCGTTCATCTCCGAGGTCAAGCGTACCCACACTTGCGGTCAGCTCACCGCGACCAACGTCGGCGAGGAAGTCGTCCTCTTCGGCTGGGTGCACAACCGCCGAGACCACGGCGGCGCGGTGTTCATCGACCTGCGAGATCGGGATGGCCTCACGCAGGTGGTGTTCGAGCCGGACCACGCGGAGGCGCACGCGCTCGCCGGCAGCCTCCGGCTGGAGTACTGCGTGGGCGTGCGCGGCAAGGTCGTCTCGCGCGGGAAGAACGTGAACCCGAAGATGAAGACGGGTGAAATCGAGGTCCGGGCCAGCGACCTCACCATCTTCAACCGTTCGGAGCCGACGCCGTTCCCCGTCGAGGACAGCATCGACACGTCCGAGGAGAAGCGCCTGGCCCACCGCTTCCTGGACCTGCGCCGCTCGCCGCTCCAGCGCTCGCTGATGACGCGCTCGAAGATGAACGCGCTGACGCGCTCGTACATGGTGGACAACGGGTTCCTGGAGCTGGAGACGCCCTTCATGGGCAAGTACACGCCGGGCGGCGCGCGCAACTTCCTGGTCCCCAGCCGCCTCAACCCGGGCAAGTTCTACGCGCTGGCGGAGAGCCCGCAGCTCTACAAGCAGCTGTTCATGGTGGCGGGCTTCGACCGGTACTTCCAGATCGTGAAGTGCTTCCGCGACGAGGACCTGCGCGTGGACCGGCAGCCGGAGTTCACGCAGATCGACGTGGAGATGAGCTTCGTCACCCAGGACGACATCTTCACGATGATTGAGGGCCTGCTGAAGAAGCTGTGGGGCGACGTGCTGGGCATCGACATCCCCACGCCCTTCATGCGGATGGACTTCTACGAGTCCATGGCGAAGTACGGCAACGACAAGCCGGACCTGCGCTTCGGGCTGGAGCACGTGGTGCTCACCGACCTGATTTGCGAGCACGGCGAGGGCGGCGGCGTCCCGATGATTTGGGAGGCGGTGCAGAACAAGGGCATCGTCAAGGCCATGGTCATCCCCGCGGAGAAGGCGATGAGCCGCGCGGAGAGCGACAAGCTGGAGGAGTTCGCCAAGCAGGCCGGCGCCAAGGGACTGGCCCGCGCGAAGGTGGCGGACGGGGGCGAGTGGACGCAGTCCCCGTTGTCCAAGACGATCAGCCCCGCGCTGCGGCAGGCCATCAACCAGGCCGTGGGCGCGAAGACGGGCGACCTCCTCCTGTTCCAGTTCGGCAAGGAGTCGCTGGTCCACACGGTGATGGCCAACCTGCGCGTGCACGTGGCCAAGAAGCTGGGCCTGATTCCGGAGTACGGCAGCGGCGGCCAGTGGAACTTCCTGTGGGTCGTGAACCCGCCGCTGTTCGAGTACGACGACGAGACGAACACCTGGGCGGCGGCGCACCACGCCTTCACGCGTCCGCACGACGAGGACGTGGCGTACCTGCTCACGGACCCGGGCCGGGTGAAGTGCCACCGCTACGACGTGGTGCTCAACGGCTTCGAGATTGGCGGCGGCTCCATCCGTCTGCATGACCCGAAGGTGCAGGCGGAGGTGTTCAAGGCGCTGGGCATCAGCGACGAGGACGCGCGCGCCAAGTTCGGCTTCCTGCTGGACGCGCTGAAGTTCGGCGCTCCGCCGCACGGCGGCATCGCGCTGGGCATGGACCGGCTGGCCATGCTGCTCACCGGCGCCGAGTCCCTGCGCGACGTGATTCCGTTCCCGAAGTCGAAGACGGGCACCGACCTGATGACGGGCGCCCCTGGCGACGTGGATGACCGGCAGCTGCGCGAGGTCCATGTGCGGCCGGTGCCCGTGGCGCCGAAGGCCTAGTCCGTCAGACGCGAGCCCTCGCCCGCGCGCGCTCCCGCCACCCCCTTTGAGGCGGGGTGGCGGCGGACCCGCCGTGCCCTGAACGTGGCCACGGAGTGGAGTGCCGGTGCACAACCGCGTAAACAGGGAGGGCAAAGGGAGGGGTAGGGCCAGATGAAGACGTTCCTCGTGGTCAATCCGCGCAGCGCCAACGGCCAGACAGGAAAGCGCTGGGCTGAGATTTCCGCGCAGGTAGGCAGGGCGCTGGGCGACTTCGGCCATGGCTTCACCCAGGGCGGCATGGACGCGGCGCGCATCGCCCGCCAGGCCCTCCTGGATGGGTACGAGTGCATCGTCGCGGTGGGTGGCGACGGCACGCTCAACGAAGTCACCAACGGCTTCTTCGAGGACGGCAAGGCGCTGAATCCGAACGCGGCGCTGGGCCTGATTCCTCGGGGCACGGGTGGCGACTTCCGGCGCACCTTCGGGTGGGATTTGGAACTCGCCTCGTCGTTGGAGCGGCTGCGCTCCGGCACGACAGAGCCGTTCGACGTGGGCCGGCTGGAGTTCATCGACAACGCGGGCCAGCCCGCCACGCGCTACTTCGCCAACATCGCCTCGTTTGGCGTGAGCGCGGTGGTGGCCCAGGAGGTCAACCAGAGCAGCAAGGCCCTGGGCGGCCACCTGAGCTTCATGTGGGGCACGTTGAAGGGCCTGGTGAAGTACTCGGAGCGGCAGGTGCGGCTGTCGGTGGACGGGGGCCCGGAAGAGGTGGTGAGTGTCACCGCGGTGGCAGTGGCCAACGGCCGCTACTTCGGCAGCGGCATGTTCGTCGCGCCGGACGCCGTCACCCACGACGGCCTCTTCGACGTCACCATCTGGTCGGGCTACAGCCTGAGCGACTTCGTCCTCAAGTCGAAGGGCGTCTACAACGGCTCGCACGTGAACTGGAAGGGCACGCGCCGCCTGCGCTGCCGCACCCTGCGCGCCGAGCCCGTGGAGGGCGGCGACGTCTTCCTGGACGTGGACGGCGAGACGCCGGGCCGCCTCCCGTGCACCATGACGCTGCTGCCCGGGGCCATCCGCCTCAAGGTGTTGTAGCGCTCGCGCGCCCCGATTCGTCGCCCGGTCGCCTGTCGAGCGACATGGCACTTGGGACGTGGGGCTGGATTGAGGCAACCTCCTGCATCTGGTGGCGTCCGGCGTTAGGTGCGCTGGACGCACGGCACCGTGCCCGCGGTGCCTGCTGTATTGGCCCAGGAGACGCGCCATGCCTCAAGAGCGAGGACCCGCACAGCTCGACCTCTTCACCGGCGCCGCGGTGGAGCCTCCCGTCAAGGGGTGCAAGGGCGCGCAGCCCGTGGAGCCCGCGGCAGTGCCGGAGTCGCTGGCCACGCTGGGGCGGGAGCTGCCGCAGGGCGTGTTCCTCGGGACGTCCTCGTGGACGTTCCCGGGCTGGTCCGGCATCGTCTATGACCATGAGGCCTCCGCCTCGCAGCTCGCGCGCGAGGGACTGGCCGCCTACGCGCACCACCCGGTGCTGCGCACGGTGGGCATCGACCGGACCTTCTACGGCCCCATCTCCTCCAGCGCCTTCGCCGAGTACGCCGCGCAGGTGCCGGACACCTTCCGTTTCCTGGTGAAGGCCCATGAGGTGTGCACCCTGGCTCGCTTCCCGCTGCACGAGCGCTACGGCACGCAGCGGGGACAGACCAATGAGCGCTTCCTCCATGCCGCCTACGCCACGGAGGCCGTCGTCATGCCCTTCGTGGAGGGGCTGGGAGAGAAGGCGGGGCCGCTCGTCTTCCAGTTCCCGCCGCAGGACCCGCAGGCGCTCGGCGGGCCCGCGCGCTTCGTGGAGCGGCTGCACGCCTTCTTCTCCGCGCTGCCGAAGGGGCCGCTGTACGCGGTGGAGCTGCGCAACGAGCAGCTGCTCACGGAGGGGCTGGCACAGGCGCTGGCGGACGTGGGCGTCAGCCCGGTGCTGGCGGTGTGGGCGCACATGCCGCCCGTGGGCCGGCAGGCGAAGCTCACTCGTGCCTTCGAATCCCGCGCGCTGGTGGTGCGGTGGATGCTCCCGCCGGACCTCGGCTACGAGGAGGCGCGCGCGCGTTACGCACCGTTCAACCAGCTGGTGGACGAGGACGTCCCCACGCGCGATGTCCTGGCCCGGGTGTGCCTGGCGGCGCTGCGCCGGGACAAGCCCACCTTCATCACCATCAACAACAAGGCCGAGGGCAGCGCGCCACTGTCCGCTATCAAACTGGCCGAGCGCGTCGTCCTGGGCAGGAGGGAAGAGGCCGAGCGCCAGGCCGCCGCCACCTGAGTGCCACTTGCCACTGAGCACGCGTCTTGCTTACCTGTGGGGCCATGACAGTCATGACGGTTGCGGCACTGGTGGTCCAGCTGATGTCCGCAGGGGGCGCAGGCGCCCAGGGCGAGCAGGCAGCCGGGCGCCAGCAAGGCGACCCGGGCAGCATCTCCACGAACCTCTCCGCGCTGAAGGGCGAAGTCTCATCGCTGTCCGAGCGCTTCAAGGCCGCCCGCGAGCGGCGCCGCTTGCAGGCGGAGAAGGAGAAGCAGGAGTGGGAGCGTGAGCCGAAGGCGCCTGCCCGTCCTGGGCGCGAATGAGCCGCCGCTCCCGCCCGAAGGGCCGGAGCCGCCGCCTTCCGAGGACGAGGCTGTAGAAATTCCCATTGATGGGAACCTGGACCTGCACCTCTTCCACCCGCGCGATGTGAAGGACCTGGTGGTGGAGTACCTCTGGGCGTGCCGGCAGAAGGGCGTCCTGGACGTGCGCATCATCCACGGCAAGGGCACCGGCGCGCTGAGGCGCACCGTGCAGTCGCTGCTTCCCCGGCTGCCCGAGGTGGAGTCGTTCCGTTCCGCGGGCGAAGGGGACGGAGGCTGGGGCGCGACGTGGGTGCGTCTGCGCCCGGCGGACTACGACAGCCAGAAGTAGGCGGAGGCGATGAGGGAGCGCTTCTCCGTCACCTTCCCCTTGTTGGCCAGCTCCGCCAACTGCCGGTCCTTGGAGGCGTAGCGCTTCTCCTCCTCGTTGCGGAGTGAGGACAGCTTGCGGCGGTACTCGCGCTCCATCCGGTCGGAGTGGGCGCGGGCCTTGGCCTTGTCGGCGATGTCCTCGGCCAGCCCCACCTGCTTGCGTGCCTCAATCCACGTCTGCCGCGCGGCTTCCACGGCCTCGCGCGACTCCATGAGGCAGTCCTCGACGTAGCGGTCCGCGCGCTCCTTGGCCTTGTCCAGCTCCAGGGCGTTGCGCCGCTCCGCGGCCCGGACGATTTCGTCCTTCGCCGCCATCAGCGCCTGCTCCTGCATCAGCTGCACGGACACCGGCGCGGGCTGACGCCGGCGCTCCGGCTTCGCCGCCAGCTTCACGAAGTGCGCGCCGTCCGCCATGGGCAGTGCGCGGAAGCCGTCCCTGTCGCGCACGAGCACCAGGTGGGCCAGCTTCTCCTCGGGCTTGAGGCCGGTCGTCTCGAACTTGTACGCGAACCACCAGCCCTCGCCGCCCGCGAGCCGCGCCAGCCGTGAGGGCAGTCCCGCCGCGTCGAGCTGCAGGTAGCTCACCGCGTCCTGGGTACGCTCCTTGACGGCATAGGCGGCCTTGGCCACCTCCAGCCGCCCCGAGTTGCGGCTGCCCAGCACGGAAGCGGTGAGGGCACGAGCCTCCTGCTGGCGCTTGGCCAGGGCCTCCTTCGTCTGCTCGTTCTGTCCGCGGAGCCGGCGCCGCACGTCGCCGTCGAAGCGCTCCAGCACTACCGAGCGCATCTCCGTCATGCGCTGGCTGATGCGGCCTTCCAACTCCTCGCGGAGCTTGTCGAAGGCGATGTTGATGTCCTCGGGCTTCCGGCAGGACTGGTAGATGTCCAGGATGCGCCGCTCGAAGTCGACGCCGCTCTCCAGCGCGCCCAGGATTTCGTCGGACGCGCCGAACACGCCGTCGAAGAGGTTCAACTTCTTCTCCAGCAGCTCGAAGAGGCGGGCGTCCGCCGCGTTCATCCGGTTGAGGAAGTTGATGACCAGCACGTCCCGCTGCTGGCCGTACCGGTGGCAGCGGCCGATGCGCTGCTCCACGCGCTGCGGGTTCCAGGGCAGGTCGTAGTTCACCACCAGGTTGCAGAACTGGAGGTTGAGGCCCTCGGCGCCCGCCTCGGTGCAGATGAGAATCTGCGTGCGGTTGCGGAACTCCTCCACCAGCGCGCGCCGGTCCTCGGGCGTGCCCGCGTCCCCCGACAGCAGGGAAATCTTCCCCTGGTAGCCGCTCTCCGACAGGAGGTTGAAGAGGTACTGCTGCGTGCGCTTGGACTCGGTGAAGATGAGCGCCTTCTCCGGCCAGCCGTGCGACTTCATCACGGCGAAGGTCCGGTCCAGGCCGCGCTTGAGCGCCTCGCCCTTGGCGTTGACCTTGATGGAGTCCGCCAGGTCCGCGTACTGGCGCAGCTCCCAGACCTCCTGCTCCAGCGCGCGGACGTTGGGGGCCTTGGCCGGGTCGTCCGACCACTCCTCGCCCTCCTCGACGAACTGCTTGGCCTCCTCGGGCTCGAACATCGCCAGGGCCTGCTGGCCCAGCTTCGCCGCCTGGAGCCGCTTCTCCAGGTTGTCCGACAGGCGGCGCAGGGTGGGGGCGATGGCGTAGGTGGAGGACGCCAGCAGCTTGCGGTAGCAGAGCGTCAGCAGCGTCTTCTTGCCGGGTTCAATCGCCGCGGCCTCGGAGCGCTGGAGGTACTCGCTGACCTTCTCGTAGAGGTCGTGCTCCTCGGGGGAGGGGGTGAAGTCCTCCACGATGGAGCGGCGGTTGGTGTAGCGGACGTACTCCCGCACCTGCCGGCGCAGGGTGCGCTGCACCACGGGGGCCAGCCGCTCCTTCAGCTCGATGGCGGCGGCCTCGGGCATGCCGCCGGCCTCGTCCGCCCGGTAGCGGCTGCGGAAGGCGTGCTCGGGGCCGAGAATCTGCTCGTCCAGCAGCGACATCAGCCCGAACAGCTCCATCAGGTCGTTCTGGAGCGGGGTGGCGGTCAGCAGCAGCTTGGGCTTGCCGGCCAGGGACGCCCTCAGCGCCTGCCCCATCTTGTTGTTGGGCCGGTGCGCGTTGCGCAGGCGGTGGGCCTCGTCGATGACCACCAGGTCCCAGGGAATCTCCGACGTCAGGTGCGCCTTGTTCGCCGCGAAGGGGTGCGAGCAGATGACGGGGAAGGGCTGGTCGAAGCAGTTCCCGGTGGCGCGCACGGTGCGGCCGTCCACCAGGACGCTGTCCAGGTCGAACTTCTCCCGCAGCTCGCTGTTCCACTGCGCGCGCAGCGTGGCGGGCGCCATGATGAGGATGCGCGACTTTCCCTCGGCCATCAGCTGGGCGATGACGAGCCCCGCCTCGATGGTCTTCCCCAGGCCGACCTCGTCGCCCAGCATGCAGCCGCCACGCGACAGCGAGTCGAGCGCGAACATGGCGCCTTCGACCTGATGCGGGTTGAGGTCCACCTTCGCTTCTGACAGCGCTCCCGCCAGCCGTTGCTGCGTGTCACCGCTGCGGGCCAGCAGTTCCTCCGCCAGCAGCCGTTCATGGAAGGGCGTCAACGCCGTGGGTGCCGCCGCCGACTCGGACTCCATCCGTGCCGCCACCGCCGCCGCCGCGTCCGCCTCAACCTCCACCCTGAATCCCCTCGCGACCTCCGCCAAGACCGTCTCCATCCGTGGTGTTTTCGAGGTCGCCCGCCGTCACGGCGAGCGAGGACCGGCCATTTTGTTGACGCGCGCCTATCTGTAAAGGGGGTCGTGTCCGAGGCCGAAAAATCGGCCTCCGCGCGATTGGCATGCTTCTTTGCGAGCGGCGTCGATACACGATGACTGCACGCTGCGTACAAAACTTTCGCTGGACTTGACGCAGAGGCCTAGAGCAGTCCGCGCGCCTTCACGTCCAGATAGGCGTTGAGCGTGGCCGCGCCGAAGCCGCGCGCGGGGGCTCGGATCACCAGCGCGCCCGCGTCCCGCAGGGTGGTGGCCGTCCGCCGGTACTCCGTCTCCAGCCGTGCCGCGGCCTGGCGCGCGTAGGCATCCTGCGTCTGCGCGGGCACGCCGTGGGCCGCCGCCTGGACGTCCTCGTCCAACAGTGAGGCGACGACGGGCAGGTGCCGGGGGCGCAGCGCCAGCGTGCGCGTGAGGAGGCTGGCGGAGGCGTCCGGGTCCACCAGGTCCGTGAACAGCACCACCAGGGCGCGCCGCGTCTGGCGTGCGAAGGCGAAGTCGAAGGCGCGGCCGTAGTCGCTCTCCTCGAGCGCGGCCTCGGTGCGGTAGAGCGATTCGGTGATGAGCCGCAGGTGCTCGCGGCCCTTGCGTGGCGGCAGGTAGGCCCGCACGCCGCTGGCGAACGCCAGCACGCCGACCACGTCACCGGCCTCCAGGCCCACGCGCGCCAGCCGCAGCGCCGCGTCCACCGCATGGTCCAGCTTGCGCCGCTCCTGGATGCGGCCCGCCATGTGCCGGCCGCAGTCGAGCAGCAGGAGCACCGGCTGGTGCTGCTCCGGCTGCCACGTGCGCACCAGGGTGTGGGCGTGGCGCGCGGATGCCTTCCAGTCGATGTGGCGGTAGTCGTCGCCGGGGCGGTACTCGCGCAGCGACTCGAACTCCCGGCCCTCGGAGGCGCGCCGCCGCTGCGTGCGCGCGGAAGGGGCGTCCGAGGCGTGGGCCAGCGCCAGTGCCTCGCGGGTGAGCGCGGTGAGGTCCGGGTACACCTTGACGTCCATCGTCGCGGGGACGCGGACCTGTCGCGCGCACAGGCCCAGGGGGCCTCGCAGCCTCAAGTGCACGTCCCCGAAGCGGGCGTCACCCCGCGAAGGCGGCGTGACGAAGTAGGTGAACTCCTGGGGCGTGGCCCGTGCCGCGGGCAGGGTGAGGGATTGCCTGTGCCCGCTGCTGGCCATGTCCTCGGGCGGCTCGTCGCGGACCTCCACGTGCAGCGGCGCGGTGCCGGTGTCCTGGCGCTCCAGCGCCACGTGCACGGCGTTGCGCGTGCCGGAGGAGAGGACGGGCTCCACGCGCCGCCAGACGCGGACGCTCTCCGCGCGCGGGGCCCGGAGGAAGTCCACGACGCAGAGGGCCAGCACGGCCACGTCCGTCGCCAGCGCGAGCCAGCCGAACGCGGGGCTGGCCACCGCGAGCGCCGCCGGGAGGAGTCCCGCCGCCAGCAGGGCCACGGCGAGGCCGGTGGGGACGGGGCGCCCGGCGCTCACCGGGGCACTCGGACCCGCTCGAGCGTCTGCTTCAGCACGTCGTCCGCGGTGATGCCTTCCACCTCGGCCTCGGCCTTGAGGAGCAGGCGGTGGTTGAGGACGCTGAAGGTGACGGCCTTGACGTCATCCGGGGTGACGAAGTCCGTGCCCATCAGCGCGGCGCGGGCCTTGGATGCCGCGAGCAGCGCCTGGGCCGAGCGGGGGCTGGCACCCAGGCGCACGCGCGGGTTGGTGCGCGTCTCCCGGACGATGGCCACCACGTACTGGATGATGGAGTCGTCACACGACACTCGGGCGGCGCGCGACTGGAGCTCCAGCAGCGTGGGCGCATCCAGCACCTGGCGGGTGGTGGCCGGCTTGCCTTCGCGCTGGTGGAAGGCGCGGAGCATAGTCGTCTCCGCCGAGGCCTCCGGGTAGCCCACGCGCACGCGCATGAGGAAGCGGTCCAACTGGGCCTCCGGCAGCGGGTAGGTGCCCTCCAGCTCCAGGGGGTTCTGTGTGGCCACCACGAAGAAGTGGGGCGGCAGCGCGTGGGACACGCCGTCGATGGTGACCTGCCGCTCCTCCATGGCCTCCAGGAGCGCGGCCTGCGTCTTGGGCGGGGTGCGGTTGATTTCGTCCGCGACCACCACCTCCGTGAAGATGGGTCCCTTCACGAGGCGGAAGGCGTGGTCCTGGGGCTGGAAGACGTTGGTGCCCAGGATGTCCGCCGGCATCAGGTCCGGGGTGAACTGGATGCGCGTGAAGAGCAGCCCCAGCGCGCCGGCCATGCTGCGCGCGGTGAGCGTCTTGGCCACGCCGGGCACGCCCTCCAGCAGCACGTGGCCGCGCGCGAGGAAGGCCGTCACCAGGTCCTCCAGCACGCGCTGCTGTCCGAAGACGGCCGCGTCGAGCGCGGCGGTGAGACGGGAGAGGGGAGAGGCGTCGGACATGGTGGCCGGTGACGCTAGCCCGCTGCCGCGGAGGGCGGCAGCGCTTTTTCATTCGAGGCGCGGAGGCTCAGTGCGAGGACTGGCCCTTGAGCCCCAGCAGCGTGCCGCCCAGCGTGGCGACCGCGCCCAGGATGGCAACGTAGACGCCGAAGCTGGGCGACGAGTTCATCATCTCCGAGTTGCCGATGGGCGTGGGCACCATCGTCGTGTCGGACGACACCTTGATGAACACGACGCACCAGATGAGGCACACGATGCTGACGATGAGCTGGCCCATCCACGGCACCACCGGGTTCACGTTCGGGAACGAGCCCTTGACGCGCACCGTGACGGCCGTGAGCAGGAGGATGGACATGATGAAGGCGCCGCAGCCCGGGCTCATCAGGCCGAGCACGTCTCCATCCACCGCCGTCTCCTTCCACGGAAGGAAGCACGACATCAGCACCACCGCCGCGCCCCAGAACGCGACCTTGTCGCCACCCTGGAGCTGAGCGAACAGCTCCTTCGCGTCACGGATGAGCTCATCCGGGTCGGTGACGGCGCTGCCCCGGTCGTCCGAGCCCGAGCGGTCCCAGGGGTCCACCGAGGCCGCGGGCTCGGGAGCGGGAGCTTTGCGAGGCGCGGGCCGAGGTGCCGCTGCACGCGCCGCGCGCTGCTGCGGCGCACTGCGGGCGACGTCCTCCATGCTCCGGATGTTGGTGGAGTCCGAGTCGGGCGGCGGCGCGGCCGCGGCGGCGGGCCGGCTTCCAGACTTGCCTGTGGCCGGGCGTGGGCGTCGCGGAGGAGGCGGCTTGGCGGCTCGGCGGGGGTCCTCCGCCGCGTCCGTGGACTCCTCAGGCGCTTCGGCCGGCGGTTCCCCCGAGAGGAACGAGCCATCGATGATGTAATCGCAGACGGAACAGATGGACGTGTTGGCGGCTACCTTCGAGCCGCAGCCAGGGCAGTTCAGGACCAACGCTCCCGCGGAGAGAATCCGCTTTCCATCTTCGGAGCGCCGGCCGTGCGTGTCAAACCCCTGCGGCCTAACCCCTGGATTTTCGCGGGGAATTGACCTAGGCCCGCGCCATGCGCCGCTCGCACTTCGCCCGTGCCCTGTCGACCTGTGTCGTCGCTCTCTCTCTGCTGTCCGGATGCGTCCGTTCCGTGCCACCGGTGAAGCCGCCACCCGTGGACGCGCAGACGATCGAGCGCATCCAGGCGTGGGAGGACGCGCGCTCGCTGGGAAATGGGGCCCTGGTTTCGCTCGCCGCCAGTGCACCAGACGCACGGGTGCGTGCTCGGGCCCTGCGGGCGCTGGCGCGAATCCAGGACCCGGCCACCCTGGAGACCGTCATCGCGGGGCTGAAGGATGAGGACTCGGCGGTACGTGGCGAGGCCGCCTTCGCCGCGGGCGTGCTCGCCCTCTCCTGGGAGCCCCTGGTGGATGCCGAGCTCGCGGCGTTGGAGAAGGCGCTGTTGGACGCCGGGCGGACGGAACGCGACGCGGACGTGCGGCGGACGGTGGTGGAGGCCGTAGGCCGGCTGGGGACGCCCGGGGCCGTGGCGTGGTTGTCCGAGCGGATGCGCGAAGCGGATGGGGTGGAGGCGGCCCAGGTCACGCAGGCGTTGGGCGTCCTCGCGCGCACCCGCGGCGCGGCGGTGGTTGCCCAGGTGCCCCTGGCGCCAGCGGAGGCGCTGCTCGCGGCCGAGCGGCCGGTGGAGGCGCGTCAGGCGGGGGCCTATTTCCTCGCCACCGTGAAGCGGCCCGAGGCCCTGCCCGCGCTGCGCCGCTGCCTGGGCGACTCGGACGCGGACGTGCGGGCCTCGTGCGCGAAGGGCTTCGGAGACGTGGGTGGTCCCGAGGATGCCGTGGTCCTCGGGCAGCTCTTGGAGGACACGGTTCCGCGTGTGGCGGCGGAGGCGGCGCGCTCGCTCGCGAAGCTGGCGGCGGCTTGCAGTGGACCGTGTACCGCGGTGGATGCGCTGGAGGCCTTGGTGGCGCGAGCCAAGCGCGTGGCTCGGGGCATGGCGCCTCCAGCGGCGGCTGGGGCTTCGGCGCCGGAGGGCGCGAAGGCGCCGGTGGAGACGTTGGCGCGGTCGTCGGAGGGACACGCGCTGTTGGCGCTGGCGCAGCAGGGCCTGCCCGCCTTTGGCCGTCCCGTCCTGGAGTCGCTGCGGCTCGCGCTGGCGGACGCGGAGCGGGGTGCGGCCTCGGACGTAGCGCGTGCGGACCTGGCCTGGCTGGACTGCCGGCTGGCGGCGGCGATGGACCGGCAGGAGGGAGCGCTGAAGGAAGTCATGGGCTGCGGCTATGGGCGCGTGCCCGAGGCGCGCCGGTTGGCGCTGGGGCTGCGGGAGGTGGCTCAGTCGAAGGGGCAGGGAGGAGCGGGCTTCGCGGTGAAGTACCTGCGTCACCCCGAGGCGCGTGTGCGCCTGACGGCGCTGGAAGCCGTGTCCGCGCGGCCCGTGCCCGAGGCGGCGGCGCCGGTGCGTGAGCTCATCGAAGGCGAAGATGAAGTGGTGGCGGGCGCGGCGGCGGCGACCGCGGGTGTGTTCAAGGACGCGGCCGCGTTGCCTGCCGTGGAGGCGCTGGCGGCGCGTGTGCCGCAGACGCCGGGAGACCTGGCCGAGCCGGTGGCGGGCGCGCTGGTGGCGCTGCAGGGCCCGGCCGCCGAGCCCCGACTGCGTGAATGGCTGATGCACCCGCACGCCAACGTGCGGCGCGTGGCGGCGCAGGCCCTCACGCAGTTGACGGGGCAGCGCGTGCGCTCGGCGCGCGTGGAGCTGCCCGCGAACACCTTCCGGCCCGTGGCCGCCCCGGCGCGCGCGGGGCTCGTGCTGCGCACCGACAAGGGGGACATCACCGTGCGGCTGGACGTGGACGAGGCGCCCCTCACGTCGGGCAACCTCCACGCGCTGGCGCGCAAGGGCTACTTCAACGGCGTCACCTTCCACCGCGTGGTGCCGGACTTCGTCGCGCAGGGCGGAGACCCGCGCGGGGACGGTGAGGGCGGGCCGGGGTACTCCATCCGCTGCGAGATGACGCGTCGGCCCTACGGACGAGGCACCCTGGGCATGGCCCTGGCCGGGAAGGACACCGGCGGCAGCCAGTTCTTCTTCACCCACGCCCCGCAGCCGCACCTGGACGGCCGCTACACGGCCTTCGGCGAGGTGGTGTCCGGCATGGACGTGGTGGACGCCCTCCTGGAAGGGGACGTCATCCGCGAAGTTCGCGCGGTGGAGCTGGCGCCCTGAAGCGTTGACTCAGGCGCCGCTGGCACGGGCCAGGGGCGCGGGAGGCCCGAGCGGGTCGCTGTTCCAGCGCTCGTTCTCCGCCGCTTCCAAGGCCTCGACTTCCTGGCGGATGCGCTGCCACTCCGTCTCCGGAATGTTGAGGAAGGCCTCCGCCAGCGCCGGGTCGAACTGGGTGCCCGCGCAGCGGCGGATTTCATCCCGCGCGACGCTCATGGGCCGGCCCTTGCGGTAGGGGCGGTCGGACGTAATCGCATCCACCGTGTCCGCGAGGCAGAAGATGCGCGCGCCCAGGACGATGTCCTCTCCCGCCAGGTTCTGCGGGTAGCCCTTGCCGTCCCACCGCTCCTGGTGCTGGAGCACGATGAGCGCCGCTTCGTGCAGGTAGGGCATCTTCGCCAGCATCCGGTAACCGAACTCCGGGTGCTTGCGCATCTCCACCCATTCATCCGGCGTGAGCGGACCGGGCTTGAGCAGGATGGAGTCGCGCACGCCAATCTTCCCGATGTCGTGCAGCAGCGCGCCTTGCTCCACCACGTCCAGCGCGCCTCCCGTCATCCCCACCTCCTGGGCCAGCCGGCGGGAGTAGAGCGACACGCGGCGCGAGTGCCACTGCGTCTCCGTGTCGCGGTAGTCCAGGGCGCTGATGAGCCCGTCGAGCAGCCCCGCGGTGCGCTCCACCACCCGCCGCTCCAGGTCGCGGTTGATGGCCACCAGCTCGGCGTTCTTCTCCGCGACCTCGCGCGACAGCCGCTCGTTGGCGTCCACCAGGCGGTAGTGAGCGAAGGCCTGCCGGACGCTGCTCGTCAGGTCGCTGAGTGACCAGGGCTTGCCCAGCAGCCGGAAGACCTCGCCGCGGTTGACCGCTTCGGAGGCGGTGCGGAAGTCCGCCGCCGCCGTCAGCATCAGCCGCACCGCCTTGGGGTTCTTCTCCCGAAGGGCGCCAAGCAGTTCGATGCCGTTGAGGTACGGCATCATGAAGTCCGTCAGGACGACCTGGAAGCCAACCTCCCGGGCCGCCACCGCCGGGTCGCTGTGGGTGACGACGTCGTACCCCTCTGCCTGGAGGATGCGTGACAGGGCGGCCAGGATGAGGACGTCGTCGTCCACGACGAGGATGCGATCCATGCCCGATGTGCCTCCAGGACAGCGTGCTTGTACAGCTTTATACACGCCGCTACGCACCCCCAAAAGACCCCCTAGGCGGGTTATGCGCTTCTAAGTCATGGAAATCCTTGGAGGTTCTTCCATTCAGGAAGAGAGGTAGAACCACGTCACGCTTGCCTGCCCGCCAAGGTGTGATTTATGGTGCGCGGCAACGCTGGACTGTATCGCTAACCCCTTGGAATCGTGGAGCAATCTCCGATGGCAAAAGCCCCGGAAGGGCCCGTGCCGGTGGTGGTGATGGGGCTGGGGTTCATCGGTCAGGAAATTGCCCGGGCTGCGATGTCTTCACCTGAGGTGGAGCTCATCGGGGCCGTCGACGTGCAATCCGGCCTGGTGGGTCGCCCCTTGGGTGATGTCCTGGGAGGCCCCGCCCCTCGTGTGAAGGTCTCCGCCTCGCTGGCGCAGGCCGTGGGCAGACGCAAGGGCGTGGTGGTGCTGCATGCCACCGGCTCGCGGCTGCCCAAGGTGTTCGACCAGGTGATGGAGGCGGTGAAGCTCGGACTGCCCGTGGCCAGCACGTGTGAGGAGCTGGCCTTCCCGCATCTGAAGTACCCGGAGCTGGCGGACGAACTGGACCAGGCGGCGCAGAAGGCGGGCGTCGCGGTGGTGGGCACCGGCGTCAATCCGGGCTTCGTGCTGGATCGTCTGGTCGCGGTTGCCGGACAAGTCTGTGGTCCGGTCCGTCGTGCCACCGTCACTCGCGTGGTGGATGCGCGGACCCGGCGCGAGGCCTTGCAGCGGACGGTGGGCGCGGGGCTGACGGAGGAGGAGTTCTTCGAGTTGGTGGACAGTGAGCAACTGGGCCACGTTGGCCTTGTTGAGTCCGCGGCGCTCGCGGCCCTCGGCCTGGGGCTGGATTGCGACGACTTCGAAGAAGAAGTAGCCCCCGTGTTCGCCGAGGAGGACATCTCTGGCGGCGCGTTTCCCGTCAGGAAGGGAAGGGTGGCTGGCATGTTCCAGTCCGTGGTGGGGTTGGAGGATGGACAGGAACGGGTGCGGCTGGAGCTGACCATCGCGGTGGGGGCGGATGACCCCAAGGACCGTATCGAAATCGACGCTGACCCGAAGCTGGTGTTGGAAATCCCGGGGGGAGTGGCGGGCGACCGGGCCACCGCGAATGCGCTGGTGAATGCCGCGCCACGCTTGACGGCCGCCGAAGCCGGGCTCCTCACGGTGCTCGAGCTTCCGGCCGGACGCTAGAGTCAGGAGAGGAAATGCTGGACAAGAACGCGATCGGCCGCGCCTCGCCGCCGACGCTGAACGAGGTCGAAAAGGGCGCCATCCGTCGGTTCGCGGAGGCCATCGGGGACTACAACCCCATCTACTACGATGAGGAGTACGCCCGGGCATCGGGGTACCCCACCATCATCGCGCCCCCCACGTTCCCCGCGTCCTTCCACTCGGCGGCGGACCTGCGGGAGCTGTTGGGCGTGGGCATCAAGAGCCTGCTCCACGCGGAGCAGGGCTTCGACTACGAGCGGCCCATCTTCGCGGGGGACCGCATCTACGTCTCCACGCGCGTCTCCGACGTCTTCGAGCGTCCGGGCATGTCCGGGAAGATGGACATCGCGGTCATCGAGGACGAAGGCCGTGACGAGGAAGGCAACCTCGTGTTCCGCGCCCGCCGGACGCTGGTGGTCCGCGCCGCCAAGGAGACCCCGTGATGCCCGCGCGCAAGTTGTACTTCGAAGCCATCCGCGTCGGGGACGAACTGCCCGCGCTGGCCAAGGCGCCCGTCGACCGCGTCCAGCTGTCGCGCTACGCCGGTGCGTCCGGAGACTTCAACCCGGTCCACGTGGACGAGCTCTACGCCAAGAGCGTGGGCATGCCGAGCGTCTACGCGCCCGGAATGCTCGTCATGGGCATGCTCGGTCAGCTCATCAGCGACTGGGCCCGGGGCGGGCAGATGCGGCGCTACAACGTGCGCTTCATCAAGATGGTGTGGCCGGGTGACACCGTCGTCTGCAAGGGCCGCGTGAGCGACCGGCACGGCTCCGGGGGCCGCTACTTCGTCGAAATCGACCTCTGGGCGGAGAACCAGAAGGGCGAACTGGTGATGAAGGGCTCCTCGCAGATCCAGCTCTTCTACTCGCTGGAGGACGAGAACCGGCAGCGCTCCGGCCAGTCCCCCATCGTGGTGGAGGTGCCTCGGGAGAGCCTGAGCAACGCCAACGCCGCCGCACCCGCCACCAGCGCCGCAGCTCCCAGCGAGGAGGGCGACGAGGCGGACGAGCGCCGCGAGGGCGTCACCTCCAAGAAGACGGTTCCTCGGGAAAAGCCGGCGGCCAAGACAGCCACGCTTCCCTCCGCCAAGAAGGCGAAGAAGTAGGCAGACGCACCGCGTCTCGAGGGGCGGTTCTGACGGCCCCTCAACGCGAGGTGTCATTCGGGGTTGACTCAAAAATCAGTCGCCGCCACACTTCCTGCGTCTCAACGCGCCGCTGACCTCATCCTTTTTCACCGAGGGCGGGCAGCGAGCCGTCACGCAGGAGTGGCCATGTCCGCCGGGATCAACACCTACAAGACCGACCTTCGAGAGATCTTCTTCACGCTGTTCGAGCAGTTCGGCTTCGGCCAGGTGGCCGGCCAGGCGCCGTTCGATGCCTGGGGTCCGGACGAAGCGAAGGCGGTGCTGTCGGAGACGTACCGCTTTGCGCGCGAGGTGCTCGGACCCCTCAACTCGGTGGGCGATCGGGAGGGCTGCCGGGTGGAGAACGGCGCCGTCTTCACGCCGACGGGCTTCAAGGACGCGTGGAAGAAGCTCTACGAGCAGGGCTTCAAGACGGTGGGCGTGAGCCCGGAGCACGGCGGCCAGGGCTCGCCGATGATGCTCCAGGTGACGGTGGAGGAGCTGCTGTCGGGCGCCAACTCGGCGTTCAACATGTACCCCGGCCTGGCCTTCGGCGCGGCGGAAGTTGTCGCGGAGTGCGGCACGCCCGCGCAGCAGAAACAGTTCGTGGAGCGCATGCTCAACGGCACGTGGGGCGGCACCATGTGCCTCACCGAGCCGCACGCCGGCTCCGACGTGGGCGCGGCCAAGTCGACGGCCCGCCGCAACGGCGACGGCACCTACAACATCCGCGGGACGAAGATCTTCATCTCCGGCGGCGACCACGACATGGCGGAGAACATCATCCACCTCGTGCTCGCGCGCATCGACGGCGCGTCGCCGGGCACCAAGGGCCTGTCGCTATTCATCGTCCCCAAGCTGCGCATCAACGCGGACGGCAGCTCGGGCCAGCCCAACGACGTGGGCGTGGGCTCCATCGAGCACAAGATGGGCATCAACGGCTCGGCCACCTGTGTCATCAACTTCGGTGAGAGCGACAACTGTGTCGGCGAGCTCGTGGGCACCGTCGAGCACGTCGGCATGAGCCAGATGTTCAAGATGATGAACGGCGCGCGCATCGCCGTGGGCATCCAGGGCATCGGGCTGGCGTCCGCCGCGTACTACAACGCGCTGGACTACGCGAAGGACCGCAAGCAGGGCTCCCACTTCACCAAGTGGAAGGACCCCACCGCGCCCCGCGCCGCCATCATCGAGCACCCGGATGTCCGCCGCATGCTGCTGGACATCAAGGCGCACGTGGAGGGCATCCGCTCGCTGATCATCAAGTTGGCCATGCACCTGGACAAGGCGCGCCAGCTGGCCGGCAAGGACGACGACGCGGCCACGTACCACAAGGGCCAGGTGGAGCTGCTCACCCCGCTGGTGAAGGCCTACAGCTCCGAGCAGGCGTTCCGCCTGTGCGCGCAGGCCATCCAGATCTACGGCGGCGCCGGCTACATCCAGGACTACCCGGTGGAGCAGTACACCCGCGACTCGAAGATCTTCTCCATCTACGAGGGCACCACCCACATCCAGGCCATGGACCTGGTGGGCCGGAAGATGGGCCAGGCGGGTGGCATGCACTTCCAGCAGTTCATGGGCGACGTGGGCTCCTTCATCGAGGCCCACCGCGAGCACGCCGTCTACGGCGAGGCCGTGAAGTCCCTGGCCGCGGCGCAGGAGGCCCTGATGGCCAGCGCCATGGTGGTGTTCGGCTGGTCGCAGGACGGCAGCAAGTTCCCGCTGATTCCGCTGTCCGCCAACCGCTTCCTCAACATGATGTCCGAGGTCGCCGTGGGCTGGCTGCTGCTGGACGCGGCCCTCATCGCGGAGAAGGCGAAGGCCTCCGTCTCCGCCGACCACCCGGACCACGCCTTCTACGAGGGCAAGAAGTACAGCGCCCTCTGGTACGCGCGGAACGTGCTGCCCAACGTGGAGCAGGCGGCGAAGATGCTCACCATCGAGGACACCTCGCCCATGGACATCTCGGACGCCGCCTTCGCGTCCGTCTGAGTCCGCGCCCCGCTGAAACGCGGGGCGCCTGAAGCACCAAGGCCACCCGGGCTCGCTGCCCTGGGTGGCCTTGGTGTTTCCAGCGGGGAGGTGTTGCTTATTCGCCTTCGCGAACGCCGATGGCCAGCTGCGCGAGCCCGGCCTTCTTGGCCAGCTCCATCACCTGCACCACGGTGCCGTGGGGCACGCCTTCGTCGGCCTGGACGATGACCACCGTCTCCTCGTCCTTCTGCCTGGCGTCGTCGAAGGCCTGCTGCAGCTCGTCCTGGGAGACGACGTTGCCGGCCAGCATGAAGCGCCCATCCGCGAGCACCGCCACCGACAGGTCCGTGGTGCGCGCGGTGACGTCCGCGGCGCCGCCCTTGGGCAGGTTCACCTTGAGGCCGGCCTTGGCGCCACCGCCCGGCCCCTGCTGCACGATGACGGAGCTGGTCACCATGAAGATGATGAGCAGCACCAGGAAGATGTCGGTGAGCGGGGTGATGTTGATTTCAGCGAAGACGCCATCCTCGGAGCCGTCGTCGCTGCCCGGAGTCTTTCCCATGCCCATGGTGCGTTCTCCTCCGGCCTAGGCGGGCTGTGCGTCCGAGCGCGTGGCGGGGGCGGCCTGCGGTTCGGGAGGCATGGGCTCGGACGGCGGCAGGCCGGCGGCCCGCTCCTTGAGCAGCTCGACGAACTCATCGCCAATCAGGCGCAGCTCCACCAGCACGCGGGACAGGCGGGCCTGGAAGTAGTTGTAGAAGACCATCGCCTGCACTGCGACCAGGATGCCCACCGCGGTGGCGACCAGGGCCTCGGAGATACCCGTCATCACCGCCGCGCTGCCGCCCGTGCCGCCCGCTTCCACGTCCAGGCCCAGGTCCTTGAAGGATCGCATGATGCCGGCCACGGTGCCGAAGAGGCCCACGAAGGGCGTAATCGAGCCGATGGTGGCCAGGATCCACAGGTAGCGGCGCAGCTTGAGGGCCACCTGGGCGCGCTCGCGCTCCACCGCGGCCTCGATGCCAGCGCCCCCGGCGGTGCGGCTGCGCTCCATCCGGTCGAACCCGGCCAGGAAGATGTCGGCGGCCACCGCGTCGGAGCGCTCGGCGGCGGTGCGGGCCGCGGCGACGTCCCCGCGCAGCAGGTGTTTGTTCACTGTCTCACCCAAGGCGCGTGAACGCTCGCCCACGCCCCAGAGCGCGATGATTCGCTCGACGGCGACAATCAGCGCCGCGACCGAGGCGAAGATGAGCAGGGCGAGGGTGACGCCACCCAGGCGAAGGTAATGGAGGATGTCGTTCAGGCTCATTGGTGGGTGACCGGGCAGGGCGGCATGGCCCAGACTAGGCCATATGAACCGCGCAGCCGTCGCAATCTTCCTGGTAGTGCTCTGTTCTGGCTGTCCCAAGCGAATCGAGTTCGGCCCCGAGGGCGAGCTCACGGATGCGGACACCGTCTATCAGCGCGTCGTGAAGAACCAGGAGAACGTCGTCACGCTGGAGGGGGATGCGAAGCTGCGCGCCGAGCTGCCCGACCAGAGCGGCACGCTGAGCATGTTCGTCGCCGTCACCCGGCCGGCCATGCTGCACCTGGAGACGTTCGACTTCTTCAACAGGCCGCTCGCCTCCCTGGTGTCCGATGGACAGCGCTTCGGGCTGTATCAGGCGGATACGAACACCTGGTACCAGGGCCCCGCCAGCCCCGCCAACGTGTCCCGCTTCCTGCCCGTCATGCTGCCGGGCGAGGAGCTGGTGCCCATCATGCTCGGGCAGGTGCCGCTCATCCCTCCGGAGCGGATGACGCTGGAGCTGGACCGCAAGAAGGGCGTCTACGTGCTGACGCTCCACCGGGGCCAGGCGACGCAGGTTCTCGACGTCCACACCAAGTACCTGCGCATCATGAAGAGCCAGGTGCGGGGCATCCCGGGGTACGACCTGGGCTTCGAGGACTTCCTGGAGCAGGGCGGGCTCATCTTCCCGGGCCGGGTGTCGCTGGAGGCGAAGCAGGCGAAGACGAAGCTCCAGGTCCGCTACCAGCAGATCAAACTCAACGCGCGACCGGACCTCACACTCTACGAGTTGGTTGCCCCCGAGGGAGCCCGGGTGGTGGAGGTGGATGCTGCCGGCCGGGAGCTGCCCGCCGGGGAGCCCGCCTCCGGGTCGTCCGCGCCCCTGGCACCGGGTTCCTGACCGGGCAGGCGCGGAAGAAGGGGCGCACGCTGCCGAGACAGTCTAGAGTGCGCGCCACGACATGGCACAGATCAAGCTTGGTGAATTGCTGATCAAGGCGAACGTGCTTCAGGAGAGCCAGCTGAAGGCCGCGCTCGCCGAACAGGCGAAGTGGGGCGGCAAGCTGGGCGAAATCCTGGTCAGGATGAGCCTCGTCTCCGAGGACATCCTGGTGCGCGCCCTGTCCAAGCAACTGGGAATGCCGGCGGTGAACCTGGACGCGGTGCAGATGGTGCAGCCGCACGTGAAGGCGAAGATTCCGGCCCAGACGGCTCGGGACTTCTCCGTGCTGCCGCTGCAGCTGCGGGATGACGGCAAGTCGCTGGTGGTGGCGATGGCCGATCCGCTCAACGTGCGCATGCTGGACGAGCTGCGCGCCGTCACCAAGTGCCGCATCATCCCCAACGTGGCGGGCCGGACCTCCATTGCCCGGGCCTTCGCGCGCATCTACGAGCAGAACCACGAGTTGGAGGACGCGGACACCAACTTCAAGGTGGTGGACGCCCAGGGCCGCACGGTGGTGAAGAACCTCAAGGACCTGGACCCGGCGGCCGTGGCGACCGCGCCGCGCGCCGCTCCGGCCCCGGCCCGTCCCGCCCCTGCGCCCGAGGCTCCCGCCGCCCGTCCCGCGGCGGCCTCCGGCAGTCCGGCGGAGCTGCTTCGCAACGTGGAAGAAGTGCAGCGCAAGGAAGTCGCCGCCCTCAAGGCGATGGTGGAGCTGCTCATCGAGAAGGGCGTGTTCAGCCGCGAGGAGTACCTCGCGAAGGTCAAGCGGTAGTCCCCCATGCGCAAGAAGATTGGTGAGCTGCTCGTCGAGGCCGGCGTCGTGACGGAGGAGCAGGTCCGCGTGGCATTGGGACGTCGGGGCGCATTCGGCAGTCAGCGCCTGGGTGAGGTGCTGGTGGCGCAGGGGCTTTGCACGCCCACGCACATCGCACAGGCCCTGTCCGCCCAGCACGCGCTTCCCTTCGTGGAGCTGCCGGAGGAGATTCCGGCGAACGTCGTGGGGTTGGTGTCCGTGGACTTCCAGTCCGAGCACCGCATCGTGCCGTTCCGGATGGAAGTGGAAGGCCGCAGCGAGCGCATCCTCGTCGCGGTGGATGACCCGGCGGACGTGACGCTCGTGGACGAGCTGCGCTTCCAGCTCCGCAAGCAGATGCGCGTCTTCGTGGCGGCTTCGGACGACCTGGACGCCGCGCTGGCGCGTGCCCGGGGCGAGCCGCTGGACATCGTGGAAGCCGTGGCCCTGGAGGACGAGGACGGTGCGCCGCCTCCGCCCGTGGCCGCTGGCGCGCCGCTCGAATGGGATTTCCCGGAGGCTCCGAAGCCCGTGCCCAAGCCCGTACCGCCTTCTCCGCCCGCCGCTGCCCGTCCCCCCACGCTCCGAGGCCCGGCTTCGCCCCCGCCTCCGCCGCCGGAAGCCACCGATGGCGAGTCTGGCGTGGACGCGCTGGATGACCTGCTGGGCCGCAAGCCCTCGCCCCCGGCGCGGCCCCCGCCGCCTCCGCCTCCCGACGCGGAGGGGGACGGCGCGGAGGGCCGGCCACGCGTGCCGGTGGTGATGTTCGGCGGGGCCGCGCAGGGCTCGCGTCCGTCGGTGCCGCTCACGCCCACGCCTCAGTTCTCCGACGAGGACCTGGCCATCCTGGACGACATCGAGCGCATCTCCCGCGGCGAGGATGCCTCGCTGGACACGGAGAAGGTGAAGCCGGCCCGCATGGTGGCCAGCCTCATCCGCCTGCTCATCCGCAAGGGCGTCATCCAGGAAGGCGAGTTCCTGGAGGAGCTGGCCCAGAAGTGACAGCCGCCGTGACGCCCGCGGGCCAGGAGCTGTTGCTCGATGTCCGCGGGCTGACCACGGAGCTGGCGCTGGAAGCAGGGCCGGTGCGCGCGGTGGACGACGTGTCCTTCGCACTGCCCCCGGGTGGAACACTGGGCGTGGTGGGGGAGAGCGGGTGTGGCAAGAGCCTCACGGCGCTGTCCCTGCTGCGGCTGGCGCCCGAGCCGCCAGTGCGCGTGGTGGGCGGAGAGGTGCGCTTCCAGGGGCGGGACTTGCTCACGCTGCCGGAAGCCGAGCTGCGCCGGGTGCGCGGCCGTCACGCGGCGATGATCTTCCAGGAGCCGATGACGTCGCTCAACCCGGTGTTCACCGTGGGCGAGCAGATTGCCGAGGGCGTTCGGCTGCACCTGGGCGCCGCGCGCGCGCAGGCCCGGGAAAAGGCCGTGGAGATGCTGCGGCAGGTGGGCATCCCCGCGCCAGCCGAGCGCGTGGATGCGTATCCACACCAGCTCTCCGGAGGCATGCGGCAGCGGGTGATGATTGCGATGGCGCTGGCGTGTGACCCGGCCTTGCTCATCGCGGACGAGCCCACCACCGCGCTGGACGTCACCATCCAGGCGCAGATTCTGGACCTGCTCGCGCGGCTTCAGGCCGAGCGGGGCATGGCGGTGCTGCTGATTACGCACGACCTGGGCGTGGTGGCGGAGAGCTGCGACGCGGTGGTGGTGATGTACGCGGGCCGGGTGGTGGAGCGCGCCCCGGTGCGAGCGCTGTTTGCCCAGCCCGCGCACCCGTACACCGCGGGCCTGCTGCGCTCGATTCCGTCCAGGCGCGACGTGGGCGGCGCTCGAGCCTCCCGGGCGCGGCTGCGGGCCATTCCCGGCAGGGTGCCACCGCTGCGGCAGTTGCCTGTCGGCTGTGCGTTCCGGGAGCGCTGTGAACGCGCGCTGGACGTCTGCGCGCACGTGAAGCCCGCGCTGACGTCGCCGCGAGAAGGGCAGTGGGCGGCCTGTCACAACCCGGTGCCCGCGCCATGAACTCCACGCCGCTGCTCCAGGTCCGCGACCTCCAGGTGCACTTCCCGGTGCGAGGCGGCGTGCTCGGCCGGGTTCGCGGCGCGGTGAAGGCCGTGGACGGCGTGGGCTTCGACGTCATGCGCGGGGAGACGCTGGGGCTGGTGGGGGAGAGTGGCTGCGGGAAGAGCACCCTGGGGCGCGCGGTGCTGCGGCTGGTGGAGCCCACGGCGGGATCCGTTCGTTTCGACGGGCAGGCGCTCACCGGACTGTCCCAGCGCCAGCTGCGGCCGCTGCGCCAGCGGATGCAGTTCGTCTTCCAGGACCCGTATGCCTCGCTCAATCCCCGGATGACGGTCCGGGAGATTCTGGAGGAGCCCTTCGCCATCCATGGGCTGGCCCGAGGGCCGGGGGAGCGGGAGCGCGAGGTGGCGGAGTTGGTGGACGCCATGGGGCTGCCGCGCGAGGCCCTGGCGCGTTACCCTCATGAATTCTCCGGCGGGCAGCGGCAGCGCATCGGCATTGCGCGAGCGCTGGCGCTGCGGCCCGACCTGGTGGTGGCCGACGAGCCCATTAGCGCGCTGGACGTGTCCGTGCAGGCGCAAATCGTCAACCTGCTGGTGGACCTGCAACAGGCGCGGGGCCTCACCTACGTCTTCATCGCCCACGACCTGAACATCGTCGAGTACGTGTCCACCCGGGTGGCCGTCATGTACCTGGGCCGCATCGTGGAGTTGGGCCCAGCCGCGTCGCTGTACCGTCAGCCGCGCCACCCGTACACCCAGGCGCTGCTGTCCGCGGTGCCCGTCGCGGACCCCGGCCACGCCCGGACGCGCCTGCTGGTGCCGGGCGAGCCGCCATCACCTCTGGCACCGCCCCCCGGTTGCACCTTCCATCCGCGCTGTCCGCATGCCATGGAGCGGTGCCGGCGCGAGTCGCCCCCGTCCTATGCGCTGGGCGGTGGCCACTTCGCCGCGTGTTTCCTGGCGGAGGCCGATGCGCGTGAGGCCCCGGCCGCAGCCCCTTCTGGAGGAAGTCCCGGTGTTCTGGCTCAGCCATCATCATCCGGATGAGTACAACCGCACCTACCTGTTCGGCAGCGTGCGCGTGTGCGCGCGCTGCCTGGGGACCTATCCGGTGCTCCTGGCCGTGATGGTGGGCCTGTTCGCCGTGCGCGCCCCGCTGCGGTGGGCGCTGGACGTGCCCGCCGTTCTGGCGCTCACCGTTCCCGCGCTGGCGGACTGGGCAGTGGGCCGCTTCCGGCCGGCGTCCGGAAGCAACGCGGTGCGCACCCTGACGGGCGTGCTGCTCGGGGCGGCGCTCGGCCGCTCCCTGTACGTGCACCTGCAGCAGCCACTGCCGGCGGTGCTCCTGGCGCAAGGCGCGCTCGTGACAGCGGTGGCCGTCCCTGTCATTCTCGCCACTTACCAGAGACCTCGCCGGGGATAGACCCTGGCGGCCCGTCGCACGTTAACTGTGCACGGGTGGCGGAGTGGGCCGGGTGAGGGTGGCTCCAAGGAGAGTTGGGGGAGTGTTGGGACCGGAAACCTCAGACGAGCGGCTGATGCTCGCCTTCCAGGCGGGGGACGCGCGCGCGTTCGAGGCGCTGGTGCGTAAGCACCGGACGCCGGTGTTCAACTTCATCCTCCGTTTCACGGGGCACCGGGCACGGGCGGAGGACGTGCTGCAGGAGACGTGGCTGAAGGTGGTTCGGAGCGCCGGCGACTACACGCCCAAGGCGAAGTTCACGACCTGGCTCTACACGATTGCGAGGAACCTCTGCGTGGACAGCGCGCGCAAAGAGAGCTACCGCCAGGTGTCTTCCCTGGAGGCACCCGCCCCGGGAGCGGAGCGGGACGAGTCGCGCCCCCTGGGGGAAGGCCTGCCGGACGCGGGGGCCAGCCCTGAGCGCGGTGCCTACAACGCCCGGCTGCGTCCCCTGTTGGAGCGAGCCCTGGCGACGCTCCCGGACGAGCAGCGTGAGGTCTTCACCCTGCGCGAGTACAGCGGCATCCCCTTCAAGGACATCGCGGAGGTGACGGGAGTGTCCGAGAACACGGTGAAGAGCCGCATGCGCTACGCGCTCGACGGGCTTCGCCGCCGGCTGGCGGAGATGGGCGTCGACGGCGACCTCGCCGAGGACGGAAGGACGGTGGTGGGATGAAGCCGCAGAATCCGCATGCGCAGGAGGACCGGCTGCTCGACTTCGCCTATGGCGAGCTGCCGGTTCCCGAGGCCCGCCTCGTCGAAGCCCACCTGGAGGGCTGCGTCCGTTGCACCCAGGCCCTGGACGACATTCGCGGGGTGCGCGCCACCATGTCCCAGCTGTCGGTGGAGCCCGCTCCGGACGCGGGGCTGGAGTCGCTGATGGCCTATGCCCAGCAGGCCGCGCGCCGCGCCGCCGCGGGCCCCGCGCCGAAGCCGTCCCGCTGGCGCCGGTGGTTGTTGCCCGTGGTGGGCCTGGCCTCCGTGAGCACCTTTGGCCTTCTGACGCTCGAGGCCCGGTCGCCCGAACTCACGCGGCCTGACTTGAGCGCGGCGAAGGTCGCGGTCGCGAAGGAAGAACTGGTGGCCCCTCCGTCCGCCGATGATGTCGCGCCGGCCGCAGCCGCTCCGGCCCCCGCGGCGGCGGTGACGATGCCCGCCGAGGCGGAAGCGGCGGGTTACGCCGCCCGGGAAATGGCCGCGCCGAAGAAGTCGAAGGGGGCCGAGCGCTCACGGGAGCAGCGGCTGCTCGCGGAGGACTGGGCCAACGCTGGCAGTGGCGGCGGGCTCGACATGCGGATTCGGCGTGAGAGCGAGAGCAAGGCGAAGCGCGGGCCGCCCGCCGCTGCTCGCGCACCCAAGGCCGACATGCGGGCCGCGCTGGAGCCCGCGCCCATGGCGCAGGAAGGGGCGCCATCGTCGCTGGACGAGGAGTCCAAAGTCGCGAGCGAATCCATGGACCTGCAGACGCCGCCGGCGGACTCGGACGACGCCTTCGCTGCTCTCTCGGAGCGGCGCGTCGCGGACTCGCAGGCACCTCGGTCCGTCCCCCCGCGCGACTCGCTGCGCCTGGGATCCACGTCGCCAGCGGCACGGGGCGCTGCCTACGACGGCGAACTGGACGCGTCGGCATCCAAGGGCACCCTGGGAGGCGTCGCCGCCCCGGGCAAGGCCGAGCTTCCGCGCCCGGCGCCGGCACCGACCTCCAAGAAAGCCGCGCCCACCGCCGCGCCGCCTCCGCCCCCCGTGGAGCGCCCCACCGTTGCGGAGCTGTCGCGCCAGGCACGGGCGGCGTTCGACGCGGGGGAGGGAGGCCGGGCGGCTGGGCTGATCCGCTCGCCCTGGCCTCGGGGGCGACTGGACAGGAGCGCTGGACGCTTTTGAACCAGCTGTGTGAGTTCGAGTTCGCCCTCGGTAGGCGTGCCGAAGGACTCGAGGCTTGCAACCTCGTGATACAAGAAGCGCCGGCCTCGGATGCCGCCAGATCGGCGCGCCGGCGGGTGGCTCGCGAGTCATCGGCGAACGAGATGCCCGCAAAACCCGCGAAATAGCAGGGTGTATTTTCTCATCAAATGGGAGGGAAACGTAGGCGCACGTCTGTCCATTTGACCGATGCGCTTCTGACACCAGTCCCCGGATAATGGTTTCATGGGACAGGAAGCACAGGAGCCGCGGGCGCGGGGGGCGTCTCGCCGACAGTCGGGTCAAGCCGCGGTGGAAGCGGCGATGATCATGCCGCTCGCCGTCTTCATGACGCTGGGGATCATCCAGCTCACGATGATGCAGCACGCGAAGCTGATGACGGAGTACGCCGCCTACCAGGCCGCGCGTGCCGGCATCGTGTGGAACGGCAACAACGAGCGCATGCATGACGCGGCCATCGTGGCGTTGCTTCCCACCATGGGGCGTACCGACGACATCGTCGAGTTGGGGAAGACGTTCGTCATCCACCAGCTCTACGACTCCGGCATGCGCATGCTGAACTTCGGCGGCGGCCGCGTGCCCCGGACAGTGAACGGGTCCAACCTGTTCGGCGTCATTCGCGTGGACACCATCAGTCCCGCCTACTTCACGCCCATCGATTCGATGTGGAAGCTGCGCAGCGGCTACAACTGGCAGGAGCTGGACTTCGACGGCGCGGACGCCTTCCCGGAGGTGCCCTCGCTGGAGAACCACATCCGAAAGTTCTTCAACCTGCCGGAGCCTGACGACGCGGAGCTGGTGTTCCGCAAGTCCACGCGACTGACCATCCGCCTGCGCTACTGGTACCAGCTGCGCGTACCGTTCGCGAACTCCATCATCTTCTACTCTTGGTTCGCCTCGAACGCGGGCATGGCGCTGCGAGGCGCCATTGACCGCGGCACCGTGGACCCGCGCGCGAACATGATGAACCGGCGTGGCAACCTCGATCCGTTGCTCGCCGGCGCCCGCGGTATCGAGCACGAGATGGGGTACGACTCCGTCTATCCGCTCGAGATGACCGTGCTTTGGATGCTGGCCAACGGCAGCATCCCGCTCGTTTCCGACCTGGCTGGCAAGCGGTACTTCATGCCGCTGACGGCCACGTACAGCATGCGCATGCAGTCCAACTTCCACCGCAAGTGGATCATGCACCTGAACCCCGACTGGGGTCTGTAAGAGGAAGAGGACTCCCGACCCATGTTCACCCGGACCCTCCGACAGAGTTTCCGCCGCCAGGAAGGCCAGGCGTTGGTGCTGGCCGCCCTGATGGTTTTGATCATGTCCATCGCCGTGTTGACCACGGTCAACATCGGCCACACGGTGCATGAACGCATCCGCCTGCAGAACACGGCGGACTCCGCGTCGTACTCCATGGCCGCCATGGAGGCGCGCGCGTTCAACTTCTACGCGTACGCCAACCGCACGCAGGTGTCGCACTACGTGTCGGCGATGATGTGGCAGTCGCTGCTGTCACTCATCTATTCCGCCGAGGCGTTCCTCACGGACATCTACGGCTTCATGCGCACGTTGAATCCATGCGCGGGCAAGACGAACAACCTCTTCTGGAAGATCGCCTGTCCCATTCTAGAAAACGTCATTCCGTACGTGAGCGCGGTCATCAAGGCCATTGGCCGGATCATGACTGCGTACCGGAACTACTTCCTCAGACCCATCCAACAGGTCATCACGCGACTGAATCCAGACCGGATCATCGGTGAATGGATCATCCCCGCGCACCGGGTGATGAACGGCGTGATGTACTTCGCGTCGCAGGCGGTGATGATGTCCGCGTCCACGCACGTGACGCAGACCACGCAGACGGTCATCGACGACAACGACAGCAACATCTCCTCGCTGGCCAGCCAGCTGGCGACGGGTCTCTACAGCCAGTGTCTCTTCAGCCAGGCGCACAGCCCGTACGCGGGTGGCAAGCCGCTGGCGCCGAACACGTGGAAGAACCCGTTCGGCGCGCTGGACGTGACGAAGAAGGCCGCCAACGACCCCATCGCCCGCGCCAAGCGCTCCATGGGTGGCATCACGAACGCCACGCGCTACGCCTGTGACGCCAACGGTGGTGCGTGCCCCCAGGGCTTCATCACCAGCCGCCGCATGGGTGACCTGCTGCCGCTGCCGGACATGCTCAGCTTCATGCGGGACTTCTTCAACGGCGGCGTGGACATCCCGGGCATCTTCGAGTTCGGCAAGATCGGCCAGACGCGCATGCTCTCCACGGGCTTCCCCAACGCCAACGCGATCCGCGCCGGCCGCGGTCCCGGCCAGGAAGGCCGCAACTACATCCGCGACTGGAACGACAACATCAATCCCTGGGGCATGACGGCCCAGGGCGACAACATCGGTTCGGACGATCCGTACTGGCTCAAGTTCGGCCCGCCGGAGATCGACGTGGGCGTGGGCAAGGCGGACAACCCGGTGTCGTGCACCAAGAACGACGACTACTGGAAGTGCTTCGGCGACAACCGCAAGGGCAAGGGGGACAACAACACCACCAAGCTGCCGTACAAGCACATGACGAAGACGAGCATCTGGGCGCTCAATGACACCGACAGCGGTCGTCACCGGGGCGGCATGCACTGGCGCGTCAACTACCCGAGCAACCCGGAGCGCTGGTCCGGCCACATGCGGCCGGGTGGCCCCGAGCGCGACGTGGGGTTGCAACAGTCGAAAATCTGCGTGCTGGAGCTCGCGTTCGTGTGCTGGGCCCGTACGGACGTCTTCGCGGCCAACGTGCGGCCGGTGCAGGACGGTCACCACCCCTGGGGCGGCCTGACGCCGTTCATGCACTTCGAGCCCGGCCAGCTCGGCGATGTGTGCAACCCCACCGCCAACGCATCGATGGAGAATGCGTCCAAGCGCCAGGCGGACTTCAACCAGCCCACCGCTTGGGTCGCCCTGAACAAAGACCCGGACCAGGTCGTGAACCGGGAGAACAAGGACGGTACCGGCACCAACGCGCCCGCGCTGCTCAACGACGAAGGCAAGGTGAAGTTCGCCTTCACGCCGGACACGGACGGCCTGGAGATGCTGAACAACCGGAAGAAGTTCCTGGGCCTGGTCGAAGGCCTCAACGTCATCTCCCGCGGCCAGTCCTACTACCACCGCCCCGGCAACTGGGCGGAGCAGCCCAACTTCTTCAACCCCTACTGGCGCCCGCGTCTGGCGTCCGTGTTCCAGGGCCGTCACTCGCTGCCGAAGATTGGTGAGATGATGGATGCGCTGCCTGGACCGCTTCAGGGCATTGCCCCGAAGATCATTACGCACTGAGGACTGCCATGCGTGCCCGTCTCCAAATGCGCTCGCGCTCAAGAGGTGCCGCCACGGTCGAGTTCGCGCTCTCCGTGCCGCTCCTCGTGATGATTCTGATGTTCAGCATGTACCTCACGGAGTTGGTGAGGGCGAAGCTCAAGCTCCAGGAGGCGGCGCGCTACGCCGTCTGGGAGATGACGAGCTACGCGCTCTCCGACTTCGCGAACGGGAAGCACGACGACGCCTTCGAGGACGCCCGCCGGGAGGCCCACGAGGAGTTCGTCGAGCGCTTCAAGGACATGGACTCGGTGGAGCCCAACGGCACCGGCGGCAACTTCATTGCCCGCTACACGGACGTGACGGCGACCATCACCAACAAGGAGATCGCGCTTCTCGAAAGCGGGATGCTCAGCCGCCCGAGTACCAGCGAAGGAGGCGGCCTGGCGGGCGCCATCCTCAGCCCCTTGAACAACGGCATGGGATGGGTTTTGAACCAGTGGGGCTTCAACAACAAGGGCTGGGTCGAATCCGAAGTCGAGATGAACTACGAGAACACCATCCTGCCGACGCGGTACCTCGACAAGAGCGGCGGCAACGGCGGCTTCTTCAAAGAGAACATGATGGGCGGGCGCGACCTGGGCAGCCTGCGGCTCAAGTCGAAGTACTCCATGTACGCCAACGGCTGGCACATGCCGGACGGCGGTGACGCCATCATCCGTGGCCGCCGCGCCGGTCAGCACACCGGTGGTTCCCTCAGCCAGCCCCACGGCCTCTACCGCCAGGTGGACCGGATGGTGTTCCTGGGCTTCGCCTCCACGTTGGACAGCCTGGGCATCGGCGCCATCCTGGATGTGGTCGCCTCGGTGCTCCCCAACTTCCTGGGGACCTTCGTGGTGTCCCGGAACTACGGTGTGGGCGCCTCGCAGAAGGGGGACTGCACCGGCCTTGCCCAGTATGATGCGAAGGCCAGCAGCGGCCTCCACGTCATGCACAAGCGCAGCCTCAAGCTGACCGACCACGAACGGCCCAACTGCTTCGACACCGCGCCGTTCCGTGACGAGATGACGTACGCGAACAGCAACTACATCAAGGTCTTCAACGCGCGCGGCGAGTTCTACATGGGGTGCAAGCGGGCCATGGCGGATGACCCGACCGACCCGGATGCCCGCCCGGAGTCCACGCAGAATGACGAGCAAGACCTCAAGATTCCCTGCGAGTAGGGTAGGGGCCGTCCGGACGGCGCTCCTGTTCGCGTTGCTGGCCTCCGCGCCAGCAGCCGCGGAACAGGAGCTGCCCGTCTATCCGGGCACCATCCACACGCGTATCGGTAATGACCTGGTCATTGGCGGGGAGTACTACCGCCTCGCGTACTTCACGACGTCGGACCCCATGGAGAAGGTGGCGGCCTACTTCGCCCGGAAGTGGCAGGAAGAGGGCTACCCCACCGTGGTGGAAGGGGACATGCAGGACGAGGGCGTGGTGTCGGCGCTCTATACCCGCGAGGGGCTTCAGCGTGGCGTCGTGCTGCGCAAGCACCTGGGCAAGACGGTGGGCTTCACTGCGCTGCGGGACTTGTGGGTGCGTCCGCCCAAGAAGCCGGCGCCCGGGCTGGTAGCGCTGGAAGGCGCGCTCTACAGCCAGGACCTGGCCACGCGGGATGACCCGGGTGGCTCGCAGAGCCGCACCACGCTGGTGACGGGAGAGCTGACGAAGGTGCAGCAGCAGGTGAACGCGGAGCTGGAGCGCCGCGGCTACGCGCCCGTGCGGCAGTCCGCGCTCAAGATGGGCGGCGGCACGCAGCTGACCATGGAGCACGCCCGCAAGGGTGAGCAGGTGGTGACGACGCTGTCGCACGCAGAGGAGGGTGTCACCGCGGTGGTCCAGATGTGGATTGGCTCGGACCGTCCGGACGCGGTGCCCAACGACGATGCCGTGCGCCAGAGCCGCGAGGCCTACGAGCGGGACCAGGCCCAGAAGAAGGAGGGCGCGAAGTGAGGGCCCTGCTCGTGGTGGCGGCATTGGTGCTGGCGTTTCCGGTCCGCGTGGAGGCGAATCCCGCGCGGGAGCTGGTTCAGCACATGTCCCGCGGCGCCCGTCCGGCCCGACTGGGCGACTGGGTGACGTACCGCTTCAACGGAGGCGGCCTGCGCGTCTACTACTGGCGCCTGGCGGTGGTGGGTGAGGAGAAGGACAAGGAGGGCCGGGACGCGGTGTGGGTGGAGATGGAGGCGGGTACCCATCCGGCCATGAAGTCGCCGCTCGCGCAGATGCGCATGCTGGTGGCCCGGGAGGGCGACGAGATTCGCTATGACGCCATCTCCCGCCTCTACATCGGCACGGGCTTCGGCCAGCCCCAGGAGTATTCGGACGAGGCGCTCCAGCATGTGCTCAAGCAGCAGGAGGCGGACGCGAAGAAGGCTCAGGCCGCGCCGCCGGAGAAGCAAGCGCCGCTGCCCAAGGGCGTGAAGCCCACGACGCGCTCGGGCAAGGAGTCCCGGTTGATGACGCTGGCAGGCACCGTGGCGGCCGTCCCCGTCGAGGTCGTCATGAAGAACACCGTCATCAAGCGGATGTGGCTCAGCCGTGAGATTCCGCTGCTGAACCTGGCCAAGATTGAGATTCCCGGCATCGGGCACGCCATGGAAGTGGCGGAGTACGGAATCGACGCCAAGCCCCGCATGCGCATCCCCGCTCCAGACGCACCGAAGATCAAGCTGGAGTACGCGGATGCTATACTCGATGACCTGCCCGGCGACGCGGATGACGGGCACGGACACGACACCTCTGAGGACACGCCGTGAACCACCCGAAGACGCTGCGTCCCCGCGCCCGTAACCGTCGCGGGCAGGCCATGCTGGAGTACTCGCTCCTGAACTGGATTCTCGTCGTCGCGCTCATCGTCGGCGCGTCGGTGAAGGTCCGCTGGACGGAGGACAAGCAGTCCAACGTCATCGACCTGTTCATGGAGGCGTACCAGATTTATTACGACTCCTTCTACTTCGTGCTGAACCTGCCTTTCCCGTGACGGCAAGCAGTGAGGTGGGGCAGCCGTCCCCGCTGGGTCTGCGGCTGGTGCACGCCGTCTTGTTCGTCGCCTTCGCCGTGGGCGTGGGCGTGGCGTCTGTGCCCGAGTGGACGCACCTGACGCAGGCCTTGAATCAGCCCTTCCACGCGGGCGCGGCGCCGCGCTGGCTGGTGCTGGCCGGTTCGTTGCTGGCGGCGGTGGGCACGGCGCGCCTGAGCTGGGAACTGGTGCGAGGCCGGTCCGCGCCGATGTGGGCCTCCGGCGTCATCCTCCTGGGCGTCATGGCCACGCTCGCCGGCGGTCGTCCGCAAGGGCTGGAGCAGTCCCGCTCCGATGTGGCGGCCAACCTGGAGCTGCTCCGCGTGGCCCGGCGCGTCCACCTGCTGATGGTGCACGAGCTCCAGTCACATGGAGAGACACCTCAGTCGCAGGACGCGTGGCGCGCCGCGCTCCAGAAGTCCGGCGCCAGCGAGGTGCGGGTGTACACGCGCGCCTTCCTCCCCGTTCATCCCCAGGTCGCCTGGCTGCCCTCCGAGAGCGCGGTGCCGGACCCGCTCGTCCCGGGGCAACTCGCGGTGCACGTGACGCCGGATGGCGTGGGCTTCACGGTGCGGCTGGTAGGGCTCCACCAGGGCCAGCCGGCGCTCCTCAAGGATGACCAGGGGGCAACGCTGGTGCTGCGAGGCCTGTACAATCCGGACCTCCCGCCGCCCGCGCAGCCCGCGTTTCCGCCCACTCCCTGACACCTCGCGCTCTCAGCAAGGTTGCGGGTGCCTTGAGACTCGGCCAGTCTCGCCAGACCTCATGACGCGGCGGTCCCGGCCGGTGGGTCGTCCTGGATTGACGGAAGGAGCGCGCAATGGCGCAGGCGGCATGGAAGTGGATGGTTGTCGCGGCGGCGGTCGGGGCAGGGGTACTGGCATGCGACGGCGGAGGCGGCAACAATCCGCCGCCGCCCTCCAACGGGTTCGACGCGGGCGTGAATGTCTTCCGCCCCGGCCTGGGCGAGGACGACGGCGCGCCGCAGGGCACGCCCTTCTCCCTCCCCGAGGGCGTCAGCTTCGCCGGCACCCTTCGCGGCGCCGACGAGGTCTCCGGCGAGTGCGAGAACGCCAGTGTGGAGTCACAGGGCTCGGGCGCCTATGTCCGCGTCTGCGTGCCCCTGCGCAATGACACGGGGGCGCCTGTCCAGGTGACGTTCCCTCCGGGGCTCGTCGTCGTGTCCACGTCCGAGGGACGCGGCCAGAACGGCCTGCTCATCGAGCGCACCATCCTCGTCGTTCCGCCCACCCCCCCGGGGCCCGGCGGGCGGGACGATGCCGGTACCCCGGACGGCGGGGTGGAGGAGAACGCCTATATCGTTCCCCTCTACATGTACTGCCTGAACGAGGAGCGGGACCCCTCCAACCAGTTCATGACCTACGCAGTCGGCCCCGTCACGTCGGATGACGCGCTGCAGGAACTGCTGCGGCTCCTCGAGGGGAAGGTCATCGACAGCTCCGATGACGTGGGCGTGGTGCAGAACGCCCTCTACAGCATCACCGAGGGCCGTGGCCTGACGACACCGGACCGCGACGCCATCGACGACCTCTGACGCGGTACGACGTCAGGTCCCGGATTGCGCGCGATACAGAGCTGTCGCGAGAGGTGGTTTTGACACCCGGTGTATCACACGGCTAACATCGCGCGCCATTCGCTGATTGCACTGCACTGTATTCCAACACCTGCTCTGGACTCCACTTCGGACTCCATCATCGCCGCCGAACGGCTCCCCCCCGTTCTGGAGGTTTCTGAACCATGCTGAAGGGCAAGACTCCGCTCGTCGTCGCGCTTGTGCTGGGCCTGTTGGCCGGCGTCATCGCGTATTCCGCCATCAAGAAGAAGGAGGCGGATGTCCGCCGCGGATGGAACCTGGTGCCCGTCGTCGTGGCGGCGCAGGACGTCCCTGAAGGCACGGTCATCACCTTCGAGATGATCTCCCAGCGCTCCGTGCCGGAGCAGTTCGTGACGTCCTCCGTGGTGCGTCCGGACTCCGCGACCTACATCGTGAACCAGAAGGTGCTGGTCGCGCTGCAGGCGGGTGATCCGCTGCTGTGGAGCCAGTTCGAGACGACCAAGGCCGCCGAGCGGCTGTCGTCGAAGGTGCAGAAGAAGGCGCGCGCCCTCACCATCGAGGCGAAGCACACCACGTCGGTGGGCGGCTGGATTCGCCCCAATGACCACGTGGACGTGATTGGCACCTTCCGCGACCCGCAGACGGACGAGAACGTCGCCGTGACGCTGCTTCAGAACGTCATCGTGGTGGCCACGGGCAAGATCACCGGTACCACCAACGTGAACCTCATCCCGGAGAACCAGCGCGAGTACAACAACATCTCGCTGATGGTGCTGCCGGAAGAGGCCGAAATCCTGGTGCTCGCGGTGGAGCTCGGCCAGCTGACGCTCAGCCTCCGCAACGAGGACGACGTGGACCTCATCGAGGAGCGTGGCCGCGCGACCATCAGCACGCTGCTGTCGGGTGAGCGCACCCGCGTGCTGGAGCAGAAGCGCCGCGAAATCATCCAAATCATCAAGGGCGGTGCCGAGCGGGCCGCGGGCGCTGGCGCGCCGTGATGGCGTGCGTCGTCCACCCTCGCTCTTAGGGAAGCGCGCACATGCTTGCTGGAATCGTCCTCCTCCTCGTCACCGGCTCGGTCTTCTTCTTCAGCCTGGTGATCTTCAGCGTCCTGTCGAAGGCGTATGAGCAGTACCAGGAGCGCTACGTCGCCAAGTCGATGAACGACTTGAGCGACATGTTCCTCTTCATCGATCCACGCCAGATGTTGATCCTCAACATCGCGTGCATGTGCTTGTTGGGGATCCTGTCGTACATCATCTTCAACCCCATCCTGGCGGTGGTGGCCACGGTGTTCGGCTTCTTCCTGCCGATGCTGATGGTCAAGCACTACCGGAAGCGGCGCATCAAGAAGTTCAACGTGCAACTGGTGGACGCGCTGCAGGCCATGGCCAACGCCTTCAAGGCCGGTCTCACGTTCCCCCAGGCCATCGAGCACGTGGCGCGCGAGGCGATGCCGCCGCTGTCGCAGGAGTTCGGGCTCTTCGTGAAGGAAGTGAAGCTGGGTGTTCCGCTGGAGGAGGCGCTCATCAACATGGGCCGCCGCGTGGGCAGTGACGACCTGGAGCTGGTCGTCGTGTCCACCAACATCGCCCGTCAGCTCGGCGGCAACATGGCCGAGATGTTCGAGACGATCTCCACGGTGATCCGCGAGCGCTTCCGTCTGGAGGGCAAGATCGACGCGCTCACCTCGCAGGGCAAGCTGCAGGGGTGGATCGTCGCGGCGATGCCCGGTGTGCTCGGCATGGTGCTCAACTACATGCGGCCCGACCTGATGGAGCCGATGATGGACCACATCTTCGGTTGGATCCTCGTGATCATCATCGCCATCATGGAAGTGATGGGCATCCTCATCATCCGGCGCATCGTCAACATCGATATCTGAGAGGTGCACCGTGGACGATGTCCTGACGCCAATGTTGATCGGCAGCTCGGCGCTCCTCTTCGCGGGCGCCGTGGGCTTCCTGGGCCTGGGGCTGTACCAGACGATGCTGGAGCGCTTCCTGTCGGAGGTCCGTGACGAGTCCACGGGCGGCATGAAGGGCTTTGGCTCGGTGGCCATCCGCCGCCTGGGCGCGATGAACCGCCGCTTCATGTGGCCCGGCTACGAGGCCAAGGCGCGCCGCAACCTCATCAAGGCGGGCGAGCCGCAGGCGTACAAGCCCGAGGACATCATGGCGCTGCAGGAAGTCAGCGCGGTGATGGGCCTCATCATGGGCCTCATCCTGCTCAACGGCTTCGGCGTGAGCCTGGTGTGGTCGCCGCTGTTCCTGCTCTTCGGCATGTACTACCCGCTGATGTGGCTGAACGACCAGGTGAAGAAGCGCCACCTGCTCATCAGCCGCGCGCTGCCCTACAGCCTGGACCTGCTGACGCTGTCGGTGGAAGCCGGCCTGGACTTCACCGCGGCACTGGCCAAGGTGGTGGAGAAGGGCAAGGCCGGTCCGCTGCGCGAGGAACTGCAGCTGGTGCTCAAGCAGCTGAAGATGGGCAAGACGCGTGAAGAGGGCCTCAAGAGCATGATTGTCCGCGTGGACCTGCCGCCGCTGACCACCTTCGTCACCGCGCTCATCCAGGCGGACAAGATGGGGACCAGCTTGGGCAAGGTGCTGCGCATCCAGTCCACGCAGATGCGCATCGACCGCACCCAGCGCGCGGAGAAGCTGGCCGGTGAGGCGCCGGTGAAGATGCTCTTCCCGCTCATCGCGTGCATCTTCCCCACGGTGTTCATGGTGCTGTTCGGGCCCATCGTGTTCCAGTTCATGTTCGGAAACGTCGCGGGGTAGCGCCCCGTGCCCATCCTCCTGACCATCACCCAGGGGCTCCAGCAGGGACGGGAGCTCACCTTCGAGGCGGCCGAGGTCAACATCGGCCGCACCTCGGAGAACGACCTGGTGCTGCACGACCACGGCGTGTCACGCAGGCACGCGCGCATCGTGCTCCGCGGCGACAAGTACTTCGTCGCGGACATGGGCAGCTCGAATGGCACCGTGCTCAACGGTGGGCTGCTGTCAGGTGAGCAGCAGCTGCGGGATGGGGACAAGATTGGCGTGGGCCCCGTCGAGTTCACCTTCGTCTGGGTGCCGCCGGAAGGGGACGAGGACGCCACGCGGCCCATCCGCCGGGGCGACCCTGTCCCAGCGCTCGACCCGGACGCCACCCGTCCCATCCGTCTCAACGACCCGATTCCCGCCGCGTCCGGCATCGTGCTGCCGGAGGGTTATCCCACCGCGCAGCAGCCCGCGGTGGCTCCGGTGCGTCCGGGCACCGCCGCCGTGGCGAAGGCCGAGCCCGGCGCGGGGCAGACGGCGGCGGAGCGCGCACGCCGTCGCCGGGAGCTGGCGGGCAGTCAGGCGGGCAAGCTGCTCCTGTGGTGGGGGCAGCTGTCGAAGCCGGCGCGTCTGGGCGTGGGCGCGGTTGGAAGCGGCCTGGTGTTGGCGCTGGTGGGCGTGCTGGCCGTCTTCTTCATGCCCAAGAGCGAAGGCCGGGCGTCCGGCGTGGAGCCGGAGGACCTGGGCTTCGAGGTGATTTCAGACTCGTTCGGGGTGGGCGAGGGCGTGACGTGGGAGAACCCGGACCACAAGTCGTTCGCCTTCCAGTTCGTCACTCCGACGCGGGCGGTGGCCGTGGTTCACTACATGGCCAGTGGCATCTCCAAGGAGGAGGTGGCGCTGGTCGTCAACGGCGTGGACGTGGGCTGGGTGCCGCCGGACGTGAATGCGGTGACGGAGCGCGGGCTGGAGCAGATTCTCCCGCCCTCCGCGTTGAAGCGGGGCGAGCTCAACTCCATCGTCTTCGACAATGTCCGCAACCCGCCGGGGCGGGACACCTGGCGCGTGTGGAACCTGCGCCTGGAAATCATCCCGGTGCCGGAGCTGCCGCAAGACGAGCTCTTGACCAAGGCGCGTCAGTACGTGGCCGCGGGCGCCAGTTTCTATGAGTCGCGCGACGTCGGCGCGGAGAACCTCTTCAAGGCGTGGCAGCAGTACCGCTTCGCTTGGGTGACGCTGGAGGCACTGGACACCAAGCCTGACATCTATCAGGACGTGCGTTTCCAACTCGGCCAGGTTGCAACCGAGCTGGACCACAAGTGCAGCCAGCTGATGCTCGATTTCCAACGCAGCGTACAGTACCGGAATGCGCGGACGGCTCGGGCCGCGTTGCAGGAAATGGGTCGACGCTTCCCTACGGCCGAGCATCGCTGCCACAATCTAGGTTTGCAGTTGGCTTACGAGCACGAGCTGTAGGCGCGTGCTCACTTCGACAGGAAGTCGGTGATTCGCATGTCCAACGGTTCCCCTCCGGCACGCCGCCGGCCCCCTTCTGGGGCGCCCTCGGGTGGGACCGGGTCCCGTCCCGCCGTGCGCAGGACGTCCGCCCGGCCCGCGCCTGCCCCCGTCTCCGCCGCAGCCCGGCTCATTTGCATCGCTGGCCCCAAGGATGGTGAGGAGTTTGCCCTGTCCGAGGAGGAGTACGTCATCGGTCGAGCGACCGATAACGCCATCTGCATCCCGGACACCTCCGTGTCCCGCAAGCACGTCATGGTGCGGAAGTCGGGAGCGGGCTGGGCGGTGAGCGACCTGGGCTCCGGTAACGGAACGCTCGTCAACGGCGACGTCATCAACGAGGAGACGCCGCTGGCCAACGGTGACGTCATCACGTTGGGCGACACGGAGCTGCGCTTCGAGGACGTGGCCAACTCCACGATGATGGTCGGCGCGCCGGCCCCCGGTCCGCGTCCTCGTCCGGCGGCCTCTGGCAGCCGCGGCGCGGTGCCGCCCCGTCCGGGGCCTCGCGTCGAAGGTGGCCGCGTGCGCAGTGCGCGCGCGACGGCGGCCACGGCGCCTACCCCCGAGGAGCTGAAGAAGAAGAAGCTCATCACGCTGGGGGTGGCGGGCGCGGTGGTGGTGCTGTTCGCGGGCCTGGGCGTGGTGCGGATGAACGTCCAGAAGCAGCAGGCGGTCGCCGCGGAAGAAGCCCGTCAGGGCAAGAACTACCGGGAGCGGCTGGGCAGCCTGTTCCAGGACGCCAAGAACCTGGTGCGCGAGGGCAAGTGGGTCGAAGCGAAGGCGAAGCTGGAGGAGCTCCAGGCCGAGGCCCCGGAGTACCCGGGCGTGGCGGACTACCTCGGGCACGCCGCGCGGGAGATTCCCGTCCAGGAGAAGCTGACGGCGGCCAAGGAGGCCCTGGCGAAGAAGGAGCTGGGCAAGGCCGGCACGCTGCTGGCCAGCGCGGGTGAGAGCCAGTTCCTCTACGAGCAGGTGAACGCGACGAAGCGCGCGCTGTCGGAGTCCGCGGACGCGCGCACGCGCGAGGCGCGCAAGCTGCTGGATGAGAATCAGCTCGACATGGCCAAGGCCATCACCGACGACATCCTGGTGGCCTTCCCGGAGCACCGCGACGCCAAGCTCATCAACGAGCAGGCGGCGCAGGCCATCATCGTCCGTGACACGCCCAGGCCCGTGGTCCAGGGGCCGGCCCCCAAGCCGTGGGAGCCCGCCGTTGACCGCTTCCGCGACGGCGACATGTCCGGCGCTGTGGCCATCCTCAACGCGTGCATGGCGCGCACGCCGCAGTGCAAGAAGGTGCTCGGGCAGGTGACGGAGTTCGGCAACCTCTACAAGCGGCTGGAGGACCTGGACGCCCGGGGCCTGTCGAAGCTGATGTCGCTGGACAAGGACATCACCGGCGGCCGTCCCAGCAAGATGGCGCGCAACGCGGGCACGCGGGCGGCCACCATTTTCTACAAGGGCGCCACCGCGGCGAAGGCGGCGGGGCAGTGGGGCCGCGCCATGGACTACTCGCGCAAGGCGCTGCAGGCGGACCCCGGACACGCGGGCGCCGCCAACATCATCAGTGAGTTGAAGGCGAAGGCGAAGGACGTCTACCTCCAGGCCTACTCCCTGAAGGACGGGAGCCCCGACGAGGCCCTGCCCAAGTTCAAGGACGTGGTGGCGATGACGCCTCCTGATGACGAGTACCACGAGAAGGCGAAGACCTGGGTCGAGAAGCTGTCCCGATGACCCGGCGCAAGGTGGGAGGCGGCACGCTGCCGCCAGTGGGCCAGCAGGGTGACCTGTTTGGCAGTGGCGCCTCCACCCCCCGTGCGGCTGGCGCGGCGCGGAAGGCCGCGGCGCCGCCGAAGCCTCCACCGCCTCCGGTGGACGAGGACGGCACCTCGCTGCTGGGGCCAATGGAAGGCGCGCCGCCTCCGCCGCCCAAGCCCGAGCGCGTGGTGCTGTCGGTGGGCGAGCTGACCCGCCAGCTCAAGCAGACGCTGGAGTCGCGCTTCGCCCGCGTCATCGTGCGCGGCGAGGTGACGGGCTTCCGTGGGCCCAACGCGCGCGGCCACTGGTACTTCTCGCTGAAGGACGCGGGCGCGGCCATCGACGCGAAGGTGTGGGCCTCCATGGCGGCCCGGCTGCGCTTCGCGCTGCGCGACGGCATGGAGGTGATTGCCGAAGGCAGCGTGGACCTGTACGAGCCGCAGGGTCGCTACAGCCTCATCGTCCAGCGGCTGGAGCCGGTGGGCGAGGGCGCCCTGGCGCTGGCCTTCGAGCAGCTCAAGGAGCGGCTGGCCCAGGAGGGACTCATTGGTCCCGGGCGCGTGCGGCCCCCCAGGCCGTTGCCCTCCCTTCCTCGGCGGATTGGCGTGGTGACGAGCCGCACGGGTGCGGCGCTCCAGGACTTCCTGCGCGTGCTGCATTCGCGCAACCCCCGGCAGAGCGTCCTGGTGGCGGACGCGCGCGTGCAGGGCGAAGGCTCCGCCGTGGAGGTGGCTCGCGCCATCGAGCGGCTGGCGCGCACGGACGTGGACGTCATCGTGGTGACGCGCGGTGGTGGCTCGGTGGAGGACCTCTGGACCTTCAACGAGGAGCGCGTGGCCCGCGCCATCTTCGCCTCGCCGGTGCCGGTGGTGTCCGCCATCGGTCACGAAATCGACTTCACCATTTCCGACTTCGTGGCGGACCTGCGCGCGCCCACGCCCAGCGCCGCGGCGGAGCGCCTGGCGCCGGTGCTGGCCGACCTGGAGCTGACGCTGGCCACACAGGCGGGCCGTCTGCGGCGTGCCATGGAGCGTCGGGTGCTGGAGCTGCGCGAGGAGCAGGGCCAGCTCGCGTCGCGGTTGGAGGACCCTCGGCGGGCCATCAACCACCAGCGGCTGCACCTGTCCGAGCAGGTGGAGTCGATGATGCGCGTGCTGCGGCCGGCCGTGCGAGGGCACCGTGAGGCGCTGCGGTCGCTGACCGAAAGGCTGCAGCGGGCGCGTCCCCAGGCACGGCTGGGTGAGCAGCGGGCGCACCTGTTGAAGCTGGCCATGCGGCTGTCGGAGGCGGTGCGCGCAGGTGTGGCGACGCGGCACGGGGCGCTGGCGACGGCGCGGCTGGGGCTCGAGAGGGCGTCACCGGCGGCCCAGGTGTCCCGCGAGCGTGCCCGGCTGGCCGCGCACCGGGCGCGGCTGCTGGCGCTCCAGCAGGGGGCCCTGGCGGATGCACAGAAGCGTTTCCAGCGTCTGGAGGGACGTCTGGACGCCATGAGTCCGTTGAAGGTGATGTCGCGCGGCTATTCGGTGGTGTTCCGACAGCGCGATGGCGCGGTGGTCCGAACGGGCGCGGATGTCCAGGTGGGAGAGCGCCTGGGGCTCAAGCTCGCGTCGAACGGGGCGAAGTCGCTCGGGGGATGTGAAGAAATCGAAGCCACCGTCACGGCGGTGAAAGGGCCGGTGGACTGCTGACGGGCCACCCTCTAGAGTCCCGCGCCCCATACGGGGAGGTGGATGGAAGTGGCGAAGTCGGACAAGGCGCCCAAGGCGGACAAGGTGGCGGAGACCGAGGTCCCCGAGCAGTACGGGGACGTGGTCTCCCGGCTCGAGGAGACGGTGGGACGACTGGAGAGCGGCAATCTCTCCCTGGAGGACTCGCTCAAGGCCTTCGAGGAAGGCATCCGGCTGGTGCGCAGGGGTGAGAAGCTGCTCACCGAGGCGGAGCAGCGCATCGAACAGCTCCTGCTGGACGAGGACGGAAACGACGTGGTGGCGCCCCTGTCGGTCGCCGCGCGTCCAGCGGCGCCGGCGGCCCCTCGGGCCCCCGCTCCCCGCCCGCCCCCGGAGGATGACGTCCCGTTCTAGGTACTCGGGCGCGTCCACTCCGGCATGTCGAAGCCGAAAATCACCATTGTCGATGATGACCGCGACACGCGGGAGCTGCTGGCGGCGGCCCTGGAGGACGAGGGCTTTGCCGTCACCATGGCGGCCAACGGCCTGCGGCTCATCGCGTCGCTCCAACTGCACCGGCCGCACGCCATCCTCCTGGACGTGAACATGTCCTGGATTGACGGCTTCGAGCTGTGCCGGGCGGTGAAGAAGAACGAGCAGTTCCGGGACATCCCGGTCATCTTCATCAGTGGCCGCGGGGAGCCCGAGGACAAGCGGCACGGCATGGCGGTGGGCGCCGCGGACTACTTCGTCAAGCCGCTGGACATGGACAAGCTCGTCAGCCGTATTCGCGAGCTCGTGCCCGCGCAGATTCCATAAGAGGAGCACGGACGCTCGTGGCAACGTTTCAATTGAACTCCTTCCTGGCCGCCCAGCAGGCGCGCGTCGAGTCCCTCCTGAGCGAGCGTGTGGATCGGCTCGGGCCCGCCGGGACGCCGCCGAAGCTCGCGGAGGCCATCCGCTATTCCCTGCTGGCCGGCGGCAAGCGCCTGCGCCCGGTGCTCTGCCTGGCCTTCGCGGACCTCGTGGCGCGCGGAAGCACCTTGTCGGCGGTGGCGGGCGACGCGGCGTGCGCGCTGGAGTACGTGCACACGTATTCGCTGGTGCATGACGACCTGCCGGCGATGGACAACGACGACTACCGCCGGGGCCGGCTCACCAACCACAAGGTGTACGGTGAGTCCATGGCCATCCTCGCGGGTGACGCGCTGTTGACGGAGGCCTTCACCCTGGTGGCCAGTGGACCCGAGAGCATGCGCGCCGCGCTGTGCCGGGAACTGGCGGTGGCCTCGGGCGCGGCGGGCATGGTGGGCGGGCAGGTGCTGGACACCGCCGAGGACCGGCCGTCCGCGCTGGACTACCTCATCCGGCTGCACCGCATGAAGACGGGCGCCCTCATCCGGGCCGCGTGCCGCATGGGCGTGCTGGCCAGCGGTGGAGACGCAGACGCATTGGCGCGCGCGGACACCTACGGCGACGCGGTGGGGCTGGCCTTCCAGATTGCCGATGACGTGCTGGACGTGACGGCCACGGCGGCGGAGCTGGGCAAGCCCGCGGGCGCGGACGCCGCGGCCGGGCGCTTCACCTTCCCGGCGGTGGTGGGCCTGGAGGCGTCGCGGAAGCTGGCGGACCAGAAGGTGGCCGAAGCCATCGCGGCCGTACGCCCCCTGGAGGGCGAGGACGGGCCGCTGGCGGCATTGGCGCGCTACACGGTGGAGCGGAAGTCCTGATGTCGGAGTTGCTGTCACGCATCGGCTCGCCCTCGGACGTCCGCGCACTTCCCGAGGAGGCACTGCCGCGCCTGTGCCAGGAACTGCGCGAGGACATCATCTCCATCTGCGGCCGCGTGGGGGGCCACCTGGGGGCCTCCCTGGGCGCGGTGGAGCTCATCGTCGCGCTGCACCGCGTGTTCCATTCGCCCCAAGACGCGCTGCTGTTCGACGTGGGGCACCAGACGTACGCGCACAAGCTCCTCACGGGGCGGCGTGACCGCATGCACACGCTGCGGCACGCGGACGGCATCGCGCCGTTCCTGGACCCGCGGGAGAGCCCTCACGACGCCCTGCTAGCGGGGCATTCATGCACGGCGGTGTCCGCGGCGCTGGGCGTGCTGGAGGGCCGGCGGCAGCAGGGGCACCGGGGCCACGTGGTGGCGGTGTTGGGCGACGGCGGTCTCACGGGGGGCCTTACATTTGAAGGGCTCAACAACGCGGGGGGGAGCCCCCTGCCGTTGGTCGTCGTCCTCAACGACAACCAGATGTCCATCAGCGCCAACGTGGGGGCCATCCCCGCGCTGCTGCGCACCCGCGAGGCGCGCGACTTCTTCGAAGGCCTGGGCTTCACCTACCTGGGCCCGGTGGATGGGCACGACCTGCCTGCGCTGATTCGCGCGCTGCGCGAGGCCCGTGCCTCGTCGCGGCCGGTGGTGGTGCACGCGCTGACGCTGAAGGGGAAGGGCTTTCCGCCAGCGGAGGCCGACGCGCAGACGCGTGGACACGCCATGGGCCCGTATGAGTGGCGGGACGGCAAGCTGGTGCGCTCGCGCGGTGGCCAGCGGACCTTCAGCGAGGCCTTCGCGGCGGTGCTGGAGGACGCCATGGCCCGGGACCCACGGGTGGTTGCGGTGACTCCCGCGATGTTGGAGGGCTCGGCGCTCAACGCGCTCAAGGCGCGCTTCCCGGACCGGGTGCACGACGTGGGCATCGCGGAGCAGCACGCCGTCACCTTCAGCGCGGGGCTGGCCTTGGCCGGCGCGCGGCCGGTGTGCTGCATCTATTCGACCTTCCTCCAGCGCGCGTACGACCAGATCATCCACGACGTGTGCCTGCCGGGCTTGCCCGTCGTCTTCGCCGTGGACCGCGCGGGGCTGGTGGGCGCGGATGGGGCGACGCACCAGGGCACCTACGACGTGGCGTTCCTGCGCCCGCTGCCGGACCTGCACCTGTGGTCGCCCATGGTGGGGGAGGACCTGGCGCCCATGCTGGACACCGCCCTGGCAGCGCCCCACGCCTCCGTCATCCGCTTCCCACGCGGCACGCTGCCGCCCCTGCCCGAAGGACTGGGCGCGGGCGAGGTGCCGCTGCGGGGGGCTCGCTGGCTGCTTCGCGCGGAGCAGCCCCGGCTGACGCTGGTGACGTTGGGACCTTTGGGCATCGCCGCGCTGGAGGCCGCGCGGGGCGAGCCCGGCTGGAGCGTGCTGGATGCGCGCTGCGCTTCGCCCCTGGATGAGGCCGCCTTGCTGGAGGCCGGCCGGTCCGGTCATGTCGTGGTGGCCGAGGAGGGCACCACGCGCGGCGGTCTGGGCAGCGCGGTGCTGGAGCTCTTCGCGGCGCACGGGCTGATGGCCCGCGTCCGGTTGATGGGCATGCCCGATGCGTTCGTTCCCCATGGGGACGCGCGGGTTCAGCGCGCGGAGCAGGGGCTGGACGCGGCGGGCCTGCGGCGCGCGGGCCTGGCGCTGCTGGCAGGGGGCGGACGGTGAAGCCTCGCAAGGAGCGGCTGGACGTGCTGGTGGTGGAGCGCGGGCTGGCCGAGTCGCGCACCAAGGCCCAGGCGCTCATACTGGCCGGCCAGGTGGTGGTGGGCAACCAGCGCGTGGACAAGCCCGGCACGCTGATTCCGCAGGAGGCGGAGCTGCGACTCAAGGGCGAGGTGCTTCCCTACGTGTCGCGCGGCGGCCTGAAGCTGAAGGGCGCCATCGACCGCTTCGGGCTCGACGTTCGAGGCAAGGTGGCCGCGGACATCGGTGCCAGCACGGGCGGCTTCACGGATTGCCTGCTCCAGCACGGCGCCACGCGCGTCCACGCGATTGACGTGGGCTACGGGCAGCTTCACGAGAAGCTGCGCACGGACCTGCGGGTGCGCTCGCGCGAGCGCGTCAACGCGCGCTACCTCACGGAAGAGGACCTTCCAGAGAAGGTCGGTGTGGTCGTCATCGACGTGAGCTTCATCTCCCTCACGCAGGTGCTGCCGTCGGTGCTGACGTACCTGGAGCCGGGCGGGCTGTTGGTCGCGCTGGTGAAGCCTCAGTTCGAGGTGGGGCCGGACCGGGTAGGGAAGGGCGGCGTGGTGCGGGATGTCGCTGCCAGGCAGGACGCCATCGACACGGTGACGGCGTTCGTCCGCGAGCAGGGCCTGGAGGTACTCGGGTTGATGGACTCCACGGTGCCCGGGCCCGCTGGCAACGTGGAGGCACTCCTCGTCGCCAGCAGGCCCTGAGTCCGCGCGCTACGGCCGGTAGCGGCGGTAGTCGGACAGGGGCAGCGTCTGCACCACGTCGAAGCCGGTGCGGATCCACAGCCGGCCTTCCGGGTCGATCGCACCGCCCAGGCTGCCGACCACCTGATGGCGGAACAGCTCGCGGGCCTCACCGCCGGACGTCTGGTCCACGGCGACGATTTCGTTGGGGAGCGTCGGCGCGCCATCCAGTCCGCGAGCCGGCGCGTTGAGCAGGAAGAGCTCCGGCGACCCCGGCCGGCGCAGCACCTGGAGCACGTTCAGCGCGCCATTCGCGTCGATGGAGCGGTTGTCCCGGTTGCGAATCTGCCCCGACGCATCGAGGAACCACACGCGCTGCTGGCCCACCGCGACGAGGCGCGAGGCGCCCGGGTGGTAGAGGATGTGCGCAAGCGGCACCGGGAGCGCGGGGCTGGTCCACTGGAGCCGAGCGCCCTCGCACTCGTCCTGGTTCGCGGCGCACGCGATGACCTGCGACTGCTCCGAGCCGAGCTGGAGGCCCAGGAAGAGCGTGTTGCCGGTGTCGTTGAAGGCGCCCAGGGGGAGGCGCTCGTTGCGCGCGAAGGTCCGCAGCTTGTACGTGGTCCGGGGCGTGCCGCCCGCGCCCTGCTCACCCGTCTCGCCCGCGTACAGCTCGGTGACGGTGACGTCCGTGCGCGACGCATCCGGGCCCGTGCCCAGGGACGCGATGAGAATCATCCCGTCCGCGCGAACCAGGGGCGGGGCGATGACGCTCTCCAGCGTCGTGGGCGCGTAGAGCCACTTGACCTCGGCCACGCTCTCCGACGTGCCGTTGGGGTTGTGGGACAGGCGGCGCACCTCGTCGATGCGGTTGACGATGATGGCGTCACCGCCCGGCAGCACGGTGAGCTGCGTGGGACCGATGTCCGTCGTCGTGCGCGCGGTGATGCGCAGGTCGGCGTCCACGGCGAAGGCGCCCACGTTCGGGGTCCACACCCAGCGCTTGCCGCTGATGGGGTTTCGCTCGGTGATGACCGTCTCGGGGGTGCAGGCGATGGGCATCCCGACAGTGCCCGTCACGTTGCCGCTGAGGTTCACGCGGTACAGCGTGGAAATCTCCGTCGGCGGGACGCCGCAGCCCACGAAGGTCGGGTTGGCGCTGGTGCCGTCGATGACGAAGTGGTCGGTGACGACCTGTCCGGCGTTCTGCGGCTCCACGATGCGGCGCTGCACCGGGAAGTACGAGACAGGGGCGGGCTGCGAGCGATTCGTACGCCCGTCGGAGCACGTGGCCACGGCGTTCAACGACAGGTTCGCGGCCAGGCCCGCCGTGGCGTAGGGAATGTCGTTGCGCTCCAGCGTCAGCGTCATGGTGCCGCCGCTGTGCGGGAAGGTCCGGAGCAGGGTCTCCCGATCATTGACGTTGAGCGTCGAGCCACCCTCGCAGCCGGACACCGTGACGATGACCTGGAGCTTGTCGTCGGAGATGATGCCCGCGGGTACCGTGAGGGCAACCTGGGGGGGATCCGGCGTGGGAGGGGGCGGTTCGCTGCCGCCACAGGCGGCGGCCAGGCTGCCAGCGGCGATGAGGGCGGAGCGCCGCGCGCGCCGCGTCAGGGAGGGGTGGGCCATGGCGCCGGACTCTAGCCGGTACGCGGCGTCCCAGGCATCTCGGCCCTCTCATGTCGGGCGGGCCCGAACCGACTCTCTCCCCCTGGGTGCGGAACGTCCCCCAATGTCCGCTGGCTGTGGTAGTTCCGCCCGCGCCGTCGGGACCCGGTACGGTGGGCGGCGTCACAGTGCCAGGGAGCGCCAGGAAGTTGCATCTGCAGCCCCTCTGGCGCCTGATGGGCGGTAGGCAGGGCGGGCGGCCGTGCGCGGTCCGCGGGCGATAGGGAAGTGACGTCCATCGTGTACGCTCGGCTCCCGGAGGGCTTGGGGGCGGCGGGGACCGACGTGGCCACATCCTCCCACCCATGCCAGCCGTTCTGGCCCCAGGGCGTGTTCAGCGGCATGATCGGGATCCGAACCATGAACTCTTTCGCACGCAGCGGGTTTTTGCAGCCTCTCTACCCGGCGCCATGTCGCCGGGGCTGGGGTTCACCGTGAGAGTCGAGATGCAGGCTGATCAGCGGGGGCGCGTGCTGGTGGTGGCCGCCAAGGAGGCGGGCGATGCGCTCATGGAGCGGCTCACGTCGAGCGGCTACCAGTGTGCGTCGGCGGAGAAGGAGAGCGGTCTGGCCCAGGTCGCGGACTCGTTGCAGCCAGAGGTCGTCCTGCTGGCGGTGACGGCGAAGCGGGCCGCGGAGATGCTGGAGTCGCTGCGCAAGGTGGACCGGCTCCAGCGCCTGCCGGTGCTGGTGGACCTGGGCCGCGCGCGCTCGGCGGAGGCTTTCAAGCGGTTGGCCGTGGACGATTGGATCCGCAGCGCCGATGAGGTGGTGCCCCGTCTGGAGGCCGCGCTGCGCGCGGGCCGGCTGCGTGACCGGGAAGAGCGGATCCGCCTGCGCATGGGGATGCTGCTGGAAATCACCCAGGCGGCCACCAGTTCGCTCGAACTGGAGGAGATTCTCCGCATCGCCGTGGACAAGGTCGGCCGCGTCACCGGGACGGACCGTTGCTCCGTGGTGCTGGTGGAGGGCAGCCATGCCCGCACCGCGAAGGTGGTGGCCACGCAGGAGGACCCGAGCCTCGTCCAGTTGGACATCGAGGTGATGCGCTACCCGGAGCTGCGCCGCGCGCTGGAGACGCGGGAAGCGGTGGTCATCGAGGAGGCGCAGCGCGACCCGCTGATGGCGGAGGTCCGCACCAACATCCTGCCGCTGGGCGTGAAGTCCATCCTGGTGCAGCCCCTCATCTGTCAGGGCGACCTGCTGGGGGCGCTGTTCCTACGGGTATCGCGCGGTGACGCGTCGTTCGGCCGGGACGAGCAGGAGTTCGCCCAGGCGGTGGCTGGCGTGCTGGCCAACTCCATCCGCAACGCGCGCCTTCACACGGCGGTGAAGAAGAAGCGCGAGGACCTGGAGGAGGCCTATGTCCAGCGCTACCAGGAGCTGAACGAGGCCAACCGCCGACTGAAGGAACTCAACCGGCTGAAGGACGAAATCATCGCGGTGTGCAGCCACGACCTGCGCGCGCCGCTCCAGGTGCTCCTGGGGCACGGGCGGCTGTTGCAGGAAGGGCCGCTGGAGCCGCAGCAGCGCCAGTCCTCCGAGGCGATGATCCGCCAGGGCAAGAAGATCCTCGGCCTGGTGGAGTCGCTGCTGGAGAAGGGCAAGGGCGAGGCGGCGCGGCTGTCCATCGAGCCCCGCGTCCTGGACGTGGCGCAGCTGTGCCGCGACGCCGTCAATGAACTGGAGATTCTGGCCGCGGACCGGGGCGTGTCGCTGCGCGCCGATTGTCCGGACAGCCTGATGCTCATCGGCGACGAGGTGAAGCTGCACGAGGTGCTGCAGAACCTCATCACCAACGCCATCCACCACGCGCGCCAGGACGGCGAAGTGGTGGTGAGCACCCAGCGGCTGGGGCGCCCGGACGGAGACGCGGCCAAGGTGTGCGTGCAGGACGACGGCGTGGGCATTCCGCCGGACGAACTGCACCTCGTCTTCGACCGTTACCGCCACGGCGGCAAGGGCACCGGGCTGGGGCTGGCCATCTGCAAGGAGTTCGTGGAGCTGCACGGCGGCGAAATCTGGGCGGAGAGCCCGCCGGACACCGGTTGCATCTTCGTCTTCACGCTGCCGCTGGCGCAGGAAGCGCCGCGCAACCCGCGTCCGCCGCCCGCCGCCGCGCCCACGCCGCAGGAGCAGCCGCGCGTGCTGGTGGTGGAGGACGAGCCGGAGATCGCCGCGGTGCTGTCGGAGGTGCTGCGCTCCAAGTACCGCGTGGAGGTGGCGCGCGACGGCGCGGAGGGCCTGGCCAGGGCGAAGGCCCAGCGGCCGGACCTGGTGGTCATGGACGTGTTCCTGCCCAAGCTGGACGGCCTGGACGCGGCCATGGCGCTCAAGTCGTCGACGGACACCGCGCGCATCCCCGTCATCCTGCTGTCCGCCCACCAGGGCGTGGCGGAGAAGGTCCGCTCGCTGAACCTGGGCGCGGTGGACTACATGAGCAAGCCGTTCAACGCGGTGGAGCTCCTCAACCGCACCGAGCGCGCCCTCAAGCTGCGCCAGGGCGAGCGCGAGCAGCAGGAGAAGGAGAAGGCCAGCGCCCTGCAGCGGCGCACCGGCAGCGACCCCGCCACGGGCCTGCACGACCGGCGCGGGCTGCTGCTGCGGCTGGAGCAGGAGGTGGCGCGCAGCCGGCGTTACCACCGCGCGCTCAGCCTCGCCGTGCTCCGGCCCGACCGGCCGGTGGAGCCGGTGCCGTCCAACATCGCCGATGTCATGCGCAAGCGGGTGCGCCACCCGGATGCCATCTCCCACCTGGGCGGAGGTGTGTTCGCCGTCGTCCTGCCGGAGTGCCAGGCGGAGGCGGCGCGCGCCGTCATCAGCCGCATGTTGCCGGATGTGGAGAAGGCGACGGACACGGAGTACCGGTCGGCGGTGGCGGATGTGAGCCAGGACAGCGACTCGGTCGAGAAGCTGCTGGAGAAACTGGGCGCGCCGGCCCCCGAAGAGACCTGAGGCGACTGCGCGCGGGACGGGCTCACGCTAGACTCATGCTCGCGTGCGCCCCTCTCGCCTCCTCGTATCCGCCCTGCTGGCCGTCCTCGTGGCGCCGGGTGTGTCCGCGGCTGCCCCGTCACGGCGGCCGCGCGTGGACCCGGAGGCCATGCGGGAGGCCATCGACGCGGGCGCCACGGACGAAGGCCGCTATGCCTCCTCCGCCAGCTACACCAACTACCTCCAGTCCCGGCTGAAGCACCATGCCGGAGACCACCGGGGCGCGGTGGACGCGCTGCGGCTGGCCCTGGCCACGGATGACGGAAACCCGCTGCTGCTCACCCGGCTGGGCGAGGAGTACGCCCGCGTGGGCGATTTGACGCGCGCGGAGCGCGAGCTGCGCCGGGCCGTGCTGCGCGCCCCCGCCTACTACCCCGCGCACGTGCTGCTGGGCCGCGTCCTCACGGAGTCGAAGCGGTTCGCCCGAGCCCGTTTGCACCTGCGGCGCGCGGTGTCCCTCAAGCCGCGCGAGCCGGAGGCCTACCTCGTCCTGGCCCAACTCCACCTGGAGATAGGGGCCCCGGACGAGGCGGTGAAGGTGGTGGACGCCCTGGCGCTGGCGCTGCCGGGGGAGGCCATTGGGTACCAGCGCCTGGGGTTGGCGCTGGCGGAGCGAGGCGACACGGCGCGCGCCGAGCGCCTGTTGGTGGAGGCCGCCACCCGGGCCCCGGGGGACGTGGAGGTGCTGACGGCGCTGGCGCGGCTGTATGAGGACACCGGACGGCCCGTGCAGGCGGAGGAGTCCCTGGCTCGGGCGCTGGAGCGGGACCCGGACAGCCGCGAGGTGCTGCTGGGCGCCGGACGCGCGGCGCTGAAGGCGGGCTCCTCCGTCCGGGCGCGGGCGTACTTCGACCGGCTGTTGTCCCTCTCCTCCGAGCCGGAGATGCCGGTGCGGGTGGCCTTCAGCTACCTCGCCGCGCGCGAGCCCGGGGCGGCCGCGGAGGTGCTGGAGGCGGCGCGCCGAGGGGACCATGCGGACCCTCGATTGGCCTACTACGCGGGGCTCGTCCATGAGCGGATGCGCCGCTTCGCCGACGCGGCGGGGGCCTTCGCCGGTGTGCCCGCGGAGTCGGATGTCTACGCCGACGCGCGCCTGCGCCGGGCCCGCAGCCTGTCGCTCCTGGGCGAGCACTCCCGGGCCCTCACGCTCTACCGGGCCGCGATGCAGGCGGCGCCAGAGGACGTGGACGTCCGGATGCAGTTCGCCCGGGCCCTGGAGCGCGGCGGCACGCCGAACCGCGCGGAACTGCTCCTTCGCGAGGGCCTGGCCGCCGGTCCCTCCGCGGCGCTGTATGACGCCCTGGCCGCCACACTCCACCGGCAGGGCCGAGGGCGCGAAGCACTGACACTGCTGCGCGAGGCGGTGGCCCGCTTTCCCTGGGACGAAGACCTGCTGTACGTGCTGGGCGCGGCCCATGAGCGGCAGGGCGACGTGACGGGCGCACTGGCCCGCATGCGGGCGGTGCTGGCCGTGTCGCCGGACCACGCCGCCGCGCTGAACTTCCTGGGCTACCTGCTGGCGCAGGCGGGGCAGAACCTGGACGAGGCCGAGCGGCGCGTGCGGCGGGCCCTGGAGCTGCGGCCGGACACCGGGGCCTACCTGGATTCACTGGGTTGGGTGTACTTCCGGCGAGGGGACTACGCCCGGGCCGTGGACGCGCTGGAGCGGGCCTCCACGCTGGCTCCGGACGAGCCCGTCATCCTCGAACACCTGGGAGACGCCTACCAGCGGGTGGCGAGGACGGACGATGCCGCTGCGGCCTGGCGGCGCGCCCTGGAAGTGCTGACGCTGGACCCCGAGTCCGCCGAGCCCCCCGGTCAGCGCGCCGCGTTGGAGCGCAAGCTCAATGCGCTACCCACGCGTGCGCCAGACCGCTAAGTTGGTGCGCCTATGGCGCGTAGCGACGAGGGTTTTTTTCCCGGCAGGGACGGGACACGGCTGTACTGGAAGTCCATCCTTCCAGACGCCGAGCCCCGCGCGCATGTCGCGGTGGTGCACGGGTATGGTGACCACTTCGGGCGCTATGCCTTCGTGACGGACGCACTGCTGGCGGACGGCTTCGCGGTCCACGGCTTCGACTACCGGGGCCATGGCAAGGCCGACGGGCGCCGGGCCTACTGCGAGAAGTGGCCGGACTACCTGGAGGACCTGGAGGTCTTCTGGGAGCGGGTGCGCGCGGTGTCGGAGGGCAAGAAGGCCTTCGTGCTGGCGCACAGCCACGGCGGCCTGATGTCGGCGACGTGGGCATCCAGCCGGCAGGTGGAGGGGTTGACGGGGCTGGTGCTGTCGGCGCCGTACCTCAAGCTGGCCATCACCCCTCCGGCCTCGAAGCTGATGGCCGCGCGCGCGGTGGGCAAGCTGGTGCCATGGCTGAGCATCTCCTCCGGGCTGAAGGTGGAGGACCTCACCTGTGACACCGACGTGCAGCGGGCCACCCGGGAGGACCCGCTCCACCAGGCCATCGCCACGCCGCGGTGGTTCGTCGAATCCACCCGGGCGCAGGCCGAGGCCGTACTGCTGGCGCCGAAGATTCAAGTGCCGCTGTTCGTCCTGTGTGGCGCGGAGGATGGGGTGGCCGCTCCGGCGGCGGCGCGGGAGTACTTCGAGCGGGCCGGGTCTCCGGACAAGAAGTTCAAGGAGTACCCCGGAATGCGGCATGAGCCGCTCAACGAGGTGGGCCGTGCGGAGGTGTTCCGGGATATCTCCGGCTGGATCTCCGCGCATCTCTGACATAATCAGGTCGCCCGGCTCCTAGGGAGGAGCTGGCGCTGGGTGAGGTCACCGCATGGCAACGGGTGAAACGGGCATCATCGGCAAGGGCATCGTCATCAAGGGCAACCTCACGGGAGGTGGGGACCTGGTGATCGAGGGACGCGTGGAGGGGCAGATTGCCCTGAAGAACCACCTCACCATCGAGAGCACCGGCAAGGTGCAGGCGGACATCCGCGCCGAGGAGTTGACCATCAACGGCGAGGCCAGCGGCAACATCGACGCCTCGTCGCGCGTGGCCATCAACGCCTCGGCCAAGGTGGCCGGCGACATCAAGGCACCTCGCGTCGTCATCGAGGACGGGGCCGTGTTCAACGGCTCCATCGAGATGGACGTACGGCTTCCTGACGATATTTGAGCTTCACGCCGCGCACGGCACGGCACACACCTTTCGAGAGGCGGACAACACTCATGGCGAATACGGTCATTGGCTCGAGCATCGTCATCGACGGGGAAATCTCCGGCGACGAGGACCTGGTCATCCAGGGCACCGTGAAGGGGAAGATCTCCCTCAAGGAAAGCCTCTACGTGGAGGGCAGCGGCGTCGTCGAGGCGGACATCGAGACGCAGAACGTGGAGATCGCCGGCCGCGTCACGGGCAACATCGTCGCCAGCGACAAGGTGGAGCTGAAGACGGACTGCCGCGTGGTGGGCGACATCAAGGCGCCCCGAATCCTCATCGCCGACGGTGCCTCCTTCAAGGGCAACGTCGACATGGACATGAAGGAGCGCTGATTCGTGGCCACCGCGAAGGAGCTCTCAGCGAGCAACAACGTCGACAACACCGTGGTGGGGCCTTCCATCCTCATCAGCGGCCGGTTGACGGGCGACGAGGACCTCACGGTCCGAGGGCGCGTCGAGGGTGAGCTGACGCTCAGCCGCACCCTCATCGTGGAGCCCTCGGGTGTGGTGAAGGCCAACGTGGCGGTGAGGAACGCCATCGTCAGTGGCGTGGTGGTGGGCAACATCAACGCCACCGAGAGCGTGGAGCTCACCCGCGAAGGCCGCATGGTGGGCGACATCCGCGCCCCACGCGTCATCATCGTCGACGGGGCCAGCTTCCGCGGCCGCGTGGACATGGGTGATGTGGAGCCGGGACGTCTGCCAGCCGAGCGCCCCGCGGTGGTCCGCCCCACGGCGGTGAGCCGCCCCTCGGTGACGCCCGCGCGTCCGACGATTCCTGCCGCGCGGCCTACGCCTCCACCGCCGCCGTCGCGGCCCACGCCTCCTCCGCCGCCGTCGCGGCCCACGCCTCCTCCGCCGCCCGCGCGCCCCTCGGCGCCTCCCGCGGTGACGCGCCCCTCGGCGCCCATCACCCGTCCGGGGTTGGGTGGCCTGGGAAGCAAACCGCTGCCGCCGCCTCCGCCGACCCGCGTGGAGCGGGCGGAGCCGCAGGCTGAGCAGGCGGGCTCTGCCGAGCCGCCAACGCCAGTCCTGGTGGGTGCTGGCGCGAAGAAGAAGGTCGTGGTGAAGAAGAAGACCCGCTAGCGCGCACCGCCCGCGCCGTCAGTCGTTGGCGGTGCGGGCGCGTGGGCTTATCAGGGGTGCCACCATGGACGCCGAGCACAGGGTTGATGGACAGGATGGGACGGCGGGTGCTGGGCCCGAAGGTGGCTCGCAAGCGTCGTCCGGGCAGGACGGCGCCCAGGGCGGTGCCGTGAGCACCGAGCCGCACGCTTCGGGGGCCTCCTCGGAGCAGCAGGGCGAGCACAAGCGCGAGGATGCGTCACCGGAGTCCGGTGAGCACCGTGCCGAGGGCACGTCGCCCGCCGAAGGTTCGGAGCCGCGAGCCGAGGGCACGCCTTCTGAACCCGGCGAGCCCCAGAACGCCGGCTCCGCGCAGGGGCAGGGCGGTGAGCCTCCCGTTGATGGAACGCCTTCTTCTCAGGAAGCGTCCCAGGCCAGTGGCGACACACAGGGCGAGGGCGCACGGCCGCACGACGCGGGCGGGGACGCGCCGGGCTCCGCGGACGCCTCCGGGAGCGAAGGTTCGAAGGACCAGTCAGGTTCGCAGGAAGGTGGACTTCAGGCCGAGGGCACCACGTCCCACGGTCAGGCGGAGCCACATGCCAAGGATGCGTCTCATGCGCAGGGCGAGCACCAGGCCGTGAGTGAGTCCCACGGGCAGGACGGAAGCGAATCAGGAGGCGGGTCCGTCGCCAACGCGGAGGCGCGCGCCGAGCAGGCCCCCTCCGACGGCGAGGCCCGTGCCACGCCCGGGCTGGACGAGCGCCCCCAAGGCGCGTTCTGGACGGGTGAGGCCGACGGGGACAAAGCCAGCGACTCTGACGACGAGTCGCAGGAGGACGTCCTCCCCGAACCCGAGCAGCGGCTTTCGGGCCGGGTGACGACGGTGCTCCTGCCGCTGGAGAAGCTGCAGGACGAAAGCGCGTTCAAGCTCCGCCCGGAAGGCGACGTGTCGGGGCTGGCCACGGACATCGCGCGGCTGGGGCAGCTGTTCCCGGTGGATGTCCGCCCGGCGGGAGAAGACCGCTACCAGCTCGTCTGCGGCTTCCGGCGGGTCGCGGCGCTGCGCTTCCTCAAGCGGGACGCGGTGCAGGCGCGGGTCCACCTGCGGCTCTCGGACGAGGACGCGCTGGTGATGTCGCTGGCGGAGGCGATTCACGCCACGCCGGTGGGCCCGGAAGTCCTGGAGGCGAAGCGCGACGAGCTCGAGGCGCAGGGGCGCTTGAGCGCGGCCGTTCGCGACATGCTGGAGAAGGCGCTCGCCACCGAGGACACGCTGGCGCCGGAGGGCGTCGAAGAGGAGATTGACGCCGACGAGCTGGCGCAGGAAGTGGCGCAGCGGCTCGGGGCCATCAATCAGGATCTCTCGCTGTTGGCGGACGTGTTCGCCGCGCTGGATGAGTCGCGCAAGGCGGAGCTCCTGATGCAGCTCCGCTACTCGTCCGAGCTGGTCACCTACCTGGAGGGGCTGTAAGCCATGGCGGAACCACTCGTGCGCGACCGTGCCCGGCTGTTGGAGCTGCTCACCGAGCGCTCCTTCGAACAGCGCCGCGTGGTGCTCTCGTCCGGCAAGGAGTCGGACTTCTACATCGACTGCAAGCGCACGGCGCTGCTGGCCGAGGGCCACTTTCTCATTGGCCGGCTGTTCCTGGAGGCCATCCGGCGCGAGGCCCCGGAAGCCGTGGGCGTTGGCGGGCTGACGCTGGGTGCCGACCCGCTGGCGTCCGCGGTGAGCCTCACCGGCTACCTGTCCGGCACGCCGCTGGCGGCCTTCATCGTGCGCAAGGAGCCCAAGGGGCACGGCACGGGCCAGTGGATTGAAGGCCTGAGCGGGCTGGGGCAGGGCGCGGCGGTGGCCATCGTGGAGGACGTCGTCACGACGGGCGCCTCCACGCTGAAGGCCATCGAGCGGGCCCAACAGGAGGGCCTGAAGGTGCTGGGCGCCTTCGCGCTGGTGGACCGGTTGGAGGGTGGACGTGAAGCCGTGGAGGCCTCGGGTCACCGGCTCCACACGCTCTTCACCCGCAAGGACTTCATTCCGTGAGGCGTCCGTTCCTCACCGCGGCGCTGCTGGGACTGCTCGCGGGCTGTGTCACCACGCCGCCCACCGCCATCAGTGATCCGCCGCCGTCGCTGCCGGACGAGCACGCGGAGCATTCCTACCGGAAGATTCTCGCGCGCTACACGGGGCAGAAGGAAATCTACGACGGCTTCGACACGCGCGTGTTCGCGGGCGTGACGCTGCAGACGCTGTCCTTCCGCGAAGCGCGCGTGCATCGCCAGGCCGCCTTCCAGCAGCTGCCCACGGTGAAGGTGGAGCAGATGCTCGCCGAGGAGCAGGTGAAGGCCTCGCAGGCCCACGAGTTCTTCCTGGGCGTGCACTTCAACGACTTCGTGTACGCCGACTTCGACTCCAAGCACTCCATCTGGCGCCTGGCGCTGGTGACGCCCGCTGGCGAGGTGACGCCCTCGCGCATCCGCCGGCTGGGCCGGGTGAACATGCAGACGCGGGCGTACTACCCGTACACGTCGATATTCTGGGTGGGGTGGGAGATTCAGTTCCCCACGCAGATGTCCGACGGGAGCCCCGTCATTCCGCCCGGCACGGAGGCGGTGACGTTCCGCATGGCCTCGTCGTTGGGCAAGGCGGACATGCAGGTGAGCGCGCAGTAGCGCGGCTCACGTCTGGCTGGAGCGCTTCAGCCACTTCTCGGCGGGCGGCATCGTCGGGCCCGCCAGCAGCCGGTCCACCAGGGCCGTGGGCGACGCGCTCACGGCGAAGGGCACGGCCTGCTCCACGGGGACGAAGCCTTCCTCCGCGTGGTGCCGCGCGATGGCCAGCAATGGCTGGAAGAAGCCGCGCGTGTCCAGCAGTCCCATGGGCTTGCGGTGCAGGCCGAGCTGGGCCCAGGTCACGATTTCGAAGAGTTCATCGAGCGTTCCAAAACCTCCGGGCAGGGCGATGAAGGCATCTGAGCGCTCCGCCATCAGCGCCTTGCGCTCGTGCATGGAGCCGACGGAGTGCAGCTCCGTGAGGCCCCGGTGGGCCAGTTCCTTGGCGCCGAGGAAGCCAGGCAGCACGCCTACGACGTTGCCACCAGCTGCCAGCGCGCCGTCCGCCACCGCGCCCATGAGCCCCACGCTGGCGCCGCCGTAGACGAGCGTCAGTCCTCGCCGCGCCAGTTCGGCGCCCATGCGTGTGGCGGCATCCATGTACTCCGGACGCGCGCCGGGCCGGGAGCCGCAGAACACACAGACACTTCGCACTTCCATGTCAAAAGCCTCCACGCCGCTCGGGGTGGGCTGCGTAGAGCGCTACCACCACCGAGAGAAAAAGAAGGATGGGTAGGGCGCGCGCATAGACCTGCCGCCCCATGCGCAGGGCCAATCCGCAAGGCAGGCCGAAGAGGAAGCCGCCCAGATGCCCCGCCCAGCTCACGAAGGGGAGCAGGCTGAGGACAGCCACCTGCGCCAGCCAGATGAACAAGTCCCGGCGGCCCTCGCGTGTGGCGACGGGCAGCATGGCCCCCGCCCAGCCGAGAATCATTCCGGATGCGCCCACCGTGGGCACGTCGAAGTCGAAGATGAGCGAGAAGGTGGACGCCCCCAGCGCCGTGACTAGCGACAGGCCGAAGAAGCGCAGGCTGCCGATGCCTCGCTCCAGCGTGAAGCCGAGCGTCACCACCACCGACATGTTGAAGAGGAGGTGGAGGGGACTGCCGTGCTCCAGCACCGCGCCCAGCAGCCGCCAGTACTGGCCCGCCTGCACGAAGGGGCCGTACAGGCCCAGGGGCGGAATCTGCATCCGCCCGTGCTCACTCCGGACCACCTGGGAGATGGGCAGGACCTGTTCCGCCACGAAGAGGGACACCGCGCAGGCGATGAGGGCGTAGCACACCCAGGGCCGCGGCTGCGGTGGGCCTGGCACTGGTGGGCCAGGGGGCTGCGCGCCGGTGCCTTCACCGCCCGAGGCGGAGGAGGGTGCATCGAGAATGCGTCGCGGACGGGAGGACATGTGGGCTCACGGCTCCCTGGACACGACGGTGTCCCGCAGCCAGCGGTGGTCGTCCGGGTGCGGGTAGTCCAGCGTGTAGTGGAGGCCTCGGCTCTCCTTGCGGCGGCTGGCGCAGTCGACGATGAGGTAGGCGACGTCGGCGATGTTCCGAAGCTCGATGACGTCGCGAGTCACCTTGAAGCGCCAGTAGTAGTCGCGAATCTCCTCGCGCAGCAGCTCCAGCCGGCGCCGCGCGCGCATCAGCCGCTTGTCCGTGCGGACAATGCCGACGTAGTTCCACATGAGCCGGCGAATCTCGTCCCAGTTGTGGGTGACGACGACGCTCTCATCCGACTCCACCGCGCTGCCCGAATCCCAGGGCGGCGGGTCCTCGGAGGGAGAGGCCTGGGCGCGCACTTCTTCGGAGGCCACCTGCACGGCGCGGTGGCCGAAGACGAGCCCTTCCAGCAGCGAGTTGGACGCGAGCCGGTTGGCGCCGTGCAGGCCCGTGCAGGTGACTTCACCAATGGCGTACAGGCCGGGCACGTTGGTGCGTCCCTCCAGGTCCGTCACCACGCCGCCGCACATGTAGTGGGCCGCCGGGACGACGGGGATGGGCTGCACCGCCATGTCGATGTTGAAGGCCTTGCAGGTGGCGTAGATGTTGGGGAAGCGCTCGGCGAGGAAGGCGCGCCCCAGGTGCGTCATGTCCAGGTAGACGCAGTCGTCGCCCGTGCGCTTCATCTCCGCGTCGATGGCGCGCGCCACCACGTCACGCGGCGCGAGCGCGCCCATGGGGTGGTAGCGCTCCATGAAGGACGCGCCGCTCTTGAGCTTCAGCTTGCCGCCCTCGCCGCGCAGCGCCTCGCTGATGAGGAAGCTCTTGGCCTCCGGGTGGTAGAGGCAGGTGGGGTGGAACTGGTAGAACTCCATGTTCGCCACCCTCGCGCCCGCCCGGAACGCCATGGCCACACCGTCACCGGTCGCCACGTCCGGGTTGGACGTGTACAGGTACACCTTGCCAGCGCCGCCGGTGGCCAGCACCGTCACCTTGGCCAGGAAGCGCTCGATGACGCCGTCTTCCAGCAGGGCGTAGACCCCCAGACACCGGCTGACCCCAGGGGAGGGGACGCGCCGGTCCTGGATGAGGTCGATGGCGGCCGTCTGCGGGAAGAAGGTGATGTTGGGGATTTCGTCACACGCGGCGAGCAGCGCGCGCTGCACCTCGCGGCCGGTGATGTCGCCTGAATGGATGATGCGGCGCGCGGAGTGGCCACCCTCGCGGGTGAGGTCGAACTCGCCGGTGATGCGGCGGTTGAACTCCGCGCCCAGGTCGGCCAGCTCCTGCACCCGGCTGGGGCCTTCCTTCACCGTGACTTCCACCGCGTCGTGGTGGCACAGCCCCGCACCCGCCACCAGCGTGTCCTCGATGTGGGCCTCGAAGGTGTCAGAGGGCGCGAGCACACTGGCGATGCCGCCCTGGGCATAGGCCGTGCTGCTTTCGAAACGGTCGCGCTTCGTGAGGATGGCCACCGTGCCATGGCGGGCCGCCTGGAGGGCGAACGAGAGGCCCGCCACGCCGCCTCCCAGGACGAGGAAATCGAACCGATGGGGCATGGTGAGCAGCCTTAACGACTGTAAGTGCTGGAAACAAGGCGTTTTCTTGAGGAGTTTCCCGCGGATGTCTAAGGTTCGTGGGCCGATATGCGTGCCTATTCCGCGTTCCTCTCCGTCGCCGTGCTGGCCCTGCCCTTGTCGGCGGGGGCGGATGCCATCTACCGGTACGTCGAGAAGGACGGCACCATCATCTATACGAACGTGCAGCCCACGGGCAGCAAGCGGGCCAAGACGCTGAAGGGCACGTTCACCAAGGCCCCCGCGAAGAACACGCCGGTGGTGGGCCGCAAGCGGACCCCGCCGGAGTTGGATCCGCACATCACTGCCGCGGCGCTGCGCTACCGCATCCCGCCGGCGCTCGTGCGCGCCATCATGCACACCGAGAGCAACTTCAACCCCAACGCGCTCAGCCACAAGGGCGCCAGCGGGCTGATGCAGCTCATGCCGGCCACGGCGACGGACATGTACGTGAAGGACATCTTCAACGAGCGCGACAACATCGAGGGCGGCGTGCGCTACCTGCGCGTGCTCGCCAACATGTTCGACGGCGACATGGTGAAGATGGTTGCGGCGTACAACGCCGGCCCCGAAGCGGTGAAGCGCTATGGTGGCAAGGTGCCCCCCTACGAAGAGACGCAGGGGTACGTGCGCAAGGTGCTCAAGCTCTACTACCACTACAAGGAGCGCGAGGCGGCCGTCTCGAGCGGCCCCAGCGAGCCCACATCCCAGAATGACGACGCGCGCGAAGGGGCGGGGGGAGACGAGCCCCGCTGATGATGAGTTCCTCCAGCAGCTCTCCCGCGGTGGCGAGCTGTTGGCCGCAGGCAGGGTCCACGAGGCTCAGCCGTTCCTGGAGCGTGCCCACCAGCTCCAGCCCCGCATGGAGAAGGCGCAGAACCTGCTGGGCCTCTGCTACTTCAAGCTCGGCCAGTACGACAGGGCGGCCGAGCTGTACGAGATGCTGGTGCGCGACAACCCGGTGGACCCGACACTGCGGGTCAACCTGGGCCTGGTGTACCTGAAGACGTCCGCGCTCCAGCGCGCGGCGCGCGAGTTCGAGACGGCCACCGACCTGGCCCCCGAGCACCAGAAGGCCCAGAACTACCTGGGCCTCACCCTGGCGCAGATGGGCGAGTACGGCCGCGCCCGCGAGCACTTCCTGCTCGCCGGCAGTGACGTCATGGCGGAGAAGATGTCTCGCGCCATCGCGGGGGAGAGCTACGCGAAGCCGGCCGCCGCCGCCACGCCGCCGCCCCGAAGCGCGCCGGTGGAGCCCCGTGTCGCCGAGCCGGCGCCGCCCGCACCGCCGCCGCCCGCCGCCGAACCGGAGGAAGACGAGGAGATTCGTTTCGCCGAGGACGAGGGCCCCAGCGCCCTGTCCGCCGCCTCGGCGTCCGAGGCGACGGAAGCAGCGGCTGACAGTGGCGTGGCGCGGGAGTCGCCTCCCGAGTCGGCCTTCGATGAGACCTCCGAGGCGGTGGCCGCGCCCGTGCCCCTGACGCGGTTGCAGCTGCGCAAGGTGCCCGCGACGTCGCTGGCGCCCACGTCTCCGGCGCCGGAGTCCTCGCTGGTTCGGGACGGCGCGCAGTCGTCGCTGGCCGAGCTCGCCGGCTCGGTCGTCCTTCCCGGCGCGGAGGCGTCGCGGCCCTTCGGCGCGGGGCCGGGCTGCTACACCGTGGCGGTGGAGGGGGAGCTCCTGACGCGCCTGGATGGCCTGGTGGCGCTGGCGGGGCAGCTCTCCTTCCAGCCCGAGATGAAGCGCTTCCGGGGCCGGGCCACGGACAAGTCATTCGGGGAAGGGGCGGCGCGGATGGTGCGTGCCCGGGGCCAGGGCGTGCTCTACCTGGAGCCGGCCGCGACCCGTACTTTCCTGGCGGTGGACCTGGGCGAGGACTCCGCGTACTTCCGCGACGAGTGCGTGTTCGCCTTCGAGGAGCCGGTCATGTTCGAGAACGGACGGGTTCCGTCGGACATCGCGCCGGACCTGGACCTGGTGCACCTGCGAGGGCAGGGCCAGGTGCTCTTGAGTCTCCCGGGGCCGCTGCGTGCGGTGGCGGTGCGCCAGGAGCAGCCGGTGACGGTGCCGCTGACGCACCTGGTGGGCTGGCAGGGGAACCTCACGCCGCGCATGGTGCCCGTGCTCAAGTCCCCCTCTGGGGAGCCGCTTCGGGCGGCGGTGGAGCTGGGTGGTGAAGGTTTTGCCCTCATCACCCTCGGTGTCCGCTAGAAGGGCCCCTGCCATGGCCACGGACCGAGCGGCGCGGAAACAGCGGAAGCGAGAGGAGCGCGCCCGGAAGCGCGCGGCGCGCAAGCCCAGCGTGTTGGTGCAGGAGTTCTGGAACCTGCCCAACATGCTCACGTTGGGGCGCATCCTCATCATTCCGCTCTTCGTATGGCTGACCTACGACGCGGACCCCCTCAACTCGCTGCTGGCGGGGCTCGTCTTCGCGGTGGCCGCCATCACCGACGTGGTTGACGGCTATCTCGCGCGGAAGTGGAACCTCATCACCGTGGTCGGCAAGTTCATGGACCCGCTGGCCGACAAGCTCATCGCCATGGCGGCCCTGGTGATGATGGTGCGGCTGGGGCGCATCGCCGCGTGGGTCGTCATCGTCCTGCTGGCGCGGGAGCTCATTGTCAGCGGACTGCGCACCATCGCCGCCAGCGAGGGCATGGTGATTGCCGCGGGCCAGGAGGGGAAGTGGAAGACGTCTCTCCAACTGGTGGGCATCATCTCGCTCTGCGTCCACTACGTGCATCCACTGGAGTTCCGCACCTTCTCCGTGCCGGTGGACTACAACCTCGTGGGCCAGGTGCTCGTCTACCTGTCCGGTGCCTTCTCGGTGTGGAGCGCGGTGGTCTACTTCCGGGCATTCCTGGCCATGTTGGCGAAGCGTGGGGGGGAGCCCGACCCCGCGAAAAGTGTTTGACGGGTCCGGAAGGGCTCTGTATACCCCACCTCACTTTCGGCCCGGCGGTCACACGGCGGTGACGAAAGCGCGGCACCTGATGCGGGAATAGCTCAGCGGTAGAGCATCGCCTTGCCAAGGCGAGGGTCGAGGGTTCAAATCCCTTTTCCCGCTCCAAAATCGGGCCCTCTGGGAAGCCAGAGGGCCTTTTAGTTTGCAGGGTCTGACGCGGGAATAGCTCAGCGGTAGAGCATCGCCTTGCCAAGGCGAGGGTCGAGGGTTCAAATCCCTTTTCCCGCTCCAAATTGAGGCCCTCTGGGAAACCAGGGGGCCTTTCGTTTTTCCGGTGTCCTGGTGGCTCAGGTGCTGGAGCCAGGGCCGGACAATCGCTCGGTGGATGGCTTGCTCTTCATGTGAGCGGCCGTCCGAGGGCGTCAGCGGAGTGGGGCTGGGGGCGCCGGGCGTCCTCGCAACAGCAAGAGGCCCTGCTATAGAAGGCCCCCTCATGATTCGGCTCGTCCGTGAACTGTATCAGTACCGGGGCTTGCTCATCAGCCTCGTCCAGCGGGAACTGAAGGCGCGTTATCGCGGCTCGTTCCTCGGCTTCCTGTGGACGTTCCTGAATCCGACGCTCCACATGCTGGTGTACGTGCTGCTGTTCACCGTGGTGATGCGGCAGAACATCCCCAACTTCCCGTTCTTCATGTTCGTGGGCCTGCTGCCGTGGATCTGGTTCTCCACGTCGGTGGGCGGCGGGGCCAGCGCGATCAGCGACCGACGGGACTTGCTGACCAAGGTCCGCTTCCCGGCCCAGGTGCTGCCCACGTCGGTGGTGGTGACGAACCTCTGCAACTTCGTCTTGTCGCTTCCGCTGATGCTGGTGCTGGGCATGGCCTATGGACAGTGGCCGACCTGGCACGTGGTGTTGTTCCCGGTGGTGGTGCTCATCCAGCTCACCTTCACGCTGGCGCTGACCTACATCCTGGCGGCCATCAACGTGACGTTCCGGGACCTGCAGCACATCGTCAGCAACCTGCTGACGCTGTGGTTCTTCGCCACGCCGGTGCTGTATCCGCTCTCCACCATCCAGGATGAGAGCGCCCGCTCGTTGATGCTGGCGCTCAATCCCATGGTCAGCCTGATGACGTCGTACCAGGCCATCTTCTACGAGCACCGGCTGCCGGACGCAGCGCCCTTGATGACGCTGGCGGCTGTCTCCGTGGTGCTGCTGTGGGGCGCCTCGTCCATCTTCGAATCCCGCCGCGAAGAGTTCGCGGAGTCCATCTGAGCGTCGGCATGCCTGAATCCATGGACGCCATCATCCTGAAGGACGTCGTGAAGAGCTTCCGGAAGCGGACCATCCGGGGCGAGTACACGACATTCAAGTCCGAGCTGCTCCGCTGGCTTCGGGGCAAGCGCCAGTCGCGCGATGCCAGCCTCATCACCGCGCTGCGCGGCATCAACCTCACCATCCCCATGGGGAAGACGGTGGGCATCATCGGGCGGAACGGCTCGGGGAAGAGCACGCTGCTCAAGCTCATCACCGGCATCTACACGCCGACCTCCGGCGACCTGCGAATCAACGGTCGCATCTCCGCCTTGCTGGACCTGGGCGCCGGTTTTCATCCGGACTTCTCCGGACGGGAGAACATCCTCATCAATGGCATCATCCTCGGGATGACGCGCGCCGAGGTTCGGGCCCGGATGGATGAAATCATCGCCTTCAGTGAGCTGGGCGAGTTCATCGACGAGCCGGTGCGTACCTACTCCAGCGGCATGTACATGCGCCTGGCGTTCGCGGTGGCCACGCATGTGGACCCGGACATCCTCATCATCGACGAAATCCTCGCCGTGGGTGACGAGCACTTCAGCAAGAAGAGCCTCGCCAAGATGATGGACTTCAAGCGGCAGGGGAAGACCATCGTCCTGGTGACGCACGACTTGAGCACGGTGGAGCGCTGGTGCGACCTCGCGGCGTGGATTGATGGCGGTTACGTCCGGCGCGTGGGAAAGCCCGCGGAGGTCACCGCCGAGTACCGTGAGGCCATTTCCCTGGCGGAGGCTCAGTCCGCCGCCTTCACGCCTCCAGCGCTCACGGAAGGGGGCGGTGCGCTGCCGCAAGTCCCCTCCGCATCGCTGCCCGCCGAAGGGCCCGTCCGCATCCACCGGGTGCGGTTGCTGGATGCTCGGGGCGAGCCCCTGGAAGTCCTGTCTCCGGAGGAGGGCCTGGAGGTTCGTGCGGATTTCTCCGTGGAAGGGCCGTGCGAGGACGTGGACTTCCACGTGCGACTGCAGGCCGCGGACGGACGTACCCTGTATGAGACGAGCGCCCGCCGAGAGGCGGTGGTGCTCTCTCGGATGCCGGACCAGGGCGTGCTTCGTTTCGTGGTCGAGCGCCTGGGGGCGCTGGGGGGCGACTACTCCCTGGTGGTGTCGGCTCGGGCCTCGAACGGTGAGTCGTCCGGGCGCTGTGCGTTCCGGGTGGTGTCGGCGACCGAGGAGGAGGGGGTGTTTCGTCCTCCTCACCGGTGGTTGATGGAGCCGGGTGCCAACTCCCAGGCGGCAGTCCCCTTCGAGCCAGGCACGCCTCCGCGTGTGGAGGTGGGATGAAGGTTCAGGAGCGCGCCAGTACCCAGGGGGAAGGGTGAGTCATGTGGCAGAAGTGGGCTGATGTGACGCAGGGGCACGTGGCTTCGCCGGGGCCGGGGGATTTCGCGCAGATGGTGGCTGTCCTCCGGAAGGTGCTGGAGGAGCGTCAGCCGTGCGCGCCCGAACAGTGCGACGAGCGCAGCGCCCTGGAAGGCGCGCTGCGCCTGGCGACGGAGCACCTCCACCGCGCGCTCCCCGACGGCGGCCAGGGCCTGTCCTCGCTCCAGGAAGCCGCGAGGCTGGCGGACCCGGCTGCCTTCTCCATCCCGGCGTCGCATCGGGCGCGTGGGGGCAAGCTGGTGACGTCCGCCAAGCGTGCCTTCGTCAACGGGTTGGAGCCTTTCCACATCGAGATGCTTCGGCCCCAGGGGAACTTCAACCGCGCGCTCGTGCGGGTGCTGGAGTACCTGACGGTGCATCGGGCCCTGGGCCTGCGCGATGACGTGTCCTCCTGGGCGGTCGCTCAACTGGAGCCGCTGGCGGTACCCACCCGCTGGGTGGTGGGGTCGCATCGCGGCCGTGTGGCGGGAGCGCTGGTGGGCTTCGCCAAGCGGGGCTACCTCTACACGTTGGGACCCGTGCTGGAGGCCGTTCTTCAGGGCCAGGCCCGGTGGAACCTGGCCATGGTGGAGGCCATCCGCGCGGCGGCGGGTGCCCAGGCTCCAGGAGAAGCCGAGGCCCGCCGCCATGTGGCGGACGTCGAAGCGCTGCGCGAGCCGCTGGCGGGGCGGACTCTCCCCGGCGCCCTCCGCGTCACCCAGCCGCTGTGGGGCGAGGTGCTGCGGCGCCAGTCCCGTTTCAATGCCGAGTCGGTGCTCGCGCTCGCCAACCTCCTGGGCACGCGGACGGCGCCGCCACAGCCGCCGTCGCTGGCGGACTACCCCGCCTGGTGCGCGGCGCGGGAGCCGGCGCGTGTCACCGCGGCACAGGAAGCCGTCGCGCGGCTGTCGCGGCGCCCGCTCATCTCGCTGGTCACGCCGGTCCACGATGCCTCGGAAGCCTTCCTTCGTGAGTGCCTCGCCTCGGTGACCTCGCAGGTGTACGCCGACTGGGAATGGATCCTGGTGGATGACGCCAGCACCGCGCCGCACCTGGCGCGCATCCTCCAGGAAGCGGCGGAGCAGGAGCCTCGCATTCGCGTCCTCACCGCGTCGTCCCAAGGGGACAGGGCCCGGGCCACCAACGAGGGGCTCGCGGCGTGCCGTGGGGACTTCGTGGGGTTCCTGGGCGCCGAGGACACGCTCTCACCGCATGCCCTGGCCGAGGTGGCGCTGGCGTTCCTGGCGCAGCCCGAGCTCGCGCTCCTCTACACGGACGAGGACGGGTTGGACGCGCAGGGCCACCGCTGCGCGCCGTTCTTCAAGCCGGACTGGTCGCCCGACCTGTTGCGCTCCGTGGACTACGTCCGTCACTTCCTGGTGGTCCGTCGCGAGACGCTGGCGCAGGTGGGCGGTCTGCGAGAGGGCTTCGATGGCGCTCAGGGCTTTGACCTGATGCTGCGGCTGAGCGAGGCCTCCTCGTCCATTGGCCACGTCACGGAGCCGCTGTACCACGCACGTGAGGGGTCGGCGGCTTCGGCCAGCCGGGGGGCTGGGCTGGACACGGCCACGAAGGCGGGCGTGCGGGCGCTGTCGGAGCACCTGGCTCGCCAGGGGGAGTCCGCGGAAGTGACGAGCCCGGCGCCCATGCAGTACCGGGTTCGCTATCCGGTGCGGGGCACGCCGAAGGTCTCCATCATCGTGCCTTTCAAGGACCGCCCGGACCTGCTGCGCACGCTGGTGGACAGCCTCCTGGCGCAGACCCGCTACCCCCATTTCGAGGTGTTGCTCGTCTCCAACAACAGCACCCGGCCGGAGACGTTCGCGCTGCTGGAGCAATGGGTGGACCCGCGGCTGGTGAAGCTGACGTGGGACCACCCCTTCAACTACCCGGCCATCAACAACTGGGCCGCGAAGCAGGCCTCCGGGGAGCTGCTGCTCTTCCTCAACAACGACATGGAGGTGGTGGACCCCTGCTGGCTGGATGAGCTGGTCTCCCAGGCCCAGCGGCCCGAGGTGGGCGCGGTGGGGTGCAAGCTGCTCTTCCCCGAGGGCACCGTGCAGCATGCGGGCGTCGTGGTGGGGATGACGGGCTTCGCGGGACATCCTTTCTGGCGGCTGCCGGAGGGGCCCATCTCCACTCCGTTCGGGCACACCGAGTGGACGCGGAACTGGCTGTCCGTCACCAGCGCATGCGTCATCCTCCGCCGCGAGGTCTTCCAGGCGCTGGGGGGCTTCGACGAGCGTTTCCAGGTGTGTGGCAGTGACGTGGAGCTGGGCCTGCGGCTGAACGCCAAGGGCCTCCGCGTGGTGTGCACGGCGCAGACGCGGCTCATTCATCATGAGTCGGCCAGCCGGCGTGCGGACGCCATTCCCGAAGCGGACTACTGGCTGTCTTACGCTGCTTACCGGCCGTGGCTGGGGCCGAAGGGCGACCCCTACTACAACCCGCACCTCACGCTGACGGCCACGGACTGCGGCCTCCGCCGACATCCGGAGGATGGCGAGCAACTGGCGGTCCGGACGCTGGGGCGCGACGTTCCGAGCGCGCGGGATGTCCGGGGTGAGCAGCGTGCGCGGGCGCAGCGGCACCTCATCGGGCACCTGGCGGCCTGGGACTTCACGTCCGAACAGGCCCAGACCTCGCGCGAGTCGGCGCCGGGGGCGCTGGCGGCGCTGCGCGCGAAGGGGCGGGTGGAGACGGCAACCTGGTTCGTTCCCGCCTTCGGCCATGTCTACGCGGGCATCCACACCATCTTCCGCTTCGCGGACCTGATGCAGCGCCGCCACGGCGTGCGCAGCGACTTCGTCATCTACGACCAGCCGAACGTGAGGCCCGGAGACATCGAGGCCCGCGTGGCGGCCATCTGCCCGGGCGCGGTCGGGGCGGTGCGCGTGCTGCGCCGGCCAGAGGACGTGGCGCTACTGCCCGCATGCGATCTGGCGCTGGCCACCGCGTGGACCTCCGCCTATCGCGTGCTGCACCACCCGCGGGCGGGCGTTCGCGGCTACTTCGTCCAGGATTACGAGCCGCTGTTCCATGCGGCGGGCACCCCCTCCGCGCTGGCCGAGCAGACGTATGGCCTGGGCTTCTACGGCATCTTCAACACACCCGGGCTCTACGAACACGTCGTGGGCCTGCATGGGATGGAGGGCGCCTGGTTCGAGCCCGCCGTGGATGGGACCTTGTTTCATCCGCGCCGGCCACCGCGCCAGGGGCCTGTGCGTGTGTTCTTCTACGGACGCCCGGGCAATGAGCGCAACGGCTTCGAGCTGGGGTTGGCCGCGTTGGCGCAGCTCAAGCGGGAGCTGGGCCCCGCCGTCGAGGTGCTCGCGGCGGGCGCGGAGTGGGACCCCGAGGCCTACGGCGTCAGGGGGCTTGTCACCAATCTGGGAATGTTGCCGGCGGAACGGACGGGGGCGCTCTACCGCGAGTGTGATGTCGGGTTGTGTTTCATGTTCACCCGGCATCCGTCGTATCTGCCGCTGGAGATGATGGCTTGCGGTGTCACGGTCGTCACGAACGACAATCCCACCAATCGGTGGTTGCTGACGCATGGTGACAACTGCCTGCTTGCCGAGCCGACCCCGAGTGGCGTACTGGCCCGGCTTCGCGACGCCGTCTCCAACGGCGCGCTCCGGGCTCGGCTCGGTGCGAATGCCGCGGAGCGGGTCAGCCGGACGTCGTGGGAGGCCGAGGTAGACCGGGTCATGAAGGGCTTGCTGAACACAGGTGCGCACCCAGCGGCGACGCTGGACGACCGGGCTTCATCCTTGGAACACGCCAGCTGAACACAGGGTCGCTGGCGGTTGAACATTGGCCCAGGGGGGCCGCGGCAGAAGGAATCTTCACCATGCGGGATGACACCCATCTTCACATCGCGTTGTCGCCGGAGCCGAGCGCCCCGCGGCAGTCGCAGCCGGAAGAAGCGGCAAGCAGCCAGTATTGGAAGGCCACGAGCGGCTACACCTACCGGGAGATGATCCGCACGCGTCAGGACGCGGGCAACCCCGGGTATGGCCAACAAGAGGCGCTGCTCACGAAGCTGATGCAGACCGAGCAACGCGCGCTGGAGAGGCCGCTGGACGTCCTGGAGTTTGGCTGCGGCTTCGGGCGGCATGCCGCCTATCTGGCTTCCCTCGAAGGCGTTCGCTACCACGGCTACGACTTCTCCGAGGCGATGATGGAGCCCCTGCGGCAAGCGCCGCCCGTGGGGCTGGAGCCTGTGGATGAGCGGCTCTTCTGTGGGCCGGATGCCCTGGCGGCGGTGGGGGACAGGACGTTCGACGTGGTGTTCACCGTGTCCGTCCTCATCCACAACCCGCCGGAGCGCCTGCCTGGCCTGATGGAGTCGCTGGGCAAGCTCGTGCGTCCCGGCGGATTGCTGTGCCTGGTCGAAAACCAGCTTGTTCCCTTCGGTGTCTGGGAGAACGCCTGGCACCAGGGATGCTGGCTGCACCCGTACGCGGAACTGACGCCCGCTGGCTGGGACATGCATCATGGCGGTGGCCTCCTGGCCACGCATGACGTCTACGTCTTCAAGCGCAACGCGTCCCAAGGGCGCCGCTTCTTCCAGCTCCAGTCCGTCGAGCAGCCCCGGGACGAGCGCCGGGAGGTGACGCTGGAGTCGCTGAACGTCCAGTCCCTGCCCCGGCTGCGGGCGTGGACGGAGCACGCGGGCGAGGTGCTCCAGGCGGGGAACGGCCTGACGGGGATGCAGGTTTCCGAGCTGACGGAGCGCCTGACGGTCGAACTGAAGCGGTCGGAGCGGCGGCAGCGCTTGTTGTCGCTTTCGGATGAGCTGGTCCGCCTTCGCGCCGAGCCGGTGGTGACTGCTCGGGCGCCGGTCGACACGCCTGCGCCGCGTTATGGACATGACACCGTGGCGGAGGCCGTCGTGGTCGATGCCCCACTGGATACGACGTGGGCTCATGTCGACCCGCGGCTCTCCCGGGTGGTGCATCTCTTCCACCAGGAGTGGTACGGCATCCGTGCTGCGTCTGGCTACGCGCCGGGACACAAGATTGGCATCACCGCGAATCGCGCGTTGACGGCGGCGGACCACCAGCGCATCGCCGAGACGTGTGAGCGGCTGGGCGCACGGTCCATCATCTTCCAGGGGTTTTCGCCCAATGCCCTGGAGGTCATGCACATGCTTCGCCGCGTGTTCGGCAGCACGCTCAAGCTGTGCTGTGTGTGGCACGGCTCCACCGCCCAGTTCCACTTCGACTTCGAATTGGAGACCTTCAGCCGCTTGCTGGCGCTCCGGGAGCAGGGGCTTCTTGATGCCGTGGCTTGCGTCAAGCCAGAGATGCACTTGATGTCGCCGCTGCTCTTCCAGAAGGTCCTGCTCAACCTTCCTCCTCGGGTCTCACCGGCGGACCAACGTCACCGCGCTCCGCCGACGCGGGCCGCCTTCGTTCCCACGCCCAACAACTGGTGGAAGAACTTCTATTCCAACGTCTTCGTCGCCGCGTCACTGCCGGGGATGGAGCGCGTCTTCGTCACCAGTCCTTTCTCGGCCCGCCCGGAGCTGCCCCTCAAGGCTTCCGTCATCAACGTGGGGCCGTTGAACCGTTCGGAGCTGTTCAACCTCATCCGGGAGACGGACGTCGTCCTCAATGTGACGCTCGCCGAGTGCCAGCCGATGACCGCCCTGGAGGGACTGACTCACGGTGTGGCGTGCCTGACAGGGCCGCTGACCCTGGGGGCTCTGGATGAACACCCCTTTCAGCGATTGGTTCAGGTCGCGGGCACCGGCTCGCTCGGACAGATTCGCTCGGCGCTGGAGCGGGTCGTCGGCCTCCGGGAGCGTTCGCCGGAGGAGTACGCGCAGATGCTGGAGGACTACACCCAGACGCTCTGTGCCCAGGCGATCAACCACTATCTTGAGTTCGCACAGCCATGAGCATGACCCGCGTCTGCCTCGTTACCGATGAGCTCTACCCCTTCACCCCAGGGGGCATTGGCCGCGTCGCGCACAACCTCATCATGGACTCGCAGCGCCACGGCGCGAACGTGGAGTTCCATGTCCTGTTCCCGCCCACCGTTTCCGTGCAGACTGCCCAGGTGGAGCTCTTCTTCGGGGGACGGGTGAAGGCGCATCTGTGCGACTTCCGCGAGCCACAACAGACCACCGCGGATGCGCATGGCTTCTATCCGCCCACGGAAGCCTTTCGGGATTCTCGTTGGCACGGTGAGTCGTTGGAGGTGATGCGCTACCTGAAGGCGCGCGAAGCGGAGGGCTTGCGCTTCGACGTCATCGAGTTCGCGGATTTCCGCGGCTGGGCCTTCGCCGCGCTGCAGGAGAAGCACCTGGGGCTGGCTTTCACGCAGACCACCCTCTCGGTGCGGCTGCACTCGAGCTACGGCACCCTCATGCACCACGAGCCCAACACGCTCGAGGTCGAGAACCTGGGGCGTTACGAAATCGAGCGGAAGTCCTTGCTCGATGCGGACCTCGTGGTGGGGCATCTGCCCTGCATCGCCGAGTTCAACCGGCGTTTCTACGGCTTCGATGACGCGTGGATGCGCAAGGTGCGGGTGGAGTTTCCCCCGGTGGTCATGGAGTCTCCGGCGGAGCCGTCCCGGCCGTTCGACGTTCCTGCGGCTCAGCGCAACCTGGTGTTCGTCACCAAGATCCAGCACTTCAAGCAGCCGGATGTCTTCGTCCGGGGTGCCGTGCTGTTGATGCGCACGTGGCCGGAGTACCAGGGCAAGGCCATCCTGGCGTGCCATGCCTTCGATTCGGATTTCCTCGCCGAGGTCAAGGCGCTCATCCCGTCGGACCTGACGGACCGCTTCGTCTTCATCAAGCCAGGTCCTGACCGCGAAGCCCACATGCGCGCGGGGGTGGTGGTCATCACCTCCAGCTATGAGTCGCTGAATCTCACGGCCTACGAGGCTTCCGTCGCGGGCACCCGGTTGGTGCTCAACTCGGCCTGCCTGGCCTTCGGTGACGACAGCCCCTTCGTCGACGGGGTCCACTGCCACAAGTATGACGGCAGCCTGGACGCGCTGGTGGTGGCCATGCGCAAGGCGTTGGAAGGACCGGAGCTGGCCCCCGTCCGCTGGACGGTGGACCGTCCCTATTGGGAGCGCCACGTGCGGGAGGCGCCGCCCACGCGAAGCCCTCAGCCGCCGCTGGTCAGCGTGGTCATCATCAATCAGGACCAGGGCATCTTCCTGCCCATCGCGCTGCAAGGTGTCGCCGCCAGCACGTACCCGGAAGTGGAAGTCGTCGTCGTGGACGATGGGTCCACGAGCGCCTTCGACATGCAGGTCCTGCAGCGCCTGGAGCGGTCCGCGGCTGAAGGGGAGGGGCTTCGTGTCGTCCGCTCCCCGGTCCGCCGCGGGTTCGCGGGGGCTCGTAACCTGGGTGTCCGAGCCGCACGCGGGGCATACGTCGTGTTCCTGGAGTCGGACGACAGCCTGTCCCCGGACTTCATCCAACACGCCGTCTCCGCGCTGGAAGCGCGACAGGAGTTCTCAGGGGTTGTTCCCACCGGGGGCCGCTTCCACTCCAGCGAAGAGTTGGCCAACCGCCAGTTCAAGGGGTTCATGACGTACCTGGGGGATTGTCCGACGTACGCGCTGGCCGCGAACCAGGTCTCCGCGCCCACGGCGCTGCTGCGCCGAACCGTCCTGGAGCAGCATGCCTACAATGAAACCCTGTCCGGCTATGCGGACTGGGATTTCTTCCTGCGGCTCGCGCAGGGGGGACACCGCTTCCTGGTGACGAACCAGGTCCACTTCTTCTCGCGGCGGGGGCATGCCATCACCCCGTCCGCGTCCCAGCAGCGCCAGCACTTCCGCTGGCTGGTGCGGCTCTTCGAAGGCGTGCCCGCGCCACTGCACCCGTCGACGCGGCTCTTCGCCCTGCTCGCGCACTCCCGCGAGGCCATGGTCGACCCATATGGCGCGCTCGACACGCAGGAGCGTCGGCCGTCCTCCGCGGCGTCCGCAGCCCTGGAGTCCGCCCAATCGCTGGCCGAGGCCGTGCGCCCGCTGCGCTACGACGTGGTTGATTTGATGAACGCGGCCTTGAAGCGCCTGCCCCTCGTGCACCCCTTGCTCAAGCAGGCCGTCGCGGGCAAACCCGTTCCCACCAGCGGGGAGACGGGGGGCGCGAGTCCCGGGGAGGCGCCTCCGCTTCGTTACGTGCTCGTGGACCGCGCGAACACGCTCTTCAAGCGGATGCCCGTCATTCATCGCGCGATTCGGAGCACGGTCAGCCGGCTGACCTGAGCGTCGACGCGTCCTGCGAGACGGAAGGCGCGCGCCGCGGCGCTTCGGCCGACGGCGCCGTATTCAGTCGCATCCCCGCGAGCCACGCTGGAACGAACATCAGGGCCACGAGGAACACGGGGTACTGATAGCGCACGTCGGGTGACGGGATGAGCGCGGCGAGCGCCGCCGTATGCAGGACAACGGGGAGCGCCACAGCGGCAAGCCGCCAGGTCCGGTGGCGGATGCATGCCACCGCGCAGGCGAGCAGCAGCAGGTAGAGCGGCAGCGCCGGGCGCCAGAGCAGCCAGGCCAGGTCTGGCTGAAGCGTCCGGACGGTCCACCGGAGAAGGGGCTCACGCAGGACTGGAAGGAGTGAGTCGGACCGAAGGTGTCGCGCTCCGGGCTCGATGGTGCCCAGCTCCTCGCCGGGCCCCCTCCAGATGGGAGGGCCATTGAGGTGGTCCGAGCCTTGCGAAAGCTTCCAGAGCACCGAACTGCTGCACAGCACGTGTGAGAGCACGGGCGCTGCGTCTCGTTGTGTCAGGCGGACGAGGAGCGGAAGCAATGCCTTGTTGTGCCGGGTCAGCGCGTCCATGTCGAAGCGCCCGTCCCAGATGGTGAACACGTTGCTGAAACAGCGGTAGTTCCACTTGTCGTCGAGCGGGTGGAGCTCCTCGAGGAGGGCCCGTTCACCGGGCTCCAGGGGCGTTCCTGCCGCCACATGGGCGCCCAGGAATCCGACCAGCGTCATCCCCTTGGCGAAGGGTTTGATGGTGTACGTCTGGCTCAGCACCCAGCGGGTACCCGACGCGACGACAAACGTGGCCACGAGCGCGAGCGCCACTGCTTTGTAGCGCTCCCTCCGGAGGAGACCCAGTGCCAGGAAGGTTCCGACCACCGCGGGCAGGCCGTTGTGACGGAACAACATGGCCAAGGCTCCCAGCACCACCATGCTCACCCAGAAGGGCACGTCCCAGCGCATGGTGTTGTCGGTCGCGGAGCGGAAGACCCAGATACACAGCGCCAGGATGCAGAGGCTGAACGGGACGTCCTTCCAGAGGGTGACGGCCATCGTCCCGTTCACGGGCGCCAGCGCGAACACCATCGCGGTGAGCGCGATGATGCCTCGGGAGACACCTGCCCCCGCGAGCGCCGCGCAGCCCCAACCTACGAGCACCCCCAGGCCGGCAATCTGTGCGAGTGCCACCGCCGCGGGTGATTCCCAGAGCTTCTGGATGAATCGGATGGAGGCGGTGTGGAACAACGGATGCGCATCATCCATGTGCCCGGAAAGGGCGTCACGCCATTGTGATGTCGAGTCTGGACTCAGCATCCCCGGGTAGACAGTCATCAGCCAGATGCCAGCCACCACCACGGTGGGGATGGCCGTCAGCAGTCCCACCCAGCGTCGTGGCAGGGGCTTGAGAGGTGGAGGCGGACGGCCCGTGAGCCAGAGCCCCGTCAGGAGCAGGAGGGTGCCGAGGACCAGCGCGTGGGCCGCCAACGTGACGGTGATTCGAATCCCGGCACTGGCGGTCAATGCGCTGTCGGGATGGTGGAGGACCAGGTCCCGGCGCGCGTCCGTCCCGGGCGGCGAATAGAGGTCGAGCCGCTCGGTTCGACCGTTCACGGTGTACTCCACGACACCGGAGAATCCGTGCGCCAACAATTGGAGGACCCTGGGCTTGTGACCTTCTGCTTCCCAATGCAGGCGCGCCGGCTGGTCGAGGTGCGAAAGCCAGGCGCCTCCATCGCGGCGTTCCCAGTTTCCTTCGGGGCGCCAGCCATCGGGAGGCAGCGGGTTACCGTAGGCGTCGAGCAGTCCGAGGACCCACACTTCGCTGCCCTGTGAACTGGGGTTCCGCTCGCCCGTGGCACGGACCGTCACGGGCAGCCGTTCCGCGGGCATCATGACGTGGAGCGGGGTGGCTACCATCAGGAGCACGGTGACCAGGGCGACGACTCCCAGCCAGGTCCGCTGCTGAGCGGGCGAGGAGCGCGTCAGCCGACTGTGCAGCCACGGAAGTAGAGGGCGGTAGAGCAGCGCGCCCAAAGCCAGGCACCCCAGGACCAGCACGAGGCGGGAGCCCAGGGACTGGAAGGGGGGGGCCCATGCCCCCAGCGTGAATACCCCTGCGGTACTGAGCGCGAGCAACACGCTCATCACGGCGCGAGTCCAGCGCCGTGGGGCGGGGCGTACGTCAGGGACTGGCACCGGTGCTTCAGGGGATTGCATTGATGGCGTGAGTACCGTACGGAGGGGGGGGCAATGCAAACCTGAGAAGTGTGAGTGCTTCTCTGCGTGTTCGAACATCAGGGCATTGCTGTGGGGGACTCCGGAATGTCGCTGCCATTCATTACCGTGGTGGTGGGCTTTTTCTTCGTGGTCATTTCCCAGTTCGGCGCGCGGCTCGCGGCACGGCATTCCGTGACGTGGTTCCTTGCCAGTGGCTTCGTGCTCGTGGCGGCCATCCGTCCGGATTGGTTGCTGCCCGTGGCTCGACTGATGGGCATCAGTTTGGTCAGCAACATGGTCCTGGCTGGGCTCACCATGTTCCTGTTCGTTCAGATGCTGGCGCACTACGCGGAGAGCACACGCGTGCAGCGGCAACTGGGGCAGGTCGTGTCAGCTCTTGCCGCTCAAACGTTTCCCGACGTGCCAGCGACGTCGGAAGGTGGTCGTCCCCGCGTGCTGGTGGTTCTCCCTTGCTACAACGAGTCGGAAAGCCTTCCTGCGCTCCTGCCGCGTCTCACGGCGTTGACTCGCGCCACGCCGGACTGGGAGCTGGATTTCTGTATCGTCAATGATGGGTCGGTGGACGGCACGGCCGGGGTGTTACGGCGGCTGGCTCCACGAAACCACGTCACACACCACACCAACATCGGCGTGTCCGGGGCGCTGCGGACGGGGTTCCTCCTGGCCCTGCGGTTGGAGGTCAGCTACGTCGTGCAGTGTGACTCCGACGGGCAGCATCCCGTTGAGTCCATCCCTGACCTGGTTCGCTCGGCGCGGAGCGGGCAGACCGACCTGCTCATTGGCTCCCGTTTCTGCGATGTCGCGACGGGAGGCACGGACACGTTGGTCAGCACGACGCCGCTTCGCTGGGTGGGAGGTCGCGTCGTGAGCATGCTGCTGGGGATGTTTGGCCAGCAGGCCCAGGTGACAGACCCGACATCGGGCTTCAGGGTGTACTCGCCTCGCGCCGTGGCCACGTTGTTGCGCCTCATGCCGGATGAGTACCCGGAGCCGGAGTCCATCGCGCTCGTCGCGCTCGCCGGGCTTCGAATCGGAGAGGTCGCGGTCGCGATGCGCCCTCGCACTACGGGGACCTCGAGCCTGACGGGGCTCAAGGGGTTCCAGTTCATGACGAAGGTGGCTTCCGCCCTGTTCGGGTTGCGGCTGCGCTCGTTGATTCGCAAGGAGCCGAGCGCTCTCGTGCCGACGGCGGAAGGCGCCGCGCCCCCCGTGATGTCGCTCACCCCTCGAGAGCCCGCTTCATTTCCACCGGCAGAGGATGGGCGGTTGGGCGGGTAGCGGGGAGGGCGCGCGTAGATGGGGCCCGCTCCGCCGCGTGGAGCGGCCGGCGCTTCAATGACGGCGTCCGAAGAACCGCTCCATGACCTGATGACGCAGTGGGCGGGAGTCGTCGTCCGCGCCGGCGACCCAGAGCGCGGCGCGCCTCAAGGTGGCATGGGCGAAGTCGAACCGCTTGAGCGTGGCGTTCATCTTGTCGGCGAATCGATTCAGGAGCGGTGGGGAGGCCGCGCCTGTCGCGCGCAGATGGAGTTCCTGCTTGTGGGCTCGGCCGAGCTGCATGCGGAGTGCGCGCTCCGGGTGGAGCGGCAATGCAGGGTGCTTCTGGCACAGGTAGGCCATCTGCGCATGACGGTCGTTCACGCGCATGCTGCGGGTCATCGAGTCCGGGCGCAGCCGGTACAGGAAGAGCGGCTCTGGGATGACGGAGCCCGCGAGCCCTCGCTCGGCCAGGGAGCAGAAGACGTCCCAGTCTTCATAGGCCGTGAGCCACTCGTCGTAGCCGCCGACTTCTTCGATGCGCTGTCGCTCCATCAGCGCGGTGCAGGTGGAGGCCACGTTCTCCGCGAGGAGTGCGTCCCGTTCGGTGCCCCAGGGAATCCATCCGCCCACGGGCTGGTCCGGCGTCTCGACGAAGTAGGAGACGAGTGACGTGACGTAGGCCAGCCCTGGTGTGCTGTCCATCACCGCGACGGCTTTCTCCAGGAAGGTGGGCTGGATGAGGTCGTCCGGGTCCAGCGGCAGGATGTACCGGCCCCGTGCGGCGCGCAGACCGGCGTTCCTGGCCGAGCTGAGCCCTCCGTTGGGCTTGCGGAGGATGTGGAGGTCTGGCGCGTGGAGCGTCTCCAGCACGGCTCGACTCTCCGAATCCGTCGAGCCGTCATCCACGAGGATGATTTCGTAGTCCGTGAAGGTCTGCGCGCGAATGGACCGCAGCGTCTCGGGGAGGTAGCGCCCCATGTTGTAGTAGGGCACGAGGATGGACACGTACGGCGTGGCCGCGTCCTTCTTCCTGGGCGCGGCGCTGATGGGGCCCATGTGACGCTGGTGCCTCGCATCCGCCACGGCCGCTTCGAACTGGCGGACGATGCTGGCGGGGGCGCAATAGGAAGCAATACGGGCGGGCGCTGTATGCCGGACGGCTTCTTGTAGCGCCGGTGTGGACAGGGCTCTCTCGAGCGCGCGGGCAAGCTGTGAAGCATCGTCGCTCCGGAACAGCAAGCCGCTCTGGCCGTCCTCGATGAGTTCGGCGTTGCCCCCTCCATCGCTGCCCACCACGAGCGCTCCAGCGGACATGGCTTCCATGCACACGTGGGAGAAGTGCTCCCAGCGAGACGGGATGCAGCACACCGCTGCTTCGGCGAGCGCCGAGGCGAGGTCTGCTCCCTCGCGCGGAGGTGTGAAGTGGAACCTGTTTCGCCAGGCGGGGGCGATGCGCTGGTCCAGCCACTGTCGTAGGGAGCGGCCGAACGGGCCGGTGCGTGTGTCATCCCCGATGAGCCGGACCTCCGCGGCGACTCCTTGCTCGAAGAGCACCTGCATGGCTTCGACGAGAAGATGCACGCCCTTTCGGTACTCCAGGTCTCCGACGTACAGCACCAGGGGCAGTCCTTCGCGGGAACGAGGGGATGAGCGGTGCTCCCGGAGTGCCGAGAACGGAGGTGGAATCACGACGCCGCTGCGCTTCAGCTCCAGCCTGGTGCGGACTCGCGCCATGGCTGGCCCGGAGGGAGACAGCACGAGGTCCGCTTCACGGATGGACGTGTCCTCCATGTGCTCGCGCTGGGTGGTGTCCATGTCGAGCGTGGCCACCCTGTTGAGCAGCAGGCGGTCGTGGGTGGAGTCGTGCAAGCGCACCGCGAGGACCGCTGGCTCGAAGTGCCCCAGCGTCCGCCGGGCGCGCATCGCGAAATAGCCCTCGCCTGCGTCGTCGGGGAACTCGATGACGTCGAAGGGATGACGCGCGTGGAGTTCCAGCAGGCTTCTGTACGCCGCCCACGCATGGCGAAGTGGTGCGTGTGGAAACGCACCCTTGAAGTCCACCTCTCGCTCATCCACGGCGTGCAATTGCACGCCGGGAAGGAAGGACACGGCCCGCTGCCAGTCGGCATGCGCCGCCGTCAAGACATGGACCTCATGTCCGGCCTCCGCAAGCGCCCGGCTCATGGTTGCCACGTAGGTCGCGATGTCGCCCCTGTCGAAGGGGGCGAGTTCTTTGGAGACGAGGCAGATGCGCAAGGACCAGACCTTGGACAGAGGAAGGCGTCGAACGGATGGGGAATACACCCGAACGGCCGCCATCCTCAACGCCGCCCCTGAGTCATATGCTCATCGCCTGTCGAGGCCGGAGGCTTTCACGCCTCCTTCCGCAGGACGCGGATTCACGAGGATGACGGGTCGAGGTCCCGCGCCCTGGCCGTCATCGGCCTCGCTTGCGTGTCCGCTTGGAGGACGCGGCAGGCGTGGGCGCCTGCTGCTCGGTCGTGACGGCTTCGGTGCGGGTGCCCGTGGCTTCGAGCTTCGCCAGCCTGCGCTCCAACTCCTTGCGCCATGCGGCCTGGGCACGCGCCTGTTCGCGCTGCACGTCGTGCACGGTGGCCAGCGCGTCGAGGATGGACTCGTTGAACTCCACCTGCTTGCGCAGCACTTCGTTGATGAAGGGCTGGAAGGCGAGTCGGAAGGCGCGCTTGGCCAGGACGAGCGCGGTGCCCGTGATGACTCCCCGGTGGGAGGTCGCCGGTTCCGCGTAGCGGCTGTCCATCTTCCCACGTGCTTCCTGGAGCAGCGCGGGCCAGGGCGTGGGCGTGGGTGGACGAGCCGCCGCCTCCAGCGTCTGGCGAAGCGCATCCTGGGCTTCATTGGAGGGCGTGGGCAGTTGCTGCGTTTCGCGCACCACTGCTTCGGCCGTGGGGCTGCGCGTGATGAGGTCTTCAGGTCGCACGTGGGAGGACTCCCGTTGAAGCCAGCGTCGTGAGCAGTGCCTGCAGCGCCGTCTCGAGGTGAGCCGGCTCCTCCACCACCAACCTGTCACCCAGGTGCTCCCGGGCGGATGCGAGCAGGGCCGGCTGGCTGGAAGGTGCACAGATGCCCAAGGCCTTCGCCGAGACATGGGGCATCAGGGTTTGCGCTGACACCGTGTCCGCGCTCAGCAGCACCACGGGCCCGCTCGAAGCCCGCACCGCCGTCTCCAGCGCGGAGGACCCCGGTAGGGCCGTCCTGGGGGTTGAGTCCACCGGTTGGTCCGGCGTGAAGTGCGTCACCGCGACACCGTCGTCGCTGATGGGCTCCGGCGTCAGGGACGCGTCTTCACCCCACGGGCGCAGGGCAAGCACTCGGGCACCTGGCAGGCGCTCGGCCAGTCGGCGGGCCAGACGTGAGGCTGGCTCCTCGGGCCGTACGGTGAAGCCTGGGCAGACGAGTTCCACGGTGGCTGCCGTCGTCGTGGCTACCGGGCGCTGCGGCGCCGTACCGGAGCAGATGCCTTCGAAGGCCACGCGGACCTGTTCGGCCACGGCCTCCTGCGACAGCTCGGCGATGCGTTCACGCTGCGCGGCAATCGCCTGCGCGCGCAGCCCGGCATTGCGGTCCAGCACGGCGAGCAGCTTCGCGACCTCGCGTGGCTCGTCCGAGCGCGTGGCGAGCCCCGCGCCGCCCATCGTCTCCGGCACGGCGGCGGCGCCGTAGGCCACCACGGGCACACCCCGGTACATGGCTTCCAGCAGTGGCACACCGAAGCCCTCGTGGCGGCTCATGGAGAGGTACGCGGACGCGGTGGCGAAGCAGGCAGAGAGCTGCGCGGCGCTGACGCGTCCCAGGAAGCGGACCTGCTCGGCGCCCAGCACGTCCTTCAGTCCATGCAGATAGGCGCCATAGGCCCCATCCCGATGCAGGTAGCCCGCGACGACGAGCCGGCTGCGGGGCTGGTAGAGCCGCTGGTACGCGGTGAAGACGCGCAGCACGTCATCCACCTTCTTGCTGGGCACCGCGCGGCCCACGAAGAGGATGTTGGACATGCCGTCGTCCAGCTCGGCCTGGAGCGCCGGGTCCGGCGGCGTGTCGAACGCCGCCCAGTCGATGGCGAAGGGCAGCACCGCGACGTTCGGGTAGCCCGCGGCCACCAGCTCCTCGGCGCTGAAGCGCGAGTAGGCGAAGGCCGCTTCGACGTGGGGGCGCAGCGCCAGCAGCTCACCCCGCGCGGCGTCACACGCGGCGGCCACCTTGCGCTCGAAGCCCTCGAACAGCCGCGCGGGTGTCACGTTGTGGTAGACAAGCACCTTGCGGCCAGGGCTCTTCGCGATGCGGGGCACCAGCCGCGATTCGAAGCTGTGATGCACCAGCAGGACTGCGTTGTGGTCCGCTTCCCGCTCGTAATCACGCACCGGGCGGACCTGGTCCTTGCAGGCGTCGTCCCAGGCCTCGGCGTAGATTTCGGAGGAATGGCCCCAGCGGCGCAGCAGGCCCTGGAGATATCGCACCTGATTGCCCACGGCGTCGCCCCAGGCGAGCCGGGGGAGCACCTGGTGGATGGCGGGAAGCCCGGTCCGGCGGGGAGGGGGGCGCGGTGTGCTCACGACCGGCTCCCTTACCGCCGTGCAGGGCCGCCCACAAGCCTGGCCTCCTCGCGCCTTGACGGTCGTGGACCCCTTCGATACGCAGGCGCTCGCTTCGAGCGCATGAGGTCCACGGGACAATGAACGTACTGGTGACAGGAGGCTGTGGCTTCATCGGGTCCAACCTCGTGAAGTACCTGCGCCGTGAGCGGCCTGCCTGGACGGTGGTCAACCTCGACAAGCTCACGTACGCCGGCAACCTCGAGAACCTGTCCGAGCTGGAGGGCGACCCCCAGCACGTCTTCATCCGGGGCGACATCGGCAATCGCGAGCTGGTGGAGCACCTCATGTCCGTGCACGCCATTGACGCGGTGATGCACCTGGCGGCGGAGAGCCACGTCGACCGCTCCATCCTCGGGCCGGAGGTGTTCGTCACCACCAATGTGCTGGGCACCCAGCAGCTCCTGGAGGCCAGCCGCGCCCGCGGCGTGAAGCGCTTCCTCATGGTGTCCACCGACGAGGTCTACGGCTCGCTGGGCCCCACGGGCGCCTTCACCGAGTCCTCGCCATTGCAGCCCTCCAGCCCGTACTCGGCCAGCAAGACGAGCTCCGACCTGGTGGCGCTCGCGTATCACCACACGTTCAACCTGGACGTCGTCGTCACGCGCTGCTCGAACAACTACGGTCGCTACCAGTTCCCGGAGAAGTTGATTCCGTTGATGGTGGTGAACGCCCTGCACGACAAGCCGCTGCCGGTGTACGGCGACGGAGGCAACGTGCGCGACTGGCTCCACGTGGAGGACCACTGCCATGCGCTGCTGTTGGCGCTGGAGAAGGGCCGGGCCGGCGAGGTCTACAACATCGGCGGTGGGGCGGAGCGGCGGAACATCGACATCGTGAAGGCGATTCTGGGCCTCGTGGGCAAGCCGGAGTCCCTCATCCAGTACGTGAAGGACCGGCCGGGGCACGACCGGCGCTACGCCATTGACCCGTCGAAGATTCGCGCGGAGCTGGGCTGGACGCCCGCGCACACCTTCGAGCAGGGCCTGGCGGAGACGGTGCGCTGGTTCGTGGACCACCCGGCGTGGTGGCAGCGCGTCACCAGCGGCGCCTATCGCCAGTACTTCGAAACGCAGTACCGCACGCGCCTGCAGGGGAGGGCCTGAGCCATGCGCTTCCTCGTCACGGGGGCCAACGGGTTGGTAGGCAGCCGCGTGTGTTCCTTGCTCCACCAGGGCGGGCACCAGGTGGTGGGCCTGGGCCGCGGCGCCCGGCGCACCGGTGGGGAGTATGGCTACGCGAGCGTGGACCTCACCCGTGAGGCGGACGTCGCCGCCGCGGTAGAGACCGCCGCGCCCGAGGTGATCATCCACTGCGCCTCCATGACGGAGGTAGATGCCTGCGAGAAGGACCCGGAGGCCGCCTACGCGGGGAACGTCACCGCCGCCGCCGCCGTGGCGCGGAGTGCGCGCAAGGCCGGTGCGCACCTGGTGCACGTGTCCACAGACTACGTCTTCGACGGCGAGGCCGGGCCCTATTCCGAGGACGCGATTCCGAATCCTCGCGGTGTGTATTCGGTGACGAAGCACATGGGGGAGCAGGCCGCGCGCGTGCTCGCGCCCGGCTGCGCCGTTGCTCGTACCGCCGTGGTGTATGGCTGGCCTCCGGTGGAGGGCCGGCTCAACTTCGGTGCCTGGCTGGTGACGGCGCTGGAGAAGGGGCAGCAGGTGCGCCTCTTCGAGGACCAGATTGTGTCGCCCAGTTTCGCGGACAACGTGGCCGCCATGCTGGTGGAGCTGGGGACGCGGCGGCTGGGTGGAGTGTGGAACACTTGCGGCGGAACGGTCATCGACAGGGTGGGCTTTGGCCTCGCGCTGTGCGAGGTGTTCGGGTTCGATGCAAGGCTCATCGTCCCCTCCCGCATGGCGGAGCTGAAGCTCGCCAGCCCCCGCCCGCTCAAGAGTGGCCTGCGCACCGACAAGGTCCGCGCCGAACTTTCCGTTCCTCCCTTGGCGCTCGCGGAGTCCTTGTCGCGCTTCCACGCGACCTGGCTCGCGGCTCGGGGACACTGACGTGCCGAGGTGGACATGAAGGGCATCATCCTCGCCGGTGGCTCGGGGACGCGGCTGTACCCACTGACGCGCGTGGTCAGCAAGCAGCTGCTGCCCGTGCACGACAAGCCGATGATCTACTACCCGTTGAGCACGCTGATGCTCGCGGGCATCCGGGACGTGCTGGTCATCTCCACGCCGCAGGACCTGCCGCGCTTCCATGAGCTGCTGGGCAGCGGCGAGCAGTGGGGCATGCGCTTCAGCTACGCGGAGCAGCCCAGGCCAGAGGGGCTGGCCCAGGCCTTCGTTATCGGCCGGGAGTTCGTGGGCGGTGACAGCGTGTCGCTGGTGCTGGGCGACAACATCTTCTACGGCCACGGCCTGAGCGAGCTGGTGAAGCGCGCGGCGTCACGTGCCTCGGGCGCGACGGTGTTCGGGTACTACGTGAAGGACCCGGAGCGTTACGGCGTGGTGGAGCTGGACACGAAGAACCGCGCGGTGAGCCTGGAGGAGAAGCCGCTGAAGCCGAAGTCCAACTACGCCGTCACCGGGCTGTACTTCTACGACAACCAGGTGCTGGACATCGCCGCGGGCCTCAAGCCGAGCAAGCGGGGCGAGCTGGAGATTACCGACGTCAACGCGGAGTACCTGCGACGCGGCCAACTCGACGTGGAGCTCATGGGGCGCGGCTATGCGTGGCTGGACACCGGCACGCACGAATCGCTGATGCAGGCGTCGAACTTCATCGAAATCATCGAGCGCCGCCAGGGCCTCAAGGTGTCGTGCCCGGAGGAGATTGCGTTCCGTATGGGGTACATCGGCGCGCAGCAACTGCTGACGCTGGCCGAGCCCATGCTCAAGAACGACTACGGCCAGTACCTGCGGGCGCTCGCGGAGAACCGGGGAGCCGTTTCGTGAAGGTGACGCCGCTGGAGATTCCGGACGTGCTGCTGCTGGAGCCCAAGGTCTTCGGTGATGACCGCGGCTTCTTCATGGAGATGTTCCATGCGGCGCGGTACGCAGCCGTGGGCATTCCCGGGCCCTTCGTGCAGGACAACTACTCGCGCTCGGCGAAGGGGACGCTGCGGGGCCTGCACTTCCAGGAGCCGCAGGCCCAGGGGAAGCTGGTGCAGGTGTTGGCGGGCGCCGTGTACGACGTCGCGGTGGACGTGCGGCGCGGCTCGCCCACCTTCGGCCAGTGGGTGGCGGTGGAGCTGTCCTCGGACAACCGCCGTCAGCTCTGGGTTCCGCCGGGTTTCGCCCACGGCTTCTGCGTGGTGAGTGACTCCGCGGACTTCCACTACAAGTGCACCGCGCTCTACGCGCCGGAGACGGAGCGGAGCGTCGCGTGGAATGACCCGGACCTGGCGATTCCCTGGCCGGTGAGCGAGCCGCTGTTGTCGCCCAAGGATGCCCAGGCCCCGAGACTCCGCGACGCGCCCTTGCTTCCGGAGTACGTGGGCTGAACCGTGCCTGAGCATCCGGTTCCCAGCCGCACCGGCGCAGGTGGAGATTCTCCCCGGGGCTCGCGACTGGCCTCGATTGCGGTGGCCAGCGCGCTGTTCATGGAGTTCGTGGACTCCACCGCGCTGTCCACCGCGTTGCCTCGGCTGTCGCTGGCGTTCGACACCGACCCCATCCACCTGAAGCTGGCGCTGACGTCCTATATCCTGGCGCTGGCGGTGCTCGCGCCCGCGAGCGGCTGGGTGGCGGACCGGTTCGGGCCCCGTCGCGTCTTCATGTTCGCGATGAGCGTGTTCTTGCTGGGCTCGGTGCTCTGCGGGTTCTCACAGTCGCTGACCCAGTTGGTCATCTTCCGCACCCTCCAGGGGCTGGGCGGCGCGTTGATGACGCCCGTGGGGCGCATCATCGTGGTGAGCTCGGCGCCGCGAGAGCGCCTGGTGGCCGCCTTGAGCTGGTTCACGATGCCCGCGCTGGTGGGCCCGCTGGTGGGGCCTCCGTTGGCGGGCCTCATCCTGGGCGTCGCGGACTGGCCGTGGATTTTCTTCATCAACGTGCCCGTGGGCATCCTGGGCATGCTCGCGGTGGCGCGCTTCGTTCCGCCGCTGCACCAGCCGGACCCGGGGCCGTTCGACACGCGGGGCTTCGTGCTCGCGGCCGTCGCCATCACCACGCTGATTGGCGCGGCGGAGACGGTGGGCATCGGGCTGATGCCGCTGCCGTTGCAACTGGGGCTCGCGGCCGTCGCGTTCTCGTCGCTGGGGGCCTACGTGTGGCACGCGCTGCGCGTGGAGCGGCCCGTATTGAATCTCCGGTTGCTGCGCATCGACACCTTCCGGGCCAGCATGATTGGCGGAACCCTGACGCGCATGGGCCTGGGGGCGACGCCCTTCCTCCTGCCGCTGCTGTTCCAGGTCGGCTTGGGCTGGACGCCCGTCGAGGCCGGGCTGGTGACCATCGGCGGCGGCGTGGGCGCGCTCGCATGCAAGTCGGTGGCGCCCTACATCATCCGGCGGTTCGGCTTCCGGCAAACGCTCATCTTCGCCAACCTGGCGTCCGCCGTCCTGACCGCGCTGCCGGCCTTTTTCCGGAACAGCACGCCGATTCCGCTCATCGTTGGCGTGCTCGTGGTCAGCGGATTCATGCGCTCGATGCAGTTCACCGCGATCAATACCGTGGCGTATGCGGACATTCCCCCGGACACGGTGAGCAACGCGTCCACGCTGTCCGTGGTGACGATGCAGATGGCGCTGGGGTTGGGCATCAGCTTCGGCGGGTTGATGCTGCACCTGGCGCGCGGCGCTGGTGAGGCGCCGTTGACGCCGGACCGCTTCGTGCTGCCGTTCATCGCGGTGGGCATCATGTCGTCGCTGGCCGGACCGCTCTATCGCCGGTTGTCGCCCAATGCCGGGGCGCACATCGGGGGCCGCAGGGTGGGGTGAGCCGGGCGGCTCATGTGCCCGAGCGAAGCCACTCCGCGAGTCTTGCGCGTTTCTTCCCGCGAAGGTTCGTAAACAACGCGCTGTCGCTGATGTTCCACGCTGCGCCGAGGCGCTTGGCCGTGCGCGCAACCCAATCAGGAAGTTGCATCAACTCGCATGCGCCAAGTCCCCGGATGTCTTTGTGCAGCTTTTCGTTGTCGAAGTGGGTGTCGCTCCAGGCGTTTCTGTCGAGGCCATCCATTCGGGATGTCTGCCAGACACTGAACCAGCGAGGGGTGCGGCTATCCACGTTGATGTTGCACTGATGCGCGAGGGGGTTCGTCGCATGGGTGTCCCCAGCAAGAAGGTAGGTTCTGAACCAGATGGCATCTAGTTCACCGAAGCCCAGGTGCCGGGCCAGGTCGAGCGCGGGCGAGCGCGCGCGACGTCCCTGGAGCAGGGCCTCCATTCGCGCGAACATGTCGTCCATCACGGGGGTGGAGCGCGCGTGCTTGCGCAAGTCCTCCAGACGGTCCAACTCCCAGCCCTGGCTCTGCACGGCCCGCTCCACATGGGGAATGAGCGCATCGACCGAGGAGTCCGACGCATCCACCGTCAGCACGGCCAGCATGTCCACCGACACCTGCTCACAGGCCACGACAGCGGTCTGGATGGCCTGGAGCAAGGATGGGGTGTTCGCCAGCGCCTGGAACTTTGCTTTGCGCTGCTTCGAGCCCCACGCATAGGTCGTCTCCAGGTCGAGCAAGCCCTGGAGTGCTGCCTTCCATGTCGTTCGGAGCTCTTCGTCGGAGGCTTCTTGGGGGACCGCTTCGCGTAGGAAGTAGGCGTGGGGCCGGGAGTCGGCTTCGAGCCGACCCAGGAGCGCGCGGATGACAGGGGCAGGGAGCTGCTGGCAGGTACGCCCGAATAACCAGTGGGACGCGGGCTGCCCGTGAATGAGGCTCAACGCAGCTTGTGACGCAAGGTCGGGGTCGACATCCGCTGGCAGCGTCTTGAGCGTCTTGGTGAACTGCTCCCAGTTCTGGCGGACTGGCGCGCGGAGAATGGATTCCACTTCCGCCACGGTGGGGCGCTGAGGCATGCCCCAGGCTCTACCAGAAACGCCCCGGGCTCACCCGTGACGAAGGTCAACCAAGTGGTTGTTCATTGCCACGGCCGGGAGTATGTTGAACCATGTGGTTTATCAAAGGCGCCAACCCTCGGATTGAAAGGAAAAGCCATGTCCTCAGCACAGAGCGTCCAGGTTCGCGTCACACGGCGTTTCAACGCGTCGCCTGAGCGGGTGTTCGACGCCTGGCTCAAGCCGGAGATGGTCGGCCAGTGGATGACCGGGCCGACGGTCCGGGACGAGGAGGTGCTGCGGCTCGCCATCGACCCGTGCGTGGGCGGCAAGTTCTCGTTCTTCGTGCGGCGGGCCGGAGAAGAAATCGACCATGTGGGCACGTACCTGGAGATTGACCGGCCGCGCCGGCTCGTCTTCACCTGGCACATCGACAAGGAGGAGGACGAGCTCAGCCGGGTGACGGTGGAAATCACACCGCGCGACACCGGCTGTGAGCTGACGCTCACCCACGAGATGGACGCGAAGTGGGCCGACTACGCGAGCCGGACGGAGCAGGGCTGGGCCACCATGATTGACGTCCTTGTCCGCGTGCTGGCGCAGGGCTGACACTCCGGTCGTCCGTCGTGTCTTGATTTAAAGGTTAGTCTTGCTATGCGGCTAGAGTCGCCTCTCCCGTCCGGGTCGCACCGTGACAACCAGAGAGGTGGCCATGAAGCGCATGACGACATGGAAGCGGACGTTCCTGCTGCACGCCACGTGGGCGCTCCTGTGGGGCACCACGGCGGCGGCCGTAACGCCGTCGAACGTGACGAAGGTCTCCCGGGTGACGGGCGCGACGCCCGCCGGTGAGCTGCTGCCGAACCCGAACCAGACGCACACGAACCACGACGTCCATGGGACGGACCTGGGCATCGTCTGGGACAAGGGCGGTGGCGAGGTGTTCGTCCTGTTCGGGGACACCTTCGGCGCGGGCTGGTGTGGCAATGGCGGCTGTGGGGGCGGCTGGCGCAGCAACGTCCTGGCGCGTTCGTCCGATACGAACCTGGCCGACGGCTTGTCCTTCTCCACCATGATTCAGGACGGGCCTCGGCATGCGAAGGAGATCCTCGCGTCCCGGAAGGTCAACTTCGACGAAATCACCGTCATCCCCACCGCGGGCGTCACCATCGGTTCGCGGCACTACATCCACTACATGTCCATCCACCACTGGGGGGAGGCGGGCATGTGGTTCACGAACCACGCGGGCATCGCGTACTCGGATGACCAGGGGCAGAACTGGGTGAAGCACCCGACGGCGCGTTGGCAGAACACGCCGGCTTGGACGAACAACTTCCAGATGGCGGCCTTCGTCAGGAACGGCGGGTTCGTCTACATGTACGCGACGCCGAACGGCCGGTTCGGGAACGTCCACCTGGCCCGCGTGCCGGAGACGGCGCTCCTGGACATCAACGCCTACCGCTACTGGGATGGAAACGGCTGGAGCGTGTCACAGGCGGCGGCGCGGCCCGTCGCCATCGGCATCGCGGGTGAGTTGTCCGTCTCGTACCACGCTCCGCTCGGGCGCTTCCTGATGACGTACCTGAACGAGCACCGGCAGGCGGTGGTGATGCGTGACGCCGCCACGCCCACGGGGCCCTGGAGCGGAGAGAAGGTGCTCTCCAGTGGAGCCGTGTACCCGGGCCTCTACAACGCGTTCATCCACCCCTGGGGCAACACCGGAAACTCGCTGTACTTCGTCATGTCCCAGTGGACGCCGTACAACACCTTCCTCATGCGGGCCACGCTGGCCCACGACGCGCACAGCGACAACCTGCTCTCCGAGCCCGGCTTCGAGACACAGGCGGCCACGCCGGTGATGGCGCCCTGGTATCTGCAAGGCTCGGGCGGCGTGGACCGGGCGCTCGGCAACGCGCGCAGTGGGCAGGACAACGGCTTCGTGCACGCGAGCAGCGGTTGGAATGCGCTCAAGCAGAGCGTCGTCGTCCAGCCTTACACGGACTACACGCTGCGCGGCTGGGTCCGCAGCTCCGCCAACAACACCGCGGGCTACTTCGGGGCTCGCGGGCAGGGCAATGGCCCCATCCTGGGCGAGGTGCCCTTCGGCGCGCTGGGGGCCTACACGGAGCGGGTGGTCCACTTCAACTCCGGGCCGAACGCGCTCATCGAGGTGTATGGCGGCCTCTGGGCCGACAACGGTGATACCTGGATGCAGCTCGATGACGTCAGCCTGACGCGCGGGAGCAATCTCATCCACCAGGCGGGCTTCGAACAGCAGTCCACCCACAACGCCACGTCGCCCTGGTACACCGAAGGCAAGGCGGGCATTGACAGGGGACTCGGCTATGCGCGCACGGGCGCCAACAACGCCTGGGCGCGGAACGACACGGGGTGGAATGCCGTGAAGCAGGAGGTCGCGGTGACGCCGAACACCCAATACACGTTGACGGGCTGGGTGAAGACGTCCACGAACCACGCGGATGGCTACTTCGGTGCGCGGCTGCTCCGGGGTGGGCCCATCCTCAACGAGGTGCGCTTCGCGCAGCCGCTGGGCAACTACACGCAGTTGTCGGTGTCGTTCAACTCCGGCGCCCAGCACAGCGTGGAGGTGTTCGCGGGGATGTGGGCGAACAACGGCGACACCTGGATTCAGGTGGATGACCTGACGCTGACGCGGGACTGAGGCCCCTTACCGCGAAGGCGGGGACACGGCCCCGGTGAAGGTGGGGCCTGGCGGCATCTCCTCGACTTCGCGGACGTGGCGGGCGCTATAGCCCCGCACCGCCGCGATGAGCGTCAAGAGGCCGGCGGCGATGAAGCACAGCGCGATGCCCCGGCTCCGCGCGTCGAGTTGTTCCAGCGGCCCGAAGAGCGCGGGGATGGAGAAGGAGACGCCGTCCAGGTGGTCCGCGGTGACACCCGCCGCAAGGTACGCCAGCGGCTGGACGGACCAGGCAATCATCCCGCGCATGGCGAAGACGCGCCCCCGGAGTGCGGCGGGGACCTGTCCCTGCCAGATGGCCTGGCTGCTTGCATCCATGATGGGGATGCAGAATCCGGCCATGAAGGTGCAATAGCCGAGCATCCTCAGGGTGGGGAACAGCCCTGCGAGCACCACGACCGTCCCCAGGCCAATCCCGACTCCGAGCACCCCATGGATGCGGTTTTTCGGCCCTCCCCACGCGGTCATCACGACGCTCCCCACCAGGAGCCCCAGGCCCCCCGTGGACAGCAGGCCCGCGAGAACGGCTGGGTTGGCGATGTCCAACACCAGCGGAGGAAGCAGCACCTGCATGGCGGAGAGCGAGCAGTTGGTGATGACGGAGAACGTGAGCAGGCCGAGCAGACCCCGGCGTTCCTTGAGGTAGTTCCACCCTTCGAGGGCTTGTTGCAGCGCGGATGTGCCCGCATCCGAGGAGGCCCCGCTCCCAGCGGGCAGGCTCCGAATGAGCGACAACGTGGTGATGGCGGCCAGGAAGCTGATGAAGTCGATCAAGACCACCGTGCCCAGACTGGTGGCGCTCATCAGGAACCCCGCCAAGGGGGGGGCGATCAGGGGCACGGCGGCATCGCTCGCCTGGACGAGGCCGTTGGCTCGGCCCAGGTGCTTCGCGGGGATGAGTGCTGGGGTCAGGGCGGTGTACGACGTCCGCTGGAACGCACCGCTCACCGACGCGATGGCGGTGCCCACGTAGACGTGCCAGGGCGCGAGCTGATCCAACGAGAGCAGAATGGCATAGCCGAGGGTGACCAACCCCGCGCCGCAATCTCCCAGACGCATCGCGTTCCGGAGATCCCAGCGATCCACCAGCACCCCCACGATGGGCGCCACGAGCACCCCGGGCAGGATGGTCAGCACGGAGATCAGCGCGAAATCCGTGACCGAGCTGGTGAGGCCATACACCCAGCGCCCCAGGGCGAAGCTGGTCAGGGCGCTGCCGAGCTTCGACACCGTCTGGCCGCCCCAGATGATGGCGAAGCGCAGCACTCCGTTCCCTGGCTCGCTCATCACTGCTCAGACACGGGGCGGGCTGCGGTGCAGGGAGGCATGAGCCTCTTGCAGCTTCATCCCAAGGGCAATGCGTGCCGCCACCGGACCGACGCGAACCGCTGATGGGATGTCCCACCACCAGAGGTTGACCGCGATGGAGGGGGAAACGGTGTTTGGTCTGCTCCCCAATTTTCGGACCAGTTGAAGAGTGAGAGAGTCCTCGCGGCCAGGAGGTAGGTCGGTCGTGAGGAAGAGCAGGTTTACCGAGGAGCAGATGGTCCGCATCCTGCGGGAGGCGGAGGCGCCTGGGGCCAGCGTGGTGGAGGTGGCCCGGAAGCACGGCGTCGCCGAGCAGACGCTCTACCGGTGGCGGCAGAAGTTCGGCGGCATGGAGGCAGGCGACGCGACGCGGCTCAAGGAGTTGGAGAAGGAGAACGCGCTCTTCGCGCTCGCTCCGCTGATTGGAGCGCGGGAGGAGCCGGGCAGCGCGGGGCCCCTGCAACTGTTTTCATCCTGGGGACGCGTGGAACACCAGAACACGCGCGCGGGATTGGAGGGCAGTGGCATCGAATGCCCGCTGGTGGACGAGTCCCTCTTCCGCACCGACTTCAAGTACTTCGTCGAGAGCGGCTTCCTCCGCGCGCCTGGAGCCTAAACCCCGGCCCACGCCGGCCGGGGCTTTACCGCCTAGTCGGACACCTCTGGAGGCAGCATGTCCTGGCAGCGCCGGATGCCCCGCTGGGCCTCCACGAGCTGCGGATGGTCGCGCTTCAGGGCGCGATAGAGGGGGATGGCCGTCTCGCAGTTGCCGTCGTTCTCCAGAGCGCGGGCGCGGGCCATGCGCTTCGAGGCGTCCTCCACCTTGCCCGCGAGTGCCGCCAGCTCGGGTTCGACGGCCTCCAATCCCAGGCTCCGTGCCTGGGCCAGCCGTTTCATCGCGCTGTCCAGCCGGCCTTCGTTGAAGTCATTGCCGATGTCGATGGCCTGTCCCGCCGCGAGCACCTTGAGTTGCCGGGTCGCGACATCGTCAGGCGCCGTCTCCACTGTCCCGGTGGTGGCGTGAGGTGACGCTCCGGCCTCTTTGGCGGGTGGCGCCACAGGGGGCGCCGGTTGCGCCGGGGAACCGACTGGAACCAGGGTTCCCACCTTGACGTCGTCGCCGCTCCCGCCCCGGAGGGCCACGAGGCCCACGCCGCCCAGGAGCAGGACGCCCGCGATGCCCAGCCCCACCACCGCGCTGGACTTCGAGCGCTTCGGCGCCGCGTAGGGGGAGGCCGCGTGCGCCGTCTTGTTGAAGCCCTCCGGCCCCACCCGGAGCCCGGAGGGCGCGGCGGGCTGGGTCAGCGGAATGGGCGCGGTGCCCGTCACCGGCGCGGCCTCCGCAGGGGCGGCTCGCACCAGGGTGGCCTCGGAGCCCTCCGAGCCAAAGAGGAGCGTGGCCGGCCGCGCCGGTTCGAGGCCGCCGCCTGTGATGGCGGGGTTGACGCCGCTGACGGCGCGGCGGCTGGTGAGGGTGGGCAGCGCGTTGACCAGGTCCGACGCGAAGGACTCCATGGTGGAGTAGCGCTCCGCGCGGTTCTTCGCGGTGGCCTTCTGGATGACGGCGTCGACGGCCGGGTGCTGGAAGTCCGCCACCACCTGCGCCAGTCGTGGCATGGGCTGGTGGACCTGCTTCTGCATGATTTCGGAGACGCTGTTGCCGTCGAAGGGCTGCTGACCGGTGAGCAACTCGAAGAGGACGATGCCCACCGCATACACGTCCGCGCGAGCGTCCACGTCCAGGCCCATGGCCTGCTCGGGGGACATGTAGCGCGGCGTGCCGGCCACCGAGCCCTGGATGGTGAGCCGTGTCGCGCCGTCGGTGATTCGGGCGATGCCGAAGTCCAGCACCTTCACGTGCCAGCCGCGCATGCCCTGCCGGACCATGATGTTCTCCGGCTTGAGGTCGCGGTGGATGACCTGTCGCGCGTGGGCATAGGCGAGCACGTCCGCCACCTGGAGGACGATGTCCACGGCTTCGTCGAGCGCGAGCCGGCCGCACGTGGCGAGCAGGCTCTTGAGGTCATCCCCCTCCACGTACTCCATGGAGATGTAGAGGCTGCCTTCCTCGTCCTGCCCGAAGTCGTGCAGCGTCACCGCGTTGGGGTGGGCCACCCGCGCGTAGCTCTTGGCTTCGTTGAGGAAGCGGCGGGCCACGTCCGGGTCCATGGACAGGCCGCTGTTGAGGAACTTCATCGCCACCTGCTGGCCGATGCCCACCTGTTCGGCCAGGTACACCGAACCCATGCCGCCCTGGCCCAGCCGCCGGAGGATGCGGAAGCGGCCCGCCACGACACGGCCGAGCATCCGGTCCACGGCCGGCGCCACCGTCAGCAGCTCGGTGCCACCACAGGCCGGACAGGCGCCGTCCCACTTCTCATGCTGGACCTCGCACCGCTGGCAGATGAAGAGCGACATGGTGTCCTTGCAGGGCCGGAGGGGAGGGGACCGCGGTCAGCGCGTGGCCGGGGCGTAGCGCTGGAAGAGGATGCGCTCCAACTCGCGAGCTCCCGCCTCGGGGGACTTCCGCTGGGCGGAGGCCGCGCGGAGCACGTCCGTGCGCGCATCTTGCGGCAGGTCCGTCTCCAGCACCGTCAGCGCGCCGTCCAAATCTCCGGCGCGCTGGAGCGCGGCGGCGCGCCACACGCGGTACTCGGTGCGCTCGGGCGCCGCTGATGCGGCCTTCGCGAACAGGCGCTGCGCCCCGGCGGAGTCTCCACTCTGGAGCGCCGCGAGCCCTTCCAGGAAAGGCGCCTGGGCAGCGGCCGTGGCGGACGGCTCCCCCGTGTCGCGAGCCAGGTCGAAGAGCGCGCCGGACGCTCGCAGGCGCGCCGTGGGGAGCGCTTCACCGGCCAGGGCCCGCTGGTGCAGGTCGTCGGTGGTGGCCTTGGAGGCCGCGCTCAGCCGCGCGGCCATGTCTCCCAGGTCCGTGCCCAGGTAGCCCTCGGACACCAGCGTGCGCAGCGTCTCGCCCGCGGCGCTGGGGCCGACCAGCCGGCCTTCCTCCAGCGCGGCGAAGAAGCCGGCCTTCAACTCCACGTGCCGGGCCGTCATGTCGGGCGGCACCTTGTTGCGCTTCTTGCGGCGCGCGGCCTTCAGCTTGCGCTCGCACAGGGCCAGCTCGCGCTGAGCCTTGGTGCGGTCCTGGATGTCCGGCGCGCTGCGCACGTAGGCGCGGTAGGCGGCGCAGGCACCGGGGACGTCCTTCGCCCCCATGCGCGCGCGGGCCAGGCCCAGGTAGGCGGGCAGCAGGGACGGATTGGCGCGCGTGGCCTGGAGCAACACCTCCGCCGCGTCCTTGTGCTTGCGCTTGTTGTAGAGGCGGGTGCCCTCGGCCAGCAGCGCATCGCCACGGCCGACGGAGGGCCCCACCAGGGGCTCGGCCAGGGACAGGCCACACGTCAGCAGCACACAAGCCCACGTCAGGCGCCGCAGGTCAGAACGCATAGCCCAGCCCTCCGCGAATGTTGCTCGTTCCGGCAATCTTCTTCAGCAGCGTGAAGCTGTGCTGGTACGCGACGGAGGCGTACAGGCCCTCGTACACGAAGATGCGCGCGGTGGCCTGTCCGGACGCGTGCAGGTCCAGCGCGTAGAGGCCGTCCTTGAAGATGGCCGCGTCACCCGCGCGTTCCTTCACCAGCAGTCCTCGACCCTCCAGTCCCACCTGGATGGCGAAGGACACGGGCCCGAGCACGTAGCGCAGCTGCGGCTGGAGCGCGCGCAGCGACACTGCCTGCACCTGCGTGTCCAGCGACGACACGCCGTCCGGCCCCACGCCGCCCACGCCAGGCGGTACGTCGATGCCCAGCGTCCATGTGTCGCCAGTGGAGGCGTAGGTGGCGCCCACCAGCATGACGCCGAAGAACTGCCCGTATCGGCCGTACTCGACGCCCACGCCGCGCAGGTTGCGCGAGCCCGGCGCGCGCACGTCCCGGGTGCGCAGGCTCTCCAGTTCCTCCGAGGTGCTCAGCGGCTGGGACGCCAGCGACGTGCCCGTGAGGCGCTGCATCTCGAACGAGGCCTCCAGGTAGCTCTGCCGCGCCATGGTGGCTTCCTTGCGGCGGCGCATGGCCAGCTTGAAGGACTGCATGGAGGTGGGCGTCAGCGCGTGCTCCAGCGTGTATGTCCCGCCGGGCGCGATCTCCGCCTTCACCTCGTGGGGCTCGTAGCCGTCCAGCGTCAGCGACACCATGCGCGTGCCGGGCTGGATGCCCTGGTCCACCGCGGTGGTCCCCACCGGCTGGCCGTCCACGCGAATCTCCGCGCCCTCCGGCTGCGCCTTCACCACCAGCCGCGCGGGCACCTTCTCCAGCGCGGCGTCCAGCTTCACCTGCTGGCGCGAGCTCATCACGCGCGTCTCTTCCTTCGGAAGGTGCGAAGCCAGCTCGAAGCGGAAGGTGTGCTCACCCGGCAGTACCTCCGTGGTGAAGGGCGTGGAGCCCACCTTCACGCCGTCGATGAAGACGGTGGCCCCCGCGGGCGTTGTCTCCGCCACCACCGTGGCGTTGAGTGACAGGAACTTCACCAGCACGCCGGCCAGGGCCTTCTCGAACGCCGGGTTCGCCGTCTCCGCCTGGCCCCGGGCGCCCGTGCCGGGCCGGACGCTGACGGCGCGGAAGCGGTAGCCGGCGTCGTCCTGGCCCACCTGCACCAGCACCACGCGCTCCAGGCCCAGTGATTCCAGGTACGCCTCCAGCGGCTCCCGGCAGCGCGCCTCGCCGGACACGCAGCGCAGGTCGCCGCCCTGGCCCTTCAGGTGCATTGCCAGGGCGCCCCGGCCGATGAGCTGCTCCGCCTGCACGTCCTGCGGTATCAGCGCGGCAATCCCTTCCTCGGTGCGTTGCAGCAACGCGTCCTGTCCTGGGTACAGGGCCTGGACGAGCCACAGCGTGTGCGAAGGGGTGGGTGCCTGGGTGCCCGGGGGCATTCCGGGTGCGGCGCCGGCGCTCAGCGCCAGGCTGACACTCAGGAGACAGGAGACGAACATGGCGTCCTCGGGGGAGGGGGCCGCGGCGGAACCGACCGGCGGCCCCCGTCCAAGGTGTACGCCAATGAACGCTCTCCTGCCTAGGGGGGAGCCCCGAGAACGGAGGGATTTCTGGGAAGGCGCCTTCCAGGGCCTTCCTGCTCGCCTGTCCTCTGGCCGCATGCAGGGAAGCTGGGGGCTGGAGGTCGCCTGGGGTGTGGGGAATGCGCATCGTTCCCCCGGTCGCAACACCTCCGAGGAGGCGGAATGGTTCTCCCTGGCAAGGGAATGAGCTGGAAGAAGTTCTTTCTGGCGCTGAAGGACGAGTGGACGCGCGACGAGGTGGGGGACGTCGCTGGCGCGCTCACCTTCCGGATGATTCTGGCACTGTTCCCATTCCTGCTGTTCCTGGTGTCGCTGGCGGGCCTCCTCATCGAGCCCGCCCAGGCCCAGGTGCTCATCCAGGAACTGGCGCGGGTGGCGCCCCGGGAAGTGACGTCCATCCTGAGCGAGCGCATCGAGGCGCTGGCGAACAGCCGGCCGGTGGGGCTGCTGACGGTGGGCGGTGTCGGTGCCGTCTGGGCGGCCTCCGCGGGCGTGGTGGCGCTGATGACGGCGCTCAACAAGGTCTACGGCGTGACGGAGTCGCGTCCCATCTGGAGGCTGCGCGGCATCGCGTTGCTGGTGACGCTGGGCGGCGCGGCGGTGGCCATCCTCGCGGCGTTCGCGGTCATCGTCACGCCCGTCATCGCTGGCAAGCTTCCCGGAGGGTTGGGCACCGTGCTCATGTGGCTGCGGCTCCCGGTAGCGGGCCTGATGATGATGTTCCTGTGGGCGGTGCTGTACTACGTGCTGCCGGACGTGAATCAGAAGTTCCGTTTCATCACCCCGGGCTCGGTGGTGGGCGTACTTATCTGGGTGTTCGCGTCGTGGGGCTTCTCCCAGTATGTGGCCAACTTCGGCAGGTACGACGTCAACTACGGCGCCATCGGCGGTGTCATCGTCATGCTGCTGTGGATGTGGATCTCCGCGCAGGTCATCCTGCTGGGCGCGGAAATCAACGCCATCCTCGAGCACCGCTCCCCAGACGGAAAGGCGCCGGGCCAGAAGGTCCCGGAGCAGGGCAAGGCGCTGGCCGCCACCAAGACGGAGCTGGAGGCGGGAGGCGCGTCGCTTCCGGGCGCTCCGGGCTTCCAGCCCGTGGTGGACCCGGTGACGGGCCGGCCCCTGGATGACCCACCGTCTGCTCCGCCCAGGCTGCGCGACACGCCGCTCGCGGCGGCCTTCAAGTGGACCGTGGGCATGGGCCTGGGGTTGTTCCTGCTGCGCAAGTCGGCCCCCCGGTAGAGCGTCTTTCTTTTCCCAGTGAAGCCGGGGCGTTCGTGGGTGACGACGGGTGGCTTTTGACTCGCGGCGCAATTCCGGTGTGAAGGGTTGTCGTCGCAGCGGGCTTGCGGAGCGCCTACCCCCAGTGCGAGCGTGCGCGCCTTGTTGGCTGGACGACAGTGACTGACGTCGTCCACTGGCAGTCCCCCTCGGACATTCCCCCCGCACCCTGCTTGCCCCGGCGCGCGCACGACGTGCGCCCTGGAGTTCCGATGTCTCAGACCCCCTTCTGGCCACTGCGCTGCGGCGCGGTGCTTCTCACGGCTCAACTCGTCCTGGCCTGTGGCGGCGGCGAATCGAAGCCTCCACCTCCCACCGACCTCACGCCGCCCGCGACGCGCGCCACGCCCGCGGGAGGCGACTTCACCACCTCCGTGGTGGTGACGCTCGCCTGTGACGACGGCGGCGGCAGTGGCTGCGCGGCCACGTACTACACGCTGGATGGCTCCACGCCCGGCACCGGCTCCACGCAGTATCGCGAGCCCTTCACGCTGGGGAGCACCACCACGGTGCGCTTCTACTCCGTGGACGCGGCGGGCAATGCGGAGGCGCCGGGGACGGCGACATTTACCCTGGTGGGTTCGGCGGACACGGAGCCGCCCAGCACGGTGGTCAACCCCGCGAGCGGCTCGTTCAGCAGCCCCCGGAGCGTGGCGCTGACGTGTGACGACGGCGCGGGCAGCGGCTGCGCGGCCACGCACTACACGCTGGATGGCAGCGTTCCCACGCAGGCCTCGCCGCGCTACACGGCGCCCCTGTCCATCGCCACGTCCACCACGCTGCGCTTCTTCTCCGTGGACCGGGTGGGCAACGTCGAGGCGGTGCGGCAGGCGCGTTACGTCGTGGACACGGAGGCGCCCCAGGTGGCCGCGACGCCACGGGGTGGCACGTTCACCGGGACGCGCGTGGTGACGCTGACGTGTGACGACGGTGAGGGCAGCGGCTGCGCGGCGATCCACTACACCACCAATGGCGCCATTCCCTCCCTGGACTCGTCCGTCTACCAGGAGCCGTTGGTGCTGACGGCCACCACCCGCGTGCGCTTCATCGCGGTGGACTGGGCGGGCAATGTCTCCGACGTGGTGTCGGAGCTCTACACGCGGGAGGCTTCAGCGGAGGACCGTACCCCGCCCACGACGACGGCGACGCCCGCGGGCGGCACCTACCGGAGCACGCAGTCGGTGGTACTGGCCTGCACGGACAACGCCGACGGCAGTGGCTGCGCGGCCACGTACTACACGCTGGATGGCAGTGCGCCCACGACTTCCAGTCTCCGCTATTCGGCGGCCATCTCCGTCTCCACCAGCGCCACGCTGCGCTTCTTCTCCGTGGACCTGGCGGGCAACGTCGAGCCGGCGAAGTCCGAACAGTATGCGCTGGACACGGTGGCCCCGGTGACGACGGCGACGCCCGCGGGCGGCACCTACCGGAGCACGCAGTCGGTGGTGCTGGCCTGCACGGACAACGCCGACGGCAATGGCTGCGCGGCCACGTACTACACGCTGGATGGCAGTGCGCCCACGACTTCCAGCCTCCGCTATTCGGCGGCCATCTCCATCTCCACCAGCGCCACGCTGCGCTTCTTCTCCGTGGACCTGGCGGGCAACGTCGAGCCGGCGAAGTCCGAACAGTACACACTGGACACGGTGGCCCCGGTGACGACGGCGACGCCCGCGGGCGGCACCTACCGGAGCACGCAGTCGGTGGTACTGGCCTGCACGGACAACGCCGACGGCAGTGGCTGCGCGGCCACGTACTACACGCTGGATGGCAGTGCGCCCACGACTTCCAGTCTCCGCTATTCGGCGGCCATCTCCGTCTCCACCAGCGCCACGCTGCGCTTCTTCTCCGTGGACCTGGCGGGCAACGTCGAGCCGGCGAAGTCCGAACAGTATGCGCTGGACACGGTGGCCCCGGTGACGACGGCGACGCCCGCGGGCGGCACCTACCGGAGCACGCAGTCGGTGGTGCTGGCCTGCACGGACAACGCCGACGGCAGTGGCTGCGCGGCCACGTACTACACGCTGGATGGCAGTGCGCCCACGACTTCCAGCCTCCGCTATTCGGCGGCCATCTCCATCTCCACCAGCGCCACGCTGCGCTTCTTCTCCGTGGACCTGGCGGGCAACGCCGAGCCGGCGAAGTCCGAACAGTACACACTGGACACGGTGGCCCCGGTGACGACGGTCTCGCCCGGGGGCGGCTCGTACACGGATGCCGTCACCGTGACGCTGTCGTGCAGTGACAGCGGCTCGGGGTGCCGCGAGACGCGTTACACGCTGGACGGCTCGGCGCCGGAGGCGGACTCGCCGGTGTACGCGGGACCTGTCTCCATTTCCGCCAGCACGACGCTGCGCTTCGCCTCAGTGGACCACGCGGGCAACGTGGAGCTGGCGAAGCAGGCCGTCTATGTGCTGCCCTCCCTGGACCGGCTCGCCTCGGAGCAGATCCAGGCGGTTCGCAATGCCGCGACCGGCACGGTGAACCTGGTCATCAGCGGCGCCCGCATCACCTATGTCAAGCCGGCCGTGGGCAACGTGGTGAATGACGCGGCGGGCTTCTTCCTCCAGGCCGAGCAGGCCGGGCCGGCGCTCTTCGTCGAGGTGGACCCGCTCACGCTCTCTCCCGCGCCGCAGGCGGGCGCCCGGGTGCGTGTCACCGTCTCCGAGAAGAGCCTTGTGAATGGCCAGACGCGCGCCCGCATCTCCGCGTACGCCGTGCTCAGCACGGGCCACTCGCTGTCGGACCTGGTCCAGGACGTGAGCGGCGTGGATGTCACCACGGGCACGCCGCCCGCCTACGAGTCCGAGTACATCTCCATCACCGGCACCATTGGCAACCCGGGCTTCTCCAATGCCGGGCTCGGCCATGTCCAGGCGCCGTTCACGACGGCGGGCGTTCCCGAAGGTTCTCCAGGCGCGGCGGCCCTGCGGCTGCGCGTCGCGGAGCCGTTCCACGACACCCTGGCGCTCTCGCAGGGGTGCTCACTGACGGTGGTGTCTCCGCTCTGGGTCTTCATGAGCGGGACACAGACGACTCATACCATCCAGCCCTCCGTGTGGACGGAGAGCCAGGCCACCGTCCACTCCTGCCCGGCGCCTCGGGTGACGGGGGCGCAGGCGATGCACCACGATTCGGTCATCCTGCGCTTCACCCGCGCCATCGACCCGCTCTCTGTCCAGCGCAACGGCAGCCAGTTCTCCATCCCTGGGCTGAGCGTCATGGATGCGGTCGTGCTGAGTACCGGCGAGGTCTGGCTCAGCACCGCCAGCCAGACGCCGCGGCAGCAGTACACGGTGACGGCGGCGAGCAGCGTGCGGGACCGGCGCGGCGTCTCCGTCGACAGCACGGCCGCTTCGACCAGCTTCACGGGCTACCAGGTGCCGGCCCGGCTGCGTCTGTCCGAGGTGGCGCCCAATGTTCAGCAGAACCGGGACCTGGTGGAGTTGGTTGTCCTGACGAGCGGCTCCGTCATGGGGGCCACGCTCCTGGATGGAAACGCCACCCTGGCGACGCTGCCGGACGTGCAGGTCGCGTCGGGGGACATCATCGTCATCCACCTCAACCCGGACCGCGTTACACCGGGCGCGGATGCCCCGGGCTCGGAGACGCTGAGCAAGACGCAGTACCCCGCCTCCTCCTTCTTCTGGAACTATGACACCGCCTGGGATTTCCATGGCACCACGCTCGGCGTGGGGACCGGCAACCGGACCTTGCGCATCCAGGACGGATTCGACGTCACCCAGGATGCGCTGGCTGTCGTCGTTCCGAGCAATTCCTTCGCGGGCTATCCCGCGCTGCTCCAGGCGCTCCAAGACGAGTCCCTGTGGCTGCCGGCGAACTGCAACGGCGCGCTGTGCACGTATGCGAGCTTCCCGACTGCATGGGAGGTCTCCGTGGATTGGTCTCAGGCCTTCGTCACCCAGGGCCGGTCCTCTTCCGTGCAGCGCATCGGTGCCACGGACTCGGACACGCGGGATGACTGGTTCGTGGGCGGCTCCTCGTTCGGCGTCCGGAACCCGTAGTCCCGCCAGGGCAGGGTGAAACGGCAATCGCCGCCTCGTCCCGGGAGCGCATCCCCGGGCCGGGCGGCGATTCGTGTTTCCACCAGTGTCTGTCGGACTACCGGCGGCGCGCGGCGACGTCGGAGTGCTTCTCCACGAACTCCGAGTAGGGCCCGTTGAAGTCGAGCACCTCCTTGCCTGCCTGGAGCGACCAGATGCGGGTGGCCACCTCGGAGATGAGTTCCTGGTCGTGCGTGACGACGATGACCGTGCCCTCGTACTTCTGGAGGCCTTCGGCCAGCGCGGCGATGGACTCGAGGTCCAGGTGGTTGGTGGGCTCGTCGAGCACCAGCACGTTGTCCTGCATGATCATCAGCTTGGACAGGAGCAGCCGCACCGTCTCACCACCGGAGAGGGTGTCGGTGTTCTTCATCCGCTCCTCACCGGAGAAGAGCATCCGGCCCAGCACGCCGGAGATCTCCTCGTTGGTGAGCTTGTCGTGCAAGTCACGCAGCCAGCCGAAGCAGGTGGTGCCCTTGCGCACGACGCCATGGTGGTCCTGCGGCAGGTAGCCCACGGAGGCCTGGTGGCCCCAGCCAATCTTCCCACCGTCCGGCTCCAACTGGCCGGCAATCATCTTCACCAGCGTGGACTTGCCCACGCCGTTGCGACCGATGACGCAGACCTTCTCGCCCTTGCAGACCAGGGTGTTGAAGGGCTTGATGACCTCCTGGCCCTCGAAGGACTTGTGGATGCCTTCGACCATCAGCGTCTGCTTGCCGCTGACCACCTTCTGGTCGAAGCGGATGAACGGGCGCGCGATGTTGGAGCGCTTGAGGTCGTCCGACTTCAGCTTGTCGATCTGCTTGATGCGGCTCTGCACCTGCGAGGCGCGGGTACCGGCGTGGAAGCGCGCGACGAAGTCCTGGAGCTGGGCAATCTTCTTCTTCTTCTCCTCCGTCTCGGACTCGACGCGGCTGCGCACCTGCGCCTTCTGCCGGACCATGTCGTCATACCCACCGGGGTAGTGGATGATGGTCTCGTAGTCGATGTCCGCGATGTGCGTGCAGATGGCGTTGAGGAAGTGCCGGTCGTGGCTGATGGTGATGAGCACGCCCTCGTAGTCGTGGAGGAAGCTCTCCAGCCAGCGGATGGAGTCGATGTCGAGGTTGTTCGTGGGCTCGTCGAGGAGCAGGCCTTCCGGCTTGCCGAACAGCGCCTGTGCGAGCAGCACGCGGAGCTTGAGGCCGCCGGTGAGCTGCTTCATGGGCTCTTCGTGGAAGGCCTGGTCGATGCCAAGGCCCGCCAGCAGGGTGGCCGCGTCGCTCTCCGCCGAGTAGCCGTCCTCCTCGGCGATGACGCCCTCCAGGTCGCCCAGCCGGTTGCCGTCCTCCTCGGTGATGTCGGACTTGGCCAGCAGCTCGTTCTTCTCGGACATGGCCGCCCACAGGGCACGGTTGCCCATGAGCACCACGTCGAGCACGCGGTTGTCCTCGTAGCGGAAGTGGTCCTGGCGCAGGATTCCCAGTTTGCGAGGCCGGACGATGTTGCCCATGTCCGCTTCCTCGTCCCCGGCGAGGATCTTCATGAACGTGGACTTCCCGGCCCCGTTCGGACCGGTCAGGCCGTAGCGGCGGCCCGGCGAGAACGTGACGTTGACGTCCTCGAAAAGCTTCTTGGGCCCGTAGGCCTTGGAGACGTTGATGACGTTGAACATGGCGGCGGCGTTGTAGCGGAAATGGTGCGGTGGGCCAAAGCGGCGTGGTGTTTCGCGTTCTGCAGGAGACCGCGAGGACTCCATGTAACCGCTGGGGAGGCGGGAGAATGCCTCCCCGGTGTCGACTTCGGACCCCGGAAGCGGCGGCGGAGGACGTGAGATGCCGGGAGGCCGGCGGCGTTCCGCCTCGGACGGAATGCCAGGATGCCTGTACGGCTGTCCAGGAGGGCAGGAGGCCTGGATTGCGGGTGGGGGAGCGGGCAGGGCAGATGGATGCGGTGCCTGCCGGGCATGACGGGTATAAGGGCCGGCCCATGGCCGTTCGTTTCGAGCTCCTCACCACCGACCCCACGGGCGCCCGTGCAGGCATCCTGCACACACGCCGGGGTTCCTTCAAAACCCCCATGTTCATGCCGGTGGCCACCCACGCGGGCTTCCGGCATCTGGCCATGGAGGAGGTGAAGGAGGCGGGTGCCAGCATCCTGCTGGCCAACACCTACCACCTGATGCTCCGGCCGGGCGCCGAGGTCTTCAAGCGCTTCGGCGGTATCCACCCCTTCATGCAGTGGGACGGGGGCGTGCTCACCGATTCGGGCGGCTTCCAGATCTTCTCCCTGCCAGAGGACCGGCTCATCACGGAGAAGGGCGCCCACTTCCGCAGCTTCTACGACAACAGCCGGCAGCTCCTCAGCCCTGAGTCGAGCATCGCCATGCAGCAGGCCATCAACTCGGAAATCATGATGGTGCTGGACGTGTGCATCGACTCGCGGACCGACGAGGCCGGCACGCGCGAGGCCATGGAGCGCACCCACCGCTGGGCGGTGCGCAGCCTGGAGGCGAAGGCGGCGCGGGACACCGGGCAGGCGATGTTCGGCATCGTCCAGGGCGGCGTCTTCCCGAACCTGCGTGACGAGAGCGCGGCCTTCCTGACGAAGCTGCCCTTCGACGGCTTCGCCATTGGCGGCCTGGCCGTGGGCGAGACGAAGGTGGAGCGCGAGTCCATGACGTTGCGCGCCACCGCGTCCCTGCCCGCCGACAAGCCGCGCTACCTGATGGGCGTGGGCACGCCCACGGACCTGGTGGAAGCCGTGCTGCGCGGCGTGGACATGTTCGACTGCATCATCCCCACCAAGATGGCGCAGCAGGGGTATGCGTACACGTTCAGCGGGCTCATCCGCATCTCCCGCAGCGTGTTCCGCCTCTCCGACGAGCCGCTGGACGCGAAGTGCGACTGCTTCGTGTGCAAGCGCTACACGCGCGGCTACCTGCAGCACCTGATGCGGGGCAAGCACCACCTGGGCTCGCGCTTCCTGTCCGTGCACAACGTCCGGCACTACCAGAAGCTGATGGGTCGCATCCGCGAGGGCATCCTGAGTGGTACGTACGCGCAGGTGTACCGCGAGCTGAAGGCGGCCATCGCCACGCCCAAGGACTTGAAGGACGAGGCCAACGCGCGCGAGGTGACGCTGAAGGAGGTCGGGTGAGCACCGCACCCGAAGCCAACCCGCGCGACGGCGACTTCGAGCTCATCACCCTGCGCAATGGCGCTCGCGCCGTGCGGCACCTGGGCCATGGCGAGGTGATGCACCCCTCCGTGGGGCCGTGGCAGGAAGCGCTGCGCCTCTATGTGGAGCAGGCACGGCTGGCGGACCGGCTGCGTCAGCCCGGGCCGCCGCTGGTGATTCATGACGTGGGGCTGGGCGCCGCCACCAACGCGGTGGCCGCGCTCACCTGTGCCAGGAGTCTGGGCGCGGAGCAGCGCCGGCTGCTGGAGGTGGTCAGCTTCGAGGTGGACCTGGCGCCGCTGCGGCTGGCACTGGCGGACGCCGAGGGCTTTCCCTTCCTCCAGCCGTTTCGTGACGCGGCGCAGACGCTGATGCGCGACGGGGTGTGGGAGGCGGAGGGCATCCGCTGGCGGCTGCTGCTGGGGGACGCGGTGTCGCACCTGGATGGCGCGCTGCCCGTGGCGGACCTCGTCTACTTCGACCCGTTCTCACCGGCGTCCAATCCGGACATGTGGACCGAGGCGGTGCTGGCCCGTGTGCGCCGGCACTGCCGCGAGGACGGGGTGGGCACGCTGCTGCTCACGTACAGCGCGGCCACGCCCACGCGGGTGACGCTCCTGCTGGCCGGGTTCTTTGTGGGCGCGGGTGTGTCGACGGGGACGAAGGGCGAGACGACGGTGGGCGCCACGCGGCGGGAGTCGTTGGAGGCGCCGCTCGGAGAGCGGTGGCTGGAGCGATGGAAGCGCTCGTCCTCCCGGGCGCCTCATGGCGGGCAGCTCACGCCCGACATCGAGGCGCGCGTGCTGGCGCACCCGCAGTGGCGGTCCGCCTCCGAGTGACGGAAGACATTCGCCGCGGTCCGGGGTAATCGACGGGACATGCGCGAAGCCCTTCAGATGGAGGACTGGGGTGGCACCGGTCCGGTGCTGCACCTGGCCCACGCCAATGGCTTTCCTCCGGGGTGCTACCGGAAGCTCATCGAGCACCTGAAGCCGCGCTACCACGTCTTCACGCTTCGCACGCGGTGTCTCGTGCCGGGCTCGGACCCGCTGGAGATGCGGACCTGGGATGACATGGCGGATGACCTGATTCATGCCCTGCGTGCTCAGGGCGTGCAGGGCATCGTGGGCGTGGGGCACAGCATGGGCGGCGTGGCGACGCTGCTCGCCTCCGCGAAGGCTCCCGCGCTCTTCCGGGCCGTGGTGGCGTTGGACCCGGTGTTGTTCACGGGGGCGCGGGAATGGGCGCTCCGTGCCTTGACGCTGCTCGGGTTGCGAAGCCGCGTGCCACCCGCGAGTCTAGCGAGGCGGCGGCGTGAGTCTTGGGGCGCACGGGAAGAGGCCTCGCGAAGCTACGGCAAGAAGCCGCTGTTCGCGCGCTTCGACCCGGAGTGCTTCCAGGACTACATCACCCACGGCCTCACCGAGGCCCCGGACGGTGGCTTCAAGCTGACCATCCCCAAGGCCTGGGAGGCGCGTGTCTTCGAGACGTCTCCCAAGGACGTCTGGCGGGAACTGGGCACCGTGAACGTCCCGGCCCTGGTGATTCGCGGCGGCGAGTCCGACACGCTGACGGGCGACGCGCTGGAGCGGGCACGCCTCACCCTGAATGAGCCTCAGACGGAGGAGCTTCCCGGCGCGGGACACCTCTTTCCGTTGGAGCAGCCGGAGCGCTGCGCACAGCGCATCCTCGCGTTCCTCGACGGCCTGGAGACAGCCCGCGCGGCGGCCAGTTCCGTGGGTTGAGTCGTCCCAATTGTTCCGACAGTCGAGAACGAGCGGGGCAGGTCAGTGGCCCGCCCCTCCAGGTGTCGGCCACCTTCCGGTGGAGGGAAGTCGCTTCGTCTGGACCCGCCTCTCGACGGAGGGGCCTCGCGACCGCCGCCGCATGAATCGATTCATTAGGAACAACCCCAGCCCGTAGACGGCCACGTCCAGGAGCACAGCCAGGCTGAAGAGCACGTTGGTTTCACTGACACGCGTCCCCGCCACATAGGGACTGCCTGGCACCGCCCAGACCAGCAGGACCGAAACCGTTTCGAACAGTCCGAATCGCAGCCAGCAATGCCAGGCGGCATCGCGGAGTGCGCCCGCGGATATCAGCGCGATGACCATCGCGGGGGCCGCCATGAACCCCACGCGGAAGGTCCAGTACTGAGTGAGCGTGCCTTCGGACCAGGCGGCGAAGGCGACGAAGCTGGCGACGGCGCCCACTCCCAGAACCACGACAGCCAGCGAGATACCCCAGAGCCACTTCACCCACGTCTTCATGCGTGTCCCCCCTTGTGGAAGCCGGAAGGTAGCGGCGCACGTCGAACACTGGGAGGAACAAGTTGTTCGTGGATTGATAGCGCTGGGTTATCAATCGCGCGCGATTATAGCCCCCCGCGCGTGGCCTGCTCCTTCGAGGAGAAGGTGAACTCCGCGCGGCGGTTCTTGCGGAACGCCTCTTCTGTGTGGGCCTCGGACAGCGGCCGCTCCTCGCCGTAGGAGACGATGGAGAGCTGCTTGGGCTCCACGCCCAGGTTGCGCAGGTAGTCGCGCACCACGGCCGCGCGCCGGTGGCCCAGCGCGATGTTGTACTCCGTGGTCCCCAGCTCGCAGGTGTGGCCCGACACCGTCACCCGCGTGAGGGGCCGCTCCCGCAGGCCCGTGGCGAGCTGCGCGAGCATGTCGCGGGACTCGGGCCGCAGCGTGGCCGAGTCGAGCTCGAAGTACACCGGCTCGGCGGACAGCGGGCCCGTGGCCCGGCGGGCCGCGTCCTCGTCTTCATCGGAGGTCCGGTTGGACGTTTCCGCCGTGGCGGCGGGGCTGCGCTGCCGGTCCGGCAGGTTGTCCGTGACGGAGGACGTCTTGGGCTTGGAGGCGCAACCAACCAGACTGACCGCGGCAAGGAGAGACAGGAGGGTTCGGTTCATGCCCTGTGTCATCTACAAGGCCCGTGCCGTGCTCCCGTCCCTCTGAGACATCTCAACCCTGGCCTGCTCACCGTTGCAGCGTGCCCAGGTCAGCGTTGCGGATTGCCTTCCGCGCGCTCGCGCCGGTGGATGGTGGAGACGTCGATGCCGAGCAGCTCCGCCGCCTTCGTCTTGTTTCCCCCGCAGCGGGCCACGGCCCAGGCGATGTACTCCGTCTCCAGTTGCCTCAGGGGGACGATGGTGCGCAGCGCCGCGGCCAGCGGGTGGTTCTCCTGGCTGGTGTCCGAGGGCAGGTGGGGACGCAGCTGCGGCAGGTCCACCACCTCCGTCGAGCCGAGCACGACCAGCCGCTGCACCAGGTTCTCCAGCTCGCGCACGTTGCCCGCCCAGGGAAGGGCCCCCAGCGCGGCCAGCGTCTCCGGCGAGAACCGCTGCACCGTGGAGCGCGGATTGCGTGCCTTGGCCTGCTGGAGGAAGTGCTCGATGAGCGCGGGGATGTCCTCGCGGCGCTCGCGCAGGGGTGGCAGCCGCAGCGTGACGACGTTGAGCCGGTAGAAGACGTCCGCGCGGAAGCGGCCTTCCTTGACGCGCGTCTCCAGGTCCTGGTGCGTCGCGGCCACCACCCGCACATCCACCGTGCGCGTGCCGTCCGCGCCCACGGCCCGCACCTCGCCGTCCTCCAGCACGCGGAGCAGCCGGGCCTGGAGCTCGGGGGCCATGTCGCCAATCTCGTCCAGGAACAGCGTGCCGCCGTCCGCCTCCACGAAGAGGCCACGCCGAGCCGTGGTGGCGCCGGTGAAGGCGCCTTTGACGTGGCCGAACAGCTCACTCTCCAGAAGCGCGTGTGGCAGCGCGGTGCAGTTGACGGCCACGAAGGGCCCCGCGCGCCGGGTGCCCTCGAAGTGCAGGGCCCGGGCGACCAGCTCCTTGCCGCTGCCGCTTTCGCCGCGTACCAGCACCGGGGCGCTGGACCAGGCCACCCGCTCAATCAACGCGTAGAGGTCGCGCATCGCGGCGCTGCTGCCCACCAGGGCGCCCAGGCCCCCGCGGTCCGCGGCCTGCTGCTTGAGCGTGCGGTGCTCGGTGCGCAGGCGGCGCTGCTCCAGCGCGCGCTCCAGGGACAGGCGCACCTCGTCCAGCCGGAAGGGCTTGGTGAAGTAGTGGAACGCGCCGCGCTTCATCGCCTCCACGGCGCTCTCCACGCCGCCGAAGGCCGTCATCATCACCACGGGCAGGTCCGGGTCCAGCTTGCGCGCGGCGTCCAGCACGTCGAAGCCGTCCACGTCCTGCATTCGCAGGTCGCACAGCACCGCGTCGTAGACGCGTGCGCGCAGCTGGGCGATGGCATCCGCGCCGCCGGTGGCGATATCGACCTTGTAGCCGTCGTCCGTCAGCGGTTCCCTCAACATCTGCCCCATCTCGACGTGGTCGTCGACGACGAGGACCCTGGCTCTAGACGACATGTCGCTCCTCTCCGGCGGGCGCCGCGGCGGGCCAGCGCACGGTGACGCGGGTGCCTCGCTCTGGCGCGCTGTCCAGTTCGATACGGCCTCCGTGGTTGCGCACGATGTGCGCCACCATCGTCAGGCCCAATCCGGTGCCCTGGCCGCGCTTCTTGGTGGTGAAGAAAGGGTCGAAGACCTGATGAACGTGGCGGGGGGCAATACCGCAGCCGTTGTCCTCCACGTCCACGCGCACCATGCCCCAGGCGCCCGGTGCGTCTGCGGTGTCCATGCTCGCGCTCAGCCGGACGCGTCCGCCGGCCTCGCACGCGTCACACGCGTTGAGCACCAGGTTGATGAGCACCTGCTGGAACTGGTCGGGGTCGGCCGCCACCGCCAGCATGGGCGAGGCGACCGTCACCTCCAGCTTCAGGCGCCGCCGCTCGGCCTCCATCCACAGCAGCTCCCGCACGCTGTGCGCCAGCGGCTCCAGCGGGACCGCCTGCGCGTCCGCTGGCTGGAGCCGGGAGAAGTCGAGCAACTGGCGCAGCGTCCGGCTCACCCTGTCTATCTGTTCGACGATGGTGCCCAGGCCCGCCGCCTGCGGGTGCTCGCGGCCCAGCTTCTCCTGCACGTACTCGGCCCGGCCGCGGACGATGCCCAGCGGCGTGCCAATCTCATGGGCGATGCCCGCCGCCAGCACGCCCACCGTGGCCAGCTTCTCCGCGCGCAGCAGCTGTCCTTCGAGCGCGCGCAGGCTGCTCAGGTCCTCGATGACGACCAGCGTATGGACCTCCGGCGTGTTCGGCTCCAGCGGCACCGCGTGGACGTTGTACTGGCCGGGCTCTTCGAAGAGGCAGAGCGGTTCACCGTGGAGGCTGCGCACCCGGCCGTCGCTCGTGGCCGCGTGGACCAGGTCCTCCAGCCGCTGGATGACGGGGGCCTGGGCCTGGGGAAAGGCCGCCGTCAGGGGCTGGCCCACGACGTCCGCCGGCATGCGGGCGCTCAGCGCGCGGTTGGCGGCGGAGATGTGCCGGGAGGAGGAGAGCGCCAGGACCCCGGTGGGGATGTTGTCGAGAATCTTCTGCGTCTTGTCGTGCAGGTGCGCCAGCCGCTGCGCATGGAGCTGGCTCTCCCGCAGGGCCTCCGCCCGGCTGTGCGCGAGCACCACGTACACACCGAAGGCGATGAGGAACCCGGAGACGAGCACCGCCGCCAGCGACAGGCGCAGCACCAGGCCGCGCTCATGGGTCCGGAGCACGCGCGTCGACGCGAGCGTCGCCACCGGCCATGCCGCGCCATTCTTGAACCGCACCGGGCTGAAGGTGGCCACCACCTCCGAGTCGCCCAGTCCGAGCCGGGCGGCCTCCTTGCGCTCGATGACGTGCGTGCCCGACTCGCCCGCGCGAAGCGCCCGCGCCAGCGCCGTGAGGCCGGGCGTCTGGTGGCCGTCGGTGTCCAGCCGCCGGTACCTGTCCGCCAGGTTCGGGTGGGTCAACGCTGTTGGCGTTCCATGGACTCCCAGCACCAGCAGCTGCGTCTCCGAGTCCGACGCGAGCAGCTTCAGCGGGGCGAAGAGCGGCTCGGCGTCCACCAGCACCACGACGACGGCGCCGCTGTCCTGCGCGTCCTCCGGCAGCGCGGTGGCGAAGGCGCGCAGCCAGCCCGATTGGGCCCGGGGAAGGGGCGGGGATGAGACGACGTGGCCCGGCGGATGACGTCGGGCCTGCGCCACGGTGAGGGCCAGGTCCTCCGCGGTGAACTGGTGCGTCATCGCCGCTGCGCTGCGCCGGTCCACCAGCCGGAGCCGTTCCTGGCCGTCCGTTCCGAAGACGAGGATGGCCTTGTACTGCCCCGCCGCCTCCAGCAGGGCGCGCATCTCGCGCCGGTGCTCCTCGGCGGTGCCCGGCTGGGCCAGCAGCTCGCCCGCGAAGCGCAGGTCCTCTTCCGCGCTCTCCAGGGCGGCGGAGACGCCGCGCACGGCCTCCAGCAGCTGTGCCTGTCGCTCGCGCGCCATCTGGTCCACCAGCGCCTGCCGGTCGCGCTGCATGAAGTGCAGGACGCCCGCGATGATGCCGGAGAGCATCAGACACAGCAGCAGCACGGGGAGGACAGGCAGGCGCATGAACACGGGACGCAGGGGCGACACCGGCGCGGGGGCTCCGGTGCTTGCCGGGCCTCGACGCCGCCTGGCAGCGCTTCGTCCCGGAGGAAAGCTTCTCTGGTAGCAACGCCCGTGCCCCCGGCTCGTCCCTCTGCGCGGAGGCGGCACCCCATGGCGGAGCGCCGCAATCTGCATGGCCCCCGTTGCATCCTGCCAGGGCCAGCGCGGGTGACGCGCGCTGGCCCTGGCAGGCGGGTGGGGCTGGTGACCGCTTCAGCGGCGGGACGCCTGCTGGGTGAGCTGCTGGGACGCCTCGCGCACCTTGTCCTGGATGCGGCGGAGGTTCTGCGGCCCCATCCGCAGCAGGTGCTTCTGCGCGGCCGTCAGCCCTTCGAGCTTCGGGTCGGCGTAGACGAACAGCGCGCCCTTGGAGAGCACCTCGACGTCACCGTCGATGACGGGGACGGCGAGCACCTGCTCGAAGGCGAGGTGGAGCGTGGCGTCGAAGGTGCTTCCGGGGCGGGCCGTCTCCTTGTGGAGGCGCTCGGCCAGGTGACGCACCTCGCGGTAGGTGGACACCAGCACTCCCACGTCGAGCGAGCCCACCACCTTGCCGATGACGTCGTAGCGCGCGTAGCTCTGCTTTTCGATGACGAGCTTGCCGGCCTTGCGGCGTGCCTCGAAGGTGCCGGCCGGAGCGAGGAAGCTCACCGCCTCGCGGGGGCTGTCACCGTTGGCCACGTTGCCCACGACGGTGACGAAGCGGCGCAGCAGGTCCTGCTCCTTTAGCCACGTGGCGAACTCCGGCATGAGCGACGCCCGAGCGAGCCGTGTGCGCAGCAGCGCGTCCATCTCCGCGGAGGAGGGCAGCGGCGGCTCCACGCGCGGCGCCACGCCGGGATGGGATGGCTTGGGGATGACCGCCATGGACGGATGCGGCAGCTCCGTCGCCGACTGGCGCAGCACCAGCCACGTGCCCACGCCCGCGAACAGCATCACCAGCGCCGCCACGCCCACGCCCCAGTGCATCCGGCGCGGGGACTTCGTCACCACTTCAGGGTTGCTCATGCGTCCATCCTCCGAGGGATGCCGCATGGGATTGCAGCCGCGATGCCAGCAGGTCCGCGCCGCCGTGAAGCCGCGCGTTTCCCTCTGAGACGCAGGCCGCCGTGTGGCCCCGTTGCCACGCTCGGCCGCCTTGCGAGCGTGGCGTGCTGCGCGGCATCCCGTGGCGAAGCGCCACGGGCGCGCAGGGGGTTGCTACGCGCGAGGTCGGGACGCGCCCGAGTCGTCATCCGTGGCGGTGAGGGCGGCCTCGGCCGGGGCCTCGGACCAGCGGATGTGGAAGGTGGCCGCGGTGCCGTCGAACTCCTCGGGGATGCTGACCACCCGCCACCCACCGCACAGCTCCACCGCGCGCGCCAGCAGGCCCGCGGAGAAGGTGGGCAGGTCCGCCAGCACGTCATTCATCCGCAGCTCCACCGAAGTGGGGCTGCGCTCGACGATTTCGACCACACTGAAGTTGTTGCCGGCGCGAAAGCCCATGCCCGCGCGAAGCAGCATCCGCCGGGGCCCGGCCAGCCGGACGACGCCCAGCAGGGCCCGGCCGAAGAAGGTGCCGAAGTACGCGTCCATGAACCGCTCGCCCAGCGAGTAGTAGGCCGCCTCGGCGGGGACGCCGCCGTAGACGTGGCCGGCGGCGATTCGGAGGAACTCCTTCCACTGCTCCAGGGTGTAGGCCCGCTCCAACTTCTGGTCGAGCTCCAACCCCGCCCGGCGCAGGTGCTCACGGCACGCCGGGGTGAGGCGGTTCTCGAGGGCGCGCACGAAGAGCGCCTCGACGGTCTGGTTGAAAACAAGCTTCTCGGAAGGAGTCATAGAGGCGCCCCGTATACACCGAGCGGGTCGTGGGATGCTCGCCTACCGGTGAAAGTTCGTTCAGTGAAACTGTCCGCGAGTGTCAGATCGACCTGCGTCACGTACTGGCTGTCAGAGCGACATGTGGGTGACATGCGCAGGGCGCGCCTCCTGGTTCCTTGACGGGAAGTGCAGTTATTCCCGTTCTATCCCATTCATGCGAGGACCTGGGAAGGGGGGGTGTTCACGGGGCAGGCACGAGAAGGCCATTGCGCCCTGGCGAGCCCGGCCGCAATGACGGAGGCCATGGACACGCGCGCCCCTGGCACCTCGAAGACGGACCCGTCCTACAACGTGCTCCACCTGCAGCGGACGCGGCTGCCGCTGGACGTCCTCTTCGCGCCGCGCAGCGTGGCCGTCGTCGGGGCCACCGAGCGGCCCGGCAGCGTGGGGCGCACCGTGCTGTGGAACCTCATCAGCAACCCCTTTGGCGGCACCGTCTACCCCATCAACCCGAAGCGGCCGAACGTGCTGGGCATCAAGGCATGGCCGTCCCTGGGGGCCTTGCCGGAGCGGGTGGACCTGGCCATCGTCGTCACGCCCGCGCAAGCGGTGCCCGGCGTCATCCAGGAGTGCGCGGAGCTGGGCATCCGGGGCGCCATCATCCTCTCCGCGGGCTTCAAGGAGATTGGGGCGGAGGGGGAGCGCCTGGAGCAGGAGATCCTCCGCATCGCTCAGGCGGCCCAGGTGCGCATCATCGGCCCCAACTGCCTGGGGGTGATGCGCCCGCCCAGCGGCTTCAACGCGACGTTCGCCGGCGCCATGGCCCGGCCGGGCAACGTGGCCTTCATCAGCCAGAGCGGCGCGCTGCTGACCTCCATCCTCGACTGGAGCCTGCGCGAGGCGGTGGGCTTCAGCGCCTTCGTGTCGGTGGGCTCGATGCTGGACGTGGGCTGGGGCGACCTCATCGACTTCCTGGCCGACGACCCGATGACGCGCTCCATCCTGCTGTACATGGAGTCCATTGGCGACGCGCGGGCCTTCCTCTCCGCGGCGCGCGAGGTGGCGCTCACCAAGCCCATCATCGTCATCAAGGCCGGCCGCACGGCGCAGGCCGCGCAGGCGGCGGCGTCCCACACGGGCTCGCTGACGGGCAGTGACGAGGTGCTCAGCGCCGCCTTCCGTCGCACCGGCGTGCTGCGCGTGGATTCCATCGCCGACCTCTTCTACATGGCGGAGACGCTGGCCCGGCAGCCGCGCCCCGCGGGCCGGCGCCTCACGGTGCTCACCAACGCGGGCGGCCCCGGGGTGCTGGCCACGGACGCGTTGGTGTCGGGGGGCGGTGAGTTGGCCACGCTCAGCGCGTCCACGCTCCAGGCCCTCGACGCCTTCCTGCCGCCGCAGTGGAGCCACGGCAACCCGGTGGACATCCTGGGAGACGCGGACCCGGAGCGCTTCGCGAAGGCGCTGGAAGTCACCGGCCAGGACGAAGGCAGTGACGGGCTGCTCGTCATCCTCACGCCGCAGGACATGACGGAGCCCACGCAGACGGCGGACCGCCTCAAGCCCTACGCGAAGCTGCACGGCAAGCCGGTGCTGGCCAGTTGGATGGGCGGCTCGGAGGTCGCGGCGGGGGAGCGCATCCTCAACGACGCGGGCATCCCCACCTTCGGCTATCCAGACACGGCGGCGCGCATCTTCAACTACATGTGGCGCTACACGTACAACCTGGCGGGCCTGTATGAGACGCCCGCGTTGGCGCAGGCGGTGAGCAGCGCCCGGGACGAAGTGCGTCGGTGGGTGGAGTCAGCGCGCGCGGAAGGGCGGACGCTGCTGACGGAGTACGAGTCCAAGAAGCTGCTCGCCGCGTATGGCATCCCCACCGTGGAGACGCGGCTGGCGGTGACGGAGGACGCCGCGGTGGCGGAGGCCGCGGCTCTGGGCTTCCCGGTGGTGGTGAAGCTCCACTCGCTCACGGTGACGCACAAGACCGAAGTGGGCGGCGTGCGGCTGAACCTTCCGGATGCGCAGGCCGTGCGCGCCGCCTTCCGGGACATCCGGACGAGGCTGGAGGCGATGGGGCAGGGGAGCGCGTTCGACGGCGTCACCGTGCAGCCCATGGTGCGGCTGGATGGCTATGAGCTCATCGTGGGCAGCAGCGTGGACGCGCAGTTCGGTCCGGTGCTGCTCTTCGGCGCGGGCGGGACGTTGGTGGAGGTGTTCAGGGACCGGGCGCTGGGGCTGCCGCCGCTGAACACCACGCTGGCGCGGCGGATGATGGAGCAGACGCGCATCTATGAGGCGTTGAAGGGCGTCCGGGGCCGCCCGCCGGTGGACCTGAAGGCGCTGGAGCAGCTCATGGTGCGCTTCAGCCAGCTGGTGGCGGAGCAGCGCTTCGTGAAGGAGGTGGACATCAACCCGCTGCTGGCCTCGCCCGAGCGGCTGCTCGCACTGGACGCGCGCGTGGTGCTGCACCCGGCCTCGGTGACGGAGGCGGAGCTGCCGAAGCTGGCCATCGAGCCGTACCCGAACCAGTACGTGGCGCCCTACCGGTTGCGCAACGGCGAGGAGATTCTGCTGCGGCCCATCCGCCCGGAGGACGAGCCGAAGATGGCGGAGTTCCACCGCACGCTGTCGGAGCAGACGGTGTTCCTGCGCTACGCGGGGCTGATGCAGCTGAGCACGCGTGTGGCGCACGAACGGCTGTCCCGCATCTGCTTCAACGACTACGCGCGGGAGATGGCGCTGGTGGCGGAGCGCAAGGACGGAGAGCTGCTCGGCGTGGGACGGCTCACGCGGCTGCGAGGCACGCGCGACGCGGAGTTCGCCATCCTCATCAGCGACCCGGTGCAGCGGCAGGGGTTGGGCGCGGAGATGCTGAAGCGACTGGTGGACATCGGCCGGGACTGGGGCATGGAGCGCATCGTCGCGGACATCCTCGCGGGCAACCGCGCCATGCAGACCATCAGCCGAAAGCTGGGCTTCTCCATCCTTCAGCACGAAGAGCTGTCGCCGGACATGGTGAAGGCCGTGAAGGTGCTTTGATGCGCGCGTCGCTCTGACGGGGCCTGGTGGCGGCTGCTCCACCAATTCCCAGCACTCGCTGGAACCGGGCGTTCACCATGCAATCGCCCCCCAGGGACAGGGGCACTGTTCGGAAGCCGTCACGCGCGAAGCGCCGTCACGCCCGGGGCTGCGACTGCCGGGCGGACGGCTGCGCGTCACGGCTACGGCTGCTTCGCGTTGTAGAGGGTGGTCTGGATGTTCGAGGCCTCCTGGAGGTGGGCCTGGACCGTCTTCCGAATCGCCATCAGCTCTTCCTTGAGCGCTGGGTTCTGCACTTGCATCGCGAGCAGAGAATCCCCCAGCAGGGCGGTACCGGCGTGGGCGGCGACCTGCGCATCCATCACCGACAGGTCGAATGCAGGGGCCTGCGTGGCGCTCAGCAGGTCGACGGTTTTCTGCGCCGTCTGCTGGAGGTGCTGCGACACCGGGCTCTCCGCGGGCGCGATGCCCTGGGCCATGGCCAGTTTCTCCAGGCGCTGGATGACCTCTGAGTGCATGGTGACCATGCGTGCGTTGAAGTCACGTGCCGTCGGGTCGGTAGCCTGCGCCTGGCCCACCTGGCCCAGTATCACCTCGCCCGCGTTGGCCACCAGGAGCACGCCCAGAATCTGGCCGTCCGTGAGCGTCACTGGATGACCCGCGGCCGCCTGTTGGGGCCCCAGCGTGTTCTCGCTGGCGCTGCTCTCTCCGCAGCCGGCGAGCATCACGGCCGTCCCCACCATCGCCACACCCAACATCGCTCGTGTGATTCGCATGACTGTCGTCCCCCTCAACTGCTGTTCAGCTGAAGGTTGGGCAGTTGAAAAGCACACCGCCATGGCCGTGAAGCACGAGCGAGATGTGCACGCGACAACGCTTCGGTGGACGGGGGGGCGACGGCCGCTACTTGAGGTCGGCGGGGGACAGCCCGTGGCGGCGCAGCAGCTCGTAGCCGTCCGTGCGGTTGCGGCTGGTCATGCGCGCGGCGGCAGCCACGTTGCCCTTGGAGCGCCGCTCGAAGCGGTCTCTCGCCTCGCGCAGCGTCGGCAGCTCACCGGAGGCGCTCAGCAGCTCCGGCTCCTCCTCGCGCGTGGAATCCGACCGCGCTCGCGCGGAGGTGGGCGGGTCGAACATGCGGGCCACGTGCTCCGAGCGCACGTCGTCCTCGGGCGCCAGCAGCGGCAGCAGCAGGCCGTTGCGCGCGGCGGCCTGCTCCAGGAACCGCGTGGCCAGAATCGGGATGTCCTCGATGCACTCGCGCGGCGGCGGCATGACGATGGGCAGCACGGCCAACCGGTAATAGGGGTCCTCGCGGAAGCGCCGCTCCTGGAGCACGCGCAGCAGCTTCACCTGTACGCGGGGAGAGGCCTCGCCCACCTCGTCCAGGAAGAGGGTGCCGCCGCGCGCCGCGCCGAACAGGCCTTCGCGCGTCTGCGTGGCGCCGGTGAAGGCGCCCCGGACGTGGCCGAACAGCTCGCTCTCCAGCAGCAGCGCGCCGCAGTTGACGGCGATGAAGGGACCGCTGGCCCGGCGGGACAGCGCGTGGACCTGCCGCGCCGCCAGCTCCCATGCTCCAGGAAGCCGGGACGTGGACGGGCACCGGGCCGCATGCGCTGATGGCGTCGATGAACGACGTGCTGGAGGACATCAGGCCGCAGGGGGCGCAGGCCCCGGTCATCCAGGCGACTCAGCCGACGACGTAGGCCGCGTCACCTGGGTTTGAACGCGCGGGATGGGCGGCACGGTCCGCTCATCCCGTTTGCTTTTCGAGGAGCGTCGGGTCCAGGCGATACGCGCTCCGGCCGTTCCTCCAGCGCGATTGCGACGGCGTGGCGGTGAGGTGCACCGCGTGAGGCGGCGTCAGAGCCCCAGCATCCCACCGGACCGCGAGCCTCCCTCGCCGCTGCCGTCGCCGGACGCGCTGTCGCCGCCACTGGCACTGTCCAGCCCTCCACTTCCCGAGGCCGAGCCACCTGCGCTGCTTCCTCAGTTGCGCAAGCCCGTGGCTCCACCCGAGCCACTGCCGCCTTGGCCGGTGCTGCTGCCGCCCCCCGTCACACTGTTGCCGCTCGACAGGCTGTCCCCACCGGTGGCGCTGTGGCCACCCGTGAGGCTTCCCCCGCCTCCGAAGCGACCTCGGCCAGCGCCGCTGCCACCACCGGTCCGGCTGCCGCTGTCCCGCGGGCCGCTGCCACCAACGGTCCAACTGCCGCTGTTCCGGGGGGGGCTGCCACCACCGGCTCTGCTGCCGCTGTCCCGCGGGCCGCTGCCGGGTATGTATGCGCTCGCGCCTGGAGTCTCGCTCCGGCTGCCGGTCCCGCCGTGGGCTCCCGCGCCACCCGTGCCGGTATCGGCGTGGCCTGGTGCTGGGCCCGGCCCTGCGCCAGCATTCCCGCCGTCAGCCGTTGGAATCGTGGCGGTGGGGGGACCGCCTTCCAGCCCCGCGACAATCGGGGCTTCGGCAACATCGGCCTCGTCCACCGTGGGGCCCCGTCGCTGCTCACAGCCGCTCCAGAGGCAGGGCGCGGAAGCCAGACCTCCCAGCAGTGCCGCGCGCTTGAGGCGCGTCATCTTCTGTCTGACGGTTCTCCGCATCCCCACCCCCTGAGCTTCAGTCCAGGGGCAACGGTATGGAGGGGGCCGGGGCCCGGGTATCGCGCCCCCGGCCGTTGCGCACGGGGACTCGTGGACACCCCTCCAGGGGGCCTTCCCCCGGCCCTTCCGTGCGGGAAGGGGGCGCCTGCCGTCACGCCCCGTGCCGCCGATTGCGATTTTCCCGGTAGGGGCCGGGCGCGCCGCCTATTGTCCACGGGTGATGGCCACCCCTGAAACCCAAGCGCCGCTCGCCGCACTGCTCCCCAAGAAGGGCGAACCGCCCCTGGACGCGGACGAAATCCTCAACCGCTTCGTCGGCTATGTGGCGGCCAATGGCTTGAGCCTCTATTCGGCCCAGGAAGAGGCCATCCTGGAGCTGCTGGCGGGCAAGCACCTGTTCCTCAAGACGCCCACCGGCTCCGGCAAGTCGCTGGTGGCGACGGCGCTCCACTTCAAGGCCATGGCGGAGGGGAAGGTCTCCTTCTACACCTGCCCCATCAAGGCCCTGGTGAACGAGAAGTTCTTCGCCCTCTGCGACGCCTTCGGGGCGGAGAACGTGGGCATGCTCACCGGCGACGCGAGCATCAACCGCGACGCGCCCATCATCTGCTGCACCGCCGAAATCCTCGCCAACCTGGCCCTGCGCGACGCGAGCGCCCGCGTGGACTACGTCGTCATGGACGAGTTCCACTACTACTCGGACCGCGAGCGCGGCGTGGCCTGGCAGTTGCCGCTCATCGCGCTGCCGGACACCACCTTCCTGCTGATGTCCGCCACGCTGGGCCCCACGCACGTCATCGAGGAGAGCCTGGCGAAGCTCTCCGGCCGGGAAGTGGCCACCGTGCGCAGCGCCGAGCGCCCCGTGCCGCTGGACTTCGACTACCGTGAGATGCCGCTGCACGAGACGATTGAAGACCTGATTGCTCGTGGGAAGTACCCCATCTACCTGGTCAACTTCACCCAGCGCACCGCCGCCGAGCAGGCGCAGAACCTGATGAGCGTGGACTTCTCCACCAAGGAGGAGAAGGAGGCCATCCGGTTGGCGCTCCAGGACGCGCCCTTCGACACGCCCTACGGCAAGGAGTTCCAGCGCTTCCTGCGCCACGGCATCGGCATGCACCACGCCGGCCTGCTGCCCAAGTACCGCCTGCTGGTGGAGAAGCTGGCCCAGCACGGGCACCTCAAGGTCATTAGCGGCACGGACACGCTGGGCGTGGGCGTCAACATCCCCATCCGCACGGTGCTCTTCACGCAGCTCTTCAAGTTCAACGGCGAGAAGCTGACCACGCTGAGCGTGCGCGACTTCCAGCAGATTGCCGGCCGCGCGGGCCGCAAGGGCTTCGACACGCAGGGCAGCGTGGTGGCCCAGGCGCCCGAGTACGTCATCGAGAACATCAAGCTGGCCGCCAAGGAGGCCGCGGGCAAGAAGAAGACGCCCAAGGCCAAGCCGCCCCAGAAGAACTTCGTCCAGTACGACCGGAGCACCTTCGAGCGGCTCCAGAGCGGCATGCCGGAGCCGCTGGAGTCCCGCTTCGCGGTGTCGCACGGGATGATTCTCAACCTGCTCCAGAGCGACCACCAGACAGAAGGCAATGGCGGGTACAAGCGGCTGGTGAAGCTGGTGCAGCGCAGCCACGACTCGGACTACCTCAAGCGCCGGCATCTCAAGGAGGCCGCGCGCGACTTCCGCACGCTGCGCGACGCGGAAATCATCGAGGTGGAGAAGGGGCAGGGCGGCTCGGGCGCCACGGTGAAGGTGGCGGGGGAGATGCAGCACGACTTCAGCCTCAACCACACGCTGTCGCTGTACCTGCTCGACACGTTGGAGCTGTTGGATCCGACCACGGACACGTACGCGCTCGACGTGGTGTCGCTGGTGGAGGCCATCCTGGAGAACCCGGACGTGGTGCTCTACGCGCAGCTGAACCAGCTCAAGGGCGAGAAGATCAACGAGCTGAAGGCGCAGGGCGTGGAGTACGACGACCGCATGGCGGAGCTGGAGAAGCTCGAGTGGCCCAAGCCCAACCGCGACTTCATCTACGGCACCTTCAACAAGTTCGCGCAGAAGCACCCGTGGGTGGGCGAGGAGAACATCCGGCCCAAGTCCATTGTCCGGGACATGTTCGAGCGGTTCATGTCCTTCCCGGACTACATCCGTGAGTACGGCCTCCAGCGCAGCGAGGGCGTGCTGCTGCGGTACGTGAACGACACGTACAAGACGCTGGTGCAGACGGTGCCGGAGCGCTTCCGCACGGAGGAGGTGGAGGACTTCATCGACCACCTGCGCGCCACGCTCCGGCAGGTGGACTCCAGCTTGCTGGATGAGTGGGAGCGCATGCGCAACCCGGACGCCGCCGTCGAGGCGAAGCCGGTGGTGGAGCTCAAGCCGAAGGAGCTCACCGACGACCCGAAGGCCTTCGCCGCGCGCGTGCGCGAGGAGCTGCACCGGCTGCTCAAGGCGCTGGGCCAGAAGCGCTACATGGATGCGCTGGCCATGCTGGACAACGCGCTGGGCGAATGGACGGCCCCCAAGCTGGAGCAGGCCATGGCTCCGTACTTCGAGGAGCACAAGGTCGTGGTGCTCACGCCCCAGGCGCGCAAGCCCGCCAACACCTTCCTGAAGGAGTCGGGCACGCGGCTGTGGGAGACCCAGCAGCGCATCATCGACCCGGAAGGGCACGGCGACTGGATGATCGACTGCGAGATCGACCTGCGGGACAGGCGCCTGGATGAAGGCCCCATCCTGATGCTCCGCCGCATCGGCGTGTAGCCCGGCTCAGCCCTCGGAGGCCGGTGGCTCCGAGGGACGCGCCGCCGACAGCGACTCGGGCTCCGGCGGCGTCAGCTCACTCACCTCGAGCCCGCCGCCCGCGCCTCGCGTGAGCACCATCCGCCATTCGCCCGCGGCCAGCACCACGCGGTCCGTCTCACAGCGCACTTCCAGCCCCGCGTCCTCGATGGTCCACGAGCCCGCCCACACCGTCGTGAGCGACTCGCAGCCGGCGTCGTCGCACGCATGCGTCTCCGCCACCCACACCCGGCCCTCGGGCGCGGCGGGGCAGGACACCGGCTCCGCGTAGCGAAGGACGGGGCCGTCCAGCTCGCCTGGGCCCGCGTCGGGGAACATCGGTTCGGAGGGGAGCAGCTCCGCGCTCCGCGCGGCCCTCGCCTCCGGCGGCACCCCGCCGAGCATCGCCGTCTCGGCCAGGGCCACCGGCGTGGCCAGCCAGCCACACAGCAACGTCACCTTCCACCCCCGCATCGTCCACATGGCGACAAGCTCCTCGGCCGCGGTGTCGTTCGCGGCCCACGGGTGGCCTGTTGTGCAAGGCCTGGACCGGGCGGGTGTGTGGCTCTGGAGCCACGGGGTCGGGTGGCTTTCGGGCGGTGGCGCGTGCTGGCGCGTTTCGGGACCGAGTCTGTCGGGAATGACAGCCACCTCGCCGTGATTCGCGGGCGCACGTCACTTTCTCGCGCGGAAATGCGGGCCAGTCCGCCGCTCAGCGGCTACCGTCGCACCATATGGCCCGACTGCGTGCCGTGGATCAGCCGCTGCGCCGGGATGTCCGCCTGCTTGGCCGGCTCCTGGGAGAAGTCCTCGTCGAACAGGAAGGGCAGGCGCTCTTCGACCTGGAAGAAGAAGTGCGCCGCCTCGCCATCCAGCGCCGCCGAGGCCCCGTGGCCGGCCGGCGCGCGGTGGCAGCCGAGCTGGCGGAGGTGCTCCAACGCCTGCCGCTGGAACAGGCCGAGCCGGTGCTGCGCGCCTTCTCCGTCTACTTCCAGTTGGTGAACCTGGCGGAGCAGCACCACCGCATCCGCCGCGCCCGCACCCACGCGGAGGCGGCGTCCGCCAAGCCCCAGCGCGGCTCGCTGGAGGCAACGCTGCTCGTGCTCAAGGAAGCGGGCATCCCCGCGGAGCGCGTGCGCGAGGCCATGCGCACCATGCGCGTGACGCTGACGCTCACCGCGCACCCCACGCAGGCCGTGCGCCGCACGCTGCTGGAGAAGCTCTACCGCATGGCGGGCCTGCTGGAGGAGCGGGACCGCTGCGAGCTGACGCAGCGCGAGTCCTCGGTGAACCTGGCGCTGCTGCGCGAGGAAATCACCCTCCTGTGGCAGACGGACGAGCTGCGCCGCGAGCGCCCCACCGTGGGTGACGAGGTGAAGAACGTCCTCTGGTACGTGGAGGAGGTGCTCGCCGACGAGCTGGCCCTGCTGCCCGAGCTGCTGGACTGGGCCTTCGAGCGTGCCTACGGCGAGCCGCTGGGGCCGGTGGACACGCCCGTGCGCATCCACTCATGGGTGGGCGGGGACATGGATGGCAACCCGCTGGTGACGCCCGACGTGTTCGCGGACACGCTGCGCGCGCACCGGGCCCGTGGACTGCGGCGGTTGCTGTATGACCTGGAGCGGTTGGGCGGTCGGCTGTCCCAATCGGCGCGTCACGCGAAGCCGTCCGAGGAGCTGCTGAACTCGGTGGCGAAGGACGCGGAGGAATTGCCCGACGCCGAGCGCCGCTACGGTCCCCGCACCCCGGGCGAGCCGCTGCGGCACAAGCTGCGCTTCATGGAGGAGCGGCTGCAGCGTGCGCTCCACTACGTGACGCAGCAGCGCGCCGGGGCGAGCGTCCCCATGCCGCAGGGCGCCTACCGCACGCCGGAGGTCTTGCTGGCGGACCTGGACGTGCTGGGCCGCGCGCTGGAGGCGTCGAAGGGCACGCACGCGGGACTTCGCGACGTGCGGCAGGTCCGGGAGCGGGTGCTCGCGCTGGGACTGTCGCTGGCGGAGCTGGAGGTGCGCGCGCCAGCCGAGGATGCGGTGAGCGCGGCGGGTTCGTTCAACGGGGGCCCGGCGCCGACGGAAGGCGGGGCGCGGCTCCTGGAAGTGCTGGCGCGGCTGAAGGAGGCCCAATCGGAGTCGGGTGAGCCCGCGTGCCGCACGCTCATCCTCAGCATGGCCAGCACCGCCGAGGACGTACTCGCGGCCTTCCGCTGCTTGAAGCACGCGGGCCTGTGGGACGAGAAGCGGGGCTGCGCCACGGTGAATGTGGTGCCGCTGTTCGAGCAGCTGGGCGCGCTGGACTCGGGCCCGGACGTGCTGCGCACGCTCTTCGCGGACGCGGAGTACCGCAAGCACCTGGACGTGCGCGGTGGCCAGGAGGTGATGGTGGGCTACAGCGACTCCGGCAAGGAGGTGGGGCTCCTGGCGGCCAGCGCGGCGCTGTACCGCGCGCAGGTGGCGCTCACGGCGGTGTCTCGCGAGGCGGGCGTCCCGCTGCGACTCTTCCACGGCCGCGGCGAGTCCGTGGCGCGTGGCGGTGGTCCCGCGCAGGAGGCGATTCTCGCGCTGCCGCCTGGCGCGGTGGCGGGTGGCTACAAGGCGACGGAGCAGGGCGAGGCGCTGGACCACAAGTACGCGCGCCCGGAGCTGGCGCGGCGCACGTTGGAGCTCATCCTGGGCGGCGTGCTGCTGCACACGCTGGATGCGCAGCCGCGACCGGAGCCCGAGGCTGAGCGCACCTTCCGCACCGTGTTCGACACGCTGGCGGAGTCGGGGCGCAAGGCGTATCGCGCCCTGGTGTGGGAGGACCCGCGGTTCCTGGAGTTCTTCACCGCCGCGACGCCGGTGGAGGAGATTGCGTCGCTGCCGATCGGCTCGCGCCCCAGCAAGCGCAGGGCGGGGGGCCTGGACACGCTGCGCGCGATTCCGTGGGTGTTCGCCTGGACGCAAAACCGGGCCATCCTCCCGGGCTGGTACGGCGTGGGCTCCGCGCTGGAGGCCTTCTCGAAGGAGGAGGGTGGGGCGGCGCAGCTCAAGCGCATGTACCGGGAGTGGCCCTTCTTCCGCGCCGTCATCGACAACGTCACCATGGTGCTGGCGAAGTCGGACATGGCCATCGCCGGGCGTTACGCGTCGCTGGCGCCTCCCGCCACCCGTTCGCTGTGGCGGCGCATCCAGCAGGAGCATCGGCGCACGCGCAGGCAGGTGAAGCGGCTGACGGGCGAGTCGAAGCTGCTCGACAACAACCCGCAGCTCCAGCGCAGCATCTCCCTGCGCAACCCCTACGTGGACCCCATGTCCTTCCTCCAGGTGGAGCTGCTCAAGCGCAAGCGCGAGGGCCAGGCGGAGGTGGATCGTCCACTGTTGCTCACGCTCAACGGCATCGCCGCCGGAATGCGCAACACCGGGTAGGCTCCGCGACGTCGGACATCCGAGGAGACGGCGATGGCCAGGGAGACGTTCAGCGTGGTGGAGGTCAACCCGGCGCACCGCTTCGCGCGGCTGCGGCCCGAATCGGGCGGGCCGCTCCTGCACGCGGGGCTGTACCCGGAAGAGGAGGCCCCGGAGCCGCGGCTCCAACTGCGTGAAGGGGACCGGGTGGAAGGCCAGCGGCGCGGGCAGTCGGTGGCGGACTGGGGCTGGGTGTCCCGCGCCGAGCCGCCCGCGGACCTGGTGGAGCGGATGGGCGAGCTGCTCGCGAAGTTGGAGAAGTACGAACTGCGCGTGCCCGCCACGGCCTATGACCTGGCCGAGCACCACTGGCGGCAGAGCCGCGCCAACCCGCTGCACCAGGAACTGCTCGCGCAGCTGCCCACCTTCTTCGACTGGGAGCTGTCACACCCCTACGAGGACGGCGCGCTCTTGGAGCGGCTCCAGGCCGCCATGCAGCCGTACCTGCCCGGCTTCGAGGTGACGCCCCAGTCAGGCCGCGCCGCCTTCCGCCTGGAGCCCGGTGGACACGAGGTGTCGGCTCCGGAGGGGAGCCGCGAGGCCCCCGTCTCCACCTTCGAGCCGCTGCTCCTCCAGGTGAACAGCCTGCTGGAGGGGGCCGGGGCCCCGGTGCGCTGGGTGCCCACGGAGGACGACTGGATTCTGGCGCCGCCGGGGCTCGCGGAGCTGCTGGTGCTCCACGGCGTGCTCGGCTCGCGCCAGGGTTGAGCGCGGGGGCGCGGCTAGAGGCCGCCCTCTTCGCGCAGCACGCGCGTGACTTCGTCCGCCATCACCCGGTGGCCTTCGACGCTGGGGTGGATGCCGTCCACCTCCAGCCCGTCGAGGAACAGGTGCACGTTCGCTGGCTGGCGCGTCACCGCCTCCAGGTCGATGAGGTCCGGGCCGGCGCCGCCGCCGCGGAGCCACGTGTTGAGCTCCAGCCGCTGGGTCTTCACCACTTCGTAGGGCGCGTAGTTCGACTTCTCCTTGGGCAGCAGGGTGCTGACCCAGGTGCGGCAGAACGGCGCGAGCCGGCCCAGCATCGTGTTCATCCGCGCCTGGATGACGGACAGGGAGTCCTTGTCGCCCAGGTCGTTGGTGCCCAGCAGGACGATGCAGTCGGTGATGCCCCGGAGCGCCAGCACCTCGCCGTCGAGCAGCGCCAGCGCGTCGTAGAAGCCCTGGCCACTCACGCCCGCGTTCACCACGGGCACGCCCAGCTCGGCCTCCACCTTGGCGGGCCAGGCGTTGCGCGTGTCGTTCTTCGTGTCGACGTAGCCCTCGGTGATGCTGTCTCCGATGGCCACGAAGGCGCGGCCCGTGGGGCCTTCTACGTCGACGGTGGCCACGCCGACGGCGCGGTCGAACAGGGTGCCGCCCAGCGCGCCCGTCACGAGCGCATGGTTCCCCGCGCGCGCGAAGCTGCCTGGGAAGGCGCTGATGGCGCTGGCCGCCAGCGCGCCACGGGCCTCGAAGGTGATGGCCAGCTCGTCCCGGAACGCCACCGGGAAGTCCACCGGGTCCGACGTCTTCCGCGAGCGCGCGTCCACGGTGAAGCCCTCCGCGCCATCGAAGGTGAGCTTCACCGGCGTGGACACCAGCGCTCCATTGGCGCCCGCCTGGGCCACGGTGGCGCGCACCAGCGTCATGCTTCCGTCGCCCGCGCGGAACGTCACGCGGATGCGCCCGCCGTCGCGCGCCACTGGCACGCGCATGCGGAAGGTCGTCACGCTTCCCGCTGAGTGAGACGCGCGGAGCGCTTGATGGAAGCCCGGTTGGAACGAAGTCGCCGACGGCGCGAAGGGCGGCACGGCCTGCACCTGCCGCCCGTCGTTCAGCACCAACACGGGCGCGACTTCCAGTGACGCGTCCGGCGCGTTCTGCTCCATCGTGGAAGTGCGGTTGTCGTCGTCTGGCGGCAGGTCCCCGTCGGGTGAGTCCGCCACGCCGCCAGCACACGCCAGCAGCGCGCTGCTCGCGAACACGACGACCCTCCGCCACCCCGGCTTCGTTCCCATTCCCATTCCTCCCGGCTTTGCAGGATGCACACCACACCGTGCCCTGCCAGCCGGCCGTCTGGGAACCCTCCGCCTCCGAAGCCTCGTCTGCCTGGCCGCCCGCCACAGCGACCGGCCTGCTGTCTAGGGGACGCAAGCCCCCACGCCTGGGTTGCTATCCAACGCCCGGCAGCTGCCCGTAGAGCAAGCGGGCGTGCCACCGGGCTGACAGAGCGGACGGCAGGTGAGGCCGCCTCCCGCATTCACACACGCGCTTCCCGGCGCGCATTGATTGCTGAAGTCGCACGACTGCCCCTCCGTCCGATTGCCGCTGCCCGCGCACAGTGGACCGGACGTGGACGGGTAGCAGCTGAGTGGAGCATCGCAGTCCTCGCCAAAGGGGTTGCACGCCGTGGACGGCGGGCCGCAGACCAGCGGCAGCTCGTCGGTGCCTTCCAGGCGGAGCACGGTGTTGCACTCGCTCGCGTTCCCACATTGGGTCGTGGCATGGCACAGGCGCTGGCAGGTGAAGCCACTTCCTGCGCCGTCAGGTGCCTCGCGGCAGAACAATCCCTGCCGGCAGGTGTCGTAGGCCAGGCCCCCGTCACTGGGAGCCAGCGTGCAGGGCGCGCCTTCGTCCGCGGTGCCCGGGGCCACGCAGCGCCGCTGGGTGACGCCATTCTCCATCGCATACGTGCAGCGCTGGCCCTGGGCGCAGTCCTGGGCCACCACGTCGCACTCCGCTTCGAAGCAGCGGCTGCCGGTGCCGCCGTCCGCCAGGTCCGCGAAGTAGCAGTCCTGGCCGTCGGCACAGCCCTCCTGCCGCGCCACGTTGCAGGCGAAGTCCCGCCCGCCGCCGCCCGCGTCCGTCCCGCCACCGTCCACGGTGGGCGTTCCGCCTCCATCCGTGCCCGCGTCCCCCTGGCCGCCAGAGCCCGGCCCGTTGCCGCCGTTGCAGGCGGCGGCCCAGAGGGCCAAAGCCAGGGTTCCAGTCAACACATAGAGGCGGTCCACACGCATTCCAGAGCTCTCCCGGGGAAGTCACCGAGGACATAGGCACCCGAATTCGATAGAGGGGGCCCCTTGAATCAGGCGTGGAAAGCAGCGGACACTTGGCGGACGCCCGGGACCTCGAGGTTGGCCCGGCGCGTCACCCTGTGGAACTGTGGGTGTGGGAAGCAGCGTGGTGTTCGCCAGTAGCGTCGAACGTGGGGGCTATCGGGTGCGTATGACAACCAAGACGGCGGATGACATGGAGAACGGGGATCCAGCCGCATACGCGAACCGGCGGGCGGATGAGCGTGTGGCGGCGCGGTTCGAGGTTCGCTTCAACCAGACGCAGGACGCGGCGCGGGCGCTGCGTGCGTATTCCATCAACATCTCCGCGGGCGGCCTGTGCCTGCTGACGCGGAAGTCCTACGACGTGGGCTCCCACGTCCGGCTGTCCATGGCGATTGAAGGCGAGGAGTTCCACCTCACCGGCGTCATCGCCTGGGTGCGCGACGAGGCCGAGGCCATTGGCGTGCGCTTCACGGACCTGAGCGACGAGGACCGGGCCCGGCTTCAGCGTGTGGTGGACAGCATCAAGCGGTAGCAGCCGGGGGCAAGCCCCGGCGCTTCCCTAGCGCTGGGACTCCGTATCGACGTGGCGGAACACGCCCGAGTCGAGTTCGGAGAACCCACACGCGGTGTAGAAGTTGCGCGTCTCCGGCGTCGTCGTCATGGGCGAGACGAGCTGGAGCTGCTTCGCGCTCAGCACCTTGCAGCGCTCCAGAATCTGCCGGATGAGCGCGCGGCCCACGCCGCGGCGGCGCCAGGTCTCCGTCACCACCAACTCGTCGATGGTGGCCACGCGCCCGCGCAGCCGGAGCTGGGGACGGTGGGAGAAGGACACCATGCCCACGGGCCGGTCCTGCGGGTCGCCGGCCACGAAGATTTCAATCTCCGGATGGCTGACGACCCAGTGGACCGTCTGCTGGTCCGTCCCCTGGGGGTAGCCCAGCTCCTTGAGGAGTGACGCCATGGCTTCAGCGTCACCCCGGCGGGCGCGACGAATACGGAAGGCCGGCGCATCGGCACCAGCGACGGGAGTGACTGTCCGGACGATTGGCTGTGACAAAGCCTTCGGAGTCTAACGAATGGGCCGCCATCCCTCCAAAGAGGAATGGCGGCCCGGGGTGCTTCTCCCGTGAGACAAGGGACTCACGAGCAGGGGACTGTGGGTGTCGCTCTTACGGCTGCTCGCCCGCGAGCGAGCGGATGGCGGTGGTGATGTCACCCAACTGCGGCACCGACGCCATCTCCAGCGCGTCCGCCAGGCCGATGCCCGGCAGGAACTTGCCGGCCAGCAGCCGGGGCGGCGCCAGCAGCGAGTAGAACAGCTCCTCCACCGTGCGGCGCACCAGGTGCTCTCCGAAGTTCGTCACCTCGGTGTCCTCGTTGACGAAGAGGACGCGGCCCGTCTTCTGGACGGAGGCCTTGATGAGCTCCCAGTCGTACGGCCACAGCGAGCGCAGGTCGATGACCTCCGCGCTGATGCCGTCCGCGGCCAGCGTCTCCGCGGCCTTCGCGCACAGGGGCAGGGTGCGGCCGTAGCTCACCACGGTGAGCTGCGTGCCCTCGCGCACAATCTTGCCCTTGCCGAAGGGCACCGCGTACGCCTCCAGGCCCGCGGGCCACTGCGGCTTCCACTGGGAGCGGTCTCCCAGCGGCGCGTCGATGAGCTTCGACAGCGCGCGCTCATCATCCGGCTCGCCCGGAATCCGCTCCTCGCCCTTCACGCGCAGGAGCGCCTTGGGCTCCAGGAACATGACGGGGTTCTTCTCCTGGCACGCGGTGATGAGCAGCCCGTACGCGTCCAGCGGCGTGGAGGGCATGACCACCTTCCACCCGGCGATGTGGGTCATCGTCGCGTCGAACGAGTGCGAGTGGTAGATGGACCCGCGGATGCCGCTGCCCACCGGCGTGCGCACCACCATGGGCAGGTTCCAGTCACCGAACGTGGACCAGCTGGTGTTGCCCGCCAGCTTCAGCAGGTCGATGGTGTTGTAGACGTAGTCGCAGAACTGGATCTCCGCCACCGGCCGTCCGCCGGCCATGGCGATGCCCATGGCCGCGCCGATGATGCCGCGCTCGTCCAGGGGAGAGTTCCACGTCGTCTTCAGACCCTGCGTGCAGGTGAAGACGCCGCCCAGGGGGGCGCCCACGTCCTCGCCGAAGATGTCGGTGACGCCCAGGTGCTCCTCGGCGTAGTGCAGGGCCATGCGGATGGCCTGTGCCATGTTCGCCATGGGTTACTTGTCCTCCGCGTAGATGTGCTTCCAGATGGATTCCGGGTCGGGCTGTGGCTCGTCGCGCACCAGTCGGGCGGCGGCGGCCATCTCCTCGGTGTAGTTGTTGCGCAGGGCGTCCATCTGCTCTCGCGTCAGGACGCCGTCCTTCTCCAGCTTCGCCTCGAAGTCCTTGAGGCAGTCGACCTCGTTGCCCACGTAGTTGGCACCGGAGGCGGACGAATGGCCGTAGAGGCGCGACACGTTGGCCTCCAGGAGGAAGGGCTTGCGCTCCGTGCGCACGTAGGCCATGGCCTCGCGCAGCTCGGTGTAGGCCTCCACGGCGTCGTTGCCGTTGATGGTCTTGCTGCGGATGCCAAAGGCCTTGCCGCGGTCGCTGATGCGCTGCTCGCCGTGCTGGCCCTCCGCCGCCGTGGAGATGCCCCACTTGTTGTTGGTGACGATGATGAGGATGGGCAGCGGGTTGGCGGGGCGGCTGCTCCACACCAGGCACGAGGCGAAATCGCCCTCGGCCGTGCCGGCGTCGCCACCGGTGACGATGGTGATGCCGTCACCGCCGTGGCGCTTCTGCACCATGGCCGTGCCCGGGGCGATGGCGTACTGGACCTCGATGGGTGAGGACACCGGCGCCACGTTGTACTTCCGGGCGGAGTAGTGGCCCGCGAAGTTGCGGCCGCCCGAATACGGGTCCGTGGCCGTGTTCTTCATCTGCCGCAGGGAGCCGATGGGCTCCTCACCCAGCGCGAGCAGGGTGCCGGACTGCCGGTAGTGCGCATGCAGATAGTCGAAGTCGGGGCCCTGGCCCTTCTTCATGAGCAGGCCCAGGGAGACGTTGAACGCCTCCTCGCCGGGGCCGCCAATCCAGAAGTATCCATGGCCCTGCTTGTACATCTGGATGAGGCGCTCCTCGAGGACGCGCGTCTTCACCATGAGGTCATGGATGCGGACCAGGAGCTCCCGCTCGAGCGGCGCGGACGCTTCTGAGGATTCTTTGATGAGTCGGGGACGAGACACGCGCGACCTTCCTCTGGCTGGAGGGGACGCCCCTATAACCCGGATGGGTGCCTCCCGCTCAAGGCAGTTGATGGGCCGCCTGCCGGGACGTCAGGCGGAGAGCACCTTCTGGCGCGGCGCGGCAATCAGCGGGGCTCATCCGTGGCAGGAGTCCGCCCGTGCCGCAGCGCGGTAACCCGCTCGGTGAGTGTGGCCTCGCTGGCCGTCCCGGCGTGCTCGGAGATGAGGGCCAGGGTGTCCTCGGACAGTTGCCGGGCGTGCGAGCTGTCCAGCAGCGAGGCCAGCTCCTGGAGCCGCCCGGTGTGCAGCAGCGCCAGCACCAGGGCATGGCCGGTGCGCGGCAGGGGCGCCTGCGTGAAGGCGGATTGGAGGGAGCCCACGGCGAGCTCTGGCAGCCCGCTGTCCAGGAGCATCTCGCCCACCAGGGCCGGGTCGTGAGGGCCCTCCAGGTCATCATCTGCGGCAGCCGCGTCCGGGGGGAGAGGCGTTCCCCGCAGCTCGTCCATCAGCCCCTCGATGGAGATGGCGCCCGCCGGTGCAGTCCGGGGCTTGCGGACGACGCGGGGGGCGGCGAACCGCGGCTCGGCGGGGCGCACTTTCGGCGTCCGGCGGAGCTGCTCGACGTTCATCATTCCCAGCATCATCGCGAACATTCCCAGCCAGACCTGCTTCGACCAGATGGCCAGTCCCAGCACCACCACCGCCGTGGCGATGCCAATGCCAAGCACCACCCGTTCGTGGCGGTAGCCGCTGCGGGCGCGCACCAGGTCCGCCAGCAGATGGCCACCGTCCAGTGGCTGCATGGGCAGCAGGTTGAAGAGCCCCCAGCCGATGTTGACCCACAGGAACTGCCGCACGCCCTGGTCCGCCAGTCCGCCCGGCTCACCCAGCGGAACGAGCTGCGACAGGCCCCAGACGAGCCCGCCCGCCAGGAAGCCGATGCCCGGCCCGGCGAAGCTCACGAAGGCCGACTGCGGGTGAGTGAGGTGCGCGGCGTCGTGGGTCTGGGTGGTGCCGCCCATGCCGTGCAGCTCGATTCGAGCGGGACAGCCGTAGCGGCGGAAGGCCAGCGCATGCCCCAGTTCATGGAGCAGCACGGACACGAAGACGATGCCCACCCACAACGCGAGCCGAGCGGGCTCGGAGATGAGCGTCCAGCCCGTCATCAACGCGACGAGGAAGAAGAGCGGATGGAGCCGGACGGGAAAGCCGGCCACGTGGAAGTGGGGCCGCATGGACATCCGACTGTAACGGGCACACCCGCATCGCGCCCGGTGAAGGGGGAGGGGCGCGGCGTACCCCGGATGAATGACGCGGGGTTCCAATAGGGCCATGACATTGGCATGACATGGCTTCAGTGACATGCCGGCCGTGGCGTCTTCCCCGGCGCGGCGTGGATGTGGGGACAGGGCCTCGCGAAGCACGAGAAGTGAGATAGAGTCTCGAAACACCCCTGTTTCCCTCGCGCTCCCCCAGCGCGTCCCCACCCCGGCCCGCCCTTGTCCAGTACGAATACGCGACTGAAGTCCGCGCCCGCGTCCGACGAGTCCCCGGATGACGCCGCGCTCCCGCCGTCCGAGCGGACAGGCACCCAGGAAGTCACCGGCGCGCGGGAGTCCACCGCCACGCGCCTGACGGGCCCGTTGGGGCTGGCGGAGGGTGGCACCCGCACCCTCATCGCGCCACTGGAGGCGGGCGAGCTGCCCAACGTGGCCCAGATCAAGGGCCTGCGGCTGGACCAGATTCTCCTGCTCACCACCGGCGTCCTGGTGGTGCTCATCGTGGGCTTGCTGGCGGCGCTGTCGGTGGCCTCCACCAAGTCCCAGTTCGAGGAGACGGCGCTCGTCTCCAAGGATCGCATCCAGGAGCAGGCGCGCGAGCTGGGCCAGACGGTGGGGCAGACCATCGCGCTCACCTCCGCCACCAACCTGCGCGACAACAACTACGCCTTCCTCGAAGAGGTGGCGGGCTCCATCGTCAAGACGAACCCCAACATCCTCCGGGTGCAGATTTTCGACCCGGACGGGGTCCGGATGGCGGACAGCGAAGGCGCCAGCGAGGACAAGGAGGACGCCGCGCCGGTCCGCCGCGCCGAGCGCCGGCTGGTGAGCGCCTTCTACCGGGGGCAGCCCATCTCCGAAATCCAGGAGCCCATCGACTACGGCTCCAGCAGCGGCAAGGGGCTGGTCGTCATCAGCTACTCGCTGGGCGGGCTGCAGCAGCAGCTGGCGTCGCTGGAGCAGGACAAGCGCGCCACGGTGCGCGCCACCACGCTGCGCATGCTGGGGCTGGGGCTGGGCTTCGTGGTGCTGGCGGGCGTGCTGGTGGCCTACCAGAGCCGGCGCATCACCCGGCCGCTGGGCATGCTGACCGGCAAGGTGATGCAGCTTGCCGCCGGCAACCTGAGCGCACGGGCGGGAACGGCGCAGGGCGCGGGCCGCGAGGTGGTGACGCTGGGCGTGGTGTTCAACCACATGGCCGAGCGCATCAAGGTGCTGCTGGAGGACGTGCGCGCCAAGGCGCAGCTGGAGCGCGAGGTGTCGCTCGCGCGCACCGTGCAGGAGACGCTGCTGCCGGGGCGCGAGGGCGTGCAGGTGGGGCCGCTGCGCATCGCCGGCCTGGTCGTCACCGCGGATGCGTGCGGCGGCGACTGGTGGTTCCGGGCCGCCCTGGATGACCGGCGCATCGTCATTGGCATTGGCGACGTGACGGGCCACGGCCTGTCCACGTCGCTGGTGGCCACCAGCGCCACCAGTGGCTTCGCCTCGGCGATGACGCTGCGCGAGCCGTCGCAGGTCAACGCGCAGATGCTCATCACCGCCCTCAACGTGACGCTGGCCAACGTGGGCCGCGGTGAGCACCAGATGTCCAGCGCGCTGGCCGTCATCGACGTGTCCAACGGCTACATCGACTACGCGGCGGGCGCGCACCCCAGCCCGCTGGTGTTCAACAAGCGCAGCGGTCAGATTGCATCGCTGCCCGCGCGCGGCCCGCTGCTGGGCGCCTCCGTCGAATCGCAGTTCACCTCGCGCCAGGCCCAGCTGCGGCCAGGGGACGTGGTGGTCTGGTACACGGACGGCCTCACCGAGGCGCGCGACAACGCGGGCAAGCTCTACGGCACCCAGCGTCTGGCCGCCGCGGTCCATGCGCACGCCCACCTGTCCGCGGAGGCGCTGCGTGACGCGGTGCTGGCGGACGCTCGAGCCTTCAGCGCCGGCCAGCCGCAGCGGGACGACATCACCGTCGTCGTGGCCGAGTTCAGCCCCGCCGCCTGACTTCCTTCCGGGACTCCACACGCATGCGACGCTCCCCACGACACCCTCGGTCGCGCCGTCTCACGCCGGCTCTCGCGCTGCTGACCACCCTGTGCGGCCCGCCCGCGCTGGCGCAGTACCGCCCGCCGCCCATGTCCGAATCCCAGCGGCTGGTGCGGGACGGCGAGGCGGCGCAGGTGGCCGCCAGCGCCGCCAGCGCCTCGGGTGACAAGAAGGAGGCCGAGGAGAAGTACCGCAAGGCCCTGGCCCTCTTCGAACAAGCGCTGACCGCCGAGCCTGGCTCCGTGGCCGCCGCCGCCGGCCTGGGCGCCAGCGCCAACGCGCTCAATGACTGGCAGCGCACCGTGGACCGGGTGCAGCCGGTGCTGACGGCGAACCCCTCGGAGCTGGCCCTGGCCTATCCGGTGAGCGTGGCGTACTTCAAGCTGCGCCGCTTCCCGGAGGCCGTGCCGCTGATGGAGCGGGTGGCCACGGCCGACAAGGCCGAACACCTCATCGTTCATTACTACCTGGCCAGCTACTACCTCTACGTCCAGCAGGGAGACGCGGCGGCCACGCGGCTGAAGCGCTACCTGGCGCTGCGTCCGCAGGCACTGGCACCCAACGACTTCCAGATTCACGAGCTGCTGGGCCGCGCCCACGTGCTGCGCGGGGATGCCGCGGCGGCGCGCGCGTCCTTTCAGCAGGCGCAGGCGGGCCGGCCAGAGTCGCCGTCGGTGCAGCTGGGCCTGGCGCAGGTGCTGGAGCTGGAGGGCCGGGTGGGGGAGGCGCGCACGCTGCTGGAGGGCGTCACCACGCGCTTCCCGCAGGCGGGCGATGCGCGCGAGAAGCTGGCCCGCCTGTACCTGGGCGCGGGGGACGTCGCGAAGGCGGACGCGCAGGCCCAGGCGGTGGTGAAGCTGGGCAGCTCGCCCGCCGCGCACCTGCTGCTGGGTGACGTGCGCTTCGCCCAGAAGAACGCGGCCGCCGCGGAGGCGGAGTACCGCAAGGTGCTCCAGCTCCAGCCGGGCCTGGTGCTGGGGCAGATGGCGGTGGGCAAGGCGCTCCAGGCACAGGGCCGGCACGAGGAGGCCATCCAGTTCCTGGAGGGCGCGGTGCGCTCGGGCGCCAACAGCCTGGAGCTGTGGGCCAACCTGGGCTCGGTGAACCGGCGCGCGGGCCGCTTCCAGCGCGCGGTGGAGGTGCACCGGCGCGTGGTGGAGATGGCGCCGCGTCAGGCCCTGGGCTACGTGCTGCTGGGCGCGGACCACTTCGCCACCGGCCAGTGGGACCAGGCCATCGAGGACTACGCCAACGCGCTGCAGGTGGAGCCGGAACACGCCGGGGCGAAGCAGTGGCTGGCCCGGGCCCTGGCGCACCGGGCGCGGGACAGGGCGGGCACGGGACGGCTGGAGGACGCCGTCCGGGACTTGCGCCGCGCGTATGACTTGGACCGGGGCGCGCCCATGGCCCGCCGGCTGGGCGCCGCGCTGCTGGAGACGCGCGCCTACGCGGACGCGCGCAAGGTGATGGAGCAGGGCGTGATGCTGCCCGGCGCCGCGTGGCGTGACAGCCTGCTGCTGGGGTACGCGCGGCTGGCCACGAACGACGCCCAGGCGGCGCTGGAGGCCTTCAACCGCGCGGCCACCCAGACGGAGGAGCCCGACGAACAGGCGGAGGCCTCCGTCGGCGCCGCGCTGGCCGAGGTGGAGCTGGGGCAGGTGGACGCGGCGGTGCAGCGCCTCACCGCGGTGGGCCCGTCGCGCGCCGCGGCGCAGGTGGCGGGCGCCAACCTTCCGCGCGTGCTGGTGCGCCGGGCGCTGGTGCGCCTGGAGGCCGGAGACGCCGACGCCGCCGAGCGGGATTTGGACCTGGTGGACAAGCTGGGCACGGGCAACCGCAAGGAGCTGGTGCGGCTGGCCCAGTTCGTCCGCGGCCTGGCGCGCGCGGAGTCCGGGCGCCACGCGGAGGCGAGCGCGGCCATCGCCAAGGCCCTCGCGTCCACGCAGCCCTGGGCCTGGCCCAACACTCGCGCGCTGGCCACCGCCTTCGTGCTCTACAAGAAGGGGCAGGTGCCCGCCGCGCGCAAGCAGCTGACCGCGGCGGCGAAGAAGCCGATGCCCGGACAACCCAAGTGGCTGACGGCGATGACGGGCGCGCTCCACCGGCGCGAGGCGTCCCAGGCGTACAACGCCGGCAACATGAAGGTGGCGGAGAAGGCCTTCAAGGCCGCGCTCGCCGGCAGCCCGGACGACACGCAGGTGCAGCACAACCTGGCCTGCGTCGACTGGCGCAAGGGCCGCACGACGGACGCCGTGGAGACGTGGCGCCGGTTGGAGTCGAGCGTGCCGGTGGCCGCGCTCAACCTGGGCATCGACGCGCAGGAGCGCCGCAAGGACGCGGGCGAGGCCGTGGAGGCCTGGCGCCGCTACCTGGCCGGCGGCAGCGGCCCGCGCATGGCGCAGGTGCGTGAGTGGAAGGAACGCCTGCAGAGTCTGCACGGCCTGGCCGAGCCCGCCTCGGGCGCGCCCGCGGACGCCACCGTGGAGGAGACCCCATGAAGACGTCACCTCGCTTCCTCCTGGCTGGCCTCGTGCTGGCCTGCACCCTGACGGCCAGCTCCGCGCTCGCGGCGCCGAAGAAGTCCACGTTGGGGGTGTTCCTCGCCACCACGCTCGCGGATGGCCAGGAGCGCTTCGAGTACGCGGAGGCCCTGGCCGCCCGGCTGACGGAGACCCTGGACACGCCCGTGGCCGCCAAGAGCTTCGGCCGCTACGAGGACTTCTCCCGCGCGGTGGCGGGCGGGATGGTGGACTTCGCGGTGGTGGATGCGTGGGCCGCGGTGCAACTGGGCGCGAAGGCGAAGCCGGTGGCCTGGGCCTCACGCGCGGGTGACACGCAGCAGCGCTGGGCCATTGTCGCGTTGCAGCGCGGCGTGGTGAAGGACCTCGCCGGCAAGCGCCTGGCGCACGTGAAGGGCGCGGGCCCGGCGGACCCGAAGTTCGTCACCCACGTCGTGCTCGGTGGCGACCTGGACGCCCAGAAGCACTTCAAGCTGGCCCCCGTGCCGAACGTGGAGTCCGCGCTGAAGATGCTGGAGGCCAAGGGCGCGGAGGCGGCGCTCGTCCCGCTGGCGCACGTGCCCAAGGGCAAGGATGTGCGCGTGCTCTTCCGCAGTGGCCGGGTGCCGGGGGCCGTGCTGGTGGACCTGCGCAACCACGAGGCCGCGCTCACCGGCGCGCTGGGGAAGGTGGGCGCGGTGGCGCCCTTCGATGCCTTCGCGCGGCTCCAGGACAAGGACTTCGACGAGTTCAGCAAGCTCGTCACGCGCGGCCCTCCGCGGCGTCAGCCCGTGCTGGCGGAAGGGGCCGACCTTCACGTGGAGGCCGAGGTGCTGGTGCGCTCGGAGGAACTGGGCCCCGCGCTTCCGTCCTTCGTCGGAGACCTCGCCGTCTCCGCGGAACAGCCGGACGACTGATGCTTTCCCGAGTTTCTAGAGAATGAGAGCCAGCGACTTGGCCCGGCGTGGTCTCTGGGGTAGCTTGAAAATGATGGCGTTGGTGTCCAGTCGTGAAACCGCGTTCCCCCGGACGCAAGCGCTGGCGCCGAGCCCGTCTCCGGATCGTACGTACAGGACCTCGGGTGTCCATGCTCCACCCTTGGATGTGAGAACGATGCACTCGACTGTGTTCGGTGAGCCGCGGCAGGGCGCGGCGAAGGCGGTTGCCGGGCGCCGCGCCCTGCGCGCCGGCCTGCCTCTTTCCATCATGCTGTGCGTGCTGTCCCTCGTCGTCCCTTCGAGCGCGGCAGCGCAGGAGGCCGCGGAGGCGGAGGCTCCCGCCAAGGTGAAGCGCCGGAAGCGGGTGGTGAAGCCCGCGGCCTCCGCGCGTCCCGCCGCGAAGACGGCCAAGAAGTCGAAGAAGCCCGTGAAGCCGCCGCCCGTCGAGGACACGGACGCGGATGACCCGACGGCCGAGCCGGAGATTCCCGTCCTGGGTGGCGGGCCTTCCACGGATGATGCGTCGCCCGCGAGCCCGCCGGCACCCGTGCCCACGCCGCCCACCGCCGCGCCCCTGACGCCGGCCACGCCCCTGACGGCCGAGCCTGCCTCCCCGCGGGCGCTGCCGCCGGTCGGCGCGGACTTCAACCCACCGGACGCGCCGACGAATCTCCCGCCGGCCACCGCGACGCTGCCCGCGCACCAGCCCGCGCCCTCGTCGAACATTCCCATCAGCGCGCCCTTCGCGGAGCCGACCCTGGATCGCCCCTTGCCGCCGCAGTCCGGGCTCGCGGGCCTGGGTGTGGACCCGCTGGACGGCGCCGACGCGCTGGAGGAGTCCGTCAACCGCGTGCTGAGCGAGGCGGTGGTGACCACCGCCGGCAAGCGCAACCAGCGCATCTCCGACGTGCCCCTCACGGTGTCCTGGATTCCGGCCGACGAGCTGGAAGGCACCGGCCAGTTCACGCTGTGCGAGGCCATCCAGTACTTCCCCGGCATGGAGTGCCGCCGGGGCTCCATGCGCAAGGCGGCGGTGAGCGCGCGCGGCCTGGGCTCCAACTACCTGTCCAACCGACTGCTGCTGCTCCAGGACGGCCGTCCGCTGACGGACCCGTGGACGGGTCAGTTCTACGCGGACGAGACCACGCCGCTCACCAACCTCAAGCAGGTGGAGGTCATCCGCGGCCCGGGGTCCTCGCTGTACGGCTCCAACGCCTTCAGCGGCGTCATCAACGTCATCCAGCGCCAGCCGTCGGACCTCATCGAGAAGGGCAAGAACGTGGGCGCCGAGGCCCGGGTGCTGGCGGGCCAGGACCAGACGTGGCGTCTGCATGGCACCGTGGCGGGCCGTGGCGGTCCGGTGGAGGCGCTGCTGGGCTACTACGGCTTCGGCTCGGACGGCCCGCAGCTCTTCAACGACCCGCGCGTGGGCCGGGTGGACACCAACCAGGACTCGCTGGTGCACCAGGTCAACGGCAAGGTGCGCATCGGGCCCTTGGCGCTGGACGCGGACTTCACGGACGCGGAGATTGGCCGCCCGGGTGGCACGCACATCTCCACCGTGGGCAACTGCGGCCGCTGCCACTACACGCCGAACGACTCCGAGTCGGTGCAGAACTTCAACGCGTCCGCGCAGGTGGACCAGCAAGTCACCGACAATCTGCGCCTCTTCGGCCAGGCGTACGGCTTCTTCAAGCGCCGCGACGTGCTGATGGAGAACGCCTTCGGTGGCGACCCCACCCGCGCGCTGGGCAAGCGGCGCCGGCTGGGCGGCGAGGCGCGCGCGCTGTGGACGATGGGCGACCTCAACGTCACCTTCGGTGGTGACTTGAAGGCGGACGCCGTCAACGTGCCCAACGTCCTGCCCGAGCTGAGCATGGACGACACGCGGCAGACCATCCTGGGCGGCTTCGTGGACGCGGAGTACCGCCTCTTCAACCGGCTGGTGTTCGGCGCGGGTGCCCGTTACGACCGCTACCAGATTCCGGAGCGCGTCTGGCAGAACCGCACGGACCAGGTTTCGCCGCGCGCCAGCGTCGTGTTCCACGCGGTGCCGGAGTTGCTGACCCTGCGCACCAACTACGGCCGCGCCTTCCGTGCGCCCACGTTGGCTGAGCTGGCCATCAACCAGCAGATGTACGCGGCCACACTGGTGGGCAACTCCAATCTGCGCGCGGAGACGCTGGACACCATCGAGGCATCGGTGGATTTCTGGCCCTTCGATCGGAGGGTGCGCCTGACGGGTACGGGCTTCTACAATCTGGCGAAGAACTTCATCAACCAGCAGCTCGTCTTCGGCTCCGTGTCGCAGTTCCAGAACCTGGGCGACGCGCGGGTGGCGGGCTTCGAACTGGAAGCGGCCGCGCAGATTCCGTCCATCAACTCGTCCTTCGACATCGCGTACCAGTTCCTCAACGCCAAGGCGCTGCCGTACGACGACGGTCCGCAGTCTCCGCTGGACTACGCGCCGGCCCATCGCATCTACGCGCGTGGCCGTACCAACATCGGCAAGGTCGCCTTCGTGGAGCTGTACGCGCTGCTGGTGGGCTCACGTTATGACCCGGGCTTCGAGGTGGACGAGACGACGGGCCTGCCCACCACCCGTGTGCAGCTGCCCAGCTACGTCACGGCCAGCGCGCGCGTGGGCTTCAACGTCTACGACGGCATCTCCGTGTCGTTCCTCGGCTCCAACCTCTTCAATGCGCAGTACGAGGAATCCCACGGTTTCCCAGCACCGCCCCAGTCGTTCTTCAGCGAAGTCAAGGTTCGATACTAGCCCTTGAGTACCGCCCCCCACCTGGAGGCCGGCGGCCTCCTGTTGATTGCAGACGAGTCGCTTTCTCCGGCGCTGGTGGAGCAGGCGGCTCCCGTCCTCGCACAGGGCGGCATGGCGCTGTGCCAGGGGCCAGGGTCGCCCTCCGGGCCCCGGCGTCTGGTGCTCTTCGACGGGAAGCTGACGCCCGCGCACGCGGAGGCGCTGCGCGGCGAGCCGCCCTCGCTGCTGCTGGCGACACGGGCCTCCGACGGACGTCCCTCCACGTGGGAGGCGCGCTTGTTGGGGGACCTGCTTCGCGGCGCGCCGCTGCTGCCCGCGGGGGCATCGCGGCACCGGCTCCAGTCGGTGGCGGACATCAACGCCACCGGTGAGGCCGCCGCGCGGGCCGTCACGCAGGCGCGGGGTTCGCGCACGGCGGCGGCGCTGGTGGGCGACGTGGTGCATGAGCTGGCGGCCAACGCGATGTGGGACGCGCCGGTGGACGCGCAGGGCCAGCACCGGTACGCGCACCGCCGCTCCGAGGTCCGAGAGGTGGCGCCGGAGGACGCGTGCGAGCTGTCCTACGTGGTGGAAGAGGGCCGCATGTGGTTGGAAGTCGTGGACCGCTTCGGTGGTCTGCGTCCGGGGCCCCTTCGCCCGGGCGCTGGGAGGGTGGGGCGGGCGCGTCCAGGTGGATGCGTCCGGAGGAGGGGCGGGGCTGGGACTGCGGCGCATCCTGGAGCACAGCGATGTGGTGGCCGTCCGTGTGGCCGCTGGCCGTGAGTCACGAGTCCTGTGCGTGGTGGACCTGGGGGAGGCCCGCCGCCGCGCCACACAACCCAAGTCGCTGCTGTTCTGTCTTCAATGAGGTCAGGGCCGGTGGATAGCCAGGTTTCCAACGCCATCATCAGCCGGCTCCGCGTGGGGACAATTACCCACGTCCGGATTTCCGGCGTCATCGACGAAACATTCCCACTGACGTCCGCCAGCCCGGAGATGAACGGGCTGCTGGTGGTGGACCTGGGGCAGGTGGAGCGCATCAGCTCCTTCGGCGTGCGGCGGTGGATTGAGTTCGCCGCCAAGCTGCCCCCGGGGGCCCTGGGCCTCTACGTGGTCCACGCGCCGCCCGTCATCGTGGACCAGCTCAACATGGTGGAGGGCTTCGCCGGCGTCGCCCGCGTCCTCTCCGTGTTGGCGCCCTACTCCTGCCGCGCCTGCAACGAGGACCGGCTGCGGCTGGTGAACCTGCTGGACGAGGCGCAGGTCATCTCCGAGGAACGTGCGCCCGACCATTCCTGCCCCGTGTGTCAGGGGGCGCTGGAGTTCGCGGACCTGCCGGGGGAGTTCTTCGACTACGCGCGGCGGCAGCAGTTCGGCCAGGTGGACCCGGTCGTCATGCGCTACCTGCGCGCCAGCATGCCGGCGGAGCAGCCGGAGCTGTCGCAGCACCTGAAGATTATCCAGGACGACATCACGTACATCACCCTGGCCAGCGCGCTGAAGGGTGACCTCAACGTGCGCCGGCTGGCGTCGGGTCTGGAGGGCCGCGTCGGCTTCGACTTCAGCCACGTCAGCAAGGTGGAGCCGGAGGCCCTGCCGAAGCTGGAGCAGGTGCTGGAGACGGCAGCGCAGGGCGCGCATGTGGCGTTGTGCCGGGTGCCGCCGGCCGCGCTGGCGGTGCTGGCGCGCTCGGCCAAGGTGTTGCCGGTGCGGCTGGCCACGCTGTGGCTGCCGTGTGATTGCCGCAACTGCGGGCAGGTGAGCCACCAGCGCCTCCAGGCCGCGGACTACCTGGCGAAGCTGCGGGCGCAGGCATCCGGCGTGGAAGTGCCGTGCCCCATCTGCGGCGGCAACGCGCGCGTCCCCCACATGCCCCAGCTCCAGGGGCTGCTGGCGCGGGTGCAGCTGACGGACCGGCCGCTGGAGGACATGGAGGCGCTGGAGACTCGCGCCCTCAGTCAGTATCTCTTCGGCGCCACGAACATCGACCCGGCGGCCCGCCAGGGCGCGTCCACGGACATCTCCAACTCGCTGGGCAGCACCAAGCTGAACATCATCCGGCGGCTGGGGCAGGGCGGCATGGCGGAGGTCTTCCTCGCCAAGCAGGTGGGCGTGAAGGGCTTCGAGAAGTTCGTGGTGATGAAGAAGATTCTCCCGCAGTTCGCGGAGAACCCCGAGTTCGTCGACATGCTCTTCGCGGAGGCCCGCGCCAACGCGCGGCTGACGCACCCGAACGTCGTGCAGACGTTCGACGTGGGCGTGTCCGACGGCGTCGCGTACATCCTCATGGAGTACGTGCGCGGGCCGGACCTGAAGAAGCTGGTCATCGAGCTGCGGCGCAAGGGCCTGGCGCTCCCGCTGGAGCATGCGCTGCGCATCGTCGCGGAGGTGGCCGCGGGCCTTCACTACGCCCACGCCTACGTGGACCCGGCGGGCACGCCGCACCCGGTGGTGCACCGGGACGTCAGCCCGCACAACGTCCTCATCTCGCTGGACGGCGCCATCAAGCTGAGTGACTTCGGCATCGCCAAGGTGGCGGGCGAGGAGCACACGCAGGCGGGCGTGCTGAAGGGGAAGATTTCGTACATCTCCCCGGAGGCGGCGTCCGGGCGCACGCTGGACGCGCGCAACGACGTGTTCGCGCTGGGCGTGGTGCTCTTCGAGCTGCTCACCGGCACGCTCCCGTTCCGCAGGGACCACGACGCGGCGACGCTGCAAGCCATCGTCCGGGACCCCGCGCCAGTCCCTTCGCAGCTCAAGCCGAACATCCCCCAGGACGTCTCCGACCTCATCCTCCGCGCGCTGGTGAAGGACCCGGCGCGACGCACGCCGTCCGCCGCCGCGTTGCGCGAGGAAATCGAAGCGGTGATGGCGCATCACCGGCTCAACTCGTCGCCCGCGGCGGTGGCCCAGTTCTTCCGGGACACGCTGGGCGACCGGCTGGTGGAGTTCGCGCCGTCCGCCGTCGGCGGGACGGGCAGCCACCCGCGCCCGGTGCCTTCGGGCAGTGGCAGCGGCAACATCGGCAGTGGGGAGATGGCCGCGCCCACGGATGGACGGACGCCCAGCCGGGGCAGTGTGCCCGTGGCCGGAAGCCGTCCTGGGATGGGCGGCAGTGGCGGCATTCCTCGCCCTGGCCCACCGGTTCCCCCGCCGCCCCCGACACGGTCCGTGGGCGTCGCTAGCGCGGCTGTGCGGCCTCCTGCGCCGCCTCCGGCGGACGACTCCTTCCCCGGCATCTCCGTGTCCGAGGACGACGCGAACGACCGCACCGAGGTGGTGCCGCTCAACCTGGGCGCGCCGCCGCCTCGGACGGAAGCGCCGCCTCGGCCCGCTCCCGCGCCGCGTGCCTCTCAGCCGCAGCCCGCCATGCCGGCGCCTCCGCGTCCATCCGGGCCGGTGCCAGGGCTGGGGCAGGGGACTCACGCGAGCCCGGCCCGTCCCGCCCAGCCGCCTCCACCGCGGCCCGTTGCGCCCGCGAGCCGCGCTCCCGCGCCCGCGGAAACGTCGGCGGGCAAGATGCCCCTATGGAAGTTTCTGGGCATCACCGGTGGCGGCGCCTTGGTGCTGGCCGTGGTGGCGGTGGTGATGACGCGCGATGGAGGCTCGAACTTCGTCAATGTGGGGCCCGGGGAGCACGTCTACGTCGGCGGCCTGCGCCACGAGCCGGGGACGGAGGTGCATGACCCGTCGGGCGGCCCGCTGCTCATCTCCACGGCGATGGAGGGGAAGCTGCGGCGGTTCGGAACCACGCAGCAGCGCGAGGGCATCGACGTGCGCACGCTGGCGGACGCCTCGCCGGAGCCTGGCACCACGGGCCTGCTGAGCGTGACGGGCGCGGCCCCTGGCTGTGAAGTCCACGTCGGTGGCGCGTTGCTGCCGGGTGGAACGCCGCTGTTGAAGGCACGAATCGAAGCGGGCCGGGAGCTGGAAGTCCTGGTGCGCTGCCCCAGCGGCGTCAGCAAGCTGTGGGTGATGGCCGTGCCCGGACAGCAAATCGAAGTGAAGTCGCAACCGCGTAACTGAGCGGCGCGCTGCCGGGCGCCGAGCGGCGTCCCGGACGAAGGGTGCGAAACGCATGAAGGGCTGGACCCTCTTCCCTCACCTGGTGGTTCGCACCACGGGTTTTCCCTTCGATTGGCTGGAGCGGCTGGGGTGCCCGGAGGCCGCACGGGCCGCGCGCCAGCTGGCTTCGGCGCGGCGGGAGTTGGAGGCGCTGAGAGCCCAGGGCCCTCGGGTGAAGCGGCCATCGCGCGCGGTGCTGTCGGCCTTGAAGGCCGGGCGCCCGGTGGACATCGAGGGAATGGAGTCACCCGAGCTGTTCGCTGAATGGAACGACCGTGCCCGGGCCGCGCAGGAGGCGGAGGCCACCTTTCATGCGGCGATGAAGCAGGAGTCCCTGGCGGTGGAGGACGCGCTGAGGGCCCTGCGGCAGGAGCCGCGCTTCCTGGAGGCGGTGGCCAGCTCCAGCCCACCCGTGGCGAGAGACCTGCTGGAGGGGCGAGACGGCGCGCGGTTACGGCGGCAGGTGGCCAGCTACCTGCAACGCATGTGCGCGAAGAACGAGACGATGGGCTTCTTCGGTCCCATCAACTACGGCCGCGCGGACGCGGAGGCGCCGACGGGTGTGACGCTGCGTTGGTCCGGGCCGGAGGTGCTCACGGGGCGGAACACCTTCGCGGCGTCGTGGCTGGTGCAGGGGCTGGTTCGCGCCATTGCCTTCGACCCCGAGGTCGCCGCGTGGCTGGTGCTGCGCCGCAAGGCCTTCGCGGAGGTGCCTTCGCGCAAGACGCTGCCCGCGCCGGAGAGCGCGGAGGCGTTGCTGCCCCGGTTGGTGGAGGCGGTGGATGGAACGCGCACGCTCGCGGGGCTCGCATCATCGCTGGGCGTGGCCCCGGGCCTGGCGCGCGAGGCGGCGCGGATGGGCTGCGAAAAGGGCCTGCTGACGCATCAGCTCGAGGTACCCGCCGCCACGCATCACCCCGTGGACGACCTGGCTGAGCGCGTTGCGGGCTTGCCGTGTTCCGCGGCCCGGCGGCACGTGGAGGGCTTGAGCGCGCTGCTGGCGTTGATGGCCGGGTATGGCGCCGCGGATGCCGCGGGGAAGATGGCGCTCCAGGCCGCCTTCGCGAAGCGCGCGAATGAGCAGTGGGGCGTGGCGCCGCCATCCGAGCGAGGGCCCGCGTCGGAGTCGCACAACTTCTACCAGGACCGGTTGGCGCTCCGGGAGGAGTGCGGCGGTGACCTGCGGCTGGAGGCCGGAGGTGAGCGGGCGCGTGAGCTGGTGACGCGCCTGGAGCCCGCGCTGGCGTGGATGGGAGCGGCGGCGCGGCGGACCCGGGAGGCCGCTCGCACCACCGTGGCGGAGCTGGTGGGGGCGCGCACGGTGCCGTTCTGGAAGGTGGCGGCCGCGTACTCGGACCGGCCGGTGCCGTTGGATGGCTCGGTGGCGGAGGTGCTGGCTGGCGCAGTGGGAGACGCGTCCGCGCGCTGCGCGGACCTGGGCTCGGTGACGCCGCCGTCGCTGGATGGAGACGCGAAGGCGCTACCACTCGTCACGTCCATCGACCTGCTCGTGGGGGCCCGGGACGTGGAGGCCTGGAGCCGAGGCGAGTACGAGCTGGTGATGGGCGACGTGCACGACACGGCGCTGGTGTGGGGCTGGGCGCTCCAGTTCCACGAGGCGCGCGGCCGGGTGGAGAGCGCCATGGTGCGGGCGCTCGGGGCCTTGAGCAGGCCGGTGCCCCTGGTGACGGTGTTGGCGTCGCGGCGCACGGGCCTGCTGCCGTCGGAGTTCCCGGGGCCCGTGGTGGAGCTGGGCGGTGTCAGTGCCCGCGCCTCCGCGTGGCGGCTGCCGCTGGATGACCTGTTCGTGGAGAGTGATGGAACGCGGGCGCGGCTGGTGTCGAAGCGGCTGGGCTCCGAGGTGTGTCTCTACAACGGTGAGCTGGACAGTCTGGTGCACACCGCCTTCTCCCTGCCGCGCATCCGTCCGCTGCGCGTGTCGCTGGGCGAGCACACGCCTCGGTTGACCCTGGGCGGTGTGGTGGTGCAGCGCGAGCAGTGGCGGCTGTCGCAGGCGGAGCGGGAGGCGCTGCTCGCGGGCCGCGAAGACTCGGCGAGACTTCGCGCGGCGGTGAACGTGTGGAGCGAGCGCGGGATGCCGGACTGTGTCTTCGCGAAGTTCAAGGACGAGCGAAAGCCGGTGCTGGTGGACGTGCGCAGCCCGCCGCTGCTCCGCGTCTTCCTCAACCTGCTGGAGCAGAAGGAGGAGGTCATCCTGTCGGAGATGCTGCCCTCGCCGGACCAGCTCTGGCTGCGAAGTGCCTCGGGCGGACGCCACACCGTGGAGCTGCGTTGCACGTTGATGTGGGGCGCGCAGTCCGCTGCCGGAGCGCGGGAATGAAGCTGCTTGTCCTGCCACCCCACCGCGACGTGACGCTCGTCCCGGAGGCGCCCGAAGGGTGGCAGTGCCTCGACGTGGCGCGCGACTTCTGCCGGCGCGTCTTCGCCCGCGACGCGGTGGAGGCCGCCGCCGCCGCACGCGAGCAGGCCCCCGCTACCGCGCAGACGATGCGAGAGCTGCTGCTGTTGCGCGCCGCCCAGTCGCTGCATGCGCGCGAGGACTCGAGTGTGAGCACCCGCCTGCGCGCGTTGGGGGCGGTGCTCTCCGCCATCTCGGGGCCGCCCGACGGAGTGCACCTCCGGCTGGACGATGTGGAGCTGGAAGGCGGCACCACCGAGCGGAGCGCGGACGTCTTGCGCTCCTTGGACCAGCCCGCGTCCTATCGGGATGACCTGACCCTCGCCGCTGCTCGCTTCGCCGGTGCCGAGCGCGTGCGGCTCTGGCTCGAACGCGACCTGCAACTGCCTGCCGCGGCCTGGCTGGCGCGGGCCTGTCCGGAGCAGGTGCCGCTCGAAGTCGCGGGGCCGTTCGCCTGGGCGCACAGGGCCGTCCTGGCTCAACTGTCCGTGTTCCAGCGCGCCACCTTCGTGGACGCGGCCCCACTGCGCTGGCGCGTGTCGCCCGGATTGGATGAGACGGCCCCCACGTCACTCGTCTGGCTTTCCGAGGCGCTGGAAGTGAGGGCCACCACTCCGGACACGGTGCGTGCCCTCACGGGAGGCGCGGCGGGGTGGGCGGGGCATGTGTCGCTCGATTCGCTCCTGCATCCGGACGCGCTGGTGGAGAGCGGCTGCAAGGTGGCCGTCGTGGGGTTCTGCGCCGTGGACAACGACGCCTGGAGCGACCCGTTGGGTGCGCGCGTCTCCCGAGCGGCGCTGGCTCAGGGCACTCGCCGACTTCGGGACACGGGGGTTCACCTCATGGCGGAGTGGTGGGTCGGCGCGCCCGGCGTCGACGAAGCGGACCTCGACGCGACGCTCGCTGTGCTGGACGCGGAACCCGTGTTCGACAAGCTCGCGGGAGTGCGTCCCTTCCACTGGCCTCGGACGCCTCCCGAAAGTGGCCGCCCGCTGCTGTGGCAGGACGTGAAAGTCGGCGCGCCTCCCGACGACCGGGACCTCGCGAGGAGCCGGCCCTTCGAGCACGCCCGTTCCATTCCCGGTGCCAGTGTTCCGCAGGTGCTTGCTGGACTCGCGACGCGGCTGCTCGCGAGAGGACCGCTGAGCCCGGGCCGGGTCGCCGCCGCGTGTCTTCCCGAGGTGTCTCGGCCCCGTGCAACGGACGTGAGCGCAGCGGCCATCCAGCTCGATGCGGACTGTGCGTGGGTCCAGCTCCCGGCGGGGCTGGATGGTGCGCCGAAGCCGTCGTGGTTCGCGGCGAACCTCCGCACGGGCTCGGTGCTCGCGATGGACGCGCGGCTGGCGCCGAAGCTCGCCGGCCTCGTCCGGCCCATGGAAGTGGCCAGCGTACTGGGGGCCGTTCCCCAGGCGCAGCGGGAGAAGCTGGTGGACACACTGGTGGCCAGGTCGGTGCTGACGAGGGTGAACGGATGAGCGAGCCCTGGACGTTGGGCGAGGTATTCGTGCTGCGGCACGCGGGTTTTCCCTTCGACTGGCTGGAGTCGCTGGGGATGCCTCAGGCGGTGCTGGACGACGTCGCCCGCTTGCTCGAGGCCGAGGATGCGCTCGTGGACGCCGTGCGCGCGGAGAAGGGCGCGTCCGCCGCGACGGCTCTCCTCGATGCGCTGTCCCAGGGCCGTGAGCCCCGAATCGACGCACGGCTGGGGCCGTCGTGTCAGGACGCATGGGCTCGCTACCAGGAGCGTCGCGAGTCCGTTCAGGCGAGTTACACGGCGGAACGAAAGACGCTGCGACGGCGACTGCGAGAGCGAGCGGCGGACCCCGCCATCCAGGAGGCCGTGTTCCTCTCCAGCCCGGCGATGTTCGACAACGTTTGGGTGCGCTACCTGCGCGGCGGGGAGCGGCCGGACACGTCCGATGCGCGCCGGGTGGAGCGGCAGGTCTACACATACCTCCAGCGCTTCTGCGCGAAGAACGAGACAACCAGCTTCTTCGGCCCCATTTCCTACGGCGAGCGCACCACCGATGACGGCTACGACGTGCGCACGGTGCCCAGCGGAAACACGCGCCGCCGCACGTTCTTCTCCTTCTGGGCGGTGACGGAGCTGGCTCGCGCGGTGGGGCGGGAGCGCACGCTGCGCCCGTACCTGCCGCTGCGCCTCAATCCGCTCTTCACGGTGACACCGGGCCGCGCACTCTGCGAGCCGCTGAAGCTGGACGTCGCCTTGTCGCCCGAGGCGGAGCGCCTGCTGTCCGTGCTGCGCGAGCATTCCACACTCGCCGAGGCGGCCACGGTGCTTGGCCTGCCGGTCGTGGACGTCGAGCGCCAGGCGCTGCCGCTGGTGAAGACCGCGTTGTTGCTCTGGGGCCTGCCGTTCCGGCCGAACGACTTCAGCACTTTCGAGAGCGTGCGGGACGCGGTGGCGGCGCTCCCCGACCTGGAGGCACGCACACGCTGGCTGGAGCGGTTGGAGGCCCTGGCGCGTCTCAAGGCGGACTTCGAAACAGGAGACCTGGCCCAGCGGCGCGAGCTGCTGCCGCGCCTGGAGGCTGCCTTCACGGAGGTCACGGGCAAGCCCGCGCGCCGAGGTGACGGACAGGTCTACGCGGACCGGCTCATCCTCTACGAGGAGGCGAGCTCGCCTTTCCGGCTGCGCTTCGGCGCGACCTTCACCGCGGAGCTGGAGGCGGCGCTGACAGGCGCGCTGGAGCTGTCGGCCGCCTACGGCGAGAAGGTACAACAGGGCTTCCGGGAGCAGGTCCGCGACGCACTGGGCCCGGACGCGGGCCCCATGGACCTGCTGGACTACGCCGTGCGGCTGCGGCCCGATGGCGTCACGGGCAGCCGTTTCTCGCCCGTGCCGCCGGTGATGCTGGAGTCCGAGGAGGGCCGCGCGCGTGCGCTGCCCGTGGACTTCCTGGGCACGTCCACGCCGGGCGGGCGCTACGCCTTGCCGGACGTGTGCCTCGCCGCGAAGCCGGACGGAAGCGGCTTCGAGGTGATGCTGGCGCGGGTCCACCACCACCTGCTGCTGTGGAGCTGGCTGAGCGCGTTCCAGCCCGAGCGGGAGCGGTACGCCTCGGTGGCTTCGCGTTGGCTGGAACAGGACGCCGCGGCGCGGGGGCTCGTGGGGCTGGCCATCCGCAGGCGCAACAAGGGCTTCTACGTCTATCCGGGACGGCGGTTGGTGTACTCGGTGTCGGACGTGCTGGATGTGGACGATGGGGCCCTGACGCCGGGGGACGTGAAGGTCCTTCCCACGCCTGAAGGTCCGGTGTTGGTGGACGGGGAGGGGGAGCGGCTGAGCCTGTACCTGCCGCTCGATGATTTCTCGTCCTATCCACCGTTCGCGGCGCTGGCGCATCCCCAGGTGCTGCACGCACCGCTGCGGACGCAGGGCAGTCACCTGCCGCGGCTCAGCGTGGGCGGCGCGGTGTACCAGCGCGAGCGCTGGAACCTGGCGGCGGAGCGGCTGGGAAAGCCCGCGGGCTTCGAGCTCTTCCTCGCCGTGCAGCGGGAGCGGCGCGCGGGTGGGTGGCCTCGCTTCGTGTTCATGCGCAGCTCGAAGGAGCGCAAGCCGTACCTCATCGACACCGCGAGCCCCTTCGCCGTGGACCTGCTGTCACACCTGGCTCGGGACGCGGAGCGCCTGTCCGTGGAGGAGATGTACCCGGCACCGGAGCAGCTCTGGCTGAAGGACGAGCGGGGCCGTTACACCTGCGAACTGCGGATGCAGTTCACCCGCTGGAGCGAAGCACCGGCCTGACGCCCTTTGACAACCGGGGCGCATCGGTTACCAGAATGGTCCCTTCCCCGGCCTGGAGGTGCTTCCCGCCTTGCCAGGATTTCGGGTCCTTTTGAGGAGACAGTCAATGTCCGGTGAAAACGTCGTCGCTCCCCCCGTCAAGAAGCTGAAGCGGCCGGTGGAGGAGGTTCGCGCGGAGCTGCTGGCCGACGCGGACGTGAAGGAGCAGGCCCGTCTGCTCAAGGTGCCCGTCGAGGAGTACGTCGAGAAAATCATCGACTATGCCCTCAACCCGGAGAAGCCGCCCCAGATCGAGATCGTCCCCGACGAGGAGCTGAAGGCCAAGGACCCCAACGTGCCCACCATCGAGGAGCTTCAGGGGCACCTGCAGGACATCGTCGACGGCCGCGTCGTCATCAGCCGGGCGCATCAGCGGGACGGCTTCAGCGACCAGGACGCGGACGCTCGCTACAAGTCGGCGCTCGCATCCGACGCGGCGCAGACGGGCGCTCCCGAGAGCCGCAAGGGGACGTCCGCCAGCGATCTGCACGCCGCGGAGGGCAAGAAGCCCTCCACCGACAAGAATTGATCGGCGGTGGACCCGGCCCGGGGAGCATTTCCCGGAATCCTCGGTGCCTTGTCCCTGCGCTAAGTCCCTGAATTCAAATGGGCTTTTGAGTGGCGTCCGGTTTTTTCGGGTAACAGGGAAACAAATATGCCCGTCCCCCGACAATTCTCACATCAGACGCACTTGATGGCTGCACCGCAGCCATCCTCTCAAGGGGAACTACCATGGGCGGTCTCAAGGGAATCGTTGGCAAGGTGCTGAACGTCGTCAAGCCGTTCGTCTCCGCGGTCAACCCGCTGCTGGGCGCGGCGATGGGCTTCGCCAGCGGCCTCATCCAGGGCAAGAACCCGCTCCAGGCGCTCATGGGCGCGGCGACGGACCTGATTCCGGGTGGCGGCGCCTTGAAGAACACAGTGGGCAAGTTCGCCAGCAAGTTCCTCATGGACGGCGCGGGCGGCAACAGCCTGGTGAGCAGCGCGCTGAATCTGGCCACGGGCAAGAGCAAGGTCACCGACGTGGTGGGCGACCTGCTGAAGAACACGGCGAAGACGGGCCTGAGCCAGCTGGGCATGAAGAACGCGGCCGAGCTGTCCGCGCAGCGCATGTCGCAGTTCCTGGTTTCGTAATAGCATCGCCGGATGACGCCCATCCTCTACGTTCCAGAGCTGCACTTCGCTCAAGTGCAAGAGTGGCTGCAGTTCTGGAACGATGCCGTCACGCCAGAGACGCTTCCTCAGACGGGCTTCATCATTCCTGGCAAGGCGGCGGGGTTTCTCTACCGGACCGACAGCTCGCTGGCCATGATTGAAACCCTGGTGGCCGCGCCGGGGCTGTCCAAGGAAGAGCGAAGCGCCGCCGTTGACCTCGTGGTGGCCGCCATCAGTGAGGAGTCCACGAGGCTCGGGTTCCAAGTGCTGGTGGGCTACACCCAGTTGGACGCGGTGGTGAAGCGCGCCGAGCGGCACGGCTTCATCTACGTGGATGGTGGCTTTCACGTCATCGCCAAGCGTCTCAGGTGAAATGACGCCTGGCGCCGACATCTTGATTCTCGGAGCCGGTGTCGTGGGCCTTTCGGCCGCGCGCCGGCTTTCTGCTTTGGGCGCGAGCGTCACGGTGCTGGACGCCGTGGATCCGGGAGGCCGGGGCTCGCGCGCCGCCGCCGGAGTCGCCATTCCGTCCGTGCGGCTGTTCGATGACCCGGTGATGCTGGCGTTCGCCCGGGCGGGCCGCGGCACGCTGGCGGAAGACCTGGCGTCGCTTCCGGGCGGCGACCAGCTTCGCCGAGGCAATGGCATCCTCCGCATCGTCGCGGACGCGAAGGCGCGCGATGCGCTGGCGGCGAAAGCGGTGGCGGACGCGGAAGGACTGGGCACCTGGCGGGACGCCGCGAGCCTGGTGTCGCTCGAGCCCGCGCTGGAAGGCACGCCGCTGTTCGGTGCCTTCGAGACGGACCAGGGCCACCTCGTGGACACGGATGGTTACGTCGACGCGCTCCTGAAGGCCGCTGCCCACGTGGGCGTGCAGTTGCGGCTGGGTGTGGCCGCGCGCTCCGTTTCCGAATCCTCCACGGGAATCGAGGTCCAGACGGAAGGGGAGACGCTCCGGGCGGACCGGTTGCTCGTGTGCGCGGGGCCCTGGTCGGCAGGCGTGGAGGGGTTGCCTTCGTTGCCGTTGAAGCCCGTGCGTGGGCAGATGCTGGTGGTGCACCAGCCGGGATTGCACCTGACGCGCGTCGTCTCGGGGCCCTCGTACCTGGCGCCGTGGCGCTCGGGCGAAATCGTCGTGGGCGCGACGGAGGAGGACGCGGGCTTCGTGGAGCAGGTGACGCCCGCGGGCCTGCTGCACCTCAGTGCCACCGTCGCGAAGCTGGCCCCGCGACTGCGTGACGCCCGGTTCGTCCGCGCATGGGCGGGGCTGCGTGCCGCGACGCCGGATGGCCACCCGTACATCGGCCGTCATCCCGGCACCCGGCGCACCTACGTCGCCACGGGGCTGGGCGGCCAGGGCATCCTGACCGGTGCGTATACCGGTGCCTTGCTCGCGGAGCTCGTGGCGCACGGCCATTGCGCCGCCGCCGAGCCGTTCGCGCCCGCGCGTATCACCGGCGGTCCGCTGCTCACAACGCGCTGAGCAGGTTCTCGGCGCTCACGGATGCGCTGATTCGCGCCGGCGGGGTACACGTCCGAGCCAAGGCGCCTTGCCGCCGCGCCCCAGCGGGACGTCAGTACAGGTTCACCGGGTCGAACGGGCGGTTGAGCTTCGTCCGGGCGCGAGGCAGCACCTCGTGCACTGCCTTCGCATCACCCTGTGCGAGCGCGGCCTTCAGCGCCTCGGTCTGCTTCGGCCACGTCGTGCTCACCCCCGCGCACCGCACCGCCTCCGACCAGTCCGTGCGTCCAGCCGCCACGGCCTGCCCGGCCAGGCTCTCCGCCGTCTTCAGCGGGTCCCCAATGGCGCGCGCATGCTCCTCCGCGCGAGCGAACCAGTCCACGGCGACAGCGGGTTGCTGCTCGTCCAGGAACAAGCGTCCCAGCTCCGCGGCAATCACCTGCCGGTGGAACGAGTCACCCAGCGCATCGGCGTTGGCGAACGCCTCGGTGAAGTGGGTCACCGCCGCGTCACGCTCGCCAGCGGCCAGCTCCAGCCCCGCCAGCCGGTAGCGGTGGTGCTTGGCGAAGTTCACGCCCCAGCTCTCGCTGATCTTCTCGAACCGGCGCCATGTGGAGATGGCATCACCGAACTGCCGCGCCGTCTCCTGCAGATAGCTGGCGTTGGAGATGAGGTTGATTTTCAGGTGCGTGGCGCTCGCGTCGTGCAAGTCCCCCACGCAGCGCATGGCCTGCTTCTCCTCCACCAGCGCCTTGTCCAGCTTGCGCTCCTGAAACCACGTCAGCGCGCAGACATTGCGCAGCCAGCCCTCCTGGAGCGCCCGGTCCGGCGATGTGCTGCGCTCCAGCGCGGCCAGCCCCGCGGCCACCTCCGTCCGCGCGTTGGGAAGCTGTCCGAAGCGCTTCGTCAGGGTGAGCGCGCGGAACATGTGCAGCCGCGCCACCAGCTCGGGAGGAATCCGGCATGCCAGCCCTCGCCCAAATGCCTCCATCGCAGCGTCGTGCGCGCCGGTATAGACATGGACCACGCCCATGCTGCGAGCGAACAGGGCCTTCAGCTCCTCGACGTCACCCAGGCTGGCGCGGTCAATCTCGATGGCGGGCGTGGCGAAGCCCGTGTCCAGCGTCTCCCATGCCTGGACCACGCGAGATGCCAACGCCGCGTCCGCGTTCGCCTCCAGCACCGCCAGCCCCTGCTCGGCGGCCAGCATGGCGCCTTCGTAGTTGGTGGTGAAGAAGCAGCTCCGGATGGCGAGGATGGCGGCGGCCACCCGTGTCTCGGGCGCCTGGGCCTCGTCCACGGCGACCTGGAGATAACGCCCCTCCAGGTCCACCGGCGCCTCCAGCGCGCGCGATGACACCGGACCGGGCGTCGGCACGCGGGGCGCACGCATCCGGTCGCACAGCGCATCCAGGTAGGCCTGCCGCCGGGACTCGAAGGACTCCGCACCATGGGGCCGGCGCACGTTCCACCCGGTGAACAACAGGGTCCCATCCAGCCCTTCCAAGCGGCTCCACTCGGCCGCCCTCATCACCGCGCGCAGGCTCACCAGGTCACATTCACCCGCGCCATGGAGCACCAGGGGCCGGCCGCTGACGCGCAGCGTCTCCACGATGGCCTTCGCGGCCACGTTGAGGACCCAGAACATCTGCTCCGACTCGCGGTGGAGGCGGCGCTCGGAGGGCGTCAGCGCCAGGTCGCCGAGGTCCGGCACGCCGTCGATGGCGCCGGGAAACAACCGGTTCCATTCGGAGGGATGGGCGCGGGACAGGGTGTGCACGACCTGGGGCGCGGCGGCTTCACACGCGCGAAGGACCTTTCTCAGCCCACCGAACGCGACAGGCAGGGCCACCCCCACGTCGACTTCGATGGCGTGCGAGGGCAGCGCGGCGGGTCGCGACGTCTCCACGGTGACAGCCAGCTCGCGGGGACGCGCGAAGGGGGGACTCACGGGAGGCTCCTCGGAGGGGCGCAAGGTGGGGGTGAGACACAGAATCTGTCTCACACGCATACTCACATCCTCTCAGGAACTGAGCAATCGTGCCTGCCCGGAAAATACCAGGTGAAACGTCACTTTCCGGGCATGGCCGGATGTGTCGAGCCCAGCACCTGGAGATCCGTTCCCAGCGGACAACGGGAACGTCAGTCATGCGTGCCGATGTGCTGATCGCCGTGGTGAGCGCAAACCCAGTGGAAGGCGCAGGAGCACGCCACGGCGCGGGCGCGGGTGCAGCACCGGCCGCCGAAGTGCTCAGGAAGGGCCGTGGCCTCGTCGTCCTCGGGAGGCTCCGGCAGGCACCGGGGCGCCGAGCGGCCGGACTCGGCGGGCTCATTGTCGCAGCAGCCGCGCTCCATGCAGCGGGGGCACAGGGACAGCTCGCAGTGGGCGCACCAGTCGAACACTTCACCAGCGCTTCCGCGGCGCTCACATCCTCCACAACTGTCGAACATGGACGACCTCCAGTCGCATGCCGATGAAGGTAGAGAGGGGGTCTGACAGGTGAAGCGTCCGATCCGTCACGCTCCACGTGTGAAGGCTTCCATCGGTGAACGCCCGGCGGGGGGAATGTGGGGCAATGAACCGTCGTGAGAGGAATACGGCGCGCGGTTGGAACAAGCTGGAGGACGGGCCCGTCATACCGGGGGAAGGAGCAGAGCCCATGCGCAGGCCACGGCGGATCATCGGTGTCTTCGGTTCTGGCAAGGAGGACCACGCGGAGCGGGTCATCCCGCTGGTCCGGTGGATCGCCGAGGCGGGCTTCGACCTGCTCACGGGCGCGGGCAGCGGGGTGATGCGGACGGCGGCGGATGCCTTCGTCCAGGTGGAGTACCGGCACGGCATCTCCATTGGCATCGTCCCAGGCACGGTGGAGGGCGGCGAGTACCGGCCCCGCTCGGGCTACCCCAATCCCAACGTGGAGCTGCCCATCTACACGCACCTGCCGCTCAGCGGAGAGCAGGGGACGGATCCGCTCAGCCGCAATCACATCAACGTGCTCACGCCACACGCCCTGGTGTCACTGCCCGGGGGCGCGGGCACGGTGGCCGAGGCGGCCCTGGCCCTGCGTTATGGCAAGCCGGTCATCCTCTACGGACCGCCGGAGTCGTTCCGGCGCTTCCCAGCGGAGCTGGAGCGGACGGACTCCCTGGAGCGGGTGGCCGAGTTCCTCCGGGCCGCGGTGCGTGATCCGCTCCGCCTGGCCGTGCCGTAGCCGCTGGAAAACGTCTAGGATGATGCACTCGGGGGAATGGGCGGGGGCCACCCAGGCAGGGCGGGCCGCGTCGTCTCGAGTGCGCCATCATGATCAGTCCCGACCATCCGCTCGCCAGCTGGTTTCTCGTCATCGCCGGGACGCTCTTCCTGGTCGTCTTCGCGATTCCCCTGCTGCTGATGCCCCTGACGTGGGCGCGCTGGTTCGGGTGGCGGCTGCCGGAGGGGAACAATCACCTCACGGTGTACTTCGGGCGCTGCCTGGGCGCGGTGGCGCTGGCCATCATCCTCACGGCGGCCCGTTTCGTGTCACGGCCAGGCCCCGCCATCTTCGACCTCATCGGCTGGGTGTGTGCGGGAATGGTGGTCGTCCATACCTGGGGCGCGCTGAAGAAGGCACAGCCGGTGTCGGAGACGGTGGAGATTGGCTTCTATGCGGTGGTAGGCGTGCTGGCCATGTGGATCCGCTTCAACGCCCTGAGCTGAGCGCACGGCCATGTCTCCGGTGGACATCGACCCCATCCTCGCGACGTTGGCGCCCTACATCCCCGGCGCCGTGCTCCGGCGTCTGGAGCGCACGGAGGCGCATGCGCTGCCGCTCGTGGAGCCGGTGCGAGGCGCCATCCTGCTCCTGGACATCGCGGGCTTCACGCCCATCGTCGTCAGCCTGAGCGGCGCCGGGCCCCGGGGCATCGATGCGCTCCAGCGGCTCCTGACGAGCTACTACACGGAGATGATCGACGTCGTGAAGGACCACGGCGGCGACATCTACCAGTTCGCCGGTGACTCCATCCTGGCCTGCTTCGAGGTGGAGCCGGGCGTGGACGCCAGCGGCGCGGTGCAGCGCGCGGCCCGGTGTGCGTTGGACGTCCAGCAGCGGCTGTCCCGCTTCGCGCAGTTGGAGCTGCTGGGCCAGCGCTTCAGCGTGTCGTCGCGCATCGGCATCGGGTTCGGCGAAGCCCACCGGGTGGTGCTGGGCGCCACGGGCATGTGGATGCACCCCGCGCTCATCGGCCAGCCGCTGGCGCAGGCGGTGGCGGCTGAGAAGCGGGCCACGGTGGGGGAGGTGCTGCTCAGCCCGGAGGCGTGGGCCCTGCTGCCGGAGCCGGCCCGTCAAGGCGAGGCCCGCGGCAACGCGTACCGCCTGGCGCCCACCGCGCCGTTGCGCGTGCCTCCAGCGCCCGGCTTCGTGTTGCCCTCGGGGCCGGAGATGGTGGCCCGGTGCTCGCTGCTGCTGCACCCGGTGCTCTTCACGAAAATCACGACGGCGCACCAGGAGTTCAGCGGCGACTTCCGCGACGTCACCTGCTTCTTCCTCCGCTTCGACAGCCAACGTGCGTCCGCACGGCCGGAGGACTTCACCCGCGAGCTGAACGCCTTCTACGAATACGTCCAGCGGGAGAGCGCACACCACGGCGGCGTGTTGCTGATGACGGACTTCACCGACAAGGGGAACGTCCTCTACGTCATCTTCGGCGCGCCCACGGCCTTGCAGAGCAAGGAGGTGCTGGCCTGCCGGCTCGCGTGCAAGCTGATGCGGGAGCGGGAGTCGTTCCCCTTCGTCTCATCGCTGCAGATTGGTATCGCCACCGGTCCGGCCTACTTCGGCGACATGGGCTCGCCCTGGCGCAAGGGGTACTCCGCGCTCGGCGAGGTGGTGAACATGGCCGCCCGCCTGATGACACACGGGCAGGGCAGCGGCATCCACATCGACGCGCAGACGGAGCGCAAGCTGCACCAGGGCGGCTTCGACACCGAGTTCGTGGAGGATGCGCGGCTCAAGGGCGTGTCACGCGCGGTGCCTGTATACCGGCTGTCGGCGGAGGTGCGCCGCAGCCTGTTCCTCAAGGGCAAGGGAGACATCGTCGGCCGGCAGCGCGAGGTGGAGGCGCTGCGCCAGGCCGTCGACGAATCGCTGGAGGGCCACGGCCGCATCTGCGTGGTGTCGGGCGAAGCGGGCATCGGCAAGTCGCGGCTGGGCGCGAAGGTGGTGGAGGTGGCGGAGGCGCGGGGGGCCCACAGCCTCTACGGCATCTGCTACTCGTACGAGATGTTCACGCCCTTCTTCCCGTGGAAGGAGGTGCTGGTCCAGCTCTTCGGCCTGCACGAAGGCGACGACGTGGAGACGCAGCTGTCCCGGCTGCGCCAGGGCTTCGCGGGCCTGGAGGACACGGGACCGGAATGGATACCCGTGCTCGCGGGCATCCTGGGGCTGCACGTGGAGGAGTCGTCCCTCACGCGCGACCTGGATGCCCGGCGGAAGAATCAGAAGCTCTTCCAGATCATCCTCCAGCTCCTGGAGAAGCTGTCGCGCCAGGCGCCGGTGCTGCTCTTCTTCGAGGACCTGCACTGGGCCGACAACATCTCCGTCGACCTCATCGAGTACGTCGCCGCGCGGCTGTCCCCGCTGCGGGTGACGCTGCTGGTGACGATGCGGCCGGGCGTGCACCTCAAGAGCCTCAAGGGGCTGCCCGGGCTGCGATGGTTGGACTTGTCCAGCCTGGATGACGAGGACACGCGGGCGCTGCTGCGGCTGCACCTGCGCATGGAGACGCCGGACACGGCGCTGGAGGACCTGCTGCTGGCCAAGGTGCAGGGCAACCCGTTCTTCACCGAGTCCATCGTCCAGGGCATGGTGGAGAAGGGCTACCTGGGACCGGTGGCGCCGGGCGCGGAGCGGTTGGAGCTCAAGCGCAGCCTGCAGGGGCTGGAGCTGCCGGACTCCATCCAGGATGTGGTGCTGGCGCGCATCGACCTGCTCACGGAGACGGAGAAGCTGGTGGTGCGCGTGGCCTCCGTGGTGGGCCGCATCTTCACGCTGGAGGCGGTGGCCGCGCTGGCGCCCGGCTCGGTGTCCCCGGAGCGGATTCGCGAGGCCATCGACACGCTGACGCGGCTGGGGCTCATCCTCCTGGAACTGGAAGAGCCCTTCACCTGCATCTTCAAGCACATCGTCATCCGCGACGTGGCGTACACCACGCTGCTGGTGTCCGCGCGCGAGGACCTGCACCGGCGCATGGCGCGCTTCATCGAGGCCCGCGCCGGGGACAACCCCGTCAAGTCGGCGGGAATCCTGGCCTACCACTCGCTGGCGGGAAACGACGAGGTGAAGGGCCTGGAGTACACGCTGATGGCGGCGCGCAGCGCGCGCGAGCAGTACGCCAACGACGACGCCGTCCACCACTACAACCGGGCCATGGAGATTCTGGGTGGCACCGTGGCGTTGGACCCGGAGGAGGTCCTGCGCAAGACGCACGTCGTGATGAAGGAGTTGGCGGAGACGCTGCTCAACGCGGGCAACTACGCGGGCGCCATCCTCATGTTCGAGCAGTGCCTGGCGGACGAGGAGCAGGTGCCGCGCCGCGCGGAGATTCACCTGGGCCTGGGCCGGGCCCACCAGGAGAAGGGCGAGTCGAAGCGCGCCATCCAGGAGCTGGAGACGGCGCTGGAGCTCATGGGGCGCACGATGCCGCGGAGCATGGCGGCGCTGGTGCTGCGCTCGGTGCTGGCCATGGGGCTGCACCTGCTCTACGGCCTGTTCCCCTGGCTGGTGCGGCCACTGGGCGCGCGGCTGCCGCTGTACTTGAAGCAGCTGTCCACGCTCATCTCGCTCATCAAAATCTACTACTTCGCGGACATCGGGAAGCTCACCTGGGCCACGCTGGTGGCCACGACGATGGCGGAGCGCTCGCGCAGTGAGTACGGCCTGAGCCTGGCGACCAGCTACTACGGCTCGCTGCTGTTCGGCTCGGGGATGGTGGGGCGCTCGGGGTACTGGTGCCAGCGCGCGCTGGAGCATGCGCGGCGCTCACGGGATACGGCGGCGGAGGGCGTGGCGCTGAGCCGGCTGGCCACGCAGTCCATCTTCACCAACGCGCAGGCCCGCGCCACGGAGTACGGCGAGCAGGCGGTGGCGCTGCTGCGGCAGGTGGGGGACATGTGGGAGGTGCAGACGGGCCTGATGATGCTGGCCACCAGCCAGTTCATGGCCTCGCGCTTCGAGGATGCGGAGCGTGCGTACCTTGAGATGGGCCGCGTGGGGGTGGAACTCAACGCGTTGATGCATCAGGGGTGGTCGCACGCGTGGGTCCCCATGTGCCGCTACCTGCGTGGCGACGGGGACGTGGGCGAGCTGTGCGCGGAGCTGGAGGAAGGCCTGCGCATCAGCATCGACGTACAGGACCTGGCCAACCAGTGCGCCAGCCTGAATCACCTGGTCAACGTGGCGGTGCGCGAGCACCAGGTGGAGGAAGCGGCGCTGATGGCGGTGCGCGCCGACGAGGCGCTGTGGCGCTACCACGTGCTGGTGCCCTTCCTCCAGATTGGACTCGTGGACGCGGCGGAGGGCGCGCTCTTCGCGCTGGAGCAGGGGGCCGTCTCCGTGCCGCGCGAGCAGCTGTGGGCCCTCTACCGCCGCTGCGCGCTCAAGGCGCGAGCGTTGGGGGCGCTCTATCCGTACCTGCGCGGCCCGGCCATGCGGGTGATGGCGCGTGCGAAGGCGCTCGAGCGGGGCGCGAAGGCCGCGGAGCCGTTGTTCGACCGCGCGCTCAAGGTGCTGGAGGCCACGCCCAACCGCTGGGAGACGGGCGTGGGCTACCTGGACGCGGCGGCGGCGTTGCCTCACAGGCGCACGGCGTTGCTCGCCCGCGCGCGTGACATCTTCACCGCCATCGATGCGCAGGCGGAGCTGCGGCGGGTGGAGCGGCTGGAGTCCGGTCCTCAGGATACGGCGCCGATGCTGGCGGCGGCGCTCACGTGAGCCGCTGCGGCTGAAGGCCAAGCTGGGCCATCTGCTGCGTGTCCCAGTACTCCAAGGCGTCCTGCCCGGCGATGTAGCGCCGTGCCGTGTTCCTCACCGGGTTTCGGATGCTCACGATTTCGGGCCCGGAGAAGAGGATGGTCTGCTTGTACCGGGGCATGTCGCTCATCGTGAGCTTGGACCAGTAGTGGCGGGCGATGTTCGGCAGGCTGCCGAGCTGCGCGCAGAGCCGGTGGAAGTGCTCCACCACCTCCGATGTGTCCAGGTTCTTGGGACGGTGGCAGAGCGTGTAGCCGTCGTAGTCGCGGCTCAAGGTGCCCGGCAGCAGTCGGTTCTCTGCCTGGAGCTCGCGGAAGAAGGGCGTCTCCGGGTAGGGACAGACGATGCCCAGGAAGGTGACGGAGAAGTACTGGAGGTCGGAGAGGTACTCGGGGAGCTTCTCCAGGTACGCGTTGGTGTCTCCGTCCGAGCCCACGATGAGGCCGAAGGACAACAGGATGCCGGCGGAGAAGACGCGGCGGATGACGGCGTCCACTTCGCTCAGCTTGTTCTGGCCCTTGTTCATGGCCTTGATGGAGTCGGGGTTGAGGGACTCCAGGCCGGTGTAGACGTAGCGGCAGCCCGCCTTGGCCATCAGCTTCACCAGCGACTCGTCCTTGAGGACGTTGAAGGTGAGGGCGCAGCCCCACGTCTTCTTGAGCGGGATGAGGGCCTCGCACAGCTCGCGCAGGTATTTCGGTGAGCCACCGAGGTTGTTGTCGAGGAATACGAAGGCGTTATCCATCAGCCCCATGAAGTTGGGGTTCCAGTGCATGTGCTGCTGGATTTCGTCGATGACGTGGGCGACGGGGCGATAGCGGTAGCGCTCATTGCCGGTGAGGACGCAGAAGTTGCAGGAGAAGGGGCAGCCGCGTGAGGCCTCGATGCCCGGCAGGCGCAGCTTGTTGTGGGTGAAGTCGATGAGGTCGTAGCGGTAGGGCCGGATGGCGGCGGGGCCCAGTGGCGGGCGCTGGTAGCGCGGCTGGAGCTGGCCCTTCTCGAAGTCCTCGATGAGCGCGGGCACGTTGGCCTCGGGCTCGCCGGTGATGACGGCGTCGAAGTACTGCTGGGCGTCGTCCGGGAAGTAGCTGGCGTGACGGCCGCCGGCGACCGTCGTCATGCCGCGCTGTCGGAAGAGGGTGGAGAGCACCTTGGTGTGCTCGTAGAAGGAGTGCAGATAGGAGAAGAAGACGAGGTCCCAGTGGCGGTCCATCGGGATGTCGCACTCCTTCTCGTTGAAGATCTCCACCTCCGCGTGCGGGGGGCACAGGCCGGCGATGAGCTCCGGCACGGAGGACTGCATGATGGAGGGCTCTTTGAGGCGCAGCCGGGTGGGGTGCGTGTACGTGGCGATGACAGCGATCCGCATGCGATGACGTGGCTCCAAGACGAGGCGGCGTGGCCACGGTGCGGCAAGGAGCATCTGTCACATGGTACGGCTCCCCCCGGCCTGACCGTGAAAGCAGAATCCCCCCATTTCAGGCTTCACGCAAAATGACAGCGACTTGAAGTTGGGGGTACGCGGGTTCCGGTGGGGCTGGGCTGGGTCGAGGGCCTCCGACGCGAGCGATGCAGGAACGTCCACTCCACTCCCCGCAACACGGGCTCAAGCGGAAGGATGAGACGGAACCATCGCAAGTTCCAGACTGTCGTGTTTCGCGCGCGGCTCCTCGTGCATCCGGCTTCGTCACACCGTGTGCATGGAGTTTCAATGAGTGGGTCATTATCTAGGCAGGGTCAGCTTGCGCCCCCCGGCGCGCACCGGTTTTTCCCCGCCCCCTCATCCGCCGAGCGCCCTCCCATGTCTGTCAGCACCTGGAACATCGACGCTTCTCACTCGTCCATCCTCTTCGTCGCGCGCCACATGGTGGTGGCGCGGGTCCACGGTCGCTTCGAGCGCTTCTCCGGAATCCTCCGTGTGAATCCCGAGCAGCCCACTCAGGGTGAAGTCGAGATGACCGTGGAAACGGCGAGCATCTACACCGGCTCGACAGACCGGGACGCGCACCTGCGTTCTCCAGACTTCCTGGATGCCGAGGCCGCGCCCCGGCTCACCTTCCGCGGCACCAAGGTCGAACCCGCGGGCGGCGCCAGCTTCCGTCTCCTGGGTGACCTCACCATCCGCAACGTGACGCAGCCCGTGGCCTTCGACGCCCGGCACATCGGCACGTCGAGGGACCCGTGGGGCAACTCGCGGCTCATCTACTCGGCGCGCACCACCATCAACCGCACCGACTACGGCATCCGCTGGAACAAGACGCTCGACAATGGCGGCTGGCTCGTCAGCGAGAAGATCGATCTCGAGCTCGACATCCAGGCCATTCCCGCGACGGCCTGAGCCGGCCTCAGGGCGCGGGCAGGAAGTCCGCGTACACGGCGGCGTGGTCTGACCCGCCATAGCCGCCCCGTGGGTCCCTCGCCGTGCGGAACGAGCCGGGCACATACGAGCCCCCGCCGCGCGCCAGGTACAGGTGGTCGATGGCCTGGAGGTCGCCGCGGTAGGCATACGTCCACGTCTCGCTGTCCGGCCGGTCGCTGGAGACGCGCAGCAGCGCGCCGTCGCGCTCCAGCGCGGTGATGGGCTCCGAGCCCGGTACGTCGTTGAGGTCTCCCCCAAGGATGACCAGCGCGTCTGGAGCCGCCTGGGCCGCGCCCGCGACGACGTCCCGCGTCGCCACGGCCTCGGCGAAGCGGCGCCCGGCGTCGTCGTTGGACTTGGAGCGGAAGTGCGCGGAGAAGACGATGACCTTCTTCCCGTCCACGTCCAGGTGGACCTCCAGCAACTCGCGGGAGAACCGGGTGGCGGAGCCATCCGGGCGCCACAGCGTGCGTTCCCGATGCCCGCGGACGTCGGTGATGGGGTGAACGGAGAGGACGGCCACGTCCACGGACGCCGGTGCGCCCGTCTCGCCCAGTTCTGAATAGCCGAAGCGGGGGAGCCGTGACGTGAGCGCGTCGAGCGAGGCCTGGGTTTCCACCTCCGCCAACAGCACCACGTCGGCGTTCAGTCGCGAGATGGCGGACGCGAGCCGGTCCGCCTGGAGGCCGAGCTCGGAGGGGGTGGGCAGCGCCTCGTAGTTGCTGCCGCCGCACTCACTGGAGTCGCACACCGTGTCAAAGAGCCGCTGCACGTTGAAGGCCGCGATGCGCACGCTGCCTTCGAGCGCGGTGTCGGGCGGTTGCTGCGGTACACAGGCAGCCCCGACACACGGTTCATCCGGCCCCGGTGGTGTTCCACGCCCCTCGCAGGCGGACAGCGACAAGAGGGCGGCCAGCAGGGCAGCGGCGCGGAGGCGGTTGCGGTCCCGCGACGCAGGAGGAAGGGGGCGTGACATGGGGCCGTGAGACTACCCCATCGCGGCCCTGGCGCGGGCAGGCAGGCGGGGCGCAGCGTCGCTAGGAGGCGTCCTTATCTCACGCGCATTGCTTCCTGCTGAGCGTTACGACATGACAACGCACGGCGGTGGGTTTCGAGATTACCGTACGGACAGTTTGTGCGGAGGGGAGTGCGCGGCATGGTGATCGAGATTCTGATTGGCGCAGCGGTGATGACGCTCATCACCGTGATTTTCACTGGGCCCGGCATGTGGAGCTCCACCTGGGGCTACCGGAAGAGGGAGGGGCAGGACGCGTCGAGGTCCTCCGGCGAGAAGAACAAGAAGGCGTAGTCTCCCTCGCCCGGCGTCACTGGCAGATGCCGGGGCAGTCCTTGGCTCCCGAGCCAGGCGAGCAGGCATCCAGCGGGTCATCCACGCATCGTGTCCCCGTCGACACGCAATCGCCATGGAACCCACCGCAGCATTCGACGTACCCCTGCGGCACGTCGCACGGCGTCGCGAAGCTCCGGCACTCGGCGTCGCCCGATGCAGGCCGAGCGAACACCCGCACCTGTGCGCAGGCATCGCCGTCATCGTCGGAGGTTCCGCTGCATGCCGGGAGGAGCAGCGGGGCCACGACCGCGAGCGCGGCCTTCATGCGTCGGTTCATGTCCGCTATCTGGCCAGGGCTGGCCCTCGCGTCCAGTCCCCCCGCACCCAAGGTGTCAGGGGGATGAAACGCGGGGCGCGTGTCACTCCACCAGCAGCCGTTTCACCGGTGCGGGGTCCACCGCGACCATCAGCGGCCGGGTGAAGTTGCTGAACGACACCAGCGCCTGACCGGGGGCCAACCGCGACACCCGGTTCCAGAGGCTCTCGTCGATGCTGCCCGCGGTTTTCTGCATGCGCGAGATGACAGAGCTGTCGGCGATCTTGTGGATGACGAAGTTGTTGATGAGGCCCAGCACCTCGTTGGGCAGGTGCTGCGGAAGCTGGGTGACGAAGACGAGCCCCATCCAGCGCTTGCGGCCCCGCTTGGCAATCTTCGCCACCTGCTCGAAGAGCACGGGCATCTGGGCAATGCGGTTCGCGGAGAGGAACTCGTGGGCCTCTTCGATGATGATGAGGACCGGCGTGACCGATTGGTCCTTCGCGTTGGCCCGCTCGTAGCGTCGCTCCTGCGCTTCCTGGAGGCCTCGCAGGATGTCTGCGATGACCAGGTTGTTGAGCTGCGGTGAGTCCGTGTCCGACAGGTCGATGACGGAAACGCGCCCGGGCGTGAGCATGGACTCATAGGCCACGCCTTGCTCGCTACCCACGTCGAAGATGCCCAGGCGCCGCAGTCGGTGGAGTTTGCTGGCCAGGGCCTTCCAGCTGATTTCGTGCCGGCTGCTCTGGGCCATGACGCGCGCCATGACCCGGCCGAAGTTGCTCTTGAACTCGGTGCGCAGCATCAGTCCGCGCGATGGCGCCTTGGCGGTGACGTCCGGGTCGGCCTCCGCGTCGTCGTTCTCTTCGAGAAGGGACGCCTGCTTCCGAGGGGTGGCACGTGATTTACCGCGCGTCTCCGACTTGCCTTCGTCACTGAGGCTGTAGATGTACGCGCTGACCACGTCCAGCACGTGGTCGATGGTCATGTGGGGAAAGCCCGTGGACAACTCGTCCACGTCGAGGACCTGGCGGCGCTCTTCTTCCGTCTGCGGGTAGATGTTGAAGTCTTCGAGCAAGAGCTTGGTGACGTCGTAGGCCTTGAGGAACCGCTCCTGCTGTGCGTCCGACATGTCGAGAATCTCGGCGAGCGCGTACGGCGACAGGCTGGAGAACTTGAGCGAGAACGAGTGCTTGTTCCGGTGTCGCGGATTGAGGCTGTCGCGCCCGGTGAGGTGGTGGATGTGCAAGTCCTTGACGCCCTGCGGACGCTGGCCTCGCCGTTTGAGCGCCTCGAGCATGGCGGCATGGTCCGTGGGCTGGTCCACGTGCGTGTATTCACCCTCCACGTCGAAGACGATGGTCGCGATGCCATCCGCCTGGGCTCGGTGGATGAGCGTGGCCACCGTGGTGGACTTGCCGCCGCCCGTCGTTCCGATGATGCCCGTGTGGCGTGGAAGGATGGATTTGTCCCGGGGATTGAGCCGGGCCTCCATCTTTTCGTACCCGACCACCAGCCCCAGGCACATGTCGCCGCCGACGCCCAGCACGCGAGCGCTCTCCGCCTCGTCGAGCAGGAAGACGGGGCTCTGCGGCCGGGGCCGGAAGCGGGGAGGCTTCAGCGTGCCTTCGACCTCCTCTCCGACAATCTCAATCTCCGCACGCCCGTGATAGTCGAATGTGTACGCCAGCTTCTTGCCGTGGGTGACCACGCCAATGGCCATGGTGGAGTTGGCGGGCACCGCGTTCGGTTCCGCGAAGGGGCCCCGCACGACGACGCCCAGGTAGGCGCGGTTGTCCTCCCTCGACCTCACTCGGACCAGCGTCTGGGACGCGAGCAGGTGCAAATCCTCACGCGTGAGCAGCACGGTGATGAGGTTGTCCTGGCTGGATGTGACGTCGAAGTGGGTGAAACCCACCGCCGCTGCCAGCTCTGGATCCACCTGGGGACCGGTATGGGCCTGGTTCCTGAGTTCGTCGAGCTCGTTCAGCGTCTTCGTTGGGGTCGGTCGAACGACCTCACCGTCAGGCTCCCGCGGGGACACGGGCCCAGGGGCCTTGCCATTCATGACAGGTGCTGCCGCCGCGGGGACAGCGCGGTGCTGACCATTCTTCTCGGGCGGCGGCCGGCCAACGCCCAGGCCCGGCATGGGGGCGGGGCGTGTGGGCCCGTTGGTGGGCCTCGCCCCTGGCCTGAACGGTCCATTTCCTGCCGCGGGGTGGCCGGGCGGTGGATCGCCCCAATTGCCTGGATCCTCCGACACGTCACCAGACCGGGTCCCAGCCTGTCCTGAAGCGGCGGATTGCCCCCGGAAAGTCCCGGCACCCGGCGCGCGCTGCCCCCTGCCGTCGTCAGCCATGTTCATGGTCCCCCTGGCCTAATGGCGCTTGGTGTGCTCGTTGAAGAACTCGAGGTTGGCTCCTGCCTGGGCATAGGCGTCATGCACGAGGCCCATGAATCCATCCTCACCGAAGGCGCTCCGGCACGACGCTTCCGCGACATCGAGCAGCATGGGGAATCCCCGATCGGGTCGGAGGATGCTGTCCGCCATGGCGACTCGCGCCGCGAGGTGGACGTGGTCGCGATGCGCATAGAATGAGCGGGGAGGGGTTCGCTCAGATGCGCGAAACACACCGGAGATGACTTCGGGGCAGCATTCCTGCACGAACTTCGCCGCGAGGTTCTGGCTGCGGTCCCCGTACTTCCATTGCTCGATGACCCGCCTCCCATAGCGTTCGAGCGTTTCGAAGATGACGTACTCGCCAGCCTGGAGCGCATGACCAATGGTCAGAATGCCCCGCTCCTCGAGCGTGCTTGGCACGAACACGAACTTCTTCTGCTGGAGAATGAGGCGCCTGAGCACAGTGATGGATGCGCGCAGGAGGCTCATGTAGCCCGAACCCGTGATGAGTTCGTAAGAGCATGGATTGCCATGCCCGATACGCCACTCCGCCTCGGACTTGTCCACGAGCACGGCCCGTTCGGCGTAGGTCTTGATGCCGCGGCGAGCCAGTTTGGAAAGCGACTTCTCGCGAGGACTGGCCGACCGGTCCATCCGCTGGTCGATGCACGCGAGTGCCTCTTGAACTGGATTGGAACGCTGGTCCGACATCTCCTTCCGGAACAGTCGCTGAGAAAATGTTCCGCTCGTCCCTCCGTAACCCACAGCGGCGATTCCAATCTGGGTGATTCCAATTGGCAGGCTCTCGTGGCTCGTCGAGATGCTGTTGACGGCCTCCACCTTCCCAGAGAAGAGCAGGCTCTGATGGACCGTGGCCAATTCTTCGGGTGTGGCCCTGTAGACTCCAGCCTCTTTGGCACCACCGCGAGAGTTCGCGGAGATTTTCGGGAGGACTTGTTGCCGGATGATCTTCTTCACGACGCCCTCCTTGTCCACGGCATTGGCGATTTCCTTTCGGAACCGTGCCATGACGCTCTCCAGGTCGAGCCCCTGCGACCATGTGTCGAGGTTGAGCGTCGTCAGCAGATCCTCTCCAAACGCGTCGAAGAAGTCGTCGTCACCGACGAGGTCCGCTCCGTCTTCGGCGTGAAAACCACCCGCCATGCCTAGCTCCTGTCTTCGCCAAGAAATTCGATGATGGAGAATCGCTGGGCGCGCTCCTGTCGCATGAGCGCGCGGGCATAGCCCCTGGCCTTGTCTTCAGGGAGACCGAAGCGGCTGGCCACCCGCGGTACGCCGTCTTCTCCTGGGGTGATACGGAGCATCCGCCGCACGAGCTCTGCTGGCGCGAGGAACTCGAGCGCCAGCCGGTCTGCTCGCCGTTCGGCTTCCGCAATGGCTCCAGAGGCAAGGTGCCCGGACGGGTTCCTATCCATGAGCTTGACCTGGACACCCAGGGGGACCTGTCCGAAAACCGAGGACAGTCTTTCCTCCAGGCTTGCGTCTCGCTTTCCGTCGAGGACGGGGAGGATTCCTTCTCCGAAGTGGCGCAGGGCTCGCTCGCGGGGAATCACGTGGTCGAGCACGAAGTGCGCGACCTCATGTGCCACGGTGAATCGCTGTTCATCCTCCGAGTCACCCGTATCGTGGAAGAGCAGGGCACTCCCTTTCCAGGCGACCATGCACCCGTATATTTCCCGGTCGGTGTCGGAGATGGGATGCGGAACCTTCCGCTTCGATGTCCACTCCGCCACGTGCGCTGTCGTGAGCTTGGGGATGGGCACCGTCTCCACGGACAGCTGGTATGGGGCTTCTACGGCCAGGTCGCGCGGATAGGAAGTGCATGCCTGGAGCCCGCTGATGGCCATGGCCTCATCCAGCCAACGACCCATCATGGGGTGTCCTCATCGTCATGAATGCGGTCTCTGGCCGCGATTTGGATGCGACTGGCGCCGGTCACCGCCTCGCCTTCGGTATCGGATGTCAGCGCGTCGATGACCTCGACGTGTCGAAGCACTCGGACCAGGACCCGCTCGTTGACCGCGAAGCGGTGAGCGACCGCGATGGTCTGCGTTGCGAAAGAAGCACCAACGGGACGTCGGCAGAGGGACATCCAGTGGAGCTCTTCCAGCGAGCAACCCAGCTGGTTCGCGAGGTCAGTGGTGGTGATGCCTTCAATCGCGAGGTAGCGCTCGAACACATGGCCAAGCATCCAGGCTTTCTCTGTGCTCCGCCTGGCCGCACTCTCAAGCCAATCAGGATTCGTCACCGAAAACCTCCCTTCCAAAGCGCACCAGCCACTTCATGATGCGGTCACGGTTGCGCTTCACTTCGCGCTGGATGTCGACTGCGGGGAGTGCGCGCAGGCCCAGCACTTCGGCAAACTCCTGGGTCGACCGTTCCCCTTGGAGCATGAGTTCGAGGAACGCGCGGTCCACCGGGCAAAGGTCGGATTGTTCGATGCGTTCCACGATTCGCTTCACCTCCGCGGATTGCTCCAAACTGACTTTCGGAGACCACCCTGGAAGTTCGACAAGGGCGCCGAACTTTTCTTCACGCACCTGGCGCCTCGTCGCCGAGCGCTGCCAGTCAGTGACCGTGTTCTTCGCGGACTGGGTCAGGTAGGAGAACAGGCGACCCCGCTGAGGGTCGAAGCGCTCGGGCGCCTCGAAGTAGTCGATCAACACGTCGATAGTGGCGTCACGGGCATCTTCGTAGGTGCAGCCGCGGGCGCGCTTCACGGCCCCGATGATGGGGTCGGCGAGGGCCGCAAACGCTTCCGAGGTCGCCACTGACTCTCGTTGGAGGATGCGCGCATGCAACGCGATTTCCTCGTCTCGTTTTGGATTTTCCATCCTGACTCCTCATCGGAAGGTTCCATTGGCGCGCCCAACTACGTGCGCGCATGTGCTCTTTCGGAGCCGCACTGGCGAGTTCGACGGAAACATGCACCTGCGCCACCCAAATGGTTCATGGCGGGCGCACCGCGTGTCTGTACCTCCCGGGTGGTATGTTCATGGACGGTAATGCAGACAGTGGAGCCAATGCACCTGGGCTCCGTTCGCTGGCTTGGGTGAGTCAGATTTGCCAACGGCGCAGGTCGTCGCGGACTCGGCGTCTGCCAAGGCACCCTGCTTCAGCGTCTGATGTCGTGATGCACTGCGTGGTCTCCTGCTATTCCGGGCGGCGCGGAGCGGGGGCTTCGCGAGACACGGACTGTTCAGGAGTTCTGGCGCGCGTTGCCCATACCACCCGGGTGGTAAAGACAGACCCATCCCTCCAATGCACTCTTCAGGGCGGATGCTGGCGTTGTCCGGTGCACCCCAGGGCGGCTCGGGGGGGACGTTCCGGGAGTGCGGCTGAGGCGGGGAGCGCCGTCAGGCGCGGCAGCGCGTTCCTTCGGGAGACGGGGCAGGGGGCTGCCCGGTTCCGGACGCGGGTGCTGCCAGGGCGAGGTGCTGGAGCCGGGCGGCCTGGAGCATGAGGCCGCCCGGCGTTCGGCGTGAGGCGTGAGGTGGAGGTGCGATCCATCCCCACCTCGGTGACGCGTCTCAGCAGCCCAGGTTGTCGCCAGGGCTCACGCCCAGCATGCCGGTGAAGCGCTGATAGTTGTTGATGCGGCTCTGCACCTGGCCGGGGTTGCCACCATTGCACTCCAGCGAGCCATTGATGGTGCGGATGGTCTCACCGAAGCCGCGGCCGTCGACCATGGCGCGGTGCGCGGACATGGTTCCGGCGCCGGCCTGCGTGGTCCAGAACCAGAACGCGGAGCGCCACGCGGCGTTGGCGTCCTGGGCCAACAGGTCCGGGTTGGTGTGCAGCGGCAGCCCCAGCGCGGTGCCGGCGGCGCAGTAGTTGCCGTTCCAGGACAGCTGGATGGGCCCGCGTCCGTAGTACTTCTTGCCCGCGACGCAGTAGCAGCCCGGCGGACCCCATGCGCCGCAGTAGTCACCGCGATTGATCTCCTCCACGTACACGTAGTTGCCCGTCTCATGGGCCGTGTTGGCGAAGAAGGCCGCCACCTCGCGCTTGCGCGTCTCCAGCGAGCCCGTGTTGGCGAAGGCCGGGAAGGTGCTCGCGGCGGCGATGAGGCTGCTGTACGTGTAGAAGGGGTTCCGGTTCGGGAACATGGCGTTGAACGTGGACTCGCTCAGGATGGCGGCCAGCCCCGTGCCGGGGTTGCCACCGCCACCGTCGATGCGGTCGAACGTCCAGCGCTGGTTCGTGCGCTGCTCGTAGGGGTACTGCACCAGCTCCGTGCCGTTGGCCGTGTTGCCCCAGTACACGTCAATGGCCATGTCGGTGTGACGCGCGCGGATGCTGAACTCGCTGCCCACTTCCTTCACGAAGCGGAACTGCTGGTTCGCTCCGCCGCCATAACCCCACTGGTGGACCAGCGCGTTCGCCGCGGTGCTCGCCTCCTTGATGTCGAGCGCCTTGTTGCTGTTCACGTTGATCATGCTGAAGTAGCCCCCGGACGTGGGCGTGACGCGGAAGCGCTGCGCATTGGTGCCGTTGCAATCCCATTGCTGCACCTTGGCGCCGTCCGCCGTGCTCGACGAGGCGACGTCGATGCACTTGTTCGTCATCACCGAGCGGATGACGTAGGTGCCTTCGGTGATGGTGTCGACAATGGCGGCGCCTTCCACCTGGCCCACTGCTTCGAGGGCGGCGGGCGCTGGCTCGGCGTCGCCACAGCCTCCCAGGGCGCTCAGGCCCCCACAGATTCCCAGCAGGGCCAGACTGCGTGACACGAACTTGCCGGACATGCTTGTGCTCCTTGCGGTCGAGGGTTTCTCGGGCGCTCCACACCTGGGGCGGGCGGAGGCCTTGGCTCCGGGGAGCCGGAGCTGCAAGGACTGTACGGCAATCAGTAAAGCAGGAATAACAGGACAGGCTCGCCGAGCGCGAAGCGTTGACCAGCGGACGCGCCGCGGTGGCTCAGGCTTGCTGTTGAGCGGCGGGGACGGCCTGGGGCAGCAGCGCGTCTGGGAGCTCGTCTTCCACGCCCCGCACGCGCGGAGAGGACCAGGTCAGCAGGACGCTGCCCGCCAGCATCAAGCCCAGGAAGACGTAGAGCAGGGCAATGCCGCGGCCCGGCCCGGTGCCCAGCACCTGGCCGAAGGTGCTGGCCAGGGCGCCGCCCTGCGCCATCCAGGGGTCGAAGAGCTTGTCCGTCAACGGGCCCGCGAGCAGCGCCGCGACGGGCGGGGCAATCAGGGCGAGCATCCGGCGCGTGGCGAATACACGCCCCTGGATGGCGGGGGGCACCTTGCTCTGCCAGATGGCCTGTGAGCAGCCCATGGCCACGGGGGCGGTGAACATGAACACGAAGGCGGCGCACGCGACGAGGAATACGCTGGCGGGGAGCGCCGCCGCCAACAAGGCCAGGCCCGCGACGAGCTCCGCGCCCAACACGCCCCGGATGCGCCGCTTCGGGCCTCCCCAGACGCCCATGGTGATTCCGCCCGCCACCATGCCGACGCCGGAGCAGGAGACGACCAGCCCCAGCGTCGTCGGGTCCGTGAAGCTCAACACCAGCGGGGTGATGAGCACCGTCACCAGCACGGAGAACAGGTTGACGGCGGAGCTGAAGGCCAGCAGGCCCAGGAGGCCGGGGCGCTCGCGGATGAAGCGCCAGCCCAGCGCGATGTCCGTCCACAGCGACTTCCTGGCCTCGGTCTGCTCGGCAGCCAGTTCGGGCTGGGGGATGCGCACGCTCAGCAGCGTGGCCACCGCGAAGAGGAAGGTCGCCAGGTCGATGAGCAACACGCCTTGCAAGCCAATGCTCACCACCAGCACGCCCGCCATCGCGGGGCCCAGAAGCTGGCCCGCGCTCATGGCCAGTTCCACCATGCCGTTGGCCCGGCCCAGGTTCTGCTTGGAGACCAGCAGGGGCGTGGTCGTGGAGAAGGCCAGGATGCGGAAGGTGCTGAAGGCGGCGCTCAGCGCCAGGGGCGGATAGAAGTGCCAGTTTTGAAGGGCCCACAGTCCGGCGCGGTCTGCCGCGACAAGGCACCACATCAAACCAATCGCCATCATCGCGCCCAGGTCCGCCAGCAACATCACCCGCTGGCGGTTGCTGCGGTCCACCATGGAGCCGGCGACGGGGGCGAGCAGCACCATCGGGAGGAACCCGAAGAAGGACGCCAGTGAGTACTCCGTGACGGAGTCACTGTTCTGGTAGACGAAGACACCCACCGAGAACTGGGTGAGCCCCGTCCCCAGTGACGAGATGAGCTGACCCAGCCAGATGAGACTGAAGACCCGGGCAGGGTGTGTGACGACGTGCCTGCTTGAAAATGCCATGCCGTCAGCGGGCCTTCCGCGGACGTGCGCCGCTCGGTGTCAGATGCATGGCTAGAGTCTTCGTGAGCACGGCCGGGACGTCCAACCGGATACCGCGTTCTTTTTATCAGGAACCGCTATCGCTGTAATAATAGATCTTATCGTTTATATGGACAAGCAGGCAACGGCGGTGGCACAAGCTGCGCTGTATCGAGGGGGCGGGCTCAAGCGCGGTACGAGCGTGCTTCCTCTTCCGGGCGAAGCGGCATGCTGTCTCGGGGAGCCTTGGCCGGAAGATGTCTACCGGGGGGTCTCCGTGCTCAGTCAAGGGTCGTGGCCGCGTGTCAACCCGGGCCGTGTCCAGCGCTGGAGAAGACATGACCGAGCACATCGAGCCGCGAGCTCACCGTTTCCCCACCCTGGTGGACGTGTTGTGTCAACGCGCCGAGTCTCAAGGCGACGCGCTGTTGTATCGCTTCCTGGAGACAGGAGACGTGGACGGCCCGGTGGAGGAGTGGACCTACCGGCGGCTGGATTCACGGGCGCGGTCGCTGGGGGCTCGGCTGCGTGCCCTGGGCGCGAAGGGGGAGCGGGCGCTGCTGCTCTACCCGCCCGGCCTGGAGTTCGTCGCGGGCTTCATGGGCTGTCTGTATGGCGGCGTCATCGCCGTGCCGTGTTACCCGCCGGACCCCACGCGGTTGGATCGCACGCTACCGCGCCTTCGCGCCATCGCCCGGGACTGTGGCGCGCGCTACGTGCTGACGACGAGCACCATCCAGGAGATGGCGGAGTTCCTCACGCCGCAGGCTCCCGAGCTGGGTGAGCTGCAGTGGATTGCCAGTGACGCGGTGCCGGAAGCCGAGGCCGCGGACTGGAAGCGCCCGGACCTGACGTCCGAGTCGCTGGCCTTCTTGCAATACACGTCGGGTTCCACGGGCAACCCGAAGGGCGTCAAGGTCAGCCATGCCAACATCCTCCACAACGAGTCGTTGATTACGCGTGACTTCGGGTTGCAGGCGGAGCGCTCGGTGGGCGTGGGCTGGTTGCCCATGTTCCATGACATGGGGCTCATCGGAAAGGTGTTGCAGCCGCTCTACCTGGGCTTCCCGTGCGTGCTGATGTCGCCCATCGCGTTCCTTCAGCGGCCCTTGCGCTGGCTGGAGGCCGTCTCCCACTTCAAGGGGACGGTCAGTGGTGGACCCAACTTCGCTTACGACCTGTGCGCGCGAAAGGCCCGCGCCGAAGACGTGGCCCGTCTGGATTTGAGCCACTGGGACCTGGCCTTCAACGGCGCGGAGCCCGTGCGGCGCGAGACGATGGAGCGCTTCGCGGAGACGTTCGCGCCCGCTGGCTTCCGGCGCGAGGCCTTCTATCCCTGCTACGGCCTGGCCGAGGCGACGCTCATCGTCAGCGGCGGCGTGAAGGGAACGCCGTGTGTACAGGAGCGCTACGACACCGGCTCGCTGGAACTGGGGCGCGCGAAGCCCGCGTCTGGCGCGGCGGAGGGGCCCACGGCGCGCACGCTGGTGTCCTCCGGTCAGGGCGCGCCGGACCAGCGGCTGCTCATCGTGGACCCGGAGACGCGGGTGCCTCGGGCCTCGAACGAGGTGGGTGAGGTTTGGGTCGCTGGCCCCAGCGTGGCGGGTGGGTATTGGGATCGTCCGGAGGAGACGGCGCATGCCTTCGGCGCGCGGCTCGCCAACGGCGAGGGGCCCTTCCTCCGCACTGGCGACCTGGCCTTCCTGTCGCCGGAGGGCGAGCTCTTCATCACCGGCCGTCTCAAGGATCTACTCATCGTCCGGGGCCGGAACCTGTATCCGCAGGACCTGGAGATGACCGCGGAGCGCGCGCACCGCGCGGTGCGTCCCGGCTGCAGCGCCGCCTTCTCCGTGGACGTGGAGGGGGAGGAGCGGCTGGTGGTGGTCTCCGAGGTCGACGTGCGCGAAGGCTTCGACGGCCCGGCGGTGGTGGGCGCCCTGCGCCGCGCGCTCGCCGATGAGCACCAGGTGCATGCGCACACGGTGGTGCTGCTCCAGGCCCGGAGCATTCCGAAGACGTCGAGCGGGAAGATTCAGCGCCGCGCCTGTCGTGATGGCTTCCTGGCGGGCTCGCTGGAGGTGGTGGAGGTGTCGGGCGAGGAGGCTGCTCCGGTGCCGGAGGCCGTGCCTTCCACGCCGTCCGCGCCCCTGCGCGAGCGCCTGGCCCTGGCGTCCGAGGAGGCCCGTCCGGCGCTGCTGGTGGACTTCCTCCGCGTGGAGGCCGCGCGGGTGCTGCGCACGGCGCCCGCGTCCCTGGCGCCGGAGACGTCGCTGGCCAGCCTGGGGCTCGATTCGCTGATGGCGCTGGAGCTGCACGGCCGGCTGGAAGAGGAACTCGGTGTGTCGCTGCCCGTGGCCTTCCTCTGGCAGCACCCGACGCTGGGGGCCGCCGCCGCGCATCTGGTGGACGCGTGGAAGGGCTCCGCCGCGCCCGCCGTGCCGCCGCTGAAGGCCGGCTCGCTGGAGGGAGAACTGCCGCTGTCGCCCGGTCAGCAGCGCCTGTGGTTCCTGGACCGGCTGGTGCCGGAGAGCGCGCTGTACAACGTCCACTTCCAGCTCCGGCTCTCCGGTGCGTTGGACGTGCCCGCGCTGGAGCGTGCGCTGCAAGGGCTCCTGTCGCGTCACGCGGTGCTGCGCGCGGCCTTCCCCGAAGTGGAGGGCCAGCCGCGCCAGCTCCTGCCGCCCCTGCGTCCGCTGGACGTGGCCCGCGAGGACCTGCGGGCGCTTTCGCCCGCCGAGCGTGACGCGCGGCTGAATCAGCTGGCCCGGGCCCAGGGCGAGGCGCCCTTCAATCTGTCAGAGGGCCTGCTGGTGCGTGCGGCGCTGGTTGCGCTGGAGGAGCAGGAGCACGTGCTCCTGATGACCCAGCACCACATCGTCACCGATGGCTGGTCCATTGGGGTGCTGGCCCGGGAGCTGGCCGCGCTGTACCGCGCGGAGGTGGCTGGCGCCGCCGCGTCGCTGGGCGCGCCCGCCTTGCAGTACGTGGACTACGCACGTTGGCAGCACGGGCTGGGCGGCGCGCTGGACGGGCAGCGTGCCTACTGGGCGCGGAAGCTGGAGAACCTGCCGCGCCTGGAGTTGCCCACGGACTTCCCGCGTCCCCGGGAGCCGGGCTTCCGCGGCGCGCTCCACCGCTTCGCGCTGCCGGCCGAGCTGGTGGATTCGCTCAAGGCGGTGGGCCGGAGCGAGGGCTGTACCTTCTTCGTCACGCTCGCGGCGGCCTGGGCGGCGCTGCTGCACCGCTACAGCGGTCAGGACGACTTCGGCCTGGGCACCATCTTCGCGCAGCGGGACCGGGCCGAGCTGCGTGACGTGGTGGGGTTCTTCGCCAGCACGCTGGTGCTCCGCGCGGACGTGTCGGGCGCGCCCCGTTTCCGGGAGCTGCTGGGCCGCATGCGCCACACGTTCCACGAGGCCCTGGCCCACGCGGACCTGCCCTTCGAGGAAGTGGTGGGCGCGTCGCGCGCGGTCCGTGGCGGCGACAACCCGCTGTTCCAGGCGAACCTGGTGTTGGAGAGCCTGCCGCCGGTGGACATGGACGTGCCGGGCATGCAGTGGCGCCCGGTGCTGCCCGTGCCGGACGGCGCCGTGGAGGGCACGGCGAAGTTCGACCTGCAGCTCGCCGTCGTGGAGACGCCGCGAGGGCTGGAGGGGGCGCTGGAGTACCGCTCGGACCTCTTCTCGGCCGAGACGATGGCGCGGCTCGCGGGACACCTGGAGGCGTTGCTGCGGGGCATCGTCGCTGCTCCGGACGCGCGTGTGGAGGACCTGCCGCTGCTCGGCGAGGCGGAGCGCCGCTCGCTGCTGGAGCGCTGGAACGACTTCACGGCGCCGCTCTCCCAGGACCCTTCGCACTGCATCCACGCGCAATTCCGTGAGCAGGCCGCCCGCACGCCCGACGCGGTGGCGGTGGTCGCCGAGGATGGGACGCTCACCTACGCGGAGCTGGCGCGCCGTGCGTCCGCGCTGGCCTTGCACCTGAGAGGCCTGGGCGTGGGCCCCGAGGTGCGCGTGGGCCTGTGCGCCGAGCGCTCGGCGGAGATGGTGGCGGGGATGCTCGGCATCCTCGAGGCGGGCGGCGCCTACGTGCCCCTGGACCCGGACTATCCCCGGGAGCGGCTCACGTACATGCTGGAGGACTCGGGCGCGCGCGTGCTTGTCACGCAGTCCCATCTGGCGGGGACGCTGCCCGTGGCCGGCCTGCACACCGTGCTGGTGGATACGGCGGAGCCCTACGCGGCGACGCCGGCGTCACCGCTGGCCCTGGGGACCACGCCCGACAACGCGGCGTATGTCATCTACACGTCGGGCTCCACGGGGCGGCCCAAGGGCGTGGTGGTGCCGCACGGGGGCGTGGCCAACTTCTTCGCCGCCATGGACGTGCGCGTGGGCCACTCGCCCGCGGGCGCCTGGTTGGCCGTCACCAGCATCTCCTTCGACATCTCCGTCCTGGAGTTGCTGTGGACGCTCACCCGCGGCTTCAAGGTGGTGGTGCAAGGGGAGGGGGCCTCACTCAAGGCGCCCGCGCGCGCCGCGGGGGCCCGGAAGCGCCCCATGGACTTCAGCCTGTTCTACTTCGCGGATGACGCGGAGGTGTCGCGCGGGGAGAGCAGCTACCGGCTGTTGCTGGAGGGCGCGAAGTTCGCGGACACCCATGGCTTCGCGGCGGTGTGGACGCCGGAGCGCCACTTCCACGCCTTCGGCGGCCTGTACCCCAATCCCTCCGTGGTGGGCGCGGCTGTCGCCACCGTGACGAAGCGCGTGGCCATCCGCGCGGGCAGCGTGGTGCTGCCACTCCACCATCCCGTGCGCGTGGCGGAGGAGTGGTCCCTGGTGGACAACCTGTCCGGCGGGCGCGTGGGCATCTCCGTCGCTTCCGGCTGGCACGCCAATGACTTCGTCTTCGCGCCGGAGAAGTACGAGAAGCGCCGCGAGCTGATGATGGAAGGCATCGACACCGTGCGCCGGCTGTGGCGTGGGGAGACGGTGCGCTTCCCGGGCGGTGGCGGCGCGCAGGTGGATGTGAAGCTGCGCCCCCGTCCCGTGCAGGCGGAGCTGCCCGTGTGGCTCACCGCCGCGGGAAACCCGGAGACGTTCATCTCCGCGGGCCGGCTGGGGTGCAACATCCTCACGCACCTGCTGGGGCAGACGTGGGAGGACCTGGAGAAGAAGCTGTCCCTCTACCGTCAGGCCTGGCGCGACGCGGGCCACGCGGGCGAGGGCCACGTCACCCTCATGCTGCACACCTTCATCGGCGAGGACATGGCGAAGGTGCGCGAGGTGGTGGAGCAGCCCTTCCGCAACTACCTCAAGAGCTCGGCCGACCTGATGCGAGGCCTGGGGAGCACGCTGGGCATCGACATGGATTCGGCCACGGAGGCGGACCTGGACCGGCTCGCCGGCCATGCCTTCGACCGCTACTTCGAGACGAGCGGCCTGTTCGGCACGCCGCGTTCGGTGCGCGAGCGCGTCGGGCAGCTCCAGGCCCTGGGCGTGGACGAGGTGGGCTGCCTCATCGACTTCGGCATTCCCGCCGACACGGTGCTGGCCAGCCTGCCGCTGCTGGACGAGGTGCGGCAGCGCTGCGTGCGGGACAGCCGCCGCGCGGGCACGACGAAGACGATTCCCGATCAGCTCCGCGAGCACGGCGTGACGCACCTGCAGTGCACGCCGTCCCTGGCGCGCGCGCTGCTGTCCGAGCCCGAGTCCGTCGAGTCGCTGGGCGGCCTGCACCGGCTGATGGTGGGCGGCGAGGCCCTTCCGGGCGCGTTGGCCGCGTCCCTGCGCAAGGCGCTGCCGGAGTCCGCCGAGCTGCTCAACATGTACGGCCCCACGGAGACGACCATCTGGTCCTCCACGGCGCGCGTGGCCGAGGAGGAGACGGCGGCGGTCGTCTCCATCGGCACGCCGCTGCTGCGCACGTGCCTGTACGTCCTCGACGCACGGCTGCAGCCGGCACCGGTGGGCGTGGCGGGTGAGCTGTACATCGGCGGCGCGGGCGTGGTGCGTGGCTACCTGGGCCGGCCCGAGCTGACGGCGGAGCGCTTCATTCCGGATGCCTGGGCCCGTGAGCCCGGGGCCCGGCTGTACCGCACGGGTGACCGCGCACGGTGGCGGCCCGACGGCACCATGGAGTTCCTCGGCCGCGTGGACCACCAGCTCAAGGTGCGTGGCTTCCGCATCGAGGCAGGGGAAATCGAGGCGGCGCTCACCTCCCAGCCCTCGGTGCGCGAGGCGGTGGTGGTGGCGCGCGAGGATGTGCCCGGCGACGTGCGGCTCGTTGCCTACGTGGTGCCCGCGCAGGGCGCCACGGTGGAGGCGTCCGCGCTGCGCGACGCCCTGGCGCAGCGGTTGCCGGAACACATGGTTCCGTCGCTCGTCATGGAGCTGCCGGCGCTCCCGCTGACGCCCAATGGCAAGGTGGACCGCAAGGCCCTGCCCGCGCCGAACGTGGTGCGCTCCGCGAAGGCGGCCTTCGTGGCGCCGCAGGGGCAGCTGGAGGAGCAGATTGCCCAGGTGTGGCGCAGCGTCCTCCGCGTGGAGCAGGTGGGCGTGCACGACAACTTCTTCGACCTGGGCGGCCACTCGCTCCTGATGGTGCAGGTGCACACACAGCTCAAGTCGGTGCTGGGACAGGACCTGCCCCTGCTGAAGCTGCTGGAGCACCCCACCATCAGCACCCTGGCGCGTTTCGCGCGGCAGGGGCCCGCGGCGGCGCAGTCCCAGGTGGAAGCCGCGCAGGACCGGGCCAAGCGGCAACTGGAGAGCCTCAAGCGTCAGCGTCAGCGCGCCAGGAAGTAGCGACGCGGGGCGCGCGCGGGCTACGCGCGCGTTTCACTCAGCGCCTGCCGGATGGCGCGTGCCACCGGCGAGGCGTCGTCCTCCGGGCCCTGAACCGCGAAAGGTGTGCGGGACAGGAGCGGCGGCTGGGCCATGAAGCGCGGCCGGGTTCCCTGATGCGGCTGGGCGGAATGGACCAGGAAGGGGTGGCACAAGTACACGGTGCCGGCCTCTCCCGTGGCGAGCGCGAGCGGCCGGTGGGCCGACACGTCGAGCTTCCCGGCGAGCTCCATGAACGTCAGTCCCGTGTCTCCCTCGGGGGCGAGCACGCGGGCGATGTCCCGGTGGGAGCCCACGCGGATGCGGGTGGGGGCGTCGTCCTCTCCCACGTCGGAGAAGAGGAAGAGCATCAGCAGGGCGCGGCCTTTCGACGCCACATTCACTCGCCAGGAGAAAAACGAGCTCGGGTCTTCACCTGGGAAGCTGGCATCGACATGCCAGCCGTCGTCTCCGGGCGCGTCCGGGCTGGGAAAGCGCACGGGGAAGGTGCCCAGGCTGCCTCGGGGGAGCCAGCGTCCGGGCCCCACCAACTGGTCGAACGTGCCTCGCAGCCGGGGCGTGTTCGCCGCCAGCCGGAATGGCTCCTGCGCATAGTCGCCGAGCCGGATGACCGGCTGCTTCCAGGTGGCCGGATTGTCCGGAGCACAGCCCGTGTCGCGCCAGAGCAGCTCGCGGCACGTGTCCGCCAGCTCGCGGGGAAACGCCTGGTCCAGCCGCACGAGTCCACGCTCGATGAACTGCTCCACTTCGCCTGGGGAAAGTTCCATTCGGGTTGCCTCCTCGCGGTCCGGGGCCGCGGACGTTCGGCATCGAATTTCCTGACAGTGCGCCGTGCGGGGCCGGCCGCCCGCGGCGCGGTGCTGTATTGATTTATCATAAGAATTCATGCGCCCGATGATTGCTTCGCGGCGCGGAACTCGGGCTGCCCATCAGGTGGAGCCGGCTGGCGTCTGGAGGACACATCCAGGCCATTGCGTTTGCTGGTGGAACCCCCTGGGCATCGGCCCCGGGGGACGCTGGGCGACTGATAGGTTTTATGTGTATGGGTTCTGAGATTTCCCCGGAATGGCGGTGGCGCGTACTCCGCCCGGCTGACGTGCCAGGTCTGGGAACGTTCTGTTCGCAATTAGTTTTACTGGGGTCGCTCATGTTTGATTTTTAGATCAAACATGCGTCGGTCGGAGTCTTGGTAGTTGAGAGACATGGGTTGCTCCGTTTGGAGTGTCCGGTTCTCGTGAAAGTGCACGAAACGGCTTCGTGCTGATTGGCTTGCGCCAACGTTATGGATTTGGCATTGATCCGCTCTTCCTTGTATCGGGTCTATCGCGGGGGGGAGGCGGACTGCGTCCGTCGTCATCTCGTTCGCCGAGGCAAAGCCCGGCTTTCGAGCGTGCCAGTTAGAGGTCCGAGTGTCGCCACAAAATGGGTTGTCGAAGGCGGGTTTGGCCGAAGTGCGGGCTCGTTTGAGCGCGGTCCTTGCTCAGCGATTGGGAATCGAGGCTCACACTCTGGATGTCCGGGAGCGCTTCAGTCTGTATGGGCTTGATTCGCTGAAGGCCACCGGTTTCATCGCGGAGGTGGGGGCGATGCTGGGGCGTTCATTGTCTCCCACGCTTGCCTGGGAGTATCCCACGCTGGATGCGTTGGCCCGATACCTCGCGGGTGAGCAGGATGGGGCGTCTTCGCACTCCCTGGCACGTATTGCCCGGGCCCATGAGCCCATCGCCATTATTGGATTGGCCTGTCGTTATCCCCAGGCGCCGGATCCGGAGGCCTTCTGGCGCCTGCTCGTGGGTGGGACGGATGCCATCACGGAAGTGCCGCCGGACCGGTGGGACGTCAACCGCCTTTATGATCGAGACCCCGCGGCGCCCGGCAAGGTGATTTCCCGCTGGGGCGGCTACCTGGATCGCGTGGATGGCTTTGACCCGCTCTTCTTCGGCATCTCGCCGAAGGAGGCGCTCCACATGGACCCGCAGCAGCGGCTCATGCTGGAGCTGAGCTGGGAGGCGCTGGAGGACGCGGGCATCGCCGCGGACCGGCTACAGGGCTCACCCACGGCGGTCTGCTTCGGCGCCGCGTGGATGGACTACGAGATGACGCTGCAGCGCTTCGGCATGAAGCGCATCTCCTCGTACACGTCCACGGGCTATCACCACAGCGTCCTGGCCAACCGGGTCTCCTACGTCCTGGGGCTGCGAGGGCCGAGCTTCTCCATCGACTCGGCCTGCTCGTCCTCGCTCACGGCGGTGCACCTGGCCTGTGAGAGCCTGCGCAGGGGCGAGTCGACGCTGGCCCTGGTGGGCGGTGTGAATCTCACCATCGCCCCCGAGAGCACGGTGTCCCTGTCCAAGCTGGGGGCCCTCTCTCCAGACGGGCGCTGCTACACGTTCGATGCCCGCGCCAACGGCTTCGTGCGCGGCGAGGGGGCGGGTGTGGCGGTGCTCAAGCCGCTCTCCCTGGCGCTCGCGGACGGCGACGCCATCTACTGCGTCATCCGTGGCAGTGCCATCAACAACAATGGTGGCAGCAACGGCCTCACCGCGCCCAACCCCAAGGCGCAGGCGGAGGTCATCCGTCAGGCATGCGCCAGCGCGGGTGTCGAGCCGGCGGAGGTGCAGTACGTCGAGGCGCATGGCACCGGCACGCAGTTGGGAGACCCGCTGGAGGCACAGGCCCTGGGCGAGGTGCTCGGCGCGGGACGGCCCGAGGGCAAGCCCCTGCTCATTGGCTCCTGCAAGACGAACATCGGGCACCTGGAGGCCGCGGCGGGCATCACCGGGCTCATCAAGACCGCGCTGTGCATCAAGCACCGCGCGCTTCCAGCCAGCCTCCACTACGAGAAGCCCAATCCGCTCATTCCCTTCGAGGCGATGGGCCTGTCGGTCCACCACACCCTGGGCGACTGGCCGGAGCCCGACCGGAAGCTCATCGCGGGCGTCAGTTCCTTCGGCTTCGGGGGCGCGAACTGCCACGTCGTGATGGAAGAGGCGAGCCTCCCCGAGGCACGGCTCCTCCACCTGTCGGGTGAGACGGCGGAGGCGCTTCGGGGCGCCGCGCAGGGTCTGCTGGGCCGCGTGACGGCCCGGGAGCACCTGCCGCTGGCCGAGCTGCTCCGCGCGGCCGAGCCGGACGCGGGCGCGCATGCGCACCGCCTGACGGTGACGGTCCGGACCCGGAAGGACCTTCGTGCGGGCCTGGAGAGCTTCCTGGCGGGAGTGCCGCGCCCAGGTGTGTCCGTGGGGACGGTGGCGGAGGTCGCGGTCCGCAAGCCGGTATTCGTCTATTCGGGACACGGCTGCCAGTGGCCCCGCATGGGCCTGCCGTTGCTGGACGCCGAGCCCGTGTTCCGGGCGACGCTGCTGCGTTGCGATGCGCTCATCCGGGAGTACGAAGGTTGGTCGCTGCTGGAAGTGCTGGCCGCTGACGACGCGGCGGCGCGGCTGGGCCGGCTCGACATCGGGCTGCCCGCGATTGTGTCGGTGGAGATGGCCCTGACGGACCTCTGGCGCTCGTGGGGCATCGAGCCCGGCGCCGTGGTGGGGCACAGCATCGGCGAGGTGTCGGCGGCGTATGCGGCGGGAGTCCTGGACATCGAGGACACCCTCCGCGTCGTCTGCGCCGAGAGCCGGCTGATGCACACGCAGGCGGGCAAGGGCAGCCTGGCGGTCGTGGGCGTCCCATGGGCGGAGGCCGCCGAACTGCTCGTGGGCTACGAGGGGCGGTTGTTCCGCGCCATCGACTCGGGCGCGGGTTCGACGGTGTTGTCGGGGGATGTGGACGCACTGGTCGAGGTGCTCGCGTCGCTGCAACAGCGCGGAGTCTTCTGCCGGCAGGTGGACATCGACGTTCCGGTGCACAGCCCCCGCATGGACGTGCTGGCGGACGCGTTGACCGAGGAGCTTTGGGACATCCGGCCCCGCCCGTCGCGCGTTCCCCTGATTTCGTCCATCACCGGCGCGGAGATCGACGGCACGAGCGCGGACGCCTCCCACTGGGTGCGGAACATCGCGTGGCCCACGCTCTTCACCGGCGCGCTCTCCCACACCATCCAGGAGGGCTACGACACGTTCCTGGAGGTCAGTCCGCATGCGATTCTGCGGCACCCCATCGACGCGACGCTGAAGCACCTGGGGCGGCAGGGCCGCGTGGTGCCCTCCCTGCGGCGGCAGGAGGACGAGCGCGCCACGCTGTTCGATTCGTTGGGCATGCTCTACGCGTCGGGACAGCCGGTCCGGTGGGATGCACTCGCCACGCGTGGGGTGGACCATGACGGGGAGGCCGTGCACCTGCTGCCCCTGTCGGCGCGGAGCCCGGAGGCACTCAAGGCGCTGGCCGCGGACTGGCGCGACTTCCTGGGTGGGGAGCCGGGCGCGCCGCTCGATGACGTCACCTACACCGCGAGCGTGCGCCGCGGCCACTTGTCCCACCGCTTGTCGGTGGTGGGCGGCTCGCGACGGGAGCTGGCGGAGGCGCTGGACGCCGTCACGCGGGGGGAGCTCCCGCCGGGTGTGAGTGAGGGACGGGTGAGTCCCGAGGGACGGGCCAAGGTGGCCTTCGTCTTCCCGGGACAGGGCTCCCAGTGGCTGGGCATGGGGCGTCAGCTCCTGCGTGAGGAGCTGGTGTTCCGGTCCGCCATCGAGGCGTGCGAGCAGGCCATGCGGCCGCACGTGGACTGGTCGCTCTCGGCGGAACTGCTGGCGGACGAGCAGCATTCGCGTCTGCAGGACATCGACGTGGTGCAGCCGGTGCTTTTCGCCATGCAGGTGGCGTTGGCCGCACTGTGGCGCTCGTGGGGCATCGCGCCGGACGCGGTGGTGGGGCACAGCATGGGCGAGGTGGCCGCGGCGCACGTCGCGGGCGCGCTGAGCCTGGAGGACGCGGCGCGCATCATCTGCCTGCGCAGCCAGCTCCTGCGCCGCAAGAGCGGGCAGGGGGCCATGGCGGTGGTGGAACTGGGGCTGGAGCAGGCCCGCGAGGCGCTGGCCGGCCACGAGACGCGGCTCTCCGTCGCGGTCAGCAACAGCGCGCGCTCCACGGTGCTCTCGGGTGACACCGACGCATTGGAGTCGCTGCTGCCGCAGCTCGAAAGCCAGGGCGTCTTCTGCCGCCGGGTGAAGGTCAACGTCGCCTCTCACAGTCCGCAGATGGACTCGCTGAAGGATGACCTCCTGCGGGTGCTCGACGGTGTCGCGCCTCAAGGGGCGCCCGTGCCCATCTACTCCACGGTGACGGGCCAGACGAGCGACGGCGCGGACTTCCACCCGGCCTACTGGGTCAGCAACCTGCGCGAGCCGGTGCTGTTCCACGGTGCTGTCGAGCAGCTCCTGGCGGATGGCTTCACGGTGCTGGTCGAGGTGAGCCCACACCCGGTGTTGCTCGCGCCCATCGAGGAGACGCTGCGCGAGTCGAAACAGGGCGCTATCGCGCTTGCGTCCTTGCGGCGACAGACGCCCGAGCGCCGCGGCCTGCTGGAGTCCCTCGCGGCGCTGTACGCCTGGGGTTGCGCGGTGGACTGGAAGGCGCTGCACCCGGTGAAGGGCCGTGTCGTCGCGCTCCCTCGGTACCCGTGGCAGCGGGAGCGCTTCTGGCTCCCGGACGAGGTGGAGGTGGATGCGCAGCCGGGGGGAGTGGTCCTCGAGGACCGGAAGGGACATCCCCTCATCGGTGGTTCACTCTCTTCGTCCGTCCAACCCGGGACTCACTTCTGGGAGCGGACCGTGAGCACGGCGGCGTTCCCCTATCTGGCCGACCACTGCGTGTGGGGGGACGTTGTCTTCCCGGGCGCTGGTTACGTGGAGATGGCGCTGAGCGCCGGCGCGGAGGTGCTGGGCGAGACGGGGCTCGTGCTGGAGGACGTCTCCTTCAGTGAGATGCTCGCGCTGGAGCCGGGCCAGTCGAGGCGCGTGCAGGTGGTGCTGTCCGAGGAGGAGCCGGGCCGCGCCACCTTCCAGATTGCCAGCCGCGCGGAGGGCGAGACGGCCTGGCGCAAGCACGCGGCGGGGACGGTGCGGCGGGAGGCACGTGCGGGCGCGGCTGTTGAATCACCCGAGGCGCTCCGGGCGCGCGTCACGGTGGCGGTCTCCGCTGAAGCGCACTACCAGCGTCGGCAGGCGCAAGGCCTCATGTATGGCCCGACGTTCCAGGGTCTGCGGGACATCTGGCGCAGTGAGCAGGAGGCACTGGGACGCCTGGAGGTCTCCGACACGGTGGCCTTGGAGGCGGGTGCGTACCGGCTCCACCCCGCGCTGCTGGATGCGGGACTGCAGGTGGCGGTGGAGCTCCTTGCTCCGCTGACCGCGACGTCCGCTCCAGCGACGCATGTGCCGGTGGGCATCGGGCGGATTCGTTTCTTCCAGCGTCCCGGGCGCGCGGCCTGGGCGCGAGTGAAGGTTCGTGGGGAAGGGGACGAGAGCGCGCGTGAGCGCACCTTCGACTTCTGGTTGCTGGATGAGCAGGGCCAGGTGCTGCTGGAACTCGAAGCGCTGCGCCTGTACCGCCTGGATGCGGGCGCCTCCGCCCGCAAGGAGCTTGGCGCGTGGCTCTACCAGGTGGACTGGGAGGAGCGGCCGCTGCCGGCGGAGCTGGCGTGGCCCGAGCACACGCCGGGAAGCTGGCTGATTCTCCAGGACGGCGGCGGGGTGGGGCAGCGGCTGTCCGCGCAGCTCCGGACGCGAGGCGAGACGTGCGTGCTCGTCGCGCCGGGTGAGGCGTACCGGGTGACCGGACCGCGGAGTGCCGAGGTGGACCCCCGGAATCCGGAGCACTGGCGCCGGTTGCTCACGGACCTGTTGGGCGCTGGCGTTCCGCCTTGCCGCGGCGTGGTGCACCTGTGGAGCCTGGACATGGCCTCAACGGATGCGCTGACGCCACAGTCGCTGGAGGACTCGCGGCGGCTGGGGACCACCAGCGTGCTGCACCTGGTGCAGGCGCTTTCGGGGGCGGGCTGGCGGGATGCGCCCCGGCTCTGGCTGGCCACACGTGGGGCACGTTCCGCGGGCAAGGCGGCGGAACGTGTCGCGGTGGCGCAGGCTCCGCTCCTGGGGTTGGGGCAGGTGCTGGCGGTGGAGCAACCGGAGCTGCGCTGCACCCGTGTGGACCTGGAAGGCGGCGCGGACGTCGCGGCGGATGCGCTCCTGCGGGAGCTGTCATCAACCTCGTTCGAGGACCAGACCGCGTGGCGAGGGGGCACGCGACTGGTGGCGCGGCTGTCTCGGGCGGCGGATGCGCTGTCCGCCCGTGAACCGGCGACGCTGCTGCGCGAGGATGGCACCTACCTCATCACGGGGGGCTTCGGTGGCCTGGGGCTGGAACTCGCGCGCTGGCTCGTTTCTCAGGGCGCACGTCACCTGCTGCTGATGGGCCGCCGCGCTCCCTCCGCGGAGGCGGAGCAGGCGCTTGCGGCGCTTCGTGAGGCCGGCGCTCGGGTGGAGTCCTTCCAGGGCGACGTCGCGCGGCTGGAGGACGTGACGGGTGCGTTGGCTCGGGTGGAGGAAGCGATGCCCCCGCTGCGTGGCGTGTTCCATGCCGCGGGACTCCTCGAGGACGGACTGTTGCTCAACCTCACCGAGGCGCGCTTCGCCTCGGTGTCGGCACCGAAGGTCCTGGGCAGTTGGAACCTGCACGCGCAGACGCGACACCTGCCGCTGGAGCACTTCGTGCTGTTCTCCAGCGTGGCCGCTTCGCTGGGCACGCCGGGACAGTCGAACTACGCGTCGGCGAATGCCTTCATGGACGCGCTGGCCCAGGCCCGCCGGGCGGAGGGGTTGCCCGCGCTGAGCATCAACTGGGGCACCTGGACGCAGGTGGGACTCGCGGCGGCGCAGTCCATCCGCGGTGAGCGCCTGGAGGCACGTGGCCTGGGAGGCATGGCGCCGGACAAGGCGCTGACGGCGCTTGGCATGCTGCTGGGACAGGCGCGGCCGCAGCTCAGCGTCATGGCCTTCGAGCCGCGCCAGTGGTTGGGCTTCTATCTGGCCGCGGCGCAGTCGCCGTACTTCACGAAGCTGGCGCAGGAGCCGTCCAGCCGGCCCGCTGTGAGCGCGGGCAAGAGCCGGATTCGAGAGCAACTCGAAGCGGCCCGTCCGTCCGAGCGTCGCGGCCTGCTGGATACGCACCTGCGCGAGCTGATTGGCGGGGTGCTGCGGATGGCGCCCGCGCGCATCGAGCCACGGACACCGCTCGTGACCTTCGGGCTCGACTCGCTGATGAGCATGGAGATTCGCAACCGCCTGGAGGCGGCGCTCGGGCTGAAGCTCAGCGCGACGGTGGTGTGGACCTATCCGACGGTGGCCGCGCTGGCGCCGTTCCTGGCGGAGAAGCTGGCGCTCCCGCTGGAGGACTCGCACCCCGAGCCCGCGCCGGAGGTGGCACCGGCGAAGGCCCCCCAGGCGGATGTGACGGCCAGCGAGATTGACGACCTGACGGAAGAAGAAGTCGAGCGGCTGTTCGCTCAGAGGATGGCGCAAGGCTCATGACGACGTTCGCGGAGAAGATTGCGCAGTACTCCCCCAAGCGGCTCGCGCTGCTGGCGATGGACCTCAAGTCGCGGCTCGACGCGGTGGAGGGCAGCCGGTCGGAGCCCGTGGCCATCATCGGCATGGGCTGCCGCTTCCCAGGCGGAGGGAACGACCCGGCGTCGTACTGGAACCTCCTGTGCAGCGGCGTGGACGCCGTCACCGAGGTGCCATCCTCGCGGTGGACGCGTGAGGACATGGCGCGGATGGACCCCGAGGCCCAGGAGAAGCTGGGCGCGAAGTGGGGCGCCTTCATCAACGCGGTGGACCAGTTCGACGCGGACTTCTTCGGCATCTCTCCGCACGAAGCGCATCGGATGGACCCTCAGCAGCGCATCCTCCTGGAAGTGGCGTGGGAGGCGCTGGAGAACGCGGGCCAGGACATGTCTCGGCTGGCGGGGAGCCGCACGGGCGTGTTCGTGGGCGTGTACAGCGACGACTACGCGCTGTTGCAGGTGGGCAACCCGTCCGCCCGTGACTCCAGCAGCGTGACGGGCGCCATCAACTGCGTGGTGCCGGGGCGGCTGTCGTACCTCCTGGACTTCCAGGGGCCCAGCCTGTCCGTGGACACCGCGTGTTCGTCATCCCTGGTGGCATTGCATCTGGCCGCGCAGAGTCTCCGCCAGCAGGAGTGCTCCATGGCGCTGGCGTGCGGCGTCAACCTCATCCTGTCGCCGCTGTCGTCGAGCCGTGTGTCCCGCGCCCAGGCGCTCGCGCCGGATGGACGCTGCAAGACCTTCGATGCCCGCGCCAACGGCTTCGTGCGGGGCGAGGGTTGCGGCGTGGTCGTCCTCAAGCGGCTGTCGGATGCGCTGGCGGCGGGGGACACCGTCCTCGCGCTCATTCGGGGCTCCGCCGTCAACCAGGACGGCAAGTCGGCGGGGTTGACGGCGCCCAACGTGCTCGCTCAGAAGGCGCTCATCCGCCAGGCGCTCCAGAGCGCGAACCTGGAACCCGCCGACATCGACTGCGTCGAGGCCCACGGCACCGGGACTTCGTTGGGCGACCCCATCGAGATGGAGGCGCTCCACGAGGTGTATGCCCAGGGGCGCACCTCGGAGCGGTCGCTGGTGGTGGGCGCGGCGAAGACGAACATCGGCCACCTCGAGTCGGCCGCAGGCATCGCGGGCATCATCAAGATGGTCCTGTCGATGCAGCACGGGGCCGTCCCGCCGCTCGCGCACTTCCAGCGGCTCAACCCGCGCATCGACTTCGGCGGTGAGGCCCTCACCGTTCCCACGAAACTGTACCCCTGGCCCGCGCAGGAGACGCGCAGGCGCCGGGGCGCGGTCAGCTCGTTTGGCATCAGCGGAACGAATGCCCATGTGATTCTCGAAGAGGCCCCCGTGGCTTCGGCGGCGCCCGCTGCGCCTTCTCAAGGGGCGTATCTGCTGCCGTTGTCGGCGCGCTCACCCGCCGCGCTTCAAGCGTTGGCCCGGAAGTACGCGGACGTCCTCATGTCGTCCCCGGAGGTGTCGCTCCGGGATGTCTGCTTCACCGCGGCGCTGCGGCGGACCCACCACGAGTACCGGATAGCTGTCGCGGGGGACTCGGCGGAGGCGGTGGCGCGGCAGCTTCGGGAGTTCGCCTTGGAGGGACCTGCTCCGGCGGCGACGGACACGGATACCCGGCGCAAGGCGGTCTTCGTGTTCCCGGGGCAGGGCTCGCAGTGGGCCGGCATGGGGCGGCAGCTCCTCGAACAGGAGCCTGTCTTCCGTGAGGCCGTGGAGCGCATCGACACGGCCATGCGGCCCCACGTCACGTGGCGTCTGGCCGACGTGCTGCGCGCACCCGCCGAGGACTCCCGGCTTCAGGACATCGACGTCGTGCAGCCGGTGTTGTTCGCCATGGCGGTGGCGCTGTCCGCGCTGTGGCGCTCCTGGGGCGTCGCGCCGGACGCGGTAGTGGGGCACAGCATGGGCGAGGTGGCCGCGGCGCACGTCGCGGGCGCGCTCTCCCTGGAGGACGCGGCGGCCGTCATCTGCCTGCGCAGCAAGCTCCTGCGGCGCATCAGCGGCCAGGGGGCCATGCTCGCGACGGAGCTGACCCTGGAGGACGCGCGCAAGACGCTGGCGGGCCGCGAGGACCGCGTGGCCATCGCGGTCAGCAACAGTCCGACCTCCACGGTGCTGTCGGGGGAGAATGCCGCGCTCGAATCAATTCGCGCCGAGCTGGAGTCGCGCAACGTCTTCTGCCGCTGGGTGAAGGTCGACGTGGCTTCGCACAGTCCGCAGGTGGACCCGCTGCGTGACGAACTGCTCTCCGTGCTCTCGGCGGTGCGGCCCGGACGCTCCAGCGTGCCCATTCTCTCCACGGTGACCGGCGCCTCCTGCGACGGCTCCGGCTTTGATGCCGCCTACTGGGTCCGCAATCTGCGCGACCCGGTGCTCTTCTCCTCGTCGGTGCTGCAACTCGCCGAGGCGGGGCACTCCGTCTTCCTGGAGATGAGCCCGCACCCGATTCTGCTTCCCGCCGTGGAGCGGTGTCTGCAGCACGTGGGGCGCGAGGGCGTGACGCTTCCGTCCCTGCGCCGCGAGGAGGCCGAGCGGACGGTGCTGCTGGAGTCCGTGGGCGCGTTGTACCGTGCGGGATTCCCCGTGCAGTGGAAGCGCTTCTTCCCGGAGGGTGGGACGCCGCTCCCGCTGCCCACCTATCCCTGGCAGCACAAGCGGTACTGGCTGGACGCGGTGGCCACGCCCGTGGCCGCGATGGTCGAGCCGGTGACGTCTCTCAAGGGCCGGCCGGTGAGCGTGGCTCACGGGGTCGATGGCCAGGTCTTCGAGCTGGAGCTGGGGAGCAACTCGCTGCCGTGGCTCGGTGCGCATCGGTTGGGTGGCGTCGCGGTCGTTCCTGCCTCGGCGCTGGTGGAGCTCGGGCTGAGCGTCGCCGCCAATGCGTTGGGCACTGGGGACCGGGTGCTGTCCGGCGTCGAGTTCGAGCGGGCGCTGGTGCTGACGGAGACCCCGCGGCGGCTCGTGCAGGTCCACCTCTCTTCGGAGGCAGGAGGCAAGCACGAGTTCCACATCCACAGCCGCGCGGTGGGCGGGGCCTCGTCCGAGGCGGGATGGGTGCGCCATTGCCGGGGCCATGTCCAGGTGCTCAGTGCTTCCCTGGGCGCGTTGGCGTCCATCGACGCGGTCCGTGCGCGCTGTGTGGAGCATGTCCCGGGCGCGGCGGTCTACGGCGAGCTGGAGCGCTGCAACGTCCAGTACGACGAGCCGCTGCGGACACTGGGCGAGGCGTGGCGGCGGCCGGGAGAGGCGCTGGGGCGGGTGGTGCTGGGCGCGGAGCGACTTCAGGAAGCGTCCCAGTATCAGCTTCATCCCGCGTTGCTGGACGCCGGGCTCCAGACGCTGGCGATTGCGCTGGCGGCCGAGCCGGGGCAGGCGGCGCTCTTCATGCCCCTGGGGCTCGAATCCTTCGAGTGCGTCCCTGGCAGCGTGGACGCCCGGTGGGCTCACGTATCCATTTCGTCCGCGTCTCATCCTGAGGAGCGGCTGGGCACACTGTCCCTGCTGGACGCGGATGGTCGCCCGGTCGCGGTGGCGCGCGGTGTCCGGTTGCGGCACGTGGCGGCGGAGCGGCTGCTCGAGGTGTTGGGGGAGGTCCGCGCGCAGGACTGGTTCCACGACGTGACGTGGGAGGCGCGGCCGGCGGGGACACCCCAGGCGGCTCCCACGGATTGGCTTGTGTTCGCGGACCGGGGTGGTTGGGGCGCGGCCTTCGCCGAGGAACTGCGGCGTCAGGGCAGCCCTTTTGTCACGGTGACCACGGGGGACGCGTTCCAGCGCCAGGGTACGCGAAGCTTCGTGGTGGACCCGCAGCGGCCGGAGGACATGGCGCGCTTGCTGCGAGAGCTTCCATCGCTCTCGGCAGGACACGAAGGCCGGGCGCTCTTCTTGTGGGGCCTCGACGAAACGTTGGATGGGCAGACGGCAGTACCCGCGTCCACGGTGGCGGCGCTGCACCTGGTGAAGGCCCTCATGGAGGTGCCAGGGCGTGCGCGGCTCTGGGTCGTGACGCGGGGCGCGCAGGTCACGGGCGTGGGGACCGAACGTGTGTCGCTGGCCCAGGCGCCTCTGTGGGGCATGGGCCGGAGCGTCTCGCTGGAACAGCCGGGTGTGTGGGGCGGCCTCATCGACCTGCCGCCGACGCGGTCGCCGGATGAAGTCACCTCGGTGCTGCGAGAAGTCTCCGCGTTCGGAACGGATGGAGAGGACCAGCTCGCCTTCCGCGATGGGCGCTCGCTGGTTCCCCGGCTCACACGGGGGAGGGCGGGGACGGCCGTGGAGGCGGTGCGCCTGCGCTCGGACGCGACGTACCTCGTCTCGGGAGGCCTGGGCGGGTTGGGGCTGAAGGTGGCGCGGTGGCTGGTGGAGCGGGGCGCGCGGCACCTGGTGCTGCTGGGCCGCAGTGGGGTCTCCGGTGCGGACGATGCGGCGTCGGTGCGGCGCCGCGAGGAGCTCGAGTCGCTCCGGGCGCTCGGGGCGACTGTTACGCCCATTTCCGCGGACGTGGCGGACCGAGAGCGGATGGTGGCGCTCCTGCGCGACACGGCGGCGACGCTGCCTCCGTTGCGCGGTGTGATTCATGCCGCCGCGCTCATCACGGAGTGCCGGTTGGAGGACCTGGATGTCTCCGCCACGACGGCGATGATGCGTCCGAAGGTGCTCGGAAGCTGGGTGCTGCACGAGCTGACGCGCGGGCTCGAACTCGACTTCTTCGTGATGTTCTCGTCGACGTCCACGCTGTGGGGCGCCTCCGGTCTGGCGCACTACGCGGCGGGCAATCAGTTCCTGGAAGCGCTGGCGCACCACCGCCGGGCCGAAGGGCTGCCCGCGACCACCATTCACTGGGGGACGTGGGACGAGATTGGCGGAGAGCGCGCCGACAACGCGCTGGGTTACGCACGCTTCGGGTTGAACCCCATGGCCTCGGAGCGCGCGCTCGATGCGATGGGACAGGTGCTGCGGTCGGGCGTGAGCCACAAGACGGTCGCCTCCGTGGACTGGTCCGTGCTCAAGCCCATCTGGGAGGCTCGGCGTCGCCGGCCCTTCCTGCTGAACATGGGCTCGGCGTCGCCGGCCACAGGTGGTGGTGCCAGCTCGCGGGCACGGTTGCTCTCGGAGTTGAAGGCGCTCCCTGCCGATCGCCGGTTCGACACGCTCGTGCAGCGCATCCAGGGCGAGGTGGGGCGCATTCTCGGCTTCGCTCCCAGCGACCTGCCCCCCGCGGACCGTGGCTTCTTCCAGATGGGGATGACGTCCCAGATGTCCGTGGAGCTGCGCAATGTGTTGCAGCGCGGACTCGAGAAGGAGCTGCCGGCGAGTCTCGCGTTCGACCATCCCACCGTCCTGGCGCTGGCGAAGCGTCTGGCGGGGAGCGTCACCGCGGTGGACATCCCGCTGCCCACGGTGGCGGCGGCTCCCGTGCAGAAGTCATCCCCGGTGCCTTCGGACATCGGTGACCTGTCGGAGCGGCTGGCGCAGGTCACCGAGCTGTCGGACGACGAAGTCGAGCGGTTGATTGCCCAGAAGCTGAGCTGAATCGGACGACTGCGATGAGCAAGGAATTCTACGAGAAGATTTCGAGCCTCTCTCCCAAGAGGCTCGCGTTGCTGGCGCTCGACCTGCACGCGGAGAGCGAAGCCCTCAAGCGCGCGCGCTCGGAGCCCATCGCCATCGTCGGTGCGTCCTGCCGCGTTCCCGGCGGCGTGCGGACACCCGAGGCCTTCTGGCGCCTGCTGAGCCAGGGTGTGGACGCCATCACCGAGGTGCCGCGTGAGCGGTGGGACGCGGAGGCGCTCTTCGACCCTGACCCGAGCAAGCGGGGCCGCACCTATGCGCGTTGGGGCGGCTTCATTGACGGCGTGGACCAGTTCGACGCCGCCTTCTTCGGCGTCTCGCCCCGGGAAGCCTCGCGCATGGATCCGCAGCAGCGAATGCTGCTGGAGGTCGCGTGGGAGGCGCTGGAGCGCGCGGGTCAACCACCGGACCAGCTCGCGGGAAGCAAGTCCGGTGTCTTCCTGGGCATCATCGGCAGCGACTACGCGCAGCTCCAGGCGCGACAGCTTGGGGATGCGCCGGACATCTATCACCTGACGGGGACCTCGCTGAACGCGGCGGCGGGCCGGCTGGCGTACACGCTGGGCCTCCAGGGGCCGTGCATGTCCATCGACACGGCGTGCTCGTCGTCGCTGGTGGGGCTCCACGTGGCCTGCCAGAGCCTGCGCAACCGCGAGTGCGACCTGGCGCTCTCCGCCGGCGTCAACCTCATGCTGATGCCGGACCCGACAGTTGCCCTCTCCAGCAGCCGAGGGCTGGCGCCGGACGGACGGTGCAAGAGCTTCGATGCCGCCGCCAATGGCTTCGTGCGCGCGGAGGGCTGCGTCGTCCTGGTGCTCAAGCGGCTCTCGGATGCGTTGGCCAACGGCGATGAGATTCTGTCGCTCGTCGCGGGCTCGGCGGTGAACCAGGACGGCGCCAGCAGTGGGCTGATGGTGCCCAACGGGCCGGCGCAGGAGCGGGTCATCGAGCAGGCGCTGGCGAGCGCGGGGCTGAAGCCCTCGCAGGTCTCCTTTGTCGAGGCGCACGGGACGGGCACGTCGCTGGGCGACCCCATCGAGCTGCAAGCGCTGGCGCGGGTGCTGGGCGCGGGACGGCGGGCGGATACGCCACTCTACGTGGGCTCGGTGAAGACGAACGTCGGGCACCTCGAAGCGACGGCGGGCCTCACGGGCATCCTGAAGACGGCCCTATCGCTGCGCCACGAGGCGATTCCTCCGAACCTGCACTTCCACCGCCTCAACCCGGACATCGTCCTGGACGGGGCGCCCGTCGTCGTTCCCACGGCGCTCCAGCCGTGGCCCCGCTCCGAGCAGCCTCGCCTCGCCGGCGTGAGCGCGTTTGGCATCAGCGGCACCAACGCCCACGTCATCTTGCAGGAGCCGCCGGTGCCGTCATCACGGCCCGCCGTCCCCGCTCGGGGCGCGGAGTTGCTCGTGCTGTCGGCGCGCAGCCCGGAGGCGCTCCAGGTCATGGCAGGAAGCCACGCGCACTGGCTCGCCGCGCATCCGGAGGTGTCACTCCGCGACGTCTGCGCCACGGCGGCCCTGTCGCGCTCCCACCATGAGCACCGCCTCGCGCTTTCGGGACACACGCACGCTGAACTCGAGGAGAAGCTGGGCGCCTTCGCGCGTGGTGAGCCCGTGCCGGGCGCGTCCACGGGGCGTGCATTGGGGCAGACCCGGCGCCGGGTCGTCTTCGTGTTCCCGGGACAGGGCTCGCAGTGGCTGGGCATGGGCCGGAAGCTGCTGGCAGAGGAGACGGCGTTCCGCGAGGCCATGGAGCGCTGCGACGCGGCCATCCATGCGTGCGCGGGCTTCAGCGTCCTGGGTGAGTTGGCCGCCGAAGAGGGCAAGGGCCGCCTCCATGAAATCGACGTCATCCAACCCGTTCTCTTCGCCATGGAAGTGGCGCTGGCGGAGTTGTGGCGCGCCTGGGGCATCGAGCCCGACGCCGTGGTGGGGCACAGCATGGGCGAGGTGGCCGCGGCGCATGTGGCCGGAACGCTGAGCCTGGAGGACGCGGCGAAGGTCATCTGCCGCCGCAGCCGGCTGCTTCGAGGCGTGAGCGGGCAGGGCTCCATGCTGCTGGTGGACCTGACTTTGGAAGAGGCGAAGCAGGCCCTTCACGGCTGGGAGTCGCAGGTCTCCGTCGCGGTGAGCAACAGCGTGCGCTCCACGGTGCTGTCGGGTGCTCCTGGGGCCTTGGAGGACATCGCCCAGCGGCTCAAGCAACGGGACGTCTTCTGCCGCTTCGTGAAGGTGGACGTGGCCTCGCACAGTCCGCAGATGGACCCGCTGCGGCCCGACCTGCTCGCGGCGCTCCAGGACCTCGCGCCGCGCGCGTCCCGTGTGCCCATCTGCTCGACGGTGACGGGACGGATGACGGATGGCGCGGAGTTCCGTGCCGGCTACTGGGCGGACAACCTGCGCGAGCCGGTGCTGTTCTCGAAGGCCATCGAGAAGCTCGCGGTCGACGGCCATGACATCTTCATCGAGCTGAGCCCGCATCCCATCCTCCTGCCCGCCGTGGAGCAACACCTGCGGCACCTCGGGCGAGAGGGGACGGTGCTGCCCTCGCTCCGCCGTGACGAAGACGAGCGCGGGGCGATGTTGTCGTCCCTGGGCGCGCTCTACGCCGTGGGGCACGAGGTGGACCTCAAGCGCCAGCACCCCGTGCGGGGCCGGCTCGCGGCGCTGCCCACGTACCCGTGGCGGCACGAGCGCTTCTGGATTGAGTCGTCCACGCGGACCCGTCGTGCCCGGGACGCGGGCCACCACCCGCTACTGGGCACGCACCTGTCCCTGGCGGGACAGGACGGCGCGCACCTGTGGCAGACGGAGCTGTACGCGGACAGCCCTTCGTATCTGGCGGACCACGTCGTCCACGGGGAGGTCGTGCTCCCCGGCACCGGGTACCTGGAGATGGCGCTCGCTGGGGCCGCCGAGGCCTTCGGGCCGGCACGGCTCGCGCTGGAGGACGTCATCTTCCAGGAGATGATGGTGCTCCCTCGGGAAGAGGCGCTGTCGGTTCAGATGCGCGTCATCCCGGAGGCGGATGGCACCCGTCGCTTCCAGGTCTTCAGCCGTCCGGTGGAAGGCGCCGGAGCCTGGACACTGCACGCCGAAGGGCGACTGAGTGAGAGTACGGGAGCGGAGCCCTTCGCGCTCGACGAGGCGCGGGCGCGGTGCCCCGAGCTCCTGGAGGGCGAGACGCACTACCAGCTCATGCTGGAGCGGGGCGTCGACTTCGGTCCCAGCTTCCGCCTGGTGAAGGAGATGTGGAAGGGGGAGGGCGAGGCGGTGGCGCGCCTGGAGTTGTCACCTTCCGTCGCGGCGGAGATGACGGCGCATCAGCTCCATCCGGCGCTGCTGGATGCCTGCTTGCAAGCCATCAACGGCGCGGGGCTGGGGGACCGCAGGGGAGAGACGTTCGTCCCGGTGGCGGTGGACTCGCTGCGCATGCACGGGCGGCCCGGACGTGCGCTGTGGAGTCACGCTCGTGTCCGGCCGGGCACGGGCAGTGGCCCAGGATCGATTGAAGCCGATGTGACGTTGCTGGACGCGGAGGGCAACGTCCTGATGGAGGCCCGCGGCCTGATGGCACGCCGTCTGGATGCGGTGCGGCGCCGGTCCGCGGATGAAATCGACCGGTGGATGTACCGGGTGGACTGGCAGGAAGAGCCGCGTGAGACGCCCACGGCCGTCTCGGAGTCCACGCCCGGCACCTGGTTGGTGCTCGCGGACCGTGCTGGTTTCGGCGCGAAGCTGCGCGCCGTGCTGAGCGAGCGCGGGGAACGTTGCATCCTCGTCTCCCACGGCGAGGAGCCCCGCCTCGTCGAGCCCGGCCACTATGTGGTGGACCCGTCACGAGCGGAGGGATTCACGCGGATTCTCGACGCGGAGTTCGGCGCCGGGCGTCCCGCGTGCCGTGGTGTCGTGCACCTCTTCAGCCTGGATGTGCCCGGTCTTGAGGCTGGCACGGATGCGCTGGTGAAGGCGCGCACGCTTGGCGCGGCAAGCGCGCTCCACCTCACGCAGGCCCTGGTCGCGTCGGGCTTCCGGGACATGCCTCGGGTGTGGTTGGTGACGGAAGGTGTCCAGGCCGTCAAGCCGGGTGAGCAGGTGGCCCATGTCGAGCAGGCGCCACTCTGGGGTTTGGGACGCGTGCTCACATTGGAGCATCCCGAACTCCGGTGCTGCAGCGTGGACCTGGGGGCTCGCGATGAGGTCCAGGCTCGGGTGCTGGCCGATGAGCTCCTCGCGTCGAGCCTGGAGGAGCAGGTCGCGCTCCGGGGCTCCGCGCGGTTCGTGGCGCGGCTGTCGCGCATGGAGCGCGGCACGGCGGCGCCGGCGGAGTTGCGAGCCGATGCCACGTACCTGATTTCCGGCGGCCTGGGTGGCCTGGGCCTGAAGCTCGCGGAGTGGCTGGTCGACCGGGGTGCCCGCCACCTGGCCTTGCTGGGGCGCAAGGGCGCGTCTGCGGAGGCGCAGCCGGTGCTGGAGGCACTGCGTGCCGGCGGCGTCGAAGTCCGGGTGTTCAAGGCGGACGTGGCGGCGCGCCCGGACCTGGAGCGGGTGCTGGGGGAAGTGGCGGCGGAGATGCCTCCACTCCGGGGTGTCTTCCACGCGGCGGCGGTCCTTGATGACGGCGTGCTGGTGAACCTCACCGCCGAGCGTCTGCGCACGGTGATGGAGCCCAAGGTCCACGGCGCCTGGCATCTTCACACGCTGATGGCATCGGCGCCGTTGGAGCACTTCGTGTTGTTCGCCGCGGCGGGTTCGCTGCTGGGCTCGCCGGGGCAAGGGAACTACGCGGCGGCCAACGTCTTCCTCGATGCGCTGGCGGCGTACCGGCGTGGGCTCGGCCTGCCGGCGCTGAGCGTTGACTGGGGGGCTTGGGCCGGCGTGGGCCTGGCCGCGGCGGCCGAGGCGCGCGGGGAGCGCATCACCCAGCGCGGCGTGGACACCATGCCACCGTCGCAAGCGCTGGAGGCGTTGAGCCGCATCCTGAGCAGCCCTCTGTCGCGCGTGGTGGTGATGCGTTTCGACCTGCGGCAGTGGAGCGAGTTCTACCTGACGGCGGCGCGCTCGCCCTTCCTGTCACGTCTGGCGCGTGAGCAGGCCAGCGCCGCGAATACTCCCGCTGTTCGCGGTGCTTTCGTGGAGACGCTCCGGGCCGCGGAGGTGCTGAAGCGAGCGTCGTTGCTGGAAGCGCACCTGTGCGAGCAGGCCGGCCATGTGCTCCGGCTGGCGCCTTCGCGAATCGATCCGCAGGAGCCCCTGGGCAGCATGGGGTTGGACTCCCTGATGGGGCTGGAGATTCGCAACCGGCTCGAAGCCAGCCTGGGCCTGAGGCTTCCCGCGACGCTGGTCTGGCGGCACCCGACGGTGGCGGCGCTCGTCGTGCACCTGGCTGAACAACTGCAACTTCCCATCACGACCCAGGCCGAGCAGCCGCGGGATGAAGCCGCCGCGCTCGAAGCCGCGATCGTCAACAACGTCAAGCAACTCTCGGACGACGAAGCCGAGGCGCTCCTCGCGGAGAAGCTCGCCGCGCTGGCTGATTGAAGAGATTCCGACATGGCAAATCGCACTGACGATTCGAACGAGCTGTCTCCCGCCAAGCGCATGCTGGTGGCGCTGGAGAAGATGCAGTCGCGGCTGAATGCCGTGGAGGGAGCCGCGAAGGAGCCCATTGCCATCGTGGGCATGGCGTGCCGCTTCCCGAAGGCGGATGACGTGGAGGCCTACTGGCGTCTGCTCGAAGGGGGCGTGGATGCCGTGCGGGAGATTCCGCTCGAGCGGTGGCCTCGGGAGGACGTCTCCGGCCTTGGGGAAGGCGCGATGCGCTGGGGTGGCTACCTGGACGCGGTGGATGGCTTCGACCCGGGCTTCTTCGGCATCTCCCCCCGCGAGGCCGTGCGGATGGACCCCCAGCAGCGCCTGCTGCTGGAGGTGGCGTGGGAGGCGCTGGAGGACGCGGGCCTGGACGTCGACAAGCTGTCGGGAAGCCGCAGCGGCGTCTTCATCGGCGCCTGCAATGACGACTACCACTGCATGCAGGTGGAGCAGCCGGAGACGGGTGACGCGTTCAGCGCCACGGGCGTTGCCGCCAGTGTCCTCTCCGGCCGCCTGTCCTATCTCTTCAATTTCCAGGGACCGAGCTTGGTGGTGGACACGGCGTGCTCATCCTCCCTCGTGTCGCTCCACCTGGCCTGCCAGAGCCTGCGGGCGCGCGAGTGCAACATGGCGCTCGCCGGTGGCGTGAACCTGATTCTCTCGCCGCAGTCGGTGCAGCTCGTGGCCAAGCTCCAGGCGCTCGCACCAGATGGCCGGAGCAAGGCGTTCGACGCCTCCGCCAACGGCTTCACCCGTGGCGAGGGCTGCGGCATCGTCGTCCTGAAGCGTCTGTCGGATGCGCTCGCGGACGGCGACCACATCCTGGCGACGATTCGCGGCTCGGCCATCAACCAGGACGGCAAGTCGACCGGGCTCACCACGCCCAACGTGCTCTCTCAGCAGGCCCTCATCCGCCAGGCGTTGGACAGCGCGGGGCTGAAGCCGGAGCAGGTAAGCTATGTGGAGGCGCACGGCACTGGGACGCCCATCGGTGACCCCATCGAGGTGGAGGCGCTGCGCGAGACGTACGGAGCGCCTCGCGCGGATGGTGGCGTGTGTGGCATCGGTTCGGTGAAGACGAACCTGGGACACCTGGAGTCCGCGGCGGGCGTGGCGGGCATCATGAAGGTCGTCCTCGCGATGCGTCACCAGCGCATCCCGGCACACCTGCATCTCAAGCAGGTGAACCCCCGTATCCAGATGGAGGGCAGCACGCTCACCATCCCCACGCGCCTCACGCCGTGGGAGACGTCCGGACAGCCCCGCCGCGCGGGCGTCAGCTCGTTCGGCATCAGCGGCACCAACGCCCACGTCATCCTCGAAGAGGCACCCGCTCCGGCGGCGAAGGAGGCGCTGCCACCGCGGCCGGAGCTGTTGCCCCTGTCCGCGCGCAGCCGTGAAGCCCTCCAGTCCCTCGCGGAGCGTCATGCGGAGCGCCTGGGCCGCGGTGGGGCGGCGAGCCTCTCTGACGTCTGCTACACGGCGTCGTCCCACCGCACGCATCACTCTCACCGGCTCGCGGTGCTGGCGGACGCTCCCGAGCGCACGGCGGAGCGGCTCCGGGCCTTCGCGCGAGGCGAGCTGCCCGAGGGCACCTGGACCGGCCGCAAGGCGTTCGGCGCGCGCCGGAAGGTCGTCTTCGTCTACCCGGGGCAGGGCGCGCAGCGCGCAGGCATGGGCCGGGCACTGATGGAGCAGGAGCCGGTGTTCCGGGACGCGCTCGTCCAGGTGGACCAGGCGCTGCGGCCTCATCTGGGCTGGAGCGTGCTCGACGAAATCGCCGCGGACGAGCAGCGCTCGCGCCTGGCGGAGATCGACATCAACCAGCCGGTCCTCTTCGCCGTCGAGGTGGCGCTGACAGCCCTGTGGCGTTCGTGGGGCATCGAGCCCGACGCGGTGATGGGGCACAGCATGGGCGAGGTCGTCGCCGCGCACGTCGCCGACGCGCTGAGCCTGGAGGATGCCTGCCTCATCATCTGCCACCGCAGCAAGCTGATGCGGAGCCTGGGCGGCCGAGGCACGACCATGGCGCTGGTCGAGCTGTCGGCGGAGGAGGCAGAGGAGGCCATCCGTCCCTGGAGCGGCAAGCTCTGGCTGGGCGGTCTGAATGGCCCCCGGTCGCAGGTGCTGTCGGGCGAGCCGGAAGCGGTCCAGGAGGCAATCGCCACGCTGGGGCAGCGCGGCGTCTTCACTCGCTGGGTGAAGATGGACGTGCCGTCGCATACGCCGTTGGTGGAGGTCATCAGCCGCGAGCTGGAGGGCCGCGTGTCGCGCATCTCTCCGCGCGCCGCGCAGGTGCCCGTCTGCTCCACCGTGACTGGTGAGTTCCTGGACGGGGCCAGACTGGACGCCGCCCACTGGGGCAACAACCTCCGTCTCCCGGTGCGCTTCGAGGCCGCTACACGGCGGCTGCTGGCGAGCGAGCACACGGTGTTCATCGAGGTGAGCCCGCACCCAGTGCTGCTCCCGGCCGTCGAGCAGACCCTGGGCGCCGCGGACGCGGAGGGCGTGGTGCTGGCGTCCCTGCGGCGTGGAGAGGACGAGCGGCACACGATGCTGTCCTCGCTGGGCGCCCTCTACACGACGGGCCACCGCGTTGCGTGGAACCGGCTGTACCCGGGCAAGGGCCAGCTCGTGCCGCTGCCCACGTACCCCTGGCAGCGCGAGCGCTTCTGGATGGAGTCAGTGTCCCGTGCGGCGCGGACGTCGAGGTCCACCTCCGGGCATCCACTCATCGGTGAGCGCATCGACCTGTCCGCGCACGGGGATGTCTCCCGGCTGTGGCAGGTGCAACTGGGCCCGAAGCACTTCCCGCTGTTGTCGGAGCATCGTGTCCAGGGAGTGCCCGCCCTGCCCGCGGCGGCCATGGCCGACATGGCGCTGAGCGCGGCCAGACAGACGTTGGGGGCGCCCGTCTCCCTGGAGGAGGTGAGCTTCAGCGCGCTCATGGCGTTCCCGGAGGACGAGGAACGGGTGCTCCAGCTGTGGCTCTCCACGGAGCGTTCAGGGACGCACGCGTTCCGGCTCTTCAGCGCGCCCGTGCTGCGGGAGACGCCGTCGGATGAGTTGAACTGGACGCTCCACGCGGAAGGCACCCTGCGTCAGGGCGACTCGGCGATCGCGGAGCCGGCTGGACTGGAGGCGTTGCGTGCGCGGCTGAGTACCCCGGTGTCGGTGGAGGCGCACTACCAGGGCCTTCGCGACATCGGCCTGGACTATGGCCCCAGCTACCGTGTCGTCACGGAGCTCTACCGCGCGGACGGTGAGGCGCTGGGCCGCGTGCGGCTCGCGGGCGAGCGGACGGGAGAGGACGCCCGGTACAGCCTGCACCCCGCGTTGCTCGACGGTTGCTTCCAGGTCCTGGCGGCGGCGCTGGGCGGTGTGGACGGCGAAGGCGGCGTGTATGTCCCGTCGTCCTTTTCCCGGCTGCGCGCCCTGGCTCCGGCGGAGGCAGCACTCTGGAGCCACGTTCGCATCGTCAATGGGGCCGCTTCGGGGGCAAGCGCCATCGAGTGCGATGTCACCCTCCTGGATGACGAGGGACGGGTGGTGGCGGAGGTGCATCGGCTGGTCTGCAAGAAGGTCTCCGCGGCCAGCAAGCCCGTCGATGAAGTGGACCGCTGGATGTACTCCGTTCAGTGGCAGTCGCAGCAGCGCGTGGTTCGGGAGGACGCTGGAACCGCGCGCGGTGCGGGCCGGTGGCTTGTCTTCGCGGACGCGCGTGGTGTCGGCCAGTCCCTGGCCCGGACGCTCTCGGAGCACGCGGAGACCAGTGTCGTGGTGGAGGCGGGGCCTGCCTACGCGCGGCTCTCGGAAGACCACTACCGCGTCAACCCATCGCGCCTGGAGGACTTCCAGGCGCTCCTCAGAGACGCCTTCAGCGAGCAGTCGCCGTGCAAGGGCATGGTGCACCTGTACGGGCTCGACGTGGCGTCCAACGTGGCGGAGCCAGAGTCCTTCGAGCAGGCCGTGACGCTGAGCGCAACCAGCGTGGTGTCCCTGCTCCAGGCGTGGGCCCAGCGGGGCTGGCGAGACGCACCGCGCCTGTGGCTGGTGACGTCGGGCTTGCACGTCCTCGCCCAGGATTCGGCGCCGGGTGCTCCGGGGGCCGCGCCTCTCGCGGGCCTCGCGGCCGTCATCACCCATGAGCACCCGGAGCTGCGCTGCGCCCATGTGGACCTGAGCGCGCAGCCGTCCCCCGAGGAAGTCACGTCGCTGGCCGCGGAACTCCTGGAGGACAGCGCGGAGGACCGGATTGCGCTGCGCGGAAGTCAGCGCCATGTCGCCCTGTTGGGGCGGGGTGTTGCTGCTGGGCAGGCGACGGAGCCCCGTGAACTCTCGGCGGAGGGCACGTACCTCATCACCGGCGGCCTGGGCGGGCTCGGGCTGGAAGTGGCGAAGTGGCTCATCCAGCGGGGCGCCCGGCACCTGGCGCTCACTGGCCGGAGCGCGCCCACCGACGAGGCGAACCGGACGCTGGGCGAACTCCGGGCGAACGGCGCCGACGTGCGCGTCTATGCGGCGGACGTCACCCACGCCGACGACGTGACGCGCCTGCTGGCTTCGCTGGGGGCGGAGCTGCCGCCGCTGCGCGGCATCGTCCACGCGGCCGGTGTCATCGCCGATGGTGTGCTGGCGCAGCTCGACGCCGAACGGCTTCGTACAGTGCTGGCTCCGAAGGTCCAGGGCGCCTGGAATCTGCATGCCCAGACGCTGGGCCGTCCGTTGGACTTCTTCGTGATGTTCTCTTCCGCGGCGTCGATGCTCGGCTCGCCGGGGCAGGGCAACTACGCGGCGGCCAACGCCTTCATGGATGTGCTCGCGCACCACCGGCGTGCGGCGGGACTCCCCGCGTTGAGCGTCAACTGGGGCCCTTGGGCCGAGGTGGGCCTGGCCGCGGTGGCGACGAACCGGGGCGACCGCCTGGCCTTGCGCGGCGTGGGCAACATGCCGCCAGCACAAGCCCTGGACGCACTGGGGCGCCTGCTGGCGAAGGAGGCCGCGCAGGTGGCCGTGGTGCCGCTCGACCTGCGGCAGTGGCGTGAGTTCTACCTGAGCGCGGCGCAGTCGCCCTTCCTCTCCGTGCTGATGCAGGAACGGGTGAGCACGCCGGCTTCGCGCAAGGGCACCGCGCGGGAGATGCTCGCGGCGGCGGAGCCTTCCCAGCGGCGGGGATTGCTGGAGGGCTACCTGCGCGAGCAGCTCGGGCGCATCCTCCGAATGGAACCGGCGCGCATCGACCCCGAGCAGCCGTTTGGCGACCTCGGAATGGACAGCCTGACGGGACTGGAGCTGCGCAACCGGCTCGAGTCCGGGCTGAAGCTCACGCTGTCCGCGACGCTGGCCTATGCCTATCCCACGGTGCAGACGCTGACGGCGCACCTGTTCGGCAAGCTGGAGCCCGTCCTTGACGCCGAGTCGCGCGTCACAGCGCGTCCGGTGGTGAAGGAGGCGCAGGCCGCTCCCGCGGTGGGCGCGACGGCGCAGGGCCCCGAGTTGCTCGCCATCGTCGGCATGGGTTGCCGCTTCCCGGGCGGCGCCAACGACCCGGAGGCGTACTGGCGGCTGCTGAGTGAAGGCGTGGACGCCGTCCGCGAGGTGCCCGCCGACCGCTGGAAGAGCAGCACGGACGCGGCGGAGCACAAGGGCACGCGCTGGGGCGGCTTCCTGGAGCGCGTGGATGGCTTCGACCCGGAGTTCTTCGGGATTGCGCCACGCGAGGCCGTGGCGATGGACCCGCAGCAGCGCTTGCTGCTCGAGGTCGCGTGGGAGGCGCTGGAGGACGCGGGCCTGCCGAAGGCGCGCTTGTCGGGCACGCGGACGGGCGTCTTCGTCGGCGTCTGCGGCAATGACTACGCGATGCTCCAGGCGGAGCGCGACGTGGAGGGCGACGTCTACTCCGTCATCGGCTGCTCCAACAGCGTGATTGCCGGGCGGCTCTCGTACCTGCTGGACCTGCGGGGGCCGGCCATGTCGGTGGACACGGCCTGCTCGTCCTCGCTGGTGGCACTGCACCTGGCTGGCCAGAGTCTGCGCAACCGCGAGTGCGACGCGGCGCTCGTGGGCGGCGTCAATCTGCTCCTGTCCCAGCGCCCCAGTTCCTGGCTCTCCAAGCTGACCGCGCTGTCTCCGGACGGCCGATGCCGGACCTTCGACTCACGGGCGAATGGCTTCGTCCGGGGGGAAGGCTGCGGCGTCGTGGTGCTGAAGCGGCTCACCGATGCGCTGGCCAGCGGGGACAACGTCCTGGGCGTGATTCGCGCCTCGGCGGTGAACCAGGACGGTGGCTCCACCGGCCTGACGACGCCCAACGTGCTGTCGCAGCAGGCCCTGATTCGCGAGGCCCTGACCGCGGCCCAGGTGTCGCCCAAGGACATTGGCTACATCGAAGCCCACGGCACCGGCACGCCGCTCGGCGACCCGATAGAGGTGGAGGCCCTTCGGGAGACGTATGGCCACCGGCGCGAGGATGACTCGCGCTGCTTCCTCGGCTCCGCGAAGACGAACATCGGTCATCTGGAGGCGGCGGCCGGGATGGCGGGCCTCATCAAGGTGCTCCTCGCGCTCCGGCACGAGGCCATTCCGAAGCACCTGCACTTCAAGGCGCTCAACCCTCGCATCTCCATCGAGGACACGCCCTTCGCCATCCCGACGCAGCAACAGCCTTGGCCGGCCTCACCGCGGCGCCGTTACGCGGCGGTGAGCTCCTTCGGCATCAGCGGAACGAACGCGCACGTGATTGTCGAAGAGGCGCCCGCGTCTTCGCCCGTGTCCGAGGCCACCCATTCCGCCGCGCGGCTGCTCACGCTGTCCGCGAGGAGCGAGGGCGCGCTGCGAGCACTGGTTCGCTCGTACCACGCGCTCCTGGCTCAACCTCGGGACGCGGCGCCGCGGCTCGAAGACCTGGCCTACACCGCGGCGCTGCGGCGCAACCCCCACGAACACCGGCTCGCGGTGGCCGGTCGTACGGCGGCGGAGTGGGACGCGCAACTCCAGGCGTTCCTCGAAGGCGGGGCGCCGCCGTACTTGTCGACGGGCGTCGCGGAGGGTCGCCGGGAACAGGTCGTCTTCGTCTTCGGAGGCCAGGGCTCGCAGTGGCAGGGCATGGGGCGTGACCTCTTCGCGAGCAACGAAGCCTTCGCCGCCGCGTTGCGTGACGTGGACGCGGCGCTGGCTCCGCACACTCGGAACTCCATCATCGACGCGCTGATGGCGGACGGGCCCGAGTCCCGTCTGGATGAGACAGAGGTGGCACAGCCCGCCATCTTCGCCATCCAGGTCGCGCTCGCGGCCGCATGGCGTGCGCTGGGCGTCGTCCCGGCCGCGGTCGTGGGGCACAGCGTGGGTGAAGTGGCCGCCGCGCACGTGGCCGGGGCGCTGAGCCTGTCCGAGGCCGCTCGGCTGGTGGCGCAGCGCAGCCGCATCATGCAGAAGGCGACGGGGCAGGGGCGCATGGCCTCCGTGGAACTGTCTCCCGAAGAGGCTCAGCGTGAGCTGGCGCCCTATGCGGACCGGCTGTCGGTAGGTGCCATCAACGACGCCCGGAGCGTCGTCCTGTCGGGTGAACCGGCGGCGCTCGGAGCACTGCTCGAAAGCCTGCGTGCGCGAGGTGTCGCCACGAGGGACCTGGGCGTCAACTACGCCTTCCACAGCCACCAGATGGAACCGCTCCAGGCCGAGCTGACCCAGGTCCTGGGTCACATCGAAACGCGGCCGACGTCCGTCCCGATGTTCTCCACGGTGAGTGGCAAGGCCATCGACGGCACGGCACTCGACGCGGCCTACTGGGCGAGCAATGTCCGAGAGACCGTGCGGTTCTCAGTGGCGGTGGAAGCGCTGCTGGAGGAAGGGCACCGGCTCTTCGTCGAGCTGGGGCCACAGCCCGCGCTCGGCCGATACGTGACGCAGGCGCTGGGACGCCGTGAGCTGGAAGGCGCGGCGGTGCCGTCGCTGCGCAAGGGGCGGGACGGCCAGACGGTGATGCTGGGCGCGCTGGGTGGGCTCCACGTGAAGGGCTACCCCGTGGAGTGGAGTCGGCTCTTCCCGGATGGAGGCCGTGTCGCGCCACTGCCGCTCTACCCATGGCAGCGCTCGCGGTACTGGATTGACGATGCCCCCGTGAAGACGCTGACCCGGGCCTCCGTGGCACGGAGCGCGGACACGTCGAGCGTCCAGCGCCCGGATGGCTGGGTCTACGACATCACCTGGCATGTGCGTGAGCGGGGGGCGCCTGCGCCGCATGTGCCCAGGGGCGAGGGAGCCTGGCTCGTCTTCGGGAACCGTGAGGGTGTCGGTGCCTCGCTGGCGGCCCACCTGGAAGCCCAGGGCGAACCGTGCTGGCTGGTCGTCCCCGGGGAGGTCGCGGCCGTCGAAGGCCAGAAGGTGCGGTCCATCCACCCGGACAGCGCGGAGCACTACGCGCAGTTGCTCCACGACGTGGGCCCGGTGAAGGCCGTGATTCACCTGTGGGGCGCGGACACCGTTTCCGGCGCGGAGCCCACGCTCGCGGAGGTGGAGTCCGCGCAGAAACGAGGCGTCCACGCGGCGTTGCGGCTGGTGCAGGCCCTGGTGAAGTCACCGTCCGCGAGCGGCGCCCGGTTGTGGCTGTGCACGCGGGGGACCCAGCCGGTGGGCAACGTCACGAGCGGCTCGCCCGTGCAGGCGCCGCTGTGGGGCCTGGGCCGTGTCCTGGCGCTGGAGCACCCGGAGGTCTGGGGCGGTCTGCTGGACCTGGACCCCGCCGTGCCGGAGGGCGAGGTGGAAGCGCTGTGGCGCGAGCTGTCCGGCGCGGATGGCGAGGACCAGGCGGCTTTCCGAGATGGCACCCGTCACGTGGCTCGGCTGGTTCCCTCGGCGCCTGCAGTCGGAGATGCCCGCCTCTCGCTTCGCGCGGATGCGACGTACCTCGTCACGGGTGGCCTGGGCGGATTGGGACTCCACGTGGCACGCTGGCTCGTCTCCCAGGGCGCGCGGCACCTCGTACTGCTGGGCCGGAAGGGACTGCCGAGCCGCGATGCGTGGGCCGCCATTCCCCGCGACAATGATGTGGGCCGGCAGGTCACCGCCATCGAGGCCATGGAAGCGGAGGGCGCCGTCGTCCACGCCCTCAGCGCGGATGTGGCGGATGCGGCGCGCATGTCGGAGGTCATCGACGCCGTCCAGCGGGGACCGGCTCCGCTGAAGGGCGTCATCCACGCCGCGGGCGTCTCCTCGCAGATATCCTTGGAGGCCATGGACGAGGCGGCGCTCGCCTCCATCCTGCGCCCGAAGGTGGCGGGTGGCTGGGTGTTGCACCAGCTCACACAGGGGCTGGACCTGGACTTCACCGTCTACTTCTCGTCGGGCTCGGCCGTGTGGGGCTCGGCGCAGATGGCGCATTACGCCGCGGGCAACCAGTTCCTCGACGCGCTGGCACACCACCGCCGCGCCCGGGGCCAGCACGCGCTGAGCATCAACTGGGGACCGTGGGCGGCCGAAGGAATGGTCGCCGAGGAAGGACTGCGCTGGTTCGAGCGCATCGGCGTGCGCGGTGTCACCGTGGAGGGCGGGCTCCAGTTGCTCGGAGCGCTGCTCACCATGGACGTGACGCAACGGAGCGTCGCGCAGATTGACTGGAGCCTCTTCAAGTCTGTGTACGAGTCGCGGGCGCCTCGGCCGCTCCTGGAGGTGCTCGGTGCGCCCTCCGTGCCCACGCCGGTGGCACCGGTGGACGGCAGCGAGACGCTGGCGCAGTTGCGCCACGCCACGCCAGCGCGGCGCAAGGAGTTGGTGACGTCGTGGGTGCGTGAGGAGGTGTCCCGAGTGCTGGGCTTCGCCTCCAGCGCGGCGGTGAAGCTGGAGCAGGGCTTCTTCGACACGGGCATGGACTCCATCACCGCCGTGGAGCTGCGGCGCCGGCTGGTGGCGCGCTTCGGTGTCCAGCTCCCGTCCACCATCGCCTTCGACCGTCCGACCGTCCTGGCCCTCTCCACGTATCTGCTGAAGGACGTGCTCCGGCTGGATGTGGAGGCGAAGGAGGAGGCAAGCCGCGTCATCAGCAACGCGACGGAGCCCATTGCCATCATCGGCATCGGCTGCCGCGTCCCGCAGGCCTCCGGCCCGGACGCCTTCTGGAAGCTGCTGGAGGGCGGCGTGGATGCCATCCGCGAGGTCCCCGCCTCGCGCTGGAAGGTGGACGACTACTACGACGCGCGGCCGGGCGTCCCTGGCAAGACGTACACGCGCTGGGGCGGCTTCCTGGACGACGCTGACCAGTTTGACGCGCAGTTCTTCGGGATTGCGCCTCGCGAGGCCTCGAACATGGACCCACAGCAGCGCCTGCTGCTGGAGGTCGCCTGGGAGTCGTTGGAGCACGCGGGACTCGCGCCCGCGCGGCTGGCCAACACCAAGACGGGGGTGTTCGTCGGCATCGGCAGCAACGAGTACGCGATGCTCAACGGCGTGGGGAGCGCATCGGCGGCGGGTGACGCCTATATCGCCACCGGCAATGACGCGAGCTTCGCCGCGGGCCGGCTGGCCTATCTGCTCCGCTTCCAGGGGCCGGCGATGAGCCTCAACACGGCGTGCTCGTCGTCACTGGTGGCCGTGCACCTTGCCTGCCAGGCCCTGCGTGGTGGAGAGGCCAACCTGGCGCTGGCGGGTGGCGTCAACATGACGCTCGCGCCGCACTCCACCATCTACCTGGCGCAACTCCGGGCCCTGTCCGCGGACGGCCGGTGCAAGACGTTCGACGAATCCGCCGACGGCTACGTGCGCAGCGAAGGCTGCGGCATGGTCGTCCTCAAGCGCCTGTCGGATGCGAAGCGGGATGGCGATGACATCCTCGCCGTCATCCGTGGCTCGGCCGTCAATCACGATGGTCCGAGCAGCGCGCTCACCGTGCCGAACGGGGATGCCCAGCAGCAGGTCCTCCGCGCCGCCCTGGCCAACGCGAACGTCGCGCCCTCGGACGTGGACTACATCGAGGCGCACGGCACGGGCACGTCGCTCGGCGACCCCATCGAGGTCCGCGCCGTGGCCAACGTGCTCGGCGAGGGACGCACGCCTGAGAAGCGGCTGCTGATGGGCTCGGTGAAGACCAGCATTGGCCACCTGGAGGCCGCGGCGGGCATCGCCGGGCTCATCAAGGTCGTCCTGGCGCACCGGCACGGCGTGATTCCTCCGCACCTGCACCTCAAGAAGCTCAACTCGCACATCGAGCTGAACGGCTTCCCGCTGGACATCCCGACGCAAGTCACCGCCTGGCCGGAGCGGGCGCGTCCACGAATCGCCGGCATCAGCGCCTTCGGCTTGAGCGGCACCAACGCGCACATCCTCGTGGAGGAGGCGCCTCGGCCGGAGCCCGTCAAGGCGCAGGCCGAGCGCGGTGCGCAGGTGCTCGCGCTCTCGGCGAAGTCGAAGGGGGCGCTCGCGCAGCTCGCGGTCCGAGTCGGGGAGCACATCGCCCAGCGCCCGGAGCTGTCGCTCGCGGATATCGCCCACGCGGCGAACACCCAACGCACGTCGTTCTTCCACCGCATGGCGCTCGTGGTGGAGACGGCGGAGCAGGCCCGGGAGCGACTGCAGGCCTTCGCGCGGGGGGATGAAGTCCCCCGGCTGGCCCAGCACCGCTTCGAGGGTGAGGAGCCCAAGGTCGTCTTCGTCTTCACGGGACAGGGCGCGCAGTACGCGGGCATGGGTCGTGAGTTGTACGAATCGGAGCCTGTCTTCCGCGCGGCCCTGGACCGGTGCAATGCCCTGCTCGAGGGCGAGTGGAGCGACTCACTCCTCTCTGTGATGCACGGAACGGACGCGCGCATCGACGACACGGGGTACACGCAGCCGGCGCTCTTCGCGCTGGAGTACTCCCTGGCGGAGCTGTGGCGTTCCTGGGGTGTCGAGCCCTGGGCGGTGCTGGGGCACAGCGTGGGCGAGTACGTGGCCGCGTGTGTGGCGGGTGTGCTGGAACTCGAGGACGCGCTCCGGCTCATCACCAGACGCGCGCGGCTCATGCAGGCGCTGCCTCGCAACGGGGAGATGGTGTCCATCACCGCGAGCGAGGCGGTCGTCGCGCAAGCGCTGACCCCGTACGAGGACCGGGTGTCGATTGCCGCGGTCAACGGACCCGCGGACACCGTCATCGCGGGCGAGCGTGAGGCAGTGGAGGCCCTCTCCGCCGCGTTCCAGGCGCAGGGCCTCAAGGCCCGGCGGCTCACCGTGTCCCACGCGTTCCACTCGCCACTGATGGATCCGATGTTGGATGCCTTCGAGAAGGCGGCGGGACACCTCACCTTCCGGGCGCCGCGCATCCACCTGGCGTCCAACGTCACGGGGCAGGTGCTAGGGGAGGGCACGGTGCTCGACGCCGGGTACTTCCGCCGCCACGTCCGAGAGGCCGTGCGTTTCCATGACGGACTCAAGGCGCTGCGGGCATTGGGAGGAACCGTCTTCGTGGAGGTCGGCCCCCATCCGACGCTCACGGGCATGGCGCTCAAGAGCCTTGGGGACGACGCGGGCACCTGGCTGCCATCACTGCGCAAGGGACAGCCCGAGCAGGCGCAGATTCTCTCCAGCCTGGCCACGCTCTACACCCAGGGCGTGGACGTGGACTGGGGTGCGCTGAACGGCGATCGCCACCGCACCCGTGTCGCGCTGCCCGTCTACCCGTGGCAGCACCAGCGGCACTGGCTGGATGTCTCCAAGACGTCCCGAACGGTCTCGACGCTCACCACCGCGCAGTCGCTCGTCGGTCAGCGGGTGCGCTCGCCCTTGAGCAAGTCGCTGGTCTTCGAGGGACGCTACAGCGCGCAGTCGCTGCCGTTCCTGGAGGACCACCGGCTCTACGGCACCATCGTCGTGCCCGGCTCGTGCCACATCGCGCGCATCATCGCGACGGCGGCGCAGTCATTCGGTGCGGGGCCGTACACCATCGAGAAGTGCGTCTTCTCGCAGCCCATCGTGCTCGCGGACGACGAGGAGCAGCTCGTCCAGCTCGTGCTCGCGCCCAAGGGAAAGGGCCGGTACGACTTCGAGCTCTACAGCCTCTCCGCCACCGCCGACGAGGAGACCGAGGGATGGCTGCTGAACGGCACGGGAACGCTGTCGGTGGGAGACGGGCTCGCGCGTCCCGCGCCGCTTTCTCGACAGGACATCGAGGCACGCTGCTCACGTCAGCTCGACGGAGGGCTCTACGAGCGCAACTGGGACATCGGCTTCAATCTGGGGCACGCGTTCCGCTGGATTGAGCGCATCCATAGTGGGGGCCGCGAGGCGCTGTGCCAGATGCGCCTGCCCACGGAGCAGGATGACCGGAGCCTGTACGTCCACCCGGGTCTGGTCGACTCGTTCCTGCAGGCGATGGGAACGGACCTCATCCGCGAGGACGCGATGCTGAGCACCGTCTACGTCCCCATCTCCGTGGAGCGCTTCCGCTTCCATGCGCAGCCGACCGGCCCCGTCTGGGCCTACGCCGTGCGACGGGACGCGGAGGAGGCGGTGGGAGAGGTCATCACCGGCGACGTCCTCGTGGTCGACGCGGATGGACAGGTGCTCATCGAGATTGAGGGGCTGAAGCACAAGCGAGCACCGCGCGAGGCCCTGATGGCGGTGCTGCGCCACGGCCAGCGGGATTCACTCTACGAACTCGGCTGGAAGCCGCAGCCCGTGCCCGAGGCGGCGCCCGAAGCCGGTCGCTGGATTGTGTTCGCTGACACCTCGGGCACCGCGGAGGCGCTCGCCGAGCGCATCCTGAGGCAGGGCGGCCGCCCGGTGCTGGTCCACCCGGGAGCGGCGTTCGTCCGTCATGGTGAAGGGCGCTTCACGCTGGATGCCCAGCGGCCGGAGGATTACGCGCGGCTGCTCCAGGAGGCGGTGCTTCCCGGCGAGTCCCTGGGCGGCATCGTCCACCTCTGGGCGCTGCGTGGACCCGGTGGCGAGCATGTGGAGGTCCTGCGAGAGGCGCACCAGTTGGGGGCGGGCAGCGCGCTGTCCCTGGCCCAGGCGCTGGCGAACTCCGCCTTCACCGCGCGCATCTGGTGGGTGACGCGGGGCGCCCGAGCGCTCGACACGCGTCCCACGCCCCTGGCGATGGAGCAGGTCCCTCTCTGGGGCCTGGGCGCCGTCTTCTCTCAGGAGCACCCCGAGCTGTGTGGCGCGCTCATCGACCTGGACCCCTCCGCCCCGGGTGACGCGGCTGCCGCCATCTGGCGCGAGCTGGGCGCCACCGACGGTGAGCGGCAGGTGGTGATTCGCGAAGGGCAACGTCACGTGGCCCGCCTTCGCGCCTCGAGGGATGTGGCTCAGGCGGAGCTGCCCCGCCTGAACCCGGAGGCGAGCTACCTGCTCACGGGCGGGCTTGGCGGCCTGGGCCTCGCGCTGGCCGGGTGGATGGTGGATCAGGGCGCCAGGAACCTGGTGCTCATCGGACGCAGCTGCCCCAGTCCCGACGCGCAAGAGGCCATTCGCGCGCTGGAGACGGCGGGCGCGAAGGTCCTCGTGCTCCAGGCGGACGTGTCGAAGCAAGAGGACGTCCGTCGCACCTTGGACGAAGCGGAGAAGCTGGCGCCTCTGCGGGGCGTGGTCCACGCGGCGGGTGTGCTGGATGACGGCGTCCTCCTGCAACAGGACTGGAAGCGGTTCACCCGGGTGCTCGCGCCCAAGGTGGATGGGGCGTGGCACCTGCACATGTTGACGCAGGGCAAGCCGCTCGACTTCTTCGTCCTGTACTCGTCGGCGTCGTCGCTGCTGGGGGCGCCGGGGCAGGGAAGCTACGCGGCGGCCAATGCCTTCTTGGACGCGCTGGCGCACCACCGGCGTGCCCTGGGGCTTCCGGCGCTGAGCATCAACTGGGGGCCCTGGGCCGAGGTGGGCATGGCCGCGGAGCTCGCGTCCCGCTACCAGGCACAGGGTGTAGAGGCCTTCACCCCGGCCGAGGCGCTGGAGGCCTTCGGCAAGGCCTTCAGCCGCGCGCAGCCGCAGCTCACCCTGTTGCAGGTGCAGTGGTCTCGCTACCTGGCGCAGTTCTCTCGGGGGGCGGCGCCCACGCTGCTCGCCGATGTCGCGGGACAGGTGCGTGCCGAGCCCGAGGCGGACGGCCCGTCGGCTTCCGAGCTGCGGCGCCGGCTCGACACCGCGGAACCCCGCCAGCGCATGGCGCTGCTGCTGGAGCACGTCCTGGACGCGGCGGTGCGGGTGCTCGGCCTGGATGCCTCCACGCCGCTGGAGCCCCGGCAGCGGCTGTTCGAAGTGGGCATGGATTCGTTGATGGCGCTGGAGCTGCGCAACCGGCTGCAGAAGACGGTCGGTGCGTCGCTGCCTTCGACGCTCGTCTTCGACTACCCGACGGCGGAGGCCATCGCGGCCTACCTGCTGGGCGAAGTCTTCGGCCAGGAACCGCAGCCGGCCGCGGAAGGACAGGGCGCGGCTCAGGACACGGTGCTTCTCGATCGAATCATGGAGCTGTCGCCGGATGAGCTTGCCGCCTCGCTCGAAGCGAAGCTCGCCGCACTGATGGAAGAAGGAACATGAGCAACCCGCCAAAGTCAGCTGAACCCTCCGCGTTGCAGCGCGCCGCATTGCTCGTGGAGAAGATGCAGGCCCGCCTCGATGCGGTGGAACGCGCCCGGACCGAGCCCATCGCCGTCATCGGCATGGGGTGCCGTTTCCCCGGTGGCGCTGTCGATGGACCGTCGTACTGGCGAATCCTTCGAGACGGCGTCGACGCGCTCCGCGAGGTGCCCGAGTCCCGCTGGGACGTACAGGGCTACTTCGACGCGACGCGCGGGATGCCGGGGAAGATGTACGGCACCCGCGGTGGATTCCTCGATGACGTGGAGCACTTCGACGCAGAGTTCTTCGGCATCGCGCCCCGGGAAGCGGCGAGCCTGGACCCGCAGCAGCGCATCGCGCTGGAAGTGGCGTGGGAGGCCCTGGAGAACGCGGGTGTGGCGCCCGGTCAGCTCATGGGCAGCAAGACGGGCGTCTTCATGGGCGTGATGTCCAGCGACTACATGGCGCGCCTGCTCAAGGAGAACGACGCGACCCGCTTCGACGGGTACATGGCGACGGGCAACGGCTACAGCTTCGTCCCGGGCCGGATTTCCTACGTGCTGGGCCTGCAGGGGCCGTGCATGCCGGTCGACACGGCGTGCTCGTCCTCGCTGGTGTCGCTCCACCTGGCTTGCGAGAGCCTCCGGCGCGGCGAGTCGAATCTCGCGCTCGCGGGCGGCGTCAATCTCATCCTGTCCCCTGAGACGACCGTCTGCCTTTGCAGCATGCAGGCGCTCGCGAGCGACGGCCGCTGCAAGACCTTCGACGCGGCGGCTGACGGGTACGTGCGCGGGGAGGGCTGCGGCATCCTCGTGCTCAAGCGGCTGTCGGACGCACAGCGCGATGGCGACGACATCCTCGCGCTGATTCGTGGCTCCGCCGTCAATCATGACGGGGCCAGCGGCGGACTGACGGTGCCCAACGGACCGTCGCAGCAAGCCGTCGTGTCGAAGGCGCTGGAGAACGCGCGCGTGCCGCCGGCCCTCGTGGGCTACATCGAAGCCCACGGCACGGGGACGCCGCTGGGCGACCCCATTGAACTGCGGGCCCTGGGGGCCGTGCTGGGCAAGGGACGTCCGGAGGACCGGCCCTTCTTCATCGGCTCGGTGAAGACGAACATCGGCCACCTGGAGCCGGCCGCCGGAATCGCCGGCGTCATCAAGACGATTCTGTCGCTCCAGCACCGGGAGATTCCACCGCACCTGCACTTCCACACGCCCAATCCCCACGTGGAATGGGACCGCATCCCAGCGCGTGTCCCCGTCGAGCGCGTCCCTTGGCCGGCCCACGAGGGGCGGCGTATCGCGGGCGTGAGCTCCTTCGGACTGAGCGGCATCAACGCGCACGTGGTGCTGGAGGAGGCCCCTGCGCCCGCGGCCACGCCCGCCGCTTCCGAGGCCGATACCGCGGAGCTCGTCGTCCTGTCCGCCAAGACGGAGCCAGCGCTGGCCGACCTGGCCCGGACGTGGAGCACGTTCCTGAAGAGCGAGGACGTGGGGGCGCTCGCGGACCTCAGCTACACGGCGGCCCTGTGCCGCACGCACCATGACCATCGGCTCGCGCTCGCGGCGAAGTCCCCGCGGGAGCTGGCCGCGCAGCTCGACGCGTTCGCCGCCGGAGAGAGCCACCCCGGCTTGTCCGTCGGGCGCCGGAGCAACAGCCAGAAGGTGGTCTTCGTGTTCCCCGGCCAGGGCTCACAGTGGCTCGGTATGGGACGGCAGCTGTACGCCCAGGACACGACCTTCCGTGAGGCCATCGACCGGTGCCACGAGGCGCTGGGCCGCTACACGGACTGGTCGCTGCGCGAGCTGTTGACGAGCCCCGGGCAGCAGCCGCGTTGGAATGACATCGACGTCATCCAACCGACGCTGTTCGCCTTGCAGATATCGCTCGCGGCGGTGTGGCGTTCACTGGGCCTGGAGCCGCACGCGGTGGTCGGGCACAGCATGGGTGAGGTCGCCGCGGCCCATGTCGCGGGGGCGCTGTCGCTGGACGACGCCGCGCGCATCATCTGTGAGCGCAGCAAGCTGCTCCGGCGGGTCAGCGGCAAGGGCGCCATGGCGGTGGTGGACCTCTCGCGCGAACAGGCCGAGGCGGAGATTCGGGGCGCGGAGGACCGGATTGCCATCGCCGTCAGCAACGGCCCGAAGGCCACGGTGCTCTCGGGAGACCCGGCGGCGCTGAAGGATGTGCTGGAGCGCCTGGAGAAGCGCGAGGTCTTCTGCCGTTGGGTGAAGGTGGACGTGGCGTCCCACAGCCCACAGATGGACCCGCTTCGGCAGGACTTGCTGGAGCGGATGGCTGGTATCCGTCCCACGGGAAGCACGGTGCCGCTCTACTCGACGGTGACGGGGGCCCCCATCGACGGCCGGGAGCTGAGCGCCGCGTATTGGGTGCGCAACCTGCGGCAGCCCGTGCTGTTCGCGGACGCGGTGCAGCGTCTCATCCAGGATGGGAACGTCCTGTTCATCGAGTTGAGCCCGCATCCCATCCTGGTGCCCTTCGTGGACGCGATGCTGCGGGAAGGCGACGCCTCTGGCCGAGGCCTGGTCGTCCCGAGCCTCCTTCGGGAACAGGAGGAGTGGCCGTCGCTGCTCGCATCCCTGGGCGCGCTGGCCACCCGAGTGGACCGCGTGGATTGGCTCCGGCTGCATCCGGACAAGCGGCGGCGCATCGCACTGCCCGCGTATCCCTGGCAGCGGGAACGGCACTGGCTGGAGCTGGGGCCCACGCGTGCAGCGCGAGGCCGCTTCGTGCGCTCGGGGGGGCATCCGCTCCTGGGCACTTCGTTCACGACCTCCGTGCAGCAGGAGACTCGCTTCTGGGAGTCCACACTGAGCGCGAGTGAGCCCGCGTTCCTCGCGGACCATCGCGTGGCGGGCTCGGTGGTGGTGCCGGGAGCGGCCTATCTGGAGATGGCGCTGTCCGCGGCGCACGCGATGTCGGGAGGCACCGCGCACGAACTGGTCGACACCTCCTTCAAGGAGGGCCTGCTCCTGCCCGAGGGCCAGGAGCGCACCGTCCAACTGGCGCTGCACGGCGAGCAGGGCCGCACCCTGACGTTCCAGCTTTCGAGCCAGAAGGCGGAAGCGACGGGGTGGATGACGCACGTCGTGGGCCGGCTCCGCCTCTTGGAAGCAGGGCACGCGGGGCAGGCGTCCGAGTCATTGGAGGCCATCCGCGAGCGATGCCCCGACATCCTGACCCAGGCGGCGCATTACGAGACGCTGGCACGCAACGGCGTGGCCTACGGGCCCGCGTTCCAGGGCGTGCAGCAGGTCTGGCGGGGGCGAGGGGAGGCGCTCGGCCACCTCCGCCTGCCGGAGTCATTGGCCACGCGGGCCCCGGCGTATCGAATCCATCCCGCGTTGCTCGACGCCTGCTTCCAGCTGGTGTCCGCCGCGGTGCCTTCGGAGGACGTGCCACAGGATGCGGGGCCCGCCGTCCCGGTGGCGCTCGAGAACCTGCGGCTTCACGCACAGCCCGCGACGGAGGCTTTCTGCCACGTCCGGATGCGGACACCCGAGGGCACGCGCCGAGGCGTCTACGAGTTCGACCTCGTACTGCGCGATGCGTCCGGCACGCTGCTGCTGGAGGCGCTGGGGCTGCGGGTTCAGCAGCTGGACGCTCCCGTGGCGGATGCGGAGGGCAGGGACCTCTACTTCGCTCCGGAGTGGCGCCATGCCTCCTCCATCGAGCAACCCCCTGCACAGGGAACCGAAGCGGGCGGACGCTGGTTGCTCATCGCGAATGGCTGCGAGCTGGCGGACACGGTGGAGTCACAGCTCCGCGCCCGCCAGGGCGAAGTCACCCGTATCGACCTGGGTGGCTCCAGGCCGGGCCGCCGCACCGTGGACGTGTCGTCGCCGATGGCCTTCGATGAGGTGCTGGCGGAGACGTTCGGCAAGGGGGCCGCTGCGCGCGGCGTGATTCACCTGACGGGCCTGGAATCGGGCGACGTGGACCCGTTGATGGGCTGCGGCGGCGTCCTGCATCTCGTGCAGGGGCTCTCCCGAATGGGCCTGTCGACTCCGCCCCGTCTGTGGATGGTGACGAAGGGGGTCCACCACGGTTCGGACAGCCGTTCCGCTTCGGACGTCGTGCAGGCCCCGTTGTGGGGCCTGGGGCGCACGCTCGCGCAGGAGCACGCCGAGCTGAAGTGCACTCGGGTGGATGTGTCCGCGGTCATGAGCACTGAGGACGCCACCGGCGCGCTGGTGCGCGAGCTGCTCGTGGCGGACGCGGAGGAGGAAATCTCCCTCCGCCCTGATGGGCGACATGTCGGCCGCATTGTCCGTGGCGTACCCGGCAGGGCCTCCCATGAGGCCATCGTCCCCGCCGAGGGCCAGTCCTTCCGGGTCGAGCGTGATGCTCAAGGACGCCAGGAGTACCGGTCCGCGGTCCGCCGTCCGCCTGGGCCTGGAGAGGTCGAGCTCGAAGTCGATGTGGCGGCGCGTCCGGAGCTGGGCGGGCCGTCGAACCCGGAGCGCTGGGACGAAGCAGGTGCCACCGCATGCAGTGGGCGCATCGTGGCCGTGGGCGAGGGCGTGAACGACGTCACCGTGGGCGAGGATCGCATCGCGCTGGTGACGTCGGGCCTCGGGTCGCATCTGTGCGTGCCCGCTGGGAACACCGCGCTGCGTCCGCCCTCGTCGTCGCACGAAGAGGCCGCGGCGCTGGCCGCGACCGTGTTGCCTGTCTGGTACGGCCTGTTCCACCTGGGACGCGTGGAGAAGCGAGACCGTGTGTTGGTCCTCGGTGCCTCGAGCGGACTTGGGCGAACGGCCATCCAGCTTGCTCGGCGCATGGGGGCGGAGGTCTTCGCCGAAGCCGCGACGGGCGACCAGCGGGCCTCTTTGCGGGAGCTCGGCGCTGCCCACGTCGTGGACCCCAAGGACGCCTCATTCGCCACGGGGCTGTTGGACATGACGGGGGGCCGTGGGGTGGACCTGGCCGTCATCGCGCCGGGCGCTGTCGGCCTCGAGCCGAGCCTCGCCGTGCTGGCGGAGGGGGCTCGCGTCATCGACCTGCGAGGGACGTCCGAAGCGCCCTCGGCCGGGGATGCGAACGTCGCGTGGTGCATGGTCGACGTGCACACCTTCGCGCGACGCAAGCCCGACCGGTTCGCCCGGCTGTGGCGCGAGGTGAAGGATGCCTTCGAAGCCGGGGGCCTGCCTTCCGCCGTGGAGGAGGTGAGCACGCTCACCCTGAATCATCCCGGGGCACGCGTGGTGGTGCCGGCCACGGGGGCTCGGCGACTCCGTGCGGATGGGACGTACCTGGTGACGGGCGGCCTGGGAGGACTGGGCTTCGCGGTGGCGAAGTGGATGGTGGAGCAGGGCGCGCGTCACCTCGTGCTCCTGGGCCGTGACACCACGTTGACGCCAGCGCAGCAGGCGGACGTCGCCGCGCTCGAAGCGGCGGGGGCGCGTGTGCGGGTGATGGGGGCGGATGTGTCCGAAAGGGCTCAGCTGGCTCGGGTGCTCGCGGAGATTGCCGAGGGCGGCACCCCGCTGCGAGGCGTCATCCACGCGGCGGGTGTGCTGGATGACGGCGTCCTGTTGCAGCAGACGGTGGAGCGCTTCCGCCGGGTGATGGCGCCCAAGGTCCTCGGTGGTTGGAACCTGCATGTCCTGACGCGCGACCTGCCGCTCGACTTCTTCGTGCTGTACTCGTCGGCGGCCTCCCTGTTCGGCGCACCAGGGCAGGGGAACTACGTGGCGGCCAATGCCTTCCTCGACGCGCTGGCCCATCACCGCCGGGTGCTGGGGCTGCCGGGCCTGAGCATCAACTGGGGACCCTTCTCCGAGGTCGGTCTGGCCGCCGCGCAGTCGAACCGGGGAGAGCGCCTGGCGCAGCGGGGCTCCGACAGCCTGACGCCCGCGGAAGGCAACGCCATCCTGGGCCGGCTGTTGGATGGCGACGTGACGCAGATGGCGGTCATGCCGCTCGACCTCCGCAAGTGGGTGGAGTTCTATCCGCGAGCGAAGTCCTCGCCATGGCTGTCGGAGCTCGTCCCGGCCAGCGCGGGGGAGGGCGTGCAGGCCGCCAGGGAGGTTGCGCTGCTTGAAGCCTTGCGGACGGCGACACCTCGGGACGCGCGGGTGGCGCTGGAGAAGTTCGTTCGCGAGCAGCTGGGCCGGGTGCTCCGGCTCGACTCCGCGCGCATCGACGCAGAAGCGCCGCTCCAAGGCTTCGGACTCGACTCGCTGATGGGGCTCGAGCTGCGCAACCGGTTGGCGTCGGGACTGGGGCTGTCGCTCCCGGCGTCACTGATTTGGAAGCACCCGACCCTGGATGCGCTCTGTGCGCATCTCCAGAGTGAAGTCATGGATCGCGCCCTGGCCGAGACGCTCGCAATCCAGGCAGAGGCGGCCGCAACCAACGACAACGAGGTCTTCGTCCTATGAGTGTACGGGAACTGTTGGGCACCCTCGCGGCCAGGGGCGTTCGCCTGCGTGTCGACGGTGACAAACTGGTGGTGGAGGCGGGCAAGGCCGTCCTCACGCCGGAGCTGCGGACCGAGCTGGCGGCGAACAAGGCCGATATCCTGACGTTCCTGCGCAAGCACACCTCGCGCGACGAGGCGGGCAGCGGCCCTGAGCAGCCCGTCGCGAGGCCCCAGGTCATCCCACTGTCCAGCGGCCAGGAGCGGCTCTGGTTCCTGGACCGGCTGTCACCGGGGACCGCGCAGTACAACGTCCACCTGGGGCTGCGGGTACGCGGCGCGCTGGACACGGTGGCGCTGCGCCGGAGCCTGGACGAGCTGGTCCGCCGGCACGAGGTCCTCCGGACGTCCTTCCCGGAGGTGGACGGAAGTCCAAGGCAGGTCATCGCATCGCCCGACTTGGGCGCGGCGCTGAGCGTCGTGGAGGTGCGGGGGCTGACGGAGGCGCAGCGTGACGAGGAGGTCCACCGGCGCTCGGAGGAACTGGCCCAGCAGCCTTTCGACCTGGCCCAGGGGCCCCTGTTTCGCGTGACGCTGGTGTCCCTTGACGACCAGGACTCCGCGCTCTTCGTGACGAAGCACCACATCATCACGGATGGCTGGTCGCTCGGAGTCTTCGTCCGGGAGCTGTCGGCGCTCTACGCGTCCTTCGTGGGGGGACAGGCCGCGGCCCTGCCGCCCGTGTCCATGCAGTTCGCCGAGTCGGCCCTGCGTGAGCAGGCATGGCTGGCGGGAGCCTCAGGTGTCCGGGAACGGGCCTTCTGGAAGGAGACGCTCCAGGGGCTGCCGCCGCTTCAGCTCCCCGTGGACCGGGGTGTCTCCAGCGCTACGAGCCACCGCGGCGCGACCGTGCCCGTGGCCTTCTCGCCCGCGCTGAGCGAGGCGCTGCGGGAACTCGGCCAACGTGAGGGGTGCAGCCTCTTCATGGTGCTCTACGCCGCGTTCGCCGCGCTCCTGCACCGCTACTCGGGGCAGCTCGACTTCGGCGTGGGGACGGTGACCGCGAACCGCGGGAGCGTGCCTCCGGACCTCATCGGCTTCATCGCCAACACGCTGGTGCTCCGGAGTGACGTGTCCGGGGACCCGACCTTCTCGCAGTGGCTGGCCCGGGCGCGCAAGACGGTGCTCGACGCCCAGGACCATCAGGCGCTGCCCTTCAGTGAAGTGGTGAAGGCGGTCGGCGCATCGCGTGAGGGCGGGCTCAACCCGCTGGTGCGTGCGTGCTTCACGCTGGAGAACATCCCCGCGCCCACGCTGGACCTGCCCGGGACGCGCTGGTCATTCCTGGGCGGAGCACCCGACGGCAGCGTGGAGGGCGTCGCCAAGTTCGAGCTGTCGCTCATCCTGGCCTCCGGCGAACAGGGCTTGGCTGGCATGCTCGAATACTCGCGAGAGGTCTTCGACGCCTCGACGGCGGAGCGGATGGTGGGCCACCTCCAGGTGCTGTTGGAGGCCGTCGTCGCGAAACCGGAGGCGCCACTGTCAAAGCTGCCCGTGCTGTCGGCGGAAGAGCGGACGCGGCTGCTCACGGCGTGGAACGGCCCGGTGCTCGGCGTCCCGGCGCTGTGCATGCACGAACTCATCCAGGCCCAGGTGGAGCGAACGCCGAACGCCGTGGCCGTGGTGAGTGGAACGCGGACGCTGACCTACGCCGAGCTCAACCGCCGGGCGAACCAACTGGCCCATCACCTGCGGCGGCTGGGCGTGCGGCCCGAGGCGCGAGTGGGGCTCTGCGTCGAGCGGACGGAGGACCTCGTCATCGGCCTGCTGGCCATCCTCAAGGCCGGCGGCGCCTATGTGCCACTGGACCCCGCCTACCCGAAGGAGCGGCTGGCGCTCATCCTCGAGGACGCGCAGGTGCCCGTGCTGCTCACGCAGCAGCGGCTGCTCCCGGAGCTTCCCGCCACCGAGGCACGCGTGGTGTGCCTGGACGCCGATGCCGCCGCCCTCGGCGCCGAGCCGGAGATGAACCCCGGGCGTGTCACGACGCCCGATTCGCTCGCGTATCTCATCTACACCTCGGGCTCCACCGGCAAGCCCAAGGGCGTGATGATTGACCACCGGAACGCCGTGGCCTTCTTGCAGTGGGCCCAGAGTGTCTTCTCGCCGGAGTCGTTGGCGGGGACGCTGGCGTCGACGTCCATCTGCTTCGACCTGTCCGTCTTCGAGATCTTCACGCCCCTGTGCTGTGGGGCGAAGGTCATCGTCGCGAAGAACGCGCTGGAGCTGCCCGAGCTGCCCGCGGCGAAGGAGGTGACGCTCATCAACACCGTGCCCTCGGCGATGGGCGCGCTGCTGCGAGGGGGTGGGGTGCCGGCGTCGGTCACCATCGTCAACCTGGCGGGCGAGGCGCTGGCCGGAGCACTGGTCGACTCCATCTACGCCCTGGGCCACGTGAGAGATGTCTTCAACCTCTACGGCCCGAGCGAGACGACGACCTATTCCACGTTCACCCGTGTGAACCGGGGCGAGACGCCGACCATCGGCCGGCCCGTTGGAAACACCCAGGTCTACGTGCTGGATGCGAACCGGGAGCCCATGCCCGTGGGTGTGCCGGGCGAGGTCTACATCGGCGGGCATGGTGTCGCGCGGGGCTACCTGGGCCGGACGGAGCTGACGGCGGAGCGGTTCGTCACGTCTCCATTCGCCGGAGACGCGGGCGCGCACCTGTACCGGACAGGGGACCTGGCGCGGTGGCTGCCGGACGGGCAACTCGAATACCTGGGCCGGATGGACCACCAGGTGAAGCTCCGCGGCTTCCGCATCGAGCTGGGTGAGATTGGCGCGGCGCTGCAGGAGCACCCAGGCCTCCGCGATGCGGTCGTCGTCGTGCGAGAAGGTCCAGGCGCGGACAAGCAGTTGGTGGCGTATGTGGTGGGCCGCGACGGGAAGGCCCCCGAGCCGGGTGCGCTGCGCGACCACCTCAAGTCCCGGCTGCCCGAGTACATGGTGCCCTTCGTGTTCGTGAGCCTGGAGGCCTTGCCGCTCACGCCGAACGGGAAGGTGGACCGCGCCGCGCTCCCCGCGCCGGAGCGTGTGGGCTCCGGGACGGCGAAGGCCCACGTCGCGCCGAGAACGCCTGGGGAAGCCACGCTGGCGGACATCTGGCGTCAGGTGCTCGGGGTGGAGCAGGTGGGCGTGCACGACCACTTCTTCGAGCTCGGAGGCCACTCGCTGCTGCTCTACCGGGTGCTCGTCCTCGCGCGGGCCGCGTCGGGAGCGGACATCCCGCTGAGGGCCCTGTTGCAGTCGCCGACGCTGGAAGAGATGGCGCGCACCATCGAGGCCGCGAAGACGGGCTCGCTGCCAGTCCACGACGTGGTGGCGGAGCTGGAGGCGGACGCCGTGATGGAGGCCGGGCTGCTGCCGGGAACGGCGCTTCCGCCCACCTCCGGGCCCGCGCGCGCCGTGCTGCTGACGGGCGCCACGGGCTTCCTCGGCGCATTCCTGCTGGAGGAGCTCTGCCGGAAGACGCAGGCGCGCATCCATTGCCTGGTCCGCTCCAAGTCGGAGCAGGAGGGGATGCAGCGGATTCGCAAGAACCTGGAGAGCTACTCGCTGTGGCGCGACGACCTGGCGTCGCGAATCGTCCCGGTCCGAGGGGACATCGGCCAGCCCCTGCTGGGCCTGTCGGAAGCAGAGTTCCAGCGGCTGTCGGAGGACGTGGACGCCGTCTACCACAACGGTGCGCTCGTCAATTTCATCTACCCCTACGAGTCGATGCGCGCCGCGAATGTGCTCGGCACGCGGGAGATTCTCCGCCTGTGCATGCGCACGCGCATCAAGCCGCTGCACTATGTCTCCACGGTGTCGGTGCTGCCCGTGGGGCGCCAGCTTCCCTTCCGCGAAGATGAGCCGCTGGAAGCCGCCACGAGCCTGGTGGGCGGTTATGCCCAGAGCAAGTGGGTGGCGGAGAAGCTCGTGCGTGAGGCCTCGCAGCGAGGACTCCCAGTGACGATTCACCGGCCGGGGCGGGTGACGGGGCACAGCCAGACGGGGGCGTGGAACACGGATGACCTGGTGTGCAGGACCCTCAAGGGTTGCGTCCAACTGGGGAGTGCGCCCAGCGTGGACGCGCTGCTGGATGTGACGCCGGTGGACTACGTGAGCAGCGCCATCTTGGACCTGTCCCTGCGTCCCGAGTCCCTTGGTCAGACCTTCCACCTGGTCAACCCGCAGTTCGTGCGAGCGGACGAGATGTGGAGCCACATGCGAGCCTTTGGCTACGGGCTGCGCGTGCTCCCCTATGACGAGTGGCTCGCGGAGCTCGGCCTCGCGGCGCCGTCCGACCGTGAGCTGGGAGACCTGCTTCTGTTCCTCCAGCAGGTGCCGCCCGAGGACCGGAGCGTGGGTGGACCGCGCATGGTGGTCTGTGACAGTGGTCACACGCTGAAGGCGCTGGGAGGAACAGGGACGTCGTGTCCGTCCGTGGATGCCACGTTGATTACGACGTATCTCTCCTCGCTGGTGCAGCGCGGCTTCCTGGCTGCGCCCGAGGGGCGGTGAAGGCCTGGGCATCGACCTGACAGGTTGGTGCCCACCGGCTCCAAAGACAGACGCAGGCGTGCTGCCCAAGCCTCGTCGGGCGGAAGCGGTAGACTGAGGAGCAATGCCGCTCCCGCATTCGTGCGGGGCGGTCCCCCTCATTTCGCCGGAGACACGCCATGCAATGGAGAGCTTTGCCCTGCGTCCTCGCCCTGTCCCTGGGCGCCTGCTCGGACCCCGAACCCGAGGCTCCACGGCCGTTGAAGGTTGTCCTCTTCCCCTACATCCCGGACTCGGCGGGGGATGGCTTCGCCAGCCTCAAGCAGCGGCTCGAGACGGATTTCGAGCGAGAGCATTCGGACATCGACGTGGACATCGTGTTCGACGCGAAGCTGGACCTCTATGACCTGGATGAAGGAGGCACCCTGAACCAGCTCCTCGGGCAGGGAGCAGGGGCCGCGCAGGTGGTGGAGATCGACACGCTCATCATGGGTGACCTCGTGTCGAAGGGGTGGGTGCAGCCCGTCGCCCTGGAGGCCGGGGCCGCGCATCCGGCGGCGGAACAAGCCGTCTCCATCGCTGGCCAGAGCTACGGGGTGCCGACCTACCTGTGCAGCTACGTCGTCTACTCGAACAGCCCCCACCTGTCGTCGGCCACGGATGGCGATTCCCTGGTTCAGATCCTCACGGACGTGGCACCGGGGATGCGTCCGTTGGCGGCCAACTACAGCGGAAGCTGGACGCTGCCCTCGTCCTACTTGGACGCCTGGGCCGACACGAATCCCACGGGCGTGTTGTCCCAGGCGCTGTCGCTGCCGCTGGACGCGTCGGCGCTGGATTCGTTCGAGGACGTGGTGAAGAGCTGTGAGCTGGAGGCAGGCATCAACCCATGCCTCGACGGCACCTATGCGGATAATTCGCGGGCGGAAGAGGCGTTCGCCTTGGGGCAGGCCAACGGCTTCATGGGCTACACGGAGCGCCTGTTCTTCGTCCGGAAGGCCAACCCGGGCATGGCGCTTCCAGAAGTCATCTCCGTTCCGCTGGGCACGGGCTCCGCGCCCGCGGTGTTCGTGGATGCGCTGGTGGTCAATGCGCAGTGCACGGGGACGTGTGCCGAGGACGCCCGGGCCTTCACCGACTTCATGAAGGACCCGGAGGTGCGCAGCCTCATCGCCTTCAGCGGGGACGCGCCGCAGGGCACGACGCCGCGCTATCTGCTGCAGGCCACCCAGGCTTTCTATCAGCAGGAGCCCGCGCGTTCCGACCCGATGTATCAGAAGTATGTGCAGTTCCTGAGCGGAGCCCGGCCCTATCCCAATCAGGGCTTCCCGCAGAACCGGAGGACGCTCCAGTCGGCGCTGATGGACGCGCTGCAGTAGAACGACGTGCTGGGGCCGTCATGCGTCACGGCCTTCTGAGTTACAGTTTGCGTTCCCCATCAGGAGGTCGTGACATGACGGCTGCTGAGCGACCTGGACCACCAGGCCGCGAAGGGTGACGCGGCGCCGTGGCTCGTCGTGAGTTCCTTCGTCAATCCGCACGACATCGTCTTCTCGGGCCTGCCCTGGTTCACCGAGTTCAGCAACCTTCAGCAAGCGGGGAAGCTGCCGGAGGTGGCCGCTTCGCCGACGGCAGGCGAGTCACTCGAAAGCAAGCCGCGCTGTCAGAAGGACTACGTCTACACGTATCCGCGCATGTACCTGCCGCAGCGCGATACCGCGTCGTACCGGCAGTTCTATTACTTCCTCATGGCGGAGGTGAGTAAACACATCCAGCGAGTCTACGAGCATCTCAAGAAGACCTCCTTCTTCGACAACACCATCGTCGTCCTCACGTCCGACCATGGTGAGATGCTCGGGGCTCACGGCGGCATGATGCAGAAGTGGTACAACGCCTATCAGGAGACGCTGCACGTGCCGTGCGTCATCTCCAATCCAGGGCTGTTTCCTGAGCCCCGGAGGACGGAGTTGGTGACGTCGCACGTGGACCTGGTGCCGACGCTGCTGGGACTCGCCGGAATCGACGCGGATGCGGCCCGGCGAGAGCTGGCGCGGGACCACTCGGAGGCGCAGCCGCTGGTGGGCAGGGACCTGTCCGGTCTGGTGCTGGGACGGGAGTCCGAGCGGCATGAGCCCATCTATTTCATGACCGACGACAACGTCGAGTCGGGGCTCCAGATGACCAACAACCTCACCGGCCAGGAGTTCGCGGGCGTCATCCAGCCTAAGCACATCGAGACGGTGGTCACCCGCCTTCCCGAACTCACGGGAGACACGCTCTGGAAGTACAGCTGCTACTCGGACAACCCGCGCTTCTTCGCGGGTGCGGCGGGGAACACGGACGAGGTCGCAACGGCGCGCTTCATCCCCCGTGAATACGAGTGCTACGACCTCACGGAGGACCCGCTGGAGACCCGGAATCGGTGCAGCGCGGTGGCGGCGCAGCCTCTGCCGCAAGACATCCGTGAGGCGCTCGACAAGGTCCTGAAGGAGCAGCGCGAGAAGAAGCGGCTGCTGCCCCAGAGCCTGAATCGGAACGCGCCGACAAAGGGCCCGCTGCGGGACTGAGGTCACGCCGTCCATGACCTGCCGTGTTGTCGCGACCCAGCAAGAGCTGGATGACGCGCTTCGCGTCCGTTCAGCGCTTGCGGTAGGCGGCCAAACGTCCGCAACCGCTTCGTCATCGACATGGCGAGCCTGAAGGCCTGACGCGCGCGTCCGCTGCCAGTTCGCCCCCGACGTTCCGTGAACGACTCAGCGACACCGGGCGCGCCACGGCCCTGGCTGCGCTCGAAGGCACACCGCATCCCCTTATCCTTTCCCGCTCGGCGGAACTCAGCGGACAGGCGGCGCCTGGGGTGTCGCTCGGGCGGGCCCTGGCCGCCATGCAGGAACGGGCCGCGCAGGTGTCGCCACCGGGCACGAGCACGGCGAGGTCCGGCCTCTTGCTGGAGCAGCAGGAGCGTGGTGGGCAGCCGCTCGTCCTCTTCGGGCTCGGCCTGCTCCTCGCCTTCCTCGTGCTCTCCGCCCAGTACGAGAGCTTCACCCTGCCGCTGGTCGTCATTCTCTCGGTGCCCCTGGGATTGCCGGGCGCCCTGGGCCTTCATGACGCGTGCCTTCCCACGACGTCACAGCGGCTGCTCGCCGCGTCGGGGCGGTCGAGCAGCGCGTCGGATTCTTCAGCGTGCCTTCAAGGCCTATCGCCGCATCGGCGTGTAGTCGTGGGCGATGGCGGTGCGTACTTCTCTTCGTAGACGCGGGACGCAGTGTCCCGAAGCCAGGAGAAGGAAGATGTCGAGCATTCAAGGGAAGGTCGTCGTCATCACGGGGGCCAGCAGCGGGCTGGGCGCGGAGACCGCCCGTCACCTCGCTTCCCGAGGCGCGAAGGTATTCCTCGGCGCGCGGCGAACGGACAAGCTCGCCGCCGTGGTTGCGGACATCGAGCGGGGAGGCGGACAGGCGAGTGCCCGGGCGGTGGATGTCACGAAGCGAGCCGAGGTCGCGGCGTTCATCCAGGCCGCCGTCGGCAGGTTCGGACGCATCGACGTCCTGGTGAACAACGCGGGCCTGATGTCGCTCGCGCCGGTGGCGAAGACGCTGGTGGACGAGTGGGACCGGATGGTCGACACCAACATCAAGGGTGTCCTCTACGGCATCGCCGCGGCGCTCCCGGTGTTCCAGCGGCAGAACAGCGGCCACTTCATCAACATCTCCTCGGTGGCGGGGCACAAGGTCAGCATGGGCGCCGCGGTGTACGCTGGTACCAAGTTCGCCGTGCGCGCCATCTCTGAAGGTCTGCGGCAGGAGGTGGGTGGTTCCATCCGCACGACCATCATCTCCCCGGGCGCGGTGCAGTCCGAACTGCCCATGGGGAGCTCGGACCCGGAGACCGCCGCCAGCGTGAAGGAGATGTACCAGCAGTTGGCGATTCCCGCGGACTCCGTCGCGAGGGCCATCGCCTTCGCCATCGAGCAACCCGCCGACGTGGACATCAACGAGGTCCTGCTGCGTCCCACGAAGCAGGTGCTGTGAGTCCTCACACGCGAACTTTCAAGGAGAGCCCATCATGAAAAAGCGCAAGCTTGGGAAAGGGAATCTCGAGGTCTCCGCCATCGGTCTTGGCTGCATGGGCATGAGCTTCGGCTACGGCCCGCCCGCGGACCGGCAGGAGATGATCAATCTCATCCACGCCGCGGTGGAACGTGGTGTCACCTTCTTCGACACCGCCGAAGTGTATGGCCCCCTCACGAATGAGGAACTGGTGGGCGAGGCCCTGGCGCCGTTCCGAGGAAAGGTGGTCATCGCCACCAAGTTCGGCTTCAAGCCGGCCGTCCCCGGCGAAGCGAGGTGGAGCGGCTTCGACAGCCGGCCCGAGCACATCAAGGCCGTCGCCGAGGCCTCACTCAAGCGGCTCAAGGTCGATGCCATCGACCTCTTCTACCAGCACCGCGTGGACCCGGAAGTGCCCATCGAGGACGTCGCGGGCGCGGTGAAGGACCTGATTAGCGAAGGCAAGGTCAAGCACTTCGGGCTCTCCGAAGCGGGTGTGCAGACCATCCGGCGCGTGCACGCGGTTCAGCCGGTGACCGCGTTGCAGAGCGAGTACTCACTCTGGTGGCGGAAGCCGGAGGAGGAAGTGTTGCCGACGCTGGAGGAGCTCGGCATCGGCTTCGTTCCCTTCAGTCCGCTCGGCAAGGGCTTCCTGACCGGGAAGATTGACGACAAGACCTCGTTCTCCAAGGACGACTTCCGCAACATCGTCCCACGTTTCACGCCCGAGGCCCGGAAGGCGAATCAGACGCTGGTCGAGCTGCTGCAGACAGTCTGCGCCAAGAAGAAGGCGACACCTGCGCAGATTGCCATCGCGTGGTTGCTCGCCCAGAAGCCCTGGATTGCGCCCATCCCGGGCACCACGAAGCAGAGTCGGCTCGAGGAGAACCTCGGCGCGGCCGACATCGAGCTGTCGCCGAAAGACCTCCAGGAGATCAACGACGCGGCTTCGAAAATCACCGTCCAGGGCGCTCGCTATCCGGAGGCGCTGGAGAAAGTCACGGGGCGCTGAGCCATGGACATCAAACGAAACGGCACCCAGCCGTCGAGCAAAGGTCCTGCCGAGAGCTTCACGGGAAACGTGCGAATCGACCCCTTGTTCCAAGCACCTGCGCCCGCGCGTGGATTCGGTGCGAGCGTCACGTTCGAGCCGTGTGCGCGGACCGCATGGCATACGCACCCGCTGGGACAGACGCAGAAGACGTCACCCTGACGACCGCGCCCAGCGTCCGAGGAGAAATCAGATGAGCAGAGCGAAGCGCCCGTACGTGATTTGTCACATGGTGCCCTCCGTCGATGGGCGCATCGTCACGAAGGGCTGGAAGCTCTCGTCGCGCGCCCTGTCCGAGTACGAGCGGACGGCGGAGACGTTCGACGCCGACGCCTGGATGATTGGCCGGATTTCGATGGAGCCCTACGCGGGGATGTCGAAGGTTCCAGTACGCAAGGCAGGGCAGCCGATTCCGAGGACGGACTTCATCGCGAGGCGCGACGCGGAGTCCTACGCCATCGCGCTGGACCCCTCGGGCAAGCTCACCTGGAAGTCGGGCTCCATCGATGACGAGCACGTCGTCACCATTCTCACGGAGCAGGTCTCTGACGACTACCTGGCCTTCCTCCAATCAAAGGGCGTCTCCTACCTGTTTGGCGGAAAGACGGAGCTGAACCTGAAGCGGGTGCTCGAAAAGCTCCGGAAGGACTTCGGCATCAAGCGGTTGCTCCTGGAGGGAGGCGGCAAGATCAACGGCTCCTTCCTGGCCGCGGACCTGATTGACGAGCTGAGCGTGCTGATGGCTCCCATCGCGGATGGCTCCATCGGAACGCCTTCGCTATTCGATGCGGGCGAGGGCAGGGGACCGGTCCGCCATCTGAAGCTGGTCTCCGCCGAGCCGCGGAAGGGCGACATGCTCTGGCTGAAATACAAGGTGCGCAAATCAGAATCGAAGAGGTGATGAGCAGAAGGGGGCCGGGTGGACTGCCACGCTAGCGGCGCCATGTGTCACGGGCGCTGCCAGCGGTACCCTGGGGCGTGGTGCGGAACTCGGAGGGGGGCTCGCGGCCCTGCTTCCGGTACTCATGCACGAGCGCCTCGATGATGTCCGGTGGTTGGATGGAGCGTCCCGCCTCACGCGCAATGAGCGCGGCCGTCAACACCACGTTGCGAATCTGCCCTCCGGCCAGGTCAGCCGTCGCCGCCAGTCGGCTCAGTTCCTTGGCGGGAAGTTCGTGCGCCATGCCCAGGTGTGTGGTCCAGAGCGCGCGCCGCTCGGCGGGTCCGGGCAGGGTGAAGTCGATGATGGCATCGAGGCGCCGCGTAAAGGCTGAATCGAACCGGCTCTTGCTGTTGCTGGTCAGGATGGCCACGCCGTCGAACGCCTCGATTCGCTGGAGCAGGTAGTTCGTCTGTGCGTTGGCGAACCGGTCGTTCGAGTCCTTCACGTCGGTGCGCTTGGCGAAGAGCGAGTCCGCCTCATCGAAGAGCAGCACCAGGTCGGCATGCTCGGCCCGCGCGAAGAGCTGCGAGAGGTTCTTCTCCGTCTCACCGATGTACTTGCTGGTCACTGAGGCCAGGTCCACGCGGTAGAGCGGCAGCCCGAGTTTCGTGGCCAACCAGCCCGCGGCGAGCGTCTTGCCCGTGCCCGACGCGCCCATGAAGAGTGCCCGGACACCCGCTCGATAGCGCACCGTCGCGGAGGGGCCCAGGCCGTGGACCAGATCGTCCCGAGCGCGGCACCGCGCCAGGAGCAGCTCCAGTTCTCGTTTCACCTGGGGCACGAGGACGATGGCGTCGTCGTGGATGGCGTCCATCAAGGGCTCCGCGAGCGTGCTCATGCCCTCGGATTCCGCCACCCACGCCGCTGCGAGCACGTCCTCAAGCTCGGGCTCCGGCCGCCCATCCAGCTCTGCCTTCTGTCGCGCCAGCCGGCCAAGTTGGGCAATCCGTCCTGCTCCCTGGCGGTGCCGTCGGGCCAGCTCCTCCGCGAGCTCCGGTGCACCCAATGAGGACTCCCACAGTGCTCGCCGTTCATCGCTGGGAGGTCGTGGAACGGACCAGCGCAACACCGCGCGGTCCGCCGCGTCGAGCGTGCCCTCTGGACCGGTGATGGCCAGCACAGGGCCGCCGTAGTACGGCAGGTTGGGAAGGACCTTCCGCTCACCGGGCCCGAGCTCGTGGACATGGATGGGGAGCAGTCCTCGCTGAAGCAGGAAGGGCCCCAATCCCGGCTGTTGCTCTGCTCCGAGGAAGAGGGGCGCGCGCCCGAGCGACATTGCGACCGCGGCCGCCACGGTGCGGGTTTCAGAGAGGGACGTGCCGCGCAGCACGAGGGTCGACCGAGGCTTGTCTGCGATAAAGCGCGCATACCGGTGCACGCCATCCATGATGGAGGGGGGCAGCGGTACTTCCATGTGGCGGGCCGAGCCGAGCGTTGCCCCAGGCCAGGTGACGTCGTGGCCGGACAGCGCCAGGAAGAGCGGCAGCGGCATGGCCAGCGTTTGTTCACACAGTGGCAGCTCCTCCCGGAGGCGTGTCAGCAGCCCACTGCCCAGTGCCGCTCCGGCGGTGAGAAGGAGCAGGGCCTCCTGGCTTCCGGAAGCGGCCGGCGCCAGCGCGCTGGAAACCAGTCCCAGCGTTGGTCGGGAGGCCCCCACGGGCGCTTGAAGGTACGCGACGGCCCGGCCCACCATCGGGTCCTGCTCGACGGCAGCGACCAGGACCACTGCCAGGAGTTCCACCAGGGAGAGCCCGAGCGCTTCGCCGAGCATGACGAGTCCAGCATCCTCGGAACCCGGACGCGTGAGGCGCTCCCGAGCGCGAGCGACCCAGTCCCGCCCTGTTGCATCCAGGTGTTGTCGCAGGAAGCGCAGCTCGATGGCCTCTCCATCCCCTGAGTCCTCCTGTGTGAGGGCCAACGCCGCGAGGACCGTGGTGCGAAGGGGCAGGGAGGACGTCGTCATGCTCCGGTCTCGTCGTATTGATAGTGGTATTGGATGACGCGGGCGAGCCAGGGAACCCAGCCCGGGTTGATGTCGAGCCCCGCGCGGCGGATGCGGATATCCACCTGCGAGGAAGCGAAGACGATGTCCAGATGCGTGCGTGTCGCGACGAGACGTCCGGGACGGAGGACGAGCGCTCTCAGTCCCATGTGTGCCAGTCGTCGCGTGACGCGGCCCACCGTGAGGAGGGCCGCGCGCAGCATGAGGGTGGCGTCATCCCAGGGGAGTCGATGCGCCAGGGGCGTCGTGAGGCATCGGTCGAAGGGTGGGGGCAGCGCTTCCCCGTGAGACGTCGAGGCGAGCGGTACCCGGGTTCGTGCATCGAAGGCAACGCAGCGTCCGGTGGGTTCGCGGACGAGACGGAACGGTGCTCGCGCGCCGACGCCTGCCTGGAAGCGCCCGGGGAGGACGAAGGGGTTGGGCTCGGGCAACGGCGCCGCGGCCTCTTGGAGCACGCGGAACAATGGGTCCGTCGAGGGAACACCCAGGCGCTCGGCGACGTGACGGAGAAAGCGCTCCGGGATTCCAAGGTCGGCAAGGGCCGGGTGGCCCGCAAGGAACTCCTCGAGGCCCAGTGCGTTCAGCATGGGCACGAGGAAGAGCAGCCCCCCAGCGGCTGTGGGGAGCGCTTCCTCCGTCACGTAGCGCAGGGGCGTGTCCTGAGGCGTGGTCCCGATGTCTCCGGGCGCCCCGTCGGTGTCCTCAGTCGCGGGGCGCGCCATCCGCCGCGGAGCCGCAGTCACGTCGGCCGGGGACGCGGGTGTGGCTTGCAGGGGCTTCGTTACGTCGTCGGAAGAAGGCGCGCCGGAAAGAGCCCGCGGCGATGGAGGTGACGACGCGGCGATGCCCGGAACCACGCCCGTAGCGGCGGGGACAGTGCGTGCGTCCGGCTTCGGAGGGGCTTGTTGGGGCGGTTCCCGTGGCGTGGGCAGGTGTGCCGTAGGGGAAGCCTGGAGCGCCCCCAGCACCCGCCATGCCCTCGACGGAAGATCGGGCGCGGCCACCCGGGATGGCATGCGTGTGCAGAGCGCCACCGCGGCCAGCCACAAGGCACGGGCGTCGCCAGCGCCCCAGGCTCGTGCCCAGCGCGCGAGCGTACTCCAGAGCGGTTCGGAGACCTGCTCCGTCGAGCCCACGTCGTCCAAGGGCAGCCGCGGCGCCGGGCGGGATGGCAGGTGCCCCCACCAGGCTCGGGCAAGCGCGGGTCCATCCTGCCATCGCAGCGCGCCCAACAGAGGGGCCAGTGCGCCGAGCGCGTGCAGCTCGGAGACGAGCGTCACCCCGGCGGCATGGCCAGGCCTCGTCCGCAAGGCGCTGGCGAGCGCGAGGCGGAGCGCCTCGTCTCGGGACGTCCCCGGGTGCAGCTCAGGAACGGCCAACCGCCAGAACCAGGCGTCCAGGGGCAACCCTTGGGCAAGCCGGGTGGCCAGCATCACGAAGGGTTCCAGTTCATCCTGGAAGTAGACCGCCTGCGCGGTGGCGGCGGACTGCGACCTCGCATGCACCGCGAGCAGCGCCAGCTCGCGCACGCGTTGCTCCACGGCGAGCGAGAGCGTGGCCGGGCTGCGGTCCGCGTGAATCGTTCCGAGCGACAGCTGGCGGATGACCAGCACTCGGCCTCCGGGCGCATCCGGAAGGGATGCGGTGCGCAGTGCATCCTCCAGGAGGACAGCCCCTCGTCGGACGAGCGCGGGGCTGGCCGCCGCGAGCTTCACCTTGCGCACTCGCCGTTCCGCGGTCACCGGAGCAGTGTCCGTCGCGGCGTCGGGAGCAGGCCGCCTCGCTGCTCGGGCTCGGAGAACTTCGCCACCGTCTTCTCCGCGAGGTTCACGCTGGCCGCGCTCGTGGAGAAGACGCGCGCGCGGGCCATGCCGGTGCCCAGGTCCTCCACCACGGCCTGGACCGTGTGAACGCCGGATGCGAGCAGCACATGGGTGCCCACTCGGATGCGCGATGGGTCCACTTGCAGGTCCAGCACCGTTCCCACCCTGGCCGGAGCTGGCTTCGGCAGGTGCCCGGCGACGATTTCTCCCACGGGGGCGTGGCTCGCGAGCAGCAGCGCCGAGCGCACCAGGTCGTTCATCAGCGCCACGGCCTCGGTGCGTGACGGGTTCATCTGTGCGAAGAGCCAGTCCACCAACTCCTGAAGCTGGCGCCGGCTCGTGACTTCCAGCGTGTTCCACTGGGGCAGCCGGGCCAGGTCCCTCAGGTCCCACGGCGCGTCATACTCGCTGAGCATCGACGCCCATTCCATCCGGACGCGTGGAGGCACCTCGCCGAAGAGGAAGTAGAGGTACGTGGCCACCTTGGCGGTGTTCTCCAACTCGCGGGCCGCGGCTTGTGCGACGTCCGGCCGCCCGTGCGCGGTGTCCATCAGGTCGCCGAACGAGGTGATGGGCAACGCCAGCTTCACCAGCTCCGCCCAGCCGCGGTGGACGAGGCTGGCCAGCTCCAGCGTCGCGGTGACGACCCTGGCCTGGGAGACAATCTGGCTCTGCGCGGTGAAGACACGGCTCACGCCTTCACCCGAGCGGCTGGGCGCGCGGGTGATCTGGGGCAGGGCGGGCGGCACGCGCACCGTGGCGCGCTGCCGAGCCCCTTCCAGTGTCCGGTGGACGAGGTCCAGCCGGTCCAGGCGCTGGAACAGCAATGGTCCCTGCGCGAACCAGTCTAGCGGGGCGTCGCGCAGGAGCTGGATGAGGGCCCAGAGTTCTGGAGGCGCGGCGCGTGTCTCCGCGAGCGCCGCGGGCAGCTCCGACTCGTAGATGCCGGTGTCCAACGCGCGGACGGGCGTGGCGCGGTCCAGGACCTGCTCTCTCGGCCGGTGGTAGACGAGGAAGCGAACGTGCTCGCGCAGCACCTGGGTGCGTCGTTCGTTGATGCGTTGCAGTCGGGCCTGCTCCTCGGCCAGGAGCGCGCGCGCCACCATGACGTCCTGGCGGGACTCGGAGACTTCAGTGCCAATCACCGACAGGCGCTCGCCTCCCCGTGTCTCATGGGCCTGGAGCACGCTCACCAGGCGCCCGCCTTCCTCCAGGGCCTCCCGGTATTGCATGACGCGGTCCTCGAGGTTCCGCAGTACGGCCAGCACGTCTTCGAGCTGGGCCACGGACATGGAGAAGTAGGTGGCCTCTTCCGCCCGCGTGGGCACCTTGGGCGCCACGTAATCGGTGAACACCAGGTTCCAATCCTCCGCGGTCAGGGCACGCAGCTCGCTCAACGGAATGCCGATGCGCGGCTCCGGGGGGGGCGTTGGCTCTCCGGTCACCGGTGGCACGCGCGACCTCCGCCACGGGGGAACCTTCACGTTGGGGACCTGCACGGCCTCGAGGTTGAACTCCATGCCGGAGAGCAACGTGAACAGCTTCCCGAGCACCTCTCGCTTGATGGCCATCGCCGAGTGAAGCGTGCCGATGACGGGCGATACCTTGAGGAGCCGGTCCCGGAGGTTGGATTGATCCAGGTAGCGGACCGTGGACCAGCTCACCTTGCGCTTCGCGTTCAGGACCCCGATGAACTTCTCCACGTCCGTCAATGTGGCGACACGCGTCTCTGCCTGCGCGACGTCGGTCAGTACGGGAGACGCCGTCATCACGGCGGAGTTGGTGCTGCCCAGCATGAGCTGGCGGACGCGATGGATTTCCGACTGGACCTGAAGGAAGGCCGCGTCCACGGCCTCGTCGACTCGCTGGATCCGGTTGGACAGGTCGCGCATCAGCCCACGCAGGCCCAGGGTTCGCTGGGTGGTGTGGAGGGGCGAGCGCACCGGCCGATGCCACAGGAGGTTCTCACGCGCCCTGACAATCACATCCAGTTGGTCGCCGCGGCGGATGGCCGCGGGCGCGGAGCGTGCCACCTCGGTGCCGAGCGTCTTCCAGGGCGTCCAGGTGGTGCCATCGAACCGGGCGTACCGGATGCGTCCGTTGACCGCTCGGGACAGGACATCCAGCACGCCCTTGCCTGGCGCGGACAGCGCGGCGGTGAGCGAATGGCTGCCGCCCAGGTCCTTCCACTCGCTCCACACCAAACCGTTGAAGCGCCGGTGCAGCAGGGAGCTGCCCGTGAGCGCGACCAGATCCACGGTGCCGTCATCCGGTGAGGCGCAGGCCTTGAGCCAGCGAATCTCCCGGCCCAGCGAGTGGTTGGTCCAGACCACCGCGCCGTGCGTGGGGTCCGGGGAGACGGTGACCTGCTGGATGTTGCGCTGGGCGTCCAGGAGGAAGGCCATGAGCTGGCCCCGTGACACCACCGCCGAGATGGGCTCGCCCTTGAACACGAGCGGCGTCTCAAAGGGCTTCGGCCGGATGACGCGTGAGGCAGTGACGGTCATCCACCAGAGTGAGAGGACCTGCCCTCGGAGGGCCTGGTAGAAGACGTCCGTGCGTCCCTCGGAGGGAGACACCGCGGCGGCATCTCCCATGACATCGCTCGCCAGCACGCGAGGGCTGCTCCAGGGCTGATTGCTGACCCGGGTGTCCAGGTAGGTGTTGTGCAGGTTGCCCTGGTCGTCCCGGAAGTAGACGTCCAGTCGCCCGCGCGGCCACATCGCCGCGACGGGCACCGAGCGTGACCTGACCCTGCCCTGAAGCACGGGCGTCACCTTGCTCCACGCCCGGCCGTCGAAGGTCCGGTATCCCAGCGTCCAGAACGGTCCCCGGAACAACACATGCGCCCGGTCCTCGGTGGAGATGACCACGGGCGCGGAGGTGAGCTGTCCGGCGAACTCCAGCCGCGGCGTCGGGTCTCCCTGCGGCCGAGGCAGCAAATCGGAGCGCGCATCGACGGCCAACCCCCAGGACGGCTCGAAGTGGTTCTGGAGGTAGGCCTCGGCCGAGGGCACCGTCTCACCCGACGTTCCGTAATCCTCTTCGGTGGGGTTCGTCGGGTCGGCGGCGGGGATGTAGCGCGCCTCGTCCGGGTCGGCTTCCGGGTCCACCAGGGGAAAGTGCTTGCCGGTGGCGCCGTACAGGTTGTCCTTGAGGGTGCTCATCCGTGCACGCACGACGATGCGCCGCTTCAGCCATCCGCCCAGGCGCTGAAGTCCTTCTTCGATGGCAGCGAGGAAGGCGGGGTCCAGCGGTGCGTCATGCAGCAGCCCCGGCTCATAGACGGCGCCAGGCACGGGGACGAGGATGCGAACGCGCTCCTCGCGGGTGATGTCCAACGGCTCCAGGGCCGCGCTGGCCATCGCCACCGTGTCGAGCTGCTCCAGTGGAATGGGGACCGCCTCCAGCTCGAACCGGTCGGGGAAGAAGCGCCGCGTCCAGGCGCGGTAGTCCACGGCGTCCGGAGGCAGCACGCCCACGGGCGGCAGGCGGCGGAAGTAGAGGATGGCCTTGTCCTGGGCGAGCCGCTCCGGGGGAAGCTCCGCCAGGTGGTCGTTGAACTGGAGGATGCGCGCCTGCCACAGCACGGGCGAGCCGCGGGACTTCAGCAACGCCGTGCGCGCGCGTGGCAGTCCACCCGCCCGCGCCACCGCATGCCGGTCGACGAACAACGCCTCGGGACCGTCCGGACCCTCCCCGAAGCCCATCAGTCCAAGTGGAACGCCCGCGTGCTCCCAGGGGGCGAGCAGTCCACTCCGGCGACGGCGTTCCCGCTCGAAGAGGCTGTACACCAGCCGGCTGCGCCAGCGCAGGGAGTAGTCCTGCGGCATGTACCAGCCCTCGGGCCAGCCCCAGAGCACCAGCGCCGCGCCCTCCGTGCGCACCGCGTCCTCGAATGCATAGGACTCCGGGTCCACCTCGCAGGCGTCCGTCTGCGAGGCTGGTGGCGTCAGCACGGACGTGGTGGGGACCAGCACCAGTACCGCGGCTTTGGGAAACGGCGGAGGGTCCGCGGGGGGCTCCTCGTTGGCGAGTGCCTCCAGGGAGAACGTGGAAGGGTCCCGGTCTCCTGGGAAGAGGGGAATCTTTCCCAGCGGGGCGCGGAGCTGCCGGCGGACGATGACGTCCTCGCCTGTCACGGCGATGCCGTTGCCGGGCCGGACATGAATGAAGGTCTGCGTGCCCATCCGCTCCAGATGCACCTCCAGCCCGGCGACGATGCCCGGCGTGAGGTGCTGGCCCAGGAGCGCGAGCCTCCCCCCGCGATGTTCCTGTTCCAGCGCGAGCGCGTCCGCCGACACGGCGCGTCCCGTGAAGAAGTGGGCCCTCCTCCGCCACTCGGCGTCCACGCCGAAGGGCGCCATGCGTGGCTCCACGCGGAGCACATGTTCGTTGGCCAGTGGATCCGCAATCGGCTTGGTAATCATCTCTCAGCTCCGCAGCGCCAGGAACGCCTCGTCGAGCGACACGCCTTCATCCAGCAGCTTCTTCAGCTCCGTCACGAACGTGGCGTAGGCCGCGGCGGTGAGCGTCATCACGTAGGCCCCGATGTCCGGCATCCGGTAGGACGCGGCCAGGGTGGCCAGCGGCACGTTCAGGAGGCTGGGTGCCGCCTCGAGCCTCGCCAGGCCCTGCTTGACGGTGGCAGGGAAGCGGTTGAGCGCGGCCATGTACTCCTTGTGCTGGAGGCGCTCCAGCCGCAGCGTGGCGGAGGCCATCCCCGCGAACTGCCACCGCGTGGTTCCGTGGGCGAGCGTGTTGAGCAGGGGAACGAGCTGGCCAATGGCCATGGCGGTGCCGCGCTGGGGCAGGGCGGAGAACTCGTCATAGAGCTCCGCCTGCCGGAGCTTCTTCACGAGCTCCTCGAAGTGCTGCTCGCCGTCGTGGTCCTCCGGCTCGGGCAGCGGCTGGCCCGCCGCGGAGTGGTGGAGCGGCAGGCTGCGCCGGCAGGCATACCAGAGGGTCCGCGAACCGGAGAGCAGCTCGCTCCACGCCGCGTCGACCAGATCTGTCACGGGCGCCTCGGGCACGGGCTGGACCTGCCAGCGGCGCGTGAGGTCCAGCAGGGCATGCGCGGGCAGCCGCCGCGCCACCTGTCCCACCGCCGCCGCCCGCAGCTTGAGCGGCGCCGCGCGCAGCACCTCGCGGAGGCCCTCCAGCCGCTGCGCCATGCCATGGCGCGCCACGGGCACCATCACCAGGACGGACACCGACTCCAGGGCCTCGCCCGTCTGCGTGAGGTCGATGGGGGGCAGTTGAAGGGACTCGTCGAGGATGGCGCCGAGCTCGTCCTCGGCCACCACCGTCAGCTCGACGTCCACTTCGGGCGGGAAGTAGAACTCCGTGAGGCTGCCCGCCTCAATGGCCGCCGCGGGCAGGGTCCCCGCGGCGGGCAGCGTGAAGAAGTGCTCGCTTGCGAGGAACCGCTCGCTCTGGCCCGCTGCGCGACGCGCCTGGAGCACCTCCTTCAGGTGCTGCTGATATTGAAGCGCGTGGGCTTCACGCAGCTCGCGTGATGCCACGCCGAAGCCCACCACGCTGCGCTGTTCGGCGCCCACCTCACGTCGCACCAGGAAGGTGTCCAGCCAGCGGAGGGTGCCTCGGTCCAGTGCCAGCATCGCCAGCGGCAGCGCGTCCACGGGGAGGTTCCGCATCCCCGCACCGGCGAAGACTTCATGGGCCGCGCGGCCGCGGCGCGTCTCGAAGGTGCCGCCGCCCACCGGGTCTGGGTAGGGGATGAGCGTCAGCGCCACCGCCTCGATGATGTCGCCGTCCTGCGTGGTCCGCGCGGCGCCCAGCGACGTGGGGTACGAAGCAACCGGGTTCGCCGTGTACTCCACGGGGCGCAGCACCAGCACGTACAACCCAGACCGGCTCCGCGCCAGCTCGCGCGGCACGGGGGCGAGTCCGAAGGCCGCGTCCAGCCGCTGAATCTCCGGGATGTCGTCAAGGCGGATGCCCGTCAAGTCACGAGGCACGACCACCAATTCGCCGCCGGGTGTCAGCCCATGGCCCAGGCGGACGGTCAGCGTCGTTCGGTCCTGGCTGGGCGTGACGGTCAGTCCGTGCATCACCCCGGTGCCATTGGCCCGTGAGAGGTCTGCCTGCCGCGTGAGGAAGTAGTTCTGCTCCCGCGTGAGGTCCTTCGCGGTGAGGAAGCGCCCGTCGAAGAAGAAAGAGCGCACGCGCCGGTCGTCGTGCACCATTGCCCGGGCGGTCTCCAGCGCTTGTGCCGTCTCCCAGGTGAGCTTCTCCCGGGCGGGTCCACTGGTTGGGTTGAACACGGTTATCCCCCTTCGAGAGAGTCGGGCTTAGAAGACGCCCATCCACCGGGCGAGCGCGGCGGTAGAGAGGCTGAAGGGCCTCAGGTCATTGTCGACGTAGACATTCCCCTGCCGCGTGGGCCGCACCTCCGTGCCGCGCACGTCCTCCACGTCCGTTGCTCCGATGACGACGCGGGCGAGGAAGACCCACGCGGGATCCCTCATCTTCAGGTCGGGCTGGGTCGGGTCCGTCAGCAGCGAGGCTGGGATGAAGGTGTCGCTCCACAGCTTCGCCAGCTCTTGTTCGCGGCTGCCTCGCCAGGCGCTGAAGATGGCCTGCCGAAGCTTGAGGCGCCGTTGCACCGGGTCTGGCTCGTCCACGGGGTCTGGGAAGGGGCTCTTGGGGACTTCCGGAGGGGGATACGCCGTGGAGCGCGGCACCAGTCGCAGCTCGTAGCCGTCGCGAATGCGCGAGGCGACCACGGCGCCCATGGCGTCGAAGGGCCCCGCCGCGAAGGCAGGCGTTTTGCCGCGCTCGCACTGGAGGAAACGCAGGAAGAGGTCCGCCACCACCCCCGTGGGCGGAAAGCCCGCGGCATCGGGGCTCAGCCGGTACTCGGCGGGGGTGAAGACGCCGAAGTCGGCCATCTCCAGCGGCTCCTGCCAGTACCAGCGGTCCAGCTTGAGACACGCGTCCGTGGGCACTTCCACCAACCGGCCGAAGGGGTCCAACGCGAGCCCGGCGGACACCCGGAGCTCCTCATGCTCCGGCTCGGTGCCCTCGTGGTGACTCACCTCGAGTCCGGCCACCGTCCCGACGCCGTGGAGGTACGCCAGGGCCCGGGTGAGCCGGCCTCGGTGATAGGTCTGCTCGGCGGTGAAGTCTCCCGCGTCCAGGAGCACGCCGGTGTCGTAGTGGAGCCGGTCTCGCGTCTCCGCGTCGAGCAAGGCGTCATTCGGGGGCGACATGGTCATCAACCTCCTTCCAATCTGGGGTCCAGGCTCGACGGGCGTTCGATGACGTCCGCGAGCCCCAGCACGCTGTGGCCCACCCGCACCGAGGTGGGGGCGGGGGCGGGCCCGACGTAGGTGTCCACGCCCACCAGCGACGCGACTCCGACGAGCAGCGGACGGCTCGCGGTGATGACGGAGACCTGCACGTGCGCGGGGGCCTCCTGCTCCGCCACCTTCCGGATGAGGCCCAGGGTCCGCGTGTCCGTGCCCTGGTGCACCAGCACCGTGAGCCGGTGTGCCAGCCGCTCCAGGAGCTGCTCCACCGCCTCCGCTTCCGCCCGGGTCCGCAGCGTTTCGTCTCCGAAGACGGCCAGGAACTCCTTGCGCGTCTCATCCCCGAGGAAGAGCGTGTCGCCCACGTAGGAGTTCCCGCTCCGGGCCAGGCCCGGCAGCAACGGGTCCTCCGCGTCCGCGAGGTCCGCGCCGAGGATGGTGGCCAGCGTGCGCCGAAGCCGGAAGTCCTCCACCACCACCACCGCGCCTCGGTTCACCGCGCCGTCCGTGACCAGGTCCAGCGCCAGGCGCAGGCCCTCGACGCAGCCGCGCCGCCGGGCGAGCGCGGGCGCGGACCGAAGCATCGCGCGCCGCTGGCTTTCGCCCACGACGGGGTCGAAGGAGAGGCCTACCCAGCTCGCGAGCCACTCCAGCGAATCACCAGGCACGTGCCCCGGGTCGGTGAGGACGTGCGCATGGGCGATGCGGTCCTCGATGGGCGTCAGCACACCCTCGACGATGCCGAGGAAACGCTCCAGGAAGTCCGCGGGAGTCGCCCGGCCGGCGGTGTCCGCGTCCTCGCCGAAGAGCTCCTCGCGATAGAGGGACGGCAGGTAGTTGTCCACGTAGGAGAAGCGCGATGCATACGCGCGCAGCGCTCCCACTTCGGGCGTCCGGCGGCCGTCGCCGAACAGCTCCACCCGCACCCACAGGTACCGTCCGGAGAGCGCACGCACCTTCGTGTGGGCGCGCTGGATGAGGACGGTGAACAGGCCACTCTCGCCCGGGGCCGGCGGCGCGGGCAGCATCCCCAGTTGGAACGGCACCTCCGACGGCAGCGGTACCCAGCTCCCATGCGGACGTCTGGATGAACAGGGGCTTCCGGGATGAGGCCCAAGCGATGCTCGTGCCAGTGCGGCGAGGCGCTGGGCGGAGCGAGGGGCGCGTCGGTGGCGGCGAGCCAGACGCGCACTCCGGTGCGTGGGGGCAGCAGCGCCTCCACGTACAGCCGGTGCCACACCGTGCGCCCGTCGCCCGAGTCGAAGGGCCGGTTCGGCGGGTTGGCGGCGCGGCCCCGCTCGGCGCACCGGGGCAGTGACAGGGCTTGAAGCGGCACAGGCGCCATGTCAGCGAGCCCCGGGGTGACGGCGTGGTGCGGAGGCTGCGCCCCCTGGAGAAAGGGACCCCCGTCATGGCCGGGCAGTGGAAAGTAGTCTCCCTGGGGAATCGCCTCTGACGCACCGGCTGGGAGCGCGTAGGCCACCGCCTCCACCTTGCCGTCGTCGAGCAGCGACAGCACCACGGCGCGTCCGTCCGGAAGGATGGCGAGACTGAAGGGCCGCAGCACGCCCGGCAGCGCGACGGGCGTGGAGAAGCGGCCCGTGTAGAAGCGCAGCCGCGCGTATGCCGCGTCCGCGGGGACACCCGCGAGCGCCGGGTCCATGACCCAGCTCAGCACCGCCAGCCGTCCCTCGGTGTCACATGCGAGTGCCACCGGCACTTCGCCAGGCCACGCGAGCGTCTCCAGCATCCGGGTCCGAGGCGGGTCCGGGTTCTCTTCCGTGGGACGGAACAAGCCTGCGCCGGAGGGAATGGACAGGATGTCCGGGAGCGGCTGCCCGTCCACCCGGCCGAGCACGGCGGGAGGTGCGTTGGGCGCGAAGGAAGGCGGACCGCTCAGGACGTAGGCGCCACCCCGCGGGTCCGCGGCGATGCGGTGCGCGGCGATACCCTCGGCCGGGAACACCACGGCGGACCACACCTTGCGCAGGTGGAGCGCCACCACGCGCTGGGCCACCGCGAGGTAGAGGACGCCGCCAGCTCCAGGTGACAGGTCCGTCACCGCGCCGGACAACCCGACCTGAGCGGGCTCGAATCGCAGGGTGGTACCAGCGCCTCCGCCCGCCGCGCGCACCTGCCCTGCCACGTCGTCCCACCACGCCCACGTGCCGAAGGCATCCACCGCGCCCGGTACGCGAGCGAGCCTGGGCTCGAGCACCGCGAGGTCGAGCGCCTCATCGAAGGTGCGGGTCTCCCCCAGACTTCCCAGCCGGAGCGTCCTGCGCTTCGCGTCGTAGAGGCACACCTCGCCAGCGGAGACCGAGCTCTCCGTGGCCCAGTCCTGCGCGTCCGCCAGCATGTAGAACCGGAGGCGGTTGGCGTCCATCAGCAGACCTCGGGGACCATGGGCACCGCCACGCCCGCCTGCGAGGAGTCCACGCCAACACTTCCCTCATCGCCGATGCCGTGGAGCATCGTCGGCACCTCCCCGTCGGCATTCACCGCCACCTTGAGCAGCTCCGGGAGCTGCCAGTCCGCGATGGACAGCTCCACCGGCGTCGTCGCGGTGCTGCCCTTGAGCTGGAGCCAGCTCGGGTTGACTGGACCCTCGGCCTGACGGACGGAGGGGGCAGGGGGCTCCACCGTGAAGCGCGCCACGTCGGCCGTGGCTCCGGCGCGGCGAGGGTCTCTCAGCACGCGCGTCACCGTTCCCCAGGCGAAGAGGCTCACCCCGGCGATGCTGGCCACCCCGGGGACCTGCGCTACCGCCACATAGAGCTCCCGGTCCTGGACGTCCCGGCCCAGCGGCCAGCCCTCTCCGGTGGGGCCTCCCGCCGGCAGCGGGAAGATGAAGCGGCGCACGGCTTGCCGCACCGCCTGCACCACTGTCTCCCTACCAAAGCCCTCGCGCACGGTGATGCCCACGCCAAGCCCCAGTGGGACGTACTCGCAGCCAATTACGTAGAGCTCGGTGGTGAGCGGACGGCGCGCATCCAGGTAGGCATGGACGGCTTCCAGCAGCGGCCGGTCCGCCCGCGGGTAGGGCGGCTCGAGCCGCGTGGCCGTGGGCAACACCATGACGGAGACGACGCCGGGAACACCGTCTCGCCGTCGCCTTGGCTCGAAGCGGGGCAGCACCTCCACGCGCCCCAACTGCACGCCGGGGGTGCTCGCCGCGAGCCGCCGGTAGTCCTCCTCCGTCACGGCCCGGTCCACGTGGCGCAGCAGCGCGGGGATGCGGCGCTCGGCCTCCGCCAGCGTCTCCGCGTCCCGGCCACCCAACGTGGGCTCCGGCTGTTGCACCCGCAGCCCCGGTGCGGGGCTTCCATCGACCCGGAAGGCGCTGATGTCTTTCAGGCTGCCAGGCGGGAGATTTCCCGCGGCGCCGCCGCCGCTGCGCATCCGGGCCACCAGCACCTGGGCACCCGCGGGAGGCACGCGTCCTCGCACACCGTCACCACAGCGGGCGGCGCCCGCCTCGGAGTCCAGGGCGTAGACGGGCTCGTCGCGCCGGGCCAGCGCGAGGTCTTCGATGAGCCGCCACTCGCGGTATCCCGCCCCTGGCTCTTCGATGAAGAGCTGGAAGGTTGCACGCTCCACGGAGCCGGAGGGCAGGCGAAACTCCTGCTCCGCGCTGCCGTCGCTCTGTCCAATCAGGCGTCCGCCGGTCGTCTCGCGCTGATCCACTTCGACCGCGTTGATGTCCACCCAGCCCAGCGCGAAGCGCTCCGGCTTGCCGCTGGGACGCAGGCGCAGCCAGGTCACCAAGCGCGCCGCGACCCTTGGGTCGTCCAGGCGGGGTGGCCGGTCGCCCAGGCCGGCGCGCGAGTCCGCCCTCACGTCATTGACCGGCGCGCCAAGGTCGGATGGCAACAGCAGCCGTACGACGCCCCGGCGGGACAGCTCCTGTGTCGAGTCCGCCACGACGGTGAGCCGGTGGTAGACCGGCAACCCGTCCGCGGCGGGCGTGCCCGTCACCTCCCAGACGTGCGGCAGCCGGCCACGCGCCCCGAGCAGCTCGGACAGGGCGGGCACCTCCATGACGGGGGAGACGCCCACGCTCAGGACGCGAGGTCCCTGTCCATTCCCCTTCGTCAGGTCTTCGCGCAGGGCCGCCACGTGTTCCGCCTTGGGGGCGAGCAGCGCGAGCCACAGGTTTCCGTCCACCGTCTCCGTCACCAGGTCCAACCCGCGCGGGTCAGCGGCGCCGAGGGGGAACACAGGCGTCGTCGCGTAGAAGCCGTGCTGGGCCTTGGGGTCCAGGCCGTAGACTTGCGCGAGCCGGGGCAGCATCGACGCGTGCTGCTGACGCTCCGTCTCCGTGAGCGGGCGCTTGCGATACGCCTCCGCGGTGAGGTGCACCACGGTCAGCTCATCCAGCGTTTCGAAGGGCACGGGCTTGCGCAACGAGGCGAAGGCCCGCAGCGACACGGACGGCTGGAGCACCTCGGTGTCGAAGTGCACGCTCACCACGCCGCTGGCGGCCTCGGCGGGACGCAGGCTCGCGCCCAGCAGCCGAAGGAAGGCCAGTCGCTGGCGCTCGGGAATCAGGTTGGCGCGGTAGAGGATGGAGTCCGCCAGCCAGGCGAAGAGCTCCAGCAGGGTGCGCCCCGGGTCGCCCACGCGGGCATGGGTCCACTCCGGGGTATGGCCCGGGATGCGGGAGAGCAGCTCCTCGACGAGGTCCGGAAAGCTCCTGTCGTCGAGTCGGGGAGGAATGATGGGCATCTAGCCTCCGAGGTCCATGGCGAGCCCGAGCTGCTGCACGTCACCCGTGCGGCGCAGGCGGTAGACGATTTCCACGCGGACCTGGGCAGGCAGGTCCGCCAGCTCCAGCACGTCCACGCGGATGAGTTCCAGGCGCGGCTCCCACTCGGTGAGCGCGCGCTGCACCAGCTCCTGGATGCGCCGGCGGGTGGATACGGTGTTGGGCTGCCCCATCATCCGCTCCAGCCCGGCGCCGAAGCCCTGTCGCATGAGCTGCTCGCCGGGACGCGTGCGGAGGATGACCTCGATGGACTGACGCACGCTGGCTTCCAGCGAAGGAAACGCCAGCTCGCCGCGTTCGTCCGGAACGAGCCGCAGCGGAAAGCCCACGGGAGGGCGCCTGTCGGGAAGCTTCGGGCTCATGGCGCGGTCAGTCCTCGAACCGCTCGCGCAGCGAGGCGGGAATGGGGATGCAGATCTTGATGAGGGCAATCCAGAAGAAGACGATGTTCAGCAGCGACAGGAAGAGGTTGAGGACGATGAAGGCGCAGAGGGTGATGATGGGAATGTTGAACCCACACAGCCACCCGATGCCCTGACCCGCGGGGGGACTGGCTGAGCCTTCAAGGAAGTCCTTCGGCGAATTCTTGTTGAGCAGCTCGTTCATCCCCGGCGGCACCTGGAAGGTGACGTTGGGCTTGAAGGCGCTCAGGTCCTTGAGTGACGGAAGGGAGATGAGGACGGGCGGCCGCTTTCCGCGCTCGTGCCAGGCGGCGATGGTGAAGGGGGCGCTCTCCTCGCTCCAGACGATGGCGGGTGGGCAGCCATCCTCGCGGTGGACCCGGACGAAGGCCCTGGCGACGTAGCGCGAGCCACGCCGCTCGAAGCGCCGCTCGGGAGGGATGAGGTCCCGCATCCGCGGCGCGGTGGCGGCCTTCGCCGCCTGGAGGATCTGGGCTGCATCCGAGGCATTGGGATGCGTCCACGAACGAGGCAACACCACCGTGCCCGTCTTCCCCTGGACGAGGACGTCCGCCAGCCCGGCGAGCGCCGTGCCCGCGGGCCGCTTCTGGCCGTTGCCATAGTCGAGCTGCACGCGGTTCATCGCCGTCATGAGCGCGGGCACCTGGAAGGCGTCGAACACCGCGGCCAGTCCACGCAGGAAGTCGATGAACAGGGAGAGCTTGTCGTGCTTCGCCTGCGGCAATCTGCGTTGGGCGACGTCCTGGTAGGTGACCGACAGTCCTTCGAGCCCTGTCCAATCCACCGTCTTTCCCGCGGCGAAGTAGGGGGACAGCAAGCTGCGCACCTGCGCGTCGTCGAAAGCGGGCCCTGTGTTGGATGCGCCCTCGGGTGCTTCACCGCTCGCCACCTGGAGCAGTCCGTACAGCACGGTGCGCTTCGCCGCGGCGCATGCGTCGGGCGGCGCGATGAAGAGCGATGTCACGGTCTCCTGGTCCCGGCTGGTGGCCCGCATGAGGCGCAGCAGCTCGCGCCGGACGTCCGCGGGACCGGAGCCCGCGGGCCCTTCGCGCCGTTTCGGGTCGGGGTCGCGCTCCTGTTCCTCTCCGTCGAGCACGACCCAGCCGGCGACCTTGCCGTCCCGCCGCACCCAGGCCTCGCGCGTATTGCCCGCTCCCACGCGGCGGATGACGAGCCCCGCGCTTTCGATTCGGGTCGCCTCGACCCGGGGCTCACCGAACACGTCGCAGCAGGCCTCCAGCAAGGCCACGTTGAACACCCCGTGAACGGGCTGGAGCAGCTTGAGCCCCTGGGGGTTGGGCGTCCCATCGGAGATGAAGGTGCCCGCCAGCGCCTTGCGGCCTTCCTCGGACCTGAGCTCGCCGAAGATGGCTTGAACGAACTCCTGGTCCAGCCGCTCGATGAACGCGGGAGCGCCGCGCTGGGCCGCCAGCGGGGCTCCGGTGGCTCCGTCGAAAACGAGCCCGCGCAGCTTGACGGGGTGGCTTACCATACGTTGCCCGCCCCTGGCGTGTACGTCACGCCCATCACCGAGTTGGTCTGCAACACGTCGCACTTCACGATGCCCGTGAAGGACGACATCGCCGCGTTGACCGTGACCTGACCGGCGCTCACCTCCACCTCACTGGCGGTGACGGACACCGTGGTCGCGGCCCGGACGGTGACGCCCTGCGAGGCGAGCGTGATGGTGTTGCCTGCTGCTTCCAGCGTGAGCTCGCCCCCGCTGGACTGGCTCAGCGTGGCGCTCACGCCTCCGGGGACTTCCAGGGTGATTTGCGCGGTGCCCTCGCTCGCTTCGACGATGGCGATGCGGCTGCCATTCCGGGCCTTGATGACGTAGCGGTCCACGCGCTTTCCACCGGGTGTCTCCGGCGGACGGGCGCTCCCGTTCCACAGGCCCCCCACGACGAGCGGCTGGCGAGGGTCTCCGCCGGCGAAGACCACGGCCACCTCGTCATCCTTGTCCGGGAGGAAGAGCGCGCCCCAGCCACTGCCGGAGAACGGCACGGCGACGCGCGCCCACAAGGCCACGTCCGCATCGGCCAGGCCCTCGGGCGCGGTGAGCAGGCGGACTTGGACGCGCGCCAGGTGTTCGGGGTCCTCCACGGACACGACCTTCGCCAGATAGGTGCCGAGCATGGCGCCCAGCAGGCGGCGCTCCTGAGCGTGTGCGGTGTCGGTCATGGCTCTCCCAGGAAGGCGCACTCGGCCTCGAAGTCCGTCTCGTAGCCGTGGAGGGTGTCGTAGCGGTGGCTGGCACGGACCACGTAGTAGGTGTTGTCGAAGCGAGCGCTCATGCCGCTGAGCCTCACGTGGGTCCCCACGCGGAGCGCGGGGGTGCCCTCCGCGGTGGCGTCGATGCGGACGAAGCGCCGGGCGCGCGCATCGAAGGCGGCCCTGGCGATGGCGGTGGCCTCGTCGCTGGTGGACACGGGCAGCGAGCCGAGGTGTTCTGTCCGAGGGCCCAGCGTCTGCTGGAGCAGCTCCGCGCCGGTACGACCCGCGCCGGGGCCGGGACGCGAGCCGGATCTCTGGCCGGAGACCACGGCGCCCTGGATGGCGTTCCACCCGGAGCAAGTGACCTGGGTGGCCTGATGCGCCAGGTCCGCCGTGACGCGCACCCGGCGCAGTTCAGAGTAGAGGGTCAGCTCCAGGGTGCCCCGGCGCACCGCGCTCCGTGGCGAGACGTGGAGCTCCTCACCCGTCACCTGCAGGTCCGCATCCCGCGTGGCCAGCAGCCGCCGCACGAAGGCCAGGTCGCTTTCGTTCCACTGGACCTGGAGGCCCAGGGACTCTCGCAGGCCTGTGATGATGGGCGTCAGGCCCAGGTCCCGGGCGAGCTTCTCCGCCAGTTCTGCCAGTGTGATGTCGCTGTGGACGTGCGTGCGCCGCGCGAGTCTTGCTTTCTGCAGTGCATCCTCGGCGAGCACGACGAACTCCGGCGCGGAGTCGTGCGAGAACACGGCTTCGACTCCGGTGATGACGCCGCGAAAAATCTCCTGAGGGGCGCTCTCGGGACCGGTGTAGATGCCGATGGGGGCCCCGAGCCTGAGCAGCTGCTCGTCCTCGAAGACCTGCTCGGCCACGGTGTCGGCGTAGCGCGCGACTGCCTCGAAGCGCAGCTCGAGCGAGCACAGGCCGCCTTCGGCTTCCTCGACCCGCATGCTGCTGACCAGACCGGTCACGCGTGCGTCGGCTTTGCCGAAGATGCGCACCGTGGGGCGGTGATGTTCTGGCTGTGACGTGGCGTCAGTCATGGGGAACGGGGAGCGGACTCAGTCGGCGAAGAGCCGGGCCTTGCGTTGCGTGATGAGCCGGATGGCGCGGGCAATCGCTGTTGGATCCACGGGAGGCGGCGTGAGCGCTGGCTCCGCGGTCGGGCGCTGGCTCGCGTCTGGCGTGGAGCCCGAGACGACGGACCCCTGGACCTCGTCGAAGACGATGGACATGGCTCAATCTCCCTCGAAGCGGAGGCGGCCCCGGGGGGGCAGGGTCGCGCCGAAGCGGGGCCTGGTGACCCGGGCGCGTCCTCCGAGTTCGAAGAGGCCGTCTCCGGTGGTTTCGTAGGTGTAGGTGTCCACGTGCCCGGTGGAGCGCACGGTCTCCATTCGGACGGAGGTGCGAGGAGGACCGGCACGCAGTCCCGCGAACGCGCCTGCTGTGGCGGAGAGGCCCGCGGAGGCCTGCGCGCCAGACCAGGCATTCGCGGTCCAGCCCGAGCCGGATGCACCCGTGGTCGCGGGGAAGTTGGCTCCAGCGGAGAAGGACGCCCCCGCGGAGAAGATCGGGCTCGACGCAGATGTGCTGGCCCCGAATGAAGCTGAGCCTCCCGCCATGGCCCCCGCGCTGAATGAGGCGCTGCCTTCGAACGAGGCGCCTGCTGAAAAGGCGCCACCGGCGGAAACGCCCGCACCCGCTGAGAAGGCTCCGCCGGCTGAGAAGCCTCCACCCGCTGAGATGCCACCGCCGGCCGAGAAGCCACCACCGGCGGCGAACACGCCACTCGCGCCGATTCCACCGCCAACGCCGAGTCCCGCCCCCGCGCTGAACCCACCTCCAACGCCGAACCCAGCACCCGCTCCGATTCCACCCCCCAGGCCCGTGCTCAGGGCACCGCCTGTTGCGAACGCGGTGGGCGGGGCTAGCGGGACGGAAGGGTCGACAGTCATCACGTCCTGGCTGGGGAAGCGCGGATTGTCTTCACTGTTCTGCTCCGCGACGGCGCGCGAGATGGGCTGGTTGCGCGCAGCGGCCATCTGCCGCGAACTTTCGCCTTCGGCTCCCCTGGAGAAGACGCGTTGCTGCCGCGTCAGGCCCACCGAGACGGTCGAGCGCAGGGGGATGCCATCGGACGCGAAGAAGTCGATGGTCTCCCGATAGGTGTCCACCAGACCGGTGAATTCGAAGGCACCCCACCGGAAGGTGACGTCCGGAGGAATCTGGCTCTTGGCGCCCATGAACTGCGCAATGCGTATCGTGTGGTCGCAGACGTTGGCGCCCGTGCCGGTGGTGTCGAAGACCAGCTCCATGGTGAGCTTCGCACTGCTCTCCGAGACGAACTGCTGGTTCTCCTGGCCCTGGGCGTTCTGGAGCTTGTTGGTGACGGTGTACTGGAGCGAGCTGGGGTTGAAATGCACCAGCACCTCTTCGCCGTTGCTCTCGTTGATGAAGCTCGCGCTCTCGGGAGTGGTGTCTGGCATGGCGCGCTAGTCCTCGAGGGAGAGTCCTTCGTGCACGAGGTGCAGCTCTTCGATACCGACGTCCGTCGCGCGGGCGTTGAAGTCGGCCGCCTTGAACTTCACCGGCATGGCGCGCTCCAGCTTGTAGGTGAGCACCGTCTGGGTCCCTCCGTCCTCCGACGGGGCCTTGAGGCGGATTCGCACGGTGCACCGGTACCCGTAGTCGCCGCCCGTCACCCGCATGAACCAGCGAGCCAGCCGCTCGCCCGACGAGAGGCCTCGCTTGAGCACCACGGTGCCAAAGCTCACCGGCCCGGCGCGCTGCACGGCGCCCAGGTTGTGGCCGCCCACGCGAATGGCCTTGGGCTCCATGGTGGCTTCCAGACCCGTGCACTCGGAGAAGGCTCCGTCCACGGGAGCCTCTTCCGGGCCACTGCCCGACAGCGGCTCGGGCTGGAATGTGAGTTCGAAACGGAAGGTGTGCAGGGGCCAGAGGTCTCCGCTCATGCGGCTTCCTCCTGCTGGAGCGACACGTCGCCCTCCAACGCGGAGAGAAGGACCTGCACCCGTTCGATTGCCGCCGCGGGAGCCAGCTCCACCAGCGCGATGAGCCGCCCGTTATCGAGGTCGTCCTGCGTCATGGTCGTCCGGTCACACCGCACGGAGAACGCGTCGCGCGGCGTCGCTCCTCGCAGTGCGCCCTCCGCGAAGAACCGGCCGAGCACGGACTCCATCCGGTAGCGCAGCGCCAACCAGGTGTCCTCGTTGGAAGGTGAAAACGTCAGGTCCGCGCCGAGCTGCCTCGCCGCTCGCAGCACCGAGGAGATGAGCCGGCTCACCGGAGCCTGACGGTGGCTGACCCTCTGGCTGGACGTCACGTCGGACAACACCTGCATCCCGCGGGGCGTGGGCCCCAGCAACGTGACGCGCTCGCCCAGTGCGCGCAGCGGCGAACCCGGCTCGCGCGGTTCCTGGTCCAGGCGTGTTGGGATAGGGAAGACCTCCCGTACCTCCGCGAGCCCCAGTCCCAGGGCGCTTCGGAAGGTGCCGCGGAGCAGTGCGTTGCGTGCCAGCACCCCCGTCAGCGTCCCGTCAGGGGCCGCCAGCCGCTCCGGAAGTCCCTCCGAGGACGCGGTCCGCAGCCACGGATAGGCGAGCTGGATGAACGCGCTCTGGAATGGGGTGAGCACTCCGCTGGCATGGAGGAACGCGCCCAGGTCCTGCGTCGCGGCGCGCTTGCCCGCGGGAGTATCGAAGACCAGGCTTGTCGAGGGCAGCGGCAGCGCCGCGACCAGGTGCGTCTCCCGCAGGCGCCTGTCGCGGAGGAGTTCGGCCACTACGGCGAGGAAGGCCGCCCAGTCCAGGTAGGCGGTGAGTCCGCAGCGAGGCGCCGCGCGCTCCGGTGTCTTCCACTCGGACCCGGTGGCCGCGCCATGCGTGGCGCATTCCACGAACCCGGGGGCACCTGCGGGTGGAAGGCGGGGGATGGGGAGTGGCTCGGGCGCATCCGCCACCAGCTCCGGCAGGTCTGGAAGGCAGAGGAAGGACACGTCCTGCAGGCCGAACAGGTGGGCCGCGCCGTGCCACGTCGTGCGGTCCACGGCGGAGGCGGAGTGCTCCATGCCGGGAGGCGCCGGCAGTCTGCTGCCCGGCAGCAGCAGGTTCAGCCGCCCGAGCCGCGTGGCGCGTTCCGCCCCTGGAGTGAGCGGGTCCGCCATGCGCACCACGTAGCACTTGCGCCCGCCCTGGACGAAGAAGGCCTGCACCGCCGCTCCCAGGGCGGTGAACTCGTCGGGAGCGGTTCCGGTGCGGGCTCGCCAGTCGAAGAGTCGCTCGAAGGCGGCGAAGCTCTCGAAGGGCAGGGGGACGTCGGTGAGCGGGGCCTGCGGGTCGTTGGGGTCCACGCGGAGCGTGGGGGCGGTCATCCACCCCTGCTCGAACAGGTAGCGCGACAGCGCGGTGGGCACGGACGCGCCCGGGCGGCGGCGGACGAAGCCCACGAAGAGGGCCACGTCCATCCGCTCGGGCGCGGTGGGCGCCACGCGCTCTGTGACTTCGAAGGTCAGTCGCCGCATGGCCCGGGAGCTCCCCCTGATGCTCCGCTCAGTCCACGTCCGGGAAGCCCATCCGCACCGTCTCCGCGGCGAGGACGAGCTCTTCCATGGCCACGTCTCCGCCACCCTTGGCGGCCAGCGTGGGGCCGGTGAACTTCATGGGCGTGACGTTCACCAACTTCCAGGACTGCACGGGGTTGCGCGCCTCGTCGAGCAAGCGGATGGTGACGGCGGCCTTGCGGCCCAGCGGGCCGTTGCGGCGGACGTCCTCCACCCACGTCCAGATGGCCCGCGAGTCGACGACGCCACGCTTGAGGGTGACGTCGCCCGTCTTGAAGGCGCCGGGCACCTTGCGCACGTGGTTCTCCGGGTCGCTGCCCTCGCGGTACTCGGAGAGGGTGACTTCGGTGCTGAGTCCGGACACGTCGGAGAACCCACCGAAGGACGTGCCGTCGAAGCTGATTTCGAAATTGAAGGCGCCGTAGGGCGTGGGGCGGGTAGGCATGGCGGCGAGTCCTTTGCGTTAGGTCCGGGCATCCGCCGTCTTCTGGCCGATGCGGAAGATGACGAACTCAGCGGGCTTCACCACCGCCACGCCGATGAGGCAGACGAGCCGGCCGTTATCGAGGTCGTTCTGGTCCATGGTGGTGCGGTCACACCGGACGAAGAACGCCTGCTTCGGGTCCGTTCCCAACAGCGCGCCGGTGCGCCACTGGTTCTCGAGGAAGCTGCCAATCGTCTCGCGGATGTTGGCCCACAGGCGCTCGCCGTTGGGCTCGAACACGGCCCACTGCGTGCCTTCGTCCACGGAGCGCTCCAGGAAGTTGAAGTAGCGCCGCACGTTCACGTACTTCCATTCCGGGTCGGAGCTGACGGTGCGCGCGCCCCACACGCGGTAGCCGCGTCCCGGGAAGAAGCGCAGGCAATTGACGCCCTGTGGATTGAGCGTCTCCTGCTGCGCGAAGTGGATGTCCTGCTCGAAGCGCAGCGCGCCACGGACCACTTCATTCGCGGGCGCCTTGAACACGCCGCGCTCGATGTCGCTGCGGGCGTAGATGCCGCACAGGAAGGCGGACGGCGGAAGCGCGATCTCACGAGGGACATCGGCCGCCTCGGGCCCGGCCAGCGGGTTGGCGACGACGACCCAGGGGTAGTAGAGCGCGGCCTTGGTCGAGTCCACCTGCGCGCGAAGTGCCAGCGCGTCCTGCGGCCCGTATCCGCGCGGCGTGTCCAGCACCGCGATGCGATAGGCACGGCGTCGCTCCGCGGCGCTGATGAGCCCGAGCCTCACTGCCTGCGCCGTCGCATACGCCGAGGAGCCTGGCGCGGCGATGATGGAGATGTCCTCCACGCCGCCCAGCCGCTCGAACGCGTCTTCGTACGAGGCCGCGCTCGGCTCGCTCCCGTCGGAACCGCCGGTGAGCGTGAAGGGGCCCGCGGCCAGCGCCGTGCGCAGGGCGAACGTGGACACGCCGTTGCCCGCCTCGAACGCGTACATCCGCTCCATCTGCTCGGAGAGCGTGGCGGGCGAAGGGGTGAGCACGTGGCCCAGGTAACGGGGATGGGCGCGGTCCACGCCCAGCCCTTCGTACAGCCGCTCCTGCCCGTCACCGTCCTGTGTGGTGACGGTGAGCGTGACGAACTGGCTGTCCCCGGGCAGCTGCTGGAACTGCGACGCGGTGTCGTTCGGCAGCGGCAACGTGTCACTGCCGTTGGACCAGGTGTCGTTCGCCTGCTTCAGCCACCAGGTCACCCCCGCGGTGCCGTCCGTCCCGGGCTCCGCGGTGGCCGCGTCCAGGCCCAGCGCGCTGGAGCTCACCGAGGCCACCTCCAACGAATGGCTGGCGCCGGGGAGCGGGTGGCTGATGATGAGCTTGTTGTCATCGACGGACGCCGTGGCGTTGGCGCCCAGGAGCGCCTGGATGTCGGCGAGGGACACCGCGCCCAGGTCGCTCACGTTGCTCTGCGGGTCCGCCGCGTTGTCGACCGTCTGTGCGGCGAGCTTGAGCTGCGGGTTGGCCGAGACCTGGATGAGGGCCCCGGTACCGCGGGTATCGGTACCCAGGAGGAGACGGCCGACGGGCGCGGCGTCATCGGCGCCGCTGAGCCGGGCGTAACCACCCCGGAGCTGCCGGTTGAGCGCGTCCACGACCTCCGCGGGCGTCAACGGCGTATCGGTGGGCAGGGTGAGGGTCTGCGCCTGTCCGCCAAGGGTGACGGTGAGCGTCTGGTTGGCTTCAAGGAACGTCGTCGTGGGGTCGAGCTCCGCCGTCGCTGCTGCTTCGGCATTGCGCCCGGAGAAGGTGAGGGTGACGTCGGTGTTCCCGTCGAACGTCAGCGTGAGCGTGGTGCCATCGGGGATGTTGAAGGGCGGGGGCAGGGTGCCTACGACGCGCGCGGCCGAGGCGGCGGTCTGATTCAGCCGGACCAGGCTGCCCGTGGGCGCGCGCCGCATGGCGCCGACCGTGGCGGGCGCGAGCACCTCCCGGACCCTGATGCTCCCGTTGCCCGCGCGGCCGGGAAACCTCGCGGTGAAGCGTGCGCGCAGGTTCGCGTCCGCGTTGGGAATGACGTCCGCGCCAGCGGTGGCGTTGGCCGGCGTCCCCGAGAAGACGCGCGCCACGTAGAGGCGGGAGCCGCCCTCGTTGAAGTAAGCGCGGACCGAGTGCGCCAGGTAGTTGGTCGTCTCCTGGGTGCCGGTGAGGTCCAGGTCCGCGAGGCCACCAAAGAGCCGGACGAATTCGGGGAAGCTCGTCACCAGCGACGGGGTGCCGGAAACGGGGCCCTTGCGTGCCGGGCCCGCGAAGCCGCTGGTGCTGGTGCTGACGCCCTCGATGGACCTGGCTCGGAAACTCGTCTCTTCGACGTAGACACCGGGTGCGAGATATTCAGGCACGCGAGCCCCCACTTTCTCGTTACGTGGCGCGCGGTCGCGCCGTCATTGGTCTGCGTTCAGAGCTCGACCCAATCGAGCTTGATGGTGGTGGTGACCTCTTCGCCGGCGGCGACGTCGAGGGTGCTGCTCAAAGGGTGGAAGTCCAGGGAGAGCGCGTCGGGGTCGGGCGGTTGTGTCGAGGCGGCCCAAGCCGCGGCCAGGCTGAAGGTGAAGTGGATGGGGGCCTCGGGGTTGCTCCAGTCCGCGATGGGAATGCCGGGCACGAGGATGAGCGCGTCACCCCGCTCGTTCGACAGGCCCCAGCGCGTGATTTCCGGGTCGGCCAGCGCGAGCGACACCAGCGCGCCGGGCAGGGGTGTGTCGTTGACGTCCACGACACGGAGCCGCACCACGGCACTTCGCGCGGACGGACGCATCAGCGGCGACGGGTAGAGCGTGACGTCGACCGGGCGAAAGACGGAGTCTGGTGGGAGCGGCTGTCCCGTGGGCGGAGCCGTTGCGTCTCGTGGCAATTCGAGCGTGAAGCTCCGGGCCAGGTAGCGGAGTGTGGGGTCGCTCGCCACCAGGGTGAAGGCGGCCGCGGCGGGAAGCGGGTCCGGCAACTCGAAGCTCGCCGCGTAGTCGGAGAAGCCCGGCGCGTCCGTCACCACGTGCAGCCCGCGGACGTTGCGAGCGAAGCGGAGGCCTTGCCCCGCGATGGTGATGGGCTCCGAGAGAGGGCGTTGCGTCTCCGCGTCGAGGAAGCGGATGGCGGCCAGGGCGCGGCTCTCGGTGCGCTCGAGCCTCATGACCTGGGCACCTCGTTCGTGAAGTCGAAGCGCCGCGCCACCACGGGCCGTCCAGCGGGTTTGCCTTGCACGTCGATGCAGACGACACGGGCGACGTACGTGACGGAAGGGCGATAGGGGCGCCGCAAGGCATCCCACATCCGCAAGATGTCTTCTTGAGGGATTTCCGCTGGGATGATTTGCACCAGCTCGTCCGGGCGCCAGACGCCCACGGGGGACAGGTCCGAGGCGCTCAACGCGTTGTGCGTGTGAAGCTGCAACATGACCCAGGCCATGATGCGGTGCTCGTCGTCGACGTTTTCAGCCCAGACCGTGAGCAGGTAATGCAGGTCCAGTGCGAGCGGCGGAGGCGCTTCCGCGCGTGGCTCATTGCGCAGGTGCTCGTTGACTGCGACGCGGTAGAGAAAGAGGGTGACGCCTGGGACTTCGACCGGAGGGGTGTTTGTCTCGCTTCCAGCCATCTTTCCGCTTGGGACGAGCTCGAAACGGCACGTGGGCAGGCCTTCGGGCTCGTGAGACAACTCGTAGGCGTGTCTCAGATATGAGACCAGCGAATCGCCTACCGAATAGATGGCGGAAAAGCCGGCCACGTTGGTCCCCCCAAGTGCACCGCGTGTATGTTCTAAAGGTGAATGAGATTCGCCTTCGAGTATGGATATGGTGTCGAAATATCCACGTTGAGTCAAGTCACCTCATGCGGTGGGTGAAATATCTGAGACCTGTTGAGACGGTGGGAGATGCCTATCGAGGTGCCTGAAGCCGGTCGAGCAGCGCGCGGACGATGTCTTCGGCGTTCGAGTCAAGCCCCTCGAGCAAGGCCTTCCATTCCGCGGGCGGCTCATCGCCACGCTGTTCCAGGGCGGAGAGCAGCGGTTGGACGCGTGCGGTCAGGTCCGGGAGTTCAACGCCACGGGCGCCGAGGTCCTGCTGCAGCGAGCCGAGGAGTTGTAACAACTCGGCGGGTGTCTCAGGGCCTCGTGTGGCTGCGCCGTGCACGCTGCCTGGCGCGGAGCGCAGCGCGTGCTCCATCAGGTTTCCGAGCCAGGTGGCCATCGCAGGGGCATCGAAGTTCTCGGGCGCGCTGGGCGGGATGCCCGTATCGCTGGGCTGGGAGCGCGGCGGGGTGGCGTCCTCCGCATCGAAGCGGGCGCCGGTGCGGTCGCACCCGTTCCACTGCACGCCGTCCACGATGGCGCCTCGGAAGTCCGCGTGGCGGAAGCTTCCGCCTGACACGTTGGCACCCGTCAGGTCGGCGCCGCGAAAGTCCGCCTCGTCCAGCCGCACGTCCACGAGTGACGCGCCCGTGAGGTCCGCGCCCCGTAACTCCACGCCGACGCCTTCCGCGCCGTCGAGCACGGCTTCGCGGAGGATGGCGCGTGAGAACGATGTCTCCGAGAGCCGGGTTTTGCTCAGGTTGGCTTGGGACAGGTCCGTGCCGCGCGCGGAGCTGTCCTCGAGGCGGGCCTCGGAGAGCCGAGCCCGTCGCAGGTCGGCGCCATCGAGCCGGCACTGCCGAAGTGTCGCACCTTCCAGCACGGCTTCCTCGAGAACCGCGCGCTCCAGCGAACAGGCGGAAAGCTGGGCGCCGCGCAGACTCGCGCCGTGGAGGTTGGCCTGGCCCAGGTCCAAGCCGTCTCCACGCAGTCCGTCGAGTGGGGCGCCAGCGAGGTCCGTACTGTGAAGCTGAAGGTCCCGCGCGCGAGCCTTCTTCTGGAGAAGGGCGTGGAGGATGTCGCGCGCGCTGGCGGTCATGTCTCTCTCCGGCTCATGAGTCCGAGTGCATTGAGCTTCTCATGCAGCCGGACGATGAGCGCCGCGGCGCCATCATCGCCGGGGCCCGCGGTGTCGAACGCTTCGACGAAGACACTGGCGACTTCGTGCGCCTGCTCAGGTGTCAACGCGGGGGGGACGAGACGCCGCGCAACGGGGCGGCTCTCATACACGTGTCTCAAGCGCATCGTCTCGTGGGCCAGCCCTTCGCTGAGGGGGCCGACCAGGGCACGGGCGGCTTGTTCCTGGGACTCGTGCTTGGGGCGCCAGAAAGACCATTCGAAGAGGGTCTCGTTCAGCGACGTCATGAGGATTTCCCACTCGTAACTCGAGGGCTGCACGGGGCCAGGGAGGTCGACGACCAACCAGCCTGCGAATTGGCTCCCGAAGCTACGGGTGAGCTCCTCGGTGCTCTGGTTGGGAGGGCTTCGTCGCGAGAGTATGTCCTCTCCCTCGATGAGCTGCGGTTGGAATGGCTGCATGTGGGCGCTGCTCATGGCCGCTACGAGGTCGACAGGCATGAGCTTGGCCTTGAGGTTCAACTCCCGCTTCTTGTACCCACGTGCGTCCACGATCGCCCGGTGCACCACCTCAATGGAGGCGGCAGGTCCCTCGAACTGAAGGGGCACGAACTGATCTTTGTACTCCGCGTTCAGGCTGACGACGATTTCATCCTGGGCGGAGACGGATGGCGAGGACGACGGAATGACCAATCGATAGCGGAACATGGCTCAGTCTCCTACCGTACCAGTCGAGGTGGTCGCCGGGAAGCCAGCCCGTGCTCGGGTCCGTTGAATGACACCCAAGACATAGAAGAAATGCTCTGGGTCCTGGCGATAGAGAGCCACCATGGTGCTCGGGTTTTCGAAATGCTCGAGCCCCATGGTGACGACCTCCGTCTCTGGGCCTGGGTAGACTTTCCCGACGTACTTGTGGAAGAACCCACCTTCATGGGCAAATTCATTCGCCTTGTAATCCGTAGAATCGGTGAGTTTGTTGATGGATTCCGTGTGAATTGGATCGCCGGGCTGAACGAACCGTCTGGCTCGCGCTTCAACGAAAGACTTCGACGCGGTCGAGACCACAGGATCGACATGTTCGATGCGGTGGCCCAGTTCGTGGTGTATTTTCCCGGAGGAGGGGGATGCGCCAACGTTGAGCCAATTAGGCGCGTGATAGTATTCCGGTCGGACATCCATTGGGCCGCCGAGCTTGGTGACGGTCATGCCGTCATCTGGGGCGTTGCCCGTCATGCGGTAATGGTCGGCGATGTCGGCGCGGATATCGGCTTCGGTGCGGCCGAAGTCATGGATTGTCTTGAGGCCCTTCTCCGTAAAGGTTGGTTTGGCTGCAATGGCCGCCGCGGCCGGACTGTCGGCACCGAGGAGTGCGGTGCGCAACTCGCTCATGACCTTCTCTGCAGGTTGCTTGTTCGCCGCCGACCGCGTTTCGCGCGCCTTTCCCGCCTGGTAGCGACTGAGCCTTAGCGCTTCGTATTGTTGGGCAATGTCGGCCTCAATGCGCTGGATTTCTGCTTGATTGGCTTTGTAGTTCTTGCGCAGCGAGGCCAGTCTGGCCTGCGTGATGGGGTCGTTGACGAGCGCAGCCATTTGCTCATTGATGCGTGCCACGTGCTGCTCATAGGATTGGTGAGACCGGTGGAGCAGCATGTCGAGTCGGTGTTGCATCCCATTGGAGATGCTCTCCATGAAGTCTATTCCGCCCTTGATGAAGTCAAGATGCGGTGAACTTGAAGTCGGAGAATGGATGTCTCCGGACCAGCCGAGCGTTTGTCGTGCTCTGCCTTTCGGGTTCGTTTCGATGTCTTCGTAAAAGTCGAGATTGTCTTCGCTCTTCTTTCCGGGAGTGTTGGACGCGGCGCCCTGGGAGGTGGATTCCGCTTCGGCTTGAGCGCGTGGAGGTGCACTTGCTCCGACCTCCGAGTGGAGATCAGTTGGCTCGACATCGGCTTCGGAGCGGGGGGGCAAGTCGGTCTCAGCAATGTCTTCTGCGCGGGGCGTAGACTGCGTGGCTGCCCCATCCTCGGGCTGCGGAGTCTTCGTGGCTTGCGCCTCTGCCTCGGGGCGTGGCGCCGTGCTGGCGTCAGCGTCGGCCTCGGGACGTGCCGTCGTAGTGCTGTCGGTCTCGGCCTCGGGGCGGGGACTTACGGTCGTCACGGCCTCGCTCTCCGCTGGAGGCCGGGGAGTGATGGACTCGCGGAAGGCACGGGCCCTCGATCCGGGCACGACGCCCGCGCCGCGAGCCATCCACCGTTGCTGAACGCGCTTGATGCGAGGGACTTCGCCGAAGCCGCCGGTGACGACGGACATGAGCACCGACATGCCCAGCGCATTCCAGGAGAACTCGCCCGTGATGAGCTGGGTGGCGACTTCCAGCACCGCATCTGCGGCGATGTTGGCCACGAACTGAAGAGCCACGTTCTTGACGGCGTTCTGGATGATGGCGCCCGCACCCGCGCCAACGATGCCGCCAATCGCGCCCATCAACGCGGCCTTGCCCACGCCCGCCATGAGGCGCTCGCCCGACGCCCAGTTGTTGAGGACCTGGATGGCGGCCGACGTCGCCGCGCCGACAATGGCACCACCCACGATGGTTCCAATGGTCGCGGCTGCCGCGGTGGCGCCCAGCGCGCTCGCCGCCGCCCCCACCGCGCCAATGACCGCCGGGCCCACGACCAGTGCCACCACGATGACAATGGCGATGATGAGCACCACCGCCAGCACGCCCTTCCAGGCGGGCTGTTCCTTCGACGCCGCCTCTTGGGCCTGGACGGGAATGTCGCAGTCGAGCTGCGCCTTGGAGGCGCGGAGGCTCTGTTCCAGCGCGTCCGCGGAGTCCACCAGTGCGCTCTCGACGTGGGTGAGAATCGTCGTGCAGGTCGTCTGGAAGCCGGTGGCCACGGTCTCCAGGCCGGTGGCTCCGTCCGAAGCCACCTGTTGTGCTTGCGTGGTGAACGCGTCGCGCTGCTGGCCGAAGCTGGTGGTCGCTCCTGCTGCCAATGCGCCCATGGAAGCCGTGAAGGAATCGACCAGGGCCGCTGTCGCTTCCTCGGAGGACTGGCCCAGCCGCAGCATGGCCTCCAGTCCCTGGTTTCCCACGCCGTCCACGCGCTCCAGGGCGCCGGCGGCTCCATGCTCCACCTGGGAGACGAGGCCATCCAGCCCACCTTCAAGCCCGCCCATGGCTTGCCCGAGGATGCGCTCCAGGTGTTCGCCCTCTGGAGCGGACTGCGTGGCGAACAGGTCGCGCACGCCCGTGAGCGCCTGCACCAGGGTGTCGATGGCGCCCGTCACGGCGTTCTGGATGGACGTCGCCGAGGCGAAGGCCGCCAGCTCGATGAGGCTCTGTTGCAGGTAGCCCGTGTCATTCACGGACTGGCGCTGGTCGTGTTCGTGGCGGTCCAGTCGGGCCAACTCGGCGATGAAGGCCGAGTCGACGGAGGCCATCATCGAGTCGCGCGTGGTCTCCGCCTGCGTCAGGGCTTGTGTCCGGCTGCTTTCGAGCGCGGTGACGAGTTGCTCGTACTGCGTGTCGAGCGTCTCGCGGGCACGGCGGGCGGCGGCGATGACGCCGCAGCGGTCCCGCTGGCGCCCCTTCATCGCCTCGCCGGCCTGCTTCGTGGCCGTGTCCACCAGGCTCTTGCGATAGCCCTTGGCCGTCTCGCGCGCGGCCTTCATCTGGGCCTCGGCGCGGCGATCGGTCAGATAGCCCGCGAAGAAGCTGTCCTTCTTGTTGATCTTGCAGCCTTCGTATTCCTCCGCGTACTCCTCGCCGAGCTGGATGCACTCATCGCCCACTGTCGGACCGAGTGCCTCGTGGGCAATGCGTGCCTGGGCGTAGAGGGAGTTGACGCTGTCCAGCGTGCCGGACTCCTGCTCGTCAACGAGAAGCACTCCGGAGTCGTAGACGGCCCGGAGCGACTCGAGCGCACTGTCAGTCTCCGAGTGGATGGTGGAGACGGTGGTCGAATGCTCGGACAGGACTTGCTGGCGGGCGCCCTCGGCCTGTGCGGTGGCGGCGACGCGTGCCTGCTCCACGCTGGCGCTGATGGCCGCCTTTTGTTCCTCCATGGAGGCGGAGATCGCGCTCTTGTACGTCTCGGCGAGCGCACCGATGCGGGCTGGAACATCATCCAGCGTCAGGAGAACCGCGTCCTCGATTCGATTGGCCGCCTGAAGGAAGAACGCGTCCGCGCGTGAGTTCGCGTCAACACGTCGCGCGTCGTCCGCCGAGGTCGCACCCGGCGCTGGGACGAACTGCACGCCGCCTCGGAGCGAAATGGCACCTGCCCCTGCATTGGCGAGCGAGGCGGACGCACTGCCATACGCTGCCACGGCATCCCACCGCTGGACTTCGGTCGTGGCGATGGCTTCGTCCAGCGGCGCACGAGCGGCTTCATTCGCGGTGTCTTCCGCCGGGGCTCCGCCACTACCCCCAGATGCCTCCGAGGACAGTGAGGCCGCGTCGTCACCCGTGGGGGCCCCTTCCGCGGAAGCGTCCGAGGCTTCGGAGGCGGAAGCGTTGCTTTCCAGCGTGGACTGCGCGGGCGCCGCGGCTTCCGTGGAGGAGGGCGCCTGCTCGGAGATGGCTTCCTCGATGGGGCAGTTGTCCTGCTCCTCGGCATCGGGACTGACACTGGAGGCGGCTTCCTGCGACTCCGTGGGCGCTGGCTCGGGAGGCTCTTGGTCGGGCTCCTCCTCCGGCTCTTCAATGTCCTCCGTGTAGCAGGTTGCGCTCTGGGGGCCTCCGCCCACGCAGGCCTGTGCGCCATCGGTACCGCCAGGAGGCGCGACCGTGTCGCTCGTGGGCTCTGGTGGACCGGAAGTCAGTGCATCCGTCGCGGGGCCCGCCGCGGCGCCAAGCGCGCTTCCAGCGGCCCCCGAGCCGCTGTCGGTGGACTGTCCATCCTGGGCCGCGCGGGCTTCGGTTGATTCGCGCGAACCGCCGTTGGAGGTGCCACCGCCACCTCGCGGCCTGGGCATTCGGGACGGTGCCGCAGGCGGTTCGAAGAGGCGGTGGACGTTGGTTGCGAGGAAGGGCTGGACGGGCGCTGCGCTCGGAGACGTTCCCGTCACCGGAGGACCGGAGGGGCCCACCGTCCGGTCGAGGATGGGCTCGGCGGTTTCGCCTCGGACCACGGCGTCAGCGGCCTCATCTGCCTGGCGCTCGTAGGGGTCTCCTGGGTGACCGACGCCGTCTTGGAGCTGTACGCCGGAGCGCTGCTGAACAGCGTGTGCCGCTTCGTGTGCCGCCAGTCTCAGGTCGGGTGGGCCACGAAAGGCGATGCGATTGCCCATCGTGAAGGCATGGGCTCCCATCCGGTCGCTCGCGAGCGCTGCATCACCTCCCACACGGGCTGTAACGTCTGACAGGTCATGGCGGCCGAACGCCTGCTGGAGCTGTACGAAATGGGGAAGGGGAGCGCTGGCATCCTTCACACCTGCATGGGCCTCGCGCTGGATGGCCGCGGGCCGTGACTCCACGGTGCCTCCGGCCGCCTGCGGCTGCACCGCGTCCTTCTCCCCGCACGCCGCGCACGGGCCGCCTCCGGACTCACACGCCGCGCACTTCGCCTGGACCGGAGGTCCGAGGGGGGACGCCAATCCACCTCGCATGTAACGCGGGACACCCGATGCGGAGTTGGGGCGGGCGCGTGCGCCAGGGCCACTCTCGCCGGGCCGCCCGCGCAGGAAGGCGGGAACGCCAGGCGCAGACCGCTCCGACGGCGCGCTCTCAGGACGTCTGGATGAATCCGAAGGCCGGGTCGACTCACTCCGGCGTACCGACTTTGACGTCGCTCGGCTCACGGATGCGCGCCCCCTGGTGATTCATACCGGAGGAGTTCATGGGTTCACTGTCAGTGTCAATGGGTGGCGCTGTCGTGAACTGAAGCCGACTGTGAGAGCCCGGTGGGGCAGTCGATTTCGTCGGCGCGAATCCCAATCCGACCTGGCAGGTTTGGAATTGACGCAGCCGGAGCATGCTGGGGCGCGGGTGGAGCGTGTTCAAGCAGAAGCAGTTTGGAGCAGGTCTCTAACACGTCTCAGTGTTTCAACGAGCCCCGCGACGACGTCGTGATGTTCTACGCCTACTTGCGGATAGAGGGGGATGGTTGGAACCTTGTTGCCGCTGGGATCGCTACGAATCATTGGAGGTGATTTCAGTGCAAATGAGTGGAGTGCTTGAAGGAGTTTGGGCCACGATTCCGGCTGGCTTGCCTCGAAGAATGCTCATCGAGCGCGTGCAGGAGTCGCCTCCCTCCTTCCAGATTCTCAAAGTGTGAAATCGTCCGAGTGGTGTGTTTCACGTGAATTAACTCGCCGTATGCGCGGTCCCATGGGGGCCGACGGCGCTCGCGGGTGCTCGTCGGCATTTTCGCGCTGTTGGGGCCGCGAGTTCAGGGCCGCAGCTCGCGAGAGCAAACCCTCGGATCAAAGGACTCATCCTGTGAATACGTCGTTCATTCGTTGGCCGTGCGCGCTTGCTGGACTCTCCCTCGGGGCCCTTCTCGTTGCTTGTGGAGGTGACTCGGAGCCGTCCAATCCGAACGGAGATGGAGATGGAGATGGAAATGGAAATGGAAATGGAGAGGAGGTGCCTGTCACGGAAACGACGGTGAATGGCAGGCCCGCGAGCGAGTACTACGCACAGTTCGCCTATGAGAAATACGCTGGCGCCCCGGGTGGCGCGGTTGCGTTCCCCGCCCAGCGGGATGGCATCAACCTGTTCGCCGCGACCGCCTATCTGAAGCAGGACAAGAGCTTCATCCTCTACTACGCCGAGGGCGCGGGGACCGTGCGTTCAAATGGCTACACCGCCGAGATTCCTCTCTCCCGCATGTTCAAACGCACCGGCGTCTGGAGGGTCAGTGGAGGCTCGTTGAAGCTCGGCGACCTGATGACCTGCCAAGGCCTCAAGGTGGACGGCAACGACGCGCTTCTCTGCACGCTGGACCGGACCATCGGCTATGCGGACGCGGTGGGGAAGACCGCGACGTTCACGCGCTCGACCAACTCGTCGCCGAATGACAGGCAGTGGGCCGACTACCAGTGAAGCCTGGGCTCCCTGCGAGGTCATGTCAGGAACTCCATTTCAACTAAGGAGCACTAGCCGGGCTGTCCTCGCGAAGTTCGAGACGCACGCGGACGCTCGCGAGGAGTTGCTGTCCACCCACGACGAGCAGCTCATCGAGAAGACCACCGATGAGTACTACTGGGGCGGCGGCTCCACGGGCACCGGGAAGAACCGGCTCGGGCAGTTGCTGATGGAGGTTCGCTCCCTCCTGCGCGAGTGCGCGCAGCCTGGGGGCTGAAAGCAACGGGGCCGGAGACCGCTGAACGCTCAGCGGCTTCCGGCCCCGTTCTCGTGTCACGTCCGGCCTCAAGGCCGTGGCGGGGGCGCTCAGCGCGCCTCGCCGGACTTGCGCGCTTCCTCCAACTCGTCCCAGATGCGCACGTTCTTCGTTTCCTTGATGCGTATTCCGGTGATGGTGAGCACCCATTCCAGCTCGAGCCGAGCAGCCGTTCCGGCCATGGCGAGCAGTCGGAGCGTCAGTGACGCTGGGACGTCCCGTCACTTCACCTGCTTACGAGTCTTCGTTAAATTCGCGTCCACCTTGATATGTGTTTGGGTTGCGTCCCAGCACCGCGATGACGGGCATGCTGTTGAGGATTTGGGAGCCGTCAGCCATGACCTGAACCTCCAGAGCTTCACGCGCTGCCCAGGGTCAAGTCCCGAATCGTGTGTAGTTGGTTCGGAGGGGGGCGGGGGCTGAGCGATCCCCGCATTTGAGCGAGGGGAGAGCCAGGCGCCTACCTGACAGCTCCGTGCGGAGTGGAGTGGTGAGGTGCAGGAGGAGAGGCCATGCTGGTACGCAAGGTGGCCATCAATGAGGGGCAGGTGCGGGCGTTCCTGGAGAACTTGTTCGAGGAGGACCTGCACGCCAAGCGGGTGCTGTCGCTGTCGCATGCGACGTTGGGCGTGGTGCACGCCGCGTCCTTGTCGGTGCACACCATTGGCCAAGCCCTGGCATGGGCCCGAGGCGGCGTGCAGAAGCACGGCATCAAGCAGGTGGACCGGCTGCTGTCCAACGAGGCGGTGGACGTGTGGCAACTGGCGGCCTCGTGGGTGCCATACGTGCTGGCCGAGCGCACCGAGGCGGTGGTGGCGCTGGACTGGACGGACTTCGAGGCCGATGACCACACCAATCTGGTGGCCAGCCTCGTCACCTCACACGGGCGCGCCACGCCCCTGCTATGGCTGACGCTGCAGAAGAGCGCCCTGACGGGCAACCGGGCCCACGCGGAGGATGAGCTGCTGCTGCGGTTGAAGGAGTGCGTGCCCGACGGGGTGAAGGTGACGATACTGGCGGACCGGGGCTTCGCGGACCAGCGGCTGTATGCCTTGTTGGCACAGGCAGGCTTCGAGTACGTGGTGCGCTTTCGCAAGGACGTGCGGGTAGAGGTGGAAGGGGGCCACCAGCGTCCGGCGGCCGAATGGATTCCAGCCAGCGGGCACGCCAAGAAGCTAACGGACGTGCATGTCACGGCGGACCGGGCACCGGTGCCCGCGGTGGTGCTGGTGCACCAGAAGGGCATGAAGGAGCCTTGGTGTCTGGCCACCAGCCTGGACGGCGCCAGCGCTCGCCAGGTGGTGGACCTCTACTCCCAGCGCTTCTCGTGCGAAGAGACGTTCCGTGACGTCAAGGACTTGAGATTCGGGATGGGGCTGTCCACGGTGCGTGTGAAGAGTCCCGAGCGCAGGGACAGGCTGCTGCTGGTGAGCGCACTGGCCCAGGTGCTGCTGACGCTGCTGGGCGCTGCCGGGGAGAGTCTTGGCATGGAGAAGGGCTTGAAGGCCAACACCGTCAAGACGCGCACCTACTCGCTCTTCCGTCAGGGCTGCATGTATTACCAAGCCATTCCCATGATGAAAGAGGAGCGCCTTCGGCCTCTCGTCGAGCGCTTCGCCGAACTCCTTCACGGCCATCGGGTTTTCCAAGAGGCGTTCGGCCTCATATGAGGGGATGGCTCAGGGCAGGGGGCCATCAACCCAATTCGATATCTCTTCGATATGGACAACTCGACGAACCTCAATGAATGCAGCAGTGACACCAACACCGACACGGGGAGGAACACGAACACGCCGAAGTTCTCTGCCGCATCGCAGGCGGTTCTGACTGAGCGTGGCATCACCGGCGAAACCGCGATCAAGGCCGGGATTCGCGCGTACTGGACTCAGGAAGAGGGAGCTGAACTTCTCGACCGGCGTGGTGGCCGCCAGTCCATCCCAGCCCCCGGCCTCGTGATTCCGTACTCGGGCTGCGACGGGTACGTGAAACTGCGGCCCGATGATCCTCGGGTGCCGGTTCCCGAAGACCAGATGCCGCACAGCATCGCGGCCGAGTACATGCGCGACCTGCCGCCGCAGTTCATCGAAGGCCCGAAGTACCTATGCCCATGCGGCAAGGGCTCGCTCGTGTACTACCCATTCGGGCCGGATGACCCTCTCCTGCGCTCGACCACGAGCATCTGGATCTGCGAGGGCGAGTTCAAGGCACTGGCGCTGCGTCAGGCAGGGCTCGCGGCCGTTGCCATCCAAGGGGCGCAGAACGGTGGCGATGGCAATGCGCGCTGGATCGCGAAGTGTGAGGGCAGGGACGAGCGCATGCTCGCCGAGGGGCTGAAGCGGCTCGCCGTCGCGGACAAGACCTTCATCATATGCTTCGACTCCGACGTGGACACCAACGGGGACGTCCTCTCGGGCCTCCACCAACTCGGTGTGCTCCTTGCCGGAGAGAGTGCCACCGTCGAAGTCGCGTACCTGCCGCACGAGAGGGGGGAGGAGAAGCTCGGGATCGACGATTACCTCGCCGTGTCTTCTCTGGACCGGGAGTGCCGTCTGGAGCTTCTTCAGGACTCGGTTCGACCATTCAACGTGGCCGAGGCCCTGGACTGGCTGGAGCAGCATTGGGACGACATGAACCGGAAGCAGCAGAAGCTCGACTTCGATCGGGTTGCGAAGCTCGCGCGGCTCTTGCTCAAGAGGCACGACTTCAAGCGGTGGCAGAGGGAGGCAAAGAAGAGGCTCAGCGGTATCGACGAGGACGAGATCGCGAATCTCGCCCCACCTGCCGAAGTGCTCACCGCCGAGGCCGCGTACACAAACTTCGGGACCGCGAAGCTCGTGGAGCACTGCGTCCCGGTGCTGAACAAGCGGTTCGCTCTCCTGCGGGCTGAAGACGGCACCGAGCGCATCTTTTCGGTGAACGCCCGTCGGGAGGTGAATCTGCTTCACGGTGACGCGCACCTGCGACAGGTTCTTCATGACCACCTGAAGGCGCTCTTCGGTCAGATCCCGCCGGACAAGATCCTCGGCGATGCGATCCTGCTCTGGAAGAAGGAATGCCCGCGCCTCGCGGTCGAGCCGGAGCCGTTCTGCTTCGAGGGGGACGAGCGGCATTGCTTCAAACGCTTCAACTGGCAGCCCACCCAGTCCGCCTGCCCGGCATGGAGTGAGTTCCTGGAGCGGCTGAGTGACCGCGAGACGTTCATGGCCTACGTCTGGTCCTGCTTCGAGCCGAAGAACATGGGACGCCAGTATCTGTGGCTCCGGGGCGAGGGGCAGGATGGGAAGTCCGTGGTGCTCGGTGTGTTGATGGAGGTGTTCGGCCCGGCTGCCACGGGCATCACGAACAGCCACCTGAAGGGCAACCAGTTCGTCTACAGCGCCTTCTACGGCAAGCGCCTCGCGGTTTACGCCGACTGCAAGAACCCCCGATTCGGCATGATGGAGATCGTCCGGAACCTCACGAGCGGCGATCACGTCCTGGTCGAGTACAAGGGCCAGACGCCTTTCTCGTACCCGCTCAAGACCAAGCTGTTCGTGGCCAGCAACCCGAAGCCAGAGATCAGCAGCCAGAACTCGGACCGCTCCAGGATGCTCTACATCGAGATCGCCGAGAGCAAGCGCAAGGACGACCCGACATGGCGGTCCCGTCTCATGGTCGAACTACCGGGCTTCCTTTGGATGTGCAGGAACATCTACCAACGCCTGTGCCCGCATCATGGTGACCTGCCGCTGACGGACACCACGCGCGCACTCCAGGATGAGCGCGCTGCCTCATTCGAGCAGAAGTTCCAGGACTTCTTCGACGAGAACTTCGTCTTCGCCAAGGGCGCGAAGCTCACGGCCAGCATCGTCTCGAAGCGATCGCGCGCCGAGCACCTGAGCGACAACGAACTCAGCGACTTCAAGCAATGGATGGAGCGCACCCATGGCATCAATTACCGGCGTACCAACTCCGAGCGGTATTACGAGAACCTGGCCGAGGCGAAGGCTGAGCTACCACTCCCTCCGGAGGCGTTTCCACAGGTGCTGCGGGGACCGGTTCGCTGATGACGACCGTGACAGCCGAAGTGACAACCGGAGTCGTTCAGGCTGTCACCTCGCTCGCGCTCGGGTAGCGCATCGGTGACACCCGTGACGACCCGTTGGTTGGGTCAGAAGAAGCAGAAGAGAAAAGGATCTGCCTCCTTCTTCTGGCCCGACCGAACCGGGTCGTCACTGGGCGTCACCAGCGCCGTGCTCCACCGCCGTAGTTGTTGGGGCTCTCGGCTCGATCCACACCTTCGACACTATCCACCGGCTCCGATGGGAACCGGTCGAGTACAAGCCCATGTTCGAGAACTTCAGCGTCAGTCGTAGATGCTCGTTGCTTGCTCAGCCGGAGCCACCATTTGAACTTGCGCCTATTCCTATTCCGGTCTTCCGTCCTGCCGTGCCCACTGAAGATCATGGGCCCGCGCCGGTAGAAGTCGCTATCCTCCAGGAGTTGGCGGAGATAAAGCGCGAGGTCCGTGCGCTTCGCGCCCAATCGTCCACGCAGAATGCCTCGGCCGTGTCGCAGGCTCGCGCGTCGGAAATGCTCGGCTGCAAGCGATCTCAGGTCTTCAATCTCTTGGCGCAGGGCCGGTTGGAGCGGGCACCGAAGGTTGGTCGGTCCGTGATGATCACGGTGGCGAGCATCGAGGCTCTGCTTGCGGAGGGTACTCCACGGAAGGACAACTCGCGGCTGACGAAGACAAGGGCGAGCCTTGTCTCAAAGAAGAGAGGAACACAAACTCGAAATTGTGAGGGCAGCAAATCCATGCATGCCCTTGAGTCTGCGATCCGTGAGATAGCGGTATAGGGAAACCGATCAGATGGCAGGCGCCTTCAACCATTGGCGCATTAGTATTGCGCGGTCAGATCGGAATCCTTCCCGAGCAGAAAAGGCACTTGAGGAGCAGAGGCAGCGCCCGATTGATAATGGGCTCTAAACCAATTTTTTCTTGAGGGCGCGAACCTCCTCTACTGCGGCATCGTAGGCTGCAAAGACACGGGCTGTAGCTGCTTCAAGCACCGCAAGAACATCAGGTGGCAACTGGAGTTCATCCGCACTGAAGTGCGCCTTCCAAGCATCGATCCGGGCTCGCCGTGCTGCAAGAATATCGGGCGTCGTGCACTTGCTCTTGAGGAAGGGCTCCCACGGAAGTTCTCTCTTTTCGTTCCCATTGCATGCTGCACATGCAAGCACCCGATTTCCGATGTGATTGCGACCACCGAGCGACAAGGGAATCAAATGATCCACATGACCTTCTCTCGCCACACGATTGAGTTCCCGACCGCAGTAACCACATGCAGAGCCAAAGTGTGACCAGACAAGATCCTTTTCTTCTTCGCTTAGCTCCGGGTCGACAATCAGAAGCAACGAGCTTCTGATCGTACTCCTGGCTTGCGAAGGAGTTGCTTTACCCATCTCGATATTCCTTTGCGCGCAAACGAAAGGGAGATCATGGCACCAACAGTAGCCCGGTCATCTCCTCCACAGCCCGAGTCGGCTTTCGCCTCGGGGGGAGTTATTGGGTGTTGGGAGATTGCTATGGAGTTTCTTCCCTCGGAAATGAACCCGATGTGCCCGGGGAGTATTGGGTTGAGATCTTAAAAGGGACCACTCCCCGGAAGGAGGACTCTATCATGCGGCTCGTGAGTATGCCGTACGTGTTTTTGATGTATTCCCATTTTGCACGTTGGTTTGAGCGCTCTACCTTGAGGCCAAGAAAGAGCACGGAGGGATCCTTGATGGTGTCAGGATCGGCCACGGCTCCGATGTTCTCAAATAGGTGGTGTATTTCGGAGTTTCGGAACTCTGATGCCTTTCCTCCAAAAGGATTTACAAACAGAATCTTCTGTCCTTGAACCGAGAAGATGACGCCAGCGAGATCGGGCAATCCGTAAAAAGAGAAGTAGTCATAATAGAAGCATATGTGCATTGTCGGCGGTGACGTTTTCAGGAAGTCTAGATCCATGGAGCGAACCGCTGAGAGCTGCGCAAGACCATACAGGGTTCGTATGAGTACGTCGCGGAAGAAGTCGGAATCGCCGTTCGGGCCAGCAATCCACAGCAGCTTGAAGTCGGCTTCCCTATCGGTTGCGCGAAGTTGAGCCGCCTTCTTCTTAATGATCCCATCAAGCCCATTGTTTCGATCTAGCTCCCGAATGAGCGTCCCAAGCCCCTCCTTGTTTGCTGTCTGAAGCATCTGCGTGAAAGCTTCCGCTGGTTCTTTTTCGGTGACTTCAATTATGTATCTGTCGTTGTTCTTGCTTACGAAGAAGTCTGCCGTGCGTCGATTGGATTCGGGGAGCTTCTCGACGGAATACTGGTTTGCCTCTAACAGTTCCTGTGCGTCTTTCTCTGATCGAGTGCTGGGCATGTTATTGATCTCGGGCTTTAGGTGGAGAAGCTGATTGAACTCCAAAGTTTACCGAAGAGCAGCATCTGTGGTTTGTGCGTCCAGTGATTCGGTCTGCCCGGAACAGTGTACTGTGCGCGGTTTCGCTGGATCCGCCGCATGCTCCAGCCTGATGGGGACGACGTACATCGGCGGCACGGTGGCGCTGACATAGTGGAGGGCCGTGGTTCGGGTGCTGCTGTGGTTGAGCGCCTGGGCGACGGCCTCCAGGGAGAGGCCGCCGCCCTGCGGGTTGTAGAGGCTGCCTCGCTCGACCAGCCACGTTGCGAAGCTGTGCCGGATCGCGCCGAAGTGGACGAACTCCAAGCCCGTGCGCGCGCACACTCGCTCCACGGCCTCGCGGATGGTCTGTCGATCCGGTGCGGAGCCCCGGGCCTGGAGACGCTGGGCGGCGGCGAGCCCCTGCGCATCGAGCGACAAGGTGAACCGCTTCCCGGTCTTGTGCTTGAACGTGACGGTGGCGGCGATCTCACCCTGGTCCTTCAGCACCGTGATCTTGCCGTCGCCGCGCGCGAGCCGGTCCACCTCGGTTCCGTGCATCCCGGTCTTGGCTTGGAGGCACAGCACGTCGCGGATCGCCTGCGAGCCGAGGGCCGCGTAGTGCTTCTGGACGTGCTCGATGCTGTAGCCCTTGAGTTCGTGGTTCCGGCGGGCAGGGGGGACCTTCAGGAAGCGCCCGGGGTTCACCATCGGGTCCAGCTCGCCCGCGTCCTGGAGGAACGAGGTGAAGGACTTGAAGACGATGATGCGCCACTTCTTGCCGGTGTCCCAGGTGGCCAGGATCTTCTTCAACGCCGGTCCGGTCACCGCGCGCAGGTCCTTGCCCGCGAGCGCCGTTGCCCACGCGGCCAGGTAGCTGCGCGTGCTCTTCAGGTACTCGTCGGACCTGCCGCTGGCCTTCAGGTGCTGGAGGAACCGCCGGGCGCGCTCCTCGTCCAGGAACACCGCCTGCGCGGCGTCCTCCTGGGCCTGCTGGGCCTCGTCCTGGCGCTCCTGGCTCGCGGTCCGGTACGCGGCCGGGTTGCGGCGGAAGGCCGCCAGCTCGGCCAGGGCCTCGGCCTCGCTCCGCACGTCCAGCGTGACGTTGTACGCGACCCCGGCAACGGTCTTGCGGATGATCCAGCGCGTGCTTCCGTCGGTGGCCGTGTACGTGCGGCCCCCGAGCCACTTCCCGCTCCACTTCGTCATGCGCGGCTCCCGTACCCCCTCACTTGGGTAGAACTTGGGTACGAGAGGTACAGGAGGGTGGGGCGCCCCGCAACCCGATCAGGGTCGCGTCAGAAAACCCCAATGAAAACATGGCGGTAGGGCACGGGAATCGAACTCGCCAGGGACGCCTCTCAGCGCCCCTCACCGGTTTTGAAGACCGGGCCGGCCACCAGGTCCGGAGGCCCTACCGTCTGCGATTACGCAGGACCCTGCGGACCCCGTCAACCCAGGGCCACGGGCTCACCGTGCCTTCTTCTGCGCCTGTCCCGGCTTCAACCCCGGCATGCCCTTCACCAATGTCGTCACCAGCACCTGCGTCAGCTCCTCCGCAGGCGTGCCCGGAAACCCCGTGCACGTGAGTCTCAAGCTCACGATGCCGTGGACCCCCGCCCACAGCACCTCCGCGAGCTGCTCCGGCTTCGTGCCTTCCTCCAGCCTCCCGGCCGCCAGCAGGTCCACGAACACCTGCACCAGCACCCCGAATGACCTCGGCCCCGCGCCCTCCGGGTGGTCCCCGAACAGCGCCGTGGAGAGCTTCGGGTCCTCCATGAAGATCAGCCGGTACGTCTCCGGGTGTTCCAGGCCGAATCGGACGTAGGCCTCCGCCAGCTTGGGCAACCGCTCCAGCGGGTCCTCCACCTGGGCCGCGGGCTCCAGCATGGCCAGCAGGTCCTGGAAGCCGCGCACGCACAGCTCCTTCGCGATGGCCTCCCGGTTTTCGAAGTGGAGGTAGAGCGTCGCCGGCGCGTACTCCACCGCGTCCGCCAGCTTGCGCATCGAGAGGGCAGGGAAGCCCTCCTTCACCACGATGTCCCGGGCGACTCGCAGAATCTGCTCGCGCAGCTCCGCTCGCTGTCGCTCCTTCCGCTCCGCAATCCCCATGTTCCCAGTGTAGGCCTTGACCAACTGAACGGCCAGCAGTAGATGAACGGTGTTCATGAACAGTGTTCACAAACCACTCGCCGTTCGGAAATGGGAGCAGGACATGGGCACGGTCGCGTTGTTCGGCGCCTCGGGCGTCGTCGGACACAGCATCGCGCAGACGCTGCGGGGGCAGGGGCGGGGCTACCGTGTGGTGGGGCGCTCCCGGGAGGGCTTGCAGCGGGAGTTCGGGGCGGACCCGCAGGCGGAGATCGTCACCTGGAATCCCGACGACATGGCCTCCATCCAGGCCGCGGCCCGGGGCGTCCAGACGCTCGTCTACCTGGTGGGCGTGCCCTACTGGCAGTTTCACCTCCACCCTGTGCTGATGAAGCGCACGCTCGACGCCGCCATCGCCGAGGGCGTGGAGCGCATCGTCTTCATAGCCAGCGTGTACCCCTACGGCCGGCCGCGTACGGACGTCGTCAACGAGTCCCACCCCCGCGTGCCGCACACGAACAAGGGCCGCTTGCGCAAGGCTCAGGAGGACCTGCTGCTCGCGGCGGACAAGGCGGGCTCCATCAAAGTCACCATCCTCCGCCTCCCGGACTTCTACGGCCCGGGCGTGGAGAACAGCTTCCTCCACCGCGCCTTCGTCGCCGCCTCACAGGGCAAGCGCGCCCAGCTCATCGGCCCCATCGACACGCCCCACGAGTTCGTCTACGTGCCAGACGTGGGCCCCACGGTGACGGCGCTCATGGACTCGCCGGGCGCCTACGGCCGCTTCTGGAACCTCGGGGGCGCGGGCGTCACCTCCCAGGCGGCCCTGGTGGAGGACATCTACGCCCAGGCTGGCCACCCCGCGAAGTACTCCGTGCTGGGGCCGGGGATGGTGCGCGTCCTCGGCCTCTTCAGCCCGTTCATGCGCGAGCTGGGGGAGATGCACTACCTGCATACCTCGCCCGTCATCATGGACGACTCGGCGCTGAAGGCGCTGCTCGGCGACATCCGGAAGACGCCGTACCGCGACGGCATCCGCCAGACGCTCGCGGCGCTCAGTCCAGCCCCCGTTGCCACAGGTCATCCTCATCCAGTCCCATGAGGTGACCGACCTCGTGCATCACGGTGATGCCAATCTGCTCGATGAGCTCCTCGCGGGTGCGGGCGAAGCGCTCCAGGTTCTTCTGGTACAGCACGATGGACGCGGGGACGTGGTCGAACGCGTTCGTCACGCTGCGCTCGCCCACCGCCAGGCCGCGGAACACCCCGAGGATGCTAGGTGACAGGGGAGGGTCCTCACCCAGCAGGTCCTCGTCCGCCGGCAGGTCCTCCACCGCGATGGTGACGTTGTCCAGGTACTGCTTCGCGTGGCCGGGCAGGGACTGCACAGCGGCCTCCACCGCGCGGTCGAACTCGGCCTCGCCCAGCTCCACCGGCGGGAAGAACTCCGTCGGCACCAGCGCCTGGGCCTTCGCGAAGCGGCGCTGGGCTTCCTTCTCGTCGCCCCGGCGCTCCGCCAGCAGTCCCTGGTACTGGTGGGCCCAGGCCTCGTCGGGCGTGTCCTTCAGCACCTTGTCGAAGGCGGCCTTCGCCTCGTCGAAGCGGCACAGCTCGAACAGGGCGATGCCCCGCTCCAACTGCGCGTCCACCGAGCGCGGCATGTGCCCCAGCGCCGCGTCCAGGCTCGCCAGGGCCGTGCGGCAGTCGCCCACCTGGTTCAGGCCCATGCCCTCCAGGAGAAGGAACTCGTAGAGCACCTCCACGTCGCCGGCCTTCTGCGCCAGGCGCTTGCCCTTCGCGCAGAAGCCCAGGCCTTCCTCCACGGCCTCCCGGTCCTCACCCACGCGGCAGATGAGGAGGTCCGCGGTGCCCAGGAGCACCTCCAGGTCGTCCGGGGACACCCTCAGCGCGGCGCCGAAGGCCCGGCCGGCTTCCTCCAGGCGGCCCAGCTCCACCAGGGCGGCGGCGCGCAGGTGCAGGGCGTCCAGCGCGTCCGAGGCCTGGGCCAGGACCCGGTCGGCGGCGGCCAGGGCCGCCTCGAAGTCACCCCTCTCGAAGGCCTCTGCTGCCGCGTCCAGCGCCTCCATCCCGCCCGCCCCCGTTCGCTTCGACGTCCGCGTCCCCATGGGGCCGCGACATATGAAGCCGTGCACTTCGTTGTCAACGCCGCGCACGGCTGCTACGTTCCTTCGCCCGTCCTGGTGCGGCGCTCGGTCCCGTGAACATCCTTGTCGTCGACGACGATCTCGAACTCTGCACGATGCTCTCTCGCTTCTTGGAGATGCATGGGTTCACGGTCTACTCGGCGTCCGACGCGCTCCAGGCGCTGGACGTGCTGGAGCGCAACCAGGTCAGCATGGTCATCACCGACTACGTGATGCCCCATATGGACGGCATCCAGTTCACGGAGATGCTCAAGGCGGACCCCCGCTTCCAGAGCGTCCCGGTGCTGTTGATGACGGGCAGCGAGGACGGCTCGGTGACGGACCGCGGCCTGCGCAAGGGCGTGGCGCTGACGCTCCACAAGCCCCTGGACATGGGCCAACTGCTCACCCTGGTCCGCTTCGCGCAGTAGCCCACGGCGCCCTGCCCGACAGGGTGCTCAGGGCCGTCCGCTCGCCTACACGGCCACCCTTCCTGGTTGACATCGTTCGGGCGGCCCTTATGTTGGCGCTCGCCATGGCCGAGTGCTAACGGCCCGTGTCGTACCAGTAAAATCCCCCAGTAAATTCAGGAGGTTGCGATGGCAGCGAAGGAAATTTTCTTCCATCAGTCCGCGCGTGAGGCCATCCTGCGCGGCGTCCGCACCCTGTCGGACGCGGTCGCGGTGACCCTCGGCCCCAAGGGCCGCAACGTGGTCATCGAAAAGAGCTTCGGCTCCCCCACGATCACCAAGGACGGCGTCACCGTCGCCAAGGAGATCGACCTCGAGAACAAGTTCGAGAACATGGGCGCGCAGATGGTGAAGGAGGTCGCGTCCAAGACCTCCGACAAGGCCGGCGACGGCACCACCACCGCCACGGTGCTGGCGCGCGCCATCTATGAGGAGGGCCTCAAGCTGGTGGCCGCCGGCCACAGCCCGATGGACCTCAAGCGCGGCATCGACAAGGCCGTCGAGGTCGTCGTGGGCGAGCTGAAGAGCCTGTCCAAGCCCACCGCCGACAAGAAGGCCATCACCCAGGTGGGCACCATCTCCGCCAACGGGGATGAGACCATCGGCGCCATCATCGCGGACGCGATGGAGAAGGTCGGCAAGGAGGGCGTCATCACCGTCGAGGAGGCGAAGGGCCTCGAGACGACGCTCGACGTGGTCGAAGGCATGCAGTTCGACCGCGGCTACGTGTCCCCGTACTTCGTGACCAACCGCGAGCGGATGGAGGCCGTCCTGGACGACCCCTACATCCTCATCAGCGAGAAGAAGGTCTCGTCGATGCAGGACATGATTCCGCTGCTCGAGCAGGTGGCCCGCTCCGGCAAGCCGTTGATCATCATCGCCGACGACATCGAGGGCGAGGCCCTGGCCACCCTGGTGGTCAACAAGATCCGCGGCGTGCTGAACGTGTGCGCGGTGAAGGCCCCCGGCTTTGGTGACCGCCGCAAGGAGATGCTGCAGGACATCGCCGTCCTCACCGGCGGCACGGTGGTCAGCGAGGACCTGGGCCACAAGTTCGAGACGCTGACGCTGACCGACCTGGGCCGCGCCAAGCGCGTCACGGTGGACAAGGACAACACCACCGTCGTGGACGGCGTGGGCACCAAGGCGACCATCGAAGGCCGCATCAAGCTCATCCGCACCCAGATTGACACCGTCACCAGCGACTACGACCGCGAGAAGCTCCAGGAGCGTCTGGCGAAGCTGGTGGGCGGCGTGGCCGTCATCAACGTCGGCGCGGCCACCGAGACGGAGATGAAGGAGAAGAAGGCCCGCGTCGAGGACGCGCTGCACGCGACCCGCGCGGCCGTCGAAGAGGGCATCGTCCCTGGCGGCGGCGTGGCCTACCTCCGCGCGCTGCCCGCGCTGGAGAAGCTGAAGCTGGGCGGTGAGCAGGACTTCGGCGTGGCCATCATCCTCCGTGCGCTCCAGGAGCCGCTGCGGAAGATCGCCAGCAACGCCGGCGTCGAGGGCGCCGTGGTCATCAACAAGGTCCGCGAGGGCACCGGCGCGTTCGGCTACAACGCCCGCACGGAGGTCTACGAGGACCTGGAGAAGGCCGGCGTCATCGACCCGACGAAGGTGGAGCGCACCGCGCTGCAGAACGCCGCCTCCGTCGCCTCGCTGCTGCTGACCACCGAGGCCATGGTCGCCGAGCGCCCGAAGGGCAAGTCCAAGGGCGGCGGCGCTGGCTCCAGCATGCCGGACTACGGCGGCGACGACATGGACTACTGAGCCGCTCCGGAGGGCTCGGGACGTGAGTCCCGGGCCATCTGGAACTCAGTGGTGGACGGCCCCGGATGCCTCGTTGCGAGGCGCCGGGGCCGTTGTCGTTTCAGCGGGGCCGGCTTCGGAGGTGACGGGGACGGTGGTTGCCGCGGCCCCGTGCCGCGAACCCGGGGCCGGCCGTGCTCAGGGCACTCGGCCCACGAAGCCACCGGTGCCGCTTTCCTGTGACGTGTAGAGCAGGGTGTCGCCGTCCACCAGCAGGCCCCCGGGCCCCACGCCCTCTGGGCCCACGGGCTCCAGGGCGCCGGACGTGCAGGTGCTCACGCGGCGCAGGAAGTCCGTGCCGCCGGTGCTGACGTCCTTGAAGTAGAGCGTGCCATTGAGCTCCACCGGGAAGGCGGGCCCCTGGAGGTCCGTGGCCACGACTTCCGCCGCGCCGCCCTCGCGTGGCAGGCGCAGCACGCGGCCGTTCCCGCTGCCTCCTTCGGTGACGAGGAAGTGCGTGGGCGTGACTTCCAACGAGGTGCCGGCGGTGATGCTTCCGTCGCGCAACGTGGCCGGGGCACTGCCATCCAGCGGCACGCTGTAGAGGCCGGGGCTCTCTCCCGCGGCGACCAGGAACCACACGTCCTGGCCCAGCACGCGTGCTCCGCGCACCTGCGTGTAGCCCGTGCCCGCGTAGAGCTCCTGGCGGTTGCCGCCCGACGCGTCCACGCGCACCAGCCGGCGGTGCGACGTCGCGATGACCACCACGTCCCGGTCGCCCATCCGCGCGGGCAGGACCTCCGTGCCGCCAATGGTGACGTTGTTCACCGTGGCATCGAGCGGCCGTGCGTCCTTCGCGCCCGTCGCCTTGTCCACCCGCCACAGCCCGTCCAGGTCGAGCACGTAGACGGAGTCCGACACCACGGCGATGGCATCCGGCGCCCGGAATCCCGTGGCCACGGACACCGCGTCACCGCCCGCGCGTGGCAGCCGGAGGAGCCGCCCGGGGCCCGGCTGGGGCTGCTGCGGATTCAGGGAGTGGGACTCGGCGATGTAGAGGTCCGTTTCGTCCGCCGCGAGCCTGCGGGGCGTGTTCAACCCGGTGAGCAGTGGGGTGCCCGGCCCCGAGGCCAGCGGCTCGCAACCCGCGTCGCCGCTGCCCGCATCGTCCGTACCGGTGCCCGCGTCGTCTGTTCCGGTGCCCGCGTCGCCACGGCCCGCGTCCGGCCCGTCCTGCGTCGGAGGCTTGTCGGAGGAGCAAGCCACACCCAGCAGCAGGACGGACAGGAGCGCGAGTCTCATGGGGTCTCTCGTTTGAATGCGCGGTTCAGCTCTCGGCTGAGCGCCGAGGCGTCGGACATCAGCTTGGGAAGGCACGCGGCGGCGCCCGCACGCAGGGACTCCAGCGCCGTCTCCATGGTGAGGTGCTCGGCCAGCACCACGAAGGGAGCGCCCTGGGCCAGCGCCTTGCCCAGCTCCAGCGCCTTGCGCCCGTAGGCGGGCGTGAAGTCCCAGCTCACCACCACGCCCGCGGGCGGCTCCAGCGCGGCCAGCTCCGTCGTCGTCAGGATGCGCGCCTCCAGTCCCACCAGGGACAGGGCGTGGGTGATTTGCGCCGCCGCCGCCGGGTTGTCCTCCAGCACGTCCACCCGGCGCATCGCGGGGTTCGTCTCCAGCGGCGCGGGGACGGGCTTCCGGGCCAGCGTGGAGCGCAGCAGGGCGCGCACCTCGCGGATGTCGTCGAAGGGCTTGAGCAGGTAGTCCACCACGCCCAGCTCCAGCGCCTGCTGCGTCGTCACCAGCGACGGGTAGCCCGTCATCAGGATGACGCGCGAGTCCGTGTGCAGCCGCCGCGCCTGCTGCGCCAGCTCCAGGCCGGACATGCCGGGCAGGTTCTTGTCGGTGACGATGAGGTCCACCGGCGCCTGTTGCAGCAGGTCCAGGGCCTCCTCGCCGCTTTCCGCTTCGATGATCTCGCACTCCTTGCCCATCAGGTCGCGGAAGACCATGCGGATGATGATTTCGTCATCCACCACCAGGACCCGGTGCTTCTGCGTGGGCGGCGCGTCCGTCGCGGGGAAGAGCACGCGGAACACGGTGGCCGGGGGCGGGACGTCGCGAATGACGCCCTGCGGGGCCAGCTCGAGGCGCGCGTGGTGCTCGCGGGCGATGCGCTGGCACACCGACAAGCCCAGTCCGGTGCCTCGCTTGTTGGCGGTGATATAGGGCTCGAAGATGCGCGCTCGCAGCTCCTCGGGGATGCCCGGCCCCCAGTCCGCCACGTAGAGGGCAGGGGAGGGGCCCTCCATCGTGAGCACCACCTTCACCCGGCCGCGCCCCGCCATGGCGTCGCGCGCGTTGTTGAGCAGGTTCAGGGTGAGCTGCTCGATGAGGCGCGCGTTGCCCTGGATGGTGATGTCCTCCGGGGCCTCCACTTCCAGTGAGATGCGCGAGGAGTCTGGGTTGATGCTGAAGTGCTTCGCCGCCGCCCAGATGGGGGCCGCCAGGGAGAGGCGCTGCTGGGAGGCCGGCCGCTCGCTCGACAGGCGGATGAAGTCGGAGACGATCTGCTCCATCCGCTCCACCTGGGCCAGCAGCAGGCGCAGGGGCCCGGGGGCGGCGCCGTCCTCCGCGAGGAGCTGCGCGTAGGCCTTCACGCCGAGCAGCGGTTGTCGCAGCTCGTGCAGCACCTCCGCCGCCAGCTGTGAAGTGTGCGCTCCCGCACGTTGCAGTGCCGCCGCCGCTGTTCGCGCGGCCGTCAGGTCCCCTGCCTCCACGGCCTGGAGCAGTTGGGCGAGCGGCGCGGGTGTTTCCATGTGACGAGCATGACGGAGGCAACCGCTTGTACGCAACGCACCTGGAGGGAATCCGTTGACCCGGACCGTGCCGGCGCGGATGCTGGCCGCGTTCTCGTCACGCCGTCCGGAAACCCGGATACCGCGCGACCGGCCTCGGGAGGGCCTTCATGCCGCAGACCAACCCGTTCCACTCGTTGGTTCCCCGCAAGATGACGGACTCCGAGCTGGCCCGCTCCATCCGCCTCAACATCGAGGCGGAGCTGGACGCCATCAACCTCTACGCGGCCCATATCGACGCGACGGACAACGAGGACGCCAAGGCCATCCTCCAGCACGTCATGGACGAGGAGCGCGAGCACGCCGCCCTCTTCTGGGAGCTCATCGCCCGGTTGGACCCAGAGCAAGCCGCGCACGCGAAGGAGGCCGTGGAGAAGTACCGGCTCATCACTTCCGGAGCGTCGCACGAGGCCGTGGAGGCCGTGGGCAAGGAGGGCGCGGCGCCGGCTCCGGCGGACGTCACCCCGGAGAAGCGCCTCACCGTCGGCAGCCTGCGCCGGTAGCCGTCAGGACGCGGCGTGGGCCTGCCGGCGCTCGGCCGGTGGGGCCTCCAGGTCCTTCGCCGCCATGTAGACGACGTTCCGCGAGCCTCGCTTGCCGCGGTACATGGCCCGGTCCGACAGGTCCAACAGCGTGGCCTTGTCCTGGGCGTGCTCGGGGAAGCTGGCCACGCCGATGCACGTGGTGAGCTTGAGCGACAGGCCTTCGCGCGCCAGGAAGTTGTGCGTCTCCATGGTGCGCCGGATGCGCTCGGCCACCTTGAGCGCGCCGCCGGAGTCGGTGTTGCGCAGCACCACCACGTATTCGTCTCCGCCGTAGCGCGCGACGACGTCGTGGTCTCTCACGCAGCCCTTCACCACGCGCGCTGCCTCCACCAGCACCTTGGAGCCCACGAGGTGGCCATGCGTGTCGTTGATGGACTTGAAGTGGTCCAGGTCCAGGAACAGAAGGCTGAAGGTGCGCTGCGACTGGAGCGCGTCCTGGACCTCGCGGTCCACCACCAGGTGCAGGTAGCGGGTGTTGAACAGGCGGGTGAGGTCGTCGACGTACGCCAGGTCCTCCACCGCGGCGAAGCGGCCGAGGTTGCGCAGCGCGAGCGCCCAGTTGCGCACCAGGAAGCTGGCCGTCTCGCCCGCCCACTCCGCGCCCGTGCCGCCGAAGAAGAGCACCGCGTGTCCCAGCACGGCCTCACCCTCCAGCGCGGGGAAGGAGACGGCGCGAGGGAAGGGCGCGTCCAGGCCGTCCAACTCGCGCGGCCCGCGTTCGTTCGTCAGGCGTTCGATGAGCTCGGCGATGAGCGGCTCTTCCAGCGCGGTGGACAGGCCGCTGGTGCCGTGGCGCCGCAGCGCGAAGGCGGAGTCGCGCTCCAGCAGCACCACGGCGCTGGCGGAGGCCATGCTCTGCAGCGCGCTGGCGGTGACCGCGGCCAGCTTCTCGCGGTCCAACGTGGTGGCGATGCGCTGCCCGGCCTCCAGCATGGCCACGTGGCGGCGCAGCGACGCGTTCTCCTGCATCAGGTCGCGCGTGGTGAGCGCGCGGCGCACGGCGTGCTGCAGGGCCTCCGGGGCCACCGGCTTGACGAGGTACTCCGCGGCGCCGCTCTTGATGGCGCGCACGGCGGGGTCCACCTTCTCCAGGCCGGTGATGACCACCACCTCCACGCCCGGGTGATGTTCCCGCACGTGCCGCAGGACCTCCATGCCGTCGCCACCGGGGAGGATGAGGTCCGTCACCACCGCGTCGAAGCGGTCGCCTGCGAGCGCTTCCTTCGCCTCTTGTAGCGTGCCCACCGCCGTGACGGCGTGTCCCACGGCGGTGAGGTAGTCGCCGTACAGGGTGCGGGCGATCTTTTCGTCGTCGACGAGGAGGATTCGCGCCATCTCCCATCGGCTTAGCATCAACCGATGGAACGCTGCTAGGGTCGGCCCCCGTGTCCCCCTTCGAAAGCGGCCGTCGGCTCTGCCTTCTCGTTGAGGCCGGGGAAACCCGTTACGCCGTGGAAGCGACGTCTGTCATGGAAGTAGCGATGCCGGGCGCCAACGGCAGCAGCCTGCGGGGTGTGCTGGAGGTGAAGGACCTCTGCGCGCTGCTGGGCGGGCCGCCCGAGGAAGGCCCGGGCATGGTGGTGGTGCTCGACGTGAGTCCCACCCTGGCGGTGCGCGTCCGCTCCGTGGTGGAGGTGGCGGACGTGGCCCGCGCGCCGTTCTTCCTGCTGCCACCGGGATTGGCGGACTCGCTGGCTCCGCTGAGCCGGGGCGCGGTGCTGCACAAGTCGCGGCTGTACCTGGAGCTCATCGCGGAGGCGCTGCCGCACCGGGTGGGTTCGATGTCTGCGGCGGTTGCCGCCCGGCCCGTGCACTGGGCGGAGGCGGCTCCGGACCGGGCGCTCGTCTTCGAGTCCCAGAGCCGACTGTTCGGCGTCCCCCTGGGCCTGGTGTCGCAGGTCATCAGCCGGGGAGAGGCCTTCAGCGTGCTGCCCGTGCAGAGCGGACCGGTGGCCGGTATTTTTCCGCATGATCAGGTGCTGTGGCCTGTCTGCTCGGTCCCCGCGTTGCTGGGGGAAGCGCCCGTGCCGGAGCCCTTCATCGTCCTCACAGAACTGGCTGGGCGGAACGTGGGGTTGACGGCCACGCGAGTGCTCGGCGTCATGCAACGTTTCGAGCCGGACGACACCGCGGGCAGCTTCCGCGCTCCTGGGTTGAGCGAGCCTGTGGCGTTCCTGGACCTGCAACGCATGTTTTCTTGATCGTCCCAGAGGGCAACTCGTAAGCTGCCCCACTTGTCAGACTGCCGCGAGTCAACCCTCGCGGCGGGAATCACCAACGAATTCAGGGGAGTGGATGCTCCCCGAGGCCCGAACCGATGCCCAAGAATCTGCTGGTCGCCGATGACTCGCTCACCATCCGCAAGGTGATCGGGATGATCTTCGCGACCGAGGACTTTCAGGTGACCGCGGTGGACAACGGGCTGGACGCCATCTCCCGCACTCGCGAGCTGCGTCCGGACGTCGTGCTCGCGGACGTCATGATGCCGGGCAAGAGCGGCTATGAGGTCTGCGAGGCGCTGAAGAACGACCCGGCCACCCAGGGCATCCCGGTGGTGCTGCTGGCCGGCACCTTCGAGGCGTTCGACGAGAATCGCGCCCGCGCCGCCCGCGCCGATGACCACGTCACCAAGCCCTTCGAGAGCCAGGTGCTGCTCGACAAGGTGAAGGCGCTGGTCGGCCAGAAGTCCAACACGATGCCCGCGTCGGCCGCCACGCAGGTGCGCCACGCGGCTCCTCAGCCCGTCGCGGCGCCCGCGCCCGTCGCCGCCGCCGCACCGCCGGGGGCTCGTCCCGCTCCGCCGCCGGGGGCTCGTCCGGGTGTGCCTCCGGGACCGGGCGTGCCGCGTCCGCCGCCGGGTGCGGGTGTGCCGCCGCCGGGTGCGCGTCCTCCGGGACCTGGGATGCCGCCGGGCATGGCGCGTCCTCCCGGCCCAGGCATGCCGCCGCCGGGTGCGCCGGGTGCGCCGCGTCCTCCGGGACCTGGGATGCCGCCGGGCATGGCGCGTCCTCCCGGCCCGGGCGTGCCGCCGGGTGCGCGTCCTCCGGGACCTGGGATGCCGCCGGGCGCCCGTCCGGGCGTGCCGCCTCCGCCGGGTGGTTCCGCGCCGGGCCTTCCGCCGCGTCCGGGCATGCCGCCGGGCGCCGTGGCGCGTCCGGGCGTGCCGCCTCCGCCGGGTGGTTCCGCGCCGGGTGGCTTCTCGCGTCCTCCGGTTGGCGCGCCGCAGCCTCCTCCAGGGGCGGCGCCGCCGCCCGCCGCGCGGGGCAGGGATCCGTTCGGTCTGGGGGCGCCCGCGCCCGCCGCGGCCCAGCCGTCCATCAGCATCGAGGACTCGCTGCCCGACCAGGGTGACGCGGAGGAGATCTCGCTGGACATCGCCACCCCCGCGCCTGTCGCGGCCAGGCCGGCGAGCGCCCGTGCGCCTGCCGCGGATGGGGGCGAGGCCCTGCTGCGCGAGGCGCTTTCGAAGGCTTCCCGCGAGGTCATCGAGAAGATTGCCTGGGAGGTGGTACCGCAGCTGGCGGAGACCATCATCCGAGAGGAGCTCGAGCGGCTCATCAAGGACCGAGAGACCCAGCACTGAGGCGCCTGGCGCCGTAACCTCCTGACCTTTTGCCGGCCCCGGTCTCCGGGGCCGGCCGTTTTCAATGACCGATACCACTGAACTTTCGAAGGCCTACGAGCCCACCGAGGTCGAGGCCCGGCGTTACGCGTTCTGGCTTGAGCGCAACTACTTCCGCGCCGAGGCGCCCTCCGACAAGCCGCCGTTCTCCATCGTCCTGCCGCCGCCCAACGTCACGGGCAGCCTGCACATCGGCCATGCGCTGACGGCCACCATCCAGGACATCCTCACCCGCTGGAAGCGGATGAGCGGCTTCAACGCCCTGTGGCTCCCCGGTACGGACCACGCAGGCATCGCCACGCAGATGGTGGTGGAGAAGGAGCTGAAGAAGACGGAGGGCAAGAGCCGCCACGACCTGGGCCGCGAGGCCTTCCTGGAGCGCGTCTGGGAGTGGAAGGGCAAGTTCGGCGCCCGTATCGGCGAGCAGCACCGCTACCTGGGCGCGTCCCTGGACTGGAGCCGTGAGCGCTTCACCATGGACGAGCAGTCCTCCGCCGCGGTGCGCGAGGTCTTCGTCCGGCTGTACGAAGAGGGCCTGATGTACCGGGCCCAGAAGCTCATCAACTGGTGTCCTTCGTGCCGCACGGCGCTCAGCGACCTGGAAGTGGAGCACCAGGAGAAGAACGGCTCCATCTGGCACATCCGCTACCCGGTGAAGGACAGCGACCGCACGCTCACCGTGGCCACCACGCGTCCGGAGACGATGCTGGGCGACACCGCCGTGGCCGTCCATCCGGAGGACGAGCGCTACCAGGACCTGATTGGCAAGCACGTGGTGCTGCCGCTCAGCGGCCGCGAGATTCCCATCATCGCGGACGGCGAGCTGGTGGATCCGAAGTTCGGCACCGGCGTGGTGAAGGTGACGCCCGCGCACGACTTCAACGACTACCAGACGGGCCTGCGTCACAAGCTGCCGATGCTGTCCATCCTGGACGAATCGGCCCGGATGACGAAGGAGACCGGCAAGTACGCCGGCCTGGATCGCTTCGAGGCGCGCAAGCAGGTGCTGGCGGACCTCCAGGAGCAGGGTCTGCTGGAGAAGGAGGAGCCGCACAAGCTGTCCGTCGGCACGTGCCAGCGCAGCGCCACGGTGGTGGAGCCGCGCCTGTCGCCGCAGTGGTTCGTGAAGATTGAACCGCTGGCGAAGCCGGCCATCGAGGCGGTGGAGCAAGGCCGCACGAAGTTCGTCCCCGAGTCATGGACGAACACCTACTTCCACTGGATGCGCAACATCCACGACTGGTGCGTCAGCCGCCAGCTCTGGTGGGGCCACCAGATTCCCGCGTACTACTGCACCGCGTGCAGCCCTCGGTTGGGGGACGACACCGATCTGCCGCTGGACGCCGCGACGGTGAAGGTGGGCGGCGTGGACTTCGCGCGCGCGGAGCCGATTGTCGCGCGTGAGCAGCCCTCGGCCTGCCCGAAGTGCGGCGGCGCCACGTTCATCCAGGACCCGGACGTGCTGGACACCTGGTTCTCGTCCGCGCTGTGGCCCTTCTCCACGCTGGGCTGGCCGCGCAACACGCCGGACCTCCAGACGTTCTACCCGACGTCCGTCATGGAGACGGGCCACGACATCATCTTCTTCTGGGTCGCCCGGATGATGATGATGGGCCTGCACTTCATGGGGGATGTGCCCTTCCGCACCGTGTACCTGCACGCGATGGTGCGCGACGAGAAGGGCGAGAAGATGTCCAAGACGAAGGGGAACGTCATCGACCCCTTGGACGTCATCCTCGGCGCCAGCTCGGACAAGCTCGCTCCGACGCTGAAGAACAAGTTCCCGCAGGGCATGCCGGCGTTCGGCGCGGACGCGCTGCGCTTCACGCTCGCGTCGCTCACCCAGCAGGGCCGGGACATCAAGCTGTCCATGGACCGGCTGGCTGGCTACAAGGCCTTCTGCAACAAGCTGTGGAACGCCAGCCGCTTCGCCCTGATGAACATGGGCGAGTTCACGCTGGATGAGCGTCCGCTGAAGGAGCGTCCGTTGACGCTGGCGGACCGCTGGATTCTCTCGCGGCTCCAGCGAGCCACCACCGAGGCCCGCGCCTCGCTGGAGACGTACGGCTTCGCCGAGGCGGCGTCCACGCTGTACCAGTTCCTGTGGGCCGAGTTCTGCGACTGGTACATCGAGCTGGCGAAGGGCTCGCTCTACGGCACCGATGAGCAGGCGAAGGACTCCGCGCGCGCGGTGCTGGTGTACTCGCTGGATCGCATCCTGCGGCTGCTCCACCCGTTCATGCCGTTCATCACCGAGGAGATCTGGCAGAAGCTGCCGATGTCCCGGTCGGTGGACAGCATCATGATCGCGTCGTACCCGGAGCCCGACGCGAACCTGGTGGACGAGGCCGCCGAGGCGGAGATGGCCCCGGTCATCGCCTCCATCGAGGGCCTGCGCACCATCCGCGGCGAGAGCAACCTGTCGCCCGCGACCAAGGTGAAGGCGGTGGTGCAGAGCCCGGACGCTCGCACGCGCGAGCTGCTGGAGCGCTGGCGCGCGTACCTGATGCCGCTGGCCGGCCTGTCCGAGGTGGAGATTGGCGCGCCCGGCACCAAGCCGCCGCAGGCCGCCGCCTTCGTGGGCACGAACCTGGAAATCTACGTGCCGCTGGCGGGTCTCATCGACCTGGACGCGGAACGCGACCGCCTCCGCAAGGAGATTGCGCGCGCCGAGCAGGAGGCCGCCGGTGTGTTGCGCAAGCTGGAGAACCCCAACTTCGTGGCCAAGGCGCCCCCGGACGTGGTCGAGAAGGACCGCGCCCGCGTGGAGGAGTTGAAGGAGCGCAAGGCCAAGCTTCAGGACCATCTGCAGCGCATTGCCCCGGAGCCCGCCATGCCCGCAGCGCCGCCGTCCGAGAGCAGCACGCCGACCGAAAGCGTTGAGCCGACCGAGGCCGACATCGCGACCGAAGCCGACGTCGCGACCGAGCCCATCACGCCGCCCGAGAGCGCCGCTTCATTAGAGGCGCGGCCTCCGGTCGAGGGGGGCACTGAATACGAGACGCTCGCCGAGTCCACCGAGGAGGAGGAGGCTTCCACCGTTCCGGCCGAGGTGAAGGTCGCCCCGGATGCGGAAGCAGAGGGCAACGTCGACCTGGCGGAGGAGTTGAAGGACGAGCTCGAGGCCGCGGGCGGTGTGACCGAAGCCGCGGATCCCCAGGTGCAGGAGGCCCTGGAGAAGCTGCGCGCGGGGACGAAGGAAGGCCTGTCTCCGGCCGACCATCATGACCTCGGCGTGGCGTATATGAGCATGGGCCTCGTCGACGACGCGATGCGGGAGTTCAACACGGCGCGCGCCGGTGGCGACGCCCGTGAGGTGCCCGCCGCCGCCAAGCAGGAGGCCGCTGAGTCTGAGCAGACGGTGGCCTCCACCGCGAAGGCCGTGGTGAAGGCCGCCCTGGCCGCCGTGAAGAAGGCGTCGTCCATCGCGAAGGACACGGTGGTGGAGGCCGTCTCCGCTTCCGACGAGGAGCCTGCCGCTCCGGCGAAGGCGCGTCCCGCGAAGAAGGCCGCGGGCAAGAAGGCCGCTGTGACGAAGGCCGCGGGCGCGAAGGGCGCCGCCAAGAAGGGCGCTGCGAAGAAGGCTCCGGCCAAGGGCGCGGCGAAGAAGGCTTCGGCTCAGAAGGCCGCCGCCAAGAAGGCTCCGGCCAAGGCTGCGTCGAAGAAGGCTTCGGCCCAGAAGGCCGCCGCGAAGAAGGCGCCTGCCAAGGGCGCGGCGAAGAAGGCCGCTGCGAAGAAGGCTCCGGCCAAGGTCGCCGCGAAGAAGGCTGCCACGAAGAAGGGGGCCGCGAAGAAGGTCGCTGCCGCCAGCAAGAAGCCGGTGAAGAAGGCGGCGGGCCGGAAGGCTCCCGCGAAGAAGGCCCCCGCCAGCAAGGCGGCGGCGAAGAAGGGCACCGGGGCGAAACCCAAGGCGCGGGCAAAGGCCCGGCGGTAGCAGGAGGAGACGTGCAGCAGCAGGATTACCTCGACCGGCTCATCGCGCTCGCACTCGATGAGGACCTGGGGGCGGCGGGTGACGTCACCTCGCAGGCCCTCATCCCTCCTGACTACGAGGGCAGCGCGGAGTTGGTCGCCAAGGAGCAGTTGGTGCTCGCGGGCCTGGATGCCTTCGTCCGCGTCTTCAAGACGGTCGACCCGAACGTCGAGGTGGAGCTGTTGCGCCGCGACGGTCAGGAGATCAAACCGAAGATGGTCGCCGCGCGCTGTCATGGCCGGATGCGCTCGCTGCTCGCGGCGGAGCGCACCGCGCTCAACATCGTGCAGCGGGCCGCGGGCATCGCGACGCTGGCGCAGCAGGCTGTCACGTCCGTGCGTGGCTCCAATCTGCGCGTCCTGGACACGCGGAAGACGCCGCCGGGAATGCGCACGGTGGCCAAGGAGGCCGTCCGCATGGGCGGTGCCTCCAACCACCGCTTCGGCCTCTTCGACGGCGTCCTCATCAAGGACAACCACATCGCCGCCGTGGGTGGTTCCATCGCGGAGGCGCTGCGCCGGGCGAAGCTCAACGGGCCCCGGCTGACCAAGATTGAAATCGAGGTCACCAACCTCAAGCAACTCGCGGAGGCCATCGAGCACGGCGCGGACGTGGTGATGCTCGACAACATGGACGACGCGCAGATTCGCGAGGCCGTGAAGCTGGCGGCGGGCCGCGTCCCGCTCGAGGTGTCGGGCGGCGTCACGTTGGACCGGCTGCCTCGGCTGGCGAAGCTGGGCATCGACTTCGTGTCCATGGGCGCGCTGACGCACTCCGCGCGGGCCATGGACCTGTCGCTGGAAATCACCGCCGCGGCGAAGCGGCCCGCGCGCAGCAAGCAGCCAAAGCCGGCGTAGCGCGCTGACACGGAGGCGCTCCTGGCTCCAGCGCCTCCGCGTCGAAGGGCGTCCCGGCACTCTCTGCCTGGGCGCGCGGAGCCCTCCCTTCACAGCGCCCGGACCGCGGCGGACGGCGCCCTCAGCGCGCGTGTCCGCTCGCGGCCGTGAGGACCGCTCACTTGCCCGTGAGGACCTCCGCGCGGGGCTTGCCCTCCGCTGACGCCGGCATGCCCATCTCCATCAGCGCCGACAGGGTGGGGGCGAAGTCCACCGGGTCAATCTCCTCCAGGTACATGCCCGGCTTCACGCCCTTGCCCGCGAAGAGGATGGGCACCTGCGAATCGTAGGAGTGCGGCGTGCCGTGGCTGGTGCCGGTGGGGATGTAGTGGAGCAGGTGGAAGGGCCGGATCATGAAGAGCACGTCGCCGCTGCGCCCGGGGTAGTAGCTCTTGCGCATGGACGTCAGGTAGCCTGCGGTGTCCGGCGCGGTGAACAGGTCATCATTCGCCACGGCCGTGATGACCGACGGATGTTTCGCCAGCCATGCCGCGGCAGCGCGTCGCACCGCCGAGTCCACCGCACCTCCCTGGTGCGTCTGACCGCCCAGGTACACGTCGAGCTGTTCGAGCGTGGCCGTCACGTCGCCGCCGAACTGCTGTCGCAGCGCCTGCGTCAGGCCCTCCGCCAGCTCCGCCGAAGTCACCCGCTTCGCGGGAAGCCCCTTGGCTGCCCACTGCTCCGGCATCGCCGCGCCGCCGTGGTCCGCGGACAGCGCGATGACCAGGTTGCCCCGTCCGCCCGCCGCGCGCTCGGCCGCGGCGATGAGGTTGCCCATCGCCTTGTCCAGCCGCAGCAGCGTGTCCTGCATCTCCCACGAGTACGGCCCGTACTCATGGAACACCAGGTCCGTGCCGCTGAAGCTCACGGCCAGCAGGTCGGGCACGTCGTCCTGGCCCAGGCCCTCTCCGGCGATGGCCGCCTTGGCCGCCTCCACCAGCAGGTCATGCGAGTCCGGCGAGACGGCGAACGCCTGGTAGAAGGTAGGGCCCGGCGACGGCAGCCCACCGTCCAGCGGATGGGGGAAGGTGCGGCCCAGGCCGTAGACGTCCGACTCAGCGAGGCCTTCGTCCTCGCCCACGTACTCCGAGGCCGGCCGCATCAGCTCCCACTTCTTGCCGAAGGACGCCTCCGGCAGCTTCCGCGCGTTCAGCGCCTTCAGCCACGCCGGGAACTCCTTGGTGTACCAGGTGCCGGTGACGAACTTCCCCTCGCCCTTGTCGAACCACCACGCCTGTCCCGCACGCCCGGCCAGGGCAATGGACGCGTGGGGTTTGATGGCCAACGCCACCGCCTTGCCGCGCTCCTGCGTCGTCACCCGCAGCCGGTCCGCCAGCGTCTCCACCATGAGGTGCGCGGGGCCGGAGTCCTGGCCCGGCTTCAGCGGCACCTCCAACACTGGGTGTGCCGCGTCCGCGAAGGACATCACGCGCTTCATCGTGGAGCGGTCCACCCACCGGTTGTCCACGATGCCGTGCCGCCAGGGGTTGGCGCCCGTGGACAGGGTGGCGTGGCCGGGCGCGGTGCGGCATTCGGCATAGCCGTAGCGCGCATAAGGAAAGTACGCGCCCTGGTTGAGCAGCTGGCCCAGGCCGCCCTTCAGCCGAGGGCGGTTGCGCAGCAGCACGTCGCTGCCGAGCGCGTCCACACTGATGACGAGCGTGAGCCTGGGAGGTCGGGCAAAAGCGGGCAGGGTGGCCAGCGCCACGGCGAGGACAAGTGCGCGAATCATTGGGATGAGAACCATCCCCGCCGGGATGGTGAGAAGCAACCAACAACGCGTGTCACTGCTTGGACGCCGCACATCGCGCTGTTAGGGTCACCCGCTTCATGGTCGAGGCCCGTCTTCGCGTCATCTACGGCGACACCGATCAGATGGGTGTCGTCTACTACGCGAATTACTTCCGCTATTTCGAGTTCGCGCGCAGTGAGTACTTCCGCGCCCGGGGTGGCAGCTACGCCGAACTGGAGCGCTCTGGTGCCCTGCTACCCGTGGCCGAGGCGAGCTGCCAGTACAAGGCATCCGCGCGCTACGACGATCTGTTGGTCATCCAAACCACCGTGAGCGAGTTGCGCCGAGCGTCCATCGTGTTCACCTACGCGCTGTTTCGTGACGGTGCGCCACGCACGCTGCTCTGCACCGGCATGACCCGTCACGCCTGCGTGGGGCGGGACGGCAAGCCGACGCGGCTGCCGGACTCCCTCATCCGGCTGCTCGAAACGACCGAGCCTTCCCCGGGCTCTTCCACTTCTTCCACCTGAACCCTTCCGGCATACGCAAGGAGCACACACATGGATCGCAACCTGGCAATGGAGGTCGTGCGCGTCACCGAGATGGCGGCCATCGCCTCCGCTCGACTGATGGGCCGCGGCAACAAGGACGAGTCGGATCAGGCCGCCGTGGACGCCATGCGCCGCGCCTTCGACGCGCTGCAGATTGATGGCACCGTTGTCATCGGCGAGGGCGAGCGCGACGAGGCGCCCATGCTCTACATCGGCGAGAAGGTGGGCAAGCGTGGCGAGGGTGCGCCCGAGGTGGACATCGCCCTGGACCCGCTGGAGGGCACCAACCTGTGCGCCTACGGCCGTCCGGGTTCCATCGCCGTGGTGGCCATGGCGGGCAAGGGCGGGCTGCTCAACGCCCCCGACACGTACATGGAGAAGATGGCCGTGGGCCCGCGCGCCCGGGGCGCCATCGACCTGCGCAAGACGCCCACGGAGAACCTCCGCTCCATCGCGGAGAAGATGAAGGTCTATGTGGAAGACCTCACCGTGGTGGTGCTGGACCGCGAGCGTCACACCGACCTCATCAAGGAGATTCGCGCGGCGGGCGCCCGCATCCGGCTCATCGAGGACGGTGACGTGGCCGGCGCCATCGCCACGTGTTTCGAGGACACGGGCGTGGAGGTGCTGATGGGCATCGGCGGCGCGCCCGAGGGCGTCATCGCCGCGGCGGCCATCCGCGCCACCGGCGGTGACATGCAGGGCCGGCTCGTTCCCCGCAACCAGGGCGAAATCGACCGCGCGAAGTCCATGGGCATCACCGACATCTCGAAGATCTACACCGCCGAGGAGCTGGCCAAGGGCGAGGTCATGTTCGCCGCCTCCGGCGTCACCACCGGCGACTTCCTCAAGGGCGTGCGCTTCTTCGGCGGTGGATGCGAGACGCACTCCGTCGTCATGCGCAGCAAGACGGGCACCGTCCGCTTCATCCAGTCGGTGCACAAGTTCGACAAGAAGCCGGGGTACGCTTTCTAGGCCGCAGCTCCCACCCTGACTCACGCCCCCTGGAGACACCCATGCCTGGCGCCTCGCGAACCATCATCGTCAACGCCCCCATCGAGAAGGTCTTCGACGTCATCACCCAGTACGAGCGGTACCCGGAGTTCCTTCCAGAGGTGAAGGGCATCCGGACCGAGAACCGCAAGGGCAACACGGTGGACGTCCACTACAAGGTGGATGTGTTGAAGACCATCAACTACTCCATCCACGTCACGGAGGAGCGGCCCACTCGCATGTCCTGGTCCTACATCAAGGGCGAGTTCATGAAGGACAACCAGGGCAGCTGGGTCCTGGAGCCCGAAGGCGAGGGCAAGACGAAGGCCACCTACACCGTGGAGATGGCCCTGGGCGCGCTGGTGCCCAAGAGCGTCGTCTCCGCGCTGGTGGAGACCTCGTTGCCGAAGATGCTGGACGCCTTCAAGCGCCGCTTCGAGGCGCCCTGAACCACGCCTCCGGGCGGCTTCCGGGCGGGCGACTCCACCATCGCCCGCCGGCCGCCAGGAGTCTTCGGGGACCCGGACGATCCGCGCGTCGCAGCAGGCGGGCGGACGAGGCCGACTCGAAGGGGCTTGCGACGCTGGATACGGGGAGTATGCCCATGGGACGGTCCGCTTGCGGGCCGCTTCGAGGGCATTAAAATGAACACCATCCCCACGGGATTTTCGGCCTCCACGACATTTCTGCCCTGGGTGCCCTGGTCCGGGTGTCGGGTGGCAGACGAGCAACCGTGCGAGATGGCTGCAACGTACCCAGCGAAGAACCGGGGTTCTTAATTTGCATCTGATATTGATGGAAATGGTATTGGGGCGGGATGGGCGTACATCGGGGTACGTAGGCTGAGGGAGACGGAATACCCATGCTCGACGCCTTCATCATCGAAGAGATCAAGCGCCGTGAGCGCCGCCGTGAGGAGCACGACAGGCCGGCGGTGGAGCTTCCGCTCCCCGTGCCGGATGACCGCCCGCGTCGCCGCACGGAGACCGAAGACGACAAGCCCCAGCGGGGCGTAGTGGTCATCGACCTGCTGGCCTGACCCTGGCGAGCGGCCTGTCGGCCGCGCCAGTGTGTCCCCGAGCCCGCGGTGGCGGTCCTTCCCAGGACGGCCCCGCGGGCTTCGCGCATTCAGGAGCCCTCAGGCGTTGGTCAGGGCCAGCAGGTGCCGGGGGTGGTAGACATCACACAGCGGCCCCTTGACGGTGGCCAGGGCCTCCAGGACTTGCTTGCGCCACTCCTCGGGCAGGGCCTGCTCGCCATGGAAGGCGCCCACGAGCGCGCCGGTGATGGTGGCGTGGGCCTCCGTGTCGCCGCCCCGGTGGACGACGTCCAGGAGCGCGGCCTCGGCGCTGGGGGCGTGGAGCAGCTCCCAGAAGGCCAGCCGGAAGGCGACGCGCACCGCGTGCAGGGGGCGGTGGAGGTGCAGCTCCGGCCCGTACAGCATCGGGTCCTCTTGCTGGGCGATGGCCAGATCCTCGCGCAGGAGCGACGCGGCGAAGGACACCTCCTGCACGTAGTCACTGGCGGAACGCCCGAGCGCCGCGCCGGCCAGCAGCAGGCCCGACTCCGCGGCGGGGATGAGGTCGGCGGCCTTGAGGCCCGCGCCATGGGTGACGGCATGGCCAATGGCCGCGTTGAAGGCCGCGCAGGCGAGCTGGCAGCGCGGGTCGAAGTGGGTGAGGGCGGAGTCCTCCAGCGAGGCCTGGGTGAGCGCGTGGGCGTCACCGGCCAGGTACACGCCCAGCGGCGCCGCGCGGGCCAGGCTCCCCGGGTCCGCGGGCTTCCGGTACGCACGCAGCCACACGCGCATGCCCGCGCCCAGGGGCGGGAAACCCGACGTCTGGCAGTCCTCGAAGACCTCCTTCATGGGCTCGCTGACGTCGAAGGCGTGCGGCTGCCAGGCGCGGTAACGACGCAGTGCGTCTGCGGCGTCGTAACGCTTGATGGACCGGAGGCTGTGGCTCAGGCAGGCCGCGAGCTGGACCTCTTCCGTCACCTGGCCGCGACGCAGCTCATGCGGACCGCCGCCCATCAGCTTCATGTAGGGCCCCTCCGCCTGCTTGGGAAACGGAACGGCCATGAAGGGCCGGTGCGCGGTGGGGACGGACAGGGCATTGCCCACGGCCATGCCAAGCAGCGCGCCGCGGCGCCGTTGAGCGAGCAATGGGTCAGGCCCCTTCAAGGTGGGGCGGCGTTGGGGCGGGGGCATTCGACGGGTGGACACTGTAGCAGCACGGGCCGCGAGCACGCTTGCCCGGCCCGGAGGGCTCTTCTAGAAACGGCCGCCTATGACCGAGATTTCTCAGATTCTGGCGCGCGAAGTGCTCGACTCCCGTGGCAATCCCACCGTGGAGGCGGAGGTCCAGCTTGCCGGGGGCGCTCGTGGCCGCGCCGCGGTGCCGTCCGGTGCGTCCACCGGTGAGCATGAGGCCATCGAGCTGCGCGACGGCGACAAGCATCGCTACCTGGGCAAGGGCGTGCAGAAGGCCGTGAAGAACGTGGTCGACGTGCTCGCGCCCGCGCTGGTGGGCATGGACGCGGCGGATCAGTTCGCGGTGGACCAGCGGATGCTGGAACTGGACGGCACCGCCACCAAGGGCAAGCTGGGCGCCAACGCCATCCTCGCGGTGTCCATGGCGGCCGCTCGCGCCGCGGCGGACGCGCACGGGCTGCCGCTGTACCGCTACGTGGGCGGCGTGCAGGCGCGCACCCTGCCGGTGCCGCTGATGAACATCCTCAACGGCGGCGCGCACGCGGACACCCGCGTGGACGTGCAGGAGTTCATGGTGGTGCCCGCCGGTGCGTCCTCCTTCGCGGAGGGCCTGCGCTGGGGCGCCGAGGTGTTCCACGCGCTGAAGAAGATTCTCAAGGGCCGCAAGCTGGCCACGGGCGTGGGCGACGAGGGCGGCTACGCCCCGGACCTGCCGGCGAACGAAGAGGCGCTGAAGCTCATCATGGAGGCCATTGACCAGGCGGGCTTCAAGGCCGGTGAGCAGCTCTTCCTGGCCCTGGACGTGGCGGCCAGCGAGTTCTTCGACAAGGGCAGCAAGAAGTACAAGCTGAAGGGCGAGGGCAAGGAGTACGACTCGACCGGCCTGCTCGAGTACTACCGGGGCCTTTCGGAGCGCTACCCCATCATCTCCATCGAAGACGGCATGGCGGAGGATGACTGGGAGGGCTGGAAGAAGCTCACCGACGCGCTGGGTTCGCGCATGCAGCTGGTGGGCGACGACCTCTTCGTCACCAACGTGGAGCGCCTGGGCCGCGGCATCGAGACGGGCACGGCCAACTCCATCCTGGTGAAGGTGAACCAGATTGGCACCCTGACGGAGACGTTCGACGCCGTGCGCATGGCGCACCGCGCCGGGTACACGTCCGTCATGAGCCACCGCTCCGGCGAGACGGAGGACACCACCATCGCCGACCTGGCCGTGGCGCTGGACTGCGGGCAGATCAAGACGGGTTCCGCGTCCCGCTCCGATCGCGTGGCCAAGTACAACCAGTTGCTGCGCATCGAAGGCGAGCTGGGGGCCGCGGCCCGCTACGCTGGCAAGTCGGTGTTCCGCGCCCTGAACCAGAAGAAGTGAGCCCGTGAGCGACAAGCCCAAGCGCATCCTGGTTTCCAACGACGACGGCTACTTCTCCGAGGGGCTTCAGGCGCTGGTCGAGGCCGTGAGCCCCCTGGGGGAGGTGTGGGTGGTGGCTCCCGACCGGGAGCAGAGCGCCGCCTCCCACGCCATCTCCCTGCACCGGCCGCTGCGCATCAAGGAGGTACGGGCGCGGTGGTTCGCCGTCGACGGAACCCCCGCGGACTGCGCTTATCTGGCGATCAACCATCTCCTGAAGGATGATCGCCCGGTACTCATGGTTTCCGGCATCAACCACGGCGCGAATCTGGCCGAAGACATCATGTACTCCGGCACGGTGGCCGCGGCGATGGAGGGCGCGCTCCTGGGCGTGCCCGCCATTGCCTTCAGCCTGGTGGCCCGGCGGAACTTCGACTTCGCGCCGGCGGCCCGGTTCGCCCGTTCGTTGGTGTCCAGCGCCCTGTCGCGCCCCCTGCCGCCGCGGATGCTCCTCAACGTGAACATCCCCGGGGGCGTGGAGCCGGAGGGCTACGCCATCACCCGCCAGGGCCGTCACTCGTACGGCTTCGAGGTGGTGGAGAACGAAGACCCTCGTGGCCGGAAGTACTACTGGATTGGCGGTAGCGACTACCAGCACGAGGACATCCCGGGCAGCGACTGCAATGCCGTGTTCCGGGACAAGCGCGTCTCCGTCACTCCGCTGCACTTCGAGCTGACGGACCATGGCCGGCTCCCGGACCTCTCCGGGTGGCAGGTCGATGGCTTCAACCGGCATGAACCGGACGGTGCCTAGCGTTGGCGCCGTGCGTGTCCAGCCGAGCGCGTGGGGCGCTCCGGGTGTTCCTCCTGGCCGTGTTGCTGAGCGGCTGTGTGGGCACCCGGGCATCCTCCGTGGCCGGGACGGACACGGGGTTGGACGCCGTTTCGCGTGAGGACGAGACGGCGGTAGTCACCGACGCGGCCGAGCGGACCACGCCGCTGCCGTTCAACCTGCGGGGCGTCCACGCCGAGCCGGAGCTGGTGGCCGCGCGCCACGTCGTGGCCGCTGGCGAGACGATGTACCGCATCTCCCGCACCTACGGCCTCACGGTGGAGGAGCTGGGCTCGGCCAACGGCATCAAGGCGCCGTGGACATTGGCGGTGGGGCAGGAGCTCACCATCCCCGGCGTCGAGCGCGGCGTGCCCGTGCGTGCCCTGGCGGAGGCGGACCCAGAGCCGGTTCGGACCTCCACGTCAGCGGAGTCGCGGCGCAGCGTGCCCACCGCGGGCCGCCGCGAGGAGCCTCCGTCGCGCAGCCGGCCCCTGTCGCGTCCAGCGAGCGCCACGGGCCCGCCGCGCGTGGCCACGCAGGGGCAGCTCGACTGGCCTCTGAGAGGCGTCCTGTACGGCCGCTTCGGGAAGAAGGGGAAGGAACCGCACGATGGCATCGACCTGGCAGCGCCTTCTGGCACACCCGTGAAGGCGGCGCAGGAAGGCACGGTGCTCTACGCGGGCGAGCAGCGCGGCTACGGCAACATCGTCATCGTCGAGCACACGAACAAGTTGATTACCCTGTATGCGCACAACCGCGACCTGCGCGTGCGCACCGGGCAGAAGGTTCGCCGCGAACAGGTGATTGCCACCGTCGGCGAGTCGGGCCGGACGTCCGGGCCCCATCTGCACTTCGAGGTGCGCCTGGACGGAAAGCCGGTGGACCCGCTCGACTATCTGGGGCCGATGCCCTCCTCGTAGGCGAGGCGGCGCGGGCCCGGTTGCCTTCCTGCTCCGGGCGGTGGGGCAGGGCGCTACGTCGTATGACGTCTGGGCCTCGGTGCCGGGCCCGGGTGAAGGTAGAGTGTCGGCCCGTGTCGCGCTTCGTGTCCTGGTGGCTCTCCTGTTTCGTCTTGCTGGCTTCGGCGGCGCATGCCCAGGCGCCAGCCCCTGTGTCACAGGCCGCTGCGGTCCAGGCGAGCACGGCCGATGCGGCCGGGCCCGTCGTCGTGGCGGTGTTGATGCTGGAGGCCAACGAGGCAGGCAGCGACGCGGCGCCGGGCGTCACCTCGCTCATCACCTCGCGCCTGGCGGAGTCGCCGCGGCTGCGAGTCCTCTCGCAGTGGGACATCGAGGCCGCCCTGGACGAGGAGCGCCAGCAGCAACTCCAGGGCCTCAAGACGTGCGACCGGGGAGACTGCCTCCAGGAACTCGTGGCCCTCACCGGCGCTCGCTACGTCGTGGCCGGCCGACTGGACCGCTTCGGCGACAAGTACCTGCTCACCGCCAACCTGTTGGACGCCGCGGGCGGGCGGATCCTGGCCCGGCCTCGCGCGGAGGCCCCGGAAGCGGAGGACCTGCTGCGCACCGCGAAGGCCGTCTCCGACCAGCTCTTCGCCGCGCTCGTCCCGCCGGAGGAATCCGTGGCGGCCCGCCCGCTGCTGGGGGGCTCTTCGCGCACGGGGGGCGGCGGCCTGATGCTGGGCCTGCGCGTCAACAACAACTTCATCGACAAGCTGTCCACGGTGAACCCAGGCGGCGACATCGAGGTGGGCTACTGGTTCCACCCCGAATGGGTCGGCTTCCTCCAAGTGGGCTTCAGCTACGTGCGCTCCACGCAGGACGGCGTGCGCAGTGGCCTCAACGTGCTGCCCAGCGTCGTGGGCGCGCGCCACTACCACAACGTGGAGAAGTCCCTGCGGCCCTACTGGGGGTTCGGCCTGGGCGTTCAGCTGTCCTTCGGTGACTTCGGTATCTTCCAGTCCACCGGCCCGCTGCCCACCGTCGTGGGCTTCGCGGGCCTGGAGTACCTCATTGCCGGCTCGGTGGGCTTCCAGGTCGAGTTGGGCACCAACGTCGCGCAGGCGGTGCTGGGGCTGTCGGAATCAAAGCTGGGAGACGGCCTCAACCTGGACCTCAACGCAGGCATCGCGTACCACTTCTGAGCCTCGGAGCCCCTCATGTTCCCGCGACCGCGCGCCCTCTCCCTGATTGCCCTGCTCGCCCTGTCGGGCTGTGACGACGAGACGCCTCGCGTCAAACCGAAGGACCACGCGGAGGGCCTCTACGTCAAAGGCACCGCCGAGTACCTCCAGGGCCATTTCGACGCCGCCCTGGCCTCCTTCGAGGCCATGAAGCAGATTGCCCCGGACGACCCGCGCCTGCCCGCCGCGCGCGGCGAGGTGTACCTCTCCATGGGCCGGCTGACGGACGCCGCCGCCGAGTTCGAGGCCGCCCTCAAGCTGGAGCCCAAGCGCTCCACCAACTGGAGCCGCCTGGGCTTCATCCAGACCCAGCTGGGCCAGGTGGTCGAAGCCCAGAGCTCGCTGCGCAAGGCCCTGTCCCTCTTCCCCAAGGACTTCAACGCCCTGGAGTCGCTGGGCGACCTGGACCTCAAGAAGGGCGACCACGACGCCGCCGTGCTGCACTTCACGCTCGCGTCCAACGCGGCGCCCTCCCCGGAGCAGAAGTCCGCGCTCATCATGCGCGCGTTGGACGTCCTGTCCTCGAAGCAGCGCTACCCGGAGCTGCTGGCCGCGGCCCAGAAGGCCGTGGATGACGGCATCCACACCGCGGACGTGCTCGCCACCCTGGGGGACGCCCTGGTGCGCTCCGGCAACCTCACCGAGGCCGCCAACGCCTACCGCGATGCCGCCAGCCGCTCGCCCCGGGATCCCACGCTCTGGGAGCTCGTCGGCGAAATCCAGATGAAGCTGGACAAGCCCGGGGACGCCATCAGCGCGTACAAGGAGTCCCTGCGTGTGAAGGACCGCGCCATCGTCCACGTGGCGCTGGCCCGTATCTACCTGGGGATGAAGGACGCCTCGGCCGCGAAGGAGGAGCTGTCCGCGGCCCTGGAGTCCGTGTCCGGCCAGGACATCCGCGAGCTGCGGGAGCTGGCCAGCCTGCTGGCCACCATGGACCGCAAGCCGGACGCGCTGCGCATCCTCGCCAACCTCAGCGCGGAGCAGGACCACGCGAAGGATACCGAGCTGCACGTCGCCACCGCCCAACTGGCGCGGGAACTCAAGGACACCGGCATCCTGCAGGCCGCCTGCGCGCGGGCGACCGCGGCTGACGCCACCCTCAAGAAGTGCCCTTGAGCCACGCCCGGGCCAGGAAACGGCCCGGGACGGGTGGGGTGGACTACGGGGTGCGGCCGCCCTGGAGCTTGCGGTACACGCCCACCACCTGCCCCAGAATCATCGTGGACCGGAACTCCGCGCGGCTCACGTAGATGGGCTGCATGGTGGCGTTGGCCGGCTGGAAGCGGATGCGGTCCCCTTCCGGGTAGTAGCGCTTCACCGTGGCTTCGTCCTCGATGAGGGCCACCACGATTTCACCCGGCTGGGCGGACGGCGTCTTCTTCACGAAGAGGTAGTCCCCATCGTGGATGCCGTCGTCAATCATCGACTGCCCCTTCACGCGCAGGGCGAAGACCTCGCGGCCATTCACACCTCCGAGCAGGAAGCTGTCGATTTTGACGGAGTCCTCCATGTTCTCCTGCGCCAGCAGTGGCGCGCCGGCGGCGACCTTGCCGAGCAGGGGAATCTCCACCATGCCCGAGTCCTTGCGCGCCCCCAGGCCGAGCAGCAGCCGGGCGCGCTTGGTGGGCACCAGGGAGCGGCTTTGCTGCTCGCCCCGGTTCAGGTAACCCTTGCGCTCCAGCGCCTTCAGGTGGTCGTTGACGCCGTTCGTCGAGCGGATGTCCATGTGCTCCCCGATTTCGCGAATCGTCGGCGGGAAGCCCCGGGTCTCCGTCTCCTTGACGATGAAGCTGAGAATCTCGCGCTGGCGTTCCGTGAGCTCTTCCATGCGCTCCCTCACTCATCTGCCGTCCTGCCGGGGAGTCGTTCCCCCCAGGCAACAGGCTTTCAGTGTCACTCTCCCTGAACAGACGTGTAGAGTCAACTCGTCCGGTGTCACCCTGCACACTCGCGGTGTGTCCCGTTCCGTCCTGTTTCTCACTTCTTGAGGTGGGGGGACGAACTCGACGTACACTTCCTCCGCTTTGTCCGAGCTCCGCCACACGCTGCTCTTCGTCGACGACGAGGCCGACGTCCTGGACATCCTCACGCGGATGTTCCAGCGCCGGTACCGCGTCCTCACGGCCCGAAGCGGTTCCGCCGCGCTGGAAATCCTGAGAAAGGAGTCGGTGGACGTCCTCATCACCGACCAGCGGATGCCCGAGATGACGGGCATCGAGCTGGTGGCCACCGCGCGCGCGGAGGGCTTCGACGTCACCGCGCTGCTGCTCACGGGGTACACGCACCCGGACGACATCATCGCGGCCATCAACCAGGGGCAGGTGTACCGGTACATCACCAAGCCCTGGGACGTGAACGACCTGCTCATCACCGTGAAGAACGCGGTGGAGTACACGCAGCTGCGCAAGGACAAGGAGCGGCTGATCCGCCAGCTCCACCAGCGCGTGGAGGCGCTCTTCGTCCTGTACGAGGTCAGCCGCGCCAGCGCGAATGATCCGGCCAGCTACGACAACATCATCGACCGAGTGCTCATCGCCGTGGCGCGCGTGCTGCCGTACGACTGCGGCGCGGCGCTCATCGCACCGGACGAGGCGCGCAGCGCGACGCTGCGGCTGCGCTGTCAGGGCATGGTGGGGGAGAAGGCGCTGCTGGGCGTGAAGGAGTCCATGCTCGGCGCGTACCGCAAGAGCAGCGGCCTCCTGCTGCCCGAGGACCGCGTCATCACCCGCGTGGCGGGCACCACCACCCAGGACGCGGCGGCGCCGTCCGTCTACCCCAGCCAGCTCACGGTGAACCTGGTCGCCGGTGGGCGCCCGGTGGGCATGCTGTCGCTGTTCAGCCAGAAGCCGGACGCCTTCTCCGAGGACGACGGCGTGTTGCTGGACGTGCTCGCCAACCAGACGGCGGACGCCATCCAGTCCCTGCGCTCGGCGGAGGAGGAAGCCCGCCACCGCATGGAGCGGATGGTGGAGTCCATGGCCGACGGCGTGGTCCTCACCGACGAGAAGAACGACATCGTGGTGATGAACCCGGCGGCGCGGCGGCTGCTGCACGCGGGGGAGAACCCCGAGGAGCAGACGACGCGGCTGATGGAGGAGCGCCTGGGCTTCCAGCCCTTCCACCTGGTGCGCGGCTGGGAGTACGGCGGCGGGCAGGTGCTGCGCGAGGAGGTGAAGCTCTTCGACCGGCACGTCCAGACCACGGTGACGCCGGTGACGGACGCGCGGAACACGCTGCGCGGCGTGTGCGTGGTGCTGCGCGACATCACCGAGCAGAAGCGCCTGGAGGAGCGCAAGGACGAGTTCGTCTCCATGGTGAGCCACGAGCTGCGCACGCCGCTGACGTCCATCTCCGGCGCGCTGGACCTGGTGCTCAACTTCATGGCCGGCGACATCAACGAGCGGCAGCGCCGCTACCTGTCGCTGGCGCGGGACTCCACCGAGAAGCTCAACGCCATCGTGGACGACCTGCTGGACCTGTCGAAGTTCGCCAAGGGCCGGCTGCGGATGAACTTCGAGGTGTCGTACCTCGACGAGCTGGTCCAGCGCGTGGTGGAGAAGTACGGCCCGGCGTTCGGCGAGAAGCGCGTGATGGTGAAGCCGGTGCTGCCGCGCCATCCGCTGCGCGTCCTGGCGGATCCGAACCGCTTGGACCAGGTGCTCAACAACCTGCTCAACAACGCGGTGAAGTTCACCCCGGAGGGCGGAGAGGTGCGGGTGGAGATCCACGCCACCTCCAGCCTGCCGGGCTACGTGGTGGTGTCCTGCTGGAACAGCGGAGACCCCATCGCCGAGGAGAGCCTGGAGCGCATCTTCGACCGCTTCGAGCAGGCGCGCACCAAGGCCAACCGCACCGTGCGAGGCACCGGTTTGGGCCTGGCCATCTGCCGCAACATCGTGGAGGCCCACGGCGGCCGCATCTGGTGTGAGCCGTGTACGGACGGCGTGCGCTTCATGGTGGTGCTGCCCACCGAGCCGCCGCCAGAGCTGCGCCGGGGAGACGACGTGGCGGACGCCATCCAGCTCCCGCGCCGGCAGGACAGCCGGGGCCGGGTGCTGATCATCGATGGTGAGCCCGAGGTGGCCTTCATCGCGAAGGCGCTGATGACCGGGCGGGGCTACGACGTGCGGCTGGCCTTCAACGCGGAGGACGGCCTGGCCGCCGCGCGACGGTATGACCCCGACACGGTGATGGTGTCCGTGCGCCTGCCGGACGTGGACGGGCTGCGGCTGGCGGAAATCCTGCGGCACGACCCGGAGACGCGCCGCGCGCCGCTGCTGGTGTCGTCCGCCTTCGACGAGCGTCAGCGCGCCTTCCGCGCGGGCGCGGATGCCTTCCTGGTGCGCCCGTTGGCGCCGGACAAGCTGCTGGCCACGGTGGACTCGCTGGTGCGCGGCCGCCAGGGCCCGGCGCACGGCCGCGTGCTGGTGGTGGACGACGACACGAAGATCGCCGCCATCTGCCGCGAGGTGCTGGAGAACATCGGCTTCGACGTGGCGTTGGCGGGCTCCATCGAGGAGGGCCGCCGCTCCCTGCGCGAGCGCCGGCCGGACGTCGTGCTGCTGGACGTGACGCTGCCGGACGGCGACGGCTTCGTCTTCCTGGAGGAGATCAAGGCGGAGAGCGCCGGTGGCCACATCTCCGTCATCTTCATCTCCGCCCGCGCGGAGACGTCCTCCAAGGTGCGCGCGCTCAAGCTGGGCGGTGACGACTACCTCACCAAGCCCTTCGACGCGCTGGAGTTGGGGGCGCGCGTGGAGAGCGTGATGCGGCGCAAGGAGCAGGAGCTGTCGGCCTCTCCCACCACGCAGCTGCCGGGCTCCACCGCCATCGAGCGCGAGGTGCAGCGGCGCCTCTCCACGCGCAGGCCCTTCGCCTTCTGCTACCTGGACCTGGACAACCTCAAGGCCTACAACGACTACTACGGCTTCGCGAAGGCGGACGGCGTGGTGCGCCAGACGGGCGACCTGATGCGCGAGGTGTTCGCGCAGGACGGCGCGCCCGGTGACTTCCTGGGACACGTGGCCGGTGACGACTTCGTCTTCATCACCTCGCCGGAGTCGGTGGACCGCATCTGCCAGAAGGCCATCGAGACGTTCGACCGCATCATCCCGCTCTATTACGACCGGCAGGACCGGGAGCGCGGCCACATCGAGGCGGAGGACCGCTACGGGGAGAAGCGGCAGTTCCCCATCATGAGCGTGTCCGTGGTGGCGGTGATGACGGACGGAACGCAGGACCACGCGGAGTTGGCGCGGCGCGCCGCGGACATGAAGAAGCGCGCCAAGGCGATTGCGGGCTCCGTCTTCCTGCGCAGTGACCAGGAGCGGGTGGTACGCTCCGTGGCCGGATGAGGCTCTACCAGCAACTCGTCCTGTTCATGCTCGCCGCGACGGTGCTTCCCCTGGCCGCGGTCGGCTTCCTGTTGCTTTCGCGCGCCGAGGCCGAGCTGGCCGCCCGAATCGACGCGGAGCAGCGCGCGCAGGCGGTCGCCACCGCCGAGTCCGTGGGCGCCACCATGATGGAGGTGGTGGACGCGCTGGCCCGCTCGGCGGAGCTCATCGACTGGCAGGCCGCGAGCGACGCGGAGACGCAGGGCGCGCTGCGGCTGCTTTACGGCCAGTCTCCCGCGGTGAGCGCGGTGCTCAAACTGGACGCGGAGGGCCGTCCCCTGGGCGCGCCCGTCTTCCGTGCGCAGGCCATCGACGGGCACCCGGCCTTCGCTCCGGAGTCCCTGGACCGGCTGGTGCGCTCCATTCCCGTGCAGACGCTGCGAGGCGGCGGCAAGGGCCAGGCGGCGCTGGGCAGCGCGTACGTTCACTCGGACGAGGGGCGCTCGGCGGTCGCCGTGGCGGTGAAGCTGGCGGATGGCGACGGCGCGCCTTTCGCTGTCGCGGAGGTCGTGCTCCATCCGCTGGAGGCGGTGCTGCGCAGGCGCCTGGGCGAAGGGCTGGGGCGCATCGACCTGGTGGACGAGGAGCGGCGCGTGCTCGCCAGCACCGCGCCGGAGCGTCGGGGGCAGGCACTGGCGCCAGCGCTGAGCGCGCACCTGTTGGCCCCGGCGGTGCCGCTGACAGAGCGGGTGCGCAGCTTCCGCGTGGAGTCACCGGCCCGGCGGGTCAGCGTGGCGCGCGTGCCCCATGGCATGCGCTTCGACGTGCTGGTGGAAGTGGATGAGTCCACCGCGCTGGCGCCCGTGCACGGCATGCGGCGCACGGTGCTGCTGTCCATTGGCGCCACCTTCCTGGTGCTGCTCGGGCTGGGAGCCCTCTTCACGCGCCGCCTCAACGTGCGGCTGGCGGAGGTGGTGCGCGGCGCGGAGGCCTACGGGCGTGGCGAGCTGGACACGCGCTTGAAGGTCTCCGGCCAGGACGAACTGAGCGAGCTGGCCACCACCTTCAACCGGATGGGAGAGGAGCTGGAAGCGGCGCGTGCCCGGATGCTGCGCTGGAACGACGACTTGCGCGTTCGCGTGGAAGAGGCCACCGCGGACCTGAAGGCGGCCCAGGCGCAGTTGGTGGAGGCGCAGAAGCTTGCCGCGGTGGGGCAGCTCGGCGCGGGCGTGGCGCACGAAATCAACAACCCGCTGGCGGGCATCCTCGGCAACGTGCAGTTGCTGATGCTCGACCGAGGCGCCGCCGACCCGGATCTGGAGTCGCTGCGGAAAATCGAGCAGAGCGCCAAGCGCTGCAAGGAAATCACCCAGAACCTGCTGCGCTTCTCCCAGCAGCGCGAGCGCGCGGAGCTGCGGCCGGTGGACCTCAACGCGGTGGTGCGCGACGCGCTCAGCCTCACTGAGCACCAGCTTCGCGGCGATGGCGTGGCGCTCACCAGCGTGCTGGGAGACGGGCTCGCGCGAGTGCGTGCCGACCCGGGGCACTTGTCGCAGGTGGTGCTGGCGCTGGTGTCCAACGCGCGCACCGCGATGCTGAACTCACCCCAGAAGCGGCTCACCCTGCGCACGGGCGAAGTCGACGGCTTCGGCTTCCTGGAGGTGGAGGACACGGGGAAGGGGATTGCCCCCGACGTCCGCCCGCGCATCTTCGAGCCCTTCTTCACGACGAAGGACGTGTGGTCCAACGTGGGGTTGGGACTCAGCGTGGCCTGGCGTGTGGTGACGGAAGCGGGCGGGAGCATCGAAGTCCGCTCGGAAGTCGAGCAGGGCAGTTGCTTCACCGTGAAGCTGCCGAAGGCGTGAGGCCCCTCGGGGGGCCTGTGATAGCTAACGAGGCTGCCCATGGCTGATTCCCGCCCATCGCGCCGTCAGGCGCCTTTCTTCATTGGCCTCGTGCTGATTCTCGCGGCGTTGCCAGTGGGGTGGTTCGTCTTCCTGCGCCCGCCACCTCCGCCGCCGCCTCCTCCCGCCGCGCCGCCCGTCGTCGAGGCGCCCGTGGTGCAGAAGCCGCTGGTGCTGGAGCTCACGCAGGTGTCCGGCAAGGTGGAGGTGCAGAACACGGACGGCTCATGGCGCGAGGCCACGGTGGGCATGGCGCTGCGCCGGGATGAGCGCGTGCGCACCGATGACGGTTCGTACGCCATGCTGATTGGCGGCGAGGCGGTGGAAGTGCACATGGACCCGGGCACGGAGATTTCCGTGGACGAGCTGACCGAGTCGCTTTCCCGCATCCTCCTGTCGCGCGGTATGGCCACCGCCGTCGTGCGGCCGGGGCAGCGTCACACCTTCGAGGTGAAGGCGGCGAACGCGGACGCCAAGGCCACGTTGCAGCAGGCCGGTGCCTTCACCATGAGCAACAACGGCGACGGCACCGTGGCGGTGGGTACGCGGGATGGTGAGGTGACGCTGCTCGGTCAGGGCAAGGTCGTCATCGTCCGCGCGGGACAGCAGGCCGTCGTCCGCCCGGGGCAGGCGCCGTCGGAACCGTCGCCCATCCCCACCAGTCTCCTGCTCAAGGTGGACTGGCCCACCGAGCGCACCCGCCGCGAGCGTGAGCTTGTCGTGCGCGGGCAGACGTCACCGGGCAGCCGCGTGGAGGTGGATGGCGTCAGCGTCAAGTCCGATGCGGAGGGAAACTTCCAGCGAAAGGTGGTTCTTCGCGAAGGCCGCAACACCGTCGATGTCCAGGCCTATGGCGTGGGGCGGATGCGACAGAAGGACAGCAAGGACGTCGTCGTTGACACCACGCCGCCGCCGCTCAAGACGGATACCGAGAACATCTGGAATCAGGCGGGCGACGACTGACCCAGCAGCCGTGGGTGCGAGCGGGTGTTCGCCTTGACCCACAGCGAGGGGCCTCCCTACACTTCCGGGAGGAGTCATTCCTGTTCAAGGGCAATCCCGGGCGAAAGCCCAGGTGCGCAAAGCCGCGGGGCCTGAAGTACGGCCGGCCGTGACCGCCGTGGGAAGTCAGCACCGGACGGGTTCCGGGCCCACTGCGCCTTGGGCGGGGCATGGGTCTTCATTTCGGAACCCCCGGGAGGTCCTATCCGATGCTGCGGACACTGGCCCTGAGTTGCTGCCTGTTTTCCCCGCTCGCCTTCGCCTCCACACCGGAGCTCCGCACCCTGACGGGCACCCTGCACGTGGTGGCCGGCGGCCCGGGTGACCAGACGGACCCGCACGTCAGCGGACCGCTGGTCGCCTATACGAACGAGTCCCGCGGCACGAGCGAGATTCGCTACCACGACCTGCGGACCTCCGTGGACGCGGCCATCCCCAATGGGGGCGCGTTCGACTTCGTGTCGGACATCTCGGACGGCACCATCGTCTTCACGCGCGTGAGTACTTCGAGCGCCATCTACACGTTCGACGTGGGCGTGGACGCGGCGCCTCGTGAGTTGGCACCGGAAGCGGGCAGCAGCCGGCGCTCCGCGGTGATTGGCGGCCGCACGGTGGCGTGGCAGGACTTCGGCTACACCGGCGTGACGTCGCAGCCGGAGATCGCCGTGTATGACCTGGACCAGGGCTCGCTCACCCGGCTCACGGATGACACGTTCCAGGACCGCATGCCCGCGGTGTCGCCGGATGGCTCAACAGTGGTCTGGGCCAAGTGCGATGAGCAGGGCCTGCGTTGCGACATCTGGCAGGCGCGGCGGAGCGCCAACGGCTTCAGCTCGCAAGCGCTGACGGGAAGCGAGGGCGAGGAGTCGCAGCCGGACACCAACGGGGACATCGCCGTCTACGCCAGCACGCGGACCCTCGATGGCGTGACGGACCGGGACATCTACTGGAAGCCACTCAATGGCGGCACGGAGCAGCGGCTGGCGCTGCCGGGCATGGACGCGAATCCCAGCATCAGCGGTTCGCTGATTGCCTTCGAGCGCAGGGACCCGGTGAAGAACGACTTCGACATCGTGCTCTACGACTTGAGCACCGAGACGCTCTACGCCATCACCGAGACACCGGAGAACGAGAGCCTCACTGACCTGAGCGTGGACGCGGATGGCTCGGTGCGCGTGGTGTGGACCGTCTCGGAGAACGGCGACTTCAACGTCCATGCCTTCACCTTCAAGTTGGATGACAAGCCTGGCTGCAAGCTCGCGGCGGTGGACACGCCATCCCCGGCGGAGGTCTGCGCGCGGCCCGGTACCTGGCCGCTGCTGGCGGCACTGGAGGTGGCGCGCACCAGTGGCCAGCCCAACGGTGTGGCGCTCGGGTTCGCTGGCACGGGTGAGGGCGTGTTGTGCGTGGACAACGGCTACAACGGCGAGGACACCACCGCGGGCTGGGTGTGGATCAACGGCCGCGAGCTGGTGGACCCGTCCCGCTTCAAGCAGGGGGTGCCGCTGGTGGCCACGCGCGCGCCGCTGGATGGGGACAACTCGCTGGCGGCGCTCATCTCTGGCAAGCCCGGCAGTGCCTTCCGGCTTCGCGTCTACGGTCCCCCCTCCGTGTGTCAGCCCGTGGCGGACACATCCACGGGGGCCCGCGTCATTCCGGGGCATGCGTTGAAGCCGGTGTCATCTGCGTCCTCGGCGGTGTCGCCGGTGACCTTCGTGCCCGAGGGGCCAGTGCGTGACACAGGGCTTCGGGGCTGTAGCACGGGCGGCGGGCCGTTGACGCTTTCCGGGGTGATCCTGTTGTTGGCGTGCTGGCTGCGTCCGAGCGCGCGGATACGGAAGGGGCTTCGGCACAGCCACCGCGCCCTGTAGACTGGCTCGGCCCTGAACCGGTTTCTCCTCTTCGGATTGTTGCTGCTGTGTGCCCCGGCCTGGGCGGACACGCTCGAGATTCTCGGGCCTTCGTCCGCCGTGGCGCCGGATGGATTCCCCGTGGCACTCGTGCGCAAGGATTCGGCGGGCCGTCCGGTTCCGATGGGGAAGCCTTCGGTGCAGGCAGACGGCGCGGAGCTGCGCGAGGACACCGCGGAACCGCCGCTGCGCACATTCATGGTGACGCCGCGTCCGGGCGCGCGTGACGTCGTGGTCCGCGCGAGCGTGGATGGACTGGCGGCCCAAGCGCGCTACGTGCTGGGGCCACCGGCCGCCGAGGTGCGGTTGGCGCTGGTGCCTCCCGCGCCCGTGAAGGGCAAGGACACGGAGGCGCAGCTCACCGTCCGGTTGGTCCGGCCGGATGGCACTCCGGATGACAGCGGCGCGCCCCCCGTGGTGCGGGTCAGCGTGGGCCGTGTGGAAGGGCTGGAGCGGACGGGGCCGGGCACGTATCGCGCGCGCTACGTCCTGCCGGACACGCGTTACCCCGAAGTGGCCATCTTGGTGGCCTTCTCCGCGTGGCCCAGCCCGCAGTCGGTGCATGGGGCCTACGGGCGCGTGCTCGTTCCGCTGGCCGCGTCCGTGAATCTTCCGGGAACGACGGAGCCCGACGCCGAGATCGCCATCGACATCGCGGGCCAGACGTTCGGTCCGGCGGTGGCCGGGCATGACGGCCGCTTCCGGGTGCCCATCATCGTCCCGCCCGGACATCGCATCGGGCAGGGGCGGGTGGTGGACAAGGTGGGCAACGTGCGACGGATGCCCATTGACCTGCGGTTGCCGCCCACCGATGGCCTGGCCTGTGTGCTTCAGCCGCAGCGCCTCCCCGCGGACGGCGTGTCCCAGGCCCGGCTGGTCTGCGCGACGAGTGATGCCATGGGCCAGCCCGTGGACGATGCACGCGTCACGACGCAGGTCCGCCACGGCACCTTGCGCGGCCCCGCGCGCGCGCCGGGAGGATTGCTGGAGTGGCGCTACACCGCGCCGCGGAAGTTGGTGAGCGATGAGCACATCGAAGTCGCGTGGCCCCAGCGAGGACCTGGCTCGCGCGAGTCTCCGGCGCTGGAGTTGGTGCAGGGGCCCGTCGCGACGACCCGCCTCGAACTGGGTGAAGCGCTGGTTCACCACGGGGCTCGCACGCGTGTGGAAGTGACGGCGCGGGATGCCTTCGACCGTCCCCGGCCGGGTGCGACGGTGGAGCTGAGCGCACCGGTGGGGACCTTCGCTCCGGTGGAGGAGCCGCGGCCGGGGACCTTTGTCAGCGCCTGGGCGCCGCCGGCCACGGGGGAAGCGACGGACGTGGACCTGCGTGCCCGCGCGTGGGGGCCTTCGGGCAATGAGCCGGCGCGCATCACCGTGTGGCGGGCCGAGGGCGAGCTGTACGCGGGCGTGTCCGACCTGGCGGGTCTGCCGGTGCCGGGACAGCCGCTGCGTGTGGATGGCCGCGAGGTGACGACGGGCACGGACGGCGCGGTGCGCTTGGGGCCCGCGCGCCCGGGGACGCTGGAGATTTCGCACGGTGTGTGGACGGGCCTGACGCGGACGGTTCACGTGTTGGGCTCGGAGGGGCCTGTGTTTCCGTTGGAGCGCCCGCTGGTGTCGTCCGCCGCGTCCCAGCGCGTGCGACTGGCACCTGAGATTCCAGTGAACGTGCGGCTCACGGTGAGCGGGACTCGGGTGACGTACTGGGTGGAGGACGCGAACGGGAAGGTGCTGACCGGGCGCGAGGTGTTCGTCTCGCTGACAGGTGGTGAGCGAGCCGAAGAGCGGGTGGAGGAGGGGCGCACATCCTTCACGGTGCGAGCGCTGGGACCGGTGAGTGTCTCCGTCGCGGATGTCGCCACGGGCGTCACGGCGTTGGCCGAGGTGCGCCCATGATGCGCATGTTGGCCTGCCTGTTCGCCGCCGCGATGCTGGTGCCGCTGAGCACCTGGGCGCAGGCGCTGTCGCAGGACACACCGTCGCAGGCCTCCACCATCGCGGGCCGGGTGTGCCAGGACGTGGACGGCGATGGGCTGTGCGGCGCGGAGGAGCCGGGCCTGCCAGACGTGCGGTTGGTGCTCACCACCGGCCGCGATGTCCGCACGGACGCCCGGGGCCGCTTCCACATCACCGGCGTCGATGCCCGCGTGCCGGATGCGGTGGGTGGGCTGCACCTGCGGCCAGGGCGTCAGCGGTTGAAGGTGGATACGCGCTCGTTGCCGGTCTCCAGCCGGGTCAGCCCGGAGGCGGCGACGGTCGAGGTTCCTTGGGGCGCCGTCGTCCTCCAGGACTTCGCCGTGCGCAGCATCCCGGTGGAAGCCGCGCCCGTGCGGCTCTCCTTTACCGAGGCACCGCCCATGGCGGAAGTCGCGCCAGGGCAGGGCGTCGTGCGCTTCCGTGTCGCAGGACAGGCCTCCACGGGCGACGCCGTCACCGTGTCGGGTGTGGCGGCCCAGGTGGACGCGAAGGGCGCATGGCAGGCGCAGGTGCCGCTCGTCGCGGGAGAGAACCAACTCTCCATCACCGCCACGGGGGCCCAGGGCACGGTGCGCCTGTACCGCCAGCGCGTGGACGTGGTGCCGCGTGACGGCGGCTGGCTGGTGGCCCCCAGACCGATGCTGCCCCTCGCCACACTCCAGATGCCCGCGGGCCGTGACGCGCCCGCGGCCAGTGGTGCCTCCCGCGTGCAGGTCGAGGCGCCCGTGGGTACGCGCGTCCGCACGCCCGAGGGCGAAGTCGTGGTGGGGCCCGAAGGCCGTGTGGATGTCCTGGTGGTGCTGTCCCCGGGGCGCAACCAGGTGCCCGTGCGGTTGTCGCTGCCGGATGCTCCGCCTCGTGACGAGACGCTGGAGATTGCCGCCGCGGTACGCCCCTTCGCCGTGGGCCTGCTGGACCTGGAGGCCACCTATGCGCCGCGAAATGGCGACGTGCAGCTGCGGGGACGAGGCTCTGCTCACGCGGAGCTCCGGCTGGGCGCGGTGGATCTGGTGGGCGAGCTGGACCTGCGCGACACGGATGGCCGCACGCTGAACGGTGCCAGCCTGCCGGACTGGCTCCGCCCGCGCATGCCGGAGCGCTTCGACCGCGCCGCCGACCCGGACCTCGCGCCCGCGGAGTGGGGCGACGACTCGGTGTCACTGACGCCCAATGCCTCGGAGGCACGTCTTCGGTTTGAGGCGCGCCACGCGGAGCACGGCCGCGCGGGCCTGGGCACCTATCGCGCGCAGCTTCACGACCGTGAGGTGGGCCGTTATCACCGTCCGCTCTTCGGCCCCTACGCGGAGGTTCATGCCGGCGAGGAGGCGGCGCGCGTGGGCGTGAAGGCGTTTGGCGGGAGCCTGACGGACCCGGTGCGGCAGGTGTCCGCGGTGCCCGCGCACGAGGAACTGCGCGCCACGGGCGGAAGCCTTTACTACCTGGGCGCGGCATCGGTGGCGGAGGGCTCCGAGTTGGTGCGCGTGGAGCTGCGGGATGGCGTCACCGGTCTGCCGCTGGGCGAGCGGCACCTCATTCGCGGCATCGACTACGACATCGACTACTTCGCCGGCCGCATCCTCCTGGCGCGTCCGCTCTCCTTCCTCGCGGGCGAAGCCTGGCTGCGGACCAGCGCGCCCACGGAGTCACCCGAGCCGGTGCTGGTGGTGGACTACGCCGCGCTGCGGAACGCGGACGCGGGCGACACGGCGGGCGGTGAGGTGTGGGGCGAGTGGCGCGGCTCGCGGCTGGGACTGGGCGCGGTACGCGAGGGCCGGGAGGGACGGCCGTACACGCTCTACACGGGACGCGCGAGCACGGCGCTCGGTGGTTACCGCATGGCGGCGGAAGTCGCGTCCAGCCGTGGCACCGCCATGGATGCTTCGTTCTTCGGCGTCTCGGATGACGGTGGCCTCAGCTTCATCCGTCCCCTACCGGACATGGGCAGCGGCGCGGAGGCCGTGAGTCTCCAGCTCTCAGGCCCCGGGCTTCACGGCGAGGGCTCCGTGGACGCGGCGTTCCGCCTGCGCGGGCGGGGCTTCTCCGATGGCGCGCATACCGACGCGGCGCGCTTCCGGCAGTCGTCACTCCGTGTGAGTCAGCCGTTGGGCCGGCTCCGGTTGACGTTGCTGGCGGACGAGCGGCGCTCGGCTGACCCGCGTGAACCCTTCGTGGACAGCCCGTTCTCCGCTCGCGTCCTGGCCGCGGGTGTTGGTTGGGAGGAGTCGCGCTGGGGCGTGCGCGCGGAGGTTCGCGACTCGCGGTTGAACGCGGCGCGGGTGGCGGGCGTGGGGCCCACGCTCTTCGGTGGTCGCACCTCCGCGGGTGTGGCGGGCTCGCTGCGGGTGTTCGAGCGGCTTCAGCTCCGCGCCGCGCACCGTCAGGCCCTGGCCCTGCATGGCGAAGGGCCCGGACGCTTCGATGACACCTTCACGTCCGCGGGCGTGGATGTCGAGGTGGACCGGACCACGCGCGCAGGGGTGTTCGGAGGCTGGGGGCCGGAGCTGGGCCCCCGGGCGTGGGCCAACGTCGAGTCGCGGCGGGGCCAGGACGTGTTCTACGGCGGATACTCCGTCGACGTGGACGGCCCTGACTTCGGCGCGGGACGGACGCTGACGGGCGCCCGCACGGAGCTGCCCGAGAGTGGCACCGCGCTCTTCGTGGAGGATGTGGGCTCGCACGACGCGACGGCCGTGCGGCTGGCTCGCGCCGTGGGCTTCCAGCAACTGGTGACGGGCGGTTTCAGCGTGGGCGCGCGCTACGAGCGCGGCGTGCGCAGCCTGTTGGACGTGGACAGCCCGCTGCGGCGCGAGGCGGGCGGTGTCTTCGGGCAGCTCGTCCTGGCGCGCTTGCGGCTGGACGGGCGTGTGGAGCTTCGCCGGGAGGAGGGCACGCCGGAGCGAGGCGCGGCCACCGCGGTGGACCGCCTGCAGGCGGTGGTGGCACTGGCCGCGCAGGCGCAGTTGCTGGAGGACGTGACGGCCTCCGGGCGGGTGGACTTCGCGCGCACCGTCAACGCGGACGTGCTGGAGACGCGGCTGGTGGAAGGCTACGCCGCGGTGGCGTGGCGGCCGGGGCCCTGGCTGGTGGTGGCGCGTTACGGCATCACCCGCGAGCTGTTGCCCGGCGTCCGGTCCGCCTTTGGAGACCGGGCCTTGCAGACCCTCTCCCTCTTGCCGGCGGTGCGCCTGGGCGACCGGCTCTCCGTGGCGGCGGGTCTGCATGCGGGGCACACCCGGGCGGAGGACTCGGGGCGTTGGGTGTGGACGGGCACCATCCGTCCCGCGGTACGAATCGTGGGCGGTCTGGAGCTGGGGGCCGAGCTGGCACGGCGAACGGCGTCTCCCGAAGGCGAGCGGCTGACCGCGCTCCGTGCGGAAGTCGCCTATCGGGTCGATGAACGGCTGCGCTTGGCCACCGGGTACACACTCCTGGGCTTCAGCGGCTTGGGTTTGTCCCCCGACTCGTCGGACAATCAGGACCGGCTCTATCTGCGAGCCGAAGTGGCCTACTAGGAGCAAGCCGTGCGTCCCCTCGTCATCATCAGCCTCTGCCTGGGTGTGGCCACCGCGGCACGCGCCGAATGGGACGTGACGGAGGTGCCGGGCATCGCCCGCACGGTGGACGTCTTCGCTCCGGGCAGCTACTCGGTGAGCACCTCGACGCAGACGGAGCTGTACGAGAACGGCATCCAGTCCGCCGTCTTCCTGCACAGCGACGTCTTCGGCACGTTCCTGTCTCCGATGGGCTGCTTCGCCGTCGTCGTGCGCCCGGGTGACGTCATCAGTCACCAGAACTGCCGTGCGGCTGGAAACATCATCCCCCCGGACCCGGTGAACACCGTGGTGGGTATCCGGCGGGTGAAGCACACCCCGTCTGGTACGGGCTATGCCGCGGTGGCCCTCTCCGACGGTGGACTCTCACTGCTGACGGCGTCAGCGGGGCTCGCAGGCCCCACCCCCTGGACGCAGCTGAGCGTCGACGCGGGCCTCCTGTCCTCCACGGACGTGCTGGGCGTGGTGGAGACATCGGATGGCGCGCCCCATGCGCTCTTCAGTGTCACCGGCGTCTCCCGGACGGAGTTCCTCTGGTACACGCGGGACAGGCGTCAGGCGCAGATGGTCGTGCCGCCGCTGCTGACCAGCCAGTCCCCGCGCACGGTGGACCTCTTCGCCGGAAGCGGGCCGTATCCCATCGCGTTGTTCGGCAATTCGGACGGCCTGTTCCGCGGACAGCTGGACCCGGCCGGGACGACCTTCTCCACCGTGATGTTGCCCGACAGCATGCCCGTCAGCATCACCTCGGTGGACGTGAACACGGGCAACGGCAGCGTCCATGGCGAGGGCTTCGGCCTCGCGGTGGGCGTGGGGACCAACGGGGAGCCAGTGGTGCTGGGGGCCGTGCCCGCGAGCAGCGCGGACAACGCGGGGACTCAGTGGCGGTTCCACCCGGCCTTCGAGGGCTCGGCGCTTCCGGGCGCTTCGCAGGCGACGCCGCTCGAGGTGTCGTGCATCGGCTCCTCGTTCTGCCTGTTCATCCTGGACCAGCCGGGCTTCAACGTCGTGACGTACTTCAATGCCCACGCCCCCGTGCTGGACGTGGGGCCCTCGCCCATCGTGGTGAACGAAACGGGGACGGCGACGGCCCGGTTCACTGCCACCGACGCCGACTTCGATGCGGTGCGCGTGTCGGTGGATGCCTCGTCAGCGCCGGGCTCCGACCTGATTGGCGTCAACATCGTCGAGCACCCCGACCAGCTCGACGTGACGCTCGTTCCGCAGCGGCCCGTCTGCAGGGACGAAGAGGGGCTCCTGCGGGTCTACGCCTCGGACGGGCTCGCGTCCCACGATGTGCAGTCCACGGTGGCCTACCGGGTGGTGAACACCCAAGGGCCCGCGCGCCCCACGGTGGTGCCCTCACGGGAGTCGACCACCGCGTCGGGCGCGTCGCGGGTGTTCACCGCGCAGCCGGCGATGGAGGCCTGTCCGGCGGTGCGCTACGTCTGGTCTCCCGTCTCGGGACAGTCGGGCGCACCGCCGCTCTCCACCGATGGCGGCGCCCACGCGACCTTCACGCCGCCGGAGGTGCTGTGCCAGGCGTCGGGTGCCAGCTACGCGTACGAGGTCCGTGGCGTGGACGAAGGTGGCCTGACGTCCAGCGCCGTCGCCATCTTCACCGTGGACGTCGCGCCCTGGGGCCGGCCGTTGGTGCCCTTCGCCTCGGGCTGGGAGCGGACGCTCACGTCGGGTCCAGGGGCCAACGTGGATGTGGTCCCCGATGCGCTGCACACCTGCGAGGGGACGCCCGGATTGCCGACCGTGGACACGGAGTGGCGGCTGAGCGCTTCCGGTTCGGGCATTCCCGACGGTGTCACCTTGAGGACCGCAGGCGGAGCGGCTGTCACGTTGGACTCGCCGGTGTCGAGCGAGCGCCTGCGCGTCGAGGCCGCGGAGTGCGCGCACGGGACGCTGGCCCTCACCGCCAGGAATCGGATTCCCGTCACCGGCGGTGGCACGCAGGACAGCGCTGACGCCGAGCTCCGCGTTCGGGTGGAACCTTCCCTGGAGGACGTGGCCACGGGCAGCCTGGAGCTGGGCGTGGTGCCGTCGGGCGAAGGGCACGTGGACATCGCCCTGGACACGTCGCTGAACTGCGTGGACGCGCGCACGCTGAAGGCGCGGATGTTCCTGGAGACACTGGGCGGCGAGGCACTGGACTCGGCGGTGGTGCCGGTACCCGGGACGTGGCGCCCCGCGCTCCCGCAGTCCTGCACCGTCGAGTCCTACCGCGTGCGCGGCGAGCTCTTCGATGACAGTGAGGGGCCGGTGCGAGAGGGTGGCCGTGCCCAGGCGGAGATTCCCAACCAGCCCCTGCCGGCGCGGCTGGGAGAGCTCGAAGCCGGGGCGCTGGTGGCACGCTGTGGCGAAGGCGCGAGCGCCACGCTGACGCAGACGATTCCAGCCAATGCCTGCGGCGACGTGGCCATCTCCTGGTCGCAGGTGGCGGGGCCCGCGCTGTCAGAGGTCTCCCTGGCGGGCTCGAGCGTCACGGTGAGCACGCAAGAGACAGGGCTGGAGGCGCTGGTGGGCCAGGCCATCACCCTGCGCGTCCTCGCCGACGCGGGCGGCAGCAACACCGCGACCACGGATTACGTGCTGCCAATCACCTCCGAGCGCTTCGTGGACGTGCGTCACGCGATGGAGTCGCCCACGGCGTCGGAGAAGGGGCTGGTGGGCGTGGTGGTGGAGCTGCGCAACACCTCCGAATGCGAGGTCGGTGGCCTCCGCTACCTGGAGAGCGTGGACGGGTTGGAGTGGGTGCCCGGCAGCGTGAAGCTGGACGGCGTCGCGGTGGAGGCGCAAGCGATGAACGGTGGCTTCCGGGTGGAGGACATCCGGCTGCCCGCGCAGGGCACGCGGACGCTGACGTACGTGGGCCGCTCGCCGCTGCTGTCCACGCCGCGGCTGGGCGGGGAGATGACCCTCAACGGCGTGCCCGTTTCGGGGGATGCCTCGGTGCCGCCTCCGACGTCGGGATGCGGCTGCTCGGGAGGTGGTTCGGGCGCCGCCGTCTTCGGGCTGGCGGCGCTGGCGCGGGTGCTGCGCCGCCGGAAGTAGGGCGGCGGTTACAGCCCGAAGCTGATGCGGTGACGGCGGCTCGGCGTGTCGGGCCGCTCCTCCAGTACACCGAGGAGCTCCAGTCCCCGCAGCGTGGCCAGCGTCTGCCGCTCCGGCAGGTCGGTGAGGGCGAGCAGGTCCTCCACCGTCTTGCTGCCGTCCGCATACGCCAGCACCAGGGCCTGGGCCCCTTCGAGCTTCAGCTCGTGCAGGCCGTAGGGCGCATCGGCGGTGGGGAACAGCCGGCGCGAGCGCGGCATGTGCTGACGCAGCGTCACCAGCGTCTCCGTCTTCGCCACGCCCTCCAGCACCAGGTCACCGGGGAAGACGGACAGCTTCACCAGGTCCGTGCGGCGGGGGCGCATGGCACTGAAGCCGAAGCCGCCGTCCTTCCACGTGAAGGTGGACCAGATGATTTCCTTCACCTGCTCCACCAGCAGCTGCTTTCGCTGGGCCGCGTCCATCAGGCCCATGCGCAGCAGGGCCTCGCCGGTGCGCAGGCCGTGCTCCTTCGCGAAGGCGGTGACCTCGGCGAGCCGGGCCTCGGGCAGCACTCCCTGGCGGATGCAGAAGCGGCCGAAGCGCTCGGCGGCGAGGTTGGACGCGGCGTACACGACGCGGCCGGACTCGAAGTAGACGACCTTGAGCACCTGGCCCTGCTGAAGCTTCAGCTCGCCGTGGTGGCGGGCCTCGTAATAGGCGTTGAGCAGCCGCGCGACGGTGGCGTCCCCCAGGACGCCGCCCAGGGACCACTCGGGCAGCGCGCGCTTGGGCGGCGGCGGAGTCGAAGGCGCGGTGCTTTCGCTCCATACCTGCTCGCGCCTGCCGAAGGGCAGGGGGAGGGCGTGCTCCGCGTCCGCGGGCTCTGGCAACGGGTCCGTACTGGGGACGACCTGCAGGGGCTCGGCGGCGTCGCCGGACTCAGGGGGGAACTCTTCCAGCACGATGAGGTCCTCGGCATCGAGCAGCTCGTCCAGCAGCACGCTCTCCGCGATGGGCGGGGGAGCGCGGGGTTGAGGTGCAACGCCACCGGCCTGCTCCAGGGCCTCCATGACGGTGATGAGCTCGAACGGCTTCTCGAAGAAGGTCCGGGCGCCGTGGACCTGCACGGCCTCCTGGGCGAAACGGTCCCCTTTGTACACACCGCTGACGGCGATGGCGGGGATGCCATGGGCACGCAGCGCGGCCAGCACCTCGCTGCCCCGGATGTCCGGGAGCAGCAGGTCCACCAGGGCCGCGTCCCAGTGTTGTCCGGGGCCAAGGGACTCCAGCGCGGCCTCGCCAGTGGCCGCGGCCTTCGCGTCGTGTCCCCGGCTTTGCGCCAGGGCGACGATGAGGGAGGCCAACTCGTGGTTGTCTTCGACGATGAGCAGTCGCGCCATGGGCGCGCAGACCATAGCATCCACGTCATGGACGTTCAGGGCTTCCACCACGTGGCCATCCAGGCGCGGGACATCGAGTGTGTCACCGGCTTCTACAGAGACCTGCTGGGCTTTCCGGAGTTGACCCGTCATCTCCGCCCGGACGGCTCCCTGCGGAGCATCTGGGTGGGCGTGCCTGGGGGCGGCTTCCTGGCCATCGAGGCGGCGGACGGCGAGCTCGTCTCCACTCCCTTCCGCCATGAGGCGCCGGGCCTCCTGCTGCTGGCGTTCCGGATCTCGAAGGCTGCTCGAGCGGAGGTGGTCGACACCTTCACCCGCGCGGGTGTGCCGCTGGAACACGAGACGCGGTGGTCGGTGTACGTCCGGGACCCCGAAGGCAACCGCGTGGCGCTCAGTCATCACCCGGAGGACTAGGCGCACCGTCCCACGGGTGCGGGTGTGCTTGCGGAGCGGGACGGGGCACGGCTACAAGCGGCCCCATGCGCCTGGGTGAACAGCTCCTGAAGGATGGTCTCGTCACCGTCGAGGGACTCGAAGAAGCGCTCGAGGCCCAGGTGGTGCATGGCGGGCGGCTGGGAACGAACCTGGTGGAGCTGGGCCTGCTGTCGGAGGTGGACCTGGCGAAGACGCTGGGGAAGGTCCACAACAGCGCGTTCGCGTCCGGGGAGATGGTTCCGGACCCCAAGGCGATGGAGCTGGTCTCCTCGAACCACGCGGACGACAAGGAGTACCTGCCCATGCGGGTGGACGCGACGCGGCTGAGCATCGCCGTCGTGAACCCGCACGACTTCGCGACGCTGGACGGGATTGCCTTCAAGACGGGCAAGCGCGTGGTGGCGGTGGTCATCCCCGAGTTCCGGATGAACCAGCTGCTGCGCCGCTATTGCAAGGCGTTCCGGCCGCTGCGCGCCATTGACATGAACGCGGTGCGGCCTCGTCCCTCAGCGGGCTCGCAGGCCGAGCTGGCCAAGGCCGCGGAGACGCCGCCAGATTTGATGAGCGAGGAGGAGTTCCAGTCCGTCTACGCCTCCGCCCTGCGCGGTGGCGCCGACTACGACGGGGACATGGGCGAGGAGGAGATCATCACCGGCGTGGAGGTGCTGGAGGCCGCGCCCGAGCCGGTGGCGCCCGTGCCTCCGCCCGCGACGGTCCGGCCGCAGGCGCCCGTGGCTCCGCCGCCGCCGCCTCAGGCCATCGTCGTTCCGCCGCAGATGGTGCAGCCGGCTGTGCCGCCTCCGGCGCCCGAGCTGGGCGGCACGCCGCTCCCTGTGCAGGTGCCGCGCGCACCGGAGCCGCCGCCGACGCCGCTGACCTTCGCGGAAGCGCAGGCGGAGCTGGCGCGCAGCTCGGACCGCGAGGACGTGGCGCGCACGGTGCTGCGCTTCGCGCTGGGCAAGTGGAAGCGGAACCTGCTGCTGTCGGTGCAGGGCAGCCTCGTGACGGGCTGGCATGGCATGGGGACGGGCGTTCGCGACGCGGTGGTGCGCCGCATCGGCGTGCCGCTGCGGGAGCAGAGCACCTTCCGGCTCGTGCGGGACACGCGCTCGCACTACATCGGGCCCGTCCGCCGCGATGCGGCCATGGGCGTGTTCTACAAGCTGCTGGGTGACGGGTTCCCGAAGACGGCCGTCATCCTCCCGCTGCTGGTGCGCGGCAAGGTCGTGCACCTGCTCTACGTGGACAACGGCCCGGACCAGCTCACTCCGCCCGACGTGGGCGAGTTGCTCATCCTCTCGCAGAGCGTGGGCCGCTCGTACGAGGCGATGATGCGGCGCCGCAAGAGCGCGTAGGACGTCGCGCGCTCGTTGCGGAATGGCTTCAGATGGACAGCTCCTCCACCTGGAACGTCATGCCCGCGCGGCGCAGCCGCTCCACCAGCCGCATGCCCATGGCGGAGGCCGGGGTGAGCACGCCGCCCGTGGTCGGATTGTCGTCGAAGGCGAGGCACAGCGCGGACTCGGCGAGCATCCGCGACGTGGCCGCGTAGCCCGGGTCTCCCTGCGCCGCGACCTTGCCCTTCAGCCGCACCTGCTTGCAGGTGTGGGGAGAGTTGCCTTCGCCGCGAAGCTGCGCGACGAAGAAGCCTTTCTCCCGGGCCTCCGGAGACGGGCCTTCACCCGGCGCGGGCAGGACCTTCTTCTCCAGCAGCGTGCGCAGGGGCTTCACCTGCATCGCGGCGACAACACCTCCCAGGCCCACGGTGACGCCCGTGGCGCGCAGCAGGCCCTTGGGCCCGGCGCCATAGCTGGCGACCTCCGTGTAACGGAAGCGCTCCCCCCAGGGGTGGCCGAGCAGCGCGTTGCTGCGCCGGACGACGCGCGTGTTCACGGTCGCCATGAAGAACGGGCCGGTCCACTGGCCCAACTCCTGGCTGTAGTGGACGCCCAACTCGTCCTTGGACTCGGGCGGCCAGCGTCCTGGGACGGGGTCCAGCGCATGCGGGTGGGCCATGATTCGCCGCACCGAGCGGTCCGTCGAAGCTTCCTCCAGGGCCTGCACCATGCTGGCCGCCGTGCCGCCACTGGCGCCACCACGCATGGGGCCCATGTAGAGGCGAAGGGCGTCCAGGTGGCCGCCGTGGCGCTCCCGCATGTGTTCCTGCATCATCAACACGCCCAGGTCCGACGGAATCGAGTCGAAGCCACAGGTGTGGACGATGCGTGCGCCGCTCTGACGCGCCTGCTCGTGGTGGGCGTCAATCATCCGCCGCATCCACTGCACTTCACCCGTCAGGTCGCAGTAGCTGACGCCAGCCCGGACACACGCGGCGACGAGGTCGCTGCCGTAACGTGCGTAAGGGCCCACCGTGGTGCAGACCACGCGGGTGCGAGGGACCAGGGCATCCAGTGACGTGGCGTCGCGCGCGTCCGCGACGAGCAGCGGCAGCTCCGCGAAGGAGGGCGCAATCGCCGCCAGCCCCTGCCGGACCTTCTCCAGCTTGCCGAGGTCGCGCCCCGCCAGGGCCCACCGCGCGCGGTGGCTGTCCTGGGTCCTGGCGAGATATTCGGCGACCAGGCGCCCGGTGAAGCCGGTGGCGCCCCAGACGATGATGTCGAACTCCGTGGCGGGGGTGTTCATGGGCGCGGGAGTGTGGTCGCGCCCCGAAGGCACCGCAACCGCGGCGTGAAACGAGTGTTCACGCCGCGGAGATTGCCACCCCGGTTACTCCTCTTCGGGCTTCTCGAAGTTGACGTCGAAGGTGACGCGCTGGCCCGGCTCCACCTTGAACGTCTTCTGCCACCGGGAGCTGTTCACGATGACCAGGAGCTGGTGCGTGCCTTCGTACAGGTCCAGTTCCTCAATGGGCGCGGCACCGATGAGCCGGCCATCCACCGTGACGATGGCGCCCTCCGGGGCGCGTACGTTCGCGAAGCCCTTGTTGAGGAAGATCTGCTGCGAGGAACGGCCACCCGCTGGCACGGTGATGACCCGTGTCGTCTGGATGCCGAGCACCGGGTTGCTGAGCGTCAGCACGTGACGGCCCGCGGGCACGGCCGCGGAGACCGGTGTGCGGCCCAGGTACTGGCCAGGAATCGAGACCTCCACGCGCGGGTCCACGGTGACGTCGAGCGTGCCCATGGGAATGCCGGCGTCCACGGGGCCCGCATCCAGCGTCACGCCGGCGTCGACGGGCAGCGCGTCGGTGACGCCCGCGTCCTCGAGCTCGGACTCGATGTTGGAGGGCAGCCGGCTGAGCACGACGGCCCCCGCGCCTACCGTGAGCGCCAGACCAACGCCCACGAAGGCCATCCAGGTGCGCGACTGCTTCTGCGCGGCGGGAGGCGTCGTGGGGGGCGCGTGTGCTCCCGTGCCCATCGTGCCGGTGGGCACAGCGGCTCCTGCTGAGGCCCCCGTGCCCGTGGCGCCGGGATGCGCCTGAGTGCCCGCGCCGGACTGAGTCTGTGCGCCCGCGCCGGAGTGGGCCTGTGCGCCTGCACCAGCCTGCGCAGGGGCGCCCGCGCCGGACTGAGTCTGTGCGCCTGAGCCTGAAGGGGCCTGAGTGCCTGCACCGGACTGATGTTGTGTGCCCGCGCCGGAGTGGGCCTGTGTGCCTGCGCCAGCCTGAGACGGGCCACCAGTATTGGACTGAGTCTGTGCGCTTGAATGCGACTGAGCGCCCGCGCCGGACTGCGCCTGGCCACCTGCACCGGACTGAGTCTGTGCACCCGCGCCACTCTGCGCGTGGCCACCCGCACCGGACTGCGTCTGGGCCCCCGCTGAACCGGAGCCGGACTGCCCCGTGATGCCCGCAGCCGAGGCCGCCTGCGCGTTGCCACCGGCCGCCGAGCCACTTCCAGCCTGCGCACCCGAACCATCGGACGCGCCCGAGGCATGCAACTGTCCCGGCAACTCCGGCCACTTCGCGGGCATCAATCCCGGGGGCAGGGCGCCGCGCGCGAGGAACTCCGCCACGGCGGGCGGAGAGATGCCAGCCTTCTGCATCACCTCGGCGATGCCCGCTTCAATCACCCGCCGCCGCGCCGCGCGAGCCTCGCTCTCGGGCGGGAAGTACTTCGACAGGAACTCCGAGAACTCCGCATGCGTGGGCAGCGAGCCGACGGCCTCGACCACGGCCTCGCGGAACGCGAGCGCCGTCGGATACCGCTCCTTGGCCCGCTTCGCCGTCGCCCGGCGCAGCACCGCGTCCAGCTTCAGCGGCACATCCTGCGCCATGGGCGGCAGCGAGCGCGTGAGCACGGCCTTGTCCGGGTCCGCGGCATCCTTGAAGGGAATCTTCCCGGAGAGGCACTCGTGCAGCACGAGTCCCAGGAGGAACACGTCCGACTGGACGTTGACCGCATCGCGTCCACCGAGGAGTTGCTCGGGCGCGCTGTACAAACGCCGGTTCTTCACGCGCTTGCCACCGCGCTCACGCGGAGCCACGCCGAGCGCGCCGTAGCCCGTCACCTTCGTCAGACCGCCGAAGGAGATCATCAGCGTCTCGGGCCGGACGTCACCGTGCACGAAGGGCGTGCCGTCGTCATTGCCGGCGACGTGCGCGTAGTGCAGACCCACGGCGGCATCCGCCACGACGAGCGCCGCGAAGTGCGGCGGCAGGCGGGGGTGGGCCTCCAGCAGGCGACGCAGGGGCTCGCCGTCGGCGAACTCGGTGACGCGGGCCAGGCCGCCGTCCTGCTCGGCCAGGGCGTGGACACGGAGGATGTGCGGATGCTCGAAGACGAGCGCGCGAGCTGTCTCGCGACGCAGGGTCGCCTTCAGCTCGGGGTTCTGCACGACATCTTGCGGTGCCCAGATGAGCACCACGGGACGGGGAGACGCGCCGTCCTCCAGGGCGAGTCCGAGGAAGGCACGTGAGCCTTCCCCGGCCAGCAGGGGACCAAGGGATTGGTAACGGACGGAACTCATGACACCGCATGTTAGTGCGAGTCACGCGGGTCCTGAAATACGGGGAGCCCGTCGCCTTTTCCCGACAGCTACAGCCGGTAGCCTGCTTCCTGCTCGAAGGGCAGCGTCACGTGGTAGCCGTAGCGCCCGCGCCGCACGAGCAACAGCACGCTACGTCCCCGTCGCGCGGTGAGCAGGGCCTCCCGGAAGGCGTCGTTCGTCGTCACGGGCTGGTTGTTCACTCGGAGGATGATGTCTCCGGGCTCCAGCCCGATGTCCGCAGCCGCCGAGCCCTGGCGCACGCCGGACACGGCCAGCCCGCCGCGAATCTCCTTCACACGGAGTCCCAGCCGCTCCCATGCCAGCCCCTCGACCATGCGAGCGGGGAACTCCACCGGCGTCACCTGGACGGTGCGCAGGCCGCCTTCGCGGAAGAGCACCACCGGGAAGGCGGAGCGGGCGGGGTAGCCGCGCACGCGGGTGTCGAAGTCCTCGGCGTCCTGGATGCGCGAGCCGCCCAGCTCCGCCACCACGTCCCCGCGCTTCACGCCGGCTTCGGCTGCCGGGCTACCGGCCTCCACCGCCGTCACCAGCGCGCCATAGGCCCGGTCCCACCCGAGCTGCCGGGCGACGCGGGGAGGCAGGTCGGCCGTATCGATGCCCACCCACGCCGGGCGCACCTTCCCGAAGCGGGTCAGCTCGTCGACGATGCGGCGCACCTTGTCGGCCGGAATCGCGAAGCCGATACCCTGCGCGCCGCCGCCGAAGATGGCGGTGTTGATGCCGATGATTTCCCCATCCACGTTGAGCAGCGGGCCGCCCGAGTTGCCCGGGTTGATGGCGGCGTCCGTCTGCACGAAGTCGTTGTAGACGCGGTTGTCGGCGCGGAAGGTGCGGCCCACCGCGGAGACGACGCCCGCGGTGACGGTTTTACTGAGGCCGAATGGGCTGCCGATGGCGACCACCGTCTCGCCAATCATCAGGTCGGAGCTGGTGCCCAGCTTCGCGATGGGCAGGGCCTCCTTGGCGTTGACCTTGAGCACCGCCAGGTCGTTCGCCGCGTCGCTGCCGATGACCTCCGCGTCGAACGAGCGGCCATCCGCCAGGATGACGTGGATGGCGGACGCGCCCCGGATGACGTGGTCATTGGTGACGATGATGCCGCTGGGGTCGATGATGGCGCCGCTGCCCAGGCCGGAGATTCTCTGGCGCTCCGGCTCCGCGCCCATGCCACCGAAGAACTCCTCCAGGGGAGAACGGCGTCCACGGAAGCGTGACTCCACCTCCTGCTCGGTGCCGATGTAGACGACGGCGGGGGAGACCTTCTGCACGACCTCGACGATGGCGTCACGTCGCCGCGCCATGTCCGCGCTCGCCGTGCCCGAGGTCAGCAGGGCCACCACCAGCAGGCTCCACCTCATGACTGCGTGCTTCATTCCAACCCTCCGTGCACCGCCAGGGATTGTCGGGCGAAGGACATTCTGACTGTCGGGAAGGCCGCAGCCTACCCGGGGCCCCCTGGATGCGGTGTCTCGCTCTTCATAAACCACTCCGGTCATCCATGAACGAATGCATCTCTGGGATGCACGTCCTCTCGGGGTGTCAGTACACCGTGGGAGTGGATTGTTATCCTGGCGGCGCGCAAGCAGTCGCAGCGTGCCGAGTCGAGGGAGTGGAAGCATGAGTCTCGTCCTGGTCGCGGACGATGAGCCGGCGGTGTTGGAGGTTCTCAGTCAAGTCGTGGAGGACCTGGGTCACGACGTCTTGAGAGCGCGGGATGGTGAGGAGGCGCTCGGCCTGGCGCGTGCCCGGCATCCTCAACTGGTGGTGACGGACCACATGATGCCGCGGCTGAGCGGCGTGGAGCTCTGTCGCCGGATGAAGCAGGAGGCACAGCTCAAGGACGTGCCCGTCATCCTCCTCAGCGCGGTGCTGCCCCAGGGCGCGCCCGAGGCGTTCGCCTTCCTCCACAAGCCCTTCGAAATCACCGACTTCGAATCGGTCATCCACAGGTCCCTGGCCGCCTCGCCGGAGCCTCGGATGGAGCACGCGGCGTCCCCCATGGGCGCGCTGGGGCAGTGGGTGGCGCAGGCGCTCCAGGGCCCGCTCGACACGGCCCGCGAGCAGCTTCGCCGGCTGGAATGCACGCCCTCCGTGGACCGCGCGGCGCTGGACACGCTGGCCGCGCAGCTCCAGTCCATCGAAGCCGTGGGCCGTCACCTGCGCGAGCTGTCGTGGCTGTCCTCGGGCGAGGCGACGTTGAAGCGAATCGAGACGGACGTGGGCCAGCACCTGCGTGACGCGGTGGCGGCACATGGCGCACACGTCACGTTGGATGCCCCCGACGCGCCGGTCCACGCGCAGGTGGACCCGCCGCGCATCCGGCAGGTGTTCGACGTGCTGCTGGCGAACGCGGTCCGGCAGGGGGCCGCGGAGGTGGCGCTCGAGGTCTCTCAGACGCAGGTCACGGTGCGCGTGAAGGACGTGGGGCCGGGGCTGGCCGCGGAGGCGCTGGCCCACCTCTTCACGCCCTTCCGGACGGATGCGAAGGGCGTCTGCGGACCGGAGCTGTACGTGGCCTCGGAGTTGGTGCGCCTGCAGGGGGGCGCGCTGTCCGTCCAGTCACGGCCCGGCCAGGGCTCCACGTTCAGCTTGATGCTGCCGCGGAGCACCTGATGCGCGATGGCACCCCTCCAGGGGTGCTTCGCGTGACGAGACGTCAGGCCTGCTGCGACTTCAGCATCCAGCCAATCATCTTGTACAGGAGCCGGGCGCCGACGTTGCCGTCCCACTCGCCGCCCTCGGGGTCGGGGGCCACCTCGGTGAGGTCGAAGCCCACGATGGTACGCCCGGAGCGGACCACGCCGGCGATGAGGGCCACGGCCTCGGAGAAGGACAGTCCACCGGGCACCGGGGTGCCCGTGTGGGGGCAGAGCACGGGGTCCAGCCCGTCGATGTCGAAGGACAGGTAGACCTGCTTCGGGAGCAGGGCGACCATCTCATCCACCTGCCGGTTCCAGGGCACGCCGTCGAAGCGCTTGTTCTGGAGGGCGGCGTCGAAGAAGCCGTGCACGCGGCCGTTGGAGTCCGCGATGTACTGGTGCTCCTCCGCGCTCATGTCGCGCAGGCCCACCTGGACCAGCGTCTTCACGCCGGGGATGCGCTCCGCGACGTTGTACATGATGGACGCGTGGGACCAGGTGAAGCCCTCGTAGGCCACGCGCAGGTCGGCGTGCGCGTCCAGGTGCAGCACGCCCATGCCAGGGTACTTCTCCGCGTGCGCGCGGATGATGCCGTAGGAGATGGAGTGGTCACCGCCCACCGCGGCCACGCGCTTGCCCTGGTCCAACCAGTGCTTGGTGGTGCGGTAGACGTGCTCGTTCATCTGGTCGCAGAGGACATTCACGTCCTGCGCGGCCTGAATCAGCGCGGCCTCGCCGGAGTGGATGCCACCGGCCTCGATGACGACCTGGGCGCGCTCCTTGGCGCGGGTGTTCCAGTCGCGCAGCTCCTGGGGCTCGGGGAGCATGGCGATGCCACGCTCGTAGGGGCGACCCGTCTCCACGTCGAAGAGGTCGACCTGCCGGCTGGCTTCCAGGACGGCGGTCGGCCCCTCGGACGTGCCACCGCCGTAACTGGTGGTGGCCTCGAAGGGAACGGGGATGAGGACGACGTGCGCCTCTTCCGGGGAGTGGGGGAGGCCGAACACGCCGGAGTCCGGCTGGGCGGCGGCGCTGGGGTCGAAGTGGGTAGCCATGGCGGCGCAGGATAAGGGCCCGGTGTCGGGGCGCAATGGTCTGTTACTTCTCGATGCGTTCCTTGACGTCGAAACGCCCGGCCAGCACCTGATGTTTCTCAATCACCAGCCGGTCCGCCGTCAGCACGCCCCGGACGTCCAGGCTGTAGTCGTTGTAGTAGGCGTCCACGACAGAGGCCTTGAGGTTCCCTCCGATGATGACGGGGCCCTCGGTCTGGAAGGTGTCGCATTCGAAGTCGCCGCCCACGAAGAGCTGGCACCCCTGGACGTTGGACGCCTTGCCCTTCACCGTCAGGTTCCCCGTCACCAGGAGCGACAGCACCTTCAGGGGGCCCTCCACCACCAGGTCGCCGTGGTGGACGAAGGGGTTCTTGGACACCTTCTTGAGCGTCTTGCTCGCGGGGGCCCGCGTGGACACCCGCCGGATGAGGTCGATGGTGGCGAAGACGAGCGGGGCGTTCGTGTTGCCGTGCTCCGAGATGCCGGCGTAGAGCTGGTCGATGGTGACCGAGTACTCCTCGACGAAGACGCTCTCCATGAACGCGCGGAGCTGCACCCACGTTCGAGGGCTGACCCCCGCGGGCGCATCCCCTGACAGGTATTGGGTGACGCGCTCCTCGGAGAGCTCCTTCATCTTCTTGGGCGGAGAGCCCCGCTGGTCCTTGGTCTTCTTCAGGAGCTCCACGAGCAGGGGGCCCACGTTCTTGCTGTGCCGCGAGGCGCGGGCGACGGAGAGCACCGACCTGCCACCCTCCGTCTTCAGCCGAGCGTCGATGCCCTGTTCGATGAAGAACCGCACGACGCGGTCGGAGCCAAACTCCGCGGCGCGGTGTATCGGGAACTCGTAGCTCGAGCCCGCCCGGATGTCGGCGCCGTACTCCATGAGCAACTGGATGACGTCGACGTTGTTCTGGGTGACGGCGATCATCATCGGCGAGTGCCCGTTGATGGTCTTGAAGTCCAGGCTGACGCCGCTGGCGAGCAGCGCCCGGATTTGAGCGACCACCTCGGCGTTCTTGCGCTCCGCCTTGGCCAGGCTCTGCCGGTACTCGGCCTCCGGCATTTCGACCCGGTGGTAGGTCTGGATGTAGTGGAGGTCGTCGATCTGCCGGATGCGCTTTTCGAGTTCCTGCTGCTGCTCCGTCATCGAATCCGTTCCTTCAGCGCGCGAAGTGGATCACGCCCACCGCACCACCAGCTTGCCCACTGAGTCATTGCCCGCCATGCGCTCCAGCGCCTGCCGGATGTCCGCGCGCGGCACCACCGCGTCTACCACGGGCCGCAGCGCCCCCGAGCGGAACAGCGGCAACAGATGCCGCTCCGCGCTCTGCGCCAGCGCAATCTTCTCTTCGAGCGGACGGCTGCGCAGCACGGTGCCGGTGACACGCAGCCGCTTCGTCAGCACCGTGCCCAGGTTCACCTCGGTGGCCGCGCCCGCCACCAGCCCCACCAGCATCAGCCGCCCTCGGGGCGCCAGGGCGTTCAGCGTCTCCGGCACGTAGCTGCCGCCCACCAGGTCCAAGCACAGGTCCGCGCCCCGGCCGCCCGTCTCCTCGCGCACCGCGTCCGCGAAGCGCGGCGGCTGGGTGTCACAGAGCACCGTGCGCGCCACGCCCCAGTCGGCCGCGCGCGCCAGCTTCGCCGCGTTGCGGCCCGTACCCACCACGCGCGCGCCCATGGCCTGGCAGATGAGCGCCGCCGCCGAACCCACGCCACTGGCCACCGCGTGGACGAGCACCGTCTCACCGGGTTTGAGCTCTCCCTGGAGCACCACCGCGTCGAACGCGGTGAGGTACGCCTCCGGGATGGCCGCCGCGTCAGCGAAGTCCATGCCGTCGGGGATGGGTATCGCCTCGCGCTCGTGGGTGACGAGCAGCTCCGACCACGCGCCCCCGCCCACCAACCCCATGACGCGGTCGCCGGGCTGGAAGCGCCGTGCGCGCGGGCCCACGGCCACCACCTCGCCCGCGTACTCCAGGCCGGGAATGTCCGGCGGCACGTCTGGTGGGGCAGGGTAGTGACCACGAAGCTGCAGAAGGTCCGCCCGGTTGAGCGCGGAGGCCCGCACGCGGACCAGAACCTCCCCCGGGCCTGGGACGGGCTCGGGACGTTCTTCCTCGGCGAGGACCTCGGGGCCCCCAGGGCGGGTGATGCGAAGGACCTTCATGGCAGGCGCCTCCAATGGAATGGCGGGCACGAAACATCCTGGCTCGCGAGAGCGTCAACGCTTATCTAGAACACCGTCCATCATGAGCACCCTGACGTGTCCCATCTGCCAGAAGCCCGTTCCCCCGCGCACGGAGAACGCTGCTTTTCCCTTCTGCTCCAAGCGTTGCCGCGCCGTGGACCTTGGCCGGTGGCTGGGCGAGGAGTACCGCGTGCCCGACCGGCAGTCGGATGAGCAGGAAGACGAACTGCCCGCCGACAGCCACCCGGAACGCCAGCGCGGCGACGCATGAGCGGCTTCGTCGACCTGCACTGCCATCTGCTGCCCGGCGTGGATGACGGGGCACGCACGCTGGAAGACGCGCTGGAGATGGCGCGTGCGCTGGTCGACCTCGGCTTCTCCACCGTCGCCCCCAGTCCGCATGCGCGCCCCGAATACGCCCCCGTGGAGGTGGTGGACGCGCGCCGCGCGGAGCTGGCGGAGGCCCTGGAGCGCGAGCGCATCCCCCTGACGTTGGGGCGCAACGCGGAGAACGTGCTCGACGATGCCTTCCTTCGAGGACTCAGCACGCCCCAGGCTCGAAAGTTGGGCCCGGGCCGCTACGTGCTCGTGGAGCTGCCCTACACCGCGCCCGTCCCCGCGCTGCCGGACATCCTCTTCCGCATCCGCACCAAGGGCGTGGTGCCGCTGCTGGCGCATCCCGAGCGCTGCCTGGAGTTCGAGCGAAAGGGCCGCGCCGCGGAGGCCGTTCGAGCTGGGGCACTGTTGCAACTGGATGTCGGTGCGCTCATCGGCCGCTATGGCGGCACGGCGAAGAAGCTGTCCCGCGCCTTCCTGGATGACGGGCTCTACGCGGTGGGCGCCTCGGACCTGCACGGGCCCGTGGGGGCCCGGGACTGGGTGGGACGCTCGCTGGCGGAGCTGAGGAGCAGGGCAGGGGACGCGACCTTCGCCCGTCTCATGAGGGACAATCCCGCGATTTTGTTGGCCGGGGAGTCACTGGAGTCCGACTCGGACTGACGGTATACCCGGCCGCTGTGAAACGTGCCGTCAAACTCCTGGCCAGCCTCCTGGTCACCTTCCTCTTCATGTGGTGGGCCTTCCGGGACACGGACTGGGCCACGCAGCTGGCCAGCCTGAAGTCGGCCAACTACGCGTGGCTGGTGCCGTACTTCGGCTGCCTGTTGGCCATCCACGTCTTCCGCACCCTGCGCTGGGGCTGCCTTCTGTCGGGCCTGGAGCAGGTCCCGTTCCGAAAGCTGAACGAGGCGTCCGGCATCGGCTTCATGATGCTGCTGGTGCTGCCCTTCCGCCTGGGCGAGTTCGCGCGGCCCTTCCTCATCGCGCAGCGCAGTGGCATCCGCCGCAGCGCGGCCATGACGTCCGTGGTGCTGGAGCGCATCGTGGACGGCCTCTTCGTGGCGGCGATGCTGCGAGCGCTGCTCTTCTTCGTGCCCACGGAGACGCCGGAGATTCGCTACGTCAAGCTGGGCTCGTGGCTGATGTTCGCGGTGTTCGGCGGCGGTCTGGCGTTCCTCCTCTTCGGCCTCTGGCAGCAGCAGCGCACGGTGAAGCTCGTGCGCGCCACGGTGGGCCGGCTGGCGCCGCAGGTGGCGGACAAGGTGGCGGACATCGTCGACACCTTCGTGGGCGCCATGCGGCAGCTGCCGAAGGGGCGGCAGGTCGCGCTCTTCTTCCTCTACACGGCGCTGTACTGGGGCGTGAATGGCGCGGGGATGTCCATGCTGGCCAACGCCTTCGACTGCTCGGGCGCGGCGCCCGGCACCGTCTGCGAGCCCATGGACCTGACGCTCTTCCAGGCCTACGTCGTGCTGGGCGTGCTGGTGGTGGGCCTGATGATTCCCGCGGCGCCGGGGATGATGGGCACCTTCCAGGCGGCCACGAAGGTGGGCCTGAGCCTCTTCCTTCCAGCCGCCGCGGTGAACGCCAGCGGGCTGGCCTACGCCAACGTCATGTGGCTGTGCCAGACGGTGCAGCAGGTGGGCCTGGGCCTCATCCTGCTGTCCATGGGCCACCTGTCGTTCAAGGACATCGCCGGCAAGCTGGACGACAAGGACGGCGAGGCGGCGGCACCCTCCGCCTGACGCCGGGGCCGCATTCCGGCCCCGGATGTCGAACGCGGCTTCCTACGGGGTGGGCGACGCCGCCTGCTCCGTCTCGGCGGGAGCGGCTTCCGTCTTCGCGGGGGCGGTGTCACCGCTCTTGCCCGTCACCACGCCCTTCACCTTCTCCATGGCGGCCTTCGGGTCGATGTTGCCCTTGAGGGTGCCGAACGGAGTGTCGATGACCTGCTCCCGCTTCTCCGAGGAGGCGTAGCCCTCTGGCGCGCACAGGGCCTTCGAGGTGTCGCGCACGGAGACGACGGGGGTGTTGATGGTGGTGGAGTCCTCGGACGTGGCCTTGGCGACGAGCTTGTCGTCGCGCATCAGCACGCAGCGGTCATCGCCGTAGTACCAGGCGGTGGAGTTGTCCGGGAACTCCTGTGCGCGCGTGGGCCCTGAGCCCATGGCATCGACGACCTGATGGGACGACATGCCCGGGTAGAGCTTGTCGAAGCCGGAGGTGGCACAGCCGGCGGCGGCGAGCGCGAGTGCGGCGCTGACAATCGGGAGACGCATGGGGTGTGGGGCTCCTTCCGAAAAAGAATCGCGGAGCCTACCCCGGCGTCACGTCCGGCCTCCAATGGGGGGCCGGACGCAGTGTGTCAGAGTTCCTGATCCAACCAGCGGACAATGGCCTCGCGAATCGAGGCCGGCCGCTCGGCGTCCAGGCGGGTACGAAGCATCCGGGCCGCGTCGGCGTCGCGCAGCATCGAAGCGGGCATCAGCTCACGCGTGCGAGGAAGAGACGCGCGGGACGCGACGGCGGCAGACCTCATGACTGGCCTTCCTCCTTGGGCGCGCCACGGCCGTACTTGCCCAGCAGGTCATCCACGGCCTCGCGCAGGTACTCGCTCTGGTGGATGCGGGTCCGCCGCGCCAACTCGCGCAGCTTCTGGACCTGCTCCTCGGGGACCAGGACGTGGGTGGAGACGATGTCGGCGTCCGGGCCTCGGACGTCGACAGACACTTCCGTGGCCGCCGGGGACGACGGAGCCTCGGGGCTCAGGGGACTGGCGCTTCCATCCTGCATCGGACTTCCTCCGGGCGTGGCTGCTACAGGCCGCTACCTGCCTGTCCGCGGCATTAGGCGGGCGGACAGGCACGCCGTCAAAAAATGCGCCGGGGGCCAGGGGCCCGAGCCGTGCCGCACCTCGCGTTGACAGAGCCATATCGCGCTGCTACTTCGCCGGTTGCCTTAGGGGAGTAGTTCACGCCAGCGGCGCTGGCGGCGGGAAGCTCGACACACTGGCTGGAAACAGCCCGGGCCCCCACCTCGTGATGTTCGCGAGACGAACGAGACCTTCGGACAGGGATTGTCGTTTCTTCCTGGCCGAGGTCCGTCGTGCGCGCGTGCTGCCCTGGCGTCTCCCACGAGTCTGAACCCCGGCCCTGTGGTTGCGAGGGAGTCGTCATGTTGGAAGCGCTCGTGGGTTCGTTCGTGTTGGTGGCCGCCAGTGAGATGGGGGACAAGACGCAGTTGCTCGCGTTCTCCCTGGCCACGCGGTTTCGCAAGCCGTGGCATGTGCTGGCGGGCATCTTCGTCGCCACCGTGGCCAATCATGCGCTGGCGTCCAGCGTGGGCAGTTGGGTGTCCACGCACGTGCCGGCGAAGTGGATGGCGCTGCTCCTGGCGGTGCTCTTCATCGGCTTCGGTTTGTGGACGCTCAAGCCGGACACGCTGAATGAAGACGGAGGCAAGCCGCCGCGCTTCGGGGCCTTCCTCACCACGGTGGTGCTCTTCTTCCTCGCGGAGATGGGAGACAAGACGCAGCTGGCCACCATGGCGGTGGCGGCGCGCTATCAGGCGCCGTTGACGGTGACCTTGGGCACCACGGCCGGGATGATGTTGTCGGACGGCTTGGCCGTGTTCCTGGGGGACCGGCTCGCTGGGCGGGTGCAGATGAGTTGGGTGCGGTGGGCCGCCGCCAGCCTCTTCTTCATCTTCGGCGCCCTGTCGCTGTGGACGGCGCTCCGGATGTCCTGACAGCTGGGACACGCAGTACGGATGTGTCGATGTGACGGAGAAGTGTATTGCGCTTCATCACGGGAAAAGCTCCCATGTGAGAGGTCCGGGATGACCCGGACCTTTCTTCAGGAGCTGGAATGCGTTCCCCCATTCGTTTCTCCGCGATGATTTTGATGAGCGCCCTCATGGGCGCGGGTTGCAACGGTGCCCAGCCGCAGGACCCGGCGGCCGAGGCCGAGGTGATTGCCGAGACGGCGGAAGTGAAGCAGGGCGCCGTGGGCGACGTGGTGCTGCGCTGTGACGAGTTCCAGGGCGGCACGCACCTGGAGGTCGTCCAGACGGCGACCGGCTTCGAGGCCGCGTACGTCTCCGAGGAGTACGACCCCTGGGATTGTCGCTGCACGTACACGAAGCGCGAGATTCTGGGGCAGTACAACCAGTGCCGCCGGTCCACGGTGGATCCGCGCATCATGAACTGCTTCCGCGTCGAGCCGAGCGGCTCGGTGGGCAAGGTGGTGCTGTCCACCACGCGCGTGCAGAAGACGCAGATGGTCATCGGCAGCAGCACGACGGTGAACTACAGCGAGCTGAGCGTCGCGGCCATCAACCAGGACCCCGGCCAGACGCCGCGCCGTGACTACGTCTTCCCGCTGAGCGACTGCCAGTAGGCCGTACCCGGGCCGGGGAGCCGTCGAGCCCCGGCCTTTTTCGTAGGGGAGGCGATGATTCCGGGCGCGGAGGGGCGTCTCACTCGCAGGAGCCCATTCCCTGGAGGTCATCGTGGCAGCACAATCTTCCCCGCAGGACCTGGCACCGCGCAGTCCCCATGTCGTCGTGAGTCTGCCGACGCGGGACCTGGAGCGGGCCTTTCGCTTCTACCGAGAGGGGCTCGGCTTTCGCCTCGTCGTCGAGACGGCGGACGACGCGATGCCCGAGCCCGTCCACTTCACGCTCAACGCGGGCGTCAGCCTGATGCTCATCCCCACCGGAGGGTTCGGCTGGGTGGCGGGGGGCAACAAGGTCGCGGAGCAGGGCGTTTCGGAGTGCATCCTGAGTCTGTCCCTGGAGACGGAGGCGCAGATTGACGCGTTCGTCGCCAAGGCGCGGGAGGCAGGGGCGGAGATTCCGTCCACCCCGGGCCAGAAACCCTGGGGCTACTCGGGGACGTTCAAGGACCCGGACGGCCACGTGTGGATGCTGGAAAAGGCGCCCTGAAAAGAAAAACCCCGGTGTCACCGTGAAGGTGACGCCGGGGTAGTGGCCAGGGTCAGACTTGAACTGACTACCTGCGGATTATGAGACCGCCGCTCTAACCAGGTGAGCTACCTGGCCGTAAGTGGGATGCAACCTACGGCTTTTACTGCGGAACTTCCACTGCCTTCCTACCTGCTCGCCCGGTGTCCGTGCAACAGCTTTGGCAACGGGGCGGGTACTTCGCGTTTCGGGGCGGCTCTATACCACATGGCTCGCGGCGGGCAATGGGGTCGATGCGGAGAGGGACCGGGGTCGTCACCTGGGCACCCCATGCCTTGCCACTGCCCCGGGGTGTTCGCCCCCCATCCCCGTGCCTGGGAGACGCTCCCTGGATAGACGTCAGGTTGCGGTGCGCCCGCGCCGCCCGCGCGCCAGGAGCCCCCCCGCGAGCAACACGCCCAGCCCGAGCAGGCCCAGCCAGACGCGGCCCACCAGGTCCGCCGCCCGATCGAAGGTGTGGTCCACCCAGCCTCGCGCCAGTCCGTTCACCTGTTGAAGCGCTGCGATTCGCTCCGCGCGCAACGCTTCCATCAGCACCGTGCGTTCCCGGTCCACATCCCCCATGAGGGCCTGGCGCTCAGCGGAGACGAACGCCTGGAGGGCCATGCGTTCCTGTGTCAGCGCGGAAAGCACGGCGACTCGCTCACGCGACAACACGGCTGGAGCGCTGGCGGCCAGTCCTTCGAACTGGTTGAGGACGTCCACCGTTCGCTCCAATTCCCCCAGGGCGGTACCGAGGACAGGGAGGTCCGCCACGTCGCTGGCGGCGAGCTCCGCCTGCCATCGTACTTGTCGAGGGAGGCTGGAGGCATAGAGGTCCAGCCGCGTCGTGAGGTCTCGGGTGTCCTCCAGCAGCACCGCCGCCGCGCCCATCGGGCTGACGCGGGAGAGCGTGGAGATGGATGCCAGGAGCGGTGCTGTGGACTCGCGCGCGGTGAGGGGGCCGGTGAGGGGATGCTCGGCGGCCCATTGGTGGATGAGCGCGCGCGCTCGCGAGACATCCGCATGGCCGGAGAGGTCCACCCAAACCGCCGCGACCTCTGCTTCCATCTCCCCCAACTCGCGCCGGGCCCGAGGCACCAGGGCAGGCACGCTCGCGGCCCGCCGGGGAAGGGTGTCCTGGAGCTGGGCCAGCAGGGCCCAGGCATCCACCAGCCCCGCCACCGGGTCCGGCTGGAGCAGCGCGGTCTGGAGCATGGGGACTCCGTTGCTCATGAACTCCAGCATGGCTCGGTGCACCTCCCGCGAGTCCGATCGCGCGGCGAGGTCGTCTGCCGCCGCCTCCAGCATTCCGGGCAGCCGGCGGGCCAGGTCCCTCATCCGGACTCGCAGCGCCGCGACGCTCAGGTCCGACCGGCCGATGTGTTCGAGCAAGGGGGAGCGGGGCGGCGCGGTGGCGCACGCCGCGAAGAGCAGGCCTAGCAGTGCCGCGAGCGGGCGCCAGGGGAGAGCGGGGCACATGGGACAGCGGCCCAAGGTGTACATCCTCCCGCGGTCCAACAGTCACCCTGGAATGCCGGGGTTCCGTTTCGCCCCGGACTCAGGTGTGTGGTCCGGCGGAGGGCCGCCAGCCCACGTCTGGGGCATTGGGCGAGTTCTCGCCACGCGCATTGCGAAGCGGCCCCAGCGTTCCCAGCGTGTCGCGGGAGAGGTATTCCATGTCCTTGCGGCCCGGCGGTCCAACGCGTCTCTCCCTTCCTGTCGCGGCCGTGCTGCTGCTTGGGTGGGTCCTCCCGCTAGCGGCGTTGGCACAAGCCTCGACGGCCGACCCGCTTCCCTCCTGGAATGAAGGGCCGGTGAAGCAGGCGCTCGTCGGCTTCGTCACCCGGGTCACGACGGAGGGGAGCCCGGACTTCGTTCCAGAGCCGGAGCGCATCGCCGTCTTCGATAACGACGGCACGCTCTGGCAAGAGAAGCCGGCGGTGGAGGGCGCCTTCCTCGTGAAGCGTGTCCGCGAGATGGCCGCGAAGGACCCGTCTCTCCGGCGGCGGCAGCCCTTCAAGGCCGTGCTTGAAGGGGACGTCGACACCTTGATGGACGGCGGCGAGAAGACGCTGATGGAGCTGGTCGCCGCCACCCACGCGGACATGACGCAGGAGGAGTTCCAGGCAGAGGTGCGCCAGTTCCTGAAGACCGCCCGCCATCCGAAGCTCGGCGTGCCGTACACGCAGCTCGCCTACCAGCCCATGCTCGAATTGCTCCGGTACCTGCGCGACCACGGCTTCCAGACGTGGATCAGCTCGGGTGGCGGCATCGACTTCATGCGTGTCTTCTCCGAGTCCCTGTATGGCATTCCTCCCCAGCAGGTCATCGGCAGCAGCCTGGAGGAGAAGTTCGAGACGCGCGACGGCCAAGCCGTGTTGTGGCGCGAACCCCGCGTGGACCACATCAACGACAAGGCCGGCAAGCCGGTGGGCAATGACCTCCACGTGGGCAGGTCTCCGGTGTTCGTCGTGGGCAACGTCCGCAGCGGCGGTGACATCGCCATGCTGAAGGCCTCGCGGCTGCGGCACGGGCCCTCCTTCCAGTTGCTCATCAATCACGACGACGCGCGGCGTGAGTTCGCCTATCAGGAGAAGGACGGCGCCTCGTTGCGGGCGGCGAGGGAGGGTGGGTGGACCGTCGTCAGTATGCGCGACGACTGGAAGACGGTGTTCGCCGCGCCTGCTCCTCCGCGATGAAGAGCCTGGGGGCGCATGCATGGCGGGAGGCGCGCACCGGGCCGGTGTGCGTACTACGGCTTCATTCGCTCCTCGGCGTATTGCTCGAAAGAACGTGGCGCGTGGCCGGTCAGCAACTGAACCCCGTCCGTGGTCGTCGCGGTCCACTGCTCGCGCACAGCGGCGAAGAGCTCGGCGAGCATCTCTGCATACGGAGTGTCGAAGCCGGCATCGCGCATGCGCAGGATGAAGGCGCCTTCCGAGAGCGCGACGTATTCGAGCGGCCGGCCCGTCACGCGGGAGATGACGGCGGCCGCCTTGGCGAAGCTGAGCGCCGTGGGACCGGTGAGCGTGAAGGCCTGCCCGTCAAACTGGCGAGTCGTGAGTGCCGCCGCGGCGGCTTCCGCGATGTCGCGCGCGTCGATGAAGCTCGTTTCACCGGTACCCGCCGGGAGCGGGAGCTGTCCCGCGCGGATGTCATGGCTCCACATGAGGTGGAAGTTGTCGGAGAACCAGTTGGGCCGAAGGATGACGTAGGGAACGCCCGAACGCTCCAGTTGCAGTTCGACCTGTCGATACGGGTCCGCCTCGTTCGCCTCCACGCCCATGACGGACTGGAACACCACCTTCACGCCACGCTCGGCCGCCGCGCGGATGACGGGGCCCATGTATTCGATGACGTTCAGGCTGTCCGCAGGCATGAGGAGATAGGCTGCGTCCACTCCCTCCAGAATGGCGCCAAGCTTGCTGGGCTGGGAGAAGTCGAAGCGCACGGCCTCAGCGTCGGGACGGGCGGTGGCTTTGCGGGACAGTGCCCGGACCTGGTGCCCCTGCTTCACGAGGACATCAACCAGGAGCGAACCCACGGTACCGGTTGCTCCGAAGACTGCGATTCGTTGTGGTGTCATGGCAGTCACGGTACGGCGGTGATGCTCACCCCGGCAGTGGCTGTCTCAGTGAATCAACTTTAAGCTGCGCTTCAACATGGACGACCTGAAACGCATGGCGCTCTTCGCGGAGATCGCACGCGCGGGTTCGCTGAGCGCGGCGGCACGGCACCTCCGCATCAGCACCTCCGCGGTGAGTCAGCAGCTCCGAATCCTGGAGGAGTCCTTCGGCGTCATCCTGGTGCGGCGCTCAAACCGCAAATTGTCGCTCACGGATGCCGGTGCTCGGTTCGCCACCCACTGCCGTGAAATGGTGGAGGTGGCGGAGCGAGCCCGTGAGCAACTCTCGCTTGCCAGGGACACGCCCGCGGGCGAGCTGCGCATCTCCCTGCCGCTCGGCTTGGCTCGCTACGTGGCGCCCGCGCTGGAGCCACTGCTCGCCAGACACGCGTCTCTGAAACTTCGCCTCGAAGCGGATGATGGCCTGGTCGACCTCATTGATGAGCGCATCGACCTGGCGCTCCGGGCTGGCCGAATGGAAGACTCCTCCTGGGTAGCGCAGCCGCTCTGCCACGTCCACCTGGGGCTCTGTGCAGCCCCGGGCTACCTGAAGAAGGCGGGGAGGCCACGCACGCTCGAGGACCTGCCTGAGCACGCGTGGCTCGCGGTCGTGGCGGACGGCCGGTCCCTGGTATTCGACCTCCAGGGCCCTTCCGGAACGAGCCGTACTGTCCGGGTGACGCCGCGGGTCTCCAGCAACAACCAGCTCACCCTCCACCAGATGTGCGCGGCGGGACTGGGCATCACGCGCTGCATCCTGGCGGACGTGGAAGACGAGCTGCGACAGGGACGGCTCGAAGTGCTCCTGCCCGAGTGGCGCCTCTCCCCCGTGCAGCTCTGGGCCGTCACGCCACGGCGCTCAGGACAGCCGGCCAAGGTGCGCCATGCCATCGACGCCATCCGCACGTACCTGCGGCAGCAGCCCGGCGTTTCCGCCTGATTCGTGGCGCGAAGGCAGCGCCTACCGGAGCGGCGGCTCGGGATGTTTCGCGAACCACTGCTTCGCGTTCAGCAGGTGCAGGTTCTGTCCGCCGGGTTTGAATTCGATTCCGCCGGTGAGGGCGCCCAGGGTTGCCAGGAGCGCGCCCTGCAGCTCTCCCCCTGCGAGGTCCAGGTGTCCTCGCAGCGAGAAGCCCTCGCCGTCCGCCTTCAGTTCGCGCAGTTGGAGCCCGCCCTCGTCAATCTGCACCCGGCCCGTCACCGAGACGTCCCGGATGTTGAGCAGGGATGTCAGGAAGCGCGGCAGATTCTTGGCGGACGTGAGCAGCGCGGCGACAGGCTGTGTGTCTGTGAGCTTGCTGGCGAAGCGTGCCGAAAGCACTGTCGGCGACAGGGACAGTCGGGCCTGGGGGAGGGTGAAGACGCCGCTCCAAGCGCGGATGGGCACGGGGCCATTCGTGGACACGTTCGTCAGTCGAAGCGTGGTCCCCGTCAGTGTCAGGGACTTCGTGTCCCACGACAGGTTCCGGGCGTCCACGTCCGCCTCGGCACGCAGCAGCACCTTGACGCTCCCATGCGCCCGGAGACGAGGTCGGAGTCCACGCTCAGCCGCAGGGTGTCTCGCGCCTTCGCGGACTGCGCACGCTCCCGGCTCTGCAACGTCATGGAGCCGGAGTCGATTTCAATCGTCCGCGCCAGCCAGGGATTGAGCATCCTCAAGTCCAACGGCCGGCTCCTGGCCACGCGGAGGTCCGGCTCCAACTCCCAGTCCGATTGCTCCGCGCTGCGACGCGCGAGGACCGTGAGGGTGATTTCAGGGACCTCTGCACCCGTGCCTTCGGGACCGGACACCCGCACAGGCGCGAAGGTGAGCGTTGCTGTCCCTTTCCGCGTGTCCGGGCGCTCCGACGTCAGCGAGGCCTTGAGGGCCCAGGGCGCACGCGCTCGGATGGGACCCGCCCGTACGTTCAACTCCTGGCCCTGGACGTCAATTCGGCTGTCATCGGCCAGCGCGCCGTCTTTGAGGTGGAGGTCCAGGTCCACCTTGCCTTCGCCCCCTTTCAGGGAGACGGCGTTGTTCGACCCCAGGTGCTCGTTCAGCCAGTCCAGTGGGAGCAGCTCCATCTGGCTCGTCACCTGCGCGCTGAGCGCCCGTGAGAGGTCCCAGCCCTCTTCGTCCGTGAAGGGCACCTCGAGCTGTGCCTTTGCCTCCAGGCGCTCCAGCCGGGTGACAGGGGTCCGGTCGAACTCCATGGCACCGGAGACCACGCGAATCGAAGGTGTCTCGACGTGGATGCGCTCCCGGCCCTTGATGTCCAGCGAGCCTTGCACGTCCAGGTTCCCCACGAAGCGGACCCGGCCGAAGTCCAGCTCGCGAACCTCATGGACCGTCACGTCGGCCAGCTGGATGACCCACGGGCGGTAGTCTGGGCCCGGTGGGGGTTCCTTCTCGATGCCGAACGACGGTTCAAGCCGGAAGCGCGCGCCATGTCCGTCGATGCGCTGCACGTCCACGCGTTTGCGAAGCAGGGCGGTCAGCGACACGTTGGCTTCCAACGTGTCCATGTTCACCTGCCACCATTGGTTCTGATTCTGATGGGTCAGCGTGAAGTCCCGGAGGTGGAGGTGTCCGAAAGGCCAGAGCCACCAGGCGCGCTTCCAGGCAAGCTCGGTCCGGCTGGTGGACCGGCGCATGATGGCCTGGACGGCGCCCATGTTGAGCGCCACGTTGATGGAGACCTCCAACACCATGAGCGCGCCCAGGGTCCAAGCGACGGCGCGCGGCCACCGTTTCCTGCGAGGGGCTGCGTCCTGGACCTCTGGCGGCGGGATGAGCGTCATGTCGCGGGTACCCGGTGGGATGTCCAGGGGAAGCGGCGCGGACCGTTCCCGGAAGGCGCGGGTGCTGTCTCCCGCCTCCCTCCGGATGCCTCAGCCGCCGCGCGCATACAAGGCGCCAGCATGCCATCGAGTCCGATTCACTGCCGGAGTGTCCGCGGGTGAGCCGATGCCAGAGGTCCAGGTTCTGGACTGGGAAGGGCGGGGGATTGATGGAAGGCTCGGAGCATGGGCTTGGCGACGCGGCAGCACCTCGACCGCGCTTCACGAAAGGTGTCACGCCGTGCATCTGCTGTACGCCTTCGGGCTCTTCGTCGTCACCGCGGTGGCCGAGGTGGTGGGCTGCTATCTGCCCTACCTATGGCTCCGACAGGGGAAGTCGCCACTGCTCCTCGTGCCCGCGGCGGGCAGCCTCGCCGTCTTCGCGTGGCTGCTGACGCTGCACCCGACGGGCGCGGCCCGCACCTATGCTGCCTACGGCGGGGTGTACATCGCCGTGGCGCTCGTCTGGCTGTGGCTCGTGGAAGGGGAGCGGCCCACGACATGGGACCTCGTGGGCGCGCTCGTCGCCATCCTGGGGATGGCCATCATCGTGCTCGGACCTCGCAGGTAGCGAGGGCCTGCTTCATCAAGCCGCGCGGGACGGACTACGCCGCCCAGCGCTGGAGGCTGCCCTCCTCGTACTTCGCCCGGCAGGCGCGCCGCTGGACCTTGCCACTGGACGTCTTGAGGACCTCGCCCTGCTGGAGCAGGACGACCTCGTGGACGTCCACGGAGTGCGCGGCGGCCACTGCCTGACGGATGGTCTTCTGGAGCGCGCTCCCGTCCAGGGTCTGGGCGCCATCGCCCTGTTCGGACGGCGCGAAGCGGGCGCTGACCTCCACCAGCACCACCAGCCGCTCGCCCTCCGGATGGTCGACGGAGAACGCCACCGAGCAGCCAGGACGGAGCGCCGGGTGCTGGCTCTCGGCCGTCAGCTCGAGGTCCTGCGGGTAGTGGTTCCGGCCGTCGACGATGATGAGGTCCTTGATGCGGCCGGTGACATACAGCTCGCCGTCAATCATGAAGCCCAGGTCACCGGTACGCAGGAAGGGACCTTCCTCGCTGCCCTGGATGCGCGCCTGGAAGGTCTCCGCGTTCGTCTCCTCGCGTCCCCAGTAGCCGTGGGTGACGTGGGGCCCGGCCGTCCAGATTTCGCCCACCTCGCCCGGTGCGCACGCCACCAGCGTCTCTGGATTCACGATGCGGATGAGGCTGTCACCCCAGCTCCGCCCGGAGCTGACGAGCGTCCGCGCGGACGGGCCCGGCGGGGCGGCCACGGCGCGGTTCTGCTCGAGCGCCGCCGAATCCACGGTGAGGTGGCGTGGCAGCTCGGAGGTGATGCCTCCCGACACGAAGAGCGTCGCCTCCGCGAGGCCGTAGCAGGGGTAGAAGGCCTCCCGGCGGAAGCCGGTGGGCGCGAAGGTGTCCGCGAACTCCGCCAGCGTCTCCGCCCGCACGGGCTCCGCGCCATTGAAGGCGACGCGCCACGAACTCAGGTCCAGCGAAGCGAGCTGCTCCGGCTTCACCTTTCGCGTGCAGAGCGCGTAGGCGAAGTTGGGCCCGCCGCTCGTCGTCGCACGGTACTTCGTGATGGTGTTCAGCCAGCGGATGGGGCGCTGCAGGAAAGACCACGGAGACATCACGACGGAGTGCGCGCCCATGTACATCGGCTGGAGCACCGTGCCGATGAGCCCCATGTCGTGGTACAGCGGCAGCCAACCGCACACCGATGAATGGTCGTCGTGGCTGAAGCCCTGACGAATCATGTCCTCGTTGGACATCAGGTTCCGGTGCAGCACCATCACGCCCTTGGGCGTCGACGTGGAGCCTGACGTGTACTGGAGGAAGGCCAGCGTGTCGCCGGTGATGGCGGGACGCTTCCAGCCGTCCTCCAGCCCTTCCTCCAGTGCGTCCGTGGCAATCCAGCGGATGTCCTTCAGGACGGGGTAGGCGTCGGCCAGCGCGTTCACGCTCTCCAGGATTTCGCGCGTGGTGAGCGCGAAGCGCGGCTTCGCATCCTGGAGGATGGAGAGGATGCGCGTGACGGCCTGAAGCTGCGCGGGAGGATAGGCTGGCACCGCGGCCACGCCCGCGTACAGGCTGCCGAAGAACGCCGCGATGTAGTCGAGCCCCGGTGGATACAGCAGCAGCGCTCGCTCGCCAGCGCCCTTGTGCTCCTGCAGCGCCGCGGCAATGGCGCGGGCCTGGCGATCCAACTCGCCATAGGTCCAGGTGGTCTCCTGGCCTTCACCATCCTGGAGGAACGTATATGCGCGGGCCTCGCTCTGATTCGAGGCGCGCCAGCGCAGCAGGTCGGTGAGGGTCTGCACGGAACGGCTGGGACTCGGCACGGCGGGTCTCCTTGGGAAGTCGTGGGAAGAGGGGAGGGTTCAGGGGCTCGCCGCGGGTTCGGCGGAAGGCGCGTCCTGAGGGGGCGCCTCCAGCTCACGCAGCGGGCGGTAGAGCGTGGACAGCAGCGTCATGAGGACCGCCAGCACGCCCGCGATGAGGAACATCAAGGCGATGCCTCGGCCCGGGCCCTCGCCGACGAACGCACCCAGCAGGGGGACGAGCTTTCCTCCCGAGGCCATGGCGGGTTCGAAGGCGTGGTCCGCCAGGGGGCCGGCGATGGTGTACGCCAGCGGCAACATGGCCCCGGTGATGGTGCTGGTGAAAGCGAAGACACGGCCGCGCAGCGCCAGGGGCACGATGCGCTGGAGGAGCGTCTGGCTGGAGCCGTTGATGATGGGGAGGCCGAAGAAGAACGCGAAGGCGACACCGGCCAGCACGGGAACGGAGGTGGCCAGCCCGACGCAGATGAGCGCGAGTCCACAGGTGAGCTGGAACCCGAGCAAGCCATTCACCAGTCGCTTGGGGCCACCCCAGGCGCTGATGACCAGGCTGCCCGCCAACATGCCCACGCCACCCGCGGTGGTGAGCGCGCCCAGGGTGCGCACGTCCGCGAAGGACAAGACCAGCGGCGTGACGAGGACCTCGACCGTGCCGGTCAGGAAGTTGCTGGCCGCGAGGAAGCCAATGAGCGCGAGGAGTCCTGGGGTGGCGCGCAGGTAGGCACCGCCAGCCCGAATCGCCTCGAACAGCGGCACCCGCTCCTCGCCGGAAGACGACACGAGGTGCTCCCGGGGGATTCGCGCCAGGAGCATGGGCAGCGCGCCGAGCACGAGCGTCGTCGCGTCGATTAGCAGGATGCCCTTGAGTTCAATCAGCTCCATCAGGGTGGCGCTCAACATGGGGGCCACCAACTGGGAGAATGCGAGCCCGACCTGCACCAGTCCGTTGGCCCGTCCCAGGTGCTGCTGTGGCACCACCGTGGAGACGAGCACGGCGAAGGCCGGCTGCTGGAACGCGCTGGCCGACGACACCACGGCGGTCGTGACGTATGCGTGCCAGGGCTGGAGCAAGCCATTGAACAGCAACAGCGCCAGCACGAGGCTCGACAGGCCGGCGGCCGCGTCGCTGAGCACCAGCACCCAGCGGCGGTTCCAGCGGTCCACGAGCGCTCCGGCCACCGGCCCGAGCAGGATGGCGGGCAGCGTCGCGGAGAGCATGACCAGCGCGTACTGCGTCACGTCGCCCGTCGTCTTGTACGTCCAGACGCCGAGCGCGAAGCTCGTCAGCCCCGAGCCCAGCAGTGACAGGACCTGTCCCAGCCAGATGACGACGGCGGACTTCATGGGGAAGGACGGCGGCGCCGTCATCGAATGGCTCCGGCTCGGAAGAGGCCCTGGCGCACGTGCTCCGCCAGCACCTGGACGTGCGGCGCGGCCAGCATCGTCATGTGGTCTCCCGGCACCGTCACGGGCGTGACGGCCGTGGAGGCGTGGCGGCCCCAGCCCCAGCTCGGGTCGTCCGTGAAGGACTCGGGGACGATGCCGTCTTCCTCGTGCCGCTCCTGGGCCCGGAAGAGGGCGACAGGAATGGGGAGCGTGTCCCGGGGGACGTAGTCAATCTCGTACGCGGCCTTGTAGACCTCGATGAAGCCCTGGACCTGCTGGCTGTCCGCGCCGTCGGGGAGGAGGCCCGCCTGGACCAGCCTGCGCGTCAGGTGCTCATGGCGCGCTTCGGGGGACAGCGGTCGGAGTGTCTCGGCGGAGATGCCCAGGTCCACGCCATAGAGACGGCCCGCCGTGCTCGCGACGGAGGCCATCCAGTCCGCGTCGTCGAACGGGGGCGCCTCGCTCGGCGGTGCTTCGTTCACGGGGACGGTGGTGTTGAGGATGCCCAGGAATGCAATCGATTCGCCCTGCTTCCGGAGCTGCTGCGCCATCTCGAAGGCGACCCAGCTGCCGAAGGAGTGGCCCAGCAGGTGGTACGGCCCCTGGGGCTGTACCTGCTTGAGTGCTTCGACGTAGCACGCGGCCATCTCCTCGACGGAGCGGTGCGGCTCCGCGCGTCCATCGAGCCCGCGTGCCTGGAAGGCATGCACCGGCAGGGTGGGGCCCAGCGCCTGGGCCAGCTCGCGGAGGTAGACGGCGTTGCCACCGGCGCCCGGGACGCAGAACAGGGCGGGGCGTTCGGCTCCCGGCTGGAGCGTCACCAGCGGCGACCACGGCGCGGGCGAGGCCTCTTCGTGAAGCGCCTTGGCGAGCTGCTCCAACGCGGGGTTCTGGAAGAGGGCCGACAGCGGAAGGGCGCGGCCGAACTGCTCGCGGATGCGCACCATCAGCCGGACGGCCAGGAGTGAATGGCCTCCCTGGTCGAAGAAGTTGTCGTGCACGCCAATGGGGCGCACTGCCAGCAACTCCTCCCAGATGGCGGCGAGCCGGGTCTCCACCTCGTCGCGCGGGGCGACGAAGCCGTCCTGCGCGTCGCGGCGGACGCTCTCCGGCGCGGGCAGGGCCTTGCGGTCCACCTTGCCGTTGGGGGTCAGCGGGAAGGCGGCCAGGATGACGAAGGCGGCGGGCACCATGTACGGCGGCAGGTGCTTCTTGAGGTGCTGCCGCAAGTCATCGGCCGTGGCCACGTCGGGTGCCGTGAGCGTGAGGTAGGCGACGAGCTGCTTGTTGCCCGCGTCCTCGTAGACGAGCAGCTCCACGCCCTGGACCGCGGAGTGCTCCAGCAGCTTCGCCTTGATTTCATCCAGCTCGATGCGGTGGCCGCGAATCTTCACCTGCGTGTCGTTGCGGCCGATGAATGCGAGGGTGCCGTCCTCCGTGTAGCGGGCCAGGTCGCCTGTGCGGTACAGGCGCGCGCCCGGTGTGGCGCTGAACGGATTGGGCACGAAGCGCTCGGCGGTCAGGTTCGCCTGGCCCCAGTAGCCACGCGCGAGCCCGTCGCCGCCCACGAAGAGCTCCCCTGGAATGCCGATGGGCACTGGCTGCATCGCGCTGTCCAGCAGATACATCTGCGAGTTGGCGAAGGGCCGGCCAATGGGGACGATCTGCTCGCTGGGAGTGGGCTCCGGCTGTTCGAAGTACGTGCTGTCGATGGTGGCTTCGCTCAGGCCGTAGGAACTCACCAGCCGCGTGTCCGGGCCGCACAGGCCGCGGAGCTGGTGGTACTCGCGCATGTCCCAGGTGTCCGAGCCGACGATGAGCAGGCGCATGACGTCCAGCCGGAGCTGGTGCTCCTGGAGGTACCCCATCAGCAGCCGGACCACGGCGGGGACGAACTCGCCGCTGTCCACCTGCTCGCGCTGCATCAAGCCGTAGAGCTTTTCGGGCTCGAGCAGCCATTCGCGCGGGCAGAGGACCAACGTCTTCCCCGAACCGAGCGCCCGGGCGAGGTCGCCGGAGAACACGTCGAAGGAGAAGCTCGCCATCTGCAGGTGGGCGCGCAGCTCCGGCAGCCGGTAATCGCGCTCCCAGGCGAGGTAGGCGTTGGCGAAGCTCTGGTGCGAAATCATCACGCCCTTGGGGCGGCCCGTGGAGCCTGACGTGTAGACGACGTAGGCGAGGTGCTCGGGGCTCGCGCCGCCTTCAGGCGTCGTCGTGGGCATCGCGGCGATGGTGTCCGCGTCCGTGTCGATGGCCACCACGAGTGGCAGCGGCGCGGACAGGAGGGACGCCAGTCCCTGGCGGGTGATGAGCACCGCGGGCCGGCTGTCCGCGAGCATCAACGCCGTGCGCTCCGGCGGATACGACGGGTCCAGCGGCACGTAGGCGCCGCCCGCCTTGAGAACGGCGAGCACCGCGACCACCATGTCCACGGAGCGGTCCAGGAAGACGCCGGTGATTCGCTCGGGGCCCACTCCCACGGAGCGCAGGTGGTGCGCCAGTTGGTTGGCCTTCGCGTTCAGCTGCGCGTAGGTGAGCCGGCGCTCGGGGTCGGCGACGGCGATGGCGTCGGGTGTGCGCGCTGCGTGCGCCTCAATGAGGTGATGGAGGCAGGTGCCCGGCGGCACGTCGAGCCGGGCCTGGTTCCAATCCCGCAAGATGCGCTGACGCTCATTCGCCGGGAGCACCGGCAGCTCGATGAGCCGCTGGGCCGGGTTCGCGGCGATGCCCGCGAGCAGCGTCTGGAAGTGGGCGACCATCCGCTCGACGGTGGAGGCGTCGAAGAGGTCCCGGTTGTATTCCCAGATGCCTTGCAGGCCACCGGCCTCCTCGGAGAACCACAGCGTCAGGTCGAACTGCGCGAAGGCTTCACCTGAGACGCTGAATGACTCCATCCGGAGCGCGCCCAGCTCGGCTGGCGGCGTGGGCGTGTTCTGGAGCACCAGCATCACCTGGAAGAAGGGGGAGTGGCTGGTGTCGCGCGACGGCGCCAGCTCCTCCAGCAGCTTCTCGAAGGGGATGTCCTGGTGCCCGTAGGCGCCCAGCGTCACGTCCACCACGCGCCGCAGCAGCTCCCGGAAGGTGGGATTGCCTTCGAGCTCCGTGCGCATGACGAGCGTGTTGAGGAAGAAGCCGATGAGGGGCTCCACCTCCGTCCGGTTCCGGTTCGCGATGTACGTGCCGACGCTGATGCGCGGCTCGCGCGTGTAGCGGTGGAGCAGCGTCTGGATCGCCGCCAGCAGCACCATGTAGAGCGACGCCTTCTCCTGTGTCCCCAGCGTCTTCAGTTGCTGGGCCACCGCCGGGTCCACCTGGAAGCTCCGCTTGCCGCCCGCGTAGGTGCGCACGCGCGGGCGCGGCCTGTCGGTGGGCAGCTTGAGCGCGCTCTCGCTCCCTTCGAGCTGCTGGCGCCAGTAGTCGAGCTGCGACGCCAGCACGTCGCCCTGCATCCATTGCTGCTGCCATGCCGCGAAGTCCGCGTACTGGAGCGGGAGCTCCGGCAGCGGTGACGGCTTGTCCTGAGAGAAGGCGGCATAAAGCGCCGTCAGCTCCTGGACGAAGATGCCGGTGGACCAGCCATCCGACACGATGTGGTGCACGACGAGCAGGAGGACATGGTCCTCGTCGCCCATGCGCACCAGCTTCGCGTGGAGCAGCGGCCCCACCGCGAGGTCGAAGGACGTCCCCGCGAGTTGGAGCGCCAGTTCCTCGCACAGGGGCTCGCGCTTGGGGCCTGGCAGGTAGCTCAGGTCCAGCACGCCCAGCGACAGCATCAGCTCCGGGAGGATGCGCTGCTGGGGTTCGCCGTCCTTCGCGACGAAGGTCGTGCGCAGCACCTCATGGCGCCGGATGACCTCGTTCAGCGCACGCTCCAGGGATGGGACGTGGAGCGGTCCGGTGAGGCGTACGAACTCCGGGATGTTGTAGGCGGGCGTCCCTGGCTCGAACTGGTCCAGGAACCAGAGTCGGCGCTGCGGGAAGGAGAGCGGCAGCGGCTGCTCCCGTGAGACGCGCGGGATGCCGGGCGTGCGTGCCTCTTCCTTCGGCGCGGCGACCACGTTCTGCTGTCGCAGCTTCTTGAGCACCGCCTCGCGCTTCTCCGGGGAGAGGCCCGCGAGCTTCTTGAGCAGGTCACTCATTCGTCCCCTCCAGGAGCTTTTCCAGGTCCGCGTCCGACAGGTCGCCGACTTCCTCCATGGCGGAGGCAAGCGCGGCTTCGTCCACGCCTTCCAACTGCGCGAGCACCACCTGCTCGGCCATCCCTGCGATGGTGGGGTGCTCGAAGAGGGCGCGCAGCGGCAGCGTCACCTGAAACATCGCGTTGGTGCGCGAGATGATCTGCGTGGCCAGCAGCGAGTGCCCGCCCACGTCGAAGAAGTCGTCCGTGACGCCCAGCGACGTCTGGCCCAGCACGTCCTTCCAGAGCGTGAGCAGGCTCGCCTCCGTCTCCGAGCGGGGCTCGACCAGCCGCTGCTCGCCCGTGCGCTGAGCCGCGTCCGGCGCCGGGAAGGCCTTGCGGTCCACCTTGCCGTTCGGGCTGAGGGGGATGGCCTCCAGGCGCACGAAGACGGCCGGCACCATGTAGTCGGGCAGTCTCTCTCTGAGGTGGTCGCGGAGCACCGCCGTGTCGCGGATGTCCGCGCCCACCACGTAGGCGACGAGCCGGCGGGGCGTCCCCGGGTCCTCGCGCAGCAGCACCACCGCGCTCTGGACGGCCGGGTGCTTGCCGAGCGCGGACTCGATTTCGCCCAGCTCGACGCGGAAGCCGCGCAACTTCACCTGCGTGTCCGCCCGGCCGAGGAACTCCAGGTCGCCGCCCGGCAGGTACCGCGCCCGGTCTCCCGTGCGGTAGAGTCGCGCGCCGGGCTCGGTCGCGAACGGGTCGGGGACGAAGCGCTCCGCGGTCAGGTCGGGACGGTGGCAGTAGCCGCGCGCCACGCCCTCGCCGCCGATGAAGAGCTCACCCGCGATGCCGGCCGGCACCGGCTGTTGGTGCGTGTCCAGCACGTAGAGCCGGTTGTTGGCGAAGGGACGGCCGATGGGGACCAGTTGCGTGTCGCCGGGGCCCAGGTCGCCGCTTTCGAACCACGTGCTGTCGATGGTCGCTTCGCTGACGCCATACGAGTTGATGAGTCGCGTGTCGTCGCCAATGACGGCCTGGAGCCGGTGGTACTCGTTCACGTACCAGGCGTCGGAACCGGCCACGAGCACGCGCATGAAGTCCAGCGACTGGCCCGTCTCCTCCAGGTGCTGGAGCAGTCCGCGCAGCACGGCCGGGACGAACTCGGCGCAGTCCACGGCATGTTCCTTCATCAGCGCGAGCAGGCGGGGCGGTTCGAGCAGCCACTCACGCGGGCAGAGCACCAGCTTGCCGCCCGAGCACAGCGCTCGAGACAGGTCGCCCGCGAACACGTCGAAGGAGAAGCTGGCCATCTGCAGGTGGCTGCGGCAGTGCTCCCGCAGTCCGTAGCTCCGCTCCCAGCCGAGGTACGCGTTGGTCCAGCTCCGGTGGGAGATCATCACGCCCTTGGGCGTGCCCGTGGAGCCGGAGGTGAAGACGACGTACGCCAGGCTGTCCAGCGTGGTGAGCCGCGTCGGAGCTTGAGTGGGCAGCGCGGCGCGTGCCGGTGCCTCCGTGTCCAGCAGGTAGAGGGACACAGAGGGGTTGACGAAGGTCTCCACCAGGGACTGCTGGGTGAGCAGCAGGGAGAGCCGGGCCTCGGAGGCCATGTGGGCCAGCCGTTCGGCCGGGTAGGTGGGGTCGAGCGGGACGTAGGCGCCGCCCGCCTTGAGGATGCCCAGCAGCGCCACCAGCAGCTCCGGCGTCCGCTCCAGGCACACGCCCACCAGCACCTCGGGGCCAATGCCCCGGGCGCGCAGGTGGTGCGCGAGCTGGTTCGCCTTCGCGTCGAGCTGCCCGTACGTCAGCGAGCCCGCCTCCGGCGCGACCACGGCGACAGCGTCCGGCGACCGCAGCGCCTGCGCCTCGAAGAGCTCGTGGAGGCACGCGTCCAATCCAGGGACGTGCGTGTCGTTCCAGTCGAACAGCACCTCGCGACGGGCCTCCTGCGTGAGCAGTGACAGCTCCCACAGGTGCTTGTCCTCCGCGTCGAGGATGCCCACCAGGACCGTCTGGAGCTGCTCCAGCAGCCGCTCCATGGCCTCCACGCTGAGTCGCGGGGACTCGAAGTCCAGGTTCAGCATCAACTCCTTGTCCGCATGGGCGGAGAGCGTCAGCGGGTAGTTGGTGCGCTCCTGGGCGGTGACGTCGCGCACCTCCAGCGCGCCCGCGCCTTGCCGCACCGAGTCCTCCACGGGGTAGTTCTCGAAGACGACGAGGCTCTCGAAGAGCGGGGTGCCACGCGGCACGGGGCTCCAGCCCTGGACCTTCACCAGCGGCGCGTACTCGAACGGAGCCCGCTCCACCTGCCACGCCTGGAGCGCCTTCAGCCAGTCCACCACCTTGCTCTGGGCCGGCAGCGACACGCGGGCCGGCAGCGTGTTGATGAACAGACCCACCATCTGCTCCACGCCCGGGAGCTCCGGCGGACGGCCCGCGACGGTGACGCCGAAGACGACGTCGTCCTGTCCCGCGTGACGTCCGAGCACCAGGGCCCAGGCCGCCTGGACCAGCGTGCTGAGTGTCACCTGGTGACGCCGTGAGAAGGCGCGGAGCTGCTCCGTCACCTCGGCGGCAAGGTGGACCTTGCGCTCGCCCATGACCTGCGCCGCGGTGCGCGCCTGGCCTCCCGTCTCACCGGGAAGGGGCGTGGGTTCGCCGAAGCCCCGCAGTGCCTGCTTCCACCAGGACTCCGCCTGCGAAATCTCCCGGCCCTGGAGCCAGGCGATGTAGTCGCGGAACACAGGCGGCTGTTCCAGACGCACCGGCTGCTGACGGAGCTGCGCGTCGTAGATGGCCAGCATCTCATTGAGGACGCGGCCCACGCTCCACCCGTCGAGCAACAGGTGGTGGAAGCTCCACACCACGCGCCATGTCCGAACACCCAGGCGCAGGACCCCCATGCGCATCAGCGGCGCCTGCTTCAGGTTGAAACCCCGCGCACGGTCCGCGTCCATCCAGGCCGACAGCCGGGTCTGCTGCTCCGGCTCGGACAGGTGGCTCCAGTCCTGCTCTTCCCAAGGCAGCACGGCCTTGCGCTTCACGAGTTGGAGCGGCGCTTCCAGTTCCTCGCCCACGAAGCAGGTGCGGAGGATGGGGTAGCGCGCCATCACCTGCTGCCAGGCTTCGCGCAGGGCCTCGCGGTTGAGGTCCGCGTCCAGCGTCCACGCCGCACGCTCGAAGTACATCCCCGAGTCCGGGTCGAGCATGGCGTGGAAGAGCATGCCCTGCTGCATGGGCGACAGCGGGTAGAGGTCCTCCACCTCCGGGTGTGACTGCATCAGGCCGTTCAGCGTGGCCTGCGTCACCTTCGCCAGCGGGAAGTCCACGGGGGAGAACCGCGCCGCGTCCGCGCCGCGCCGCTGGTCCACCAGCGCCCGGAGCGCGTGGAGGTAGCCCTGGGCCAGTGCGCCCACTGTGGTGCGCCGGTGCAGCGCCTCGCTGTAGGTGAAGGACACCTCCAGCTTGCCGCCAAGTACGTGCGCATTCACCTCCAGCACCTGCCGTCGCTGGCCGAGCGCCCCCTGCTGCGCGCCGAAGGGCTCGTCCGCGGGCGCCAGCAGCGACGAGGTAGGCAGCGCCGAGTCGAGCTGGCCCAGGTAGTTGAAGGCCACCGGCGCTTCCGGCTGCGCACGGAGCCGGGTGCCTCGCTCGTCCTGGCGCAGGTAGCGCACGAGGCCGTAACCCAGGCCCTTGCGCGGCACGTGCCGCAACGAATCACGCACAGCGCGGAGTTCGTCACCCACGCTGCCATCCCGAGGCAACTCCAGCGTCACCGGGTAGGCGCTGGTGAACCAGCCCACGGTGCGGCTCAGGTCCACGCCGTCGAACAGGTCCTCGCGGCCATGGCCTTCCAACTGGACGCGCAGTCGACGCTGTCCCGTCCAGGTGGAGAGCGCCTGCGCGAGCGCCGTCAGCAGCACCTCGTCGATGCGGGCGCGCCAGGCTGTCGGCACCTCCTGAAGCAGCAGCCGGGTCTCCTCGGCCTCCAGCGCCACCGTCAGCGTGCGCGCGGACGCCAGGGTGTTGTCACCGTCCGCTGTGTCCACGGGGAGCGGCGCCGTGTCTTCACCCTGGCTCAGCCAATAGTCGGCTTCGTGTTCCAGCTCCACGCTGGCCGCGAAGGACTCCAGGCGGCGAGCCCAGGCCTGGAAGGACGTCGTCTTCGGAGGCAGCGCCACCGGCTGGCCCTGGCTGAGCTGCTGGCACGCCGTCTCCAGGTCCATGAGCAGCACGCGCCAGGACACGGCATCCACCGCGAGGTGGTGGATGCCGAGCAGCAACCGGTCGCCACGCTGCGGACCCAGGTGGAAGCGCACTGCCACCACCAGCGGAGCCTCCTCCAGCCGGAAGCCCGCCTGTGCCTGCTGGCCTTCTTCCTCCAATGCGGCGCGCTGCGCGGCCTCGTCCAATCCGGACAGGTCCACCTCGCGCAGCGTCACGGTGCTGTCGAGGCCCAGGCTCTCCTGACGCCAACCGTCGGTGGTCCGCTCGAAGCGCAGGCGGAGCGCGTCGTGGTGCGCGACCAGGGCCCGCAGCGCGTCCTGGAGCACGGACGCGGCGACGGGCTGACGCAGTCCCAGCAGCAGCGATTGGTTGTAGTGATGGAGGTGCGGGAGCTGCCACTCGAAGAACCAGTGCTGGATGGGCGTGAGCGGGACGGCGCCCGTCACCGGGCCCTGCTCGCTCTCCACGACCTGGGCCTGACCCACGTGCGGGGCCAGGGCGGCGATGGTCTGGTACTGGAAGAACTGACGAGGGCTGATGTGCAGCCCGGCCTCCAGTGCCCGCGCGATGACCTGGATGCTGATGATGGAGTCGCCGCCCAGCTCGAAGAAGTTGTCGTGGATGCTGACGCGTTCGCGGGACAGCACCTTCGCCCAGATGTCCGCGAGCGCTTGCTCCACCGGGTTGCGGGGCGCGACGTGGACGTGCTCGCGCTTCACCTGCTCCTGCGCGAGCGAGGGCAGGGCCTTGCGGTCCACCTTGCCGCTGGACGTCAGCGGCATGGCCTTCAGCATGATGAAGGCGGACGGCACCATGTACTCGGGCAGGCGTGATTCCAGGGCCCGGCGCAGGGCGTCCTGTTCGGGCGGCTGCTCCACATCGTCGGCGACGATGTAGGCCACCAGTTGCTTGCGGCCCGGTGCCTCCTCCCGCACCAGCACCGCGGCGTCCTGCACCTCCGGGTGCTCGGCCAGCGCCGCTTCGATTTCGCCCAGCTCGATGCGGAAGCCGCGCAGCTTCACCTGGTGGTCCAGGCGGCCCAGGAACTCCAGTCGCCCTTCGGCCAGCCACCGCACCCGGTCACCCGTCCGGTACAGCCGTCCTCCGGGCTCCACAGCGAACGGGTCCGGCACGAAGCGCTCGGCGCTCAGGTCCGGCCGGCCCAGGTAGCCGCGAGCGACGCCCACGCCACCGATGAACAGCTCACCCGGCACGCCCACCGGCACCGGCTGCATCTGGCCATCCAGCACGTAGAGCCGGACGTTGGCCCACGCACGGCCGATGCCCAGCCGGTCGGGGTCGACCGACTCGTCCACCGACGCGCAGATGGTCGCCTCGGTGGGGCCGTACGCGTTGATGAAGCGGCAGGACTTCAGCCACCGGCGCGCCAGCTCCGGCGAGCAGGCCTCGCCCGCGGAGACGACGGACTCCAGCTTCGGCAACGTCTCCGGCTCCAGCTGCGCCAGCACCGACGGCGTCAGCGTGACGCCCGTGATTTCCTGCGCGGCGAGCAGGCCCTGGAGCGGCGCGCCAGGCATGATGGCGTCCCGGGGGGCGAGGCAGAGCTGCGCGCCCGCGAGCAGCGTGGAGAACACCTCGCAAACCGAGGCATCGAAGCCGAAGGCGGCGAACTGAAGCACGCGGCTCTTCTCGTGGACGCGGTGGGCCTGGATGGCGGCCAGCGCCGTGTTGCACAGGCCCCGGTGGGGCAGCAGCGTGCCCTTGGGCCGGCCCGTCGAGCCCGACGTGAAGATGATGTACGCGAGGTTGTCCTCGGACATCTCCACCGCGGGCGGCGTCTGCGGCTGACTGGCGATGAGCGGCCAGTCCGTGTCCAGGCAGACCAGCAGCCCTAGCGCGGGGAGCTCATCCGCCAGGTGCTCCTGCGTGACGAGCACCGGGATGGCCGCGTCACGCATCATCAGCGTCAGCCGGTCCACCGGATAGGACGGGTCCAGCGGCAGCCACGCGCCCCCGGCCTTGAGGATGCCGAGGATTCCCACCACCAGCTCCAGCGAGCGGTCCACGCACAGGCCCACGCGGACCTCGGGCCCCACGCCGGACGTCTTCAGGTGCCAGGCGAGCTGATTCGCCCGCGCGTCCAGCTCGCGGTAGGTGAGTTGCTGTCCCTCGAAGGACACGGCCACCGCGTCTGGCGTCCGCGCCGCCTGCTGCTCGAAGAGGTGATGCGCGCAGAGGCCCGGACTTCGGGGCGTGGCGGTGTCGTTCCACGCCAGCAGCGACTGCTGACGCTCCGGCTGGGACAGCAGCGGGAGGCGGGAGACGCGCTCGTCTGGCACGGCCATGGCGCCCAGGAGCAGCTCACGCAGGTTGCCCATCATCCGGTCGATGGTGGCCGCGTCGAACAGGTCGGTGCTGTACTCGCACAGGCACTCCAGGCCCTGCTCGGTCTCCGTGGCCACCCACGTCATGTCGAACTTGGCGGCGCCGGTGGTGCTGGTCTCCTCGCTCAGCGTCAGCCCGTCCAGGTGGAGGTCGGAGGATGGCGCGTTCTGGAGGATGAGCTTCACCTGGAACAGCGGCGAGTAGCTGAGGTCGCGCTCCGGGTTGAGCGCCTTCACCAGCTCCTCGAACGGGAGGTCCTGGTGAGCGTAGGCATCGAGCGCCACCCGCCGCGTCTGCGCCAGCAGGGACCGGAAGCTGGGGTCCCCGCTCAGGTCGCCACGCATGACGAGCTGGTTGATGAAGAAGCCGATGAGCCCTTCGGTGCCGGAGCGGTTGCGGTTGGCGATGTCCGTACCGACGACGATGTCCGTCTCGCCGGTGTAGCGGTGCATCAGCGTCTGGAAGGCCGCCATCACCGCCATGAACGGGGTGACGCTCTCCTTCCGGCAGAGCGCCTGCAACGCCTTGGCCGCATCCACGGGCAGCAGCACGCTCCGATGCGTGGCGCCGCGGAAGCTCTGCACCGGAGGCCGTGGACGGTCCGTGGGGAGGTCCAGATGGGGCGGGGCCCCGGCGAGCCGCTGCTTCCAGTAGTCGAGCTGCCGTTCCAACACCGGGCCAGACAGCCACTCCCGCTGCCATCGCGCGTAGTCCGCGTATTGGACGGGGAGCGCGGCCAGCGGCGGAGGCTGGCCCGCGGAGAGGGCGCCGTAGAGCTCGGCGACCTCGCGGACCAGCACGGACAGCGACCAGCCGTCGGCGATGATGTGGTGCAGGGTCAACAGCAGAAGGTGTTCCTGGTCGTCCAACTGGATGAGGCCCATCCGGCAGAGCGGGCCTCGCGTCAGGTCGAAGGGACGGCGGGCCTCTTCGTCGGACAGGCGCCGCGCTTCGACTTCACGGCGCTCGGGCGGAAGGCCGCGCAGGTCGGCAATCTCCACCTTCGGTGTCGCGGGCGGGTGGATGACCTGGACGGGTGTCTGGCCGTTCATCCGGAACGTCGTGCGCAGCGACTCGTGCCGGCGGATGAGCGCCTCCAGGCAGCGCTGCACGGTGTCCGGGTCCAACGCGCCCGTCAGCCGGATGACGGCGGGCATGTTGTAGAAGGGGCTGTCCGGCTCCATCTGGTACAGGAACCAGAGCCGCTGCTGCGCGAAGGACAGTGGCAGCTCGCCATCGCGGGAGTAGGGCTGGAGCGGCGGGGGCGGTGCTTCACCGGCCTGCTGGGCCTGGAGCACCTGGACGCGCTCCGATAGCGTTGCGATGGTGGGCGCCTCGAAGAGCGCGGCGATGGGCAGCTCCACGCCGAAGGCCTCGCGAATCCGCGACACCACGCGCGTGGCCAGCAGCGAGTGGCCTCCCAGGTCGAAGAAGTGGTCGTGGATGCCAGCCCGGTTCGTGCGCAGCACGTCCGCCCAGATGCTGGCCATCAACTCCTCGGTGCCGTTTCGCGGCGCCGCGAGGGACGCGGAGGACAGCAGGCCGTCGGGGACGGGCAGGGCCTTGCGGTCCACCTTGCCATTGGCCGTGAGCGGCAGGGCCTCCAGCGCGACCAGGGCGGCGGGCACCATGTGCTCGGGCAGCCGCTGCTGGAGGAAGGCGCGCAGGCCGGCCGTATCCGCCGCCGTGTTCACGTGCGGGACGACGTAGGCGGCCAGTCGCCGGTCCCCAGGGGCGTCCTCGCGCACGATGACGACCGTGTCCCGCACGGATGTGTGTTGGCGGATGGTGGCTTCGATTTCGCCCAGCTCGATGCGATAGCCGCGCAGCTTCACCTGCCCGTCGCGACGGCCGAGGAACTCCAGCGTGCCGTCCGGCAGGAAGCGGGCCTGGTCGCCAGTGCGGTAGAGCCGCTGTCCCGGCTTCTGGCCGAATGGATCCGGCACGAAGCGCTCGGCGGTGAGGGCAGGGCGGCCCAGGTAGCCGCGCGCCACGCCTGTTCCGCCGATGTAGAGCTCACCCGTGACACCCACGGGCACCAGTTGCATGCGCGCGTCCAGCACGTAGAGCGCCGTGTTGGCGATAGGCCTGCCGATGGGGACGATGCCGTCGGGCAGTTCACCCGCGCTGACGTCGTGGATGGAGCAGCCGACCACCGTCTCCGTGGGGCCGTACTCGTTGATGAGTCGGACCTGGGGCGCGTGCTTCCGCCAGAAGGCCACGGTGGAGGGCGGCAGGGCCTCACCACCCACGACGAAGGTGCCGGTCAGCCTCGACAGTGCATCCGGCGCCATCAGCCCGGACAGCACCTGCAGGTGGGCCGGCGTGAGCTTGACCAGGTCATGCCCCTGCGGCTGCTGAAGCGCGAGCGCAAGCGCTTCCACTTCTCGCCCCGACGGCACCAGGTGGACCGTCGCCCCGGCGAGCAGCGGGGTGAGGAGGCTGGTGATGGTGGCGTCGAACGCGATGGACGTGTGGACCAGCGAGCCCTGGCCCGGCATCACCGCGTAGGCGTCCTGGGCCCACGTCAGGTAGTTGAGCAGACCGCGCTGCGTGAGCAGCGTGCCCTTGGGCAGGCCGGTGGAGCCCGAGGTGTAGATGACGTACGCCAGTGAGTCCCCAGATGCGGTCGAAGCCGGTGCCTCTGTCGGCAACGTCGCCAGCCGGACCGCTTCCTGCTCCACCAGGAGCCGAGGAGCGTTGGCGCCCGCGAACGAGGCCTCATGCCCCTGTGTGGTGAGCAGCACCACGGCGCGCGAATCGGACAGCATGTAGGCCAGTCGCTCAGCGGGGTAGCTCGGGTCCATCGGCAGGTAGGCCGAGCCGGCCTTGAGCGTGGCCAGCAGGCTGGTGACCAGCTCGACGGAGCGGTCCAGGCCCAGCGCCACCACGCACTCCGGGCCCGCGCCCACGGACAGCAGATGATGCGCCAGTTGGTTGGCGCGCGTGTCCAGCTCCCGGTACGTCAGCGTCCGTTCGCCATCGACCACGGCGAGCGCGTCCGGCGTGGCAGCGGCGCGCGCCTCGAATCGGGCCAGGAACGTGGGCTCCACGGGCAGCGCGGCGGCGGTGTCGTTCCACTCCACCAGCATCCGGCGCTGCACGTCGACGGGCAGCGGGCTGGAGGTGTGGTGCGGGGCATCGGCCTCGAAGGCCAGCGCATGGAGGACACGCGCGAAGCACGCGCCAATCTGCTCCACCTGGGCGTGGTCCAGCTCGACGGCGTTGTAGTCAAGCTCCAGCGTGAGCTCTTGCGTGTGCGGCTCGGTCTGGAAGTGGACGGCGAGGGTGACGTTGGTGCCCTCGGAGCGGATGGTGCTCAGCGCCTCCAGCTCCGCGAGCGTGCCCGCGATGTCGTGGAGCACGTGGAAGTGCATGTAGTTGAACATGACTTCGTAGAGCGTCTCGCGGCCCCACTGCCGTTGGATCTCCGCCATGGGGTAGCGGCGGTACGGGTAGAGCGCGCGCTCCGCGTCGAAGGCGGCGCGGACCAGCGACGACCAGCTGCCCGGGGCCAGCTTCAGGCGGAAGGGCACGGTGTTGAGGAAGATGCCGCGCAGCTTCGAGCCATCGCCTTCCTCGGGGCGGCTGTTGACGCCCGTGCCGGTGATGACGTCCTCCTGGCCGCTCAGCACGCTCATCACCTTGAGGTGCGACGCGAGCAGGATGCTCTTGAAGGGGACGCCCGCGGTGCGCGTCAGGGCGTTCAGGCCCTCTCCCACTTCAGGAGAGATGGGTACCTTCACGGTGGCGATGCGCGGCTCGCCCTCCGCCAGTGGACGGCGCCAGCGCGGCACGCGCATGACATTTCCGTCCTGGAGCAGCTCGCGCCAGTAGCGCTGGTGGTCCTCGGACGCGAGGGCCTGCCGCTCCATGGCCACGAAGTCGCGGTAGGTGATGCTCAGCGGCTCGAAGCGCGGCGGCTCCTGGTGGTTCACCAGGGCGTAGTAGTGGTTGAACATCTCCACCAGCGTGGAGTGGAGGCTCCAGCCGTCGATGATGGCGTGGCACTCCGTGAGCGTGAACTGGAAGTCTCGTTCACCACGGATGTGGATGAAGAAGCGCAGCAGCGGCGGGCACGCGAGGTCGAAGTGTTGCTGCTTTTCGTCCTCCAGCAGCTTGCGGACCTCGGCGTCCTGCGCCTCGGTGGACAGGTGGCGGACGTCGGTGACTTCGACGGAGAGCCGGGCCTCGCGGTGCACCAGTTGCAGCGGCTCGTTGTACGACGTCATGTCGAACGCCGTGCGCAGCACGGGCTGGCGTGCCGTCACCACCTGCACGGCCTCCACGAAGCGCGCGGCATCGAACGGTGCCTTCAGGCGCAGATGGAAGCTGTCGGTGTTGTGGTAGATGTTCGAGGTGGGTGCCAGCTCCATGTGGAAGAGCATGCCGGCCTGGATGCGTGCCAGCGGGTAGGCGTCCTCCACGCTTTCGGGCAGCTTCGCCCGGTCCTCGGCGGAGATGAGGCTGAAGGGCTCGGTGCGCGGGAAGACCTCACGCGCCGGCTCGGCCTTCCCGGCGGCCTCCGCGAGCTCCGCCACCGTCTGGTGCTGGAAGAGCTGCTGCAACGAGAAGCGGATGTCCTGCTTCTGCGCCAGCGTGAGCACCTGGATGCTCAGGATGGAGTCGCCTCCCAGTGCGAAGAAGTTGTCGTGGATGCCCACGCGCGGGACTTCCAACACCTGGGCCCAGATGGCGCACAGGGCCTCCTCCACCTTCGTCCGAGGCGCGACGTACTGGTCGGCCAGGTCCGCGCGCGCGCCCTCGGGCTCCGGCAGGGCCTTGCGGTCCACCTTGCCGTTCGCCGTGAGCGGGAAGCGCTCCATCATCATGAAGGCGCTGGGGACCATGTAGTCCGGCAGCTTGCCGAGCAGGTGCTGGCGCAGCTCGTTGACGCTGGGCGGAGGCTGCTCGGACGACGCGACGTAGGCCACCAGGGACTTGTTCCCGGGCGAACTCTCACGCACGAGCACCAGCGCCTCGCGCACCGCCGGGTGCAGACTGAGCACCGTCTGGATTTCGCCCAGCTCGATGCGGAAGCCGCGAATCTTCACCTGGTGGTCGATGCGGCCCAGGTACTCGAGCTGCCCGTCCGCGGTGAAGCGTGCCAGGTCGCCCGTGCGGTAGAGCCGGGCACCGGGCTCGCGGCTGAACGGGTGGGGGACGAAGCGCTCCGCCGTGAGCTGTGGCCGGCCCAGGTAGCCACGCGCCAGGCCCGCGCCACCGACGAAGATTTCACCCGCCACGCCAATGGGCGCCGGCTCCAGCCGTGCGTCCAGCACGTAGAGCTGGAGGTCGGGAATCGCGACGCCAATGGGGCTCTGCTGCGTGCGCTCCGCCTCGGCGGCATCCATGGGACGGTAGGTGACGTGCACCGTCGTCTCGGTGATGCCGTACATGTTGATGAGCCGAGGCTGGGCGTCCCCGTGCTTGCGGAACCAGGGAACGAGGGTGGCCGGCTCCAGGGCCTCGCCGCCGAAGACGACGTAGCGCAGTGACAGGGGCGGCGCCTCCGCGCCCAGGCGCTCCTCGGCTTGGATGAGCTGACGGAAGGCCGCGGGCGTCTGGTTCAGCACCGTGACGCGCTCATCGCTCAGCAAGCGGAAGAAGGCATCCGGCGAGCGCGAGACGAGGTAGGGCACCACCACCACCCGGCCGCCGTAGAGCAGGGCGCCCCAGAGCTCCCAGACGGAGAAGTCGAACGCGTACGAGTGGAACAGCGTCCACGCGTCGTTCTCGTTGAAGTGGAACCAGTGCTCCGTCGCCTCGAACAGGCGCATCACGTTGCCGTGCGGAAGCAGGGAGCCCTTCGGCAGCCCAGTGGAGCCGGAGGTGTAGATGACGTACGCAAGCTGCTCCCGCGTCGTCGCGAGTCCGGGCGCGTGGGTGGGCTGCCGCGCCAGTTCCTCGGCGGCTTCATCCAGGATGAGCAGCTCCGCGCCCTCGGCGGGTAGGCGGTCGATGAGGGGCCGCTGCGTCACCACCAGCGACATCCGGCTGTCCGCCACCATGAAGGCCAGACGGTCCGCAGGATAGGTCGGGTCGAGCGGCACGTAGGCGGCTCCCGCCTTCAGGATGCCGAGGATGCCCACCACCGTGGCCAGGGAGCGCTCCACGCAGAGGCCCACCAACGCCTCAGGCTGGACGCCTCGCGCGAACAGCGCATGGGCCAGCTGGTTTGCCCGCCGGTCCAGCTCCGCGTAGGTGAGGCGCTCTCCATCGGCGACCACGGCGATGGCGTCAGGGCGCTGGCGCACCTGGGCCTCGAAGCGGCCGTGCAGGGTGTCCGTGCCCGGGAAGGACTTCAGCGCGGGCCAGACATCGAGGAGTTGGTGCCGCTCGGGCGACGTGAGCAACGGCAGCGCGTCCAGGCGCAGCTCCGCGTTGGCCGCGACGCCCGCGAGCAGCGTCTGGAAGTGCCCCGCGAAGCGCTCCATGGTCGCGCGGTCGAAGAGGTCACTGTTGTACTCGACGAAGCCGCGCAGGCCGTCCGCGGTCTCCTGGAGGTCCAGCGTCACGTCGAACTTCGACGTGCCCGGTTGCAGGTCCAGTTGCTGGATGGTGACGCCGGGCAGGGCCAGCGCCTGGCCCGCCATTCCCTGGAAGTTGAACGCGGCCTGGAACAGCGGCGTGTAGGCCAGGTTGCGGGCGGGTTGCACCGCCTCCACCAGCTTCTCGAAGGGAATGTCCTGGTGCGCATACGCGCCCAGCGTCGCCTCCCGCACGCGCTGGAGCAGCTCGCGGAAGGACGGGTTGCCGGACAGGTCCGCGCGCAGCACCAGCGTGTTGACGAAGAAGCCGATGAGGCTCTCCGTCTGGACCCGGTTGCGGCTGTTCTGCGGCGCGCCGACCAGGATGTCCGTCTGGTGCGTGTAGCGCGACAGCAAGGCCTGGAACGCGGCCAGCACCGTCATGAAGAGGGTGGCGTTCTCACGCTGGCCCACCTGCAGGAGGGCCTTCACCAGCGCCGTCGGCAGGTGCAGGGGCAGGGCGTCTCCGCGCTGCGTCTGGACGGCCGGGCGCGGATGGTCCGTGGGGAGCTGCAACACGGGCGCGCCCGCGAGCTGCTGCTTCCAGTACGCCACGTGCGCGTCGAGCGCGCCTTCCGTCGCCATCCATTCGCGCTGCCACTCGGCGAAGTCCGCGTACTGGATGGGCAGTTCGGGCAGCTCCGGCTCTCGCTGGGCGATGAACGCGCCGTAGAGCTGCGTCATTTCGTGAATGAGGATGCCCAGCGACGCACCGTCCGAGATGATGTGGTGCATCGTCAGCACCAGGACGTGGTCGGTGTCCGCCAGCCGCAGCAGCCGCGTGCGCAGCAGCGGGCCCTTCATCAGGTCAAAGGGCTGGCGAATCTCCTCGGTGGCGAGCCGCCGCGCTTCCGCCTCCCGCTCGGCCTGCGGCCGTGAAGACAGGTCGGTGACGGTGAAGGACGCGGTGCCTTCGGGCGCGACGACCTGGACGGGCTGGCCCTCTTCCTGCGCGAAGGTGGTGCGGAGCGATTCGTGCCGTTCCACCAGGACGTCGAAGGCGCGCTGGAGCGCGGCCGTATCGAGCGTGCCTCCGAGTCGGACCGCGCCAGCGATGTGGTAGCTCGGGTTCTCCGGCTGCATCAGGTGGAGGAACCACAGCCGCTGCTGCGCGAAGGAGACGGGGAAGACGAAGGATTCAGCGGTCATGTCTGGGTGAGAACCGGCTGGCGGAGATTTGAGGGCGAGGAACGGGGCAGCGGCGGAACGGGCCACGCCAGTCGTGGCGTGGACCCGAGGCGCTACTCCTTCTTCGAAGAAGTCGAGTCAGGGAGGTTCAGCTCGGCGCGCGTCGCGGCCTGGACGAGGCGGGCTTGCCGGGGCCGGGCCACCAGTGGCGGGGGGACGGCGGGCGAACTGGGTTGCTGGAGTGTCTCCAGGTGCTTCGCCAGCGCGTCGAGTGTGGGGTGCTCGAAGAGGACGCGGAGTGACACGTCCACCTTCCAGGACTCCTGGATGCGCGCCACCACCTGGACGGCCTTCATCGACTGGCCTCCCAGGTCGAAGAAGTTGTCATGCGCGCCGACCTGCTCCACCGCGAGGACGTCGCGCCAGATGGCCGCGAGTTGGACTTCCGTGGGCGTGCGTGGCGCCTCGTAGGCCGTCGAGGCGCGCTGGTTCGCCGACGGCGCGGGGAGCGACTTGCGGTCCAGCTTGCCGTTGGCTGTCCGGGGGAAGGACTCCAGCGTCACGAAGTGGCTCGGCAGCATGTACGCCGGCAGGTGAGACGTCAGATGCTGGCGAATCGTCAGGGCTTCGGGAGCGGGCTCGGCGCCGGGGCGCACGTAGGCGACGAGCTCCGCGTGGCCCGACACGTCCCACAGCTTTACGGCGGCTTCCAGGACGCCCGGCACCTGCGCCAGCCGGGCTTCAATCTCCCCCAGTTCGATGCGGAAGCCGCGCAGCTTCACCTGCCCGTCGCCGCGGCCCAGGTACTCCAGCGTGCCGTCCGGCAGCGCGCGCACCAGGTCGCCCGTGGCGTAGAGCCGGCCGCCCGGCACCTGCCCGAAGGGGTCTGGCACGAAGCGCTCCGCCGTCAGGTCCGGACGGTGGAGGTAGCCCTGCGCCACGCCGTGCCCGCCGATGTACAGCGCGCCCATCACGCCCATGGGCACCGGATGCATGGCCGCGTCCAGCACATACACCTGCGTGTTGCCAATCGGGCGGCCCAGGGTGATGCGGCGTCCCGGCTCCAGGCGCGTGGTGGTGGACCAGATGGTCGTCTCCGTGGGGCCGTACATGTTCCACAGGGACGCACCGCTCGAGCACAGCGGCTCGACCAGTTCGGAAGGGAGCGCCTCTCCACCGCAGAGGAGCTTCAGCGCGGGGCTGCCTTTCCACCCCAGCGTCAGCAGCATCCGCCACGTGGAAGGCGTTGCCTGCATCACCGTGGCGCCACTCTCCACCAGCGCCCGCATCAGCCGGGTGCCATCCACGGCCGTCTCGCGGCTGGCGATGACGACGCTGCCGCCCACGCTCAGGGGCAGGAACAGCTCCAGCACGGAGATGTCGAAGGCGACCGTCGTCACGGCGAACAGCGTGTCCTGGTCGGTCATCCCAGGCCCCCGCTGCATGGACGCCATGAAGTTGACGACCGCGGCGTGCGGCACGGCCACGCCCTTGGGACGGCCCGTGGAACCGGACGTGTAGAGCACGTAGGCCAGGTTCGTGCCCGCGAGCGTCACCTGGGGCGGCGTCGTGGGGGCGCCGGAGGCCTCGGCCAGCACCAGGCGCTTGCCACGATAGGCGGGGACCTGTGCGGCCAGCTCCGGCTCGGTCAGCAGCAGTGAGACGCCGCTGTCGTCCAAGATGTGCGCCAGCCGGTCCGGCGGATACAGCGGGTCCAGCGGCACATACGCCGCGCCCGCCTTCAGGATGCCGAGCAAACCCACGAGCAGCTCCACCGAGCGCTCCAGGAAGATGCCCACGCGGTGCCCCGGCTCCACGCCGAGCTGGCGCAGGTGGTTCGCCAGCCGGTTCGCCTGTTCATCCAGCTCCCGGTAGGTCAGGGCGCGCGACTCGAAGCGCACGGCGGTGGCGTCCGGGCGGCGCGCGGCCTGCTGTTCGAAGAGGCCGTGGAGGCTGTCGGGCAGGGGCAGGTCGAGCGCGGTGTCGTTCCACTCCCGCAGCAGTCGCAGTCGCTCGGGCTCGGTCAGCAGGGGCAGGTCGCTCACGGACCGGGTGGGGTTCTCCGCGATGGCCGCGAGCAGCGTGAGGAGGTGCCCGGACATCCGCGCGACGGTGGCCGCATCGAACAGGTCGGTGTTGTAGTTCAGCTCGCTGACCAGCCCCTGCGCCGTCTCCGCCATCGACAGGGAGAGGTCGAACTGCGTGGTGCCGCTCTCGAACTCCAACTGCTCCAACGTGAGGCCGGACAGCGAGAGGACCTCGGACGGCGTGTTCTGGAGCGTGAACAGCACCTGGAACAGCGGGGAGTAGCTCGGGTCACGCGGCGGCTGGAGCGCTTCGACCAGTTGCTCGAAGGGCAGCGTTTGATGCGCGTAGGCGCTCAGCGTGTCCTGGCGCACGCGGGCCAGCAGCTCGGCGAACGGACGCGCGCCGTCCACCTGGAGCCGCAGCGGCAGTGAGTTGACGAAGAGGCCGATGAGGGGCTCCGTCTGGGGCACCCGGTTGGCGATGGGCGTGCCGATGACGAGGTCCTCCTGCCGGCTGCCGCGGGACAGGAGCACGCCGAACGCGGACAACAGCGTCATGAACAACGTGGCCTCCGCCTCGCGGCTCCGCTGCTTGAGCCGGGCGGTCAGCTCCGAAGGCACGGTGAAGCGATGGGTCGCGCCGTGGAAGCGCTGGTTCGCGGGGCGGGGCCGGTCGGTGGGCAACTCCAGCATCGCAGGGGCGCCGGCCAGGTGGTCGCGCCACCAGGAGAGATGCGGCTGGAGGTCGCCACGGGTGGCTCGCTCCTGCTGCCAGCGCGCGAAGTCACCGTATTGAAGGGCCGGTTCGGGAAGCGGAGAGGGCTCGCCCGTGCTGAACGCGCGGTAGAGCGCCGCCAGTTCGCGGATGAGGACGCCCAGGGACCAGCCGTCGCAGGCGATGTGGTGGAGCGTGAGCAGCAGCACGTGCTCGCGTGGGTCCAACCGCAACAGGGACAGCCGGAGGGGCAGGTCTCGCGACAGGTCGAAGGGCCGGCCGGCCTCCTCCGTCGCACGCCGCCGGACCTCGGCCTGACGTGCGTCGGCGGGGAGGTGCTGGAGGTCCACCTCGGGCATCGTCACGGACGCGGGCGGTGAGACGCGCTGGAAGGGCTGGCCCTGGTGCTGCCCATAGCTCGTGCGCAGCACCTCGTGACGGCGGACGATTTCGTCCAGGCTCCGCTGAAGCGCTGCGACGTCCAGGGCGCCTTCGAGCCGCAGCGCGGCGGGCATGTTGTACGCGCCACCAGGCCCCTGGAACTGTTCCAGGAACCACATGCGCTGCTGGCCGGAGGACAGCGGCAACTCCCCGTCGCGAGGGCCGGCGGGGATGAGGTCCGCGGCGCTCTGGAGTGACTGGCCCACCTGCTGGAGGAAGGAGACCAGCTCCTCCTTACGGGACTTCATCTCTCCAAGCAGGTCGGGCGTCATCACGCCCGGAGGGGCGTTGAAGCGCAGGCGTTCGCCTTCCATCCACAGCCGCACGTCGTGCTGGCGCAGCCGGGTCAACAGTCCGTCGATCGTGTTCACAGCTCCCCCTCTTCACGGCTCGCGCCGTTGACGCTGGTGTCCTCGGCAGCGCGTGACGCCCACAGGACGGTGTCCACGTGCTCCGCGAGCCCGGCGATGGTCGTCTGCTTGAAGAGCCGCTCCAGCGGCAGCTCCACCTTGAGCGCGTCCCGCAGTCGCGATGCCACCTGCGTGGCCAGCAGCGAGTCACCGCCCAGTTCGAAGAAGTCGTCGTGGATGCCCACGCGGGGGAGGCGCAGGGCCTTCATCCACACATCCGCCAGCGTCTGCTCGGTGGGCGTGCGCGGCGCGACGAAGGGACGCGTGGGCGCGCTGGCCTCCGGGTCGGGCGCGGGCAGCGCCTTGCGGTCCAGCTTCCCACTGGCCGTGAGTGGCATGGCCTCCAGGAGGACGAAGAAGGCGGGGACCATGTAGTCCGGCAGCTTCTCCAGCAGGAACTGGCGAAGCGCCGCGGGCGTCACGCTGCCCTGCGTGGAGGGCACCACGTAGGCCACCAGCCGCTTGTCATGTCCGGCCAGCGCGCCTGGCTCCTCGCGGACGGTGACGACGACCTCCTGGACGTGCTCGTGCGCGCTCAGCGCGGATTCGATTTCTCCCAGCTCGATGCGGAAGCCGCGCACCTTCACCTGGTGGTCGGTGCGTCCCAGGAACTCGAGCGTGCCGTCGGGCCGGTAACGGACCAGGTCTCCAGTCCGGTAGAGGCGCGCCGCCGGGTCGTCGCTGAACGGGTCCGGCACGAAGCGCTGCGCGGTGAGCTCCGGGCGGTTGAGGTAGCCCGCAGCGACCAGCGGTCCGCCGATGTGCAGCTCGCCCGCCACGCCGATGGGCACGGGCGAGCCGTGCCGGTCCAGCACGTAGCAGGGGCGGTTCGACAGCGGCCGGCCAATCGGGACGCGCGTGGCGCTCCAGCCCTTGGGGATGTCGAAGGTGGTCGCGGTGATGAGCGTCTCGGTGGGGCCGTAGGCATTGAGCGTGCGCACGTTGCCCAGCGGGCCGTGCTGCCACAGCTCCAGGACCTTGGGCAGCACGGTGTCGCCGCCGATGATGACCAGCCGCAAGTCATGGGCGCCGATGGCCGGCGGCGATTCGGCCCAGCTCTGCGTGAGCTGCTGCCAGTACGCCGTGGGGAAGTTCATCACCGACAGCCGCTGCTCGACGACACGCCGGGCCAGTTCCTCGGGCGTCCAGACCTGGTTGCCGCGCAGGACCAGCGTTGCGCCCGTCATGAACGTCGGCAGAATTTGCTCCAGGGACGCGTCGAAGTTGAACGAGGCGAACTGCAACACGCGGTCGCGCTCGGTCAGCTCGAAGTGGAGCTGCATGTCTTGGAAGTGCACCGCCATCTGCCCGTGGCTGATGACGACGCCCTTGGGCTCCCCCGTGGAGCCGGACGTGTAGATGACGTAGGCGGGGGACGTGGCCGTCGCGGTGTTGGGCGGGTTCTCCGTGGGGCGGGACGCCAGCGTGACGGCGTCCGTATCCAGGTGGACGACCTTCGCGGTGTGCGCGGGCAGACGCTCCGCGAGGGACTGCTTCGTCACCAGCACGGCCGCGCGCGCGTCATCCAGCAGGAAGCGCAGCCGCTCCACGGGGTGCGCGGGGTCCAGCGGCACGTAGGCGCCACCGGCCTTGAGGATGGCCAGCAACGTCACCAGCATCTCCGGCGAGCGGTCGATGAAGGCGCCCACCAGCACGCCCGGTCCGACGCCCAGGCCTTGCAGGTGGTGCGCGAGCTGGTTCGCGCGCCGGTTGAAGTCGGCGTAGGTGATGCACTGTTCGTCCAGCTCCACCGCGTGCACGCCCGGTCTCGCGGCGGCCTGCTGTTCGATGAACTGGTGGGTGAGTAGATCCTCCCGGTAGCCCACCTGGTTCTGGTTCCACGCCACCAGGACCTTGCGGCGCTCGGCCGGGGTGAGCATCGGCAGGTCGGTCACGCGCGCTTCCGGTTGCTTGAGCGCGCCCGAAAGCAGCGTGCGGAAGCCCTGGGCCCAGCGGGCCAGCGTCGCGGCTTCGAACAGGTCGGTGTTGTAGTCGAAGTCCAGGACGAGCCCGTCCTCGGCGTCGATGACGTTCAGGCTCAGGTCGAAGGCGGCGTAGCGAACGGGCTGCGGGACGAAGTGCGTCCGCAGGCCGTCCATCTGGAGGTTCCCCAGCGGGCGCTCCAGGTTGAACGTGACGCTGACGAGCGGCGTGTGGCTCGTGCTGCGCGGCAGTCCCAGGCGCTTGATGAGCAGGGCGAAGGGATAGTCCTGGTGCTCATACGCCTCCCAAAGCACCTGCTTGAGGCCCTGGACGTATTCGGAGAACGTCTGCTCGCCCTGGACGTGGCTGGCGATGGGCAGCAGGTGCGCGCAGTAGCCCACCATTCCCTCGCTGCCCTCCATTCCCCGGCCCGCGGTGGGGATGCCCACCAGCACGTCATCCTGGCCCGTCAGGCGGTGGAGGAACGTGGTGTAGACGGAGAGCAGCAGCATGAAGAGCGTGGACTGTTGCTGCGCCGCTGCCTCCCGCAGGGACTGGGTGGTGGCGCGGTCCAGCCGCAGCGTCTCCCGGGCACCCCGGTAGCTGCGGTGCGCGGGGCGGCCATGGTCGATGGGCAGCTCCAGCGCGGGTAGCGTCTCCACGCGCCGGCTCAGCCAGAAGCGCTCGTGGGCCGACTGCTCCTTGGTTCCGGCTTGCTCATGGAGCCACTGCACGTACTCGCCCCACTGCATCGCGGGCGGAGGCGGGCTGCTCTTGCCTCCCCGGAGCTCGGTGTAGCGGGCCGCAATCTCGCGGACGATGACACCCATTGACCAGCCATCCACCGCGACGTGGTGCGCGGTGAGGACGAAGACGTGTTCCTGCGCGCCCAGCTTCAGGAGGTTGACGCGGAAGGGCGCACCGCGGTGCAGGTCGAACGGTGTGTTGCTCTCCTGCTCGTACCAGGCGGAGAGGCGCTCGGCCTGCTCCGGCGCGGGCAGGATGGAGAGGTCGTGCAACGTCAGGGAAAGCGCCAGCGAAGCGGCCGCGGTCTGCTGCTCGCCGGACTCGTGGACGTGGATGCGCAGGGCTTCATGCCGGTCGACGACGTGCTGGATGGCGCGCTGGAGCAGCTCGCGCTGGAGCACGCCTTCGAGCCGCAGGCTCATCGACAGGTTGTATGAGATGGAGCCGCCGGGGTTCATCTGGGCTAGCACCCAGAGCTGCCGCTGCGCTTCTGTCATCGGCAGCGTGCGTGCTTCCACGAGGGTCGGCTCGGGCGGTGTCGTGCGTGGCCAGAATCCGCCCGCGCGCATGTCGGCCACCGTCTGGGTGACGGCGCGGACGATGGTGTCGAGGTCCTCGTCCGAGTGCGCCGTGGAGAGCATGCACGTGCGCCCCTCCCAGATGTAGATGCCGCGCTGGATGAGGTGGCAGAAGAACAGGTCCATCTCGAGCGACTGGTACAGGTAGCTGGTGTTGCCCGCGGCGGAGAAGCGCAGCACCGAGCCGCCGTGGACCGCCTCGATGGGTGCCTGCTCGCGCTGGAAGATGTCGTTGAGGCGCGCGACCAGCTCCGCGGCGCGACGGCTCAGATTCTCCTGGAGCGCGGCCCCTTGGGCCTTGAGGTGGCTCAAGGTGGCCACCGTGGTCGCCATGGTCAGCGGGTGCTTGCAGAACGTGCCCGCGGAGAAGGTCGTCTCGACAGCGGGGTAGGACGCGTCACCGTAGTTCCAATCGCCCCCGTCGATGCGGTCCACGAAGCCGCCCCGGTCCGCGACGGCGCCAATGGCCATGCCGCCACCGAGCACCTTGCCGTAGGTGACCAGGTCCGCCTCGATGCCGTACCACGCCTGCGCACCACCCGGGTGGAGCCGGAAGCCGGTGATGACCTCGTCGAAGATGAGGGGCACGCCTGCTTCGCGCGTCATCGTCCGCAACGCCTGGAGGAAGGCCCGTGGCTGGAGATTGGGACGGCGGCTCTGCACAGGTTCGACGAGGACGCCCGCCAGTTCGTGCAGGTGCTCGCGGATGAGCTCCAGCGTGCGGTCCTCACCGTAGGGCAGTACGAGGACGTCCTCGACGACCTTGGGAGACACGCCCGCCGCCATGGGCAGCGACTGGGGCTCGCCATTGACCATGCGCCCCACTACCAGCGTGCCGTCGGAGTGGCCGTGGTAGGAGCCGGTGAACATCACGATTTTCGTGCGGCCCGTCGCGGCGCGCGCCAGCCGGAGCGCCGTCATCACCGCCTCCGTGCCGGAGTTGCAGAAGGTGACGCGCTTCATCCCGGTCAGCTCGCAGAGCAGCTCCGCGGCCTGTCCGCCCAGGTCCGACTGAGGGCCCAGCTCCATGCCCTCCGCCAGACGTTGTTGCAGCGCCTCCATGATGAAGGGCGGGTTGTGACCGAACAGGTGCACCCCGAAGCCCATGGAGAAGTCGATGTACTCGTTGCCGTCCGCGTCCCAGACCCGCGACCCCTTCGAGCGCACGCTGACGATGGGGTAGCAGACCTCCTTCAGCTCGGCGCGGAAGTTCATCAGCCACCGGACGTCGCTCCACTTCGAGCGGTAGCGGACGGCTGCTTCCTTCGAGCGCTTCGTGCGCGCGGTGTACTTCGCGATGAGCGCGTCCAGGTGACGCTGCTGCACCGCGGGAAGCTCGCGCTCGGGCGTTCCGGACTTCGGCCCCGCGCCAAAGGGTGACGCGCCTCCAGCCTTCGCGGTGTTCGCGGGCGCTGCCTTGGGGGCGGGGGCTTCCTGCGCCGCGACGGGGAGCGAAAGCGGCGCTGAGGGACGTCCGCCCAGGAGCGCGAGCTGCTGCGCCATGAGCTGCAACTGCTGCTGGATGAGCTGCTCGACGGCGCTTCCCGGAGGCGCGGAGAGTGTGTTCGCGGCGGCGGGAGGCGCGCTCACGGGGAGCGGAGCGGGAACACTCGTCGCGGCTGGCGCGGGGCTCAAGGCGAAGCTCGCGGGCAGCGTCTGGTCGAGGTGGCTCGCCAGTGCGTCCAGCGTCGTCAGTTCCTCGAAGAGCTGACGGATGGCCAGCTTCACGCCGAAGCGCTTCTCCACGTTGCGGATGGCGTCCAGCAACACGAGGGAGTCGGCGCCCATCTCCAGGAAGGACATGCGCGGGTCGAGCTTCTCGGGAGGTGCCTGGAGCAGCAAGGCGACGACCGCGCGGAGCTCCGTGAGGAGGCGCTCCTTGCGTGACACGACGGGCGCTGCGGCAGAGGTCTGGGTCATCATCGTCGGGCTGTGGGCAGGGGAGGGGAGCGTGGAGTCCAGCAAGTACCGCTGACGCTCGAAGGGATAGGTGGGCAGCGGGACACGCCGTCGCGGGTGGTTCGCGTCCACTGCGCTCCATGGGATGGCGACGCCGCGCGTGTGCAGCGCACCGAGGCTGCCGAGCAGCGTCTCCCAGGCATCCTGCTGACGCCGCAGGCTGGGCAGCCACAGGCTCGCGCTCTCGGGCACGCAGCGCTTCGCCATGCCGAGCAGCGTGTCGTGCGGGCCCATCTCGATGAACAGCGCGGGGCCCGCCTGCGTCAGCGTCTGGAGGCTCTTGAAGAACTGGACGGGCGCGCGCGCGTGTCGTCGCCAGTAGGCGGCGTCGGGGGCCTGGGACATGCGCTCGCCCGTGAGGTTCGAGATGAGCGGGAGGCGTGGCGCGTGGGCGGGCAGGACGCGGGCCACCTGCTCGAAGCCAGCGAGCATCGGCTCCAGCAGTGGCGAGTGGAACGCGTGGGAGACGGTGAGCGGCCGTGACTCGATACCTTGAGCCTGAAGCGCCGTGATGATGCGCTGGACCGCTTCACGCTCACCGGAGATGACGACGTGCCGCGGCCCGTTGATGGCGGCGACGTCCATCAGCGGCTCGCCCTCCAGCGCCGTGCGCACCGTGGCTACATCCGTCAGGACGGCCGCCATTGCGCCGTTCTGGGGCAATGCCTGGATGAGCCGGCTGCGCGTGGCCAGCAGGGCCAGTGCTTCCTCCAGCCCGAGCGCGCCCGCCGCGTGCGCGGCCGTGAATTCGCCCACGCTGTGGCCCATGACGGCGTCGGGCACCACGCCCCACGAACGCCACAGCTCCGTCAGGGCATGGCCCAGCGCGAACAACGCAGGCTGGGTGTAGCGCGTCTGGTGGATGAGCTGCGCGGTGGCGTCCGTCGTCGGAAACAGCACTGACAGAAGGGGGACATCCAGGTGCGGACGGAGAAGCGCGTCGCAGCGCTCCAGGGCTTCACGGAAGACGGGCGCGCTGTCGAACAGCTGCCGTCCCATGCCGGGGTACTGGGTGCCCTGGCCGGGATACAGGAAGACGATTCGCCGCGCGGCGCCACGCTGCGCCTCGGCCTGATGCAGCCCGGGCCCATCATGCCCTTGGGCGAAGGACTCGAGCCGCGACGCCATCTCCGCATGCGAGCTCGCGGTGAGCGCGAGCCGATGCGGCCACGCATTGCGGCCGGTGTTCGCGGTGAAGCAGACATCCGCTAGCGCGGGTGCGTCCGGCCGGGAGAGGTGCTCCTGGTACTGCCGGGCCATGTTCCGCAGGGCCGCATCGCTCCGGGCGGACAGCGTCAGGACATGGCTGCCGCGCTCGGGGACGCGAGGTGCATCCGCGAGACGCGACGGAGGTTCGCTCAGGATGACGTGGGCGTTGGTGCCACCGAAGCCGAAGGCGCTGACTCCCGCGATGCGCGCGCCGGGCGCTTGAGGCCACGGCTCCCGGCGAGTTGGAATCGGGAATCGGCACGCATCCAAGGCGATGTGCGGATTGAGTTCGCGCAGGTGGACCTGCGGCGGAATCTCTCCATGGCTCAGGGCCAGCACCGTCTTCATCAACCCCGCGATGCCGGCCGCCGCCTCCAGGTGGCCGATGTTGCTCTTCGCCGAGCCGATGAAGCAGCGCTGCTCCGCCGTCCTCCCCGGTGACAGCACGGCGCTCAGGGCCGCAAGTTCAATCGGGTCGCCCAGCGGCGTTCCCGTGCCGTGGGCTTCGATGTAGCCAATCTGCTCTGGCGACAGCCGGGCCTGACGGAGGGCTTGCTGGATGACGTCCTGCTGCGCGGCGCCGCTGGGCGCGGTGAGGCCGTTGCTCAGCCCGTCATGATTCACTGCCGAGCCGCGGATGACGGCCAGGATGGGCGCGCCCGAGGCCAGCGCGTCCGACAGTCGCTGGAGGACGACGATGCCGCAACCCTCGGAGCGGACGTAGCCGTCAGCCGACGCGTCGAACGTCTTGCAGCGTCCATCCGCCGCCATCATCCCCGCTTGCGAGAAGGCGATGGTGAGCTCGGGCGACAGGATGAGGTTGACGCCGCCCGCCATCGCCAAATCACACTCGCGGCCGCGGAGGCTCTGACAGGCCAGGTGCACCGCGACGAGCGACGACGAGCACGCGGTGTCCACGGCCATGCTGGGACCTCGCAGACCCAACACGTACGACAGCCGGTTGGCCGCGATGCTGTGCGCGTTGCCAGTGCCCGCGTACGCATCCAACAACGAGCGGTCGCCGAACTGTCGCTGCGCGTAGTCGCTGGTGCTGATGCCGACGAAGACGCCCGTGCGACTGCCCTGGAGTCCCTGCGGTGCCTGTCCCGCGCGCTCCAGCGCCTCCCACGCGACTTCCAGGAGCAGGCGCTGCTGTGGATCCATCCGCACGGCTTCGCGGGGCGAGATGCCGAAGAAGAGCGGGTCGAACGCGCCGACGTCTTCAAGGAAGCCGCCCCATCGCGTGTTCATCGTCGCGGGCGTGGACGGGTCCGACGAGTAGAGGCTCGCCGCATCCCAACGGTCCGCGGGGACTTCGGTGATGGCATCCCCGCCGCGCTGGAGTAACGCCCAGAATGCCTCTGGCGTCGGAGCTCCCGGGAAGCGGCACCCCAGCGCCACCACCGCGATGGCTTCGTCCTGCGCGGCCTCGGTGACGGGCGTCGCGGGCGCGTGCGTCACGGGCGCGGTGCCACGGCCGAGCGCCTGGCTGAGCGCGTCGATGGTGGGGTGCTCCCACAGGATGGTGGGCGACACGTCGCGGCCCAGCCAGTCCGCCAACTCACCCGACAAGAACACCGCGTCCTTCGACGTCAGCCCGTAACGAACGAAGGGTTCCTGAGCGTCGACCTCTTCGGGCGCGAGCTCGGCGGACTCGGCCACATAGGCCCTGAGCCACGCCGCGATTTCGTCACGCGTGCGGTCTCCAGACACACCGGGGACCAGAGGGGAATCCACAGGGGCCTGTGAGACACCGAAAAATGGCTTCATCGAAACTCACGGACCTGAGGTGAAATCCTACAGATCTGGATTATTATGAAATCGTTCTGAATCCGACTAGTCTTGACGGAGTTCCGAGGTAAATTTCTGGTGCCAGCGCTCAGGCAGGGGGTTGGCGCTTTCCAGGTGGGGTCTCGGCGCCAGGAGTCCGGGCTGACTCACCGCTGTGACGACAGGTGCTTGCAGATGGCGTTCAGCGAGTTCGAGTGCTGGTCCGAATCAGGCCAGTTGGATTGCGTGGCGGTGTTCCGGCCCGCGGCGCTGGATGTCACCAGCGCGGAGGAGGCGGCGGCGGTCGGCTTCATGCGGCCTGTCACGCGCAGTGAGGCGGAGGACGCCTTTGGCCGGCTGCGGGACACGCTGACGCGCCTCGGTTGCCAGACGATTGACCTGTGGGAGTTGCTACCGGAGCGCGAGCGCGCGGTGAGCGACACCACGGTGAACCGGGTCTTTGTCCGCGACACCGCGGCGGTGCTCGGGCGTCAGCTGGTGACGGGCACGGCGGCCTTTCCCGTGCGGCTGGCGGAGTTCGACGTGGCGCACCGCGCGCTGTCGCAGCTCCATCCGGAGCTGTCGAGCGACGAGGTCGCGACGTCCGCGCGCATCGAGTTCGGGGACGTCTTCGTGCTCGACGCGGGGCGGCTGCTGGTCAACGTGGGGCTGCGCAGCGACGCGCGTGCGCTTCAACCCTTCCTGGAGCTGGCGTGGCGTTCGGGCTTCCGCGAGGCCGCCGTCGTCCGCATCCCGGAGAGCCTGGGCATCATCCACCTGGATCTGGCCTTCAACGTGCTTGGGCCGCGGGCGGTGGTGGCGCGGGCCTTTCTTCGCCACACGCCCATCCAGGTGTTCGCACAGGGCGTTGCGCCGCACTGGGAGCCCTTTGACGGCTACTTCGCCCAGCGGGGCCGCCGCGTCATCCCCTTCGAGCCGAAAGGGGAGAGCGGCTTCATGTCGAACTTCATCTACGTGGGGCCCGACCTGATTCTCGCCTCGGAGAGCGCCTCGGTGGCCCTTCGTCCTCTGGCGAAGGAGGCCGGCATCGAGGTGGCGAGCGTCGACATCGAGGCGCTGGAGCGGGGCAACGGCAGCGTCCGGTGCCTCACGATGCCCCTTCGCCGGCGCGCGGTGTAGCGAAGGACCGCCGGCGAACCACGCTCAGGAAGGGCGGTTCACCGTGGGCGGGTGGGGCATGTCGCCTTCGCGCTCGTAGTAGAGGCTCGCGCAGCCCTGCTCGTAGACCACGAGCACCCGGTCACTTTCCTCCAGCAGGTCGGAGACCTTCTCCGTGGTCTTGCGGACGAGTACGTCGAACCTACCCGGGCGCTGTTTGTTTCCGGCCCGGACTGTCACGACTGGCATGCGGGGTTCCGCTCCTTGTGCCCCGCGGCGAGCGGTTCCGGGAGGACATCCCCGGCCTGGGCCCATCCGAAGGTAACAAAGGCGTGTCATAACCAAACGAACAGTCCGTTGACAAGCGGGCCGCGCCATGGCGGGAAGAGGCTCCCATGCTCCGCAAGCTTCCCGTTCTGCTGGTTGGTGTTCTTGGTCTGGCCTCTTCCGCGGGCGCACAGGAGGCGCAGCGGCCTCCGGAGCACCGCTCTCCGACGCCCGCCTGGGCGCCTCGCGGCGTGCTTCTGGGGGTCAGCGCCCAGGACGGCCTGGTGGCCTCCCAGACGAAGGTGCAGTGGCAGTTCACCTTCTATCAGGACCGCAAGGACGCCTTCGCCTTGCTGCTGGAGGGCAGTCTGTCGTGGGGGCTCGCGTTCCCCGATGCCGAGGAGGGCAAGCCGCAGAACGCGGTGCGCTCCTTCTACCAGCACAGCCCGCAGTTGGGTGTGGGCTACCGGAACCACCTGCCCGGCCAGGTGCACTGGGGCTTCCAGGTCACCGGCGGTCCCGTCTTCTACGGCGCGGACTTCGACGGTGGGCTGGAGAAGGACCGGCGCGTGGCGGGCCTCATCGAGGGCCGCGTCCACCTGGGCTACCAGTTCGGGGACATCGCCGGTGGGCTCGCTGTGGGGTATGCCGAGGCATTTGGCTACAAGCGCCGCAGCCTTGGCCGCTTCTTCGTAGGTGGCCCGATGGTCGGGTTGTTCGTGGATTGGCGCTAGGCTTTGCGTAGAGTGTGGCTTGCGAGCACCCTGTTCGCACGCCGCGTATGCCCGAGCCGCTCAGCGCCCATGTGTCGCGATACCTCCGCAACCGAGAAGTCTTCGAGCGGAACCTGCCAGCCGCGCTGCTCGTCTTCACTCCGGCGACGGAGGAAGGCAGCGGCGGGGACGGGGAGGAGTACCGTCTGAAGACGGTGACGAACGCGGGGACCCCCACGCTGGGGGCCAGCGGGCCATTGGTGTTTCCCGTCGTGAAATCGCGGACGAACGCCTTCGGGCGGGGCATCACCGTGGGGCGGACGGGCAACAACGACGTGGTCCTGGACGACGGGAGCGTGTCCCGGTTCCACGCCTGGTTCAGCCGGGAGGAAGGCCATGCGGGCTTCCTGCTGACGGATGCCGGGTCCAAGAATGGCGCCTGGGCGGGGGGCGTCCGCCTGGTGCCCCGGAAGGCCGTTCCGGTGGCGGATGGGGCTCGGTTGCGCTTCGGCCAGGTGGAGGTCGGCTTCTACACGGCCAGCGGTTTTGTGCGGATGCTGGCCGTAAGGATGGCTCCCTGAGCCTTGCCACGTCTTCGTGGGCCTGCGTAACGTGCGGAGTCGCCCTCTGTCACACACGGGAGTGTTCGCGGTGGCCTTGACCACAGAAGCTTTTGGACTGACCGACGTCGGCCGCAGGCGGCAGCACAACGAAGACGCGATGCTGGTGGATGCGGCACTCGGCCTCTACGTGGTGGCTGACGGCATGGGCGGTCACGCGGCCGGCGAGGTCGCGAGCAACCGCGCCACGGAGGTCGTCAAGCAGCACATCTCCGCCAACCGCCATCTGTTGAAGGACCTGGGCAACAACCCGACGCCGGACAGCCGCTCCGCGGCGGCGGCGCTCGTCGAGGTGGCCGTCCAGCGCGCGTGCGCGGACATCTACCGGACGGCGATGTCGGACGCGACCAAGCGCGGCATGGGCACGACGTTCGTGTGCCTCGCGGTGGGCGGCAACAAGGGCGTCATCGGCCACGTGGGTGACAGCCGTGTCTACCTGGTGCGGCATGGCCAGTGTCACCGGCTGACGGAGGACCACACGCTGGTCGCCGCGCAGCTCAAGGCCGGCACGATTACCAAGGACCAGGCCGCCAACTCGCAGTACCGCAACGTGATTACCCGCGCGGTGGGCATCCAGGAGTCCGTCCAGGTCGACACGCTCATCGTGGACCTGGTGCCCGGGGACATGTTCATCCTCTGCTCGGACGGCCTGCATGGCTATGTCGAGGACGAGGAGGTCCTTCCGCTCATCTCCGGCATCGCGCCCGCGGACCTGCCCAAGCGCTTCATCGACGTCGCCAACGAGCGCGGCGGCAAGGACAACATCACCGCGGTGGTGGTGAAGGTCGCGGGCGAAGGCGCCACCGTCAGCGAGGAGTCGAGCGAAGCGCAGTCGCGCATGGAGGCGCTGCGCAAGATTCCGCTCTTCCGTCACCTCACCTACAAGGAGCAGACGGCGGTGCTGTCCATCGCGACCACGCGCACGTATCCCGCGGGGCGTGAAATCGTGGTGGAGGGGCAGCCGGGTGAGGAGCTCTTCGTCGTCATCCGGGGCCGGGTGGCCATCGAGAAGAACGGCGTGGAGATCGCCGAGCTGCGCGCGGGTGGCCACTTCGGAGAGATGGGGCTCATCGACAACGCGCCGCGTTCGGCGACGGTGCGGGCGACGGAGCCCACGCGCACCATGGTCATCTCGCGGCCGGACCTGATGGGCCTGATGAAGCGCGAGTCCATCCTCGCGGTGAAGATGCTCTGGAGCTTCGTCCAGGTGCTCAGCGACCGGCTTCGCGCCACCAACTCGGAGCTCAGCGAGGCGCGGCAGGAGCTGGCCGTGGCCCAGGCGATTGCTCCGTTCGCCGAGGAGTAGGAGGACGCGTCATGGCCCCTCGTCGACCGAAGCAGCTTCGTCCCGAATCTCAAGCTCGTCAGACGCCCCAGGTACGTTCGCGCCGTTCCGTTGTCGGAGGGCGGCGCATGGCGAGGGCGGTGGGCGGCGACGTGGTGGTGAAGTTCCTGGGCGAGGTGGTCGAGCTGCGCCAGGAGCTGAGGGCGACGCAAGGGGACGTCGAAGGCATGGCGATGGGCATGGTGTCCATGCGGTCGAACATGGCGACCATGCAGTCGAACATGGCGGTCATGCAGACGAACATGGCGGTCATGCAGTCGAACATGGTGGCCATGCAGTCGAACATGGCGGCCATGCAGACGAACATGGACTCCATGATGGGCAACATGGAGACGATGATGTCGACCGTGGAGTCCATGATCGTGGGGCTGCGTTCCGTGTCGGGACGCATGAGCCGGATGGAGGCCCATGCGGGCCGCATGGCCCGGCTGCTGACCTCCATGGCGGATTCGACCCAGGAGCGTTTCGAGCGGGTCGAGAAGCGCCTGGATGACCTCGAAGACAAGCTGTAGGCGCGGCTCGCCCATGCGTCCGGGAAAGGACGCGTCCGGAATTTTCAGGGGGAATCGGCCGTTCCGCGCCCGGTCCCGGGCTAACGTCCGCGCCGTCTGCGCATGCGCAACTGGATTGTCATAGGCGTGATGGCGACCCTGCTCGCGGCAGGGGTGGTGTGGCTGTGGCCCGGCACGGAGACGGGGCCCGCCGCTCGCGACAGGCACGCCGCCACTGGCAAGGCCCTGCCGGAGTTCGCCGCCGTGGACGTGGCCTCCGCGGGCGAGGGGTTGGCGCTCACGGGACGTGTGCTGGACGCCTCGGGTCGTCCCGTCGCGGGCGCGGAGGTGTTCCTGGCCGCCAGCGCGGAGCGGACGCTCCTGGGCGTCCATTGTGATGCGTGTGGCCAGGCGCTCCTGTCCTGCCCGGCGCGTGAGACGGCGCTGCACACGCTGGCGTTCTTCGAGCAGCAGCAGGGCTTCCTGACGCCGCGGGCCACGGTCAGCACGGACGCGGACGGGCGCTTCCGCTTCGAGCAACTGGCTGGCGTGTCCTTCTCCGTGTGGGCCCGCGCGCCAGGGCTGGGCGTCGCGCTCCGCGAGCGGGCCGCGCCGGGAGACCCGGTGGAGCTGTACCTGCCGCCGCTGCGCACCCTGGTGGGGCAGGTGGTGGACGAAGCCGGCCGGCCCTTGGCGGGGGCTCACGTGCACGGAATGTCGCGGCGGGCGCCGCTGCCCTTCGAGTCCACGACTGGCTCGGATGGCCGCTTCACCCTGACGGGCCTGGGCGAGGGCCTTTCTATGTGCTGGCCACGGCGGAGGGGTACCTGCCCGCGGTGGAGTCCCAGGTGGAGGCGGGGCCACAGCCCGTGCGCCTGAGGCTGACGCCCGCGCGCACCCTGGAGGTCCGCGTCACCCGGAACGGGTCCCCCGCGGCCGCGTTGGTGCGGCTGCGCGCGGACCACCTGTCGCGGGAGCTGCGCACGGACGGCGCTCCGGTGCGCTTCACCGGCTTGTATCCGGACGAATTGGTGGTGACCGCGGAGGCCAAGGGCCTGGCGTCCGTGCCCCGCGTCTTGGCACTGGACGAGCGCGTCACCCAGGTGACGTTGGCACTCGAGGAAGCAGGGAGCCTGCTCGTCACGGTGGTGGACGAGGACGGCCATCCCGTGCCGCAACCAGAGCTGCTGCTGCGCATGCCGACGGGGGAAGTCGTCCGGCAGGAGCGCGGTGGCACCGGCGCGTTGGTGACGCTGGGCCCCCTGGCCGTGGGCAACTACGTGCTGACCGGACAGGCCGAGGGCTTCCGTGATGCGCAGCTGCCCGCGAAGGTGACGCCAGGGGAGACGGCGCTCGAGCTGGAGATGGAGCGCGCCACCGTCATCAGCGGACAGGTGCTGGATGTCTATGGCCGGCCCGCGCCGGGTGTGTCCGTGTTGGTGCAGCCCACGGGCGCGTCGACGCTGGCGGACGGGGAAGGGCGCTTCATCGCGCAGGTGCCCACGCCGGGGCTGTACGAGCTGCATGCGCACCACTCGGAGTGGGGCGGTGGCCAGTTGAAGGTGACGGCGCCGGCCACCGACGTGCAACTGGCGCTGGAGCCTCGCGCGTCGTTGGAGGTGACGGTCTCCGCCGAGGGCCGCCGCGTGGAAGGCGCAGACGTGGTGCTGTGGGTGGAGCAGCAGGGCATCTTCCGGAGTGACCGGCCGTCCGGCTCGGATGGCATGGTCCCGATGCGCGGGATGCCGGCGGGCACGTATTCGATGATGGCGTCCCATCCCGACTATCAGCCGTCGGAGCGCCGGGAGGTGACGCTGACGGAAGGGCAGTCGCTGAAGCTGGAGGCGGAGCTGAAGCCCGGAGCGCCGCTCAGTGGCGAGGTGGTGGACGGGCAGAACGCGCCGGTAGCGGGCGCCACGTTGGTGGTGGTGCCCCGTGGCGCGGAGCCCGTGCAGTCCGACGCGAGCGGCCGTTTCGAGTTCCGTGCGCTGCGGCCGGACCGGGGCTACCGCTTGGAGGTGCGGCACCCGGGCTATGACCAGATCGAGCGCGCCGAGGGCAAGGCGGGTGGCCCACCGGTGCGAGTGGTGCTCAAGAAGCGCGACGTCTACCGCGGGCGCGTCATGGGCGATGACGGTGAGCCGGTGCGCCGCTTCCGCGTGGACGAGCACGATGTGAATGCACCGGATGGCCGCTTCGAGCTGCCGTTGCCCTCGGCAGGCGACCGCGTCATCGCGTCGGTGGACGCGGCGGGCTACGAGCCGCTGATGGTGGATCGCCCGGTCTCGCCCGACCTGGGAGACCTGGTGCTGGAGAAGCTGCCGGGTGTCTCGGGCCGCGTGGTCGACGAGGGCGGCGGGCCGGTGCCAGATGCCGTGGTGTCGTGCGACGTCTGTGACGACTCCGTGCTCTCCGGGCCGGACGGCACCTTCACGGTGGCCAGCCCGCCCTATGTGACGCGCTACTCGCTCACGGCGCGCAAGGGGCGGTTGAGCGCCACCCAGTCGTTGGAGCGGGGCGCGCGGGGGCCGGTGGAGCTCAAGCTGCGGCAGGCCACGCGTTTGAGCGGCCGGGTGTACCGCCAGGACGGGAGCCCCGCGGCGGGCTTCGAGGTCGAGGCCGTCAACGCGGACCGCAGCGAACCGCTCACCATCGTCACCGGGCCGGATGGCGGCTACAGCGTGGAGGTCTCCCCGGGCAACTACCGCTTCGCGCTGGGCGCGAACCGGGAGTTCTCTGGCGAGCCGGCGCTGGTGGTGCAGGTGGGCGGCTCGGAGATGTCGCTGGACCTGGGCCCGGGGCCGGGCACCGCGTCGCTGGTCGTCCAGGTGAAGCCGGAGCGGGGCCGGGCGCTGTGGGTCGTCGCGGGAGAGCTGGGGGCGGTGGGCAATCCTCCGGCGGTGGCGTTGATGCGCTCGCGCTGGGCGCAGCTCGTGTACCAGCCCCGGTCGGAGCAGGTCCGCCTGAGCGGCCTGCGTCCCGGGCGGTACACGCTGGTGTGGGGCAACTTCCACGTGGAGACCCCAGGCGGACCGGAGGTCCGCGTCGTGGATGTGCCTTCGAGCAGTGACGTCGTGATGATGGCCCGCTGAGGCCCTGCCGGGACGGTTGCGAGCCCGCCTCCCCGCGCATTAGGAAGCCGCATGGACGTGACGACTCTGAAGGGCCGCCGGGTGGTCGTTGGCGTGGGTGGCGGCATCGCGGCGTACAAGGCCTGCGAGCTGGTGCGGGAGCTGTCGCGTGCGGGCGCCGAGGTGCGGGTGGCCATGACGGAGTCCGCGCGCCAGTTCGTCACTCCGCTCACCTTCCAGGCGCTCAGCGGGCACCCTGTGCTCACGGACTATTTCGACCCTGCCCAGGAGGGGAACTTCGGCCACCTGGACCTGGCTCGCTGGGCCGAGGCATTCGTCGTGGCGCCGGCCACCGCTGACCTGCTGGCGCGCATCCGCGCGGGCATGGGGAACGACGCCGTGACGACGTCGCTGCTCGCCTTCCGGGGGCCGGTGGTGCTGGCGCCGGCGATGAACGTGGCCATGTGGGACAACCCCCTGACGCAGGAGAACCTGGTGGCCCTGCTGGCTTATCCGCGCTTCTCGCGCGTGGGCCCAGGCGCGGGGATGCTGGCCTGTGGTGACGTGGGGGAGGGGCGACTGGCGGACGTTCCAGCCATCGTCCAGGCGGTCGCGGCGCGTTTTGGCGCTGGCCCGCTGGCGGGGAAGCGGGTGCTGCTGACGGCGGGCCCCACGCGCGAGTTCCTGGACCCGGTGCGGTTCATCTCCAATCCCTCCACTGGGAAGATGGGCATGGCGCTCGCGCACGCGGCCCGGACCCTGGGCGCCGAGGTGACAGTGGTGCTCGGTCCCGTGGGCACCGTGGAGCGCGGCGGCTTGGACATCGTGGACGTGGTGAGCGCGGACGACATGGCGCGCGAGGTGCTCTCACGAGTGGGCACGGTGGATGCGTTCATCGCCACGGCGGCGGTCAGCGACTGGCGCCCGGAGACGCGCGCGCCGCAGAAGGTGAAGAAGGGCGCTTCAACGTCGCCCGAGGCGCTGACGCTCGTGCGCACGCCGGACGTGCTCGCGGAGGCCTCCCGCCAGGTGGTGGGACAGCCGAAGCGGCCGGTGCTGGTGGGCTTCGCGGCGGAGACGGAGCGCGTGGTGGCGCACGCGCGCGACAAACTGGAGCGCAAGGGGCTGGACGCGATTGTCGCCAACGACGTGACGGCCCCTGGCGCGGGCTTTGGCACGGACACCAACCGGGTGACGGTGCTCACGCGCTCGGGCGCGCAGCATGAACTCCAGGGCAGCAAGCACGAGGTGGCGCGGGCCCTCATCCAGTTGCTGCTCGTGTCACCGTCCTAACGGGGCTCCATCACCGCGAGGGTGACGGTGGTCTTCGACACGAGCCGGGGCGTGCCGCCGGAGATGGCGTGGACCTCGGACTCCGTGACGATGAGCCGGCGGCCGGCGCGGAGCACCCGGGCCTTGCACCGAAGTTCTTCACCGGACGCCGTCTGGAGCAGGTGGACGGTGAAGCTGGTGGACAACACCCGCTGGCCCTTGCGGACCACGGAGAAGGCCGCCGCGCCCGCCGTATGGTCCGCCAACGTCGCCTGGACACCAGCGTGGATGACGCCATCCTGCTGCAGGTGACGGGGCTGCACCACCAGCCGGGCCTCCACCTCGCCGGGGCGGATGTCCACGGGCTGGATGCCCAGGTCCATGACGAAGGCGGCCGTTGTGAACAGGGCCTCCGTGTCCTGGCGGTAATCCGGGTTCTGGTGCTCCATGGCGGCTCCTCGCTGCGTGACACCGGGTTGGGGGCGCAAGATAGCGTGGGCCAGGGGCGCCTCCGGGGCGGATGACTGGGGGCAGGGCGGGGTAGGACTCCGGGCGTGGGCCTGCAACTGCTCTGGCGGGAGGCGAACAGCCGGCTCGGGCGTCCGCTTCCTTGCGCACGGGCGCCACGTCCGATACCGATCCAGGACCGTGATTGATGACACGCCCGAGGCCTCGCAGGACCTTAGTGCCCTGCTGGACGATGTGCGCCGCCACCTCCTCTGGCAGGAGGAGGCCGCTGGCCGGGTGCTGATGATTGACGCCAAGGCGGCGCTCGAGCTCCAACGCTCGGCTCCCTCCTTGCGCGCGCGCTTCGCCCGGACCCAGGGGGCCGCGGACGCTGGGCCTCCTGCTCTCCCCGAGGCACCGCTGCCCCGGCCGCCGCTGGCAAGCCAGGCACCGGAGCCCCGTTCCATCGGCACGGAGCGGCCGGGCCCGGCGACTCCTGCTGGTGCAGCGGGACTGCCCGGACACGGTGTCGCAGCGCCGGCCCGGGTGCCGCCCCCAGCCCGTCCGGGGGGCATGGCTCTTGGCACCGTTGAGGGCCGGCCTCCGGCGCCCCGGACGCCGGGAGCGGGGATGCGTGTGGATGCGCCGCCGCCCACGTCGCGGCCCGCTGGGGCGCTGCCTGGAACGGCGAACGGCGAGCGGCCGACGTTGGACGAGATTCGCCGGGAGCTGGGTGACTGCCAGCGCTGCACGCTGTGCTCGACGCGCAAGAACCTCGTGTTCGGCTCGGGCAACCCTCGCGCGGAGCTGGTGTTCGTGGGCGAGGGCCCTGGTGAGAGCGAGGACCTGCAGGGCGTGCCCTTCGTCGGCGCGGCCGGCGACCTGCTGACGAAGATGATTGGCGCGATGGGCTACCGCCGCGATGACGTCTACATCTGCAACGTCGTGAAGTGCCGGCCACCGGGGAACCGCAATCCGGAGCCGGAGGAGATTGCCTCCTGCGAGCCCTTCCTGCGCGCGCAGCTGGCCGCCATCCAGCCCAAGGTGGTGGTGGCGCTGGGCAAGTTCGCGGCGCAGACGCTGCTGCGGGACAGCACGCCCATCACCCGCCTGCGCGGCAACTGGCGCACCTACGAGGGCATCCAGCTGATGCCCACCTTCCACCCGGCGTACCTCCTGCGCAGCCCGGCGGAGAAGCGCAAGGCGTGGGAGGACCTCCAGGCGGTGATGAAGGCGCTGGGGAAGCAACCCGGTTCGCGCGCGTAGCCGCGGGCCCGATGAAGGGAATGCACGGATGAATGGATTGCTGGAGTCGAGTGAGCTGCTGTCGCCGGCGCTGGAGTCGAACCCGCTGGGGGACCCGGCTCGCCGCAAGCTCACCGTGTATCTTCCGCCGGGCTACGGCGCGGATGATCGGCGCTACCCCGTCGTCTACTTCCTGCATGCCTTCGGCAACAGCGGCGGCTCTTGGACGAACGCGTCGGGCTTCGCGCCCACCGTCCCCCAGCGCCTGGACGCGCTCGTCGAGTCGGGCGCGATTCCGCCCGTCATTGGCGTCTTCCCGGATGCCTGGACGTCGCTGGGCGGCAGCCAGTGGGTGAACAGCGACGCCATTGGCCGGTACCGCGACTACCTGACCAAGGACGTGGTGGGCTTCGTGGACCGCACCTACCGCACCCTGCCGAAGGCGGCTTCGCGCGCCGTGGTGGGGCACAGCTCCGGTGGCTATGGCGCGCTGGTGATGGGCCGCTACCACCCGGACCTGTTCTCCCACGTGGGCGCGCACGCCGCGGATTCCTACTTCGAATACTGCTACCTGCCGGACCTGCCGAAGGCCGCGGCGGCGCTGCTGAAGGCCGGCGGCGTGGAGGCGTGGCACTCCGAGTTCCGGGCGCGCGTGAGCGAGACGAAGATGCGCGGGGACGACTTCCCGGTGGTGAACGTCCTGGCGATGGCCGCCGCGTATTCGCCGAAGAAGGGCGAGCCGCTCAACGTGGAGCTGCCCTTCGACGCGAACACGGGCCGGCTGCGGCTGGACGTGTGGAACCGGTGGCTGGTGCACGATCCGGTGCGCTTCGTGCCGAAGTTCATGGACGCGTTCCGGAAGCTGAAGACGGTGTACCTGGACTGCGGGACGCGTGACGAGTTCAACATCCGCTGGGGCACGCGGATGCTCGCGGAGGAGTTCAAGAACGCGGGCGTGGAGCGCGTCCACGAGGAGTTCGAGGACGGCCACTCCGGTGTGTCGTACCGCTTCGCGCGCTCGCTGTCCGTCCTGGTGCCGAACCTGGCGCAGGACTGACGCACGGGGCCAGGGCCTCCTCGCGGTGGACGGGATGCCCGCTGGGGGACGCCCCGGCCCACCGCGCGTGACGTGACGCTGGCCTTTTCCCTGCCCAAGCGGGTAGACGCCTCCCTGGGTGCGCCCCGCCGCGGCGGGGCCGGGCGCCCGAGAACCTTCAGGGAGACGGGAACATGAGCATCGACCTCTACGGGCTGTCTCGCGTCGTCGGCGAGAAGGGCGTGCTGCCCCAGCGCGCGAAGCAGTTGGACCCTGCGCTGCCGTGCCGCGAGTCCGAGCTGCTCATCGACGTGGAGAGCCTCAACATCGACGCCGCGTCCTTCAAGCAGATCAAGGGCGAGGTGGGCGGCGACGCGAAGCGCATTGGCGAGCGCATCCAGGAAATCGTCCGTGAGCGCGGGAAGATGCAGAACCCCGTGACGGGCTCGGGCGGCATGTTGATTGGCCGCGTGAAGGAGCTGGGCGCCAGGCACCCCGCGCGCGAGCTGCTCAAGGTGGGCGACCGCATCGCCACGCTGGTGAGCCTGACGCTGACGCCCCTGGTCATCGAAGAGGTGAAGGCGGTGCACGCGGACATCGACCGCGTGGACATCCGCGGACACGCGCTCCTGTTCGCCAGCGGCATCTACGCGAAGCTGCCCACGGACATGCCGGACACGTTGGCGCTCGCGGCGCTGGACGTGTGTGGCGCGCCCGCGCTGGTGGCCCGGCACGTGCGGCCGGGCATGACGGTGGCGGTGCTGGGCGCGGGCAAGAGCGGGGCGCTGTGTCTGGCGCAGGCGCGGCGCAACCTGGAGAGCCGGGGCAAGCTGCTGGCGCTCGACGTGTCGCAGGGCGCGCTGGACCTGCTGTCCGGCATTGGCCTGTGCGACGTGGCCCTGAAGGTGGACGCGACGCAGGGCGTGGACGTCATGGAAGCGGTGAGCCGGGCGACGGATGGCCAGCTCTGCGACCTGGTGGTCAACTGCGCCAGCGTGGGCAACACGGAGATGGCCACCATCCTGTCGGTGAAGGACGGCGGCACGGCCATCTTCTTCTCCATGGCCACCAGCTTCACCGCGGCGGCCCTGGGCGCCGAGGGCGTGGGCAAGGACGTCACCATGGTGGTGGGCAACGGCTACGTGCCCGGCCACGCAGCGCTGACGCTGGACCTGCTGCGCACCGAGCCGGAGCTGCTCCAGCTCTTCGGCACACGGTACGTCTAGCAGCCGGGCCGTCTGGCCTGATTCCCGGCGGCGTCTTCACCGGGATGGGGCCTCCTGGGCCTCATCCAGGGCCGGGCAATGCCTTCGTGTCATCGCGCCGAGGCGGAGGTCTCCGGCGCGGTGGGCGCCTGCGGCACGGGCGCGCTGGGCTCCTGCGTGCGCGCCCAGTCCTGGGCGCTGCGGCCGCTGCCATCGCGCACGTCGGGGGAGGCGCCCTGCTGGCGAAGCTGGTCCACCACCTCCTCGCGGCCGAACAAGGACGCGAACATCAGCGCCGTCTGGCCGAAGCGGTTGCTCTGGTCCACCGCGCAGGGCTGCTGGTTGAGCAATCCGACGATGTCCGCATAGCCCTTGAAGGCCGCACCCATGAGCGCGGTGTTGCCGTTGTTGTCGCCAGCGCACGCATCCGCGCCCCCGGCGAGCAGGGCGCGCACCGTGTCCGCATGCCCGTGGTACGCGGCGAGGATGAGCGGCGAGAAGCCGCGAGCATCCCGCGCCTCCACCGGCGTCCCCGCCTGGACGAGCCCGGCGACGATGTCCGTCTCCCCGGCACGGGCGGCGGCCAGCAGGTAGCGCTCCGCCTCGCTCGTGGCCAGCAGGCGCCCTTGTGGCGCGGGCGTGGCGCGCAGGGACATCCACGCGGCCGTCAGCACCCCAGCACCCAGCATCAACAGGCCCAGCGTTCCCAGCAGCAGCTTGCGAATCATGGAGGACTCCAGAAGAGAGGGGGCCTGCTCCCGCTGAGGGAAGACCGGGATGTGACGGGCGGCGAGAGGGGGGAAGTCGCCGTGCGCCACCACATCCCGGCCTTCTCCCAGGGGGAGTGGCGGGAAACGCCGGGCCCTGGCGGAAGCACGCCTGCCAGGGCCCGGAGAAGAGTGAATCAGCGGGCGGCGAGCGTGGCCACGGCGGCCTTGGCGTCGTCCACCTTGACGTTGACCGCCTTGGCCAGGCGGGTGCCGTAGTCAGGGTTGGCCATGAAGAAGTGGCCCACCATGCGCGCCTTCACCTTGGCGTCACGCACCTGGTTCAGGTCCGCGGCCAGGTTCTTGATGAGGCGGTCCTTCCCGCCCGCGTCGAGCGCCAGATAGAAGGCGCCGGCCTGCGCGAAGTTGTCCGTCTTCTCGATGCCGCGCTGCTGCGTGGTGCCGCTGAGCGGCGCGTTGGAGAAGAGGTACTGCGGCGCGTCCTGCGTCTCACGGGTGACGCTGGGCTCGTAGTTCACGTCCGACTTCGTGTTGGCGAAGTTCATGCTGCCCGCCTGGTTGTTGCTGTTCACCGTCGCGCGAGCCCGGTTGATGGGCAGCGACTGGTAGTTGGCGCCAATGCGGTAGCGCTGGGTGTCGGCGTAGGAGAACAGGCGGCCCTGCAGGAGGCGGTCCTCGGAGGGCTCGATGCCCGGCGGCTGCACGCCGGGCGAGAAGGCCGCCTGCTCGGTCTCCTCGAAGAAGTTGTCCGGCATCTTGTTGAGCGTGAACTTGCCCAGCTTGATGGACGGCACCTGCGCCTCGGGCCAGATCTTCGTCGCGTCGAGCGGGTCGAAGCTGAACTTGTCCAGCTCCTTGGGGTCCAGCACCTGCACGCTCAGCTCCCACGAAGGGAACTTGCCCGCGCCGATGGTGGCGTAGAGGTCCGTGGTGGCGTGCTGGTGGTCCTCGGAGACCACGCGGGCGGCGTCCTCGGCGGTGAGGCTCTTCACGCCCTGCTGCGAGCTCCAGTTGAACTTCACGTACTTGTACTCGCCCTTCGCGTTGACGAACTTGAAGGCGTGCACGCCGTGCCCGTTCATCTGGCGGTAGTTCGCCGGGATGCCGATGTCCGAGTACACCTGCGTGAGCATGTGCGTCGACTCGGGCTGGTGCGAGAAGAAGTCGAAGAAGCGGTTCGGGTCCTGCTTGTTCGTGATGGGCGACGGCTTCAGCGAGTGCACCATGTCCGGGAACTTGATGGCGTCGCGGATGAAGAAGATGGGCAGGTTGTTGCCCACCAGGTCCCAGTTGCCCTCGTCCGTGTAGAACTTGAGCGCGAAGCCGCGAGGGTCGCGCAGCGTCTCCGGCGAGCCCGACGGGTGGATGACCGTGGAGAAGCGCACGAACATCGGCGTCTTCTTGCCCTTCGCGGAGAAGACGGACGCGCGCGTCAGCTTGGAGAAGTCACCGTAGCTCTCGAAGGTGCCGTGGGCGCCGGTGCCGCGCGCGTGGACCACGCGCTCGGGGATCCGCTCACGGTCAAAGCGAGCCAGCTTTTCGATGAGGTGGAAGTCCTCCAAGAGGATGCCGCCACGAGGGCCGGCCGTCTTGGAGTTCTGGTTGCTCCCCACGGGGGAGCCGGTGTCCGTCGTCAGGGGAGGGGGCGTCGCGGCAACGGCGGCCGATCCGCCAAAGAGAATGGCGGTTAGAAGCAGGGAGCGGGCTTGCAAGGGATTCTCCTTGTCTCAGGGGGTAAGGCAGTCCCGTCCTAAGCAGGCCCCATGCCACCGTCAGAGTCTGAATGATTCCAGTGAGTTGAGCGTTGTGTTCAAGAGAGTCCACCGAAAAGCCGGTGGCATCACCGTCCTGTCGGTGGAGGGACTCACCGGCCCTTCGGTGCTTTGAACTCGGAACCGATAATGCGGTGCGGCAACGTCATACAGGTGCGCATCGGCGCTACCGGCTGTCGTTCGGGCGGGTAAGGTGCGCCCATGCCAGGCCCGTTCATTGAAGACGCGCGGATTGATCATGCGCGCAAGCTGGCGGACGAAATCGTCAACCCGATCTTCGACCTCATCCGCCGTAACACCACTGTATCCACCGAGCGCACCGTGCTGCGCTTCTTCGGCCTCTCTGGAGCTGGCGCGCGGGGCGTGCCGCTCGCCAACCTGATGGTGGACAAGCTGAAGGCCGCCGGGGTGCTCAACAAGGGCGCCGCTTACTGGTACGGCCGCGCGCTGCATCTGGGCGCGAAGAGCCCGCTGGAGGCCGTGGAGCGGCTGACGGCGCTCCCCACCGAGAAGCTGGCCCCCCTGTCTCCCGAGCAGGAGCACAACCTCCGTGAGGAGGTCCGCGCGGAAGCCCGCGCCGCGCTCGATGACTTGAAGGCCCGCATCGCCCAGCGCGAAGAGCTCCGCAAGCAGTTCCCCATGCCCCCCGCGCCACACAAGTACGTCATCGTGGCCACGGGCAACATCTACGACGACGTGGACCAGGCGCGCGCGGCGGCCCAGGCGGGCGCGGACGTCATCGCCGTCATCCGGTCCACGGCGCAGTCGCTGCTGGACTACGTGCCCCACGGCGCGACGACGGAGGGCTACGGCGGCACCTACGCCACCCAGGAGAACTTCCGCATCATGCGCGAGGCCCTGGATGACGAGAGCCGCAAGCTCAAGCGCTACATCCAGCTGACCAACTACTCGTCCGGCCTCTGCATGTCGGAGATCGCCTTCTGCGCGGCCTACGAGAAGCTGGACATGCTGCTCAACGACGCGATGTACGGAATCCTCTTCCGTGACATCAACATGCGGCGCACGTTCATCGACCAGTACTTCAGCCGCCGCATCTGCGCCCTGGCCGGCATCATCATCAACACCGGCGAGGACAACTACATCACCACCGCGGACGCGTACGACGCGGCCCACACCGTCATCGCCAGCCAGTTCATCAACGAGTGCTTCGCCAAGCGCGCGGGCCTCAAGGACTGGCAGCTGGGCATCGGCCACGCGTACGAAATCGACCCGTACCGCGAGGACACGCTGCTGCTCGAGCTGTCCCAGGCCATGCTGGTGCGCCGCTGCTTCCCGGACGCGCCGTTGAAGTACATGCCGCCCACCAAGCACAAGGAGACGGACATCTTCTTCAGCCACGCGTACGACGTGATGGCGAACCTGGTGGCCATGTGGACGCGGCAGGGCATCCAGTTGCTGGGCATGATGACGGAGGCCATGCACACGCCGCTCTTGGCGGACCGCTACGTGGCACTCAAGTCCGCGGCCTACATCCACCGCGCGGCGCGAGGCATCGACGAGGAGTTCACCGTCCGCGAGGACGGGAAGATCGCCAACCGGGCCCGCGAGGTGTTCGCCCGGGCGGAGCAGCTGCTCCAGGAGTGCCGCGACGAGGGCATGGTGACCGCCATCGGCCGGGGCCACTTCGGTGACGTGAAGCGCGAGGAGACCGGCGGCAAGGGCCTCGACGGCGTGCTGGAGAAGGCGCCGGACTATTTCAACCCGTTCCTGGAACTCCTGGAGGCGCAGTGATGCTCGGTTCAATCCTTGCCATGGTGCTCTCCGCGGGCGGCTCCGCGGATGCGCTGGCGCAGGTCCAGGTGAAGAACGTCTCCCTCCAGGTTCCCGCTTCGTGGAACCGCTCCGAGGATGCGGGGACGTTCAAGTTCCAGGCGCCCAGCGGGGACGCCTACTTCCTGGTTGACGTGGGCGCCGTGCAGACGGCGGGCATGAAGGCTCAGACGTGCGTGGACAAGATTGTCGCGTCCATTGGCGGCAGGGGCTGGGAGCGTCTGAAGGTGGGCGCCCAGCCAGCGGCGAAGCGTCAGGAGACGGACGTGGCGCCGGATGGCAGTGGCGCGGTGGATTCCGTGACGTATGTGGGCTGCGACGGAAAGACGACGTGGTCCGTCGTCTTCTACCTGGAGCAGACGAAGAAGGAGCGGTTCGCGCCGCTGGCCCAGAAGGTGGGCTCCAGCGTCAAGATTCAGCGGGCCGGGGGGAAGTGAGCCGATGGTGAAGCCGAGCAAGCAGATCATCCGTCCCTACGGCGACCGGCGGGACGACGGCGTGGTGCAGCTGTCGTTCACCCTGCCGGTGCCGCTGTCCGAGAAGGCCAAGGAGGCCGCCGCCGTCTTCACGAAGAAGATGGGCTTCACCGACGTGAAGGTGGCCGCCGCCGAGCGCGCCGCGGACACCTACACCTTCTTCATCGTCTACGCGCGTTCAGCCGTCACGCTGGACTACGCCGAAATCGACGTGCCCGAAGTCGTCGTGAAGAAGATGTCCTTCGACGACCTCAACGCCTTCATCAAGGAGAAGGTGAAGCGGCGCATCGTGGTGTTCGGCGCCTGCACGGGCACGGACACGCACACCGTGGGCATCGACGCCATCCTCAACATGAAGGGCTACGCGGGCGACTACGGCCTGGAGCGTTACCCCGGGTTCGAGGCCTTCAACCTGGGCAGCCAGGTGCCGAACGAGGACCTCATCAAGAAGGCCATGGCGCGCAACGCGGACGCCATCCTGGTCAGCCAGGTCGTCACCCAGCGCGACGTGCACAAGGACAACTCGCGGCAGTTCATCGACGCGGCGAAGGCCGCTGGCATCCACGGCAAGGTCCAGTTGCTGCTGGGCGGGCCCCGCGTGGACCACAAGCTGGCGCTGGAGCTGGGCTTCGACGCCGGCTTTGGGCCCGGTACCAAGCCGTCCGACGTGGCCAACTACATCGTCCACGCGCTCCTCAAGAAGGAAGGCAAGGAGCCGAAGGACGCGCACTATCAGGGAGAGCCTCAGTGAGCACGGGAACGAAGGCGGTCATCCGGCTGCGCATGAGCAGCCACGACGCGCACTACGGCGGCAACCTGGTCGACGGCGCGCGGATGCTGGGCCTCTTTGGCGACGTGGCCACGGAGCTGTGCATCCGCAGCGACGGGGACGAGGGCCTCTTCCGCGCCTATGACTCCGTGGAGTTCCTGGCCCCGGTGTACGCGGGCGACTTCATCGAGGCGGAAGGCGAAATCGTCAGCGCGGGCAACACGTCGCGGAAGATGCGCTTCGAGGCGCGCAAGGTCATCAAGCCGCGGCCGGACGTGAATGACTCGGCGGCGGACGTCCTGACGGAGCCGGTGGTTGTGTGCCGGGCCACGGGGACGTGCGTGGTGCCCAAGGACAAGCAGCGAGGCCAGAAATGAGCACGCCCATGGTCATCACCGCGGCCATGGTGGGCGCGGAGACGACGCGCGAGCAGACGCCGCACCTGCCCATCACCGCGGAGGAGATCGCCGAGGACGCCGCGCGCTGCCGCGAGGCCGGCGCGGCGATGGTGCACCTGCACGTGCGCACGGCGGACGGCAAGCCGTCGCAGGACGCGGAGTTGTTCCGCGCGGCCATCCGCGCCATCCGCAAGCGCACGGACGTGCTCATCCAGACGTCCACGGGCGGCGCGGTGGGCATGACGGTGGACCAGCGCTGCGGGCCGCTGACGCTCACCGGCGAGGACCGGCCGGACATGGCCACCTTGACGACGGGCACGGTGAACTTCGGCGAGGAGGTCTTCTGGAATCCCCGGCCGCTGGTGCGTGACATCGCCAGGCGCATCCGCGCAGCCGGGTTGCGGCCGGAGCTGGAGTGCTTCGACGTGGGCATGATTGACGAGGCCCGCTACCTGGCGAAGGAAGGCCTGGTGGACCTGCCGGCGCACTTCGACTTCGTGCTCGGGGTGCCGGGTACGTTGCAGCCGCGTCCGGAGGTGCTGGACTTCATGATCGCCTCGCTGCCCGAAGGTTCCACCTGGACGGTGGCGGGCGTGGGCCGGCACCAACTGGCCTACGTGGACGAGGCGGCGAAGCGGGGCGGCAACGCGCGCGTGGGCCTGGAGGACAACATCTACGTGTCCAAGGGCGTGCTCGCGAAGGGCAACTGGGAGCTCGTCGCCGAGGCGGTGAAGCGCGCGCGGGCCCATGGCCGCGAGCCGGCCACTCCGGAACAGGCGCGCAAGCTGTTGCGGTTGTCGTAGCACCGCCGGACGTTTCGTGACGGCCGCCGCCCGAGTCCTGCCGGGCGGCGCCCGTCTTCGGAGTGTGGGGCTGGCTCTTGGTGCCGCACGTCCGGGTAAAGCCTGTTCTCCATGTAGAAGAATAGATCTTTGACGGGCCTGTCCGTCCTCCTGGCCGTTGTGTCGCTGGGCTGCGCCAGCAGTGCCACTGGCGCGGCCAGCCGCCGCGACGTCTATGCGCTGGCGTCCTGCACCGACACGGTGTCGTGCCGCGTCCAGCGCAACCCCGGCATGCCCGAAGCGTGCGGCCTCACGGCGGGCGAGGCCGCCGCGCACCTTGCGACCATGGATGCCGCGGTCAGGTTCGCGAGCGAGAAGGTGAAGGAGGGAGAGGAGGCTGGCGCCGACGACGGATGGCGGGCGCACTGCACTGACCAGTATGTCCGGTGTCGAGACCAGAAGAAGCCTCGATGGGTTGGGGACTGCTACGCCTGCTTTCGATACTGCGAGGGGCAACGAGAGTGGCCCTTCCGTGACTGTCACCCTCGCTAGGAGAACGACATGACCACCCAACGGGATTGGGACGCGGTCAAAGACCTGAGCCGCCGCATCACAGATCCGGTTCAGCCCTTCCTCACCACCGAAACGCGCGCCCTTGTTCTGGCCACGGCGCACGACGTGGGGATTTCGCCAAGCGAAACAGCGCGTGCGCTCCAGGATGACGAAAGCGCCGCAGTTCTTGTGAGGGAGATTGCATCCCGCATCTCTACCGGTTCGAGGCGCCTGTCTCGCACCTTGGTTGAAGTCGACAGACGCCGGGATGCTGGGGACTTGGAGGGGGCTCGCCGACTGATCCAGGACGTCTTGGCCGTGGAGGTCGTGCCTCATTACGTGGACATCCTGAACACGTACCTTCAGGCAGTGGATGACGAGCCGTAGAACGGCCGCGGTGCGCGACTGACGGAACGTTCCCCCGTCCTGAAGGCAGTTGACGGCTTGTCCAGGCTGCGAGGGCCCGGCTAGGTTGCGGCGGCAATGGAGCCATCGCCTACGCCGCCCGCGCGGATGTCGCAGGGCAAGAAGATCCTCATCGGTCTTTCCGTTGGGCCGCTGGTCGCGGCGCTCACCGGGGTGGTGATGGTGGGCCTCTCGTCCATGGGCTGGATGCGGACCACGAACGTGGGACAGCTTCCGGAGTTGGCCGCCGTCCAGGCGCAGTTGTCGTCCCTGGATGCATGCGAGGTCGAATACGGAGCGCGGAAAGGGGCGGGCGGGAGGCGTTGGATTGGCTCCCAGGAATATGCCTACGTCACGCCCTGCGGGACTCCGTCCTCCTATCGTATCTCCGTCCGTGTGCCATCGGAGCGGCAGGTGCGCGACGTCGCCTTCGACATGAGGCGAAGCTCCGTCTCCGCGCCCTGGAAGATCCTGGTCGACAAGGATCAGACCGCGTTCCCCGCGCTCAAGCAGTCGCTCGAACAACTCGCCCCCTTCTTGCTCACGCAGTACCCCATCGAGCGCCAGGAAGACGCCGACTTGAAGGTGCGACTGGCACGCGAGAGACAGGAGCGGAAGGACGCTGAGCGCGCTCTCAAAGAAGAAGCGAAGAATTCTTATCCGGAGTGAATGTCTCGCCTTCTTGGCGTGCCGCCTGTTGACGGATTTTCGGTGTGCGCTCGCTCCACTTAGGCTCGTGCCTCAATGAATCCATCGTCTACGCAGTCGGCGCGGAAGTCCGGCAACTCCGCCATCATCATCATCGTCGCGGTGGTGATGGTGGTTGGTCTCATGGGCGGCGGGGCCTTTCTGGTCGTGGGGGGAGGGTTTGGCCGGGGCGGCTTGAATACCGACGTCAGCGGCCTTCAGGAACTCGCCGCGGTCCAGGCGCAGTTGCTGCCCCTGAATGCATGCCACATTGAGTACGGAGTGCGGTCAGGCGCGCTGCCGCACCGCTCGACGGGCTCCCGGAAGTCCGCCTCCGTCACGCCGTGCAGTGGGGCGTCGGTTTCCTATGTCTCCATCAGCGTTCCGGAGGAGCTTCAGTCGTCTCAAGTCGCCTTTGACATGACGCGAAGCTCCGTCTCCGCGCCCTGGAAGATCCTGGTCGACAAGGATCAGACCGCGTTCCCCGACCTCAAGCAGTCGCTCGAACGGCTCGCGCCCCTCATCGTGGAGAAGTATCCCGAGGCGCTTGCTCGCTCCATCCAGCGCAACGCGGAGAGTGAGCGCATGTGGCAGGAGCGCAAGGCCGCGGAGCGCGCTCGCACGGAAGCGGCGAAGAGCTCTTATCCGGAGTGAGTCACTGACCGTGAGCCCATTGCCTACGCAGCCGACGCGGAAGGGTCCAGGCCCGAATCGTGTGTAGGGCAGCCTGCTTGCTGGTAGGCGCTTGGTGTGGCTCAGGACTCCTGTAGGAAAGTGCGTGTTCGCCTGCGCCCGCGTGCCATTCATTAGTCGGCGTGGCGGGTGTGTGCTTCCAGGCATGCCCGTCATCATCCGTGGTGCCCGAGTCCGATTTCTGAAAACGAAGCCGGGCGAGGGGCCGAAGCCGCCTCCGCGCCCACCGTGTGAGTACTGCGGGAAGGCGTGGCACAAGTTCGCCGCCGCGTGGGGCTGGCACGTGGGGAACTCAACGGAGTTGCGGGAGAACATCCTCGCGGGCCGGGAGTCCAGCGAGCACCCCTGGTACACGGGGCGCTGGTCCATCGCCGCCCACCACCTCATCTGCTCGGAGGCCATGGCGGATGACGAGAACTGGGCCCGGTTCTGTCGGGAGTTCGGCTACGACATCAACCGGCGGGAGAATGGCGTCATGCTGCCCATGGTCATGGCCGTGGCATGCGAACTCCACGTCCCTGTCCACATCGGTCCTCATTCAGGAGGGTGGGCTTTCGACATGGACATGGCGTACCCAGATGCGGTGAAGGGAGCGCTGGAAGCTGTCGCTGATGCCGTGGAGCGGGGCGACTACTGCCAAAAGCCTGCGGCGCTGACGCAGTCCTTGGACCGGATCAGTCGCCAGATTCTCACGAAGCTGGCCAGCGGGAAGTGGACGCTCACCACCGATGGGCTGGACTACCTGCCTGGGGGGAGAGGTTGTGCCGGCGCCACGAGAATCCAGGACAAGCCGCGCCGTGCATGCCCCGTCGGGCGCAGTCACAGCGACACCAGGGAACCGCTACAGCGGCGTGCGCTTCAGGTGGGGGAGTAGGCCATGCAAGACGACTACTTTGTCCTCATTCGCGCCCGCTCCCAGCAGCACCCTCTGCTGGCGTGGGACCAGTCGGCCTCCGCATTTCGGAAAGGGAAGCCCGTGCAGGTAGTTGCGCCTGTGAAGTTGAAGCTGAGCGAGCCGGTGCCACCAAAGCTCGTCATGGCCGACTACCACAGTTTGCCCTCGCCCGTGGTGTCCGGCCGAGTCAAGGACGCGCTCGCGCGGGAGCGTCTTCATGGTGTTCAACTGGTTCCCGCGGACGTTCAGGTAGGGGAATCCGTATTGCGATACTGGCTTGTCCACATGTGGCGGCGGCTTGCATGCATGGACCGGGGCAATTCAGTCTTCGAGGAAGACGCGGACGGCCACTTCCTCCTGAGCCTTGACAAACTGGTGCTCGACGAGGCGGTGCTTGGAGAGGTTCCTCTCGAAGAGCGCTTGGCCTTCCGCCTCGCGGAGTCCGTGGTCCACCTATTCCATCGCACCGTGGTGGAGAAGGTGTTGTCCCTGTCGCCTCCCCCCGAAGGACTGCGCTTCATCCTCTTGGCAGAGTGGGGGGATTCTTCCGGATTCAGGTGAGCGAAGACTTGAGGGCTAATTACGGCGCTCGGTTGCATCTCGACCCACGGAGCGGATGCGGCGCTTCACCTCTCCGTGGAGGCGCTCCAGGCCATCAACAAACGTGCGCGGCAACACCTGGCCGCCCCGTCAGCTCACGGGAACTCGATGTTGCCGAGGATGATGGGGCGCTTGCCGTCCTCCGCCCACAGCGTCAGGGTGAAGGGGCCTCGGGGCGCGCCTTCCACGGGTTCGGTCTCCACCAGGACGTCCATTTCGTCGCCGGGGTTGAGGATGGCGGGTGCCCACACTCGCGCGACTTTCAACTCCGCGCCATCCGGCCCCACAAGTGCCGCGCCGGTGGCCTGCCATGGTTTCGCGCCCAGTGGGTTCTTCAGGCCCACCGCCACCAGAATACTCCTGGCCCGGAAGGTCAGGCCGGAACGGAGCACCAGGCTGTTCCTCGCGTGCTCTCGGACGTCCAGGAACTCTCTTGCAGCGACGCCGGTGCGGCCCATGTCTCCACTCACCCGCAGCCCCATCAGGCCACCGGGGCGTGCCTGCGCTGTTCGCAGCTGCGCATTCTCCTCGCGCACTTCCTGAAGCACCCGCCGTGTCTCCAGCAGCTCTCGCTGGAAGGAGGCTGCCGTGCGCGCTCGACGGAAGATCTCCACCTGCCGTTCTGCCCGTGCGGGCGTCTCCATGACGAGTTGAAGCGTGGCCTGGGTGGGGACCGCTCCATCCGCGAAGTAGACGGTCAGCGTGGCGCGGGACTCGTCGGCTACTGGCTCCTCGGGCACCATGATGAGGAGTTCCCGGTCCACCACCTGACGGAAGCGTCCTGGTCCGGACGCCTCAGCGCGCACCAGGGGGGTGTCGAAGCGGAGCACCGTGGCGACACCTTCTCCGACCCGGATTTCGGGTGGCCGGCCGCACCGCTCCGCGCCCAGCTCAACGGGGCGTTCCGTCGGCTCCCGACAGGAGGCGGGCTGGGCGCGCGCGGGCGCCGCCACCAGCAGGAAAGCGAGAGCAAGAGGAATGGGCAGTGGCGTGGGCACGGACAATCACTTCCCTGGTGGGCGGAACAAGCCGTTGGCGGAGGTCACTATTCGAAGCGATTCACGGCGTAGAGCACGGCGGTGTTGCTGACCGTGGCGATGCCTGGGCCTGGGTCGCCGCCCTTCCGCCGGATGCCGCGTACTCCGTACTGTTCGACCATCTCCAGGCACACGGGGATGAAGTCACCTCCACGGGTGTAGGCCTGGGTGAAGCGGCCATAGACGCGGTCGGCGAAGATGAGTTCGCCCACTGCTTTTCCCGAGGTCAGGGGGCCGAAGTTTGTACCGAGTTCGACCTGGACGCGGCCTTCGCGAACGGGAACGGGCTCTCCAAAACGCTTGTCGTCGACGAAGGCGAGGCTGGTGGCGTCGCCGATGCGAATACCGGCCCGCTTCATGGCTTCCACCGCGCCGGGGGGACAAGGTTCGCCGGGAGGCGCCGGCCGCACCTGCGGGCCGCTGGGGCAGCCCAGGCCCGAGCAGGCGGCGACAGCCACCATCGTCCGGGCCGCTGCCTTGAGGGCCCGCGCGCTGGAGGCGGGCTGCTGGGGAGTCGTCACGCTGTCGGGCATCTGCTTCACGGGGAGCTCTTCCTTCTTCGGGTGCGCCACCTCGGCGGTGACGGCCGCGAGGGTGGGCCCGGGACTGGGCAGGGTCGCGGCCTGCTCACTTTCCGGCGGGCCACCGGGCAAAGCCACTTCCCGGATGGGATTGCCCACGGCACCCGGCGTGGGTGTCGCCACCCAGAGCCACGCACCCACCGCGCACGCCAGCCCCGCGAGCACCACGGCCCAGCGAGCCACACGTCCCCGCGCAGGCGTTCGTGGCGCCGCGGCTTCGGGGGCACGTATTTCCAGCGGTGGCTTGTGGGGCAGGGGCCCGCGCCTGGGCGAGTCCCAGCGAGCGTCACCTGCCTCGACCCACATCGCCAGCGCGGCGTCATTGTCGTCCTCGGACCCGGAGTCGGGGCCGGGTGTTTCCGCATCCTGCCGCCAGTCGCACAAAGGCGCGTCCCATGCCGCGTCGGCGGCTGCGAGTGCCCGCTCGACGTCCGCGCTCAGTGCCTCCGCGCTCCCTCGGGCTTCGGGGGCCTTGGCCAGCAGCCGCAGACACAGTTCGCTCAGCGCCGGTGGCACGCGCGGATTCACCGTGTGGGGAGCGCAAGGCGCCTCGGAAATGACGGCCTCGATTTCCGTGGGGGTCACCACCTCCAGGAAGGGAGGGCGGCCGGTGAGCATCCAGTAGAAGACGACGCCGAGCGCGTAGACGTCATCCGCTGGCCCGCACCGGTATCGGGGGTCCGTGGCCGCGCTGCTGGCCCTGCGAAACGCCAGCGCCTCCGGGCTGCGATAGCGCATGGTGCCCGGCGGCAGGACGCCCTGGGTGAGGCGGGGGGCTCCGGCGAAGTCGCCCACGCCGAAGTCCACCAGGACGGGCTCACCGTCCGGCTCCCGCACCATGACGTTGGATTCCTTGAGGTCGCGGTGCACGACCCCCGCCGCGTGCGTGGCCTCCAACCCCAGGGCCATGCCGCGCAGCAGCCGTGCCACCTGTCGAGCGCTGGGGTTCTCCTCTTCCACCCACTGGTGCAGGGTCCGTCCTCGCACGCACTCCATCGCCAGGTAGAACAACCGGGGCTCCACGCCTGGGAACTTGCCGCAGGCGCGAAAGGCCACCACGTTGGGGTGGCGCAGGCGCAGGAGGATGGCGCACTCGCGCTCCGGCCACCCCGCCATCCGGTGGAGGTACTGGAGCTTGAGCGCGACCTCCTCGCCGTCGCGCATCGCGAGGTACACGTCGCCGCACGCGCCGCTGCCCAGCCGCTTGCCCAGGGTGAAGCCCGCGATGCGTGTCCCCGGCGAATCTTCTCGCCTCTGCGCTTCCGCCATGCCGTCTCCCAGGGGCTTCCCACCCGGCGGGCCCCACCTGAAGTGTCACCAGACGCCAGCAGGACCCCGCCGGGAGGATGCCGTTCTCGCTACTGCCAGGGAAGATGAAAGTGCTTGGCCTGACATGGTCCTGAAGGGTTTAGGGCCGTGCCATCCACTCGGCGGTCCCCGGGGTTTGGGCTAGGCTTCCGGACGAGCCATGGACGAAGAACTGGGAGCGACGTTTGGAAAGGCCGTGCGCGAGGCGCGAGCGCGGCTGGGGTTGACGCAGGTGGAAGTGGCGGCGCTGTTGGACATGCACCCCATGGTCTACAGCCGGATGGAGCGGGGGAAGATGTTGCCGCGCGTGTCCACGCTCCGGAAGGTGGCCATGGTGCTGCGGACCTCCACGGATGAATTGCTGGGCCTCGCCCGGGAGGGCCGCACGGGCGCGAAGAAGCAGTCCTCGCTGCAACGGCGGCTGATGACGCTCTCGGAGACGCTGGACGACGAGAAGCTCAAGGCGCTCGTCGTGATGGCGAGCGCCCTGTCCCGTTAGCACCAGGGCCCGGCTTCAAGCGTCCTTGGGGCCCCGCCCCGACAGCTCATGGGCCTCGAGGCCCGATGGGAAGAGACTCTCGTCGAGCAGTTCGACCTCGTCGCGTACCGCGCTGGCGTCGCTGATGAGCCGTGTCAGCTCCGCGGCCATGTCGGCCCTGCCGAAAGGGCGGCCGGTGCGACGGACTTCCTGGACGAGGCATTCCCGAAGTGCCTCGCACAGCGCCCCCGCCGAGCCGAAACGCTTCGTCGCGTCCTTGTGCAGCATCCCGTGAAGGCCGGCGCGCACCTCGGGCGGCAGGCTCGCGGCGGCTCGCTCCACGTCCTGGGGACCATGCTCCTCCAGCAGCATCAGCATCTGTGTGAGCGGCAGGGAAGGGGGCTCCTCCAAGCGCAGCTCACGCGACTTCGCACGCGGTGGCTCCAGCGCATCCGCCGCGGCCGCGAACAGGTGCCGTCCCGTGGCCAGCTCCAACAGCACCAGCCCCAGCGAGAAGAGGTCCGAGGCGGCGGTCAGCGTCTTACCCGCGAGGTATTCGGGGGACGCATAGGCCACGTCGCCCTTGAGCAGCGCCTCCGCCGTCTCTTCCCGGCCGACCAGGTGTGAATAGGCCACGCCAAAGTGCGTCAGCTTCACCTCGCCCGTACGCGCTACCCGCACGTTGCGGGGACTGACGTCGCGATGAATCAGTCCCAGGAGCCGGCCCTGCGCGTCCTTGAGCGAGTGGGCATGGTGCAGGGCGTCCGCCAGCTCCGCGGCGACGTGGAGCGCGAAGGCCAGGGACACGGGCTTCCCCCGCATGGCCATGAGGTCCAGCACGGTCTCCAGCGACGGCCCGTCCACGTGCTCCATGATGATGTACGGCTTGCCCCGGTGAATCTTGAAGTAGTGCACCTGGGCGACGTTGGGGTGGTGGAGGCGGTAGGCCAGTTGCACTTCCTCCACCAGCCGGTGCCGGCGCGCGGAACTCGCGGGGCTGCGCACGCGCTTGATGACGACGGGGCCGGCGAGCCCGTGCCGCTGGTAGCGGTCGGCCAGGAGCAACTCCTCGCCGTTGGCCCGGCGCTCCAGCATGCGGACGAACTCGAACCGCGTGTGCTCCACCGAGAAGAGAACGTGCCGCCGTTCGAACGTGAAGATGGAAGGTTCGTCCTGGGGGGTGGGCGTGAGGCGGTGCGAGGCCAATGGCGACTCCTTGGTGTAGACTTGAAAGGGTTATGCCTAGATAAACATGGATTTGGCGCGGAGAGGAAGCCGGTCCCGGCGCGGGGGCAGGGCGGATTTTTCCGCTGGCCTTCACGTCAATGGACGGGCTCTTGTCAGGCGCCGGGGCCTCTTCTCGTCGTGAGCCGCCGGACGCCACCGGTGTGCCCGGGACTCCGCCGCGAAGCGGCCCCGTGAAAGCACGACCCGAGGAGAACACCCGGATGGACACAGAGCTGCAGGGCAGAGGCGTCCTGGTCACGGGCGGCGCCGGAGGAATCGGCACCGCCCTGGTCCATACCTTCGCGGAAGAAGGCGCGAAGGTGGCAGTGCACTACCACTCCAGTACCGAGAAGGCCCAGACGCTGGCGCGTGACGTTTGCGGCGCCGCGCTGCGCGCGGACCTGACGGTGGAGGCCGACGTGGACGCGCTGGTTCCCGCGGCGGTGGCCGCGCTGGGACGGTTGGACGTGCTGGTGTGCAACGCGGGGGTATGGCCCGCCCCGGATGAACCTGTCTGGGAGATGTCCTTGACGCGCTGGCGCCGCACGCTGGCGGAGAACCTGGACAGCGTCTTCCTGTGCTGCCGCGCCTTCCTTCGGCACGTGGCCACCACGAAGACGGGCAGCATCGTCATCATCAGCTCCACGGCGGGGCTGTTCGGTGAAGCAGGACATGCTGACTACGCCGCCGCCAAGGGCGCGCTGGCGAGTGGCTTCCTCAAGAGCCTCAAGAACGAATTGGGCCGCATCGCGCCCCTGGGCCGCGTCAACGTCGTGTGCCCGGGATGGACGGCGGTGGACCGCAGCCGCGACAAACTGGCCCAGCCGGGCTTCGTTGAACGCATCACGCGGACGATGCCGCTGCGCAAGGTGGCGCAGCCGGTGGACGTGGCGCGGGCGGTGGTGTCGCTCGCGTCGGATCGAATCTCCGGACATGTGACGGGTGAAGTCGTCACTGTCGCCGGAGGCATGGAAGGAAGGGTGCTGCATGACGACTGAATTGGACGTGCGGACGTACAACCGCGAGGCGTGGGACCGTCAGGTGGCCACGGGCAACAAGTGGACGCTTCCCGTCAGCCCAGAGGTCATCGCCGCGGCGCGCAAAGGCGAGTGGAGCATCGTCCTCACTCCCATGAAGCCGGTGCCGCGCGAGTGGTTCGGCGACGTGAGGGGCAAGGACATCCTTTGCCTCGCGGGCTCGGGTGGACAGCAGGCCCCGGTGCTGGCGGCGGCGGGCGCCCGGGTGTCGGTGCTGGACAACTCGCCCGCGCAGCTCGGCCAGGACCGCATGGTGGCGGAGCGCGAGGGCCTGGAGCTGCGGCTGGTGGAGGGCGACATGCGCGACCTCTCCGCCTTCGAGGACGCGAGCTTCGACCTCATCTTCCACCCGTGCTCCAACGGCTTCGTGGACGCGGTGCGTCCCGTGTGGCGTGAAGCGGCGCGCGTGCTGCGCCCCGGCGGCGTGCTTCTGTCCGGCTTCACCAACCCCGTGAACTACCTGTTCGACCTCTCCTTGGAGAAGCAGGGCATCTTCACGTTGAAGTACCGGATGCCCTATTCGGACTTCACCAGCCTGTCCGACGAGGAGCGCCGCCGCTTCACGGACGCGGGCGAGCCGCTCTGTGTGGGGCACTCCCTGGAGGACCAGCTTGGCGGTCAGGCGGATGCGGGGCTCGCCATCATTGGCCTCTTCGAGGACTCGTTCGGTCCGGAAGATGCCCTGTCGCAGTACTACAACGGCTTCATCGCCACCCGCGCGATGAAGCTCCCAGCGCGGTAGGGCGTGGGGCAGGGAAGCAGGCGCGAAAGGCGTCCGCTCGGGCGGATTTAACCTTTCGCGCCGCGCGGGGTTTTTCAGGGCATGAGGCGACGGGAAGGCCGGCCCCCGAAGCCTCAGTCACCCTGAGGAGCAAACCACGATGAAGCTCATGACCGCCCTGCGTTCCGTTGCTGTCGCCTCGCTGTTCATCACCGCGCCCGTGCTGGCCCAGACGGCCGCGCCCGAGTCCGCAAATCCGCCTGCCGCGGACTGCAAGGGGCACGGTGGGCACGGTGGGCACCACCGGCACAAGGGCAAGAAGCACGGGAACAAGATGGCCCGTATGGAGCACCGGATGGACAAGGCCGTGGCCGAGGGAAGGCTCTCCCAGGCCCAGGCCGACCAGTTCAAGGCCGAGGGCCGCCAACTGCGTGAGGAGATGAAGGCCCAGCGTGAAGCCTCGGGCGGCCAGCTCTCCGACGCGCAGAAGGACGAGATGCGATCGAAGATGCGCGCCTTCCGCGAGAAGGTGAAGTCGGCCATGCAGGCGAACGCGCCGCAGAAGACGTAGTCCCGTGCCAAACGCCAGGGAGGGGGCGGCGGATGTGCCGCCGACCCTCCGGCGGTGGCGGACACCGTGTCGGCGCACGCGGCGTGGCGCGTCGTGGGCGGCTGGCGCAGAATGCGTGGACCTGCCTTCGCGGACGAGGTCCTCATGCGCGTGTTCCCATTGCTGGCCGTCGCCGTTCTCTTCTTCGGTTGCGGCGCGCGCTCGGGCCGCGTGAAGCCCGAGGGCCCGGAGTCCACGGTGGCCGTTCCGGATGACGCGGAGCTGCGCCGGGTGCAGACGCGGGCGAAATACCTCTTCGATGCGGAGCGCGCCGCCATCTTCGCCACGGATCGGCTCCTCATCCAGGACGCGCTGGACCGCTCGCGCATGGAGTGGTTCTTCACGGTGCCTCGTGAGGACGGGTGGTACGCCCTCTTCGGCACCTTGGACGATGCGGGCACCTTCACCCCGGCCTATGCCTTCAAGGCTCCGCGTGACGACGCGGAGCAGATGGCTCCGCTGCCACTCAACGAGCTGCCCGGGGACTTCAGCCCCGTCGCCCGAGCGGTGAAGACGTCGATGCTGGCCACGGTGGAGGCCTTCGAACGGGGGACCATCAATCCGGTGGTCTTCGTGGAGGAGGATGGTGACCTCACCGTCTATGTCCTCCAGGGCACGCGGGACCCCATGCGCTTCTATCTCGGTGGGGACATCCGGTTCCGCTACGGCCCTGACGGGCGCACGCAGCGGGAGGCGGTGCGGCTGCACCAGAACGTCTTCGCCATCAGTCTGGAGCCTGGGCCGGAGGGTGAGCTGTACCAGGGCTCGGCCCACTCCCACGTCCTCTTCGGGGGGCCGTTGGAGACGGAGCTGGCGACGCTGATGCTCTACCCGGAGCTGGGCGCGCTCACGGTCATCCACGCCGCGTCCCGCATCGCCTACTTCCTGACCCCGGACGGAGCCATCCGGGTGCTGAGCGAAGCGCCGGAGCGGCAGCGGATGTTGAAGCCGGATGGGACGTTCGGCCCGCTCGACATGGAGGAGGAAGCCGCGCCTTCGCCTCCCTCGGGACAGGTTGACTTGTAGCCGGGCTCAGATGCCCAGGCGTTCCGCCCAGGCGAAGTAGGCCGCGCGCGGGTCCACGAAGGGGTCGCGGAACAGGGCCTGCACCTCCGCCTTGGCCACCTGGCCACTGTCGAAGGCCTGGTACAGCCGGTCTCCGAGCAGATAGCCCAGGGCGTGGCTGACGCCGTGGAACAGCCGGTCCTTGCGCAGGGGGAGGAGCTTCACGGCTTCCTCCGGCGCTTCCGCCTCCGTGGCCTTGTGGGCCAGCACGAAGGCGGCGATCTGCCGCTCCACGCCGCGGCTCTCGCCGAAGCGCTTGGCCCACTCGGCCACGCCCAGGCAGGTGCGCCGGGGGTTCACCAGCTTCGAGCCGAAGAAGCCCAGCGCCTCTTCCAGACAGCGCGCGTAGAAGGCCTCCGAGGCGCCGCGCGGCGCGTCCATGGCGTCACCCACGGCGCAGTGCCGGACGAAGTGCGCCGCTTCCTCCGCCGCGTGGTTCAGTGACAGCGACGCCAGGTAGGCCACCCGCGCGCGCGGGATGTAGCTGCTCTCGCGGGAGAGGATGTGGCGGCGAAGCTGGGTCAGCTCGGCCTGGGTGAAGCGTCCGCGCCGCTGGATTCGCGCCAGGACGTCGCCGTCCGCGGCGGTGGCCACGTCCACCGTGTCCAGGGAACGGCCCACGGGCACGCCGGCGAGCCGGCCGATCAGCGCGGACATTTCACGGAAGCGCTCGGCGGCGCCGCGATCCAACAGCGGGGCGTCTCCGGCCTCCGCCTCCAGGTAGTCCAGGAAGCTCTGCTGGCACACCACGGGCGAGGCGTTCATCAGGCACAGGGTGCCGTCGGCCAGCTCCACGGCCTCCGCGGCGCCAACGCGGCCTTCGCGAGCCAGCCGCCACCAGACGCCCTCCGCGTTCTGGTACACGACCAGCCCCTTGCGCGTCTCCGTGCCGAGCGCGCGCTCCACCTGCGCGGGCAAGTGGCAGGGCGCCACGTGGTACTGGCCCACCAGCACCATGACCAGCGGCCGGTCCGGCGCGCGGGCGGCGCGGGCGATGCGTTCGGCGGCGTAGGCGTCGCGAAGCTCCAGCGAGCGCTCACCCTGCGCCCGGCGGTCGATGCCCACCACTTCCAGCTTCTGCTTGCGCGCGAAGGAGAGCAGGGCGCGTGTATTGGACCAGACCCCCGAGCCGTGTCCCAGCTTCGCCAGCAGGGAGCGCTCGGTGACGCGGCCGGCGCGCCATGCATCCACGGTGGCCTGGTGACGGCCCTCCACGCACTCCAGCGCCAGGATGACGCGGCGGCCCGAGGCCTGAGCCCGCTCCACCAGTGCGAGGTAGGTCTCCTGCGCGAGCGGGAGCGTGTGGTAGTCGCCGACGTAGACGACGTCCGCCGACTGTACCTGTTGGTACACGGCGGGCAGCGTCGTGACGCTCCGGTATCCCGAGGTGCGCCGCCGGAAGCGGGCCTCGTAGGTTCGGAATGATGCCGTCTGTCCGTCAACCACTCGGGCAATCTGCGCGCGCTGGCGTCGGAACAGGGCGAGGTGCAAGGCGAGCGAATCGCGCATGGAGTGCCGCAATCCCTCGCACGCCACCGCAGGCCCGGCAAAAAAACGGCGCGTCCGCGTGTCGGGTGCGTTCCTTGACTGGGACGGAGGGCCAATGGACCATGGCCCTCAGCCTTGAAGACCGCACACGCTCGCGCGACCCTCCTCAGCCTGGTCCTCATCATGGCGGTGCCCGGCCGCGCCGAGGAACCGGGGCTCTTGCATTCCCCGCCAGAACGCGCCGAGCCGCGTGTCGCGCTGCAACTCGACGGCACGCTGGTGGAAGGCCGCCGCGTCCTCGAGCTGTACGTGCGCTACCGAGGCCCGGGCGAGCCCTACGCCCGCCGCCCCATGGAGCGGGAGTACGGCGACCTGTACCGGGCCGTGATTCCCGCGGAGCACGTCGTCCCCCCCGGCATCGAGTACTACGTCGAGGGCCTCACCGCGGATGGCCAGCGCGTGCCGCTCTTCCAGTCCGCCGCGCGCCCCGCGCGCGTGCTCGTGGGCGGCGAGACGCCGGCCAGTGCGTCCATCGTCCGGCCCACGCCGCCTCCCGAGCGCCGGCCCCCGCCGAGCCGGACGCCCCCGCGCGCCGCTCCTCCCGAGCGCACGCCGCCTCCCGAGCGCACGCCGCCGCCTGAGCGCTCCCGGGCGCAGGTGGAGGCGCCGCGAAAGGATGCGCCCCCGTCGACGCCGCAGGACGACTCCATGGCCGCGCTCGCGGCGGACCTGCCCGCGGATGCGCCCACGGAGGCTTCGTCGCCGGCACGGCCGTCCCGGACCTCCGCGGCGGCAGGCAGCGCGCCCGCGTCGCGTGAGCCGGCGACCCCACGTTCCGAGCTGGAGGAGGACTTGGCCCTCTACAGTGCCGAGGACACGCTGGCCCTGGCCACGCGCCACGAGGCGGCGGTGCGGACGGTGCCCGCCATTGGCGCCTCGTTCAGTCAGCAGCAGCTGCGTTCCCTGGGCGCGCGCACCGTGGCGGACGTCCTGGACGTGGTGCCCGGCCTGTCCGTCAGCAGGGATGTGCAGGGCTTCCACCGCACCGCCATTCGTGGCCTGCGCAACGACGCGGAGGTGCTCTTCCTCCTCAACGGCCACCGCCTCAACAGCTTCTTCGACGGCAAGGCGCTGATGAACCTGCCGGTGGAGAACCTGGAGCGGGTGGAGGTCATCCGCGGCCCCGGCTCCGCTCTCTATGGCGCAGGTGCCTTCCTGGGCGTGGTCAACATCGTCACGGACACGTCGGACGGCGTTCGGACGGCCGTGTCCGTCGGCGGCTACCCGGGCCAGGACGACCGGCTCGCCGTCACGGGGAACGGACACCTCTCCGCGGGGCACACCGCCGGGAACCTGCGCGTCTTCGCGGACATTGACGTGTGGAGCCAGGCCGGTGACTCCACCGTCATCGAGAACGACGGTCTGGACGACGAGACGCGCTCGCAGGGGCTACGCGACGTGACGGACCCCGCGGGGCGCACCCGCGACGAGCGCTTCCTCTTCAACGCGGGCGCGGGCGCCACCTACGCCATGGGCGACGCGGGCCGCCTGGGGGCCTCCGCGCGCTTCCTCACCGAACGCCGCAGCGCCCTGGTGGGCCTCTTCGACACGGTGGGCGAGGACTCCAAGCTGGGCTGGAATGTCTTCCTCGCGGACCTGACCTGGGAGCGCTCCTTCGGACCCGACGTGACGCTCCGCGCGCGGGCCGCGTATGACCAGCAGTCCACCGACCGCTTCTTCCAGATCACGCCTCACGACTTCAGCACCGGCACGGGCACGAACCGCCTGTTCGAAGAGGGGATGCAGGAGCAGACGCGCGTCTCCGTGCGCTCGCTCACCGGTTCCGTGGACGCGGACGTGGCCCTGGGCGCCTACAACCGCCTCTCTGTGGGCGCGGTGGTGGAGCAGCAGTCGCTGGGCGAATACGACTACGTGACGAACTACACCCTGGACGCCCAGGTGCGTCCGGACGGCCTGGCGCGGCCGGAGGGCCTGGTGGACCTGACGAGCGGTGCCGCGTCCCGCCGCCTCAACGTGGGCCTGTTCGCGCAGGACCAGTGGACCGTCGTCAGCGCGCTCACGCTCACGTTCGGCGTGCGCATGGACGCCACCCAGTTGCCCACCGTGGATGCGTCCGGCGCCATCAACGGCACCCGCTTCGTGCCCACCCTCAATCCGCGCGTGGGGCTGGTGTTCGCCGCCACCGACGCGCTGGTGCTCAAGGCCCTCTACGGGCGTGCCTTCCGCGCCCCCACGCTGCAGGAGCTGGTCGAGCGCATTCCGGACACGGATTACAACCAGGGCCGCTTCGAGGGGAACCCGCGCCTCCAGCCCGCCACGGTGGACACCTTCGAGCTGGGCGCCGACCTCATCCAGGCGGCGGGGGACGCACGTGTGCGGCTGCGCGCCAACGCGTACGTGGCCTTCTTCGGCTCGCCCATCGTCCCCGTGGATACGTCCGGCAACATCGTCCCGCTGCGCAACCGCGAGCTGGGCGTGCGCGTGTACGGCGTGGAGGGCGAGGCCCGGCTGGAGGCCTCCAAGCGCGCGTATGCGTGGCTCAACGCCAGCATCTCCCGCGCGGAGGACCTGGAGCTGCCCGCCCAGTCCCGCCTGCTCACCGACACGCCGCAGGCGCGCTTCAACGCGGGCGTGACGATGCCCATCGGCGCCTATGTGAACTTCGACGTGGTGGTGCGCACGGGCGCGGAGCGGCGCAACAACAGCCGCTCCGTGCTGGAGCTCATCCGCCGCTACAAGATTCCGTCCTACAGCCTCATCACCGCGCAGCTGCGCACCGAGCCCATCCTGGAGCACTTCGAGGTGGCCCTGGTGGCGCACAACCTGTTCGACAACGACCTTCGTGACGACGTGCCCCGTCCGGACCGCGTCCCCGGCCTGCTGCCGCGCGAGGGCATGTCCGGATTCCTCACCGTGAGGGCCCACTACTGATGCCGCGCTCCCGCTCCCTCTTCACCGCGCTCACCTTCGCCCTGGGCGCCTTCCACGGCGGCTGCATCGCCTACAACGATTCGTGCCAGCCCCTGGTGGAGGACCCGGACGCCGTCGTGGGCTACCTGGCCCACGACGTGCTCCTCGACAAGGTCTACACCCGGCACGACAACAACGCGCTGGGCCAGCTCGTCGCGGATGCGCTCCTCCACGCGGAGGATGAATCCACGCGCCCCGCGGTGCTGGGGGTCGTCAACGGCGGCTCGCTGCGCCAGGAGGGCTTGTGCGTCACGCGGACCTCGCTGCGCCAGGGTGCGCTCACCGACGGCGTGCTGCATGAGCTCATCCTCTTCGAGAACCTCGTCGTGACGGTGGACCTCACGGAGAAGGAGCTCGTGGACATGATGGAGCTGTCCGTGGGCGCGCTGTACCTGGAAGGGCAGAGCATCGCCTCGCCCTCCGGCGCCTTCCTCCACGTGTCCGAGGGCAGCTCGCTGCGCGTGGACTGCGCCCAACCGAGAGGTTCGCGCGTGCGTGAACTGACGGTGGGTGGGGTGCCTGTGGAACTGCCGCCGCGCGACGACACGTCCATCCGCTACCGCGTGGCCATGAACGCGTACATCCTGGAGGGCGGAGACGGTTACGGCGCGGCGCTGGGCAACGCGGGACAGAACCCCGACCGCAACCCGGTGCAGGTGCGTAGGCTGGGGGGGATGGAAGCCAACCTCGCGTCAGCGTACATGAAGACGAAGCACCCAACGCCCGTGCAGGCGCTGCGCGAGCAGTCGCGTGTCGTCTTCCAGAACTGCGCCCTGCCCGCGAGGCCCGCGGGCAGGTGAGGGTGGGGGACCGGGCGTGGAGCCGGCCCTCCGGAACTACTTGGGCTCTTCGGAAGGCGCCGCCGCGACGGCCGTCACCGGCTGAGCCGGGGCGGGCGCGGGGGCCGCGGGACGAAGAGGCGGGCTGAGCACGTCGTTGACCGACGGCATCTTCCGGATGTCCCCGCGCGCCACCTTCCACGCTTGCTGGACAATCCAGGACAGCGAGCGGTCTTGCCGCGTCGCCTCACGCTGGATCTCCTCCAGCATGTCCTCGGGGAAATAGAGACTCTGTTTACGATGGTCCGTCGTAGCCATCCGTCGTTACTCCTCCCGAGGGTCCTGGCGCTCGTCGCCAGTCACGTCATTCACGGCGGGGAACGACTTGATGCGCTCGCGGGCGATCTTCCACGCCTGCTGCACGACCCAGGAAAGGGAGCGGTCCTGACGGGTCGCCTCTTCCTGGATCTCCTTCAGCATCTCCTCGGGGAAGTACAGCGACTGCTTGCGCTTGTCGGTGCCTGCCATACTTGGGTCTCCGGGGCGGATTCGGGGTGACGACCTGAACACACCTGGGCCGTTATCCGACAGACTCCCAAGAGGGTCAACGGTTTCCAAGGACTCATTCCGAGGTCGCACGGTCCGTCCCCTTGCTCGTCCAGTTGCACGTAAGCTGTGCAACCATGCGCGAAAAAGGAAACGCCCCGGACTCCACGAGGAAGTCCGGGGCGCTTCGGAAAGAGGGACCGCCAGGAGAAATCTCCAGGCGGACCCGTGGACCCAGAGGGGGAGGGGGGGGACCCCTAGGTCCAACAGCTCAAAATTCGACCGTCTCAAGAACAGCGTTCGCGGCCGCGTGTATTTCCGCTACCGCATCAACGCCGATTCGATGTTGTGACGATCATAAGAATCAGCCCCCCTGCCTTCAACCGCACGTGCCTCTGTAACCCGCTCACCCGACACTCCATTCCACCGCGGTCCGATGCCCCGTCATGATTCCGCCACGCAGCTGCTGACGACGACGCTTCAAGAGGCGTACACCCGGCTGGGACTCGAGGGAGGGTCGGTGCTGCTCGCCGTTTCCGGCGGCGCGGACTCCACGGCCCTTCTGGTGGGAACCGCGCACGTCGCCGAGCGACTCCGGCTTCGCGTGGAGGTGGCCTCGCTGGACCATGGCCTGCGCCCCGAAGCCGCGGGGGAAGCCCGCCAGGTGTCCGTCCTGGCGGCCGCTCACGGGCTACCCTGCCACGTCCAGGCGCTGCGGCTGCATCCAGGGGCCGGCATCGAGGCGCGCGCGAGGGAGGCTCGCTACGCGACGCTGGAGGCGCTCCGCCGTGAGCGGGGCCTGGACGTGGTGGCCACCGCGCACACCGCCACGGACCAGGCGGAGACGCTGCTCATGCGCCTGGCACGAGGCACCGCCCTGCGCGGCGCGGTGGGCATCCACGAAGCGCGCCCCGGACTGGTGCGCCCCCTGCTGTCGTGCACGCGGGAGGACGTGGTGGCCTTCCTGGCGGAACAGGGTGTCGCCTACACGACAGACCCGATGAACGCCGACCCTGTCCACTTCCGGACGCGCGTTCGCCTTGGAGTGCTACCCGTTCTGTCGCGCGCCGCCGGTTTCGCCGTGGAGAAGCACCTGGCCGCCTTCGCGCGGGTGGCCGCGGAGGACGAGTCGCTGCTGGCGTCCATGGCGGACGCGGCCTTCGACCGGCTGCGTCTGGAGGATGGCGCCCTGGATGCGGTGGGCGTGCGCGCGCTGGAGCCCGCGCTGCGCCGGCGGGTGCTCGCCCGGCTGGTGGCCAGCACGGAGGCCGTGGTGGATGAGGCCACGCTGGCCCGCGTGCAGCGCGCGGTGGCCCAGGGCGGCACGGCCACGTTGGGGCGGGGCTATGTGCTGCGCGCGACCAGCGGACGGGTGCGCTGCGTGCGGCAGGTGCCGCCCCCCCCACCGGCTGAACTTCGGCTGGAGCACGCGGGGGCGCGGGGCGCGCTCGCGGGGACGGGTTGGAATTTTTCCGTCGAGTTCGGACCTCCACCTGCGGGCGTGCTCGGGCTGGCGCTCGGGGACGGGACGCGCTGGCCGCTGACCGTGCGGACACGTCGCCCCGGCGACCGGGTGTGCACTGCTGGGGGACAACGCAAGCTTCAAGATGTGTTGGTTGATTTTCGGGTGCCCGCGGAAGCACGGGCCACGCGGCCGGTGGTGGCGGATGCCGAGGGGCAGGTGTTGTGGCTCCCCGGCCTCTGGCCACCGGTGGTTCCGCGTGCGGCCGCCAGGGAGTACCTCTGGGCGGTTCCCCCCGGTTCGAGCATTCAGCGGACCGCGGCGTTATAGAGTGGCAGAGTCGCAGTTCGGGGGATGGGCGCGGCCCCCTAAATAGTTGAGGGCTTTTTGCTGTTGCTGATACGGTCCGCCGCTGGGTAGCTCGCCTGGTGTCGGCCAAGTGATGGATAAAGCTGGGGTTCTTCCCAGCGCGGCCCTCATCCCGCCGAGTTCCGAAAGGGCAGCTGACACGTGCGTTCGACTTACAAGACCATCGGGCTCTGGGTCATCCTGATCGTCCTCTTCGTCGCCTTCTACAATTTCTTCTCCCAGGGCAACGACCAGGTCCAGGAACCGTCCTTCACCCAGTTGCTGACGAAGGTGGAGGAGAAGAAGGTCAAGGAGGTTGCCGTCAAGGGCAACACCTATTCCGGCAAGTTCACCGACACGTCGGAGAAGTTCCGCACGACGGGGCCGGCGCCGGATGCGGCCATGCTGAACCAGCTCCGCAGCAATGGCGTGGACGTGAAGTACGAGCGGGAGGAGCAGAACAGCCTCTGGCTGACCATCCTCGGTCAGTGGATGCCGGTCGTCTTCCTGTTCCTGTTCTTCATCTTCTTCATGCGCCAGCTGCAGGGTGGCAGCGGCAAGGCGATGACCTTCGGCAAGTCGAAGGCCAAGCTCCTCAGCGAGAGCCACAACAAGGTCACCTTCGCGGACGTGGCCGGCGCGGACGAGTGCAAGGAAGAGCTCGAGGAGATTGTCGCCTTCCTCAAGGACCCGAAGAAGTTCACCAAGCTGGGCGGCCGCATTCCCAAGGGCGTGCTGATGATGGGCTCGCCGGGAACGGGCAAGACGCTGCTCGCCCGCGCGGTGGCCGGCGAGGCCGGCGTGCCGTTCTTCTCCATCTCCGGCTCGGACTTCGTGGAGATGTTCGTGGGCGTCGGCGCCAGCCGCGTCCGTGACCTCTTCGAGCAGGGCAAGAAGAACGCCCCCTGCATCATCTTCATCGACGAAATCGACGCCGTGGGCCGTCACCGTGGCGCGGGCCTGGGCGGTGGACACGACGAGCGCGAGCAGACGCTCAACCAGCTCCTGGTGGAGATGGACGGCTTCGAGTCCAACGACGGCGTCATCCTGATTGCCGCCACCAACCGTCCGGACGTGCTGGACCCGGCGCTCCAGCGTCCCGGCCGCTTCGACCGGCGCATCGTGGTGCCGCGTCCCGACGTGAAGGGCCGCCTGGGCGTGCTGAAGGTGCACACCCGCCGCGTGCCGCTGGCGCCGGAAGTGGACCTGGAGGTCATCGCTCGCGGTACGCCGGGCATGACGGGCGCGGACCTGGAGAACCTCGTCAACGAATCGGCGCTGATGGCCGCGCGGCAGAACAAGGAGCGCGTGGACCTGAGCGACTTCGAGGCCGCCAAGGACAAGGTCTTCATGGGTCCCGAGCGGCGCTCCATGATCATGACCGAGAAGGAGAAGCGGAACACCGCTACCCACGAGGCGGGCCACGCGCTGCTGGCCAAGCTGCTTCCGGGCTGCGACCCGCTCCACAAGGTCACCATCATCCCGCGCGGCCAGGCCCTGGGCGTCACCTGGAGCCTGCCCACCGAGGACAAGGTCAACGGCTACAAGAAGCAGATGCTGGACCAGATCTCCATGGCCATGGGCGGGCGCATCGCCGAAGAGCTCATGTTCGACGAGATGAGCAGCGGCGCCGCCAACGACATCGAGCGTGCCACCGAGACGGCCCGCGCCATGGTGTGCCGCTGGGGCATGAGCGAGAAGATGGGCCCCCTGGCGTTCGGCAAGAGCGACGGTGAGGTGTTCCTGGGCCGCGACTTCAACTCGTCCAAGGACTACTCCGAGGACACCGCCCGGCAGATTGACGCCGAGGTCCGCAGCATCGTCGTGGGCTGCTACGAGCGCGGCAAGCAGCTGCTGACGGAGAACATCGAGGCCCTGCGCCGCGTGACCGACGCGCTGGTGGAGTACGAGACGCTGGACGCCGAGGACGTCAACATCCTCCTCCAGGGCGGGCAGCTGACCCGTGAGCGTCCGCCCCCGCGCGTGAATGCGCCCCCGAAGGCGACGGAGAAGAAGGACAAGCGGAAGATCCTCGACGCGCTCGAGGGCCTGCCGGCGATGGAGCCGAAGAAGGCCTGAGCCTCACGCGCTTCCAGCGGTTGAGCTGAAATGAAGAAGGCCCTTCCCACGCTGCTGGGAAGGGCCTTCTGCTTTGCGGGCTCCCGGGGGCCCGCGCGCCTACGGGTAGCGCACCGGGAGGGGGGCCTCGGGCAGGGGGATGAAGTCCGTCTCGTCTGGGACGGCGGCGAAGCGGCCGGCCTTCCAGTCCTCCTTGGCCTGCTCCAGCCGCTCCTTCGAGCTGGAGACGAAGTTCCAGAAAATGTAGCGCGGCCCGTCCATGGGCTCTCCGCCGAGCACCAGCAGCCTCGCCGCCGCGGTGGCGTGGAGCGTGACGGCGCTGCCGGGCCGGAAGACGAGCAGCTCTCCTGGCTCGAAGGCCATGCCGTCCACCTCCACGGTGCCCTGGACGAGGTACATCGCCCGCTCCTCGTGCTCGGCCGGAACCACGAAGCGCGCGCCGGCCTCCAGCGCCACGTCCGCGTAGAACATGTCCGACAGCGTCCGCACCGGCGAGCGCTGACCGTGCACGGTGCCGGTGATGACGCGCATCCGCGCGCCCTCACCCTCGTGGCAGGGCATCTGGTCCTCGGGGTGGTGGACGAAGGCCGGGGCCGTCTCCTCGTGGCGCTTGGGCAGCGCCACCCACGCCTGCATGCCAAAGAGCTTGCTGCCCGCTGCGCGTGGGCCGGGGCCGGTGCGCTCCGAGTGGACGATGCCGTTGCCCGCCGTCATCCAGTTCACCGCGCCGGGGCGGATGGGCTGCACCGTGCCCAGGCTGTCCCGGTGCATGACTTCGCCGTCGAAGAGGTAGGTGACGGTGGCCAGCCCGATGTGCGGATGGGGCCGCACATCCAGGCCGTGGCCGGGTTGGAAGCCAGCGGGGCCCATCTGGTCCAGAAAGATGAAGGGCCCCACCATTCGGCGGCGGGCCGAGGGCAGCGCGCGCCGCACCTCGAACCCGTCGCCAAGGTCGCGTGAGGGCGCGACGATGAGTGTCTCCATCGAAGGGGGAAGCTGCTCCGCGTTCAAGTCGTCCCGGCTCATGTCGTGCTCTCTTTCGTTCAGCGAGGTGGCCTCAGGCCAGGTCGAACAGCAGCGCTTCTACCGGCTCCGTGGCGGAGAGGACGAGCTGCGACTCGTCCGCCACCGCGACGCCGTCCCCGGCCTTCAGCTCCACGCCGTTGAGCGTGGCCTTGCCCCGCGCCAGCTGCAGCCAGGCGTGGCGGCCCGGAGCGAGCGTGTACGTCGCCTGCTCGCCTGTGCCCAGCAGCGTCGCGTGAAGCACCACGTCCTGGTGCACCGTGAGACTGCCGTCGCGGGCGTCCGGGCTGGCCACCACCCGCCAGCGGCCCTGGCGCTCGGACTCCGGGAAGGCCTTCTGCTCGTAGCCAGGCGTCAGGCCCTTGCGGTCCGGGATGATCCAGATCTGCAGGAAGTGGAGGTTCTCATCCGCGCCGTTCATCTCGCTGTGCAGCACACCGGTGCCGGCCGTCATCCGCTGGACTTCACCGGCGCGCAGCAGGCCCTCGCCGCCCGTGCTGTCGCGGTGGGCAATGGCGCCGCTGAGCGGGTAGGTGATGATTTCCATGTCCCGGTGAGGGTGCGTGCCGAAGCCCTGGTGGGGCGCGACGCGGTCCTCGTTGATGACGCGCAGGGCTCGGAAGCCCATGAAGTCCGGGTCGTAGTAACCGGCGAAGGAGAAGGTGTGGTGGGAGTCCAGCCAGCCGTGGTTGGCGTGACCGCGGGCTTCCGAGGGGCGAATGGCAATCATGACGTTCCTTTCCGCGGCAGCGCCTGGATGGCGGCCGCTGTTTCGAGAGTCATGATGTGCGTGAGGGCCTTTCAGGACTAGGCGTGGACAATGGGAAGCATCGTTCCACGGATGGAACGATGTCCCGTTCAGCCGGGGATGGGCCAGTGCTCGCGCAGGCACTCCACGAAGGCCATCACCTTGGGGGAGTGGTGCCGCGTGCTCGGGTAGACGGCGTGGACGGGCGCGCCCGTGGAGCTCCAGTCCGGCAGGATGCGCTGCAAGCGCCCGGCGGCCAGCTCCGAGGTGAAGTGGAGGTTGGGGAGCAGGGCGATGCCGGAGCCTGCCCGCGCCACCGCGTAGAGCATGTCCGGCTCATTCACGACGACTCGGGCGGGCACCTTGACGTCCACCGAGCGGTTGCCGGAGTGGAGCGTCCAGACGTTGTTCTCCAGGCCCGCGCCGAAGAGGAGGCAGTCGTGCTTCTCCAAATCCTTCGGAGCCTTGGGCGTCCCGCGCGCCTTGAGATAGCTGGGCGCCGCGATGACGACGCGCTCCACGATGCCCAGCCGCCGCGCGATGAGTGACGAGTCCGCCAGCCGCCCGGCGCGAATCGCCACGTCGAAGCCTTCCGCCATCAGGTCCACGTTGCGGTCGGTACACACCATCTCGAGCTGGACCTCGGGGTACTGCTTGATGAAGGTGGACACCAGTGGCCCGATGAAGCTGAACGTCAGCGGCGTCGTCACGCGCAGCAGGCCATGGGGGGCGGCCTGCATCCGCGTCACGGCCAGCTCGGCCTGCTCCGCCTCCGCGACGATGCGCGCGCAGTGCTCGTAGTACGTCCGGCCCACGTCGGTGAGGCGCAGCTTGCGCGTGGTGCGCTGGAGCAGCTGCGCGCCGACCCGCGTCTCCAGCTCCGACACCTTCCGGCTCACCGTGGACTTGGGCATCCGCAGCCCGCGTGCCGCCGCGGTGAAGCTGCCGGCCTGTACCACGCGTGCGAAGACGAGCAGCTCGTTGAGGTCCATCTCCCGTCCTTCCCGGAGCGTTGTTCCGTGGGTGGAACAGTTCTTCCAGTCTGGCCCATCTAATCAAGCCCGGGGGACACCGCTACCTTCCTCCTCGTCGAACACACCGCTTCACACAAAAAGGAAGGCACCTCATGGCCACCACGACCTGGAACATCGACACCACCCACTCCGGCATCCACTTCTCTGTCCGCCACATGGTCATCGCGAAGGTTCGCGGCAGCTTCCGCAAGTACAGCGGCGCCGTTTCGCTGGACGAGCAGGACGTCACGAAGTCCTCCGTCGCCGTCACCATCGAGACGGCCAGCATCGACTCCGGCGTCGAGCAGCGTGACAACCACCTGCGCTCGCCGGACTTCTTCGACGTGGAGAAGTTCCCCAGCATCACGTTCAAGAGCACGAAGGTGGAGAAGGCGTCCGGCAACGGGCTGAAGGTGACGGGCAACCTGACCATCCGCGACGTCACCCGCGAGGTGGTGCTGGACGCCGAGCAGCTCGGCGTGGGCAAGGACCCGTGGGGCAACGTCAAGGCCGCGTTCGAGGCGAAGACGTCCGTGGACCGCCGCGACTTCGGCCTGACGTGGAACCAGGCGCTGGAGACGGGCGGCGTGCTCGTCGGTGAGAAGATTGAAATCGCCATCGAGGTCCAGGCGGTGAAGGCGCAGGCCGAGCAGGCCGCCTGAGCCACCCACGCGGACCGCTCCGGAGGCACCTTCACCGGGCCTCCGGTCCACCTTCTTCTCCCGGAGCCCCCCATGACGACCCACAGCCAGACCGAGAAGCCCGGAGCGTTTCGCCAGGTCCTGCAGACCGGCACCCATACCCTGCATGCGGACGTGGCCCCCGCGCTGGGCGGCGAGGACTCCGCGCCCGGCCCGCACGACTACTTCGACGCCGCGCTGGCGGCATGCAAGGCCCTGACGGCCACGTGGTACGCGAAGCGCAACGGCCTGGCCCTGGAGCGCGTGGAGACGCACGTCGAACGGGATGACTCGCGGGAGCGGCAGGGCACCTACACGCTGAAGGTGAAGCTGGCGTTCCACGGGGCGCTGTCACCGGCGGACAAGCAGCGGCTGTACAACGCCGTCGCGCAGTGCCCCGTCCACAAGCTGATGACGACGTCCACGGTGGACATCGTGACCGAGCCGCTCGAAGCCTGCGCCCCCGGGCGCGCTCGGGAGCGGTAGGGTAGGGAAGCGCGTCCCGTCCTGGTGACGGTACGCGGCCCCCTCCCTGGAGCCTCCCGATGATTCGCGCCCGCCCCCTGACTTCCGAGCCCCCGGAGGACCTCATCCTGGCCTTCCGGCGGATGGGGCTGACGGAGCCCACGCAACGGGCCCTGTTGGAGACGCTGCCCTTCACACGGCTCCTCCTCACCGGGCTGAGTCACCAGGACGAAGCCTTCCTGCAGACGCTGTCTGACGCGTTCCCCGCATGGCTTCCCGGTGACGCACAGGCCCGCCCGGGGACGGGGCTGCTGACGGGACGCGCTGAGCAGTTCCAGCGGCTGGTGACGGCCGCTCGCACCGACGCCCGGGGCTTGTCCTCGCTGGCATCGGCGGTGGCGTCCGCGCTGGCCGCGGGTGTGGCGCCGGCGGTGCTGACGCTGGGCGCCCGGCGCTTCGAGTGGGGCTCCCGCACCTACGTCATGGGCGTGGTGAACGCGACGCCGGACAGCTTCTCGGATGGCGGGCGCTATGCCGGGACGGAAGCCACCATCGCCCACGGTCTGGCCTTGGCCGAGGCGGGGGCGGACCTGCTCGACGTGGGCGGTGAGTCCACCCGGCCCGGCTCCCTGCCGGTGAGCGCCGACGAGGAGCTGGCGCGGGTGGTTCCCGTCATCGAGGGCCTGCGGGCCCGGACCGATGTGCCCCTGTCCGTGGACACCACCAAGGCCGCGGTGGCGCGCGAGGCGTTGAAGGCCGGCGCGCACCTCATCAATGACATCACCGGCTTCAGCTCCGATGCCGACCTGCCCCGCGTGGTGGCCGAGGCCGGCGCCGCCTGCTGCCTGATGCACATCCAGGGCACTCCGGCCACGATGCAGCAGGCGCCGCGCTACGACGACGTCGTCGAGGACGTGCTGGCCTTCCTGGAGGCCGCCATCATCCGGGCCGAGTCGGCGGGCATCCCCCGGGGGCACATCCTCCTGGACCCCGGCATCGGCTTCGGGAAGACCTTCGAGCACAACCTCTTCCTGCTTCGCCGCCTCCCGGAGCTGCGCGTGCTGGGGCTGCCGTTGCTGGTGGGCACCAGCCGCAAGGGCTTCCTCGGTCGGCTGGCGGGCGGCAAGCCGGCCTCCGAACGGCTGGCGGCGACGTTGGGCTCGGTGGCCTCCATGGCGACGCTGGGCGGGGCCGACGTGGTCCGCGTCCATGACGTGACCGAGGCCCGGGACGCGTTGGCCGTCGCGGACGCCATCCGGCGGTGCGAAGACGGAGGAACGCTCTACGCCCGGTAACAAAGTGTGGCTTACAGCCCTCAGGCTGTGGCCGAAAACTTCACCTTCCGCTGGCCGCTCCCCGAGCCGCCGTGTATGGACGGCGGCGATTCGGTTGGTACTGATTTCGCAACCTCTTTTAGTCTGCGCCGGCCCGCATGCCTGGGTGGTTGCCCAGGGGGCAGTGGGTTCCTAACTTCGAGCCCGCGTGGTGGGCGGGGTATAAGCCCCGACGTCGAGAGGCCGGCGCAGGCCCGGCGTGGGAAAGGCGGAGCGGCACACATGGCGTACAGGATGAACATGCCTCCCAAGGAGGCGCAGGCTTCCCAGAAGCTGTTCGGCACGGATGGTGTTCGTGGGAAGGCGAACGTCTATCCCATGACTGCCGAGGTCGCGATGCAGCTCGGGCGGGCGCTCGCGTTCCTCATCCGCAACGGCCCGCACCGCCACCGCGTCATTGTTGGGAAGGACACGCGGCTGTCCGGCTACATGCTGGAGCAGGCACTGGCCGCCGGCCTCACCTCCATGGGCGTGGACGTGGAGCTCGTCGGGCCGCTGCCGACCCCGGGCATCTCCAACATCACCACCTCCATGCGGGCGGACGCGGGCGCTGTCATCTCCGCGTCCCACAACCCCTACGAGGACAACGGCATCAAGTTCTTCTGGCGCGACGGCTTCAAGCTGCCGGACGAGACGGAAGGCAAGATTGAAGAGCTGGTGTCCAGCGGCTCCATCGACTCCATCCGGCCCACGGCCACGAAGATTGGCCGGGCCTTTCGCATGGAGGACGCGCGGGGCCGCTACATCGTCTTCCTGAAGGCCACCTTCCCGCGCGAGCTGACGCTGGAGGGGATGACCATCGTCGTCGACTGCGCCAACGGCGCGGCCTACAAGACGGCGCCCGCCGTGCTGGAGGAGCTGGGTGCCAAGGTGATTGCGCTCGGCGTTTCGCCGGACGGCAAGAACATCAACCACAAGTGCGGCGCGCTCTTCCCGGAGAACCTGGCCAAGACGGTGGTGAAGCACGGCGCGCATCTGGGCATCGCCCTGGACGGTGACGCCGACCGCCTCATCGTCGTGGACGAGAAGGGCAAGGTCGTCGACGGCGACGCCATCATGGCCATCTGCACGGGCGAGCTGGTGGCCCGCAAGCAACTGAAGAAGAAGATGTTGGTCTCCACGGTGATGAGCAACATCGGCCTGGAGCGCGCGGTGGCGCGTTGGGGCGTGAAGGTGGCGCGCACGCGCGTGGGGGACCGCTACGTCGTCGATGAGATGCGCCGCAACGGCTACAACCTGGGCGGCGAGCAGAGCGGCCACCTCATCTTCCTGGACCACACCACCACGGGTGACGGAACCCTGGCGGCGCTCCAACTGCTGGCGGTGATGTGCCGGGCGGGCAAGCCCCTGAGCGAGCTGGCCTCCATCTTCGAGCCCGTGCCCCAGACGCTGGTCAACGTCGCCGTGAAGCAGAAGAAGGAGCTGGGCGAGCTCCCGACGGTGATGAAGGTCATCAAGAGCGTGGAGCAGCGGCTGGGCAACTCCGGCCGGGTGCTGGTGCGCTTCTCCGGCACCGAGCCCAAGGCCCGCGTCCTCATCGAGGGCGAGGACGCCGCCCGCAACCAGGCCTACGCGAAGGAAATCGCGGACGCGCTGTCCAAGGCCCTCAGCGTCTGAGGGCCGCTGCGAACGGCGGTTGACTTCCGGACGCAGCCGGCGTGAAGAAGGGCCGGCGCGCACCGGGGCCCTTCGACAATCCCATGGCCGCGCACGAGCGAGGTGCGGTCGATGGGACAGCGACTGGGTGTCAACGTGGACCATGTGGCGACGCTGCGTCAGGCGAGGCGCACCACGTATCCGGATCCGGTGACGGCCGCGGCGCTGGCGGAGCTTGCCGGCGCGCAGCAAATCACCATCCACCTGCGCGAGGACCGGCGTCACATCCAGGACCGGGATTTGCGCATCCTTCGTGAGACGACGCAGACGCTCCTGAACCTGGAGATGGCCGCCACCGCGGAGATGGTGAAGATCGCCTACGAGCACAAGCCAGACGTGGTGACGCTGGTGCCCGAGCGCCGCGAGGAGCTCACCACGGAGGGCGGCCTGGAGGTCGCCAACCAGCGCGAGCACATCGCGAAGATCATCAAGAACCTGAAGGACGGCGAGATTTCCGTCTCGCTCTTCATCGACCCGGACCTGGACCAGGTGCGGGCGGCGCACAAGGTGAACGCGGACCGCATTGAGCTGCACACCGGCCGCTACTGCGAGGCGCGCAACGAGAAGGAGCGGGCCCGGGAGCTGGCGCGCATCATCGACGCGGCCAAGGCGGGCACCAAGCTGGGCCTGGGCGTGGCCGCGGGCCACGGGCTCAACTACGACAACGTGCAGCCGATTGCTCGCATCGCCGAAATCGACGAGCTGAACATCGGGCACGCCATCGTGGGGCGCGCGGTGCTAGTGGGCTTCGAGCGCGCGGTGCGCGAGATGCTCGAGCTCATGCGCAACCCGGGGTAGGGCGCCATGGGAATCCGCGGCCTGGGCCTGGACATCTGCTCCATCTCCCGCATTCAGCGCATCCTGGACGGGCCTCGCGCGGAGCCCTTCCTGAACCGCGTCTACACCGAGGCGGAGCGGGCCCTGTGCGGCCGGCGCAGTGACGCGGCCAGTGCCTATGCCGCGCGCTTCGCCGCCAAGGAGGCCCTGGTGAAGGCGCTGGGCGCGCCGCCGGGCATCCGCTGGAAGGACATGGAGGTCCGGCGGCAGGGCGGAGCGCCTTATTTCGCACTGTCCGGCGTGGCCCTGGAGGTCATGGAGGCGCGAGGACTGGAGGCCTTCCTCGCGCTGACCCACGATGCGGACGTCGCCGCCGCCACGGTGGTGCTCCAATCGAAAGGGGATTGAAGCCATGTTGCGCGTCCTCACCGCCGCCCAGATGCGTCAGGCCGAGCAGGCCGCCGAAGCCCGCCACGGCATGCCCTCCGCGTTGCTGATGGAGAACGCCGGGCGGGGGCTCGCGGAGGTGGCTCGGGGGCTCATCGGCTCGGGGGGGCGCTTCGTGGTGGTGTGTGGGCCGGGCAACAACGGAGGGGACGGGCTGGTGGCCGCGCGCTTCCTCCGGGAGGGCGGCGCCTGCGTGTCGGTGGTGATGGTGGGCGACGCCGCGAAGCTGACGCCCGAGGCGCGCCGGAACTTGGAGGCGGTGAAGGGTTTCGGTGTGACGCCGCGCACGCTGGAGGCCGTGGAGCCGGCCAGGCGCGGTGACGTGGTGGTGGACGCGCTCTTTGGCACGGGCTTGAGTCGTGCACCCGCGGGGGCCTTCGCGGACGCCGTGTCAGCGATTCGCGGCTGGCGGGCAGCAGGGGCCAAGGTCGTGGCGGCGGATGTGCCGTCCGGGCTCCAGAGCGACACGGGGGAGCCTTTCTCTCCGTGTGTGGAGGCGGATGCCACCGTGGCCTTCGGCTTCCTCAAGCCGGGGCAGGTGCTGGAGCCGGGGGCCTCGCTGTGTGGCCGCGTGCACCGGGTGGACATCGGCATGGGCGGCGAGTCCTCGAATGAGGTCTCCGGACCCGAACTCTTCGTGGTGGAGGAGTCGGACGCGCGCAGCACGTTGCCGACGCGGAAGGCGGACTCCCACAAGGGGACCTTTGGCCACGTGCTGGTGGTGGCGGGAAGCCGGGGAAAGACAGGAGCCGCGGCGCTGGTGGCGAAAGCGGCGCTGCGCTCCGGGGCGGGGCTTGTCACGGTGGCCGCTCGCGCGGATGCGCTGGACACCATCCAGTCGCATTCGGCGGAGATCATGGGCATTCCGCTGGAAGCCACGGGGCCGCTGGGACTGGGCGACCTGGACGCGCTGATTGCGGCGGCGGAGGGCAAGGACGCGCTCGTCATCGGGCCGGGGATTCCCCGGGGCCCGGAGACGGGGGCGCTGATTGGGGAATTGTTGTCGCGCGTGGAGGTGCCCACGGTGCTGGACGCGGACGCGCTCAACGCCGTGGCCACGGACCTGTCGGCGCTGCGACGCGCGAAGGGCCCGGTGGTGATGACGCCGCACCCGGGAGAGATGGCCCGGCTGACGGGCAAGTCCACGAAGGAAGTCCAAGCGCACCGGCTGGACGTGGCGCGGCAGTTCTCCGAGGGGCTTCAGGTGACGCTCGTGCTGAAGGGGGACCGGACGCTGACGAGTGGCGCGGATGGACGCGTGTACCTCAACACCACGGGCAACCCGGGCATGGCGACGGGTGGCTCGGGGGACGTCCTGTCCGGGATTTGTGGCGCGTTCCTGGCTCAGTCGCTTCCAGTGCCCTCGGCCATCTGGACGGCGGTGTACGCGCACGGGCTCGCTGGGGACCTGGCGGCGGCGAAGCGCGGGCAACTGGGATTGGTTGCAGGGGACATCGTGGAGCAGGGGCTGTGCGAGGTGTGGCTGCGGTGGGAACGATGAGCACAGAAGCGTCAGCTGCGCGTGTGCGGACGGTACGGCTGGAGTCTCCCGAGGAGACGCACCGGCTGGGTGTGCGCCTGGGTGAGTTGCTGGAGCCCGGTGACTTCGTGGGGCTGATTGGCGACCTGGGCGCGGGAAAGACGCACCTGGTGCGCGGAGTGGCGGACGGGGCGAACGTTCCTCGCTCCGAGGTGGCGAGCCCCACGTTCGCGATTGTGTATCCGTATTCGGGACGTATCCCGCTGTACCACGCGGACCTGTACCGGCTGACGGACTACGACGACCTGTACGCCACGGGCTTCCTGGACCTGGAAGGCACCGAGAGCGCGATGCTGGTGGAGTGGCTGGACAAGATTCCGCAGGCTGCGCCGCGTGACTACCTGCGCGTCACGCTGAAGCACGCGGGCGGCGAGGCACGCGAGCTGATGGCGGAGGCGTTTGGTGTACGGCCTGCGGCGTTGCTTGACTCGTGGATGGGCTGACTCGAAGCGGGGTACCGGACTCCCATCAGGCAGGCCCTGCCTCCCTGGGCGGTCTGAGCGCGTGCTGTTAGGAAATGTCGGGGGTTTTGGCGGCGGCGAAAGTCCCGACATTTCCGAACAGGAGCTGCTCAATCTCAATCGGGGCCCCGCCGCCCGCGTGGCCTGTTCACGTTTTGGCGCTGCCTCCGCGTAACCACTGTTCCTGGACCTTCAGGGGGGCGAAGGCTTGCAGTTGTCTCAGCCAGCGGTGAGCCTGGCAGGTGTGGTGCCCGGAGTGGGGCTCGCGTAAGCCGAGCACGTTGCGTCCAACGGTCGCCGCCCACTCCAGGCTCTCTCGGATGTTGTTCCGTCGCGGCAACTCATGATGCATGAGTCGCTCGCGTACCCGGTCATCGCAGGATGGATCGCGGAGCACCGCGGCCACCGTGAGCTGAGGGTGGACCCAGCTCCCTTCATCGATCCGCGCCCAGAGCGCCGCCAACGTGACCTCGTCGGCTCCCGCTAGCACGATGCCTGCAGCCGCCATCAGCACGATGCGCCAGTTCTTCTCGTGCAGAATGGCGCGCAGCTCCGACTGGACGTCCGTGCTGGCCTCTATCGCGGCCTCCACGTGGAGCAGAACCTGCCTGTTCGACATGTGGAGAAGGTCCATGATGCCGCCGGGCACCAGGAGCGGCTCGATGAATGAGGGGAATCCGGCACGACGAGCAATCTCGGCCAGGTGTTGGCTCGTGACGGGATACGTTCGTGGCGGATTCCATTGGACGCAAGTGAGGAGTGCGCCTTCCAGGTCGCAGAGGAACAACCTCGCGTCACGCAGGTCCGCGTTGCGGAGGTCCGCGTTCAGCAAGATGGTCTGTTCGAGCTGAGCGCCTCGAAACCGGGCTCGGCGGAAGGAACTCCCCGTCAAGTTGGACGCCGTGAGCCGGGTGCCTTCCAGCTGAGCGTCATCCCATTGAGTACCTAACGCGACACACGCGTGGAGGCTCGCGTGGTTCAGCCGGGCGAGCCGGAGCGATGCGCCCGTGAGTGTTGCCAGGTCGAGCTGGGCGTACTCCAGCCCGCTGCCATCGAGCCTCGCCCCCTCCAGCCGCGCGCGCACCAAGTCTGCGGATGCCAGGTCCTGCCCTGACAAGTCGATGCCTCGGAGGTCTCTTGGGTTGTCACCCAGCTCGGATGTTGCCACGAAACCGCTCAAGGCCTCGGGCCAGTTGCCCCGCAGCCCCATTTGCAGGAGCTCCGAGCGCCGCCGCTGACCGTCGGCCGTCTGCCACCGTTCGATGAGTTCGGCGCGCAGCGGAGGCCTCAGGCCACGCCGCGCGACGTGTCCGGCTTCACGGAGGGGCAGAGGTCCGGGCCTGCGAGTTCCGGCACGCGCCAGCGGTGGAACACGAGGTTCGCGTCCACGCCGATGACGTCCTCCTCGGCCACCGGTGCCCAGTACGGCCCGCCACACAGTGACTCACTGGCCACGACGAGCTGCTCCAACTTCGTCCCTGGCGCCGGCAGCGTCGACACGTCGTCGCGCGACGGGCCCGTGGACACGAACAGCGTTCTGTTACGCCGCGAGGCCACCATCAGCTCGCCGTCGGACACGAGGAAGTTCATCGCCGAGCGGCCATCCTGATTCGCGGCATCCGTGATGGCGGCCACCAGCGTCATCGTCTCCGCCAGCGCGCGCGCCACGGCCTCCACCGGAACCTGCCGGTCAATCGGATGCCGGGCCGCCAGGCGGGTGAGGAACAGGTAGAAGCACCGCTCGCTATCGGTGGTGCCCTGGATGTTCATCCGAAGGCTCGGGCAGATGAGCGATTCCACGGCAGCCCGGTGCTGCGCGAACTCCCGCACCGTACCGTTGTGTACGAACGCCCAGCGGCCATGGAGGAAGGGGTGCGAGTTGCGCAGCTCCACCGCGCCCACCGAAGCGAGGCGGATGTGCGCCACCACCGTATGGGAGGACACCCGGCTGCTCACCCGCTCGAAGTCCGGGTCGCTGTGCGCGGGCCCCACACCGTGCGCAACCACCGGCGCCTGCTCGGCGCCGTAGGCCGCGATGCCCCATCCATCCTTGTGCTCGCGCGACTGGATGAGGAGCGAGTTCTTCTCCGTCACCAAGGAGGGGTGCACGGCGGCGGGAATCGCTGAACGGAATCCAAATAGTCGGCACATGGCTAGCAACGAATACTCTTAACGTCCGGCCCTGACGGATGTCGTCCCGTCTTTATCCACTCGGAGCCGCTGTGTCTCTGCGACGCCGGTTCACGCGCAGCCTTCCATCTGCTGCCGGACAGCGATGCGTCCGGCCTTCACGACCACTCGCGCGTGCGCTACCCCTAGATGGTAGGGCAGATGGCGGTACGAAGCACAGCTGAAGACCACCAGGTCGCCCGGGTCACCCACGGTCAGCCTGCCATGCTGTTGCAGTCCCAAGGACACCGCCGCGCCACGGGTGGCTCCCCAATACGCCTCTGCCGCAGTAAGCCCGTTTTCCAGACACGCGAGTCCCAGCGCCAACGCTGTGTTTTCACTCATGGCGGAACCGGGGTTGACGTTGGTACCCAAAGCGACGTTGAGCCCCGCATCGCGGATGCGGCGTCCAGGCGCGTAGGGCCGCATGCGCAGGAACAGCGTGGAGGTGGGAACGAGCACCGCCGTGACGTTGGCGTCCGCCAGCGCCTTGAGTCCCGCGTCCGTCACCTGCTCCAGGTGGTCCGCCGTGGCGGCGCCCAGCTCCGCGGCGAGCTCGGAGGCACCACACGCGGTGAGCTGGTCCGCATGCAGCCGCGGCACCATTCCCAGTGCCCGGCCCGCGCTCAAGATGCGGCGCGCCTCGTCCACGGTGAAGGCGCTGTCTTCCACGAAGACGTCACAGAAGCGCGCCAGCCCCTCGCGCGCGACGGCGGGGAGAATCTCCTCGATGCACAGCCGCACGTAGTCCTCGCGCTTGCCGCGGTACTCCTCCGGCACGGCGTGCGCGCACAGCAGCGTGGGGACCAGCTCCAGCGGCGTCAGCGTGCCGAGCCGCCGCACCGCGCGCAGCATCTTCAGCTCCGTCTCCAGGTCGAGCCCGTAGCCGCTCTTCACCTCCGCCGTCGTCACGCCCTGCTCCAACAGGCGCTTCGTGCGGGGGAGGGCGAGCCGCACCAGCTCGTCCTCGCTCGCGGCCCGCGTGGCCCGCACCGTGCCGGCGATGCCACCGCCCGCCTTGGCAATCTCCAGGTAGGTGGCGCCCTGGTTGCGCAGGTCGAACTCCGCCGAGCGCTCACCGGCGAAGACGAGGTGCGTGTGCGGGTCCACGAAGCCGGGGCCCACGAAGCCACCCTGGGCGTCCACCACCTCGGTGCCTGGGCCCACCGCGCTCGAGGGAAGCTCCGCCTCGGGGCCGACGTAGGCGATGCGGCCTCCTCGCACACCCACCACGGCGCCAGGGCGCGGCGTGAGGGCGTCCTCCGCGCGCTCGCGGTGCGAGCCTTCCACCGTCAGCACTTCGGAGGTGTTGCGCACCAGCAGGTCCAGCACGTCCATGTCTCAACGTCCTCCGCGTGCGCCCATGATGGGCACGTTCCAGCTCACACCCTTGCCAACCTTCGCGCGGCCAAACCCGCCCGACAGCTCGAAGTCGTTCATTCCGCCCCAGGAGACGCGCGCCGCCACCACGCCGCCGTAATACAACGCTTGTTCGTTGCGCCCGTGCGATGCCACCGTGTGCCACGACGCGAAGGGCACCAGGCCAATGGACACGTTCTTCTCCGGCTGCATCGTGAGCGCGCACGACACCTCCGCGCCGAAGATGCTGCCCGGCCCGCCGCGCGGGGTGCCTAGCCCGAAATCAGAGGCGCCTCGCAGCGACAACGCCGGGGCCAGGCCCAACTGCTCCGAGCCCACGTAGTACGAGGCCCCGGCGTACAGCCCGTACCCGGGCAGCGGGATGGGCAGGAGGAACTCGCCCTGAAGTCCGGTGTGCAGGTGCAGCCGCTCGGACAGGGGCACCGTCAGGGCCGCGTCGAACGCCACGCCCCACTGCTGCGTGGAGAAGCTCGACTCGTTTCCCCGAAAGCTGTTTCCCGTTCCGACGCCGGCCTGCGTCCCCGCGATGGGCGCGCTCAGCCGGGGGCCGGAGCGCATGCCGACCTGCATGACGTTGCGGTCCGGCGCCCCGGGCCCCATCCGCATCACCATGGGGCCCATCGCCGTGGGGGCGCACCCCGCCAGTCCCACGACGGCGGCGCCCCACAGTCCGACCCCTGCCGCGCACAAGCGCTTCACTGCGGCCTCCTGCTTCATCTTCAGGTGGTGATGCCGGGAATCTTCACGCCGCGCTCTTTCGCCACCTCGATGGCCTCCGGGTAGCCCGCGTCCGCGTGGCGCAGCACGCCCATGCCGGGGTCGCTGGTGAGCACGCGCTCGATGCGGCGCGCGGCCTCCGCCGTCCCGTCCGCGACGATGACCTGACCGGCGTGCAGCGAGTAGCCCATGCCCACGCCGCCGCCGTGGTGGAAGGACACCCACGAGGCGCCGTTCACCGCGTTCACCAGCGCGTTGAGGATGGGCCAGTCCGCCACCGCGTCCGTGCCGTCCTTCATCGCCTCCGTCTCGCGGTTGGGCGACGCCACCGAGCCGCAGTCCAGGTGGTCCCGGCCGATGACGATGGGCGCCTTCACCTCGCCCTTGCGCACCAGCTCGTTGAACGCGAGGCCCGCCTTGGCGCGCTCGCCATACCCCAGCCAGCAGATGCGCGAGGGCAGGCCCTGGAACGCCACGCGCTCCTCGGCCATGTTCAGCCAGCGCTGGAGCGAGGCCTTCTGGGGGAACAGCTCGCGCACCACTCGGTCGGTGACGCGGATGTCCTCCGGGTCGCCAGAGAGCGCCACCCAGCGGAAGGGCCCCATGCCCTCGCAGAAGAGGGGGCGGATGTAGGCGGGGACGAAGCCGGGGAACTCGAAGGCGTTCTCCATGCCGCCCAGCTCCGCCTGGCCGCGCAGGTTGTTGCCGTAGTCGAAGACGTGGCTGCCGGCCTTCTGGAAGTCGTTCATCGCCTGCACGTGCATCATCATCGACTCGCGCGCACGGCGGACGTACGTCTCCGGATCCCGCTGGCGCAGCTCGGCGGCGGCCTCCAGCGACAGGTCCGTGGGGATGTAGCCGTTGAGCGGGTCATGGGCGCTCGTCTGGTCCGTGACGAGGTCCGGCTTGATGCCGCGGCGGTACAGCTCGCGGAACACCGACGCCGCGTTGCCGATGACGGCGATGGAGCGGCCCACGCGCTTCTCCTGGGCGTCCTTCACCAGGGCCAGCGCCTCATCCAGGTCCTTGGCGACGACGTCCAGGTAGCGCGTCTCCACCCGGCGGCGAGCGCGAGTGGGGTCGATCTCCACGCCGAGGAACACGGCGTTGTTCATGGTGGCGGCCAGCGGCTGCGCGCCACCCATGCCACCCAGACCGCCGGAGAGGATGAGGCGGCCCGCCAGGTCATCGGTGCCGAAGTGGAACCGGCCGGCGGCGGCGAAGGTTTCGTAGGTGCCCTGGAGGATGCCCTGCGTGCCGATGTAGATCCACGAGCCCGCGGTCATCTGGCCGTACATCATCAGGCCCTTCTTCTCCAGCTCGTGGAAGTGCTCCCAGTTGGCCCAGCGGCCCACGAGGTTGGAGTTGGCGATGAGCACGCGCGGCGCGTCCGGGTGCGTGCGGAAGATGCCCACGGGCTTGCCGGACTGGACGAGCAGGGTCTCATCGTCGCCCAGGTTCTGGAGGCTCGACACGATGCGGTCGAAGGAGGGCCAGTCGCGGGCGGCCTTGCCGGTGCCGCCGTAGACGACGAGGTCCTCGGGGCGCTCGGCGACGTCCGGGTCGAGGTTGTTCATCAACATCCGGAGCGCGGCCTCCTGGACCCAGCCCTTGCAGGACAGGGTGGAACCGTGGGGGGCGCGGATGACGCGGGACATGAACGGACTCCTAGAGTGTGGCGGACGGAAAGGCCCGGCACACTACCTGAACCAGCGTGCTTCCGGGCCACCGCGATGTCCGCGTCGCGCCGCGTCGCGCCGCGTCGCGTCGCGTCTGCCGCCTCACGAATGCAGCGTGTCGTCGTCGGAGGCGTCCATACCCGGAGTCTGGACGGGGCTGCGTGACGCGGGCCGGTCCACGACGCCGTCCTCGCGGTCGATGCGAATGTCGTTGATGACCTCCTTCACCCCCAGCACGTCCCGGGCGAGCGCTTCCGTCGCGTGCCGCTCATCCTGGCTGCGCACCACGCCGGCCAGCAGCACCACGCCGTCCCGCACGCGGATGTCCACGTCCTCGGCGTCCACCCAGCTCTGCATCAGTCGGTCGCAGAGGTCCGCCAGGATTCGCTCGCTGGAGCGCCGGTAGCCTCGCGGCGCGCGTCCACGGGGTGGCGCCCTCACAGGGCCTTCGGGCCGGTAGCGCCCACCCGAGAAGCCACCTTGCCCCAGATCGTGGTCGTCCGGCCGTGACGGACTGGTGGCGTACCCATCCCACGGTGGCGCCATGTTCTCCACACCAGGGCCGTGGCCCGCGGGCTGTGTGCCCCCGTAGCGGACATCCGTTTCGGCCATGCGTCCGGCGGCGCGCCAGGGCCGGCCCCGGTCCATGCCGCCCGCTTCCCGTCGTCGGCGCTCGTGGGCGTCGTCGGCGCCCCGGTGGCCATGGTGCCTTCCGCCGTGCCCCCGGCGCTCTGGCCTCTCGTGTCCGCCCCGGCGTCCTACCTCCGTCCCCACGTCCTCCAGGACGCCGAGGTAGGGAGGCTCCAGGCGCCAGTCTTCCTCGACTTCGCGGAACGTGCCGCTCGGGCTGTAGCCGGGCCGTCTGGCGATGCGCTCCGGGTCGAAGTTCCGGGCGCGGCGGTCCAGCTCCCGGTCCAGGTCGAAGTCGCGGCCATACTCCCGGCCCTGGTCCAGGGCGCGCGCGGCGCGTCCGAAGTCCACGTCTTGTTGGTAGTCGCGTGTGTCCCGGTCCCTCGCCGCGTCCCGGAAGTGCCGCTCGCTGTCGAAGGAGCGTGGAAACGCATCATCCTCGGAGGCCCAACCGCCTCGGCGGTGGTGGCCCCGGTGCGGACCGCCCCGTCGTCGCTCGGCGCCGGCGTCGTCCCGCTCGAAGTCGCCCCTGCGTTCGGACCCGCGCTCGTAGCCGTGCTCATCATCCCTGGCCGGGGCGCGGGCCCAGGTGTCCCTCGGATGGGTGTGTTCGTCCTCCCAGCCCCTCGAGGGCCGCTGCTCCCGCTCCCTGTCTCCCCATCGCCGGTCGTCATCGCGCCTGCCGTTCATCTGGATGGCCTCCTCTCGTTAAGCGTTCGCCCAGGGCCTGTCTCCTGACGTTCTGGACCGCGAGCGCTGCTGGCAACGCAGGCAGGCCCCGCCAGGGGCTCGGCCGGGCATGGGGGCCCTGGAGTGGCCGCCGTATGCCGGGGGAGGTGCCAGTCGTTCCATGAGCGTTCCCGCGCGGCCAGAGCGCGGTAGAGTCCCCTGCCGCGACCAGCCAGCCAGCCGGCCGCGCGATGCCTGGAGGGAGTGCCATGGACGACGGGAGCCGGAACGCACAGGGGCCTGGCGCGCAAGCGTCGTCCGCGCTCGCGAAGGCAACGCCCTGCGCCCAGCCTCCCGAGGAGGCCCGTGGCCCTTCCGTGGGGCCCGTCGCGACGGTGGCGGGCGGCATCCCCGCCGTCATCTCCGCCATGCGGCACGTCTACGGTGAGATGGACGTGGTGCGCGGGACGAAGCTGCTGCTCAAGGTGAACCAGAAGGAGGGCTTCGACTGCCCCGGCTGTGCGTGGCCCGACCCGCGGCACCGCTCCATGGCGGAGTTCTGTGAGAACGGCGCCAAGGCGGTGGCGGAAGAGGCCATGGCCGCGCGGGCGACGCCGGAGTTCTTCCGTCAATGGAGCGTGGCGGACCTCTCCCTCCAGACGGACCATTGGCTGGGCAAGCAGGGCCGGCTGACGCACCCGATGGTGCTCCGCGAAGGCGCCACGCACTACGAGCCCCTGTCCTGGGACGAAGCCTTCGCGCTGGTGGCCGAGGAGCTGAACGCGCTCGACACGCCAGACGCCGCGAGCTTCTACACGTCTGGCCGCACCAGCAACGAGGCGGCGTTCCTCTACCAGCTCTTCGTGCGGCAGTTCGGCACCAACAACCTGCCGGATTGTTCGAACATGTGCCACGAGTCGAGCGGCTCGGCGCTCAACGAGACGGTGGGCATTGGCAAGGGCACCGTCACGCTGGAGGACTTCGACAAGGCGGATGCCATCTTCGTCATCGGGCAGAACCCGGGGACGAACCATCCGCGCATGTTGTCGTCGCTCGAGGCCGCCGCGCGCCGGGGCTGCCAGATTGTCAGCATCAACCCGCTGCCGGAGACGGGGCTCAACCGCTTCAAGCACCCGCAGGACGTGCTGCACCTCATCGGGCCCGGGACGGCGCTCAACTCCCTGTTCGTTCAGGTCCGCATCAACGGCGACGCCGCGCTGCTCCAGGGCATCGCCAAGGCGCTGTTCGAGATGGAGGACGCGAACGCCGGCTCGGTGGTGGCCAAGGGCTTCATCGACGACAAGACGCTGGGCTTCGAGGCCTACGCGGCCCACATGCGCGCGGTGAAGTGGGAGGACGTCGAGGAGGGGAGTGGGGTGCCGCGCGCGCAGGTGCTCGCGGCGGCGGAAATCCTCGCGCGCTCCGAGCGCACCATCTTCTGCTGGGCCATGGGGCTGACGCAGCACCGCAACGGCGTGGCGTGCATTCAGGAGATCGTCAACCTGACGCTGCTGCGCGGCGGTATCGGCAAGCCGGGCGCGGGCCTGTGCCCGGTGCGCGGTCACAGCAACGTGCAGGGCGACCGCACCATGGGCATCTGGGAGAAGCCGCCCGAGGCCCTGTTGACGGCGCTGTCCCGGGAGTTCGGGTTCGAGCCGCCGCGGCACCACGGCATGGACGTGGTGGACACGCTGCTCGCCATGCACGACGGCCGGGTGAAGGTGTTCTTCGCGCTCGGTGGCAACTTCCTCTCCGCCACGCCGGACACGGAGTTCACCGCCGAGGCCCTGCGCCGCACGCGCCTCACCGTCCACGTGTCCACCAAGCTCAACCGCTCGCACCTGGTCCACGGACGGCGGGCGCTCATCCTGCCGTGCCTGGGCCGCACCGAGCGCGATGTTCAGGCCGGTGGGGCCCAGTTCGTCACCGTGGAGAACTCCATGGGCGTGGTGTCGTCTTCGCGGGGCTCGGTGGCGCCCGCGTCGGAGCACCTGCTCAGCGAACCCGTCATCGTCGCCCGGCTGGCGACGGCGGTGCTGGGGGAGCGCTCTCGCGTGCCCTGGCTGACGCTGGTGGAGGACTACGACCGCATCCGTGAGCAGATTTCGCGCGTCATCCCCGGCTTCGACGACTTCAACCGCCGCGTGCGGGAGCCGGGCGGCTTCGCGCTGCCGAACGGTCCGCGCGAGGGACGCTTCACCACGAAGAGTGGCAAGGCGCACTTCACGGTGCATGCGCTGCAGCCAATCGCCCTGGAGCCGGGTCAGCTCCTGATGATGACGATTCGCACGCATGACCAGTTCAACACCACGGTGTACGGGCTGGACGACCGCTACCGGGGCATCCGCAATGGCCGCCGGGTGGTGTTGCTGCATCCCGCCGACATGAAGGCGCAGGGGCTGGCCGCGGACCAGCTTGTCGACCTGCGGAGCCACTTCGAAGGCGAGACGCGGCTGGCGCGTGGCTTCCGCGTGGTGCCGTACAACATCCCGCGCGGGTGCGCGGCCACCTACTTCCCCGAGGCCAACGTCCTCGTCCCCGTGAACAGCTTCGCGGAGAAGAGCCGCACGCCCACGTCGAAGTCGGTGATCATCAGCATCACCCCGGCCGGAGAAGCGCGGGCCCTGCCCGCTGGCGCGGTGGCATGAGGCGCGTGAGAGAGCATGCAGCCCGTCAATGAAACCGGGTGGCCGGAGTCGCTCCGGTCCCTCTATGAGACGGTGACGGGGACGCCCGCGGCGGATGCCATGACCGCGTCGGCCCAGTGGCGCGAGTCCTTCGCGGCCTGGGTGCGAGGCGCTTCGCTGGATGAGCGCACCCTGGCGCAAGCGGCGGCCTGGAGCCGACTGGACGAGGGCGAGCGGACCCTCGGCGAGCTGTTGTTCCTGCTCTCCTCGTGCAGTGAGTTGCTGTGGCCCTACGCCGCGCCGCCCCGAGGCCTGCTGCCGCGCTTGATGGCTCGGCAGGAGACGATGCTGGCGGCGTTGCTGGAGGTGGGGGACGCGGACACGGCCGCGCGGGTGCGGCGTGAGACGGAGGCCACCATCACCACGGTGCTGACGCGCATCCTGAAGCGGCACCCGGACGCGCTCCAGTCCCTCGTCGGCGACGCGCCGTGCACCTTCGACGGCCGGGCCCTGCGCTTCCACGGCGCGGTGGAGGTGGACCTGCGTCAGGTGTTGGGCACCGGCGCGAAGTCTGTCGCGCTGCTGGAGCAACTGCGCGCGCTGATGCCAGCGACGGCGGCGGACGGGCGCGATCGGTTGGCGGAGTTCATCCGGACACGGGCCGCGCGGCTGCCGTGGCGGGAAGCTTCGGAGGTCCTGGCCGAGCGGCTCTTCTCGCTGGCGACGTCGCCGGAGGGCCGCAGCGGCATGAGTGGCTTCCTGGCGTGCTACCCCGGTGGACGCAAGGAGCCGGACTGGTGCGCTCGGGCGGGGCTGCTGCTGTCGCGCACGCTGGAGGTCGGCGGTCCTCCCGAAGTGGTGGAGAACCTGTGCGAGCTGCTGGCGCGCTTCGATGCGCCGCCGGTGGACGGCCTGCGCGGGGCGCTGGGCGCTTTGGTGAACGGCGACTTCGAGGCGTCGGCGGACCTGGGCCCCGTGCGCTTCGTGCTCGACCACTGCCAGGCCACGCTGCGCAAGGGCGAGCCGGGTCTGGTGCTCACGCTGCTGTGGCTGGAGGAGCGGTTGTTCCGTGCCGCTGTGCGCAAGGGCGCGCCAGATGCTTTCGACCGCCGCAAGCGCGCGCTGTCGAAGCTCAAGCCGGGGGCGCCGGGATTCGACCAGCTCCACTGGCTGGCGGAAGAATGTGCCGAGCTGTGGCCTCGCTTCATGCCCGGTGCCGTGCGGCCCGGTCTGGACGAGCTGGCGGCGTGGCGTCAGGAAGTCGCCGACCGCGTGGGGCGCAAGCCCGTGCTGCGCAAGGCGGCCATCGAGTTTTTCCTCTGGTGCGCGCCGGATGCCGCTTCGTCCGAGGCGGAGCTCACGGTGCTGGCGCTGGTGCGCACCGCGACCGACCGGAGACAGGTGAAGCGGCTGAAGGAGCACCCGTCTTCACGCGTTCGCCTCCGCGTCCGGACGCTCCAGTCCTGGTTCCAGGGCTCGTCGGCGAAGGGGAAGCCGGGCGCCCCCGTGGAGCCTTCACAGGCTTCGGGCCCCGCGACGTTGACGGAGGCGTTGCGGCACCTGCACGTGACGCGCGCGGTGCCGCTCGGCGGCCGGACGTGGCTGCGTGACCGGGACCTGGAGGAGCTGTTGCTGGGCGCTTTCGGTCGAGTGGAGGCGGAGTTCTCTTCTCGCTATCCGGAGCGCTTCCGCGAGGACACCGAGACGCTGGCGGCGGACCTGCTCGAAGCGCTACGCGCCGAGCTGGCGCGGGTGAAGGCGGACGTCGCCGCGCTGATGTCCCAGGGGCAGCCCTCGCCGTGGGAGCTGTCGATGACGGTTCGGCGCCGTGAACCGGAGCCCGAGCCCGAGCCTGTCCCGGTGGACGGCGAGGCGGCTCCGGACGCCGTACCTCCGCCTTTGGCCGCCGCGCGACTGGGGGTGGAGGTGGCTTTCGTCCTCGACGTGGCGGTGGGCGACTTCCTGCGCACGCGGCGCGTGGTGTCCGTGCAGGTGGTGAAGCTCGAACAGCGCGGAGAAGGCCAGTGGCTGCCCGCCTTCCGGCTGGGCCGGGAGCACCTGGACGCGCAGTTGCTGCGGACCGATGCCGCGTTCTGCCTGTTCCTGGCGCCTCCGTTTCCTCGGGCCGAGTGCTGGGTGGTTCCGTCGCGAACGGTGCGCGCGATGATGGAATCGCAGCGCTCGCTGTCGGGTGTGCCGCGAGACGGGGTGCAGCGGGTGGCGCGCTCACTGTCCCACTGGCTGTTGGGCGACCTCGTCGGTCTGTGGACGGGGGACGAACGCCCGGAGTCGTTTGCCCGGCTGTCCCGCGCGGAGGACATGCCGGACTTCGTCGTCGAATGGGGCCTCCGGTAGGTCAAGTGGCCACGGGGCCCGCTGGCGTGACGTCCACGGTGATAGCGTCCATCCCTTATGAGTCACACCGAGCGACCCCAGGGGGCGGGCCGTCCAGCCGAAGGGCCTGATTCCGTCCAGCAGACGCGGCCCACAGGTACAGGAAGGCCCGGGAGCTCGGGCGCTGTTCGCCGCTTCCGATTCACCGTCCTCGAAGGTCCGCAGCCTGGGCAGTCCAAGGACAGCAACGCGGACACGTTCTCCATCGGTTCGCATGGGCTCAACGACTTCGTCATCGAGGAGCCCACCGTCTCGCGCTTCCACTGCGAGGTGAAGGTCGACCACGACGGTGCCCGCCTGCGGGATTTGGACAGCCGAAACGGCACCGTGCTCGACGGGGTCCACGTGCGCGACGCGTACCTTCGTGGCGGCAGCATCCTGCGCCTGGGCCGGGTGAGCGTCCGGTTCGACTTCAGCCCGGAGACGAACCGGCTGCTCATCTCCGACCGCACGACGTTCGGTGAGCTGGTGGGCTCGTCGCCCGTGACGCGCGCCAGTTTCGCCCTCATGGAGCGAGCCGCCGCGAGCGACGCGACGGTGTTGCTGGAGGGGGAGACGGGCACGGGCAAGAGCCGCGCGGCCTTCGCAATCCATCAGGCCAGCGCCCGGGCCTCAGGGCCTTTCCTCACCGTGGACTGCGGCGCCATTCCCGGCAACCTGCTGGAGAGCGAGCTGTTCGGCCACGAGAAGGGCTCCTTCACCGGCGCCATCCAGCGCCGCATCGGTGCCTTCGAGGAGGCGGACGGCGGCACCATCTTCCTGGACGAGATTGGCGAGCTACCCGCGGAGCTGCAGCCGAAGCTGTTGCGCGTCCTGGAGAACAAGGAGATTCGCCGCCTGGGCGCCAACGGGTACCAGCCCGTCAACGTGCGCGTCATCGCCGCCACGCACCGGGACCTGCGCGCCGAGGTGAACGCGGCGCGCTTCCGCTCCGACCTGTTCTTCCGCCTCGCGGTGGTGCGCATCATCATCCCCGCGCTGCGGGAGCGGCCCGAGGACATCCCCCTCATCGCGGAGCGAATCCTCACGGCCTTCGGGGCCGGCTCCGAGCAGCTGGCGGCGCTGAGCACTCCGGAGTTCATCGCGCAGCTCCAGCACGCCGCGTGGCCGGGGAACGTGCGCGAGCTGCGCAACCACCTGGAGCGTTGCCTCGTCTTCCAGGACGCCATGCCGCCTGACGCCGACGAGGTGAGCGCGCAAGCGGTGCTGCGCAGCCTGGTGGACCCGAAGCAGCCCTACGCGGAGGCCCGTCGCCGCGCGCTGGAGGTCTTCGAGCGCGAGTATCTGGATGCGCTCCTCAAGCTCCACGGAGGCAAGGTGTCGCAGGCCGCCACCGCCGCGGACATGGACCGCGTGTACCTGTACCGCCTGCTGCGCCGGCACCGGCTGCGGACGTAGCTCGCTCAGCGGCTGGCGAGTGCATCCGACAGTAGGATTTCGCCCGCGGTACCTCCCGAAGCCCAGGACTCCAGGCGGAGCAACTCACCGCCCGCCAGCCGCGGAAGGCCCTGGGCGTCCGTGTTCAGCTCACACAGGGCCGCGTGCGCATAGACGCGGACTTCCACGCTGTCACCCGCGGCCTCACACGCTTGTCGCAACAGCGCGTCCGCCACATGGCGCGCTTCCACCAATGTGGGGACACGGGCCTCGGCCGCGGGAGGCAGCAACCGCCACGCGAGCACGGCGTTTCCACTCTCCATGGCGAGCGCCCATCCACGGGTCTCCAGTTCGGTGAGCGTCGCGTCCAGCGCGGCGTCCCTGGCATCCAGGTCCGCGTCGGTGTGCTCGTCCAGGGCCACTGGGAAGCGGAGGTCCACATAGACAGCCACGGCCCACGTCTCATCCGGGGCGGGCGCCAGCGCCGCGCGCAAGGCATCGAGGAAGGCGGGCACGTCCGGCCAGCGGTCCCCAGGGGCCTTCGCGAGACACCGCTGGACCACGGCGTCCAGTGCTGGCGGTGCGTGCCCCCGTTCATTCAGGTGCGGCGGCGGCGCATGGAGGTGCTGCTCCTCGACCTCCACCACGCTGGTGCCCTCGAAAGGCAGGCTCCCGGTGAGGAGTTGGTAGAGAAGCACGCCCATCGCGTACAGGTCGGTGCGTGCGTCCATGGCCTGCCCGCGAATCTGCTCGGGGGCCATGGACACGGGAGTGCCGAGCACTGCGCCGCCGGACGTCAGGCCGGAGAGTCCTTCAGGTGGCTCCACGCGGGCGATGCCGAAGTCCACCAGCTTCACCGTGAAGCCCTCCGCCCGGGGGATGACCATCACGTTCTGGGCCTTGAGGTCCCGGTGCAGGATGCCGCGGCCATGGGCGAAGTGCAGCGCGGCGCCCAGTTCCTCCATCACCGTCAGCGTCTCCGCGAGGGAGAAGGGGCCTCGGCGCGTGAGCCACTGGTCCACGCTTTCGCCCTCCAGCCATTCCATGGCCAGCCAGGGGCGTCCGTCGCGAAGGTCGCCATGCTCGAGCACCTCCACGATGTGGGGATGGCGCAGCGCCCGGAGCGTGTCCGCTTCCTGCTGGAAGCGGCGGAGCACGTTGGTGACGTGGTTGAACTCGGCACGGACCACCTTCACCGCGGCGGGAGCCCGGGTGGACAGGTGCGACGCGCGATAGAGCAACGCGGTCACACCCGCGTGGACGCGTGACTCGATGACCCAGTCGCCCACCAGCGCTCCGGGTTCCAGTTCGTCTCCATATAACGATATGGCGTGTTCGCGTGGGGGCCCACCGGCCATGGGACGTCCCTCCGTGCCTTTGCGGCGACACCCCGTGCTAACACGGTTCTTGGCCCCGGCACTGGGCGTGGCCGTCCCGCTAGGGGCTTTCGGCCGGGGCCGCCAGCGCGCGGACGCGGTCCGTCCACAGCGGCGCTTCGCGTGCGGTCTCCTCGACCTCCGCGACCCGCGCCCGCAGCGTCACCGCGTCTCCGGCCTTGCGAGCCGCGCGTGCCGCCCAGACGAGAATCTCCAGCCGCTCATCAGGCGTGGCCAACCGGCGTGACTCATCCACCAGGTGGGCCCAGGCATCGGCGCCGTAGGGAAGGGCGTCGCGAGCCTCGTTCACGACGCGCCGGACCACGGACAGCATCAGCGCGTCCGAAGGTGACAGACGCTGCCGCGTGTCCGGCTCCTCGAGCCAGGCGAGCTGACGTGCGACTTCGGACATGTCTCCGAGCTCGCAGCACAGGCGCGCCACCAGCAGGGCATCCTGGGCCATGGACCGGGGGAAGAAGCGCTGGCTGAGCACGCCGGCCCGCCGCGCCAGGGGCAATGCCTCCACGGCCCGGCCCTGGTAGCCGAGCAGCAGCGCCAGGTTGAAGGCGGAGGTCCGTTCAATCTGCACGTTGCCCAGCTCGCGTCCCAGGGTCACCGCGCGCTCCAGGTCCGCGTGAGCGCCCGCCGCGTCCCGGCGCTGGACATGCAGCACCATCCGGTTGTTGAGGGCCACGCCCAGGTGCAGGGTGTCGCCGGTCGCCTCGCACAGGGCGATGGCTTCGTCGAAGCGGCGCGAGGCTTCGTCCAGCCGGTCGGTCCACGCCAGCATCGCGCCCAGCATGGCCAGGGCGATGGCCTCCGTCTCCGAGTCCTCTCCGGACCGCGCGGCCTCCACGGCTCGCTCCAGGGCGGGCACGGCCCCAGTGATGTCCTCCTGCCGCACGAAGACGCGCGCCTGGGCCAGGGCATGGCGCGCGGCCAGCTCCGGGGGGACCGCGTCCTTCAGGCAGTGCAGGGCCTGCTCCAGCAGCGCGGTGGAGCCTATCGCGTCGTCCTGCCAGTCGAGGGCGGTGGCTTCTTCCAGCAGCAAGTCCGCCTCGCGCACCACATCGCGGTGGGCCTTGGCCAGCAGGCGGGCGGCGCGCAGGTCTTCCACGGCATCGTCGATGCGCTGGAGGCGGTAGCGCACGCGTCCTCGTCCCGACAGCAGCTCCAGCCGGACGGCCTCTTCGGTGCGCGGCACCAGCGACAGGGCGGCCGAGTAGTGCCGTTCCGCCTCCAGGAGCCGGTGCGCGTGGCGAGCGGATTCGGCCAGGTTCCAGTGGAGGGACGTGGCTTGGAGGGAATCTCCGGCGGCCTCGGCCAGACGCGCCCTTCGGGCGGTGGGCGTAGCGGGCAGGGCGCGCAAGGCGGCCGTGCAGATGCGCCGCTTCAGGGGCGGAGGGAGCAGTGCGGTGAAGGCTTCGCGCAGGGTGGTGTGTTCGAAGCGCCAGCGCCGCGGCCCTCGGGGTTCCACCATGCCCGCGCGTGCCAGCCGCTCCAGCGCGACGCCCGGGTCCAGCGACAGGTCCAGGGACGGGTCTGCCTCCAGGTGGGCGAGCGTGGCGGTGAGTTCCTCCAGCCGCACGTCGTCTCCCAAGAGCGCCGCGACCTGGAGCAGGGCGCGCAGGCCAGGGGGCAGGGCCGCGAGGCTGCGCTCGGCGAGCCGTTCATCCGCGCCCGGGCGGTCCGGAGCCAGCCCGTTCAGCGCGTCCGCGGCGAGGTAGCCACCCCCATCTGGACGGGTGCGGATGGCGCCCGCGCCTCGGAGGGCTCGCACCGTCTCCATCATGCGCAGTGGCGAGCCGCCGCAGCGCTCCACCAGCTCTCGCAACACGCCTTCGGCAATCAGGTCTACGGGGCGCAGCCACTGGCGAAGCAGCTCGCGCGCATCGTGTTCCGGAAGGGGAGAAAGCTCTCGCTGTTCGGCGTCTCGTGCGCGTTCCCCCAGGTAGGGGCGTAGGCCTAGCAGCCGGTGCCGGCCGGCGAGCACCACGCACAGGGGGGCACCCTCGCCAGAGAGCGTCGCTAGTTCCAGTGCATCCAGGGCCGTGGGGTCCAGCGTGTGCGCGTCATCGACCAGCAGCACCAGGGGCTGAGCGGCCGCGAGCCGCCACAGGTGTGCTGCGATGGCCCTCGCCACCAGTTGCCTGCGCGCCGCCGGGTGCACGGTGGCGACATCCAACGGGGGACGCGCGTCCGCGAGCAGCCGGCGCAGCGCTTCATCCGAGGGAGTCTGAGATGGCAGGCCGAGGACGGTGTTGATGAGACTTCTCAGACCGCTTTCGCTCGCGCTGCCTTCATCCGGGATCGCCTCGATGAAGCGCACGGAGACGCCGGGCGTGCCCTCCAGTTCGCTCCGCCACGTCGTGAGCAGGCGTGTCTTGCCCAGGCCCTCTTCCGCCAGCAGGGTGCGCAGCACGGGCGCGCCGTGTGCCTGCACGCGCGACAGGGCTTCGCGCAGCCACTGCCGCTCCGTGTCCCGGCCCAGGAGGACGTCAGGAGATATCAGCGCGGCCCCATGCGGCGTGCTGTAGGGCAGGTCGCCCAGGTGGGCTCGGGCGCTAGCCGTCAGTGCGACGGTCTCAGTGGTGGAGGCGGATTCAAACGATGGCCACCACCGCTCGGGCCGCTCCACCGCCGCGCCACCCACCGTCAATCGACCTGCACGCTCACGAATGCGCAGCGGTGCGCAATGAAGCGCGAGCGTTGCGTTTGGGGGGAGGGCGGCTTTCAGCACCTCTGCGGCCCGGAGCGCGGCGCGCAGCCCGGCTTCCACTGCCACTTCGTGGGGGAACGCGAAGAGGCAAAGGCCCGGCTCCACGCGCGCGAGGATGCCGCCGCTTCCGGCGAGGCAGGCCTGCAAGGCCGGTGCGTCCAGTGAGGACTTCACACCGAGCACCGCCACCTCGTGCGTGGCTCGGCTGGTGTCTGGGGTGGGGGCGGTTGAAGGGCCTGCGTCCGTCCGGGACGCCTCCGTGGCGCGGCGCGGGTTCTCCGCCAAGGCCCCGGACACCGCATGTGTGCCCAGCACATCGCCAGCGCCCTGAAGCTCGCGCAACTCCTCCGCCAGCGACCGCGCACTGTCCCCCCGGTCCTCGGGAGCCTTGGCCAGCAGCCGCTGCACCAACGTCTCCACCGCCGCGGGTACCGGCCAGGGCGCGAGCGTCCGTATCGCCGGAGGCCGCCGCGAGACATGCGCCTGGAGCACCGCCGCCGCCTCTCCGACAAAGGGAGGCCGACCACACAGCAACTCAAAGAACATGACCCCAAGCCCATACAGGTCCGCGCGCGCGTCGATGTACCGCGCGTCCCGGCACTGCTCGGGTGACATGTACTCATGGGTTCCCAGCCGCTGACCCGTGCGAGTGAGCCCTGGCGAGAGCCCCTCCCCATCATCCTGGGCCGTCAGCCGCGCGAGCCCGAAGTCCAGCAGCACGAGCCGCCCTTCGGACAGCACGACGTTTTCCGGCTTCAGGTCCCGGTGCACCACGTCCGCCGCATGGACCTGGGCCAGCGCCTCCGCCAGGGCTCGCATCAGCGGGGCCGCATCGGCCCAGGGCAGGGCCCCGGCGCCCGGCAGCTTCGCCAACCGCCGAGCCAGCGTCGGGCCCTCGATGCGCTCCATGATGACCACCCGCTCACCGGCGCGGGTCGTGGCCTCGCCCAGCAGCTGTGGCACGGCGGGGGGACCGATGCGGCGCAGGGCCTCCAACTCCCGCCCCAGCCGTTCGCCCGCGAGCGGCTCCAGCACCTTCAGCGCGACGTCCTGCCCATCCACCTCACGCCGCGCGGCGAACACCCGTCCAAACCCACCGCGCCCCAAGGGCGCTCCCAGGACATGGCCCGCCACATCCGGAGGCTCCGGCAAGGAGCCTGGGGCACGCGCTTCGACCGGGCCGTGGCGAGGACAGCGCTCGGCCACGCGGCGATGGCAGGTGGGGCAGCGCATGGGCGTGGGAGCTCGGGACCGGGAGCTTGGACAGCCACGCCCGGACGTCAGTCACTCATCTCCGGCAGCTCGGGCAGCACATCCGGGTCCAGCTTCAGAATCACACACAGGCGCGTCAGGGTGGGAATGGTCGGCACCATGACCCCTCGTTCCACCCGAGCGAGCACTTCCACGGGGATTTCCAGTTGCTCGGCGACCTCCTCCATGCCGAGCCCCGCCTGCTGGCGGGCGGCTTTCAGTGCCGCTCCGAGCACCTCGGCCCTTTCCCTACGACTCGTCGTCATGGGGCGAGCATGACGCCTTCTCGCGTTCCCGTCATCCAATTCACCACATGCCGGTGCGCTGGCGCACGGACCCGAACACTGCCCGGGGGGCGGGCGGCCGGGGCAAGCCCCCCGGGCGTCCGCGGCGACTGTGCGGCCCAGGGGGAGGGTGGCCGGGCTGCACGGACGTGCGCAGGCTGGGCGACTGGGGTTGCGGCATTGGCGCCGGGCGAGGGCTGTGTTAGTTCGCCCCTCCCCCCGGTGTCCCGCCAGAAAGAGGAGAAGCGAATGGCCCGCCGTCAGGTCCGTGTCGTCGGTGCAATGCTCCAGAACGAGCAGGGGCGCTACCTCATCACCCAGCGCCCCCCCACCGCGTCGCTGCCCCTGCTGTGGGAGTTCCCCGGCGGGCGCGTGGAGGAGGGCGAAGAGGACGCCGAGGCCCTTGCCCGGGAAATCCAGGAAGAGTTGGGCGTGGAGGTGGACGTGCTGGGTCAGGCCATGCACACCCACCACGAGTACCCCAACTACGATATCGACTTCCGCGTCTTCCACTGCCGGCTCTCGCGGCCGACGGAGAAGATTCAACACCTGCGCGTGCATGACCACCGCTGGGTGACGCTGGAAGAGATGTCCGCGTACCGCTTCCCGGACGCGGATGCCAAGACGCTGGCGAAGCTGCTCGACCTGGACAGCTGACGTGCCGCGCCGTCTCCTCCTGGCGTTGCTGGCCGGAGTGCTGGGCGCGTGCTCCCGCTCCAAGCCGCCGCCCGCGCCGCCTCCACCCGAGGCGACGAACCAGGTCCCGGCCCAGGGCGTGCCGGGGTGCACGCTTTACGGCGAGCCTCAGCAGTCCGGCACCGTGCCCGACGTGCTGCCCGAGCTCTCCGGCCTGGCCGCCAGCCAGCGCCACCCGGGCGCCTTCTGGGCGCACAACGACTCCGGCAACGGCTTCGAGCTGTTCGCGATGGACGCGAAGGGCGCCATCCTCGCCCGGTTGGTGCTCATCGGTGCCACCCCGCGCGACATCGAGGACGTCACGGTGGGGCCCTGCGCCCAGGGTACGTCGCGCAGCTGCGTCTACCTGGCGGACATCGGCGACAACTTCGCGCGCCGGGAGCAGGTGCGGCTCTACCGGCTGCCAGAACCGGAGGCGCTCGAAGACGCCACGGTGCCGGTGGAGGTGCTGCCCTTCATGTACCCGGACGGGCCCCGCGACGCGGAGTCGGTCATTATCGATGCACGCTCCGGCCGGTTGGCTGTCATCACCAAGACGCTGGACACCCTGGGAGATGTCTTCGCGCTGGATGGTCTGAGCGCGGACACCTCCATCCAGGCCCGGAAACTGGGGACGCTGACGGCGCCACTTGGGATGGACCGGGCCACCACCTCGGCCTCCCTGCATCCGTCCGGTGAGCGGCTGTTGCTGCGCACCTACTCGCGCGCGTACGAGCTGCGCCGCCCCGACGCCGCGCGGCTGGAGGACCTGTTGCAAGGACAGCTCGTCGAGGTTCCGAGCGGGAGCCAGGCCCAGGCAGAAGCCATCACCTTCCTGCAAGACGGCAACGGCTATTTGTTGGGCACGGAGTTCACTGGCCAACCCTTGTGGTTGATCGGGTGTCGCTGATTCGCCGCAAGGGCCCACACATGCCGTGAAGCCCGCCTGGCGGGTTGACGGTATGGCAACGGTGAACATCTTTGGCCCGCTAGGGAAGACGCCTCGCGGTCGCGGTGTCCGCGTGTGCGGGGGAGGGGGAGGGTCGAGCGTGCCGACGATGAAGCCACAGGATTTGCCGCCTGGGATGGGCCCACGCGGAAAGAAGACAGACAAGCCAACGCCAACGGGGAAGGGGTTCAAGTTCGGCTCACCGTTGGGCTACATCCTGTTGCTCGTCCTGGGCTTCCTGCTGTTCCGCAACGTCTTCCAGGACGCGGGCGTCCGGCGCGTGAGCTACAGCCAGTTCCGCGACGGGGTGGAAGCCGGGAACTTCAGCCGGGTCCAGATTTCGAACGAGTGGGTAAAGGGCTTCCTCAAGGACACGGCGCAGCCGCCTCCCCCGGCAGACGGGGAGCGCACGCTGCGCGGCGAGCCGAGCGCCCTGCCGTGGATGGCCTACCGCGTCGCCGGTGACGAGGGGCTGGTGCCGCTGCTGGAGCAGAAGGGCATCCAGTTCGAGGCCGTGCCGCAGTCAGGGCTGGGCGAGGCGCTGTGGATATGGCTGCTGCCCTTGGGCCTCTTCTTCCTCTTCTGGAGCTTCATGATGCGCCGGGTGGCCGGCGGCATGGGGCAGGGCCCGCAGAGCGTCATGAGCTTCGGGAAGACGCGCGCCAAGGTGCAGGCAGAGGCCGACACCGGCGTGGGCTTCAATGACGTGGCCGGCGTGGATGAGGCGGTCGACGAGCTGCGCGAAATCGTCGAGTTCCTCAAGACGCCCGAGAAGTTCCGCCGCCTGGGCGGGCGCATCCCCAAGGGTGTGCTGCTGGTGGGCCCTCCGGGTACGGGCAAGACGCTGCTGGCACGGGCCGTGGCCGGTGAAGCGGGCGTTCCCTTCTTCAGCCTATCGGGGTCCGAGTTCGTGGAGATGTTCGTCGGCGTGGGCGCCGCGCGAGTCCGCGACTTGTTCGCCCAGGCCACGGCGAAGGCGCCGTGCATCATCTTCATCGACGAGCTGGATGCCATTGGCAAGAGCCGCAACTCGGGCGTGGCCGGTGGACATGACGAGCGTGAGCAGACGCTCAACCAGCTGCTCGCGGAGATGGACGGCTTCGACAGCCGCGCGGGTCTCATCATCCTGGCTGCCACCAACCGTCCGGAGATCCTGGACAGCGCGCTGATGCGTCCGGGCCGCTTCGACCGGCAGGTGCTGGTGGACCGGCCGGACAAGCGGGGCCGCGAGCGCGTGCTGGAGATTCACGCCAAGGGCGTGAAGTTGGGACCGGACGTGGACCTCAATGCCATTGCCTCGCGCACCCCGGGCTTCGCGGGCGCGGACCTGGCCAACGTGGTGAACGAGGCCGCGCTCCTGGCCGCGCGCCGCAACCGCGACGCGGTGATGCGGGCGGACTTCGAGGAAGCCATCGAGCGTGTCGTCGCCGGCCTGGAGAAGAAGAACCGCCGGATGAACGAGCGTGAAAAGGAGATTGTCGCGCACCACGAGGCGGGCCACGCGGTGGTGGGGTGGATGCTGCCTCACGCGGAGCGGGTGACGAAGGTGTCCATCATCCCGCGCGGTCTGGCGGCGCTGGGCTACACGATGTCGCTGCCGCTGGAGGACCGCTATCTCATGTCGCTGGACGAGCTGCGCGACAAGATGGCGGGGATGATGGGCGGCCGGGCCGCGGAGGAGATCTTCATCGGGGAAATCTCCACCGGCGCGTCCAACGACATCCGCCAGGCCACGGAAATGGCCCGGATGATGGTGCGGGACTACGGCATGAGCACGCTGGGGCCGGTGGCCCTGAGCGCGGAGCATGGCCCGGGCTTCCTCCGCTCGGCGGGCGTGCCGGAGACGCGCAGCTACTCCGAGCAGACGGCGCGGATGATTGACGAGGAGGTGCGCAAGCTCGTCAGTGAAGCGCTCGACAGGGCCCGTCAGGTGCTGACCACTCACAAGGACAGGGCCCAGGCGTTGGCGGCCCGGCTCCTGGCCGTGGAGGTGGTGGAGGAGGAGACCATGGTGACGATTCTGGGGCCCAAGGTGTTGGCGCAGCGCGGCCTGCTGCACCCGGAGGCGCGTCAGGTCATCTCCGCGCACCCGGTGGACGTCGGGGGCAGTGACGACCAGACGCCGCCCACGCAGCACTCGGACGCGCTCGACTCCTGAGACTTCGACTGGCTGGGCGCCTGCCCTCCTGCCGTCCCGAAGCCCACCGCCACCACGACGCCCTGCGGCGAGCGGTGGGCGAAATTATCTTCAGAGGAAAGGAGGCGTCGCCGTGGAGAACAGGATCGGTAAGAGCTACATCGCCCGCAAGGCCCTCTTCGCGAAGGGGCTCAAGGAGGGACGGCTCACGGTTCAGGAGATTGAGGAGGCCCTGCCGGCGGGATCCCTGACGGCGGCGGAGCGGTGGCTCCTCTACTACTCGCTGCGGGCCGCCCAGGTGGAAATCATCGACGAGGTGACAGGGCAGGTGGACCACGGCTTCATGGCCGAGTCTCCCGCCGCGCCGCAGGAGCACTAGCTCGCTCCCGCGTTGACAGGGGCCTTCTCGCGGTTAGGTTCCGGGCAGCAGTGGCTCCCTACCTCTCGCGCGAGACTGCGCACCCACCATCGCCTCAGGTTCGACATGGCCGGCAACACCCGCACCGACGCAGCCCCCGAATCCCCCCAGCAGCCCCCCTCCGCCAACGGCGAGGGGCCTGTTTCCGCCGCCGAGGAGTCTTCCTCCCAGCAGCAGGCTCGGGAGGAGCATGCGGCTCCCGGGCAGGACGCGGAGCGGGAGCGGCTGGTGGCGGAGCTGGAGACGCTCCGCAAGAAGTTCGACACCGCCGTCCGCGCGGTGCAGGCCCGCGGAGAAGGACCGCGAGGAGTTCAAGCAGCGCGTGACGCGGGAGCGTGAGCGCATGCTGGACGTGGAGCGCGGCAACGTGGCCGTCACGCTGCTGGAGGCCATCGACGAACTGGACCGTTGCCTGTCCGTCAGCGCCCAGGACGCCACGCCGCTGGCCGAGGGCGTCCGGATGATTCGTGACGGGCTCCTGCGCAAGGCGCAGTCCACGGGCATCGAGCGCCTTCATGTCGTCGGGCAGACCTTCGACCCGAACACGGCCGAGGCGGTGGACATGGAGATCACCGCCACTCCGGACGATGACCAGCGCATCGTCGCCGAGCTGCGTGCGGGCTACCGGCTGAAGGACCGCATCATCCGTCCGGCCCGGGTGAAGGTGGCGAAGTACGTCGCCCCCGTCCAGGCCTGACGCCGCCGTCCAGGGCGCCCCCGTCAGGGGAAGGGGGCGCCGGGCCAGGTTGTTGAGCCCGCTCGACCATGGTCCGCCGTGTAAGCTGCCTCTCCGTGCTCTCCCGATTCTTCTCCCTGTGTTTGGTGCTGGCGCTCGTCCCGGTTGCGGCGGCCGCCGAGGGTCCACTCGACGCGTGGCTTCCCGCGCGGGCCCGGGAGCATGCCGCGTGGTTCGCCGCACAGGCCGCGGGTGTCGAGGGGCAGACGGGCAGCCTGGGCCTGTGGCTTGAGCGCGCCGAGGGAGACCCGGGCATCCCCCACTTCGTGCCCCCGTCCTCGCTGGCGCCGCTGATCCGCGCGGTGGAGGCGGGCGTCGTCAACATCACCACCGTGGGGCCCCGGGCTGGTGGCTTGGAGGGGATGAAGAAGTCCACCGGCTCCGGCTTCGTGCTGACGCCCGACGGGCTCGTTGTCACCAACAACCACGTGGTGGCCAGCGCGCAGCAGATCGCCGTTCGCCTGGCGGATGGCCGCGAGTTCGCCGCCTCCGTGGTGGGCCGTGATGCCTCCACGGACGTGGCGCTGCTGCGGCTCAGCGGCGTGGACCTGGGCAAGCTGCCCGCCGTCTACCTGGGGGACTCGGACCGGATGGCGGTGGGCGACTGGGTGGTGGCCATTGGCAACCCCTTTGGCCTGGACCACTCCGTGTCCCACGGGATGATCTCCGCCAAGGAGCGCGTACTGGGCGTGGGCCAGTTCGACGACTTCATCCAGACGGACGCGCTCATCAACCCCGGCAACTCCGGTGGGCCGCTCTTCAACATGAAGGGGGAGGTGGTGGGGGTGAACACCGCCATCATCAGTCAGGGGCAGGGCATTGGTTTCGCGGTCCCCAGCAACCTGGTGAAGGAGCTGCTGCCCAACCTCCGGGAGAACGGCAAGCTGGAGCGTGGGTGGCTGGGCGTCGTCATCAACGACGACGGGAGCAATGGTGGCGGTGACCGCCGGGCCCCGCTGGTGAAGGACGTCTACAAGGGCAGCCCCGCCGCGGCCGTGGGCATCCGCCCCGGAGACCGGCTGGTGGCGGTGAACGGGCGGCCCATCGGCTCCTACCTGCAGCTCTTGCGCAAGGTGGCGCTGCTGGCGCCGGGCACCGAGGCGCGCCTGTCGCTGACGCGTGGCACCGAGACGCAGGAAGTGACGGTGCGGCTGGTGGCGCGCCCCGCGCAGGAGGCCACCGAGGGGCTCATCCAGCGGACGGCCAGCGAGGAGGAGATGGGGCTGGTGATCCGCGACCTCACGCCGGAGGTGGCCGCGCCCCTGGGGGAGACGGCCTGGTCCGGGGTGCTGGTGTCGGGCGTCACGCCGCGCAGCCCGGCGGACTCGGCCGGCCTGCGGGCGGGAGACGTGGTGACGGAAGTGAACCGCCGCCGGGTGAAGGACGTGGCCGGGGTGCGCGCGGCGCTGGGGAAGGGGAGCGCCGGGGCCAGCATCCTCCTGCGGGTGAAGCGGGGCGAGGCGCTCCAGTACATCGCCATCGCCCGGTGAGGTGACGCCCGGCTAGCGCTTCTTGGCGTCCTTGCCGTTGAGCCACAGGCCCATCGTCTGGCCGCTGCGGGCCTCGGTGATGAAGATGGCCTCGATGCGCGCCGTCACGCCGTGGCTCTTCCCGCCGCCCTTCTTGGGCAGGGTCCACACGCTCTGCGGGGTGAAGACAATCTGCGCCCGCACCGAGCGCGCGGAGAAGAGGCGGTTGAACATCTGCAGGTTCCACCCCGCCGGCATGTCACCGGTGACGGTGAGGTAGGGGAGGATGGGGTTGCCGTTGCCGTCCGTCTTCTTGGGCGCACCGTGGGTGAGCGCCGAGCTGCCGCCGGGGAAGAACGGGGTGATGTTGATGCTGTACTCGCCCGTGCCCAGCGAATAGGGCCCCGGGGTGAGCATGGTGGCGTCGTCCTCGGTGACGATCATGTACAGCCGCTTGCCCTGGTACTTCTTCCGGAACGCCTCCGCGTTGGCCTTGCACTGCGAGTCCACGAAGGGGCCGTCGCACGCGCCCACGAACTTATCCAGGAAGGTCCCCAGCCCGCCCAGCGGCTCGGCTTCGTCACGCAGCTTGGCGAAGCGAGGGTCCGCGTCCGCCAGGGCAAGCGCGGGCACGAGGAAGAGGGCGGCGGCGAGGAGGATGCGATTCACGGGCGGGGTCTCCGGGGAACAGGGGTTCAGCCTGGAATCGTGCCATTTCGGAAAGCGTCCGGCACTCGTTACATGGGTGTGCAGGGGTGGATGTAGGTGAAGAAGTTGCCTACATATAGCTACCGTGTAGGTTGCGCCTGTCACCACCTGTTCCGGGAGCTACCCCCATGTTTGAGCGTCCTCACGAGCGCCGTTCCCACCTGCGTTTCGACAAGGTCTTCACCGTCTACCTCACCACCCAGGATGGGATGCTTCGGGGTGTGGGCCGCAACATCAGCACGCGGGGCATGTTCGTGGAGGTGCGGGACCAGGTGGGCCTGGGCGAGAAGCTGAAGGTGACGTTCGCTGGCGAGGACGGGACGGAGATGACGTGCCTGTGCGAGGTCCGCTACCAGGTGGCCCTGGCCTTCGGGCGCAAGGACGGGCGCGAGGGCAGCAGCCGCGGCGTGGGGCTGCGCATCGTGGCCTATGAGACGCAGGACGACGCGCCCCTCCTGCTGGTGGACCGCGAGCGGGTGATGCACTGACGTTCGCCCGGGGCCCGGAACAAACGAAAGGGCACGGCCTTCCAGATGGAGGACCGTGCCCTTCGTGTTTCCAGCGGTGGGCGGGTGCCCGTGGCTTCGACTACTGCGAGAAGCCCTCGAGGAGGTAGTGGGCCTCGATGCGCTTGAGCGCCAGAATCATGGCGGCGCAGCGGGTGTCCACCGCCTCACCGATGCAGTACTGGCGGCTGTCGTGCATCTCCGTCTTGCGCGGCTGGTTGCGCGAGATGTCGCGGATGATGCGGTAGTTGCGCTTCATGGCGCGCTCGAGCCGCTGGTCGACCTCGGCCTCGCTCCAGCGCTCCATGCGCTTGTTCTGGATCCACTCGTAGTAGCTCACCGTCACGCCGCCGGCGTTGGCGATGATGTCCGGGATGAGCTCGATGCCGCGCTTCTCCAGGATGCGGTCGGCCTCCGGGGTGGTGGGGCCGTTGGCGCCCTCGGCCACCAGCTTGACGCGCAGGCGCTCGGCCACCTCGGCGGTGATTTCGCCGCCCAGGGCCGCGGGGACCAGGATGTCCGCCTGGACGTCCCAAAGGTCCTTCTTCTCGATGCGCTGGGCGCCCGGGAAGCCGAGCACGCTGCGCTTGAGGTTCTTCGAGTCCTGCACGTACGCGGAGAGCGCGGCGACGTCGATGCCGTCACCATTGAAGATGGTGCCGTCGGCGTCGTTCACCGCGAGCAGGCGGGCGCCCATCTGCGACAGGATGTTGGCGGCGTGGCTGCCCACGTTGCCGAAGCCCTGGAGGATGAACGTCTTGCCCTTCACGGACTCGCCGCGGTCGGCGTAGTAGTCCTCGATGCAGAAGGCGACGCCCTGGCCGGTGGCCTTGTTGCGGCCCTCGGAGCCACCGATGCGCACGTCCTTGCCGGTGACGATGCCGCGCAGGTTGTGGCGCTCGCGCTCACCGTCCGAGTACTGGCGGTAGAGCAGGGCCATGATGCCGGGGTTGGTGCCCACGTCCGGCGCCGGGATGTCGATGTCCGGGCCAATCATGCTCTTGAGCCGGTACATGAAGCGCAGGGTGATGGCCTCGATCTCCTCGCGGCCGTACTCGCGCGGGTCAATCTGGATGCCGCCCTTGCCGCCGCCGAACGGAACCTCGGCGATGGCCGTCTTCCAGGTCATCTCCGCGGCCAGGGCCTTGAAGAGGTCCAGGGACACTTCGCGGTGGTAGCGCAGGCCGCCCTTGTAGGGGCCGCGCGCCTGGTTGTGCTGCACGCGGTAGGCCTTGAAGCGCTGCGACTCACCGGGGACCAGCTGGTACACCTTGCCGTCGGGCAGGCGCAGGTGGCCCTGGCGGATGTCCACGTCCGAGCCCAGCAGGGCGCGGCCGTTGAGGATGATGTTGCCGTTGGCCAGCAGCTCCAGGCCCTCCTTGTTCCGGACCTGCGTCTCGGGAAGGTTGGAGAACGTGCGCGCCTTCTCCTCGGAGAGCGGGACGAGGCGGTCCTTCAGCTTCGCCGTGACATAGAAGATGTGCTCGTAGTCCGGCTCCTCCAACTCGAGGCGGACGCGCTTGTCCAGCGCGATGAGGTCCGCGGCACGATGGAAGATCTCCATCGCCTCGGTGTAGACGGTGCGCTTGGGCGTAGGGGCCGGGGCACGCATGAAATTCTCTTCGCTGGCCATGACGGAAGATGCTCCTTGTCGCGTCGCCGCTCGTGGGCGAGGCACGTGGGGGTAGCGGGGCCCTTATGTACATAGGCGCTCCGAGAGTTCAACCGCGCCATGCACCCGTCCTCTCCCGAGAATCTGGAGCGATAACGGGCACTTATGCCAACGCGATGTGTCACCTGCGACAGACGCGGTGTGTCATCCGTGTCAGGGTGGTCAATCGTGGGGATGGTTGGAAAACCAACGATGCGGGCGCGCGGAAACGGGCGTGCTGGCGGGGATGGTGGGATCCTGCCTTCATTTCTGCTTGCCGGACATGAGCCGCCATGGTACTCCCCGCGCACCTGTCGCGCCGACATAGCTCAGCGGTAGAGCAACTGATTCGTAATCAGTAGGTCCCCAGTTCAAGCCTGGGTGTCGGCTCCACGAAGAAAGAAGGGCTGGTTGCTTCAAGCAACCAGCCCTTTTTCTTTTCCGCCGCGATCAGCGCTCGGGCGTTGTTCCAACCAGGCCGAGGGGCCGCGACAATTTCAGCGGTCCTGCTTCCTCACCGGAACTCGTCCACGATGTAGGCCCCTGCCAGGGGAGAGTCGAGGATGGCCGTCCCTGGCTTGGACTCGGGTCGCTTCCGGTGTAGCCCGAACCCGAGGCGAGCCACCGCGCAGATCGGAATTTGATCGCCGCCTTTCATGGGCTGGGCGGCATGGTAGCGGATGACGGCCTGTGGTCCGCTGGCCCAGACCCGGCCATGGAGTCGAGCTGGTGCTTCAAGGAGCCCCATGTCCTCCTCAAGCACGCTCTCAATCGGGCCGTCGTATAGGGTGATGGGATGTGCCCGGGTCTGGTTCGCGTCGAGCTGCGCCCATGCGGATTCACCGACGAACAGATGCAGGTAGCTCATCACCTTTCGTGTGTCTTCTGGGCACTCTTGAGGTCCTGGACTGTCTTCGGGGCGCACGGCGACACCACCCGTCGCGGAGCCAGGGCATCCCGTGGACGTGATGAGCAGGACGACGCAGCCCAAGAGCGCGAACTTGTCGGGAGCCATGTCGTCCGCACTCAGCGCGCAATGAGGGCCGGATCTAGCTGGACGAAGGCTTGCTGCAGCCCATCGTGCCGGTAGATCTCCAGCCAGAGGCTCGTCAACACGCCTTCGTCCACGAAAGCGCTACCGTCCGCGACAATGGCCAGACACCGGACCCACCGGGAGCGCTTTCACGGCGCGAGCTCTGCTGAAGTTGTCAGACCCCAAAGTCAGGCTGCAGCGCCTCCTGATTCCCAGGGGCGTCCTCGGGGGATGCTATGAGATTGGTTTCCGTAGTGTCTTTGCTGCTTCTTTCGGCGGGATGTGCGACCACTCGCATCGTCAATATCGATGCTGGAAATGGTCAGCGAGTCGTCCACGAGTCGGTAGATGTTGACCCAGTCGAAGTGAGCGAGGACGAATTCAAGTCTGCCCTCACGCGGCTCATTCTCGACATGCGCATGGATGTTGCGTTCCGAGCAGCTGAAGTGGCGGATGAGCGAGAATGGGTGCGCTCCAGGACCCTGCTGGCGTCCTCGAAGGGCCTCGCGGATTCGGGGTCGGGGAGTTCACCTGAGTCTTTGTACGCGCGCATCTGTCCCGATGCGGACGACTGCTTGACCCTGGTGGGTGGAACGGGGCTGACGTTCTCCCGGAAGGACCGGACGCTGATGGCACTGTCCTTCGCGCTCGACACCGTTTGGGAGGGCGTCGAGGCCGAGGTCGGCAAGGTGCTGAACCCAGCGGCGCTCAAGGCCCTGGTGACGTCGGCCGCGCTGACCCTGCTCCTCACGGTGGCGCTTCCCGAGCCCGTCACCAAGGTCATCGCGGTAGCACTGACGGCGGCGATGGTGGCGTACCTGGGCGTGGTGTCCGTCTGGGAGATTGGGCGCGGATTCGTCCGGTTGTGGGATGATGCGGGGAGGGCGATGAGCGTCTTCGAGCTACAGGACATCGGGCATCGGTTTGGGCGGGTGCTCGGCACGAACGGCACGCGCGTCCTGGTGCTCGTCGTCATGGCGGCGCTTGGAGGAAAGAACGCGATGGCAGCCCAGGGGCCGAAGCTCCCTGGCTTTCCTCAAGCCGCGCTTCGAGCGCAGGCCGAGTCGGGATTTCAGCTCGGAGCGGCGATGGGCGGCGGTGTCACGTCCATCGCGCTTCCCGCTGCTGGTGTGCGGAACGTTGCCCTGGCGCCCGGAGCCGCTGCGGCCCTGGCGATGTACTCGGACGGGCGCTTCCCGGGCGACAAGGTCGGGCCCGTTCATCACATCTGCACGAACAAGAACCCCATTGCCGACACTACCGGGGGGCCATGGACGCCGAGGTGCGAGGAGGTCTTCAAGAAGGCCGGGATGACTCTTGAGGACGCTGCAAACAAGGTCCGGCTCAATGGGCACGAAGGGCCTCACCCCGAATTCTATCACAATGAGGTGCTTCAGCGCCTCAATCGTTCTGTTGCGCGCTGCCGAACGACGGAGAGTTGCCGGGCCAGTTTGATGAAGGCACTCGCGAAGATTGCAGATGAGTTGCTCACACCGGGCTCGGAATTGCGCAGCTTCATCGTGAAGTAGGAGGGTAGGTTGGAACGGAACTTCTATTGGGTGAGACTTGGCGATGTGCCCCAGTGGCTTCTTGAGACGCCGATACGGGATTCTGGTGAGGCGTTTGACGAGCCTTGGATGTTCGCGGATGGTCGCGTCCTCCCAGACTCTGGACCCATCAAGGCCCACATTTCACATCCCGGGAAGAAGCGCGGGTTCGTGTTCGCAGGGGTAGAGGGAACTCCCATCGGCAGCGAAGCACTCGCGAACGTCTTCAGAACACTGGCTCCCGATGACGTCCAACTGTTTCCGGTGACGGTGGAGGGAGAGCCCGAACGGTACTTCGTCGTCAATGCAACCAAGGTGGTTGACGCCATAGACGAGGCACGATGCCGGGAGGTGCATCACTATGACGAGGACGACCCTGCCCCTGGATATGAAGGAGAGTACAACTGGATCTACGGACTGCGAATCGACCCCTCGAAGACTGAGGGCGCGCACGTCTTTCGGCTGAAGAAGTTCAAGATCGCCTTCATTGTCTCGGAGGACATCAAGAACGCGCTCGAACGGGTCGGGAACCTGGGCGTGTCGTTCGAGCGCGTGACAGAGGCTCCCGACCTTCATTGACGGTCGGTGCTGAGTGCCGAGCTGGCGACGATTCCGAACTTCAAGATCTAGGGCTTGCCTCCGGTGTCGCGTGTGGCCCCGACTCGGAGGGCCACACGACAGCGCTCACGAAGCCATCACCGCGCTGCTACGAGAGTAGACGAGGCCGTCCTTCTGGACGGCGCCGATGCACAGGAAATCGCCGGAATCGAAGCCGGCGAGGAGGACTCGCTGGGCGGCATCCCCGAGGAGGCTCGGCCCCATGCGCTGTGCGAGACGCCGGACTGCGAGTGCGGCGTATGCCAGCGCCAAGGGGTATTCGGCATCGTTCCCGAGGCCGTCTGCGATTTCCGCACACGTTTGGACTGTGAAAGGCCTCTCTCTCGTGCCCGTCCTCCTGTCTGGTGAAATCGCGTACAACACGCCAAACGACTCATTGCACGGACAGCACCGCGTTCTGCGATGCGAAGGCGAGCCCGCCGACCAGCAGTCCCAGAAACGTCGCCAGGCGGTTGGGGTTGTCGAAGCAGATGGACAGGAGCAGCAGCGTCCCAACCGCGCCGAACACGAGCCGGACGTCCTTGCGCGCCCAGATGGAGCGGCGAGACACACCCGTCGGCAGATTTTCGGCGCCACCGGGGGGGCATGGCGGTCCCTGAGTCGTCCTACGACGTACGGCGGGCTGTTCCCTCGTCACCGCGACGCACCGGCTTGGGCTCTGTCGGTGGCGAGGGCGGACACGGCGCCGGAGCAGGTGTCCTCCGCCCGCGCAGGTCCGGGCTCACGTCGCCTTGCGCCCGACGAGCTGCACCACGGCGGCCCTTCCGGTGTGCAGGGTCCCCTCGCGGACCTCGCGCGTCAGCTCACGGAGCACGGGCAGCTCCAGCCCCGCGAAGTCCTCGCGCAGGGCCTCCGCCGTGTAGAGGAGCTCCTCGACAGGCGGTCCGCCCGTGCGGAAGCCCAGCTGAGCGGGCGTGTACGCTTCGAGGAGGACCATGCCACCGGGGCGGAGGCTCTTCACCAGCGCGCCATGCACCTGCCGCCGCAGTGCGGGGGGCAGGTGACAGAAAATGACGATGGCCGCGTCCCACGCCTCCGGTGCGAAGGTGAAGTGCGCCAGGTCGCTGACGCGCGTCTCGATATTGACGCCGCGCTCGTCGGCCAGCCGCTTCGCCTTCTGGAGGCCCACGCTCGACGCGTCCACGGCGGTGACGGCGTGGCCCAGGGAGGCGAGGTAGACGGCGTTGCGGCCCTCGCCCTCACCGAGGCTCAGCACGCGCCCGCCGGGAGGCAGGCGCGGCGCCATCTCCACGAGGAAGTCGTTGGGCTGGGTGCCATAGACATACGCCGGGTGACTGAAGCGTGCGTCCCATTGAGCGGCGGCGTCGGGGGGCTGCTCGGCCATGGTGCTCCTCCTGGAGTCCTGCGTGACGTCAGTGGGCATTCTGCGTCGTGGAGGCGCCGCCCCCCAGCCCCAACGCTTCCCGGTTCTTGAAGAAGATGAAGACGCCCATCACGACGAGGAAGCCGGAGAAGGCTGTCTTGAGCGTCGCCTGGGAGACGAAGTGGGACGCCCAGGTGCCCATCAGGATGCCCACCACGGCGATGGCCGTGAAGATGCCAAGGGAGACCCAGGGCACCTCGACGTGGCCGAGGTAGCCGGCGAAGCCCACGAGGGAGTTGAGGGCGATGACGAGCAGGCTGGTGCCCACCGCCTGCTTCATGGGCAGGCCCACCAGCAGCACCAGCGCCGGGACGATGAGGAAGCCGCCGCCCACGCCGACCAGACCGGTGAGGCCCCCCACCCCGAGCGCGGCCAGGGCCATGAAGGGGAAGGACGCCTTCCGGGGCTCGGGCGCCTGCGCGGAGTCCTTCCGGCCATTGCGAAACATGAGGACGGCGGAGACGAGCATCACCGTGGCGAAGAGCAGGAGCTGCGTCGTCCCGGAGATGAGCGCGGACAGGCGCGCCCCGGCGTAGGTGCCCGCCATGGCCACCGCCCCGAAGACGAGGGCCGCCTTCCACTGGACGTTGCCCCTGCGCCAGTGGCTCGCCGCGCCGAAGAGGCTGGTGACGCCCACCACGGCCAGCCCCATGGCGATGGACTCCTTGGCCCCGAAGCCCAGGACGTACACGAGGATGGGGACGGTGATGATGGAGCCACCGCCGCCGAGCAGGCCGAGCGACAGGCCCATGAGCGCCGCGAGGGAGAAGCCGAGAAGGGGCATGGTGTCCGTCCTGTCGCGACGCGCGCTCAGCCTTGGGGCCGCGGCGCGAGCGGCTCGCGCACGGCGAGCATCCCGCCCGCCAGGTTGAAGAGGTGTTTGAAGCCGCCGTGGGCGAGCAGCCGCGCCGCTTGCGCGGAGCGCCCGCCCGAGCGGCAGATGAGCAGCAGCGGCGCCTCGCGGGGCCACGCGGTGGAGGCGGCCTCGAGCGTGCCCAGGGGGATGAGCTCGGCTCCGGGCAGGTGGCCCAGGGGGCCGGTGTACTCGTCCGGCTCGCGCACGTCGATGCGCCGCACCTCGGGACCGAGCGTGTCGAGCTGCGAGGGCGTGATGTCCTGATAGGGGCGGGGTGTCATGGTCGGGACTCCTGCGAAGAGGCCAGGGAGCTCAGGCCCCCTGGGGTGAGGGCGCCGTGTGTCCACAGGCGCGGTTGGCCGGGACGGCGGCGTCAATCAGCTTGGGCTTGGGCAGGTTGAGGTTCTCCATGATGTGGATGAACTCCTCCCGGCTCTTGCCGGCCACGCGGGGGTTGTGCCGCTTCTCCTCGGCGATGCTCGTCACCGTGCGGCCCTTGTAGTCGTGGGCGGGGTAGACGAGTGTCTCATCGGGGAGGGCGAAGAGGACGCGCGTGAGGCTGTCGTAGAGCTGGCTCGCGTTCCCGTTCTGGAAGTCGGTGCGGCCGTTGCCGCGCACGAGCAGCGCATCCCCGGTGAAGACGCGGTCGCCGAGCAGGTAGCTGATGCTGTCGTCCGTGTGCCCCGGGGTGGCGAGCACCTGGAAGACGAGCTTCCCGACGCGCACCTCGTCCCCGTGGCGGACCTGGACGTTGGCGCAACTGGCGCCGTTCACGCTCCCCACCACCGTGGCCTGCGTGCGCTCCCGTAGCGCGCCCGACGCGGTGATGTGATCGGCGTGGACGTGGGTGTCGAAGACGTGGGTGAGGGTGAGGTCCAGCTCGGCCACCAGTTGCAGATCGCGGTCGACCTGCTCCAACACGGGGTCGATGAGGACGGCCTGGCGGGTGGCCTCGTCGCCGATGAGGTAGGTGTACGTCGAGGACTCGGAATCGAAAAGCTGCCGGAAAATCATGTCGAAGCCTCCTGCCCATGAGAGCCCGGGGCGCGAACAAAGGATTCGGCCGACGTCGGTGAATCCTTTTCACCGAAACCTGGCTCCTACTGAGACATGACTTCCTCCATCCTCCTTCCTCTCCTGGGCGGGGCCCTCATCGGGTTGAGCGCCTCCCTGTTGCTCCTGGCCAACGGCCGGGTCGCCGGCATCAGCGGCGTGGTGGGCTCGCTGCTGGCCCCCGTGCGCGGTGACGTCGCCTGGCGCGTGCTCTTCTTCGCCGGGCTGCTCGCCGGGGGCCTGCTGCTCTCCTGGTTGCGCCCTGGCTCCTTCCCGGGGCCCTCGGCCCCGAGCGCGGGCGGCCTCTGGCTGCTGGCGGGGGCCGGACTGCTGGTGGGGTTCGGATCGCGGCTGGGCAACGGCTGCACCAGCGGGCACGGCGTCTGCGGCATCAGCCGGGGCTCGGTCCGCTCCATCGCCGCCACGCTCACCTTCATGGCCACCGGCGTCCTCACCGTCTTCCTGGTCCGCCACGTCCTCTAGAGAAAGCCCCCATGCGTCCCTCCCTCAGTGCGTTCCTCAGCGGCCTCATCTTCGCCCTCGGCCTGGGCCTCGCCGGCATGACGGACCCGGCCAACGTCCTCGGCTTCCTCGACATCGCAGGCGACTGGGACTACCGGCTCGCGTTCGTGATGGGCGGCGCCATCGCAGTTCACGCGGCGCTGCGGCCCCTCATCCACCAGCGCGCGCAGCCGCTGTTCGCCGCGAAGTTCCCTTCGCTCCCAGCCAGCAAGCCGGACTCGAAGCTCCTCGTGGGCGCGGCCCTCTTTGGCGTGGGTTGGGGGCTGGGCGGCTACTGCCCCGGTCCCGCGCTCACCTCGCTGGCGACCGGGGCCTTCCCGTTGCTTGTCTTCGTGCCCGCCATGTTCGCGGGCTTCTACCTGGCGCAGGTGCTGCAAGCTCGAATCGGTGTAGGCGCGGGCTCACAGCGTCCTGGGACGCCGAGCGTGGGCGCGACGCCCGCTCCGTGACCCTGTGCCCGCCACGAGGAGACAAGGGCGCTCCAGCTTCCCGAGCACCCTCGTCCTTTACCGGGAACCTTTTACCCGCCCCGTCGTGTCCTCATGCCCGTGAGCGCTCGCGCCTTCATCGAACGTGCCCTGGAGCACCTGCCCGTCTTGAGACGGGTGGGGCGTCGGCTGACGGGCAGCGCCGCGGAGGCGGATGACCTGGTACAGGAGACGCTGGCGCGCGCCCTGGAGCAGCGCGGCGCGCTGAGAGAGACCGAGCGCCTCAAGGCCTGGCTGCTCACCATACAGCGCACCGTGTACCTCAACTCCCGCCGGGGTCTGCGGCCTCACCTGGAGGTGCTGGAGGGCGGGCTGGGCCGGGCGCTTCCTCCGGAGCCTTCCGCGGACCTGGAGGCGGAGCTGCACGCCCGCACCTTGAGTGCGGGGATGCAGGCGGCGCTCGACTCCCTGGCGCCGGAGTGGCGCGACACGTTGTGGCTGCGGGAAGTCGAGGAGCTGAGCTACGAGGAGATTGCTCAGGTGCAGGGCTGCCCGGTGGGCACCGTGCGCTCGCGGCTGGCGAGGGCGCGGCTGGCGATGCTCGACTTCCTCGAGAAGGAGAAGGTTCATGGAAGCCTGTAGCCCCCAGTGGCAGGAGCGTCTCTCCGCGTGGTTCGACGGTGAGGTCCAGGCGCATGAGCAGCAGGCGGTGGCGCACCACCTGTCCCGATGCGCGGGCTGTGCCCGGGAGGCTGCCCGCTATGCGTCGCTGCGGCAGGCGCTGAGGGCGGAGGGCGCCGCGGAGCAGCGAGTACCGCCCGAACTGGCGGAGCGTGTCACGCGGCTGGTGCCGCGCCCCCGGCCGTTCTTCCCCAGGCGGAGGCTGGCGGCGGGCCTGGCCGCGGTGCTCGCGTCGGTGGGGGTCCTCTGGACATCATGGCCCAGTGGCATGAACGAGGCGCTGGCGATGGACCTCGAGCGGCACCACCTCAAGGCCTTCTCCCGGATCGCCCCCTGTGAGTTCGAGTCCTCGGACCCGGCCGAGGTGAAGGCGTGGGTGGAGCGGGAGGTGGGCTATCCGGTGGAGGTGCCGGTGGTGCCAGGCGCGACGCTGCTGGGGGCCCGTCGCTGCCGGTTGCATGGAAAGCTCTCCGCCTCGTTGCTGTACCGGCACGAAGGGGGCAAGGCGATGACGCTCTTCCTTCCCCTGCCGGGCTCGACGGCGGCGCAGGAGGCAGCCCGCTTCGCTGGTGACGGGCCTCGGTGCACGCAAGGGCCCGTGGGAGAGCGCATCTGCGTGCTGCCTGGGGGGGGCGAGCGGGCCGCGCTGGCCGTCTCTGAACTGGAGCCCGCGGTGCTCTTGGCCGCGCTGGCCCGCCTCTCTCCCTGAGGCGGCTGGGGCGGGGCCAGCCCGGAAGCGGCGGCCGAACCGTCTCCGACGGCCGTTGGGGGAGGCGGGAGTGCGCGCGTCCGCGTGCCCTTGTCGCGGCCGGGCTGCCGGGCGGGAAGGGCGCTGAATCCTTTGGCCGTCGCCACGGCTCTCATCAGGCTGTACGCACTTCCCGGGGGCCAGTGGCCACCGGTGTCGCTTGGAGCCGCGCCATGAAGGTCATTTTCGTCGTCGCCGCCGTGTTCATGGGTCTCTTCTTCGCCGCCTGTACGCGCCCGCGTCCAGGTGACGCCGCGGCGGGGTCCGAGGCCCGCCGCAGGGTGGAGGCGGGCGCCACGCTGGTGGATGTCCGCACGCCCGAGGAGTTCGCCTCCGGTCACCTGCCAGGCGCGGTGAACATCCCGGTGGATGAACTGGTACGGCGGTTTGGAGAGCTTGGCTCGCCGCAGACGCCCGTGGTTGTCTACTGCCGCAGTGGCGCGCGCAGCGGCCGTGCCGAGCGCCTGTTGAAGGAGCAGGGGTTCCAGGACGTCTTCAATCTCGGCCCCATGTCGACGTGGCCGTGATGCGCGAGGCGTTCGAGGTGAGCCGCCGTCCGGGAACTTCGCGCGGCGCACCTCGTGTCACCTCCGCTGTCTCCTTTCACCCCTCGCAAGGTGCTCCACGATGTCCCGTCTCCTGTTCGCGCTCGGCGCGCTGGTCGCCCTGGCCTCCGGCTGTGCTTCATCCCGGCCCCCCGTCACCGCCAGCGCTCCCACGTCTCAGCGCCAGCAGCTCACAGTCCTCTACGTGGCGGACCTGCATGCGCAAATGCGCGCCCACCCGGAGCTCTTCTGGCGCGATGGGAAGGAGCGCATCGAGATGGCGGGCGGCTTCGCCCGCGTCGCCGCCGCCATCCAAAAGATTCGGGCCGAGCGAGGTGGTGACGTGCTGGTGCTCGACGCCGGCGACACGATTCAAGGCTCGGGCGCGGCGGCCCTCACCGAGGGTGGCGCCCTCATCGAACCGCTCAATGCGCTCGGGCTGGACGGCGCGGTGCCCGGCAACTGGGAGGTGGTGTACGGCCCCGCGGTGCTGCGTCAGCGCGCCCGTGAGCTGAAGCATCCGCTCTTCGCTGCCAACCTGCGTGATGCGGCCAGCGGTGAACGGCTCTTCCCGCCGTACCTGGTGAAGGAGGTGGGCGGGGTGAAGGTAGCCGTGGTGGGCTTCACGGACCCGGACGTCCCGCGCCGTCAGCCCCCGGGGTACAGCAAGGGGCTGCGCTACGACGGCCCGGAGGCGCTGCCGGAGCTGGTGCGCGAGGTGCGCGAGCGCGAGGGCGCACAGGTGGTGCTCCTGATGACGCACGTGGGGCTCGCCAAGGCCGTGGGGCTGGCCGCCAGGGTGCCCGGTGTGGACGCCCACCTCTCCAGTGACACGCACGAGCGCACCTATGAGCCCATCGAGCAGGCGGGGAGCTGGGTGGTGGAGCCCGGCGCCTTTGGCTCCTTCCTCGGCCGGATGGACTTGTGGCTGGAGGACGGGAAGGTGGTGGACCGCCGCTGGGAACTCATCGAGCTGACCGCGTCGCGCTTCCCCGAGGACCCGAAGGTGGCGCGGCTCGTGGACGCCGCGCTCGCGCCTTATGATGAGAAGCTGTCCTCGCCGGTGGGGCACACCGACGTGACGCTCGCACGCTACGCGGTGGTGGAGAACCCGCTGGACAACGTGCTGGCTGACGCCATCCGCGCCGTCGGCGGGACGGAGATTGGCCTCTCCAATGGGTTTCGTTTCGGCACGCCGCTGCTGCCCGGGCCCGTGCGCGAGGCGGACCTGTGGAACTTCTTTCCCATCACCAACAAGCTGAAGAGGGGCAAGGTGAGTGGCCGTCAGCTTCGCGCCTTCTGGGAGCAGGAACTGGAGAACGTCTTCGCGAAGGACCCGGAGAAGCGCTTCGGCGGGTGGCTGCCGCGCCCCTCGGGGATGACGGTGCGCTTCCGCTCGGAGGCCCCCAAGGGACAGCGCCTCCTCGCCCTGGAGGTCGCTGGCGAGCCGGTGGTGGACGAGCGCCTCTACACCGTGACGGCCTGCGAGCGGGAAGGGGACTCGCCGGACATGCTCTGCCGCATCCCCGGTGTCCAGGAGCCGCAAGTGCTCGACGTGGACGCGCACGAGGCGGTGCGCCGCTTCCTCGCCGGCAAGCCGCGACTGAGCGAGTCGCTGGAGGGCCGCGCGGTGGGCGAGGACCTGCCGGCCGTGCTCCGCACCCAGCAGGTTCAACCGTGAGCGAGACTTCCCCCCACCGCCCCCCCGAAATGACCGCACCTCTCGCCGCTTCCGACTCGATTTCCGCCGCGCCTCCGCCCGGAGGCCCCTGGCGCCGGCGGCTGCCGGGGCTCGGGCTCGCCGCTGGACTGGCGGTGGTCAGCTACGGGCTGGCCACGCTCCCCGGCCTCAAGGTGGTGGGGCCCCTCACGGTGGCCCTGCTGATTGGCATCTCACTGCGCACGGCCCTGGGGCTGGCCCCCGGCCTGATGGAGGGTACGCGCTACTCGGCGCGCACGGTGCTGCGGTTGGGCATCGTGCTGATGGGAGCGCGGCTCGACTTCGGGCTGGTGGCGAAGGTGGGCCCACGCGTGCTGCTGCTGGCCCTGGTCGTCATCGTCGGCGGCATTCTGGGCATCCGCTGGGTGACGACGCGCTTCGGCGTGCCGGAGAAGCTGGGCACGCTGCTGGCGGTGGGGACTTCCATTTGTGGCGCCAGCGCGGTGGTGGCCGCCAGCTCCGTCACCCGCGCGGAGGAGGAGGACACCACGCTGGCGGTGGGGCTGTGCGGAATCCTGGGCACGGTGGGCGTCCTCTTCTACGTCTTCGTGGGGCCGCTGCTGGGGCTGAGCACCGCGCAGCTCGCCATCCTGTCGGGCGCCACGTTGCATGAGGTGGCGCAGGTCATGGCCGCGGCCTTCACCTGGGGCACCTCCGCCGGGGACCTGGGCACGCTGGTCAAGCTCACCCGCGTGGTGCTGCTGGCTCCCGCGCTCGTGGTGCTGGGGCTGGTCTCCGGCGCGGGCGGGCAGGTGCGCTACTCGCTGAAGGAGCCACCCATCCCGTGGTTCGTCATCGGCTTCCTCGCGGTGGGCGTGCTGGGCACGGTGGGCGTGGTGCCCGCCGCCGCCAAGGCGTGGCTCTCCACCGCCAGCGTCTTCCTCATGGTGATGGCCATGGCGGCCATGGGGCTTGGCACCCACCTGAGCATGGTCCGCCGCGCGGGCATGCGGGTCGTCTACGCGGGCCTCGTTGGCTTCGCCGCCCTGGCGCTGTCCGCCTGGGGGCTCATCCATGTGCTGTCCATCCAGTAGTCCTCGAACCCCTTCGGAGTCCGTCCAGATGAATCGCTTCCTGCCGTTGCTCGTCATCGCGCTCGTCACCGCGCCCCTGGCCTCTCTCGCCGCGCCGCCGTCCCAGCCCGCGAAGAAGGAGGTGCCCGCTCGCCAGGGCAAGCTCGTCTTCGTGGCCACCACGGGCCTGGAAGACCTACTCACCCTCTCCAGCTCCCTCCGGCACGTGAAGAACGCCAAGGAGTCGGGCTACCTCTCGGACGTGGTGTGGCTCACCTACGGCCGCGCGGTGGTGGCGCTGGACCCGACGGTGAAGGCCGTGCCGGCGGAGGTCCGCGAGGCGGCACAGGCGGCGAAGGCCGCTGGCGTGCGGCTGGTGGCGTGCGGCACCGCGCTGCAGAAGTTTGGCATCGACCCGAAGAAGCTCCAGCCCCAGGCCGACGTGGTGGACGACGGTGTGGCGGAGCTGTCGCGCCTGGTGGCCGAGGGCTACCAGGTCATCCGCTACTAGCGAGTCGTGGCCCCCCATGGAGCGCGCGACGCGCAGGACGCGGACCGTGCTGTCCCTCTGCCTGTTGGCCCTGGCCGGCATGGCGCGGCCGGGCCGGGCCGAGGAGGTGGTGGACGAGGGGCCGCGGCTGGAAATCAGGGAGGCGCTCCAGGTCCGAATCGACCAGGGGCTGAGCGCCCCGGGCGCCGCCGCCGTGAGCCTGCGACGTGGGAGGGTGGGGCTCCACCTGACCGGGTCGCCGTGGGTGCGGGGCGGACTGGAGGTGTCGTTCGACCGGCTCGTCCTCCTACCCGGTCCGCTCCAGGGGCCGCCGCTGGCCCTCCACGAGGCCAGCGCCACCTTCACCGTGCTGCCCCAGCGTGCCTGGCTGAGCGTGGGGCTGTTCCGTCCGCAGGTGGGCCGGGAGAGCCTCACCAGTGGCTTCGAGGTGGACTCGCTGGACAAGGCCATCACGCAAGGCCCCCTGCGCGAGCACCTCACCGGGACGGAGTCTGGGCGCGCGCCAGGGGTGGACGTGGGGGGCCTGTTCCGGGGGGAGGGCTGGAGCGTGCGTTATGATTCGGGCCTGGTGGTGTACCGCCCCGGGCCGGAGGGGGCGTGGCGACCGCCCCTTCTCGTGGCCCGCGCCGCCCTCACCCTGGGCGCGCCCGAGGCGGAGTCGTATTCCCTCAGCCTGCCCATGAATGACTTCGGCCTCAGACAGGGCTTCACCCTGGCCCTGCAAGGGAGCACGGAGCCCGGGGGCGACGCACGCTCCTGGGGCGTGGACGCGCTCCTGCGCCTGCGTCCGCTGGTGCTCTCCGCCGAGCTCCACCAGGTGGCCTCCCCCCAGGGACACGCGCTGCTCGCCCACGTCCGCGCGGGCTTCAACCTGCCAGGCCCAGGGGCCACGGTGCTCGAGCCGTGGGCGCTGGTGGCGCGAGTCACGGGCGGCGCCCTGGCGGACGCCCCGGGCGGCGCGCGGCTGGATGCCGGGCTCAGCTGGTATCTCCACCGGCAGGCGCTTCGAGCCACGCTGGGAGGGAGCTGGCGGCCTCCCGGCCATGGCGCGGCCAGCGGTCAACTCGGCCTGTCGCTTCAGCACCGGCGCTAGGTCTCCGCCATGTAACCTCCTGGCGCCATCCAGGAAGGCATCCTGGTGACCGGGCGTTCTTCCGATGAGGAGGCGAAGGGCGGATGTCGACGCGAACCGATGAGCAGTTGATGGAGGCCGTGCGCGCTGGTGACGACAAGGCCCTGGACGAAGTCCTCGCCCGTCACGAGAAGCAGGTGTACCGCTTTGGCCTGCGCATGTGCGGCTCGGAGGAGGACGCCATGGAGGTCCTCCAGGAGACGCTGTTCACCGCCTTCCGGGGCATCCACGCGTTCCGGGGAGACGCGGCGTTGTCCACATGGTTGTACCAGGTGGCCCGCACGCACTGCTTCCGCCTGCGCCGCCGCCGCGTCGGCGCGCCCGAGGACTTCCAGCCGCTCGACTCGCCCGCGGCCACGCACGTCGCGGCGGAGGAGGCGACGCCGGACATGGTCTCCCACGCGCGGCAGATGGGCGAAGTGTTGCAGGCGGCCATCCTCGCGCTGCCGGAGGCGCATCGAGAGGTGCTCATCCTCCGGGACGTGGAGGGGCTCACGGCCGAGGAGGCGGCTGGCGTGGTGGGCATCGAGGTGCGGGCGCTCAAGAGCCGGCTGCACCGCGCTCGGCTCCAGATGCGCGAGCACCTCGCCACCCTCCTGGGGGAGGGCGCCCACGGACAGGGCGCGGGGTGTCCGGAGTTGGCGCAGGAGCTGTCGGAGTTCGCCGTGGAGGAGGTGGACCAGGCCGCCTGTGTGCGCCTGGAGGACCATCTGTCCCGCTGCCCCCGCTGCAGCGAGGCGTGTGACGCGCTCAAGCGCACGGTGTCCCTGTGCCGGCGCATCCCCGGGGATGAGGTCCCCGCGCCCGTGCGCGCGGCGGTACGGCAGGCGCTGTCACGCGCGCTGCCCTCCTGAGCTCGCCCGCCTGGAACCTCTGGGCTTCCTGGGACGCGCCTTGCCAGTCGAGCGGGGCTCCTAAAGCTCGGCGGGACGCACCAGGGCTTCGCGCTTCTCCTCGGCCGCGGGCGCTTCGAGCGCCTGATAGATCTCGAACCACGCCAGGTACGAGCGCCAGGCCGGGTCACGCCGCTCGACCAGGGAGCGGCGCGCCTTGCCCAGTCGCTGGGACACGTCGAAGGGCAAGCCTCCGTCGCCCTTCACATTCAACTGTGCCGCGAACCAGAGCACGTCCAGTTGCCCCGGATCGACGTTCGCGTGCGTCCGCGCGACCAGCGAGTCGGAGTGCTTCAACGCCTCGCCCAGCCAACGCGCCGCCCGTGCCGGGTCCTGCTGGTCCACCGCGTTCTCCGCCAGCCGCAGCTCCGCCAGCGTCACGGCGCGGATGTCCTCATCGCGGTCCAACTGGTCGAACTGATCCAGGTACAGCTTGCGCCGCGTTTCGAGCGCCCGCGCCGCGGCGTCCAGGCGTCCCAGCCGGGTCTCCGCGTTCGCGCGCAGGCCCGAGGCGATGAGGCGATAGGAGCGCAGGACATGCTCCGGCGTGGAGTGGGCCCACTTCAACGCGCTCCGAACATCGGGCGTCGCCAGGTCTCGCTCGACCTGCTCCAGGTCCTCCAGAGTCCGCTGCGGCTGACCAGCACCCAGCGCCGCGGCGCCGCGCGCCAGCCGCACCACCATCCGGTTGCGCAGGCCCTCTTCGTCCTGGGGGCTCGCTTCCACGAGCGGCAGCTCCCGGTCATAGAGCGTCAGCGCCCGTTCGAAGCGGCCCGCGGCGAGGTTGTAGAGCGCGGCACGGTCCAGGGCCAGCGGGAGGAACCTGGACAGCCGCTGCGTGGTCTCCACCATGGCCAGGGCCTTGTCCGCCGCTTGGGCCGCGTCGGCTTCACGGTCGACGTGGAGCAGCGCGTGGGCCCGCGCCATGGACACGGCCAGCCCGGCCCAGTTGTCCACGTACGGCAGCTTGTCCCGCTGCTCGAGGTAGCCCAGGGCGATGTGGAAGTTGCCCACCTGTGTGTGCAGCAGTCCCAGCGCGCCGAGAATCATGGCCCGGTAGCGGACGTTGTTCCGCATCAAGTCCAGGGCCACCATGTAGTAGCGGTTGGCGCGCTCGGCGGCGGCGGGGTCGCGGTTGCGCAGGAAGTCCTCGTGATGGATGGCACCCAGGAGCGCCTGCACCACGCGCTGGTTCTTCAGCTCCGGCCACGCGGCACGCAGCTCCCTCACCGCCGAGGTCACGGCCTGCGCATGGGCATCCCCCTCCAACTTGGAGAGCTGGCGCGCGGTGACGTAGGCCTTCACGAAGTGCGCGAGCGGCTTCGCCATGTTCGGAGCGGTGGTGGTGACTTCCTTCTCCACCACGTCCGGACTGACGCCGGCTCGCAAGCGCAGGTTCATGGCTTCGACGGCGCTCTCCAGCGAACCCGTCCGCTGCGTCACCAGGTCGAAGTCCGCACGCGCCATGTCCTGGCGTTGCCGCGCCAGCCGCCGGTAGGCGCGGCCCATCAGTGCGCGGCGAAAGAGCCGCTCGGCGCGGCGTCGTTCCTCGCTACCCGGGGGCGTGTCGTCGACGTAGACCATCGCCAGCGATTCCATGATGCTGTCGGCGCCGAGCCCCGCCGCCCGCTCCACGGCGTCCTGAACCAGGACCCGTCTGCGCAGCGGGTCCTTCTGCTGCTGGTAGAAGCCGAGCAGGGCCTCCCGCACGGCACGAGGAGGCCGGTCGCTTCGGAGCGCATTGATGTGGCGGCCCAGCTCCAGCGCGTACGCGTAGGCCGAACCGGCGGGCGCTGTCGTGAGTGCCTGCGCCATCGCCGCGTCCGCCTCGTCGTAGGGGCGTCCCCGGTACAGGGCGCGGACCGCGGCGCGAGCGAAGTCGAGCTGGTCGTCGGCCGGGAAGATGCGGTGCTCGGAGAGCCGCCGGCCCGCTTCAATCAGGGGCTCGCGCTCATCGAGCTCACGGTACAGCACGTCCGCTCGCGCGTGGTATGCCTCCAGCACCGCGCGCGGCGTGGTGTCGGCGATTTCGGCCGCCTCCAGCTCCTTTCGGGCCCGCGTGAAGTCACCTGCGTCATCCGCCAGCTCACTGCGCACCACGTGCTGGAAGACAGCGGCAGCGGGGCTGAGCGCGTTCGCGGGATCCAGCGCGGCCATGCGCTTCTGCTCCGCGACGCTCTGCTCCTCCACCATGCGGCCCCGCTCGCGCTCCTTCATGGCGCGCCGGTGGTCGATGAGGATGCGGAGCGGTTCCTCCAGGCCCGCGGTGGCGGGGTCGCTCACCGTGCCCAGGTGGCGGGCGTAGAACTCCGCCGCGCTGAAGTCCTCGGAGGCCAGGTGCAGCATGCTCATGCGCATCATCAGCAGGCGGCGAAGCCTGGGGCGCGTCTCGAGCAGCAGCCGGTGGCGATAGAGGAGCAGCTCATCGGCGCGTCGGCCCACCATCCTCAGCTCTTCGCTGAGCCGGCGCGCATCCCATGCACTGGGGACCTGGCCATCCAGCGGCATCTGGTACACGTCCAGGGACTGCGAGCGTGAACAGGTCGCCGCCAGAGACGTGGTCGCGGGCGCCGGGTACTGGCAGTTCCAGGACTTGCTGGTGAGCTGGTCCGGATTGGCGGCGGCGGCTTGCTCGGCGGCGTCGTCACGCTCCGTCGCGAATGGCACCCGGAACAGCACGCCGCTGTCGCTGGCATCGATGACGCCATCCGCATTCGAGTCCGTGAAGAACTGCACCACGTACAGGTAGCGCCCATCCCGGGAGAACGCCGGCTGTCCCGTCTGCCCCGGGATGTCGAGCGACAGCGGGACGGGCTTCGCGCCTGGGGCATCCAGGCGCAACGCCTCCAGATGGGGCGCGGCGCGCGCGGCGAAGCCGGGGCCCACCTGCCGCACGGAGCGCTCGATGGGGACGTACACCAGCCAGCGCCCATCGGGGGAAAGGGTCGGGCTGGTCAGGTTCCGCTCGAGCAGGGGCGTCACACGCCACTTGCCGCCCAGCTCGACTCGCGACAGGTGAAGGTCGCCCTGGATGGTGGCCCGGCTCACCAGCGCGATGTGCGAGGCGTCCATCCACTCCGCCTGGAGGGCGTTGGCGTCTCCTTCGAGGCACCGGCGCTCTTTCGCGGTGGGCAGCTCGCGCACGCACAGCTGGCCACCGGCCTGGTTGCGGAACGAGATGTAGAGCAGGTGCTTGCCGTCGGGACTGATGCGCGGCCAGGTGACATCCGCGCCTTCGTCGAACAGCCGGCGCTCGCGGCCGCGCTCCAGGTCCTGCGTGAAGATTTCGGTCGCGATGCTGCGGTTGGACGCGAAGATCAACGTGTTCCCGTCAGGCGTCAGCTGCCCCAGGAACTGGTCGCCCACGCCCACGGTGAGCCGGGTGGGCGTGCGCAGTCCTCCATCGTTCTCATCGTCCTGCGCCCAGACGCTCCCCGCGATCAGCGTCACCAGGGCCACGACGCCCCGTCTCCGCCGCGTCAGCACTGCTTCTCTCCCCAGGTCCCATCCTCGGCCTCGACCCAACCGCCGCAGACGACACCCTCCGCGTGCACCTTGTGCCAGTTCCGGCGCAGCGTCTCTTCCGGGACGTCGGGGCGGGCCGACCGCATCCACTTCCAGAGCAACTGACGGGAGCGATTCACCCGCTCGACCAGGGCCATGTCGTCGGCTGTCATGCGCCCGGCCTGGCAGCGGCGCCGGGTCGTCGCCAGCAGCCCGTCCCGCCCTTCGCCCACGCAGTGGCGACGCAGCAGGTCGTCAACGCGGTCCGCGGGCGTCCTGCCGATGTTCTCCACCAGCGGCGTGGGCTGGATGCCCAGCTCTTCCAACTGATTGGGTGTGAATGGCACCGGCGTGGGGTTCATGCCCGCGCGAGCCAGCCGCTGCTCCACGTCCTTGAACGAGCCCGAGGCCTGTTCCTCGAGCGCCGTCGCGCGGTCCACCATGACAATCTCCGGCGCGCTGATGCACCCGGACGTGGCGAGGGCGGCCCACAGCAGCAACCCACGGTGTTTCATGGCGTGGTCTCCGGAGGAGTCATGGATTTGATGAGCTGGTCGACGATGGGGCCCATGGGGATGCCCCGGATTTCGTCGATGCTGAGCAGCTTCGCCAGGCCGCCCATGGTGATGCGCAGGCTGCCGAAGCCGTGGTTGAAGCTCACCCGCACGTGCTCCGGGTAGCCCAGCCGCAAGGCATAGCGGACCCGGTTGGTGGCGGGGTTGACATGGCGGGGGTCTTCGATGTCGAGCAGGTCCAGCAGGTGGCGGTTGCCAATGCGCAGAATCTCCGCGCGGCCATTGATGCTGCGGTCCTTCGCGGAGATGACCACGGCGGCATTGCCGTCGAAGGGCTCGCCTCGGGACGACTGGACCCCGGTGGCTCGCACGCGGGCCTCCAGGGTGGAGTGCTTGCCTTGCCAGTCCAGGAGCCACTGTCCGGTGATGCGCCCACCGCGAACCCCCATCTCCAGCTGCGTCATGGAGACGACGTGCTGGTCGATGGACAGGTTCCCCGCCAGGGGCGCGACGGCGACGAGCGGCGTGCTGATGCGTTTGGCGGACACATACCCGCTGCGGGAGAGCAGGGGATGCTGGTCGGCGAAACGAAGCATCGGGTACGGGTTCACGTCGATGTCGCTCAGCAGCCGCAGCTGTCCCTCGCTGTACTCGAGGTTCTCGGTGAGCGGGACGTTGCCGTCCATCCCTTCAATCTCGAACCCCTGCTCGGGCAGGCGCAGGTTCAAGTCCTGGAGGAGCAGGTTGGAGATGGTCCGGAAGACGACGAGGTCGGGTGAGCCCACGCGGAAGTCGACGGTGACCTTGCCGCTTCCCTCCAGAATCCCGGGTCGCGCGAGCCTGGCCATGTCCTGCGACAGCTCGCCCCGGAGTCCCAGGCGGCGCCGGTCCTCGCTGAGGTCGAGCCGCCCCCGGACCTTCAAATGGGTGCGGGTCCCCGCGTTGGTCAGTTGGAGCTGGGGAACGTGGATGACGCCCGTGGGCTTGCGCCGCGCGGAGAACGTCGCTTCCACGTCCTGGACCGGATAGGGCAGCGCCGGGTTCTGTTCGAGCGCGCGAAGCTTCACGTGCTGCTTCAGCTCGATGTCGTCCGCTTCCAGCGCCTCGGTGAAGCTGGCGGTGGTGTCGCTGGTCAGCTCCGAGAAGGACAGCCGCCGATCGCTCATTCCGACCGTGAGCTTCTCCACGCGCAGGTCACTGTGAACGGTTCGCTTGGGACCTTCGACGCGAGACGCCAGCTGCCAATGCAGCGCGGGAACGTTGAGCGACAGGGCGTCCTGCCTCCAGCGCAGGCCCCGCGCGCGCACCACCGCCGTTCCATCGAAGCTGGCGGTACGCGCCGGGTCCGGGGCGAGTCGCGGCGTGCCATCGGCTGTGACACCCGTGAGCACGCCGCGAAGCGTGCCGTGCAGCTCGACGCCCACCGCGAGCCGCCCGGCATCCAGCTCCGGGGGCACCTGCGCCATGGCCAGCAAGGGCGCCAGGATTCCCAGTGGGGGAATGTCGCCCTTCACGTCGATGCGAAGGGCACGGGCCTTCCGGTCGAACGCCGCCGCGGCGTCCAGCATGACCTTCGGCCCTTCGTGACTGGTGATGCCCAACCGGAACGCGGGCTTCCGGCGGTTGAGGTCCAGGGTCAGCGACTGATGCTGGAGCCCCATGTCCTTCTCCCCAGCCCGGAGCCCTTCGATTCGCAGGTCCACGTCGCCCTGGTGGCGCCAGGCGTCACCCCGCGAGCGCATCACGACGGCGACGTTGCTGGCCGTCACGTTGTCCCACGCGGGCCGTTGCAGCTTCAGCTCCGTGCGGTGCTCCAGCCGTGGCGCGGAGGAGAAGAGCGCCTTCACGCTGCCCTTGGAGTCCAGGCTCACGCCCAGGTGCCGCCACGGAATGCGCGCCGCGACCGATTCGGGAATGAAGGGGCGGGCGGCGGCGAGGTCCGGTGTCCGAGCGGCCAGGGTGTAAGACACCGCGTCAGTGCCCTTGGTGGCATCCAGGGACGCCTGCATGTCGCCGACGTCGAGCACGAACTGCGCGCGGCCTCGGCTGAGCTGGGGCTTGTCGAGCTGCGGGAACGCGTCCGACGCATCGAGCTTCACGCGAACGGGGCCCTTCAGCAAAGTGTGCCCATCCGGCGACGACACATGGAGCGCCCCGACGGGCACGTTCGCGCTCAGTGCGAAGGGAGGCGCTGCCGCCAGCGGCGCGCTGAGCTGGAAGCCCATCCGTTCGGCCTTCGCGCGGAGGTCAGGAGTCCGGAGGTCCAGGGACTCCACCATGCCCGACAGGCTCGCGTTCCCGGCGACCTGGAGCGGGGATGCGGGCTCAGGGCGGAGCTGATGTCCCTTCACTTCACCGTGGGCCTTTGGAATCCGCAGGGCAGTGGGGCCTCCCACGTCGAGCCCATCGATTCCGAACGTCAGCTGCGCGGAGAGCCCCTGCCGCGGATCAGGTGTCGCCACCAGGGTGACGCGTCCTCCGCCGAGCGCCAGCTGGACTGGCTCACCGGTCATCCGGAGCGACGCGACGTCCACGTCCAGGCCCAGTTTGCCGCGAGGCCCCAGTTGAGGCATCGCGCTCAGGGTGACGTCTTGTGCGTCCAGCTTCACCTTGCCGCGCTCGAGCGTGAACGGACGCCATTCGGAAGGGATTGCCGCCAGCAGCCTTCCAAGGTCGATGTCCGCCAGGGCGCGTGTCACGACCGGGGGCGCGTCCGCGGCATCCGGGAGCACGGCCTGGGCCTCGAGCTCCGCGCTGTCTGTCAGCTGGGTGCGCTCCAGCGCCACGGCGATGTGGCGCTTCTCGACATCGAACCGCGCGGCCACCGCGCCGTGAAGCAGCGACCGGACCGAGAAGCGTGGGTCGAAGGTCTGCCGGGTGACATCGAGGTCCACCTGCGCGCGAGCGGCCGAAGCGCCAGCCTCCATCGAAAGGGCGAACGCCAGCTCCGCGAGGGCCACGGGCGTGGCGGAGCCTTCGTGGCGCAGCTCCAGCGGCAGCGGGGCACCCGCCTGGCCCAGGTTCGCGAAGACCTTCCATTCCCCGTCGTGTTGCTTCGCTTCGACCCGCGCCGCGAGCCCGCCCAGGGACCAGCGCTCGGCGACTTCGCCACGCTGGACGCGGACGTAGCTCAGCGACACGCCCGACACATCGACGTGCCCGACAGGAAGCGGCGCTCCCAGGAGGTCGGCGACCTGCCGGGAGGCACCCACCGGCGCTTCAACGGGCGGCGGCTCTGGGGCTTCAGGTCCCGTCAATCCCGTGAGGGAGGTGGCGCCTGAATCGTCAGCGACCAGGGCGAGCGCCACGTCTCGCACCACCACCCGCTCAATCCGGATGGGGCCGGTCACCAGCGCACCGGGCGACCAGTGCGCCTCCAACGTTCCGACGCGCAGCAGCTCGGGCGCGGCGCTGTGGAACGGAGCGGGTGTCCGCACCACCAGCCCTTCCAGCTTCAACCCTGAGAGGAGCTCGACCTGAGCGACCTGGTAGTCCACCTGGAGCCCGGTGGCCGCCTCCACCTCGGAGACAATGGGCTGCTTCAGCCAGGGACTGTCGAGGTTGCGCAACACCACCACGGCAGCGACCAGCGCCAGCGCGGGGAGCACGACCAGGATTGTAAAAACCCCGCCCGCGATGATTCGAGCCCACCGCCGGCGAGGCCGTTCAGCTGTGGTGGAATCCATGTGGCCCGGTTGACGCGCGCGGCCATCATGGTCGGGGGTCTGGACGAAGTCGAGGAGACGTTGCGGGCAGGCCGGCAGGCGCGGGGCGGTTGCACGGGCGGTGTGGGGACGGTCGCCAGGCTCCCTGGCGGCCCGTCACCAACTCAAGGCGCCTGCGTCAGTTCCCTCAGTGCGCGCCGGTTGAGCTTGCCGTTGGGAGTCCGGGGCAGCTCGGGCAGCACGCGGACCTCGTCGACAATCATGTAGCGAGGCAACCGCTCCGCGCAGTGCTTCTTCACCTTGAGCAGGGAAGGGGGCTTGCTGGCGCCGCTGACCACGAAGGCCACCAGCCGCGCTTCCAGGCCGGAGCCGGTGGCGATCACGCCCGCCTCGCGGATGTCCGGGTGCGTGAGCAGCGCCGCTTCGATTTCGCCCGCTTCGATGCGGCGCCCGCGCACCTTCAGCATGTTGTCGCGGCGGCCCAGGTATTCGAACGTGCCGTCCGGCAGCTCGCGGCAGCGGTCCCCCGTGGCATACGGCCCGCTCCCGTGGCGCGGCTGGCCCCAGTAGCCCAGCATCACCGTGGGGCCCTCCACCATCAGCTCGCCCACGCCGTCGCCTTCCTCCCGCGCTTCCTCTGAGTCCGGCGGCGGCCGGGCCAACCACACGCGGTTGCCACAGCTCGCTCGGCCAATGGGCACCGGCTCGGTGCGGTGGGGCGAAATGTCCGTCACCTCATGGAAGGTGCAGACGTTGGTCTCCGTGGGTCCATAGAGGTTGAAGAACCGCGCCTGCCGCAGGTGCTCACGAAGCGGGCGCAGGTGCCGGATGGGGAACGGCTCGCCCGCGAAGAGCACGGCGCGGAAGGGCAGCGCCCCATGCTTCAGCAGACCGCCTTCCTGCATCATCAGCATTAGCGCCGAAGGCACCGAGTACCAACAGGTGAACCGCTCGCGGAGGACCAGCTCCACCAGCTTCTCTGGCGCGAAGGCCAGCGCCTCCGGGATGAGCGTGACGGACGCGCCACCCATGAAGGCCGCGTACAGGTCCAGCACCGAGAGGTCGAAGAAGAACGGCGCGTGGTTGCTGAAGCGGTCCTCCGGCGTGGTGCCCAGCAGCGCATGGCACCACTCGATGAAGGCCATCGCGTTCCGCTGGCTGATGCACACGCCCTTGGGCGTTCCCGTGGAGCCGGACGTGTAGAGGATGTACGCCAGGTCGTGGTCGCCCGAGCCGTGCGGCGGCAGCGGCTCGGACGAAAAACCGCACAGCCGGTTCCAGCAGATCTCTGGCCCCTTGTCGTCCACCAGCAGGTAGCGCAGCCGGCTCATGCCCGCGTTGTGGAGCTCGGAGGCGCGCGTGGTGGTGGTCACCATCACGTCGATGCCGCAGTCGTCGAGGATGAGCCGCGTCCGCGTCGCGGGGTTCAGTGGGTCCAGGGGGACGTAGGCGGCGCCCAGCCGGGCAATGCCCTGCATCGCGGCGACGGCGCGCACGGACTTCTCCGTCCACAGCCCTACGCGGTCTCCCTGCTTCACGCCCAGCTCCTGGAGCGCGCGGGCGATGCGGTTGGCGAGCGCGTCCAACTGGCCGTAGGTGAGTGTCCCGTCGGGACCCTTGATGGCGATGGACTCGGGAGCCTTCGCCGCTGCACGGATGACGATTTGGTCGAGTGTCATAGGCCGAGCTGGTTGGCGATGATGTCGCGTTGGATTTCGGAGGTGCCGGAGAAGATGGCGCTGGGAATGGCGTCACGCAGCACGCGCTCGATGCCCGTTTCGGCCACGTAGCCCATGCCGCCGTGAATCTGGATGGCGTCCAGGCCGCTCTGGATGGCGGCCTCGCTGATGGCCAGCTTGGCCAGGGACACTTCCATGACGGCGTCCAGGCCTCGGTCCATCTTCCAGCAGGCCTGGTACAGCAGCAGCCGGGATGCCTCCAGCCGCTGCTTCATGTCCGCCAGCTTGTGGGAGATGGCCTGGTTCTTCCCCAGGGCCTTCTTGAACTGCTTGCGGGTCCGGGCGAAGTCCGCCGTCTGTTCGAGCACGCGCTCCATGACGCCCACGTAGGCGGCGAAGAGGCATGCGCGCTCCCACTGCATGGAGCGCTTGAAGAGCGCCGCGCCCTGTCCCTCCGCACCCAGCCGCGCGGACTCCGGGACACGGCACCCCTCCAGGTAGATGGGGGCGATGGGCGACGTGGACAGCCCCATCTTCTCGAAGGCGCGCCCGACGGACAGTCCCGGCGTGTCCTTCTCGACGAGGAAGGCGCTCAGGCCCATGTACCCATGGGCAGGCTGCGTGGCGGCATAGACGAGGAAGACGTCCGCGGAAGGGCCATTGGTGACGTAGCTCTTGCCACCGTCGAGCACGTAGCTGTCGCCGTCCCGCACCGCGCGCGTCTTCAGGGCAAACACATCCGATCCCGCTTCCGCTTCGGAGATGGCGTTGGCGCCCACCCATTCCCCTGAGCAGAGGCGGGGCAGGTACCGGGACTTCTGCGCGTCATCCCCGCTCTCCAGGATGGGCATCACGCAGGCGAAGAGGTGAGCTCCCACGGAGAACACCAGTCCGGTGTCCACGCAGCCGCGCCCCAGCGCTTCCATCACCCGCGCCGTGGTCAGCGTGTCCAGCCCCAGTCCGCCATGCGCCGCTGGCACGGGCAGCCCCAGGAAGCCGAATTCACCACAGCGCTGCCACAAGTCGCGTGGCAGCACTTCCTTGCTGGGCTTTGCGGCCTCGGGCAACTGCGCTCGCGCGAAGGCGAGGGCACGGTCATAGAGCTCCACCTGCTCGTGAGTCCAACTGAAGTCCATGTTTTCCTGGTGTTCCAACGGGTGACAGCAACGAGGGGGCGCGCTTCGAACGCCTTGCGCTTGCGCGGCATGGCCCTCGGAGATGGATGGTGAGACGTGAGAGGCGTCAGGCGAAGTCTCGCGTGCGTGGGAACGAGCCGTCAAGAACCTCCGGGATGGTGGCCGGAAAGTGTGTCTTTTGAGGTGGCGCTGGATGGGATTGAAGTGCGGGGTTTGGCAATTCCTATCTGCTGGGTCTGGCCCGAGGTGGACTCAATGAGTTACAAATGGGCCGGGACGCGATTTGCCGCTGCCGCGGAGGACCTGGTCTCGAGGGCCGGCCGCGCACCGTCGGTCAGCAGGGAAACGGGCTGAAATGAGGCCCATGACCCGCCCCTCCAGACCATGTATTCCGTTTCGTTTCACTACCCAGTGCACTGGGTGCGGTGTCACTCATTCCAGGCGCGAGCGCTCGCGTCAGTGCTTTCCAGCCTATGGCCGCGGTAAAATTCTACACGCGGCTGACCTGGTTGAAGTGGCTAAACACTCATCTCAGACCAGGGTATGGGACAACCTGGTCGGTGATTGACTGGTTTGCTCGTGGGCAGTTTGCTTCGGGCATGGAACGTTGCGTCGTTTTGGACTTGCCTGGATTGAGCGCGAGGTTTGTCGGCCCCTCGACGCCAAACATGCAGGCATTCGTGGAGCGGGGGCGCATGGTGCCGCTCCAGCCCGTCCTGCCGGCGCTGAACTGCACCATGCAGGCGACGTTCCTGACCGGAAGATACCCCAGCGAGCACGGAATCGTCGGAGATGGATGGCTCAACCGGGAGCTGGGAGAGGTCCGCTTCTGGCCCCAGTCCGACGGGCTCGTGCAGACGCCGCAGCTCTGGGATGCCGCCCGCAAGCTCGACCCCAGCTTCACCTGTGCCCGCGTGTGCTGGTTCATGAACATGTATTCGAAGGCGGACTACGCCATCACGCCGCAGCCGTCCTTCACCGCGGACGGGCGGGTGCTGCCAGACGTGTTCACGGAGCCGCTCCACCTGCGCAAGCCGCTCGTCGAGGCGTTGGGGAACTTCCCCGCGTATGACTACTGGGGGCCCCGCTACAGCATCCGCTCCTCGGAGTGGATCGCCGACGTCGCCATGTGGCTGGAGCAGCGGCACAGCCCCACGCTCTCGCTCGTCTTCCTGCCGCACCTGGACTACACGCCGCACACGTTTGGACCGGACGCGAAGGAGATCCACAAGAGCCTTCGCGAGCTCGACGACGTCGTCGGGAAGCTGATTGGCTTCTATGAGTCGCGCGGCGTGCGCGTCATCATCCTCTCGGAGTTCGGCGCGGTCCCCGTGTCCCGGGCCGTCCACCTGAACCGCCTCTTCCGCCGCCGAGGGTGGCTGGCGATTCGGGAGGAGGGCGGCCGTGACGTCGTCTATCCCAGCGGCAGTGAGGCGTTCGCCGTCGCGGACATGCAGATCGCGCACATCTACGTCCGGAACCCGGCGCTCCTGGACGAGGTCAAGGCGCTGGTCGAGGCGGAGCCCGGGGTGGCCCAGGTGCTCGATGCCGAGGGTAAGCGCACCCACCATCTGGACCACCCACGCTCCGGCGAACTGGTGGCCCTGGCTGAACCGGATGCCTGGTTCACATACTTCTACTGGCTCGATGATGCGCGTGCGCCGGACTACGCGCGGACCGTCGATATCTACCGCAAGCCGGGCTACGACCCGCTGGAGATGTTCGTGGACCCGAAGCTCGGTCTGCGAATGCTGGAACTGGGGGGCAGTGTCGTGAAGGAGATGCTGGGCGTGCGAGCGCGACTGGAGGTCGTCTCGATGGACGGCTCCCTCCTCAAAGGGGCGCATGGCCTGCCCACCGGCCCGGAGGATGGGCCGGTGCTGATGACACGACATGGCGAACTGATCGAGGCAGATACACTCCACGCCACGCAAGTCCACGACCTCATCCTGGCGCACCTGACCGGACAGCAGGCGGCGGCCTGAACGGCTTCCGCGAGCAACCCGAGCGTTGACGCTGCAAGAGGCGGGACACGGCATGAACAAGCTTCCTGGGAGCGCCATTGTCATTGGCGCCAGCATTGGTGGGCTCAGCGCCGCGCGCGTGCTGGCGGACCATTTCGAGCGCGTCACCGTCATTGAACGGGACGTGCTCCAGGACGGCCCGCGCCAGGGCGCGCCCCAGGGCAATCACATCCACGTCCTGCTGCGAAAGGGTGTGGACCTGCTGGAGCAGTACTTCCCCGGCCTCGTCGAGCAGATGAAGGCAGACGGCATCGAGCCCTTCGACTTCACCCAGGACCTCCGGTGGCTGCAGTTTGGAGACTGGATGCCGCGCCACCGCAGCGGCATCACCCTGTACCCGCAGACACGCTTCTCCCTGGAGCGCTACCTGAGAGAGCGGCTTCGCGCCTATTCCAACGTGGAGATCCTGGAGTCGACCGCCGTGCGGGCGCTGCTGGCCACGCCGGATGGAAGGCGGATTCTCGGTGTCCAGACACATGACCGCCATGGGGACGGCGGCGCGGTGACGAACCGGCTCGCCAACATCGTCGTCGACGCGAGCGGGCGCGGTTCGCAGCTGGGAAAGTGGTTGTCGGAGTTGGGGTTCAGCCCGCCGGAGGAGAGCCGGCTGCCCATCAACCTCTGCTACGTGTCACGTCTCTTCGAGCAGCCGGAGACCGCCAGGGACTGGCGAGGGCTGTGGATCACCCCGCTGCCGCCCGACGCGCCACGCGGCGGGGCGATGCAGGGCGTGGAGGGCAATCGCTGGATCGTGTCCTTGTTCGGCTACGAAGGACACCACCCACCCCGCGACGAGGACGGGTTCGTGGAGTTCGCCCGCGGCCTCCGCGAGCCGGACATCTACGAAGCCATCAAGGACGCGAAGCCCGTCTCGGACGTCCAGATGTACCGGGTGCCGGACGTGAAATGGCGCCACTTCGAGCGCATCCGGGACTTCCCCGCGGGGTTGCTCGTCCTGGGGGATGCGTGGTGCTACTTCGACCCCGTCTTCGGCCAGGGCATGTCGGTGGCGATGCTGGAGGCGAACCTCCTCAACGAGGCGCTGCATCAGCTCGACAGCCTGGAGGCGGTGACCCAGGCCTGGACGGCGTCGTACCTGCGCACGGGCGCGCAGTGGATCCAGGGACTCTGGTTCTTCGTGACGGCGGAGGCCATGCGGCACCCCCACGTCCCCGGCGAGCGGACACGGCTCATCAAGCTGGCGCAGTGGTACGTGGAGGAACTCTACGCGCTGAACCACGAGCATCCGGAGATCTACCAGGAGTTCCTCAAGCTGATGCACGTCCAGGCGGGAGCGGAGTTCCTCCTGCGCCCGGACATCGCCTTGCGGCTCGCGAAGCGCGCCTGGCAGCAGAAGTCCGTGAAGGGCTTGGGCACCGAGGCACTGTGGCCCGCCAGCCGGGTGGCGCTGGGAGCGCGCTACGCGGGACGGGTGCTGGCCAACCTGGTGGCTCCTCAGCGGGTTGGACCGCGTGATCGCATCTGCCACTTCGACACGGAAGTGATGTGGCAGCCGGACAAGACGCTGGGGTGGTTCGTCCGGGATGCCCTGCGCGCCCAAGGCCTGCTGAGCGAGGCCTCCGAGGTGCGGCGGTTCCTGGAGTACTGGCTCCCGGTGCAGGGCCTGGGCATCGCGAAGAAGGCGTTGATTGAGTTCTCCTACAACGTGGACGAGCCCGGCCTGGGCCTCATGCTCTACAGCGACAATGGGACGGTCACGCAGGCCTTCCGGGAGTACACGCGTCAGCTCGGCATCTCCAACGAGGGCGTCGAGCGGTCCGTGGCCATCTGCGAGACATTCCGGTCATCGGACCTGGGCCTGGTGCGCGCGGAGTTCAAGCCCGGAGGCCCCACCCGGTATTCCATTGCCGCCAGCTGGCACTTCGACCCCATGCGCGGGCACTCCGGCTTCGATGAGGCGATGAGCCGCCTGCCGGAGCGCTTCCGGGTAGGGCCCTTCGCGGAGCGGGTGAAGACCTTCGCTTCCGCGCTGCGGACCGAGTACTACCCCCTGTTCCTGGGACTGAGCTTCCTGGAGGACGGAACGCTCGAATCCAAGATGTACCTGGTGCGCTTCGACGAGAAGCAAGCTCCATTTCAGTCTGGCTCGGAGCTGTGGCGCCTCCTCCAGGACATGGGTGTGTCCGCCCCGGAGCTGGAGCGGGTTCGCCAGCTGAACGCGCTGCTCTGGGAGCACTCCGCGGACAAGATGACCCAGGTCGCCATCGAGGCCTCCGAGTCCCAATCCCAGCCCAAGCGAGTCAACCTCATCTACAGCGGGATCCAGACCTCTGCGGTTCTGGAAGCCATCTCCCGGTTCGGGTATCCCGAGTCCTCGAAGCAATCCGTCCGGGACTTCGAGCGGATGATGCAGACCGATCGCGCGAAGTTCATCGCGGTTCGGGTGGGGCCCGAAGGATTGAGTCCGCGCCTCAAGCTGTACAAGCACGCCCTTTTCGATTTCGGCGATCTGTCCGTGGTGGAGGACGGAGGCCTTGGGCCGCGAGATTCCGCGCCGGCCGCAGTGAGAGATGTTCCGGATGTATGTCTTTATTGATTCTTGTTGGTTGAGAATGAAGTTCAAACAGGTGATGAGTCTGAGCGGCTTTCGAGTCGCCAGCGGAGCCGTGCTCTGATGTGGTGTGAACCCATTGCTGTGATTGGACTGGGGCTGCGTCTCCCCATGTCGGACTGCCCGCGTACGCTCTGGCAAATGCTATGTGATGGGATTGATGCAACGGGGGACATCCCGTCCGGGCGCTGGCCTTCGGCCGCGCTCTTCGACGCGGCGCCTGATCGCCCCGGGACGATTCGCAACCGCAAGGCCGGACTGATTGAAGGCGTGGAGCTGGCCGACCCCGCGGCGTTCCGGCTGTCGAAGCGGGAGCTGCGGCAGATGGACCCGCAGCACCGTCTCCTCTTCGAGTGTGCATGGCATGCGCTAGAGGATGCGGGCCTGCCCTTCGACGCCGTTCGGGGAAGCCGCACGGGCGTCTTCATGGGCGTCAACTTCAGCGACTTCCAGCGGATGCTGGCGCGGGACTGGTCCGCGCTGGATGGCTATTCCGTCCTGGGAACGACGGCGTCCTTCGCGGCCAACCGGCTCTCCTACGCGTTTGATTTCCGAGGGCCCAGCACCGTGTCGAGCGTGGGGTGTGCCTCCTCGACGGTGGCCCTCCATGAGGCGTGCCGGAGCTTGATGCTGGGCGAGGTGGAGATGGCCCTCGCCGGGGGCGTCGAGCTGATGCTGTCGCCGGACAGCAGCATCATGCTGTCCCAGGCCGGCGTGTTCTCCGAGCGAGGGCAGTGCCGGACCCTGGATGCCCGGGCGGACGGCTACGTGCGCGGGGAGGGCGCTGGCGTCGTCGTCCTCAAGCGCCTGTCCAAGGTTGAGCCCGGTGACCGCGTGTACGCGGTGATTCGGGGCAGCGCCGTCAATCACAACGGCCGGAACGAGTGGATCATGGCGCCCAGCGCCTCGGCGCAGGCGGACGTCATCCGGCAGGCGTGTGAGCAGGGCGGGGTGGCTCCGGCGAGCATCGACTACATCGAGCTGCACGGTTCGTCGTTCCTCAAGGGCGACGCGGCCGAGGCGGAGGCGATCGGGGAGGCGCTCGGGACGCAGCGGCCAGTGCCCTGCAGGCTCGGCGCCATCAGCAACAACGTGGGGTACCTGGGCGCCGCGGCGGGCATCGCGCAGTTCATCAAGGTGTGCCTGTCTCTGCACCACCGCACGTTGGCGCCGACGATTCACGTGGATGAGCCCAACCCGCTGGTTTCGTTCGACGCGCTCGGGCTGAGCATCCAGACGGAGCTGGAGCCCTGGGCCGCTCGGGAGCCTGGCGTGCCTCTGCGAGCGGGCATCGTGTCCACGTCCCTGGGCGGTGCCAACGGCTTCGTGGTCCTGGAGGCAGCTCCGGCGGCGGTGCTGGAGAGGACGCCAGCGCCGGTCCATTTCCTGGTGCTCTCGGCGCTCTCTCAGGACGCGCTTCGTCAGCGAGCGCTCCAGCTTCGGGACTTCCTCGCCGCGACGCCGGACTCAGTGGCGACGCTAGAGGACATCTGCTTCACGGCGGCGCTCAAGCGTCAGCACCACCGTCACCGTGCCGCGGTGATTGCGGGCGACCGTGCTGGGCTCGTGGCGCTCCTGGATTCGCTTGCGACGTCGAGTGGGACGACGCTCCTCGCACAAGAGGGCATGCCGCTGGAGCAGGTGGAGGCCGGCCGTGTCTTCGTCGCGGATGGGGCCGTGCCGCCCGAGGTCTTCCCGGAGAGTGCAGGGCGCTGCGTGAGCCTGCCGGTCTACCCCTTCCAGCGTCAGCGCCTGTGGCCCGAGTGGCTTTCATCCGATGAAGTCTGCCGCTCACCCAAGGACGCGCGGCCGGATGCCGCCACCCTGCTTCAGGCCGCCGCGGTGGCCGCCGGGGATGCTTCCCGCGTTCCCGATGTGCATGGGGAGGCCCAGATGCGGGCGTTCCTGCGCGGGCACCTCGCGGACGTGCTGGAGGTCGAGCCCGCGACGCTCGATGTGCAGGGGCGGACCTTCTTCGAGCTGGGCCTGAACTCCATTGGGGCCACGTTGCTGAAGGAGCGCATCTCGCGGGCGCTCGAGCTCCGGCTGTCGACGACGCTCTTCTTCGAGCTGCCCCGGCTGGAGCCGCTGGCGAAGCGGCTGCTGTCCCTGCTGGAGGCGCGGCGTGGCCGCCTGCCGTCGGACCCGGGCGACGTGAGCGCGTCCGAGCAGGAGGAGCAGGGCCTGATGGAGCGCATTGCCGGGCTGTCCGAGGACGAAGCGCGCGAGCAGATCGCCCGGACGCTGGCGGAACTCAGCCTGGAGGTCGCGTGATGAACCGAAAGGACGGATTCGTGGCGGAGTTGTCGCCACTCCAGCAGGCGCTGCTGACCATCGAGAAGCTGCAGAAGAAGCTGGTCGCGGCCTCGAATGGTGAGCGGGAGCCGATTGCCATCATCGGCATGGCCTGCCGCTTTCCGGGGGGCGCCACCAGCCCCGCGAAGTTCCGTGACCTGCTGTGGGGGGCAGGGGAGGCGCTGACGGAGATTCCCAGCGACCGGCGGGCGCTCCAGGGGCTCTATGACCCGGACCCCTCCAGGCCCGGGAAGCTGTCCATGCGCCGCGCCGGCTTCGTCGACGAGGTGGACCGGTTCGACGCGGAGTTCTTCCACATCTCCCGGCGTGAAGCCGAGGGGATGGACCCGCAGCAGCGCTTCTTCCTGGAGGTGAGCTGGGAGGCTCTGGAGGACGCTGGCATTCCCCCGCACCGCCTCCAGGGGACGCGGACCGGTGTCTTCGCGGGTGTCCACGCGAAGGACTACGCATTCGTCACGGGGGGCGGGCTGGAGAAGGTGAGCGCCCACTACTCCACGGGTGTGGACGCCAGCTATGTGGCGGGCCGGCTGTCGTACCTCCTCGGGCTCGAAGGGCCGAGCATGGCGGTGGACACCGCGTGCTCGTCATCTCTGTCCGCCGTGCACCTGGCGTGTCAGAGCCTGCGGACGGAGGAGTCGACGCTCGCCATCACCGGAGGCGTGAAGCTCATCCTGGCGCCGCAACTCAGCGTGTTCCTGTCCAAGGCGGGAGCCCTGTCCCCCAGCGGCCACTGCCGCACGTTCGACCGGGACGCGGACGGCATGGTCCAGGGGGAAGGCTGTGGCGTGGTCGTCCTGAAGCGGCTGCGGGACGCCGTTCGGGATGGCGACCGCATCCTCGCGACCTTACGCGGCACGGGCATGAACCACGACGGCGCGAGCGGTGGCCTCACGGTGCCGAATGTCGGGGCGCAGGAAGCGCTGTACCGGCGCGTGTTGCAGCGCGCGGGCATCGAGCCCGGGCAAGTGGACTACCTGGAAGCGCACGGGACGGGAACGCGGCTGGGAGATCCCATCGAGCTGGACGGCGTGTCGCGCGTCTATGGCGCATCGCGGCCGTCGGAGCGCCCGCTGTGGATTGGATCCGTCAAGCCGAACATCGGTCACACGGAGGCCGCGGCCGGCATCGCGGGACTCATCAAGGCCGTCCTGGTGCTCCAGGCGGGCGAGGTGCCTCCTTCCATCAACTTCGAGCACCCGACCCCGGAGTTCACGTGGGAGGGCTCAGGGCTCGCGGTGCCTCGAGCGCGCACGTCCCTGGCGGAGAAGGACGGCCCTCATCGCGTCGCCGTGAGCTCGTTTGGGATGAGCGGTGTGAATGCGCATGCGCTCGTCGAGGCGTACGCGGAGGCCACCCATGCCGCCGTGGAAGCCGGGCCGTATGTATTGCCCCTCTCCGCGCGCTCGGAGCCCGCGTTGCGCACGCTGGCGGCGTCATGGCTCCGGTATGTGTCGGAGGCAGGACCTGGAACGCGGCTCCAGGATGCGTGCTTCACGGCGGGCGCTGGACGCTCACACCATGCGCACCGTGCGGCGCTCGTGGCGAGGACGCCCGAGGCGCTTCGCACGGCCCTTCACGCTGTCGCGGAGGGACGCGATGCGCCGGGTGTCACTCGAGTTTCAAGTGAGGGCGAGCCCGTCTTCCTCTTCGGGGGCACGGAGCCCGAGGTCAACCGGCTGATGCGTGAGCTGCTGGGCCGGGACGTCTTCCGAGCCCACGCGGAGAAGGTGGACGCGGTCGTCCGGCAGGTGGCGGGGTCGTCCGTCATCGAGCAGGTAGCGGGAGGGCACGCGGGCGAAGGCCACCCGGTGGCCGTTCTCCTCGTGCTGCAGCTCGCGCTGGCGGAGCTCTGGCGCGCGTGCGGTCTGACCCCCGCCGCTGTTTCGGGAGCCGGCGTGGGAGCGCTCTCGGCAGGAGTGGTCGCGGGAGCACTCGGCGTGGAAGACGCCGTGCGGCTCGCCTTGCAACTGGCTCCAGCGCAGCCCGTGCGTCCTCAACCCGTGAAGTGCCCGTTCTTCTCCACCGTCGATGACACCTGGGTCGAAGCGGGCGCCACGGTGCCGGACGCGTACTGGGAGAGACAGCGCGCTGCGGTGAGCGACCTGGCGTCGTCCGTGGCGCACCTGTGTGCGCGGAACGCCTCGGCTTTCATCCAGGTCTCTTGTGAGGCTTCCGTTGGGGAGGCGTTGGAGGCCGCTGCACGAAGCCGTGGGAGCAAGGCCGTCATCCTGCGTGCGAGCAGGCCCGGTGATGAGGCCTGGACGGGTGTCCTGGGCGTCGTCGCGGGAGGGTACTCCTCCGGAGGCTCCATTCGTTTCGAGGCGCTCTTCACGGGGGCGCGCAAGACGGTGGTTCCGACGTACCCGTGGCAGCGTGAGCGCTACTGGTGGGACGGAGAGGTCGCTCCAGCGCCGAGCAGCGTGCAGACCGTCCGGGATGCATCCCCCCGGGACCTCTTCTGCGAACTCACGTGGCATGCGCGGACGGTGGGGCAGGAGCCCGTGGACGCGGAGGGGCGCTGGCTCATCGTGAGCATGCAGCAGGCTGCCGCGGAATCGCTTCGGCAGGCCCTGTCCACCGCCGGGGGCTCGGTGCGCGTGGCCAACGTGGCCCCCGAGCAGGCGTCGGTGCTGCGGGAGTGGCTGTCTGAGAGCCTGGCGCCTCGAGGCGTCATCTACCTGTCGGGTTCGGAGCACCCCGAATCACTGGAAGGGCTGCACACATCGGTTCAGCGAGAGGTCCACGCGGCGGCGTCGCTCGTGCAGACCCTGGCGCGGCAGTCGGTGCCCACGCTGCCCCGGTTGTTCCTCGTCACCCAGGGCGCGCAAGCCGCTGGCGAAGCGGCTGGACCGGCGGCGATCGCTGGCGCGCCACTGTGGGGCCTGGGACGCGTCGTCGCCTACGAGCACCCGGAGCTTGCTTGCAAGCGCATCGACATCGAACCCGCGGCCTTCGGTGCGCTGGTGACAGAGTTGGCGCGCAAGGTCCCTGCTGCCGCTGACGACGACGAGGTCGTGCTGCGCGGCGAGCGGCGGCTGGTGCCCTCGCTCACGCAGACACAAACGATTCCGGAAGGCGCGGGAGCGTTTCGTCCCCGGCATGACCGCACGTATCTGATTACCGGTGGGCTCGGTGGAATCGGACTGCGGCTCGCCTCCTGGCTGGTGGAGCGCGGCGCGCGGCACCTTGCCCTGTGTGGAAGAAAGGGCGAGACCGACGAGGCCCGGCAGGCCCTGGCGCCGTTGCGTGCGGCGGGCGCGCGGGTGGAGACCTTCCGCGTCGATGTGAGCCGCCCGGAGTCGGTGGCGGAGATGCTGGCTGCCGTCCGCCGAGGCGGAGCGCCGCTGGGGGGCATCTTCCACAGCGCGGGTGTGCTGGCGGACAGTTCGTTGTTGCAGTGGGAGCTCCAGGACTTCGAAACGGTCATGGGCCCCAAGGTCGACGGTGCCTGGAACCTCCATGCGCTGGCCACCGACACCACCCTCGAGCACTTCGTCCTGTTCTCGTCGACGGCGTCGTTGATCGGCTCGCCGGGGCAGGCCAGCTACGCCGCGGCCAATGCATTCCTCGATGCGCTGGCGCACTTCCGTCGCGCACGGGGTCTGCCGGCCATCAGTCTCAACTGGGGGAGCTGGGGCGAGGTCGGCATGGCCGTCGCGGATGCTCGGCGTGGCGACCGGCTGGCGGAGCGGGGCATGTCGCCCATGTCCGTGGACGAAGCCCTGGCGTCCATGGCGCTGGTGCTCGCGGAGAACCGCGTCACCCGGGGCATCGCGCGCTTCGATGTGACGCGATGGACCGCCAGCCATCCCTCCATCGTGGCGTCGTCGCTGTTCCGGCCCGCTTCTGTCTCCGATGACGTTCCTGACGTCGTGGAGGCGCCTCGCAAGCTGCGCGAGGTGTTGCTCGCGCTGGAAGGCTCCGCGCGCCGTGGCGTCCTGGAGGCGCGTCTCAAGGAGATGGTCAGCGAGGTCGGAAAGATTCCGACGGCGAAGCTCTCGTCCACGGACTCGTTCGACGCGCTGGGGTTCGACTCCATCATGGCGCTCGAGTTGCGGGACATGGTGCTGGGCGAACTCGACGTGAGCATGCCTCTCAAGAGTTTCGTCGATGAACGTTCCATCGAGCAGGTGACGGCTGAGCTTCTCGAAAAGCTCGCTGTGGCCAGTGTGCTCGGCGCTGCCTCCTCGGAGCGCAATGATTCGAAGCGGGTCCTGCTATGACATTGAATGAGCTTCTTCAGGCCCTGGCCGGGCATGGCATCAAGCTGTCGGTGGAGGGGGACCGCCTGGCGGTCGACTCGCCCACAGGCGAGATTCCGGGAGCGCTGCGCGAGCAGCTCGTGGCGAACAAGGCGGCGCTGCTGACCTTGCTGTCGGAGCAGCGCGTGCCCCAGGCGGAGACGCTGCCGCAAATCACGCCCCGGCCCGAGGAGCGGCACGAGCCGTTCCCGATGACGGAGATCCAGCAGGCCTACAGCGTGGGCCGGCAGGCCGAGCTCGAGATGAACGCGGCGATGCACGCGTACAACGAGATCGACTGCCACGCGCTCGACCTGGCCCGCTTCGAGGACGCCTGGAACCTGCTCATCGCCCGCCACGAGATGCTTCGGGTGGTGGCGCTCCCGGGCTTCCAGCAGCGCATCCTCCCCGACGTGCCGCGCTACGTCCTGCCCGTGGAGGACCTGCGCGGACGCGAACTGGAAGAGACGGAGGCTCGCTTCCAGGCCATCCGCGAGCGCCTGTCGCAGCAGGTGCTGGCGCTTGACCAGTGGCCGTTGTTCGAGCTCCGAGTGTGCCAGCTCGATGGGGGCCGTTCGCGCCTCTTCATGAGCATCGATGGGACCTTCATCGATGGTTACAGCTTCCAGATTCTCTACCGGGAGCTCGTCCACCTCTACAAACACCTGGGTGGGGCGCCCGCGCTTCCCCAACTGGACCTGTCCTTCCGTGACTACGCGCTGGCGGTGCAGCATGCGCGCGGTGCTCGTTATGCGCGTTCGCTCGAGTACTGGCGCTCCCGCCTTCCGAACCTCCCGCCCGCGCCGGACCTCCCGCTCGACAAGGACCCGGGTTCACTCCGGCGTCCCCGCTTCGGGCGCGTGTTCGAACGGCTGGGGCCGGATATCTGGCAGCCGCTCAAGCAGCGAGCCCGCGCGCGCAAGCTGACGGAGCCGGAGCTGCTGCTGGCGGCGTACGCGGAGGTCATGGCGCGCTGGAGCCGCAGCCCTCGCTTCACGCTCAACGTCCCGCACTTCAACCGGCTGCCCCTTCATCCCCAGGTCAATGAGATTGTCGGCACCTTCGCCAGCTTCACGCTGATCGAGGTGGACCACCGGCCGGAGCGCACATTCACGGAGCGGGCGCTGGCCATCCGGGATCAGCTCTTCCTGGCGCTGGAGCACCGAGAGGTCAGCGGCGTCGAGCTGCTGCGCGAGCTGTTCCGGGCCCAGGGGCGTATCGCGGGCGCCATCATGCCCGTGGTGATGACGAGCTTCGCGTCTCACTCCAAGAGCAAGGACTCGCACTGGGTCGACTTCCTGGCGGAGGAGTTCGGCGAGCTCATCGAGGCGCTGACGCAGACGCCCCAGGTGTGGATCGACCTGCAGATTGTCTACCAGCGGGGCGGCGTCTTCCTGAACTGGGACGTGGCGGAGGAGCTGTTCCCGTCCGGCATGATTGAAGACATGTTCTCCAGCTTCTGCGCGCTGCTGCGGCGCCTGGCGGAGGACGACGCGGCGTGGGACCAGCCGGGGCTGGACACCCGTCCGGTCCGGCAGGTGGAGCTGCTGGCCCGCGTCAACGACACGGCGCGCCCGAGGAGCGGGGAGTTGCTCCACACCGGCTTCTACCGCCACGCCGCGGCGCGCCCGGACGCCCTGGCGCTGGCCTCGTCGAGCGTCAGCCTGAGCTATGGCGAGCTCGCCCGGCGCTCCAGCCGGCTCGGACATGCGCTGCGCGAGCGTGGCGCCGCGCCCAACCGCATCGTCGCGATTGTGATGGAGAAGGGGTGGGAGCAGGTCGTGGCCGCGCTGGGCGTTCTCAGCTCGGGAGCGGCGTACCTGCCCATCGACGCGGGGCTGCCGCACGAGCGGCGCGTCTTCATGATGCGGAACGGCGGGGCCGAGCTGGCGGTGACGCAGCCGAAGTTCGCCCAGGAGTCCTGGCCCGAAGGGGTGCAGGTGCTCGTCGTCACGCCGGACGCCTTCAGCGAGTACAGCGAAGCGCCGCTGGCGCCCGTGCAGAAGCCCGAGGACCTGGCGCACATCCTCTACACCTCCGGCTCCACGGGACAGCCCAACGGGGCCATGCTCACCCACGCGGGGATGGTCAACGGCGTGGAGTGGACGAACCGGAAGTTCGGCGTCGGGCCGGATGACCGCGTCATCGCGCTCAGCGCGCTCCACCACGACTTCTCCGTCTACGACGTCTTCGGCACCCTGAGCGCGGGCGCGGCCTTGGTCATGCCGGACGCCTCCTCGCGCAGGGACCCCTCCCACTGGGCCGAGCTGATGTCCCGTCATGGCGTCTCCATCTGGAGCACCGTGCCGGCGATGATGGAGATGCTGCTGACGTATCTCGAAGGCAGCAACGCCCGGCTGACCTGCCCGCTGCGTCTGGTGATGCTCGGAGGAGATTGGCTCCCCGTCACCATGCCCGCGCGGCTGCGGGCGAAGTTCGGCGACGTGAAGCTGATGAGCGTCGGCGGCCCGACGGAGACGTCCCTGTGGAACATCTCCCATCCAGTCGTCGAAGCCGACGAGCGGCGCCGCAGCATCCCGTACGGCAAGCCCATCTCGAACACGAAGTACTACGTGCTGGACGAGCACCTGGACGAGCGCCCCATCTGGGTGCCCGGCGAGCTGTGCTGCGCGGGCGTGGGTGTGGCGCTGGGCTACGTGGGCGAGGGTGCGGGCTCGAAGAAGTTCACCGTGCATCCACGGACGGGGGAGCGCCTCTACCGCACCGGTGACCTCGGCCGGTACCTGCCGGATGGCACCATCGAGTTCCTCGGCCGCGTCGACTTCCAGCTCTCCATCCGTGGACAGCGCATCGAGCCGGGTGAAATCGAGGCCGCGTTGCTCCAGGAGCCGAGCATCAGCGCGGCGGTGGTCGGGGCGGTCGGCGAGCACCACGAAAAGCGCCTGGTCGCCTACGTCGTCCCCTCGGACACGAAGCGCGGTGTGGAGACCCGGCACGTCCGCGAGTTCCTGTCGCGCAAGCTGCCCGAACACCTGGTCCCATCGACCTACGTCGTGTTGGAGGCGCTGCCGCTGACCCGCAACGCGAAGGTGGACCGCAAGGCGCTGCCTCATCCGGACCACGTCGCCCGGCCCACGCAGCGCGAGGAGAGCAAGCCCGCTGCCGCCGTCCGTCCAGGCCGTGAGGCCCAGGCGCTTCAGCAGTCCATCGCGAAGGCCGTGGCGGAAGTGCTGGGTGTTCCCGACGTCCACCCGGACCGGAACTTCTTCGAGCTGGGCGCCAACTCGGTACACCTCATAAAGCTCCACCTCGAGCTCAAGGAAAAGCTGGGGCTAACGGTTCCCGTCACGGACCTGTTCGGCAGGCCCACCGTCAAGGTGCTCGCGGCCAGGCTCGCGGCGGCGGGCGGTGAGGCGAAGCCCGAGGTGGCACTCGCGCCGCGCGAGGAGACGCCGCGGACGCAGGATGCGCGGGACATCGCCATCATCGGCTTGAGCTGCCGCTTCCCCGGGGCGTCGACGCCCGAGCAGTTCTGGCAGAACCTGATGCAGGGCGTGGAGTCGGTGGGCACCTTCACCGATGACGAGCTGCTGGCCGCGGGTGTCAGTCCGGAGGCGTTCCAGAATCCCGGGTACGTCCGCTCGTCGGCGGTGATGGAGGACTTTGACGCCTTCGACGCGGAGTTCTTCTCGCTGACGCCCCGCGAGGCGCGCGCGTTGGATCCGCAGCAGCGGGTGTTCCTGGAGTGCGCCTGGGAGGCGCTGGAGGACGCGGGCTATCCGCCGTCGGAGCGTAACGGGCTCGTGGGCGTGTATGCCGGGAAGAGCGTCAGCCACTACCGCTATCCCTATCCGGACCTGACGCGGCCCATCGGCTTCTTCCAGGACCTGATGGCCCAGGACAAGGACTTCCTGGCCACGCAGGTGTCCTACAAGCTCGACCTGCGCGGGCCCAGCATCAACGTCCAGACGGCGTGCTCCACGTCCCTGGTCGCGGTGTCCGCGGCGTGCGCGGCGCTGAATGAGGGCAGCTGCGACCTCGCGCTCGCGGGCGGCGTGGCCATCAAGGTCCCCCACCGCGTGGGCTACTTGTACGAGGAAGGCAGCGTCTTCTCGCGCGATGGCCACTGCCGTCCCTTCGACGCCGGGGCCAACGGAACCATTCCGGGAAGCGGCGCTGGCATCGTGGTCCTCAAGCGCCTGAGCCAGGCGCTGGCGGATGGAGACCGGGTGCTCGCCGTCATCAAGGGCTCCGCCATCAACAACGACGGGCACCGCAAGGTGGGCTTCATGGCGCCCGGCGTCGAGGGCCAGACGGACGTAGTGCGCCGTGCGCATCAGCACGCGAAGGTGGACCCGCGGACCATCTCCTATGTCGAAGCCCATGGCACCGGAACGTCCATTGGCGACCCCATTGAAGTCTCCGCGCTGACGGAGGCGTTTGGGGGACAGGTCCAGACGCAGTCGTGCGGCCTGGGCTCGGTGAAGGGCAACATCGGCCACCTCGACAGCGCGGCGGGCATCGCTGGGCTCATCAAGGTCGTGCTGGCACTTCAGCACCGCACGTTGCCGCCCACGCTCCACTACCAGTCGCCGAACCCGCGGCTGGAGCTCCACAAGACGCCTTTCTACGTGGTGGACAAGGCCCGGCCGTGGACCGCGACGCAGGGCGTCCTGCGGGCGGGGCTCAGTTCGTTCGGCATCGGCGGCACCAACGCCCACATGGTCCTCGAAGAGGCGCCGCCGCAGACGACGCCAGCGCCGGACGCGCAGCAAGTGGACCGCTCGCGGCACCTCCTGGCGCTCTCGGCGCGGAGCCCGGAGGCCCTGCGGCAGCTCGTGGGCCGCTACCGGGCGGTGCTCGAGGCGCCGGGCGCATCGCTCGCGGACGTGTGCTTCTCCGCGAACACCGGCCGTGTTGCCTTCGACCACCGGATCGCGGTGGTGGGCGCGGACGCCGCGCAGGTGGCCGCCGTCCTGAGCGCTGCGGAGCGGAAGGAAGAGCACCCGGGGTTCGTTCAGGGAGAGGCTGACGCGAAGCAGGCGGTGAAGGTCGCGTTCCTGTTCTCCGGTCAGGGCTCGCAGTACGTCGGAGCCGCGCGTGAGCTGTACCAGACGCACCCGGGCTTCCGCCGGCGCATCGACTCGTTCGACCAGATGCTCCGTGAGTATTGGGACCGTTCGCTGATCTCCGTCCTCTACGCGGAGCCGGGGACGCCATCGCCCATCGACCAGCTCGACTACGCCCAGCCGGTGGTCTTCGTGTTGGAGTACGCGCTGGCCGAGCTGTGGATGTCGTGGGGCATCCAGCCGGACGTAGTGCTGGGACACAGCACGGGCGAGCTGGCGGCGGCCTGCATCGCGGGCGTGTTCAGCGTGGAGGATGGCCTGAAGCTGGCCGTTCACCGCGGCCGGTTGATTCAGCAGCTTCCGGAGGGAAGCAACATCGCGGTCTCCGCCGCGGAGCCGGAGCTGCGCCAGTTCCTCGCCCAGGGTGGTTGGGCCAGCTCCATCGCGGCCGTCAACGGGCCGGACAACATCGTCATCTCCGGCATCCCCGCGGAGATTGTGGAGATAGGCCGGGCGCTGGACGCGAAGGGCTACAAGGTCAAGCGGCTGAACATCCCGCGCGCGGCCCACTCGGTGATGATGGAGGCCATCCTCCCGGAGTTCCGGGCCGTCGCCGCGACGCTGCGTTATTCGCCGCCGTCGATTCCGATGGTCTCCGGGATGACGGGCGAGCTCATCACCGACGGGCTCTGCACGCCGGACTACTGGTGCAGCCAGCTTCGCAACCCGGTGCAGTTCGGCCGGGGCGTGGAGGCGTTGTACCGCGACGGCATGAGCGTCTTCGTCGAGGTCGGCCCGAAGGCGACCCTGCTCGGCATGGCGGCGCGCTCGGTGCCCGAGGGCGTGGGCACCTGGCTGCCGAGCCTGCGCGCCGATGACGGCGGCTGGCGGCAGATGCTGGAGAGTCTGGCGGCACTGTACGTGCGCGGCGTTCCGGTGGATTGGGCGGCAGTGGATGCCGGCTACCCACGGCGCAAGGTGGAAGTCCCCACCTATGCCTTCCAGCGTCAACGCTACTGGGAGGAGGGCGCGGGCCTCCAGCGTCCCAACGGGCGGAGCGTTTCCCGCGCCGAGCACCCGCTGATTGGCGAGCGCGTTCCCCTGGCCGTCCTGGATGCCGGTGAGCTGTTGTTCGAGGCTACGCTGGGGCCTGCCTCGCAGGCGTTCCTGGGTCAGCACCGCGTCTTCGGAACGCCCACACTGCCCGCGACGGGCTACGTCGAGATGGCGCTGGCCGCCGGGGCCCGGCTGTTGGGCACGACCGCGTTGGAGCTCACGGACCTGGCCATCCTCAACGCGATGACCTTCCCGAAGGATGCCGAGCGGAAGGTGCAGTGCGCCGTGCGCCGCGACGGAGAGGGCAAGGCCGCTGTGCGCATCTTCAGCCGGACGGTTGAGGGCTCGGAGCGCGCGTGGAGCCTGCATGCGACGGGAATGCTCGCCGTCCTCGGTGATGATGCATCGGGCACCGAGGCGCACGACCTCGACAGCGTGTTGAAGGACCTGCAGACCCCGCTTCCCGTCGAGGACTACTACCAGCGGGCACGGAACGCGGGCGTCGACTTCGGGCCGGAGTTCCAGGGCATCACCGAGCTGCGCCGGGAAGGCGAGCAGGTCCTGGCGCGCATCGAGCGCCCGGCGGGCCTCGGGAGCGGCGGTGGCTACCTCGCGCATCCCGCCCTGATGGATGCCTGCCTTCAGGTGGTGGGCGGCGCCTATCCGGACATGGATGGCACCGAGCTGTACGTGCCGGTGCACATCGAGCGGCTTCACGTGCTGGGCAGCATCGAAGACGGCGTGTGGAGCCATGCCGTGGTGCGGCCGGTGGATGAGGCTGGGAAGCGGCTGCGTGCGGATGTCCGCATCTTCGGAAGAGATGGAGCGCTGCGCGCCTGGGTACGCGGCCTGGAGCTTCAGCGCACGAGCCAGGAGGCGCTGCGTGCCGCGCTCTCCACCTCGCTGGATGAGTGGCTCTACGAGCGGCGGTGGGAGCCGCTCGCATTGGAGGGGAGTCGTCCGGAGACGCTGGTGCCCGCGAGCGGCGCGTGCCTTATTCTCTCGGAGCGCGACGGCACGGGGCAGCAGCTCGCACAGGTGCTGACGCGCGATGGCCGCGCCTGCTTCGTCGCCATCCGTGGCACACAGCCGCGCCGTATCGATGAGACCACCTTTGAAGTCCCTGACTCGCCCGAAGCGCTCGTGGAGGCCTTGCGCGAACTGCCGCTTCCGGCGGCACTGTCCGACGTCATCCTGATGTGGGACTCCCACACCGCGGAGGCGGAGACGCTGGATGCGGATGCGCTGGGGCAGGCGGCTCGGGTGACGGGTGGTGGCGCGCTGGGCCTGCTCCAGTTCCTGCTGGACCGTGGGTACTCCGGCACGGTGTGGCTGGTGTCGCGTGGCGCGCAGCCCGTGAAGCCGGGCGCCCCGTTGCCCGGGCTCGCCCAGTCGTTGCTGTGGGGCATGGCGCGGCCTCTGGCCATCGAGGCGTCGGAGTTGGACTGCCGGTGTGTCGACCTCGATGCCCAGGGAGAATCGAGCGCCCAGGTGGAGTTGCTCGCTCAGGAGATTCGCCGTCGCGCGGAGGTGGCGGAGGACCAGGTGGCCTATCGCGATGGCCGCTACGTCGCGCGACTCCGGAGGGTCGAGTCGCGGAAGCTGGTCGAGCCGTCCGCGGAGCGCGTCGAGGCCTTCCGGGCGGACCGCAGCTATCTCGTGGCGGGCGGGCTCGGACGCCTGGGCTTGCTGACGGCGGAGTTGCTGGCGAGCCGGGGGGCACGCAACCTGGTGCTGACAGGCCGGGGCGCTCCGGGGCCGCACGCGGCGGAACGTCTGGAGCACCTGCGCCAGCAGGGTGTCCGTGTCGAGTACCGGCAAGTCGACATCGCGGATGCGGAGCCGCTGGCCGCGCTGCTGAACGAGGTGGCACGGGACATGGCCCCTCTGGGCGGCGTGTTCCACTCGGCCGGTGTGCTGGATGACGGCGTGCTGCGGCAGCAGCGCTGGGAGCGCTTCGAGACCGTGCTGCGGCCGAAGTTGCGTGGCGCCTGGAACCTGCATCGTCTGACCGCGGGCCTGCCGCTGGACTACTTCGTGATGTTCTCCTCCGTCGCGTCGCTCGTCGGCTCGGCGGGACAGTCGAATCACTGCGCGGCGAACGCCTTCGAGGATGCGCTGGCGCACCACCGCCGTGCCCTGGGTCTTCCTGCCCTGAGCATCAACTGGGGCATCTGGGCCGGTGACGCGGGCGCCCAGGTGTCGGTGAGCGAGGAGGCTCGGACGCCGGGCTTCGGCGTCATTCCGAAGGCGCAGGGTCTGCGCGCGCTGGAGCTGCTCCTCACGTCGCGTGTTCCTCAGGTAGGCGTGGCCGCCATCGACTGGGCTGTCTTCGGAAGCGGCCGGTCCACGCCCTACGTCGCGGAGTTGCGCGAGCGGGCAGGGGGCGAGCGCACTGTGGAGCGCGCGTCGTTCCTGGACACGCTCTCGGCGGCGGCCATCGAGAATCGTCGGCAGTTGCTGATGGACTACGTGCGCGAGCAGGTGGCGTGGATGCGAGGCGTGGGCTCCGGCGAGTCCATCGACCCGGCGCGTGGGTTCCACGAGCTGGGCATCGACTCGCTGGCGGCGCTCCAGCTCAAGAACCGGCTCCAGAGCGGGCTCGGCGTGTCGCTGCCGGCGACGCTCGTCTTCAACTACCCGACGGCAGAGAAGCTCGCGATGCAGCTCATGGACGCGTTCATCCCCTTGGAGTTCACGGAGGAAGCGCGCGCCACGTCGAAGTCAGACGCCTCGGTCGAGAGCCCGCTGGAAGGGCTGGCTGAAGCCAACCTCGCGCACCTGCTCTCCGAGCAGCTGTCGAAGATGAACTAGGGACGGATCGATGTCAGCGCAAGGAAGCGATACGAGCTACGGCGAGCTGATGAAGCGCGCGCTCCTGAAGTTGCAGGAGACGCAGTCGAAGCTCGATGCCCATGAGCAGGAGCGGCACGGGGCCATTGCCATTGTCGGCATTGGCTGCCGGTTACCGGGGGGCGTCACCAGCCCTGCTGAATACTGGCGCCTGCTCTCCGAGGGCGTGGACACCGTCACCGAGATTCCATCCGACAGATGGAGCGCGGACGGCTTCTTCCATCCCGACCCGGATCATCCCGGTGGCATCTACACGCGCCACGGGAGCTTCCTGCGGGACATCGACCAGTTCGAACCGCGCTTCTTCGGCATCTCCCCGCGTGAGGCGGCGCGGATGGACCCGCAGCACCGGCTGTTACTGGAGGTCGCCTGGGAGGCCGTGGAGCGCGCCGGCCGGAATCCGACGAGCCTGAGCGGGACGCGGACTGGCGTGTTCGTCGGGATGATGGGGCAGGACTACACGCAGATTGCCACCCAGTCTCCGGAGCTCATCGACGCCCACACCGGCGCGGGGAATGGCGCGAGCGTCGCCGCGGGACGTCTGTCGTACTCCTTCGGACTCGAAGGGCCCAGCCTCACGGTCGATACCGCGTGCTCCTCGTCGCTGGTCGCGGTGCACCTGGCCATCCGCAGCCTGCGTCAGCGGGAGAGCGACTTCGCGCTGGCGGGCGGGGTGAACCTGGTCCTCTCTCCCGTCGCGACGCTGATTGAGTCGCGCACGCACATGCTGTCGCCCGATGGCCGGTGCAAGACCTTCGACGCCTCGGCGAACGGCATCGGCCGAGGGGAGGGCTGTGGGCTCGTCTTCCTGCGGCGCCTGTCGGACGCGATCGCGGATGGGGACCCCATCGTCGCGGTGATTCGCGGCTCGGCGGTGAACCAGGATGGGCGGACCAGCGGGCTCACGGTGCCCAACGGGCTTGCCCAGCAGCGCGTCATCCGGGATGCCCTGCGGGACGGACAGGTGGAGCCCGCGAAGGTGGGCTACGTCGAGGCCCACGGGACGGGGACGTCGCTGGGCGACCCCATCGAGCTGGAGGCACTCGCGTCCGTCTACTGCGCCAGGACGGGACGGCAGCAGCCGCTGATGGCCGGCTCGGTGAAGACGAACATGGGGCACCTCGAAGGTGCGTCCGGCATCGCGGGGTTGATCAAATCCGCACTGTGCCTGGCGAACGAGGAGGTCCCGCCGCATCTCCACCTGCGCACTCCCACGCCGCATGTGGATTGGAAGCAGTTGGCCATCGAAGTGCCGACCGCGCGCCGTCCGTGGCAGGGGGCGGAGTCGCGCTTCGCGGCGGTGAGCTCGTTTGGCTTCTCGGGGACGAACGCGCACGTCGTCCTGGAGTCCGCGCCACGGCCGAAGTCTCCGGTCCGGGAGGTGGAACGCCCGCGTCACGTCCTGGCGCTCTCCGCGCGCTCGAACGCCAGTCTTCGCAGGTTGGCCGGGTCCATCGCGGAGGAGCTGCCGCTGTGCCCCGCGGAAGGACTCGCGGATGTCTGCCATACGGCGAACACCGGCCGCAGCGCCATGGAAGAGCGCGCGGCCTTCACGGCTTCGACCTCCGAGGAATTGACCGAGGCGCTGCGTGCGTTCAGCCGTGGAGCGCCCACCGTCCCCGAGACCTGCGTGGAAGGCCGCCGCGACGGCGAGGCACCGCGCGTCGCGTTCCTCTTCACGGGCCAGGGTTCCCAGTACGCGGGCATGGGCCGGGAGCTGTTCGACACGCAGCCCGAGTTCCGCCGGGAACTCCTGCGCTTCGAGAACATCCTGAAGCCGCACCTGGAGCGGCCGCTCACCGAGGTGCTCTTCCAGGACACGGAAGGGGCGCTGGACGAGACGCGATACACCCAGCCCGCGCTGGTGGCGCTGGAGCTGGCTTTGGCGCACCTGCTGCGAGCGTGGGGACTGCGCGCCGACGCGGTCCTGGGCCACAGCGTGGGTGAGTACGCGGCGGCCATGTTCGCGGGCGTCCTGGAGCCCGAGGTCGGCTTGCCCCTGGTGGCTGAGCGCGCGCGGCTGATGCAGGCGCTGCCCGAGCGCGGCGCGATGCTGGCCGTGTTCGCTGAGCCGGCGCGCGTGCTGCCGCTCATCGCCGGGCATCCCCGGGTCACGCTGGCGGCCATCAATGGGCCGCGGAACACCGTCATCTCGGGGGACAACACGGTCATTGACACCGTGCACCAGGCGCTCGTGGAGGCGGGCATCGAGAGCCGGCGGCTGAAGGTGTCACACGCGTTCCACTCTCCGCTGATGCAGCCCATGCTGGCGGAGTTCGAGCGGGCCGCGAGCCGCGCCGCCTTCCAGAAGCCGCGCCTTCCCCTCATCTCGAACCTCGACGGACGCGAAGCAGGCGAGGCCATCACCCAGCCGGCCTACTGGTCCCGCCATGTCCTCCAGCCCGTACGCTTCGAGGAGGGCATCCGGACGCTCCTCCAGCGCGGGGTGCGTGTATTCGTGGAGGTGGGCCCCAAGCCCTCGCTGGCCAACCTCGCGCGGGACGTGGTGGCGGGTGAGGAGGCGCTGTGGCTGGAGACGCTTCACCCGCGCCGCTCCGACTGGGCCGGCCTGCTCCGGGCGATGTCCGAGCTGTATGTGCGCGGCGCCAGGCTGGACTGGGAGCGCTTCGATGCGGGCTATGGGCGGACTCGCAAGGCCCTGCCGACCTACCCCTTCGAGCGGCAGCGGTATTGGCTGGACGTGCCCGCGCCGTGGACGCGCACGTCGCGCCGTGCGTCGACTCACCCATTGCTGGGGACGCGTCTGGAGTCCGCCGCTTTGAAGGAGGGGACGACCGTCTTCTCCAGTGAGCTGTCGGCGGGAACCGTGCCATTCGTGGCGGACCATCGGGTGTATGGCAAGGCGGTGGTTCCCGCCGCTGCCTACGTGGAGATGCTGGCCTCGGCGGCGGCGCAGGTGCTCGGAACGGAGTCGCTGCGGCTGGAGGACATCTCCCTGCTTCAGCCGCTGGTGCTTCCCGAACAGCAGACGCGGGTCGTCCAGACGTTGCTCGAGGACCAGGGCGATGCGGGCCTTGCGTGCAAGGTGGTGAGCCGAGGGGACGAGCGCTCGGAGGAGGGCGGCGGCGGCGCGCGCACGGCCTGGGTCACCCATGTGACGTGCCGGGTGTCGGCACTGAGCTCCGTGGCCCCATCGGTGGATCGGGAGGCGTGGGGCCGTGGCTGCTCGACGCCTGTTTCCATCGATGAACTCTCCGCCGTCTTCACGCACCACGGACTCGACTATGGGCCGTCCCTGCGCGTGCTGACGTCGCTGCATCGGGGGACTGGGGCCGCGTTGTCGTTGGGCCGGGTGGAGGACCGGAGCGGGCACTACCGCGTCCACCCGGCGCTGTTCGACGGCTGCTTGCGCACGGCGGCGGCGGTGTCGCAGCTCACCGAGGAAGACGCGCTGCACCTCCCGGTGGCCTTGCAGACGCTCGACCTGTACCGGCCCCTGCCGGAGCGGGTCTGGACGTATGCGACGCAGCCTCCCCGGGAGGGGCAGGAGGGCTTCTCCGCGACGGACCTGACCCTGTGTGACGAAGAGGGCGCGGTGGTGGCCGTCGTGTCGGGGTTCTCGGTGCGCAAGGCCGAGCGCGATGTGTTGCTGCGCGGGCTCGACAACGACTTCCAGGACTGGCTGTACCGCCTCAACTGGGTGCCGCGTGCCGTCACGGAGGAAGCCCGCTCCGCGAATCAACATTGGGCCGTCTTCACCAGCGAGGACGACTTCGCATCGGACCTGGTGCAGGTGCTTTCGCAGCGTGGCGAGCGCTGCACGTTGGTTCGCAAGGGGGAGTCGTTCAGCAGCACGCCCGAGGGCTTCCGCATCAATCCCGCCAACCCGGAGGACTCTGCGCGGCTGGTCAAGGCGTGGGCGAATCAGCCTCCCACGGGGCTGTTGTACCTCTGGGGCCTCGATGAGGGGGCGCAGGCGGGTGACACAGGCGCCAGGCTCGACGTGGCTCAGGAGGCGGGGTGCCTGGGCGCGCTACGGTTGACGCAGGCCCTGGCGCATGGGCAGGGAGCGTCGCCCCGGCTGGTGCTGGTGACGCGGGGCACGCAAAGCCTGCCCTCCGATACGCACGGCGCCCGCGTCGCGCAGGCGCCGCTGTGGGGCTTCGGACAGGCCGTGGCGACGGAGTTGCCCGAACTGCGGTGCCTCCGCATCGACCTGCCCGCGGAGCCCCGGTCCGAAGACCTGGGCACATTCATGCGGGCGCTCGCGTTGCCGGATGGGGAGTCCGGCGCTGCCATTCGTGGCGGCGGTCTCTACACCCCCCGGCTCGAGCGGGCCCGTTCTCGAACGGTCGCGGCGAAGAAGGTGTCCATCGTCGCGGAGGCCACCTATCTCGTCGCGGGAGGCCTGGGGGGACTCGGCCTGCGTGCCGCCACCTGGTTGGCGGCGCAGGGCGCACGGCATCTGGTCCTGATTGGGCGCAGTGCTCCGGCTCCTGAAGCCCGCGCCCAGCTCGATGCGCTCGAGGCCCAGGGCGTGAAGGTGCGGGTCGCACGGGTAGACATCGCGTCTCACGACGCCATGGCGGACCTCTTCGCGAGCTTGCGCGAAGCCCCGCCCGTGCGCGGCATCATCCATTCGGCGGGCGTCCTCCGCGACGGAACGCTCGCCAACCAGACGCCCGAGCAGTTCCGGGAGGTGCTGGCCCCCAAGCTTCAGGGCGCGTGGAACCTCCATGTGCTCAGCCAGGGCATGGCGCTGGACTTCTTCGTCTGCTTCTCGTCCGCCGCCTCGCTCATCGGGTCTCCGGGCCAGTCGAACTACGTCGCCGCGAATGCCTTCCTCGATGCGCTGGTCCATTTGCGCCACGCGGAGGGGTTGCCCGCGCTGACGCTCAACTGGGGCTCGTGGGCGGAGACGGGCATGGCGGCACGGCTGGAGCGGGCCGCCTCCGCGCGGCCGGGGGCGCAGGGCTTCGGCGCCATTCCCGTCCAGCAGGGCTTCAGCGTACTGGAGCGGCTCATCGGGAGCGCGCAGGTCCAGTGGGGCGTCTTCCCCGTGGACTGGGCGCGGCTGGCGGAGCAACTGCCGGGGCTCGCGCGGCAGGCGCTCGTCCAGGGCTTGCTGGGGAGCGTGCCACAGCGGGTGCAAGCGCCGGCCTTCCGCGCGCAGTTGGACGCGGCGCCGCCGAATCGCAAGGCGGAGTTGCTGCGTCAGCACGTCGCGGGGCAGGTGTCCGCGACGTTGGGCATGCCGGAGTCGGAGCGGCTGTCCGGAAACGAGCGCCTGTTCGAACTGGGCGTCGATTCGCTGCTGGCCATCGAAATCAAGAACCGGCTCGCGAGCAGCCTCGGGCGAAGCCTGCGTTCAACGCTGATTTTCGACTTCCCCACGGTGAACGGGCTCGTCGCGCATCTGGCCGAAGAGCTGGGGATGGGGACCGAGGCTCAGAAGAAGCAGGAAGCATCGCGGGAGGCGCAGGGCGCGCTCTCCGCGGAGATTCAAGGGCTGTCGGAGCAGGAGCTGACATCCCTCATCGACCAGGAGCTGGAGAGCGCGCTCACCAGATGAGACCCTGATGGCGAAACTATCTACACGCATTTCGGAATTGCCTGTCGTCAAGCTCGCGTACCTCGCGAGCCAGCTGCGCTCGAAGAAGGAGCTGCTGGCGGCCGAGCCCATCGCCGTGGTGGGCATGTCCTGCCGCTTCCCCGGCGGAGGTGACCTGCCAGAGACGTTCTGGGAGCTGCTCGCCGAGGGCCGCGACGCGACACGGGACGTGCCTGCCTCACGGTGGGATGTCGACGCGTTCTACGACCCCACGCCGGGTGTCCCGGGAAAGATGTACACGCGCCGAGGCTCGTTCATCGACGGCGTCGACCTGTTCGACCCTGGCTTCTTCGGCATCACGCCGCGTGACGCCAAGGGCATGGACCCGCAGCAGCGCATGCTGCTGGAGGAGTGCTGGCGAGCCCTGGAGCGCGCCGGCATTCCGCCCGCGGGCCTCTCCGGGAGCCGCACCGGCATCTTCCTGGGGCTGATGCACAACGACTACAACCTGCTGGGCATCGCCGAGAACATGGAGTTCCACTCGGCGTCGCTCAACTACCCGTCCGTCGCCGCGGGACGCATCTCCCACACGCTGGGCCTTCAGGGGCCCGCGGTCTCCGTGGACACGGCGTGCTCGTCGTCCGCCGTCGCCATCCACCTGGCCTGTCAGAGCCTCCGCAACGACGAGAGCGACCTCGCGCTCGCCGCGGGCGCGAACCTGAACCTCTCTCCCGTCACGGTGATGGTGGAGTGCCAGAACCGCATGCTGGCGGCGGATGGCCGCTGCAAGACGTTCGACGCGTCCGCGGACGGCTTCGGGCGCGGCGAGGGCTGTGGCGTCGTCGTACTCAAGCGCCTGTCGGACGCGCTGGCCAAGGGCGATGCCATCCTCGGCGTCATTCGGGGCTCGGCTGTCACACATGACGGCCGCAGCAGCGGGATGATGGTGCCGAACGGGCGCTCGCAGGAGCGCGTCATCCGGGCGGCCCTGGATAGCTGTGGCGTGGAGCCGGACCAGGTGGGCTACATCGAGGCCCACGGGACGGGGACGCTGCTCGGTGACCCTATCGAGATGGAGGCGCTGCGGTCCGTCTTCGGGCGCAAGGGCGCTCGTGGTGAGCCGCTGTACGTCGGCTCGGTGAAGACGAACATCGGGCACCTGGAGGCCGCCGCCGGTATCGCGGGGCTCATCAAGGTCCTGCTCGCGTTGCAGAACGAGGCCATCCCCGCCCACCTGAACTTCGAGCGGCCCAATCCGAACATCCGCTGGGACGACCTGCCCGTCACCATCCCCACGGCCACGCGGCCCTGGCTGCGCGGTGACAAGCGCCGCATCGCGGGCGTCAGCAGCTTCGGCTTCAGCGGCACCAACGTGCACATGGTGGTGGAAGAGGCCCCCGTGCTGGCGCGGCCCCGCGTGGATGCGGAGCGCCCGGCCCATGTGCTGACGCTGTCGGCGAAGAGCGAAGCCGCGCTCGAAGCGCTGATGGAAGCGCAGGAACGCGCGTTGCCGGAGGACGCAGCGGCGCTGGGAGACTGGTGCTACACGGCGAACACGGGCCGCTCCCAGTTCGAGCACCGTGCCGCCGTTTCGGGCGCCACGACCGCGGAGCTGCGCGCGAACCTGGCGCGGCTGCGCGAAGAGAAGCTGCGCCCGGCGCGCGAACCCCTGCGCGGAACGGAGAGCCCCCGGCCCGTCTTCCTCTTCACGGGGCAGGGCGCGCTTCGCCCCGGCGTGGGACGGGAGCTCTTCGAGACACAGCCGGTGTTCCGTGCAGCGGTGGAGCGGTGCTCGAAGGCGCTGGAGGGGCTGCTCGACTGCAGCCTCGAAGCGCTCCTCTTCGGTGAATCCTCAGCGACGCTCCTGGAGGACACGCGCCATGCGCAGCCCTCGCTGGTGGCCCTGGAGTATGCGCTGGCGGAGCTGTGGGGCGCCTGGGGCGTCACGCCAGCGGCGCTCATCGGGCACAGCCTGGGAGAGTATGCCGCGGCCGCTGTCGCGGGGGTGTTCAGCATCGAGGAGGCGCTGCGCCTGGTCGTGACGCGCGCGCGGCTCATCGGCGAGTTGCTGGGCACGGGCGCGATGCTGGCGGTCTCTGCCTCGCTCGAAACGGTGAACCGGGCCATTGCGCCGCACGCCGGAACGGTTTCCATGGCGGCGGTCAACGGTCCCGATGACGTGGTCATCTCCGGGACACCCGATGCCATCACCGAGGTGGAGCAGGCCCTGACGAGCCAGGGCGTCCAGACGAAGCGTCTGCGGATGTCCTACGCGTTCCACTCCACGCAGATGGAGCCCGTGCTGAAGCCGTTCGCGGAGGCTTTCCGAGGGCTCACGCTGTCGGCGCCACGCATCCCGCTGGTGTCCACGCTGGAAGGCCGGCGTGTCGGTGACGAAATCACCCGGCCAGACTACTGGTGCCGTCAAATCCGAGAGCCCGTCGCCTTCGCCAAGGCGCTGGAGGCGTCGCGCGAGGAGGGGCACCGGACCTATCTGGAGCTGGGGCCAGCGCCCATCCTGGCTGGCATCGGCCGCAGGACCTTCCAGTCGGAGGACCTGTGCTGGCTTCCCAGCCTGCGTCCGTCCACCGGAGAGACGGCGCAGCTGCTCGCCAGCGTGGCGGAGCTGTACATGCGCGGCTTCGACGTGGATTGGGCCGCGTTCGATGCGCCGTTCGAGCGGCGCCCGCGCTGCTTGCCGACGCATCCCTTCCAGCGTGAGCGCTATTGGATGGACTCGCGAAGCCCCGAGAAGCACCGCGGCCAGGCTGCGCGTGACGATGCCGGGCGAGGCGACGCGCACTCCCTGCCAGGGACACCGCTGTCGCTCGCGGGAGCCAAGGAGTCACGGTTCGAAGCCAGGCTGAGCAGGCACGAGCCCGCCTTCGTCGAGGAGCATCGTGTGCTGGGCAACCCGGTGTTGCCGGCCTCCTGCTACGTCGAGATGGCGCTCGGCGCCGCGCACCACGCGACCTCGGGCGGGAAGCCCCTGGAGCTCACGGCCATCGAGCTGGAGCGGGCGTTGGTCTTCGCGGAGGGACAGGCACAAAACGTCCAGACGGTCCTGACGCCCGAGGAGCAGGGCTCCCACTTCGAAATCTTCGGGCAGGGGACAGGGACGTCGGACCGGAGCTGGGCCCGGTTGGCGCAAGGTCGAATCACCGAAGGCCGCGCACACCCGGAGAACGTGGCGCTGGAGTCGGGGCTGTTGCCGGCGTTCCCCCAACAGGGCTCCGTCAGCGCGCACTACGACATGATGGCGCACGGCGGGTTGGAGTACGGCCCCTCGTTCCGAGGCATCGATGCGCTGCGGTTCGGCGGGGAGGGATGCCTCGCCCACGTGCGGCTGCCCGATGAACTCGTCATCGGTCTGGGGGACTACTGGCTGCATCCGCTGCTGCTCGACGCGTGCTTCCAGACGGCGGCGGCGGCGTTCACCGGCGGCGGCGCGCAGGTGGCGGGAGAAGGGCAGGGGCGCATTCCGGTCGCCATCGAGCGGCTGCGTTGGTTCAAGCGGCCCGGGAGCAGCATCTGGGTGCATGCCCGAACCGGAGCACGCACGTCGCTCTCTGAGGGACTGGTGAGCGCCGACCTCCGCATCCTGGACGAGGACGGCGCCGTCGTGGCCGAGGTGGAAGGCCTGCTGCTGAAGCAGGTCGACCGCCGCGCGTTCCAGGCCGCCTTCTCCGGGGCGATGCAGGAACTCCTCTTCGAGCTGGCATGGCGGGAGCAGCCCGTGCCCACCGCACGTGACCAGGTGGCTTCGCAGGCCGGGGCCTGGCTGCTGCTGGTGGACTCGGACCGCGTCGCGGACGAAGTCAGGATGTTGGCGCGGCAACGCGCCTGGTCCTGCGTGGTGGCCTCGCCCGGTGCGTCCTACGAACGCATCGACGCGACCCACTATCGGCTCAACCCCCATGACGCGGCCGGCTTTGACCGGTTGCTCCAGGACGTCTCCGCCACGGGCTCGGCTCCGGCGGCAGTGGCCTACCTGTGGGGACTCGATGACCGTTCCCCAGAAGCCCTCTCCGGCGCGGTGACGTCGAGCACCGTGGGCGCACTTCACCTCGTGAAGGCGATGGCGCGTGCCAGCTGGGCGCAGCCGCCTGCCCTGTGGATGGTGACGGAGAGCGCGGTGGCCGCCACGCCCACGGATGCGGTGGAGGGCTTCGCTCAGGCCTCGCTCTGGGGCTTCGGCCGCGCGGTGGCCATCGAGCACACGGAGCTCGCGTGCCGCATGGTGGACCTGGAGCCGGGCTCTGAATCGCTGGAGCGGTTGTTCCACCTCATGGCGCAGCCGCCGGAGGAGAACGTCATGGCCCTGCGCGGCGGCCGGCTCCTGGGCGCGCGCCTGGTGCGTCCTGGCAAGCCACCTGAACGCGCTGCCCCCGTGCGTATCCACCCGGATGGCGTCTACCTCGTCACGGGAGGCCTGGGAGCGCTGGGGCTCGCGACGGCGGAATGGCTGGTGGGGGCGGGGGCGCGGCACCTGCTGCTGGTGGGACGGAGCGAGCCCACGGACGCGGCGAACGGTCGGCTCGCGGCGCTGACCGCCCGGGGCGTCAACGTCACCGTCGCGCGCGCGGATGTCTCACGACAGGAGGACGTGCAGCGGCTGGTGGCGGGCGTGTCCGAGCGGCGCCAGTCCCTGCGAGGCATCATCCACACGGCGGGCGTGCTGGAGGACGGCGTCATCCTGCACCAGGAGGCGGAGCGCTTCTCGCGCGTGTTCGCGCCCAAGGTGCAGGGCGCGTTGAACCTGCACCGCGCCACGGCCGGGATGCCGCTGGACCTCTTCGTCATGTACTCGTCCGCGGCCTCGCTGGTGGGCGTGGCGGGACAGTCCAACTACGTGGCGGCGAACAGTGTCCTTGATTCACTGGCGCATCACCGGAACCGCCAGGGTCTGCCTGCCCTCAGCATCAACTGGGGAAGGTGGGCGGGCGCGGGCATGGCGGCGAAGAGCGCGGACCGCTCGGAGGCGTCGGATGCCGCCAGCCTCTCACCCGAAGTGGCACTCCAGGTCTTCGAACAGCTGCTGGAGCAGGGGGCCGTGCAGGTGGGCGTGGTGCCCTTCAGCGTCTCCTCGCTGGAGGCGGGGCCTTCGCCCGGCCATGGCCCCTTGTTCTCCGAGTTGATGCTCCGTGAGCAGGCCCGGTCCGCGGCGGCTTCGCGGATGCATGAGCTGATGGACGAGCTGAAGCGGGCGGACGGAGAGCGCCGGCGAGCGTTGCTGACCCGATACGTGCAGAGCCGGCTGGGGCCCTTGCTGGGCTTCGCCCCGGACCACGAGGTCCTCCAGAAGAAGATCTCCCTGAACGAGATGGGGCTCGATTCGCTGCGCGCGGTCGAGCTCAAGAATCGCATTGGCCGCGAGCTGGGTGTGGACCTGCTCATGGCGCGTTTCATCGACGGCACCACGCTCGACGGGATTGTGGATGCGCTGAGTACCCAGCTCGAGCTCAAGGAGCTGCTCGCGCGTGCTCCCGCGGCAGAGGCCGCAGCCGACATCGAGGAGTTGACGGTATGAACCTGGGGGAACTGCTCGCCGAGCTGAATCGGCGGGGCCTGGAAGTCCGGGTAGAAGGCGACGCGCTGAGGCTTCGCGGACCGAAAGGCGCCGCCAGCCCGGAGCTTCGGCAGTCACTGGCGGAACACAAACCCGAGCTGCTCAAGCTCCTGCGTGCCCATGACCAGGGCCAGGAGGAGGCGCCCATCGTCCCGGTTCAACGCACCGGGCCCGCGCCGCTCTCCTATGGGCAAACGCGGCTGTGGTTCCTGGACCGTCTGGAGCCCGGGAGCACCGCCTACAACCTGATGCTGGCGTTGCAGATCGACGGTCACCTCGACGTCGCCATCGTGAAGCGCTGCTTCACCGAGGTCATCCGCCGCCACGAGGTGCTCCGCACGCGTTATGCCGAGCACGCGGGCGTCCCGGTCCAGATTGTCGACCCGGAGCCCCGGTTCGACTTCCGCGTGCTCGACGAGCGCGAGGTGTTGGCCTCCGAACCCGCGGGCGTGGAGGCCTTCCTCCAGCGTGAGGGCAAGCGGCCCTTCGACCTGGCCACGGGCCCCGTGATGCGTGTGCTCATCATTGAGCGGGGCGCGCAGGGGCAGTACCTCCAGCTCTGTCTGCACCACATCGCGGCGGACGTATGGGCGCAGGCCATCCTCGTCCGCGAAATCGTGACGTTGTATGGCAGCTTCGCCAGCGGCCAGCCCTCGCCGTTGCCGCCCCTGACGCTCCAGTACTCCGACTTCGCTGTCTGGCAGCGGGAGTACCTCCAGGGCGAGGTTCGCCAGAAGCTGGTGGACTACTGGCGCAAGAAGCTGGAGGGGGCGCCTCCGCTGCTCGAGCTGCCCACGGACCATCCGCGCCCCAAGGTGCAGTCGAACCGAGGCGGCGAGGTCCGCTTCGAAGTGGGCCCCCAGCTCACCGCCGCCTTGAAGGCGCAGAGCCACGCGGCCCGCACCACGCCGTTCGTGGGGATGTTGAGCGCGTTCTTCGTGCTCCTGCACCGCCTCACGGGAGGTGAGGACCTGGTCCTGGGCGCGAACTCCATCAACCGGACGCGCACGGAGCTTGAGCCGCTGGTGGGCTTCTTCGTGGACAACCTGGTGATGCGGGTGGACCTCGGTGGCAGTCCGGGTTTCGCCACGGTGCTGGAGCGCGTGCGTGAGACGGTGCTTGATGCCTTCGCTCACCAGGACCTGCCCTTCGACCTGCTCGTGGAGGAGCTGAGGCCCGCGCGCAGCCTGGGCTTCAACCCGTTGTTCCAGGTCGTGTTCGCCTGGGTCCGCGCTTCCGGCGAGGCCCAGGACGAGACGGGCCTCCGCATGCGGCCGCTCGAGTTCGAGGCGGAATCATCGCGCTTCGACCTCAACCTCTTCGTGGATGACCATGGCGACCGGTTGTCGGCGCGGATGGTGTTCAACCGCGACCTCTTCGAGCAGGGCACCATCCAGCACTACGTGGACTGCTTCCAGGTGCTGCTCGAAGGGCTGGTGGCCGAGCCCCAGCGGCCGGTGGGCGAGCTGCCCGTGCTCCCCGCGGATGTCCGCGAGCGCGTGCTCCGGCAGTGGAACGACACGGGGACGCCGGAGGCGGAAGGTGCGTGCCTCCATGCGCTCATCGAAGCCCAGGCGCTGCGCACGCCGGATGCGGTGGCCGTCGTCGTGGACGACTGGGAGCTGACCTACGGCGAGCTCGATCAGCTCAGCGACCGGGTCGCCGCGTCGCTCCAGGATTTGGACGTGGGACCGGAGGTGGTGGTCGGCGTCTACCTGGACCGTTCGGCGGAGCTCATCGTGAGCCTGCTGGCGGTGATGAAGGCAGGGGGCGCGTTCCTCGCGCTCGACGCAGACGAGCCCGCGGACCGGCTCCGCCACATCGTCGCGGATGCCCGGCCCCGGGTGGTGATTTCTTCCACGAAGCTGTCCGAGCGCCTCTGGGGCATGGGGGGCTTCGTCACGCTCCACGTGGACGAAGACTACCGGGACATGCCCGCCGCGCCTGGCCAGCAGCTCCGTCGTGACGTCCTCCCCGACCAACTGGCCTACATCCTCTACACGTCGGGTTCGACGGGCCGGCCCAAGGGCACGGAAATCACGCACCGGAGCATCGTCAACTACCTGCGCTGGAGCGTGGACGCGTACCGGCTTCGTGAAGGGACGGGGAGCCCGGTGATTGGCTCCGTCAGCTTCGACGGCACGCTGACGAGCCTCTTCGCGCCGCTGCTGGCGGGCCGCGCGCTGTTCCTCGTGCCGCGCGGTCACGAAATCGACCAGCTGACGTCCCGGGACTACCCCGAGCAGGGCTTCAGCTTCATCAAGATGACGCCGTCGCACCTGCGGGCCTTCAACGGCCTGGGACGCACGCGCGAGGTGCTGGGCCGCACCCACGCGGTGGTGCTGGGCGGGGAAGGGCTGCACGGCGTGGACCTGGCCGCGTGGCGGGAGCAGGGCATCCCCACGCGCGTCATCAACGAGTACGGCCCCACCGAGGCCGCGGTGGCGTGCTGCTTCGAGACGCTGCTGCCGGATGGCACGCCCCCCCCGGAGCGGGTGCCCATTGGCCGGCCCATCCCGCACATGCGGTTGTACATCCTGGACCGGTACCTCCAGCCGGTGCCCGTTGGCGTGCCCGGCGAGCTGTACATCGGCGGCGTCGGACTGGCCCGAGGCTACCTGCGCCGGCCGGACCTGACGGCGGAGCGCTTCGTCCCGAATCCATTCGACGAAAGCACCGAGGGCTCGCGGCTCTACCGCACGGGGGACCACGCCCGGTACCTCTCCGACGGACGCATCGAATACCTGGGCCGCCAGGACGACCAGCTCAAGATTCGCGGTCACCGCGTCGAGTCGGGAGAGGTGGAGGCCGCGCTGGGCCGCCATCCCGACGTCGTCCAGGCCGCGGTGCTCCTGCAGCGTCTCCCAAGCGGGGCGCCGCGCCTGGTGGCCTACGTGCAGCCCCAGTCGATGGAGAACGGCGACCTGCGGGCGGAGCTGCGCAAGTCCCTGCGTGAGGTGCTGCCCGAGTACATGATGCCGGAGGTCATCGCGGTCCTCCCGGAGCTGCCGCTGACGCCCAGCGGGAAGATTGACCGCAAGGCGCTCCCGCCCGTGGTGTCCGAGGCCCCCGTAGCCAGCGCGCTGGCCCGCACGGAGGCGCGGACCGAGACGGAGCGGCAGCTCCAGGCGCTGTTCGGCGAACTCCTGGGACTGAGCACCGTGGCGCCCACCGACAGCTTCTTCGAACTGGGGGGCCACTCGCTCCTCGCTGTCACGCTCATCTCTCGCATCTCCGCGAAGCTGGGCATCGAGGTGCCCCTCAATGAGGTGTTCGACCGGCCCTCCGTGGAGGCCCTGGCGCACTGGGTTGACGAACACTCCAGCAAGGTCACCGCGCTGATTCGCCAACTGCCTGCCTGTGTGGTGGCGCTGAAGCCCCTGGGGCACAAACCGCCGCTGTTCCTCGCCCCGCCGTCCGCTGGCAGCCCGGCCGTCTACGTCACCCTGGCCCGCCACCTGGACGCGGAGCAGCCCGTGTTCGGCTTCCAGATGCCGGGCGTCATGGACGACCAGCGGCCACCGGAGACCATCGAGGACACCGCCGCGCTGTATGTGGCGGCCCTGCGGCAGGTCCAACCGCGTGGGCCGTACCGGATCGCGGGCTGGTCCTACGGAGGGCTCGTCGTCTGTGAGATGGCGCGGCAGCTCGAGGCGCTCGGGGAACAGGTGGCGCTGCTCGGCTTGATTGACGGCGCGGCGCTGGACCGGCTGGCCGCGCATGACGGCACCCCGCAGGAGATTCCCGCGGGCTCCCAGCTCATCAAGGTGCTGGGGGAGGCCCAGATGCCGCGGGACTACGCCAGCCTGAGATTGATAGGCGAATGGATGGGCATCAGCCTCCCCGAGGCATGGGCAGACCTGCTTCGTCGGGATACAGATGGGCAGTATTCATACCTGTGGCGTTTCTTGCGAGACAGCGCGCTGACAGCCCGGAATTTCCTGGCAACACGCCGCTCGGAGCAACTCTATACGTTCTCTGCGTACGGAGGCTCCGCCACACTTTTCAGGACGGGTCCTGTGACGATTGGAGGCGACCCGCTCGTCGACAGTGTGCGCAGATTCGCGCTTGCGGGGACGGAAGTGATACCGGTTCCAGGCAATCACATGACGCTCATCATGGATGAGCGGAATGTCGCCGTGCTTGCAATTGAAATACAGAAATGTCTGGATAGGGTTTTGATGTTCCCGCCAATCGCAGAAGTGTCTCGGGCGGAAATGCCAGCAACGGGGCTGGCTGCGCAGCTCCCCATGGAGGTCATGTAATGCCGCACCGAGTCCTTGCAATGGATGGTACGTCTATTTCCGGCGGTGAGGGGTATGTCACCGCGGGACTGCTCAAGTCGTTGAAGGAGACCCTGACCAGCCGCGGAGGCGGGCAGAGCCTGCTGAACGACGTGGAGCTGTTCTCCGGCACGTCCGCGGGTTCCTTCAACGCCGCGTTCTTCGCCACCTACGAGAACCCCGACGACGCCTTCCCCAAGATCCTCGACTTCTGGGGCGAGGTCGTCCAGATGAACCGCAAGGCGGTGTCACTGGGGCGGACCGCCATGGCGCTGACGGGCAACGCCGCGCTGCTCGACTCCAGCTACATGCGCGACTTCTTCTGCAGCTACTTCGGCGCCACGTTGCGCCTGGGAGACCTGAAGCGGAAGGTGGCGCTGCCGTCCTTCCAGCTCGACGGTCACCGCAAGTCGCTGCGGACCTGGAAGGCCAAGGTCTTCCACAACACCGGTCCGGACAACGACACCGACCACAACGAGCTGGTGGTGGACGTGCTGATGCGCAGCGGCTCGCCTCCGCTCTCCTATCCCGTCTACCAGGGCATCCGGGAGCAGGGCAGCGGCTACGTCGACGGCGGCATCTTCGCCAACAACCCGTCGCTGGTGGCGCTGGCGCAGATCATCAACAACATCACCCGCAAGAGCCGCTCGGAGAAGGTGGAGACGCTGGAGACGGAGCCGCCCGACCTGACGAACATCCTGATGATGTCGGTGGGCAACGGCTGCATGTCTTCGTACCTCACGCCGCATTTCTGCAAGGGCGTGGCCAACTGGGGCTTCTCCAAGTGGCTGCTGGACTTCCACGACCCCATGGTGCTCGTGAAGATGATGCTGGAGGCCGGCTCGGACGCGGCGGACTACCAGTGCCGCATGATTCTGCGGAAGAAGTACTTCCGGCTGAATCCCGTGGTGGACCAGACGCTCTCCGCGGCGAACCTCAAGCAGGTGGAGTCCACCGTCCAGAGCCTGCTGAGCACCCAGTCCACCGTCTCGCAGCTCAACCGTGCGCAGACGTGGATCGGGAAATCGGGCTGGGCGTCTGACGCGGCGAAGGCGACCTAGCGCGAGAGGTGGATTGAGATGGCCAGGATCATTCTTGTCTCCGGTACCGGCGGTTCAGGGAAGACCACGGTGGCGGCCGCGACGGCGCTGGCGGCTTCCCGCCGGGGTCTCCGGACGCTGGTGCTTTCGTTCGACCTGTCCCGCGGCCTCAGCGCCGCCATGGGCGTCGAGAGTCCACTCTTCTCCGGCCCCCGGGGCGTTCCCGTGGGCGTCAACGACCACCTGTCCTTCCACGAGGTGGACGTTGGAGAAGAGCTCCGCCGGGGATGGAACGGGGGCCAGGGCGGACTGGCCGCGCTCGTGGATGGCGGGCTGGAGCGCGTGAACGCGGAGGAGGTGGCGATGACGGCCGAGGCGGCCCACGTCGTCATGCTCCTCCGCCTGGACGAGTACCTCCGCGAGCAGCAGCACGACCTCGTCATCGTGGATTGCCCGTCCACCCGCACGGCCCTGCAGTTGCTCAACACCGTGCCGGCGATGAGCTGGTACGCGCGCAAGCAGCAGGCGCCCACGCAGCCGGGGCGCAAGGCACGCCTGCTGGCGGCGAGCCTCCATGGCGCGGACGCGAGCCTGGAGGTTCGCGACCGGCTGACCGCCGTGGACGCGCTGCTGCACGACCCGGAGGTGACGACCCTCCGGCTGGTGACCACCGCGGACACGGTGTCCGGACAGGAGGCGCAGCGGGCGTACACGTACTTCAGCCTGCTCGGCCTCGCGGTGGACTGCGTCGTCATCAACCGACTCGCACCGGAAGCCGCCGACGCCGGCTCCGAACGGGGGCGGGCGCAGCAGTCACACGTGGAGAAGCTCCAGAGCGCCTTTTCGTCGCTGCTGGTGTTGAAGGTCCCGCACCAGGCCACCGAGGTGGTGGGGGAGAAGCCGCTCGAGGTCTTCGCAGAGCAGCTCTACCAGGGAGAGGACCCCGTCCGTCTCACGGCCCCGCACCCTGCCCTGGGCATCCGCAAGGACGCAGTGGATGCGTATTCGCTGGAGGTGCGGCTCCCCTTCGTGGCGAAGAGCGATGTCGAGCTCTCCCGCCGCGGCGCGGAGTTCGTCATCCAGGTCGGGGCCGTCCGGCGCAACGTCGTGTTGCCTCGGATGATTGCACTCCTCCCGACGTCGGGCGCCCGCATGGAGGGTGACCGGCTCATCGTGAGTTTCCAAAAAGAAAGAGGTGTTTGATGTCCACGCAAGATGATCGTTATCCGCAGGGTTCTTTTGGCGCTTCGCCGGAGTACGGCGCTCGGTTCGCCGAGCTCACCAACGCCCTGATTCCGGGCGGGCGAGGCCTGGTGCAGCAGCTCTTCCGGGCGAAGCAGGAGGCGCTCAAGGGTGTCGCGCACATCCTCGATGCGCAGATTCACGAGCTGCAGCACATCGACGCGGCCATCGAGGACCGGGCGAAGCAGGCGCACACGGCTCCGGCGGCGGGCCAGCCGCACCGGTCCGGGGTGTCGTTTGGCGACGTGATCCAGAAGGCGGGGGACCTGATCCTCGCGAAGCGGCCGAAGGGGACGACGGGTTCCGAGGCGGGTGCCCGGCCCAGTGACCGCCGTGAGCCTCCGGCGAGCGCTACCTCTCCGGATTCAAGCAGCCCGGCCGCTGCGTCCAGCGCCGCGCCGGAACCGTTGGAAAAGATCTCCATCAGCTAGTCGAAACGAAAGGGGTGGGCAGTGTCGGATGAGTCCATTCGAGTGAGGATGTCCAACGAGGAGAATGCTCTCTCGATGGAGTCGATGACGCCCTTGCAACGGGCGGCATTGGCAATCAAGACCCTCCGGGCGCGCGTGGATGGATTGGAGCGCGCGCGCTCGGAGCCCATCGCCGTCATCGGCATGGGGTGCAGGTTCCCCGGCGGCGCGAACGACCCGCGCGCTTATTGGGAGCTGCTGCGCGGCGGCGTCGATGCCGTGAGCACCGTCCCGCCGGACCGCTGGGACGTGGATGCCTACTACGCGGCGGACCCGGACGCGGGCTGGAAGATGGTGGTTCGTGAGGGTGGGTTCCTCAACCAACCCATCGCCGGCTTCGACAGCGAGTTCTTCGGCCTGTCGCCGCGCGAGGCGAACTACGTCGACCCGCAGCAGCGCTTGATGCTGGAAGTGTCCTGGGAAGCCCTGGAGGACGCCGGAATCGCCCCGGGCTCCCTGGTGGGCAGCGACACGGGCGTCTATGTCGGCTTCCTGAGCAGTGACTACGGGCGCGTTCCCTTCAACGCGGTGCAGACGCGGGACCTGCCGTACATGGGGACCGGGAACGAGCTGAGCTTCTCCGCGGGACGTGTGTCCTACGTCCTGGGCCTCCAGGGGCCGTCCATGGTGGTCGCGACCGCGTGCTCCTCGGCGCTCGTCTCCGCCCACCTGGCCTGCCAGGCGCTGCGGCAGGGGGAGTGTTCGCTGGCGCTCGCGGGCGGGGTGAACGTGATTCTCCGGCCGGACAACAACATCGTCCTGTCGAAGATGCGGGCGCTGGCGCCGGATGGGCGCTCGAAGACGTTCGATGCGTCCGCCAATGGCTACGGGCGCGGCGAAGGCTGCGGCGTCCTGGTGCTCAAGCGGCTCTCGGATGCGCAGCGGGACAAGGACCGCATCCTCGCCGTCATCCGTGGCTCCGCGGTGAACCATGATGGGCTCAGTGGCGGCCTGACGGTTCCCAACGGGCCCGCGCAGGAGAAGCTGCTGCGCAAGGCGCTGGAGTCGGCGAGCCTGGCCCCAGCGGATGTGAACTACATCGAGGCCCATGGCACAGGGACGCCGCTGGGTGACCCGATTGAGCTGCGGGCGCTGGACGCGGTGCTCCGGCACGGGCGCGGCGCGGACGCCCCTTTGCTCGTCGGCTCCGCGAAGACGAACCTCGGGCACCTGGAGTCCGCCGCTGGTGCCGCGGGGATGATCAAGGTCGTGCTGTCGCTGGGACAGGACGAGATTCCTCCGCACCTGCACTTCCGTACGCCCAACCCGGCCGTGGACTGGCAGCAGTTGCAGATTGCCATCCCCACGAAGGTGACGCCGTGGCCCAAGGGCGACAGGCCCCGCGTGGCCGGCGTCAGCGGCTTCGGGCTCAGCGGCGTCAACGCGCATGTCCTCATCGAGGAAGCCCCGCCCGCGCCTGCCCAGACGCCGGATGCGACGCCGCGGCCGATGCACGTCCTGACGCTGTCCGCGCGCAGCCCCCAGGCGCTGAACGAGCTGGCGCAGCGCTATGCGCAGGCGCTCGACGGCCCAGGGCTCGCGTCACAGTCGCTGGAGGACATCTGCTTCACCGCGAACACCGGGCGGGACGCCTTCCGGCACCGGCTCGCCGTGCTGGGAAGCTCACAGGATGCCATGCAGGCGCAGCTGACGTCCTTCCTGTCCGGGCAGACTTCATCGTCGGTGCTGTGCGGGAAGGCGGACGGGGAGCCTCGGCTGGCCTTCCTGTTCACCGGGCAGGGCGCGCAGTGGCTGGGCATGGGGGAGGAACTCTTCCGCACCGAGCCCACCTTCCGCGAGACGCTCCTGCGTTGCGACGCGGTGCTGAAGCCGTTGATGGGCCAGTCGCTCATCGACCTGCTGCACCCCGCTGAGCGCGACGCGCAGGCGCGAGCCCGGCTGGATGAGACGGGCTTCACCCAACCCGCGTTGTTCGCGCTCGAGTACGCCCTGGCGCAGGTGTGGATGCAGTGGGGCCTCCGCCCGGACTTCGTGATGGGGCACTCCGTGGGTGAGTTCGTGGCGGCCTGCGTGGCCGGCGTCTTCACCCTGGAAGAAGGACTGGAACTCATCGCCACGCGCGCCCGGCTGATGCAGTCCCTGCCCGCGGGCGGGACGATGGCCGCAGTGTCCGCGGATGCCGCGGAGGTGGAGGCGCTGCTCTCCCAGTATGACGGGCAGGTGTCCATCGCGGCACTCAACGGCCCCCGCAACGTGGTGATTTCGGGGCGCGAGGCCGCCGTCAACGAATGCGTGGCCGAGCTGACGCGGAAGGGCAAGCGCGGCACGATGCTGCGCGTCTCGCACGCGTTCCACTCCGCGTTGATGGACCCCATCCTCGACGCGTTCTCCAAGGCCGTGGCGAAGGTGAAGCTCCAGCCTCCGGCCATCCCACTGATTTCGAACCTGAGCGGGCGCGAGGCGGGGAAGGAAATCCTGACGCCTCGGTACTGGGTGCAGCATCTTCGTGAGCCGGTGATGTTCGCCAGGGGAATGCAGACGCTGGAGCAGGCCGGCGTGAAGGCCTTCCTGGAGGTCGGCCCGAAGCCCACGCTGGTGACCATGGGCCAGTCCTGCATCACGAAGGAGGACACGCTCTGGGTGGGCAGCTTGCGGCCGGAGCGTTCGGACTGGCAGCAGATGCTGGAGGGGCTCGCGGCCCTTCACGTCGCGGGCGTGCCGGTGGACTGGCGGGGCGTGGACCAGGGGCGCGAGCGCCACAAGGTCGCGCTGCCCGTCTATCCCTTCCAGCGGCGCAACCACTGGATGGACCTCAACGGGTCCACCTGGGACGTCCCGGGCGTGAGCACAGCGCCGGAGGCAGGGGCCACGCGAGGACATCCCCTCTTGGGCCATCCGCACGCGTCGCCTTCACAGATGCGGCAGTTCGAGTCCTCCGTGGGGGCAGCGAAGCCCGCCTTCCTGAAGGACCATGGCGTCTACGGACAGATTTTAATGCCTGGAGCCGCCTACGTGGAGATGGGGCTCGCCGCGGGGGCTTCGCTCTTCGGCTCGGCGGGCGGGACGGTGGACGAAATCACCTTCTCGCAGGCCCTGTTCCTTCCGGAGGAAGGGGCGCGCCGGGTGCACCTGCTCTATTCACCGGAAGGTGAGCGCGCCGGGCGCTTCGAAATCCACAGCCAGGAGGAGCGCACGGGAGAGGGTGAGCCCGCGTGGATTCTCCATGCCCACGGAAAGCTCTCCGCGACGACGGCCGCGCCAGCTGAGCGCGTCGACCTGGAGCGTCTGCGCGCCTCGCTGACTCGCGAGGTGCCGGTGGAGGGTTACTACGCGAAGCTGGGGCAGGCGGGGCTCGCGTATGGCCCCAGCTTCCGAGGCATCCAGGCGCTCTGGCGGGGTGAGAACGCGGTGCTGGGGCGCCTGGCCCTGTCAGGCAGCGCGGCGGCGGACGCGGGGCAGTATCAGCTTCAGCCCGCGCTCCTGGATGCGTGCTTCCAGATGGTGGGCGCGGTGCTCGACGAGGAAGGGGATGCCGCGTACCTCCCCGTGGGTGTCGGCCAGGTGCAGGTGCAGCGCGGCGGGCTGGGTGAGGTGTGGGCCCACGCGACCCTGGCGCGGAGCGACGACCCGAAGGGCCCGGGCTACGTGTGCGACATCCAGTTGCTCACGGCGGATGGGGAGCGCGTGGCCACGGTGGAGAAGCTGCTGCTCCGGCGCATCACCCGGGAGGGACTCCTGGGCGCGAAGAGCAAGCGCTACCAGAACTGGCTGTACGAACTGGAGTGGCAACCCCGGCAGCTGGAGGCTCCAGCGGCAGGGGCGGAGGCGGCGCACGCTGGGACACAGTGCCTCATCCTCGCCGACGCGGCGGGGCTGGGCGCGCGCCTGGCCGAGCGACTGACGAAGCAAGGCTGGCACGTGGTGACGGTCCCTGCTGGAGCGCGAGCCACGGTCGATGGCCGCGATTCGGCGCTCGCGCTCCTGGGCCAGTTGCGCCCGGAGGCGCTGCAAGGGCCTCTGCATGTGATCGACCTGTGGAGCCTCGACGGTGGTGGGGACGACGTACCCGCGCAGGCCCTGGGCCATGGCACCCGTGTGCTCGCGCTCGCCCAGGCGCTCGTCGAGGCCAAGGGAAAGAGCACCTCGCTCTGGCTGGTGACTCGCGGTGCCCAGGCGACCTCGGAGAAGGAGCGCATCACCCACCTGGGAAGTTCGGTCCTCTGGGGCCTGGGCAAGTCCATCACCCGCGAGCATCCAGACCTCCACTGCCGGCGAGTGGACCTGGACGCCAGCGCGTCCGAGCACGAAGTCGCCCAGCTTCATGCCGAGCTGCTCGGTGGCAGCGGCGAGGACGAAATCGCGCTGAGAGGAACGACGCGCCGAGTGCCCCGACTGGTGCGCAGCCGGAAGCTCCGTGGGGCGAGCGGCGAGCCCGCGCTGAAGCCGGACGCGAGCTATCTTGTCACGGGTGGCCTTGGCGGACTGGGGCTCATCGTCGCGGAGCGGCTGGCGGAGCGTGGAGCCCGTCACCTGGTCCTGATGGGGCGGCGTGAGCCGGGGCCCGAGGCGCGCGCTCGCCTTGAAGCGCTGGAGCAGCGTGGCGTCACCATCCACTGCGTGCAGGGCGACGTGGCCGTGGCCGCCGATGTGGAGCGCGTCCTCGCCGGGCTCTCAGGACGCGTGCCGCCCCTGCGTGGCGTCATCCACTCCGCGGGCGTCATCGATGACGGCCTCTTTGTGCAGATGACGCCGGAGCGGCTGGCCAAGGCCTTCGCGCCCAAGGTCTCCGGTGGATGGAACCTCCACCGTGCGTTGCAAGGCACGGCGCTGGACTTCTTCGTCGTGTTCTCCTCGGCGGCGTCGCTCATCGGATCGGCGGGACAGGCCAACTATGTGGCCGCGAATGCCTTCCTGGATGCGCTGGCCCGCTCCCGCCAGGCTGACGGGCTGCCCGCCCTGAGCCTCAACTGGGGCGCCTGGGCAGAGGTGGGCGCGGCGGCGGAGGAGCAGATCCGCCGCCGAATGGAGCAGCTGGGCTTCGGCGTGATTCCTCCGGAAGACGGTCTCCAGGTGTTCGAGCAGTCCCTGGGGCTGAGCGGTCAGCTCGGTGTTCTTCCCGTGGATTGGGCGGTGCTCGGGCGGCGCGGACGTGCGCCGCTGTTCGAGGCCTTCATCGAGAAGGCCAGCCCCGCGGCGAGCGAGGGGATTCGTCAGCGGCTGGAGCGGCTCGAGCCCAAGGAGCGGCGCGGTGCCTTGCGTGCGCACGTGGGCGAGCTGGTCAACGGCGTGTTGGGGCGTCCCACGACGGAGCCACTGGACCCGAACCAGGGCTTCTTCGAGTTCGGCATGGACTCGCTGATGTCCGTGGAGCTGCGCAACGTCCTGCAGCGGAGCCTGGGCACCTCGCTGCCCGCGACGGTGGCCTTCGACAACCCCACCGTCAACGGGCTGGTGGACTACCTGGCGGCCGAGGTCCTGGGCCTGAAGGAAGAGGCGGCCGCGCCCGTGGAGGAGGCTCCCGAGGACGCGGAGCTGGATGCGCTCCTGGCGGACGTAGACAGCCTGGACGATGACGCCGTCCAGGCCATGCTGCGTCGGGGCCGTTGAGCGGCTACGGCTGCCGGGGCCTCGCGTCGTAGACGAGGTCGGCGATGGCGGAGATCGTCTGGAGGTTTTCGACCTTCAGCGACTCCGAGGGAATGGTGATGCCGTACTTCTTCTGGACGAAGCCCATCATCCGGGCGGTCTCCAGCGAGTTCAGCACGCCGAGCTCCAGCAGGGGCGTGGAGGAATCAAGGTCCTCCGCGTCCCCGTCCAGGAGTTCATCCGCGACATAGCGGGTCAGGACATCGAGCAGGTCGTCTCTGTTCATGGTGCTGGGGTTGCTCCGACTGCGAGTTCGGCATGGACGGCCTGAACCACCTGGGCCGTCAGCTCGTTGAGAAAGAAGTGGCCGCCTGGAAACATCTTCATCGAGAAGGACTGCTGTGTTTGCAGTCGCCACGTGTCGAGCGCGGCTTCCGAGACGCGAGGATCGCGAGTACCACCAAAGGCACACAGCCGCACCGGAAGAGGAGGCTCCTCCTGGTAGGAGTAGCGCTCTGAAATCTTCAGGTCGGCGCGCAGGATGGGAAGGATGAGGTCCAGGATCTCCGGCTGCGCCAGGACCTGCTGCGGAATGCCGTCGTAGCGGGCGGACAGCTCGCGGATGAAGTCGTCTCGTCGCAGGCCGCTCAGTGGCGGAAGTCCACTGCGCCGGGAGGGCGCTTCGGAGCCGGACACGAGCAGCGTGCCAGGCAGCGGCATGCCCCGGCGGCGGAGCTCGCGCGTCAGCTCGAAGGCGATGAGCGCGCCCAGGCTGTGGCCGAAGAAGGCAAAGGGGCCATCGAAGAGGGGCGACAGCTCCCGGACGAGCGCGTCCAGCAGCTGCGGGAGTTCTTCCACGGACGGCTCATGCAGGCGGTTCTCCCGGCCGGGCGGCTGCACGGCGCACACCTCGATGTCCGCCTCTGGGAGCAGGTCCGGCCAACGGAAGTAGGGGAGGCTGCCTGCTCCCGCGTAGGGGAAGCAGAACAGCCGGAGACGAGGCGATGCCTGGGGTTTGCGGCGGACGAGCCAGGGTGACTCGGCCGCCGCGATGCTGGATTCAGGATTCATTGACGATGGATGGGGTAACGGACAGAGGACCTATTTCCGGCAGCCGTCGCGAACCCCGCGGGCCGTCGCCGCGAGGGTCTCGATTCCCAACGCGAGCCAGTCCGCGCCGTCGCGGGAGAACCGCTCGGCCAGCTCTGCGTCCACCACCGGCGCCCGTCGTGATCCAGGGCGAAGCTGCTGGAGGAAGTTCTCCCGGGCGGTGACGGAGTTCCGCGCGGAGCGCTCCGCGAGCTTGAGCCCACTGGCGAACACCTCCGGCAGGTTGGGGTCGCGCAGGTTGGACGGAGAGCCCTCGGTCGATTCGCGGCAGCGCCGCGCGAAGTCCGCCGCCGTGTGCTTGGAGGGTGAGGCCAGCAGCACGCGCTCCAGCACCGAAGCCTCCGGCCCGGCCGCGTCGAACTTCGCGGAGTCCCCCTCCGCCTCGCGGGCACCCATGACGTCCAGGGCCACTTCTGGCGCCAGCGCCTGTGGGCAGCCCCCAAGCTGTTGCAGCTCCCGCCGGCAGGCCTCCACGTCCACGGGCGGAAGCGGCAGGGCGGCGATGAGGGAGAACAGCGAGTGCAGCACGGGAAGCTTCACCGTCTCCGAGCCCGGCAGCGCCTTCAGGACGCGCTGCACGGAGCCCCAGGGCTTGGGGCCTCCGGGCGTGTAGAGCTTGAGGTAGCCCTGCTGGAGGAAGCTCAGCCAGCCCTCCGCGAAGGCCTGGGCGCGCTTGCGGCTCTCCGGCGAGGCGATGCGGGAGGCCTCGTCATACACCGCGAGGAAGTACTCGAGGCAGATGGCCTTGCGCAGCCGGATGATGCGCTCCCCCGCGGTGGTGGCCAGCGTCGCGGGCGGCGTCGTGGACAACCCCAGCAAGTCGAGCTCCTCGGCGCTCAACCACAGGCGCCCCCGGTCGAGGTCCGCCTGGAGGTCCACCCCGTCATCGAACATCTGGAGTCCCACGGCGGAGAGCTTCGCGATGCGCCGCACCGTGGCTTCGTCCACGTCCGCGAGCTGGAGCCGCTGCGCCATGTAGGCGCCCGGCACGGCCTTCAGGTACCAGAGGGAGAACAGCTCGTGCGCGGTGAGCGGACGGCCCTGGTCCAGCGCATCCCGTTCCGCGGCGAAGGCGCGAAGCTGCTCCACGAGCCTCCGGTGGCCGTCCATGAGTGGGGGCGCGGCGGCCATGAACTCCCGCAGCGCCACGACGGCGTCCAGGTCCTCGGTGAGGACGGAGGCGTCGTCGAGGACCGCGTACCCGTTCGCGCGGACGAACTCATCAATGCGCCGGACGCCGAACCAGTAGTACGTCCAGAGGCGGCCTTCAGACTCCGTGGCGGCAATCTGTGGCAGGTAGCCCAGCACATCCGTTTCGAGGAGCCATCGCCGCATCGCGGCGAGGGAGATGTCGCTCAGTGGGTTGCCCTGCAGGTCGACAGCGCTTTTCATGTCACGGCTCCTCGAGAGATTCAGGAGGGTGACAGGATAGTGAGGGGGGCTGCATGCTCCAGAATGCCTTACATCGGTTCTGCGAGGCACACTGCGCAGGTTGGGAAGCGGGCCGCTGGGACGATTCCCAGCGGCCCGAGGGCATTAGTAGGGGGAGCAGTAGATGCGCATGCAGGTTCCGGCCATGGCCTTCGTGGCAGCGGGAACCGTGGCCTTCTCCATGACGTTCATCAGCTTCACGAGCTTCTGCTTGGCCTGCTTGGACGACCGGGGGGCCTTCGCCTTCGCCTTCGTCTTCGTCATGACACTCCTCCGTCGATGGATGTGGACTGCTGGCCAAGCCTGGGCGCTGACGGCAAATGCGTCAAGCGCTGAGAGTGATTGCGTGAAAGGCGTGAAGTTTTTTCAGGAGTCCGCGCATTCCTTCATGCGTCGCGGCAATGATTTCTGAGTCATGTCTCGCAGTGCGTTGTGTCCGAAACGGTCTCAGCAAATCTTCGACGCTTACATCCGCGCCGGAGTTCAGCTTTCGGAAGAATATTTCAACGGCGCGTCCGCCACCCACGCCGCGCAAGGCATGTCCATTGGCGGAACAAATCCACCGTGTGAGGCCGTCACGTTCGAAGAGGATGGGGAAGCTTGGGTCCACCCGCACGTGGTGTGAGTCACGTAACGGCTTTTCACGGGTGGGCGGCGGCACGGGCTCGAAGCCTCCCGAGGTCAACCGCTTGAGCCAGGTGGCTTGGATGTGCCGCCGCGCCTCTTTCGGGTGGCTGACGTCGCGAAACGCGCTCACGGCTTCGGTGAGCGCCCGGGGCAGCTCCGTGGCCAGTACGCCGCTCTTCGTCAGGGCTCCGCGGGCCAGGGGGGATGCAGACACCCGCGAGAGCCGCGTCTGCTTCCACTCCTGGTCGGCGAGCGACGTCTCGTCGAGCATCCCGCGCAGCAGGTCGTCCACGGAATAGATGGCGCGGTGTTCGGTGATGGGGATGCCGACATTCACGCTGCTGGCCACGCGTGAGCCGGCGCTCTCTCCCACGTGGTAGTACGTGGAAGGCCAGTAGAGGATGTCGCCGGGTTCGACCTCCGCGACGAAGGAAGACGCCAGGTAGGGCTGGTAGTCCAGGATGGTGGAGACGTCCTCGCGCCACGGCCGCTTGCGCCAGAAGCGCATCCGCTTGCGTCCGCGCAACGCGAACAGGAACGTGGTGAAGCGGTCCAGGTGGACGCCCACGGGGCTGTGTTCGTACGTCCCATGGAACAGCGTGGTAATGGCGCCCGTCACGGGCATGCCCACGCGCTGCCACAGGCCGGAGAAGAAGGCGCGCTGCCGTGACCAGAGCCGGAAGCCGGAGGCGTGCAGGGTGGCGATGATGAGGGCGTACCGGCGCTCGCCCAGCTGCGAGGCGATGCGGGCGTCATACCCGTCCAGGGAACCGTCGGAAGCGCGGGGCAGCCATTCCCGGGAGCGGAGCTGCCGCAGGCGGTCCACCGTGAAGGTGACGTCTGGCCGTGACGTCGGCGCGTAGCTGCGGGACAGGTAGCGCTGGGTGGCGCCGGCCGACGCGTCGAAGACGTCGCCGACGGTGAAGGGCGAGGCCTGCGTTCCCTTGAAGAGCACGGGGCGCTGGTTCCAGTAGCGCCTGACGAAGGTGTCCCAGTCGAAGCGGGTTGCGATTTCCAAGGCGGGCATCCGTCAGACCTCCGCTCCGGTGATGACGTGAATCCCGCGCAGCCGGAGAAGCGCCGCTAGAGAGGCGCGGATGGACTCACGATGAGGACCGGGGCGAGCCAGGTTGCACAGCTCACCGACGCGAGGGGGCACTTCCGAGGACAGGGCATTGAGGAGCCGCTGTCCCACGGCTTCGTTGGGACCGGGAAAGGCATGTCCGTTGACGGCCCAGATCCACAGCCCCGACGGGTCCTTGACCCGGATGATGTCCGTGGCAGGCGTCTTCCGCACCCGGTCCGTGTCTGACAGGGAAGGGGCCTGGTCCGGCGGCGGTACGGGCTCGAGTGCGCACGCGCTGACCCTCCGGGCCCAGATGAGGCGCAGGACCTGCTGGACGTCTTCTTCCCGAGTCAGCGTGTGGAGGGTGTCCGCGGTCTGCTCGACGGACGGAATGGTGGCCTGTGCGCCCGTGCGTGGCCGGCGCCAGGGGTAGGGATGGTAGGGCACGGTCTCGTCGTGGGCATGCTGCTCTTCGAGGAGCCCCACGAGCACGTCCTTGACCGCGTCCGTGGGCCGGCTTCCCTTGACGGGAATCCACACCCGGACGGCCATGCAGTCGCCCTGGGCTTCTTCGAGTTGCCAGTAGCGAGAGGGGATGTAGAGGAACTCGCCCGGACCGGCCTCCAGCGTGGTGGCCTTGTCGAGGTGGCGCTCGAAGTCCTCGGTCTCGTTGGGAGGGGTGCCCCAGAGTTTTTTCCAGAGCCGGACGCGCAGCCGGCCCTGGAGGACCAGCGTCACCAGCGAATGGTGGGGCCGCTTCGCGACGCCTGGTGGACCTCGTGAGAAGCGGCCCAGCAACAGGTCGGTGGCCATGGGCAGCACCGGGACGCCCACGCGCTCCAGCAGCCCCCGGAGGAAGTCTCGCAAGGCGCTCCAGAGAGTGAAGTCGAACATGAACGGCTGTTCGATGTGGAGCTGGAAGGACGCGCCATCCAGGTGCTTGGAGGCGCGGCGGGAGAAGGACTCCATGGACGCGTCGTCTTCGCCGGGGAGGAGCGTTCCTGGGGCGGCGAGCCTGGCGGCCTCCACGAAGAAGCGCGCGTCGGGAAGGGCGCGGAAGCGCGTTCCATGGCGGAAGGGGGCACAGGCGGAGACCGCGGCCTGGAAGACCTGCTCGGCGGGAAGGATGGGGGCAGGAAGTGCCAGACGCGCGGGTGTCTTCTCCCAATGTTGTTTCACGAAGGGCTGCCAATCGAAGGCGCGGTGCACGGCGGCTCCCGTCAAGAGGGTTGGAAGGCGCGGCGGAGCTTCCGCGCGTAGGCGGCGAGCGACGGCAGGTTCATCTCCCTCCTGCGCAAGTCGACCCAGGCTTCTTTTTCGATGGGGTAGGGGACGAGCTCTCCCTTCACCTTGCGGAACTTCGTTCCATACAGCTGCTTCTTCCCCTCACGCATGCGCACCACGTCCGTGAGGTAGGCCACCTGCTGGATGGGAACGTCGCCGCGCGCCGCCGCGTCCCGCAGCAACGTCAGGCAGCGCTTCTGAAAGGCCAGCGAGCACTCGGCATGTTGGATCAGCCGCCAGGCGGCCGCGGCCCCGCTTCGGCCCACGAGGCGATGCCCAGGCCAGCCGTGGACCTTGATCGTCTCACGCAGCCAGTCGATGCCTGCGTCGGTGAGGGCCTGGAGCTTGCGTTCGAGGTCGCGGTCCTTGAACTCCGTTGCAACCCACTCCGAACGCAAGGTGTTGTCGATGCGGTCCAGCCGCAACAACTGCCCGCGGAGGTCACGATTGACGGTGGGGCGAGGCGCGACGCCCTGAGTCCGAGCCGCTCGCGGAGCCTGCCGAGACGGCCGCCCTTGTCGCTGCTTCGATGCACCCGTGCGAGTCGACGTCATGGCGACACCTGCGCCGCTGCGGCGTCGACCATGAACAGCAAGCGCGTGAGGAACCGGAACCCGGCACGTTCGTAGAGTCGCCCCGCTTCTTCGGTGACGCTGCTGAGGAAGAGCACGTCCACGCCATGGGCGAAGGCCTCCTGGGCCGCGCGAGAAACCAGCGCCGCACCGATGCCCCGCCCGCGCCATGCCTGGAGCGTCGCAACGCCAGCGAGCTCGGACGTGCCCTGGTGGGGTGGGGTGACCAGTCCTCCGGCTACGGGCACGCCATCCCACTTCGCCAGCAGCGCGCGTCCATTCTTGAGATCCGCCAGCGTCTTGGAGACCTCAGCGTCGCTCACCTGGACGGGGGCGCCCGGATTGAAGCCTTCCTGGGTCGTGGCGCAGAAGGACCGCATCTCCTCGAACGGTGCGTCCGAGGTGAGCGCGGAGATGGTGAGCTCTGGCGGGCTCGGAAGCGGCGTGTAGCTGTCGGGCGTGCACACCATCAACTGTGCTTCCGCCTCCACCCTGTAGCCCGCGCCACGAAGGATGTCTGCGAGCTGCGGTGCCAGGCTGTCGACGTACTCGAATCGGGGAACGCGCACACGCTGTTCGAACGCGGCTCTGAGTTGCCGCAGCGGCTCGCTCACGTCGCCCGTCACCGGCCCGTCCGGGATGGCGTAGTTCAAGTAGACCAGCGCGTCCGACGGGTGGAAGTAAGCCGTGAAGGGCGGAGTGTGGACGGACTCGTAGCGCTCCCTGGCGGCGTGACGCATTGAGTCTTGCAGTCGTTCAACGAGGCTCATGGCCGTCTACATTAGCAGCCGGTCGCGACCGCGCGGTCGTCACGAGCGCTGAGCACCTTTCGCCCCAACCGGCAGCGCGAGCCCGAACGCGAACGGCGCTGGTCAATCGCTGCTCACCACCTCATCTGCTCGGAGGCCAGAATGCTTGGTGCCAGACGGGCCAATGGCTATAGTCGTGGCTTACTTCAAAACGCCAAGCAAGCATCCATGACGACCCAGAAATTCCATGTCGCGCAGCTGGCGATTTCGCTGGCACGCGAACCCCTTGACCACCCCCTGATGCAAGACTTTGTCGCGCAGCTCCGGCCGGTGAATGAGCTGGCGGACCGCTCACCTGGATTTGTCTGGCGGCTGCAGACGGACGACGGCAACGCCACCGGAGTCCGGGGGTTCGACAACCCGCTGATCCTGCTGAACATGTCGACGTGGGAGTCGGTCGAGTCGCTCTTCGACTTCGTCTACAAGAGCGAGCACGTGGTGCCCTTCCGCAACCGCCGGAAGTGGTTCCTTCCCGTCGAGGGACCGCCGTATGTGCTCTGGTGGGTGCCCGCCGGCCATCTTCCCACGGTCGCGGAGGCCAAGGAGCGGCTCGATCTGCTCGCGAGCGAAGGGCCTTCGTCCCGCGCATTCGACTTCAGGCGCCGCTTTCCGCCCCCGGGTGAAGCGCATGCGCCGGTGGAGCCCCAAGGCAAGAGAGCGTCAGGCCAGGTCTGACGCCAGGCCACCCTCGAGCGGAGCCCTTGAACCATGTCTGGCATCGTCGAACTCAGTCGAACGGAAGTCATTGAATTCCACCGTGTCCTCGAAGCGTGGCTTCGGGGGACGGGCCCCGCCGCCGCGTCCGGAACGGCCCGGATGGCGGAGGCCTTCGCGCCGGACTGCACGCTGTATGCTCCGGGCGGCGTGGCCGAGAAGAAGGCGGTGTTGCTGGAGCGGCTCTCCCAGGCCCTCGGCGCACAGCCGGACATGAAAATCACCATCGATGATTTCGCTCCGGTGTGGGCCCGGGATGAGGTCGCCCTGGTGCGGTACGTGGAGTGGCGCGAGGCTGGCGGGCAGAAGACGGGCAGGTACGCCACGGTGCTGTTCCAGGCGGACGCAGCCGCGCCCGGGGGTGTGGTGTGGCTGCACATCCATGAAACCTGGATGGCCAACCACGGCCCCAGGTAGCGAGCGCGGCCCGCCCCCGGAGAGGAATCACACGTGAGACTGAGCACGCTCGCCGACTTCGACCTTCACTACACCTGGATGGAGTACCTGGACTTCGGCAGTGGAGGCCAGTACCTCGCCATCGTCGACGGAGCCCTCACCGGCGAGCGGCTCGCGGGTCCGGTGCGCTTCTTGAACACGCCGGTGAAGCGGCCTGACAACGTGAATCTGCCCGCGCTGCGGGGCGTGCTCACCACCTCGTCGGGGGACAAGGTCTTCCTGGAGTTGAATGGCGTCTCGCTGCTGCGAGCCCACGACCAGGCTCGCGTCTGCACCGCGTCCGTGATGTTCCGCAGCAACAGCGCGGAGCACGCCTGGCTGAACGATGCCTTCGGCCTCCTGGAGGGTGTCCTGGATGCCTCCAACCGGGCACGCGGCCGGATCCACCTGTGTGAGAACACCATCGGCCTGGATGCGCCCGGGGGGCCGGCCCGCTGACGGGCGCGCCGAGGCTCACGCCGTCCGGTTCTGGCGTCCCGGCCGGAGCTCCGCGTCGACCTCGGTGCCCAGCCGCCGCACCAGGCTCGGGAGGCGCTCGATGTCCGCGAGCGTGGTGTTGTTGTTCACGATGCAGACGCGCAGCGCGGCCTGGCCCTCCACGTCCGTATGCGAGGGGTAGGCTGCGCCGCCGCGCTGCAGCCGCTTGAGCAGGGCCTTGTTCAGGGTGTTGAGGTAGTCGCGGTGCGCCTCCGCCTGGGGCTCGAGGTCCGCGGGGATGAAGCGGAACGTGGTGATGCTCAAGCCGTGGGTCAGCGGCTCAAGCTCGGGCTCGGCCTCGACACAGGCGTAGAGCCGGCGCGCGAGCCGGATGTCGTCGGAAATCATCCGCGCGTAGCCCGCCCGTCCCTCGTGTTGAAGGCACAAGCGCACCTTGAGGGCGCGCAGGCTGCGGGTGGTCTGCGGCCCCAGGTCCCGGAGCTGGAGCGTCTCCGGGCCTCCCAGCAGGAGCTGCTCGTCGCTGTCCGCGTAGTAGGAGGCGCCCTGGTGGAAGGTGTCATACAGCACGCGCCGGTTTCGCGTGAGCAGGCACCCGACATCCGCGGGCAGGTACATCCACTTGTGGGGGTCGACGACCAGCGAGTCCGCGAGCCGGAGGGCCTGCAGCTCCAGTGGCGCGTCGGGTGACAGCACGGCCAGCGCTCCGTATGCGCCGTCCACGTGGAACCACAGCCCCTCTTCCTGGCAGAGGGCGGAGATGTCGGGCAGCGGATCCACCGCGCCCGTGCCCGTGGTCCCCGCGGTCGCGGCGACCATGAAGGGCCGCAACCCCGCCTTCCTGTCAGCGGCGAGCCGCTGCGCCAGGCTGCTGAACCGCATCCGTCCACTTCGGTCGGTGTCGACCTTGCGCACCGCGTTCGACCCGAGGCCGCAGAGGTTGGCTGCGGACACGATGCTCGTGTGGGACTCGGCGCTGGCATAGAGGCACAGGGGCGCGCCCGCTGGCCCCCGCACCCCTTCCGCGCGCACGTCCCAGCCGGCCTTGTCGTGCAGGGCCGCGCGCATGGCGACCAGGTTGGCCAGGGAGCCGCCGCCGAGGAACAGCCCGCCACAGTCCGTGGGGAAGCCGACGAGCCGGGCGAGCCAACGCACCGTCTGCGCCTCCAGCGACACGGTGATGGCGCACGTCGGGTAGCTGGTGACGGGCGGGTTGATGACGGACGCGAGCAGGTCCGCCAGCGCTCCCAGCGGGCTCGGTGAGCCCATGATGTAGGCCCAGAAGCGAGGATGCGCCGTGGAGACGGCGTGCTCACGCAGGAGCGTGAAGGCCCGCTCCAGCGCCACGCCGGGCGCCATTCCCTGCTCCGGGAAGGCGTCCGCGTCCAGGAGCGCGCGGATGCGAGGCGCCGAGTCCTCGGCCCGGACGGGCTGCTCCGGCAGCGCGGCCAGGAAATCGCCAAGCTGGTCCACCAACCGGTGCCCCAGCTCCCGGAACTCGGCCGCGGACATGCCCGCGGCCCGGGGGCGCCCCTTGGCATCGGCGCCCTCAGTCATCGGCGCGTTCCGCCTCTTCCCGGGCCAGCTCCGCGGCGACGGCGTTGGCCCCCGCGGTGATGAACGTCTCCAGGTCGGACGTCGGCAGGTGCTGCTTCATCACCTGGACGAGCCGCGCCTTGGCCTTGTCGTCCAGGGTGCTCTTTCCTTGGGCGAGCTGACGGACCGTCTTCCGGTAGAGGTGCAGGTAGCGGCGCTGGGCCTCCAGGCTGGCCCTGGAGGCGCTGGGCGCGCCGTGCCCCGTGAACAGCAGCGCGTCCGCGGAGAGCTTCGCCTCCAGGCGGTCCAGGTTCTTCAGCCACAGGGCGGAGTGGCCGTCATTCATGAACGAGTGGACGCCGCCGAAGACGATGTCCCCCACGAACGCCACGGACGCGGCGCGGCCGACGACCCAGTAGCTGTCCCAGTGGGACTCGCCTTCCCCCAGCTCCCAGACGGTGAACGGGACGCCGTCGAAGTGCAACGTCTCCCCCTCCTTGACGAACTGGTTGGGGAAGCGCCGCGTGGCGGGCCAGTCCTCGCCGAAGATGGGCTTCCACTGCTTCTCCTTGGCGTCGTCGATGCGGCGGATGACCGCGTCCACGCCCTTGGTCGCAATCACGGGCACGTCTAGGCCCCGGGTGATTTCGGCCGCGCCGTTGTAGTGGTCCGGGTGCCCGTGGGTGACGATGAGGCCAACGAGCGGCTTGCCCGTCGCCTCGACGCGCGCCCGCACCCCCCGGGCATCGGAGACGCGCATCATCGCGTCGATGACGACCACGGACCGGGCCGTCTCGACGATGAATGCGTTGGTGAACAGCCCCTCGCTCCCCGAGTTGTGGACGTGGACCTTGAACTCATCGGCGGAGTGAGGGACGGGACGTTCGCGCTGCTGTGGTTTCACGGATTCACCGAGGGGAAGATGGCTGGGAGTCCGCGAGCTCCCTCATGAGCGCGGAGAGCCCCTGGGCGGGCTCGGGGGAGACACGGGCCTGGCACAGCAGCGCGCTCAACCGGGGCAGGTCCCTGGCCACAACGCCGGGGAAGACATGGTGCTCCCGGTGCAGCGTGCGCGGCAGCCTGCTGATGAGCATCGTAGGCAGCAGCCCCAGCCGGGTGGAGCGCGCGTTCACATTGAGGTCGCCCTCCTCGCGGGTCCACCGGTGCTCCGTGAGGTCCATGAGCGTGAGAATCATGGGGTACACGGTGTACATGGGGAGCAGCCACAGGAGCAGGAAGGGGCGCCAGAGGTCAAAGTACGCCACCGCGCCCAGCGCGACGGCGAAGAAGAGCAGCTTGAGGCGCCGCTCCCGCTCCATCTCCGCGTCGTCCCGGAACGGGAGGAGCAGCGCTCGAAGGTGGTTGTCCCGCCATTTGATGGTGTGGTTTCCCTGAGGCGGCACGTAGTCCTGGCGGCCTTTGAAGAACTCGAGGACGCTCAGGAGCCCCGCCTTGACGCACGTCCAGAGCAGGCGCCCCGGCGAATAGGGGCGCTGGGTATCTCCCCGCAGGTGCCTGCCCAGCCAGTTGGGGTCCTCCGGGGTGAACAGGTGCCGGTGGTGCAGCATGTGCACCCGCCGCCATTGGACGAAGGACCAGGCCTCCGGGTGGTGGAACATCACCAGGTTCGAGAACACCGTGCCGACAAATGCATTGGCCTTGTGGGAGCGGAAGAGGCCGTAGTGACTCGCATCGTGGTTCAGGATGTAGAGCGAGTGCTGCCGACCCGCGATGACGACGATGGCGAGCAGGGTGACCAGAGGATGCTGGAACCAGGCCTCGGCGGCGAATGCCAGGGCAATCCCTGCATAGACTTCCAGATATTGCAGCACGCTGCGCCAGGGTCGGGCCTTGTGCAGCGCCCGGACCTGCTGCCAGACGTCCTTGGGGAGCAGATGACTTGCCTGCGCCCCCAGCTCGGGCCAGTCCGGCCGCGCCACGGGCGCGGGCTCCCCGGAGATGGGAATCGGTTGACTCATTTCGTCAATTCCTCGGCGCGGCGCCCCCGCGCCTAGAGCTTCTCACCCCGAGCGCGGGCCTCGCGGCGCAAGGCCACGCTCGTACCATGAACGCCCCAGTTTTCCGGATCGATTTCCTGGATGACAATGAACGTGGTCGCGGGGTCCTTGCCGAGCACATCCACGAAGACCTTCGTGATGCGCTGGATGAGCTCCAGCTTCTGCTCCGCGGCAAGCCTATCTCCAGTGAGCTGGACATTGACGTATGGCAATTTTGAGTCCTCGGCGTGGCCGCCCTGCTGGGACATGGGGCGGCCAGGAATGACAGTCGGTACGCGTCGATTCGAGCGTGAGCGCCACGGCGCCCTGCATCAAGGGACGACGTGCGAGCCGCGGTAGGGCCCGACGGTGGACACCTTGAGGTTCTTGATGTGGGGGTAGAGCCTGTCAATCACGGCCCCCGCGGTATCCAGGCGGAGCAGGATGCCCAGCACGATGTCGGGCAGGACGGCCGGGTTGCGCTCCAGGAGTGGCAGGATGATCTCCCCCATCCAGGCGTTGGCGTGCTCCACGTCGACCGTGGTGTGCTCCAGCAGGTACTCCAGCGGCTTGTCGCTCACGCCCAGTCGCCGCCAGCCCTGGATTTGCCACTCGAAGCGCCCGGGAATCATCGTCTCCGTCGCGAGCAGCGCGCCCAGGATCTCCGTCAGACGCGAGCGGTTCGTGGCCATGCTCATGTACATGTTGACGAGCGCCAGCTCCTCTCGCACCAGCAGGTCGAACTTTTGGGTGTAGACATCCTTCGGGAGGTCCAGGAACTCCATCAGCCGGAAGCGCATGTTCCGGTGGACGCGCTCGTCCTGCGCGTGGCCAACCTCATCCCAGAAGTTCTTGGCCAGCTCGAGCTTGATGCCGCCATACACGCCCGGCATCATCAACGCGATGATGTCACCGAACAGCGATTCGAGCGGCGTCTCCTGGAGGATGAACTCCCGCATCTGCTCGAAGGTGGCCTGGTCACGCAGGAACGCGAAGATGGGGTGCGTGACGTTGGATGGATGAGATTGGACGCGCTGCGTAACCCAATCACGAAACTGTGACGCGGGAGGCAATGCGGCAAGGATTGGGGCGTATTTCTTCCGCGAGGCCTGGTGCCAACACTTCTCCAGGATGCTTTTCATCTGGCCAAATAGCGGATCGCCCACGTTCAGGCGCTCGACTGACCACGGGGCGGTGAGCAGCGCCATGTTGATGGCGTAGAGCACCCGGTGCGCCTCGGTCAACGCCGCGTCGTCTCCTTCCAGGAAGGCGCTGCGCGCCAGGAGTTCCACCTGCTCCCGCAACTGGTTCCGGGCTCCCACGACCATGCTGTCGATGTCATGGGAATAGAGCCACGCCTTGACGTCCAAATGGATGTTCTGAAGTTTGGTTTGACCTGACATTTGACATTCCTCGAGCTGATGAGGTCCAGGGATGATGAAAAGCCCGCTGCCAGCCCCCATCCGGCAGTAATCAGCGAGGCCGCACGCGGTGTACCAAACAAGACACACTGCGGATAGTGGCAATTTTGACTCTCGGAGAACTGGAACATTTTCAAGACACGGCTTTCAGAAGCCTCATCATGAGCCACTGCGTCATGGGCCGGAGAGGTCCCCAATGACACACGGGCCATACTCCCCGGGTGGTAGGTCCCCCGTCTTTCCAGCACGGCGCCGAGATGCGAGCCTGCGCGTGCATGCCCATGCTCACGCCGTTGAAGAGTCCCGCCGATGCCCTCTGCTGGGTGGCCCCGTCCGCGGAGAATCCCGAGCTGACCTCTGAAGACCCGCTCGCGCTCGACTATGTCTCGCAGCAGGTGGGGCTCTGGGGGTTGCCCACGCTGACGACTCGCTCCAGCAGGGCCCAGGCCTGCGCGATGGTGCTCTATGGATTGCAGCTCGTGGAGCGGGCCATCGAGCACCATTCCTACCCCGCGACGGACGAGGTGCGGCGAGAGCTCTTCGAGCGCTGGGAGCGCTTCTGGGCTCTGGCCACGCTCGAGTTCCGAGAAGGCCAGCTTCCTCGGGGCGATTGGGATTCCATGCGGGGCGTTCGAGGTGTCCGCAATGCGTGGCGCCCCGGAGCGTCGAGCCTGCCGCTCGACTTCCAGCTCATCTCCCGTCAGCAGGAGCTGGGAAACCTGGGTGCATACCTGGCGCCGCTGCGGCGCGCCGGGCTCGTCATCGAGGGTTCCCTGCGACCGGGCCCGGGCGCGCTGGCGCTCATCGACGCGTTCTGGGACGAGCCCTCGGAGAACAAACACCGGGGGCGATACGAGGAGTACGCGCTGCTGGCGCTGGACAGGAAAGCGACGAGCATCGCGCGGGCCCATGGACGGCTGACGCTGGCTCAGGTGGGGCGGTTCAGCCGTCTGACCTCCCTGGTCGAACGAGAACGCACCGCGCAGCAGCACCGGTTGTTCGAGGCCCTCTTCGTGCACGCACGGGACCCGCACTCGTTCGCGATGAGCCAGTTGGTCGAGTCAGCCGCGAAGGCCGGGGTCTCTGCTCCGCGAGACATCCTCGACGCGGCGCTGGCGGGCCGGCTGGGACGGCTCTCGGATGAGCTGCTGGCGCTCCTGCTGACGGCGCGCCGCTTCGGTGAGGTGATGCAGGAGCTCGTCGGGGCCTTCGACCGGGTCTATGCCTGTCTGGATGGCGCCGGCTGGGTCGCCCCCCGCGAGCGCATCGGGCGCGAGGCCCTCGATGCGCGGACACTCGAGCCGCTGAAGGGCGCATGCGCGGCGCTGCTGTCCTCACCAGAGGTCGGCGCGATCCGGCGCCTGCCCATGCATGGTGCCGCCTTTCTGCGATTGGTCGAGGCGCTGGTGGAGGCGGACCCACTCGCGGCGCTCGACCTGCTGCTGGCCTATCATTCCGATGTACAGCGCGAGCGGCGACGCGGCGAAGGCTGGATTCGCAACGAGGCCGGCAAGCTCGTGCTTGTCGTCACGTCGTACACCGCGCGTCCGGAGGCGGCCCGTTTCCCGGCGTTCAAGCTGGATGTGGTCCGCACGTTGCTTACGGACCTGGGACGGCTGCCCATGAGCTGGGAGCAGGATGCTCTGGAAGGTGCCGCGTGATGCTCGAATCCCGGAGGCTCATCGAGCAGGTCCTCGTCTCCGAGCAGCCCTGCCTGGGGGCCGTCTTCTGCTCCTACACGTTCGACCCTTCCTATTTCGAGGACCGCATTCTGCGTGCGTTGCTGCGCTTGCAGGGGGACCCGGAGGAGGAGGCTGTCCGCTACCACGAGGAGGCCCGTGCGGCGCTCCGCGAGACACCGGTGGCCTGCTTCGTCGACGCCCATGTCCGCAGGGGTGGTCGTCGCCTGCCGTATGACCTCCAGCTCATCCGGGAGCGGACGTTCCACCCGAAGGTCATCCTGGTGCTGTACGACGAGGAGGCACGCGTCGCCGTGGGCTCCGGCAATGCCACCAGGCCGGGCCACGAGCAGAACGCCGAGCTCTTCTTCACGCGCACGTTGCGCTACGACGTCCCCGCCGACGCGGCGTTCCTACGGACGGTAGACAGGTTCCTCAGAAGCTGCGCGGCGTTCGCGACCCACCCGGGAACCCAACTGACGCTGGTCCGCTCCGCGCTCGTGGCGAGAATCTCCGGAACGCCGCCCCTCAGCGGCCACGCGCCCGCGGATGCGCTCTTCGTGGACACCTTCAGCGCGTCCATGCTCGATCATCTGAAAGAGGCGCTCCCCGAGGAATCGCGAGTCACTCGTGTGGGCATCCTGTCCCCGTTCTTCGAACAGGACGACCTCGACATCGCGAATGACACGAAGGGGCTTTCGTCGGTGCTCTCCAAGCTGCTCGCGCTTCGCCCAGGGAGTCCGCCTCCGCTGGACCTTGGCGTGCCCTGGGAGGACGCACCCCTCGCCCCTCCCATTCGCGGGGCAATGCCCGTGCTCGCGGAGGGCGAAGGACGGCTGTGGGCCTCGCGCTATCGCGAGGAGGTCGACGGCGAGAGCATCGAGCGCCTGGAGTACTTCGGGCTCAATCGCGTCACGGCGAAACGTGTGGAGATCCAGCTCGGCTCCGGGCGGCTTGGGCGGTACGAGCGCGAGGCGTTCGAGCATGAAATCGCCGAGGGACGGATGTGGCCCGTGGAGCCCCCGACGGTCCATGCGCCGAGCCGAATCCTCGAGCGCATCGTCCGCGAGCACGAGGTCCAACTCTGGCTCCATCCGACGGCGACGCTGACACCTTCCGGGCGCGCGAGCCGACGCCCCCTGCATGCCAAGCTCTTCTTGCTGACGGTGACGAACGCGGGCAAGACGCTGACCTATGCGCTCGTCGGGTCCGCCAACGCCTCCGACGCCGCGCTCTCGTCTGGGGTGGAGCAGGGGGGCAATGTCGAGGCGGGCGTCCTGCTCTGCCTGGACGGAGAGGTGCGCCTGTCGGAGCTGCTGCCTTCGCTGGTGTGCGCCCCCTTCGAGTCGGCGCGCTTCGAGGAGCGCGAGGCGCCCGCGGCCGAAGTCGACTTCTCGGCGTGGCTCGAGGATGTCGTCCATGACGCGGCCATCCGCACATTGACCGTCACCTGGAGTCAGCAGGGGCCAGAGGGATTGGAGGCCTGGTCCTGGTGGTACCTGGACCGGGAGCTGGCGAAGGGCGTGGGGCCGGGCTCGGGTCCGGTGGTGCTCTCCGACTTCGAGCTGGCCGCGGCGGGAGCCGAGCTGGAGTTCCGCGCGGCGGGACGGACGTGGCTTGTTCCCATCCGCGTCGCGGACCTCGCGATGCTGCCCACGAGCGCCCATCTGGCGGGCCTGGGCGTCCGGGAGTTGCTGGCGCTGCTGGGGCGGCGCGTGGGAGCGGAGCGGTTGTCGACCCTGCGCGAGCAGCGAGGCGTGGCGGGGATCGACTCCGTTCTGGACACGGTGTTTGGCGAGGGCTTTGGCCCCACGGACGTCTTCAAGGCCTGGTGGGGACTGAAGGAGGATTTGCTCGCCGCGTCGACGGTCTCCGCGTTTCGTTATCGGTTGTTGGGGCCGATGGGGGCCCGGACGCTCTGGGAGCGGCTGCGCGACTTGCCTCGGGATTCCGTGTCCGATGACGAAATCTGGGTCTACGGCTGCGAGCTGTTTCGCGAGCTGGAGCGGCTCGTGTTGCCCGAGAGCGCGGATCTGGAGGCGAAGCAGGCGCTGCTCGTGGACCTGCGAACCCTGCTGCGCGCGGACTTGACGCGGCTGCGACCGCGAGGTGCCGGGTGGCTGGACGGTGTCGTTCGTTTCTACGGGCTCGAGGGCACCCATGGAAAGACGTGAGCGGACCTGGTTGCGGAGCTTCCTACACCTGGATGCACGGGCCGATTCGACGGTGCCCCTGCGTGACATCGAGCGACAGGAGGACACCGTCCTCCGCGCGCTGGAGCTGTTCGATGATCAGCCAGGCGTCGTGCTAGCGGATGAAGTGGGAATGGGGAAGACGTATGAGGCGCTCGGCGTCCTTGCGGCCCGGTTGCATGTGCTGCCGAATGCCCGGGCGCTGATTCTCACCCCGGGGCCCGACCTCAATACGAAGTGGTCCAAGGAGCTGCGCGCCTTCTGTGACACCAGCCGCCCCATGTACCGGGGCTTCGCGGGGCAGTCCAAGGCCGCGAGCACCCTGGCTGAACTGGTCGCGGCCACTCGCGAGACGCGAATCACCATCGCGCCCGTGAACATCTTCGCGGGAAGTCGCTCCTTGGCGGACCAGGCCTGGCTGCTTTCGTTGTGGGCGGATGCACAGGGGCTCGCCGGCAATCAGGTGGCGGCCATCTTTCGTCGCTACCGGGAAGGCGCGGTGGCGCGCGTGGACGTCGAGCAGCAGGCGTTCCTCGACACCTTCGAGTGGTCGGTCATCAGGCCCCATGCCCGAGAGGCGTTGAAAAGACACAAACAGCGTGCGGGAGAGGGCTCACTCGACGCGCTCTGGAAAAGCGAGGAGTACGACGGCTTCGCGAACCAGAGGCGGGTCGATGATGCGCTGATGGACCTGCGCTTCCGCCTGGTCGGGCAGCTCATCCCCGACTTCGACCTGCTCATCGTTGACGAGGCCCATAAGCTGAAGAACGTGGACTCGGTGCGGGCCACCGGGGTGCGCACTGTTTTCGAGGGGCGCTTCGAAAAGGCGCTGTTCCTCACGGCCACGCCGTTCCAGCTCTCTGTCGACGAGCTGAAGCAGGTGCTCTCGCTCTTCGCCCTGGCCCGGTCCGCGCCTGCTGACCTGATGGAGCAGGCCCAACGATTGTTGGACGACGTGGGGGACTACAAGCAGGCTTATAACGAGCTTGAGCGCGTCTGGTCACAAGCGGACGAGGCCGCCATCTCGGACTTCGGCGCGTTGTTCTCCAGGGACCCCCGGCTCGTGGAGGAGCCGGCGGATGCTTCCCTGCGGGCGGTGGTCCTGTGCGCGCGCCGGTTGCTGTCCTTGAAGGCGGAGCGCGTCGAGCCGGGCTTCCGGCGGTGGATGATTCGGAGCCTCCGGGAGGACAAGCGTGTCTACCGCAGGAGCCACCGCCCCCGGCTGCGGGCCGAGGGTGGGGCGGGTGTTCCCTTCATGCTTTACGAGCGGTTCATCGCGGAGCTCTTCCGGGAGAAGAGCCGCACCCACAAGGCGGCGGTTCAGATCAACATGGTCTCCTCCTACGGGGCCGCGCGCGAGGGTGCGCTGCTCTCCAGTGAGCGGCAGTCCCTGCCCGATGGCGACGCCGAGGCCTACCGCGGGCTCTTGCGGAGCGTGGTGGGGGAACTGCGCGTGGAGCAGGGGGGCCACCCGAAGGTGGACCACGTCGTGCGGGACGCGCTGGAGGCTGTCGCCCGCGACGAGAAGACGCTCATCTTCTGCGCCCGCATCGAGACGCTCCGTGAGCTGAAGCGGAGAATCGAGGCGGAATGGGAGAATCTCTTGCTGGAGCGATGGAGGAAGGTGTTTCCGGCCGCGAGCCACGGCGACATCTTCGAGCTGGACGGCAAGCGGGTGGATGGACATCACTCTCGCCTGCGTGATCGGTTCGGCCGCGCTCAGGATGCGCTCTACCTCGCGCTGCGAGAGCGGTATACCGGTACGCTGTTGGAGGGCGTCTTGGTGGAGGGGGCCCACCTTGAGCGCGTCATCGAGCGGGCGAACGTCCTCCTGCGCCGGCAACGCGTTTCAAAGACGCAAGCGGAGAGGATGGACTGGTCCCTGGTCAAACGCTGTGTAGAGCAGGCCGTGGCCCTCTTCGCGCGAGACGGAGTATTGGCGGCGGATGTCGACCCGGAGGTGTTGAGGCGCCTGACGGACGCGCGCTACGTGGCGCTCGGCTTCGACCTCGTGGCCGACGACGTCGAGGACTCCGCCGAGGGAGACAGGACGCCCTCCTGGTCGATTGACGCAGGGGACGCGGCCCTCGTGCTTCGCCGCGAGCATCTCTGGTCCTACCTCAAGGGTGCCCTGTTCGAGGTACCTCCCGAGCTGCGGGTCCGCACCGTCGAGCGGCTCGCCAGCTACCTCGTCGCTCGCAATGTCCCCTTCCTTCCGGATCTGCTGGCATTCGCGAAAGAGCAGGGCGTTGACGTGGAGGCGGTGGAGTCCCGGGCGCTGTCGTCTGTGGTGGACCGCTTCTGGACCACGCCTCGGGGACGGCCCTGGTTCGAGTTGCTGAAGCGCTTCCTGACCTATGCGGGGAAGCTCGACGAGGAGCGGCGGCGCGAAGTGCTCGATGATGCGGTTCGCGCGGGTGCGCTCGTCCGCCACACCGTGGAGGGCGAGAGCCGGGAGCGGCTCCGCGAGGCCTTCAACACGCCACTGTACCCGATGGTCCTCGTGGCCAACGAGGTCATGCAGGAGGGGCTGGACCTGCATCATCACTGCCGCCGGGTGGTTCATCACGACCTGGCGTGGAACCCCGCGCAGCTCGAGCAGCGCGTGGGCCGCGTCGACCGGCTGGGGTCGCTCGTCCAGCGGCTTCGCGCGCGACAGCCGGACACCACCCTGGACGTTCACCTTCCATTGATTGCCAACACCATCGACGAGCGCCTGGAGCGAACGGTTCGACTGCGGGAGCGCTGGCTGGAGTTCCTCCTGGGGGCGGCGCCCCGCATCGAGGAGTACGGCTTGGCGGACGACCCCCTGAAGCCTCTGCCAGATGCCTTCGCGCAGGCGCTCCGCGTGGAGTTGGGGCCCGTGGCGAAGGCACGGCTGCCCGACGCCGGCTAGAGCGCTTTTCCCCTGGAACGGTGATGCTCACTTCGGCACGGAGGCCGCACCGCAATCGAGCGCCTCCAGTTACCTGGTTTTATTCGGGTTTCTCGATTTGCAGCCCCTCGTTTCCCTGCGGATTCCAAGATTTTGGGAAACCGGACGCAACTCAGGGAGGGCCGTGACGACAATGGGAGCCAGGAGACCTGAATGTCCACGTCCATCAATTCGAGCCGCAGGGGAGCATCTTCCTCCTACAAGATTCGCAAGGGGGACACCCTCTCGGAGCTCGCCGCTCGCTTCAAGACGTCGGTGAAGGAATTGGCGCGCATCAACAAGATCGCCAATCCGGACCTCATCTACGCGGGTGACACGCTGCGCCTCCCCGGGAGCGCTGGCGGCCGCGCCACGGGCCACAGCGGCAAGGATTCCTTCGACTCTGGCAAGAGCGGTCCGCGGAGCTCCGGCGGTGCGTCGGGCGGCGGAGCGGTCAGTGGGGGCGGCGGCGTGGCCCCGGGCCAGGCGACCCCCGCGATGCGCAGGCTCGCCGAGGCGGGCCGCCAGGCCGCGCTGGGCATGGGCGGGTACAACAGCCAGGGCCTGTGCGCCACGGGCGTGAGCCGGGCCATCCAGAACGCCTTCGGTTTCAAGGTCTGGGGCAACGGCAACCAGATCGACGACAACCTGCCGCGCGACAAGTTCAAGCAGGTCAACATGTCGCTCGAGCAGGCGCTGAAGATTCCGGGCCTCGTCCTCACCTGGGAGAGCACCTCCACTCGACTGGGCAGCATCTACGGCCACACGGCCATCACCACCGGCGACGGTCGCTCGTCCGCCAGCGACTTCATCGAGAGCAACACGACCAACAGCGGCCGCAGTGGGTTCAAGGTCTTCATGCCCCTCATCTAGTTCCGCCGCACGGCGGAACCTGTCATCTCATCGCCTCCGGGGCTTTCGACCGGGGGCGATGTCGTGTCCGGGATTCAAGTTCACGGGGACCGGCGCCTGACGGAGCCCTCTCACGCGCCGCCTACCTGACGGCGCGTGAGGGTCCTGATCTGCGCGTGGATCCACGGGAGGTAATGGGTGACCCGCGCATAGATGCCGGGCAACCCCGGCCTCGCGCAGCCCACGCCAAAGCTCACGATTCCCTGGAGCACGTACCCTTGGGGCCCCGCTACGACGGCAGGTCCTCCGCTGTCCCCTTGGCATGCGTCCTTGCCTCCTTGATTGTACCCAGCCCCGAGCATCGCCTGCTCGTCGATGGTGATTCCCTGGGAGCGGTAGCTACTGGCCACGACCCGGTGATTGAGGGTGGGGGCCCGCAGGCACCGGCAACGGCCTGGTTGAACTTGATGGGCCGGTCGAGCTTGAGAACGGCGATGTCGTTCATCGTCGTGTCCGGATTGTATTGCGGGTGGGTGAAGGACCGCCCTCACCACCCAGGCTGTGGACATGCCGGATTGCTGCCCAATCGAGTCACGTGCTTATCCGCGGATCAGCAGGCCTTGCTCGCGTCATGACACGTCAAGTGGAGGCGCTTGACGCGTCAGTCGCACCTTCCTGAACCTTGTTCGTCGCGGGGCACGGGGCCGTGGTGCCACGGGGGCATCAAGGCTTCACGAACCGCCCCAGGAACAGCACGTTCTGTGTCGCCACGTGTTCGATGACGAAGATGAACGGCCGATTGACGTGGATTGGCTCCGGCTGTGACACGGGGACCATACCCACGGCCGTCGCGGCGGCGGCCTCCGTCCCAAGCTCGTTCACGGCCACGAACGCCTTGTGATTCACGGTCGCAATCATGAGCTTCGTGGGGGAGATGGCCGAAAAGTCAGCGCTCGCCGTGAACGCGTCCTCCATGCCCAGCGCTTGCAATGCAGGGATGAGTGGGAGCTCGGACTCAATCTGGAAGCGCGGCAGCCGGATATCGATCCGGCGGTTCTCGAGCCGTGCGCGGACTTCGTTGAAGAACGCGGGAGACAGCCGGGATTCCACCTCCTTGAAGCGCTCCCACTCCGGGATGATGAGCACCATCCGGAAGGTGCCTCCGGCATAGTCCAGGGTGACGGCTTCGAAGCCATCCCCCTCCATGTACTGCCCCATGCCGCCGCTCATCGTCGGGACCTGGTGGCTCGTTCCATCCAGGGCCCGGAAGGCCGCGTTCCGCGTTCCGCGCTCGCTGAACGGCCACGACCACGCGCCCTTGAAATAGACGGCGTTGATGAGCATCAAGCGCGTCGCATCCGGGAGGGACTCTTCATTGACCAGGTCCTGGATGCGGTCTTTCGTGTTCACCTCGACCCAGCGGTTGATTTGCGCGCGCGCACCGGCCGCATCGTTCTCGAAGTCCATCAGATGCATGCCGGCGCCGTAATGCCGGGCCAGGGTGTCGAGGAAGTCGTCATGGAAGGTCATGCCCTGCTGACCCCATGCCGAGTTCAGGGAATGGAAGGCCGGCGGTGTCCCCGAAGCCGGTGGATGGCTCGGGGGCTTCGCCAGTGCCCGCTCCAACGCGTTCGCCGTGGGGTGATGCCTTGCCTGGGACAGGGAGAAGCGCAGGGCCTGGGCCATCTGCGCCTCGGTGTTCCCGCGAGCCCCGGCGTAGACCGTGGAGAGGGCCTGCGTGACGCTGTGGGGGGAGAAGAAGACGTTCTGCTTCTCCTGGATGGCGCGCTGATAGAGCGCCACGCCCAGGCTGGTGTTGCCGCTGACGAAGGCCGCCAGCTCTTCGTCGGTGGTGGTGGGCGCTGCGTCCCGAGGGGCCGACGAGGCGACATACTCGCCCGGCGCTTGCTCCAGTTCAGGGGGAAGGCAGCTGGCGTCCGCGGTGGGGGGCGCCGAACCGCACAGGGTGCTCTCACAGCCAGCAAGGAGCAGGGTAGCGGCGCAGCAGGCGACGACTTGAATGCGAGGGATGTCCATGGGGCCTCCGTGGATGTCTGGAAGAGCCGTGAGCCAAAGCAAGACGCGTGCTCGACGCGCGGCCAAGTGAATTCCAGGGCTTGTCGCTCCTGAGGCTCCGGCGTGCCTCAGAAAACCGTGGACGCTCTCGACGGAGCACCTGGGGTGCCTGAGCGGGCGGGGGTAGGATGCAGCGCCATGGGAATGGTCATCATCGGCGGCTTCATCGTGGCGCTCGCCATTGCGTGTGCGGTGGGGAGCGCGGCGGTCCTCATCCTCGTGTTCGCCATTCGCAAGGGGTACGGCTCCTGGAAGCACTTCCTGCTGATGGGCGGAGGTGTCACCGTGGTCGTCGGCGTGACGGCGTTGATGTGGATGTTCGGAGGCCCAGACTCCTCGGGCGCCCCTTCCGGTGATGACTACAATCGTTTCATCTTGGGCGCGGCGCTGCTGGGCAGCTCACCGGGGTTGGGGGCGCTGGCGGGGCTCTTGACCTTGTTCAAGCGCAACGCACAAGGCCCTCTTGGCCCGACGGGAGGTCGCGCGTGAGGCACCTTGAATTCATCATCGCGGGGCTCGCCGCGCTCATCGTCGGATGCAGCGGGGATGCACCGGAGCCAGGCCCGGAGCCGGATGCCGGCGCCCAGGGACCCGACGCCGGCGCGCAGGTGCCCGACGCCGGCGTCATCGCGACGAAGAGCGCGAAGCGGGGAATCGCCTTCGACCTCTCGACGCCCGAGGACCTGGCGGCCGTCGCTCCCGGCGTGAGCTGGTGGTACAACTGGAGCCCCACGCCGCATCCGGGCGTGCCCGCGGACTTCCAGACGCGCTACGGCATGGACTTCATTCCCATGCTCTGGAACGGGAACTTCGACGCGGCGCGGATTGAGTCCATCCTCCGGGCAAATCCGCGCATCCAGTACCTGCTGCTCCTCAACGAGCCCAACCTCACGGACCAGGCCAACATGTCGCCGCAGGCCGCGGCGGAGCTGTGGCCACGGTATGAGCGTGTCGCCCAGAACACCGGCGTGAAGCTGGTGGGGCCGGCGATGAACTGGGGCACCATGCAGGGCTATGGCGACCCCGTCGTCTGGCTGGACGCCTTCTATTCCGCCTATCGCGCCGCCAACGGGAACCGCGATCCACACATCGATTACCTCGGGTTCCACTGGTACGACTATGGCCTGGAGTACCACCTGGACCGGCTCACGAAGTACGGCAAGCCGTTCTGGGTCACCGAGTTCGCCAACTGCCACAGCCAGCCGGATGGCGCGCAGATTGACTCGGTCGCCAAGCAGCGGGTGCAGATGACGGAGATGGTGGCCGTCTGCGAGCGGCGCGAGGACGTGTTCCGCTATGCGTGGTTCACGGGGCGGTGGACGAACGACCCGTGCTTCGCGAGCCTGCTCGGCGCCGCCGGCACGTTGACCGAGCTGGGTGAGCACTACGTGTCACTGCCCACGGGCGCACCGTAGGGCCACGTTCGGGGTTGTTCCGCGCCCACCTCGGGGAGAGAGTGGCCGCCGCGATGACTGATTCCCCTGATGCGTTCCTGCTCAGCATGTTCCAGCAGTCGGGCCTGGCCTGTGGCTCCGTGGACGAGGTCTGGCAGCGCTCCGAGTATCTCTATCCCTTGCTGGGCTGGCTGACGGCGCAGTTCCCGGAGCCCACGGCCTTCCAGGTCTGTGCGGAGTGGCTGCGGCAGGCCGCGACGCGCGTCGAGGGCAGTGCCGCCGCCGCGGACCTCTTCGCGCAGGCCCGCGGTGAGGCACCTCGCCAGGGGCACGTCATCGCGGGGGCGCTGGGGGACCTGCGCAACGCGTCCATCCTCGAACGGAAGCCCGCCGTCGCCGCGTTCGCGGACGCGGCCAGCCACCTGTGTGAAGTCTGGGCCGCGGTGACGACGAACGAAGTGGACGCGGAGACGAATCCCTGGGCCCGCGCCAAGGCCGCCGCGGGCGCCATGGTGACGGCGCTGTTGGAGCAGCGAGGTCAGGACGAGAAAGACCCGGCGGCGAAGGCGCAGGCGCGTGTCGAGCTCACCGAGCTCCTGCGCACCGCCCGGGCCGCCATCCCCGTCCGCTGAGTCCGACGTCAACCCGGCGGCGTAGGCGTTGCCCCGCAGGACCGGTTCTCCCGGTCCTCGAATCCCCCTAGCTTGAGTGCGCCGATTCCTGGAAGCCCACATCGGATGTACCCCCCACCAGCCGTGTCGCGCCCTCCAGGTCTGGCGCGCACGGCTGTTCCGCACTCATGCCCATGACACGAACCGCTCCATTCCACCCGGAAGACGCCGCGACGCCCGCGGCCGCACTGCACCCGCTGCGAGACTTCGCCGAGAAGCTCGGGCGTGAGTTGCGCTTCGATGACATCCGTTCGGGCGCGTGGCACGCCCGGCTGGTGACCGCCTACGTGCGTCACTACGAGGCGCGGCGCGCCGGTGCCGCGTCCGCCGTCCCTGCGTCCGAGACGGATGCTTTCATCCGGCGTGCCAGCAAGGAGGCTGCGCTGGTGGGGGCAAGCGCCGCGGGTATCTCCACCAGCGCGGCCATGTTCACCCTGGACACTGGCTTCGTGGGGGCGCTCGTGGCCGTCCCCGTCGCTGGAGCCGCCATGGGGTTGGACACGATGCTGCGCTCGCTCATCCAGGCCCGGATGATGTGCGACGTGGCGTCCGCGTTCGGCGTGCGAATCGACCCGGATGACCCGTGGGATCTGCTCCACTTGAACGCCCTCACGTCGGGCTCGGAGACGTGGGAGGACGCGGACCGCGGCGGTGCGGGGCTCGTGGGCCGCATGCTGACCGAGGACACGGAGGCGGCGGAGCGGAAGCTGGGCAACCGCTTGATGGGGGAGGGCGTGCTGCGAAACCTCCTTCCCTTCGCCAGCGTCCTGACCTCCTCCGTCACCAGCTGGCGGCGCACTCGCCGGCTGGGCGAGGCCTCGGTGGAGTATGCGCGCTACCGCCGCGCCCTGGACGATGCGTTCTCCTCCGTGCGGGCCGTGGACGCGCGGTGCGTGGAGCTGCTCATCGAAGGCGCCTGGTGCCTGTTCGGAACGGATGGGGTGCTGCGGGCCGAGGCGACGGTCATGCTGACGCACCTGCTGCGCAACATCCCTTCCGCGGCGCGCAAGCGGCTGCTGGAGCGCCTGGGCGAAGACGAGGCGCAGTGGGTCGAGCGTCTCCACGAGGTGCCCGAGCCCGCGCGGGATGCCTTCCTGCACGCGCTCGAGGTGATTGCCGCGGTGGACCTGTCCATGTCGAACGCGGAGTGGTTGCTGCTGCGGCAGGCCGCCGCCGCCCTCAACCGTCCGTTGCGTCGCGAGCGGGTTCAGGCCCTGCTGAAGCAGTTCCGGACCCACGGCGTCGTTCGTGCGCCGCAGGGCGACCAGTCCGAGCCGCGCGACGGGCGGATGCCGTCGTCTCCTATCTCCGGGCTGGGCGCTGACGCCCATGCTGCTCCGGGGGCGCTATGAAGACGGCGGTGGCATTCCTGACGGGCGTGGCCACCGGCTGGATGGCCCGGAGCACCGTCGACAACTCACGCGGCGCGGTCGTCTCCGTGGCGACGGCGGCGTTTGATTTGGTGGGGTGGACGCGGCGGGTCATCGCCACCGAGCGTGAGTTCCTCTCCGACCTGGTGGCGGAGGCGCGCTCGCGGGCGAATCTCCATCAGGCCCACGGCCGGCGCGCGGCGGACAGCGGCGCCAGGCCCGTCGCGGACAGCCGGGAGGGGCACGCATGAGGCTCGACCCGGACTCGGGCGCCATCGAAGGGGAGTGGTTGTTGCTCGTGCACCACTCCCCGGGCCGGCTTCGTGTTCGCGCGAGCTGCTTCCGAGATGACGCGGGCCTCGCGGACCGCGTGCGCGGTGAGCTGGGGGAGACGCAAGGGGTGTTCGGCACCGTCCATTCTCCACTCACGGGCAGCTTGCTCATCGAGTACAGCCCGGACGCGGCCGACGTGGAATCGCTCCTGGCGGCCATCGTCGACACGGCGGGCCTGGACGGCATCGTCGACGCCAAGTTCATGGCGAAGTCACGGAAGGCCCCGGCTGAGCACGTGGTGAGTGGCGCCCGGTGGCTGGACGGACTGGCCCGTGAGCTGACGGGGGCGGGCCTCTACGAGTTGATTCCCGTGGTGCTGACGGCCACGGGCATCTACTCGCTGGTGGCGAACCCGTCGCAGAAGGGCTGGCTGCCTCGCTGGGACAACGCGCTGTACTGGGCCTACAGCGTGTTCCGTGACGGTGTGCGAGAGCAGGAGCAGGAAGACGCCGCGCGCGTCAGCGGGACGGTGGCCTTCCGGCCTCGGCCCCACGCGTGAGGCCGCGGTTGCACTGCGTTCAGCTCGGGGGGCGTTCATGCGGGCGGAGGTGGAGTTCCTGAGTGGCATCGCGCGCGGCTTCAAGGGGCGCGCGCACGATGTCCTGGATGGGCATCAGCGGCCCGTGTCCGTCCACGTCACGGACGTGGCTCCGGGCCGGCTCCTCATCCGAGGCGCGGCGGAGGATTCCAAGACGCTGCGCCAGTTGCTCGGCTGGTTGGAGTCCCGCCCCGAGGTCCAGGTGGCCACGTGTCAGCGCAGCACGGGCCTGGTCAAGGTGCACTACCAGGAAGCCTCGCGCTTCCCCGGCGCGTTCGCGCTGCGGGTGCGGGACTTCGTCTTCACGTTGCACCAGCTTCCGCCGAAGCCGTTCCAGGTGGAGGTGCTGCACGCACTGCCCGGACGCGTGCGGCTGCGCGTCCGAGGGCTCGAGGACGACGACATCCTCAAGCTGGCGGCCTGGGCCGCGACGCTGCCGGGGGTGCACAAGGCGAGCGCCTCGCCGGCCATCCATTCGCTGGTGGTGAGCTTCGAGCCGGAGATGCTCAACGCGAGCCAGTTGATGGCAGCCTTGCGCACGAGCGATCCGTCCACCTGGCCCGCCGCGCCCGAGCCGCCCCGGCGGGAGTGGGCCGCCACCGTCTTCAATTCGGCGGTGCTCGCCGCGTGCGTCGTGAATGCGGCGCCCATGCCCGTGTTGGCCGCGGGCGTCGCGCTGACGAGCCTGCCGCTGGCACAGCGCGCCTTCCAGTCCGTCGCGGAGCGGCGCATCACCGTGGACCTGCTCGACCTGGTGGCGGTGGGGGTGTCCCTGGCCACGGGGCAGGTGCGGACGGCGGCGCTCATCACCTCCCTGCTGGGCATTGGCGACTTGCTGATTGAGCGCAGCGCGGACCGCGCCCGGTCCGCCATCTCCCGGTTGATGCGGCTGGAGGTGCTGTACGCCTGGCGGCTGCGGGTGGACGGAGAGGTGGAGCAGGTCCGGGCGGACCGGCTCAAGGAGGGCGACCTCATCGTCGTGCACTCGGGGGAGAGCGTGCCCGCCGACGGGACGGTGGTGTCCGGAACTGCGTGGGTGGATGAGAAGGCGCTCACGGGTGAATCGGAGCCCCGCGTCCGCGAGACGGGGGACCGCGTGCTGGCCGCGTCCGTGGTGGGCGAGGGCAGCCTTCGGGTGCGGGTGGTGCGCGCGGGCGTGGAGACCACGGCGGCCAAGATCCTCCACATCCTCGAAGGAGCGGGCGCCAAGCCCATGACGCTGCAGACGAAGGTGGACTCGGTGGCGAACGGCGTCGTGCTGCCGACCTTCGGGCTCGCCGCGGCGACAGGGCTGTGGACGCGCCAGGCGTCACGGCCCATCAGCATCCTCATCACGGATTTCGGAACGGGTGTCCGCATCGTCGTGCCGGCGAGCGCGCTGGTGGCGATGACGCTCGCGGCGCGCCAGGGCATCCTCATCAAGGGGGCGCAGTACCTGGAGCGGCTGGCGCAGGCGGACACCATCGTCTTCGACAAGACGGGCACGCTGACGTTGGGTGTCCCGGAAGTGGTGGACGTCATTCCCGCGCGGGGCTGGGACGCGCGCGAGGTGCTGTCGCTGAGCGCCGCTGCCGAGCTGCGTCAGTCTCATCCCGTGGCGGAGGCGGTGCGCCGGCATGCCCAGACGCAAGGCGTGGAGGTGCCGCAGCCCGAGGCGGGACTGGAGGAGTTCGTCCTGGGGCGGGGCGTCTGCGCCCAGGTGAACGGGCGCCGCGTCTGCGTGGGCAGCGCGCGCTGGATGCAGCAGCAAGGTGTGGACGTGACGGATGCGGGCTCGGCGCTGGCCCGGTCCGTGCCGCGCGATGTCGCCACCCTGTGGGTCACCGTGGATGGCGCGCTGGCCGGGTGCATCAGCTACGTGGAGACGCTGCGGCCGGAGAGCGCGGGCGTGGTGCAGGCCCTGAAGGAGAACGGGCGCCGGCGCATCGTGCTGCTGTCCGGGGACTCGCCGTCGCGGGTGGCGGAGGTCGCGAGCCGGTTGGGCGTGGACGAGGCCATCGCGGAGCTGCTTCCCGAGGACAAGGCCACGCAAGTGCGCGCGCTCCGGCGCCAGGGACGCATCGTGGCCATGGTGGGGGATGGCATCAATGACGCCCCGGCGCTCGCGCTCGCCGACGTCGGTATCTCCTTGAGGGGTGCGACGGACGTGGCGCTGGAGACGGCGGACGTGGTGCTGCTGCGAGGCAGCCTCGATGACCTGCTGCTGGCGTTCGACGCGGGCCGCGACACCCTGGCCCGCGTGCACCTGGGGCTCGGGCTGGTGCTGGTGCCCAATGCCGTGGCCATGGTGCTCGCGGCGCTGGGATGGCTGCCGCCTGTCGCCGCCGCCGTGGTCAACAACGGCTCCACGGTGGTGGCTGGCTTCGCCGCGCTGGCGCCGCTGTTCCGTCAGGCGCGCGCCGCCCAGCGCGAGGAGTCCACCACCCACTGAGCATCAGGGTGTCTGGGGCGCGGCCGCCTGGGGCCTGGGCTTCACGTCTGTGTTCTGGCCGGCCAGGATTTGCCACTGCCCGTTCACGTGCTTCATCACGTACCGCATCTGCGTGCGCAGCAGGCCGGGCTCGCTTTCCTGGACGCCGGGGGGCAGGCCGGGATGGCCTGTCACCTCGTGCGTGGTGTCGACAATGGCCAGGTCCTCCTGGATGAACTGGACCTTGCGCACGGTGACCTGGTTCTGGCTGCCCTTGAAGATGGTGGCGAAGATGCCCGCGTGGCGCTCCTGGATTTCATCGCGGCCCTCGAAGACGGTGCCAACGATGTTGATGAAGGCCGCGTCCGGGGCGAAGTCCTTGGACCAGGCCACCGCGTCCTGGCGGTTCCAGGCCTCCGCCTGGTCACTCACGAGCTGGAGGATGTCTGCCTCCGCTGGCGCCGTGCCGGTGGTCGCGCACGCGGACGCCAGCAGGAGGAGGGTGGCCAGGAAGGGAAGGGGAAGGGCGCGGCGCATCATTTGGTAGCCTTCTTTCGGGAAAAGCTGGTTGTCGTGCCAAATCCCATAACACGGCCGGCTTCTCCCGAGCGCCCCTCCCGTTGCCTCAGGCGCCTGGCTTGCTGTGTTCGGCGTCCTTCCTCAGCTTCTGCCGCAGGCTCAACCTCGAACTCCACATCGCTGGCGTCACCACCACGATGAGAAGGGTCAACAGCACGGTTCCCACTATCAGCTCCCAGAGCATGTCCACGTCGCGACTCCTGTCGTCATTGATTTGAGAAACAGCGCATTCGGCATGGGGCTCGATGGCGGACATGTCCCGTTGCCACGCGCGCTGCGCGCGGGCGGTGCCAGGACAGCCGACATCGAGCGTCAACGCGGAGGCGCTTGGCTCAAATCAGCAACGTGCGGATGCGGAGGAAGACAGGGAGGCCCTGACCTTGAGGTGCGTCCCTTCGCGCGAAGGAAGGCCGTGGCCCGCTCAGGAACGGCGGGTTGGGCAGCCAGGCGGCGGGAACGAGGACGGTAGGGGCTTGGATGAAGGGGGCGTAACTGGCGGAGCCCGCTTCGGTGGGGGCGGGCAAATCCCAGTGTGGCGCGTCGCAGCAGTGCGCGTGCAGTACCGGCAGCCCCTCGTCCGCCGCCTCCGAGTGCACGGCCCCGTGGGGGCACTCGCACTTGGAGGCCCGTGAGTGGACCTGCTTCTCGCAGGAGTGCCCAAGCCCGCCCGCGCCACTGGCAACAGCCTGCCAGAGGATCAACAGCGCGAGCGCGAGGAGCCGCGAAAGTCCAGACACGATGTCTGATGTATATGCCGCGGCTGTGCGGGTCGCCACGCGCGGACGCCTCCGGGCGGCCCTTGCTACCCGAAGCGCGGGTGTCCGGAGGCGTCCATCCGATTGTTTGCCTTGATGCGCCGATTCGCCGGGCTCACCCGGCGGGGCCCGCGGGGGCCCCCGGGGTTGCTCAGCGAAGTGGCTCAGGCCTTCGCCTTCTCACCGCGTTCGCCGCCGACCTTGATGCGTTTGGGCTGCTCCTCGGACTTCTTGGGGATGCGCACGTTGAGGACGCCACTCTTGAAGTCCGCCTGGACGTCGTCGGCATTCACGCCTCGGGGGAGCGTGAAGGTGCGGCTGAACGAGCCATAGTTGCGCTCGTAGGCGTAATAGCGGTCGCCTTCGTCGCGGCGCTCTTCTTCCCGCTTGCCGCTGATGGTCAGCCGGTTCTCCGCGAGGGTGATTTCCAGGTCCTTCTCCTCCACGCCGGGGACATCGGCCTTGAAGATGAAGGCATCCTGGGTCTCTTTCACCTCGAAGTCGGGCGCGAAGCCGCCTTCCCGTGTGCCCTGGGGGCCGAGCATCCGGCCGAGGTCGAATCCCAAGAGCTCCTGCATGCGCTCGAAGGGGTCCCAGCCGCGCGGGGCTCCCAGCATGCCTCCGCCTCTGCGGGCAGGTAGGTCCGCCATGATTCCGTCTCCTTTCAGCCGTGCCCCGTTCGTCGAGGCAGGGGTTCAGGGATTCACGGTAGGGAGACGGCGGCGGAAGGGGAGGCACCGGGGAGCCTGCCGGTGCCTCGTCACGCGTCTGGGATGGGCGCCCGGCGCCCCGCGTCAGGTCCCTTCGGCGTACTGGCGGCGATGGTCGCGAATCTCCGTCAGCCGGAAGGCACCGGGCGACGGGGCCACGGCCTCGGGCGCATCCGCCGGCAGCTTCATCAGGCGCTCGTATTCCTCGATGGAGACGCGCTCGCGCTGGGCCAGCACCGCCTCCAGGTCCGCCTTCGCCATCCGCTCGGCGGCCTTCTCGCCCACCGTGCCGGAGTAGAATTCGGCCGCGCAGCCGCTGCCGTAGGACAGCAGGCCAATGCGCTGTCCCGCCAGCGCGCCGGCCTCGCGGTGCAGCATTCCCGCCAGCGCCAGGTAGAGGGACGCGGTGTACACGTTTCCGATGCGCGAGTTGAGTCCCAGTGAAGTCGCCACCTGCGCGTCATAGCTGGCAGCCGACTTCGCCTGCGCCTCCCGCGACTCTGCCGTCGAAGCCGCCGCGCCCGCCGCATCCTCCAGGTCGCACAGGCGCAGCTGGGTGTGGGCCTTCCGGGCCATCTTGCAGAAGGGTACGTGGTAGGCGATGCGCGCCAGCTGTTCGCCGGGCAGCGTGTCCGACCAGCGGACCAGGCCCGCCGCCAGGGCCTTCTCGCGCCAGCCCCGGTAAGCGCCGGACAGGGCCTCCAGGTAGCAGGTGATGGAGTAGTGTCCGTCCACCAGCGCCTCCCGCCGGCCCACGGGCCGCCAGAAGTCATACACGTCCATGGTGCAAACGCCGTTGAGGCCAACGTGCATGGCGAGCAGGTCGGGTTGCTCGGAGACCAGCAGCGCCACCGCGCCGCCGCCCTGGGTGGGCTCGCCCGCGGTGTTCAGCCCATAGCGCGCGATGTCCGAACAGATGACCACGGCCACCTTGCCCGCGCCCGCGCCGGACGCAATCCACTCCACCGCCGCCATCAACCCGGCGGTGCCGCCGTAACACGCGTGCTGCGTGTCGTAGGTCCGCATGGTGCGCGGCAGCTTCAGCAGGCCCTGCACGTGCGAGGCGACGGGCTTCGAGTGGTCGATGCCTGTCTCCGTGCCCACCACCAGCATGCCGATGCGCGACGGGTCCACGCCCTGCTGACGGATGAGGCGGGCCGCCGCGGTGGCCGCCAGGGCCACGGTGTCCTCGCCGGGGTCGGTGACGGCCATCTCCTGGGCGCCCAGGCCCGCCGTGTACTTGGCCGGGTCCACGCCCCGTGCCCGGGCCAGGTCTTCGATGTCCACGTACCGGGACGGCACCGCGACCGCCAACGCTTCGATTCCCACGCGCTTCTTCATCGGACTCCTCGATTCCTTGTCGTGCTCTGGATTCCAGCCGCCGCTTCGCTCACGCCTCGGGGGGCACCAGCACCAGCCGGCCCGCCACTTCGCGGTTCTCCAGCCGGAAGTGAGCCTTCGCGGCCTCGGCCAGGGGCACCGCGTCCGTCACGAACTGCCGCACGCCGCCGGTGGCCGTCAGGCGCAGGGCCTCGTCCAGCTCCGCCTGCGTGGTGGCGTAGGCCCCCAGGATCTCCAGCTCCTTGACGATGACGAGCCCCGGGTTGAGCTGCACCATCCCCGACTCCAGGTTGCCCACCACCACCACGCGGCCTCCGGGCGCCATGGACTTCAGCGTCTGGTCGAACGTGGCGCTGCCGACGATTTCGACGGCCACGTCCACGCCCGCGCCCTGGGTGCGCTTGCGGACGTCCGACGCGAAGTCCAGCCCGCGCGACACGATGACCTCGTCCGCGCCCGCCTCCTTCAGCGCCTGTACTTTCGCCTCGCTGGACGTCACCGCGATGACGCGCGCGCCGTCCAGCCGCGCGAGCTGCACGGAGGACAGGCCCACGCCGCCGCTGGCGCCGGTGATGAGCACCGTCTCGCCCGCGCGCACCTTGCCTCGCGTGCGCACCGTGTGGACGGCCGTGCCGGTGGTGCAGCACACCGTGGCTGCCTCGTTCCAGGGCAGCGACGCCGGCACCCGACCCAGGCCGCCGACGGGGGCCACCATGAACTGGGCGTAGCCACCGGCCAGCTCCTCGCCGAAGAAGCGGTTGTCCGTCTTGCAGAGGCTGTTGCGCCCGCTGCGGCACAGGGCGCAGTCGCCACACGACATGCGCTGGAGCGTCGCGGCGCGGTCTCCCGTATTCCAGCCGGGCGTGTCCGGGCCGACTTCAATGACTTCACCTGCGGCCTCGTGGCCGAGAATCGCGGGCACGCTGGTGCGGGGCAGGTTGCCTCGGCGGTTGATGACGTCGTGGTAGCAGACGCCACAGGCATGCACGCGCAGGAGGACCTCGCCACGCCCGGGACGGGGCATGGGCACGGTCTCCATCTTCAGGTTGCCCGCTTCACCAAAGCTGCGCAGTACGACGGCTTTCATCTAGGTGCCTCCGTGCATCTGAATTCGTGGAAGGGGAACGGCCCTGCTCAGGCGCCGACGAGCGCGTCGCGGTAGCCGTGCGGATCGATGGCGCGAATGGCCGCCACCGTGCGGGCATCCGGCAGCGGGGTGACGGGCAGCGATTCGGGGACCTGGAAGGCGAAGCCGGTGCGCTCCGCGATGCTCTCTTCCGAGGCCCACGGGTGCCGCGCGAGCAGCCGTGCGCCGGACGCGCCCAGTTCGAACACGCCCAGGTCGGAGATGAGCGTCACCGGCCGGCGAGGGTCTCTCGTGGTGGCGACCTGCACCTCCGGCACCAGGTTGCGGCGCGACTGGCGCGGCACCAGCAACACCGGCCGGCGCACCCACTGCCGCAGCGTCGCGGCGCCCGCCACGCCGGGGAACTTCGTCCGCGGCTTGTCCAGGCTGCCGCTGGCCGTCATGTTGGTGCGGCCTTCGGCATCCACCTCGGCCGCGCCGAAGAAGACGGTGTCCACCCGGCCGCGCCGCGCGTGGTCGAACAGGTCCGGAATGGTGATTTCCGCGGACCGGCCATCCAGGTAGCCCAGGTCCTCGGAGGAGGGCAAAAGCGTGGGAATCTCCGGGTCCAGCGAGCCCACGCAGGCCAGGTACGTCAGGTCCGGCGCATGCGTCGCGCGCGCCACGGCGATGGCCAGGATGGCCAGCGGTGACGCCACGCCCGTGGCCACCACGCCGCCGTCATCAATCTGCCGCGCCAGCAGGGCGACCACGGTCTCCGCCGGGGTGATGTCCAGCGTCGCGCTCATGCCGCCCTCCGCGTCAGCAGCGTTTCCAGGAACTCCGCCTCGCGGCCCGTCTCCGCCAGCGACAGGTAGCGGGCCAGCATCGCGTCATCGTGCGGGTAGAGCCCTGCGCAGCCGGTGGGCAGGGCGCCACCGGGGGCCAGGACGATGCGGTCCACCTGGAAGCCGGGCAGGGTGGCGCGAGGCAGCTTCGCCACCCGCTCCTCCACCGTGGCAATCACCCGCTTCGCCGCGCCCGCCACCAGCAGGTCCGTGGTCGGGTCTTCCATGTAGAGGTTGCCGCGCTCGTCCGCGGCGCGCGCGTGGATCAGCGCCACGTCCGGATAGAACGCCGGCTCCACCGCCACGCGCTGGCCGGTGAAGGGGTCCTCCACCGTGGGCGGCGGCTCCGTCTGCGCCAGCCCGGACACGTCCGCGTCCGGCGCGGGGATGAAGGGCAGGCCCATGGACGCGGCGCGCAGCCGCTGGACGACGCGGTAGCCGTCATGTTCGCGCCAGGCGAGGGTGCCTTGCTCCATGGCCCGCTTGAGGCAGGGCATGGGACGCACGCGGCCCTGAAGGCTCAGCGCGCCGAAGGCAATCTCCAGCTTGCCCAGACAGCCGCCCGCCACGAGGAACTCCGCGGGCAGTGGGTTGGGGAGGGAGATGAGGCCCAGGTCGCGCTTGCCCTGCGCGATGATTTCCATCACCAGCGCCATGGGGGCGCGGCCCAGCATGAAGCCGCCGGTGGCCAGCGACGCGCCATCCGGAATGGAGGCCACCGCCTCCTCCAGCGAGCACCAGCGCGCCGTCTTCATGCGTCCTCCGAATCCGTGCCGGTGGCCGACACGCTCGGCACCATGCGCAACGGGGAGGGCCCTGCCTGTCCGGCGGTGTCACCAGCGGCGGCGAAGGGCGGGAACAGCATGTCCACCATGCCGTCGGCGATCTGCTCGTCCGTGAGGCGCCCGTCTGGCTTGAACCACTTGTAGATCCACAGCACCATTCCCAGGAACGAGAAGGCGCCCACCGTCGGGTCCACGGGGCGGATGAGGCCCTGCTGCGAGGCCTGCGCGAAGGCCTCCTCCAGGAAGTCCACGTACTTCTTCTTCCGGGCGTCGATGAAGGCGCGAGTCTCACCGGTGAGCGTGGCGTGCTCGTGGAGGATGATGATGACCTCCTTGCTCCACCCCCGCGTCACCAGCAGGATGTTGTGGCGCATGCACGCGCGAAGCCGCTCCACTGGATTCGCGATGTCCTGAACCCGCGAGAGGACCTGCTCCTCGAACAGGTCCATCCCGTAGTTCATGATGGCGAAGAGCAGCTGCTCCTTGTTCTGGATGTGGTGGTAGAGGCCCGCCTTCGTCATCCGGCACGCGGCGGCAATCTCCTGCATCGACGTGCCCTCGTACCCCCGGTCACAGATGAGCCTCGCCGCCGTTTCCAGGATGGCTCGGTAGCGCTCGCCCTCGTCCGGCTTCCGTCCTCCGGTGTTCGTCACGTCTGCTCCCTCCTTGAGACCTACCGACCGGTAGGTAGCAGCGCTCGACGCGAGGTGTCAATCGCCAAAGTGGGCCCCCTGGCCGGCGAGCTTCTTGATTTCCCTGCTATTTCAAGGGGTTGGGGAGGGCCTGGCGGTTAGACTCCGCGGGCCATGCGGTACGCGCTCGTTCCCGTCCTGCTGCTCTTTGTCGCCCTCACGACGGTGGGGGTGGGGGTGTTCACCCTGTTGGAGCGCAACCGGGCGGCCCAGTGGCACCAGTTCGCGGTGGAGCGCCAGGCCCAACTGGACGAGGCCACGCGCGGGGTGGCGGAGACGCTGGAGGACGTGGCGGAGGACCTGCGCTTCGCCGGGGAGCTCATGTCCCAGCCCGGCACGCTGGCGGAGCACCGGCGGGAGATGCGGGCGCTGTTGGAGGCGGTGGGCCAGTACAAGGTCCTCATCGCCTACGACGCCAGCGGCAAGGAATGGCTGCGCATGTTGGACCGGCGCATGGGCAAGCAGGTGGCACGTGCGCCCGTGCTGGCGCAGATGGCGGAGGCGGGCCGGCGGGCCCTGCTGCGGCCGCCGGGGGACGTCACCCTGTCGCCTCCCATGGAGGATGGCGGCTTGGATTCGCTGCGGGTCATGGCCACGGCGCTGCCCGAGGATGCGCAAGGCCGGCCCGAGGGCGCGGTGGCGGTGCTGGTCGACACGACGTCCTTCTTCACGCCGCTGCGCATCGTGACGTCGGACCCGGACGCGCGGCTGTTGCTCCTGGGCGCGTATGGCCAGCCGACCTCCGCGAGCGATGCCACCCTGGCGGACTGGTTCCGGCGGCTGGAGACGGAGGGCGCATCGGTGCCGGGCTTCGCGGCGCTGGCGGCGCGCATGCGCGAGGGCGAACGAGGCGCGTTGCCACTGCGCGCGGAGGAGGCCGAGCGATTGGGCCTGGGCCGCTCGGAGGCCATCGCCGTGTTCACGCCCATCCGCGTCCGCGGTGGCAGCCACTGGGCCGCGGCCACGTTGGTGTCCACCGCGACGCTGCGCTCGCATCAGCAGGCCCTCATCTGGCGGCTCATGGCCGCGGCGCTGTTGGTGGCGCTCTTCCTGGTGACGTTCGCCGTGTACGTGGTGCTGGCGCAGCGGCGCGCGGCCGCGTTGCGTGAGAGTCGCCAGCACGCGGACCAGCTGGCGCACCTGCACGACAAGACGCAGAAGATTCTCGACCACATTCCTTCCGGGGTGCTTGCGCTCACGGTGGACGGGCGCATCAGCGCGGTGAACCAGGTGCTCCGCGAGCGCATGCCTCCGGACGCCATTGGCGCGCCGCTGGAGACGGCCTTCCCTCAGGCCCCGGCGCCGGTGGTGTCCCGGATTCGCGCCCTGGTGGCCGCCGCCGCGAGCGAGTCGCGCGCCCACAGCATCCTGGGAGAGACACTGGTGCTCTTCGGCGACGAGGGCCGGTTCAACCTTCACGCGGTGCCGCTGGAGGCGCGCCACCCGGAGGTCCAGACCTTGTTGGTGGTGGAGGACCTGAGCAACGTGCGCGCGCTGGAGACGCAGCTGCTGCGCGCGGAGAAGCTGGCCACGGTGGGCGTGCTCGCCGCCGGCATCGCGCATGAGATTGGCACGCCGCTTGGCGTGGTGCGTGGGCGCGCGGAGTACGTGCTGGGCAAGCTGGGCAAGGAGCACCCGCAGGGGCCTGGCATCGCCGTCATCATCGAGCAGATCGACCGGGTGAGCCGCACGCTGCGGCAGCTCCTGGACTTCTCGCGCCTCCAGCCCACGGCGGTGCGGCCAGTGCCGCTCATCTCCCTGCTCCATGACGTCCAGGAGTTGCTGCGCATGGAGGTGGAGCGGCGCGGGGTTCGCTTCGAGGTGACAGTGCCAGAGACGCTGCCTCCACTGGCGGCGGACCCGGACCAGCTCCAGCAGGTGCTGGTGAACCTGGCGCTCAACGCCTGCCACGCGTGTGGCGAGGGCGGGCAGGTGACGCTGTCCGCGGCGGTGCCGGAGGCGGAGCCGTGGGGGCTGGTGGCGCTCACCCTCCGCGATGACGGCTGCGGCATTCCCAGGGAGCACCTCAATCAGGTATTCGACCCCTTCTTCACCACCAAGAAGCGGGGACAGGGCACGGGACTGGGGCTGACGATGGTGGCCCACGTCGTGCGCAACCATGGTGGCCGGCTGGAGCTGGAGAGCGAGGAGGGCCGGGGCACCTGCGTCACCGTGCTCTGGCCCATCGCGAAGCCCAGCGGGGAGGAGCGGTATGTCGGTTGAAGGACGCATCCTGGTCGTCGATGACCACGTGGACATGGGCCTCATGCTGCGGGAGCCCCTCACGGACGCGGGCTACGTCGTGGACCTGGCCACGGGCGGCGAAGAGGCCATCCGGATGGCGCGCGCGCAGGCCTACAACGCGGTGCTGTGTGATTTGCGCATGGAGGGGGTGGACGGCCTGGATGTGCTGGAGGCCGTGCGGGCGCTCGACGCGGACATCCCCGTGTTGATGATGACGGCCTTCGGCGGCGTGGAGAGCGCGGTGGAGGCGATGAAGCGCGGTGCGTACCACTACTTCACCAAGCCCTTCCGCCTGGATGAGGTGCTGCTCTTCCTCGAGCGGGCGTTGAAGGAGCGCAGGCTCCAGGTGGAGAACCGGGCACTGCGGCGCGCCGCCGCCGAGCGCAGCGGGCTGGGCGCGCTGGTGGGCCGCAGCACGGCGATGCGGAACCTCTACGAACTCATCGACCGCGTGGCCTACGCCCAGGCGGCGGTGCTGCTGCGGGGCCCGAGCGGCACGGGCAAGGAGCTGGTGGCGCGCGCGCTGCACTTCCAGGGGCCTCGCGCCTCCGGGCCTTTCGTGGCCGTCAACTGCACGGCGCTGCCACATGACTTGCTGGAGAGCGAGCTGTTCGGTCACCTCAAGGGTGCCTTCACCGGCGCCACCCACGCCCGTCGCGGCCTCTTCGTGGAGGCGGATGGGGGCACGCTGTTCCTGGACGAGATTGGCGACATGCCGCTGGAGCTCCAGGCTCGCCTGCTGCGCGTGCTGGAGGACGGCGAGGTGCGCGCGGTGGGCGCCGACGGCAGCCGCACCGTGGACGTGCGCATCGTCGCCGCCACGCACCAGGACCTGGACGCCCGCGTGCGCGAGGGCCGCTTCCGCGCGGACCTGTTCTACCGGCTCAATGTCGTGACACTGCTGTTGCCTCCGCTGGCGGAGCGGCGCGAGGACATCCCCTTGCTGGTGGAGCACTTCACGGCCCGCGCCCGCGCGCGCAACCCTCGCTCCCGCATGCAGTCCTTGTCTCCAGAGGCGGTGGCCGCGCTCGCCACCTTGCCCTGGCCGGGAAACGTGCGTGAGCTGGAGAACCTGATAGAGCGGCTGGCGGTGATGGTGGCGAGCGAAGTCGTGGGGCTGGAGGACTTGCGCCCACACCTGCCGCCCGAGGCGCCGGAGGTGCAGCCGTTGGTGATGGCGCAGCACGCGCTGTGGCCCCTGCGGCGGCTGGAGGCGGAGTACATCGCGTGGATGGTGACACGCTGCGGCGGGAACAAGACGCGCGCGGCCGAGGTGCTCGGCATCGATGTGTCGACCATCCACCGTCGCGAGCGGGAGCGCGGGTAGGGGCGCTCTGGACACCGTGGTAATCCGCCAGGGACGTCTGGCGTGATGCAACGGTTCGCCCGCACGTTGCCCGGGCTCTCGGGGCGGGGACAGCGGGCATGGGCATTGCTTGATGTTGCAACGTGAAGTCCTCGTCCATCGCCCGTGCCCTCCTGCTCGGAGGGGATGCGTCGCTCAGCTCGCTCCTGATGGACGTGCTGGCCGAGCTGGGCATCGCGCTGGAGTCGGGCGCGCCGGCGGGTGGGTGTCCGGACCTCGTGCTCGTCCACGTCGAGCGCGGTGAGAGTCTCCAGCGTCGGCTTCAGCGCGCCCGGGAGCTTTCGCCCCAGGGGCCCATCATCGTGTTGGTGCCCTTCGCCGATGAGCGGCTGGTGGGACTCGCCCTGCGGCTGGGCGCCCGCGACTGTTTCGCGCTGGGCCGGCCGCTCGGTGAGCTGCGCCGGGTGTTGCTGGCCCACGTTCCAGGTCATCCGAGTTCCGTATTCATCTCTCCCGGCGGGGCCGTGCCGCCGTCGACCGAGTCGCCCCATGATTGAGCCTCTCGCCGTGTCCGCGGTGCCCGCCACTCCCGCGTTTCCGGACCGCCCGCTGGTTGCGCCGCCCGCTCCTTCCGAAGTGCCGCTCTTCCAGGACGCCGGCCTGCGGGTGACGACCGAGCGGGTCGTCGCCCGGGGCAGGACGCTGTTGCTCGCGGACGTCCAGCGGGTGGAGACGGTGCGGCGCACGCCTCGCATGGTTCCTGTGTTGGCCACGCTGGGCCTGTGCATGAGCGTGGGGCTGCCGGCCCTGTCCGCGCTGTCCGTCTCCAGCAGCACGGCGAAGGGGGGCTATGAGGCGGCGTTGATCGCCGTCGTCATGGTCATCTTCGGCTGCATCGCGCGGCTCGTCCTCGCCGAGGAGTCGTACCGGCTGGTGCTGCATACCCGCGCCGGGTCGTGGCGCGTGCGCGCGAGCAAGGATCCGAAGTCCCTCATGCTGCTCGCCGGGCTCATCCAGGACGCCGTCGCTGCGCGGGGACGGCACTGAGCGAGCGCGCCGTGGCGGTTGGCGTGCCGCGGGACTTCGGCCGGAGCATGGCGGTGACCACAGGCAATGCTGAGCAGGCGGCCCTGGCCCGGTAGCGCCGGGCGTAGGTGTCTCGCGCTACGTCCCAACATTCCCGCGCAGGCGTTCGGCTTCCAGCGCGTCGTGGATGGGACGGCCCCATTGCTCCGCCAGGGCCCGCCCATGCGATGAGACGCGGCGAGCCTTCTCCTCCGTGTCGTCCTCGAAGGGCAGCACGGGGTTCTTCGCGTTCCGCTCCAAGACGTCGCGCAAGCGCGGGGTGTCCTCGGCCGTCAGCTCGAGAGCGAACAGCTCCGTGAGCACCCGTGGGCCTTCCGGCTGGAGCTGCCGGTAGTCCATCAGCCGCGCCTGGGCTGTCCGCGCGCGATAGCCTCGTAGGCCCGCGTCGCAGATGGCAGCGAGGACGCGCGCGCCGTACTCGTCTAGGGGCATGCCTTCGAGTTGCCCGGGCTCCAGGCCCAGGTGCGCGGGGTTCAGCAGTCCTGGAAGCATGTGTGCGCCCCGGTGATTTTGATGCGACGCCATGACCTCGACCGGATCCCGGTAGAGGAACATCCACGGCACACCGGGGAAGGCGCGCTGCAGCAGCGGGAGCTCCAGGATGTGCCACGCGTCCAGCTTGAGGAACACCGCGCGCTCCTCCGGATGCCGCTGTTGTCCGAGGGCTCCCACCACCGCGCGCAGCCATTCGATTCGCTGCGTGTCCGTGACCCCTGGCAAGTACTGGTGCGCGCGCAGCACCGTGTCCACGGGGCCGGCTTCGGACAGGACGATGTGGCGCGGCAGCGCGGCCAGCAGCTGCGCCACCAGCGTGGAGCCGCAGCGGGACATGTGGAAGACGAGCCCGCGCACTGGCAGGCCGGGCTTCTCGGCTTGTCGTGCCACCAGCGCGTCCATCGACGTCTGATGCCGGAAGAGCAGGGCGAACGGGTGGCGGAGCCGCCGTTCCAGCGTCTCGTCGAAGAACGGGTCCGTGAATCGCTGGCCCCCCATGTGACACCAGTCCACGCGCGGTTGTCCGCCGTCCACGTGGATGCGCGCGGGCACCCAGCCCTCCATGTCTGGTGTCATATCCATCGCTCCCGCCAGACCCGGCGAGCGGTGCGCAGGGCTTCGTGGATGTCCTCGGCGGTGAAGTGGCAGTCGTGCATGGCGCCCAGTTCGACGGCGCGTGCCACGAAGGCCGCGGTGTCCGGAGTCTCGCGGAGTGCCTCCTGGAGCGTGACGTCCTCCAGGACGCGGAGACGGAAGCGCTCGAAGGACTCAGCGCCCATTCACGGCCCCCATGAAGACGTCTCGCAGCCAGTCGTTCACGTCGCAGTCCAGTACCAGGTGGACGCGGTCGGTGTCGCTGGGGTTGTCCACCCGGTGGGGACGGTTGAAGTCCAGGTACCAGCACTCACCGGGCTGGAGGATGACGCGCTCGCCTCCGAGGAAGAAGGCCACGTCGGGGTGCGTGGTGATGGGCACGTGGAGCCGCACCTCGCCGTCCGCGTAGCCCAGGTTGTAGTCGGTGTGCTCGCGGATGCGCGCGCCCGCCGCGAGCTTCAGCAGACGCGCGGCGCCGACGGGGCACTGAAACGTGGCCAGCACTGCGCGGAACGCGGGGCAGCGCGCCATCAGCGGCGTGTCGGCGTATCGCTCGCGGCCCGTCGGGTCTGGATAGATGCGGCCTTCCATGCCGCCAATGGAGCGCAGGGGCACGCCGCTCCACTCGCCTTCGTATTCGCGCTTGTTGAAGTGGGGAACCCACGCCTCGGCGGGCAATGCCGCGAGTTCCTGCTGGAGCGGCGCGGCGTCGAAGTGGAAGGGCAGGCGGAGGCGGTCGGGCACGGGCGTCGACATGCGGTGCTCCTCGTCGCGGTGAAGGGGGCCAGCGTGGCTCATGCCAGCCGCAGTGGCCGGTGCTCCGTCTTGGCCCGGATGAGCGCTGCCTGGGCTCGAGCCAGCGTTCCCTGAGGGTCTTCCTCACCCTCGACGGTGACGGTGGCGGACACCACATCGGGCGCGCCAGGGGTGTCGTGCAGCTTCTGGCGCAACGCTTCGGCCTGCGCCGCGCCCACGCCAGGAAGGGCCAGGAGGAACGTCCCGCCTTCCCATCGCACCGCGAAGCCTCCAGGGACTCCCAGGGCTTCGGTGATGCGGGCTCCGTCTCGCAGCGTGGCGTCCCCCGCGTCGAAACCTCGAGTCGCGTTGATGCGCCCCAGTCCCACCAGGTCCGCGAGCAGCACGCTGAAGGGCATGCCATCCCTGCGGCAGCGGCCAATCTCGCGCAGCACCCGTTCCTCGCCCGCGCGCCGCGACACCAGTCCCGTCAGCGCGTCCACCCGGTACTGCCGCTCCCGCTCCTCACGGGCTGGCCGGGTGTGTCCAATGTCGGCGAGCGTCAGCATCTGCGCCATGCCGCCAGGGATGGGGAAGGGCCGAGCCACCCAGCGCAGCCGGTGCGGCTGGGGCCGCTCCAGGACCAGCGTCATCCGGAGGCCTCGGGACGATTCGGAGGCCAGGTCGAGCTGCCGCAGCGTGCTCGCCGGGTCCGCGGTGAGTCCCGCGACGTGCTGGCAGAAGGCATCGAACGTCATGGCCGGGAAGGGCTCGGGCGGCAGGCCCAGCAGGTCCGTCATCGCGGTGTTGCACGCGTGGGGTTTGCGTCCAGGCGCCACCAGCAGGGCCGCGACGTCCAGGGCCTGCACCGCATCACGCAGGAGTCCCAGGGCCGACGCTTCGGTGAGCGCGGGCTCTGCCTGGGCCTTTCCGGTGGCCTGTTTCATCCGGGCCCGCTGTTCCAGGTCCTCCGCTACGCGGTTCGCGAGCTCCCGCAGCGCGGCCAGGTCCTCGGCGCCCAGGACGAGCGGGCGCGTGTCGATGACGCACAGCGAGCCCAGGACTTCGCCCGTGGACGTCAGCAGCGGTGCGCCCGCGTAGCTGCCCACGATGCCGTCGCGCACCAGCGGGTTGTCACGGAAGTAGGGATGGCGCCGGGCATCCGGTACGACGAGCGGCTCGCGCCCCTGCACCACGTGGTGACAGAACGCCCAGTCGCGCGGCGTGCCCCGGTCCTTCGCGAGGGTGGGTGGCAGGCCGACGTGGGCCTTGAACCACTGGCGCTCGCCCAGCACCAGCGTCAGCAGCGCCACGGGAACACCGAAGGCCTGGGCGACCTCCTTCACGAGTTGCTGGAGCTCCGCCTCGGGCGGTCCGTTGTCGACCAGGTGCATGGCCGCGATGCTCGCCAGCCGTTGCCGCTCCTGCTCCGCGGCCCCCTCCGCCGGAGGCGGCTGTGGCGCGAGTTGCCCTGCGAGAACGCGACGCAGCGTGTCCCGCATCACCTCCGAGGAGGCCCGGCGACTGAGTAATGCGTGGATGCCCAGCGCATCCTTGAGCTGCCATGCGCGGACGCGCAGCTCGTCGAAGGCCGTGACCACCACCACCTGCGTTCCGGCAGAGTCCTCCTGTTCCCGAAGCCACGTCAGCAGCGCGAAGCCGTCCAGCCGGGGCAGCGCCAGGTCCGTGACGAGCAGCAGGGGGGCACCGCGCTGGCGCACGACGTCTTGGGCTTCCGCTCCATCCTTGGCGACGACGCCTTCCAGGCCTTCCTCCGTCACCAGGGACAAGAGGCCAGCGGCTCGCTGTGGGTCGGGCTCGGCGATGAGGGCGTAGCGGCGCATGCAGGAGCGAGGATGCTGCCACGGCTGCTGCCCGGCTCAAGGCTTCGTGTGACGCGGTGTCGCCCGGCGCGGTTGTCTGGCTGTCCGCTAGTCCTGGTGCATTGCGTCGGCGCGGGCGCGCTGGGCGTCTTGCCGCGGTGCTGCCGGCTCCACGGATGCCTGGGGGTAGCGGATGAAGAGCCGGCGGAGGGCGCCTCGCTGCCGGCCCACCTCCTGCGCGCGCGACGCCGCGTCCACCACCAGCATTAGCATGAGGCCCACCCACGAGGGGACCAGGGGAATGACCCAGCCCGGGTCCGACGCCAGCCACGCCACCAGCGCCGTGTGCAGGACAGCCAGCGTCACCGCCCACCGGAGGACCGCGCCGGACGTGCGCGCGCGCCGGCAGAGCCAGGCGAAGGCCACGAGCACCGCCGCGGTCTCCAGAACGCCCAGCAGCGCCACCAGGCCCGACGAGCGCATCAGTCGGCCCGACCGCAGGTTGTCCATGGCGAAGGCGTGAATCTCCACGCCGGGCACCGCCACCTGGCCGGGCAGGGTGCTCTGGCCATGCAGCCCCGTGGCGGTGACACCCACGAAGACCGTCTTGCCACGCAGCGCCAGGTCCAAGCCCACCGAGCGCGGGTCCGCGTGGAGCAGGTCCGCCAGACTCACCCGGGGCAGCCAGTTGGGGGCAGGCAGCCGCATCAACGGCGCGCCATGGTCCAATGCCGCCAGCTCGCGCAGAGGCTCCGCCCGTTCGGGCGTCAGGTGCAGCGCGGTGGCCAGCGCCAGCGAAGGCCAGGCCTGTCCGCTCACGCCCACGGCGTAGGGATAGCGACGGATGACGCCGTCACCGTCCACCAGCATGTTGAGGGTTCCGCTGCCCCGAGCCGCCATGCGCAGGGGCGCGATGCTCCCCGCCACCTCCTGGGCCTGGAGCCGCAGCGACTGGGCGGGCAGGGCCAGCGGCGTGCCCAGCGCGCCATCCTCGAGAGGCGCCATCACCGGGACGTCGTTGGTGAGCGCGGCGGCACCCAGGACGACGCCGTGCCCTTCTGAAATCGCTTCGGCCAGCCGGGCATCGCCGTCGCGCGCGTGGAGCCGTGCCTCCAGGTCCGCCGCCAAGGCTTCACCCGCGGGCTGCTCCGTCAGCCCCGAGCGGCGGAGCGCCTCCAGGATGTCCTCACCCAGCTCAAGCGCGTCACGCGGCCCGGGCTGGTCGAAGACGACGTCCATCGCCACGGCGGCGGGGCGCTGGGCGGCGAGCGCATGGAAGGCGCGGGCCCACGTGGTGCGTGACAGCGGCCAACGCTCGCCCAGCGTCGCGAGGGCGCGGTCATCCACTTCCACCAGCACCAGGTTCGCGCTCGGCGGCACGGCGGGCAGCAGCCGGCTCACCGCCTTGTCGTAGAGCGAGCGCTCCAGGAAGCCCGGCGCGCCACCGGTGGCCGCCGTCACCCCCGCCAGCGCGATGCCCACGCACGCACCCAGCACCCGCAATACGGCGGGCGAGGGCAGACGGGGACCGTCGCGGCGGTGGGGTTCGGCGGGACTGGAGTCCATGGGCGGGGCCTGCTGGCAGGCAGGGCCCGGCCATCATGCGTGCGCGGATGGGCGCACGCAATGCACCCGTCTCAGGGCTGGACGTCGAAGGCGTAGATCTTCGAAGGGAAGCCCACGAAGCCGTCTCCGTCCACGGCCATCACCCGCCAGAACCACTTGCCCTGGCGGGGCCCGGGAAGCGCCAGCTCCGGGCTGGCGCTGTCATACGTCTGGACACTCGCGGCGAAGTCCGCCGTGCGGGCCACCTCCACGCGGTATGTCGCGGCGCCCTCCAGCGTCCGCCAGGACACCTTCGGGGCCGTGGCGAACGCGCCCCCCCGAGGGCCCACCAGCGTGGGCGCCGGCAGCAGCGGGCGAGGCGGCTCCGGGGGCGAGCCCGGCTTCGCGCGCGAGCCATGTCCGCCCGACACCTCGACCTCGGCCTGCTCCGCGCTGAGGGCCACGTTGCCCTCCAGTGTTTCCAGCCGGCTGGTGCCGTCGTCCTGGGCCGACACGCGGAACCGGGTGCCTCGCACACCGGCCACCGCGCCGCGCGTGCGGACCTCGAAGATGGAGCCCGCGCCACCCGGCGCCGCGTCCGTCTCCACGGTGCCTCGCAGCAAGTCCAACTGCACCTTGCGCTGGAGGTTCGCCATCAGCTCGATGGCGCCCACCTTGATGAGACTGTTCTCCACCACGCGCACCATGCTGCCGTCCGCCAGGGCCAGCTCCGCCCGGGCGTCCGCGCCGGTGCGCAGCAGCTCGCCCGGGTAGAGTGAGTCGCCCACCGTCCGCGCGAGGAGCAGGGCTTCCGTCGCGCCGGCCTCCACCGCGCCGCTGGCCGCCCGCAGCCGGGCCACCGCGGGCTGGGCGGGCCGCTCCACGTAGGCGAGTTGGAGCTGTGCGGGCTCGCCCTCCACGGACGGCGGCGCCATGGCGGACACCCGCGTGCGGGGCACGCCCGCCGCCACCAGCACGTCCGCGGCCCGTTTCGCCGCGGCCAGGCCCCGGCCGTCCAGCCGGTCCGCGTCCGGAAGCTTCGCCGCCACCGTCACGGAACGGATGGCGGGGCGCGCCAGGAGCGCTTGGGCCACGTGCGCCAGGCACGCGTCCGTCTCCGCGCCCTGGGGCGCCAGCGGCCGGCCGAACACCATCCGGCCATTGTCGAAGCGCAGCCCGCCGCACGGCGCCTGCGCCTGCGCCTGCGCGGCGAGCGCGGGTGGACCCGCCAGCATCACCGCCATCATCCAAGGGGCTGTCCGCATCAACGCGTGCCTCCTCCCGTCGAAGGCTCGGCGACCTTCACGATGTTGAACTCGACGCGACGGTTGTTCTCGCGCCCCTTGGCCGTCGTGTTGGTGTCGACCGGCTTCGCCTCACCATAGCCCACCGCGTCCAGCCGCTGCGCCGCGATGCCTTCCTTCACCAGGAAGGCCACCACATTCCTCGCCCGCCGCTGGGACAGGTCCAGGTTCTTCGCGTCGTTGCCCTGGTCATCCGTGTGGCCTTCCACACGGACCACCAGGATCCTCGGGTTCGCCTTGAGCGTGGAGGCCACCTGCCGCAGCAGGCCGTGGGACCTGGCCAGAATCACGTCCCGGTCCGTGCCGAAGTACACCTTGTCCAGGATGACGATGCGCGCGCCCTCCACGCGCACCTGCGCCTTGCCCTTGTCCGGGCAGCCGTCGTCATCGTTCACGCCGTTGATGGTCTCCGCCTCCAGCGGGCACTGGTCCACGGCGTCCAGGATGCCGTCCTGGTCGTTGTCGGGGTCGGGGCAGCCGTCCTCGTCCTCGAAGCCGTCCATGTCCTCCGGCTCGGTCGGGCACAGGTCCTCCGAGTCGACGACGCCATCCTTGTCGGTATCCACCGGCGCGGGCGGCAGCGCCAGGGGCGCCGGGGCCGGTGCGGGCTGGCCCGCCTCGGTGGGCGGCTGGTGGGCGTCCGGGTCATCCGGGCAGCCGTCCTCGTCCTGGAAGCCGTTGAAGGTCTCCGGCTCGGTGGGGCACACGTCGGTGACATCGGGGATGCCGTCACCATCGTCGTCCGGGTCCAGGCAGTTGTCGTCGTCCTGGAAGCCGTCGAAGTCCTCGGGCCCCAGGTCGCAGACCTGCGCGGCGGAGGCGGGGCCGCCCTTGGACTCGAATGGCGTCCAGGCCACCCCCGCGAGTACGCGGAAGGACGGGGTGCCATAGCCCCGCGACAGGCCCGGGCCCGCGCCCACATGCGCGGCCAACCCCGGAGTGAAGCGGTACTTCAGCGCGGCCAGTGCTTCCATGGGCCGCTCCTCGGCGCTCGTCTCCTTCAGGCCCAGCGCGCCCGCCAGGGTGGCCTGCGCCGTGAGGGCCTGCGTGAGGGGCACCTCGGCGCCCACCGCGTAGGCGAACTCGTTGCCCACGCGGAGGTTGCGCAGCTGCTCCTCGCGGCGGACGTTGAAGCCCACGTTGGCCAGCAGGCGGACTGCGGTGGTGGCCCACTCCGCCACGAAGCGCGGCTGGAACGTCACCGTGTCCGAGCCCAGGAACTTCGAGCCGCCGCCCGTGGGCAGCGTCAGGGGCGCCGTCACCGCCAGGTGGATGCCACTGTCGGTGGAGAGCAGGCGGACCTTCGGCACCAGCCGCAGGTCACCCACGCCCGTGGTCCCCACGCCGTTCGACAGGTCTGGCGCCACCGCGGCGGCGGGTTCCGACGTCGTGTGGGAGAGGGGCAGCGCGACGCCAATCTCCACCCGGTCGAACAGGGAGATGGCGCCCATCAGGTCCAGCGTGAGCTGGCTGTCCACGATGCGGTAGAGGAACCGGTCCGCTCGCGGGTCCACGAGGTTGAGCGGATCATTCGCGTAGTTGAGCGACGCGCCCAGGTTCCAGGAGAGGTGCGGCGCGATGCGCGCGCCGTGCATGCCGAGCACGTCATAGGCGCCCGGGGCCGGCTTGTACTGCTGCACGTCGATGGCCTGCGACGCCGCGGGTTGGGCGCTGGCGGTGGCCGAAGCCACCAGCAGCAACGGGGCGGCGAGCCGTGTCACGCGGCGAAGGAAGCTGCGCGGTGAGGACGGTGTGAGGTGAGGAAGGTGCATGGAAGGTCGAGGCTGGGACGGGCCCCGCCGAGGAGCCGCGAAGGTTGTCACCGGCGGATGACTGACTCAAGAAACGATGAGCAGTCGGTGTCCCAGTTGTTCGGGTCCGTCCCGGCGACATGCAGCTCGATAACGCGTCGTCGCGCGGAGCCTGGGGACTCGCACGCGGCAGCAGGGGCGCGAACTACACCGCGGCGGCGGCGAGCAGGCGTGAGACGTGCTCGGCCAGTGCGGGCAGCGGCTGCGGCTTGGAAAGCACCAGGTCCACGCCCAGCGCCTGCGCGCGGTCGGTGAGCTCCTGGGTGGCGAACGCCGTCAGCAGCACCACCCGCGTCTGGGGCGTGTAGCGGCGCACGAAGTCCGCCAGCATCAGCCCTTCTTCGGAGAGCGTTCCGCTCAGGCGCAGGTCGCTGATGACCAAGTCGTAGCGGCCCGTCGTCATCAGGTCCAACGCTTCGTCCAGCGAGCCCGCCGAGTCCACGCGGTAGCCGGCCCCGGAGAAGAACTGGCCCAACACCCAGCAGAGGGAAGACTCGTCGTCGACGATCAGGATGTTCTGAGCCACGGGGCGGGCCCTCAAGCAAGCTCAGGGCCAGAGACGGGCTTGTCTCGGTTCCAAGTAAATTCCGGTGCTTGCTCCCGCGTCCCGGCCAGTGTCTGCTCGCTGCGTCCAGGCTACGGATCCGGTTTCTGGAATCCGGACCGGTTGATGCCCAGGCGCTTCAGCCGCTCGTAGAGGGACGACCGGGGGATGCCGAGCCGCGCGGCGGCGCGCTCCACGTGGCCGTGCTCAAGGCGGAGGATGCGCTCGATGTGGCGGCGCTCCAACTCCTCGAGGGTGAGGTGGTCGTCGGCGTCGGAGGCGGCCACGCCGGCGGCGGCCTCGAAGCGCAAGTCCCCCCGGGACAGGGGCCCGCCGCCGGACAGCAGCACCGCGCGCTCCAGCACGTTGCGCAGCTCGCGGATGTTGCCAGGCCAGGTGTAGCGGGTGAGGGCCGTCTCCGCGTCGGGTTGCAGCCCCACGCCGCCGCGGCCTCGCGCCGCGCCCAGCTCCGCCAGGAAGTGGTGCGCCATCCCGACGATGTCCTCGGGCCGCTCACGCAGCGGAGGGACATGGAGGATGAGCGTGCTGACGCGGAAGTAGAGGTCGCTGCGGAACCGCTTGTCCCGGGCGGCCACGGCCAGGTCCTGGTGCGTGGCCGCGATGAGGCGCACGTCCACGCGGCGGTCCCTTACGTCGCCCAGCCGCCGGAAGCGCTTCTCCTCCAGCACCTTCAGGAGCTTGGGCTGGACGGCCGAGTCCATGTCGCCAATCTCGTCCAGGAAGAGGGTGCCCCGGTCGGCGACCTCCAGCAGGCCTTGCTTGGCGGCCACCGCGCCGGTGAAGGCGCCCTTCTCGTGGCCGAACAGCTCCGAGTCGAGCAAGTCCTTGGAGAGCGCCGCGCAGTTGAGGTCCACGAAGGGCGCGTCCTTGCGCGGGCCGCCTTCATGCAGCCACCGCGCGAGCACGCTCTTGCCGCTGCCCGTCTCGCCGGTGATGAGCACCGGGCTGTCGCTTTCGATGATGCGTTCGGCCTGCGCCTGGAGCGCGCGGATGGCGGCGCTGCCACCCATGAAGGGGTCCACCGTCCCACGGGCGATGCGCGAACGCTCCGCCAGCAGCCGCTGCCGCTCGCGGCGCTGCGACACCAGCCGGTCCAGGACCACCTTGAGGACGGCCAGCTCCACCGGCTTGGTGAGGAACTGCTCGGCGCCTTCCTTCACGGCCTGGACGGCCAGCTCGATGGAGCCATGGCCGGTGAGCACCACCAGGGGCACCGAGGCGTCGATGTCCTTGAGGCGCGGCAGCAGCTCCAGCGCGGTGCCGTCCGTGAGCCGGTAGTCCACCACCGCGACGTCCGGACGCGTGGTGCGGAACGCCTCCTGCGCCTCGGCGAGGCTGGTGGCCTCGTCCACGTCGAACCCATGGGCGGTGAGGAAGCCCCGCATGCCCAGGCGGATGCCGGGCTCGTCGTCCACGAGAAGGATTCGGGTACGCGTCATGAAGCGAGGGAGTCTACGTGCTGGGTTGATACACGCGAAGAAACAGCTGGAAGCAGCAGTGTGACTTCCGCGCCGCCCTCCGGGTGATTGCGCAAGCGGATGATACCCTGGTGCTCCTCCATGATGCGTTGGACGATGGCCAGGCCCAGCCCCGTGCCGCCGCGCCGCTTGCTGAAGAAGGGCTCGAAGACATGGGGCAGGTCCTCCGCGCGGAAGCCTCGCCCACCGTCGCGCACGGTGCACCGCACCCAGGCCCGGCCCGCCTCTTCCACTTCTTCCGTCGCCACCCGCACCGCGCTGCCCGCCGGTGAATGCTGCACCGCGTTCTCCACCACGTTGCGAAACACGTGAAACAAACGCCGGGCGTCCATGCGAACGCGGGGCAGCGCCGCCGCCAACTCGCGATTCACATTCACACCGGCCCGCTCACTGGCCAGGGCGCACGCGGAGAGTGCATCAATCACTACCGGGAGCACGGGGCCTTCCACCCATTCGCCGCGGGTGGGGCGGCCGTACTCGAAGAGCTCCTGCGTGAGGTGGTTGAGGCGCTTCACCTCGCCGCGCAGCACGTCGACGTAAGGCTTGAGCTCCGCGCGCGCGCCGAAGGTCGCCTCCACCGCGTCCACCACCGCGGAGATGGAGAAGAGGGGGTTGCGGACCTCGTGGGCCACGCCCGCGACGATGGCGCCCATGGCGGCCATCGTCTCACTGCGCCGCAGGCTGGCCTGGAGCTCCAGGAGACGCGTCACCTCCGTGGCCACCAGGATGATGCGCGAGTCCTCGCCGCCCGCTTCCTCCAGCCAGGTGGCGGACACCTCCCACGTGCGGTGTGACACCGGGTCGCCCAGCTCGCGGGTGGCACTGGCGTGGGTGCGGCGCAGCTCCTCCACCAACGGCAGCGCGTGCGACCAGGGTGTGGCACTGGCCGCGGTGAACAGCGGCTGGCCGGACGGGTCCATGCCTCCGAAGAGCGCGATGGCGGCGGCGTTGAGACGCTGGACGGTGCCATCCGCCCCCAACACCATCAGCGGCGAGGCCACCGCGTCGAAGGTGCGGCGCCATTCCTGGGCGGAGCGGCGGAAACTGTCATGCAGGCGCTGGCGCAGGTCATCCGCGAGCCGCCGGTCGGTGATGTCGGTGACGACGCAGCCGACATGCAGCTCACCCTGCGCATCCAACGCGGAAGCGGCGGCGCGGCTGCGCACCCAACGCACGCGGCCATCGGCGCAGATGAGCCGGTGCTCCAGCTCCGCCTCGGCGCCGGGGGACAGGCCCTCGATGCTGGCCCGGTAGCGGGCGCGGTCCTCGGGGTGGATCATCTCCGCCCACAGCGGCGGCGGTCCGCCATCCGGCGTGGGCTGGACGAACGCGGAGGCGGCATAACCGGTGGTGCGCTCGATGACGGGCGTGCAGTAGAAGTCGCGCAGCCTCCCGCCGCGCAGCTTGCCGCCCCACAGGTAGTCCGGCAGCGACCGCGTCAGCACGTCCAGCCGGCCCTCGTGCTCCTGGAGGCTCTGCTCCGCGCGCATGCGCTCGGTGAACTCGGACATCGCGGCGATGACACCCAGCACCTCGCCGTTCGCGCCGCACACGCGCAGATAGCTGCCGAACCAGAAGCGGCTCTCGCCCGGCGCGGCGGGCGTCTCCACCTGGAGCAGGGTGTCCTGGATGGAGGCCCCCGTGCTGAGCGCCAGTTGGAGGCGCGGAGCGATGCGCTTGCCCAGGTCGGGCATCACCTCGGTGACGTGCCGGCCCAGGTGGCGCTCCGCGGGCAGGCCATGCATCGCCGCCAGGGCCGTGTTGACGTGAACGTAGCGCAGCTCGCGGTCGAAGAAGGCGAAGCCCACGGACGTCACGTCCATGACGGCTTCGCGAAGCGCGCTGGCGTCATCCGCGCTGCGCAGGGCGGCGTCCCGTGCGCGGTGAGCGCGCTCCCGGGTTCGCAGGAGCAACAGCGCCAGGGTGCCGCTGATGAGCAGTCCCACCGCGGCGGTGAGGAGGACGCGGGCGGGGGGGCTCACCGCCCCGGAGTAGCTCCAGACCCCCTCGACGGCCGCGGAGAGAGTCGTGGCCACCAGGACGGCCAGCAGCAACTGTCGACGGGAAGGGAACTCGTGCATGCGGTGGGCGGCGAGCGCGGGAGCTTAACCGCAATCCTCGGCCGGGCGGTGGCTCGTCTGGCATGGGTGTGCCGCCCTGGTGGCGTGGTGGGCGAGAGAACGGGCTCGTGGATTTCGGCATCCGGAATTTCAGGGCCTGAAACCAGGTTGGTGGCCGCCCACCTGGATGCCCTCACCGAGATGCCGGTCCCATCATGACCCTGGCAGTCCCCCTGCTCGTCGACGCAGTGCCGCAGACGTCCCTTCCCATCTCCCATCCCCACCCCCACGCACTCTCCGAGCCGGAGGCCTTCGCCCAGGACCTTCAGGCGCTCAAGCAGGAGCTGGAGTCTTCGCTCGGCGAGGCGGACCTGGCGCACGCGCGGAAGATTGAACGCTGGGGCCGGGCCTGTTCCGCGCTGGGCTACGCGACGGCGTGGCTGATGCCCAATCCCGTGTCGGCGCTGCTCATCGCGCAGGGAAACACGGCGCGCTGGACGATGATGGCCCATCACGTCACGCACCGAGGCTACGACAAGGTGCCGGGCGTGCCGGCGCACTACACGGGCAAGCGCTTCGCCACCGGGTGGCGCCGCTTCCTGGACTGGCCGGACTGGATTCATCCCCAGGCGTGGCGGCACGAGCACAACGTGCTGCACCACGGACGCACGGGGGAGACGGTGGACCCGGATCTGGTGGAGATGAACACGGAGTGGCTGCGCCAATCGCGCATGCCCATGCTGGCCAAGTACGCGCTGGTGGCGTTCTTCGCCTGCACGTGGAAGGTGACGTACTACGCGCCCAACACGTTCCTGGAGTGGCGGCGCTTCGAACGCAAGCGCGCGGGAGGACCGGACGAACCAGGCACGCTGCCCCTCATCACCGCCTTCAACCCATTCTCCGTCGAAGGCCGTGCCTTCTGGTGGACGTGCCTGCTGCCCTACGCGGGCCTGCGCTTCGTGCTGCTGCCCGCGCTCTTCGCGCCACTGGGCGCGTGGGCCGTCCTCAGCGTCTTCGCCAACAGCGTCTTCGCGGAAGTGCTCACCAACATCCAGAGCTTCGTGTTGATCGCGCCCAACCACGCGGGGGACGACCTCTACCGCTTCGAGGGTCGGGCGCGCAGCGGCGCGGAGTTCTCCGTGCGGCAGGTGGTGGGCTCGGTGAACTACGCCACCGGCAACGACGTGGTGGACTTCCTCCACGGCTGGCTCAACTACCAGATCGAGCACCACCTCTGGCCCAGCTTGCCCATGACGCGCTACCGGCAGGCGCAGCCCAAGGTGAAGGCGCTGTGCGAGAAGCACGGCGTGCCCTACGCGCAGGAGAGCGTCTTCCGCCGCGTGAAGCGGTTGGTGGACATCATGGTGGGGCGGACGTCCATGCGCTCATGGGGGCCGGCTCCGCGCGGCTGAGGTCCGCGAGGCGCCGGGCTCAGGCGGAAGGCAGTGTTTCGCCGGAAGCCCGTTCCCGGGTTGCCTCGGCGAGCAGGTCGCGCACCTCGTCGTCCTCGGTCTGCGCGAAGTCGCGGTACCACAGGCCCACGGAATAGAAGGGCTCGGGCATGCGGACGCAGACGACCTCGTCCGCCACCTGGGCCAGGCTTTCGCAGGACTCGGCCGCGGCCACGGGCACGGCCACGATGATGGCCGCGGGCTCCAGGAGCCGCAGCGCCGCCACGGCCGCCCGCATCGTCGTTCCAGTGGCCAGCCCGTCATCCACCAGGAGGACGGTGCGCCCCCGCACGTCGGGGAGCGGCCGGCCTTCCCGGTAGCTCTCTTCACGCCGCTGGAGCTCCACGGCCTCGCGGCGGGCCGTGGCCTCAATCTGCTCGCGGCCGATGTTCAGCTCGTCCACGACCTCGCGGTTGAGCACCCGCACGCCCCCGGAGGCGATGGCGCCCATGGCCAGCTCCTCGTGGCCGGGCGTGCCCAGCTTGCGGACCAGGAAGACATCGAGCGGCACTCCGAGCTCCCGCGCGACTTCGGCGCCCACGGGTACGCCGCCCCGTGGCAGCGCCAGCACCAGCGTGCCGGGTTGCCGCGCGTGGCGCCGCAGGTGGTCCACTAGCACGCGGCCTCCCTCATAGCGGTCCTGGAATTCGGGCTCTCGCATGCCGCCACTCCTCGCCGCTCCCTGGAGTGGAACGGGCGCTCGTCAGGAGAAAGCTGGCCACGCCGGTGGCCTCGTGGAACGGGACGGGCGTTCGTGCTGGCGCCAGGCGCTCGCCTGGCCTCCCGTCTTCACGCCGCGGGGGGCGCGGCGTGCTCGTCCGCCACGCTCCCGGTGTTGCTCACGCGATGATTTCCGGCCGTCCAGGCTGATTGGGCACTGGCGGATCATGAATGCCGGGCGGCTTGATTTCGGGCGGCTGCGGCGGCTCGATTTCCGGCGGCTGTCGCGTGGGAGGGTCCTTCTTCGGCGGCGCCTGCGGCCCGGGAGGCTCACGCCCGGGCTTCTTGTCGGGGTCGGGATCCTTCACGGGCGAGTCAGGTGTCGTCGGTACCTCGGGCATGCCGTGTTGCTCCTCTCGGGTTGACCAGCACGAAAGACAGTGGGCACGCCCGAGCCTGCGGGCACCGTCCTCGTTGCCCAGTCAACGCGAGGACCTCCGGGCGCTGAGCCGCCCGGTTGGTGGCCGGGCATCCCCCGCGGACGCGAGCGAGGCAGCCCCTTCCCGTCTGCTGCACTGCGCCATCGCCGCCTTCACGTTCCGAGGAGCGAAGGACACGAGCCAGAAGGAGGCGGACGATGAAAGCTGCCCTATGGGGAATCGGTGGCGCTGGGCTGGGCCTGGGGTTGATGTACTGGACGGATCCACGCAGTGGCCGCTGGCGCAGGTCCCATCTGCAGGGGAAGGCCGTCCACGCGGCGCATGAGGCGGGAGGCGCGGTGGGCGTCGTCGCTCGGGACCTCTCGCAGCGCTCGCGCGGCGTCTTTTTCGAATCGATGCGCAAGCTGCACCGGGCACCGGTGGAGGACCTTGTCCTGGAGGAACGGGTGCGCTCGGCCCTGGGCCGGGTGTGCTCGCATCCCGGGGCGATTCGCGTGATGGCTCGGGATGGCCTGGTTCGGTTGGAGGGCCCCATCCTTCGCGAGGAACTCCGGCGCGTGCTGCCCCGCATCGGCAAGGTGCAGGGGGTGCATGGGCTGGACAACCAGCTTGTTCCGTATGCGGAGGGCTCAGCGCACCCGGCGCTGCAAGGAGGCAGCATGCGCTCGGGTGAGTCGAGGATCTTCCTCCAGGAGCACTGGTCGCCGTCCGAACGGCTCTTCGGGGCGCTGGGCGGCCTGACACTGGCGGCCTGGGGGCTGGGACGCCGGGGACTGACGGGCACCCTGGCGGCCCTGGGCGGCGTGATGCTGGGCACGCGGGCCTTCACGAACCTGGGGTTGCGACGGCTCACGGGGATGGGCGCGGGACGGCGGGCCATCACGCTTCACAAGGACATCAACGTGAACGCGCCGGTGGAGGAGGTGTTCGCCTTCTGGAGGGAGATGCAGAACTTCCCCCGGTTCATGACACACGTGGATGAAGTGATTCCGGGCGTCGAGGGCCGCTCGCACTGGAAGGTGCGCGGGCCCGCGGGGCTGCACTTCGAATGGGACGCCGTCGTCACGAAGTTCGTGCCCAACAAGGTGCTGGCCTGGAAGAGCGTGGAGGGCACGGCGGTGGAGAACCTGGGCGTCATCCACTTCGAGTCCACGCCGCGTGGCGGCACTCGGGTGGACATCCGGCTGTCCTACAACCCGCCGGCCGGGGCCATTGGCCATGCCTTCGCGAGGCTGCTGGGCGCGGACCCGAAGAAGCAGATGGATGACGACCTGCTGCGCTTCAAGTCGCTGCTGGAGCGGGGAAGGGCCACCGGCCGTGAGACGGTGACGCGCGAGCAGGTCGCGCCCCGGCGGATGGAGTCCCGGGGCCCCCTCACTCACTAGGCGGTGCCGGCCCCGGCGCTTCAATTCCGCCGCCCTCTCCAAAGCGCAAGCGCTTATGCAGCGCTTGCGCCCCTCGCCGCGCCGCGGTGGCCTACTTCGACGGCGTCGGGATGGCGAAGTCGAGCAGGTGCGCGGGCACTGCCGTGGCGGTTGCCACGTTCCAACTGTCCGGCCGGTTGGCCAGGTCACCCGTGGGCAGCACGCCGTTGCCCAGCACACCCGTCTTGTTCCGGCCCCAGGAGTAGATGGTCCCATCCGTGGCCGTGGCGTAGCCGTAGAACGACTGCGCGGTGTTGTGCAGGGCCCTGAAGGTGACGCCCGGGGCAATCCGCACGGGGTCGAAGACCATCATCTGATACTGCGACCAGTCCCAACGGTAGGGCGTGTGGTAGGTGGCGAAGTCCAGCATCACCCCGTTGCCGACTTCGCCCATCGCGCTGTCGCCCCAGCCCCACAGCGAGCCGTCGTCCAGGATGGCGTGGGTGGCGTGGCCGTTCGCGGACACGTGGGTGACCTTGCGTGCGCCGAACACCGGGAAGGACAGCTTCACCGGCGTGGCCACCGGGTACCACCCGCCCGCGGGATTGCCCAGGCCCAGATAGGTGCCCTGGATGCCCCAGCCCCACAGGTCGCCGTGCTCATCCAGCGCCACCACCCAGCGACTGCCGCCCGCGGCGACTTCCGTCACCTTGACGGGGATGTTCACCGGATTCGGCCGCGCATAGTCGTTGTGCCTGCCCGTGCCCAATGTCTCCCCCGCAGCGGTGCCACCACCCCAGGCCCACACCGTTCCCGCGTCATCCGTCGCGAAGAGGGTGTTGTCGTTGGTGGTGAATGAGGTGATTCGTACGCCTGGGGGCAGGGGGACGCGTGTGGGGCGGGTGATGTTGCGCGCGCTGGTGTTGCCATCGCCGGCAATGCCCAGCGTATTGCCAATCGCCGTGCCGCTCATGCCCCAGACCCAGACGGAGCCGTCTGCCTTCAAGGCCATGTTGAAGAGCATCGCGCTGCGCACCGCGACGACATTGTCGAACACCGCGCCCGTGGCGTCGGTGAGGATGAGGTAGGGCTGGCCGTTGTTCGGAGTCGTGCTCGTGTTGGGGGAGTCGTTCGTGGTGCCATCCCCGCGTTGGCCGTAGAGATTCTGGCCGAACGTCCACACGCGCCCCTGGGTGTCGAGCGCCAGACTCTGGAACCCACCGCCCGCGACGTCCTTGAAGCGCAGGTGCTCCGGAAGTGAGATTCGAATGGGGGGCACGTGGTTGCCGGCAATGGAATGCCCCACGCCGAGCTGTCCAGCGCGGTTGGAGCCGATACCCAGCACCTGCCCATCCACCAGATAGAACGCCTGGTACTCGGCGGTCGCGATGCGAGTCAGTCCGGCGAGACTGTCTTCCGCTTTTGTGGACTCCGCGTCATTCGGTGGCGCCTCCCTTTCCAAGTCGTTCGACGACCCGGAGCATCCGAGGAGGACCAAGGCGAGCGAGACGAACACCGCGCGAGGAAAGGGCATGTGGCAATTGTTACTCGATGGCCGTGGTAGGCCGGAACCACGCCATACGACGACCTCGTGCACCTCACTCCCTGGGTCCGGTTGAGGCGCTTCACCGCCCTTCGGCTTGCGCGCCTCGCAAGGTCATGACCGCGCATGGCGATGCTGGCGACCCGCTTTCCGTCGTCTTGGGGCATGGCGATTCCAGTGGGCGCGCTCCAGGCGCGCGACGTGCGCCGACTGGACCACCCGGCGTGCTCTGGCACAATGCGGAGCGTCTCGTGACTCCCTTCGGACGCGCCGGAGGCAGCGTGCGCAGGAGGCGCGATGCGGCTCGACCTCGCGGATCTTCGCTTGTTCCTCTGCATCGTGGATGCGGGGAGCATCACGCAAGGTGCCCAACGCGCGAACCTGACGCTGGCATCCGCGAGCGAGCGTCTGCGAAGCATCGAGGATGCGGTGGGCGTCAAGCTGCTCGAGCGGCGGCCTCGGGGCGTGGTCACGACCGAGGCAGGTGACGCACTCGTGCACCACGCTCGGTTGATCCTGCATCAACAGGAGTTGTTGAAGGATGAGTTGAATGCGTTTGTTTCAGGCCGGCGCGGCACCATTCGCCTCCATGCCAACACCGCGGCGCTGACCGAGTACCTGCCCGAGAAGCTGGCGCCATGGCTTGCCAGGCACCCGAGGCTGAACATCGACCTGAGAGAGCGAACCAGCGCGGATATCGTCAAGGCGGTCGAGGCAGGCCTGGCGGAGGCCGGACTGATTTCGGACGCCGTGGAGACGGGCACGCTTCAAGTCCGCCCGGTGGCGCCCGACCCCCTGGTGCTCATCATTCCCGCCGGGCACCCGCTGGCTGCATCCAAGAGCCTCGCGCTCAGGGATGTGTATCGGGAGCCCTTCGTCGGCCTGGCGGCCGAGAGCGCCTTGCAGGAGCACATTGACGGGCACGCACGTCGCGCGGGATTCGACGTGTCCTTCCGCGTCCGGATGAAGGGCTTCCGGGGGCTGTGCGAGATGGTGTCTCACGGCGTGGGCCTGGGCATCGTCCCGGAGCGCGTTGCGAATCGGCATCAGCGGGAGGGCACCTATCGGAAGGTGCCCCTGTCGGAGGCCTGGGCCCAGCGCCGGCTCTGTGTCTGTTTCCAGGACTGGGACGACCTGTCATCTCCTGTTCGTGAGTTGCTGGAGTACCTGCTCGGTGGAGGAGAATGACGGCACACCCGTGTCATGCGGGGGCAGACGCGATACGAGGACGGAGTGGAGTCTGAGGGCTGTGGGGATTCGCCGTGAACCCATGTTCACGCGCAAACCTTGCGCATGCCGGGGCCGGATGGGGGATGCGCGCACATCTTGCGCGCGTCCTTGGGCCGCCCTCCGTGCACAGGCACTGGCCTGAGGCTTGCTGAAGAGTTCCCGCCGGGCCGGAATGGTCGGGCTCCAGGAGCCTTCATGGCCATTCGCGGTGCGCCACAGGCGGTCCATGTCATGTCCCCGGCGGAGTCCTTGGACTCGCGGGCCGTGGCCCCTGGGCGGCGTGCCGAGCCAGCGCGAAGCGGGGGAGGAAGTTCCTGCTCTCATGCGTTCAGCGCGGATAGGCTCTTACCCCAGGACTCATGGCGGAAACCTTGTTCGAGGAATTGAAGCGGTACGTGGGGTTCTGCTCGGCGGACGAGCAGGCTCTCATGACCTTGCACGCCACCGCGAAGCCCCACTTCCCGCGCTTCGCTCGTGTCTTCTACGACCGCATCCTGGAGCATGAGGGGGCTCGGCAGGCGCTCGAAGGGGGAGAGAGCCAGGTGGGGCACCTGCGCGGCACCTTGCAGGTGTGGATGGACCAGCTCCTCCGCGGCCCCTGGGACGAGGTCTATTACGCGCTGCGCTGCCGCATTGGCCGCATGCACGTGCGCATCGCCCTGCCGCAGCACTACATGTTCGGCGCGATGAACGTCCTGCGGCAGGAGTTCAACAGCCACATCGACGCCACCTACCTGGAGCAGCCCGCGGCGCTCCGCGCGGCCCGCTCCGCGGTGGGGAAGATTCTCGACCTGGAGCTGGCCATCATGCTCCACACGTACCGGGAAGATCTGCTGGCGCAGCAGGCGCGCAGCGAGCGGCTGTCCACCTTTGGCCAACTGGTGGGCTCCATCGGCCACGAGCTGCGCAATCCGCTGGGCGTCATCGAGACGTCGCTCTACATCCTCCGGGGGCGCCCGGGGGCCGTGGACGAGCGCACGACGAAGCACCTGGACCGCATTGGCGACCAGGTGGGCATCGCCAACCGCATCGTCTCCGACCTGCTGGACATGATTCGGGACCGGCCCCTGCACCGGCAGGAGGTCTGGTTGGACGAGGTCTGGCAGGAAGCGCTCAAGGCCGTGCAGCGGCCCGACACTGTCGTCGTGAGCGCGGAGGGACTGACCTCATTGCCCGCGGTTCAAGGCGACGCGGGGCAGTTGCGCCAGGTGTTCGTGAACCTGCTCGACAACGCCGTCCAGGCCCTGGAGGAGACGGGCGGGACGGTGTCACTGTCCGCCGCCACGTGCGAGCCGGGGATGGTGGAGCTGGTGCTGGAGGATTCCGGGCCGGGCGTCAGCGACGTCATCCGCCGCCGCCTCTTCGAGCCGCTGATGACGACGAAGGCGCGCGGCATCGGGCTCGGGCTCGCGCTGGTCAAGCGCATCGTGGAGCGGCATGGGGGGAGCATCGCGTATGTCCCCCGTCCCGGAGCGGGAGCGCGCTTCGTGATTCGGCTTTCCCTCGTCGCTTCGGAGGAGACGCATGCGCCAGTACCTCCTGCTGGATGACAACCTGGCGTTCGCGGAGAACCTCGCGGAGATTCTGCGCGACGGCGGGGACGCGGCCACTGTCGTCACGAGCGGTGACGAGGCCGTGCGGTTGGCGCGCACCACGCGCTTCGACGTCCTGCTGACCGACATGCGCATGCCCGGCATGAGCGGCGCGGATGCCGTGCACCACCTCCGCCGCGTGGATCCGGGCCTGGCCGCGGTGGTCATCACCGCGCACCCACGCCAGGATGACTTGGAGACGGCCCGGCGCGAAGGCCTGCTCGCGGTGCTGCCCAAGCCCGTGCCCATCCCCACGTTGGTGGAGCTGCTGTCCGGTGCTCGCCGGGATGGGCTGGTGGTGCTGGTGGAGGACGACCCGGCGCTGAGCGACAACATCGCCGAGCTGCTGCGCGGGCGCGGCTTCTCCTGTGTGACGGCGGCCTCGGTGCTGGACGCGGACCGAATCCTCTGCGCGCAGCCCTTCGCCGCGCTGGTGGACTTGCGCATTCCCGGAGGGCCGGATGGTGAGGCCTTGCGACGGCTGCGCGCGCGCTATCCTCACCTGCCCACGTTCGTCATGACCGCCTATCCCGACGCGGCCCCGCTTGATGGGACCACGGGCGTCTTCTCCAAACCCTTCGACCCAGGCGCGCTGATGGAGGTGCTGGAAACGGCGCACGCGGCACGCCCCACCCACGCCTCATGAGCGAGCCCACTCCTCCGTCCCTTCCGTCCGTCCTGGTGGTGGATGACAACGCGGCCTTCCTGGACAACTTGGAGGAGTTGCTCGGGGATGCGGGCTACGCCGTCCGCGGCGCGTCCAGTTGCAAGGCGGCGCGCGAGCGGGTCCGGGAGGGCTTCGACGTGGCGCTGGTGGATCTGCGCCTGCCAGACGGAGATGGGACGGCGCTGGCCGCCGAGCTGAAGGCCGCGTCGCCGGACTCGGAGGTGGTGCTGCTCACGGGCTTCGCCACGTTGGAGACGGCAGTGGCCGCGGTGCGGGCGGGTGCGTGTGCGTACCTGATGAAGCCTTGCGCGCCGCAGGAGCTGCTGCTGACGCTGGAGCAGGCGATGCGGCAGGTGCGCCTGCACGCGGAGAAGCGCGAGCTGGCACGGCGCGCCCAGGTGACGGAGAAGCTGGCGGCGGTGGGGACGATGACGGCGGGCCTGTCCCACGAAATCCGCAACCCGCTGAACGCGGCGGCGCTCCAGCTCTCCGTCCTCGAGCGGCGTCTACGGCGTCTTCCGGATGGGCAGCAGGCGCCCTTGCTGGAGCCGCTGCTGTTGGTGCGCGATGAAATTCGCCGCCTGGACCACATCCTGGAGGACTTCCTCCAGTTCGCGCGGCCTCGCGAGTTCCGTCCCGCCTCCGTGGACGTGAACGAGCTGCTGCGGCGGGTGGTGGATCTGCTGAGCGGGCAGGCCGCGTCCCGCAAGGTGTCACTGGACGTCACGCCACGCGAGGCGCCGGTGCCGTCGGTGGCGGGCGAGGAGGAGCGGCTGCGTCAGGTGCTCATCAACCTGTGTCTCAACGCGCTGGAGGCCACGCCAGCGGGAGGCACCGTGACGTTGTCCGCGGGGCACGAGGGCGGGCGCGTGTGGCTCACCGTGGACGACAGCGGCCCGGGTGTTCCCCAGGAGGTCCGGGACCGCATCTTTGAGCCCTTCTTCACCACGAAGGCTCAGGGCTCGGGGCTGGGGCTGTCCATCGTCCATGCCATCGTCACGCAGCATGGCGGTTCGCTGGAGGTGGACACGGCGCCCGGTGGGGGCGCTCGTTTCATCCTCCGGATGCCGCTGGCGGGGTAGGGCCCGTCAGCGGCAGGCGGGACGCGCTACCGCTGCGCCGTCGGGCTGTGGAACTCGAAGGCGTCGCAGTCGTCGCACGTCCCCGGGGCCGCGGCGCCCACCACGTCGGAGAGGTCGAGGCCCGCGAACTGCCGGGACTCATGCGTTCCGCCGCCCGGCTCCCTCGTGAACCAGACGTCGAAGACGTAGCGCACGGCCACGGGCTTCCCGTTGAGCGTGGCGGGCTCGTAGCGCCAGGTGGAGAGCGTGCGGATGACGCCTTCCTCCAGGCCTCGCAGGCCCTGGATGGGCTGGCAGTCGGTGACGGAGCCCTGCGCGGTGATGATGCAGCGGGCCACCACCGCGCCCTTGGGGAAGCCTCCGAAGTGGGACTGAATCCCGTAGGCGATATTGGGAAGGTGGATGCGCTCGCCCGAGAGGAACCGGGGTGGGGTGATTCCGGGCCGGAGCGTCTTGACGGGAGCCGACGCCTTCATGGCCTTGTAGACTGCGTCGAACGCGGAGGCTCGCGAGGGCGCCGGCGCGGAGACGACCACCCGGCGCAGCTCGGTGGCGTGCTCGTCGGCGTGCGCGGAGGCGGCCTCGGCCAGGGCGGCTTCGGGCGACTCCAGGGAGGTGTCCTCGAGGAGGACGGGCGCGGCGGGCTCACCGTCGAGCGAGTAGGGCACGCGCGACAGCTCCGTGCGGGCAATCGTCCCTGTGTCCGGGATGAGGAGGGGGGCGGGCCGCGTGGGACGGGGCTTCGCCGCGGGTGCTCGCTCTGCCTTCGCCGCCGCCTTCGGGCGCTCGATGGGCGCGGGGGCCTGCCGGGCCTGGGCGGAGAAGGTCGCCGGGGCCACGAGCAGATGGTGCATGGGCAGGGTGCTGGACAGTCGCTGCCCCGTGCTGGGGGTTGCCTCCGCGTGGAGGGACGGCGCGCTCACCGGCTCCGTCGCATGGGCCGTCTCCGGCAGCTGCGACGACCCCAGGGCCACGGCGAGCACGGCGCTTCCCAGCCCGCTGGCGAGCCGCCAGGACCGGCGCGGCGTCATGCCTTCGGACACGGACAGCAGCCGGCGCACGCGCATCAGCAGTGAGCCATCGCTCACGCCCAGGGCGGGGTGGGGTGACGGGGCCAGGCGCAGCTCCTCGATGTGGGCCAGGGCGCGGGCGTAGAGCAGCGCATCCCCGCAGCACTGGACGGCCAGGTCATCCGCGCAGTGCTCACGCTCCTCGCGGATGCGGTGGGACAGCCACCAGACGGCCGGGTGGTAGAAGAGGAGGGTCTCCACGAAGGACTGGAGGAGGTTGACCAGGTAGTCGTGGCGCCGGATGTGGGCCAGCTCATGGGCGAGGATGGCCTCCAATTGCGCGGCGGACAGCCCGGTGATGGCCCCCGCCGGCACCAGGATGAGGGGGCGCCACAGGCCAATGACCATGGGTACGTCGACGCGGGCGGAGGCCAGCAGGCGCACGGGCCGGGACAGGTGGACGTGGCGCAACGCACGCGTCAGCGCCTCACGCCAGGGGGCCGAGGGGGCCTGCGTCTCCTGCCGGGCCATCCGGTGGGTGATGAGCCAGGCGGCCACGGTCCGGGCCGACAGGAGGAGAACGCCGCAGCACCACGCTGGCAGCAGCCAGGGCCGGAGCACCTCCGTCCAGTGCGGCTCCGCCAGGGACGCGGTCTCCGTCGCGACCACGGTCAGCATGCTGGACTGGGCCAGGGACTCGAAGGCTCCGAACGTCACGGCGCGCGAGGCCTCCGCCAGCGCCGTCAGGAACGTCACCACGGGCAGCACGGCCATGGCCACCAGCCCCAGGCACGCGGTGGCGTAACGCGTCCGCGCGGCGCGCTGCGGCGTCAGGGACAGGATACCCGCGACGGCCAGGGCCACCACCGCGCCCTGCCACAGGAAGCCGAGCAGGGCCTGTTCCAGGGCGTGGAGATAACGCGCGTCCATCATTTCCCCCGCTTTTCGTGTGCGTCGAGCAGCCTGCGAATCTCCGCCAGTTCCTCGGCGGAGGCGCGCTTCATGGACAACGCCTGTGCCACGACCGACGTGGCCGACCCCCCGAAGGCCCGGTCCATCAAGTCGCGCAGGAGGTCGCGCTGGGTGCGCGTCTCGCTGATGGCGGCTTCATAGACATGGGTCCGCTCGCTCTCGTCACGCTGGACGATGCCTTTCTCCGTCATGTTCTGGAGGAGCTTGAGGACCGTGGTGTAGCCGGTGTCCTTGTCCTGGGTGCCCCGCATCAGCTCGTGCACCTGCCGGACGGTGCTGGGGCCCTGCTTCCAGAGCACGCGGAGGATGGCCAGCTCGGCACGCGTCGGCTGCGGGAGGGCGTGGGTGGTCATCTCGCGGAGTATTACGACGGCCGTCGTAAGAGTCAACGACGCCCGTCGTAGATGTCCGTCCCTGGAGGCATTGCCCTTGCTATGGGGCGGGGGACAGGGCTTTGAGCTCGCGGAGCGGGTCGAGGGTGGTCAGCGAGGATGCCAGGATTTGGAGTGCGAAGGGGCCCCTGAGGGCGCTCGTGGGAATCAGCCGCGCCGCCAGGGGACGCTCGTCCCCTGCACCCAGCCCTGTATCGTCATCCGTCACCATGAACCCTTGCTCCCAGATGGACGCCAGCAGTTGCGTGGGGCAGTGGCCCGCCGCGCTGGCTGTCTTGAGTTCCAGGTACGCCTGCCGGTGCGTGCCTTTCGCATAGGGTTCCAGGTAACGGCCTCGAAGGGCGGCTTCCACCAGGCCAATACAGCGGCCAATCGCCGGCTCACACGCGCGTGCCTTCTCGCTGACCTCCACGGGCGACGCGATGCTCGAAAAGGCCGAGGCGGACCACAGCACGGCCTTGAAGCGCTTTAGTTGCTCGGGGCTCAAGGGCCGCCAGTCGGGCGGAGGGTTCTCCAAGGTGGCGTAGAGCTTGTGCTCAATCGTGAGTATTGAAATGGCCACCATGCCGCCCACCAGGGTGTCCGTGCGATAGGCCAGCCACGCGAGCTGCCTCACGTCGCGCACGGCTTCCAGCGGCGTCCCCTGCTCAACCGCATGCCGGAGCCGCAACTTCGACCAGAGCACCAGGAGCGAGAACTCCGGAAAGGGCGCGGACATCAGGTCGAAAGGCTTGTCCGGTGGGATGGACGCACGGGGAATTGCATTCCAGTGGTCGAACGCATGCATCTGGCGCATCCAGCCGAAGTCCAGGCTAGAGAGGTCCAGGTCCGACGTTATCCAGTCCTCCATGCTCTCGGCCTTCTGGAGCAACAGAAGGTGTGCGGGGAGCCGAAGGGGTGACTCTCCCAGGCCGGGCGGGCCGGATGCCACGCGGAGCCATTCATTGAGCAGCGGGCCCGCATCGCCCAAGGCCCGTGGTTCGCGAAACCACGGCTCCGCGCCCAGCAGCGCCTGTTGCTCGCAGAAGAAGTCCACCTGCGCCGTGACGTCGGCCCGGAACTGCCCGATGGCGGGGCCGTATTGGCGCTGAGACCAGAGGTGGAAGGCCGCTAGGGCCAGCACGGCCAGCAGCAGGATTCCGCTCGCACCCCAGACCAGGACCCGCAGCAGCACGTTGCCCCGGTGAACCGAGGCTCGCCTCGAACGCCATCTCATCCAGGGCACGGTAGCAGTGCCCAAGCCCACCCATCAAACCGCTACGACTCCGCGGCAAGGTCATCCACGTCATCGGCCACGACCTTGAGCGGCGCGCCGCCCGGCGTGCCGTACTCCTTGAGCCGGTACTGAATCTTCCGCACGCTGATGCCCAGCACCTCGGCGGCCCGGGACGTGGAGCCCTGCACCATCTCCAGCGTGCGCAGGATGGCCTCGCGCTCGATGGCGGCCAGCGTGGCTCCCGGGATGAGCGCGCCCGTGGATGTCCCATGCGGCCGGGGGCCGCGCAGCACGGGCGGCAGGTCATCCGTCGTCAGCTCCTGCCCCTGCGCCAGCACCACCGCGCGCTCGATGGCGTTCTCCAGCTCGCGGATGTTGCCCGGCCAGTCATGGGACAGCAGCGCCTGGAGCGTCCCGGGCGCCAGGCCTCGCACCTGCTTGCCGTACGAATCGCTGTACTTCTCCAGGAAGTGGTTCACCAGCGCGGGGACGTCGCTCTTGCGGTCCCTCAGCGGCGGCAGCGTCACGCTCACCACGTTGAGCCGGTAGTAGAGGTCCTCGCGGAACCGGCCGGCCTTCACCTCGGCCACCAGGTCCCGGTGCGTGGCCGCGACGATGCGCACGTCCACCTTCAGCGTCTGGGTGCCACCCACGCGCTCGAACTCACGCTGCTGGAGGACACGCAGCAGCTTCACCTGAACGGCGGGGGAGATTTCTCCAATCTCGTCCAGGAACAGCGTGCCACCGTCCGCCAGCTCGAAGCGGCCTTCCTTCCGGGCCAGCGCTCCCGTGAATGAGCCCTTCTCGTGGCCGAACAGCTCGCTCTCCAGCAGGTTCTCGGACAGGGCCGCGCAGTGCACACGGATGAAGGGCTTGTCCTTGCGTGGCGACTCCTGGTGCAGGGCCTGGGCAATCAGCTCCTTGCCCGTGCCCGATTCACCCAGGATGAGCACCGTGGCGCGCGTGCCCGCCGCCCTCCGGATGACGTCGTAGATGCCCTGGAGCTGGGGCGACTCGCCGATGATGTCGTGGAAGCGGCGGACGCGCGAGCGTACCTGGTCCCGCAGCGCCTCCGCCTCCTGGCGCAGGCTGCGCTTCTCCAGCACCTTGCCCAGGGTGACGAGCACCTGGTCCGCGTCCAGCGGCTTGAGCAGGAAGTTGTCGGCGCCGGACTTCATGGCCTCCACGGCCGTCTCCACGCTGGCGAACGCCGTCATCATCACGAAGGTGGCGTCGCTGCCCTGCTCGCGCGCCGTCTTCAACAGCGTGAGGCCGTCCATCTGCGGCATGCGCACGTCGGTGAGCACCACCGAGGGGGAGAACTCGCCGATGCGAGCCAGGGCCTCGGCGCCGTTGGCGGCCTCGGCCACTTCGTAGCCTTCCTCATTCAGGATGGTGGCAATCGCCCGGCGGGCATTGTCCTCATCGTCGACGACCAGGATGCGCTGTGGGGACATGGGGGAGGTGGAGCCTTTGCTGTCAGGTCAGGATGCAGGGGCAATCGCGGCGGGTACGCTTCGACCACTGCTACGAGCGTGCCACGTCTCGACCACCGGTTCGATGCGCGGAGTGATGTTGATGACGGAGCTGGGGAAGCAGTGCGCGGGGAGTTCGGTGAAGATGAGGCGGACGGCCTCCGCGTCGGCCTCGGTGGCCACGGCCACGTGTGGGCGCACGATGAGGTCCGTGAGGTGCGGCGGCTGGTCCGCGCCACACACCACGCGGGCCACCGCGGAGCTTTGGTAGAAGAGCACGCGCACGTCCGCTTCCCGCGCCTGCTCCAGGAACGCCAGCAGGGTGCGTCCCTCCACCGCGCCCACGAGCAGGGCCTCCGGGGACCAGGGGCCCACGGCCACGGTGTCCTGCCCGGTCAGCGGCTGGCCAATGGGCACGGGCGGCGCACGGTCGCTCGTCAGCACGGCGCCGCGCTCCCCCTGCCAATAGAGGCGCGTTTCGTACTCAGTGATGGTCACGTTCGTCACGAGCTCACCTCCACCGAAGCCTGAGCAGGTAGTGCCCCTTCAACGCGCATGCCGCGCGACTGCTTCTTCCGGGACGCTGCGTTCGTACCGTGGTGCCGACCAGGCGGGGAGGGAAACTCATGGCAATCCAAAGAGGCGCAGCACGGTCGGTCCCGAAAGGCTAACCAGCAGACAGCCGCCCAACATCAGGGGAACCCCCAACTTCATCAGCTCGGAGGAGGCCAGGCCCTCGCCCACCGTCATCGCATTGGGCGGTGTGCTGATGACGAAGGGCATGCCCAGCGAGCATCCCAGGGCGACGAGGACCGGCGTCGAAGCGGCGGGATGGAGTTGCGTGGCCAGGGGGATGAGGAGCGCCGCCGTCCCGGTGTTGCTCATCAGCGCGGACAGCACCGCCGCCGCGGCCACCAATACCCCCAGCTGCACGGGCACCGGCCAGCCCGCGAGGTCCGCGCGGGCCAGTGCGCGAGCGATGAGCCCGGAGTGTTCCATCAGCCGGCCCAGGGCGATGCCACCGGCGATGAGGAGCAGCGTGGCCCAGTCCAACCGGCCCAGGTCCTCGCGCTTCAGCAGGCCGCTGCCGAAGAGCAGCGCGGTGGCGGCCAGTGCCACCACGGGCGCGGGCACACCGTGGAGCGGCTCCGACAGCCAGGCCACCACGCACGCCGCGCTCACCCAGAGCACGCGGCGTCCCGAGCGCGTTAGGGACACGGGCGCTTCGGCGGGCAGCGTCAGCCTGCCGCCCACGCGGAAGCGCAGCAGCACCAGGCCGAAGCCCGCCAGCAGCAGGAGCAGCGTGAGCGGCAGGGCGAAGGACATCCACTTCGCGAACGTGACTTGCGCATGTGCGGACGCGGCGGACACGGCGAGCGCATTGGGCCCGCTGCCCACGGGCGTGGCGATGCCGCCGACGTTGGCACCCAGGGCCACGCCCAGCAGCAGCGCGGGCCGTAGCGGCGCGCCCGCGGGCATCGCCTGGAGCAGGGGACGCAGCGCGGCCAGCATCATCGCCGCCGCGGCCACGTTGGACATCCACATGGAGAGGAAGGCGACGCCCGCCATCACCAGCAACACCAGCCGCCGCGGCCGCCCACCCGACAGCCGCATCACGTGCCGCGCCACCGAGGCGTCCAGTCCGTGCCGCATGGCGGCCACTTCCAGCGTGAAGCCACCCAGGAACAGGATGAGCACCGGGTCCGCGCACCACGCGAGCACCGACGGCAGCTGGTAGGCACGGTCCAACGGCCCCAGGAGGACGGGCGTGGCGCCCAGCAGCAGCAGCGTGGGCACGAAGGAGGGCACCACCTCCGTCAGCCAGAGCACCAGGCACGCACCGCCGATGAGCACCGTGCGCGTGGCCACCGGTGCCTCGACGCCGAGGAGCGCCACCAGCGCCACCCCCGTGAGCCCGGCCAGTGCGAACGCATGCCGGGACGCGGAGACGCCGGGTGGAGTCGCGGAGAGGGGGACCTCGGCGGAGGCCGCTCCGGCCAGGGGAGTGGGGGACATGGCGTGGGGGAACGCGCGCCAGGCGGAGAGGGGACGCGGGTCCGCCACTCACGCGCTGGCTTCGGGGTCAGGCATTGTATTCGGCGGCCAACTCCCGGCGGTCCTGCTCTCCGATGAGGTGCTGGGCGTAGCGGACCAGGTCCGCCTCGGTGAGGATGCCCTGGAGGACGCCGCCCTCATCCACCACTGGCAGGCAGCCGTACTTGTGCTCGAGCATCAGCGTCACCGCCCGGCGCAGCGGCGTGTCCGGGCGCACCGTCTGCACGTCACGCGTCATGATGTCTGCGGCCCAGAGCGGCTGCGCGGCCGGATCCGTGGCGTGGGTGGCGGCGGCGCGCAGCAGGTCGCGGTGGGTGATGAGGCCCACCAGCTTGTCTTGCCGCACCACCGGCAGGTGACGGATGCGGTGCAGGCGGAGCAACTCATCCGCCTTGGCCAGGTTCTGCGTTTCCTTGAGCGCGACGACGTCACGGGTCATCAGCTCTCCGACGATCTGCATGGCGGTACTCCTGGCGGGTGGAAGACGTCTATCGTCCCTTCATCACTGCATCTCCGGGGCCAACCGGTCTGCCCCAGGGAACGGTGTTTCCCTGCCTCTGGACGCGCAAGGTTTGCGTGAAGGATTGGCGCTCCGCAGACATTGCGCGGTCGACAAGCGCTTACGCCCGCGGCCGGGTTGAAGGCGGCCTCGCCGTGCGCTAGATGCTCACCCTGTCGCTAGGGGTGCCCCGGAAGGGGCTGAGACGGCCGTAGTTCCGGCCAACCCTTGGAACCTGAACCGGTTAGTACCGGCGGAGGGAAGCGGCCCGGGAGGCTTGCTGCCCCCCGACCGTCAGCCCGTCCGCCCTCTCAAGAGGAGATGCGTGATGAGCGGAGCGTCCAGAAGCCTGAAGGTCGACGGGAAGGTGCTGGAGGGAATCAGCCGGGGCCCGTTGCCAGCCTCGCGCAAGGTGTACGTATCCGGCGTGCTGCACCCGGACCTGCGCGTGCCCCTGCGTGAAATCAGCCAGACGCCCACGCGCCATGGCCACGGCCCGGACGCGAAGGAGACGGCCAACCCGCCCGTGCACGTCTACGACTCCAGCGGGCCGTATACGGACCCGGCCGCGGAGCTCGACCTGCGGCAGGGCCTGCCCGCGCTGCGCGAGTCCTGGATTCTGGGCCGCAACGACACTGAAGCGCTGTCTGGCGTGAGCTCCGAATACGGCCGCGCCCGTGAAGCGGACCCGCGACTTGCGGGCCTGCGCTTCGCCCACCGCCGCGCGCCGCGCGTGGCGAAGTCCGGCGCCAACGTCACGCAGCTGCACTACGCGCGCAAGGGCATCATCACCCCGGAGATGGAGTACGTGGCGCTGCGGGAGAACCTCCAGGTGGAGGCGTCGCTCGCGGCCCAGCACCCGGGCCAGTCGTGGGGCGCGGCGATTCCTCGGGTGATGACGCCCGAGTTCGTGCGCGACGAAATCGCGCGGGGCCGCGCCATCATCCCGGCCAACATCAACCACCCGGAGCTGGAGCCGATGATCATCGGCCGCAACTTCCTGGTGAAGATCAACGCCAACATCGGCAACTCGGCCGTCACGTCTTCCATCGAGGAAGAGGTGGAGAAGATGGTGTGGTCCATCCGCTGGGGCGCGGACACGGTGATGGACCTGTCCACGGGCCGCAACATCCACGAGACGCGCGAGTGGCTCCTCCGCAACGCGCCGGTGCCCATCGGCACCGTGCCCATCTACCAGGCGCTGGAGAAGGTGGGCGGCAAGGCGGAGGAGCTCACCTGGGAGCTGTACCGCGACACGCTCATCGAGCAGTGCGAGCAGGGGGTGGATTACTTCACCATCCACGCGGGCGTGCTGCTGCGCTACGTGCCGTGGACGGCGAAGCGCCTGACCGGCATCGTCAGCCGTGGCGGCTCCATCATGGCCAAGTGGTGCCTCGCCCACCACCGGGAGAACTTCCTCTACACGCACTTCGAGGAGATCTGCGAAATCATGAAGGCGTACGACGTCAGCTTCAGCCTGGGGGACGGGCTGCGGCCGGGCTCCATCGCGGATGCCAACGACGCGGCGCAGTTCGGTGAGCTGGAGACGCTGGGCGAGCTGACCCAGATTGCCTGGAAGCACGACGTGCAGGTGATGATTGAAGGCCCGGGCCACGTGCCCATGCACCTCATCCAGGAGAACATGACGAAGCAGCTGGCCGTGTGCGGGGAGGCGCCGTTCTACACGCTGGGGCCTCTCACCACGGACATCGCGCCGGGCTACGACCACTTCACCAGCGGCATCGGCGCGGCGATGATCGGCTGGTTCGGCACGGCGATGCTCTGCTACGTGACGCCCAAGGAGCACCTGGGCCTGCCGGACCGGGATGACGTGAAGGAAGGCGTCATCACGTACAAGATCGCCGCCCACGCCGCGGACCTGGCCAAGGGGCATCCAGGGGCTCAGGCCCGGGACAACGCGCTGTCCAAGGCCCGCTTCGAGTTCCGCTGGGAGGACCAGTTCAACCTGTCGCTGGACCCCGAGCGCGCCCGCGCCTTCCACGACGAGACGCTGCCGGCGGAAGGCGCGAAGGTGGCGCACTTCTGCTCCATGTGCGGTCCGCAGTTCTGCTCCATGAAGATCACGCAAGAGGTGCGTGACTTCGCTGCGAAGCAGGGCGTGAGCGACGACGCCGCGCTTCAGTCCGCGCTCGATGAGAAGAGCGAGGAATTCAAGAAGGCTGGGAGCCAGTTGTACCGCTAGGCGGGTGACCCGTCAGATCACCTGTCCTGGACGTGACAATCGGAGCGGGCGCGTGTCATGGTGGACCCCGCTGGGTGCGGTGTGCGCGCCCGAGACATCTTTGGAGGGGATTTTCAATGGAGACTCCGCCGCAGGAGCAAATGGGTTCGTTCGTCAGTGGTACGCCGATGCCGACCCAGGATGAGAAGACGATGGGGCTGCTCGCTCACATGGGCACCATCCTGGCCAACTTCGTGGGCCTGGGCTTCGCCGTGCCGCTGGTGCTGATGCTGACGAAGGGCAAGGAGTCCTCCTTCGTCCGCGCCCACGCCGTGGAGTCGCTGAACTTCCAGATCACGATGTTCATTGCGGCCTTCGTCAGCGCCATCACCGTTTGCATCGGCATTGGCGCCGTCCTGCTGCCCATCGTCGGCATCGTCGCCATCGTCTTCGCCATCATCGCGGGCCTGAAGGCGAACGAGGGTCAGCTCTACAAGTACCCGGTCAACATTCGACTGGTGAAGTAGCGCGCCACGCGGGGCCGGCGGAAACGGTCCAGGAACACTCGGGCGGGCCAGGCGCGAAGGCGCGGGCCCGCCCGTCGTGTTTTCAACCGCCGATGCCCATCATGGACAGCAGCGTGGCGCCGTTGCCGGGCTCGGTGAAGCGGTGGCCTTCTGGCTTGTCGCCCAGCGCCCGGCGGATGGCCACGGCCAGCTCCATGTCGCTGGCGCCGCCGCGGATGAGCTGGTGCAGCGGCGCCTGCGCCCGGCCGCCAAGGCAGCTGCGCAAGTCGCCATTGGACGCCACGCGCACGCGGTTGCAGCTGCCGCAGAAGTTCTGCGTGAGCGGGGAGATGAAGCCCACGCGGCCTCCGGGCGCACGCCAGTAGCGCGCCGGACCGGCGGCGTCGCCCGTGTCATCAGGCGAGGGTTCCAGCGGCAGTCCTGACGCCTGGAGCCGCTCTACCAGCTCCGCGGTGGGCACCGGCGTGCCCTGACCGAAGGGCATCAGCTCGATGAAGCGGGGCGTGAAGCCGCGCGCGTGCGCATAGGCGATCAGGGCGGGGGCTTCCTCGTCATTCACGCCCCGCATGACGACGACGTTGAGCTTGAGGGACGCGTAACCGGCGCCCGCCGCCGCGTCCATGCCTCGCAGCACCGCGTCGAAATCCCCCTGCTTGGAGATGCGGCGGAACGTCTCCGCCAGGAGGGTGTCCAGGCTCAGGTTGAGCTGGGTGACGCCCGCCTCGCGCAGGGGGAGGGCGAGCCGCTCCAGGTGGCTGGCATTGCTGGTGATGGCCAGGTGCTGGATGCCGGGCACCGCGGCGATGCGCCGGGCGATGTCGAGGATGTCCGGGCGGATCAACGGCTCGCCGCCGGTGAGCCGCACACGGCGGATGCCCATGCGGGCGAAGACGGAGGTGATTCGCTCCAACTCCTCGGGGCCCAGCAGGTCCCGCTTGCCGCCCCACGAGGCGGGCGAGCAGTAGCTGCACCGGAAGTTGCACCGGTCGGTGATGCTCAGCCGCAGGTACGTCATCCGCCGCCCCTGCGCGTCCAGCAGGGGCGGAGCCAGCACGGAGGGCGGGGGCTGGAGGGCAGGCGTCGTCACGGCGGACCTGTCCTCATAACAGCCGCCCCCCCGTGCGGTCATCTCTTCCAGCCAGGCTCACCCCTTGTTGCCAGCCGCCGAACGAACGACGGCCGACTTGGGCTCGTCGTCGTCACTGGCGGAGTGGCCAGGCACGGCGGCGTCCACGTCGTCGTCCAGATCCGTGAGCCGGGCCAGCTCCGCCTCGGCGTCATGGGCGTCCTGCTCGGCCTGCGGGAGCTGGAGCTTCTTCGTCGCCATCTCCTGCTTGATGCGGATCAGCCCCTCCTCGCCAATGTCGAGGAACGCCCGCACGACCTCTGGATCGAACTGCGTGTTGGCGCAGCGTTTGATCTCCTGGATGGCGTTGGTGAACGTCGTGCCCTTGCGGTAGGGCCGGTCGCTCGTCATCGCGTCCAGCGTGTCCGCCACGGCGAAGATGCGCGCGCCAATGTGGATTTCTTGCCGCTGGAGGTTGCGCGGATAGCCGGCGCCGTCCCAGCGCTCCTGGTGCGAAAGGACGATGGAGGCGGGCGTGTCCAGGAACGGAATGGCCTGGATCATCTGGAAGCCGATGTCCGGGTGCTTGCGCATCTCCAGCCACTCGTCCGGGGTGAGCTTGCCGGGCTTGAGCAGCACCGCGTCCGGCACGCCAATCTTCCCGATGTCGTGGAGCAGCGCGCCGCGTCCGATCTCCTCCAGTTCCTTGCCCTGGATGCCCATGCGCTGCGCGATGGCGGACGTGTAGCTGACCACGCGCTGGGAGTGGTCGCTCGTCTCGTGCTCGCGCGCGTCCAGGGCGGCCACCAGGGCCAGCAGCGTGTTCTGGTACGTGTTGGCGATGTCGCGCAGGGCGCTGCGCAGCTCGGCCGTCCTGTCCCGGACCTTGCGCTCCAGCTTCTTCTGGTAGCGCTTGCGGGCCATCTCGATGCGGCGCTTGGCCAGCGCCCGCTCGATGGCCCGGATGAGGTCCGTGAGCTTGGGTGGCTTGAGCAGGTAGTCCACCGCGCCGCGGCGCAGGCAGTCCACGGCCGACTCGGTGTCACCGTAGCCCGTGAGCATGATGACGGAGGTGTCGGGGAGCCGCTCGCGGAGGTTCTCCAGGAGCCAGAGGCCGTCCTTGCCCGGCATCTTCATGTCGCTGATGACGAGCGGCGTCTCCTCCTCGCCCGCCAGGTCCAGGGCCATCTCGGCCCCATTGGCGACGACGCAGTTGTAGCCTTCCTCACGTAGCAGGACAGAGATGACGTCTCGTACGGAGTCGTCATCGTCGACGATGAGGATTCGGGGTGGGGCAGGGGGGATGGCTTCCACGGCGAGCGAGTCTAGAGGTTTCCGGGTTTCATTGGCCAACGAGTACGGGAATTTACCATCGGATCAGGGTTCACGGCTGATCGATCGGGGGACCTGGCGAGGGGACGACCCCTGGCGGTGGGTAGGACAGGCAGGCTCAGCGTCCTGTCCGCCCCTCTGAATCAGGCGCCGGGCCCGCCCGCCCGTCCGCTCGCGGCCCCAGGGACGGGTCGGGCCCCGGTGACGCCTGTCGTGCCACCTGCGTCCGAGGAGGCAGATGGACGACTCCTCACCCTTGACGTCGGGTTGCGTCAGGTGCGGGGTTGGGCGGGCGAGCGGCCGTACCGGAAGGGGGCCAGGTCCACGGCGGGCCGCTCACCCAGCACGGCCTGTGCGACGAGCTTCGCGGTGATGGGGGCCAGGAGGATGCCGTTGCGGAAGTGGCCCGTGGCCAGGAAGAGCCCGGGCACGGGGCCTTCACCCAGGTAGGGCCGCTTGTCCTCGGTCCACGGCCGGAAGCCCGCCCACGTCTCCGTGACGGGCGCCGAGCCCAACTCCGGGCACAGCTCCAGGGCCATGTCGAGGATGCGCGCCAGCCCCGCCGCGGTCACCTGCTTGTCGAAGCCCACCAGCTCCATGGTGCTGCCAGCGATGACCCGGCCGTCCGCGCGCGGCACCAGGTAGCCCTTCTCGGACGTGACGATGCGGTCCAGCAGGGGCAGGCGTGTCTGGAATTGGACCATCTGCCCGCGCGCGGGTCGCACCGCCCGGGCCTCCACGCCGGCGCCGTGGACCAGGGCGGACCAGGAGCCCGCGGCCAGCACCACCGCGTCGGCGCGCAGCAACTCGCCGTCCAGGTCCACGCCCACCGCGCGGCCGCCTTCCTGCACCACGCCGCGCACGTAGCCGCTGCGGAACTCCGCGCCCACCCGGGCGGCGGCCATCGTCAGGGCGCGCACCAGGAGCCGGTTGTCCAGCTGATGGTCGTCCGGGAAGTGCGCGGCGCCCACGGCCTTCGTAGACAGGCGTGGCTCCAGGGCGCGGGCCGCGGCGCCGTCGAGCAACTCGGCCCGGAGGCCCATGCCACGCTGCCACGCCACCGTGGCGTCCAGGTGGTGCAGGCTGGCCTCGTTGAACGCGACCTTGAGGATGCCGCAGGGCCGGTAGGCCACGTCCACGCCGGACAGCTCGCGCAGCTCGGCGGCGAAGGCGGGATAGAGGCCGCGGCTGCGCAGGCACAATTCCAGGAAGGCGCCCGGACCGTCGGACTCCATCTGGGGCGCGAGCATTCCCGCCGCCGCGCTGGAGGCCTCCGCGCCTGGAATGGAGCGCTCCAACACGACGACGCGCACTCCGGCCTGCCGCAGCCGCAGCGCGATGCCGCAGCCCATGATGCCCCCACCCACGATGATGACGTCCGCGACTTGCATGGGCGCTTCCTGCTCGCCCGCGCGAGTGTTTGCAAGCGTTGCGCGGGCTCTCCCCCGGGCCCGGTTGACGGCGGGGCGCTTTGTCGTTACTCATGCTGCGATGCTCCTCGCGTCCCTTCACCATCACCATGCGCATCATCGGCTCGGCCCCGACGGGACCGTTCGCCATGCGCATGCCTGGGTGAGACGCTAGACGCACCCACCTCGGCACCTGCCGCAGCGACCGAAGGCCCGTCCTCCCAGGACGGGCCTTTTTTCGTTTCCGCGTCGTTGTCTCCCCGCAGTTTCGAAGGTCCCCCATGCTGCTGAAGATTGCTCTACCGAACAAAGGCCGCCTCTCGGACGAAGTACGGGAGTTGTTCAATGACGCGGGCCTGGAGGTGCGGGCCCGCGGTGAGCGCGCGCTCACCGCGTCATTGGGCGGAGAGTTCGAGGCCATCTTTGTTCGCGCCCAGGACATCCCGGAGTTCGTGGCGGACGGCGCCGCGCACGCGGGTGTCACCGGTTGGGACCTGGTGTGTGAGGCCGGACGTGATCTGGACCTGCTGATGGACCTGGAGTTCGGCAGGTGTCGCCTGGTGGTGGCGGCGCGGGAGGAGGGCGGCTTCGCCTCGCCGGAGGACGTGAAGGAGGGCATGCGGGTCGCGTCCTGCTTCCCCCGGCTGACGCAGGAGTTCTTCGCCAGGCGCGGGCAGCGGGTGGCGGTGGTCCCAGTATCGGGCGCGGCGGAGATTGCGCCCCACCTGGGCATCGCGGACATCGTCGTGGACCTGACGTCCACCGGCTCCACGCTGAAGATGAATGGCCTGCGCGAGGTGGCCACGGTGCTGGAGTCCAGCGCGCGGCTGGTGGCGTGCAAGGGCAATCCGGTGGACGCACAGCGGAAGCTGGACGAGCTGAAGCAGGCGCTGGGCTCGGTGCTGGCGGCACGCGACAAGCGCTACCTGATGGCCAACGTGCCGAAGGATTCGCTCATCCGGGTGCGCGAAGTCCTCCCGGGCCTCAATGGTCCCACCGTGGTGGACGTGCTGGACGGCGGTGACTTCGTGGCCGTGCACGCGGTGGTGCCGGCGAAGACCATCTACCGCACCATCAACGCGCTGAAGTCATTGGGCTGTGAGGGCATCCTCGTCACCCGCATTGAAAGGTTGATGGCGTGATGGCCTTCCTTGCTTCATCGACCCTGAGGTACCGCGGTCCTTTGTCCGCTCTTGCTCGGGAGGACCTCCTGCGACTGCTGGACCGGGCGAGTGGCTCCGATGCCCGCGTCGCGCTGCGCGTGCGGGAGCTCATCGCCCGCGTGCGAGCGGAAGGAGACCAGGCGCTCTTCGAACTCGCGCGGCAGTTCGACCGCGTGGAGCTGACGGCGTTGGAGGTTCCGCGAGAGGTGTGTGCCGCGGCGCTCGCCGGATTGGAGCCATCAGTCAGGGACGCGCTGGCCCGAGCGGCCCGCAACATCGCCCTGGCGCATGCGCCGCAGAAGCCGCAATGCGTGGAGGTCGAAACCGAACCCGGTGTCCTCGTGGGCCGGCGGCCGGATCCGCTGGGCCGCGTGGGGGTGTATGCACCGGGAGGCCGCGCGGTGTACCCCAGCAGCGTGCTGATGGGCGTGGTGCCCGCGAAGGTGGCGGGCGTGGGCGAGGTCATCGTGTGCTCGCCGCCGGGGCCCGATGGATTGCCACACCCCAGCGTGCTGGCGGCGGCATCCCTGGCGGGCGCGGACCGCGTCTTCTCGCTGGGCGGCGCTGGCGCGGTGGCGGCCATGGCCTATGGCACGGAGAGCGTGCCGCGCGTGGACCGCATCGTGGGGCCGGGCAATGCCTATGTGGCCGAGGCCAAGCTGCAGGTGGTGGGCGCGGTGGCGATTGAAGCACCCGCGGGTCCCAGTGAAATCCTGGTCGTGGCCGACGACACGGCGAACCCTGCCGCGGTGGCGCGGGAGATGCTGGCTCAGGCGGAGCATGATCCGGAGGCGGCTTGTGTCACGCTGGCGCTGGGCGACGCGCTGGCGGACGCCATCGCCGCGGAGGTGGAGCGGCAGGCCGAGCGCGCGAAGCGGTGGGAAATCGTCACGTCGGCCCTGGGCTCTCGCGGCGCGGTGCTGACGGTGGCGTCCCTGGAGGAAGCCTGGCCCTTCGTGGCGGACTTCGCGCCGGAGCATCTGCTCATCGCCACCGCGTCGGCGCGGGAGGACCTGGGACGGGTGCGCAACGCGGGCACCGTCTTCCTGGGTGAGCGCTCGTCGGTGGCCTACGGCGATTACATGACCGGCTCCAACCACGTGCTGCCCACGGCGGGGCTGGCGCGGGCGTACTCGGGACTCAACCTGCTCGACTTCTACCGGTGGACCACCTACCAGCGCGTCGCGCCCACAGCCGCGGCGTCTCTGGCGGAGGACGTGGGGCGGCTGGCCGACAGTGAAGGTCTCTTCGCGCACGCGGACGCCGCGCGCGCCTGGGGGCGGTCATGATTCCCAGGCGGCCTTCGTATCGGGACATTTCGCTGTACGCGCCTTCGAAGCGGCCGTGCCGCGTGGACCTGAGTGACAACACCAACCTCTTTGGCGTTCCGCCTTCCGTGGAGCGGGTTCTTGCCACCGCCGTGTCCCACGTACCGCGTTATCCGCGGGGTCATGCCCCGGACCTGCGCCGGGCATTGGCTGCGTCCATTGGCGCTGAGCCCGAAGAGATAACGACGGGCTGTGGCTCGGATGACGTCATCGACTCGGCGCTGCGTGCCTTCCTGGAGCCCGGGGGCACGCTGGCCTTTCAGGACCCGACCTTCGTCATGGTGCCGCTGTTTGCCAAGGTGAACGGACTCAAGGCCGTGCCAGTACCGTTGAAGCCGGACTTCGACGTGGATGCGGACGCGCTGCTCGGCACGGGGGCGAAGGTCATCTACCTGTGTTCGCCCAACAACCCCACAGGCACCGCGCTGTCGCGGGCGGCGGTGGAGCGTGTTGCCGAGGACGCACCCGGCATCGTCATCATCGATGAGGCCTATGCGGACTTCGCGCCAGGGACGGATTTCCTCGACCTGGCGCGACGGCGGTCGAATGTCCTGGTGACGCGCACCTTCTCCAAGGCCTTCGGGCTGGCGGGGCTGAGAGTCGGGTGGGGCGTCGGCTCGCCCGAACTGGTGGCGGAGGTCGAGAAGGCTCGCGGACCCTACAAGCTCACCAGCGTCGCGGAGGCCGTGGCCGTCTCGGTGCTGAATCGTGACGCACACTGGGTGCGAGCCCGTGCGGAGGAGGCCGTCGTCTGTCGCGAGCGGCTGCGCGGCGAACTGGTGTCGTTGGGCCTGACGCCTCTGCCATCGGAAGCCAACTTCCTGATGGTGCCACTTCCAGGTGCGCTGGCGGTCGCGGAGCGGATGCGCGAGCGGGACGTGAATGTGCGGGCGTTCCAGGCGCTGACGGGCGTGGGCGACGCGCTCCGAATCGGTGTGGGGCCCTGGCCCTTGATGGAGACGGCGCTGGCGGCGCTGCGGGAGGCGTTGCGATGAGAGTCACCTTGTTCGACTACGGCGCGGGCAACCTCCACTCGCTGGTCAAGGCGCTGGCCACGGTGCCGGGCGCTGAGGTGCGCGTCCAGGAGGACCCCTTGCGTGCGCTGGACACCGACGTGCTGGTGCTGCCGGGGGTGGGCGCATTCGGTGCGGCGGTGGCGCGGCTCGAGCCGGGGCGTGATGCCATGCGCGGGGCACTGGAGAAGGGCCTGCCCTGCCTGGGCATCTGCCTGGGCATGCAGTTGCTCTTCGAAGGCAGTGACGAAGGCGAGGGCGCCGGCCTGGGCTTCTTCGCGGGCCGGGTGACACGGCTGGCAGCGAAGCGAGTGCCCGAGATTGGCTGGAACCAGGTCGAGGACGAACGCACGCTGGCGGGTGCGCGGCTGGACACCGTGTACTACGCGCACAGCTTCGTCTGCCGCGCCGCGGATGCTTCGGTGGTGACGGGGTGGACGACGCACGAGGCGGACCGCTTCCCGGCGGCGGTGCGCAGGGGACGGGTGGTGGGTGTGCAGTTCCACCCGGAGAAGTCCTCCACGGCGGGCGTGCGCTTCGTGCAGGCCTTCCTGCGGGAGGTGGCGCCGTGATTGCGATTCCAGCCATCGACCTGCGCGAGGGCGCGTGCGTCCAGCTCGTGGGCGGCTCGTTCGCGGCGGAGAAGGTCCGGGTGGAGGACCCGCTGGAGGCATTGAAGCAGTGGCGCCGTCACGGCTTCCGCGCGTTCCACGTCGTGGACCTGGACGCGGCGCTGGGCAAGGGCTCCAACTCGGACGCCATCTTCCAGCTGACTGCCTACGAGCGAGGGCTCACCTTCTCCGTGGGCGGCGGCGTGCGCGATTCCGACCGGGTGGAGGCCATCCTGTCGGGCGGAGCCGAGTTCGTGGTGGTGGGGACTCGCGCCATCGAAGACGCCGGCTGGCTGGCGGACATCGCGAACCGCTTCCCCGGCCGGGTGGTGGTGGCCGCGGACGTGAAGGGGCGCGAGGTGGTGACGCGAGGCTGGACGGAGGGAAGCCATCGCGACATCCGGGAGGTGCTGGCGGCCTTCAAGCCCTTGCCACTGGCGGGCCTGCTCGTGACGGCGGTCCACAAGGAGGGGCAGCTGTCGGGAGTGGACCTGCCGTTGATGCGGGAAGTGGCGAGCACCAGCCGGCACCGTCTGTACGCGTCGGGCGGCGTGACGACGCTGGAGGACCTGCGGGCCCTCGCGGCGGCGGGCGCATACGGGGCCGTCATTGGCATGGCGCTGTACACCGGAAGGCTGGATGCGAGCGCAGTCGCTCGGGAGTTCGCGGGATGACCACTGTCATTCGGGAGACGAAGGAGACGCAGGTCCGGGTGGAGCTGTCGCCGGGCAAGGGCGTCACGAACGTGGACACGGGGTTGAAGTTCTTCGACCACATGCTGGCCACCTTCGCGCGCTACGCGGGGCTGGACCTCTCGCTGCATGCGCGGGGGGACCTCACGCACCATGTGATGGAGGACGTGGCCATCACGCTGGGCACGGCGGTGCAGCAGGTGATTCCAGCCACGGCCGCGCGTTTCGCCGAGCGCACCATTCCCATGGACGACGCGCTGGTACAGGCCTGCCTGGATGCGGGGGGGCGCTTCTATTACCAGGGCCCGTTGAAGAACCGGCTCTACGAGCACTGGATGCGCTCGTTCAGCGAGCACGCCCGGGTGACGCTGCACCTGCGGGTGCTGCGCGGAAAGGACAGCCACCACGCGACGGAGGCGTCCTTCAAGGCGCTGGGGCTGGCGCTGCGGGACGCCATGGTGGACTCCGGCTCGGTGTTCAGCATGAAGGGCGCCGTGTCCCTGGAGGTGAAGTGATGCTCACGCGGCGGCTCGTCGTCTGTCTGGACGTGAAGGGCGGACGCGTGGTGAAGGGCGTCCAGTTCGAGGGACTTCGCGACGTGGGTGACCCGGTGGAACTGGCCCGGCGCTACGAAGCGGAGGGTGCGGATGAGCTGACGTTCCTCGACATCTCCGCCAGCGCCGAGGAGCGGGATACCTTGTGGGAGCTGGTGCGGCGCACCGCCGAGCAGCTCTTTATTCCCCTGGCTGTCGGCGGCGGGGTGCGCACGGTCGATGACGTGGGCCGGGCGCTGCGAGCGGGCGCGGACAAGGTGAGCATCAACTCCGCGGCGGTGGCCAATCCGGCGCTGCTCACCGCGTGTGCGGAGCGCTTCGGCGCACAGTGCGTGGTGGCCAGCATCGACGCGAAGCGAGACGGCGACCGCTGGCGCGTCTACACCCATGGCGGCAGGAAGCCCACGGACCTGGACGCGGTGGCCTGGGCGCGTGAGTGCGTGGCGCGAGGGGCAGGGGAAGTGCTCCTCACCAGCATCGACCGGGATGGCGCGCGGACGGGCTATGACCTGGCGTTGACGCGGGCCGTGTCGGCGGCGGTCGATGTGCCCGTCATCGCCTCGGGCGGCGCGGGCAGCGCGGCGCACGTCCGGGATGCGTTCCAGGAGGGAGGCGCTGATGCGGCATTGGTCGCGGGCATCCTTCACGACGGCCTCACTACGGTGGGCGCCATCAAGGCGCTGCTCCGCGAGGGCGGCCTTCACATTCGGAGCGTGGCATGACGGACTCTGGAAATCTGATGCAGGCCGCCGCCGAGGTGGCGCGGATGGCGGGTGACGCGGCGTTGGGGTTCTTCCGCGGTGGCATCGCGGTGGACACGAAGTCGGACGGCTCTCCGGTGACGGTGGCGGACCGCACGGCGGAGTCCCGTGCGCGCGAGTGGCTGGAAGCGCGCTTCCCCCAGGACGGCATCCTGGGCGAGGAGTTCGGCGAGACGCGTCCGGGCGCGAAGCGCCGGTGGATCCTGGACCCCATCGACGGGACGAAGACGTTCATCCGCGGTGTCCCCCTGTGGGGCACGTTGGTGGCGTTGGCGGAAGGTGAGCGCATCCTCGTGGGGGCCGCGTACTTCCCCGCGGTGAGTGAGTTGCTGGTGGCGGCGCCGGGGCAGGGCTGCTTCTGGAACGACCAGCGCGCGGCCGTGTCCACGCAGGCGGAGCTGTCCCAGGCAGTGGTGCTGTCCACGGATGAGCGCTTCCCAGTGTACCCGGAGCGCGGGGCCGCCTGGCGAGCGCTCGCGCGGGATGCGGCCGTGGACCGCACCTGGGGGGATTGCTACGGCTACCTGTTGGTCGCCACCGGGCGCGCGGAGGTCATGGTGGATGAGCTGCTGTCCCCCTGGGATGGAGCGGCCTTGCAGCCCATCATCGAGGAAGCCGGCGGTGTGTTCACCGACTGGACGGGGCGGCGGACCGCGTTCGGCGGAAATGGAATCGCCACCAATGCGGCCATGGCGCGCGTGGTGCGGGAGCGGCTCGGCGCCGTGGAGACACGCTGATGTTCGACCTGGACGCGCTCGACTTCGCGAAGGGCAACGGACTGGTGACGGTCGTCACGCAGGACGCGAGCACCGGTGACGTGTTGATGGTGGCGCATGCCGACCGGGAAGCCCTGGAGCGCACGCTGGCCACAGGGGAGCTGCACTACCGGTCGCGCACGCGCGGCCTGTGGCACAAGGGCGCCACCAGTGGAAACGTCCAGCGCGTGGTGGCGCTCCGCGCCGACTGTGACGGTGACGCGGTGCTCGCGCGCGTGGAGAAGGCGGGCCCGGCGTGTCACACGGGGACGGAGACCTGCTTCGGCCCTGGCCGTTGGGATGCGCTGAGCGCGCTGGATGACACGCTCGCTCGCCGCGCCGCACCGGTGGAGCGACCCGATGATGCGCCTCCAAGCTACACGCGCCGCCTGCTGGAGGACCGCAACCTGCGCTTGAAGAAGCTGGGCGAGGAGGCCGCGGAGTTGGTGACGGCGTGCGCGGACGCGGATCCGTCACGTGCCGCGGAGGAAGCGGCGGACGTGCTCTATCACGTGCTCGTCGCTGTCCGGCCCCTGGGCCTCTCGCTCGATGACGTGAAGGCGGTCCTCGCCAGGCGCGCTCCGCGCTGAGCCGCCGCGCACGTCCGCTGTACGACAGTATCCGGTGAATCCTGGAGATGACGCGGGCGTATACGTGTTTTCCCTGAGTGTCCGTGTCGGTCCAATTGGATTTGTCCGTTTCCGCTGCAGGACAGGACCGCGGTGCCGGGCGAAATGAATGCAGGTTCAGGTGTCGTGCACTTCAACGAATGGAGTGTTCCTGCTACAGATCCGACCGCACGGCAGCGTGGCAAGCCGGGCGGGTGCCGGTCAGGCGCTCGCCTCACCGGAGGCATCGTGAACGGCCCTACCTACAAAGCGGAGATCATCGACCGAGTCATCTTCTCCCGCTGGGAGAATCCTCCGACCAAGGAGGACGTGACGCTGGTGCTGGCGCAGATGCAGGAAGCGGCGACGCGGCTCAACACGAACCTCATCTACGTGGGGTCGGTGAGCTCGAAGTCGAAGGTGCCCGACGCGAACGAGCGCACCGTACTCAACCAGTTCCTCATGGATGCCCGCCGCACCTGCGTGGAGCAGGCGTGGCTCATCTATGAAGGCACGGACCTGCAGCACAACCTTCAGCGCGTCATCATCTCCGGCGTGCTCATCCTCACGCGCACCTTCGACAACTTCCTGTCGGTCGCGAAGTCGGGTGACTCCATCGTCAAGGACGTGAGCGCGGTGCTGAAGAAGGACGCCGCGCCACTCTTCACGATGGCCAAGGAGCGCGGCCTCGTCGCCTGACGTCGGTCGGCGGCGCCTTCAGCGGGCGCCGCGGACCTCCAGCTCCTTCAGCTCGGTGTCCGCGCGCTCGGGGAAGACGCTCACGGCGTCCACGTCGCGCAGCGGCACCTGGAGCGGGCACTGCTCCCACTGACCCGTGCCGGTGAAGCGGCACACGGTGGGGTTGACGAAGGCGAAGTCCTTCTCCGGGTCCTTCAGTCCCACGCCTTCCGGTGTCCGGACGATGGCCCGCACCGTTCCCGGGCCCGTGGCGCGGATCCTCATCGATACGAGCTGCTTCAGCGTGGGTGCGTAGCTGGCGCGCAGCGCTCCGTCCGCCGCCCAGCGCTCACTCTTGAGCGCCTTGCCGACCGGAACCCCGGTGTTCTCGTCCCGGTCGAACGCCTGGAAGCCGGGCTCGGTGCCTTCAATCCGGTCCGGCTTCATGGCGCTCGTCTCGGGAGGAATGGGCACCGCGGCCAAGGCGACCAGCGCGGGCGTGGGCGCCACGAGGTTCATAGCGGCGGCGCGCAGCAGCGCGTCATCCAGGAAGCCTGCCTGCGAGCAGCGGGGCGCCAGCTCCCCGGTGAGCGCGAGCACCGGGGGCCGCACGGTGAGGTCTGACTGGGCCGCGGGTGCGAGCCCCAGCTGGACGAGCGAGGCACATGCCCCTCCCAGGCCCGGCCCCGCATGCTCCAGGTTCCATTTCGCGCTCGCGACGTCGGCATTCGACCCCACCGCGGCACTCAGCAGGGCCTGCCCCACGGCCCGGGCGCACGAATTGGCGGCGGGCGGGCAGCGTTCACACAGGCTGGTCAGCAGGCCACGCAGCGGTGTGGCTTCTCCCTCGGATAAGGGCGAGCGGGCGTCCAGGGCCACGCCCAGCGCGCAGGCGCGGACGGGCGGCTGACGGCATGCGTCGAGCTGCTGGCGCGCTTCGTCCAGGACCCGGGTGTCCTGGGGCGTGCGGAGGGCGCTTTCGAGGGCCCGTTCCAGCGTGAGGCACTCGGGGGCGGAGGAGGGGACGGGGGCGCCGGCCGGGGCGTCACCCGTCTGGGCCATGCGCTCGGGCCGGGGACCGGGCGCTTCCTCCTGGTGCGTCACACACCACAGGCGCCCGAAGGCGATGAGTGCTGCCAACATCAAGAGGAGGGTTCGGAGCGGGAAACGGCGCACGAGCAAACTCCTTGATTCCAACCGGGACCGGGGGTTATCAGCCCCACCGGGTTCCATCCGCAATAATTACGGAGGCGTGCGTGGCTGAGACGTTCGACGTGGTGATCATCGGTTCGGGCCCCGGCGGCTACGTGGGCGCCATTCGCGCGGGTCAGCTGGGCCTGAAGACGGCCATCATCGAGAAGGACAAGCGGCTGGGCGGCACCTGCCTCCACCGCGGCTGCATCCCGACCAAGTCCCTGCTGTGGACCGCGGAGCTGTTCCACCACGTCCGCGAAGCGGCTGACTTCGGCGTTGATGTGAGCAGCCCGGCCATCAACTGGCCCAACGCGATGAAGCACAAGGACAAGATTGTCACCAAGGGTGCCAACGGCATCGACTTCTTGATGAAGAAGAACAAGGTGACGGTGGTGAAGGGCCACGGCCGCATCGCCGGCAAGGGCAAGGTGGAGGTCACCGCCGCGGACGGCTCCAAGCAGGTCCTGGAGGCGAAGAACATCATCATCGCCACGGGCTCGGTGCCCAAGTCCCTGCCCAACGTCCCCGTGGACCACAAGCGGGTGCTGAACAGCGACTCCATCCTGCAGATCGACCGCGTCCCCAAGAGCATCATCGTCCTGGGCGCTGGCGCGGTGGGTTGTGAGTTCGCCTCCGTGTTCAACCACGTGGGCAGCAAGACCTCCATCGTGGAGTACCTGCCCGCGCTGCTCCCCATCGAGGACGCGGACATCTCCAAGGAGCTGGAGAAGATCTTCAAGCGCCGCGGCATCGACGTGCACACCGGCTCCGCGGTGGAGAAGGTGGAGCACACGGCGGACGGCGTGCGCGTCACCATGAAGGTGGGCAACGAGACCAAGACGCTGGAGGCGGAAATCCTCCTGTCGGCGGTGGGCCGCTCGCCTGTCACCGAGGACGTGGGTCTGGACAAGACGAACATCCAGGCCGAGCGCGGCTACATCAAGGTCGACTCGATGCTGCGCACCTCCGAGCCGAACGTCTACGCCGTGGGCGACATCATCCCCACGCCGATGCTGGCGCACATGGCCAGCGCGGAGTGCGTGGTGGCGGTGGAGCACATCGCCGGGAAGAACCCGCAGCCCATCAACTACGACCTGACGCCGTCGGCCACCTACTGCTACCCCGAGGTCGCCTCGGTGGGCCTGACGGAGAAGAAGGCCAAGGAGCGCGGCTACGACGTGAAGGTGGGCATCGCTCCGATGGGCGCCGTGACGAAGGCCGCCATCTCCAACGAGGCCACCGGCATGATCAAGATCGTGTCGGACCGGAAGTACGACGAGGTCCTCGGCGTGCACCTCATCGGGCCGCACGCGACGGAGCTGCTGGCCGAGGCGTGTGTCGCGCTGAAGCTGGAGATCACCACCGAGGAGCTGGCCAACACCATCCACGCGCACCCGACGCTCTCGGAAATCGTGCACGAGGGTGCCGAGGCCACGCTGGGCCACCCGCGCCACTTCTAGGCGGCGGCGCCTCGCTTGAAGTCCCAGGGGCCGTCCCGGTGTGCCGTGGACGGCCCCTCGTATTTCCGGCCCCCGCGGCCGCGCGAGGTGACGGTCCCCTGCCTGGCCGCCCTCACGAGTGCTCCTGTGGCCTGTCCCCAGGCGACGGGGGCATTAGTAGAGAGGCGACAACTGGCGGACGACTGGTGGATGCTGACGCCTCGCGTCAGTGGCTTCCGCTTGAACGTCCTCCGTCCAACCCATAGAAGGCCCGCGATCCATGGCGACTCCCGACCGGTTCCCTCTCCCCCAGGTGACTGAGACCACCCGCAAGCCGGAGTGGCTGAAGGTGCGGCTCCCGCACGGAGAAGGCTACGAGCGGGTCAAAGCCATCGTGAAGCGCACCAAGCTGGCCACGGTGTGCGAAGAGGCCCGCTGCCCGAACATCGCCGAGTGCTGGGGCGGTGGCACCGCCACGGTGATGCTGATGGGCGAGGTGTGCACGCGCGCGTGCCGCTTCTGCCACGTGAAGGTCGGCGCGCCGCCGCCGTTGGATCCGATGGAGCCCATCCATCTGGCCCAGGCGGTGAAGGAGATGGACCTGGAGTACATCGTCGTCACGTCCGTGAACCGGGATGACCGGCCGGATGGCGGCGCCAGCCACTTCGCCTCCGCCATCCGCGAACTGCGTCGGGAGAGCCCGCGCACCATCGTCGAAGTGCTCATCCCGGACTTCAAGGGCGTGGAGAAGGACCTGACCACCGTGGCCGAGGCCAAGCCCCACGTGGTGGCGCACAACGTGGAGACAGTGGAGCGCCTCACGCCGACGGTGCGTGACCGGCGCGCGAAGTACCACCAGTCCCTGCGCGTGCTGGAGTACCTCAAGAACCGCCCCGAGGGCCTGTACACCAAGACGTCCGTCATGGTGGGCCTGGGGGAGACGGACGCGGAGCTGGAGCAGACGTTCAAGGACCTGCGCGACGTGGGCGTGGACGTGCTGACGCTGGGCCAGTACCTGCAGCCGTCTCAGTACCACCTGCGTGTGGAGCGCTTCGTGTCGCCCGCGCAGTTCGAGGCGTACAAGACGCTGGCTGAGTCCTACGGCTTCCTCTACGTGGCCTCCGGTCCGCTGGTGCGGTCCAGCTACCGGGCCGCTGAGTTCTTCATGAAGGGCCTGATGGAGCGCGAGCGGCTCGAGCGGCTCGGCTGACCTGTGACGCTCCGATTCATGGCTTGACCCAACACCCCTGCTTCCCGGAAAGACGACTCCATGGCGATCTTCGAATTCAAGCTCCCCGACCTTGGTGAAGGCGTGATGGAAGGCGAGCTGGTGAAGTGGCACGTGAAGGCGGGGGATTCCGTCAAGGAAGACCAGGTGCTCGCCGAGGTGATGACGGACAAGGCCACCGTCACCGTGCCCGCTCCCAAGGCGGGCCGTGTCGTGAAGACGCACGGCAATGAAGGCGACATGGCGAAGGTGCACCAGCTCCTCGTCACCCTGGAGGTGGAGGGCGATGCGCCGGCGCAGGCCGGTGGTCATGGCGAGGCCAGCGCGCCGGCGGCGGCTCCCGTGGCCGCGGCGGGTGGCCATGGCGGTGGGGCGACTGCCTCGGCGTCCAAGGTGCTGGCCACGCCGGTGACGCGGCGGATGGCGCGCGAGCACGGGCTGGACCTGGCGGCGATTGCCGGCACGGGGCCGCAGGGCCGCGTGACGAAGGCGGACGTGGTGGCGGCGCTGGAGGGTGGCGAGAAGAACGTCGTCGCGGCTCCGGCCGAGCAGAAGGCGCGTCCCGCGGCTCCTGCCGTCAGCTCGGGCGCGGCGGACGAGCGCGTTCCGCTTCGGGGCCTGCGCAAGAAGATCGCGGAGAAGATGGTGCGGTCGAAGTTCACGGCGCCGCACTTCGCGTTCGTCGAGGAAGTGGACGCCACGGAGCTGGTGGCCCTGCGCGCGCGGCTGAACGCGCAGCTGGCGGCGGCCGGTGAGAACACCAAGCTCAACTACCTGCCGTTCATCATCAAGGCGACGGTCGCGGCGCTGAAGAAGTTCCCGCACCTGAATGCGAACTTCGACGAGGCGTCGCAGGAGCTGGTGGTCCGCGGCGAGTACAACATCGGCATGGCGGCGGCGACGCCGGACGGTCTCACCGTTGCGGTGGTGAAGAACGCGGACCGGCTGACGCTGGCCGAGCTGGCGCGTGAGACGGCCCGCCTGGGCGCCGCCGCGCGCGACCGCAAGCTGAAGATGGAGGAGCTGACGGGTGGCACCTTCACCATCAGCTCGCTGGGGCAGAGCGGCGGCCTGTTCGCCACGCCCATCATCAACCACCCTGAAGTGGGCATCCTGGGCGTGCACCGCCTGAAGAAGCGCCCGGCGGTGGTGGGGGACCAGGTCGTCGTGCGCGACATGATGAACCTGTCGCTGTCGTGCGACCACCGCGTCATCGACGGCTCGGTGGCGGCGGACTTCACGTACGAGATCATCAAGTACCTGGAGAAGCCGGACCTGCTGTTCCTGGCCATGGCGTGAGGTGAGCGCCGTGGTAGGTCCACGCCCCTGACGTGAGGGGCGTGGTGGCCCTGGAGCCGGGCCGGGAAGCGCCTGGTGGTGGGGCCCGCGTTCGAGGGCCGCGCGCGGGTGCCCCGAGCCGGTTAGGCTCTCCCCGTATGGCCGAGAACCCTCGCGAGCTGATCCGCGCTGCGCAGTCCGCCGAGACACAGGGGGATGTGGCCCGTGCGGTGGAGTGCCTGCAGAAAGCGGCGGAGCTGTATCGTCAGGCGGGTAATCCGTCCCGCGCGTTGCAACTGCTTCGCCATGCGCAGCGGCTGGACGGTAGCCGCGCGGACATCGCGGATGCGGTGAACCGGCTGGAGTGGATGCCGGAGCCTGTGCTCACTTGGCCTGGGTCGGACGCCGACGACGAAGAGGCATTGCCTGCATCCGGGTTGGTGCGTTCCCTGGAGTCGGAGTTGCTGCCGGACGTCGTCCACCGGCAGCGGCTCATCGAGGATGCGTTGCGCGAGGCGGCCTTGCATGCCGGTGACGATGCGTCTCGCGACGCCGCCCAGGCCTGGGTCATCGAGTCGGAGGTCGCGGAAGATCTGCAGCGGCTCGAAGTGCAGATTGCGCGCGTCGCGGGCGCGGTCGAAGGGGCAGAAGATTCCTCGTCGCCGCTGGATGCGACCGTGGACGTGCGGGGCGGTGTTGCGTCCAGGCTGAGCTGGGGCAGGGAGGCGCCTGGACGGAACGTTCCTTCCACGTCCGCCTTCGCTCCAGCGGCCGTTTCTGCGGAAAGGCCTGGACGGAACGTTCCCTCCACATCCACGCCGGGGGGGGAATCAGCGGAGTTGCCCGGAGGGCGCGTTTCTTCCGCGTCCATACCCGCGCCAGAGCTCGCCTCAGCGGACAGTTCTCCGGATGGCATGAGCGAGCGGGAACATCCGGGCGACGAGGCGTCCACGACGCGGCTTGCTTCATCACGAATGGTGGGCGTGGCAGAGGACGCACCTTTCGGAGAGGACATCCTCACGGATGCGCGACCTCGGCGTCGCAGAGAGGCTCGGCTCATCGAGCGCGGCCCCACGCGTGCGGATGCGGCGCTCGACGCATGGTGCTCCTTCTGCTGCCGTCCGCGTACGGACACGGGGGACCTGGTCGCAGGGCCCGCGGGCGCGTTCATCTGCAAGAGCTGCCTGACCGAGTCGCAATCGCTGCTTGGAGACGTCACCCCGGTGCCTCTGCCCACGGTGTCGCGACTGGAACGGCCCGTGACACCTGTCTTGGGGCTCGTGGGGCAGGGCGCGACGCAGGCGCTGCTGACACAGTCGCTCGGGGCCCACGCGCGGACCCTGTTGCTCGTCGGGCCCGAAGGCAGTGGCAAGAGCGTCTGGTTCCAGCAACTCCAGCGAGAGGCCGTGGGCGTCATCACCACGGTCGCGGACCTGGACCTGACGACTTCCTCTCGCACGCTGCTGGTGGAGGACGTGGACCGCCTGGATGCGTCATCACACGCGACACTGCGAGCCTTCCTGGCTCGAGACAGTCGACCTGCCGTCGTGCTGAGCGCGAGGGGCGAAGGCACGGAGGTTCGGGGCCTGAGCCTCCGCGGGGACTCACACAGTGTTCCAGTGCCCACCACCGCCGCGCTGACTCAGTCCGTGCGCGGAACTGTGCCCACGGACATCCTGGAGCAAGTGCAGGTGCTCCTGCCGCTCCAGGTGCCCACACAATCTGAATTCGTGGAGATTGCCCGCCAGCGCCTGGGCTCGCGCGAGCCCGCGGTCTCCGCCTCCGAGGACGTGCTCATTGCGCTGGCCCAGGAGGCCAGCCGCTCGCCGCGCGCGGGCCATGAGCTGCATGCCCTCCTCAACCGGGTGCCCACGGGAACGTGGAGCCTGGCGCCCACCGTGAAGCCCTCGCCCCCGCGGAAGGCTCGAAAGAAGCGAACGTCATGAACACCATCACCGTCTATCGCCTGGGCCGAGTGGAGTACGAGGACGGGCTCGCACTGATGCACCTCTTCAGCGAGTCCCGCCGCCAGGGACTCTCCGGCGATGTGCTGCTCCTCTTGGAGCACCCGCCCATCCTCACCCTGGGCCGTGCCGCGAAGCGCGAGAACATCGTCGCCAGCGACGCGCAGCTGGCGAAGGAGGGCGCGGAGGTCTTCGAGACCAACCGTGGCGGCGACGTCACCTACCACGGCCCCGGCCAACTGGTGGGCTACCCCATCTTCCTGCTGCCGGAGGACCGACGCGACGTGCGCCGTTACGTGCGCGACGTGGAACGCTCCGTCATGCAGGTGCTGGCCCAGTGGGGCATCACCGCGGGCCCCATCCCCAAGTGGCCCGGCGTCTGGATTGGCGCAGAAGGTGCTCCGGACGCGCGGAAGATCGCCGCCATTGGCGTGCACCTGTCGCGTTGGCTCACCACGCACGGCTTCGCGCTCAACGTGAACACGAACCTGGACCACTTCCAGCTCATCGTCCCGTGTGGCATCCGAGAAGCGGGCGTCACGTCCATGCAGCGGGAGCTGGGCCGCGCACTCCCCATGGCGGAGGTGGAAGAGGCCATCGCCATCAGCTTCTGCACCGTGTTCGACAGCGAGCGCGTGGACGCGCCGCCGCCGATGCGGACGGTGAGCATCGTGGTGGTGAAGGGCCGGGGCCCCGAAGCGCGGGTGCTGCTCGTGCGCCGTCGCCCGGAGCGGGGCGGTTTCTGGCAGGTCCTCACCGGGAGGCTCGAAGCAGGTGAGTCGCCAGCGCAGGCCGCGGCGCGGGAGCTGGAGGAGGAGACAGGACTCCGAGTGCCGCTGGTGGACCTGGACTACCGCCACGCCTTCGCCTTGGGAGAGGCGCTGCCACCGCAACTCGTGGAGGAGAACGGCTTCGCCGTCCACGTGCCCCCGGACGCGGACGTGCGCCTGGGCGCCGAACACGACGCCTTCGAGTGGGTCGACGTGCCCACGGCCCTGGAGCGGCTTCCCTTCCGGGGCCTGCGGGAGACGGTGAAGCGCGCTACAGCTTGATGACCAGGGACTCGCGAGCGGCGATGGCGTCGGGGCGGTGCTTGCGCACCTGACGCAGCAGCCGGTCCATGCCCGCGTCATCGCGTGAGGGGTCGTGGTGGAAGAGCACCAGCTTCTTCACCCCGGCTTCATCCGCCGCATGCACCGCGGCCTGCCAGGTGGAGTGGCCCCAGCCGGTGCGAGCTGGCCCGGTGCGGCCGTGGTACTCGTCCTCGGTGTACATGGCGTCGTAGATGAGGACGTCCGCGTCCTGGGCGAACGCGTAGAAAGCCGCGTCCATGTCGCTGCCGTGCTCCAGGTCGGTGGCGTACACCACCGAGCGGCCCTGGCACTCGACGCGGTAGCCCATGTTGCCGCCCGGGTGGTTCAGCTCGATGGTCCGGACCGTCGCAGGGCCCAATTGCAGCGTCTGCGTGGCGGCCAGGTCCGTGTACGTGAGCTGCGCCCGGAACACGCCGTCCGCCGTCACTGGGAAGTACGGCGGCACCATCTGCCCGCTGAGGAGCTGCTTCACCGACTGCCCGTGCCGCGCCGGGCCGTAGACAGTCAGGTCGCTCGAGGGCAGGAACATGGGCCCGAAGAAGGGCAGGCCCTGCAGGTGGTCGTAGTGGTAGTGCGAGATGAAGATGGAGCCCTTCACCGGCTTCTTCTTCGCCACCAGCGCATGCCCCAGCGCGCGCGCGCCGGTGCCCAGGTCGAAGATGAGCAGCTCGTCCCCGCAGCGGACCTCCACGCAGGGCGTGTTTCCGCCGTAGCGCTTCGTGTGCGCGCCCGGTGAAGGAATGGAGCCGCGCACACCCCAGAAGCGCACCTCGAAGGGCACGCGGGCCTGGTTGCGCGCGACGGTGTTCCGTCGCCTCGCGGGGGGCTGCTCAGCCTGCTTGGGCTTCCGTGTCGTCGTCCTCGGCGAAGAGCTCAATCAGGTGCCCCGTACGCTCGCGCTTCGTCCTCAGGTAGTCGACGTTATGCGGATTGTGCTCGGTCCGGGAAGGGATTCGACGCCGGACGGGAATGCCTTCTTCGACGATGCCCGCGATCTTCAGCGGGTTGTTGGTCATCAGGTCCACCGAGCGCACATCCAGGCTCCGCAGCATCTCCGCCGCGATGTCATACGTGCGCAGGTCGTCCGCGAAACCCAGCTGCCGGTTGGCTTCGTAGGTGTCCAGTCCCTTGGATTGCAGCGCGTAGGCCTTGATCTTGTTCCCCAGGCCGATGCCGCGCCCCTCCTGCCGCAGGTACAGCACGACGCCCTGTCCCGACTGGGTGATGAAGTCGAGAGAGCGGTCCAGCTGCTCGCGGCAGTCGCACTTCAGGCTGCCGAAGACCTCGCTCGTGAGGCACTCGGAGTGGATGCGCACCGGCACACCCTCGTGTCCTGAAACCTCTCCCACCACGAGCGCGACATGCTCCCGCCCGTTGCGCTTGTCCCGGAACACGATGGTCCGCAGCGAGCCGCGCTCGGTCGGGATGTCCGCCTCCGAGAACCGCTCCAGGTGCTGCGTGGGCTTACGGGTCGGAAGGACCTGAGGTGAGCGTGTGTCCGACATGTTGAGTCCTCTCCAGATGCGGGCCCCTGTTTGGAGTCCTCAGGTTCTCAAGTCAAGGCGGGCTCGAACTTTCGAGCACGAGCCCCCAAGAGGATGCTCCACGGCGTCCTTTGTTCCTCAGGCCACCCATGAGAGCGGAAGCAGTTCTACCGCGTCCCCAGCCGTCAAGCTGCTGGCTTCCCGAGGGAAATGCAGCAGATGTGTGGCTGCCGCGGCAGAACGCAGGGCACCGGACGTTTGTGTCGCCAGTGGACGGGCCCACAGGCTGCCTTCTCTCCAAGCAGCCGTGACGCGGACGAAATGCGCCAGACCGGAAGGCTTGGAGAGCTTGCCTTCCAGGCGTCCGGCCACGCGCCCAGGCCCGACCTGCGCATGGCCCAGCAGCTTGCGGAGGGCCGGTCGCACGAAGAGCTCGAACGTCACCAGGGAGGAGGTGGGATTGCCCGGAAGTCCGAAGAACAGCGTTGCGCCACGCCGGCCCACCACCAGCGGCTTTCCGGGCTTGATGGCGACGCGCCAGAAGTGCTGTTCCACGCCCAGCTCGGCGAGCACTTCCTTCACGTAGTCGCGCTCGCCCACGGACACACCCGCGCTGGTGAGCACCACGTCGAACCCGTCCAGCCGGGAGAGCGCGGCCAGTACGGCGTCGCGCGTATCCCGAGCGATGCCCAGCCGCGTGGGAATGCCGCCCGCGCGGCGGACCGCCAGCGCCAGTGACGGAGCATTGGTGTCCACGATGCGGCCGTTGGGCGGCTCGTCCGCGTGGCACAACTCGTCGCCAGTGGAGAGGATGGCCACTCGCGGTGCGCGCGACACAGGCACGGCCTGTCGGCCCTGGGCCCAGAGGAGGCCCAGCTCGGGGATGCCCAGCGGCGTGCAGCGTGCCAGCAGCAGCTGTCCCTCCCGAGCGTCCTCGCCCCGGGGCCGCACGAACTGGCCCGGGGCCACCGCTTCGAGCACGTCGACCTGATCCGCGCCGCTCTGGACCACGGGCCGTGTCCGCTCTCGCATCACCACCGCATCCGCACCCGCGGGGAGGGGAGCGCCCGTCATGATGCGGGCGCATACCCCGGAGACCAGCGCCTGGTGGCCCACCGCGCCGGCGTAGATGGTCTCTCCGACGTTGAGCCGGACGGGCAGGGGACCCGCCAGGTCCGCGCTGCGCACCGCATAGCCATCCATGGCCGAGTTGTCCCAAGGAGGGAGCGTCCGCTGCGCCATCACATCCTCGGCGAGCACGCGTCCCAGCGCGTCATCCAAGAGCAACCACTCGGTGGGAAGGGGCGCGCACAGGGCCAGGATCTGCGACCGGGCGTCTTCTTCCGGCAGCAATGTGGCGGAGTCGTTCATGCCCGGCTTATAGCCATGCCGTGGCTCTGTGGCTTGGACCCGTTCACGAACAAAGTCCGTGAGATAATCAAGTGTTAGTTTGACAGCCTACCTGATCATCGTTACAAGCAACGGTGATCGCGAGGCTTGCCTGCCCTCTGGGTAGGTCCGCCAACCCGTTGAAAGGACACGGGAACTCTCAAGGAGACTGCGTCGATGGCCAAGCCCAAGTCCGGGGCCAAGAAGACGACTCCCGCTGGCAAGGCTGGCGCAAAGCCCGCTGCGAAGAAGGACTCCGCTGCCCGGCTGGATCTGATCAAGAACGCCTCCAAGCGGGTGGCGAAGGCGGCGACGAAATTGGCGAAAGCGGCATCGGACGTAACGAAGGGGGCCAAGAGCGCGGTGAAGAAGGCCGTGCAGGAGAAGGCCACCGCGAAGAAGGCCGCGCCCGCTGGGAAGACAGCCTCGGCCGCGAAGGCCGCATCCCCAGCAGCGAAGACCCCGAAGGCATCTCCGGCGAAGGCGCCACCCGCAGCGAAGTCCGCCGCGGGCGCCAAGGCGGGGAAGGCGAGCGCGGTACCCGCCGCTCCTCCGGTGGAGAGGCCCCGTCCTCGCGCCACCAAGCTCCCGCCCCCGGGCGAGCCGCTCACCAAGCGTGAGATGGAGCAGCTGCTGACGGCCGGTGAAGGCCGCGGCGTCACGGGCGAGGGAAGCCTCAAGGGGCGCCTGGTGGTCACCAACGACATGCCGCACCTGGTGGTCGTCGGGCGCGACAAGCGCGAGCTGACCTTCCTCCTCCAGGGCCCGGATCAGGAAGTTCTCCCGGCCTACGTGGACCACAAGGTCTCCGTCAGCGGCCTCATCCGCAAGACGACCAACCACGCTGGCGTGGTGGACGTTCGCAAGTACTCGGCCAAGAAGCCGGACTCCGAGGTGGTGGAAGCCGCCCCGGTGGAGACGGAGGCGCGGCTGCGCTACCTGTCGCCCGGTGAGGTCTCCATGGTGACGGCGGCTGGCATGGGCGCGGGCATCAAGGGCTTCGCGGGCGTGCGTGGCAACCTGGAGATGACGGGCGAGGAGTTCGTGCTCGTCGTGTCCAACGGCGGCACGCGCCAGCAGGTGTCATTCATCATCGAGGGCAAGGCCGCTGGCAAGGCCCTGCGCAAGCACGTGGGGTACACGCTCCAGGTGCAGGGCGTCGTCGACAAGACGTCCGGCTGGGGTGGCCGCATCCTGGCGGAGAACGTGGAGTTGCGTCCGTCCGAAGCGCGCGCCGTGTCCCGCGACGAGATGGAGCTGGTGCACATCGAGGGAGAGGTCCCCACGTCCGTGGACGTGCGCCTCAACCACGGTCTCGCCGTGCGCCTGCCCGAGCATCCCGGCTTCACCTGGGCCATCGAGCCCACGGTGGCCAAGCGCGTGGGCCTGCGCGAAGCGAACTTCGAGCCCGCGCCCGAGGACGGTCCTGGTACCCGCGAGTTCTTCTTCACCCCGCGCAACCCGGGCACCTTCGAGGTGGAGTTCTTCCTGGCCAAGGCGCTGTCGCCTGGCCTGGTGGACCGCTCCTTCAAAATCAACGTCACGGTCAAGCCCTGAGGGTCGCCGCCCGGAGCAGGTTCCGGGGGGCGGCCGGTCGCCGGGGGGTTCCCGTCCGGCCGCTTCGGGCTTACCCGTTCCCGTAGCGGCCGAGCCGCGACCCCACCGTGAGCCTTTCTCAAGACCTTCTCAAGCAGATCCTCGCTGAAGCAGACCACCCGCTGGGCATCAAGGAGCTTCTCCGGCTCGCGGGCCTGCACCCCGGACAACAGACGGAGCTCAAGCGCGCCCTGCGCGAGCTCGTCCGTCAGGGCGACATCCTCAAGGACGGCAAGCGCTTCGTGCCCCGGCAGCCCTCGCGGCGCGAGGCCGACGTGCGTGCAAGGGAGCAGGTCGCTCCCATGGCGTGGCGTCAGCGCGATGCCGAAGGGCCCCGCGAGGGCGGGCCAGGTCGTGGGCCCCGGCAGGCTGGGCAGCGCGCGGCGGGCCCTGGCGGCTTCGCGGCCCGCCGGCATGAGCCGGGGGCGCGTGGGAAGCGCGCGGGCTGGCAGGAGCAGGGCCCGGGGCGTGAGCGCAAGGGCGCTTCGAAGCACGGAGGGGGCTTCCGGCAGGAGCGGGGGGAGTGGCCCGGCCGCCGGGGTCGTTTCAGCGAGGTTGAAGAGGATGGCCTGCTGGAAGGCATCCTTCACGTCCACCGGGATGGCTTCGGCTTCGTGCATCCGCTGTCGGGGGAAGGGGACAACGTCTTCCTTCCGCCACACGAGGCCCAGCGCGCGCTCGACAATGACCGGGTGGTGGTGGCCGTCTCGGGGCGGCCTCCGCGCCTGGAGGGCCGGATCGTCCGGGTGGTGCAGCGCCGTCGCGAGCTGGCGGTGGGTACCTATGTCGTGAAGGGCCGCTACGCCGTGGTGTACCCCACGGATTCGAGCCTGCCCGGCCCCATTCGCGTGCCGCTGACGCAGATGGCTCGCGAAGGGGACCTGGTGAAGGTCCAACTGGGCATTGGTGCCCAGATGCTGGACCCGGACAGGGGGCTGCACGGCGAGGTCGCCGGCTCCCTGGGCAAGCCCGGCACGCCGAGCGCCGAGGTATTGGGCGTCGCCTACTCGCAGGGGTTCTCGGACGAGTTCCCGCCGGAGGTCATGGGCGAGGCGGACCGCTACGCGGTGACGGTGTCGGAGGAAGAGGCCCGCGGCGAGCACCGGCGCGACCTGCGCGCCCTTCCTCTCATCACCATCGACGGTGAGGACGCGCGCGACTTCGACGACGCTGTCTACGTGGAGGACCAGGCGGACGGGTGGCGGCTGGTGGTGGCCATCGCGGACGTGACGCACTACGTGTGGGAAGGCAGTGCGCTCAACGCGGAGGCACTGCGGCGCGCCACGTCCGTGTACCTGCCGGACCGGGTGCTGCCCATGCTGCCGGAGCGGCTGAGCAACGGCATCTGCTCCCTGCGCCCGGACGAGGACCGGTTGTGCATGGTGGCGGACATGACGTTCGACCGCCGCGGCCACCGTCGCTCCTACGACTTGTATCCGGCGGTGATGCGCAGCGTGGCGCGGTGCACGTACAACGAGGTGCAGGACGTCCTCGACGGCCAGGACGTGCCGCACCGCAACGCGCACAAGCCCCACTTCGAGCGGTTGATGTCGCTGGCCCGCGCGCTGATGAAGATGCGCAAGGAGCGCGGCGCCATCGACTTCGACCTGCCCGAGCACAAGGTGGTGCTGGACGAGGAGGGCCTGCCCGCGCGCATGGACAAGCGCGAGCGCAAGGACAGCCACCGGCTCATCGAGGAGTGCATGCTCGCCGCCAACGAGGCGGTGGCGACCTTCTTCCAGGACGAGGGCCTGCCCACGGTGTACCGGTTCCACGGCGAGCCGGATCCGGAGAAGCTGGCCACGTTCGCCGCGCTGGCGGAGGCCTATGGCTTCAAGATGCGCGTCGAGGACGGCGTGTCGTCGAAGGAGTTGGATGCCTTCGTCAGCCAGCTCCAGGGCCACCCCGAGCAGCGGGCGCTGAACCAGCTCCTGCTGCGCTCCATGATGCAGGCCGTGTACACGTCGTCCCGCGTGGGCCACTACGGCCTGGCCGCCGAGCACTACCTGCACTTCACGTCGCCCATCCGCCGCTACCCGGACCTGCTGGTGCACCGGCTGCTCAAGGCGCACTGGGCCCGGAAGGGGCGCAAGCCTTCGCAGTCGATGCTGGAGCGCGAGGAGGACCAGCTCGAGGACATGTCCGCGCAGTGCTCCGAGCGCGAGCGCGCGGCGATGCAGGTCGAGCGGGAGGTGGTGTCCTTCTACGCGTGCCTGCTGATGAAGGACCGCGTGGGCGAGGAGTTCGCCGCCACCGTGGCAGCCATCACCGACTTCGGTTTCTTCGTCGAACTAGACGAGGTGCACGTCGAAGGCCTGGTCAAGGCGGAGACGCTGGGTCCCGGGGCGAAGCTGGACAAGCTGACGCACTCCCTGGTGTACGCGAATGGGCGCCGGGTGCGCGTGGGACAGAAGCTGCGGGTGCGGCTGACGTCCGTGAACGTGACGGCGAAGAAGATCGACTTCGAGGCGCTCCAGTTCGAGGGCGAGGCGCTGCTGAGCCGCGTCGCGACGCGGGGCGATCAGCCGCACCGGCGTCAGGCGTGGACGGCCGAGGCACCGTCGCACCGCGAGCGGGATGGCCGGCGGGAGCGGGCAGGGCGCCCGGGCCGCCGCGAACGGGAAGCCGCCGCCACGAGCCAGGGCGCGCCCTCTGGGCATCACGAGGAGACGGGCACGGGACGTCCGCGCGGACGCTTCTCCCGCGAAGGCCGTCGTGAGGAGGCCGCGCCGCACCGGAAGGAGCCTCGGTTCCCGCCCAGGGCGCCGGAAGGACAGGAACCTCCTCGTGCCGAGTCGCCCGCGTGGCCCAAGCGCAGGACGTTCATCCGCCCGGAGCCGCAGGCACCGGCGCCCGTGTCCGCCGAAACGGCCGAGCCGCTTCCGCCCGAAGCGCCGTCCGCGCCCGCTTCATGGGAATTGCCGGCGGGCGATGACGCCGCCCGGTCTCCACACCCGGGTTTCGACCGGATTCGCGCGTTGGCGTCCCAGCGTCAGCGTGGGCCTGAACCCCGCGGCGCTTCCCACGGCCGGTCGTTCCAGAAGCAGAAGCCACAGGGCGGACCGGGGCCCCGGTTCCCCGCTCCCAAGCCCGGGCGCGAGTCCGAGGACGACAGGGCATTCTCGATAGAGCCCCCGCGCCCGCCGCCCGAGGCGCCCGTCGAAGCGCCCCCGCCTGTTCCCAGCCGGGCCGTGACGGAAACCCCGACTCCTGTGGCCCCGGAGCCCGTGCGAGCCGCGCCCGCGAGCGTCGAGACGCCCGTGACTCCCGCGCCCGCGCCAGAGACGGCTGCGCCGAAGCGGAAGGCGACGCGGAAGAAGGCCGTGGCGAAGGCGACGCGCACCCCGGCGCGGAAGAAGACCACCGCGGCCGGCAGCGCCAAGAAGGCCGCCGCCACGAAGGCCAAGAAGCCCACCGCCAAGGCGAAGAAGGCGGCGCCTGCTCGGGCCGCCGCGAAGGCCACCAAGGTTGCCGCGTCGAAGTCCAAGGCGAAGGCGCCGTCGAAGAAGGCCGCGAAGCCCACCGTGGCGCGTGCCGCGAAGCCAGCGAAGGCTTCGGGAGCCGCGAAGAAGAAGGCGCCTACGGGGCGCAAGAAGCGCTGAGACCGACGCGGGCCTCCTGCTTCAAGGGAGGCCCGTGACTTCAGGAGGCAACGTGAGCTTCGTCCGGCTGCTGGGTGTCATGCTCGCCATCGCGGGCGCCGTGTTGCTGTGGTCCGGGCTCAAGGCCCGGGACTCGCTCGCGGAGCGGGCCACGGAGTTGTTCACCGGCCGGAACACCGACCGCACCACGCTGTATCTGGCGGGGGGCGGCGCGGCGCTGGTGGGCGGAATCTTGATGGTGCTCGCAGGCGGAGGCAGACGGCGCCGCTGAGCCGGGCGTACCTCGGCTATTCGAAGCGGAGCGCCGAGCCGCCAGAGAGGTCCTTCTCGACGACGGTGGGCGCTCCGGTGATGCGGATGTCCGCGCCGCCCGAGGCTTCGACTCGCAGTGAGCCGGAGACCCGCACCTCGGTGGTGCCGCCTCCGCTCGATTCCAGCCGTGCGTCGCGCGTCTGGAGGCCCGTGGCGAAGAGGCGGCCGCCGCCTGACATCTCACTGTCCAGGAGCGTGGCCTGCCCTTCCAGGGTGGTTTCCGCTCCGCCGCTGGTCTCCAGCGTCAACCGCTCCGTCACGAACCCTCGCGCTCGAATCGTGCCCCCGCCGCTCGCGGTGAGCAGGAAAGAGGGGACGTCGATGCGCCCACTCAGGTCAGCGGTGCCGCCGCCCGAGCGCTGAAAGGACGTCAGCGTCGGCACGGTGATTCGGACACGAAGGGGATTGGCGGACTCCCAGTGGCCGACGTCGTCCGCGAGGAAGTGGACCCGGAGCATCGCCCCGGACAGCACCTCGGTGCGCATCAGGGACACGAGGTTGCTGTCACCCTCGACGATGACGCTGGCGGGCTGCGCTGGATCCACGACGACGGTGGCGGAGATGCCGTCGTTCACCACGACTTCGTCGAACGAGGGGATCTCCCGTTCGCTCTCCACCACACGTCCATTGCCCTCCACGAAAGGACCGGAGGAGCACGCGGTGAGGGCCACCGCGAGCAACGCGGTCCCCACCCAGGCTCCTGACTTCGCGATGCGCATGTCTTCACTCCCAGGTTTCCGGACGTCACCGACGTCGCGGAGGTTGGAACACCCTGGGAGGGGAACAGTGTCACCCAGGCCCCGTGGCAACGGTGGGCATGGGCTGAAACACGAAGGGCCCGGAACCGGCTCGCGGTCCCAGGCCCTTGCGTTCTGTCCGGCAGGTTGCGGTGGGTTACTGCGCGGGCGCCGCCGCCTTCGCGGCCTTCTGTGCCTCACTGAACTTCTTCGTCATCTCCGCGAACTGCACCTGGTACTCGTCCATGCGCTTCTGGTGCTCGTCGGCGCGAGCCGTCGCTTCGGCGACGACTTCCTTGTTCTTCGCGTTCTCGGTCGCCTCGGACAGCGCCATCTCCTTCTGCTGCCGCTCGAACTCCATCAGCCGGCCCATCACCACGCGCTTGTTGAGATAGGTGTTGGCGGAGTTGGGGTTGATGGCGATGACCTGGTCGTAATAGCTGAGCGACTTCTCCAGGGACTCCTTGATGATGGGCGCGCCCATGGAGCGGGCGCCGCCGCGCTGCGCGTAGATTTCCGCGATCCACCCGAGCGACGCCTCGTCCTTCGGCTCCAGCTTGAGGGCCTCGTTGAAGTACTTCTCGGCCTCCTCGGTGGTGCCGCCGGTCATGTACATGCTGGCCAGCGTCCGGTAGATCTCCGCCTTCTCCGTGGGCGTCGTCTTGAACTCGCCCATCTTCAGGACGGCCTCGGCGGCCTCGTTCATCTGCCCCAGCTGCATGTGGGCGAAGGCCTTCTTCTCCCAGACCTTCTCCTGCTTGGGGTCTGCCTGGAGCGACAGCGCGTAGGCCGCGGCGGCTTCCTTGAACTCCTTCTTGCTCAAGTGGTCGCTGCCGACGATGCGGTGCTTCTTCGCGGTGTCGTCCTCGGCCTTACACCCGACGACTGCGCCACCCAGCGTGAGCGCTCCGACCAGCAGACCGACTTTTCCCAGGCGCTTCATATCTGTGCCTCTCAAGATTCTTGAGGACCCACCCTCACGGGTCCTGATTTGCTGGGGAGCATACCCGAAGTCGAGCCGCCGCGGCCCTTCGCCCGATGGCCAGCGCCCTGGTGAGCAGGCAGGCCGCGCACCGGATGTCCCAGTGCGTCACGCCGTCAGCACGAGTTTGACGAGCTCTGGCGGGCTGCCGACGCGCATGGGCGGTCCCCAGAAGCCGCAGCCACGGCTGACGTAGATGTTCGAGTCACCGTGCGCGTACAGCCCGGCGGAGTGCTCCCACGCCAGACCAATCAGCAACGTCATGGGCACGAGCTGTCCACCGTGGGTGTGCCCCGAAATCTGCAGGTCCACGCCGCGTTCGGCCGCCACCTTGAAGTTCGCCGGTTGGTGCGCAAGCAGCACCGCGGCGCGGTCCGGAGCTCTCCCCGCGAGCGCCTGGTCCAGGTCATACCCCTTCTTGTTGCGTCGCCGGCCACCGCTCCAGTCGTCCACGCCCACCAGGTCGAACGAAGCGCCCGCGTCACCAATGCGCACGTGCCGGTTGCGCAGCACCTCGATACCGAGCGACTCCAGGAACGCGGACCACTCCTCGTCGCCGGAGTAGTAGTCGTGGTTGCCGGTGACGAAGTAGCTGCCGTAGCGGGACTTCAGCGCGGCGAGCGCGGCGACGTGGCCGCCGAGCGAAGCCACGTCGCCGTCCACCAGGTCTCCCGTGATGGCGAACAGGTCCGGGCGCAGCGAATTGGCCTGCTGGACCAGGGCGTCCATGTAGCGACGCTGGATGAAGTGGCCCACGTGGATGTCGGTGAGCTGCACGATGCTGATCCCGTCCAGGGCCTTGGGCAGCTTGGGAATCTTCACGGCCAGCTCGGTGACGAGCGGCGGTGAGAAGGCACGCCAGCTTCCATAGGTGGCCAGTCCGCCTCCCGCGACGAAGGCGCTCCCCGCCACGGCCTGGCCCAGGAAGCGCCGCCGGTCTTCGTCCACGGTGGTGCTGGGCGCTGGTGAGGGAGGCGCGGGCGAGGCGTGGGGCCGCACCCGCCTTGCCAGGGCCGCGAGTCCCCGGCCCACGTCCGTCAGCAACAGGGCGATGACGAGGCAGAGCGCCACGCCCATCCATGCGTACACCGCCATGGTGAGCAGCCCTTCGGCGCTTTCTGGAAGAAGGTCCAGCACGGTGCGCCGGAACCCCAGGACGCCCGTCATCGCGACGAGCACGGCCAGGGCCAGCAGCCGAGGCAGGCGGCCAGGCAGCAGGGGGCGCACCAGCCGACGGTACAGGTACAGATGGCCCAGCACCGCGCCGAGCCCGATGAGCATCGAAAAGGAGAAGAGTCGCACCGGTATGAAGAAAGGGTCGCGGGAGAGCCGCACGGTACCACGGCACGGCCCACGGTAAGCGTGGCGCCTGGGTGGCAAGGCTTCGCCCAGGGCGGCCGGGCGGGCTCGCGGGGGGGCAGGGCGCCTGATAGAGGCCCCCCCGTCAGACAGGGAGGGCCGTGGACATGGACAAGGTCGTCGTCATCACTGGAGCAAGCAGCGGCATTGGCGCGGAGCTGGCGCGGCAAGCGGCCGGGAAGGGCGCCCGTCTGGTGCTGGCCGCGCGACGGAAGGCGGAGCTGGAAGTGGTGGCCGGACAGTGCGGGCGTGAGGCACTCGCGGTGGTCACGGACGCGACCCGGCGCGCGGACATGGAGCGGCTGCGTGACGCCGCGCTCGCCCGATTTGGCCGCATCGATGTGTGGGTGAACAACGCGGGGCGGGGCATCACGCGCTCCGTGGCGGAGCTCACGGACGCGGACCTGGAGGCCATGTGGCGCGACAACGTGAACAGCGCACTGTACGGCATGCAGGCGGTGCTGCCGCACTTCCAGTCACGCGACGCCGGGCAGCTGGTGAATGTCTCCAGCACCCTGGGGCGGCTGCCCATCGTTCCCCACCGGTCGGCGTACAGCGCGGCGAAGCATGCGCTCAACGCGCTCAGCGCCTGCCTGCGCCAGGAGCTGCGTGAGACGCATCCGGGCATCACCGTGACGGTGGTGATGCCCGGCGTGGTCGCCACCGCGTTCGGGGACAACGCGCTCGGCGGTGGGCCGGATTCGCGGGTGCTGGCAGGGGCCCAACGCGTCGAGGACGCCGCGAAGGTCATCCTCGACGTCATCGAACACCCACGTCCGGAGGTCTATACCCAGACGGCGACCCAGGCCCAGGTGGAGCGGTACTACCAGGACGTGGAGGCCTTCGAGCAGGGAACCGCCTGACGCTACCGGGCTGTTCCCACGGCGACGTCACAGCACCCAGGCTCGCCGGGTGTTCACGTCGCTCTTGAAGCGGTGGTAGGGGTTGCCGGAGTCCTGAACGATGATGGCCTCCGTCCCGTCGTCCAGGATGGCGGTGACCCGGATGTCGTTCAGGTTCCAGTTGTCACCCGTCTCAAAGGGGTTTGACTGCCCGGATTGAAATCGGATCGCGAACTCGCGCATGTTGCCGTAGAGGACGCCCAGGGGGAGTGCGATTTCCACGGTGCGCGTCGACCCGTTGGGCCAGTTCGCGCCGTTGTTCAGGTTCTGGCTGATGGAGTGGTGGGAGACTTGGTTGTTGATGGTCACCGTGTAGCTGAACTCAGCGAAGGCGTTGCTCGCCTTGCGCAGGTCGTCGCTTCCGGTGACAACGCGGACACGAAGGTGCGTCACCTCTCTGTCACCATCCATGGCGTGTGCCTTGCCAGGGGTCATGACGAGCATGGCCACGGCTAGGGTGGCCGTGAAGGCAGCCAGGAAGCGCCTGGAATACGTGTGCGGGTTGTGGGTCGTGTTCATGTGGGGCTTCTCCTTGCCAATCCAGGGATTGGGGTGTGTGTCATTGACTCGGTGCGCAAGGCCCGCGAGCCGATAGGGACCCTGTCGCGACGCGCTTCGCGTGAACACTGCCAATCTTTTTGCACTGCCCTGACCCCGCGGGCGTGGGGCATTGCGGTGGGATGGCGAGACACGCGGTGCTCATCCTGGTCGTGGCCCTGTTCCGCGCAGCGGCGTTCGCCGCGCCCTCACCCGAGGGCTTTGGTCAACATCCCGAGTCGCTGCGCATCCGGTTGGTGACCATTGGCCCAGGCGCGGACATGCACCAGCGCTTCGGTCACAGCGCGCTGTGGGTCGAGGACGCGCGCCTGAAGACGGGCCTCCTCTACAGCTATGGCACGACGTCCATCGCGAATGGAGGACCGGTTCGCTTTCTCCTGGGCCGTCCGACGTTCTGGGCGGCGCGCCTGTCCGTGGAGCGGAGCTTCTCGCTGTACCGCGCGATGGCGCGGTCCATTGACGTGCAGGACCTCGCGCTCTCGGTGGAGCAGCGTCAGCGGCTCCTGGCGCGGCTGGAGCGCGACGTCCAATCCGCCTCGCGCGAATATGCCTATCACCCGCTCAGGGACAACTGTGCGACGCGCGTGCGGGATGTCCTTGATGAGGCATTGGGTGGCGCGCTTCGGGAAGCGCTCACGGCGCCGGCGCGTGCCACCCAGCGAGAACTCCTCCGGCGATACGTCCAGACGCATCCGGTGTCGGAGCTGCTCCTGATGTTATGGCTGAACGACGCCGTGGACGCGCCCGCGACCCAATGGGAGGAGGCCTTCCTTCCTCGGGAGTTCGCCAGGCTGCTCATGGGGGTGTCCTACGTGGATGGCTCCGGCAAGCGCATCCCGTTGGTCAGGCGCGAGGGGGCTTCGTCCCCGTCCATTGCCGTGGCTGCTCCTGTCGGCGCTGGCTGGGAGGGGGCCGCCGCCTGGGGACCTGGCGCTGGAGGTGCGGTCCTGGCCGTCCTCCTCGCGTTCCTGCGCGGGCGCGGCACGCACCGGGTGTTCCAGATTCTCTTTGGCCTCTATCACGCCGTGTTCGGGCTCACGCTCGGCGCGGCGGGCGTGGCGCTGGGTGGGTTGATGCTGTTCTCCAGGCTCGACGTCATGCAGCGCAATGAGAACCTGTTGCTGGCCAATCCGCTTGCCTTCGGGTTGCTTCCGCTGGGCCTCCTGATGGTGACCGGCAGCGAGCGCGCGGAGCGCTGGGCACGCCGATGCGTCTGGCTGCTCGTGGCGGGCTCGCTGCTCGCGGTGGTGCTCAAGCTCTTGCCCTCCTTCGACCAGGACAACCGCGGGTCCATGGCCTTGTGGCTGGTGGCGAACCTCGGACTGGGGCTCGCTCACGGCTGGCGGTCGCGCCGGCCGACCGTGGCGCTCGCGCTTGCGAGGCGGGGCCTGCTGCCGGGCTGAGCGAAGGAGCCCGCTGAGCTACCCATTGAAGGGCAGCGTGACTTCGACCCGCGCGCCTCCCTCGGGCGGGTTGCAGGCGCGCAAGGTGCCGCCGCTGGCCTCGACGAGCCCGCTCACCAGGAGCATGCCCAGTCCAGACCCCTGTGGCTTGGTCGTGCCGCCCCGGGGCCGCTCTCCCTCCAGCAACCCCGGCCGGAAGCCCGGTCCGTCATCGCTCACGCTGAGCAGGACGCGGTGCAGCGTCGGGTTCGGCTCCACGCTGATTCGAACCGTGCGCGCGCCTTGCTGGCCATCGCCTTCACAGGCGTTCACGAACAGGTTGGTGACCACATGCGTGAGCCCGCGCTCTCCGCCGACAATCCGGACGCTGACGTCGTTGGCGGCGGCACGCGCCAGGCCCGCTGTCTCTTCCAGTTCGAACCGGACCCGGGAGAACCTCGCCTGGACGACCTCCATGGCGCGGCGCAGCGTGGCGCCCATGTTCACCGCTGTCGCGTCTTCAATCAGGGTCAGCTCGCTCAGCGTCCGGGTCTTCACGCTCTCGATGAAGCTGCTCAGCTCACCCAGGTCCTGCACCAGGGCGCTCGCATGGCCGGGCGCGCTGGCGCCCATGGGCTCGCGGAGGAGGAGGTCGGCGCGGAGCCTCGCCGCGGACAGCAACGTGCGCACGTCGTGGTGCTCGCGCAGCAGCGTGCGCAGGTTCGTGCGCGCGCTCTCGATGTGGGCACTCGCGGTTCCGGCCTTGAGGACCAGCCGCCGTGCGATGCCACAAATCACCGAGGCGAAGACTCCCGCGCTGCCGATGAAGATGAACAGAAGCATCAGCTCCTTCGCCCCGTAGGTGGACTGCCCTGCATTGACGTGGAAGTCGACCGCCGTCAGGCCCGCCATCAACAGGAGGTTGGCCGCCGTCCCAATCCAAGCGGCCGCGGGCGACAGCCGCAGCGCGGTGATGAAGGCCACCGCGATGGCCGCCGCGGGGTCCGGCATTCGCAGCAGGCCGGTGTAGTGGGGGCCATGCCAGAGCACCGTGGAGAGGAGGGACGCATGGGCGAAGACAGCGTCCAGCACCGTGGAGGCCACGAGCAGCTTCGCGCCGAACATCCGCCGCCGAGCCGCCCACAGCGCCATCGCCGACACCACGATGCTGCCCAGCAGCAGGGGAAGCTGGAGCAATGCCGCCGCGGCGCCGCCCTCTGCGTGGGCGCCACCCAGTGCCAGGAAGCGCGTCAGGATGAGGGCACAGAAGACAATCCGGACCCCGCTGACCAGCGCTTCGCCCTCGTTCGAAGCGTCGGACAGCACCCGCTGCGCCATCTGCTCCAGCGCCAGCGGTCGAGGACTCTCAGGCATTCATGGTAAGTTGCCATGGGTGGGGCGGGTCCGACATCTCCTGGTCGTCGAGGACGCCACGCGTCTGGCGCGTGCGATCGAGGAGGCGCTGCGCTCTCGCGCCGAGCGGTGCACCCATGTGGCTTCGATCGCCGCGGCGCGTCAGGTTCTCCGGAGTGATGCGCCCGACGCCGTCATCCTGGATGTCAGCCTTCCGGATGGGGACAGCATCGAGCTGCTGGCGCCGCTGTGTGAGCTGGAGCCGCTGCCACACGTCATCGCCATCAGCGGAACGGCGACGGCGGAGCAGGCCTTCCAACTCGCGCAGGAGGGCGTGCGTGCCTTCCTTCCCAAGCCGCTGGACCTCGCGCGGCTGGAGGCCGTCTGGCTGGAGACGCTGGCGCGTCCCCCCGATCTGGTCACCGCGCTGCGGGCGAGCGCGGGACGGGTGCCTCTGCACGGCTTCGAGAGCCTCGTCCGCGACACGTTGGTGGACGAGGCCCTGGCGAAATCCGATGGGAGCGTGCGCGGGGCCGCGAAGCTGCTCCACATCTCGCGTCAGCTCCTCCAGCACATTCTCAGCGGCCGGAAGTAGACGCCATGTCAGGTGCGTGCTTCCCGCTCTCCTCGGGCGCCTGCGCCCTTCAGGTCCTCGATGATGGCGCGGCTGAAGTCCTCGAGGTCGTCCGGCTTGCGGCTGGTGATCCAGTTGGCGTCCCGCACCACCGCCTCGTCCTTCACCTGGACATTGGGGATGCGGCGCAAGTCATGCTGAATCGTCGTCCACGCGGTGAGTGTCCGTCCGTCCAGGATGTCCGCGGAGATGAAGAGCTGGGGCCCGTGGCACACCGCCGCGATGAGCTTGCCGCGGTCATCAAACTCCTTCACGAACTGGACGAAGCGCTCGTCGGCCCGGAGGTTGTCGGGAGAGTGCCCGCCGGGGATGAGCAGCATGTCGAAGTCCTGCACCTGGACGTCGTCGATGCTCCGCTCCACGCGGAACTTCTCCTTGCCTTGCTTGCCGACGACTTCCTCTCCGGCCTTCTTTCCGATGAGGACCACCTCGTGGCCCTCCGTGCGCAGCTTGTCGTAGGGAACCCGAAGCTCGGAGTCCTCGAAGCCGCTCCCCACGATGCACGCGATTCGCTTGCCATCCGCCATGTCGTCCCTCCTCGAGTCAGGCCCGCAAACATGTGCACCCTGTGCAGTCCCGGCCCGGAAGAGGAGGGCTTGAAACGCGCTCGGGCGCCGTGCCCGCCGCCTGCTCGGCGGGCGGGCTGGCGCCCGAGGCCAGGACTCCGGCTACTCGTAACGGAGCGACTCGATGGGCGCGAGGCTCGCCGCGCGCCGCGCCGGCCAGATGCCGAAGAACACGCCCACCGTCGCCGAGAAGGCGATGGCCACGATGATGGCCTCCGGTGCCACCACCACCGTCCAGCCCGCCACGCGCTGGAGCATCGCCGCGCCGCCAATGCCCAGCAGCAGGCCCAGCGTTCCTCCGGCCAGGCACAGCACCAGGGACTCCACGAGGAACTGGAGCATGATGTCCATGCCGGTGGCGCCCAGCGCCTTGCGCAAGCCAATCTCGCGCGTGCGCTCCGTCACCGACACCAGCATGATGTTCATGATGCCAATGCCTCCCACCAGCAGGGAGATGGCGGCGATGCCGGCCAGCAGCAGGGAGAACGTCTGCGTCGTCTCCTGCATGGTGTTGAGCAGCGAGGCCTGGTCGCGGATGTTGAAGTCCGCGGGCTGCTCCGGGCGCAGCCGGTGCTCGCGCCGGAGCTTCTGGTCGATCTCCGCCATCGCGTCGTCCATGGACGTGTCGCTCACGGCCTGCACCGCGATGGAGCGGATGCGGTCGCTGCCCATGACGCGGAACTGCGCGGTGGACAGCGGGATGTAGAGGCTCTCGTCCGGGTTGTTGAAGCCCTGCGCGCCCTTTTCGGCCAGCACGCCGATGACCTCGAACGGAATGCCCCGGATGCGGATGGACTCACCCACCAGGGACGCGGTGTCCGTCAGGCCCAGCTGCGCACCGGCCAGGGCGCCCAGCACCACCACCCGGCGCCGGCCCTTGTCCTCCGCGTCCGTGAAGAGGCGGCCGTTCGTGATCTGCCCCTGGTTGACGCGGAAGTAGTCCGGCCAGGTGCCCACGACGGACAGGTTCGCGTTCTTCGCGCCGTACTCCACCTGGAAGCGCGACTCGATTTCCGGCGCCACGGCCTGGATGTGGCGCGCGTTCTCCCGCAGCGCCTCCGCGTCGTCGATGGTCATCGACGCCTGGGCGCGAATCATGCCGCCCGTGAACGCCTGACCCGGGCGCACCGTGAGGACGTTGGTGCCCAGCCCCTGGAGCCGCTGGGCCACTGAGCGCTGCGCCCCTTCGCCCAGCGCGACCATGGTGATGACGGCCGCGATGCCGATGACGATGCCCAGCATGGTCAGCAGCGACCGCAGCTTGTTGGCGAGGACCGCATCGAATGCGACCCGGATGATTTCACCCATGACGTGTCCTCCTGATGGACCTGGGGGTTAGCGCGGCCCGCGCGGGCCACCACCCGCGCCGGGAATCACGCCGCCCGACATCTGGCGCATCCGCTCGGTGGTCTGCTTCTGCTGCTGCTGGAGCTTCGCCACCGTGATGAGCACCACCTTCTCGCCATCCTCCAGGCCGCTCACCACTTCCGTGCTCTCCCAGTCACTCAGGCCCAGGGTGACGCGCCGGGGCTGCGGACCGGTGGGGCTCTGCACGAAGACGACTCCCTGCCGCGTGTCCGTCGCGCCCTGGACATCCTCGCGAGCGCGGCGGCCCGCGCGGCCCTGGCCTCCGCCGCCCTGGCCTTCACCCATGCCGCCCTGGCCCCTGGCGGGCACCGCGCCCGGCCCGGCGCCATTGGCCACCGCGGCGGTGGCGCCCACGCCGGCTTCTCCCACGGCCGACACCGTCGTCGGTCCGGACGGCGCGCCCGGGTGGCTCGGGGCTCCCGGCGGCCGCATCACCGCGCGCAGCGCTTCTTCGGAAACACCCACCGCGGAGGCCGCGGTCCGGGCGTCCCGCACGCCCACCACCGCGGTGTTGGGCACGGTGAGGGCATTGCGGCGGCGGGAGATTTCAATGGCCACTTCCGCGTTCATGCCCGGCCGCAGCAGGCCGTCCGGGTTGTCCATCCGCACCAGCACCGGGAAGAGGGTGACGTTCTGCTCCACCAGGGCCTGCGGTTCGATCTTCACCACCTCGCCGATGAAGGTGCGGCCCGGGTAGGCCTCCATGGTGACGCGCGCCTTCTGGCCGGGCTTGATCTGCCCGACGTCCGTCTCGTCCACCTTGGCGCGCACCTGCATCACCGACAGGTCCGCCATCTTGAACAGCGCGGTGCCACCGGACACGTTGTTGGTGGCGGAGGCGATGATGACGCCCGGCTGGATGGTCCGCTCCAGGATGGTGCCGGGGCTGCGAGCGATGATGGTGACGTCCCGGCTGCGCTCACGCGCCAACTGGAGGTTCGTCTCCGCCCGCACCTTGGTGGCCCGTGCCGTCGCCGACGCGTCCACGGCCGTCTCGTATTCCTGCTGCGTGACGTAGCCGTCCTTGCGCAGCGCCTCCATGCGCTGGCGCTGGGCCTCCGTCGTGTTCAGCCGCACCCGCGCGGACTCCAGGTCGGCCTGGGCCTGCGCCAGCGCGTTCTGCACGTCGCGCGGCTCGATTTCCGCCAGCAGCGTGCCCTCGGCAACGGTGTCGCCCGTGTCGTAGTGGACCTTCAGCACTTCACCGGAGGCCTGGGATTTCACCTCCACGACGCGCAGCGGCTCCACCAGGCCCGCGGATTCGGCCACCACTTCCATGTCCCGGCGCTCCACCACGGCCACCGCCGCCGAGCGCTCGTTCTTCTTGGGCTCCTCGCCGCGCTGGGTGACGTACACCCCCGCGCCGAGAAGGAGCGCCGCGCTGCCTGAGATGATCCACTTCTTCGTCTTGCTCACGACGACCTCCCGTTCCCTGTCCCACGCAGCGCGCGTGGCGAAAATTCAGTCCCGATTTCGCTCGTCCCGCTCGATGACGCCGTCCTTCAGGAACAGCACCCGCTGCGCGTGCGCCGCGATGTCCGATTCGTGGGTGACGAGCATCAGCGTCTGACCCTGGCTGTGCAGTTCGCCGAAGAGGGCCATGATCTCCTCACCCGTGCGGCTGTCCAACGCGCCCGTGGGCTCGTCCGCCAGCAGCAGGGCGGGCTGCGTCACGAGCGCGCGGGCAATGGCCACGCGCTGGCGCTGACCGCCGGACAGCTCGTTGGGGCGGTGGTCCTTGCGCGCGCCCAGGCCCACCTTGTCCAGCATCGCCGCCGCGCGCTCGCGGCGCTCCTTCTTGGGGATGCGCGCGTAGATGAGCGGCAGGGCCACGTTGTCCAGCGCGGAGGCGCGGGGCAGCAGGTTGAAGCTCTGGAACACGAAGCCCAACTCCCGGTTGCGGATGCGGGCCAGCGCGTTCTCCGACATGCCCGCCACCGGCTGGCCGTTGAGCCAGTACTGGCCTTCACTGGGGACGTCCAGGCATCCGATGAGGTTCATGAAGGTGGACTTTCCGGAGCCGGACGGGCCCATGACGGCCACGTATTCGTTGCGGCGGATGGTGAGGTCCACGCCGCGCAGCGCGCGCACCACCTCGGAGCCCATCGTGTAGTCCTTGCGCAGGCCCTCCACGCGGATGACCACGTCGGAGATGTCCCGCGCCGGGCCCGCGCCCGCCTGCTGCTGGGGGTTGGTGGACGTGCTCACAGCGGCCTCCCCGCGAGCGCTTCCAGCTCCGCGCGCGCAATCCGGTAGTCGAAGCGGGAGGCCACCAGGTTGATCTCCGCCGTCACCAGGTTCTCCTGCGACGTCAGCAGCTCGATGATGGTCGTGGCGCCCAGCTTGTAGCGCTCCTGCTGCACCTTCAGGTCCTCCTGGGCCACCGCGACGGACTCCGTGGCCAGGGCGATGCGGTTCGACGCCAGCTTGAGCTGATTCAGGGATGTCCCCACGCTCGAGCGCAGCGCACGCCGGGTATCCGAGAGCGTGGCCTGGGCCACCGACGCCTGCGTCCGCGCACTCACCACGCGCTCCTCGCGAACGAAGCCGTCGAAGATGGGGTAGGACAGGCCCATCCGGACCGACCAGCTCGTGCGGCCTCCGTTGAAGGCGGGCTCGTCATTGAACCAGTCATAACCGCCGGAGAGACGCACCGTGGGCAGGTAGGACGACCTGGCCACCTTCACGCTGGCTTCGGCCGCCCGAAGGTCCGCCTCCGCGGCCTGGATGGACGGCGCCTGGGCGGTGATTTCGTCCGTCAGCGCCTCGTCGGTGAGCGCGAAGGTGGACACGTCCTGGAGCTCCAACGGCTGGGCGTCCACCGGGCCGTCCTCTCCGATGAGCCGGCCCAGCGACAGCGTCGCGGCGGCGTGCTGGGTCTGCGCGGAGAGCAGGGCCTCCTGCGCGGAGGTGAGGTCGTACTTCGCCCGCAGCACGTCGGAGCGCGTCGCCGAGCCCACCGCCAGTCGCCGATCCGCGGCCTCCGCGTTCTGCTTCGCGCGCTCGATGCGGGACACGGCGACCGCTTCCAGGCCCCCGGCGCGCAGGACTTCGTAATAGGAACGCTCCACGTCGAGCACCGCGGACGCGCGCTGCGCGATCAGTCCGGCCCGGGCGGCGCTGGAGCGCGCCTGGGCCTGCTTGCTGGTGGCGCCGCGCTGGCCACCGGTGAAGACGTTCCACGAGGCCGACAAGCCGGCGCTGTACGTGTCGCTGGGGGCGTTGAACACCGCGCCCGTGGTGGGGTCCAGGCGCTGGCTGCTGGCCAGGGAGCTGTTCGCGCTCGCGGACAGGTTGGGCAGGTAGGCTCCAAACGCGCTGCGCTCGGCGGCCCCCGTCGTGGTGACGGTGCCGGCGGCTTGCGCCACCTGGGGGCTCGTCTTCAGCGCCCGGGCGATGGCCTCCTCCAGGGAGACCGTCGTCAACGTCGTCGTTGCCTGGGCCAGACCCACGCCGGGCGCCGTCACCAGCCCGAGGAAGCCCAGGGCCAGGGCCGTCATCCGGTAGGGTTGCCGCTTCCACCACGGTGTCTGTGCGTTTTTCATCGCAAGCCGGGCCACTGCATTTGCCTTGCCACGGTCCAACCCCTGGAAATGTGGAGGGAAAGTGGCGCCGGGCCTGCGGGAACCGCAGTGCGAGTGCGGATTCCGCATGCGATGCCGGCCATCTCCGCATGCACGCCTCGAGGTCTCCCTCGGGTTCACGTGCGCGAGCCTGAACAGCGGGCCTGGGCCCCGTGATTGCACAGGGCGGGGGCGACATGTGGGCGCGCCGAGGTTTCGCGCCTGCTCTTTCGCCCTGCCAGCGGCCACGTGGCCGCCCTCCACCCCCAGGAGAACGCCCCATGCCTCCTCTCATGCTCGGACGACCGACGGCTCCCGAGGCGCGCGGCGCCGACAGAAGAGAGTGCGGATTCCGCACTCCGCATGCAGAGTTCGCAGCCTGTGGAGGTGTGCGATGGAGTTGGAGTCCCCACGGCGGAGGTTGGCGGTGAGCGGCGCTCCCTGGTGGCGGCCGCTTGGGCCTCGAGCGCCCTGGGTGGCGGCGGTGCTCATGTGCGCGGTGCTGATGTCCGCGGCGCTGTTCATCCGGAACACCGCGCTGGAGTCGTCCGCCCTGGTCACCCGGGGCATGGCCAACGTCATCATGGTGGCCGGCTTCGAGGCCTTCCGCGACACGGAGGGGCTCCTGGACCCGTCCGCGCTGAACGCCTTCCTGGCATCCCACCGGGAGGGCGGCCTGCGCTACGTGGCCGTCATGGATGACGACCAGGTGCTGGCGTCAGCCGGGGAGGTGAAGCTGGGGCGGCTTCTCCCCCATGAGGGCTCGCCGCTGGTGGTCGAAGGGGCGCGCGCGCGCCTGGTCAGCCGCCTCCGCCGGCCCCGCCCTGCCTTCGGTCCCCTGACACAGCAGGAGGTCCGCGCCATGTCGGAGCAGGGTGATTCCCAGGAGCCGCGCAAGCACCTGCGCATGGTCTACGAGTTCGAGCCGCTCACCGCCCTGGCGTTGGAGTCGCGCTCGCAGCGGCTGCTGGGCGTGGCGGTGGCCTCGTGCGTGGGCATCCTGGCGTTGGCCTTCGCCTTCTCGCGCTCGTTGGCGCAGCGGGAGGCGCTGTCGGAGGAACTGGAGCGCGGCCGGCGGCTCGCGGCCCTGGGCACCATGTCCGCGGTGCTGGCGCATGAGTTGCGTAATCCGCTGGCGTCGCTCAAGGGCCATGCGCAGCTGCTCGCCGAGCGCGTGGAGCGTGACGCCGTCCTGGCGCCCAAGGCGGACCGGGTGGTGTCGGAGGCCGTCCGGCTGGAGCAGTTGATGAACGACCTGCTGGGCTTCGTGGCCAGCGGTGAGCTTCGCCGCGTGGAGGCGGACCCCAACGACGTGCTCCGCGCCGCGGTGGAGAGCACGGGCGCGGCGCGTGTGGAGGCTCGCTATCTGCCGGACCGCACGCCCTGGCCTCTGGACGCGGGCCGGTTGCAGCAGGCCCTGGAGAACGTGCTGCGCAACGCTGTCCAGGCCAGCCCCGAAGGCCAGCGCGTGGAGGCGACCGTGGAGCGGCAGGACTCGTTCCTGGTGTTCACGGTCAAGGACCACGGGCCCGGCATCGCCGCGGAGGAGGAGGAGCGCATCTTCGAGCCCTTCGTCACGGGCCGCGTGCGCGGCGTGGGCCTGGGGTTGGCCATCACCCGCCGCATCGTCGAACTGCACGGTGGCACGGTGAGCGCGCGGAGCCATGCGGGCGGCGGCGCGGAGTTCCGTCTCACCGTTCCCGCGGGAGGAGCCTGAGCCATGGCGCGAATCCTGGTGGCGGATGACGAAGAGGGCGTGCGCTCGTTCCTCGCCGAGGCGCTGGAGTACGAAGGTCACTCGGTGACCATGGCCGCCGACGGCGAAGAGGCCGCGCGGCTGATGGCGAGGCAGGGCGTGGACCTTTTGCTCACGGACCTGCGGATGCCCGGGATGGACGGGCTGACCTTGCTGCGCAAGGTGCGCGAGGAGCAGCCCGACGTGGAGGTGGTGGTGCTCACCGCCGTGGGCACGGTGGAGAGCGCCGTGGCGGCGATGAAGGCGGGCGCCTTCGACTTCCTGCTCAAACCGGTGGGCAGCCCCGCCGAGCTGCGCCTGACGGTGGCGCGGGCCCTGGAGCGGCGCGCGCTGCTCAACTGGAAGACAGAGGCGCGGGAGTCGGCGGGCGAGGTGGAGCTGAGCTGGGGTGCTCCCGCCATGCACCCGGTGGTGGAAGCGCTGCGGAAGGTGTCGCCCACGCAGGCCACGGTGCTGCTGGTGGGGGAGAGCGGGACCGGCAAGGAGGTGACGGCGCGGGCCCTCCACCAGTGGAGTGAGCGCGCGGACGGCCCCTTCGTGGCCGTCAACTGCGCGGCGCTGACGGAGACACTCCTGGAGAGCGAGCTCTTCGGTCACGAGAAGGGCGCGTTCACCGGCGCGGTGGCCCAGCGGCGCGGCCGCATCGAGCTGGCGCAGGGAGGCACCTTCTTCCTGGATGAGGTCGGCGAGCTGAAGGCCGAGCTCCAGGCCAAGCTGCTGCGCGTCCTCCAGGAGCGCCGCTTCGAGCGCGTGGGTGGTACGCGGACTCTGGAAGCCGACGTGCGCTGGGTGGCGGCCACCAACCGCGACCTCAAGGCGATGATGGCGCGCGGTGAGTTCCGCGAGGACCTCTACCACCGGCTGGCCGTGTTCCCCATCCGGTTGCCGTCCCTGCGCGAGCGGCGCGAGGATCTGCGGCCGCTGTCGGAGCTGCTGCTGCGCCGCATCGGCGACGAGCTGGGTCGTCCGGGCTTGCGTCTGTCACCGGAGGCCGTGGCGCGGCTGGAGGCGTTCACCTGGCCGGGCAATGTCCGCGAGCTGCGCAATGCGCTCGAGCGTGCCGCCATCCTCGCGGATGGGCCGGTGGTGGAGCCTCGGCACCTGTGGCTGGATCCAACGGGCGCGGCGGGGCCCGTGGTGGATGCGCCCGTCTCGGAGGGGGGCCGGCTTCCCAGCCTGACGCTGGAGGAACTGGAGCGACGGGCCATTGAGCAAGCCATCGCGGACGAGGCGGGGAACCGCAAGCGTGCCGCTCAGCGGCTGGGGATTGGCTTGCGGACGCTGTACGACAAGCTGCGGCGCTACGAGTCGCCCTGAGCGCATCGGGCGGCGCGGAGAAGAGACTCCGCGCCGCGCGCCCCGGCAACCTCAGGCGGGGTTCACGGAGGGCCGTTGCCCTGCCGCTTCGAGTTCAGCTCCACCGCGGTGGCGTAGATCTGCGCCCAGGAGCGGTACTTGAAGCGGTTCATCGCGCCCTTCTGGTCGTTCGCGTAGTCGAACATGTCCTTGCGGAAGAGGGCGTCGGCGGCCTTGCGCGCATCGGGGCCGAGAGGCGTGCCCTTCTTGTCGAAGTAGCGCAGCAGGTCGTAGCCGTAGTCGTGCGTCTTGGCCGCGGGGTCGAACTCCTTGTCCGGGCCGATCTTCAGCGGGACGGACGCGTAGCCCAGCGGGTCCTGCATCCGCTGACCGTGCGGCGTCTGGATGGCGTAGGGCTTGTAGCCGATGACCTTCTCGAAGTCCGCCGGGGGAGGGCGGGCGCCGGTCAGGTACTCCGTCATCAGCTTGCCGTGGTCGCCCGCGGGTGCCGCGCCCACCTTCGCCGTGCGCTGGAGCGCCGTCGTCGTGTTGCTGAACGAGTCCTTCTGGTGGATGGCCGCGGGGACCGCGGCGGCGTTGGGCTTCTCCGCGGCGGGCGACTCCGAGGGGGAGTTCGCTGGGCGGCGGGCCGAGACGGGGGCGTTTCGAACGAGCATGATGAAGTCCGGGGGAAAGCTTCCTCTCAGTTTGTCGCAGTTTGTAGACTTGAAGTTGCGTGGAAATGACCGACGCACCGCGTGGTGCCAGGAGAACTCAGTGGGAACGGACCTTTATCGCGACGGAATGGCCCGGTTGGACGCAGGGGATGTGGCCGAAGCCCGCCGTCTGCTGGAAGAGGCGCTGCGCAAGTCCCCGGGCGACGTGGCGGTGATGCACGGATTGTCTCGCGTGTTGGATCTGGCGGGTGAGCGCGCACGCTCCGTGGAACTCCTGGAGCACGCCCATGCCCGGGCGCCGTCGGAGCCGGGCCCGGCGCACGACCTGGCCATGGCACTGCTGGAGCGGGAAGAGGACGCACGAGCGGTACAGGTTCTCACCCCTGTGCTGGAGGCCCACCCCGACGACACGCGGGCGCACCTCTTCATGGCCATGGCCCTGGCGAAGTCGGACGCCGCGCGTGCTCGCGTTCACACCGCGAAGGCCCTGACGGACTCGGATCCCGACGTGAAGCTGCAGGCCCAGGCCCTGGATGACGTGCTCGCGGAGCACCAGCGCGTGTCCTGAGCCGCGACACGCGCGGAGCGATGCCCGGACCGCGCTACCAGGGCATCGCTTCGATGGCGTCCACCATCTTCGCGACGTCGTAGGCGTAGAAGCCCGCAGCGTTGAGGTTGTTGAGCTCCCCGACGTATAGGTCGCTGTCGTGCATGAAGACGTCCAGGACGTAGGCCCGGTCTGGCGTCCAGGTGTCGGCCATGGCCTGGGCGAAGGCACGCACGTCGGGCTCGACCTCGGGAGACGAGGCAACGCGGTCCCCGAGCTTGTACCGGCTGCCGGTGATGACGCGTCCGTCGACGACGACCATGCGGTACTCACGCTGGATGTGTTTCAGCGGGCTGACGGCCACCCAGGTGTCGGCATCGACCGTGGCGCCTTCGCCCAATGCGAGGGCGCTCGCACGCCACGTGCTGAAGTCGTCCCACGTGGTCACCATTCCGGAGAAGGACTTGTCGTCCAGGCAGGGGCGGATGAAGAAGGGCCCCTCCCTCGGCGGAACGTCCCCGAAGCGGTGGACCTGGGCATCGGCGTTGAGCAGGTGGTGGCCCAGTTGCTCGCGCCAGATCCGGAAGTCGAAGTTGTCGTTGAGGAACGCGCCCGGCGTCCAGCCTCTCCGCTTCGCGTAACGCGTCAGGCTGAGCGAGCCCATCACGATGACGGGCCCGTCGACGTCGACAGTCGGCTCGACACCGCCATCGAACGGGATGACCTTCACGACAGTGTGCGGAATCTCGCCGCGCCGCAGCACGCCGAGCAGCGTGTGGAAGCCAGGCTCGTTGAACAGGTTGTGCTGGACGACCCAATGCATGGTGGCCTCGGAGAAAGGCGTCGGGACGTTCGCGGTGTGCGCCAACTGACGGCTTTCCGCGTGAGCCGGGTATCTGGCGACATTGCCGCGATTTCACCCTTGGCCAGGGGCTCGGCTGTGATTGAGGTCCCGGGCGGGTTGACACAGAATCCAGCGCCATGACCGGCTCTGACCATCACGACCCGCTCGGACAGGAGTCCTTCGCGACGGTGTCGCTCGGCATGGTGCGCCACGGCGTGCCGGTGCCAGCGGTGCTGGCCTGTGTCCATCAGGAGTCCGCTGCGGCCATCAACGATGCGCAGTTGGCACTGCTCCATCCGAACGAGCGGGCACGACTGGATGGCTTTCGCGCGGACTCGCGACGGCTCGGGTTCTTCTTGGGGCGCTACGCAGCCAAACGCGCCCTCAGCGGGCTCGGCATCCAGGTACCGATGCACGCGGTCGAAATCGCGCCTGGCGTCTTCGAACACCCGGTGGTCAAGGGCGCGGGAGGGGATTCGCCCGTGGTCTCCCTCAGCCACGCGCGCTCGGTGGCGGCCGCGGTTGCGTGTGGGCCGGAGCACATCGTCGGCGTCGACGTCGAGCAGCTCTCTCCCGAACGGACGGACGTCTTCGAATCGGTGATGCCGCAACGCGAGCTGGCCATGGTCCGTCACGCGCCCGGCGGCGGCGAGCTGGCTGCGAACGTCATCTGGACCATGAAGGAAGCTCTCTCCAAGGCCCTGCGCTGCGGGCTCACCGCCCCGTTCGAGGTCCTGGAGGTCGACGCCTTCGAGGGGCATGTCGCGGGAGGCTACGGCTGCCTCTTCCGCAACTTCGCCCAGTACCGCGCCCGTGCCTGGGTGCTCGGCGGATACGTGCTCGCGGTGGTGTCTCCCAAGCTCTCGCTGCTCCATGTCGCACCGGCGGACCTGGAGCGCATCCACCAGGTGTTCGGCCGTGACGTGTCTCGAAGCTAGGCCACCTGCTCCGTCGCCGCACCGGACATGAGCCGGCGCCAGCGCGTCTCCAGTGCTTCAAGCTCCAACTCGTGGGCGTGGACACCGCGACTCCGCTGGCGGTCGCGCGGGCTGGCCTGACAGACGAAGGGCCGGAGGCGGCCATTTCCAGCCACCTCCAGCCCTGGATGCTTCAGTCCGTATCGCGGTTGCGGTCAGGCGCGCAGGGCGACCACTGTCACCCCGTCGCCGCCTTCGTGGCCCTCACCCGGCCGGTACATGCGGATGTACGGAGACGCGGCCAGGTAGTCACGGATGGCCTGCTTGAGCGCCCCCGTGCCATGGCCGTGGATGACGAGCGCGGCGTCTTCTCCGCTGCGCATGCCGCGGTCCAGGAAGGACTCCAGCTCCGCCAGCGCGTCGTCCGCGCGCATGCCACGCACGTCGCAGCGGAAATTGGTGGCCTCCACCTCGGCGGGGGCCGCGGAGGCCGCACGCTTGAGTGCCACATCCTGCTTCTGACGCTCCGGGAACTTCGCCTGCTGCGGCTTGCGCGTGCGCGCGCCCGACAGCTCCGTGGTGGGTACGCGCATCTTCAGCGCGCCACCCGCGGACACCACCGCGTGGTTGTCCGCCAGCTCCAGGATTTCCACGTCGCGGTTCAGCCCCGAGTGGTGCACCCAGGCGCCCACCTTCAGGTTGGCCGGGCCGGGTGCCTCCACCTGGAACAGCTCCGCCTTGGCGGCCAGGGCGCGCTTCTGCGCCTCGTCCGCGCGCTGCTGGAGCTGCTGCCGGGCCTCGGCGAGGGCCTTCTCGTTCTGCTCGGAGCGCAGCTTCGTCAGCAGCTTCTGCACTTCCGCCGCCGCGTGCTCGCTGGCCGCGTGTACGTCGTCGTTGAATTGCATCATCCGGGCGCGGCGCTCGCGCTCGAAGGATTGCTTCTGCTTCTCCAGGTCGGCCCGGAGCGCCTCGGCCTCCTGGGCCGCCACGCGGGCGCGTTCCAGCTCCTCGTAGAGCTTGCGACGCTCCTCCTCGGCCGCCGCCAGCGCCTTGGTGAGCGGACCGCCGGCGTTGACGGACAGCTCCCGGGCGCGGTCGCACACATTCTGGGGCAGGCCCACGCGCACCGCCATCTCGATGGCCGACGACTGGCCCGCGGCGCCAATCTGGAGCCGGTAGGTGGGGGCCATGCGCTTCGAGTCGAAGCCCACGCGCGCGTTGAGGAAGCGCGGGTCCATGTGCGCCAGCGCCTTCAGCTCCTCCAAGTGCGTGGTGACGAGCACCACCACGCCCTTGGACATCAGCTCCTCCAGCACGGCGATGGCGATGGCCGCGCCCTCGCGCGGGTCGGTGTCCGCGGCGATTTCGTCGATGAGGACCAGCGAGCCCTCGCCCACGGCGCCGATGATGTCGCGCAGCATCACCACGTGCGCGCTGAACGTGGACAGGCCCTGCTCCAGGTCCTGCGCGTCACCCACGGTGGAGTGGACGGAGCGGTACAGCGGCATCCGGGAGCCTTCAGCCACCGGAATCGGCAGGCCGGCGCGGAGCATCAGCGCGCAGAGGCCCACACCTGTCAGCGTCACCGTCTTGCCGCCCGCGTTGGGGCCGGAGACGACCAGGGCCTTCGCATCGCCCGTGAGCGTCACGTCGTTGGCCACCACCTCGGAGCCCTTGAGCACCAGGCGCGGGTGGCGCAGCTGCCGCAGCTGCATGTCCGTGACGTTCTCGAAGGCCGGCATGCTGGCGCCCAGGTCCGCGGAGAGGATGGCCACGGATTCGGCCTCGTCCAGCTCCGCCACGGCGTCCAGGCCCTCCAGGATGCGCTCCGACTCCCGGCCGAGCTGGTCGCTCAGGGCCTGGAGCACCTTGCGCTCCTCCTCGGTCACCTCCGACTGGGCGATGGCGAGGTCGTTGCCCAGGCCCACCATGGCCTGGGGCTCCATGAAGAGCGTCTGGCCCGTCTGGCTGGCGTTGTGGACGATGCCGTCCACCTCCGAGCGGTAGTTGGCCACCACCGGCACCACGTAACGCCCGTTGCGGAGCGTGTAGTAGTTCTCGCGCAGCTTGGGGAGGAAGGTCTCGTCGTGGAGCAGCTCGTCGAGCCGCGACTTGATGCGGCGATGGAGCCCACGTGCCCGGTCCCGGGCTTCGCGCAGCTCCGGGCTGGCGCGGTCGGAAATCTCACCGTCCGGTTCGAAGCACTGGTCGATGCGGCGGGCCAGCGGCTCCAGCGAGGGCATCCGGCGGGCAATCTCCACAAGCCGGGGGACGCGGGCCCGGCGTTCGTCTAGCGCCTCGCGGGTGCGGACGAAGGCGAACAGGAGCTGCGCCGAGTCGATGAGCTGGCGGGGCTCCAGCATTCCGCCCTTGGCCGCATGGCCGATGGGCGTGCGCACGTCCGTCACGCCACCCAAGGGGAGGGAGAACTGCTCCTGGGACAACGCGCGGGTCTCGGAGACGAGCGCCAGGGCCTCCGCCACGGCCTCGGGAGTGTCCAGGAAGGGCCGGGCGAGCACACGCTCCCTGCCGGGCTCGGTCCTGCAGCGTTGCGCCAACGCGCGGAGCACGTCCGCGAAGCCCAGGTCTTCCAGCGTTCTTTGCGATATCTGCACGGTCATGGGTTTCATGCGCGGCCGTCTGGCCGTCAAGAGGATCTATTGAGGCGCCCGGGTCGGCTCTGCTATCAGCCGCACATGAGGTGGGTCATCCTGGTGGCTTTGCTGGCGGGCGCGACTGACGCAGCGGAGCCTTCTGCCCTGACACCGGCCTCGTCACGGACGGTGGTTTCGCTCCCGGAGGCCCTGGCCCTGGAAGCGGATGGGAATGATGTGGGCGCCCTGGCCGCGCTGGAGGCCCTGGTCCGGGCCCAACCCGCGTGGGAGCTGCCCCGGTTGGAGATGGCCCGGCTCCTGTTGAAGACGGGAGGCGCGCTGGAGCAGGCGGAGTCCCACCTGAACGCCGCGCTCCAGCAGGCTCCCAACAATCCCCGCGCCTGGTACCTGCGGGGATTGTTGTGGGAGGAGCGGGATGACCGCCGGCAGGCCGTCCAGGCGTACGAGCAGGCCGTGCAGCTGCGCGCCTCCTACGAGGAGGCCCGCTTCCGGCTCGGGACGCTCTGGCTGGACATGGGGGACCTGCTCAAGTCGGAGTTGCACCTGCGTTACCTGGCACGGCTGAAGCCGGAGTGGGTGCAGGTGCGCCTCCAGCTGGCGGAGGTGCTGGAGAAGCAGGAGCGCCTGCTGGACGCGGAGAAGGAGCTGCTGGCGGCGCGAGGCTTCCAGCCGGCCAGTCCGCTGGTCCTCCGGCGGCTCGCCGACTTCTACACGCGCACGGGGCGGCCCCAGCTGGCGGAGCGGGTCCGCGCGGCGCTGGAAGCCCCTCCGAAGCGGCGAATGCGTGACCTCAAACCATCACGTCGCTGACAGCGAGCAGTCATTCGGTACGCAGTTGCGATTGCACCCTCGACGGTGGCGCATACACTGCGCGGGCTTTGAAGACCGCCAACCTCGCCATCGTCTTCACCGACATCAAGGGCTTCACCGAGCGGACCAGCCGGCAGACGCTGGAGGAGAACCAGCGCCTGCTCCAGGTCCACGAGGCCCTGCTGGCGCCGCTGTTCAAGGCGTTTGGCGGGCGCATCGTCAAGTCCATCGGTGACGCGTACCTCGTCACCTTCGAATCGCCCACCCAGGCGGTGCTCAGCGGCATCGCCATCCAGGACCGGCTGTGGCACCACAACCGGACGGTGGAGGTGTCGGAGCAGATTCACGTTCGCGTGGCCATCAACGTGGGCGAGGTGCGGCTGGACGGGAACGACATCTTCGGCGAGCCCGTCAACATCGCCGCCCGGGTGGAGGGCATCGCCGAGGCGGGCGAGGTGTACTTCACCGAGGCCGTCTACCTGGCGATGAACAAGGCCGAGGTGCCTTCCAAGGAAGTGGGCGCCTACGAGCTGAAGGGCATCCCGGGGAAGATTCGCGTCTTCCACGTGCCCCGGGCGCCGTACCGCGTGGAGGCTCCCGCGGCCAGCGCCATCGCCGAGGCGCCGGGCTCCGAATCGATGCCGCCCTTCGGGAACCTGGCCCTGTCCCGCGTGGCGGAGGCTTCGTCACCGGGGGCGCAGGTGGACCTGTCCGTGCTGGGGCAGCGGGCCGCGGCGAGCGCCGCGGTCATCAGTCAACGCGCGGCCGCGGGTGCCACGGTGCTGGGCCAGCAGGCCGCGGAGCTCGGGCGGCAGGCGCGTACGGTGGGCGGTTCGCTCTTTTCGCGCGGCATGGCAACGCTTCCACCGCAGGTCCAGAAGCACCGCGCGCTGGTGGGCGTGGGCGCGGCCGTCGTGCTCGCGGGCGTCGCGATGCTGGCGTTCAGTGGCGACGAGACGGTGCGCGCCATCAAGGCGGTGGAGCGAGCACCGGAGGAGGAGCGGACCGCGCTGGCCAAGGACGTCCGGACCCTCATCATGAAGGAGCAGGACTCCGGGCGGCGCAACTTCCTGCTGGGCCGTCTGACGGAAGCGACGGGCAAGCCCGATGACGCGCTGAAGGTCTACGCCACGGCCGTGAAGGCCGGCAGCCGCGCCGCGGAGGACCGCCTCATCGAGATGCTGTCGCATGTGCGATGTGACGTACGCTCGGATGCTGCGTCCACGGTAGGCCGGCTCCAGCTGAAGCGGGCGGTGAGCGCGCTGGAGGACCTGAAGTCCGACGGTGGGCCCGATGAGGGAGTGCGGATGGGCCTGTTCGGCTTCTCCAAGTGCGACTCGAAGGCGGCCGCGGACAGCGCGCTCAAGGGCTTCAAGGCGCGTTGATGTGCCGGCCCTCGGGGCTGGCTGAGGAAGGGAACGCCGTGACGAAGGTGAAGACGGGACTGGACGTGTGGGTGGAGCAGGGCTTCTCCGCGTTGAAGGGCAAGCGCGTGGGCGCCATCGTGAATCCCACCAGCGTGGATGCTCGCTTCCGCCACCTGGCGGACCTGCTGTCGGGCGCGGACGGCGTCACGCTGGCGGCGCTCTTCGGTCCGGAGCACGGCATCCGGGGTGAGGCGCAGTACATGGTCGCCGTGGACGAGGCGAGGGACCGCCGCACCGGCGTGCCGGTGTACAGCCTCTACGGCTCCACCTTCGAATCGCTGTCGCCCCGGCAGGAGTCGCTCCAGGGGTTGGACGCGCTCGTCTTCGACATCCAGGACGTGGGCAGCCGCTACTACACCTACGTCTACACCATGGCGCTGGCCATGAAGGCCGCGGCGAAGGCCCGAGTGCCCTTCTACGTACTGGACCGGCCGAACCCGCTCAACGGCGCGGCGATGGAAGGCAACCTGGTGGGGGAGGGCTTCCGCTCCTTCGTGGGCCTGTATGCGCTGCCCAACCGCCACGGCATGACGGCGGGGGAGCTGGCCCGCCTCTTCAACGTCCAGGAGGGCTTCGGCTGCGAGCTGACGGTGGTGCCGTGCGAAGGCTGGCGCCGCGGCCAGTTCTGGTCGGAGACGGGGCTGCCCTTCATCTCGCCGTCGCCCAACATGCCCACCGCCGACACCGCGCTGGTGTACCCGGGCATGTGTCTGGGCGAGGGCACCAACGTCTCGGAGGGCCGCGGCACCTGCCGTCCTTTCGAGCAGTTCGGGGCGCCGTGGGTGGACACGGACCAGTTGCTGGCGCGCCTGGCGAAGGAGGAGCTGCCCGGGGTCGCCTTCCGGGCCGTGGGCTTCACGCCGACGTTCGACAAGTACACGGGCCAGTCCTGCAACGGCGCCTTCATCCACGTGACGGACCGGCAGGTCTTCCAGCCCCTGCGCACCGGCGTCGCCATCTTCCAGGCGCTGCATGACATTGGTCCGGGCTCGTTCGGCTGGCGCGCGGATGCGTACGAGTTCGTCGAGGATGTGCCGGCCTTCGACCTGCTCTGCGGGACGGACCAGGTGCGCCGAGGCATCGAGGCGGGGTGGCCGCTGGAGCGGTTGCTGGAGGGGTTCTCCGCTCAGACGGAAACGTTCGCACGTCACAGGACGTCCTACCTGCTATACGCTTGAGGCGTGATCGGCGTCTTCTCCGACAGCCATGGGGACCTCGAAGCCTTCGACGCGGCCTACGAGCTGCTGCGCTCCAAGGGGGCGCGGCGTTTTCTCTTCGCGGGCGCGCGCTACACGGACCTGGATGAATGGGTGCTGTGGCGGCGGCAGAAGAGCCGGGGCGGGCGTGAGTACTCGGATGCGGACTTCCTGGCGGACGTGACGAACTGGCTGGGAAGCCAGGACGCGCTGCCTCGCACGCCGTCGCGCGCGGAGGCTCCGGCGGACGTGGCGTCGGAGGACGACCGCCGGCTCGTCATGGAGCGCTTCATCCGCGTGCCCGAGCGCGAATCGCTCCAGTTCAGAGACCCCTCCATCAACAACAAGGTCATGGACCTGATGGGGGACACGCTCTGCTGCGTGGTGCACGACAAGAACGACCTGACGCGGGATGACCTGCTCAACGCGCTGCTCTTCGTCCACGGCAAGGAGCCGGAGCCCAAGGTGGTGCAGATTGGCCCGCGCTACTTCCTGACGCCGGGCCGACTGGTGGGCGCCGCCGAGCAGACCTGTGCGCTCCTGGAGAAGGTGGACCGGAACCTGCGCTTCTCCGCGTTCCGCCTGGATGGGCACTCGATATTGGAGCCCCAGGTCATCGTTCTGGAGAAGAAGTCCCCGAAGTTGTCCCTCAAGTGACGTGAGGCCCGCCGTGCAGGTCGCGCTCCTCGGAGGCTCGTTCAACCCGCCCCATGTGGGGCACCTCATGGCCGCCACGTACGTCCATGCCACCCAGGACGTGGACGAGGTGTGGCTGATGCCGTCCTGGCAGCACCCGTTCGGTAAGCAGATGGAGCCCTTCGAGCATCGCGTCGCCATGTGCGATGCGCTGTGCGCGGAGACATCGGGCTGGCTGAAGACGAGCCGGGTCGAGGAGGATCCGGGCCTCACCGGCCGGACGGTGGACACGCTGACCCTGCTGGTGGCGCGGCATCCGGACATCCGCTGGTCGATCATCATCGGCAGCGACATCCTGCGCGACCTTCCGCATTGGAAGGACTTCCACCGCATCGAGGAGCTGTCGCGGGTGATGGTGCTCAACCGCGCGGGGTACCCGGCGCCGAACACATTGGGGCCGCCGCTGGCGGAGGTGTCGTCGACGCTGATTCGCGACCTGCTCGCGCGCGGCGAGGCTCCGTCGGACCTGGTGCCCGCGCGCGCCATTGCCTATGCGCGCGAGCACGGCCTCTATGGCCTGAAGCGGACGCCGTAGCGCCGCCGTCCGTCAGACTCGACTTTCGCCATGCTGCCCCGCCGTTCAGGTGACGCGCCCGTCAGCGCCCCTCCTCGGCGCCTCCGCTCCAGCCCTCACCCTCTATAGGGCTTCTATTCCGTTGATACGCTTGCGTAAAAACCAGGGCAGTTTGAAACTCGTGATGGCTGTTCTTTCCTGGAGAAACATCACATGAATTCGAAGCTCGTGTTCGCCGCCGTGGCCCTGCTGTCGACGTCTGCCTTCGCCGAGGAGGATCTCAAGCCCGCGCAGGAGGAGGCGAAGGCGTCGTTCGAGGAGCAGATCTCCGAGCCTGTGAATGCCGCGAACGAGAAGTGTGGCACCAAGCTCACCGTCAAGACCGACTTCCAGAACTTCAAGCCGGAGGCCTGGGCGAACTCGAGCTTTGGCTCCTACTGTGAGGCGGCCATCAATGCGGTCACCAGCATGTGCGAGCGCCCGGCCTACAAGAAGGCGATTGCGAAGAAGGTGACCGGCGTGTCGTGCCTGTTCGGTGGCGTCAAGCCGCCCGAGAAGAAGGACGGCACCAACGACGCGACGCTGCGGAATATCTCGCTCGACAAGGGCACGCTGACGTACCGCATGAGCGTGGACCACACGAACATCGAGGACAACACCAAGGCGATCCTCGAGAAGGCGCTGAACTGAGCATGGCGCGGAGGATGGCGATGGTGCTCCTGCTGCTGTGGGCCCAGGGGGCCGTGGCGGCGGAGTCACTGGAGTCGTTGGCCCTCAAGGTCTATCGGGGCACCGACGGGCAGTCCATCGAGGTCGTGACGCTGGCGCCCCGGGAGGCGTCGGAGGTGGTGCTGCGGCTTCAGGGCACCGACTCCGAGCAGGATGGCCTCTCGGTGCGCGGCAAGGCCCGGGACACGGGGCGGGGTGTTGATTACGTCGTCCGTCATCGCGGCGCGGACTGGGTGCTGCTGTCCCAGCGCGCTGGCGATTACGAGGCCTTCGTTCCCGGGAAGCCATCCTTCCGCGTCAAGTTCAGCCAGGAGGCGACGGGCAAGGCGTCTGCCTCCGACGTGCTTTCCGCGCACCTGCTGCAACGGGAGTCCGGGCGGATCGCGGCCTTCGAGAAGAAGGCCTGGCCCCACCTGGAGAAGAAGTACACCGCGCGCGCCGCCGAAGCCATGGCGGCGCTGCGCAAGGCGTGTGGCACGTCACCGACCTTCACGTTCGACTGGAAGACCTTCGACGACGCGGTGATGGCGGAGCTGGACGTTTGGGCGGTGTGTGCGCCGCTCGCGAGGCCGGCCCGGGAGCGCTGTGCCGCCTTGAAGGATGTCACGGTCCTCACCTGTCGCTTCGGGCCTGCGCTCGCGTTCGAGCGGGGTGCCGACGCGCTCATCTTCACCACTAACCAAGGGGGCGCGGCCGAGGGGCCCGCATTCCTGGACGGGAGGCTCAAGTGACGCGTCGACTGCCTATGGTGCTGGCGTACCTCCTGGCGGCGCCGGTGCTGGCTCGCCCGGCCGCGACGCTCGAAGACCTCCGGGCGCTGGCCGTGCAGAAGTCCTGGGCGGAGCTGCTGGAGCGCGCGGAGGAGGTTCCTCCCGCCACGCGCACCGACACATGGCGCGCGCTCGTGACGGAGGCGGCGACGGCCGAAGTCGAATCGGCCATGGCTCCGGACGACAAGGACCCGTTCGCCACCGCCCGGAAGGCGCGCGCTCTGGGGCAGCGGTATGCCTTTCTCGCCAAGGCGCCCGGCTTCTCCTCGGCGCGCGACGCGCGAGGATTGAAGGACCTGGAGCGTTGCCTCGAGCTCGAGCGGAGTGGCTGCATCGACACGTACCGGGAGCTGACGGGGGACGCGAGCGCTGAGACGACGCTCCAGGCCGCGCGGCTCGTGAAGAGGGGCCACTTCGCCTATGTCGCGATGCCGCTCTTCGCCTCGGCGGTGCGGGGTGGGAAGGAGGCTGGCGCCTGCAAGGACGAGGCGCTCGCGGAGGCGGTGCTGGCCGCACTGGACCTGCCCTCGACGGATGCCCGCGCGGGCGATGCGAGGAAGGTGGCGTTCGAATGGTGCTGGTCGGCGCTCGGCGCGAGGCTCAAGAGCGCGACGGTGGGCGCCTCGTCCTACTTCCTGGCCAACACCTGCCAGCCCATGCGGGCGCGGAAGGCGCTGACGGATCTGCAGGACGACCTCTGCAAGGACGAGGGGCTGTAAGCGACATGCGAGTGCTCAACCAAGGTTCGTGATTCGCGAGCAGGTTGAGGGGCAAGCCCAAGTCAGAGCCCGAAGCCGATGAGGTGCAGGTGGTCCAGGCCCTGCTCGAAGCGGTAGGCATATTGGTAATAGAGGGACACCGGAACCGCCTGCCCGAAGGTGAGGTGCAGTGACGCCGAGGCCCCCACGGCCGCGTGGTTGGCGCGGTTGTCGGTGCGGGCCAGCGAGCCGAAGGCCTCGACGCCGACGTCGCGCACGAAGAGGGACGGGAAGAGCCACAGCGTGGAGGCCCATCCGTAGTCGATGGGGACCCGGTACTGGTACGTCGCGGAGCCGATGAGCGCGTTGCGCGCGCGAATCTCCAGGTCCTCGTAGCCGCGCAGGTACTCGCTGAAGGCGATGCCCGGCTGCAACTGCAGGGGCAGGGGAGCGGTCTGCTGGCTCTCGCGGTTGGTGTACCAGATTTGCCCCGCTCTCAGGCCGCCGACCTGGAGCAGCCCGGACGGCGCGCCGGGGAGGAAGCGCCCCACCGCGGTGAGGCGGAGGTTGTCGCGCCCCGTGAAGGGAAGGCCCCCCGTGAAGGCGTCGAGTCCCAGGCGCACGTCGCCCATGGTGGAGTCCCGGAGGAATGCGCCGGGGTACACACCCGCGGCCGCCGTCATGCCCAGGCCTCGTTGGGTGCTGCCGTAGGACGTGGCGTCACCCGCGAAGTACGACACGGAGACCTCCGGGCCGACGATGCGCGTCACCATGCGTGGGAAGCGGTCCGTGGCGTCGTACTCGCGGCGCAGCGCCAGCACGCCGAAGGTCACCGGCGTGGTCCAGAAGGAGCGCGAAGCGAAGGCCGTGGCCTGGAGGTCGGTGCGCTGATTCTGGCGGATGTACGCGCCCGACACCTGGATGTACCAGGGCGCGAGTTGCGCGTTGCCGTAGGCCAGAGAGAGGCTGGGGGCGTCTTCGCGCGAGTCGAAGGAGAGCTGCAGCGAGTACGCGTGGAAGCCGAGCCGGTCCTGTCCCGCCAGAGCCAGCCCACCCATCATGTACGTGTCGTCCGTGTTGTCGGGGTCGGCTCCCGCGAGCAGGTAGGGCACGCGGAGCTCGGGGATGAAGAAGCGCTCCAGTGGCGAGTAGGGCTCGTCCGAGAGAATCTGGAGCTCCGTGCCCGGGTCAGGCGGGGCTTCGACAGGACCGTCGAGACCCGTGAGCGCCGTGGGCGCGTCTTCGGCCGCGGGAGATGGGGACGCCGGTGCGGTGTCCTCGGTGGCAGGCTGCTCCGACGAGGGCCCAGGAGGGGGAGGTACGGCGCCCTCGGCAGTGTTGGTGGGTCGCTGCTCGGAGGGCGGGGTTCCAATGCCCGGCGCGTCCTCTGGTGGAGAAGACGGTTGTGCCGCCTCGTCGCTGGCGGACGGCTGCCCGGATGGCGGGGTTCCAATGCCCGGCGCGACCTCTGACGGCGAGGGCGGTTGCGCCGCATTGGCCTGGACCGGAGCGCCGGGCTTGGGGAACGCGGCGAACTCGGACTCGGACTCGGACGGTGCGGCCGTTGCCGCATGACCCGAGTCCGATGCCGGAGCCTCCGTGCGCACTTCGGGGAGCCGGGGCGCTCCGGGTTCGTCCTCGGGAGACGTAGCCGAAGGGTGGGGCGTCTGCGCCAGCACCGTGTGCCCCGCCACCTCCACGCGGGCCGTTCCAGCGTCGGCCTCCGTCGGCGCAATGGGCACCAGTGGGGCGCGGTCGATGGTGAAGTTCAATCCATCCCGGTTGAGGAACACGACTTCCTCGGTCCCCACGGGATGAACGTCCATCACCAGGTGCGGCGCGTCCGTGATGCGAACCACTTCCCGCGTCGCCACCGTGAGGACGTGGGCCTGCAGTCGCCCCTCATGTTCCCGGAGGAACACGAGGCGTTCATCATCCAGCCACCTGGGCGAGTAGTTGAAGCGGCCGTCGCGCGTCAGCCACCGAAGGCGTCCATCCGCTTCCCGCAGGACCAGGTCCCAACCCGCGTCCCCTGAGAGGGGGAAGACGACCCGCTCGCCATCCGGAGCGACCGCGGGCGGCCCCACGGAGGTGCTGGCGCTGAAGTCGGTGAGGGCCTTCCGGGTGTCCGTCTCCAAATCCAGCCGCACGACGTTGGCCGAATCCCCATCGACGCGGACGTAGACGTAGGCCGTCCCGTCCAGCGTGATGCTGCCGCCCATCCCCATCACGTCGTCCCAGAGCCGAACGACGTCACCCGTGCGCGCATCCACCTTCCACAGCTTCGCGGTGTAGCCTCCTTCCGTGTTCAGGTCGGCCATCACCAGGTACAGCCACGCGCCATCGCGGCTGAACGACATGCCGCTGACCAGCGTCGGGGAGCCCAGCACCCAGCGGCGCCCGGGCAGCAGTTCCACCAGCGGCCGTTCAAAGCGCACACGGCCATCCGGCTCCAGCACCGTCAACCGCGAGTAGCGCTCCCGGCCCACGCCCACCGTCGCGGTGACGCCACTGGCCGCGTGCGAGGCCAGCCGGGAGAAGTAGCCCGCGTCGGACACCCACGTCCGCTGCGCCGAGGGCCGCTCGCGCACCTGCAGGTTCTCCCGCAGCGACTGCGTGTACTCCGCGAACAGCGAGCCGATGTCCCGCCCGTACACACGCTTGAAGCGCAGCGTCACCGCCAGCGGAGGCACCAGGGAGTCGCCCTGCTCATCCACCAGCTTCCACAGCTTCGACTCCCCATAGCGCTTCGCGAGGTACTCCACGAAGTGCATGCCGGTGATGTAGTTGCCGCCGAACGGGTCCAGCGCGCGCTGCTCGGGGGACAGGTAGCCAGGGTTCAGCCGTCCTCCCGTGGCCTGCACCACGGAGTCGTACCAGCCTCGCCAGATGGGGCTGTGCGGCCGTCCCGCGTTCTTGCCGAACTGCCCTTCGTAGTAGGTGGCCAGTCCTTCCAGGAACCACGACTCCGTATAGGAGTTGGGCTGGAACAGGCCGCCGGTGACGAGGTTGAGGAAACCCCATACGCCGTCCGTCTGCTGGAGCTGCACGTAGTGGACGGCCTCGTGGCAAGCCACGTCACCGACGTCCACCTCGCCCAGGTTGAACAGGTTGAACAGCTCCAGCGTCAGGTGGGAAGGCATCACCATCTGCTGGGGCGTGCTGGCGTAGTCGGGGACTACGTAGGCGTTGTTGAAGTTGGAACTCGTCAGGTAGACGAGCACCCGGTCCCGCTTCTTCTTCTGCCACGTCTGCTCGTGGAGGCGGGCCACGCAGCCCTCCAGCCGCGACGCCATGCGCAGGGCCGCGCCCCGGAGCTGGGCCGGGTAGTAGAGCTCCAGGGACTCGGTGGTGAGCTTGCGCATCTCGTCCCGAGCGAACGAGGCCTGGATGTTCTGGGGGAAACGGGGTGTGACGAAGGCACACCCGCCGTTTGTCAGCAGGAGACAGGTGGCGAGGACAGCCCAACGAAGCCACCAGCGGGAAGCGGGCATGCGGGCCATCCTACAAGCCACAAATCGTAGCCACGACCGCGAATTTCACGGTAAGGGATGGCCCCGTCGCCTCCCTATTTCCGAGTCTGGATTCCGCCATGTCCGAACCCGCCACCCAGGCGCATCCCGTTCCGCAGCACGTTCACAATGCCCAGATGCAGGTCGCCGCTGCCCTGGAGCAGGCCACCGGCAAGCCGGTCGACCTGCTCAAGGCGCCCTGGGCGGAGATTGAACCCGCCATCGCGCAGCTGACTGGCGGCCAGTTCCAGGTGAACAAGCCGGAGCACCAGACCCTCGCGCTGGGCCTGGCGGGGGCGTTCGCCCTGCGGCTCATCCAGGAGCACCAGGCCTTCTGGTTCCCCAACCGGGACTCGCCGGAGGGCGCCACGCTGGGCTTCCCGGAGGCCATCATCATGCTGTCGCCGTTCGGCGCGGTGATGGATTCGCTGGGGCAGGGCAAGCTGGCCCGCCTGGAAGACCTGGCTGCGGACATCCGCCGTTCGCTGGGACAGGCCCGCTTTGGCGGCAACCCGGCGCAGGCCCTGGGAGGCCAGGCGCCCAAGCTGACGCCGGTGGACTACCAGCGTCTCTTCGACCCCGGGTTCCTCCAGTTCGTCGTCCTGGACCCGAAGAAGGCCGCCACGGCCCTGGAGACGAAGCCGGACGGGCTCGCTCGGGACGTGCGCAACGCGCTGGGCCGCACCCAGCCGCCGCTGCCGCCCGAGGCCCGCCAGCAGTTCGAGGGACAGATCGTGCAGTCCCTCCAGCGCCTGGACACCACCAAGTCGCTCATCGATCAGGCCGAGCGCGCGCCGCGTCTGGCGGAGCTGATGGCGCACCTGTTCGGCACCATCGGTGGGACGGGCTCGGCGCCTGAGGACTTCTGGCACGACCTGGTGCTGCCGCTGCTGTTCATCGGCACCCCGGCCAGCTTCCCGCCGCTGGACGAGGAGGAGCTGGAGATGTTCCGCCAGGGCGCGGACCCGCTGCCGCTCTTCGTGGACCTGGTGCCGCACGCGCACAAGGCCCCCGACGAGGGCCTGCTGGGCGCGTTCGAGATGAGTGACATCGGTTTGGTGCACCCGGGCTTCGGCCGGGTGGGCGCGCTTCGCCTCATCCGCATCAACGCCTCGCGCATCCAGCCGCTGCTGGAGCAGTTCGACCCCGCGAAGACGGCGGAGACGCTCCAGCGCTTCACGGAGTACGTGGCGAAGGCGGCCGGCAAGCCCGCCACCGAGTCGCCGCAGGGCAAGGAGATGCTGCAGGCCGCGCTGACGCTGCTCTCCGACCTGAAGCGCTCCGTGACGCAGGTTCAGGGCGGCGAGCTGTCCCTGCGCCGGCTCACCGAGGCCGAGGCCGCGTCCGAGCAGGCCCTGGCCGTGGTGCGCAAGGCCCTGCAGGGCTCCATCATCCTGACGGCTTGAGCAGCCGTTCCAGCGCGGCGCGCGACGTGGGCTCCAGCCGGTCTCCGGCCAGCCCCAGCGCGCGCCGCGACAGCAGCCGGTAGAGGGGGGCGACGTCCGCGGGGAGCGCCTCCAGGTGCGCCGCCACCACGCCGGAGTCTCCGCGGACGATAGGGCCGGTGAGCCCCCCCGCGAGGCCCCGGGTCTCCAGTCCCCTCAGCGCCGAATGCATCAGCGGCAACAGGGCCGCCAGCGCGTCCGCTGGAGGGATTCCCGCAGCGCCCAGGGCCGCCACCGCCGCATCCGCCAGCGAGACCAGGCCTCCAGCGCTCAGCACCGCGCCCGCGTGGTAGGCCGCGCGGTGGGCTTCTGGCACCTCGATGACGCGGAGCCCCGCGTCCGCCGCCATGTGACGCAGCACCTCCCGCAGCGTGCGTGACGGGGTGCTCACCGCCACGGTGCTACCCGCCAGCGAGTCACGTGGCGAGGAGACAGCGCAGAGCGGATGGAACGAGCCGCGACTCCGGCCCTTGGCCGTGCCCAGCGCATCGAGCGAGAGCGCGCCCGCCGTGTGCACCAGTGCGGCCGTGCGGGGGAGGGTGGTGGACAGCGCTTGTGCGACGGCGGGTACCGCCGCGTCCGGAACACACAGGAGGATGACGCGGGCCCGCTTCAGGTCCGCGGGTGCGGCCGTCTTCAAGCCGAGTGCTTCCGCGCGCTCGCGGCCTTCATCCGTGCGGGAGTGGATGCGCACGGGCCAGCGCTTCGCCTGGAGCGCCAGCCCGAGGGCACCACCCAGGCGGCCCATCCCGACAATGACGACGGGTGGGCGCCGTTCCAAAGGCCCTGCGCGGCGGCGGGGCCCGGGGCTCATCGCTCGCGCTGGAACTGGAGCTGTCCGGAGTTCACAGCGATGCGCACGCGGTCGCCCGTACCGAACTCACCCGACAGGATGCGCTCCGCGAGGGGGCCCTCCACGAGCCGCTGCACCATCTGCCGCATGGGGCGAGCGCCCAGCTGCGGGTCGAAGCCGCCGGACTTCAGCAGGTGGCCGACCACGTCGTCGCCCGCCACGTATTCGATGCCGCGCTCGGTGGCCAGGCGCTTGCTGCTCTCCTCCAGCAGCAGCGTGGCGATGCGCGCCACCTCCACCTCCGCCAGGGGACGGAAGGGGAGCCGTTCGTCGATGCGGTTCCACAACTCCGGCGGCAGCGCCTTGCGCGCCACCGAAGACGCCATGTCCATGGCGTCCCCGGGGCCCGCGGAATCCGCGCCGAAGCCCACTGGGCGGCCGGTGCGGGAGAAGGCCTCCGCGCCCAGGTTCGTCGTCATGACGATGACGGTGTTGGAGAAGTCGATGTGGCGCCCCTTGCCGTCCGTCAGGCGGCCTTCCTCCAGGACCTGGAGGAGGAGCATCTGCACCTCGCGGTGCGCCTTCTCGATTTCGTCCAGCACCACCACCGACGAGGGCCGGCGGCGCACGGGCTCCGTGAGCTGTCCGCCCTCACCAAAGCCCACGTAGCCGGCGGGCGAGCCGATGAGGCGCGAGACGCCGTGCTGCTCGGACATCTCGCTCATGTCCAGGCGCACCAGCGCATCGCGGTTGCCGAACAGCACGTCCGCCAGCGCGCGGGCCATCTCCGTCTTGCCCACACCCGTGGGGCCCAGGAAGAGGAAGCTGCCCATGGGGCGGCGCGACGCGAAGCCCGCGTAGTTGCGGCGGATGACCCGGGCGATGCGCGTGACTGCCTCCGAGTGTCCGATGACGCGCTCCGCCAGGTCCTGCTCCAGCCGGAGCAGCCGCGACGAGTCGTTCATCAGCAGGCGCTCCTCGGGAACGCCCGCGAGCTTGGCCACCACGCGCGCCACGTCGGCGGGCTCTACCACGTCAAGGCCCTCGCGGTGGCAGCGGCTGCCCGCCAGGTCCACCACGGAGATGGCCTTGTCCGGCATGAAGCGGTCCGTCACGTAGCGGCTGGCGAGGGACGCCGCGGCCTCCAGCGCCTCGGGCGTGTAGCGCAGCCCGTGGTGCTCCTCGTAGCGGCCGATGACGCCGCGGAGGATCTCCACCGTTTCCGGCACGGAGGGCTCGTTGACCACCACGGCGGTGAAGCGGCGCTCCAGGGCCGGGTCGGTGCTGATGAACTTGCGGTACTCGTCGTGCGTGGTGGCGCCGATGCACGGGAACTCACCGCGCGCCATGGCCGTCTTCAGCTCGTTGGCCGCGTCCTGCGGACCGTCACCCGTGGAGCCCGCGCCCACCAACGTGTGGATTTCGTCGATGAAGACCACCACGCGGCCCTCGGCGCGGCGGACCTCGTCCTTCAACGCGTTGAGCTTCTCGGAGAACGAGCCGCGCAGCTGCGTGCCGGCCACCAGCGTGGCCATGTCCAGCTCCACCAGCACCTTCTCCGACAGCGAGCCACGCAGCTCGAGCAGGCGCTGCGCCACGCCTTCCACCACCGCCGTCTTGCCCACACCGGGCTCGCCCAGCAGGCAGGGGTTGTTGGTGCGGCGCTTGCCCAGGATGTCGATGACCTCCTCGACCTCGCGCGCGCGGCCCACCACCGGGTCCAGGCGGCCCTCGTGGGCGGCCTGGCTCAGGTTGCGGCCCAGCGAGGTGAGCAGGGGGTAGGCCTTGGCGTCGAGCACGGGCGACGCGGAGGCGGACTGCGCCGGCCGGGCCGAGGGTATAGGGGTGGCCGTGGGCGTCGAGGCAGGGGACGGCGCGGCGCGTGCGACGGGCGCGGGCGGCGGCGGAAGCGCTTCCGGCTCCTCGTCCACGTCGATGAGGTCGCGTGGCGACAGCGCGGGCGTGCTGTAGCGCGGCGGTGGCGGCGGCGCGGTAAAGGACGGGGGCGACGACGGCGGGGCGCCGGGCCGGGAGCGCGGCAGGCTCAGCGTGACGGCGGAGGCCGGGAGGGGAGACGGCGGCGCGCCCAGGGGACGGCTCGCGGGCCGGGGGCCCAGGGTGTGCGACCGGCCCAACTGGAGGCGGCGCGGCATGTGACCACTGGTGAAGTAGGACATCGCCACGCGCATGAGGCCGCCCAGGTCCAGCCCGGCCTGCAGCAGCAGCTCCTGGGCCGCGCAGCGAACTCGGGCCACGGCGATGAGCAGGTGGAGGCAGTCCGCCTCATGGGAGCCCACATTGGTGGCGATCTCCCGGGTTTTCTCGCGCAGCTCCCGGAGCAGGCCGTCCGGCTCCGCGGGAGCGGCCGTCAGCAGCTGGAGGATGGCGTCCTCGTCCACGCCTCGCTCCTTGAGCAGCAGCTGTGCACGGTTCTCCACCGTGAAGAGCGCCAGGAGCACGTGGGCGGAGGTGACCCTCTGCACCACGCTCTGTGCGATGTCATTCGCTTCGTGGAGGACCTGCGCGAGGTCCGTGCTATCGACCATTCGAACTCCGGCAAGCGACCAGACGAGCGGAATACACCCTCTTGGGGTGTCCGGCAAAATTTCCGCTACAGGCCGCTACATGTGTCTTAAAGCACTGGAGTAGAAAGCGTCCGCCAGCGGAATTTGGCTGGCTGCCTGCCTGTTCGGCGTCTTTCTTCGGCTGGCCAGGCAATTGCCTGAGGACGAGCGTCGTACTTCGCTCCGAGACCTCCACCACCATATGACTTCTCTTGCTCAACCGGCCCGCGTCTTCGTCGATCCCCTCGATGGGACCCGTGCCGCCGTCGAGGCGCGCCGCTGGGTGTGGCCTCTCCTCATCCTGGCCTTGTGCGTGTCCGCTTCCGGGACGCTCTTTTCCCTCCGTTGGGACGTCGCGCCTGACGTCATCCGCCAGCTCCAGGGTTCTGGTGGGCTGATGGGGCTGTCCGAGGCGGACCTCACGGACAAGATCCAAACGGAGTCACGCAAGGCGCTGGTCGGTGGCATCGCCAAGGGCGCCATCCTGATGCCGCTGATGGCGCTGCTCCTGGCCTGCATCCTGTGGGTGGCCAGCTGGCTCTTCGACCGGCCCGCGTCCTTCGAGCAGTTGCTGTCCGCGGCCGTCCTGGCGCTGCTGCCCATCGCGCTCTACCACCTCATCCTGACCCTCTGCATCGCGGCGCAGCACTCCATTACCGTGGCGCGGGTGATGAACCTCGTACCGTCGAATCTGGGAGCCGTGTTGCAAGGCTTGAGTCCGAAGATGCAGCGCGTGGCGTCCACCGTGGACTTCTTCAACCTCTGGAGCACGGGCCTGTTGGGCCTGGGCTTCTCCGCCGCCACCGGGATGAGCCGTGGGCGCGCGTTGCTGCTCGCGGTGGCGCTGTACGCCATGTACGCGGGCATCTTCCTCATCGGCCTTCCCGCTCAGGCAGGTGCGCAATGAACGCGCTCGTGGTCGCGGCCGCGCTGGCCGCCGTTCCCGTGGACTCCGGCACGCCCATCACCCTGGACCAGGCACGCGCCGAGGGCCGGCAGAACGTCGCCGCCATCCAGTCCCTGCTGGACGTGGCGATGGCGGACGAGGACGTGAAGCTGTCCCGTGCAGCGCTGCTGCCGCAGATCTCGGTCGATGCCTCTGCGGGAAAAATCTGGTTCGGCCGCCGGCAGGAGTTCATCACGGTTCCGGACCCGGCCAACCCGGGAGGCTTCGTCCGCAACGCGGTGGAGACGCCCTCCACCAGCACGCAGAACTACGACCTGGGCATGTCGCTCACGCAGATCATCTACGACCGCGCCCGCTGGAAGCAGTTGGAGCAGAGTGGCGTGGTGCGTGACGCGCAGAAGGGGCAGGCGCGCGAGGAGGCGGACACCTCCGAGCTGGAGGCCATCCGCCGCTTCTTCACCCTGTATCGCTCCCAGGCCACGCTCAACGTGCTGAAGGCCACCGTCCAGCGCAGCGAAGAGCAGGTCGAGCGTGCCCAGGCCCTCTTCCATGCGGGACGCACGGGCAAGAACGAGGAGATCACCGCCGCGGTGAACCTGGGGACCGACCGCATCAACTACACGGCCATGCTCGGGCAGTTGGTCAACGACCAGACGCAGCTGGCGGTGTGGCTGGCCCGGCCCGGCACCGATGTGCTGACGGCCTCCGACCCGGGCGTGCTCACGACCGAGCCTCTGCCCGCCCCGTCCGTCAACGAAGCGCTTTCGTCGGCGCGCGCGTACCGGCCGCTGCTCAAGACGTTGGAGCTGCGCATCCGCGCCGCGGAGCTGCGGCAGTCCATTGCCCGGTCGGAGTATCTGCCCCGTCTGGTGGCCCAGGGTCTCTACAACCGCGGTGGTCCGGATGCCTCGCTGGTCTTCACCGAGCCGCGCCTGCAGAACCGTTTCACGGCGGCCGTCGGCTTGAGCTGGGACATCTTCACCGGTCTGTCCACGGGCGCCAGCTCCCGCCGTGCCGAGGCGGACATCCGCAAGGCCCAGCTGACGCTGGAGCAGACGGCGCGGGAAATCGAGGGTGAGGTTCGCGCCGCGCACCGCACGCTGGAGGCCAAGCTGGAGGCCGCTCGCCTGGCCGCGCAGAACGTCGAGGCCGCTGTCCAGGGCCTCGATATGCAGGAGGCGCGCTTCCGCGCTGGCGCGGGCTCCACCCTGGAGGTCCGCGACGCGCAGCTGAGCCTGACGCGCGCTGAACTCGCCTTGCTGGAAAACAGGATCGATGTCGAAATCGCTCGTTATTCGTTGCTGCGGGCCATGGGCGCCCTGAGCCCGGGAGAGTCGAAATGAAGTGGTGGAAGGGTGCCATTGCTGGCGCGTTGTTCCTGGGTGCTGCGGCCATCACGGTGGGTGGGCTGAAGGACCGTCCGCCGCCGTCGCTCGAAGTCCAACTGTCGAAGGCCCGTAAGGGCACCATCACCCGCACCATCACCGGCGCGGGCAAGGTGCAGGCGGCCACGACGGTGAAGATCTCGTCCAGTCTCTCCGGTGACCTGGTGGAGCTGGCGGTGAAGGACGGCGAGGCGGTGACGAAGGGCCAGGTGCTGGGCCGCATCGATCCGCGCCTCTATCAGGCCGCGCACAAGCAGGCCTTGGCGTCGCTGAACGCCTCGCGCGCCGACGTGCAGGTGGCGGAGGTGGAAGTGGGCCGCACGCAGCTGGAGCTCGCGCGCGTGGAGGAGCTGGCGAAGAAGGGGCTCTCGTCCACCGCCGAGGTGGACACGGCGCGAGCCACGAAGAGCACGGCGGATGCGCGGCTGGCCTCCGCCAAGCAGATGCAGGCGCGCAACATGGCCATCGTGGACCAGGCGCAGACGGACCTCACGCGCACGACGCTGGTGTCGCCCATCGATGGCAACGTCATCGAGCTGTCGCGTGAAGTGGGTGAGCGCGTGCGTGGCTCGGACCTGTCCGAGGACGTGGTGATGACCATCGCCGCGCTCAGCGCCATGGAAGTGAAGTTCGAGGTGGGCGAGCACGAGGTGGTGCACCTCAAGCCGGGCCAGCCCGCGGAGATCACGCTGGACGCGCTGGAGGGCCAGACGTACTCGGGCTCCGTGGTGGAGATTGCCCAGAAGGCGCTCATCAAGAACGAGGGCACCGAGGCCGAGGTGACGAGCTTCCCCATCACCGTCGCGCTGGACACCCGTCCGCCCGGCGTGCTTCCGGGCATGAGCTCCGAGGTTCGCATCTCCGCGGAGACGCACAATGACGTGGTGCTGGTGCCCATCCAGGCGGTGACGGTGCGCTCGGACCGCTCGTTGCCGGATTACAAGGCGCCCATCGAAGGTGGCGGGCTGACGGCGAAGCGGACGGAGTCCCTGGCCAAGGTCGTGTTCGTGGTGGACAGCAGCAACAAGGCGCAGGTGCGCCGCGTCCAGACGGGCATCGCCTCCGACACGGAGCTGGAGATCGTCTCCGGACTCAACGAGGGCGACCGGGTGATTGAAGGTCCGTACCGGACGCTGTCGAAGGAGCTGAATGACGGCGACATCGTGCGTGAGCCCGAACCGGGCGCGGGAATGAAGGGCGGTCGGAAGTCGTGAGTCAGGCCAGTGGCGCGGGACCGCTCATCCAGGTGGAGAACATCACCCGCGTCTTCCACGTGGGTGGGGAAGAGGTGCGCGCGCTGCGCGGCGTCTCCTTCGGCATCAACCGGGGAGAATGGGTGGCCATCATCGGCCAGTCAGGTTCTGGCAAGAGCACGATGATGAACGTGCTCGGCTGCCTGGATACGCCCAGCAGCGGCCGGTACATGCTGAACGGCAAGGACGTGTCGATCATGAGCGACGACGAACTCGCCGTTATCCGCAACGTGGAGATTGGCTTCATCTTCCAGACCTTCCAGCTGCTGCCCAAGGAGACGGCCCTGGCCAACGTGGAGCTGCCGCTGGTGTACCGGGGCATCGGCGCGCGTGAGCGGCGCGAGCGGGCCAAGGCGGCGCTGGACAAGGTGCAGCTCACCCACCGCATGCACCACCGGCCCAACGAGCTGTCCGGTGGTCAGCGCCAGCGCGTGGCCATTGCCCGCGCGCTGGTGTCCGAGCCCTCCATGCTGCTGGCCGACGAGCCCACGGGTAACCTGGACTCGGCCACGGGTGAGGAGATCGTCCGCCTGTTCGAGCAGCTCCACAAGGCGGGCCACACGCTGGTGCTCGTCACGCACGAGCCCAAGCTGGCGGCGCGCTGCCCCCGGGCCATCCGCCTCAGCGACGGAGAGATTGTCGCGGACGGTGACGGCCGCACGGTGGCCCTGGGGACGGCGACGGACGTGTTGAACGCGGGGGGCGCATGAGTCAGCGGTCCGCCTTCCGCGTGGATGTGCTGGAAGGCGCGCGCATCGCGGTCTTCTCATTGAAGGCCAACCGCCTGCGCACGGTGTTGACCACCCTGGGCATCGGCATCGGTGTGGCCACGCTGCTGGCCATCGTCGGCATCATCCAGGGGCTCAACACGTCGTTCCACCAGCAGCTCGCGACGTTTGGCGCGAACACGATGTACGTGTCCAAGTGGCCCTGGATGATCAAGGGCGACTGGTGGAAGTACCGCAACCGGAAGAACTTCACCCTGGAGCAGATGCACCGGCTGCGCACGCTGGCGCCCTTCGTGACGGCCATGTCCCCGGCGGTGTCGCGCCTTTCGGACGTGGCGCACGGCGGCGAGCAGCTGTCCACCGTGCGCATCCAGGGCGTGACGCACGAGTACCTCAACATCTCTGGCTACGAAATCACCGGCGGGCGCTTCCTCACCGAGGCGGACGACGCGACGACGCGGCCGGTGGCGGTGGTGGGCGCGGACGTGGTGGACGGGCTCTTCCCGGGCGTCAGTCCAGTGGGGCAGTCGATTCGCATCGACAACCGCACCTTCCAGGTGGTGGGCACGCTCAGCCGCAAGGGGAAGATGGTGGGCGAGAGCATGGACCTGCTCGTCTTCATCCCCTTCAAGACGTTCTATTCGAGCTTCGGCAAGGGCCGAAGCTTCGAGATCGCCATGGCGGTGGAGGATGCCTCGCAGATGCGGTCCGCGGAGGACCAGCTCACCGGCATCCTCCGGCGCGTGCGCTCCACGCCGCCGGGCGCGGACGACGACTTCTCCATCAACCGGCCGGAGGCCATGGCGCAGACCTACGAGCAGCTCACGGGCGCGCTCTACGGTGTCGCCGTGGGTGTGGGACTCATTACGCTGCTGGTGGGCGGCATCGGCATCATGAACATCATGTTGGTGTCGGTGCGCGAGCGGACGCGGGAGATTGGCGTGCGACGCGCGCTGGGCGCCCGGAAACGGACCATCGTCTTCCAGTTCCTGATGGAAGCCTCGAGCGTGTCCGCGGTGGGAGGCCTGCTGGGGACGACCGTGGGGTTGGGCACGGCCAAGGTGGTGTCGCTCATCACGCCGCTGGCGGCGGACGTGCAGCCGATGACCGTGGTGGCGGGGGTGGGCTTCGCCGCGCTGGTGGGCCTGCTGTTCGGCATCTGGCCGGCGGCGCGCGCGGCGAACCTGGACCCCGTGGAAGCCCTCCGTTACGAGTGATGTGATGCGAGCGTTCCTGGACAACTTGCGGCTGGCGCTGGGCACCTTCCTGGGCAACCCGCTGCGCTCGCTGTTGACGCTGCTGGGCATCGTCATCGGCGTGGCGACGGTCATCACGATGATGGGGCTCATCGAGGGCCTGCGCATCAAGGTGAACAACGACCTGGGGCGGATGGGCGCCCACACCTTCCAGGTGACGAAGTGGCCCGCGGGCGGCTTCGGGCGCATCAACTGGGCCAAGTTCGCCAAGCGCAAGGACTTCGAGATGCCCGACTCGCGGGCCATCGAGGAGTCCTGCCCGTCGGTGGGGACGGTGGTTCCCACCGACGACGAGGGTGGCCAGAAGCTGTCCACCGCGAGCTCGGAGACGCGGCCTTCGGTTCGCGTGTTCGGCACGCCGGCCAACTACCCGCTGGTGAGCGGCGTATCGGTGCAGGCCGGCCGCTACTTCAACGAAGTGGAGGCGCTGGACGGCCGCTACGTGGTGCTGCTGGGGACGGACGTGTCGGACGCGCTGTTTCCCGGCATGAACCCGGTGGGCCACGAGGTGCGCATCAAGGGCCGGCCCTTCCGCGTCATCGGTTTGCTCCAGAAGCGGGGGAGCATGCTGGGCATGTTCAGCCTGGACAACCAGGTGATGATTCCGCTGAGCGTCTTTCACCAGCTCTACGGGAAGAAGCGCTCGCTGGACATCAGCGTGCAGGCGAAGTCCCCGGAGCTGTTCAGCAAGGCGCAGGACGAGGTGGCCTCGCTGATGCGCCGCCGCCGCGACGTTCCGGCGAACATGCCCAACGACTTCGAATTGCACACGAACGAGTCGGTGACGGCGTCGTTCAATCAGCTCTCCCAGGTCATCACCATCGCGGGCGTGGGCGTGTGTCTGCTGTCCCTGGTGGTGGGCGGCATTGGCATCCTCAACATCATGCTGGTGTCGGTGATGGAGCGGACGCGGGAGATTGGCGTGCGCAAGGCGCTGGGTGCGCGCAAGCGCCGCATCCTGGGACAGTTCGCCACGGAGGCGGTGCTGCTGTCGCTGATGGGCGGCGCCCTGGGCCTGGGCCTGGGCTTTGGGCTGGTGTTCCTGGGCAACTGGATGATGGGCTTTCCCATGCAGGTGCCCCCGTGGGCGGTGGGCCTGGCCCTGTTCATGAGCTGCGGCGTCGGGCTCCTGTTCGGCATCTACCCGGCGGCCCGGGCGGCGAAGTTGGATCCGGTGGAGGCCATGCGGGCGGATTGAGGGCGGTGGTTCCCGGTGACGGGCGCCACCCTTCGCGTTAAGCACAGCCCATGGCGCCTCGCATTGGAACGCTCTGGGACTCCGTCGGAAACACCCCGCTGCTGCGCATCGGCTCGCTGAGCCGGCAGACGGGGTGTGAAATCCTCGCGAAGGCCGAGTTCATGAACCCCGGCGGCAGCATCAAGGACCGCGCCGCGAAGGGGATGATTCAGCGCGCGGAGGCGCAGGGCCTGCTGAAGCCGGGCGGCGCCATCTTCGAGGGCACCGCGGGTAACACCGGCATCGGTCTGGGGCTGCTGGGCCGCGAGCGCGGGTACCGCGTGGTCGTCACCATGCCGGACAACCAGGCCCGCGAGAAGTACGAGCTGCTGGAGGCCATGGGCGTGGAGGTCCGCAAGGTCCCCGCCGTGCCCTTCGCCAATCCAAACCACTTCTTCCACCAGGCCCGCGTGCTGGCGGAAGCGCAGGGCGGCTTCTGGGCGAACCAGTTCGAGAACCCGGCCAACGGCGACTACCACTACGAGACGACGGGCCCCGAAATCTGGGAGCAGTGCGAGGGCCGCGTGGACGTGCTGGTGGCGTCCGTGGGCAGCGGTGGAACCATGGGCGGCGTCAGCCGTTACCTGAAGGAGAAGAACCCCTCCGTGCGCGTGGTGTTGGTGGATCCACCGGGCTCGGGCCTCTTCACCTTCGTGCGCGAAGGGCGCATGGAAGGGCCCGGTTCCTCCATCACCGAGGGCATTGGCATCATGCGCCTCACGGAGAACTTCCGCCGGGCCCGCGTGGACGAGGCCATGCGCCTGGGCGACCAGGAGATGGTGGAGATGCTCTACCACCTGGCCCGCGAGGACGCGCTGGTGGTGGGCACGTCGGCGGCCCTCAACGTGCGCGCCGCGTGGGAGCTGGCGCGCCGTCACCGGGAAGGGGGGCTGCGCATCGTCACCTTCCTGTGCGACCACGGCAGCCGCTACGCGTCGAAGGTGTTCAACCCGGAGTTCCTCGCGTCCAAGCAACTGGAGGTGAGGCCGCTTCCGGAGGTTTGAAAGGGCGGGGCTCTCGGGTGGCCGTGCTGCAATTCAACACCCTGGGACTGCAATGACTCTCCCTTGAGTCTGTGACGTCTGGTGTTACAGGGCGAGTCACGCTGTGGCGTGATTTGTCATTGCCACCAGCGGCGGCGCACGCGCTGCGCTTGAAGGCATTGAAAGAGGACTCTGGCCTGCGGGGTGCACACGGCCGCGTTGCAGTCTACCCGCGAGGAGTCCCCCATGAATCAGTCCTCCAAGAAGTTTCCAGGCGTGTTGCGCGCCTGGACTGGCGTCGTCGCCACATCTCTGCTCGCAGGGTGTGGTGGCTCCGAGTCCCTCCCTTCGGAGGAGCCGGCCGCCGCGGCGCAGGAGCAGGCGCAGACGGGCGCCGCGCCCATCATCGATTCGATGGATGCCATCGCGCTCGACAGCGAGCTGACGTCGAGGACGCGCAGCCTCATCCGCGCGAAGCTCGCGCAGGGGCAGGAGCATCAGCAGGTTCCCGTGGTGTCGGACTCGGGGCAGGCGCTCGTGCTGAACGACCAGGGCCTCAATGGGGACGAGCAGGCCGGTGACGGCGTGTTCTCCGCCATTGGCGACGTGGACTTCGTCACGCACCGGGCCACGCAGGACCGCATTCGCGAGTTCCAGGCGCGCAATCCCCAGACGCCGCTGACGGTCGCGACCTTCGACAACCGCGTCCGCGTCTCCGAGCGCGCACTCACGCCGCTGTCGCCCGACGTCTTCCGGCCGGGTGTCCCCATCTCCATCTTCCCCGCGGGTATCTCCCTCGCGGTGAAGCCGGAGAACTCGCTCATCATCACCCACCCCAACGTGGTGAATGACCCGACGCGCACGTATGACCCGTGCACGAACGCCGGCAACCCGAATGGTGTGTGGACGTTCAACCACCTGATGCGGGAGATGGCGAGCTCGTACGTGTCGCCCGCAAACCTGACGGAGCACTGGCTGCGTCAGTGGACCGTGAACCAGAACATCAACGGCTGGACGGTGCCGGCGCGCCCGGCGATGACCGCGCGCATCCTCACGCCGTGGCCGCGCTCGAGCGGCGGGCTGGAGCTGGCGCGGTCGCCGTTCAAGCTGGTGGCCATCGTCAACCGCCTGGACCTGGGCGCCGGCGCGGGGCCGTCCGCCTACGCTTCCGGTAACGCGGGCGAGCTGCGCTTCGTCTTCGCCGCGGTGGATCGTTCAAGCGGGGCCTGTGGCGTGCGGCCCTTCCTGGTCATCTTCGAGTACGGCGTCCCGCACGCCAGCTGTGACGCGGTCCGCACCTGGGCGCAGGGGTGGCTGAACCTGTCGGCGCCGTCCATGATTCTGGGCAGCTCGGCGTACAACGCGGCGCTGGCGAGCCTCACGCAGCAGGTGGTGGTGCGCAACGCCGCGCCCCGCAAGCCGAACGGCAGCGCCATCAACCAGATCCGCACCAACGAGGAGTGGCTGCGCTACCCGTGGGAGCTGCGTGAGTTCCACCTGATGGGCTCGGGCCCCTCGGTGAACCGCCTGCAGGGCCAGCCGACGGTGCTGACGCCGGGCGACTCGCACAACAACACGACGGTGCTGCGTGACTTCATCAACGCGAACACGCCCGCCATCCTGGCCAACAGCTACACCGTGCCGCCGACGTACCCCACGTCGAGCACGCGGTTCCTCGGCGCGTTCCCGTGGATTTCGTCGCCGACGGACTCGTACTGGCGTGCGTCGGGCATCTCCGTCAACGACGCCCGTCACATCTTCTCGCGCAACACCTGCAGCGGCTGCCACGGCCGCGAAACGCGCACCGAGTTCACGCACATCGACGAAAACGGAACGCTGTCTCTCTTCCTCGCCACGGGCATGGCCAGTCCTTCCACGGCCTACTGGGTGCAGGACCCCGTCGTGACGTCGCTGAGCCGTCCGTTCTACGAAATCCAGATGCGCAACACGAACCTGGACAGCGTGGCGAACCAGTCCTGCCTGGCGCGCGCGTTCGACCGGCCTCTGCTCTCCGCGCACTGAGGCGGGGAAGCCCGACCGGGGCGCATCGATTCAACGGTGCGCCCCGGGGAGGGCGGCCGAGGCCGCTACATGAGCGGCGTCGGGAGGATGGACAGCGGCGGCGCGTCCAGGGGCGCATCCTCGGGACGGCGCGCGTAGGCGAGCATGCTGCCGCCGTCCTCTGATTCAGCGAAGAACCGCTCGATGGGGCCGAAGAGGAAGTCCAGCTCGTCGTCCGTGCACGTGGGCAGGTAGACGCGCAGCACGCGCGGGTCGTAGTAGCGGAACACCAGTGGCTTGCCGTTGGCGTCCTTGACCTTGAGGAAGCGCCGCAGGTGCCGCCGCAGCGCGTCCGGGTGGGCCGGGCTCTGCACGAAGATGCCCCAGCTCTTGCCCCAGCCCGCGGCGAGCAGCTGCTCCGTGGCGGGCGCTCCGGGCCTCAGCTGCACCAGGTAGGGCGCCACCTCCACCAGCTCCGGTGGCAGCTTCCCCGCGTAGAGGCAGCTCTGCGTCAGGCCACAGGTGAGCACCAGCCGGTGGATGTTGGGGGCCCGCGCCCCGTCCAGGATGGCGTAGAGCGCCGAGGTGGGCGCTTCCTCCGTGGCCTGACGCACCCACTGCAGTAGGCCCGGAAGCTGGGGGACGGGGGCGCTCACGCCGCGGCCTGCTGCTTCTTCTTTTCACACTCCTCGCAGAACGGCACACCCGCCGCCGCGGCCTGGCGCAGGACTTCGGCCTGCCGTGCCGGGTCTGGGAAGAGGGTGAAGACCTCCACGGGCGGGCGCGCCAGGGGGATGACTTCGGGCTCGGGCCGGGGGGGCGGCAGGGCCGGTTCCGGCCACGCCCAGGCGGCGGCGCGGCGCTGCACGCGCAGGGCCACCAGCTCACGGCGCTCCAGCGCCTGCACCAGCCGCTCACGCACGCGCGCGTCCTGCCGGGAGCGGTCCAGTGAGCTGGCGTTCCACGGAAGGATGCCGCCCAGGGCCTCGTACATCTCCAGCAGGGGCCTGCGGGCGGAGGTCAGCCAATGGTCGAGCTGCCAGGTGATGTGCTCGGCCGGGACGCACTCCCGCTCGTCGAGGGCCGTCACGGCTCGCATGACGAGCAGTTCGTATTCTTCGGCTCCAGAGCGGAGCCGCCAGGGGCCAGGGAAGCCGATTCCAGGGACGGACATGACGACCTTGTCGGGGCTTCAGGGAAAGGGCCGCGTCCAGGACGCGGAATGGACTCAGAGTGTACCCGGGGCCGGGTGAAGCTGCATCCCGGCCTGCACGAAATCTGCACGAACATTCCTTGGCAGCCGCACAAGGGGGCCATCACCGTTGCACGGGGGCCGCACATCCTGCGCCCATGAACGCACCTCCTCCGCTGCCTCCCCGTCCGCCGCGAGCGCCCGAAGGCGCCCTTCGCCGAGCCCTTCGCTGGCTCGTGGCCCACCACGTCTTCGGCAGTCTGGTCATCGTCGTCTTCGCCACGGCCGTCATCGCCGGGCAGGTGGCGGACCGGACGGACTTCGCCAACTCGGAGCTGGCCGCCGGGGTGGAGGACCGCTGGGGCGCGCCCGTCACCCAGCCCGCGCCGTCGCTGCGCTACGTGCACAGCGGCACCATCTTCACCGAGCTGAAGCCGCTGCCCTTCGACCGCCAGCACGTCGAGGTGCAGGCGAAGATGAACTACCGCAAGCGCGGGCTGCGCTACTTCTCCGGCTTCGACTTCACCCTCAACGCCGACTACGCGGTGGTCAACCGCGAGAGCACCGACATCGACGTGGCGTTCATCTTCCCCATGGAGATGGACAAGTCGCAGGTGCTGCTGTCGGAGCTCCAGTTCCTGGTCGACGGCCAGGAGTCCAGCCTGGACCTGGGCGAGTCCGGCAACCGGCTGGTGTGGACGGGCCGCATCGCCAAGGGCGCCACGTCCCGTTTCACCATCCGCTACCGCGCCCGGGGGCTGAACTCATTCGTGTACCGCCTGGACCCGGCGCTCCCCGCGCGGGACGTGCGCGTCCATGTCGCCGTCGAAGGAGGGGAGAACTACGACTACCCGGCGGGCGTGCTGGCCTCGTCGTCGGTGAACACCACGGCCGACGCGGTGACGCTGGACTGGGCCTTCCAGTCGTTGGAGTCGGGGGTGAACCTGGGCGTCATCCTCCCGTCGGAGAAGACCTTCGACGCGCTGGTGGGCACGATGGCGACCCGGGCCTGGGTGCCCTTCCTGGGGCTGCTCGCACTGCTCGCGGCCCTGGGGTTGCGCCACCGCCGTTCGCTCGCGCTCCACGAGACGTACCTGCTGGCGTCCGTGTACGGCTTCTTCTTCGTGCTGCTGGCGTACCTGGCGGCCTTCATGAACTTCTACGCCGCCTACGCACTCTGCGCGGTGGGCCTGGGCGCGGCGGTGGTGGTGTACGTCCGCTGGCTCTTCCCGAAGGAGCGGACGTCCGTGCTCGCGGGACTATGGGGCGCCACGCTGGTGGTCCCCACTGGCGCCGTCATCCTCCAGGGCTACACCGGCCTCATCTACACGCTGGAGATTCTCGCCGCGCTGCTGGGGCTGATGGTGCTCTCCACCCGCGCTGGTGTGCGGGCCTTCCTCTCCGACTTGTCCCTGCCCGGTGAGCCTCCGCGCGCCGCCGTGGCTCCCGCTGCCTCCACCCCTGTCACCCCGGAAGCGAGCTGATTCCGCCATGTGGACCGTACCGCTCTTCGTTGGACTCCTGCTGACCACGGCCGATGGCTCGGCCTCCACGTCTCCCTCCGGCACCGCCACCGTGCCGCTTCAGGAACTGATTCCCCTCTACGCGCAGCGCCAGTCGGCGCCCGTCGAAGCACCTCCGATGGCGGCCCTGGTGAAGAGCCAGCTCAAAGGCCGGCTCACGGCGGATGCCCTCTTCGTGGACGGGCACTTCGACGTGGAGGTGCTCGCGGATGGACGCTGGACGCAGGTGCGCCTGCTCCAACTCGACGCCGACACGTTCCCGGCCGCGTTGCCCGCGCTGGAGGAAGGCTCCGTGGGCGTCGTCGACGGGTACCTCTGCCTGCTCACGCGGAAGGCGGGGCGCTACGTCTTCGACGTGGGCGTCTCCATCCGCTCGCCCGGAGCGGGGCCGGAGCGCCGTGCCCAGCTGCGCTTCGGGCCCCACGCGTCCCCGGTGCCGCTGGCGCTGGAGGCGGACACGTCCGTCTTCACACTCACCGAGCCGGTGGCGTCGATGGGAGGCGAGTCCCACGCCGTCTATCCCGTGCAAGGCGCGCTGCGCGTCGGCTGGCGCGCGGCGGTGGCGCGGGTGGCACAAAGCCAGAAGCAGCAGGTGCGCCCGCCGCTCGAGCCGCGCATCACCGAGGCCACAGCGTCCTGGGTGTCCACGCTGGAAGGCCGTGCCACGCTGCGCGTCAGCTACGCGCTGAGCCTGGACCGCGAGCAGCCGCTGGAGCTGGTGCTGCCCGAAGGACACCGGCTCGAGCGCGTCACCCTGAACGCCATTCCCGTCCCCGTGGAGTCGGAGAACGGCACCCTGGCGTTGAAGGCCACTCCGGCGCGGCTGGGAGAGACGGGCGGGACGCTGGAGGTGGTGCTGTCGCGAGAGCTGGGCGTCTTCCACCTCTCCGGCCGGTTGAAGCTGGCGTTGCCGCGAGTCTCCTGGCCGGTGGCGGAGCTCCGTGCACGCGCGCACTTCCCAGCGGTGTTCAACTACCGGCGCGAGGGCGGCAGCCTGGAGCAGTACGAGTCGACGGGAGCCGTGGCCGCGGAGGTGTCAGGCCTGCCCGGAAAGGCGCTGCATTTCCGCCAGTTCCTGGTGGCCGCGTCCTCGCCCACGCTGGAGCTGGGCTACTCCGTGGACATCTCCGACAGCTACTTCCGTTGAAGCCGGGGCACGGGCGCCACCACCGCGAAGGTGGTGCCCGTGTCGGAAGGAAGCAGTTCCAACCTCGCGTGGAAGGCGCGCAGCATGGACTGGGCAATCGTCAGGCCCAGGCCCGTGCCGCCTCGCTCGCGGGCGGTGGTGAAGAAGGCGTCGAAGATGCGCGCACGGTTGGCCTCGGAGATGCCTTTGCCGTTGTCCTTCACCACCACGCGCACCATGTCCGCCTCCGGGGCCTGCTCCACCGACAGGTCCACGCGGATGGTGTCGCCACCGTGCTGGCGGGCATTGGTGACGAGCTGCCACAGCACGTCGTCGAGCACCTCCTGCGGGAGGCTCACCTTCAGTCCCGTGGGCGGTGCCGTCACATGGATGTCCGTGGCGCCTTCCGCGCGGGCGCGAAGGGCGAGCCCCTCCAACAGCGGGCCCAACTCCACCTGCGCGAGCGTGGCCGTCATGGAGTCCGCACGGGCCAGCTCCAGCAGGCGCTGCACCAGGCGGGTGAGCCTGCGGGCATCCGCGTCCACGTTGGCGAGGAACCGCGCGTGTTGCTCGGGAGACATCGCGTCGGCGCTGTCTCGAAGCAGCTCCACCGCGCCTTGGATGGAGGCCAGCGGCGTCTTGAACTCGTGCGACACGTTGGCCGCGAAGGAACGGATGTACTGGTTCCTGTCTCGCAACGCGGTGGCCATGCCGGCCAGGGACTCGGAGAGCTCGGCCAGCTCCGCCACCACGGGGCGCGCCATGGGTTCGAAGCCCGCGGGGTCGCTCATGGCGATGGCGCGCGTCTGCTTCACCAGCGCGCGCACCGGCCGGCCCACCAGCGCGGCGGCGGCCAGCGACATCAGCGCCACCGCGCCGAGCAACACGAAGCCGGTGGCGGTGAGGTTCCACCGGTCCGCGTACGTCGCCTTGGCGAACGTCATGGGCGTGCGCGTCAGCACCACCGCGCCCCAGACGCGATCGCCTTCCAGTACGGGCAGCGCCACCGTGACGCGGATGCCGGTGTCGCGGCTGAGTGACGCCAGTGGGGTGTCCTCGGGATCGGCGACGCGGCGGCGCATCACGCTGACGGGCTCGCCGCGCAGGGCCCGCTGGACCTCGGTGCGGTCCGCCAGCGTCGTCCACAGCAGCGCGGGGCTGCTGCTGGCCACCACCACGCCCTCGGTGTCCACCACGCGGATGCCGGCCAGGGTCGCCGCGCGCACCTGTTCGAGCAGCGGCGTCAGCTGCAGTCCGGCCGCCTGTGACAGCGGCTCCGCGGGAACGAGCGAAGGCCGAGGCGTGTCGCCCGGCGGAAGGGACGCATCCGAGGCCCTGAGCGACGGGAGGATGGGGCGCAGGCGCGTGTCGTCGGGAATGGGGAAGGGCCAGGGAGCGGTGCGCTCGCGGCCGTATACGCCCTCCGGCACGGTGGCGCGCAGCCGCTCGCGGAAGACCTCCGCGACCACCGCGCCCTGGGCAATCAGCTCCGACTCCGTCTGGCGGATGAGCTGGTTGTCATGGACGCGCACGAAGGCGAGCCCCGCAAGCGTGAGGGCGAACCCCGCGACGCCCACGGCGGCGAACACCAGCCACAAGCGCGGGCGCGCGCGGCGCTCAGGGGAGGGCGAGCCGATAGCCAAGGCCATGCACCGTCTCGATGACGTCTCCGCCCGCGCTGGCGAACTTCTGCCGGACCCGGCGCACGTGACTGTCGATGGTCCGGTCGCTGACCACCACGTCGTCGTAGACGCGGTTCATCAGCTCATCCCGGGTGAAGACCTTGCCGGGGACTCGGAGCAGCGTGGCCAGGAGCTGGAACTCCGTCACCGTGAGCACCACCTCCGTGTCCTGCCACCACGCGCGCCAGCGCTCCGCGTCCATGCGCAGCGGCCCTCGAGACTGCATCCGCGCCGCGGGCACTTCGACCTCCGGGGCGGGCCGCGCGCGCCGGAGCACCGCCTTCACGCGGGCCACGAGCTCGCGCGGACTGAAGGGCTTGGTGAGGTAGTCGTCGCCACCCAGCTCCAGGCCAAGGATGCGGTCGACCTCGTCATCCCGTGAGGAGAGGAAGACGATGGGCAGCTCGTGCTTGCGCCGGACCTCTCGGCACACGGCGAGCCCGTCCAGCTCCGGCATCATGATGTCCAGGACGATGAGCGCTGGGAGGGCCCGGTCGACCTGCGTCAGGGCGGCGCGGCCGTCCGCGGCCTCATCCACCCGGAAGCCTCCCTGCTCCAGTGCGAAGCGGACGATCTCCCTCAGGTGAGGATCATCGTCGACGACCAGGACTGTGGGACGTTCGGCCACGGCTGCTCGGGAGGGGAGGATTGCGACGACTGCCGCACTCTACACCCGCCCGGGCCGGGGAGACGGCCGGGGCGCAACCCCGGCCGTGACTACGACTACCGGCGTGAGCGCCGGCGGGGCCGCGGAATCGCAATCGCCGCGGCGAGTAGGAGAATCACTGGAATGAACACGAGCATCGTTTGCGCCGTCACCTTCGCCCCCATCGAGGAAGTGCCGCTACTATGGCGGGCCGGTCTGACGTTTCGCTCGCGGCAATCCTGAAAACAGGTTTTGACGGGACGGTGACAGCGCCCGGCGTCAGATCAGCTCGCGGGTGATGACCTCGGAGCGCTCCTGGTCGTTCCAGGTGACCTTCCGGGTCTCCCGGCCGTTGAAGTAGATGGCCTCCCGGTCGCTGATGAGCTTCCGGATGGTGATGCGGGCGACGGACTGCTGTTCGTCCACGCCGTGGGTCAGCTCGTACCGGGCGACGTCATGGGGGAGCTCGCCCAGGCGGAGGCGGACCTCGCCCAGCATGTCCACGTAGTCCGCCAGCGCCTGCATCTGCCCCAGCGCGCGCCGCATCACCGTGCCCGTGCGCTTGCTGAGCACCCGGTCCCAGAAGAGGTAGCCCGCGCCCAGCGTGGCCGTGCTGGTGAAGAACATGAAGAAGGTGAGCGCCGGATCCAGGTACCGGTTCTGGGTGAGGCCCTGGTGCTTCGAGGCTTCCACCAGGATGTCCTTCATGGCCTCCACGGCCGTGCGGTGGGCCAGCTGCGTCCACTCCCGCGCATCCCGCTCCGCGCCCAGCAGCAGCCAGCAGAGGCCCAGGTGCAGGGCGATGAACGACAGCCGCGCCTTGTCGCGCTCGGTGCCCATGGCTTCCGTGAAGCAGCTCCGCGCGGACTTCAGCCGCTCCAGCTGTTCGTCGCGGGTGGCCTGAGGGGCGCGCACGGCCTCCAGGTGGAGCCGCCCGGCATGGAAGGGACCTTCCCGCAGCGGCCGGACGTCGCGATGCAATCCGCGAAGGAGGGTGAGCTGTGCTTCGTGAAGGCCGAGGAGTGTCTCCAGCAGCGTGACCGCGGCGGGCGCCTGATATCTGCCGCCCGCGTGCGGTGGAATCGCCAGGACGAGATCATCCCACTTGGCCATGTACGGACTCCGTGTGGCTGGGCGATGCAAGACGTGCGGCAAGCCCCCTCACGGATCAGTGTGCCATAACCTCCACGCCATCGAAGAATGTGGGCCGCAGTTCATGCGAGAGCGGCATTCTTCAATGAGGTGGGGCGACTGGCTTTCAAGCTCGGTAGAAAAAGCCAGTCACTCTCTCGAAATGGCGTGAGTCTGTTTTTACTCCCCCGTGCCGAGCCCTCGCGCGTGGCTCAGCCCTGGCCCGGTGGAGGCGCCATGTACATGCGGAAGCGCGTCACCGGCCGGTAGCCCATGCGGGTGTAGACGGGCTCGCCCGCGCTGGTCGCGTGGAGGACGGTGCGCTCGGTGCCCCAGTCCTGATGGGCCTTCGCCAGCGCATGTCGCATCACGGCCTCGGCGGCACCCTGCCGGCGGTGTTGCGGCTGGGTCGCGACGAGGGCGACGTAGGCGGCGGCATCCACGCGCAGCACCACCGTGCTGGCCGCGGCCTCTTCGTCGCGGCACGCCACGAAGCCCTGGCAGTCCGGGGTGTAGAGCGTGTCCTCGTCGAACGCTTCACGGCCGAAGTGGCGGGGGACGTCGTAGGCGTTGGCGTTGATGTCGGCCACGGCCTGCCGGCCCCAGGTATCCGTGACGGGACGGACGGCGAACGGGGGCTGTGGGTGAATGGCGGGCGCCAGCCGGTCCGCCACCATTCCGGTGACGCCCATCTCGGACTTGAGCCCGTACCAGGCAAGGATGGAGGGCGCGTTGTCGCGCACGGAGGGCGCCAGCCAGTCGTCGCAGATGACGAAGCTCCAGCCATGTTTGCCGGCGGAGAAGTAGCGCGCCGCCGAAGCCGCCGCGGCCGCGAGCGCTTGTTCCGTTTCGACGGGCGCGCGCAGGAAGGCGGAGTTCATCATCGACCAGGCTACGTGGCAGGCGGTGATGTAGACCTCGGGGCGCTCCACCACTTCACCCGACTTGCTGCCCAGTGCGAACAGCCTCCAGGCTCCACGGTACTGCGCGTTGGACTCATCTATCTCGACGCGTGAGGGGGCGGGCATCGTGGCTCCTGGGGTGAGGGGAATCGGCGAGCATACCCGACCTCGGGAGCGTTCAGCGCGCCACTGCCCGGCAGTCGCGGGTGGCGGTGGACGCGGGGCGCGTCTACGTTGAGCGGATGACGCATGCGGTTTCCGAGACGTGGACACTGCCCTGGCGGGGCCTGGGGTTGAGCAGCAACCTGAGCGTGGCGGACGTGCCGCAGCCCTACCGCTTGCTGGACGAGTCACCGGGCCTCTTCGACTACGTGGAGTACAGCGCGCCGCTCTCCTTGGAAGAGTCGAAGGCGCACGCCTCGTTGTTCCCGGAGATGTGGCGCCGTCGCCAGGACGTCCCGGTGCTCTTCCATCCCGTCCACCTCAACCTCTGGGGGCCCGCGCTGGAGCCAGGCCAGGCCTTGAGGGATTTGGACGCCCACGCGCGCGCCGTGGAGAGTCCCTGGGTGGGCAACGACGTGGGCTGGTGGCACGTGGACGGGCAGCCCTTCCCGGGCTACCTCTACTTCACGCCGCCCTTCAACGAAGCGGGCCTGGAGGCGTGCGTGTCCCACGCGCTCCATGTCCAGCGGCACCTGTCCGTGCCGCTCGTGCTGGAGAACCCCGCGGTGCTCGCGCGGCGCGGGCAGTGGCATGTGCTCGACTTCATGGCGAAGCTGCACGCGCGCACCGGGGCGCCGCTGCTGCTCGACCTGGGGCACCTGCTCAGCCATCAGCTCTCCGCGGGACTGCCATTGGAGTCGGGGCTGGACGGCTTTCCGCTCGACCAGGTCATCGAGCTGCACATCGCCGGAGGCGTGGTGACGCACCGGGGGCCGCGCAGCTTCTACGTGGATGACCACACGCAGCCGGTGCGCGAGGAGCTGTTCGACCTGCTGGCCTCGTTGATTCCGCGCTGCCCGTCGCTGCGTGCCGTCACCTTCGAGGGAGATGGCCACCCGCCCGAGGTCGCCCGGATGTCCTTGCGCCGCCTGCGCCAGCTGGTGCCCTCGGGAGCGCGTCCTCCGCTGACGTGGTGCGTACCGGCGGCTGTCGCGGCCGTGCCTCCACTCACGGAGGACAGCCAGCCCTGGGCCTTGTTCGACGCGGGTTACGCCGCCGCGCCCGCGGCCTCCGTGGAGGACGAAGCCGGCACGCTGGCGGACCAGGACTTCCGCCTGGCCGTGGTCGCGGAGGTCCTCGACCGCGATTGGCCACTCACCCGGTTGTTGCTCGCGGGCACGCGGGAGGGGCTGGCGGCCTTCACCGGCTCGAAGGAGTACCGGAAGCTCTTCGACTCCGTGACGCGGACGCCCGGGCAGTCCTTCGCGTCCTGGGCCATGCGCCGGCTGCGCGAATCACCGGATGAGGGGGCGTCGGCGGCGTTGACGCTGGAGATGCTGCTGCCGTCGCTGTTCACGCGGCGGGTGCCCGCGCCCGCGCCGGGGCAGGTGGGGTTGATGGAGGACGTGCGGGTCGGGTCGCTTCCCGTGGACCTGTCCGAGCTGGTCCATTCCGCCCGAGCCGTACGCCGGCACCTCACGGCCCGTGCGTGGGCGTGTGGCACGTTGGAGCTGTCCGGCCTGGATTCGCTGAACCAGGTGGCGCGCCGGCCGGGCCCGGGGCCCTGGTCCTTCGTCGCTCGGCGCAAGGCGGGAGGACCGGAGGTGATGTCGGTGCCCCCAGCCTTGGGTGAATTCCTGGGAATGCTCGCTGTGCGGCCCATGGCCGAGGCGGAGGTGTCCCCTGGGTTGCTGGAGGCGGCGAGGGGGCGTGGGCTGATCCGCCGGGGATAGCGGGAAGAATTGTTCAGGATTGGACCGAACCCTTGCGCTGGTCGTCCTGGTAAGATACGTCGCGCCCACATGGCGTCCCCCCTCGTCGTCGGAATCGCGGGCGGCACCGCGTCCGGCAAGACCACCGTTGCCCGCAAGGTACGCGAGGCATTGGCCGATTGCCGCGTGGCCTTCATCGATCAGGATTCATACTACCGGGACTTGAAGGACCTTCCGCTGGCGGACAGGCGTGAGGTGAACTTCGACCACCCGGATGCCTTCGACAGGGAGCTGCTGGTTCAGCACCTGCAAGCGCTGAAGTCCGGGCAGCCCATCCAGAAGCCCGTCTACGACTTCGTCACTTCGTCGCGCACGCCGCAGACGAAGAACGTGGACCCCGGCGACATCATCCTCATCGAGGGCATCCTGGTGCTCCACATGAAGGAGGTCCGGGATGTGATGGACGTGAAGATCTACGTCGACGCGGACGACGACCTTCGCATCCTCCGGCGCCTCACCCGCGACATCAAGGACCGCGGCCGCGACTTCGACCACGTGGTGAGCCAGTACCTGCGCCACGTGCGGCCCATGCACATGGGCTTCGTGGAGCCGTCCAAACACTTCGCGGACATCATCATCCCGCACGGCGGCAACAACGAGATTGCCATTGGCATGCTGGTGGGCGCGCTTCGCGGCAAGCTCTCCGGCGCCGTGAAGCGGGACTAGTCAGCACCGCCGCAGGAAGTCGCTCAGCGGGCCATGGAGCCGCTCCGCGTCCTGGAGCAGTGCCGCGTGGTCCCCGGGCCCCGGCAGCTCGAGGAAGCGGGCGCTCACGCCCGCGGCGCTCAGCAGGTGGTAGGTGTCACGCACCCGGTTCACCGGGGCCATGGCATCCGACGTCCCCGTCACCAGGAGCACCCGCGCACGGATTCGCGAGAAGCCGTCCGACACGTCACTGCCCGCGTACGCCGAGCACAGCGACGCCCAGGACACCGCGTCGAAGGCGTCCGCGAAGGCGTCCGCTTCAGTCTCCAGCGCGGCGCGGGCCGCGTCGGGGGCCGGGTACGCGGAGGCCAGGAACTCACGTCCGCAGAGCAGCTTCAGGAAGTCCAGACGCAGCTTGCGCATCGTCTTTCGCGGCGGCGCGTCCAGCGCGTAGAGGCCGTCCCGGTAGTCCGGATCCGCGCGCAGCACCTGCCAGGACAGGCCCAGCTTCTCGCGCACGCCTTCGGGCAGCGCGCGCGCCGCGCCGATGGCCACCACGCCCTCGGCCAGGTCGGGGAACAGCGACGCCAGTCGCAGCGCCACATGGGCGCCCAGTCCCACGCCCACCAGCGCGCGCACCTGCGTCAGTCCCCGCGCGCGCAGCGTGGCCGACACGGCGCGCGCCATGTCCTGCACCGTGAGCGGCGGCAGCTCGAGCCCCCAGCGTTCACCCGACGCGGGATTCACCGTTGCGGGCGACGTGCTACCGAAAGGGCTGCCGAGCAACCCGGGGGAGAAGACGGGGGTGATGGCGGGGTCCAACGCGAGGTTCGTCCCCACCAGGGCGCGTCCCCAGCCGGAGGGCTGGTACGCCGAGTCCTCCGGCGGGCCCAGCGCGAGGTGCGAGTGCGCGAGGTCGTGCAGCAACACCACCGCTTTGCCGTCTGATGGTTCTCCGTAGGCCGCCCAGGCCACCTGGGGATTGCCCAGCAGCTCTCCTTCCTCCAAGGGAAGGGGCGTGGTGAACAGGTGGGTCCCGGTGGCCTGGATCACGTTGGGGATTTTTCATATCACTGCCAGGACAAAGGCACAGGAGACTGCCGCGTGAAGCGCTACTTCGGAGTCATCGTCATCGTCGCGGGTGTGCTGCTGGCCGCCGTCATGAGCTATCGCAGCGCGAGCGGTCGCGCGCTGGAAGCCCAGCGGGATGCGGATCAGCAACGGATTCACGCGGAGTACCTCGAACGGGTGGGCTGGATGCGCGCCAACCCGGACGAGGCCAGCTACCGCGATGAGTTGAAGCCCTTCTTCAAGCACTACTTCGAGCAGGTGGACGCGCACCTCACGCGTTTCAAGGGGAACACGAAGTTCGACGACTATCTCCTGGAGCTGGAGAAGCGCGAGGAGAGTGGCGCGAAGGATGACCGTGCCAACGACCGCAAGGCCTTCTACGAGTACACGCGCAAGACGTTCGACAGCCTGCGCGAGGGCCGTTACCGCCCGGTGTGGACGGCCACGGACAAGGGCATGCGCCTGGACATCATCTCCTCCGACGTGGTGATGGTGCTGGGCAAGCCGCAGATCCGCCTGCAACTGGCGGTGTGGGGCGCGCAGCGTGTGCTCAAGGACGACGGCAAGGTGCTGAAGATGATGACCAGCGCCACGTTCGACACGGTGTGGAAGCTCACCGACGCGAAGGGGAAGCTGCTGGGCGAGATGCGCGGCGCCGACCCGTCCATGAAGATTGACCACCCGGAGCGCTTCGTCCGGGCGTTCCCCCCGCAGATGGTGCTGGGCCACTACGACCTGGACCTGCTCCCGAACGAGGTGGCGAAGGTGGAGATGACCATCAACCTCTCCTCCAGCGCGGCGTCGGGCGGCACCGCGGCGTCCACCTACGTGTGGAAGCTGGACGTGCCGTCGGAATGGAAGCTCGGCGCCGGCGAGTCCTGGGAGGGCGCCACCCAGGAAGAGCGCCCCGAGGAGGAGATCGACCCGTCGAAGGCCGCGGCGAACTAGGCCTTCGCGGGGGTTACTCCACCACCGTGAAGTGAGAGCCGAGCCGGTACGCGGACAGCGTGCCGGCATCGTCCAGGAAGTAGAGGTTGAGGCGCACGTCGGCCTGGAGCGCGACGAGCCCCACGCCGGCCTGGACCTCCGCGAGCACCTGCCCGCCGCGGGGGTCCACCGCGCGGACGCGCTCCCCTGGCACCAGCGTGACGTCGCGCGCGGTATGGGCGGGGAGCGCGCTGATGAGCGGCTCGCCCGCGGCGCCCACGCGCCAGTCCACCGTGCCGGATGCGGCCACCCGTGTGGCGGCGCCCGAGGCGCTCGTCACCACCACCGCGCGGGGGAGGGGCGCCAACGCATAGGGGCCAGGGCCCAGGTTGAGCGGGCGCTCCCAGAGGCGCCGGCCCTTCGCGTCCAGGCAGAGCAGCATGCCTTCGCGCTCGCGCTCTCCGGCGATGAACACCCGCGAGCCCACGGGCAACGGCGCGGACAGGTGGGACAGGTCCGGCTCATGCGTCCACACGGATTCGCCGGTGTGCGCATCCGCGAGCAACACGGCCCAGTGCGAGCCGCGGCCCAGCATGGCCAGGAAGCGCCGGCCCCAGGCCACGGGTGGCCCGTGGAACGGCATGGGCGCGCGCATGCGGTAGCGGACCTGGCCGTCCTCCAGGTCGAGCCCATAGAGGTAGCCCGAGTCCGTGCCCACCAGCGCGCGGTGTCCCTGGGTGGCCAGCCAGCTGCGCTGGGTCCGCGGCGGCGCCAGGCGCCAGACCTCGCGGCCCGTGGCCTCCGCGAAGGCCACGACGGTGCGGTCCTCGGACAAGGTGAGCAGCAGGCCGTCCTTGCGCAGCAGCAGCGGACCCAGGGGGATTCCGTCGTGGTCATGCAGCCAGCGCGCACCGCCGCCCCGGCCCGTGAAACCGTAGACACGCGCGATGTCCGCCGCCACCGCGTGGCCATCCGCCGACGCGGCCACACCCAGCGCCGCGGCGCGCTTCCACAGTAGGGCTCCGTCCTTTCGGGAGAACGCGGAGGCGAGCTGCGGCGCGCAGTACACCGGCCCGTGCCGGCCGAGCAGCAGCCTCGATTCCTCCGCGTCCGGCAGGCCGCGCTTCTCCCACAGCTTCGCGAAGCGCAGCCGGCGCAACCGGCCGGGGACCTTCAACGGACGTGAGGTGCCCTGGCCCGTGGCCCGGGCCTTCTTCTCTCGGGCCGCGCCCCTGGCCTCGGGGGGCTGCACGGGGCCACGCAGGTGCGAAAGGCCCTCGCGGCAGCGCTCCGCCAGCTCCATCCGGTACGGGTTGGCCACCAGCGCGCGGTCCGCCTCCGCGAAGGCCGCGGCCAGGGACTCGCCCAGGTGGAAGAGGGCGGCGGCGAGCACGTTGCCCGCGAGCGGGAAGGGCGTCCCGGTGCGTCCCGCCTTCGCCTGGCCCGACTTCAGGTCGACCAGGAGCGAAGGCTTCGCCCCCGCGGGGGCCAGCTCGAAGCGGCTTTCGCCCAGCTCCACCGCGCGCGCCAGCTCCACCGCCTGTCGCGACAGCTCCAGCGCCGTCAGGAACGGCGGGCCGGGGACGCGCCAGGCCTCGGCCTTTCCGGGCAGCGACAGCCAGACCTCGCCCGATGCCAGCAGGGGCGCCAGCAGTCCGGCCGTCCCCCGCGCGGCGCCACGGCCCATGGGGACGCCGGCGTCCCGGAGCTCGAAGCCGAAGCCCGGGACTTCCGTGGGCTCCACGCGCCGGGTGGCGGGCCGGGCCGGCGCCTCGTCTGGAGGACGGGCGGGCCGGTTCAGGCCTTTCAGCGGCTCCTTGAGGGCTTGCCCCACGGTGGTGGCCAGCGACTTGGGCCCGGCCCGGGTGACGTCGGCGAGGAAGCGCTCGCCGGCCTCACGGACCGTCTTCACCAGTTCCTCCAGCTCCACCCGGACGGGCGGGCGCATCAGCCGGGCAGGGCGGGAGAGGTTGGCCACCAGCAGCTCCACCTCCGGCCCCATGCGGCGGAGCACCAGCTCCAGGTGGGCCTCGGGCAGGGAGACCTGGGCCAGTTTCTGACGCCCACCCGCTAGCGCCGCAACTGAGCGCACCAGGGAGGGGACGACTTCTGCTAGAGACTCCTCCACGGCCCCGGACAGAAGGTCCACCCCGTCCAATTCCAGTGCGATGGAATCGAGCGGGGAAGCCGCGGGTTCGCGTTTCCAGCGCTGTCCGATGCGTATGCGGGTCATCTTGCGTTCGTTGACAAGCCAGTTTAGCGATGGCTAGCATCCGCCGCCTATACGGACCTACATTTTTGTAACCGTTCGGAATTCCTGGGGAATACTCGATGACATTCTACGAGGCCGCGCTCCGCATCCTGGAGAGCGAAGGTCGTCCCCTCCACTTCCTTGAAATTACCGAGAAGTCCATCCAGCAGAGCCTGCTGTCCCACGTGGGCAAGACGCCTGAGGTGACGATGCTGTCGCGCCTCGCAGCCATGGCGCGCCGCACGCGGGATCGCAAGGTACTTGTGACGGCGAAGGACACCTTCGCGCTGGTTGACTGGTCGATTCCCGAGGACGTCGAGGCACTGGCTCAAACCGGCGTGGTCGAGCCGCATCCTGAAGAAGAGCTGCCGCCGCTGCGTCCGGCGGAGCGTCACCCGGAGCCGCGCACGGACAACGTGCGGGTCGCGGGCCGTGGCAGCGACCGCAAGCGCCGCCGCGATGAGGACGAGGAGCGTGGCGGTCGCCGCAAGCGCTTCCCGCCGCTGCCCGAGGTGGTGTTCGAGATTCTCAGCGAGTCGGACATCGGGCTGCGCACCGATCAGATCATCGAGCGTGCCCGGGCCAAGGAGCTGTGCGCCGAGGACACCACGGTGGAGGCGGTGCTCACCGCGCTGCTGGAGGACAACCAGCGTCGCATCGACGCGGGCCGCCGGCCGCAGTACGCCTTCAGCAAGGACTCTGGTGAGGTGTCGCTGGAGCGCGCTGGCGCCCCGAGCGAGGCCCCTCCGCTGGAACTCCAGGCCGCGTTCGCGCAGGCGCTGGGCATCCCGCTGGAGGCTGGCCGTCCGGTGCTGGGCAAGCCAGCTGCCGCGGGCGAGGCCCCGGCGGATGCCGCGCTGGTGTCCACGCTGCGCGCCGCGCTCAAGGACGCGCGCCGCTCCGTGGCGCGTGGGCTGCGTAAGCGCCTGGGCGAACTGGACGTCGGTACGTTCGAGAAGTCCGTCGTGAAGATGATGCACGGCCTGGGCTTCCGCGAGCTGAAGGTGGCCAAGCGGTCCAAGGAAGGGCCCTTGCTCACGGCGCGCAAGCGCGAGGGCAGCGTGGAGTTGCGCTACGCGGTGCGCATGCTGAAGGGCACGCCCGGCATCGACCGCAAGTCGGTGCAGGAGCTGCGGCGTGACCTGGGCCACTACTCGGCGCAGGTGGGCCTGTTGGTGAGCCCGGGTGACGTGCGCGGTGATGCGCGCACCGAGGCGCAGGCCAATGGTTCGCTGGTGATGCTCTGGTGCGGTGACGCGCTGGGCGAGAAGTTCCTGGAAGCGGAGACGGCCGTCTCCGTCACGCAGGTCGCGCTGTACGAGGTCGACGAGAAGTTCTTCGAGGCCGCGAAGCTGGATGCCGAGGAGGCCCAGAAGCGCCGCGAGGAGCGTCAGCGCGAGAAGCAGGCCCGGGAAGGCGAGGAGCCCACCGAGGCCGCGGCACCGGCGGAACGCGAGCGTCCGCGTGAGAAGCGCCGCCGTGAGCGTGAGTCGCGCGAGGCCCGTGAGGCTCGTGAAGCGGAGGCCACCGCGGGGGCTTCCACGGAGGAAGCTCCGGCTGCTCCCGTTGGTGATGCGCGTGAAGCCGCTCCGGTTCCGGCCGCGCCGGTCCTGCTGGGCCACGAGGACGATGAGGAGGGCGACGACGAGGACGGGGAGGATGACGACCTCGAGGCCGCCAGCGCTTTCGTGGGTGGTGCGCGTCCCGATGGAACTGCCGCGGATGCCGGTGCCGAAGGGGCACCGGGTGACCGCAAGCGCCGCCGCCGTCGTCGCCGGGGCCGTCGCGGCCGTGGCAGCCGCGCGGGTGAGGCCGGTGCCACCGGAGCTCCTGGTGAGGCGGGGGCTGCTGGAGAGGCCGCTGCCGCTGGTGAGGCGGGCGCTGCGGGTGCCGGTGGTACCGCGGGCGAGGCGGGAGTCGCGGCTGCGGGTGCTGGTGGTGCCACAGGGGAGGCGGGTGCCTCCAACACAGGTGCCGGTGGTACCGCGGGCGAGGCCGGTGCTTCGGCTACGGGTGCTGGCGAGGCCGGTGCTTCGGGTGCCGGTGGTACCGCGGGCGAGGCGGGTGCCTCCGTTACGGGCGGTGCCGCTGCTGGCGAGGCCGGAGCCTCGGCTGAGGGCGCTGGCGGAGATACGGCCGCCTGGAGCGTCGCTGGAGAGACGACTTCTGTCGGTGCCACCGGAGTGTCGACTGCCGGGACCGGTGCTACGGGGGTCGCGTCTCCTGCTGCGAACGGTGCTGGCGAGGCACCGCCCGTCTCCAAGTCCGGCGATGCGAGCGCTGACAGTGGAGCGGGCTCGGTTGCTGCCCCAGGTGCCGTGTCGGGCGAAGCGATTGCCTCTGCTGGTGATGTCGGTTCCGGGGCGGTCTCCGGCGAAGTGGCATCCGCGTCCGTGGGCGTCGCCACACAGGTGGACGTGTCCGGGACTGCTCCTTCCGAGGAGACGTCATCGGTTGCTCCGACTTCGGGGCTGACTCAGGCGGGCGTGCAGGACGGCTCGGCGGGCGAAGTGGCCCCTGGTGCCGCGATGACGACGTCTTCTGGATCCGCGGAGGGCGCACAGGTCAGCGAGCCTGCTCCCTCTCCCACCGACGGTGAGCCGTCCGCTGACTCGTCCGTGCCCCCCAAGGGGCCGTCCGGGGAGCGCGATAGCTGACGCGGCACTCCAGGAGGTGAGGGATTGGTCGGCGCCGCCGCTCTCCAGGTGTTACCCTGGGGAGCGATGAAGCCGGTCCTGTTGCTCGCCTCCTGCGTCGTCCTGCTGCTCGGTGCCTGCCGATGGCAGTCGCCGCGCTACCCGGTGGCGCCGGTGGAACTCTCCGGGGCCACCCTGCGGGACAACGCCCTGCTGGGCCTGGCTCCCGAGGGCGTGGCCACGCTCTTCACCGCCGCCCTGAAAGACTCCGGCCGTTTCGAGCAGAAGGGCGCGGAGGCGCCTCGCGAGGAGCGGCCCTGGCGCCTGACGCTGGATGTGCCCTTCACCCGCGAAGTGCTGAAGGACGGTGACCCGCGCAGCTTCGCCGAAGTAGGTGCCAACCTGGTCCTGGAGCGCTTCGGTGGGAGTCTGCCCCAGCGCTACGAACTGGTCGGGCTGGGAGAGGCGCCCGTCGAGGAGGACTCGCCCGCGGGACGGCAGAAGGCCATGCGCACGGCACTGGCCAACGTGCTGCGCCAGGTGACCGAGTCCGCCGTCATGCAGTTGACGGCGCTGGACCGCACCGATGAAGAGCTGGTGCTGGACCTCAAGGCCTCGGACTCGCGGGTGCGGGAGTTCAGCCTGCGCACGCTGGCGGAACGGCAGCACCCGGCGGCCGCGCCGCTGCTCATCGACCGGCTCAAGGAAGCGACCGACGCAGAGACGGTGCGCAGGACGATGGGCTCGCTCGTGGAGATGAAGGCGCGAGCCGCCGTGCCCGTGCTCATCGACCTGGTGCGTGGCCGTGACCTGGGCTTCGTGCAGGAGATTGTCTTCGCGGTGGGCGAAATCGGTGGCCCGGAGGCGGAGGCCTATCTCTACACGATGGCGCAGGGGCACGATGCGCCCGCCGTCCAGGCCGCCGCGCAACAGGCGCTGGACACGCTCTACGCATCACGTAAGCACTCACCTGCGGAGGCGCGTGGCCCCAGCCGCGCGGACTGACATCGACATGAAGCGTTCATTCGGCATGGGCGGGGCCGCGGTGCTGGCGGCCCTGGTGCTGGGCACGGGCTGTTCCAAGAACGTCGACGCGGCGGCGGGCGCGAGCGCCAGCACCGATGACGTGTCCGTGTACTACCCGCTCGCGGTGGGCAACAGCTGGACCTACCGGCTCAACGGCCGCGACGACAAACAAGTCACCGTGGAGATTCTCAAGGAAGAGGCCGGCGTCTTCCATGACAGCCAGGGCGGTCAGCTCTCGCTGGACGGCTACGGCTTGAGAGACCCCAAGCGCTACCTGCTGCGCGGTCCGGTGCGGACCGGGCACTCGTGGACGAACGTGGTGTCCGTGTCCTCCACGGAGCGCTACCACATCGTCCAGGCGGGGGACTCCTGTGAGACGCCTGCGGGCACCTTCCCGAACTGTGTCCAGGTGGAGGGCCGCAACCGGGTGGACGCCAAGGCCACGCTGGTGAATACGATGACGTTCGCGCCTGGCGTCGGCGTGGTGCGCATCGAAGTGGCCGTGGAGACCAACGGCCAGCTGATGCCGCAGACCTCCCTGGAACTGACGGCCTGGCAGCTCCGGGACGGCGCGGCGCCGCCTTCGGGTTGATACGGTGGAGGAATCTCCACGAGGTGCCGCTGTGGCCGCCAATGCGAACGAGCAGACCCAGGAAGAGCTCATCCTGAGCTTCCTGTCGGAAAGCGGGGGCGACTACACCTCCGGTGAAGCGCTCTCCAGCAAGCTGGGCCTGTCGCGCACGGCGGTGTGGAAGCACGTGGAGGCCCTGCGCGCGAAGGGCTACCGCATCGAGGCGGTGTCCGCGCGAGGCTACCGGCTGGTGGCGGTGCCGGACCGGCTCACCTCGCTCGAGGTGGGCCCGCTGCTGGGCACCCACGACCTGGGCCGCACCATCCACCACCACGAATCGCTGCCTTCCACCAACGAGAAGGCCTTCCGCCTGGCCCAGGATGGCGCTGAGCACGGCGAGGTCGTGGTGGCCGAGCAGCAGACCGCGGGCAAGGGGCGCCGGGGCCGCACCTGGGTGTCCCCGCCGGGCCTCAACCTCTACTTCTCCGCCATCCTCCGTCCGGACCTGCCGCCCCAGCGTGCGCCGGAGCTGACGCTGGTGGCGGCCGTGGCGCTGGCGGAATCGCTGCGCGACGCGGGCGTGGAGGCCGCCATCAAGTGGCCCAACGACGTCCAAATCGACGGCCTCAAGGTCGCGGGAATCCTCACCGAGCTGTCCGCCGAACCCGAGCGCGTGCACTTCGTCATCGTGGGCGTGGGGGTCAATCTCAACTCCCAGGCCGAGCACTTCCCGGAGGAGCTGCGGGCCACCGCCACGTCGTTGTCGCTGGCCCTGGGGCAGCCGGTGCACCGGACCCGCTTCGCCGCCTCCCTCTGGACGCGGCTGGAGGAGTGGCTGGACCTCTATCTGGCCACGGGCTTCGACGCGGTGCGTGCCCGCTGGAAGGCGCTGTCGTCCACGCTGGGGCAGGACGTGCTGGTGCGCACCGACCGGCAGGAGCTGCGGGGGCGGGCCGAGGACATCGACCCGTCCGGGGCGCTGCTGGTCCGGACGGCGGAGGGCTCGCTCGAGCGCGTGTTGGCGGGCGACGTGGAGCAGCTTCGCCCACGGCGATAGAGTGCGCGGTGTGATGCTCCTGGCCATCGACGTCGGCAACACCAACACCGTGCTCGGAGCGTTCGAGGGCCGGCGCCTGCTCGACCACTGGCGCGTGGAGACCAGCACGCGCCGCACCTCGGATGAGTACGGCATCCTGGTCCGGCAGCTCTTCGCCCATAGCGGCATCGATCCGACGAAGGTGACAGCGGTGGCCGTGTCCAGCGTGGTGCCGCCGCTCCAGTCCAACCTGGAGAAGATGAGCGAGCGGTACTTCCGCATCCGGCCCATGTTCGTCGGGCCCGGCGTGAAGACGGGCATGCCCATCCTCTACGACAATCCCCGGGAGGTGGGCGCGGACCGCATCGTCAACGCGGTGTCCGCCTACGAGAAGCACCACGCCGGCGTGGTGGTGGTGGACTTCGGCACCGCGACGACGTTCGACGCGGTGTCGCCGAAGGGGGAGTACCTGGGGGGCTGCATCTGCCCCGGCATCAACATCTCCATGGAGGCGCTGTTCCAGAATGCCTCCAAGCTGCCGCGTGTGGAGTTCGCGCGGCCGCCGCATGTCATCGGGCGCAACACCGTGCACTCCATGCAGGCCGGGCTCGTCTACGGCTACGTGGGCATGGTGGACGGCATCTGCACCCGCATGCAGGCCGAACTGGGCTTTCCGGTGAAGGTCGTCGCCACCGGAGGGCTCGCGTCGCTGGTGGCCAGCGAGTCGAAGGTCATCCACCAGGTGGATGAGTTCCTCACGCTCGAGGGCCTGCGCATCATCTACGGAAGGAATCACGCGTCATGACCACTGCCGCTCCCAACGCTGTCCCGACACCGCCCCCGGGCTGCCCCTTCGATGCGGAGTTCCTGCCGCCCAACCTGCGCAAGCACGTGGACCCCGCGGCGCCGGTGCCGCTGCGGATGATGGCGGCGAAGTCGCTCGTCCCGCTCAGCCCCTCCGACATGGTGGGTGCGCTCTACATGCTCACGTACGATCCGGACGCGAACGTGCGCGAGACGGCGGCGAAGACGGCCGCGGGGCTGCCGGACAGGATTCTGGGCTCCGCGCTGCGCGACGAAGAGGTGCAGCCGCAGGTGCTCGGCTACCTCCTGGGGCTCGTGAAAGGCAACGAGGCCTACGCGGAGATGCTGGTCCTCAACGCCAGCACGCCGGACGACGCGGTGGCGGACGTGGCGAAGGACTGCAGCCCGAAGCTGGCGGAGATCATCGGGCAGAACCAGCTCCGTCTTCTGCGCCACGAGGACATCCTCCGCAACCTCTGCGTCAACGCGAGCGCGCCGGTGTCGCTCATCGACAACGTCTGCGACTTCGCGGTGCGCAGCGGACTGACGCTGATGGACGTGCCGCAGATGAAGGCCGCGCGCGTGCGCGTCTTCGGCCCCGAGGCCGCGGAGGCGCCCCCGCCGCAGGGCCCCACCGCGGAGGAGGTGCTTCAGGAGTTCCAGGAGGCCGCGGACGAATCCGCCGCCCCCATGGAGGAGGGCAAGCGCCTGACGCTGGCCCAGCGCATCATGCGCATGTCCATCGCGGAGAAGATCAAGCTGGCCACGCTGGGCAACAAGGAAGCCCGCACCGCGCTCATCCGCGAGACGAACAAGCTGGTAGCGGTGGCCGTCATCCGCAGCCCGCGCATCACCGACGGCGAGGTGCTCTCGTTCGCCACCAACCGCGCGATGATGGATGACGTGCTGCGCGTCATCTACAGCAACCGCGAGTGGACGAAGAACCACAAGGTGAAGATGGCGCTGGTGAAGAACCCCAAGGTCCCGCTCACCGTCACCATGAAGTTCCTCAACTCGTTCCGGGACGCCGAGCTGAAGGACCTCAGCCGCGACAAGAACGTGCCCGCGGCCGTGCAGGGCTTCGCGAAGAAGCTGCACGAGAAGAAGACGACCCCGAAGAAGCAGGGGTAGGGGCCGGCGGTGCCCCGGGCGCGGTGGGCCCGGGGAGCGCGGCCCGTGCGACTAGGCCGCGGCTTCGCTGGCGTCGTCCGCCACCGAGGAGGCGGGCTCGTCCAGGAGCTGCTGGGCGATGACGAGCGCCTTCTTCGTCTTCTCGCGCAGCTTCTCCTCGCTCTTGATGCGTGCGTAGAGGCGCGTCACGCGCTCCTCGTTGCGGGCCGTGGCGGCCTCCAACTCGGCGATGCGGCCGCGCAGCTCGTCGGCCTCCGCGCTGGCGCGGCTGCTCTGCTCGGACAGCTCCACCTGGGCCTGGCCCAGTTGGACGCGCAGGTCCTCGGCCTCATGCTGCGCGGCCTGGACGTCCGCCTCCAGCTGCCCCGCGCGAGCGCGCAGCTCCTCCAGCTCCGCGGCGTAGGCCTGCGCCTGGGCCTGGTGCTGGTCCAGCTCCGTCTGCAGCGCGGTGAGCTGCGCGGACGCGCCCCGGGCCTCTTCCTTGGCGGCGGCCAGCTGCTGGTCCACGCGCTTGCGGTCCGAGGCGAGTGAGTCCGCCCGGGCGCTCAGCGTCTTGAGCTGGGCGTCGCGCTGGGCGAGCTCGGACTCGGCGGTGCTGGCCTTCTGCTCCAGCTCCAGGCTCTGGTCCTTGAGCTCGATGATCTCCTGGTCCTTCTGATTCAGCTCCGTCTTGAGGCGGAGGATCTCCTTGTCCTTCTTGTTGGCCGCGTCGCGGAGGGCGAAGGTGTCCTTGTCGTTCTTGCCCGAGGACGCCCGGGCCGCCTCCAGCTCCGTGGCCTGGCTCTCCAGCTGCGCCTCCAGGTCACGCACGCGCTCCTCGGCGTGGGACGCCATGCCACGCGAGTCGTCGAGCTCGGCCTGGAGCTCGGCCACCCGCGTGCGCAGGCTGCGCAGCTCCGCGGCGTCGGCGGCCGGCGCCACCGCGACGGGCGGCGGGGCGGGGCGGGGGGCCGCGATGGGGCGGGGCACGGGGGGCGGCGCGACGGCGCGGGGAGGCTCGGGAGGGGGCGCGGCTACGGGAGCGGGGGCGATGAAGCCGATCACCGTCTTCTCGTCGGAGTCATCCAGCCCTTCCAGCGGATCATCCGAGTCGGTGCCCAGCGAGTCGAGCGTGGAGAAGTCCTCCTCCACGCCTTCCACCACCGCCTCGGGCGGCGCGACGACGACTTCTTCCTCGAAGGACGGCGGCTCCTCGGGGGCGGACAGGTCGCCGAAGGCGGCGTCCAGGTCCAACTCCTCGCCGGTGACGGGAGGCTCCTCCGCGGTTTCCACGGAGATCTCCTCGCCGAAGTCCGCCGTCATCGGCTCGTCGCCAAGCGCGTCCAGCGTGAGGCTCTCGTCGTCGACGTCCTCGGTGGCGGGCAGCTCGGGAAAGCCGATCAGCGCCCCAGCGCGCTCCACCAGTTGCTCCGCGTCCACCGGCTTGGCGACGTATTCGTCGGCGTGGGCCTTCAGCTTGCGGTGCTGCGCGAAGCCGTCCGGGTTGCCGATGATGAGGATGGGGACGTTCTTGAGGTCATCGTCCTTCTTCAGCTTGCCGCAGATGAGGTAGCCGTTCTGTCCCGCGGACAGGTCCACCGCGAGCACCACGAGGTCCGGCCGGTCCCTGCGGATCTGCTCCACGCTGCCCTTGCCGTCGGTCGTCTCTTCGACCGTGAAGCCCCGGCCCTCCAGGGCCGAGCGCAGGGTGGCGGAGAGCGCGGTGTCGCTTTCGACGATCAGGATTTTCTTCGACATGGAGGGACGGCCCGTCCTGGTGTGCGGCGCGCGCAAACGCCCTACCGGCCGCGACGCGCAAGGTGATGATGTGCGTCGAGGCTATCGGCCATGCGCGGGAGCGTCAATGTTCGGACCAGGCGGAATTCCGGCTGCCCGGGGAGCGGGCAAGCGCCGTCACACAGCCGACGTTTCCGTCACTGAGGGTACGTCGGGTACGTCACGGGCTCGACGGAGATGGGAGGCCGGGAGCGTGGCGCGCGAGGCGCGGGCGGGAGCGAATACAGCGGCTCGTCGGCCTCCGGCGCGGACTTGCGCGCGAGCTTCTCACCGCTGTCGCGCTCGGCGAGCATCCGGCGGATGTCGCTTTCGTCCATGTCCGTCACCATCTCATAGACGATTTCATCGTCGCGCCAGGTGACGACATTGAAGCCCTGCGCGGAGTCCACTTCCACGGCTTGCAGGGCCTGGAACTTCGGGATGGAGACTTCGTCGTTGCCAGGGAGCACGAAGACGCCCAAGCGGCGGCTCGGCTCACCTTCGTTGTCGGGAAGGGTCTCGTAGCTGATGTACGCGACTTCGCGGCCGTTGAGGATGGAGATGCGCCCGCCCAGCGGCTTGGCCTTGGGAATCTGCGGGACGGTGATGCGCGGATCCACCTTGTCCTTGAACCACTCCTCCACCTGCTCCGGCGCGTTGGAGGCAATCTCGAAGGGGAGCGCCTTGCTCTTGCTGTGGCGCTGCACCGCTTCCGTCCTGGCCGCGCTCAGGCGCTGCTCGGCGTGGAACGCGGCCCAGCCGCCGCCCACCGTCACCACCACCAGCGCCATGGCCCCGGCGCGCAGCCAGACGCCGAACTGGACGCGGCGCTGCTCCTGCTTGAGGCCCACTTGGATGCCGGCCCGGAGCGAGGCGGGGGCCCGCATGCCCGAAACGGAGTGGCGCGCGGCTCGCCGCAGCGCCTGCTGCATCTGCTTCTCTTCCTCCGCGCGGCGCCGGCAATCAGCGCACCCGGAGAGGTGGGTTTCGAGGTCCACTCGTTCCTCGGGCTGGAATTCGCCGTCGAGGTACGGATAGAGCAGCCGTTCGAGGTCCTGGCAGTTCATGGCGCGCGCTAGGAACGGGTTTCTACCCTGTCTTCTTCCTGTGGCGATACTCTTCCAGGTCCGCGGGGGCGTTCACCGGCTCACCGTCATGCCGGAATACGCCCTGGCCCTCGGCGTACTCACGCAGGTTCTTCTGCAGGAGCTTGCGTCCGCGGAACAGGCGGCTCATGACCGTGCCCACGGGGCACTCGAGAATCTCCGCGATCTCCTTGTAGGAGAACTCCTGGAGGTCCGCGAGGATGACCACCAGCCGGAAGTCGATGGGCAGCGCGTCAATGGCCCGCAGCACGTCGTCCGACAGGAGCCGGTCGAAGAAGTACTGCTCGGGGTTGGCCGCGAAGTCCGTCGCGTCCCGGCTCACGAAGCGCTCGTGGACGGCCTCGCGCTCCACGCCTTCGACCACCGTGCGCTCCTTCACCTTCCGCCGGTAGCGGTTGATGAAGGTGTTGGTGAGAATCTTGAAGAGCCAGGCCTTGATGTTCGTCCCGCGCTCGAACTTGTCGAAGAAGCGGTACGCCCGCATGCAGGTGTCCTGCACCAGGTCCTCGGCGTCGCGCTCGTTCTTCGTCAGGCGCAGCGCCGCCGAATAGAGCGGGTCCAGATGGGCTAGCGCCAGCTCTTCGAATTCCTGCTTCGTCCGGTTGGGTTGCCTGAAATCCAACATGTCCCGCCTTCCAAGGGCCCGAAACAAAAGGGGAATGAGTTGTCGCTTACCCGCCAAATGTATGCACGGGAACAACCAGGGCAACAACGGCATCCCACGACACCCGCCCGGACGCCCGCTTCGGGAATACACGACGCCGGCCAGGGAAACATATTCCCTAGCAGAGATAACGAACGGGGAGGCCGGATGTCGCCATCCGAACCTCCCCGCCAGGGACTGCGTCGTTTGCCTGCTTACCGGGCTTACTTGCCGGCGAGCGCGTCCGCGATGGGCATATAGGGGTAGCCCATGTCCTTCGCGACGGCCTCGTAGGTGACGTGGCCGTTGTAGGTGTTCAGCGCACGCGAGAGGGCGCGGTCCGCCTTCACGGCCGTCGCCAGGCCCTGGTTGGCGATCATGAGCGAATAGGGGCGGGTGACGTTGGTGAGGGCGTAGGTGGACGTCTGCGGCACGGCGCCGGGCATGTTGGCGACGCAGTAGTGGACGACGCCGTGGACCTCGAACGTGGGGTTGTCGTGGGTGGTGGGCTTGCACGTCTCGATGCAGCCACCCTGGTCCACCGCCACGTCGACCACCACGGAGCCCGGGCTCATCTCCGAGATGAGGGCCTCGGAGACGAGCTTCGGGGCCTTGCGACCGGGGATGAGCACCGCGCCCACGACGAGGTCGGCCTCGCGCACGGAGCGGGCGATGCTCTCCGAGTCGGAGGCCAGCACGCCGACGCGGCCGAGGAACACGTCATCCAGGTAGGTGAGGCGCTCCATGTTGACGTCGATGATGGTGACCTCTGCGCCCATGCCCACCGCCACCTTGGCGGCACACAGACCCACCACGCCGCCGCCGATGACGGTGACGCGGCCCCGGCGCACGCCGGGCACGCCGCCCAGGAGGATGCCCTTGCCGCCGTGGGCCCGCTCCAGGCACTTGGCGCCTACCTGGATGGCCATCTTTCCGGCCACCTCGCTCATGGGCTTGAGCAGCGGAAGGCTGCCGTCGTCCGGCTGCAGCGTTTCATAGGCCACGGCCGCGGCCTTCTTCTGGAGCAGCGTCTTGGTCAGCTCCGGGTCCACGCCGGCCAGGTGGAAGTACGTATAGATGATCTGACCGGGCTGGATGCGCGCGTACTCGGGCGCGATGGGCTCCTTGACCTTGATGATCATCTCCGAGCGCTTCCAGACCTCGTCCGCGGTGGAGACGATCTGTGCGCCGACGCGCTGGTACTCCGAATCGGGGATGCCGGAGCCAACGCCGGCGTTCGTCTCGATCAGGACCGTGTGACCCGCGGCGATGAAGGCGGCGGCGCCAGCCGGCACCATGCCGACGCGGTACTCGCGGGTTTTGATCTCCTTGGGAACTCCGACGATCACGACTGCCTCCGAGAGGGGACGTAAAAAAGCGCGCGGACCCTAACGAGGGCCCAAGGGGGAATCAAGGCGCGGGCGGACAGCCCGGCATGAGCGCCATTTGCGTCAAACACCCCTGATGACATGACGCGAGGCGTTGGATGCGATGCGTGATGAAGCGTGCGCCGCTCGTGTTAGTTACCAGGGACATGACGTCTGCTCCGAAGCTCCTATTCGCGGACCCCAAGGGACGGGTGATGGAACATCCGTACCTGCTCGCCACGCTGCGCAGCGGCGAAGAGCTCGTTCCTCCGCAGGACAAGCCCATTCCGCTGCCGTCCGCCGGGCGGCTCGTCCACCTGCCAGGGCGCCTCCCGGTGGGCCTGCATCCGGAGACGGGGGAGCTGGAGCTCGTCCGCGAGATGAAGGTGGGGGGCAAGACGTTTGTCCCCAACGCAGTGGGCGCGCTGCTGCCCCCCGGCTACACGCGCACCTTCCTCCCCGGCGAGGTGAAGGGCAGTGGCCCCGTGCTGCCGCAGTGGGCGTACACCGCCGCGGCCTGGGTGGGAGAGGGGCCGGTGGCGTGGGCCATCCATACCGACCGTCGCTCCCACTGGGACCCGGAGCGGTTCTCCACGCCGGACATGAAGGACCTGGTGGCGAAGCACATGGCGCGCTTCCCGGACAACCGGGTGCTGAAGCAGCTCAAAACGTGCGCGATGCTCTATCGGTGCTTCACGTCGCAGAACACCTTCTACGTGCGTGACGAGGCCGCCATCCCCGCGTCCGTCATGTGCAACGCACGCTGCGTGGGCTGCATCTCCGACCAGCCGGCGGACGGCCCACCGGCGTCGCACGAGCGCATGGATGACGGGCCCACGGGTGAGGAGATGGGCCAGATTGGCCTCTTCCACCTGGAGCACGCGCCGGGCCGCACCATGGTGAGCTTCGGCCAGGGCTGCGAGGGCGAGCCGCTCACGCGCTGGAAGCAGATTGCCGAGGCCATCCGCTACATGCGGGCGCGCACGCAGGCGGGCTCCATCAACATCAACACCAACGCCAGCCTCACGCGCGGCCTGGAGGCCCTCTTCGACGCGGGGCTGGATGCCATCCGCGTGTCGCTCAACTCGGCGGTGAAGGACCTCTACGAGGCCTACTACAAGCCGGTGAAGTACGGCTGGGAGGACGTGGAGGCCTCCATCGCCCTGGCGCGTGAGCGCGGCGCGTACCTGGCGCTGAACCTGCTGCTGTTCCCCGGCGTCACCGACCGCGAGGGCGAGGTGCGGGCGCTGGAGCGGCTCGTGAAGAAGTACCGCGTGGACCAGGTGCAGACGCGCTCGCTGTGCATCGACCCGCTGCAGTACCTGGAGGTGGCGCGCGAGCGCGGCGCGGGAGGAGAGCCGGTGGGCATCCGCACGCTGCTTCAGCGACTGAAGGCGGCACGCCCGGGGCTCATCGTGGGCAACTTCGCGCGCGGGCTGGAAGAGCGCGAGAACGCGGCCGGGCTCCGGTAGCGCCCAAGGGGCGGGGGAGGGCGTTCCTTCCTCCGTCGGCCGGGAGGCCCGGTGGGCGCTCCGTCCTCGGGAGGCAGGTGGCGCGGCCTCGGGGGCAATACGCCAAGAGGGGCCGCGACGCGGCCCCTGGGGACTACTCGTTACCGGTGGGCATCAGCTCCTTGGCCACCAGGTTGCCCATCACCGCGTCCTTGGGGATGTAGCCGTCGGCGCCCGCCTCGCGGCAGATGCGCTGCAACTCCTCGACGTTCTCACCCGAGCACAGCAGCACCTTGATGCCCTTGAAGAGGCTGTTGCTCTTGATGAAGCGGCAGAACTGCTCGCCGTTCACGTTGGGCATGCGCACGTCCAGCAGCACCAGGTCCGGACGCGTCTGCTTCTTGAGGATGATTTTCGTGGCCTTGTCGGCGGTGTCGGCGACGTGGACCTCGAAGCCCTTGGCCACCAGGTCCGCTTCAATGATGCGGGCCGTCATCTCGCTGTCATCCACGATGAGGATGCGCGGCTTGCGCCCGCCCGTGGTGGGAGCCGGCTTGAGGCCGGCCGCCGCCGCGGGGGCAGGGGCCGCGGGAGCCGGCGGGGTGGGCGCCGCCGCGGGGGCCGCGGCCGGAGCGGGCACGGCGGTGGGGATGCCCAGGGCGGGGGGGCCAATGAGACCCATGACCCCGCCGAGCACGGCTTCGAGCCCACCGCTCTTCAGGATGTAGCCGTCCGCCCCCGAAGCCTTCGTCTTTCCGTCCAGCTCCGCCTCGGAGATGTCGGAATAGAGGACCAGCTTCGCGGTGACCTTCTTCTGCCGGCGGAGGTACTCCACGACGTCGTCGCCGAACATCTCCGGCATGTTGACGTCCATGAGGATGAGCGAGAACGGCCCCTCGGCGAGCTTCTGCTCGAGGCTGGCAAGGTCCTGCGCGCCGCTCGCCTGGTAGCCGGCGGCGGTGAGCGCCCGGACGGTGAGCTCCACCAGCATCGGGCTGTCATCAATGACCAGTACGCGCGACATCGTCCTCCTCAAGGGCTTCGCGGTGGAACCCTACACCTTTGGTGCAGCGCGGACCATCGAAACGGCGACCAGGCGGTCTGGTCGTCAGGTCCTCTTGACCGCTATTCATCGCCTCCGGATACTTTGGCGCCTTGACCACGACCTCGACTCCCCTCCAGCGAGCACTCCGGATGGCTCCGGACCGCGCCTTGGCCGCCCAGGCCCGGCCGGAGCAGGAGTTCTTCTGCTTCCGCGTGGGCGACCTCCGCCTGGGCGTGCCCAGTGAGAACGTGCTCGAAGTGCTTCGGGCCGGTCTGCTCACGCCCTTGCCCCGGACCCCGTCCTTCATCATGGGCGTCACCGGCCACCGGGGCGAGGTGCTTCCGGTGCTGGACCTGCTGCGCTTCCTCTCCAAGGGAGAGGCCCGCATCGGCCCGCGCACCCGCCTGTTCGTCGGCGTCACGGGCAGCTACGTGGCCGGAGTCGTCGCGGATACGGTGCTGGGGCTGCGCCGCATTCCCGTGGCGGACATCCTCCCACCGCCCCTGGGCGGCGACGCCGCGGCCGAGCACCTGCTGGGCGTGGTGCAGGCCAGCGGCAACCAGGAAGCCATCAACCTCCTCAACTTCTCCAAGCTGCTCCAGACGGCGCGGCAGCGGGCGGTGGCGCGGTGAACGACGACGCCTTCCACGAGAAGGAGGAAGAGGTGGACCTGCTCTTCTTCGACATCGGCGCCACGCTCTACGGCACGGATGCGTCCCAGGTGCTGCGCATCGACCGCGCGCTGCCGGAGGACCTCACGCTGCCGGAGCTGGGGCTGCCCCACCGGGGCAACCGCGCCATCGTCTTCGACACCCCGGAGGGTGAAGCCCACCTCAAGGTGGACGCCGTGCACGGCGTGCGCTCCATCCCCGTCAATTCCTTGCGCCGGATGCCTCCCACGGCCGGCGCCGCAGCCTACGCAGTCGGTGTGTGCCTGGAAGAGGCCCGCACCGTGTTGCTCATCGATCTGGTCGAAACCGCAAGGACTCAAGGAAGGCACTGAGACACATGTCCCTGGACACCCCCAACGAGAAGCCCGCTGGCAAGGCGCGCGCCCGGAAGGCCCCCGCCTCCAAGGCCGGCGCCACGAACGCGGCGTCGACCTCCTCCACCAAGGCCATCACCGACACGTTGCTGACGGTGCTGTCCGGCAACCTCCAGGCCCGCGTGCCCAAGGAGCTGGTCGGTGAGTCAGGCGCGGAGCTGGCGCACCTGCTCAACCAGGTGCTGGACCAGTTCTCGGCCTCCGAGCACCGCAAGCACGTGGCGGCGCAGGAAATCGACCAGGCGCTGGACGCGCTCATCGGCCTGGTGCGCGAGGGCGACCTGTCCCGGTGGAACACCACCACCGAAGACCCGCAGCTCGGGCCCCTGCTGGAGGGCTTCGGCAAGGTCATTGAGACGCTGCGCACCTTCGTGCGGGAGATCAACGAGGCGGCCCTGAGGTTGTCCTCGTCCGCTAATCAGGTGCTGGCGGCCTCCACGCAGCATGAGACGTCCTCCACGGAGCAGGCGGCGGCCATCCACGAGACGACCGCCACCATGGAGGAGCTGAAGCACGCGTCGGCGCAGATCGCCGAGAACGCGGGCAGCGTGGCGCGCGTGGCGGAAGAGACGCTGGGCGCGGCGCGCGCGGGCCGGGGCGCCATTGGCGAGTTCATCCAGGCCATGCAGCAGATCCGCAGCGACGGCGTCGCGGTGGCGGACTCCATCGCGAAGCTGTCCAAGCGCGTGGAGCGCATCGGCACGGTGGTGGAGGTCATCGACGAGATTGCCGACCGCTCCGACCTGCTGGCGCTGAACGCGGCGCTGGAAGGCAGCCGCGCGGGTGAGGCCGGAAAGGGCTTCTCCATCGTCGCGGCGGAGATGCGGCGTCTTGCGGAGAACGTCCTGGACTCCACCAAGGAGATCAAGAACCTCATCACCGAGATTCGCGAGGCCACGGCCGCCGCGGCCGGCGCCGCCGAGGCGTCCAAGTCCGCCACGGAGTCCGGTGAGAAGCTGGGCGCGGTGGCGGCGCAGGCGGTGGAAGGCATCCTCGCCGGCGTCCAGGAGACGAGCGACGCGGCCCGCGTCATCAACCTGGCCACGCAGCAGCAGCGCACGGCCACCGAGCAGGTGGTGGCCTCCATGGCGGAGATCGAGGATGTGACGCGCCAGACGACGCAGGCCTCGAAGCAGGCCACGGGCGCGGCCGCGGAGCTGACGCAGTTGGCCGGACGGCTGGCCGAGCTCATCAAGCGGTTCAAGGCCGACTAGCGCTTCCTGGAAGGGGAGGGGCGTACGCCGGCCATGGACACCGAGGCTCTCAAGAAATCCCTCCTGAAGAAGTTTCAGGAGGTCACCGCAGACCGCCTCCAGAAGATTCAGCTGGGGGTATTGGACCTGGAGAAGGAGACCGCGGACCAGGCCGCGGAGGACGTCGCGCGCGAGCTGCACACGATGAAGGGCGAGGCCCGCATGTTGGGTCTGGCCGCCATCGGGCAGCTGGCGCACGCCGCCGAGGACGTCCTGCGCGCAGAGCGCGAGGGCAAGACGGCCACGGAGGTGGCCACCGACGTCCTGCTCAGGGCGTGCGACGTCCTTTCCGATCTCAACGAAGACCTGTCCGGCGCCAACACGGGCAACTCGGCCAGCGAGGAGATGGTCCGCATGCTCGCGGAAGTCTCCGGACAGACGCCGCCCGCCATCGCTGGCGCACGGCCCGCGGCACCGCCGCCGGCCCCTGTCGCCGCGCCCGTGGTGGCACCGGCGGCCGTCGCCGCGCCGGTGCAGGCTCCGGTGGCAGCGCCCCCGACGCAGGCCCCCGTGGCCGAGCCGGTGGCGCACGCCGCTGCAACCGCGCATCACCCGGCTGCCGCGCATGGCCGTGACGAGGAGGCCCCGAGCGCCGCGAAGTCCGCGGTGGCCGACCGGAGCATCCGCGTCAACGTGGAGGTGCTCGACGCGTTGGGGTTGCTCGCGGGCGACCTGCTGGTGGAGAGCGCCCGTGGCCGGCTTCGCAGCTCGGAGACGGAGGCGTTGTTCGAGCGCTTCAGCCGCCTGGGGGACCGCTTCCTCCGGCTGGCGGAAGAAATCGACATCTCGAACGAGGTGCGTGAGCAGCTGGACCGCGTGGAGAGCGACCTCCACATGCTGCGCGACGACGCGTTCCGCTTCGTGCGCCGCAACGACGACGGCATCAACACGCTGCACGGCAACCTGGCGAAGATGGCGGACCACGTGGCCGAGGCCCGGCTGGTGCCGCTGTCCACCGTGTTCGACGCCTTCCCGCGCGCCGTTCGCGAGATGTCGCGCACGCAGGGCAAGGAAGTGGATCTGGTCATCGAGAACGCCGACATCGGCGTGGACCGGTCCATGCTGGGCGACGTGCGCGACGCGCTGGTGCACCTGCTGCGCAACTCGGTGGACCACGGCGTGGAGTCCCCGGACACGCGCCAGCAGCTGGGCAAGCCGCTCAACGGCCGCATCCGCATCCGCGTGCGCGTGGACGGCGACATGCTCCACATCGAGGTGGAGGACGACGGCCGCGGCATCGACCCGGAGCGGCTGCGTCAGGCGGCCATCTCCAAGCGCCTCATCAACGCGGTGCAGGCCGCTGCGCTGTCGGAGCGCGAGGCCATCGAGCTCATCTTCCGCCCCGGCTTCTCCACCCGCGACCAGGTCAGCGAGCTGTCTGGCCGTGGCGTGGGCATGGACGTGGTGAAGCGCAAGGTGGAGACGCTGGGCGGCTCGGTGGGCGTGAACAGCCGCATCGGCCGTGGCAGCACCATCACCCTGCGCCTGCCGCAGTCGCTGGCATTGATGAAGGTGCTGCTGGTGCGCCTGGGGGACGACGTCTACGGCATGCCCGCCGCGGACGTGGAAGCCGTCATGCGCGTCAAACCGGATGACCGGCTGGAGATCTTCGGCACGCTGGCCGTGCGGCACCGTGGCAAGCCGACGGCGCTGGTGGCGCTGGGGCCGCTGTTGGGCCTCAACGGCGGCAATCGCTTCGACAAGCCACCCGCGGTGGTGGTGCGTCACGGCGAGGACCACGCGGCGCTGGTGGTGGACGGCTTCGTGGACGAGCGCGAAGTGGCTGTGAAGCCTTGCGGCGGCGAGTTCCTCAAGGCCGCGCCCTTCATCGCCGGCACCGCGGCGCTGGAGGACGGGCGCATCGCCGTGCTGCTCCATGTCCCGGACATCATGGCGGAGGTGCGCCGCATGGCCCGCCCCGTCACCCAGGCCCCCGCCGCCAAGCGCCTCCGGGTGCTGCTGGTGGATGACTCGCCCATTGCCCGCGCCACGGAAGGGGCGCTGGTGAAGGCGCTGGGGCACTCGGTGGAGGAAGCCCAGGACGGCGAAGAGGCCTACGTGAAGGTGCAGAACAACACCTACGACCTCATCCTCACGGACGTGCAGATGCCCAAGCTGGACGGGTTCTCGCTGGCGCGACGGCTCAAGTCGACGCCCGCGGTGGCTCGCATTCCGGTCATCATCCTGTCGTCGCTCGCCTCACCCGAGGACAAGCGGCGCGGGTTGGATGCCGGCGCGGACGCGTACCTCGTCAAGGGCGAGCTGGGCGTGGAGGTTCTCGCGCAGGCCATCGACCGGCTGACCTGAGGAGCCAGGCTTGGGCGGTGGCGCGGCAGTCGCAGGAATGGCGTTTCGGGTGCTCATGGTGGGCAAGGGGCTGCGTGCGCTCGCGGCCCGGGGCCTGTTCGATGGGGAATCCCTGGTGCCCGTGGGGCCGGCGGAGGTGGACTTCGCCGGCGCCCTGGTGGCCGTGCAGCGGCACTTTCCGGACGTGGTGCTGGTGGACCTGAGCGCGCTGGACGCGCTGCCCGCCATCGAGCACGTCATGGTGGAGCGGCCAGTGCCAGTGCTGGCGCTGCACCCGGGCGTGCTGTCCGGCCAGGAGGCCTTCCAGGCGATGGTGGCTGGCGCGCTGGACGTGCTGGAGCGTCCAGCGAATCCCGGGCCCGAGTTCTGGGCGAATGTGTCGCGCAAGCTGGTGCTGCTGGCGCAGGTGAAGGCGGTGCGGCAGGTGCAGACGCGGCCGCCACCGCAAGCCGCGCGTGAGACGAAGCCGCCTCCGCCGTATCCGCTGGTGGCCATCGCCGCGTCCCTGGGCGGCCCCAAGGCGGTGGCGCAGGTGCTGCGGATGATTCCGCGCGCCTTCCCGGCGCCCATCGCCTACTGCCAGCACATCAGTGACGGCTTCACGGAAGGGCTGGCGCACTGGCTGTCCAATGAAACGGCGCTGCGCGTGCTGGAGGCCGAACATGACGTGCTCATGGCGCCGGGCACGGTGTACATCGCTCCGTCGGGCAGTCACCTCTTGGTCCGACCCGAGGGCAGGTTGGAGCTGGACGCGGGCCCCGCACTTCGCGGTTTCCGGCCGTCCTGTGACATGCTGCTGACTTCAGCGGGTGAGTCGTTCGGCCCGCGCTGCATCGGGGTCATCCTGACGGGCATGGGGCGCGACGGGGCGCGAGGGTTGAAGGAGATTCGAGAGCGCGGCGGTCGGACCATTGCCCAGGACGAAGCGTCGAGCGTCGTCTGGGGCATGCCGCGCGAGGCGGTATTGATGGGCGCGGCGCACGAGGTGCTGCCACTGAGCCGGATTGGCGCGGCGCTGATGCAGTGGGTGGACGTGTGCTGACGGCGAGCCAGAAAGTCTTGCAGCAACTCGCCGCGCTGCTGCTGGAGCGCGCGGGGCTGAAAATCACGCCGGATGGCTTCCACAGCCTCCGGCTGGCGCTGTCCGCGCGCATGCCCGTGCTGGGCCTGGATGAGCCCGAGCACTACATCCAGCGCCTGACGGGCGCCGGTGGCGAAGAGGAGCTGCGCTCGCTGTTGCCACTGGTGACGGTGGGGCACACGGAGTTCTTCCGCGACGGGAAGCAGTTCCGCGCGCTGGAGAAGAGCGTGCTGCCGGAACTGGTGTCCCGTTCGCGGCGCGAGATGCGCAAGGTGTCCATCTGGTCCGCGGGCTGCGCGACGGGTGAGGAGCCCTACAGCCTGGCCATGGTGCTGGCGGAGCTGGGCGCGCTGTCGCTGGAGGTGGACCTGTGGGCCACCGACCTCAACCTGGCCGCGGTGGAGGCCGCGAAGCAGGGGCGCTTCACCTCGCGGCGGGCCATCAGCATCAACCAGGAGCGGCTGACTCGCTTCTTCAGGCCCGTGGAAGAGGGCTATGAGGCGCTGCCCGCGCTGCGTGAGTACATCCGCTTCGACGGACAGAACCTGGCCGTTCCCGTCTTCGACAAGGTGGCCCTGTCGTCGCTGGACCTCATCCTCTGCCGCAACGTCATCATCTACTTCGACCTGCCCACCATCCGCGGGTTGATGGACCGCTTCCTCGCCGCGCTGCGGCCGGGCGGGTTGTTGTTCCTGGGGTACTCGGAGAGCCTCTTCAAGGTCTACGACCGCTTCGAGATGATCGAAGTCGACGGGGCGTTCGTGTACCGCCGCCCGCTGGACGACAAGAGCATGCGGGCGCCGCCGCTGCGCATCACCCCGTATCCCGGCGAGCCCGACGTCGCCGCGCGCAGGCCCGTGCCCGTGGACGCGTTCACCGCGGACCTGCGCAAGCGGATGCAGCCCGCGGACGTCCCGTTGACGACGCGGCTGCCCGCGGTGTCTGCGTCGTCGGTGGCGGCGCCTGGCTCGCCCAGCGTGACGCTGCCGGCGGTGGGCGCCTCTTCCAGTCCGCGTTCCGTGGTGCCGGGGCGGCTGCCCGCGGTGTCGCCTCACTCGCCGTTGCCGGCCATCGCCGCGCCGCCGCCTCCCAGCGCCGCGCGCTCGCGTGTCACCGCGGAGCTGCCCACGGTGGGGAGCGTGGACTCCGCCCGTCCGCGCATCACCACCGAGCTTCCGGCCGTGGCCACCACGCCGCGCGCGCCCACCATGGAGGTGCCCGCCTGGCCCACGCTGCTGCCTCCGGCGGAGCGTCTGGCCATGGCGGTGCGGAAGATGTCGCAGGGGGATTTCTCGGCGGCCATCGCCGGCGTGCAGCGGCTGCTCGCGGACGAGCCCAGTGACTTGGATGGGCTGCTGACGCTGGGCAACCTGTTCTCTCTCACCGGCCGCATCCCCGAGGCGCGCGAGGCCTTCGCGCAGGCCATTCAGCGCGAGCCGCTGTGCGTGGAGGCGCGGGTGTTCGGCGGGGTCGCCGCGTTGCAGGCAGGGGAGTTGAGCGAGGCGCGCTCCGAGCTGGGCAAGGCCCTGTTCCTGGAGCCCACGCTGGCCATTGGCCACTACCTCCTGGCGCAGGTGCACGAGCGCACGCAGGACCATGAGGCGGCGCGGCGCAGCTACCGAAACGCCATTGCCCAGCTTCGCTTCCCGCAGCGTCCCCTCGCGGGGCACTACCCGGAGATGCCGGACTCGGCGGATGCCATCTCTCGCGCGGCGCGTTACGCCCTGGCCGCGTTGGAGGAGCAGCCCCTGCGCTGAGGCAGGGGCCGCGTCCCGGGCTTCACGTCAGTCCAGGCTGCTCTTCACCTGGTCCAGGCTCTTGCTCGGGTCGAGCACGGAGCCGAACTTCTTCTGCAGGTAGCTCTTGGCCTGGCCGCGCAGCAGCATGCCAGGGTCGGTGCCCTCACCCTCGACGGCCTTGTCGGTGATGACGAACGAGGCGTCCATCTGGATGCCCATCACCTTGCCGACGATTTTCGCGCCTTCCCCCTGCCAGTCCGCCTTCACGCCGTACTTGCCGCCCCAGTACTGGAGCAGCTGATCGACGCGCTGCTTGACCTCCTCCTTGGGGAGGGAGTGGGGGATATCGAACTTCATCATTCCCATGGCTGGCTCCTGATCTCGGTGTCCCGCTTCGTGCGTTTAGCCGTGCCCGAGCGGGAATGGAACCGCCGTGTCACTTTTGGGCGCGCGGATGTCAACAGGCTTGCTCACGGGCCTGCCGTCTTGCGAACGCGCTTGAGCTTCACCGGTGGGTCCTCCGGGCGGCCCCAGCGCTCCAGGTAGGGTGCCAGGTTGTACTTGGCCGCCGTGCGCAGGGAGCTCATGGGCCGCACCTTGCCCAGCACCTGCCGCTCCTGGAAGGGGCGGTCATGCAGTCCCAGCACCCACATGAAGTTGGCGACGCTTGCGGGGTCCCTGCCATCCACCGCGTACTTGTCGTTGAGGAACGCGATGCGTTGCAGCGCTTCCTGGGGGGATGGCGTCCACTCCAGGATTTTCTTCCCCCACAGCATGCGCAGGTAGTTGTGGATGCGGCCACGCTCCACCAGCTCGCGCTGGGCCGCGTTCCACAAGCCGTCCGCGGTCCGCGCTGTCTCCAATTGCTTCAACGAATAGCGGTGCTCGCGCGCGTCCTTCTGGTGGCGGGTGAGCGTCTCCGTCGCCCACGGAGGCAGGGAGGCCACGGAGAGCTGCTGCGGCCCCGGCGTGTGGAGGCAGTAGTTGAAGCCCAGCTCACGGCGGACGAGCAGCTCCTCCAGGAAGCCCTGCACCGAAGCATCCTGCGCGCCGCGTGCGCGGATGGCGGCGCGCGCGGCCTCTCCCGCGAAGAGGTTGCCCCAGTGGAAGAAGGGGGACAGGTTGGACTGTCGCGCCAGGCCCGGGTCGTTGCGGCCTTCGTCATAGCCCTCCAACCGTTGGTGCACGAAGGCCTGGAGCGCCTCGAGGCCCGCCTTGCGTCCTCCGCGCTCCTGGATGGGCGCCACCGAATGGTCGAAGTCGAAGGCGTCCAGGGACTCGCGGGCCTCGCGTGCGTCCGACGTGGCGAAGTCCGGCTCCAGCTTGCGTCCGGCCGCGGCGGCCTTCACCGCGCGGTTGGGCACGGCGCGCTCCAGGTACTCCGGCCACAGCTTCTTCAGCTTGGGCCGCAGGGTATAGGCGCCAATCTGCCGCGTGGCGACGCGCTGCATGGGCACCACGCATGACGCATCCACGGCGAACAGCGGCACGTCCAGGGCCTTGGCGGCGCCGCGCAGGTGGCCCGGGATGATGTACGTGGGGAACAGGTCCGACACGATGGCGGCGGCGCGCCGGCCGAGCTGGGCCAGCCGGGGACGGTGCTCCTTCGAGGTCCGGGGCAGCTCCAGCCAGTAGGGCAGCCCGCGCGCGGCGCAGCCGGTGGCCATGTCCATCATCCCCTCCAGGGCCCAGGCGTGGAGCCTGTCGGAGGCATGGGGGTAGTCCGGACGGATGGCCTGGTAGACGACGACGGGCAGGCCCAGGTGGTTGCCCAGACCGATGGCGGCATCCAGCGCGTGGTTCTGCTCGGCGCGATGGTTGACCATGCACCAGTAGAGGACGAAGTCGCGGCGGCCGGAAGGAAGGGGGAGGTCCTTCACCACTTGGACGCGCGCCGAATCGACGCCGAGTTCGGACCACGAGAAGCCTTCAGGCATGGGGCCTCACTGATACGCGAGCCGTATTCGCGTCGCGGAGGAAAAGAAGTGCGTGGCTGTGAACGAGGGGACAGGGAAGGTCGGATGGCGCTCCAATTTCCGACACCCGAGGACAGGTTGTGGTTTTCTGCCGTCCGGCCGGACCGAAGGAGTCCTTGCGTGTCATCATTGAGAAGCTGGAGCTATCTCCCCATCACCGCCCTCGCTCTCGCGCTGGTCCTTCCGGAGCCCGCGAAGGCGCAGGCTGGCGGAACCTATCCATCCCCGGGGTCTGCGCAGCCTCCGTCTGCCCCCGCGGGTTATGCGGCCCCTCCGCAGCCCACGTATCGTCAGACGGCGCCGCAGCAGCCCGCGGACCCGCATGCGCAGCCGCCGCAGACGCAGCAGCCCGCGGACCCGTACGCGCAGCCGCCGGCGTCCGCACAGCCCGCGGACCCGTATGCGCAGCCGCCGCAGACCCAGCAGCCGGTGGACCCGTATGCGCAGCCGCAGACGCAGCAGCCGTCAGCGGATCCGTATGCGCAGCCGCCGTCGTCCACGCAGCCGGTGGACCCGTACGCGCAGCCGCCGCAGACGCAGCAGCCGGTGGACCCGTATGCGCAGCCGCAGACGCCGCAGGGCTATCCCCCGGCGCAGAATGCCTATCCCCCGTCGAATGCGCAGGACCCGGCTCGCTATCCGGGCGATTCCGCGACGGCGAGCGACGCGCCCACGCTGCCTCCGGATCCGGACTCGCTGCGGACGAAGCCGCAGTCGCCGCTGACGCCGGACGACCGGGCCATGGCGAAGCGGGGCGTGCCTCCCATCGAGGACACAGGGGTGATGCTGGACGGCAGGCCGCGCCAGGGCCCGTTCCTCTCCGGTCCGGGCAGCTTCAGCTTCATCGTGCATCACACGACGCTGGGCGCTCTGGGTGGCTTCTTCACGCAGGCGTTCGCCAGCGACTTCAACTTCGACAAGAGCTCGCGTGAGGCGATGCTGGCGGGCACGCTCATCGGCGCGGGCCTGGGCTTCGGTGCCTCATCGTGGTGGCAGTTCAACAACTGGGTGGACCGCCCCATGGCCAACTTCGGCATCGCCAACTCGGTGGTGGGCGGCATGTTCACCGCGGGCCTGATGGACCTCTTCACGCAGGACGCGGGCATCCTGACGTGGTCCGCCTTCCTGGGCGCGGAGCTGGGCGCGTGGCTCACGGCGGGCATTGGCGGCGGCCAGCTTCCGCTCAACGACGGCTTGCTGATTTCGTCCGGTGCGGGCTGGGGCGCGGCCTACTCGGCGCTGCTGTTGGCCATCATCCACTTCTCCGGGACGCCCGTGTCCGGCAAGACGTGGCGGGACACGCTGCTGCTGGCGCCGGGCATCGGCGCGGGCGCGCTGGCGCTGGCCACCATGCGTTACAACCCAACGCCGTCCCAAATCGTCCGAGCCAACATCTTCGGCGGTGGCGTGGGCGCGGTGGTGCTGCTCCTCTCCGGCGTGGTGCTGGGTGGTTTCGATCAGTCCACGCCGTACGTCCTGTCGTTCCTCGGTTCGGCGGGGGCCATCACCACGGTGAGCCTGCTGTGGGAGGAGAGCGTGGACCGCTCCGCCCTGAAGATGGCAGGCCGCTCAGAGAAGGACCGGCCGTACACGAACGTCTGGTGGTAGACGCGTCCTAGAGCAACCTGGCGAGCGCCATGGCACGGCGGGGCAGGAGGCACCACCTTCCCCCCGACATGGCGCGCGTCAATCCATTTTCGGCCCTTCTTGGCTCCCTGGATTCCTCGCTGGAGCCCAGCAGCTACGTGCCGCGTGGCAATGCGGTTCCCCAGCCGTCTCACGTCCGCCCCCTGCTGGAGGCAGCCAATCCCGCGGCGGAGCTGCGGCGCATGCGGGACTCGGGCGCGCTGCTGAGGGACTCACGGCCTGCGATGTACCTGGTGGAGGTGCAGGGGCCCGCCGGCAAGCTCGGCGGCCCGCCGGTGCGCTTTCTCCTGTGTGCTCTGAACCCAGATGCGGGCGCCTCGCTGGAGCATGACCCGTACCGGCCCAGGGCCTGGGAAGCGGAGCCCGCTGTCACGCTGACCGCGGATGACCATGGGGTGCTGCGCGGATTGCTCGCGGAGGCTTCCGAGCGCGCCATCGTCGTGTGGGAAGGGCGCTACGGACAGAACACCCTGTCGCTGCGGCGCATCGAGCCTTCCCCCGTGTCGAAGCGGCTCCAAGCGGTGCTGGATGAAGCGCCCATGCGCCCACTGGCGGCGTTGAACGAGCGCGGCCCGACGCTGGCGGCCGTCGTTCCCCTGTCCGACCCGGGGCTGGAGCTGCTGCCCATCCACCGCGCGCTCAAGGGCGTGGAGACCTTCAAGGAGGAGACGTTCCTCACGCTGGTGACGGCGTATGCGCGCGTTTACGAACTGGATGAGCCCTTGAACACTCCGCGCGGTCTGGCGGTGGCGCGAGAGCGATTGGCCACGCTCATCACCGGGCACCACGCGGTGTTGCTGGTGTTGCCGGGAGGGCGAGGCCGCATCCTCCGGTTCCGTCAGGGGTTGGACCTGGCGCACCTGAAGGGGGCGCCGCGCAATCCCACGCTGCGGAGCCTGGATCTGGCGTTGCTCAACGCGCTGGTGCTGCGGACCGTGCTGGGCATCAAGGACCCGGAGGCGCCGGGGCACTCGCAGGTGTTCCCGGTGCAGGGGCTGGAGTCGCTGGTGCAGGGCGTCGAGTCGGGGATGTTTCAGGCGGGCTTCGCGCTCAATCCGCCGCCGCTGTGGGAGGTGCGCGCGGTGATGGAGGCTCAGGCGACGCTGCCACCCAGCACACTTCGCGTCGAACCGTTGCCACCGGCGGGGCTGCTCTACCTGGACCGGGAAGCCTGATTTCTTTGCGTGAGGGTCCTGAGCCAAACTCCGCCGGAGGCTCTTCCCCGGCGTGTTCCGCTCGAACTCCAGCCAGGGCCGGGGGAGACGCTGGACTCGATTTGCGGCGGGGGGGCGGATGCTGCAACGCCGTCAGGGATACCGCTTCACGTTGGATCCACTGCTGCTGGCGCACTTCGCCATGGACGAAGGCGCGGCGCAGCGCGGCCGGCTGATGGACCTGGGCACTGGGTGCGGAGTCATCCCCCTGGTGCTCGCGCGCAAGCTGGGACGCAAGGACATCACCGCGCTGGAGCGTCAGGCGCGCCTGTTCTCCCTGGCCGAGCGGAACGTGTACCTCAACCGCTGTGAGCGCGAAGTGCCCCTGGTGCAAGGGGACCTGCGCAGGGTAGGGGCGCAGTTGGCGGCGGGCAGCTTCGCGCACGTGCTGCGCAATCCGCCGTACCGGACGCGGGCATCGGGGCGAAGCAGCGTGTCCATGGAGAAGGCGATTGCGCGGCACGAGCTGGCGTGTGAGCTCCAGGACGTGGTGCGCGCGGCGGACCACTTACTGGTGCCGCGTGGAGCGCTGTTCATGGTGTACCCGGCGTCACGCTTGGTGAGCTGACGTCTGTGTTGCGGCTCCACCGGATGGAGCCGCGCACCGCGCGGAGGGTGCATCCGCTGGCGGACCGGCCCGCGAAGCTGGTGCTGTTTCATGCCGTCGAGGCGGGCAGGGCGGACCTGACGGTACTGCCGCCCCTGGTGCTTCATGGGGATGACGAGCACGCGTCCACGGACGAGGTAAACGCGATTCTGATGTGAATGAAAGACGCAGGGGAGCACCTGCTCGGCCGTCCACGGATCTTCGAGCTTGCCCTGGCTGGCAAGATATTGAGAGGCGGCAGCGCAGATTTTCATGCCGGAGCCTGTCAGCAATCAGCCTCCGCCGGTGAGAGCTGGAGGCGGCGGGAATCGAAGCCGCGCGGGCGGATTTGGTCCCTACTCGGACCACAGGCTGTCCGCCCGGTTTTCCCTCTGAAAATAGGGGTAGCTTTCCGTCCAGGTGAGTCCGGGCCCGTCCATTGGATTTGGTTCTTTTTTGGTCCCTGCGGACCCATCAACACACCGGGGCCAGAGCCGTCTGACCCGGAGCGGAGGTGCACCAGCATCATGAACCACCCCCATGCGCAGTGGAACCTCGCACCGTAGGCAGCGCTCGGCGCGGGTGACCACTACGCGCCCGAGGTGTAGCGCTGAGTTCAGGTGCAAACCATCGCTGCGCGCATCTACCGAACTATGCCGTCTGCGGCGACAAAGCGCTTCAGTGCTTGGCTGCCGTCATCTGATGGGCACAAAGCTCTGAGGTGATGCTCGTAGGAAGTTGGCGGCCACTGCACACGAGGCAGGCACCACTTGCCCTAAGATGGTGCTTGGCACGAGGCTTGTCCGCCGCTGCGTACCGGGCAGGTTCTACGGCCCTGAGGTAATGCCTGAGTAGGTCCGTGGCCGCCACTGCGGACTGGATAAACTCCACGGACCCGAGGCGGCACTTGGCGCGGATGGCTTCCAGTCACCCCAAAGTGAAGCTCGGCGCGAGCCATGGCAGCCGCTGCACACCGGGGCTCCACACGGTGAGCGTCAAGGTAGATGTCGCGTGAAAGGGTTCAACCGATGCGCTTCAACTCCTGCACTGCTGGGGTGAGGTTCGGAGAGGGGCCGAGGCGGACGGGGCCCGCGGGCGTCCAGTCGCGCGTGTCGCGGCTCCACCGCTCGGGGTGACGGGCTTTGGCGCGTTGGTACACCTGGTGCCGTCGGGCCAGCAGCGCGCCCTCGCGGCCGAAGTGCCTGTCCTCGGGCGTGACGAAGCGGATGGCGCAGTGGCGGTGCTCGGTGTTGTACCAGGCCACGAAGCGCGTCACCCAGGCACGCGCGTCCTCGACGGACGCGAAGGGGCGCTGAGGGAAGCTGGGGCGGTACTTCAGCGTGCGAAAAAGGGCCTCGGAGAAGGGGTTGTCGTCCGAGACGCGGGGCCGACTGAAGGACGGGGTGACGCCCAGCCACTGCAAGGTGGCCAGTAGCGTAGCGCCCTTCATCGGGCCGCCGTTGTCCGAGTGCAGCACCAGCCCCTCGGGGCAGCCAGCCTCCTGCCAGGAGCGGCGGATGAGGGCCGCGGCGTGCTCGGACGACTCCTCTTCGTGCACCGCGAAGCCCATGCTGCGCCGGCTGAAGACGTCCACCACGAGGTACAGGTAGAGGAAGCTGCCCTTCACCGGGCCGCGCAGGTAGGTGATATCCCAACTCCAGACTTGGTTCGGCCCGGTGGCGGTGTGCTCGGCCCGAGGCCTGGGCACAGGGGCCTTGGCGCGGCCGCGGTGGGCCAGCTGCCCTGCCTCGCGCAGCACCCGGTAGAAGCTCGCCTCGCTGGCGACGTACTCGCCCCTGTCGGCCAGCCTGGGGACAATCTGCTTGGGCGAGGCGTCCCGGAACTCCTCGCTGTTGGCCACCGCCAGGATGCGGCGTCGCTCCACCTCGGACAGCCGGTTGGCCGGCCGGGTATGCGGGCCACACCGCCGGTCCTCAGCCGTCGCTGGCTTCCTCCAGCGCTGAATGGTGCGCGGAACGACTCCGAGCCGCGAGCAGATGGCCTCCAGCCGCACGCCCTTCTCCAGCGCCTCGTCGACGAGCGCGAGCGTCATTTCTCGCACGTCTCGTCCGCTGCGCCGTCCTCGTCGCCCGAGTCCTTCTCGTCCCAACCCATCGCCTGAAGTTTTTTTTCGAGCACCAGCAGTGCGGCCGCCTCAGCCAGCGCCTTCTCCTTGCGGCGCAGCTCTCGCTCGAGCTCCTTCACTCGCTTCTCCGAGACGGCCAGCCGCCGACGCTGGCCGGCCGTCAGGGCCCCGGACGGCGCCTCCTTCGTGCCCTGAGAGAGGGCTCCAGCGGCAGCCGCCCGCCACTCTGCCAGGTGCCCCTCGTGTAGCCCCTCTCGGCGCAGCAGCGCTCCCAATGCCTCGCCCGCCAGTCCATGTGCCTCCGCCAGCACGCGCAACTTCTCCTCGGGCGTCCACTTCTTGGGGCCGACGGGCTTCTCCTCGGGCGGGGGCGTCATGGCCGCCAACTTATTCGCCTCCCGCAACCACTGCGACAGCGTCGGCTGCGAGACTCCCACCTGGCGGGCCAACGCCGCGGCACTCACCGCGCCGGGGCCCACCATTCGCTTCACCATCTGCGCCTTGAATGCATCCGTGTACGGCACTGCGTTCTGCCTGCTCTCGCCCCCAGGGCGTCGTCAGCTCGGCACGTCAGCCGAGGCGACATCTTCCCTGACACAGGGGGCACAGCTCTGTAGTGGCGCTCGGCACGGGTCTTCTACCGCCCACCCGGCGGTGGTCAAGTCCCGAATCGTGTGTAGTTGGTCCGGAGGGGGTTCGGGGGAGGAAGGCTCCTTGGCGGGGTCAAGCAGCGGTGGTGTCTGGAGTTGAATTCAGCAGAGTCATGTCGAGATAGCGGCGGTCGTCCCAGATGCCGGTGACTTCAAGTGCGACGGCGATGATGAGGCGCAGCGCACTGGCGCGGTCCGGGAAGGCTCCGACGGAGCGGATGCGGCGTTTCACCTCGCCGTGGAGACGCTCCAGGCCGTTGGTGCTGCGAAGCCGTTTCCAGTGGGCCCTGGGGAAGGCGAAGAAGCAGGTGGCGGCAGCGAAGCCCTCGCGCAGGCAGTCCATGCCCTCGGCGAATCGCTGCGTCCCAACTGAGTGACCGAATCGTACTAAACGCCCGATCATGAATCTCGCACGCGCTCAGGCGACGCGCTGCAGATGGACCTTGCGGAGGATAGGACTGGCACGCCGCTGGGCGTTGCGAGCGTGCAGGTAGTGTTGATGGTCACCAGGAAGCGCGGATTTCTGGTCATGGACGGCGAGAAGTTCGAGAGCTCTGCTGCCAGGGGCAGCGCTGGGTGCCGCCGAAAAGTTGAGGAGAGGAGCGCGAGCCGGTGGAGTCCGGGGCTGCGCGCGTCCTGAAAAGTCAGAAGGCCCACCAGCGACACCTGGAGGGCCTTCCTGGGGGCGCGCCCTGGTGTGCGAGAGGGGCGAGCCGGTGAGGGAGGGGTAGCGCACTCCGCGGCGCGGCGCCAGAAGTCGGCGCGCACGGGAAGGTGTGCGTGGAGTCATTGCGTCTGGTGGTGTGCGGGCGGCCGGAGTGCCGGAGGCTGTTTCAGCTGTGCAGCCGGTGCGACAGGGGGCAGCGCTACTGCGAGCGCAGGTGCGGGGTGCTGGCGCGTGCGGAGTCGGTGCGCGCGGCCGGGCGGCGATACCAGCGCACCCGAGACGGACGGCATGCGCACGCCGAGCGCCAGGCCGCGTACCGAGGACGGCGGCGGAAAGTGACGCATCAGTCTCCCCCGCCAGGGGCCTTGGAGGTGACGGTGCCGCCCGCGCCGGCCCAGGCCACCACGCAGGTGTCCGCGGAGCCGAGCGCAGCGAGGCCACCTGCGTATGCACCACCGTCCATTCCGGCTTGCACGTCCTGCGGACGCGCCAATCCATTCCTCCGTCACACCACCCTGGCGCGCACCCGAATGGGCCCGCGCTGGCGGCGCTGCCCACCCTGAGGAGGTGGGAGGATGATTGGCCTCGAGGTACGCGCCCGGATTCGCCAGTTGCACTACGCGGAAGGCTGGCCGGTGGGCACCATCGCCACGCAGTTGGGGCTGCACCACGACACCGTGGAGGCGGCCCTGGAGGACGTGCCGGTAGCCAGTGCTGACAGAACGGCGAAGCCCACGGTGCTGGGCCCGTACACGGACTTCATTGACGTCACCCTCAAGGCCCACCCGCGCCTGAGGGCCACGCGCCTCTTCCACATGGTGAAGGCCCGTGGCTACCTGGGCGGCTATGAGCAGGTGAAGCGCTACGTGCGGCGGGTGCGTCCGGGGCCCCAGGCCGAGGCCTTCTTGCGCCGCAATACCCTGCTGGGCGAAGAGGCCCAGGTGGACTGGGGCAGCTTCGGCAAGGTGCGGGTGGGGCGGGCCACCCGGACGCTCTCCTGCTTCGTCCTGGTGCTGGGCCACGCGCGCTCGCGCGCCATGTACGCGCGCTTCTTCCTGGGCCAAACCATGGAGTGCTTCCTCCAGGGCCACGTCCAAGCCTTCGAAGCGCTGGGCGGCGTGCCTCGCAACCTCCTCTACGACAACCTGAAGTCCGTCGTGCTGCAGAGGGCCGGAGACATCATTCACTTCCACCCGCGCATATTGGAAGCCGCCGGCCACTACCACTTCGTCCCCAAGCCCTGCGCCCCCTACCGCGGCAATGAGAAGGGAAAGGTGGAGCGCACCATCCGCTACCTGCGCGACTCCTTCTTCTCTGCGCGCACCTTCCACGGCCTCGACGACGTCAACCGCCAACTGCAGCGCTGGGTGGAGGAGGTGGCCCACCAGCGCCGGGTGCCCGGCGACGCCTCGGGCCGCACGGTGGCGCAGGCCTTGGAAGCCGAGCGCCCCCTGCTGCTGCCGCTGCCCGCGCACCCGCTGCCCACCGACGTGGTGCGCCCCGCCGCCTCCGGCAAGACGCCCTACGTGCGCTTCGACGGCAACGACTACTCCATTCCCGAGGGCCTGGTGCGCCGGCCCCTCACGCTGGTGGCCTCGTCCACCACGGTGCGCCTCCTCGACGGCGCCGTGGAAGTCGCCTCGCACGTGCGCAGCTGGGACAAGGGCGCCGTCGTCGAGGATGCCAGCCACCTGGCTGCCCTGGCCAGGCGCAAGGCCCACGCCCACGAGCTGCGTGGCAGGGACTTGCTGCGCGCACGCTGCCCGCACGCCGAGCAACTCCTCCAGGCGCTCACCAGCCGCGGCGACAACCTCGGCAACCACACCGTGAAGCTGCTGGCGCTGGCCGACAGGTACGGCTCCGCCGAAACCGACGCCGCCATCGCCGAGACGCTCGCTCGCGGCGCACTCGGCCCCGCCGCCGTTGCCCACGTCCTCGACCAACGCAGCCGCAAAAGGGGCGCCCCTCCGCCGCTGCCCCTGGTGCTGCCGGATGACCCGCGCGTGCGCGAGCAACGCGTCCCCCAGCACTCCCTCAACCCCTACGACGCCCTCCTCGGGCGCGACACGGAGCAAGTGTCATGAGCCCCTTGAAGGAACGCCTCAACACCCTGGGCCTGCATCACACCAGTGCCGCGCTCGATGACCTCATTGCCCTGGCCACCAAACGCAGGTGGGGCCCCACCGAGTTGCTGGAAGCCATCACCGAGGAAGAGACGAAGGACAGAGCCCGGCGCAGCGTGGAGCGGCGCCTGTCGCGCAGCAAGCTCGGCGCGCTCAGGACGATGGCCGACTTCGACTGGGGCTGGCCCAAGCGCATCGACAGGACGGCCGTCGAGGGCGCCCTGGCGCTGGACTTCATGGCCCGCCCCGCCAACGTCGTCCTCGTCGCGCCCCAGGGACTGGGCAAGACGATGATTGCTCAGAATATCGCCTACAACGCCGTGCAGGCTGGGCACTCCGTCCTCTTCACCACCGCCTCCCAGTTGCTGCTCGACTTGGGAAGCCAGGACTCCGCTCGCGCTCTCGACAGGCGCCTGAAGCACTACTGCACTCAGGCGGGGTTGCTCGTCATCGACGAGATTGGCTACCTCTCCTACGACGCCAGGAACGCCGACCTCCTCTTCCAGGTGGTGTCGCGCAGGTATGAGAAGAAGCCGATTGTCCTGACGACCAACCTCCCATTCTCCGAGTGGACCACCATCTTCCCCAACGCCGCATGCGCCATCGCCCTCATTGACCGCGTCATCCACCACGCGAGCATCATCAGCATCGAGGGCGACAGCTACCGCAGGCGTATGGCCGAGGAATCACGCGCGGAGCGCAAGGCAAGGAAGAGCTGAGCGTCCCCGCGACTCACCGATGCCCACCGGCCTCGCTCTGCGCCCCGCAATCGGAGCGCAGCGCGGGGCCGTCTTGCGTTGCCTCGACTCGATACCTGCGCTCGCCGATGACCCGATTTCCGCGCTCCGCGATGACCGCGTCGATGACCAGAATCCCGCGCTCTTTGATGACCGCCAACAGCAGGTAGGCATGGACGCGCCGCATGAGCTTCTGGAGGGTGCGGCAGCGATGGTTGCGAGTGACGTTGGCGTGGAGGTCCAGCCAGACGCGCTCAATGCGATTGGCGTCCGGGCAGTAAGGCGGCAGGAAGTGGAGGACAATCCGGCCGCCGAGTTGCTCGAGCGCCTTTCTCGTCTTCTGGCTGCTGTGGATGGAGGCGTTGTCCAGGATGAGGTGGATTCGTGGGGCGCCAGGGTACTCACCGGCGGTGCGCCAAAGCAGTTGGATGAAGAGTGAGCTGGCCTTCGACTTGCCTTCCACCCAAGTGAGGCGGCCCGTCTTCGAGTCCAGGGCGCCGGCCAGGTATCGCTTCGTGTTGTTGCCTGGCGTGAGAACCACCCGGCGCTGGCCGGGCAGGCACCAGTCACGTCCCACCTTCGGATTGAGATGGATGTCCACCTCGTCCACATAGAGGACCGGCTCGTCGGACCGGGCACAGGCTTCCAGGCAGCGCAACTCGAAGAGACGTCTGCGCCGCTTCCAGCCCGGCCAAGGGCAGCCCACCACGGGTTTGGCCGCCTTCAGGCTCGCAGCGAGGGTGGCAAGCGCACGGCCCATGGTGGCAACCGACACCCGCGCCAGGCCCCGGCGCTCCATCTCCAGCGCGAGCAACTCCCGTGTCCACGTCGGGCGGCACCAGCCCACCTCGTCGGGAGTACCCGCCAGCACGTGCGAGAGAATTGCGAGGAAGCGCTCATCCACCTTCGCCTCGCCATTGGCCGCCCTGCGGTCCAACAGCTGAGCCATCCCCTCATATGAAGCCGAGAGTTTCCTGGAAGACGGGGTGGCGGTGAAGGAGTTCGGCGAAGCGCTCGACGAGCGGAAGCAGTCGCTCCTCCCTCATCATGGGGATGGCCTGGTAATACATGCAGCCCTGACGGAAGAGTGAGTAGGTGCGCGTCTTGGCCGTGTTGGCCTTCAATCCCTTCTCCATGCCAAGGCTCTCTCCGGCGGCGCCCAGCAGTGTCAGCAGGACCTGAGCCAGTGCGCTCACCAGCAGCAGCCTGTCGCGCCGCTCGGGACTCTTCACGCGCACCGCGGACAGCCCCATGCCGAATCTCAAATCCTTGACGTCCCGGAACGTCTCCTCACACGAGAAGCGTCGGGAGTAGAGGTCCACCACCTGGCGCGCGCTGGCACTGCCCAGGCTGGTGGCCAGACACCACGGCTCCTTCATGCCCTTCTGGTGCACCAGCACCACCGCCGGCACCGGCATCCGGTCCGCCGTGACGTGCACATTCGTCAGCTTCTTCGCGTGCCCGCTGGTGGGCATCCACTCGACCGCCGGACACCGCGAGCCGCCGGCTACCTCCACCTGCACGTTCTTGCGAAAACGCACCACGTACTCGAAGCCCGCTTGCGCCAAGAAGGCGTACAGCCGCTGGTCCGCGAAGCCCCGGTCCGCCAGCACCGTCACCTTCACCCCGTCGGGCACGCACTCCTTGAGCCGCAGCAGCAACTCATCCTCCGCCTGGGCCCGGTTGCCCGCCAGGGCGCTCTTCTGAAGCGTCAGCCACAACAAGGGCGTGGCGCGCCCATGCGAGGTGACGAGGCTGGCCACCAGGCTGGTGTGGTCATCGGCGTCGAAGTCCGTCCAGTCCAGCGCCACCAGCGCCTCGTCGCGCTCGGCCAGCACGTACGGCACCCATGCGGCCGCCAACTTCCACACGTCCACGGCTTCGTTGGACAGCAGCCGGTCCACCTGCTTGATGCCGTGCTTCTGCACGCCGCCCCGTGCCCATGCCAGCGCTTGGCCAATGGCGTGCACCGACAAGGAGGCCGCGTGCACCACGCCCAACGTCGCGTGCGACAGCGACAACACCCGCTTGGCGTGCAGGTCCTCCTCGAACAAGTTCGACAGGAACGTCCGCACCTGCTCTTCGTTGATGGCCACCTTGCGTACCAGCATGGCCTCTCCTTCTGCCTCCCACCACCCCCACCTCGCACGGAGCCGGCTGGCAGGCGGCTGGTGAGCAGCTCGCTGAAATGAGGGGATCGCTCAGGTCCAACAGGGCTTTACGCCGTCCCGTCCGGTAGCGATTGACCGCGGAGACAACCGTGGAGGTGGCGCACGCCAGAGCACGCGCTACCTGCCTGCACGATTCGCCGCGCGACACTCCCACCACCGCCATGCACCGCCGCAGGGTGAGCGGGCAGCCGCTCCTTTCACGCCAGCGGATGAGAGAGCGGCGCTGCAGCCGCGAAAGACGGGGACTACCTTTGTCCCTGGGCGGGGCCTTTCTGATTCCTGGTCTTCTGCGCACACAGAGCCGAACGGGATGTGCCCCTGACTCTTCCTGTCGCCCCGCGCGCCCGCCCGCTCACCAACCGCGATCGAGAATCACGAGCGGTGGTTTACAACGGTGCTCGTGGATGTTGATCGTGCGAAGCAAGCAGCGCAGCCCTGAATCGGTGCGTCCCGGAGCACAGGAGCAAGGCAGTGCGCTCCGGAGCCCTCAAATTGGGACTATGGGCGCTCCACTGTCGATGGACTTGAGGCAACGCATCCTCGAGGCGTATCTGGCACACGAGGAAACGTGGGAAGAACTCGCCAAGCGGTTTCGGGTAGGGGTCGCGACGGTTGATCGGCTCGTCGGCCGCTGGAAGCGCACCCACTCCCTCGCTCCGTTGCGTCCTGGTCCGCGGCCCCACTACCGAATTCCGGATTCGCAACTCGCCAAGGTGAAGCGGCTGCTGGACGCCTGCCCCGACAGCACGACCCAGGAGATTGCGGATGCCTACGCCAAGGCGACAGGCGTACGGGTGAGCCGCCCTACCATGGGACGTGCCTTCCGGCGCCTGGGCTACACACGTAAAAAAACTACGCCGGCAAATACCTCCTGCCCTCCGCGGTGTTGCCTCCATGGGGAGGTGGCACCATGGGACGCACGACTGCCCACCCACCGGCGAGCAGGCAGGTGGGGTTGGAGAACCATCGACGGCGGTGCTCCGCGTGCGGAGGGCCCGCCCCAGCGGACTACCGGGCACGGCGGAACGTGGTGACGCTGGAGGCGGTGGTCGCCCTGAAGGTACAGGTGCGAGTGTGCCACCGGAAGGGGTGCCCGTTGTACTTGCGACCTGTGCGTGCCGAAGAAGAGGGCCGGTGGGCGCTGCCGGACCATGAGTTTGGCCTGGACGTCATCGCCTTGATTGGTGCACTGCGCTACCACGAGCATCGCAGCGTCCCGGAAATCCATGCAGTCCTTCGCGCACGGGGCGTCTCCATTTCCGAGCGCAGTGTCACCAACCAACTCGACCGGTACGATGAGTTGCTGGCACTGAGAATGACAGACAGTCGGCGACTGCAGCAGGTGACACGTCAACAGGGCCGGGTGGTGCTAGCCATGGACGGATTGCAGCCCGAGGTAGGCCATGAGGTGTTGTGGGTGGTGCGCGACTGCCTCTCCGGCGAGGTGCTGGCAGCCCGTAGCTTGCTGGGCAGTGGTGAGGCGGAGTTGGCTCCGCTGCTCCTGGAGGTGAAAGCGGCGCTGGCAGTGCCCATTGCCGGCGTCGTCTCGGATGGCCAGCGCTCCATCCGCAACGCGGTGGCCTCGGCGCTGCCTGGGGTGCCTCACCAACTCTGCCACTTCCACTACCTGCGTGAGGCGGCCCGCCCCCTCTACGAAGCGGACCGGCACGCCAAGAAGCTGCTGAAGAGTCATGTGCGAGGAGTGCGGGTTATCGAGCGCGCCGTCGAAGGGCGCCAGGACGCCCAAGCACAAGCCGTCCGCGGCTACTGCGCCGCAGTGCGCAGCGCCTTGACGGACGACAGGCGCCCACCCCTGAAGCCCTCCGGTTTGGAGTTGCACCGGCGACTGCGAGCGACTGAAGCGAGTCTCCGCCGGGCAGAAAAAGGGGGGCGCGCGCCAGAGGGCTGACACGGCTGCGCCTGCTATTGAGGCGCGGCCTGATGCAGACGGCGAGGATGTGGCCACCACTGAAGGCGGCCTACCGGTGGGTAGAGCGTGTCGCCGAAATCCTCACCAATGCCTCCGGCCAGAAAGGCTGTCACGTCAAAAGGCGCATGGCCGGCCTTGTCGGCGCACTGGAGCATGCCGTGCGACGCACCCGCTCCCCCCACCGTGCGGCGCTTGCACATTTCCTCCTGGAGACGCGTCGCTATTGGCCCGGCCTCTTCCATTGCTACGACGTACCCGGCCTGCCTCGCACGGACAATGACTTGGAGCACCTGTTTGGCAGTTGCCGCTACCACGAGCGCCGGGCCTCGGGTCGGCGCCGCGGAAGCGAGGGCCTGGTGGTGCGCGGACAGGTGAGAGTCGTCGCCGCAGTGGCGACCCGACTGGCCCCCACTGTCGGCGCGGAACTGGCCCCAAAAGACGTCGTCGCGTGGAGGAAGCTGCGTGCCTCCCTTCGAAGACGGCAATACGCGCGAGCCTTGGGCCGCCGATTCCGGGCCAATCCGAACGCCTATCTCGCAGCGATTGAGCGGGGGCTCAGGAGAGCTTTGCCGACGTAGAAAAAAAGTCACTCCTCGCCTCCGAGCGGCGGCTGGCGAAGAGTCGCCAGGCGCGAAGGCGGTACCTGGATAAGACCTCAGAGCTGAAGCCTTCGCATCTCCACTTCATCGATGAGACCGCCGCCACCCTCACGATGACTCGCCGCTATGCACGTGCTCACCGAGGGAGTCGAGCACGTGGCTACGTGCCCATGGGGCGTCGACAGGTCCTCACGATGATTGGGGACCTGACGCTCCAGGGGGTGGGGCCCGTGCTGACCTTCGAGGGGGCCACCAATCGCGAACGCTTCGAGACCTACGTCCGAGAGGGGCTACTTCCCGTCCTCAAGCCCGGCGACGTCGTTGTCTTGGACAACCTCAGCGCCCATCACCATCCCGCAGTCGAAACGCTCGTTCGCAGCCGCAAGGCCCATCTCCTCTTCCTGCCGCCCTACAGCCCTGACCTCAACCCCATTGAGTCGTGCTGGCTGAAGGTGAAGACGCGCCTGCGGGCCATCGGCGCGCGAACCCACGCGGCCCTCCTGCAGGCCATGCGCGAGGTGCTCTCGACCGTGCGGCCGCAGGATGCAGCCGCTTGGTTCGCCTACTGCGGCTACTCTCCTCAACCGCCGTGATCACCGTGCTAGCCAGCAGGGATCACACTAACGCCCGCGAGTTTGAGCAACTCGTAGAGTGTTGCAATTTTCTGGCGCATGCCCCGCGTTGGGCAATAGGTGAACAAAACCCGCTGTTTAGCCCGTGTGAACGCGACAAAGAATCCAGCGGTGGCTTCGATCTGATCCTGCGAAAAGCTCCACCATGCACCATCGTCGAGCCCAACAAAAATGACGGTATGATACTCAAGACCCTTGCTCTTGTGGATAGTCATAAGGGGCAAGGCATTCACACCCTCATAGACATCGAGCGCCGTCGCCCAGTCACTCGCCATCGCGCAACTCGCCTGGATGTGCAATGCGATAGCATTAGTGACCTTGGTCATCCAGTCGCCCTGCCGATATACTGGAAAAGCGGCAAGAAGGGACTTCAGACCAATGAAATTTAGCACTCCAGCAACCAACGTCGAAGCTGCGGGCAGGTCAGTAACCGGCTTGGGGTAGTTCTGCCGAAAATCAGCGCAGAAAGTGTCGAGTTCACGACTAAGCCGAACCCACGAGGCATCATCATCTACGGAGAAACCTCGTAGGTTGGCAAGGGTGTCCTGACACTCACTCCAATACCGACCCGCCCGTGTGCTTGTAGCCAAACGAGCAAATCCGATCACCATCTCCGACAAGTCTTCGGCGAGCAACTCCTGTAGCGTCACCTCCCCAACCGATGCTGCTTCATTCCGCAGAAGCACCCCGTAATTGGCAAGGGCTGGCGCCAATACTTTCGCATAGTCCACTGCACGCTGTCGCACAAGCAGCACGAAGTCGCGCGGACCAAGACTGAACTCCTTCATTTGGCTAGCGATGAATGCGGCCAGCGTTTTCGCCTCCACTGCAGGAGTAGAAAAGTCCCAGACTGCGCAACTCCCGCCAGACACCGTTGCCTGAGTCTTTGATACTGGTGCAACCGCTTGAGCATCAAGGGCTTGAGCAAGGACGTGCTGGATGCGGACGAGTTCCGGCGACGAGCGGTAATTGTTCAGAAGGGGCGTTCGCTTGGCTCCGAAGTCCCGCTCTAGCACACCGAAAGGATCGTCCATTGCCATCGCCCATCGCATGATCTGCTGCTTGTTATCGCCAACCGCAGTGACGATGGCCGCAGATCCAAGGAAAATGGTCCTGACCAAGTCGTACTGGATTTGCGTAGTATCCTGGAATTCATCCAAAAACAGATGCGAATAGGTCAATGCGAGCGCTTGGCGCGCAACTTGGTTGACACGTAGCACAAGTTCAGCCAGTCGACCAATCATCGGGAAGCTGAGGAAATTGTCTCGCGTGTTTTCCAGCGAAGTGCGCCAGTAGCGGTCTGCAGCCCACTGTGCTGCATTTTCCGGCGGGTAAGGCACTTCAGGCAAAGGCACTCCGAACAAATGCTTGCGCTCAAAGTCCTTTGCTTTGATAGCCATAATCTGAGCTCGGGCACCAAATTGCGCAGGTGGAGCCCCAAGACTGCCAAGATAGTCGCGATACTGCCCCTCCGTAGGAGAGAAGATTTGGTAGTCGGGGCGGGGCCGCCAAGCCTCTGGTAGCGCCTGCCCGAAACGGTCAACGATGCTCTTCGCGAAGGCATCGAAGGTCATCGAATCGAGCCGGGCGGCATGTCGCGGATGACACCGCTTACGCACCCGTGAGGCTAAGTTTGCCGCCGCATCGCGCTTAAAACTGATCGCTAGGATTCGCTGCGGTCGCGGCGACCCACCTGTCTGGAGAAGGTAGGCGGCTCGCTGTGCTAGTAACTCAGTTTTGCCAGCGCCAGGGCCAGCAATCACCGAGCGATTGTCGACTGATCGCACGACATCAAAAGCATTATCCTCAAGCGACTCGATGCCGACAGGGCTCCATTCTTCAGCGCGGATACGGCGGCGATGTAGCGACATCCTAGTCCCTCCGCAGGTATGCCCTTACTCGCTCCAACACAGGCAGCAGGCATGCCGGCATAGCTTGCCTTAATGATTCATCATCGAGATTGACCAGTGCCCGCAGATGCGTCGCGGGCTTGCTGTGCGTCAGGAAGTGGTAGCGGTATGCCGGCATTAATTGTCTATAGTCGCTGAGTGCGCCATCGTAATCCTTGAGCCCATTGGTGCCGAGCACCACCTCCGCAGCTTTCTCAGTCGTCATTTTCGGTCCGCCGCCCGTTGGAATTATGGAAGCATAGGCTTGGGGGAACGCATGCAACATGGCCATGTCCAGATCGAGCGGTGACGAGAAATAGACGCCGTGCTTCTTTAGGCTAGTTGCCCAAGCTGCCAAGTGCTCGTCTTTTCGAGTGTGCATCTGGGCGAATTCTGCATCGGACATCACGCCATTTGGTATTCCCAGGACATCTTGCTTGCCAACACCAATCGCCAGCAGTTGCTCAATTGCGGTCTTTACTCGGCCGTATCCACCGCCTTCGCGACCAATATCCAAATCAAGCAAAGTTGCATAAGGAATTCCAAGATCGCTCAACAATCGCCAGAAGTGCTGCACGTGCCGCCCGCCCAGAGGGACAATGGCCACAAAGGCTGGATCAATCAGCACGCCCAATGCCTTGGCCAAGCGCGGCAAGACAACCCGCTCGGAGTCGCCTTCCACAAGCACAACGAAGCGCGCAAAGTATAGCTCAGGGAAGGCTAGCATTGCCCCACGTACGAACTTCGCAGCCTCTTGATCGTTTTCGGGCAAGGACACAGCGCTTATGGAGGAAAGGCGTGTTTTCTGTTCGCAGCGGCAGTAGCGAACCTCTCCAGGTTCTACCCGGCTTAGCACGGCGGGCGAGTGGCTCGTGATGATTGCCTGTGCAACCCCATCTGAGACAAGCGATCGCGCTTGATACACAATGCGCGCCAAGTAATACGGTGACAAATGGTTTTCGGGCTCTTCAATCGCAAATATTGAGAGGGCCGGGATCGCAAGATCTTCCGCATTAAATCCCGTGATGTGGCCGGCTACGGCTGCGCGTTCAAGGTCGAACACCGCTGCCGCGAGCGCAAAGTAGAATAGGGACTGCTGCCCGTCGCTTAACGCCTCAAGACCACGCTCGACACCAGCTGGGCCCTGCTGAAAAACAACGCTAACATGGCTGACGACCTCCTCGAAGCGATGACTAATGAGCGTCAAGCTTGGTTCGGTATCTGTCTTGTCGTCGTGTAGCGATGACCAACGCTTCGTGAGGGCTTCACTGATCGCCTTGATTGCCGATTCAGTATTGAAGCTCTCCCGCAGGCTTTGACTGGCCGCAACCACCGCCTGCTTTGTCCGCTGCGACCACTCGATTGCTCGCAGCAATCTCGCGGCGAGCGCCCCTGTTGTCGCACGGATCTGAGATTCCGCGTCTCGACTGGCTGGCGTATAGTAAAGTTGGATAAGGCCCCTATCGGATGGTGTCACAGGGTGACGCTGCTCGTCGCTGATCGTAGCGCCAAGCGTGTCGATCCAATACAATTCCTGTGTAACTTCTCCGTCGACCGTGCCGTCGTCCGCCCAATGTGCCTCTAAGCGCAGCCGACACACGGGCGGCGCAGCAGGACGCTCGATACGCATATGCTTGAAAGTGGGCGCGACGCTCTCCGCAGTCGCAGCACCTTTGGCGAACTCGGGCATTCCAACTATTACGTCGATGAACATGCTGCGAGGTTTTCGATCTCCTGGATCTACGTCGGGCGGCAAGTGAAAGTCGGAGCGATGAACGGTGCGTTGGGATCGAGTGACTCCAAACAGCTTGGCCAGGGCGTGGAGCAGAGACGTCTTTCCTGAGGCGTTTGGCCCAATAACCACAGTCAGGTCGCCGGCTAAGGCAATGCGAACTGGATTGGGGCCGAAACTCCGGAAGCCAGAAATGGTAACACTCTCGATACGCACGGTGACTCACGGTGTGAGGACGGTTGGGTGCACTACCCTAGCGACTCTTGGCCTACTGTTGAACATAGAACGCACAGAACAGACGGGACTGAAGTGCGGTGGGGGAGATGGTGCGGAGAGGTGCGCGAGGGTGCCCCCTGTGTCCGGTGATTTGTTGCCTCGGCTGGCGCATTGAGCTGGCGACACCCAGGGGCGAGACCAGGCAGGCAGCAGCGCCGCATACGGACGCACGCAAAGATCAGCTGGTGAAGAGGATGCTGGTCCCGGGCTCGGCAAGTGCTGCGGCGCTTACCAGCGAGGTGGGAGTACGCGGGAAGAAGCCCCGACTGGCGAGGACCGGCATTGCGGTCCGTACATACCCACTCTGCCAATCGTCCGTCAGTCGTGGAGCGGCGCAGCATTTTTGCGCTGGCCAACAGCCAGGACCTCCGGGACGCCCCACCGTCACGGCGCTCCGACTACTCGCCATTGGCCACAACGGCTGCTCGCTTGCGCTGGAATGGGTGCTCACCACCCCCGGAACACGCAGCAGGCACAGCCCCCACGCTTCCTTGGGCTGGGGTACTCACCACCCAGTCTCGTAAAGCTTAGCCCCTACGCCTTCAACCGAACCCCATCACAGAATGGACGTTCAGTGTGCGCTGTCTTGACACGAGGGCAAAGTGGCGCTCCACTTGAAATCAATGCGTAAGAGCCCATTCTCCGCAGCCCCAACAATGGCCGGGTTCATTTGGCAACTGCGCTCGTTGCTCCTGTATTTGCTGAAGCAGGAAGAACTCGACGCCGCCGTGAGCTTGGAGACACTTGACGACATTGTTGTCAGCTCGGGCAGCGGGCATGTCATAGCCGCGATACAAACTAAGCATTCGTGGAGCGAAGATCTTCTAACGGCTCACTCCGTCGAGCTTTGGAAAACGCTGCGCGTCTGGATTTACCTCCTAACAAGACAGCATCTTTCCGCCGATTCGACGCTTGTTCTCAGCACGACCGCGCGCGTCGGTCCCGACTTGAGAGAATTTGTTGACGACCCCAAACTCAAGACCAATATCGACAAAGTCCGACAGCGACTGGATGCAATCTCAAAAACATCAGAAAATAAAGAGAGCGCTGCCGCCATATCAGACTGGAGACGCCTGAAAACGTCAGAGCGCGAGTTCCTAGTTAATAGGATCAGAATACAAGAAGCACAGCCCCGTTTGGCAGAAGTCGATGAGACCATTGAGAAGAGGTTGCTCCGGCATACTGTCCGGCCACAAGCAGTGCGGTTGTTTCGTGAGAGTCTAGTTGGATGGTTCGAAGGAATTGTTGCCACACGCCTGTCGAGTGGAGGCTGCAAAATCACAGTCGATGAGGTTGTAGGCAAGTTGGCGGAACTGCTTTCGCTTCAGGCGCCTGCAGCGCTATGCAGCACTCAAGGGGAAGCCGAATACCCTCCCCTGGACGAGGAGCGCAGTTCTGATCCTCCTTATCTGAGGCAATTGGAGCTACTTGATGCGTCAGAGGAGCACTTGGTGAACGCAATTGCCATGCTCCATCGAGCCCGGGCCGAGCGCGACATCTGGCGACAGACGCGCCCGAACGCCGCTGGCGAACTCCAGAGCTACGATAGCGATTTAAAGGCAAAATGGAGGACGATTCGACTTGGCGCACTGAGAGCCAAACCAGCAGATGCGAGCGCATTGGTTGAATGCGGCTGGACAATACATGGGGAGTGCATGAACTACCATGGAAATATCAGTGGCATGCTCGTGCCTCCTGTCCATGTTGCCAATGGCACGTATTACATCCTCACAAACGAACCCAGCAATGCCCCGCATGCCGGATGGCATCCAGACTATTTGAATCAGTTGTCGTCCACCAAAAAAGAAGATTAGCGACGATATGACGGAATCAATCGATCAGTTTGCACACACGAATCCGGCCTTTTGCTTGTCTTGCTTGAGGTGGACGTGTCAAGGCTATCGGCAACAGAAGCGCGAACGAAAGGATGCTTTGCAAGGTTTTTTGTGGCCTTGGGGAACACTCTGCTTGGCACTACTGGCGCCAGAGGCGGTGCGGGCAGAACTCCCACGGAATGCCAATGGTAAGCTATCCATTCTGTTCCATGAACACCCCCAATGGCGGTTGGGGCTGCCTGAAACGCTGAGATTCTGGTCCGCCCCATTTTGGCTGGCTGTACGCCTGGGCATTGGAACTGGCACGCTGTCAATGCAGAATGGCCGGCTCTATGCGGAAGGCAATGTCGACAATCCCGCACGCCCATTGGATTTGGAATTAAAGAAACGTGCAACCGCCCTGGGTAAAATCCTGGCTAAAGAGGCAGATGACAATGCAATATCTCTAATTCTTGGACTGACGGTGGCGCCATGAGTTGGAGAATTTTGAGACTAGGGGTTTATGCCAAGGAGGGCGGAGGGTTGCGTGATATTGAATTCAAGACGGAAGGATTAAACATCATTACAGGCCCATCAAGCAGGGGCAAGTCATCGATTCTTGATATTGTAGATTATTGCCTAATGTCTGAACGATGCCCAATATCCAAGGGCTTCATACGTGAAAACGTTTCGCATGTCGGTGTCTTGCTTGTTCGTGGAGACGAGTCGATTGTGGTCGTGAGGGCACTTCCCGACGAAGGCCGACTGACTTCAGCTGAGGTACACATATCCAAGGGCACAGATAAGACACTGCCACAATCCCCTCCCGAGGCTCGTTGGAACATCGAGGCCGCCAAAGAATTGTTGTCAGACTTCACGGGAATAGAATCACTCCCTGTGTTGATGAATGAGTACGATGCGGCACCGGAAGCCAGGAGCCCAGCGAACATTAGGCACTGTTCATTCTATGTCTTTCAGCCCCAGGATGTTATTGCCAGTCGCAATGTGGCATTCGCCGGTCTTGAAGATTTCTACAAGAAAAGACATGCAGCAGATGCTGCGTACTATTTTCAGGGCATCTTGACTATCGACCGATTGAGAAAGAGGAGAGAACTACGCTCCTTAACACTACTGCGTCAGGGGCCCGAGGGGTGGACGGGGAGGCCGGGTAGGCGACGTGAGGTGCGGTGGTGGTGGTTGGTGCGGTGGCAGGTGGGGCAGCGCGGCAACCAGTTGGCAATCACCCGAGCCATAGCGAGCCGTGCGGTGATGAAGCTGTCGCGGAAGTGGCGCTCAGGCCGAGAGTGACTGCGTGTGGGCTTCAGCCGCCCTTCGGGCCGAGGGGGGAAAACGCCGCGTGCGTTCCGCCACGAGGAAGGCGTAGCAACACAGCGCGACGGAAACATGGTGATGCCAGCCGGGGAAACGGCGGCCTTCGTAATGGTCCAAACCCAGTTCCCCCTTGAGGTCTTCGTAGACGCGTTCGGTTCTCCATCGCTGCATCACCAGACGGATGAGCTGCTTCTTCGTCCGGCCCTCTGGCAGGGATATCAGGAAGTAATTGGCGGGCTCGGGCTCACTGTCTCGCCACTCGATGAGCAGCCCCAGGGGCTCCTGCTCTCGCTGGTGGACGCCCGCGGCGACGACGCGGCGTAGGGCAAAGCGTGCCGACAAGGCTTCTTGCGTGCCCTGGCGCCAGGTGCACCGTCGGAAGCCGCCTCGTTCATGAATGCGCCAGGCCAGGTCCGAAACACTTCGCGCGTCCTTTCGGGGACGGCCCTTCGCATCCAGGAGGCCGACGGTCGTCTGCGCAGACACCGCGACTGCGTAATGCAAGCCCAGTGCGCGAAGTCGCGCACGGAAGCCGCTGGAGTTGCCGTAGGCGCTGTCCGCCAGGAGGACGCCCGGAGCCACCCCGTCCTCCACGGCCCGCTCAATCATTCGCAGCGCCAGTTGGGGCTTCGTCCTGAAGGAAACCTCGGCGGGGATGCGGGCCTCACGGCGACGCGCCTCGTCGTTGGCCCAGCACTCGGGGAGGTACAGCTCGAAGTCGACGGGCAGGTGCTCGGTACGAGTGGTCACGCTGAGGCTGACGCCAATCTGGCAGTTGGCCACCTTCCCCGCCGAGCCGGTGTACTGCCGCTGGACGCCCACCGAGTGCTTGCCCTGCTTGAGAAAGCCCGTGTCGTCCACAATCCATGCTTCCACCGACTCCCGCCGCGTCATCGCCTCCAGCGCGTACCTCGACGCCTCGCGCCGCACGTCCCGGTCGCTCCACCTCGAGTCCACGGCGAAGTGCAACAACCGCTGGTGCATGGCATCCACCCGCTCGGGGTTCGGACACGCGCGGGCGGCGATGGGCTCCACGCTCTTGCGCTCCCCATCCCCCAGCAGGCCCATGGCGTAGAGGGCGAACGAGCCGCGCCGGCTCTCCTCGCCGAGGACCTCGCCGATTTGCTGGAAATACCTCTCAAGCCGCTGCACCGCGGCGGCGTTCATGAAGGAGTCCATACCTGCTTCATGAGTGGGGCGGATGGCGGCCGATGCAATGAGAGCCTACCCGCCCAGCCCTCCGTCGCACACTCCCCCTTCGGCCTACCCCTGACGCAGTAGTGTTAAAGGCGGAGCGGAATGCTATCGAGCGGCAGGCAAGGGAGGGGGCTAGGTCTAAAGCGGAGGGGTTCGACCACGGTCTCCGTCTGTGGAGTGAAGCTGTTGGACTTGGTTTGGCTAAAGGGCAGACTGCGCCAGTCCTGCTTTCAAGCCTGCTGGTGGAACTTCGGGGCATTGCAGGCACCAAGATTGACAGCCTTGATAGGCTAACCAATGAAATGGGGCTCGGTGCTGTTCAAGCAGAGGAGGCAGGCATCAGGCAGCGGTTGCGCCAGAGAGAGCTTGAATTGTCGGAATTGGAGCGTTTCTCCCAGGGCGCTGGGGTACATGAGGTAATTACCGACAAGCAGTTAGGGAGGCTGGCACTTAGGGAGTTGCTCCCTGACTCAAAAATGAGCAATTGCCCCATTTGTGGCAATGATTCAGTCGATGCAACGGGAATCGAGAAACTCCTTATTGACGCTGCCGCTGCACTGACCGCTGTTAGAAAGCCGCCCAAGAGAATTAGCGGGAAGATCGAGCAGGAGCGCAGGCGGCTCAAGCAAGAGATAGAGGAACTAAACGAGCGCCAAACGGCTCTGCATGCCAGACTAAGAATCCTTTTTTCCAACTGGGAACAAAGCCGCCCGCTTTTTGAGGAGGCCAGCCGCCGCGAGCAACTCATAGGACGCATCAAGGAGTTCCTGGCCTCAATGAAGAGAGTGGAAGCAACAGTAGACACGAAGCGGGACAGGATTGTCGGCAGGATCCACGAGCTAGAGGCAGAGGTTGGTGACAACGCAATACGCGGCTTGAGGGAGGGCGTGGATCGAGAACTGAGTGAGCTAATGACGCGGCTTGCGCAGCGGCTAGACGTCGAGTTTCGTGCAGCGCCAGTCCGCATCAATTTTTCTAGCTTTGTCTTTGAAGTCCAACTGGATGGTCAATGGGTTGGGCTTAATGAACTGGGCAGCGGTGCCAACTGGCTTGGATATCACGTGGCTGGGACGGTTGCCCTTCACCTGTTTTTCCAGAAAATTCACGCGCCGGTCCCTGCGGTGCTCATGCTTGATCAGCCAAGTCAAGCGTGGTTTCCCGCCGAACGTGCCAAGCTGACTCAGTTGACAATCCCGCAGGGTGATAGGGAGCTAAGTGCGGTGCGCGAGGTGTATGATTTGCTCTACCAGTCCTCTCGTGGTGAGGGCAGGCCGCAGATCATTGTTGTTGATCATGCAAGACTCGAAGAACCGTGGTTTCGTGAGAGTACCGTAGAGGACTGGCATGAAGGTGGCGCCTTGGTGCCGTTCTCATGGGGAACTAGCGGTCGGGTTTCATGAAGAGTTTGAGTTCTTTTCCATGTTGAGGCCCCGATGAAGGGGTTTCCCCAGCGAGGAGATGATGAGAGCAGAGGGGGAACTCGTCACGCTGAGCCAGTGGCGAGGACGCCACCGAAGAATGGCATCCGCATGGCAGACGATGCACTGCGGAGTATTGAGGGGATGGCGAGTTGAAAGCCCAGAGCATGCGCGTCGCCGAAGAGTTCAACGCGAGCGGGTAACGTGCCGACCATTGCCAGGGGCGCTGGAAGTCTCTCGTCCAGAGCATCACCTTAGGGAATTGTAGTACCCGCTTGGTGCGCAGTGACCGCTTGGCTCGATGATTACAACCGCTGCCACCCGCGCCGCAAGCTCACGATGAAGTCACCCCGCGAGTTCCGTACTGCTAACTCTCATCCCTGAGCGTATTCGTCCGGCCAAGGACGTGCTGAGAGGCGTTGAGTGAGGAGTCGGCGCCGAGGACCCTGGTGGGAATGTCAAAGCCGGTGGAGAAGCAGGAGTGGTTCCGGGTCGCCGAAGCCTTCGAGGCGAGCGGACTGACGCCAAAAGCGTTCTCCTCGCAGCGAGGCGTGCGGCTCAGCACGTTGCAGTCGTGGGTGTACCGGCGCCGACGCCAGCACGGCAGTCAGGCAGAGGTAGTGCGCCTGCTGCCGGTGGAGGTCGCGACGAGGCCCACGGCGACGGAGTCGATGCTGGAGGTGGTAACGGCGAGCGGAGCGCGGGTGCGCTTCGAGGAGGGCACCGACGTCGACTACGTGGCCCGGCTCGTCGCCGCGCTGGGGCGGTGAGGCAGTGTTTGCCCTTCCAGCCTCGGTGCGCGTGGTGCTGGCGACAGAGCCGGTGGACATGCGTAAGTCGATTGACGGCCTGATGGCACTGGTGCGCAGCGCATGGGGCGAGGACGTCTACTCGGGGCACCTCTTCGCCTTCGTCTCGCGCAGGGGCGACAGAGTCAAGGTGCTGACGTGGAGTCGAGGCGGCTTCGTGCTGCTGTACAAGCGGCTGGAGACGGGCCGCTTCCGCCTACCACCGGTGGACGCGGGCGCGCAGGTGGTGCACCTGGACGCCACGCAGTTGGCGATGCTGCTGGACGGCATTGACGTGGCGCAGGTGAGGCGCCAGCCTGCCTGGACGCCTCCCGGGCGCACGGGCACCTGACGCGCCGGGCCCGGGACGCAGCGTGGCGGAGGCATGTTGAAGCTGGGTGCCTCGAGAGCTCCCTCAAGACCACTTCTGCCCCTGGCGCGAGGAGGCGGAGGAACTCAAGGCCGAGGTGAGCCGTATCGGCGGGGAGGTGGACGCACTCAAGGGGCAGTTGGCGGCCCTGCAGCGTCACGTCTTCGGCCGCAGGGCGGAGAAGTTGCCGACAGTGGCTGCCGAGCTGCGAGGGGACGCGGACTCGACGGCGGCCCGGGCCGAGGCCGCGAAGCAGAAGCGCCGGGAGAGAGCCTCCCGGAAGGCGGAGGAGGCACCCGCACGGGAGATTCGCCACGCGGTGCCAACCGAGGAGCGCCGCTGCCCTGCGTGTGGCGGCGAGGACATGAAGCCACTGGGCAAGGGCCGCGCTTCGGTGCTGTACGAGTACGTGCCGGCGCGCTTCGAGAAGCAAGTGCACGTGCAGGAAGTGCTGGCGTGCGCGTGCGGCCGGGGCGTCGTCACCGCCCCGCCTCCGGCCAGAGTAGTGGACAGGGGCGAGTACGGCCCGGGCTTCATCGCGCATGTGGTGACGTCGAAGTGTGCCGACGCCATGCCGCTGCACCGGCTGGCCCAACGTGTTGAGCGCAGTGGCGTCCCCATGAGTGTTGGCGGTCATCAAAGAGCGCGGGATTCTGGTCATCGACGCGGTCATCGCGGAGCGCGGAAATCGGGTCATCGGCGAGCGCAGGTATCGAGTCGAGGCAACGCAAGACGGCCCCGCGCTGCGCTCCGATTGCGGGGCGCAGAGCGAGGCCGGTGGGCATCGGTGAGTCGCGGGGACGCTCAGCTCTTCCTTGCCTTGCGCTCCGCGCGTGATTCCTCGGCCATACGCCTGCGGTAGCTGTCGCCCTCGATGCTGATGATGCTCGCGTGGTGGATGACGCGGTCAATGAGGGCGATGGCGCATGCGGCGTTGGGGAAGATGGTGGTCCACTCGGAGAATGGGAGGTTGGTCGTCAGGACAATCGGCTTCTTCTCATACCTGCGCGACACCACCTGGAAGAGGAGGTCGGCGTTCCTGGCGTCGTAGGAGAGGTAGCCAATCTCGTCGATGACGAGCAACCCCGCCTGAGTGCAGTAGTGCTTCAGGCGCCTGTCGAGAGCGCGAGCGGAGTCCTGGCTTCCCAAGTCGAGCAGCAACTGGGAGGCGGTGGTGAAGAGGACGGAGTGCCCAGCCTGCACGGCGTTGTAGGCGATATTCTGAGCAATCATCGTCTTGCCCAGTCCCTGGGGCGCGACGAGGACGACGTTGGCGGGGCGGGCCATGAAGTCCAGCGCCAGGGCGCCCTCGACGGCCGTCCTGTCGATGCGCTTGGGCCAGCCCCAGTCGAAGTCGGCCATCGTCCTGAGCGCGCCGAGCTTGCTGCGCGACAGGCGCCGCTCCACGCTGCGCCGGGCTCTGTCCTTCGTCTCTTCCTCGGTGATGGCTTCCAGCAACTCGGTGGGGCCCCACCTGCGTTTGGTGGCCAGGGCAATGAGGTCATCGAGCGCGGCACTGGTGTGATGCAGGCCCAGGGTGTTGAGGCGTTCCTTCAAGGGGCTCATGACACTTGCTCCGTGTCGCGCCCGAGGAGGGCGTCGTAGGGGTTGAGGGAGTGCTGGGGGACGCGTTGCTCGCGCACGCGCGGGTCATCCGGCAGCACCAGGGGCAGCGGCGGAGGGGCGCCCCTTTTGCGGCTGCGTTGGTCGAGGACGTGGGCAACGGCGGCGGGGCCGAGTGCGCCGCGAGCGAGCGTCTCGGCGATGGCGGCGTCGGTTTCGGCGGAGCCGTACCTGTCGGCCAGCGCCAGCAGCTTCACGGTGTGGTTGCCGAGGTTGTCGCCGCGGCTGGTGAGCGCCTGGAGGAGTTGCTCGGCGTGCGGGCAGCGTGCGCGCAGCAAGTCCCTGCCACGCAGCTCGTGGGCGTGGGCCTTGCGCCTGGCCAGGGCAGCCAGGTGGCTGGCATCCTCGACGACGGCGCCCTTGTCCCAGCTGCGCACGTGCGAGGCGACTTCCACGGCGCCGTCGAGGAGGCGCACCGTGGTGGACGAGGCCACCAGCGTGAGGGGCCGGCGCACCAGGCCCTCGGGAATGGAGTAGTCGTTGCCGTCGAAGCGCACGTAGGGCGTCTTGCCGGAGGCGGCGGGGCGCACCACGTCGGTGGGCAGCGGGTGCGCGGGCAGCGGCAGCAGCAGGGGGCGCTCGGCTTCCAAGGCCTGCGCCACCGTGCGGCCCGAGGCGTCGCCGGGCACCCGGCGCTGGTGGGCCACCTCCTCCACCCAGCGCTGCAGTTGGCGGTTGACGTCGTCGAGGCCGTGGAAGGTGCGCGCAGAGAAGAAGGAGTCGCGCAGGTAGCGGATGGTGCGCTCCACCTTTCCCTTCTCATTGCCGCGGTAGGGGGCGCAGGGCTTGGGGACGAAGTGGTAGTGGCCGGCGGCTTCCAATATGCGCGGGTGGAAGTGAATGATGTCTCCGGCCCTCTGCAGCACGACGGACTTCAGGTTGTCGTAGAGGAGGTTGCGAGGCACGCCGCCCAGCGCTTCGAAGGCTTGGACGTGGCCCTGGAGGAAGCACTCCATGGTTTGGCCCAGGAAGAAGCGCGCGTACATGGCGCGCGAGTGGCCCAGCACCAGGACGAAGCAGGAGAGCGTCCGGGTGGCCCGCCCCACCCGCACCTTGCCGAAGCTGCCCCAGTCCACCTGGGCCTCTTCGCCCAGCAGGGTATTGCGGCGCAAGAAGGCCTCGGCCTGGGGCCCCGGACGCACCCGCCGCACGTAGCGCTTCACCTGCTCATAGCCGCCCAGGTAGCCACGGGCCTTCACCATGTGGAAGAGGCGCGTGGCCCTCAGGCGCGGGTGGGCCTTGAGGGTGACGTCAATGAAGTCCGTGTACGGGCCCAGCACCGTGGGCTTCGCCGTTCTGTCAGCACTGGCTACCGGCACGTCCTCCAGGGCCGCCTCCACGGTGTCGTGGTGCAGCCCCAACTGCGTGGCGATGGTGCCCACCGGCCAGCCTTCCGCGTAGTGCAACTGGCGAATCCGGGCGCGTACCTCGAGGCCAATCATCCTCCCACCTCCTCAGGGTGGGCAGCGCCGCCAGCGCGGGCCCATTCGGGTGCGCGCCAGGGTGGTGTGACGGAGGAATGGATTGGCGCGTCCGCAGGACGTGCAAGCCGGAATGGACGGTGGTGCATACGCAGGTGGCCTCGCTGCGCTCGGCTCCGCGGACACCTGCGTGGTGGCCTGGGCCGGCGCGGGCGGCACCGTCACCTCCAAGGCCCCTGGCGGGGGAGACTGATGCGTCACTTTCCGCCGCCGTCCTCGGTACGCGGCCTGGCGCTCGGCGTGCGCATGCCGTCCGTCTCGGGTGCGCTGGTATCGCCGCCCGGCCGCGCGCACCGACTCCGCACGCGCCAGCACCCCGCACCTGCGCTCGCAGTAGCGCTGCCCCCTGTCGCACCGGCTGCACAGCTGAAACAGCCTCCGGCACTCCGGCCGCCCGCACACCACCAGACGCAATGACTCCACGCACACCTTCCCGTGCGCGCCGACTTCTGGCGCCGCGCCGCGGAGTGCGCTACCCCTCCCTCACCGGCTCGCCCCTCTCGCACACCAGGGCGCGCCCCCAGGAAGGCCCTCCAGGTGTCGCTGGTGGGCCTTCTGACTTTTCAGGACGCGCGCAGCCCCGGACTCCACCGGCTCGCGCTCCTCTCCTCAACTTTTCGGCGGCACCCAGCGCTGCCCCTGGCAGCAGAGCTCTCGAACTTCTCGCCGTCCATGACCAGAAATCCGCGCTTCCTGGTGACCATCAACACCCATGAGTCGCAGCACGCTGACGGACCTCTTCCACCAAGCCGCCTCGGTGCTGCTGCCGCTGTCGCAGCACCTGCTGCAATGCATTGCAGCCGCGGACGTGGTGTGGGCGGACGAGACGCCTCTGCGCGTGCTGGACGTGAAGAAGACGCGGCTGGGTTACCTCTGGACTTTCCTCACCCAGAACGAAGCCGGTGAGTGGCTCATTGGTTACCGCTTCAGCATGGGCCGGGCGAGCAGGACGCCCAAGGAAGTCCTGGGAGGTACCTCGGGTGCGCTCGTGGTGGACGCATACACCGGCTACAACGCGGTGACGCTGCCCCAGGGCCGGGTGCGCGTCGGCTGCTGGGCGCATTGCCGCCGCCGATTCTTCGACGCGCTGGCCACCGCGCCCGAAGCGCGCCATGCCATGGACCTCATCCTCGAACTCTACCGAGTGGAGGCCCAGGCGAGAGGCGCGGACGTGGTGCGCACCGCCGCCCACCGCGCTCTGCGCCAATTGCACAGCGCCCCCGTCCTCGCGCGACTGCACGTCTGGCTTGAAGAACAGACGCCGCGGCACCCACCCAAGAGTCCGCTGGGCCAGGCTATTTCCTACGCCCTCAAGCAGTGGGCGGCCCTCACGCGCTTCGTCGAGAATGAGCGCCTACCCCTGGACAACAACCGCGCGGAGGCGGTGAGCGTCAAGGTAGATGTCGCGTGAAAGGGTTCAACCGATGCGCTTCAACTCCTGCACTGCTGGGGTGAGGTTCGGAGAGGGGCCGAGGCGGACGGGGCCCGCGGGCGTCCAGTCGCGCGTGTCGCGGCTCCACCGCTCGGGGTGACGGGCTTTGGCGCGTTGGTACACCTGGTGCCGTCGGGCCAGCAGCGCGCCCTCGCGGCCGAAGTGCCTGTCCTCGGGCGTGACGAAGCGGATGGCGCAGTGGCGGTGCTCGGTGTTGTACCAGGCCACGAAGCGCGTCACCCAGGCACGCGCGTCCTCGACGGACGCGAAGGGGCGCTGAGGGAAGCTGGGGCGGTACTTCAGCGTGCGAAAAAGGGCCTCGGAGAAGGGGTTGTCGTCCGAGACGCGGGGCCGACTGAAGGACGGGGTGACGCCCAGCCACTGCAAGGTGGCCAGTAGCGTAGCGCCCTTCATCGGGCCGCCGTTGTCCGAGTGCAGCACCAGCCCCTCGGGGCAGCCAGCCTCCTGCCAGGAGCGGCGGATGAGGGCCGCGGCGTGCTCGGACGACTCCTCTTCGTGCACCGCGAAGCCCATGCTGCGCCGGCTGAAGACGTCCACCACGAGGTACAGGTAGAGGAAGCTGCCCTTCACCGGGCCGCGCAGGTAGGTGATATCCCAACTCCAGACTTGGTTCGGCCCGGTGGCGGTGTGCTCGGCCCGAGGCCTGGGCACAGGGGCCTTGGCGCGGCCGCGGTGGGCCAGCTGCCCTGCCTCGCGCAGCACCCGGTAGAAGCTCGCCTCGCTGGCGACGTACTCGCCCCTGTCGGCCAGCCTGGGGACAATCTGCTTGGGCGAGGCGTCCCGGAACTCCTCGCTGTTGGCCACCGCCAGGATGCGGCGTCGCTCCACCTCGGACAGCCGGTTGGCCGGCCGGGTATGCGGGCCACACCGCCGGTCCTCAGCCGTCGCTGGCTTCCTCCAGCGCTGAATGGTGCGCGGAACGACTCCGAGCCGCGAGCAGATGGCCTCCAGCCGCACGCCCTTCTCCAGCGCCTCGTCGACGAGCGCGAGCGTCATTTCTCGCACGTCTCGTCCGCTGCGCCGTCCTCGTCGCCCGAGTCCTTCTCGTCCCAACCCATCGCCTGAAGTTTTTTTTCGAGCACCAGCAGTGCGGCCGCCTCAGCCAGCGCCTTCTCCTTGCGGCGCAGCTCTCGCTCGAGCTCCTTCACTCGCTTCTCCGAGACGGCCAGCCGCCGACGCTGGCCGGCCGTCAGGGCCCCGGACGGCGCCTCCTTCGTGCCCTGAGAGAGGGCTCCAGCGGCAGCCGCCCGCCACTCTGCCAGGTGCCCCTCGTGTAGCCCCTCTCGGCGCAGCAGCGCTCCCAATGCCTCGCCCGCCAGTCCATGTGCCTCCGCCAGCACGCGCAACTTCTCCTCGGGCGTCCACTTCTTGGGGCCGACGGGCTTCTCCTCGGGCGGGGGCGTCATGGCCGCCAACTTATTCGCCTCCCGCAACCACTGCGACAGCGTCGGCTGCGAGACTCCCACCTGGCGGGCCAACGCCGCGGCACTCACCGCGCCGGGGCCCACCATTCGCTTCACCATCTGCGCCTTGAATGCATCCGTGTACGGCACTGCGTTCTGCCTGCTCTCGCCCCCAGGGCGTCGTCAGCTCGGCACGTCAGCCGAGGCGACATCTTCCCTGACACAGGGGGGAGGCGGCGCTGAGAAAGGCCGCCCTGGGGAGGAAGAATTTTCTCTTCGTCGGCCACGAGGCCGCGGGGGAGAACCTGGCCGGTCTCTACGCGCTGGTGGCCACCTGTGAGGCCAACCAAGTCAATCCCGAGGCATACCTCGCGGACGTCCTGCTGCGCGTTCAGACGCACCCCAACTCCCGCATCGACGAACTGCTGCCCCACGAGTGGAAGCGACGGCGTATCGCCGACCCGCCCAACTCACCTCTCCAGCTCTGCATCTGAACAGCTCGCTCGTCGCGGCGCCCGCCGGACACGCTCCTCGTCCGCCTGCAACCTCTCGCGCCACATCACTGGCCGGACGGTTACGTACTGCTAACTCTCATCCCTGAGCTGTCCGATTTGACGGGGGCAACTCCACTCCGCCGGTGAGAGTTGGAGGCGGCGGAAATCGAACCCGCGCCGGGCGGTGCGAAACCTCTAGCAGAATCGCGCCCTTACCTCGTAACCGCCCGGAATGCTTAGGAGTCGGTATCCCGCCGCGTCCCGTCTCGTCCCGTCCTGTTCCAGCCCATTCCGCACGTTCCTGCGACATACGTGCAACATGGCGAAGCCCGTCGCCTTTGGTCAGTGAGCCGGGGCAGACGCTATCGCACGCCCACCGCCTGGATGCCGTCGACCTCGACGAGGAGGTGGAGGGGGCCTCGCAAGGTCGGGTTGGGCCGGTAGGGGGGCGGGTCGGCAACGAGCCTGGGGTGCTCAAGGCGGCAGGCGAGTTCGGTCAAGGCAATCTGTGCCTCCAACCGGGCAAGCGGTGCACCAAAGCAGTAGTGAATGCCACTGCCGAAGCCCAGGTGCGAGTTGTTGGGCCGGTCGGGCATGAAGCGGTCGGGGTCGTCGAAGCGCTCTGGGTCGCGGCTGCCCGCAGCGAGCATCAGCACGAGCGGCGAGCCCTGGGGAATGGTGGTGCCGGCAATGTCGATGTCGGCCAGAGTGACGCGGTCAGGCAGGAACTGCACCGGTGGTTCATAGCGCAGCAGCTCCTCGACCAGCGGGATGCTCAGCTCGGGCTCGCGGCGCAGCCGCTCGAACACGCCGGGGTGGCGCAGCAGGGTGAGCATGCCATTGGCGATGAGGTTGACGGTGGTCTCATGGCCAGCGACGAGCAGCAACGCGGCGGTGCTCAACACCTCTTCCCGCGACATCCGCCCGTCGGGGCCGTTATCCGTCAGGAACCCAGAGAGCAGGTCGCTGCCGGGCTGGCGCAGGTGGGCATCGGCGAGCGCAGCGAGGTACTGCCCCAGCTCCGCTTTCGTCCGGTCGCGCTTGGCCTTTCGCTGCTCGATCGTCCCTGTGGTGGGGTCAAGGGTCTCGATGCCCGCGTCGGCCAACTCGTGAAAGCGCGATTCGTCCTCGCGAGGGACTCCCAGCAGCTTGCAGATGACAGTCACAGGGAATGGGTAGGCCACGTCGCCGACGATGTCGACCTGGTTCTTGCCCGCGAGCGCGTCAAGCAGGCCCGTGGTGGTCTCGACCAGCCAGGGACGAAGGGCATCAATGCGTCCGGGGGTGTGCGGCGGCCCGAAGGGCCTCATCGCCAGCTTCCGGAGCCGGTCGTGGTCGGGAGGGTCGCGCCGGATGAAGGGCTCTGGCAGCCCTGGAGGGCCCTCCTGGGGGGAGGGCGTGGCACCGGCCTGCCGGACGAGGTTGCGTATGTCGGAGCTGACCCGTGGGTCGTGGAGCAACGCGACAATCTCATCGTAGGTGCTGACGATGTACGTGCCGTCGGCCTCGCGCGCCACGGGAGTCTTCCGCAACTCGGCGTAGAGCGGGTAGGGGTTGGCCCGGTTGGCCGGGTCGAGGATCTGCTCGAAGATGCTGGCCTGTGCCATGAAGCGGTCTCCTTGAGTCCGTTGGAGGGGTGGGGGGGACGCGGCTGCCGACACTCGGCTCAAAGGTGCCGGTACACCCACCGGACCCGCCGCTCGTAGGGTTCACGGCCGGTGACCATGACGGTGGCCTCCTGGTCGGACACGGCCCGTTTCGGAAATTCGGGAGGGACGGGCCGCATCTCGGCGGGCTGATGGACGGTGCGGAAGGCGGGCGGGAACGGCGCGGCCGCATCGATCAAGCCCTGGTAGAACTCCAGCCATTTGGGCTGGTCGAAAGCGACCGCGGCGGTGACACGCCCCTTGTAGCCGTAGACGGCGACGAATCGGCGCTCGGCGAGTGAGCCCTGGGTGATGACGAGCGCGTCCGAGAAGGTCGGCACACCCACCGATTTGATGTTGACGCCGAATTGCGTGGACCAGAAGGTGGGGATGGCCAGGTGTGGCCAGCGGTCCGCTTCCGGGCTGAGCATGTTGTGGGCCGCAATTTTGGCCTGGGTGACCGCGTTGCCCCAGTGCTCGAGGGACAGGAACTGGTAGTCGTAGATCGGGTGAGGGACGCGGGCCACGTCCCCGGCGACGAAGATGTTCCCGGTCACCAGGCCGTTGATGTCGAACGCGTGGCAGGCCGCATCACAGGCCACCCCCCATCGAGTCACCGCCAGCCCCGAGTCGCGCAGCCACTCCACGTTGCGGATCGCCCCTAGCGCGACCACGGCCACGTCGACGTTCAGTGTCGAGCCGTCGGAGAAGTGGGCCCGCCGCAGCCTCCCGTTTGCATCCCCCTCCAGCCGCGTGACGGTGACGCCGCAGCGCAGGTCGACGCCATGGTCGCGTTGCAAGGCGGCTGCGACCGCCCCGACAACTCCGCCGAGCGCCCCCACCAGTGGAGTGGCCCCCCGCTCCGTGACGGTCACCGGCAGACCCAGCTCGCGGCACGCGGAGGCGACCTCCGAGCCGGTGAACCCGCCGCCGATGACCAGAACCCGGCCGGGTCTGGCGGCCAGACGGCGCTGCAACTGGGCCGCATCGTCGCGGGTGCGCACCACCTCTACGCCCTCCAGCGACGCCTCCGCGTCGTTGGGCCACGGCCGGGCACGCGCCCCCGTCGCAATCAGCAACCGGTCGAACTGGACCCTGTTCCCGTCAGCAAGGAGGACCTGCCTGCCGGCCAGGTCCAGTCCCATGGCACGGACGCCCAGGTGCCAGTCCGCATCGAGCTCGTCGCTGTAAGGCAATAGGGTGTGGTCTGCCTTCACCCAACCTGTCAGGACCTGCTTGGAGAGCGGCGGCCGGTCGTACGGGTCGTAGGCCTCATCCCCGATGAGGGTCAACGACCCAGCAAAGCCTTGGGTGCGGAGCCTGAGCGATCCCCTCATTTCAGCGAGCTGCTCACCAGCCGCCTGCCAGCCGGCTCCGTGCGAGGTGGGGGTGGTGGGAGGCAGAAGGAGAGGCCATGCTGGTACGCAAGGTGGCCATCAACGAAGAGCAGGTGCGGACGTTCCTGTCGAACTTGTTCGAGGAGGACCTGCACGCCAAGCGGGTGTTGTCGCTGTCGCACGCGACGTTGGGCGTGGTGCACGCGGCCTCCTTGTCGGTGCACGCCATTGGCCAAGCGCTGGCATGGGCACGGGGCGGCGTGCAGAAGCACGGCATCAAGCAGGTGGACCGGCTGCTGTCCAACGAAGCCGTGGACGTGTGGAAGTTGGCGGCCGCATGGGTGCCGTACGTGCTGGCCGAGCGCGACGAGGCGCTGGTGGCGCTGGACTGGACGGACTTCGACGCCGATGACCACACCAGCCTGGTGGCCAGCCTCGTCACCTCGCATGGGCGCGCCACGCCCTTGTTGTGGCTGACGCTTCAGAAGAGCGCCCTGGCGGGCAACCGGGCCCAGGCGGAGGATGAGTTGCTGCTGCGGCTCAAGGAGTGCGTGCCCGACGGGGTGAAGGTGACGGTGCTGGCGGACCGGGGCTTCGCGGACCAGCGGCTGTACGCCTTCTTGGCGCAAGCGGGCTTCGAGTACGTGGTGCGTTTTCGCAAGAACGTGCAGGTGGAGGTAGCCGGCGGCTCGCGGTGTCCGGCGGTCGAGTGGATGCCCACCAGCGGGCACGCGAAGAAGCTGACGAATGTGCACGTCACGGCGGACCGGATGCCGGTGCCGGCGGTGGTGCTGGTGCACCAGAAGGGCATGAAGGAGCCGTGGTGTCTGGCCACCAGCCTGGGCAGTGCCAGCGCGCGCCAGGTGGTGGACCTCTACTCCCGACGCTTCTCGTGTGAGGAGACGTTCCGGGACGTCAAGGATTTGAGATTCGGCATGGGGCTGTCCGCGGTGCGCGTGAAGAGTCCCGAGCGGCGCGACAGGCTGCTGCTGGTGAGCGCACTGGCTCAGGTCCTGCTGACACTGCTGGGCGCCGCCGGAGAGAGCCTTGGCATGGAGAAGGGATTGAAGGCCAACACGGCCAAGACGCGCACCTACTCACTCTTCCGTCAGGGCTGCATGTATTACCAGGCCATCCCCATGATGAGGGAGGAGCGACTGCTTCCGCTCGTCGAGCGCTTCGCCGAACTCCTTCACCGCCACCCCGTCTTCCAGGAAACTCTCGGCTTCATATGAGGGGATGGCTCAGGTGCGGAGCATGAGGGCGGCAGTCAACCCGGCCAGGGATGCGCCGACGATAACGATGCGGCCACCGCGCTTGAACGCCGCTTCCGCGTCGGTGAGACGCACGGGCCCCCTGGGATTCCGTCGCTGTGCAGGCTCTTTCCGCATCGCCGCCAGGGTGCCCATCCCGCCAATGTGGATGGCCTGGACGGGGCACGCCGCGGCGGCTCGCTTGATCTGCTCACGAAGGGCGTCGTCGGGGTTGGAGTCGTACAGCAGCGCATCCCCGCTCTGCATCCTGAACACGCTCGGCGCAAGGAAGGCGCACTGCGCATACCCCTGGCAGCGGGTGAGGTCGACGACGACTCTCATGGGCACACGGCCTCCTCAAAGGGGTGGCATTTCGCATGGGAGGCGCACGGGAGGAATGGGCCGGAAGTTCGAAGGGAATGCTAGCCACCTCGCCATGCGGGGCGTTCCGCTCAAGGTCATTCAGGAGTTGATGGGACACGTCACCATCGAGATGACCGAGCGCTACGCCCACCTGAGCCCCGACACGCGGCGAGAGACGGTCGGTGTTTGAAGTTGCCCCGGTTTCGTGGAGTCCCCCCCCGCTGTGCGAAAAGGGTTCCACGATGCCGAAGTCACGCCCCCCATACCCGCCGGAGTTCCGTGAGCGGGTCGTCGAGCTGCTGAAGGCCGGCCGGTCCGGCAAGAGTCTCGCAAGAGAATTCGGTTGCACCGAGCAGAGCATCCGCAACTGGAAGAAGCAGTTGGAGGAGAGCTGCAGTGGCGCCCCCAGCAGCAACGGCGAGAGCAGGCCAGCACCCAGGGCGAGCAGTGCCGCCTCGGAGGAGCGAGCCGAACTCGAGCGGCTGCGGCGCGAGGTGCGGGTGCTGCGCGAGGAGCGCGACATCCTAAAAAAACTACGCCGGCAAATATGGCTTGAGTCCGAGGTGTTGACCTTCTGAGAGGAGGACTGCCATGGCTCGGACGACAGCTCGCCCTATTGCAACTCGGGAGGTGCGGCTCGACAGCGAGCGTCGGCGCTGCGAGGCATGCGGCACGAGGACGCGAGCAGATTGGCGCTCGCGGCGCTGCGTGACGACTCTCACCGGGTGCGTGGGATTGTCCGTCCAGGTACGGGTGTGCCACCGCGAGGGGTGTCTGCTGAAGGGGGTGTCGCTGAGGGCCGAGGGCGAGGGGCAATGGGTGCTGCCGGAGCATGAGTTCGGCCTGGACGTGCTGGCCTTCATTGGGGCGGAGCGCTACCGGGCGCACCGCAGCGTGCCGGAAATCCACGCCCTGTTGCGTCACAAGGGCATCGCCATTTCCGAGCGTACCTGCACCAACTTGCTCGACCGATACGACGAACTCGTCAGCCTCAAGCTGCTCGACGCCAGGCGGCTGCAAGAAACACTGAAACCTCAGGGGCGGGCAGTGCTTGCTATTGATGGGCTCGCTCCTGACGTGGGACACGAGGTGCTTTGGGTGGTGCGCGAATGTCTGTCGGGTCAGGTCTTGCTGGCGCGTCCCTTGCTGTCTGGGAGCGAGCAGGAACTCGCACCACTTCTCGAAGAAGTGAAGCGCGCGCTGGGGCTGGTGCCCATCGTCGGCGTGGTGTCCGATGGGCAGAGGAGCATCCGCAACGCTCTCGCCCATGTACTGCCCGAGGTGCCGCACCAACTCTGCCATTTCCACTACCTCCGAGAGGCAGCCCGGCCCCTCTACGAGGCCGACCGGCATGCGAAGAAGGAATTGAAGAAGCGGGTGCGCGAGGTGAGGAAAGTCGAACGCGCGGTAGAAGGCCGCCAGGATGCTGGCGCCCACGCTACGCGCGCCTACGCGGCGGCTGTGAGGAGCGCCCTCACCGACGACCACCGCCCGCCCCTCAAACCCTCCGGCCTGCTGTTTCGCCGGCGCCTGGAGGCCATTGAGAAGAGTTTGGAGCGGGTTTCAAAAGGGGGGCGTGCCCACCGGAATTGAGCCGTCTGCATGCGGTGCTACGCAACGCGCTGAAGGCAACGGCATGCATGTGGCCCAGCCTGGCACGGGCCTACCCATGGGTAGAGCGCACTGCGGCCATCCTCCGCAACGAGGCCGGCTTGGACGCGGCAGGTGTGCGACGCCGACTTGCCGCCCTGCTGGCCGCCCTGGTGCGCTGGACGCGCCGACTTCACCGAGGAATCCTGCGGCAGGCCCTCGCCCACTTCCTCCTCGAAACGCGCCGCTACTGGAAGGGCCTCTTCCACTGCTACGACGTGCCGGACTTGCCCCGCACCGACAATGACCTCGAACACCTCTTCGGTTCCTGCCGTTACCACGAACGGCGCGCCTCGGGCCGGGTGCGAGGGAGTGCGGGCCTCGTCGTGCGCGGCGCGGTGCGGATTCCGGCCATCGCCTCGGCCCACCTGCTGCCCGCCCTTGACGGCCCTCACCTGGCGCCTGGGGACCTCAACGACTGGCGACTGCTGCGCGCTCAGCTTGAGCATCGGCGCGTCCCTCGCATCATGGGCCGGCGCTTCCGCGCCGACCCGGATGGCTACCTCCGAGACATCGAAGAGAAACTCAGGCCATATTTGCCGGCGTAGAAAAAAAGCTGCGGCCTGGTTCGCGCAGGAGTCCGTGGCGACGCCCAGGCGGCGTACCGACTCGTGAAGGCGAACCAGGCCGTCCACTGCATCACGACGCTCTGCCGTGTCTTGGAGGTGTCCGAGAGCGGCTACCACGCGTGGCGGACGCGCCTGCCCTCGAAGCGCGCGGTCGCTGACGCGGGCCTCAGCGAGCGCATTCGCGCCATCCACGCGATGAGCGACGGCACCTACGGCGTGCCGCGCATCCACGCCGAGCTCGCGGCGGAGGGCGTGCACATCGGCCGTAAGCGTGTCGCCCGTCTCATGCGGGCAGCTCGCCTCGAAGGCGTCAGTCGCCGCAGGTGGTGTGTCACAACGACGCGCGACGAGCGCGTACGCCCTGCTCCCGACCTGGTCGACCGCAAATTCGTGGCCCCTGGACCCGACCAGCTCTGGGTTGCTGACATCACGTACATCCCGACGCACGCCGGCTTCCTCTACCTCGCCGTTGTGCTCGACGCCTGGAGCCGCAAAGTCGTCGGCTGGGCAATGGCTGGCCACCTCAAGACGCAGCTCGTCGTGCAGGCACTCGACATGGCTGTGGGGCAGCGTCAGCCCCAGAGCGTCGTGCACCACAGCGACCAAGGGACGCAGTACACCTCGATTGGCTTCGGGCTTCGGTGCAAGGAAGCCGGCGTGCGGCCCTCCATGGGCAGCGTTGGCGACGCGTACGACAACGCGATGTGTGAGAGCTTCTTCGCCACACTCGAGTGCGAACTGCTCGCACGCCGCCGTTTCACGTCTCACGCCGAGGCGCGGATGGCCGTCTTCCGCTTCATCGAAGGCTGGTATAACCCGCTCAGGCGCCACTCCGCGCTCGACTACGAGTCACCCGCTGGTTACGAGAAGAAGCACCGCGCTGCCGCTTGAGGGCGAAAGCGCGAAACGCTCTGCGGAACCGGGGCAACTTCAGTTCTCGACCGGCCCCTGCCGCTTGCGCCCGCGTGCGACATACGTGCAACACGGATGGAGGAAGCCGCTAACCATCCGTAAAGACGTACTAAAAAGTGGAGGCGGCGGGAATCGAACCCACGGCCAAGGCGATAGGAAACCCCAAGCAGGGCGCGCTGTTACCCACTATCGCCTTGATCTGACGTCGGTTCGTTTGGTCCGCCCTATCCCGTCTTCCCCCGTCTTGTCCCGTTCTCATCCCCGCTTGAGGGGCACACTGGGGGCACATGCGGCCACACAGGGTCAACCCGCTCACGGGCGCGAGCGGCCCGAGTTTCCCAGTCTCGCAGGGCTCACGAGAAGCCCGTGGGAGGCTGACGGTAGCGTGTGCCCTGGCGAGGTGGATTTGGGGAGGGGCAGGTGGAGGAGCGGGGGTGGGCGTACCGGCGGAGGCAGCCGGAGGGGACGGTGCTGTACGAGGCGGTGAGGGAGAACCTTGCCACCGCTGCTGGCGGAGGCGAGCGACGTGGGGCGCGGCCTACCCCGGTACGTGGAGCGGGACTTCGCCAGGTACCTGGAGTGCGGCGTGCTGGTGCACGGATTCGCGCGGGTGCGCTGCGAGAGTTGTAAGGACGAACTGCTCGTCGCCTTCTCGTGCAAGGGGCGAGGGGTGTGCCCCTCCTGCAACGCGAAGCGGGCGCAGGTGACGGCGGTGCACCTGGTGGAGCGGGTGCTGCCGCACGTGCCCTTCCGTCAGTGGACGTTGTCCTTTCCGCACCGGGTGCGATGGATACTGCTGAAGGAGAAGGGGCTGCTCTCGGACGTCCTCACCCTTTTCCTGCGAGCGGTGTTTGCCCTGCAACGTCGCAGGGCACGGCAGCAGGGCGTGCGCGGTGGACAGACCGGGGCCGTCTCTTTTCTCCAATTTTTCGGCTCGGCCTTGCAAGTAACCCCTCACTACCATGCGCTGGTGCCGGAAGGCGTCTTCGTGCCGGGGGAGAGCGGCGTGCGCTTCGAGGCGTTGCCGCCGCCCACGCAAGGACCTGCATGCCAACGACAGGCAGGGACTGGAACGGCTATGCCGCTACGGAGCGCGCGGTGCGCTGGCGCTGGAGCGGCTGTCACGAGTGGAGGACGGCCCCTCCGTTCCAGCCCTCACCCTCAACAGGGCCTCTATCCCGCCGATACGTATACGTCGTCCAAGTCGCTGGTGCGCGAGGCCTTTGAGGGCGAAAGCGCCCGCGAGGCCGAACGCTTTGCCATGGGCGAGCGCATCCGCGAGGTCGGACAGGGCCCGGATGGCGCCATCTGGCTGCTCCAGGACGGCAAGGCCGGCCGCCTGCTCAAGCTCACGCCCAAGGGCCAGTAAGCGCCTTCGCACACGTAAAAGGCCGGGCATTGCCCGGCCTTTTGCGTGGATGACACCGGGTCGGCAGGCCCGGCCTCTCAGCCGCGCACCACCGGCGTGGCACAGTCCTGGGCGCGCTGCAGGCCCATGAACATCGCATCGGAGGACTGCTGGAACACGCGCAGACCGAACTCGGGCAGGATCGCCAGCAGGTGGTCGAAGATGTCCGACTGGGTCGCCTCGTACTCGGCCCAGGCCGTGGAGGCGGTGAAACAGTAGATCTCCAGGGGCAGGCCGTGCTCGGTCGGTGCCATCTGACGCACCAGTAGGGTCATGTTCTGGTTGATGCGCGGGTGGGTGCGCAGGTAGCGCTCCACATAGGCGCGGAACGTGCCCAGGTTGGTCAGCCGGCGGGCATTGACGGGCTCGGGATGCACGGCGGCCACTTGGGCATTCCACTGCCCCAGCTCCTCGCGCTTGCTGGCCAGGTAATCATCGAGCAATGCGAACTGGTAGATGCGTGGCTGCAACGCATCATCCAAGAAGCGCACGCTGTGCTGATCCAGGTAGATCGAGCGCTTGATCCGGCGGCCACCGCTCTGCCGCATGCCGCGCCAGTTCTTGAACGAGTCGCTGATCAACTTCTTGGTCGGGATGGTGGTGATGGTCTTGTCCCAGTTCTGCACCGTCACCGTGTGCAGGGCAATATCGATCACATCACCGTCGGCGTTCTGGCTGGGCATCTCGATCCAGTCACCGATGCGCACGCGACCATCGCCGCTGATCTGCACGCTGGCCACCAGCGACAGGAGCGTGTCCTGGAAGATCAGCATCAGCACCGCCGTGGCCGCGCCCAGTCCGGTGAGCACATGCAGCAGCTTCACGCCGGCCAGGGTGGCCACGATGGACAGGCCGGCCAGTACGAAGACGATGATCTTGGCCACCTGCAGGTAGCCCTTGATCGGCTTGTTCCGCGCATCCGGGCGGCGTTCGTAGAACGCGTTGGAAGCGTCGAAGGCATGGCTGGCGGCCAGCGCGAGCGTGGCCACTGTCCACACGTGGCAGGCGCCCTGGAGCAGGACCACCAGCGCTGCCGGCAGACCCGGCACCAGCGACAGCCCGGAGGCGATCACCACCGACGGCACCACGTTGGACAGGCGCTCCACCGCGCGCAAGGCCAGCCGGGTGTCGTGCTCGGGGCCGGACAGCCGCTCGATCACATGGTGCAGGCCGCGCAGCAGGATCTTCTTGGTGACGAAGTTGGCCAGCCAGGCCACCCCCAGCAGCGCCGCCAGCACAGTGACCGGCCAGGCCATCGGCCAGGGCTCCAGCTGGCGTTGAAGCGCGCTCAGCCACGGCAGGATCGTCACGGGTTGTTGCACATTCATGAGCAGGTAATACCTCCTTGGCTTGGGTGCGGTCAGCCGTCTTGACGGCTACGTTCGATGAGCACCCCCACCGCGCGCGCCACGTACCGCGCCGGGCTTGGACAGCTTCAGGCGCAGCCACTGCACGCCGAACTCCTCCAGCACGATGGCCGCGCAACGCTCGGCCAGGGTCTCCACCAGACCGAAGTCAGACTGGCCGACGAACTCGATCAGTCGCTTGGAGACGGCCTTGTAGTTGAGGGTGTGCGCGATGTCGTCGGTGGCGGCGGGCTTGCGGTTGTCAACGCCCATTTCCAGATCGAACACCAGGGTCTGGCGGATGCAGGAGGACGTCGACGTGTTCGGCTGCGTGAGGTGTGGAGGCCGGCGGCGGGTCTTGGCGTACGTGAAGTGGGCCCCCGGGGTGCGGGCGATTCTGGAGCACCTGGGCTTGCCCACGGCCTGTGCGAGGTTGGCCCCGGCACGAGGGCCACCCCAGGCCGCGGGGTGTTGAGGCGCAAGACAGCCACCGGGCCGGCGGCCCCTGCCACGCACCTGATGGGAGCGCGGTCTGGACAGGCATGTACCCCAAGGGGGGGCAAGCGTTCTGTCCACCAGCCGGGAGCATCGCTCGGGAGGCCCCGTCAGCGGCCCTCCTCGGCCCCTCCGCTCCAGCCCTCACCCTCAACAGGGCCTCTATCCCGCCTATACGTCCATCAGCCCGGCCGCCGCGGAGGCGCGACAGCTGCTCAAGGACGGGCGGGTGACGATGGAGCGGCGCCGGTACGAGGTCGACCTGCAGCAGCAGCGCGCGAAGGTGGACGAGGCCCGGAAGAACGCGGTGGCGCTGGTCACCCAGGTCCAGAAGGAGACGCCGTCGGAGGCGCAGCTCCAGGCCGCGAAGAACGCGGTCAAGCAGATTGGCGTGGTGCTGGAGGCCGGTGCCGCCTTCGTCAAGAAGGACCGTGACTACGCCCTGTACGCCAAGGAGTGCAAGGCAGCGGCATCCGCCGCGTCCTCCTCGGACCTGCGCAAGCGCAGGGCCTTGTACGCGAGCGCCGCGGAGAAGCTCAAGGCATGCCAGGACGAGGGCGCCCGGATGGTGAAGGAGAACGCCAGCCTCGCGGCGGTCGACGTGCTCGTGGACGGGAGCCCCACCCGGCCCCAGGACGTGATGCCCCAGTGCGCCCAGAAGGCCGAGGCCCTGCAGGCGCCCCTGAAGCGGGTCGACGTGGAGCTCCGGTTCCAGGAGGGCCAGCGGAAGGCCTACGACGCGGCGAAGGCCCACCTCTCCACGGGGCGCAAGAGCGAGGCGCTCGCGCAGCTCAACGACTGCATCGCGGAGGGGCGCATCCTCGAGAATCGGTACCCCGACTTCAAGGAGCAGAAGTTCGACATCGGCGGCGCCAGCATGAGCATGCTGGCGCTGGTCCTGGTCTGCGCGAAGGAGCGCAAGGCGCTGCAGCCTTCCCCTTGAGTACTTCCCCTGTGGCGGGAGATGTCCCCGCCACGCATAAGAGGGATGGGGGCCCTGTTGGTGGGGGAGGGGGCAGAGGGGCCGAGGAGGGCCGCTGACGGGGCCGCCCGAGTGATGCTCCCGTGTGGTGGAAGGCGGCTTGAGCCCCCTTGGGGTACAGGCCTGCCCAGAGCGCGCTCCCATCAGGTGCGTAGCAGGGGCCAGGACCTCTTGGCGCCTCTTGAGCCTCAACACCACGCGGCCTGGGGTGGCCCTCGTGCCGGGGCCAACCTCGCACATGCCGTGGGCAAGCCCAGCCGCAGGGGGGCCGCTGGGAGGTTATTTCAGACTCCCTGGCGGGAAACGGGGCAACAAGAGCGGCCCTCTTCGTGGAAAAGTTTCGTGCGTGGCCGTGAGCGGTGTTCCCTGACGATGGCGATGCGGGTGTCTGCCACGGCAGCCGAGGACGATTTCCCTGAAATGGACGAAGAGTTCCTGGCTGCCATCATCCCGTGTGACTCACCAGCAGCCAGGAGGCAGCGTGAATCTCATATCAAACAGTGCCATCGTGACGGGAGCTGCACAGGGCATCGGGCGGGGAATCGCCGAGCGACTGATGCGGGATGGGGCCAACGTGCTTGTCTTTGGCCGGACTCAGGCGAAGGTGGAGGAGACCGCCAGGGACCTCAACCGCATGTTCGACGGGAATGCGCGCGCCGTGCCTTTCACGGGTGACGTCCGCCGGCCGGAGGATGTCGCCCGGAGTCTCGAGGTCGCCACGCGCGAGCTGGGCCTGCCAGGAATTCTGGTGAACAACGCGGGGACCGCCACGCTGGCGCCGCTGCTCGACCTGCCGGACGAGGACTTCGACCAGGTGATGGCCATCAACCTGAAGGGGCCCTTCCTGTTCATGAAGGCCTTCGCGCGGGCGCTCGTGCAGGCCAAGAAGCCCGGCGTGGTGGTCAACATCTCCTCCCTGAACCAGCTCGCGGTGACGGATGGGTTGTCGCACTACTGCGCGTCGAAGGCGGGACTGGCGAACCTCTCGAAGGTCGCCGCGTCGGAGCTCGGGCGGCATGGAATCCGGGTGAATGTGGTGGCCCCTGGAGCCATCCAGACACCGCTGGCGGAGAGTGTCGGACTCATCGAGGTCATGGGTCATGAGTTCCTGGCTCGCACGCCGCTGGGCAAGCCGTGTGGAATGCCGTCGGATGTCGCGGGCGTGGTCTCCTTCCTGTGCGGCGAGGACGCGGCGTGGATCACCGGGGAGACCATCTCCGTCGATGGTGGAAACCACATCCGTGGCCTGCACAGCTACTGGGACATGCTGAGCCGCGCCGCGAAGTAGCGGCGCGGCTCTGATTCACGGCCCGGATGAATTCGTCGTGGGCCGTGGGTGCGGCCCCAGGCGGTGCTCAAGCTTTTCGGCTCTCTCCGGAACGCGACCACATCAGCCGAGGCGTGAATCAGGAGCGCGAGCTGTCCCAGCAACAGGGGCACGGCGACTTCGACTCGCAGGATCCGGGGGCCGAGGCTGAAGGGAGTGAAGCCTCGGGCCTGGATGAGTTCAACTTCAAAGGGAACCCAGCCGCCCTCCGGCCCGATGGCCAAGACCGCGTTTTCCGCTGGGAGGGGAGCGAGTGCTTCCACCGGCGTGCTGGCCGGAGGGTGGGGGATGAGGCGCACCGGGCTGTCCGAACAGAGCGCATCGAGCTCGTCTTCGACGAATGGTCGGAAGCGCGAGCGCACCAGGATCTCCGGCAGTACCGTGTCGCGCGCCTGCTCGAGCCCGAGGACCAGGAGCTCATGCACGAATTCGTCGGCCATGACCTTGGAATCGAAGTAGCTCTTCTCCACCCGTGCGGCGTTGACGAGGATCACGCGATCCACGCCAAGGCTGGCGACCGGTGGCGAGACGTGCGCGTGCCCAGGCCGGCGTGGGCGAGGCGGCGCTCGGTCCACGCCGGTGGGCTCCCTGGTCAGCGGTCGTCGCTGTCGCGGCCTGCGGAGGCCGGCACTGCCGGGGAGACTTCGACCCTGTTGCCGGAGAGCACCCACCCACGCTGGCTCGGAGCGAAGCGCGGCGCGAGGTATCCGTCGTTGATCTCCCGGGTCACCGCGAAGCGGTTGTAGGTCGTGGCCGGAAGGTAGAGGCACGAGCTGTCACTGTCCGTGCACTCGTCGCTCGGCGTCGCAGGGAAGCACTTTTCGTTGCAGGTGTCGATGTCGCCCTCGGCCGCCTGGATGATGCCGTCACCATTCGTGTCCGCGACGGTGATCGCCGCCTTGTAGGCCGCCACGAGCCGCTGCTCGAGGTTGGTCACACCCGGTTGGAAGGAGTCGAGTCGCTGGAACACGTTCAGGAACACCTCCCGCGCGACGCCGCTCGGAATGAAGCGCTGGCGGAACTTGCGCTGAGAGTCTTCCTCTGTGTCGAAGCGATCCGGATCGCGCGGGAGGGACGGGTTGTCGCCGAACTCGATGGTCCGCTGCGGGTCCTTGTTGAGGCCGATCCGATTGCCCGGAACGATCGATGCCTTCCGGCCGATCTTGCCTTCCTGATACGTGTTCGCCGGGTCCGTCGCCGATTGGTCGGGGAGCCGCCGGTGAAGGGCAGCTCGTAGAGGGGGTGGATCCAGTTGGTCGTGTAGTTGAATTCCCAGTACTGAGTACCTGGGGCAACACCTACACGCACCTCGTGCAAGACAATGCCTGGGATGAATACAGCATGCCCTTCCACAACCAGCCGGACGTCTCCGGTGCGCCGTTGGGGGCATCGGATGCGACAGAACGACGCATCTCCCTGCGCATCTCCAGCAGTGGGTACATCAGCTATTACCATTCACGCGAGGCCGAGGACGCCTCCAAGCGCCCGCAGCTCGAAGTGACGTACACGCCGTGATTCACGGGCGGGCTCCAGACGCGAGAAGGGTTCGCGTCTGGAGCCTTGCCTGAGCGGGGCAAGGGGACGGGGGGCCGAGCCTGCGGGCCGTTCGTCAAACGCCTCCCGGTCAGCGGATTGCCCGTGCAAGGACCTGTTTCACCCGCGCGTCCGCCGTGCCGTGGACGGTGAGCACCTCCACGCCCAGCTCGTACGGGTCGTCGAGCAGCACCCTGGACAGCGTCTCGTCTACCGCGGTCCTCATGTGGATGTCTTCACGGGCCCGGAGCCGGATGCGATCCGGTGCCTCGATGGGCACGAAGACGATGAGGTCGAGCGTCTGGATGGCGGAGCGGACCCGGGGATGCCATTCCTCCAGGTCGAACGCCTCCGCGTCCTCATGCGCCTGGAGATAACCCAGGAAGTCGACAGGGCAGCGGTCGAACAGGATGTCGCGTGAGTCTTTCTCGGCTTGAAGCAGCTCGGCCGAGAACCGGAGCTGTTCGATGAAGTCCTCCAGGGAGGGGGGAGACGCGAACTCGTAACCCTCTTCCTCGAGGAGGAGGTACGGCTCTTCCGCGAGCCGGTACCCCTCGAGCTCTTCTCCGAGCAAGTCAATCAGCGTCGACTTGCCCACCCGGTGTGAACCCGTCACGGCGATGCGCATGCCTGCTCATACCGCATCCCCGAGGATCGCGTCCCTCGGGGCGCGGGCATGCGCGAGGGCCACCCCAGGCCGCGTGGGGTTGAGGCGCAAGATAGCCACCAGGCCGGCGGCCCCTGCCGTTGACGCCCCCGGGACGGTGTGTCCCGGAGGCGCCAGAACTCCTTGCGCGCCGTCAGCCGCCGCGCGCCCCGTTACTCAGGAATCCCACCGAAGGCGCCCGACTCGAAGTCGTGGATGGCCTGGATGATCTCCCGGTGGTTGTTCATCACGAACGGCCCGGTATGGGCGATGGGCTCGTGGATGGGCTCGCCCGCGAGGACGATGAAGTGCGTGTCCTCGCCGGCCCGGAGGGACAGGGTCTCCCCGTCGTTGGCGAACACCGCGAGCTCACCGCTCCGGATGCTCTCCGCGTCCACCGTCACGCGGCCGTTGGCGACGAGCACCAGGGCGTTGTGGTTCGAGGGCAGCGACAGGTTGAAGTCCTCGCCCGCGCGCACCTTCACGTCGAGCATGGAGATGGGCGTGAAGGTCCTGGCGGGACCCTTCGCGTCACCGTAGCTCCCGGCGATGATGCGCACCCGGCTGTGCTCCGTGGCCTCCCCGCCTCCTTGAACGGGGACCACCGGAATCTGCTCCTTCGTGATGGGCTGGTAGCCCGGAGCGGACATCTTGTGCTGGCGAGGCAGGTTCACCCAGAGCTGGAGCATGTGGAACGTGCCCCCGCGCCGGGAGAAGTCGTGCTCGTGGTACTCCTCGTGGAGGATGCCGGACGCCGCCGTCATCCACTGCACGTCCCCGGGACTGATGACGCCGGAGTGGCCCGCGTTGTCGCGGTGCGCGACGTGACCTTCGAATGCGAGCGTCACCGTCTCGAAGCCACGGTGCGGATGCCAGCCGACGCCCCGCTGGCCCTTCGCCAGCGCGGGGTAGTCATGGGGCGGATGGTAGTCGAGCAGCAGGAACGGACTGGTCCGCTCCTGGCGCAGGCCGCCGCTCGGCACGAGGGTGTGGACGCGGAAGCCGTCACCCACCCAGTGCAGCTCGCCGCCACCATGGACACTCTCCAGGGTGCGGGGGCGGGAAGTGGCTCGAGGAGAAGTGGGAACGCTGACTTGGGTCGTGGTGCTCATGCCTCCAAATCTAAGAGCCGAGCCCCGTCTGTAAATCGCTCCAGGTCGTGATGCTTTTCATCACGTCGTGTGATGGTCCGCGCCCCCGAGCGCGAGCTGGCACAGCGAGGTGAGCCGGTTCGAGGCCCACGTCGCCACCGGGCCCAGCGGCGTGCCCTTGCGGCGCACCAGGGCGAGCGGGCGCTGGGGTGGGGGCCCTCCCTCCCAGGCCGCCAGTCGCAGCGCCACCAGCCGTCCGGCGGCGAGGTCGTCGCGGACGAGGTGCTTGGGCTCGTGGCCCCAGCCGACGCCGCCGACGAGGAGCGAGTGCTTGGTCATCAGGTCTGCGACTCGCCAGAGTCGCGAGCCGATGACGCCCCGGTCCGCCGTGCCCGTCTTGCCCTCCGGCAGCCGCTCGCTCAGGACGATTTGGATGGCGGAGGCGAGGTGCGCCTCCGTGAGGACGCCCTTCACCGCCGCGAGCGGATGCGAGGGCGCGGCGACGGGAATCATCTTGAGGAGCGCGATGGGGCGCTGCTCCAGGCCGGTGAGGTCCAGGTCCGCGCCGGCGATGCCCAGCGTCGCGCGGCGCTCGCGCACGCGCTCCGTCACCGCGGACAGCAGCTCCACCTCCAGCGCCAGCTCCACACCCGGGTGCGTGCGCGCCAGCTCCCGCACGAAGTCCAGCAGTGCGGCGGTGGGGAACATGGCGTCCACCACCAGCGACAGCTTCGTTTCCTCGCCGCTCTTGAGCCGGCCCACCACCGCCTGGAACGAGGCGATGTCCTCGTGGAGTCGCTGCGCCGCCGCGACGACGGCTTCTCCCTTCGCCGTCAGACGCGGGACGCGCCCGCTCCGGTCGAAGAGCCGCAGGCCGAGCTGCTTCTCCAGCCGCTGCATGGCCTGACTGACGGCGGGCTGCCCCTGGCCGAGCTTCCGGGCCGCCGCGGAGAAGCTGCCCTCCTCGGCCACCGCGCGGAGCGTGCGGAGCTGGTCGATGGTGACGCTTTCGAGCACCGCGCGACTGCATCACATCGACGGCGATGATGCACGCGCGCGTCCTCGCGCTACTTCTTCGAGGACAGCCAGGAGGCGATGGGTGTGGCCATCGTCGCGGCGGCGGTGCTCTCCGGGAGGGCGCCCCGGAGCATCTCGCGGGAGATGGCCTCCGCCGCTCCAGGCGCCAAACTGCGGCCATTTCTGTTCCCCCAAACAGGTGAGGAGGAGGCGAGAGCGGGGAAGGAGGCCGCGGCCAGAACGGAGCGGATGAAGCAGAGGCCGCCGCGAGTGGACTGGGCCGAGTTGCTGAGGAGGACGTGCGACTTCGACGTGTTCGGCTGCGTGAGGTGTGGAGGCAGGCGCCGGGTGTTGGCGTACGTGAAGGGAGCACGAGGGGTGCGCGCGATTCTGAAGCACCTGGGCCTGGCCACTGCAGGTGCGAGGCCAGCCCCGGCGCGAGGGCCACCCCAGGCGGAGTGGTGTTGAGGCGCTCAAGACAACCCACAGGCCCAACTCAGGCTCTTGCCGCGCCCTGATGAGAGGGCGGCCTGGGCAGCAGTGTGCCCTATGGGGGTGCTCGGCCCCCTACACGGGCCTGCCCCGGGTAATCACTGGCGCGGCGACCTGATTACCGAGCAATTCGCAGGCCGTTCACCAGAGTCGCGCAGAGGCCAGGCGCATCCACCCAATCCGGCACGTCACTCAACGCGTGTGAGGAACGGGCGCTGTCACTCCTGGGGCAGAATTTCCCAGGCGTGGCATTTTGGTGCTTTGCCGAATGGATGCCGCGAAGTCTCAGCGGGCCAGCGCAATCGAAAAGGCGTGCCTCGCGCCTCCCATTTGGGCGTCCACCGCCACCGTCGCTTCCCAGTGGGTGGCGCGCCATTGAAGAGCTTGAAAGACATCCCGCTGAAGATTCTCAAACCAGAGCTGCGGGTGTCCTCTTCAGCCGGGGTCGTGACTTTTCTGCTTTCTGGGTGTCTGCCTTTGGTTTCCCTGTCGACTCTCATGGGGTAGGGCTCACTCAGTTGCGATGTTTCTGGAATAATGTAGGTCTCCTGGTGCTCCCTCCCGGAAGGTGCTGGCCACTCTTGCCGCCCGGCCGGCCTGGGACGGCAGCGCTTACGCAGCGCGATGGCAAAGGGGGATGGATGAGACAGGAAGGACGGAAGTGGTTGGCGGTGGGTGGCCCTGGCCATCTGTGCCACGGTGGCGGGCTGCGGGGCTGACGGGCGTCTTCACCGTGACGGCGGGCCGTTTCCACACGGCGGCCATGAGTCCGGAGGGGGCCGGCTGGGTCTGGGGGCGCAACAGCCTCGGCCAGGTGGGGGACGGGACGACCGCTGACCGCCCCCGACCCGTCAACGTGATGGTTCAGGAAGAGGCCTGAGCCGTCACATCGGGTCGCAGGCTCGTTCGACCGGATTGTGTCGCATTCAGCGGCGGCAGCTTGTCCAACTCGCCGCTGACTCCATGTGAATGTTCGCCGGGCCGGAGCGGAGCATGAAGCCCGGGCCCGGCACTGTGGCCTCCCGCGCTCGACTCCAATGGAGGTCCCTCGTGCTGGCCCTGGCGGGCACGGCCTGCGGGCCGCGCGGCTTCCTTGCGATGCCGGCCAGGGAGTCATCCTCCATCCCTGCGGCCTGTCGGCGACGGTCCGACAAGACAAAGTGCAGGTGATGTCAGCCGAGGAACGGAGGCGAACCACTCACCCATGCCGATGTTGCTACGGGCATGCTCCAGGAGAGTGGGGCGGCGTTGGGAGGGGGCTGGTAGGTCGCGTCGAGTCCGGTGAGGTTCTGCCATCTCCACGCTGATGGCGACGCATCAGCGGGAGAGGTGGTCGAGCGCCGCGTGCCAGCGCGTGACCTGCTCCGGAGACACTTCGAGGCGCGCGAGCCATGCTTGGAAATAGCGCTCCAACTCGGCGGACCGGGGATGGGTTCCCCGGTGATGGCGAATGAAGTCCTTGTAGTTCTGGACCTTGTCGGCGCGAAGCATGTCGTTGACCGCGGGCTCCGTGCTGAGCGCGATGTCGCCGGGCCCCTTCAGGTCTGGTCGATGAGACAGTGCGGCATTGGCCGTCTCCCGGTAGTTCAGCGCGAGTGCGAGGACACGCGGGTTGTCACTCACACCCTCGACGGGTGGCGACATGAGGTCCGCTCCAGTGGCGAGCGCCTGGGCCCAGGCGGCGGCGCGCTTGTCAACGTCCTGCACCAGCGGGTGTAGACAGTACGCGCGTTGGGCCTGCTCACTCGCGCCCAGGGCCCGAAGGACCCACAGCCCTTCGTCGATGTGGTGCAGGTACGGAATGCCGGAGCGTCGAGCGCGGCGCTGTCCGTAGAACGCCTGAATCGCGCGGTACTCAAGGGCATTCGCGCCCATCCAGCGAGGATGGCAGTCGGCGGCGGAGGGCGCTACCTTCAACAGCGCCACTGGGCGGGAGTTTTCAGGTCTCAGTCCGCCGCGGCGAAGTGGGCCATCTGGTCCGCGTGCGCTTTCGTGAAGGCAGGGCGGGCGGTGGCGCGGCCAACGTAAGCGAGGCAGGCCGGGTGCGCCGCCAGTCCGTCGAACCGAACTACGAGCCGCAGCACGTCGGCCATCAGGATGTCGGCGACGGAGAAACTGCCCGCCAGCCAATCGCGCCCAGCGAGCACCGGCTCCAAGCGGTCGAGGCGGAGCTTCAGGAAGTCGTCGAACGGTTTCGACGCCGCCTTGTCCGCCATGCCGAACTGAAAGAACGACCACGGCAGGCTCGCCATCTCCACCGAGTTGAGGGCGGCGATCACCCATTCGATGGCTTCGGCCCGGCCGCGCGGATCGGCCGGCATCAGGGCGGGGCTGCGTTCGCCCAGATGCAGCAGGATGGCGCCGCTTTCGAAGAGGGAGAGGTCGCCGTCCGTCAGCCACGGGACCTGTGCGAAGGGCTGGTGCGTCAGGTGCTCGGCATTGCGGTTGCGGAAGGGCGTGCTCTCCACGCGGTAGGGCAGCCCGGCCTCCTCCAACGCCCATCGCACGCGAAGGTCGCGCACATAGCCTCGCGGCGTTTTGGGGACCCAGTCGTAGGTAGTGAGAACCAGCTCGGCCATGCGGTGCTCCCTGTGTAGAGCGATGTGCGAGGTTGGCCCCGTCACGAGGGCCACCCCAGGCTGGGTGTTGAGGCGCAAGACAGCCACCGGGCTGGCGGCCCCTGCCACGCACCTGCTGGGAGCGCAGCCTGGGCAGGCGTGTACCCCAAGGCTCGCTTTCTAGCCGAACGAGCCTGTCCGACTCTTCAGGGGGCTACACCACCCTTGCTGCTTCGCCTCCTCCAGGTCCGTGCGCACGAAGCCCATTAACGAAGCGAGCAGGGCGGCCACCGAGGCAATCCCCGCGCCAATCACCGAGTAGCGCTTGGCCGCAGTGCTGGCCTCCTTCTGGCTCGCGTCCTGGTCCGTGTCCAGCCGCAACAGGCTCGTCCTGGTCTTCGCCAGGCCTTGGAGGAAGGTGACGATGGCCTCGACCGTCTACCCCTCCTCGCTGAACACGGCCTGGAGGTTCTGCCAGTCCTCCTCGATGGCGTTGACGAGCACGATGCAGGTGGGGAGCATCACGTCGTCGATGAACTTCTGCACCGGCTCGGGCAGGTCCTCCACGGGGCCGCCGCCCAGGAGCATGCCACGGATGTCCTTGTTGACGACGCGGCGGTACGCATCCTTGATGGTTTCAGGGCGAATGCGAGGGACTCGGAATGCAGGCACTCGGAAGCAAGGCGCAGGGGGCTCGGCTGGAGCGCATGAAGGCGTCACCGCGCTTCAAGGACGGCACGTTCCACAACACCTTCCCGGTGAGTCAGGGGCTGAAGAAGGGCACCGCTGTCTCGACGATGAAGGAGTTCCTCTGGGGAGGTCAGCGGCGGGTGCCAACGGGCGTGCTGCCCATCGTCAGTCCGCTCGAGCAGTGGCTGCGCCCGGTGCAAAGCGGGCTCCGCGCAACATGGCTCGGTCATTCCACCGTCCTGCTCGAGGTCGATGGAATGCGCGTGCTGACAGACCCGGTGTGGGGAGAGCGCATCTCTCCGCTCCCCTTCGCGGGACCGAAGCGGTTTCACCCCGCGCCGGTGAAAATCGAGCAACTTCCCCCGCTCGACGCGGTCGTCATCTCGCACGACCACTACGACCACCTCGACTATGCGACCCTCCTTCAACTCATCCCGCTCGGTGTCCCGTTCGTCACCTCGCTCGGGGTGGGGGCGCACCTGGAGGCGTGGGGCGTGCCCCCTGAGCGAATCACCGAGCTCGACTGGTGGGAGTCCGTGCAGGTCGGCAGCCTGACCTTCACCGCGGCGCCTTCGCAGCACTTCTCGGGGCGCGGCGTGGCCGATAGGAACCGGACGGCGTGGTCGTCCATCGTGGTGCGCGGCCCACGTCACGCCGTCTTCTTCAGCGGCGACACGGGCCTGACGCAGGAGTACGTCGAGATCCGGCAGAGGCTGGGACCGTTCGACCTCATCCTGCTCGAGGTCGGCGCGTGGGACCCGGCCTGGGGAGACATTCACCTCGGACCGGAGAACGCGTTGAAAGCGCATGAGTTGCTGGGCGGTGGCGCCTTCTTGCCGGTCCATTGGGGCACGTTCAATCTCGCCATCCATTCCTGGGACGAGCCTGCGGAGACGCTCGTGAAGCTCGCCCCGGCGAATGCGCCGCTGGTCATGCCGCGGCTCGGACAGCCGATTGAGCCGCGCCAGGTGCAGTCCATTGACCCCTGGTGGCGCGAGGTCGAGCAGACCGAGACGGAACCGGCGCCGGTGGGGGCCGTGACAGAGCCCGCTGACTGACGAAGCCGCCGAAGTGCGTGACAGGCACTGTCATCATCACCCGCCGCCCGCGCCGCTTCGCAGCAGCAGGGCGGCGCGCTTGATGGCGGCGCGGATGCGGACATAGGTGCCACAGCGGCAGACGTTGTCGCTCATCGCCGCGTCGATGTCCGCGTCAGAGGGCTGGGCGTTCCTCTTGAGCAGCGCCACGGCGGCCATGATCTGCCCCGGCTGGCAGAAGCCGCACTGGGCCACGTCCTCATCCATCCACGCCTGTTGCACGGGATGCAGTCCCTGAGCGCCCAGCCCCTCGATGGTGACCACCTCGCGGCCAGACAGTCCACCCACCGGCTGGATGCAGGGGCGGAAGGCCTCGCCGTCCAGGTGACTGGTGCACGCGCCGCACACGCCCACGCCGCAGCCGTACTTCGGGCCTGTCACGCCCAGCACGTCGCGCAGCACCCATAGCAGCGACAGGTCCTCGGGCGCTTCCACCGACACCGTCTGGCCATTGAGGATGAACTGATGTGCCGGCATGCTCAGACTCCCTCGTCGAGGATGGGAAAGCGGGTGGGCATCGAGCCTCGCGCCCGGGCAATGGCGTTGGTCAGGGCCGCCGCCGCGCTGGGATAGCCGAGCTCGCCCACGCCGCCCACCCGGTCATCCGAGCGGACCAGGTGCACCTGGATGTCGGACGGGACGTGCTTCATGCGCATCCAGCGATAATCCGCGAAGCTGCCCTCGCGCACCGCGCCCGCATCGATGTGGATTCCCGCGCTCAGCGTGGTGGACATCGCGTCCACCGCCGCGCCCTGGAGTTGGGCCTCAATGCCCTTGGGGTTGATGGGCAGGCCGACATCCGCGGCGATGACGATGCGCAGCACCCGAGGCGTCTCTCCCGTGACGTCCACTTCGATGAGGTGCGCGATGGCGCTGTCCCACTCCTCGAGGACGGCGACGCCCTGGGCGACACCGGGGGGCAGGCCGCGGCCCCACTGTCCCTCCGTGGCGACCTTGTCCAGCACCGCCTTGAGGCGATTCGACGTGAGCCGCTCGCGTCGTAGCGCGACGGGGTCCACCTGGAGCTCGCGGGCCAGTTCGTCGACGAAGACCTCGTTGGACACGCCCACCTGGCTGGTGAACACCGAGCGGAACGACGCGGTGGGAATTGGAATCGCCACGTCTCGCAGTTCCTGGCTCACCCATCCGAAGCCGTACGGGAGCTTCTGTGAGAGCGCGAAGAAGACCGCGCTGGTGACCTCGGGAAGGACCTCGCCAGCCAGCGAGGTGAGGGCGTCACCGAAGCCGTGGGGGAATGCCACGGTGGGAATGGCGGCCCGGTGATGCCAGCCCAGGATTCGTCCGCCCGGGCCCAGGTAGGCGAGGATGCGGTGGTGACTGGCGGGGCGGAAGCGGCCGTGGCGCATGTCATCCTCACGGCTCCACATCAGCTTCACCGGTCTGCCAATGGCACGTGACACGAGCGCGGCCTCCTCCGCGGCCTCGGTGAAGAACCTGCGGCCAAAGCCACCACCGGCCCGGAGGGTGTGCACCGTCACTTGCCACGGCGTGAGCCCCCAGCCGAGCGCTCGGGCCACCTCGCGCTGCGCGTATTTGGGGTCCTGCGCCCCCACCCAGACCTCCGCCTGTCCGCCTTGCACGCGGGCCACGCAGCTTTGCGTTTCCATGGTCGCGTGCGCCAGGTAGGGGAAGTCGAAGCGTCCCTCCAGCGTCCGCGTGGTGAACAGCGGCGGCAGGGGCCTTGGGCCCATGGCGTCACGCAGGCGGGCCCGGATGTCCGCGTCCGACAGCGCGCTGGCGGGGCCGGGCGTCCAGGTGATGCGCAGCGCCGCGCGCGCCGCGAGCGCCTGTCCGAAGGTTCGGGCCACCACCGCCACGCCAGTGCCCAGGGGTACCACCGCCACCACGCCGGGCATCGTCCGCGCCGAGGCATCGTCGACCGCCTGGACGGTTCCGCGCAGCGTGGGGGGCCGGGCCACCACCGCCGGCAGCGCCTCGGGGATGTCCAGATCCAGGGCATGGCGCGTGGCGCCCGTGACAATGTCCCTCGCGTCGATGCGGCCGGTGGGCTGGCCCACCAACTTGAATTGGCTCACGGGCCTGGGCTGGCTGGAGACCGCGGGGAGCAGCACGCGAGCGGCGTCCTCCGCCAGCTCACCATAGCCAGCCCGCCGCCCGTCGGGTGCACTCACCCCACCGTGCGAGGTGGAGAGGGTAGGGGCCAGGACGCGCCACCGCAGCGCCGCGGCAGTGACCAGCCGTGCCCGTGCCTCCGCCGCCGCGGCGCGCAGGGGGCCCGTGAGGGAGCGCATCGTTGACGAAAGGCCGGTGAGCTGGATGACCCAGCGAGGGTCCGCGTCGGCGCTGCGCACGTCGACCTGGTCGAGCGCCAGGTCGAGTTCCTCGGCGACGAGCATGGCCACGGCCGTGGTGATGCCCTGGCCCATCTCCGTGCGGGGCAGGGTGGTGACAACGCGCCCATCGGACTGGACGGCGAGATAGAGGCTCAGCGCCGTCGTCGCCCCGTTCAGGGGCTCCGCCGCCTCGGACTCGGGCACGTCGAGCCCCCACCGGGCGGCAATCATCAACGTGGGAGAGGCCATGACCCACGTCAGGAATCGACGGCGGTCCAGCCCCTCGGAAACGGTCGCGTCTGGCTTGAGCATGTCCGCCATGGGGCAAAGTCTCACATGCTCGCTCTGTGGGTCCAGCAGCGCGAAGCCGTGCGTCCACCCATCCGACACGCGTGCTGTTCATGTGAGGACTGTGCAGCCTCATCCACACGCTGCCTGCCTCGAAGAACGACTGCGTGTCCTCCACGACGGACTCGATTTCCAACACGCTGCCGGGACGCAGTGCCGGCAGGGGCGCGCGCAGCGCCTTTGCGTCCGTGGAGCTGTCGGGGCCAGGGGCCTCCACGGGCGCGTCGTGCAGCGTCTGCTCGTCGAGCAGGTGCACCTTGCCGTCCGGGGAGATGACACGCGCGGAGCAGCGGCCGTTGCTGGCGCCAGGGGGACCATTCCACGCGGGCCTCGGCCCACGCGCGCCCGCCCGCGTGAGTGAGGATGCGGAAGACGGTGCGTGACAACGCCCGCCATTGGTGCGGCGCGAACTCCGTGTAGCCGTGTCGCCTCGCACGCGGACCGAAGGCAGCGGTCCGCGTGGTGGCCGGCCAGCGGAGCTGGCCTCTCCTTCAACGCCTTAGTACTTGCGCGTGAGCGGAATGGCGGGCACGTCCTTCACCTGCGCCTGGTGCGTCACGCGCGTACCCACGATGTAGTGTGGCGCGAAGGGCTCGTAGACGTTTTGGGCGGCGTAGACGGTCAAGAACTTGTCGGACCCGTAGGCGACGTCTGGCAGGTACTGCTGCGCCAGGCCCTCGCTGGAGATGGGGAAGCCCGAGCCGTCCCATACGTCCCCGTCCTCGTCCCACCGCGAACCCCAGATGCTGTGCGGACCGTTGCGCGTGTCATCCCAGACGACCAGGGACTTGGTGTTGTGGTGCGCGATGCGCGGTGCGGTCTGCGCGGCCGCGGCGATGGTGATGGGGATGCCGTCGGGGTCCTTCACCTTGCCCTGCCCATTTACCCGCGCGCCGTAGATGTCCGGGTTCCCGTTACGGGTATCGGACCAGACCACCTGGTAGTTCTTGCCCGTCCATTCGACGTCGGGCGTCGTCTGGGCGCCCTCCGCCGTGGAGATGGGGAAGCCGTCGTCGTCGAGGACGGTGCCGTCCTCCTTCACCCTGTTGCCGTAGATGTCCGCGTTCTCCGGGCCCTCGCCGTGCTGGTCAGACCAGACGACCAGGAACTCCTTCTTGCTGTTGTTCCAGGCCGCCGACGCGTCAGCCGCGTAGTTCAAGCCGGCGCTGATGGACCGGTCGGACGACGGGAGCACGACGCCGGCCTTCGTCACGCGCGTGACGAAGATGACCGTCTCGGTGTCACCCGTGACGGTGTACGTCACCAGGCAGATTTTCGGGGAGCACGCGACGCGCGTCGGGCCCTGGAACTCATCCGTCTGGATGACACGGAACACCGGCCCCACGACGGTGCCATCCGGCTTCACGCGAACGCCGTCGACGCCATCCCGGCCCCCCCAGACGACGAAGAAGTGCGTCCCATTGAAGGCGATGCCGGGCTGGGACCCGGTCTCGTCGCTGATGTTGATGCGGATGCCTCCCTTGTCCAGCACGGTGCCGTCTGGCTTCACGCGAGTGCCCCAGATGCCGCCGGTCCGCACGTCGGTCCAGACCGCGAAGTACTTGCCATCACCGTACGCAACCGCGGGCCCGTAACGCGCCACCGCGGCAGGCGTGGAGTCATCCCGATGCGCATCGAGCTCGGCCTCGGCGCTCGTGGACGCCTCCAGCTCCTCGTTGCCTTGCGGCGATTCCAGTTCCGGCGCCACCCCGCAGCCAGCCAGCATGGACCCGAACAGCAGCCCGGCGATGCCGGCTCTCACTTCCCGCTTCATGTGCAGCCTCCCCTTCGCGAACGACGGCGCAAAAGTGGGGGGCTCCACGCGCCCAACCAGCCGCCCGGAGGATGCAGCCCGGATATGGCGGTGGACACGAGCTTCAATCCGCGGCCCCTGCGCGCGCGACGCAGGACTCTGGGGCTCCGTGCCTTCAAACAAACGACGGCGGCATGGCCCGGACACGCAGGCGCTGGGTGCGAGCCTCCGCCGTCCGTGCGCTCGGCACCGGCATCGCGGGTGTCCGCGTCGGAGTGCAGTGGGCGTTCGCCGGGGAGGGGACCGCGGGGTACGCAGTCGACTTCGGCGTGCTCGAATCAGGACAGACTGCCATCGTCGAGTGGAACGATGTCGTCCCAGTTCGGGATGACGGACAGGCTCCGCGCCGAGGCCAGCGCACGAAGGGGAACACCGCCGGTCCAGGAGTGGCACCCGCGAGACATGCCTGCCAAAAATGACGTGGAACCCTCCCAGCCCGCTCTCACGGCTCAGCCATACAGCTCGCTCAGCGGTCCCGGCGCGATGCGCGTGCTGCCCTCCTGCCCGAAGGTGTTGAAGTCCGCGTCTCCGAACGCGTGGCCGAGCGTGTTGAAGAGGTTCGAGACCTGCCGGTTCCGGGCCGCGTCGTACTTTGGGTACACGACCGTGCGCCCGTCGGTCTTCAGGCCCAGCGCGTTGCCGCCCACCACGAGCTTCGGCCACTCACGTGAGGTCGAGTGGTGCTGCTCGCCGTTGTCGGACATGAAGACGATCGCGGTGTGATCCAACATCGAGCCGCTCGCGCCGACCTCGGGCGTGGCGGCCAGCGTCCTCGCCAGGTTCGCCACCAGTTGCACGTGACGGCGGGTGACCTCGGCGACGCGATCCCAGTTCTGCCCCGCATCCAGGCCGTGCTGCAGGCTGTGTCGCGGGATGTCGGTCACGTCTGGGCCGTAGGCCACGTCGAAGCCCGAGGTACCCGTTGCCAGCACCACCGTGTTCGTCAGCCCGCCCAGGAGGGACGCCGTGGCGATCTGGAACTGCGCCTCGAACCACTTCAGCGAGTCGGGCGGTGAGCCCGCGCCGGTGATGAGCGGGTTGTCCTTCGGTGCCAGTGGCAGGTAGGGCCGCACGCGTTCCGCCATGCCTTCGAGCTGATCCTCCCGCGTGCGCAGCGACTCGAGCGAGGAGAGGTAGCGCTCCAGTTTCAGCCGCTCGTTGGAGTTGCCGCTGAACTCCGCCAGTGCCTTCCGCGAGTCGGCCAGCGCGAAGTCGAAGAGCATCTTGCGATCGCGCCCGTTCGTCGAGCCGCCGAGCAGAGAGCCGAAGGTGCTGTCGAACGCGAGCGACGGGTTGACGATGATGCCTGCGGGCTTGCGTGGTCCGAGCGCGCAGGTCTCGTACACGATCGACACGCGCGCGGAGCTGGTGCCCAGGCGCAGCACGTCGAACGGTGCACCACGGCGCAGGCGAGGTGCGATCACCGCGTCGAAGGTCGCGCCCGCGCCGTTCACCGCGCAGCTCAGCCCGCCCGTCCCGCTGGAGTGCCCGCCGCCCGCGATGAGGTTCGAGAGCCCCAGCAGCACGGCGGAGCGGTTCACCAGGTCGATGTTGCCGGAAGACGCCGCCAGCGGCCCGAGACTGATCGCGCTGGCGAGATTGTCGCCCTCACGCACCAGCGGCGTGTCCTTGTACGCGTCCCAGAAGAGGCGGTCGGAGGTGTTGGCGCGCCCCCCCAGCGCCGCGCGGGTGCCCGTGCTCAGGAGCGCGCGGGGGTAGACGCCATTGCACTCGAGGACCAGCACCAGGCGCGCCGGCAACGCTGACGACTGGGCGTAGACGTCGTGGAAGTAGGGCGCGAAGAGGCCGGCGGCCATGCCCTTCAGGACGGTTCGTCGCGAGAACATGGCAGTCACTCTCCAGCCTGCGGCACACGCCGCGTCTTCCAGGTGTCGCTGGTCATCAGCGTGGTCAGCATCTTGGAGAACGAGCCGTTGTTCTGATCATAGGCCTGCTCCATCTGCGTCAGCGTACATGCGTCGCTCGGGTTCTCCGGGCGGCCCATGAAGTAGCGGAAGGCCTGTCGCAGGAAGCAGCGTTTCACGTGCCGCGAGGTCGCCAGGCGCTCGCTCAACTCCACCGCGTCGCGCACCGGGCCGTCCAGCCCGGGGTCCGGCATCGACGTGAGCGTCGAGCTTCCGTCCGGCGTGGTCCAGCCTCCGCTGGTCGAGTGATCCCGCGCGCGCAGGAATCCCGCGTGGTTGTAGATCTCGAAGGGCAGGCCGAGCGGCTCCATCAGGCGGTGACAGCCCTGACACTGCGCTCCGGCGGTCGCCTCCTGCAGGCGGCGGCGCGCGTTCTTGTCAGGAGCGTGAGCGCCGACCTGGGCCGCCACCTGCACGCTGCTGAGCGGCGGGACGAAGCCGCACAGGAGGTTCTCGCGCACCCACTTGCCGCGGTGGACGATGGACGGATCGTCCTCGAAGTTGCCGCCGTGCGAGGCCAGCCACACCGGGTGGGTCAGCACGCCCGCGCGCTCGGTGGCAGGCAGCGTCTTCCAGCGGCCCGCGACGGTCGCCGGGAGGATCTCGCTGACGTTGTAGGGGTGCGAGAGTCCCTTGTGCGAGTCGTACGCCGCGTGCTGCATGGAGGGCACGTAGAAGGTGCGCGTGGTGAGCAGGTTCGCCAGCACGTCTTTATCCTCGACGACCACCCGCGCGATCAGATCGTCGAACTGCTGGATGAAGGTCGGCTCCAGCGGATGGAAGTTGGTGAGCAGGTTCTCGTACGAGACCGAGCTGATGTAGCCGAGCCCCTCGATCTCGAAGCGCGAGGTCGCCGCCGGGGACTCCTTGAACACCGCGGCCACGTGCTCGTAGCCGAGCCACTCGCGGAAGAAGCCCGCGACGCCGTCACCCAGCCAGTACTGCCCGCGCTTGGAGCGCTGCTCCTCGTTGTAGTCCTGCACCAGATCGAAGCGCGGTGTCCCGTTCTGGTGGGCGTCGACGCCGCCCAGGTACTTCTCGATCAGGGCGGTGGTCGTCGCATCCTGCTTGAGCGAGCCATCCTTCGCGGCGGTCGCCACGTCCGCCAGATGCCCCTCGAGGGGCGCGGAGAAGTAAGGCCACACGAAGCTCGGCGTGGCCGAGGGCGCGCGCCCCGCCAGCGCGTAGGCCAGCTGCGAGCCCAGCTCAAGGCTGGTCAGCTCCACGCGACCGTCGGCCGGCTCGCCGCCCATCTCGCGGCGGAACATGGCGCCGGTCATCATCCACGCGGCGTTGGAGATCCGCGTGATGGAGTCCGCGCGGTTTCGCGGGGAGTAGCTCGGCTCCTGCGCGATGACCTCGGTCGCGAAGGCGGTGAGGCGGGTGAGCTCATCCTCGGTGGGCGGGCGGAAGAAGACGCCGAACTCGAGCATCTGGCCGAGGTGGAAGCGCTTGCAGGAGTCGCTCGGGTTCGCGTCGTCGAACATGCACCTGAAGCGGCTGTTGGTGTAGACACGCTCCATCCGGTTGCCGTCCGGGTAGTTCATCGTCCACGGCGAGGCGGCCGCGCCGACCACCGGCAGGAAGAGCTCCACCGTGGCCTCGTCCAGCGTCTCGTCCGTGGCCCAGGAGCTGTACTGCTCGATGGCGCTGGGATCGAGCGGGTTGTCGTAGAAGCTGAACCCGGTCCAGCTGCGCTCGACCGAGCCACCGACGTTGCGGGTGAACTCGCGCCGGTTCATGCGGCGGATGCGCGTCGGCGCATCCGAGCGCACGCCTTCGGTGCAGCTGAAGAGCGCAGACTGATCGAGCAGGTTGGGCTCGGGCACCACGGTCACGGGCGGGCCGCCCGTGCCACTGCAGAGGGGCATCCCCTCCCCGATCCAGGTCTCGAGCGCGGCGAGGTCGGCTGCGCTCGCGCGCTCATGCGGGGCCGGCGGCATCGGAGACGCGTCGTCGCGCATGCGGATGAGCGCGCGCTGGGCGTTGCTGAGCCTCCCATCCATCACCGAACTCACCCGCATGTCGTGCAGGGTGCGCAGCGGCATCGTCGCCCCCTGGGTCGGCAGCGCGCCGTGACAGCTGGCGCAGCGCTCGGCGAGCACCGACTGCACCACGCACGCGGCGCCCAGGTTCCCACCGGGCCCCCCGGGCTCCCCTGGGTTGTTAGGGCCTCCGGCGTTGGTGTTTGGCTCGTTGGAGCCCTTGCACGCAACGAGGCTCAACAGTCCGGCCAGCAGGAGGACGCGGTTCATCCGGCCAGACTGGCACGGACGGCAGGTGGGATAGCAAGCAGTCCCTGCAAAACGGGCTCAGACCTGCCTGGGCACCCTGTGGTGCCGTCGGTGGTGGCTCGCAGGTGAAGTTGCCCGGGTTCAGTGGACAGGTGGATCAAGCTGCCAGCGGCAGTCAAGCAATGCGCCAGTACAGCCATCGACCAAGCCCCGAGCGTGCAGACGCATCCCAACTCACGCATCGGTGAGCTGCTGTCCGACGAATGGAAGCGGCGACGCGTCGCCGAGCCGCTTGACTCAGCCCTCCCACGAGGAACGTGGCGAAGACACCGGAGAGGAAGAGGACTCAGGCAGTGCAGGCGGGGACGCCAATCACCACATACAGCAGGGTCGACAGGGTGAAGAGTGCGGGCGCATTGTACTGTCGCGGCGATTGCATGGGTGCTCCAACGAGGGGAGGGGCCTTCCGCCGAGCATCGCCGGCGCTCCCTGGTGGCTCACGCCGGACCATGCCTTCTCGCCCAGTCCTTTTGCAGCGCTCGCCGAGCACGGCACCCAACCGTCTTCAACATCTCACGCCACGTCATTCGCCGGACGGTTACGAAGAGAGGCCGCGCCAGCAGGTCTGGCGCGGCCCTTCGACGGGGCACCCGGACAAGGTGAGACCAGGGGGGCTACCGAGGCGTCAGTGCCCGCCTGTGGCTCACGGAACGGTGACCGTCACTGCGTTGCTGCGTTGGCTGTTGCCCACGCGGTCATACGCGATGGCGACAATGACGTGCGTGCCGGACTTGCCCGTCGTGTCCCACGTACGGGTGAAGGGCGCGGTGGTCGAATAGGGTGTCTGGATGACACCGTCGATCTCGAAGGCGACGTAGTAGAGCGATTGGCTGTCACTCGCATTGGCAGCCAGCGTGACGACACCACTGACGACGTCTCCGTTGGCCGGTGCGGTCAGGACGGACGTGGGCGGCGCGTTGTCGACGATCAGCGAACGGGTGTGCATCGCGACATTGCCTGCCCTGTCAGTCGCGCGGAGGGTCAGGCTGTAGGGGCGATTGGCCAGCACCCGCGTGTCCCACGCGAAGGTGTACCCTAAGCTGGTGGGGCTCGTCAGCGAGCCCTTGAGGTACCCCTCCTGGAAGAATTCGGCCAGGACCACGCCTGAGAGGGACTGGTCCGTCACGGACCAGCCCACGGTGATGTTGCCGCGCACGTAGTTCAGGGTCTGTGGGTTGTACTGGGGCGTGCCCGAAAGAATGATGGGAGCGAAGTTGTCCACCATGACGCTCACCGGGTCGGAGATGCCCATGTTGCCGTCCGCGTCGAAGGCCTGGGCTGTCAGCGCCTGGGTGCCGGAGGGGGACGTCGCCGTGTCCCAGTCCACGATGAAAGGGGGCTGGGTGTCGGAGGCGATGAGGGTGGACCCTGAGAAGAAGTCCACGCGCGTGACGCCGACGTCATCGTAGGCGCTCGCCGTCAGGGTGATGGTGCCGCGCACGGCACTGCCCGGGCTCGGCGAGAGGAGCGTCACGGTAGGGGCTGCGCTATCGGTACACAGCAGGTTTCCGAAGTCCTTCGCGAGGCGCCGCGCGTCGGTGGATTTCGAGCGCGCTGAGTCGAGGACCGATTCCGTCGTGCTCACCTGGAGCCGGCCTGGGGCGGCGGTGAATCGGTCGGTGACGGCCTGGAGGGTGGTATTGAATGCCTCCGTACCCGGAGTCTGCGTGGCGAGTGCATGCCATTGCCGGGCCCAGTGGAGCGCGTCCGAGGGCTTGGATGCCGGCAGGTCGTACACGAGGGTGGCGGTGAGGGGCAGCGGCTTGCCGTCCGCATCGATTGCATCGAAGACTAGGTGGCCCTCGCCAGCGCTGTGCCGGTCCGAATTGTGGGTGTCCACGTGGTTGACGATGGCCTTCAGCCGCAGCGGCGCCTTCGTCATGTCCAGGGTGCCATCCGCGAGTCTTGGCCACGCTTCGAGGAGCTGGGGCACGAGCGTGCGTGCGACCGCGTCCTGTTCCGCACCCCGCTGGAGCCCGTCGCGGACGAACTCGGAGGGAGCGACGTCGCCGCTCATCTCCGCCAGTCGTCGGCCGAAGCTCCACGCGCCGTCCGCGGCCCCGCGCACCTTGGGCATCGCTCCGGACCAGGCCGTACGCACCGGGTCATTCAGCACGGTCGCATCCTGGATGAGCAGCTCCCGCTCCGGTTTGATGGAGGCGAGGCAATCCAGAGGCGCGCTTGTCTGCTGGAGCTCGGCCTGGGAGCTCTCCGACGCGTCCGGGACATCACCACAACCGATGGATGCCAGGGCCGCCGCGCCAATCAGTGCGGAAAGGCCACGGGCCCCTTTCGAAACGATGCGCATGTGGATTCTCCCTTGAGGAGGCTGTGCTCGCATGGAATTGAGAGCGGCAGCGCGCAACAATATATCAAACAATCGGCTGGGGCGCGCCAGGGGAGGGGAGTGGATGTCGCGACCGAGCCCTGGTGAGGGCCCGCTCTATTAGTGCCTGTCATTGTAGGGTGTAATTCTTCAGGGAAAGCCAGCCGCGAGGACTGTCTCTGTCATGGGGCGGTGATCAAGAGCGGCCGGGTCACGCCCTGTTCCCATGTACGGACATCCCGAGAGGCCCGCGGAGGGGACGTGCAGCCGCTGCGGCACCTTCTTGTGTGAAGGCTGCCGCAGGTGGCAGGTGGGGCGCATGCTCTGCCTTCACTGCCACACCGTCGCGCTGGGAGAGAAACCCTCCAAACGCGCCACGCTGGCGCTCATCTTCGCCACGGTGGGGTTCATCGGGTTCGTGCCGGGTCTCGTGGGGCTCGTGCTGGGCTACCAGGAGCTGGCGGCCATCCGGCGCGGTGCCGCTCCTGGCTCAGGGGAGGGATGGGCCGTGCTCGCTCGCAACGTCGGCTGGTTCCATGTTGCCATGCTGGTCATCATCGGCCTCGGCGTGGCCCTGCGAGGCTGAGCCGGCCCCGGGGCTTCGCCACGGCGCCGCCTGAAATCGCCCGTGACTTTGCAATGTCATCCATAGGACAGCTAGCTGCGCCCCCTGACCCGGTTTGGGGTCGACGGAGGGTGATTCACGTGGGGTCGAAGAAGCTGGCACTGGAGAGGCACTTCCAGGCTCGGACACGGACCCGTCGCAGCAGGTCACGCGCGCGGCGAACATGCTCTACTTCCTGGCCGGGGTGAACACCTTGCTCGGCGTCATCGGGCTGCTGGTGGAGAGCGAGGCCCTGGAGGCCGTGGGGATGGGGCTGGGCTCCATCCTCATCGGCGTGGTGGTCGCGGTGCTTGGCTTCTTTACCTACCGGGGCACCCGGGCGGCGCCCATCCTCGCCGGCATCCTGTACATCGCCGATGCGCTCACCACGGTGGTGGATACCGTTACGGAGGGAGGGCGCGTGCCCGTCGTCGCCCTCATCATCCGCGCCTATATCATCATCACACTCTTCACCGCGGCGAAGGCCGCGGCGGAGTTGCGCCGTCGCGAACAGGAAGACGTCGGCGTGTCGCTTCAGCCCTGATTCCAGGAACGACGACGCCCCCAGGCGGGAAGGCCAGGGGGCGTCGTGGACAGCGCGAAAGCGACGACTCCCGGCCTATCGCTCAGCCGCCTCCGCCGCACTCCGCTCTTCCTTGCAGAACGCCAGTCGCTGCTTGATGACGTCGAGCGGCACCGCCATCTCCAGCTTGAAGGACGTGCCATCCGGCTGGACGCGCGCGAAGTCGAGCAGCTGCGCCAGGTCCTTCTCGCCTTCGGCCTGCGCCTTGATGCGCGCCATGCTCAGCGCGGCGCCCAGCGTCTTGCCCAGGTCCGTGACTTCGTCGCCATTCGCGCCGCGGACCTCGGCGACCATCGCCACATCGCCGCTCGCGTCCACGTGGAGCTCCACGTTCTGGGCCACCCGGCGGATGCGGTCCGCCAGCTCCGCCTGCTCCTTGGGCAACAGCCGCGCGAGCTGGTCCACGGACAGCACGCCATACATCTCCCCGTAGGTGCTGCCCTCGGAGATGGCGGGCGGCTCGTCCGGGCCGCGTCCCTCCACCCGGTCCACCACCGCCTTCACCTCGTCCGGCGACTTGCCAATCACCAGCAGCTCGTTGTTCCACGTCGCCACTGCGGCCTCACTCCGGCCACGCGCCGTGCTCCCATCCGGCCGCGTCACCGTCATGTCGCCCGGCTCGTACACCCGGGCGCCTTCGCCGTAGTCCATGGACACGCGCTCACCCAGCAGCTCCTTGAACTTCGCGTTGCCGAAGTTGCCCGACAGCATCATCCCTTCATCGGTGATGACCAGGCGGTCCAGGTCCTGGAGTGGGTCCACGCCACTGAGGTTCCGCAGCTCCTGCAGCCGCTTTCCGCCATCCCGCATCAGGCAGTCCAGGAGCAGCTCACCAATGGGCGAGTGCCGCAGCGCGTTCGCCTCGATGACCACCGCCGTCTTGCCCTCGCCGCGGGGCAGGGCGGCCAGCAGGGGGTCCCTGGGACGCGCGCGCTCCTGCGTGCCCGCGTCCACCTGCACGGGCAGGACATGCGTCCGGCGCCGTTCCGCGCGCTCCCGCTCGGGTGCCCGCATCCGCCGGGGGAATTCCACCTTCGGCGTCTCCATGGCGGGCTCTTCACCCTGCCCGGTGAACATCAACACCGCGGCCACCACGAACAGCATCGCCGCCACGACGAGCCACACCCGGCGGCGTCCACGGTTGTCCATGTCAGTAGTCCTTTCCCTCGAAGCGCCAGAACCCCACCGCCAAGGCCCCGAATCCAAACACCAGCACACCGAGCAACAGCAAGCCCAGCGAGCGCACCTCCAGCGGCGTGGACGCGGCGATGTCGCCCGCGGCCACGGCCAGCGCGGACAGCCGCGGCAACACCAGCGTCACCGCCCGGAAGGCTTCGCGTCCAAAGCCTTCCTCGAAGAAGGGCGTCATCTGCTGCCGGTAACCCGCGATGATTCCTCCCACCAGGAAGACGAAGCCGGAGGCCGCGCACAGCGCCGCGCTGCGCACCAGCGTCGCCGCCGTCAGCATCACCGCGTACACCGCCGCGAAGCCCACGCACGCCAGCAAGCCGGCGATGAGCGGCCCCGCCGTCCAGTACCCCGCCTTCACGCCGAAGATGAGCACCAGTCCCGTCGTCCCATACAGCGTCCCGCCCAGCGCCAGCACCATCACGCCCAGGAACGTCCCCGCCAGCAGGTGCCATCGCTGGATGGGCAGCGCCAGCAGGTGCTCGATGCGCCCGGGTGACATCAGCGACGGCGCGAAGTCCGAGCACGCGACGATGCCGAACAGGATGCCGCCGTAGAACACCAGGAACGCCGCGGCCTGGTACACGGGCCGCAGGGCCACGTCGACGGAGCGGATGCTCGAGCGAAGCTCCTCGCCGAACAGCCGAGACGCCGCGAGCGCGCCGTCCACCACTTCGATGCGCAAGCTCAGCGCCACCACGGTCAGCACCAGGGTGATGCCCACCATGAAGGCCAGGATGAACTTGCGCGACATCGCCTCACGGAGCACGTAGCCCGCGATTCCCAGGACGGGCTTCACGCTGCGGCCTCCACTGTTCCCATCAGCACCGACTCCAAGTCCGTTCCGTCACGCCGCAGCTCCACCATCAATGCCCCCGCCGCGCGCGCCCGGTCCAATGCCCCGTTGAGCGCCGCCGGGTCCTCCGCCTCTACGACGTATTGTCCCTCCGCGACGCCTCGGACGAAGCCTGCCGTCACCAGGGCTTCCGTGTTGGCGCCCGGGGCGAAGCGCACCAGCCACCGCACGCCGCCGCGCGCCAGGTCCTCCAGCCGGCCCTCGCGCACCACGCGGCCTTTCGCGAGGATGGCGACGCGGTCACAGACCCGCTCGGTCTCCGCCAGCAGGTGGGAGTTGAGGAACAGCGTCGTGCCTCGCTGCACCTCGTCCTGGAGGATGCGCCGCACCTCCATCCGCCCCATGGGGTCGATTCCGTCCGTGGGCTCGTCCAGCACCAGCAGGGAAGGGGTGCCCACCAGCGCCGCGGCCAGGCCCAGCCGCTGACGCATGCCCTTGGAGTACCCGCCAATGCGCCGGCCCACCGCGTCCGACAGGCCCACGCGCTCCAGGAGGCGCAGGTTGACCGCGGGGTCCACGGGGAGGCCCTTCAGCCGCGTCACCGTCGCCAGGAAGGCGGGCGCCGTCCAGGTTCCGGGCAGGTGCAGGCGCTCGGGCAGGTAGCCGATGCGGGCTCGGATGCGCGGGTCCTCGGGCGAGCCCCCCAGCACCCGGATGGACCCCTCCGTGGGCTGGACGATGCCCAGGATGCTCTTGATGAAGGTTGTCTTGCCCGCACCGTTGGGGCCGATGAGGCCGAAGGCGCTTCCTTCCGGCACCGTCAGGTCCATGCCACGGAGGGCCTCGTTGCCTCCCTTCCGGAAGGCCCGGTGGTACGTCTTCCTCAGTCCCCTCACTTCGATGGCTGGCACCTGGCTGTTCACGATTACGACTGTAGACGACCCTGGCGTCAGTCGATTGCCTCGACTTGCATACCGGGCGGGCAGCCGGGCGCGCTGGGCGGCCACGGCCCACCGCGACGCTCTTTTCGCGCCCGTGGGAAAGCCGCTTCGCACGCCTTCCGTGCCTGCCGCGCCGCGGTAGCTCGTTGTTCCGGGGACTTGGCGGCTTGCAGACTCTTTGGAGCTCCACGGTCCGGCCCATGCATCGTCCGGCGGCAAACTCAAGCCACGAGGAGCACCAGACATGACGTACGAGGACCGCATCGAACAGCAGCTGCTGGATGCCCGCCGCGAGCTGGAGCAGGCCGACAAGGACCTGGCGACCGGGACGGAGGCGGCACGCGTGCGCTACGCCCGCGCCCTGCACGAAGCGGACATCGCCGAGCGCCGCGCCCTGCGGCACGCACGGGAGGCTCGGAACCATCAGAAGAGCTGGAGGCTCGTCGCAGGCTGAGCAGGCGGGCCGGGGGCCCAAAACGATGAAGGCGCGGCGCCGCCGGTTTATACCGGCGAGCGCCATGGCCTATCCCATCCACCGACCCCGCCGCCTGCGCCGCAACGCCGTCCTGCGTGACATGGTGCGCGAGACGCGCCTCGACCCGGGCGACTTCATCTACCCCCTCTTCGTCGTGGAAGGCCGGGACGTGCGCCGTCCCATCGTCTCCATGCCGGGGATCTTCAACCTGTCGCTGGAGCACGTCGTCGCCGAGGCCAGGCACGCCCGGAAGCTGGGCGTGCCCGCCGTCCTCCTGTTCGGCATCCCCAACCACAAGGATGCCCGCGGCACCCAAGCCTACGCCGACGACGGCATCGTCCAGCGCGCCATCCAGGAGATCAAGGCGGCCGAGCCGGACCTCCAGGTCATCGTCGACGTCTGCCTATGCGAGTTCACCGACCACGGCCACTGCGGCGTGTTGGAAGGCGGCCACGTCGTCAATGACGCCACGCTGCCGCTGCTGGCGAAGATGTCCGTGAGCTGCGCCAAGGCGGGCGCGGACATCATCGCTCCGTCGGACATGATGGATGGCCGCGTGGCCGCCATCCGCGCCGCCCTGGACGAGACGGGCTTCGGCGAGCTGCCCATCATGGCGTACTCGGCCAAGTTCGCGTCCGGCTACTACGGGCCGTTCCGCGAGGCCGCCCAGAACACGCCGACCTCCGGTGACCGCCGGGGCTACCAGATGGATCCCGGCAACTTCCGCGAGGCCCTCAAGGAAGTGGCCCTGGACGTGGAGGAGGGCGCGGACATGATCATGGTCAAGCCCGCGCTGGCCTACCTGGACGTCATCCGCGCCGTGCGCGAGCGCTGGGAGCTGCCCGTCGTCTCCTACAACGTGTCCGGCGAGTACTCGATGCTCAAGGCCGCCGGGCAGAACGGGTGGATTGACTACGAGCGGGTGATGCTGGAGACGCTCACGTCCATGAAGCGCGCCGGCTCCGACCTCATCATCACCTACCACGCCCTGGAGGCGGCGAAGCTCCTGTAGGCAACAGCCGGGCGGGCTCGCGGCGGGTTGACCCTTGATCCGCCGCGCGCGTTGCGTCCAAATGTGCGTCGCACGATGCCAACCAAAAAGCGGCCTGGACGAAAGTCCCAGAAGCCCCCGCCCCAACGCCGGCCCACCGCGAAGAAGCGGTCCGGCGCCGGTCGCGCGGCCCGTGTCACCCCCCCAGTGCCCTTGCAGTACAAAGTGGTCGAGCTGTCCACGGTGGACGAGGGCGCCCTGGAGCGCACCCTCAACGAGTGGACGACCCAGGGCTGGAACCTCGACGGCATCCAGTTCGCGATGCGCGAGTCCTCCAAGCGCCCGGCCATGGCCTTTGTCCTCTTCACGCGCCAGGGCAGCCCCGCCAGGCATGATGAAGACGCGGCGCGCGGGCGGCTGTTGCGGATGTCGGAGACGGGCAGCCCCACCGCGGCGCTCGCGGCCGAGTACACGCGCGAGCATGCCGAGTGGGCCGCGCCCATGATTTCTCCTTTGAGCGCCCACGAACGGCTGGCGCGTCTGGCGGGGCTGGACGAGCCCGAGCCGCGCGAGGAAGGCCTCACGCTGGAGCCGGAGGAGTGAGCACCGCGCGAAGCCGCGTGTTCATGGCGGCAAGTCGGCAAGGGGGCCGCGCCTTGCGGTTGGTGTCCGGAGACGCGCAACCCGATTCCCCCTATCCCAAGGCCTCGCTCTGGCTGCGCGGCGGCGCGCGGGCGGTGGACGTGTCGGTGGCGTGGGGCCTGTACGTCGTGGGGGGGGCGGCGGGCGCGGTGGTGGCGCTGCTGTTCCTGCTGCTGGCGGACGGGATGCTCCAGGGCCAGAGCGTGGGCAAGCGCATCTTCGGCGTGAAGGTGATGCATCTGCCCACGCGTTCGGCGGCGCGGCACCGCGACAGCACCCTGCGCAACGCGCCGCTGGCGCTCATCGTGCTGCTGGGCATGATGCCCGCGCCGCATGGGACGGTGGCCGCGGCCGCGGGGCTCATCGTCATCGGCAGCGTGGAAGCATGGCGCGTGCTGAGGGATCCGCTGGGCTGGCGGCTGGGCGACACCTGGGCGCAGACGCAGGTGGTCGACGGGAAGGTCGTCGCGGGCGTAACCGTTGCAGCTCGCACGCCGGTCGCGCATGAGCGCGCCTCCGGCAGGCTCATGTCCGCGGCGAAGGTGCGCCGTGGACGCTCGTCGTTCAGGAAGCGAAGGGGGTACCCATGCGCATCGCGCTGACCCACAACCTCAGGCTGTCTGATTTGGAAGAAGAGGCGGAGTTCGACACGCAGGAGACGGTCAACGCGCTCGCGGCGGCCATCGAGCGCATCGGCCACCGGCTGGAGCGCTTCGAGGTGAGCGGCCCGGCCTCGCGCACCGTGGCGCGGCTGGAGGCCTACAGCCCGGACCTCATCTTCAACACCGCCGAGGGCCGCCGCGGCCGCTTCCGCGAGGCCTTCTACCCGGCCCTCTTCGACGAGCTGGGCTTCCCGTTCACGGGCTCGGACGCGTACGCGCTGGCGGTGACGCTCGACAAGCAGCTCACCAAGCTGGTGCTGTCCAAGCAGGGCATCCGCACGCCCGGCTGGCAGTACGTGGAGAAGCTCAGCGAGCTGTCCGCGGAGAACCTGCGCTTTCCCGTCATCGTGAAGCCCAACTTCGAGGGCTCGTCCAAGGGCATCAGCCAGGACTCCATCGCGGAGACGCTGGACGAGGTTCGCGCCAAGGTGGCCGCTGCGCTGGAGAAGTACCCGTCCGGCGTGCTGGTGGAGGAGTACATCTCCGGCCGCGACCTCGCCGTGCCGTTCCTGGAGTCGGTGGACAATGACTACGACGGCGTGCTCTCCCCGGTGGAGTACGTCATCGACCCGGCCGTCACGCAGGGCCGCAAGTACGCCATCTACGACTACGCGCTGAAGACGTCGCGGGAGGGCACGGTCAGCGTGCGCGCCCCGGCGCAGATTCCGCCTCGCACGGCGGAGGACATCCGGCGGATGGCGCAGAAGGTGTACCGGGCGCTCGACTGCCGCGACCTGGGCCGCATCGACGTGCGCCTCAGTGACGCGGGCGTGCCGTACTTCCTGGAGATCAACGCGCTCCCCAGTCTGGAGCCGCGCGCGGGCATCTACGCGGCGGCGGAGCTGGACGGCCTGCACCTGGATGGGGTCATCAACTCCATCATCACCAGCGCGGCGAAGCGGTACAAAATCAAGGACTCGTCGCGTCGCCAGGGCAAGCCGGCGCGCAAGAGCGGTCCGCTGCGCGTGGGCTTCAGCTTCAACGTGAAGCGCGTGAAGCCCACGGCCACGGCGGAGACGGTGGAGGACAGCGAGGCCGAGTACGACTCGCCGAACACGCTCCAGGCCATCCGCGAGGCGATTGCGTCGTGGGGCCACGAGGTCATCGACCTGGAGGCCACGGCTGAGCTTCCCTCGGTGCTGTCGAGCACGCCGCTGGATGTGGTGTTCAACATCGCGGAGGGCTTCAAGGGCCGCAACCGAGAGAGCCAGGTCCCGGCGCTGCTGGAGCTGCTGGACATCCCGTACACGGGCTCGGACCCGGCCACGCTGTCCATCGCCCTGGACAAGGGCCTGGCGAAGAAGATTGTCCGGCAGGCTGGCATCCTCACGCCCAACTTCCAGCTCATGGCGACGGGCAAGGAGCGCCTCAACAAGGAGTTCACCAGCTTCCCGCTCATCGTGAAGCCGGTGGCGGAGGGCAGCTCCAAGGGCGTCGTCACCAAGAGCGTCTGCCACAGCGAGGCGGAGCTGCGCGAGGTGGTGCGCGAGATTGCCGGCAAGTACCAGCAGCCCGCGCTCATCGAGGAGTACATCCGCGGCCGCGAGTTCACCGTGGGCCTGCTGGGCGAGCGGCGGCCCCGCGTCCTGCCGCCCATGGAGATCGTCTTCCTGGACCGGGAGGAGAAGAACCCCGTCTACAGCTTCCAGCACAAGCTCGATTGGACGGACCGCATCCGCTACGACGCGCCGGCGAAGCTGGAGCCCGCGCTGCTGGAGCGGCTGCGCACGGCGGCGCGCAACTCGTTCATGGCGCTGGGATGCCGCGACGTCGCGCGCATCGACTTCCGCATGGACGACAAGGGGCGCATCTACTTCATCGAGTGCAATCCGCTGCCGGGCCTGACGCCGGGCTGGAGCGACCTGGTGCTCATCGCCCAGGGCGCCGGCATGGACTACCGGGGGCTCATCGGCGAAATCATGGCCCCCGCCATCCGCCGCTACAAGGAGCGCGAGGCGCGCCGCGCCGCCAGCGAGCACCCCGCTTCGGTGCTGCGCAAGAGCGTGCCCTTGGAGGAGGGGACTCCCACCGCCGCGCAGCCCGTGGCCGCGACGGCCCCCGCACCGGCGTCACCGGCGGTGGAGCCGTCACCGCGCGTGGACGCGAAGGCCTGAGGCCCACGCGACGCCCCGGCCGCCCCGTCCCGCGCCTCCTCTTCGAGGGGGCGGGCGGGGCCGGCTGGAGTGGTTGACGGTGGGGAGTGGTCGGTTAGTGTCCCCCCTCTATGGTGCACATCCCCGAGGAGACGGGTCCGCGCGTCCGGGCCCGTGAGCTGGGCCTTCCGCTGGGGCGCTTCAAGCCCGGCAAGTTCAACGCCATCACCGACGTGGAGGGGGTGCTCGTCGGGCACAGCACGTTGATACGGGGCGAGGGTCCGCTTCGCCCCGGGCACGGTCCGGTGCGCACGGGGGTCACCGCCATCCTCCCCAACCAGGGGAACATCTTCATGGAGCGCATGACGGGAGGCGGCTTCGTGCTCAACGGCGCGGGCGAGGTCTCCGGCATGACGCAGCTCATGGAGTGGGGCCTCATCGAGACGCCCATCCTCCTCACCAACACCATGGCGGTGGGAGCGGTGTCGGACGGCGTGGCGCGTTATCTGGTGGACCGCTACCCCGGCATCGGCGACGAGCACGATGTCATCATCCCCGTGGTGGGGGAGTGTGACGATTCCTGGCTCAACGACATCTCCGGGCGCCACGTGCGCGAGGAGCATGTCTTCGAGGCCATCAACAACGCCTCCACCGGCCCCGTGGCCGAGGGCAACGTGGGCGGCGGCACCGGCATGGTGACGTGCGACTTCAAGGGCGGCATCGGCACGTCGTCCCGCAAGCTGCCGGAGGTGCTGGGCGGCTACACGCTGGGCGTGCTGGTGATGTCCAACTTCGGGAAGATGCACAACCTGCGGGTGGGCGGCCTGCCCGTGGGCGAGGTTCTGGCGGAGAAGTTCAAGGGCACGCCCAAGCGCGGCCAGACGTACGGCTCCATCATCGCGGTGGTGGCCACGGACGCGCCGCTGCTGAGCCATCAAATCAACCGCCTCTGCAAGCGCGTGGCGCTGGGCATTGGCCGCGTGGGCAGCTACGCGGCGCACGGCTCAGGGGAGATTGTCGTCGGCTTCTCCACGGCGAACATCATTCCCCGGCGCACGCAGAAGATGGTCTACAAGCTGAAGCTCCTCCTGGATCAGCGCCTGGACCCCCTCTACGAGGCGGTCATGGAGGCCACCGAGGAGGCCATCCTCAACGCCATGTGCATGGCCACGTCCATGACGGGCGCCAACGGCAACCACTGCCCGGCGCTCCCCCTGGACGAGGTCCGGCGCTTCCTGGACGCCTACAAGCCGATTTTCGCGTCCGTGAAGAAGCGCCCCCAGCAGTCGAGCGCCCCGGCGGCCAGGGAGCGGCCCAGCAACGAGGACCGGGAGGGGGAGGTGAAGGCGTCCACCGCCCGGCCGACCCAGGTCCGGAGCGCCGAGGGAATCCCGTTTCCCACCCGTCCGGCACCGGACGACACCGGAGAGCCGGGGGGGCCCGAGGGTTCCTCTTCCGGGAGCCCGGCGGGTTCTGATAGTTAAGCCCCTCTTTTCACGTCTCCGTACGGAGCACAGGAGTCAAAGATGGCCCGCAGCAAGAGCAAGCACCGTCGCGTGCAGATGAAGATCAAGCAGGCCTGGAAGAAGCGGGCCAAGAAGAACAAGGCCGAGGCCAAGGCCGCCGCCGAGTCGAAGAAGAAGTAGTCGTTCCGACCGCGCTCGTGCGGCCCGTGGCTCAGTCCCGGGTCGCCGAGAACGGATTGCTGACATTGCAGCGCTGTCCCCCCGTGTCGGACGCGCGCACGTAGCTGCCCGTGAGGACGCCGGTAATGGACGCCGTCCCGCCATCCGTCAGCGGCGCCATGTAGCTGCCGGTGAGCGTCAGCGTGTCCGTCCGGTTCGCCGAGGGCACTCCCGTTCCCGTCATCAGGAAGGTCCCCTGGGAGGTGATGGTGCCCCGGACGGGGACGCCCGCCAGCCGGCTGGTGAGGTTTTCGCCCGAGCGGGCGATGTCCAGGACTTCACCCGTGGGAACCTCCACCCCCAGGAGCGCGCACTCCGAAGGCACGCCCCCGTCCGTGTTGAACTGCAGCCGGTAGCGGCCTTCGACCGCGGGACAATCCGTGCAGGGCGGGGCTTCTCCGCCACAGGCGCCGGTGGTGAGCAGGAGCAACCCGGCGACGAAGGGGGCGAAACGTCCAGAAGTCATGACTTGGTTCTCCTTGAGACGGAAGCCGGACTTCCCGGTGGGACGGCCGGTTCCTACGTTGGGCAAGGGCGGCGTTCGGTGGGCTCGTAGGGCGGGGTGGGGTGGGGCGGTGGCTGACTCGAGGCGGTGGTCCAATTTTGTATTCGCCGGGCTTTTTGCCCTGGCGCTGATTCTCTTCTCCAGGATTCTGCTGCCGTTCCTGATGCCGGTGTTGCTGGGCGGCTTCCTGGTGGTGCTGTTCATGCCGGTGCAGGACTCCCTGTGCCAGAAGCTGGGGGGCCGCAAGTCTCTCAGCGCCGGGGTGTCCACCGTCACCGTGTTCGTCCTCATCCTGGCACCGCTGGCGCTGGTCGGGTGGATGGTGGCGCGCGAGGTGTTCCAACTCGTAGGCCAGGCGCAGGTCCTGCTGGAGCAGCAGCACCTGCGTCACCCGTTCCTGGCCAGCCTGCCGCTGGGCCTGGAGCGCTACCTCCGGCTGGGCGCGGACAGCGCGGAGACGGAGCGGGCGCTCCTGGCCGCGGTGACGGGCGGCGCGTCGTTGCTGCGCGACGTGGCGGCGGCGGGCACGGACCTGGTCATCAACCTGTTCCTGATGTCCGTGGCCATGTACTACTTCTTCCTCGACGGGCGCCGGCTGGTGGCCGAGGTCATGCGGCTCATCCCGCTGGACAGGCGCTACTTCGAGGCCTTCGCGCGCGAGTTCACCGACGTCGCCTACGCCATCATCTATGGCAACACCGTCACCGCGCTCATCCAGGGCGCCGTGGGCTTCGTCGGGCTGCTCATCGCGGGGGTGCCGCATGCCGGCGTGTGGGGCGCGGCCATGGTGCTGGTGGCGCTGGTGCCCGTGGGCGGCACGGCCCTGGTGTGGGGGCCCATTGGCGTGGTGCTCATCGCCGCCAACCAGGTGAGCGAGGGCGTGTTCCTCCTGGCCTGGGGCGCCTTCCTGGTGGGCAGCATCGACAACGTCATCCGGCCCCGGCTGTGTGGCTCGCGCATGGCGCTGCACCCGCTGCTCGTCTTCCTGTCCATGTTCGGCGGGCTGGCCGTGTTCGGGATGATGGGCCTGCTGGTGGGGCCGCTCATCGCCTCCATCTTCATGGCCATGGTCCGCATCTACCGCCGGGACTTCCTGGGCATCGGCCGCGCCGAGCACCTGTCCGCCGATGACGAGAACACGTCGGCGCCTCCCATGTCCGAGCCCGTCTCCTCCCGCATGTCTCCCGCGGCGCCGGCGATGGGACCCGCGGCGACGCTCAACGCCTGAGCGACAGGAGAACCGCCTAGCCTGGACTTCCCCGACGGGGTGGGTGAACCTCCCCGGGGAATGACGACCTCCCGACTCTCGATGGTTCGCTGGGGGCTGTGGTGCGCCCTGGTGGTGGCGCTGGCCTCGCCGCAGGCCCTGGCCGCCGCGGTGAAGCGGAAGGACTCGGCACCGGCGCGGCCCCAGGAGCTGTCGTTCCCGGAAGAGGCCACGGCTTCCGCCCGTCCGCGAGACGTAAAGACGTGGGGCATGGAGGTGGACCCGGAGTCGCACACCACCACCGCCCCTTTCCTGGAGGTGGCGCTGGATACGGGCTCTGGCGGCACGGTGGGAGACGCGCCGGCACGACCGCCCCTGGCGCGGCTGACGTTGGGGGGCACGACGACGTGGCGCAACTACTGCGCGCGGCCCGGCGTGAAGTCCTGTGGCGAATATGACCGGCTCCCGGCGAACGAGCGCCTGGGGGACACGGTGAGCTATGCGTCGTCGGTGCCGTACCTGGGCATTGCCGCCGAACTGGAGCTGCTGCCGCTGGCGCGCAGCGAATCACTGCTGCGCGGCCTGGGCCTGTCGCTGGGTTACCGGCGTGGGTATTCCTCCACCAACGTGACGCTGGTGAGTGACGCTGGCCGGTCGACCACGCGCGAGGTGGTGGCCACCGACTCGGTGCTCACCGCGCAGGCGCTCTACCGCTACTTCTTCGGCATGGGGGAGGCGAACGCGCCGCTGGGCTACGCGGGGCTGCGCGCGGGCCTGCTCACCCGCGCCTTCGACGTGGACGAGTCCGCCAACAGCCCGCTCACCGGGACGCACCGCCTGTTCCCCGCCGTGGGGCTGGAGGTGTCGGTGCCGCTGCTGCGCTGGGTCCGGCTGGAGGGCGCGGGACAGTTCTTCCTGAGCCCGAAGCCGGGCAAGGGCTGGGCGCCGGCAGCGCGGCGCTGGACGCGGAGGTCAGCGACTACGGCACGTCGGTGTCCAGCTTCGGCTGGGAGGCGGAGCTGGGCGTCGGGGGCGACATCTGGGGGCCCTTCGGTTACTCGGTCCGCTTCCGCGTGTCCCGCTTCCAGGACACGTTCTCCGGCGCCGGCACGAAGCTGGGCTGGGATGAGGGCGGCGTGGCGGCGGAGACGTACTCCAGTCTGCACTGGGGCATCACCGCGTCCTACTGAGGCGCGTTGCCGGCTCCCACTCCGGCGCGGCGGAGGCGTAGGGTGCGGACATGTCCGAGCACGTGTCCCCCCAGGAGCTGCGCAGGAAGTGGAAGCTGGCGAACGCGGAGCCGCTGGAGGGCGGTCACCGGCTCGAGGCGTACCGGGCGCTGGCGCAGGGCTGTCCCGCGTTCGTTCCCAACCTCCTGTCGTTGAGCCGCACGTTGCTGGCTGGCCGGCACGAGGCGGCGGACCCGGAGGCCGCGGTGTCCGAGGCCGAGCAGGTGCTCCGCTCCGCGTCGGACGTCTCCGCGGGGGCCCCGGAGCCCCTGCTGGCGTTGGGACACTTCCTCGTCTCGGTGCGACAGGCGCCCGACGAGGCGGAGCGGGCCTTCTCCTCCGCGGCCAGTGCGGCGATGGCCTTGCTGGAGGAGGCGTGGGCGGGGTGGATTCACGCGCTGGGCGCGCAGGGACAACTGGACGCGGCGCTGGAGGTGGAGGAGCGGGCGAGGAGCCTCTTTCCTAGCTCCAAGGCGATTACGCAGGCGGTGGCGTTCGCGCGAGGCCAGTCGGGTACGCGCTGACGCGTGTCCCGCCACGTCAGGGCATGCGCTCCAGCGAATTCCGGCCGCCGGCCCGCACGGCCTGACGGTGCTGGGCAATCCGGTTGCGAGCCCACTCCGGGGCCAGCTCCAGTTCCTCCGGGAAGAAGAGGTCTTCGCCCAGCCCTTCGACGAGCACCTGGATGAGCGGGTCATCGGGGTACTGCGTGGCCGGGTCGTCGAACACCAGCCCCACGACGATTCCCGTCTTGCCCAGGAAGCGCTGGCTGATGGTGCCGTCCTCGGAGTGCGGCACGACCTTCACCGTCGCGCCAATGCGCACCGGTGCGCCGTCCACGTCATGACAGATGATGAGTGAGGGGTCCTGGATCATGGCGCGTAGGAACGGGGCTTGAGCGACTTCGAGATGACCACCAGCACGACGGTGATGACGACCCATGCGAGCAGGTGGTGGGAGAGGACGTGCCGCCCGTCCTGCTCACAGGCGAGCTCTCCGAGCAGCGCGCCCGTCGAACCCACCGACAGGCCCGCCACCACGGCGCGCAGCGGCTGGAAGAAGGCCCCACGCAGCGCGAACAGCGCCACCACCAGCGGCACCACGCCGATGGCCAGGTGACTGACGGTGCAGACCCAGCCCGGGAGCGATGGGGGACTGTGCGGCGTGCCTCGGGCGAGCACCAGGGCCGCCGCGCTGACCACCGCCAGCCCCACGCCCAGCCGGCGCATCCAGCGGCCCTTGGGGGACAGCGCGCCCCACGCACACACCGCGCTGGTTCCCACCAGCATGGCCAGCAGGGGGGCGCGCGCCAGGAGCAGGGGGGCAGTGACCGCGCCCACCGCGAGCATCACCACGGCCGCCAGCAGGCCCAGTCCCGCCGACGCCGCCATCAACCAGACGGCCTGCGTGCGCCAGCGCCGCACCGGACGACGAAGCGCCAGTTCGCGCCGGGCCGCGGCGAGCACGCGCTCCATCGCGGCGTTGTCCTTCGTGGGCGTCTGGGTGAGCAGCTGGTCCAGGTCCGTCGGTGGCTTCATCGCGCCACCTCCAGCTCCAGCTCGCCCAGCAGATCGCGCAGCTTCTCGTAGCCGCGGTGCGCCCGCAGCCGCGCGGCGCCAGGGCTGATGCCGCGCAGCGCGCCAATCTCCTCGAAGGACCAGCCCTCCACCTTGCTGAGCACCACGGCTTCACGGTGGTCCGGGTGGAGTTGGTGCAATGCGTCCAGCAGATGCCTGCGCAGCGACGGGTCGCTGTCATCCGGCGCCGGGGAGGCGGGCGTCGCGGTGTCCTCCCGGGATGCATAGGCGTCCACGTGCCGCTGATGCCTCAGCGCGTCGCGCGCGGCGTTCGCGGCAATGGTCATCAGCCACGGCGTGAAGCGGGTGCCGGGCTCGTAGCGGCCCCGCGAGCGGATGACGGACAAGAAGGTGGCCTGGAGCAGGTCTTCCGCGAGCGCGCCATTGCGCACCATCCGGGCCAGGAAGCCTTGGACCCGCGGCGCGTGCCGCGCGAAGAGGTCCTCGAAGGCGTCCTGTGCTCCGTCGCGAAACCGTTCCATGAGCTCTTCGTCCGTTTGGCTCCGCATCACCCGGCTCCTCTACGGGCCACCTGCGAAAGTGTTTCCGGCGGTCTCGATTCTCAAGGTTTGGCGGGGAAAGTACTGGAAAGTCGCGGGGTTGCGCCCGTCGGCAACATCCCGTCCTGCCCTGGAGGGCGAGGCCGTTAGTGTTGGGCGCGGAGGCACCTCGGACGCGTGGACCATTGGAGCATCGAAGGCATGGGGGCGGGGTTGGTGGCAAGCCTGCTGGCGGGCACGGCGACGGGACTGGGCGCGCTGCCCGTGCTCGTCACCTCGGAGCTCAGCCGGAAGGCCCAGGACCGGATGTTGGGCTTCAGCGCGGGCGTGATGCTGGCGGCCACGTCCTTCTCGCTGGTCATCCCCGCGATGGAGTTGGTGAGAGGGCAGGGCCATGACGGGCTCTCAGCGGCACTGCGCGTGGCGGCGGGGGTGTTGCTGGGTGGACTGTTCCTGCGCGTGTGGCACGACCTGATGCCGCACGAACATGCGCTCAAGGGCCACGAGGGCCATGGCGGCACGAAGTGGAACAGCGTGCTGCTGTTCGTGCTGGCCATGACGCTGCACAACTTCCCGGAAGGCCTGGCGGTGGGCGTGTCCTTCGCCGCGCCGCAGCCGGAGCTGGGCCTATCGGTGGCGCTGGGCATCGGCGCGCAGAACATCCCCGAAGGACTGGTGGTGGCGCTGGCGCTGCGTGCCACGGGGGCGTCCGCGTCGCGCGCCGCGCTCCTGGCGTTGCTCACCGGCATGGTGGAACCGGTGGGGGCGCTGTTCGGCCTCCTGGCCCTGTCACTCAGCTCCGCGCTACTGCCGTGGGGACTGGCCTTCGCGGGCGGGGCGATGCTCTACGTCATCAGCCACGAGATGATTCCGGAGAGCCACCGCGGCGGCTTCGAGCGCGAGGCCACCACCGGCCTCATGTGGGGCTTCGTGCTCGCGTTGGTGCTGGCCATGTCGCTGGGCTGACGAGGCCCGAGGGGTCTATGCGGGCAGCAGCACCAGTCGGGCAATCTCCGGGGGCGCGCCCACGCGCATGGGTGGGCCCACGAAGCCACAACCCCGGCTGACGTAGATGAGCGAGTCGCCCGTGCGGCTCAGGCCCGCGTTGCGGTCTCCCCAGATGAGGTCCCCCATCAGGTTTCCCGGGAACATCTGTCCGCCGTGCGTGTGCCCTGAGACCTGGAGCCCCACGCCGCGCCGGGCCACCTCGTCGAAATTGGACGGCTGGTGCGCCAGCAGCACGGAGGCCCGGTCGGGCCGCACGTCGCGCAGCGCCGCGTCCAGGTCATAGCCGCGCTCGCCCATGCGGTGCGCGCTCCAGTCGTCCACGCCCGCCAACTGGAAGGACGCCGCGCCGTCGCCAATGGACACGGAGCGGTTGCGCAGCACGTGGATGCCCAGCCCCTCCAGGAAGGCGACCCACGAATCGGCGCCGGAGTAGTAGTCGTGGTTGCCGGTGACGAACCAGGTGCCGTACCGCGCGCTCAGCTTCCCCAGGCTTGCGGCGAAGACACCCAGCGCATCCACGGAGCCGTCCACCAGGTCCCCGGTGATGGCGATGACGTCTGGCTTGAGTGCGTTGGTGCGGGACACCAGCTCATCCATGAAGCGGCGCTGAATCACCCCGCCGATGTGGATGTCGGTGAGCTGCACCAGCGTGAGGCCTTCCAACTCGCGCGGCAGGTGGGGCAGCCGCACGGGGATGTCTCGCACATCGGGTGGGTGGTACGCGCGCCAGCCGCCGTAGGAGCTCACCGCCACGCCCGCGAGCCCCGCGCCCACCGCGAGCCCCTGACCCAGCAGCGCCCGGCGCTCCGGCGACGCGGGCGCGGTGGGGGTTGTCGTCTCCGCGCGTGCCTTGCGGCGCTCACGCCACGCGGCCATGGCCCGCACCATGTCCACCGCCAGGGTGAACATGAGCAGGTAGAGGACCAGACCAATCCACAGGAGGAAGACGATGCCCAGGCGCCGGGCGCCCTCGGAGGGCAGCACGGAGCCAATGGCCCGCGCGCTCAGGGCGCCCACGAAGCCCACGGCGAACAGGCCCTGGGCGGTGCGCCGCAGCCACTTCCGCTTCGTCACGTCACGGACGAGCCGGCGGTAGAGATAGACATGGCCCACCGACAGCACGGCGAGCACGGGAACGAAGAAGAGGAGCAGGCTGACCCAGCGTGGCATCGGGAATCCTGCATAACGAAAGCGTTCCCGTCGCGCTCCAGGATTCCAGGGGGGCAAGCAGGAAGGTGGGCCAGGCACACCCCGGGCCCCTTTCCCACGCCGCCGCGCCGGGGCAGGCTTCGCCGTCTCGCGAGGCCGATTCCCGGTTCACGCACCCCTTCGAGGTCGTCATGCTCCGCTCCCTGCTGGTTCCCATGCTCCTGGCTGTCTCGCTGCTCGGCTGTGGTGACGACGAAAGCGTCAACCCCGACTCGGGAGACCCGACCAAGGTGACGTACGCGGAGTCGCTCAACGTGGACCTGGCCGAGATGACCCGGCTGGATAGCGGGCTCTACATCCAGGACACCTTCGTCGTGGAGGATGGCGCGCAGGCCCAGGCGGGCAATCGCGTGCAGGTTCGCTACACGGGCTACCTGCCGGACGGACGGAGCTTCGATGCCACCGGCAACGGGCCCGCTATCGGATTCACCCTGGGCACTGGGCAGGTCATCGCGGGCTGGGATGAAGGCATCGCCGGCATGCGAGTGGGGAGCCGTCGCCGCCTCGTCATCCCGTCGTCCCTGGGTTATGGCGCCACCGGCTCGGGCCGCCGGATTCCGCCGTACACGGTCCTCATCTTCGACACCGAGCTCGTGTCCGTCCGCTGACGGAGGCGAGGAACTCCGCTCGCCGACGTGCTATAGAATTTCCGTGTCTTCCGGGAAGTCCGGGCCGGCGTGGACCGGCCCGGAGGTGCGTGGTGACCCGGAATGGGGGAGGCGAGCGATGTCGCGGTCCGAGGCGGAGATGAGTTTGGAAGGCCCCCGATCAGCAGTCCCGGGGGAGGGCGCGTTCCACGGGCTGCTCACGCAGCCGTCGTCCGAGGTGGCGGCGCAGCTCTACGAGGAGCTGGGGAGCTCCCAGCGCGAGCGGCTCCAGAAGGAGGCCGCGCAGGCCGCGGTGGCGGAGCGCCAGCGTCTGGCGGAAGTCCTGCGCCAGGCCCGCGACTTCTCGGGCGCCGCGCGCCTGCTGGATGGATGCGGCGCGGCGGCCCTGGTGGCGGAGCTGTATGTCCAGGGCGGGCGTTACGTGGACGCGGCGGAGGCGTACCTGCGCGCGGGTGAGGTGGAGCGCGCCGCGGCCGCCTTCGAGCGGGGCGGCGCCATGGAGCGCGCGCTGGAGGCCTATCGCGGCCTGGGCGCGCGTGAGGCCATGGCGCACTGCCTGGTGCGCCTGGGCCGCCCGTACGAGGCGGCCCAGCTCTACCGCGAGTTGGGCCAGTCGCACGCGGAGGTGGAAGCGCTCGCGAGCGTTCCCTCCGGTGACCCGCGTCACCTGGAGTCCGTGCTGCGCATGTGCAAGCTGCTGGATGGCGAGGGCTTCACGCGGCGTGCGCTGGCGCTCCTGGCCGACACGATGCGCGGCACGGAGTCGGCGCGGGGAGACCCGGCGCTGGCGGCGGAGAAGGCCCGGCTGCTGCGCCGCCTGGGCATGGACGCGGAGGCCGAGGCCGTCATCGCGCGTCTGCCCTCGAACGCGGCGGCGCCGGAGTCCAATGGCTACCACTACCTGAAGGCCATCCCCATCTTTGGAGAGCTGTCGCTCGAGGACATGAAGGACCTGTACCGCGTGGCGCGGCAGGTGCTCATCCCGTCGGGCGCGGTGCTGCTGGAGAAGGGCTCGCCAGGCAGCGGCCTCTTCGTGCTCCTGGAGGGCGCGGTGGACGTGTTCAGCGGTCCGGAGCTGGATGCACGCCGGCTCAACACGCTGGGGCCTGGCGCGTACCTGGGGGAGATCTCCCTGGTACAGGATGCCCCGGTGTCCGCGCAGGTCCGCGCGCGCACGGCGGTCCGCGCGCTGCGCATCACCCGCGCGGGTTTCCAGCACTACCTGGACACGCATGACGCGGCGGCGCTGCGCATCTTCCGCCTCTTCACGCACAACCTCGCGGCGCGCGTGCGGGCGCTCAGCACCTGACAGCCGGCGTGTCTGTCATTCCGGGCTCGCGTGTTCGCACCCGTGCCCGGATTGACAACACGGCGTCTGTGCTTTAATTCAAACGCATCATGAGGCCCGTCTTCTTCAACGCCCTGCTGAGTGCGCGCACGTTCGCGCCGGCGGCGGACGTGTGCCTCGCCCCCCGTCACGAGGTTCTGCTCGACATTTGAGTTGGCGGACCGGTGTCTCCGGCGCGCGGGTTGGCTGGTTCCCGTGTGCCGTGAGCCCCGGCTCCGCCCTCTCTCTTGCCGCGTCCTCGTGTGTCCTCACGCGTCCCTGAGCGGGCCTGTCGTGCCCCTCCGGCGAGTCGCGCGTGTGTGCCGCTGAGGCCTTCGGGGCGTCGTCCCCTCATTCCAACCGGCGCCTCAATTCAACCCGCGGGCCTCGCTGCCCGACGGGAACGGGAGTCCTTCATGTCTCGCCACACACGCATCGAGCGGTACCGCAACATCGGCATCATGGCGCACATTGACGCGGGGAAGACGACGCTCACTGAGCGCGTCCTCTTCTTCACCGGTCGCATCCACTCCGTGGGAGAGGTGCACGACGGCTCCACGGAGATGGACTGGCTGCCGCAGGAGAAGCAGCGCGGCATCACCATCACCTCCGCGGCCACCACCACGTTCTGGCAACCCCGGCAGGGGATGGGCGCGGGTGTGCCCCACCGCATCAACATCCTGGACACCCCGGGGCACGTAGACTTCACCATCGAGGTGGAGCGCTCGCTGCGCGTGCTGGACGGCGCGGTCGCCGTCTTCGACGCGAGCCAGGGCGTGGAGCCCCAGTCGGAGGCGGTGTGGCGGCAGGCGGACCGGTACAACGTGCCGCGCATCGCCTTCATCAACAAGATGGACAAGGTGGGCGCGGACTTCGCCATGAGCGTCGCGTCCATCCAGGCGCGGCTGGGCGCGCGTCCGGTGGCCGTGCAGTGGCCCCTGGGCGAGGGCTCGGAGTTCCGCGGGCTGGTGGACCTGGTGCGCATGCGGGCCGTGATGTTCGACGGGGAAGATGGAAGCTTCGTCGACGGCCAGTCCGTGCCGGATGCGGTGCGCGCGGAAGTGGAGGCGCAGCGCCTGCGGCTCATCGAGGCGTGCGCGGACGCGGACGCCACCGTGCTGGAGAAGTTTGTGGACGGGCGGTTGGAGGACATCACCGGGGAGGACCTGGAGCGCGCGCTGCGCTCGGGCACCCTCGCGCGGACGCTGGTGCCGGTGCTGTGCGGGTCGGCCTTCAAGAAGAAGGGAGTGCAGATGTTGCTGGACGCCATCGTCAACTACCTGCCCGCGCCGTCGGACATGCCCGCCGTGGAGGGCTATGTCCCGGGCAAGGAGGGGCGTGTGTTCCGGCCCGTGTCCGATTCGGGGCCGCCTTGCGCCCTGGCTTTCAAGCTGATGAGCGACAAGGCCGTGGGCGGCATCGTGTTCCTCCGCGTCTACTCGGGCACGCTGCGCGCGGGCACCGCCCTGCTCAACCCCGCCACCGGGCGGCGTGAGCGGGTGGGGCGCTTGATGTTCATGCATGCCAACCGTCGCGAAGAAGTGGCGGAGGTCCATGCGGGGGACATCTGCGCGGCGCTCGGCCTGAAGGGCGTGCGCACGGGCGACACGTTGTGCGACCCGGCGGAGCCCGTGGTGCTGGAGTCGCTGGGCGTCATGGAGCCCGTGGTGCAGCTCGCCGTGGAGGCGCGCTCGCCCGCGGAGCTGACGAAGCTGGAGGACGGCCTTCACCGGCTGGCGGCGGAGGACCCGTCGCTGCGTGTGGGCGTGGACCCGGAGAGCGGCCAGGTGCTGCTGTCCGGCATGGGTGAGCTGCACCTGGAGGTGGTGGTGGACCGCTTGAGGACAGAGCACGGCGTGGAGGCCCGCGTGGGCCAGCCCAAGGTGGCGTGGCGCGACACGCTCCGTCGCCAGGTGCGGCAGGAGTACCGCCACGTCCGCCAGTCGGGCGGGCCGGGACAGTACGCGTACGTGGTGCTGGACGTGGGGCCGGCACCGCGTGGCGCGGGGCTCGTCTTCACGGACGACACGCGCGGGGGCACCATTCCCAAGGAGTTGGTGCCTGCCATCGAGAAGGGCGTGGCCGGGGCCATGGCCCGAGGCGTGCGGGACGGCGTGCCGCTGGTGGACGTGGAGGTGCGGCTGGTGGATGGGGACACGCACGTGCGTGACTCCACGCCCCAGGCCTTCGCCGTGGCCGGCTCCCTGGCGCTCCAGGCGGCGGCGCACAGGGCGGGCGTGCAGCAGTTGGAGCCGGTGATGGAGGTGGAGGTCACCACGCCCGAGGAGTACCTCGGCGAGGTGTTGGGAGACCTGGCGGCGCGGCGGGGGCGGGTGCTGGGCATGGAGGCGCGCGGCGTGGTGCGGCTCGTCTCCGCCCGGGTGCCCATGGCCAGCCTCTTCGGCTACGTCACCGGGCTGCGAGGCCGCACCCAGGGCCGGGCCCAGGCCAGCATGCGTCTGGGCGCATACGAGCCGGTGCCGGAGGCACGCCAAGCCGCTTACCTGGCGGAGGCCCGGGCCTGAGGTGAAGGGCAGCCCCGGGAGCCAGGAATGGCTCCCGGGGCTGGCAGGACATTCCAGGTCTTTCGAGGTGGAAGGATCTGGACGCTGTACAAATGTCCATCAGGGGCCACAAAACCGGCAAGCAAGCCGTTGATTTCACGGGACTTCCGGGACGGGAAAGTGCAGGGTCGCTCGCCGATTCTCCGGAATGGGTAGGGGAGACCCCCTGTTTCCATCCGTTCCCAAAGCGGTTCGGCCGGCCGGGCCCGACCGCGCACCGCCAGGCGCCCCGGACATACGTCCGACTGGGCGCGCTGCGCGGGCTTCCTCCCCTGGGGAGGAGGCGGGCTCACTTCAACATCAGGAACCCATGACTTTCGACGAACTTCAGCTTCACGACACCCTCCTGCGCGCCGTCAAGGCGGAGGGTTACACCACCCCCACGCCCATCCAGCAGAAGGCCATCCCCCACGCGCTGACCGGGCGCGATGTGCTCGGCGTGGCCCAGACGGGCACGGGGAAGACGGCGGCCTTCGCGCTGCCCATCCTCCAGCGGCTGTCCGCCAAGGCGCCCGCGGGCGGGGCGCGCCCGGTGCGCTGCCTGGTCCTGACGCCCACGCGCGAGCTGGCGGGGCAGGTGGGCGACAGCTTCGGGACCTATGGCAAGGGGCTTCCCCTGCGTCACGCCGTCATCTTCGGTGGCGTGGGCCAGAATCCGCAGGTGCAGGCGCTGCGCAATGGCGTGGATGTGCTGGTGGCCACGCCGGGCCGCCTGCTCGACCTGATGGAGCAGGGCTTCGTGTCGCTGCGCTCGCTCGAGGTGTTCGTGCTCGACGAGGCGGACCGCATGCTCGACATGGGCTTCATCCACGACGTGCGGCGCGTCATCAAGGCGCTGCCGCCCAAGCGGCAGACGCTGTTCTTCAGCGCCACGCTGCCCCCGGACATCGTGGACCTGGCGCGCAGCATCCTCACGGACCCCATCCGCGTGGAGGTGACGCCGGCTTCCAGCACCGCGGAGACGGTGAGCCAGCAGGTGTACTTCGTGGAGCGCGAGCAGAAGCGCGGGCTGCTGACGCACCTGCTGAAGGAAGGCAACATCCACCGCGCGCTCGTCTTCACCCGCACCAAGCACGGCGCGAACCGGGTGGCGAAGCAGCTGGAGGGCGCGGGCGTCAGCTCGGCGGCCATCCACGGCAACAAGAGCCAGAATGCCCGTGAGCGCGCGCTCGACGAGTTCCGCTCCGGGACGCTCCGCGTGCTCGTGGCCACGGACATCGCCGCGCGTGGCATCGACATCGACGGGCTGAGCTACGTCGTCAACTACGACCTGCCCAACGTGCCGGAGCAGTACGTGCACCGCATTGGCCGCACCGGCCGCGCGGGGGCCAGTGGCACCGCCGTGTCCTTCTGCGACGCCGAGGAGCGCGCGTATCTGCGCGACATCGAGCGCACCATCCGCCGCAACGTGCCCGTGGTGGAGGACCATCCGTACCGCTCGGGCCAGCCCGCACCGCGTCCCGTGAGCCATGCGTCCGGCGCCGCGCCGGAGGCCCGGCCTTCTTCGGGCAACGGTGGGCGTTCCCAGGGCGCGCCGCGTCCCGCGGGGAACGGTGGTGGTGGTGGCGGGCACTCCGCGGGCGCTTCCCGGCGCCGCCGGGGTGGCCGCGGAGCCGGAGCCGGAGGCGGTGGCCGTGGGCAGGGTCGTCCCGAGGGTGGCCGCTCGGCCCAGGGCTCGGGTGGCTCCGGTGGCAACGCCAGCCGTGGGGGCCAGGGTGGCTCCCGCGGTTCGGGTGGCGGCCGCCCCGCGGTGGCGCAGGCGCCGGCGAAGGCCCCCGAGGCCTCTCCGCTTCCTCCGCGCCGCCCGTCGCCCAAGTGGTTCTGAGCGGCTGAGTCCAGACGGCGGCGATAGCCCGCCGTGAAGTCCGGGAAGGGAGCTCGCGCCAATGGGGCGGGCTCCCTTTCGCGTTTCAGTGAAGGACCATCAGCGCCATGGAGCCGAAGGCGAGCGCCATGGCCAGGATGCCCCAGCGGAACCACTTCTTCGTGAGCAGCAGGTAGTCGTCGAACGAGGCCCCGGCGTCACCCAGCGCCTCGGCCATGGCCAACTGCCGCGCCTGGATGGGGCGCAGCGTCTGGCTCCACACCACGCCGCACAGCATGAAGCACACCTGTCCCGCGGCGAGCGCCGGGTTCGTCCACAGGGGGATGCCCTGGAGGTGCGCGCGCAGCATGCCCGTGGCGGCGAGCGCGAAGACGCTGGGCACCAGCAGGTACTTGTCGGTGAACTGCACCAGCCGCAGGGCATAGGCAATCACCCGGGGCTCGCGCGTCCTGTCCGCGAGCAGCCGCCAGACGGCCGTCACGACGATGTCGCCCAGGAACACCACCACGGCGATGAGGTGCAGGAGCTTCAGGACGTTGTGGACATTCATGGGGCGGGTGTCGGACGGGGCAGGTGCGGCAGCAGGTGATGGGCGAGGACGGCCGCGTGCGGGTCGCGGATGAGTGTCAGGTGGGTCCCCGGGACGGGGTGGGCCGCGCAGTCGGTCCCCGTGAAGCGGCTCCAGCCCAGCGTATCGTCCTCCAGGAGGCCATCGAGCTCCGCCCGGTGCGGATCGCTTCGGTCCTCGGCGCGGAAGACCACCAGGGGCACCGGCAGCGTGCGGCGTGGCCGGTAGTTCAGCCCGTCGTGGGCGCGTGCGACGTTGAGGATGCCCTGCACGTGGCTGGGCTGCGCGCCTTCGGGAAGGACGGCCACTGCCTGGAGTCGCGTCACGAAGAATTGCAGGCGCTGGGCCTCATCCATCGCCTGGAGCTCCGGCAGGACGAGGTCGAGCTTCACGTTGAAGAAGCCTTCCATGACGCCGCCCAGGTGGGCCATCCACTGCGCGGTGTCCCAGTTGTCGCTCAGGGGCTGCGTTGCCTCCGGGAAGGGCGCCACGGTGTCGAGCATCGCGACCACGCGGACGTCCTTGCCACGGGCCTGGAGCTCTTGCGCGAGCTCATAGGCGATGTGCCCGCCCAGCGAATGGCCACCGATGCAGTAGGGGCCCTGGGGCTGCACGGCGATGATGGCGTCCGCGTACCACGTGGCGATGGACTCCACCGTTTCGTGGGGCGGCGCCTCTCCGTCCAGGCCCTGGGGTTGGAGCCCGAACACGGCGGCGCCTTCCAGATGCCGTGCGAGGGAGAGCAGGTAGAAAGGTGTCGAGCCGCCCCCGGGGACCAGGTAGAGCGCCGGCGTGGGCGGGGCCGCTGACGGCTCAGACGGTGGCGACATCATCGCATGGGCGGCGGGCGTCAGCGGGACCAGCGGTGACGCCTTCGCGTCGCCCGTGCGGAGGACCTTGGCGAGCTGGGCCGGTGTCGGATTCTGGAACAGGGACACCAGGGGGAAGGGACGGTTCAGCCGCTTCTCCACCGCCAGCTTCAGCTTGAGCGCGAGCATGGAGTGGCCGCCGAGGTCGAAGAAGCTGTCGTGGATGCCCACCGCGCGCATCCCCAGCACTTCCTCGAAGAGCCGCACCGTCTCCAGCTCCATGGCGTCGCGCGGCAGTCCTTCCGGACGGGTGACGCGCGCCTCGTCAATGGGCATTGCGGCCAGCGCGCGATGGTCCACCTTGCCGTTGGGCGCGTGGGGCAGTTCCTCCAGGAAGACGAACTGTCCAGGCACCATGGAGGCCGTGAGCTGCCGCTCCACGAAGCCGCGCAGCTCGGCGGCTTCCAGGCGCGGCGCGCCATCCTGGGACGTCACGAAGGCCACCAGCCGCGCGTCGCCACCGGTGCCTCGCACTAGCGCCGCGGTGTCGCGCACGGACGGATGGCGGGCAATGGCGGCCTCGACCTCGCCCAGCTCGATGCGGTGGCCGCGCAGCTTGACCTGGCGGTCCGCTCGACCCACGAAGAGGAGCGTCCCATCCGGTGTGCGGCGGACCACGTCACCCGTCCGGTACATGCGGAGCGTGGGGCCTCCCGGGAAGGTGTGCTCGATGAAGCGCGAGGCGGTCAGCTCGGGGCGCTTCAGGTAGCCCCGGGCGAGGCCGGGGCCCGCCAGGTAGAGCTCTCCGGGGACGCCGGTGGGCACGGGCCGCAGCTTCGTATCGAGGACCAGCGCCTCCATCCGGAGGATGGGCCGGCCAATGGGCTCCGTGGGGCCATGGACGCCGACCGAATCCGGCTCGCAGCGATGGACGACCGCCTCGATGGTTGCCTCGGTCGGCCCGTAGAAGTTCCAGACCTCGGCCTTCGAGCGGCTGAAGACCTTGCGGACAGTCGCCGAAGGCAGGGGCTCACCGCCCACGCACACGCGCCGGAGCGTCGAGACGCCCGCGAGCCCAGGCTCCTCCACCAGCGCCGTCAGCAATGAAGGCACCAGTTGAAGCACGGTGATTCCGCGCTCCTGAAGCACGCGGACCAGGTGCTCCGTGTCCGCGGTGAGGCCCTTCGGTGCCAGCACCAGCCGGGCTCCCGCCATCAGCGGCGCGAACAACTCCCACACGGACGCGTCGAAGCTGAGCGAGGTGCGTTGCAGCAGCCGGTCCGTTGAGCTGAGCGGCAGCGCTTCCGCCATCCACTGCATGTGGTTGGCGAGGCTGAGGTGCTCAATCAGCACGCCCTTGGGCTGACCCGTCGAGCCGGAGGTGAACAGGCAGTAGGCGAGGTCCCCGCTTCGTGCGTCGAACGTGTCCTGGGTCTCTTCAGAGAGCACGAGCACCTCGGCGCTCGCGAATGAGTCCGCGAGGTGCGCCTGGGTGATGACCAGTCGGGCACCGCTGTCCTCGAGCATGAAGGCCCGTCGCTCGCGCGGGTAGGCAGGGTCGATCGGGACATAGGCCGCCCCGGCTTTGAGGATGCCCAGCAGTCCCGCCATCATCCCGGCGGAGCGCTCCACCGCCAGTGCGACGAGCGCTCCCGGCGTGACGCCACGGCGCACGAGCGCCTGGGCGACGGCGTTGGCCCGCGCCTCGAGGGCCGCGTAGGTCAGTGTGCCGTCCTCCGCTTCGACGGCGATGGCCTCGGGCGTCTTCCGCGCTTGCTCCGCGATGACCTCATGAACGGCTGGGAGTCGGGGCATCGGCTCGGGAGCCCGAGGGCTGAGCGCCGCGCGCTCCCCGTCACTCAGCAGGTCGACTTCCGAAATCCGCGCGCGCGGCGTGGCGACGAGCCGCGTGAGGAACCCGGTCAGTTGCCGCACCATGGCTTGGATACGCCAGGCATCGAAGAGGTCCGTGCTGTATTCGATGACGCCGGTCAGGCCCTCGGGCCTGGGCTCGAACGAGAGGGAGAGGTCGAACTTCGACGTGCCCAGCTCGAGCGCCATGGGCTCCAAGGTCAGCCCTGGCAGGCTCAACTGACTGGTGGGCGTGTTCTGGAGCGCCAGCATTACCTGGAACAGGGGCGTGTGGCTCAGGCTCCGCTCGACGTTGACCGCCTCGACGATTTTTTCGAGCGGGACATCCTGGTACGCGAAGGCGTCCAGCGCGGTGCCCCGGGCGCGGGTCACCACCTCCTCGAAGGTCGGGTCTCCGGAGAGGTCGACGCGCAGCGGCAGCGTCCCGACGAAGAAGCCAATCAACGGCTCCAGATCCGCGTGGTCGCGATTGGCCACGGGCGTTCCGATGACGATGTCTTCCTGCCCGGTGATGCGCGCGAGATACGCGGCGAAACCACCCAGGAGCACCATGAAGCTCGTTCCGCCGGTGCGCAGGCTCAGGGCTTCAATGGCGCCGCTCAGCTCGTGGCCCAACGAGATGCGCTCGGTCGCGCCACGCATGCTTACCTTGGCGGGGCGAGGGCGGTCCATCGGCAGGTCCAGGGCCGAAGGCGCGCCACGCAGCACCTGTCGCCAGTGGTCGAGGCGCTGATCGAGCACCTCTCCCTGGAGGTGCCGCCGCTGCTGGTACGCGTAGTCCCGGTAGTCGACCGCGAGCGCGGATAGTGACACCGGTTGGCCAGAGACGCGTCCCGCGTAGAGCTGGGACAGCTCGCGTGCGAGCACGCTGATGGACCAGCCGTCACCGACGGTGTGGTGCAGCGTCGCGACGACAACGTGCTCCGTGTCTCCGAGCCGGAAGAGCTTCGCGCGGAACAGCGGGCCGTTCGCCAGGTCGAAGGGCCGTGCCGCCTCTTCATCGATGAGGCCACGGAGCGCCTCGGGCGATGTCGGTCCCAGCGTCACCTGCTCGAAGGGCACCGTGCGCTGTGTCCGGGGTTCCTGCCACACGCCCCCATCCCGTTCGACGAAGCGCATGCCGAGGACAGGGTGGCGCTGGACGATATCTGCCAGGCTCTCCCGGAAGGCCTCGGCATCCAGCGTGCCCGTTAGCCGGAGCGCCATCGGCAGGTTGTAGGCCGAGTTCTCCGGGAACAGTTGGTTCAGGAACCAGAGCCGCTCCTGTGAGAACGACAGCGGAATGTCAGCGCCCTCCGGGGCCGGTTCAATCCGAGACCGCGTCAGCGTCTGGCTTCCGTGACGAGCGTCCAGCAGCCGGCTCAGCGCGGCGATTGTCGGTTGCTCGAAGAGGTCGGAGACGCGGAACTCCGCGTCCACGTCGCCGCGAATCCGCGCGACGACCTGCATCGCGAGCAGCGAGTGTCCACCCAACTCGAAGAAGTCCTGGTCGCGTCCGACAGCGCCGCGGCCCAGGACGTGTTCAAAGGCCCGTGCAACGGTCGCTTCCGTGGGCGTGCGGGGCGGCTCAAACGTGCTATCGGCCTGCTCCGGAGCGACGGGCGCAGGGAGCGCACGACGCGCGACCTTGCCACTGGGCGTGCGGGGCAGCTCGGGCAGCGGCACGAACAGTGCGGGGACCATGTACTCGGGCAGGTCCCTGGCGAGGAAGTCCGGCAGCTCGGCCAGCGGCGCCGTCTCCGGGACGACGTAGGCGACGAGCCGCTTCTCGCGCGTGGCATCCCCGTCGACAATGACCGCCGCATCGCGGACGCCGGGGTGGGCACACAGGGCGCGCTCAATCTCGCCGGGCTCCACGCGGAAGCCGCGAATCTTCACCTGGTCGTCCGCGCGGCCGAGGAACTCGATGCTCCCCTTCGGCGTCAACCGGCCGAGGTCGCCAGTCCGGTACGCCCGCACGGGGGGAGACAGGGGCAGGTCGACGAAGCGTTCGGCGGTGAGGTCCGGTCGCGACAGGTATCCATCCGCGAGGCACGTGCCCGCCAGATAGAGCTCTCCGGGCACGCCCACTGGAACGGGACGCTGGTTCGCGTCGAGCAGGTGGACCGCGGCGTTGGCGATGGGCCGCCCGATGGGCGGCAGTCCGGGCCACTGCCGCGGGTCGCCCTCCAGCTCATGCGCCGTCACCACATGCGACTCGGTGGGACCGTAGTGGTTGTGAAGGCGCTTGCCACCTTCCTGGAACCAGCGGCGGATGGGGTCGGTAATGCGGAGCTGGTCTCCCGCGGTGATGACCTCCGCGAGTCCCGGCACGCGGTGCGCGGTGCGCAGCGCGGCCTGCGCCAGATGGTGGAGCGCCACGGCTGGCAGGAAGAGGCGCTGCACGCGCGCCGAATCGAGGTACGCAGCAAGCGCGTCCGGGTCGCGTCGCGTGCCTTCATCGATGAGGACCAACGTGCCACCCGAGCACCAGGTGGAGAAGGTCTCCTGGAACGACACATCGAAGTTGAGCGGCGCGAACTGAAGCGTGCGCAGGGGGCGGGCGTGTTCGGTCTGCCACTCGATGAGGTTGACCAGTGCCCGGTGCGGCATGGCCACGCCCTTGGGCTTGCCCGTCGAGCCCGACGTGTAGAGGACGTAGGCCAGATGATGCGGCTCCACCCGGGGCCGCGGCGTCTTCGTGGCAGGCGCCTGCGTGTCATCCAGCAGGATCTGCGTCAGGTCCTGGGACGGGAGCAGACCGCTGTACTTCTTCTCCGTGAGCAGGACGCGCGGCTTGGCGTCCTCCAGCATGTAGCGAAGGCGCTCAGGCGGGTACGTCGGATCGAGCGGCACATAGGCGCCACCGGCCTTGAGGACCGCGAGGAGGGCGACCTGCGCATTGACGGAGCGGTCCAGACAGATGGAAACCCGGACCCCTGGGCCCACGCCCAATGCGCCCATCCGGTCGGCCAGGGCTTCTGCGGCCTCGTGGAGCTGCCGGTAGGTCCGCGTCTCGCCCTGATGCTCCAGCGCGACCACGTCAGGCGTCTTCTGGGCCTGACGCTCGAACAGCTCGGGGAGGGTACGGCCGGTGTACCTGCGCTCGGTGCGGTTGAGGTCGGCGTACAGACGCCGCTCCTCGTTGGACAAGAGCGGGAGCTCTGAGGTGTGGAGCTCGGGCTCCTCGGCGATGGCCTGGAGCAGCCGGCCGAGGTGCGCGGCCATCCGGTCAATCCGGTCCGCGTCGAAGAGGTCCGTGTCGTACTCGATGCTGCAGGAAAGCGCGCCCTCGCGCGGCTCCACGAAGAAGGTGAGGTCGAACTTCGACGTCGAGCTCTCCGGCGCTTGAATCTCGGCGCGAACATCGGGGAGCTGGAGCTCGCCACCGCTCTGGCCCTGGAGGACGAACATCACCTGGAACAACGGGTTGTGCGCCAGTCCACGCGGCAGCTCGAGTGCGGCCACCAGCTTCTCGAAGGGAACGTCCTGATGCGCGTAGGCATCGAGCGCCATCTTGCGGACGCGCAGCAGCAGCTCGGAGAACGTCGGGTCTCCAGACAGGTCGACGCGGAGCGCGAGCGTGTTGAGGAAGTATCCGACCACCCCCTCCGTTTCGTGCCGGTCGCGGTTGGCGACAGGCGAACCAATCACCACGTCCTCCTGGCCACTGATGCGCCCGAGGTATGCGGCGAAGGCGCCAAGGAGGGTCATGAACAGCGAGGCGCCCGAGCTCCGGGAGAGCGCTTCGAGCCGCTGGCCCAGCGGCGCTTCGAGCACGAAGCCATGGGTCTTCCCATGGAACCGCTGCCGTTCCGGTCGCGGACGGTCGGTGGGAAGCGGAAGGACGGGCGGGGCGCCCTTCAAGGCCTCACGCCAGAAGGCAACGCTCTCGTCCAGGCGTCCTGATTCCAGCCGCTGCCGCTGCCATGCGGCCCAGTCCGCGTAGCGAACGGGCAACGCGGGCAGGGCCGGCTCCGTGCCGCTCACCAGCGAGGCGTACACGATGCAGAACTCGCGCAGCAGGACCCCGACGGACCATGCGTCGGCGATGATGTGGTGCTGGTTGAGGACCAGGACGTGGCTGTCGGGTGCGAGCCGGAAGTGACGCGCCCGGAAGAGCGGGCCCTTCGTCAGCGAGAAGGGCGCGGCGACTTCCTCGGCGATGCGTGCGTCGAGGAGGGCAGGGGAGATGTCCTCGCTCACGAGCACGGAGGCGGCAGGCGCCTGGACGCGCAGGACGGGCGTGCCTCCACGGTCATGGAAGGTACTCCGGAGCGCCTCGTGGCGTTCAACCAGGAGCTGGAGCGTCCTCGCGAGCGCGCTGCTGTCGAGCGTCCCCTGGAGCCGGAGCACCAACGGGACGTTGTACGCCGCGCTGTCCCCCCCGAGCGCGTCGATGAACCACAGGCTCTCCTGGCCCGGAGCAACGGGCGTGTCTCCCGTCAGCTCCACGTGCGGGATGGGCTCGACCGCCGTGCCCTGTCCAGAGAGCGTCTCTGCGAGCTGCGCGATGGTCCGGCGCTCGAAGATGGCTCGGACGGGAATGTCGACGCCGAAGGCTTCGCGGGTGCGCGCGATGACCTGGGTCGCCTTCAGCGAATGTCCCCCGAGGTCGAAGAAGTCATCGTGGATGCCCACGTGCTCCTGGCCGAGCACCGCGCTCCAGATGCCGGCGAGAATCTCCTCATGGGGCGTGCGGGGTGCGGCCGATGCCACCTGTGGCTGGGCCTCCTGGGCACGCGCTTCGAGCGCCGTGGTGTCGACCTTCCCGTTGGGCGTGAGCGGAAGCCGGTCGATGACGATGACCCGGCTGGGAATCATGGCCGCGGGGAGCTTCGTCGCCAGAAAGTGCATGAGCTCGGCCGCGTCGGGCTGAGGCAAACGGTCGCTGGCCGCGAACGCAATCAGGCGGACGTCACCGTTCTGCCGCTGCGCCTCGCTCACCACGGCAGCAGCGGTGACGTCAGGGTGGGCCGCCAGCGCGGCCTCGATTTCGCCAGGCTCCACCCGCACGCCGCGGATCTGGACCTGACGGTCCGCGCGGCCGTGGAACGCGATGCTCCCATCCGCGAGGAACCGGGCGAAGTCGCCGCTCGCGTACATGCGCGCTTCGGGCACACCCGCGAACGGGTCGGGAACGAAACGCTCCGCGTTCAGGTCCGGCCGGTTCAGGTATCCCCGGGTGACGCCCGCGCCGCCGATGTATAGCTCTCCGACGACACCCGGAAGGACGGGACGCCGCTGGCGGTCGAGGATGTAGATGCGGGCATTGGCGACCGGCCGGCCGATGGAGGGCAGCCCTTGTCTGCCATCCGGAGCGACGGTTCCGGACGTCGCCACCACCGTCGTCTCGGTCGGGCCGTAGTTGTTGACGAGCTGGAAGGGGAGTCCCGCGGGCGGTGTGGCGTGGAGTCGGTCACCACCCGTGAGCACGAAGCGCAGCGCGCACGGCGAAGGCCACGGCAAGGCCAGCACGGCTTCGGCGACCACCGTCGGGAGGAAGCTGATGGAGATCTGCTGCGCCACCAGCCAGTTCGCCAGGTCGGCGGGCGCGCTCGAAAGCTCAGGTGGGACGAGGTGCAGCGTGGCGCCCGCGGCGAGCGTCGGCCAGATTTCCCAGACGGCGGCGTCGAACGCGGTGCTGGCGAGCTGGGTCGTCTGGTCCTTCGCCGTGAGTCCGAAGGCCTCCGTGTGCCAGGAGACCAGGTTCATCAAGTTGCGGTGCGCGACCAGCACGCCCTTGGGCGCACCGGTCGAACCCGAGGTGTAGATGACGTAGGCAAGGTCATCCAGCCGCACCGGCTCCTTCGCGGGCACGTCGGGCGTGTTCGACTCGTTCAGGACTCGGGAGACGTCGAGCCGGGGAACGCGCGTGTCCGCGATGGGGTCCGCCCCCGTGTTGAGGATGGCGACCGGGGCCGCATCGCCCACGATGTAGGCGAGCCGCTCGGCGGGATAGTTGGGGTCCAGGGGCAGGTAGGCCGCTCCCGCCTTGAGCACGCCCAGGAGGGCCACCACCATCTCCACGGACCTGCCAATGCACACGCCGACGATGCGCTCCCGTCCGGCGCCCAGCTGACGGAGGTGCCGCGCCACGCGCTCGGCGCGGCTGTCGAGTTCGCGGTAGCTGATGGACTGTCCGTCGGGGCCCACCACGGCGGTCGCGTCGCGCGCGGCCCGAGCCAACAGCGTCGTCACAGGGCTGGTGACGTCGAACGCACGGGGATTCTGGCCCCACTCCGCCAGCACGCGCCGGGCGGCCTCTTCCATCAGGTCGATCTCGCCGACCGTCTTCGCGCCCGGCAGCGACTCGAGCGCGGCTTCCAGCAACCGCGCGATGCGCTCGGCCATCGGACGGGAGAACGCGTCCGCCGCGTACATGACGCGCAGTTCCAGCGATTCACCCGGGATGGCAACCAGCGCCAGTGGGTAGCTGATGCGGTCGTGTGTGTTGACCGAGCTGATGGTGAGGCCACTGCGAGGCAGGAGCGTCGAGGCGTCGAGCGGATAGTTCTCGAACACCAGGATGCTCTCGAAGAGCGGCCGGTCCTTTGGCGCATCCGACCAGTGCTGGATGTCCGCCAGCGAGGCGTAGCTATACGGCTCGACCGCGCCTTGTTGGGCCTGAAGCCCCGACAGGAAGGTGGCGACTGGCGCCGTGCCATCCAGCCGCGCTCGCAGGGGCAAGGTGTTGATGAAGAGTCCGACGATGGACTCGGAACCGGCAAGGTCGGCGGGGCGGCCGGAGACCGTCACTCCGAAGATGACGTCGTCCGTGCCTGTCGCCCTCGCCAGCACGAGCGCCCACGCGCCCTGGACCAGCGTGTTGAGCGTCAAGCGGTGTGACTTCGCGAAGCCCGTGAGCCGCGCGGTCAGCTCCGGCGACAGCCGCTTGCTGACCTCCGGCTGCGTATCGCCCGCCGGTCCGCTGGCGTCCTGCCGCTCGGTGAAGGGCAGTGGCGTGGGTTGCTTGAAGCCCTGGAGCCGCTCGCGCCAGAAGGACTCCGCGCGGGCGGGGTCCTGCTCCTGGAGCCAGGCGATGTAGTCGCGGTAGGGGCGTGCGGCTGGCGGCAGCGCTGCAACGCCCTCCTCGAAGGCACCGAGCACCTCACGGAGGACGATGGAGAAGCACCACCCGTCCAGCAGCAGGTGGTGGTACGTCCATACGAACAGGTGGCGCGCGTCGTCGAGCCGGAGCAGGGCGCAGCGAATCAGGGGCGGGGTGCCCAGATCGAAGCCCTGGAGCCGGTCCTCGCGCAGGAAGTCCTCAATCCACCGCTGCTGCGCATCCGCCGGCACGTGCCGGATGTCCTCGATGCGCCAGGGGACTTCGGCCTCCACCGCGACGACCTGGAGCGGCTTCTCCAGACCTTCCCAGAGGAAGCCCGAGCGCAGGATGGGGTGCCGGGCGAGGACGTGCTGCCAGGCCTCCTTCCAACGCTCGATGGGCAGGTCCCCCCGGACCTCGCAGCTCAGTTGCTCTACGTACATGCCCGCGCCGGGCTCCATCAGCGCGTGGAAGAGCATGCCGTGCTGCATGGGGGCGAGCTCGTAGATGTCCTCGATCGACTCTTCTGACGTCATGGCGCTGTCCTGCCCCTCACCATCCACCTGGCTCATCGCGGCTTCTTCGTCAGCGTGAGCACGCGCTTCAAATCCTTGGCACTGAGACGCGCTGCCGGGAAGTCAGACGCCACCCGGACCGCAGCGGCGGGCTCCGCGCGCTCGCGAATCATCGCTCGCACGTTGGCGTGGAACTCCGCGTTCAGCCGCTCGATGGTCTCCTTGTGGAAGACCTTGGCGCCAAAGGTCCAGTCGAGGCGGAGTCGCTGGCCCGCTTCGACCACGGCGTTGAGCTCGATGCGGTGGGGCCGGGTGGCGCCAGGCGCGTGCAGCAGGCCCAGTCCCTCCTTGGCGCCGCCTCGCACCACGCCCTGCGTTGGCACTGCGCCCATTTGTCCCAGGTAGTTGAAGACGATGCCCGCGTTCGGAATCGCGCCGAGCCTCGAACGAATCGACGCATCCGGCGACAGCGCACGGAGCACGCCGTAGCCGATTCCGCCACGAGGCGTCCGACGCAACGCGTCCTTCGCGCGAGCCAGCGTCTCACGCACGCCTTCCCGGGCCCCCACGTGCAGGCGGAGCGGGAAGAGCGCGGTGAACCATCCCACCGTGCGGCTCAGGTCCACATCCTCGAACAGGAACTCGCGTCCGTGGCCTTCCAAATCGATTCGGACGGTGCTGTTGCCGGACCAGCCCGTGAGCGTCCGGGCGAGCGCGGCAATCAGGGCCTCGTTGACCTTGACGTCGTACGCCGTCGGGACCTCGTTCAGCAGCAGCTGGGTCTCCTCCGCCTCCAGCCACGTCACGAGCGTGCCCGCGTCGCTGACCGTGTCCGGGGCGTGGGGGTCGTTCAGTGGCAGGTCCTGGGAGTCGTCCCGCTGCGCCGTTGCGAGCCAGGCGTCGAGCTCGGCCCGGGCGTTGGGTGTCGCCGCATACGCTTCGAGCCGCGTCGCCCAGTGCTGGAAGGACGTCGTCTTCGGCGGGAGGCCGACCTCCTGGCCATTCGACAACTGGCTGTACGCCGTCAGCAGGTCCTCAATGATGATTCCCCACGACACGGCGTCCACCACCAGGTGGTGGGCCACCAGCGCGAACCGCGCGGAGTCCCCACCCAGCCGCAGCAGGGCGGCGCGCATGAGCGGGCCCTGCTCCAGGTCCATGGACTCGTGGAGGTCGGCGAGCGCCTCTTCCACGTGCTCACTCCCGTCCACGTCCAGCGTGTCCAGGGGAATGCCAGTCAGCGCCTCCTCTTCCGCGTGGAACTGGGTCCAGCCGTCACCGCCCTTGCGGTAGCGGAAGCGGAGCGCGTCGTGGTGGCGCTCCACCGCCTCGAGCGCGCCGCGAAGCGCGGCCAGGTCAATGCCTGGCTCCACGTCGAGCATCACCGCCATGTTGAAGTGCTGCGGCCCGGCGCGGTTCTGGTCGAAGAACCAATGCTGGATGGGGGTGAGGGGCGCGCTGCCCGTCACGAGCCCCTGCTCGGCGTTGATGACCTGGGTGCTGGAGGCCACGCGCGCCAGGTCGGCGATGGTCTGGTGCTCGAACAGCTGGCGCGGACGCAGCCGGAGGCCCTGCTGGGTGGCGCGGGAGATGATCTGCAGCCCGAGGATGGAGTCACCGCCGAGCGCGAAGAAGTTGTCGTGGATGCCCACGGACTCCTTCTTCAAGACGGTGGCCCAGATGCTGGACAGGATTTGCTCCTCCCGCGTCCGCGCGTCGGCGAAGGCGGCGGGCGCCTGGGCCTGCACGGGGTCCGGCAGCTTCTTGCGGTCCACCTTGCCGCTGGGCGTCAGCGGGAAGGTCTCCAGCACGACGAAGTGCGCCGGCACCATGTAGTTCGGAAGCAGGCCCATGGCATGGTCGCGCAGGGACTGAATCGTCAGCGACGTGCCTGGACGGCCCACGGCATAGGCCGCGAGCTGCCCCTGGTGGACCACGATGACCGACCGCTGGACCGCGGGGTGACTGTCGACGATGGCTTCCACCTCACCGAGTTCGATGCGGTAGCCGCGCAGCTTCACCTGGTCGTCGATGCGGCCCAGGAAGTCGATGCTGCCGTCGGCACTCCAGCGCGTGAGATCGCCGGTCCGGTAGAGCCGGGCGTTCGGAGCGTCGGAGTAGGGGTCCGGGATGAAGCGTGTCCGGGTGAGCTCGTCGAGTCCGTGGTACCCCCGCGCGAGCGCCACACCGCCCACGTACAGTTCGCCGGGAACCCCGATGGGGACCTGCCGCTGGTCGGCATCGAGGATGCGCGCCACGAGCCCCGGCAGAGGCCGGCCGATGGACGGAACGCCCGTGTCGCCCTTCTTGAGCTCGGCGACTGTCGCGATGACGGTCGTCTCGGTCGGACCATACGCGTTGACGAAGCGACGGGTATCCGTCACCCACTTCTTCACCAGCTCCGCGGGGAGCGCTTCTCCGGCCGTGATGAGCACGCGGAGGTCGGGATAGGCCCCTTCCGGCAGCGTCGCGAGCGCGGAGGGTGACAGCACCACCTGGGTGATGTGCTTCTCCGTGAGCACCGTGGCCAGGGCCTCGCCCACGCGCGCGGTCTCATCGGTGGGCAGCACCAGTCGGGCGCCGCTGGCGAACGCCATCACGATGTCCCAGACGGACACGTCGAAGGACAGCGACGCCGCCTGGAGGATACGGCTGTCCGGTCCGAGCCCGAAGAGCGGGACCGAGGCCACGGCGATGTTCGCCACGCCCCGGTGCTCCAGCACGGCGCCCTTCGGCTTCCCGGTGGAACCCGAGGTGTAGATGACGTAGGCGGCGGAGCCCGCGTCGGGGAACGGGAGGGTGGACGGCTCGGCGTGCTCCGGCAGGGGCTCATCCATCCACAACGTCTGGCCCCGGAAGCCCGGCCGCTCGCCCAGGGAGCGCTCCGTGAGCAGCACCTCCGCGCCCGAGTCGTCCAGCATGTGGCCCAGGCGCGCCTGGGGGTACTCCGGGTCGAGCGGGACATACGCGCCGCCGGCCTTCCACACGCCCAGGATGCAGGTGATGAAGTCCACCGATTTCGGCAGGCAGATGGCGGCCCGCTTCTCCCGTCCGAAGCCCAGCGAAACGAGGTGCCGGGCAAGGCGCGTCGCGCGCCGGTCGAGTTCGCCGTAGCTCAGGCGGACGTCGCGATGCTCCAGGGCAATGGCCTCCGGTGCGCGCGCGACCTGCGCCTGGAACAGCTCCACCACCGAGTCCGGCACGGATGGCGCGCTGGGGCCTTGCTCCCACTTCGCCACCAGGCTGGCTTCGCTCGCACCCAGTAGTGCGAACTCGGGCACCCGGCGCTCTGGCGCCTGCACCGCTTCACGGAGCATGACGACGAGGTGATCGGCCATTCGCTCGATGCGCTCGCGGTCGAACAGGTCCGCGCTGAACTCGAGCAGGCCGGAGAGGCCATCCGTGGATTCCTGCATCGACAGCGTCAGGTCGAACTTGGCGGTGACGCTGTCCAGGTCGAGCAGCTGCACGTCGAGCCCGTCCAGCGCGGGCGGTGAGAACGGCGCATTCTGAAGCGCGAACATCACCTGGACCAGGGGCTGGCGGCTGAGGCTCCGCTCGGGCGCGACCACTTCCACCAGCTTCTCGAAAGGCACGTCCTGGTCCGCGTAGGCGTCCAGGGCCGTGCGCCGGACGCGCGACAGCAGCTCCAGGAAGCTGGGGTCGCCGGACAGGTCCATCCGGAGCGCGAGCGTGTTGACGAAGAAGCCAATCAGCGGCTCCGCCGCCGCGCGATTCCGGTTCGCCACCGGCGAGCCGATGATGAGGTCCTTCTGGCCGCTCAGCCGTGACAGGTAGGCGGTGAAGGCCGCCAGCAGCGTCATGTACAGCGTGGCGCCTTCCCGGCGGCTCAGCTCCTTCAGGCGCGCCGTGAGGGAACGGTCCACGTCGAAGCGGACCACGCCGCCCCGGTACGTCGGCGTCTCCGGCCGGGGCCGGTCGCTGGGGAGGTTGAGGGACGTGGGCGCCCCGGCAAGGCGCTGCTTGTGCGCTTCAATGGACTCCGCGAGCGCACCGTCCCGCAGGAGCTGCCGCTGCCACAGCGCGAAGTCCGCGTACTGGACCTGGAGCGGCGGCAAGGCCAGCTCACGCTGCGAGCGCAGCGCGTTGTAACCGGCCGCGAGCTCACGCGCGAGGATGCCAACGGACCAGCCGTCGGAGACGACGTGATGCATGGTCAGGACCAGCACATGGTCCGACTCCGAGATGCGGAAGAGGCGCATCCGCAGCAGCGGACCCCGCTCGAGGTCGAACGGCCGGGAGACCTCCAAGCCCGCCTGGACCTGGATGAGCTTGAGCAGCTCCGCCTCCGAAGCGCCGGCCGGATGGACCAGCTCCTCACTGGGCGGAAGCTCGGCCGAGACGTTCGTGGAGATGACCTGGAAGGGCTGCGCGCCTTCCGCCGGGAAGCACGTGCGGAGCACTTCGTGTCGCTGGACGATGGCGTCCAGGCTCTGCCGCAGGGCCTCGTGGTGGAGGGGGCCTCGGAGCCGGAGCACCAGCGGGATGACGTAGATGGGGGCCCGCGTCTCCTCGATGCGGTCCACGATCCACAGCCGCTCCTGGGAGGAGGACAGCGGAATGCGCTCCGGGCGCTCCATGGGCCCGGTGAAGTCGACCGCGGCCGCTCCGGGGCGCTGGCGCTGCTGTTGGACGGCCGCCACGAGCCCCGCGACGGTGGGGCTCGCGAAGAACGTGCGCAGCGGAATCTCCACGCCCAGCACGGCGCGAATCCTGGACACGACCTGCGTGGCCAGCAACGAGTGGCCGCCCAGGTCGAAGAAGCTGTCGTGCACGCCCACGCGCTCCGCGCCGAGCAGCTCGGCGAAGATGCTGGCCAGGATCTCCTCCTCGCCGTTGCGCGGCTCGACGTAGGCCGTCTCCAGGCCCTGTGAGACGGATGGAACGGGCAGGGCGCGCCGGTCGACCTTGCCGTTCTCGGTCAGGGGAATCCGGTCGACGACCATGATGCTCGCGGGCACCATGTACTCGGGAAGGCTCGCCTGCGACCGCTTGCGCAGCTCGCTCTCCAGGCGGCGGTCCACCCGGCTCCGGAGCGGGTCATTGGCGCGGCGCGCCCCCGCGACGATTTCCGGTGCACTGCCGAAGAGGGCCACGGGCCCCTGCGCCGACTTCGCGGCCGGGCTGAAGACCGCATCGAAGGAACCATCCACGCCGCCGCGCGACCAGTCCAAGGCGACGTTGAGGGACAGGGCCTCTGCGAGCTGGTGGAGAGACTCGGGGTCGATGCCAGGCTCCGGATCGCTCGCGGGCGTCGTGGCATCGCGGTCCAGCACACGCCGACGGAGCTTCTCGAAGGAGCCGGGCCGCGAGGACGCTCCATCCGTCACGCTCGCCAGGGCGTCCAAGGATGCCTCGACTCGCGCGTTCCGGATGCCGCGCAGGCCTACACGCCGGGTGCCGTCCTGGGGCAGCCGGGCGCGGAGCTCAGGCAGGCTCACGTTGCCCGGGCCCCAGGCCACGTCGGAGGCGGGGCTGGGCGGGGTGTCCAGGTGGATGAGCACGTCGTAGCGGAAACGCGTCAGCTCGTTCAGGCACGCGCCCCGCTTCGGGCGAATCTCCACGTGGGTGAGGCGGGGGATGCGCTGCTTGAGGGCCCAGAAGAAGTCCGGGGCGAGCACCAGCTCCTCTTCCGCCGCCATGCGCTGCGCCACGCGGGCCTTGAGCACCTGCGGCTCGAGCGTGCCGGACGCCTGCGCCAGGACGATGGACGCGTGGAAGGCCTCCAGCAGGCGGAAGTTCCGCACGTCACCCACGAAGATGACGCCGCCCGTGTCCAGCCGCTGTGAAGCCTTCTCCAGGGCCTGGGCGAGGTACTCCGCGCTCGGGAAGTACTGGACCACCGAGTTCAGCATCACCGCGTCGAAGCGCATGTCGCCGAAGTCGATGCCGTCCAACTGGTCCGCCGCGCAGTGGAAGAGCTTCGCATGCTCGAGCCCGGCCGACTTCGCCGTGACGCCCCGGAGCATGTTGACGACGACACCCGAGACGTCCGTGGCCCAGTAGGCCTCCGTGGACGGCGCGATCCGCGTGAGGAGCAGACCGGTGCCGCAGCCGATCTCGAGCACGCGGCGGGGCTCCCGCACGAGAATCTGGTGGACCGTGTGGTCGACCCACTCCTTCATCGCCTCCGCGCTGAGCGGTGCGCCGGTGTAGCTGCTGTCCCAGCCCGCGATGTTGAAGCTGGGGTCCAGCTGCGGCTCGCTGGCGGAGCGTGCATAGAGGTCATCGTAGAGCGCCTTCCACTCGCCCACGTGTGTGTCACCGACGCCGCCGTCCGCATCCGAGGACAGGAGCGTCTCCGCGGCGTTGTCCCTGGGCACAACGTAGGCGGCGATGCGCCGGTCGTCCGCGCTCCGCTCATGCGTGGTGACGTAGGCATCCGCGACCGCCGGGTGCGTGGCGAGCACCGACTGGATTTCACCCAGCTCGATGCGGAATCCGCGAATCTTCACCTGGTCGTCGATGCGCCCCAGGTACGTGAAGCCGCCATCCGGGAGGCGGATGGCGAGGTCGCCCGAGCGGTAGAGCCGCTTGCCCGGCGAAGACGGGTCCTCGATGAAGCGCTGTGCGGTGAGCTCGGGGCGCTTCAGGTAGCCGCGCGCAACACCCGCGCCGCCGACGTACATCTCCCCCGGAACGCCGGCCGGCACGGGCTGGCCGTGCTCGTCGAGCAGGTGCAGCTCGAGGTCCGGGAGCGGGCGCCCGATGGGGCTCGCGGCGGAGGTGAGGTCGGCCTCTGTCACCCGGTAGTACGTGACATGCACCGTAGTCTCGGTGATGCCGTACATGTTGATGAGCTGCGTGCCGGCGTCCCCATACCGCTCGAACCAGGGGCGCACGGTCGCCGCGTCCAGCGCCTCTCCGCCGAAGATGATCCACTTGAGGCTGCGGCCGCCCTTGCCATCCGCGATGGACGGCGCGCGCGTCAGCGCACGGAACGCGGACGGCGTCTGGTTGAGGACCGTCACGCCTTCACGCGCAATCAGCTCACCGAAGGCCTCGGGCGCGCGCGTCATCCAGTGGGGCACGACGACCAGGCGCCCGCCGTACAGCAGCGGCCCCCAGAGCTCCCAGACGGAGAAGTCGAACGCCGCGGAGTGGAACAGCGTCCAGACGTCATCCGGCCCGAAGCCGTAGAGCGGCTCCGACGTGGTGAACAGGCGGGTGGCGTTGGCGTGGGTGACGATGACGCCCTTGGGGCGCCCCGTCGAACCGGACGTGTAGATGACGTAGGCGGCGCTGTCCGGCGTGATGGCCGGCTCGGGATTCGGCGCACGCCGGCCGCCCTGCCAGTCGAGCGCGTCCACGAAGACGGTGGGCACACGCTGGGTGGGAAGCTCGCCGGTGCGGCTGGACTCGGTCACCAGCGCGGCGACCTCCGCGTCCTCCAGAATCAACGCGAGCCGGTCCTTCGGGCTGGCGGGGTCCAGCGGCACATAGGCGCCGCCGGCCTTGAGCACGCCGAGGATGGAGACGACCAGCTCCACGCCGCGGTCGACGCAGATGCCCACCAGGGACTCGGGGCCCACGCCGTGGTCGCGCAGCGCATGCGCCAGGACATTCGCCCGGGCGTTGAGCTCGGCGTAGCTGAGGTGCGTCTCGCCAAACGTCAGCGCGGTGGCATTCGGGCTGCGCTCGGCCTGGGCCTCGAACCAGCCGGTGAGGGTCTGGGCGGTGGTGACGGCCGGGGCGCTTCCAACGCGCGCCTCGTGTACGGGGGACGGGGCCTTGACCGCCAGGGACAGCCGGGCCACCGGCTCATCCGGCGCGCGGACCATCTCCTCGACGAGCTTCTCGAAGTAGCCGCGCCACAGGGCGACGGTGTCGTCGTTGAAGAGGGCGCGGTTGAAGCGCAGCACGCCGGAGAAGGCGCCTCGCGTCTCCCACATCTCCAGCGTGAGGTCGAACTGCGACTCCTGGTCGCTGATGGGGAAGGGCTCGAGCTGCAGGTTGCCCCAATAGACGCGGGCGTCCTCGTCGGGCGAGGCCCACAGCGCCATGGCGCCGCCGCCCTCGCGCGAGGCGTGAAGCGAGATGGACGCCTGGAAGAGGGGAGACACGCCGGGACGGCGCTCGATGTCCAGGCGCTCCACGAGCGATGCGAACGGGAAGTCCTGGTGCGCGAGCGCCTCGTGGACGACGGTGCGCATCCGGCCCAGAAGGGTCCGGGTGGAGGGCGCGCCGGAGAGGTCCGCGCGCAGCGCCACCGCGTTGGCGAAGTAGCCCACCACGTCATGGAAGGCGGAGCCGGGCCGGCCCGCCGTGGGCGAGCCAATCAGGATGTCCTCCTGCCGCGCCAGACGCCCCAGCAGGGCGGCATAGGCGGACACGAGCACGACGAAGGGCGTGGACTCGGCGCTCTGCGCGAGCGCCTTGATGCGAGTCGTCAGCTCAGCGGAGAGGCGGAACGGGCTCGCGCCACTCCGGTTCGCGGCGACCGCCGACCGGCTGCGGTCGGCGGGCAGCGCCAGGATGGGAAGCTCACCAACGAGCTTCTTCTGCCAGTAGTCCCAGTGGGCCCGCCCCGAGGTACCCGACATCGTCTCCGCCTGCTGCGCGACGAAGGCGGCGTAGCTGCCCGTGACGGGCGGCAGGGACGGCTGCTCGCCGCGCGCGATGGCCTGATAGAGCTGATTGAACTCCTGCTGGAGGATGCCCGCGGACCACCCGTCGTAGACGATGTGGTGGACGGTCATCAGGAGGACGTGGTCCTCGGCCTCCAGGGAGAAGAGGTTTCCCCGGAGCAGCGGGCCCCGCTCCAGGGAGAACGGCTGACGGTAGGCGCGGGCCACCTCGGCCTGGAGCTGCTCGGCGCTCCAGCCCTGCGCGTCCACGTGGGTGAAGCTCGGCTCGAGGGTCGGGTGGCACGTCTGGACGAGCTGCCCTTCCGCGGTGGACGAGAACGTGGTGCGCAGGGACGCGTGGCGCTCGGCCAGCATTCCGAACGCGCGCTTGAGCGACGCCACATCCATTTGCGAGCGGATGCGCAGCGCGAAGGGCGTGTTGTAGGCCGCGCTCTCCGGGTCCTGCTGGTGCAGGAGCCATAGCGCCTTCTGGCCGGACGCGAGCGGGGAGAGGCGGGGGGCCGCCTTCCCGGACTTCGCCATGAGCTCGGCGAGCAGCTTGCGCTTCGCCTCGAGCGAGAGGCCCTTCATGTTGTCAGCCGGGGTGCTCATGCCGTCTCCCTCTCCTGCGCCGTCTGCGCGGCGAGCATGGCCTGGAGGATTGTGTCCAGCTCGCTCTCCGACATGCTGTTCACCTGCTGCTCGATTTCGGCTTCCTCCGTCACCGGTTCCGGCGCGGGCGCAGCGGCGGCGGCCGCGGGCCCGTCGAACTTCGACGACAGGTTGGTGGCGACCTCCACCAGACTCCCGGCGCGCAGCAGCTCCAGCGCGGGAATCTCGACGCCGAGCGCCTCGCGGATGGTCCGCTGGACCTGCATCGACAGCAGCGAGTCCACGCCCAGCAGGGACAGGGGCTTCTGCGGCTCCACCCGCTCCATGGGAATCTGGAGGATGGTGGCGAGCCGCTCGACGAGGAACTTCTCCAGCTCCGGCTGCCGGGCCTCGGGGGCCAGACCCGACAGGTGTCCGCGGAGCTGCTCCGCCTCGCTCTGGGCGCCCCCCTGGGCACTGCCCAGCAGGTGTGCCGTCCTGGCGGACTTGCCCAGGTGCGGGGCGGCGCGGCCCAGCTTGGACCACTGCACATCGAAGAGGCCCAGCTGCGGCGTGCGCAGGCGCAGCACCCGCTTGAGCGCGGTCAACACGGTGGCGGGCGCCATCGGGTTGAGGCCGAGCGATTCGAGGTAGGTCCGCACCGCTTCGTCCTGGGCCATGCCGAACTCACCCAGGACGCCCCAGTGGATGCTGATGGCCGCCAGCCCTCGCGCGGCCCGGTGCTCCGCGAGCGCGTCGAGGAAGCTGTTCGCCGCGACGTAGTTGCCCTGCCGCGGATTTCCAATCAGCGCGGCGACGGACGAGAAGAGGACGAAGAGGTCCAGCTGCCGGTCCTGCGTCAGCTCGTGAAGAGTCCACGCGCCGCCCGCCTTGGGAGCCATGACGCGCTGGATGCGCTCGAGGTTCAGGTCGGGCATCGGCGCGTCGTCCAGCACGGCCGCCGTGTGCAGCACGCCCTTGATCGGCGGGTGCGTGGCGTCGATGCGCGCGAACAGCGCCCGCATGTCGTCCATGCTGCTGACGTCCGCGGCGGCCGCAGTGACGCGAGCGCCGGCAGCTTCCAGTTCCTGGACCAGCTGCCTGGCTTCCGGCGTGGAGGCGCCCTTTCGGCCGGTGAGCACGAGGTTCCGCGCACCCTCCGCGACCATCCAGCGGGCGAGCGCGAGGCCGAACCCGCCGAAGCCACCGGTGACGAGGTACGTGGCGTTCGCATCGAAGAGTGGCTCGTCCGCCGCCGGAGCGAGCGCGAGCGGCTCACCGTCGGCGAACGTCAGCGTGAGCCGGGCCAGGCCCTGGTCCCGCGAATGCTCCGCCAGCCAGGCCGGTGCCTCTTCCGCGCGGGTGACGGACCAGGACTCGGACGGCAGCGCCGGCAGGGTCTGGAACCGGCCGAGGACGGACTGGAGCCGTGCGGCGACCTCCTGGGGACGCTGGCGCAGCATGGCCGCGACGTCCACGCGTGCGCAGGCCGCGCCACGGGGCCAGGCGGTGGCGAACAGCCCCTCCGCCGGAGCGAGCGGGCCCGCATCGACGAAGCGGCCGAAGGACCCGAGCACACTGGTGATGGTGGGCTCCGCGTCGCAGGACGCGTTCACCAGCAGGTCCACGCCCGCGCCGTTCGTCCACGCCAGGATGTCTTCCGGGAGGGAAGGCGAGCGCCGGTCGAAGACGCGAACGCCCTCTGGCGCCTGCCGCGTGTCGCCGTCCAGGATGATGGCCGTCCGGGCTCCCGCGGCGCGGCCGAGCTCGACCACGGCGGTCCCCACGCCACCGGCGTCCCCGATGACGAGGAGCCGTTCGGAGGGCTGGATGTGGCCATGCACATGGAGCGCGTACTCGGCGCCGAGGAAGGGCAGCAGCCGTCCCTGGGACGTGCCCGCGCTGATGAAGTCCCGGTCCAGGCGCAGCACCACGTGCGTGCCGACCACGGGCGCTTCTTGCGCGACCAGCGCCTGCACCACCTGGCCGGACGTGAAGCCCGGGGTGGCCTCGCCCACCGCGACGACCACACCGCCCACCTCCAGCGGCCAGTGCGTGTCGGACGCACGCCTGCCTTGCACGGCCGCGGCGCGGGTCAGCGTCACGTGGGTGACCTTGATTTCGACCTCTCCGCGCTCGGGCTGCTTGCGCGTGGCGCGACGCGGCCGGCGCTCGGCGCCGTCGAGGGCGATCTCGAACACCTGCTCCACACCAGCCAGCGCGGGCGTGCCCTTCGTCTGGGCCTCCCACTCCGGCAGGGGCTTCGCGCTGAGGCGGCGGACGAAGCGGCGGGTATCGCGAAGCGCGACCTCCTCCTCCTGCGTGTCCGCCAGCAGCTCGCGGGCAAGCCGTTCGATCAGCTCCGGCTGCGACGCCGCAGCGCTCTTCGGCAGGTCGATGGAGCGGGTCCGCAGGTGCGGGAACTCCGCGGGAACGACGCGCGCGAAGCCAATCAGCGGCGTGGCGGACAGCGCGCCCAGAGCGTCGCCCGGGGCCGCGCGCTGTGCGTCGCGGGTGACGATGCGCAGCGACGCGCCATCGCCCGGCGCCAGGGCCAGCACCACGTCGAGCAGCGCCTGCACGTCGTTCGACTCGGCTCCCGGACGCGCGTCCAGGCCGGCGAGGTAGGCAACGTGCTGGATGCGGACGCGGCCCACGGCCTCCACGAGGGAATGGACGTCCTCCGCGTTTCCGAAGCGAATCTGGAAGCGGTGGTTCGACTCGCGGACGAACGTCTCGCCCCGCGTCACCAGGACCAGGTCCTGGATGCCGGTCCGCTGGAGTTCACGCGTGAGCTCGGCGCCGATTCCGCCCTGGTCGGCGAAGACGAGCCAGGTGCCCTGGCTCTTCGCGGGCAGCTCCTCGGCGGTGGCCTCGAAGGCGTGCGTGTACGTCCAGTCGTAGAACGCCGGCCTGGGCACGGACTCCTCACGGTCCGCGAGCGCGGCGCACTCGACGCCCGTCAGCCTCGCGGACACCCGTCCTTCGCCGTCCAGCAGCGTGATGTCGCACTCGAGCGTGTGGGCCGTGCGCGCGCGAATCCGGGCATGGCACCACAGCGGCGCGTGGGGCTCGGGTGGCGTGGAGAGCTGGATGCTCCGGCAGCCCATGGGCAGGTAGAGCCGCGTGTCGTCCTCGGGAAGCCAGGACACCATGGCCTGGAGGCAGGGGTCCAACCACACGGGGTCGAGCAGCAGCTGCGAATCGGCGGTGATGCGGGCCACTTCCGCTTCGGGAAGGACAATCTCGGCCAGCAGTTCCTTCTCGTTGCGGCGCAGCGTGCGGATGCCGCGCAGGCTGGGGCCGTACTCGAGCCCGCGGGTCGCCAGCATCCGGTACAGCGCCTCGGTGTCGAGCGGCGCCTCTGCGTGGATGCCGAGCTCGCTCACCCGGGCCTGCATCTCCGGCTGCGTATGGACGCTCCGGCGGATGCGCGCGGTGGCGTGGCGGGTCCACGCCGTGCGGTTGTCGCGCGGCCGGCTGTAGATGGTCACCGTCTGGGCCGCCTCGTCGTACGTGGTCCGGACGACGGGCTCGTCATGGCCGGTGACGACGAGCGCGTTCTCGAACCGCACCTCTTCCAGCGCATGCGGTTCCGAGAGGCCCATGGCGCGGCGAACGGCGAGCGCCAGCTCGACGTAGGTAGCGCCAGGGACGACGAGCGAGCCCCGGACGCGGTGGTCCTGGAGGCACGGCAGGAAGCGCGCGTTCAGCCCGCGCTCCCAGGTGGGCAACGGCGCGGAGACGCGGGGGCCGAGCAGCGAATGCTCGGTCGAGCCCCGGCGGTCCGTAAGGGCCTCCTCCGACTCGTGCCAGTGCCTCTCTCGCTGCCAGGGGTAGGTGGGGAGCGGGGTGTAACGCGAGCCCTGCGGATAGAGGCCGCTCCAGTCGATGGGAATGCCCGCGACGTAGAGCTCGGCCACGGCCTTGATGAACGTCTTGTGCTCGGGCTCCTGCCGCCGGAGGGAGGTGAGGACGCGGCCCTCGACGCGGGCCTCCGCGCAGCATTCCTTGATGGACGCCAGCAGCACGGGGTGGGGCCCCAGCTCGATGAAGAGCCGGTAGCCGTCCTTCAGCATCTGCCCCGCGGCCTTCGCGAAGAGCGTGGGCTCGCGGATGTTGTCGCACCAGTATTCCGCGTCGTAGGCAATGCCTTCGATGCGCCCGCCCGTGACGGTGGAGTAGGTGGGCAGGTGCCCGGCGGAAGGCTTCAGCGCGGCCAGGCAGCGGCGCAGCTCCGGCTTCAGGCCCTCCATGGCGGGGCTGTGGTACGGCACCTCGACCTTCAGGATGCGCTGGAACACGCCGCGCGCCTCCAGCTCCGCGGCGATCTCCTCGATGGCCTTCGCGTCACCCGACAGCGTCACCGCGTTGGGGCCGTTGATGGCGGCGATGGACACCAGGTCCTCACGCCCCCGGATGGCGGCGCGCGCGCCTTCCTCGGAGAGGCCCACGGCGGCCATCTTGCCCTGTCCCGCGGCCTTGGCCTGGATGCGGCTGCGCTCGTAGATGACGAGTATGGCCTGCTCCAGCGTGAAGCGGCCGGCGGCATAGGCCGACGCGACCTCACCCGCGCTGTGGCCAATCACCGCCGCGGGCGTGATGCCCGCGCGTCGCCACATCTCCAGCAAGCCAATCTGGAGGAACGTGTTCGCGGGCTGCGCGATGTCCGTCCGCGCCATGTTGGAGGACTTCTCGTCCGCGAGCATCTGCTCCAGCAGCGACCAACCCGCCAGCCGCTGGAAGAGGGCGTCGCAGCGGTCCAGGGTGGCGCGGAAGAGCGCATCCTGCGCGTAGAGCTCCCGGCCCATGGCCCACCACTGGGGCCCCATGCCGGTGAACACGAAGACGGGCCGGGCATCCGCGGCCTGGAGCGTTCGGCCGGAAGCGCCCAGTTCGGCGGGGTTGCCCGACGCGAAGGACGTCAGCCGCGCCGTCAGGTCGGCCACGTCCTCCGTCGCCAGCAGCGCCAGCCGGTGCTCATGGTGGGCGCGGCGCGTGGCCGCGGAGAAGCAGATGTCCGACAGCGAGGCCGACGCCGGAGCGGCGAGCATCTCCGCGTAGGACTGGGCCAGGGCGCGCAGGGCCTCGGGGCTGCGGGCGGAGAGGGGGAGCAGCAGCGGCGCCGGGGGGCCGTCGGCGCGGGCCTGCGACTCGGCGGAGGGCGCCTGCTCGATGACGCAGTGGGCGTTGGTGCCGCCGTAGCCGAAGGAGTTGACGCCCATCCGCAGCGGCTCGTCCTGGCGGGGCGCGAGCGTTTCGAGCGCGCGCGGGATGCGGATGCCCAGCGTGTCGAAGGGGATGGCGGGGTTGAGGTTGCGCAGGTTGGCCTGCGGGGGCAGCTGCCGGTGCTGCAGGCACAAGCTCGCCTTGATCAGCCCGGCCACGCCGGCCGCTGCCTCCAGGTGCCCGATGTTGGCCTTGAGCGAGCCGACCCACGGTCCCTGGCCGTCCTCGCGCTTGGAGACAGCGCCCAGGCCTCCCAGCTCCGCCGGGTCACCCACGGCGGTGCCCGTGCCATGGGCTTCGAAGGCATGGATTTCAGTGGGGTCCAGCGCGGCGCTGGCGCAGACGCGGCGAATCAGCGCTTCCTGCGCGCGAGAGCTCGGCGCCGTCATGGACTCGCTGTGTCCGTCCTGGTTGACGCCCGTTCCTCGAATGACGGCGTAGACGCGGTCCTGATCTCGGACCGCGTCGGAGAGCCGCTTGAGCACCACGATGCCGGCGCCCTCGCCACGGCCGTAGCCGTCCGCGCGGGTATCGAAGCTCTTGGAGTACCCGTCCGCCGACAGGAACTTGCCCTTGCTCATGGCCACGAAGATCTCGGGCCGGAACATGACGTTGACGCCACCCGCCAGCGCCAGTGACGTGGTGCCGTTCCGCAGGTCCTGGCACGCCAGGTGGACGGCGACCATCGACGAGGAACACGCCGTGTCCAGGGAGATGCTCGGCCCCTGGAAGTCGAACATGTACGACAGGCGGTTGGAGAGCACCGTCATCGTCGAGCCCACCGCCGTGTGCGGTCCGATGAGCTCGCGGTTCATCGGCCCCATGTGCGTGAGCATGCTGTCCAGCATGAACCCGCCGACGTAGACCCCCGTGGGGCTGCCCGCGAGCTTGTCCGCCGGAAGGCCCGCGTCCTCCAGGCTCTCCCACGCCACCTCCGCGAGCAGCCGCTGCTGCGGATCGAGCGTCGCCGCCTCCCGGGGCGAAATGGAGAAGAAGGCCGCGTCGAACGTGTCGATGGCCTCCTGCAGGAAGCCTCCCGCCCGCACATACGTCTTGCCTGGCTTGTCTGGGTCCGGGTCGTAGTACCGGCGGTGGTCCCAGCGCTCCTTCGGGACTTCTACGATGGCGCAGCGGCCCTGGGTGAGCAGCTCCCAGAGGTGGCGCGGTGACTTAGCGCCCCCTGGAAAGCGGCAGCCGATGCCAATGATTGCGATGGGGTCGTGCTCAATATTGGACACTGCGCTCATATCTAAAACCTACGCCAATAGCGGATTGCTCGTAAAGCCAAGGCTGTATTCTCAACTCTCGAGATTGGTTGTGTATGAATGGGTTACAGCATGTGTCACAGCCGCGTGCCCTCTGGGACACGACGTCTCAAGTTGGTGAGAAACGGTCGAGGCCAGGTTTCTTCACCCAATTCCTGTTACGGATGTCGCGCGGGGCTCCCCCTCTGGCATTGGCGCCCGGGGACATCCTCTCAGGACTGTCTGACACTTGTGAGGCTCCGCCGTGTCCCTTGCTCCCTTGCCAGTGCGCGTCTTCCATCATGAATCGGAATACGGCCGCTGGGAGCGACTTCGGGCTGTTGCTCCGGATTCTCGACTCGCGAGACGCTTGTGTCGCCGCATGTCACAAGGACAGCTTCGTCGCCGGGTTGGATGATTCATTCTCACTCACTGAGACATCGGGAGTGATGTGAGGCATCCAGGTCTACTTCACGCCCGTGGAGTGGGGGATGCCGCCCACGCTGCTGGCCCGGCTCCAACTGCCAGACCCCTGCGGCCTTCGCGGCGATTGAGCGCGGACGTTGGCGAGTCAAACAACGCCGGTGCATCCGCTTTCCCGAGCCGCTTGACTTCTCTAGGGTGCCGCGCCACCGATGCCAGCCGAAGTCACTGTTCAATCAACGTTGTTCGAATCCCTGGTCCGCATGGCGCAGCCCGACGCGAAGCTCCAGGCCGAGTTCCTGGCCGCGGGCTTCGACATGGACAAGCCCCGCGCCACCTATCCCGCGGCCGTGTTCGCGGGTTGTCAGGACGCGACGGTGCGCTACCGCTACCAGGGCATGGACCGTAAGTCGGCCTACCGGACCCTGGGGCGGGAGCTGGTGCGCAGCTACTTCGACACCCTGGTGGGCAAGGTGGTGGGCATTGCCCTCAAGGTGGCCGGGCCCGAGCGCGCCATGAAGCGCGTGTCGCTGAGCTTCAGCTCCGTCTTCTCCCCGGTGGACATCCAGGTGGAATCCCTGGGCCCGGCGGACTGGCGCGTCCGCTTCCGGGGCTACCCCTTCCCGGCGGAGGCCGCCGCGGGCACCTGTGAAGGTGCGCTGCGGCAGGCCGGCGCCACCGAGCCCCAGGCGAACGTGGAGCGCTACGAGCCGCCCGACGGCTTCGACCTGCGCATTCGCTGGAGCTGACCCGTCAGGGCGTGGACGGGCTCCCCAGCGCTACCGCGGACGCGACGGTGGGCTCCGTCACGTTGTCGGTGGACGTGCGGTCGATGAGCACGTTGAGCGGGTCGATGCCCACCTGGACGGGCTTCACGGGAACGGTGAAGGTGAGCTCCGATTCGCCCTTCGTCACCCGGCGCTTCTCTAGGAAGACGGCCTCGCCGCGCTCGTCGAGCGCGCCAACGTCCATCCAGTCGTTGAAGTCCACCTCCGTCTGTTCGCCCTTCTCATCGGCGCGGTACTTCTTCGACTTCACCTTGAGGGTGACGTCCCAGGTGCCCTTGTCGTTCTGCCGCACCTGCGCGGAGACGGCGCGGTTGTCGTAGAGGGTGATGGTCTCGAACAGGTCCTCGATGAGGTACTGGTACTCCGGCGGCGTCTCTTCCCGGAGGAAGCCCAGCAGCTCGGAGGAGCCGGTGTACGGCGGGCCCTGGAAGCGGACCTTCTCCACGTAGCGGCGCAGGGCGCGGTTCACCCGCTCCTCGCCGATGAAGTCCTGCAGCGCGTACATGACGAGGCTGCCCTTCTGGTAGTGGATGTACATCTGCTGCTGTTCCACCCGTGCCAGCGGCACCTCCTTCTTCGATTCGAACGCGCGGCCAGCGAGGTAGCGGTCCAGCTCGAACTTGAGGAAGCGCTTCATCTTCTTCGGCCCGAAGCGGTGCTTCATCACCATCAGCGCGGCGTACTGCGACATCGTCTCCGACGTCATCGTGGCGCCCTGCGCGCGCGCGCCCACCACCTGGTGCGCCCACCACTGGTGGGCAATCTCGTGCGCGGTGACGTAGTACGGGTAGTCCACGTCGTCGGCGCGTCCGTCCTCCACGCGGGCGATGAAGCCCAGCGCCTCCGAATACGGAATCGTATTGGGGAAGGCCTGGGCGAAGCTCTCGTAGCGGGGGAACTCCAGGATGCGGGCCTGCCGGTGCTGATACGGCCCGAAGTTCTCGCTGCAGTACTCCAGCGTGTCCTTCATGCCGCGCATCATCCGATCCAGCGCGAAGGTGTGCGTGGGGTGGTGGTAGATCTCCAACTTAACGTCTCGCCACGTATCGCGCATCACCTCGTAGCGCGCGGACAGGACGGAGAAGAAGTTGAGGATGGGTTTGTCCATCCGGTAGTGGAAGAAGCGGCGGTTGCCCTCGGTCCACTCCTTCTCCAGGTAGCCCGGGGCAATGGCAATCTGGTCCTTCGCCGTGCTCACCGTGGCCTCGAAGGCGATGAAGTCCGAGTCCTGGCGGATGTAGTTGTCCTGCTTCGCCTTCGGGTCGTCGCGGTCCGGCATGCGCTCGCGAGGCGGCAGGTCGTAGTCCTTGCGGTCCCGGTCGTCCTCCAGCTCGGCGCCCTTCTGGTAGCCCAGCACCGGCAGGTTCATGTTGTTGAAGAAGGTGCCGTTGCCCACGATGTCCGTGCGTGCCCCACCGTGCTTGAAGCCCTTCGTGCCGAACTCCAGGTCGAACACGATGGCGGAATCGGCGCCGGGCGCCAGCGGCGTGGGCAGCTCGTAGACGAAGATGCCGAGCTCGGCGTCATGCATCGCGGGCTTCGTCACGCCGGCCAGGGACAGGCCGCGCACCCGGGCGTCGTCCGGCAGGCTGAGCATCACCTTGGAGATGGGCACGGCTGTCTTGTTGCGGATGCGGTAGCTGCCCAGGGCCTCTAGGCGCAGTTCTTCCGGGTGGATGTGGAAGGTGACCTTCGCGGCGGTGATGCGCGGGTGGGGCAGGGCGGCGTAGGACGCGTATTCCTTTTCGTAGCGGGCCTGCTGCCGCTCCCGGTCCTTCCTCGTGATGTACGGGTTGAGGATGTGGGTGTTGTAGTAGATGAACGCGCCCGCCCCGACGAAGACGCAGAGCGACAGCGCCGCGGCCGCCGTCCACGCGCCCGTGCGCCGCGCTTTGGCCGCCGCCCAGCGCTGCTTCCAACGCGCCTCCCGGCCTCGGACGGTGAGCAGGTAGCCCACCGCCACGAGCAGCGCGGCCAGCCCGTACCAGTAGACACGGTGCCATACGAGCGCGGGGATGTTGCTGCCGAACCGGTTCAGGTCGGAGTAACGGAGCGTGGGCTCGGAGCCGTAGCGGACCAGCGCGTCTTCCACGCCCATCAGACCCAGCGCGGCCTGGAGGACGAAGTAGAGCACCATCACCAGGTACGCCAGGTACTTCTGATGGATGAGCACCTGCGCGAAGAAGGCCAGCACGCACAGCAGCGCGTCATGCGGGAAGTCCAGCAGGAAGAGCTGCTTGGCGTAGAGGTTCCACTCGATGTCGAAGTAGCCGCGAAGCACCTGGGACAGCAGCGCGGACACCAGCGCCACGGCCTTGAGCGAGAAGGCCACGAGCAGCAGCGCCCCCAGCTTCGCGCCATAGGTGACCCAGGACGGCACGCGCGTGACGTCCACGATGTCGGCCAGCCCCGCGTCGCGCTCCTTCCACACCAGCTCACCCGCATAGAAGGTGATGGTGATGAGCAGGAAGGGCTGGAACGTTCGCGTGGCCGTCTCCAGCACCTGCCACGTCACCGGCCAGGTGGCGGTGCCGAATATCTGCTTCGAGAGGGAGATTCCCATGGTGCCCAAGGCCAGCGCCGCCACGACGAAGGACCAGAACACCGGGGAGCGGAGGATGTCGCGGTAGGCCAGCCAGGAGGTGGCGAAGGCCGTGCGCAGCCAGCTGCCCGTCGTGGGCGCCGCTACGGCGGTGGGGATGGCGACCGGGGCGGGGGCCTCCTTCTCCTTGCGCGTGCCGCGTCCCCGCTGCTCCTCCACGGTGGTGCGGAAGCGCAGGACCGCCAGCCCCAGTATCGCGGCGCCCACCACGCTCCACAGCAACCGGTTGGCGAGCAGCAGCCCGGCGAAGGGGACGTGGTCCCGGTTGCGCTCGGCCGCCGTCCAGTAGCGGGTCGCGTTCTCGAAGGTGAGGAAGCCGAACGGGTCCAGCAGGGACGCCAGGTCCTGGTGCTGCACGTCGGACATGGCGGCGCTGAGCACCAGGTACCCCATCACCAGCACCACGACGCCCACGTACACGGGGGCCATGCGCCGCGTCAGGGCGGCCAGCGAGAAGAAGACGGCGCCGGCGAAGAAGAGCGTGGGCCAGACGCCGACGACGTAGGGCCAGAGGTAGGAAGTGAGCTGGAACGGAGCGAGCCGCTCGGCATCCACCAGCCACACGCCCGCGGCGCCCACCAGCAGCCCGGGGATGATGGCCAGCATCAGCACCGCGCTGAAGAGGTACGCGCCCAGGAATCGGCCGAGCAGGTACGGGCCCTTCTTCACGTTCTTCGTGAAGATGAGCATCCACGTGTTGTGGCCGAAGTCCTGGTAGGCGGCCTGGCCGAAGACGGCGGCCACCATGAAGAGGCCGACGTAGGCCATGCCAGTGGTGAAGTAGAAGATGGTGTGCGGGCTGTTGACGCGGACCAGCTCCGGGCCCGACGTCACCGAGAACCCCTTGAACACGGCGCCAATCGCTAGCGTTATCATCGCGGCGGCGGCGGCCAGCACCAGGGCGTAGACCCAGGTGGAGATCATCTTCATCCGGCGCCGCAGTTCGAAGGTCAGGAGGGCGGTGAGCATGGCGTGCCCTCAGGACTGCTTGGTCGCCCGGGCGAGCGCGTGGAAGTAGACGTCCTCCAGGTCGGGGCTGGCGGGCTCGAAGCCCTCTGGCGGGGACTCCGCGTAGACGTGGACCAGTCGCTGGCCAGCCACGCGCCGCACGGCGATGACCTCCAACTGCTTCATGAGCGCGTCCAGTTCCTCCTGGTGGGTGACGAAGCGCTTCCACACGCGCTGGTGCAGGGACTCCACCAGCTTCAGCGGGTGGCCGCTGGCCACGACGTTCCCCTGGGCGAGGATGGCCATGTTCTGACAGAGGTCCGCCACGTCGGAGACGATGTGCGTGGACAGCAGCACCACCACGTCGGTGCTGATCTCCGCCAGCAGGTTGTGGAAGCGGAAGCGCTCGGCGGGGTCGAGCCCGGCGGTGGGCTCGTCCACGATGAGCAGCTTGGGATTGCCGAGCAGGGCCTGGGCGATGCCGAAGCGCTGCTTCATGCCGCCAGAGAATCCACCGAGCCGCCGGTCGCGATGCTCCCAGAGGTTCGTCTTCTGGAGGAGCGCCTTCACCGTGTCATGGCGCGGGCCGCGCTGGGCCAGGCCCTTGAGCTGGGCCAGATGGTCCAGCATGTCCCAGGCCGTCACCTTGGGGTACACGCCGAAGTCCTGTGGGAGGTAACCCAGCACCTCGCGCAGCCGGTCCTTGTCCCGGCGCAGGTCGATGCCGTCGAAGGTCATGGTGCCCGCATCCACGTCCTGCAGCGTGGCGATGCTGCGCATCAGCGTGGACTTGCCGGCGCCGTTCGGTCCGAGCAACCCGAACATTCCGCGCGGAATGGTGAGGTTGACACCCTGCAACGCACGGGTGCCGTTGGGGTACGTCTTCGACACGCCTTCCAGTCTGAGGTCCATGGCGGCGAACCTAGCCCAGTCCTCGGGACCGATGCGTGGAGCGCGTGGCGTCGTTACCATGTAGGCATGCCCCTTTCTCGCCGGACCTCCACCGCCTCCGCGGCCGTCGCCTTCCTCCTGGGGGCCTGCGGAGAGGGGGACCCGGTCATGCTGGAGGCGGTGGCCGCAAGCTGCTCGGGCGGCCCGGCGCAACACCTGGACCGGTTGCCGTCCGGCGCCATGGTGCTCAACGCCTACTTCCTACAGGAAGAGGCCACCCGGGACGCGCGGCGGGGGGCGGCGGAGTCCCCGGTGCTGGAAGAGGTGCTCGCCAAGGCCTCCGCGCTGGGCGTGCGCGCGCTGCGCACCAACGGACACAACGACGCACTGTCGAAGGTGGGGGACACCGCCATCCAGGTGGCGCCGCTGGAGTACGACGAGGTGGCCCTGGTCGGCCTGGATTGGGTGCTCACCCGCGCCCGGTTCCATGGCGTCCGCCTGGTGCTGACGCTGGGGAACTACTGGGATGCGTACGGGGGCGCGCGCCAGTACGTGGAGTGGGCGGGCCTCCCCCGGCCCGTGGAAGGGGATGCCCGGTTCTTCACCGACCCGGTGGTGGTGGCGCACTACAAGGCGCACGTGGCGCGGCTGCTCAACCGGGTGAACACGGTGGACGGCATCCGCTACGGCGACCACCCGGCCGTCCTGGCCTGGGAGCTGCTCAACGAGCCGCGGGGACGGGGGCTGGACAAGGAAGGGGCGCGGCTGCGCGCGTGGATTGATGACGTGGCGCGCGAGGTGAAGACGCACGCGCCCGGCCACCTGGTGGGCACGGGCGAGGAGGGCTTCGAGCCGTCTCCCGACGGGTACGACCCTGGCTTCTGGTCCCGGTCCGGGTCGCCGGTGCTCCGCACGCCGGGGGCCAGCTTCACGCGCAACACGGCGTCCCCGTACATCGACTTCGCGTCGGTGCACTTCTATCCAGAGTCCTGGGGCCTGGGCGGCATCGACACGGCCGAGGCCGGCGCCCGGTGGATTCGGGAGCACGCCGCCATCGCCCGGAACCTGGGCAAGCCCTTGTTCGTGGGCGAACTGGGGCTGCGCAACGAAGGCACGTTCGACGTGTCACAGCGGCGCGCGCTCTATCGCGGCTGGTTGGAGTGCATGCGGAAGGAAGGCGTCGGCGCGGGGGCGCTGTGGATGTTCTCCAACGACGCCCGGCCGGAGGCCTGGGACGACTACACCTTCTACTACCGGGACGGCACGCAGCCGGGAGATCCGGTCAACCGGTACGCGGACCTGGTCATGGAGGCCGCCGCCGCGGAGCGTCCGGGCGCGGCGGTCTCCACGGGGCGCTGAGCGCGGGCGCTCCGGCTCAGACGGAGATGAGGCCCTTGCGGATGCCTTCGGTGACGGCCTCCACGCGGTTGGTGACCTCCAGCTTCCGGTAGATGTGCTCCAGGTGCGTGCGGATGGTGGCCTTGCTGAGGTCGAGCAGGCGCGCCGCCTCGCTGTTGGACACGCCCTTGGCGATGAGCTGGAGGATTTCGCGCTCGCGGTCCGACAGCGGCTTGAGCAGGGGCTCCTGGGGCATGTCGCTGGCCGACGGCTCCGGCGCGGAGGGCGGCGAGGCCACGGGGCTGGCGTCGGGCTCCACGCGGAAGTGACGGAGCAGCCGGCGCGCCAGGTTGGGCTGGATGACGGTGCCGCCCGCGCGGACCTCCTTGATGGCCTCGATGATCTTGTCCACCGGGGCGCCCTTGAGCAGGTAGCCGGAGGCGCCCGCCTTCACGGCCTCCAGCACTTTGTCCTCCTCGTCGAAGATGGTGAAGATGAGGATTTCAATCTTCGGGAAGCGCGCCTTCACCTCGCGCGTCACGTCGATGCCGCTCATGCGGGGCAGGCCCAGGTCGAGCAGCAGCACGTCCGGCATCAGCTTGGGCACTTCCTCCAGCGCGGCTTCACCGGAGAGCGCCGTGCCGATGATGTCCAGCTCCGGGTGGTTCTCGAAGAGGCGGAGCTGGTTCTTGAGGATCTTAGTCTGATCCTCGACCACGAAGACGCGAATGGGCGGCGAATCGGGAGGCTGCGGGGCGTCCACGGGAGCTCCGGTCATGACGGGCGACAGGGAAGGGAGAATGCCACCTGGGCGCCAGCGCCGGGTGACGAGTCCACGATGAGCTGACCACCGAGCTTCATGGCGCGCTCACGCATGTTCAACAGGCCGTAGTGGCCGCGCGGCGTCCGGGAAGGGTCGAAGCCCTTGCCGTCGTCGCGCACGACGAGGTTGACGCGGTCCTCGCTGAAGTCGAGCCGCACCTGGACGCCCTTGGCCTCCGCGTGCTTCACCGCGTTCGACAGCGACTCCTGGAGGATGCGGAACAGCGCCAGCTGCGCGTCCGGGTTCAGCTTGCGCTGGAGTCCGGTGCGCTCGAAGCGGATGTCCAGGCCGGTGCGCTCGCGGAACGTCTTCGCGTAGTCCTCCAGGCCCTGTGCCAGCTCGAAGTCCTCGCGCATCATCCGCAGGCTGCGCCTCAGCTCCTCGATGGACTCCTCGGCGGTGAGCTTCAGCTCGCGGATCTCCCCGCGCAGGCCCTCCTCGCGCGCGAGGTTCAGGATGTACTCGGACTGGATGATCATCGACGACAGGGACGCGCCCAGGCCGTCGTGGATCTCCCGCGCCAGCCGGTTGCGCTCCTCCACCACCGCCAGCTCCTTGAGGTCTCCCTGGAGCGACACGACCTCGCGGTGCGCGGCGGCCTCGCGCTCGTTCAGGTACACGAGCACGTAGACGATGATGAAGTTGAGCGCCAGGTACCAGAGCAGGGTCAGCAGCTCCACCGCCGTCACGGAGCGGTTGAGGAGCAGGTCCAGCCGGGTGGTGATGGGCAGCGCCAGCAGCGGCGGCAGGATCGCCAGCGGCTTGGGAAAGAGGATGGCGAAGAGCGTGGTGAAGAGCAGCTGCGTGGCCAGCAGCGGGCTCTGGAGACCGCCGCCGACGTGCGGCTTGGCGATGAGCACCACGCTGATGGTCACGTCCAGGCAGAGGGTGATGTACGTCACCCAGCGGCCGGCCTTGGGGTGGTCGATGACCAGGAGGTTGGCGACGCTGTAGAGCAGCATCGCGAAGTAGCCCACGAAGGAGAACGGACCGGTGAGGCCGAAGTAGCCGCTCCAGGCCGGCACCGCGAGGATGAGCAGGCCCAAGGTGAGGAACATCATCCGCGCGTAGAAGAGCGCGCGGGCCCGGGCCACGAAGCGGTCCTGCTCCCACGAGGCGGTCGCCTGCTCCGCCGACACGCTGTCCGTCAGCTTGCGGCGCTCCAGGACCTTGCGCACCCGGGCGCGCAGGTCGTTGGCGGGCGTTTCCTCGCTCAATGCGAGTTGGGAATCCATTCGTCCGGTACTCTACGGGAGCAACCGGGGGGCCGGGAATCCCGGAGGTGGCCCGCCTCGCTTTCTGGAGGGCGAGGGGGCAGGCCCCACGCCGGGAGGAAGCGCCGCGTTACTCCGTGGAAGCGTCACCCGAGCACGCCTGGCGTGCCTCGGGCTTGTTCTTGAAGATGAAGTCCAGCCGGTCGATCTGCTCGCCCGTGCGCTCGTTGAAGAGCGGCGTGCCGCCCGCGTACATGCTGCCCTCCGGGTTGCCGTACGCGTCCAGCCCCTGCTTCTGGAGCCACGTGTCCACGCAGGACTCCTGGGCCGCGCGCGTCGTGCTGCCCGAGCCCGCGTCCTCCGCGCTCAGGGCCCCCTTGCTGGCGCCGGTGCGCGCGGCTTCGTCCGTCGCGGCGGAGGCGTCGGTGGGGCCCGGGGCCTCGCCTGTCTTGCGGGTGCAGCCAGGAGCCAGGAAGAGGACAGCGGAAAAGACGAGCACGCCGGTCAGGTTTTTCATATGTCCTGGCAGGTGGGGGCCGCGCGGACGCGGGACGGTGGAGAGACACCTGCGCCCTTCTGCATGGTGGTACGCAGGCGGCCCCACCATATTCGTTTCCGACCGCGTGGAGCAGTCATCCGATGCATGGCCACGGTACAGACCACCATCCCCGAATTCCCCATGCGTCCCGGCTGGAGCGCGCGCGCGTACTGCTGGTGGGGGCTGGCGGGCTCGGGTGCCCGGCGTCACTGGCGCTGGCCCAGGCCGGCGTCGGGCACCTGACGCTGGCGGATCCAGACCGCGTGGACGTGACGAACCTGCCGCGCCAGCTCTGGCACCGGAGTGAGGACGTGGGCCGGAACAAGGCGGAGTCCGCGACGGCGGGCCTGGCTCGGGCCTTTCCCGGCCTGAGCACGGAGGCCCTCACCGAGCGCGTGGACGCGAGCAACGCGGAGGGGCTCTTTCGCGCGCACGACGCCGTCATCGACGCCACGGATGGCGTGGCCACCAAGTTCTTCCTGTCGGACGTGGCGGTGCTGACGGGCGTGCCGCTCGTCTATGGCGGGGTGCTGCGCATGCAGGGACAGGCGATGCGCGTGGACCCGGGTGGGCCGTGCCTGCGCTGCCTCTATGAAGCGCCGCCCCCGCCGGACGCGGTGCCCACGTGTGCCCAGGCGGGGGTGCTCGGCTCGCTGGCGGGGCTGGTGGGCGCGGTGCAGGCCCTGCTGGCGCTGGAGCTGCTGTCGGGCGCCGCGCGAGGTGGGCAGGGCGAGGCCACGCTGCACGTGCTGGATGCCGTGTCGCTCCTGGGGCGGAGGACGCTCGTGGCGCGGGCGCCGGACTGCGAGGGGTGCCGCGTCACGGCCATCCCCGCGTACCCTGAGTCTCCGGAGGTGTGCGCGACATGAAGGCGACGCTGGACATCACCCGCGAGGTCTGTCCGATGACCTACGTGCGGACGAAGCTGAAGTTGGAATCACTGGAGCAGGGTACGTTGCTGGAGGTGCTGCTTCGGGGCACCGAGCCGCTGAAGAACGTGCCTCGCAACGCGCGCGACGAGGGCCACGAAGTCGTGTCCCTGGACGCGCTCCCGGACGGGACGCACCGGCTGGTGCTCCGCAAGCAGGGCAGGTGAGTGAGCCATGGCGACCCTTCGTATTCCCACCCCCATGCGGGGCTTCACCGGCAACCAGGCGGAAGTCACGGCCCCGGGCGCCACCGTGCGCGAGGTGCTGAACAACCTGGACGCGCGCCATCCGGGCATTGGCGGCCGGGTGTTCGACGAGCGCGGCGCGGTGCGGCGCTACGTGAACGTGTTCCTGAACGACGAGGACATCCGCGCGCTGAACGGGCTGGACACGCCGGTGAAGGACGCTGACCGCATCATCCTCATCCCCGCCATGGCGGGAGGCTGACGGCGATGGCGCTGCGTGAAGATCAGATCCTGCGCTACTCCCGCCAGATCCTCCTGCGCGAGGTGGGCGGACGCGGCCAGGAGTCCCTGCTCGCGGGCACGGCGCGGTTGGATGGCATCGGCGCGTCGGGGCTGACGGCGGCGGCGTACCTGGCGGGAGCTGGCACGCCGGTGACGGGCGCGGGCTCGCTGACGCTGGGGCCCTGGGCGCCGGGCTTCCTGATGGGGCCTGATGACGTCGGCCTGCCCGTGACGGAGGCGCTGGCCCGCGAGGTGCCCGCGCTGAACCCGGACGCCGGCGCGGTAGGACAGGGCGGAGGGCTGGTCGCGGAGCTGCCCGCGGCGTGGAGTGGCGAGGCGCCCTGGGTGGCCCTGGGGGGCGATGGCATGCGGGCCGCCGTCGTCTTCCGGAGCGCGGAGGGGTGCCTCTGGTGCTTCGGTGAGACGGTGCGGCACCTGGGCTCGCCCCCGGATGGGGCTTTGGGCGTGGCCGTGGGGACGTTGGGGGCGCTCGTGTTCCAGCGGCTGCGGCTGGGCCTGGGCCCCGCGCTGGGAGGCCGGTGGCTGGTGGCGCCCGGAACCGTGGAGGAGATGGCGCTGCGAAAGTGCTCACGTTGCGCGGGCCGTGAGGCGCCTGGCGCGCAGTGAGTCACTGGCCCGAGCACATCCTCACCGAGGTGGGGAGGCACCTGGAGGCCGCGTATCCGTTCGAGGGTTGTGGGGTGCTCCTCCGCGAGGAAGGGACAGGGCGCCTGCGGATCCGTCCCTTGCGCAACGCCGCCGGAAACCCGCGGGTGGCGTACGCCTTCGCACCCGAGGAGTGGCTGGCCGTCTGCATCGAAGCGGATGCACGGTCAGAGCGAGTGGTGTGCGTGTTCCACTCGCATGTGGATGCACCGGCGACCTTCTCCCAGGAGGACCTGCTGCGGGCGGCTCCTGAGGGGCGTCCGTTGCTCCCCAATGTTTCCTATCTCATTGGATCCATACACCGCGGCTGTGTTCACTACGTGTCGGAGTATGAGTGGCGTGCGGGAAACTTCGTGTCACGAGCGAGCTGAAAAGTTCATTGCAGAAACGAAAAAGCCTTGTCTGAGCAGGCACTTGGGTGCCCGTCACCCCCACCTGCGGAAAGGTGGGCGCGAATTGTCAAGTGGCCGGGTTTTCGTCTATAACCGCGTCCATCTTCTGGATCTGCGGCGTCCCTACGAGCTTGCAAGAAGTGCTCCGGACGCAGGGAGTAGACGACCCATATGGCCTCCAACACTGGTTTCACCCTCTGGCTGACCGGCATGTCCGGTACCGGGAAGAGCACCACCGCCGCCTACATCGCCGCGCGCTTGCGGCAGGTGGGCCGCAACGTCGAGATCCTCGACGAGGGTGAGCTCGGCGAGGCGCTGTGGGCGGGGCTGGGGGATGGCAAGGAGGATCGTACCACCGTCGTGAAGCGGCTGGGCTTCGTGGCGAACCTGCTGACGCGCAACGGTGTGGCGGCGCTGGTTCCCTGCGTGAGCCCGTACAAGCCGGGCCGTGAGGAGAACCGCCGGTCCATCGGTCGCTACGTGGAGGTCTACGTCGACTGCCCGACCGAGAAGCTCATCGAGCGCGACAGCACGGGCCGCTACAAGAAGGCGCTCAACGGGGAGATCCCCAACTTCATCGGCATCACCGAGCCGTACGAGCCGCCCAACTCGCCGGAGGTCACCATCCACTCCGACGTGGAGTCGGTGGAGGACGGCGCGGCGAAGATCTTCCAGTCGCTTCTGGACCTCGGCTACATGAGCACCGAGGAGCTGAAGGTCATCACCGGCAAGAAGATGAAGGCCAACCCGCTGCCGGCCAAGGGCGAGAAGGCAGAGAAGGCCGAGAAGGGCGGCGCCAAGGCCCGTCGCGCCGAGGAGTCCAAGCCCGCGGCGAAGGCGCCGAAGGCGGACAAGGGTGCCAAGGCCCGTCCGGCCACGCGCGCGGCCCGGGTGGGCAAGCCGGCGCCGGCGGCGAAGAAGGCCGCGAAGCGGAAGGCTCGCTAGGCGGCCGGGCTTCCGGGCCTGGGTTTCATTCCTGAGGGGCTCCAGGTTGCCGCGCAACGGCGCGTGCAATCCGGGGCCCTTTGGTTTTAGGAGAGCTTCATGTTGAGCCCCGAGCGGATCCAGTCCCTGTGTGAGTCGTCGCGCCCCAAGCTGGAGGTGATGCGCGCCGCGCTGCGGGCCCATGGCAGCGCGCTGGTGGCGTTCTCCGGAGGTGTGGATTCGACCTTCGTGCTGAAGGTGGCGGTGGAGGAGCTGGGCGACCGGGCGCTCGCGCTCACCGCGCTGTCCGCGTCCGTGGCGCCAGAGGAGGCCGACGAGGCGCGCGAGCTGGCGAGGCGGTTGGGCGCCCGGCACGTGGTGTTGGGCAGCAACGAGCTGGCGAATCCGCAGTACGCGGCCAACCCGACGAATCGCTGCTACTTCTGCAAGACGGAGCTGTACGACATCTGCGAGGCACAGCGGAAGTCGCTGGGGCTGGCGGTGGTGTTGGACGGCTTCAATGCGGACGACTTCAAGGACCACCGGCCCGGGCACAAGGCGGCGCAGGAGCACCAGGTGGTGTCGCCGCTGGCGCAGGCGGGGCTGACGAAGGAGGAGATCCGCGCGTGGAGCCAGTCGCTCGGGCTGCCGACGTGGGACAAGCCGCAGATGGCGTGCCTGGCGTCGAGGATTCCATATGGCACGGCGGTGACGCGGGACCGGTTGCTGCAGATCGCCGCCGCGGAGTCGGAGCTGCGCAAGCTGGGCTTCCGTCAGTTCCGCGTGCGGTACCACCAGGACGTGGCGCGGCTGGAGGTGGCGGCGGAGGAGTACGAGCGCTTCCTCGCGGCGGACGTGCGGCAGAAGATCAACACCGCGTTCCTGGCGCTGGGGTTCAAGTTCGTGGCGCTGGACTTGGAGCCGTTCCGCTCGGGCCGCATGAATGATGCGGTGGGCGTCGCGCGGCCGGGGGCCACGGGCAAGCCGGAAGGGTTCCCGCTGCCCGTGGTGAGCTGAGCCGCGTCTCCTTGGCGATGAGCACCAGGCTTGGGGAGCGGCTCACAGCCCGGTGATGAGGTGGATGCCGCGCTCCCGTGCCAGGGCATCCCTGGCCTCCGTGGAGACCGCGGTGCCTCGCAGGTCGAGCTCCCTGAGACGTGGCAGCTTGAGCAGCGCTGGAAGGCCGGCGTCGGTGACCTTCGTGCGCGTCAGGTAGAGCGTGCGGAGCGAACTGGGAAGGTGGCCAAGCACCTCGTCGCCGGTGCGGACGCCGGCGACGCTCAGCCAGACGAGGCTCGTGAAACCCTGGAGCGCTTTCTGGCCCTCTGCGTCCAACCTCGTCGCGCCGAGGTCGAGCGTCGTGAGTCGGGCAAGCGTGTGCAGGCTCGTCAGGCCAGAGCCATTGATGAGAGTCCCCGCGACATGGATTGCCTCCAGTTCTGTCCATTCGGCGAACTGGCCCAGCCCCACGTCCGTGAGGAGGGTGCGTTCGGCTTTCAATGAATGGAGGCCGGGAAAGGCCCGCCGTATGGAGGGCACCCATTCGTCAGTGAGCCCGGTCTTGCTCAAGTCCAGGTGTCGCAGGAGTGGGCGGGAACCCAGGTTGTTCAGTGCCTCCGGGCCAATCGGCGTGTGGCTGAGCGCGAGTCGAGTCAGTTGGCTGAGGGGTGCGAGTGCCGTGAGGGAATCGTCCGTCAGCGCGAGCCCTGAGAGCCAGAGTGATTCGAGCGCCACCAAGGTGCTCAATTCTTGAAGTCCCGTGCCCGTAATGGCCGTGCGCGAGAGGTCAAGCTCTCTCAACTCGTTGAGTCCTCGAAGATGGCGCAGCGCTGCGTCGCCCACTCGCGTGTCGTCGAGGTGAAGCGCTTCCAGTCGAGAGAGGCCCGCGAGGTGGCGAAGTCCTGCGCCTCGGATTCGCGCCTTGCTGAGAACCAGCGCACGAAGCGCGGGCAGTTTCGCGAGGTGGAGCAACCCAGCGTCCGTCACCTGGGTGTTGCCCAGGTGGAGGGCTTCCAGTTCACGGAGTTCCGCGACGTGCGCGAGGCTGGCGTCTGAGGCAGCGGTACGCGCAAGGCCCAGCCGCCGAAGGGAGGGCATGGTGTTGAGGCCGCGGAGGCCTGCATCCGTGACTTTCGTGCCGCTGAGGTTGAGCGTGTGTAACGGGGCGCTTGGCAGCACTGCGAGGACGGTGTCGTCCACCGCGGTATCCGACAGGTCGAGTTCCTCCAGCCCCGGTTGCCTCGCGAGGAATCCAAGTCCCTGGGGGGTTATGGCTGTTCCGGCGAGGGTTACTCGACGCAGGGTGGTGTGCTCTGACAGCGACGCAAGGCCTGCGTCGGAGACCGGCGTTTCGTCCAGCCGCAGCACTGCCAGTCGTTGCATTCGTTTGAGAGGAGCCAGCCCCGCGTTGGTGACCCGGGTGGCATTGAGGTGCAGGGTCTCGAGCTGAGTTGCGTTTTCCAGCGAGGCGAGGTGCGCATTGCCGAAGTCCGTGCCAGACAGCTGAAGCGCGACGACACCGGACTCCTGGAGCAGGGCCGCGAGCAGCCCGGGGGCTGGGACTCCGACAGCGCCAAAGGACAATTCGGGCACGCGATGCGCGCGCAACACGGCGGCGATTTCGCGAGCCTCCGCTTCGGTACGCACGGGGCGCAAGGGTTCTGCGTACCAGTTGCCCGTGTCAGGTGGGGTGAAGCCTTCGGGCCCTGGTGGCAAATGCCCGAACTCAGCGCTTGTCCCATCCGGTTCGAGGCGGAACACCGTGAGGAGCGGCCTGGGAGCCGTCACGACGACGGGGATCGAGGAAGGAGCGGGAATGACGGGCGCGGGACGGGTGGCGCAGGCCGCCATGACAAGAAACAATCCGGCGAATCTCAGGGTTCCCGAGTGCATGGAGTCAGAACAACCCCTCCATGCACTCAGGTCAAGGCGCAAGCACAGGGGCTTGCTCGATGCGGCAGCGCGGATCCCGGAAACGTGCCCTTCGATTCCCACTACTGGGTCGTGCCGGTACCAGTCGCGACTCCACGGAGCATGCCTTCAGAGGTGTCGTATCTTTGAAGAGTGACTTCCGTGGTGAACGGGAACGGCTGGCTGACAGGAATTTGTTCGGAGTCCAAGACTCCTCGGAACAGGTGTCGCCCAGTCATTTGCAGATGGTACGGGGTATTGCCTGTAGTGCTCATTCCCATCGTCGTGAAGTTGTCGAAGTAGATGAGATTCGATTCGCCTCGGTTCAACTCGAATCTGGCTGTGTCACCGCTTAGATATCTTGCGATATGATCATGCAGCAGCGCGGAGTAGGGGCCCCCGAACTGGACGACGAGCTCATTCGTAGCCACCGAGAGTCCTCGCCAGTAGTTGCGACTCAGGTAGGCGAATTCGAAGCTGATGGTAAATGGCACCTCCTGCCCGACCAATTCGGCGTACTCACTGGGCGGGTCTCGTGGCCAATGATCAGTGAATCGCATGGTGCCCGTAATCCAACCACCCTCATCGACGGTGATGCCCACGTTTGCGTTGCCGTCCGCGGGGAGCTTGAACAGGAATCGAATTTCGCGCATGTCCCGCTCCGCGAGGGAGAACGCCATCGGGTTGGGAGAAATCAGCTGCACTGGCACGACCTCGGATGGCGTGCCCACGCGTTCGACGTGCCAATCACCCTCAAGCTGGATGGAATAGGTTCCGGCCACCAACGGCACTATCAGCGTGTCCGGTGACGTATCCGTGATCGTGAGCGACTCCGTCCCAGTGATGACGAAGACCGCCCCCACGAGCCGGTACTGGACGCCATTGGGCGCGGTCGACACCAATGGCAGACGCATCACTCCTTCGGTCGCGCGAATCGGTGTGTACGGCCCGGTTGACGAAGATTCCCCACACGCGGCGATCAGCATCGCGAGCGCACACGCAGCCAGACTCAACTTTTGCATGACTCCCCCCTGGGACGGACACGACCCTACGGAGGCGGAGTAAAGCTGTCAAACAGGGGATGGCTGGGTGGAGCCTGACTCCAGGCGCCTCACCGCTGGCCGCGTCGGATGACAGCCGGAGTCAGTCCGGTGCATCTGCGGAACACCGTGGTGAAGTGGCTCTGCGAGCTGAAGCCAACCGCGAGCGCGATGTCGCCCAATGGCAGCGACGAGTTGCTCAACAGGTCGCGCGCCCGCTCCACGCGTCGTTGCTGCACCCAGGCGTGCGGTGTCATGCCGGTGGACTGGCGGAAGGCGCGAGTGAAATGAAAGACGCTCAATCCGGAGCGCTTGGCGAGCTCACCCACGCGGATGGGCTCGGCAAGGTGCGCCTCCGCGTAAAGCTGCACACGGTGAAGTGCGGCGGGGGAGAGTCCGCCTCGCTGGCGCGCCGCCCGTGAGGTCCCCGGTTCCTGAAGCAGTCTGGCCACCCGGGACGCGTGCCGGTCCTGGATGCCTCTCGCCGCTTTCAGAAAACCCGCGATGATCCGCAGGTGCTCCTCTGGCAGCGCCGCCATGAGCTGGTGCCCATCCGCCTGCAAGGGGCCCCACAAAGTTTCAATCCACTCGCGTGCATGCGCGGTGAGCACCAGCCGCTGGCCACCACCGGCCGCTTCCCGCTGGACGTAGCCTGCCAACTCCAGCCGCGCCACGTCGGCTTCGCGGGTGACTGCGCCCAGGGGAGTCGGGCCACCGAAGTGAAGCTGCGCCAGGCACGCGAGGTCCGCGCGCCCGAGCGCCAGGACCTTTCCTACGGTGGCATCGAACTCCGCGGACGCATCCTGGAACTGCACGACGTCCGAACCAATCTGTTCGAGCAGGGCAGGCCGGGGGCTCATCAGGAACTCCGCAGGAAGGCGAAAAACGACGCAAGGGCACGAAAGACGGCCACGAGCCCGGACCGCATCCTGGCGCCATGATCAACCTGAAGCATTCCGTCGCGGCAACCGTCCTGTGGCTTTTCGTCGTCGTCCTGGGCATCGCCTTTGGCGCGGGACTCTATGAGCACCGCGTCTCGTTGCCCCGATGGCTCGACACCCTGGGCGGACACTGGTCCGCGGAGGCCGCGCGGCAGGACAACGTGGGACTCCGCTTCTGGGCCTTCGTCTCCACGGGGCCGCTGACGCTGCTCACCCTGGCAAGTCTCTATTTCGCATCCCAGGCCACCGGCGCGCTGCGCGTCTGGTGGCTCGGGGCCGCGCTGGCGGCGCTGGCCGACCGGCTCCTGACCTTCTCGTACTTCATCCCCACGATGGTGCGGCTGATGGCGTCGCCCGACAACGCCGCCGCCGTGGAGACTGCAGTGACCTGGGCCTGGATGAACCACCTGCGTCATGCGCTCGTGGCGGGGGCCTGGCTCTCTTCGCTCCAGGCCCTGTCATGGCTCCGGTGGAAGGCAGGTGGGTGAACTCAGCGTCCGATTCCGTGCGTGAGCAACGCCCAGAGAAGTCACGACAGGGCAGGGGACCACGGACTGGCGCATCCCAAGCTCGGACCCTGTTAGAAACGGGATCCGCGCCATGGCCCGCGATCACTCCACATCCCCCAGAGGGACTTCCCGCCTGACACGCCGCATCCACGGCCTGATCAGGACCTGCGCCGTGATCCTGCCCGCGGCGGCCGGCGCGGCGGAGTACGTGGACGCGCCGTACGCGGAACGACGGGCCTTCTCGCTGATCCTCGGCCCCGGCGCCTCCTACACCGAGTCCATTGATCGCTCGGAGTCCGACGCCGAGAAGGGCGGGGACGCGCACCTGGACCTCGGGGCCAGCCGGACCGTGGGCTACGACGGGGACGAGGTCTTCGTGGTGATCCGCGGCACCCTGCGCGGCCCGGATCTATCGGTGGCCGGCGGCTTCCGGAACTTCTACGGCGATGGGTCCTGGCAGACCTTTTATGATCTGGGCCTGCTGATCAGGCCGTTTTCTGGGCCGTGGCTGGGGCCTCGCGTAGCGTTGGGCGTGCGACACACCTTCTCCGAGCGGCTCGCGGTGTTCGGGGGACTCGGGCTTTCGCTCGGGTTTGGCGCGGGCCTGCGCGGAGACGCCGAAGCCTTCACCGGGGTTCAGTGGATCTTCCCGGTCGGATCGAAGTGAATTTCTTGCGATCAGACCGACCTGTGAGAATGTGTGCGCATCTGTAGGAGGTCGCGCACATGGACATGAATCCCCGCCTTACCTCAGTGGTCTTCCGGCTCAACCGCGAGAAGCTCGACGCCCTCAAGGACCTGTCGCGCGCCACGCGCATCCGTCAGAGCGAGTACCTCCGCGAGGCCATCTCGGATCTGCTGGCGAAGTACGAAGAGCGGCTCGTCGACTGATGGCGGCCGTCCGGGCCCCACCGCGCGTCACCCGATGTGGAAGGGTGGCTCCAGCGGAAGCCCCGGGGGATGGAGACGCTCCCCGGCGGTGAAAGGGTCCACTCCGGGAGGGTAGCGAACCTCCCAGAGCACGAGGCCGTGAGCGGGCGCCTTGAAGCCCTCCAGGGTCTGTCCCGTCTCGAGCGCCGCGAGCCACGCCTCTTCCGGCAGCAGCCCCGCGGCCACCTTCAACGCGCTCCCCATCAAATAGCGGATCTGGTAGCGCGCGAAGCCGTCCCCGCGCAGCCGAGCCTCGTAGAGCCCACCGCCCAACTCGTGCAGGGTGGCGGACTCCAGCGTGCGCGGCTTGCGTGGACTGGACTTCTCATGGAACGCGATGAAGTCCCGCGTCCCTTCCGCCGAACGCAGCAGCGCTCCCAACCGCTCCGGTGTCACCGCCGTGGCCTGGAACAGCGGCTCCGCGGACACGTCCAACGCATAGGGCGCCCAGTCGGGCGTCACGGCCCCACCCAACTGGAACCGGTAGCGGTACTCCTTGCCGCTCGCGCTCCACTGCGCATGAAAGGACGTGGGCCGGCGCACCCCGCACAGGCCCAGGCCCGGTGGCAACCGGGGCGGGAGCCGCTTCTCCAGGGACTCCGCCGAGTCACCCGCTTCCAGCCGGACGCTCACCACCTGCATCCGGGCGTGGACGCCCCGGTCCGTGCGCCCCGAAGGCATCAGGGTCGCCGGCACCCCCACGGACCGCAGCGCCTCTTCCAGGGCTGACTGGACGGTGGGGCCCTCGGGTTGGCGCTGGAAGCCGCGGAAGATTCCGCCGCGGTACCAGATCCACAGTGCGACGGGAATCCGCTTGGAGGTAGAGGGGAGCACGCCGTTGCTTGGGTGTGGGGAACCACGGGATACTCGCGCGCGAAATGGCGGCTGGACAAGACCTTGCGGCGGACGTGGACGGACTCTGGCTCTTCAAGCACGGGGACCTCGTCCTGGGGCCCGTCAGTGGTGCTCAAATCGTGGAGAAGCTCACCTCGGGTGAGCTGACGCTGGACACCCTGGTGGCGCCCGCTGGAGAGCGGGACTTCCACCGCATGTCCGATGTGGACGCCTTCCGCGTGCACGTGGCCCGGGCGGAGGCGCGCGCCCGCGTGGACGCCGCCGTCGTCGTGGAGCGGGCGAAGTCCGCGAAGCGCCTCAAGATTCTCGGCGGCGCCGCGGCGGCGGGCGTGGTGGTGCTGGGCATCGTCGGCATCCAGGTGGCGCGCAACGCCGCCGTCCACGGCTGGTTCGGTGGCGGCGAGGTCCAGACGGACGACTTCGAGATGGGCGAAATCACCATCCGCGTGGCCCAGGCCCGGGTGGATGATGAGGAGCTCTTCGAGTACCCCGGCAATGGGGCACGCCGTCCGGGCTCGGGCGAGCCGGGCGTGAAGCCCGCCACTGGCAGCAGCGGTCCGGGCAAGGTGGCCATGGCCTCCACCACTCGGGCGCCGGCGGACCGGAAGCCCCGCCCCCAGGGAAGCGTGACCACCGACCCGGAGGGCATGGAGATGACGCAGCAGTTCGACCAGTCCGCCATCAACCGGGTGGTGGCCAGCAACAAGTCCACGCTCTTCCGCTGCTTCAAGGAAGAGGCGGAGCGCACCCCCGGCATCTACGCCAAGGTCCCCATGGAGTTCGTCATCGGGAACGACGGCCGCGTCAGCAAGCTCTGGGTGGACAACCCCCAGTTCAAGAAGGGTCCACTCTACGAGTGCCTGCTGGCGGAGATGCAGAAGTGGCCGTTCCGCGCCTACGAAGGCGAGCGGGCCACGGTGGGCCTGTCGTTCACCATCGGCAAGCGGGGGTAGGGTCACTTTCTTGCCGGCACCCCGGGCATGCCCGATACCGTGGGCATGTCCGCCGCATCCGTTGCAGAGACCGAAATTGCGAAGAAGGCGCTGAGCGTCCCGCCGGGAACCTTCCGTCACACCGTGCTGACGGCCGCCAAGCGCTTCAAGTCCACCTGGGCCGAGCTGGGCAAGCTCCTGGTCCAGGTCCGGGACGAGGCCAAGTTCGAGGAGTGGGGCTACCCCTCCTTCGAGGCCTATTGCCTCAAGGAACTGCACATCAAGAAGCAGACCGCCTTGAAGCTCACCCGCTCGTTCAGCTTCCTGACCAAGCACGAGCCCGAGGAGGAGCTTACCGCACAGGAGTTCCCCCAGCGCGCACCCGCCTTCGAGGTCATCGAAGTCCTCGCGGACGCGGAAGAGCGGGGCCAGCTGTCGCCCACTGAATACAAGTCCCTGCGCGACAGCATCTGGAGCCCGGAGAAGAACCCGGCCGAGCTGAAGAAGGAGTTCGCCGAGCGCTTCCCCCGTCCCCCGCCGGAGCCGCCTCCGGAGAGCGCCCAGGTGCGGAAGCTGGCACAGATGGCCCGCAAGCTCGCGAGCGAGCTGTCGGGGAGTCGTCGGATTCCGAACGCCGTCGCCGAGCGGGCAGCCGCCCTGGCTGAAGACCTCGAGGACATCGCCTCGGGCGTGACGGACGCCTGAGCCGCTGTTACTGAACGCTGACCCGTCGCCGGGGCTGTGCGCTCGGCAACGGGCCTGTACCGCCGGGCTTCCTGCCCGAAGGGGAGGGCCCTATAGTGGTTCAGGGCCGCGTGGAAGGTGGGCCTGACGGCTGTTCGAGACGTGGGCAGTCCGTGCGGGTAGGGGAGCGGTGGACGGCGAAGGAGGCTCCGGGTGTCCGGAGCCGGCGAACTCGGAGGCGGCAGTGAAGAAGGAGCACCACGTCAACCTGTCTTGTTCGTTCTGCGGCAAGTCGCAGCGCGAGGTCCGCAAGCTCATCGCGGGCCCGACGGTCTACATCTGCGACGAATGCATCAAGCTGTGTAACGACATCATCGCGGACGAGAACGAGCGCGAGGAGGGCAAGCCCCAGGTCAGCTTGCCGACGCCGGCGGAGATCAAGGCGTTCCTCGACGACTACGTCATCGGACAGGACCAGGCGAAGAAGGTCCTCGCGGTGGCGGTGTACAACCACTACAAGCGCATCTATCAAAAGAAGCCGACCTCTCGGCCGCGTCCGGGCGTGAAGGGCCCCACCGGCGAGGAAGTGGAGCTGAGCAAGAGCAACATCCTGCTCATCGGTCCCACGGGAAGTGGCAAGACGCTGCTGGCCCAGTCGCTGGCGCGCTTCCTCAACGTGCCCTTCACCATCGCCGACGCCACCAGCCTCACCGAGGCCGGCTACGTGGGCGAGGACGTGGAGAACATCATCCAGAACCTCCTCCACAACGCCGACTACGACGTGGAGAAGGCTTCGCGCGGCATCGTCTACATCGACGAGATCGACAAGATCGCCCGCAAGGGTGACATGCCCAGCGCCACCCGCGACGTGGGCGGCGAGGGCGTGCAGCAGGCACTGCTGAAGATCATCGAAGGCACCCGGGCCAACGTCACGCCGCGCGGCGGGAAGAAGTACAACCAGCAGGAGTACGTTCAGGTCGACACGACGAACATCCTGTTCATCTGCGGCGGCGCCTTCCACGGCATCGACGGCGTCATCAAGCGCCGCGTGGGCGAGAAGGGCCTCGGCTTCGGCGCGAAGATCACCCACCGCGAGGAGCGGAGCGTGGGTGAGCTGCTGGCGCTGACCGAGCCGGAAGACCTCATGCGCTTCGGCATGATTCCGGAGTTCATCGGCCGCCTGCCGATGATCGCCACGCTGAACGACCTGAAGGAAGAGGACCTGGTCATCATCCTCTCCCAGCCGAAGAACGCCCTGGTGAAGCAGTACCAGAAGCTCTTCGAGTTTGAGAAGGTGAAGCTGACCTTCACGAAAGAGGCGCTGCGCGCCATCGCCCGCGAGGCGATGCGCCGTCACTCCGGAGCGCGCGGCCTTCGCGCCATCCTGGAGGATGCCATGCTGGAGATCATGTACGACGTGCCGTTCCGCGAGGGCGTCAAGGAGTGCAAGATCACCGAGCAGGTCATCACCAAGCACGAGGCGCCCCAGCTCGTCATGGAGAAGGAGAAGAAGACGGCCTAGCGGCGTCTTGCTTCTCCAGGTGTCCCAAGGCCCTGCTTCCCTCACGGGAGGCGGGGCCTTCGCATTTCAGGGCGCGGGCAGGGTGATGATGAACTCGGCCCCGGCGCCGGGCGCGCTCTCCACGCGGATGTCGCCCTGGTGCTCCTGGACGATGTCGTGGCACAGCGAGAGCCCCAGCCCTGTGCCCACGCCCGCGGGCTTGGTGGTGAAGAAGGGGTCGAAGAGCTTCTCGCGGAGGTCCTCGGGGATGCCTGGCCCGTTGTCGCGGATGCGCAGCTCCACCTTGGTTCCGACGCGGTGGGTGCTCAGGTGCACCTGGGGCGTGAAGCCCTCGCCGGCCTGAGGCTGATGTTGCGCCGCGGCGTAGAAGGCGTTGTCGAGGATGTTGGTGAGCATCCGGCTGATGTCGCTGGCCACCAGCTCCACGATGCCCACGGTGGGGTCCAACGTGGTCTCCATCTTCACGCTGGCGCCGCCCGGACGGCTGCGCAGGCCCTGCACGGCCAGATTGACGCTGTCGCGCACCAACTGGTTGAGGTCCGACTTGGAGCGGGTGCCCTCAGACTTGCGCGAGTGCCGGAGCATCGTCTTGATGATGTCCGAGGCGCGCTTGCCATGGCTGTGGATGCGCTGGGCGTTCTGCTTCAAGTCCTGGAGCGTCTCCAGCACGTCCTCGCGGGCCTCGCTGTCGAGCCGGTCCGCGATGCCCTTCAACGTCTCCTCCAACTCCCCGGCCAGTCGCGAGGACAGGTTCGAGAAGTTGTTCACGAAGTTGAGCGGGTTCTGGAGCTCGTGGGCGATGCCCGCGGTGAGCGCGCCCAGGGACGCGAGCTTCTCCTGCGCCACGAGCTGGCGCTGCATCTCCTGAAGCCGGGTGAGCGTGTCCGCCAGCTCGGCGTTCTTGTGCTGGATTTCGGCCGTGCGCTCCTCCACGCGGCGCTCCAGCGTCCGGCTGTACTCCTCCAGGCTGGCGTAGAGGTCGGCGTTCTCCAGGGAGATGGCCGCCTGGAACGACAACAGGCGCAGCACCTCCAGCCGCTCCGGCGTGAAGACGCCTCGCGTGGCGTCGTTCTCCAGGTAGAGCACGCCCGTGAGCGAGCCCTGCTTCAACAGGGGGCTGCACAGCAGTGACTTGGGCTGGGCGCTGCGGACGTAGGGGTCCTCGGAGAAGGGTTCTTCCGCCGAGGCGTCGTGGAGGAGCACCGTCTCGCCGGTGCGCACCACGTAGTGGATGATGGAGGTCGGCAGCGACGCGGAGGACTCCATGGGAATGGGCGCATCGAGCACCACGCCATCGCCGTCCACGGAGCCTTCCGCCGCGATGACCAGGCCCTCGGTCCGTTTCAGCAGCAGTAGGCCCCGCCGCGCGCCCGCGTTCTCGATGACCAGCGTCATCAGCTTGCGCAGCAGCTTGCCCAGGACGATTTCGCCGGACAGCGCGCGCGCCGTCTTGATGACGGACGCCAGGTCCAGCGCGGCCAGTGACGCTTCGGTGGGGGCATCCGTGCGCGTAGTCGTGGGGGCGGACGGCAAGAGCCGCGGGTGCTCCCGCTCCAGTCGAGCCGCGACGGCGCGGGCCCCCCAACGCAGGTAGGCGGCGCGGGCTTCTTCCAGGTAGGTGCGGGCCACGCGCTCGCGGGCTTGCGTCAGGTGGAACCGTGCAGCGGCCTCGCAGGCCACGCCTTCGTCGAGCGACAGGCCGTACTGGCGCGCCAGCCGGATGGCCCGGTCATATGCATCCGCGGCCAAGTCCCCCTCTCCGTCCAGGCGGGCCCGCTCCGCGTCCAGCAGCTCCGCGCGGGCGCCGTAGTTCATGGGGGCGATGCGGGCCCAGCCGCGCATGGACTTGCGGATGGCGTCGATGGCTCGTGACGAGCGAATCCGGTCCAGCGGCCCCAATGTCGGGTGGACCGCCATGAGCGCCAGGCCTTGGAAGAACTTGTACCAGGGCAGGTAGATCTGCCCGGCGATGAGCTCCACCTGGGCGTCCACCGCCGCGGCGCTCTCCAGCGCACCGCGAGCATCGCCCCACAGCCAGCGGCGCAAGGTGCGCAGCACGTCACAGGTGGCGATGCCGTTGCCGTAGTCGAGCTGACGGTACGGCGCGACCAGCTCCTCCTCGCGAGCCTCCACGTTGCCGGTGAAGGCCCCCGTGAGGGAATCGAGCGTGTGGCGCATGTACTCGGTGAAGAGCACGTTCTTGTGGCGGTGGGTGGCCAGGATGTCCCGGTACCGGTCCATGCGCGGGCCACCGTCGGCCAATCCGTCCCGGGCGATGAGGGCGGTGGCACAGCCCGCGCTGGACGCATAGCCGAGGTACTCGATGTCGCCCGTCTCCTGGCCCTTCTGCGCGGCGGCGAGGAAGTCGTCGACGCAGGCGGACAGCGGCTCCTTCCAGTGCCGGATGAAGAGGTTGAAGACGAAGGTCACCATGGCCCGCAGGCTCTCCGCCTGGAAGCGGTCCAGCGTCTTCAGCGCCAGCCGTCCGTAGCGGAAGCCCTCCTCGGGGTTGCCCAGGTGCACGCTCAGCATCAGCCCGTAGCCCACGTAGCCGAACGCGGCCACGCCCGTGGCGCCGTGGCGGATGGTGAGCTGGAGCACGCGGAGCACCACCAGCGGAAAGAGCAGCGGGCGGGCCATGAAGGCCAGCGAGGACAGCTTCACCAGCAGCCGCAGCGTGGCGAGCAGGAGCGGGTCGGTGCACTCGGGGAGGGCCGCCAGGTCCTCGGGCTTGCGCAGGCCCAGGCGCATCTTCGTCTTCGCCACCGCGGCCAGGACGTGAGGCTGCTTCGGATTCGCGGGCAGGGGCTGACCCAGCTTGCGCAACACCTCCAGGCCCAGGTCCACGCCGCGTGAGTGCTCACCCCGGTGCGCGAGGCATTGGAGCCGGACCTCCTGCACCCGGACCTCCTCCGCGCCGTCCACCGCATGGGCCAGCGCCGCTGCCGCCAGCCGCTCCATCAGGTCGAAGTCCGCGGCGAGGTACGCTGCTTCCGCCGCGTCGACGTGCAGGTCGAAGGTGAGCCGCCGGTCCTTCCGCCAGCCGTCCTCGCCGAGCAGGGTCAGGCCCGTATTCAGCAGGCGCAGGGCCGCGGACCAGGCGCCTCGGGACTTGGCGCTGCGGCCAGCGCGCAAGTCCAGCTCCGCCACGCGGTGACGCTCCTGCTCGTCGTGGAGCACGGGCAAAGCCAGGTGGAAATGGCTGACGAGCTCCGGGAGTCCTTCGTCCAGCCGCTCCGGGGGCGTGTGCCGCAGGAGCAGCCGGCCGATGCGGGCATGGATCTCCGGGTGCACGTCCGCGGGAATCAGCTCGAGCGCGGCCTGCTGCACGCGGTCATGCGTGAATTGATACGCGCCCCCAGCGTCGAGGTCGGCTTCGTCGATGGGTACCACCAGCCCCGCCTGGAGCACTTCACCGAGCCCCTTCTCGGCCTCCTCATCCGTGCGCTCCAGGACGATGGCCAGGCCGCGCAGGTCGAACGTGTGGCCCAGCGCCGCGGCCATGGGCAGCAGCGCCTGCGCGGAAGAGCTCAGCTCGCGGATGCGGGAGGTGAGCAGCGCCACCACGCCATCACTGAAATCCTGTCCGCGCAGCGCGCTGGCATCCCACCGGAAGCCACCGCCGTCCGCGTCGAAGCGCACCAGCCCGCGTTCGTAGAAGGTGCGCAGCAGTTGCACCGCGTGGAACGGGTTGCCTTCCGTCAGCGACAGCACCAGGTCGTCGAGCTGCGCGTCGGGTTGGCCTTCGGCGGGAGGGAACACGTCCGCGACCAGCCTCGTCACGTCCTCGGGCGACAGCGGCGCCAGGTCGATGCGGTGGACCGGCGTGCCGTGGTCCTGTAGCGCGCGGGCAAGGGACTCCACGGGATGGTCGGGGCCCAGCTCTTCCGAGCGGCAACCCGCGACCACGAGCAGGTGTTCGATGTCCCGGTCCGTCAGGAGCAGCCGCAACAGCTGGAGGCTGGTGCTGTCCGCCCAGTGGAGGTCGTCCAGGACGAGCACCAGGGGATGTTCCCGCGTGGCGAGCGCGGCCACCAGCTTGCGCAGGACCAGTTGGAAGCGCAGCTCCGACTCCGCGGGCCCCAGCTCCGGGACGGGAGGCTGGTCGCCAAGCACCAGCGCCATGCGAGGCACCGCGTCCACCACCAGCCGGCCCATGCCGCCCACGGCTTCGAGGAGGCGGTGTTGCCAGGCAGCCAGCTCCTGCTCCTGTCCGCCCAGGAGTCCGCGAGCCACTTCGCGGAAGGCCTCGAAGATGCCGCTGTAGGGGGTGTCGCGGAGAAGCTGGTCGTACTTTCCTCGGGCGAAGTGACCCTGGCGCTCCGCGACGGGCCGCTTGAGCACCCCGGTGAGGGCCGATTTGCCCATGCCCGCCGCGCCAGAGACGAGCACGAAGGCGGAGCGGCCCGAGGCGGCGCGCTCGAAGGCCTCGCTCAGGGCCGCCTGTGGGTGCTCGCGGCCGTAGAGCTTCTCGGGGATGGCGAAGCGCTCGGGGACGTCCTTGGCGCCCAGCATGAAGGCGGCGACCGGGCCGGGGCCCTCGAGGGCACCCAGGCAGCGCTGGAGGTCCGCCACGAGCCCGTAGGCGCTCTGGTAGCGGTCCTCGGGGGACTTGGCGAGCAGCTTGAGCGTGATGTCGGACAGGGGCTGGGGCAGCTCGGGTTCGACACTGACGGGCGGAGGCGGGGGCAGGGCGACGTGTGCGTGGATGAGGCCCAGCGCATCCGTGTCCGCGAAGGGGCGGCGCCCGGTGAGCAGCTCGTAGAGCACCACGCCCATGGAATAGAAATCAGCCCGCGAATCCACGCTGCGGTGGGTGCGCCCGGTGCCTTCGGGGGAGAGGTATTCGAGGCTGCCCTCCAACCGTTCGGGGGCGAGCGGAGCGACCTCGGCACGGGGTCTGCGCGTGGCGAGGGTGAAGCCGGTGAGCTTCACGGACTCGCCATCCGTGCCCACGAGGATGCTGCTGGGGTTCAGGTCCCGGTGGAGGATGCCCTGCTCGTGGATGGCACCCAGGGCGCGCGCCAACGACAGCGCGATGCGGCATGCTGCGCGCGGCTCCACGCGCCCGTGTGACAGGCGTTGGGTCAGCGTCGCATCACCGAAGCCTTCCAGGATGAGCACAGGTGCTCCGTCCCGCGCTTCGGCCCACGCCAGGGGCCGCAGGACGCCGTCGAGACTCAGGGCGTTCGTCAGCTCCCACTCATGGCGAAGCCGCGTGGTGGCGGAGGGGAGCCGCGCAGCGTCGGGGACCTTGAGGATGACCGAAGCGCCGTCTTCCTCGCGTGTAGCGCGCAAGAGCTGGAAGGCGCCTGCGGTAGTGACCTCTCTGCCGATGCGGTAGCCGGGCACATCCATCATTGCTTCCACCCGTGCGCGAAGGAGCGCACTCCCCGTTGAGGCGGGGAGGGTAGCCCTGGCACTGGGGGCTCGCAACAGAGCGCGGGCGAGGTGAGGACGGAAGCCTGCCCGCAGGCCGGAGTGGAGTGGGCCTCGAGGGTGTGCGATGGATCGAGTCACCGTGCTGAGACCCTCTGGGATGGCTGGCCTGGCTGCACGAAGCGGTGGACGACGCGCAATCGTGATTGGCAGTGGTTTCGGCGGATTGGCCGCGGCCATCCGGCTGGCGGCGCGTGGGTGGCGCGTCACGGTGCTTGAGCGGATGGACAGCCCGGGCGGGCGGGCGAACGCCTTCCAGCAGGACGGCTTCACGTTCGACGCGGGCCCCACGGTGATTACGTGTCCGCACCTGCTGGAAGAGCTGTGGGCGCTGGCGGGGCAACGCATGGCGGACCACGTGGAGCTGCGGCCCGTGGTGCCGCTGTACCGGATGCGGTTCCCGGATGGCTCCACGTTCGACTACCACTCGGACCGCGAGGCGATGCGCGAGTCCGTGCGGCGGTTGTCTCCCCGGGATGAGGCGGGATTCCTGGCTCTGTTCGCCCGCGTGGAGCGGATGTACGAGGCGGGCATTGGGCCCCTGATGAGCACGCCGGTGCCGGACGTGCTGAGTCTGGCGCCGTTCACCCCCGCGCTGGTGCGGGACGAGGCGTTCCGGTCCATGTTCGGCTTGGTGTCGAAGCACATCCGGGACGAGCGGCTGCAGCAGGCGTTGAGCTTCCATCCGCTGCTGATTGGCGGCAGCCCCTTCGCGACCGCGAGCGCGGTGTACACGTCGATTCAATTCGTGGAGCGGCGTTGGGGTGCGTTCTTCCCGGTGGGCGGCACCGGGGCGCTGGTTCGTGGCCTGGTGGAACTGCTGGAAGCCCTGGGCGGCGAGGTCCGCTACGGCAGTGAGGTGACGGAGATTTCGTTGGAAGGGCGGAAGGCGACGGGTGTGAGGCTCGGGGACGGTACGGGACTGGCGGCGGACGTGGTCGTGTCGAACGCGGACGCGGCGTGGACGTATCGGTACCTGTTGCCGGGGCATGTCCGGAAGCACTGGACGGACGAGCGCATCAGCCGGGCGCGGTACTCGATGAGCGCGTTCCTCTGGTACTTCGGGACACGGCGTCAGTACCCGGAGGTCGCCCACCACACGCTGCTGTTCGGCAAGGACTTCCGGGGGATGTTCTCGGGGCTGGAGGGGCCTGGACATCCGTCGGCGGACCCGTTGCTGTATTTGCACAGGCCCACGGCGACGGACGCGGCGCTAGCTCCGGCTGGGCACGATGCCTTCTATGTGCTGGCGCCGGTGCCACATCTGGGGACGGGCTCGGAGTGGAAGCACAGGGCCGGGGCCTTTCGCCGCGAGCTGGAGGAGCGCCTTTCGCGGACCGTGTTGCCGGGGCTGGAGGGGGAGTTGGTGACTTCGCGGATGGTTACACCAGAGTACTTCCGTGACGAACTGCGGTCATTCAAGGGGGCCGCGTTCAGCTTCGCGCCGACGTTGCTGCAGACGACGTTCCTCAGGGCGCAGGCCCGGAGTGAGGACGTGGATCGCCTCTACATGGTCGGAGCGGGCACGCACCCCGGCGCTGGGCTTCCCGCTGTGCTGTGCTCCGCCAAGATCGTGGACACCGTGATTCCACTTGCTTAGCGTATTTTTCGCGGAACACTGGACCTGATGACGCATTGAGGCGCGACAGGAGGGTCTTTGCGGGTTTTGTCTTGTGATAGGATTTCCGCGCAGTCCCGTTGAGAGGATTTGTCATGCGCAAGGGAATCCAGAAGTGGGTCTTTGTCGTGGGCATTATGTTTGGAAGCGTAATGGGCACGGTCCGTCCGCCGGAGGCCCAAGCCAGCGGGGATTGGTGTCAAAACCAGTGCGCCGATGAGAGCTGTACATGTTTCTATCAGTGCGTCCAGTTGGGCCCTCACTGCATCTGTGAGGAGTTCCCTGTTTGCTACTGATGCACGAGGCGTTCTCGCGCGGTCGGACTTGAAGAAGGGCCGTCAGGCCGCGGGGGTGAGCGCGAGCGGGTGTGACCGGGTCCGCACACCTCCCCGGATGGTCTCCAGATGAACGCTTCCCTGGTGGGAGGGATGGGGTCGGTGAGCCCCATCCCTCCCATGTCCCGCGCCGCGGCCAGAGAGGAGCAGGGCGTGAAGGAGACGAGCATGGGGGGACTGGTCGCTCAATTCCAAGGCCAGTTCCAGTTCAATGGGTTCGCGCTGCCTCTGTGAACCTGTCCCTTCAATCAATTGCTACCGGAGGAGAACGCATCAGGCTTGGAGCGCTCCTCCAACAGGTCTCCCATTGCTAACATCGCCTTCGGTGTCATGTAGCGCGGGGATTACGATTGAACCGGTGATGGGCGGAGCGGACCACCCGAAGAGCCGCTCTGCCGTCTGCTGACTGGGCATGCCCGTTGTGGTAACTGGCGCGCCATGTCCACAGAACGGCCGAAGTACGACCCGGCGAACATCGAACCTCTCTGGCAGGCCCGTTGGGAAGAACAGCGCCTCTTCGAGGCGCGCAGGCACCCCGGCAAGCCGAAGGCATACATCCTCGACATGTTCCCTTATCCCTCGGGGGCCGGGTTGCACGTCGGGCACCCGGAGGGCTACACGGCCACGGACATCGTCTCGCGGTACTTGCGGATGCGGGGCTATGATGTCCTTCATCCCATGGGATGGGATGCGTTCGGCCTGCCCGCGGAGCAGCACGCGCTCGAAACGGGAACCCACCCGGCCGAGACCACCGCGAAGAACGTCGCGACGTTCAAGCGGCAGCTCAAGTCTCTCGGGTTCTCGTACGACTGGTCTCGCGAGCTCTCCACGACGGACCCGGAGTACGTGCGTTGGACGCAGTGGCTCTTCCTCAAGCTCTTCGAGCGCGGTCTTGCCTATCAGGCCGAGCTCCCGGTGAACTGGTGCGCGGCGCTCGGAACGGTGCTCGCCAACGAGGAGGTCATTGACGGGAAGAGCGAGCGGGGCAGTCACCCGGTTGTGCGGCTGCCGCTGCGGCAGTGGACGCTTCGCATCACGGCGTACGCCGATCGGCTCGCCCAGGACCTCGCGGGGCTGGATTGGCCCGAGACGCGGGAGAAGCAGCTCCACTGGATTGGGCGCAGCGAGGGCGCTGAGGTCGATTTCGCCATCGAGGGCAGCGCGGACCGCCTCCGCATCTTCACCACCCGTCCGGACACCCTCTTCGGCGCGACGTACATGGTCGTCGCACCCGAGCACCCGCTGCTGGAGCGGTTCGCCACGGCGGAGAAGCGCGCCGAGATTCTGGCCTACCGAGAGGAGTCCGCGAGCCGAAGCGAGTTGGACCGCACCGCGCTCACGAAAGCCAAGACCGGCGTGTTCACCGGCTCCTACGCGCTGCACCCGCTCACGGGAGCGCGCCTCCCCATTTGGGTCGCGGACTTCGTGCTCGGCTCTTATGGGACGGGCGCCATCATGGGCGTGCCCGGCCACGACGCGCGTGACTTCGAGTTCGCGCGTGCCTTCGGCTTGCCTGTCGTCGAGGTGGTTTCGCTCGACGGCGCCCTGAGCGAGACCGGCACGTGGACCGAGGCCTTCGTGGGGGAGGGCGTCGCGGTGCGCTCGAGCTTCCTCGATGGGCTGCGGACGCCCGAGGCCAAGGCGGCCATGCTCGCCCACCTCGAGCGTGAGGGCCTGGGCGCACGGCGTGTCCAGTACCGCTTGCGGGATTGGGTGTTCTCGCGCCAGCGCTATTGGGGGGAGCCGATCCCCATCTATTTCCCGGTCGAGCTCGCGGAGGGCTCAACGGACCCGCGTGTGCATCCCCACACCATTCGCTACGACCAGCCTCTGCCCGTGCCAGAGGACCAGTTGCCGGTGCGACTCCCCGAGCTCGAGGACTTCAAGCCCAGCGAGGATCCTGCGGGCCCGCTGGCCCGCGCCTTGGATTGGCGTTTCTTCCAGCGGGACGGAAAGTGGTATGCGCGAGAGACCAACACGATGCCCCAATGGGCGGGCTCGTGCTGGTACTACCTGCGCTTCATCGACCCGGAGAACACCCAGGCCGTCTTCTCGCAGCAGGCCTACGACGCCTGGATGCCAGTGGACCTGTATGTCGGCGGTTCGGAGCACGCGGTGCTACACCTGCTCTACGCCCGGTTCTGGCACAAGGTGCTGTTCGACTGCGGCCTCGTTACGCACGCAGAGCCGTTCAAGAAGCTCGTCCACCAGGGAATGATCCTCGGTGAGAACAACGAGAAGATGTCCAAGTCGCGCGGCAACGTGGTGAACCCAGACGACATCGTCCGGCAGTTCGGTGCGGACGCCCTGCGCATGTACGAAATGTTCATGGGCCCGCTGGAGGCGGTGAAGCCGTGGCAGACCAACGGCGTCATCGGCGTGCGGCGATTCCTCGACCGCGTGTGGAATACGCTCGCGTTCGTGGCGGAGGACGAGGGCGGTGCGCCGGCGGCGCTGACCGAGGACGCGCTGCGGCTCCTGCACAAGACGGTGAGGAAGGTGGGGGAGGACATCGAAGCGCTGCGCTTCAACACCGCCGTGAGCGCGATGATGATTCTCGCCAACGCGCTGGCCGAGCTCCCGCGTGTGCCGCTCGATGCAGCCAGGGTCTTCGCGCGAATTCTCTCCCCATTCGCGCCGCACCTCGCGGAGGAGCTCTGGCACCGCTGGGGCGCAAGCGAGTCCATTTCCCTCCAGCCGTGGCCTGAATACGACCCCGCATTGACCGTGGACGAGCTGGTCGAAATGGCCATCCAGGTCAACGGCAAGGTCCGGGGGAAGCTGCGCCTGAAGCGAGACGCCACGGAGGCGGAGGCGCGTGACGCCGTCCACCAAGAGCCGGATCTCATCCCGCATCTCGCTGGAAAGACCGAGCGCCGATTCGTCTACGTGCCAGGGCGAATCATCAACATCGTCGTCGGCTGAGGCGCTGCGGCGAACGCAGTCACCTGCGCGGGAAGTGCGGATACACGTCCTCCTGGAGCACCTGACGCAGCTTCGGGAAGTTCAACGCCCACTTCACGCCCAGGCGCCACGGGGCGAACAGCACCCGAGGCACCCGTGGAAGCAGCGTCTGGGGCCACTCCAGGTACGTCCGTTCGATGGCGTCCATGTCCAGGTCCTGCCGCACGTCCACGCAGTAGGGGGCCACGTTGCCCGGAGGCTGGCCTTCCAGGAGGTCTGGCAGGCCCGGGGGCAGGAAGGTGGTGTGCAGCGTCATGCCCACGTCGAAGTTGCGGCTGCCCAGCCGGCAGATGGGGCCCTTGGCGATGTCCTCGGAGTCGAAGATCCAGACCTCGTCGCCCGTGGAGTTCGCCGGCAGGTCCGGCGTCGGGTCCGACACGACGAGCGCCACCACGTAGCCCTTCCAGTGTGGCACCTGGGGGAACCGGGCGCTGGGGACGAACTGCGGCGCGAAGCCGAACCAGCCGGTGGGCAGCACGTAGCCTTCGAAGCGGCCGGAGTCGACGAAGAACTTGAAGAAGCTCGCCGCGCGGCCGTCGCGGATGGGCAGCGCGGACTTGTCTCCTACGATGGGCTTGTAGAGCTGGTAGAGCGCCTCCGGGACCATGTCCGCCGTGAAGCCGTCCGAGTTGATGTAGAGCGCCAGCTCCTTCGTGGGCACCTTGCCGTTCATCACATGGCCCAGCAGCCGGAGGTGGGCCTCCAGCTCGCCATTCACCAGGCCGGCGTTGGAGAAGACCGTCAGGCCCCAGGTGAAGTCGTCATGCGAATACAGATTGGACTGGATGCGCAGCCGCTTCATGTCGATGCGGTGCACCCCCATGGAGCTGCGCGTGACGGGCACCGCCGTGGGCATTCCCGCCTGCCAGTCCTGCACGCGGTTGCCATTGATGAGCAGCTCGCCCGGCTCCAGCGTATGGGACAGGTCCTCGGTAGGCGAGTGCGCGGCGACCAGGGTGATGACGTCGTCGGGGTTCTCGTAGATGGCGGCGAAGTGCAGCCCGCCGCCTCCGGCCTGGAAGCGGTGCGCGGACACGAGCGGCGGATTCTCCGGGTCCAGCGTCCCGGGTGACGTCTGGAGGTCCGCTCGCCGCACCACCCAGAACACCGCTTGCGGGGCGGCAGGGGACGCCGTCAGCCACTCCACCGCGCGCTGCACCCGCGGCAGGAAGGGCACCGCCGCCTGCGCGGCGATCTGCCAGAAGTTGATGGGGAAGTTGGCGTCCAGCAGCACCACGTAGTCCCGCGTGGCGGCGATCTGGTGCAGCGACGACGCCAACACCGGCTCGCCCGTGGCCGCGTCCATCAGCTTCCAGTGGTGCAGCCGGTTCTCTTCCGTGTCCCAGCTCACCAACTGCGTGTAACCGGGACCCAGGGGCCACTTGGGCGCGTGGTTGGTGAAGAAGAGGCGGGGCCGGTCCTTGTCGATGCGCAGGCCCATGCGCTCGGCGGGGTCGAAGGCCGGGTGGGCCGTGCTCTGCAGCAGCGGGAAGGCCCACGGCGTGGGGAGAGCGCGGTTCCACTCACGCAGGTAGCCCAGCGGTGTGTACGCCTTCAACGTCTTGGGGTGGATGGCCCACGGGCGGCCCGCGTCCGTCGTCACCAGCAGCATCCGCTCGCCCTCGACCAGGAAGGGCGCCGTGTTGGGCGTCTCCTGCGGGCCCAGCGTGAGTGACACGTCTGCCAGCGTCGTCTCGCGGAAGCGGTTGAGCAGCCGAGTCAGGGGGCCTCGCGCCGTCGCGCCCGCGTCCACCTGCTGGCGTGCGTAGTACGACGGGGTGCGCATGGTGGCGGTGGTGAACCGGGCGCCGCCCACCTGGAAGTCCAGCCGCATCACGAGCCCGTCCGAAGCCAGGGCCGGTGAGCCCGCGTGCACGCTGGGCCCCGCGACATAGACGTGACCTTGCAGGTCCTCTGGCAGCGCGCCGGCGAGCACCTGCAGCGGCTCGTTGACGTACTCCACCGGGCTGGTGGTCATCGCGTTGCGCGGCATGCCGGGCCTGAGCCCCGGTGGGACGTGCAGACCGGGGAGCGAATGGCCGTCCGGCTCACGCGAGAGGGAAGGGGCTGCTTCGGTCGCCGCGGGGGCGGGGTGCTTCAGGACGGATTCAGTCTCGGGCATGACGCCTCCGGAGGTTGGGTGAGTGCACGCCGTATCGGGATGGGGGCGGGGACCGTAGCACGCGCGTTGTGACAGACCGGTCGCCGCCGCGCGGCTGGCTGCCGTGGGAGAGGGCAGCCCGCGGTACCTTGCGAGGGGCCGGTGTGAGACACTTCCCGCTTCCCATGGTCGAAGACTCCAACTCCGAGCGACAAGTCATTGGCGACCGCTACGTCCTGGAGCGGCGGCTGGCGGGCGGCGGCATGGGCACCATCTGGGTGGCGTTGGATCCCAAGCTCCAGCGCCGCGTGGCCCTCAAGCTGATGGCGGCCCACTGCGCGCCCGCGCCCCTGGCGCGCCAGCAATTCGAATGGGAAGCGCGGGCGATTGCCCGCCTCCAGAACCCCCACGTCATCCAGGTCCACGACTGCGACCTCTCCGGCGAGACGCCCTACATCGTCATGGAGTGGCTGGTGGGAGAGGACCTGGAGGCCCTGTTGAACCGCCGCGGCCGGCTGTCCCTGGCCATGGTGGAGCGGCTGGTGACGCAGGCGGCCCGCGCGCTCACCGCCGCGCATGCCGCGGGCGTCATCCACCGCGACCTCAAGCCGGCCAACCTGTTCCTCGCGCGCACGGAGCATGGCGAACAGGTGAAGGTGTTGGACTTCGGTCTGGCGCTGCTGATGTCGGGCGGCGCGGCCCGGCCGCATCCCGAGGAGGAGATGGCCGGCACGCCCCGGTACATGAGCCCCGAGCAGCTCCGAGGGCTGGAGCCGCGGCTGGACCACCGCTGTGACCTCTGGGCGCTGGCCGTGGTGGCGTATCGCGCGCTGACGGGGCAGCACCCGTTCCCCTTGGAGTCACTGCGGCAGATGCGCCTGGGCAACGTGCCGCCGCCGCCCGCGCCGCCGTCCAGCCTGGCACCGGAGCTGGGCACGGAGGTGGACGCCTTCTTCGCGCGCGCCCTGGACGTGGACCCCGCGCGCCGCTTCCAGTCCGCGCACGAGTTGGCCTCCGCCCTCACCAGCGCGGTGGACGCGGGCCGGCCGTCGCGCCCGGCGAAGATCCTGGTCGTGGATGACGAGCCGGACATCGTCGTGTTGATGGAGCAGAGCTTCCGCAAGCAGATCCGCCGCTCCGTCTACCAGTTCCTCTTCGCCGCGGACGGCGAGGAGGCGCTGGAGGAGATGCGCCAGCATCCCGACATCGAAGTCGTCCTCTGCGACATCAACATGCCGCGCATGGACGGGCTGACGTTCCTGTCGCGCGTGGGGGAGATCAGCTCGCTGACCCGGGTGGTCATCGTCTCCGCGTATGGGGACATGAACAACATTCGCACGGCGATGAATCGCGGCGCCTTCGACTTCATCACCAAGCCCATCGACTTCCCGGACCTGGAGGCCACGCTCGTCAAGACGCTGAAGCACGTGCGCGAGCTGCGCCGCACCGTGCGCTACACGGAGGAGAACGGCCTGTTGCGCATGTTCGTCCCGGGCGCGGTGCTGGAGCGTCTGCCGCCGTTGCTCCAGGGCTCGGACGCCATGGCGGGCGAGTGGGTGGACGGCACGGTGGTGTTCATCGACGTGGATGCCTTCACACCGGTGCTGCACCAGGAAGCGCCGCCGGAGTCCCTGCGCCGCCTCAACGCCAACTTCGAGGCCATTGTCCCGGAGTTGCTCGCGCGCGGCGGCATCGTGGACAAGTTCATGGGGGACGCGGTGATGGCCGTCTTCCGAGGCCCCGGGCACGTGGACCTGGCGCTGGAGGCCTGTCACGCCATTCACCGGCAACTGGGCGCGCTGGCATCGCGTGGCGGCGAGGGCGCACCGTACGCGCATGGCGTCTGCATGGGCCTGGATTCGGGTGACCTGGTGGCCGGCAGCGTGGGGGCGAAGGCCTCCGGCCGGCTGGACTTCACGGTGCTGGGGGACGTGGTGAACACCGCGGCGCGGCTGGCGGTCCGGGCCGGGCGCGGGCAGGTGCTGGTCAGCGGCCGGGCCCAGGCGCGCGCGGCGTCACGCTTCCACCTGGTGCCCGTGGAGGCGGGCCTCTTCGAGCTGGCCCGCGATGAGGGCCAGGGCCCGCTGGGTCCGGAGGACGCGACGGCTTTCCTGCCGCCGGAAGCGGCGGCCGTGGGCCGGGGCGGTTGAGGGCGCTCCGCTCCTGGCGAATGGGAGCGGGGCAGGGGATGCGAATCAGGCCTGGCTGACGCGCACCGTGGTCTTCATCTCGCGGCCGGACGCCGGGTCACGCGCGCGCATGGTGAGGATGCCTTCCACGTTCACGTCGAACGTGATCTCCACCTGCGCGGCGCCGGCGCGACCGGGCTGGATGCCGGAGAAGGTGAACTCACCCAGCATGTCGTTGCGGGCCACCAGCTCGTTGTCGCCCTGGAAGATGCGCACGGCGAGCTCGGTCTGGTTGTCCATGCTGGTGGTGGCCAGCAATTGCTTGGCGTTGGGAATGGCCGCGTTGCGCGGGAAGACGACGTGGAAGGCGCCGCCGGCCTTCTCCAGGCCAATGGCCATGGGAATCACGTCCAGCAACTGGATGCGCAGGTTGGTGTCGTCCTGCAGCGAGTGCGCGTAGAGCGCGGCGCCAATGGCCACCGCCTCGTCCGGGTGCACGCCCTTGCTGGGCGGCTTGCCGAAGAACTTGGTGAGCCGGTCCTGGACGATGGGCATGCGCGTCTGGCCGCCCACGAGCATGACCTCGTCGACGTCCTTGGTGGACAGCCCGGAGTCCACCAGCACGCGCGCCACCATCTGCAGGGTGCGATCCACGAGCTGGTTGGTGAGCTGCTCCAGCATCTTCCGGGTGAACTTCATCTCGATGTTCAGGGGCTGGCCCTGCGACGTCATCGTGATGAAGGGGATGTTGAAGGGGACTTCCTCGCGCGCGGACAGGTCGATCTTCGTGCGCTCGGCCAGGTCCTTGATGCGCTGCATGGCCACCGGGTCCGTGGCGAGGTCGATGCCCGTCTTCGCCGCGAAGTCCTTGAGGACGTGGTGGATGATGGCGTTGTCGAAGTCGATGCCGCCGAGGAAGACGTCACCGCCGGTGGACTTCACCTCGAAGACGCGGTCGCGAATCTCGATGATGGAGACGTCGAAGGTGCCGCCGCCCAGGTCGTAGATGACGACCTTTTCCTTCAGCCCCTTGCCCACGCCGTAGGCCAGCGCCGCCGCGGTGGGCTCGTTGATGATGCGGACGACCTCCAGGTCGATGAGCTTGCCCGCGTCCTTCACCGACTGGCGCTGCCGGTCGTTGAAGTAGGCGGGGACCGTCACCACCGCCCGCTTGATGGGCATCTTCAGGTAGTTGGAGGCGACCTCGCGGATCTTCCCCAGGATCTTGGCGCTGACCTCCTGGAGGGCGAACTCCTTCTTCCCCACGTCCAGGATGACGTCACTCTGCTTGCCGGGGCGCATGTTGTACGCCACGACCTTCTTCATCGTGTCGACGACCTCGGTGCCGAAGCCCCGGCCCACCAGTCGCTTGGAGCCGTAGACGGTGTTGCGCGGGTTGAGCTGCCACTGGCGCTTGGCCTCGTAGCCGATGAGTTCGTTCCCCTTGTCGTCGATCGCGAAGATCGAGGGGATGGTGTACTCGCCGCCCTTGTAGGGGATGAGCTTGACGTTCCCGCTGTCCTCGACGATCGCCGCGCACGAGTTCGTCGTGCCGAGGTCGATGCCGATGATGGGCTCCTTGTGCATCTTGCTTGGACTCCGGGTGGGTAGGCCGCAGAGGAAGATAAAGACCGTAGCGCACCCTCGCGTCGCGCGCGAGTTCACACACCCCGACGTTTGCCGCTCCCCGGGAATGCGGACCCGGGCTCCCTGCTTCCCCAGGAGGGGGCCTTAGCGCTCCCGGTGCCCGCCCGGTGGCCAGCAGCGCGTGCCCCAGCCGACAATGCCATCCGGGGTGCTGGACATTGGTGGCCCGGGCGGAAAACTTGGTGGTGGATGACTGACCAGAGGAGAATCAACTTGGACGCGAAGGGCTATCTGCAGGAAGTGGGCGCGCAGGTGAACGCCGACTTCGTCAAGAACCGGTCGATTCTCTCCTTCGAGGAATATCTCTCCCTCTTCTTCAGCGACCCGAAGGGCCAGGCCCGCAACGCGGCGCAGTACCTGCGGGACGTGATGGACCACTTCGGCACCACGACGGTGCCGCATCCCACGGGCACCATCCGGCGCTTCCAGGTCTTCGATGCGCCCGGCGGCGACCGGGACGACCGGGTGGCGGGCCAGGAGGAGGTGCAGAACGCCATCTACCGGCTGCTCGGCAACTTCGTGCGGGCCGGCCGCATCAACAAGCTCATCCTCCTGCACGGGCCCAATGGCAGCGCCAAGTCCACGCTCGTCAATGCCCTGAAGGAGGGCATGGAGGCGTACTCCCGGCTGCCCCAGGGCGCGCTCTACCGGCTCGCCTGGGTGTTCCCGTCGGAGAAGCTCATCAAGGGCTCCATCGGCTTCGGCGAGCGGGACTCCGCCAGTGGGGAGATGACCACCTTCGCGCACCTGGAGGCGGAGTCCATCGACCTGCGCATGCCTTGCGAGCTGCGGGACCATCCGCTCTTCGCCGTCCCGCCCGGCGAGCGCCGCAAGCTGCTGGAGACGGCCCTCAAGAAGAAGGGCCTGGGCAACGGGGACGGGGAGAGCGGCGACTTCATCCTGTCCGACTACGTGCGTGATGGCGAGCTGTGCTCCAAGTGCCGCCGCATCTACACCGCGCTGCTCAATTCCTACGGCGGGGACTGGCTGAAGGTGATGCGCCACGTCCAGGTGGAGCGCTTCTACGTGTCGCGCCGCTATCAGGTGGGCACGGTGACGGTGGAGCCGCAGATGAGCGTGGACGCCGTCGTCCAGCAGCTCACCGCGGACCGCACCCAGCTCAACGTGCCCGCGCCGCTGCACAGCACGGTGCTCTTCGAGCCGCACGGCCCCCTGGTCCACGCCAACCGCGGCCTCATCGAGTACGCGGACCTGCTCAAGCGGCCATTGGAGGCCTTCAAGTACCTGCTGGGCTTCAGCGAGACGGGCGAGGTCCCGCTGGAGCCCTTTGTCCTCCAGCTCGACGAGGTGCTCATCGCGTCGGCGAACGAGAAGCACCTCAACGCCTTCAAGGAGCTGCCGGACTTCGCATCCTTCAAGGGCCGCATCGAGCTGGTGCGCGTGCCCTACCTGCGCCGCTACCGCACCGAGCAGCAGATCTACGACGCGCAGATCACCTCCACCACCGTGGGCAAGCACGTGGCACCGCATGCCACGGAGCTGGCGGCCATGTGGGCGGTGCTCACCCGGCTGAAGAAGCCCATTCCGGACCGCTACCCGCAGGACGTGAAGGAGCTCATCGACCAGGTGACGCCGGTGGAGAAGCTGCACCTCTACGAAGAGGGCGCGCCGCCGGATCGCCTGAGCCTGGCCAACACCAAGGAGCTGCGCAAGCTGCGCGAGGAGCTGTTCACGGAGTCGGACGCGTACCCCAACTACGAGGGACGCTCGGGCGCCAGCGCGCGCGAAATAAAGACGGCGCTCTTCAATGCCGCGCAGAACGCCGACTACAAGTGTCTCAACGCGCTGGCGGTGCTGGAGGAGCTGTCCGCCATCTGCAAGGACAAGAGCGTCTACGAGTTCCTCTTGCAGGAGGTGGTGGACGGCTACCACGACCATGACGCCTTCGTGAAGCTGGCGGAGGCGGAGTACCTGGACCGGGTGGATTCGGAGGTGCGCGAGTCCATGGGCCTGGTGTCGGAGGGGCAGTACCGCGAGCTGGTGGAGCGCTACATCCAGACCATCAGCCATTGGGTGCGCGGAGAGAAGATGCGCAACCGCGTCACCGGGGTGATGGAGGCGCCAGAAGAGCAGCGCATGGTGGAGGTGGAGGCCATCATCATGCCGCGCGGCGAGGACGCCGCCGACTTCCGCCGGGGGCTCATCGCCTCCATCGGCGCGCACCGGCTGGACAACCCGGACGCGGTCATGGACTACGGCCGCATCTTCCCGGACATGTTCAAGCGCCTGCGAGACCACTACTTCGAGGAGCGCAAGCGGGTGCTGCGCAAGAACAAGGAGAACATCCTCAAGTACCTGTCCGAGGACCGCAACCAGCTCACCGCGCGCGAGCAGACGCAGGTGCAGAGCACGCTGAAGACGATGGCGGAGCGCTACGGCTACTGCGAGGCGTGCGCGAAGGACGCCATCCTCTTCCTGATGAAGAAGCGCTACGCGTGACCGGGCAGGCGTCCGGGGCCCGCCTGGACGCCTGCTTTCAAAGCCGGAAAGGGCTCGGGATGATGGGGGCTGCCAGGGAGTTGTACTGGCTGCATCCGTTTTCCCCCCAGACCGGAGAGTCGATGACCCGCTTCCTCCTGGGCGCCCCCGCCCTGCTCGCCCTCGTGTCGTGCGCCGGTGCGCCGTCTCAGCCGGCCGCCGCCACCCCCGCGTCTCAGGTGGCGCCCGTCGTCGAGCGGGTCCTCGCGGTGCCGGACGCGCCTCGCATGACGCGCAAGGAGCAGGTGCGGCGCATCCTCCCACACAACGTGCGGCTGCAGCTCGCCTCGCAGGGCAGGGTGCTCAGCACGGCGTCGGGCGTGGTGGTGGGCGCCGAGCGGGATGAGAGCGGGGCCATGGTCGCCTGGGTGGTCACCAACGCGCATGCGGTGGCCATGGACGGGATGGAGGCTCCGGAGCTGCGCGTGATGGTGGACCGCCGCGCGGAGTCGCTGGAGCACCGGGGCGAGGTGGTGGCCATGGGCCAGGTGCCTGACCTGGACCTCGCGCTGGTGCGCGTGCCAGGGCTGGACCTGCCCGCGGTGGAGCTGGCGGACGACGCGGAGCTGGAGCTGGGTGAGGACGTGGTGGTGGCCGCCTCACCGTTCGGCCGCGCGCTGTCGCTGTCCGGAGGCATGCTGTCCCAGGTCGAATGGGACAAGGAGTCCCAGCGCCCGAAGATGGTGAAGACGGACGCCCCCATCGGCTACGGCGCGTCGGGCGGCGGCATCTTCAGCCTGACGACAGGCCGGCTGTTGGCCATCGTGGAGGGCTACCGCACCGCGAAGGTGGACTTCGAGGTGCAAGAGGAGAACTACAGCTTCGACGTGCCCATGCCGGGAGAGACGTTCGCCGCACCCAGCGCGAAGGTGCGCCACTTCCTCCAGGCCAAGGGCTTTGGCCGGCTGCTGGCGCGCAAGCCCGCGACGGAAGGTGGACTCGCCCACGCCGCCGGGCGCTAGTCACTTCGCGCGGTGTCTCAGGCCCGCTGGGCGGGCCGGCAGGAATCTCGACACCACGCGAGAGCGGGTTACATCCGCCGGTCTGGAGGTGTGGGATGGCCGGACGTGTCTCGTGGGATCAGTACTTCATGGACATCGCGACGCAGGTGGCCTCGCGCGCCACGTGTGATCGCAAGCACGTGGGCGCCGTCATCGTCCGGGGAAGGACCATCCTGTCCACCGGCTACAACGGCGCCATCCGCGGGCTGCCGCACTGCGATGACGTGGGCCACATGATGGAGAACGGCCACTGCGTGGCCACCGTCCACGCGGAGGCCAACGCCATCATCCAGGCGGCCACCAACGGCGTCAGCATCGACGGGGCGACCATCTACACCACCGCCTCGCCGTGCTGGCCGTGCTTCAAGCTGATCGCCAACGCGGGCCTGGTGCGCATCGTGTTCGGCGAGTTCTACCGGGACCCTCGCATCTTCGAGTACGCGGCCCGGCTGAAGCTGGACCTGGTGGGTCTGGGCGACGCCGCCCGGCCTCCCGCCTCGGGTGCCTGATCGCCCCGCACCGCGGGGCAGTACGGGCATTTCCGCGCGGATCGCGCGCTCTCCTCAATCGTCACCTGAAAGACACTCGCGGGCGGACCTAAGTCCGCGCCGTGCATGGGGAATTTGCCGCTTCCGGCAAGAATTACCGCCCCAGGGTTGACGATGTTGGAACGGCTCCCTAACTCTTGGCTCCGGTTGGGCGGCGGCGGGGGTGGATCAGGGAAAATCCCGAGGAGTTCCAGTTGGTTACCTCGACAGCAATGTCAAATAGTGCATCCTCTGTTGGGGACGCGCCGCAGCCCGTGGTGGGCGCGGCCCGATACCTGGCCGTCCCCACGCTGATGGACAGCCTGCTGCACGACGTCCGCAATCCGCTGAACGCGTTGGCCATCCACCTGGAGGTCCTGTCGGAGAAGCTGAAGGCGGAGACCGGCAGCGTGCCGCCGTCACAGGAGAAGAACCTCAAGGCCATGCGCGATCAGATCCAGCGCGTGGACGGCATCCTGAAGCTGTTCAGCGACTTCATCGTCTTCCGAGGCGGCGCGCCGGGCGTGGCGGACCTGTCGGAGGTCACCACGCGGGCGCTGGGCGTGCTGGGGCACGAGGGCCGCAAGCGCCGCGTCCAGGTCCAGGCGGCGGTGGAGGCGGGCGTCCAGGTCCGCCTGCCGGACACGTCGGAGCTGGGCTTCTTCCTCATCCAGACGCTGCTGCGCGCCTTCCGCCGGGCGGAGAATGGCGGCTCGATCCGCGTCACGGTGCGCGGGGACGAGACGAGCGCGGTGCTGGAGGTCGAGGATTCGGCCGGCGCCTGCCCCGAGCCCCTGCCTGAAGCCGTGGCCGCGCTGCAACTGCGCTGTTCACAACTGGGCGTCGACCTGTACGTCCGGGCGGGGCTGTGCCGCCTGAGTTTCTCCCGCGCCTGAGTGTCTCATCGAGACGGGCCGGCTTCTGATTTCGAGTCACGACAACTTCGCGTCACGACGCAGTACGGGAGGTCTTCACTTGGGCAGCGCACGAATCCTGGCCGTGGATGACGAACGCGACACGTGTGAGGCGCTGGCGGACATGCTCAGCGCCTGGGGACACAAGGTCGAGATCGCATTCGACGGGCATGACGCCCTCCGAAAGGCGAACGAGTTCCGGCCGGACGTGGTCCTGTCGGATCTGGCCATGCCGGAGACGGATGGGCTCTGGTTGCTGCGCAACCTGAAGGAGGAGCTGCCGGACTGCCCGGTGGTCTTCCTGACGGGGCGGGGCACCATCGACGCCGCGGTGGAGTCCATCCGCGAGGGCGCCTACGACTTCATCGTCAAGCCGCTGGATACCGCGCGGCTCAAGGTCTGTATCGACCGGGCGCTGGAGAAGAAGGAGACGATGCGCGAGGTGCAGACGCTGCGGCGGCGGCTGAAGCAGCTCGGCTCGTCGGACCTGATTGCCCAGTCCGCGGGCATGCGCAAGGTCATCGAGCTGGTGGAGAAGGTGGCGCCTTCCAAGGCCAGCGTGTCCATCAGCGGCGAGTCCGGCACGGGCAAGGAAGTGGTGTCCCGCGCGGTGCACAACCTGTCCCTGCGCCGCGACAAGCCCTTCATCGCCATCAACTGCGCGTCCATCCCGGCCACGCTCATCGAGTCCGAGCTGTTCGGCCACGAGCGCGGCGCCTTCACCGGCGCGGATCAGCGGCGGCCCGGCGTGTTCGAGATGGCCCACGGCGGCACGCTCTTCCTGGACGAATTGGGGGAGATTCCCATCGAGCTGCAGGCCAAGCTCCTGCGCGTGCTGGAAGAGGGCAGGCTGCGCCGGCTGGGCGGCAAGGTGGAGATCGAGGTGGACGTGCGCGTGCTCTGCGCCACCAACCGCGACCTCAAGCAGGAGATCAAGAACGGGCGCTTCCGCGAGGACCTCTACTTCCGCCTCAACGTCTTCCAGATCCACCTGCCGCCCCTGCGCGAGCGCCGCGACGACGTCCCCATCCTGGTGCAGCACTTCGTGGACAAGTTCCGCGGCGACTCCGGCAAGCGCGTCAGCGGCGTGCACCCGGAGGCCATGGAGGTCCTGAAGAACTACGACTGGCCGGGCAACATCCGCGAGCTGCGCAACGCGGTGGAGCGCGCCGTCATCCTGTGCGACGGGGAGCTGATCACCCGCGAGCACCTGCCGCCCGACATGGCGGGCAAGAGCCCGGAGCGCCACACCTTCCGGCTGCCCTTCGGGCTGAGCCTGGACGCGGTGGAGCGCGAGTACATCCTGGGCAGCCTCCAGCGGAACGGGAACAACAAGGCCCGCACCGCCGAGGTGCTGGGGGTGAGCGAGAAGACGCTCTACAACAAGCTCAACCGCTACGCGGCCGAGGCCCGCGCGCAGCAGGCGCCCGGTGGCGGCGGGGGCGGTCCCCTGGGCGGGCAGGGAAGCGACGGCGGGATGGGGGCCATGGGCACCAACTCGTTCGTCATCCGCTGACCTCACGGGTAGGATATCCCCTTCGGATTCCAGGCTCTTGGCCTGGCTCGGAGGGGACGCCCGCCCAGGCGGCGACCCCGCCGCGAAACCCCCGTCAATTCTTGACTTTTGACCTCCGGACGGGGGATTCTGGGGGGGTCTCCCACCCACAGGGAGTGCCCGGCCGTACATGTTCCACGCCTCGGGCAACTCCAGCGGCGCCAATCTATTCGGGCGCCCCGGAGTGTGCATCGGGTGCCGCGGGGGGGCACAAGGAAGGCCACAACGCAATGAGCGACGCGCGAGTACTTCACTTCTTCGGCGGCAAAGGCGGGGTAGGTAAGACTACGCTCGCGGCGGCATATGCGTTGAGGCTGTCGGAGGATGCGCCCAAGGAACGGGTGCTGCTCGTGTCGTTGGATCCGGTCCGCTCCCTGTCGGACCTGGTGAAGAAGAAGCTCCCGGCCAAGGCGACCAAGCTGGTCCCGGGCAAGGGAGACGGCGGCGTGTACGGCCTGGAAGTGGAGCCGGCGGCGCTGATGAAGCCCTTTCTGGCGTCCTACCTGCCCGCGCTGTCGAAGGCCGCGGCGAAGGGCACGCACGTGTCGGACGACGACATGGGCAAGCTGTACCAGCAGGCCGTGCCGGGGCTGGAGGAGCTGGTGGCGCTCTTCCACGTGGTGGACCTGCTGGAGGGCGAGGAGTTCGACCGCATCGTGGTGGACGCCGCGCCGACCAGCCACACCCTGCGGCTGTTCGACCTGCCGACGAGCCTGCGCAAGTTCCTGGGCCTGGTGAAGGCCGGTGGGGACAAGACGGAGGCGCCGGCGAAGAAGGGCAAGAAGGCGGCGGCCGCGGCCGAGGCGCCCGGCTTCCTGGAGCAGGTGGGGCAGAAGGCGGAGAAGCTGCTGGCGCTGCTGAAGGACCCCGCGCGCACGGCCTTCCACCTGGTGGCGCTGGCGGAGCCGGTGCCCGAGGCGCAGACGCGCATGCTCTTCACCCAGCTTCGCGAGCGCGGGCTGCCGGTGACGGAGATCGTTGTCAACCAGATCGAGGACAAGGACGGCTGTCCCGCGTGCCAGGGCCGCCGCGGCCTACAGGCCCCCCACGTCCGCAAATTCCAGGCGCTGGACAAGACGGTGCCGGTGCACCTGCTGGGCCGGCGTGAAGTGGCGCCGCGCGGGCTGGATGGCCTGGCGCTGTTCGCCAAGGCGTGGGCCAGTGGCAAGGAGACCAAGGCGCTGGAGTTCGCCGCGGCCGAAGGGCCTCCGGCGCTGGTGCGCGCGCCGTCCATGCCGCCCATCGCCGCGCCGCCGCTGCCGCCCACGCGGCTCATCTTCTTCGTGGGGCAGGGCGGGGTGGGCAAGAGCTCCTGCGCCGCCGCCGCCGCGGTGACGCTGACGGAGAAGGAGGGGCCGGTGCTCCTCATCTCCACGGATCCGGCGCACTCGCTGTCGGACGTGCTGCAGAGCCGCCTGACGGACACGGAAACGCAGGTGAAGGGCACCAAGGGCCTGTACGCGCGTGAGCTGGACATCGCCGGCTGGTTCAATGCCCTGCGCAAGCGGGTGAAGGAGAAGGCGGAGAAGGCCTTCGAGGGCGCTCCCCGGTCGGGCAGCGAGGTGCCCGCGGATCTGCTCTACCTGCGCAACCTGCTGGAGTGCGCGCCGCCGGGCATCGACGAGCTGGCCGCGCTGTCCTGTCTGACGGACGCGCTGGTGCAGGAGCGCTTCAAGCGCATCGTGGTGGACTCGTCGCCGGTGGTGACGTCCGTGCGCGTGGTGGAGCTGGCGGAGACGGCCAAGACGTGGCTGGGCGCGCTGCACGCGGTGCTCACCAAGCACCGCGCCAAGGGCCTGGGCGAGCTGGCGGACGACATCGCCGGGATGATCAAGCACGTGAAGCGCTTCGAGGACGCGCTGGCCTCCCCGAGCGAGGCGCGCTTCGTGGTCGTCACGCGTGGCGAGGAGCTGGCCGCGGCCCGCACCGAGCGGCTGGTGGAGTACCTGCAGGAGAAGAAGCTCCCCGTGGAGCGGGTGCTCGTCAACCGCGTGGGTCCCAAGTCCACCTGCGAGAAGTGCGAGAACCGGCGCAAGCTGGAGCTCAACGCGGCGAAGGCCATCGAGAAGAAGCTGGGCCTGCCCGTCACCATGGCGCCGGCCCTGGGCCGTCACCCGGCGGGCCTGCGCGAGCTGAAGGCCTTCCGCACGGCGTGGTACGCGCTGTCGCTGCCGGCCGCGAAGATCAAGGCGGCCTGAGGTCCAGGCCCGTCGTGGATCGGGCCAAAGGGGCGCCCTGCCGGGCTTCGTTTCACCCGGCGGGAGCGTCCTGGCTGTTGTGCAGAAGTAGAGGGGGCCGCCGCCACATCCGCCTCACGCCCTGATTCCACCCCGAAGAATCATCCCTTCCCACCTGCCCCCGTGCGCACCATGACGACGCGCGGCATGGGTGCCAAGGGGGTTGCGCGGGCCGTATCTGAAAGCGAGCGTGCCTCGCGTCGCGACTGATGGCTGGAATGCACGGAGGCCCGCGGGGGCTCACGCCTCGCATTCCGAAGGTGAGTCGGTGAACGTCTCCAAGCCAGGGAAGGTGAGCGCGCCCGTCTCCGTCAGCGTGCCTTCGAGCGGCGCACGGCCATTCAACCGAAGCGCTACCTGCCTGCCGCGCACCGTGTAGCGGCCCCGCACCTCCTTCTGGCGGGGCGTCCCGTCATCGCCCACCTCCTTCGTCCACAGGGTGACCCTGCCGGAGGGACCGAAGCGCAGCCCCTGGGTGGTGCCGTAGACGCCCACGCCCGGGCCGAACCAGGACACCTCGCGCAGCAGCACGGGGACATCCGCCTCCCTCGCCGGGCTTCGGCCCAGCAGCTTCTGCCAGCCCAGGGTGTCCCGGATGGGGGTGAAGTCCGCGTCCTCCTTCGCGCGGGCGAGCCGCCGGGCATCCAGCTTCACCGCCTGGGTGAGGTGCTCGACGATGACGTCCCGGTGGGCGCTGTACTCGCAGACCTTCCCCTGCTTGCGGAGCACCCCCAGGGTGGCGGCCAGGTTGTAGTGCGCCAGCGCATAGTCCGGGGACTCCCGGGCGGACGCCTGGAAGCGCTCCAGGGCCTCTGGGTAGCGCCCCGCCTGGTACAGCCGGAAGCCCTGGGTGTTCAGTCCCTGGGCATGGGGGGGCGTCGCGGCGCTTGTGAGGGCCAGGAGCAACAGGGGCAGGGCCGGGTGCATGTGCCTCCATACTGGGGTGCGTAACCGCTTGCGCGTTGAAAGCCGCCATACCCTGGTGCTAGTTCCGCGCCATGGCAACCGGTACCAGCTATGTGCTCGAGTTCGAGCGCCCCCTGATTGAGCTGGAAAAGAAGATCGACGAGCTCAAGGTCCTCTCCACCAGCGGCACGGTGGACTTCTCCTCGGAGATCTCCAAGCTCGAGAAGAAGGCGAAGAAGCTCCAGACGGAGATCTTCAGCGACCTGACTCGGTGGCAGGTGGTGCAGATGTCCCGGCACCCGAACCGCCCCTACTTCCTCGACTACGTCCACTACCTCTTCACCGACTTCGTCGAGCTGTGCGGTGACCGGGCCTTCGGCGAGGACCCGTCCATCGTCGGCGGCTTCGCGCGCTTCGACGGCAAGCCGGTGATGGTGATGGGCCACCAGAAGGGCCGCAACACCAAGGAGAACATGGCGCGCAACTTCGGCATGCCGCGCCCGGAGGGCTACCGCAAGGCCCGCCGCCTCATGGAGCTGGCCGAGCGCTTCGAGAAGCCCATCCTCACCTTCGTCGACACGCCGGGCGCGTACCCGGGCATCGGCGCCGAGGAGCGGGGACAGGCCGAGGCCATCGCCGTCAACCTGGAGGTCATGAGCCGCCTGCGCGTGCCCATCATCTCCACGGTGGTGGGTGAGGGCGGCTCCGGCGGCGCGCTGGCCATTGGCGTGGGCAACCGCGTGCTGATGCTCCAGAACAGCGTCTACTCCGTCATCTCTCCGGAGGGCTGCGCCTCCATCCTGTTCCGCGACGCCGCCAAGGCGGACAAGGCCGCGGACGCGATGCGGCTCACCGCGAAGGACCTGCTGGAGATGAAGATCATCGACGAGGCCGTCGCCGAGCCCGCCGGTGGTGCCCACCGCGACCCCGCGAAGATGGCGGAGGCGCTGGGCAAGACGCTGCGCAAGCACCTGGGGCAGCTCGCCGAGCTGTCGCCCGATGAACTGGTCCAGGACCGGTACGCGAAGTTTCGCGCGCTCGGTGTGTTCTCCGGACGCTGAAACCACGTACTCAGGACCTCACACCATGCGACCGCTCGTCCCCACCCACGTTGAGACGCTCAAGCCGTACGTGCCCGGCAAGCCCATTGAAGAGACCGAGCGAGAGTTCGGCCTCAAGGGTGTCATCAAGCTGGCCTCGAACGAGAATCCACTGGGCCCCTCTCCGCGCGCCGTAGAGGCCATGCGGAACATCTCTAGCGCGACGCACCTGTACCCCGACGCCACGTCCTTCCACCTGGTGCGCAAGCTGGCCGCGAACGTGGACGTGAAGCCGGAGCAGGTGGTGCTGGGCAGCGGCTCCAACGAGCTCATCGAGCTGCTCATCCGCACCTTCACCACGCCGGAGGACGAAATCCTCCTGTGCCAGGGCTCCTTCTCCGCGTACCGCATCTCCGCGCAGGCCCATGGGCGGCCCTTCGTGGAGGTGCCCATGCGCGAGGGCTACCAGTACGACCTGGAGGCCATGGCGAAGGCCATCACCCCGCGCACGCGGATGGTGTTCCTGGCCAACCCGGACAACCCCACGGGCACCGCGTTCAGCCGCGACGCCCTGACGCGCTTCCTGGCCGCGGTGCCGCCGGAGGTGCTGGTGGTGCACGACGAGGCCTACTTCGAGTTCGTCGAGTGGTCCGAGTACACCAGCGCCGTGCCGCTGGTCAGCCAGCACCCGAACCTGGTCGCGCTGCGCACCTTCAGCAAGATCCACGGGCTGGCGGGCGTGCGCCTGGGCTATGGCATCATGGATGCCCGACTGGCGGCGTACCTGCACCGCACGCGCATGCCCTTCAACCTGACGGTGCTGGCCCAGGCCGCGGGTCTGGCGGCCCTGGAAGACACCGAGCATGTTCGCCGCACGCGTGAGGTGAACCGCGCGGGTCTGGACTACTTCGCCGCGGAGCTGCCGAAGCTGGGCGGCACGCACACGCACAGCCACGCCAACTTCGTGTTCGTGGACTTCGGTCGTCCCGCGGTGGCGCTGTACGAGCAGCTGCTGCGCAAGGGCATCATCGTCCGGCCCTTCGCGGGGCAGGGTTTCCCGAACCACGTGCGCATCTCCGTGGGCACGCCCGCGGAGAACGCGCGCTGCGTCCAGGTGCTGAAAGAGCTCCTGTCATGAGCGCCCGGCCTTTCATCGTCGCCATCGACGGCCCCGCGGGCGCCGGCAAGTCCTCGGTGTCCAAGCTGCTGGCGCGCCGGCTGGGCTTCTCGCTGGTGGACACGGGCGCCATCTACCGCTGCGTGGCCTTGATGGCCCAGCGTGAGGGCATCGCCTTCGACGACGACGCCCGCCTGGGCGAGCTGCTGGGCCGCGTGCACATCCACTTCCAGGTGGTGGGCGAGGAGAACCACGTCTTCCTGGGCGGCCAGGACGTGTCCGGGGAGATTCGCACGCCGGACATCTCCATGGCGGCGTCACAGGTCTCCGGGCGGCCGGTGGTGCGCGCGGGCCTGCTGCAGCTTCAGCGGCGGCTGGCGCTCGAGTCGGAGAAGGGCGCCATCCTGGAGGGCCGTGACATTGGCACGGTGGTGTTCCCGGACGCGGACGCGAAGTTCTTCCTGGCGGCCAGCCCCGAGGTGCGCGCCCGGCGCCGCTACGAGGAGCTGTTCCAGAAGGGCGTGGAGAGCAGCCTGGACGCCGTGCTCGCGGACCAGACGAAGCGGGACCGCGACGACTCCGCCCGCGCCGTGGCGCCGCTGAAGGCCGCCGAGGACGCGGTGCACGTGGACTCCAGCAGCATCCCCCTGTCGGAGGTGGTGCACGGGATGGAGTCCGAAATCCTGCGCCGGATGGCCCAGCGCGCCTAGCGCGGGTAGGGGAACCTTCGCCCGGCGAAAAGGACGACGCGCCGGGCTCAGCGGGAGCGCTTCGCCAGCGCCTTCTCGTAGGCGGCCTGCAGCTCGCCGGATACCGAGCGCGCCGGCCGCGGCGCGCCGAGATGCAGGTGGCGCAGCTCCTCCATGAAGGCGTTCCAAAGCGGCGCGCCGCCCTGTTCCAGCAGCTCCGCGCGTACGGACAGCTCCTTGCTTGGGCGCGTATGCCGGCGGCCCCATGCGCCCATGTGCGCGAGGAGTGGCACGAGCTGGATGGCCGCTTCCGTCAGGCTGTAGATGACCTTCTGTCGGTGGGTGGGATCCGCGCGTCGCGTCAGCAGGCCGGACGCCGTCAGGCGCTTCAGCCGGTCCGCGAGGATGTTCGAGGCGATGCGTTCCTCGCTCTGCGCGAGCAGCTCGCCGTAGCTGCGCCTGTTTCCGAACATGACGTCGCGGATGACGACCAGGCTCCAACGGTCGCCGAGCTGTTCGAGCGTCAGGTTGATCGGGCAGCCGGATCGCCCTGTCTGCGCCATGGCCATTCTCTCCAGGCTACTCCTTGCGATGTGCAAGTGGTAGGGATAGGGTTTCGACTGCTTGCGATATGCAAGTGGTCTGCGACAGGAGCCCTCCGATGTCACTCGTGCTCTACGGTCATCCCTTTTCTTCGTACACGCAGAAGGTCCTCATCGCGTTGTACGAGAACGGCACGCCCTTCGAGTTCCGCTGTATCGGGCCGGAAACACCTCAGCATTCGGCCGAGTGGTCGCGGCGCTGGCCGCTGCGCAAGTTCCCGCTGCTGGTGGATGGCGAGCGCGACATCGCCGAGACCAGCATCATCATCGAGTACCTGCAGCTCGCACATCCCGGGCCCGTGCGCCTGTTGCCCGCGGAACCGATGGCCGCGCTCGCCGTGCGCTTTCTCGATCGCTTCTTCGACCTGCACGTCATGAACGCGGCGCAGCACGCGGTCGACGGTGCGCTGACGGGTGATTCGGTGAAGCGCCAGGAAGGACTGGCCCTGGCAGTGAAGAAGCTGGAGGTCGCCTACGCCTGGCTCGAAGGGCAGCTCGCAGGCAGGACCTGGGCCGCCGCTGGAGAGGACTTCACGCTGGCGGACTGCGCGGCCGCGCCCTCGCTGTTCTACGCGGACTGGACGCACCAGATCTCCGATGCGTTTCCCGTGCTGCGCGCCTACCGCACGCGGTTGCTTGCGCGCCCGTCCTTCGCCCGCGCGGTGAATGAGGCGCGGCAATTCCGGCCGCTCTTTCCCCTGGGCGCGCCGGACCGGGACTGAAGCCCGGCGCGCGACTGCGCGTTGTCTGGCGAGCACCCGCTACGTCCACGGCAAGCGGTCCGCGGGCTCGTTTGTCGCCGGCCTGGCGCCCCGACCGGCGCCTAGAAGCTGACGCCTTCCTTCGACGGCGCGGGCACCTGCAGCGGCAGCTTCAGCGCCCCCGTGCCGTCGCCGTAGAAGGAGTGGTAGAGGAACAGGTCCGCCACTACCTGCTTTACGTAGCCGCGCGTCTCCTTGAAGGGGATGGTCTCCACGAAGAGGTCCAGTGGCAGTGAGCCTCGCTCCTGGACCCACTTCGCCGCCGAGCCTGGGCCCGCGTTGTACGCGGCCGCCGCGAGCACCGGGTGTCCAAAGCGATCCATCAGCCGGGACAGATACCAGGCGCCATAGCGGATGTTCCGCTCGGGGGAGAAGAGGTCCGCGGGCGCGGGGACGGGCTCCGTCAGCTTCTCCGCGATGGCGTTCGCCGTCTTGGGGATGATCTGCATCAGCCCTCGCGCATCGGCGATGCTCATCACCTCCGGCCGGAAGGCGCTCTCCCGCCGCATGATGGCCCACACCAGGTAGGGGTCCACTTGGTGCTGCGTCGCCGCGCCCTCCACCGCGGTGGCGAAGGCGCGAGGATAGAAGGGCGCCAGGGCCTCCGGAGCGCGCGCGCCGAAGGCCCGTCCCCAGAGGTGGCGCGCCGCCACCGCGTAGGCGTGGCCGTACTCGCCCAGTCCCAGCAGCGCGTGCGCGAAGGGCAGGGCCTGGTCCGCCGAGCGCAGCCGCGCCGCGTGGGCTTCGACCTCGTCCGCCGCGTCACGGAACAGCCCCGCGCGCGTCAGCTCCACCGCCAGCTCCAGCTCGGGAGGGCGGGGCAGCTTCAGCACCTGCGGCGGCTGAGGGAAGTGCGCGGGCGTCTTCAGGCTCAGCGCCTTGAGCCGCTCGTTGGCCATCAGCGCATAGAAGGACGCGGGCGCCGAGGTGATGACGGCCTCATACGCGGGGCCCAGCGTGTCTGCCTTCGCCCCTTCCAGCTCGCGGCTGCGCGCCATCCAGTAGCGCGCCTGCGGCCCCATGCTGCTCTTGGGATAGGCGGCCAGGAACGCATCCAGCGTGGCGCGCGCCTTCGCGTACTCCTCCTGACGGAGGTGGGCCAGCGCGCGGAACCACATGCCCTCGTCGCGCCGACGTGAGCGCGGATAACGCGTTTCGAAAGCCGTGAAGGCCTGCACCGCGTCCGCGAAGCGCCCGGCCTGCAAATCCAACCATCCCGCGAAGAAGGCGCCTTCATCACCCGCGGGCTGCGAGGGGTACTTCTTGTCCAGGGCCGCCATCAGCGTTCGGGCCTTGGCGTTGTCGTCGGACCGGAGCGCGCGCCGCGCCACCAGCAGGTCTGCCTGCGCGGCCACGGCGGCGGGCCCCTTGCGCGCCAGCGCGAGCGCCTTCTCCGCATCCTCCGTCCGCCCCAGCGCGATCCAGGCCTTCGCGCGCAGCAGTGCCACTTGGGCCGCCTGCGCCTTGTCGAGCTTCTCCTGGTCCAGCGTCGCGAGCTCGTCGAGTCCGCGCTTCGTCGCGCCCGCGTCCAGGAAGCGGTCCGCGCGCGTGGTGCGCTCGGTGTAGCCCAGCTTCACGGGGGGCGTGCTGCCCTCCGTCAGCCACGCCATGGCCTCGTCGCCGTAGGGGTGGGTGGGGAAGCGCAACGCCACCGTCATCATGTCGGCGCGTTGTCCGGCGCGGTTTCCGGAGCCGCCGCGCGCCAAGGCACGCTGATAGAGCAGCTCCACGGTGGGCGACGCCTTGGCCGCGGCCTCCAGCACCTGGGCCGCGTCCTGGGGCTTGCCTGCCTTGAGCAGTGACTCACCCAGGCGCGCACGGGCGCGGGCCGCGAGTTCCACGGGTGCCTTGGATTCCAGTACTCGCGCGAAGTCGTCCGCCGCGCCCGCGGCGTCCCCGGCGTAGAAGCGGGCTTGGCCCAGGTAGAAGGCGTGGTACGGCGCCAGCAGTGGAGGGGCGGGCCAGGCAGCCAGCAGCTCCCTTGCCTCGCCGGCCTGGCCGTCAGAGAGGGCGAGCGTCCCCGCGAGCAGCGCCAGCCGCCCCGCGTCGTCGCACTTCTTCGCGGCGCAGGCCGTCAGCTCCGCGCGCGCCAGGGCGGCCGCATCCGGCTTGTGGAGGCGGACGGCCTCCAGCGCCGTGGGGGATTGTCCCAGCGACATCCCCGCAACCACCCCCGCAACCCACCCACTCCAACTCATGTGGTCTTCCTTTCACGACGCGGCTTTGCGGCCTGCCAACGAGACGCACACACCGATCATTCCCCTTGCCCTGGAGGGAGGGTGGTTTGACAGCGGGCGCGACAAGTCCTAGATCCGCGCGGCGTCGGGCCAGTCCTGACTGTTCAGCACCAGATGTCATTCGCTGAAAGCGTCCAGGCGATTACGCGCACTTGGGTAGGAACAGCCGACCCATTGCGTCACCGGGAGTGAATCACTACCTTGCGCCGCCGCTCAGCGCCACTCCGGTCCGTCGTTGCATGGCGGGTCCAGTCGTTGTCGTCAGGTAGCACTGCTCGTTCACAGCGCTCGGGGGGGAAACAGTTCAGAGGGAGGGCTTCATGAAGCCGTGTCCAGCCGATCTGCCACAAACCATCAACCCCGAAGCCGGGCCGAAGCGAGCCGGCGTCGAGACCCACCGCAACCTCAACTGTCATCAGTATGACAACTGCCTGGATGAAGCCGTCCGGCGAGGTTGGCAGTCGTTCACCTGCATGAAGTGTCCGATGTATCAGCAGGTGGCGCCGCCGCAGATGGGGCTCGAGGCCTACGCCACGCAGCGCCGGCCTGTCTGAACGGGGCTCATGGCGTTGACGCCCCTGGCCACACACACCGGGGGCACCACCACGCACGGCGTCTCCGTGCGGGGCGTCAGGGGACGGCCGCGTAGATGACGGCCACCCAGTATTGATTCGTACCGAAGCGGCGGGAGTCTCCCCGCACCACGCCTACGCCCACGCGGTTGTTCGTGGCGTCGGCCATGCTGCGGGACTCCGGAATCGCCGTGGGGTCCGACACCACGAAGAAGTCCACGGACGCCGTTCCCGCGTCGGGCAGCAGCTCGAAGACGCGGTCGTGCACCGGGGCTTCACCGGGCTGGGCCGAGGGCTGGTCCAGCTCCAGCGCGCGCTTGGCGTGGGCGTGTGCCAGTGTTTCAAGCGCGGCGTTGCGCGACAGGGGCGGCAGCTTGCGGGTCGCTCGCAGCCGGCTCAGGGCGTCGTAGGCCTCCTGCCGCGGGTTCGCCAGCTCCGGCGACGCGGGCGGGGCGACGGTGAAGACCTCCGTGAGGATGGCCTCCTTGCGCCCGTTCACCGTGTGGAACGCCACGCCCACGCCCATGAAGCGAAAGCCCGGATCCAGCACGTTACGGCGGTGGCCAGGGCTGTGCTCGATGCCGAAGTGGGCCGCCAACGGCCCCGGGGCCAGGCCCAGGTTCTCTCCCGCGCGCACGTAGCGTGCGCCCGCCGGCAGGCGCTTCGTCAGCGTGGAGCCGTCCGGAGCGATGTGGGCGAAGAAGCCCTCCTTCGACATGCGCGCGCTGTAGTCCTGGGCCACCTGTTCCAGCGCGGCGTCGGGGGACAGTTCGGGCAACGCGTGGGCGCGCCGGAGGGCGTTGATGCGCTCGTAGACGGCCCGGCGGGCGTCCTCCAGCGTGGTGGGCTCGGCGGTGTCCTCACTGGCGGCGTGCTTGCGGGGTTCACCCTGGTCCACCAAGAAGAGCGCCGCCACCTCCGGCCCGCCGTCCGCGCGTCCCACCACCTCCACGGTGTACGTACCCGGCGTGGCGAAGGCGAGCCGGCTGCAGAAGCCGCCCCCCGCACCCCGGTTCTGGACGGGCATGAGGCTCACCCCGCCGTTCGGCTGGGTGACGTACACCTCTGCCCGCCGCAGCGGTGGGACCAGGACGCCGCAGAGCGTCATGGCCGAGCGCTTGCCGTTGGCGATGAGGCGCGGGAAGTCCTGGAGCTCCGCCTTGCGGTCCACCAGCAGCAGGACGAGCGCCGCGCGCTCGCCGAGGACGGACACGCCCACGCCGAAGTGCGAGGTGCGCTCGCTGTTGAAGTCGTCGCGGTCGAGGAAAGTCTCGATGACGTGCCGTGGCACCCACGCCCGGATGACCAGCGCGCGCGGGGAGGGGTCCGCCGCGCCCGCGTCACTGACGGCGGAGGTGAGGGTGAAGAGGCCCGGCGCGCCGGTGGTGTATTCGGTGAGGGCCTCGTGTGCCAGCCGCCGCGCGGCGGTGGTCAGCTTCGGGTCCTCCACCGGGACGCGCCGTCCCACGCGCTCGAATTCGCGGCTCACGTGCTGGGCGGCGCTGCGTTCCATTCCGGCCGATGTCGGCGGTGCGGCGGCCAGGAAGGCGCTGAGCGCCAGCAGGGCCATCATCGTCGCGCCACCTGGAACGTGAAGGAGAGGGCCTTCACCGTGCCTGGGCCGAGCCGCGCGTTGAGCTGCTCGCACAGCGAGGCCGCTTCGGACTCCAGCGACTGGGCCCACTGGGCGCCCGTCACCGCCACCACCAGGGTGGTTCCGTGCAGGGCCTGGGGGGTGGTGTGGCGTGCGAGGTGCGGACCGACCACCGCCGCCCACACGGGCGCCAACGCGTGGCCCTTGCCGGACTCTCCCGCCAGCCGTGCCAGGACGCGGGGAAGGAGACTTTCCAGGGACTTGGGTTCACTCCGGGCCATCAGGGGGGCGATCATCGATCCGTTAACCCCGAAAGCCAACCATCACGTGCGGAGGGGGGGCGCACGGCGGGCGGACGGGCTATGATGGGGCTCGAAGTGCGGCGGCCGGCGCCGCGTACCGTCGCGCAGCGCGCGTCCTGGCTGTAAGGTCGCGGACGGTCCCCCCGGAGCCGCATCCGTATGAGTCACACCCCCCGCCCCCTCGTGCTGGCTTGCCTGGCCTGTGTCCTGCTGTGCCTGAGCGGCTGCGGCGACATGGACATGGGGCCTGACATCCCCGCGGGTCCGTTCCCACAGGGGACGTACTGCTCCGTCGATCAGGACTGCCCGGACCCCTCGCTCTTCTTCTGTGACTCGGCCACCTCGCGCTGCGAGCCCGCCTGCCTGACGCGCGAGGATTGCGGCGTGGCGCGGCGGGGCACTCATGCACTGGCCGCGTGTGACGAGGTAGGCGGCGCCGGCTGCCAATGCGACATGAACCGGTGCGTGCCCGTGGTCTGTGCCACCGACACGGACTGTGACTCAGGCACGGTGTGCCGAGACGGAGCGTGTGGCTCGCCGCCGTCCGAATCCCGTGCGGCCGCGTGCGAGGTGACGCCGGACGTCGTCGTGGGCACCCCGGGCATGACGGTGGACTTCCGCGTGTGGGTGCGCGAATCGACGGGCGCTCCGTTGGTGCTGCGCGATGGCGTGGCGTGGGAGGTGCTGTCTGCCTCCGTGGTCGGAGGCGGGGACGGCCACCAGGCCTCTGTCGTGCTGGGCGAGCCCGCCTCGGAGCATCTGGCGCTGGCGGCCCGAGTGGGCAACATCTCCTGCCATGCGCGCGTCACCGTGCTGCCCGCCGAAGTGGCCCCAGGTGGGGTGCGCGTGCTGGTGGTGGATGCGCTGACCGGGCGCCCGGTGCCGCTGGCCGTCGTCGCGGTGTCCGACAATGACGGCGGCGTGGGAGCGACCATGGTGACGAACGCCGACGGAGCCGCCTGGGTGCCCGCGGAAGGTGAGGTGGCGCTCTCCGCCTTCCACCCCGACTACGGCTACCTGACGCTGGCGCGCCACGACGCGAGCCAGTTCCGCGACGTGCGGATGGCCCTGCGTCGCAACCCCTTGGACCGCTTCGGCGGCGTGAAGGGCCCATTCCCCACGTTGACGGAGACCTTCTCGACGGCGGTCTCGCTGCGCGTGGGGCTGATGGGCTTGTCCGTGCCGGGGCTCCCCTCCGACCTGGCTCCCGAGTCCTTCCTGGGCCCGGAGCACGAGGTGGCGCTCCCCTTGGGCACGGGCCAGGACCGTCTGTCGCTGCCGTCGGGCAGCGCACTGTGGTTGACGGGCAGCACCGCGCCAGACGTCGCGGCCCCGGGCGTGGCGGGTGTGTGTGACGGCTCGCTACCGGGTGTGCTGGATGCGGAGCTGGCCATTCGCACGGGCGCGTGTGGGACGCGGACGGCCTGGGCGCTGACGGGCGCGCTCCCCCTGAAGGAACTCCCCCTCAACCTCATGGCGCCGGGGACGGATCCGCTGCTGCAACTGGGGCAGCTGTTGCCCGGCTCGACGCGCTTCTTCTCGGCGCTGTCACGTGACGCCCGCTTCACCCTGGCGCCCACGCCCGGCATCCTCACCGGCGAGCCGGACACCCGTGCGGCGGAGTACGCGCAGGCGCTGCCTTTCGAGCGGGACACGCCGGGTGTGCGGCTGTCGTTCCCCTTCGCCGTGCGTGTGCCGCCGCTGCCTCAGTACCGGGGTTCGCACCTGGCCCGCGCCTATGTGCTGGCCACCGTGGCGGTCCCCGGCCGGGGCATGGTTCCGCTGGGGCTGGGCGCAGCGGCCAACGTGGCGCCGGCCGATCCGAACACGGACGCCGATGCGCGGTTGGGCCGGCCCGGGCTGGTGCCCGTGCGCATGGCGCCCACGCACCGGGGCCTGGAGGGACTGCCGTACCGGCTGGTGGTGTCGGCCACGTCAGGTGACCAGTCCGAGGACGGCACGGTGGCGACCAGCACGCTCGTGGCGAACCTGCCCAGGCCGGAGTTCGACCCGGACGGCGTGCAGCCCGTGGACGCGGGGCTGAGCTTCCTCTCCCTCCCGGAATCCGTTCGCTACAACTTCGATGGGAACGCCCACGGCGAGCTCGTCGGCCGCGAGTTCCAGGCCCAGGTGGACGGACGGGCCAGCGTGGTGCGCGCCGAGTTCACCAACCGCGCCGGCCGCCGCTGGACGGTGCTGATGGACCCGGACGATACGGACGACGGCGTCGTCGTTCCCCGGCCGCCGCTGGGGTTCGAGGACCGCACCCTCGACGGCTTGCTGCAGGAAACGCGGGCGAAGCTCCAGGTGGAGGCGCTGCGCGTGCGGGGCCTGGACCGGCGCGTGGGGCAGGGCCCGTCCCGCCTGGCGGCCGCGGAGGGCCTGGGCGCGGAGCGGCTCGCGGACCTGACGGATGCCGTCGCCACGCTGAGTCTGGGCCGGCCGGAGGTGACGTGGCGCCATCCGGAAGCGGACGGGCAGCGGCTGGCCCGAGGCAGCGCGGTGCGGGTGAGCGTCTCCGGCTTCCGGCTGGGCACGGGTTCCGGGGGCGAAGGTCAGGTGCGCGTCAGCCTGCGGGGCGGCTCGGGCTGCAATGACCAGGTGCTGTTCGCCTCCGCCCCCGTTGCACCGGGACGCGGCGAGGTGGAGCTTCAGCTCCCGGCGAGGTGCTCGGGGCTGGGGGTGTCGCTGGTGGCCACCCTGGTGGACCTGAAGGGTGACCCCCTGCGTCCGCTCGTCACCGCGACCCGGCAGGTCGACATTCCCTGAGGCCCGAGTGCGGGAACACCCACCTGCGTTCTCGTGCACTGACTCGCTTTCTTGATTTGCCGGGTGGTAGCGTTGTTGTCCCGGGAGGCATGGTGCAGAAGGAGACGGTCGTCACGGTCATCTCGAAGATCTCCGACCGGCCGGTCAACCTCGACGCGGCGCTGGTGGTGATCTACGGCTTGGACCTGGGGCGCAAGTTCGACCTCACGTCCGAGGAGACGCTCATTGGGCGCTCGTCCAAGGCGGACATCCAGATCGACCAGGAGTCGGTCAGCCGCAACCACGCGAGCATCACCAATTCGCGAGAGGGCGTGCGCATCCGCGACCTGGGCTCCACCAACGGCACGTTCATCAACGACGAGCTGGCGGAGGGTGTGCGTGAGCTGCGCAACGGCGACCTGGTGAAGATTGGCCGCACCATCTTCAAGTACATCGCCGGTGGCAACATCGAGGCCGCGTATCACGACGAAATCTACCGGCTGACCACGATGGACGGCCTCACGCAGATCTACAACCGGCGCTACTTCGACGAGCAGCTGGACCGGGAGATTTCGCGGAGCCGCCGCTACGAGCGGATGCTGTCGCTGGTGCTGCTGGACATCGACCACTTCAAGGCCGTGAACGACAAGTACGGGCACCTGGCGGGGGACTCGGTGCTCAAGCAGCTCGCATCCACGGTGCGCACGAAAATCCGCCGTGAGGACGTGTTCGCGCGTTACGGCGGCGAGGAGTTCGCCATCCTGCTGCCGGAGGTGTCGCTGTCCGGCACGCGTCAGCTCGCAGAAAAGGTGCGCCGACTGGTGGAGAAGCAACGCTTCGAGTTCGACCGGCAGGTGATTCCCGTCACGGTGTCGGTGGGCCTCGCGGTGCTGGAGCCGCACCACCGCGAGTCGGGTGAGCTGGTGCGCGACGCCGACGAGAAGCTCTTCGATGCGAAGACGTCCGGCCGCAACCGCGTGGTGGGCTGAGTCTCCAGCCCACCTCGTGCCTGTCCAGGCGCTGCCGCTTCAGCCCGCGAAGACGGAGCGGCGCTCGCGCAGCAGCGACTGGAGCATGCTCTGGATGGCCTCACGGGTGCGCTCGGTGAGGCGCTGGACTTCGCCCAGGTCGTCCGCCGCCTCGGGCGCGAGGTCCTCGACGCCAATGGGTTCGCCGAAACGGATGCTCCACTTGGCCGGCAGGGGCAGGGGGCCCAGCGGCGTGAGGGGTACGTAGGGCAGTCCCAGGAAGGAGGCGGGGATGCGGCCCAGCAGCGGCGACGTCTCCTCCGCGCCCACGATGGCCACCGGGACGATGGGCGCGCCGGTGCGCAGCGCCAGCTTCACGAAGCCGCCGCGGCCGAAGCGCTTCAGCCGGTAACGCTCACCGAAGGGCTTGCTGAGGGCCTGGTAGCCTTCGGGGAAGACGACCAGCGGACGATGCTCGTCCAGGAGCCGCAGCGCGTTCTCCGGGCAGGCCCGCACGGCGCCGAGTCGGTTGAAGAGGGTGCCCACCATCGGCGCGTGGAAGACCTGGTCCTCCACCAGCCAGCGGGGCTCGCGCAGGTCCGGGCGCTCACGCGCGAGGGCCATGGACATGACGAGCCCGTCGTAGGGCAGGGCGCCCGAATGGTTGGCCACCAGGATGGCCGCGCCCGGCGGCACGTGGTCCACGCCCTGCACGGACACGCGCCAGTACTGCGAATAGAGGAACTCGAGCACGGGCTCCAGCCGCTCGACGAGCGATGGGTCCTTGCCGTACGCGTCCAGGTTCGCGCCACCGCCCGTGCCCAGGCCGGCGCGGAGCATGTCCTTCAGACCGCCCATCGCGAGCATCGCCCGGGCCAGACTCTCGCTCGCCAGGGCCTGCCCAGCGATGTCACGCGCCAGGGACAGGGCCGCCACGGCGCGCTCCGCCAGGGGACGGATACCCTCGGGCTCACCCCGTCCGGACTCCGGAGAGAAGGACTCCCGATAGGACGACTCACCCGCGTTCGTGGCGGGCGGAGGCACCAGCGACAGCGGGCCCCTGCGGCCGGGAGGGAACTCGTCGCGCGTGGCATCCGGAAGCTCTACTTCCGGCTCCACCGCGGACGTGTCCGCCTCTTCCGTCACCACGACGCGGACCGACGTCTCCCGCTCCCACCGGGTGACGACCGGAGCATCCGGTGTGGCGTGGCGGGCGCGCACTTCGTCGATGGCGGCCCGCGCGGCGCTGTCCGCGACCTGCGCGGCCACGGCGGCGGCGAGCTCCTGCTCTTGTTCCGGAGACCGGGCAGCAGCGCACTGCTCCAGCGCTTCCTCCACCGCGGCTTCGGCCAGCTCGGTCGCAAACTCCGTGGCCATGAGCCGCTCGACCTCGGCGTCGGGGCCGGGCTCCGCGCCCAGCGCCGCGTCCACCGCGGCGGTGGCGGTGGCTTCGGCCACGTCGGCGGCCAGGGCTTCCGCCAAGGCAAGGTCCACGTCGCGCTGCTTCGACGTGGGGGCACCGGCATCGTTCACCGGGCCGGGGGCTCGTGAGTCCTGCGTAAGCGGCGTGGACACCGCGGGCTCGCGCAGGGGAAGCACGGCGTCGTCCGCGTCGTGGGCAGAAGTCTGGGGGGCCTGCGGCGGCGCGGGGACCCGCGTCCCCGATGCCTGCGCCGGAGGCCGGGCAGCCGCTGCGGCGCCCTTCTTGCCTCCCTTGGCCTTCCCGGACGTCTTCTTGCCCTCGTGCTTGCGCGACTTCGCGGCAGCCGCCTTGCCACCGGCCTTCGCGGACGCCGTCCCGTCCGTCTCCGGCTTCTTCGTCACCGTCTCCGCGGCGGCGGCCTTTTCCTCGCCACCCGGCGTGGAGCCCTCGGTGGGGCGCGACGCGGCGCCGCGCTTGAAGGGATCGTTCCCAAGGACGCCCTTGGCCATGACTAGCTCCTCTTCAGCGCCGCAGCGGCGTCTTTGACATGGTGGAGGGGGATGAAACCGAGTGCGGACTCGGCGCGCTCGCCGTCCGCGACCCATGAGTAATGGATGTAGTCGAGCAGGGCCACGGGCAACGTGCCCGCGCCCACGGCGTCCAACGTATGCAGGCCGGCCCGAAACAAGGGCCCTGGCAGAGGGAGCGGCCGCGCGCCCGCCTGCTGGATGAGGCCGGAGATTGGCATCACCCCTCGGCCCACGATGTTGAACTCTCCGGACGCGTCCGCGCGCAAGGCCAGGTGCAAGGCACGAGCGGCGTCGTCTTCGTGCAGCCCCTGCCAGAGCGGATCGAAGCCCATCAGCGTGGGCACCACTGGATTCTTCAAGAAGCGCGTGGCCGGGTTGTCCACCGAGGGCCCGAGCACCGGCGCGAAGCGCAGCACCAGCACGCGCATGTCCGGATGCCGCTCCCGGAAGGCGCGCACCTGGCCTTCCACCTCCACCTTGTCGGTGACGAAGCGGCTGTGCGGGCAACCCTGGAGCGCCGAGTCCTCGCGCAGCATTGCGGGGTTGTTTCCACGCGCGCCGTAGACAGCCGTCAAGGAGGGCACCACCAGCCGGGGCAGCCGCGAGCGGCCCGCCGCCGTCAGCACGTTCATGGTGCCGATGACTTCCAGCTCGTGCGCCAGGGAGCCGTTGCGGATGGGACCGAACAGGAACGCCAGGTGATAGAGCGCGTCCACGGGGCGCTCGGTGAGCGCGTCGGTGAGCTCGCTCTCGGCGTCGTACCGGGTGAGGTCCACGCGGTGGAACTCCACCTTGTCGCCCTCTGGCCGGACGACGTCGAGCACGAGGATGCTCTCCACGTCGGGATCCTGGTCCAGCCGAGACAGCAGGAGCCGCCCGTAGTCGCCGCTCGCGCCGGTCACCGCGATGCGCAGCCGCCCCTTGCCTGGTCGTGACACGTCCATACGCGGTGTCGGGTGTTAGCCCAGCGCCAGGGATTGTCAGCCGCGACTCATGTTGTGTTGCTGGACAACGTCGCCTGGGTGGCGGAGGGTGTCCGGCCGCCATGTCCCGGATTGCCCGTCTCAGCGACGTCCTCATCAACAAGATTGCCGCCGGCGAAGTGGTGGAGCGCCCCGCCTCCGTCGTGAAGGAGCTGGTGGAAAACGCCATTGACGCCGGTGCCAGCACGGTCCGCGTCGAGCTGGACGGCGGGGGCGTGGACCGCATCATCGTGTCGGATGACGGGCACGGCATGGGGCGCACGGACGCCGTGGCCTGCCTGGAGCGCCACGCCACCAGCAAGCTGCGCGAGCTGGACGACCTGTTCCACATCGACTCCATGGGGTTCCGGGGCGAGGCCATTCCCGCCATCGCATCCGTTTCCCGGTTCACACTTCACTCTGCGGCCGCGAACTCCGAGGTGGGCACGCGGGTGTCGGTGGAGGGTGGTGGGCCACCGCTGGTGGAGGACGCGCCGCCGCGGACGGGCACGGTCATCACCGTGGAGGACCTGTTCTTCAACGTGCCCGCGCGCCGCAAGTTCCTGCGCCGGGGCGACACGGAGCTGAAGCACTCGGAGGAGGCCGTGGTGCGCCTGGCCCTGGCGTACCCGGAGGTGGGCTTCTTCGCCTCGCACGAGGGCGGCACGCTCTTCTCCAGCGCGGCCTGCCCGGATGACCCGCGCGAGCGAATCGCCGCGGCGCTGGGCTCCACGTCGCATCCGCACCTGTTCCCCGTGGAGGAGCGCCGGCTGGGCGTGGCTGTCACGGGGTACGCCGCCTCGCCTGAGTTCACCTTCAACAACGCGCGCGGCCTCTACACCTTCGTCAACCGCCGCTACATCCGGGACCGCGGCCTCATTGGCACCATCCAGCGCGCGTACCAGGACTTCCTCGCCGCCGGGCGCCAGCCCGTGGTGGTGCTGCACATCGACGTGGACCCGCGCGCGGTGGACGTCAACGTGCACCCGCAGAAGCAGGAGGTCCGCTTCGCCGACGCCCGGGGTGTCCAGGAGGCGGTGACGGCCGCGCTCAGCCGCATGCTGCGCGCCGCGCCGTGGCTGGGCTCGGGCGTGGAGGGCGCCGCGTCCCAGGCCGGCCAGCCCATGGACGCCGCGCACTACGCGCACGCCGTGGAGCGCTTCCTCACCCGCGCCCAGGAAGCCGCGTGGGGCGGTCCGCTGCCCACCGCCATGGACGCGCCGGGTCCTGGTCCGGGGGGGCCGTCCCTGGGGCCACTGGGGCAGGGGGCTCGGCCGGGAGCGCTGCCCTTCGCCGCCGCGGTGGGGCAGGCCCCCGCGTTCGGTCAGGCGCAGCCGCAACTCAACGAGGCACCCCCGCCGGGCTACTTCGGCGCGTTGCGGCCCCTGGGCATGCTGGGCGGCCGCTTCCATGTCTGCGAGGGACCGGGTGGCACGCTGGTGGTGATGGATCCACACGCGGCGCTGGAGCGCGCGCGCCTGACGGGCTACCTGCGCGCGTTGGAGTCCGGCAAGCCGCCTCCCGCGCCCACGCTCTTCGGCACCACGCTGGAGTTGCCCGTCGCGGCGGCCAAGGCCCTGGTGGAGGGCAGGGATGCCCTGTCCCGCCTGGGCTTCGACGTGGAGCCGTTCGGTGGCACCACGGTGGCGTTGAAGACGGTGCCGCCGGGACTGGAGGGCGCGGACGCGCGCTCGCTGCTGGAGGCCCTGGCGCGGGCGCTTCCGCCGAAGAGCGCGACGCTGGACACGGTGTCGCTGGCGGAGGCGGTGCGGGTGATGGCGTGCCACGCCGCGAAGCAGGCTGGCGCCGTGCCGCTCTCCGACGCGCAGTTCCGCGCGCTGCTCGGGGAGTTGGACCGGGCCGACTTCCACCCCACGTGCAGCCACGGCACGGTGGTGGTGCTGGAGATGCCCTTGCTGGAGCTGGAGCGGCGCGCCCGCTGAGTGCCCCGAAAATTGACGGGGGGGGACCCCCTGTTACCGTGCGCCACACGCCTGTAGCACCCAGGCCAACCTCCGCAGCGCACAGGAGCGGGCACATGCACGGTGTGATCACCCTGCGGGACGTGGTGGCGAATCTCGGCGTGGTGCTGCGCGAGTTCGGCGCCGGATGCGTGGTGCGCTGCTTCGTCGCATCGCTGCGCCGCCGGCGGACCACCTTCCTGGAAATCGCGCTGAGCCCCAAGCGCCCCTGACGCCAAAGCCGCCATTGATGCTCCGTCGCCTTCTTCCGCTCGCACTGCTGCTTTCCGCTCCCGCCGCCGCTCAGGACTTCGGTTACGGCGACGAGGACGTGTCCACCTCGCTGGATGGGGTGGGCCGCATCACCATCCAGGGCGGTTGGCGCATCACGCCCAACAAGACGCTCTACGACGGCTGGTACTCGCGGCAAGCCAACCAGGGGCTGCCGCGTGCCCGGGAAGTGGCGGGCGGGCCCACGGTGGTGGCGTCCTTCGCCTACGCCATCTCCGACCTGCTGGAGGTGGGCATCGACCTGTTCGGCACGCAGAGTCGCCTGTACCTCAACGAGCCGGGCGTCGACGGCGGGCCGCCGCAGGCCCGGCAGGTGGACGTGCTGGGCTACGGGGCGCTCATCGGCCTGCGCTTCCAGACGGTGATTCCGCAGCTGGGGCCCCATGGGCTCGTGCCCTTCGCGGGCTTGCTGACGGGGCCCACGCTCGCCTCGTCGGAGCGCAAGGGGGAGGAGCTCCAGGAAATGACCACCCAGACGTGGATGGGCAACGTGGGCGCCACGTTGCGCCTGACGCCGCGTTGGGGCATCACCGCCGACTACCGGCTCGCGTTCCTCCGGGGTCCGGTGGGGCCGTCCACGGCGCGCGTCGGTTCGTTCAGCCTGGGCGGGAGCTGGCTCTCGCTGGGCGTGACGTACAGCTTTCCAGCAGAGCCATCACGGCCGCTCCCTGGGAGCCTGTAAGTCCGGAGGGGAAGCAGGCGGGCCGGGCGCTGTCGCCCTTCTTCTGGGAAATGCATTGGCTAAGCAGCGCTGTTCCGCTGCGGAAAATATCGCCGCATGACCGGGAGAACTCCTTACGATGCGTGAATCGGCCGAGATGATTTCCGGGCCTAGGAAGATGTCCATGCCAGACCAGCCGAAAACGGATGTGGAAAAGGAGCTCACGGATCTGCGCCGTGAGATCGTCGAGGCACGCAACCTCGTCATCAAGAGCGACAACCTGCTCAAGAACCTCCATGCGGAGGTGAAGGCGGTTGGCAAACGCCACGAAGATTTCCAGAAGCGCCAGTGGATGTCGTCCGCGGTGGCCTACGTGCTGTTCGCGGTCATCTCCGTGGGCGCCGCGCTGATGATCACCAGCGCGCGCAGCTCCAGCGCCACCAACGAAAAGGAGCGCCTGGAGAAGACGGTCGCCGACCTCACCGGCCAACTGGAGAAGCAGCGCGCGGACACCGCGGCGCACCAGTCGGTCCAGCAGGAGGCGAACAAGGTCTACAAGATGATGACCAGCCTGCCCGGTGACGAGCGCCTCAAGGGCATCGACGCGCTGGTGAAGCTGGACACGTCGCGGCTGAGCAACCTGGAGCGCCAGGCCCTCAATGACCGCGCCGCCGTGCTGCGCCGGGAGACGGGCGACGCCGCGTTCGAACAGGGCAAGATCGCCTTCCGCAAGAACGAGATGGACAGCGTCATCTCCAACATGGAGCGGTTCCTGGCCATGAACCCGCCGCAGGACCAGGCGCTGGACGCGTCCTTCTTCCTGGGCACGGCCTACAACAACACCCGCAACCACGAGAAGGCGGTGCCGCTGCTCGCCCGCTTCGTGGACGGCGACCGCAAGTCGAAGACGCGCGACTACGCCATGCTGTTGCTGGCGCACTCCTACCAGGAGGTCGGCCAGTACGATAAGGCGCTGGAAATCGCCCGTGACGCGGCCGGCGCCTACCTCAACAGCCCATACCAGTCGCAGTTCCGGGGCCGCATCGCCACGGTGAAGCGCCTGATGAACCCGGAGAGCGCGGCGCCCGCGGCTCCGGCCCAGGCGACGAGCCAGCCCGGCCAGTAGCCGCCCGTGGGGCCCGGGGCCCCACCCACCGGACGGTGGACACACGGAAGCGTTGCCACACGGGGTCCACGGTCATAAGACGTGGGCCCCGTGTCCGCTCCCGACCCCCGGAAAGATCCCCGCTATCGCCGCTTTCGTGGTGCCGCGTATGGGATTTACATCCTCCTCACCACGCTGTTCTCGTTGTGGCTCATCTGGAGTGTCGGCCGCTCTGTCTCGGCCATGACGCCGGAGAAGCTGCCTCCCGCCCCCGTCGCGCTCACGTTCCGCGAGTGCCTGGATGGCGCGCGGACCCTGTGGACGGAGCTGGAGAGCGGGCGCGAGAAGCTGGTGAACGTGTCTCCCGCCAAGAGCGTCGACCAGGAATGGATGCGCTTCCGCACCGCGTGGCTGCAGAAGCTCCGCGTGCGTGAGTCCGAATGCGCGCTCGATTCGCGGGAGCGCGCCCCTCTGCGCGAGGTGTTTCGCCGCCTGGTGCGCGTGCAGGACCTCTACGCCATCCACGCGGTGCAGTACGCGGGAGAGGTCGGCGGCGCGGTGGATGCGCTGCACGACGCCTTGAACGCCGCGGGCCGCAACCCCGGCGCCGGCCGGCTGCCCTGAGTCAGCGCACCGGCAGCAGGGCGGTGTAGCGCCCCAGGTGGTCCGACACCGTCTGCGACAGCAGCACAGGCGACGGGCGTCCTCCCAGGTCCGCCACCCGGTAGAAGCGCACGGAGGCGTAGGGCGAGGGCGCTCCAGCCTCCGTCACCATGCCCCGCACCGTGCGGCCGCGCTGGAGCGGGAAGGTGGCCAGCACCTGATCGGACGCGTCGTCGCCGGGGAGCACGGTGATGACGCGGCTGACGCGGGGCAGGTTCTCCGTGGGGATGAAGTCCACGCGGTAGATGCCCGGATCCAACCCCAGACGGAAGGCGCCCGTGTCGTCCGTGGTGCCCAGGGACTCACTGCCCGCCGGCGGACGCGGCCAGCCCGGCACTTGTCCCACCGGATCCGCCAGCACTCGCACGCCCAGCGCCGGGGAGGTGTTGTCCGTCTGGAGAATCGTCCCCCGGATGATGCGCCGGTCCGGACACACGACGTCCGGTAGCACCGCGCCGGTGCGAGGCACCTCCACCGACTGCACCGTCAGGCCCGCGGTGGAGCCTGACGGCGGCACCACCACCAGCGACAGGTTGCCGCCCGGCCCCGACGGGAGCGTCTCCACCGTGAATCGGCCCTCCGCGTCGGTGGCGCCCAGGGGCCCCTGGTACGTGCCGCCGCCTCCCACGGGTCCGCGCAGGGACACGGAGGCCTGGACCACGGGCCGGCCGTCCCGTCCCAGGATGCGGCCGGACACCTGGACCGGCTCGCCATAGTCACCCAGCTCCAACGGCGCGGTGAGCGGCTCGCGGGGATCCACGGTGAACGTCTTTTGCGGCACCCACACGTCGCCTGTCGCCGTCACGCGCACCAGGAGGCTGGTGCGCTGCGAGGCCTCCAGCGGCAGGGCCAGGGAGAAGGCGCCCGAGCCGCGCACCACCGGCACGCGCTGGGACAGGGGCGTCAGGTCCGCGTCCAGCGCCTGGACCTGCAGCGCGGCGTCCACGGGCTGCGCGCCCTGGCGCACCACCCGGCCTTCCAGCCGGGCCACCTGGGTGGGGGAGGGCAGCACCAGTTGCAGGGGCACGGCGCCGCCGGGCGACACGGTGGTTTCGCCTCGCACCGGTGGCAGCCCCAGGTCCTCCGGCTCCAACGTCACCGTGTACGTCCCGGTCCCCACGGGCAGCACCCAGGCGCCGTTGAGCGGGACCAGGTCGGCCGTGAAGAGGCGCGCCACACCCGGCAGCAGCGCGCTCTCCCCTCGGGCGGTGAGGTGGAGCGGCTCGTTGTAGGGGCGCGGGGCGCTGCCGATGGGGGTCGTGGCGCGCACGGTGCTGCCCTGGACGGTGGCGGGCCCGAACAGCGCCAGGTTCAGCTCCGGCCGGATGGCGGCTACCTGGAAGTCCTGCGCGTGCAGGCCGTCATGGGGGTTGGGCGTCACCTCCACCACGATGTCCCGGCCCGGGTCGCCGCAGCCGTCCGGGAAGCACACCTCGTTGACGGCACAGTCGCTGTCCGCGCGGCACACCAGCTGGCTGGGGTCGGGCGCTTCCTCCAGCAGCACGCAGCCGGCGCTGGGCAGGCCTGACAGCAGGACCGTCCACGCAAGTCGCCGCACCCGCCGCTGGCGCCTCACCGGCAGTCTCCCTGGACGGTGTTGACCACCCACGAATAGGTGACGACGAAGCCCGGGTTGTCGATGGTGGTGCCGTCCGGCAACTGCACCGGCCGGGGCCGCACCACGCGGTCCACCAGCTCCGCGTCGCTCACCAGCGCCTCCACCAGGTGGGGGCCGGGCGTGCTCAGCGGGTTGTTGGCGGACGCGAGGCTGATGAGCAGCGTGCCCCGGTCCGAGCGCCGGGGCTCGCGGGTGCTGGCCAGCTCATACTGGCGGTAGGGGCCGCGCGGGTCCTGTGGGTTGTAGTCCACGTACCAGTGCACGACGATGCGGTCGTCCACGTCCGGGTCCTCGACGGCCACCTCGAAAGCGAGGTCGCAGCCGTCGGCGCCGAAGTCCGGGATGAAGCGCTGCTGGGGGGCCACCAGGCTGTCGATGATGCGCGGCGGCCGGTTCATGAACTCCGGCACGGAGTCCAGCAACGTGTCGTCCTGGGGGATGAGGCAGCCGGACGCGGCGCAGCCCGCGGCCATCAGCAGCCACAGCTCTCGTCTCCAGGAGTATCGCCGCGTCGTGGCTTCCATCATCCCCGGACGGGCCGCTCCCCTAGAGCAGCTCGTCTCCCTCCTCGGGCGGCAGGGGCCGCCCTGACTTCTCCGCTTCCAGCTTCTCCAGATGCCGGAAGATGGTGCGCGGGTCCACTCCCAGGTCCTTGGCCGTCTTGGTGCGGTTGCCGTTGTTCCGGGCGAGCACCTCGTTGATGTAACGCTTCTGGAACTCTTCCTTGGCCTGGAGCAGCGGCATGATGGGCTCCAGGTTCTCCGGCTTCAGGTCCAGGTCATCTGGCCCCAGGAGCGGCTTGTCCGCGAGCACCACCGCCTTCTTGAGCCGGTTCTCCAACTCGCGGATGTTGCCCGGCCAGCCGTACTTGCGCATGGACACGGTGGCGGAGGGGGTGAAGCCGCGGGCCTTGGAGCTGAACTCGCGGGCGTACTTCTGGAGGAAGAAGCGGCCCAGCACCACCACGTCCTCGCCGCGCTCGCGCAGGGGCGGCAGCTTCAGCGTGACTACGTTGAGGCGGTAGTAGAGGTCCTCGCGGAAGGTGTTCTTCTTCACCTCGTCCTCGAGCACCTTGTTGGTGGCCGCCACCACGCGGATGTCCACCGCCTCGCCGCGGTTGTCGCCGACCTTGTAGACGACCTTCTCCTGGAGCGCGCGCAACAGCTTCACCTGGAGCTGCAGCGGCATCTCCCCGATTTCGTCCAGGAAGAGCGTGCCGCCAATGGCCGCCTGGAACTTGCCGGCCTTGGTGGCCACCGCGCCGGTGAAGGCGCCCTTCACGTGGCCGAACAGCTCGCTCTCCAGCAGGTTCTCCGGAATCGCGCCGCAGTTGATGGTGATGAAGGGGCCCTTCGCGCGCGGCGAGCGGCGGTGGATTTCCCGCGCGATGAGTTCCTTGCCGGTGCCCGTCTCGCCGGTGATGAGCACGGAGATGTCCGTGGGCGCGATCTTGTCGATGCGCTTGTACACGTCCCGCATGCCCTGGCACGCGCCGACGATGTCGCCATAGCGCTGGTCCTCCAGCTTGCGGCGCAGCTCGGTGTTGTCGAGCTTGAGGTCGCTCACCAGCATCGCGTTCTGGAGGATGAGCGACGCCTGTGCCGCGAAGATGGTGAGCATGTCCGCGCTCTTGGGCTCGAACCGGTTCACCAGCCGGTCATTGCCCACGTAGAGGACACCGAAGAGGTCGCCCTTCTGCATCAGCGGCACGCACATGACGGAGTGGACGCGCAGGTTCACCACCGACTCGCTCTTGTTGAACTCCGGCGAGTCCAGCGCGTCCGCGACGATGAGCGCCTTCTGCTCCTTCACCACCTTGGCGATGATGGAGTCGGAGATCTTGTCCTTCTCCACCGCGTCCTCGATGTTCTCCCGGGACACGTTGCGCGCCACCTTCACGCGCGGCTCCCCGTTCTCCATCAGGATGAGGAAGCCCTTGTCGGCGCGCGTCACCTCGATGGCCTCGTCCATCAGGCCCTCCAGGAGGCGCTCCAGGTCGTAGAGCCCCAGCAGCCGCTCGCTGAACGCGGTGAGCCGGCGCAGCAGCAGCAGCTCGCGGCCGGGGACGCCGGGCAGCTCCGAGGTGTGCGAGTCGGGATTGGACGTGTGCACCAGCTCGCGCGGAGGGGACGCGGGTGGAGGCGGGGCACGGGGAGCGTCCTCCCGGGCGAAGAGCAGCTCGGTGTGGCCCACGCGGACCACGTCGCCGGTGGAGAGCGCATGGGCGTCGCGCTTCTTTCCGTTGACGTGGAAGGTGGCGCCCAGGCTGCCCACCTCGTAGCGCGTGCCGTCGAAGGTGACGTGCAGGGCGCTGGAGGGCACGGAGGTGTCCTCCAGCGGGATGTCGTTGTCCGGGCCCCGGCCAATGCTGGTGAGGCGCTTGTGCAGGGAGACCGCGCGGACCTTGCCATCGGGGGTGCGGACGGTGAGGCTGGCCATGGCTTCACGTACCTGGAGGGAGTCTCCGTCAGAAGGAGAGGGTGAGACCGGCGCCGAGTCCGCCGGGGGTCGGGTAGATGCCCACGCGCGTGTACGTCTTCGGTGCCGTCGCGCGGGCGGAAGTGGAGCGGGGGGACAGCTCCGCGGGTTGTTCGGCGCGAGGCTCCACCGTGCTGCGGACCACCTGGTCCTCGTGGTGGAACAGCGCGTCCACCACGCCCACGGCGTAGACGGCGTAGAAGCCCGCGGCCGACGACAGCTTGAGCAACTGCCACGCGTCGCGCTGCCTGGCCCGGCTGGTGGGGATGTAGCGCACGGTGACGGAGGCCCGGCCGTCCGGGTCCAGCACGTTGTCCAAATCGATGGTGCGCTCTTCGAAGAGCCCTTCGTAGGCGAAGAAGGAGATGATGCTCGTCACCGCCAGCACACCTTCGGTGGCGGCGAAGACGATGCCCAGACTGGTGCGGCCCTGCTGGAACTGGCCGGCGCCGAAGGGGACGAAGTTGACCAGGAAGTTGCGCTTCTCCACCGTGCGCACCGTCACCTGGGACGCCAGCTCCTCGGCGCGGCGGCGCTGCACCTCGGCTTCCAGGCGCTCGCGCTCGCGGCGCTCGGCCTCCGCCTTCTCGCGCTCCTGACGCAGCCGCCGCTCCTGGCGCAGGAAGTCCAGCTCCGTGTCCATGTCCTCCTTGAGCGTGTCGAAGAAGGCCACCGCGGGCGGCGGGACGACGAAGGGGTCCAGGCTGAAGTCCGGATCCAACCGGAGCAGGGCGCGCAGGTGACGGCGGGCGTCGTCGGTGCGGCCCAGGTTGAAGGCCGCCAGGCCCGCGAGCTTGTGAAGCTCCGCCAGGTCGTCCTCGTCCAGGCCGCCCCGGTCGATGCGCGAGGCCGCGCGGTCCATCACCTCCGCGTACTTGCCGTACTCGAAGCTGGCGCGCAGCGCGGCGACCTCCGGGTCACCGGCGTCCTGGGCGAGCGTGGCGCCCGGAGCGAGCAGCATCAGCGCCGTGAGCAAGAGCGGGAGGCAGCGGCTCATTCTGGGCGGAGGCTCCCGCGCAGGGTGGTGGGTTCGCCCGGCCGCAGATGCACCACCCGGCGCTCCGACACGTAACCCGGGTGGGAGACCTCCACCACCACGGTGTGCTGGAAGCCCGCGGGGCCTCGCGGGGAGCGGACCTCGAAGGGCGTCTTCACGCTGTCCTCCGCGGAGCGGAGCTCGTCGCCCACGCGGACCAGCGCGCCCGCGGGCTCGAAGTCGACCGACAGGCGGGATGCCTTGGGCTGGGCGCGCAGGTGGAAGACGTTGTCGCCTTCCGGCTGCACGTCGATGGTGTCCACCACGTCCTCGCAGTAGTCGCACGAGATGGTGACGGTGTGCCGGCCCGGCGTCACCTCCACGTCATGCTTCTGGAGCGGCTGTGCGCTGGCCGCTCCGTCATCCACGCGGATGCTGCCATAGGGGCGCACCAGGATGGACACCGGCAGCTTGCGCACCAGCGGCTTGCGCGGTGCCTCCTCGTCCTCACCCGAGGGGCGCGTGCTCATTCCGCGCACGGTGCCGCCCACGGCCGGCGTGCCGTCCGTCCGCGGTGCCAGGCCTCCCGGTGTCGTCGTGCCCTTGACCACGCGCGGAGCCGGTCCCGCCGGGCGGGGCGGCTGCGACGTGCCAGGGCCGGGACGCCCGGCGTTCTCCTTCGGGGCCGGGGTGGTGTCGGGAGGCGCGACGGTGGCGAGCGGCTCGGAAGGCGGGGCCAGAGGCAGCGTGGCCGCGACCTGTCCGGGCGTGGTGGCGTCGGGCGGGGTGGTGGCTTCGGCGTCGTTCGCGTGGCGCGCCTGCCAGCCGCCCAGGCCCAGCACCGCGGCGGCGGCCACGCCCACGCCCAGACGCAGCCCCCGGCGGCGCCACGTCTTGATGCGCTGGGCGCGCTGGATGCCCTTGAGGAGCGCCAGCGCCCGCGCGTTGGTGGCGTCCAGCGCCAGCACCTGGTTGAGACTGGACAGGGCGCGCGGGGTGCGCTTCTCCGCGAGCTGCCGCTCGCTGCGCTCCAGCAGGGTGGCGACGATGCGCTGACGGGCCAGCTTTCGGTACGATGGCGGGTCCGCGAAGTACGACACCAGCTCCTCGCCCACGCGGGCGAAGCCCAGGCCGGCCAGGTAGTCCGCCAGGGCGTCCCGCAGCCGGGCCGCGTCGGGGTAGCGCCGCTCCGGGTCGCGCTGGAGGCAGATGGCGCAGATGTCCGCCAGCTCGTCCGACAGCGCGGGCACGCGCCGGCGCGCGTCCTCGTAGTCCCCGTCCAGGATGCGCTTGAGCGTGGCGGTGGTGTTGGGCGCGCTGAAGGGCAGCCGTCCCGTCATCGCCGCGTAGAACATGATGCCCACGCTGAAGACGTCCGCCGTGGGGCCCGCCTCCAGGCCTTCGATGATCTCCGGGGCCATGTGGGCCGGCGAGCCCACCAGCGTGCCGGTGACGGTCATCCGCTCCTCGATGTCCATCAGCCGCGCGATGCCGAAGTCCATGAGCTTGAGGACGCCGTCCTCGCGCACCATGACGTTCTCGGGCTTGAGGTCGCGGTGGATGACGCCGGCCTCGTGCGCGTGCGCCAGCGCCGCGGCCAGCTCGTGGATGACCATGGCCGCCAGCTCCGGCGGGTCCATGGGTCCCTCGTCCATGAACGCCTTCAGCGTCTGGCCGCGGATGTACTCGGTGACGATGAACGCGTCCTGGGCGTCCGCGGCGGAGAAGTCGAAGACCTCCAGGATGTTGGGGTGGTGCAGCTTGGCCACCGCGCGGGCCTCGCGGGCCAGCCGCCGGCGGGACTCGTCCTTGCCGGCCAGGTGCGGGTGCAGCACCTTCACCGCGACTTCACGGTCCAGGGCGGTGTCGAGCCCCTTGTACACGACGCTCATGCCCCCCGAGCCCAGTTGCTCGAGGATGCGGTAGCGACCGATATGGCGGCCGACGAGCGTCGTCATGGCGAGTTGGCGGTCCCCTCAGTCCCCGAAGCTGATGCCCATGCTCTTGGTGAAGCGCACCAGCTCGCCCGCCGGATCCACCCGGCGCTCCTTGCGCGACTCGCTCAAGGGTACCGCGATGATTTCGCCCGCGCGCAGGGCCACCATGTGGTCCCACTGGCCCGCGCTCACCAGGTCCAGCACCTTGCAGCCGTAGCGAGTGGCCAGTACCCGGTCCGCCGCGCTGGGGCTGCCCCCGCGCTGGAGGTGGCCCAGCACCGTGACGCGAATCTCCGCTTCGATGTGTCGGGCCAGCAGGTCCGCCAGCACCTTCCCCGAGCCGCCGAGCCGCACCACGCCCCGGCCGGGGATGGCCTCCGCCGAGTCCAGCACGGCCAGCTCGCCGCCCTGGGGGAACGCGCCTTCGGAGATGGCGATGATGGAGAAGCTGCGACGGCGGGTGGCGCGGCGGCGGATCTTCTCCACCACGGCCTCCACGCTGTACGGAATCTCCGGAATCAGGATGACGTCCGCGCCCCCGGCGATGCCGCTCTCCAGGGTGAGGAAGCCGGCGTGGCGGCCCATGATCTCCACCACCATCACCCGGTCATGGGCCTCGGCGGTGGAGTGCAGGCGGTCGAGCGCCTCGGTGACGATGAGCCGCGCGGTGTCGAAGCCGAACGTCTGATCCGTCCCGGACAGGTCGTTGTCGATGGTCTTCGGACAACCCACGACCTTGAGCCCCTTCTCCACGAGCCGGTGGGCGATGGACAGCGTCCCGTCACCGCCCACGGCGATGAGCCCGTCCAGGCCCAGCTCCTCGCAGCGGCGCAGGACCTGGTCGGACACGTCCCGCTCCACCCAGTGCCCGTCCTCACGGGTCGCGTAGCTGAAGGGGTTTGCCTTGTTGGACGTGCCCAGGATGGTGCCGCCCTTGGGGAGGATGCCGCGGGTGTCCTCCTCGGTGAGCGGGTGGGCGAGCCCTGGCTCCACCAGGCCCATGTAGCCGTTCTCGATGCCCACGAACTCGTAGGCGAATTCGTGCGTGCCCCGCTTCACGAGGCCACGAATGAGTGCGTTGAGGCCGGGGCAGTCGCCGCCGCCGGTCAGGACTCCAAGTCTCATGGGACGGGGCATACAGGTCGGACGCGGGTGTCAGAGGGAGGGTGCTTCACCATGACAGAAACGTCGGACCTGATTGTAGGGGGGGGCCCCCGGGGGTGCAACGCACGAATCACCGGTCAGGGCAGATTCGCGAGTGGAAACGGGCCTTTTCCTCAGTCCCGCTTCATGCGGCGGCGCGAGGCCACGCGGTCCAGCAAGGCCTGGAGTCGAGGCTCCGGCTTGTCGGGGAGCGCCCTATCTGTCGGTGACTGTAGGGGCATGGCCTTCGCGAGGCCGTAGATCTCGATCAGCCGCTCCTTGAGCAGCTCGCTGTCCGGGCGTTCCTGGACCGCGCGCCGGTAGCAAGCGGCGGCGCCCGCATAGTCGCCCAGCGCGAAGAGGCGCTCGCCTTCCTGAACGGGGGAGGAGGGGCCCACGGGGAGGGGGATGCTGGCCTCGGCCCGGGCGGCTTCGAGCACCTCCAACTCCGCGGGTTGGAGCAGCTCGCGCGCGTTGGCGAGCTTGAGGACAAGCCCCTCGTCGGCTGGGAAGGCCCGCACGAGCGACTCGTACAGACCGAGCGCTTCGGTGAGCTCGCCGCGGCGCAGGGCGCGATCGGCACGTGACTCCATGTCGGCCCTGGCGGCGGGGTTCATCTCCCCGGCAGGTTACCCGCGCCGCGCGGGGATGTCACAACGAACACGCAGGGAGACGCCGCGACAAGGCTCGGATTCCGGGAGGCCACACGCTGTGTCGGGGTGGTCGGCACCCAGGTGTGGATTCCGGGAGGCTGGTGGCGTGCCGTCGAAAATCCTGGACCGCTCGCGGTTGCCTGAGCTCCGCGTGCGAGTTGGAATGCGAAGGACTGCGTGTGTCGCGACACCCGGAGTGTCACAGCGCCCGTGTACCTGTTTTGAATCAAGTCAGACGTGATTCATCCGCCACTTTCAGGGCGCGACACATTTCGACTTCGAGCCATGACGAGGAGTCCGTATCCTGGAAATACCTTCCATTTCGGAAAGGCTTTGAAAGGAGGATTCATGCAGGCGCCCGCGTAGCTCCGCGCCAGCTTCGATGGTGAGCGTGGCGGGATGCTGGGCAGGGCGCGCCGTGACTATCCCGCTTTTTCCAAATATCCATGTTGGCGTCTAATCTTGGGCGTGCCTCGATGCTGTCGCGACTCTTTCCCGGACGCCATCCATGTCAGACACGTCGTATCCCTCCATCCGCCTCCGTCACGCGGTGGCGATGCTCGCCGTGGGCCTCGTCGCCATCTCTTCCCCCGCTTCCGCGCGAGGCCGCTACTACAACGATTCGGGCAGCATCGAGACGCATCATCCCAACTGGATGAACTGGGTTCCCGACTCGACGAGCCTCGCCGCCCTGTCCTTGCCGGGGACACATGACACGATGGCGTACCAGTCCTACGGCGGCTCCCTGACGCAGACCCAGTCCCTGGACCTGCGCCGTCAGCTCGACGCGGGCATCCGCGCGCTGGACATCCGCTGCCGGCACATCGCGGACAGCTTCACCATCCACCACGGCGTCGTCTACCTGCACGTCAACTTCGACAACGTGCTTCAGACCGCCATCCAGTTCCTGAACGCGAACCCCAGCGAGACGCTGGTGATGCGCGTGAAGAAGGAGCACACCGAGGAGAACATCACGCGCAGCTTCGCCGCGACGTACGAGGCGTACCGGAACAACCCCGCCTACAGGCCCTACATCTGGACCGGGAGCCACGTGCCCGCCCTGGGCGAGGTCCGCGGAAAGATTGTCATCCTGGACGGCTTTGGCGGTGGCGCCTACGGCATCCCCTGGGGAGGGCTGGACCTCCAGGACGATTGGACGGTGTCCACGATCTTCGACATCGACGACAAGTGGAACAAGGTCCGCGCGCACCTGGGGCGCACCAACACGGGCTCGCCGTCCACGCTGTTCGTCAACTTCCTGAGTGGCGCCTCCGCGCTCGCGCATCCCTTCACGGTGGCGGGCGGAGACGGGATGGCCATTCGCGGTGTGAATGACTTCGCCATCGACCACCTGGTGGCTGGGCACGTCCAGCGCGCGGGCATCCTGATGATGGACTTCCCGGGAGCGGGCTTGATTGACGCCATCCTGGCCCTCAACTTCCGTCTCCTGTCCTCGACGACGTGGCTGCCGGATGACTTCAACGTCATCTTCAGGAACACCGCGCACACCATGGGTGGCAACGCGGAGGAGCGGTGGCACGGCATCCGGAACTTCGTCCACAACGCCGTGCCCGGGCGCAACTGGCACATCGCCGCGCTGAAGAAGTCCTGGGGCGGGTGGATCAGCCACCAGGGGAACTTCTACCAGTCCGACGCCATCGATGATTACACCCACATCGCCTATCTGACGCGCTCGGTGACGAGCGTGGTGGGCAGGGACTTCCTGTCCAACTACGTGAGAGAGCAGCTCGGGGGCCTGTCAGGGAACGCGGCGGCAAGGGCGCTCGCGCTGCATGGCCGCCTGAACTCCCGGTTCCCATTCCAGAGCTGGTCCGTGGTGGTGAAGCAGTCGCCGGGTGGGCTGAGCAACTGGGCGTACTCGGACTACGGCCGGGGCGCGCACCTCTCGTCGGGTGACTACACGTACGGGGTCCAGGGGCACTCCGCCTCGGAAGGCGTCTATCTCCACGAGCACTCGAACTTCGAGGGCAACCTCGTCTGGCTCGGCGGCAGCGTGGGCGATCTGCGCAGCGTGGGGTTCAACGACGTGCTGAGCTCCGTCACCGTGCTGGGGCCGTACCAGGCGACGCTGTGCGAGCATGCGAACCTGTCGGGCCGTTGCTTCACCACGTCCCAGAACGTGGGTGACGTCAACGCGATGCCGGGAGGCTCGTGGCACGACAAGGTGTCCTCCGTGTCGATGACCCGGACGGGCCTGCGGTAGGCGCGGGCAGGGCCCGGACTATTTCGCCTCGGTGCGGCGGAAGAACACGTCGGTGTTTTCGTTGGCCAGGTCTTCCAGCCAGGCCACGTAGCCATGTGCTCCGCCGCTGGAGGCGAAGACACGTGGCGCAGAAGAGCGCGTCGGCGTGTTGCTCAGGTTCGTCACGGGCGTGAACGACGCGCCCAGGTCACCGCTGGCCCGGTAGAGGATGTCGACCGAGCCGGCGGTGGAGTCCTCCCACGCGGCGCGCAGATGCGACTGGGCCGCGGAGAGGCTGACGGAGCCGGAGTATCCCGGGGTGAGGCTCAGGTTGCGTGGCGCGGAGAACGTGGCCCCGTGGTCGTTGCTGGCGCGCAGGAGGATGTCGAAGTTGCCGGGGCTGTCGTCCTGCCACGCCACGAAGACGTGCTGACCCGAGATTTCGAGGTCCGGAGCGAGCGCGAAGCCTTGGCTCCCACTCATGGCTTGGGTGGGTCCAAAGCTGGCCCCCCGGTCGGTGCTGCGGCGGTAGAGGATGGCGCAGGTGTCCGGGAAGAGGTCGTTGCATTCCTCCCAGACCACGTGGACCTTCTGGTCCTTGACGGCGATGCGGGCGAGCAGTGACGGCTGCCCCGGGCCCTCGCCGGCACTGAGGTTGAGACGCGGTGCGAAGGCCTTTCCCTCGTCGGGGCTGGTCCTCATGTACACGTCGGGCCGGTCATCCGCGCCGATGTCGTCGCCCACCAGGTAGACGCGATTGTTGGACGCGGTCATCTCCGTCACCCCGATGCCATGACGGTCATCCAGCGCCAGTGTGGGGCCGAAGGTCAGTCCCTTGTCGTGACTCGCCCGGAAGTGCTGGGTCGCGGACCGCGCGCCCGTTGGCTCGGTCCAGGTCACGTACACATCGCTGTTCTCGGCCGCGAGCCGGGGCGAAAAGCCGTGCGAGGCCAGGGTCACCGCGGGGTCGAAGTTCCTTCCGTTGTCATGGCTCACGCGGAACTGGATGCCCTGTTCGCGCCAGGCGACGTAGACCTTCTTTCCCTCCGCGACCACGGTGGGGAGGTAGGCGGGCCCGGTGTCGGTGCTCAGTCTCAGGGGAGGCTCGAAGCTCTTTCCCTGGTCCGAGCTCCTGCGCAGGTAGACGTGGGTGACGTCCAGGGACGATGTATCACTCCACACGATGTAGACGTTGCTGTCGGCGACGGCTGTCTGGAATTCGAAGTTGAAGGTGGGCGTCCCGCTCAAATTCAGCACCGGACCGAAGGACTCCTGGAGCCGTGCCGGAGCTTCCTGAGCCGCCGCAGTCCTGGAGAGCAGCACGGTTCCGAACAGCACGCTCCTGAGACATCGGTTCATCGTGCTCGCCATGTTCCCCATCCCCCCTCACCAAAGGCGTCGCCGAGGAATAGACGCCAGCCGCGTGCGGTGTCAGTGATCGGGAGCGCTGTTCGCAGGGGAATGACGAACAGGGAGACGCCCTGGAAAACGAGGGGCGAGTTCGCCATGGGATGCCGAGATGAGGTCTTCGGTGCCGAGCGGCTGCGCATGATTCCCGGAGACGCCGGTAGAATGGTCCATGGTGAGGTGCGCATCGGCGGCACTGTCATCATGCTGCGCGACGCGGCCACCGGCTGGCCCGTGGTGCCGGCCCATGTCCACGTGTACGTCGCGGACGTGGACCCGGACCTACCAGCGCGCGCTCGACACTGGCGCCGTGGCCGTGAAGGCTCCCGTCAACAGTGGGGATGGTGACAAGCGCGGTGGGTTCCGCGACGCGGGTGGCACCCCGTGGTGGGTGGCGACTCAAGAGGCGCGTTGACGGGAACCTGGAGGCCCGGGCTCGCCCGCGTGCTTGTGCTCCTTCATGACGACGGAGCCCGTGCGCGGCCGAGTCGTCCGAAGGGAGGTCCGGCGTTCCTACCCTCGTGGCTGAGCCCATTCAGCAGAGGGATTCGTCATGTTTCACCCAACACGACACCGGCACTCCATTCACTGCATCCTGCCGCCTTACCTGGCTCGCTCCATCGCGCAGAACGGCACCAGCGAGCAACGTGAGCGGGCCTTGCGGACGCTTTCCACGGATTCGACGTTCCGTGCGCTCCGGCTCGCGGGGAGCAGAACGACCCCATCGACGCTCGTCACCCGTCCCAGGGCCATGATGGTGGAATCAGCGCTGCATCGGACCATCTACGACCTGAGGAACAGTGAAGCGTTTCCTGGCACGCCCGTTCGTTTCGAGGGGCAGGGGGCGACGGAGGACATCGCGGTCACCGAGGCCTATGACGGCCTGGGAGACACCTACAACTTCTTCTGGGAGATTTTCGGGCGCAATTCCATCGACGGAGATGGGATGCCGCTGCAGGCCTTCGTCCACTACGGGAAGAACTACGACAACGCCTTCTGGGATGGGCGGCGCATGGTGTTCGGGGATGGGGACGGCGACCTCTTCAACCGATTCACCATCTGCCTGGACATCATCGCGCACGAACTCGCGCACGGTGTCACCGAGGACGAAGGGCCGCTCTGGTACTTCCGCCAGGCGGGTGCGCTCAACGAGTCCATGTCCGACGTCTTCGGCTCGCTGGTGCGGCAGATGAAGCTTCAGCAGAAGGCGGATGCGGCGGACTGGCTCATCGGCACGGGACTCCTCACTGGCAACGTGGAGGGGGTCGCGCTGCGCTCCATGAAGAATCCGGGGACGGCCTTCGATGATGACGTGCTGGGCAAGGACCCGCAGCCCGGGCACATGAAGGACTACGTCCGTACGTGGGAGGACAACGGAGGCGTGCACATCAACTCCGGTATCCCCAACCGGGCGTTCTATCTGGTGGCGTCGCAACTGGGCGGCTACGCCTGGGAGCGGGCGGGGCGCATCTGGTACGACGCCATTCGCGACTCACACATCAAGCCCGACATGGGGTTCCTCGACTTCGCGCGTATCACCATGATGTCCGCGATGCGCCTGTATGGATCCGGGGAAGAGGCGGACGCGGTCCGGGATGCCTGGGAGCAGGTGGGCATCCGCGTCCCCAAACCAGGCATCGGCATTCCGTCATTCGTCGGCGCCGTCACCCAGCCTTCGACGACCGCGAAGCGAGTCCCCAGGGCGTAAGGGGTTCTTCGGTGGCCGCCATGCGCATCGAGATCAAGCGCGAAGGTGGGCCCGCCTTCTTCCCTGGGTTGGCCCGGCCCAGGGGAGTGGACCTGGCAAGCCTGCCCCCAGAGCAAGCGGAGGCGCTGCGGCAAAGCGTCCAGGCTGCCCGCTTCTTCGAACTGCCTCCCGTTGTAGGCACCATTCCTCCAGGCGCCGCGGACGCCCGCCGTTTCACCCTGACCGTGGAGGAGGGGGGGCGGCGGCATACCGTCCAGTTCCTCGAGCCCGTGGAGGAGCCACGGCTCCATGAGTTGCTGGAGCAGGTGACGAAGGCGGAGAGGGCGCAGCGCCGCGGCGCCCGGCCAGGCACGCCCGGGTGAGACTCCGTGCCTGGTCGAAGACAGCGATTGGCCGGAATGCCCGGGCAGGTATTCTCCCCGCGATGCGCATGAACCGTTCCTGGGTCTTCTGTCTCCTGCTGACCGCCTGTGCGACCACGCCGCGAGAGCCCGCCTCCGTCGCGGAGGCATATGCCCGCGCCCTCGAGGAAGGGCGTGTCGGGGACGCGTACGCGCTGACGGTGGGTGGGCCCGAGGAGGAGGCGGCGTTCCTGGAGCGCTATGCGGATGCGGGGGCTCGCAGCGCCAGGGCTGCGGACGTCCGAGCCGGCGCGCCGAACCTCGAGGCGCGAGCACCCTCCCTGACGGTCGCTCAGTCCCCCCAGGGGTGGCGTATCGTCGAGGCCCGGCCCGCGGATGTTCCTCGGGCCGCCCTTCGCCAATTCATCGACAGGGTGGAGGCTCGTGATTGGAAGTCCGCCTGGAGCCAACTCGCCGGGCCCCTGCGCGCGCGTTACACCCCGGAGCGCCTTCGCGAGGATTTCGAGCGCGAACCCCTTGCGAGGGAACGTCTCCGGCGTGCCCGGCTCGCACTCAATACGCATGTCCGCGTCGGCGCGGGCGAGGCCGTGTTCCCGCTGGGTGGCGAGCGCGCCGTCCGGCTGGTGCTAGAAGATGGCGAGTACCGGATCGCCGCAATTGAATGAGTCCAACGTGCCTGCTCAGCGCGTGAGCTCCCGCGCCAGCTTCTCCAGCAGCTCCTTCGTGCCGGCTTCGCGGCCGCGGATCGCGTCCTGTCCGCCCTCGAAGTACGCGCCCTGCTCGGTATAGGACATGAGCGTCTTGTCGCCCTCGGCGGTGAACTGCACCGTCACCAGCGACGAGGAGATGCGCTTGCCAGCGACGGTCATCGTGTAGGCGAAGACGATGCGCTCGTTGGGGATGATGTCCGTGTAGAGCGTGTCGTTGCCAATCTCCGGGCCGCCCTGGAACCGGAAGACACCGCCCTCGCGGCCTCCCGCCTGGAAGTTGAGCTCGTAGCGGCCAACCTCCCAGCCCTCGCCCTCGACGAACCAGCGGCGGCGGATTTCAGGGTTCTCAAACGCGTTGAACACGCGGGGAACGGGGGCGTTGAAGGTGCGGTCGACGGTGAAGGTGCTGTGAACGACGGTCATGGTTTGTCTCCAGCGGGTGGGGTGGGTTCTTCGGACAGCAGGGCTTCGAGCCGATCGAACTTCCGCTCGATGAGGCTCTTTCGATCGGCAATCCACTGCTCGGCCACCCGGAAGCCCTTGGGCTCCAGCCGGCACGAGCGCACACGACCAACCTTCTCGGTCGTCACGAGGCCGCTCTCCTCGAGCACCTGAAGGTGCTGGACGACGGCCGCGAGCGAGATGCCAAGCGGCTTGGCGAGCGCACTCACCGAGGCGGGTCCATTGCCCAGGGCTTCGACCATCGCTCGTCGCGTGGGGTCCCCCAGGGCGTGGAAGACCCGGTCGATGGCTGATTGGTTAGGCACGGACTTAAGTGTCGGGACGCGGGATTTAATTGTCAAGCCGATGCTTAAGTATTGGCGGAGGCCAATGGGGCTGGCCACCCGCTCCCGGTGCGGACGGGGGCAGGGCGTTACGGCGGTGCGGGCACGTAGAGCCGGCTGGGCGTGCCGGCGTAGTCGATGACGCGCTCGAAGCGCATTCCGCTGCGCTCCGCGACGCGGAGGGAGGCCTCATTGTCCGGGTGGATGATGGCGACCACGGGCACATCGGGCAGGTGACGCTGGGCCAGCGCCAGGGCCGTGCGGGCCATCTCCGTCGCATACCCGGTGCCCCAGGTCCGGGGTGTGAAGCGATAGGCGAGGTTCAGCACCGGGCGTCCTTCGAGCACCTTGTGGCGCACGCCACCGAAGCCCACGACGTCACCAGGGGCATCGCGCCGCTCCACCACCCAGTAGCCCACACCGTGTCGGGACCAGTCGTCCAGCCACAGTGTCAGTTGCCGATGCGCCTCCTCTCGTGAGCGCATGGGACCGGAGACGCTGAACCGGTTCGTCTCTGGATCCGCATGCAAGGCGAACACGGCGTCCAAATCGCTGTCGCGCACGGCGCGAAGCAGCAGGCGTTCCGTGGTGATGCGCTGAAATGCCTCGAGCATGGCTGGCAAGGTGCGTCGTGGCTAACCGGGAGAGTTGCTTACGGCGGAAAAAGTATCGCGTCGTCATTCCGATGCGCTAGCGCGATGCGGGTTCCCACGATGGATGCCTTGGCGCGGCCGCCACTAGCGTCCCGGCGATGCAAATCCACTTCGAAGGACTCCGGCGCTGCGGTGTCGTGTTGGCTGTCGTGGCTCTGGCCGCGTGCAATGTGGGGGAACCGGGTGAGGATGAAATCCGGCTCGGAGAGACGGAGCAGGACCTGACCTGCACGGTGACCCGTCAATGCCCGGGAGCCGCCCCGGTGTCCTGTGGTGCCACCAACGGCCTGTGTCTCTCGGGGGACAGCAACGGAGGTTGGGTGTTTTGTGGCCAGGGCTACACCTATTGTGCCGCGCCTTGTATTTGCGGCGGTGAGCGGTACGTCGTGACGCGAGGTGCCAACCATCCGCTCCGCTGCCACGGTGCCATGGAGACCGCTCGGGAGCAGGCCTATGCGGCGGCCTCGGCCGCATGCCCCGCGGGATACTGCAACGCCGTGGAGCAAGAGTTGCGCTGCGAGCAGACGCCGTATGGCGACCACCACGCGCTCTTTCAGTTGACGTACTCCTGCAAGGACCCGGTGACCTGCCAGTAGCTGCGGTGCCAGCACTTCAAGGCGTGACGGGGCCGCGAATGCGGCCCCCGCCGGTGTCGTAACGGCCATCCGGCACGTTCACCGCGTGCCCCCGGCGTTGATCGCGGCACCGGCGGCGCCGCCGGTCGACGCACCGAGTCCACCACACGCTCCCACGGGTTCTCTGGGCTGGCCAAAGCCTCCGTGTCGTACGAGCTATCGCCCCTGTAGTCGCCCGTCCAGCCGCCTTGACCTCCCGCGGTGCTGCCGGCCCTGTCTGGTTCGCCGGTGCGCACAGCGAGTGCTGTAGGACAGGCCGATTCGGCACTTCGGGCCAGCCTCCATCGTCAGCCCAGCTCCGCAGCGCCACACGCCGTGCGTTGAGGTCGCGAGGCCACCCGGCTGCCGGGCGGGCGCGGGCGTGGGTGGGCGACTATGATGCCCCGGTGCACGCCACCTTCCTGGCCGTCGGACTGCTGACGCTGCCGGGCGCGCTCGGAACGGAGCTGCGCCGGGATGGCTATTCGTTTCGCCCTCCGGAAGGCTTCCACATGGTGCGGTGGGAGCAGTACGCCGGCTCGCGCGTGGGTGCGGTGGCGCTGGACCCGGACGCGCCGCGCGCCTTGTCGGCGGCCCTCACCGACGGTGAGGGCCCGGACGCAGCCACGCTGCTCGTGTCCGTGGTGGGGCGTGGCTTCAGCGCGAGCCCTTCCGACCGGGAAGAGTTCGCGTCCGCGGTGATGCAGCACTACCAGCGCGAACTGGGACTCCCGCTTGCCGCCGAGCGTGTGGAGCGCCTGGGCGGGGTGACACCGCGTGTGGAGGTGCTGGGGACGCTGCGCGAGGCGGGGCAGGTTCGCACGGTGCTCGTCGCGGGCCTGGCCTCGGAGGGCGAGCATGCCGTGGTGATGGTCAGCGCGCCCGCGGTGCGGTGGCAGGCGTTGGAGCCGCAAGTGCGTGCCTCGCTGGAGACCTTCCGCCACGAGCCGCCGAGCGTGGGTGGCCCCGTCCCACGCCGGGTGCTGGGCGCGCTGGCGGGAACCCTGGCTGGAGCGCTGGTCGTCTCGTACACGGCGTGGCGACGGCGGCGCCTGCGTCACGCGGCGGGCAACCCCACGTCGTAGCCGTGCGCGACCGAAGCGGCCCCTACGTGGGCTCTGGCGCGAGCGGTGGAACCGGCGTGGGTTTGTGATGTTCATCCAGCGCCACCATGATGAACCGGCCGCGCGTGCACAGCGCACGGGCGCCCGTGAGCAGCTCCTCGGCGAACATCTCCACCTCCACGGTGAGCGACGTCCTTCCCGTGGACACCACGCGTCCCACCAGCTCCACCAGTTGGCCCTGGCGCACGGGGATGTGGAAGTCCACGCGCTCACTGGAGGCGGTGACGACGTTGCGCCGCGTGTACCGGCTGGCGGTGATGAACGCGGACATGTCCATCATCCGCAGCGCCTGCCCGCCGAAGAGGACGCCGTAGTGCGTGGCCTGGTCGGGGAACACCATGTCCACCATCCGGGTCTCGGTGGCGGAGGAGGGGAGCGACGGCATCGGGGGATTCACGTGAGCGACTCCTGGGCACGGGCGACGCTACCGGCTGCCTCACAGGCCGCCAAGTCACCTGCGCCCCGCGTGGACGGTCAGTGCACGGAGAGGAACACCCGGGCCTGAGGGATTCCGCGTGAGACGGTATCGAAGTCGCGGAAGAAGCTGTTTCGCTCGAAGAAGGTGAAGCTGGCGCCCAGGCCCAGGTTGGCGAACAACGGAACGTCCAGCAGCAAGGTGCCCTCATGCACCAGGTGGTTGCCGTCCGCGCCGTTGAGCGTGTGCAGCCACGTGGTGCCCGCGTGCAGCTTGAGGTACTCCCACGGCCAGCGCCCGTAGGACGCCTCGAAGTGGAAGCCCAGGCCCGGGCCGTAGTCGTAGTCGCGGCCCACCTTGTCGGCGTATTCGGAGGTGATGCCCGCGAGCACCACGCCTCGCAGATGAAGCGCCAGACGCAGCTCGCGGCCCTCTTGCGTCAGGTACCGGTACACGAGCCCCGCGCCGATCGACTGTCCGCCCAGCTCGTAGGCCTGCGTGTCGTTGTAGTCGAAGTGCTGGAAGGCGCCGAGCAGCACGCGCTCGTTCCCACCCGTCTCCAGCGGGAGCATCGCCAGCGCGCCCTTCACCTCGGCGCGGCTGATGAGTCGGTTTTCGCCGGTGGTGAACTGCACGCCCATGTTGAAGGCGTCGAAGGGCGCGTCCACCGGGAAGCGCAGGGCATCGCCGTAGCGCAGGTCCAGCTCCGCGAAGAACTGGTTCAGCGTCGTGCCCGCGTCGATGTTCAGGTAGCCGGTGCGTGTCATCACGGCGAACACGGGCGGCTGCCAGTCCTCCGGGGTGGGGGCGCTGCGCCAGGCATCCCCGCGCACCACGCGGTTGACGCCTCGGACGGGATTGAGCAACCCCGCGCTCACCTCACGGGCGACGCGCCGGGTTCCCGTGGCGCGCTGGTCCAGCAGCATGGAGGACAGCCGGTAGATGACCTCGCCATGGGCCCACCCACCCATCGTGGTGTTGATGAGGTCGTTGAAGGAGGGCAGATGGTTCTCGCCGAACAACTCCCACTGGAGGCTGCCCAGCAGGGTGAAGCCCATGGCGCCCCAGTAGTTGAAGCCGTGGTCCCGGGCGGCGTTGAAGTACGTGCTGCCGTGGTAGGGGTGCGCGAACTGATTGGTACTGAAATCGTCCTTGTCCCAGACGAACCCCGTTTCGAGGTTCGTTCGCCATGCGTCCAGGCCGACCCGGGCAAAGTCCTTGTTCATGATGTATCGGTTGAAGCCCCACACCGTGAGGTTGATGGCCGTCACTTCACCCAGGGCCCACCAGAACTGGCGGGGCCGGGGAGGTGGGGCGGCGTCCTCCTCGTCCCCGGCGCGTGGCGCATCCGCGGGTAGCTCCGCCGCCTGGGCGAGCGAGGGCAGCAGGAATGACAGCAGCGCCACCTTTCGCCATCGCGCCGCGGGTCCGCGCCGGCCGCACCACTGGCTGTGACGCATGCCGGCTCCCCCACCCGAAGGGCGAAGATGGGGACCCCGCGCGCGGTGCGACCATGGACCGGCGGCGCGGGCTCGCGTCGGTGGGTGGACGGACCGCCCGGCCGCCTGCCTGGCGCGGGACATGAGGCTGGACGTCCGTCGGAGGGCGCGGTGGGGTAGGGTGCGCCGCATCCATGTTCGCTTTCATCCTCGCAGCGGTGCTCACGCAGTCGCCGGTGGCTCCGGCGGAGCCGAGCCCGCCTCCCGCACCTGGCACCCGCGAAGCCGCGCCCGCCGTGCAATTGAGCTCGCTGCCGCCCGCCACGCACGAGCTGTTCCAGCGCATCGAGGGACAGGTCGCGCAGGTGCGCATCATCGAGCGGCGCTCCGGCACGCGCTCGTCCATCGGCTCGGCCTTCTTCGTGTCGGCCGCCGGGCACGTGGTGACGAACTACCACGTGATTTCCGACGTGGTCATCCACCCGGAGGACTACACGGCGGAGCTGGTCCTGAAGGGCGGCGCAGAGCCCGTGCCGGTGCGCCTGGTGGACGTGGACGTGGTGCATGACCTGGCCATCATCCAGACGGCCACCCCGGTGCAGAGCTTCTTCGACCTGGACGACCGCGAGCCGCCGCAGGGCGCGCGCCTGTTTGCCATGGGCAATCCGCGCGACCTGGGCACCACCATCGTGGAGGGGACGTACAACGGCTTCATCCACGACGCGCTCTATGAGCGGCTGCACTTCAGCGGGGCCATCAACCCGGGCATGAGCGGCGGTCCCACGCTCACGGGCGAGGGCCGCGTGGTGGGCGTCAACGTGGCGACCATGGGCAACCAGGTGGGCTTCCTGGTGCCGGTGAAACACGCGCGCGAGCTGCTGGCCCGCGCGCTGGAAGCCAAGGACTCCGGCGCGCAGGCGCTGCTGGACACCGTGCGCGCGCAGCTCCTGGACAACCAGCAGCGCGTCACCGAGAGGCTGCTGAGCGCGCCCGTGCCGCAGCAGTCGCTGGGCAGCTACCGCGTGCCGGGGCGCTGGGGCACGTTCCTCAAGTGCTGGGGGGACACGCCGCATGACCCCGAGGTGCCGTACACGGTGACGAACTACCAGTGCTCGTCGGAGGAGGACATCTTCGTGTCCTCGCGCCACCGGACGGGCGTGGTGGCCTTCCTGCATCAACACGCCACCAGCCAGAAGCTGGGCGCGCTGCGCTTCTCCGCGCTCTACAGCGCGCTCTTCTCACAGGACCCGGACTCGGTGGAGGCCACGCGGCAGGACGTCACCAACTACCGCTGCCAGTCGGAGTTCGTGGACGTGGCGGGCCTGCCCGTCCGTGCCGCGCTGTGCATGCGCGCCTACCGGAAATTCCCCGGCCTCTATGACCTGGTGCTGCGCGCGGCCACGCTCAATGCCAGCACCAGCGGCGTGGACACGTCGCTCACGCTGGCCGGCTTCACCGCGGACAATGGCCGCAAGCTGGCGCGCCGCTACCTGGAGGGGCTGTCGTGGACGAAGTAATCTTCCTGGAGGTGTTGGAAGGGGACTCCGTCCAGGCCCGTCATCGCCTGGAGCGCTTCCCCGTCAACGTCGGCCGGGGTTACGGCAACGACGTCATCCTGGATGACCCGAAGGTCTCCGCCGAGCACCTGCGCATCGAGCGCCGCGAGGACGGCACGCTGGTGCTGCGCGACGTGGGCAGCCAGAACGGCACCTACCGCGTGGAGCCCTGGGCGCAGCTGGCCGAGCTGGAGCTGGCCACGGATACCCGCGTGTCGGTGGGGGACACGGTGCTGCGCTTCCGCGCGCGCAGCCACCCGGTGGAGAAGACCGTCGTGGCGGCGGCGCCCACCGCGCCGAGGCCGCGCGTGTTCGAGCAGCCCCGCTACTTCTCCCTGGCCCTGCAGGCCCTGCTGGGCGCCAGCCTGCTGGAAGGCTACCTGGCCAACTACGGGCGCACGGACTGGGGGGAGCTGACGGTGGCGCTGGTGGTGCCGCTGGGCATCACCTTCCTGTGGGCGGGTGGCTGGTCGGTGGCGAGCCGCATCGCCCGGCGCCAGTTCCACTACCGCACGCATGCCACCGTGGCCGCGCTGGTGCTGCTGGGCTCCGTCGTCATCCAGCCGCTGCTCACGCTGGTGGGCTTCAGCCTGGGCGTGAGTGGCAATCTGGCCTGGGCCCACCACGTCGCCTTCCTGGCGCTGATGGCCTGGGGGCTCTACTGGCACCTGCGCTACGTGACGCGCTGGGAACCGGGGCGGCTCACACGGGTCATCGCCGTCGTCACGCTGTCGTTTGGCGCGCTGTCGCGGGCGGATGAATGGCTGGGCAACGAGTCCTTCAGCACGGAGCTGGGCTTCCGCCGGGCGCTCCTGCCGCCGGCCTTCCGGCTGGTGGCCACCGAGCCCATGGATGACTTCTTCTCCGACGCCGTGAAGGTCCAGGAACAGGTGGACGCGCTGGCGCGCGACCCGTGAGCCGCCGGGGGCCAGAAGGACGTCACGGGCGGGAAGGCGGATGTCAGACTGGGCAGGTAGGAATGCCCGGATGGACGTCCATCAGGAGTTGAGGCCTGTCATCGGTGCCCGGTGGTCGCAGGTCCGGGGCGCGCGGGGGGAACGGCCCGCGGCCGGACACCGGGACGGTGGGCTGACGCGGGTCTTCGTGGCGCCGGACCTGGCATCGTTTCGGGTGGTGGCGCGGGGGCTGCTGGCGCGGGGCGAACCTCCGGAGCGGGTGCACTTCGAGGAAACGCGTGGACGCCAGGGCATGTGGCTGGAGGCCGCGCGCTGGGAGGCCTGGGGGCGCGCCGCGTCCGGCGTGCCTCGGGACTTCGTGGGGCTGGCGCAGAAGGTGGTGTGCCACCGCGAGCCGGCGCGTTGGGCGCTGCTGTACCGCGTGCTGTGGCGGCTGACCCATGGAGAGCCGTCACTGCTGGAGTGTCACGACGACGCGGACGTGCGGCGGCTGCGGTGGCTGGAGCAGGCGGTGCGGCGGGACACGCAGGCGCTGCTGGCGGCCTTGCGCTTCCGCCGGGTGTGGCGGGACGGGCGCGAACACCATGTCGCGTGGTACCGGCCCGAACACCTCATCGTCCGGGACGTGGCGCCGTTCCTCGTGCGCCGCTTCCCGGCCATCTCCTGGAGCCTGTTCACGCCAGACACCTGGGCGCATTGGGACCGGGAGCGGTTGACCTTCGAGGAAGGCGGGGCGCTGCCGGAGTGGGCACGCGCCCGGGTAGGGTTGGCGGCGCCCCATTCGCCCCCACGGGCGGACGCGGAGCGCGCGTCCTTGCTGCTGGTGGGGGCTTCACCCGTGGACGGCGCGGAGCCGCCTTTCGCGGGTTCCGCGGGAGCGCTCCTGGAGGTCGTGTTGGGCCGCGCGGGGCTCACGCGTTCCAGTCGCCGGGTGGTGCGGCCGTGCGGGGACGGATGCCGCTCGCGGCATGGGGTGCTCCCTCCGACGGCGCGGGGGGAAGGGCGCACCTGCCGTCATGGGCTGGAGGGCGTGGTGGCGGAGGTCCGCCCGCGGATGATCATCGCGCTGGGGCCCGTGGCGGCGCAGGCCTTCCTGGGGGTGGGGTTCCGCATGCACCTGAGCCGGGGGCAGCTGCTGGACACGCGGTGGGCGGAGGGCTGGATGGCCACGTTTGACCCCGAAGCGGTGCTTCGGCTTCCAGAAGGCCGGGCGCGGGCGGAGGCGCGCATCCACTTCGAAGCGGATCTCCGGTCGGCGGCGGCGTGGCTGCGGCAGCGGCTCCCGGGTGAAGCGCGTGCCCGGCGCGTGGACGGTCCATGACGCCGCGGGCCCGGGACATGCCCGGGGCCTCGCGGGCCTGCATGCGCGGTGCGTTCAGAGTCCGCGCACGGCGTGGGGCTGGTAGGGGGCCTCCAGGGCCTTCACTTCGTCGGCGGTCAGCTTGAGGTCCACCGCGCGCACGGCATCCTCCAGGTGCTCCAGCTTCGTGGCGCCGATGATGGGCGCCGTCACCGCGGGGCGCGAGAGGAGCCAGGCCAGGGCCGTCTGCGCGGGAGGCACGTTGCGCTTCTCCGCGACGCTCCGGTTCGCCTCCGCCACGTCCCAGTCACCGGCCTGGTCATAGAGCATGGGGGACAGCGTGTCGGACTTCGCCCGCGTCGTGGCGTCCCGGTCCTTCAGCGACTTGCGTGATCCCGCGAGCAGGCCACGCGCCAGCGGCGACCAGGGGATGACGCCAATGCCCTCGGCTTCGCACAGGGGCAGCATCTCCCGCTCCTCCTCGCGGTAGACGAGGTTGTAGTGGCCCTGCATGGACACGAAGCGCGTCCAGCCGCGCAGGTCCGCGACGCCCAGCGCCCGCGCGAACTGCCACGCATACGCGGAGGACGCGCCCAGGTAGCGCACCTTGCCCTGGCGCACGAGCTGGTCCAGGGCGGCCAGCGTCTCCTCCAGCGGCGTGTTCGGGTCCATCCGGTGAATCTGGTAGAGGTCGATGGCCTCCACGCCCAGCCGCTTCAGACTGGCCTCGCAGCCCTGGACGATGTGCTTGCGCGACAGGCCCCGCATGTTCTGCCCGTCCCCCATGGGGAAGTAGACCTTGGTGGCCAGCACCACCTCGTCCATGCGCGCGTAACGGCGGAGGGCACGGCCCGTGATTTCCTCGCTGGCGCCCAGTGAATACATGTCCGCGGTGTCGAAGAAGTTGATGCCCAGCTCCACCGCTCGCCGGAAGAACGGCTGCGAGGCTTCTTCATCCAGCACCCAGGGGCGCCACTTGGGCGTGCCGTAGCTCATGCAGCCCAGGCCGAGACGAGACACACGCAGGCCCGTGCGTCCGAGGTTGGTGTATTTCATTCCGTTGGTTCCTCATTCGTTCAGCGTGGATGGCAACACGCCTCGTTGTGTCACCGGGCGTGCCATGGCTCATACCGTGGAAGACCGGGTCGCGCGCGTACCAGGTCTTTTCTGGTTACTTGGAATCCGGTAGATAGAGCCGGAATCCGAGGGGCGCTGTTCGGAGCGATGCGGAGCGTGCCCCTCGTGCTTCCAGCAGGGGACGTGACGCGGCGTCTCGGGCGGTGCCTCCAGGCAGTGCTTCGGGACTCTCGACATGCACCTTCCGACCCGCGCCGACCCCGCCTCCGAATTCGTCTGCCCAGAGGATGTCACCCTCGTGGATATGTGTCGGGCTCGCGCCGCCGCGCAGCCGGACGACTGGATTTATACGTTTCTCGACGATGCGGGGGAGCAGGCCCTCTCCTACACGGAGTTGGACGCGAGCGCTCGCGCGGTGGCGGCGCTGCTACAACGACACCTGGCGCCCGGTGAGCGCGCGTTGCTGATGTACCCGCCGGGCCGTGACTACACGTTGGGCTTCCTGGCGTGTCTCTACGCGGGCGTGGTGGCGGTGCCCGCCTATCCACCGGACCCGATGCGGCTGGGCCGCACCTTGCCCAGGCTCCAGGCGCTGGTGGCGGACTGTGGCGCCCGGGTGGCGCTGACGACTTCCGGCATCGCGGACATGGTGGAGCCCCTCACGGAGGGGGCGCCCGACTTGCACGCGCTGCGCTGGCTGGTCACGGACGCCGTGTCCCCGAGCGAAGCGGAGGCCTGGCGCGCGCCAGTCCTGCGGGGCGACTCGGTGGCGTTCCTTCAATACACGTCGGGCTCGACGGGGACGCCACGAGGCGTGGTGCTGCGGCACCGTCATCTGCTGCACAACTCGTGGTTGATGGCCCGGGGCTTCGACACCCGGCCCCAGCCGGTGGCCGCCCACTGGCTGCCGCCGTATCACGACATGGGGCTGATTGGAGGGCTCATCCAGGCGCTGTACCGAGACATCCCTTCGGTGCTGCTGCCTCCCATGGCCTTCCTCCAGCGCCCGCTTCGGTGGCTGGAGGCGATGTCGCGTTTCGGTGCGACGGTCTGCGGCGCGCCCAACTTCGCCTTCGACTTGTGCGTGCGCAAGACCACGCCCGAACAGCGCGCGGCGCTGGACCTGAGCCGGCTGGAGGTGGCGTTCAGCGGTGCGGAACCCGTACGCGCGGACACTTTGGAGCGGTTCGTGGAGGCGTTCGCCCCGGCGGGCTTCCGGCGCGAGGCCTTCTATCCTTGTTACGGGCTGGCGGAGGGGACGCTGATCGTCTCGGGAGGGGCACGCTCGGCGGTGCCGGTGGTGCGGCGTTTCTCTCGTGATGGCCTGCTGCGCGGCGAGGCGCGGGCCCCCGAGGCGGACGCTCCCGCGACGGCGCTGGTGGGATGCGGGCAGGCGCTGGGTGGCCAGGACGTGCGGGTAGTGGATCCGGAAACCGGCCATCCGTGTGCGCCGGGCCGGATGGGCGAGCTCTGGGTTCGCGGTCCGAGCGTGGCGGATGGGTACTGGCAGCGCCCCGACGAAACGGAACGCACGTTCCATGGCCGGCTGGCGGGCTCGGGGGAGGGCCCGTACCTGCGTACCGGAGACCTGGCGGTCATCGAAGGTGGCGAGGTCTTCATCACCGGCCGCTTGAAAGACGTGCTGGTGCTGCGCGGCCTCAACTACTACCCGCAGGATCTGGAGCACGCCGCGGATCGCTGCCATCCCGGCGTGCGCCCCGGGTGCGGTGCCGCGTTCGCGGTGGACGCTGGCGACGAAGAGCGGCTGGTGATCGTGCAGGAGGTCGCCGCGAAGGTCGCCACGCCGGAAGCGGCGGCCGAGGTCGTCGCAAGCATCCGCGCGGCGCTGGGCGAAGCGCATGGTCTGGCCGTCCATGCCGTGGTGCTCATCGCCGCCGGGACATTGCCGAAGACGTCGAGCGGCAAGGTGCAGCGGCGCGCCACCCGTGAGGCTTTCCTGGCGGGGACGCTGGACGGGGTGCACGCATGGAAGGAGGACGCCGCGGCGGCTTCCCTGGACATCGGGCCTGACGCGGCGCCCGAAGCGGCGGACGTGCTCGCGGTGCTCCGGTCCCGGCTGGCGTCACTGCTTGGCGCGAGTGGACCGGCGCTGAGCGTGGATGTGCCGCTGATGCACCAAGGGCTCGACTCGATTAGAGCACTGGAGGTGTTGCACGCCGTGGACGAGGCATGGGGCGTGTCTCCACCCATCACGTCGGTGCTCCAGGGGCAGAGCCTCCGCGAGCTGGCGCAGTGGGTCGAGCGGGCCCGGACCGAGGGCGCCGAGGCGCGGCTCGGGGTTCCGGCCGCCTTGCCTGGTGACCCCGCGGCCTTCGTTTCCGATGGCCAGCAGGCATTGTGGTTCCTCCAGCGCATGGCTCCGGGCAGCAAGGCCTACCACGTGTCCCAAGCGGTGCGCTTCGTCACGACGGTGGACGGCGGAGCGCTTGCTCGCGCGTTCTCCGCGCTCGTTGCCCGTCACCCCGCGTTGTCGTCCGCGTTCCCCGAGGTGCAGGGGGCTCCAGCGAGGAGATCCTGCGTCACGCCGCTGGAGCTGGCGCTGGTGGAGGCGTCCTCCTGGACGGATGAATCGCTGCGTGAGCGGCTCGAGGCGGATGCACGGGAGTCCTTCGACCTGGAGCGGGGCCCGCTGGTTCGCGCCCGGCTCTACACCGGTGCGCCGGGTGGGGACGTGTTGCTGCTCGCCATGCACCACCTGGTCACGGACTTCTGGTCATTGGAGGTCATCGCGGGGGAGCTGGGCGCGCTCTACACGGCGGAGGTCCGAGGCACGCCGTCCGGCCTGTCGCCGCCGCCGCCACCCGTGGCGCCCATCCTCCTGTCGTTGGCGCGGCGGAGCACGGGAGCGCAGGGCGACGCGCTCCTGGCCTGGTGGCGTGAGCGCCTGGGGGGCGAGCTGCCCGTGTTGGACCTGCCCACGTCGTTCCCTCGACCCAGGCTCCAGTCGTTCCGAGGGGCGCAGGTGGCCTTCCGTCTGCCGCGCGAGACGTCCACGCGGCTCAAGGCCCTGGCGCGGACGCACGGCGCCACGCCGTTCATGGTGCTGCTGGCCGGCTACCTGGCGTTCCTGCGGCGCTACTCGGGGCAGGAGGACCTCATCGTCGGTACGCCGACCGCGGGCCGCCCGCGAGCGGACCTGTCGCGACAGGTGGGCTACTTCATCAACCCCGTGGCCCTGCGCGCCCGGGTGCCGCGCACGCTGTCCTTTTCTGGCCTCGTGGCGCGGGTTCGGACCACCGTGCTGGAGGCACTGGAGCACCAGGAGCTGCCCTTCACGCGGCTCGTCGAGCAGCTTCAGCCGCGGCGTGACCCGTCGCGCGCGCCCATCTTCCAGACGATGTTCGCCCTGCAGTCCCCCCGTCCCGAGAACGAGCTCCTGGGTGCGTTCGCCGTCGGGGCCTCGGGTGCGAGCGCCCGGCTGGGCGATGACCTGACGGTCGAGTCCGTCCCCTTGAGTCATCCCGGTGCCGCCTTCGATCTCGCGCTGATGATGGCGGAACTGGAAGGGGCCTTCGTGGGGAGGCTGGAGTACTGCGCCGACCTCTTCGACGCCATGACCGCCGAACGGATGGCGCGCCACCTGGGGGCGCTGCTGGATGCCGCCGTGGCGCAGCCGGAGGTGCCGCTGGGCGACCTGTCCCTGTTGGCTCCCGATGAGCGCGGCACCCTGCTGGCGCTGGGGCGGAGGACACAGGACACGCGGGGCGCGCCCGTGCCCGGCATCGTTCACCGAATCGAGGAGTGGGCCGCGAAGACGCCGGAGGCGCCCGCGCTCGTCGCGGGCGCGTCGAGCTGGTCCTATCGTGCGTTGGCGGCATGGGTGGCCCGGCTCGCCGCGCGCCTGCGACGCCATGGTGTCGGGCCGGAGGTCCGTGTCGGCACGCTGCTGGAGCGCAGCAGCCCCGAGCAGGTCGTCGCCTTCCTCGCGATCTTGAAGGCCGGGGGCACGGTGGTGCCCCAGGAGCCTTCGTATCCCCCCGCGCGCGTGGCGTGGACGCTGGCGGACTGCGGCGCGCGCGTGCTGCTGGCCCAGGAGCGCTACGCCCAGCGCCTGGCGTTGCCCGAAGGGGTGACGCTGCTGCCATGGGAGGCGCACGGCGACGGCGATGACATGCCGGACACGTCCCTGTGGGATGCCGGCGAGCCACCTCCAGACTGCGCGGCCTACATCACCTATACGTCCGGGAGCACGGGCAAGCCCAAGGGCGTGATGGTGCCGTACCGCGGCACCGCGCACCTGTGCGAGTCGATGGTGTCGGACCTGCCGATCGGGCCCGGCTCGCGGGTATTGCAGTTCGCCTCGCCCGCGTTCGACATGTCGGCGTGGGACTACTTCCTGGCGCTGGCCTCGGGAGGCGCGCTGCACCTGTCGCCCGGTGGTCCCCCCGCGGGTGACGCGCTGTACCGGATGTTGCGCGAGCAGCGCATCACCTCGGCGACGTTGCCTCCCCCTGTCGCAGCGCTCCTCCCGGAGGGGCCGCTGCCGGACCTGTCGATGTTCATGGTGGCCGCGGAGGCGTGTCCGGCGAGCCTCGTGGCCCGCTTCGCCGAGGGCCGCGCCTTCTACAACGGCTATGGCCCGACCGAGGTGACGGTGGGCGCGACCTGGGGCGTCATCGCTCCGGACGAAGTGGGGCCGCCCAACATCGGGCGTTCCATGCCCCACGTGGACACCTATGTGCTCGACGAGGCGCTCCAGCCGGTTCCCGTGGGGGTCGCGGGCGAGCTGTACGTCGGCGGGCCGTCGGTGGCCCGTGGCTATCTGGACCGGCCGGAGCTCACGGCCGAGCGCTTCATCCCGGACCCTCACGGCGGCGAGCCCGGGGCCCGGCTCTATCGCACGGGCGACATGGCACGCCGCCGCGCGGATGGAAGGCTGGACTTCCAGGGGCGCGCGGACGCGCAGCTGAAGATCCGTGGCTTCCGCATCGAGCCGGGCGAGGTGGAGACGGCGCTGCGCGAGCTGACTGGCATGCGACAGGCCCATGTCACCGCGTGGCGTCCTTCCGCGGAGGGCGAGCCGCGGCTGGTCGCGTACATCGTGCCACCGCCCGGAGACATACTTCCACCGGGAGAGCTCCGGGCGCGGCTGCGCGAGCAGCTCCCCGAGCACATGATTCCGGTCGACATCGTTCCGGTGGAGGCGCTCCCGCTGCTGGCCACGGGCAAGGTGGACGTGCGGGCGCTGCCGCGGCCATCGCTCGCCGTGTCGCCAGCGGGAAAGCCTCGCACGCCCCTGGAAGAGACAGTGGCTCGCGCCTGGGCGGAGGCACTGGGGCTGCCCGCGGTGGACGTGCATGCCCACTTCTTCGACGACCTGGGCGGCAGCTCGCTGTCCGCGGTGCGCGCGTGCTCGCGGCTGGGCGCGGCGCTGGGCCAGGAAGTCCCCATCACCCACTTCTTCGAACATCCCACCGTCCACGAACTCGCCCGCAGGTTGCAGGTTGAGGCACGTCCCGAGCCCGCCTCTGACGTGAAGCACCAGTCGCGCGCGGAGGCCCGCCGGCAGGCGCTCCAGCGGCGTGGAAGGAACCCCCGGGGCCATGACTGAGCACGACACCATGAGCGAGAACAACGGCAGCGCGGGTAGCGACATCGCCATCATCGGCATCGCCAGCCGGTTCCCCGGGAGCGCGGACGCGCGGGCCTTCTGGCGCAACCTCCGCGAAGGCGTGGAGTCCATTTCCCGCGTGCCCGCCGAGGCGCTGGAGCCTTCTCCGCTGATGTCCGAGGCGGTGCGCCATCATCCGGACTTCGTGCCGGTGGCCGCGGAGCTGGAAGGCGGCGACCGCTTCGACGCGGCCTTCTTCGGAATGGCCCCTCGCGAGGCGGAGTGGATGGATCCGCAGCAGCGCGTTTTCCTGGAGTGTGCCTGGACGGCGCTGGAGGACGCGGCGCTCGACCCGGAGCGCTTCGCGGGGAAAATCTCGCTCTACGCGGGCGCGAGCGCATCCCTGCACGGCCTGGCGATGTTGGGGCAGGGGAACCTGGACCCGGCCTCGTTCTACGAGCTGATGAGCACCTCCGCGGAGAACCTGGCGACGCGGGCGTCCTTCAAGCTGGGCCTGCGGGGCGAGAGCCTGTCCCTCTACACCGCCTGCTCCACGGGACTGGTGGCCGTCCACATGGCCTGCCAGAGCCTGCTGATGCGCCAGTCGGACGTGGCGCTGGCGGGCGCGGTGCGCCTGGCGATGCCGCAGCGCTCGGGCTACCTGTTCCAGGAGGGGATGATCCTGTCGCCGGACGGGCACTGCCGCGCGTTCGACGCGCGCGCGGCGGGAACGGTGCCGGGCAACGGCGTGGCGGTGGTGGTGCTCAAGCCGCTGGAGGACGCGCGCAGGGACGGTGATCGCGTGTACGCGGTCATCCGCGGCTCCTCCATCAACAATGACGGTGGCCTGAAGGTGGGCTACACGGCGCCCAGTGTCGAGGGGCAGGCCGACGTCATCGGCGAGGCGCTGGCCTTCGCGGGCCTGGACGCGGGCGACATCGGCTACGTGGAGGCGCACGGCACGGGCACTTCGTTAGGAGACCCCATCGAGGTCGCGGCGCTCACGCGGGCGTACCGGCGGCACACGGACCGGAAGGGGTACTGCGCGCTGGGGTCGGTGAAGCCGAACGTCGGCCACCTGGACACGGCCGCAGGTCTGGCGGGGCTCATCAAGGTCTCGCTGGCCCTGGCGCACGAGGAGCTTCCGCCCACGCTCCATTTCGAGCGGCCGAATCCCGCCATCGACTTCGCGAACAGCCCGTTCTTCGTCGTCGACCGTTTGCGGCCATGGCCCCGCGGCCCGGTGCCTCGCCGCGCGGGCGTCAGTTCGTTCGGAATCGGAGGGACGAACGCGCACGCGGTGCTGGAGGAAGCGCCGCTTCCGGAGCCTGCCTCGCCCAGTGTCCGGCCCACCCAACTGGTGACGCTGTCGGGCCGCTCAGCGGAGGCCCTGGACGCCGCGGTGCGGGAACTGGCTGCCTGGCTGGAGGCCGCGCCGACCGACGTGGCGCTGGAGGACGTGGCCTTCACGCGCAACGTGGGCCGCCGTGCCTTCGAGCACCGGCGGGCCTTCGTGGCGAAGGACCGCGCGGAGTTGCAGGCGAAGCTGCGCGGCCCGGGGAAACCCCAGGTCGTGGAGAACCTCGTGGCGGCACGCGAGCAGGGCGTAGCCTTCCTGTTCCCGGGCCAGGGCGCGCAGACGGTGGGCATGGGACGCGCGCTTCACGCAGCGGAGCCCGTCTACCGTGAGGCCCTGGAGGCCTGCCTGGAGGGGCTGGGGGCCCGGTTGGGGGCGGCGGTGCGTGACGTGCTGTTTCCCTCGCCTGGCGCCGAGGCCGCCGCGGAGCAGGCGTTGGCCGACCCGGGCATCGCGTTGCCCGCCCTGTTCGCCGTGGAGTACGCGCTGGCGCGTCAGTGGGAAGCGTGGGGCGTGCGCCCGCGTGCGCTGCTGGGGCACAGCTTCGGCGAATACGTGGCGGCCTGCCTCGCGGAGGTCCTGCCGCTGGAGGATGCGCTGGCGCTGGTGTCGGCGCGGGGCCGTCTGATGGCGCGGATGCCACCCGGAAGCATGACGGCGGTGGCTTGCGCGGAAGAGGTAGTTCGTCCGCTGCTGACGGGGGCGTTGTCGCTGGCCGCCGTGAATGGGCCGGACCGGTGCGTGGTGTCCGGGCCCTCGGGGGACGTAGAGGCATTGGAGCGCGAGCTGAGCGCGCGGGGCGTGGGCGTGCTGCGGCTGCCCGCGCGGCATGCGTTCCACTCGGCGGCGGTGGAGCCGGTGATGGAGGAACTGCGGCGCGTGGTCGCGGGCCTGCGCCTGTCTCCGCCCCAGCGTCCGTACGTCTCCAGCGTCACCGGGACGTGGATTCGCCCGGAGGAGGCGACGGACCCGGATTACTGGCTGCGCCAGATGCGGGCGCCGGTGCGCTTCGGGGACGGACTGGAGACGCTGAAGGCGGACGGGTGCGAGGTGTTCCTCGAAGTCGGCCCGGACCAGGCGCTGACCGCCCTGGCGAGGCTGGGGCTTCGAGGACGTCGAGGACGTGCCGTGGCCTCGCTGCCTCGGGCGGGCTCGGCCCTGGATGCACACGCCGCGTTGATGGAGGCGCTTGGAACGGTGTGGGCGCAGGGGCTCGCCATTGACTGGCAGCGCGTCTACGCGCACGAGTCACGCCAGAAGGTGGCGCTGCCCACCTATCCCTTCCAGCGGCAGACCTTCCGGACCCCGCTGCCCACCTCGGTGGTGGCCCGGCCGGAGACGTCCTCGGCGGTGGCGGAGCGCCTCGCGGAAGCCGGAGACGCGCCCGACCTGGCGGCGCCAGCGGATCAGGTCGGGGCCCACACGGACGTGGAGCGCAAGGTGCTGGCCATCTGGCGCGAGCGACTGGGCCGAACCGACTTCGGCATCCACGACGACTTCCTGGAGCTGGGTGGCAACTCGCTGATGGCGGCGCAGTTGTTGACCCGCTTGCGGGAGGCGTTCCCTGTCTCGCTCCCCCTGAGTGACGTCTTCGACGCGCCCACGGTGGCGGGCATTTCGGCCCGCATCCAGGCGCGGCTGGGCACGCCGGGGACGGCGTCCACGGACCCGGTCCTTCCTCCACTGGTCCGCATCCCGCGTGGCGGAGCGTTGCCGCTGTCCGTGGTGCAGGAGCGCATCTGCGCGCTGGAGCAGGCCATTCCCGGCAACCCGGCCCTGAACATGTATGTGGTGCTGCGGCTGCATGGGGCGCTGGACGTGGCGCTGCTGGAGCGGGGACTGGAGGCGGTGGCACAGCGCCACGAGGCGCTGCGCACGTCCTATCCGCGTGGCGAAGGCGCTCCGAGTGTCCGCATCGCCCCGGAGCTGAAGCTGTCGCTCTCCGCCGAACCGCTGGACCCCGCGGCGTGGCAGCCGCGGGTGCACGACGAGGTGGCCCGGCCGTTCGACCTGGAGCACGGGCCGGTCGCCCGCGCCCGGCTCTGGCGATTGGCGCCGGAGGAGCATCTGCTGGCCGTCACCGTGCACCACGTGGTGTGTGACACCTGGTCGCTGGTGGTGCTCGCGAAGGAGCTGGGGGACCACTACACCGCCTTCATGCAGGGGCGGCCGTTGGCGCTGTCCACCTTGCCCGTGCAGTACGTGGACTACGCGGCCTGGCAGCAGCTGGCGCTGAAGAACGGCGCGTTCGCTTCCCAGGTCGCGGCCTGGCGCGGGCGTCTGGCGGCGTTCCCGCGTCCGCTCGAGCTGCCGGTGGACCGGCCGCGGGGGGAGGGGCCCGCGCTCCGTGGCCAGTGCTTGCGCGTGGGCTTCTCGCGCGCGCTCTCGGCGTCGGTCCAGGCGTTCGCGCAGCGAGAGGGTGCCACGCCGTTCATGGTGCTGTTGGCATCCTGGAAGGCGCTGCTGTCGCGCTGGACGGGCCGTGATGACGTCGTGGTGGGGACGCCCATTGGCAACCGGAGCCGGCCGGAACTGGAGCCGTTGATCGGCTACGTGGCGCACTCCGTCCCGTTGCGGACGGACCTGTCCGGGGACCCGCCATTCAAGGAACTGGTGGCGCGCGTGCGCGAGGTGATGATGGAGGCCTACGCGCACCCCGACGTGCCGTATGAGTCGCTGGTGCGGGAGATCGAGCCCGCGAAGGACACCGGCCGCGGCCGGGTCTTCGACTCGATGTTCGTGCTGCACAGCCGGTTCAATCTGAACCTGGAGCTGCCGGGTCTGCGCATGAGCCTGGCGGAGCTCGAGAACGGTCCACCCGAGTTCGGCACCGTCCTGTCGGACCTGTCCGTGGGCCTGGGCGAGCATGAGCACGGCTTCTCCGGTACCGTCGACTACGCGGAGGAGCGCTTCGAGCGGGACACCGTGGAGCGGATTGTGGCGCACTGGACCACGCTGCTCGAAGCGGCGGTGGCGGAGCCCGGCCAGGCCCTCTCCGCGCTGCCGCTGGAGCACGCACGGGCCGGTCAGGCGCTGGCCTCGGAGCCCGCGGCTTCCGCGTCGGCGGTGACGCCAATCGCGGCGCTGCTTCGGGCTCGCGCCATGACGGACGCGTCCCAGGTGGCGATGACAGCGCCGGACGGGCGGGGCGTGACATGGGGCGAGCTGCAAGGGGCCGCGGGGCGCCTGTCCGCCGTGCTGTCGGACCGCGGCGTGGGGCCCGAGGCGCTGGTGGCGGTGTGCTTGGAGCCGTCGGTGGAGCGCGTGGTCGCGCAGTGGGCGGTCCAGGAGACGGGCGCGGCCTACGTCCTGCTGTCCGTGCCGCGGTTGATGGAGTTGCCGGACCTCGCGCCTCCAGGCGCGCCGCCTCCGCTGCTGTTGACCCACGCGAAGGTCCGCACGGGTGTGCCCCTGGAGGCCGCGCGCGTCCTCCATGTGGAGACGGTGCTCGCGCAGGCAGGAGATTCAGTCCAAGGCACCCCAGGGGAGCCTCGGCGGGCTTCCGCCTCGGGCATGGTCTGCCTCGAGCCGTGGACAGGGCCGCGGGGCGAGCCGCTCCGGGCCATCCACACACACCGCACCGTGGCGGAGCTGTTTGGCCGTCTGGACGCGGATGCGACCCCGGAGGGAGGCGTCTGGCTCGCGGCGGAGGAGCCGCAGGTGCCCGGCACCGGGCTGGAGGTCCTCTGGGCCCTGACACGTGGGCTGCGGGTGGTGCTGCCCGCGGAGCGCGCGCGCTTCACGCCGGTGGTCGCTGGCGCGGAGCCTGCTCGACGGCACCTGGACTTCAGCCTGTCGTTCTTCGCCAACGACGAGGACTCGTTGGGCGGCCGCAAATACCGCCTGCTGCTGGACGCCGCGAAGTTCGCGGATGCGAATGGCTTCTCCGCGGTGTGGACGCCGGAGCGGCATTTCCATGCGTTCGGCGGCCTGTACCCGCGGCCGGCGGTGGTGGGCGCGGGGGTGGCCACGGTGACGCAGCGCCTGGGCATCCGCGCGGGAAGCGTGGTGCTGCCGCTGCACGACCCCATCCTCGTCGCGGAGGAGTGGGCCGTGCTGGACAACCTGTCCGATGGCCGCGTGGGCGTGTCCTTCGCTTCGGGCTGGCACGCGAATGACTTCGTGTTCGCGCCGGACCGGTACGCGCGCCGGAAGGAGGTCATGCACCGAGGCCTCGAGGAGGTGCGCACCCTGTGGCGAGGCGGGACGGTGCGCCGGCGCAACGGCGCGGGCGAGGAAGTGACGCTCTCACTGCGGCCACGCCCGGTGCAGCAGACGCTGCCCATCTGGCTCACCGCGGCCGGAAACCCGGAGACCTTCCGGCTGGCGGGCGAGCTGGGGGCCTACGTGCTCACCAACCTGATGGGCCAGCACCTGGAGGACCTGGAGGGGAAGGTGGCGCTGTACCGCGACGCCTGGCGGCAACATGGCCATGCGGGACGGGGACACGTGAGCTTGATGCTGCATGCGTATCTCGGCGACGACCCGGCCGAGGTCCGGCGTAGGGCGCGCCAGCCGCTGCTCGACTACTTCCGCAGCTCCGTGGACATCGCCGCGGGCTTCATGGCCGGCATGGGGCTCGACATGGACCCCCGTTCGCTGACGCCCGCGGACATGGATGCGCTGCTGGCGCACGGCGTGGAGCGGTACGTGGAGAGCGGCGGCCTCTTCGGTACGCCGGACTCCTGCGGTCCCATGGTGGAGCGTGTCCAGCGGCTCGACGTGGATGAAATCGCCTGCCTGGTGGACTTCGGCGTCGAGGTGGAGGCGACCCTGGAGGGGTTGCGGCACCTCGATGCCTTGCGCGGTCGCCATTCCCCGGAGCCCGGACTCGCGGTCCCCATGCCGTCGCTGCGGGAAGGCCCGGGCGCGGCGGAGGCCCTGCTGGCGCTCGTGCGCGAGGCGGGCATCACCCACCTGCACTGCACCGCGGCGCTGGCGCGCTCGATGCTGACGCTGCCCGACGCGGCGGAGGCGCTCCGGCCCGTTCGCCACGTCTGGCTCGAAGGCGCGTCCGAAGAGGCGGCGGCATCCCTGGCGCGTGCCATGCCCTGGCGTGTCGCGCACCGGCAGCCGGACCTGGGCTTGGGGGCCTGGGCGTTCGCCGACGAGCCGGGAGCTGCCTCGCGCTGGGACGTCGTGGATGGGCGCGGCCAGCCCGTGCCGGTGGGCGTCATCGGTGAGCTGGTGGTGAAGGGCGCGGGCGTGCCACGTGGGCTCTGGAACGCGCCGGACTCCACCCCGGTGCGCATCCTTGTCGGAAGCACGGATGACGCGAGACGGATGGCCACGGGCCGGCGTGCGCGGCGTAAACGGGATGGCTCGCTGGAGCTGTTGCCCGCCCTGCCTGTTCCGGAGGGCAGGCCGATACCACCGAAGGCGATGGGCTCTCGGGAAGGCGTGGCGAAGAAGCCCGAGGCGCCCACGCCCATCACCCGGGTCCCCCGGGGCCGTCCGCTGCCGCTGTCCTTCGCGCAGCAGCGGCTCTGGTATCTGGATCGGCTGGAGCCGGGCAACGTCGCCTACAACAACGCCGTCGCGTTCACCGTGAGCGGTGCCCTGGATGCCGCGGCCCTGGAGCGGGCGTTGAACGCGGTGGTGCGCCGGCATGAGGCACTGCGGACCACGTTCTCCATGGAGGGCACCGCGGCGGTGCAGACCATCGCGCCGTCGCTGGAGGTCTCCATCTCCCTGGAGGCGGCGGAGGGCGCCAGTGCAGAGGACGTCGCCCGCTGGACGCGTGAAGAGGCGCGCCGTCCCTTCGACCTGGAGCGGGGACCGCTGCTCCGCGCGACCTTGCTGCGGTTGGGAAGTACCGAGCACGTCCTGCTGATCACGCTGCACCACATCATCTCGGACGGCTGGTCCGCGGGCGTGATGGGGCACGAGATGGCTCGGCTGTACGAGGCCGAGCTGACGGGTCGGCCTACCTCCTTGCCCGCCCTGTCGGTGCAGTACGCGGACTACGCGCTCTGGCAGTTGGAGCAGATGCGAGGCTCCGCCCTGAAGGCCGAACAGGCGTGGTGGCGCGACGTGCTGGCGGATGTCCCCGTGCTCCAACTGCCCGTGGACCGTCCGCGTCCTCCGTTGCAGACGCACGAGGGTGAGCAACTGCCCTTCGCTGTTCCGAAGTCCCTCACCGACGCCCTGGTGGCGATGGGGCGGAAGGAGGGTGCCACCCCCTTCATGGTGCTGATGGCCGCGTGGCAGGTCCTGCTGCATGCGTACACCGGGCAGGACGACTTCGCGGTGGGCACGCCGGTGGCGGGCCGCGACCGGCCCGAAGTCGAGCCGTTGATTGGCTGCTTCATCAACTCCATGGCCCTGCGCGCCGACCTGTCCGGCGACCCCTCGTTCGCGGAGGTCCTGGGGCGGGTGCGAAGAACGGCGCTGGACGCGTTCGCGCACCAGGAGGTGCCCTTCGAGAAGCTGCTGGAGGTGCTGCACGCGCCGCGCGACCTCAGCCACACGCCCGTCTTCCAGACGATGCTGATTCTGCACAACACGCCCGCCGCGGCGTTGTCCCTCGTCGGGCTCCAGCTTCACAGCCGTCCCGTGCATGCGGGTGCGACCAAGCTGGACCTCGCGCTGGAAGTCACCGAGTCGCCCGAGGGGCTGCGAGGCAGCATCGAGTACAACACCGGGCTCTTCGACGCGGAGACCATTGCCCGGCTGTCGGGCTCGCTCCTCCGGTTGCTGGAGGCCGCCGCCGGCAGACCGGAAGTCCGGCTGTCCCAGCTCGACCTGCTGGACCGCGCGGATCGAAACCGGTTGCTCGTGGAGTGGAATCCCGAGCCCACGGCAGGGCACCTTCCGGCGGACACGTTGCCTTCGCGGTTCCTGGCCCAGGTGGCACGGACGCCGGACCGGGTGGCGGTGGAGGATGGCGTCCGGACGCTCACGTATCGCGAGGTGGAGGTGCTGTCGGGGCGGCTGGCCCGGCACCTCGTGTCGCGAGGCGTGAAGCGGGGTGACATCGTCGCGCTCGCGGTGTCGCAGCCGGCGGACGTGGTCGCGGGGCTGATGGGCGTGACTCGGGCGGGGGCGGCCGTGGTGGTGCTCGACGTGGACCACCCGGGGGAGCGTCTGTCCGGCATCCTCGCGGACACACGGGCCCAGGCGCTGGTCGTCTCCGAGTCGTGCCGTGCGCGGGTTCCCTCGCGCGAGGGGCTGACGGTCATCGCCCTGGATTCCCTGCCCGAGGCGTCCGAGGACGTGCGCGGCCTTCCGGAGGGGATGGACGCGGCGTGTGTCGTCTACACCTCCGGCTCCACCGGCCGGCCGCGTGGCGTGGTGCTGGAGCACCGGCACCTGGTGGCCGCGACACAGGCCCGCGCCGACGTGTACGGCGAGCCGGGGGTGGTGATGTCCCTGGCACCTTTCACCTTCGACGCTTCGCTCGCGGGACTGCTGTGGTCCTTGTTCGGAGGCGGCACGCTGCGCTACCCGGACGCCGAGGAGCATGGGGACCCGCGCCGACTCGCCGAGCGGATCGCGCGTTCACACGTCACGCACCTCGTCTCCGTGCCCTCGCTCTACGGGCAGATACTGGCGGCGGCGCCGGTGGGAGGGCTGACGCGCTTGCGCGCGGTGAGCGTGGGAGGCGAGCCGTGTCCCGTGGAGTTGACGCGGGCGCATCATGAGGCGTTGCCTGCGGTGTCCCTGTTCAACGAGTACGGCCCCACGGAAGCCACCATCTGGAGCACGGTGCACCGGGTGCGTGTGGACGAAGAGGGGCGCGTGCCCATCGGGCGCGCGGTGCCTGGGGCCCGCGTGTACCTGCTGGACGCGCACCGCAGGCTGGTGCCGCGGGGCGCACCGGGCGAGCTGTACGTGGGCGGCGCGGCCGTGGCGCGAGGCTACCTGGGCCAACCTGGCCTCACGTCCGAGCGCTTCGTGACGGACCCCTTCGACGGCCACTCCGGCGCGCGCATGTACCGCACGGGCGATGTGGCGCGCTGGCGGGCGGACGGGACGCTGGAGTTCATCGGCCGCGTGGACCATCAGGTGAAGGTGCGGGGCTTCCGCATCGAGCCGGGTGAGGTCGAAGCCGCGCTGCTCGCGCATCCGGCGGTGAAGGAGGCCGTCGTCGTCGCGCGTGAGGATGCGAAGGGGCCGAAGCGCCTGGTCGCCTACGGGGTGCTCGCGACGGAGGGGCCGGGTGAGAAGCCAGACGCACAGGCCCTGAAGGAGTGGGTGCGTTCGCGCTTGCCGCCGTACATGGTCCCCGCGGCCTTCGTCGCGATGGACGCGCTGCCGCGCACCCGGCACGGCAAGGTGGACCGCCGGGCGTTGCCCACACCGGACCCGGCATCCGCGGCGGCGCCGGCTGCGCCTCATTCGGAGGTGGAGGCCACGCTGGTGTCGCTCTGGCGGGAGGTGCTGAGCGTCGAACGCGTGGGCATCCACGACGACTTCTTCGAGCTGGGGGGCGACTCCATCCTGGGACTGCAGATCGTCACCCGCGCGCGCGCACAGGGCATCGAGCTGTCCCCGAAGCAGCTCTTCCAGAACCCGACGGTGGCGCGGCTCGCCTCGGTCGCGGGAACGCGCCTGGCGGTGCAGGCCGAGCAAGGCCCCGTCGTGGGGCCGGTGGCGCTGACGCCCATCCAGCACTGGTTCTTCGAACTGGGGCTGGAGGCGCCACACCACTGGAACATGTCCCTGCTGCTGGAGGCGAGAGCCTCCCTGGACGCCGCCTTGCTGGAGCGCGCGCTGGCACACCTGCTGGCGCATCATGACGCGCTCCGGCTGTGCTTCGCGCGCGGGGAGGACGGCTGGCACCAGGCCATCTGCGAGCCAGGAGCGCGCGTCACGGTGGCGCGCGTGGACCTGTCCACCGTGCCGGAGGCGGAGCGCCCCGCGGCACTGTCGCGGCACGCGGAGGCGGCGCAACGCGCGCTGCGGCTGGACGGGCCGCTCGTCCAGGCCGTGTTGCTGGAGTGGGGCACGGGCCACCCCTCGCGGTTGGTGCTGGTGGTCCATCACCTCGTGGTGGATGCGGTGTCCTGGCGCATCCTCCTGGAGGACCTGGCGGCGGCGTACACGCGGCTCGCGGCGGGGGACGCCGTGGTGCTGCCCCCGAAGACGACTTCGTTCCAGGCGTGGGCCCGTGGCCTGGAGTCGCTGGCGCGATCGCAGGCGCTCATGGCGGAGCGGGCCTGGTGGCTGGAGCGGCCCTGGCGCGAGGCCTCCCGGCTGCCCGTGGACTTCACGGGGGGCCTCAACACGGAGGCCACCGCGAGCACGGTGCAGGTGACGCTGGAGCCAGAGCAGACGCGCGCGTTGCTGCAGGATGTCCCGAAGGCCTGGCACACGCAGCCTCAGGAGCCCCTGCTGACGGCGCTGGCGCAGGCACTGACCGCGTGGGCGGGAGGGGCTGTCGCGCTGGTGGACGTGGAGGGGCACGGACGGGAAGAGGTGCTTCCGGGCGTGGATGTATCTCGCACGGTGGGCTGGTTCACCCGGGTGTTTCCCTCGCTGCTGGACCTGCGGGGGGCGACGGGGCCGGGCGAGGCACTTCGCGCCGTGAAGGAGGGGCTGCGTGCCGTGCCGTCACGAGGCATGGGGTGGGGGCTGCTCCGCTACGTGTCGAGGGACGCGGCGCTGGCGGCATTGCCGTTGGCGGAGGTGGGCTTCAACCACCTGGGGCAGCTCGACGGCGCCGTGGGCGAGGGGGCTCCCTTCTTGCTCGCACCCGAGACGGCGGCCCTGCGGCAGCGAGCCCCGAGCGCGCGTCGGCCATACCTGCTCGATGTGACGGGCATGGTGCGTGACGGGCGGCTGGTGGTCCTCTGGACTTTCAGCGAGGCGGTGCACCGCCGTGAGACGGTGACGCGTGTCGCCGAGGACTTCCTCGCGCGCCTCCAGGCGCTGCTGCACGCATCGCGGGCGCCGGATGCGGGAGGGCACTCGCCCTCCGACTTTCCGCTCGCGAAGGTGAAACAGGCGCAGCTCGACAAGCTGGCCGCACGGTTTGGAAAGAAGACGCGATGAGCGACAACATCGAGGACCTGTACCCCCTGTCGCCGTTGCAGGGCGGCATGCTGTTCCATGCCATCGCCGAGCCCGGCCGGGGTCTGTACTTCAACCAGCTCGTCTGCGAGCTGCGCGGCCACCTGGACGTGGAGGTCTTCACCCAGGCGTGGAACACGGTCGTCGCGGCGCACCCGGTGCTGCGCACGGCGTTCGTCTGGGACGACGTGGACGAGCCGATGCAGGTCGTTCTGCGCGAGGTGGACCTGCCGGTCCGCATCGAGGACTGGCGCGACCTGTCGCCCGAAGCACGCGAGTCCCGGCTGGACGCCTTGCTGGCCCAGGACCGTCGCGAGGGCTTCGACCTGTCCTGGGCGCCGTTGGTGCGCCTGGCGCTGCTGCGCATCGGCGATGACGCGCATCGCTTCGTCTTCAGCCATTCCCACCTGATTCTGGACGGCTGGTCCGTGCCGCTGGTGATCCGCGACGTCCTCGCTCTGTACGAGGGCGCGTGCGCGGGGAAGCAGCCTCGCATCGCGGCGCCTCGGCCGTATCGGGACTACATCGGCTGGCTGGGCGAGCAGGACCTGGCGGTGTCCGAGGCGTTCTGGAGGCAGGCGCTCGAAGGCTTCGACGCGCCCACGAATCCTCGTGTCGAGCCCGGTGGCGGGGAAGGGAAGGGCAAGGGTTCGCGGGAGCTGTTCCTGTCGGAAGCGCTCACCTCGGAGCTGAGCCGCTTCGCGCGGAGGCAGGGGCTCACGCTGCACACGCTGGTGCAGGGGGCCTGGGCCTTGGTGCTCGGTCACCTGTGCGGGGCGGAAGATGTCGTCTTCGGCACCACTGTCTCCGGACGTCCCCCGGGACTTGCGGGCGTGGAGGACATGGTCGGGTTGTTCATCAACACCCAGCCCGTGCGAGTGCGGCTGCCTCCAGATGCGTCGTTCGGGCCCTGGCTGCGGCAAATCCAGGAGATGCAGGTGGAGGCGCGGCAGCACGAGCACGCGCCGCTGGTGAAGGTCCAGCGCTGGAGCGGTGTGCCCGCTGGCACCTCGCTCTTCGAGACGCTGGTCGTCTTCGAGAACTACCCGCTGGATGCCGAACTCACGTCCTCCGCCAGGGCCTTGGCGGTGGGGGATATTCGCGCGGTCGAAGCGGACCACTTCCCGCTGACGCTCATCTCGACGAACGGCTCCCGGCTTCCGCTGTGCTTGCGGTACGACCGGGCGCGCTTCACAGCGGCCTTCGCGGATGCACAGCTCGAACGAATTCGCCTCGTGCTGGAGGCGATGGCGGCGAGGCCCGACGGCGCTTTGGGGACGCTGTCTCTGCTCTCCGAGCCCGAGCGTCACCAGGTGCTCGTGGCGTGGAACGGCACGCGCACCGGCTTCGCGGCCTGGGCCAGCGTGCAAGAGCGCTTCCTGGCGCAGGTCGCGCGCAACGCGGACACGCCAGCCGTCCAGTGCGAGGAGGAGGTGGTGACGTACGGAGCGCTGGAAGCGCGTGCCAATCAGCTCGCGCACCAGCTGAGAGGGCAGGGCGTGGGGACGGACGTGCCCGTGGCGCTGTGCCTGGAGCGAGGTGTGGAGTGGGTGGTGGGGATGCTCGGCATCCTGAAGGCAGGGGGCGCCTACGTGCCGCTGGACCCCTCGCAGCCAGAGTCCCGGCTGCGGATGCTGGTGGAAGAAGTTGGCGCGCCGGTGGTGGTGACGCAGGCGCGATATGCCGCGATCTTCGAAGGGACCCGCGCGCGCCGGGTGATGGTGGAGGGAGAGGCCGCGCTGCTGGATCGGTGGCCGTCAGCGGCACCGCCGCTCGTGGCGGTGCACCCGGAGCAGCTGGCGTACGTGCTGTTCACGTCAGGAAGTACCGGGCGGCCCAAGGGGGTGGCGGTCACACACGGTCAGCTGGCGAATTATGTGCAAGCGGCCATTGAGAGGTTGGGGTTGGCCGACTGCGCCAGCTTCGCGCTGGTGTCGACGCTGGCGGCGGACCTGGGGAACACGGTGCTGTTCCCGGCGCTGTGCACCGGGGGGCTGCTGCATGTGTTGACGCAGGAGCGAGCGAGTAGTCCGACGGGCGTGGCGGAGTACTTCGAGCGGCACGGGGTGGACTGCGTGAAGCTGGTGCCCTCGCACCTCGCGGCGCTGATGAGCGGTGCGGAGCCGAGGCAGGTGCTGCCGAGGAAGCGGCTGGTGTTGGGCGGGGAGGCGGCGTCGTGGAGCCTGCTGGAGCAGGTGCATGCGCTGGCGCCCGGGTGCGAGGTGTACAACCACTACGGCCCGACGGAGGCGACGGTGGGCGTGTTGGCGGGGCGCGTGGAGTTGCCGCGTCGGCCGACGTCGCCGGCGGCGGTGCCGCTGGGGCGGCCGATGGGGAACACGCGGGTGTACGTGCTGGATGGGAGCCTGCGTCCTGTGCCGGTGGGAGTGGCGGGGGAGCTGTACGCGGGAGGCGCCCAGGTGACGCGAGGGTACCTGGGGCATCCGGAGCTGACGGCGGAGCGGTACGTGCCGGACCCGTACGGCGGGGAGCCTGGAGCGAGGATGTACCGCACGGGAGACAAGGTGCGGTGGTTGGCGGACGGGCGTTTGGAGTTCATCGGCCGGGTCGACTTCCAGGTGAAGGTGCGAGGCTTCCGGGTGGAACCTGGGGAAGTGGCGGCGGTGCTCAGAGCGCATCCCGAGGTTCGGGACGCGGCGGTGGTGGCGCGCGAAGACGTGCCCGAAAACAAGCGCCTGGTGGCATATGCCACGCCCGCCTCGCAGCCAGCGCCTGACACGGCGGCGCTGCGCGCGTTCCTCCAGCAGCGGCTTCCTGGGCACATGGTGCCGTCGGCGCTGGTGTTGCTGGACGCCCTGCCGTTGACACCCAATGGCAAGGTGGACTGGCGCGCGCTGCCGCCGCCAGCGCTGCCCGAAGAAGCAGCGCGAGTCTTCGAGGGGCCGCGCAACGCGAAGGAAGAGACACTCACGGCCATCTGGGCGCAGGTGCTCGACCGGCCGCGGGTGGACATCCACGAGAACTTCTTCGAGCTGGGTGGCGACTCCATCATCGCCATCCAGGTCGTCTCGCGGGCCGAGCAGGCGGGGCTGCACCTCCGGATGAAGCAGCTCTTCGACCACCCGACCGTGGCGGGGCTGGCGGCGGTGGCGGGGGATGCCCCTCCCGTCGATCCCCAGCTCACGGAGGAGCCTCCGGACGGGTCCGCTTCCGGCTTTCCGTTGTCAGGTCTCTCCCCGGAGGGCCTGGAGGCATTCTCCAAGAGGCTGGCCGCGCACGGTTACTACTTGGAGGACATCGAGGACCTGTACCCGCTGTCACCGCTCCAGCATGGAATCTTGATCTCCCATCTCCAGGAGAGCGAGACCCAGCCGTACTTCAATCAGATCTCCTTCGAGGTCGAAGGCCCACTGGATGAGCGCGCCTTCGTGGAAGCGTGGCGGCAGGCCGCCGATCAGTACGCCATCCTCCGGACCGCGTTCTTCTGGGAGGGGCTGGACACGCCGCTCCAGGCGGTGATGCGCGAGGTGCTGCCTCCCGTCGACGTCGAGGACTTGCGCCACCTGTCCGAGGCCGACCAGAAGGCCCGACTGGCCGCGTTCTTCGAGGAGGATCGCCGAAGGGGGCTGGTGCTCACCCGCGCGCCCGGCTTCCGGCTGACGATGCTTCGCACGGGAGCGCGTGTGTGGCGCGTGGTGTTCAGCCTGACGCACCTGTTGCTGGACGGGTGGTCCACACAGGTGGTGCTGCGGGAAGTCCTCACCCGGTATGAGGCGCTGCGGCGAGGCGTGACGCTGGCACGAAGCGCCGTGCGGCCGTACCGCGACTACATCGCGTGGCTGGGGCGTCAGGACCTGGGCGCCGCCCGGGACTTCTGGCGCGCCGCGCTGGCGGGGTTCACGGAGCCCACCCGCTTGGAGCTCGGAGGGGCGCCGCGTGATGTGACGCTCCTGGGTGAAGTGCTGCTCCGGATGAGCGCGGAGGAGACGGCGGCACTGGAGGCCTTCTCGCGCCAGCAGGGCGTCACGGGAGGCACGCTGTTGCAAGCGGCCTGGGCGCTGTTGCTGTGGCGCTATACCGGAGAGGACGACGTCCTGTTCGGGTTGACCGTCTCCGGCAGGCCCCCGGAGCTTGCCGGCATCGAGGCGATGGTGGGCTTGTTCATCAACGCCATCCCCGTGCGAGTACACCTGTCCGCGTCGAGCCCCGTGGGCCCCTGGCTGAAGGAGTTGCAAGCCTGGCTCCAGGAGGCGAGGCAGTACGAGACGTCACCCCTGGTGGAGGTGCGCCGCTGGAGTGAGGTTCCTCCTGGCTCCGCGTTGTTCGAGAGCCTGGTCGTCTTCGAGAACTACCCCCGGGATGCGGGCCTCACGACGATGTCGGACGAGCTGGTGGTTCGCGATCCGTACATCGTCGAGGTGGACTCACATCCGGTGACGATGATGGCTGTCCCCGGGCGTGAATGGCAGCTGCGCCTGACCTACGACGCCAGGCGCTTCGACGCGTCGGCGGCAAAGCGGATGGTGGAGCAGGCCCGCCAGATCCTGCGCGATCTGTGTGGTTCGGAGCGCCGGACCTTGTCGGAGCTGTCGTTGATGTCAGCCGAGGAGCGGCGCCGCTTGGTGGAGGAGTGGAGCGGGCGACGTGAGGAGTACCCGAGAGACGCATCGCTGGCGGAGTTGTTTGAAGCGCAGGTGAAGAGGACACCGGGCGCGGTGGCGGTGGAGTGGGCAGGGCAGCAGGTGAGTTACGAGGCGTTGAATCGCCGAGCAAACCAGTTGGCGCACCACTTGAGGGGAATGGGAGTGGGCCCCGAGGTACGAGTGGGTTTGTGCGTGGAGCGCTCGTTGGAGTGGGTGGTGAGCGCGCTGGGGATTCTGAAGGCGGGTGGAGTGTACGTGCCGCTGGACGCGAGCTACCCGCTGGAGCGGCTGGGGTGGATGAAGCGGGAGGCTGGGGTGGCGCTGCTGGTGGCGCAGGAGCGGCTGGCGGACGAGGTGGCTGCGGGTGGTGAGCTGGTGGTGAGCGTGGACACGGAGTGGGACACGCAGATTGCCAGGCAGCCGGAGACAAACCCGGTGCCGGGAGTGGGAGGGGGCAACCTGGCGTACGTGATGTTTACGTCGGGAAGCACGGGGAAGCCGAAGGGGGTGGCGGTGCCGCAGCGAGCGGTGACGCGACTGGTGGTGGGAAGCGGCGTGGCGGACTTCGGCCCGGAGGAGGTGTGGCTGCAATTGGCACCGACGGGCTTCGACGCGTCGACGTTGGAGGTATGGGGCGCGCTGCTGCACGGGGGGAAGCTGGTGGTGTACCCGGAGGGGCCGCTGGAGTTGGAGGCGCTGGGGCGGAGGCTGAAGGAGGCGGGAGTGACGTCGCTGTGGCTGACGGCGGCCCTCTTCGAGCAGATGCAGGCGTACCAGCCAGAGGCGCTGAGTGGAGTGAGGCAGGTGCTGGCGGGAGGAGACGTGCTGGCGGTGGGGCGGGTGAGGGAGAGGGTGAGGGGAGGGGGCGTCCTCATCAACGGGTACGGGCCGACGGAGGGGACGACCTTCACGACAGTGCACCGCGTAGCGGAGGAGGACGTGGGGGTGACGGTGCCCATTGGGAAGCCGGTGGGGAATACGCGGGTGTACGTGCTGGACGAAGGAATGAGGCCGGTGCCGGTGGGGGTGAGGGGGGAGTTGTACGTGGGAGGGGAGGGGCTGGCGGAGGGGTACGTGGGGAGGCCGGAGTGGACGGCGGAGCGCTTCGTGCCGTCGCCATTTGGGGACGGAGAGCGGGTGTACCGGACGGGGGACGAGGTGAGGTGGCAGGAGAGTGGGCTGCTGGAGTTTCTGGGGCGTCGGGACGCGCAGGTGAAGGTGAGGGGGTACCGGATTGAGTTGGGGGAGGTGGAGGAGGCGCTGAAGCAGCACGCGCAGGTGAAGGAAGCGGTGGTGAGGGGAGAGGGGCAGGAGAAGCGGGTGGAGGCGTACGTGGTGGCGCCAGGGGGAGAGGGAGGGGCGCTGAAGGAGTACGTGAGGCAGAAGTTGCCGGAGTACATGGTGCCGTCGGTGGTGGTGGTGCTGGAGGCACTACCGCTGACGCCCAACGGCAAGGTCGACCGCAAGGCACTGTTGGCCTCTGAAGCGGGGCCTTCCGAGCCGCGTCAGCACATCGAGCCGCGTACGGTCACCGAGCAGCGGCTGAGCATCATCTGGTGTGAAGTGCTGGGCATCGAGCGGGTGAGCGCGGACGCTGACTTCTTCGAGTTGGGCGGGCACTCGTTGCTGGCCACGCAGCTCATCGCGCACATCCGCTCCGCCTTCGGCGTGGAGTTGCCCCTGCGCACGCTCTTCGCGTCACCTGCTCTCGAAGGGCTCGCGCTGCGAATCGAGGAGTCGGCGCGGGAAGCGGCGGCGCCGAGCGTGCCAGCGCTGACCCGGGTACCTCGCATGGGCGCATTGCCCGTGTCGTTCGCCCAGCAGCGGCTCTGGTTCATCGACCAGCTCCACCCGGGCAGTGCCAGCTACAACGTCCCCATCGTCCTCCGAATCGAGGGCTCGCTCGATGTGGACGCGTTGCAGCGCGCGTTCTCCGCGCTGGTGGCGCGCCATGAGTCGCTGCGCACCACGTTTGCCTCCCACGAGGGCCAGCCTGTCCAGGTCGTTCATCCGGCCATGGACGTCCAGCTCGCCTTCGAGGACTTGAGCGCGCTGCCGGAAGCGGAACGCGAGGCGGAATTCCGCGCGCGTGCGACGCGAACAGCTCTGCGGCCGTTTCATCTGGAGCGCGGCCCCCTGGTGCGCGTGGGGCTGTCGCGGCTGTCGCCGGACGTGCACACCCTGGTGCTGGTGCTGCATCACATCGTCTCGGATGGCTGGTCGCTGGGTGTGCTGGTCCGCGAGGTGGGCGCGCTCTATGCGGCCTTCCTCGAAGGACGGTCGCCCGGGTTGCCGGAGCTGCCCGTGCAGTACGCGGACTACGCGGTATGGCAGCGGCAATGGCTGAGCGGGGCCGTGCTGGAGACACAGCTCGACTGGTGGCGGCAGCAGCTGTCTGGCGCGCCTCCTCATTTGGAGCTGCCCACCGACAAGCCCAGGCCGGCGACGTTGTCGCACCGTGGGGCATGGGTGCCGGTGCGGTTGCCACGGCCGATGAGCGACGCTGTGACGGCGCTGGCCCATGCCGAGGGAGCCACGCCCTTCATGGTGCTGCTGGCGGCCTTCCAGCTTCTGTTGTCGCGCTACTCGGGGCAGGAGGACGTGCTGGTGGGCTCGCCCATCGCGGGGCGCCGGTACGAAGAGACCGAGGGGCTCATCGGCTTCTTCGTCAACACCCTGGTTCTCCGCGCCCAGGTCCAGCCCCATGCCACCTTCCGCGAGCTGCTGGCGCAGGTGCGTGAGCGCACACTGGGGGCCTACGATCATCAGGACCTTCCCTTCGAGAAGCTCGTGGAGGACCTGCAACCCGAGCGGAACCTGGGGCGCAGCGCGCTCTTCCAGGTCCTCTTCGTGTTGCAGAACGCCCCGGTGGGGCCGTTGACGCTGCCCGCGCTGACCGTGAAGCCGATGGGGTTGATTGACAAGGAGGCGGCCCGCTTCGAGCTCTCGTTGAGCCTGGGGGAGACACCACGGGGGTTCGAGGGCTTGCTCCAGTTCAGCACCGACCTCTTCACGGAGGCCACGGCGGAGCGGATGGTGTTCCACCTGGAGCAGGTGCTGAAGGCCGTCACCACGCGGCCCGAATCGCGCCTGTCCGAGATACCGCTGCTGACCGATGCCGAGCGTCATCAGGTGCTGGTGGAATGGAACGGATCGGTCCAGGCTCTCCGGTGGGAGGCTGTCCACCGGTGCGTCGAGCACCACGCGGAGCGGACGCCGGAGGCTCCCGCGGTGCGGTGCGAGGAGCGGGAGCTGACGTACCGCCAGTTGGAGGCGCAGGCCAACCAGGTGGCGCACCAGTTGAGGGGAATGGGGGTGGGCGCGGAAGTGCCAGTGGCGCTGTGCCTGGAGCGTGGCGTGGAGTGGGTGGTGGCGATGCTGGGGATCCTGAAGGCGGGAGGCGCATACGTGCCGCTGGACCCCTCGCAGCCCGTGTCCCGCCTGCGCGCGCTGGTGGAAGAAGTGGCTGCGCCGGTGGTGGTGACGCAGGCTCGGCATGCGGCGACTTTCGAGGGGCTGTCGGCGCGCCGGGTGGAGATGGATGGAGACGCGGCGCGGCTCGAGGCGCAGCCGACGGAAGCGCCGCGGGTAGAGGTGCAACCCGAGCAGCTGGCGTACGTGCTGTTCACGTCCGGAAGCACGGGGCGGCCCAAGGGCGTGGCGGTCACACACGCGCAGCTTGCGAACTACGTGGAAGCGGCGAATGCGCGGCTGCGGTTGGCGGAGTGCACACGCTTCGCGCTGGTGTCGACGTTGGCGGCGGACCTGGGAAACACGGTGCTGTACGCGGCGCTGTGGACGGGGGGACTGCTGCATGTGCTGACGCAGGAGAGGGCAAGCAGCGCGGCGGGCGTGGCGGAGTACTTCCAGCGGCATGGGGTGGAGTGCTTGAAGGTGGTGCCCTCGCACCTTGCGGCGCTGATGAGTGGCGTAGCGCCCGGGCAGGTGCTGCCGACGAAGCGGCTGGTGGTGGGAGGCGAGGAGGCCTCGTGGAGCCTGCTGGAGCAGGTGGCGGCGTTGGCGCCCGGGTGCGAAGTGCACAACCACTACGGCCCGACGGAGACGACGGTGGGTGTGCTGGCGGGGCGCGTGGAGCTGCCGCGTCGAGCGGAGTCACCCGCGGCGGTGCCGCTGGGACGGCCGATGGGCAACACGCGGGTGTACGTGTTGGACGGGAGCCTGCGTCCCGTGCCGGTGGGCGTGGGGGGAGAGTTGTACGTGGGAGGGGCGCAGGTCACGCGAGGGTACGTGGGGCGCCCGGAGTTGACGGCGGAGCGGTACGTACCGGACCCGTACAGTGGGGAGGCTGGAGCGAGGATGTACCGCACGGGAGACAAGGTGCGGTGGTTGGGGGATGGGCGACTGGAGTTCATCGGGCGGACGGACTTCCAGGTGAAGGTGAGAGGGTTCCGGGTGGAGCCCGGAGAAGTGGCGGCGGTGCTCAGAGCGCATCCCGACGTCCAGGACGCGGTGGTGATCGCGCGAGAAGAGGTGCCTGGCGACAAACGGCTGGTGGGCTACGCCGTTCGTACGGCCCGGGCTGCTCCGGACATCGCGGCCCTCAAGGACTTCCTCCAGCAGCGGCTTCCTGGGCACATGGTGCCGTCAGCGCTGGTGGTACTGGAGACATTGCCGCTGACGCCCAATGGCAAGGTGGACTGGCGCGCGCTGCCCGTGCCGGACGTGTCGGCGCGTGGCTCGGCTCCCGCCTATGATGCGCCGGCTTCCCCCATGGAAGAGACGCTGGCCGCTGTCTGGGCCCACGTCTTGCGGATGGAGCGGGTGGGCCGGCAGGACGACTTCTTCGCGTCGGGTGGACATTCGCTACTGGCCACGCAGGTGGTGGCGCGCGTGCGTGCGGTCCTGGGCGTAGAGGTCCCGCTACGTGCCCTCTTCGAGGCGCCCACCTTGAGGTCCTTTGCCCAGCAGGTGGAGCAGGCGACTCGAAGCCAGACGCTGCCCGCGCTGCGTCCGATGCCTCGGGGGGACCGGGTGCCGCTGTCATTCGCGCAGCAGCGACTGTGGTTCCTGGATCGGCTGAAGCCGGGCGGCACTGAGTACAACGTACCGTATGTGCTGCGGGTGGATGGCCCCCTGGATGTGTCTGTCCTGGAGCGAGCCTTCTCGGAGTTGGTGCGCCGTCATGAAGTCCTGCGGACGGCCTTCCCGGATGAGGGCGGAGCACCTGTCCAGCGCATCGCTTCGCCATCGCCGTTCCACCTCTCCGTGGTGGAGTTGGGCGCCCAGGATGAGTCCGAGGTACGGCACCGGGTGCGCGCGGAAGTCGACCGCTCATTCGAGCTCGCGCGTGGGCCGCTGCTACGCCCCCTGCTGTTGAAGCAGTCCGAGCAGGCGCACGTCCTCGTGCTGCTATTGCATCACATTGTCTCGGACGGCTGGTCCGCGAGCGTGCTACTTCGGGAGTTGGCGGCGCTCTACGACGCTTTCTCGCAAGGGCTGCCGTCACCATTGCCGGAGCTGCCCGTGCAGTACGCGGACTACGCGCTCTGGCAGCGCGAGTGGTTGAAGGACGAGGTGCTGGAATCGCAGGTTCGCTACTGGCGCGAGGCACTGGCGGGCGCGCCGCGATTCCTGGACCTCCCCTCGGACAGGCCTCGCCCCGCGGTGCAGACCTTTCGAGGCGGAGTCCTGCGGCAGATGTGGCCGAAGGCGCTGTGGCAGCAAGTGGAGTCGACCGCGCGGCGAGAAGGGGCCACGCCGTTCATGGTGCTGCTGGCGGCGTATCAGACGGTGTTGTGGCGGCTCTCGGGGCAGGACGACATCAGCGTGGGTTTCCCCATCGCGGGTCGCACGCAGGCGGAGACGGAGGGGCTCATCGGCAACTTCGCCAATACCCTGGTGCTGAGGACTCGCGTACGTCCCGAGCTTTCCTTCCGGGACATGTTGGCGCAGGTGCGTGAGGTGACCCTGGGCGCCTATGCGCACCAGGACGTCCCGTTTGAGAAGCTGGTGGAGGCATTGCAGCCGGAGCGGGACCTGAGTCGCAGCCCGTTGTTCCAGGTGTCCCTGACACTTCAGAACACGCCTGCGCCCGAAGTGAAGCTGCGACAGGGATTGTCGCTGACGGTGATGGACGCGCGGATTCAGACGTCGAAGTTCGACCTGTCGATGTTCGTCGTCGAGCTGCCGGAAGGTGCCGCCGCGTCAGTCAATTACAACAGCGACCTGTTCGACGCGAAGACGGCGGAGCGGCTGCTGAAGCAGGTGTCGGTGCTGCTGGAGGCCGCGGTCGCGAATCCGGAAACGCGCCTGGGCGAGCTGCCATTGATGCCAGCCACCGAGCGTCTGCGCTTGGTGGAGGAGTGGAGCGGGCGGCGAGAGGAGTACCCGAGGGAGGCGTCGCTGGCGGAGCTGTTTGAAGCGCAGGTGGAGAGGACACCGGGGGCGGTGGCGGTGGAGTGGGCGGGGCAGCAGGTGACGTACGGGGAGTTGAATCGCCGAGCGAACCAGTTGGCGCACCACCTGAGGGGGATGGGGGTAGGCCCCGAGGTACGAGTGGGTTTGTGCGTGGAGCGCTCGTTGGAGTGGGTGGTGAGCGCGCTGGGGATTCTGAAGGCGGGGGGCGTGTACGTGCCGCTGGACGCGAGCTACCCGCTGGAGCGGCTGGGGTGGATGAAGCGGGAGGCTGGGGTGGCGCTGCTGGTGGCGCAGGAGCGGCTGGCGGACGAGGTGGCCGCGGGTGGTGAGCTGGTGGTGAGCGTGGACACGGAGTGGGACACGCAGATTGCCCATCAGCCGGAGACAAACCCGGTGCCGGGAGTGGGAGGGGGCAACCTGGCGTACGTGATGTTTACGTCGGGAAGCACGGGGAAGCCGAAGGGAGTGGCGGTGCCGCAGCGAGCGGTGACGCGACTGGTGGTGGGAAGCGGCGTGGCGGACTGCGGCCCGGAGGAGGTGTGGCTGCAATTGGCACCGACGGGCTTCGACGCGTCGACGCTGGAGGTATGGGGCGCGCTGCTGCACGGGGGGAAGCTGGTGGTGTACCCGGAGGGGCCGCTGGAGTTGGAGGCGCTGGGGCGGAGGCTGAAGGAGGCGGGAGTGACGTCGCTGTGGCTGACGGCGGCCCTCTTCGAGCAGATGCAGGCGTACCAGCCAGAGGCGCTGAGTGGAGTGAGGCAGGTGCTGGCGGGAGGAGACGTGCTGGCGGTGGGGCGGGTGAGGGAGAGGGTGAGGGGAGGGGGCGTCCTCATCAACGGGTACGGGCCGACGGAGGGGACGACCTTCACGACAGTGCACCGGGTAGCGGAGGAGGACGTGGGGGTGACGGTGCCCATTGGGAAGCCGGTGGGGAATACGCGGGTGTACGTGCTGGACGAAGGAATGAGGCCGGTGCCGGTGGGGGTGAGGGGGGAGTTGTACGTGGGAGGGGAGGGGCTGGCGGAGGGGTACGTGGGGAGGCCGGAGTGGACGGCGGAGCGCTTCGTGCCGTCGCCATTTGGGGACGGAGAGCGGGTGTACCGGACGGGGGACGAGGTGAGGTGGCAGGAGAGTGGGCTGCTGGAGTTTCTGGGGCGTCGGGACGCGCAGGTGAAGGTGAGGGGGTACCGGATTGAGTTGGGGGAGGTGGAGGAGGCGCTGAAGCAGCACGCGCAGGTGAAGGAAGCGGCAGCGGTGGTGAGGGGAGAGGGGCAGGAGAAGCGGGTGGAGGCGTACGTGGTGGCGCCAGGGGGAGAGGGAGGGGCGCTGAAGGAGTACGTGAGGCAGAAGCTGCCGGAGTACATGGTGCCGTCGGTGGTGGTGGTGCTGGAGGCACTGCCGCTGACGCCCAACGGCAAGGTCGACCGCAAGGTATTGGCTGCTCACAACCTGCGGTCGCACGTTGCCAATGAAGCCTTCGCCGAGCCGCGCACGGCCACCGAGCACGCGCTGGCGGGCATCTTCTCGGAGGTGCTGGGCGTGCCACGTGTCGGTCTTCATGACGACTTCTTCGAGCTGGGAGGCCATTCGTTGTTGGCAACCCAGGTCGTGGCGCGTGTCCGCACGGAGCTTGGCGTGGACATGCCGCTGCGTGCCCTCTTCGAGGCGCCAACGGTGTTGCGGCTCGCGGTTTGGTTGCAAGGCTCGGATACGGAAGGGGCCACGCGTGACTGTGTGGCATTGCAGCCCGAAGGTGCCGGCACGCCTGTCTTCCTCGTGCACGCCGTCGGCGGCGCTGTGGGGCCGTATCGTGCGCTGGCTCGGCGCATGGGACGCGAGCGGCCTCTCTACGGCTTCCAGGCCGCGGGGCTCGATGGACGCGAGCCTCCTCTTGAGCAGGTGGAGGCGCTCGCCCGTCGCTACGTGGAGGCGATGCGCGAGCGTCAGCCCGAGGGCCCCTATGTGCTGGGCGGCTGGTCCCTGGGTGGCGTGGTGGCGTTCGAGATGGCGCGCGAGCTGGAGCGTCAGGGGCAGTCCGTGGCGCTCCTGATGCTGCTGGACAGCTTCGCTCCCGACGAGAACGCGCCTACGCGGGAACCCGATGCGGCGTTGTTGCTCGCGGGAATGGCCATGGACCTGGCACGGACGGCAGGTGCCGAGTCCACCCTACGTCCCGAGGCGCTCTCGGGCCTGACCGACGAGGAGCAATTCGCCGTCGTCGTCGAGCACGCGCGACAGGCAGGATGGCTGCCTCCCGAGATCGAGGCGTCAACGCTCCGCGCCTGGCGTGACGTGACCCGAGCGAACCTGCGGGCGTTGGCGGCCTACCGCCCCGGTCCCGTTCGGTGCCCCGTGCTGCTGCTGCGCGCGAAGGATGCGCAACGCTCCCAGGCCGTGGAGCCGTCCCACGGATGGGCTCGCTGGGTGCCATCAGGGCTCGCCGTGGAGGACGTTCCCGGAGACCACTACAGTGTGCTCCGGGATCCGCGGGTGGAGACGCTGGCGCGCCGCCTTGTCGAACACGTCGGCGCCGCCAATGGACGGCACGAGGCAGCGGGGCAGCAACGCGAGGGGTGAGCGAGGACCCCGCCTGAATGGCAGAGCCCGATGTACCGCTCACCTATGAATGGCGAGCCATCCATCATGAGGTCCGGTGGATGGCCTGGAGCATGTCACGGGACGCTGCGGCTCGGGTTCACCGGGGGCGGGTTGTGCGAGGCTGGGTGGCCGCTTCGGGCGCGAGCGCATCCACCAGTCCCTGGGCCACGGCGGCGGCGAAGGCTTCCAGGGTCCGTTGCTCGCGCCACCGTGCGGACTCCTCGAAGTCGAGCGCATGGTGGGTCTCGATGATGACAGAGGGGATGCGCGGCTTTCGCAGCACGAATATCTGCCGGTGCGTGGGCTCACGCGCCACGAAGACGCCGGGCTGCTTGGAGTCGATGGCGTAGAGGCCTTCGTAGTCCACGCCGTCATAGGGCGGGAAGCCCGCCTGGCCCAGCCTGCGCGCCAGGGCGCGGGCCAGTCCCGCGCGTCCAGTCTGGAGGAGCGTGGTGGCTTCCGCGGACTCGGACCAGAGCACGGTGAAGCCAGGGGCGGAGTCCTGCCGGTTGCACTCCTGGTCCGGATTTGGAGACCATGGTGTGGCGGTGCCACGTGAGTCGGAGTGCAGGCTGAGCATGGCATGGGCGCGCCACCGCTCGGCGGCGGTGACGCGGGTGGGATAGGGGACGCGCTCGCCCGGCCTGCGACTCAGGCGCACCTGGAAGTGGCCGGTTGCCTCCAGCCGCTTCGCCAGGTCTTCCGCCACTCGAAGGGTAAAGGTCTCCTCGTCCTCGCAGGTGACGCCCTTGTTGCCGGTGTTCCCCTCCGCGCCGTGCCCTGCGTCCAGGTAGATGCGGCGCTTTCCGAAGTCCTTGGGGAAGCGCACCTCGGAAACGGCGAGGGGGGCGCCCGGAGCGGGCCATGTGGGAGTGGGAGCGACGGTGGTGGGCTCGGCGGAGGCGGCGGGCCTGGCCCATAGGGCGAGTCCCAGTCCCAGCAGCAAAAAGAGCTTCGGCATGGTGCTTGAAATGCCCAAGAAAGGGGCGTCGCTGCGTAGTCTCCCTTGTTGATGGGGTGGTTTGGAAGCCCACGTCGCGGTCATATTCGACTCACTGAGTAGAACAGCCACTCATGAACCTGCGTCGGACCGGCATGACAGTGTCTTCAACAGAGGGGGAGGGGTACAGGGCATGAAGACGATGCTGCTAGGCCTGCTAATGGCCGCTGCTGGGGGAGAGCCGCCCCCGGCATACGTCCAGGGTTCCTCGCTGAATCTGCGGAAGGCGGCCTGCAAGACGGCGGAGGTCCTCCAGAAGCTGCCCATTGGGACGGAGTGCCGGACGCAGGAATCCCTCGAGGGGGGATGGGCCCGAGTGCGCTGCGGAGAGGCGGAAGGCTTCGTGGTGGGGGCGTTTCTGGGCCCCGAGAAGCCGTCGGTGGAGAAGCTCGCCGCGGAGGCCAAGGACCCGAAGCGGACGTTGCAGCAGCGGGAGGAGAGTGCCCTGCGTGCCGCCACGCTGGCTCCTGAGGACGCTGGCCTTCAGAAGGAACTGGCGACGTTGTTCTTCGAGCGCAATTTGGATGCCGTCGCGCGGCTGAAGAAACCGAGCCTGCGGAGGCCGTTTGATTTTGTCTGCACTGTGAATGAGCCCGAACGTTGTCTGAGGAGCACCAGTACGAGCCATGTTGATGGGGTCAAGGTTCGGGCAGAGGTAAGAAATGAGTTGTTCGTCATTGTATTTGGTTCGGCCGAAAGTCTGACTGTATATCGTGGGCGATTCCGGTTCGATAACAGGCGCTTCGAAGAAACAGCGACGATTCAGGTCAAAGGCGAGGTGTTGGAGCAAGCCAGTTCGTTATTGACGTCAGTGCTGGACAAGGCGCTGTTCTCTGGTGTTAGCACATCTTCGGATGTCTATTCGAGGGCTCCGTTTGGGCAATACGTCCTGAATGAGGCTGAGCTGGCCTTCTTTCGATTGATTCCTAGCAAGTGGGCACTGTTATCGATGAAGGCGGAGGATGGCATTCCTCGGATGCGATGGAATGCTTGCCTGAAGCGCCCCTATCTCCTCGTCTTTGATCCGGACATTCACGGGCGCGTCCTTGTCATGATCGAAAGTGAGGGAGAGAGCATGGAGTTTCTATGGGTTTCTGCTGTGTCGAAACATGAGAACACTCTGCGGTTGACACTCGCGGATATCGACGGGGAGAAGGCACGACAGGAAACCTTCAAGCTTCCAGAGCCTGACGGCGACATCGCGTACCTGGGCGAACTGGCGTGCACGCATGTATTTCAGAAGTATCCCGACCTCGGAGGGGAGTGTCTGCAGGGCGGGCCGTAGTCATGCTCCAGTGCCGGGGGGGCACTGATTCGGAGCAATTGAACGTACTCGTGGGGGAGCGAGTCGTGTCTAGACAGAATATCTATCGAGCCGTCTGGCAATATGAGTTGCCAGAGCTGCTGTTGTCTGCGCTGGAGGAGTATCACATCCTCAAGGTGCCTCTGCTGGGACAGCACTATCCTGGAGGGCCATCTGATTGGTGTGGGCGGACTGCCAGTGCAATGGCGTATAACTATTATCAGGTGACCCAAGGGGGCGACTTTGCCTCAAGGTTCATCACCCATTGGGATGGTGGAAATCCAGGGCATTTCTTGGATCTGCGCTACCCAGGAGGGCAGCGGGCGTTTCATCTCAAGCCGGTAGAGCCACCTTTTGGTGGAAATCTGGATGGGTATTTCGTGTCCAATCGGGGGGGCAAACCGCCTCATTGGGCCACGGTTGTTCCTCCGGAATTCAATGCGTCTCGCGGTGATTCCAACGTGTCCCGCGGTAATCTCAGTGCGTCCGCTGTGCTCGGCATGGCGTACTCGCATGTGTTGCCGTACTCACTCCAGGAACGACGAAGGCACGCCGCGAGGATTGCGAACGATCCTCGTCTCATCGAAGACAAGCTGTCACTGATTCTCAAGGCGCTCGCGGCCAACAATCCGGTCATTCTTTATTCGGGATTCTCCGTTGCTAGAGATGCTCCCATTCATCTCATCCTGATCATCGGATTCGCTTGGTTGGTGGACCGAACCGGGAGGCACCTGTGGTTGGTGGTCGCGGACCCGGCAACGCAGAACAACAAGGTTGGGGTTCAGAAGGGAACCCATCTCTTCTTTCCTCCTGATCCAGGCTCTCGGGATGGCACGGACCTGGCGGCGCTCGCCAGGAAGCAAGTCACGGGTGAGCACGATCTCATCCGGGTGCGCAGGGGTGACTGGGCAAATGCGCAGGCGTCCGTCGTCCTGATTCGTGCCCGCAAGCTGTTCGAGGAGAACACCTATAGCGCGGTGCCTGACGACTTGTTCATGGACTACCGCCACGACGAGCACAAGGGCGGAGCCTTTCTCTACTCGCTCCGTCCTACCGTCGTCCCGTCTGGCTTTCTCGAAACCAACGTGATGCGCACGGTCGCGTATCCGTTCGACCACGGGGATATCCGCTTCCGGCCCATCAACTGCTACGCCCTTACGGAGACGGAGATGCCGCCCGGTGGGCTCTTCCCATTGGGAATGCGCCGGAATCTTCATTCGGGAATCCACTTGCCTGCGTCGCATTTCTCGGCGCGGGAGGGGGCGACGAGTTCCGCAGCCAGGTCCGGCGTGCGAGAGGTTCGTTGCTTTGCCCCGGGCTACGTGGTGGCCGTCCGATTGGCCCATGGCCTGCCTGCTCCCCTCGAAGAAAAGGAGCGTGTCGAGGATGGACCCGAGGCGCACGAACTGGCCCGGGAATTCACAGGCAACCACAACTCCTTCGTCCTCGTCCGGCACGATGTCGAAGAGGCAGCGAAGACGGAGGGCCAGCCGCCGCGGCGTTTTACGTTCTACAGCCTCTACATGCACCTCGTTCCTCCGGACTGGAAGGACCCGGACACATACCGGAACGTGGACTGGTTGAAGCTGCTCGTGCGGCGCCACGGCGCGCTGACGGTGGTTGATCCGGCGCATGAGGCGTTTCGCCAGACGCGGTGGTTGCAGGAGGCCCTGCCGGAGGCGGGAGCGGATGTCGTCGAGAAGAAGGGGGGAAGCTACTCCGTCGTGGGGACGGGGTTGGGCGTGCCCGAGACACTACGCCTGGGAGAGGCACAGGGGGATGATGTCCGAGCGCTCTGGAGGCCGGCGGACCAGGACCTGACGGGTATTCATGAAGCACTGCGCGAGGGGCGGATGGTGACGCTGCGCCACCCCTTGCTCAAGCTGGAGGCTGGCGCGGTGCTTGGCTATGCCGACAGCAGGAGCAAGGCCATTGGAGATGGCTTCGTCCACTGGGAAATCCTGGCGCCATCCGAGCCAGGGCAACTCAAGGCCTTCCTCGACTTCGCGAAGGACTCGCTGGGCCTGGGAGACTTCTTCAAGGTCTTCGAGGAGGCGGACCAGAACAACTTCTTCGACCCATCGAAGGGAGAACTCGACGCGCTGATGAAGCTGGCGCCCAAGTCGATTCACGCTACGGGGAACCCCGAAGAGGAGTGCCTCTCCCGCTTCGAGCAGACGTATCACCACGGCGCGCTCAAGGCGATTCTTCGCTCACCTCGCGCGCTCGCGTTCTCGTCCGATGATGCGCCTGGTGATGCCGGCGAGCCTTCGTTTCCCGCAGAGCTTGTCATCACCAACTACAAGGACGCGCTCCCTGAAGGGACCTACTGGCTCAAGCTGACCTTCGAGCCTCCCTCGGGCGAACGGTACGTCGCTTACGATGGAAAACAGAGTCGTCTCAACGTTCGCTTGCCGGCAGGGGCTCGACGAATCTTCGTGGAGCCGGCCGATGGCGCCGGCCTTCTGCTGCAGGTGGGCGGCGGTGCTCAGGATGCACTCGAGCAGGAGCTTCAGCACTTCAAGAGGCTGGCGTCCGTCCGCTGGCGAAACGTGGTGCTCCGGCACCTGAACGAGTGGTTGCCGGAGAGCATCGTCGTTCAGGTGATGAAGCATCTGGAGATTCACGGTCAGCTTCGAATGGGGAGCCAGATCGCCGACATCCTGCAGCCGGACGAGGCGAAGAGGCTGCTGGGACGCTACGCGGAGGCGGTCGGATTCTGGGCCCACCCGGAGGAAGTGCCCTTCCTCGGGCCCGTGGGGGACAACGGTGCCAAGAAGGCGCTCTTCGCAGCGGCGCCGGACGTCGACCAATTGCCTGCGAAGGGACTGGTCGACAACCCGCACCCCGTCACCTTCGCCTGGCTCCTGATGCTCATGGTCAGGCATGGCTTCGTCCGGTTCTCGGACCTGCCGGCCTGGCGCCCGAGCGACTCGAAGGACGTGCTCGCGGTGGGGTGGATCCCAGCACGAAGCGCTCATGCCGCATACCGGGTGGGGGAACTCCTGGACGTGGGGGCCGTGGTGCGCGGGAGCGGAGACGACGAGGTGGAACTGCATGTGCTGCATGAGGGCACACGCTGCTTCCTCGCGAGCGGAAGTTGTACCGATGGTGCTTTCTTCGCGCAGGTGGAGTTGCCGGGTTGGGGGGCCTGCACGCTCGACATGCCGGGTGCCCGGCTCGTGGGAACCGCGACATTGGAGGTGCTCCCGCCGGTGTTGCTGGGTGGGCGCGAGTCGGCGGAGGTTCCTGGGAGCCAGGTTGTTTCCTCGGCTCGTTACGCTCCCGAGTCTCACAAGGATGGAACGTTCTCCTGGCGTATTCCCTTCAGGGAGAACTGCCCAAAGCTTCTTCGGGGTTGGGTGCTCCTGAGCGCATGGGCGAAGGCCACGAAGCAGGAAGGGCTGCACCCGGAGGGACCTGCGTTCGAGTTGGCCCGTGTGGCGATCCCCGTACAGGGGCGGGAGGACTCGGCGTTCAATGAGACCTCCGGACTCCGCGTCGTTGACGGCTTCATTCAGAAGGGGGCGCTCAAGAAGCTGGAAACGTATGTGACGCGGCACTTCACCTACCGATCCTTCTTGAAGGCCGCTGCTTCCAAGACAGATCCTCCGTTGGTCTGGGCGCTCGTGGAGGCGGTGGAGCGTGTCCAGTGCGCGTATTCAGAGAAGCAGTTGTTGGCGTTGTCCGCGCTGGCCGAGGACGGATTGTCCATCGTGCTCACGGCCACGAATGCTCGGCGGTTGAAGGATGCCGCCGAGAAGGTTCGAGAGGATGGCTGGTTCACCGCCTTGGAGGACGCGGCCAAGGGGGCGATTCGCGTCCGAGTCCCAGCGCCAGCGGAGGGACGTCATCCTGGTGAACTTGTCATCCGGTTCGACGCCAGCGCGGCTTTCTCGGAGCTGCGGAAGGGCATCCCAGGTACCCATGAGGTCCATGTGAAGTTCGGCGCGTTCTTCCCGAACGGGGGAAGCGCGCGGGACTCGCGTCTGGTGACGGCGGATACGCTGGGGAGCAGGTGTGAACCTGTGACGCTCGACGCGCTGCGGAGCGGCGCCAAAGCGGGGGCGCTGGAGGTGTGGTCCACCGAGGTGTCGGAGGTCCTTCACATCCCTTCGCTCGAAGCGCCCAAGGTCTTCGTCACCGCCCGGGGGATTCAGCTTTCCTCTCGGTTGCTGGGTGGGAATCGGACCTTCTGGGAGAAGGCTCGACCCATCATCAAGGTGGGCCACAGTTCCCTCGATGAAGCCGCCGCACGTCAGTCCGTCATCCAGAATGGGTGCGTGGTGCGGACCTTCGGGTTCGAGGATGCGCAGGTTCAGGGGCGAATTCTCATCCCGACCGCCGAGGTGGTGAACAAGCATGTGCCCCTGGGGCACGAACGGATCGACGTCCAGCCCGCGAAGGGCCGTGCTTACACCATGCAGCGCAATGCCAGGCTTGAAGCGCGGTCTCACTACCATGATGCCTTCAGCCTGAAGGTGGCCGTCATGACGGAGGCCGTCCCGGTGAGCAGACCCTTCCGATTGGAACTCGCCAGTCCGTCGCTGCCAGGCGACCAGCCCGGGCTTCCGCTGAAGCTCAAGAAGGGCAGCGTTGTCTACAAACCGGAACGCCAAGGGCAAGGTCTGACGGATGTGGAAGGGGCGCTCCATGCGGACGTGGATCTCAATGATGTCGAGGCCGCGCTGGAGGGCGCCAGGGAATACGTGCTCCGTGTCGTCCCGATTCGTGAGAACGACGCGGATCTTGCTCGGGAACTGAAGCTCTCGTTGCCCGAGCGGATCGTGCCCCGAGTACACGACGAAGTGCGGATTCGCCCCAATCTGTGGTGGTGGTCAGACGACCTGGGCGCCGTGCCCATGAAGGGGGAAGGGTGATGGCGGACACAGCCGCTGCTTCACAGTCACATGCTGGTGGCGAGCGCTTCGAGCTTCGGCGTGAACCGGGAGCCGAGGGCGTCTTCTATCTCGTCGCGGTGGCCCCTACGGAACTCAAGCTCTCCCTGAGGAGCCACCGGGCCGAACAGGACAGGATTGCCTTCATCCTGGAGGGAACGCACAAGAACCTGCCGGCAGATACGGTCTGCAGCGTTCTGATCAAGACGCACGCGCGTGGGATGCCAGCGCGGGAGTACACGCTGGTCAACGTCCCACTGCGTGTCAATGGCAGGTCATGCACGTTGGAGTTCGAGGCGGACATCTACGAGGCGAGCTTCTTCGGCCGGGGCCACGCGGAGTTGACCGTCGTCCCCGACTTCCCCTTCGCGCAGGAATGCTGCCTCGAAAAGCCCTTCGAGTTCGACATCCCCTTGGGGCTCAGGGGGCTCGACCTGAGCGTCCCTGTCCTGTTTGGCCGACGGTTCCGATTGAAGCCGGACATGGATGCACGTTTCACCGGCGCGACGCTTCGGCTCTCCATCTACCACTCCGTGGAGCCGAAGCGTGGCGTGGCGCCGAGGATGGCTCCAGAGGAGCAGCGCTATGCCGCGCTGGAATGGGGCTCTTCCGACTTGGGCGCGAAGGACTGGCGAGTTGGCTGCGCCTGGAGTGGGGACGGTCTCCGATTGCCATGGCGTGAGCCCATTCAGGGCGAATACGCCTTCGACCTGCGGCTCGAAGTGCTCCGAGACATCGAGGGGGAGACGCGGCCCTACGTGGTGTGGGAGCAGCCAAGGGCATGCGTGTGCCCGAAGCCGAAGCTGACCGGGTTCGAATTCAAGCACCACGCGGTCACCGCGACGGTGGAGCATCTGGAGCCGGATTTCGAGCTCCCCCTGGAGCTGACCCACTGGCGGTACGAGGCTCAGACGCGTGGCGAGGCCCTGTCCTTCACCCTGATGGACCCCGTCTCGCGGCCGGTGTTGGTGAACGCCAACGAGAGGGGCCTGTTCCTACGGCAGTTCCTCGACGCTGAGGACTGGCTGCACCGGAAGAGCTTCGCCTTGTTGCGGATTCCGCGCTCGTTGATGGGGACCGATGAATACGTGCCCATCCGCTCGGTGCTGGACTTCGATGAGACGCGATTCCTCGCGTTCGAGGACGAGGACCTGTGGCTGGAGTCCCCAACGTCGGCCAGGGCTCCCGCGCGACAGAAGCAGGACCGGGTGCGCCAGGAGCTGGTGACGGCACTGGCCTCCAAGGAGTTGGCGGTCCGGCCTTCGCGCATGCCTCGCTTCGGGGACGTCTGGCTGGGGGCTCGCGACAACCACCTGCTCATCACCGTGAAGGTCATCGGGGATCTCGACTACTGGCGTGAGGCTTCGCCTGTCTTTTCGATCTGCGACGACCTGAGTCCCATGGAGCCAACGGCCTCTCGGGAGACCGAGGTGCTTCGGTTGGAGGCGCGGCCCCTTGATGGGAATCCTCGTTACTACGAGGCGCTCGTTCGATTCGACGATCCTCGAATCCGCCAGAAGGTCTTCATCCAGGGTCGAGTCTCAAAGCCGGATGCGCGGCTCTGGGACGAGTTGGTGGCAGCGCCACCGGCCTTCTCCGTGGAGTACCCAGGCGTTCCTCGGCTCCAGGGACTTCGCGCCGAGTTCGTCCAGCTCACGGATGATACGTCCATCCTGGAAGTCCGCTGCCAGGCCCTTCACATCCCCAACGGAAAGGAGGGGGATGTCATCGAGTTTCGCCTGTATGAGTTCTTCGCTGACGTCGCGGAGCCCGTTGTCTTCGGTGCCGTGCCCTTCCGGTATGAGGTCGCGAAGGGGGCGGCGGGGCAATGCGACGCTCGTGGACGGGTGGTGGCGCGTCTCCGGGAGCCGGCGCTCGTCGAGCGGATGCGGCGCAAGGGCCGGTTTCGGATTGAAGCGCGTCTGGTGGAGCGGGCGAATGCCAACCACTCCAGTGTGCTTCCTGCCATCCACCTGGACCTGGAGGGAACACCCCGCCGCATCGAAGGCACGCTCATCTACGGCAGTCACCCGAATGTGACGGAGGCGTTCCGGAGGAAGGTGCTGATCATCGCCGAGCAACTGGAGATGAACGCCGATGACTTGATGGCGTGCATGGCTTTCGAGACAGGAAATGCCTTCCGTGCCGATACACCGAACCGGGCAGGGCATCAGGCTTTTGGCCTCATTCAGTTCACGGCCATCAACGAAGGAAAAGATGCGCTCGATATCAAGTTGTCCGCACTGGTGAGGATGAGCGCTGTCGAGCAGCTCGACTATGTCGCCAAGTACTTCCGCATGTGGAAGGCGCGGTCGAAGCTCCCTCTGGACAATCTCGGTGATGTCTACGCTTGCATCCTCTGTCCGGAAGCGCTCGGCAAGGACGCATCCTTCGTCTGCTATGCCAAGGGGGCGAGAGGCTACGAGCCCAACAAGGGGTTGGACCGCGGCGGCAAGGGCTTCATCACCAAGGCAGACATCTTGGTTCCGGTGGAGCGGCACCTCCGTGAAGGTCAGAAGTACCGCAAATAAAGACGTCTTCTCCAGGTGACAGCATGTTTCTCCATCCTCGTCTGAAAGACGGGTTACGCGAGTACATTGTCCTCGCGCTTCATGAGGGTCTGCCCACTGGGTACGCGTTCGTGATGCCTGCCGGGGGCTGGGCGCTGGAACGGCGCTTGCGCCAGCTCGCGCAGGATGCGTCCAATCAGCGCACGCTCCAGTCCCTGGTCTACGCGCATGGACACCGCAGTGGGGTGCGCGCACCGCTGCCGGTGGATGAAGTGGTGCGGCAAGCCGCGCTTCTTCTGGACGCGGGAGTCCTCCGGCTGGCGCAGGCTCCTCCGCGTGAATCCTCCGTTCCGCCGCCATTCTCCGTTCCGCGGACAGAACGCGTGTCTGCGCCGGTGGAGGAGCCGGTCTGGCTGCGGCTTCAGGTGGTGGACGACGTCACCGATGTGCCCATTGCCGGCGTCCAGTTACGCATCCAACTCGACGACCGGTCCGAGCAGCAGGCTCGGACGGATTCTGAGGGCCGCATCGACCTGAGGGACGTTCCCAAGGGGAATGCCCACGTCCTGTCCGTCCTCAAGGGCGCCACCCTGGATAACACCCTCGCGCTGGTACGGACGGGAGGGCCGTGGTCCCAGCAGAAACTCGCGAAGAGCGGCCAGAGGGCGAGGGTGGCCAGCGCGCCGCGTTTCCTCGCACGAGTCACCCAGCACCGGGTCATTGACGGAGAGACGCTGGAGAGCGTGGCGGAGATGTATGGCCTCACGGTGGAGGAACTCACCCGCTTCAACTGGGACACCACGGATGCGGCGGACATCGAGCGGCACCTCATCCTCGACGTGGGCTGCACGCGTAAGGGCTCGCGTGGGCAGTACGTCTTCACCCGAGAGGACGACCCCGGCATCCTCTACGTTCCCCGTCCAGAGGCCGTCCCCCGGCTGCCTGTGGAGCACAGTCACATCCTGCGGGTGAAGCGCGTCCCGGAGCCGCGTCACTTCCTGTTCTCGCTCTGAGCGCCACCAGTCCCGCAAAGACAACGGGCAGGTTCCCAGAAGGGAACCTGCCCGTGTCACTTCCTATGGGCTGGAAGGCCGTGCGCTAGGCGCGGACCTCAGGGGCGGACTCGGCCGGCTTCGGCAGCGGAGCCTCCTTGCCCGGCTCGCCGCCCGGGGTGCCCGCCACGCCGAAGGGAGGCGTCTCCAGCGCCGCCTTCAGGACGTCGTCCATGTGGGTGACGAAGATGAACTCCAGCTCGTTGCGCGCCTGATCCGGCACGTCGATCAGGTCCTTGCGGCACCGCTCGGGCAGGATGACCCGCTTGATGCCCGCCCGGTGCGCCGCCAGCACCTTCTCCTTGATGCCACCCACCGGCAGCACCAGGCCACGCAGCGTGGCCTCGCCCGTCATCGCCGTGTCGTGACGCACGCGGATGCCCGTCAGGAGGCTGGTGAGCGCCGTCAGGATGGTGACGCCCGCGGAAGGCCCGTCCTTCGGAATGGAGCCCGCCGGGAAGTGCAGGTGCAGGTCCGTCTTCTCCAGGAAGTTCGGGCTGATGCCGAGCTGCTCGGCCTTGCTGCGCAGGTAGCTCAGCGCCGCCGTGGCGCTCTCCTTCATCACGTCGCCCAGCTGGCCGGTGAGCGTCATGCCGCCCTTGCCCGCCATCTTCGTCGCCTCGATGAAGAGCAGGTCGCCACCCGCCGCCGTCCAGGCCAGGCCCGTGGCCACACCCGGAACCTCGGTGCGCTCGGCGACCTCGGAGTAGAACATCTCGGGCCCGAGGATCTCCTTCACCCGGTCCGCGTTGATGGTCTGCTTCTCCGTCTTCCCGCCGGCCACCTCCACCGCCACCGCGCGGCAGATGTCCGCGATGCGGCGCTCCAGGTTACGCACACCGGCCTCGCGCGTGTACGCGGTGGTCAGCGTGAGCAGCGCCTCGTCGGTGATGTCGATGTGGTCCGGGCTCAGCCCGTGCTCCTTGAGCTGCTTGGGCACCAGGTGGATGCGGGCGATGCTCTGCTTCTCCTCGAAGGTGTAGCCCGTCAGCTCGATGATCTCCATGCGGTCACGCAGCGGACCGGGGATGGGGTCGAGCTGGTTCGCCGTGGCGACGAACATCACCTTGGACAAATCGAAGGGCACGTCGAGGTAGTGGTCGCTGAACGTGTTGTTCTGCTCCGGATCCAGCACCTCGAGGAGCGCCGCGCTCGGGTCGCCACGGAAGTCGGCGCCGAGCTTGTCAATTTCGTCCAGCATCATGACCGGGTTCTTCGTGCCGGCCTTCTTCATGCTCTGGATGAAGCGGCCGGGGAGGGCGCCCACGTAGGTGCGGCGGTGGCCGCGGATCTCCGCCTCGTCGCGCACGCCGCCCAGCGACAGGCGCACGAACTTGCGGCCCGTGGCCTTGGCCACGCTCTGGCCCAGCGACGTCTTACCGACGCCCGGCGGACCGACGAGGCACAGGATGGGGCCACGCATGTCGTTCTTCAGCTTGCGGACGGCCAGGTACTCCAGGATGCGCTTCTTCACCTTCTTGATGCCGAAGTGATCCTTGTCCAGCTGCTGGCGTGCGTTCTCGATGTCGAGGTTGTCCTCGGACATCTTCGCCCACGGCAGGTCGGCGATCCAATCCAGGTAGGTGCGCGCGACGGTGTACTCGCTGGAGGCCGCCGGAATCGTCTTCAGGCGGTTGAGCTCCTTGTTGGCGACCTTCTCCACGTCGGGCGGCAGGCCGGCCTTCTTCAGGCGCTCCTGCAGCTCGTCGAGCTCCTCTTCCTCCTCGCCCATCTCCCCCAGCTCTTCCTTGATGGCCTTGAGCTGCTGGCGCAGGTAGTACTCGCGCTGGGTCTTCGACATCTCGCCCTTCACGGCGGAGTCGATCTTGTTGGAGAGCTTGAGGATCTCCCGCTTCCGGTTGAGCAGCTCCAGCACGAGCTTCATCCGGGCCTTGAGGTCCACCGTCTCCAGGACGGCCTGCTTCTCCTCGATGGGCACGTCCACGTTGGCGGCGATCAGGTCCGCCAGGTGGCCGGGGTGGGTGATGCTCTCCACCAGCTCGGTGGCGGCGGCGGGCAGCTCGGGCATCAGCTCGATGACCTCGCGCGCCAGCTTCTTGAGGTTGATGCCCAGCGCCTCGACTTCCACGTTCTCCGAAGAGGTCTTGTCCTCCACGGCGTCCACGCGGGCCTTGAGGTAGGGCGCTTCCTGGACCAGCTCCACCACGCGGAAGCGGGCGAGCCCCTGCACCACGAGCGAGTAGTTGTCCTCGCCCATCTTCAGGAGCTTCACGATGCGGGCGACCGTCCCCATGGTGTAGAGGTCGGCGGCACCCGGATCTTCTTCTTCGGCGCGGCGCTGGGTGACGACACCGATGACCTGGTCGTCACGCACGGCGTCCTTGATCAGGGCGATGGTCTTCTGGCGGCCGACCGCCAGCGGAAGCACCCCGCCCGGGAAGAAGACACTGTTGCGCAGGGGGAGGATGGGAAGCACCTGCGGGATGTCTTCCTTGTTGATGAGCCCCGGAGGGGCCATCGCGGTGGGCATAGCGCTCGCAGCGGTGCCCTTCTTCTTCTCATCGGACATGAAGTTCAGCCTTTTCCCTTCGACAACCAGTGAACATTTCCAGGTTTTCTGCGGCGGATGAACCAACGTAACAACCAAAACGGACATGGCAAACGCAGTGTGCGTTTTTCCGCCCCCCGTCATCTCTCCCGGGTTCCTCGGAAGTCTCGCGTCCGGACGTAGGGTGGGGCATGATCGCCCCCCTAGCATCTGACGCGGCGCCCCGCCGGGGTGCGCAGCTCTTCGAGAGGCCCCCCATGAAGCTCCGACCCTTCGCCCACCTGCTCCTGCTGCCGTCCCTCTTGTGGACGTCATGCCGGTCGCCCGTCGACGAACCGGGCTCCAATCTGCCCGGGAAGTGCGAGAGCGAGTCCCCCGTCATCGCGCCGCAGAAGACGGACATCCTCTTCGTCATCGACAACTCCGGCTCCATGGAGGAGGAGCAGAACGCCATCGCCACCGAGCTGCCCGCCTTCCTGGAGGCGCTCAAGGAGGGCAGCGGCGTCTCGCAGGACTTCCGGGTGGGCGTGATCACCACGTCCGTGTACCGGCTGGCCATGTTCCAGGGGCAGGAGCAGTACCGCGAGTACACCAGGGAGTCTGGCCGGTTGCAGCGCGTGCCGGACGCGGCGGGCAACCCCACCGACGAGCGCTTCATCGACGGCACGGATCCGTACGTGCTGGAGAAGTTCCGCCGGCTGGTGATCCGGGGGACGGATGGCAGCGGGCAGGAGACGCCCTTCGAGGCGGTCCGGCTGGCCGTGACGGAGCCGCTGGTGTCGACGCCGGGGGCGGAGAACGGCAACGCCGGGTTCCTGCGCGACGGCGCGCGGCTGCTGGTGGCGGTGGTCACCGACGAGGAAGACTGCAGCACCATCCAGCGCCCTCCTCCGGTGTGGGTGTCCGACGACACGTCCATCGACAACTGCAGTGAGCAGTCCCATCTGCTGACGCCGGTGGAGGAGTACTTCGCCACGTTCCAGCAACTCCGGGATTCAACGGGGGCCTCGCGTCAGGTGCTCTGGGCCACGATTGGGCCGGTGGCGCTGTCCGACAAGCGGGCGGAGCTGATCCGCGACGTGACGCCCGACGGCACCTTCGTGCGCAACGTCGACTGCCCGACCTCCTACGGTCCCGGCCACCGGCAGCGCGCCATGGCGGAGGCGTTCGACCAGGGGCTCGACAACCTCGATTCCATCTGCCGGGACAACTACCGCGACACCCTGCTGCGCATCGCGGAGCTGGCCACGGTGGCGCAGAGCATCGAAGTGGTGAACCTGCCCGACCCCCGGCTGGTCCAGGTGGAGCTGACGCGCGCCAATGACGAGGTGGAGCGGTGCTCGGTGGCCGCGGGCGACCTGCGCTACGAGGCCTCCACGGAGGCGTACCCGGCCCGCCTGTTCTTCCAGTCGAGCTGCCTGCGCCGCGCGGACGACAAGAAGGTGGAGGTGAAGGTCCTCTGCGCCGGCTGATGCCCGGGTGAACCCGCGCCAGCGGGTCTGATCCACGCACCCACCGCCATGCGTCCCATGAAGGCGCATGTCAGACCTCTGAGGATAGTGGACGACCGCCCCGCCGGTCGTCCGGTCCGGAGGGGCTGGCGAGGAGGCGAGATGAGCGCGGCGGAGCAGCGAGTGGGAGCGGGGCAGGGAACGGGCTCGGTCATGGAGCAGCTTCGGGAGCGGATCCGCCAGTTGCAGGCGGCGCCCCGGCGCTACCTGGCGGTGCTCCGCACGGGCCTGTCGGCGGTGGACGCCCTGCTGCCGACGGGGGGCCTGCCACTGGGGCAGGTGGTGGAGTTGTGCGGTGAGGCGGCCTCGGGGCGCACCAGCCTGGCGCTGCACGCGGTGGCCGCGGCGCACCAGGAGGCGCGGCTGTGCGCCTGGGTGGATGGCCCCCGGGAGCTCTACTCGCCCTCGGCCGCGGCCCTGGGGGTGGACCTGGAGCGGCTGCTCATCGTCCGGCCCCAGGCTCCTGAGCAGCGCGTCTGGGCGGCGGTGCAGCTGGCCCGGAGCGGGGCCTTCGCCTGCGTGGTGCTGGACCTGACGCGCGGCGTGAATCCCGGCGGGCGCGCGTGCCGGGTGGCCCTGGCGGAGGCGCGCAAGCTGGCGGACGCGGCGGCGCGCGGCGGCGGGCTGCTCCTGCTGCTTACTTCGCCAGAGTCCCCAGCGGACGGCGTGGTCCGGCTGCGGACGGAGGCCCGGGACGGAGACGGCTGGTCGGTGGAGGTGGTGCGCAGCCGGCAGGGGGGCACGGGCGCTCGGGCGGAGCTGCCGTGGAGCGCGCTGTACCCGGCGCTAGGGCTGGAGGGAGGCGGCCGGTTGCTGGACGTGGCCGAGGACACGGAGGACGACACGCCGGACTTCCTGCGAGATCAGTCCGGGGCGCTGCGCAACGGGCTGGGCATCCTGGGCCAGCGTCCCGGCCGTGACGCGCCCATGCCGCCCATGCGGCAGGGACTGGACGCGGCCCTGCCGGCGCACTGAGGCACGACATGCGCAGGGCCTATCTGCACCTCACCCGCTTCCCGGCGCAGCGCCGGGTGGTGGAGTCCCCGGAACTTGCGGGCCGTCCCTTCGCGCTGGTGGAGGCGGTGCGTGGCCAGCGCCGCGTGGCCTTCGCCTCCACCTCGGCGCTGAAGGCGGGGGTACGCCCGGGGATGACGCTGACGGCGGCCACCGCGCTGGAGCCAGGGCTGCGGCACTTCGACTACCGCCCGGAGGACGAACTGCGCGCGCTGACGGCGCTGGGCGAGGCGCTGCTGCCACTGGCCCCGGGTTTCCAGCTCTGCGCACCGGATGGATTGTGGTTGGACGCGGGGGCCGCGCACCTGTGCGACAGTGAGGAAGGCCTGGGCACGCGGATGCTGTCGCTGTGCGCCGAGCTGGGTTACCGGGCGCACGTGGTGGTGGCCTCGGAGGCCTTCACCTCGCGCGCGGTGGCCCGGCATGGCGCGCGCCGGGTGGAGGTGGTGGCTCCGGGGGACAGTGCTCGGGCCCTGGCGCCGTTGCCGCTGTCCGCGTTGGAAGGCCGCGAGGGGGCGGCGTTCTCCGCGCTGGGCCTCACCACGCTGGGCGAGGTGGCGGCGCTGCCCGCGGGGGCCGTGGCGGCCCGGGGCGGCGCGGCTGGCGCACGGGTTCATGCGCGGTGCCGCGGAGAGGACGACACGCCCTTCGTCCCCGCGGCGCTGGAAGAGGTGTTGGAGGAGCGCGTGGTGCTGGACTTCCCGGCCGAGTCCTTCGAGCCGCTGCGCTTCGCGCTCAAGACGCTGACGGACCGGCTGGGGGCACGGTTGTCCGGGCGGTGCCGGGCGGCGGTGCGGCTCACCTTCACGCTGAAGTTGGACCCCTCGGGGCAACGGCAGGTGACGCTGACGCTGGCGCGGCCCACGGCGCGGGCGAAGCTGTTGCACGAGTTGGCGCGGCACCGGCTGGAGGAGCTGCGGCTGGAGAACCCGGTGGCGGAGGTGTCCGCTCGGGTGGACGAGCACTCCGAGGACGGAGGACAGCAGCTCGCGCTGGGGGACGCGCCGGAGGGCGACGCGGCGCTGGAAGTCGTGCTGTCGCGGCTGGCGTCCACGTTGGGGGAGGCGTCGCTCTTCGCGGCGGGCCTGGAGGCGGTCCACCGGCCCGAGGCGGCCCATGGAACACGGGCCTTCCGGCCTCCGGAGGCGCGGCGGGGCCTGTCGGCGGAGCTGCTGGAGCCAGGAGCCCGGCGCGCCTCGGTGCAGGCGGCCTCACGGGAGCGTCCCTCCCGGTTACTGGCGGAGCCGGCGTGTCTGGACGCGGAAGTGGCGGAGTCCGGACGCTTGCTGGCCGCGCGCATGGGGGGCCGGCGGCACCGGGTGACGGCGCTCACGGGGCCGGAGCGGCTGGGCGGGGAGTGGTGGTCGGAGACGCCCTTTCAACGGGACTACTATCGGGTCCACTTCGAGGGGCTGGGCCCCGCCTGGGTGTTCCGCGACGGACGGGATGGACGTTTCTATCTCCAGGGACTGTTCGACTGAGGCCCGGCGGCCCAGCATAGTGGCCTCGTACCCGTCTCCCAGGTTCCCCGTCATGCGCGTCTTCCGTCCCGCGGCCGTCCTGCTTTGCCTCCTGCTCGCTTCGTGCGCTCCGCGTCAGGTCCGCCCGCCGGGGGCCCTGCGCAAGGTGGTGGTGGTGGTGGGCTCCCGGGTGGATGCGCTGCCGACCTTCACGTACCGGCAGGACATGATGGGAGAAGGCAACCCCCGTTCGGTGCTCGTCAGCCAGGCCCAGGCCACGCTGAGTGAGCGGGGCTTCGAGGTGGTGGGGACGCGCATCTCCCAGGCACCGTCACCCACCATCCACGAGGTGGTGGCGATGATCCAGGACAACGAGGCCGAGGCCGGAGTGGTGGTGGTGCTGAACTGGGTGGACGTGACGTCCGCCCAGCTGATGGGCCGCGCGGAGGTGCTGCTGGAGACGGGGGTGGTGGGACCCAACGGCAAGCTGCGGTGGAGCAACCCCACGCGCACCGTCTCCACGATTGGCATGTACCAGGCGCAGACGGACCTCCGCTCCTACCTGCGCAAGGCGGTGGTGGAGGCCATCCAGGCCATTCCATGAGCCCCGGGCTGGGGCCGGCTCAGGGGGCCTTCTTCGGGCTGGCCAGGCGCAGGTGTTCGTAGACGGTTTCGGCGCGAAGGTAGAGGAACTGGGCGTCGCCGAAGGCCAGGGTGTCCCCGTCGTGGAGCAGCACCTGGGCGCGGTAGCCCAGGGGGGCACCGTTGATGAAGGTGCCGTTCATGGACTCGGCGTCACGCACGGAGAAGCCACCGCGGGCGGCGTTCCAGCGCATCGTGGCGTGATGCTGGGAGACGGACGGGTCGGGCACCACCAGGTCGCACTCCTCGGTGCGGCCGACCGTCAGCTCCTCGCCGTCCACGGAGGGCTGGAGGAAGTGGACCTCCAGGTTGTCGAAGTCGCGGAGCATGGCGAGCAGCCGCTCGTCCATGTGCGCGCGGTGTGCCATGCCGACGGTGCGTGCCGCCAGGCCCCGGCTGTGCTGGCCGACGAGTTCCACGGGCTGCTGGATGAGGGCCACGGGGCCGGACGCGGCCCGGAACGCGTCCAGCGAGGCACCGGCGAAGGGGCGGAGCTGATTCACGGACACCATGAGGGCCTCCACCCTACGTGCAAGTGGCGGGGACGGGAAGCGCCGCGTCCACGTCTTCCGCCGTGGCGTGTTGGGGGTAGGCGTGGGAGCGTGGAGGTGGATGCGGGTACTCGTCACGGGAGCTGCGGGTTTCATTGCCCACCACGTCAGTGCACGGCTGCTGGCGCGCGGTGATGCCGTCATCGGCGTGGACAACCTGGACCCGTCCGGGGACGTGGCGTTGAAGCAGGCGCGGCTGGCGCGGCTCGGCACGCTGCCGGGGGCGACGGGCTTCACCTTCCGACCCGTGGACGTTACCGACAGCCCCTCGCTGCGAGCGCTCTTCGAGGAGACGCGCCCCGAGGCCGTAGTGCATCTGGCCGCGCGTGTGGGCGTGCGGGCGCCGGCGGGCACCGCGCAGGCGTACGTGGACGCCAACGTGTCGGGGTTCCTCCAGGTGCTGGAGCAGGCCAGCGCGGCCCGGGTGCGGCACCTGGTCTACGCGTCCTCCAGCTCCGTGTATGGCGCGGGCTCGGTGCCGCCGTTCCAGGAAGGCGCCGCGGCGGACCACCCGCTCAGCGTCTACGCGGCCACCAAGCGCGCCGATGAACTGCTGGCGCACGCGTACAGCCATCTGCACGGGCTCCCCACCAGTGGCCTGCGCTTCTTCACGGTGTACGGCCCCTGGGGACGACCCGACATGGCCCCACTGCGCTTTCTCCAGGCCCTGCGTGACGGCACCGAGCTGTCACTGCATGGCGAAGGCCGGATGCAGCGCGACTTCACGTACGTGGAGGACGTGGCCGAGGCCGTGGTGCGCGTGCTGGACCGGCCGCCCCCAGGGGCACCTCGCCATCGCGTCCTCAACGTGGGCCGGGGCGAGCCTGTCTCGGTGCGGGCCTTCCTCTCCGTCCTGGAGCGGCTCCTGGGCGCCCGGGCGCGGGTGAAGTCCACGCCCGCGCAGCCTGGGGAGATGGACGCGACCTGGGCGGACCCTGCCGCGCTGGAGCGGGAGACGGGATTCCGGCCGCGCGTCTCTGTGGAGGAGGGACTGACACGGCTGGTGGCGTGGTTCCACGAACAGTCGGGCACCTGAGGAAGAACAACGAGACGTGGCTGGGCGTCTTCAACGTGCCTTGAGGCGGGGCCTCTGTGCCGGCTACCCGGATGTCACCGTCACCTGGCCATGCTCCACGCGCCACACCTCGGAGGTGCAGGCCTGGGCGAAGGACGTGTCATGCGTGACGAGCATCAGCGCGCCGGGGTACTCCCGCAGTGCCGCCTCCAGCCGTTCGATGGACGGCAGGTCCAGGTGGTTGGTGGGCTCGTCCAGCACCAGGGCCCAGGCGTGTTGTCCCAGTCCCCGGGCGATGAGGAGCTTGCGCACCTCGCCGGGGGAGGGCTGCTCGGAGGCGAGCAGCCGCTCCGGGTCCACGCCGAGCGCCGCGACGAGTGACAGCACGCGTCCGCGTTCCTCGGGCGGCAGTGCGCGCACCGCGTCCAGCGTGGCCCGGGCCTCGTCCGCGCTGACGTCCTGGGGCAGGTAGAGCACGCGCTCCAGCGGAATGCGCGCGTTCTCCAGCAGTGCGCGCACCAGGGTGCTCTTGCCGGCGCCGTTGGGCCCTTCGATGCGCACACGGGCCTCGCGGCTCACGGAGAGATTCACGGGGCCCAGCAGCTTCACGTCACCGGCGCGGAGGCCGGGCACGTCCAGCGTGAAGAGCCACGGGTTCGGCGCGCGCACGTAGTCCAGGAAGACGGAGCGGCCCACCGTCTTGTCCGCGGTGAACTCGCCCACGGCCTCGCTGACGCGCTCCAACTCGCGTCGTGCGGTGCCCACGCGCCGCCCGGCCCCTGCCTCCGCCCAGCCGGCCACCACCTTGGCGCCCATGGAGCGGGCGTCGTTGTCGTGTTTGTTCTTCAGTCGCTTGCGGGTGTGCCGCGCGGCATCCGCGGACTGTTGTTCGCGCCGGGCCTGGTCCAGCAGATGCGCCGCGCGGCGTTGTTCGGCGCGGGCTTGCTGGTGGGTGGCGATTTCAGTCTCACGCTCGGCTTCCCAGTGCGCCCGCGCGGCGGTGTAGGCGCCGGGCCACAGCCGCGCGCTTCCGTGGTGGACGCGCAGCGTGGAGGTGGTGAGGGACTCCAGCAGGTCGCGGTCGTGTGACACCACGATGCCCAGGCCCCGGAAGCGGCGCAGCGCGGAGACCAGCCATGTGCGGGCCTCCGCATCCAGGTGGTTGGTGGGTTCGTCCAAGAGCAGCAAGTGGGGCTCCGCGGCCAGGGCGGCGCCCACCTGCCACCGCTTGCGCTCGCCCGGGGACAGCGTGGGCCAGCGCTCCAGCGCGGTGACGTCCAGGCCCAGCTGGCCGTGCAGTCGCCGCGCGACGGAGTCCCACGACTCCGCGAAGGCGGAGATGTCGGGCGTCAGCGCCTCCACCTCCTGCCGGCAGAGGCGGAGGGTGGGGGCGGAGGGTTCGAACTGAAGGTGTCCCTCGGTGGGCGTCAGCTCTCCCGCCAACAGCCGGAGCAGGGTGGACTTGCCGGCGCCATTGGCGCCCACGAGCCCCGTCCAGCCAGGGGACAGGTGGAAGTCGACTTCAGAGAGGACGGGAACGGCGTCGGAAAAGGCGAACGAAACGCGGTGCGCGCGCACGGAAGACATAAAGGAAGCTCCTGAATCCAGGGCGCAAGCCAGCCCGAAGGCGGCTCAGCGCGGGAACGTCAACGGACCTGGGAATTCAGCGAAGCGTCCTCAAGGGTGCGTCTGACCTCTCGTTGGGAGGGGGCGTCAATCCCTCCTGGGGATGGCTGCAATCTATGTCCAGACGCGCGCCGGAATGCAACCCCCGCCTTCATGCGGGCAGGGGGCACTCCTCCGGCAGTGCGTCCGGCTGTCGCGCATCAACCTGCCGCGGGCGCGGCGAAGTTCCCCATGCGGCGGGAGAGCCGCCACGCGCCGATGGACGCCAGCACGGCGCCCAGCATGGCAAGCAGCAAGGCGAGCGCCACGTTGTACAGCGCCTCGAAGGTGCCGATGAAGAGCACGCGCGGGCCCTGGTCCCACAGCGGGCCGCTATAGGCGTGCAGGAGGGAGAGGATGCCGGTGGCGAAGCCGAGCGTGCCGGCAATCAAGGTGCAGAGTCCCAGCGACAGCATCAACGGCACGTAGCGCGGCGCGGGCCGGCGCGCGTACTGGACGCAGGTGGCGATGAGTGCGATTCCCGCGAGCAACGTGGGGTACATCCCCCAGCCTCCTGCGATGAAGATGTTCTGCATGCTCTCCTCCGGTGGGTGTGTTCGGAGGCTCTGACATCCGGACAAATGGAAGGTTCCCGCGAAGCGGCGGCGCGTGTCGTCCCCACGGTGGAGCAGGTGACGGGACGCGCCGGGCGGACCTTCGCGTCCTGGGCCATCGAGCACGCCAGCGTGTTCCGTGCGGAGTTGAATCCCGAACCTGCACCCAGGAGACATCCATGGCGTTGCAGGAGCGCGAAGTCACGCAGTACCGGACCGATGGCTACCTGAAGGTTCCGCAGGTGCTCACTCCCGCGGAGGTCGCCGAGTTCCTCGAGGAGGCCACGGCGATGCTGCGCCGTCATGACACCCTCCAATGGCCCTCCGAAGCGGGGAGGGGCATGGATTGGGGCGCGGACGCGGAGCTCGAAAGCCGCCTCATGCGCCGCCTGGCGCTCCATCCCGAGGTGACGGCCATCGCGGAGCAGCTGGCCGGCCGGCCGTTGCGACTGTTCAAGTCGGAGCTCCTGCTCAAGGAGCAGGTGGGCTCGGCGCCCACGCCCGTGCACGTCGACGAAGGCGCATTCCCCATCAGCGGTGAGCTGGTGACGCTCACCGCCTGGGTGGCGCTGGTGGCTGTTCCCGCCGAGCGGGGTTGCATGACGTTCGCTGAGCGGGCCCCGTCCTGATTCGCCCCGATGCAGCGCGGGGACGAACGCGAGCCCTGCTCAGTGTCCCGCGAGAGGCGTCTTCCTCCCGCGGGGGCTGCCTACGCCTGGGCTCAGTCGTCCTGCGTGTCCAGGGCGGGCCGCTGGCGCCGAGGGGCCACGGCGGGCGTGCTGCCGGGGAGGGTGGCGTGCTCGGGGACCGCCGTGTTCCTGGCTATGGCCTGGGCGCTCAGGCCCGCGGCGGAGCGGGCCGGCGCCGGGGCGGGCCTGGTGGCATCCCCGGTCTGGGCGAAGACCTCCTTGAGCGTGGCGACGGCGCCCAGCGTGGCGGTGGCCTCGTAGGGGACGAATATCTTGTTGTCGCCCTTGCCCAGCTCCTGGAGGGTCTCCATGTAGCGCAGCGCGAGCACCTCGGGGGTGGCGCGGCCGGTGTGGATGGCCTCGAAGACGAGCCGGGTGGCCTCGGCCTTGCCTTCGGCCTGCAGCATGGTGGCGCGCTTGTGGCCTTCGGCGCGGGCAACCTCGGCGTCGCGTTCGGCCTCGGCGCGGAGGATGCGGGAGATCTTCTCGCCCTCGGCCTGGAGGATGGCGGCGGCCTTGTCGCCCTCGGCCTTGGTGACCTCGGCGCGGCGCTCACGCTCGGCGGTCATCTGCTTGGCCATGGCGGCCTTGATGGCCTGGGGCGGCTCGATTTCGCGCAGCTCCACGCGCGTCACCTTGACGCCCCACTTCTCGGTGGCCTCGTCCAGCACGATGCGCAGCTTGGTGTTGACCGTCTCACGGCTGGTGAGCGTCTGGTCCAGTGTCAGCCCGCCCATGATGTTGCGCAGGTTCGTCATCGTGAGCTGCTCGATGGCGAGCGCGAGGTTCTCCACCTGATAGAGCGCCTTCGCGGGCTCGACGATCTGGTAGTAGATGACCGAGCCGACCTCCATGTTGACGTTGTCGTGGGTGATGACCTGGACGGTGTCGAAGCCCATGACCTGCTCACGCAGGTCCACGAGGTTGCTGCGCATGAAGCGGTTGCCCGTGCGCATCTCGATGGCGCGGGGGGCATCCACGAAGGGGACGAGGTAGTTGAGGCCGCTGCTGGCGGTCTTGTAGAACTTGCCCAGTCGCTCCACGACCATGACCTTGGCCTGCGGAACGATGCGGATACCGGTGGCGGCGATGCCCACCAGGATGACCGCGAAGATGCCGAAAATCGTCACGATTTCCATCCCGCCTACTCCTTCCTCGGGTCCCCCGAGGGAACCGGCAACGACGCCGTCGGTCGGCGCACCCAGAGTTTGAGACCTTCCACCTGCTCCACGGTGACGAGTTCGCCTTCGGGCACCGGGCCCGACAGGGAGCGCGCCGTCCACAGTTCGCCATTGATGCGCACCGTGCCCCCGAGCGGGTCGCCCAGGGTCTCCACCACCACCGCCTCCTGGCCAAGCATGGCCTCGATACCTGTCTTCAAATGCGTGGCGTCGCGCATGAAAACGCTTTTGAAGAGGGTGCGGGAGGCCGCGAACAGGGCGACGGAGACGGCGGTGAACAGGTAGAGCTGGCCGTTGAGGCCCAGGCCCAATGCCGCCCCGATCGAGGAGGCCAGCGCCCCCACGGCGAGCCAGAGGACCATGAAGCTGGTGAGCTGCATCTCCAGCGCTCCCAGAAGGAGCGCCGCGATCAGCCAGAGCTGCCACGCGGTGGGAGTGAGGTCCATGAAGACATGTTTGGCAGTCGGATCGGCATCCTGTCAAACGGCGGCGGCGCGAACTTCAAACATCACAGCTCAGGCTTTTGGGTGGAGCGCAGGTCGCTTAATTCCCTGAGAATTGCCCGGCCTCGCGGGTGTGCAGGACTTGCTGAGCGGATGCGACATTTACAAATCTCGTAACAAGGCTGAGGCAGCGCCTGATGAGTTTGCCAGGCCTGGTTGGGTGCCCTGAAGGAGGGGGCCGCCCACTCTGTCCGGCAAGCAGCAGTCTCCACCCCGTACGGATCGCCCTCATCCGCGTCAACCCATGAAGTCGCTTGCCCGCACCGCGAAGATCCAATCTAGCGCCTGAACGCCTGTTCGGTATCTAGATCCGGGCGTGGACTACGCCGAGCTGGTCTGCCGCTCCAACTTTTCGTTCCTTCGCGGGGCCTCGCATCCGGAAGAGCTGGTGGCCACGGCCGCGAGGCTCGGGCTGGGTGCGCTCGCGCTGACGGACGCGGATGGCCTGTACGGCGTGGTGAAGGCGCACCTGGCCGCGAAGGAGCACGGGGTGCGGCTCATCCTGGGCGCCGAGCTGACGCTGGAGGACGGCCCGCCGGTGGTGGTGTACGCGGCGGATGGGACGGGGTACTCGAACCTGTGCGCCCTGGTGTCCCAGAGCCGGATGACCCACCCCAAGGGCGAGGCCGGGCTGCCGTGGCGCGCGGTGGCGGACCGGTCCGCGGGGCTGCTCGCGCTCCTGCCCGAGCCCGCGCCCTTCGAGCAGGTCGCTTCACTGGCGGAGGCCTTCCCGGAGCGCTTCCACGTCGGCATCTGCCGGACCCTGTCCGCGGGGGACGCGGAGCGCGAGGCCCGGGCGGAGCGGCTGGCGCTGGAACTCGGCGTGCCGCTGGTCGCGCACAACGACGTGCACACGCACCACCGCCGGCGGCAGGCCTTGCAGGACGTGCTGGTGTCCATCCGCCATGGGACGTCGGTGGACCGGGCGGGGACTCGGCTGTTGCCCAACGCGGAGCGGACGCTGAAGTCTCCACGGGACATGGCGCGCCTGTTCGCGGATCGGCCAGAGGCCCTGGCGCGCGCGGCGGAGCTGGCCTCGCGCTGCCACGCCTCATTGGATGATTTGCACTACCGCTTCCCGGAAGAGGACCTGCCCGAAGGCCGCACCTCGGACGCGCACCTGCGCGCGCTGACGTACGAAGGACTTCAGTTCCGCTATCCGGAAGGCGTGCCCCCGGCGGTGGTGAAGCAGATTGAACACGAGCTGAAGCTCATCGCCGCGTTGGACTTCGCCGGCTACTTCCTGGCGCTGTGGGACATCGTCCGCTTCGCCAGGGCCCAGGGGATTCTCTGCCAGGGGAGGGGAAGCGCGGCGAACTCGGCGGTCTGCTACGCGCTGCAAATCACCGCCATCGACCCGGTGCGGATGGGCCTGTTGTTCGAGCGCTTCCTGAGCATGGAGCGCAAGGAACCACCAGACATCGACGTGGACTTCGAGCACGAGCGCCGCGAGGAGGTCCTCCAGTACGTCTACGAGAAGCACGGGCGTCGGCACGCGGGCATGGTCTGCGAGGTCATCTGCTACCGGGGCCGGCTGGCGCTGCGTGAGACGGGCAAGGCGCTGGGCTTGTCGCTGGACCAGGTGGACCGGCTGTCGAAGGTGTCCGCGTCGAACGGCTTCGACGTGACGCCGGACGTGCTGCGCGAGGCGGGCCTGTCCGCGGAGGACGGCCGGGTCCAGAAGACGCTGGCGCTGGCTATGGAACTGGAGGGCTTCCCCCGGCACCTGTCCATCCACGTGGGCGGCTTCGTGATGACACGCGAGCCGCTGACGGAGCTGGTGCCAGTGGAGAACGCGGCGATGCCGGGCCGCACCGTCATCCAGTGGGAGAAGGACGACATCAACGCGGTGGGGCTGCTGAAGGTGGACCTGCTGGCGCTGGGCATGCTGACGGCGCTGTCGAAGTGCTTCGCGCTGATTCGCGAGCACCATGGGCGGGAGCTGTCCCTGGCGACGGTGCCAGCTGAGGACCCGAAGGTCTACGACATGCTGTGCGAGGCGGACACGGTGGGCGTGTTCCAGATTGAGAGCCGGGCACAGATGAACATGCTGCCCAGGCTTCGGCCGAGGACGTTCTACGACCTGGTGGTGGAGATCGCGCTCATCCGCCCGGGGCCCATCGTCGGCAACATGGTGCATCCCTTCCTGCGCCGGCGGAACGGCCAGGAGCAGGTGGAGTACCCGAGCGAGGCGGTGAAGGAGATTCTCGGCAAGACGCTGGGGGTGCCGCTCTTCCAGGAGCAGGCGATGAAGCTGGCCATGGTGGCGGCGGGCTTCACCGCGGGCGAGGCGGACGGACTGCGGCGGGTGCTGAGCCACAAGCGCGCCGAATCCATGCTGCTGCAATACCGGGGGCGCTTCGTGGAGGGCTGCGTGTCGCGGGGGTACACACGCAAACAAGCCGAGGAGTGGTTCGACAACTTCCGGGGCTTCGCGCACTACGGCTTCCCGGAGAGCCATTCAGCGAGCTTCGCGTTGATTGCGTATGCGTCCAGCTGGCTGAAGTGTCACTACCCGGCGGCCTTCACGGCGGCGCTGTTGAACTCGCAGCCCATGGGCTTCTATGCGCCGCACACGTTGGTGGCGGACGCGCAGCGGCATGGCGTGGAGGTGCGGCCGGTGGACGTGCGGCACTCGAGCTGGGACTGCACGTTGGAGGAGGGCGGGGCCGCATTGCGGCTGGGGCTCCGGATGGTGAAGGGTCTGGGCGAGTCCGCGGGGCGGCGCGTGGCGACGGCGAAGCGCGAGGGCTTCCGCGACGTGGGCGACCTGGCGCGGTGGTCGCGGGCGCCCCGGCACGAGCTGACGCGGTTGGCCTTGGCGGGCGCCCTGTCGTCGCTGTGCGGCTCCCGGCGTCAGGCGCTGTGGGAGCTCCAGGCGCTGGGGCCGCTGGACTCGGATGACCTGTTCTTCGGCATGGCCATGGACGGCACGGCGGTGGAGCTTCCGTCCATGGACGTGCTGGAGCGGGTCTGCGCGGACTACGACACGGTGGGGCTGTCGCTGGAGAAGCACCCACTGGAGCTGCTGCGCCCGGTGCTGAAGCAGCAGGGCGCGGTGACGGCGGAGGGACTGAAGAAGGTGGCCCACGGGCGGAGGGTGGCGGTGGGAGGCATGCTCATCTGCCGCCAGCGTCCGCCCACGGCCAAGGGCATCTGCTTCATCTCCCTGGAGGACGAAACGGGCATCGCGAACCTGGTGGTGCCTCCGGACGTGTACGAGCGGTGCCGCAAGGACATCCATGGCGCGCTCTTCCTGGTGGGAGAAGGCGTCCTGGAGCGCTCCGGCAAGGTGACGAACGTGAAGTCCAGTCGAGTGGCGTCATTGCATGGACAGCGGGGTACGCTGCCTGGGCGATGACTGCTGGCCTCGAATGGAACGATGGGGTGCGTCCCTATGTGCCGCTTTCCACCCTCAAGCCGGTCACGGACGGTGTCTGGTGGGTGGACGGGCCGGTGGCGAGGATGCGCGTGGGCCCCGTCTCCCTGCCGTTCCCGACGCGCATGGTCATCGCTCGCCTGGGTTCGGGAGGCTTGTGGCTCTGGTCGCCCACGGCACCAACGCCCGAGTTGTTCGAACAGGTCGACGCACTCGGCCCGGTGGAACATCTCGTCTCTCCGAACCGGTTCCACTACGCGGGCATTCCGGCCTGGAAGGCACGCTATCCGCGCGCGACGGCCTGGGCGTCTCCGGGCGTTCGCGAACGGGCGCGCTCCCAGCAGATTGACGTCCCATTCGATGCCGACCTCGACGACGCCGCGCCCTCGGCCTGGTCCACGGAGTTGGGCCAGCTCATCTTCCGGGGCAGCCGCTTCGTGGAAGAGGTGGTGTTCTTCCACGGTGCGTCCTCGACCTTGATTCTCGCGGACCTGGTCATGGCGTTGGAGCCCGAGCGTCTCCGGCCTCGCTTGAGATGGCTGCTGACGCTCGGCGGGACGATGTGGCCGGGGCAGACGCCACGCGAGGTGCGGGTGACGACCTGGGGCCGGACCGCGCAGGCGCGCGCCTGCTACCAGCAGATGATGGCATGGCAGCCTCGTCGGGTGCTCCTCGCGCACGGCCGCTGCTACCTCGATGAGGGTGTGGCTCCGCTCGAGCGCGCCTTCTCCTGGCTGCGCTGAAGCACAGGGCTTCAGCTTCGCGCGCGCTGCCTCAGCGCAGGTGCATGAACACCCGGGGAGAGGCGGGCAGCTCCACGTCGGGGGTGGTGAGCAGGCACGTCACCCGGGAGCCCCCGGGGAATGGCAACCACCCGGAGCGCAGCATCAGGTGCGTGGGCGTACACGGGCTGCGCAGCATCGCGGCGCAGTCGGCCCCTTGGGCCACCATGTCCTGCATGGCCACCCACAGCAGCCGCCGTTGCTCCGAAAAGGGCAGCCCGTCCTGGAAGGCGAGCAGGTCCACCAGTCCCGTCGTCAGGAGGCCTCGGGCCGTCATCTGGAGGGTGTAGTAGTTGACCATGCCTTGGATGACGCCGTCTCGCTCCAGGACGAAGGTGCGCGGGATGTCACGGAACTGGAGCTGGTGGGCCAGTCGCTCCGAGGTGTAGGCGTAGCCCAGGTTCACCGGCCGCATCATCTTCTGGACCAGGGCCATGCACTGCGGCAGGTCCCGGGGTTGGTAGGCCCGGATGCCGTCGGTGCGCGCCGCCAGGAAGCCCCGGTGGTGGAGCGGACGCGTGAGGGTGAGGAACGCGCGCTCGGTGGCGCTCAGCGACCAGCGGACCGCCTTCTCCGCGTTGAAGATGTGCAGCCACATGCCCAGGTCGTTGAGGTAGCGCGTGTGGCTCCGCCGGCCCCAGAAGCCCTGGCCCAGGGTGCCGTCGGCCACGCAGCTCAAGGTGAGCGCGGCGCCACGCTCGCGGTGGCGTGCCTGCATGGTGTCCGACAGCTTGATGCCAATCCCCTGGCCCCGGCTCTCGGGTGCCACGCTGACCCAACTCCCGTAGGTGCCATCCACCTGCCGCTGGCCGAGCTGGATCTTCGCCGGCTCTGCCAGGAAGGCTCCCACCAGCTTGCCCTTCGAATACGCCCCCAGCAGATAGTCCCGGTCCGCCAGGGGATTGCTGAAGAGCAGCCAGTCGAAGAAACGCTCGTCCCAGATCGTCAATCCCATCTTCGCGCCGTAGGTGCGCTGCCAGACGCTGTTGATGAACTGGGACGCTTCCTTCGCGTCGCCCTCGAAGGTGCGGACCTCAACCATGACGGGCCTCGGGCGCGGAGATGGGCATCGGTGCCGAGGTAGGAACGGAGACGGCGTTCATGTGCTCCAGGGTGGCGGCGGCCGGGTGCTGGCCAAAGAGATGCGTGTACAGCGCGCGCGTGGTGGGGATGAGGGCATTCCAGTCGGGGAGGTGGATCTTCTCCGGACCGACGAGCACCTTCGCGTAGATGGCCTCGTAGACGCGCTTCACCGTGTTGGGCGCGATGGCGTCCACATCGAACGCGGGCACCAGTCCCACCAGCTTGAAGCCGCGGTGCTCGGCGTTGCGCTGCGCCCGGGCCATCTTCAGGGTGGAGTAATAGAGGACGACCTCGGCGCCGATGTTGCGGCCCACCTGCTCCAGCAGGGAGATACCAAACTGGCCCAGGCCCAGGCCTCGCTGAGAGGGTTCAACGGCCCCCATCGCGGCGGACAACTGCAGGCCGCGAGCGTTCTTCTCCAGCGTCAGCAGCCCGATGATTTCCTGGGTGTCCCGATCCCTTCCCAGAATCGCATACACCGGCCGATCCGGAGACTCGCCCTGGATACAGACATACTGCTCATAGAAAGAGGGCTCCAGGTGCCGGCTCTCCGTGCCGACCCGGATGTCCGGGTACCACTTCCCCAGAAGCGCAGTGACCTGATCGACGGAGTCCCGCGAGAGCTGCTCGAGGCAGCAGTTCTCTGGTGGTCTGAGCCCCCCCATCATCTCGTCCAAGCTTCGCCATTGCATCGTGTGCATGGTGAGCATGATTCGAGATGATGGATGCATTTCGCAGCTGGTTTTTTCTGCTTTTTTACGAGTATGTCTTTGGCCGGTCAGGTCTCCCGTTGAAGCGTGATGTGTTACACAGGCGCCGCGTCTGGGAGTGGGCAGGTGAAGTGCGGGCTCAGCGTGAGGGGAGGGGCGTCGTCTGTGATCCGACGCCCGTATGCCTTCAAGGGCGCCTGCCCCGGAGGGAGGGGCCGGGCGGCCCCTGGGATAGGAATTGCGTGTAAATGATTGAGGCTGTTTTGATGTGTCGTGTTGTTTTGGGCTGGTGTCGGATGCGACACCTCAGGTCAATAGCCGGACATCCTCCAGGCTCGCGGCCGGTTGGATGAGGTCCACGCCGTGCGAGGCGAAGCGCCGTGCCGCCGCCTTGCTCCGGGGGCCGTGGCCATGGTCCAGACACCACTGCGCATGGGCGCAGAGCAAGGCCAGCTCCAGCGTCCGTCCCAGCGTCAGCGAGAAGCGCCGGGCGCCAGCCTCCAGGGTGGCGGGGTCCTCCATGGCACCGGCCACCCAGGCCCGCGCGTGCTCCAGCGCGCCCTGGGCCGCGTCGACACAGGGCCGCAGGCCCGCGTCCCGGGCCTGGCCCAGACGGCCCTCCACCTCGTGGAAGAACGCCTCCAACGCGCCTTCCTTCGCCAGGGCGCGCAGGGTGTCCAAGGAGAGGACGTTCGTGGTGCCTTCCCAGATGGACAGCACCTGGGCGTCGGCCTGGAGCCGCGGAATGCCCGTGTCTTCCACGTAGCCCGCGCCGCCAAAGGCCTCCGTGACTTCGGAGGTGACGTGCACCACCTGCCGGCCGGTGGTCAGCTTCGCCAGGGGCGTCACCAGCCGCTGTAGGAGCAGCTCCTGCTCGGTGGCCACCTTCGCCTCCATGCGGCCCAGCAGCTCCACGGCGCGGAAGGCCAGCAGGAACCCCGCCTGGAACTCCGCCTCCAGCCCCGCCAGGGTGTCCATGTGCAGCGGCTTGTCCGCCAGCTTCGCGCCGAACTGCACCCGCCGCTGGGCATAGTCCCGGGCCAGGGCCAGCGCCCGGCGCATGCCCCATGCGGAGCCCACCGCGTTCCAGGTGCGTGTCACATTCAGCATCCACGCCATGTTCCGGATGCCATCCGTCAGCCCCGCCACGGGAATGGCCAGCGTGCCATCCAATGACAGCTCCGCCGTGGGCACCTTGCGCGTTCCCAGTTTGTCTTTGAGCCGGTTGATCTGGATGCCATTGAGCCTTCCGGCCGCGTCGCGCGTCTCCACGTAGAACAGGGCCAGGCCCTTGCCTCCGGGGCCGTTGCCTTCCGGACGCGCCAGCGTGAGCGCCATCTGCGCCGTCGTCGCGGAGGTGAACCACTTCGTACCAGACAGCCGCCAGCCCTCCGGGGTCTGCCGGGCCACCGTCTGCGTGAGGCCCACGTCCGAGCCGCCGGTGCGCTCCGTCATCCACTGACCGGACGTCCACGCCGTGGCCGGGTCCCGGGACGTCAGGTGGGGCAGGGCGCGGTCGATGAGCGCCGTGTTGCCCAGCGTGAGCAACGAGCGCGCCGCGCCGTCCGTCATCGCCAGCGGGCACGAGTACACGTCCAGCGACGCCTGCACGAGGTAGTTGAGGATGAACTGGTGGACGCGGCTGAGCTCGGCGTTCTTCTGCTCGTAGGCCGTGGCCACCAGTCCGCGCCGCGCGGCCAGGGCCTCGGCTTCCTTCCACAGCGGTGACACCTCGATGTGGTCGACGCGGTGGCCCCACGCATCCCATTGGGTCAGCTCCGGCTCGTTCAGCCGGTCGCGGAGCTGGAAGCGGTAGAAGTAATCCCCACCCAGCTCACCCAGCTCGCGGAACTCATCCGTCAACGCGCGCCGCAGGTCCTCGGGGAGGGTGCGTGCCAGGTAGCTCTGGAGCAGCGCATCGTCGTCGTACTGATTGCCCAGCCTCGGCGGTTCCTGGAAGAAACTCATGCGCCAAAGGTAGCACCCACGTTCCGGCCTGGGCGCGTCTCGTGGTGCGAGGGCATCCGGGCCGGAACGTGGGTGGTGCTGCCAGACGGCCTACGGCTGCAGGTTGAACGTGTAGTTCGCCCCGTAGTCGGAGTCCCAGCGGCGGCAGGTGCCGCGGTCCCAGTTCTCGAACCAGAGCTGCACGGAGGTGGCCCCGGCGGGAGGGATGATGGTGACGGGCGTGCCCGTGCGCGTATAGCCGCTGGTGGTGGTGACGCTCTTCTCGCCCGTCACCCCGTTGTTGAAGCGCCAGCGCACACCCACGTCCCACGTGGGCGCGCCGTTGTAGAGCAGCCGGCACTCGGGCAGGCGCGCGATGTCATAGTCCACGACGAAGGGCTGGCCCCGGCGGGGCGTGCCCACCACGTACTCCACCCAGTCCTGCTGGAACACGAGCGTCGCCGTGGGCGTGGCGCTGTCCTCCAGGACGTTGAACGGGAAGTTGTTGCCGTAGTTGGAGTCGTAGTGCTCACAGCCCGGGCTGGACACGAGGAACCACAGCTCCAGCAGGCCCTGCTCCTGCAAGTCCAGCGTCGGTCCATTGCCGGTGACGGGCGCGCCCGCCACATCGAAGCTGGCCGGCGCGGAGCCGTTGATGCGGTAGTGGCCGGTGATGCTCCACGCGGGGCTGCCGTCGGGGTTGTTGACGCGGCACTGCGGCAGGCGCGCGGTGCTGTAGACGACCTGCACCTGGCCCCCCTCGGTCAGCACCTCCGACTGGTTGATGGTCCAGTTGCCGTGGAACGTGAGGGTGGGCGTCGTCTGCGCCGCCGCGGTGGTTCCGAGCAGCAGCAGGGGCAGGGCGAGGACGGACAGAAGTCGCTTCACGAAGACCTCCAGTGCGAAGGATGGGGGTGCGCGCGCACTATCGTCGAGGTGGCTGACAGGCACACCGGCGTTCAGTGTTTTTCAATTTGTTCTGCTTCATGAAACACTCGCCAATGCCTGTCTGCCAGGGGCACGGCGAGCACGGTCGTGTTTGGGCGTCCCGGCGAACGGGCATGCACTCCATAGCGACGCGCGTGCCCGGACATTCATCCGGAAGTCCCCGTTTCATCCGTAACTCCGTTTCGTCCAAACCGGACCGATGCGGTAGGCTCCGGCGCGAACACCCTGGAGCGAGCACCGCATGTCCCTGTTCAGGCGACCGCCATCCCCGGACTCCGGCTCGTCGAGCGACGAGTCCAGCCGCAGCGTCACCCCCGTGGAAACGGCCGTGGTGCCGCCCGCGGCGCCCACGCCGGTGCTGTCGGGGCCTCCTCGCCCGCGCGTCGGTGGCACGGGGGCGACCGCTGCGCTCCCGCCGCGTCCCCCGGGCGCCGTCACGGGCTCACGTCCCGCGCTGCCGCCGGAGCCGGACGAGCCCGACTTCCCCACCGAGCGCCGCGCCTCGTCCTCGCCGTCGGACCGCCGTGCTCCGCCGCCGGCCCCGGCCACACTGCCGTCCGTCATCGTCGCCCCGCCGGAACCCCGTGAGCGACGCGGGCCCGGGCCGTCCCAGTACTCGGGCCCGGACCGGCGCGGCACCGCCGCCAGCGCGCAGTACAACGGCCCCGACCGCCGGGCGCCCCGGCGGCCGGGAGAGGAGGGCGGTGTCAGCCAGGGCGACCGCTTCTGGCCCGCCCAGCCGCGCACCCTGCTCGAGACGGGCCTCAACACCACCTTCGTGGAAGAGCTGGTCCTCAAGGCGCTCTTCTTCGCCGGTGAGATGCGCGGCATGGACATCGCCGCGCGCCTCCAACTGCCCTCCGCGCTGGTGGACGACGTCATCGAAGGCCTGCGCCGCCAGAAGTACGTCGACATCCGCGGCGGTGGCGGCTCGGGCGTGGGCAAGTCGACGATGATCTACCAGCTCACCACGTTCGTGACGGACGTGCTGCGGCAGGTGCTCGACCGCAACCGCTACAACGGCCCCGCGCCCGTGCCCTTCCTGGAGTGGGCGGCCGCCGTGAAGAAGCAGACCGTGCGCGGCAACCGCATCACCCGCGCGCGCATGCAGGACAAGTTCGGCGACCTCATCATCAAGGACTACATCTTCGACGGCATCGGTCCGGCGATGAACTCCGGCCGCGCCATCTTCTTCTACGGGCCCCCGGGCAACGGCAAGACGGCCATCTGCCAGGGCATGGTGAACTGCTTCGACGGGGACATCTTCATCCCCCACGCCATCCTCATCGACGACTTCGTGGTGCGCATCTTCGACGCCAACCTCCACAAGGTGGTGGAGGACGAGCCCGGCTCGCCGCCGTATGACCGGCGCTGGGTGCGTTGCCGGCGTCCGCTCGTCGTCGTGGGCGGTGAGCTGACGCTGGAGATGCTGGACCTCGTGTACTCGCCGGAGGTGAAGTACTACGAGGCGCCGTTCCAGATGAAGGCGAGCAACGGCATGCTCCTCATCGACGACTTCGGCCGGCAGAAGGTGTCCCCCAAGGACCTGCTCAACCGGTGGATCGTCCCGCTGGAGAGCGACATCGACATGCTCACCCTGCACACCGGCAAGAAGCTGCAGGTGCCCTTCGACGTGTTCGCCGCCTTCTCCACCAACCTGGACCCCAGCGACCTCGTGGACGACGCCTTCCTGCGCCGCGTCCGCTACAAGCTGGAGGTGCAGCGCCCGGACGAGGAGCAGTTCCACGACATCTTCCAGGTCATGTGCCGCAAGCGCGGCGTGCCCTACAACGCGGCGGCGGTGGACTACCTCATCGACGCGCACTACCGCCCGGTGGGGCGTCCGTTCGCCGCCTGCCAGCCGCGTGACTTGTTGGATCAGGTCATCGACATGGCGCACTACCAGGGCCTGGAGCCGCGCCTGACGACCGAGCTCCTGGATTCCGCCGTGCGTGGCTACTTCGTGCGCTTCGACAAGGACAAGCCGGCGGGGACGTCGGCCTCCGCGGGCTGAGGCACCCTCATTCGCCCGGGGGCCGGGGCGCGAACGGTCCCCAAGGCGAAGGCTCCAGCCACTGGCGCACCTCGTCCACCGGCACGTTGGCCAGCACGTCCACCAACGACATGCCGTGGACGAAGCGGCCCGGGCGGCCCTGCGCATATTCGGGATGGCGGAAGCGCTGCCACAGCACGCGCACGTCCACGTCCCGGAACAGGCCCACCTGGAGGTACAGGGACGAGCCCAACCCCGAGTAGTACGTGTGCGCGCCCAGCTGCCGGCAGTACGCCACCAACCGGGCCGACTTGTCCTCGCCCTGCTTGTCCAAGGTGGATGCCAGGACCAGGTTCGGCGTCAGGCCTAGCGGCTCATTGAAGAGCGCCATGCTCGCCAGCAGCACCCGCAGCAGCGAACCGGGGCCCGACTCGCGCGCCGCCGCGTCATAGAAGGGCTCCAGCCGGGGCAATACCTGCGAAGCGAAGTAGGGCCGCTTCGCGTACAGCGACACCAGCGTGCGCAGGTGCTCGCGGGCCCAGGGCTGACGGGCATCCACCGCCAGGTCCTTGATGAGGGTGTCCCGGTGGGGGTCCTCCAAGGGGATGGACATCCACTGGAACCCGGGCTCCGTGGGCGGGGGCAGGGGGACGTTGTGGGGCAGGGCCACCCGCGTGCGCCGCTGCCAGCCGCGCCGCAGCCACTGCACGTTGTCCAGCACGACGAAGGTCCCCGCGCGGGCCAGCTGCTCGTGGAAGTCCACCCACGGCAGGTAGTGCGGCTGCTCGGCGACCACGACTCCAGGGATGCCCGGCACGCGCGGAGGATAGCGTCCTGGCGCCACCCGGTGGCCACCCGTTTGCCCTCCGGCCGGAATGTTTCCACCGGGCATGGGGTGTACCTGACCCCCACCTATCAGGACGCCCCCGGCTGGAAATGCCGTGCTACAGAATCATAGTATTTTTCACCCCGTGTGTTTGGGGCCACGGAGCAGGACGACTGGATGAAGTTCCTGTGTCTCACCACTGATGACCGGCACCCCGTGGCGGAGGAGCTGCGGCGCCAGGGTCAGGCCGTGTTCAGCACCGCCGACCTGGTGGAAGCCGGCGCGGCGCTGGGGCACGGGCCCGTGGACGTGCTGGTGGTGGACGCGGCGGACCTGGTGGAGGACGCGCGCTGGCTGGACGCGTTGCGGACGCGGGCCCGTCCCGAGGATCCGCTGGTGCTGGGGTTGGCGCGGGACGGCACCGACGCGGCGCTCGAGCCGCTGCTGGCCGCGGGCGTGGACGAGTTCCTGGTGGAGCCCTTCACCCCGGTACAGGTGCGCTCACGGCGGGTGTTGTTGGAGCGGCGTGTGGCGGCGCGACGTCAGCGGCGGACGTCCGAGGCGGAGGCGCGGGGCGAGGTGGCGCGGCTGGCCTCCATCATCCAGATGCAGTCGGACGTGGCGATGGCGGGCTACGGGCTCGACGAGTTGATGCGGCTGCTGTGCGAGCGCTCGCGGGTGCTGTGCGGCGCGGATGGCGCGGCGGTGGCGCTGCTGGGGGCGGACACCGAGGAGGAGGTGACCTACCTGGTGGCCACCGGCAGCCTGGCGCCCTTCATTGGCTTCCGGCTGAAGGTGGAGGGCAGCCTCACGGGTGCCAGCCTGCTGCGGGGCGAGGTGATGCGCACGGATGACTCGGAGGCGGACGTCCGGGTCAACGTGATGGCGCTGCGCCACGTGGGCGCGCGGTCGATGATTTGCGTACCGCTGTGGCGCGAGGGCCGTCCGGTGGGCGCGCTCAACGTCACCAGCCGGCGGCCGAACACGTTCGAGGACCGGGACGTGCGCACGCTGGAGCTGATGGCGGGTCTGCTCGGCGCGGCCATGGGCAACGCGGCCGAGGCCCAGGCGCGCCAGGAGTTGATGGTGCAGAACACGCTGGCGATGGGCGCGCTGGAGGAGTCGCAGGAGCTGTTCGCGTCCTTCATGGACAACATCCCCGCGGTGGCCTTCATGAAGGACGAGCGGGGCCGCCGCATCTGGGTGAACGCGCGCTACAGCCGGTTCTTCGGCTATCCGGTGGGCGCGGACATGTCCAACGTGTCCGACGTGGAGTTGATGCCCGCGGCCTCCGCCGAGCAGTCGCGCCGGGATGACGACGCGGTGCTGACATCCGGCAAGCAGAGCATCACCGAGACGATGATTCCCGCGCGCGACGGCACCGAGCGCCACTGGCTCACCTACCGCTTCATCGTGCGGGAGCGCTCGGGGCGGCGGCTGCTTGCGGGCGTGGCGGTGGACGTCACCGACCGCAAGGCCATGCAGGCGCAGCTCGTGGTGTCGGACCGGCTGGCGGCGGTGGGCACGCTGGCGGCGGGCGTGGCGCACGAAATCAACAACCCGCTGGCCTTCGTCCTCTCCAACCTGTCGTTCCTCGCGGGCGAGCTGCACGCCCTGGCGCCGGAGTTGCCGTCGGGCCGCATGGCGGAGCTGGAGGAGGTGCTGCGCGAGGCCACCGACGGCGCGCACCGCGTGCGGCAGATCGTCCGGGACTTGAGGACCTTCTCCCGGGGCGATGACGAGGTGGCCACCGCCGTCAACGTGCAGGCGGTGCTCGAGTCGGCCATCACCCTGGCGCGCAGCGAGCTGAAGCTGCGCGCGCAGCTCGTCCGCGACTACCGCGAGGTGCCGCTGGTGGAGGGCAACGAGGGCCGCTTCGGACAGGTGTTCCTGAACCTGCTCATCAACGCCGCGCAGGCCATTCCGATAGGCCAGCCAGAGCAGCACGAGGTCCGGCTGAGCCTGCGGACCGCCGGGGACCGCGTCATCATCGAGGTGCGCGACACGGGCGTGGGCATGCCGCCGGAGGTGCGCGCCCGCATCTTCGACCCCTTCTTCACCACCAAGCCGGTGGGCGAGGGCACGGGGCTGGGCCTGTCCATCTGCCACGGCATCGTCACCGGCTTCGGTGGAGACATCTCCGTGGAGAGCGAGGAGGGACGGGGCAGCACCTTCCGAGTCTCCCTGCCGGTGGCGCGGCGCGCGAAGGAGCCGGTGGAGCCGCCGCTGCGCATGCCCCTGGTGGGCTGAGGTCAGCGGCGGAACATGGGCGGGAAGACGCGGGGGGCCTTCTTCTTGCGCAGGCAGCGCACGGCCGCGTCCATGTAGCAGGCGGAGAAGGCGCGGCGGCGCAAGCCGGGGCGCCCGCGTCCGGAGCGGTGCCAGAGGTGGTTGTGGACCAGGATGGCCTCGCCGGCGCGCACCGGCAGGGACAGGACGCGGGATTCAGCGTCGGCCGCCGCCACCGCGTCCGGAGGAATCACCCCGCCCAGCGGCGTCACCAGTCCCCCTCGGTGGCTGCCCGGCACGACTTCCAGACAGCCGCCGTCCTCGGGGGCGTCATCCAGCGCGGTCCAGACCTGCAGCTCCGGTTCGTGGGTGAGCCCCCACAGCCGGCCGCCATCCTGGTGCCAGGGCAGGTTGCTGCCGCCGGCCTGCCCCTTGTGGAAGAGGATGGCGCGGTAGAGGACGATGTCGCCGGGGATGAGCGCCCGGGCGATGCGTTCGAACAACGGGTTCTCCATCCAGGCCAGGAAGCGCGGGTCCTTCTCCAGCTTCTCCAGCTTGCGGTAGTCCAGGGAGGGGCCCTGCCAGCCCAGCCCCAGGGGGGCGTCCTCGTAGCGGCCGGTGGTGGCGTCCGGCTGGAAGAAGAGGCCCGGGTGGACGACCCGGCCCAGCATCAGGTCGTCGGCTCGCTCGCGGAGCGCGTCCAGGCCCTCGTCCCCCAGCACGCGGCCCAGCTTCGCGTAGCCGTGCTCGGCGTAGTGGGCCAGGGCAGGGCGGATATCGAACCGTTCCACGTCGACGCAAAGCATGGCGCCCCCTCATACCCCGGCACGAGCCCGTCAGGGCAGGTTGATGCTTGCGCCCCCGGCCCGGGCGCCTCATGGTGGGAGGTGGCATGCCCTACCGTCGCACCACGCGCTTTGTGACTGCCCCGGATGGTACCCGGGTCGCCTGGCATACCCACTTCGGCAACCTCCGGGAGGCCACCGCCGACTCAGAGCTGGCGGCCCGCCCCACGGTGCTGCTGACGAACGGGATTGGCTCCTCGGAGAACTTCTGGCGTTACCTGGTGGGAAACCTGGAGCAGGACCACCGGGTGGTGCACTGGAACTACCGGGGCCACGGCAGCAGCGATGAATCCCTGGGGGACGGGTACCAGATTCGCGTGCACGTGGATGACCTGGAGCGCATCACCGAGGCGGCGATGGCCCGGGGGGATGGGCGGCCGCCGCACCATGTGGCGTTCTCCATGGGCGTGCGCGTCCTGCTGGACCTGTACCGGCGGCGGCCGGACCTGGTTCCGTCCATGACGCTCATCGCCGGGGCGCCGGGGGCGTTCGGCTCGGGGGCGGACTCGGCGGGGGCCCGCGCGTTCCTGGCCGCCACCCGGGGCATGCTCAAGCTGGCCACGCCCACGCTGCCGCTGGCGGCGCCCGTGGCGCACGCGGTGATGGCCAGCCGCTTCGCCTATCCCCTGGCGCGGATGGTGGGGGCGCTCCGGGCCCGGGCGCCTCGGGCGGACATCGACGAGTTCATGCTCGCCCTGCGCCGGATGAGCCCCAGGGCCTACTGGTACACCCTCCGGGGCATGGTGGAGGGCCATTCCTGGGACGTGGCCAGGACGGTGCAGGTGCCCACGCTCATCGTCGCCGCCAGCAACGATTTGCTCGTTCCGCTGGGAGAGATGGAACGAATGCGTGACGCAATGCCGCACGCACATTGGATGCGGGTGGATGACGCGGGGCACGCCGGCTTGCTGGAGGCCGGGTCGGAGATCGCCGAGGCCGTGCGTGTCTTCCTCGTGGACCACGGCTTGGAGCCGCCCCATGAGGTCGGGGAGCACGCTCCGGTGCCTCCGTCCTAAGAGGGGAGGCTGGGAGGATCAGAACCCAGGTTTGGGTCCAGTGAAATCGGAAACTGCCGCCTGGATTGCGTCGCGGGTGACAGATATGGGATGCAGGGGGCTCTTCAAGTTTCAACGGAGACATTTTACCCATGCCCTGGTCCTTCCGGCAGATGCTGGCGCCGCTGTCCGCACTGCTCCTTTTGATGTCCGCATGTGGCGACGACCCTGAACCCAGGCCCGTTTGCGGCAATGGCATCGTCGAGGCTGGCGAGACGTGCGACGACGGCAACCGAAACAACAACGACAGCTGTGACAACAGCTGCCGTCGCCCCACGCCGGATGCGGGCACCGGGGAGGATGCCGGCACTGAGGATGACGCCGGCACCGGTGAAGAGGACGGCGGCATCGTCGAGGACGACGCTGGCACCACCGAGGACGCGGGCACCGGTGAGGACGACGCTGGCACCACCGAGGACGCGGGCACCGGTGAGGACGACGCTGGCACCACCGAGGATGGTGGCTCGGGCGAGCCGGACGCGGGTTCGGAGGAGGACGGTGGTTCAGGTGAGCCGGACTCCGGCACCGACGCGGGCACGGGCGAGGACGACGCCGGCACCGACGCGGGCACGGGCGAGGACGACGCCGGCACCGACGCGGGCACGGACGTTGACGCCGGTACGGACGCGGGCACGGTCCAGGTCTCGCTGGACAGCTTCGGTCCGACGGGCACCTTCGCGCGCACCGGCACCACGGGGGCGACGTTCCCCGAGGCGCTGACGGTGCGTCTGCGTGAGGACGCTCCGGCGGAGGTCTGGGTGGAGGTTGCTTCGTCCAGCCCCGTGCTGAACGTGCAGGGTGGTCTGGTTCGCATCGCCCCGGGTGAGCGCTCCGCCACGGTGCAGGTGACGGCGAACCTGGCCGCGGATCCGGAGACGGACAAGGCGACGCTGACGGCCACGCTGGGCAATGACACGCGTGCGGCCACGGTCCGGGTGCTGGCGGCGGATCAGGCCGCTGAGCTGGCCACGTTGTCGCCCGAGGTCATCTCGGTGAGCGCTGGCCAGACGCAGGGCTTCACGGTGGAGCTGGACGTTCCCCCGGCGCAGGACACGGTCATCCAGCTCGCGCTGGAGCCCGCGTCGCTCGGCACGGTGCCGGCGACGGTGACGGTGACGGCCAACAGCCTGTCCGCCAAGTTCGACTTCACCGCGGGCAGCACGGGCGGCGAGGGTCAGCTGGTGGCCGCGCTGAACGGTCAGTCCATCGCGGCGGCGGTGCAGGTGAGCGGTGGCGGCAGCAGCACGGGCCACATCGTCATCAGCGAGTTCGCGCCCGCGGGCCCCGGTGGCGCCGGCGACGAGTTCATCGAGCTCTACAACCCCACGTCGAGCGCGGTGGACATCTCAGGCTGGAAGCTCCAGTACAAGTCCGCCACGGGCACCACCGGCTACAACAGCAGCTTCGCGCTGCCCGCCGGCTCGGTCATCGCGCCGCGCAGCTACTTCCTGGTGGTGTCGACGGGCTACGCGAGCTCGTCGGGCAACACCGTGACGGGTAACGCGAACTGGGGTGGCACCATCGCGATGGGCGGCTCCGCGGGCCATGTGCGCCTGGGCTACCCGGAGATGGCGCTGACCGACGCCATCACCTCGCCGCTGGTGGTGGATACGGTGGGCTACGGCAGCAACGCCAACCAGCCGGAGGGCACGCGCATCGCCACCGTACCGCCCGTCGCGGGCAGCTACGAGCGCAAGGCCTCGGCCGCGTCGACCGCGGCGACGATGGTCGTCGGCGGCGCGGACGAACTGCAGGGCAACGGTCACGACTCGAACGACAACTCGGCGGACTTCATCCTCCGTCCGACGCGTCAGCCGCAGAACGCGTCGAGCGCGGCGGAGCCGTAGCAGGTCGCCTGTTCGCCCCTACCGCCCGTGTGTGCGGTAGGGGCTGGTAATGACGCACGGGGCGGGCCATAAGCCTTCCCCGTGCGAGTCGTTTCGTGGAACGTGAACGGACTGCGCTCGGTGCACCGCAAGGGCTTCTTGCCCTGGCTCGCGGGGTGCCGGGCGCAAGTCGTTGGTCTGCAGGAGGTCCGCGCGCGCGCCGACCAGCTTCCCGATGAGGTGCGCTCACCGTCCCGGTGGAAGACGCACTTCGTTGCGGCGGAGCGGCCGGGCTACAGCGGCGTCGGACTGTACAGCCGCCTGGAGCCCGATGAAGTCGTGACGGTGCTCGGCGTGGGAGAGCTGGATGTCGAAGGGCGCCTGCAGATTGCCCGCTTCGGCAAGCTCACCGTGGTGAACGGCTACTTTCCCAACGGCAACGGGAAGGACCGGGACCTCAGCCGCATCCCCTACAAGCTGACCTTCTACCAGCGCCTCTTCGAGCGGCTGGAGAAGCCCCTGCGCGACGGTGGCCGGGTGCTGGTGATGGGCGACTTCAACACAGCGCATCAAGAAATCGACCTGGCGCGGCCCAAGGAGAACCGGGAGACGAGCGGCTTCCGGCCCGAGGAGCGCGAGGAGTTCGACCGGTGGATTCGCGCTGGCTGGGTGGACACCTTCCGCCACTTCAACAAGGGTGGGGGCCACTATTCGTGGTGGAGTCAGCGGGCCGGCGTTCGGGAGAAGAATATCGGCTGGAGAATCGACTATGTCCTGGCCTCGCCAGCGGCCATGGCCTACGTGCGCAAGGCTGGCATCCACCCGGACGTGCTCGGCTCGGACCACTGTCCGGTGAGCGTGGACCTGGACCCCGCGGTTCGCTGACGCTTGTTCGAGGCTCTCATGAACGCACTGCTCTCCATCTGGACGTGGATCGAGATTGGCCTGGTGGCGCTGGTTGGCTTCTGTGTGCAGCTGTCGCTGGCCATCCTGACCTGGGCCTTCGACCACAAGCGCCACGTGACGGGGCGCTGCTTCCGGCTCATCGGCGTCACTGCGGCGAAGCTGACGCCGTTCTGGCGCTTCGGCGTGCACGGCCCGGTGCCGGACAAGCTCGCGCCGAACACGGTGGTCGTGAGCAACCACGAGTCCAACGCGGACCCGTTCCTCATCTCGCACCTGCCGTGGGAGATGAAGTGGCTGGGCAAGGCCAGCCTCTTCAAGATTCCCGTGGTGGGCTGGAGCATGTGGATGGCGGGGGACGTCCCCGTGCACCGCGGCGACCGCGACTCGGCGACGGGCGCCATGGCGAAGTGCCGCCAGTGGCTGGCCAAGGGCATGCCGGTGATGATCTTCCCGGAAGGGACGCGCTCGAAGACGGATGACCTGCTGCCATTCAAGGACGGCGCGTTCCGGCTGGCCATCGAGGCGCAGGCGGACGTGCTGCCCCTGGCGGTGAGCGGGACGCGGCGGGCGCTGCCGAAGCACTCCTGGCGCTTCGCCACCTCGCGCGGTTTGGTGACGGTGGGCACGCCCATCTCCACCAAGGGGATGACGCTGGCGGACGTGGAGACGCTGAAGAACCTGGCCCGCGATCAGATCCTGTCGCTGCGGGCTTCGCTGATGCCGCTGACGCGCACCGGCACCGAGCCGGCCGTGCCTCCGGGGCCGGCCAGCGCCGCGTGACTCAGACGTCCTTATCGCTCTCGTCGACGATGTGGCAGCCGGTCTCCTCGTCGAGCGCGTCTTCAATGAAGCCGCGCACGATGTCCCGGCCGCCAATCTCGAAGGACAGGCTGACCTTGTCGCCCTTCACCGCGTCGTCCTGATCCACCTTCAGCCGTCCCCCCAGGGCGATGGCGTTCCCCTCGACAGCGGCGCCCTTGTGGACGCGGACCTCGCCGCCCAGGGACACCGCGTTGCCCGTCACCCGGGCCCCGGACTCAACGATGACGCGGCCCCGGATGGCGACGACGTCCTCCACCACCGCGCCCTTGCGGACGATGACGTTGCCCTCCACGGCGACGCCGTCCTTCATCTTCTCACCGGCTTCGATGATCAGGTCCGTGCCCTGGACGGCGCGGCTTCCGTCCTTCGACTGCGTGGCGCACACCACCTTCCACTTCTGGGGCGACTTCGCGTCGTCCTCGGCGAAGGCAGGGGTGGCGAGGGCGAGCCCGAGGGCCAGGGTGGCAATGGGGGACGAGCGCATGCGAGGCTCCTGTGAAAGCCGTGACGCCGCTGCATACGCGCCCGTCTGGAAACGATTGCGTGCCCACGCCAGCCACCTGCCCGGCGTGCGGCTTGCACAACCCTGTCCCTACACCCCACCCGGGAACACGTCCTGTCCGCCACGCCCCTTCGAAATGATGACGTCCGTGACCTGAGCATCTGGGGGTACGCCCTGGGCTACTTCGTGGCCTATGCCCCCTACAGCGCGCTGACGAAGGCGCTGTCCGGAGGCGCCTTGCCCGGCATGCGGGAGGGCATCTCCGGCTTCACGCTCCTGCCGGTGAGCACCGCGGCCTCGCTGGTGGGAATGTTCGCCTTCCTCACGTGGATGCGCTGGTGGCGTCACGCGGGGCACCGCCAGGTGTGGGGCTTCCAGGTGCCGGCACCAGGGCGGTGGACGCTGCTGTCGGGGTTCTGCTCGGCGGCCATCATCGGCACCACGACGCTGGCGTACACCCTGCCGGGGGCGTCCATCGTCTTCATGATGCTGTTGATGCGCGGCGGCGTGCTCGTCCTGGCGCCGCTGGTGGACGCCCTCAGTGGACGGCGGGTGCGCTGGCCCTCATGGGTGGCCTTGGGCTTGAGCTTCACGGCGGTGGCGGTGGCCGCGGGCTCGTCGGTGAGCCCCACGTTGACGCTCCTGGCAACGGTGGACGTGGGCGTGTACCTGGCGGCCTACTTCTTCCGGCTGCGCGCAATGAGTCAGCTTGCCAAGTCCGGCGAGCGTGAGGTCTCCATCCGCTACTTCGTGGAGGAGCAGATGGTGGCCACGCCAGTGCTGGTGGGCACCCTGGCGGTGCTGGCCCTCATCGGCGGCGATGGCGTGCTGGGTGACATCCGCGACGGCTTCACCGGGGCCCTGTCGCGAGGCCACCTGGTCTCCGAGATCGCCGTGGGACTGCTGTCGCAGGCCACCGGCATCTTCGGCGGCCTCATCCTCCTGGACGGGCGGGAGAATGCCTTCTGCGTGCCGGTGAACCGCGCGTCCAGCGTGCTCGCTGGAGTGGTCGCGACGGTGGTGATGTCCGTCACGCTGGGGCAGCCGGGCGCGGGGGCCTTGGAGTTGGTGGGCGCCGCGCTCGTCGTCGCCGCCATGGCGGTGCTGGCCGTGCCCACGGTGCTGGCCTCGCGGCGGAAGGCGGGGGAGCAGGCCGCTCCCCCGGTGGCTCCCGCCCCGGGGCCGTGAGGCGCGTCCGCGCTACTTCTGCTCGGACAGGTGGATGGTGAGCACCGGGCAGGACGCGCGGGCGACGACCTTCTGCGCCACGCTTCCCAGGAGCAGGCGGGGAAGGCCGCGCCGGCCGTGGGTGCCCATGACGATGAGGTCGCATTGGTCCTGCTCGGCGAGGTCGAGGATGGTGGACGCCGCCTCACCCACGACGATTTTCTGGCTCACCGGGACGCCCGGGGGCTCCCCCTTGTTCACCTGGGCCGTCAGCTCCTTCGTCGCTGCCTCCACTGCGACGTGCTCCAGGGATTGGGAGTTCCACCCCGGCGCGGCCACCAGCAGGTCCGGCGCCACGTACTGGGGTGGCTCCCAGGCGTGGACCACCTCGACCGATGCCTTGAAAGGCCGAGCGAGCTTCACCGCGTAGTCGATGACCTCCCGGGAGCCGTCCGACAGGTCCACGGGAACGAGGATTCGGGAAACAGTCGCCATGTCTTCTTTTCTGGGCATGACGCACCCTAGATGGAAGTGCCGTGCCAGGCGCCGCGCCGGTTGTCTGCTGTCCGGGCGTGCAAACCCTGCGGGGGGAGCGGCAGACCGCGCAAGGCGTGCGCACGATGGGCACCTCAACGAACGGAGGATTTTGTCATGCGTCCTCTCCCCATCGACCAAGGAACCGTGCTCATCATCGGCGCGGCCCGGGGGATTGGCCGGGAGCTTGCCCGGCTGCTTGCGCGTCGCGTTCGGACCCTGGTGCTCGTGGACCATCAGGCCCAGGTCCTGGAGCCCCTGCGCGAGGAACTCCTGCTGAACTACCCGACGCTGGGCGTGCTCGTCGAATCCTGCGACGTGTGCGATCCCCGGCAGGTGGATGCGCTGCTCGCTTCGCTGGAGGAGCACTTCGTCCGCGTGGACGTGCTGGTGAACAACGCCGCGGAAGGCGACCAGGCGCTGTATGCCCAGGAGGGCTGGGCGCGTGTGGAGGCCATGTTGCGCGCCAACGTCTGGGTGCCCGCGCTGCTGACGCACCGGCTGCTCAAGCCCATGTTGGAGCGGGGACGGGGCGGCATCCTCAACATCGGCTCCGGCGCGGCGCAGCTCATCCTGCCGGGCTCGGCCACCTTCTCCGCCACCCAGCGCTTCCTGGACGGCTTCACGGAGGCACTGCGCCTGGAAGTGGAGGGGCAGGGCGTCACGGTGACGCGCGTGGCTCCGGGGCCGCTGTGGGAAGCGGGTGTGGAGGGCGCGGAGTCGCTGGCGCCCTTCTTCCACCTGTCGCTGGAGCGCTGCGCACGCGAGGCGCTCGCCGGCTTCGAGCGCGGCGAGGCCCTGGTGTACCCGGGCCTGGGGCACCGGTGGGTGATGCGGCTGCTGCCATTGCTGCCACGCGGGCTCAAGCGGAGCCTGGGGCGGATGGCGCTGCGGGGCCTGCGGCGGGAGGAGTTGCTGCTCCCATCACGGCAGGCCCCCCAGACGCTGCCGCTGTCGGGCGAGCCATCACCCGCGTGACGCGGGGTGCCCGGACCTAGAGGCCAATCTCGGCCAGGCGCGCCTTCACGCGCGTGGCCTTCACGCCGGTGTTGGCCGTGCCGCGGCCCTGCGAGTTGCCGCCCAGGCCGATGTGGTGCAGGCCCACCACCTGGTGCGAAGACGAGGACAGCACGGGCGAGCCGGACGAGCCGCCCAGCGTGTCCGCGTCGTAGGACAGGTCCGTGGTGCTGTAGTTGGCGTTGCGCACCACGCCCGGCGAGGACTTCTTCGTCGGCGTGCAGCCGCTCGTCGTGTAGTAGTCGCAGTTCTGGTGGACCACGTAGATGCTGGCGTTGGTGGCGGCGTTGGCGCTGGCCACCGTCAGCCAGCCGTACACGTCACCCGGGAGCTGGCCGTTGGTGGCCGTGCAGCGCAGCGCCGTCATGTCGTCGCCGGCCCAGGTGCGGATCATCGTGCCGCAGTTGTACCAGACGCGAGCGGTGGAGCTGACGCCGTCCTCATAGTTGAAGGACACGCGCGCACCGGAGGCCTCGGAGCTGCTGCCGACGCAGTGGTTGTTGGTGATGATCACGTCCCGCGACACCAGCCACGCCGTGCAACGCGAGCTCACCGCCGGAATGGACAGGTAGCCCACCGCGAGAGAGCGCGTGCGCTGCGTGCCGGACAGCGTCGTGGCGCTCACCCAGTTCACCGAGCCCACGATGACGTTGGACTCCTGCGACTGCAGCGGCTCCTGGCCGTCCGCGTTGGGAACGTCGGGAGGTGCTTCGGTACCGCAGGCAGACAGGGCTCCCACCAGGAACAGCGCACGAACGCTCTTCGGGAACATCGGAACACCTCCTCGCGCTGGATTGCGCGGCGAGGCGCCAAGGCACGCGCCGTGCCATGTCTCCACTCCGAGCGTCTCTACTCGGAGCGAGCACCGTGCCGGCACACGCGACTGGTGCGTCCCTGTCCAGGTAACCCAGTTGTTGATGTAAAGGCGCTTCACAACCCCGCTGACGGCCGCCAGTGTTTTTCGTGATTTGCGAGACTATCCGGAGCTGGTGCGTTCCGGGTCAATTCGCTCCCCAGCCGTTGTCTTCGGCCAGGACAGGCTCCGGAAAAATACAAGGGCCGCGTCCGGACCCGGTGGAGACGGGTCCAGGCGCGGCCCGGGAGCAGCGCGGCCTGGGGCTCAGCCGATGACCATGTCCTCGCGCTCCAGCGTTCCGGTGCCGAAGTCACGCGAATGGCCCGCCGCGTCAGAGTAGCGCCGGAGGTTGAAGCGGGTGAAGAGCTCGTCGGACTCGCCGGTGGCCATCCACTTCGCCATCCGCTCCGCGACGGCGGGGGCCATCATGAAGCCGTGGCCCACGAAGCCGGACATCTGGAGCAGGTTGTCCAGGCCCGGGGTGCGTCCCAGAATCGGGTTGTTGTCCGGCGTCACGTCGTAGCAGCCGGCCCACTGGCGCAGCACCTTCACGTGGCCCACCTGGGGGAGTTGCTCCATCAGCGCCTGCGCGAAGCGCGACACGAAGCGCAGGGTGCTGCCCATGTTGAGGCCCGCGGGCTCCTTGGCGTCGCCCATGCCGCCCACGATTTCGCCGCGCATGGACTGGCTGAAGTACAGCCCGCTGTCGAGCACGGACACCAGCGGCCCCAGGAAGGGCTTCAGCGGCTCGGTGCTGAGGATTTCGTGGCGGTGCGGCTCGTTGGGCAGCTTCACGTCCACCAGCTTCGCCACCTGCGGACTCCAGGCGCCGGCGGCCAGCACCACGGTGTCGCAGGCGATGTCGCCGCGCGTCGTCTTCACCTTGCGCACCTGGCCACCGCTGGTCTCGAAGCCGGTGACGTCCGTGTACGTCTCCACGCGGACGCCGCGCTTCTGGCAGCCCTGCGCATAGCCCCACAGGAAGGGCCAGGGGAAGATGACGCCGTCCTCCGGATTGTAGGACGCGATGAGGCAGTCCTTCATCGTGAGCCCGGGGACGATGCCGCGCGCCTCGTCGGGGGTGATGAGCCGGGTGGGGACGCCGAAGCGGTTGTGCAGCGAGACGTTGCGCTCCAGCCGCTGGGCCACCGGCTTCGTCTTCGCCAGGAAGATGTAGCCCCCCTGGCGCAGCCAGACGTTGATGCCCAGCTCGCGCGCGAAGCCCTTCATCAACTCGATGGAGCGCTTGGCCAGCTCCACCAGCGAGGGCGTGCCCCACTGCATGCGCACGCCGCCGCCGTTGCGGCCGGACGCGCCCGCGCACAGGTAGCCGCGCTCCAGCACCACCACGTCCGTCTCACCGGCGCGCGCCAGGTTGTACGCCAGCGCCAGGCCCATGATGCCGCCGCCGATGATGACCACCTTCGCCTTCGCGGGCACCGGCCCCTCCGGGCGCAGCGCGGCGGGGAAGGCGTCCACTTCCTGCGGCAGCCCGCCCACGGGCGGCTGGGACTCGTCCACGGGCGCGGAGGCCATCATCCGCAGCTCGGTGGGGTAGAGCGGCGGGCGCGGCGTGAAGGGCACCACGGCCGCGGGCTTGAGCGCCTTCTCCTTCTCCAGCAGCGCGGCCACCGCCGCCGAGCAGCTCTTGCCCTGGCAGATGCCGGTGCCGAAGCCGGTGTAGCGCTTCACCGACTCCACGTCGCAGAAGCCCCGGGACACCGCGTGACGGATGTCGTCGACGGTGACGTCCTCACAGGAGCAGATCATCGCCTTGCTCATGACAGCCCTCCCACCAGCGCCTGGGCCGCGCGCCGTCCGGCCGCCGCCGCGTCCTTCGCGGTGCCTCCGCCCGTGACGTCACCCGCGGCGTACACGTCCGGCGCCTGGGTGCGCCCGTCCGCGTCCGTCTCCACCACGAAGAGCCCGCGCTTCTCGTCGAACGGCACCTTCGCGCCGCCCTGCCGCGCTAGCTCGAAGCTGGGGCTGACGGGGACGGACACCAGCACCGCGTCACACGACACCTTCTCGCGGCCGCCGCCCTCGCGCGTGTAGCTGAAGGCGCTCACGCCGCGCAGGCCATGGGCCTTGGGCTCGCTGCCTCGTACCGCCGTGGCATGGGCGCCCGCCGGCGGCGTGTCCCGCAGGTCCACCACCGCCACCACCTTCGTGCCGCGTTCCTGGAGCAGGTTCGCCAGCGCGTGCAGCTCCGCGCCCCAGCCCACCAGGGCTGCTGTCTCCGGCGCCACGTCGTAGCGGCGCAGCAGCAGGCTGGCCGCCCGGCCCGCGTAGACGCCGGGCAGGTCGTTGTTCTCGAAGGGGAGCGTGGGCGGATGGCCGCCGGGCGTGAGCAGGAAGCGCTCCGAGTACACCTTCACCAGGCGCGGCGCGTCCGCCTCCCAGGTGCCCACCGCGAGGAAGCGCCCCGCATCGTCGTCATACAGGCCCAGCGCGGTGGCCCGCGTGAGCACGCTGCTGGGGGAGATGCGGTGGATGTCGTCCAGGCTGGGGCCGCCGGCCTCCGGCACGCCGTTCGCGAGCCGGCCACCGAGCGCGTCGTCCCGCTCGATGAGGAGGAAGCCCACGTCCCGCTCGGTGAGCACGCGCGCCGCCGCCAGTCCCGCCGCGCCGCCGCCTACCACGGCCACGCGGGTGCGCACCGTGCGCGCGGGCGCCGTCACTGGCGCGGGCGTCTTGGGCAGCAGGCCCAGCCCCGCGAGCTGCCGCGCCACCTTGGCCATCACCTGCTCGGCCACCGGCACGCCGGCGAACATCTCGTGGTGGTCCATGCCCTTGGGGAAGAACCAGTCGATGCTCTCGAAGATGTCCACCTTCGCGGAGGGGTAGGCGTTCTGCCGCTCCAGCTTCATGCCGTCCCGCGCGGGCGTGCGGCACGCGTAGACATTGGGCACGCCGTCCACCCGCATCAGGCAATGCGAGCAGGCCCCGGCGAAGCAGTAGGGGCCTCGCGGCCGGTGGTACTTGATGGAGCGGGCGAGCATGGGCTCACCCGCGGCAACCAGCGAGCACGCCACCGGCTCACCTTCGATGGCGGGGAGGCTCTCGCCCTCGAGGTCCACGGTGATGGCCCGGCCGCGCGGCGGTACGTCGGGAAGGCGTCGCATAGGGTGCGCGCAAAATGGCGCACGCGGACCGGGCGGTCAAAGCCTCTGAAGGCATGACGCGCTATGCCCAACACGCCTGGCCGATAGGCGTGGTGATGGCGCGCCCGAGCTTGGCTAAGGCGCACACTGTAAAACGAGAGGGGACCGTCTCGGGCCGTGTGGCGCCCGGGACAGTCCCCCTGAAGACTCGCGTCGGTGCGTGACGCGCCGGGCAAAGCACCCGGCAATCCCTGTCAGACAGGCTGCTCGGTCGAGGGGATGATGGGCTCGGGCATGCCCTGCGGCCGGTGCCCGAAGCGGGTGCGGACCACCGCGCCCAGGGCCATCAGGCCGACCAGCGTGGTGATGATGGGACCGAGGATGGGGAGCGAGCCCACCACCATCAGCACCAGCAGCCCCAGGGCCAGCACCACCGCCTGCGTCTTCCGGCCGCGGAGGATGGGCAGCCGCGTGCCCAGCTCGCTCGCCACCGCCGCATAGCCGAGCGCCGCCGCCACGGGGGCCGCCATCCACAGCACCAGCGCCACCGGGATTCCGATGATGGTGATGCACAGCACCACCGTGAGGGGAATCATCGCCAGCAGTCCCACGAAGCCGGTGAGCCCCGTCTGCACCGGCCTGCGGCGCACTTCCTCACCCAGCTGCTTCATGCGCGCGGGGAAGAACATCTGACCCAGGAAGCCGAGCCCGAAGAGCACCGCGAAGGTGAGGATGAAGCCCGCCATGCCCGCGCCGTCATCGTCGCGGTCCCTCCGGTTTTCGGAGGGGTCCTTGGCTTCCTTCACGCCCTTCTTGATTTCACTGGCCACCATGCGGCCAATCCCCGCGCCGCCGAAGGACTCGATGCTGCCTTCCACCTGGGCGGCGTCGTCGCGCTCCACGGAGCCGCCAAAGGCAGACACGTCGCCTTCCACGTGTGCGTCCGGCCCCAGGATGACGTTGCCGCCGAAGGCATGCGCGTCCCCGTCCACGCGGCCGTGGACCTCCAGGTTGCCGCCGAAGGCGACCGCGTCATCCTTCACGTGGCCGTTGACCACCAGGTTGCCGCCGTACACCACGGCGCTTTCCACCGACTGGCCTTCCTTCACCTCCAGGTTCTGTCCGCGCGCCACCACGTTGCGGCTGCCGTTGCGACGCATGTTGCGCCGCACCTCGTCGCGGGTCCGCTTCATCTCGTCCCGGGCGCGCTTCATCTCGTTCCGCGTCTCCTCGGAGAACGCGTTCGGGAGGTCGGGAATCGGAGGGATGGGCGGGATGGAAGGCACCACCATCTCGAGCGGCGCGGCGTCGACGTTGGCTTCGGACTCACCCGACTCGGCGGCGCGCTTCTCCTGCGCCGTCATGGGTCGCAGCGTGAAGATGGTGCCGTCCTGGTCCAGGCGCAGCGAATAGGCCCGGGCCACGGTGCGCAGGGCCTGGTTCGCCGTGACGCCGCGCAGGTGGACCTCGGCGGGCGAGTCCAGGTCGCCGGTGACGACCAGATTGAGGCCCCCCTTGTCGGCGATCGTCTTGAGGGCGTCGCGCAGGGTGCCGCGGAAGCTGATGTCGATGGTGCTCGCGGCGGGAGCCGTCACGCCAGCCTGGGGCGCCGTGTCCTGGGCAAGCGCCAGGGGGGCGCCGAGCAGCAGAGCGGGGAAGAGGATTCGAGGAAGGAGCTTCATGGTTCGCTCACGCTTCGGAAGGAGTGGGCCCGGTGCCGGCAAGCCGCTTGAGACCGTACAGCGACGTCAGCAGGAGGAAGGCGAGAGAGCAGGCCACCGTCATGCCTGCGGTGGACCACAACGCGTTGGCGCCACTGAGTACGCCTTCGATGAAGGGGCGCCCCTGCACCAGTACGGAGGCCAGCCCGGTTCCCAGCCGGCCGAGCGCCTGGTCGCTCATCACCAGATAGCCCAGCCCGCCCAGCATCGACGTCAGCAGGATGGCCAGCCCGGACCAGACCTCGCGGCGCCGGGGCACGGGTTCGGCGGACACGCGCGCCATGACGCTGGCCACCAGGGTGGGCGGGGGAAGGGGATCCGCCAGCCGGTACAGGTCCTGCTCCATCAGCCGGTGATCTTCCAGGACGGCGGCGCAGGCGGCGCACTCGGCGGCGTGGTCCAGCGCGGGCCCTTCGCCGGCTTCCAGCTCCGCGAAGAGGACTTCGAGGTCCGGGCACAGGTGGGGATTCATCGTGGAGCCTCCTCGGTCGTCATCTTCTTGCGCAGCTTCTCACGGGCCCGGAAGAGCCGGGCCATGATGGTGCCAGGCGCACAGCCCATGATCTGGGCGATCTCCTTCGTCGTGCGCTTCTGGACGTAATAGAGGGCGAGCACCTCCCGGTCCTCGACGGACAGAGTGGCCATGGCCTCCTCCAGCGACTGCCGCTCCTCGCGCGCGATGGCGCCTTCCTCCTGCGACGCCTCGCCGCTGGGGAGCACCTCCTTCATGGGCTCCAGCTCCTCGGTGCGCACCTTGGTGCGGCGGCGGAGCAGGTCCAGGCAGAGGTTGCGGGTGATGGCGAGCACCCACAGGTCGAACGGGCGCGCGTCGTCGTAGCGGTGGAGGTTCTGGTAGGCGCGAAGCAGCGCTTCCTGCGCCACCTCCGCGGCCTCGGCCTCGCTCTGGAGCAGCCGCAGCGCCAGTCCGTAGACGGGGCGCTGCACGCTGCGAACCAGGGACTCGAAAGCGGACGGGTCACCTCGGCGGGCGGCCTGCACGTCCGCTTTCCAGGGAAGCGGAGGGGCTTCCTCAGCCATCAGCATCCCGATGGCATGGGCGAGCGTCCCGGGAGCGTCGTCGAGGGCAAGAGCGTTCACGCCTTGGTCTACGGCGCGCCCGTCCGCCCATTGCATCCGGGAGAGACATCTCTATTTCTTCCGTGATTTCGGGGGCTTGGCCTTGGCCACACGCTTGGCCTCGGTCTCCGCGCGCGCGGCCGAGCGGGCGTCCTTGCGCTGGCGCTGCCGCTCACGGAAGCCCAGTGGCGCGGCGGGCTCCGCGGCCTGGGGGGGCGCGGGGACCTTGGCGGCCAGGGTGCGGGCGCGGCCCGAGGCGGGCTCGAGGATCTCCACCTCACGCGGACCGGTGCGGCGGCGGCCCGGAGCTCCAGCGCCCCGGGCATCGCGGTTGCCGGCGGGCGCGCGCGTGTCGCGGTCTCCGGATGGCCGGCGGCGGGTCTCCGTACCCGGAGCGCCACGGCTTCCGGCGCGTGCGCCGTCCGCGTCACGGCGGGGCGGCCCCCGGCGGCTGGAGGGCTCGTGCGCGGCGGCGGCGGCTTCGGCCTCCACCAGCTTCGGCCGCTGCGAGGCGCGGATGGTCTCCGCGCTGTCCTCGGTGTACTCGAAGTGGAACAGCCGCTTGATGACCAGGGTGGCGTAGGCGCCAGGCGGCAGGGTGAAGGCGATGTTGACCTTGATGTCGTCGCGGTTGAGTTCGTCCGCCTGCGTGCGGCCCACGACGAGCTTGTGCGGGAACGACAGCAGGGGCCGCTCCTCGTGCTTGAAGTAGAGCCTGCGCTCGGCGCCGGGGACTTGCAGGTCCGACAGCTGGAGCTTCTCGCGGCCCAGCACCCAGCGCACGGCCTCCTCCACCTTCGGGTCGCTGAACGTCGAGTTCGGCGCGAGCAGGGGGAAGGAGGCATCGCGCAGCGTGCGGAGCACCTCCGGGCTGGCGTCGCGGTGGAACAGCAGCGTGCCGGCCTGGTAGCGCATGGGGAAGAGGTGCTCGCGCGGCAGCATCAGCTGGAGGTAGCGCCGCACACCCTCGTTCCAGAGGAAGCTCTGGTAGGTGAAGATCAGCATCGCGCGGTAGTCCGCGTCGATCTGCATGAAGGCGCGCAGGTAGTCACCCGGCTGGTCGCGCAGGGACTTGAGGACGCGGTGGTACTTGCGCGTGCCCTCGTAGGGGACGCGCGCGTCCCAGCGGCCCCAGTTCTCCTTCCAGAAGGCCTTGATCTTGGCGTCCTCCGTCCGGTCCAGCTCGGACGGCTTGGCCATGTAGTTGTGCAGCGCGGCCTCGAAGTCGCCCCGGATGAGGTCCTTGGCGATGAAGCCCTGGCCGTGCTTCAGCGAGCCGAAGCGCTGGCTGTCGAAGTAGTTGATGACGCCCAGGCGGTTGACCTCGGCGGCGGCCACGTTGAGGGGCCCCAGCGACTCGGGCTGGAGCGAGCGCACCGTGACGGAGAAGCGGTTGGAGGTGATGTTGGCGGCGGACAGCGGCTTGTCCGTGCGGCCCAGGTACTTCAGCCGCAGGTCAGGCTCCTGCATGTCCACGTCGGCGCCGTCCACCGCGATGATCTGCTCGGTCCGGCCCTGCTTGTCCTTGAGGCCGCAGTAGCTGATGGCGCCGGGCTTGAGGCCGAACGCATCCCGCAGCCGGGTCACGGCGTCGAAGGTGGACAGCTTCTGCTTGTCCATCAGGTAGACGCGGTGACGTCCCGAGTCGACTTCGTCGAAACGGTATGACTCCTTGACGGAGAAGTCCTCGGGCTTTTGTTTGATTCGCACGGCGCCCCCCTTACCAGCGCGGCGCCCCGGAATGAAGCACCTGCGCCAGAAAGGGGATAACGTGACCTCCCATGCGAATTCTTCCCCTGTTGCTCCTGGCCCTGGCTCCGGGGTGTGCATCCACGCTGTCCACGCAGCAGACGGCCCGGACGTTGGCGCCGGGGCAGGTCCAGGTGACGGGCGGGGCGGGGTTCTTCATCCCGGTGGGGTCCCTGGTCCGGGTGGTGGACGCCGGCATCGAGCAGGGTGAGGCGGCCCGGGACGCGGTGGCGAATGACCGTCCCTACACGCTGAGCGAGGAGGCCCAGCAGGAGCTGCTGACGGCGGGCGTGGCGCTGATGGTGGCCCCGCCGGGCGTCAATCCGGAGCTGATGGTCCGGGTGGGGGTGGTGGACCGGCTGGACGTGGGCCTGCGCTACAGCGGCATCTCCCTGCGCGGGGACCTGAAGTTCCAGCTGGCCCACGGCGGAGATGAGGTGGGCCGCTATCTGGAGCTGGGCCAGCGCTCCTTTGACATGTCCCTGGGGGTGGGGGTGTCCAAGCACTTCTTCAGCAGCCCGGTCCTGGACGTGCTGGAGGTGGTGGAGATGAACGACTTCAGCCGCTACGACGTGGAGGTGCCCCTGTACCTCAGCGCGGACTGGGGGGACGTCTTCAAGCTCTACGCGGCGCCCAAGTACATCTACAGTCGCACCCGGCTGGACGCGCGGCTGGTGGACTACTCCCAGCAGGGGAAGCCGGTGTCGGGCTTCGACGCGACGCTTCCCGCGACGGTGGGCAGCCACTTCGTGGGCTCCACGCTGGGAATCGCCGTGGGCTACCGGTACGTCCACCTCTATGCCGAGGTGACGGGGGGCTACTTCCGGAGCAGGCCGCAGCTCTTCGGGATGGAGCGGAACCTGGGGGGCGTTACCGTGATGCCTTCGGTGGGCCTGGCCATCCGGGCGGGCGGTGCGGACAGGAAGCCGGCGGCCCGTCGCTGAGGAGCCGTCCCGCCAGGCGGACGCTGCTCGGCCGTGCAGTGGTGATTTCCGAGCGTTCCCCGGTGCCGATGGCCTCTGGTAGTGTCCGGGCCGGTGAGGATTTCCGCGTGAGCCAGTCCCCCGTCCCTTTCGCTCCCAAACCCGGGCAGATTCGCGGCCCCCGTCTGACAGGGCGCTTCGCGGATGGCACGCTCGGAGAGTTTCCCCTGGGGCCGGCGACGTCCCTGGGCCGGCATCCGTCCAACACGTTGCGGCTGGTGGACCGGGAGGTCTCCAAGGAACACGCGGTCATCGAGCGCGTGGGCAAGGACTTCATCCTCAAGGACCTGGGCTCGTCCAACGGCACCTTCGTGAATGGCCGCCGGGTGAAGGAGCTCAAGCTGCGCGACGGGGACGAAATCTCCCTGGGCGCCTCGCGGCTCATCTTCCACAGCGGGGAGCCGGTGGCGCAGGCCACCGCGCCCACCGCGCCGGGCGTGACGGTGGTGGCGCAGTCCATCTCCATGCCGGCCTTCCTGGCGCAGATGGACCAGGTGCCGCAGAACTTCCGGCCCGCCGAGCAGGTGTCGGACGTGGAGGCGCTTCGCCGCGACTACGAGAAGCTGCGCATCGCCCATGAGTTCCACCGTCAGGTGAGCCTGCAGGGCAGCCAGACGGGGCTCTTCGAGCAGATCCTCAAGGTGGCCTTCCAACTGCTGGCCGCGGACCACGGCGTCATCCTGAAGGTGGCCGCGGACGGCGAATTCATCCCGTCGGCGGTGCACCACCGCTCCGACAAGGCCGTCAACGTCATGCTGTCCGACACCGTGCTCAAGCGCGTGGTGGAGACGGGCAAGGCGGTGCTGACGGCGGACGCCATCATCGACGAGCGCTTCTCCGCGGCGGAGAGCATCGTCGCGCAGGGCATCCGGTCCGCCATGGCGGTGCCGCTGAAGGTGAACGGGAAGATTCAGGCGGTGCTCTTCCTGGACAGCCGGCAGCAGATCAACGCCTTCTCGGAGAAGGACCTGACCATCCTCTCCGGCATCGCCTCGCAGGCGAGCATCGCGCTGGAGAACGCGGCGCTGGCCGAGCAGATCCGCGCCGAGGCCGTGACGCGCGCGGAGCTCAGCCGCTTCCTGTCCAAGGCCGTCGCCGACGCGGTGATCGCCGGTGAGACGGAAGACCTGGCGCAGAGCCGGCTGGCGGAGGTGAGCTGCCTCTTCGCGGACATCCGCGGGTTCACCACCATCTCGGAGAACGATTCTCCGCAAGAGGTGGTAGACATGCTCAACGCATTCTTCACCGCCATGGCCGGGGTGGTGTTCCGCCACGAGGGGAACCTGGACAAGTTCATTGGGGACTGTGTCATGGCCGTCTGGGGGCCGCCGCTGTCGCACCCGGACGATGCCGCCCGCGCGCTTCGGGCCGCCTTGGAGATGCAAGACGCCGTGCATGAGCTGAACCGCCGCCGCGTGGCCGCGGGCAAGCAGCCCATTGAGGTCGGCATCGGGGTGAACACCGGGCAGGCCGTTGTCGGCTACATGGGCAGCGCCGAACGCCACGAGTTCACCGCCATTGGCGACACGGTGAACACCGCTTCGCGCCTATGTGGCATGGCGAAGAGCGGCGAGGTGCTGGCCTCCGAGTCCACGGTGCGCAGGGCGGGCGCCGGCTTCGACGTGGAGGGGCTGCCGGCCCTCCAGGTGAAGGGCAAGGAGAAGGCCGTGCCGACCTACCGCGTCCACGGGCTGGAATACACCACCGCCGCTTCCTCCTCACGCCGAGCATGAGCCCGACGACGCAGGCCTGCCCCAACTGCGGCCATCCACACGACATCCGCGTCTACGTGAGCGGCCAGCGTGTCCAGTGCCGCTGCGGCATCCGGTTCGAGGCCCGCCGGGGTGACATGGCCGCCGAGGTGGCGCGCAACACGATGGTGCCCACGGGCAGCGGCATCCAGGAGCAGCGCCCTCCGGCCAATGGGACCTCCGGCGTGGTGACGGTGGTTCCTCACGCGGAGCCGGAGCCGGGCATCGACATCTCCCTTTCGCGCGCTCCGGAGCCCGCGCGCTCCGGGCCTCGCGGCGACGGGAGCGGGCTGCCAGGCGTGGCGGCGCCGGGGACCAGTGGTGTGGCCATGCCTTCCAGCAACGGAGCTTCGGACGCGTCAGTGGAGCAGACGTTGGTTCGCTCGTCCGCGAAGACGGGCTCGGACACTGCGCACTCGGCGCTGAACGCGCACGAGGACAGCACCTTCGTGGGCGCTGGCAAGGTGGACCTGCCGGGCTTGGAGCTGCTGGAGATGCTCGGGCGCGGCGGCATGGGCGAGGTGTGGCTCGCGCGGCAGCAGTCGCTGGGGCGCACGGTGGCGGTGAAGCTGCTGCCGCCGCGGCTCGCGAAGGACCCGGAGTTCGTCACGCGCTTCGAGAAGGAAGCCACGGCGCTGGCGGCGCTCAACCATCCGCACATCATCCAGATCATCGACCGGGGTGTGGCGGGCGAGCACTACTACTTCGTCATGGAGTACGTGGAAGGCCGCTCGCTGCGCGAGGCGATGTCGGCCGGGCTCACGCCGGAGAAGGGCATCAAGCTCCTCCTGGCGGTGGCGCGCGCCATCGAGTGCGCGCACGACAAGGGCATCATCCACCGCGACCTGAAGCCGGAGAACATCCTGCTGGACGGGCGCGGGCACGTGAAGGTGGCGGACTTCGGCCTCGCGGGCATCCGCGCGCCGGACTCGCGCCTGCAGCTCACCGCGACGTCGGTGGCCATGGGCACGCTGAACTACATGGCTCCCGAGCAGCGCCGCGACGCGAAGAACGTGGACGGGCGCGCGGACCTCTTCTCGCTGGGCGTCATCCTCTACGAGGTGCTCACCGGGGAGCTGCCGCTGGGCCGCTTCAAGCTGCCCTCCTCGAAGGTGCCGGGGCTGGACCCGCGCGTGGACCCGGTGGTGGACCGCCTGTTGGAGCAGGACCCGGCCGCGCGCTACGAGAAGGCCGGCGAGCTGTGCGCCGCGCTGGAGGCGATGATTGCCACCAGCTCCGCGCCGGGCATTCCGCAGAGCAACCTGGACGGGCGCATGGTGCCCGCTGCCGCGCGATCGGTACGGCCGGTACGGCCGGTGCGGCAGACCGCGCTGTCGCGTCAGCTCCGTTCGGGTTGGCGGCGCGTGCGCGGTGGCCTGTCGGTGGTGGGCGGGCTGGCGCTGCTGGGCTTCGCGGTCCGGTGGTTCGTGGGGCCGGTGAGCCTCCACCTGGGCGACGACCAGCGCGTCATCATCGGCACGAAGGGCGTCCAGGTGAAGCCCGGCAACCGGGCGCTGCCGCCGAACACCTACGGCGAGGTCTTCTCATCGCTCTCCTTCGCGGCGCCCGCCAAGGCCGGGGGCACTTCGCGCCTGGAGCTGGGCTTCAACGAGGGCAACGAGGAGGTCAACGTCCACAGTGGCCAATGGCGGCTGGTGGATGGGGAGCTCCAGGCCTTGCAGGCGGGCAAGGAGACCAATGGGCGGCGGCTGATTCCGCGCGCGTACATCGCGCAGCGCTACTTCTCGTCCAACGATTTCACGGCCGAAGTGCTGATGGACGTGGCGCAGCTGGGACCGGAGTACGCGCAGGACGCGGATGCGCAGCACTACGGCGAGCTGGCGTTCCGCATCAAGGACTTGCAGGTCTCCGCGTTCGCCATTCCGGACGTGGGCATGCGGCTGTCGTGGCGCTACTTCATGCCGGACGGGCGCGAGGTGGTGGGGAACAGCGCGCAGGACACGGAGGCGCTCGTCGAGGACGAGATGCCGCTGCCGGCCCACGGCCCCTACCAGGTGCGGCTGCAGCTGCGCCGGAACAGCTCGGGCGTGCTGGTGGAGGCGTTCCTCAACAACGAGCGCTTCGCCCGCAAGCTCCTGGTGGGCCTGGAGGACCGCGTGGGCAAGGTGGCCCTGGGCTGCCGCAACCTGTCCTGCTCGTTCGATGACTTGAAGGTCCGGGGGCACCTGATGCCCCGGCCCGTCCGCCGCGTCGCCGCCGGCCCCGAGTAGCCCGCACGGCAAGCGAAGGCTTGCGCGGACGCCGCTCCATCCCCACCTTGCTCTCGGCATGTTCCGCCTCGCGGGAGTCCATGCCGAGCCTTCAGGGGGACGGGATGGAGCTGTGGCGCATGGCACTGGCGCCGGTCTACGCGGCGTGCCTGTTGGGACTGTTGGTGGCGGCCTTCGCCTACGGGCGCAAGGACGTGGCGTCCCGTCCCTACCGCGTGCCCCTGTTGTGGTTCGGACTTCTGGCGGGGGTGGCGCTCGTCGTGCTGCGGCACGTCCAGGGGACCGGGGCGGTGTTGGCCTCGGAGACGGCCGTGAAGGCCATGGGCTCTGTCCTGCTGGTGCTGGCCGCGGGGTTGGCGCTGCGGGGCGCCTGGGCCCGGACCCGGGCCAACGTGCTGCGGGGTTCGGCACCGGTGCCGCTGGATGAAGCGGTGGCGGCCCTGCGTGCCGGTGCGTCCCCGGGCTGGGGCGTCTATCACGGCGTCCTGGACGCGGAGTCGACGTTGACGTCGCCCGGCGGCGTGCCGTGTGTCTTCTTCGACGCGGAGGTGCGCGAGGTGGCGGCGGACGGCCGGCGCGGGCCGCTGTTGTCGCGTGAGCGCGCGTATGCGCCGGTGCTGGCGCTGCGGGGCCAGCGCGCCCGTGCCTCTGTGTCCTTTTCGCCCGCGTCGCTGATGGCCCCGGTGGAGGTCCGCCGGTGCAAGGCCCTGCCAGGCACGGTGCCCGCGTCCTGGTATCAGACGGAGCATCCGGTGACAGCGCGCGCGCGAGAGTCTGCGGCCAGCCTGAGCCCAGCCCCGGGTGGAATGAACGTTCCGTCCACGGACGCCCCCAGCCCGAGGCCCGCCATCGAACCCGAGGCCCTGTCCTGGGAGCGCGTGGGCGCGGTGGGCGAATCCTGCCTCGTGGTGGGCGAACTCCGGAGGGGCCCTGTCGAGGGCAGCTACGCCCTGGTCGGTCGGGAGGGTGGCCCCGCGATGTTGGTGCTGGGACCCCAGGCGCCGGCCACCAGTGAGACGCTGGCGCGCCGGGCCTGGCGGCACTTCGCGGCGGCCGGGGTGTTGTCCATGGCAGCGGCCGTCGTCCTGTCACGGGCGCTGTGAGACGCGCGGCGGGGTCCGTACCGCCGCGCAAGGAGCGTGATGCGCCCGTGGGCCTCGCGGTCCGAGCACTGACGCCCAGGCCGCTCGGGACGCGCTCAGTCTGCTCCGGTGCCTCGCGTGGTGGAGAACACGAGCTGTTCCTCGCTGTCCGCCACCCGCACGGTGAGGGTCCGCTCGACGCCCGCGAGGCCTAGCGGCGTGGACTGCGCCAGGTCCGAGAGCAGGGAGCCCGCGGCGCGCAGGTGGAAGCCGGTGGTCCACATGCCTTCCAGTTCGCCGAACACGGTGCGCAGCTCGTCCGGGGCCTTGCGTTCATCAATGGCGCGGCGCAGGCGCACCATGCCGCTCACGAAGTTCCTGCACCGCATGAGCGTGTTGGGGTTCTTCGAGATGACCTCCGCGAAGCTGAAGTTGCCGCCACCCGGGCGCCACTCGCTTTCGATGAGCTGCAGGTCCTTGCCCAGGTCGCGCACCGTGGGGTCCTTCTGGAAGTACCACTTGGCGATCTGCGCGGCGCGGCTGGGTGACAGGTCATTCAGCATGAGGCTGCCTTGCTCCTGCACCTCGCGGAGGTAGGCCTCCCAGATGGGGGCGTAGACCGCGCGCCGGAACTCGGCGGAGGCGCGGGGAAGCTGCTCGCTCCATGGGAGCGCGCGGGCCAGGGCGCGTGAGAAGCGGGACAGCTCGAGCGTCTGGATGCGGGGCACCAGGGCGCGGAACGAGTCATCCGCCATCTTCAGCTCGAGCCGCGTTTCGATGGGGTGCTTGCCCACGTCCTCCTGCATGACGCTGATGACGGTGGCCGCGTCCTTCGCGTCAAGTACGCCCCAGACGACGGCGTCATCCACCGCCTGCTGAAGGTCCTTGCGCGACAGCTTCTTCTGCCGTCCCCACAGCATCAGGTGCAGTCCGTAGCCGAAGTCGGAGGCCACGGGGGTGGGGGAGAAGCGCGTCATGTCCGCCTTCAGATCCACCACCCACTGTCCGCGGGTGCCCAGCAGCTTGTCCTCGTAGCCCCGGCGTCCGAGGAACGCCATGCGCCGGGCGCCCTGGAAGTTCTCCTGCGTCACCCAGGACTGCTTGCTGACGTTCTTCGCCTTGAGCAGCTCGAACGAGCCAACCCCCAGGGAGAAGCCGTAGGCCTGCTGGCGCGTGAGCGTGGTGGCGTGGAGGTAGTTGCGCAGCTCGAACTCGCTCTGCTGGGCGGGGAGGCTCTTCATCCACTTCAGCAGCTCCACCAGGTTGCCCTTGAGCAGGGACTCGTGGAAGCGCATCGCGGTGACGTCCTCCACGACGACCTCCAGCAGCGTGGAGGCCTCCGAAAGGCGCAGGTATTCGTACTCGAAGCCCTCGGCGACCTGCGAGCGGACGGCGTTCTCCAGCGCCTCGGCGACGCGGGCCTTGAAGTCGGCCCAGGCCTGCGGGAGGTTGGCCGGGTCCGCCAGCTGCGGGTCGATGCCAAGGCGCTCCAGCACCAGGCCCAGCACCTTCTTCTGGTTGTCGTCCAGCTTCGCCTTGCTGGCCTTGTCCACCAGGCCGTCCATGATTTCCACCGCGGTGGTGCCCTTCTTGACGAGGTCGCGAAGGACGGGCCCCAGCAGCGCCTCCAACAGCTGGCCCAGCTGGGCCTTCACCGCCGCCGGGTCCAGCAGCTCCACGGTGATGCCCAGGCCGGCGGAGAGCGCCTGCTCATGGGACTTCACCTTGCGCACGGCGACCTGGATGCGGCCGGCACGGGGACGGGAGAAGCTGAGCTGGTAGTCGTCGGTGAGGGACACCCGGGCGGAGAGGCTGGCCTTGGCGCTGGTCTTCAGCGCGAGCAGCTCGTTGCCGCGCAGGAAGCCCAGGCGGTTGAGGTTGGTGGGGAAGATGTCCGCCCAGTTGAGCTCCAGCCGTGTGTGGAGCGCGCCGCGGGCCTGCCACGCCACCGCGTCCCCCGTGGTCAGCTTGGCCAGGTCGGTGGCCTGCATCAGCCGCAGCTCGGACAGGTCGGAGCGCACCGCCTCGCGCATGTTCTGGCCCAGCGGATGCGCGCGGTAGTCGCTGAGCGTGACGGACAGCTCCGTCTGGTTCTCGGAGGCGAGGAAGGACAGGCTGGCGCTCACTGCGGCCTTCACGCGCGCGGACACCTGGTAGCGCATCCACCCGATGTCACTGCCCAGCAGCAGCTGGGGCCGGGGCCCTGCCTCGGCGCTCTCCGGGCTCGGCTCGCCGACGATGCCGTTTTCGTCCACGTCGCCCAGCGAGTTGAAGTTGCGGATGGACGCTTCGCCGGTGGTTTCGAAGGAGAGGGTGATGCCGTGCATGGCCAGCTTGGGCGGAAGGATTTTCTCTTCCGTGAAGGTCCCCTGGGCCAGCGGCACCTTGATGTCCTGGTCCTGCAGCTTCACGTCGGGCACCTTGCCCGCCACGACGTCGGGAAGCTTCTCCAGCAGCTTGTTGACCACTTTCATGCGCGTCCCCCTGGGCTGAAGCCTCCTGCACGTGGGCCGGAGGTCTCTTTGTCGTACGCCGTTGCTCAGCTCGGAACAAGGCGGATACCAGAAAAGACCGGTGGTCAGCGGACAGATGCCCTGGAGGGTGGGGTGGAGGCCGCCTCCGTGCGGTGCGTCAGGGCTCGTCGCCCAGGCCGTACTCCTTGAGTTTCCGCGCGAGCGTGTTGCGGCCAATCTCCAGCACGCGGGCCGCGGCGGTGCGGTTGCCCTTCACGGCGTCCAGCACGCGCAGGATGTGGCGGCGTTCGACCTCCGCCAGTGGCAGCAGGCCCGCATCCATGGGCGCGGGTGCAGTTGGCGCGTTGACACCCTGAGAGGCTGCGGGAGGCGCCAGGGCGGCCCGGTCCACATTGGGCAGGGGCAGGTGCTCTTCGAGAATCTCCCCTTCACAGAGCACCACGGCGCTCTCGATGCAGTTCTCCAACTCCCGCACGTTTCCGGGCCAGCGGTAGCGCTTGAGGCGCTCCACCGCGGCGGCGCTGAGGCGGGGCGGCGTCAGCCGGTGCCTCCGGGCGACGGCTGCGACGAAGTGGCGGGCGAGCCGCTCGATGTCCTCCGCGCCGCGCTCCCGCAGCGGCGGCAGCACCACCTCGACCACCTTGATGCGGTAGTAGAGGTCCTCGCGGAAGCGGCCCTCGGCCACCATGCGGGCCAGGTCCCGGTGGGTGGCCGCGACGATGCGCACGTCCACCTTCACGGCCTGGGTTCCGCCCACGCGCTCGAACTCGCGATCCTGGATGACCCGCAGCAACTTGCCCTGCACCGGCAGGGGCAGCTCGCCAATCTCGTCGATGAACACCGTGCCGCCGCTGGCCGCCTCGAACTTGCCGGGCACGCGGTGGTCCGCGCCGGTGAAGGCGCCGCGCTCGTGGCCGAAGAGCTCGTTCTCGATGAGCGTGGCGGGCAGCGCCGCGCAGTCCACCTTGATGAAGGGCTGGTCCCTGCGGGGTCCATTCACATGGACGGCACGGGCGAACAGCTCCTTGCCGCTGCCGCTCTCGCCGCGTAGCAGCACCGTCGCGTCGGTGGGAGCGGCCTTGCGCACCAGTCGGTAGATGGCCTGGAGCTGCGGGGACTCGCCGATGATGCGGTTGAAGAAGTAGCCCACCGGTACCTGGGGCTGGTCCTTCGCGCGCTGGAGCTCCTGGTAGAGGCTGGTGCTCTGGAGGGCGGTGCTCACCTGCGAGGCGATGGCGGTGAGCCGCTGCGTGTCCTCGCCGGTGAAGCGGTCCTCGCCGCGGCGGTTGAGGACCTGGAGCACGCCGTAGAGGGCGCCGTCCCCGTCGCGCAGTGGCACGGCGAGCAGGCTGGTGGTGCGGTAGCCCGTCATCCGGTCGATGTCCGCGAAGAAGCGCTGCTCGCCGCGCGGGTCCGGCACGTTGATGGCGTGGCCCGCCTCGGCGACGGTGCCTGCGACGCCCTGGCCCAGCTTGACGCGAATCTGGGACACCTCGGGCAGGTGCGCGGCGCGGCTGAACAGCTCGCGGCGGGCCGGGTCCAGCAGCCAGAGGGTGCCGCGGTCCGCTTGCAGGGTGATGGCGATGCGGTCCATCAGCGTCTGGAGGAACGCGTCGAGGTCCACCTCCCTGCCAACGAGTCCTCCGAAGGGGAGGAGGACCTGGGAGACGTCCGAGGGGGCTTGGGGCATGGCGGGCAACGGCGGAAGGACGAACGCGGAGGCCGCACCATAACATCCAGACGGCATGGGACCGCCCCTCTCAGGCCGCGCGGCCCAGCACCAGCCGCTGGCCTTCGCGTGCGGGCTCGCAGACGGGGAAGAGGGCGCGGGCCTGCTCCGCCATGTCCTCGAGCACGTCGTCACCGTGCGCCGGGTCATGGTGGAACAGGCACAGTCGGCGCGCCCCCACCAGCCCGGCCACGCCCGCGGCATCCATCATGGTGGAGTGGCCCCAGCCCTTCTTCGCCACGCCCGTGCGGCCCTCGTATTCGTCCGGCGTGTACTGCGCGTCCAGGCACAGGACATCCGCGCCCTCGAAGAGGCGGCCCACCTCCGGCGCGAGGTCCTGCACCCGCACCTCCACGTCCGTGGCGTAGACGAACGAATGACCATCCGCCTCCACGCGGTACGCCAGGCACCCCTGCGGGTGCGGCACGTCGATGGGCGTGACGCGGAAGGGGCCCACCTCCACGGGCCGGGCATGCAGCGCCGAGCGGAAGTCCATCCGCGAGCGCATGATGCTCAGCGGCACCGGGAAGTGGGGCGGCTGCATCTGCGCGGCCAGCTCGGACTGGAGCGCCTGGGCCCCATTCGCGCCCGGGCCGTAGAGCGTCAGCTCGGACGTGGGCAGGTAGGCCGGCGTGAAGAAGGGGAAGCCCTGCACGTGGTCCCAATGCAGATGCGAGAAGAAGAGCGTGGCCTTCTGGGGCGCGCCCTCGCGCATCATGATTTCGCCCAGTGCGCGGATGCCCGTCCCGGCATCCAGGATGAGGCGGTGGCCCTGGCTGGTCACCTCCACGCAGGCCGTGTTGCCGCCAATGCGCGAGCCCGACACCGCGATGCTCCCCCGAACGCCATGAAACCGGACTTCCATCGTGAGTCTCCTTGAATGGGGGGCCTCCGCCTGGGACGCCCTCATGCCCGGAGCCTCAGAGCATGGTGTGTGCCATTCCCAAGTGCCCGGAATCAGGGGTGAGGGCCTTGGGTGCGCCCATCGGTGCTCCAGAATGGAGCGCGCTCGCCTGGTGCGGGCGATCCAAACCGGTGCAGGTCGGTCGCATGGCAGGGCGGCGGGCACGTCTTCCAATGGCGCACGGCAGTCCTGTCTTCATTGCTCACCCGATGCGGGAAAATGCATGCATCCACCAGTGCGCGGAGGGCACTCCGACCGCCGAGTATCTGGAGAAGCTGGCCGCATCACGGACCTCCAGCTCCAGGGGTACACATTGGTGCTGGAGGGATTGTTCCGGGCTGGCCGCTCGCGGCGGATTCCCCTGCTGCGTGGTGCGTCGCGAGGAAGCGACCGCGCGCCCACGCCCTGGCTAGTCGCCCTGACTCGGAGCGGGAGCGGGCGCAGGGGCCGGTTTCGGACGACGTGAGTCGAAGGCCATCAAGATGGCGCCGACGACGAGCGCGGCGTCCGCGACGTTGAAGGCATACCAGGGGTTCAGAGGCCAGAACCCGAGGTCAGCAACGACGAAGTCCGTCACGCTGCCCAGGCGGACGCGGTCAATCAGGTTGCCAATGCCGGCGCCGACGAGGCCGAGCGCGACGTGCAGCCGGTAGTGGTCCGCGGGCGTCTGGCGGACCAGGTGGATGACCAGCAGGAAGACGGGGATGGCCACCGCGCTGAGGATGAGCTGGGCGTAGGGCAGCGACCGGAACATGCCGAAGGTGATGCCGGTGTTCTCCACGTACTGGAAGCGGATGACGTCGCCGAAGACGCTCATGCCGGTGTAGCCCAGGGGCTTCACATGCTCGCGGACCAGGACCTTCGTCCACTGGTCGAGGATGAGCAACAGCGTGGCCAGCCCGCCCACGACAAGGTACTTTCGACGCTCCGGAGTCATTGGCGGCGCAGCCTCCTACAAATGAGGTGGCCGGACAACCACCGGGAGTGTCGGTGAGCGGATGCTCATCGTGCTCGCAGGGCCACTGGCAGACCGAGTTACCGCGTGGGGAAGGGCCAGGCGACGAGGGGCATCGGGACCGGTGTGGGCCGCTCCATGTACAGGGAGTGCGCGAACGGGCCGACCTCCTTTGTTTCGGAGAGTGCGTTGAACCGGCCTGTCATTTCGAGTTCGGCCCCACTTCGCTCCATCGAATTGTCGATGAACAGCGTCAGGACGCCTGTGTGGACCCAGCCGAACTCGAAAGTGAAGAGTCCCACCACGCATTCCATCCGTCCCCGGCGATGAGCGCCTCAGCGACGCGGGCGGCGGGGGCCGAGTCCAGATGGCTCTCGCTCAGACTCCAGGATGCAAGAGGGCGCTCGAAGCGGATGGAGGTGCGCAGACACAGCACCGCGTGTTGAACCGCTGGCGGGAGGGATGCGTCTTCACCCTGCAGCGCCGCGGCTCGCGCGAAGCGGCTTGCGCCGGAGGGCTCCCGGGCAGCCCAGCGGTCGCTCGGAAAGTCCCTGGCTTCAGGCAGTCGCGGCCGTGTCCAGGTCCAGTGCGTCGTCACCGCCCAATCACCCATGACGAAGCATCCCAGCACGAGGGCCAGGGGGAAACGAGTGCTTCTGTTCGTCCAAGGGCCGGACCAAGATGGGGGCAGTGTCTTCCCGTCTCGCCAGTCGCCCGCGTTGTTCCCGCTGCAACCTGGCGCTTCACCTGTGCCTGTGTGACGAGATTCCCCAGGTCCACACGCGGACGCGAATCCTCCTCCTGCAGCACGTGATGGAGATCGCGAAGAAGAGCAACACCGGCGGCGTGGCCGCGCTGGCGCTGGTGAACTCGAAGCGCCTCATCCACGGCTCCCTCAGTGGGAGCGCGGAGCTGGAGCTGCTCTCCGAGCCCGGGACGTGGCTGCTCTATCCCGATGGGCCGCCCGCGCCGCCCGATGCACCGCCACCGCGGCAACTGGTGGTGCTGGACGCGAGCTGGTCCCAGGCGCGGCGGATGACACAACGGGTCGCCGCGCTACGGACGCTGCCTCGCCTGGCGCTGCCGCCACCGGAGCCAGGACTGCTCCGGCTCCGCGAACCCTCGCACCCCTCCGGGATGTCCACCCTGGATGCCGTGGCTCGAGCGGTGGCGGCGCTGGAGGGGGCCGAAGTGGCCATGCCCCTGGCGCGGCTCGCCGCGCTCCGAGTCCAGCGGATCGCCGAGTGTGGGACCTTGTATTGAGTCTCCGGGTATCCGTGCGCGGCTCCGTGTCTTCGTGAATTGACACGCGCTTGAGCCGGTCTTGATGGATTCGGGATGTCTGTGATTGCGTTGCCGGGGGCATCCACCGCTTCTCCGCGGAAGCGATGCGTTCGGAGCGCGGAGCCGGCGCTGGCTCGCGGTGGCGTCCGACACCGCGATGTCAGTGGCGTGAGTTAAAGAGAATGTCGCGGCAGATGAGCCTCTTTCAGGGACGTCATGAAGAAACAGAAAAACTCGCTCTTGCGGATAAAGTGAAACCCGCGTAACATCTCTGTGACGTCAGCGTAGGCTGGCTCTTCTATTTCAAGAGGTCACGAGGGGGAGCCCCGGAAGGTTCGGGGGCGCTGTCGGGCGGACGTGACTGTACCCATGCCCAAGGCGGCAGGGGCGTCCTCCCGGGCGTGGTGTGTCTTTCGATTGGGCGGCTCAGATTCATCAACCAAGGCTCTGCGGCCCATTGTCGGCTGCGGGGCTGTTCTTAATTCCTCACCATGTCCGTACGCATCAGAGAGCGCCAGGAGAGCTGGGGCACCATCATCTACGACAACCTCCGCGATGAGTTCTCGGCGAAGGTGTTCGAGGGTTGCGTGCCTGTGCCGCGGAGTCCCATCGGTTGTGGATGGCTGGTCACTGCGCCGTGCAACCTCGTGTGTATCCACTGCTACGGGAACGTCGAGGACCTGCCGTCGAAGCGGCTCTCCACGCCCCAGCAGCTCAAGGTGGCCGACGAAGTCATCCGCGCGGGAATCATGCGACAGATTCTCTCTGGCGGTGAGCCGTTGATGCGCCGAGACACGCTGAACGTCATCGACAAGCTCACGGACCATGGTGTCGCCACCATCCTCGGCACCAACGGCACCTTCCTGACGCAGCAGATGATGAAGACGGTGTCTCGCTGCACGCGCGTGGAAATCAGCCTCGATTCCATGGACGAGCGGGTCAACAACGAGATTCGCCCCAGCCGCAACGCCAAGGGTAACACCTACCAGGAGACGCTCCGGGCCATAGGCCTGTGCGTGGACAATGGCGTGGCGCCGCGAATCCTGACCTGTCTCAACCGCCACAACAGCCAGCATGTCGAGGAGCTGGCCCAGTTCATCTACGAGCGGGGCATCCGCGACTGGGCCATCTCCTGGACGCTCTCCGCCGGCCGCGCCTATCACATCTACGGCGAGTTGATGCCGGAGGAGACGTCGCATGTCACCGCGACCGTGGAGCGGCTGCGGGAGCGCTACCCCGACATGCAGATTCGCCTGTCGGACCGCACCGTCAACTACAGCCGCTACTACTTCCTCATCTGGCCGGACGGGATGATGGGCACCGAGGAGATCGTCACCGGCAAGAAGCTCTTCTTCAGCTCGTTGGTGACGGGCTCCGTCCAGGACGGTTGGAAGCAAGAGAACTACGACCTGGACGCACACTTCCGGAAGTGGGTGGGGGACCGCATCGAGGTCATTCCCATGGAAGGCCGGAAGCCCCTGGTCGCATAGGATGTCCGTGGCATGGAGCTGATTGACGTCATCGACACCCAGGGGCAGGTGGTGGGGAGCGCGCCCCGCGACCAGATCTACGGCCAGAAGCTGCCCCATCGCATCGTGCATGTGATGGTGGAGCGCGACGGCAAGGTCTTCCTGCAGCGGCGCTCCCGGCACATGACCTTCATGCCCGGCCACCTGTGTACGTCCGCGGGAGGTCACGTGAGCGCGGGCGAGGCGCCCTTGGAGGCCGCCCAGCGGGAGCTCCTGGAGGAGCTGGGCCTGGAGGGGCCGCTGGTGCCCGTGGCCGAGTTCATCTTCGACGATGGGCACCACCGGCGCATCTTCCTCTACCGCGCCCGAATAGAAGGCCCGCTGCGCTTCTCCGAGCGGGAGGTGGACGGGGGCATCTTCCTGGCGCCAGAGGAGCTGGGGCGCCTGCTGGATGAGCCCTGTCATCCCCAGTTGTGGCCCTGTCTGGAGCGCCTCTTCCCCGGGCCGAGCGCCGACGCGCGGACGCGATGGAAACAGTCCTCTACTCGCTGACGTCCGTCCTGTTGCGGTCGGGAAACAGCGTCTTCGACCGGCTCAGCTACGGGCTCCGCCGCCAGTCCATCCTCGTCCTCAACTTCGCCAACAACTTCGTCCCGTTCCTCTTGCTGGCGGCGCTGACGCCGCTGCTGCCCATGGAGGACAGGGCGGGGTGGGCGCTCTATGGCAACGCGAAGCTCGCGCTGTTCGCGGTGAGCGTCCAGGGGGTGGCCTTCGCCTTCTCCTTCGGCTTCCGGCACCTCACGGTCGCCCGGGTGAACATCGCCTCGCGCATCGGGGATGTGCTCATCCCCCTGGCGCTCATGCTGTCCGGCCGCACGGTGCACTGGACCGAGTACCTGTTCGCCCTCGCCGTGTCCGGCTGCTCGCTGCTGGCGGCGGGAGGGGCCTCGGACAACCGCCGCGCCCTGTGGCTGCCGGCGTTCTTCATCACCGTGGCCGTGCTCGTGCAGAGCCTCTGCGGGGAGCTCTTCTTCCAGGGCCAGCCTTCGGGCGTGGCGTCCAACCTGGAGGTGAGTACCGCCTTGATGTTCTGGAGGAGCGCCGCCTGTCTGGTGCTGCTGCTCCTCTTCGGCGCCCGGGGGCCGCTAGGGGCGCAGTTGAGCGAGCTGGTCGTGGACGGCCGCGCACGCACCAACCTGCTCGTGCGCGCCCTCTTCACCGTGGGCAATCAAGTCGCCTTCGTCATGGCGCTGGCGGCGGGAAACCGCGTCGTCGCCTGGCCCATCCTCAACTCGGTGACGCTCTTCTCCCTGGTGTTCGCCAACGCCTTCATCCAGGAGGCGCCCGCGCGGCGCGAGGTGTTCGCCGTCGCGGCCATCGTCGCGCTGGCCGTGCTCAAGGCCGCGCTGTAGTTCGTGACGGCGCCAGGCCAGGCAGCACCTGGTCCGCGAAGCGCAGCGAGAGGGCGGTGAGCGTCAGCGTCGGGTTGATGGCGCCGTTGTTCGGGAAGTTGCCGTTGGTGAGGGCGAACAGGTTCTTCGTTCCGAAGACGAGGTGCCTCCCGTCCACGACGCCCGAGTCCGGCCCTTGGCCGAAGCGCGCCGTGCCCACCGAGTGGTCTGCCCGGCGAATCACGCCCGAAACCCAGACCTCCGACTCGCGGCAGCCCGCGGCCTTCATCACCTGCATCAAGGTGTCGGTCATCCACTGCCAGCGCGCGGCGAACCCCGCGTCCACCGCGTAGTGAATCTCCACCTGGCGCTCGCCCGGCTTGCCCGTGAAGCGCAGGCGGTTCTCCGCCTGGGGGAACTCCTCGATGAAGCCATGGAGGTTGAGCCGGCTCTCCCGGGCGAAGGAGTCGATGTACGCGGGCGCCAGTTGCTCCTGGCGGACCCAGGACTGCAGGTCCGGCTCCTCCGGGTACTCGGAGAAGATCATCTTCCCGGCGGCCTGCTGCTCCGGCGTGTCGAAGTGCCGCGAGAAGAGGGCGGGCATGGGGACTTCGCGCCCGTTGAACTCCCGGGGTGGCTTCGCCAGCTTGCCCTCGAGCTTCAGCATCGGGTGGGTAATCAGGTAGCGCCCGAGCGCGGGCAGGCGCTGCTCATCGAAGCCCGAGTGCCACAGCAGCTTGGGCGTCTCCAGGGCGCCCGCGGCCACCAGCACGGCGTCCGCGTCCAGCGTGGCCGTCTCGCCCTCGGGGGTGCGGTAGGTGACGCCCTGGGCCACCTCACCCGCCATGCGCACGGCCAGCACCGGGCTGCTCGCGAGCAACCGGAAGCCCGGGTGGGACTCCATGTCCGCCAGCAGCAGGGTGGGGTCGAAGCGCGCGCCCATCGGACAATACCGGCACGTGCCAAACGTCATGCACGGGCCGCCCACACCTTCGCCGCCGGGGCCTCTGCGCGACATGGGAATGTGGCCATAGGTGATGCCCAGCGCCTTCAGGGCGTGGCGCACCGGCTCTGACTCGATGGGATACGGCGGGCTGTTCCACTTGTAGGGCTGCGAGCGCCAGGGCGTGGGATGTCCGTCCACGGGGGCGTTGGGGCCGGTGACGTTCAGCAGGGACTCGGCCTGGTTGTAATAGGGCTCGAGCTGGGTGTAGCTGAAGGGCCAGTCGTTCCCCTTGCCGGTGCGCTTGCGCAGCTCCAGGTCCTCGGGCTGGAGGCGGGGCGTCCAGCCGCTCCAGTGCAGCGTTGACCCGCCCACGGCCATGAGCCGGCTGCCCTTGATGAGGAAGTGGTCGCGCTCGGGTTGGACACCGGGACGGGAGTTGGCGTCGCCCTGCGAGTCCTCACAGGCGTGGTAGGGCCGCACGCCCGTGGTGACGAAGTCCAGCCAGCGGCGCGAGTCCCGCATGGGCGTGCGAGGGCCGGCTTCGAGCATCACCACCTCGTAGCCCCGCTCCAGCGCGGCGCGGGCGGTGATGACCGCGGCAACACCACTTCCGACGATACACAGCCTCATGTTGTCAAATCCTGTTGGCGGCCGCGCTGACTACAGCTCGTCCGAGGCGCGATAGGAGCCAGACGCGTGCGGCTCGTGCCAGAGGCCGCCCATGTGGCCATTCATGTTGCCGAAGCCAAACGTCCGGAAGCCCCCGCCGACCAGTGACATGATGGCCAGCTCGCCCACCACCTTCACGCGGTGGAGCTCCGGCAGCTCCAAGAGCCATTCCACGGAGAGCTTCTCGGGCCGCTTCACCTCCGCCGCGAAGCGGGTGTAGGTGGCCAGGTACGAGGGGCGCTCCTCGCATTTGAGGCGCAGATAGCCTTCCAGCAGCGCCTCGTTGTGGTGACCGTCGATTCCCACGAAGCGTGAGATTCGGCGGGCCGTGTCGAGCAGGACGTCCCGCACGTCGTCGGGGAGCGGCCCTGCGCTGTCGGGGGCGATGAGCTGGAGGGGCGCCGCTCCCGCCGTGGGAGGTATCAGCCGCGGGCGAAGCGTTCCGCAACTGGAGGCCACCACGCCGATTCCCAACCACTGCAGGAGCTGTCTGCGATTCAGCAGCGCTTGTGTCAGCACAGTCCCAGAGGAGGGAGATGTTTTCACGGCGTTGTTCATGACGGCTCAGCCTTCATGCTGCCCCAGTCTTCCCAGTGGAAGCAAGGGTTGCGGACATTGCCTCGATTGCTGCTCCATGGCAAAGAGCGGAGGCGATATGTGGATCGTCCGGCTGGCGCTCCGACGCCCCTATACCTTCGTGGTGGCGGCGCTGCTGCTCGTCTTCGTGAGTGTGCACGTCATCCGCGAATCCCCTACGGACATTCTCCCCGAGGTCGACATCCCCGTCATCAGCGTCGTCTGGAGCTATGACGGGCTGCCCGCGCAGCAGATCGAGCGGCAGATTACCCAGTACAGTGAGTACTCCCTGGCGAACAACGTGGCGAACCTGGCCCGGCAGGAAAGCCAGTCGTTCGACGGTGTATCGGTCGCCCGGTTGTATCTACACCCCGGGGCTGACGTGGCCGAGGCCATGGCTCAGGTGACGGCGTCCTCGCAATCCATCACCCGGCGCATGCCTCCGGGGACGCAGCCACCCATCATCCTCCGGTATTCGGCCAGCAGTGTGCCCATCCTCCAGGTGTCGTTCAGCAGCGAGACGCTCACCGAGTCGCAAATCTACGACCATGTGAATCAACGCGTCCGGCCCCTGCTCGGCACGGTCCGGGGCGCGCGCATTCCCCAGCTCATGGGCGGCAAGGTCCGTCAGATGACCGTGGACCTGGACCTGGAGGCCCTCGAGGCCCATGGGCTGGCGCCGCACGACGTCGCCTCGGCGGTCTCCGCGCAGAACCTGGTCCTGCCCACGGGGAACCTCAAGATGGGCGCGCACGAGTACCGCGTGACGCTCAACAGCAGTCCGGAGACGCTCGCCGCGCTCAATGACATCCCGGTGCGCCGGGGCGATGGCCGCGTCGTGTTCCTCCGGGACGTGGCGCACGTGCATGACGGCTTCGCGGTGCAGACGAACATCGCCCGGGAGGAGGGCCGGCGCTCCGTCATCCTGTCCGTGATGAAGACGGGGGACGCCTCGACGCTGGAGGTCGCCCGCCGCGTGCGCGAGCTGCTGCCCACCATCCAGGCCGCCGCGCCGGAGGGGCTGTCGGTGCGGTTGCTGGCGGACCAGTCCTCCTTCGTGACGGCCGCCATCCACGGGCTCCTGGCTGAAGGGGTCATCGCCGCGCTGCTGACGGCGACGATGATCCTCCTGTTCCTGGGAAGCTGGCGGAGCACGCTCATCATCGCCATCTCCATTCCCTTGTCGGTGCTCGCGGCCATCCTGGTGTTGCGGGGCCTTGGGTACACGCTCGACTCGATGACGCTGGGCGGGCTGGCGCTCGCCGTGGGCATCCTCGTGGATGACGCCACGGTGGAGATAGAGAACATCCACCGCAACCTGGCCATGGGGAAGCCGCTCACCCAGGCCATCCTGGATGGCGCGGAGCAGATCGCCGTGCCGGCCTTCGTCGCCTCGCTCTCCATTGGCATCGTGTTCATCTCGGTGCTCTTCCTGGAGGGGCCGGCCCGGTACCTGTTCCTGCCCATGGGCCTGGCGGTGGGGCTCTCCGTCATGGCCTCGTATCTGCTCTCGCGCACGCTCGTGCCCACGCTCGTGCAGTTCCTGCTTCGCGCGGAGGTTCAGCGGCATGGGCAGCCCCAGACGGGGTGGCTGGCGCGACTGCACCACCGGTTCGAGGCGGGCTTCGAGCGCTTCCGTGCGCGGTACGTGGGCGCGCTCCAGGGCGCCCTGGCCCGGCCGCGCCGCGTGCTGGTGCTCTTCCTGCTCGCGGTGCTGGCGGCGGTGGGGTTGATGCCCTTCGTGGGCCGCGACTTCTTCCCCACCGTGGACGCGGGCCAGCTCCGCCTTCACGTCGTGGCGCCGCCGGGGACGCGCATCGAGGAGACGGAGCGGTACCTGTCGCTCGTGGAGGACGCCGTGCGTGAGCTCATTCCCGCCGAGGACCGGGTGAGCCTGATTGACATGATGGGCATGCCGGGCGGCTACAACCTCGCGCTGACGGATACCTCCAACGTGAGCAGCGCGGACGGGGAGGTCCTCGTGACGCTGGCTCCGCAGCGTCGGGTCCGGACGGACGCGTACGTCCGGCTGCTGCGCGAGCAGTTGCCGCGGCGCTTCCCCGAGCTCACGTTCTACTTCCAGCCCGCGGACATCGTGACGCAGATTCTCAACTTCGGGCTGCCGTCGCCCATTGACGTGCAGGTCTCGGGCTCCCAACGTGAGGCCACCTATGCCATCGCGCGCAAGCTCGAGGCGGAGCTGGGGCAGGTCCGGGGCGCGGTGGACGTGCGCCTGTCGCAGGTGGTGAACGCGCCGCGGCTGCACTTCGAGGTGGACCGGGTCCGCGCCAGCGCGGTGGGGCTCACACAGCGGGACGTGGCGAACAACGTGCTGCTCACCGTGTCATCCAGCTCGCAGGTGAGCCCCAGTTTCTGGATCGACCCGAAGACGGGGAACAGCTATCCCCTGTCGGTGCGCGTGCCGGAGACGCGGGTGTCCTCGGTGGAGGACCTGACGCGGATGGCGCTGCCCACCCGGGAGGGGCCCCAGCTCCTGGGCGACCTCACCCGGGTGCAGCGCGAGTGGACGCCCGTCTTCGTCACCCACGTGGACATCCAGCCCACCTTCAACGTCCGCGCGGACGTCCAGGACACGGACCTGGGCAGCGTGGCTTCGCGGCTGGAGCGGCTCGTCGAGCGCTACCGCGAGGAGCTGCCGCCGGGCTCGCGCATCCAGGTGCGTGGGCAGGTGGACAGCATGCGCACCAGCTTCGACCGGCTGCTGTTGGGCCTGCTGTTCGCGGCGGTGCTCGTCTACGCGCTGATGGTGGTCAACTTCCAGTCCTGGCTGGACCCCTTCATCATCATCACCGCGCTGCCCGGGGCGGTGGTGGGCATGGTGGTTTCGCTGTTCGCCACGCAGACGCCGTTCAGCATTCCCTCGTTGATGGGCGCCATCATGAGCGTGGGCGTGGCCACGGCGAACTCCGTGCTGGTGGTGTCCTTCGCCAACGAGCAGCTCGCGCGAGGCGCGAGCGCGGCGGAGGCGGCGCTCGAAGCGGGGCGGGTGCGGGTGCGCCCCGTGTTGATGACGGCGCTGGCCATGGGCCTCGGCATGCTCCCCATGTCCCTGAACCTGAGCGAGGGCGGCGAGCAGAACGCCGCGCTCGGCTGCGCCGTCATTGGCGGCCTCGTGGGCGCCACGGTAGCGACCCTGTTCTTCGTTCCCGTCGTCTACAGTCTGATGCAGGCGCGGCGGGCTGTCCGCGCGGCGTCCCCTGAACTCGAGCCCTCGGTGACAGCGTGACGGAGCAGACCCCTGGCGTGGATGCCGCGGCGCGAGGCGGGCGCTGGCCCTGGGTGTTCGCCGCCTTGCTCCTGGCGCTGCTGGGGCTCGGCGTGGCGCCACGGTTGGAGCGGTCGCGCGCGTTGGACCGGCGTGAAGCGGAAGCCCGTCTGCCGCCGCTCGTTGCCACCGCGCGCGTGACGCGGTCCGAGCCGAAGGCGGAGCTCACGTTGCCAGGGACGGTCCTTCCCAGTCAGCGCGCGTCGCTGCACGCCCGCCTCAATGGCTTCGTGGGCCGCATCCACGTCGACCTGGGCGACCGGGTCCGCGCGGGCCAGTTGCTGGCGGAGCTTGAAGCGCCCGAGCTCCAGGCGGAGTGTCACCGGGCCCGGGCGCGCCTGGATGAGACGGAGCGGAACCTGGAGCTCGCTCGCGCGTCCGCGCGGCGCGGGCAGATTCTCGCGGGAGAGGGCAACGTCAGCCACGAGGTGGCGGAAGAGGCGCGGGCGCGGGCCAACTCCGCGGAGGCCTCGCTGAAGAGCGCGAAGGCGGAGGTGGAGCGCCTCGATGCGCTGTACGCGTATCGCCGCGTGGTGGCGCCGTTCGATGGTGTCATCGTGCGCCGCAACGTGGACCGGGGAGCGCTGGTCACCGCGGGCAGTGGCAGCGGTATGACGAGCCTGTTCGAACTCGCGCAGACGCACACGCTGAAGGTCTACGTGGATGTGCCGCAGTCCCTCGCCCATGACATCCGGCCGGGGCTCGAGGCGCGGATCTCCACGCTGGATGCGCCCGCGCGGGCGCTGCCAGGACGCGTGGTGCGGACCGCGGGGGTGTTGGACCCAGGGACCCGCACGCTCCTGACGGAGGTGCAGCTCGCCAACGCAGAGGCGCTGTTCGCAGGGGCCTTCGTGCGCGTCCGGTTGCTCATCGAGCGCGAGGCTCCGCCCATGCTCATCCCCGCCAGCGCGCTGGCCATGCGGAGGGAGGGGCCCACGGTCCTCGTGGTGGGGGAGGCGAATGCCGTCCAGCAGCGCGTGGTCGTGCTGGGGCGTGACCTGGGCGCTCATGTCGAGGTGATGGACGGATTGTCCGCCGAGGACCGGGTGGTGCTGAGCCCACCGGACACCCTGGGCGATGGGCGCGTGGTGCGCGTCGCGGAAGGGCGTGCCGCGCTCTAGTTTGCGTGGAGCTGTCGGTCGGTCTCGATATGCTGTTTGGACGGGAGACTTCAATGAAGCGTTTTCTGTGGCTGTCTGTTTTCGCGGTGGCGTTGGTGTCCAACGTGGCCTCCGCGAGCGAGGAGCTCGCGAAGGCCAAGAGCTGCATGACGTGCCATTCCGCGACGGCGCGGCTGGTCGGTCCTTCGTTCAAGGAGATGGCCGCCCGCTATGCGAAGCAGGAGGGCGTGGAGGACAAGCTGACGCAGCGCGTGCGCAAGGGCAGCAGCGGCGTCTGGGGCGCCATTCCGATGCCGGCGAACGCCCAGGTGTCGGAGGCCGAGGCGCGCGCGCTGGTGAAGTGGATCCTGACGCAGAAGTAGCGCGCGGAGGTGCCCATTTTCTTCGCACACCGTTGCGGGGAGTGGACGGGCTGGGGACGTTCTCCTCGTGGCTCGAGGAGGAGTTGGCGGCGCTGACCGAGGCCCTGGAGGGTGCGTCCCTTTCCATCAAGGCGACGGCGCCCGCCAAGGCGAAGGGCCCGGCTGCCTTGTTCGACAAGTGCCCCCGAGACTCGAAGGCGCTGCTGTTCAACGGCCGGAAGCTGGGCGAGCTGCCCGCGCTCAGAGGAAATCGAGCGGCTGCGCCAGGCGCTCCCCGAGTGCAAGGTGGGCGTGAACTGAGCGCGGGAGAGGCGCCGCCGCCCGTGGCTTCTCTCCCCGTGGGACGTCCGGTATAGACCGGGGCCATGGCGTTCATCGCGTTCTCCACCATCAAGGGCGGCGTCGGCAAGACGACGCTCTGCTCGCATGTGGCGGCGGCCCTCGCGGATGCCGGCCGCCAGGTGCTGCTGCTGGACCTGGACCCTCAGGCCCATGCATCGCTGGTGCTGGGACTGGAGAGCCGGGAAGGCCCGTGTGTGGGGGATGCGCTCGGGCCCCGTCCCAAGCACACGCTGGCGCAAGTGGTGGTGGCTTCACCGAAGCGGCCCGGCTTGTTCATCGCCCCCGTCGCGCCGCGCATGGCCGCGCAGGAGCGCGAACTGTTCCAGTGGGGCCACCGCCTCCAGGCGATTCCGCGCGCGCTCAAGACGCTGGGGTGGACGCCGGACATCATCCTCGCGGACACCCCGCCCAGCATCGGGGCCTACACCGAGGCCGTGCTCGCCTCCGCGGACCTGGTCGTGGCCCCCGTGCCCACCGGCGCCTTCGCGCTCCAGGGCCTGGGGGAAATCGAGACCGCCTGGCGTGACGTTCGCGAGCAGGGCGGTGAGCTGGTCGCGGTGGTGAATCTGTGGGATCGCCGCACCACCGCCACCAACGAGGCCATGGAGGGCGCGTTGAGCGAGTCCACGGTGCCCGTGCTGCGGGCGCGAATTCCGCGCTCGGAGTCCATCAACCAGGCGGGGCTGGGCTACGAGGTGGTGTTCGACACGAGCCCGCAGGCGGCCGGCGTGGAGGAGCTGCGGGCCCTGGCGCAGGAGTTGGCGAAGCGCGTGGGCCTGCGCTGAAACGGCAAACGGCACGGTCCGCCACGAGGGCGCACGGTGCCGTCCGGGGGAAGCCGAATCAGAGGTTGTAGTGGCCCGAGGCCTCGGGCTGGTAGGGCACCGCGACGATGCGCAGCCGCTTGGAGCGTCCGCCCGGCAGGGGCCAGGTGATGGTCTGCCCCACGGTCAGGCCGATGAGCGCGCTGCCGATGGGGGCCAGGACGGAGATGCGGCCGTCGTCGCTGCTGGCGTCGCGCGGGTAGACAAGGGTGACCTCCCGGCGCTCTCCCGTCTGTTCGTCCTCGAAGACGACCTTGCTGTTCATCGTCACGACGTCGGGCGGCACCTCTTCCGACGCGACGACGCGAGCCCGGGTCAGCTCCGCGTCGAGCATTTCCGCGAACTCGGCCGTACGGCCGCCTCCGTTGTGGTCCACCACCTGGCGCAGGCGCTCCAGGTCGGCTTCGGTCACGATGAGGGTCTGTTCGCTTCGCATGTCAGGGGCCTCCTGTGGGAGGGAGTAATGGGTTAAGCCCATTCTAACTGCCTCACCTGCTATTTATTCCCGACTCGCCCCAAAAAGGCGACCCGGGCGTTTCATTCCGCTCAGAAGGCGCAGTCCGCGCCCCGGGTGGGCAGCGCGGAGCGCCCCCCAGAAAGATACGCATCGCAGGCCTTGGCGGCTTCACGGCCGTCCGACAGGGCCCAGACGATGAGGCTGGCGCCCCGGCTCGCGTCCCCAGCGCAGAACACCCCGTCCGCGGACGTGGCGAAGCGCGCGTCCACCTGCACCGTGCCGCGGGGGGACAGCTTCACCCCCAGCTCCTCGGAGAGGTTGCCCGCCTCAGGCCCCGTGAAGCCCATGGCCAGCACCAGCAGGTCCGTTTCGAACGTCACCTCGGTGCCGGGACGTTCAATGAGGCGGGGCAGGGCGCCAGGTTCGGGCTGGAACTCGATTTCCACGGCCTGCAGCGTCTGGAGCCGTCCGTCGCTGCCCGTCAGCCGCTTCGTCATCAGCGCGAAGCGGCGCTCGCCGCCTTCCTCCTGGCTGGTGGAGGTGCGGAAGATGACGGGCCACCTCGGCCAGGGGTTGCCCTCCGCGCGCACCGCGGGCGGGGCGGGGAGGAGCTCCACCTGCCGCACGCTCGCCGCACCCTGACGCAGCGCGGTACCCAGGCAGTCCGAGCCGGTGTCGCCGCCACCCAGCACCACGACGTGCCGACCGGCCGCGTCCAGGCGCGAATCCTTCTGGCCATGGCCCGAGACGAGCCGGTTCTGGTGCTCCAGGTACTCCATGGCCTGGACGACACCGGACAGCTCGCGTCCGGGGACCTCCAGCTCGCGCGGACGGCGCGCGCCCAGGGCCAGCACCAGGGCGTCATGCTTCGCGCGCAGCTCGCGGTAGCTCAGGGCACCGCCCACGTCCACGCCGGTGACGAAGGTGATGCCCTCGGCCTCCATCAGCGCCAGGCGCCGGTCCACCACGGACTTCTCCAGCTTGAAGTCGGGGATGCCATAGCGCAGCAGGCCGCCGGCCCGGGCGTCCCGCTCGTACACGGTGACGGTGTGTCCGGCCGCGTTGAGCTGCGCCGCCGCCGCCAGTCCCGCGGGCCCGGAGCCCACCACGCCCACCGTCTTCCCGGTGCGGCGTGCCGGAGGCCGGGGCTTCACCCAGCCCTCCTTGAAGGCCCGTTCGACGATTTCCTTCTCCATCTGCTCGATGGTGACCGGGTCCCGGTCGATGGCGAGCACGCACGCGGCCTCACACGGCGCCGGGCACAGCCGGCCCGTCATCTCCGGGAAGCCATTGGTGCGGCTGAGCAAGTCATACGCCTCGCGCCAGCGCCCGCGGTACACGGCCTCGTTGAAGTCGGGGATGAGGTTCCCCAGGGGACAGCCCTGGTGACAGAAGGGGACGCCACAGTCCATGCAGCGGCCGGCCTGCCGTTTGGCCTCGTCGGGGGCCAGCGGCAGCGCGAACTCGCGCCAGTCGCCCAGCCGGTCCGCCTTGTCCCGCTTGTCTGCGTGGACGCGCTCCCACTCGATGAATCCCGTTGGCTTACCCATGGCTCAGGCCCTCCCCGCCGCGGACTGGGGCAGCGCCGCGGATGTGGACTCCGGTGGTCTGCGCGCCGCGCGCCGTGCCTGGAGGACCCGCTTGTAGTCCGTGGGCATCACCTTCACGAAGCGCGGCACCATCAGCTCCCAGTTGTCCAGCACCCGCCGCGCCAGCCCGCTGCCGGTGTGGTGCAGGTGCCGCTCCACCATGCCGTGCACGAGCCAGATTTCGGACTCGTCCACCAGGGACTCCAGCTCCACCATCTCCAGGTTGCAGCGCTGCCGGAAGGACTGCTCGCGGTCGAGCACGTAGGCGATGCCGCCGCTCATGCCGGCCGCGAAGTTGCGCCCGGTGGGGCCCAGCACCACCACCGCGCCGCCCGTCATGTATTCGCAGCCGTGGTCGCCCACGCCCTCCACGACGGCCTGCGCGCCGCTGTTGCGTACCGCGAAGCGCTCACCCGCGAGCCCCCGCAGGTACACCTCGCCGGCCGTGGCGCCGTAGAGCGCGGTGTTGCCCACCAGCACGTTCTCCTCGGCGGTGAAGCGGCTGGCCTGCGGCGGGTAGACGATGATGCGCCCACCGGAAAGGCCCTTGCCCACGTAGTCGTTGGCGTCGCCCTCCAGCTCCAGCGTCACGCCCTTCACCACGAAGGCGCCGAAGCTCTGGCCCGCGGAGCCCTTCATCCGCACGTGGAGCCGGCCATCCGGCAAGCCCTGGCCCCCGTGACGGCGGGCAATCTCACCCGACAGCAGGGCGCCAACGGCGCGGTGCGTGTTGGCCACCGGCACGTTGAGCAGCATGGGCGGCCCGCCGTTCAGCACCGCGCTGGCGTCGCGCAGCAGCGCGTGGTCCAGGTGGTCGGACACGTCCTTGATGCGCGGCTCGGTGCAGTGGCGCGGCTCGCTGTCCGGCGCGGCCGGCGCTGCCAGCAGCCCGGACAGGTCCACGCGCTTCGCCTTCCAATGGTCCACCGCCGGGCGCTGCCGCAGCAGGTCCACGCGGCCCACCAACTCCTCCAGGGTGCGGGCGCCCAGCGCGGCCATCCGCTGGCGCAGGTCCTCCGCGATGAGGAGGAAGAAGTTCACCACGTCCTCGGGCTTGCCCTGGAAGCGCTCGCGCAGCCCCGGGTCCTGCGTGGCGATGCCCGCCGAACAGGTGTTGAGGTGGCACTTGCGCAGCATGATACAGCCCACGGCCACCAGGCTGGCGGTGGCCATGCCGAACTCCTCGGCACCCAGGAGCGCGGCCACCAGCACGTCGCGCGCGGTGCGCATGCCGCCGTCCGCCTGCACGCGGATGCGCGAGCGCAGCCCGTTGTGCACCAGCACCTGCTGCGTCTCCGCCAGCCCCAGCTCCCAGGGCAGGCCCGCGTGCTGGATGCTGGACAGCGGCGAGGCGCCCGTGCCGCCCTCGTAGCCGGAGATGACCACGCAGCTGGCGCCGGCCTTGGCCACGCCCGCGGCGATGGTGCCCACGCCCACCTCGCTCACCAGCTTCACGCTGACCCGCGCGGCCGGATTCACCGACTGGAGGTCGTAGATGAGCTGGGCCAGGTCCTCGATGGAGTAGATGTCGTGGTGCGGCGGCGGAGAGATGAGCGTCACGCCCGGCGTGGACCAGCGCACGCGGGCAATCCGCTCATCCACCTTGTGGCCGGGCAGCTGGCCGCCCTCGCCGGGCTTGGCACCCTGGGCCACCTTGATTTGGAGCTCGTCCGCGTTGACCAGGTACTCCGTGGTGACGCCGAAGCGCGCGCTGGCCACCTGCTTGATGGCGCTGCGGCGCAGGTCGCCGTTCTCGTCGCGGGTGTAGCGCCGCGACTCCTCGCCGCCCTCGCCGCTGTTGGAGCGCCCGCCCAGCCGGTTCATCGCGATGGCCAGCGTCTCGTGCGCCTCCGCGCTGATGGAGCCGAAGGACATGGCGCCGGTGACGAAGCGCCGGGCAATGGCGAGCGCCGGCTCCACTTCATCCAGCGGCACCGGCGTGCGGCCCTCGTGGGCGATTTCGAGCAGGCCGCGCAGGTTGCTGTGCTCGCGCGTCTCGTCGTCCGCCAGCCGCGAGTACTCCGCGAAGGTGGCGGCGTCGTTCGCGCGCACCGCCGCCTGGAGCTTGGCGATGGTGGCCGGGTTCCACTTGTGCCGCTCGCCCAGACGGCGCCAGCGGTACTGGCCGCCCACGGGCAGCATGCCGGCCTCCACGTCCGCTTCCGCGCCAAAGCCCCGGGCGTGGCGCTCCGCCACTTCGCGCCCCAGCTCCGGCAGGCCCACCCCCTCCACGCGCGACGCCGTGTCGGTGAAGTGCCGCTCCACCAGCGAGCGCTGGAGCCCCACGGCCTCGAAGAGCTGCGCGCCGCGGTAGGACTGGAGCGTGGAGATGCCCATCTTCGACATCACCTTGAGCAGGCCTTCCTCCACGGCGTGGATGAAGCGGTCCTGCGCCTTCTCCGCGTCCACGGCCAGCTCGCCGCTGTCCGCCAGGGCCCGGAGCGTGTCCAACGCCAGGTACGGGTTCACCGCCGCGGCGCCGTAGGCAAACAGGCAGGCGAAGTGGTGCACCTCGCGCGCCTCCGCCGTCTCCAGCAGCAGGCCGGTGTACATGCGGATGCCGTCACGGACGAGCCGCTGGTGCACCGCGGACATGGCCAGCAGCGCGGGAATGGCCGCGTGCGCCGCGTCCACGCCGCGGTCGCTCAAGAGCAGGATGCTGGCGCCGGCGTCCACCGCGTCCACGGCCTCGTTGCAGAGCTTCTCCACCGCCGCCTCGAGCGCGCCTTCGCCGCCGTCCAGGGCGTAGAGGAGCGACAGGCGGCGCGTCTCGAACAGGCCCTCGTCATTGATGGCCGCCAGCCGCGCGAGCTGCCCGTTGGTGAGGATGGGGCCGGGGAGGGACAGCCGGTGGCACTGCTCCGGCGTCTCCTCGAAGGTGTTGCTCTCCGGACCCAGCGCGGTGGCCAGCGTCATCACCAGCGACTCGCGCAGCGGGTCGATGGGCGGGTTGGTCACCTGCGCGAAGAGCTGGTGGAAGTAGGAGAAGAGGCTGGGGGCCTGGTCACTGAGCACCGCCAGCGGCGTGTCCGTGCCCATGGAGCCCACCGGCTCCTTGCCCGTCTCCGCCATGGGCGTGAGCACCGAGCGCACGTCCTCGGCGGTGTAGCCGAAGGCGCGCTGGGCCCGCCACAGCTCCTCGCCGCGCAGCCGCACCGGGGCGGCGACGGCGGGGAGGTTGTCGAAGGTGTAGACGTTGCGCTGGAGCCAGCGGCGGTAGGGCCAGCGCGTGGTGATGTCGCGCTTGACGTCCTCGTCCTCCAGAATGCGTCCTTCGGTGGTGTCCACCAGCAGCATGCGGCCCGGCGTCAGGCGGCCCTTGCGGCGCACCTGCGAGGGCGGCACGTCGATGACGCCCATCTCCGAGGCGAGGATGATGCGGTCGTCCTCTGTGACGAGGTAGCGCGCGGGCCGCAGGCCGTTGCGATCCAACGTGGCGCCGATGAGCTGCCCGTCCGTGAAGGCGATGGCCGCCGGTCCGTCCCAGGGCTCCAGCAGCGCGGAGGAGTATTCATAGAAGGCGCGCCGCTCGTCGGACATCAGCGCGTCGCCCTCCCACGCCTCCGGAATCATCATCATCAGCGCGTGGGGCAGGGTGCGGCCGCCCAGGTAGAGCAGCTCCACCATGTTGTCGAACTGCGCCGAGTCGCTCTTGCCCGGGACGATGATGGGCTGGAGCGCCTCCAGGCTGCCGCCCAGGCGCGCCGTCTGGAGCAGGCCACGCCGCGCGGTCATCCAGTTCCGGTTGCCGCGCATGGTGTTGATTTCACCGTTGTGCGCGATGAAGCGGAACGGCTGCGCCAGCTCCCACGTGGGGAAGGTGTTCGTGGAGAAGCGCGAGTGGACCAGGCCCAGCGCGCTCACGAAGTCAGGCTGCTGCAAATCGGAATAGAAGCGCGGCAGGTCCACCGGCAACATCAGACCCTTGTAGACGAGCGTCTCCGACGACAGCGACGCCACGTGGAAGCGGCCCTTGGGGTCCACGCCGCGCGCCTGGATGAGGTTCTCCGTCAGCTTGCGGATGCGGTACAGCTTCCGCTCGAAGGCGCTGGGGACCATTCGCCGGCGCGCCACGAAGATCTGGCGGATGACGGGCGCGGCTTCACGGGCCACGGGGCCCAGGTGCTCCGGGTCCACGGGCACGTCGCGCCAGCCGAGCACGCGCTGGCCCTCTTGTACGACGACTTCCTCGAAGGCGGCCTCACAGGCGGCCCGGGCCTCGGGCTCGGGCGGGAGGAACACCTGTCCCACGCCGTAGTGCCGGCGCGGCGGGAGGGCGAAGGGCAGCTTCGGGGACTCGCGCTCGAAGAAGCGGTGGGGGAGCTGCACCAGGATGCCGGCGCCGTCGCCGGTTCGTGGGTCCCTGCCCGCGGCCGCCCGGTGGCTGAGCCGGTTGAGGAGCTCCAGGGCGTCCTCGACGATGCCTCGCGAGCGTTCACCCCTCAGGTGGGCGACGAATCCCACGCCGCAGGCGTCATGCTCGGTGTCTGGCTCATACAGGCCGTACCGGCCGGGGCGGAATGCCGACATCAAGAGTCCCCTCTCCCGACGACGCGGGTTGTCATCAAGAATAATGCTTGTGTCGCAACAGGTTAACGCGCTGCGTTGGCTGGCGTAAAGGGAAGTCCCCGACCCACCGTGCGAGCAGGGCGGGGTGAGGAGGGACCTGGCTGACCCGGCATGAACTACAGTGCCGCGCTCTGTCACATTCCGGCGGTGGCCAAGGGGCTCCGACGCCTGGACGCCGCACCGCGCGAGGTCGCTCCCATGCCGTACACCCCGATCATCGGCACGCTCGGTTACGTGATGTCGCCGGACGGGCAGCGCGTGCTGCTCGTCCACCGCAACGCCCGCCCGGATGACGCCCACTATGGGAAGTTCAATGGCTTGGGCGGGAAGATGGAGCGCGACGAGGACGTGGCCGCCTGCATGCGCCGGGAGATTCGCGAGGAGGCCGGCATCGAGTGCACGCGGATGGTGCTGCGCGGCACCATCTCCTGGCCGGGCTTCGGCAAGCACGGGGAGGACTGGCTGGGCTTCGTGTTTCGCATCGACCGATTCGAAGGCACCCCGCTGGAGCGGAACCCGGAGGGCTCCCTCTCCTGGGTGCCCGTGGCGGATATCCAAGGCCTCAACCTGTGGGACGGCGACCGGCACTTCCTGCCGCTGGTGTTCGACGCCGACCCCCGGCCGTTCCATGGGGTCATGCCGTATTCCGGTGGCCGCGCGCTGAGCTGGTCCTTCAGCCGCCTGTAAAGGGCTGTCGCGAAAGGGCTTTTCCGTGCGCCATCCTCTGTGGTCGACCGGACGGGCATTCCACCGTGCGTAAGAAGTTTTACTCAGCGAGCGTTGACGGATGAGGGCCGTGGGGGGTATCCACGTCCGTAGTGAAAGTGAGAACGATTCTCAATTTCGAACTTCCGGAGCCCGCCGCGGATGCCGCATCCGCGGTGTTGGCGCAGCCCGCTGGCGCGCTCTTCCGCCTGGGGGATGCCGCCGGGGTGGAGGGGTTCTGGAGCCGCTGGAGCGGGGCCGTTGTCGTGGCGGTCGTGCTCCACGCGGTCGTCGTCGCGGCGGGACTGTCCGTGTCCCCGGCGCCGCCGAAGAAGGTGGTGCGGGAGGAGCCGGAGCTGGTGTTGCTGGCGTTCGCCGCGCCACCACCCCCGCCGCCCGCTGGTGGTGGAGGGGCGCAGCCGGCCGCGAAGAAGGAAGTGCAGCGCCAGGCGCGTCCCAAGCCGGCGCAGCGGGTGATGCCGACCCCCGTTCCCCGGCCCGAGCCGGTGGCGGAGGTGAAGCCGGAGACGCCCCCTGAGCCGGAGCCCGTGGTGGAGCCCGAGCCTGCTTCCGAGCCCACGGTGGCGAAGGTGGAGCCGGCGTCCGCGAGCAGCGAGGCGCCCTCGGTGGGAGGGGTGGTGGGTGGCGTGGTCGGCGGCGTCGTGGGTGGAACGCAGGGCGGCATCGTCGGGTCGACGGCCATGGGTGGCACGGGCGACGCGCTGACGCTGAAGCAGGTGATGCGGCCCCCCACGGTCCTCAAGCAGGTCAGGCCGGACTACCCCCGGCTGGCGAAGCAGCGGAACATCCAGGGAGTGGTGGTGGTGCGCGTCATCGTTGGCACGGACGGCCGGGTGGAGCAGGAGCACACCCAGGTGATGCGCTCCGTGCCCGCCCTGGACGCCGCGGCGATTGCCGCCGTGAATCAGTGGCACTTCACGCCCGCGCTGGGCCGTTCGGGGCGGCTGGCGCGAGTCATGATCGACATTCCGGTGAACTTCTCCCTGAAGTGAGTCTGGCGCGGTGTCGCGCCAGGTCCGCTCCAGTTCTCCTCGCGTGGGCTTCGGCGCGCGCTCGAGCCGTTTCATGCGCACCTTCCGAAACATCATCTTCTGGATTCATCTCATCGTCGGTATCGCCACCGGCCTGGTGATTGCGATCATGTCCTTCACGGGCGTGGTCATCGCCTTCGAGAAGCAGCTCATCGAATGGGCGGAGCGGGATGTCCGGACGGTGCAGCTGCCGTCTCCGGGCGCGCCCCGGCTCCCCGTGGAGGCGTTGGTCGAACGCGCCCGCGCGGCGCGGACGGACGGACAGCCCTCCGGGGTGACGGTGTATCCGGAGCCGACGTCCTCGGTGCTCGTGAGCATGGGCCGGGGCTCGGTGACCTACGTCAACCCCTACACCGGCGAGGTGCTGGGGAATGGCGCGACGGGCCTGCGCGGCTTCCTCCAATGGAACGTGGAGCTTCACCGGTGGCTGGCCGCCGGCGGTGACAACCGCGCGGTGGGCAAGGCGATCACCGGCGCGAGCAACGCGGTGTTCCTCTTCCTGGCCATCTCCGGCCTGTACCTGTGGTGGCCGCGCAAGTGGACGCTGCGCGCCATGCGGCCGTCGCTGTGGTTCCGGCGTGGGCTGAAGGGCAAGGCGCGCGACTGGAACTGGCACAACGTCATCGGCTTCTGGTCGCTGCCGGTGCTCATCGTGCTCACGGCGTCGGGCATGGTCATCTCGTACAAGTGGGCGTCCAACCTGGTCTTCACCATGACGGGCAACACGCCGCCCGCGACGCAGGGGCCGCCGGGCTCGGCGTCGGTGAAGGTGCCCTCGCCCACGGAGGAGACGCCGCGCAAGCCGATGGATGTCCTCATCGCCGAAGCGCAGAAGACGTCGCCCACCTGGTCGTCCGCCACGGTGCGCCTGGGCGGCGGAGCGCGTCCGGGCGGGACTCCCGCGCAGGGGGGCCGTGGTCCGGAGGCGAAGGGCGAGCGGGGCGAGAAGGGTGGCACGGACGGCGTGGACGCGGTGACGGTCACCCTCCGCGAGGCGGATGCGTGGCCGTTGTTCTCCTCCAAGCAGGTGTCCCTCAATCCCTTTTCGGGCGAGGTGGCGAAGCAGGAGACGTACGCGGACTACAACAGCGGCCGGAAGCTGCGCACCTGGCTGCGCTTCCTGCACACCGGCGAGGCGCTGGGGCTCATGGGCCAGCTGGTGGCCGCCATCGCGTCGCTGGGCGGCGTGTTCCTCGTCTACACGGGCTTCGCGCTGTCGTGGCGCCGGTTCTTCCCCCGGCGCCGGACGAACACCGAGCCTCGGGAAGAAGCCGCCGCGCAGTCCGAGCCGGTGGCCTGACGGGTTTCAGCCCTCCTCGTGAGCGTGACGGGTTCGCTCGTCATCCTCCCACTCACGAGGCGGGCACTTCCCCCCGAGCCGGAAGGTCAGGTCCGATCCTTCCGGACCAGCACCTTCTTGCCGCGCAGGGTGGCGTTCTTCAGCGCGGCGATGATGCGGTTGGCGTCGGACTCCGGCACCTCCACCAGGGAGAAGGCGTCGCCAATCTGGATGGCGCCAATCTTGGAGGACTCGACGCCCGCCTCCCCGGCGATGGCGCCCACCAGGTCGGCGGGGCGTACGCCGGCGTGACGGCCGGCGCCAATCCACAGGCGGGTGACGTCCCACGTCGGCGGGCCACCGCGGGCCTTCGGGCCGCGCTCCGGGCGGCCTGCTGGACGCCCCGCGGGCGCTCCGAACTTGCCGCCCGTGCGCTCACGGCGCTCCTGCGGCGGCGCGACGACGGGGATCTCCGTCTCCTCCGTGTCGCGGCCCTCGTCCTGGGCCTCATGGAGGAGCTTCACAGCGGCGGCGGCGATGTCCATGGCGTCGAACTCGCTGGCCAGGCTCTCCACCACGTTGCGGAGGGAGTCGTACTCACCGGCCACCAGCGTCTCGCGCAGGGATGCGCGCAGCATCTCCTGCCGCTTCTCGCGCATGTCCGCGACGGTGGGCACGGTGGACACTTCGATGCGCTGGCCGGTGACGCGCTCGATGTTCCGCAGCAGCCGGTGCTCGCGGGGCTCCACCAGGGTGATGGCCACGCCCTCGCGGCCGGCGCGGCCCGTGCGGCCGATGCGGTGCACGTAGGCCTCGGGCGCGTTGGGGACGTCGAAGTTCACCACGTGGGACAGGCGGGGGATGTCCAGGCCGCGCGCCGCGACGTCGGTGGCCACGAGCAGGTCGGTGCCCTGGGACTTGAGCTGCTTGATGACGCGGTCTCGCTGCTCCTGCGTCATGCCGCCGTGCAGGGCGTGGGCGCGCCAGCCGCGGCCGTTGAGGGAGACGGTGAGGTCGTCCACCTCCGTCCGTGTGCGGCAGAAGATGATGGCCGCGGTGGGCGACTCCACGTCGAGCAGGCGGCCCAGGGTGGCGATCTTGAAGGCGCGCGGCACGACGTAGGCCGTCTGCCGGACGCGGGGAATCTCCCCCTGTTCCACCTTCTCGCGGGCAATCTTCACGCGCACGGGCTCGTGCAGGTGACGCTCGGCGATGCTGGCGATGCGCGGCGGGAGCGTGGCGGAGAAGAGGGCCGTCTGCCGGTCCTCGGGCGTGCCGGAGAGGATGGCCTCCAGGTCCTCGGCGAAGCCCATGTCGAGCATCTCGTCGGCCTCGTCGAGCACGACGACGCGCACGTCATCGAGCTGCAACGTGCCTCGGCGCAGGTGGTCCAGCGCGCGGCCCGGCGTGGCGACGACGACGTCCACGCCGCGCTTGAGGACGCGGAGCTGCTGGCCGATGACCTGCCCGCCGTACAGGGGCAGCACGGAGATGCCGAGCTTCTGGCCGTAGCGGTGGATGGCCTCGGAGACCTGCATGGCCAGCTCGCGCGTGGGGACCAGCACCAGCGCGGACGTGGTGTTGGGCCGGCACGCGCCGGGCTCCACGTGGTTGAGCAGGGGCAGGGCGAAGGCGGCTGTCTTGCCGGTGCCGGTGGCGGCGATGCCGAGCAGGTCCTTCCCCGCGAGCAGTGGCGGGAGGGCGGCGGCCTGGATGGGGGTGGGCTCCTCGTAGCCGAGCGCGCTGAGCGCCTCGACGAGCGCGGGCTTCAAGCCCAGGGAATCGAAGGTGGCCTCGACGGGGGCGGGGGGCTGGGGGGCTTTCACGGCTCGGGCTTGTACCACCAGCAGTGGTTCGGTGCGCTCTCAGAATGGGGGGGGAGGCCACACCCTGAACAGTTGGGCCCGTGTTTCCGCGTCTTCACGCTGCGTCCTGATAGGTGCCCGACGCCCCGGCCTCAGTCCTTCCAGAGCACCTTCCACGGGTGTTTTCGGAGGTCCGTCACCAGCATGCGCAGCTCTTCGTAGAGCGTGCCGTCCTGGAGCACCGCACCCGCGGTGCCCTCGCCGGCCTCGAGCTTCGCCAGCACCCGGTCCGCGCGGGCCGCGATGCTCTCCAGTTGGCCCGAGGCAGAGGTGAGCCGCTCCAGCGCGACCTTGACCCGCGCGCCGTCCTCGGGCCCCAGCGGGCCCGTCACGGCCGCCAGTCCGTCCAACGTCGTCCCGGCGGACTTCGTCAGCCCCGGCAGGTCGCGACGAACGACGGCCGCCGCCGCCGAGGCATCGTCCAGCAGCCGCGCGCCCTTGCCTCCAGGCTGGAAGGCCTCGCGCGCCAGGCCCGCGAGCTGGCGCAAATCCTTTGAGGCCGCCGCCAGCTCGGACGCCAGCACCTTCACGTCGCCCCGGTTCTCCGTCAGGAGCTGGTCCAGCGTCCGTGCCAGCCGGGACACGTTCGCCGCGAGGCCGCGGATGGCCTCCGGGTCCTCCTCCAGCATCTGGGACAGCAGGTCCACGAAGCGGGTGAGCTGCTCGGCCAGGACGTCCAGCCGGGGCGCGTCCGTTCCCCGCACGGCCGTGCCCGCGGGCAGCCGCTCCGGCGCCGAGCCCGGGTTCAGCTCCAGGTAGGGCTCTCCCAGGATGCCCACCGTGGCCACCGTCACGCGCGCGTCCTTGCGCAGCGCGCCCACGGCCTCCGGTGCCACCGCGAGCTCCATCCGTACGGGCAGCGGGCGTCCCTGCGCGTCCCGCCGCTCGGGCTGGAGCTGGATGTCCTGCACGCGCCCCACCTGCACGCCGCCCAGCTTCACGGGGGCGCCCTCCACCACGTTCCCCGTGTGGCCGAAGTCCACGGCCAGCCCCGTCTCCGAGCCCAGCTTCAATTCGCCCATCAGCCACAGCAACAACAGCACGCCCACGATGGCGGCCAGCACCAGGGCGCCCACCTTCAGCTCCAGCCGTCGCTCATCCATCCGTCGCGCCCTCCATGAATGGCGCTGTCAGTACTCGCAGCTCGGGCGCGGAGGACTCCAGGAAGCCCTTCGGCGTGCCCAGGTAGGCACACTGCTTGTTCGCCACCACCAGCACCCGGTCCGCCAGCGCCTTCAGCTGCCGGTAATCGTGGGACACCACCATTCCCCCCAGGCCCCGCGCCTTCAGCGATGCGAGCGCCTCCTCCACCTGGCCCGCCGCCTTCCGGTCGAGGCCCGTCGTCGGCTCGTCGAAGAGGAGATAACGCGGCTTGAGCACCAACGCCCGGGCGATGGCCGTTCGTTTCTTCGCTCCGGGCCCCAGCTCCGGTGGCAGCCGGTCCGCCCAGTCCAGAAGCCCCACCTGCGCCAGCGCGGCGTCCACGTCGTCCACGGACGCCGCCGGGTCCGCCAGCCATACGTTCTGCCGGAGCGTGCGCCAATCCAACAGCGCCGGGCCCTGCACCAGGTAGGGGGCCTGTCGGCGCAGCGGCACCAGCTCGCGCTCGGGTCTGGAGTCCACGCGTTCCCCCCACAGCACCACTTCGCCCGCGTCCGGGCGCAGCAGCCCCACCGCCAGCCGGCACAGCACGCTCTTCCCGGTGCCACTGGCGCCCGCGATGAACGTCAGCTCCTTCGTGGACACCTCCGCCGTGAGCCCCGCGAGCACGCGCCGGCGTCCCTCGTCGAACGCGACGTGCACGTCCCGGAATCGCAGGGCCTCGCTGTCGGGAAGGGGCGTCATGCGCGGGGCTCGCTCACAGGCGCAGCAGCTGGAAGGCCAGCGACACGGCGAGGTCGATGAGCAGGCACCCCAGGCTCGCCGCCACCACGCCGTCGGTGGTGGCCTCGCCCACGGCCTCGGCGCCGCCGCGCGCCTTGAGGCCCGCCACCGCCGCCGCCAACGGAATGTAGAGCCCGCAGCCCGCGGCCTTCAGGAACGCGGCCAGCAAGTCCCACCCGTCCACGTAGCGCGGGTCCATGAAGGCCCGCCCGTCCACGCCGAAGGCGAACTGCGCCACCGCCGCCGCGGACAGCGTGGCCGCGATGGTGCCCAGGGTGCACAGCAGGGGCACGCCCAGTACGCCCGCAATCACCCGGGGCGCGACGAGGTCCGCGTAGGGGTCGCCCGCGGACATCTCCAGGGCCTCCACCTGTTCGTTGACGCTCATGGTGGACAGCTCGGCCGCGTGAGCCGCGCCCGCGCGTGAGGCCGTGAGCAGCGCGGACACGGCCGGGCCCAGCTCGCGGATGAGCAGCTCGAAGTACGCGGGCCCCAGCACCGCCACGTTGCCCACGAAGCGCCGTGCCTGGCTGTTGGCGATGGTGACGAGCACCGCGCCGAAGAAGGCCATGCCGGACATCACCAGCCACACGCTGCGCCCGCCCAGTTCGTGGAGCTGTGCCAGGGACTCGCGCCAGGGCACGCCGTCCCGGGTGGAGGCCCGCACCGTGCGCGCCAGCATCACCACCGGCGCTCCGAAGAACGACAGCACGCCGCTCATCCCATCCACCCCGCGAGCAAGGACGTGAGGGCGAAGTCGAGGACGAAGATGGCCGCGCAGCTGCGCACCACCGCGTTGGCCGCCGCCTGGCCCACGGCGTGTGCGCCGCCTCGAGCGGACAGGCCCACGGTGGTGGACAGCAGGGCGATGGCCAGGCCGAAGATGCCCGTCTTCACCACGCCGCCCAGGAGGTCGAGCGGCCCCAGAAGCTGGGAGAAGGTGCCGAAGAAGACGCGCACCGGAAGGCCCAGGGCGAGCAGGGCGGCCACGGACTCGAAGAGGATGGCCACCGCGAAGGTGACGCCGCTGAGCGCCAGCATGCTGACCTCCATGGCCACCACGCGAGGCGCGACGAGGATGGCGAAGGGGTCCAGGCCGATGCCCCTCAGCCCTTCAATCTGTCCGCCCACCTGCATCAGCGCCAGCTCCGCCGCGTTTCGCGCGCCGAGCCGCGCCGACATGATGAGGCCCAGCAGCAGCGGGCCGAACTCCCACAGCACGCCGTAACCCGCCGCCCAGCCGAGGAAGGCCCGCGCGCCGAAGCGCTGGACGTAGATGCCCGACTGCAGCACCACGATGATGCCGGCCAGCGCCGCCGTGGCCAGGGCGAGCGGCAGGGAGCCGTAGCCGAATTGCACCAGCGCACGGCCCAGCTCACGGCGCTCCAGCTTCGGCAGCGCCAGCACCGTGCGGCCCACGACCAGGCCCAGCGCGCCAGTTCCGCGGAGCGCGTCCAGCGCCGTTCGTCCGAGCCTCGTCAGGAGCGCCATGGCGGCACCTCGTCCTGGTGCAGGCTCGGCAGCGGCACGGCTGTGTCCGCGCCCTCCTGGTGGCGCGTCGTGACACCTTGATGTGCTCGCGCACTTCGCGTCACGCCGGCACCTCGTCCGGTGCATCCTCCAACTCGGGCGCGGGTGGCCCGTCATGAACCAGCCGGCCACTCCGCAGGTACAGCCAGCGGGGCAGGGGCAGGTCCATCGGAGCCTCCGTCGCCACGACCAGCAGCGTGCCACCCTGGGACACGTCCAGGAGCACCCGGGCCACCTGCCGCGCCGTGCCCGGATCCAACCCCGCGAACGGGTCATCCGCCAGCACCACCGACGGACGCGCCGCCAGGGCCCGCGCGATTCCCGCGCGCTTCTTCATGCCGCCAGACAGACGCTCCGGCAGCGTGTCCGCCGCGTCCGCGAGCCCTACCGCCCGCAGCACGTCACTGGCGCGGGCCCGGGCCTCGGCCTCCGGGACGTGGCGGCGGGTGAGTGGCGCCATGACGTTCTCCAGCACCGTCATCGAGTCGAACAGGGCATCCGTCTGGAACACCATGCCGAACGACGCCTGCTGCTCGCGCCGCTCGGCGGCCGTCAGACGCGCCGCTTCCTGCCCATCCCACAACACACGGCCTTCAGTGGGCCGCACCAGGCCGGCCAGGGCCTTCACCAGCGTCGTCTTCCCCGCGCCCGAGCGCCCCAGGACCAGTGCCTGCGTCCCGGGCGGCAACGCGCAGCTCACGCCGGACAGGACCTGCCTCGCTCCGTACCGTACCGTGAGGCCGTCCGCGCGCAGGTCCATGGTGTCCGCCCGCCGCCTCAGGGCCGCCAGCGCACGAGCGCGCCGCCGGAGCCCGCCACCCAGACGTCCGCCGGGCCGGTTCCGCTCAGCGCGTTCATGGGGCTGGACGGCGTGAAGGCGGTGCTCCAGCTGGTGCCATTGAAGAAGTGGATGTTGTTCGTTCCGGAGCTCACGGCGTAGATGGCCTTGCCGCCGAAGGCCACCAGTCCGCGGATGTCCGCCGGGGTCTGGGTTGGCAGGGTGATGGCGGGCTTCACGCTCCACGTCGTGCCCGCGCGCTCCAGGAAGAGCCCGCTGTCGCCCACGGCGTAGACATGGCTCGGTGAGAGCACCTGGATGCCGTAGAGGAATCCGGTCGTCCCGACGTTGCCCAGGGCTTCCTTCTGCCAGGCGCCACCGTCCTCCGTGGGGCCGCGCCAGACCACGGGGTGGTTGGTGCCACCCTGCGTCTCGGCGCCCGCGGCGAACAGCGTCCGGGGGCTGGTACCGTCAATGGACTTGAGGTTGTCGTTGAGCCGCGTGAGCTCCTCGGGGGCCGCCTGGGTGGGGGCGCCCTCCTCGTAGTTCCAGAGGAGGATGCGGCCCTGGCTGTCCACCGCGTACAGCGCCACGCGGTTGCCGCTTTCGAAGCCCACCATCCCGTTGATGCTGGCGCTCCCGGGGCCATCCACGTCGACACACGCGCTGGTGTCGGACGGAAGCCGGGTGGTGAACTTGCCCGCGCTGTTGCCCAGGAACACGCGGCCGCTGTTCGTCACCCAGGAGGACTTCCACTGGCCCGGGCAGTTCGCCACGGGGGTGAGCGTCCCGCCATCAACGTGGGCGACGTGGCCGTCGCGTCCGGCGAGCCAGCCCTTGTTGCCGGGGTACGCAGCCACCGTGTCCCAGACAATCGAGGCGGGCGTCGCGTTCGTCGTCGTCCAGGCCACGGTGTCGCAGCCCGCCAGGTCTTCGTCCACCTGTCCGTCACAGTCGTTGTCCAGCCGGTCGCACACCTCGGGGGCCGTGTTCGACACGAAGCGCGAGCTCTCATCACAGTCCGTGTTGTCCTCCACGGCGTCCTGCGGCGGGTTGGCGCACCAGAGCCCCACGGAGGTTCCCGCCCGGCCATCACCGTCCTCGTCCACGAACCACTCCCGCGGCGTCTCGCTGCTGACGCAGGCCGTTAGCGCGGCGCTCGCGCACTGCTTGGACCCGGCGCAGTTCTGCTCGGTCTGGCACTGCGTGCCCACATCGAACGGGTCGTTGTCGATGTACCCATCGCAGTTGTCGTCCTTGCCGTCGCAGACCAGCTCGGCCTGCCTGGGGTGGATGTTGGGGTCCCGATCGTTGCAGTCACCGGCCTCCAGGACATAGCCCGCGGGAGGCGTGCAGGAGAGGTTGGGCAGGGCGGACGCGTCGCCGAAACCATCACCGTCCGCGTCGCGGTAGTAGGTCGCGCCGCCGGGGGCATCCGCTTCGCCGTTGACGCAGTTGTTGTCCACGCCGTCGCACAGCTCCGTCGCGCCGGGGTGGATGGCCGGGTCGTCGTCGTTGCAATCCGAGCCAGGGAAGGCGCCCTCGCTGGTGACGTAGCCGTCGTCATCCAGGTCCAGGGCGCGCAGGTCGAGCTCCACGGTCGCGGTGCCCACCGTGGGCACCTGCGTGGTGACCTCGTGCCGTGCCACCACGGGCCCGTTGCAGGAGCGCTCGTTGGCGGTCGCGGTGAGCCGCAGGTTCCGGCTCCAGCCCTCCCGGCCCAGGATGGCCACCGTCCGCACGTCGCTGCGAGCAGAAGGCTCCATCCGGATGTCGGCGGTCTCGGTGCGGCTGGGTTCGTCCACATCCGTGACGGTCAGCGTGAGACAGCCCGGGCGAAACGTCGCATACGAGACGAGAACGCGGACGGCCCCGGCATTGGGCGGGTCTTCCTGCTTCCGGCATCCGGAAACGGAAAACACCACCGCGAGAACGCAACCCATCAGGAATAAACGCATCGGCCGAGCATTCCCGGGCGCTTGGTGGCGCCCGCAATCTTTCTACAGTGAGCTACGGAACCCAGGAGAACCCGACGCCACCCATAGTCCGTCGCGCAGGCCAGCGTCCAGACGCCGAATCGTCATAGCCCCTTCTCTCTACCTCCGTTTATATGGCGCGCCGCCCCCCCGACGCCCGAGCCTTCCCCGCCCGTTCATGCATAGACCCCGTCACGCCATCACCGTGCCCCTCTGCGCCTGGCTCGCCCTGACCGCGTCCAGTGCTTCGGGGCAGCAGCCCGCGACCGAGGGGGGCGCACCCGCCGCCTCCGAATCCGCGAAGGATGCCCCAGCAAGTCCTCCGCCCGCGGAAGCCCTGTCCACGGCAGGTGGTCCGCTGACGCTGGAAGAGGCGGTGCAACTTGCCGCGAAGCGTAACGAGGTGGCGCTGGCCGCCGAGCAGCAATCCGAGGCCGCACGGGCCCGGCTGGCTCGGGCCCGGGCCTTCTTCTTCCCAGAGCTGACGGGAACGGGCATCTATACCCGGCGTCTGTATGAAGTGACGCGCGAAGTGGGTGGCCAGACGGTGGTCATCCAGCGCAACAACGCCTTCAACGCCAACTTCGTCGCCTCCATGCCGCTGTTCGACGCGCGCGGCATCTTCCTGTACCGCGCGGCGCGGAGGGACGGCGACGCGGCGGAGCTGGAGGCCGTGGAGGCGCGCCGGCAGATTGGCTTCGAGGCCGCCAACGCCTTCCTCGCCACCCTGGCCCAGGAGCAGGTGTACCGCGCCGCCGAGCAGCGCCTCGCGTTCGCCCGCCAGTCACTTCAGGACGCGTCGGCCCGCGCCAAGGCGGGGTTGGCCAGCAGCAACGATGTGACGCGCGCGGAGCTGGAGGCGGCCAGCGCCGAGGTGCAGATGTCCAACGCGCGCAACGCCGCGCAGACCACGCGCCTGGAGCTGGGCTTCCTGCTGGTGTCCTCGGTGAAGGGCACGCTGGCCTCTCCGGACGCGCTGCTGTCGGACGCCAGCCGGCCGCTGCAGGCTCACGCCTCCCTGTCGGATGGGGCCCTGGACCGCCGGCCGGACATCCTGGCCGCGCGGCTGCGGGTGGACGCGCTGGAGGAGAGCGCCAAGGAACCGCTCGCCCGGCTGCTTCCCACGCTGGGTGCGTCCGCCACCTACCGCCTCACGAACGAGGCCGGACTCGCGGGCCGCACGGGTGACGGCTTCCTGGGCGTCAACCTCATCTGGAACTTTTTCGACGGCGGCGAGCGCTATGCCGAACGCCGCGAGCGCGTGGCCCTGGCAAGGGCGGCGGAGCTCCAGGTCCAGGCCACCACGCGCCGGGTGGACGTGGATATCGAGCAGGCGAGGGTGGCGCTGGAGAATGCTCAGGCCGCCCTGGCACAGAGCGACCTGGCGGTCCGCACGGCCCGGCAGAATGCGGAGGAGCAGGGGATTCTCTACCGTCAGGGCTTGTCCACGGCGCTGACGGTGGCGGACGCCTCGCTGCGGCAGTTCGAGGCGGAGGTGGCGTATGCCCAGAGCCGGTTCGCGCTGGGCGTGGCGCTGCTGGGGCTGCGGGCGGCAGTCGGACTCGACCCATTGGGGAAGGAACCGTGAAGGAAATGCGACGCGCAGGAACGTTGGGTCTGGCCGTGGCCGCGCTGGCCCTGGGGGTTGGCTGCAAGAAGGACGCGCAAAGCGCCCAAGGCGGAGCAGCGCCGGCAGGTGGCGGCCGAGCAGCCATCCAGTTCCCCGTCGAGGTGGCTCCGGTGGAGTCGCGGGACGTGGAGTACGTGGTAGACGCGGTGGGCTCCGTGGAGGCCTTCGAGCGGGTGCAGATCACCGCCCGCGTGCCGGGCGCCGTGGAGCGGGTGCTCTTCGCGGAAGGGCAGTCGGTGAAGAAGGGCGCGGTGCTCGCGGAGATCGAGCCCGCCCGCTACGCCATCGCCGTGCGGTCCGCGGAGGCCACGCTGGCGCGGGCCCGCGCCACGCTGGTGGAGGCGGAGGCTGGTGCGAAGCGCCGCACCGCGGTGAACGAGGTCAGCCCCGGTCTGCTGCCCGCCGAGCAGTTGGAGACCTTCGAGGCCCGCGCGCGCACGGCGGAGGCGGACGTGGCGGCGGCGAAGGCGCTGCTGGACCAGGCGCAGCTCAACCAGCGTGACGCCTATGTGCGCGCGCCCATGGACGGCGTGCTCCAGACGCGCACGGTGCAGACGGGCCAGTACGTGCAGCCCGGCATCGTGCTGGCCACGTTGCTGCGGCGCGAGCCGTTGCTGCTGCGCTTCACTGTTCCGGCGGCGGACGTGTCCCGCATCCAGCCCGGCATGACGGCGCGCTTCTCCGTCCAGGCCGCGGGTGGTGGCTCTTTCACGGCGAAGATCACACACGTGGCCGCCGCCGCGGATGATGCCAGCCGCATGGTGCCGGTGACGGCGGAAGTCACCGGTGAGGACGCCGAGCGGCTCCGTCCGGGCGCCTTCGCCACGGTGGCGGTGCCCGTGGACACGCGCGGCGGCAGTCCAGTGATTCCGCAGACGGCGGTGCGCGCCAGCGAGCGCGGCTTCCTGGCCTACGTCGTGGAGGGCAACAAGGCGCGTGAGCGCGTGCTGGAGCTGGGCCTGCGCACCGCGGATGGCCGCGTGGAGGTCCGTGACGGCGTGAAGCCCGGTGAGATGCTGGTGGTGCGCGGCGGTGAGGCCCTGCGCGACGGGGCCAACGTGCGCGTGGCGGAAGGACCCAAGCCCACCTTCACGGGTGAGCCCCGGTTGGAACCGGAGGCCGCCAGCGGCGGCGGAGGCGCCCGGCAATGAACATCACCGAGGCGTGCATCAAGAAGCCCGTCCTGGCGTGGATGATCATGGCGGCCACCATCGTCTTCGGACTGGTGGCCGCGCAGCGTATTGGCATCAGCCAGTTCCCGGACGTCGACTTCCCCACCATCAACATCTCCGTCACGTGGGAAGGCGCCAACCCGGAAGCGGTGGAGAGCGACGTCCTCGAGTTCATCGAGGAAGCGGTGACGCAGGTGGAGGGCGTCACGGCCATCAACTCCACCGCGCGCCAGGGCGGCGGCAACATCACCGTCGAGCTGGACCTGTCGCGCAACGTGGACCTGGCGCTCCAGGACGTGCAGACCAAGGTGAGCCAGGTGCAGCGCCGGCTGCCGCTGGACATCGATCCACCCATCATCTCCAAGTCCAACCCGGAGGACCAACCCATCCTCTGGGTCGGCGTGTCCGGGCCCTTCAGCCAGCAGGTGGTGAGTGACTACGCCCGCTACCGCGTGAAGGAGAAGCTCCAGACGATTCCGGGCGTGGGCGAGGTGCAGCTGGGCGGCATGCTGGAGCGCAACGTCCGCATCTGGGTGGACGCGCAGAAGCTGGACGCGCTGGGCCTCACGGTGGCGGACGTGTCCGCGGCGCTCCAGCGCGAGCACGTGGAGCTGCCCGCCGGCCGCATCGAGACGCAGGGCCGCGAGGTCAACGTCCGCGTCATGGGTGAGGCGCTGGACCTGGAGACGCTGCGGCGCATCATCGTGCGCGAGCAGGGCGGCTTCCCCGTCTACCTGAAGGACGTGGCGCTGGTGGAGGACGGCTTCGAGGACGTGCGCCGCATGGCGCGCATCAACGGCGAGCCGGCGCAGGGCCTGGGCATCAAGAAGCAGCGCGGCGCCAACGCCGTGGCGGTGGCCCAGGGCATCCGGGCCGAGCTGGACAAGATGCAGAAGGACCTGCCGGAGGGGATGCAGCTGGGCATCAACTTCGACTCGACGCAGTTCATCGAGGAGAGCGTCCACGAAATCGAGTTCGAGCTGATGCTCGCGTGCATCCTCACCGCCTTCGTGTGCTGGGTGTTCCTGGGCTCGCTCTCCAGCACGATGAACGTGGTGCTGGCCATCCCCATGTCGCTGCTGGGGACGGTGGCGGTCATCTACTTCCTGGGCTTCACGCTCAACACCTTCACGTTGCTGGGCCTGGCGCTGGCGGTGGGCATCGTCGTGGACGACGCCATCATGGTGCTGGAGAACATCTACCGGCACTCCGAAGAGGGGAAGGACCGGGTGCGCGCCGCGCGCGAGGGCACCGCGGAAATCACCTTCGCCGCGCTGGCGGCGACGGCGGCGGTGGTGGCCATCTTCCTGCCCGTCGTCTTCATGAGCGGCGTCATCGGCAAGTACTTCCTCCAGTTCGGCGTGACGCTGTGCGTGGCGGTGCTGCTGTCCTACGTGGAGGCCATCACCCTGGCCCCCGCGCGCTGCGCGCAGTTGCTCAAGACGTCGCGTGAAGGCCGCAGCCGGATTGGCGTCTGGGTGGACCGGGGCTTCGAGAAGCTGGAGCGCGTCTACGCGCGCACCCTGGCCTGGGGCCTGAAGCGGCCGTGGTGGGTGCTGGGCGTGGCGGTGGCGCTGACGGCCTCCAGCGTCTTCGTCTTCCGTGCGCTGCCGGGTGAGTTCGTGCCGTCCCAGGACCAGAGCCGCCTGCTGGTGCGCATGCAGACGGCGGTGGGCAGCAACATCGAAGAGACGAACCGGCTGTTCCTGCGCGCGGAGGAGTTCGCCAGCAGCCGGCCCGAGGTGACGCGCGTCTTCTCCGTCGTCGGCGGTTTCGGCAGCGGCGCGGTCAACACCGGCATGATGTTCGTCAGCTTGAAGCCGCCCGACGAGCGCATGCCGCAGGCGGACTTCCAGCAGATCCTCCGAAAGGAGTTCAACAGCTACCCGGGCCTGCGCGCGGTGGTGCAGGACCAGTCCCAGAGCGGCTTCACGGCGCAGCGCGGCTTCCCGGTGGAGTTCAGCGTGCGCGGCTCGGAGTGGGAGCAGTTGGTGGAGGCCAGCCAGGAGATGCGGGAGAAGCTCCAGGCCAGCGGCAAGGTGGTGGACGTGGACACGGACTACCAGCTGGGCATGCCGGAGCTGCGCATCACCCCGGACCGGGGCCGCGCGGCGGACCTGGGCGTTCCCATCCAGTCGGTGGCCACCACCATCAACGCGCTGGTGGGCGGCGTGCGCGTGGGCAAGTACAGCACCGGCGGCCGGCGCATCGACGTGCGCATGCGGCTCCTGGCGGATCAGCGCTCCCGGCCGGAGGACCTCTCCACGCTGAAGGTCCGGACGGCCAGCGGCGCGCTGGTGCCGTTGTCGTCGCTGGTGACGCAGGAGGAGCGGCCCGCGCTGCAGGCCATCACCCGGCGGGACCGTGAGCGCGCCATCAGCGTCTTCGCGAACGTGGCGCCGGGTTCGAACCAGGAAGAGGCCCTGGCGACGGTGGAGCGGCTGGCGAAGGAGCTGCCCGGCGGCGTGCGCGTGGTGGCGGGTGGCGCCAGCGTGGCCTTCCGCGACTCGATGAGCAGCCTGTTCTTCGCGCTCTTCCTCGGGATTGGCGTGGCCTACATGGTGCTGGGCGCGCAGTTCAATTCGTTCCTGCACCCGGTGACGGTGCTCACGATTCTTCCGCTGTCGGTGGCGGGCGCGGCCTTCGCCTTGTTCGCCACGGGCACCACGCTGAACATCTTCAGCATGATTGGCCTGTTGCTGCTGATGGGCATCGTGAAGAAGAACTCCATCATCCTGGTGGACTACGCGCTGCAAGAGCGGGAGCGCGGCGCGGACGCGATGCAGGCCATGCTGCGCGCGGGACCGGTGCGGCTGCGGCCCATTCTCATGACGTCCACCGCGACCATGATGGCGGCGGTGCCGGCGGCGCTGGCGCTGGGCGCGGGCTCGGAGACGCGCGCGCCCATGTCCATCGCCGTGCTGGGCGGATTGTCCGTGTCCACGGTGCTCAGCCTGCTGGTGGTGCCCGCCTTCTACGTGGTGGCGGACCGCATGAAGACGCGGTTGGGTGAGCGGTTCGGCAAGAAGGACGATGAGACCCACGAGCCGCCGCAGCACCCGGAGCATGGCGATGCGCCGCGCCCGGCGGCACATGGGTGAGCGGCGCGGCTGACCGCTTGGGTGATAAGGCCATCGCGGACGTCTTCGTGACGCCGCGGTGGCCTGACGGCGGTCGTCCTCGGGGGCTGCGGTAAAGGTCACCTGCTCCGGGCCTGGCGCCCGGTGGTCGTCATCGGTCGATTTCCATGCGCCCTCCTTCGTCTCGCGGTCGCAGTGTCTCTGTCGTCAACCGTCGCTCGAAGTTCCTGGGGGCAGCGGGCCTCGGAGTGGCCCTCATGATGTGGGGCTGTGCTTCCTCGCGGCCCGTTCCGGAGGCGCCTTCGTCGAACACGTCTCGTCAAGGCGCCGACGCGGCATTCGCCGTGGGCTTCACGACGCGGACCTTCGAGGACGCGGCCCGCCAGCGTTCGTTGAAGACAGTGGTCTGGTATCCAGCGCCGCCGGGCTCCCCCATGGTGGAGCACACGGCGTCTCCCATCTTCGTGCCCTTCGTCGCCGCGAAGGACGCACCTGTCTCGGATGCCCGGGAGCGCTGGCCGCTGGTGGTGCTGTCCCACGGCAATGGTGGCGCGGCCGTCAACATGTCCTGGTTTGGCGCGCACCTGGCCGCGCACGGTTTCATCGTCGTGTCGGTGGACCATCCTGGCAATACCTACGGAGACACGAGTCCAGAGGGCTATGTGCGCGGCTGGGAGCGGCCCCAGGACTTCACGGCCCTCCTGGATGGGCTCTTGAAGGACGCGGTCTGGGGGCCTCGTGTGGACGCAGAGCGCGTTGGCGCGGCGGGGCACTCCATGGGGGGCTACACGGCGCTGGCGTTGGCGGGCGCGCGGCTCAACCTGTCACCAATCGCGAACCTCTGCACGGCACCTGAGACACGCGAGCACCCAGGTTGCGACGAGCTTCGCGACGTGGACTACAGCCACATCGACTTGGCGGTGGCGCGTGCGTCGTACAAGGACTCGCGAGTGCGCGCCGCCATCTCCATGGCACCCGGCATGGCGGGGACCTACGAGGCGCGGGACGTGGCGGACATCGACGTGCCGGTGATGCTGGTGCTCGCCAAGGGGGACGAACTCATGCCCCATGCACAGCACGGCCTGCATCTGGCGAAGCTGCAGCCCGGCGCGACGACGGTGGTGTTGGACGACGCGGCCCACTTCACTTTCCTGCCCGAGTGCACGGAGTTGGGCTTCAAGGTGGCGGCCATGCTGTGCCGGGATGCCACGCCGGGGACGCGCGCGGCCTCGCAGGCACGTACGCGCGCGGAGGCGGTGGCGTTCTTCCAGCGCGTGTTGAGCGCGCAGAGATAGCTTCGTCCGTCATCATCAGGCACTTGAACGTGAGTCCCGCCAGGTCTTCTCGCAGCGGGAACTCCCACACGGAAAGAAGATGCGCGGGCGTGCTTCCGTGTGCATATAGAAGCCCATGCGCCGTCTCCTTTGCTTCCCGCTCCTGCTCGCGCTCGTCCTGGTGCAGGGAGCGTGTGACCGCTATGACCGCCCCGGCACGCCGGTGCCGGAGACCCTGCGGGCCGAAACGCTGGAGGGCGAGCGCATCGACCGGGAGGCGCTGCTGGGCCGTCCCTGGGTCATCAACGTGTGGGCCCCAGGCTGACACGCCTGCGCCCGGGAGTTGCCCGAGCTCGAAGCCCTGAGGAGTGAGTACGAGGCGCGCGGCGTCGGCTTCCTCGCGCTCTCGCTCAATCCCAGCGAGGCGCGAAACCGCCAGACTGCGGCCGAGCTGGGGGTGCACATGACCGTGGCCACGGCGAAGGGGGAGGTACTGGGCCCGCTGCGCATCTCCACCGTGCCCGCCACCGTCTTCATCAACCGAGAGGGCGTGGTGGTGGCGACCGTCAACGGTGAGCGTTCGCGTGGGTTCTACGCGCGGCGCCTGGAGGCGCTGCTCGCTGCGCCGTAGCTACTGGAAGGTCAGCGCGCGGATGTGACCGAAGGACGAGGGCCTGCCAGCTGCCCAAAGAGAACCATCTGGGCGAATCGCGAGAGAAAAATGCCCCCCAGTTGCCATCCGAGGGGCTCCTCGTGTGCCCCAGAGGTGGCTTTCTGCTGCCGCATTATCGGGCGGCAGGGATGAGGCTTGGCCACAACTGATGGTCGATAGTGTTCGGCATGCTTGTAGGGATGGCGCTCTGGAAAATGGGTGGCGTGCCTCCCACCGGGCACTCGCTCCTGGGGATGCAGGCCGAGGCACACGGCGCGCTCCGGGTGAAGCGTGCCCGCGCCATGTCCACCATCACAATCGCTGACTGCACGCGGCACGGCCGCACTGGCACGCAAGGAGGCAGCCCCATGGCGGAGCACACCGAACCCCCCATCAACGCCACGCCGGTCAAGGAGCGTGAAGAGCCCGCTGACCTCCAAGGCTTCCTGGACGAACTGGGCAACAGCCGCGAATTCCAGGTGAATGGGGTGGATGCCCGGAAGGGCGCGGAGGCGGTGTTCTGCACGCTCGCGCGGCGCCTGTCCGACGGAGAGGACCTCAAGCTGCTCTGGTCGCTGGGGAAGGGCGGCATCGGCGCCATCCTCGGGGCGTGCAGCATCCACCGGGGCCCGTCCCACGCGAAGCGCATGGACCGCGCGGAGTTCATCACCGACGTGGCGGACCACCTGCGCATCCCCGTGGACCAGGCCCTGCGCGTCCTGACGGTGGTGTTCACCGCCATCCGGGACCGGATTCCAGACGACGAGGTGGCGGCCGTGGCCTCGCAGCTCCCGGCGGACCTCGCCGACCTGTGGCGCCGGCCCGTCTAGAGGCGGCGGGCTACTGGCGCTTGGGCTTCTTGAGGAAGCGGCTCAAGCGCACCTTGCCCAGGCCCCGGCCACCGAAGAGGTACCAGGTGATGGCCGCGCCGAAGAAGGCCGCCGCCACCGCGATGCCCACCACGCCGAGCACCGGTATGTTGCCGTACATCCACGGCTTGGGCGCGAAGGAGATGAACGCGCCCACGATGAAGCCGCACGCGCACAGGCCCATGAAGGCAATCACCGCCGCGCTGCGCAGGTTCTCGTTCAGCTTGTCGAACTGGTCCGCGCGCACCGTGACGGTGAACTTGCCGGACTCCATGTCCAGCAGGATCTGCGACAGCTGCGTGGGCAGGTCCTGCGCCATGGACTGGAAGCGCAGCAGCGTGCGCATCAGTCCGCCCTGGAGCTGCATCGGGTCATAGCGCCCGGCGAGCAGTTCCTTGGCGTACGGCAGCGCCACCTCGATGATGTTCATCTCCGGGTACAGGCTGCGCAGCATGCCCTCCGTGGACACGGAGGCCCGGCTGAGCAGCGCGTACTCCTTGGGGATGCGGATGCGGTACTTCACCGCCAGGTCCAGCAAGTCCCTCAGCAGCGAGCGCGTGTCCACCTGGCCCAGCGTGGTGGCCAGGTGCTGGCCGAGCAGCGCCTCGATGTCGTTGCGGAAGCCCACCAGGTTGGCGCGCGCGTCCGGCACACCCACGCGGTAGAGGATGCGCGCCACGGATTCGCTGTCCTTGAGCGCCACCGCCAGGCACAGCATGACCAGCGTCTCCTGCATGGGGCGCGACAGCCGGCCCACCACGCCGAAATCCAGCAACGCCAGCCGGTGGTCCTCCAGCAGCAGTAGGTTGCCCGGGTGTGGGTCGCCGTGGAACAGGCCGTCCTCGAAGAGCTGCCGGAAGGAGGCGTCCAGGATGTTCTGGGCAATGGCCTTGCGCTCGGGCTCGCTCAGCTCCGCGGGGTTGAGCTTCACGCCGCGGATGAACTCCATGGTCAGCACCGTGCGGCTGGACAGGCCGGAGTAGACGCGCGGAATCTTGAGGTAGGGCCGCTCGCGGTGGTTCTCCAGGAAGGCCCGGATGTTGGTGGCCTCGTTGATGAAGTCCAGCTCCTCGTGGATGGCCCGGTCGAACTCATCCACGATGCCGGTGGGCGTATACACGCCCGTCTCCTCCACCACGGCCTCCAGCAGGCGCGCCAGGCTGCGCAGCACGCCCAGGTCGGAGTCGATGCGCTCGGCGATGCCCGGCCGCTGCACCTTCACCACCACCTCTTCGCCCTCCAGCGTCACCGCGCGGTGCACCTGGGCGATGGACGCGGCGGCCAGCGGCGCCGGGTCGATGGTGGCGAAGAGGCTCTCCACGGTGGCGCCGAGCGAACCTTCAATCTGCTCGCGGACATCCTCCAGGGAGATGGGCTCCACGTGGTCCTGGAGCATGGCCAGCTCGTCGATGTACTCGGCGGGCAGCAGATCGGCGCGGGTGGACAGCACCTGGCCCAGCTTGACGAAGGTGGGGCCCAGGTCGTTGAGCAGCATGCGGAAGCGCCGCGCGGTGGAGGCGCGCTGGGCTTCCGGCGAGACTTCCACCTTCTCCTTGCGGCCGAGGATGCGCCACAGGCCCGCGCGCTCCGCCAGCTCGCCAAAGCCGTGGCGCGCCGCGATGACGGTGATTTGCCGCACGCGGTTGAGGTCTTGGAGAATCACGAGCGTTCCTGTCCTCTACGTTACGCCGGGACGGCCGGCTTCGCCACGAAGCGCAAGAGTGCGTAGCCCACCACCGCGGAAAGCAGCGAGCCCACCAGGATGCCCAGCTTGGCCTCCGTGAGCAGCTCCGGCTGGGTGGGGAAGGCCAGCCCCGCCACGAACAGGGCCACCGTGAAGCCAATGCCCGCCACCACCGCCACGCCGTGGATTTGCGGCAGCGTCGCACCGCCGGGCCGGTCCGCCACGCCCAGCTTCACCGAGCCCCAGGTGAACAGGAAGATGCCCACCTGCTTGCCCACGAAGAGGCCGGCGATGATGCCCAGCGGCAGCGGCCGGAGCAGGTCCGCCCAGCCCATGCCCTCCAGGGAGATGCCTGAGTTGGCCAGGGCGAAGAGGGGGACGATGCCGTACGCCACGGGCACGTGCCACAAGTGGACGAAGCGGTTGAGCGGCGGCTCCAGCTCCTCCAGGCGCTCCTCGAGGTAGAGAATCTGCGCGCCCCGCGTCGCCTCATCCATCGCCGTCAGGAGCGCCCGGTCTACGTAGAGGCGCAGCTCCTCCAGCACGTGGCGGCCCGGACGCAGGGGGCGTGCGGGCATGAACAGGCCCAGCACCACACCCGACAGCGTGGCGTGGATGCCGCCGTGGTGCATCGTGTACCAGAGCGCCGCGCCCGCCAGCGCGTACGCCACGCCGTTGCGCACCTGGAAGTGGTTGAGGCACGCCAGCACGGCGAGTACACCCAGCGCCCCCACGAGCCAGCTCGCGTGAAGCCCTGAGCCGTAGAACACGGCGATGACGAGGATGCCGCCGATGTCGTCGAAGATGGCCAGCGCCGTGAGGAACACGACCAACCCGTGGCTCACCCGCGTCCTGACCAACGTGAGGCAGCCAATGGAGAAGGCGATGTCGGTGGCCATGGGGATGGCCCAGCCCGCCTGCGCGGGCGTCCCCTGGTTGAAGGCGGCGTAGAGCGCGGCGGGGACAATCATGCCGCCCATCGCGGCGATGAGCGGCAGCACCGCGCGGGAGAAGGTGCGCAGCTCGCCCGAGCTCAGCTCGCGCTTGATTTCCATGCCGACGACGAAGAAGAACAGCGTCATCAGCCCGTCGTTGATGAGCTCGCGGACGGTGAAGCCCGCGTGGACGCCCGCCACCCCCACCGTCATGCGGGCGTCGAACACCGCGGAGTAGGTGGCGGCCCACGGCGAGTTGGCCCACGCCATGGCGGCCACCGCGCACAGGGCCAGCAGGATGCCGCTGGCCGCCTCCAGGCGGAAGAAGGCCTGGATGGGGGCCAGGGCCACGCGGAAGAGCGCGGGCACGGGAGGCCGGGGCCGGGCCTCTGAAGTAGGGGGCGTCTGCGCCATGCGGCGCGCACGATGCCCCGCGTCGTCGGGCATGGCACCCGTTTTCAGCGGTGGGGTGGGTGGAATGTCGGCGGTGGGTGGTAAGGGAACTCGGCGGGTAGGGCGCCGGTTCGTTGATCCAGGGGTGGGGCCATGAGAGAAGGGCAGGGATGGCCGTGACGCAGCAGGCGAAGGCAGGCAAGACAGCAGCGGTGGAGCTCCCCGGGGACATGACGCCCGAGGTGGGGCCGGTAAACGAGGGTGCGGGCGCCCGGGAGATTGCCTCCCTGACCCCCATGATGCGCCAGTACATGGAGGTGAAGGCGCTCCACCCGGACTCGCTGCTGTTCTTCCGGTTGGGTGACTTCTACGAGATGTTCTTCGAGGACGCGGTGAAGGCCTCGGAGATCCTCCAAATCACCCTCACCGCGAGGGCCAAGGGCGCGGACAAGGTGCCCATGTGCGGGGTGCCCTACCATGCCGCGCGGCGGTACATCGGCCGCCTCGTGTCCGAGGGCCTGAAGGTCGCCATCTGCGAACAGGTGGAGGAGCCGGGCAACGGGCCGGGCATCGTCCGCCGGGAAGTCACACGGGTGATCACCCCGGGCATGGTGCTGGACGAAGAGGTGCTGGAGCCTCAGGCCAGCAACTTCCTGGCCGCCGTGTCCTGGAACGACAAGGGCTGGGGCGCGGCGCTGCTGGAGGCGTCCACCGGCGAGTTCATGGCCCTGGAGGCCCCGGGCATCGCGGAGCTGGCGGAGTCGCTGTCGCGCGTGGAGCCCCGTGAGCTGCTGGTGCCGGACGGGAAGCGGGACGCGCCGGAGGTGGCGCAGCTGCTCGCCCGGATGGTGCGCACGCCAGCGGTGGCGGAGGGTGAGGCCGCGTCGTTTGAACCCACGCGTGCGGCGGGCTACCTGCGCAGTCACTTCGCGGTGCAGTCGCTGTCCGCCTTCGGGCTGGATGACGCGCCCCTGGCCGCGGGCGCCGCGGGCGCGGCGCTGCGCTACCTGAAGGACACTCAGAAGACGGCGGCGGCGCACGTGGACCGGCTGAGCCGGCAGGAGCGCGGCGGCAACCTCCTGATGGATGAGTCCTCCCGGGCCAACCTGGAGGTGCTGCGCTCGTTGCGGGACGGTGGGCGCAAGGGCTCGCTGCTGGGCGTGCTGGACAAGACGGTGACGAGCCTGGGCGCGCGCAAGCTGGCGCGCTGGCTTTCGTCTCCGCTGGGCTCGCTGCCGGAAATCCACGCGCGGCTGGACGCGGTGGAGGAGCTGTCCGGGCGCAGCGTGTGGCGCGAGGAGCTGGCAGGCATCCTCAAGGAAGTGGGGGACCTGGAGCGGCTGTGCGGCCGGCTGTCGCTGGGCGCGGGCAACGCCCGGGACTTGCGCGCGCTGGGCTTGTCGCTGGCGCAGCTTCCCCGGGTGGTGGCGGTGCTTGCGCGGTGTGAGTCCTCGCTGCTCAAGTCGCTCACGGGCCCCCTGTCCGCGTTGCCGGAGCTGGCGGAGCTGCTGTCGCGCGCCGTGGCGGACGAGCCGCCGGTGACGCTGAAGGACGGCGGCATGATTCGTGCCGGCTTCAACGCGGAGCTGGACAAGCTGGTGGCGCTGTCCACGTCCGGCAAGGACCTGCTGCTCCAGATCGAGCAGCGGGAGAAGGAGCGCACCGGCATCTCCTCGCTGAAGGTCCGCTACAACAAGGTCTTTGGTTACTACCTGGAGGTGACGAAGTCGAACCTCGACCGGGTGCCCAAGGACTACATCCGCAAGCAGACCACGGTGAACTCCGAGCGCTTCGTCACCCCGGAGCTGAAGGAGTACGAGGAGCAGGTCCTCACCGCCGAGGAGCGGCGGTGCGCGCTGGAGATTCAGCTCTTCGAGGAGCTGCGCACGCAGGTGGTGTCGGCGGCGCCGCGCATCCGGTCCGCCGCGGAGGCGGTGGCCACTGGGGACGCGCTGTTGTCCTTCGCGCGGTGCGCGGCGGAGTATGGCTACACGCGGCCGGAGGTGGACGCGTCCGTGGCGCTCAGCATCACCGCGGGGCGGCATCCGGTGGTGGAGCGCATGCTGGGGGCGAGCGATTCGTTCGTTCCCAACGACGTTCGCCTGGACCCGGCCGAGGACGCGCAGCTGATGGTGATTACCGGTCCGAACATGGCCGGCAAGAGCACGGTGATGCGGCAGGTGGCGCTGACGGCGTTGATGGCGCAGGCGGGCTCGTTCGTTCCGGCGAAGGCGGCGCGCATCGGTCTGTGCGATCGCATCTTCACGCGCGTGGGCGCGGCGGACAATCTGGCGCGCGGTCAGTCCACCTTCATGGTGGAGATGACGGAGACCAGCCACATCCTCCATCACGCCACGAACAAGAGCCTCATCATCCTGGATGAGATTGGCCGTGGCACGTCCACCTTCGACGGGCTCTCCATTGCCTGGGCGGTGGCGGAGCACCTGCACGACACTGGGGGCGCGCGCGCTGTTCGCCACGCACTACCACGAGCTGGTGGACCTGGCCCGCGAGCGGCCTCGGGTGAAGAACCTGTGCATCGCCGTGAAGGAGCAGAACGGCAAGGTCATCTTCCTGCGCAAACTGGTGCCGGGTGGGGCCAGCCGCTCCTATGGCATCGAGGTGGCGAAGCTGGCGGGTCTGCCGCCGGAAGTCGTCGGGCGCGCGCGCGAGCTGCTCCAAAATCTGGAGTCCGGTGAGCTGGATGACGCGGGCCGGCCCCGGGTGGCCGTGCGGCAGCCGCAGGGTGGACGGCGTGGGGCTTCGTCCGGGCAGCTGGGACTGTTCGGCGCGGAGCCGGCGCCCACGGCTCAGGGCTCGGCTGGGGTGACGCCCGCGCAGCAGAAGACGCTGGATGCGCTGAAGGGGGCGACCATTGACCGGATGACGCCCCTGGATGCGCTCAACCTGCTGGCGAAGCTTCAGCGCGAGCTGGAGTAGGAAGCAGCGCCGGGCCTCGCCTCGCCCGGTGCTCAGCCCAGAGGTACAGCCGCACCAACTGGACGCGGCGGGCCGCTTCCAGCGCGGCCCTTGGACCCGAGCCCCCGTGGACGACCGCCTCGATGCGGTTGTTCGTGGGCGAGAAGGGGCTTGCGGGCACGCATTTCGCGTTGGCCTCCAGCAGCGCCAGCTCAGGCCAGGCCTGCTGGATGAGGTGCGTGATGGGCGGTACGTAATTGACGTCCTCCTGGAAGGTATGTCGCGTCAGTTCATGCTCCACCCGCGAGTACCCACAGGAGTTGCCTCCGCGTGAGCGGGTGGCCGCTACGGCGGCCCCTTCGCGGGGCTGCGAGACGCTGCTGGGGGCGTTCCGGCGTTGCTGGATGAGCCGGTTCGACGCGACGGCGTCACAGCCGAACTCCAGGGCACTGAAGCGGATGTTCGGTGCGGATATCGGCGCCCCCTGGTCATTCGGCGGGCCTCTGGGGAGCAGCCCCTTTTCAGGTGTGGACGCGTCGGACGGCGCGCTGACACGTCAACGGCGGGTTTGTCATGTCAGCCGACGGACTGACGGGTGACTGCCCTGGGGCTGGCTGTCGCATTTGACGTGTCAGGAGCCGTGTTGACGTGTCGAATGAGGTTTTGACGTGTCTGGATTTAATGCCTTTGTGGTGTATGGATTTAATGGGGCTGCTGTGTATATTGTCGCACCCCTTGAAAAGGAACTCCATGGCTGGACCTCTGCGTCGAGATGTCTCATGTCTTTCCCGTGCATTCCCTCGCTACTCCGTGCTTGGGGCCGCACTCGCTTTCCTGTCGTCCTGTGCGGCGCCCGTCGAGCGCGGCCCTGCCAAGCCTGGCTCCACCTTGTTCCTGGGGAAGGTTGTCACCATGGACGACAAGGGGACCGTCGCCGAGGCCGTCCTGGTGGATGACCGGGGACAGATCCTGAAGGTCGGCAAGGCGTTCGATCTCCAGCAGGGGCTGTCCACGTCGGTGGAGGTGGTTCAGCTCGCGCCCGGACAAGTGCTGATGCCGGGCTTCTTCGACCCGCACATGCACTTCCTGCCCACGCTCATCCAGAGTGTGTTGGGCTCGCATGACCTGGCGCCCTGTCTGCCGCCTCCGTACCGGGTGGACCCGTCCGTGGACTGCAAGTCCCGCAGCGAGGTGCTGCGCGCGCTCTCCTCGATGAAGGTGGAGGATTCGAGTGCCATCGGGAGCGACGTCTTCGTCCTGGGCATGAACCTGGATCCGTCGAGGCAGACGTTCGACAACTCGACGGGGTGCGGGAAGGGCGGCCCTTCGACCTTCATGGCGCAGCCGAAGTTCTACCTCGACGCATGCGTGACCAAGGACCGGCCGGTGCTCATCCTGGACCAGTCGGGCCACCTGGCCTACGTGAACCAGAAGGCCTTCGAGGCCGTCTGTCCGAACGGAGTCGTCAAGGGCTGCAAGCCGCCCGACTCCGTTGGTCAGGGCGGGGGCGAGTGGGCCACGGATGCGTCTGGAAACTTCACGGGCCTGCTGCGGGAGTCGTCCGGCTACGCGCCGTTCATGAAGGCGATGCAGCAGAACCTGCCCCTGGCGCTGATGCACTCCGATCCGGTCAAGCTCGCGGAGCAGGGCGGCGCGGAGATCGATCGCGCCATCCTGGCGCTGCGTGACGCGGGCGTCACCACCATCGCGGATGGTGGTCTCCAGAGCGTGGCGCAGGTCAACGCCGTGAAGCGGTTCACCGAGCTGCCCGGGTTCCCCTTCCGAATCACGGGCGTCGTGGTCGCGGAGGCCGCGTCGGGTGCGAATCTCCAGCCGACGGCGCCCGCCTGTGAGCCGAAGGCGGGCAATGACTGTGCGCTGCCGAAGTGGCTGGGCGCTGGCGGCATCAAGATCTGGGTCGATGGCTCGACGCAGGGCTGCACCGCGAAGCTTGATTCGCCGTATCACTACCTGGAGGGTGGGCACTGCTCGGGTGAAGGCGAGGGCCGGGCGGACTACGACAACGCGCAGGCCATCGTGGACCATTTGAGCCCGCTCTGGAATCAGGGGACGTGGCGGTTCAATCTCCACGCCAACGGCAACGGGGCGAACACCTGGGCGCTGGATGCGTTGTCGCAGCTCCAGCAGGGGACGGAGAACCCCCACCGGGTCCTCCTCATCCACAACACGGTGGGCCAGCCCGCGCTCTCCAAGCGCATTGGTGACCTGCGCAAGGGAGCGGGCACCCTGGACAAGAAGTCGGTGCCCGCGCTCGACGTCCAGGTGACGCACCTCATCGGGCACGTGGCGTACTGGGGTCACGCGTTCGTGGGGATGCTGGGGCAGGAGACCGCGAACGAAATCGATCCCATCGCCTATGACCGTGAGAATGAGATTCCCTTCTCGTTCCACAGCGATTCGATGGTGACCCCGACGCGTCCCCTCTGGTTCGTGGAGCAGGCCGTCACGCGGCGCACCTGGTCCTATCCGGACTTCACGAGTGAGTACGTGCTGGGCGCCAAGCACGCGGCGACCGTCGAGGAGGCGCTGCGCGCCATCACGGTGGTGCCGGCCCGCCATCATGAGCTCGACACGTTGCTGGGCAGCATCGAGCCCGGCAAGGTGGCGGACTTCGTCGTGCTGGGCGCCAACCCGCTCGATTTCGATCCGGCCAAGGGCGGCGACCCCACGAAGATCAGCCAGATTCCGGTGATCCAGACGTACATCAACGGGCGGGCCACCAGCAGCCGTCACTGAGCGGTGTGGAGGGACAGCCCATCCGGCCCACCATGCGCGCGCTGCGAACCCTCGGCCACGGCTGGCGTGCCGTGGCGGACGGGGCCGCCATGCACATTCCATAGGAGACATGAGGGATGCTCCACCGGCCGCGCGAACTGTGCTTGGGCCCGCGCCGCGGGGGCCGCGCCGCTGGTTGCCGTGGCTCCTCGGGGGCACCTTGTTCGCGGGGGTCATCCTCGCCGCCCGCCACTTCGCGGAGGCCCGGGACTTCGCGCAGTTGACCGAGCGCGCCGAGCCCTGGTGGTTCGGGCTCGCCGTCCTGCTCCAGGTGGGAACCTACCTGGCCCAGGGGCAGGTGTTCAGGCTGGCCATCCGGGAGGGAGGGGGCGCGGTGCGGCTGGGCACCGCGAGCCAGTTGAGCCTCGCCAAGCTCTTCGTCGACCAGGCGCTCCCGTCCGCGGGGCTGAGCGGGACGGTCGTCCTGGCGAGTGGCCTGCGGCGGCGAGGCATCCCCCGGCCCACGGTCGCCGCGGCCGTCGTGGTCGACCTCGCCTCGTACTACGTCGCCTATGTGCTCGGCCTCGGGGGCGCGCTCGGAATCACCATCATACGAGGCGAGGTGACCCCGGTCATCCTGCTCGTCTCATGTGTCTTCTTGCTCTTCGCCGTCGGGCTCACGGTGTGGGTGCTGGCCCTCTCCGGGAGGGGCGCGCGACGTGTGCCCCGCTGGCTGGCGAGGCTGCGGCTGGTGCGCGCCGCGCTCGAGTTCATCCGGGACGCGGACCCCCGGCTGACGAGGAACCCCCGGCTGCTGCTGCGGACCAGCCTCTATCAACTGGTCATCGTCCTCTGTGACGCCATGACACTCTGGGTCCTCATCCGCTCGCTGGGGGCCTGGGGCTCGCCAGGAGGCGTGTTCGCGAGCTTCATGATTTCGAGCCTCTTTCGCACGCTGGGCATCATGCCCGGAGGGCTCGGGACGTTCGAGGCCGCGTCGGTCATCACCTTGCGCATGGTGGGGGTGCCCATCGCGGTCGCGCTCGCCGCGACGCTCCTGTTCCGAGGCCTCAGCTTCTGGCTTCCGATGCTGCCCGGGCTCTGGCTGTCACGACGCGAGCTGGGGCCTCCACGCGCGCCGCCGGGTGACGTGGTGGCTGGCGGCGCGTGGGCGGCCCAGCCATTGGCCGGATTGATGGCCCGGCTGGTGACGGCTGGGAAGGGACTCACCACGGAGGAGGCCCATCGGCGCTCCCCACCAGGAGGGAGGAACGCCCTGGCGCGTGGGCGCTCCGGGGTCTGCGTGCGCGGCGTGTTGCGCGCCCTGGCGAACCCGCTGGTCATCATCCTGCTCGTGGCGGGGACGGCCTCCGCGTATCTCGGAGAGGTGAGCGATGCCCTCATCATCGGAGGCATCGTGCTGCTCAGCGCGGGAATCAACGCCTGGCAGACCCTCCGTTCGGAGCAGGCCGTCAAGCACCTCCAGGCGAGCATCGCCCCCACGGCGACGGCCATGCGCGATGGCGCCTGGGTGGAGGTTCCCCGCCAGGACATCGTCGCGGGGGACCTCATCCATCTGTCCGCGGGAGACCTGGTGCCCGCGGACGCGCGGCTGGTGGAGGCGACGGACCTCCACGTCATGCAGTCCTCGCTGACGGGCGAGTCGCTGCCGGCGGAGAAGACGGCGACGCACGAGGCCCTCCCGGACACGGGACCGGACTCCGGCGCGCTCGTGTTCCTCGGGACGTCCGTCGTGAGCGGCACGGGCACGGCCCTGGTCTTCGCCGCGGGCCGGCGCACGGCCTATGGCGACATCGTGGAGCGGCTGGCGGCGCGGCCGGAGGAGACCGAGTTCGAGCGGGGCACGAAGCGCTTCGGGATGCTCATCCTGCAGACCGTCCTCTTCCTGGTGCTCTTCATCCTCGTGGTGAACGTGAGCCTGGGGCGCAACGCGCTGGAGTCGCTCCTGTTCTCGGTGGCGCTCGCCGTGGGACTCACCCCCGAGTTCCTGCCCATGATCACGACGGTGACGCTCGCCCAGGGGGCGCTCCGGATGTCGCGGGAAAAGGTCATCGTCAAGCACCTCGCTTCGATGCAGAACCTGGGCAGCGTGGACGTGCTCTGCAGCGACAAGACGGGCACGCTGACGGCGGGCACCATGTCGCTCGACGCGACGCTCGGCCCCTTCGGGCAGGCGGACGAACGGGCGCTCTTCCTGGGCGCCCTGAATTCACGCTTCGAGTCCGGCATCAAGAGTCCGCTTGATGCGGCCATCCTCGATCGCGCCGGCGCCGGAGGAGAGCGCTTCGAGAAGACGGATGAGATTCCGTTCGACTTCGAGCGGCGCCGCTTGTCCATCGTCGTGGCACGTGACGGAGCGCACCTGCTCATCACCAAGGGCGCGCCGGAGAGCGTGCTGCGCCTCTGCACGGTGTGCGAGGTGGAGGGGCGGGTCCAGCCCCTGGATGACAGCTCGGCGGAGCGCTGCCTGGAGGTCTTCCGGCGGTTGAGCGAGCGAGGCTTCCGCGTCCTCGCCGTGGCCTACCGGCGCGTCTCCAGGCCACGAGGCTTCAACGTGGGGGACGAGCGGGACTTCATCTTCGCGGGGTACCTGACGTTCGCCGACCACCTGCTCGAAGGCGCGGCGGAGTCCATGGCGGCGCTGGGGCGCGACGGCGTCTCAGTGAAGATCCTCACCGGGGACAACGCGCTCGTGACGCGTCACATCTGCGCGCAGGTGGGGATGCCGGCGGGCCGCATCGTTCTGGGCAGTGAGCTCGAGCGCATGGATGACGGCGCACTCGCCCATGTCGCGGAGCAGGCCCAGGTGTTCGCCCGCGTCTCGCCCGCGCAGAAGCACCGCGTCATCCGGGCGCTCCGGTCCCGGGGGCACGTCGTCGGCTTCCTCGGCGACGGCATCAATGACGCCCCTTCGTTGCACGGCGCGGATGTCGGCATCTCCGTGTCGGGGGCGGTCGACGTCGCGCGCGAGGCCGCCGACATCGTCCTGCTGGAGCGCAACCTCGCCGTGCTCCATGGCGCCATCCTCGCTGGCAGGCGCGCGTTCGGGAACGTCTTCAAGTACCTGCTCATGGGGACCAGCTCGAACTTCGGCAACATGTTCAGCATGGCGGGCGCGGCCCTGTTCCTTCCATTCCTACCGATGCTTCCGACGCAGATCCTGCTGAACAACCTGCTCTACGACGTCGCCCAGCTCACCATCCCCACGGACAACGTGGACCCGGCCTTCGTGGCCCGTCCGCAGCGGTGGGACATCTCGCTGATCCGTCGGTTCATGGTGCTGATTGGGCCGGTGAGCTCGGCCTTCGACTTCCTCACCTTCGGTGTCCTGCTGTGGGGGTTTCACTTCGGGCAGTCGGCGTTCCAGACGGGGTGGTTCATCGAATCGCTAGCGACCCAGGTGCTGGTGGTGTTCGTGATTCGCACCATGGGCCGGCCTTGGAAGAACCGGCCGAGCGCCGCGCTCATCGTCACCGCGGTGGCCGTGGTCATCATCGGGGGCGTGCTCCCGTACACTCCCGCGGCGGCGCTGCTCGGCATGGTGCCCTTGCCTCCGGCCTACCTCCTCTTCGTCGGACTCGTGGTGCCCACCTATCTCACCCTGGTCGAACTGCTGAAGGGGCGGCTCCTGCGGCACGTCCTCCCCGCGCGCTGAACGCGGCGGCGCGGGCGAGCGCTCCAGGCGTGCCGCCGAGGATGCGGCGTTGTGGCGTGGCTCAGGAGCCCAGCACCAGCCACACGCCCACCAGCACCATCCAGCCGAACACCGCCGCCTCGATGACGCGTTGGGTCAGTCCACGCACCGGCGATTCAAACGACAGCACGAAGATGCCTGCAAGGACCCCCTTGCCCAGGGTGGACGTGACGATGGCAAGAGCGGACAACCGCGACACGTCTTCGAAGGCGCGCCCGAGCTCAATCAACCCAGCCCCCGCGCCGAAGTAGCCGATGGCGGCAACGAGGTTGTGAACCTGGTTCCGCCAGGTCCCCCAGAACGGCGCTCCGGCGTCACATGGAAACACCGCGGCGCCGACGTAGCTCACGCCCAGGAGGGAGAGTAGCACGAGGCCCGTGCTGGCATCCTCCGGCAACTGCCCCCCGAGCAACGCCATGAAGCCCCAGACCGCGAGCCCCAGGGGCGCGAAGGCGAGCCAGGCCACTCGGGTCGCATCGGGGGCCCCGGTCTCCCCCAGCTCACTGAGGGTGTTCCGCAGGTGGCTGTAGCCGGGGCGCCGCCGCGCGAACCACCACGGCGGCACGGCGGCCAGCAGTCCGGTGGACACCGCCACGACGAAAACCCAGAGGCTCATTCTCCTCCCAGTAAGCGTGAGGCCCCCAGGGCGAAAGCAGGCCCCGCGTGGAAGAGGGGCGGCACTCATCCCGCCTCAGCGTCGCATCGTGCCACCGGGGGCGGCGGCTACTCCGTAATCTCGCGGATGACACGACAGGGGTTCCCGGCGGCTAACACGCCGTCAGGGACGTCCCTGGTCACGACGCTGCCAGCACCAATGACCGCGCGCGCGCCGATTCGAATGCCCGGCAGGATGAGCGCTCCGCCTCCCACCCAGACATCCGAGCCGATTGTGACGGGCTTGCCGTATTCCTCCTTCCGCCGCAGCTCCGCGTTGAACGGGTGCATGGGCGTGTAGATCTGCACCCCGGGCCCGAAGAGCGTGTAGTTGCCGATGCTCACCTTGCACACGTCCAACACGACGCAGTTGAAGTTGAAGAACACGCGCTCCCCCAGCTCGATGTTCGAGCCGTAGTCACAGAAGAAGGGAGGCTGCATCCACACCGTTTCGCCGCCTGCGCCGACCAGCTCTCGGAGGATGCGCCGCCGCTCCTCCCGATCGCCTTCTCGGGTGGCATTGAGCGATTGGCAGAGGTCCCGCGCACGAATACGGGCCGCCACCAGCTCCGCGTCAAACGGGTCGTAAAGCTCCCCATCCAGCATCTTCTGTCGCTCGCTCTTCATGGGTGCTCCTCCTTGACGGGTGCTCTTCGGCAGGGCGGCGCATCTCAGCCCCTCTGTCCGGTTGCGTCACCTGCTCCCGACGCAGAACGTCCACATCTGTCAGGTCGAACTCACGAGGGCTGCCTTGTCTGGATTGGCGCTCCTGATGTCTTTAATTGCACGTCGGAACTGGCGAGGCCTTCCCACAATGCCAGAGGATGGTGTCTCGTCCGCGTGTTTCCTCACCAAGGAGGCATGATGGGCAAAGGCAACGGAAGCGGCGGTCAGGGTTCCGGTGGTGGCAAGGGCAATGGTGGAGGGCAGGGGGGCGGAGGTTCGGGCAAGGGTGGAGGCGGCGGAGGCGGCGGCGGTAATGGCAGGCCGGCCAATGCTCCGAGCACGACCGGGAACCCCTCTGGCGGAGGTCGCGGAAACAACCCTCCCAAGAAGTGAAGGCCCAGGACGGTGCTGGCCGGTCCCACAGTCCCGGTGTCGCCCAGCGCACAGTCGGCGTCACGCCACTCCCCGCATGCGCTGACCGTGGCCAAGAGTGGGGCCATGAGGCTGCTGCCTGTCTGCATGGGAGTCCTGGTCTGGGGGTGTTCGGCGCACAGCGTGGGGGAACGGCCCGACGCCGTAGCCGCCGCGTCCATGGATGGCCGCGACGTGCTGCGCTTCGAGGGCATGTGTGACGCCTCCGGCGCGGTGTCGCTCGGCGGCGACCTGTTCGTCGTGGGCGACGACGAGGACAACATCCTCCGTGTCTATGACGCGCGCCGGGGCGGTCCGCCGGTGCAGAGCGTGGACCTGTCCCCGCACCTGGAGCTGCCCGCGGCGAAGAAGAAGGCCCCGGAGGCGGACATCGAGGCGGCCACCGGGCTGGGCTCGCTGTCATTCTGGCTGACGTCGCACGGCCGCAACAGCTCTGGGAAGAAGGCGCCCAGCCGGCTGCGCTTCTTCGCCACTGAGGAGACGGACGCGGTGCCCCGCTTGGTGGGGCGGCCGTACACGCAGCTCCTGGATGACATGCTCGCGGCGCCGCAGCTGGCGCGCTTCGGGCTGGACGGCGCGGAGACGAAGGCGCCCAAGGCCCCGGGCGGGCTCAACATCGAGGGCATGACGGCCATGCCGGATGGGCGCTCCATCCTCGTGGGCTTCCGCAGCCCCGTGCCCGACGGCAAGGCGCTGCTGGTACCGCTGCTCAATCCGGTGTCGTTGGTGGAGGAGGAGGGCGCTCGGGCCCAGCTGGGCGAGCCCGTTCAACTGGACCTGGGCGGCCTGGGCATCCGTTCGCTGTCCTGGTGGCGAGGCCGCTACCTCATCATCAGCGGTGGCATGGCGGGAGAGGGCACCTCGCGCCTGTTCACCTGGCGCGGCGGTGAGGATGCTCCGGTCGCCGTGGAATCGGTGGACCTGGCGGGCCTGAACCCGGAGGCCTTCTTCACGCCGGAGGACGCCGAGGAGATCCTGCTGCTCAGCGACGACGGCACCGCGCCGGTGGACGGCGTCGAGTGCAAGCGACTGAAGGACGCGGCGCGCAAGCGCTTCCGGGGCGTCTGGGTTCGGCTGCCGGAATCGCCGTGAGGCGGCGTGTGCGTCCGTCCGCCGCGCTTGGGGTAGGCTGCGCGGCCATATGCAGCTGGCCATTCCGCATGCCCCCCGAAAGGTCCGACTGACGCAGGTGCCCGGCGCCGTGGGGCGCGTGGTGCGAGGCGTCCTCCTGGGATTGGTGGCGGTAGCGGTCCTGGGCACCGGTGCCGGCTGGGCCGGACGCTACTTCGTCGAGGAGCAGGGCTTCACCGCCCGTGCGGAGGAAGTGGAGGGGCTGGTGGTGGCCTCCCGCCTGCCGCCCCCGGACGCCCGGGATGGCGGGGAAGCCGCCCTGGAGGTGCTCTACACCTTCGCGGAGGCGGAGCACTCCGTGTCCGGCATCCGGACCTTCGCCGAGTACGCCGAGGGACTGGGGCGGGGCGCCCGGGTGACGTTGCTGGTGGACCCCGCCATGCCGGACCGGCCGCGCGAGGCTGGCTTCGCTCGCTCCCGGGCGCTGCGCGTGGGGCTGCTCCCCTGGGGCATCGGCCTGGGCGTGCTCGTGGCCGTGGGGTACTTCGCGTGGGAGATGCGGCGGCTGTGGCGCTCCGAGGTGGAGCCGCTGCGGCTGGGCGCGCTGGTGTGGCTGACGCCGGACGGGCCCCTGCCGGAGACTCGGGGCGAGGTGTCCTTTCCGGCCCACTATTTCCGGCAGGACGTGAAACACGCGGTTCGCGCGCGGGTCCGGCCGGGGCGGGCGCCCGTGCGCAACGGGGAGAAGGTGCTGGCGGCGGTGGTGCCCCGGCAGCCTGGGTGGGCGCGCGTCATCGACCAGGACCTCGCGGGCGTGCTGGGGTGGCTGCGCTGACACAGATGGTGGGGGCCGAAAATTTGCCGGGGGGGTGGGGCTGTGTGACACACGCCTGTAGCTCGCACCTACCCGGAGGAACCCCATGCACTCGCGCCTCGTCATCGTGCTGCCCGTGCTACTGCTGCTCGTCCCGAGCGCGGTGGGGGCCGCCAAGCGAGACGAGGCCGAGGAGGCCTACCAGGGTGCTCGCAAGATCTACTACGCGCTGAAGGACGACGCGGCCCGGCGCAAGCTGCGCCATCACTGGCTGAACGTGGTGACGCGCTTCGAATCCGTGGCCGCTCGCTTCCCGAAGTCGGGCCGCGCGCCGGATGCCCTGTTCACCGCGGCGGAGATGCTCCAGGAACTGAGCCGCATCTCCTTCGTGGAGGACGACCTCAAGGCCGCCATCACCGACTACACCAAGTTGCTGGAGGGCTACCCGAAGCACCGGCTGTCGGATGACGGGGCGCTGGCGCTCGCGAAGATTCACGTCCACCGGCTGGACCAGCCGGAGTCCGCGCGCAAGGTCCTGACGGAGACGCTGGCCGTCAACGGCAAGGGTGACCGTGCGCGGGAGATGCGGGAGCTGCTGGCCTCGCTGCCGTCGCCCAAGGCCCCGCCGCCGCCGCCTCGCAAGGCCGCGCCTGTCGTGGCCAAGGTTGATTCCTCCGCGTCGGGCAAGACGGGCACCGCTGGCAAGGCGGTCACCGTGGCTGATTCCGGCAAGAGCTCCGCGTCGAGCAAGGCCGTCACCTCGACCGACACGTCCTCGGCCGATACCTCCAGCGCGGGCGACAGCGACACGTCCAAGGCTGTTGCCTCCGCCGACACGTCCAAGGACGCGCAGCCGGAGCCGGCCGTGGAGGCCTCGGTGCCCGCGGAGCGGCCTGCGTCCAGCCTGGTGGCCGCCATCGAGAAGATGGCGCGCGAGCCGTCGCCCAGGATTCCGCAGAAGGAGCCGAGCGCGCCCGTGAAGGCGGACACGCGCGAAGGCAGCCTGGACGCGGCCGTCGCCGCAGCCATGGCCTCGAAGCCCGCTGCCGCGGAGCCCCCGCATCCCATCACCCGTCCGGTGGACGACAAGGTGGCGCAGGCCCGGCTGAAGGCCGTGGCCAAGCAGTCGCGCAGCATGGAGCTGACGCTGGCGGAGCAGCTCGGCCTGAAGGTGCGGCGCGTGGTCATCGACCCCGGCCACGGCGGCCACGACACGGGCGCCATCGGCAAGGGGGGGACGCGCGAGAAGGACGTGGCGTTGTCCATCTCCCTCAAGCTGGCGGAGGAGCTGCGCGAGAAGGGCCTGGAGGTGGTGCTCACCCGCGACGATGACCGGTTCATCCGCCTGGAGGACCGCGCCAAGTACGCCAACGCCGAGCACGGCGACCTGTTCATCTCCATCCACTGCAACGCCGCGGAGAAGCGCACGCTGCGCGGCATCGAGACGTACACCCTCAACACGTCGGCGGACCGCTACTCCATCCGTCTGGCCGCGCGGGAGAACGCGTCCTCGGAGAAGGGCATCAGCGACCTCCAGTTCATCCTGGCCGACCTGGCCACGAAGGCGAACACCGAGGAGTCTTCGCGGCTCGCCAGCCACGTGCAGCGCAGCCTCGTGGGGGACCTCTCCCGCAAGTACAAGGGCATCCGTGACCTGGGCCACAAGGAAGCGCTCTTCTATGTGTTGTTGGGCGTGAAGATGCCGGCCATTCTGGTGGAGACGTCGTTCCTCTCAAACCCAGACGAAGAGGCACGTCTCAAGTCCAATGTCTACCAGACCGAGGTCGCCAAGGCGATTGCCCATGGCGTGGAGGAGTTCCTCGGAGACCGTCGCCGCGTGGCGAAGGTGGACTGAGCGCGTCCGGCGCTTCGCCAGCAGTGGGTAGCAAGGACGGACGCGCTAGGCAGTTCAGTTCCGTTCGGCTGAGCAACGCGCGTGTCACCGGGTAGACGCCGCCGGACACCCTCGCGCTTCTCGTTCCAGGGGTGGGAAGAGTTTTGCCCAACGTGGGGAATGAACTTACGTCCACTGGGCACATCCCGTCACACGATGCCACATGCCAAGGACCTGGTGCGGGCCGCGAAGCCTGTCCGTCCCTCCCTGAAGGGCTCCCCCCAGGGACATGTGTGCGTTTCGCTGTAAAAACAAACAAGAGAACATTTCCACGTATTGCCTGGAAGCGCACGCGAGGCATTGGTGCGACATGCGCTGAAGGGAGGGGTACGCCGGGCCGCTCAGCGGTCGGCGAGCGGGTTGCAATGCCCTGACGCAGCCGGAATCAACCGGCCGCTCGATGGAGCACGCAACTCAAATGAACGCAATCAAGACTGCCGTTGCCGCTGTCACCGCCGCCGCGTCTCTCGTCGCCTTCTCGCCCGCTGAGGCCGCCACCGCCACCGCCAACCTGAACGTCACCGCCAACGTCGGTGGCTCTTGCAGCATCGGCGCTGGCGGCGGCGGCACGCTGAACTTCGGCACGTACGATCCCATCATCGTCAACTCCGCGCTGGGCATCGACCTGTTCGGCACGGGCACGCTAAGCGTGCAGTGCACCCTGCTCGGCACCGCGGTCATCACCCTGGGCCAGGGCCTGCACCCGTCCGCGGGCTCGACGGACGCGGCCCCGCTGCGCCGGATGCGCAACACGGCGTCGGCTGACTACCTCGCGTACAGCCTGTACCAGGACGTCACCCGCCTCATCGTGTGGGGTAACACCGCTGGCACGGGCCTCCCGTTCCTGGGCACGGGCCTGCCCGTCCCCGTGCTGGTCTACGGCACGGTTCCGCGCGGCCAGAACGTTCCCTCCGGCACGTACAACGACACCGTCGTCGCCACCATCACCTTCTGATTCGGGGCGATAACACATGCGTAACCGTCTTCTGTCTTGGACCGGCGGCCTGATGTGTTCGGCTGCCTTGGAATGGATTGCCATGGGGACCGCGAGCGCGGCTGAGCTCGATGTCAGTCCGGTTCGGCTTGAATTGGATTCAAGCGCCCGTGGCGTGGTGATGAACGTGAGGAACAAGAGCAGCGAAACCACACGCTTCCAAGCCTCTGTCTATTCCTGGGTTCAGGACGAAGAAGGGCGCATGTCGCTCGCGCCGACTCAGGATTTGTTCTTCTTCCCGTCCATGTTGACGTTGGAGCCCGGGGAGTCCCGCCCCATCCGGGTGGGGAGCTCCTCGGCTCCACAGGATAACGAACGCTCCTTCCGAATCGTCGTGGAGGAGCTTCCTCCGCTGCAACCGTCCACCCAGTCAACTGGGTTGAATGTCCTCACCCGAGTCTCAGTGCCTGTCTTTGTCGCACCCAAGAAGAAGACCGTTCAAGGCCAGATCGCGGAAGCCGTGCTGCGCGAGTCGAAGTTCCATGTCCGGGTGCGGAACCCGGGCACGGTGAACTTCTTCATCCGGAACCTTCGGGTGCGGGGGCTCGACGCGAAGGGCAAGCGGCTGGTCGAGAAAGAGGAGCCCGGCTGGTACGTCCTGGCGGGCGACGCGCAGGTGTATGCCATGGAGATCGCTGGCAAGGCCTGCCGCAAGGTCCGCACGGTGGAAGTGGAGATGGAGACCGACCAGGGCGTGATCCGTCAGACCTCCCCCGTGGATTCTCCCGCTCCCTGCGCTCGCTGACCGACGCACCATGCCCCCCTCCCGACTTGCAGTAACCCGTGCGCCCTCATGCACGGTGCTGGCGTTGTCCTTGTCGTTGGGGGCCCTGTCAGCGGCCGCGCAAGACCCCGTGGCCGCCAACCCCTCCGCGCCGCCGATGCCCATCGTCGCGGACTTCACCCTGAACGGCGTGCCCCGCGGCGCCACCTTCCCCATGCTGCGCGGCAGCGACGTGCTGCTCCCCGCGGCCACGCTCGAGGCCCATGGCGTGGACCTGGTGGCGCTCGGGGGCCGCCTGGAAGTCATCGAAGGAAAGACTTACATCTCCGCGCGGTCCCTGGAGCCCGAAGGGCGCTGCACCCTGAACGAGCGGACCGTCAGCCTGTCGTGCGAGCTGCCCGCGTCCGTCTTCGACCAGACGCGCATCAACCTGGGGCCGCAGGCGCCGTCGGACTACGCCGTCCGCGGCAGTCCCAGCGGCTTCATCAACTACGCGGCCCACGCCCGCAACACCTCGCTGACCTTCTTTGGAGAGGCCGGCGCGTCGGTGGGGCGGGGCCTGTTGACGACGCAGGCCAGGTGGCGGCCCGGCTCCGTGCCCCTGCGGGGGCTCACGCAGCTGTCGCTGGACTTCCCCAAGAACATGGTGCGCGCCATCGCGGGTGAGTCCACGGGATTTGGCGGCGTGCTGGGCGGCGGCGCGGTGGTGGCCGGCTTCCACGTCATGCGCACCTTCGAGCTGAATCCGTACTTCGTGCGCAACCCGATGCAGGACTTCGCGGGCGACGTCGCCACGCCGTCCACGTTGGAGGTCTACGTCAACAACCACCTGGTGAAGCGCACCGAGCTCCCGCCCGGTCCCTTCCGGCTGGAGAACCTCACGGTGCCCCGGGGCGAGGGCAACACGCGCTACGTCATCCGGGACGCGTTCGGCCGGGCGAGCGAGGTGAACACGTCCTACTATCTCAGCGGGCAGCAGCTCTCTCCGGGAGTGGTCGACTACCGACTCTCCGCGGGCATCGAGCGGGAGTCCGTCAATCTCTACAACTTCGCCTTCGGCCGGCCCATGCTCCTGGGCAACTTCCGCATGGGCCTCACATCGTGGCTGACGCCGGGCCTGCGGCTGGAGCTGGCGCCCAACGTCGTCAGCACCGGCGCCATGCAGCTCATCCAGCTGCCTTTCGGCGAATTGGAGCTGTCACAGGCCATCAGCCGCAGCGAGCGGCGAACGGGGCTGGCGGCGGGCGTCGTGTACGCGCTCCAGCGCCGCTGGGTGGGGGGCTCCGTCTTCGGACGGGGCATGAACGAGTCCTACACACACACCAGCCTCGAGCTGGATGACGACCACCCCACCGTGGAGACGGGCGGCTCACTGTTCCTGGCGCTGGGGGAGAGTGTCAGCGTGGGCGGGCAGGCGATGCTGTCACGCTACCAGCGAGACGGGTGGACGACGTGGCTGGGCGCCACCACCTCCGCGCGGCTGACCGACTGGTCGACGTTGTCCTTCTCCGCCAACCGCAGCAATTCCGAGCGAGGCGGCTCCGCCGTCGAGGGGATGGTGTACCTGAACGCCATCTTCGATTCCCGCACCACGGGCACCGTGGGACACTCCCAGGCGCTGCGCGGGGAAGGCACCACGTCGGTGGACATCGCCCGCTCGGTGCCCATGGAGGGCGGCCTGGGCTACCAGGTGCAGGGCCGGGTGGGGGCGGTGGACCAGGCGATGGCGCGCGCCGACTTCGACTCCAACGTGGGCCGCGTCAGCGCGGGCGCGGAGTGGTTCGAAGGACGGATGGCGGGCATGGCCGAGGTCGCCGGCGGCCTGGTGCTGATTGGCGGGCGCGTGCGTCCCACGCGCGCGGTGGACCAGGGCTACGCGCTGGTTCGCGTGAAGGGCGTGGAAGGCGTGGGCGTGCGGCTCAACAACCACGAAATCGGGCGCACGGACTCCAGCGGCGAGCTGGTGGTGACGCGGCTCCAGGCCTACAACGCCAACCGGCTCTCGCTGGCGGACCATCAGGTGCCGCTGGACGTCTACATCCCCTCCACGGAGCAGGTGGTGGCCACGTACCAGCGAGGCGGCGTGGTGCTGGACTTCAAGACGCAGACGATCCGCGCCTATCGGGGCAAGGTGACCATCGACTCGGCGGAGGATACGCGCTGGCTGTCCTACGGTGAGATTCGCGCCGAGAAGGACGGAGAGAAGTGGAGTTCACCCATCGGGTGGAATGGTGAGTTCGAACTGGTGGGCCTGCCCGAAGGGCGTCTGCCGGCGACAGTCGTCTACCCCAAGGGCCGTTGCGCGACCTCGCTGGAAGTTCCATCCCTCGAGGGCAAGGTCATTGACCTGGGAACCGTGAGGTGTGTCCATGACGATGCGAAATAGGGCGGCCGCGTTCATCGCGGCGGGCGTATGCGGACTGCTGCCCGGATGGGCGGGCGCCGTCTGCCAGATTCGCGGCACGGTGGGGGTGAGCTTCGGCACCTACCTCACCACCGACCTGCTCCCCCGGGACTCGGCCGGGAGCATCACCTACCGGTGTGAGGGGCAGGTCACCCCGATCACCATCGACTTCAGCGCCGGTGGCTCGGGCGACTACCAGGCCCGCAGCATGGCGGGGCCGGGCGCTCCCCGCCTGCAGTACAACCTCTACCTGGATGCGACGCGCCTCATCATCTGGGGCAACGGCGCGGGCGGTACGGGTCGCTACGGGCCCGTCCTTCCCGTGTACGGAGTGGAGGTGACGGTGCCCATCTTCGGGCGCATCCCGGCCGTGCAGACCATCCCCGCGGGTGCCTACTCAGACACCCTGGTGATGACGGTGACCTTCTGAGGGCCCAGGCCCTCCGTCACTGGAGCACCGCCAGCAAGTCGCCACCCTGGACGGAGGCCTTGAGCGCCGGGACGACCTCCGCCACGGTGCCGGCGCGCGGAGCCCGCACCACCGTCTCCATCTTCATCGCCTCCAGGGTGACGAGGGGCGCGCCCGCCTCCACGGCGTCTCCCGACTTGGCGTGCAGGGCGATGACGGTGCCCGGCATGCTCGCCGCGACGTGATTGGGATTCGCGCGGTCCGCCTGGCGGCGCGCCTCCACGGTGGCGGCGCGGCTGCGATCCCTCACGTGCACGGTGCGGTTGTGGCCGTTGAGGGCGAAGTAGACGGTGCGCACGCCTTCTTCATCCGGCTCGCCCACCGCGGACATGCTGATGACCAGCGTCTTGCCCGGCTCCAGGTCCACCCAGACTTCCTGCCCCACCTCCATGCCGTAGAAGTAGTTCGGGGTGTCGAGGATGGACACGTCCTCGTAGCGCCCCAGGTCTTCCAGGTAGCCGGCCATGACACGCGGATAGAGCGCGCTGGAGAGGGCGTCCACGCGGGTGAGCGCATGTCCTGTCTTCGCGGAGAGCTCCCCTTGGAGCGCGTCCAGGTCCAGCGGCGGCATGCTGGCGGAGGGCCGTCCCTCCACGCGAGGCAGGCCCTTGAGCACGGCGGCGCGCAGGTCCTCGGGGAAGCCGTTGGGCGGCTGGCCCAGCTCGCCCCGGAAGTAGCCCACCACGCTGGTAGGGAAGTCCAGGCGCGGCGCCTGTTCAATCAGCCTCTGGCGCGTGAGCGCGGCCGCCTCCGCCAGCGTGGAGGCGCGCACCGTGAGGTCGTTCTTGAGCAGGAAGATGGCGAAGTCGCCGACCATCTTCGACGACGGCGTCACCTTCGGGATGTCGCCCACCAGGACGTTCACGAGCGCGAAGGCGTCCTTCACGTCGTTCCACCGGCCCAGCAGGCCCAGCTCCGCCACCTGCGGCCGGAGGTTGGAGTACTGGCCGCCGGGAATCTCGTGGTAGTACACCTCGCTGGTGGTGCTCTTGAGGCCGGCCTCGAAGGGGGCGTAGTACTCGCGCACGTCCTCCCAGTAGTTGGCCAGCGGCTGCAGGCGCGCGTTGGCCAGGCCCGTCTCACGGGGGTGGCCGCGCAGGGCGCTGACCAGCGCGTTGAGGCTGGGCTGGCTCGTCAGGCCCGCCATGCTGCCCAGCGCCACGTCCACCACGTGCACGCCCTGCTCGATGGCTTCCAGGTAGCTGGCGATGCCATTGCCGGACGTGTCGTGCATGTGCAGGTGGATGGGCAGCCGCGTCACCTCGCGCAGGCGGTGCACCAGCATGGCCGCCGCGCGCGGGCGTAGCAGGCCGGCCATGTCCTTGATGGAGAGGAAGTGCGCGCCGGAGTCTTCAATCCGCTTCGCGAGGTCCGCGTAGTAGTCCAGCGTGTACTTCGTGCGCTTGGGGTTGGCGACGTCGCCCGTGTAGCAGATGGCCACCTCCGCCACCTTGCCCGTCGTCAGCACGCGGCGGATGGAGACCGCCATGCTGCCCAAATCGTTGAGGCTGTCGAAGATGCGGAACACGTCCACGCCCGCCTGGGCCGCCTCGTCGATGAAGGCCTCCACCACGTTGTCCGGGTAGCTGGTGTAGCCCACGGCATTGGCCCCGCGCAGGAGCATCTGCTGGAGCAGGTTGGGCGCGGCGGCCTTGAGCGCGCGCAGGCGGGCCCACGGGTCCTCGTTGAGGAAGCGGTAGGTGGTGTCGAAGGTGGCGCCGCCCCAGCTCTCCAGGCTGAACAGCTCGGAGGCCAGGTGGGCGGTGGCCGGGGCCACGCGGAGGATGTCCCGCGTGCGCATGCGCGTGGCCAGCAGGGACTGGTGCGCGTCCCGCATGGTGGTGTCCGTCAGCAGCACGCGCTTCTGGGCCAGCACCCAGTCCGCCAGCCCGCGCGGGCCCTTCTCCGCCAGGATGTGCGCGGTGCCCCGAGGCACCGGGCCCGAAGGCGTCACCGGCAGCCGCGGCTCCAGGAACTGCGTGGGCTTGAGCCGCTGGTCCTTCTTGATGGTGGGGTGCCCGTTGACGATGACGTCGCCCAGGTACTGGAGCAGCTTGGTGGCCCTGTCCCGGCGGGGCTCCAACTGGAACAGCTCCGGCGTCTCGTCGATGAAACGCGTGTACGTCTCTCCCTGCTGGAAGGCGGAGTGGGCGAGCACGTTCTCCAGGAAGGGCAGGTTCGTCTTCACGCCGCGGATGCGGAACTCGCGCAGCGCGCGCTGGCCCTTCATCACCGCGCCCTGGAACGTGGGCGCGTAGGCAATGACCTTCACCAGCATGGAGTCGTAGTAGGGGGAGATGACGGCGTTGGTGTAGCCGTTGGAGCCGTCCAGCCGGATGCCGAAGCCCATGGCCGCGCGCCAGGCGGTGATGACGCCCGCGTCGGGCATGAACTGGTTGGCGGGGTCCTCGGTGGTGACGCGCAGCTGCACCGCGTAGCCCCGGGGCACCACGTCCTCCTGCAGGGAGATGCCCACCTCCGGCGCGTCCAGCCGGTAGCCCTCCGCGATGCGAAGCTGGCTCTGTACCAGGTCCACGCCCGTCACCTGCTCGGTGACGGTGTGCTCCACCTGGAGGCGGGCATTGCACTCGATGAAGAAGAAGGCGTCGCCCGCCACCAGGAACTCGGCGGTGCCGGCGCTGGTGTAGCCGGCCTTGCGCGCCAGCCGCACCGCCGCGTCGCAGATGGCCTCCTTCACCGCCGGGGCCAGGTTGGGCGCGGGGGCAATCTCAATGACCTTCTGGTGGCGCCGCTGCACGGAGCAGTCCCGTTCGTGCAGGTGGACGATGTTGCCGTGCAAATCTCCCAGCAGCTGCACCTCGATGTGGCGCACGTGCTCCAGGAAGCGCTCCAGGAACACCGCCGACGAACCGAAGGCGCTCTTCGCCTCCGAACGCGCGGAGGCCAGCGCGTCCTCCAGCGCCTTCGCCTCGCGCACCACGCGCATGCCTCGGCCGCCACCGCCATGGGCCGCCTTCACCAGGATGGGGCCACCCTGCTTCGCGAAGAAGGCACGGGCCTGCTCCAGCACGTGCGCGTCGTCACCCTCCAGGGTGATGCCGGGAACCACCGGGACGCCGCACGCGTCGGCCAGGTGCTTGGCGGCGACCTTGTCGCCCATGGTGCGGACCACGTCCGAGCGCGGGCCGATGAAGCGGATGCCGCGCCGCTCACACGCCTCCGCGAAGGCGGCGTTCTCCGACAGGAAGCCGTAGCCGGGGTGGATGGCGTCCACGCCCGCCTTCACGGCCACGTCGAGGAGTTCGTCGATGCCCAGGTAGGCTTCCACGGGCCGCTTGCCCCGGCCGACGAGGTACGCCTCGTCGGCCTTGTGGCGGTGCTCGTGGGTGCGGTCCTCGTCGCTGTAGATGGCGACGGTGCGGATGCCCAGCTCGTTGCACGCGCGGAAGACGCGGATGGCAATCTCACCGCGGTTGGCGCAGAGGACCTTCTGGATGGGACGCAGCGACACATGTTCCATGTGCGCGCTGTATGCATCCGGCAGGCCCCGGAGCAACGGCTGCCGGGGCGAACGTCCGATTCAGGGCGCGGCGCCGCGCCGTGCGTCAGGTGCCGGACTGCGAGGGCTGGGCGGCAGGCTGTGGGCCGGTCGCCGTCTCCTCGTAATCCAGGTCCCGGTGGAACGTCTCTTCCAGCCGGGTGAGGGCCAGCAGCGCCAGGCCGAAGCAGATGCTGCCGACGATGATCGCCGCGGTGGACACCGACATCTCGCCCTTCAGGTAGGCGAAGCCGCTGGCCGCGAGCGCCGCCGAGCCACGCACGAAGTTGGGGACGGTGGTGGCCACGGTGCCGCGGATGTTGGTGCCGAACTGCTCGGCGGCCATGGTCACCAGCACGGCCCAGTAGCCCACGGTAATGCCAATCAGGAAGCTCAGCCCGTACACCATGGTGCTGGTGAGGCCCGGGGTGAGGCCGTAGACGAGCATCAGCACGAAGCCCGCGCAGAGGTTCATCGCCACCGCGCGCTTGCGGCTCTTGAGCCACTGGCTGAAGACGCCCGCCAGAAGGTCACCCAGCGTCAGGCCAATGGAGCCGTAGAGGATGGCGTTGCCAGCCGTCACGGTGCCCTGGACGTCGAGGCCGGCCGTCAGCTCGGGCGCGAAGGTGAAGAGGATGCCCGTGGTGAAGTAGATGGGCACGCCGATGAGGATGCAGCAGATGTACTTGAGGAACCGGCCGCCGGTGAGGATCAGCAGCGGGTTGGCGCGCGAGGGGTCCGTCTTCTTGGTGAACAGCTCCGACTCCGACACCTTGAAGCGCGCGAAGAGCAGCGCGATGCCCATGAAGCCGCCGGTGAGGTAGGCCGTCTTCCAGTGCATGTGCTGGCCCAGGAAGGCCGCGGCGACGATGCCGAGCATGCCCAGCGTGGCGACGATGGTGGTCCCCAGGCCGCGCTTCTCCTTGGGCAGGGACTCCGCCACCAGGGTGATGGCCGCGCCCAGCTCACCCGCGAGCCCCACGCCTCCCAGGAAGCGGAAGACGGCGTAGCTGGTGACGTCCCATGCGAAGGCGTTGGCCAGGTTCGCGAAGGAGTAGAGCAGGATGGAGCCGAACATCACCGACAGGCGGCCGCGCTTGTCGGCGAGCACGCCCCAAAGCAGGCCGCCCACCATCATGCCCACCATCTGCGCGTTGTAGATGAGCAGTCCGCTCTGGAGGATGTCGGCCGGGTCGGTGACGCCGATGTCCTTGAGCGATGCGATACGCACCACGCCGAACAGTGTGATGTCGAAGAGGTCGACGAAGTAGCCGAGCCCGGCCACCAGCACGGTCAGGTTCAGGACCGAGCGGAGCTCTCTCAGGAATTTCATACGCCCGATTAACGGACTTTGTTGCGCGAGGAGCAAGCGCCCCGCGCATGGCGCATGCATGACGCACTGCATGAACCTGAATTCACCTTCAGACCATGACCTGGGAGAGCGCTTGCTCGAGCTGGGAGAGGCCGTAGGGCTTGGGCAGGAGGACGGCGCCGTCGAGCGGCCCCTTGTCACCGGTGTCCACGTTGGTGCCGTGGCCGGACGCGATGATGACGCGAAGGCCGGGCACGTCCTGGACGGCCTGGTGGGCCAGCTCGATGCCGGACTGGCCGGGCAGGCTCACGTCGGTGAACAGGAGGTCGAACTCCTGTGCGCGCAAGAGGGGCGTGGCTTCTTCCGCGCGGGCGACGGCCGTCACTGTGTGGCCCAGCGTCTCCAGCAGCTCGCATGCGGGGAGGCGGATGTTCTCGTCGTCCTCCACCAGGAGGATGCGCAGCTCGGTCCGCTTCACGCGAGCAGGTGCCGGCGTGGTGGCTCCGCCGCGGGATGGCTGGGTGGCCTCGCGCTGGGCGATGCGGTGCTGCCGGGCGGCCAGGAGCTGGCGGATCTTCCGCGCCAGGTCCTCGCGGCGGTAGGGCTTGCTCAGCAGCTGGACGCCCGGATCCAGCCGGCCGCCGTGGACAATGGCGTTCTCCGTGTAGCCGGACGTGAAGAGCACCTCCAGGTCCGGGGAGAGGGCCTTGGCCTGCCGCGCCAGTTCGGGGCTGCGGACCGGGCCGGGCATCACCACGTCGGTGAAGAGCAGGTCGATAGGGATGCCGCTTTGGATGACCGCGAGCGCGCTCTGCCCGTCAGAGGCCTTGAGCACGCGGTAGCCCAGCTCCGTCAGCATCTCCACCGCGGTGGCGCGCACTTCCGAGTCGTCCTCGACGACGAGCAGCGTCTCGGTGCCGCCCTCGACCTGTTCGGGGATGACCTCGGCGCGCGGCATCTCCGCCTGGAGCGAACGGGGGAGGTAGATCTTGATGGTCGTCCCGTGGCCGACCTCGCTGTAGATCTTGACGTGGCCGCCCGTCTGCTTGACGAAGCCATACACCATGCTGAGCCCCAGGCCCGTGCCGCGGCCTTCGGGCTTGGTGGTGAAGAACGGCTCGAAGGCACGCTCCAGCACCTCGGGCGGCATGCCGCAGCCGGTGTCGGAGATGGCCAGCAACACGTGCTGGCCCGGCACGACGTCCGGGTGGAGCTGGGCGTAGTGGTCATCCAGCATGGCGTTGCCGGCCTCGACGGTCAGCTTGCCTTCGCTCGCCATGGCGTCACGCGCGTTGATGGCCAGGTTGAGGATGACGTTTTCGAGCTGGTTCGGATCGGCGAACGTGTTCCAAAGCCCGCCGCCGATGATGGTCTCCAGCGCCACGTCCTCGCCGAGCGCGCGCCGCAGCAGTTCGTCCATGTCGCGGACCAGGCGGCCCAGGTTGATGACCGTGGGATTGAGCGGCTGCCGCCGGGCGAAGGCCAGCAACTGGGACGCGAGCCGGGCGCCGCGCTCCACCGCGCCCACCGCCGTGGTCAGCCGGCGCTGCGCCTGGGCGTTGTCGCCCACATCCCGGAACAGGAGCTGCAGGTTTCCGCTGATGACCTGGAGCAGGTTGTTGAAGTCGTGCGCCACGCCGCCGGTGAGCTTGCCCACCGCTTCCATCTTCTGGGCCTGCCGGAGGGCGGCCTCCGCTTGACGCCGTTCAGCCTCGCTCTCCTCCAATGCGCGGGTGCGCTCCCGGACGAGCTCCTCCAGATGGTCCTTGTACTGGCGCAGCTCGTCCTGGGCGCGCTTCTGCTCCGTGATGTCGTGGCCCTGGACGAAGATGCCGGAGATGGATCCGTCCGGCTCGATGATGGGCTGATACACGAGGTCGACGTAGCTCTCCGCCAGCGTGTCATCGGGGGTTCGCTGGAGGAAGACCTTCATGCCCCGGCCGACGAAGGCCTGACCCGTGGTGAAGACACGGTCCAGCAGCTCGAAGTACCCCTGTCCGTCCACTTCGGGCAGGGCGTCCCGGATGCGCTTGCCGAGGATGTCCCGGTGGCCGACGAGCTGCATATAGGCCGCGTTCGCCAGCTCGACGACATGGTCCTGGCCGCGAAGGAAGCACATGAAGCCGGGCGCCTGCTCGAACAGTCGACGGAGGTGGCGCCGCTCCTGGTCCAGGTTCTGGTTCGCTTCCTGGACCTGCAGCGCGCGCTGGAAGACGCCGGCTTCCAGCTGCGATGGTGGAGGCTTGCTGGTGCCGGTGGAGCCGGTCGCGGCCTGGACGGCCTCCTGCAGCCGCTGGAGCTCCGTGACGTCCATGGTGTGCTGGAGGATGTAGGCCACCTCGCCCGAGGCATCGAGCAGGGGGATGTGGGTGGCGCTCCAGTACCGGTACGTCGGGACGACGCCCTGATTCGTCAACTCGGGGACGCGGTAGGCAATCAGGGCCAGGATGTCCGGCGCCCGCTTTGCCAGGACGCGCAGGAAGGACTCCCGGAGCTGCCGGAGATTGGCGCTGTTCGGGTCCGAGGGGTCGTCTGGGAAGGCCTCGAAGACGCTCCGGCCAAGCAGCTCGTCCAGCTTGCTGGCCGTGACGCGCAGGTACGCCGGGTTGGCGGCGACGAAGCGCAGCTCGCGGTCGAGCAGCATGTACGGGTTGGGTGAGACGTCGAAGAGCGTCTTGAAGTCGATGATGGGGTGCATCGTGCGGCGAAGCTCCTCACCCTGAGGCGGGTCGCGCCGACGGGGGCAGGGCGCGCTACCCTTGACTGGTCTGCCACCAGGACGCCATTGCCTCTACCTCTGGGGCGGTATCTCTGTCGCACAGGCGACACACTGGAATGGCGGCAACGCACGGCCCCAGGACGGAGATCCCAAGAGCCTGCGGCACGGATGCACCATGCCTACATGAACGAACCTTCAGTCAGTTTTCGCGCGTCGTGAAGCAGGTCGCCCGCACGCCTGACACGTTGGCGCGCGGCCAGGCGCCGGAGGGGACGTGCAATGCCTACATGAACACGTCATCAGTGGTTTTCAGGGGCCGCCGGCCGGCCTCCTCGCATGGAATTGCGCCTCATCCGGGAGGGCAATGCCTACATGAAGTTCTTTTCAGTGGTTTTTGGCACCCTCCGGTAGATGATGAGCGGCCGGCAAGGGGCTTTTCCAATGACAGAGTCTGTCATTGCGGGATAAATTAAATCACAGACACGAAATGACTATCTTTGGGTGTCCGTGTTTGTTTGCCTGTCTGTAATTGGTGACTGTGTTTCACGCGAGGCCCCGGTTGTCTCCGGGGCCTCAAGCGGTACCGCCAGGACTACGCGCCAGCGCGCTGGCGGTTCAGCCGGTCGTAGTGCCGGTAACCCAGCTTGTCGAGCGCACTCGCGGGCGCCAGGCCGATGTCCACCAGCGTCTTGATGTCATACGTCCCCGCGAGCACGGGCGGCGCGTAGTTCCGGACGGCATCCGCGCTGCGGAACTTCTCCAGCGGGAAGAGCACGGTGTTCGTGTGCACGTGCATGAAGTGCGCGGCGGACTGGCGCTGCCAGCCCGGCACGCCCGGGGCGGTGATGACGTGCGGCGTGGCGAGGAAGGTGCCACCCGTGAGGATCTCCAATTGCTGGCCCACCTGCGCCACGATGCAGCCCGCCGGCGCCGTTCCGCGCACCTGGAGGCCGTTGGGCGCCTCGGGCGTCGCGCGGGTGCGGAGGTAGAGGCCGCTCTTGTTGTCGGGGCCGGGCGCGGGGCTACCTTCCGGGTCCAGGAAGCGGCCGCCCGGGAGCAGGGTGAGCAGGTTGAAGTCGGTGTGCTCCTCGCCCCAGACGATGTCCGTGTTCACCTGCGCGTTGGTGAGCGGCAGGTACTGGAGCGCGCGGGTGACGTGGGCGCCCCGGTCGCACAGGTCGGTGAACAGTGTCTCCGGCAGGCCCAGGGCCACCGCGGAGCCACGGAGCAGCTTCAGGCCGGCCTCATGGAGGGAGCGGCCCAGCGTCATGATGCCGTCCTCGAAGTAGGGCGGCGCGTTCTGGGGCCACACGTTCTCCGGGTACAGCTCCGGGAACTCGAGCGCGGACTGCGCGTCGTTGGGGTAGGGCGCGACGAAGTAGCACTCCTTGAAGTCCGGCTGGCCATTGCTGGCGACCGCGACCTCGGTGTTCGGAGGCGTCCAGCCGCGCTGGTACCAGATGTCCGCGCGGCCGTAGGGCTTCTTCTCCTCGGCGGGCCGGGCGATGAACGCCGCGAACGCGTCGTAGAACCGGCTCAGCGCCTGGGTGTCGACGCCGTGGTTCTTCAGGTACACGAGACCAAAGACGCCAAAGGCCTCGCGGATCGCCGCGGCGGCGCGCTCGACACGAGCGGAGTCATCCGACGCGAGGTCGGCGAGGTCGACAGTGGGGATGTTGAGCGAAGAGGTCTCGGCCATGATGGGGCCCAGGTGTACCGCTCCTCGGGAATAAATGGGAGGCCCTGATGCTCTGTGGCGTCCCGCCGGGGCCGGTCGGGCGCGGCAAAACCCGGATCCCCGGCGCGGGCACCCCTGGCGCAAATTCTGCGCTCCCCCCTGCGCGGCCTGGGGCCTGGGGTTATCGTCCGCCGCCCGCCGTCGAGAGGTCTCCCTCGTGAAGAAGCTCGTCTCCGCCTGGTTCCGCATTCCCTTCTGGCAACGTGTCCTGGGGGCGTTCGTGCTCGGGGCCGTGGCCGGGTGGCTCGTGGGGGAGCCAGCGGGGCCCTGGTTCCAGCCGCTGGGCACGCTCTACGTCAACCTCATCAAGATGATCGCCACACCGCTGGTGTTCTTCGCGGTCATCAACGCGGTGGCGGCGCTTCACGGGCAGAAGAGCATGGCGGTGCTCGGCGGCAAGACGTTTCTCTGGTTCGCCGTCACCGCCGCGCTGGCGGTGGGGGTGGGCCTGGGCGTCGCCGCGCTGCTCCGCCCCGGGGAGGGCGTGGGTCAGCTCATGGCCACCGAAACCTACAAGCCACGGGACGTGCCTGGCCCCCTCCAGGTGCTGCTGGACGTGGTGCCCACCAACCCGTTCGCGGCGCTCGCGAATGGGAAGATCCTCCAGGTCATCTTCTTCGCAGGCCTGCTGGGCTTCGCGCTGGTGAAGCTCGGCGAGAAGACGGCCCGGCTGCGCGAGCTGGTCCGCGAGGCCAGCGACGCGATGATTCAGGTCACCCGCTTCGTGCTGGAGCTCACGCCGCTGGGCACCTTCGGCCTCATCGCCGCGCTGGTGGGCACCTACGGCTTCGAGCGCCTGTTGCCGCTGGGCAAGCTGGTGCTGGCGCTGTACGTGGCGTGCGCGCTGCACATCGTCTTCGTGTACGGCGGCCTCCTGATGACGCACGGGCTCAATCCGCTGCGCTTCTTCCGGGGCGCCGCGCCCGGCATGCAGGTGGCCTTCGTCAGCTCGTCGAGCTTCGCGTCCATGCCGGTGGCCCTGCGCGCCGTGACGAACAACCTGGGCGTCAACAAGGACTACGCGGCCTTCGCCGTGCCGCTGGGGGCCAGCATCAAGATGGATGGGTGCGGTGCCATCTACCCGGCCATCGCGTCGCTCTTCGTCGCGCAGTACTTCAGCCTGGAGCTGTCCGCGTCGCAGTACTTCATCATCCTGCTGGCGTCGGTGCTGGGCAGCTTCGGTACCGCGGGAGTGCCCGGGACGGCGGTGGTCATGGCCACGGTGGTGCTCAGCTCCGCGGGCTTGCCGCTGGAGGGGCTGGGCTACCTGCTCGCCATTGACCGCATCCTCGACATGATGCGCACGATGACCAACGTCACGGGCCAGATGCTGGTCCCGGTGCTGGTGGCGCGCGAAGAGGGCCTGCTCGATGCCGCCGTCTACAACGGTGCGTCCCCCGCCATCGCGCTGGAAGAGGACGCGGTGAAGGCGGACTGAGCCGCCTCCGTCCAGAGGGCACGCGCGTGTGCGCTCTCCGACGGGCGTCCCTCCCTGGCTTGGAGTAACGGACACGCCGCGAGGTCCGCGCTACCGCCCCCAAACGCCGCTCCGCTAGGTGCGGGCCTCATGCCTGCCTGGGCGGTGTATGGGCCTCTTTCCACCGGCGACCGATGGAGTCCTGCGAGGCGTGCTCGGCCTGATGGCCGTGCTGCCGGTGGCCACGCCCGTGGCGTTGCTGCTGTTGGCCCGCAGTCCACTGGGGACGGGGGCCTTCGAGCCCGTGCAGCAGCCGGTGCAGTTCGACCACCGCCACCACGCGGCGGACGAGGGCATTGGCTGCCGCTACTGCCACGACGGCGCGTGGCGGGGGCCTTCGGCGGGCATTCCACCCACCAGCCGGTGCATGGGTTGTCACGCGCAGATCTGGAACGAGAGCGCGCTGCTGGCGCCCGTGCGCCAGAGCTACTTCGAAGACCGGCCCATTCCGTGGAACCGGGTCCACCGGCTGCCGCAGTACGTCTTCTTCAACCACGCCATCCACGTCCACAAGGGCGTGGGGTGCGTGAGCTGCCACGGCCGCGTGGACCAGATGCCGCTGGTGGAGCAGGTCGCGCCGCTCACCATGGGCTGGTGCCTGGAGTGCCACCGCGACCCGGCGCCGCACCTGCGACCTCCGGAGCACGTCGCGGACATGACGTGGAGCCCGCGGGGCCCGGCCCGCGACGTGGGGCTGCGGGTGATGCAGGCCCTGGATGTCTCGCCCCGGACCGAGTGCTCCACATGCCACCGCTGACGGACCGATATCCGCTCCCTGTCCTGGAGGGAGCCGAGCCCTGGCGCAGTCTGGAGGCGAGACAGGGCGCCGCGCCCGCGCCGTCGCCGGGTGAGTTCCCCTTGGATGCCGATGCGCCACCTCGGGGGCTGTCCCGGCGCGTGTTGCTGGAGTTGGCCGCGTTCGGCACCGCCGCCGCGGGCCTGACGGGCTGTTTCCGCGCGCCGCCGGAGAAGGTCCTGCCGTACTCGCGGCAACCGCCGGACGTCACTCCGGGCATCCCGCTCCATTACGCCACGGGGCTTTCGTTGGAGGGCTACGCGCGGGGCGTGCTGGTGCGCAGCCAGGAGGGGCGGCCCACGTTGGTGCAAGGCAATCCGTCCCATCCGGAGAGCCTGGGAGCGGCGGGCGCACATGAGCAGGCGTCGCTGCTGGGCCTGTATGACCCGCACCGTGCTCGGACCGTGCGCCACCGGGACGCGCCCACCTCCCTGTCCCAGGTCTTCCAGATGGTGCGCCGTCGCGCCGCGCGCCAGGACGGAGGGGCGGGACTTCGCCTGCTGGTGGAGCCCACCGCGTCACCGCTGTGGGTCCGGACCTTCGAGCGCATCCTGGAGCGCTTCCCGAAGGCCCAGGTCGTGCCCTTCAGCGCCACGCAGACGGGGAACGCGCACGAGGGCGCTCGCCTTGCGTGGGGCCGGCCGCTGCGCGCGATGCCGGACTGGAGCTCAGCGCGCGCCGTGGTGGCCCTGGATGACGACTTCCTGTCCACGCTGACGGGAGGACTGCGCGTGCCACGTGAGTTCGTCTCCGCGCGCATGCCGCCGGCGCTCAACCGCCTCTGGGTGGTGGAGAGTCGCTTGAGCCTCACGGGCGCCTTCGCGGACGAACGCCTCCGGGCGCGCCCGTCTCGTGTGCCGTGGATTGCCCGGGCGCTCGCGGCGGAGTTGGGGCGGTTGCTGGGGCGCGATGCGTTGATGGTGCTCGGGCGTGGGGCGTTGGAGCCCGCGGAGCATCGCTGGGTGGCGGGGGCCGCTCGGGACCTGGCGGAGCAGGGGGACGGGGCGTTCATCGTGGTGGGGGAATCCCAGCCCGCGGCGGTGCACGCGCTGGCGCATCTGCTCAACGCGACCTTGCACGGTGGGACGGTGCGGTGCGTGGACTCGCTCCTGGTCCCCGCGCCGGACGCGGCGGCGTTGCCGGCGCTCGTCGCGGACATCCGCGCGGGCGTGGTGGACACGCTGCTCATCACCGCGTGGAACCCCGTCTACCGCGCGCCCACGGACGTGCCCCTGGGGGAGGCGCTGGGTCTGGTGGAGGACGCCGTGTACTGCGCGCTCCACGACGATGAGACCGCCGCGCGGGTGTCCTGGTCCGTACCCTCCACGCATCCGTTCGAGGCCTGGGACGATGGGCGCGCGGTGGATGGCACCGCGACCATCCTGCAGCCGCTCATCGCGCCGCTACTGGAGAGCGCCGTGCCTCCGCTGGAGCTGCTGGCGGCCTTCGCCGGAGCGCTGGCGACCACGCCCTACGAGCGACTGCGGGCCCAGTGGCGTGAGCACGCCGCGGCATCGGGACGCTTCGAGGATGAATGGGAACGCTGGCTCGCGGAGGGCGTCGTTCCTGGCACGCAGCTGCCCTTGCAGCAGGCCAGCGTGGATGCCGCCTCGGTGCTCGCGGCGGTCCAGGCGCTGCCTCACCCGGGGGACGGGCTGGAACTGCACTTCGCCGCGGACGCCAAGGTCCATGACGGCCGCTACGGCGCCAATCCCTGGCTCCAGGAGCTGCCGGACCCGATGACGCAGCTCACCTGGGACAATGCCGTGTGGGTGAGTCCCGCCACGGCGTCGCGCCTGTCGCTGGTGCGAGGCGACCGCGTCCGCCTGGAGCTTCGCGGCCGTTCGGTGGAAGCACCCGTTCTGGTGGTTCCCGGGCAGGCCGATGACACCCTCACGCTGCCCCTGGGGTACGGCCAGCGCCTGGGCAGTCCGGTGGCTCGCGGCGTGGGCTTCGATGCCCAGGTTCTGCGCTTCCAGGACGCGCCCTGGTGGGCCTCCGGCGTGCGGCTCACGCGCGTGGAAGGCCACCACGACTTCGCGCTGACGCAGGAGCACTGGCAAATGGAGGGCCGGCCCGTGGCGCTCCAGACGACGGCCGCCCGCTTCGCGGCACAGGGCGATGCGCGGCTCCCGGCGCTCCAGGCACCAACGGAACACCTGTATCCGCCACAGCCCGTGCCGGACGCGTCGGGCCATCGTTGGGGCATGTCCATCGACCTGCATCGTTGCACGGGGTGCAGTGCTTGTGTGGTGGCGTGCCAGGCGGAGAACAACATCCCCGCCGTGGGGAAGGACCAGGTGCGGCGCGGACGGGAGATGCACTGGTTGCGCATCGACCGTTACTTCATGGGGGACGTGGACACCCCGTCCGTCATCACCCAGCCGCTGATGTGCGTGCACTGTGAGTACGCGCCTTGCGAGTACGTGTGCCCCGTGGCCGCCACCGTCCACTCGGACGAGGGGCTCAACCAGATGGTCTACAACCGCTGCGTCGGCACGCGGTATTGCTCCAACAACTGCCCCTACAAGGTCCGGCGCTTCAACTACCTGGAATACAACCACGGCGGGCCCCTGGACCGGATGTACCGCAACCCCCAGGTGACGGTGCGCTCGCGCGGGGTGATGGAGAAGTGCACGTACTGCGTGCAGCGCATCGAGGCCGCCCGCATCACCGCGCGCGTGGAGCACCGCGCCATCCGGCAAGGGGAGGTGCGCACCGCGTGTCAGCAGGCGTGCCCCACGGAGGCCATCGTCTTCGGTGACTTGAACCAACCGGAGGACCCGGTCACGCCGCTGCACCAGGACCCGCGCCATTACGCCTTGTTGAACCACCTGGGGACGAAGCCGCGCACCGTCCACCTGATCCGGCTGAAGAATCCCAGCGAGGCCATGGGATGAGCGAGCCACTGCCCCTGGCACCGGTGACGGCGGATCCGCTGGTCGTCCACCCGCTGCTCGAGGAGCGACGCACGGACGCGCAGCTCGGTGAGGCGCTGCTGCGGCCAGTGCTCACCGCGCCGGGCATGGGGTGGTGGGCGCTCGTCGGCGTGTGCGCGGCGCTGACGGTGCTGCTGGCGGTGGCCATCACCATCACCTTCGTCACGGGCGTGGGGACGTGGGGCAACAACATCCCGGTGGCGTGGGCGTTCGGCATCATCAACTTCGTCTGGTGGATTGGCATTGGCCACGCCGGCACGCTCATCTCCGCCATCCTCCTGCTCTTCGGCATGAAGTGGCGCAGCTCCGTCAACCGCATGGCGGAGGCGATGACGCTCTTCGCCCTGGTGTGCGCGGCGCTGTTCCCCCTGCTGCACCTGGGCCGGCCCTGGAAGTTCTACTACCTGGTGCCGTACCCCAGCTCGCTGCGCATGTGGCCGCAGTTCCGGTCGCCCCTGACATGGGACGTGGTGGCCATCACCACGTACCTCACCGTGTCGGTGCTGTTCTGGTACCTGGGCCTGCTGCCGGACCTGGCCACCGCGCGCGACACCGCGAAGCAGGTTTGGCGGCGCCGAGTCTGGGGCCTGCTGTCCCTGGGGTGGCGGGGGAGTGCCCGCCATTGGCGGCATTGGCGCACCGGGTACCTGCTGCTCGCGGGGTTGGCGACGCCGCTGGTCGTGTCGGTGCACACCATCGTCTCGTTCGACTTCGCCGTGGCGCAGCTTCCGGGCTGGCACAGCACCGTCTTTCCTCCGTACTTCGTGGCGGGCGCCATCTTCTCCGGGCTGGCCATGGTGCTCTCGCTGTTGATTCCCGCCCGGCGGGCGCTCCACCTGCACGCGGTGGTGACGCAGGCGCACCTGGACGCGCTGGCGCGACTGCTGCTCGTCTCCGGTCTCTTCGTGGCCTACGGCTACGTTCAAGAGCACTTCTTCGGCTGGTACAGCGGAAGCCCCTACGAGATGCACGCGATGAACATCCTACGCACCGGCCCCTATGCGCCGGCGTTCTGGACTGTCTTCGCCTGCAACGTGCTGGTGCCACAGCTCTTCTGGTCCGCCCGGCTGCGCACCCAGCCGGTGGTCCTGTGGTGCGCGGCGCTGCTCGTCAACGTGGGCATGTGGCTGGAGCGCTTCATCATCATCGTGTCTCCGCTCAGCGAGGACTTCCTGCCTTCGAGCTGGCGGCACTACGCGCCCACCTGGGTGGACCTGAGCCTGCTGTCCGGAACGGTGGGGCTCTTCGGGCTGGGCTTCCTGCTGTTCCTCCGCTTCCTGCCGCCGATTCCCATCAGCGAGGTGAAGGAGCTCCAACACGAGCTCGAGGCCTCCGAGGCCTTCGCCCATGACGTGTCGGCACGGGAGGGAGGCGCGCGATGAGCCGATGGGTGCTGGGCGAGTTCCGCTCGCCGGAGCGGATGGTGGAGGCGGCCCGGGCGCTGCGGGCGTCGGGCTTCCTCCGGTTGGACGCGCATACCCCGTACCCGGTGGAGGACGTGGACGCCGTGCTGGGACTGCCCACTTCTCGGCTGCCGCTGCTGGCGTTGCTCGCCGGGGTGGGCGGCGCGGTGGGCGCCTATGTCGTGCAGTGGTTCACGCAGGCCGTGGACTGGCCGCTGAACGTGGGCGGACGTCCGCTGCACAGTGGCCCCGCCTTCATTCCCATCACCTTCGAGTCCGCTGTCCTGGCGGCGGCGGGTTCCATCTTCCTGGGGGTCATCGTGGCGTGTGGCCTGCCGCGGGTGACGCATCCGTTCCTCCACCAGGAGGCGTTCCGAAGCGCCAGCATCGACGGGTTCTGGCTCGCCGTCGCCGTGGACGGTTCGGAGGGCGTGGACGCGGCGGAAGGCGCCCTCCGCCAGCTCGGCGCCGCGGTCGTGCTCGCGGTGGAGGGCCGGCGATGAGGGCTCGTCTTGCACGGGTCGCCTTCGGGCTCTCGGCGGTGGCCGGCTGCGAGGACCTGGACCCGATGCGGGTGCAGGCTCGCGACGGAGCCTTTGTCGCCAACCCGTACTTCGCGGACGCGCGGGCGATGCGGCCCCGAGTCCCCGGGACAGTCGCACGCGAGTGGTACTTCCAGGAGGCCGCATATGCCCGCCGGGGCTCTCCGGATGGCGGCTGGGTGGAGGTGGAGCGGCTCCCCGTGCCGTTCACGCGCGACACGCTGCGGGAGGGCCGTGCCCACTTCGAGACCTGGTGCGCGCCGTGCCACGGACTGCTCGGTGACGGGCAGAGCATCGTCGCCCAGAACATGGGCGCGCGGCCGCCTCCCTCGCTGTACGGCGAGGCGCACTCACATCCCGAGCATGGAGTTGAGGGGCCAGCGGACGCAGGGGAGGGCGCCCGCCCGGTGCCACCTGGATGGGAGGCGCTGCCACACCCGCCGGGCTTCTATTACTCGGTCATCACAGGCGGCTATGGGTTGATGCCTTCCTACGCGGACGCACTCACGCCCGAGGCGCGCTGGAAGGTCGTGGCCTGGCTCCGGGTCCTGGCGTACAGCCAGCGCGCACCGCTGTCCGCCGCGCCCGAGGACGCACGAGATGAACTCATGCGGGAACCCGTGGAGGGTGCGCCATGACGGCCGCGGTGCTGACACGCCTGACGGAAGGCCGGCGCGTGACCTGGGGCGCCGCCGCGGTGGGGAGCCTGGGGCTCCTGGCCACGCTGCTGGGGGGATGGGCCGCGCCCAGGGAGGCCGCCCACGGCTACCTGTTCGCCTTCGCGTACTGGCTGTCGCTCAGCCTGGGGGCGCTCATCATCCTGGCTGCGTTTCACGCGGCGCGCGCCCGGTGGCCCACTGTGCTGCGGCGGTCTCTGGAAATCATGGCCGCGAGCTGCCCGCTGTTCGCGCTGCTCTTCGTCCCCGTGGCCCTGGCGATGCCACACCTGTTCCCCTGGGTCGCGCTTCCTTCCAGTCTGAGCGGGCATGACCTTCAGCTGCTGGCGCACAAGCAGCCGTACCTCAACGTGCCCTTCTTCCTGGGCCGGGCCATTCTGTACTTCGCCGTCTGGGGCGCGGTGGGCGTCCTCCTGTTCCGCTGGTCGGTGCGACAGGACGCGGAGCCGGGCATCACCGAGCGGGCGGTGCGCATCACCCTGTACCAGCGGCGGCTGGCCTCGGGGGCGCTGCCGCTGATGGTGCTGTGCCTGTCCTTCGCCAGCCTGGACTGGCTGATGTCGCTGGAGCCCCTGTGGCAGTCCACCGTGTACGCGCTCACGGTCGGGTGTGGCGCGGTCGTGGGCGCGCTCGCCACGGTGGCTCTCACCGCCGCTTTGGCGCGAGGCGCGGGACAGTTCGGCGCGTTGATGGGGCCGGCGCACTTCCTCCGGCTGGGAACGCTGCTGCTGGGCTTCGTCTGCCTGTGGGCCTACTGCGGCTTCTCGCAGTTCCTGCTGGTGTGGATCGCCTCGTTGCCGGAGGAGGTGACGTGGTACCGCGCCCGCCTGGACGGAGGCTGGCTCGCGGTGGCGGTGGTGCTGGCCGTGGGGCACTTCGGCGCGCCGTTCTTCCTGCTCCTGCTCCGTCGCGTGAAGCAGCACGCGGGCGCGCTCGCCGCGGTGGGGGCCTGGCTGCTGCTCATGCGGGCACTGGACGTGTACTGGCTGGTATGGCCCGCGCTCTCTCCCGGTGCGGCGACGTTCCACTGGACCAGCGCCACGGCGTGGGCCGGCGTGGGGGGATGGACGGTGGCCGCGTGGGGGCTGCTCGCGCGCGGTGGCTACACGGTGCCGGTGAGAGACCCCTTCCTGCCCCATTCGCTGCGGGTGCCGCGCTCATGAGCACCGGCTTCACGCCACCTCCGCCAGAGCACCAGCAGCTTCCAGGGCGGCGCATCGCCGTGGTGGGGGCCGCGTGGCTTGTCCTGGTCGCGGCGGCGCTGCTCGTGGTCCGTTGGGGAGAGGACCGGTACGCGCCCGTGGCAAGCGCGGGTTTTCCGCCGGCCCTGGGGACGCCCGAGGTCGCGGACGTCAACCAGCGGCCCTTCGCCCTGGAGGACGGCGCGCCTCGGCTGCGCGACGCACAGCGGGCACGGTTGCAGGCGTATGGCTGGGTGGACCGGGACGCGGGCGTCATCCACCTTCCGGTGGAGCGGGCCATGGAGCAGGTCCTCTCCGCGGAAGAGGGGGCGCGGCCATGAGTGACCTGATGCGGCGCATCCTCTTCCTCCCCGAGGCGGCGTCGTCGCTGGCCCCGCGCGTGGACCGGCTGCACTTCTTCATCATCGGCACCACCTTCGTGGTGGGCGCGGGCATTGGTCTCACCGGGCTCTTCTTCCTGGTGCGCTACCGCCGTGGGCGAGCCCCCGCGCAGGAGCCGACGATGGCCGCGCCCACCTGGATGGAGGCCGCGTTCGCCGGGGTGCCGCTGGCCTTCTTCCTTCTCTGGGGCGCGCTGGGTTTCCAGGACTACGTGTGGGCGCGCACGCCGCCGCGCGACGCGCTGGACGTCTACGTCACCGGCAAGCAGTGGATGTGGAAGTTCGCGTACCCAGACGGGCCGGGCATGGTGGGCGTGCTGCACGTTCCCACCGGCACGCCCGTGCGCCTGCTGCTCACGTCGCGCGACGTCATCCACTCCTTCTACGTCCCCGCCTTCCGCTTGAAGATGGATGCGTTGCCTGGGCGCTACACGGAGGTCTGGTTCGAGGCCGTGAGGCCGGGCCGCTACCGGGTGTTTTGCGCGGAGTACTGCGGCCTGGACCACTCGCGCATGCGCGCCGAGGTGGTGGCGTTGGAGCCCGCGGCCTTTGAGTCCTGGCGGGCCCGGCAGTTGGCTCAACCCACCTGGGTGGCGGATGAATCCGCCCGGGAGGAGGGCACCCGGGGACCGCTCGCGCGGCGAGGGGCGGTCGTCGCCACGCGGCAGGGCTGCTTCCAGTGCCACACCATCGACGGCACGCCGCACATCGGTCCCTCATGGCTGGGGCTGTACGGCCGCGAGGAGCCGCTGGCCTCGGGTGACAGCGTGCGCGCCGATGTCGCGTACCTCACCGAGTCGATGATGGACCCGCTGGCGAAGGTGGTCGCGGGCTACGCGCCGGTGATGCCGTCCTTCCACGGGCGGCTGAGCGCTGGCGAGGTGGGCGCGCTCGTCGAGTACATCAAGTCGCTCCAGCCGGAGCGTCCGGAGCCGCCCCCCGCCCAGGAGCCCACGTATGGCCCCCTCCCACGCTGAGCCCTCCGTCGCGGGGCCCAGCTATCTGGACGCGGAGCGAGGGCTCTGGTCCTGGCTCACCACGCGCGACCACAAGCGCATTGGCGTGATGTTCCTGGCCGTGTTGCTGCTGATGTTCCTGCTGGGGGGCGTGTTCGCCCTGGCCCTGCGCGTGGAGTTGCTGACGCCCGGTGAAACGGTGATGGGGCGGCTGGCCTACAACCGCGCCTTCACCGTGCACGGCGTCGTCATGGTGTGGCTGTTCCTCATCCCGTCCATCCCCACGGCCTTCGGCAACTTCCTGCTGCCGCTGATGATTGGCGCCCGGGACGTGGCCTTCCCCCGGCTCAACCTGGCCAGCTTCTACCTCTACATGCTCGGCGCGGTGATGACGCTGTGGGGCGTGTTCCAGGGCGGCGTGGACACGGGGTGGACGTTCTACACGCCCTACAGCACCGTCACCGGGCGGGAGGTGATGCCCGTGCTCCTGGGCGTCTTCGTGGTGGGGTTCTCCACCATCCTCACCGGCATCAACTTCATCACCACCGTGCACACCATGCGGGCCCCCGGTGTGACGTGGATGAAGGTGCCCCTCTTCGTGTGGGCGCTCTACGGCACGTCCATCATCCAGGTGCTCGCGACGCCCGTGCTGGGCATGGTGCTGATGCTCGTAGCGCTGGAGCGGGTGGCGGGCGTGGGGCTGTTCGACCCGAGCCGGGGAGGGGACCCGCTGCTCTACCAGCACCTGTTCTGGTTCTACAGCCACCCGGCCGTCTACATCATGGTGCTGCCGGGCATGGGCGTCATCAGCGAGACGGTGTGCGCCTTCAGCCGCAAGCGTCCCTTCAGCTACCGGGTGATTGTCTGGAGCACGGTGGGCATCTCCTTCGTGGGGTTCCTCACCTGGGGACACCACATGTTCGTCTCCGGGCAGTCCACTTTCGGAGCGGGCGCGTTCAGCGTGCTGTCCATGCTGGTGGCCATCTTCACGGCGATGAAGATCTTCACCTGGCTGGGCACCATGTACCGGGGCAGCCTGTGGGTCTCCACGCCGTTCACCTACGTGCTCGGCTTCATCTTCCTGCTCTTCTTCGGGGGCATGAGCGGAGTCGCCGTGGCCGTCACGTCCGCGGACCTGCACTGGCACGACACGTACTTCGTGGTGGCGCACTTCCACTTCATCATGGTGGGCGCGTCGCTGATGGCCTTCCTCGCGGCGCTGCATTACTGGTTCCCGAAGATGTTCGGCCGCATGTACCCGGAGGGCATGGGCATCGGGACGGCGGTGCTCATCATCTTTGGCTTCATCGCCACTTTCCTGCCTCAGTTCCTGCTGGGCAATCTGGGCATGCCCCGCCGGTACGCGGACTACCCGGAGGCGTTCCAGCCGCTGCACGTGGCGTCCACCGCTGGGGCGTCCCTGCTGGGATTCGGCTTCCTCATCGTCGCCGTCTACCTGGGCTGGTCGCTGCGGCATGGCCGCGCGGCGGGGCGGAACCCCTGGGGCAGCGAGGGGTATGAGTGGCTCAGCGACTCACCGCCCCCCGAGTTCAATTTCCATGCGCCGCCGCGGTTTCCCAGGCCGCCGCACGACTATGCGAACCCTGGCGCCAACACGGAGGTGGAGCATGCGGCATGAGGCGAGCCCCCGCCCGGTGGAGCCCCGTGCGCTCCACTTTGGAGACGAGGCGTCCCGCCAGGACGCCGCGCACCTGGGCATGTGGATCTTCCTGGCCACGGAGGTGCTGCTCTTCTCGGTGTTGTTCACCGCGTATGCCCTGTACCGGCTGACGTATCCCGGTGTGTTCCAGCAGGCGCCCGCGCACATGGACGTGTTCCTGGGGACGCTGAACACCTTCGTGCTGGTGAGCAGCAGCATCCTGGTGGCGCTCGCGGTGGATGCCATCCGGAATGGACGCGACTTCGCCGCGGCGGCGTTGCTCGCGCTGTCGGTGCTGCTGGGCATGGCGTTCCTGTTCATCAAGGCCGCGGAGTACACGAAGCACGTGCATGACGGGGCGCTGCCCGGCGCCTGGTACGCCTATGAGGCGTTCGCCCTTCCCGGTGCCAACCTCTACTTCACGCTGTACTGGGTGATGACAGGCGTGCACGCGGTGCACGTGCTCGTGGGTGTGGGCGTGCTCGTCACGCTGGCGTTGCGGACGCTGGCGGGGGAGTTCGGGGCCCGCTTCCACACGCCCGTGGAGCTGGGAGGGATGTACTGGCACCTGGTGGACGTCGTCTGGTTGTTCCTCTGGCCACTGCTGTACCTGACGTGAGGAGGCGCGCATGCGGGGCGGGGTCCAGGTGCTGGCCGTCGGAGCCGTGTTGCTGGCGCTGGCCACGCTGTCCTTCGGGCTGTCGAGGCTGCCCCTGGGGGCGTGGGCGGTGCCGGCCGCGCTGGGCATCGCGCTGTGCAAGGCCGTGCTGATTGCCTTCTTCTTCATGCACCTGGCGGAGCGGCCCGGCGGGCCCCGGCTCGTCATCGGCACCGCGGGCGTCTTCGTTGGCATCCTGGTGGGGCTGGTGTTGGCGGAAGCCGCGGCCCGGGCGTGGCCGACGTTGCCGCCAGGGCCCTTTCCCGTTTCCCGGTTGCCGGGCACCGAACGAAGCGGCCCTCCTCGCGCGGCGCCGCCCTGGCTGCCGCTGCCCTGATGCGCCCGAGCCGCGGGCTCAGGGCGGTGGTGCCGGGAGTGCCCGGACGCCACGGCGCTTCGCATCCATGAGGAGCAAGACCTTCCGGACAGGCGTCAGGACGCCCAGGCACGCGCCGAAGACTAGGTGCAGGAGCAGGAACGCGGCGATGGGCGGTCCCGCTCGCTCCAGCGGGGGCGCGGCCCAGGGGACGACCAGCACGGGCATGACGGCCTGGAGCGTCAGGCCCGCGAGCAGGCCCAGCATCACGGCCGCCAGTGCAGTGCCACCCCGAGGCACCAGCATCGCGAAGGCGGTGGCGAGCCCTCCCGCCGTCGCGAAGTGCAGGACGAAGCCGAGCACCACCGCCGCGGCCCCAGCGGGCGCGTCCCTGAAGACCACGCCGCCCACCAGCCGTGGCGCGTACCAGAGGTCGCCCTGGGTGATACCGCCCAGCAGCATGGCCAGCGCGGCCATGACCCAGGCGCTGAGCGTGCCCACCAGCCCTCCCGCGATGAGCACGTCCCGGACCAGGCTCCAGTGGGCCACGGCGTCCGCGTGTTCCGCCTGGAGCTCCCGCTGCCGCCTGCGGTCCATGGCGCCACCTTCCTTCTGATTCGTCCCGACCCATGACGTGACGGGCCTGGGCGTGGCGGCAGTGTCCCTCGCGCTCTCGTGCCGCGCGTAGTGTCTCCCGGGCGCGTCGTTCGCGGCCTGGCGGGCATTGTGCCGGTCCACGGGGCCAGTAGTCCCATGCGCCGGGCGTAGCGGCCCGCCGTGGCCCGGTGGACCTTGGAGGCGCATCCACCCGTGTCTGGCGTTCAATCCTCGCCGTCGGGCCCCAGGCGCGGCTCGTACGGACCTCCAGCGGGGTGGTGTTCCTCCAGGTCGTTCTGGTGCGTGCGCTCCCAGAGCGGGATGCCGGCGCGAAACGCCGCCTGCGCGATGAGCAGCGTGGCCACTGGCGTCATGACGAAGACGAAGGTGACGCCCAGCGCCGCGCGGGCCACCACGCTGACGTCTCCCAGGCCCAGCGCCGCCGCGCCCATCAGCAGGCCCACGCCCAGCGAGGACGCCTTCGCGGCCCCGTGGAGCCGCAGGAACAGGTCCGGCATCCGGAACAGGCCCAGCCCCGCCAGGAGCATCAGCAGCGCCCCCAACACCAGCAACACCGCGGTGATGATTTCCTTCATGGGACGCCCTTCCGTGCGCTGTAGAGATATCTGGCGATGACGATGGTGCCCATGGACCCGATGACGGCCAGCACCAGCGCCACGTCCACCAACTCGGGCTGTCCCACCCAAAGGGCGTAGACGGTGATGACCGCCGACGTCTGGAGCGAGAAGAGGTCCAGCGCCACCACCCGGTCCGTCAGCGACGGACCTCGGAGCAGCCGGTGGAGCGAGAACAGCATCGAGACGGAGATGGCCCCGAGGGCCCCCTGGGTGATGTTCTGCAGCCAGTCGCTCATCGCAGTGCCCTCAACAGTGGAATCTCCACACGCTCGCGGAGCTCCTGGCAGAACGCCTCCCGGGTGGTGGCGAACATGACGTGGACGTAGATGGCCTTGCGGTCCTCGGACACCTCCAGGGCCAGCGTGCCCGGCGCGAAGGTGACGATGAGCGTCAGCAGCGTGATCTCCGCGTCCGTGCGCGCCTCCATGTCGTAGCGGTAGATGGCGGGACGGGTGAGGAGCTTGGGCGTCGCGATCTCGTAGGCCACTCGCACGTTGGCGACCAGCACGTCCCAGCCCACCCCCGCCACCAGCCGCACCACGTTCCACGCCTGCGTCCCATAGCGCGAGGGCACATGCTGCGTGTCGATGAGGGTCAGCAGCACAAAGCCGATGACGAACCCCGTGAGGAGGTTCTCCGGAGTGACGTTCCCCAGCATCGCGGCCCAGAGGAGCGCCAGCATCAGGTTCCAGAGGAACGCGGTCATGGGCGTCCCCCCAGCACCGCCCGCACATACTCCTCCGGGTCCAGCAACTGGCCCGCGGCGGCGTCCGCCAGCTCCAGCAACGGCTCGGCTCCCAGGCCCAGGACGACCATGAACAGTGTCATCGCAATGCAGGGTCCGAGCACGCCGTCTCCCAGGCTCAGCGGCCGAGCGGGTTCCTGCGGCTGGTTCTCCGGCGGCGCCTTCCAGAAGGCCTCGCGCCAGATCTTCATCATGGAGAAGAGGGTGAGCAGGCCCACGACGACAGCCGTCCCCGCGATGATCCAGTGTTCGGCCCGCAGCGCCGCCTGGATGACGGCCAGCTTGGCGAAGAACCCGGAGAAGGGCGGCACGCCCGCGAGCGACAGCGCGGGGATGAAGAACAGCGCGGCCAGCAGGGGTTGGCTCCGGTACAGGTTGCCCATCTGGTGCAAGTCATAGGTGCGGGTGACTCGCGCGGTGGCCCCGCTCACCAGGAAGAGCGCCGACTTCGCGAAGATGTAGTGGATGAGGAAGGCGATGAACGCCGTCAGCGCGCCCCGGGTGAGCATCCCCAGGGCGGCGATGAGGTAGCCAATCTGGCTGATGATGTGGAAGGACAGCAGCCGGCGCATGTCGTACTGCGCCACCGCGCCCAGCACGCCCGTCACCATGGTGAGGCCGCCCATCACCAGCAGGAGGGTGCTGGTGAGCTGAGGGTCCTGCGTGAAGACCAGGGTGAACACGCGCGCTAGGGCGTAGACGCCGACCTTGGTGAGGAGCGCGGAGAAGAGCGTCGTCACCGCCGCCGGGGGCGTGTGGTACGAGGCCGGCAGCCAGAAGAAGAGGGGAAAGGCGCCCGCCTTCAGCGCGAAGGCCACCAGGAAGAACATGGACACGACCGTCATCAGGTTCGGCGTGTCCAGGCCTGGCACCGTGACGGCCAGGTCCGCCAGGTTCAGCGTGCCCGCGGCCCCGTACAGCAGGCCCACCGCGCACAGCAGCACCACCGAGCCCATGAGGCTCAGCGACATGTATTTGATGGACGCTTCGAGCTGCTCCTGTCGGGCCTCCAGCGCGAGCAGCACGAACGAGGCGCCCAGCATGACCTCGATCCACACGAAGAGGTTGAAGAGGTCTCCGGTCAGGAACGCGCCGCACACGCCGCCCACCAGCACCAGCACCAGCGGGTAGTAGGCGCCCGCCTCCTTCGACGCCGGGAGCGTGGCCGCTGAGTAGGAGACCACCGTCAGGCCCATCACCCCGGTGACGAGCACCAGCAGGGCGCTCAGCAGGTCCGCGACCAGGGTGATGCCAAAGGGCGCCGCCCACCCGCCCACCTGCATGGACTGGATGCCTTCGCGGCGCACCGTCACCAGCAGCATCGCGCCCACCACGGCGAGGGACACCATGGTCATCAGCGCCAGCCACCGGCGCGGCCACGCGCGTGACGGGGCGAGCAGCCCCGTGGCCGCGGCGCCCAGGCACAGGATCATGGGCAGGCTGAGCAGCACGGAGGGCGTCATTGCTTGGAGTCCTTCAGCTCGGTGCGCAGCGCCCGCGTGTCATCGGTCCCCGTCTCCTGCGCGGCGCGGTGCACCAGCACCAGCAGCAGCGCGAGCAGGCCGAAGTTGATGACGATGGCGGTGAGGATGAAGGCCTGGGGCACCGGGTCCGCGTAGGGCGGGGAGAGGGCCTCCTGGCCTTCGGGCACCAGGGGCGCGAAGCCGCGCTGCAGCCCGTTGATGGTGAAGATCAGGAGGTTGGTGGCGCTGCCCAGCAGCACCAGCCCCAGCGCGATGCGGACGATGCTGTGGAGCATCAGGCAGTAGAACCCCGCAGCGAAGAGGCCGCCCACGGTGATCGCGAGGAACAGTTCCATGCCTAGCCCCCCATCTCCGGCGCCGTGGTGTCCTCGCCCCGGGCCATGCCCAGGATGAAGCACATGGCCGTCCCCAGGACGACCAGATAGATGCCCAGGTCGAAGAGCTGCGGGGTGCCCACCTTCAATCCATCCGTCCCCGGCACGGGCAACCGCGCCCAGATTCCGGACAGGAAGGGCCGGCCTTCCATCATCGAAGGGACGCCGCTGAAGAGCGCCACCAGCAGGCCCGCAGCGGCCAACCGGGTGGGGTGCACCCGCAGTTGCTTGCGCGCCGCGGTCCGGCCAAACGCCACCATCAGCAACGCGAACGCAGTGGCCGCCATCAGTCCGCCAACGAAGCCGCCACCGGGGATGTCATGGCCCCGCACGGCCAGCACCAGGGACACGAGCAGCAGCACCGGGGCCATCAGCCGCGCCACGGTGTGCATCACCACGGGGTTCATACCTGCCTCTTCTTTCGCTGCGAGCGCGTGCGGAACAGGAGATAGACACCCAGTCCGGACGTCGCCAGCACGGTGGCCTCTCCCAGGGTGTCGAGCGCCCGGAAGTCCACCAGGATGACGTTGACGATGTTCAGCCCCTTGCCGGCGGGCACGCTCTGCGTTGCGTAGAAGTCCGCCAGCCGCGTGTGCGAGGGCACCGAGGCCACGTGCAGGATGATCCAGGTGATGAGCCCGCCCACGGCCAGGGGCAGGGCCGCCGTCCACCAGCGGAAGCGGTGCTCATGCGGCTGCACCGGGAAGCGCGAGAAGACGAGCGCGAACAGGATGACGGTGAGCGTCTGCACCACGATCTGCGTCATGGCCAGGTCCGGCGCGCCGAAGAACACGTACAGCAGCGCCTCCGCCAGGCCCAGCGCGCCCAGCGCGAGGATGGACGTCAGCGCCGAGCGTGACACCACGGCCAGCACCGCCGACACCAGGATGCCCACCAGGACCACCACTTCATGAGACAGCACGTATTTGGACACGCCCCGGGGCCATTCCCCCAGGCGCAGGAAGACGGCCAGCGCCAGCAGTCCGCCGAACGTGGCCAGGGTGACGACGATGTACTGGTGCAGCGAGCCGTTCTGGAGCACCCGCGTCATCGACGAGGACAGCTTGAGCAGGCCGCTCAGGGAGGCCTGGTAGAAGCGCTCCGGGCCGTGGCTGGACAGGTTCAGGGCGCGCAGGCCCTTCAGCACCGGCTGGCGCAGCGCGAAGAGGCCCCCGCCCAAGACGAGGCTCCCCGCGCTCAACCCCAGGGCGGGTGTCACGCCATGCCACAGCGTCAGCTTGAGGTCCCCCGCCTGGCTTCCACCAATGTCCACCGCCGCGATGGCCAGCAGGGGCTGGATGGCCCAGGGCACCAGGCCCAACACCAGCCCGGCGGCGGCGAGCAGCGCGGGCCCCACCCACATGGACGGAGGCGCTTCGTGGACCTTCGACTCCGGCTTTTCGGCGCGGAACGTCTTGCCTGCGAAGGGCTGTACGCCCACGCGCAGCGCCGCGGCCACCATGCCGCCGAAGCCCACCGTGGCCCCCACCGCCAGGGGCCAGCCCCCTGGGCCCTCCAGGCAGGCCTCGTAGATGAGCTCCTTGCCCACGAAGCCGAAGAGAGGGGGCAGGCCCATCATCGACAAGGAGGCGGCCGCGGAGGCCGCGGCCGTCATCGGCATGCGCTTGCGCAGCCCGCTCAGGTGCGCCACGTCGCGCGTGCCCGTCTCGTGGTCCACCGAGCCCGCCACCAGGAACAGCGTGCCCTTGTAGAGCGCGTGCGCGGTGAGGAACGTCACCATGGCCTGGATGGAGGCCGCGGTGCCCTGACCCAGCAACATCACCAAGGCCCCCAGGACACTCACCGTCGCGTACGCGAGCACCAGCTTGAGGTCCGTGTGCCCCAGCGCCAGCAGGGCGCCCAGCACCATCGTCGTCGTGCCCACGACGGTGAGGATGGTTTCCCACGGGGGTGTGCCTCCCAGGACGGGCGACAGCCGCGCCAGCAGGAAGACGCCGGCCTTCACCATGGTGGCGGAGTGGAGGTACGCGCTCACGGGCGTGGGTGCCGTCATCGCGCCCGGCAGCCAGGTGTGGAACGGCATCTGCGCTGATTTGGTGAAGGCGCCGCCCAGCACCAACAGGAGGATGGCCAGGTAGCGGGGGCTGTCGCGCACGGTGCCCGCGGCGGCGATGGTGCCGGAGATGGACAGCGTGCCCACCACGTCGCCCAGCAGGAGCAGGCCCACCAGCAGGGACTGTCCGCCCAGCGCGGTGATGAGCAAGGCCCGCTGCGCGGATTCGCGGGCGGCGTCTTCCTTGTGCTCGAAGCCGATGAGGATGAACGAGCTGAAGGTCGTCACCTCCCAGCAGACGAAGAGCAGGAGCGTGTTGTCGGCGAGGACGATGCCCAGCATCCCGCCCATGAAGAGCAGGAGCCATCCGTAGAAGCGGCCCAGCACCTCATGGTGGACCAGGTAGCGCCCCGCGTAGATGACCACGAGCGTGCCCAGGCCGGTGATGAGCAGCGCCATCAGCAGGGACAGGCCGTCCAGCCGCAGCGCGAGTTCGATGCCCAGGTCCGGCATCCACGGCAGCGTCAGCGATGGCACCTCACCCTGGACCCCGGCGGGAACCTGTGCGCCGAACCACACCGCCAGCCCCGCCGGAAACAGGGCGAGCACCCAGCCCGCCCATGACTTGAACAGCCGGGTGATCAGCACGGCCAAAGCCGCGGCGATGAAGGGAACGAAGAAGGCGATACACAGAGCCATGACCGAGGGCCAGCAGGCCATTGCCTGGGTGTCTGCCTCCAGGCTTCTTCCTTGCACGGCCTCCGCGAGGGCCAGTGGTGGACAGTCCCCGCGGTCGCCCGGCTTTGAAGTGTCGACCAGTGCCCGGTCGCTGCCCCGGCCGCTGGACGGGCGGATGGGAGCTCCGCCGCAGGCGGCGGTGCCCGGGTGCCTAGCTTGATGGCGTCCCCGAACCCGAGGAGCCGTCATGAGCGCCACCGTCTCCGACTACCTGCTGCACCGCCTGTCCCAGTGGGGCGTCCGCCGCATCTATGGCTATCCCGGTGACGGCATCAACGGCATCCTCGGCGCGCTCGGGCGCACGTCGGAGTTCCGCTTCGTGCAGACGCGCCATGAAGAGATGTCCGCGTTCATGGCCTGTGCGCACGCGAAGTTCACCGGCGAGCCGGGCGTGTGTCTGGCCACGTCGGGGCCCGGGGCCATCCACCTGCTCAATGGCCTCTATGACGCCAAGCTGGACCACCAGCCGGTGGTGGCCATCGTCGGACAACAGACGCGCGCCGCGCTGGGCGGCCACTTCCAGCAGGAGGTGGACCTGTTGTCCCTCTTCAAGGACGTGGCCAGCGAATACATCACCATGGTGACCAGCCCCTCCGCCATCCGCCACGCGGTGGACCGGGCGATGCGCGTCGCCATCTACGAGCGCACCGTGACGTGCGTCATCATCCCCAATGACGTCCAGGAAGAGGCCTACCACAAGCCTCCGCACGCGCACGGCACCCTCCATTCGAGCGTGGGCTACAGCGTGCCGCGCGTGCTGCCTCGCGAGCGGGACTTGCGGCGGGCGGCGGACGTGCTCAACGCCGGGAAGAAGGTGGCCATGCTGGTGGGCGCCGGAGCGCAGGCCGCGGCGGACGAGGTGATGCACGTGGCGGAGCTGTTGGGCGCGGGCGTGGCGAAGGCCCTGCTGGGCAAGGCGGTGCTGCCGGATGACGTGCCCTATGTCACCGGCTCCATCGGGCTGCTGGGCACCAAGGCGAGCTGGGACCTGATGTCGGACTGCGACACGTTGCTGATGGTGGGCACCAGCTTTCCGTACTCGGAGTTCCTCCCGAAGGAGGGGCAGGCCCGGGGCGTTCAAATCGACCTCGATGGCCGGATGCTGGCCATCCGCTACCCCATGGAGGTGGCGCTGGTGGGGGACAGTCAGGAGACGTTGAAGGCGCTGATTCCCATGCTCGAGCACAAGAAGGACCGGAGCTGGCGCGACAGCGTGGTGAAGAGCGTGCGGCAGTGGGAGAAGACGGCGGAGGCGCTCGCGATGGACAGCGCGAATCCCGTCAACCCCCGGCGCGTGTTCTTCGAGCTGTCGTCACGGCTGCCGGACGGCGTCATCCTGACGGCCGACTCGGGGTCGGGCACGAGCTGGTACGCGCAGCACCTGAAGATTCGCAAGGGGATGATGGCGTCGCTGTCCGGGAACCTGGCCAGCATGGGCTGCGGCGTGCCCTATGCCATTGGCGCCAAGTTCGCATTCCCGCACAGGCCCGTCATCGCGCTGGTGGGCGACGGCGCCATGCAGATGAATGGCAACGCGGAGCTCATCACCGTGGCCAAGTACTGGAAGGAGTGGAAGGACCCGCGCTTCATCGTCATGGTCCTCAACAACCGGGACCTCAACATGGTGACGTGGGAGCAGCGCGTGCTGGCGGGCGATCCGAAGTTGCCCGCGTCCCAGGACCTGCCGGACTTCCCGTACGCGGCCTATGCGGAGTCCCTGGGCTTCAAGGGCATTCGCGTGGACCGGCCGGAGTCGCTGGGCCGCGCGTGGGATGAGGCGCTGAGCGCCGACCGGCCCGTCGTCTTCGAGGCCTACGTGGACCCGGACGTGCCGCTGCTACCGCCGCACATCACCTTCGAACAGGCGAAGCACTATGCCCAGGCGCTGGCGAAGGGCGACGTGGACACGGGCGGCATCCTGAAGCAGTCGCTCAAGGGCATGGTGGAGACACTGTTGCCTCGGGGCGGCGGGAAGTCTTGAGCGGCAAGCTCTGGCGCCCCTCCATTGGCCGGGGTACTTCCTCACGGGGCGCCTTGCGCAGCTGGATGAGCTTCAGCCGTGCGAGCAACCGCATCACCTGCCAGGTGGGGTCCAGCTCGAAGCGCCTCGCGGCGAAGTCGGGGCTCGCCGGCCGGGCGTGGTGGTTGTTCTGGAACAACTCGCCCATGCACACCACGTCCAGGGGCAGCGTGTTGCGCGATTGGTCTCGGGTCGCGAAGTTGCGGTAGCCGTACCGGTGTCCGCACCAGTTCACGATGGCGCCATGCACGGGCCCCATCACGAAGTGCACAGGGAGGAGCGCCCAGTGCCACCAGCGCGTGGCGAAGCGCTTGTAGAAGAGCGTGTAGAGCGCGCCGAACCCCAAGCGTGAGGTCCAGCTGCGGAAGAAGCGGTCCACTGCGGGCCACTCGGGGTAGCCACCCATGAAGCGTGCTTCGGCCTGGACGCTCCCCGTGAGCAGGCCTCCGTAGCGGCGCCCCGTTTCCAGCATCATGCGCGGCAGGTGCTGGTGGTGCGCGGGGGAGTGCGGGTCACGGTCGGTGTCCGCATAGGCATGGTGTTCACGGTGAAGGATGGCGTAGGCGCGTGGGTCGAGGTAGCTCGCGCCCTGCACCAGCGCGGTGCTCAGGTGCAGGGCGCGTTCAGCGCGCGGCGTCATCGCGAACATCCGGTGCGCGGCATAGCGGTGCTGGAAGAGGCTCTGGAAGAGCACACTCAGCGTCCAATGAGAGGCGAAGGCGAAGGGGATCATGTTCGTACAACCGCCTATGGTGTCACCCTTCTGTCAGCCAACGCCCGATACCGGGGCAGGACGGCGGCTCACGGCTCGCGAGGCTGGTAGGGGCGGGCGTCCAGCGGCAGCTCCAGGGAGAAGGTCGTTCCGGTCGCGGTGTCACTCTGGGCGGAGACCGTTCCTCCATGTGCTTGCGCACACCCCCAGACGAGCGTCAGTCCAAGCCCCCAACCCTTCGAAGGGCCTTCCTTCGCGGCGTGGGTCCGGGTGAAGGGCTTGAAAATCTGTTCCTGGTCCGCAGGCGCGATGACGGGGCCGCGGTTGTGGACGGACGCTCGCGCCCGGTCTCCGGCCCGTGTGACGGTGAAGGTGATGGGCTCCGTGGCGGCCCCGTACTTGATGGCGTTGCTGCCCAGGTTCCAGAGAGCGCGGCGGAGCTCCTCCGCGCTCCAGATTCCCCGGACGCGCTCCTCCGCCTGGAGGACGAAGCGGTCCCCATGGAGCGCAATCAGCTCTTCGACCACTTCCTGCGCGACACCACCCAGGTCGCACATGTCGAGGCGAAGCGGGAGCCGCTGGCCCCCCTGGATGCGGTTCGCGTCGAGGAGATCCCGCACCATCCGGTCGGTGCGTTCAATGTTCCGGTCAATGCGCAGCGCCACGTCGCGTCGTTGGTCCAGTCGCTCGGGATGCCGCATGAGAAGCTGAGCCCCCGACTTCGCCGCCGACAGGGGGCCGCGAAGGTCGTGGGCGAGCACCGAGACGAAGTGCTCGCGAAGCGCCCGCTCGGCCTGCAACGCTTCGATTTTCTCGCGCAGATTCGCGTACAGCTTGGCGTTGTCCAGGTGGACGCTCAGCTGCTGGCCCAGAGACAGGAGCCGCCCCTTCTCCCGGGCGGTGAATTCCCGGACCTCGGCAAGGCCGACATACATGATGCCTACCAGTGCGCGGTGGGGGGGGAAGTCGAACCCCGAGCAGCGAACGAAGTCCGCTCTGACGCAGCGGAGGGCTCACCTCGAGCGACGTCGTCTCGGCATCCAGGACCGAGCTGGTCTCCTCGCCCGCGGCGGCAACCCTGCCAGGAAAGGACGCAGGATTCATGGAGGCCGCGTAGTGCTCGAGCTGCTCGCTCGCCAATCCCGCGGCGGCCACGGTGACGAGCTGTTCCCCCTCGGCCTCATACAGGAGCACGGCACCACTCTGGGCGCCCATCGCCTCGATGATCAACTCGAGGACATCCTTCAAGTGGTCACGCAGGGATGCCGCATCCCCCTCGATAAGCGCCTCACTGGCCACCTTCTGGAGCAGCCGCAGGTATCGCTTCTCCGTCTGTTCATCCTCCAGCAGGTGACGGCTGAAGAGTTCCGACACGGCGGTCGAAGCGGCATGCGGCTCCGTGAAGAGCCGCTCGACGTCAAGGGCGCTAGGGCGGGCTTCAGGCGAAGCGTTCGCCCACATGCTGGCGATGCACCGTCCCAGGATGGCGAACTCCTCGATGACCTCCGCCACGTTGAAGCCCTGCCGGAGGCGGGCGGCCACATGCGTCTCGACGTGCGCCCGCAGCGCGTGGGCAAGCGCACCGGGCGCCCCTTCCTCGTCAGCGAGCGAGGCCACGTAGACAGGCATGATGTTCTTGAACTCGGGGGCGTCGAGCCCTCGAGCGGACGCGGCCTGAGCTGCCTGCTCGAACCACCGCCGGATGATTTCCTCTTGATGTCGACGGATGATGCCCGCAACGCTCGTCATCGGGAGTCCTCATCCTTGATGATGGACATCGACATCGCCTGCTGCTTCCCGCATCCGGAGACACTCAATGTGTCTCGTTGAATGCAGTGCTAGCGCAGCACTGGGAGAGGGAATTTCAAGGGCCGTCCGTCCGCCGCCTCTATCCACCGGGGACGCCGCGGCAGCAGGTCCAGGGCCAGCCCCGCCACGGCGCACGCCTTGGCCGTCCGCCACAGCGCGCCTGGGAGTCCTTCCCGCAAGGGCCTGGCGACCTCCGTGACTCTTTCCGCGTCACGCTCCACGGCGAGCCCAAGGAGGAGGAGGGGGCTACGAACAGGCCCTCGCGTGGCATGTCTCGGCGGGGACGCTCCTGGTCCGACGGTGTTCGCCAGCGAGCGAGGGCATCGGCCTTGGGGGCTTCGCGAGGGCGCACTCCCCTCCGCGTGCAGATGGCCACAGGGCGGGACGGTCCGTTAGGGTCTCGACATGGTGGTGAAGATTGCCTCGCGGTCGAAGCCTGTGCGTCACCCCGAGCCAGGCCGGCTGCGCGCGTGGCACCTCGTGTGCCCCTCCGAGGCGCTCCGGCCCGGGCAGGTGATGCGCTGGAGCACGGGCGCGCGGGAGCTGGTGCTCTTCCGGGGACGGAGCGGCGCGGTCCATGCGCTCGCCGCCCATTGTCCCCACATGGGCGCGCACCTGGGCGGTGGCACCGTGGCGGGGGACTCACTGCGGTGTCCGCTCCACCACTGGCAGTTCGACGGCAGTGGCACCTGCAAAGGGAAGACGGCACAGAGGGCGTTCCCCGTGGTGGAGCGGTACGGCGCCATCCTGGTCTTCAATGGCCCCATCGTGCTGTTTCCTCCACCGGAGGTGGGCAGCGGGGCGTTGCGCTGGGGCACGTCGTCTCGCTTCGCGGTCCGTTGTGACTGGCTGCCCGTGGTGGCCAATGCCTTCGACCTGGAGCACCTGCGCACGGTGCACCATCGCGAGCTGCGGGACGCGCCGGTGGTAGAGCGCCCGGACCCGTTCACCTTGCGCGTTCGGTACACGTCCCGCGTCACGGGCAGCGGGCTCAGTGACCGGGTGATGAAGTTCCTGTCCGGCGATCGCATCGGTGTCACGCTCACGTTGCATGGCGGCACGCTCCTGTCCGTGGAGAGTGACCTGGGGCGCACGCGAAGCGCGTTGCTCGCGGGCCTTCATCAGAGTGAGGAGGGGTTGTTCGTGCGGCTGGCCTTCGCCGCGCGGCGCAGTCGGCTTCCGGGGGTGGACTGGCTGGCGCTCCAGGTGTCGCGGTGGCTGTTCACGTCGTTCCTGCGGCGCGACCTGTCCGTGCTCGACGGGATGCGCTTCAACCGGGCGGGGGCGGCGGCGGACCCGGTGCTGCGCCAGGTGCTCGATTTCACCGACAGCCTGCCGGAGGCGCCCGATGACGACCGCGGGTGAGGGCGAGGGAACCCCGATTCCGGCCGCGCTCAACGCCGTGCTCCTGGTCTGCGCCATGGCGGCCTGTGCCGGATGCTTGTGGCTGGCGTCACACGCGGAGCGACTCGTACTCCAGGTACTGGCCGCGGTGGTCTTCTCCTTCGTCAACAACACCGTGTTCTCGCTGCTGCATGAGGCCACGCACGGCGTGCTGCACCCCGTGCGGCGGGTGAACGACACGCTGGGCCGGGTCGCCGCGGCGTTCTTTCCCACGTCCTTCACGATGCAGCGCGCCTTCCACCTGAACCACCACCGCCACAACCGGACGCACCTGGAGCAGTTCGACTACTTCCGGCCCGGAGACAACCGCTTCCTGAAGCGGGCGCAGTGGTACTCCATCCTCACAGGGCTCTACTGGCTGTTCGTCCCGGTGGGGGCGGTGGCCTTCGCGCTCGTTCCCGGATTGCTGCACCGGCTGCGCGGCACGGGCACCCGGTACGGCGAGCAGACGGGCGCGGACGCGTACCTCGGACGCCTGGAAGCAGCGCCTGGAGGCGCGATCCGCGCGGAGGTGTTGCTGGCGGTCTGTGTGCAGATGGGGCTTGTGTTGGCGTTGGATGTGTCCGCGATGGGGTGGGGGCTCTGCTACGCGGCCTTCGCCATCAACTGGAGCGCGCTTCAATACGCGGACCACGCGTGGTCACCGCTGCATGTCCGTGACGGCGCGTGGGACCTGCGCGTGGCCGCTCCGGTGCGGTGGCTGTTCCTCAACTACCACTATCACCGGGCCCATCACCGGCACCCGCACGTGCCCTGGCTCTACCTGGGGCGCTACGTGGACTCGGAGGTGGCGCGACCGTCCTTCCTGCGCATCTGGCTGTCCATGTGGCGAGGCCCTCGGCCACTGCCCGCCGCAATGGAGGAGCGATGAGCCCGCGTCCCGCGTTGTTCGGCTGGCCACGCAAGGAGGAGCTGGCCCTCACGGCCGCCATGGCCACGGGCTTCGCCCTGTTCTTCGTGGCTGTCTACGGCGGCGCGAGCTGGCTCACGGGCTTCTACACCGGGGGCCTCCGGGTGGAGCTGTCCTTCGAGCGCCACATCCCGTTCATGCCGTCCTGGGCGCTGGTCTACGTCAGCATGGACGTGCTGCTCCTGCTGTCCCTGTTCGTCTTCCGGACGTGGCGGGACATGGTGCCCTTCGCGCTGGCGCTGTGTGTGGAGACAGCGCTCGCGGCCGTGTGCTTCCTGCTCTTCCCGGTGGAGGTGGCCTGGCCGCCGCGCGCCGTGGAGGGGACCTGGGCGGGCGTCTTCCAGTTGGCGGACACGCTGAACCTGGAGCGGAACTACCTGCCGTCCCTCCACGTGGCCTTCGCTTGCACGGCGGCCCTGGCCTACGCGGAGCGGGCCGGCGTGCTGGGGCGTGCCCTGTTCGGCTTATGGGCGCTGGCCATCGCGGCGTCGACGTTGCTCATCCACGAACACCACGTGGTGGATGTGGTCGCGGGGGCATTGTTGGCCTGGGGCACGTGGCGGTGGGTGGCTCCCTGGATGCGCCGCACAGCGTTTCTGGAGGCCCTGCGAGTCGAGGCCTTGTGCGCCCGGGAGTCCTACCGCTTCGCGCGGCGTCACCTGCGTTACGGGCTGATTGCCCTGGTGCTCTACCGCTACGCGGTGAGCCGGTGGTGGCGCGAGGCACGGGTGGCTCGGGTGGGCTTCTGCTTCCTCCAACTGGTGGACGACGTGCTGGACGGGGACCGCGCGGTGGACGGAGAGCCGCTCGACTGGGTGGACGCGCTCCTCTTGGAGCTGGAGTCGGGGCGAGGGGAGGACCGGGGGACGGCGGCCACGCTGGGGCGCGTGCTGCTCGAGCGGCTGGAAGACGACACGGCGCGCGCCCAGGTCTTCGCGCTGGTGCGGACGATGCGCAGGGACCGGGAGCGGGTGAAGGCCGGACAGTGGTGGAGCGCGGAGGCGCTTCGCGCGCAGCAACGCGACACGTTCTGCTTGTCGGTGGATTTGATGCTGCACGTCGCCGGGGCGGGCGTCCGGGCCGAGGACGCGCCCGCGCTGATGGATGCCTTCGGTTGGTGCTCGGTGATGCGGGACCTGCGGGAGGACCTGGCCCAGGGGCTCTACAACGTTCCGGAAGTGGTCGCGGCGGCCGTCCGGAGTGAGGGGGCGGACCCTACGCACATCGATGCACTGTTGAGCACGGAGCCGGGCCGCGAGTGGATGACGGCGGAGTACGTCCGGGCCAGGGCGTTGTTGGATGATTCGGCCGGACAGCTGGCGGCATTGGAGGGCCGTCCGGGGCTGGCGTTGCTGCGCCTGTTCCACCGCTCCATCGAGTCCTTCTGGCGCAAGCGCCTTCCCCGGCGCCATCCCTTCCTGGCCGAAGTGCCGGCCCGTCGGCTTCAGGGCGCGTGAGAGGCGGGCCCGGGGATTCGGCGCCGCAGACTCCGGCCGATGACCGCGCCCGCCACGAGCGCGCCAAGTCCGATGACCGTCGCGCCCGCGAGCGCGAGGTGCTTCACCCGCGTGAGGAGGGGATTGTCGAAGACGTTGGTGGAGTAGTGGAACGCGGCAATCCGCCAGTGGTCGCCCTCCCGGACCAGGGTGCAGGTCCACCGGCCGTCGATGACGATGTCCGTGCCGTCCGTGAGGACGTAGTGGTCCCGCGACGAACCGCGCGCGATGCCGGTGTCACCGTACAGGCGGGTCAGGTCGTCCACCTCGAACTTCGCCTGGATGCGGTCCACGACGCGATTCGGCCCGCGCATCATCTCGTCGTAGTACGCGCGGATGGATTCCTTCCCCACGCGCACGTCGTTGTTCATCGTGGTGAAGGAGACATCCGGGTGCAGGTGGCTCAGCAGCCGGTCGATGTCCTGGGCATTGAGGGCGTCTTCCATCTCCTGCTTGAGGACGCGCAGGGCGTCATGGGTGGCGGCGTCGGCGGTGGGCTGCTGGGCCAGCACCGCGGATGGCGGGAACGCGAACAGCAGCGCCACCACACAACAGCCAGGCAAGCGGATCATCGAGGCTCCGGAGGGGGGAATCCGCCCATCCTAGAGAGCCTTCCGGCCGGTGGTGCATGGAAGTTGCCGTCCGGGGTGCCCCAGCGCACCGAGGGCCGGTGGACAGGGGCCCACGCCCCGGGGTGATTCCTGACGCGCTGGCACGCGCCTATCCATCTGCGCCAGGTCCATTTCCCAGGAGGCGTGCCATGAAGGATCGTCCCGCAACACTCGTACTGTCCGGCGGTGGCGCCAAGGGAGCCTTCCATGTCGGCGCCGAGCGCGTCCTCCGGGAGGTCCACGGCTTCCGCTGGGAGCGCATCTTCGGCGTGTCCGTGGGCGCCCTGAACGCCGCGCTGCTGGCCCAGCACTCCTACCGGGCACTCAATGACATCTGGTTGAACATCCGCGAGGCGGACCTCTACCGGAAGCTGCCCTGGCCACTCGTGGCCCTGCGCGTGGGCCTGTTCCGCAAGCTGGGGCTGTATGACAACTCGCCCATGCGGGAGCTGATCCAGCGGCACCTCGCCGGGCACCGCTTCCGGGTGCCCGCCCACGTGGGGCGCGTGTCGCTGGTCTCCGGCAACTACGAGCTGGTGCCCAGTGATTCGAGGGACTTCCTGGATGCCATCTGGCAGAGCGCGACGTTGCCCATCCTCTGGGAGCCCGTCGGCGCGTCGGCCCTGGTCGACGGGGGCCTGCGCAACGCCACGCCCCTGGGGGATGCGCTGGAGTTCGGCCCGACGGAAATCGTCGTCATCGTCTGCTCACCGTCCCAGATTGAACGGGCGAAGCCGCCGGCCAATCTCCTGGAGGTGGCCACGCGCAGCCTGACCGACATCACCCTCAACGAAATCCTGCTCAATGACGTGGATGCCTTCGTGCGCATCAACGACATCGTCCGTCAGGCCTATGATGCGGGGCTCACCGTGCGGCGTCCGGATGGAGTGCCCTACCGGTACTGCCGCATCACCGTCATCGAGCCCGCACGGCCCATGGGGGACATGTTGGACTTCGCGCCGGAGGTGATCCGGATGCGGCTGCGGCATGGTGAGGAGATGGCCCGGGCCGTCTCGCTGCCCACGGGCGTGGGCCCTGGAGAGCGCGTGCAGCGCCGCGTGGAGCTCTTCCCGGAGCCCCCCATGCATGCCTAGAACGCCGCGGGCTTGGCCGTCCCTTCGGAATGACGGATGGAGCGTGGCGCGGGGGGCGACGGTGCCGAATGCGGCTCCGGCGCATCTGCGTTGATCTCCTTGTAGAAGCGCCGCCCGATGTAGACGCCGAGCACCAGCGACACCACCAGACCCACGGCGGAGACCACTGTCATCGTCGTGCGGCCCTGGGCCAGACCACTGCCGAGCTGCGCCGTGAGGAAGGTGCCAGGAATGGTGCCAAGGATGACGCCGGCCAGCGTGGGCATCAGCCGCGCTCCGCTCGCCGCCGCCGCCGCCAGCATCACGTCGGTGGGGCACAGCGGATTGATGCAGGCGGTGAAGGCGAAGAGGAAGTCATGCCGCCTCGCCGCCCGCACCAGTGCGGGGTACTTGCTGCCAGCCAGGCGCTTCATCAGCCCGGTGCCCAGCTTGCGCGCCGCCGCGAAAAGCAGCAGGCCCGACAGCAAGCCGCCCGTTAGTGAATAGAGGGTCGCTGCGAGCGTGCCAAACATCATCCCGCCCACGGCCGTCAGCAGCTGACCCGGAAGCAGTGTCACGGGCCGGATGGCAAGGAAGCCGATGTATGCAATGGGCGCCCACTTCCCGAAGGGCTCCAACCAGCTGGCGAGGCGCTGCTGGTCGACGAAGTCCGGCCCGAGCAGCCGGAGTGCGACAAGCCCCCCCACTGAGACGAGCATCGGGGCCAACACCCGGAGCCAGGTCTTCACCGACTGCGCCACGCCGTTCCTCCCCGCGGCCCCACTTCCGCCGCGCCGTGGGCCTGAAAGTGAAGGTGGTTTCGGGAATCCGCAATGTGCAGTGGGGTGTTTCCAACATGAAAGCGTCCGGCCGGGCAGCCCGCCGCCCGGTCCGAAAGCTCGGCAGGCGTTGCGAAACCCACGAAATCACAGGTGTTTTCGTGTGGCGTATCAGGCGTGAACGGCTGGCGGTGTACGGAGCTTGCTTGCATCGGGGCGCTTCCGTCCCAAGGTTTCAGGCAAGGGGCACCAAGGCGAGGGCTGGGGTAGTCACGAGAGGAGATAGGGAAATGTCGGACAAGGACAACAAGGGCAGCATGACGGTGGCCGAAGCGGGCCGGAAGGGTGGCGAGACGGTCCGGAACGAACGCGGTCGCGAGTTCTACGAGACGATCGGCCGCAAGGGCGGCGCCACGGTGAAGGCCGAGCGCGGTCGCTCCTTCTACGAGGAGATCGGCCGCAAGGGCGGCGAGACGGTGAAGGCCGAGCGCGGCGCCAAGTTCTACGAGGAGATCGGCAAGAAGGGTGGCGACCGTGTGAAGGCCACCCGGGGTCCGAACTTCTACGAGGAGATTGGCCGCAAGGGTGGGCAGAAGGTGAAGAAGCTCATCGAAGAGGGCAAGCGGGCCGCGCGTGCCGCCATGGCGGCGCAGGAGGGCACGGCAGGTGCTCCGCCCCAGGAGGGTGCGGCGCCGTCTCCCCCCCCTTCTTCCGGAGAGCCGGCGGGGCCGGGACAGAACGAGTAGCACCGCGAGCGTGGCGCCAGACTCGCGGACCGACTAAGAGGGCCGCGTGTACCTGGTCATCACGTTCCTTGAACAGTTGGAAGGAACCGAGCGGGCCATCCGCCGGCTCCGGGAGTTCGGTATCCCGGAGCCGTTGGTGGTGCGGGCTCGGAGCGCGGCGGCGGCATTGTCCGCCGAGGTCCCCGTGTTCGCGGGGCTCCGCAGTCTGGCGTTGGGCGCCGATGACGATCGCGTCATCCTGGTGAGCCTGTTGCCAGGCCTGCCCGCCGAGGAGATGGAGCGGTTGGTGCAGCGCGTCCAACTGGAAATGGATGCGGACGATCCACCCATGGGACGGCTGGTCGCCATGCCAGTGATTTCCGCGCCCACGCATCGCCGGTCGTGACGGGAAGCGTCCCGTCGTTATAAGCACGGGCTGTGCAAGCGCTGCTCGTCTTCCTATCCATCGCGGCGCTGTCGCTGCTCGCCTCCAGCCGCGCGCTGGACCCGGGGCGCTTTCCAGCGCTGGCGAGACTGGCGGCCAGCGGCTTCCTCTTCGTTCTGCTCGGCATCTTCTTGGGGCCTTCCGTGGCGGGGGTGCTCAGCGAGCGGCACCTGGAGGCCATGCGCCCGGTGATGGCGCTGGGGTTGGGCACCGCGGGCGTGCTGCTGGGCCTGAACCTGGAGCCCCGGCTGCTGCGTCTGTTGCCGCGGTCCGTCTACCTGTCGGGGCTGGCGCACTCCGGAACGGCCTTCTTCTTCGTGGCGCTGCCATTGCTGGTGCCGCTCGTCTTCACGTCCGTCCGGGGGCTGCTCGGCGCGGTGGGCGCGGCGGCGATGTTGGGGGCGGCGGCCAGCCTTTCTTCGGGGCACTCGGCCGTGCTCGCGTGGCGCGCGGGGCGCCTGGACCGGGCGCGTGGCCTGGGCGTGGCGTTGCTCACCATGTTGGATGACGCGGTGGGGCTGGGCGTGCTGGCGTTGGCCTTGATGATCGGCGCCGCCAGCAACGTGGGCGAAGGCCTGGGGCTGGTGTGTCTGGCCTTGCTGCTGGGCGTCATGTGTGGGGCGCTGCTGGCTTTCCTCACACATTCGTTGAAGGACCTGGCGGAGCTGACCACGGTGACGCTGGGCGGCGTGGTGTTGGTGAGCGGCGCGGCGGCGTACCTGCGGGTGTCGCCCTTGCTGGCGGGCGTGGCGTGTGGGGCGACGCTGGCGGTGGTGGGAGGCCGCACCTCGGAGCGCGTGGCCCGCGCGCTGGGCCGGGTGGAGCGGCCCGTGTTCCTGGTGCTCGTGTTCCTGGTGGGCTGCGCGGTGCATGCGCGGGACTACTGGGCCTGGGTGTTGATGCCCGCCTTCGTGGGCCTGCGCTTCCTGGGAAAGATGCTGGGCGGCCGGTTCGCGCGGCGGCTGGTGCAGCAGACGCTCGTGCTGCCACCCCGGCTGGGCTACGCGCTGATCGCCCAGGGCGGCCTGGCGCTGTGCCTGGTGGCGGAGTACGGGATGCTGGTGCCGGGTGTGCTGGCGCGCCGCGTGCTGGACGTGGTGGTGATGGGCGCGGTGGTGAACGAGCTGCTGGCGGGCCAGGCCTTCCAGTACGTGGTGGACCCGCCCCGCAGCATCTCCGCGAACTCGACTGACGGCCACAAGGTGGCGGCATGAAGGGGGCCGTCATCCGGCTGCTGCTGTTGATGGTGCTCCTGGCCATCATCAGCCGGGCGCAGGTGCTCCGGGCTGACTCGGGGACGCCGGTGATGCTGGCGGCGGGCGCGCTGCTGCTGTGCGGCCTGTTCGCGGGAAAGGTGGCCAAGGGCCTGGGTCTGCCTCGCCTCACCGGTTACCTGCTGGTGGGCGTGGCGGTGGGGCCCTATGTGCTGGGCTTCATCCCGAACGCGGGCGTGAAGGGGCTGGAGTTGGTGAAGGGGCTGGCGGTGAGCCTCATCGCGCTGGTGGCCGGCACCGAGCTCCGGCTGGGGCTCATCCGCCGCGTGGGTGCGCGCGTGGCCTTGCTGTGCGCGGCCGTGTGCGGCGTCACCTTCCTGGTGTGCTTCGGGGCCACCTTCGCGCTCAAGCCCTTCCTGCCCTTCCTGGCGGACATGACGGTGCCCCAGGCGCTGGCGGTCAGCGCGCTGCTGTCCACGGTGGTGGTGTCGTTCTCGCCCACCGTCACCATCGCCATCGTCCAGGAGACGAGCGCGCGTGGCGCCTTCACGGAGTTCCTGATGGCGCTGGTCATCATCGGCGACCTGCTGGTGATGGTGGCCTTCGCGCTGGCCGCGGGCCTGACGAAGGCGAGCTTCGGCGGCGGGCTGGACGTGACGGAGCTGTTGGGCGGGGTGGGGTGGGAGCTGTTCGGCTCGGTCGTGGTGGGCCTGGTGCTGGCCGTGGGCATGCTCATCTACATGCGCGGTGTGAAGCGGGAGCTGCCGCTGTTCCTGGTGGGCCTGTGCTTCGCGGCGGCGGAAGGGGGCACGCGCCTGCACCTGTCTCCGCTGCTGGTGTCGCTGGCGGCGGGGGCGCTCATCGCGAACCTGGATGAGCACGCGGGCGAGCGCATCCACAACGCCATCCAGCAGGCGGGGCTGCCGGTGTTCGCGCTCTTCTTCGCCGCGGCGGGCGCGGGGCTGAAGCTGGACTCCCTGCTGACGGTGGGGCCGGCGGCGATGTTGCTGGTCGCGCTGCGCGGCGTGGCCATCTGGTTCTCCTGCCGCCGCTTCGCCCCGGCGGACGACCCGCGACTCAAGCGCTACCTGTGGATGGGACTCATCTCCCAGGCGGGCGTGACGTTTGGCCTGGCGGCCCTGGTGTCCAGGACATTTCCGACCTTTGGCCCCCAGGTGGAGGTGCTCATCGTCGCCATGATTACCGCCCACGAACTGGTGGGGCCGGTCCTCACCCGGCGCGCCTTGGCGGCCTCCGGGGAGATCCGCGCGGACGACGCGCAGGGAACGGCATAGGCTGTCAGGCATCCACACCTTCAGCAGCAGTCCATAGGAGGCACGGAGGACATCATGGCCGCACCCATCCTCGAGGTGGACATGGAGCACCCTTCACCCCGCCACATCCAGCGAGCGGTGGAGGTGCTGGAGCGCGGCGGCCTGCTGGCCTACCCGACGGACACGTACTTCGGGCTCGGCTGCGACTTGAGCTCCAAGAAGGGCATCGAGCGGCTGTACCAGCTCAAGGGGCGCGACAAGAAGAAGCCCCTGTCCTTCCTCTGTCCCGACCTGTCGGACGTGGCCCGCTACGCACACGTGAGCAACTTCGCGTACCGGACCATGAAGAGCCTCACTCCGGGTGCGTTCACCTTCATCCTGGAAGCGACGCGCCTGGTGCCGGACCTGATGATGTCCAAGCAGAAGCAGGTGGGCATCCGGGTGCCTGACGCGTCGCTCGCCCGCGAGCTGGCCCGGGCCCTGGGCCGCCCTCTGGTGACGACCTCCGCGACCAACACGGAGGGTGAGCCCCTCACGGACGCAAAGGATATCAAGGCCGAACTGGGACACGGCCTGGACCTCATCCTTGACGGGGGTGTGACGCTCAATGAACCGTCGACGGTGATTTCGCTCATCGGCGATTCACTTGAAATCCTCCGGCAGGGGAAGGGTAGGCTGGAGGACTAGAACCCGAGAATAGGGGGATTTCTTGGCACAGGGGGGAACACGGCCGAGCTCCGTGGATGCGCCGGAGCAGGTCCCAGGGCCGCTCAAGTTGTTACTGTTGCTACTGTTTCGGCCGGTGGACCTGCACTTCCGGCTGCGGGCCGCGGGCATCCGCGTTCCGGGCGCGCGGCTGGGGACGTTGTGTCGCGAGCAGCCCGAGGGAGACCGGGCCACGGCCGTCTATGTCCGGCGCATGCTGCTGGTGCTGCTCGTCGGCGCGCCGGTGGTGACGCAGGTGCTGGGCCTGGCGCTCGTGACGGCGGGCCTGCCGCTGGAGCGAGGCTGGGTGTTGTCGGCGCTGTTCTGCTCGGCGGTGGGGCTGGTGGTGGCGCAGGTGCTGGGGCTGGCCGCGGGCGTCCTCCTGGGGTCGCTGGCCAGTCTGGCCACGCTGCTGGGCCTGCATGCCACGGCCGCGGATGCCTTCGGGCCGGAGCTGGGTGGGGTGGCGGGCATGGTCGTGGGCATGTGCCTGGGGGGCGTGGCTGGGTTGGCGTGCGGGAGCATCAGCGGCATCGCCATTGGCCGGGGCCCCACCGTGGTGCGGGTCCAACTGGCGGCCATTCTCGCCAGCCTGACACCGATGCTGCTCTGGAGTGGGACGACGAATGCGTCCTACGCCGGCGCGGTGGCCGCCAGTGCGCTGGTGGCCTTCCTGGTGAGCGCGTTCCGGCTCCCTCTGTATGCGCTGGAGGTGCTGGCTTCGGCGGTGGCATATGCCGTGGAGCGCTGGACGGGGCGGCCCACGCTGGGCTGGGTTCCGGTGCGTCACCACAACCTCAGCTATCTGCCGCATCCCTTCCTGGGGCGGCATCTGGCGCTGGCGGTGCGCTCGCGGCCGGCGGAGGTGCTGGCGGTGGCGGATGCCTGCCTGCGCTCGCCGGGGAACATCGTGGTGGGCTGGCCGTGGGTGGTGCAGGCGCTGGAGTCGGCGTCGCCGGAGGGGGCAGGGGAGCCCCGGGCTTGAGCCGCTGAGTTGCCTCGCCGCGCGCCTCCGGTAGCCTGCGCGGCGATGGAAGGAATGCTCGACGCGTTCATCGCCTTCATCCGCGCGGAGCGCGGACTGTCCGGCAAGACGGTGGACGCCTACGCCGCCGACATCAACGTGTACTTCGAGGACCTGCGCTCCCGCGGCGTCTCCGACGTGACGCAGGCGCGTCAGGAAAACGTGTCCGCGCACCTGTCCGCGCTGGGCAAGCGGGGCTTGGGCAAGCGCAGCCAGGCCCGTCACCTGGCGGCCCTGCGCGGCTTCCACCGGTTCCTCGTCGCCGAGCGCATGGCGGACAAGGACCCGACAGAGGACCTGGACACGCCCCGATCCGCCCGGAAGCTGCCGTCGTTCCTCACCCTGGAAGAGGTGGAACAGCTCCTGGCGGCCCCGGACGAGCGCACGTCCACGGGCGTGCGTGACAAGGCCATGCTGGAGGTGCTGTACGCCACTGGCCTCCGCGTGAGCGAGCTGTGCGGGCTGGGCATCAACGACGTGCAGCTCACGGCGGGCTATCTGGTGGCGAAGGGCAAGGGCGCCAAGGAGCGGCTCGTCCCGCTGGGGCGCGTGGCCATCGAGAAGGTCCAGGCGTACCTGGCGGAGTCACGGCCGGCGGTGCTGGGACGGCGCAAGTCCCAGGCGTTGTTCGTCACACCGCGAGGTTCTGGCTTCACCCGGCAGGGCTTCTGGAAGCTGCTCAAGCGGTACGCGCTGAAGGCGGGCATCATGAAGCCGCTGTCGCCGCACAAGCTGCGGCATTCGTTCGCCACGCACCTGGTGGAGCGCGGCGCGGACCTGCGCGCCGTCCAGCAGATGCTGGGGCACGCGGACCTCGCCACGACGCAAATCTACACCCACGTGAACGCCGCCCGGCTGCGGTCCGTGTACGACGAATTCCATCCGCGCAGCGACGTCTTCGTCCCCAAGGCGAAGAAGACGCGAGCCGCCGCGCGGTAGGGGGCGGCCCGGGTCCCCGGGCGCTGCGGAAGGAACGTTCCGTCCGCTGGCGCTCAGCTCCCCACGCTGTGGATGGGGAGGCCGAACGGGTCCGTGTGGGCCCGCCGGGGCCCGCTCCCTGGCAGCGGGGCCACGCGAATCAGCCCGGACGCCATCAGCCGGTGGACGGAGCGGGACGCGGCGAGCTCGCCCATGGCCGCCGTGCGCAGGGCCTGCCGGATGCTCCGGCTGCCGCGCAGCTTCGAGTACAGGTACAGGTCATCCGCCGTCAGGTCGGGCGGGGTGGGGCGCGGAATCGGCTCGAACACCAGGCGCCCGTCCAGCGCGAAGAGCTCGTCGCTAAGGGCCAGCGTCAGGCGAATCTCCGCCTCGCGGTACAGGGCGTGGGCTTCGGGGACGGGGCCCTGCTCCAGGATTTGCGCGGCCAGGGCGACGGCATGGTCATACTGGCCGGCTTCCAGGAAGCGCTTCACCAGGGTGAGCAGCTCCTCCAACTCGGCGGCTTCACCCAATCGGGGGCCGCGGGCCTTGCGCGGGGCCAAGGCCCCCCGCCGGTACAGGTGCAGTACCCAGCGCGCGGCGAAGAGGGGGGCCTCCCGAGCGCTCGCCAGCATCTCTCCCAGCGTGGCGCCGCTCGCCGCCAGGTCCAGCAGGACGTCCTCCTCCTCCGAGTACGTCTCCACGGCGAACTCTCGGAAGACGCGGAACGTCGTGTCCATGCGCGGGAAGATGTCGCGGAACATGCTCCACTCGCGCTGCCGCGTCACCGCGTCGCGGTGCAGCGTGGACAGCGACAGCTTGAGCCCAATCGCCCGGGACGCGGGCGGCAGGCCGGGGGTGAACTCCACCTCGCCGGACTCCCAGGCGTAGCAGTCGAAGAGGGACTCACGCGCCTTGTGCTCCAGGGCCTCGATGAGGCGGGGCAGCTCCACGAAGCAGCGCTGGACCAGGAAGGTGCCGTAGGGCATGCCCGCTCCCTCGGCCGCTTCGAAGGCCGCCGCGGCGCGGGGCGCGTCCAGGATGCGGAGGTTCACCAGGACCTGGGCCAGGTGCTCGCGCGGGTCGTTGGAGCTCTCGCCCACCAGGTAGCCGTCCTTGACGTGGAAGCAGCGCCGCACCGCGCCGCGTTCCACCCTCAGCACCCCTTCAACCCCGGGCGCGCTGAACAGCGGCGGCATCACCAACTGCAAGCGATAGCTGGCGAGACTTCCGTTGAATGGCTCCATGCAGGTGCTTCCTCCAAGGTGGGTTGGCCCGCGTGAGGAACCCCCAGGGTACCGGCGCACCCACCGTGATTCAATTGCAAGTACCTGGATTTGTTCATGATTTCCTGGCGGGGCGCAAAGTTCCAGGGAGAGTCCGTCTTGACTTCCAGTCCTGGACGGAGTCGGAGCAGGACGAACGGAAGGTTGCAGCGCAGCGTCGGGTATGCGAACCAGCCCCGTCCGATTCCCGATTCCGCCTAACCGAATCAGAGCGAGTCCATGCGAATTCTTTCAGGAGTGCAGTCGTCCGGCAGGCTGCACATCGGCAACTACTACGGCGCGCTCCGCCAGTTCGTGCAGCTCCAGGATGAAGGCGAGGGGTACTACTTCATCGCCAACCTGCACGCGCTCACCACCGTGAGGGATCCCAAGGCCGCGCTGGCGCTGACGCGCGAGGCCGCGATGGCCTACCTGTCGCTGGGGTTGGATCCAAAGAAGGCCGTGCTCTTCCGGCAGAGCGACGTGCGCGAGGTGCTGGAGCTGTACTGGATTCTGGGCACCGTGACGCCGCACGCGCACCTGGAGCGGGCCCACAGCTACAAGGACAAGGTGGCCAAGGGCATCAGTCCTGACTTCGGCCTCTTCGCCTACCCGGTGCTGATGGCCGCCGACATCCTGCTCTACAGCGCGGACTTCGTCCCGGTGGGCAAGGACCAGATTCAGCACATCGAGTTCGCGCGCGACTGGGCGGTGAAGTTCAACACCCAGTACGTGCCCGGCTACGACCCGGCCGACCCGGAAGGCAAGGAGCGGGGCCATGCGCCCGGCATCCTCAAGCTGCCCGCGGCGCGCATCCAGGAGGCCACCCAGACGGTGCCCGGCGTCGACGGACAGAAGATGTCCAAGTCCTACGGGAACACCATCGAGCTGTTCGGGGACGAGAAGGAAATCAAGAAGCGCATCATGTCCATCAAGACGGACTCGACGCCGGTGGACGCGCCCAAGCCGGTGCCCACGCAGCCGCCGCCGTCCGGGCTCGTCAGCGATGCGCCGCTCTACGACTTGCTGAAGCTGATGCTTCCCGAGTCCGAGTTCGCCGAGGTGGACGCCACCTGGAAGGCGGGCGGGAAGGGTTACGGCGACTACAAGAAGAAGCTCCTGGAGGCCTACCATGCGGCCTTTGGCCCGGCCCGTCAGCGGTATGCCGAGCTGGCGGCCGACCCGGGTGAGGTGGAGCGCATCCTCCAGGACGGCGCCAACCGGGCCCGGGCCGAGGCGACCCGCCTCATGGACCAGGTCCGCAAGGCCGTGGGAGTCCCATGAGTCCGTGTGCCTGAACGGGCTTTCACTGCCGATTGTTTGACCCACCTGGGGGCCACTGGTATGGGTGTGTGTCCTCCAGGCTCGTGCCCGCTGCCTAAGAAAGTCGGGCCCTTACGCGATGACGCGCCCCCACCCATACCGTTGACGCCATCCAGGACATCCGGTGAGTGAGGAACGTCGCTCGCCGGCCGATGAGGCCCTTCGTGAAGGGGAGTTGCCGCGGAGTCCTGGCGACAACTTCCGCATCGCGCTGCCCAATTTCGAAGGTCCGCTGGACCTGCTGCTCCATCTCATCAAGGAGCATCGGGTCGACATCTTCGACATTCCGCTGGCGCTGATCACGGAGAAGTACCTCGAGCACCTGGAGCGGATGCGGGAGATCAACCTCGACATCGCCGGGGAGTTCCTGGTGATGGCCTCCACGCTGGCGCACCTCAAGAGCCGCATGCTGCTGCCCCGGCAGGACGCCGTCGCGGTGCAGGAGGGGGCGGAGGTGCTCGCGGTCGCCGAGGAGACCGAGGACCCGCGCGCGGAATTGGTGCGGCGCCTGCTGGAGTACCAGAAGTACAAGGATGCCGCTGAACAGCTCGCCACGCAGGACCTGCTCGGCCGCGACGTCTTCGCTCGCAACGTCCCGGTGGAGGCGGTGCCCATCCCCGAAGAGGAGGTGGGTCTCCAGGAGTTCAGCGTCCTCAAGCTGGTGGAGGCGCTCGACCGGGTGCTGGAGCGGTTGCAGCCCAAACTGCAGCACGAGGTGGTCCGGGAGCGCGTGACGCTGTCCGAGGCCATCCTCCGCGTAGTAGAGCGGCTGCGCCCCCATGGACAGGTTCTGTTCGAGAGCTTGTTCACGGAAGAGGAAACCCCGTCGCGACAGGAGGTGGTCATCACCTTCCTGGCCATCCTGGAGATGGTGAAGCGGCGGCTCATCCGGGTGGTGCAGGACGAGCCGATGGGGCCCATCCTGCTGCTGCCCAACGGGGACGCGCTGGAGAAGCTGGCTCCCACGGAGGTCGACGACAGTGACTACCGGTAGCAACGGACCGCAGGACGAGACTCCAGAACCGGGCACGCCCGGCGGCCCCGGCCCGTTCTCCGAAGAGGAAATCGCTGCTGTCACGGGCCCCGGCCCGGCGGACGAGCTGGATGAGCTGGAAGCAGCCTCCATCGAGGAGGACTCGGACGAGGCGCCTCCGGACCTGGAGACGTCGTTCGAGAAGCTCCTCTCCAAGAGCCGCAAGCTGTCCACGGACCGCATCCGCACCGTCATCGAGAGCGTGCTCTTCGTGGCGGAGCGGCCGCTGTCGGTGGACGAGCTGTACATGGCCACCGGCATCGAGCGGGAGCTCATCGCCGAGGCCCTCAACCAGCTCTCCGGCATTCACCGCGACGGCATCAGCGGCATCGTGCTGTACGAGGTGGCGGGCGGTTGGCAGTTCCGGACGGACCCGCATTCGGGTGAATATGTCCGGCGTTACCTGCGGGTGAAGCCACAGCGGCTGACCCGGGCGGCGGTGGAGACGCTGGCCATCATCGCGTACCGGCAGCCGGTGACGCGGCCGGAAATCGAGGACATCCGCGGCGTGGACTGCGGCGCGGTCATCAAGGCGTTGATGGACCGCAAGCTGGTGAAGATCCTGGGCAAGCGCGAAGAAGTAGGGCGGCCCATCCTTTATGGAACGTCGCGTGAGTTCCTGGAGTTCTTCGCACTGAAGGACCTGTCTGCCCTGCCCACGCTGCGTGAGTTCCACGAGCTGACGCAGGAGCACCGGGAGATCGTCGAGAAGGAAGACAAGCCGGCGCCCCCGGCTGCGGGGACGGTGGAAGCGCTGTCGGACCCGGCATTCACGAAGCGGATGGAGAAGAGCGCGGCGGCCAGTGAAGCCGCGCTGGAGGACCTGGAAGAGGCCATGGCGGCCGCAGACCGGACACAAAAGGTCAGCTCCAGCGTCCTGGACACGACGCCCCCGAAACCCGAGACGGGTGATACGACGGGGCCCAAGCCCGAGTGACGGGCAGCATGGAAGAAGGATGGTATGGCGGCCGAACGACTACAGAAGTACCTGGCCCGCGCGGGAGTTGCTTCGCGCCGGCATGCAGAAGAGCTGATTACCGCGGGCCGCGTCGCGGTGAACAACAAGACGGTGACGGAGCTGGGCAGCCGGGTGGAGCCCGGCACGGACCTGGTGACGGTGGACGGGACGCTTGTCACGCCTCCGGATGAATCCTCCTACTTCCTGCTCTACAAGCCCGTTGGCGTCGTGACGACGCTGTCGGATCCGCAGGGCCGGCCCACGGTGGCCAACTACGTGGAAGAGACGGGCAAGCGCCTGTTCCCGGTGGGCCGTCTGGACTACGACGCCGAGGGCGCGCTGCTGTTCACGGATGATGGGGCGCTGGCGCACAAGCTGACGCACCCCAGCTTCCAGGTGCCGCGCACCTACCTGGCGAAGGTGAAGGGCGCCCCGGACGTGGCCACGCTGGACAAGCTGCGCGGCGGCGTGCGGCTCGAGGATGGCATGGCCACGCCGGTGTCGGTGGGCGTGTTCGAGGCCGCGGAGCGGAACACCTGGCTGAAGATTGTCGTGGCGGAAGGGCGCCCGCACCTCATCAAGCGGCTGTGCGCCGCGGTGGGGCACCCGGTGGTGCGTCTGTTCCGTCCGTCCTACGCCGGCGTGGGCGTGGAAGGGCTGCGCCCTGGCGAGCTGCGCCCGCTCAAGACGAGCGAGGTGGAGCTGCTGCACGAGGTGTCGGATGGCAAGACCGCGCCGCCGACGGGTGAGCTGAAGCTGCCTCCGCGCCGGCATGGCCGCGCGGCTCCGGGCTTCGACTCGGACGACGAGGCGGAGCTGTCCATGGATGATGATGCGCCCGTGGCCGCCAAGCCCGCGCGCAAGGCGCCGGCCCGTGCGGCCAAGGCGGCGTCCGCGGGTGGTTCGAGCCTGGCGCGTTTCGGTCGGCCCAAGGGGGCTTCGGCCGAGGGCAAGCCCGCGCGCCGTTCGTTCGGTGGTGATGAGGGCGCGCCGCGTGGCCGCTCCTTCGGCGGTGACAAGGCAGGTGCGCCGCGTGGCCGTGGCGTGGGCCGCTCCTTCGGTAGTGACGAGGGCAAGCCCGCGCGTCGCTCCTTCGGTAGTGACGAGGGCAAGCCCGCGCGCCGTTCCTTCGGTAGTGACGAGGGTAGGCCCGCGCGCCGTTCCTTCGGTGGTGACGAGGGCAAGCCCGCACGCCGTTCCTTCGGCAGTGACGAGGGTAGGCCCGCGCGTCGCTCCTTCGGCAGTGACGAGGGTAGGCCCGCGCGTCGCTCCTTCGGTGGTGACGAGGGCAGGCCCGCGCGCCGTTCCTTCGGTGGTGACGAGGGCAAGCCCGCGCGCCGCTCCTTCGGTAGTGACGAGGGTAGGCCCGCGCGCCGTTCCTTCGGTGGTGACGAGGGCAAGCCCGCACGCCGTTCCTTCGGCAGTGACGAGGGTAGGCCCGCGCGTCGTTCCTTCGGTGGTGACGAGGGCAGGCCCGCGCGCCGCTCCTTCGGTGGTGACGAGGGTAGGCCCGCGCGCCGCTCCTTCGGTGGTGACGAGGGCAAGCCCGCGCGCCGCTCCTTCGGTGGTGACGAGGGCAAGCCCGCGCGCCGCTCCTTCGGTGGTGACGAGGGCAGGCCCGCGCGCCGTTCGTTTGGTGGCGATGAGGGCGCACCGCGCGGCCGTTCCTTCGGCGGTGACAGGGCAGGCGCGCCGCGTGGCCGTGGTGCGGGCCGCTCCTTCGGTGGTGATGAATCGGGCGCTCCTCGGAGCCGTGGTCCGGGTCGGTCCTTCGGCAGTGACACGGGCGCTCGCGGTGCGGGCCGCGCATTCGGTGGTGCTGGCGGCGCCCGTCGCTCGTTTGGCGGTGACGAGGGCGGAGCCTCCAAGATCCGTGGCGCGGGTCGTCCGGAGCGCCGTGAGTGGAGTGCTGGCGGAGACGCCGCACCGCGGACTCGCGCACCGCGCGCGGGTGGCGAAGGCCGTCCGGAGCGCAAGTCGTGGGGTGCTGGCGGCGGCGCCGGCCGTGCCCCGCGGGGTGAAGGCCGTCCGTACTCGCCCCGTTCCGGAGGCGCGGGTGCTGGCCGCCCGGAGCGCCGTGAATGGAAGCCTCGCGCCGAAGGGGCAGACGCTCCGCGTGGCCGGGGTGGTCCTCGCCGTGAGGGCTCCGAGGGCGGACGCCCCGCACGCAGCACCTGGACGCCCACCGACGAAAGCGGGAATCCCCGTGAACGCGTCGTCCGGGCCGGGGCTCGCAAGGGGGCTCCCGCCGAGAAGTCCGGCGGATTCCAGGACTGGGGCAAGAAGAAGGAGCGGGCAAGCGCCCCGAGTTGGAGCAATGAGCGTCCCCGAGGCGGCGCGGGCCGGCCTCCTCCCCGGGGGCCTCGCCGTCCGCGTTGATACATGACGCGGTGGATTGGGCGGGAATCGAGGGGGATTGATATAACCGGCGCCGACTCCTACACCGTTTCCCTCACCGGAGACCGATGCGAACCGGCGCACGCCCCCTCATTCTCGCACTTGCCCTGCTCCTCGGCTGCAACGGCAGCAGGGACCAGCTTCTTGCGGACCTCCAGAGTCCTCGTCCGGAGGTCCGCGCTCTCGCGGTGAAGAAGCTGGCCGGGCAGGGCAACCCGGATGACCTGGTCCTCTTCACTCGAGCGGCGAAGGACTTCGCCGCCATCGTCCGGGCCGAGGCCACCGTGGCGTTGGGAGAGAGCCAGGACGCCCGCGTCGTGGACCTCCTCGGCGAATTGCTCGAGGACCAGGACGAAGAGGTCCAGGGCCGCGCCGCCATGGCGCTGTCCAAGGTGAACAACGAAAAGGCCAAGGCGTACCTCACGCTCCAGTACGGACGGCGGGGCCGGGCCACGCGTCAGGTCATCGTCCAGGCCCTGAAGAACGCCAACGTTCCAGGTGCCATGGCGGAGGTGGTCGCCGCCGAGGCCCGCTCGCAGTGGGACCGCAACCAGCTCGCGTTGACCGAAGGCGCGCTGCCCGAGCGCGTGGGCGCCGCCGAGGAGCTGGGCAAGAGCGGCCGACCCGATGCCGTCAACCGGCTGCTGCCCTTGGTTCGCGACAGCCAGGTCATCCTCGCCGCCGCCGCCGTGCGCGGCCTGGGTGACGCCGGCGATAAGCGCGCGGTGGGTCCCATCGCGCTGCTGCTGGAGGAGAACTTCCCCGAGCTGCGCGAGTCCGCCATCCACGCGCTGATGAAGCTTCAGGATCCGGTGGCCACGCAGCGCCTCCAGATGGTGGCGGTGGAGAAGAGCGCCGTCAGCCCGCTGGCCATCGACGCCATCGTGTCCTTCCCCCGGACGCCGCAGACGGATGCTTCGCTGTGCGCCATCGTCATGGAGGGAGCACCGGCGGAGGCGCTCGTCGCGGGCCGGAGCATGCGCGCGCGCGGCGGTTGTCCGGTGGACCCCATTGGCGAGCGGCTGGCACGTCCGGCCACGGCCGCCAGTGGCCTCCAGGCCGTCGAGGGGCTGGGACCTGCTGCGCTGCCGCTGCTCGGCAAGGTGGTGCCGTGGCTGAGCCATCCGGACGCCACGCTGCGCCTGCTCGCGGTGGAGGCCGTGGCGGAGGTGGGGGATGCCTCCGTGGTGCCCGCGTTGCAGAAGCTCTACGAACAGGAGGTCAAGGGACTGGAAGCGCTGCGCGCCGACTGGGTGACCCAAGCGCTCCCGGAGAAGTTCGGCGTGGGGTTCGACCCTTCGACCATGCCGCCCACCCCGTCGACGCCTGGCATGAAGGATGACCGGCCGTCGCGGCACGCGGACCTGCTGGGGCGCGTGAAGGAGCTCAATGCCGCCCGGGTGCGTGAGTCCGGACGGGACGTGGTGCGGCATCGCGTGCCCACCGAGCTGTATGACGACGTGGCGCCGGAGCGGCTGGTGCCGCTGGCGACGCTGCTGCGAGCGTTGGGGACGCTGAAGGCGCCCGGGGCCCTGGAGCTGCTCACCGGATACACCCAGGATTCCAGCGCCGCGCTGCGCGTGGCGGCCCTGGTGGGACTGGCGCGGCTGGGCCCCGAGGGCGTCAACGTGGCCAAGGCCGGGCTCGTCGAGCCGGACCGCGACCTGCAGAAGGCCCTGGCCCAGGCGCTGGCGGAGGCCGGCGAGGCGGGGCAGGCCGCGCTCATCGAGATGCTGCCGAAGATGGGGAGCGAGAAGCTGCTGGTGTTGGATGCGCTCACGCGTGCCGGCGGTGTGCCGGGCTTCGCTTCCGCGCAGTTCCAGGCCGTGGTGCGCGAAGGTGGACCGGAAGCGGCGCTCGCGGCGGCCCTGCTGGGACGGATTCAGGCGAAGGACGCCGTGCCCACGCTGGTGAAGGCGCTGGACGAGCCCAACAGCGTGGCCCGCCGCGACGTGCTGCTGGCGCTGGGGATCATTGGCGACGCGCAGGCGGCGGACGCGGTGGCCAAGGACCTGTTCCACGACCTGCCCGAGATTCGCGCCGCGGCGGCTTCGTCGCTCCGGAAGCTGGGCGGCGCCGCGCATGCGGACCAGTTGAATGCCCTCAAGGCGGACTACTTCCGGACGGTGCGTGAGGCCGCGGGCGCCGCACCGGCGTCCGAGAGCACCGCGTCGGAGGGCGCTCGCTGATGGAGTTGCGCAAGCTCAAGGACAAGGCGTCCGAGGCTTTCACCAAGGGACGCTTTTCCAAGGCGGCGGAGCTCTACGAGGACTACTGCCGGGCCGAGCCCAAGGACCATCAGTCACGCCTGCGCTCCGGGGATGCCTGGGTGAAGGCAGGGCAGCGGGACCGGGCCATCTCGGCGTATCAATCCGCCGCCGAAGGCTTCGCGCGCGAGGGGTTCCTTCCGCGCGCCATCGCCGCGAGCAAGCTCATCCTCGAGCTGGACCCGGCTCACCGCGGCGTGCAGCAGATGATCGCGGACCTGTACGCGCGCCGAGGGACGCCCATGGGCGCACGCGCCCGGGGCCCGATGAGCAGCGCGTCGTCCGTGGCGGTGAAGGCATCCTCCGAGCCCGCTGTGACGTCGCGCCTGCCCGAGGCAGTGCGCGCGGCCGTCGCCGCCATTGATTTGGGGGAGGGGTTGGTGGCCGGCGGTCCCGCGGTGGACCTGTCCGCGGAGCTGCCTCCAGAGCTGTTGTTGTCGACCGACGCGTCCACGCGTGGCACCGAAGAAGTCGTCCACTCGGTCGAGGTAGGACTGGCGTCGGAAGAGGGGACCGCTGGCGTTGAGTTGACGCTGGACATGGAGCCCGTCGTGGCAGGGACGCTGGTGGACGACGCGTGCGGAACCGATTCGATGGCGTCCGCATTGACCACGTCTGTCCAGGCATCCACGAGCGTGGTGGCCTCAATCCCGCCCCCGATGGCCATCCGTGAGCCAGAAGCGCCGCCGCTCGCGACCCGGATTCCCGCTGTTCAACCCGGAGGCGCGCGTCCGGCGACGAGCGCGTTGCCGCCAGGACTGGCACCGCGCGCGTCGCAGCGGCTGCCCGCGGTGGGCGCTGCTCGCGCGCCCGAACCCGCGCCGGCCGAACCGCCACGGTCCGTCTCGAACAGCGGCCGCTGGCAAGCCCTGTCGTCGCCCATCACCACGCAGGCAGCGCCCGCCGCTGCTGAAGCCGCGGCCTCCTCCGCGCCCCCAGGACTGCGGTCGCGCCGTGCCGACCCACCGGTCCCCGCGGGCGCCACCGCGCTCCCGGGCCACGACCTGTCCCCCGCGCTGGGCGCCTCCTTCCGGACGGCGACGAGTCCGTCCTCCTTCACCGAGTTGGAGCTGGAAGCCGACTCCCTGTTGCACGCGGTGGAGCTTGCCGCGCAGGCGGGCTTGGATCGACAAGGCCTGGGGACCACGTCCATCAGCGACGGCATCGAGGAAGAGATCTACAGCCTGCCGGAGGAGGTCCCTCCCGAAGCGGGTTCCCTGGACGCGCTGCCCACGATTCCGCTCTTCTCGGACCTGCCTCGCGACGCCTTCATCGAGCTGTTCGAGCGCTGCCCGCTGCGCCGCTTCGGCCCGGGCGAGCGAATCATCGACCAGGGCAGCCACGGCGATGCTTTCTACGTCGTCTGCGAGGGCGCGGTGCGCGTCTTCCGGACGGAGGAGGGCCAGCGCCAGGACATCGCGACGCTCGAAGGAGGCACCTTCTTCGGAGAGATGGCCCTGCTGTCCGGCGCGGCGCGCACGGCCTCGGTGGAGTCCGCGTCTGACGACACCCAGCTCCTGGAGATCTCCGCCAGCGTGCTCGCCGAGCTCTCGGGAAGCCACCCGCAGGTGGCCCGGGCCCTGAAGAAGTTCTGCCGGCAGCGCATGCTGACGAACGTGATGAACACGTCGGAGCTGTTCCGCCTCTTCGGACGGAAGGACCGGCGCGCGCTCGTGGAGCGCTTCCGCTCCCGGGACGTGGAGCGTGACACCGTCATCATCCGTGATGGCGACCCGACGGACGGCCTCTACGTGGTCCTGTCCGGCGAGGTGGAGGTGCGCAAGGACGGCCACCTGCTGACGCAGCTCCGGGAAGGGGACGTGTTCGGAGAGATTTCCCTGCTCCAGAAGACGCCAGCCACCGCGACCGTCACCGCCACCCGGCACACCACGCTGCTGCGGTTGCCGCGCGCCGACTTCGACGCGCTCATCTCCAGCCACCCGCAGATCCTGGCCCTGATTTCCAACCTGAGCGACGAACGGCTCCGGCGCACGCAGCGCGTGCTGACCGAAGCCGGCGTTGAGGAAGACCTCATCCTCGTCTGACGTCAGCGGACCTTGGCGAGGTAGTCGTCTCGCGTCACCAGTCCGCGCGTCTCCAGGAGCTCCAGCATGGCCCGCAGCGAGCGGGCCTGCTGAGCCACCATCCGCTCCAGCCCCGCCACCTGCTGCGTCAGCTCCTCCACGCGCTGGGTGAGCTCCGTCTCACGGCCGGGCTGCGCCAGGGCTGCCGAGGCCGCGCGCACGGTCATGGACAGGGGTGCGCTTTCGGCGGGGGGCGCCAGTTCGAAAGTGGGCTCGTCCATGCCGAAGGACAGCGGGGTCGCCGTCGTGGAGGTGACCTCCCCGTGGTAGTGGCGGCGGATGGCGCGTTCGATGGACGAGGCGCTCGAGACGACCACCTGGATGCGCTGGCCACAGTGGAAGGCCAGCTCCTGGAACGCCTCCACGTTGGTGGGGTCGGCGGTGGCGACGGTGAGCGTCTTCGTGGCCGGATCCGCGGCGATGGGAAAGACGGTGTAGCGCTCGGCGATGTCCGCCCGGAGCGCCTGCAACACCACCACGGACGGCGTGTGCTGCTCCAAATCCACCGTGGGAATGGCGAGCTGCCGCGACAGGGCGTGGACCATGGAGCTTTCGTCCACGTACCCCATCTGCACCAGGGTGAGGCCCAGCTTGCCGCCCCATTTGCGTTGTTCCGCGAGGGCGGAGCGGAGCTGGGTTTCCAAGAGGAGCCCGGCGTCCATGAGAATCTCCCCAAGCCGGCGCTTGCGGCCAGGGAGCGAGACAGAGGGTGTGACAGGCGGCTGTTTCACGGCCGTGAAGCATAGCAGCCAGTCAGGCACTACCGGAGACCAGCTAACACCTCGGAGGCTGGGGAGGAGCGTGAGGGCAGGGAATGGGGTAGAACAGTCCCTACATGACGCGACGGATACTGCCGTTTCTCGCACTGCTGCTGGCTTCGGGCTGTGCGTCGCAGCGCCTGGCTGGCGCGGACCTGGACCGCGTCCGGCGTCCGGCCTTCATCTCCCGCATCGAGGACGGGGCCGGCCCCAAGAGCCACGTGTTCCGCGAGGACTCGGCGTACCGGAACAAGCTCAAGAAGCTGGAGCCGGTGGAGGCGGACCGGCGGCTGACGGTGAAGCTGCTTCAGGCCGTCACGCGCTTCGAGATCTCCGAGCGCCTCCGGGTCACCACGTTGTCGCAACTGCCGCGTGAGTTCCCGTGGACGCACGTGGTGGACCCCGCGCGGGTGGCCTCGGTGCTGGAGAGCTTCCTGGTGGAGGAGGTGCCGGCCAACGCACCGGACTACGACCTGGTGGCGTCGCTGGGCGCGGACACCATCGTCGAGTTCGTCATCCAGGACTACGGCATGCGCAGCGATGACGGCCGTGCGGGCGCGTACCTGCGAGGCTATGGCCGCATGTTCACCCTGGACGGGCGCACGGAGGTGTGGCGCCGCCCGTTCGCCATGGACCAGGTCGCCGAGGGCAAGGAGCACCTGGACCCGTTCAAGGTGGGCAAGGACCCGTCACTCTTCCGCGCGGCGATGACGTCCATGCTGGACGAGGTGGCGCGAATGTTCGTGAAGGACCTGACGCCCACCGACCGCGGCGGCGCGCCGCCGCCCCGGGCTTCCGCGGCGGCTTCGGACGTGGTTCCCGGCAAGGCGGGCGCCCCGGCTCCGGCACCCGAGGCGACGAAGCCTCCGGAAGACGAGCTGGCGCCCGGCGAGCTGCCGGACCCCGACCCCTGAGTCACACGGTCTGCTTCAGAACAGCGCGTGCTCCACCAGGAGCACGGTCAGCCCCACGACGAAGCTGACGAGCGTCACCGGGAGGCCCACGCGAAGGAAGCGCAGGAAGCTCATGTTGACCTTCCCGCGCGCGGCCTCGAACACGATGAGGTTGGCCACGCTCCCCACCAGCGTGAGGTTGCCCGCCAGCGTGGAGCCCAGCGCGAGCACGTGCCAGCCCAGCTCCACGTCGTGCAGCGTGGGCACCCACGTCCGCGCCAGCATGACGAAGGGCACGTTGCTGAACAGGTTGGACGCCACCAGCGTCAGCCCCGCGAAGCCCAGCGTCTCCCGCAGGGGCGGGCCCGCCATGAGGGGCTCGAACAGGACGCGGATGTCCTCCGCGTAGCCGTGCTTGTTCACGCCATAGACGACCACGAACAGGCTGGCGAAGAAGAGCAGCAGCACCCAGTCCACGCGCTCCAGCGCCTCGCGTGGCTCGCGGCGGGCCAGGGCCATCACCAGGGCCGCGCCGGCCAGGGCGCTCCAGCTCATGGGCAGCCCGGCGAAGAAGGCCACGACAACCCCGGACAGCACCGTCAAGGTGAGCACCATCATGCCCCGGTCCACTGGCGGAGGCGGAGGGTGGGGCTCGAATTGCTTCACGGGCAGGTCATGCCGGAACAGGTACAGGAGTCCGGCGGCGACCACCGCCGTGGAGAGCAGGGCAGGCAGGGCCATGTACGCCGCGAAGCTGGCGTAGGACAGCCCGGAGGCTCCCTGGATGAGCATGTTCTGCGGGTTTCCGGTGAAGGTCGCCACCGAGCCGCTGTTGCTGCCCATGCACACCGCGAGCAGGTACGGAGCCGGTGGCAGGCGCGCGTCCTCCACGGTGGCCAGCACCAGGGGCGTGAGCATCAAGCACACCGTGTCATTCACCAGGAACGCGGACAGCGCGGCCGAAATGAACGTCACGGCGAGCAGCAACCGCCGGGGCGTGTGCGCCCTGCGCACGGCCCACGCGCCCGCGGTGCGGAAGAAGGACGCCTGGGACATGTACGCTGCCAGCAGCATCATCCCCAGCAGGAGGACGATGGTGTCCGCGTCGATGGCGTGACGGTTCGCGTCGGCGCTGTGGTTGTAGACCTCGGCGGGAGTGACGACGCCGAAGACGACCATCAGCACGGCGCCCAGCAGCGCGCCCCCGGGGCGGTCCAGCTTCAGGTACGGAAGGCGCGCACCGGCGATGAAGACGTAGGTGAACAGGAAGATGGCGAGGGCCACGGCGCGGCACACTAGTGGAGTGCCCGCACGTCCGCCTCTGCGCGGATTGGCTGGAGCTCAAACCAATGAGGCGCGCTCCCGCGTTGTTTGCCTCGGTATACGTCTGTACAGTGCCCGGCCCATGAAGCCAGAGAAGGAACCGGGCGCTTTCGGAGGGGCCCGTCGCACGCCGTGGAACGCGCCTCGCGGGTTGGACTCCGTGCTGGAGGGGTGGCGGTCGGACCGGCAGCTCCGCTCCTGCTTCGTCCTGGATGAGGCCACCCCCGCGAGGGCGGGCGTCTTCGCGCCCATTCCGGAAGAGGTGGCGCCCCAGGTGCGCGACGCGCTCGAGAAGAGAGGCATCCAGCAGCTCTTCTCGCACCAGGCGGAGGCGTACCGGCTGGCTCGGGCGGGCCAGAGCCTGGTCATCGCCACGCCCACCGCCTCCGGCAAGAGCCTTTGTTACAACCTGCCGCTGCTGGACCGCTTCGCGCGGGAGCCCCAGGCGCGGGCGCTGTACCTGTTTCCCACCAAGGCCCTGTCCAGAGATCAGGAAGAGTCCCTGCGCGCGCTGATGCGCGAGGCGGGCCTGTCCCACGGCGCCATCACCTTCGATGGTGACACGCCGGCGGATGCGCGCCGGGCCGCGCGGGAGCGCAGCGGCGTGCTGCTCACCAACCCGGACATGCTGCACACGGGCATCCTCCCGCATCACGCGAGCTGGGCGCGCCTGTTCTCCAACCTGCGCTACGTCGTCATCGACGAGCTCCACACGTACCGGGGCGTCTTCGGCTCTCACCTGGCCAACGTGCTGCGCAGGCTCCAGCGCGTGGCGCGCTTCCACGGCGCGGACCCGGTGTTCGTCGCGGCGTCGGCCACTATTGGCAATCCGGAGGCCCACGCGCGGCGGATGCTCGGGCGGGACGTGACGCTGGTGTCTGAGAGCGGGGCGCCTTCCGGCGAGCGCCGCGTCATGGTGTTCAACCCCCCCGTGGTGAACGCGGAGCTGGGCATCCGGGCCAGCTACCTCAAGACGGCGGTGCGGCTGACGGCCGACCTGGTGCGCGCGGGTGTGTCCACGCTGCTCTTCGGGCAGTCGCGCAACAACATCGAGGTGATGCTCAAGTACCTCCGCGACCGCTTCGTCGAGGAGAAGTTGGACCCGTCCCTCATCCAGGGCTACCGCGGTGGGTACCTGCCGGGCACTCGGCGCGCCACGGAGGCGGCGTTGCGTGCGGGTGAAGTCCGCTGCGTGGTGGCCACCAACGCGCTGGAGCTGGGGATCGACATCGGCTCGCTGGACGCGGTGGTGTGCGCGGGCTACCCGGGTTCGGTGGCGGCGCTGATGCAGCGATTCGGCCGGGCAGGGCGGCGCGGTGAGGGGAGCCTGGCGCTGCTGGTGACGTCGAGCGCGCCCCTGGACCAGTACCTCGCCGGCGACCCGCGCTTCCTCGTGGGCTCGCCGGTGGAGCACGCGCGCATCGACCCGGACAACGTGGAGATTCTGGTCCAGCACCTCAAGTGCGCTTCCTTCGAATTGCCGTTCGAGGAGGGAGAGCCCTTCGGGGACGTGCCGCCGGAGTCCACCACGGAGGCGCTCGGATTCCTCGCGCAGCACGAGGTGGTGCACCCCACCGTGGGCGAGGCGGGCCGTCGCGTGTTCCACTGGTCCACGGATGCGTATCCAGCCAACCACGTGTCACTGCGCAGCGTGGGCTGGGACAACGTGGTCATCATCGAGAAGGGGACGGACCGGACGCTGGCGGAGATGGACTTCCGTTCGGCACACACGATGCTGCACGAACAGGCCATCTACCAACACGAGGCCGAGCAGTATCAAGTCGAGCGCTTCGACTACGAGAACCACAAGGCCTTCGTGCGGAAGGTGGCGCCGGACTACTTCACCGACGCGATGACCTACGTGCGCGTGCACGTCATCCAGGAGGACCAGGCCGCGCCCATGGGCCCGGACCTTCAGGCGGGCATGGGCGAGGTGAGCGTCATCGAGAAGGTCGTGGGGTACAAGAAGATCAAGTACCACACGCATGAGAACGTCGGTTACGGCGACGTGGCGCTGCCGGAGATGCAGATGCACACCACGGCGCTCTGGCTGACGGTGCCGGAGACGGTGGTGCGCGCCATGCGGGCGCCGCGCCCGGCGGTCATCGATGCGCTTCGTGGCCTGACCACGGCGCTGCGCACGGTGGCGTGCGTGGGGTTGATGATCGACCCTCGGGATATCGGCAAGACGCTGGGGAGCCGGGATGACGCGGAGGGACCGCCGCGCAAGGATGGTGGCGTGGGCTTCGACCCGACGCTGTTCCTGTACGACAACGTGCCCGGCGGAGTGGGGCTGGCGGCGCGGCTGTACGACCAGCGGGACGAACTGCTGAACCGTGCGCGCCGACTGCTGGAGTCGTGCACGTGCGAGGATGGCTGTCCGGCGTGTATCGGCCCAGCTGCGGGTGCGATGCCGGGACAGGCGCCCGTGGACCCGCATCCGCGCAAGCGACTGGCGCTCGACGTGCTATCGGCGTTGGGCATCGCGGGAATGCAGTAACCGGGAGGCGCGGCCGTGGACCTCAAGCGCAAGCTGGCGCGCCTGACGAGCGTGGGCCCCGGGGGCAAGTCACCCCCGAAGCCCCCTGTGGCGGAGCCACAGGCCGAGCCCGCCACGCGCGCTGATGACACGCCCGCGCCTCGGGCCGAAGCGGGCGTGCCCGACGCGCTCGCCGCGCAGTTGGCGAAGCTGGTTCAGGCCCGGCGCATGGAGGCGCCGTCCACGCCCGTCCCGGGCACAGCTGAAACGGCCTCTCAGAACGCAACGCCCGCCGGCGCGGAATCGCAGGTCGCCCGCGCAGAGGGCACGGTGGAGGCCCCGGCAGCACGCCCAGTCACAGCCACACCTCCATCCGCCCCCCGAGATCCGCGCATCGACAGCCTGCGCAGGATGTTGTCGGACTGGTCGGAGCGCCAGGGCCTGGCCGCCGCGCGCCGAGGCACGCCACCTCCAGCACCTCCAGGCCCACTGCCCGTGGAGTCCCGCGCCACGGCCCACGGCACTGTCCACGTCTCCGAGCGCATCCTCTCTCCGGAGCACCACCACGGCTCCGCGCCCCTCGCCGCGGCCCTGGACGTGGAAGGCTCCCTGGTCGCCAGCCTCGCGCTGCACGCGGACCTGGCGGGCGTGGACTTCCAGCGGATGCTCTTCCTGGACACGGAGACCACCGGGCTCGCGGGAGGCACCGGCACCGTGCCCTTCCTCGTGGGACTGGCGTGGTTCGAGGGCCGCTCGCTCAAGGTGCACCAGCTCTTCCTTCGGCGCCTGGGAGAAGAGGCCCCCATGTTGCGCTCGCTCGCCGAGCGCATGGCCGCGTCCTCCTGCCTCGTCACCTTCAACGGCAAGAGCTTCGACTGGCCGCTCCTGCGAACGCGCTTCGTCCTCAACCGCGTCCCCGCACCAGCGGAGCTGCCCCACCTGGACCTGCTCCACTGCGCCCGCCGCGTCTTCAAGCACCGGGGCGCCGGCACGCGGCTGGTCCACCTGGAAGACCAGGTCCTCGGCTTCCGGCGCGTCGACGACGTGGACGGCTCGCTGATTCCCGACCTGTACTTCCGCTACCTGCGCGGCGGAGACGGCTCGGCGCTGACGCCCGTGCTGGAGCACAACGTCAACGACCTCCTCCTCCTCGCGGCCCTGCTCGGTGAGCTGGTCCGCCGCTTCCGAGCAGGAGACCCAGGCGCCTCCGTGCCCCGGGACGCGGACCCTCGCGACCTGCTCGGCTTCGCGGGCGTGGCGCTCCGGGCCCGCGACTACGAGCGCGCCCAGGCCTTCGCCCGGGCCGCGGCGGCGGGGGACACCGGCGCCGTGGGCATCGAAGCCCTGGCCCTGGCCTCCCGGCTGTCACGCAAGGCGGGTGACGCCTCGGCCGCGGCGGCGCACCTGCACCAGGCACTGAAGACCGCCCAGGGATTCCAGGCCGCGCCGCTGCACCTCCAGCTCACCAAGCTGTACGAGCATGGCCTCAAGGACCTCGCGCGGGCGCTGCACCACGCGAAGCTGGCCTCGGCGGCGGAGTTGCCTGTGGACCACCACCGCCGAATCCTTCGCCTGGAGACGCGCCTGGCCCGGAGCACCCGGGCGGCCTCGCTGGACCTGGGAATGGGGAGCCCTCGCTCGGGAACCTGACGATTCTGGGCTTCCGCACCACTGGAATCGGACAGTCGATCCGGGCGGGACGCTCGCCCCATTGTCAGACAGGCACATGATTGAGGCACACGCCACGGCCGTGCGCTATGAGGGCCCCATGAAAATTACCAAGGACAGCGTCGTCTCCATCGATTTCCGCCTCCACCTCGGCGACGGCAAGGCCGTGGACGAGAGCGAGCCGGGGGAGCCGCTCGTCTATCTGCAGGGGCACGAGGAAATCGTCCCGGGCCTGGAGAAGGCGCTCGAGGGCAAGGCGCGTGGTGACACCCTCCAGGTGACGGTGGGTCCCGACGAGGGCTACGGCGACTACGACCCGGAAGGCATCGAGGAAGTCCCGAAGACGGAGTTCCCGGAGGGCCTGGAGCTGGTGGCGGGCGGCGTGCTCAGCGCCACCGACCCGGATGGGGACGAGGTGGACTTCTTCATCAAGGAAGTGAAGGCCGACTCCGTGCTGGTGGACTTCAACCACCCGCTGGCCGGCAAGACGCTGCACTTCGAGGTCACCGTGCGGGACGTCCGCGCCGCGACGACCGAGGAGCTGGAGCACGGCCACGCCCACGGGCCCCACGACTCTCACTGATTCGGACGGGCGCCTTCGCGGGCCCATCCTTGCTTCAACGCCGGGCGTCTCCAAGACGTGACGCCCGGCGGAAGTCCTCCGCCTAGCCGCCCAGGAAGTCGGACGTGAAGGCGAAGGCGCCCATCATGTAGGGCAGGGCGCCGCCACGGTTCGGGTGGTTCAGGTACCACGCGAAGTTCAGCAGGATCGTCGGCCGGTTGAACGACGAGCCCTCGCGCGTGTTCAGGGCGTACGCCATCATGGGGCCGATGCGCGTGTGGCTGTTGTCCACGTTCTGCGCTCCACCCGAGCCATCCTGGTAGCGCGGCCACACACCGCTGAAGCGGGCCCCCAGCGTGAGCTGCGGCGTCGTCAGCATCATCAGGTCGGTGTCATTGGTGAACACCCAGCCCCGGCCGGGGATGAGCGTGTCCAGCAGCGCGTCGTAGAAGGACGCACCGTTGCCCTCGCGCAGCGCCACGTTCCAGTACTCGATGGACGCCTTGCTCCGCACCACGAACGAGCCAAAGCGCGCCTGGAGCGTGGGCTCCACCATGTAGTGGTGACCGGAGGTGCTGTACGCGTCCCCCTCCGTCAGGTCGCGCGCGTCGTCGGAGAAGTCCAGCATCGGGTTGTTGTACGACTGGAGGAACCCGAAGGTGCCGAAGTACCGGACGTACTCATAGGTCGCCCGCAGGTTGAAGATGGCCAGCGGCTGAATCTCGAAGACGGGGCCAATCTTCACCGAGGCCGGGTTGGCCTTGATGGCGAACGCGCCGTTGACGAAGTTGTCGCGCGTCAACATGGACTCGCCGTCGAACATCCGCTTCTGGAGGATGAGCCGGTTCTGGGTCTCCATGCCCAGCGGGTTCCAACGCAGGAAGTTGATGTTGGCGAAATACAGACGGGTGTCGGGCCCCAGCGGCGGGAGCGTGGGGGCCGTGGGTGCGTCCGTGGGCTTGGGGGCTGTCTGCGGAGTCGACGGCAGGGCAGCGGCTTCGGGCTCTTCGGCGGCGGCTGGTGCGGAGAATCCCAGGCAAAGTGACAGGGAAAGCACGGACAGCGGTCGACGCAGCGTCATCGAGACACCTTCTCGGGGAGTGACGTGGGGGTGCGGTGTACGGCGGGGTTCTGCTCATCCGCGTAGCGCCGGCTGACATAGAAGCCGAAGGCCGCCGCGGTGAAGTACATGATGAGGCTGTAGATGGCCGGGGGAATGGCCATGGTCGAGTTCGCCAGCAGCGTCGGGCTGAGCGCGATGGCAATCGCAAGCATTCCGTTGTGAATGCCAATCTCCATTCCAATGGCAACAGCCTGCCGCCGGGGCAGGCGCAGCAGGATGGGCACGAAGTAGCCCACCGCGAGGCTCACCAGGTTGAAGGCCAGCGCCGCCGGGCCCACCTGGCGGAAGAAGCTGAGCGCATTCGCGCGCTCCGTGTACACGGACGCTGCAATCACCGCGACGAGGAAGAGGGTGGACAGGATGCGAATGGGCTTGTCCATGCGCTGCGCGACGGCCGCGCTGCGCGAGCGGATGAACATGCCCAGGCTCACCGGCCCCAGCACGATGAACACCACCTGCACGATCTTCGCGAACTGCATGGGGACCGCGCGGCCCTCGTCCATGAAGTGCGCGAGCGACAGGTTGATGATGAGCGGCAACGTGACGAGCGACAGCGCGCTGTTCACCGCCGTCAGCGTGATGTTGAGCGCCACGTCACCGCGGGCCAGGTGGCTGAAGAGGTTCGCCGTCGCGCCGCCAGGGGACGCCGCCAGCAGCATCAGTCCCACCGCCAGCTCCGGCGGCAGACTGAAGGCGTGGGCGATGAGCAGGCACGCCACCGGCAACACCAACATCTGGCAGCCGAGGCCCACCAGGATGGCGCGCGGATAGACAATGACCCGCTTGAAGTCCGCCAGCGTCAGCGTCAGGCCAAGCCCGAGCATGATGACGGCCAGCGCCAGCGGCATGAGTACCGCCGTGAATACATTCGACTGCATTCGCCCCCCGATGGAGTGTCCAGCGTTGAGCATTAGCGTCGCGCAAGAGGGCGGGGCGCTTCAAGCGTCTCCGCTCTCAAAGGTTGCTAAAAGTGGAGGCAACCCATGACGCCGTATGTCATTGATGCACTGCGGCGCTGCGCATGAGCCGTCTATTCTCATCGTGAACCGACACGGCTTCGCGGTCGGGCGGGACCCGGCGAGGGAGCATGGACAGGGCGCCACTTCCCGAGACACCGGTGCACGGGTCGATTACGACAGGGGCCATGAGCCGAGTCCTGGATGAGCTGTTGTCGCTCCTTAAACTGGAGAAAATCGAGGAAAATCTGTTTCGTGGCCGGAGTCAAGACCTGGGGTTCCGCCAGCTCTTCGGCGGCCAGGTGCTGGGGCAGGCGCTGTCCGCGGGCAGCCAGACGGTGCCCGCCGGCCGCCATGTCCACTCCCTGCACGGCTACTTCCTGCGCCCGGGCGACGCGACGCTTCCAGTCGTCTACACGGTGGACAGGGTGCGGGACGGCGGCAGCATCACCACGCGCCGCGTCGTGGCCGTGCAGAAGGGCGAGCCCATCCTGACGATGATCGCCTCCTTCCACGGGGACGAAGAGGGCTTTGCCCACCAGGCGCCCATGCCGGAGGTGCCGGGCCCGGAGGGACTGGCCACGGAGCAGGAGCTGCTGAGCCGCCTGTCCGAGCGCATCCCGGAAGCCCTGCGGGAGAAGTTCCTGGGGGAGAAGCCGATTGAGATCCGGCCCGTGGCGCCGGAGGATCCGTTCAATCCGGAGGCGAAGGCGCCCATCAAGCACGTGTGGTTCCGAGCCAACGGCGACCTGCCGGAGGATCCGCAGGTGCACCGGTACGTGCTGGCCTACGCGTCCGACTTCAACCTCATCGGCACCGCGCTCCTGCCCCACGCGGCCAGCTTCTTCCAGCCCCGCATCCAGGGCGCCAGCCTGGATCATGCCCTGTGGTTCCACGGGGACCTGAAGGTGAGCGACTGGATGCTGTACTCCATGGACAGCCCGTGGGCGGGCAACGCGCGCGGCCTGTCGCGCGGCAGCGTCTACACGCGTGACGGCCGGCTGGTGGCCTCGGTGGCTCAGGAAGGGCTGCTGCGCATCCGCAAGCCCAAGGCCTGAGAAACGGGGGCGACACCCCACACCCGCGTGTGGGGTCGAGCCCCCCGCCGCGCACTCGGGAATCCACGAGGGCTGCAACTCTCCGGAATTCCTGGTGCTTTCAGGGGTGGCACCCTCGTTGCTGAGCAAGACAGTGGCTCAGACAACAAGGATCCCCCCGTGCCGAAATCGAGAACCTGGGAGCTGTCGCGACGCAGCCTGCTACGGGGGGCCGCGGGAGCGGCGCTCGCATTGCCCTGGCTGGAGGCCATGGCTCCCTCGATGGCACGCGCGCAAGCGTCCGGTGCGAAGCCGCCGCTGCGCTTCGTGGGCATGTTCCACTCCGCGGGCGTCGTCCCGGACCAATGGTTCCCGACGACCGAAGGCGCGAACTACGCGCTGACGCCCACGCTGTCCCCGCTGGCCCCGGTGAAGGATGACGTCCTGGTGCTGAGCGGCATGCGGCTGGGCGCGTGGGACTACTACGAGCGCACGCACGAAGGCGGCTTCTGGATGATGCTCACCGCGTCCGAGCGCATCGTCGCGGGCAACACGGACTCCATCGATCAGGTGATTGCGCGCGCCACGTCGGCCCAGGTGCGCGTGCCGGCGCTCACGCTGAGCGTGGAGAACAACGGCTACTACAACCCGGGTTACCGCGACGCGAACGGGGACGGCTTCATCGACCCGAAGACGTCGTCCTATGACGACACGCAGGACCATTGCAGCGGTGAGGACCACTGCATGGCGACGTTCTCCCGCGGCCAGCGGCTGCCCAACGTCTACAACCCACGCGTCATCTTCGACCGCCTCTTCGGTTCGCTTCAGGCCGAAGGCCCCACGGAGGCGGAGCGGCGCCTCTGGATGTACCGGCGCAGCGTGCTCGACCGGATGACGGGCCAGGCGAAAGCGCTTCAGACGAAGCTGGGCCAGGCGGACAAGCTCCGGCTGGACGAGTACCTCACGGGCATCCGCGAAATCGAAGTCGCCATCCAGAAGGCCGAGCAGGGTGCCCCGGCCGCCGCGTGCACCACGGGCGCGCGGCCCGTGGGCATCCCCATGGATGGCACGGCCTACGCCAACCTGATGTGCGACCTCATCGTGAAGTCCTTCGAGTGCGACGCCACCCGCGTCGCCACGTTGATGCTCGGCATGTGCGTCAGCCCGATGATGTTCACCGTCAACGGCCGGGCCTTCTCCCACCATGGCGATGCCTCTCACCACGGCAACGACCCGGTGAAGCTGGCGGCCAAGGTGGAGATCGACCGGTGGCAGGTGGCCCGCTTCGCGCACCTGGTGCAGCGGCTGAAGGCGGTGCCGGAGGGGGAGGGCACGCTGCTCGACAACGTGGCGGTGTTCTACTCGAGCGACATCTCGCACAGCGACTGGCACAACCACTACGACATGCCGGTCCTGCTCGCGGGGCGCGCGGGCGGTGCCATCCGGCCAGGCCGGCACATGCGGGCACAGGGCAAGCGGTGTGGAGACGTGCTGCTCTCCATCCTCCAGGCCTTCGAGATTCCACGAGGCACCTTCGGACCGCTGGCACAGGGACCGCTGGCCGGACTGGCGTGAGGGGAGACCGCACATGAAGACCCGTTCACTGCTCTTCGGCATCCCGCTGCTGCTCACCGCGTGCTCGGACGAACTTCCCGTCGCGCGCACCCAGGACCCCAAGCCCGTCGTCGCCGCGCAGAACTGCTCGGATGGCGCGCATTCGCTGCGCCGGCTGAACCGCGCGGAGTACGACAACACCGTGAGGGACTTGCTCGGCGAGACGGGCCGGCCCGCGACGACCTTCCCGGCGGACCCCACGGGCCACGGCTTCGACAACGAGGCCAGCCTGCTGGGCGTGTCCCCCGCGCTAGTGGAGGCCTATGAGGCCACCGCGGGCCGCCTCATCGACCAGGCCTGGGCCCGGGACGGCGCGGCCAGCGCCGGTGGTGGCACCGTTCGCATCGAGGCCGAGTCCGCCAGCGCCACCACGGGTGCCAGTGAGCAGAACGGCACCGTGTGGAATCTGTGGTCCAACGGCGACCTCTCCGCCACCTTCACCTTCGCGCAAGCCGGCGAGTACCAGCTCTCCGTGCGCGCGTGGGGCACGCAGGCGCCGCCGGACCCGGTGCGGATGCAGTGGTTGCTGGATGGCGTCGTGGTGGCGTCGCTCGACGTGCCGGCCACCACGCCCACGGTGTACACGAAGCCGGTGCGGGTGGACTCGCCGGGACAGAAGCGCTTCACAGTGCGCTTCACCAACGACATCTACGACCCGGACACGTCCACGGACCGCAACCTCCTGCTGGATTGGATGGAGGTCCGCTCTCCCGCGCCCACGTCGGCAGCCACCCAGCGCCACCTGCGCGTGTGCGAACCGGCCGCCACCGGGGAAGAAGCATGTGCCCGGCAGATGGTGGAGTCGCTGGCGAACCGCGCCTGGCGGCGTCCCGCGAAGCCGGACGAGGTCGCGGAGTTGATGAGCGTCTACACGCTCGTGCGGGAGTCGGGGGACGGCTTCGAACTGGCGGCGAAGTTCGCGTTCCGTTCGGTGCTGCTGTCGCCGCACTTCCTCTTTCAGGTAGTGGAGACGCAGGCGCCTGGGACGGGCAAGAGTGAGCTGTCCGCGCGCGAGCTGGCATCGCGCCTGTCGTACTTCCTCTGGAGCAGCCAGCCTGACGCGGAGCTGACGTCACTGGCGGACGCGGGCCGGCTGTCCGACCCGGAGGTGCTGGAAGCGCAGGTACGCCGGATGCTGAAGGACCCTCGGTCCGAGGCGCTGGTGCAGAACTTCGCCGGCCAGTGGCTGGGCCTGCGGAAGGTGGACGGCATCACCGCGGACCCGACGCTGTTCCCCGGCATGGACTCCGAGCTCAAGCGCGCCATGCGAGAGGAAGGGGAGAGCTTCTTCCGCGCCTTCCTCAACGAGGACCGCAGCGCGCTGGAACTGCTGGACGCGGACTTCACCTACGTCAACGACCGGCTCGCGGATTACTACGGCCTGCCTCGGCCGGGCTCCGCCTCCGTCACGCGCGTGAGCACGGGCGACGGACGGCGAGGCGGTGTGCTGGGCCAGGCGGGTGTGCTGGCGCAGGCGTCGCTGGCCACGCGCACGTCGCCGGTGCTTCGCGGCAAGTGGGTGCTGGGCAAGCTGCTGTGCCAGGAGCCTCCTCCGCCGCCTCCGGGCGTGGAGGCGCTGCCCACGCAGGTTCCGCCGGGCTCCACGCTGCGGCAGATCACCGAGCTGCATCGCGCCAACCCCGCCTGCGCGGGCTGCCACGACACGCTGGACCCCATCGGTTTCGGCCTGGAGAACTACGACGCGGCCGGGGCCTGGCGGGAGACGGACAACGGCTCACCGGTAGACGCCACGGGCAACTTCAAGGGCGTGTCATTCCAGGGCCCGCGTGAGCTGGCGACCATCCTCAAGGGCGACCCCGCCTTCGCGACGTGCATGACGCGGCAGGCGCTGGCCTATGGCTTGGGCCGCGCGCTGACGGACGAGGACGAGGCCACCGTGCGCTACGTGGACACGCGCTTCTCGGCGGGTGGACACCGGCTCCCCGAGCTGCTGGTGGCCGTGGCCCTCAGCGACAGCTTCCGCAACCGCTGCCCGGTGCCGGCCGCGAAGTAGAACGACGCACGGGCCGTGAATACGGCGCTCGGACGGCCGTCGAGAGCAAGCGGACATCCTCCGCTTGCTCCCGAAAGGTCTTTCGATGCGTACCCGCCTCTGGCCCGCCGTCCTCTCCGTGCTTGCCCTGGGAACCAGCGCCTGTGTCATGGCGCCCCTCCAGCAGGGGTACACCGAGTGCGGAGAGTTCATGGGCGATGACCCCTGCCAGCCGGGGCAGTACTGCGCGGACGCCACCTTCAGCTCGTGCGTGCCCGGATGTACGAGCGACGTGAACTGCGCCTCCAACCAGGAGTGTGTGAAGGAATACAGAGAGCAGGTGGGGACCTGCCTCAACATCTGCACGTCGTGCGCATACGATTGAGCCGGCGGGCAGGGCGCCCGCGGCTTTGGAGGTGACTACGATGCGCGCGGTGGTGTTCCAGCACGAGGAGCACGAAGGGCCCGGCCTGCTGGGGCCGGTGTTGCAGGAGGCGGGCTTCACGCTGGTGAACCGCTTCCGCGCCGTGCGCCGGGAGGACGTGGACGCGGAGCTGTTGGTCGTCATGGGCGGCCGCATGGCCGTCTACGAATCCGAGCAGCATCCCTTCCTGCGGCAAGAGCTGGGCATCCTCATGGAGCGGCTCGCCTACGAGCGCCCGTGCCTGGGCTTCTGCCTGGGCGCCCAGATGCTCGCGGCGGCGGCGGGCGCGGACGTGTTCCCCGGGAAGAATGGCTTCGAGGTGGGCGTGGGTCCGGTGCGATGGACGCCGGAGGCGCAGAAGGACCCCGTGCTGTCCGGGGCCCGTCCGCGCACGGTGGTGGCGCACTGGCACGGTGACTCATATGCGCCCGTCCCGGACGCCACGCTGCTGGCGTCCACGGACCGGTACACCCAGCAGGCCTTCCGGCTGGGTGCGTCCTACGGCTTCCAGTTCCACCTGGAGCTGACCGCCAGCGAGCTGGGGCGATGGATTGACCTCGAGGCGGACAGCCTCCAGCAACGCGGGAAGAACCCCCAAGAGCTGAAGGCGCAGCTGCCCAAGCTCAAGGCGGCCGAGGCCGACAACACGGAGGTGCTGCACCGCCTCGCGCACCACTTCGCGCGCGTGGCGGCGGGCCGCTGACGTGCTCGAGGGCTCGGACTAACGGAGCCCCTTGGGGCGGCGGGCCGCGCTCGCGGACGGTGACGCCACCTGGGAGGAGATGTCCGCGTCGCTGCCGTCGCCCCCTGGGACACCGTCCGCGCCGTACGACAGGATGACAGGGCTGCCGCCCTCATTCATGTACACGTAGTCGCGGTTCCACGGGTCCTTGGGCAGTCGCTCCAGCGAGCGCGCCTGGAGGAGTTCTTCCAGGCCGGCCTGGGTCTCCGGGAAGCTGCCGGTCTTCATGTAGTGGAGCTTGAGCCCCGTCTCCAATGTCTTGATGTCCAGGGCGGCGGTCTTCTGCTTGGCCTCCTCCAGGTTCGACATCACGGAGACGCCCACCGCCGCGGCGATGAGTCCGAGGATGGTGATGACGACCATGATTTCAATCAGCGTAAATCCGCGAGCGTGACGACGCCGAGCGTTCAGCTTCTGCTGGGTTGGATTCATCTTTGAGTTGTGACCTCGTGTGACGTTGTGTCCGGCGCGTGCGTGCCCGACGTGTCGTCATGTCTGCCGGCGCAAGGGCGTTGCACATGCCGCGGGTTGCGTGCGCCTGGACCAGGACTTCGACGCCAGGCGCGGACGTTCGTCAGTGCAGTCGCCGTGCCTGACCGGACGCGCCGCTGTCTCCGCCCGCTCCGCGTGAGCGACTGTCGCTTTCCGCCCGCTGCGTGCCACCCCTGCGCAGGTGGATGCGGGTACGCAAGACTCTCACCCTCCGGATTCGGCGCGGATGGACCGCGCCCTCAACGGAGGCCGTCATGAAGCCCCATCTTCCACTACTCATTCTCCTGGGCGCCGCGGGTTGTGGCACCGAAGTCGATGATGTCGACTTCACGAGTCAGGAGTCCGCCTTGAGTCAGAAGTGGGAGCTGTGCGGGAAGGAGGCCGTTCGATTGGCGGACATCTACCCTGGCCCCGTGGGGTCCAATCCGGCCGATCTGATCCACGGCGACCGAGTCCTCTTCTTCACGGCGGACGACGGGGTGCATGGACGCGAGTTGTGGCGAAGCAGCGGAACGGAGGGCAGCGGCACGTCGTTGGTGAAGGACATCTACCCAGGGCTGGCAGGGGCGGAGATTTCGAATCTCACTCGGGTGGGGAACCGGGTGTTCTTCGCCGCTGATGACGGCGTCCACGGCTACGAGTTGTGGGTGACCGACGGGACGTCGGCCGGCACGTACCTGGTGAAGGACATCTACCCGGGGCCGGAGGATGGGATTCGCCGTCCGGACTACTTCCACTGGCTGCGCGAGCCCGTGCTGGTTGAGTTCGGTGGTGTCCTATACTTCGGCGCGAACGACGGCGTGCACGGACGCGAGCTGTGGCGCAGTGATGGAACAGACGCGGGGACGTACCTCGTCGAGGACATCGAGCCCGGACCCGCTAGCTCCTCCCCGCGAAGTCTCGTTCGCGTGGGTAACGAGGCCTTCTATTTCGTCGCGTCCCAGCGGGGCCCTTGGAGCGATGAGATTCATCTCTGGCGTAGCGCTGGAGTGCCGGGCGCCATTTCCGTCCTCACTCGGGCGGACGACAACGTTCTCTTCAACTTCCTGGCCGTGAAGTCGCGCCTCTATTTCCTCGTGGATAACGACGAGGGCGAAGCCAGCTTGTGGAAGACGGATGGGGCCGCCTCGAACACGCAACAGTTACGGTACTTCTACGGAGAGTATCCGCACGACCTGGTCGCACTGGGCTCGCGTGTCGTCTTCAGCGCCGGGGCAGGTGAGCCAGAGGGTGAGGAGCTCTGGAGCAGCAACGGCTCGACCTCAAGCACGAAGCTGGTGAAGGACATCTGGCCAGGGCCCATGAGCTCCTCACCGAGCTCTCTGGCGGTTCTGAAGTCGCGAGTCTTCTTCGCCGCGAATGATGGCTCCGGAGAGGGACGTGAACTCTGGGTGAGCAACGGCACCGGTTCGGGGACCAGGCTCTTCAAGGATCTGGCGCCCGGTGGTGGCTCATCGGATCCCGAAGCGCTGGCCTCCATTGAAGGCACGCTGTTCTTCTCCGCGAGCGATGGGGTGCATGGGCACGAGCCCTGGGTGAGCGATGGCACCCGTTCGGGCACGAAGGCGCTGCGAGGTCTGGCGCACGGGAGCGCTTCATCGTCGCCGCGCGACTTCGTGCGCTCAGGCTGGGACGTGTTCTTCTCGGCGGATGACGGGAAGACTGGACGCGAGCTGTGGGCCTTGCCGTTCCGTCCGAAGGGGGAGTGCAAGCAGCACCACGCCTACTGAGCTTCGGCGCCCACGCCCAGCCCCTTTTGGTAACAACGATTCCAAGGGGTTGGGTTCCCCGGATGGGTGGAGGTCGAAGGATCAGACCCTCGCGCGTTAATAAGGTGTCAGTTGAAACCTGCCGCGGGGACAGGTCTCGACGAGGGGGAACATGGCGCCGACGTACGACGCGCTGGTCATTGGCACCGGCTTTGGGGGAGCGGTGGCGGCTTGCCGGCTGGCACAGGCGGGCCTGACCGTGCGCGTCCTGGAGCGGGGCCTGCGCTACCCGAAGGGGAGCTTTCCCCGCGACTTGAGCAACCCGCTCAACGGCTGGCTGTGGCGGTACGGCCAGGGCCTCTTCGACGTGAAGCTGCTGCCGGGGATGAGCATTGTCCAGGCCGCGGGCTACGGCGGCGGCTCGCTCATCTACGCCAACGTCCACCTGCGCCCGCCCGCGGAGACCTTCGACACCGACTGGCCGGAGGGCTACAGCCGCGCCGCGTTGGATCCGTACTACGACCTGGTCGCGTACATGCTGGATCTCCAGCCCATCACCGCGTCCGCGCGTGGCCTGCCCACCAAGACGAAGCGGATGCGGGACGTCGCGCGCAAACTGGGCCGTGAGCAGCAGTTCTTCTATCCGGACCTCGCCGTGCGCTTCGCCCCCGCTGGCGAGCCGATGCCAAACAAGTTCGGCGTCGCCCAGGAGGGATGCAACTACTGCGGCGAATGCGACATCGGCTGCAACGTCCGCGCGAAGAACACGCTGGACCTCAACTACCTGGCCGTCGCCGAACAGCAGGGCGCGGAGATGACCACCCAGGCGGAGGCCACGCGAATCGAACCGCTGTCTCCCGCGGGCTATCGCGTCACCTATACCGACCATGTCGCGGGCGGCGCCGAGCGCACCGTGGAGGCCCGCCGCGTGTTCCTGTGCGCCGGCACGGTGAACACCACGGAGCTGCTGCTGCGCTGCCGCGACCAGTGGGGCACGCTCCCGCGCATCAGCGACAGGCTCGGGTGCCGCTATTCAGCCAACGGCGACTTCCTGGCCTTCGCCTTCGAGACGCGCGAGGTGTGGGACCCGTCCGAGGGCCCCACCATCACCACCAGCCTGGTGGTGGACCAGGGGCAGGGCCCGGACAAGACGTGGTTCCTCTTCCAGGAGGGCGGGCACCCCGGGCAGGCGGCGGGGCTGCTTCAGGTGCTGGACATGGGCCGGGACTTCCGTGTCCCCGCGGACCTGCTCCAGAAGCAGTTGGTCCGCGCCCTACGTCGGCGCTCCAAGCCTGAAACCGTCATGGGCAAGGAGCGCGGGCGCTTCCAGGCCGTGTTCCTGGCCATGGGAAGGGACCGTTCCAACGGTCGGCTCGCGCTGCGGCCTTTGACTCGGGACATGGAGGTGCGCTGGGACGTGCCTTCCAACCTGCCGCTGTACCGGACACAGGAGCAGCTCTGCCAGGACATCGCTCGGGCGCTCGGGGCGCGCGCCGTCTTCAACCCCCTGTGGGATCGGCTTCACATCCCCGTGTCCGTCCACAACCTGGGCGGCTGCACCATGGCGGAGGAGCCGGCCTACGGTGTGCTGACCCCGGACGGTGAGGTGCACGGCCACCCTGGGCTGTACGTGCTGGATGGCGCCGCGCTGCCCGCGAGCACCGGGGTGAACCCGTCATCCACCATCGCCGCGGTGGCGGAGCGCAACGTCGAGGCCGCCATCCGGCAAGTGCTGGGGCACCCCACCTGGACCGCCCCTGAGCGGGCCGGAACAGCTTCGGGCCGGGCGGCGGCGGAACCGTTCCGCGCGTCGATGCGGATGAGCACGAGTGTGGCACCCACGCGGGTGGTGCCAAGAGAGGATCCGATGCGGAGCGTGGTGATTCCAGAGGGAGGCACGGTGTTGTCGCCAACGCCCGTGGTGGGGCTGCGCTTCACCGAGCGGATGCGCGGCTTCATCAACCACGGCCACCTACCGGACACGGATTACGCGGGCGCCGAGGAGGAGGGCAAGTCAGAGGGCAGGGTGGCCGAGTTCATCCTCACCATCACCTTGCCCAACCTGGACCGCTTCCTCGCGGAGAAGGCCCATTCAGGCATCGCGCAAGGCACCGTCCACGTCCACGGCCTCACGCCTCCTGGCGGAGCGAAGGTGGACCACGGCGTCTTCAATCTCTTCGTGGACACGGACAGCTACTACGAGCGGCGGATGCTCTACCTGCTGCCCTTCACCGGAATGGACGGCCAGCAGTACCTGCTGGATGGCTACAAGCATGTCCGGGACGACGACGGCTTCGACATGTGGTCGGACACGTCCACGCTCTACACCGTCATCCGCCGGGGTAGCGACCGGCATGCGCCCGCGGTGGCCAGCGGCATCATCCGTCTGGGCATGCCGGACTTCCTGCAGCAGCTCACGACCTTCGCCGTGCTGGGAACGACGTCACCGCTGGCGAAGGCCCAGGCCCTGAAGCGTTTTGGGAGCATGTTCATGGGCAACCTCTGGGACGTCTTCGCGCGAACCAAGCTGGAATAAGAGAGGCGCATCGTGGCGAAGGCATCGCGGTACGACGTGGTCGTCGTGGGCTCTGGCTTTGGGGGCTCCATCAGCGCGCTGCGCCTGGCCCAGGCGGGCAAGTCCGTGCTGGTCCTGGAGCGCGGCAAGCGTTACCGGCCCGGTGACTTTCCCCGGGACGTGACGCGAACGGACGAGGTGCTCTGGCGCCATGCCACGCGGCGCAAGGCGCAGGGCCTCTATGACGTGCGCTTCCTGTCCGGCATCGGCACGGTGACGGCCAGCGGCGTCGGCGGCGGCTCGCTCATCTACGCCAACGTCCACATGCGGCCGGACGCCGAGGTGTTCGAAGACCCGCGCTGGCCCCGGACGTACCGCCGGGACTCGCTGGAGCCTTACTTTGACAAGGTGGCGCGGGAACTGCGGTTGAATCCGGTGCCGCCCTCGATTCCGCTGCGCAAGCGCGACCTCTTCCAGCGTGCGGCCCGGGGCATGGGGCGCGAGACGTTCGACCCGCCCGTGGCCGTGGCCTTCTCGGAGCCGCCGGGACCGGGCCGGCGCGTGTGCCAGCTCTGCGCCGAGTGCGAGTTCGGCTGCCAGCACGGCGCGAAGAACACCATGGACCTGACGTACCTGGCGCGGGCGGAGGCGCTGGGGGCGCTGGTCCTGGCCCGTACGCTCGTCTCCCACGTGGAGCCGCTGCGGGAGGGCTACCGCGTCCACTGCCAGGACCTGGTGTCGGGGGAGCGGCACGCCGTGGAGGGCTCGCGGGTGGTGCTGGCCGCGGGGACGCTGGGCACGGTGGAGATATTGCTGCGCAGCCGGGACGTCGCGCGGACGCTGCCTCGGGTGAGCCGGCGGCTGGGCCATGGCTACTCGGGCAACGGGGACTTCCTGGCGTCGATGCAGGGCGCGCGCGAGGACATCCAGCCCTGGGTGGGGCCCGACGTGTCCACCGTGATGCGCTTCACCGACCGGCAGCCGCGCTTCACGCTGGTGACGGCCACGTTCAACCAGCCCGCCATGGAAGTCCTCGCGGGCCTGGGGCAGCCGAACCTCGGACGGCTCCAGGGCCTGGGGGCACCGTTATGGACCTGCCTGGGCCCAGCCGTTCACGCGGCGCTCAAGAAGGGCCTGATGAGCCGGCCCATGCGTACCGACGTGGATGCGGCGCGCACATCCAACCTGTTTGGCATCGGCCAGGACAACGCCAACGGACGGATGCACCTCGATGACGGGCAGCTCGACGTGTCGTGGGACTTCGCCGGGGAGAACGCGGAGTTGGTGCGGCGGATGACGGACGCGATGCAAGACCTGGCGGCCCAGTACGGCGCCACCTTCGCGCCGCTGGTCACCTGGCAGCTCTTCAAGCGGCCTTTCACGGTGCATTCGCTTGGCGGTGCCCATCTGGCGGAAGCTCCCGAGCGCGGCGTGGTGTCCACCGAGGGAGAGGTCTTCCACTATCCCAGGCTGCACGTGGCGGACGGCTCCGTCATCCCGACAGCCATCGGCTTCCACCCGGTGATGACCATCAGTGCCGTGGCCGAGCGCATCGCCGAGGCCGTGGTGCACGGATTCTCATCCCATTCGAGGAGCGCTTCATGAACACGCTTCCTTCCGCCGAAAGGCACGACTTTCCCGCGGGCGACGGCGTTCCGTTGCAGCTCACGCGTTACCAGGGCGGCGCGAAGGGGCCTGTCCTCCTCGTCCACGGCGCGGGGGTGTGGAGCGGCATGTTCATGCTGCCCACGGTGCAGGAGAACTTCGTGCAGCATCTGGTGCGCCACGGCTACGACACCTGGCTGCTGGACTGGCGCGCCAGCGTGGAGCTGCCGCTGCGGCAGTTCACGTTGGATGACGCCGCCCGCCACGACATGCCCGCCGCCGTCCGGCAGGTCCGAGAGCACACCGGCGCGGACTCCGTGCAGGCGGTGGTGCACTGCGCGGGCTCGGCGACGTTCTTCATGGCGATGGCGGCGGGGCTGCTGCCGGACGTCCAGAGCGTGGTCGCATCACAGGTGGCGCTGCACCACATCGTCCCGCCCTCGACACAGGTCAAGGCGATGCTGCGGCTGCCGGACGTGCTGGACATCACCCGCGACTACCTGACGCCGGACGAGGACCCGAGCAGTCCTTTGTTCCAGGCGGCCTTCGGCACCTTCGTGGACCTGTTCCGCCATGAATGCGACAGCACCGTCTGCCGCCGGTTGACGTTCATGTACGGGCAGCTCTTCCGGCACGCGCGCATCAACCGGGAGACGCATGACCGGCTCGACGAGCAGTTCGGTCCCTGCAACATGCTGACGTTCCGCCACCTGGCGCAGATGGCGCGCTCGGGATACGCGGTGGGCTTCGACCATGGCCGGGAGGAGAACCTCCGGCGTTATGGCCGGGAGCGGCCGCCGTCATACCTGCGCGCGGAGCACCTGAAGCGTCCCATCACCTTCGTGTCCGGAGAACAGAACGGCACATACATGCCCGCGTCCACGGAGCTCACCTATGAGTGGCTGCGTGAAGAGAATGGTGCGTCGTACTACCAGCGGAAGGTCCTGGCGGGGTACGGCCACCTGGACACCTTCATGGGAAGCACTGCGTCGCAGGATACGTATCCGGTGATACGCGGCGCGCTGGAGGCCATGGCCTGACCGGATACGGCGCCATGAGCACTCGCGCCGCTACGCGCCTTCGGCCACCGAGGGCGGTGCCTCGCCCGGTGCATCCGAGACAGACGTCTCGTCCCATCCGATGTAGCGCACGCCCTCCAGGGGCTCGGGCGCGTGGAACTCCAGGGCGCCCACGGTGGACGTGAGCCGTCCGTCCGGTCTCCAGGCCACGAAGGGATGGGGGCGGGTGAAACGCTCCAGCTCACAGGTGGCCACGTCGCTCTGGGCCACGTGGACGTCCCAGCCCGTCGGGTCCCGGTAGACGTAGCCCACCAGCGTCTTGGGATCGCACCACGCGCGGCCCTTCACGGCCACGGTGGCCGAGCGGGACTGGAAGCACAGCTCACCCGGCTGAGGCGACTGCAGGCGCGTGAACAGCATGTCCGGGGCTTCGTGGAACCGGTGTTCCCGCCGCGCGGTGCGCAGGTAGATGGGCGACAGTCTTGGACTGAGCGGATGCTGGCGGGAGCGCACGGACAACACCTCCAGGCGGGCCTCCAGATCCTCCTGGAAGCGCGGCACGTAGAGCCACGTCAACTCCTCCAGCCGACGATGTCCCCACAGGTGCTTCTGGAGCCCCGGCGCGCCCTGGACGTCATACCGGTGCCCATCCACGGTGACGGCGCCGGTGAAGGCGATGTCGTCATGGGCATGGGCCACGTGCGTCGTGAGTGGCAGCAGGTCGGCGCCCCGAGGAGCGCGTCTCACCGCCTCCGCGGACTCCGGCGTGTAGCGCAAATCCCATTCGATGGAATGGCCTCCCGAGGCGACGCGGCCGTGGCACCGGCCCGGCGCCAGCTCCGCGTCACCAATCTGGATGCCAAAGCGGCCCGAGGTGTTGGCGGAGAAGCGGGAGAGGGGATGGATGGCCTTGAGTCCCAGCGCGGGCGTGGCGGTGGCGCAGTCGAAGGCCGCCGCCCACAGCATGGCGCGTGGCTCACCGGGGGCTCCTGGCGCGGGGGTGAAGAGCGTGTAGCGGAACCACCAGGCGCGCTCGCCTCCAGGGTCGAGCACACACAGGAACCAGATTTCGAAGAAGCCTTGCTGCCCCTTCCAGCGCGGAAGATTGGCGCGCTCGCTCGACGGCATATCGTCCCCCCTCACCAACGGCGCCAGGGCGCCATCGCTGGACTACGGTCGCAGAGGGGCGGCCCCCAGGGCAAGCCGCCTCAGCGGCTCGAGTCCTTCCAGGAGACGCGGTACGTGACGCAGTGTTCGTCGAAGGTGCGGACATCCACCGACGCGGCCACGCCACCGGCGGCCCGGGACATGGCGAGCATGACGCCCTGCTTGAAGTAGCGCAGCATTCCGGGCTCGTTGAGCCAGACCTCGGCCTCCGTCGGTCCCGTCTCCGTGATGCGGACCTCGGTGTAGTTGTTGCTCGTCCGGAATCCGTGCTGTGCCTTCGACAGCATCCGCCTGGGCCCCAGCAGCTTCATCACCCCGAGCAGCGCGCGGCCCATCAGCGTGTCGCGGTAACCGTCAATCATCCGCTCGCCGAGCATCCGCCACGCCACCTCGTCGGGCTCGTGGGGGTGCAGCGCCTTCGCTGTCAGCGTGACGCAGCGAATCCACGACTCCAGGGAGTACGCGGGGAGCAGCGGCCGGTCCAGGTCCAGTCCCTCGCTTCGCAGCTGCTCTTTGAGCAGGGGCGTCACCCGTCCGGACAGACCCCGAACGAAGAGCCCTTCCACGATGGGCGGGAAGACGAGTCGTTCGGCCATGGGGTGCATTCCAGCCCGAGCTGTACCGGCCGGGTCAAGCCAGGCCCCTGACGTTCTGTGCGGCGCTGACATACGTGGTTGGCGCACCTATCACAGTGCCGGTCCGCCGGGGATGCGCGCCGAGGCCTACGCGGCAGGTTGTCCCGCCGGGCGCTTCGCATAGCGTTCCGCCAGGAGCGAGCACACCAGGAGCTGGACCTGGTGATAGAACATCAACGGTAGGACGATGAGTCCCAGGGCGGGATTGGCGCCGAAGAGCAGCCGCGCCATGGGCACACCTGAGGCCAGTGTCTTCTTCGACCCACAGAAGACCACCGTGATTTCGTCCTCCTTGGAGAAGCCCAGCGCCCGAGCCGTCCGCGTGGTCAGCATCAGCACGATGGCCAGGATGAGCACCGCGCCCACGAAGGCCAGGCCCAGCACCTCCGCGCCGTAGTCAGAGAACAGGCCCGAGGCAATCGAGTCACAGAACGACGAATAGACGAGGACCAGGATCATCACCCGGTCGAAGGCATTCGTATAGGGCCGGTAGCGCGCGAACCAGCCGCCCACCAGCGGGCGCAGCAACTGTCCCAGTGCCAGGGGAAGCAGCAGGAGTGTCGACAGCTTGAGGACGGCCTGGCCCATGGATAGGGACTGCCCGGTGGCGCTGGCGAACAGGCCGATGATGAGCGGCGTCAGCACGATGCCCAGCAGACTCGACAGGCTGGCGTTGAAGATGGCGGCGGGCACGTTGCCCCGGGCGACGCCCGTCATCGCGACCGAGGAGGAGATGGTCGACGGCACCGCGCAGAGATAGAGCAGCCCCATCGACAGGTCCGCCGGCAGCCAGCGGCCCACCAGCACGTCGCCCAGCCACCACAGCAGCGGAAACACAACGAATGTGAAGGCCTGGACCACCACGTGGACTCGCCACGTCACCACGCCCGCGCGGAGCTGGGCCGCGGGCAGGCCCAGGCCGTGGAGCAGGAACACCATGAAGATGCCCACGTCGGCGACGACGTCCGCGTGCATCGGTCCGCCCGACGCGCCGAACTCCGGGAAGAGCGCGGCCAGGATGACGGCGGCGAACATCCCCAGCAGGAACCAGTCCCGGGCAAGTCGTTTCACGAGGCGAAGGGGCATGTTTGCCCCCCTTACTCCGGGCCGCGGCGGACCTCCACCGAGGAGTGCGCGGGGCGGGCAGGTGGTGACATTGCCGACGCCAGCGCCATGCTCCACCATATCGATATAAACATGAATCGACATTCATGTCGGTGCGCGCTGGTCACGGGTGCGGCTCACGGAATCGGCCTCGCGGTGGCGGAAGCCCTCACGGCGCAGGGAGTGCGGGAGCTGCTGGCGGACCTCGACGGGGTGGCCGGGGCTGGACGCGGCTTGAACCCAGCGGCCTGTCAGCCGTACCCAGGTCCGGCTGCACGTCAGCGTGTCTGGCCGGCTGCTTGCGGCGACGCGCGACTGCGTTACCTGAAATACATGACCGAAGTGAACGCAACCTCGCGTGACTACACGCTTCCCGAGGGGTGCCCCGTCTGCGCGGCGGACCTGCCCGTGCGCGTCACCGCCTCCGGTCCCAGCGCCGTGTGCCGCCATTGTGGCTGGCTGGGTCGGCCCCTCATCACCGTGACCCATCGCGGCCTGCGCGTCAGCTACGACGGCGCGCAGGCCTGAGTCTCGCGGGACATCAACTCGCGGGTGCCGCTGGAGGCTCCTTCGTCCTCGCGAAGGACTCCAGGCGGTCCACCCGCCGCAGCTCGGGAAAGGCCCACGCCCAGAGCGCAACCACCGCCAGCGTGCCCACCGCGCCCGCGACCACCGCGGGTACGGCGCCCACGTACTCGGCGAACCCGCCCGCGCGGAACTCGCCCAGCTCGTTGGAGGCGCCAATGCACATCATGTTTACCGCGCCCACGCGGCCTCGCATGTCGTCCGGGGTGGCCATCAACTCCAGCGTGTGTCGGACCACGACGCTGATCATGTCCGCGGCGCCCGCTATCGCCAGCGCCGCCAGCGACAGGGGCAACGAGCGGCTCATCCCGAAGACGAGCGTGGCCGCGCCGAAGATGGCGACCGCGATGAACATCTTCCGGCCGGTGTTGCCGCCCATGGGCCGCATCGCCAGGAAGACGGCCACCACCGCTGCGCCGAACGCGGGTGCACAGCGCAGCAGCCCCAGGCCCCATGGCCCCGTGTGCAGGATGTCCCGCGCGTAGATGGGCAGGAGCGCCACCGCGCCACCGAAGAGCACGGCGAACAGGTCCAGGGTGATGCTGCCCAGCAGCAGGCGCTGCCGTCGAACGAAGCCGAGCCCCGCGACCAGGGTCGACAGGGAGAGCGGCTCGGCGGACGCTCGCCCGGTGCGCACCTTGAGGACGAGAATCCAGATGACGGAGAGGGCGCACAACATCGCGGAGGCCGTGTAGGCCCCCGTGGCGCCGGCCCAGCCATAGAGGATGCCGCCCACGGCCGGGCCGCCAATGGTGGCCACCTGCCACGTGGTGGAGTTGATGGCCACGGCGCGGGTCAGGTGCTCGGGCGGCACCAGATGCGGGGTGAGCGCGGAGCCCGCCGGGGCATGGAACGCGCGCGCCGCGCCGAAGAGCACCAGGACGCCATAGACGAAGCGCACGTCGCGGATATGGCCCAAGGTGAAGGCGAGCAGCAGCAGGCTGCAGACCAGCATCACCGTCTGGCACACCGCCAGGATGGTCCGCCGGTCCACGCGGTCCGCCACCTGGCCGCCCACCAGACACAGCGACAGGAACGGCACGAACTGCGCCAGACCCGTGTATCCGAGCGCGAGCGCGCTGCCCGTGAGCTCGTAGACCTGCCAGCCAATGGCCACCGACTCAATCTGGACGGCCAGCACCGCGCACAGGCGCGCCAGCAGATAGAAGCGGAAGTCTCGATGATGGAAGATGGAGAGCCCGGAAGCCGCAGCCTGATGAGTCATGCTCGCGGCGCTGTAATCCACGGGCCCGTCACGCGCCACCGTCTGCCTGTGTCGGCTCCCAAGGGGGCAGGGGCATGGGTACGCCAAGGTCGCCGTGATACCTTCCTTTCCCGATGAACAAGGACGCGAAGGACGGGGTGAACCCAGTCTCCACGCCACGCTCGGCTCCACGCCTCCTGGGACGCGTTTTCGCAGTGATGCTGCTGACGGTCCTGGCCGGCTGCCGCAAGTCCGATGCGGAGCGAGCCGCACTGGAGCGGGAGGAAATCGAAGCGCGCATTCGCGACGCCTACTCGCTGGTCCCGTACCGGGCGCTCAAGCTGACGATGCGCGCGGAAGGTCAGCCGAATGCTCCCGCCGAGGTCGCCGCGCTCTGGCAGACGCTGGCGGACACGCGGGAGCTGCCGGCGAAGGCTGCCTCCGAGGAAGAAGCGCTCCGCGTGGCGAAGGCGTACCTGGACCTGGGCGTCGCGTTCTACAAGGCCAAGAAGACGCTGGAGCAGCGCGACGAAGACGAGTTCCCCCTCCTGTGGAACCGCTTCCAGCCGGGCCAGCCGCCTCCGCTGCCGGGCTACGACGCGGGCCAGGAGCACGCGTTCCTCTCCGCGCTGTGGTTCGTGCTGGACGCGGCGGACTCGGGCAACCGTGTACCCGCGACCGACCTGGTGCTCTACGAGCTGTCGCGCGCCACGCCTCAGCCCGCGTGGCCGCCAGGGCTGCGCGTGTCGGTTCGCGGCAGCCGGGGGATGGCTTTCTGCGGCGCGGGCTATCACTACGCGGCCGAGGAGGAACTGAATGCGTTCCTGTCCGAAGCCGAGGCGATGCCCGCCAGCGACTATCCATCGGTGCGGGATGCCTCGCGGGCACAGGTTCGCGAGACGCTGCTGGCCACGGGGTACTTCCTGCGGGCCTGGAACAGAATGGGCCTCAAGCGTGAACGCGCGGCGGAAGACGACCTCGAGCGGGGCCTGGGCTCCCTGGAGAAGCTTGGCATCGAGAATGAGCTGACGTGGTGGGGCTGGGCCTTCATCCACTTCCGCCGGGAGCGCTACGACGAATCCGCGCGCTACCTCGACACCCTGGCGAAGAGTCCGTACCTGGGCGAGACCGAGCGGCGTGACATCCAGGCCAGCGCGGACGCGATGCGCAAGCACGGCGAACGGCTGCCCATCTTCCTCCAGGCGCGGGCCGCCGCCATCCTGGGACAGGCGCTCGTGGCGAGGGCGGGCGGCCCGGAGAAGATCCTCGTCACACTCCTGGGACCGGAGCGGGCAGGGGAGGTCCTGGCGCCCGTCCTGTGGATGAACCGGGTGCGGCAAGGGCTCGCACAGCGCTCCATGGACGACTTCGCCCGCGCGGCGGGGGATTCCTTTGAGGGCGTGCGGGCCGCCGGCGGCAAGGGGCTGAGCGCATTGAAGGAGATGCTGCTGGGCGGTGGGGGAGACACGAGGACGGCGGCGGAGAGTCCTCCGTAGGGTGTTGGCGGGGTGCTGGGGGGCCGTGCTATCCGCTGACGCCGACATGAGTCCGACGAAGAAGGCCGCCGCGAAGAAGGCCCCCGCCGCTGAGCTCCCCACGATTGCCTTCGCGTCGCCCGCGGCATGGGCGTCCTGGCTCGAAGCGAACCATGCCTCGGCGCGCGGCCTCTGGTTGAAGCTGGCGAAGAAGGGCTCGGGCATCGAATCCGTCACCTACGCCGAGGCGCTCGACGTCGCGCTCGAGTGGGGCTGGATTGACGGTCAGAAGAACGCCTTCGACGACACCGCGTGGCTCCAGAAGTTCACCCCCCGGGGCGCGAAGAGCGTCTGGTCCAAGGTCAACTGCGAGAAGGTGGAAGCGCTCATCGCCGCGGGCCGGATGAAGCCATCGGGCATGGAGGTCGTGGCGCTCGCCAAGAAGGATGGCCGCTGGGACGCCGCCTACGAGTCCCAGAGCAAGGCCACCGTGCCCGAGGACCTGGCCCGCGCCCTGGCCGCAAATGCGAAGGCGGCCGCGTTCTTCGCCACGCTCAACGCGGCGAACCGGTACGCCATCCTGTGGCGCGTCCACACCGCGAAGAAGGCGGAGACGCGGGCTCGGCGAATCGAACAGTTCGTCGAGATGCTGGCCCGGCACGAATCGCTTCACGCATGAACGGGGACGAGCCCGGCAAGTCCCATTCCGATACCCGGCGCCGCACGTGTGCCGGAGGGCCGTGCGGCGGACCTGCCGGAAATCCGGCACCCCGCCGGAACCCCGGCGGTGACCCGACCCCGCAGGGTGGTTTCACGCGCACGTCACATCCGGGGTTGCCTCACGCAACTTCATCCTTTTTCACGAAAGGGCGCCTGGAGCCCATGGCACGGTGCGTTTCGCCGCTTCCTCGCGAAGTGGCGCGCCCCGGTGAATGGCCGGACAGCCGGTGGCATCATCATTGCTCCAGGCCGGATGCGTTTCAGCGTCCACGCATCCGCCAAGGGGAAGTCAATCCATGTTGCTCGACATGTACCTGTACTTCGGCCTGCCACTGCGGCCTGCGCCGCGCCGTGCTGCGTCCCAGGCCAGCCAACCCCGCACGTCCTCCACCGAGCGCGCGGCAACGGGAGGGCAGACCGTGTCCGGGGCGCGCGTCCCGGAGCGAAAGGCGGCGCCCCAGTTGACGCTCATCGAGGGGGACGCGGCTGACGTACGATGAGCGGGGAGGCGTGAGCGGGAGAGACCCCATGGACTCGCGGACCCAGCGCTACTTCGAGGACATCCAACTCAAGCACTTCGGGCGCCTGTTCGGCCGGCTCGTTCGTGTCCGCCTGTTCCTGTCGCTGTTGTTGTTGCTGTCCGCCGTGTGTGTCGCCGTCATCGACGGCGCGCCCTGGCGATGCGTGTTCATGAGTGTGGTGGGGGTGGGCGCCTTCACCTGCTTCTTCCAGGAGTTCCGCCGCTTCCAGCGCGACGGCGTCGACGCGCGCAGCGTGCCCCTCAACCTGTGGATGGGGCAGATCATCCTGACGTGCATCATCGTGGGGACAGGCGGCATCGCCAGCCCCGTCCTCCCCGCCGCGTTGCCCCTGGGCTTCTTGTCGAGCCTCACGGCGGCGCCTCGGGAGCGCTCGCGCCTGCTGATGGCGCAGCTGTCCACGCTGATGGTCGTCTCCTTCGTCCAGATCTCCGGGCTGGTTCAGGGGCTGCCCCTGTGGTTCCTCGGCGCGCCGTCGTCCGTCCTGCTCGTCGCGGGCGCCCTCGTCACCGCCATCATGCTCTGCGTGTGCAGCGCCGCGGGTGGCGCCATCCGGACGACCTTCGACAACATGCTGAGCGAAGCGCTCGCCAGCCGCGACGAGCTGCTGGCCACGCATCGCTCATATGCGGGCGCATTGGAGGCCATGTCCGGGGAGATTGCCCACGAGCTGAAGAACCCGCTGGCCACGGTGAAGGGCCTCACCCAGCTCATGGCGCGCGAAGCAGGCCGCGCCCAGCCCGCCGAACGCCTGCAGGTGCTGTCGGGCGAGGTGGTGCGGATGCAGGGCATCCTGGAGGAGTTCCTCAACTTCACCCGGCCGCTGGTACCTTTGACGGTGAGCTCCGTGGACCTGGGCGCGCTGTGTGACGAAGCCCTGGTGCTGCACGAAGGCCTGGCGGCGGGCCACGGCGTGCGGCTGGATCGCAAGGGGACGGAAGGCGTGGCGGCGATGTGTGACTCGCGCAAGGTGAAGCAGGTGTTGATGAACCTGCTGCACAACGCCATCGAGGCCAGCCCCGCGGGCGGGCGGGTCACCGTCGAGGTCCGCGCGCTGCCCGTGGGCGAGGCCCGCGTCTCCGTGCGCGACGCAGGTCCTGGACTGTCCTCCGAGCTCGTGGCCCGTGTGTTCGACGCGGGCGTGACGACCAAGGCCAAGGGCTCCGGGTTGGGCCTGACGGTGGCGCGGGCCCTGGCGCGACAGCACGGTGGAGACGTCACGCTGGCGAACGCGGTAGGAGGCGGATGCGAGGCGGCTTTGACGCTTCCTCGAGAGCTGCCGGCGGAGCTGCTGCGGCCACTGCACGGAGTCGCCCATGTGGGATGAGGCCAAGGAGGGCGGCACCACGCGCGTCCTGGTGGTGGATGATGACGCGGGCGTTCGCTTCACCTTGCGGGAGATGCTCAAGAGCCTCTCCGGCGTGGAGGTGGATGAGGCCGTGGATGGCGAGGACGCGCTGGAGAAGCTGTCGGCGCGGCCCTACGAGCTCGTCATCTCCGACCTGCGCATGCCTCGGATGGACGGCATGGCGCTGGTGCGTCGGCTGAGTACGTTTCCTCGGACACCCCGCGTCATCGTCATCACCGCGCATGGCTCCGAGCGCTTCGCGGTGGAGGCCATGAAGGCGGGGGCCTACGACTACTTCCGCAAGCCCTTCGAGGTGGATGAGCTGCTGGCGGTCGTCTCCCGCGCGCTGGAGTCGGTGCGACTGCGCGAGGAGAACGCGCGGCTTTCGGGTGAGCTGAACCTGTCCCGCTCGTTGGTGTTCGTCTCGGAGCCCATGGCCCGGCTCGCGCAACTCGTGCAGCTGGCGGGCTCCCGGGACGTGACGGTGCTCATCACCGGTGAGAGCGGCACGGGCAAGGAGCGGGTGGCGGACGCGCTCGTCCGGGCCTCGCCGCGCGCGAACCGGCCCTTCCTGCGCTTCAACTGTGCGGCGCTCACCGAGGAACTGGCGGAGGCCGAGCTGTTCGGCCACGCCCGGGGCGCCTTCACTGGAGCCCACCGCGCGCGGCCCGGACTCTTCCGTGAGGCGGACGGAGGCACGCTGCTGCTGGACGAGGTGGGCGAGCTGGCGCCCACGCTCCAGGCCCGGCTGCTGCGCGTGCTCCAGGAGGGCGAGGTGCGACCGGTGGGGGAGGATCGGCCGGTGACGGTGGACGTGCGCATCATCGCCGCCACCCACAGGGACTTGCGCCGCCTGGCCCTGGAGGGCGCGTTCCGCGAGGACCTCTACTACCGGCTCAACGTCGTCCAACTCCGGGTGCCAGCGCTGCGCGAGCGCCCCGAGGACATCCCCGTGCTGGCGCGGGTGTTCCTGGACCGCTTCATCGACCGGTTCCACACTGGCCCGCTGAAAATCCCCGACGGCTTCTTCGAGCGGCTCCGCGCCTTACCGTGGCCGGGCAACGTGCGCGAGCTGGAGAACACGCTGGAGAGCCTGGTCGCGCTGTCCAGCGAGGGGCGCTTGGACCTAGGCCAGTTGCCTTCCGCCGAGCCGGCAGGGGCGGATAGTGGCTCCCCGGGGGCGTCATTGGATCCGGTCCGACCAGGGCCACAGGACGGCGCTCCCGGCGCGGGGCTCAAGGAGCGCGTGGAGGCGTACGAGCGCGGCCTGGTCCTGGACGCGCTGCGCATGGCGGGTGGAAACCGCAGTGAAGCGGCGCGGCGGCTGGGTATTGGCCGGGCCACCCTGCATGACAAGCTGCGCAAGTACGGGCTGGACGACGGCGGGGAAGAGCGGATCTGATTCCGGGAACAAGCGGGCCGCTCGAGTGTTGCGGGCCGTCCTTCCAGCGTCATCGTTCCAGGAGCGTGCATGCATCCCGTGACCCGATGCCTCGCGGCTGTCCTGCTGGCCACCTCCGCAGGCCCGGCGCAGGCGCAGTCCACCCCGCCAGCCCCGAAGCGACCCTACAGCATCTCTCCCGAGCGCACCGAACGCGTCCGCTCGCAGTACACCAAGTTCGAGTACCGCATTCCCATGCGGGACGGGACGCGCCTGTTCACCTCCGTCTACGTCCCCGCGGACGCGTCACCGGGGAAGCGCTATCCCATCATCCTGGTGCGCACGCCGTACAGCGTCGCGCCCTATGGCGTGGACCGGTATCCCCCCGCGCTGGCCCCCACCGAGGCGTTCGAGAAGGACGGCTTCATCTTCGCCTTCCAGGACGTGCGCGGCCGCAACATGTCCGAAGGCGAGTTCGTCAACGTCCGCCCCCACAAGCCGAAGAAGTCGGGGCCGAAGGACTTCGACGAGAGCACCGACACGTACGACACCATCGAGTGGCTGGTGAAGCGCGTGGCGAACAACAACGGCCGCGTGGGGCAGTGGGGGATTTCGTACCCGGGCTTCTACGCGTCGGCGGGCGCCATCGACTCGCACCCCGCGCTCAAGGCCGTGTCGCCGCAGGCCCCCATCGCCGACTGGTTCTGGGATGACATGCACCGCCACGGTGCCTTCAACCTGGCGCTGGCGTTCAACTTCTTCTCCACCTTCGGCAAGCCGCGGCCCCAGCCCACGGACAACGAGGAGTGGCAGCGCTTCGAGCACGGCACGCCGGACGGCTACCAGTTCTTCCTGGACCTGGGGCCTTTGGGCAACGCGGACGCGAAGCACCTCAAGGGGGACGTCGCCTTCTGGAAGGACGTCACCTCGCACCCCAACTACGACAGCTTCTGGCAAGCGCGGAACCTGCTGCCGCACCTGAAGAACATCAAGGCGGCGGTGCTCACGGTGGGCGGCTGGTACGACACCGAGGACCTGTACGGCCCCCTGCGGACCTACGCCGCCATCGAGAAGCAGAACCCTGGCATCTCCAACAGCCTCATCATGGGCCCGTGGCCGCACGGCGGCTGGCAGCGCGGCGGTGGCGAGTCCCTGGGCGACGCGGACTTCGGCTTCGCCACCAGCGAGGCCTACCAGACGCTGGCGCTGGACTTCTTCAAGCACCACCTCAAGGGCGGCGCGAAGCCGGACGTGCCGGAGGCCATGGTGTTCGAGACGGGCGCCAACCGCTGGCGCCGCTTCGACACGTGGCCGCCCAAGGGGCTGCGCGAGACGAAGCTGTACTTCCAGCCCAAGGGCGGACTGGCCACGACGGCGCCCAAGACGACGGGCGCGTCCTTCGCGGAGTACGTGAGCGACCCGGCCAAGCCCGTGCCGTACACGCAGGAGGTGATGACGGGCTGGAGCAAGGACTACATGACGGAGGACCAGCGCTTCGCCGCGCGCCGGCCGGACGTGCTGGTGTTCGAGACGGAGCCGCTGGAGCGCGACCTCACGCTGGCGGGACCGCTGGAGGCGGAGTTGTGGGTTTCCACGACGGGCACCGACGCAGACTGGGTGGTGAAGCTGGTGGACGTCAACCCGGGCAAGGTGCGCGGGTGGCGCAAGGGTGATGAAGAGAAGGGGGCGAAGAACCGGGGCCATCAGCAGACGCTGGTGCGCGGCGAGCCCTTCCGCGGCCGGTTCCGCGACAGCTACAGCGAGCCCAAGCCCTTCAAGCCCAACGAGGTGACGAAGGTGCGCTTCGTCATCAACGACGTGTTCCACACCTTCCAGCGTGGGCACCGCGTGATGATTCAGGTCCAGTCGAGCTGGTTCCCGTTCATCGACCGCAACCCGCAGACCTACGTGCCCAACATCTTCGAGGCGAAGGAGGAGCACTTCACTCGCGCCTTCCACCGCGTCTACCACTCCGCAGCGAACCCCAGCTTCATCCAGGTGGGCGTGCTGCCCTCGTTGGACGAGTAGCGCGAGGGCCCCCACGCGGCCCCCTCCGTTCGCCGCCATCAGGGCTGCTTTTGTGCAGCGGCGAAGGGAAGGGTGTTCTCGTGGGGGTGCCAGCCTTGCGTTCCTGTTACCCTGGGCCTTCATTCACGCGGTGGCACCCGAAACGGGAGGGACATGACCGGCACCCAGGGGCCCGACACCGGGCTGGTGCGACTGGATGGGAGTGAGGGCGAAGGGGGCGGGCAGATTCTCCGCTCCGCGCTGTCGCTGTCTCTCATCACCGGCCGCCCGTTCCACATCACGCGCCTGCGCGAGCGACGTGATCCGCCTGGTCTGCGTCCCCAGCACCTGGCCTGCGTACGCGGCGCCGAGGCACTGTGCGGCGGTGCCGCCTCTTCCGAAGGCGCCACCGTCGGTGCCTCCGAGCTCACCTTCACCCCGGCCCCCGTGCGCGCCGGCGACTACCTGCTGGAGGTGGGCACCGCGGGCAGCACGCCGTTGCTCTTCCAGTGCCTCGTCTATCCGCTGGCCCTGGCCGGCGGAGGACGGCTGACCTTGCGAGGCGGCACGCACCTGCCGCACAGCCCCAGCTTCCACTATGTGGCCACCGTCTGGCAGCCGGTGGCACATGCGTATGGCCTGCCGGTGTTGCTGTCCCTGGTACACGCCGGCTTCTATCCGGAGGGCGCGGGGGAGATTGTCGCGGAGGTGGGGGCGCCGCAGGAGCCGCCCCGGCTGGTGGAGCTGCCCGCGCGAGGCATGCTGCGCGAGGTCCGCGTGTCGTCCTTCACCGGCGGGCTGCCCTTCACCATCGCCGATCGTCAGTCCCGCGCCGCCGTGGGGGCGCTGCGTGAGCGCGGCATCCTGGCGGAGGCGGACAACCGCCCGCTGGCGGTGACGCGCTCGGTGGGGACTGTCACTTTCGTCCTGGCCCAGTTCGAGCACACCATCGCGGGCTTCACCGCGCTGGGAGAGCGGGGCCGTCCCGCCGAGGACGTGGGCCGCGAGGGAGGAGAGGCCCTGGCGCGGTTCATGGAGACGGGTGGGGCGCTCGACGAGCACCTCGCCGATCAGATTCTCCTGCCCGCCGCGCTGCTGGCCGCCGGGCGCCTGGGGCCGGCGTCACCGGGCACCACGCGCTTCACGGCGGCAAGAATCACCGACCACCTCACCACGCACGCCCGTGTCGTGGAGCGCTTCCTGCCCGTGCGCGTCACGGTGGATGCGGGAGGTTCGGTGGAGGTCCGGCCCGCCTGAAGTCCGGGCCGGGACCGGCTCAGGCCACTTCGTCGTCGCCGCGGTTGGAGCCGAAGGTGTTCTGCCCGGCGATGTCCTTGGACGTGTTCCGGTAGGCGCGGATGCCGAAAGGCACGGCGACCACGAACACGAGCCCCGCGAGGCCAATGGCCATCCACGGAATCGGCTTCTGCTTGAGCTGGACGTCCTTGCCGTAGGAGTTGAGGTTGTTGCCCATGGCGCGCTGCTTGGCGGCCTCACGCTCCTCGGCGGTCATCTCGCGGGGGGCCTGGAAATTCTGGACCTGCTTGCGAGGCTGGGCCAGCGCGGCACCACCCGAGCTGAGCGCGAGGACGAGGAGCATCCTGGGAACGAGGTATCGCATATGGCGGGGGAGGCTATCACGACCCAACGGATGGACTGAACAGGGCTTGCACCCTGAGTGAGCGTCCATTACGGGCCGGGGACCCACATTTCCATTCCGGACGCCATGCTGCGCCTGCCCTTCATCGTCCTCGCCAACCTGTACCTCCTCCTGGCCTCCCTGCTGGGCGCCCCCTTCCGGATGATGGCCGCCAGCCACCGGCCCGCCTACGTCCGCTTCCGGCTGACGGGGGATCCGCCGTACCGCGAGCGGCGCCGCCGTCGGTTGCAGCTGGGGGGAAGCCGCCCCGAGCCGTCGGATGTCACGTCCGTGGAGCGCCTCCGCGAGTCGTTGGAGTTCCTGGCGAAGGACGGCCGGGTGAAGGGCATCCTCCTGGAGGTGGAGGACCTGACGGTGCCCGCGGCGAAGCGGGATGCGTTGGTGGCGGTGCTGACGGCGTTCCGGGCCCAGGGGAAGCGGGTGGTGGGCTGGGCGGTCCACGTGGACAACGAGGGATATGCCCTCCTGTGCGCGGCGGACGAGGTGCTCCTGCCCCCCATGGGCCGCGTGGAGCTGGTGGGCTACGCCGCCGAGGCCACCGCCTTGGGCGCGGGCCTGTCGCGCGCGGGCATCCGGCCGCAATTCATCCGGCGCGGGGACTACAAGACGGCACCGGAGCTCTTCACCAGGCCCGCCGTTTCGGACATCCAGACGCGGACGGTGGAGTCGTTCCTGGATGAGCGCTACGCGGACCTGGTGGACGTGGTGGCTCGGGGGCGGAGGAAGACGCCGGAGGAGGTCCGGGCGCTGATCGACCAGGGGCCCTTCAGTGCCCGCCGGGCGCTGGACACGGGGCTGGTGGACGCACTGGTGAGCGAGGCCAACCTGCCCGCGCACCTGGGGCTGGTGAAGCCGGAGGACGGGGAGGAGGAGACGGAGCTGGAGCCGATGGAGACGTACCTGTCCACGGTTCCCCTCCCGCCGGTGCGTTGGAAGCGAATGCGGCGGAACCCGCGCGTCGCGGTGGTGCCTGTGTCTGGGATCATCATCCCGGGCAAAGGTGGCGGTGGGAAGATGGCGACCGCGGAGACGGTGGTGAAGGCGCTGCGCGCCGCGGGGCGGGACAAGCGGTCGAAGGCGGTGGTCGTCTACATCAGCAGTCCGGGCGGGACGCCGCTGGCTTCGGAGCAGATGCTGGAGGCCGTGCAGCGTGTGGCGCGGAAGAAGCCCGTCATCGCGTACATGGACCGGGTGTGCGCCAGCGCGGGGTACATGGTGGCGGTGGGCGCGAAGGAGATCTGGTCCGCGCCGCACGCCATGGTGGGCTCGATTGGCGTCTTCGCTGGCAAGTTCGATGTGTCCGGGCTGATGGAGAAGCTCGGGGTGCACAAGACGGTGCTGGTCCGGGGGAAGAACGCGGCCATGCTCTCGTTCTCGCGTGGCTTCACGCCGGAAGAGCAAGCCACGCTGGAGGCCGAGGTGGAGGAGATGTACCAGGCGTTCCTCGACATCGTCGCGAAGGGGCGGGGCCGGACGAAGGAGGAGATCCACCAGTTGGCGGAGGGCCGCGTGTACTCGGGCGTGCGCGGCAAGGCCGTGGGACTGGTGGATCAGGTCGCGGGCTTCGAGGAGGCCTGCCGACATGCGCTGTCGCTGGCGAAGGTGGACGCGGCGGAGCGGTTCGAAGTCATGACCTATGGCGCGCCCAAGCAGCGGGTGAACCTGTTGAGGCTGTTGATGGGGGCGTCCCATGCGCAGACGTATGCGCTGTGCCCCACGGCCTTGAGCCTGAATGGGTTGGGCGGCACGGAGGCGTTTGAAGATGCCGCGCGCTTCGGGGTGGCCGACGTGGTGGGTAGAGTGTTTCCTGATGACCAGTGGCCATTCGGGGGCTGACGGGCGCGAGCGGTAGACTGGAGGGATGCTGAAGGCACTCGCGTTGCTGACCGCATCCTGTCTGGCCCAGGCGGAGGCTTCTTCCACCGCGCAGGTGGAGGAGAAGCTGCCGTTCGTCACGAGCCTTCACTTCGAGAATGACGTGTTGGCCAAGAGCGACCGGCTCTACACGAACGGCGTCCGCATCGAGCACTTCGGGGAATACGACGGGTGCCGTTCCATCGCGCGGACGCTGCGGCTTCCGGACGGCGTGCAGCACCGGTACCTCTGTGGCGGCTCGCTGGCGCAGAACATGTACACGCCCAGCCGCATCGTTCCGTTGCCGGAGCAGGAGGTGTTCCCGGATCCGAATGACCGGCCCTATGGGGGCTGGCTGCACGGCGGCATCTTCTTCCAGCACATCTATGCGGGAAGGGCGCCCGCGGATTCGTCGAGGCTGACGCTCCAGGCCACGGTGGGCGTCACCGGCCCGGCGTCCGGAGCGGCGCAGACGCAGCGCTGGCTGCACCGGACGCTGAACGACATCTTCGGGCACACGGTGGCAAGGATTCCGGTGGGTTGGGAGAAGCAGTTGCCCACCGAGCCCGCGTTCCACTTCTCCGCGCTCCGCGAGCAGCCGCTGCTCTGGAGCCCCGTGGTGGACGTGACGTGGTCAGCCGGGGCGATGCTGGGCACGGTCTTCGTGAACGCGAGCCTGGGAGGGACGGTCCGTGTGGGCTATCTGGCCCGGCCGTATGGCCTGGCGCCCATCATGCCGTCCATGGTCAAGGAACTGGAGGCGCAGCGGGCGCCGGGAGAGGCATCCTCGGAGCTGATGACCATTCGAGATGAACGCGCCTGGGAGGCCTACCTGTACGCGCGGGGGCAGGCGAGGGTGGTTGCGAGGAACCTGTTCCTGGACGGAACGCTCTTCCGTCCGAGCATCAGCGTCCGGAAGGAGCCCATCGTCGGGGACAGCGAATTCGGCGCGGCCTTCCGGGCGGGCGGGTTCCAGTTCGGGCTGAGCATGGTCTTCCGCTCCCAGGAACTGGCCGACCCGCCGAATCCGCTATTGTCCGGTCACCGGTTCACCCAGATTCAGCTGTCGTACTTGCACTGAAGCCTGGGTGACCAATGACTCGCACAGTTAGTCCGGACCGGATGCCAACAGAAAACTGGCTGCGGATCCTCGTCAATAGCGGCGCGCTTCGCTTTCCTCAGGCGCCGTCGGAGTGGGGGTCCCCAACTTGCGGCGTATCTTTGAGGAGCGCGAGAGCAAGCCAACGGCAGTGAATACGAGCTAGCCAAAGCAACTCGAAGGACGCCATGGGCGTATGTCGATGATCCCCTCCGCGCCCCCGGTTCTGCCGCCCAGCGAATCACGCAGGCTGTGGATCTAGTGCCAGCCTACGATGCCCCTACTGCTCCCCTCTCTGCTGGAGGCGAGATACTGTTCACCATAACTCGTTGCGAGCCGGGACCATCAGGAGGGGGATTTGACGAACATTGCACCACATCAGGGGTTGTTGACCTACGACGACTGGAACAACTGCCTGTTTCGCGCCACGTTCGCCGTCGAACCCAACGAGCCCAACGCTCGCGATCCGGTCACCCATATCGACACCTCTGACGAGTTCCTCTTCACCGCGGCGGCTCGATACGCGCCGGATGTCAGTCAAGAAGAGTTGCTGAAGAGGTTTGAAACGCTCGTCGGCGGTGCGCTCCGGAGCGAGTCCATCGACGCGGGCGTCGAGTGGACCGTCAACAACCACGGAGTGCCGGGCATCTACGCCGTTCTGTTCTATCTCTGTCGCGTTGCGTCGATGCAGGACGGTTTCGAGAGCAAGGGGTTCTACGACAAGCTGTCGGAGCAGACCGGTTCCACGCACAGTGGAGCGACCAGGCTCGCTGCCACCTGGGAGGAACTCCAGCAGTGGCTCTCACGGAGACAAGGCTATCGCCCGCTTGAGCTCCCGACCTACCCCACGTTCAGGCAAATCGGCACGACGCTCGGCCTCACCTTTCCCCGGGGACGCGATGCCACCGCGCTCCGCAAGCTCCTCGGCAGCAACCCGGAGCTCTCACTCGCCACGCTCTCCTTCGAGAGCGTGCGGAACCTATTCAGGACCAAAGGGACTCTTCTTCAGTTCACGCTGGGATTCCGAAGCGTCCTGGAGGACTTCGAGAAGGCAGTCGACTCGGACACCGAGCAAATGGCCAAGCGCATTCGGCACCCGTTTTGGCGTGCCGTGCTCGCCGCTCAGCGGGAGCTTGAGTCCGCAAGCCCGGAGGGGACCGTGGGCTTCGCCATCCACGAACCCGAAGAGGATGACGCCCAGGCCTTCCTCATGGCCAGGGAAGGAGATGCGATTGGGAAGTACACCTTCGAGCCCTGCCCGGCTGTCCTCAAGGAGGGAGAGGGATATCTGCTGTGGGAGGGCAATCCCGATGCGCCTGTTCGCGAGGTGTTCGCAGGCAAGCACCCGGACTCCTCCTTCGCACGGTTGTGGCGGGCGACGCGTACCCGCGTGCTGCCCCTGACCGGGGCCTTCATTCACGATCCGGGCAAGCGGTTTCCGAGGCTCCTCCGCTGGGATCCCGGCGTGGCGCTGTCCCTCGCGGACGCCGTCCTGTTCCGTGGCAACCCTCCCGAGGGCATCGAGCCGACGGAGTTCAAGGTGGGTGGACTTGAGGGATGGAGGCTCGGAGCATCCCTCGGAAAGGCGAGTGTCTCGGGGCCGATTCCCGATGCGTTTCTCCTGCGGCTGCGTGGCGGCATCCGTGCCGGCCGGGGCGAATATCTCGCCGCGCAGGGGTTCTTACCGGAAGTAATCGTGCCGAACGCGGTCACCGTCGAGCTCGTTGGCGACACGCCCGCGAAGAAAGAGAAGGAGGGTGTCTGGCGCTTCGTTCGCGAGCCCAAGCCCGAGCCGGGGACGCTCCGGGCTATGCTCTCCGATGGACGTATACTTGAGCAGGCTGTCTCGTTCATCAGGGCCGCGCACTCCGGAAGCTACGGAGAGCCGTCCGGAAAGAGCGGCTTCGTCGAATGGGGTGGCCCGCAGGCTCCTTCAGAGCACCGCTCGTACTGCGTGGATGTCCGCCAGCGCGAGGCTGGCAACGAGTCGTGGGACGGATCGATGCGAGCGGAGGTGTCGAAGCGTACCGTCGCGTTCGACGCCCAGTCCTCCGACCGCATCTACTTCGGACTAGCCAAGGGAGTCTTCACCCGAAGCCAGCGTGCGGGCTTTCCACTCTGCTTCGACCTGCTCGAGCTGAGGGCTGGGACTCCGAGGATGAGCTGGTCGAGGGAGTACGCCACTCCCGCCCCCGCGAGCCCTCATCTCGTAAAGGACGAGAAGCTGAAGAACCTGTGGCACGGCCTCGTCGACCGCGCCCGCGAGCAGGGAGTCATTCCGGAAAGCCACGTCTCCGCCTTCGCCAAGGTCCGCAAGCCCTCGTCGCGAGCGGTCTGCGTGCATGTCGAGCCGGAGCTGCCGCGCCGAACCTTCAAGCAACCGCGCCGGCAGCAGGTGCCGCCCGATACCGGAGCGCAGCAGGTGCAGCCGTCCACGCCCCGTACCCTCCTCGCCGTCCTCGACGCGGTGGCGAAGAACAGGAAGAGCGGGCTGACCGAGCGCGAGTTGCTTGAGCTGTGTGGCTCGTCGCTGCGGAACGGCACGGTGGCAGAGCAGTGGCACCTCGTCCACGCGCTCTGTGAGTCGGCGCTCCTGACGCCCCACCACAACGGGCAGTGGTCCGGGCGCAGCTACTATGCGGTCAAGCCGCACCTGCGCCTGCACCGGGCTTCCGTGGGCTGGATCGCCACGCTCGCGGGGCTGACCGACGCCGCAACGCGGGGTCGCGTTGCGGGCGAGCTTAAGCGAAATGGCGGCACCGCCATGCCCGAGCTCATGTCGGGTGATGGGAGCATCCAGGTGCCGCGCTGGCGGTTCCAGGAGCTGGAGACGGTGCTGAGCGCCGGTGAGCAACTCGGGCTCGGAGGGGCCTGGTTCGTTCCGCGCGTCGAGGATGTGACCGAACAGCTCCTTGAGCTCGTCCGGCGCATTCCCCCGGCACGCCAGCCGGACGCGATTCCCCGCGCGCAGCGGCTCCGCTGCTTAGATTGGAGCCAGGGCACCTTCTCCCGTACCCGCCGAGGGGAGCAGGACGTCGAGCTGTGGCGTGTCGTTCGCCACGCGCAGGCCGATGAGTACGTTCTTGAGCAGCGCGGAAAGCCCGTTGCCTCCTTCTTCAGCCGGACGGTTGCAATCCTCGCGGCGCATGCGGTGCGCGGAGAGCCGCCGTGGGCATCCGAGGGAAGGGATCTGAGGATGAAGCCAGGGCGCTATCTGCCCCTGCCGCTTGCCCGGATCCTGGCGTTCTCCGGCGATTCACTGCCGGGCTCGGACAGCGGCTCGTATTTCTACCACTTCACGAGCGAGGTCCTCCTCAGGGCGGTCACCGCTCGCCTGGGCTTTGCCACCGGAGCTGACCGATGAGAGACCCGATTGGCGTCTTCGAGCGCACGCGCGAGCTATTCCTCACCTACCTTGAGACCGCGTTCGCCATCCGGAACCTGGATGTGTCGAAGGAGCGCCGAGCTCTGCTTGAGCAGGCTGGCCAGCTATGTACGGAGCCGCTCCTGGAGGAGCTGCCCAGGTACAAGTCTTCGAAAATCGCGCTCCATGCGCTGGGGCGGGACACACTGCCCGGCTTCACGGACGAGGAACGTAAGGCATTCGAGGAGCTCGCGCTGGCGGGGCTCTTCCCTTCTCACCGCCTTGAGGAATTCCCCGCCCAGAAGGATGCCTATCCCAGGGAGGCGGACTACCCGCTCTACCAGCATCAGCTTGAGATGCTGCGGCGAGGGACCGTGCCAGGAGCCCCTGGGATCGTTACGAGTGGAACTGGCTCCGGAAAGACGGAGTCGTTCCTGCTGCCGATCTTCGCGAAGCTGGCCCGCGAGGCGGTAGGCTGGTCCGCACCTGGTGGCGATTTCCTGAAGCAGCTGTGGTGGTGCCAGGCGAATGGCACTCCTTACCAGCGCTGGACGGGCAAGGCCGACGATCCCGAGGTGTTCCCCAAGTCCCGGCGTCCGCTCGGGAAAAACGTCAAGGGCAATGCCCCCGTCAGGACGTTCGTCTCCCACCGCAAGGAACAGACGCGCAAGTCGGCGGTGCGCGCGCTGATTCTCTACCCGATGAACGCTCTGGTCGAGGATCAGCTGGTGCGTCTACGCCGTGCTCTGGACTCCGAACTCGCGGCTGAAGTCTGCCGCAATCACTTCAAGGGGAACCGCATCTTCTTCGGCCGGTACACCGGTCTTACTCCTGTCACCGGCTGGGATATCCACCCGCGCATTCACCCGGCGAACGAGGATGAGCTCGATCGCCGTGACAGCAAGGCGAAGCAGCTCTTCGAAGAGCTCCTGACGCTTGAGCGAACCCAGGAGGCCGCTGCGGAGTACGACCGTCAGAAGTTCCTGCGAGAGAACCCCGGCAAGACGAAGCAGGACTTCGCTCGGCTGGATTCGAGCCAGCGGGAGCAGACCCGCTTCCTCTTCCCGTCGCCGCGTGGTGCAGAGCTCGTCCATCGATGGGACATGCAAGCCGACCCGCCGGACATCCTCGTCACCAACGTGAGCATGCTGAACATCCTGCTCACGCGGGAGATCGACGCTCCCATCCTGGAGAAGACGCGGGAATGGCTCGCCTCCTCGGATGACGCCTATTTTTTCCTCGTCCTGGACGAGCTCCATCTGCATCGCGGCATGGCAGGCACGGAGGTGGCGTATCTGCTGCGGCTCCTCATCCATCGACTTGGGCTCGACAAGGAGGAGCATCGGCACAAGCTGCGGGTGCTCTCGTCGAGCGCCTCGCTGCCGATGGAGGGCACTTCGGCCGTCACTGGTAAAGCGAATCGGGACGAGAGTATCGAATACCTCTGGGACATGTTCGGCTTCGGCGGTGTCTACCGCGCACCGAAGTCGGCACCGAGCATCTCCGAGGCGAAAGCCGAGTGGGGAAAGTCGGTCGTCCCAGGTGAGCGTGATCTTGCGGCCATTCCCTGCGGGGACCAACTACATCCCGCGCCGTTCGTCTCCTTCCTGGAGAAGAGCGCTAGCCTCAGTCAGGCGTTCCAGACCAGCGGGCGCATCGCGGACGCGGCTGCTCCCGCCAATCCCCTGCAAGCACCGGAAGTCTGGCAGGGCGTCGCGACGGCCCTGCTGGGCTCGTCTTCTGGAAAGCTGGGCCCCGAACTCATCCGCAAGTGCATCGAGTGTTCGGGAGAGTGGATTGCGCGAGGACTACGGACCGAGGAGGGCAAGAAGAAGCCGACGCCCCTGTCCAAGGTGGCCAATGCCCTGTTTGGCGAATCGGACGTAGTGGCTCTTTCGGCGCTCAGAGGCTTGATGCTGGTCCGTGGCGCGGGAGAGCTATTCCACGGCAAGGACTGGTTCCCTGGTGAGAAGAGAATCCAGGCGCCTTCATTCCGGGTACACGCCTTCTTCCGTGCAATCGAAGGGCTGTTTGCTCCGCTCCTCGTCGGTGTCGCGCCCGAGCCCGGGAAGACAGACGGAGAGAAGGGGCTCGGCGAGCGCCATGTGGGCAAGCTCAGCATCGACCAGACTCCCCGGTTTGGCACTGAGGCCCGGGTATTCGAAGTCCTGTACTGCGAATGCTGCGGAGAACTCTTCGTAGCAGGCCGCACAGACAGAACGCCCTCCGGAGTGAAGGGACTGAAGGAAACGGAGCTGCTGCCCGGTGAGCCTTCCCTCGACGGTTCGCCCGAAAAGGCCGTTGGCGAGCTGTTCGAGACTCTGAGCTACGACACCCAGGCCGTCTTCTGGCCCACGACGAACCAGTCAAGGGAGCCGTTCAAGTCGGGGAACACTTCGGAGAACACTTCGGAGTACTGGGTCAAGGCCGTACTCGATGCACGGACGGGCGTCGCGCGCGAGGAGCAGACGTCACCGTTCAAGAAGTCCAGTAGCGCACCGGGCCACAATCAAGTCCGAGGGTTCCTGTTCTTCCGGACCCATAAGGACGAGAAGCCGGGTTCGAACGTCCCTGGAGCATGCCCAGCGTGCGGCACGGACTATTCGCCACCCGAGGGCAAGAAGCGCCGGGGCCGAGCCTCTCCTATCCGGAACTTCCGCACCGGCTTCGGCAAGACGACGCAACTCTTGGCGGGCGAGCTCTTCGGGGCACAAGTCGTGGAGGCGGGTAAGTCCGGAGCACCCTCGAAGCTCGTGTGCTTCTCCGATAGCCGGCAGGACGCGGCGAGTGCCTCGTACGACATCGAGCGCTATCACCACCAGGATCTCCGGCGGCACGTTTTCGTCGACGTGGCGCGGCGCCATGCTGAGGAGGGGCAACCGCAAAAAGAGACGGCACGGGCCGAGAAGACTGAGAAGACCGAGAAGCTGGCCAAGATGCGGAAGAAGCTTGAGGGTGTCACCGATGAAATGACCAGGGAGGCGTTCTCAAGCGCCGCCGATAAGCTCCAGGCGGATGTCGATGCCCTTGAGAAGATACTTAGGGAGGAACCCCTGGAGGTTCCCCTGACTTCTCTGCTGGAGTTCACTTACCCCGCTGCAGGGCAACGCGTGCTGCCCCTAATCGAGCGCTTCGTCCAGCTCGGCATCCATCCGAGCGACGAGGCAGGGGTAGCCCGACTGCACAACGGCAAAGAGAGAGAAGAGCGCAGATATTTCGAGTGGCACGAGCTCTTCGACGGTCTCGAAGGAAAGGCGCCTTTGACGTGGAGCCAGCGCACCCCGTCGGACCATGTCGCGGCAGCGCAGCGTGCGCTCGTCGACGGAGCGAGGACCCTGCTTCCGGAGGTGCTCTTTCACAAGGGGTACTTCTCGGCGGAACAGGCTGGGCTAGGAACGCTGCTCATCGCCAAAGGGGATCTGAAGCAGCAGCGGCGCGAGGAACTCTCCGCTCTCGCCCGAGTGCTGGCGGAGAGCTATCGCTCGGACCCAACACCCTACGAGAGCAAGGAGTGGAACGAGGCACCGAAGTTCCTCCCGCGCCGCATCAAGCGGTTCATCGAGGCATGGCTCGGCAAGCAGCCCCAAGATGCATTCGAAGCGGTCCTTGCGGAGTTGCAGGGAGCAGGGCACCCCAAGGGCATCATCTCTCTCAAGGGGCTCGTCTTCCGCGTCGCCGAAAAGAATGATCCCGCTTGGCTCTGCGTGCAGTGTCGGCGTGCGCACCTCCACAAAGGGGTAGGGCTGTGCACCCGCTGTGGCGAGAAGCTCCCGACGGTTCCGAACTCCACCGCTGGAGAGCTGCGCACGGCGAACTACCTGGCGCTGCGAATCGACCGGACGCGGAAGCGGGAGTCCAACGAAGCCACCTTCCGGCTGCACTGCGAGGAACTCACAGGGCAGACGGACGATCCGCTTGAGCGGCAGGTGGACTTCAAGGGCATCGAGGTGGAGCGAGCCTCGACCGACGAGGACAGTCCTTCGCCCGCGCGGTACTGGCGGCGCGAGGAGATCGATCTGCTCTCGGTCACGACGACGATGGAGGTCGGTATCGACATCGGTGAACTGCAGAGCGTTTTTCAGGCAAACATGCCGCCGCAGCGATTCAACTATCAGCAGCGCGCTGGCCGCGCTGGCCGCCGCGGGCAGGCGTTCTCGACCGTTTTCACGGTGTGCCGTACGAAGAGCCACGACGTGTACTACTTCCAACGGCCGGACCTGATGACGGGCCAGGAGCCACCGTCGCCGTTCCTCAATAAGAACATGGACCTCGTCGCGGAGCGGCTGCTTCGCAAGAGTGCACTCACCACGGCCTTCGCCAGCCTGCGAGGGAAGCTCTTCCCGGCCGGTCAGTACTACCCGGAGAACGAGAAGTTGGACTCACCCGGTCAGTGGCCGGCTGATGCGATGAAGCCAGGGGATGTGCACGGCGAGTTCATGTACGTCTCACAGTGGAGGAATGGAGACCCGGGCAACGATGTCCACCCGGCGAGGAACTGGAAGGCGCTGCTTGAGGCGGAGCTGCAGAGCAATAGCGCCCAGACTGCGGAGGTCGCCCGCGCGCTTGCGGACGGGGACCCGCACCATAGCCACTGGCTCGATGCAGTGACTCCGAAGAAGCTCATCGAGGACATCGAGCGAAAGCTCGTGCCGCACACGGATGAGGACGCCCTGGCTGAATCACTCGCCGACGAGGGGCTTCTTCCCATGTTCGGCATGCCGACGCGCGTGCGGTCGCTCTATACCGAACTTGTGAAGAGCAAGACCCACGGCAATCGAGGCTTCGAGTGGAAGAGCATCGAGCGCGACCTCGATCTCGCGCTATACGAGTTCAGCCCTGGCAAGGAGCTCGTCAAGGACAAGCGTATCCATCGCGTGACGGCCGTTGTCGGCCGCCTGCCGGAGTGGATCGGCCCCTCTGGACGTCCGGGGGACATCACCACTATCAAGGCGAACACTCCCGCCCTGGGCAGCCCCATCCATCTGTTCGAATGCCGCGTGTGCGGTGCCTGGAAGCAGTCGGCTACCGAAGCGTCGCCGGGGACGTGCCAAGCTTGTCGGTCGGCCTTCGCCAGCAAAGGCTACCTCTGCCGCGAGCCACAGGCATTCCGCACCAACCTGTGGCCGGTCGAGCTCAAGGATCCCGATGTGCTGATCCGCTCGCACCGCGCACTGATTGCCGCCGTCGACACGTCACCGCAGGATCACGTTGCTGGGCTGAACACCGCGATGGAGTTTCTGGCCCAGGCCACACTCTTCCGTCTTAACCCCGGCCCAGATCCAACGGAGGCTGCCGCCTCTCCCGAGGTGGCAGGAACCGAATTCGTCTCCGGTTCACGCCGCCTCAGGTACGGGCTCGTTCTCGGTCCGGACAGTGCGACTCCAGCCGAGAAGGGCCAATACGTGGCCAGGAACTGCATCGAGAAAATGGACTGGGAGAGCTCCAAGCACTTTACCGAGGAGCCAGATTCGGCGACGCAGCCGATGCTGCTCATGGCCCCGCGCATCACCGAACTGCTGGCCATCCGCCCAGGCGTAGTGCCCAGCTTCCTCGATCTCACCGGTGTCGTCCGCGGGACGCAGAACTCGCGCGCCGACATCCGTGCTGCGGCGGTGTCGGCCGCGTCCATCCTGGTCAACCGGGCTGCGTTGGAGTTCGACACCGACCCAGACGAGTTCGACGTCCTGGAACCTCGTGTCTTCTTCCAGAACGGGGCTGAAGTAGGCCCGCTCCTCGTCGTGGCGGATCGCCTCGTCAACGGCTCTGGCTTTTGCCGCCGCCTGTCCGAGCACAGCGTACTCCAGACGCTCATTTGCAGCATCCTCGATCATCCGAACGAGTATCCCCGGAAGCTGCTGACCCAGGAGCACGATAAAGAGTGCACCGCAGCTTGCTACAAGTGCCTCCTGCGGTACGGAAACCGGGCGTATCATGCGTTGCTCGATTGGCGCCTCGGCCTCGCCTTCCTCGAAGTACTCAGGAGCAGTGCCTTCTCGGCAGGCCTGACGAACGGGCACGCCTCTCCCTCGACCGATCTGTGGGACCAGTACGTCAAGACGGCGGTGGGGGACTTCGTCGCACGCTTTCCGGACACCAAGGCGACCCCCTACGAAGCGCTCACCGCGCTCTCCCTGCCCGGAGGGCCGTCACCCAAGCAGTGGCTCATAGTGCACTCGTTCTGGGCGAGGGAGGTCGGCGCGCTGAAGGGAGGGCGTCTCGATGTGGCGATCGAGAAGGTCATGGCCAGCGGCGATCAGGTGGGGTTCATCTCGGCGTTCGACCTGATGCGGCGTCCGGTGCAGGTCTATCGGAAGATGAAGGGGCTGGTGTGAAGCCCTCACGTGACGCGGCGACGTTCCAGGTGGTCGACGAACTCGGGCTCTCGCGTCTCGGAGATCTGCTGGGAACGCGTGCGTGCAAGCGCAAGGCGCTGGACCGGCATGCCGCGCTGCCCGGGAAAGCCCCCGGTGCGCTGCTAGGCACGCTCCGTCACTGGATCCTTGAGGCTGCGATTCAGGGGTGGTGGCGGGCCGGAGGGATCGTGCCCGCCGTGCCGCTGGCGGAGTGGGGCATGCTGGAGAGCGCCGATGGCCGCCGGCTGATCGCTGGCCGCCTCGTCGATGAGGCCGTGGCACGCATGAATGGGGAACTCAGCCGCACGGAGCCCTGGCGCGCCCCTTTGAGCCGGGCCTGGGCGCCCATCGCCTGGCACAATGTGCTGGTGCACCTTCGCTCGCTCGCCGTGGCGCAGCTCCCTTCAAAGCCCATCCCTGTCCCCATGGCCAGCGGCGCTCCCCCTAAACTAGCCCGGGGACTAAAACGAACCGAGGTGCCCCTGAGTAGCAAGCCGCTGCACCTGCGAGGGTCGGCGGACTTCGTTGAGTGGACTGAGGACGATATCGTCCGAATCAGTGACTTCAAGTCCGGAGCAGTGCTCGAACCGGAAGGACATCTGAAGGAAGGTTACGTCCTGCAGTTACAGGGTTACGCGCTCGCCCTGGACGACATGGCCAGCCCAAGGCCTAAAGGCTTCCGCTTGGAGGTCGTCGCCGACAGCGGAGTCTTCGACGTGGATGGACGCCGGGAGACGCTCGGCGTCCTCCGCAGCAGGATAGAGGGCCAGAAACTGCCGTGGGGACAGGCGGCAGCCACCGCCGTTGATTACGAAACGGCGGGGCCCTCATGCATGCACTGCCCACAGAGGCCTCGCTGCGCGAGTTACACGCAGTACGCCGAAGAGGGGTGGAGGTCGAACTGGGTGGGTGTGGGCCAAAGGCCGCTCCCATTGGACATTTGGGGCGTGGTCGAGAGCATCGAGGCAGGCACTACGACTTTGCGCGTCGGTATCCGGTCCCCGGAAGGGGAGCGTCGGCTGGTGGCCGGCCTCGCGCGCAGACACTTCCCATCCCGCCTCTGTCAAATCGGTGAGCCCATCTGGATTTACGCGCTACAAACACTCGAAGGCGCTCGAAGCGGGCAGTTCGTCCATCCCCTCAACTTCCATGAGGAAGGCCCGAAACCGTGGACATCAGCGTGGACGACTCAGGTGTTCCTCACCAAGTGATGCATAATCCAGGTGCCGCGTGATTATCCTTCCGGCGTGACACGCCATCGCGTTGCGGTACGGCCTTCTGAAGAAACCTCACGCCGGATGAAGGCGGTGCGGCGTCGTGACACCAAGCCGGAAGTGGAAGTCCGGCGGCTCCTCTGGAACGCAGGAGCCCGGTTCAGGCTCTGTCCCCGCAACTTGCCCGGAAGCCCCGACATCGCCAACAAGAGTGCGCGCTGGGCGGTCTTCGTCCATGGATGCTTCTGGCACGGTCATCGCAACTGCAAGTTGGCGACCGTCCCCAAGAGCAACAGCGCTTTCTGGGAAGCAAAGCTGGCCGCAAACCGCCAGCGAGATGCTCGCATGGCACGCGCGCTCAGGCAGTTCGGGTTCCGGGTTCTCGTGGTATGGCAGTGCGAACTGCGCGACGAGGGCGCCCTCGCCCGTCGGTTCTCCAAGGCAGGTATCACGAAGCGATGAGCTACGAGCTAGACGAAATCGGCGGTGACGACCTGTCATTCCTGCGCCGCAAGAGTCGTCCGGAGGCCCCTAAAGGCGCCGATCCCTTACGCCTAGTCGACCTGTTCGCGGGCTCGGGAGGCCTCACGCTCGGAGCCATGGAGTCCTGCCGTACGCTGGGAATTGGTCTTGAGGTCCGCCTAGCCATGGAATTGGACGAAGAAGTCCGTGGTGTGTACGACCTTAACTTCGAGTCATTACTCAAGGACAATCGCGCAGATGTCCGTAGCCGGTTCGACCGGGAGCCCGGACAGAAGTTGTCCGCCGCCGAGCTTAAGACCCAACAAGAAGTTGGAAAGGTAGACATTCTCGTGGGAGGGCCACCTTGCCAGGGGCACTCGGATCTCAACAATCATACCCGCCGGCGCGACAAGAAGAACGAGTTGTACATGGTGATGATCCGTGCGGTGGAGGTGCTCAAACCCACCTATGTCCTCATCGAGAACGTCCAGGGCGTTCGTCGCGACCATGGAGAGGTCCTTGAGCGCGCAACATGGTGGCTAAGCGAGAAACTGCGCTACTCGGTGGAACACCGCTTGGTGCGAATGATTGACATTGGAGTACCCCAAAAACGAGTTCGCCACATCCTCGTCGCAGCCCGAGGTAGAAACGTCGAAGAAGTGCTCAATTTCTCGCCCCGCGAACCCCCGCGAACGTTGGAGTGGGCTATCGCAGATCTCTTGGAGATTGCCCCTCGTTCGCCCTTCGACATCGCGGCTCTGCTAACTCCCGAAAACCAGAAGCGGGCGAAGTACCTTCTTGAGAACGGCAAGTACGACCTGCCAAACAGGCTTCGCCCTCCCTGTCATAGAGATAACCCCTCGCATCGTTACACTGCAATGTACGGGCGGCTCAAGTGGGAGGAGCCCGCGCACACAATCACTACCGGATATGGCAGCCCTGGTCAGGGGCGCTATCTGCATCCCAGCAAGCCGCGGACTTTGACTCCACATGAAGCGGCGCGGGTGCAGTTCTTCCCGGACTGGTTCGAATTTGGTGAGAACCCCAGTCGACGCCTGCTTGGCCACTGCATTGGTAATGCAGTGCCTCCGAAACTGGCTTTCTCCGTCCTCGTGCGACTCCTGCACAAACGGGTAGCCAGCACGATGCCGCAGACGCCCCAAGGAGAGGCCGCCTGAGACTCGCTGTGGTCTGCCCCCGATTTTTCGGACCAGTTGAAGCGTGAGAGAGTCCTCGCGGCCAGGAGGTAGGTCGGTCGTGAGGATGAGCAGATTTACCGAGGAGCAGATGGTCCGCATCCTGCGGGAGGCGGAGGCGCCTGGGGCCAGCGTGGTGGAGGTGGCCCGGAAGTACGGTGTCGTCGAGCAGACGCTCTACCGTTGGCGGCAGAAGTTCGGCGGCATGGAGGCAGGCGACGCGCTGCGGCTCAGAGAGTTGGAGAAGGAGAACGCGCGTCTGAAGAAACTGCTGGCCGAGAGGGACCTCGAAATCGAGGTCATGAAGGAAATCTCCACAAAAAAATGGTGAGCGCGGACGTCCGCCGTCGGTAGGTGCCGTACGCCATGGGGAAGGCGTACCGCATCGTGCCAATCAAGTAGCGCACCAACCCCTTGTCCCGCCGTCCGGGCCCCGCACTAGCGCTCCTGATAGGCCCGTTCAGCGGGCCGACACTCACCGGCCGTCCTTGGGACCTACAGGGTGCGCTGGGCGTACAGCCCCGTTAAACGACGTTGACAGCCCCCCCTGGGCTGGCCAGATTCCGCGCCCGTTGGCGGCTTACAACCGCCCGTTTTCCAAAGGTTTCAGGTGTCCTGATGAGCGTTACCCAGGCCGACATCCTCGCTGCGATGTCGAAGGTGATGGATCCCGAGCTTCACATCGACCTCGTGAAGGCGGGAATGGTGAAGGACATCCGCGTCAGCGGGGACACCGCGAAACTCAAGATCGAGCTCACCACGCCTGCCTGCCCCATGAAGGGGAAGATCCAGGCCGACTCCGAGGCCGCCCTCAAGGCCGTCCCCGGCCTCAAGTCCTTTGACATCGAGTGGGGCGCCCAGGTCCGCGCGGCCGGTGGCGGCATGCCCGCTGGCGCGCTCCTCCCCCAGGTGAAGAACATCATCCTCGTCGGCGCGGGGAAGGGCGGGGTGGGCAAGTCCACCGTCTCCATCAACCTCGCCACGGCCCTGGCCCAGCACGGCGCCAAGGTGGGCCTGCTCGACGCGGACTTCTACGGCCCCTCCGTCCCCATGATGACCGGCCTGGGCGACAAGCGCCCCGTCAGCCCGGACGGCAAGAAGCTCAATCCGCTCGAGGCCCACGGCCTCAAGGTCATGTCCATCGGCTTCCTCGTGGAGGCCGACCAGGCGCTCATCTGGCGCGGCCCCATGCTCCACGGCGCGCTGATGCAGCTCGTCCGCGACGTGAACTGGGGCGAGCTCGACTACCTCGTCCTCGACCTGCCGCCCGGCACCGGTGACGTGGCGCTCACGCTGTCCCAGTCCGTCCGGGCCGCGGGCGCCGTGCTCGTCACGACGCCGCAGGACGTGGCGCTCGCCGACGTGGTCCGCGCCAAGCAGATGTTCGACAAGGTCCACATCCCCGTGCTGGGCATCGTGGAGAACATGAGCCAGTTCGTCTGCCCGAACTGCTCGCACACCACGGCCATCTTCAACCACGGCGGCGGCCGCAAGGCCGCGCAGATGTTCGGGATTCCATTCCTCGGTGAAATCCCGCTGGACCTGAAGGTGCGGGAGTCTGGAGACTCCGGCGTTCCGGTGGTCGTGGGTGCCAAGGACAGCCCGGAGGCGAAGGCCTTCCAGGAAGTCGCGCGGAACATCGCAGGGCGCGTGTCAGCCCAGAGCATCAAGAGCGTTCCGCTGCCGGTGATGCAGGCCCGCTAACTATCGAGGAGACATCATGGCCCCGGCCGGCAACGACGACTTCCCGCCCGATCCGCTGCTCGACGAAGACGAACGGCAGGACCGCTCCAGTGGCTCCAACGGGCCCGCGGGCTTCGTTCCGGAGTTCGTCCGCCGCATGGCCGTGGCCGGCCTGGGTGCCCTCTTCATGACCGAAGAGGGCATCCGCAACCTCGCGGGCCAGCTCAAACTCCCCAAGGAAGCCCTCGGCTTCATCCTCGGCCAGGCCGAGAAGACCAAGGACGAGGTGACGCGCGCCGTCACCGAAGAGCTCCGCCGCTTCCTCCAGTCCGAGAAGCTGCGCGACGAGTTCCTCAAGCTCATGTCCGGCATGACGGTGGAGATCAAGGCGCAGATCCGCCTGGTGCCTCCCGAGAAGGAGGAGAAGCCCTCCGAGCCGGAAGCCTCCGCCGAGCCCACCAGGTCCCGCCGGTCCGCCACGCCCAGCGTGGTCATCTCCGAGCTCAACGCGAAGCGCCCCAGCGCGAAGCGCACCAAGAAGGAGTAACGGTGGCGGACACGCCCCCTCCCGCTGAGTCCCCCTCGAGTGCCGCACCACCTCTGCGCCCGAACGAACGGAAGAGCGCGCTGGCCAAGCGGCTGCCGCTGCTCCTGCTCGTCGCCCTCGGCCTCTACCTGTGGCAGGTGACGGGCACCCCCGAGCGCGACGTCGCGTTCCAACTCGCGGGCCCGGGCTGGGCCTCCGTGCGCGCCGTGGACCTCCAAATCTCCGACCCGGAAGGCCAGCTCCTCAAGCGCGAGGAGCGGTTCTTCCCCTCGGGACCTCCGCCTGAACTCACGTACAAGGTGGACCTGCCCGAGGGCACCTGGGACGCGGCGCTCTTCGTGAAACGTGAGGGCAGCGACGCCCGGGTGCGCCTGGAGACGGAGCTCGTCGTCGGCGAGGAGCAGTACATCGTCCGGCAGCTCCAGTTGCCCGCCGCAGTTCGTTGACCGACCCGGGGGCGTGGGCTAAGGCCGCCCGCACGCCGTTCTTCACTCTTTCCGACCCAAGAGGTGCGTACACGCCATGGCAACGGAACACATTGTCGTCGTCGGGGCAGGGCAGATGGGCGCGGGCATCGCGCAGGTGGCACTCGTCGCGGGCCTTCGCGTCACGCTGGCGGACGTCTCCGAAGCAGGGCTCGCCAAGGGCGCCGACCGCATCCGCGCCGGCCTGAAGAAGCTGGTGGAGAAGGGCAAGCTCGACGCCGCGAAGCAGCAGGCCGCCGAGGCCAACCTCTCCACGCTGACGAAGGTCACCGAGGCCAAGGACGTGGACTTCGCCGTCGAGGCCGTGACGGAGAACGAGGACCTCAAGCGCCGCATCTTCCAGGACCTGGACGCCGTGGTGCGGCCGGGCGGCGTCCTCGCCACCAACACCTCGTCCATCCCCATCACCCGCATCGCCGCGTCCACGAAGCGCCCCGAGTCCGTCATCGGCATGCACTTCATGAACCCGGTGCCAGTGATGCAGCTGGTCGAGCTCATCCGCGGCGCCGCCACGTCCGATGAGACGTACAACACCACGCGCGCCCTGGCGGAGAAGATGGGCAAGACGACCGTGGTGTCCAAGGACTACCCGGGCTTCATCGTCAACCGCATCCTCATCCCCATGCTCAACGAGGCCTGCTTCGCCGTCATGGAGGGCCTGGGCTCGATCGAGGACATCGACACCGCGATGAAGCTGGGCACCAACCAGCCCATGGGCCCGCTGCAACTGGCGGACTTCATCGGCCTGGACACCGTCCTCTACATCGCCGAGGTGCTCCACAAGGGCCTGGGCGACTCCAAGTACCGCCCCAGCCCCCTGCTGCGTCAGTACGTGGACGCCGGCTGGTACGGCAAGAAGAGCGGCCGCGGCTTCTACAAGTACTGAGCCGCCACGCGGTTACCCACTTCCACCCCAGGAGCCTCGAACATGGCCTACGAGAACATCCGGCTGGAGCAGGAGGGCGCCATCGCGACCCTCTTCATCGACCGCCCCAAGGCGCTCAACGCCCTCAACACCAAGACGCTGCAGGAGCTCGAGTCCGCGCTGAAGTCGCTGCCCGCGGACGTGCGCGTCCTCATCGTCACCGGCGGCGGCGAGAAGGCCTTCGTCGCGGGCGCGGACATCGCGGAGATGGCCGCGCTCACCGACGCCCAGGCCCAGGAGTTCGGTGCCCTGGGGCACCGGGTCATGGCCGCGCTGGAGGCGCTGCCCATTCCGACCATCGCGGCCGTGAATGGCTTCGCGCTCGGCGGCGGCTCCGAGCTGGCCCTGGCCTGTGACTTCATCTACGCCTCCGAGAAGGCCAAGCTCGGCCTGCCGGAAGTCGGCCTGGGCGTCATCCCCGGCTTCGGCGGCACCCAGCGCCTCACCCGCGTGGTGGGCCGCGCCCGCGCCAAGGAGCTCATCTTCACCGGCGACCGCATCGACGCGGCGAAGGCGAAGGAGATTGGCATGGTGCTGGAGGTCCTCCCCGCGGACGGCCTGCTCGCGCACTGTCGCGCCGTGGCGGAGAAGATCGTCAAGAACAGCCCGTTGGCCATCTCCAAGGCCAAGCAGGTCATCGAGGCCGGCGCCGACCAGGACCTGCGCGCCGCGAACGACATCGAGCGCAAGGCCTTCGGCGACCTGTTCGGCTCCGAGGACCAGCGCGAGGGCATGAAGGCCTTCCTGGAGAAGCGCCCCGCGACCTTCACCGGGAAGTAGCGCGGTGAAGGGGCTCGCGGCCGGGGGACTGCTGGCGTGTCTCCTGGCCGCCGAGCCGGCCCAGGCTTCGGACGACGGCGGGGACAAGGACGGGCGGGCCCCCGTGCTGGTGTCCTGGAAGCGCTCGCTGTGCCTCTACACGGGCTGCTTCCTGGAGCCGCTCATCCCCGACGTCCGCTACGAGTGGGGGCCGGACACCCAGGAGGGTTGGGTGCTGTCCTGGCCCATCCACCCGTGGGCCCTGCCGCCGCTGGACGTGCCGGGGCCCACGCTGGTCGTGTCGCCGTTCCTGGAGCCTCAGCTCCGGCTGGGACGGTCGGCCTTCCGGATGCTCGCCGGGGCACGGGTGTATGCGTTTCCTGACGCAGCGCGCTTCGGAGTGTTGGCCGAAGGGGCGGGACTGTGGGGACAGGACGGCTCAGGGGGCGTGGCGGGGCTGGGATTGTCCTATGACTTCATCGAGCGGCACCGGGACACAGTGCCGTGGACCCTGTCCGTGGTCGTGCGGCGGGCATGGACGGGGGAGGGGAACCGGCTGGATGTCAGCCTCGACGTCACGGTGCCCCTCAATATTTTCTTGGGTACTCCCGGGGAATCCCGGGTCTCAGGCGACCGGACGGTGTCTCACCGGCACGCCTCGGCGCGCTTCCGCGCACGCGCCGCGTCTTCGCTGTTCCAGAGGGAAGCCCCTCATATTATGGAGGTTCCATGAACTTCGAGTTGACCGACATCCAGCGTGAAATCCAGCGGATGACCCGCGAGTTCGCGGCCAAGGAGCTCATCCCCAACGCTCGCAAGTGGGACGAGCACCACGCCTGGCCCACGGACGCGGTGAAGAAGCTCGCCGAGCTGTCCCTGCTGGGCGTGGCCGTTCCCGAGCAGAACGGCGGCGCCGGGCTCGACAACGTCTGTTACGCCATCGCCATGGAGGAGATCAGCCGCGGCTGTGCCTCCACCGGCGTCATCATGAGCGTGAACAACTCGCTCTACTGCGACCCGATCATGAAGTACGGCACGGACGCGCAGAAGGAGCAGTTCCTGGCGCCCTTCGCCCGGGGCGAGAAGCTGGGCTGCTTCGGCCTCACGGAGCCCGAGGCCGGCAGCGACGCCGCCGCGCAGAAGACGGTCGCCGTGCGCAAGGGTGACGAGTACGTCATCAACGGTTCGAAGAACTGGATCACCAACGGCCCCAAGGCCGACGCCATCGTCCTGATGACGATGACCAACCGGGAAGCGGGCCACAAGGGCATCACCGCGTTCATGGTCCCCACGGACACCCCGGGGTTCATCCGCGCCGAGCCGGACAAGAAGATGGGCATCAGCGCCGCCTGGTCCTGCTCCATGTTCTTCGAGGACATGCGCGTGCCGGCCAAGTACATGCTCGGCAAGGAAGGCGAGGGCTTCAAGATCGCCATGAGCACGCTGGACGGCGGCCGTATCGGCATCGCGTCCCAGGCGCTGGGCATCGCGCGCGCGGCGTACGAAGAGGCGGTGCGCTACTCCGGTGAGCGCAAGTCCTTCGGCAAGCCCATCCGTGAGCACCAGGCCATCCAGTTCATGATCGCCGACATGGCCACGGAGATCGACGCGGCCCGGCTGCTCGTGTGGCGGGCGGCCCTGCAGAAGGACAAGGGCGTGCGCCACAGCGCGGAGAGCGCCATGGCCAAGCTGTACGCCAGCGAGATGGCCAGCCGCGTGGCGAACAAGGCCCTGCAGGTGCACGGCGGTATGGGCTACAGCAAGGAGATGGACGTGGAGCGCCACGTGCGCGACGCGCGCATCACGGAAATCTACGAAGGGACGAGCGAGATCCAGCGCATCGTCATCGCCGCCAACCTGCTGAGGGAGTAACCGCCATGACCCGAGCGCTTCTCTCCGCAGTCGTCCTAGCCTCGGCGGTGGCGCTCGCGCAGGGCGCCGCCCCCGCGAAGGCGCCCGCCGGCGGCAAGCCCGCCGCCGCGACGCCGGCCCCCGCCAAGCGCGACGGGCCGGACGTCGAGCGGCTGCCCTTCACGCCCGACTCCATCCGTCAGGTCGTCCAGTACCACCAGCGCCGCATCCAGGAGTGCTACGAGGACCACATGGCGGAGAAGGACCGGACGGTGGAGGGTAAGCTGATGACGACCTTCACCATCGACGCCAACGGCCTGGTGAAGGACGCCCGGGTGGTGAAGAAGACCAGCACGCTCAAGGACCCGAGCTTGCACGACTGCGTCCAGGCCGTCCTGTCGTCCATGACCTTCCCGAAGCCTCCGGATGGCACGGACCGCCCCATCGAGTACCCGTTCAACCTCAAGGCCATCGAGTAGGACAACCGCCGTGAACCTCGAGCTCACCGAGACGCAGACCCTCATCCGCGACACCGCTCGCAAGTTCGCCCGCGAGCGCGTGGCCCCCCAGGCCCGGACACTGGATCGCGAAGAGCGCTTTCCCACGGACCTCTTCCGGCAGTTGGGAGAGATGGGACTGTTGGGGGTGAACCTCCCGGCGCGCTACGGCGGTTCGGAGGCCGGCGTGGTGGCCTATGCGCTGGCGATGATGGAGATGGCCGCGGCCGACGCGTCCACGTCGGTGGCCATGGCCGTCACGAACATGTGCGGCGAGCTCATCAACGCGTTCGGCACCGACGCGCAGCGCGAGAAGTACGTGACGCGGCTGGCGTCCGGCGAGGCCATCGCGGGCTCGTTCGCGCTGTCCGAGCCCCATGCGGGCTCCGACCCCGGCGCGCTGCGCACCACCGCGGTGCGGCGCGGGGACGTGTGGGTCCTCAACGGCAGCAAGCAGTGGATCACCTCAGGCGCGTACGCGGGGGTGATGGTGGTGTGGGCGCGCACGTCCCCCGCCGGCAACAAGGGCTTGTCGTGCTTCATCGTCGAAGGCGGGACGAAGGGGCTCATCATCGGCAAGCACGAGGACAAGATGGGCCTGCGCTCCTCGAGCACGGTGTCGCTCACGTTCGAGGACTGCGAGGTTCCGGCGGAGAACCTGCTGGGCGCCGAAGGGCAGGGGTTCAGGCTGGCCATGGTGGCGCTGGACGGTGGGCGCATTGGCATCGCGGCGCAGGCCTGCGGCGTGGGGCGCGCGGCGCTCGAGGCGACCGTGGCCTACGTGAAGGACCGTCAGGCGTTCGGCCAGCCCATTGGCGAGTTCCAGGGCCCGCGCTTCATGCTCGCGGACATGCAGACGCAGTTGGAGGCGGCGGAGCTGCTGACGCTGCGCGCGGCGTCGATGAAGGAGAAGGGCCAGCCGTTCTCCCGCGAGGCCTCCATGGCGAAGCTCTTCGCCAGCGAGATGAGCAACAAGGTGGCCGACAAGGCCGTGCAGCTCCACGGCGGCTACGGTTACATCGACGAGTTCCCGGTGGAGCGGTTCTTCCGCGACGCCCGTGTGCAGACCATCTACGAAGGCACCAGCGAGGTGCAGCGGATGGTGATCGCCCGCGAGAGCTTCAAGCTCCAGGGCTGACGGCCGGGAAGAAATCCGGGGCCGCCGGCGGTTGAGCGCGGCCCGGAGTTGGCCCTGGAATTTCAGGGCCTTGGCCGCTCGTTCGAGCACCAGGCTGGGGGCAGGCATCCTGTGGGACGGGGCTGCGCGGTAGGGCAGGCGTTCTTAACTAGGAGGCATTGACTTTCCTGGGGTAGGACATCCACCCAACAGCACAAGGGGCACGAGCTCGCTTGACTACCGGAATCACCGGTGTCTAGGGTGCGCGGCTTCCATCAAATCAAGTCCTCAATGAGGAGGACGAACGTCACTGCCCGCTGCTCCCCGCAGGCCGCGACGGAAAAACCACCATCAGGGGGCAGCTGTACCGGTTTCAAAGGACTTCCATTTCATGCAGCAGAACGTGAACCAGCAGGTCGGGATGGACGGCGGCGACGAAGACTTTGCCGCAATGTTCGAGGCCTCGCTCAAGGAGCGCGGTGGTGACGGCATCCTGAAGGAAGGGGAGATCGTCAAGGGCACCGTGGTCCAGGTGACGAAGGACTTCGCGATTGTCGACATCGGCTACAAGTCCGAGGGACAGGTCCCGATCTCCGAGTTCACCAACCCTCGCGGAGAGGTCTCGGTTCAGGCCGGTGACCCCGTCGAGGTCCTCCTGGAGAGCCGCGAGAACGACACCGGCATGGTCGTCCTCTCCAAGGAGAAGGCCGACAAGATGCGCATCTGGGACGAGATCAGCGCCGCCTGCGAGCGCGATGAGATCGTCAAGGGCACCATCGTCGGTCGCGTGAAGGGCGGCCTGTCCGTCGACATCGGCGTGAAGGCGTTCCTGCCCGGCTCGCAGGTCGACATCCGCCCCGTGCGGAACCTTGACCAGTACATCTCGAAGGAATTCGAGTTCAAGGTCATCAAGTTCAACAAGAAGCGCGGCAACATCGTCCTGTCCCGCCGCGTCCTCCTCGAGAAGCAGCGCGAGGAGATGAAGAAGGAGACCCTCAAGAACCTCAAGGAGGGTGCCGTCCTCAAGGGCGTGGTCAAGAACCTCACCGACTACGGTGCGTTCATCGACCTGGGCGGTATCGACGGTCTCCTCCACATCACGGACATGTCGTGGGGCCGCATCGGTCACCCGAGCGAGATGTTCAACGTGGGTGACGAGGTTCGCGTCGTCGTCCTCAAGTTCGACCCGACGCAGGAGCGCGTCAGCCTGGGCCTGAAGCAGATCCAGGAGGACCCGTGGCACCGCGCCGACGAGAAGTACCCGGTCGGCACCCGCGTGCGCGGCAAGGTCGTGTCCATCACGGACTACGGCGCGTTCATCGAGATCGAGCAGGGCGTCGAGGGTCTGGTGCACGTGTCCGAGATGTCCTGGACCAAGCGCCTCAAGCACCCGTCCAAGATCCTGGAGGTCGGCCAGGAGGTGGAGGCCGTCGTCCTGGACATCGATCCGAAGGCCAAGCGCATCGCGCTGGGCATGAAGCAGATCGAGCAGAACCCCTGGACGCTGCTCGAGGACAAGTACCCGATCGGCTCCGTCATCAAGGGTCAGATCCGCAACGTCACCGACTTCGGCGTGTTCGTCGGCGTCGAGGAGGGCGTGGACGGCCTGGTGCACGTCTCCGACATCTCCTGGACGGTGCGCATCAAGCACCCGGGCGAGATGTTCAAGAAGGGCGACGAAGTCGAGGCGGTGGTGCTCAACATCGACGTCGAGAACGAGCGCTTCAGCCTGGGCATCAAGCAGCTCCAGCCGGACCCCTGGGAGACGCTGTCCGAGCGCCTGCCCGTGGGCAGCCGCGTGAAGGGCAAGGTCACCAAGGTCACCGACTTCGGCGCGTTCGTGGAGATCGAGCCGGGCATCGAGGGCCTCGTCCACGTCTCCGAGCTGAAGGAGGAGCGTGTCGAGAACCCGCGTGACGTGGTGCAGGAGGCGCAGGATGTCGAGGTGAAGATCATCGACATCAACACCCCGGACCGGAAGGTCGCGCTGTCGATGAAGGCGCTGATCGGCGAGGGCGAGGACTACCGCGAGTACCTCCGCAAGCAGGCGGAAGGCTCGAAGGCGCGCCTCGGCGACGTGATGGCGAGCAAGCTGAAGAAGTAGTCTTCAGCCGCACGCGCCAGCACGGCGAGACGGCCGGGTTCCCGAGAGGGGGCCCGGCCGTTGCCGTTTCGGGGCGGGGCCTGCTATGCAGGGCGACGCGCGCTTCGGGGCCGAGCGCGTGGGGGATGCCATGTTTGCACGTTCTTTGACCTGGGGCCGTCGCACCCAGGTGGCCTGCGCGCTCGCGCTGAGCGCGATGTTTGTTTCTTCGTGTGGTCGCAGCCCGGCGTCTTCCGACTCACGGCCCCCAGGGCCGGCGCGTGTCGAAGTGCTCGCGGAGCAGTTTACGGTGGGAGAGGCAGGAGCCTTCCGGTGCACTGCCGAGGATCCGGAAGGAGATGCGCTCACCTACGTCTTCGATTGGGGGCGCGCGGATCCCACGCCGGGTGTTTCCGCACGCCTTCCCAGCGGAGCCCCCGGAGAAGTCAGCCGGGCGTTCCAGGCGGTGGGCGACTACGAAGTCCGTTGCCGCGCGGTTGACGTGCACTCGCGGGTGGGGGCGTGGTCCGAACCCGTGGCCTTCACCGTCGAATCTGCTCCACCCCTGGATGATGGGAAGCGGACGCTCTTCGTCGAAGTCTTTGGCGCAGGGCGGGTCACGAGCACGCCGGAAGGGGTGAGCGGCTGCGCGGGCCCGTGCATGGCGCGCTTCGATGTGGGGACCGAAGTCACGCTCCAGGCGGAGCCCGCGGAGGGATGGCGATTCACCGGATGGATGCGCTGCGGGCCGGAGCAGATGCCCCATGTCATCCGAGTCGAGCAGGACCGGCGCTGTGGCGTGGGGTTCGCTCCAAAGCTCGAGCACTCCGCGCATTGGAGGCAGTCAGGTGCGCGTAACCCCAGCGCCGTGGCCTGGGGCCCGGACGGGGTCCTCCTCGCGGTGCTGGATCGAGTCGGGGGGGAGGGCTCACTGCGCATCTGGAATGCGCAGCTCGGCCACGTCTCCCAGGTGATTCGGATGGAGGGCTCGGACATTCGTGCCGTGGCGTGGGGGCCCAGGAGGGAGGACCTGGTCGCCGGCTTCGAGGATGGGCAGTTGGCCCGGATCGACCCGGACACAGGCGCGCCTGTCCAGCGTTGGCGCGCCCATTCGGGCCCGGTGTTGAGCGTTGCCTGGAACCCGGACGGCAACGAGTTCGCCAGCATCAGCAACCTGGGCACGGGCGGCGGGGAAGTGCGCTTCTGGTCCGCGGAAACGGGGACGGAGCGCCGGGAGCCCTTGCTGACGGAGTATCCCATCCACCAGATCCACTGGAGCCCGGATGCACGCCGTATCGCGCTCGAGGTGCAGGGCGAGATGGTGGAGATCCACCCGCTTGCCCCAGCGGGGCCGCTCTACCGGCAGAGCAATGCCCATGGCTTCGCCTGGAGCCCGGACGGCGCGCGGTACGCGGTGGGCAGCTACCGCTACGTGCGAGTGTATGAGGCAGCGACCCACGAGCAGCAGGCAGGGTGGACAGGCCCGTGGGGCCTGGCCGCCCGCCTGGACTGGAGTCGCACGAAGGATTGGCTCGTGGTGGTGGATGGACTCCGCTCGCTGACGGTCCTGGAGGCCGACACCGGGACGGTGGTGGCGGATGGCTCCGAGCCTCCCCCTAAACCGCTGACTGCGTCCGGCTACGGCGCCGTGCGGTTCCACCCGGTCGACAACACGTTCGTCGCGCTGGAGAGGGAGCCCGCCGCGGTGTCCGTCTTCCAGGTGGATGCGGAGCACGCGCGCGTGCGGCGCACTGAGCTGCTGGCGCATCTGAGGGCGGTCAACGCCACGGCGTGGAGTCCCGCGGGAGATCGGCTGGCGTCGGCCGGCAGCGAGGGCAAGGTCCGGCTCTGGAGTGATTCAGGCCTGGCGCTGGGAGCGCTGGACGGACATGGGGGCAGAGACGTTCGTGCCTTGGGGTGGAGCGAGGAGGGCACGCGACTCGCGACGGGAGGCGATGACGGCCGGCTCTGCGTCTGGGACGTGAATGCGGGCACCCGGGTGCGCACGCCCGTCGAGCTGACGCCGTGGTCTCATGGACAGCAATCCAGGGTGGAGCACGCCGCGCTGACGCCAGACGGCCGGACCCTGGCGGGCGCGGGCACGACGTTGTCGCCCACCGGGATGAAAGGAACCGTCCAAGTCTGGGACGTGGGCAGCGGCACGGAGTTGCTGCGCATCCCGGAGACGCCGAGCCCCGTCGTTGAGCTGGAATGGACGCCCGATGGAGCGTCGCTGATCATCGTCTACAGCCATGGGGCGTGGAACCTCTGGCACCGTGCGTCCGGTGTCCTTCGAAGCATGGAGCCCGGGTTGACGGGCATCGTGGCCGCCGCGCTCAGCCCCGACAGGACGCGCCTGGCGCTGAGCAGCAGTGAGCGGCTCGCCGTCCTGGATTTGAGCACGGGTGCCTTCGTTGCGGGCGCCAGTACCTGGCTCATCCAACTCGCCCTGGCGTGGAGCCCGGATGGCACGCGGCTCGCCAGTGGCGGCGAAGGAGGATTGCTCTTCACCTGGGACGTCCGTGAAGAAGGCGCGTTCCGGCCCACTGTCATTGGCGCCCACGAACGCACGGTCCTGGGCATCTCTTGGCGGGGGGACGGCAAGGTCATCACGACGGGCGGGTGGGACGCGGAGCTGTTCTCCTGGTTCGTCCGCTAGGAACCGTCCGACCGGTCGGGCGGGCAGGGGCGCGGGGTCCGAGCCAGGAGGCCTCGTGACTTCGCGCCTTTGCCCACGCTGGCGCGTTGCGTCGTGCACAGTGGACGCTCACGTCCGTGTGACGAGCAAGGATGCTTGAACTCAGGGAAGTGGCCGGTGATAAGGGCCCCCGACACTGTTATCGAAAAGCATCCGCACATCCTCAAGAGGAGGCAGTTTTCATGGCTCGTGACGTCGTCATCGTAGGCGCGGCCCGTACCCCCATTGGTGCCTTTCAGGGCGCGCTCGCCAAGCTGACGGCCCCTCAGCTGGGCGCGATCGCGATCAAGGCGGCGCTGGAGCGCGCGGGCGTGAAGCCCGAGGCCGTGCAGGAAGTCATCCTGGGCTGCGTGCTCACCGCCGGCGTGGGCCAGGCGCCCGCTCGCCAGGCGGCCATCTTCGCCGGCCTGCCCGAGACGGTCCCCGCCACCACGCTCAACAAGGTCTGTGGCTCCGGCCTCAAGGCCGTCAGCGCGGGCGCGCAGGCCATTGCCCTGGGTGACGCGGACGTCGTCGTCGTGGGCGGCATGGAGTCCATGAGCAACGCGCCGTACATCAGCCACACGATGCGTGGCGGCGCGCGCATGGGCAACGTGGAGTTCAAGGACGCGATGATCCACGACGGCCTCTGGGACGTGTACGGCAACGTCCACATGGGCATCTGCGCCGAGGAGTGCGCCACGACGCAGGACATCAGCCGCTCGCAGCAGGACGAGTACGCGCTGGAGTCCACGCGCCGCGCCATCCAGGCCCAGAAGGAAGGCCTGTTCAAGGCGGAGATCGTCCCGGTCCAGATTCCGGGCAAGAAGCCGGAGGACGTCGTCACCGTCTCCGACGACGAGGGTCCCCGCAACGCGAAGCCGGACAAGATTCCGGGCCTGAAGCCGGTGTTCAAGAAGGACGGCACGGTGACGGCCGCCAACGCGTCCTCCATCAACGACGGCGCCGCGGCGCTGGTGCTGATGAGCGAGGAGCGCGCGAAGGCCGAGGGCCGCGCCATCCTGGGCCGCATCACGGGCTACGCCCAGGCGGCGCGCAAGCCGGTGGAGTTCACCATCGCGCCCACGGACGCCATCAACAAGCTGCTGAAGAAGCAGGGCATCAGCGCGGGTGACGTGGACCTCTGGGAGATCAACGAGGCGTTCGCGGTGGTGTCCATCGCGAACAACCGGCTGCTCGGCCTGGACGTGTCGAAGGTGAACGTGCGCGGCGGCGCGGTGGCGCTGGGCCACCCGATTGGCGCGTCCGGCGCGCGCGTGCTGGTGACGCTGCTGCAGACGATGCAGGACCTGGACAAGAAGCGTGGCGTCGCGTCGCTCTGCATCGGCGGCGGCGAGGGCATCGCGCTGATGGTGGAGCGCTGAACTTCCTCTCCCGATAGGGGAGAGGCACGGGGTGGGGGCCCGCCAAGGGCCTTCACCCCGTTCGCACATGCGGGAGGGCGGATGAACAAGGTCTACGCGAACGCGGACGAGGCGGTCGCCGACATCCCGGATGGCTGCACGCTCATGAGCGGCGGCTTCGGGCTGTGCGGCAACCCGGAGAATCTCATCGAGGCACTTCACCGGAAGAACGTGAAGGACCTCACCATCATCTCCAACAACTGCGGCACCACCGAGCTGGGGCTCGGCATCCTGCTTCAGAACAAGCAGGTGAAGAAGATGGTGTCCAGCTACGTGGGAGAGAACAAGGAGTTCGAACGGCAGTTCCTCTCCGGCGAGCTGGAGGTGGAGCTGAACCCGCAGGGAACCCTGGCCGAGCGCATCCGCGCGGGCGGCTGCGGCATTGGCGGCTTCTTCACCCCGACGGGCGCCGGCACCCAGGTGGCCGAAGGGAAGGAGACGCGCGTCATCGACGGGCGGCTGCACGTGCTGGAGACGCCGCTGAAGGCGGACTTCGCCATTGTCCGCGCGTGGAAGGCGGACCGCTGGGGCAACCTGGTGTTCCGGAAGACGGCGCGGAACTTCTCCCCGATGATGTGCATGGCGGCCAAAGTCACCATCGTCGAGGCGGAGCACATCGTGGAGCCCGGCGAACTGGACCCGGACCTGGTGCACATCCCGAGCATCTTCGTGAAGCGCATCGTCCAGGCGAAGAACCTCCAGAAGTGGATCGAGCGGCGCACCGTCCGCAAGTCGGCCTGAGGAGCCCAGCCATGCCACTGACTCGTGAACAGATTGCACAGCGCATCGCCCAGGAGCTGCAGGACGGCTTCTACGTCAACCTGGGTATCGGCATGCCCACCCTGGTGGCCAACTACATCCCGCCGGGCATGGACATCGTGCTCCAGTCGGAGAACGGCCTGCTGGGCATCGGCCCCTGGCCCGTGGAAGGCCAGGAGGATCCGGACCTCCAACGCCGGCAAGGAGACGGTGACGGCGGTGCCCGGCGCCGCGTTCTTCGACTCGGCCCTGTCGTTCGGGATGATCCGCGGCGGCCATATCGACATGGCCGTGCTGGGCGCCATGGAGGTCAGCGAAGAGGGCGACCTGGCCAACTGGATGATCCCCGGAAAGATGATCAAGGGCATGGGCGGCGCCATGGACCTGGCCGTCGGTGCCCAGCGCATCTTCGTGGCCATGGAGCACGCCAACAAGGACGGCAAGCCCAAGATCCTCAAGAAGTGCTCGCTGCCGCTGACGGGCCTCAAGTGCATCCACCACATCGTCACGGACCACGCGTACATCGACGTGACGCCGCAGGGGCTCATCCTGCGCGAGGTGGCCCCCGGGGTGACGGTGGAGCAGGTACAGAAGCTCACCGAGCCGAAGCTGACGGTGGCCCCCGACGTCCGTGAGATGAAAGTCTGAGCGTGTGGGGCTAAGGTGCACCGCCGCGGGCGTTGTACGAATCCCGCGGCGGAGCGCATCCCATGGCAGACAGTCCCAACACCTCGACCCCTCATCCCCGCGCGCCCCGCCTGGAGTACGAGCTGCCGGTGGCCTACCGCAGCGTCTCTGGCTTCGTCACCGACTGGGCGGTGAACCTGTCGAAGGGTGGCCTGTACATCAACACCGACAAGCCGCTGTCCGTGGACACGGTGGTGCGGCTGCTGGTGACGCTGCCCGGCGCGCACTTCCCCGTGGAGCTGAAGGGGCGGGTGACGCGTACCAATGCCGTGGGCGTGCCCGCGCCCCAGTCCCCAGGGATGGCGGTGGAGTTCCTGGACGTTGATGAAGACAAGCGATCGCGTATCGAGGAGTTCGTGGAGCGCTTGCGCTCGGAGCTCCCGCCCGAATAGCGCCTGAATGCTGCCGCTACCCGAACTTCCCATTGAACTGACCATCGAACGCCTCGGCCAGCTCGGCGAAGGCGTGGCCTCCTGGCAGGGGCGCACCGTCTTCATCCCGGGGACCTTCCCGGGAGACACCGTGCGCGTCCACCTGGAGATACAAGGCCGCGTGCTGCGCGGCATCCTGCGGCAGGTCGTGTCACCGGGTCCGGACCGGCGTGACGCGCCCTGCGTGTACGCGTCCGACTGCGGCGGCTGTGACTGGCTGGGGCTGGCCGAGCCCGCCCAACGCACCGCGAAGCAGGAGATCGTCCTGTCCACGCTGGAGCACCTGGGCCACCTGGCTCGGGACAGCTTCACCGTGCGTCCGCTGCTGGTGGCGCCCAGGGACTGGGGCTACCGGCGCCGCGCGGTGCTGCATCCCGCGGGCAAGGGGGCGCTGGGGTACTTCGGCCGGCGCAGCCACGAGCGCGTGCCCGTGGAGGTCTGCGGCGCGCTCACGCCCGTGCTGACGGCGCTTCCCGGGAAGCTGGCTCCGCTGCTCAAGCCCCTGGCGAAGGACACCGAGGAGGTGCTGCTGCTGGCCGAAGGGGACAAGGCCGCGTTCGCGGTGAATCTCAGCGGCCCGGTGACGGCGCGCCACCTGGAGGCCGCGGAGGCGGCCGTGCGCGCATTGCGGCTGGAGGGCGCGGTGCTGACGCCGAAGGAGGGCTCGGCCCGGCTCCTGGGCAAGCCCGCGCTGCGCTCCTACTCACCGCTGCGGCCGGAAGTCCCCCTGTACCTGCGGCCGGATGCCTTCGCCCAGGCCCATGCCGAAGCCAACGTGGGGCTGGTGACCTCGGCCGTGTACGAGTTGGGAGCCCGGGAGTCCGACTCCGTGCTGGAGCTGTATTCGGGCAACGGCAACTTCACCTTCCCCCTGGCCGGAACCGCCGCGTCCGTGCTGGGCGTGGAGTCATCCCCCGTGGGCGTGGAGTTGGCCCAGCGGAGCGCGCGGGAGGGCGGGGTGACGAACGTGCGCTTCATCCAGGGCGACGCCCGCAAGGTGTGCGACGGGCTGGTGGCCGAACAGCGCCGTTTCGATGTGTGCCTCGCGGACCCGCCGCGCGCGGGAGCCCCAGGCCTGGCGAAGTGGATGACCGCCCTGGGGGTGCGCCGCGTGGTGTACGTGGCGTGTGACCCGGCTTCATTGGCTCGGGACGCCGCGGGCCTGGTCGCCGCCGGGTACAAGCCCCTGGCCCTCCAGGTGGTCGACATGTTCCCTCAGACGCATCACGTCGAGGCCGTGATGTCCTTCGAGCGGTCGGCCTGAACAGCGGCAACACGCACCATCAGTCTTTGTTGCGTTGAGCAGCGGGATTCGGGCGCCTCGTGGCGTCCAGGCCACGTCTTGCCTGTTTTCCCTCTGAAAGTGGCTTCCATAGACGGCGGACGCAGATCGGAACAATCTGCAATTCAGTAAATTTTAGTGATTACACCGCGTGTACCAGGGAGGCAGGCATCCGCTCGCTTCACGGTCGTGCATTCCCGATTGCGTGCGGGCCGTCCCCGGACATGATGGTTGCGTGGATGCCCGCATCGTCGAGTTCGCCGAGGTCCTTCGCCAGAACGGTGTTCGCGTCAGTACGTCCGAGGTCCAGGACGCGCTGCGCGCCACGTCCGAGGTAGGCCTCAAGGATCGGAACCTGTTCCGTTCGGTGCTCCGCACCACGCTGGTGAAGCGCGAGCTGGACGTGGACACCTTCAACCGGGCCTTCGAGTTCTACTTCTCCGGCGCGGCGAGGACGTTCGAGGCCATCGACAAGTCGCTGGCGCAGCAGTTGGAGGAGGAAGGCTACCTGGAGGGCGACCTGCTGAAGATGGTCCTCATCCAGATGCACCAGCTCCTCCCGGAGATGTCCCCCCTGGCGCAGGCCGTGCTGATGGGAGACCGGGCCCGGCTGGCGCAGATCTTCCGGATGGCCTCGCTGCAGTTGGACCTGTCGCGGATGGAGAGTCCGCTCCAGGCCGGGTTCTTCTCCAGGCGCATGCTGGCGGCGGCTGGAGCGGACAAGGCCCGGAACGACATGAAGTCGCTTGAGGACGAGCTACGGGCCCGCGGCCTCACACCGGAAGGGGTGGAGATTGTCTCGCGCCATGTCGCGGCCGCGATGCGGAAGATCGAGGACGCCGCCCGCCAGGAAGTGAAGCGCCAGGCGGAGGCCCGCATCCGCCGCCGCACCGACACCGCCGCGGACAAGCCGCTGCACCTGCTCACCCAGGCGGAGGTGGACCAGATGGAGTCCGCCGTGCGCACCCTGGCGGAGAAGCTGCGCAGCCGGCTCATCCGGAAGCAGCGCTCGCACCGCAAGGGCGCCCTCAACGTGCGGCGCACCCTGCGCCGGAACCTGCCGTGGGGCGGGGTGCCCATGGTGCCCCAGTTCCGCAGCCGCCGCCCCGAGCGCCCGGAGCTGGTGGTGCTCTGCGACGTGTCCGACTCCGTGCGACAGGCCTCGCGGATGATGCTGCTGTTCATGCACACGATGCAGTCGCTCTTCGTCCGCGTGCGCTCGTTCGTCTTCGTGTCCGACGTGGGCGAGGTGACGCAGTACTTCAAGGACCTGGAGGTCGACGCCGCCATCGACATGGCCACCGCGGGCAAGACGGTGTCGCTGAGCGCGAACTCCAACTACGGCCGCGCCCTGGCCGACTTCACCCGGGACCACCTGGGCAGCATCACCCGCCGGACCACCGTGATGGTGATTGGCGACGGGCGGAACAACTACAACGCGAACAACGCCTGGGCCCTCAAGGACCTGCGCCGCAAGGCGAAGCGGCTCTTGTGGATCTGCCCCGAGGAGCGTGGCAACTGGGGCATTGGCGACAGCGAGATGCTCACCTACGAGAAGCACTGTCACCAGGCCGTCGTCGTCACCTCCGTGTCGGACCTGGCCCGGATCGCCGACCAGCTCGTGCCCGCGTAGTCCCGGGCCCATTCCCCCGCAAGGCACCTCCCCATGTCTTCCTTCCTCTTCGACGACAACGGATTCCAGGACGTCCCCAACCGGGAGTCGTCCACGGACCTCACCGCCGCCGACGACCGCACCCTGCGCTGGGCCGCCCCTCCGCTGGACGCGGCGATGCTCGACGCCCTGGTCCGCTACCAGCAGACCTACCTTGCCCAGGCCTCCGGGCAGGGGACGGAGACCCTGGCCAAGGCCCACACCGAGGCCCTGGCCGCGTCGGGGCTGGACCCCAAGACGGCGGAGCAGGGCAGCGCGCTGCTGCGAGCCTTCGGCGGGCGGCGCTGGGCGGCCCGCAAGCTCCAGGACAAGCTGGGTCAGCTCCAGGGCGGCGCGGCGGACGAGCTCAAGGGCCGCATCCAGGACGAGCTGGCCAAACAGGAGCGCGAAACCAACGCCCTGGCGCGGCGTTACGGCGAGGACGCCCTGGTGCTGCTCCGGGCCCGCGAGACGGAGCTGGTGGACCTGCACACCCGCCTGACGCACCTGCTCAGCCGGAGATGAAGCCGGGCGGGCGGCCGGTTGCATTCCGCGTCCGGCCATCGGATAAGGGCACGTACTTGCTCAGGGTTCTTCCATGAAGCGCTATTTCATCCACACCTTCGGCTGCCAGATGAACGTCAACGACTCGCTCCGCATGAGCGAGGTGTTGAGCCAGATGTCCTACGCGCCGACGCCGGTGCCGGACAACGCCGACCTCATCATCCTCAACACCTGCTCCATCCGGGAGAAGGCGGAGGACAAGATGCTGTCCGCCCTGGGGCGGTACAAGCCGGTGAAGGCCAGCCGTGGCGCGCTGATTGGCGTGGGCGGGTGCGTGGCGCAGCAGGAGAAGGACAAGCTCCTCAAGAAGGTGCCGTACCTGGACTTCGTCTTCGGTCCCGACAACATCGCGCGCCTGCCGGACATCATCGGCCGGGTGTCCGCGGAGCGGGAGCGGGTGGTGGAGACGGCCTTCGTGAACTCGGAGGAGTACGTCTTCCCGCGCGCCGACCCGGAGACGTCCCGCGGCAAGGTCACCGAGTTCGTCACGGTGATGAAGGGCTGCGACAACGTCTGCTCGTTCTGCATCGTGCCGCACACGCGCGGCCGCGAGGTGAGCCGGGCGTTCCCGGACGTGCTCGTCGAGGTGGCGGACCTGGCGAAGGTCGGCGTGCGCGAGGTGACGCTCATCGGCCAGAACGTGAACTCGTACGCGGGCGGCATCTCCTTCGCGCAGCTCCTGCTGCGCACCGCGGAGGTCCCCGGCATCGAGCGCGTGCGCTTCACTACCAGTCACCCGCATGACCTGTCCGACGAGCTGATCGAAGCCTTCCGCGTCCAGCCGAAGATCACCCCGCACTTCCACCTGCCGGTGCAGTGTGGCAGCGACCGCATCCTCAAGATGATGCGCCGCGATTACACGGTGGTGCAGTACCTGGAGCGCCTGGCGAAGCTGCGCGAGGCGCGGCCGGGCATCGCCGTCACCACGGACATCATCGTCGGCTTCCCTGGGGAGACCGAGGAGGAGTTCGAGATGACGATGCAGCTGACCGAGCAGGTCCGCTACGACAACCAGTTCTCCTTCGTCTACAGCCCGCGGCCCAAGACGGGCGCGGCCCTGCGCGAGAAGGACTGGGGCCCGGTGCCGCATGAGGTGAAGATTGCCCGCCTGGAGCGGCTGCAGAAGCTGCAGCGGCGCATCAGCGGCGAAATCACCGCGGCGCTGGTGGGCTCGGAGGTGGAGGTCATGGTGGAGGGGCACTCGCGCTACGACGCCACCAAGCGCTTCGGCCGCACGCCGGAGAACCGCACCGTCAACTTCGAAGGGGACGCCCCCGCGGGCGCCTTCGTGACGGTGAAGGTGGAGCGCGCCACGCCCAACCAGCTCTCGGGCAAGCAGGTGGCCCTGCTCAAGCCGCCCACGGTGGAGCCGCTGCCGGTGCCCATGGCCGAGGCGCCGTTCCACGTCGTCGCGGAGGCGTAGCCCCATGCCCCAGAGGCCATTCCGAGGGGTATCCCCCCGCGTCCACCCGGGATGCTTCGTGGACGACTCCGCCCAGCTGGTGGGTGACATCGAGGTGGGGGAGGACTCCTCCATCTGGTTCAACTGCGTGCTGCGCGGGGACGTGAATCCCATCCGCATCGGGAAGCGCACCAACGTGCAGGACCTCTCCCTGATTCACGTCACCAGCGGCAGGTCCGCCACCACGGTGGGGGACGACGTGACGGTGGGGCACCACGTCATCCTCCATGGGTGCACCATCGGCAACCGGGTGCTGGTGGGCATGGGCGCCACCGTCATGGACGACGCGGAAGTGGGGGACGACTGCATCATCGGCGCGGGAGCCCTGCTGACGCCGGGCACGAAGATCCCCCCGGGCTCATTGGTGGTGGGCTCTCCGGGCCGGGTGAAGCGCCCCATCACCGAGGCGGAGCGTGAGTTCCTCCTGATGTCCGCCCAGCACTACGTGCTGCTCGCGGCCGAGTACCACACGGACCGCTGAGTCGCTCGCGAGCCTACGCTGGGCGTGTTAGGAGCACATCCATGGCTCTCGTGCCTGCCACAACGCTCAAGGCGTGCCCGCTGTTCAAGGGGTTCACGGACACCGGCATCCAGATTTTCGCCGGGGTCGCCGTCACCCGTGCGTTCCCCAAGGGAACCGCGCTCTTCGCAGAAGGCAAGACGGGGGATTCGCTCCTCATCGTGGGTGAAGGCACCGTGCGCCTGAGCGCCAAGAGCGCCGGGGGCGAGGATGTGTCCCTGGGTGAGGTCGGCTCCGGCGAACCCCTGGGAGAGCTGGCCCTGGTGCAGAAGGGTGAGCGGCTGTGCACCGCCACCGCCGTCACCGACGTGTTGGCCTTGGAGATTCGCGCCGCGGATTTCCAGAAACTCCTGGCTACCAAGCCGCAGGCCTGCGTGAAGCTGCTGATGGGCATCGTCGCGCACTTCGGCCAGAAGGCCCGGGACAACCGGGACATGCTGCGCACGCTCATCGGAAAAGCGCCCGCGGCCTGAGCCGAAGGTGACGCCATTCGGGCGGGCGGTGGTTAAGCTGCCCGGCGGCTCTGGCTGTGCGGGATGGGGTAGGGCCTGGTGGATGGAGTTCCCACCTCGTTCCGCAGTGCGGGCCGGGGCGGAATGGGCCTCCTGGACGACTGGAACCCAGGTGGGCAGGCTGCCCGAAGGGGCGGCGCGACGTCGGGACAGTGGGGCAGCGGGAGGCGGCGGTCGGAGAATAAGAAGGGACGAGGGGCACCGAAGAGGGCCCAAGCGGAGGCCGGGTTTCAGGGATTTTTGTGGTCGATTCCCCTTGTTGACCCGGAGTTTTGACGACCCGCGCCCGGTTGATGTCTGGGCGCTAGAGGGGCGGCCTCAGGTGAGTGCCGGGGCGGGCCCTTCGGACGTGAATGGACAGGACGACGCGTGCAAGAACTTCTCACCAACCTCCTCGGCGACTCGCAGGGCTTCTTCGCCTATGCCACCGTGTTCGGCATCCTGGTGGCCTGCGGGCTGGGTGTTCCTCTTCCGGAGGACATCTCCCTCATCCTCGGGGGTTTCCTGGCCCACAAGGGGGCCGCCAACCTGTCGGTGATGATGGTGGTCGGCTTCGCGGGCATTCTCGTTGGCGACAGCCTCATCTACCTCGCCGGCCGCCGGCTGGGGGGGAGGCTGGGACGTGAAGGCGGCGGTGGCTTCTTCGCCCGCATTGTCACACCCGAGAAACGCGCGAAGGTGGAAGGGCTCTTCGTCAAGCACGGGCAGAAGATCGTCTGCATCGCCCGCTTCATGCCGGGCGTGCGCGCCGTGACGTACTTCACCGCGGGCTCCGTGGGCATGTCCTACTGGCGCTTCATCTTCTGGGATGGCCTGGCGGCGCTGCTGTCCGCGCCCGTGTTCATCTGGCTCGGCTTCCACTTCGGTGGCGAGCTGGACACGATGATCTCCAAGTTCAAGGAAGGGCAGTTCGCCGTGATGGGCGTGCTGGCCGCGGCAGCCATCGGCTACTTCGTGTGGCGCCGCCGGCAGGCCGCGCAGCGCGCCCAGGCCGCCGCCATCGTGGAGCCCGTGGTGGTTCCCGCGCTGGTCCACGAGTCGGTGGCCGCGCCGCTGCGTCCCCAGGTGTCCAGCACGGGCGACGCCCTGTTCGTCGCGGCACCGGAGCAGGCCGCCGCCGACAGCTCGCACGAGCTGCAGAAGTCGTAGGCCTTCGAACAAAGGTCGCCGGGGACGACAGCTTCCCCGGCGCCTTCCGTGGTTGCCGGGCTTCCGGGATCAGGGTCAGGATTGAGGGATAGCCTCAACGTCGACCTTCATCTGAGCCCCGTGAATGCCAAAGAACCTTCTTCGTGCCTGTGCCGTGGTCCTGCTCGCAACCACCAGCACCGCGCAGGCGCAAGCCGTCCCACTGGCCCCATCCGAGGCCGAGGACTCCTCCACACCCGCCAACCCCGTGTCGGCGGACGCCCCACCTGATGCGCCAGCGGCGCTGCCCGAAGCCGAACCGGGCGAAGTGCCGGCCAGCGCTGTCACTGAAGACGTTCCGGCGGTGAGCCCCGAGGTGCCGCCCGTTCCGCCGGATGGTGACGCCTTCGCGAAGGACACCGCGCTCGTCCCCGAGGGGACGCCGTTCCTGCCACCGCACATCGAAGACCCCGCGCGGGCCCGCGCCCTGGCCGAGGAGACGGAGCGCAGCGCGCCGGCCCTGGTCGTCAGCGGCGGCATCAGCCTGGGCGCGTATCAGGCGGGGTTCATCTCCACACTGGTCCGGTTCTGGAGCGTCGCGCAGCGAGAAGGCGAGCAGGCGGACCTGGGCAACCCCGCGCCGCGTGTGTGGACGGGCGCCTCGGCGGGGGCGGTGAACGCGCTGCTCGGGGGACTGGCTTCGTGTGACACGGCGTTCGCCCAGCCCACGTGGTCTCCGGAGCAGAGCCTCTTCTGGACTGTGTGGATCGACCAGCTCGACCTGGGGCGGCTGCTCCCCGAAGAGCGGAATGAGCCACCTCAGGGCACGCATCTCTTCAGCGAGCCCCACATGCAGGACACCCTGCAGCTCATCCTGAAGAAGGCCCAGACGACCCGCTTCAAGGAGGACTGCACCTTCGCCTACGGCATCACCGTGACGAACCTGCGAGGGCGCGAAGTTCCCTTCGGCGACGGCGGACCCGACGCCCAGTTCAAGCTGAAGCGCGTGACGGAGAAGCTGGTCGTCCAGGTAATGACGCAGGGCGAAGGGAAGCTCACCGCCCGGCTGCCCTTCATGGAGGGCGCGGTGAGCGCGTCGTTCCCCCACATCGGAGTGAAGCCCAAGGAGCTCGCGTACTACCCGGCGCTGGGCGCCCAACCGACGGGCGACGGCGGACATGAGGTGTCCCTGTCGAACCTGCTGCTTACCCCGCAGGCCTCCGGGGCCTTTCCGCTCGCGTTCCCCCCTGTTCCCGTCGAGGTCTCCTTCTTCAACCAGACGCAATGGGGGCCCCTGGAGTCCCTCAAGCTCATTGACGGCGGCGTGCTCAACAACAACCCCGTGGACCTGGCGGTGCGGCTCGGCTCGCGGTGGGTGGAGCGCGGAACCTCGCGGGAGACGACGCTCAATCGTGAGCGCTTCCCCGTCGTCTACCTGGACCAGGACGCGGTCGGCTGGGACTGGGCGTCACCGCCGGAACGGCCGGAGCGCTCCCGCAGCCCCTTGGACGAGGCCTACTTCCAGTACCTGGGCAACGTGCTGAACGCCGCGCGCGACAGCGCCGTGCTCAACACGCTGGAGCACGACATCAATCTGTCGGGCCGCATCCAGATTCCTCGCCGCACGTCCGTGCTCCCGTCGGAGTTCCAGTTCGCGATGATGGGCTTCTTCGACCGGCGCTTCCGCGAGCACGACTTCTACCGGGGCATGCAGGACGCCATCCGCTTCCTGTCCACTCAGCTCACCTCGACGCGCGCCGTCGACCTGCTGGTGCCTCGCGCTGGCAAGGAGCGTCTGAGGGATCGTGAGCTCCGCGTGCTGAAGGTCCTGCGCATCGACTCGCCCGGCTTCCGCTGCGTCGTGGGCAATGACTGCACGATGACGCCGCAATTGGGGCGGCTGCGCCAGGCCACCGATGCCCTGACGAAGAAGGCGGAAGCGGGACAGCTCCAGAAGGGACAGGTCGACGACCTGCTCTCCGTGCTGGGCGACGTGGGCTACCAGTACAGCGAAGGCGTCATGGAGGGGATTGAAGCCACGGGGACCCGAGAGGACCTCATCCCGGTCCGCCAACGCGTGGGCACCGCCTTCCACAGCCTCGTCACGCAGCAGCGGGGCAATCTCAAGATTCCGCTCCGTCCCGCGGGCGCCGCGTTCCTGGACGAGTGGCTGACGTATTCGAAGCCGCACCATGTCTGGACGCTCAGCGCCATGCGCCAGCGCGGTGTGGGCGTGGGCGTGGAGCTTCCGTTCCTGGCGTCCGAGCAGGGACGCGACGACTACGCCTACAGCCGCAATGAGTGGCGCTTCGGCGCCGTGCTGTCCGGGCTGGGCGTGCGGGACATGGACCAGCTCGTGCCCAACGACACCCGCATCCGTTGGGCCTCGCTGGGCCTCTACATCGACTGCGTCTCCGACATGGACGGCTTCTCCGGCGCGATTCCGTTCCTCGACCTGGGGCCGTACGTCCGGTGGCGCGCCGGACTGGGCGTGTCCGCGGGCTACCTCAGCAAGCCCAACGAATGGGCGCTGACGGTTCCGGAGGCCCGCCTGGGCGTGGACCTGGCGGAGATGGTGGGCGTGCGGCTCACGATGCCGGTCTACCTCCTCAAGAAGACGGAGGGAGAGCGGCGGCTCATCAGAGGGACGCCCAAGTACTTCAAGGAGCTGGGCCTGGGCGTCGAGTTCCTCCTCACCCGGTGGTGAGCTTCAGCGCGCTCCGGAGCCGGTCCGCCAGCTCGCGGACCCCCGGGGCGCGCAGCACGCTGTAGTGGTCGCCGGACGCGGCGTGCTGCTCCAGGCCGGTTCCCACGAGCGCCTTCCATCCGCCGTCCTCGGGCAGGCCCTCCGCGCCCTCCGTCGCCTGGAGCCGCAACACCCGGCCCGGGTTCAGCGCGGGCGGCTGGTAGCGGCGCGCGGCCCGGAGGTTGGCCTCGAAGACCTGGAGCAGGGCCCGCAGGTGCGCGGGCTCCATTCCGGGCGGCAGGGCGCCCGCGCGCTGACCGGCTTCCCAGAGCGCTTCTACCTGGGCCTCGGGCGACTGGGACGCGTCCGGCGTGGCCAGGTCCGCGAACCCGATGCCCAGCAGGTCGCTCGCGAAAGCGGAGACGACCTGCGCGGCGTCGGGCTCCGGCTCGGCGGCGTTGAGCACCGCGGGCGTGTAGGCGTCGATGAGCGCCAACAAGGCCACCGTGTCGCCACGCTCGCGAAGCTGGCGCGCCATTTCATAGGCAATGACGCCGCCCACGGACCAGCCGCCCAGCAGGTAGGGCCCGGCGGGTTGGACCGTGCGGATGGCCTCCACATAGGCGGCCGCCATCTCCTCCACCGTGCCCAGCGGCGGCGTGCTGCCGTCGAGCCCTTGCGCCTGGAGTCCGTAGAACGGGCGCTCTGGCCCCAGCAGCCGGGCCAGCTCCGCGTAGGCCAGGACGTTGCCTCCGACAGGGTGCACGCAGAAGAACGGAACCTCCGTTCCACTCCGGCCCGCGTCGAACGGGACCAGCGACGACGCCGGTCCAGCGTCCTCGCGGCGCAGGAACGCGGCGAGCTGCTCCACCGTGGGGGCCTGGAACAGCGCGGCCAGGGGAAGCGGCCGGCCCAGGGACTCGCGCAGGGCCGCGACCAGACGCACGGCCAGCAGCGAGTGGCCCCCCAGCTCGAAGAAGCTGGAGCGCACGCTGATGGGCGCCACGCCCAGGAGCTGCTCCCAGGTACGCACGAGCCGCAGCTCCAGCCCATCCCGCGGCGCCACGTGGACCTCCTGGCTTCGGGTGTCCGCGAGCGTGGGCGAGGGCAGGGCCTTGCGGTCCACCTTGCCACTGGGGTTCAGGGGCAGGGCCGGCAGTGAGACGAAGGCCGGAGGCACCATGTACTCGGGCAGCCGCTGCTGGAGGTGCTGACGCAGCGCCTCCACGGTGACGGCGCCGCCCACGACGTAGGCCACGAGCCGCTTGTCGCCGGGCACGTCCTCGCGCGCCAGCACCACGGCGTCCTGGACCGCTTCGTGTGCACGCAGGGCCGCTTCGATTTCGCCCAGCTCGATGCGGAAGCCGCGCAGCTTCACCTGGAAGTCGAGCCGGCCCAGGTACTCCAGCGTGCCGTCATGTCGCCAGCGGGCCTTGTCGCCCGTGCGATAGAGCCGCTCGCCCGGCGTGGTCGCGAACGGGTGGGGGACGAAGCGCTCCGCCGTGAGGCCTGGCTGGCCCAGGTAGCCTCGGGCCAGGCCATCCCCCGCCAGGTAGAGCTCGCCCGCGGTGCCCAGGGGGGCCAGTTGCTGCCGCGCATCCAGCACGTACGCCCGAGTCCCCGCGAGCGGCTTTCCGATGACGGGGACCGGACTTGGGCTGTGCTGCACCTTCGCGAACGTCGCGTACACGGTGCTCTCCGTGGGGCCGTAGGCGTTGAACGCCGTGGTGCGCTCCGTGCTCGCCAGGCGGCTCCAGAGCGACGGGTCCATGGCTTCACCCGCGCACAGAATCCGCGCCGGGACGTGGGTACGCTCCAGCAGCCCGGCCTGGAGCAGCAGCGTCAGCTGCGCGGGCGTGCAGTCCAGGACGTCCACGCGTTGTTGCTCCAGCCACGCCAGCATCGCCTCCGGATCCCTCCGTGTGTCGTCGGGCAACAGGCACAAGCAGTGCCCGTCCGCCAGATGGACGAGCTGGTCCATGCTGACGTCGAAGTAGAGCGGCGCGTTGAGGCTGAACCGCTGCCCCGGCGCCTGCCCCAGGTGGAACGCGAGGTTCGAGGCCACGTGCAGCGAGGCCAGCGAGTGGTGCTGCACCATGACGCCCTTGGGCGTGCCGGTGGAGCCGGATGTGTAGATGACGTACGCGAGGTTCTCGCCTCGGACCTCCACCGCGACGTCATCCGTGGGCCGTGACGCCAGGTTCGACGCCCCGGTGTCCAGACACAGCAGATGCCGGACCTGAGGCTTCCAGGCATCCGCCAACGGCTGGACGGTGAGCAGGACGGACGCATTGCTGTCCTTCAGGACGAAGGACTTGCGCTGTGCCGGCGCTGACGGGTCGATGGGCACGAAGGCGCCACCCGCCTTGAGCACCGCCAACACCGCGACGATGGCGTCCGGCGTGCGCTCCAGGCACAAGCCCACGCGGACCTCGGGGCCCACGCCCAGCGAGCGCAGGGACGAGGCAAGCTGGTTGGCCCTCGCGTCCAGTTGGGCGAACGACAGCACCTGTGCCCCCAGTGTCACGGCGGGGGCCTCGGGCGTGCGCGCGGCTTGCTGCTCGAAGCGCGTGTGGAAGAGCGCACCACGCTCGCGGTCCGGTGCGATGTCGTGCCAGTCCACCATCAACTGCTGCTGCTCCGTCTCCGTGTGGAGGGACAGGGTGGCGATGGCCAGGTCCGGCGCGGCAACGGCACGCTCCAGCAGCAGCCGGAGATGGGTGGCCAGTCGTTCCGCCGTGGCCCGCTCGAACAGCTCGGTGCTGTAGACGAGCGCACCCTCGTAGCCATCCTGGGCACGCACCAGGTCCAGGCTCAGCTCGAACAGCGTCACCCCCGAGTCGTCGGCGTCCGCGGGACGGACCGACAGCTTGGGCAAGGCCAGCTCGGGGACCTGGGTGTTCTGCAACGCGAACATCACCTGGAACAGCGGCGTGCGGCTCAGGTCTCGCGAGGGCTGGAGCTCCTCCACCAACCGCTCGAAGGGCACGTCCTGATGCTCATACGCGCCCAGCGTGGCGTCACGGACTTGCGCCAGAAGCTGACGGAAGGTCATCGCGGGCGTGAGGCGGGCGCGCAGCACCAGCGTGTTCACGAAGAAGCCGATGAGCGGCTCGGTCTCCGCGTGGCGCCGGCCGGCGATGGGCGAGCCGACCAACACATCATCCTGCCCGGCATGACGGGCCAGGACCGACTGGAAGGCCGCGAGCAGCAGCATGAACGGCGTGACGCCTTCACGCTGCGCCAGCGCATCCAGCATCAGCGCGAGTTCCTGGGGCAGCAGCACCGGCACCACCGCGCCGTGGTGACGCAGCACCGCGGGCCGGGGCTTGTCGGTGTGCAACTCCAGCGCATGGGGTGCACCGGCCAGCTGCGACTTCCACCAGCCGAGCTGTTCCTTCAGCGTCTCGCCCTGGAGCCACCCCCGCTGCCAGAGCGCGTAGTCGGCGTACTGAACCGGAAGCTCGGGAAGGGCCGCGGGGTTCCCGTTCTGGAAGGCCTCATAGAACGTGGTCACCTCACGCACCAGCACGCCCATGGACCAGCCGTCCGAGACGATGTGGTGCAGGCACAGCAACAGGACGTGCTCGGACGGTTCCAGCTTCAGCAGCGTGGCGCGCAGCAGCGGCCCCGTGGCGAGATTGAACGGCTGTCGGGCATCCCGGGTGGCGCGCGTCATCGCCTCCGCCTCCCGCTGGGCCCGGTCCTGGATGTCCGAGAGGTCCACGACCTCCACCACCGTGTCGTGTGGTGGGTGGATGACCTGCCGGGGCTCGCCAGCCACCGATTGGAACGTGGTGCGGAGCGCTTCGTGCCGCTCCACCATGGCACTCACGGCTCGCCGCAGGGCTTCGACATCGAGCATCCCCGACAGCCGCAGCGCGGACGGCATGTTGTACGACACGTCTCCAGGATTGAGCTGATCCAAGAACCACAGCCGCTGCTGTGCGAAGGAGAGCGGCACCGAACCGTCCCTCCCGGCGCGCGTCAATGGCGGGAGCCGGAGCCTGGGCGTCGTGGAGGCCAGCCGCTCGGCGAGCGTCGCCACGGTGGGGGCCGCGAAGAACGCGCGAAGGTTCAGTTCCACATCGAAGGCGTCGCGGATACGGGCCACGACCTGGGTGGCCAGCAGGGAGTGTCCGCCCAACTCGAAGAAGTTGTCATGCCGGCCCACGGTGGGGATTCGCAGCAGCTCCTTCCAGATTTCCGCCAGCCGATCCTCCGTGGGCGTCGCGGGCGGCTCGACGTCGCGCGTGAGCGCGAGCTGGGATGCGTCCGGTGCCAGCAGCGCGTTGCGGTCCACCTTGCCGGTGGACGTCAGCGGCAAGGCGCCCAGTGGAACGAAGACCGACGGCACCATGTACTCAGGCAGCCGCTGCAGGAGGTGCTGGCGCAGCGATTCGGCGGTGACCGAGTCGACCACGACGTAGGCCACGAGCCGCTTGTCGCCCGGCACGTCCTCGCGCGCGAGCACCACGGCGTCCTGGACCTGGCCGTGGGTGCGCAGGGCCGCCTCGATTTCGCCCAGCTCGATGCGGAAGCCCCGCACCTTCACCTGGAAGTCGAGCCGCCCCAGGTACTCCAGCGTGCCGTCATGCCGCCACCGGGCCTTGTCTCCCGTGCGGTAGAGGCGGGCCCCCGGCTGTCCACTGAAGGCGTCCGGGATGAAGCGCTCCGCCGTCAGTCCCGGCCTGCCAAAATAGCCCCGGGCCACACCTTCTCCTGCGATGCACAGCTCGCCCGCGGTTCCCAGCGGCGCCAGTTGCTGGTGCGAGTCCAACACGTACACCCGCGTTCCCACGATGGGATGACCGATGACGGGGACGGGACTCGGGTTGCCCTGAACGCGCGCGGAGGTGGCGCACACCGTGCTCTCGGTCGGGCCGTAGACGTTGAAGGCCGTCGTGCGCTCCGTGCTGGCCAGTCGATTCCAGAGCATGGGCGACATGGCCTCGCCTCCGCAGAAAATCCTGGCGGGGACGTGGCTTCGTTCGAGGAGCCCGGCCTGGAGCAGGAGTGCCAGCTGCGCGGGCGTGCAATCCAGCATGTCGACGCGCTGCTGCTCCAGCCACGCCACCATCGCGTCCGGGTCCTTCCGCGTGGCCTCTGGCACCAGACACAGGCAGTGTCCCTCCGCCAGGTGCATGAGCCGCTCGACAGTGCCGTCGAAGTACAGCGGCGCGTTGAGACTGAGGCGCTGCCCGGCGGGCTCGGCCATCTCCAGCGACTCCGTCATTCCCTGGAGCAACCACGGCAGCGAGCGGTGCTGCACCATGACGCCCTTGGGCGTGCCCGTGGAGCCGGACGTGTAGATGATGTACGCGAGGTTCTCTCCGCGCACGTTCGCGGGGACGTTGTACGTGGGCAGTGACGCCAGCTTCGAGGCCAAGGTGTCCAGGCACAGCAGATGCTGGACCTGGGGCCGCCAGGCCTCGGCCAGGTGCTGGACGGTGAGCAGCACGGTGGCCCCGCTGTCCTCCAGCATGAAGGAGCGGCGCTGCGTGGGCGCCATCGGGTCGATGGGGACGAAGGCCCCTCCGGCCTTCAGTACCGCCAGCAGGCTGATGATGGCTTCCAGCGTACGCTCCAGGCACAGGCCCACGCGGACTTCCGGGCCCACGCCCAGCGTGCGCAGGTGCGCGGCGAGCTGGTTCGCCTTCGCGTTGAGCTGGCTGAAGGACAGCACCTGCTCATCCAGCGCCACGGCAGGCGCGTTGGGCGTGCGTCCCACCTGCTGCTCGAAGCGCGTGTGGAAGATGCCACCGCGCTGGACGCTGGAGGTGGTGCTGTTCAGTCCACCATCAACTGTTGCTGCTCCGCCTCCGTGTGGAGGGGAAGGGTGGACACGGGGTCATCCGGTGACGCCACGGCGCCTTCCAGCAGCAGCCGGAGATGCTCCACCAGTTGCTCCGCCGTGGCGGGCTCGAACAGCTCGGTGCTGTAGATGAGCGCGCCCTGGTAGCCCTCCGGGAGGCGGGCCACCGCGAGCTCCAGCTCGAACCGGCTGACACCATGCGTCGGCTCCAGCTCTCGCAGGGAGAGTTCCTGGAGGGCCAGCTCGGAGCCCGGTGCGTTCTGCAGGGCGAAGATGGCCTGGAACAGCGGCGTGCGGCTCAGGTCTCGCGAGGGTTGGAGTTCCTCCACCAGCCGCTCGAAGGGCACGTCCTGGTGTTCGTACGCGCCCAGGGTGGTGTCCCGCACTTGCGCCAACAACTGGCGAAAGGTCGTCTCCGGGGAGATTCGCGCGCGCAGCACCAGCGTGTTGACGAAGAAGCCGATGAGTGGCTCGGACTCGGCCTGACGGCGCCCGGCGATGGGTGAGCCCACCAGCACGTCGTCCTGTCCCGAGTGCCGGCACAACAGCGCCTGGAAGGCCGCGAGCAACAGCATGAACGGCGTGACGCCCTCCTTCTGGGCCAACGCCTCCAGCGCCTGACTGAGCGCGAGCGGAAGCTGTACCTGCACGCCAGCGCCTTGGTGCGTCACCACCGCGGGTCGCGGCTTGTCCGTGGGCAGGTCCAGCATATGCGGCGCGCCCGCGAGCTGCTCCTTCCACCAGCCCAGGTGCTGTTTCAGCGTCTCGCCCTGCATCCACCCCCGCTGCCAGAGCGCGTAGTCGGCGAACTGCACGGGGAGCTCGGGCAGGGACGCGGGCTGTCCGCGAAGGAAGGCATCGTAGAACGCGGCCACTTCCCGGACGAGCACGCCCATGGACCAGCCGTCCGAGATGATGTGGTGCATGCACAGCACCAGCATGTGTTCGGTGGGGGTCAGCTTCAGCAAGGTGACACGCAGCAGGGGCCCCGTGGACAGGTCGAACGGCTGCTGTGCATCGTGGGTGGCGCGCTTCAACGCCTCGGATTCCCGGTACGCCCGCCCCTGGAGTCCCGAGAGGTCCACCACCTTCAGCGGCAGCGCTCGCGATGGATGGATGACCTGGCGGGGCTCGCCGCCCTGGGCCTGGAACGTGGTGCGGAGTGATTCGTGCCGCTCCACCAGGGCATTCGCGGCGCGCTGCAAGGCGTCGACGTCCAGCGTCCCCGACAGGCGCAGCGCCGTCGGCATGTTGTAGGAGGCGTTGCCCGGCTGGAGCTGGTCCAGGAACCACAGGCGCTGCTGGGCGAAGGACAACGGCGCCGGCCCGTCGCGCCGGGCCCGGGTGAGCGGTGGCAGCCGGGGGCCGGGCGTGGCGGAGCCCAGACGTTCGGCGAGGGCCGCCACGGTGGGGGCCTCGAAGAAGGCGCGAAGGCTCAGCTCCACGTTGAAGTCAGCGCGGACGCGGGCGACCACGCGCGTGGCCAGCAGGGAGTGGCCTCCCAGCTCGAAGAAGTTGTCGTGGCGTCCCACCGTGGGGACTCGCAGCAGCTCCCGCCAGACCTCCGCCAGCCGGGCCTCCATGAACGTCGCGGGTGGCAGGCTGTCGCGCTTGAGGGCCAGTTGCGAGGCCTCCGGCGCGGGGAGGGCCTTCCGGTCCACCTTGCCACTGGGCGTCAGGGGCAGGGCGGACAGCGACACGAAGGCGGCGGGCACCATGTACTCGGGGAGGTTCCGGCGCAGGTGTTCCCGAAGGGCGGACGCCTCCGGCTGGCCCGCGTCTGGCGCGGACGACAGCACGACGTACGCTACCAGCCGCTTGTCGCCAGCGACGTCTTCGCGGACATGCACCACGGCGTCGTGGACCGTGGGATGCGCGCGGAGGGCGGCCTCAATCTCTCCAGGCTCGATGCGGACGCCGCGGACCTTCACCTGGGTGTCGCCGCGGCCCAGGTACTCCAGGTTCCCGTCCCGGCGCCAACGGGCCAGGTCGCCGGTCCGGTACAGCCGCTCGCTGTCACCGAAGGGCGAAGGCACGAAGCGCTCCGCCGTCAGCTCCGGCCGGCCCAGGTAGCCTCGGGCCACACCCCGGCCGCCGATGAACAGCTCGCCGGGTACGCCCGGGGGGACGGGCTCCAGTTCGCGGTCCAGCACGTACATCCACACGTTCGTCAGCGCCCGGCCAATGGGGACCTCGCGCTCGGCGCCCGGGGACGCCAGGACTCCGGCCGCTGACAGGTTCACGGACGTGGCCACCGCCGTCACCTCGGTGAGCCCGTACGTGTTCAGCAGTGGCAGCTCGGCACCGACGCTCCGCTGCCACTGGGCCACCCGCTCCGGCGCCACGCGTTCGCCGCCAATCACCACCCACTTCAGCCCCGAGGGGAGACGGGCGGTGCCCGCATCGAGGCTCGCCGTCACGTCATGCCAGAAGGCCGTGGGCAGGTTGAGCTGCGTCACGCCCGCCGCTTCACACTTCGCCAGGAACGCACCGGGCTCGTCGAGCATGTCCGGGGTCCGGAGCACCAGCGTCCCGCCGCTCGTGAGGCACGGGTAGATCTCCTCCGCGCTGGTGTCCCAGCTGATGGAGGCGAACTGGAGCACCCGGTCTCCGGGCGCCACCGGGAAGGACGTCCACGCCGCGCGGGTGAAGTTCACCAGCGACTGGTGCTGGACGACCACGCCCTTGGGCCGGCCCGTGGAGCCGGACGTGTAGAGCACGTACGCCGCGGCCTCGGGGGGCACCAGGACAGCGGGGGCCTGGGGCACGCCGGAGGAGGGAGGCACCTCCGCGTCCAGCCAGACGCAGCCCTCCGCTGCCCCCAGACGCTCGCGGAACGCCGCACGGGCCACGATGATCCGGGCGCCGCTGTCCTCCAACATGAAGCGCAGGCGCTCCGCCGGGGACTCCGAGTCCAGCGGCACGTACGCCCCGCCAGCCTTGAGCACACCGAGCAGCGCGACCAGCAGCTCCACCGAGCGCTCCACGCACACCGCGACGCGATGCTCCAGTCCCACGCCCGCCGCGCGAAGGCGAAGGGCGAGCGCGTTCGCCCGCGCATCCAGCTCCCGGTACGTCACCGACTCGGCGCCCGCCACCACGGCCAGCGCGTCGGGCGTGCGAGACACCTGTTCCTCGAAGAGCGCGTGGATTCGCGTATCCTTCGGAAGTGGCTCCCGAGCGCCGCTCGCGGCTTCGAGCACGGCCTGACGCTCCTCGGGAAGCATCATCGGCAGCGCGGCGACACGCTCGTCCGGCCGGGCCAGGACGCCTTCCAGGAGCCGTTGGTAGTGCGAGGCCAGCCGCTGGGCCGTGGCCTCTTCATACAAATCGGTGCTGTAGTTGAGCGTCCCGCTGAAGCCGTCCGCGCCGCGGAACAGGTCCAGGCTCAGCTCGAACAGCGCCACGCCCGTGTCCTCACCGTCGGCCGGCCGCACCGTCAGTCCCGGCAGCACGAGCGCGGGGATGGGCGCGTTCTGCAACGTGAACAGCGTCTGGAAGAGCGGGGTGCGGCTCGGGTCCCGCTCGACCTGGAGTTCCTCCACCAATCGTTCAACGGGGAGGTCCTGATACTCGTAGGCCCCCAGCGTGGTGTCGCGCACCTGCGCCAGGAGCTGGCGGAAGGTCAGCTCGCGGCCGAAGCGCGCGCGCAGCACCAGCGTATTCACGAAGAAGCCGATGAGGCGCTCCGTCTGCGCATGGTGCCGGCCCGCGATGGGCGAGCCCACCAACACGTCATCCTGGGCCGAGTACCGGTTCAGCAGCATGTGGTACGCCGCGAGCAACACCATGAAGGGCGTGACACCCTCGCGCTGGGCCAGCGTCTCCACGGCCTGGCTGTGCGCCAGGGAGAGCTGTACGGGCACCGACGCGCCGCGGGTGCTCAGGAACGCCGGGCGCGGCTTGTCGGTCGGCAGCTCCAATGCGTGCGGAGCGCCCGCGAGCTGCTCCTTCCAGAAGCTGAACTGCTGGTTCAGCGCGTCGCCCTGGAGCCACCCCCGCTGCCACACCGCGTAATCGGCGTACTGCACCGGAAGCTCGGGCAGCGTGACGGGCTGACCGGCATGGAAGGCGCCGTAGAGCGAGGTCACCTCTCGGACCAGCACGCCCATGGACCAGCCATCCGAGATGATGTGGTGCATGCACAGCAGCAACACGTGCTCGGACGGCTCCAGCTTCAACAGCGTGACGCGCAGCAGGGGGCCCTGGGTCAGGTCGAAGGGACGCCGGGCATCGGCGGTGACGCGCTTCAGCGCCTCCGCTTCCCGGTGCGTCCCGTCTTGGATGCCCGAGAGGTCCACCCGGTCCACTGCCACGGTGTGCGGCGCGTGGATGACCTGACGAGGCGCACCGTCCTCGGTCTGGAAGGTGGTGCGGAGCGATTCATGCCGACGGACGATTTCATCCACGGCACGCTGCAAGGCGGCCGCGTCCAGCGCACCCGACAGGCGCAGCGCCGTCGGCATGTTGTAGGACGCGTTCCCTGGCTGGAGCTGATCCAGGAACCAGAGCCGCTGTTGGGCGAAGGAGAGCGGCAGGGCTCCGTCCCCCCGGGCTCGCGTCAGGGCTGGAAGCCGGGGACCGGATGAGGCGGAGGACAGGCGCTCGGCGAGCGCGGCCACGGTGGGCGCCGCGAAGAACGTGCGCAGGTTCAGGTCCACGTCGAAGGTGGCCCGGATGCGCGCCACCACCTGGGTGGCCAGCAGGGAGTGACCGCCCAGCTCGAAGAAGTTGTCGCGGCGGCCCACGGTGGGGACACGCAGCAGCTCCTTCCAGACCTCCGCCAGCTGAGCCTCGAGGGGCGTCGCGGTCGGCTCGACGTCGCGTTTGACGGCCAGGTTCGAGACGTCAGGGACGGGCAGGGCCTTCCGGTCCACCTTGCCGGTGGGGGTGAGGGGCAGGGTGCCCATCAGCACGAAGGCGGACGGCACCATGTACTCAGGCAGCCGCGCCTGGGCGTGCTGACGCAACATCTCCGCGGTCACCAGGGCCTCGGGAGTCACCACGACAACAACGTAGGCCACGAGCCGCTTGTCGCCGGGCACGTCTTCGCGTGCCAGCACCACGGCTTCCTGCACCTGGTCGTGGGTCCGCAGCACGGCTTCGATTTCACCCAACTCGATGCGGAAACCGCGCAGCTTCACCTGGAAGTCGAGCCGGCCCAGGTACTCCAGCGTGCCGTCATGCCGCCACCGCGCCTTGTCTCCCGTGCGGTAGAGGCGGGCCCCCGGCTGTCCACTGAAGGCGTCCGGGATGAAGCGCTCCGCGGTCAACTGCGGCTGTCCCAGGTACCCACGGGCCAGGCCGTCTCCCGACAGGTAGAGCTCACCCGCGATGCCTGCCGGGGCCATCCGCTGCCGCGCATCTAGCACGTAGGCCCGCGTGCCCTGGATGGGCCGCCCGATGACGGGCACGGGCGCGGTGCTGTTCCGGACGCTCGCCGTGGTGGCGCAGACGGTGCTCTCCGTGGGGCCATAGGCGTTGTAGGCCGTCGTGCGCTCCGTGCTGGCCAACTGCTTCCAGAGCGACGGGGCCATCGCTTCTCCCGCGCACACGATTCGCGAGGGCACATGCGCCTGCTCCAGCAGTCCAGCATGGAGCAAGAGCGTCAGCTGCGCGGGCGTGCAGTCCAGCACGTCCACGCGCTGCTGCCCCACCCACGCCAGCATCGCCTCCGGATCCTTCCGCGTCTCCTCGGGCACCAGGCAGAGGCAATGTCCGTTCGCCAGATGGACCAGAGGCTCCAAAGCCCCATCGAAGTGGAACGGGGCGTTGAGGCTGACGCGCTGCCGGGTGGCGCCCGTTGCCTGGAACGCCTCCGTCGTTCCCGCGTGCATGGCGAGCAACGAGCGGTGCTGCACCATGACGCCCTTGGGCGTACCCGTGGAGCCGGACGTGTAGATGACGTACGCGAGGTTCTCTTCGCGCACGCTCACCACGACGTTCCGCGTCGGGAGTGACGCCAGCTTCGAGGCCTCGGTATCCAGGCACAGCAGGTGCCGGACCTGGGGCCTCCAGGCATCGGCCAGGTGCTGGAGGGTGAGCAGCACGGACGCGTTGCTGTCCTTCAGGACGAAGGACTTGCGCTGCGCTGGTGCAGCCGGGTCGATGGGGACGAAGGCCCCGCCGGCCTTGAGCACCGCCAGCACCGCGACGATGGCGTCAGGCGTGCGCTCCAGGCACAAGCCCACGCGGACTTCCGGGCCCACGCCCAGCGTGCGCAGCTGCGCGGCGAGCTGGTTCGCCTTCGCGTTGAGCTGGGCGTACGTGAGGACCTGGGACTCCAGCGACACGGCGGGGGCATCGGGCGTCCGAGCCGACTGCTCCTCGACGCGCAGGTGGAAGGTCGCCTCGCGGGCCATGTCCGCTGCGTCGTCCGGCTGCGGCGCCTCCTCCCTTTCGAGCGGAAGCGCGGAGACAGGGGTGTCCGGCGACGTCACGGCTTCTTCCAGCAGGACCTGGAGGTGCGCCACCAGTCGCTCCGCCGTGGCGGACTCGAACAGGTCGGTGCTGTAGACGAGCCCGCCCTGGTAGCCCTCCGTCGCGCGGGACAGGACCAGCTCCAGCTCGAAGCGGCTGACCGTGTGCTTCGACTCGAAGCCCCGGAGGGACAGCTCCGGGAGCGTCAGCTCGGGAACCGGCGTGTTCTGGAGGGCGAACATCACCTGGAAGAGCGGCGTGCGGCCCTCCTCACGGGCGGGGCGGAGGTCCTCCACCAGCCGCTCGACGGGGAGGTCCTGGTGCTCGTACGCCCCCAGCGTGGTGTCACGCACCTGGGCCAGCAGCTCCCGGAAGGTCGGGTCCATACCGAAGCGAGCGCGCAGGACCAACGTGTTGACGAAGAAGCCGATGAGCCCCTCCGTCTGCGCGTGGCGACGGCCGGCGATGGGCGAGCCCACCAACACGTCCTCCTGCCCGGAGTACCGGTTCAGCAGCACCTGGAAGGCAGAGAGCAACACCATGAAGGGCGTTGCACGCTCCTTCAGCGCGAGCGCGTCCACGGCGTCGCTCAGGGCCGCCGGCAATTGGATGGGCGTGTTGTCGCCCTGGAAGGACGGCTGCTCCGGCCTCGGCTTGTCAGTGGGGAGCTCCAGGTACGGCGGCGCGTCCGCGAGCATCCCGCGCCAGTAGTCGAGCTGCGCTTCCAGGACCTGGCCCTGGAGCCACTTCCGCTGCCACGCCGCGAAGTCCGCGTACTGGAACGGGAGCGGGGGCAGGGGAGACGACTGGCCCTGCCGGAAGGCGCCATAAATCGCCGCCATCTCCCGGACCATCACGCCGTTGGACCAGCCGTCGGTGACGATGTGGTGCATGTTGAGCACCAGCACGTGCTCCGTCGCGGACTGCTTCAACAGGATGCCGCGGACCACCGGGCCCTTCGCCAGGTCGAAGGGGCGTTGGACCTCTTCCTGGACCCGCCGCAGCGTCTCCGCCTCACGAAGATGGGCGACGGCCTCACCCGACAAGTCCAGGACCTGGAGGGGAACCTGAGAGGGCGGGTGGATGACCTGGACAGGGGCGTCGCCTTCCATGCGGAACGTCGTCCGCAGCACCTCGTGACGGGCAACCAGCGTGTCGAAGCTTCGCTGGAGCGCGGGCAGGTTCAGCGCGCCCGTGAGCTGGAGCGCCAGCGGGTGGTTGTAGGCACTGCTGCCCGTTTCGCTCCACTGGCTGATGACCCAGAGCCGCTGCTGGGAGAAGGACAGGGGCAGCGCGGCGCGCCGGTCCGCGTGGGTCAGTGCTGGCACCGCGGCGTTGGTCTGCGCGGGCGCGTTCTTTTGGTCGTCCAGGTACGCCGCGAGCCCGGCGACCGTGGGTGACTCGAAGAAGGCGCGCAGCGGGAGCTCGATACCGAAGCGCGTCCGCACGCGCACCACCACCTGGGTGGCCAGCAGGGAGTGGCCTCCCAGTTCGAAGAAGCCGTCGTGGATGCCGGCGCGGCGGACGCTGAGCACCTGGGCGAAGAGCTCGGCCAGGGACTCCTCCGTCGGCGTGCGCGGCGCCACGTAGAGGCCCCGCTGGACGGTGGGCGCCTCGGGGGCGGGCAGGGCCTTGCGATCCACCTTTCCGCTGGGCGTCAGCGGCAGGACGCCCAGGTGAACGAAGGTTGAAGGCACCATGTGCTGGGGGAGCTGCTTCAGGAGGTGCGCTCGCAGCGTCTCGGCCTCCAGCGGCGCCGAGTCACCCGTGACGTAGGCCACGAGGCGGGCATCCCCTCGCGTCTCCTCACGCACCAGGGCGACGGCGTCGCGCACGCCGGGATGCGTGCGCAGCGCGGCCTCGATTTCACCCAGCTCGATGCGGAAGCCGCGCAGCTTCACCTGGAAGTCGGCCCGGCCCAGGTACTCCAGCGTGCCGTCGGGCAACCACCGCGCCACGTCTCCGGTGCGGTACAGGCGCGCGCCCGGAATGCCGCTGAAGGCATCCGGGATGAAGCGCTCCGCCGTCAGCTGGGGCCGCTGCCAGTAGCCGCGCCCCACCTGCACGCCGCCAATGTGCAGCTCGCCCGGAATGCCCACAGGAGCCGGCTGCCCGTGCGTGTCCAGCACGTACAGCACCGTGTTCGCCACGGGCCGGCCAATGGGGACGCGGTGGAAGTCCTCTCCACGCGGGCAGGGCCAGTACGTGACGTCTACTGCTGCCTCTGTCGGGCCGTACAGGTTGTGTACCCGCACCGGTGCGGGCAGCCGCGCGTACGCCTTCTTCACCAACTCCGCGCTCAACGCCTCGCCGCTGCACACCACACGCCGCAGGCTTCCCAGTCCCTCCAGCCCTGGCTCTTCCACGAAGGCACGCAGCATGGACGGCACGAAGTGCACCGTCGTCACGCCCTCCGCCTTCATCAGCTTCACCAGGTACGCCGGCTCCTGGTGGCCTCCTGGCCGCGCCACCACCAGCTTCGCCCCCGCCAGCAGCGGCCAGAAGAACTCCCACACCGACACGTCGAAGCTGAAGGGCGTCTTCTGCAGCACTACATCCGTGCCGCCCAGTCCGTACTCCTCCTGCATCCACTTCAGCCGGTTGACGACGCCTCCGTGCGCATTCATCGCCCCCTTCGGACGGCCCGTGCTTCCAGAGGTGAAGATGACGTACGCCAGCGACTCCGTGCCCACTCGCACCGACGGCCGAGTCACCGGGTGACGTGCCACTTCGTCTGCCGCGCTGTCCAGGCAAACGACTCGGGCGGCGCTGGGCGGAAGCACCGACTTCCACTTCTCGTGCGTCAGCAGCACCGACGCCCCGGTGTCCTCCAGCATCCACCCCAGACGCTCCTTCGGGTACGCCGGGTCCACTGGCACGTAGGCCGCGCCTGCCTTCAGCACGCCCAGCAGCGCCACCACCATGTCCACCGAGCGCTCCAGGCACACGCCCACCAGCGACTCCGGGGCTACACCCAGGCTCCTCAGGTGGTGCGCCACCTGGTTGGCCCTCGCGTCCAGCTCCCGGTACGTCAACCGCTCCGACTCGAACGCCACCGCCACCGCGTCCGGCGTGCGCGCCACCTGCGCCTCCACCATCGCGTGAATGCTCGCCTCGGACGCGGGTGCCATCTCCCGTCCCTGGAAGCCCTTCAGCACCTGACGGCGCTCGTCCTCTGAGAGGATCGCCACGCGATGGAGTGGCAGGTCCGGTGTGGCGACGACCGCCTGGGCAAGCTCGGCCAGATGGCCCGCGAGCCGCTCCAGGGTGGCGCCATCGAAGATGCTCGATGCGTACTCGAAGCGGCAGTACAGGGTGTTCTTGCGCTCGACGACCTCCAGACTCAGGTCGAACTTGGAGGTGTCCGGGTAGAGGCCGAGCCCGCTCAGCTTCAGCCCCTGATACGCCACGTCCACGGTGGGCGTGTTGATCACGTTGAGGACGGCCTGGAACACCGGCGTGCGACTCTGGTCACGCGGCAACTGGAGCGCCTCGATGACGCGCTCGAAGGGCGCGTCCTGGTGCGCGAACGCCTCCAGCGAATGCCGCTTCACGCGGCCCACGAGCTCCCGGAACGACGGGGCGCCCTCCAGCCGCGAGCGCAACGCGAGCGTATTCACGAAGCAGCCCAGCAGCCCCTCCACCTCCGGGCGGGAGCGGCCGGCCGTGGGGATGCCCACCGCGAAGTCCTCCTGTCCCGAAGTGCGCCCCAGCAGCGCCTGGAACAGCGCCATGAGCACCATGAACGACGTGGCGCCCTCGCGCCGCCCGAAGGCGAGCAGCGGTTCGGTGACCTCGGCCGGCAGTTCGAAACTGTAGCTACCGCCCGCATAGGACTGCACCGCGGGCCGGGGCCGGTCCGTGGGCAGCTCGAGCGCCGGGACACCCGTCAGCTGCTCCTTCCACCACCGGACCTGCGCCTCCATCACGGCGCCTTCCAGCCACTGGCGCTGCCACACCGCGTAATCCGCGTACTGCACCTCCAGCGGTGGAAGCGGCGAGGGGATGCCCGCGCTGAAGCAGGAGTAGAGCACCGACAGCTCGCGGCCCAGCACCAGGGTGCACCACGCGTCGGAGATGACGTGGTGCTGCATCAGGCTCAGGACGTGGTCTTCCGGTCCCATCCGGAGCAGCAACGCGCGCGCCACCGGGCCCTTCTCGAGCTCGAAGGGAAGCGCCGCGAGCGCCGCGCACCGCCGCAGCATCTCCGCTTCGCGCGCTTCCACCGAGTCGCCGGGGACGTCCTCCACCAGAGCCGGCAGCGTGCCCTCCGCGTGGATGACCTGCACCGCGCCGTCTTCCGTCAGTTGGTACGTGGTGCGGAGGACCTCGTGCCGCTTCACCACCTCATTGAGCGCGGCCTGCAGCGCCTCGACGTTCAGCGGGCCGGTGAGGCGGAAGTTGGAGCCGTTGTTGTACGCCGTGCTGCTCGGGTCCAGTTGCTGGAGGTACCAGAGCCGCTGCTGCGCGAAGGACAGGGGCAGCGGCCGAGTCCGGGGTACGCGGGGAATCGCCGCGGGCTCGGGTTGCTGCGTCAGCGCGGGCTGCATGGGCGCAGGGGGCGCCTTCGGTGGAGGCTTCGGCGCGGGGGCCTGTGCCTTGGGCGCGGAGGGGAGGGTGACGTGCTCCACGCGGCCGTCCACGCGGAGCCGCGCGTGCCGCCCGGTCCGGAAGAGACGGGCCTCACTGCTCGACGGGTGCTGCACGAAACGGCGGCGCTCCTGCTCATTGGCGCGCCACAAGTCCCAGGGAAGGCCAGCGCCCTCCAGGGCCAGCTCACCGACGACGCCGGGGGGCACCGGCAATCCGGCCGCGTCCAGCACCCAGGACTGAAGCCCTTCGGGGACACGCTCCGTCGGAGGCCGTGGCAGCAGGCCGCCCTCGCCAGCGGCACCCGCGAGCAGGACCTCCGTGCCCAGGTTCCGGTGCAGCGACAGGGCCAGCTCCGTGGAGGCACCGTCCAGGACAAGCGCGCCCACGGGCTCCAGGGCTTCGCGGGCCCGCGGCAACTCCACCAGCGTGCGCGCCAGCCGCGCCGAGGCATGCAGCAGGACGGCGCCCGACTGCCGGGCCAGCGCCAGCAGTTCGTCGACCGCGAGCGTTCCCTCCGCCTGCCGCTGGACCTTCCGCTGCGAGGCGTCCTGCTCCAGGCGCTCGCGAATCACGGTCAACCGGCGCAGGCCCTCCAGCACCACTGGCGTGTCCAGGCCGAAGTCGATGAGGCAGGCCACCTCGTCCACGTCGGCTTCCCGGACGTGGAGCAGGCGCTGCACGCCGCTCTCCACCGTGCCGATGAGGCCGGTGCCCTTCGCGTGGTGCTCGAAGGTGTGTTCGAGCAGGGCATTCACGTCCTCCTCGGACACCTTGTCGATTTCGCCCTGGTAACCCTGCGCGGCCAGCAGCGTGGCGGTGATCTCCGCCGAGCTCCGGAAGTAGTTCAGCAGCGGCTTGCGGACCGTGCGCAGCACCTCCTGTTCGTCGTCGCCGATGAACGCGTGCAGCATCAGCGCGACGTGGCCACGGCCCGGATGCCCGTTGCGGCGCCAGGCTTCGCGGTAGAGCGCCACCTTCTGCTTCAGCTCCTCCAGTGACTGCGTGAGCAGACCGGTGAGCACGCCCGCGCCCACTTCGCCGGCCAGGCGGAACGTCTCCGGACTGCCGGCGGCCGTGAGCCACACGGGCAGGTCCTTCTGGACGGGCTTGGGCCGCAGGCCGACTTCCACCGTGACGCCGCCGCCACCCGGACGGCGGAGCTTCTCGCCTCGCCAGAGGGCGCGCACCGTCTCCAGGTTCCGCAGCAGGATGTTGCGGCGATCCTCGAAGTTCTGTGGGGCGAAGGTGAAGTCCGCCACGTGCCAGCCCGTCGCAATCGACAGACCCGCGCGGCCTCCGGAGAGGTTGTCCACCACGGACCACTGTTCGGCGACCTGCAGCGGGTCATGCAGCGGGAGGACGACGCTGCCCGAGCGCAGGCTCAGGTTGCGGGTGATGGTGGCCAGCGCGCCCGCCACCACGGCGGGCTGGGGATAGAGGCCGCCGAACGAGTGGAAGTGCCGCTCCGGCGTCCACACCGCGGAGAAGCCGTTGGCGTCCGCGTACTTCGCGCCCTCGACCAACAGCTCGTACTTCGGACCGACGAGCGAGTCTTCATCGTTGGCGAAGTAGATGAGGCTCAGGTCCATCGCGCCCTGGCGCGGACCGCCGCCCTGGAGGACCTCCCACTGGGCCGTCACCTGCTCGGAGGGGAACGTCACGGTCAGCCCGCGTGACAGGGCCCACAGGGCCTCCAGCTCCGGACGCTCGGCAGAGGACTCCGCGGCGGCCACCCACGTGGCGCCTTCCGCGGGCCGCAGCCGCTTGTCGAGCGCGTCGAAGAGCTCGGTGAGCCCCTGATGCACCAGGGCCCACGGCGACTGGTTGGGACCCACGGGCAACAGCCACGCCAGCGCCTCCGGGGCCGGGGCAGGGCGCTCCGCATGGGCACCAGAAGACTCCAGTGCGTCCTCCACATGGAGAACCCGCGCCGCATCCAGCCGGGCGGCGGTCATGATGCCGCGCCACGTGACGAGCACCGGCACCCGGGCTCCGGACGACGCGAAGTCCGACAGGCGCCCCAGGTCCGTGGGGCCTACCGCCACGACGGCGCCACCGGCCTCCAGGACACCCCAGAGGACGGCCAGCTTCGCGGGGGACGGCTTCAGGCAGACCGCGACCGGCTCACCGGGTTGCACACCGAGCGCTCGCAGCCTTGCGGCGACGTTGCGCGCACGCTGGGCGAGGTCGCTCCAGGTCCACGCCGTCGAGCCCTGAATGACGGCGGTGGCTCCCGGCTGCCGTGCCGCGCGCTGGGACAGCCGCGAGGGAATCGGCGTGGAGACGGGCCGGGGAAGGGGGGCGGGCCAGGCGCGCCGGTCCGCCTCCGTGGCCAGGGGCAACCGGGAGATTCGCTCCGAGGGCCGGGCCAGCGCCGAGCCCAACAGCACCTGGAGGTGCTCCACGATGCGCCGGGCCGTGGCTTCGTCGAACAGCTCGGTGGCGTACTCCAGCGCGCCGCTGATGCGGCCGGCGTCATCGCCGAGCACGAGGGACAGGTCGGACAGCGTCGCGCCCCATTGCACCGGGGCGTCCGGCACTTCCACCATGGTTCCGCGGACACCAGTCAGCTCCAGCGCGGCGGCCGTGCCTCCCACGGTGGTGTGGAAGACGAAGATAGTGTCCGTCAGCCGTCCCCGGCCAATGTCCTTGCCTGGGACGAGGGCTTCCACGAGGTGCTCGAAGGGCACGTCCGGACGCAACTGGACGTCGTTGACCTCCTGCCGCACGCGGGCCAGGAGTTCGAGGAACGTCGGATCGTCCGCGAAGCTGGTGCGGAACGCGGCCGAGTGCGCCACGTACCCGATGAGCGGCAGCAGCTCCGGCCGGGTGCGATTGCCAATGGGCGTGCCAACGATGATGTCCGTCTGCCCGCTGTAGCGGTGCAGCAGCGCCTGCCAGGCGGCGAGCACCATCATGTACGGGGTGTAGCTCTCACGCTTGCCGAACTCCGCCACTTCCCGGGACAGCGCGACCGAGAAGGACACCGGCATGCGCACTGACGTCAGTGGACTTGTCTTGGGGCGCGGCCGGTCCGTGGCGATGCTCAGCTGCCGAGGCATGGCGGCCAGCTGGTTGCGCCACCACTGCTCCTGTTCGGGCAGACGCCCTTCGGCGATGGACTGCCGCTGCCATGCGCCGAAGTCCGCGTACTGCACGGGCAGCGGCGGCAGGGGCGCCGGACGGCCCTGCTGGAAGGCCGCGTAGCACTGGAACAGCTCGTGGATGAAGATGTTGATGGACAGCGTGTCGCTGACGATGTGGTGGATGTTGCCCAGCAGGATGTGCAGGCGCTCGTCGAGCCGGAGCAGCGTGGTCCGGACAACGGGGCCCTTCACCAGATCGAACGGCTTCGCGGCGTCCTCGCGCGCCAGCTGCATCGCCTCGGCTTCGCGCTGTTCGGAGGTACCGGTGAGCTCCAGGCGCACCAGCGGGACGTGCATCCGCGCGTGGAAGCGCTGGACCGGGCGGCCTTCCACCACGTCGTAGGTCGTCCGCAGGGATTCGTGGCGCTGGATGATCTCCTGGACGGCGCGCTCCAGGATGACCGCGTCCACGGCGCCTTCCAGCCGGAAGACGAACGGAATGTTGTACGCGGACAAGCCCGGCAAGTGCTGCTCCAGGCGCCAGACGCGCTCCTGGACGAAGGACAGCGGCAGGGGCCGGTCGCGAGGCAGCGGGACGATGGGCAGCTCGCGGGTGGTCTCCACGACCGGGCCCTGACGCAGCAGGGGCTCGATGCGCTGGGCGATGCCCGCCACGGTGGGGGCCTCGAACAGCGCGGCCAGGGGGAGCTGGACGCCGAACGTGGACCGCACCTGGTTGAGGAGCTGGGCGGCCATCAGCGAGTTGCCGCCAATCTCCAGGAAGTTGTCGTCCCGGCCCACGAACGTCAGGCCGAGCCGATCGCGCCAGAGTGCCGCCAGCCGCTCCTCGACGTCGCCTCGCGGCGCGTCTTCACGCTCTGGCGTGGCAGAAGGCGTAGGCGTCCCCGAGGCCTGATGCGGCGACGTGGCGTGAGGGGCCGCGAGGCCGCCGTGGGCCTGGACCGGAACCGAGGAGCCATTCTGCCCGCTGGGCACGTGGGCAGAGGACGGCGTGACTCCGGGCGTCGCGAAGCTTCCTGGTGCCAGGGACGCAGCCGGAGAACCGAGCTGCGTCCCTGATGCGGGTGCCGAGGACGTGTGGAACCCGCCATACGTCGCGAAACCGGCCGACGCCTGGAATGACGTCGCGGACGGACCAGGCACACCCGACGCTGCCACCGATGCGAGCGCAGCCGCAGGCGAGACAGCGCCCCCGGGTGCCTGGAACGCAGCGGCGTGCCCCGCGCCATTCGCCAGCGCGGGCATGGCCGCATGCGCCGGCCGCGCCGGTGCCTCCACCCAGCAACGCTTCTCCTGGAACGGGTACGTGGGCAGGTGCAGGCGCAGCCGCTGCTCGTGGCCGTAGAAGACGTTCCAGTCCACCGAGACGCCCAGGGTCCACAGCTCGCCCACCGCGGTCATCAGACTCGCGTGCTCCGTGGTCGTGCCGCCACGGCGCAGCGTCGCCACCGCCTTGACCCGCTCCTTGTCGCGTCCCAGGCAGGCACGCACCAACGGCGTCAGGTCCTGACCCGGGCCGACCTCCAGCAACAGGCTGCACCCCTCTTCGAGCAGGGCCCCCACGGCATTCGTGAAGCGCACCGGCTGGCGCATCTGCGCCGCCCAGTAATCCGGCTGGGCCAGCTCATTCGCCTGTGCCCAACGTCCCGTCACGCTGGAGGCATACCGAAGCGTCGGCGCATGGCGCTGGAGCGAGTTCACCACGTCCGCCAGCGCCGGCATCAGCGGCTCCACGTCTGCGGAGTGGAACGCGTGCGGCGCGGGCATCCGCACGGTGCCCACCTCACGGCGGCGCAGCTCCTCCTGGAGCCGCTCCACCTCCGCGATCGGCCCGGCGACGACGCAGCGGTCCGGTGCGTTGATGGCCGCCAGCGACAGCCGGCCCGTCAGCAGCGGCAGCACCTGCGACTCCGGCATTGCCACCGCCAGCATCGCGCCCGGGGGCATGCGGTGCATCAGCTCGCCACGTGCCACGGCGAGCCGCATCGCGTCCTCCAGCGACAGCACGCCCGACAGGCACGCAGCGGCATACTCACCGAAGCTGTGCCCCAACACGGCGTATGGGCGCAGGCCCCAGTCCATCCACATCCGGGCCAGCGAATACTCCACGGTGAACAGCGCGGGCAGGGCGGCACGGGTGTCAGCCACCGCCGCCGCGTCCATTCCTGGCCCGGCGAACAGCACCTCGCGGACTCGCTCCCGGAGCGCGGGCTCCAGCAGCGCCAGGCACGCATCCGCGTGGGCGCGGAAGGCCGGCTCCGCTTCGTACAGCTCGCGGCCCATGCCCGCCTGCTGCGCGCCCTGGCCCGGGAAGATGAAGGCCACCCGGCGGCGGTTCACGTCGGCATCGGTCACCTTCACCGGCGTGTACGGCTTGCGCAGCCGCGCCGTCAGGTCCGCGGCGTCCCGGGCCACCACGGTGCGCCGGAATTCGAAGGCCTTGCGTCCCACGGCATGCGTGAAGGCCACGTCCGCCAGGGACAGGTCCGCCGCGTGGGCCTCGGCATGCCCGGCGAGCTGCCGCGACGCGGCCTCCAGCGCCTCGGCGGAGCGAGCGGACAGCGTGACGACTTGATGTGAGCGCGTGGTGGAGCCGCTGTGCGCCATGGGGGACTCCTCGAGCACTGCGTGGGCGTTGGTGCCGCCAATGCCGAAGGAGCTGACGGCCGCGCGTCGCGGCGTCTCGGTCCTCGGCCACGGCCGCCGGGTGGTGTTGACGAAGAAGGGGCTCGCGTCGAAGTCGATCTGCGGATTGGGCCGCTCGAAGTGCAGGCTGGGCGGCACCTCGCCATGGTGCAGGGACAGCGCGACCTTCATCAGGCCCGCCAGTCCAGCCACCGTGTCCATGTGCCCCATGTTGCTCTTGAGCGAGGCCAGGGCAATGGTGCCCCGGTGCTCGGCGCCCAGGCCGTAGGCGCGCTGGAGCGCGGCCACTTCAATGGGGTCACCCAGCGGCGTCGCCGTGCCGTGGGCCTCCACGTAGCCGATGTCCTGGGCCCGCACGCCGGAGCGCGCGAGCGCCTGGGAGATGACCGCCGCCTGGCCCTGGACGCTGGGGGCGGTGTAGCCGGACTTGTAGCGTCCGTCGTTGTTCGTCGCCGTGGCCCGGATGACGGCGTAGATGGAGTCACCATCCCGCTGCGCGTCTTCCAGCCGCTTGAGGACCACGCACGCGACGCCGTTCCCGGACACCGTGCCCTGCGCGTTCGCGTCGAAGCTCCGGCAGTGTCCGTCCGGAGAGAGAATCATGCCCTCCTGGTAGACGTAGCCCGTGCGCTGCGGGACGGCGATGCGCGTGGCCCCCGCCAGCGCCACACCCGAACGACCCGCCAGCAGGTTCTGGCAGGCGAGGTGGACGGCGACGAGCCCGGTGGAGCACGCCGTGTAGACGAGGACGCTCTCCCCGGTGAGCCCCAGCTTGAACGAGGCCTTGGTGGCCAGGCTCTCATGGGTGGCGGTGCCGTAGAGTTCGAACAGCGCCGCGCCATCCAGCGGCAGCGTGGCCCGGACCGCGTCCTTGTAGCCGGAGTCGACGGCGCCCGCGTACAGCGAGATGGCCTCGGGCGTGCGCTCCGGGTCGATGCCCGCGTCCTCCAGCGCGGACCACGCCGTCTGGAGGAAGAGCCGCTGCTGTGGGTCCATCCACTGTGCTTCGCGCAGCGACAGGTCGAAGAAGCCCGGGTCGAACCCGTCGATGCCGTCCAGGACACCCCCAGCCGGGACGAAGGCCGGGTGCTGTGACAGCTCCAATCCCTCGGGCAGGCCGGGCATCCGCTCCAGTTCCTCGGGCGTGAAGCGGGAGATGGACTCCACACCGTCGCGCAGGTTCCGCCAGAAGTCCTGGACGGAGCTGGCACCCGGGAAGCGGCCCGACATGCCCACGATGGCGACCAGGCCAGAGCCCGTGACGGGTTTCGCCTCGGCGCTCGGCTCGGAAGCAGGCTCGGGCCGCGCGGGGGCGGCGGGGGCCTCATCCACCTTCGCGTCGCGCTCCAGGACGGCGGCCAGCGCGTCCACGGTGGGGTGCTCGAACAGCCACACCACCGGCACCTCCCGGTTCAACGTCTCCCGCATGCGCTTGGCGATGCGCACCACCGACAGGGACGTTCCGCCCAGGTCGTCGAAGAGGTGGTCATGGAGGCCGATGCGCTCCGTGCCCAACTCCTTCGCCCACAGCGCGGCGAGCTGCTGCGCCAGCGGGCTCGAAGGCTCCACGAAATGGCCATCGCGGCCCGTGGACGCGCTGTCCGGCGCGGGGAGCGCCTTCCGGTCCACCTTGCCACTGGTGCTCAGCGGCAACGTGGGGAGGACCACGAAGACGGACGGCACCATGTACTCAGGGAGCCGCTGACGCATCCCCGCGCGGAGCGCCGCGACATCCAGCGGCGCGTCGTCGCGTCCCATGGCATAGGCCACCAGCCGCTTGTCACCGGGGACGTCCTCGCGGACCACGGCGGCGGCTTCCAGCACGCCGGGCTGGGTGCGCAGCGCGGCCTCGACGTCCGCCAGCTCGATGCGGAACCCGCGCACCTTCACCTGATTGTCGGTGCGGCCAATGAACTCCAGCGTGCCGTCCGGGCGCCACCGGACCAGGTCTCCCGTCCGGTAGAGGCGCGCACCGGGCTGGGTGGCGAAGGGGGCGGGGATGAAGCGCTCCGCCGTGAGGTCCGGCCGCGACACATACCCGCGCCCGAGTCCTTCGCCGCCCACGTACAGCTCGCCGGGCACCCCCACGGGGACCAGTTGGAGCTGCGAATCCAGCACGTAGGCCTGCGTGTTCGAGACAGGCCGGCCAATGGGCACGGAGGCCCCGACCTGCGAGGCCTCGTAGGCCGTGTAGCTGGCCGAGATGATGGAGTTCTCCGTCGGCCCGTAGCCGTTGGTGACGGGGACTCCGACGGTGGTCAGCGTGCGGCGCGTGTGCGGGGCGGACAGGATGTCACCCACCACGTGGATGGCCCGCAGCTTCCTCAGCAGGTCGGTCCGGTGCTCCACCACCTGTGAGAACAGGCCCGCGGGGAAGTGGACGAGCGTGACGCCGTGGCGCTCCACCACGCGGGACAGCGTGTCCAGGTCGCTGGCTTGCGCCTCCGGCGGATACAGGACGACACGGTTTCCGTTGAGCAGCGGAATCCACAGTTCCATCACCGAGCCGTCGAACGAGGCAGGCGCCATGACGAGCCCTGTCTCCCGGACGCCGAAGTGGATGAAGGGCTCACTGTGCGAGAGGCGGAGCACGCCCCGGTGCGGGATGGCCACGCCCTTCGGGCGCCCCGTGCTCCCGGACGTGAACATCACGTAGGCCAGGTGATTCGGTCCCACGTCGGACACCGGGGACGTGGTGGGCCACTCCGACAGGTCCAGCTCTTCCAGGAGCAGGGTGGGAAGCCCGCCGTCGGGAAGCGGCAGCCTGGCGTGGTTTGCCCGCGACGTGAGCAGCAGGTGCGGTGGCGCATCCTCCAGCATGATGGCCAACCGCTGCGCGGGGTACGACGCGTCCAGCGGCACGAAGGCGCCTCCGGCCTTGAGCACCGCCAGCAGCGCGATGACCCACGCCGTGCCCCGGTCCAGGCTCACGGCCACGAGCACTTCCGTGCTCACCCCGCGCGAACGGAGCAGGTTCGCGAGCTGGTTGGCCCGAGTGTCCAACTGCTCGAAGGTCAGCGTCTCCTCACCACACTCCAGCGCGACGGCGAAGGGGCGCAGGGAGGCGTGCCGCGCGATGACCTCCGCGATGGTGCCGCCAGCGCCGTCGTACCGGGCCGCGTTGTCGTTCCACTCCCGGAGAAGCTGCTGACGCTCGCCCGGGGTGAGCATGTCCAGCGTGCCCAGCGGCTGGTCCGGCGCGGCGGTCACGGACGCCACGAGCACGCGCAGGTGCCCGGCGAGGCGGGCAATGGTGGCGGTCTCGAAGAGGTCGGTGCTGTGCTCGATGGCGCCGCGCAAGCCGTCGGCGTCATCCATGAGGGCGAGCCCCAGGTCGAAGCGCGAGGTCCCGATGTCCACGTCCGCCGGCCTCAGCGTGAGGCCCGTGGCCCGCACCGGGCCCGTGGGGGTGTTCAGCAACGAGAAGTAGGTCTGCACCAGCGGATTGCGGCCCAGGTCCCTGCGCGGCTGGAGCTCCTCGACCAGCTTCTCGAAGGGCAGGTCCTGGTGCTCGTACGCGGCCAGGGTGGTGTCGCGGACCTGTGCGAGCAGCGCGCGGAACGAGTCGCGCGGACGCACCCGGGCCCGCAGCACCAGCGTGTTGACGAAGAACCCGACCAGGCCTTCGACCTCGCCGTGGCGGCGGCCCGCGATGGGCGAGCCGACCAGCAGGTCCTCCTGCCGGCTGTAACGCGAGAGCAGCACCTGCCACACGGCCAGCAGCGCCATGTACGGAGTGGCTCCCGCCTGGCGCGCCAGCGCGAGGAACGGCGCCACCACGTCCTGGGACAGATGGATGGGGAAGAGCTCGCCGAACTGCGAGCGATGGGTGGGCCGCGGCTTGTCGGTGGGCAGGTCCAGCACCTGGGGCGCACCGGCGAGCTGCGCCTTCCACCAGTCTACCTGCGCGGTGAGCACGTCCCCCTGAAGCCACTGCCGCTGCCAGGACGCGAAGTCCGCGTACTGGATGGGCAGCGGCGGAAGCGCGGGGCCGCGGCCCTGGGCGAACGCATCGTAGGCGGCGGCGACCTCGCGCACGATGACGCCGAGCGACCAGCCGTCCGACACGATGTGGTGCATGGTCAGCACCAGCACGTGCAGCTCCGCGTCCAGCTTCAACAGCAGGGTGCGCAGAAGGGGGCCCGCGCTCAAATCGAACGGCTGCCCCGCATCCGTGGCGGCCAGCCGGCGCGCCTCGGCCTCCCGGTCGCCTCGAGGCAGGCCGGTGAGGTCCGTCAAGGGGAGCGCCCAGTCCGTCGCGGGGTGGATGACCTGGATGGGGTCACCGTCACGCATCACGAAGCGGGTGCGCAGCGGCTCATGGCGTTTGACGAGGTACTCCAGCGCACGGCGCAGAGCCTCGGTGTCCAGCGCGCCTTCCAGCCGGAGCGCTCCCGGCAGGTTGTACTGGCTGCCACCGGGCTGGAGCTGGTCGATGAGCCACAGTCGCTGCTGCGCGAAGGACGGCGGCAGGTTCCCATCGCGCGGCACGGGCCGGAGCGCAGGAATCTGGGGCGCGCTGGCACGCATGAGCATGCCTTCCTCGACGAGCTCGGTGACACGGGCCACGGAGGGCGCGTCGAAGAGCGCGTTGAGGGAGAGCTCCACGCCGAACATCGTCCGCAGCCGGGAGATGAGCTGCGTGGCCAGAAGCGAGTGGCCTCCCAATGCGAAGAAGTCGTCGTGCAGGCCCACGTGCTCCACGCGAAGGAGTTCACGGAAGAGGGCGGCGACGCGCTGTTGGAACGGAGTCATGCGCTCTTGCACGGGCGGGGCGGCGGCCCCGGGGACAGGGGTGGCAACCGGCTGAGGAAGGGCCTTACGGTCCACCTTGCCGTTGGGAGACAGAGGTAGGGTCGGCAGTGTCACGATGGACGTGGGCACCATGTGGGCCGGCAGCTGCTCAGCCAGCCGTGCCCGCAGCGCCGTCACCTCCGGCGCCGGCTCTCCCGTGACGTAGGCCACCAGGCGCTGATCGCCCGGGGCGTCTTCACGGACCACGGCGACAACGTCGCGCACGCCGGGATGCGTGCGCAGCGCGGCCTCGATTTCACCCAGCTCGATGCGGAAGCCGCGCAGCTTCACCTGGAAGTCGGCCCGGCCCAGGTACTCCAGCGTGCCGTCGGGCAACCACCGCGCCACGTCTCCGGTGCGGTATAGGCGCGCGCCCGGAATGCCGCTGAAGGCATCCGGGATGAAGCGCTCCGCCGTCAACTGGGGCCGCTGCCAGTACCCGCGCCCCACCTGCACGCCGCCAATGTGCAGCTCGCCCGGAATGCCCACCGGAGCCGGCTGCCCGTGCGTGTCCAGCACGTACAGCACCGTGTTCGCCACCGGCCTGCCAATGGGGACGCGGTGGAAGTCCTCTCCACGCGGGCAGGGCCAGTACGTGACGTCTACTGCTGCCTCTGTCGGGCCGTAGAGGTTGTGTACCCGCACCGGTGCGGGCAGCCGCGCGTACGCCTTCTTCACCAACTCCGCGCTCAACGCCTCGCCGCTGCACACCACACGCCGCAGGCCTCCCAGTCCCTCCAGCCCCGGCTCTTCCACGAAGGCACGCAGCATCGACGGCACGAAGTGCACCGTCGTCACGCCCTCCGCCTTCATCAGCTTCACGAGGTACGCCGGCTCCTGGTGCCCTCCCGGCCGCGCCACCACCAGCTTCGCCCCCGCCAGCAGTGGCCAGAAGAACTCCCACACCGACACGTCGAAGCTGAAGGGCGTCTTCTGCAGCACCACGTCCGTGCCGTTAAGCCCGTACTCCTCCTGCATCCACTTCAGCCGGTTGACGACGCCTCCGTGCGCATTCATCGCCCCCTTCGGACGGCCCGTGCTTCCAGAGGTGAAGATGACGTACGCCAGCGACTCCGGGCCCACGCGCACCGACGGCCGAGTCACCGGCTGCCGCGCCACTTCGTCCGCTTCGCTGTCCAGGCACACCACGCGCGCGGCGCTGGGCGGAAGCACCGACTTCCACTTCTCGTGCGTCAGCAACACCGACGCCCCGGTGTCCTCCAGCATCCACCCCAGACGCTCCTTCGGGTACGCCGGGTCCACAGGCACGTAGGCCGCGCCTGCCTTCAGCACGCCCAGCAGCGCCACCACCATGTCCACCGAGCGCTCCAGGCACACGCCCACCAGCGACTCCGGGGCAACACCCAGGCGCCTCAGGTGGTGCGCCACCTGGTTGGCTCTCGCGTCCAGCTCCCGGTACGTCAGCCGCTCCGACTCGAACGCCACCGCCACCGCGTCTGGCGTGCGCGCAGCCTGCGCCTCGACCAGTGCGTGGATGGTCGTCTCGGCAGCGGGCGCCATCTCCCGTCCCCGGAAGCCCTTCAGCACCTGCTGCCGTTCGTCTTCGGGCAGCATCGGCAGCGCTTGAATGCGCGTCTGCGGATCGCGCACGACCGCCTCCAGCAGCGTGTGGAAGTGCCGTGTCAGACGCATCGCCGCTTCGGGCGTGAAGAGGTCGAGGCTGAACTCCAGCCCTCCCTCCAGGCTCCCGTCGCCCAGCTCCATCAGCGACAGGGTGAGGTCGAGCCGGGCCGTGTCCGTGCTGGACCGCAGCTGCTCTACCGTCACGCCCGGCAGCGATGGCGGCTGCATGGGCGCGTTCTGCAGGGCGAACATCACCTGGATGAGCGGCGACCTGCCGCCTCCGCGCTCGCCGCCAACGGCCTCGACCAGCCGGTCGAACGGCACGTCCTGGCGCACGTAGGCCGCCAAGGACTCCTCGCGGACGCGCGACACCAACTCCGCGAAGGTCGGCGCTCCGTCCAACCGGGCCCGCAGGGCCAACGTGTTGACGAAGAAGCCGATCAGGGGCTCCAGTTCGGACTGGGTGCGGTGGGCAATGGGGCTGCCCACGCAGAAGTCCTTCTGTCCCGAGTAGCGGGAGAGCAGGACTTCATAGGCCGCCAGTAGCACCATGAAGAGCGTGGCGCCCTGGTCACGAGCCACCTTCTTCAGGGCTTCCGCCAGCTCCGCCGACACGATGAAGAAGTGGCTCGAGCCACGTACGGTGCGGGTCGCGGGCCGGCCCAGGTCGCCGTGCAACTCCAAGGCGGGAACACCCAGGAGGTGGCTCCGCAGCTCGGCAAGCTGCGTCTGGATGCCCTGCGACTGCACCCACTGCCGCTGCCACGCGGCGAAGTCCGCGTACTGCACAGGCAGGGGCGGCAGGGGAGACGGCTGGTTCTCACTGATCGCGGCGTAGAGCGCGGCGACCTCACGCACGAGCACGCCCATGGACCAGCCGTCCGAGGCGATGTGGTGCAAGCACAGCAACAGCACGTGTTCGTCCGCGTCCAGACGGAGCAGCACGGTGCGGAGCAGGGGCGCCACGGACAGGTTGAACGGGAAGCGGGCTTCCTCCGTCATCCGTTCCCGCACGCGCGCGTCGCGAGCCGGCCCCTTCAGCGCGGACAAATCCTCCACCGGAAGGTCCCAGACCTCTGGCGCTGACTGTACGTGCTGCGTGGGCAGTCCCTCCGTCGCGGAGAAGGAGGTACGCAACACCTCGTGCCGGGCCACGACTTCGGCGAAGGTGCGCCTCAGCACGTCCACGTCCAACGACCCGGAAAGCTTCAGGGCGAAGGGCACGTTGTAGACGGTATGTCCCTTCTGGAGCTGCGCCAGGAACCACAAGCGCTGCTGCGAGAAGGACAAGGGCAGCGCCGTATCCCGGGGCACGGGCAGCAACGGAGGCATCGCCGCGCGGGACGCTTGCATCATCAGCGCCTCGATGCGCTGCGACAGGCCCGCGAGCGTAGGCGCCTCGAACAGCGTCCTCAGCGGGACCTCCACGCCGAGCGCCGCGCGGATGCGCGTCACCAACTGCGTGGCCAGGAGCGAATGGCCGCCCAGTTCGAAGAAGTCGTCGTGAGGCCGCACGCGCTCGACGTGCAGCACCTCCCGGAACAGCGCCGCCAACTGCTGCTGGAGCAGGGGCAGGTCCCCCGCCAGGGTGTCTTCGGCGGGCGACAAGTCCAGAGCCGGCAGGGCCTTGCGATCCACCTTGCCGTTCGGAGACAGGGGCAGGGTGCTCAGCGCCACCACGGCGTTGGGCACCATGTACTCGGGGAGCCGCTGGCGCAGATGCTCCCGGACGGACGCGGTGTCCACGTCCTCCGGCGTCACATAGGCCACCAGCCGCCGGTCCCCCGGGATGTCCTCGCGCACCACGGCAATCGCCGTCTCCACCGAGGAGTGGTTGCGCAGCGCGGCCTCGACTTCACCCAGCTCGATGCGGAAGCCCCGCAGCTTCACCTGGAAGTCCACTCGGCCCAGGAACTGGAGCGTGCCGTCCGCCTGCCAACGCGCACGGTCTCCCGAGCGGTACAACCGAGCCCCCAGAGGCCCGAAGGGATTGGGCACGAAGCGCTCGGCCGTCAGGGCCGGCTGCCCCAGGTAACCCCGGGCCAGGCCGTCGCCACCGATGAACACCTCACCCGGGACGCCCACGGGCACCGCCCGCATCGCCGAGTCCAACACGTACACCTGGGTATTCGCGATGGGCCGTCCAATGGAGACGGAGTCACCCACGACGTCGCCCGGCGCCATCCGGTGGCACGCGGTGAAGGTGGTGCCCTCCGTGGGGCCGTAGCCGTTCACCAACCCCTCGCCCTGCGCCAGCCGCTCCCGGACACGAGGCGCCGGGAGCACGTCGCCGCCAGCAAGCAGCTGACGTACCTGGCCCAGGGCCTCCGGCTGGTGCTGCTGCATCTGCTCGAAGAGCGCCGCCGTCAGCCAGAGCACCGACACATGGTGCCGCACCAGCGCCTGGCCCAGCTCTGCCAGGTCCGGCGTCCGCTGCGGGTAGAGCACCAGTCGCGCCCCGTGCAGCAGCGCGCCCCAGATTTCCAGGGTGGATGCGTCGAAGGCCAGGGGCGCCAGTTGCAGCACCACCTCCGACGGCCCCAGGTCCACGAAGCGAGAGCCGATGAGCAGGCGCACCACGCCCCGGTGCGGGATGGCCACGCCCTTGGGCATCCCCGTGGAGCCAGAGGTGTAGGTGATGTACGCGAGCTGCTCCGGCCCCACGAGCCCACCCGTCACGGGCGTCGACGGCTGGCGCTCAATCCGCGCCCACTCGTCATCCAGAACCACGATGAGCTGCGAACCGGCCGGCAGCTCGTCCTCCAGCGCGGACTCGGTGAGGATGGCGGCCACACCCGAGTCCTCGGCCATGAAGGCCAGCCGCTGCGCGGGGTACTCCGGCGCGAGCGGCACGTAGGCGCCGCCCGCCTTGAGGATGCCCAGCAAGCTCACCAACAAGTCCAGGCCCCGGTGCAGGAAGACGCCCACGCGCGATTCGGCGCCCAGGCCCAACGAGCGCAGGTGGTGCGCGAGTTGGTTGGAACGCGCATCCAGCTCCGCATACGTGAGCGAGCGGCCCTCATGCTCGACGGCGATGGCCTGCGGAGTCCTCTGCGCCTGCTCCGCGAAGAGCGAAGGCACGGTCGCGTCCATCGGATAGGCGGCCTGGGTGGCATTCCAGGTCGAGAGAACCTGCTGGCGCTCCTGGGCCTCCATCATGGGCAGCGCACTGAGCCGCTGCGAACCGGCCCCATCCGCCACCGCCGACAGAAGCACCCGCAGGTGCTCCACCATTCGCCTGGCGGTGTCCGCGGTGAAGAGGTCCAGGCTGTATTCCAGCTGGCCTTCCAACTCGCCGCCGCGTGCCCTCATCGCGAGCGTCAAGTCATACCGGGCCGTGTCCGTCGCGTTCGGCAACACGTCGACGTGGAGCCCCGGAAGCGACGACGCTTGGATCAGGTCCGAGTTCAGAAGCACGAAGAGCGTCTGGAACAGCGGCGTCCGGGACAGGTCGCGCTCACCGCCCACGGCATCCACGAGCTGCTCGAACGGCACGTCCTGATGGGCGAAGGCGCCCAGGGCCTCGTCGCGGACACGGGCCACGAGCTCGGCGAAGGTCGGATTGCCGTCCAACCGGCAGCGCAGCGCCAGGGTGTTGACGAAGAAGCCGATGAGCCCGTCGAGCTCGGGCCGCGTGCGATGAGCCACCGACGTGCCCACGCAGAAGTCCGTCTGCCCGGAGTAGCGAGCGAGCAGCGCCTGCCAGCCCGCCATCAGCACCATGTACAACGTGGCGTTGTGAGCCGAGGCCACGCGTTCCAGGCCCGCGACCTGCTCCGAGGACAGCGAGAAGAAGTACGAAGTGCCCTTGGCGCTACTGACCGCGGGACGCGCATGGTCGGTGGGCAGCTCCAACGTGGGAACGCCTTCGAGCCTCGAGCGCCACCAGTCCAGCTGCGGCGCCAGCACCGGGCCCTCCAGTACGCGCCGCTGCCACACGGCGTAGTCCGCGTACTGCACCGTCAGCGCGGGCAGCGGGGACTCTCGGCCCTGAGACAGCGCCTCGTACAGCACGGCCACTTCCCGCACCAGCACGCCCATGGACCAGCCGTCCGAGATGATGTGGTGCATGCACAGCAGCAGCACATGCACGTCCGGCCCGGTGCGCAGCAGCACCGTGCGCAGCAGCGGTCCCTTCTCCAAATCGAAGACATGGTGGGCCACTTCGGCCATGCGGACCTGCACGGCCGCGTCACGGGCGTCGGGCTCCAAGCCGCTCAAGTCCTCCTCTGGCAGCGGCCATTCGGCGGGCGCCGGGTGGATGCGCTGGGCCGGTTGGCCTTCGCGCGTCACGAAGGTGGTGCGCACCGCTTCGTGACGGCGGACCACTTCCAGGAAGGTGCGCCGCAGGGCCTCCTCGTCCAACCGTCCCGTCAGCCGCAAGGCCGCGGGCATGTTGTAGGTGGCCTGTCCGGGATGCAGTTGCTCCATGAACCACAGGCGGCGCTGCGCGAACGAGACGTCGAAGGTCGCCTCGCCCTGGGCCGGCCGGGGCAGGGACTCCAAGGCAAGCAAGGTGCTGGTCCGCGGCGCCGACTCCAGGCGCGCGGCGAGACGCGCCACGGTGGGGGCCTCGAAGAACGTGCGGAGCGGCAGGTCCACGCCGAGCTGCGCGCGCAGCCGGGTCACGACCTGGGTGGCCAGCAGCGAGTGGCCGCCCATGAGGAAGAAGTCGTCGTTCAGGCCCACGCGTTCCAGACCGAGCGCGTCGCGGAACAGGGCCGCCAGTTGCTGCTCCAGCTCCGTTCGAGGCTCCACGTAGTCCGCCGCTCCCAGACCGAGGTCCGGAGCCGGCAGTGCCTTGCGGTCCACCTTGCCATTCGGCGTCAACGGGAAGGCGTCCAGTCCGACGAACGCGGACGGGACCATGTAGTCCGGCAGATGCTGGTGCAGGTGTTCGCGCAGCGGAGCCACATCCGCCTGCGGGGGAACGACATACGCCACCACGCGATTGCTCCCGGAGGCGTCCTCGCGCACGACGGCCGTGGCCTCGACGACGGAGGGATGGGCGCGCAGCACGGCTTCGATTTCACCCAGCTCGATGCGGAAGCCCCGCACCTTCACCTGGTGATCCAACCGGCCCAGGAACGCCAGCAAGCCGTCCGGACTCCAGCGGACGCGGTCACCCGTGCGGTAGAGCCGGGCTCCGGGGGCGGCGCTGAAAGGGTGAGGCACGAAGCGCTCGGCCGTGAGGTCCGGGCGGTTCAGGTAGCCGCGCGCGAGGCCCGGTCCTCCCAGGCACAGCTCACCCGGAACGCCCACTGGCACGGGACGCAGCGCCGGGTCGAGGACATAGACCTCGGTGTTGTCGATGGGCCGGCCAATGGGGACGGAGCGGCCCACGGAGTCCCCAGGCGACATTGTGAGCCGGGTGGCCATGGTGCTGCATTCGGTTGGCCCGTAGGCGTTGGTCAGGGCACCACCCCGCGCCAGCCGCTCCCGCGCCCGGGGGGCTGGCATCGCTTCGCCGCCCGTCAGCAGGTTGGGCACTCGCGCCAGGACCTCGGGCTGGTGCTGCTGCATCAGCTCGAAGAGCGACGTCGCCAGGATGAGCCACGACACCTTGTGCTCGACGATGAGCCCGGCCACCGCGTCCGGCTCGGGCGTCCCGGGCGGGTACACGACGAGCTTGCCGCCGTGCAGCAGCGTGCCCCACAGCTCGACGCTGGAGACGTCGAAGGCCAGAGGCGAGAGCTGAAGGGTGACTTCCTCGGGCGCCTGGGTCAGGAAGCGGGAGCCCTCGCTCAGCCGCAGCAAGCCCCGATGCGGCAGGGCCACGCCCTTGGGCGTTCCCGTGGACCCCGAGGTGAAGGTGGCGAACGCCAGCCCCTCCGGGAACGCGGGAACCTGCACGGCCTCCGGGGACTGGCGGGCGATATCCGCCGCATCCGCGTCCAGCGCCACGACGTGCCACGGGCCTTCCTTGAGGGACGGCAACAGCGACTGCCACGTCAGTACCGCCGACAGGCGCGCCAACGAGGACGCGTGCTCCAGGCGCTTGACGGGCCAGGACGGGTCCAAGGGCACGTAGCAGCCACCGGCCTTGAGTGCACCCAGCACCCCGATGACCAGCTCCAACCCGCGCGACGCGCACACGCCAATGCGGGCCTCCGGCTCCAGTTCCAGGGACACGAGGTGCCGGGCCAATTGGTTGGAACGAGCGTCCAGCTCCGCGTAGCTGAGCGAGCGGCCCTCGAAGGTCACCGCGACACGCTCCGGCGTCCGCCGGGCCTGCTCCATGAAGCGCTGATGGACAGTGGTGTCGGCGGGGTAGGGCGCGGCCGTGTCGTTCCAGTCCACGAGCACTTCGTGGCGTTCGGCCTCGCTCCACAGCGGCACCGTGCTGATGCGGCGCGCCGCGTCCTCCACGACACCCTCGAGCAGCCGCTGGAAGTGCTCCACCATGCGGCGCGCGGTCTCAGGGGTGAACAGGTCGAGGCTGTACTCGAGCTCGCCGTCTAGCCGCCCGCCGCGCTCCACCAGCAACGCGGTCACATCGAACCGGGCCGTGTCCGTGCCCGTGCGCAGCACCTCGACGACCATGCCCGGCAGCGTGGGGGGCTGCATGGGGGCGTTCTGGAGGACGAAGGCGGCCTGGAACAGCGGGGTGCGCGACAGGTCTCGCTGGCCTCCCAGCACCTCCACCAGACGGTCGAAGGGAACGTCCTGGTTCGCGAAGGCCGCCAGGGACTCCTCTCGAACTCGCGCCACCAGCTCATCGAAACGCGGATCGCCGTCCACGTTCGCGCGCAGCGCCAGGGTGTTGACGAAGAAGCCGATGAGCCCTTCGAGCTCGGGCCGAGTGCGATGGGCCACCGGCGTGCCCACGCAGAAGTCCGTCTGCCCGGAGTAGCGAGCGAGCAGCGCCTGCCAGCCCGCCATCAGCACCATGTACAACGTGGCGTTGTGGGCCGAGGCCACGCGCTCCAGCCCAGCTACCAGGGAAGGCGGCAGCGTGAACGTCTGGGTGGCGCCGCGCAGCGTGCGCACCGCCGGCCGCGGATGGTCGGTGGGCAACTCCAACGTGGGAGCGCCTTCGAGTCGCGAGCGCCACCAGCTCAACTGCGGCGCCAGCGCCGGGCCTTCCAGCACGCGCCGCTGCCACGCGGCGTAGTCCGCGTACTGCACCGTCAACACGGGCAGCGCTGCCTCGCGCCCCTGCGACAGCGCCTCATAGAGCGCCGCCACTTCCCGCACCAGCACCCCCATGGACCAGCCGTCCGAGATGATGTGGTGCATGCACAGCAGCAGCACATGCACGTCCGGCCCGGTACGCAGCAGCACCGTGCGCAGCAGCGGACCCTTCTCCAAGTCGAAGGCGCGGTGGGCCTCTTCGACCATCCGGGCCTGCGCGGTCGCGTCACGCGCCTCCGGCGCCAGCCCGCTCAGGTCCTCCACGGGCAGTGGCCACTCGGTGGGCGCCGGGTGGATACGCTGGGCCGGCTGGCCTTCGCGTGTCACGAAGGTGGTGCGCACCGCTTCGTGGCGGCGAACCACTTCCAGGAAGGTGCGCCGCAGCGCCTCCTCGTCCAACCGCCCCTTCAGCTCCAATGCCGCGGGCACGTTGTAGGTGAACTGTCCGGGCTGCAGTTGATCCAGGAACCAGAGCCGCTGCTGCGCGAACGAGACGTCGAAGGTCGCCTCGCCCTGGGCTGGCCGGGGCAGGGACTCCAAGGGAAGCAAGGTGCTGGTTCGCGGCGCCGACTCCAGGCGCGCGGCGAGACGCGCCACGGTGGGGGCCTCGAAGAACGTGCGGAGCGGCAGGTCCACGCCAAGCTGCGCGCGCAGCCGGGTCACGACCTGGGTGGCCAGCAGCGAGTGGCCTCCCAGTTCGAAGAAGTCGTCGTTCAGGCCCGCGCGTTCCAGGCCGAGCACCTCGCTGAACAGGAGCGCAAGTTGCTGCTCCAGCTCCGTTCGGGGCGCTACGAAGTCAGCAGCCCCCAGACCGACGAGGTCTGGAGCCGGGAGGGCCTTGCGGTCCACCTTGCCGTTCGGCGACAGGGGCAGGGTGCCCAGCGCCACCACGGCGTTGGGCACCATGTACTCGGGGAGCCGCTGGCGCAGATGCTCCCGGAAGGCCGAGGTGTCCACGTCCTCCGGTGTCACGTAGGCCACCAGCCGCCGGTCCCCCGGGATGTCCTCGCGCACCACTGCAATCGCCGTCTCCACCGCGGAGTGGTTGCGCAGCGCGGCCTCGACTTCACCCAGCTCGATGCGGAAGCCCCGCAGCTTCACCTGGAAGTCCACACGGCCCAGGAACTGGAGCGTGCCGTCCGCCTGCCAACGCGCACGGTCTCCCGAGCGGTACAACCGAGCCCCCAGAGGCCCGAAGGGATTGGGCACGAAGCGCTCGGCCGTCAGGGCCGGCTGCCCCAGGTAACCCCGGGCCAGGCCGTCGCCACCGATGAACACCTCACCCGGGACTCCCACGGGCACCGCCCGCATCGCCGAGTCCAACACGTACACCTGGGTATTCGCGATGGGCCGTCCAATGGAGACGGAGTCACCCACGACGTCGCCCGGCGCCATCCGGTGGCACGCGGTGAAGGTGGTGCCCTCCGTGGGGCCGTAGCCGTTCACCAGTCCCACGCCCTGCGCCAGCCGCTCCCGGACGCGAGGCGCCGGGAGCACGTCACCACCAGCGAGCAGCTGACGCACCTGGCCCAGTGCCTCCGGCTGGTGCTGCTGCATCTGCTCGAAGAGCGCCGCCGTCAGCCAGAGCACCGACACCTGGTGCCGCACCAGCGCCTGGCCCAGCTCTGCCAGGTCCGGCGTCCGCTGCGGGTAGAGCACCAGGCGCGCTCCGTGCAGCAGCGCGCCCCAGATTTCCAGGGTGGACGCGTCAAAGGCCAGGGGCGCCAACTGCAGCACCACCTCCGACGGCCCCAGGTCCACGAAGCGAGAGCCGATGAGCAGGCGCACCACGCCCCGGTGCGGAATGGCCACGCCCTTGGGCGTCCCCGTGGAGCCAGAGGTGTAGGTGATGTACGCGAGCTGCTCCGGCCCCACGAGCCCACCCGTCACGGGCGTCGACGGCTGGCGCTCAATCCGCGCCCACTCGTCATCCAGAACCACGATGAGCTGCGAACCGGCGGGCAGCTCGTCCTCCAACGCGGACTCGGTGAGGATGGCGGCCACTCCCGAGTCCTCGGCCATGAAGGCCAGCCGCTGCGCGGGGTACTCCGGCGCGAGCGGCACGTAGGCGCCGCCCGCCTTGAGGATGCCCAGCAGGCCCACCAGCAAGTCCAGGCCCCGGTGCAGGAAGACGCCTACGCGCGATTCGGTGCCCAGGCCCAGCGAGCGCAGGTGATGCGCGAGTTGGTTGGAACGCGCATCCAGCTCCTCATACGTGAGCAAGCGGCCCTCATGCTCGACGGCGATGGCCTGCGGAGTCCTCTGCGCCTGCTCCATGAAGCGCTGATGGACGGTGGTGTCGGCGGGGTAGGGCGCCGCCGTGTCGTTCCAGTCCACGAGCACTTCGTGGCGTTCGGCCTCGCTCCACAGCGGCACCGCGCTGATGCGGCACGCCGCGTCCTCCACGACGCCGCGGAGCAGCCGCTGGAAATGCTCCACCATGCGGCGCGCGGTCTCCGGAGTGAACAGATCGAGGCTGTACTCGAGCTCGCCGTCTAGCCGTCCGCCGCGCTCCACCAGCAACGCGGTCACATCGAACCGGGCCGTGTCCGTGCCCGTGTGCAGCACCTCGACGACCATGCCCGGCAGCGTGGGGGGCTGCATGGGTGCGTTCTGGAGGACGAAGGCGGCCTGGAACAACGGGGTGCGCGACAGGTCGCGCTGGCCTCCCAGCACCTCCACCAGACGGTCGAAGGGAACGTCCTGGTTCGCGAAGGCCGCCAGGGACTCCTCTCGGACTCGCGCCACCAGCTCATCGAAACGCGGATCGCCGTCCACGTTCGCGCGCAGCGCCAGGGTGTTGACGAAGAAGCCGATGAGCCCTTCGAGCTCGGGCCGCGTGCGATGAGCCACCGACGTGCCCACGCAGAAGTCCGTCTGCCCGGAGTAGCGAGCGAGCAGCGCCTGCCAGCCCGCCATCAGCACCATGTACAACGTGGCGTTGTGGGCCGAGGCCACGCGCTCCAGGCCCGCGACTTGCTCCGAGGACAGCGAGAAGAAGTACGAAGCGCCCTTGCCGCTACGGACCGCGGGACGCGCATGGTCGGAGGGCAACTCCAGCGTGGGAGCGCCTTCAAGGCGTGAGCGCCACCAGTTCAGTTGCGGCGCCAGCGCCGGGCCTTCCAGTACGCGCCGCTGCCACGCGGCGTAGTCCGCGTACTGCACCGTCAACGCGGGCAGCGCTGCCTCACGCCCCTGCGACAGCGCCTCGTAGAGCGCCGCCACTTCCCGCACCAGCACGCCAATGGACCAGCCGTCCGAGACGATGTGGTGCATGCACAAGAGCAGCACATGCGCGTCCGCGCCGGTGTGCAGCAGCACGGTGCGCAGCAGCGGACCCTTCTCCAAGTCGAAGGCGCGGTGGGCCTCTTCGACCATCCGAGCCTGCACGGCCGCGTCGCGGGCCTCGGGCTCCAGACCGCGCAGGTCCTCCTCTGGCAGCGGCCATTCAGCCGGCGCCGGGTGGATGCGCTGGGCGGGCTGGCCCTCGCGCGTGACAAAGGTGGTGCGCACCGCCTCATGACGGCGGACCACTTCCAGGAAGGTGCGGCGCAGGGCTTCCACATCCAACTGTCCCGTCAGCCGCAGGGCCGCGGGGAGGTTGTAGGCGGCCTGCCCGGGGTGCAACTGCTCCAGGAACCAGAGCCGTTGCTGGGCGAAGGACGCAGCCAGTCCTTCGTCAGCGGACGGACCGCGCTCCAGCGGGACCAGTGCCGGGACACCCGATGCGTCGGCCAGTTGGGCTTGCGATTCAATGCGCTCCGCCAGACGGGCCACGGTGGGCGCGTCGAACAGGGTGCGCAGCGAGATCTCCGTGTTGAGCTGCGCGCGCACGCGCACGACCACCTGCGTGGCCAGCAGGGAGTGTCCCCCCAGCGCGAAGAAGTCATCGTTCGCGCCGACTCGGGACTGGCCCAGAATCTCGCCGAAGATGCGCGCCACCTTCTCCTCGGTGGGCGTCCGGGGCGCGATGAAGGCGTCCGCGGCGCCCAGGCGTTCGGCCTCCGGCGCGGGCAGTGCCTTGCGGTCGACCTTGCCATTGGGAGACAAGGGCAGGGCGGGCAGCACCACGAAGGCGGAGGGCACCATGTGCGGCGGCAGCTTGTCCGCCAACGTGTCGCGGAGACGGCTCACCGCATGCGCACTCCGAGCCCCCCGCAGCGGATCGCTGGCAAGGCCATCCCAGGAGGTGACTTGCTTCGGCTCGGGGGACAGGTCGAGCGTGTCCACTTCACCGGGGCGCGCGAACACGACGTCCAGCGCACCATTCCGGTGCGCGGAGGCCCAGCTCACCCGGACCTCGTAGCCGAGCTCCGTGCCCAGGGCGTACAGGTCCTCCGGCTCCACGCCGCGGGTACCCGGCCAGTCATGCAGGGCCTCGCGAAGGCCCGCCACCGTGGGCGGCGGCGTGGCGGACAGCAGTTCAACAAGCCGGGTGGGTTCCAGGACTCGCGCGTTGGGGAGCCCACGCACGGCCAGCAGTCCGGGCCCTGCGCTCAGTTGCTCGCGCAGTCTGTCCAGGGTGAATCCGGCGCCGTCCACCCAGTCCGGCTTCGAGCGCCGGGCGGGAGTCTTGGCGGCGTCGCCGACGTGGAAGATGACCTCGTAGCGGAAGCGGCTGAGCTCGTTATCGTAGCGCCCGTGCTTCGGCAGCACCTCCACGCGCTGGATGCCCGGGATGCGATCTGGCAGGGCGGTGAAGAAGGCAGGGGAGAGGACCAGCTCCTTCTCCGCCAGGATGTCGCGCTGGACGCGGTAGGCGAACTGGGACGTGGCCACGGGGCCCGCGGTCCGGTGCAGGCGCACCGAGGCACGGAAGGCCTCGAGCAGCTCCAGGCTCCGCACGTCGCCCAGGAACACCCGGCCCCCTGGCTTCAGGACGCGCACGGCCCCGCGGAGCACGTCGAGCAGGAACTCAGGGCTGGAGAAGTACTGGACGACTGAGTTGATGACGACCGTGTCGAACGAGCCCGGCTCCAGACCCGAGAAGTCGTCCACGCTCCGGTGCAGCAGATGGACGGACTCCAGGGCTCCGCCCATGCGCTCACGCTGGCGCTCGATGCGGTCCAGCGCGGGCCGGGCGAAATCGACGCCCCAGTAGGCCTCGCAGCGAGGCGCCAGCCGGTACAGGAGGAGGCCGGTGCCGCACCCCAGCTCCAGCACCCGCTTGGGCTGGAAGCTGAGAATCTGCGCCACGGTGGTGTCCACCCACTCACGCATCTGCGCGGGCGGAAGAGGATCTCCAGTGTAGCTGTCTTCCCATCCGACGATGTTGAAGGTCGGGTCTTCGCTCTCCGGCGTCTCGCGTGCGTAGGCCTCGTCGTAGATGGCCTGCCACTGGGAGGACGCGTCGACCTCCTGCGCCGCCGCCGCATCGTCCAGGACGACGTAGGCCACCAGCCGCTGGTCACCCGTCGAATCCTCACGAGCCAGCACCACGGAGTCGCGGACGGCCGGGTCCGCGGCAAGCGCGGTCTCGACTTCACCCAGCTCGATGCGGAAGCCGCGCAGCTTCACCTGGAAGTCGGCCCGGCCCAGGTACTCCAGCGTGCCGTCGGGCAGCCACCGCGCCACGTCTCCGGTGCGGTACAGGCGCGCGCCCGGAATGCCGCTGAAGGCATCCGGAATGAAGCGCTCCGCCGTCAGCTGGGGCCGCTGCCAGTAGCCGCGCCCCACCTGCACGCCGCCAATGTGCAACTCGCCCGGAATGCCCACAGGAGACGGCTGCCCGTGCGTGTCCAGCACGTACAGCACCGTGTTCGCCACGGGCCGCCCAATGGGGACGCGGTGGAAGTCCTCTCCACGCGGGCACGGCCAGTACGTGACGTCTACTGCTGCCTCTGTCGGGCCGTAGAGGTTGTGTACCCGCACCGGTGCGGGCAGCCGCGCGTACGCCTTCTTCACCAACTCCGCGCTCAACGCCTCGCCGCTGCACACCACACGCCGCAGGCTTCCCAGTCCCTCCAGCCCCGGCTCTTCCACGAAGGCACGCAGCATGGACGGCACGAAGTGCACCGTCGTCACGCCCTCCGCCTTCATCAGCTTCACCAGGTACGCCGGCTCCTGGTGCCCTCCCGGCCGCGCCACCACCAGCTTCGCCCCCGCCAGCAGCGGCCAGAAGAACTCCCACACCGACACGTCGAAGCTGAAGGGCGTCTTCTGCAGCACCACGTCCGTGCCGTTAAGCCCGTACTCCTCCTGCATCCACTTCAGCCGGTTGACGACGCCCCCGTGCGCATTCATCGCCCCCTTCGGACGGCCCGTGCTTCCAGAGGTGAAGATGACGTACGCCAGCGACTCCGGGCCCACTCGCACCGACGGCCGAGTCACCGGCTGCCGCTCCACTTCGCCCGCTTCGCTGTCCAGGCACACCACGCGCGCGGCGCTGGGCGGAAGCACCGACTTCCACTTCTCGTGCGTCAGCAGCACCGACGCCCCGGTGTCCTCCAGCATCCACCCCAGACGCTCCTTCGGGTACGCCGGGTCCACTGGCACGTAGGCCGCGCCTGCCTTCAGCACGCCCAGCAGCGCCACCACCATGTCCACCGAGCGCTCCAGGCACACCCCCACCAGCGACTCCGGGGCTACACCCAGGCTCCTCAGGTGGTGCGCCACCTGGTTGGCCCTCGCGTCCAGCTCCCGGTACGTCAGCCGCTCCGACTCGAACGCCACCGCCACCGCGTCCGGCGTCCGCTCGACTTGCGCTTCGATGAGCTCCGTCAGCGTGCCGGACGGAGGTGCTTCGACGCGGGGATTCCAGCCGTGGAGCGCGTGCTGCCGCTCGGCATCGCTCATCAACGGCAGGGTGGTCAGTGCCGCATCCGGCGCCTCCACCATTCCGCGAATCACATGCTCCAGATGGCTCAGGAGCCGGTCCGCCGTCTCCGCATCGAACAGGTCCGCGGAGTACTTGCAGCCAATCAGCAGGCCTTCAGGACGGTGCGTCGCCTCGAAGGTCATGTCCAGCTCTGCCGTGTGGTTGTCCACCAGGGACACGTCGAGCGTCAGTCCACCCCGGACGGACAGCGCGCGAGGCAGCTCGTAGTCGTCGAGGATGAACCCCACGTTGTACAACTCGCGGCGCTCCGCTCCGGGCTGTTGCACGGCCGCGAGAATCTGCTCGAACGGCACGTACCCATGCGCGAGCGCGCCCAGCATCCGCGACTTCACCTCGGAGAGCATGTCCGCGGACGTCGCGGCTTCGGGCAGGCGGACCCGCAGCGGGATGAAGTTGGTGCAGTCGCCCATCAGCTCGCGAGTGCCCGCCGCGTCACGGCCGGAGATGACGGTGCCCACGACGAAGTCGGACTGGCCGCTCCAGCGGTGCAGCACCGTGGCCAGCGCGGACATCACGCTCATGAACGGCGTGGCGCCCTGGCGCCGTCCCAGCGCATGCAGCCGGGCCATGAGGGACGCGGGCAGCAGGCGCAGGCGACGAGCCCCGTGGACGGACAACCGCTGCGGCCGGGACCGGTCGGTGGGCAGGGCCAGCAACTGGGGCGCGCCGGCCAGCGTCTCCTTCCACCACGTCAACTCCGTGGTGAGCGCATCCGGCGTGAAGTACGCGCGCTGCCACGCGGCGAAGTCTCCGTACTGGAACTCCGGCTCCGCCAACGGCGACGGCCGTCCCTCCACGAACGCGCCGTAAAGGGCCGCCAGCTCGCGCATGAACAGCGCGACGGACGTGCCGTCCACCACCAGGTGGTGCAGGACGGTCAGCAGGACGTGGTCCTCCGGCCCGAAGCGCAGCAGGGAGCACCGCACCAGCGGGCCTGCCTCCAGGTCCATGGGGCTTTGCGCATCGAGCACTGCCTGGGCTTCGAGCGTCGCCTGCCGCGCGTCACCGCTCACACCCGTGAAGTCCAGGCACGGCAGGGAGACGGGGCCCGGCGCCTGCACGCGCTGAAGCAGCGCGCCATCGCGGGACGCGAAGCGGGTGCGCAGTACCTCGTGCCGGCGCAGCACCTCCGACAGGGCCCGTTCCAGCGCCGCCACGTCCAGCGTCCCACGCAGCGTCAGCGCCACCGGAATCTGGTTCGACGTCCAGGATGGATCCAGTTGGAGGAGGTACCACAGCCGCTCCTGCGTGAAGGACGCGGGCGTGGGCGCGTCACCGGCGGGACGGCGCTGGAGCGGTGGCAACCGGCGCCCCGTGCCCTCCGCGGACACGGACTCCGCCAGCGACCGGAGACTCAGGTCCTGCAACAGCGCGGCGATGGAGACGCGCACCCCCAACCGCTTCTCCACGCGGCCCTGGAGGTCTGCGGCCCCCAGCGAGTCCAGGCCCAGCAACGTCAGCGGCGTGCTGGCGTCCTGTCCAACAGCCTCGGCGCCGAGCACCGCCACCAGTTCCTCACGCAGCGCCGTCTCCAGTGCCTCCTGGGAGAGCGCGGGCTGGATGGCCGGAGCCGGCGCGGGAGCGGGCAGGGACGCGGGCCCCGAGATGACACCCGTCCCGCTGCGCCACACGATGGGCAGCTCGCCGGACACCAGGGCGGCACGGCAGGCGAAGCGCTGGATCTTCCCGCTCGACGTCTTCATCACCGAGCCCGGCGGCAGCAGCGCCAGCGTGTGCGGCTGGACCTGAAGCTCCGCGACAATGGCCTTCCGCAGCGCGTCCGCCACGGCGCCCAGCGCGGCCGGGTCCGAGCCCTCCGCCAGGTCTCGCGACACCTCCGCGACCACCGCCAGGGCCTCGCCCTCCGGAGTCTCGATGGCGAACGCCGCGATGCAGCCCGGACGCACCTTGCGGTGGGCCCGCTCTACGATGCTCTCCACGTCCTGCGGATACAGGTTCCGGCCCCGCAGGATGATGAGGTCCTTGCGCCGGCCGGTGACGATGAGCTGCCCGTCCTCCAGCAGCAGCCCCAGGTCGCCGGTGCGCAGGTACTTCGGACCGGCCTCCGCGCCCACCGGGACAGCCTGGAAGATGTCCACGCTGTCATCGGGCTTGCGCCAGTAGCCCTGCGCGACGCTTCCACCGGAGACCCAGATTTCGCCCACCTGGCCCGGCGCACGTGGCACGCGCGACTCCGGGTCCACGATCAGCAGCCGCTGCTCGGCCAGCGTGGAGCCGCAACCGATATGGGTCCTCGAACCCTCGGAGCCTGGCTCGACGCGGACCGCCTGCCCGTGGCCCAACGCGGCGTCCTGCAGGACGTGCACCCGCGGCACGCGGCCTTTCTCCTCACCCGTGACGATGAGCGTGCCTTCGGCCAGGCCATAGCAGGGGTAGAAGGCCTCGCGGCGGAACCCGCTGGGCGCGAACACCTCCGCGAAGCGATCCAACGTGGCGGCGCGAATGGGCTCCGCGCCGCAGAAGGCCACGTCCCAGGCCCGCAGGTCGAGCGCCTGGATGTCCTCGGGCGTGGCCCGCCGCGCGCACAGCTCGAACGCGAAGTTGGGTCCACCGCTGATGGTGCCACCATACCGGGACACGGCCTCCAGCCAGCGCATGGGCCGCTGGAGGAAGGACATGGGCGACATGAGCGTCACGGGGAAGCCCGCGAACAGCGGCTGGAGGATGCCTCCGATGAGGCCCATGTCGTGGTACGGCGGCAGCCAGATGACGGCCGAGCTTTGCGGCCCCGTCTGGAAGGCGCCGGCAATCAGCCCCAGGTTGTGAATCAGGTTGGCGTGGCTGAGCATCACGCCCTTGGGCGTGCCCGTGGAGCCGGACGTGTACTGGAGGAACGCCAGCGTGCCCGGGCTCACCTGGGGCTCAATCCACGACGACTCACCGCCCACGGGCAGTTCATCCGTCGCCAGCCACTTCAGCGCCCGGAAGTCCGGCGCCTGTTCGAAGACGAAGTCCGCGAGCGAGAGGATGCCAGACGTCGTGAGCACCACCGTGGCCTCGGCGTCCTGGATGATGGCGCGAAGGCGGGGCAGGGTGCGCTCCAGCCGCACCGGGTCCGGCGGATAGGCGGGCACCGCCACCGCACCCGCGTAGAGGCAGCCGAAGAAGCCCGCGACGTAGTCCAGCCCCGGCGGGTACAACAGCAACACACGCTGGCCCTGCGCACCCTGTGCCTGCAACAGCGCGCCGATGCGCGCCGCCTGCGCGTGAAGTTCCCTCGCGCTCAGCGAGGCTTCCTCACCGTCTGAATCGCCGAGAAATGCGTACTGTTTCCGGTGCGCCGTCTCGCTGAAGGCGCGTTGGGTCAGGACTTCGAGGAGGGTTCGCGGAGTCTCATGCATGGGAGCGCGCTCGTCTGTCCGGAAGGAAGCGAGGCGCTACATAGCAGGCAAATCCGACTATCTAGGCGATGGCCAGATTCACCGGAAAATTACCGAAACCATACATGACACTGAGTGCGATCAGGACACGCAGTGCGCGTTCTCAGGCTCTTCCGAACAACCCCTTGAGCCACCCCATAAAGCCCTTCTGCTTGGGTGCAACAGTCACACTGACAGCAGGAATCGAGGGCACGGGAGCCGACGAAGCGGGCCGAACGAGCACCGGCCGCGCGGCCGTGGCCATGGGCACCTTCACCGGAGCGGAGGGCCCTGTGGCTGTGGCCCCCGCGTGGCCCGCGCTCCGTGCCGCGGCTGCCGGGCCAGGCGCCGGCGGCGTCTCTGGTTCGATCTGCGCCAGCCGCGCCTTCACGGCCTCCGGGGTGTCGCGCGTGGTGAAGGTGCTCGTCACCTCGCGGCCCGACGAAGCCTCGCGCGCGGTGACCTTCAGCAGCGACTCGTTGCTGACCTCGAAGGTGACGTTCACCTGCACGGCGCCACGCGGGAGCTTCGGCAGGCCCTCCAGCTTCAGCGTGCCCAGGTACTCGTTGTCCGCGGCCTTGTCGGAGTCGCCCTGAAACACCGTGAGCTCCAGCTCCGTCTGGCCGTCGCGGTGCGTGGCCAGGGTGTAGCTCTTGGTGGACGGCAGCGACGTGTTGCGCTCCATCACCGCCTTGAAGCGGCCACCGGGCAGGCCCACGCCAATGGCCATGGGCAGCACGTCGATGAGCACCACGCCTTCCAACTGCCCCAGGCTGTGCGCCAGCAGCGCCGCGCCCAGCGCCACGGCCTCGTCCGGGTGCACGCCCTTGCTGGGCGGCTTGCCGAAGAACTTCGTGATCTTCTCGTGCACCAGCGGGAAGCGGCTCTGCCCACCGACGAGGATGACCTCGTCGATGTCCTGCGGCGTCACCTTCTTCGCTCGGAGGACCTCCTCGCAGACCTGGAGGGTGCGATCCACCAACCCCTCCGTCAGCTCTACCAGTTTCTGCCGCGAGAGCATGACGTCCAGGTCGCACGGCTTGTTGTCGATCATCGTCACGAACGCGACGTGCACCCGCACCTCCGAGCGCTCCGACAGCGCGCACTTGGCGCGCTCGGCCGCGTCGTTGATGCGCTGCAGGGCCACCCGGTCCCCTTGGAACGCGCGGCCCGTGGTCTTCTGGAACTCGTCCAGGAGGTACGTGACGATGGCGGAGTCGAAGTCGATGCCGCCCAGGAACGTGTCGCCGCCGGTGGAGATGACCTCGTAGACGTTGTCGTTCAGCTCCAGCACCGACGCGTCGAAGGTGCCACCGCCCAGGTCATAGACGAGCACGCGCTGGTTCAGCTTGCGGCCGTAGCCATAGGCCAGCGCCGCCGAGGTGGGCTCGTTGAGGATGCGCTCGATGTACAGGCCCGCCAGCTTCCCGGCCTCGCGCACCGCCTGGCGCTGGTTGTCGTTGTAGTAGGCGGGGACGGTGACGACCGCGCGGGACACCTGATGGCCCAGCTGGTTCTGCGCCACCTCCCGGACCTCCCGGAGGATGAGCGCGGAGATCTGTTGGAGCGTGTAGACGTGCTCGCCCAGCTTCACGCCCGCGTCGCCATTCTCACTGGCGGCGATCTCATAGTGGAAGCGGTCCTTGATCTGCTCCACCACCAGGGACGCGAAGGGCCGGCCCACCAGCCGCTTGGCGCCGTACACCGTCTGGCGCGGATTGGTGAGCATCTGCCCCTTGGCGGGGTGGCCCACCACCAGCTTGCCGCGCGTGTTGACGGCGATGATGGAGGGCACCGTGTTGTGGCCCTCGCGGCTGGGCAGCACGCCCGGCTTGCCGTTGCGGACGTAGGCCGCGCACGAGTTCGTTGTCCCCAGGTCGATGCCGATGACGACACCGGCGCGCTTCGGGTCCTCCGAGCTGAGGTTCAACGCCGCGTTGGAGATCATCTGCGGCGGCGCGGCAGGGGCCTCGGCTGAAGCACTGCCTGGCACGGGGGCCGGCGCGAAGAGCTCGGCGGCGAGGGCGACGGGCGTCTGCTCCGTGGGTGGGACGGTGTAATCCGGCGGCCCTACATTGGGAGGAACCGGGGGAACATCCGACTGGGCGTGGGGCAGGGTGACGACCAGCGAATCCAGGAGCCGCCGGGTGGGCGCATCCGCGTTCAGGAAGCGCAGGCCCATGCCGAGCACGCCCGGGCCGCCCTGACCTGTGACGTAGTGAACGACGGCCGCCGCGTAGATGATGCGTTCCCCGCCCGCCAGCTTGAGATCCAAGGTGACGGCCGTCCCCGGTGGCTTCACCGCGCGTGCGCGCAGATAGATGCCACCCCGGGTCACATTCGGGCCGTACTTCGCCAGGAACTCCTCAGGCGTCGCGAAGGGCAGCTTCACGACGAGCCCGACCGCACCCTGATTCGAATCCGTCAATGCCCGGTTCCTGAGACGAGAGGGGATACTGGGTTGCGATTATCGCCCGAACTCCGAGGGAACGGGCGTCAAAATCAGCGCCCTTCTCCGTTGCGCCGGGGCAGCGTACCTCGTATGGAACCGCACCCGCGGGCTGTGGTGCCCCGCGGGCATCTGCCCACGGGAGCGCTGCTCATGCTCAACCCCGATATCCGGCTCGCCCTCACCTTCGACGACGTCCTCCTGGTCCCGGGCGAGAGCTCGGTCGTCCCCAAGGACGTCGACCTGACGACCCGGCTCACCCGCAATCTCCGTCTCAACATCCCCCTCCTGTCGGCGGCCATGGACACCGTCACGGAGTCCCGGACCGCCATCGCCATGGCCCAGGAGGGCGGGATTGGTGTCATCCACAAGAACATGACGCCCGAGCAGCAGGCGCTCGAGGTCCTCAAGGTCAAGAAGTTCGAAAGCGGCATGGTGGTGGACCCCGTCACCATCGAACCGGAGGCCCCGCTGGGCCGCGCGCTGGAGCTGATGCGCCTTCACGGCGTGTCCGGCATCCCGGTGGTGAAGGGCCAGCGGCTGGTAGGCATCGTCACCAGCCGCGACGTGCGCTTCGAGACCAACTTCACCCAGACGGTGGAGTCGATGATGACGCGCAAGCTCGTCACCGGCCGCGAAGGCATCACGCAGGAAGATGCGCAGAAGCTGCTGCACGAGCACCGCATCGAGAAGCTCCTCGTCGTCAACGAGGCCTTCGAGCTCAAGGGCCTCATCACCATCAAGGACATCGAGAAGCGCCGCACGCACCCCAACGCGGCCAAGGACGGCATGGGCCGCCTGCTGTGCGCCGCCGCCGTGGGTGTGTCCGCGGACCGCGAGGCCCGCGTGGAGGCGCTCATCAAGGCCGGCGTGGACGTCATCGTCGTGGACACCGCGCACGGTCACTCCACCGCGGTGCTGGATGGCGTGCGCGACACCCGGAAGAACTTCCAGGGCTTCGAGCTCATCGCCGGCAACGTCGCCACCGCCGAGGCCACCCGCGCGCTCATCCAGGCGGGCGTGGACGCGGTGAAGGTGGGCATCGGCCCCGGCTCCATCTGCACCACCCGTGTGGTGGCCGGCGTGGGCGTGCCCCAGGTGACGGCCGTGGATGACTGCGTCCGCGAGGCCCAGAAGCACGACGTGCCCGTCATCTCCGACGGCGGCATCAAGTACTCGGGCGACATCGTCAAGGCGCTGGCGGCGGGCGCCAACACGGTGATGGTCGGCTCGCTCTTCGCCGGCACCGAGGAGTCCCCGGGCGACGTCATCCTGTACCAGGGCCGCAGCTACAAGAGCTACCGCGGCATGGGCAGCCTGGGCGCCATGAAGCAGGGCGCCAAGGATCGCTACTTCCAGGCGGACGTGGAGGCCGTGAAGTTGGTGCCCGAGGGCATCGAGGGCCGCGTGCCGTACAAGGGCACCCTGGCGATGAACGTCCACCAGATGCTGGGCGGCATCCGCAGCGGCATGGGCTACGTGGGCTGCCGCACCATCGACGAGCTGCGCACCCAGGCCACCTTCGTCCGCATCACCTCGGCCGGGCTCAAGGAGAGCCACGTGCACGACGTCATCATCACCGAGGAAGCGCCGAACTACCGCGTCGGGTAGTCCGGAGGGCGCCAGGGAGGGCGGTGGCCCGTCCTCCCGCGCCGCGTCCCGAGGCCATGAAAAAGGGCCCGCGCCTCTCGGCGGGGCCCTGGGTGTCCAGCCAGAGACGGCCGGAGCGTCCTTACCGGCCGCGCTTGCGGCCACCACCCGACGCGGGGGCGGACTCATCGGCCGCGGGGGTCGACGGGGCCACGCGCTTCTCCGCGGAGTTCACCTGGTTGAGCAGCGTGTCCTTGTCGTCCGGCTCCAGCGTCTCGATGGCCTGGCGCAGGGTGTTGAAGTCGAGCCGGGCGATGGTCACGGTGTTGCCGCCCTTGATTTCCTGGACGGTGGGCACGCCCACCAGCTCCCGCATGTAGGTCTCGAACTCCACCCGGACGTCGGCCGTCTGCTGGATGCAGTTGTCCTTGGCGTTGACCAGGTGCTGGGTGCCCTCGCGGTAGCTCAGGTCCGGGTTGCGGTTCATCGCATCCTCGAACGTGGCGGTCCGCTTGCGGAGGGAGGAGTACAGCTCGATGTAGTCCACCAGCCGGTCCGTCTCCGGCCGGTTCACATTGCGCGCCTTGATGAGCGCCTCGGTGGAGTCCTCGCAGGTGAGCTTCTCCAGCTCGGCGGCACCCGGCATCTCCTTCGCGGAGAGATTCTGGGTTTCGCGGTCCAGCCGCTCATCCGAGGAGATCTCCTTCACGCATCCGGTGGCGGACAGCAGGAGTAGGGTCGCAGCAGCGGTAGGGGCGGACAGGCGGCGGAGCATCCAGGCCTCGAACAATTGAAGGTACTTGGGCGTTGTATTCCGGAAGTTTGTAGCGATAAGGGCCCCCAGCCGTCAACGACGCCCCTCTTGGAGACTCCCAGGTGGACCTGCACGCCGAAAAAATCCTGATCCTCGATTTCGGGAGCCAGTACACCCAGCTCATCGCCCGGCGCGTCCGCGAGCTGGGCGTCTATTGCGAAATCCACCGCCCGGACCTCCCGGCGGAGGACATCCGCAAGTACGCTCCCCGCGGCATCATCCTCTCTGGCGGCCCGGCGTCCGTGGAGGCCCCGGACTCCCCCCGGTGCGACCCGTTCGTCTTCGAAGCCGGCGTCCCCGTGCTGGGCATCTGCTACGGCCTCCAGCTCACCGCCAAGCTGCTGGGCGGCAAGATTGACCGGAGCGCCCACCGCGAGTTCGGCAACGCGGAGGTGGAGGTGCTGGCCCGCCGCGGCCCCTTCGCCGAGTTCACCCCCGGGGACAGAGTCCAAGTCTGGATGAGCCACGGCGACCGGGTGGAGGCGCTGCCCCCCGGCTTCGAGGCCATTGGCCGCAGCGGCAATTCGCCCTTCGCCGCCACCGCCCACACGACGAAGCCCTGGTTCGGCGTCCAGTTCCACCCGGAGGTGGTCCACACGCCGCAGGGCAAGGCCATGCTGCGCGCCTTCGTCTTCAACGAGTGCAAGGTCAGCGGCTCGTGGACGATGAAGGGCTTCATCGACGAGGCCGTGGGCACCATCCGCCGCCAGGTGGGTGAGCACGGCCGGGTCATCTGCGCGCTGTCGGGCGGCGTGGACAGCTCCGTGGCCGCGCTGCTGCTGCACCGGGCCATTGGCCCCCGGCTGCAGTGCATCTTCGTGGACAACGGGGTGCTGCGGCAGAACGAGCGCGCCCAGGTGGAGGCGCTCTTCGTGGACCGCTTCCACGTCCCGCTGAAGACGGTGGATGCCCGCCAGCGCTTCCTGGACAAGCTGGCCGGGGTGACGGACCCGGAGAAGAAGCGGAAGATCATCGGCCGCGAGTTCATCGCCGTGTTCGAGGAGGCCTCGCGCGACGTGCAGGACGCGGAGTTCCTGGCCCAGGGCACGCTGTACCCGGACGTCATCGAGTCCGTGTCGTACAAGGGCCCCTCCGTCACCATCAAGAGCCACCACAACGTGGGCGGCCTGCCGGAGACGATGAAGCTCAAGCTGGTGGAGCCGCTGCGCGAGCTCTTCAAGGACGAGGTCCGCGCCCTGGGCCGCGAGCTGGGGCTGCCGGATGAGATGGTGTCCCGCCAGCCATTCCCCGGCCCGGGTCTGGCCATCCGCGTCCTGGGTGAAGTCACCGAGCAGCGCCTGGAGCTGGTGCGGCGCGCGGATGCCATCGTCCAGGAGGAGATTCGCAGCGCCGGCCTCTACAAGGAGGTGTGGCAGGCCTTCGCGGTGCTGCTGCCGGTGCAGAGCGTGGGCGTCATGGGCGACGAGCGCACCTACGAGTCCACCTGCGTGCTGCGCGCCGTCACCAGCGTGGACGGCATGACTGCGGACTGGGCCCGGCTGCCGTTCCCCGTGCTGGAGCGCATCTCCACGCGCATCACCAACGAGGTGCGCGGCATCAACCGCGTCGCCTACGACATCTCGTCCAAGCCCCCCGCGACCATCGAATGGGAGTAGGGCGGTAGGGCGTTTGACGCCCTGACGCGAAAGAGGCTGCCCGGTACATGTGCCGGGCAGCCTCTTCGTGTTTCAGGGGCCCTGGCCGACCGCGCCGGGGCCCCCATCTTCGCCCGAAGGCATTACTTCGCCGGGCTGGCCTTCACGGGCGGGACCTTGGTGCTGCCCGGGCGCAGCTCCTCGAGCAGCCGCGTGGCGCCGTAGATCTTCGTCAGCGACTCGATGATGGCCTGGCTGTGGACGCTGACCGAGCGGTTGACGCTCTCGTCGAAGCCGTACTCGCCGCCCAGGGACTGGATGTTGCCGTCGAACACGATGCCGACGATCTCCGCGTCCTTGTTGATGACCGGCGAGCCGGAGTTGCCGCCGATGATGTCGTTGGTGGAGACGAAGTTCATCGGCGTGGTGCCGTCCAGCGCCTTCTCGTTCTTCAGCCAGGACTTCGGCAGCGCGAAGGGCTCCTCACCCGTGGCGTGCTCGAAGGTGCCCGCCATCTGGGTGATGGGGCTGACCTGCTTGCCGTTCTCCGAGTAGCCCTTCACCGCGCCGTAGGACAGGCGCAGGCTGAACGTCGCGTCCGGGTACTGGTTGGTGCCGTAGATCTCGAACTTGGACTTGGCCACCAGCTCGCTGTTCTTGCGGATGATGGACTCGACGTTCTCCTCGTACGTCTTGCGGATGGCGCGCATGTCCGGGTCCACCGCGACGGCCAGCTGAATCATCGGGTCCTTGGACGCCGCGATGGCCGCCTTGCCGCCCTTGTACAGCGCCTGGCGGGCCTTCACGTCACGCAGCTTGGTGCCCTTCACCAGCCGCGCGGCCAGCTTCTCGGGGGACTCCTTGCCCAGCACCTTCTTCACGAAGGGGTGGTCGGAGCCCAGTTCCTCGCGCATCTTGGTGAGGCCGAACGTCAGGCGGGCAATCTCCAGCTCCGGGTAGACGGGAGCCGGGCTGAACAGCTGGGCCTCCAGCGCCGGGACGTTGGCCTGGTTGAACTCACGCAGGCGCTCGCCGTTCGCCTTCGGGAGCTCCTCGGCGCCGCGCACCAGCGTGCGGGCCACCTGGAAGAGAGTGGAGGACAGGCCGCCGCTGTTCTCCATGAACGTCAGGTCCTGACGGATGTTGCGCAGCTGCGCCTGGGCCTTGGCGATCTCATCCCACGCCGCGGCGTACTTCTTCTGCATCTCCGGGTTGGCTTCGACCTTCTTGCGCAGGTCCTGCTCCGCAGCGACCTTCTGCGCGAAGAACGTCTTGTCCAGCAGGGCCTCGTGACGGCCCTTGAGCGCCTTCACCGAGTTCTCCACGCCGAACAGCAGGTTGGTGGAGATGCGGCGCTGCTCGGCGCCACGGCGGCCGAACTCGGTCAGCATGCCGCGCATCTCGGAGAGCGTCATCAGCGTCTTGGGCAGCACCACGTCACGCTGGAACTCCAGCTCCGCGATGGTGAGGCCACGCGAGGTGCGGCCCGGGTGGCCGGAGATGAAGGTCAGCTCGCCTTCCTGAGCGCCCTTGTCGGACCACTTGAAGAAGTTGTTCGTCGTCGCCGGCTTGCCGTCCTCGTAGACGCGCAGGAACGTCACGTCGAGGTCGTAGCGGGGGAACTCGAAGTTGTCCGGGTCGCCGCCGAAGAACGCGATGGCGTGCTCGGGCGCCATCACCAGGCGGACGTCCTGGAAGCGCTTGTACTCGTAGAGGTTGTACTGGCCGCCCTGGTACAGGGTGACGACGTCACAACGCGCCTTGGCGTTGCCGGCGGAGCAGGCCTGCTCCAGCTCGGACATCTTCGCCTTCAGCGTGTCGGCGTACTTCTTACCGGTCAGGCCCTGGGTGGCCTTGTTCAGCGTCTCCGTGACGTCGGTGATCTTGACCAGCTGGTTGATCTCCATCGCCGGACACTGGGTCTCCTCGGCCTGCGCCTTCGCGTAGAAGCCGTTGGCGATGTAGTCCTTCTTCGCCGTGGAGAGCTGGTCGATACAGCCGCGCGCGCAGTGGTGATTCGTCATCACCAGGCCGTTGGCGGACACGAAGCTGGCCGAGCATCCGCCCGCCAGACGCGCCGAGGACAGGCGCACGTTGTCCAGCCACTGCTGGGAAGGCTCGAAGCCGTACTTCTCCTTCACCTTCGCGGAGGGAAAGTTGTTGTAGGTCACATGCCCTCGTCGGCCATCGCGGGAGCCGCGCCGAGGAGGGTGGCAATCACGAACAAACGCTTCATGAAACGGTCCTTTCCAGGGCCATGGGTGTCGCGGTTCTGCGGGAAGCTCCTGGCTGGGTCAAGCCAGTAAAAAGCGGGGAGATTCGCCGGGGAACCCAACATGCAAGCAGGCATCTGATTCCCGCCGCCAGAGGTTGGATTCCGAGGAGAAACCGGCCTTGAACCGGGCCCATTGAGGAACAACGTGACGCGGAGGAAAAAGTCGCATTCGCGTCAGGATTTCCCGTCAACGCGACGTGTCATCCGGCTGCGTTCCACGACTGGGATTCCGCATCCCAGGCCTGGGACGCGGAAGTCCCGACGTCATTCCTTCCGGAGCGCCTGAAGCGGGTCCATCCGCGTCGCCCGCCGGGCCGGAACCCAGCAGGCGAGCAACGCCACGGCCGCGAGCAGTGCCGCCACGGCCCCGAACGTCCACGGATCCCGAGCGCTGACGCCGTGAAGCTGGCTTGCGAGCACCTGGGACAGGGCCAGCGCCGCCCCAAGTCCCACCCCGAGGCCCACGGCCGTCATGCCCGCGCCCTGGCCCAGGACGAGCCGGAGCACGTCCGCGGGCCGGGCACCGAGCGCCATCCGGACGCCCAGCTCCCTCGTGCGCTGGGCGACCCGGAGCGAGATGACCCCATAGAGGCCGTAAGCGGCGAGCAGGACGGCGAGGACAGCAAAACCGCCGAAGAGCCCCAGGACGAGCCTGCGCATCGCCAGGGAGTGCGAGATGACCTGTTCCAGGGTGAGCGCCCGGTAGACGGGCACGGTGCCATCCACGCGGCGGATGGCCTCCTGGATGGCCGGCAGCAGCGTCTCCGGCTGCACCGAGGTGCGCGTGACCAGGACGAGCCCGTCATCGCCCCAGGGCCTGCCATGGGGGACGTGGAACTCGGCGAGCGGTTCGCGCTCCAGTCCCGCCTGGCGGACATCCCCCACGACGCCGACGATGGTGTACGGCGTCGCCCCGATGCGCAGCTGGTGGCCCAGGGCACCTCCTGCCGGAAAGTGCCGGCGGGCCAGGGTTTCGTTGACGATGACAACGCCGGGCTGGTCCGGCGCGGCGTCCAGGGACGTGAAATCGCGCCCCTGGCGCAGGGGGATGCCCATGGCGGCGAAGTAGCCCGGACTGGAGGCGCGGCGCTCGGCGCGAGGTTCGTCGCCGGGCTCTGGCAGAGGAGCTCCTTCGAGCTGATACCGAGCGTTGTTCCAGGCCCGCTGGATGGGGAGCACGGACGTCATACCCGCCGCGGTGACGCCCGGGAGCGCGCGAACCGCCTCCAGCACCGGCTCCAGGAGCCGCCCCGGAAGCTCCGCGTCCAGGGCGCCGTCCTTGAAGAACCGGTCGTCTGGGATGGACAGGTGCAGCGTGAGTACCTGGCCGGGGGCAAGTCCGGTGGAAGTCCCCAGCAGGTGCAGGAAGCCCCGTCCGAGCAGGCCCGCGCCGACGAGCAGCACCAGCGATAGGGCGATCTCCACAACGACCAGCGAGGCCCCCAGGCGACGGCCGAAGCCCGGCACCGTGCTGCCATCGCCCGCGGCGGCGAGCCCACCACGGACGTCCAGCCGGGAGACCTGGAGGGCCGGAAGCAGCCCGAAGGCCAGGCCGCTAACGCTGGTGATTCCGAGGAGGAACAGGAAGGCCGTGCCGTCCAACGCGATGTCCTGACGCCGGGGCAGGCTCTCCGGCGCCAGGGCGAGCAGCGCGTCCAGGCCCCAACGCGCCAGCAATGCGGCCAGCGCGCCGCCCAGAAACGCCAGCAGGAGGCTTTCGGCCAGGAGCTGCTGGACGACCCGGGCCCGGCCAGCGCCCAGGGCCAGGCGAACGGCCAGTTCGCGCCGCCGGGTGCCGGCGCGGGCCAGCAGCAGATTCGCGACGTTCGTACACGCGATGAGGAGCACCAGGGCAACGGCTCCGAGCAAGACCTGGAGCGGAGCCCGCCAGGACTGTGTCTGGCTTTCGTCGAGCGGAATGACCCGGGCGCTCCGGTCCCGGTGGGATTCCGCCTGGGCCGCCGCGGAGTTCGCGGCGACTTGCTTCAGCTGGGCCTCGGCGGAGGCCAGCGAGACGCCTGGCGCCAGGCGGGCCCGGAGGGTCAGCACCGTGGACCGGGTCCGGGCGGCGGCGTCCGGCGGAGCCACCAGGGGCAGCCAGACGTCCGTGGACGCGTCGAAAGACGCGGGCATCACGCCAATGACGGTGTGGGCCAGACCATCCAGGCTCACGGAACGGCCGAGGACGGCCGGGTCAGCGCCGAAACGGGCGCGCCAGAGACGCTCGCCGAGGACCGCGACCGGGGACTGGCCGGGCAGGTCCTCGTCGATTGCGAAAGTCCGGCCCAGCAAAGGCGGCACGCCATGAACCGTGAAGAAGTCAGCCGTTCCGCGAAGAGCCTGGAGGCGTTCAGGCGCATCCTGGGCCTGGAGGGTGACGCCGCCGCCTGTGAACGCCGCCATGTGCTCGAAGGCTGGGCTGTGTTGGCGCCAGGCCCAGAACGTGGGCCAGGACACCGGGCCGCCATAGCCCTGGGGGCGCACCTCGACGAGGCTGACCAGCCGCTCCGGTTCCGCGTACGGCAGCGGCCGGAGGAGGACTCCGTGGACCACGCTGAAGATGACGGCGTTGACGCCAATGCCCAGCGCAAGGCACAGCACGGCGGCCGCGACGAAACCGGGCGAGCGGCGGAAGGTGCGGAGCGCGAAGCGAACATCCGCGGCGATCGAATCGAAGAAGGTCATGGCGGGACGTCGGGGGTGGAGATCCTGCCGGAATCGACTGCAATCGACGGACCGAAACCGGCCCGGACGGCCCAGAAACCAGGGAGGGGGAACGGCCTGAATCGACCCCAGGATTCGTGCTCACTTAGTTTACATAACGCATGTTATCGGACCCTCTTTCGGAGGGAGAGGTCACGTCCTGGACGGTTATCCGCGGGCCCATTGCTACCAACCTACGGCCCGGCTGGCTGCCCGGCACTCGGTGCTTTCCGGCGTCCATCCAGGCGCATACCGTGGCCGCCACATGCGTCTTCTTCGATTCGGACTCGTCGCCGCCACCTGCTGTGGCGCTCTCGTCCTCTCGGGCTGCCCGGACAAGCCGGCCGCCAGCCCGGACTCAGGGGTCGCCGAGGCACCCCAGGTCCCCGCGACGCCGCCGCCGACCCGGTTCTCACTCAGCTACCGGGCGCCGCCCAGCGCCCCCGCCGCGGCACCCGCCAACGACGCAGGCATCGCCGAGGACGCTGGAATCGCCGCCGCGGGCCTCACGGAGATCGCCCCGGCCCCCGATGACGCGACCATCATTGAGCCCACGTCGCTCCTGGAGCTCCGGACGTCCAGCCCGCTCAAGAACTACCGGGTCCGGCTGTTCGACGAAGCCGACCGGGCCATGGTGTCCGATGACGACGTCGAGGAATCCGAAACCGGCCTCGTCTACCGAATCCAGCTGCCGCAGCCGCTCAAGTCCGGATTCAGGTACACCCTGGTCGTGGATGCCCAGACCGGCACCGCGTTCACCGACGGCCTGGGCCGTGACGTCGACGAGTTCCGCCAGGCCCTTCAAGTCGCTGGCGAAAAGGAAAAGCCAGCCCCTCCGCCCAAGCCCGCCGGCAAGAAGAAACGCCGTTGAGCCTGGGCGGCCCGGGACTGGCTTTGAATCAGCGGTCCGCGACTGGCGGCAGGCCCAGCGAACTCTTCAGCTCCCGCAGCTTGGCCTGGATGAGCTGCATGTTCTGGGGCCCCATGCGCAACAGATGCTTCTGCGCGGGGCTCAGGTCCTCGAACTCCGGAGCCGCATAGGCATACAGCGCGCCTTCGGGAACGACTTCCACCGGGCCTTCCTGCACGGGCACCTTGAGCAGATGCTGGATGGCCGCGCTCAAGGCGCTGCTGAATGTCTGTCCCGGCGGCGCAATCTCCGCGTGCGCCTGGTCAATCAGCGGCTTCAGCTCACGGTACACGCTGGCCGCGGACTGCGTGTCGATGGAGCCAATCACGCGGGCCACGGTGTCGTAGCGCGCGTAGCTGGCCGGATCGATGACCGTGGTGCCGTCCACCTGGCTCACCTGGAAAGCCCCCGTGGGCGCCAGGAACCCGAGCACCGTGCGCGGGCTCGAACCGTCCGCGATGTTGTTCACCGCGGCCGCGAAGCGCCGTACCAGGTCTTTTTCGCCCATCCACCGCGCGAGCTCGGGATCAGGCGAAAGCTGGCTCGCCAGGCTGCGGACCTCGGCGTCCCGTTCCGGCAGCGACGTTTCGGGCAGCGTCGGAGGGGCCACGGCCATCTCGCCAGCGGGCTCCGTCGGAATCGCGAGAACCTCCGCGGGTAGTGACGCCTGACGCCGCAGACCGAAATACGACGCCACCAACGCCAGGCCCGCCAGCCCCAGGACGACGGCCAGCGTCTTGCCCTTGGAGCTTGAAGCGGATTCGGGAACCTCGGCCGGCGTCGGATTCGTCGGGTCGTTCATTCATTCCTCCGTAGGTGGACCCTTCAACCTACAAACGCCTCCCCAGGTCATTCCACCAGACCGCTACACTTCACACGCGGAGGTGTTCACCGTCCGGTACTCGCGAACGCACGGCTGCCGCCAGGACGGTGAACCGGGCACAGTCACCCTGCCCGCTCAGCCGTCCTGCTCCATGGCCCGGACGCGAGCAAGCGTCTGCAGGTCGCGCTCAGTCGGCCCCAGCTCCAGGATGATGCGGCTCACGTCGTAAAGCACGTCGCCACGCTCGAAGACTGGCAGCCGGGGAACATCCTGGTTCAGCTCGTCGGCGCCGCGGTTGTACGCCACATCCATCAGCGTCCGGAGCTGGAAGGCGTCGTACAGGTTGTACTCGACGAGGAACCGGAGGGCCTCCACGTCGCCGCGGCGCTGGTACGCGCGCCACAGCAGTACCGCGTCGTAGCCATTCACGCCCTTCATGTGCGGCGGACGCTCGGCGCCGATCTTCCCTTCGATTTCCTTCAGGCCGCCGCCCATGCCCAGGCGCCGCGTCACGAACCGCAAGTCGATGTGCGCATCCGGCACCGGAAATCGCGCTGGGCCAAAGTAGTCACGCAGCACGGGCACGTCGAAGCACGAGCCGTTGAACGTCACCCACAGCCGCCGGGCCGCCATGGCCTCCGGCAGCGCGTCCATGTTCCGGCCCTGGATGAAGACGTGAAGGCCCTTCGAATCGAACAGGCTCACCACCGTGGGCGCCTGGGCCTCCCGGCCGTCCGTCTCGATATCGAAATAGACGGCGTCGTCCTGGAACTCCGGGTACAGCCGCCAGTGCTCCCGGCTCGGAAGCAGCTCCGCGAGCTTGCGCAAGTCCCGGCGGGCCAGCGCGTCCTTCGCCTCGGCGATGCGCGCCCGGGCCACGTCGTCGGACTTCCGGTTGAGCGCCACGCCCTGGCCGGCTTCCGGAAAGTCATCCCAGGTGCGGATGCCGCGGGACCACAGGTCCTTCTCCCGCCAGGGACCGACGCTGGGGATGTGCTGGAACGTCCGCTGCAGCATCAATCGAGCGCGCCCAACCTTCCCGCCACCAGGTCGTCCAGGAGCGGGATGTCCGCCTCGCAGAACGGCAGTGACTGCATCTGCGCCGGCGTGTGGAACGCCAGCGCGTGGGCGCCCAGGGGTCGGGGCTCGCCCGAGACAATCCGGGCCAGGAACAACACCAGCTCCACCGTCAGGTCCGGATAGGAGTGCTGGCCCTCCCAGAGCCGCCGGCCCACGGCGAGCTCCACGTCCAATTCCTCGCGGCACTCACGGGCCAGCGCGGCCTCGTCCGTCTCCCCGGCCTCCACCTTGCCGCCGGGGAACTCCCACAGCAAGGCGCGGCTTCCACCGGGGAGCCGCTGCTGCACCAGGAACTGGCGTCCATCCTCCGGCCGCGGAATCAGCGCCGCCACCACGCGGACCATCCTGCGAGCCGGAGCCGTCACCCGTCAATCCCGTTCATGTCCAGGGAGTACAGGTAGCCATTGTTCGACAGCACGAACAGCTGCCTGCCCGCCGCGAAAGGCGGCGCGGTGATGCCACTCCCGGGGTTCCACGACACGCGCGAACGCCCCGTCTTGGGCTCCAGGAACAGCAGCGAACTGGACGTGGGCACAAGCAGCATTCCCTGGGCAAACACCGGAGCGAAGGCCGCCCGTTCCCCCAGGGGATGCGACCAGAGGAGCCGTCCCGTCTCCGCCAGGTATGCATCCACGCGGCCGTCACCCGCGGCGAAGAGCACCTGGCCGCTGACCAGCAGCGACGTCATGCCCGCCACGGAGGTGTTCCACACCAGGTCGCCCGACTCGGACTCGAGCGCGAAGATGCCGCTCTTGTATGACGCCACGTAGAGCTGCCCGTTGGCGTCCATCACCGGGCTGCTGTCCACGTCCAGGAACTCGGAGCCGGCGCCGGACAGCGAGCGCTCCCAGGTGACGCCGCCGTCGTCGACGCTGAGCGCCACCACGAAGCCGTCAGAGAAGCCGATGTAGGCCACGCCTTCGCGCACCAGGGGCCGCGAAGCGCCGCGGACGGTGAAGCCGGTGGGCGGATCCCGGCGGTACTGCCAGGCCCACTGCCCATCCGAGATCTTCACCGCGAAGAGCGTGTCGCTCTCCGAGGCCACGAGCACCAGGCCATTCGCGACCACGGGCACCGTGGCCAGGGCCTCGCCCGCGACGTACTTCCACTTCTCCTCGCCCGAGGCCGCGTCCAGCGCGTACAGCACGCCGTCCCCGCCCGGAACATAGGCCACGCCGTCCACCACCCGGGCCCCGGCGTTGAAGCGGCTGCCCGTCTTGTACTTCCACTTCACCTGGCCGTCGGGACCCACGCCGCGGGCGAACCCGTCCCGCGTGAGCGCGACGGTCGTCCGGCTGACGGCATCATAGGCCGGCGTCGCCGTCTCACGCGGCCCGTACTCCAGCGTCTGCGGGGGCGCGAGCGGCGCCCACCAGTTGACGGAGAAGTACTCCAGCGGCGTGTTCGACGGCGACCGGGGCAACTCCGGATTGCCGTAGTACCGCACGCCACTGCAGCCGCCCAGAAGCCCTGCCGCCACAGCGCCACCCAGCCAACGCTTCCAGCTCACGAGCCGCATCGTCATGGCGTGTGTTTCTACCCCGCGTCCGGAACGGGTGCAGCCGCCGGAGCCTCCGGGGCAGGAACCTTCACACCTTCGGACGCCAGCACCGCCAGGCGCTCACCGGCCTGACGCGCCGCCGCCGTGTTCGGCTGCGCCGTGGTCAGCTTCGACAGCACCTGGGCCGCCTCTTCCTTCTTGCCCAGGAGGATGAGCATCCGGGCCTTGTGGTAGTCGCCCATGCCCACCAGGAACGGGCCACCCGCGGCGCCCATCTGCTCGAAGGCCTTGATGGCGTCCTCGTACTTGCCGTCCGCCTCGAGCGCGTAGCCCTGACCCTCGAAGGCCTCCGCGCGGAGCGGATCGTTCTGGGCCGCGCCCTTGAGGTACTCGCCGAAGGCCGTCTGCGCCGCGGCGTAGTTGCCCAGCCGGAACTGCGCCTTGCCCTCGGCCAGGGCGGCCGTCACCGCGGACGGGGTGCCGCCGTGCTGCTGGCGGAACTCGCCCAGCGACTTCACCACGGCCTCGTCGCGCTCCTTCACCGACTTGAAGGGGGGCTCCGTGTCACCGGGCTGCGCGGGTTCCACGCCCTCCACGGGCCGGTCGAGCACGGTCAGCGCCTGTCCCAGCGCCTGGGAGGCCTTCTCTTCGCCGCGCTTGGACACTTCGCTGGCGATGGCCACGCCCACGCCGCCCAGGATGAGCACGCCCGCGGCGAGCCCGATGATCTTCTGGCGCTGCGCAAGCCAGTCGCTCGCCTCGGTGCCCACCTTCTGGAAGGAGTCCGGCTGGCTGAGCTCTTTCTGGCGAATCTTCTCGGTCTTGGTGGTTCCGGCCACGTCTGGAAACCTCTTTTAAAGAGCGGCGCACTGTATGGAGCGCGCGCCGCGAGTGTCAACGCACTGACGCCTCAGCGCTTCCCCTGGCGTTGCGGCCGCTTGCGGGCCTCTCGCTTGGCCTGCCCGGGCCGGCCCTTGAAGATGAGCCGGATGGGCACGCGCAGGTCGAACGTCTTGCGCAGCTGGTTGGTGATGTACCGCTTGTACATGTCCGGAACGCCGTCCGGATGGTTCACGGTGATGGTGAAGGTCGGCGGCGCCGCGGCCACTTGGGCGATGTAGTACATGCGCAGCGGCTTGCCCCGGACGATGGGCGCCGGGTGGTTGTCCACCATGTGCTCCAGCAGCCGGTTGAGCTGCGGCGTGGGCGCCCGGAAGCGGAACTGGTCGGCGAGCTCCGTCGCCACGTCCACGACCTTCTCCACCTTGGAGCCCGTCAGCGCGGAGGTGAAGAGGATGGGCGCGTAGCCCACGAACTTGAGCGAGTGCTTGAGGGACTCGCGGAAGGTCTCCTGGCGGCGCTGGTCCGCGCCCACCAGGTCCCACTTGTTCACCACGATGACCAGGGCGCGGCCCCGCTCCTCCGCCAGGCCCGCCAGCTTGGCGTCCTGGTCCACCGCCGGCTCCGTGGCGTCCATCAGCAGCACCGCCACGTCGCTGCGCTCCATGACCTTGAGCGCGGCCACGACGGAGAACTGCTCCACGCGCTGGGCAATGGACTTCTTGCGCCGGATGCCCGCCGTGTCGGTGAGCAGCAGCTTGCGGTCCTTGTACGTGAGCTCGGAGTCCACCGGGTCCCGCGTGGTCCCCGCCACCTCACTGGCCACCACCCGCTTCTCTTTCAGGATGGCGTTGACCAGGGTGCTCTTGCCCACGTTGGGCCGGCCGATGATGGCCAGACGGATGATGCCGTCGTCCGGCGGCGCCTCCGCGTCCTCGTCCTCTTCCTTGGGCGGCAGCCTGGCGACGACCGAGTCGAACAGCTCCTGCATGCCCAGGCCGTGCTCGGCGGACAGGGCCTGCACGTCGCCCAGGCCCAGGCGGTAGAACTCACCGGCCAGCGCCTGCATCTGCCCAGTCGTGTTGTCCAGCTTGTTGGCGGCCAGCACCACCGGCTTGCCGCTCTTGCGCAGGTAGTTGGCCACGGCCTCGTCCGCGGCGGTGAGGCCCGCCCGGGCGTCGGTGACGAAGACGATGACGTCACACTCGTCCACGGCCAGCTGCGCCTGCTCCCGCACCTGCTGGAGGAGCTGGTCCTCGTCACCGGGCACGAAGCCGCCGGTGTCGATGAAGGTGAACTTGCGGCCTTCCCACTCCGCGTCCGCGTAGTGGCGATCCCGCGTCACGCCGGGCTCGTCCTGCACCAGCGCGACGCGCCGGCCCACCAGCCGATTGAACAGCGTGCTCTTGCCCACGTTGGGGCGTCCGACAATTGCGACCAGGGGCTTCATTTCAGTCGTATCCCAGCTTCTTGAGGCCTTCGGGGCGCTCGCTCCAACGCGGTTCCACGCGGACGCGCAGGTCCAGATACACATGCGCGCCCAGCAACCGCTGCACGGACTTGCGCGCATCGGTGCCAATGGTCTTCAGCATCTGCCCCTGCTTGCCGATGATGATGGCCTTCTGGCTGTCGCGCTCCACGAAGATGGACGCGGCGATGCGGATGAGCCCGCCCAGTTGGTTCGGCGGCGTGCCCGGCCGGGGCTCGCGCTCGGATTCGTCGAAGATGTCCACCACCACGGCCGTGGAGTACGGAATCTCCTGGCGGCAGTGGCGCAGCACCTGCTCGCGGATGTACTCGGCCGCCAGCGCGCGCTCCTGCTGGTCGGTGAGCATGTCCTCGTCGAAGACGTTCTCTCCCTCCGGCAGGTGTCCCAGGACGGTGTGGAACAGCCGATCCACGCCGTCCTTCTCCCGGGCGGAGATGGGGACCACCTCGGCGAAGGGGAACTCCTGGCGGTACAGGTCGATGAGCGGCAGCAGCTGCCCCTTGGCAACGCTGTCGATCTTGTTGATGACCAGGAAGGTCGGCTTGCCGATCTTCTGCAGCCGCTCGAGGATGGCGCGGTTGCCTGGGCTCACCTCGGGCTTCTCGCTCGCCGGCGGCTCGATGAGGAAGAGGACCAGGTCCACCTCCTCCGCCGCCTGGAGGGCCACCTCGACCATGTAGCGGTTCAGCTCGCCCTTGGCCTGGTGGATGCCCGGCGTGTCGATGAACGCCACCTGCCCTTCCGGACGGGTGACGACGCCGAGGATGCGGTTGCGCGTCGTCTGCGGCTTGGGGGAGACGATGGCGATTTTTTCGCCCGTCAATGCATTGAGCAGCGTGCTCTTGCCCACGTTGGGGCGCCCGATGAGGGCGGCGAAGCCGCTGCGGTGTGTCTTGGGGGAGGCCATTGCTTCGGAGGTGATCTGGGACGCCGCTTACCGCGGAGGCCCGAAAAGGGAACGTCTGGACAGCGCCCTATCACAGCTCACCGCCCGCCCGGCCATGCCAGAACGGGCGGCGAGTAGACGGGCTACGGCTGGGTCGTCGAAATGGTCAGCTTGTTGATGACCACGGGCTGGCGGGGGCGGTCATCGCCGTCGCGCGGCACGCCGGCGATCTTCTCCACGACGTCGTAGCCGCTGAGCACCTCACCGAAGATGGTGTGCTTGTTGTTGAGGTAGGTCGGCTTGGACGTGGTGATGAAGAACTGGCTGCCGTTGGTGTTGGGGCGGCCGACGTTCGCCGTGGCCAGCAGACCGACTTTGTCGAAGGTCCGGCCGCTCTGGTACTCGTCCTCCACGTTGAAGCCCGGGCCGCCGCGGCCGGTGCCCGTGGGGTCACCACCCTGAATCATGAAGCCCGGAATCACGCGGTGGAAGATGATGCCGTCGTAGTAGGCGCGCTGGGTCTTCTCACCCGTCTTCGGGTCCTGGAAGGGCAGCTCGCCCGTCGCCAGGCCCACGAAGCTGCTCACCGTCTTGGGCGCGTCCTTCGCGAACAGCTTCACCACGATCTGCCCCTGCGTGGTGTCGAAGGTGGCGTAAAGGTCATTGCCCGCGCGGGCCTCGTCCAACACTCCCATGCTACCCTCCCGTGTGGGGGCCCGCCCTTCGGACGGACCCGGTCATGTGTCACGGCCTTGGTGAAACCGTCTTCGCGCCCGCGTCCTTCTGGGGCGCCGCTTCCTTGCCCGCCGCGGGGGCCGTCACGCCCGCGGGAGCCTTGTCGCCCAGCACCACGCGGGTAAGTACCACCGCGGTGCGCGGGCGGTCCCGGTTGTCCCGAGGCAAGTTGCTGATCTTCTCCACCACGTCGTAGCCGCCCAGCACCTCACCGAAGATGGTGTGCTTGCCGCCCAGGTGCCCGGGCGTGGACGTGGTGATGAAGAACTGGCTGCCGTTGGTGTTGGGCCCCGCGTTGGCCATGGCCAGCAGGCCCACTTTGTCGAAGGTGCGGCCGCTCTGGAACTCGTCCGCGAAGCGGTAGCCCGGATCCCCGAAGCCGCTGCCCGTGGGGTCCCCGCCCTGAATCATGAAGCCCGGAATCACCCGGTGGAACACCGTGCCGTCATACAGCGGCTTCTTCGACATCTTCTCCGTCTTGGGGTCCCGCCATTCCTTCTCACCGGCGGCCAGGCCCACGAAGTTGGCCACCGTCTTGGGCGCGTCCTTGGCGAAGAGCCGGACGACGATGGTGCCCTCGCTCGTCTGGAGCGTGGCGTACAGGTCCTTGCCGGCCGCGGCCTTCCGGGTCCACTTGCCGGAATCAGCGGCGAGGGCGGAGCCCGCCAGCAGGCAGGTCACCAGCGCGAGCGTCTTTCGGAGGGAGGCGGGGGGCATGTCGGCGCGGCACCTTACGCGCCGCCCCCTGCCCCATCCAAGGGGTTTCACGCCGGGGTGTCGTGTCGTGGCGTTCCGGGCGGGGGGGAGGTGGGACACGCGGCGTCTTCCCGCAGCTTCTCCAGCGTCGCTTGCGCGGCGGACTGCTCCGCCTCCTTCTTGCTTCGGCCGGTGGCCCGGGCGAAGGCCGTTTCCCCCAGCATCAGCTCCACCTCGAACACCTTGGAGTGTTCCGGACCGGACTCCGAGACGACGCGGTAGCGGGGCTGGAGCTTGAGCCGCTCGTGGGCCATCTCCTGGAGCAGCGTCTTGTAGTCGAGCCGGCCCTGGCCGCTGGACACCTCGTCCAGCAGGTCCGCGAAATACCGGTCCACCAGCGCCACCGCGGCGTCCAGGCCGCTGGTGAGGAACACCGCGCCAAAGACGGCCTCCAGGGCGTCCGCCAGGACGGAGTTCTTCTCCCGGCCGCCGGACATGAGCTCGCCCCGCCCCAGCAGCAGCAGGTCGCCCAGCGGAATGGTCCGGGCCACGCGGGCCAGGCCGTCCTCGTTGACGACGCGGGCGCGCATCTTGGTCAGGTCGCCTTCGGGCAGGCCCGGGCAGCGCGACATCAACCGGTGGCTGACGGCAAGGTTGACCACCGAGTCGCCCAGGAACTCCAGGCGCTGGTTGTCCTTCAGCTCCTTGTCCCGCGTCTCGTTGACGTACGTCTTGTGCGTCAGGGCCTCCAGCGCCGTCTCCATCCGGGAGAAGCTCAACCCCAACCGCGACTCCAGCAACTGCACCCGCTCGGACGGGCTCATCTTGTCCGCACCACTCAAACGCATCACTCCTGAGGTGCGTCCGGGCCCACCAGCCTCACGGCCGCGGGAGGGACCTTCAGCAGGTCCGCCACCATCCGCACGATGCCTGGAAACTCATCCAGTTCGAACCGCCCCGCCCACTCCTTGCCCTGGGGACCCGCCAGCAGCCCCCGGAAGGTTCGGCCCGCCACCCTCGCGGCGGCGAAGCGGTACGGACGGCCTTCCACCTGCAACTGCGCCAGCAGCTCCAGGCTGCTGCGGGGAGGCACCAACGCCTCGGCGCCGAACTTCTCAACGATGTCGGAGAAGCGCACCAGCCCCGCGCCCACCGGCGCCGCCTGCGGACGGGTCGCCGGCTCTCCAAAGAGCGCGACCAGGTAGCCCGTCAGCGCCGCGCGCTCCCGGAACTCCGACAGCTCCAGCGTGTGGCCGCTGCCGGTGGAGAGGTCTTCCTTCCCCCGGGCCACGCGGGCCACGCGGAAGTTGCCCAGCCGGTCCGACACCAGCGTGACGGCCAGCTCACCGTCCACCACCTCCGTGGACAGCTCCAGCGTCTCCGGATCCACGCGCGGCGTCAGCCCCAGCACCTGGAGCTCCGCCGAGCGGCGCTGGATGTGGAAGATGTGCTCGTTGAACGCGTCCGCGAGCAGCGCCTCGATGTCGGCGACGTCGCTGAGCGCGCCCACCAGGATGGGAGCCAGCCCCACCACGGCGGGCGGCGTGATGGGGATGAGACGGTCCCCCATCACCTGGAAGGTCACCTCCGGGATGAACGCCCGGGTGACGGGATTGACCAGCGGGGACGCATCCAGGTCCAGCACCGCCTCGGTGCCGGCCGCGTCCTCCCGCAACTGCAGCCCGAGGCCTTCCAGCCGCGCGGTGTCCATCAAGCCCCTTTGAAGGTTTCCCGGGCGATGATTGTACGCTGGATCTCGCTGGTTCCCTCGCCGATCTCACACAGCTTGGCGTCGCGCAGGTAGCGCTCGACGGGGAATTCGCGGGTGTAACCGTACCCACCGTGGATCTGCACGGCCTTGTTGCAAGCCCGCATGGCGGCCTCGGAGGCGAACAGCTTCCCCATGGAGGCCTCCCGCGAATACGGCTTGCCCTCGTCGGCCAGCTTCGCCGCGCGGTGGACCAGGAGCCGGGCGGCGTCCAGCTCCGTCTTCATGTCCGCCATCATCCAGCGCAGGCCCTGGAACTCGCTGATGGGCTGGCCGAACGCGGTGCGCTCGCGCGAGTAGCCAATGGACTCCTCCAGGGCGCCCCGGCCCAGGCCCACCGCCAGCGCGCCGATGGTGATGCGGCCGCGGTCCAGGATCTTCATCGTGTCGATGAAGCCATGGTCCAGCTCGCCCACGCGCGCCGAGTCCGGCACCTCCACGTTTTCCAGGATGAGCTCGGCCGTGTCCGACGAGCGCATGCCCAGCTTCCCGTGGATGGGGCGCTGGCTGAAGCCCGGCAGGCCCTTGTCCAGCAGGAACGCGGTGATGCCCTTCTGCCGCTTCTGCGGCGAGGTCACGGCCAGCACCACGAACACGTCACCCACCGTGCCCTGGGTGATGAACATCTTGGCGCCGTTGAGCACCCAGCCGTCGCCCTTGCGCACGGCCGTGGTCTTCATGCTCGACGCGTCCGAGCCAGACCCGGGCTCCGTCAGGCCCCACGCGCCCAGGTACTCACCCGTGGCCAGCTTGGGCAGGTACTTCTGGCGCTGCGCGTCCGAGCCGAACACGCGCAGGTGGCTGGTGCCCAGGCCGTTGTGGCTGGCCACCGTCAGCGCGAGCGAGCCGTCGTAGCGAGCGATCTCCTCCACTGCCACCGCCACGGCGAGCGAGTCCATGGCCGCTCCGCCGAACTCCTCGGCGACGAGCATGCCCATCACCCCGAGCTGCCCCAACTCCCGGACGACATCCATGGGGAACTTCTCGTCCTTGTCCCACTCGCGGGCATACGGCTTCACCCGCCGTTCGCAGAAGTCACGGATGGAGGACTGGAGGGCGCGATGGCTTTCAGGAAGGTCAAAATCCATGGTGTCAGCAGGATCTATAGCAGACGGCCCAGGCGCAGCCCGGGCCTTGGAGGTGGGGTAACGCTACCTACTCAAACCGGATAGACACCGTGCTTCTTTTCCGCCCGGGGCTGATGCCGCTGGGAGTAGACGCCGTAGCGCTGGGTGAGCTCTTGACGCAGCCGGTCACCCGGGACGATGTCGTCGATGACCAGCTCGCTGGCCAGCTTGTAGATGTCCACGTCCTGCTTGTACTCGTCGCGCAGCTTCTGGACGTAGGCCGGCCGCTCGGCCTCCGGCAGCTCCTGAATCTTGTTGTAGTAGACGGCGTTCACCGCCGCCTCCGGGCCCATGACGGCGATCATCGCGCCGGGCAGCGCGATGGTGGCGTCCGGGGCGAAGCCAGGGCCGCTCATGGCGTAGAGGCCGGCGCCGTAGGCCTTGCGGACCACCACGCAGATGCGAGGCACGCTGGCCTCGGACACGGCGGAGATCATCTTCGCGCCAGCGCGGATGATGCCCGCCCGCTCCACCTTGGTGCCGATCATGAAGCCCGGCACGTCCGCCAGGTAGAGCAGCGGGATGTTGAATGCATCACACAGCCAGATGAAGCGGGCCGCCTTGTCAGCGCTGTCCACGAACAGCACGCCGCCCTTGTACTTGGGCTGGTTGGCGACGATGCCCACCGGGCGGCCGTCGATGCGGGCCAGGCCCGTGACGAGCTCCTGGGCGAAGAGCTTCTTCACCTCGAACCAGCTGCCCTCGTCGATGAGCTCGTTGATGAGCTCATGCATGTTGAAGGGCTTGTTCTGATCGACGGGGACGATCTCCTCCACCTTCTTGCCGCCGGCCTTGGGGGCTTTGGGCTCGGCGCGCGGCGGCGTCTGGGAGAAGTTCTCCGGGAAGTAGCCGATGTACTTCTTCGCCGCCTCGATGGCCTCCTGCTCCGTCTTCACCAGCACGTCGCCGACGCCGGAGACGGAGCAGTGCATCTTCGCGCCACCCATCTCCTCCAGGGTGACCTTCTCGCCGATGACCATTTCCGCCATGCGCGGGCTGCCCAGGTACATGGAGGCATTGCCTTCCACCATGATGACCAGGTCGCAGAACGCGGGGATGTACGCGCCACCGGCGGCGGACGGACCGAAGAGCAGGCACACCTGCGGCACGAAGCCGGACATGTGCACCTCGTTGTAGAAGATACGGCCGGCGCCACGGCGCCCGGGGAACATCTCCACCTGGTCGGTGATGCGGGCACCAGCGGAGTCCACCAGGTAGAACAGCGGGCAGCGCAGGTCGCGGGCCGTCTCCTGGATGCGGAGGATCTTCTCCACCGTGCGGGCGCCCCAGCTGCCGGCCTTCACCGTGGAGTCGTTGGCCATGATGGCCACGGTGCGCCCGGCCACCTTGCCCACGCCGATGACGACACCATCCGAGGGCAGGTCCGGGTCCAGGTTGTTGGCGAGCTTCGCGTCCTCCACGAAGGAGCCTTCATCCACCAGCAGGCGGATGCGCTCACGGGCGAAGAGCTTGCCCGCCTCCGTGTTCTTCGCGTGGTACTTCTGCGCGCCACCCTTCTCCACCTGGGCGATCTTCTCCAGCAGTCTCGAGTCTTGGGACATGGCCCGTGGCACATAGCAGAAAGGGCTACGGCTGGCTGCCTTCTCGCTGGGGGACCGGCGCGGCGTGACAGGCAGACGACGCACCGCGCAGAACAGTTCCCCAGGGGATGCCGCTCCAGGCTCCCCTGCCTACCTTGGTGCGTAACGGGGGCGTGCTCGCGAGTGATGCGCACCCGGCAACCATTCGGCCCAGGAGGGACGCATGTTCGCAGCGAAGAGAGGCAAGTGGATGGCCAAGGGGATTGCCCGGAGCGACCTGTACCGGAAGTGGCTGGCCCACAAGCTCGTCAATGACCTGCCCCGCGTGGCGCGGAACCGTTGGGATGACTTCGAGCCGGATGACGTGCTGCGGCATGTCGGATTGACCACCTACAAGCCGGCGCGCGCGGGCCTGGGCAGCCTGGGCATCTTCCTCCTCGGCGTGGCCGCGGGTGGCGTGGCGGCCCTGCTGCTGGCCCCGAAGACGGGCACCGAGCTGCGGACCACCGTGAAGGACAAGGCCACGGCCTACATGAACAAGCAGAACGTCAACATGGGCCAGGAGCGCACCGCGAACGCCTGACCGGCGCGCGCGGCCTTCGGGCCATGACGTGATGCACTTCGGGGACGGGGCACCGGTGCGAACCGGGCCTTCCGTCCCCGAAGTCGTTCGTGCGGGCTAGCGGCCCTTGTAGACGGGAGGGCGCTTCTCCGCGAAGGCGCGCAGGCCCTCCAGGCGGTCCTCCGTCTTGAGGATCTCCTCGTACTTGCGCAGCTCCAGCGCCAACGCGTCGTCCAGCTCCAGGCCCGTGCCCTCGTCGATGGCGTGCTTGGCCGTGGCCACGGCGATGGGCGCGTTCTCCACCACCGACTCCGCCAGCCCGTACGCCACGGCCAGCAGGTGGCCCTCCGGCGCCAGCCGGTTCACCAGCCCCACGCTGAAGGCCTCCGCGGCGTTGATGCGGCGGGCGGTGAGGATGAGGTCCTTCGCGCGGCCCGGGCCCACCAGGCGCGCCAGGCGCTGCGTGCCTCCGCCGCCGGGGATGATGCCCAGCTTCACCTCGGTGAGGCCCAGCTCCCCCGCCGGGGCGGCCACGCGCAAGTCACACGCGAGCGCCAGCTCCGTGCCACCGCCGAAGGCCGCGCCGTTGATGGCGGCAATGAAGACGCAGTCGCTCTTCTCGAGCGCGCGGAAGGTGCGGCGCAGCCCGTCCAGGAAGGCGCGGACCTCGTCCTCGGCCATGGTGGCGCGCTCCTTCAGGTCGGCGCCGGCGCAGAAGGCCTTGTCGCCCGCGCCGGTGATGACGACGGCGCGCACGTCACGGCTGGAAGACACGCGGGTCACCAACTCGCCCAGCTCCTTCAACATGGCGCGGCTGATGGCATTGCGGCGGCTCTCGCCGTCGATGGTCCAGATTTCGATGGGACCTCGTGCGTCGACCTTGAATTCCGGCATGTTCGCTCCCCTTTCCCGGCCTGGCAGGCGGGCTGCTCTGGGCCGCGGCAGAGTGCGGCCATAAGCCGGGTCTGGCAAGGCGGAAACGGTTAGCATGGGGGACATGGCCACGCCTCTGCGCTCCATCTCGCACCGACTCTCCCGGTGGGCCCCCTGGCTGCCCGCCATCGCCTACGTGGCGCTCCTGCTCCCGCTCGAAGCCTTGGGCCGCGGAGGTGGCGGCGAGCACTACTCCCGCCCCTCGTCCGGCAATGGCGGTGGCCGCGGCGGCGGCGACGGGGACGGCGTCGCGCTCTGGGTCGTCTACCAGCTCTTCAGCCTCGTCTTCCGCTACCCCAAGGTCATGCTGCCGCTGCTCTGCATTGGCGGCATCGTGTACTGGCTGTACCGCCGCAACCTGCATCCGGACGCCACCACCAGGCGCGCCCTGGAGCAGCGCGAGGCGTATCAGCGCACCCAGGTGTCCCAGCGTGACGTGCAAGGCTGGGTGAACGCCCTCAAGCTGAAGGATCCCGCCTTCGATCTGGAGCCGATGCTCGACAAGACGAAGTGGCTGTTCATGGAGCTGCAGCAGGCGTGGTTCCTCCGGGACATGACGCCGGTGCGGCCCTTCCTGTCGGACGCAACCTTCCAGCGCTTCGGCGTGCAACTGGAGCTCATGCGCGCGCAGGGCGTGCGGGACGCCATCACCGACTTCGAGGTGCTGGACCTCCAGCTCATCGGATTGGACCAGAGCCAGTGGTTCGACAGCATCCACGTCCGTGTCCACGCGCGGATGCGAGACACCGACGTGCCGGTGTCCTTCAGCGACGCGCAGGCCACAGAGGCCGCGCGCAAGGTCCCCAGCGAGGCCTTCACGGAGGTCTGGACCTTCGTGCGCAAGCCGGGGGCGCAGACGCGCATCGGCGCGGACCTGTTCCAGGGCAAGTGCCCCAACTGCGGCGCGCCGTTCAACGGTGGCGCGGCCAACAGCTGCGAGTTCTGCGGTGCAGTGGTGAACTCGGGTAACTACGACTGGACGCTGTCCGAAATCACACAGGGCATCGAGCACGCGCCGTACCACAAGACGGTGGACGGGCTGATGCAGGCACGCGAGTCGGACCCGGCGCTCAACCTGGAGGTGCTGGAGGACCGCGCGTCGCTGCTGTTCTGGAAGTGGATTGACGCGCAGAGCCGCGGCGACACGAAGCCGCTGGCCAAGGTGGCCCGGACGGACACCGTGCAACGGCTGGAGACGGAGCTGGAGGGCCTGCGCCGCCAGGGGTTCCGCCGCGTGTTCCTGGAGTGCGCCGTGGGCTCCGCGGACGTGCGTTCGTTCCAAGTGGACCCGCAGGGCCAGGACGTGGCGCACGTGGAGATTCGCTGGAGCGCGCGCATGGGCGTGGGGCCCGCCAACGAGCGGCCCCGTTCCCTGCCCACCGTGCCCCAGCGCTACATCTTCACGCTGACGCGCAAGCACGGCGCGAAGACGAACACCGCCAACGGCATGTCCACGAACCGGTGCCCGCAGTGCAACGCGCCGCTGACGAACAGCGCCGCCACGGACTGCGAATACTGCGGCACGCCGCTGGCCACTGGTGAGCGGGATTGGGTGCTCGCGGCGGCGCGCACGTTCGAGGCGTGGAACGCGGACGAGGACGCGCGGTTCCGGGCCCTCCCTCCGCGCCGGGAAGCGCCGCAACAGCGCATGGGTGACCATGGCCACACACCGCGGCCCGAGGACGCGGTGATGGACGTCCAGGAGCGGCAGCGCCTGCTGTACATGATGGCCGCCATCGCCGCCGCCGATGGCGAGGTGACGTCCGCGGAGCGCAAACTGCTGAAGCTGTGCTCGGAGCGCTGGGGCGTGGCGTGGGACAACGTGGAGCTGGCGCTGACCATGGGGCCACAGCTCTTCGACCGCCTCGTGGCGAAGGGCAGCCCCGAAGCGGAGGTGTTCCTGCGCAACATCGTGGAGATGGCGCTGGTGGACGGCCGCATCGACCGCAAGGAGCGGCGGATGCTGGTGAGCGCAGCCGCCCACCTCGGACTTCAGGACCGGCTGGAGTCCATGCTCGGCGGACGCTGAGGCGAAGGGGTGGGCTCCGGGGCGCGGCGGCACCGCGCGCCCCGGCCAGCAACCTCACACGCGGAGGACGCCCGCTTACGCGTCCCGGCTGAACGCAATCACCCGGCCCGCATCGTTCGCTGGCGGCGACTCATCCGTCCTGGTGCCTTGATAGGTGTCGATGACGCCGTGGACACGGCCCGTCACCACGCGAAGCGTCTGGGCGGCGGTGGTCGTCTGTTCAACACGGCCCAGCGTCTGACTCATCATCGCGGACAGCTCGTCCACCGCGCCGGAGATCCGCGCCACGCCCGCGGCCTGTCGCGCCACCGCCACTGAAATCTGCTGCACGCCCTCGGTGCTGGTGCGCAGCACGGTGGACAGGCCCCGCAAGCGCTCTCCCGACGCGCGCACCACCTCGATGTCCCGCGCCATCCGCTCCGCCCCCATCAGGGAGAGCTCCACGACGTGCTGGATCGACTGGTGCGCGGTGTCCAGTATGCCGCTCACCTGCCCGGCCGCCCGGACGGACTGCTGCGCGAGCCGCCGCATCTCCGTGGCCACCACCGCGAAGCCCTTGCCGTGCACCCCCGCGCGCGCCGCCTCGATGGCCGCGTTCACCGCCACCATGTGGGACTGGTCCGCCAGGTCCTTCACCGCCAGGGTGACGCTCGATAGCTGCCGCGCCTGGCCGTCCAATCCACGCAGGAGCCCGGCCATCTCCATCACCTGTGCGCGGATGGCCTCCAGGCCCTCCATGCTCTGGCCCAACATGGCCTCGGCGTCGGCCCCCACGTCCCCCGCCTGAAGCGTGGAGGCGAGGATGGCATCCGCCTGATGAGAGGCCGTGGAAGACGCCCGCTGCATCTCGTTCGCCACCGCCTGCGTATCCGTGAGCGCCGCGGACTGGCGCGACAGCATCGCGCGCTGATCATCCGTGCTCGACACGAGCGAATGGGTCGCCTCCGTCAGCGCCCGCGCCGAGTCCACCAGCGGCTCCACCACGCGCGTGCGAACCTCTCCTTGAGACAACTCCAACCAGGCCTGTCGCGCCGCCAGTGCCCGGGCATCCTTCACCGCGCCTCGCCCGCCAATCAGGAGGAACACGTTCTCGAACACCACCCAGCCGATGTGCTCCCACGCGCGCCAGGCACTGGCGGACTCCACGCCAAAGATGGACAGGGGCCAGTACAGGCCGCGAAGCAGGTGGTCCGCCGCCACCAGCGCCGAGTAGAGGAACAGCACCCGCGCGTCCCGGTACATGGCCAGCAGCGCCAGGGACCCGAAGATGTGGAAGTGCGTCTCGATGCGCCCGTCCGTCAGATGGATGAGCAGCCCGGACACCAACGCCTGCGCCGTGGTGATGACGAACCGCGTGGCCTCCCGCCCCGGCAACGTCCACGCCATGGCCACCGGCAGGCTCGCCAGGAGGGCTCCCAGGCCGGCCGCCGCCCAGACGTGCGGATGGACCTGACTGGACGTCCCGGTCCACGTCCGGGGGGACAGAGTCAGGGCCACCACCAGCCCAGCGACCCACTGGAGTCCCATCAGCACGGCGAACATCCGGTCCGTGCGGCGGCTCAGCGCCACCTGGTGGGCGTCGAACAGCGATTGCGAACGTCTCGCGAGGACGTCGGCATCAAGCGAGACGTTCATCCGGCACTTCCCGTTGAGGCAGCAGGTGGGGTCAAAACGACCTCACCCTACCCGCTCACCACCTCGAAACGTAAGTCCGAACAGAATTTTTCAACGACACCTGGATTTTAGGACTGTCGGGTACTTCATGACCTCGGCACTGGGCAGGGCTCGCTCACGTCTGGGCCCGGCGGGCGGCTTTCTTCTCACGCTCGCCCAGCGCGGCCTGGAGGTACTTGCCCGCCAGCTTCCGGCCGATCAGCTCCTGGGCAATCTCCCCGGCCTCCACCAGCCGGTCCAGGTTGATGCCGGTGTCCACGCCCATGCCGTGGAGCATGAAGACGGCGTCCTCGGTGGCCAGGTTCCCCGCCGCTCCCGGGGCGTAGGGGCACCCGCCCAGGCCGCCAATGCTGGCGTCGAAGGTCGTCACGCCCTCGGACAGGCCCACCAGCGCATTCGCCAGCGCGGTGCCGCGCGTGTCGTGCAGGTGCAGCGCCAGCTTCTCCACGGGGATGTGCTTCAGCAGCGCCTCCAGGAGGACCTCCGTCTGGCGCGGCGTGCCGATGCCAATCGTGTCACCCAGGCTGAGCTGGTAGATGCCCGCATCCACGAGCTGCCGGCAGATGTCCACCACGCGCTCCACCGGGACGTCGCCCTCGTAGGGGCAGCCCCACACGGTGGACAGGTAGCCGCGCACGCGCATGCCCGCCTGCAGCGCGGAGGCCGTCACCTCGCGCGCGCCCACCACGGCCTCGGCGATGCTCTTGTTGATGTTCTTCTTCGAGTGCGCCTCGGAGGCGGAGATGAAGACGGCGGCCTCCTCCAGGCCCGCGTCCTTCGCGCGCTCCAGGCCCTTGAGGTTGGGCACCAGCGCGGAGAACACGACGCCTTCGCGCCGGCCCACCAGCCGCAGCAGCTCCTCCGCGTCCGCGAGCTGGGGAATCCACTTGGGTGACACGAACGACGTCACCTCGATGCGCTTCTCCCCCGCAGCCACCAGCGCGTTGATGAGGCGCGCCTTGTCCCGCGTGGGCAGCGTGCGCAGCTCGTTCTGCAAGCCGTCCCGGGGACCGACCTCGTAGACGTCGACCTGCTTAGGCAACTGGCCCAGCCAGCCCAACCTCGCCCTGGAGTGTTCCTGCATCTCAGCCATGGCGCCGCTCCGCTCCCACGATCAGGTCGGTTGACTGCGCGTCCAGCGGCCCACCCGCCAGGCCACCGTGCACCCAGACGACGGAAAATCCCGTGCTTTCCAACAGCCTCACCCAATCCGCAAGGGGATAGTAACGAAGGGAATATGACGCGCGCAGGCATCGACCCTCCGGAGAGGTCAGCGTCCGACGTCCCTCGTCCCGCCCCGTCGAGGCGTCGAAGCAACTCTCCTCCTCCAGGACGCTTCCATCCGGCAGCGTCTCGCGGAAGGCCGCCCGGGGGGACGCCGCCAGTCGCTCGAACGGCACCGTCTGGAACACCCACCGTCCTCCTGGCCGCAGCACGCGCGCGACCTCGCGGAGGATGTGCATGTGCTCGCCATCCGTGAAGGCGGCCAGCGTCGAGTACCACGCGTAGGCCCCCGCCAGAGACGCCTCGCGAAACGGCAGGGCCCGCAGGTCTCCCTGGATCGCCGGGAAGCCCGGGCGCCGCATGGCCAACGACAGTGCGTCCAACTCCAGCCCGATGACGCGCCCGGCCAGAGGCCCCACCGCGTTCAGCCGCGCCGCGTGGCGGCCATGGCCGCACCCCAGGTCCACCACCGGCGCCGGCCCCGCCACGTCCGTGAAGGCCCGGGCCAGGTAGTCCACCTCACGCGCGGTGACGGCCTCCGACAGGAACGGCAGCGTGCTGCGAAGGTAGAGCTCACCGAAGAAGCTCATCGCGACGACAGGCCCGCACGCAGGCGGCGCACGGCTTCGTCCAGCACCGCCTCCGTCTTGCAGAAGGCGAAGCGGGCCAGCCCCTGCCCCAGGTGCCGGTGCGCCGGACCATAGAAGACACTGGGCGGAATGGCCGCCACGCCCACCTCGGACACCAGGTGGCGGCAGAAGGCCACGTCATCGGCGAAGCCCTGGCGCGCGATGTCCGCGAGGATGAAGTAGCTGCCCTCCGGGGCGAACGCCGTCAGCCCGGCCTCGCGCAGCCCGGTGAGCAGCCGCTCCCGCTTCGCCGCGTAGGACGCCGTCAGCTCCGTGAAGTACGCGTCCGGCAGCCGCAGCGCCTCCGCCATGGCGGCCTGCAGCGGCGCGGCGGTGGCGAAGGTCACGAACTGGTGGGCCCGCTGCACCGCGTCCCGCAGCGGCGGCGGCGCGATGACCCAGCCCACCTTCCAGCCAGTGAGGCTGAACGTCTTCCCACCGCTGCTCACCGTCACGGTGCGCTCGGCCAGCCCGGGCAGCGTGGCCGGACGCAGGTGGCGCGCGGGATCGAAGACGATGTGCTCGTACACCTCGTCGGAGAGGACCTTCACGTCGAACTCGGCGCACAGCTCGCCCAGGAACGTCAATTCATCGCGGGTGAACACCTTCCCCGTCGGGTTGTGCGGCGTGTTGAGGATGAGCAACCGGGTGCGCGGGTTGAAGGCGGCGCGGACCTCGTCCCGGTCGAACCACCACTGCGCGTGGTCCGCGTCCGGCGGGCGCAGCGGCACGAAGCGCGCGGTGGCCCCCACGAAGGTGATGTTGGCGTCGTAGGAGTCGTAGAAGGGCTCGAAGGCCACCACCTCGTCGCCCGGGTCCACCAGCCCCAGCAGCGTGTCGAGGATGGCCTCGGTGGCGCCGCTCGTCACCGTCACCATGGTGTCCGGGTCCACCGCCTGGCCGTAGAAGCGCGCCGAGTGCTCGGCGATGGCCACGCGCAGCTCCCGGGCGCCCGCGCCCATGGCGTACTGGTTGCCCCCGTCGCGGATGGCGCGCTGCGCCGCTTCCTTGATGGCCGCCGGACCGTCGAAGTCCGGAAACCCCTGCCCCAGGTTCACCGCGCCGTGGCGGGCGGCCAGGGCGCTGAACTCGGAGAAGACGGTGGTGGCGAACCGGGTGACTCGCTGCGCGGCTACGGGCCTGGACATGGACGTCGGCTCCTCGCGCCGCGTACCGTCCGGGCGCTCAGGGCCTGACGATAGCGTCCACCGGCACGGAACGCGCGTCCTTCACCACTTCGCGCTGGCGGGCCGCCCGGGAGACGCCCAGCGCCAGCCCCGTCACCACCATGACCATGGGCACCGCGCAGAGCAGGTCCGTGGCGTAGTGGAAACGGCCCACCAGCGTGGCCGCGATGAGCCCCAGGCCCGGCAGCAACATCACCCAGAAGACACGGCGGGAGAACCGCCACGCGTAGTACAGCACCAGCAGCGTGGCGCCGGTGTGTCCCGACGGGAAGCAGTCACGCGCGAACAGCGGCTTGCGCATGAGTGAATCCAGCAGCGGCGCCAGCGAGCCCCGCAGCGGCCCATCGAACGCGTCAACCAGGAAGTAGCGAGGCCCCACCGCCGGCACCAGCGCGTAGGCCGCGTAGTTGAGGAAGAAGAGCAGCCCCAGTGCGGTGAGGTACTCGTCGTACTCCGCGCCGCCCGGGCGCCGGTAGAGCACCAGCCCCATCACCAGCGCCCAGATGAAGTGGCCGTAGTAGCAGACCAGCAGGATGTCGTTGAGCCACGCCGGGACGACGCGCGACAGCACCACGGCCGCCTGCATGCCGAAGAGCCGCTGGTCGGCCGCCACCAACTGCGCGTCCTTGAGGAGGGGGTTCACCGTGTCCACCACGGGAGACAGCCAGCCGTGCGTCATCACCGCCGTGGGCAGCAGCCACCAGTCCGCGAGGACGTGGAGCCACCGGTGCCCCGGGAACGACGCGGCCACCGTGCGGAGGACGAGCGGCCCCACGCCCACCACCGCGAACAATCCCGCGCAGCGCAGCGCATCCGGCACCCACCGGCCCGGCCCCAGCAGGAGCAGTGAAGCCAACGCGCACGACACGACGATGATGAGGTCCACGGTGGTGAGCTGGACGCGCACCGCCTCACCGCGAACGCTTTGGGAATACCAGGAACTCACGCCGACTTACGCTCCCCCGGCGGCGCGGCTTGCGCGCCAGATTCGCCGAGTTCGAGGCTCTGAACGACCGCCCCCTTCCCCGCCACCGCATCCTCGCGCCCCTTCCACCGCTCCAGCAAGGCGAGCAGCGCGGGGAAGAAGACCGTGGTCCCCAAGAAGGTGCACATGACCCCCAGCAGCGCAATCTGACCGATACTCCGCAGGCCCTGGTGGTTGGCGACCAGCAGCGCGCCATACCCGGCCGCGTTGGACAGCGTGGCCACCACGGCCGCCAGCCCCGTGTGGCGCACCACCTTGCCGAGCGAGCCGGGCCCCTCTTCCTCGTACCGGTGGAAGAGATGCACTGAGTTGTCCACGGCGATGGCCAGCAGGTTCGGCAGGACCACCGCGTTGATGAAGTTGAGCTGGACGTCGAACAGGTACATGCCACCCGCTAGGCACGTCATGCCCAGGAACAGCGGCCCGGTGACGAGCAACGCGCGCTTGAAGCTGCGCAGGCTCACCAGGATGACGACGAACACCACCGCGGCGGCGGACCACAGGATGAGCGGTCCGTCCGCGCTCACCAGCGCGAAGATGCGCGCGGCGATGCGGTTGCTGTCCAGCACGGCCATGTCGATGCCGCGCGCCTTCACGCCCTCCACCACCTGGTCGATCTGCGTGGCCCAGCGCCGCAGCTCCTCGGTGTCGGAGTTGGAGACGGAGGGGAACAGGAGCAGGAAGGTGCCCTTCCCGTCCGTGGCCTCGAAGCGCCGGCGCACCTCCACCGGCAACGCATCCAGACCGTAGGGCTTCGCCTCCAGCATCCGCTGGAACTCCTGGAGCCGCGCGTCTGCGCGAAGCTCCGCGGGCAGGTCCTCCAGACCTTGGAAGGCCTCGCGCAAAGCCGACAGCTCCACCTCCCGGCGCTCGACATCGGACGGCAGCAAGTCATTGAGGGACGCGGAGTCGAGGATGGCGGAGTCCGCGCCGTTGCGCTGCTTCACCTCCGCGATGACGGCCTCCACCTGCGCCGCCTGCGCCACGTCATCCACCAGGAAGATGGCCGGGTTGAGGGGCTGGCCCAGCTGTTCGGTGACGCGGTCATCCAGGCGCGATGCCGGGGACTCGCCCTTGAGCTTGCGCATGTCCGTCTCGAAGCCCAGCTGGGGCGCCACGGAGACGGAGAACGCGGCGAAGCCCACCACCGACAGCGCCAGCGCGGCGATGGCGCCCGTGGGCCAGCGCCGCCACGCCCGCTCCGGCTGGGACACCTGGGACGCGGTGGCTTCGGCCGCCACATCCACGCGGGCCGGACGCAGCCGCTCCGCGATGGCCAGCAGCGAGGGGCCCATCGCATACGTCGCCAACACGGCCAGCAGCACCCCCAGGCCGGCCAAGAGGCCGAACTGGTTGAAGGCCTGGAACTGGGCCAGCAGCAACACGAAGAAGGCCGCCGCGTTCGTCACCGCGGACGTCACCGCGCCGCTGAAGGTGCCGCGCACCGCCGTGGCGATGGCCTCGCGGGCCGGACGCGTGCGCCGCTCCTCCCAGTACCGCATGCACAGGTGAACGCCGTACTCGATGCCCAGGCCAATCAAGATGGCGACGAGGAAACCCGTCACGATGTTGAGGTGGCCGATGGCCAGCTGCGCCGCCGCGAACGTCAACACCACGCCCACCATGACGGGGATGCCAACGACGGCCAGCGCCGCGACCCGCCGCGTGGCGAGCAGGATGAGTCCCACCGCGATGAGCGCGGACAGCGTGCCCGCGCGCGACAGGTCGCCGCGCATCACCGCGTCCTCTTCGATGCGCCCCTGGAAGTTGCCCGTGGCCTGCAGCGTCACGCCCGGATAGCGCTGCGCCGCGAGCGTGCGTCCGGTGCCCATCGCCTGGTCCACGAAGCGCCGTGCGAACCCCAGGTCCCCCGCCGTCCCAGACGGCTTGATCATCAAATAAACTTCGGTGCCGTCCGCGCTGGCCAACGACGCGCGCATGGGCGCGTCCGGCGCGTACTTCTTCGCGATGGCCTCGAAGTCCGGCGGCTCCGGCGTGCCCCCCAGGTCGAAGAAGAAGGGGTTGGCGCGCTGTCGCTCGTAACGCACACGCGCCGTCAGGTCCTGGCGCAACGCAGCGAGTTTCTCGATGGGCAATAACAGCAGCGCATTTCGACGGAAGAAGTCCACGTCATAGCGGTGCTCGACGTAGCGGACCTCGGGCATCGCTTCCAATTGCGTCTGCAATTCGGCCGCGTATGCCTCCAGGCGCTCCGGCGTGTCTCCCTTTGCCACGAGGACCAGGTAGCCGTCCCCGCCTGCCTTCTCTGACACGAGTGTCAGATCCCGCACTTCTTGGGATCCCTGAGGGAGCAGCTCCACGAACGACCCGCGGAACTCCAACCGCGACGCCAGCGCCATACCGCCCAGCGCGAGCAGCGCAAACACGAGCAACACCTGCCAGGGACGCGAGACCGCGGCCTGGATGAAGCCTTCGAACCACCGTTGAGACCTGGCCAACGTCGACTCCTCGGGGACCAGCCACGGAGCAAATTCCCGGCCAGTCAGCGGCGCTCTTGAACAGCGGGTGAAGCGGAAGGCTTCCAGACGCGCACCGCCCACGGCAGGTGTGCAGCCCAATGCACACCGTGCGCTCCAGTATCGACTGGAGAACATCGTGTGTCGGACGGCGGGGTGCCATCAAAGTCTCAGCGCTGTCAAGGCGAGCCCGGATACGGGTGACGACAGCGGGATGGACGGCGCGGCGCTTGCCTTGACACTGCCGCGCTCCCTCTTTATTCACGGCCCCGCGTCCCCAGTGGGAGGCCTCCGGACGCAGAAATCCCCGATGCGGAACGTTCCTTCAATCGGGGGAGTCGCGACTGGAGAGCCCCAGGCTCCCGGGCCGGTCCATGCCTCCCGACGCAGCCTGAGAGAAAGACCGATCACCCATGAGCGACGTCTTCGACAAGTGCCGTAACTGGAAGGACTACCGTATCGCGAAGGCTACGGGTCTCTATCCGTACTTCCGTGCCATCGAAGCGTCGCACGGTGCCACCGAGGTGGAGATCGAAGGCAAGCGTGTCATCATGGTCGGGTCCAACAACTACCTGGGCCTGTCCGCCGATCCGCGCGTGAAGGAAGCGGCCATCAAGGCGACGGAGAAGTTCGGTACCACCAGCTCCGGCTCGCGACTGCTCAACGGCACACTGGCGCTGCACGAGGAGTTGGAAGCGCGGCTGGCGAAGTTCCTCAACCGCGAGTCCGCCATCGTCATCTCCACGGGCTTCCAGACGAACCTGGCGCTGGCGTCCATCCTGGGCCGGCACGACATCGTCTTCAGCGACCGCCAGAACCACGCGTCGCTGGTGGACGGCATCCGCCTGTCCTTCGCCACCGAGCGCAAGTTCCGCCACAACGACATGGACCACCTGGAGCAGCTGCTGTCCCAGGCGGATCCGGACGCGGGCAAGATCATCGTCACCGACGGCGTCTTCTCCATGGAGGGCGACATCTGCAACCTGCCCCGCATCGTGGAGCTGGCCAAGCACTACAACGCGCGAGTGATGACGGATGACGCGCACGCCATGGGCGTGCTGGGCACGCTGGGCCGGGGCACGTCCGAGTACTTCGACCTGGAGAAGGAGACGGACCTCGTCATGGGGACCTTCTCCAAGAGCTTCGCGTCGCTGGGCGGCGTGCTGGCCGGTCCCTTCGAGGTCATCAACTACATCCGCCACAAGGCGCGCTCGGTCATCTTCTCCGCGTCCATGACGCCGGGCTCCATCGCCGCGGCGCTCAAGGCGCTGGAGATCATCGAAGCGGAGCCGGAGCGCCGCGCCCGTCTGCTGGACATCGCGGAGAAGATGCACAACGGCTTCCGCGCCATGGGCTTCGACACGGGGGTGTCGGTGACGCCGGTGGTGCCGGTGCACATCGGCGACCAGGTGAAGTGCTTCCGCTTCTGGCGCGCGCTGCATGAGGCCGGCGTCTTCGCCAACCCGGTGATTCCGCCGGCGGTGGAGCCAGGCCACGCGCTCATCCGCACCTCGTACATGGCCACGCACACGGACGCGCAGCTGGACCGCGTGCTCGACACCTTCGAGACCATTGGCCGGAAGCTGGGCGTGATTCCAGAGACGCGTCCCACCGTCTACGAGCCGGTGCAGATTGCCCGCCCGGGCACCCGCATCCTGTCCAACCGCGCGAGCGAGAAGTGGGCCGCGGGCTCGAACGGTCTGCTGGCGGACAAGGGCGGCATCACGCTGGACCAGCTGTCGCGCATGTCGTCGCGCGAGGTGGCTGGCCGCTTGTTCGACGCGGTGGAGCAGCTCACCTGGCGCGCGGCCAACCTCCAGCCGGAGGACCTGCGCAAGCTGGGCAACGCGCCCATGAAGCTATGGGAGAAGCGCGGCGAGCTGCCGGGCCTGCTGCTGGAGAAGGGCGCTCACTTCTTCATGCGCAACGGCGCCCACTCCGACCGGAACTGAACCGCCCATGGCCCTCCACGCCGAGCCGTCCCAGCCGACCCACGCGTCCTCGACCATGCCATCGGACGTGCAGGTGACCCCTGTCCGCGGCGAGGCGGAGCGGATGCAGTTCATCCGCCTCCCCTACGCCCTCTACAAGAGCGACCCGCACTGGGTTCCTCCGCTGGAGATGGAGCGCCGGGACTTCCTGGACCCGAAGAAGAACCCCTTCTTCGAGTACGGCGAGTTGGAGCTGTTCCTCGCCCGGCGCGGCCCGGACGTGGTGGGCCGCATCGCCGCCATTCGCAACCCGCGGCACATGGAGATTCACGGCACGAAGGAGGGCTTCTTCGGCCTCTTCGAGTGCGTGAATGACGCGGGCGTCGCCCGGACCCTGCTGGAGGCCGCCGCGGCCTGGCTGCGCCCGCGGGGCATGGACGCCATGCTGGGGCCGGCCAACCTGTCCTCCAACCAGGACTGGGGCCTGCTCATCGACGGCTTCGATACGCCGCCCGCGGTGATGATGCCGCACAACCCGCCCTACTACGCGGCGCTGCTGGAGGCCTGTTGCCTGACGAAGGCCAAGGACCTGTACGCCTACGAGCTGTCATCGTCCGCGCAGCCGCCGGAGAAGGTGGTGCGCATCGCGGAGAAGATTCGCGTGCGCGACGGCGTCGTCGTGCGTCCGGTCAACATGAAGGACCTGGACGCCGAGGTGAAGCGCATCCGCGACATCTACAACTCGGCGTGGGAGAAGAACTGGGGCTTCGTGCCCTTCACCGACGCGGAGTTCGACCACCTGGCCAAGGAGCTCAAGACGGTCGTCCGGCCGGAGCTGGCGCTCATGGCGGAGGTCCAGGGCGAGCCGGTGGCCTTCTCCCTGACGGTGCCGGATGCCAACCAGGCCATCCGCGCGGCCAACGGGCGGCTCACCACGTTCGGCCTGCCCATCGGCCTGGTGAAGCTGGCGCTGGCCTCGCGCCGCATCAACCGGCTGCGCCTCATCATCCTCGGCATCAAGGAGGGCTTCCGGCGCCGCGGCCTGGACGCCATCCTGTACCTGGACACCCTGCGCACGGCGAAGCGGCTGGGCTACGTGGGCGGGGAGATCTCCTGGACGCTCGAGGACAACCACCTGGTCAACCGCGCCATCGAGTCCATGGGCGCCCAGCGCTCCAAGACGTACCGCGTCTACACGCGCGCGCTCTGACCGCAGCCCGACTCCGAGGAGTCTTCCTTGCGATTCCTGCTCACTGGCGGCACCGGGTTCATTGGCCAGCGGCTCGCGCGCCGCATCGTGGAGCGTGGCGACACGCTCACCCTCATGGTGCGCGCCAGCTCGCGCCGTGGGCCCCTGGAGGGACTGGGCGCCCGCTTCGTGGTGGCGGACCTGACAACGGGCGCGGGACTGGCCGAAGCCGTGCGCGACGTGGACTGCGCGCTGCACCTGGCCGGCGTCACCAAGTCCCGCGAGCCCGAGGGCTACATCGAGGGCAACGCGAAGGGCACCCGCCGCCTGGTGGAGGCCATGGCCGCCCTGCCCCACCCTCCCCGGCTGGTGTACTGCTCGTCACTGGCCGCCGCCGGCCCGTCCACGCCGGAGCGCCCACGCCGCGAGGAGGACCCGCCCGCGCCCGTGTCCATCTACGGCCGCAGCAAGCTGGGCGGCGAGGAAGCAGTGCGAGAGTTCGCGGACCGGGTTCCGTCCGTCATCGTCCGGCCGCCCATCGTCTACGGGCCCGGTGACGTGGAGTTCCTCCCGTCACTGCTGCCCATGGCGAAGCTGGGGCTGGCGCTGAAGAGCGGCTTCGGGCCCAAGCGCTACTCGCTCATCCACGTGGATGACCTGTGCACCGCCCTCCTCGCGGCCGCGGATCGCGGCGCCACGGTGTCGAAGGAAGACCCGGCGCGCGGCGTGTACGGCGTGTCCGACGGCGTGGAGCATTCCTGGGAAGACGTCTGCGCGGCCATGGCCGGGGCGCTCGGCAAGGGCCGGCCCGCCGTGCTGCCCGTGCCGCAGACGGTCAGCTACGTGGTGGGCCTGGGCTCCGAAGCCGTGGCCCGCCTGCGCGGCACGGTGCCCATCCTCAACCGGGACAAGGTGCGGGAGATGCGGTGCGCAGCGTGGACGTGCTCCACCGAGCGCGCGAACCGGGAGCTGGGCTTCCTGCCCACCATCCCCCTGTCCCAGGGCCTGGCTGGCACCTTGGCGGCATACCGCGAGGCGGGCGGCCGCTGAAAAGACGAAGGCCGAGGCACCCTCGAGGGTACCTCGGCCTGGACTCGTGACGCGGACCGCGCTGGGCGTCAGGGGACCGCCGTCTGTTCCGCGCTCTTCTCGGCCGACGCCGCGTTCTCCTTCTCCAGCTGCGTCCGCTTGCTCTTCAGCGTGGACAGCAGGCCGTCGAAGCCCTTGTCGGCGAGCAGCTTGCGGAACTGCCCCTTGTACGTGTCCACGAGGGACACTTCGTCGGTGATGACGTCGTAGATGCGCCACGCTCCGGTCGCCGACGTGCGGTACAGGCGGTACTCGACGGGGACGGCGTCCTTCTTCACCGTCACCGTGGTGCCCACGGAGGCCTCGTTACCGTCGACGCCCTCCTCGCCGTACTTCACCTGCGCTTGCGCCTGCCCCAGGGCCTTCTGGGCATAGGACGCGCGCAGCAGGCCCGTCATCGTCTCGGTGAACTCCTTGCGCTGGGCGGGCTGGAGGCCGGCCCAGGTCTTGTCACCCAGCGCACGCTTCGCCAGCTCCTCGAAGTCGACGAACTTCTCCACGACGGTGGCGAGCGACTGCGCGGTGGCACCGGGCGCGTTGGCGGCCTTCTGCACGTCCGCATTCCCGGATTGGACGACCGTCAGTGGGCCGGGCGCGGCGGCAAGCAAGGTGGCGGCAAGCAGGGAAGCAATCATTCAATGGGCTCCGAGTGAAAGGACGGCAGGGAAGACTGTGGTGAGCGCATGGTTATTCACCCGGAGCCAGCGGCGCCCCGGTTACCCGCGCGAGGGCGGCCATACCTACCCGAACGTCGTGCCAGCTCTTGCCTTTGTCACCTGAAGCCTGGGCATAGGCCGTGAAAGCGTCCACCAGGTCACGTGTGTCACCGGTCCCCAGGTCGAACGCGGTGAAGGCGGCCGTCACCCACCGGCGGGCGCTCCGCTCCGCCTCGCCAAAGGCCCGGGCGCGACTCCAGGCGGACACCAGCTCGCCGTGCACCTTGGAGACCTCCAGGCGGATGCCCGCGCGAATCTGCTTCTCCTGCGCGCGCAGCTTGTCCAGCTCCGCGCGGGCCTGCTCGAGCTGGGCGTCCTTGATGGGAATGTCGAACGTCCCCCGCATCACCAGGCCCAGGCCCGCGGTGCGGTCGTTGAACGGATCAAACGCGAAGGGCGTGCGCTGTCGCGTGGCGCTGGTGGTGAAGCGCACATCGTAGAAGCCGGCCAGACCCAGGTCCGGGTAGTAGCTGCGCTCGCGGATGAAGACCTCCTGCTCGCGAGCGGCGATGCCGGCGGCGACGGCCGTCAATTCCGGACGGGACTGCTCCGCGCGCACCAGGGCCTGCTCCAGGCTGGGCACCGGCACGTCCTCTTCGAGCTCCAGGTCTTCTTCCACGACGGTGACGGCGTCTTCGGGCCCCACGTTCGCCAGCAGGCCGATGGCGGCGAGCGCGAACTGACGCCCCTGCAGGGCCTCCGCCTTGCGCGCTTCGACAATCTGCCGGAAGAAGCGGACCTTGTACGAGTCCACAGCGGACACCTGGCCCGAGTCCTCCTTGAGCAGCCGCTCGATGCGCTGGCCAGCGTCCTCCAGCCGCTTCGACACCTCTTCAATCTGCTGAAGCCCGTTCCGCGCCAGCTGGTAGCCGAAGTACGCCTGCGCGGCCTGGAAGCCGACCTCGTTGCGCGTGCGCTCGCGGAGCGCGGCCCCCAGCACCGGCCCCTGCGCGCCCGCCTTCTCCAGCGCCGTCAGCTTGCCAAAGGTGTAGAGCGGCAGCACCGCGTTGCCAGTGGAGAACATCGTCACGCCGACGCGGCCGAAGTTCAGGTCTCCTTTATAAGTGGCCTCCGTGGTGGGCGGTCCACCCAGGCCGTCGTTGCGGGCCTCGGGCGTGGGGCCTCCCGCGCCCACGGTGATTTCGAACTTGGGGAACCAGGCCCACCGCGCCTGTTGGTAGAGCGCCTGGAACTTGCGCAGCTCCGCCGTCGCCTCCTCTACCCGGGAGTCCGCTTCGCGAGCCCGCGTCACCAGCTGCGCCAGCGTCAGCGGCTCCCGCCGCGCGGGTTTCTCCTCCGAGTCCGGCGCATCCGTCACGCCCTCCTTCACCTGCTCCGCCTCGGCGGAGGGTTCCAGGACTGGTGCGGGTGAAATGGCCTGCCCCCGCTGGGAGGAACCCGGCGTCTCCTCAATCGAGCTGGGAGCAATGCCCGGCGGACTCGGCGGCAATTCCCTCCCCCCGGTTCCCGCGCGCGGCGTGGGCCGCGTCCCTCCCGGCGCCCCAGTGCCAGGCACCGTCGTCGGCGCGTCGGACCCCGGCGTCCCCAGGTCCGGCGTCGTCGGCGCTGGCGTAGCGCCGGGCGTGGAGGGGGCAGGCGTGCTTCCGGTGCCGGTTGAAGGGCTGCTCCCCGTCCCGACCGAACCGGGGGTGAGCTGCGCTCCGGCAACGCCCGCCACGAGCACCAGCGCCATTGTCACGCCATGATCCAGGTGTCTGCGCATCAACCCGCCTTGTGTAGCTCCCCATAGCCGAGAACCCCACGGCGGCGCAGCATGTCCGTTCGGCAGCGGGCCGTCACCGGTGTTGTTCGTCCCATGGCACCGGCCGGAGATTGTGGACGGCCGCGCCGAAAGGAACGGGGGATGTGCACTGTCGTGGAACCCGTGACACTCGCGCGCGAAAAGGAGTTGGTAGGACGTGGCGCATGCAGCAGATTGCGCCCTGTTCCCGAGACAGAGGATCCCCACACATGCCCCATACCGATCGCGTCAAGCAGATCCTGTCGTGGTACCCGTCCGACAACCCCGGCACGCTGACCAACCTGGCCCGGCTGCTGAACACCGGCACGCTGGCCGGCACGGGCAAGCTCGTCATCCTCCCGGTGGATCAGGGCTTCGAGCACGGCCCGGCCCGCTCCTTCGGTCCGAACCCCGCCGGCTATGACCCGGACTACCACATCAACCTGGCCATCGAGTCGGGCTGCAACGCCTACGCGGCGCCGCTGGGCTTCCTGGAGGCAGTGGCCGGCAGGTACGCGGGTGAGATTCCCCTCATCCTCAAGGTCAACAACTCCGACACCCTGGCCAAGGTGCCCCACCCCATGTCCGCGGTGACGAGCTCCGTGAAGGACGCCGTCCGCCTGGGCTGCACCGCCGTCGGCTACACCATCTACCCGGGCTCCGGGGCGCGCAACGAGCAGTACGAGGACCTCCGCGACATCATCGCCGAGGCCAAGTCCTACGGCCTGCCCACCGTTCTCTGGGCCTACCCCCGCGGCAACCTGTCCAAGGAGGGTGAGACGGGCATCGACGTGGTGGCGTACGCGGCGCAGATCAGCGCCCAGCTCGGCGCCCACGTCATCAAGGTGAAGCCGCCGCAGGACCACATCGAGCAGGCCGAGGCGAAGAAGGCCTTCGAGAAGGCCGGCATCCCCACCAAGACGATGGCGGACCGCGTCCGCGAGGTCGTCCGCTCCGCCTTCAACGGCAAGCGCATCGTCATCTTCTCCGGCGGCGAGGCCAAGGGCACCGACGCCCTGCTGGAGGAGATCAAGCAGATCAACGCCGGCGGCGGCTTCGGCTCCATCATGGGCCGCAACGCCTTCCAGCGTCCGCACGAGGAGTCCATCAAGCTCCTCAAGGACGTGATGGCCATCTTCGCCGGCAAGTCGTAATCGGCTCGGCGGAAAACAAAAGGCCCGCCAGGTTCCCCTGGCGGGCCTCTTCATTTCAGAGTGGAGCTAATCGGGATCGAACCGATGACCTCTTGAATGCCATTCAAGCGCTCTCCCAGCTGAGCTATAGCCCCGTCTTTTGCTGCTGAGCCGCCTTGGGGAGCGGCCCGACTGGCGAAGCAGCTACTCTCTACGCTTCAAAACAAAAGGCCCGCCAGGTTCCCCTGGCGGGCCTCTTCATTTCAGAGTGGAGCTAATCGGGATCGAACCGATGACCTCTTGAATGCCATTCAAGCGCTCTCCCAGCTGAGCTATAGCCCCGTCTTTTACTGATGAGCCGCTTTGGGGAGCGGCCCGACCGGCGAAGTGGGTGCCTTCTACCGTTTCTTCGCTCCAGGCACCAGAACTCTTTGAGGCTTCGGTGCGTTTTTTTGTTCGTTCAACCGCTGCGCCACTTCTTCCCCTTCCCGGAGGAGGTCGGTGAGCTCACGCGCGTGGGCCTCGACCGCCTGCTCCGCTGCTTCCACCGCCTTGAGCGCGACGCCGAAACCCGCCGGAAGGTCCAGCCGACCCTTCTGGACCTGGCGCCAGACGGCTTCACCCAGCTCCTTGAGCGCCTTCTCCTTCTGATCCTTCAACACGGTGGTGCGAGCGTTCGCCCGGGCCAGGTCCGTGTTGCGCTCCACCGCCTCGCGAAGCTGGGCCAACCGGTCCTGCGCCGCCTGGAAGGCCTCGTTGATCTGCTTCACCACCTCGGACTGCTTCGAGTCGGCCGCCAAGTCAGTCACACTCCTTGAGAAATCAACGATTGCGTAGCGTGCGCTCTCGGAGCCTGTCAACCCGGCCCCGCCCCTGTCCTCCGCAGCCGGGCCGCGAAGAATCCTCCCCCGGGAACCTTGGGAGGCAACGCCTTCAGATAGGGCCCCTGCGCGGCGAGCGCCGCCCGCTCCGCGCCGAGTACGTCTTCGACTGGCTCCAGCGTGAAGTCCGGATGCTTCGCGAGGAAGGCCTCCACCACCGCCTCGTCCTCCTCCGGCATCACCGAGCAGGTCGCATAGACGATGAGTGCACCCGGCTTCGCCTGGCGTGACACCTCATCCAGCAACTCCGACTGCGTGGCCTGGTACTTGGCGATTTCCTGAGCGGTGAGCTTCCACTTCTGATCCGGCTCGCGCGCCAGGGAGCCCGTGCCGCTGCACGGCGCATCGATCAGAAGGACGTCCGCGTCGGACAGCGGAAGCGGATGTGGAAAGGCGACCTGCCGGAGGGAGAAGTGGCGCACGCGCTCACGCGCCTCGGCCAGCCGACGGCGCGAACGGTCCCCGGCCAGCACCTTGCCCCGGGGCCCGACGAAGTCCGCCAACGCCAGCGTCTTGCCGCCCGCGCCGGCGCACACGTCCGCCACGGTGAAGCCCTCCAGCGAGCCCTCCCGGGGACGGCACATCTCGGAGATGAGCTGGCTGCCCACGTCCTGCACCTGGAGCCGGCCGGACTTCATCATCCGAGTCTCGAAGACGCGGTGGCTGGAGTCCGTCACCCGCACGGCATCCGGCGCCGCGGCCACCGGTTCGGCGTTGACGCCCTCTTCCTTCAGCGCCGCCAGCACCGCGTCCCGGGTCCCCGGGGGCCGCGCGCGGAAGTGCAGCGACGGCTCCTCATCGAGCGACGCCAGCAGTCCTTCCAGCACATCCTCCGGGTACACCTGGGCCAGGCGCTGCACCAACCAGTTGGGGAACGAGTAGCGGATGGCCAGCCGCTCCGTCTGGGACTCCGGGAGCGGCGCCTCCGGCAGCGGCTGTTCCACCACGCGCTGGAGCAGGTCGTCCTTGATGGTGCGCGGACGCACGGGCCCCGGCAGCCGGACCTCGGGACCGATGCGGGCCCAGCCCTCACCACAGAAGATGCGGCGCCAGAGGGCGTAGCGCACCAGCGCCTGGTCCTCCGTCAGCCCCACTTTGCCCATGGTGTGGCCCAGCAACCGGGCCGCCAGGTCCAGCAAGCGCTGGTGCCGGGACAGCTCGCGCACGGCCATGGCGGTGAAGCGCCGCTCCTGGCCGCCCAGGCCATTGGCCTCTCGCAAGGCGTTGGCGAGCGCGGCCTTCAATGGCTCGCCGCGAAGCACCGCGATGTGGGCTTCGAGTGCCGCCGTCGCACCACGACGGGACGGACGACCCAGGCGATCCGGGTCTACGGGCGTTGCCGGCCAGACGGAATCCACGTGCCTCAGCCCTGCCCTTTCAGTCCCACGGCCACGACCAGGCAGCCTTCCGGGCTGCGCATCCGAGGCGCCTGCCCGACCCCCAGGAAGAAATATCCGGGCGCCGAGTACGACATGTCATCCACTTCGAGTACGCCTTCGACCACCTGAATCCCCACGCCCGCGGGTGTCGGGTGGAACGTCCAGCCGAAGTCGCCGCCGGCCGTCACGGACACCCACATTGCCCTCAATGCGTCTTCCCGCGCGATCTGAACGTGGGCGCCCCACTGCGACCAGGCGCTCGCGGGAGGCCGCTGCCCCTGGGTGGCCAGCCGCTCCACGTCCTGACGCAGCGCAATGAAGCGCTCCACCAGGGCGTAGATGTCGTCGATCTGGAACGGCTTGAGGAGAATGGCGTCCGCCACCTGGGGCTGGACGGCCTGGATCACCTCGTCCGGCGTCGCGGCGCTGACAATGGCCACCGCCTGCTGACGCTTCCGGGCAGCCTCGACGACCGTCCGGCCGCCCAGCTCGCCTCCGGAGATGCGCAGATCACTGATGACCAGGACGAAGCGCTCGGCCTCAAGGGCCGCGACCGCTTCCTCCCCGGTGCCGACCGCGTGGACCTGCGCGAGCTCGGAGATGAGCTCGCCCATGCCTTCCCGCAGGCTCGCGTCATCCTCGACCAGCAACACCCTCATTAACGGGGGACCTCCGCCGCCCCTACCTGCTGGAGCCTGTCCTTTACCAGGACCGGGCGCTTCCAGCGGAAGACCACCTCGCCGGTCCTGCCCTTCGGATGATGGCCCTCCCCGGACTCGAACCGGGACGCGGGGTCAGCCGCAGCGGATTTTGAGTCCGCCTCGTCTACCAATTTCGACAGAGGGCCCCCTGCTGTCGCGACGAGCAGACGTATACCGCGACTTGATACCAAGTGCATCCGAAGATTGCGGTGCTCCACGCACATCGCTAAGAGGGGCCCCCCATGTACAACCTTCTCATCTCCCTCGGTGTGGGAATTGCCGTCGCGCTCCTGGTGAAGGTGGCCGGCTTCTCCATCTGGGCGGGGCTCGTCCCCGGAATCCTGGCTCTCGTCGGCACCTACATCGTGCTCGCTCGCCGGGTGGCCAGCCGCGTCCAGGCGCTGATGACGGTGGTCCAGAAGGACCTCCAGTCCCAGCCCACCAGCCAGAAGGACGCCCAGTCGCGGGTGGACCGGGCGGTGAAGACGCTGGAGCAGGGGCTCGTCTACGACAAGTGGCAGTTCCTGGTCGGTCCGGAGCTTCACTCCCAGATCGGCATGCTGAAGTACATGGTGAAGGACCACGAGGGCGCCAAGGCCGCCTTCGAAAAGGGCAGCGGCCGCAACTACATGGCCAAGGCCATGGAAGGCGCCCTGTACTTCCAGCGCAAGGACTTCGACGCCATGAAGAAGGCGTTCGAGTCCGCCACGAAGAGCGGCAAGAAGGAGTCCATTGTCTGGGCGGCCTATGCCTGGTGCCTGATGCAGAACAAGGACAAGGACGGCGCGCTGCGCGTGCTCGCCCGGGGCGTGGAGCAGAACCCCAAGGACGAGAAGCTCAAGGGCAGCCTCGCCCAGCTCCAGAACGACAAGCGCCTGAAGATGAAGCCGTACGAGCCCATGTGGTGGCAGTTCGGGCTCGAGGCTCCGCCGCCGGTCATGCCCCCCATGGGCGGCCGCCGCATGCAGTTCAGCACCCGACGCTAGCGACCCGTCGCGCGGCCATTGAGCGTCCGCCCGCGCACGGGAATATCTACCGGCTTGCCCCTCAGCGCGCTGCAACGTCTTCCGACCCTGTACAACAGGGCGACGCAGAGGGTGCGCAACCGCCCGGAAACACTCTGACTGCCCTCCCCCACCGCGGGGCATGGTGCTTGCTCCCGCACCGTCCTCACGGATGACGGGGAACGGCCCCGTCTCGCGGAGCCTGACAGGCTTGGCAGCCGGAGGTCTCGGGTGAAGGTTGTGGGCGTTGGGGTGTGCTTGCAGGACCGGGCGGCGGCGGATGCGCGTGGGGCGCAGGGGCGTTGGGAGCACACGGCAGGGCGTGGCACCCGAGACTTTCGGCCTGCCATTTCGCAGCAGCCGAGTGAAGCGGAGTGGTGCATGGAACGGCGCGGCCGGACCTCCGAGCGGTCCCTTCTGCTCATCATCGAAGATGACGCACAGGTCCGCGAGAGCCTCGTGGACCTGCTCGCCGTACGCTTCGATGTGCTCGCCGCTCCGGATTCGGATGCGGGGCTGGAGCTGGCGCGAGAGCACCGCCCGGACCTCATCCTCCTGGATAGGTTCCTTCCCAGCGGAGACGGGCTCGCGGTGCTGGAGATGCTCCAGCGCGAGTCGCGCACGGAGGCGGTGCCCGTCATCTTCCTGACGGGCGACGCGGACGAGGCCACGCTGGAGCGCTGCCTGGAGATGGGCGCCGTGGACTTCATCCACAAGCCGGCCAGCGCGCGGGAGCTGCTGGCCCGTATCGACCGGGCGCTGCGCCAGAGCGAGCAGCAGCGCCGGCTGCAGGTCCTGGCGCAGACGGACGGCCTCACGGGGCTGGCCAACTTCCGGGCGCTGACCATCCGGATGGAAGAAGAGTTCCGCCGGGCCCAGCGCTACCAGTACCCGCTGAGCGTCGTCATCATCGACCTGGACCACCTCAAGGCTATCAACGACGGCATGGGCCATGACGTGGGCAACCGGGCGATTCTCGCGCTGGCCACCCAGTTGAAGCACGAGCTGCGTGAGTCGGACTTCGCGGCCCGCTTCGGTGGAGACGAGTTCGTCGCGCTGCTGCCGCACCAGACGGCGTTGGAAGCAGCCGTCTTCGCCGAGCGCATCCGCACCGGGCTGCGCGCCGTCGGCGTCCAGAAGAGCGACGGCCGCCCTGCCCCCTTCGGACTGAGTGTGAGCGTGGGCATCGCCGACCATACCTTCGAAGGGCCCCGCGAGGACACCGAGTCGCTGATGAAGGCGGCGGACGCGGCCCTCTACGAGGCGAAGCGCGAGGGGCGGGATCGGGTCGTCGTGTTTGGCCGGCCCGCGAATTCGCCTCCGGCGCAGCGGCACTGAACGGGGCGCGGTGAGGCAGGCAACGGCGGGGCAGCAGCGAGGGCGCGGATGATGCTGGGGAACAGACTGGCGACAGGTTCGAGGGTGGCGGTGGTGGGAGGCGGCATTGCCGGAGCGGGGCTTGCCGCCTCACTCCTTTTCAACGGGAGGGCTCGCGGGCTGGCGCTGGACGTGCGCGTCTACTCCGGAGGAACGCAGGAGCGCACCGCTCCGCCGGCGGTGCTGACGCCGGAATGCCGCTCACGCCTGGCCGCGCTGGGCTGCCGCATTCCCTCCGAATGGCGCGCCCATGAGCTGCGCGGCATTGAAATCATCGCCGAGGGCCGGCGCGAGCTGCTGTCCTCCACGCCCGGTGGCCTCTGGGTGGTGGACGGCTGGCCCCAGGGGCTGGGCGGCCTGGAGCAGGTGCGGGATGTGCTCGCCACCGCGGCCAGCGCCCAGGGCGCCCGCTTCCTTCCCCGCCACGTCGAGCGCGTGGAGCGGCAGGCCCCCGCGCCGGATGCGCCCGCCTCCGTGCGCGGCGCGGGCTCGCTGGTGGTGCGCGCCCAGGGCAGTGGTGATCGCTTTCATGCGGTGGCGCTGGCCACCGGCGCCGGGCCGCTGATGGGTGACGCCTTCTTCAAGGGCTTCCGCCCTGCCCCCACCATCCCGGCGGTGCAGGCTCGCCTGCGCCACGCTTCGCCTCGGCTGGAGCTGGCTCCGGTGGCCCGGCTGTGGATTGCGCCCCTGCCAACGGTGGATGGTCTGTTCCTGCTGCCTGGCGCCAACTCGGTGTACGCGCTGGCCTTCGGGCCGGCGGTGACGCCCGCGGACCTGTGCCAGGTGCTGATGATGGCCGCGCGCGACGGCCTGGTGGAGGAAGGCTTCGAGCTGGCGGCCCTGGAGACCACCCGCCTGCCCTACGGACCGGGCCGGACGCTGGTGGCGCCGGGGCAGATCGCGGTGGGGCCCGCGGCCTTCGGCCACCCACTCCAGGTGGGATTGTCGGAGACACTGGCTTCGTGCAGCCGCGCGGCGGTGGCGCTGCTCGACGGCGGGCTGGACACGGGCACCCTGGAGCGCCGCTACGTGCGCGAAGGCCTGGGCGAAATGCTGGAGGACGCCGCCGCGGGAGCCCGGACGATGACCTGGCTGCGCCGAGCGGGCCCTCGCTCGCCGGAGGCCTTCGTCAAGGCGAAGGGGCGACGGACGCTGGGTGGCACCTTCGGCGGCGGGGTGCTGGGCCTGAGCGGCCCCACGCCCATCGCGCTCCTTGGCGCCGCGCGCTGGGAGGGACTCAAGGAGTTGGTCGGCTCCTGGCTGCGCACCACGGTGGAGCCAGTCCCCTCGGTGGTGCCGGAGTTGGAGCCGGACCTCTACTACGTCGTGGATGACGACCCGGACGCACGCGAGGCGCTCACTGCGCTGCTGGAGAGCACCGGGGCGAAGGTGGTGTCTTTCGCCGACGAGCTGGCCCTCTTCTGCGCGGTGGCCCGGCGGCCGCCCACGGCCATCCTCCTGGACGTGGTGCTGCACTGGGTGGATGGCCTGCGGCTGGCCGAGGGCCTGAAGCAGCATCCCCTCACCCGGAACACCCGCGTGCTGGTGATGAGTGGCCTCAACCGGCCGCATGTCCGGCAGCGGGCCCTGGACGCGGGGGCGGAGGCCTTCCTGCCCAAGCCCGTGGACCCTGACCGGCTGCTGCGCATCCTCACCGGCCGAGTCCCCGTTCTGGAGCCCGCGCCGCACGCCGCGGACGACACGCGCGAGCTGGCCGAGGACCGCTACGCGTCCTGACCACCGCCGGGGATGGCGACCGCGGAGACCGGGGCGTGGATGGCCTCGGCGCTCCCGGGCATCAGCGCCTTGAGGTTGCCGCGGATCGTCTCGCAGATCCGCTCCAGCGGCAGGTCGTTGTCGTCGTGGCCGAACGGGTCCTCGATCTCCACGCCAATCTCCTCGATGCCGAAGAAGACGTAGGCGACGACGAACGTGGCGGGCACCGTTATCCAGCCGAACGAATCCACCAGCGCGAACGGCAGCGTGTAGCAGTAGACGAGCAGCGCTCGCCGCAGGTGCATCATGTAGGCGAACGGAATGGGCGTCTTGTGAATGCGCTCGCAGCCACCGATGTAGTCGATGAGCAGTTGGACATTCTGGTCGAGCTGCATCTGGACGTATTCGGGGTAGCAGCCCCGCAGCCGGCCCTCATCGAGCACGACGGACATCTTCTGCGACACCGCGAGCGGGACGTGCTGGCTGCCCAGCACCGCGTCCGCTTCGTCGCGCGGCAGCTCGGAGGCGACGGGGCCCAGGTCGCGCTCCCCTCGCAGTGACGAGGCGGCGGCATAGGGGAAGGCGATGATCCACCGCAGCAGGGTGCCGTAGAGCGCGGCGTCCCGACGCATGAAGACGCCGGATGCACGGGCCAGGTTGCGCGTCTCGTTGACGATGCCGCCCCACAGCTTCCGGCCTTCCCAGAAGCGGTCATAGGAGGCGTTGGTCCGGAAGACGAGCAACAAGCTGAGCGAGATGCCCGCCAGCGTGTGCACCGTGGCCGGGATGTCCAGGGGCTTGATGTGATGATGGACCGCGGTGACGCCCGCGGCCCACAACACACAGACGAGGACCCGAGCCACAATCTCGCGGACCATGGAACCGCGGAGGTAATGGAAGTAGCTCCACCAACGGTGCGGGTCGTAGTCGATCATGGTCGCAGGGCGCGTACGCTGCCGCGCCTGCGCGGGGCATGGCAAGCGCCAATCCAGGGGGACACGTGGGATGTGTCCGCCCTGGACGGGAGCCGGTGCCCTTGGCCGCCTGCCCGTCAGTGGGAGATGGAGGCAGGCGTTGTCGGACCGCCCGAGCGGAGCACCTTCCGCACGGAGAGGGCGCCCGCCATCAGCGCCACGCCCCGGAAGAAGATGCCGATTCCCACCAGCGTGCCCACCAGCCAGACGGCGGAGATGGGCCACTGCCGCATCACGATGATGCCCAGGAAGATGGACACGGCGCCGTAGAAGAAGTCCCAGCCCCACCGGGGATAGCGGTCCATCACCGAGGTGACGGCGTGGAAGAGCCCGCTGGCGAAGAAGTAGCCCGCCAGCAGCAGCGTCATGGCACCCAGTCCCGCCGCCGGGTAGACGAGGACGAACAGACCCACGACGACGGAGAGGATGCCGCTGAGCAGGTACAACCAGAACGGCCCGCCCTCCTTGCGCGTCCGGAAGGCGGAGATGACTTCCATGACGCCGGCTGCGGCCAGCATCGCGCCGAAGAGGATGGCCGTCACCAGGCTGGTGAAGAAGGCGGCCCCCAGCGCGACAATCCCCAGCAGCGTCATCAAAATCCCCATGATGAAGGGGCCACCCCAGGCCGCCGAGTTCACCCTCGGCCTCGTGTCAGGGGTCAGGATTTCCGGTTTGCGTTCATCGGTGAAGGCCATGGTGACTGCTCCCGAAGCGAGTGCACTTCGGAGGCCGAGCCGCCTCGCGTCTCGCCCGCCTGTCGGCAGGCGACAAAGGAACCCGGCACATCCATCGCCGAACATGGGCCACCGCGTTGGGGCCGACAACGCTCGCTGACGCCGCTCCGTCCCTCGCCCGCCCCGGCCCTTGGGCCGTCAGGGTGAGCAACAGCCGCCGCGCGGAAGCGCCGCTTCGTACGGGGGAGCCAGGAAGACAGCACCGGGCTCCTTCCGGAACCACGTCAACTGCCGCTTGGCGTAGCGGCGCGTCTCCTGCGCGGTGTCGTGGATGGCCTCTTCGCGCGTCATCCGACCCTCGACGACGGCGCGCGCCTGCACGTAGCCCACGCTGCGCATGGGCGCCGCATCGGCGTACCCTCGCGCCAGCAACTCGCGGGTCTCCTCGACGAGCCCACGCTCGAACAACATCCGCGTGCGCGTGTTGATGAGCCCGTACAACACGTCCCGCGGTGGCGACAGGACGTACAGTTGGAAGGGATAACGGTCCGGCGCGAAGGCATGGGCCTTCCGGAACGCCGAGGCAGGCACGCCCGTCTGCGCATGAATCTCCAGCGCCCGGATGACGCGGACCAGGTCCTGCGGAGGAAGCTTCGCCGCCGTCTCCGGGTCCACCTCCGCCAGCTTCCGGTGCACCGCCTCGCGCCCCTCACCGGCCGCCAGCGCCTCCAACTCCGCCCTCAACTCCGGCAAGGCCCCGGGCGCCTCGAGCACACCGTGAAGCAGCACGCGCAGGTACAGCCCGGTGCCGCCCACGACGAAGACAGGCCGGCCGCGTGCGGCAATCTCCGCGATGACAGCGTCCGCACGGCGCTGGTACTCGACAGCGGAGAACGCCTCCATCGGGTCCACGGCGGACACCAGGTGATGAGGCACCGCGGCCAACTCCTCCGAGGAGGGCTTCGCCGTGCCGATATCGAAGTGCCGGTACACCTGCTGCGAGTCCGCGCTGACAATTTCGCCACCAGCACGCTGAGCCAGCGCAATCGCCAGCGCCGTCTTCCCCGACGCCGTCGGCCCGGCAATCACGGTCAACAGTGGCCGCTGCGCTCCACCCTCACCCATTCGCCAACGCTCCCTGAATCACCGCCGCCGCGGACGCATCACGCGCGAACACCAACCGCACGGGCGAAACCTCCGACAGCAACCGTCCCGCCGCGCCAAGCAGCCCACCCCGCCCCACGGGCGTCGCCTCGGGCAGCAGGGCATTGACGAGCAGCATCCGTCCGACGTCGCCAGCGGCCTGCGGCTCCCACGTCGACACGCCGTCCCACGCCAACGTCCCCACCACGCGCAGCTCCGCCTCGACGGCCTGCCCCACGTTCCAGGGAGTCCCCGCCGCCCGCCACCCACGGCCCGGCTCCGGCCACACGGCCACCAACTCATCGGACAACACCTGCCCGCCCGCCTGCGCCCAAAGGCCCCCCAGCGTGCTCTTCCCCGCCCCCGAGTGCCCCGTGAAGAGCGCGGCCCGGCCCTGGTGCGCCACCGCCACGCCATGCACCAGCAGCCCGCCACGCCGAGCCAGCGCCCGGGCAAGCATCACCTTCAGCACCGTCTCCACGGGAAACCGTCCCTGCCCCTCAACGTGGGCCTGGAGGCCGTCGGCGGAAAGCGTCGCGTCGTAGTCCTCGCCGGCCAGGCGCAGCGTGCCGTCCTCCGTGCGGTGGACCCGTGGCAGCTCGCGAATGACGGGAGCAGGACGCGCCTGGGCGGGGGCCACGGCCACGAGCCGAGCCACCTCACTGCCCTGTCGCGCTGGGGACACCACGAACCGGGAGAACATGCGCCGGAGCGAGTCTCGCAGGCCCGCATCGCCGACTTCCACAACTCCCGTCCAACCGGCGATTCGCAGGCAGAGGGCCGCGTCCGCCGTGGGGCCTTCCCGCGGAAGGGTCAGGGAATGCACTCCGACTCACCGGGGATGTTGCACTGGGAAATCTGCGCCAGTGCCACGAAGGGCTGCTCCCAGAGAATGGCCGGCGCCTCATAGGCAGGGCCGGCGTCAGGAGGGGGCGGCGTCTGGAAGGCGTCCGAAGTCATGGGGTGTGCGAGCGAGGAAGAAGGGACGTTCTTCAAGGGAACGGGACTGGGAACGCGCAGATGCGACCATCTTCGGAGCCCACGTGGAGGCGGCTCACCGTGTGGTCGATGGTGGGAGTCCCGATACGCTGCGCACCACCAATCGAGACCTGACCGGAGTCGGAGCCATCCAGCAGTTCCAACTGGTGGACCTGTCCGTCGGAGCTGCCAACGTAGAGGCGCACGGCGCCATTCCGATTGAAGGAGAAGGCGCCAGAGGGAGACGCAATCGGCGTGCTCCACCGGAGCACCGGCGGCGACTGAGCGGGCCCCGACACGTCGTACAGCGCCACCCGGCCAGCCGCGAGGCTGGCCACGAAGCCCAAGCCCTGGGGCCGCACGAAGCTGGTGAAGGCCGGCGTGTTCGGCGCCGGGCGCGTGGTGACCGGCAGGCTCCACACGAGCTGCGCCGTGGCGGCATCCACGCCGTGCACGAAGCCATCGCTGTCCGTCACGAGAATCAGGTTGGTGTACGCATTGCGAACCAGGCTCAGCTCCACGTCGCCCACCGGGAGCTGCGCCAGCACCTGCCCCGTCAGCGTGTTCAGCACCCGAAGCGTGTCCGGCGAGCCCGCATGCGCGCGCGTCGCCACGAAGAGCCGGTTGGTGGTGTAGTCCACCACCATGCCACCCGCCACCATGCCCAGATTCCCGGGCTGGTAGCTCCAAACCGGCGCGCCGGTGGCGGCATTCAGGGCCACCACCCGGTTGCGCGAAGCGTCCGCCAGCCGCGTGGCGAAGAAGACGAGGTCGCGGTTGGGGTGCGCGGCCCGGTACGTGGCGTTCGCGTAGTCGAAGAGCTGCGTGACGGGGAACGACTGGATGGTGCCAATGGGCTGGCCACCATTGTCCCAGCGCCACAGCACCTGGCCGGTGGCGGCGTTGAGCGCGCTGGCCACGCCACCCTGGTCACCCACGAGGATGTACTGCCCGGACAGGCCATGCAGCGGCACCACCGGGAAGCGGCTGCCAATGAGGCCCGCCAGCGGGCGAGGCCGCCACCGCTCCGCGCCATCCGCCGACGGATTGGTGACCTGCGTGAGGTTGGCGACGACGGAGTCGTTGAAGGCGCTGAAGATGCCCGTGCCCAGCTCGGTGATGGGCTGCTGCGAGGCATTCAGGCCCACCGAGTAACACCACAGCGGCGCCGCGCCCACGCGAGCCCGAGGCGTGGCTACCAGGGCCTGCGACGTCGGCTGGTTGCCCGGCGAGTACCACCGCAGGTCATCCGAGTTGAAGACGCGGTAGTAGTACGTGGTGCCGTTGGTGACGGACGTATCGGTGAACGTCGTGGTGGCGCCAACGTCGTCCGCGTACACCACCTGGGCGTTGCCCAGATAGGCCCCCACCGCGTAGGTCAGCCCCTGCGTCGGAGAGAGGTTCGGCGGCGCGCCCTCCGCGCGAAGAATCAGCACGCCCCCGTGCACCGCCGGGTTGTCCCAGGCGAGCGTCACGCTGCCATCGCGCGCCACGCCCGTGAGACGGTTGACGTCCGGCACAGTGCCCTGCACCAGCGTCATCGGGGTGTCGATGCGAATCTGCGGCCCGCCATAATCGTCGATGAGGTGGAAGCGATGACGGAACGTGGTGGGCCCGGACAACGACGCGCCCGCCCCGAAGTTGGAATACACCACCGTGAAGGAGCGCTCGCCGTTGACCGGGATGCCCGTGGCGTTCGTCGACTCCCAGGTGATGCCCGTGGTGGCGTTGTTGGACGCCATGCGCCACCCGGTGGGCGTCTGCAGCACGCCGCTGACGGTGAAGTAGTTGAGCGCGGGCCGCAGCAGCCGGACCTCATGCAGCGGCATGGGGCCCCGGTTCTGGATGGTGTAGATGACGGACCGGTTCGTGGAGTTGGCGGCCGCCGCGCTGATGTTCGTCCGCACGCGGTGCTGCACGATGCGCCCCTGGTTTGAGTCCACCAGGTTCGATGTCACAGAGGCGCCGTTGCGTGTGGCATCCACCTGCCCCCGGAACCGGTAGTTCGCGAACGGGGAGCCCGTGAGCTGGTACGTCCAGACGAAGTGCGCGGAGGCGCCCGGGTCCAGCCGGGGAACGCTCGCGGGCCCAGGCCCCGACACGAGCGACGCGGCCGCCGTTCCCTGGAACACGGGCGCGCGCGGCGTCACGTTCAGGAACGTGTCCGTCGAGGTCGGGTTGGTCACCGTGAGCCGCACCCGCACGAGCTCATTGTTGAACGCGTCGTCGGTGTCCACGTCCATGGCCACCGGGAGCGCCCCCACGTTGACCATCCGCGCGTCCATCGCGGGCGACACGGTGTTGCCGTTCCCACTGACGCCCCGCACCCGCGCCACCAGCGTTCCGGCCGAGCCCGTCCGCACTCTCGCGGAATAAACGCCCGCGTTCCGGCTGGCGATGTTCATGCGGAACGGCGTCGGCTCGGTGTCCACCACCTGGAAGGTGACGGCGCCCGCGCCCGTGGAGGGTCCCTCAACCGTGGTGTTGTTGTGGTTCGTGCCTGTCCGGTTCTCCACCACCATCCGCGCGTCGATGTCGCCGCCAACTCCCATCACCCGAGGACGCACGTCCACCTGGGTGTACAGGCCGGAGCGAATCCAGCTCGCGGCCGAGGTCGTCACCGACGTGGTGAAGTCGCCCCCCGCGCACGTGTCACGCGCGAACGTCTGACTCGCGATGAAGCGTTCGTTGTTCTGGTCGTTGTTCGACGTCGGTGGAACCACGCGAAGAACGAACCGGGCCGACTCGTCCTGCCCCAGGCCGTAGTCGCCGCTGCCGTTGCAGGAGTCCTGATTGTAGAAGATGACCCACCGCTCATTGGCGATGTAGTCCACCGTCCATCCCGGGGGCGGGATGGACGCGAGCGGGATGTAGCCATTGGGCAGCGCGAACCACACCTCGTTGATGCGCCGGAAGAGCGGCGACCAACTGAAGGTGTTGTTGCGGACATCGACCGTCAGCTCGGAGGCTTCGTCCATCACCACCCGCGCGCGGGTGTCCCCACCCTGCGGCTGCGTGGTCAAGACGGCGGTCGGGGACATCGACTGCGCCCACCCCAGCGAGGGCGCCAGGAGCGCGGCGGCGGCGACGAGGGGAGCGGAGAACGGACGCATGAATGGAGCCCTCACGGATCCAGGGTGAAGGAAGCCGCCGTCAGCGGCGCCCCATCGAGGAAGAACCGGGCCTGCCACGTCCCGCTCATGCCGGACGTCGCCACGGCGGTGCCTGCCACGGGCAGGGAGAAGCGCACCGTGCGCGACTCGTCCACGCGTGAATCCACCTCCGCCGAGCGGCGCTCATACGGCAGCCCGGAAGGCGGCACGAACTCCACTGACACCGTGTGCCGGCCACGCACGCCGCTCACCGTCAGGTCCACGTCCACCTGCTCCACCGACAGCAAGCCCCGGCGCCCCTCTCCCAGGTCAATGACGGTGGCCGAGCCCCGCGGCACCACGGGCGGCGGAGGCGGAGGCACTTCCGGCTCCTCCACCGGCGCGGGCGGCGGCCTGGCCTCCGAACCCTCGCGCGGGGGCAACACGTCCGTGGGCGCCACCGGCTCCTGCGCCGGGGGCGCATGAACGGGGGCATAGGGCGCCACGCCCTCCGTGCACGAGGCCAGCATCACCGCCGCCGCCAGGAGCGCCAAACGCGTCCGCATCACCGCGCCTCCTCCAACTCGTCGATGAGCCCCAGCCGGGTCAGCTCCGAGAAGAACTTGAGCGTGTCGGTCAGCACCTGCTCCACGTCCCATCCGTGACGCTGGGCCACCTGCTCAACCAGGGCCCGCGCCGTGCGCGTCCCGTCGCACAGTTCCCAGATTTCAATGGCCGTTCCGTTGAGCCCACGCAGGGTGTTGCCCTCGGCATCCAGGACGATGAAGTCCGAGCCGAAGCGCTGGCCGGAGACGCCCTCGCGCCAGCGCGGCGCATGGTCCGCCGCGAATTCCGCGCTCATCGCGCACCTCCCCGGCCCAGCAACGCCGCCAGGCGCCACTTCACGGCCACCCGCAGCCGGCCCAGCCACCGGGGACCCCGGTCCCACCCCGTCTCCAGGACGACGCCGCCCCGGCGGACGCGCCGCACCCGCCCCAGCACGCGCGTCGGCGCCAGCGGTGGATCCTCCTGGGGCGAGTTGTCGCCTCGCAGCGCCACCGCTCCGGCCTCCCACCGCCGCAGTCGGTGCAGCACCAGGGCATGGTCGAAGCGCGCCAGCAGGACGTCACCAGGTCGTGGAGCCCCCTCCAGCGGCTCCACGCCGGCATGGTCGCCCGAGCGCAGCGATGGCCACATGCTGTCCCCATGGACGGGGACCCAGCTCAGGGCCGGAGGCACAACGGGGGTGGAAGTGTCGCGCGGCATCGCAGGTCAGTCTAGCCGACCCGACCTGCGCCCGCGAGTTCCCGCCGACCCAATAACCCAACGTTTATCAGGGGTTACGCGCCTACCTCAGTTTCTCAGACTTGGCAAGAACCGCCCGGAATACTGTTCTCGCCCCCACGAAACGCTATGCCGGAACGGCCTTCCGCTCCCGCACCACCCTGGCGACCTCGTCGAGCGCGACGGGGATGGGCTCGCCTCCGGCCATGGGCTTCAGCTTCGCCTGGCCGCTGGTGCGCTCGACCTCGCCCAGCACCAGGGTGAAGTCCGCGCCGCTCTTGTCCGCGCGCTTCATCTGGCTCTTGAGGCTGCCTCCGCGGGTATCGAACTCCACGCGCAGTCCCTCCCGGCGCAGGCGGCTGGCCAGCACCAGGGCGGCATCGTGCGAGCCCGCGTCCGCCACCGCGACGAAGACGTCTGGGCGCACGGCGAACTGCTGGCCGCTCTCCTTCAGCAGCAGCACCAGCCGGTCCAGGCCGCAGGCGAAGCCCACCGCGGGCGCGTCCGGCCCGCCCAGGCTCTTCACCAGCTTGTCATAGCGGCCACCGGCGCCCACGGTGCTGGCGGTGCCCAGCGCGGGGTGCGAGGCGATGAACTCGAAGACGGTGCGCGTGTAGTAGTCCAACCCACGCACCATGCGTGGATTCACGACGTGCCGGATGCCCAGCGCCGTCAGCTTCCGCTGCACGTCGTCGAAGTGCGCGCGGCAGGGCTCACACAGGGACTCCAGCACGTTGGGTCCGGCCGCGGCGATGGCCTGGCACTTCTCGTTCTTGCAGTCCAGGACGCGCAGGGGGTTCTTCTCCATGCGCTTCTGGCAGTCCGCGCACAGTTCCTCGCGGTGGGCCTGGAGGTACTCCACCAACTTCGTGTGGTACGCGGGCCGGCAGGCCTCGTCCCCCAGCGAGTTGATGTTCAGGGTGATGTCCTTGAGCCCCAGCCGCTCCAGGAACTGCACCACCATGTCCATCATCTCGACGTCCTGGGCGCCTTCCTTCGCGCCGTAGGCCTCCGCGCCGATTTGATAGAACTGGCGGTAGCGGCCCGTCTTCATCCGCTCGTAGCGGAACATGGGCCCTGTGTAGAACCAGCGGGTGAGCGGCTCCTGGTTGGCGATGGAGTGCTCGATGTACGCGCGCGCCGCGGGCGCGGTGCCTTCCGGGCGCAGGGACAGGCTGCGGTCCGCCTTGTCGTTGAAGGTGTACATCTCCTTCCCGACGATGTCGGTCTCCTCGCCCACGCTGCGCACGAACAGGGCGGTGTCCTCCACCATGGGCGTGCGGATCTCACCGTAGCCGAAGCGGCCGAACAGCTCGCGGGCCAGCCCCTCCACGTGCTGCCAGATCTCGATCTCCCCAGGGAGGAGATCGTTCATGCCCTTGACGCCCGCGACCTTCTGACTCACGTGATGGCTCCGATTCGCTTGCCCAGCCGAACCACGGCTTCCTCCTGGAGGCTGTCGTCCCAGGTGACGCGCTTGGGCTCGAACAGGAGGATGACAGTGGAGCCCATCTCGAAGCGGCCCAGCTCCCCACCCTTCTCCACCGGCATGGCCGCGCCGTAGCGGTGCACCTTGCCGGGCTGCCCGGTGTGCGTCGTCACCTCGTCGTAGGCCGCCTTGATGCGCGACACGCAGGTGGCGCCCACCTTCACCACCGCGCACTTGCCCGCCACGGTGTCCAGGTAGGTCACCAGCCGCTCGTTGACGCAGAACAGGGACTGCTTGTTCTTCACCGACGCGGGGTTCACCGGCCAGAACTCACCGGGGATGTACGCGTAGCCCGTAATCGTGCCACCCAGCGGCGCGTGGATGCGGTGATAGTCGCGCGGCGACAGGTAGATGGTCGTCCAGGCGCCGCCGTGGAAGGGCTTGGCGGCCTCGGAGTCCCCCAGCAGCTCGTCCACCGTGTACTCGATGCCCTTGGCCTGCAGGCAGCGCCCGTAATCCGAATAGCCCACCTGGGACACGCGGCCATCCACCGGGGACACCACCACCTTCTCCCCCGCGTCCACCGGACGCAGGCCGGGCTTCAGGCCCCGGGTGAAGAACTGGGCGAAGGTCGGGTAGTGGTCGAAGGAGTGCTCAGCCTCCTCCATGTCCACGTTGTAGGCCTTGGCGAAGGCGCGCATGGCGGCCTGATGCACCGGCGCGGGCACGGGCAGTCGCGTGGCCATCCCCACCACGGTGGAGAGCGCGGACTTGGGCAACACCTGCATCAACTTCATGAAAGTCTGGTCGTTCATATCGGCGAATCGGTTCTAGCGACCGGCGTCGGTCGCGGGTGCCGGACCGCCGTCGGGAGTGACGGGGACGGTCTGCACGGCACTCTTGGGTAACAGCGTGAGGACCTTCCCCTCTTCAATCAGGAGGAATGAATCCTGATGCTGGGGGTACTCCAGGCGGCAGGCGGTGCGGTCGGCGAGCTGCCAGGTCTCCCGCATGCCCCGTCCCTGCACATCGATGGGAGTGCCCCGCTGGAAGCACCCCCGGAAGCCCGCCACCAGCTCGGACGCGGCCGTGCCAGCCTGGGGGCCACCGCCAGCACCGGCATCCGGAGGCCCGGCATCCGGCGCTTCCACGGGAGCCGCGGGACGCGCCGACTCCTCGGTGGACGGCGCAGTGTACGAGCCCGGCGGCAGCTCCCGCGCACTGGCCACGGCCTCGTCCCGCTCGTTGGCGGCCGCCGCCATCCGGTTCCGTCCGTCCTTGATGCGCTGGAGCAGCTCGCGGGCGCCCTCGGCGTCCAGGCTGTCCGCGGGGACGCGCTGGAGCTTTGCCTCGATTTCTCCCACCTGCGGATCCAGGAAGGCGTCATCCAGCTTCTGCGCATACAGCTCGCGGAAGCGGCGGGCGGCCTCTTCGTACTCGGCGGAAGGGGCGGGAGGCTCGCGACGGCAGGCGGTGGGCGCCAGCGTGAGCAGCACTGCGGAGACGACGCCCACGAGGGGCCTGAGGGACGCTCGGAGGACCAGGGTGCGCACGACACGGGTTTATGTCATTTCCCCGCGCCTGTCCGCCTTTTGTGCCCCGGAACGGGCCTCAGACGCCCAGGAACAGGCGCTTGCCGAAGTTCAGCGCCAGGTCCGCGTCGAAGATCTTCTGCGCCGACGTCTCGATGTCGTACTCGACGCGGATGTACTCCACCGTGCGCGCGTCCGTGTCGCAGATGACGAAGCACGCCCGGTTGTCGTAGTCGCGCGGCTGCCCCACGCTGCCCACGGAGATGATGTACTTGTAGCCCCGACGGATGCCGAACTTCTGGGCCACCACGTCGTTCACCTCGCCATTGCCAATGGCGAAGGCGCGGCACAGGTGGCTGTGGCCGATGAACGTCACCTCCGGCAACTCCGCCACGTAGGGCGTCAGCTCCCGGGCCTGCTCCAGCGCGAAGATGTACTCGTACGCCTTCGGGTCGATGGGCGAACCATGGCAGAAGCCCACGTCGCCAATCCGGTACGTGTACGGGAGGCTGCGCAGCCAGGCCATGTTCTCGTCCGTGAGGACGTTGGCGGACCAGTCCAGCGCGTGCCGGGCGGCGTCGTAGTAGTACGAATAGTCCATCCGCCCCGCCACCGCCGCGTCGTGGTTGCCCAGCAGCGTCACTTCCGCCACCGAACGCACCAACTCACAACACGGGTTGGGCGACGCCCCGTAACCGACGATGTCCCCCAGCGAGACGAACCGGTCCACCTTCTGGTGCTCGGCGACGCGGAGCACCTCGGTGAGCGCCTCGATGTTGGAGTGGATGTCGGAAATGACGGCGATACGCATGCGGGGCCTCGGTCCGGTGGCGTGGGCTCAACCCGCCCAGCCGGCCTTCACCTGGTTCTGCTGCTGCTGCGAAATCATCTGGCGAAGCCGTCCCAGGGTATCGCTGTCCAGGGACTCGAAACGCAACCCCATGCCTGCGGGAAGCGCTCGTTCCTCCGCCTCCCGAAGCCACACCACCGTGGCCTGGGCCTGGATGTCCTGATGGCCCGCGGGGGACAGCTTCACCACCGTACGCGCCCCTCGTGCCAGGGGCGTGCTCGTGCGGAGGAACAGCCCTCCCTCGCTCAAATTCGAGATTCGCGCATAGAGCGTGACGTTGTCACCCTCGCACCAGCACCGAAGCTGGGTGGGAATCCGCGTGGACTTTCGGTTTTCGCTCAACCCGGAACCTTCTTCCGTCACCCGAATCCGCAGCCTAGGGACGGCCTGATTCCGCAGTCAAGTTCGAGGGTGGTGGAGCGCCCCACCCTTGCCCACGGCCTCATCGCTCCAGGGGGCCCAGGTCGTCGAAGTGGGTCAGCTTCCGGAACTCGGCGAAGCGGGCGTGGATCTCCGGCCGCGTCACCTCGCGCAGGCGCTCCAGGCTGAACTTCTCCACCGTGAAGGAGGCCATGACACTGCCCATCACCATGGCGCGGCGCAGCAACGCCTGGTCCAACACACCATTGGAGGTGGCCAGAGCGCCCATGAAGCCGCCGGCGAAGGTGTCCCCCGCGCCGGTGGGGTCGAAGACCTCGGCCAGGGGGAAGGCGGGACACGCGAAGATGTGCTCGGCCTCGAAGAGGAGCGCGCCGTACTCACCGCGCTTGATGACCACGCGCTGCGGGCCCATGGCCATGATGGCGCGAGCGGCCTTCACCACGTTGTGCTCGCCGGCCAGCTGACGGGCCTCCGCGTCGTTGACGAACAGGAGGTTGACGCGGGAGAGCGTCTTGAGCAGCGCGGCCCGGCTGCCCTTGATCCAGAAGTTCATGGTGTCGGCGGCCACCAGCTTCGGCGCCTTCACCTGGTCCAGCACCTGCGCCTGGAGTTCCGGGTGGATGTTGCCCAGGAAGACATAGGGCGTATCCCGGTACGACTCCGGCAGCTTCGGGGAGAAGGCCTGGAAGACGTTGAGCTGGGTGTCCAGCGTCTGCGCCTCGTTCAGCTCGTAGCTGTAGCGGCCCTTCCAGCGGAAGGTGCGGCCCGTCTCCCGGGTGAGGCCCTCCAGGTCGATTCCCCGTCCGCGAAGGAAGTTGAGGTGCCCTTCGGGGAAGTCCTCGCCCACCACCGCCACGACACGCGCGGGGCTGAAGAACGAGGCCGACGTAGAGAAGTAGGTGGCCGAGCCCCCGAGGATGTCCTCCTTCTGGCCGAAGGGGGTTTCCACTGAGTCCAGGGCAACGGAGCCGACGACGAGCAGGGACATGCGAGCTTCCTGGGGGGAGATGCCGTGAAATCAGGCACGGCGCTCCCCTGGGCCCCGTGCCCATGCCGGGTACGTCGTTTCCCGTTTTCCGTCAAGCGCCGAGCGGTGGGTTCAGGGCGTCGGAATGCCTGTCAAGGTGAGGATGGCCTTCAGATCATCGTCCGTGAAGAACAGGCCGCCGCCCACGAAGAAGTCGCGGCCCGCCACCAGGCGCCGCGTCGCCAGGTCCCGCTGCTGCGCGTTGAGCATGTCGTCCATGCCCGCGATCAAATAGAGGTGATCGAGCGGCTGGGCGCGCAGGCTGGCGCGCAGGCGGGGGTAGCGCAGCTCGTCGTCCGCGAAGTTGAAGGCATCCACCTGGAACCGGAGCGCGTCGTTGAAGAAGTGCAGGTCGGCGCCCACGCCGCCGGTGGACTCGATAAGGCCCACGCGCAGGGTGGTGAAGTACCAGCGCTTGGCGAACTGCGCGCTGACCTTGAGGCTCTCCTTCGTCACCTTCCGCGTCTGCACGACGGGGTCGCCCTCGGACGGCGGGTTCGTCTGCAACACCTCCGTCGTCACGCTGCCGCGAGGGTCGTCCACCAGCTCCAGCAGGTAGTACTTGTCCGGCTTGGGGATGAGCCGCACGGAGAAGACGTTCTTCGAATTTCCCTGCGCGGCCAGGTAGGTGCTCTGGATGCCAATCTCCGCCTGGAGGTCGGTCAGGCGGGAAGCGAAGCGCGACACGTCCTGCACCGTCTCGCGGAGCTCGCGGCCCACGGCCTCGTCGGCCAGGAGCACGCCGGCGGCGCCCTCCCCGTCCTTCACCTTGCGGGTGATCTCCTCCAGGTTGCCCAGCGTGCCGTCCAGCTTCTTGAGCGTCTCCTTGAGGCTGGCGACGGTCTCCTTCACGTCGCCTTCACCCGTGCCCACGATGTTCTTCACGCTGCCGAGCACCTGGCGCACGTCGCGGGTGATGAACTCGATGTTGTCGATGATGCGGGTGATTTCCGCCTGGTTGCCCTGGGTGATGCCGCGCACGTCCGCGGAGATGGCCTCGACGTTGCCGACGATGGTGTCCAGGCGGTCCGCGTTGCGGCGGACCGTGGCATCCACGGAGTCCGACAGCCGCACCAGGTTCTCCACGATGCGCTGGAGCGACCCCGCACCACGCTCACCGCCGAGCACTTCCCGCAGCGCCCCCGTCACCTCCTGGATGTCGGCGGTGATCTGCGACAGCGACTCGAAGACGGCCTCCATGCCCTGGGTGTCGACGACGCGGCGGATCTGCCCACCCGTCTCCAGGCTGGGGGCGCCCTCCGTGCCGGGGTTCAGGTCCAGCAGGTAGTCACCCAGCAGCGATTCGGAGCGCTTGGTGACGACGGCGTCCTCGCGCAGGTCCACGTCGTTGCGGATCTTCAACCAGACCTTCGCCCGGGTCCCCTCGAGCGAGATGTCGTCGATTTCGCCCACCGGGATACCGGCGATCTGCACGCGCCCACGCACGGCCAGGCCGGACGCATCCCGGAAATAGGCCCACACCCTCGTGGATTCGCTGTCGCTCAAACCACCTTTGCGAGCGAACAGGACGAAGGTGACGAAAAAAGCCCCCGCCGCGATGACCAGCAGGCCCACACGGAAGGGCGTGACGAGCTTCTTCACCTGATGTGACTCCGAGCGCGACCGGCCGGCGCGACTCTAACGTTTTGCATTCCGAGTGCCACATTTTCCTATGGCCCCCCGCCCTCCCGCCGCCCCGCGCCCCGGTCAGTTCTTCCCGAACCAGGTCTCCAGGAACACCTTCACCGCGGGGTGATCCGCCTCGCGGAGTTGCTCCGGCGAACCGCTGGCAACGATGACGCCCTTGGAGAGGAAGGCAATCTGGTCCGCCACGTTGAAGGCAGAGGAGATGTCATGGCTGATGACCACGCTGGTGACACCCAGTTCCTTCTGGGCGGCCAGGATCATCTCGTCCACGTAGTCCGTGGTGATGGGGTCCAGGCCGGTGGTCGGCTCGTCATAGAGCACCACCTTCGGGTCCATGACGATGGCCCGCGCCAGGCCCACCCGCTTGCGCATGCCGCCGGACAGGTCCGCGGGGAACCGATCCTCGACGTCCTTCTTCAGCCCCATCAGGTCCAACCGCGCGCGGACCTTCTGGCGGATGACGTCTTCCGGATCCTTCGTGTGCTCCCGCAGCGGGAAGGCCACGTTCTCGAAGACGGTCATCGAGTCGAACAGCGCGGCGGCCTGGAACACCATGCCGAACTTGTTGCGCACCCTCTGAAGCGACTCGACGCTCATGGGGACGATGTCCTCCCCATCGACGATGACCTGGCCGCGGTCCGGCTTGAGCAGGCCAATCATGTGCTTCATCAGCACCGTCTTGCCGGAGCCTGAGCCGCCCAGGATGACGCAGGTGCTGCCGGCCGGCACGGTGAGGTTGATGCCGGTGAGCACCTTGTGGTCGCCGAACGTCTTGTGCAGGTCGACCACCTGGATCATCGGCGTGCCGGACGCCGGAGCGTTGGAGGCCGGGGGCGACATCAGAAGAAGAGGACGCCCAGGATGAAGTCGAGGATGAAGATGGACAGGGCGCTGGCCACCATCGCCTCCGTGGTGGCCTGACCCACACCCTTGGCGCCGCCCGAGGCGTTGAAGCCCTTGAAGCAGCAGATGAGGGACACCGCCAGGCCGAACACGGCGCCCTTGAGCAGGCCCTGGAAGATGTCCTCGGGCGCCAGCCACTGCTGCGTCCGGGTGAGGAAGGTTCCGGGGGAGATGCCAAGGCCCCCGACGGCCACCACGTAGGCCCCGCCCATGCCCATGGTGTTGAAGAGCATGGTGAGCGCCGGCACCATGAAGAGGCCGGCCAGCACCCGGGGAACCAGCAGGTACTGCACCGGGTTGACAGCCATGGTCTCCAGCGCGTCCACCTGCTCGGTGACGCGCATGGTGCCCAGCTCGGTGCACATGGCAGAACCTGCGCGCATGGTCACCATCAGCGCGGAGAACACGGCCGCCAGTTCGCGGGTGAGCGTCAGAGCCACCGTGGGCCCCACCAGGCTCTCCGCGTCGAAGAGCCGAAAGGCGGTGGACGTCTGCAGCGCGAAGACCATGCCGGTGAACGTGCCGGTGAGCGACACGATGAAGATGGACCCCACGCCCACGAAGTCCAGCTGGGCGAAGAGGTTGACCAGCCGAAAGGGGCGCCGCACGCTCCAGCGGAACACGTCCAACCCCATGGTGATGATGCCGCCCAGGGTGCTGACGATGTCGATGAGGCCCTGGCCAAAGCGCGTGACGGCCTGGGTGAAGGGCCCGGGCTCGCGTGCCGGCTTGCTGGGGGTCTGCGTGGTCATGCGTTCGGGGCTACTCTTTATGGCGGCCCGGTGGCCGGCACAAGGCCCGGGGAGGCAAGCGACGAAGACACTTCCTCCCTTGGAAGCGATGCCGTTATGTTCCGCGCCCCTTTACTCCCATGCCCGGCGGCGTCCCCCGCAGGGCAGAGAAATAGACGAACGAACATGGCAACTCATAAGGTCGGCGGCGAGGTGGATGCGCTTTGTACCCGCTGCAAGCTCACTCTCGCGCACACCATCCTGGCGATGGTGGGAACGAAGATTGCTCGGGTGCGCTGCAACACGTGTGGCGGAGATCACGCTTATCGCGGGGCGCCTGGCGCGACGGATCGCCCTTCGTCCAGCACCACCCGCACCACGCGCACGTCCTCCAGCAGCTCGAGCGCGTCCGCGAAGGCGGAGAAGATCATCATCTCCTTCGAGGAGCAGCTCGCTGGCAAGGATGTCGCCAACGCGCCCCGCTACAGCCCGAAGGACACGTACAAGGTGGATCAGGTCATTCAGCATCCCACCTTTGGCACGGGTTACGTCTCGGCCGTTCGCGGCGACAAGGTGGACATCACCTTCCGCACCGACACCAAGACGCTGGTGCACGGCCGTGGTGGTGGCCCGGTGGAGAAGCCGGTCTTCAACCCGCCCAACCGGCAGGTGACCGGACCCGCGGACAAGCCCCAGCCCGTCGGTGACAGCGCCGAGCCGGCGCCCGCTGACGGCGCCGAGCCGCCCCCCGCGTCGGAGGATTGACCGGGGCCGCACATCCATCATGGAGGGGCACGGACGATGACACTGCGCGCGCTGCCCCTCCTGATGGTCCTCGCCATGCCGGTGGCGGGGTTGGCGGCCGAGCATGACGTCACCGTGTCCTGGTCGCCCGAGCGCATCGTGCTCGGCACCGATGTTCCGGTGACGTTGAAGGTCCAGGTCCCCGCCGGCACGGGACCCCTCCACGCCGCGGCATCCACGGGCACCTTCGCCTCGAACCGCGTGGAGGGGGGTGCTGTCCGCCTCTTCCAGTGGCGGCCTCCTTCCGTGCGTTATCCACAGGTGGCCGTGCTCCTCTTCTGGACGGACGCTCCCACCGCGGACGCGCCGCCCCTGGTGACGGTGGTGCGGCTACCCCTGGTGGGCCTCACGGAGCTCGATGTCGCCACGGCGGCGGGCGCGCGCGTCGAGGTGGAGGTCGCGAATCGTCGCTTCGGCCCTGTTCGGGCGAACACCCGGGGGCAGGCTCGCGTGCCTGTCGAAGTCCCTCCTGGCGTCCGGGAGGCGCGAGTGCTGGCCACGCGAGGGACGCTTCGCACCGATGCAGCCGTTCCACTGGACCCGCCGCCGGACTCGCCGCTGGCCGCGGCGCTCACGCCGCCTGCCCTGCCCGCAGTGGAGGGAGGCTGGCTACTGATGGCGGGCGAAGCGCCCCTGCGCGCCAGTGACGTCGACGTGGTGGCGGAAGGCGCGGTGGTCGCCCCTGCCGATGAGGACATGCCGACGACGCGTCCTCCGTCAGCGGTGGTGGCCCCAACCTCTGAGGAAATGCCGACGACGGGGCCTCTGTCAGATGCGGCAACGCGGACGGCCCCCGCGAGAAGCGGCTCCGCTCCGCCAGCACAGAAGCTTCCGATTGAAGAGGCTCCCCACTCGGCCGACGTCGGCGCCAATGCCCAGGACGTGCTGCGTGTTCGCGTCGCTCCAGCTTCCGGAGCCAAGCGGGTGAAGGTGCGCGTCCGCCGCCGGGACCAGGCGCACGCATCACACACCGAGGCTGGCGTCACCGTGCTGTCCACATCCGTCACCGCGCGCGCATCCGAGGCGGTCGACACCTGGCGGAGTTCGTTCTTCCTGCTCGCGGGAGGAGTGATCGCGAGTGGCGCCAACACCGGACCCTCGGGCGGTGTGGGCGTCTCGGTCCTCACGCCTTGGTGGAGGCACCGGATCGCGGCGGAGCTGGAAGTCGGAGCCCGCACCGCCATGTACGGAGGTCCGGTAGAGGCGCTCGGAGTGGTCCGCTCGCAAGTGATGGCTTTGCCCCTGCTGCTCTCCGTTCGCGCGGACTTCTTCCGCCGTGGCGCGTTCTCCCTCTACGGGCGGGCAGGCGCCGGTCCCGTCCCCTTCCACCACTACCTCTCCAGCGACTTCCAGGGCGAAGTGAAAGAGAGCAGAGTCTCCGGCATGGGCTTCGTCGCCCTACAAGCGGCCCACCGCTTCGGCCGCTGGAGCGCGTTGGCGGAGGCGCGTGGCGCCTGGGCGCCGGTGCACACGCCCTGGCTGGACAGTCAGCTCGGCGGGCTCGCGATGTACCTGGGCATGAGGTTCGAACCATGAACCGGCCCTAGGCTTCAAGGTGAAGTGACGGACGCCCGCAGCAACTCGCGGGCACGGGCCATGTCCCCGGGCACGGGCGCCTCCACGGCACGTGCCTCGACACCTGCCAGGGCAGGCCACTCCACACGCGCGGCATGAAGCGGCGTGCGAGACAGCACCACCGAGTCCCCTTCCCCGCCCAGGTCCGTCTCCGTCAGCGGCGCCTCGCGGCCGTACTGATGGTCCACCAGGAGCGGGTGCCCCAGGGACAGCAGGTGCACGCGAATCTGGTGCGTCCGCCCCGTGAGAGGCTCGGCCTCCACCAGGGACGCACGCTCGAAGGTCTCCACGGGCCGCACGCGGGTGCGCGAGGCCTTGGCTTCCGCATCCCCAGGCCGAGCCACGCGCATGCGCCCCTTCCTGCCGGCCACCAGGGGCGCATCCACCATTTGCGGCGCTTCGACCCGGCCCTCCACCAGCGCCACGTAGCGCTTGCGCACCTTCCCCGTCTCGAAGGCACCCGACAGGGCCCGGTGCACCGCGGCGTCCAGTGCGAACACCAGGGCCCCCGAGGTGTCCCGATCCAACCGGTGCACCACGAAGACCTTCTGGCGCCGCTGCGTCTCCAGCAGCTCCCGGAGCGAGGGGCCGCCTTCGCGCCCGGGAATGACGAGCATCCCGGGCGGCTTGTCCACCACGAGCACGCCGCCGCCCTCGAAGAGGATGCGGACGTCCGTCACTCGTACTCCGACGCCGGCACCACGGTGATGGGGCCCAGGCCCTTGAGCTGCTTCTTCACCGCGTCCGCCTTGCCCAGCACCACCACGGCGGGAGCCTGCGCGAAGCAGTACTTCTTCGCGGCGGCCACGACTTCCTTCGGCGTCACCGCGCGCAGCCGGTCCCGGAACCTCTCCACCCAGTCATCCCCCAGCCCGTGCAAACGGGCCTCGGCGATGCTTCCGGCAATGGACTCGTTCGTCTCCGTGCGCAGCGGGTACAGGCCGGCGAGGTAGGACTGCGCATCCGCCAGCTCGCGGGGCTTGAGCCCCTTCTCCCGGACGCCGCCAATCTCCGCCAGCGCCACGTCGATGATTTCGCGCGTGGACTCCGTCTTGGTGAAGGTGGACAGCGCGAAGACGCCGGCCGCGTTCATCGAGTCGAACCACGAGCTGACGCCGTACGTGAGGCCGCGGTTGACGCGAATCTCGTTCATCAGGCGCGAGGTGAATCCACCGCCCAGGGCGATGTTCATCGCCGTGGCCGGGAAGTAGTCCTCATGGCCCATGCGCATGCCGGGGCCGCCCAGCCGCACCTGCGACTGCGTCTGGTCCGGCTTGTCCACGATGATGACCCGCCCGCCCAGGGCAATGCGCTCCGGCGCGGGAATGGCCACGGGCGCGTCCGGCCCGCCCGTCCAATCCGCGAAGGCATCTTCCGCCGCGGCCGCCACGCGCTGCGGGTCCATCGCCCCCACCACGATGAGCATGGACACCTTCGGACCCATGCGCTCCTGGTGGAAGCGCACCACGTCATCACGCGTGAAGGTCTTCACGGTCTTCGACGAACCGCCCACGTCATGGCCGTAGGGGTGGTTGCCCCAGAGCGCGCGGACCATGGCGCGGTCGGCGATGATGGACGGGTCGTCCAGGTCATTGGCGAACTGCGCCAGCTCGCGCTCGCGCGCATCGTCCACTTCGGACTGCGGGAACGTGGGCTCGCGCACCAACTGGCCCAGGATGCCGAGCATCGGCACGAAGTGCTCGGACGGCGTAGTGAGGGCCACCGACAGCGTGTCTTCACTCACACCCACGCCCAGGCTGGCACCGACGAACTCCACCGCTTCGTCGATGGCCTGCGCGTTCAGCCGGCGGGTGCCCCGGCGCAGCAGCCGGGCGGTGAAGTCCGCCAGGCCGTGCTTGCCATCCGGATCGGTGGCGCTGCCCGCGCGAATCACCAGTCGCACGGACACCATGGGCAGGGGTCCGCGCTCGGCGGCGATGACCTTCAGGCCACTGGACGTGGTGCTTTCGTGCAGCGTGGGAAGCGTGAGGGCGCTCGTCGTGGCGCGTGGCGCGCCGCGCTTCGGCGAGGCCTTGCGCGCGGACGAAGCCTTGCGGGCAACGGGGGCCTTGCCTCCGGCGCGCTTCGCCGGACGTGCGGGGGACTTTCGGGAGGGGCTCTTGCGAGAGGCCATATCGGGAGGTTTCCTTGTACGGGCCGGGCTCAGGCTTCGGTGGGCGCGGGAACCAGCGTCACCACGGAGCGGTGCTCGGGCGCGAAGTACTTCGCGGCCACGGCCTTGACCTGGTCGTTGGTGATGGAGGCGTAGGTGGAGGGCAGCGTCAGCAACCGGCGCCAGTCGCCGAGCAGCGCCTCGTAGTGGCCCAGGGCATGCGCCCGGCCGCTGTTCGTGGCCAGCTCGCGCAGGTGGTCCGAGCGCAGGTTGTTCTGCGCCTTCTGCAGCTCGCGCTCGGTGATGCCCTCGCGCGCGACCTTCTCCAGTTCGGCGTACAGCGCGGCCTCCACCTTCTTCGGGTCGGAGTCCGGCTTCAGGGCCAGGTAGAAGAGGATGGTGCCCGGGTCGATGCGCCAGCTCCAGTCGAGCATCAGCGACACGGCCAGCTTCTGCTCGTACACCAGCGAGCGGATCAGCCGGCTCCCCTCCCCCTTCGTCAGCACGTACTGGATGACGTCCAGCACGAAGGTGTCGTCATCGCGCGCGGCCGGCCCCCGAAAGCCCAGCATCAGCGCGGGGGACTGCGCGGGGTGGCGGACCTCGGCGCGGCGCTCGCCCTTCTGCTCGGGCTCGGAGTTGAGAACCGCCGCGGGCGCGGGGCCCTTGGGGATGTTCCCGTAGTACTTGCGCACCAGCGCCAGCGTCTTCTTCGGGTCGATGGCCCCGACGATGTAGAGCACGGCGTTGTTGGGCGCGTAGTAGGTGCGGAAGTAGTCCTGACAGTCCTCGCGGCGGATGGCCTCGATGTCCGCCATCCATCCGATGACAGGCCAGCGGTAGGGATGCGCCTTGTAGACGAGCGTGCCCAGCTCCTCGTCCATGATGCCGAAGATGTCGTTGTCCACGCGGACGCGGCGCTCTTCCTTCACCACCTCGCGCTCGCTGGTGAGCGTCTCCTGGGAGATGCGCAGCGAGCGCATCCGGTCCGACTCCAGGTCCAGCACCGTCTCCAACGCGTCGGCGGAGAAGTCGTCGTAGTACACCGTCAGGTCGGTGGACGTGTACGCGTTCGAGCGGCCGCCGTTTGACTCCAGCGTCTTGTCGAACATCTTGGGGCCGTACTTCTTCGCCCCGTTGAACATCATGTGCTCGAACAGGTGACTGATGCCGGTGATGCCGGGCCGCTCGTTGCGACTGCCGACCTGGAACACGGTGTAGAGGCTGACAACGGGAGCCTGGTGGTTGGCGAGCAGCCGCACCTGGAGGCCGTTGGGAAGCGTGGCCTCGTGGACGTCGAACAGGGACTCGAGTGCGGGGTCCGCCACGCGAGTGGGTACTTTGCTCGGGGAAGCCTTGGACATAGGACCCCGAACCTAACCAGAGCGTGGCTATAGATCCACGACACCCGCACGCAGGGCCATCACCACGGCCTCCACGTGAGAGTTGACGCCCATCTTCCGGTAGATATGCGACAGGTGCGTGCGCACCGTCCGCCGCTCCAGCGTCATCACGTGCCCCACCTCGGCGTTGGACAGGCCCTTGGCCACGTAGCGCAGCACCTCGAACTCCAGCGGCGTGAGCGCCCAGGGGTTCTCCGGCTTCTTCTCCTCCTGGGTGGACTTCGCCTGGACGGACTGGAAGTAGTTCCAGAAACGCTTGGCGATGATGGGCTCCAGGACCGTCCCGCCCTCCATCACCTCCTGGATACCGGAGCGGATCTTCTCCGGCCCCACCCGCTTCACCAGGTAGCCGGAGGCCCCGGCCTGGATGGCCTCATAGACCTTCGTCTCGTCGTCGAAGGACGTGAGGATGAGGATCTCCACCTCCGGGGCGTGGCGCTTCACCCGCTGGGTCACCTGGATGCCGTTGATGCCGGGCAACTCCAGGTCCAGGAGGACGAGCTGGGGGCGGAGCTGGACGATGTCCTCCACCGCGGCCTCCCCTTCCTGGGAGGTGCCTACCACCTCCAGTTCGGGAAAGGTGGCCAGCACCTTCACCAGGTTCTTGAGGAGCTGGGGTTGATCCTCGACGACGAAGATGCGGGTCGGGTCCATGGTCACCGCCTCGGAGACGTGAACGAGTCCACCAGGACCTTGAGGTGCTGCCCCCGCTTGATGCGCAGGTCCAGCTCCTTGGGCTCACCGGTGGCGACGGACACCAGCTTGATGCGCCGGGTGCCCACCTTGACGGGGTATCGGTTGAGGGGCGTACGGCTGCTCAGCCGCGTGCCGTCGACGTAGACGGTCGCCGGCACATTGGTGGTGATGGTGACATACGCGCGCTGAGACTTCGGGGGAGGCTTCGGCTCGGGGGCAGCGTCCTCCTCGCCCCCTCGCGACGCGGCTTCTGGAGCAGGCGGACGCGCCGGCACCGGCACCGGCGGCGGCGGCGCGATGGGCATGGCGGGCGGTGGGCCCACGGGGGCTTCCTCGGCCTTCGCCTCCCGCGGGGCCTCCTCCGGCGCGGGTGCGGTATCACCACCGAGCTGCCACGCGGCCACCAGGAAGGTGACCAACCCCACCCCGGCGATGGCCGCCGCGATGCCCAACCGGCGTCCATACCGGTGCTGGGCCACGGACAACCGCTGCTCCGCGCTCACCAGGCGCCGGTGTACGTCGGATGTCGAAGGCAACGCCGGATCGGACGGCGGCATCGCGATGTCGTCACGCGCTCGCGCCGAGGCCGGCTGCACCGCGGGCAACACGTCCGGAATCGTCTTGGGCCCCTTGGCCTCCGCGGGAGCGCGGCGGACCCGGGCGCCGCGGCGACCTGGCGCGGAGACGGAGACCGAGCCCTCGTCATCCGCGGACGGCTCGGGCGCGGAGAAGTCCTCCACGACCTTGAGGCGCGGATTTCGCCCGATGCGGGTGTGGCCGCTCCCTCCCCCCACCGACGACTGCTGGCGGCGAGGCTTCGGCGGAGCGGCGCCCGGCGGAGCTTCCCACCCCTGCTCCAGCGGTCCGGCGGGAGCGGGCCCGGTGTCATCTTCCCCCGGCGCGGCGGTGGCGTCGGAGGCGGACACGCCCGAGGGCGCCCGCACCCGCGTGGCCACGTCCGCCACGTCCCGCTCGTACAGCTCCGGGCGGTACTCCTCGAACGCGGGCTCGGAGGCCTGCTGCGTCTCCGCGTTGGCCTCGTCCTCGGTCAGCGCGCGGCTGTATGGGGCGCGCTGAACCACGGACTTCTCGAGTTCCTCCGCGCGCAGGTCGTCCATCTCCGCGCCGGAGATGGGCTCCAGCGTGAAGGGCTCCTTGAACGGCGGGGGCCCCGAGCTGACGAGGCTCATCTCGTTGGGGAACAGCTCCCGCACGAAGCGGCGAACGTCGTCCGCCGAGGGCATGCCGCCGCTGGCCGCGAGCTGATTGCGAAGCGACGTGGCGAACTCGCCACAGGAGCGGAAGCGGCGCTGGGGCGTGGGCTCCAGCGCGCGGAGGATGAGCGGGTCCAGCCGTGAATTGATGCGCCGGTCCACGCGGCTGGGCGGCGGCAAGGCCTCGCTGCGCCGCGTGGACACCCCGCCGCTGCCGGGCACCACGGGCTCACGCTGGGTGAGCAGCTCGTAGGCGATGGCGCCGAGCGAGTAGATGTCCGACTGCGCGGAGTGCGGCTCGCCCCGCGTGACTTCCGGCGCGCGGTACGTGCCGCGGCCCCGGTGGCCAAACGACTTGCGCAGCTGGGGCACGGCCATGAGGGCGCGTAGCGCGCCGAAGTCGCACACCGCGGGCAGGCCGTCATGCGACAGCACCACGTTGCCCGGGGTGATGGCGCCGTGCACCACGCCCGCCTCATGCGCCTGATGCAGGGCCTCCAGGAGCTGGATGATGATGTGGAGCGCCACGGTGGGCGGCAGCACCACGTCCTTGGAGTGCAGGCGCTGGAGCGCGGTGCCCAGGGTGAAGCCGTCCACGTCCTCGCGGACCACGGCCAGGCGCTGGCGGATGACGCCCAGGTCCACGACGTGGAGGATGCCCGGGTGCCGCACGGGCTGGAGCAGCCGCGTCGTCTCCGCCAGGTCATGGGCGTAGGCCGGATCGGACGTCCTGGGGTGGAAGAGCTTCACCACCACGGGGATGCCGGGGAGCTCGATGCCCTGATACAGCTCGGCCAGCTCCCCGCCTTCCACCTTGCTCGTCAGCCGATACGTGGCCGTCATCGCTTCTTTCGCGCCGGACGTCGCCGCGTGACGGCGGAAAAGACGAAGCCACACCACACGCACGACTCACCGCGGCGGCCACGCGGCAGCTCCAGCGTGCACCCCGGGCAGCGGGGACGGGCCCGGACCGGGCGCTCGGCCGTACGCTGGGCGGTTCCTCGCGCGGCGGGCTCGGTGGCGGCGACTTTCAGACGCAACCGGGCCTCCAGGCGGCGAACCCGATCTTCGAGCGCGGCGATCCGGGCGGACAGGCGAGCTTGAACCGCCTCGGGGGCCTCCGAGGGCTGTCGTCGGGTGGGCGAGCGCATCGCAGACCCTGGAGCGTGCCATGCCGACTCCAAGCCCCGCAAGGTAAGAGCCGGGCCACCCACACGCGTGTTATGTGTCTGAGTCCCTTGGCACCATCACTTTCCCCGTTCCGTCCCATCCCGGGTGGGCCCGCGCCGGACCCGCTTCACGGGAGCTTCCGTTCTCCCCTCAATCGAGCCCGCGCCGAGGACGCCGCGCAGCGAGCCGGTGGACTGCTCGCCGACGAGGAGCTCACGCGGCTGCTCACGTCGCCCCGCGAGCGCCGGGAGGTGGTGCAACGGGCGCGGGACATCTTCGTCAACCGCAACCTGCGCATGGCCAGTGTCGAACTGTTCGGCTTCGACATGGATTACACGTTGGCCATCTATCACATGCGCCGGCTGGAGCAGCTGTCGTTCGACATGACGCTGGCGAAGCTGGTGAGTGAGTACGGCTATCCGCCGGTGGTGGGCGGGCTGCTGTACGACCATCACTTCGTGATGCGCGGGCTGGCGGTGGACCGCGTCAACGGCAACATCCTGAAGATGGACCGCTTCGGCCACGTGGGCCGCGCGTACCACGGGCTGCGCCCGCTGAAGCGCGAGGTCTCGCGTGAGCTGTACCGGAACAAGCGCGTGCGGCTGCGAAACCCGCAGTTCGCGTGGAACGACACGTTGTTCGCGTTGCCGGAGACGTGCCTGTTCGCGGGCATCATCGAGCTGCTGGAGTCGCTGGGCCACACGGTCCAGTACGGCAAGCTGTACGACGACATCCGGGAGGCCATCGACACGGTGCATCGGGACAACTCGCTCAAGCGCGAGGTGCGCAAGGACCTGGCGCGCTACGTGTTCCTGGACCCGGAGCTGGGGCCGGCATTGCACAAGCTGCGCTCGGGTGGGAAGCGGCTGTTCCTGCTGACGAACTCCGCGTGGGACTACACGGACGCGGTGATGAAGTACCTCCTGGACGGACAGCTCGCGGAGTATCCGAGCTGGAGGAACTACTTCGACGTGGTGGTGACGTCGGCGGGCAAGCCGGGCTTCTTCACCGACTCGCACCCCTTCCTGGAGCTGGATGCCTCCACGGAGGAAGGCCGCGTGGTGGGCGAGGCCTCGTCGCTGGAGCGCGGCAAGGTGTACTCGGGCGGCAACCTGGCGCGCTTCGAGGAGCTGACGGGCTACCGGGGCGAGAACATCCTGTACGTGGGCGACCACATCTACGGCGACATCCTGAAGTCGAAGAAGTCGTCGCTGTGGCGCACGTGCATGGTGGTCCAGGAGATTGAGGACGAAATCACGTACACGGCGACGCGGCAGGAGGAGATTGGAACGCTGTCGCAGGTGGAGGTGCTCCGTGAGCGCCTGGACGACGAGGTGAACCACCACAAGACGCTGCTCAACATCCTGGAGCGGCGGCTGGAGCGCGAACAGCTGGCGCCGGATGAGCGGCTGGGCGTGGAGGAGCTCCGCAAGCAGACAAAGTTGGAGCTGGACCGGATGCGGCGGGCCTTGAAAGAGGCCAACGAGGTCGCGGACACGCTCGAGCAGGACGTGGAGGAAGGCTTCAACCCGTACTGGGGACTGCTCTTCAAGGAAGGCAACGAGAACAGCCGCTTTGGCTACCAGGTGGAGCAGTACGCCTGTCTGTACACGAGCCGGGTGTCGAACTTCCTGCACCATTCGCCCATGCAGTACTACCGCTCACCGCGGGACAAGATGGCCCACGAGCAGGCCGGAGCCCTGTCCGCCCGGCTGTCCCCGATGGGCAGCGAAGGCCCCCCGAAGGGCGCCGGGAACGAGTAGGCCTCAGGCGACGCGTCAGAGCTTCCCGCAGGATCGGAACCTGTCAGGCAGTCACCCCTGGAGGGTGATAACCGCCCTCACAGCTCGGCGGAGGGCCCCACGCGGCCCCAGATGACGTCGGTGAAGCGCGAGCCGGGCTCATCCTCCAGGCCCAGCTTGCGAAGGTCGTCCGTGTACTTCGCGCCCTTCACCACCACCCACCGCCGCGCCACGCGCCGGGCTTCCTCCAGCGTCGCCTGCGTCAGCGGCGCGTGTTCCGCGAAGCGGCGCAGCATGTCGAACGCCGGCTGTGATTTGCGCGGCTTCGCGAACATCGGATCGAAGAAGACGACGTCGAACGCGCGCGACGGCAACGTCTTCAGGTACTCGCGCGCATCCGCGTGCACCACTTCAATGGGCCCTGAGTCCTCGCCCAGCGCATAGCGCCGCAGCCCCTCCCCCGCCACCGCCCCCAGCGCCTGGCTCCGCTCCAGCCCCACCACGCGCCCCGAGGGCCCCACCGCCAGTGACGCCACCATCGCGTCCTGCGCCAGCCCCAACGTGCAGTCCAGCACCGAGTCCCCGGCGCGAAGCTCCGCCACCCGAACGAAGGCATCCGGCTCCCCCGCCCGCAGCCGCATCCGCCGCAGGTGCGCCATGCCCGCGTGGAACCCGAACGAGCCCTCCGCGTCCCACAGCGTCACGCCGTCACCGCCCACCACCAAGAGCGCCGCCGCCTTCGTCCCCAGCCACGGCGCCACGCTCTCCTTCGCGCGCCGAGGCAGGAAGGGCACACCCCACCGCGCCGCCACGGCCCGCGCCTCGCGCACCAGCGCCGCATCCACCTTCGTGCTCGTCGTCACTGCCAGCGGTACCAGGGTCACCCTCCTGCCTCGCATCCACCATGCCCGCAGCGAAGGAGCAACGGATTCCGCCATCCACGACGCTCCGCGCCACGTCACGGCTGGCCCATCGCGTCAACCGTGGAAGGCCCTGCCAGACTCCGTCTCGGAGCCGACAGGATTAGTACGAATTAACGAACTCCATAGGATTTCGCGCCCTCGTGCCTCAGAATCGGACTTCCTTCGGACGATGGAGAATCTCCCCAATCCGCGCCCGGAGTGGATCGCTTGGAGAGGACAACGATGCACAACAGAGCAACAGGAATGGCCGTTGTCGTAATGGTCGCAACCCTCTTGGTGGGCGACGCGTTCGCAGCCACCTTTGGAGTCACGCCGTCGGGCTCGTCCGCCGTCTTCTACGTCGACACCAACGCCTGGGCGGACATCCACTACGTCCAAAACAATCAGGGGCAGCTCAACTATCGGATGGGCATCGTCAACGGCCGGAACCAGTACACGGTGACCGACCTGTCCGCGGGCGAAACCATCGACTACTCATTCACGTACTGGGACGTGTCCTGCGACTGTGCCCGTGACACGGCCTGGACGCGCTACACGCACTCCGGCACGAACCCGCCTCCGCCCCCGCCGGACGCGGGTACCGACGCGGGCACGCCGCCACCTCCGACGGACGCGGGCACGCCTCCCACGGGCCCCATCGTCCCGCTGTACACCACGTCCACGCCGCTGGAGCCCGCGACGGTCCAGGAGACGGCCTCCGCCATCATCACCCGCGTGGGCGACCGCGTCCGGGATCGCCACGCGCGCGAGGACATGTTCCAGGCGTACGACCACTACCTGCCCCTCTACTTCCAGGCGCGCACGCACTACATCGAGATCGTCGACGAGGTCGCCAAGGGTGGCAACCGCGTCACGGTGAACCTGCACACCGTCTATCCCTACGAGCGCCCTGACTTCCGCGCCTTCTTCCGCGGACTCGGCACCGTGGCGGAGTACTTCCACAACGCCCAGTTCACCCAGGTGAACGACTATCACTTCACGTCCAGCGTCGACTTCAACGCCAAGGAAGGCCGCGCCATCCGCGTGGGCGACCGAATGGAGCTGGAGGTGGGTGTCTTCCTTCGTCAACCGGTGGAAGGCCGTTTCAACTACTACGCCACCACGTACCTCTACATGGTCGGCTCGGGCGGCGTGGTGCCCTTCGACGTCACGGGTTCCATCCGGGACTCCATCCCCATGCCGCAAGCGGGCTGGAGCGGTGGCCGCACCACGCTGAGCTCGCCGCAGTCCAACGAGCCCGACAACCGCTTCCTGCAGATGGCCAACAACCTGGCGCCGGTCAGCGCGCAGCCCTTCGTGGAAGGCCGCCGCATCCACCACACGAACTTCGGTGATGGCAGCCACTCCGAGCCGGGCAACCCCGCGCTCACGCAGCACCAGGGCAAGCTGGGCCCACACTACGTCGCCCCGTCCTGCGTCGCCTGCCACGTGCAGAACGGCCGCGCCCTGCCCCCGGGCAACAACACGACGCTGACGAACTATGTGGTGAAGGTGGGCCAGGCCAATGGCGCCGCCGACCCGTTCCTCGGCTACCGGCTGCAGCCGCGCCGCACCAGCGGCACGCCAGAGGGCGAGGCCCGCATCACCGGGTGGACCGTCAGCTCCGGCACCTACGGTGACGGCACCCGGTTCGAGCTGCGCCGACCCAACTACGGCTTCACCAATAACACGCCCACGAACTACTCGGCGCGCATCACCCCGCAGCTGGTGGGCATGGGCCTGCTGGAGGCCATCCCCGAGTCGGCCATCGCCGCGCTGGCGGACCCCAACGACAGCAACGGTGACGGCATCTCCGGCCGCATGCACCAGGTGCGCGACCCACAGACGGGCGTGACGCGCCTGGGCCGCTTCGGCTGGAAGGCGAGCACCGCCACGGTCCGCCACCAGGTGGCCGAGGCCCTCAACAGCGACATCGGCGTCACCACCTCCGTGTTCCCGTCGCTGGACTGCGGTCCGTCGCAGCAGGGTTGCACCAGCACCAGCACCGAGCTGGCCAACTCGGAGCTGGACAAGCTCACGCGCTACATCTCCCTGCTCGGCGTGCCGGCGCGCCGCAACCTGAGCGACGCCACGGCGCTGCGCGGTGAGACGCTGTTCAACAACGCGGGCTGCGCGCGGTGCCACACGGCCAGCCTGACGACCAGCGCGTACCACCCGCACGCGGAGCTGCGCGGCCAGACCATCCGTCCGTACACGGACCTGCTGCTGCACGACATGGGCACGGGGCTGGCGGACAACCTGCCGGACGGACAGGCCACCGGCGCGGAGTGGCGCACGCCCCCGCTCTGGGGCATCGGCCTGACGGCGGGCGTCAGCGGCGGCGAGGCCTACCTGCACGACGGCCGCGCCCGCAACCTCGCCGAGGCCATCCTCTGGCACGGCGGCGAGGGCCAGGCGGCGCGCAACAACTTCGCCAACATGAACAGCGCGGACCGCGACGCGCTGCTGGCGTTCCTGCGCTCGCTGTAATGCGCCGAAGCAGGTCCAGGGGGCCGCGCGTCACGGGCGGCCCCCTGCTTCACACTCAGGACGCGTTCGCCGCCTGGAGCTTCCGGCCGCCCTGCATGATGGCCACGGTGACGGACTGGTTCCGGCCGTTGCGCTTCGAGTGGTAGAGGCACTGGTCGGCCAGGTCGATGAGCTGCTGCTTCTCCGTGCCGCTGTCGGGGAAGGTGGCGATGCCCAGCGACATGGTGATCTTCAGCGGCCCCATCTCCGTCTGGAACGTCTCCGCCTTCACGGCCTCGCGGATGCGCTCGGAGATGGTGAAGGCGCCCTTGGCGTCCGTCTCCGGCATGATGATGACGAACTCCTCGCCGCCGTACCGCGCGACGATGTCCGTGTCGCGCGCCATCGTCTTGATGATGCGGGCCACGCCCTTGAGCACCTGGTCGCCCGTCGGGTGACCATAGGTGTCGTTGACGCTCTTGAAGTGGTCCACGTCGGTGAGAATGATGGAGCACTTGCGCTGGTAGCGCCGCGCCTGGGCCAGGATTTCGTCCGCCTTCGCCTGGAAGGTGCGGTGGTTGAACAGGCCGGTGAGGCCGTCCGTGGTGGCCATCCGCTCCATCTGCTCGAAGAGCTGCGCACGCAGCACGGCCTGCGCGGCCTGGATGGCGATGACCTCAATCATCCGCAGCACGTCCTGTTCGAACGCGGCCTTCTTGCGCGAGCCCGCCACCAGCGTGCCCAGGATGCGGTCACCCGCCACCAGCGGGAAGATCTTCAGCGCCCCCAGGCCGCGAATCTGCGTCTCGTCGTCGAAGATGATCTGCCGGTCCATGGCCTTGATGTCGCGGCCCGGCAGCGGCGCCCCGTAGCGGACCACGTTGGCCACCAGCCCGTTGTTGTCCTCGAAGCTCTGGCCGGACAGCGCCTGGCCCTGCGCCGTCACGCCGGACATGCGCACCACGCGGTGCATGCGCTTGCCGTCGACCTCGGACACCAGCGTCACCGCACAGAAGTCCAGGCCCGCCAGCTGCCGGGTGCTCTCCAGCACCGCCACGAACACCTGGTCCGGGCTGCCCGCGCGGTTGAGCTCCTCGATGGCGCGGAAGAACCGGTCCTTCTCGTCGCGCGTCTTGCGGATGTAGCTCATCACCCGCTCCACCTCGATGGAGCGCAGCACCTCGCCCGCGATGGTGGAGAGCAGCTTCTCGTCCTGGTCGCTGAAGGGCTCGTTCGCCAGCCGGTCCGCCACCAGGACGCCGCGCACCAGTCCGCTGGCCTCCAGGATGGGCACCGCGAGCAGCGCCTGCACCGCGGGGCCGCTGCCGTCGTAATGCGTCACGCCCTTGAGCCCGTTCGGCGAGTTCATCCGCACCGGGGCGCGGCGCTTGAGCACGCCGCCGATGATGCCCTCGCCCGCGTTGAAGCGCTCGCGCTGCACGCGCTCGGAGCCGGAGCGGCAGTCGTACAGCTTGAGGCTCCGGTCATCCGACGTGAGCAGGAACGCGGCGCAGGTGTAGGTGCGCAGCCCCGTCTCCGCGATTTCGAGCGCGGCCTGCACGGCGCCTTCGATCTCCTTCACCGAGGCCACCAGCCACTTCTCGTCCGAGCTCATCCCGCTGAAGCTGTCCTGCGTGCCGGATGACACCAGCCGGAAGGTGCGCGCCCGCTCCTCCACCTCGCGGATGCGCTTCTGCACCGCGTCGCTCTCCGCCCGGCGCGCGGCGGCGATGCGCGCCGCCAGCACCAGGTGGTAGAGGCCGGAGAACAGGGCCAGGAAGGCCGCGTGCGTCAGGTAGCCCGTGGCGTTGGGCACCGGACCGCCCAGGGTCACCAGCGCGTCGTACACCAGCGCCACACCCAGCAGCGTGAGACCCGCGTTGCGCGGCAGGAAGGCCACCAGGAACGCCATCAGCAGGTAGACGATGGGGAACAAGTCCCCGCCGCCAATGGCCACCACGACGAAGGCCGCGGAGATGAGCGCTCCGCCCAGCTCCAGGTCGTCCCGAAGGTCGATGACAGCGCCCACAGCGCCACGCATGGCCCGGCGCCAGGCGGCCACGGCGATGCCCACCAGGAGGCAGCCCACCAGGGCCGCCTCGGTCCACCCCAGCGTGTTCAGCCCCCGGAAGCCGCCGCGCGCCAGGTGGATGAACGTGGCGAGCGCGGCCGCGGCGGGTATGGACCGGACCGCGAGACGCAGCAACCTTCCGGGAGACGGAAACTCGGGAAGCGACGTCATGGGGACTCCAGGTGGAAGACAAGCTCGCCCGGCTTCACGAAGCCGAGTTCCTCACGCACGGCGCGCTCCAGCGCGGCCGGGTCCTTGCGCAGGGCGGCAATCTCACTGCGCAGGGCCTCATTCTGGGCGGACAGGGAGCGGTTGCGGGCCTGCACCGACTCCACGTCCTGCCGGAGCGAGAGGTAGCGGCGGAAGCCCTTCGCGTCCACGACGGACACGAGGCTCAGGGCCGCAGCCACCCCTACCGCCACCACCAGGAACTTTCGCCTCGCCGTCATGAGCCGGAGGACCGTACCAGTGGCCCCCTGCCCCGCAAGATTTCCGCTCCAGGCCTGTAGCAATGCCGGGAAGCTACTTGGGCTGGGCCAGGAGCTTCTCCACGGCCTTCGCCATGTCGGCGTGGGATTCCACGCCATGCCAGCCGGCCACGGCGCGGCCCCGGCGGTCCAACAGCACGGTGGTGGGCAGGCCCTGGATGGCCCCGAAGGCGCTGTGGCCTTCAATCATCGCCTGGTTCGCGACCAGCACCGGGTAGCGCAGCGCATAGTGGTCCGCGAAGGGGGCCAGGACCTTCTCCCCTTCCAGGTCCATGCCCACCGCCACCACCTGGAAGCCCTGAAGGCCGTAGTCCTTCTGGAGCGCCTCCAGCGTGGGCATCTCCGCCAGGCACGGGAAGCACCACGTCGCGAAGAACGAGACGAGCACCACCTTCCCGTCCAGCGCGCGCACGTCATGCGGCGTGGGCCCTACCGACGGCAGCGCCAGCGCGTTGAGGAAGGCGTACCCCGCGTCCACCGGCCGAGTGCCCCGGCAGCCGGCCAGCGCCACCAGCGCCACGACGGCGCCCCGTAGCAGCGCGCGGGACATGGCGATCAGGCCTCCGAGGCGGGCGGCCCGGCCCGCTGACAGTCACGACACAGGCCGTACAGCTCCATCTTGTGCGACGTCACCTTGAAGCCGTGCTTGCGGGCCACGGCGTCCTGGAGCGCCTCGATGCGCTCATTCTCGAACTCGATGATGGTGCCGCAGCGCGTACAGACCAGGTGGTCATGGTGGTCGCGCCCCGCGGCCGCCTCGTAGCGCGTCTGCCCGTCCCCGAAGTTGCGCGCGTGGGCCAGGCCACACTCACTGAGCAGCTTCATGGTCCGGTACACGGTGGCGACGGACACCTTGGTGTCCTGTTCGCGCACCTTGTTCCACAGCTCCTCCACCGACAGGTGGCCTCCCACCGCGAAGAACGTGTCGATGATGAGGCTGCGCTGCCGCGTGCTCTTCAGGCCATGCTGGGCCATGTAGCGGGCAAGCACCTCGTCCTTGTCCCGGTCGTCGTCGTGGTGGTGATGATGGCTGTGGCTGTTGCTCATGTGAAATCCTTCAAAGTCGCCGCGGGTCCGCGCCATGCCTCGGGCGCCACTGGGTGGAGGCCCGCCGCTGCCTCGCCCTCCGCTCTTCTTGTAACCAATCCGGCCAACCCTCGCGACCCGGCCATTTCCCAACAAAGGCGCCCCGCCGGAGAAGAAAACGTCACCGGCATGTGTTGGTCTCTGAACGCCGCAGGCCTGATACTCCCGTCCCACCCTCCCTGCAACGCTTAGGCGTGCGGCCCTGGGGAGCGCCTCCCCTCCCGCCCGCCCGTCCCCGCGACTTGCACTCGCCGTAGGCTGTTTAGATTGGAATCGGACTGGCTCATTGACACCTGTCTGTAGGCGAAGATAGAGGCATCCGCCCTCGTAAACGAGCATTTTTCCGCGACATTCATGAACAGTCCCTGGCAGAGAAGACGGCAGCCCGACGACGTCCCCACCCCCGTGGCGGTTGCCGTCTCGGACTTCTGCAGGCGCGCGAAGGCACCCGCCCCGGCCCCCGAGGTCCGCGAAGCGCTGGCCCTCCTGGCCGAGGCTGATGATTTCCGCGTCCGCGCGTTGACGGACGGTGAACCCGAGGCCTCCCCGCTGGGGCCCTTCGCCGTCATCGACATCCTCAGCGGCACCCAGGCCTCCGTGGCCGCGCAGCGTCAGGCATGCGGCTTCTACGAGGTCGCCCGCGAGCTGGCTCACGTGCGCGATCAGAAGGCGCCGCCCGCTCCGGCTCCCGCCGAGCCCACCCTCACCTTCGCCCCGCCGCCCGCCGCGGATGCGTCCGCCGGGAAGAAGGGCGGCAAGGCCGCGAAGGAGGACCTGGAGGCCACCGTCAAGGAGCGCATCGCCCCGCGCAAGCGCGCCCCCACGGAGGACTCGCTGGGTTCGCCCGCCGACTTCGCCGAGGAGCCCGCCCTCTCGCGCAGGGACCTGCCGCGCCCCCGGGGCCGCTTCACCCGCGTGGAGGCGCCGCGCGCGTCCTTCTTGGAGCTGACGCGCCTGACCGGAAAGCCCATCGTGGAGGCCGCCCTGGAGGCCGCCGACCACCGCTTCGCGCTGCTGCGTGCCCTGTCCCAGCGCTTCAATGGCGCGCGGGGCGAGCTGACGCAGATGGATCTGGAGAACGTGCTCCGGGACCACGCGCTGATGGACGCGATGGTGGAGAAGGAGCGCCGCCAGGTGCTGGACGGCTTCACCACCCAGCGGGGCGCCGCCGGCCGCGTGGCCTGGGCCCTGGGCCTGAGCCCGTCGGAGCTGCAGCGGCTGGTGTCCGTGCTGTCGCTGACGGAGGACGTGGAGGCCCTGCGCGAGCGCTTCCGCCGCGAGGCCCTGGCCGCGCCCCACCTGACGCACCGGCTGGACCTGCTCGGGCGCGAGAAGTACCTGGCCGACCTGGGCATCCAGAAGAAGTTCGCCGACATGCTCCGCAAGGAACTGGAGCGGCTGGTCGGTGACGTCCTGCACGATGCCAGAGACCTGCACGAACTGGCGGATGCCGTCGGCCGCAAGCACGGCGCCCCGTCCGAGCTCGTCTTCCGCGCCTTCGATCGCCTGGGACTGGCGGACGGACTGCGCAAGCAGTTGCTGGCCAGCTCCCGCTGAATCAACACCCTGACGAGGCACTGAGAACCATGCCCATCTACGAGTACTCCTGCCAGAGCTGTGGAAAGATGATCGACGTGCTGCAGAAGATCTCCGACCCCGCCCCCGCCACGTGCGGCGGGTGCGGCGCCGAGGGGTCGATGACCAAGGTCGTCAGCCGCTCGAGCTTCGTCCTCAAGGGCGGGGGTTGGTACTCCGACCTGTACAGCTCCACCAAGAAGGACGGCGGCAGCTCCGCGTCGAGCAGCAGCTCCTCCTCGTCGTCGAGCGCGTCCTCGTCGGCCAGCAGCGCGCCCAGCACGCCCGCTCCGGCCCCCGCGCCGGCGGCCTCGGGCGACAAGAAGTAGTCCCCGGCCCGCGCCCACCCGGGCCGGGCCCGCCGAAAATTCGCTCAGGGCATGGGAGCGGCGCACACTCACTCCCCGTGCCCTTCCCCCCCTCCAAGCGTCCTCCCCGTCACTGCGCTCTGTGTGGCCATCCAGAGCTGACGGACACCCGCGGGCTCGGCCGTTTCCTGCTCGTCGCGGATCCGCATGGCCGCGGCCCCATCTGCCCGCCCCAGCGCGGATGCCGCGGTGGCAAGCGCGAGGCGGTGGAGCCATCCCCGCTGACGCAGCCAGCCCGGTGAGCTAATCAGGACACCTGCCGCGCCCTGTCCCCGCGGAGGTGCCATGCCGCTCGCCCCATTCCGAATCCTGTCCCTGTCCCTGCTGACCGTGCTTGGCGCGGGCTGTGCGTCCCAGACGCGCATGCCGCCCGAGGCGCGGACCTCCCTCAACCAGACGCTCTCCGGCCCGGAGGCGGAGCAGTACCTCCGCGTCTCCAGCAACGTCACGCCGCTCTTCGGTGACGCCTCCAAGCGACTACTGACGCCCTACGCCCCCGAGGACGTCCGGCTCCTCGACGACACGAAGGGCACCCCCATCAACCCGGGCGCCGTGGAGCGAGTGCTCCCCGCCGGGACGAAGCTGCGCATCACCCGCGTGGAGTTCCCCACCTCCTGGGTCATCACCGAGCGCGTCCTCTACAGCCCGCGCGCCTGGCCCTGGGTGTACCTCACGGAAGCCGGCGCACCCGCCAACGCGCCGCCGCTCATCCTGGTGATGCCGCCCAACCTGGACCGTCCGGAGGACTTCCGCACGGAGCTGGAGAAGTACCTGTCCGCGCGGGACTTGAATCCCACCCTGGACGCGCTGCCGCCCGCGGTGCAGGAGGCCGTGCGTGAGAAGCGACTGGTGGCCAACATGTCCATGGACGCGGCACGCATGGCCTGGGGCCCGCCAGAGACGGTGCGGCGCTCCCTGGAGGGCACGGCCAGGCACGAGGAGTGGACCTACCCCGGGGGCCGCCGCCGCGTCTTCTTCACGGACGGACGCCTCGCGCGCGCCGAGGAAGGCGGCGACCAGGTCGTCCCCTGAGTGGACTTCGGTGAGCGCCGGCTAACGACGGCGGCGCTTGCCACCACCGCCACCACGGCCGCCACCACCGGACTTGCGCGCCGCCTGGGCCTCTCCCGGGCGCGTAAGCCGGGGAAGATCGCCGGCCATCACCGGCCAGAAATCCCCCTTCTGCAGCTCGGCCACCAGTTCGGCCTGCGTCTGCACCGGCCGCTTGAAGAGCGTGGCACCCCGGCCGACCTCGTCGAGCGAGCCCCGGGCGTCACTGCCTCCCACACAGGGAAGCTTCAGCGCCGCAGCGGCCTCCACGGCCAGGTCATTGGACGTCTGCTTCACCCGGGCGTTGTAGCCCTCCACGGCGCTCAGCACGCCGAGGGAGCGGATGAAGTCCATGGCCGGATTCTGCGAGTCCCGGTCATAGGGGCGCGCGGCGACGATGGCGGCGCCCAGGGCCTTCACCTTGGGAAGGCACTCGGCGGCGCTCCACGGCTTCTCGCGGTTGCTGCCCCACATCTGCACCGGCTCCGGGGCCAGCTCCGGCTTCGGGAAGAAGCACAGGTACTGTCCACGGTCCGTCACCAGCTCCAGCCCGACGAAGACCTTGAGCTTCGACTTCGCGCCGATCTCGAAGAGCTCGTCGCAGCCGTCCTGGGTGTTCGTCTCGGTGAAGGCCACCCCGTCCAGGCCGAACAAGGCGGCCCGCTCCAGCACGGCGCGAGGGTCCAGCTCGCAACCCTTGGACAGGTGGGAATGGGCGTGCAGGTCGATGAGCATGGGCGCTGCTCCCTAACAGGCTCCCCCGAGCCCTGTCGAGCCTGCAACGCCCTGCCCGCGACTCAGGCGAACGCGTAGGACTGGAAGGTGCCCTGGGTGGCCTGGGTGTTCTTCTCCTCGTAGGTGCGGATGAGGTACCCCATCAGCATCAGCGAGGACGTATTCTCCAGCACCCGGGACGGGTCCTTGGAGATGAGATTCGCACTGTAATTGAGGAAGAACTGGGCCAGCTCTTCACCCGCCTCCTTGACGATGAGCGCATTCAGCGCGGAGGGCTCCATCGTCCGGATGGTGTTGATGAAGTCTACGGCCAGGTCCTTCTTGGTCTTCATGTCCACGGGCCTTCCCCCTTCCCCACTCCGCCGCCACTCGCGGCCCCCTGCCACGAGCGCCCCAGGCAATCAGGTGCGACTCGATCAACATAGGCACGGGCGGGAGACTGCAAACCCCCAGGCATGGACGATCAACATCCCCACAACAGGGAAGCCGGGTTTTTGACACCCCGGAACGGCGCGTGCGATAACTTCCTATTGTCCTGAATCAGCACCGCACAAGGAGTGGCAGGCGATGTTCACGGGCGTGAAGGTCTTCTCCGCCACCAAGGCGAAGGAGCGCGAGGAGCTGGGTGAGAACGTCACCCGGTGGCTGAAGAGCAACTCTGACCTGGAGATTGTGGACCGGGTCGTTTGTCAGTCTTCCGACAACGAATTCCACTGCTACACCCTCGTGCTTTTCTACAAGCACGGCAAGAGCGAGCAGGCGGCCCCGCAGTCCTGAGCGGAATGCGCCGGCGGAAGGGGGACGGCCCACCCCTCCACCGGAACATCCCTGCTCTGTTACTCCTGGTGGGGCACGTAGACAGCGACGCCGCGCGGCGGGACGACGAGCACCGTCTCCGTGCCGGCGAGCTGCAGCGTCTGCCCCGTGAAGATGTCCACGTAGGTGCCGCTGCTCGCGGCCAGGCTCCCCATCAGATCCAGCACCAGTGAGCGCTCTATGGCGCCACGATTGATGGCCACCAGAGCGCCCCGTCCGTCCGGCAGATCGCGCTGGAACACGTAGAGGTCGTTCTCCACGCGCAGGGTCCGCCGCGCGCCCGTCTGCAGCGCCTCGTGCGCCAGGCGCGCCTGCCCCAGCGTCCGCACGAAGTCGAGCAGCTCCCGCTCCAGCGGCGCCAGCGCGCTGCCGAAGCGCATGAAGCGGCGGTTGTCTGGATCACCCGCGCCCGGCAGGCCGACCTCGTCGCCGTAGTACACCAGCGGCACGCCCGGCTGCGTCAGCACGAAGGCGAAGCCGTACTTCATCTTCTCGAAGGCGGCCGGGTCCGTCACCACCGAGGACGGGCGGTTGGGACCGAAGGGATCACTCCCATCCCCGCGCAGCTGCCCCGCGGCCTGGGAGATGAAGCGCGCCACGTCGTGGTTGCCCAGGAACGGCGAGTTGAGCGTCCCCGGCGCATAGGCCTCCTCGTTGGCGCGCACGGCGTCGTCCACACGCTGCAAGCCCTGGCCGTCCGCGAAGGCCTCGCGCACGGGCCAGTACAGGGGGAAGTCGAACTGACCGTCCAGCTCGCGCGGGCTGATGTAGCGGGCAATCTGTGAGCGCCCATCCACGTGAACGTACGTCTCGCCCACGAGGTAGAACTCGGTGCCCGTCATCGTGGTGATCTCCTTCAGCTTCCCGCGGATGGTGCGCCCGGCCACCTGCTCCATGTGCTTCACCGCGTCCAGGCGGAAGCCGTCGAAGTCCGCCTGCTCCAGCCACCAGAGCGTGTCCGCGGCGAACTGGTCCACGAAGTCCGACGAGCGCCAGTTGAAATCCGGCAGATAGTCCGTGAACTTGCAGATGAGGCGCTGGGCTTCCCAGTCGCAGTCCTGCGTGCCACACACGCAACTGGCGGCGGTGTTGAACCAGCCCTCCTGCCCGTGGCTCGTCCAGTAGGGGTGCTCCTGGTGGACGTGGTTGAGCACCAGGTCGGCGATGACGCGGATGCCCCGCTTGTGCGCGGCCGCCGTGAGCGCGCGCAGCTCCTCCAGCGAGCCGAAGCGGTGCTGCGTCTCGCGAGGCTTCGACGGCCAGTAGCCGTGGTAGCCCGTGTAGTACTTGCCGCCCGTGCCGATGAAGCGGCCTTCCGGGTTCTGATCCACCGGCGAAATCCAGATCGTACGCACGCCCAGCGCGTCGAAGTACCCCTCCTCCAGCTTCTGGGTGATGCCCGCGAAGTCCCCGCCAAGATAGTTGGCGATGGGGTCCACGTCCGCCACCGGAGCGTCGTTCTCCAGCCGGCCATTGTGGAAGCGGTCCGTGAAGGCGAAGTACATGAGCCCCGAAGCCCAGTGGAAGCGCTCCGGCTCCACCCAGAACGGCAGGTAGAGCGACTTCGCCTCTCGGCCCTGGCTGTCCTTGGCCACCACCTTCACGTGGTGCTTGCCCTGCTCCAGGCCCTGCACGTTCAGGCTGAAGCGGCCGGTGGCGGCGTCATAGGCATCCGGCCGGGGCGTGCCGTCCAGCGACATCACCATGCCCTCACCCGCCGGGCCGGCCTTGTCGGTCCCGTCGAGGTAGGAGACAGCCACGTCCAGCGAGCCCTCGGGCGTCACCGTGAAGCGGTTCAGCTCCAGCACGGGCTGGCGGCAGTCCGGGACGGTGAGGCGCGAATACTCCTCCGCGCGAACCCAGCGCGAGTACGGGTTCTCCGGGTCCATCTCCTGCTTGTTGCCCACCACGAAGCGGTAGCCGTAGTCGCGCGGCTCCAGCCCTTCCAGGCGGAGCGTGAACACGCCGTCACCCCGGTCGTTCATGGGCTGAGGCAGGGCGGCGAAGTTGTTCCACTCCCCCACGACCTGAACCGTGCCCGCCACGGACTGCTGCGGTGCGTAGGTCAACGTCACGTCGCAGGTCCGGACAGGGATGGAGTCGGACTCACCACATGCGGCCGCCGTCAGCAGCGCAGGGAGCATCAGGCGTCGAGGAAGGCGGAAACGCGTCATGCAAGCCCCCTTGTACGGGAGGCTCACTCGCTTTTCCAAGCCCCCGGCGGGGAACCAGATGACTCAATGCGTCGAATTATGGACGCCCGACCTGGTGGGCTTCGTACTCCTGCAGGATGCGCAGGACGGTGCTCGCGAGCGGATGGTCCGACGGGGCCAGCTCCAGGAAGCGGTGGTAGTTGCGAGCCCCCTCCTCGATGCGCCCCAGCTTCACCTCCACGGCCCCCAGCAGCAGGTAGCACTCGGCGTTGCCGGGCTCGAGCCGGGCGCACTCACGGGCGGAGTTCCGCGCGGCGGTGTACTTCCCCTCACGCTGGAGGGCGCGCCCAGCGGTGAGCACCCTGTACGCGGGCCCCGCCGTCACCGGCGACACCGCCAGGGCGTTGCCCGCCTCACCCAGCAGCGCCGCCGGGGCCTGCCGCGTCTGTCCTCGAGCGCCCGTGCCAGCCGCGGGAATGACCTTGCCGCTCCGCGTCCCGGAGACCGGACGCGCCACTCCGGAACGCCCGGCCGCGGCCTCGGGTGCGTCATCCGGCGTGTCGGCGTTTCCCGACACCTCGTCGTCATCCGCGTTCTCGACCATGGCCTCGGCGGCCCGCGAAGGCGACTCCTCCGCGGCCGGGGGCTTCGAGGGCGCGGCCACGGGTGCTGCGGGAGGCAACGCGGGTGGCATGATCCGCTGCGCTACGGGCGGCCCGGGCGCGCGCGCCTCTTCCCTGGCGGCGGCCAGTAAGTCGGAGCCCACCCGCGTCACCGCCACCACGGCGAGCACCGCGGCCATCACCAGGCCGACACCGGCCACCCACTGGGAGCCGCGGCTGCCTTCGGCGAACAGGCCCACCCGCGTCGCACGCGGCGCGGGAGCCACCTTCTCCGCGTCGTCCACCTCGACGGGCCCGCTCTCCTCGGTGCGGTAGTCCGGCTCCAGGTCCAGCGCTGGCACACCGTGCTGCGTGGGCGCTGGCAGCGGGGGCGCCTCGCGCCAGATGGACATCTCCTCCGCGAAGGAGGCCGGCACCCGGGCAGTCATCCCGAGCGCCTCCAGGTCCGGGCGGTACAGCTCCCGCAGCAGGTACCCCACGGACATGGGCGAAAAGCGCGGGGTGGACGAGTAGAGGAACCCGGCCAGGGCATCCCCGAGCGCATGGGCGGACTCGAAACGGGATTCCTTCCGGAGCGCGAGCGCCCGCTGGAGGATGGAGTCCAGCGCCACCGGGATGTCGGACCGTACCTGTCGCGGTGAGGGCAGCGGCTGGCCGCTATTCAAGCGCTGCAACACCGTGTGGACCTGTCCCTCAAGCGGCAGCCGGCCGCAGAGCATCTGGAACAGCACCACGCCGGTGGCCCAGACGTCCGTGCGGGCATCCACCGCTTCCCCCCGCGCCTGCTCCGGCGAGAAGAACAGGTACTTCCCCCTCACCACGCCGGGCTCGGTGTTGAAGCTGCGCAGGGAGCGCGCCTTCGCGATGCCGAAATCGACGATTTTGACCTGTCCCTCGTAGCCGATGAGGACGTTGTCGGGAGAGATGTCGCGATGGACGATGCCCAGCGGCTCGCCCTTTTCGTCATTGCGAGTGTGGGCGTAGTGCAGGCCGCGGCACATCTCCATGGCGATGAAGACAGCGAGGGGCACCGGCAGGGAGTGGTAGCCGGAGCGCAGCGCCCGCTTCAGGATGCGGTTCAGCGGCTGGCCTTCCACCAGCTCCATGGCCAGGAAGTACTGCCCGTCCACCTTCCCGAAGTCGAAGACCTGGGCAATGGCCCCGTGCGACAGCGTGGCGGAGATGCGCGCCTCGCTGATGAACATGGACACGAAGGCTTCGTCGTTGGCGTACTCCGGGAGCACCTTCTTGATGAGCACGGACTTGGTGACGCCCGCCGCGCCCCGGAGCCGGGCACGCCACGTCTCCGCCATGCCGCCCTGGCCAACCCGCTCTTGAAGTTCATACCGGCCGAATCGTTCTCGCGGCGCACTTGCCATCGCGGGTGCCCCCTTTTCAAACTTTACCGCATAACCCGGGAATGCGGAGGCCAACCCCGCAAAGCGGCTGTGATATCGTCCGCGCCGTGGCGAGTCTGGGAGATGAGGATGGGGACGACGAGCTGGTCCGCACCGATGCGTTGCCGGCCATTCGCGTCCAACGGGTACGTACCCGGCTGGTGGTGTTGTCGGGTCCGGACGCTGGCCGCGACTGGCCGCTGATGCCGGGACGCTATCGCGTGGGTTCGGGCCGGGATGCGGACATCCTCCTGTCGGACCGGGCGGTGTCGCGCCAGCACCTCATCCTCGAGGTGAACGAGAGCGGCGTGCGCGCGGTGGACCCGGGCTCGCGCAATGGGTCCTATTGCGAAGGCATGCGCTTCCAGGAGCTGGAGGTGCGCACGGGCGCGGTCCTCAAGCTGGGCACCACCGAGCTGAAGCTGATGCCGGAGAGCGAACGTCCCCGGGCGCGTCCCCTGTCCGCGCGCAGCGCCTTCGGCTCGCTGGTGGGCAACAGCCGCCGCATGCGGGAGCTCTTCACGCTGCTGGAGCGGCTGTCCGCGGGTGAGTCGGACGTGCTCATCCAGGGCGAGACGGGCACGGGCAAGGAGCTGTGCGCGGAGGCCATCCACACGCACAGCCCTCGGGCCCGGGGGCCATTCGTCATCGCGGACCTGGCGGGCATCGCCCCCTCACTGCTGGAGAGCGAGCTCTTCGGACACGTGAAAGGCGCCTTCACGGGTGCGCACTCCGACCGCGCGGGCGCCTTCGAGCGCGCCCACGGCGGCACGCTCTTCCTGGACGAAGTCGGCGAACTGCCGCTGGAAGTCCAACCCCGCCTGCTGCGCGCGCTGGAGCGCCGGCAGGTGAAGCGCGTGGGCTCCAACGACTACCGCACCTTTGACGTGCGCGTCGTCGCGGCCACGCACCAGGACCTGGAGGGCTCGGTGCAGGCCGGGCGCTTCCGCGGTGACCTCTTTCACCGGCTCGCGGTGCTCCGCGTCGGCCTTCCGCCGCTGCGGGAGCGACTGGAAGACGTGCCGCTGCTCGTCGACACGGTGCTGCAGCGGATGGGGCGTCCTCCCAGCGCGCTGTCGGACCAGACGCGCGCCCTGCTCGCGCAGTACCCGTGGCCGGGCAACGTGCGCGAGCTGCGCAACGTGGTGGACCGGGTGGTGAACCTGGGCGACGAGGCCCTGCCGGACATCCCGGACCTGCCTTCCCACGCCGAGGACCCCACCACCCTGCCGCCGCCTTCGGACGACCCGGAGAGCACGCGCCCCATCTCCCTGGACCTCCCCTTCAAGGAAGCCAAGGACCGCATCATCGAAGGCTTCGAGCGCGATTACCTGCGCGCCCTCATCGACCGCTGCGAGGGCAACGTGTCCCGCGCGGCCCGCGAGGCGGGCATCGACCGCGTGTACCTGCGCAAGCTGCTGCGCAAGCACGGCCTGGACACGTCACCGGCGTGAGTGGGTGTGGGCCTCCGGGCCCCCTGCTTTCGCGGCGACGTGAGCAGGTTCGCGTGGCCGGTTGTTTCCGGGCCGGGTCATTACGTGTCGAACGGCCCGGTATTCCAGCGGGCCCTATTCCGGGACGTGCCGACCATGACTCTTCGCTCGCGCCTGCGCTCGACCCTGTTGGCCCTGCTGCCCATCGCCCTGCTCCCGCTGATGGCGTGTGGCGGCAATGAGGGAAAGGTCACCCTGCTGCTGACCGACGCGCCGGGAGACGACATCCGCACCGCGGTCGTCACCATCTCCGAAATCTATCTGCAAGGCGGCGACGGCAAAGGTGGTCGCGTGGTGCTGCGCGATACCCCCGTCACCGTGAGCCTGCTGGAGCTCGCCAACTCCACGTCCGAACTGGTGTCTGACGCGGTGGTCCCCAATGGCGACTACTCCGAGCTTCGCTTCGTCATCACCGGTGGCTACATCGAGGTGGCGAATGAGGACGGCGCGTCGACCGTGTTCGCGTCGTCAGCCGACTACTCCGGCCTGCCCGCGGGCACGCAGGTGGGCGGCCAGCTCCACATGCCCAGCTACGGCACGTCCGGGCTGAAGGTGAAGTTCTCCGAGAAGCTGACCATCGAAGGCGAGCAGAAGGTGCTGCTCGTGGACTTCGACGTCGGCCAGAGCTTTGGCAAGGAAGCGGGCAACTCGGGCAAGTGGGTGATGCGTCCGGTCATCAAGTCCGCCGAGGTGACGGCCTCCGGCAGCATCCGCGTGACGGCGGACACAGCCGCCACGGTGACGCTGCCCGTGGTGGACGGCCACCAGGTGACGCTGGGCGACTTCAACGCGGTGATGACGAACGAGGCGGGCAGCCGTGAGCGGCTGGCGCTGACCGACGAGGACGGCGACGGCACCTACGAGGCGGTCTTCAAGTTCCTCATTCCGGGCACCTTCACGGTGCACCTCGAGCCGCCCCCCTTCGTCAGCGCCTCCACCGCGCCCGACCATCCGGTGACGGTGGAAGTGGGTTCGGGCCGCGACGTGGCGAATCACTTCACGATTACGGGTGCGACCCAGCAGTAGCGCGGGCGCGACGTGCACACGGTTACGTGGGGACTGGCGCGGGGTCGGTTCCCAGGGCGAGGCGTCGGGGCAAGTTTCCCGGCGCCTCGTTTTTTTTCCGCGTCATCCAGCGGAGAGCCCACGTCGAAGGCGGCTCAGTAGACGACGAGCGCCTGCGGTGCGTGGTAGCTGACGATGGTCAGCACCGGGATGCGCGGCGCCTCATCATCCGTCTCCGCGCCGCCCGACGTGAGGCGGACGCCGTCGAAACGCGCGAGGATGACGTAGTCGCGCCGGGTCTCCAGGAACGGGTCGGCGCTCGCCAGACGGCCGAGTGCCTCGCGGCCCGTCTCATCGGAGATGTTCTCCACGAAGCGCCGCGTGGTGTTGCGGCCGGAGCGCTCCGACGTGCTCACCGTTCCCCCCATCCGCCCCGGCCCCGTGAGCACGGACTGGCCGGCCAGGTCACCCGAGTACGCGGTGACGGAGTCGATGCGCTCGCCATAGCCCACGACCTCGTCCGTCTGGACGGAGCTGAGGGCCTGCTCCACCAGCCACACCGTGGGGCGCTCACCTTCCGAACGCTGGTCCGCGACCTGCGCGCGCAGCAGCACGTAGCGGCCCTTGTACGTGTCCGGCCGGTCCATGGCGGAGGCCAGTGAGAAGATGGGGATCTGCTTCTCCTGGAGGTAGCGCAGCTCCCCCGTCACGCTGCCACCGCGCTGGGCCACCACACGGGCAATGAGCCTGGCGCCTTCGGGACGGACGCTCAGGTCCTGCGCCCAGGCGCGACCCAGCAGCGCGTTGAGCTGGGTGAAGGGCGTGTGCTCGATGCAGGCCTTCAGGCCATCCCACGCCTCATCCCGTGAAGCCCGCTGAAGCCGCCGCGCGGCGGCTTCACACACAGCCGGGTTGGCGTACCGGGCGGCGAAGGCCTTGGGGTCCGAGGTAGGGCTGGGCGCGGGCGGCTCCGGCGGAGGCCTGGCGACAAACACCTCCTCCTTCGGGTGAGGCGCGTCCTCCGACCACGTCACGTGGGAATGCGAGGCGCCGCAGCCAGCGGTGAAGGAGCCCAGCAGGGCCCAGGTGGACAGCTTCCAGGAAGGACGGCGCATGGGCGGAACTCCTACAGGGAAGCGGAGCCAGGGCTGGTGGAACGGCTGCGCTGCTGGACGGTGGGCGCGGGGTGCGCACCGGAGCGAGGCAGCGGAAGCACGACGGCGCACGCATCCGCGCACCTATCACTCAGGCACGCCTGCGTCTGGGGCGCGGTGGCCTGCTGGGCGACCTCGGCATAGCAGCGGTCCGCGGTGCCCGGGCAGTTGGCGCGGGCGGCGCACTCGCAGCACGGCGAGGCCACCGTGGCCATGAACTGCACCTCTTGAAGGACGTTGGCCAGCGCGCGGTAGCAAGAGCGGGCGCCGGGGGCGAAGCGGCCCTTGGCGTCCACCACGAACGACGTGCCTTCCAGTCCGCACTGGTCCACGGCGGTGATGTAGCGCCGCTCACAGAGCGCGGTGAGCGTCGCGTCCGGGCGGCCCTCGCGGATGTTGCCCACTGCCTCCGTGCACAGCGCGCGGGCCACGTCCTGGAGGAGCTTCTTGTTAGACGCGTCCTGCGAATCGCTGGGCGCGCCCGCGGACAGGTCCGCCTCGAACACGCATTCCTTCCCAGCGCGCAGGGTGTCCACGGTGCAGGACCACGCGGTGGGTGACTCATCCGCGACAGGGGGCGCCGCGAGCGCTTCGGGCGGAATCGCTGGCGCGCTGGAGTCCGGCGCCGAGCCCAACAGGAAAAGGGAGACGAGGATCGCCTTCATGGACATGGCAGGTTAGGACGGCGCCTCGCCGGGCACAAACCGCCCCGCCGCAACTGTTCCGCGAACCGCGGCGTGCTCCCCTTCCCTACCTCCGCCGCGCCGAACCGACGTCCACCTCCGGACGAAGAGGAGGCCTCGGAGTCCTGGAGCGTCCGCCCCGGGGCACGCATGATGGCGCCGGTTTCCTTTCACGGGGTGGAATGGTGGGACGTGCGGACGACGCGGCGTGGCGGCCATATGAAGACGGGGGCTCCATCGGGTGGATGGGCACCCAGGGCGGCACCATCGCGCGGGATGAGGACTTCGGCGGCCTGGCGCGGCTCACCTACGAGTTGGATGACACCCGCTCCTTCCACGCCATCGCCTGCTCCGTCACCGGCTGGCTCCTCTACCACCGCTTCTTCGACAACGCGGCGGCGGCCACCGCCGCCTTCGAGGAGATGAAGCCCGCCTTGGAGGCGCTCCTCACGCAGCTTCCCGAAGGAGGACCGACGTCTCCTGCGAACACCCGCCTGGCGGGGCCCCTGCTGGCGGCATTCACCGTCCGTCATGGATAGAGAGTCCGGAGCGAAATGACTTGGCCCGCGAGCGCCATCTGGCGTTAGTGACGGGCCCGCCATGGCCTCCCAGCGCATCCACGAAGAAGACAGCTTCGAGAACGAAACCTTCGCCGACCTGAACCTCCAGGAGACGGACCTGGGCGGGAAGGAGTTCTACCGCTGCACGTTCCTCAACTGCACCCTGCAGGAGAGTCGCTGGACGAGGACTCGGATGGAGTCCTGCGTCTTCACCGGTTGCGACCTCACGCGGGCCCGGTTCACGGAGACGTCGCTGCGGGACGTGCGGTTCGAAAGCTCCAAGCTGATGGGCATCGACTGGACGGACGTGGGCAGCTTCCCCGAAGTCACCTTCGACGGCTCCAACCTGCGCTACTGCACCTTCGCGGGGCTCAGCCTGCGGAAGACGGCGTTCCTGCGCTGCACGGCGCTGGAGATGAACTTCATCGACACGGACCTGTCCGAGTCGGACTTCAGCGATTCGGACATCACCGGCAGCAACTTCCGCGGCTGCACGCTCACGAAGGCGGACTTCGGAACCGCGCTGGGCGTGTTCATCGACCCCGCGCGCAACCGGGTGAAGGCCACGCGCATCCCCGTGGAGGCCGCGGTGAACTTCGTCCAGACGCTCGGGCTCGTGGTGTCAGGCTACGGTGAGGGCCCGAAGGCGAAGACGGAGCGCAAGAAGGGCCGCTAGTGGGAGGACGCGCCCTCCAGCACGAGCTCCAGGCCGCCGTATTCCGATGGCGCCAGCGACAAGGTCCAGCCATGCACCTGCGCGACATGGTGGGTGATGTGTTGCTCACGGCCTGCTCGATGAGCGTCACGTCTCCGTGGACCCAGACAGCGGTCTCCGGCACGCCGCTCTCCAGGGAGATTCGCTGCTGGCGGGCAATGGGCTGATGCCGGCCCAAGACGCGTGACACCACGGCGTTGAGGTCCACCTCGGCCCACTGGACCTGGGGCCGTCCGGCTTCGAGCCGCGTCGCCGCCGCCAGGTTGTGTACCAGGGACGCGATGTAGTGCGCCGCTCCCATCGCATCTCCGACCACGGAGGACTCCAGGGCCTCCCCCCGGCTCAACCGCTGCTGGAGTCCCGACAGGTGTCCCTGGAGCACCGTGAGCGGGGTCATCACGTCGTGCGTGGTGTTGGCCAGGAAGTCCCGCAGGGCCTGCTCCCGGGCCTCCTGCTGGGAGAGCTGGGACTGGATTTCGGCGCGAGCCTCCTGGAACGCGCGGGCCAGCTCGGCCACCTCGTCATGGCCTCGCACCAGGACGGGCTCCACATAGCGGCTGTTCGCGGACGCACGGACCTCCGCGGTGAGCTGCCGCACGCGCCGGACCACGGGCCCCAGCGCCAACGCCATCACGAGCACGGCCAGCAGCGGGACGCCCAGCACCTCCGGAGGGGGAATGCCGCCAAGCGGTGGTCCCCGGGGCTCTATCCGCCGGGCGAGGATGAACGCGCAGGGCCCCTCCTCCCACGGCATGCGAATCAGGACGTCGAGCACCGACTCACCGTCCCGCGCCGTTCGACGGACGACCGTCGCACGTCCCTCCTGGGCTTCCCGCCGCACCGACTCGGAAAGGACGGGAGCGTCGGGGTTCAGGGATTCGAGCCCGGCACCGTACGCGAAATGCGCGACGCCCATGGGCCACGGTCCGTTGGGCCCGGATCGGTCCATGCGAGGAGGCCGCACCGAGGCGGGAGGACCGCCGCCACGCGGGGCCTCTTCTCGCCATGGAGGCTCCACCTCGCCGGGCGCCGCGGGACGCCCGTCGGCGGTGCGCGGCGGACCCTCGGAGTTCCCTTGAAACGCTGGTGGCCTGGGCCCTCGCCGCGCCCCCCACGTCGCGGGCCGCGCCTCACAGCGCTCCCGCTCTCCCGCCTGCATCCGTGCCAGCGTGGACGCCTCCAGCACCTCCGCCTGGTTGCGCTGCCGCAACGAGTGCTGGACGTACCCCACGCTGGCGACCATCGGCACCGACACCGCGACCACTGTCAGCGCCAGACGCAGTCGAAGCTTCACGAGCCATCCCCCGGCACGAGGCGGTAGCCCACGCCCCAGACAGTCTCCACGCCGTGCTGGGCGCCCAGCTTCCGCCGGAGCCGGGACACATGCACGTCCAGCGTGCGCTCCGTTCCCTCGCGCTCCGGGTCCATCACATGCTCCACCAACCACTGCCGCGTCACGGCCTCGCGCGGCCTGCGCGCCAACGCCGCCAGCAGCGCGAACTCCACCCGCGTCAGCTCCACGACCTGATCATGGACGCGAACCTCGCGGGCCTGGAGGTCGATGCGCAGCGGCCCCAGCGCCACGACGGCGTCCGGCTTCTGCAACGTCGGCCGCCGGAGCCGGGCCCGCACCCGCTCAATGAGTTCCTCCGGCCAGAATGGCTTCGTCAGGTAGTCATCCGCCCCCAGCTTCAGCGCCCGCACCTTGTCCAAGGTGTCATTGCGCGCGCTGAGGATGAGCACCGGCACCTCCGAGAAGGCCCGGAGCGACTTGAGCATGTCCAGGCCGTAGGTACCGGGGAGCATCAGGTCCAGCACCACCAGGCTGACGTCAGGGAGCTCACCCGAGGCGAGCACACGGCCCTCCCGCCACCACGTGGGCTCGAAGCCCGCGCCGCGCAGGTGCTCGGCGATCTGCGCGCCGAGTTGGGGGTCATCCTCCACGAGCAGGATGCGCTCGCCCATGCCGTGTGCCTCCTCGTTCCGCCATCAGAAGCCGGGCGGAGGGCCCATGCCCCCGTCCCACCCCGGCGGCGGCCCCATGCCGCCATCGCCACTTGGCGGAGGGCCGCCCGGTCCACCGCCCGGCCCACCACTGCCCCCCGGCACCGCGCACCGCGCGTTCGACAGCGAGGAACGGATGACCAGCGTCTTCCACGCCAGCATCGCACCGTCCGCCATGCGCCCGGTCTGGAACACGTAGTCCGCCACCGCATCGCCGGAGATGACCGTGTCGTTCTGGTTGGTCGTGTCCCGGGCGCCCCGCGCGTCATAGAGCGGCTGGGTGTTGACGACCTCATCGTTGAGCGCGTCATCGAAGAAGAGCTGCGAGGTGACGAACTCCGCCCCATCCACGCGAACGGTGAAGTGGATGTGGATGGTCCGGCTGCTGTACCACCCCGGGAAACACGTATCGAAGTTCACCCGGCCCTGCGCATCCGTCGTCTGCACCCCGCGGAACCAGCGCGCGGCCCGGGCCTCTGCGTCACCGGACGTGCAGAAGTCGCTCGCGTCCTCACCCGAGTACAGGCCGGCAGGCCCCGCGTGCCAGATATCCACGGTGACGTTGGGGATGGGCTCGCAGTTCTCATTCACCACCAGAAGCGCCAGCCGGACAGGCAGCCCGCTCTCGCCTTCACTGATGTCCTGCCGCTCGATGGTGGTCGCGTAGCAGGGCCCCAGCGTGGCCTCGCAGGTGAGCGCGCAGACCGTGCCGATGCCCGCGGCGAACGGATCCGGATAGGTGTCCGCCATCGTCATCGCCGAGGTGCCGCCGGTGGCCCAGGCGGAGGCCCCGGTCCCCGCGTCCGGGTTCGATTCATCGATGGGGTCCGTGCCCTCGCCACACGCGATGAGGAAGCGAGCGAGCGGCAGGGTTGCCAGCGTCACTCCCGTGCCCTTGAGAATCCGACGGCGCGACATGACTTCGCTTTTCATCCACAGCCTCCGTTCCAACCGGTGACGTGCCCACGTCGGCGGGCACATCCCCCTTCTGGACGGAAAAGCTTGAGGGAATCTTAAGCGGGGCTAGGCGTGGGGGCGCAGCATCTCCAACAACGCCCCCAGCTTCTCCAACGCGAGCCGCGCACGAGTCTTCACCGTGCCCAATGGGTCTCCGGTGCGCTCGGCAATCTCCCGCTGGGAGAGTCCTTCGAAGTAGGCAAGCTCCACCACCGCCCGCTGCTCCGGAGGAAGCTGGGCCAGCGCCGCCACCACGCGGGCGCGAGCCTCCCCCTGGCTGACCGCTTCGTCCGGCGCGGCGGGCGCGGCGCTGACCGGAGGCCCCTGCTGCGCGGCCCCTTCCACCACGCGGGCCGCCGTTCCCTGCGCCCGCAGCCGGTCGATGGCGCGCGTGCGCACAATCGTCGTCACCCAGGCCTCCAGGCCGCCGCGTTCTGGATTGAACTCTCTGGCGCGCCGCCAGACCTCCAGGAAGCTCTCCTGCAACACCTCTTCCGCGTCAGCGTGGGTCGGTAGCAACCGCAACGCGATGGCGAAGCACCGTCCACCGCAGCGCGCGTAGACGTCGCGCATGGCCTGCGGGCTTCCCATGGCGACCTGCCGGAGGAGGACCAGGTCCAGCGCTGGGTCGCTTGCTCGGGGCACAGCGGAGGAAGGAGGCGCCATGTTCGTCCCGGATAGCTCAATCGGCAGGGCAGTTCCCAGCTTCAAGTATCGGCAGGCGGGCACCCGGGCGCGCTGTGCCTTCCAGGGTGGGCAGTGCCCGCCCCCATCCTTAACGTTGACGAGCCAACGCGGCCGGCACGGAAGCCGTCCAGCATCGACAACAGCCGCGATTCGCCGCGAGGCAATCACAACCCAAGACCTATAAGGGCTGCCGGCCACCATGACTGAACGACTCGGAAGCGTATTCATCGAGGGAGTCAGCCCCGAGCTGGACGCTGGACGTCACGCCGTGAAGCGCGTCGTGGGAGAGCGGTGCACCGTCAAGGCCGATGTCTTCAAGGAAGGCCATGACGTCCTCGTCGCCGTCATCCGCTGGCGCCAGGTGACGCCCCGGTCCCAGCAGACCGACTGGGAGGAAGTGCCCATGCGCTTCCTCGGCAATGACCGGTGGGAAGGCGAATTCCCCCTCGCTCGGAACGGCCGCTACGAATACTCGATTGAAGCGTGGCCAGACCTCTTCCGGACCTGGACGTCCGAGCTGAAGCGCAAGGTCGACGCGGGCCGCGACGTGCGCAGCGAGCTGCTGGAAGGCGCCGCCCTGCTGGAAGGCGCCGCCGCCCGAGCCCGCACGGCGAAGCAGATGGACGACGCTCGGGTGCTGACCGAAGCGGCTGTCCGGCTGCGACAGGCCCCCTCCCCTGACCTCCTCGCCGTGGCCCTGGCGCCCGAGCTGGCCGACGTGGCCTCGACCCACCCGGACCGTTCACTGGCCCGCCGCTACGACAAGGTGTTGGAGGTCTTCGCGGACCGGGAGAAGGCCCGCTTCAGCGCGTGGTACGAATTCTTCCCGCGTTCGGCGAAGCGCGACGGCGTCACCCACGCCACCTTCCGGGACGCGGAAGCCTGGCTGCCGTACATCCAGCAGCTCGGCTTCGACACCGTCTACCTCCCGCCCATCCACCCCATTGGCCGCACGGCGCGCAAGGGCAAGAACAACAGCCTCACCGCGGCGGCCGACGACGTGGGCAGCCCCTGGGCCATTGGTGCCTCGGAAGGCGGCCACAAGGCCGTGCACCCGAAACTGGGGACGCTGGAGGACTTCCGGCACTTCGTGGAGACGGCGCAGGCACACGGCATCGAGGTGGCGCTGGACCTGGCCTTCCAGTGCTCGCCGGACCACCCGTACGTGAAGGAACATCCCGAGTGGTTCCAGCACCGGCCGGACGGCACCATCAAGACGGCGGAGAACCCGCCCAAGCGCTACGAGGACATCGTCAACTTCGACTGGATGGGCCCCGCCCGTGAGTCGCTCTGGGCGGAGCTGGAATCCGTCGTCCTCCACTGGGTGAAGCAAGGGGTGAACACGTTCCGCGTGGACAACCCACACACCAAGCCCACGCAATTCTGGGCCTGGCTCATCCGCCGCGTGCAGGAAGCCCATCCGCAGGTCCTCTTCCTGTCCGAGGCCTTCACCCGTCCCAAGGTGATGAAGGCCCTGGGCAAGGTGGGCTTCACCCAGTCGTACACCTACTTCACCTGGCGCAACTTCAAGGGCGAGCTCCAGGAGTACCTGGAGGAGATCACCCAGCCGCCGGTGTCCGACTACTTCCGCGGCAACCTCTGGCCCAATACGCCGGACATCCTCCCGGAGTTCCTCCAGAACGCGGGGCCCGGTGCCTTCCGTCTGCGCGCGGCGCTGGCCGGCACGCTCTCCTCCGTGTGGGGCATGTACTGCGGCTACGAGCTGTGCGAGGGCCGCCCCATCCCGGGCAAGGAGGAGTACACCGATTCGGAGAAGTACCAGCTGGTCGCTTGGGATTTGGATCGGCCCGGCAACATCCGGGATTGGATTGCGCGCCTCAACGCCGCGCGCCGCACGCACCCCGCGCTGCATCAGTACGGGACGCTGCGCTTCTTCTCGTCGAACAACGACCGCGTCCTCTTCTACGGCAAGCGCACGCCAGACGGCGGCAGCATGGTGCTGATGGCGGTGAGCCTGGACCCGTATGCAGCCCAGGAGGCGCTGCTGCACGTGCCACTGGAGTGGCTGGGCGCGCGCCCCGACGAGACGTATCAGGTGCACGAGTTGATGTCGGACCAGCGCTCGCTATGGCAGGGTCCCGACGTGCAGGTGCGCCTGACGCCCGAGCAGCCCGCGGCCCTCTGGGCCGTTCACCGGTTCCGCCGCACTGAGAACGCGTTCGACTACTACGAGTGACAACCCGAGAGGCGTATGGACCTGGATCCCCTCTGGTACAAGAAAGCCCTTATCTACGAGCTGCACCTTCGTGCCTTCCATGACTCCAACGGAGATGGCCACGGGGACATCCCCGGTCTGATTGAAAAGCTTCCGTACCTCCAGGACCTGGGCATCAACTGCCTCTGGTTGCTGCCCCACTACCCTTCGCCGCTGCGCGACGACGGCTACGACATCGCGGACTTCTACGGCGTCCACCCGGACTACGGCACGCTCGCGGACTTCCAGCGGCTGGTGGATGAGGCGCACAAGCGCGACATCCGCGTCATCACCGAGCTGGTGGTGAACCACACCAGTGACCAGCACCCATGGTTCCAGGAAGCGCGCAGCGACCCCAACAGCCCCAAGCGCAACTGGTACGTCTGGAGCGACACCGACGAGCAGTACAAGGGCGCGCGCATCATCTTCCTGGACACGGAGCGCTCCAACTGGACGTGGGACCCGGTGGCCAAGCAGTACTTCTGGCACCGCTTCTTCAGCCACCAGCCGGACCTCAACTACGACAACCCCGAAGTGCAGGAAGCCATGCTGGACGTCATGCGCTTCTGGCTCAACATGGGCGTGGACGGGTTCCGCTGCGACGCCGTGCCCTACCTCTTCGAGCGCGAAGGCACCAACTGCGAGAACCTTCCGGAGACGCACGCCTTCCTCAAGCGCCTGCGGAAGACCATCGACTCCGAATACCAGGGGAAGATGCTGCTGGCGGAGGCGAACCAGTGGCCCGCCGACGTGCGCGTGTACTTCGGCGACGGCGATGAGTTCCACATGGGCTTCCACTTCCCGGTGATGCCCCGCCTCTTCATGGCGGTGCGCCGCGAGGACCGCACGCCCATCGTCGAAATCATGCAGCAGACGCCGGACATCCCGGACAACTGCCAGTGGGCCATCTTCCTGCGCAACCATGACGAGCTGACGCTAGAGATGGTGACGGACGAGGACCGGGACTACATGTACCGGGAATACGCCACCGACCCGCGCATGCGCATCAATCTGGGCATCCGCCGCCGGCTGGCGCCGCTGATGGACAACGGCCGCCGGCGCATCGAGCTGATGCACAGCCTGCTCTTCACCCTGCCCGGCACGCCCGTCCTCTACTACGGCGACGAGATTGGCATGGGCGACAACATCTACCTCGGCGACCGCAACGGCGTGCGCACGCCCATGCAATGGACGGGAGACCGCAACGCGGGCTTCAGCCGCGCGGATTACGCACGCCTGTACGCGCCCGTCATCGCCGACCCGGTGTACGGTTATCAGTCCATCAACGTGGAAGCGCAGGAGCGGGTGAAGTCCAGCCTCCTGCACTGGGTGAAGCGGATGATTCGCATCCGCCAGCGCTACCCCGTCTTCTCCTTGGGGAACCTGCGCTTCCTCCAGACGGACAATCGCAAGGTGCTGGCCTTCATCCGTGAATGGGAGGGCCAGACGGTTCTGGTGGTGTGCAACCTGTCACGCTTCGCCCAGCCCGCGGTGCTCGACATGCGTGAGTGGGAGGGCGCCGTGCCGGTAGAGCTGATTGGAGAAACCCCCTTCCCGCGGGTGAGTGAGCTGCCGTATCAGCTCTCCATGGGCCCCTTCATGTTCCTGTGGTTCCGGCTGGACAGGCCCCAGCAGGTGAGGAGCCTCGAATGACAACCCTCGATTTGACCAAGCTCCCTGACTACCTCAAGCACCAGCGCTGGTTCAGCGGCAAGGCCTGGCCCATCAAGCACGTCACGGTGATGGACCACGCCACCGTCGAATCGGGCGGATGCTCCTTCAGCCTCGCCGTGGTGGAGGTCATCTACGAACTGGGCAGCCCGGAGCGCTACCTGCTGCCCGTTCATCCCTCCACCGAAGGCGTGCGAGACGCGCTGGAGAGCGACGAATGCCTGCGCGGCCTCTTCGACCTCATCCGAACCGAAGGCCAGGTGGCGTCCGCGTCCGGCCGCGTGCAAGGCGAATGGATTGGCGGTCAGGACGGCTTGCTCGCCCTCTCGGAGTCACCAGAGGTGCGGCGGCTGCAGGTGGAGCAGAGCAACACCTCGGTGGTGCTGGGTGAGAAGGTCATCCTGAAGATCATCCGCAAGCTGGAAGCCGGCGTGAATCCGGAGCATGAGGTGGGCCGCTTCCTCGCGACCAAGACGTCGTTCCGTGCCACGCCCACGCTGGTGGGCGCGCTGCATCTGGAAGGGGCGGCGGGCGCGACGCTCGCGGTGGCCCACCGCTTCGTGCCGGACGCGACGGACGGCTGGAAGTACACGCTGGACCGGCTGCGCCAGGAACGTGCGGTGGGTGAGCGCTTCCAGTCGGAGATGCGCGATCTGGGCTCGCGTCTGGGCGAGCTCCACCTGGCGTTCGCCTCGGCGACCGACGAAGACCCGGCCTTCACGCCGGAGCCGCTGCTGCAAGAGGACCTCCAGCGCTGGAGCGCCTCCATCGTCGGGGAGCTAGGCGTGACGCTGGCGGACGCCAGCCGGCAGTACCCGGAACTGGAGAACCGGCGCGACGACCTCATCGAGTACGCGAAGCGTCTGGCGCAGGTGCCGCCCTCCGGCCAGAAGATTCGCATCCACGGCGACCTCCACCTGGGGCAGGTGCTGCGCGCCAACAACCAGTGGATCATCTTCGACTTCGAAGGCGAGCCCGCGCGCTCCTTCACCACCCGCCGGGAGAAGTACAGCGCGCTGCGCGACGTGGCGGGGATGATCCGCTCGTTCGACTACGCGGAGGCGACGGTTGCACTGGAGGGTGGCACGCCCCACGAGCGCATGAACACCATCCGCGACGCCTTCGTGGAAGGTTATCGGAAGGTGACGCGCGGCGCGCCCTTCCTGCCCACGGACGAAGACACCTTCGACGTGATGCTGCGTGCGTTCGAGTTGGAGAAACTCCTCTACGAAGTCCGATACGAAATGCAGAACCGGCCCGACTGGGTGCGCATCCCCGTCCAGGCCCTCTTGCGTATGGAGGCACCCAAGTGAGGAAGCCAGCCGACAAGGCCCAGGTCGACGCGGAGCTTCAGCGCGTCGTGGAGCTGAGGCATCCGGAGCCACACTCTGTCCTGGGCATCCACCCGGATGGGGATGGCGTGGTGATTCGCGCCTTCCGCCCGGACGCCGTGGCCATCCACGTGCTGCCGGAATCCGGCGGCCGCGTCGCGATGACGCACCGGCTGGGCGGCGTCTACGAGGCCCGCATCAACGGCAAGGACCAGACGTTCAACTACTTGCTGGAAGTGGAGTACCCCGGCAAGCGCGTCTTCACGCTGCGCGACCCGTACAGCTTCCTCCCCACCCTGGGGGAGATGGACCTGTATTACGCCGGTGAAGGCCGCCACGAGCGGCTCTGGGAGCGCATGGGCGCGCACCTGCTGCACCACAACGGCGTGCGCGGCACCTCGTTCGCGGTGTGGGCCCCCACGGCGGCGGGCGTGTCCGTGGTCGGTGACTTCAACGGCTGGGACGGCCGGCTGCACTCCATGCGCCGCATGGGCTCCTCCGGCATCTGGGAGCTCTTCGTCCCCGAGGTGGGCGAAGGCACCCGGTACAAGTTCGAGATTCGCCCCGGCCAGGACGGGCCCAACGTCCTCAAGGCGGACCCGTTCGCCTTCCGCACCGAGGTCCCCCCCGCCACGGCCTCCGTGGTGCACGACCTGGCGCGCTACACCTGGGGCGACGCGGCGTGGCTGGAGCAACGCGCGCAGCGGCGGGACGTCCATCACCAGCCGTGGAGCGTGTACGAGGTCCACCTGGGCAGCTGGCGCCGGGTGGTGGAAGACGGCGACCGGCCCATGACGTACCGGGAGCTGGCTCCCGCGCTGGCCGAGTACATCAAGTTCACCGGCTTCACCCACATCGAGCTGCTCCCCGTAGCCGAGCACCCCTACGGTGGCTCCTGGGGCTACCAGGTCGGTGGCTACTACGCGCCCACGGCGCGCTTCGGCCACCCGGATGACCTGCGCTTCTTCATCGACCACATGCACCAGGAAGGCATCGGGGTGCTCGTGGACTGGGTGCCCGGACACTTCCCGCGCGACCTGCACGCCCTGGGGCAGTTCGACGGCACGGCCCTGTATGAGCATGCCGACCCGCGCAAGGGCGCGCAGCCGGACTGGGGCACGCTGGTCTTCAACTTCGGCCGCAATGAGGTGCGCAACTTCCTCATCGCCAACGCGTTGTTCTGGATCGAGGAGTACCACATCGACGGACTGCGCGTGGACGCGGTGGCGTCGATGCTCTACCTCGACTACAGCCGCAAGCAGGGCGAGTGGATTCCCAACCGCTGGGGCGGCCGGGAGAACGAAGAGGCCATCCATTTCCTGCGCGAGCTGAACGAAACGGTCCACCGCAAGCACCCGGGCGTCGTCGTCATCGCCGAGGAGTCCACGGCCTGGCCCAAGGTGTCCGCGCCGGTGTCCGAAGGCGGCCTGGGGTTCGACTACAAGTGGAACATGGGGTGGATGCACGACACGCTGTCGTACTTCTCCAAGGACCCCATCTACCGGCAGTACCACCACAACCAGCTCACCTTCGGCTTGCTGTACGCGTTCAGCGAGCAGTTCATGCTGCCGCTGAGCCATGACGAGGTGGTGCACGGCAAGGGCAGCCTGTACGGGCGGATGCCGGGCGACCCGTGGCAGAAGCGCGCCAACCTGCGCTCCCTGTTCGCGTGGATGTGGGCGCACCCGGGCAAGAAGCTCGTCTTCATGGGCGGCGAGTTCGGCCAGCCGGCCGAGTGGAACCACGACAAGAGCCTGGACTGGCACCTGACGCACGACCCGGGGCACCACGGCATCCTTCAGCTGGTTTCGGACCTGAACCGCATCTACCGGGACATGCCCGCGCTTCACGACGCGGACGGCGAGCCCATGGGCTTCCAGTGGCTCCAGCCGGACTCGGCCGCGTACAACGTGTTCGCGTTCGTGCGGCGCGCGCGTCAGCCAGGACGGCATGTGGTGTGTATCGCCAACCTGTCGCCGACGGTGCGGGAGAACTACCGCGTGGGCTTCCCGTTCCAGGGCCGCTACGTGGAGTTGATCAACACGGACGCCGAGCAGTACGGCGGCTCCAACCTGGGCAACATGGGCCAGATTCACACCGAACCCACGGGCTGGGATGGCCAGCCGGCTTCGGCCACCCTCACCCTGCCCCCGTTGTCCGTGTTGTGGTTCACGCCGGGCTGAGCCAATCCCTCGACACAGGGGCGTTCACCACAGCATCACCGCGGACTCCTGGTTCCTGCGTCGAGGCACAGCGTGCGAACTGGGGGCGACGGCGACGGGCTTTGCTCGCCGCCTGGTGTCGTTCGTCTTCGCCATGGTGGGTCTCCCACCAGAGCAGCCACCGCCCCGCGCGTGAACCAGCCTGCGCTCCAGCGGGCCCCTCAATGACTCTTCGCAATGAATGCCAACAAAAACATCAAAGACAAACATCAATCACAAACATCAAGCCCATGCACGACTCGTCAGAGTGCATTGAAATCACTGGGCATCCCGTCAGCGAAAGGGAACCAGCCAGGCACTGAACGAGCAGGCCCGTAGGATTCGACACACGGGGTGCCAAAACTCACTGAACATCCAATCAGTCCAAAGACGGCGATCAGCTGTGGCAGCACTGAACGCATAGCCATGTAGGCATCGCAATACGGGGTGCCAAAAACCACTGAACATCCAGCCAGCCCGAAGACGGCGATCGGCCGAGCGGCGCACTGAACGCACTGCCATGTAGGCATGAATACCCAAGACGACGCCCGAACCACTGAACATTGAATCAGCAACATGCCGCGTTCAGGCCGATACGCGGTACTGAACGCGCTACCATGTAGGCATTCGCGTCCACAGCGCCATCCGGATCACTGAACATACCATCAGCAAACAGGCCGCGATCAGAACTCCGCGCGACACTGAACGCACGATCATGTGGGCATTGATGCAATCGAGGGTACTCGCCCCTCTGAACACGTCATCAGCAAGCCGGCAGCAACCAGAACCCGGTGTGTCACTGAAGCCCCGCTCACAGCGACACCGCGAACATGAGGCCAAATGCCTGATAGCGCGTTCATGTGGGCCTTGGCGAGCCAACCACCGCATGACCCACTGAACGTCCAGACAGTCAATCGACCCCGATCATGATCGCCGGGCCCCTGCCCTGACGTTCATGTAGGAACGATGGTCTCAGGCCCCCTGAAAACACCTGATGTTTTGTGCATGTAGGCACTGCCCCGCCAACCCCCGATACACCGCCCGCACACCAGGCGAGCAGGCCGTGCCGCTTGCTCCCTCCTCCATCCGACCCCAGCCTACTTCTGGGCGATCGACGCACCAGGAGGACGGGGATGACGAAGAAGAAGATCATCGAGGGGTACGGCGGGACCAGTGAGCAGCGTCAGCGCCACCTCCAGAACGACAGCTTCTCGGAGCGGGCGCCTCGAACGCCGGACGAGACGGAGGCGGTGCGCAGCACGCCCGACAAGGACGGGCGTGAGATCACCATCCATCCACTGGACTCCGAGGACTCGGACGACCTGTGGCACGGCAAGCCGTGAGCCTGCCCAGGGGCCGGGCCTCAGCGCATGAACAGGAAGTAGAGCACCGCGCTCAGGGCGATGGACACCAGGATGCTGCCGATACAGCCGAGCCGGTTCGAGAAGAAGAAGAACATACGCGCCGCCCAAGCTGCGCACTCCCAGCGAGGAGGGAAGGCACCACGCTGGATTGTGTCCGAGGGCTTACGGAACGCCCGCGAGGGCTACTCGCCGCGCTTCAGCCGCTCCACGTAGTCCGCTGGCAGGCCCGCGGCCTGGGCACCGCGCACCAGCGCGTCCACGAAACGGGTGCTGACCGGGCCGTCCGTCGACGCACGCCGCGGATTCGTGACGAACGCCGTGGCCTCCAGCTCCTGCCCATCCACGCGCACGCGCACCGGCCGCTCCACGCACATGCTCGTCACGAAGCCTTCCTTGTGCTGGATGATGGGCCAGTCCTGGCCGCGAATCTCGAACAGGCGGCCGTACACCTTCTGGCCCGCGGAATCCGTCAGCCCCGCGACGCGCCCACCCCACCAGCGCGACGGGAAGTCATAGACCAGATCGACATCCACGGCCTCGGCCAGCCGCCCCTCGGGCAGCTCGAAGAAGTCGTAGCTGTGCTGGGACCGCCACTCCTCGAACGCGGCGCGGTCCAGGATGGTCGAGTACGCGAAGTACAGGCGCGTGGCAGACGGGTCCGCGCCCGCACGCGCCTTCATCACCTGATCGTAATGCGAATCCATGTCCGCCCCTTTGACTGACTACTTGGAGCCCCGGCGTCCCCCGGAGGCCTCGTCCCGGAAGACGGACAGCACACCGGACACATCCAGCCGGGACGTCTTGATGAACAGCCGCAGCGCGCGCTCCACGTGCTCGGCCAGCGTGGCCATCTTCTCCAACCGCTGAAGCCGGTCCGGGGGCAGCCCCGACTGGGTCTCCGCCAGCCGCCGGGCCTCCGCCAGGTCGGCGCGGATGCGCGCGACGAAGCCCGCCTCGCGCTCCTCGATGACGTGCGTCACCATCCGGACCAGGTCGTTCTCGGCGCCGTAACGCCAGACGGTGTCCTGGGGCAGGCGCACGCGCTGGATGACGCCCCAGCGCTCCAAGTCGCGCAGCAGCATGGAGACCCCGCCCTTGGACAGGTCCAGCTCGCGCTCGATTTCGCCCGCGGTCAGGGGCTCACCGCGCAGGTACAGCAGGGCCCAGACCCGACCCTGGTTGCGCTTGAACCCCCAGAACTCAATGACATTGCCCACCGCGTCCACCGCGATGGCTTCCCAGGGCGCCAGCCGGCCATCCGCTGGCGGCGCCTCCGAGGCCGAGCTACCGGGTCCCCCCGTCCACAGGTAGCCTTTCATGCAGCGCGCCCCTGGACTTGTTCCGCGATGCCGGCCGACAGCCTCCGCGCCCAGCTCACCAGCTCCGCGCCCGCGGGCTCCTTGGCGAAGTGGCCCAGCTTGTCGAGCGCCGCCTCGATTTCGACGTTCATCCGCGCCATGGAGGCATCCACCGCGCCCGTGGCTTCAATGGCCGCGCCAATCTCCTTCGTGCGCTCCGGCGTGATCGCCGAGAACGCCCACGCGTCCTTCAGCTTGCGCCGCAGCGACTCATCCTTGGCCACCGCCAGGAGGATGGGCATGGACGGCGTGCGCGAGTGCACGTCCGCGTAACGCGGCTTGCCCACGTCCGTACCCAGGATGTCGCGAATGTCGTCGGCGATCTGGAACGCCACGCCCAGGTGACGCCCGAAGCCGTCGAAACGTTCCACCGCCTCGGGGTGCTCCGCCAGCGTCGCCGCCGCGTTGCCACACCAGCCGAACAGCGAGCCCGTCTTGCCCTCGGCGATGAAGCGCAGCCGGTTGAGCGGCAGGTCCAGGTCGCCGCGAGCCTCCACCTCGGCGATGGCGGCGCGGGTCATCTCGGAGACGACCGACAGCGCGCTGCGCGTCAGCCGCGCGTCCAGTTGGGACAGCTGGTACAGGCCCGTGGACAGGATGAGGTCGCCGCTCATCACCGCGACGATGTTGCCCCAGCGCGCGTTCACCGTGGGCCGGCCCCGGCGGAACATGCCCGCGTCCACCACGTCATCGTGCAGCAGGCTGGCGGAATGGATGAGCTCCGCGGCCACGGCCACGTCCACCAGCCGCTCCGCCGGAACTCCCACCGCGCCGCCGAACAGCCGCGCCAGCATGGGGCGCGCGCGCTTGCTGCCGCTGCCCAGGCACAGGTGGCGGGCCGCCTCCATCAGCGTGTCGCCCTTCACGTCCGGACCGGCATCGCCATCCACCAGGGTGCTGCCAAGCCGCTGCTCCACCGCCCCCAGAAAATCCGTCAGCTCCCGAGCCAGATCCATAGTGCGCCGTCTCCTCGTCCGTTCATATAGTTCAAGACCGCTTGAACTGCACCTGATTCCAGCGCTGCCCAGCAGCCGGGCGCGAACGGGTACCGGAGCATGTGGGACAGCCGCGCCGCACTCGCCCGGAGAGCGGCCGGGCACTCCGGGGCCCACCGGGGGTGGATTGAGAGGGCCCGGCGGAGCGTGCGACAGAACGCGGACCTGTGACTCGCGCAGCCCTCCGTCGGCAGTTCCTCCGCAGCTTCAGCTTCGCCTCCCTTGCTTCCGCGGTTCCGCTGTTCCGACCCGGCGCGTCCCTGCCCGGTTCGACGGCGCCGCTCCTGGGGGCACCGCCCGCGGACGGCCCCGGGCCCATGGTCCGCCCCCAGCAGGGCCGGCTGCGCCGGACGCTGGGCGTGTCCGTGGTGGAGGGCATGTTCTCGGAGGTCTTCACCGCGTGCGCGGGCGCGACGGTGCTCACCGCCTGGGCCATCGCGCTGAAGCTGGGGCCCTTCCTCGTCGGGGTGATGACGGCCCTGCCCTTCTTCGCGCAGTTCGTGCAGTTCCCCGCGGCCTGGCTGACGGGCGTCTTCGGCCACCGGCGCGTGGCCCTCACCGCGGTGTGCCTGTCCCGCGTGGTGATGTTCCCCCTGGCGGTGCTGCCCTGGCTGGGCCTGCCCTTCGAATCCCAGCAGCACCTGCTGCTGACGGTGGCCGGCATCTCCGCCGCGTTGAGCGTGGTGGGCAACAACGCCTGGGTGGCGTGGATGGGGGAGCTGGTGCCCCGCGCCGTCCGGGGCCGCTTCTTCGGACGCCGCACCGCGCTCACCACGCTGGCGGGCACGCTGGCCTCCCTGGGCGCGGGCCTCCTGATGGACCGGCTGCGCCCCGCGGGCGGCGTGGGCGTGGCCCTTCCGCTGCTCGCGTTGGGCGCGTGCGTCATGGGCATCGTCACCACCCTGTTCATGGCCTCGCAGCACGACCCGGCGCCCCCGGGCACCACGCCGCCCCTGGAGCTCAAGGGCGCGCTGGTCCCTTTCAAGGATGACAACGCGCGCCGGGTGCTCACCTACCAGGTGGCCTGGAACGCGGCGGTGGGGGTGTCCGCACCCTTCTTCGCGCTGCACAGCCTCCAGAACCTCAAGATGACCTTCGTCATCATGGCGCTGCATGCCGCAGCGGTGGCGGGCGTGCGCATCCTGGCGGCGCCACTCTGGGGCCGCGCGATTGACCGCTGCGGCGCCCAGCCCGTGTTGATGGCGTGCTCACTGGGCATCGCCACCATCCCCGCCCTGTGGCTGCTGCCCTCCGCGGGGACGCTGTGGCCCCTGCTCTTCGACGTCCTCCTCGCCGGGGCGCTGTGGAGCGGCCACGGCCTGGCCATCTTCGAGCTGCCCCTGACGGTCGCGCCCCGGAAGAACCGGCCCTTCTACCTGGCCGCCTTCGCCACCGCCGGCGGCCTGGCCTATGCCGCCGCGGCCGCGCTGGGAGGCGCCATCGCCGCCGCCCTGCCCACCCAGTTCACCCTGGGCGGCCACGTCTGGGTGAACCTGCACGTGCTCTTCGTGCTGTCCGCTGTGGCCCGCCTGGGCGCGGCCCTGTTGACGGCGCGCATCCCCGAGCCCGGCGCCCACCCCGTGCGCTCCGTGAGCGCGCTGCTGTCGCGCCTGCTTCCGCGGCCAATTCCTGCTCACCGCACCGCGTTGGATGATTGACATTCAAAAGACGTAACAGCGTCATTGCTTGTCATACTGCGGGACTGTGCAAATCCGTTGCACGAAACCGCAGAATTCCAGATTAGTTGGTGATTTGCTATTTTCACTTAAAGTGTGATTTCTGCCGTGCCAGCACCGTAGCTCCTAGAGGAGCTCGGTCAACCCGCAGTGCAGGAGCACGACATGTCCTCAGGTCCTTACCGAAGGCGCCTTTTTCATGCGGTGTTTCTCGTGGGAACCCTTTCGGGTTCCGCTGCAATGGCAGTCCATTCGGAGGCAGGCGTTCGTAATTACGATGCGCGTGATGCCTACAACGCGCAGGCCCGGTTTGGCATCTCGTCTGCCCAGACGTCCAGCCAGGCCGCGCTGCGGCAGGCCGTGCCGGAACTGATGGTGGAGTTCGACGAGTCCAACGGCCTGGTGCGCTCGCTCACCAATCCGGTGGGTGCGCTCTCCGGTCCGCGCAGCGGGGACCCGATGGCCATTGGCCTGGACTTCGTCCAGAAGCACCGGGACGCGCTCGGGCTGGGGCTCAACGACCTGGCGAACCTCGAGGTGACGGACCGCGTCTATTCGAAGGTGAGCGGCGTCACCAACCTGTACCTGCGCCAGACGTACCGGGGCCTGCCCGTCTACAACGGCCAGCTTCAGATCAACGTGGACCGCGACGGCCGCGTGCTCAGCGTGCACAGCGACTTCCTCCCGGCCCTGGAGTCCTCGCTCGCCGGCACCACGCCGCGCCTGAGCGCCGCGGATGCGGTGGTGGGCGTGGCGAAGCACCTGGGCGTCCGCATCTCCGCGGCGCCGCAGTCCCTGAAGGCCGAGCCCGGCGCGCGTCAGCGCACGCGCGTGGCGGTGGAAGGCCTGTCCACCGAGCCCATCGACGCGGAGCTGGCGGTGCTGCCAGTTCGCCGTGGTGAGGCACGGCTGGTGTGGCGCTTCCAGGTCCACACCCTGGACAACGATCACGCCTACGACGTCACGGTGGACGCGTCCACGGGCGAGGTCTGGACCCGCTTCGACTGGGTGGCGGCCGATGATACCTACCGCGTCTATCCCATGCCGGTGGAGAGCCCCAACCACACCACGCCGCTGCCGCCGGCGGACGGGCGCGTGCTGGTCTCCAACCCCGCCAACGTCACGGCGTCGCCCTACGGCTGGCACGATACGAACGGCGCGGCCGGCGCGGAGTACACCACCCTCCGCGGCAACAACGTCCACGCCTACGAGGACACCAACAACGATGGCCTGCCGCCCGCCGTGCAGCCCGACTGCACCGCGGCCATCCACTGCGACTTCCCCATCACCCTCACGGGCGCGCCCTCCACGTACATCCCCGCGGCCGTCACCAACCTGTTCTACTGGAACAACATCATCCACGACGTCCAGTACCAGTACGGCTTCGATGAGGCGTCCGGTAACTTCCAGGTCAACAACTACGGCCGGGGCGGCGCCGGCAACGACGACGTCCGCGCGGAGGCGCAGGACGGCGGCGGCATGAACAACGCCAACTTCATGACCCCGCCGGACGGCCAGCGGCCGCGCATGCAGATGTACCGCTGGAACACGGTGACGCCGAACAAGGACGGAGACCTGGACGCCGGCATCATCGTCCACGAGTACGGCCACGGCATCTCCAACCGCCTCGTGGGCGGCCCCAGCAACGTGTCCTGCTTGTCGAACCGCCAGCAGCCGGGCGAGGGCATCAGCGACTTCCTGTCGCTCTTCTACACCGCGAAGGCGACGGACACCGGCGCGCAGGGCCGCGGCGTGGGCACCTACGCCCTGAACCAGCCCACCACGGGCGTGGGCATCCGTCCCCAGCGCTACAGCACCAGCAGCACCGTCAACACCTGGACCTACGCCAGCATCAACGGCATGGCGGTTCCGCACGGCGTGGGTGCCGTGTTCGCCCAGGGCATGTGGGAGGCCTACTGGGCCCTGGTCAACCACCACGGCTTCAGCGCCAACCTGTACGACGCCACGGGCACCGCGGGTAACCAGCGCATGATGTTGTACTTCACCCAGGGCCTGAAGAACACGCCGTGCAGCCCCACCTTCACCCAGGTGCGTGACGGCATCATCACCGCGGCCACCACCCTGCACGGTGGCGAGGACGTCTGCCGCCTGTGGACGGCCTTCGCCGCGTTCGGCATGGGCACCAACGCCGTGTCCAGTGGCTCCGGCGGCACGACGCCCACCAACGGCTTCGCGGTGCCCGCCGCCTGCGCTGCCTTCAGCGCGACGGCAGCCAAGCTCTAGTCGCTGAACACCACCAGGCCGGAGCTCCCTCGTGGGCTCCGGCCTGGTCCGGGTCAGTCGCACGGTGCCCAGCACCTCCCCGGGTGTCACGCCAATCGAAGCACGATCCTGACCTTCATGGCACGTGGAGCCCGTCGAGGCCGCGACCTCCGGCGCTCCCGCGACCACAGACCGCCGGCGGCGCCTCACGCATGACCACGGCCACCGTCGTGCCGGACATGAAGGTCGCGACGGCGACGGCGAGAATCGCCGACTCGAAACCGAAGCGGTCCGCGATGAGGCCCGCCAGCAAGGCCCCCAGGGCGTATCCCAGGTCACGCCAGAAGCGGTAGACGCTCAGCGAACGCGCGCGCCACGCGGGCTGGGAGGCGTCGGAGACCGCTGCGATCAAGCTCGGATAGACCAGGGCGGTGCCAATCCCCAGCAGGACGCTCCCGGCGAACCACCAGACATACCGTCCGCCCCACGCCGTCAGGGCGAGCCCCGCGGCCTGCACCCACATGCCGGCGACAATCAGCCCCTTGCGGCCCCACCGATCGCTCAGGGGGCCTGTCACAACCTGAAGCCCGCCCCACACCACCGGATAGACGGCCTTGAGGATGCCAATCCGCTCGATGCCGAGCCCCAGCGACGTGAAGAACAGAGGGAAGATTCCCCAGCTCATCCCGTCATTGAGGTTGTTCACCAACCCCGCCTGCGAGGCTGCGAACAGGTTGCGGTCCCGGAACGTCGTGCGCGCGAAGACTTCACGGAAGCCCAAGGACGCCTCCACGGGGCTCGCGGCCCTGGCCTCCGCATGAACATGCCCGCCCGTATCCCGCACCAGCAGGATGGACAGGGCGGTCCCGATGACGGCGTAGGCAACGCCGACGTAGAGCGGAACGGGACGCAGTCCGTAATGGCTCGCGAGCACGCCGGTGAGAAAAGCCGTGGCCCCCACCGCGAGGTACCCGGCGAACTCGTTGAGGCCCACCGCCAGCCCGCGTCCCTTCGGGCCGACGAGGTCGATCTTCATGACGACCGCCATCGACCAGGTGAACCCCTGGCTCAACCCCAGCAAGACGTTGGCGGCAATCACCCACCCCCAGTCCGGCGCGGCCATGAGCATGAAGGGCACCGGCAGGCCGACGAGCCAGCCCGCCACGAGGACCCGCTTGCGCCCCCAGGAATCCGCCAACTGCCCCGACACAAGGTTCGCGAACGCCTTGACCACACCAAAGCTGACGATGAACGAGGTGATGAGCGTGGTGGACGCGATGTGGAACACCTCGGAGCCCATCAGCGGGACGACGGTGCGCTCGATGCCCACCATGCCGCCGACAAAGGCATTGGTGAGCATGAGCAGGGAGAACTGCTTCCAGTTCTCCCTCAGTCCCAGGCGGACGTCCGGCGCCGAGCGGCGCGCTGCGGTCTGGCCCGCCACGTCACGCCGGAAGATCATGACTGTGCGGCCTCGCTTTCGACGCGCCAGCCGCGGGCACGCCAGTCGATGACGCCTTGCTCCATGCGCCGTGCATTGAAGCCCCGCTTGCGGAGCAGTTCGACCGCCTCCACCGCCATGATGCAGTAGGGGCCACGGCAATAGGCGACGACCTCGCGACCCTTCGGCAACTCGTCGAGCCGCGCCTTGAGTTCGCTGACGGGGATGGAAATCGCACCGGGGATGTGGCCCGCCCGATACTCCTCCACCGGGCGGACGTCGAGCACGGTGACGTCTCCGGCCCTCACCCGCCGGACGAGCTCCGGCCCCTCGACGGGTTCCATCGCGCCCCGCCGCGTGAAGTACTCACGGGTGACCTGCTCGACCTCGGCCAGACGCGCCTCCGCGAGCCCGCGCAGCGACAGGAAGAACCGCCAGACGTCATCGTCCGCGAGGCGATACTCGACATAGAGGCCGCGCTTCTCCGCATCGACGAGCCGCGCGGCGCGAAGGACCTGGAGATGTTGGGACGCGTTAGCGACCGAGAGGCCCGCCTGCCCCGCGAGCGACTCCACCGTCCGCGGCCCCTGGCTGAGCAGATCCAGAAGCTCCAGCCGCTTCGGCGCCGATACGGCCTTACCGAGCCGGGCGAACTGTTCGTAGATGGCGTCCTTGAAGCGTCGATGGGGTGTCGTCACGAATGAAACTATTCAATAGAACACTTGAATACTCAAGCCACGGGGACGTGGTACCTTCGGGGACGCTCGCACGCCTCGAGGTCTCAGCCCCTGATGCGCACCCCCACCGCCTTGCGCCTGCTTCTGCTCGGCCTGTCGTCGCTGACCTGGGCATGCAAGAGCGAGCCCCCACCGGCCTATGTCCGGCTCCAGGGGACCGCGCCCACCGTCGCGGACGTGCCGCCCTCCCGCGCCTTGCTCATCGTGTTCTGGGCGTCGTGGTGTCCGCCCTGCCGGCAGGAGACACCCCAGCTCGTCGCCCTGGCCAAAGCGCCCCCCGAGGACCTCCAGGTTGTCGTCTTCAGCCATGACGAGACGCCCCAGGCGGTGGAGTCGTTCTTCAAGGGGCCTCCACCCGCGCCGCTCCACCTGCGCCTCGACGTGGACAAACGAGCCGGTGACGCGTTCGGCGTGAACCTGCTTCCCGTCAGCGTCCTCCTGGTCGACGGCCGCCAGGTCGCCCGCTTCTCGGGCCCGCGGGAATGGGATTCCAGCGCGATGCGTCGTCTGCTGGAGCGCCTGATACGCGAGCCCCCACCCTCAGCGCCTCGCCCGCTGGATTGACACCACCAAGCCCCATTTAATAAGCCGGTCCTGGATGCAGTCCCTTCTGCGACTTCTCGCCGTGCTCCTCGTCCTGATGACGGGCGGCGTCTTCCAGACGCTGGCCCTGGCGTCGTACGTGCACGACGAATGCGCGGAAGAGGCATCCGACGAATGCGAGGACTGCTCGCCCAACTGCGTGCTGTGCGTGTGCTGCCCACTGAGAGCCGCCCCCGCTCCCGCGTCGCCCCACGCGCGTCTCGTCCCGCCGCCCCGGCCGCTACCCATCCCCTCGCGCGTGGATGAGCCCACGCTCTCCAGCGTGGGGACCGACATCTTCCAGCCGCCCAGAGCCTGACACCGCCCTTCACGGGAGACGTGTGTCTTGCGAGGGCCGTGGCCGGACGTGCGCGCACGTCCTCCCGCACCGCCCAGGCCCTGTCCGACCTTCCCGCGCACCTTCGCGCGGGCCACCACCGCCGTGGGCACGCGCCCCGGCAGGAGCGCCTCATCATGCACTCGCTGCGTACGCTGTCCGTCGTCCTGTCCCTGTTCGCCGCTCCTGTCCTGGCCGACGAGAGCAAACCCGCCCAGCAGCCCCAGGCGGCCGGGTCCGAGAAGCCGCGCTGCGAGCACGGCGTCCAGAAGAGCCTCTGCGCCCGCTGCAACCCGAAGCTGGCCCCCGTCTTCAAGGCCAAGGGTGACTGGTGCCCCGAGCACGCGCGGCCCGAATCCCAGTGCGTCCTCTGCAACCCGGAACTCTCCAAGAAGGGCGTGAAGTAGATGCGTGCCTCCCGAGTCGGCCCCAGCGTCCTGGCGGTGCTGCTGGCACTGAGCGCCGCCAGTTGCAGCCAACCAGCGAGTCCCCCTGCGGCGAAGGCGCCTTCACCGGCTCCAGCCGCCTCGGGAGGCACGTCCACCCCGTCCGAGCCCGCACTCTGTGAGCACCGCGTCCCCGCGGAGCTGTGCACCCGGTGCACCCCCGACCTCATCGACGTCTTCAAGGACCAGGACGACTGGTGCGGTGAGCACGGCGTGCCCGAATCCCAGTGCTTCCAATGCAACCCGGGCCTCACGTTCACCGCGCGGGACACCGCCCCCAAGGATTGGTGCAAGGAGCACGCGGTCCCCGAGTCCCGCTGCACCAAATGCAACCCGTCGCTGGTCGCGAAATTCATCGAGGCCGGTGACTACTGCCGGGAGCACGGCTTCCCGGAGTCCGTCTGCCCGTACTGCCACCCGGAGTTGGTGAAGGCCGCGGGCGCCCAGCCCCCCACCTTCCCCGAACCGGGCACGCGCGTCCGCCTCGCGTCCGCCGAGACGGTCCGCGAGGCCGGCATCCAGACACGTCGCGCGGTGAAGCGGCCCTTTGCCCGGACCCTGGACGTCGTCGGGCAGCTCGACTTCAACCAGAACCGGCTGGCGCAGCTGTCCGCCCGCAGCGAGGCGCTGATAACGGACGTCCGCGTGGACGTCGGCGACGAGGTGAAGGCGGGCCAGCCACTGGTGCTGGTCACCTCCGGGGCCGTGGGCGCGGACCAGGGACGGCTGTCGGCGGCACAGACGCGGCTGACGGTGGCGCGCTCGGCGCTCGAGCGCGAGCAGCGGCTGGCCTCGAGCGGAATCAGCGCACGAAAAGACGTCGAGACCGCCCAGGCGGAGGTCGCGGCGGCCGAGGCCGAGCGCAATGCCGCCCGCGCGGCGCTCTCCGCCGCGGGCGCCAACGGCCAGGGCCCGCAGGGGACCTATGCCTTGTCGGCGCCCTTCGCGGGGACGGTGGTGGCGCGAGACGCCGTCGCCGGACGCCATGCATCCGCTGGACAGCCGCTCATCCAGGTGGCGGACCTGAGCACCATGTGGGCCCTGCTGGAGATTCCGGAGGCGGACGCGGCCCAGGTTCGCGCGGGACAGCGCGTCACCCTCACGTTCGAAAGCATGCCCGGCCAGACGTGTGACGCCACGCTCACCCGCGTGGGCGCGTCGGTGGACCGGGCCTCCCGCACGGTGCGCGCCCGGGTCGAACTGCCCAACCCCGACGGCGCCCTCAAGGCCGGGCTCTTCCTCAGGGCCCGGGTGCAGGTCGCCCCGGAACATGAGGCGGTGCTGGTTCCCCACGCGGCCATCCAGCGCGCGGAAGGCCAGACGCTGGTCTTCGTGCGCAAGCAGCCGGGGCTCTACGAGCCCGTCGCGGTGGAGCTGGGCGCCAGCACGCGCGAGGAGGTGGAAATCGTCAAGGGCCTGTCGGCGGGGGTGGAGGTCGTCACCACCGGCGCCTTCCTGCTCAAGACGGAGATTCTCAAGGACTCCATCGGCGCGGGCTGCTGCGAGACGGCGGGAGGCGAGTAGCCGCCATGCTCACCCGGCTCATCGAATGGTCGTTGTCCCACCGCTGGGCCGTCCTCCTGGGAACGGGGGCCCTCATCGTTTCGGGCCTGCTCGCCTTCCGGGCGCTGCCCATCGACGCCATCCCGGACACGACGCCCACGCAGGTGCAGGTCAACACCGTCGCACCGGCGCTCACGCCCAACGAAGTGGAGCGCCAGCTCACCGTCCCCGTGGAGCAGGCGCTCGCGGGCCTGCCTCGCGTCAGCGAGCTGCGCTCCATCTCCAAGTTCGGCCTCTCCCAGGTCACCCTCCAGTTCGAAGACGGAACCGACCTGTGGTTCGCGCGGCAGCAGGTGTCCGAACGGCTGAGCCGGGTGCAGCTGCCAGCGGGCATCGCGCCCCCGACGCTCGGGCCCGTCGCCACCGGCCTGGGCGAGGTCTTCCACTATCTCGTCAAGAGCCGGACGAAGAGCCTCGAGGAGCTGCGCACCCTGCACGACTGGGTCATCGCGCCCCAACTGCGCAGCGTGCCGGGCGTGGCGGAGGTGAATGCCTGGGGCGGCGAGGAGAAGCAGTGGCACGTCATCGTCGACCCCCGCCGCCTGCAGCAGTTCAACCTCTCCCTCGGCGACATCTACCGGGCGCTGGAGGAGAACAACGCCAACGTCGGGGGCGGGGTGCTCGAGCGGGGCGGCACGGCGACGCTCGTGCTCGGGGTGGGAGTGCTCGCGGACGGCAACGCCATCGAGGACGTGGTCATCGCGGCGCACCACGGCGTCCCTGTCCGAATCCGGGACGTGGCGCGCGTCGAGGTGGGCCATGAAATCCGGCGTGGCGCCACCACCGCGGATGGCGAGGGCGAGGCCGTGCTGGGCCTGGGCTTCATGCTGGTAGGCGAGAACTCCCACACGGTGACGAAGGCGCTCGCCCAGCGGCTGGCGGACATCCAGCGGACGCTTCCCGAGGACGTCCGCCTGGAGCCCGTCTACGAGCGCACCGAGCTGGTGGACCACGTGCTGCGCACCGTCCGGACCAACCTGCTGGAAGGCGCGTTGCTCGTCATCGCGGTGCTCTTCATCTTCCTGGGCAACTGGCGCGCCGGCCTCATCGTGGCGGCGGCCATTCCGCTGTCGCTCCTGTTCGCCTTCAACGCGATGCTGCGCTTCGGCATCGCCGGCACGCTCATGTCGCTGGGCGCCATCGACTTCGGGCTCGTCGTCGACTCCTCCGTCATCATGGTGGAGAACGCGGAGCGGCGACTCTCCGAGGCCCGGGACGGACGCTCCCTGATGGAAGTGGTGCGGGATGCCGCCATCGAGGTCCGCAAGCCCACGCTCTTCGGCGAGCTCATCATCATGGTGGTCTACCTGCCCATCCTCGCCCTCGAAGGCGTGGAGGGGAAGTTGTTCCGCCCCATGGCGCTCACCGTCATCTTCGCGCTCCTGGGCAGTGCGCTGCTCTCCATGACGCTGATGCCGGTGCTGGCCTCCTTCGCGCTGAAGCGAGGCGGTGGCCCTCACCATGAGCCACGGCTGATGCGCTGGCTCCAGCGAATCTACAGGCCCGTCCTCGAATGGGCGCTGGCCCACGCGCGTGTCACCCTGACCGCCGCCGCGCTCCTCATCGTGGGTGCCACCCTCGCCGCCACGCGCCTCGGCAGCGAGTTCGTCCCCCGCCTGTCCGAAGGCACGCTCGTCATCAACACCGTGCGTCTGGCGGAGGTCTCCCTCTCCGAATCCATCCGCTATGGCAGCCAGATAGAGCGGGTGCTGCTGTCCCGGTTCCCAGACGAGGTGCGACGCGTCTGGACCCGGACCGGCACCGCGGAGGTGGCCACGGACCCCATGGGCGTCGAGCTGTCCGACGTCTTCATCACCCTCAAGCCCCGAGCGCAGTGGAAGCGGGCCACCACCCAGGAGGAGCTGGTGAACGAGATGAAGGCCGAACTGGCGGACCTCCCAGGCATGCGCATGGCCTTCCTCCAGCCCATTGAAATGCGCGTCAACGAAATGATCGCGGGCGTGCGAAGCGACGTCGGCATCAAGCTCTTCGGGGATGACCTCGACGTGCTCAAGGCCAAGGCCCGCGAGTTGGAGACGCTGGTGAAGGCCATTCCCGGTGCCGCCGACGTCACCGTGGAGCAGGTGACGGGCCAGCCCGTGCTGGAAATCAGGGTGGACCGGGCCGCGGTGGCCCGTTACGGGATTCCCGCCCGCTCCGTCCTCGACGTCGTGGAAGCAGTGGGCACGCGCATCGTCGGCGAGGTGCGCGAAGGCGAGCGGCGCTTCGACCTGGCCGTGCGCCTCTCCGAGGAGTACCGCGAGGAGCCCACGCGGCTCGCCACCATCCCCGTGGCCGCGCCCGGCGGCGAGCGCGTTCCGCTGGGACGGCTGACGACCATGAAGGAGACGTCCGGCCCCACCACCATCCAGCGCGAGTGGGGCAAGCGGCGGCTGGTGGTCCAGGCCAACGTGCGAGACCGCGACCTCGGCGGCTTCGTCGCGGAGGTCCGCCGCACGCTCGACGAGAAGCTGGAGCTGCCCGCGGGCTACTACGTCCGCTACGGCGGTCAGTTCGAACACCTCGAGCGCGCACAGACGCGCCTGCTCATCGTGGTGCCGGTCGCGCTGGCACTCATCTTCCTGCTGCTCTACCTCACCTATCAGCGCGTCCTGGACGCCGTGCGCATCTTCGCGGGCGTCCCCTTCGCGCTCGTGGGCGGCGTGCTCGCGCTGCTGCTGCGGGGCCTGCCCTTCTCCATCTCCGCCGCCGTGGGCTTCATCGCCCTGTCCGGCGTATCGGTCCTGGGGGACATGGTGCTCGTCTCACGGGTCCGCGCCCTTCTGGAGCAAGGCCAGGCCCTGAGCGAAGCCATCCGCCAGGCAGCCGTGTCCCGGCTGCGGCCCGTGCTGATGACCGCCGCGGTGGCCGCCATCGGCTTTGTGCCCATGGCGCTCAACACCGGCGTCGGCGCGGAGGTCCAGCGGCCCCTGGCCACGGTCGTCATTGGAGGCGTCCTGTCGTCCACCCTGCTCACCCTCGTGGTGCTCCCAGTCCTCTACTCGGTCTTCAGGAGGACTCCGTGATGCGCGTCCTGCCCCTCCTGCTTCTCTTCGTTCCGACGCCGGCCCTCTCGGCTCGCCCCCTGACGATGGAGCAATCCGTCACGCTCGCGCTCGAACACAGTCCTCGCCTCATCGAAGGCCGCGCCGAAGCCGCGTCCGCGCAGGCGCGGTGGGAGGGCGCGGACCTCCCGCTTCAAAGCAATCCGCAGCTCCAGGCCGCCGTGGGTCCGCGACTGCGCGATGAGGCAGACACGCTTGAACTCAACGTGGGCATCAGCCAGCAGCTCGAAATCTTCGGACAGCGACGCGCGCGCAAGGACGCCGCGCGCGCCGCCACGGAGGCCAGCCGGTTCCGACTGGAATCCCTCCAGGTGGAGCTGGCCGCGGACGTGCGTCAGGCCTTCGGCCGGGCGCTGGCGTCCGAACAAGCGCTGCGGCTGAGCGAAGACGCGCTGGGGCTCGCGGAGGAAGGGCGCAAGGTCGCGAAGGAGCGGCTCGAGGCAGGCGCCGCTTCCCACATCGAGATGAACATCGCGACGGTGGAGCGAGGCCGGGCCCTGCAGGAGAAGGTCCGCGCCACCCGGCTGCGGCACCAGGCCCTGGCGGAGCTGAAGCTCCTGCTGGGCATGGACCCCAACGAAGACATCACCCTGGAGCACGCGCTCCGGACAGAGGTGACGCCCCAGCCCGCGCTCTCGGTGCTCGTCGAGCGAGCCTCCGGTCAGCGCCAGGATGTGAAAGCCGCCCGGGCCGAACGGGAAGCGGCCCGGGCCGAGCTCCGGTTCGCCAGCCGCGACGCCCTGCCCCGCCCCAGCGTGGGTCTGGCCTACGGCCGGGAGGAGAACGACACCATCATCCAAGGGACGCTCATCATCGACCTGCCCGTCTTCAACCGAAACCAGGCCGAGCGAGGCGCGAGCGTCGCGAGGGAACGGAGGGCCCAGCAGCGGCTCGCCGCCACCGAACGCTTCGTCCGCGCCGAGGTCGAACTCGCGCTCAGTCGGTACCAGTCCGCCCAGGCGGCCGCGGAGCTGTTCGACGCCGAGGTGCTCGCCGCGCTCCAGGAGAACCTGAACCTCGTCACCGAGGCCTACCGTGCCGGCAAGGTGGACTCCCTGCAACTGCTCATCATCCGGCGCGAGGCCTTGGATGGGCGCCGTGGCTACATCGAAGCACTCGAAGAGCTGAACACCGCCCACGCCCAGTTCTTGAAAGTCATGGGGACCCTGCGCTGAGCGCTTCGCCTCGGCGGCCGTCCGCCGGCGGCAGGCCATGGCCTGTTTTCCGGACTCGCTTTACCCTGAGGGCATGTGCCGGAACATCAAGCCCCTGTTCAACTTCGCGCCTCCCGCCACCGATGCCGACATCCGCGCGGCGGCGCTTCAATTCGTCCGGAAGATTGCTGGGACGCGGACGCCGTCGAAGCAGAACACCGACGCCTTCGAGGTCGCCGTCGAGGAAATCTTCCAGAGTTCGAAGCGCATGCTCGACGGGCTGGTGGCCACCACGCCGCCCAAGGACAGGGCCCGCTTCGAGGCCATGAAGCGCCTGCGCTACAAGAAGGCGGAGTCCCGCTGACGGAGGTGACTCGCCGTCCCCCGGGGCCGTGCTTACCCTTCCGCGCAGCAGCCTCCTGAAGACGGGGTGGATGTGACGCGGAAGGCCGGAATCACGAAGCCACGGCAGCGGATGTCAGCGGGGAAACGCTCCGACACGGCCCTGCTCATCATCGACGTCATCAACGACCTGGACTTCCCTGGCGGGGAGAATGTCCTCCCGTGGGCCCTGCGCATGGTGGAACGGCTGGGCCCCTTCGCGGCGAGGATGCGGCGGGCCGGCGTCCCTGTCATCTACGTCAACGACAACTTCGGGTACTGGCGTAGCAACTTCCGCGACACCTACGACCACTGCACCCGCAAAGGGAGCCGGGGCCGGAACGTCGCTCGGGCCCTCAAGCCGCAGCCGGATGACTACTTCATCCTCAAGCCCAAGCACTCGGCCTTCTTCGCCACCTCCCTGGTGCCATTGCTGGAGCACCTGGGCACCCGGAAGCTCATCCTCGCGGGGCTGGCCACCAACCTGTGCATCTTCTTCAGCGCCCATGACGCGCACATGCACGAATACCAGCTCACGGTGCTGAGCGACTGCTGCGCGGCGGAGAGCGACAACGACCATGACCTGGCGCTCTCCCAGCTCCAGCGCTTCCTCCATGTGCGCGTCTGCCGGAGCGATGAGGTGCACCTGAGCGCGAAGCGGCGCCGCGTCTCAGCGAAGCGCCCTCAAGCCACGAAACACACGTCACCGAAGAAGGCCGCTCAGTCCGCGTCGTAGCGGTCGAAGAACCTCACCGCTGCTCCGGCGGCGCCATCAGACGTTGTAGGCGCGGACGACCTGGGAGACGCGCTCGGAGAGCATCTTCAGGGACATGGCGGAGTCACTCGTCGTAGAGATGCGGGACACGGTGTCCGTCATCAGGGTGTTCAGCTCGTTGACCGCGGTGAAGATCTGCTCGATGCCCGTGGCCTGCTGGCTGACCGTCCGCGCGATCTGCCGCGCCGCCGCGGTGCTGTCCTCGACGATGGCGGTGAGCTGCTTCAGCGTCTCGCCGGACGTGCGGACCTGCGTCAGCCCCGCCTCCATGCGCTCGGTGCCTTCGACGGTGATTTCCACCGTGCCGATGATGGCCTGATTGATGTCCTGGAGGATGCGCCGAACCTGGTTGGTGGCCCGGATGGACTGGTCCGCCAGCGCGCGAATCTCCTTCGCCACCACGACGAAGCCCTTGCCGTGCTCCCCGGACCGCGCCGCTTCGATGGCGGCGTTGACGGCCAGCAGGTGGGACTGGTCCGCCAGGTCCTTCACCGTCTCGGTGATGCCGCTGATCTGCTTGGTCCGCTCGCCCAGGGCGGTGATGCGCGCGGCGATCTCCGCCACCTGATTGCGCACCTCCTCCATGCCGTCGATGCTCGCCGAGACGGCCTCTTCTCCGGTGCGGCTCAGCTGCTCGGCGCGCTCGGCCACCTGGATGACGGACTCCGCGGAGCCCGACGCCAGCATCGCCGTCTGGCGAATCTCCTGCGCCGTCACCTGCGTCTCTTGCAGCGCGGCCGCGTGGCGCGTCACCATCTCATTCTGCTGGTCCGCCGACTCCGTCAGCCCCGACACCGAGTCGCTGAGCAGCTCCGTGGAGGACTGGAGCTGATGCAGCAGCTCCTTCAGCTTGCCCACCAGCATGCCCACGGCCCGCGCGAGCTGCCCCACCTCGTCATCCGAGTCGATGCGAATGGTCTGCCGCAGGTCGCCGCGCTCGGCGATATGACGGACCGCCGCGGAGAGCTGGATCAGGGGTGACACGATGGCGCGGCTGACCAGGAAGGCCGCCGCGGTGAAGACGAGCAGCGCGACCAGCGCGGTGATGCCCACGTTCGCCAGCGCCCCCTCCACGAGCCCACGCGCATGGGTGCGGTCGAAGCCCACGTGGACCCTGCCGGCGTCACCTGGAACCGGCGCCACCAGGTCCTGTAGCTCCGTGTCCCCATCCCGCAGGACGAGCCCTCCCTCGGAGGACTTCAACTGCTCGCGGGCATCCCGCAGCATCTGGGCCTTCTCACCGGCCACGCCCACCAACGTCCCACCCGCGTCGAACGCGGCGACGTAGGCCGCCCCACCATGCCGAGCCACGGCCTCCAGCGTCTGCTGGACCTCGTCGTGCGCGCTCCGCTTCATGCCGTCCGCCACCGCGGCGGCGAGCACCGTCGGCAGCGCGCCGCTCAGCTCCCGCCCCTGCGCCTCGAAGGCCTCCTGGAGCCGAGGCACGGTGTAGCCCTGGGAGAGAAGGACGAACAGGAGCGCCACGACGATGGGCGCCAGGGTGATTTTATGGGTGAGTGAGAGTCGCATCCGGCCGTGCCCGATCCGGGCTCAAAACGGGGAATGATGCTCCATCTGACAATCCAGACGCGTCGCATTGTGGGCGCCAGCGTGCGGGGGTGCAATCCCTCGGGAACCCCTTACGTCGCAGACGCGGGCGACTGCTTTCCCAGTGCAAATTCACGCCGGGCATGGACTTCGCCTGTCACAGGTCGGCGTTGAATCCAGATACTGACGCAGCTCCCCTGGCCGTCAGAATGTGGCCCCGAACCGCAAGAGGTCCAGGTTCAGGTCCACGACGAACTTGTCCTTCCAGCCACGCGCCTGCTCGCGGGCAAAGAGCCACCCGGGGTCGACTCGCTCGCGCTGCTGGTTCCAGCTATAGCCCACGCCAACGCCGATCACCGGGGCCAGGAAAGAACGCGAGCGGCGGGACGTCTTCCGGTACCCCACGTCGAACCCGAGGGAGACCTGTCCGCCCGTCTCCATCCTCGTGCCCTCCGCCGTCACTGGGGTTTCCGTCCCACGCACGGTCTGATGCGTCACCATGCCACTCAGCTTGGGCTGGATGAAGAAGCCATCGCCGCGCTCGCCCGGCCAGGGCGTCCACGCCAGGCCCACCGTGGCCCGGAGGGCTTGCAGGGTGCCGCAACGGGGCATGGCGTCTCCGTGGAAATTGGTGCACCTCTTGCGCGCCAGCATGGGTCGGAGTTCGAAGACTCCGTCCGTTGTATCCGTCAAGGGCACGTTCATGCCCACCGGCAGCGCGACATTGAGGCCCACGCCCAGGATTGGCCCCACCAGCAGCAGGCTCCAATCCATGAAGGAGGCCGTCCAGATGGCCAGCCCGGCGCGCTCCGCGCGAGGGGCCTGCGGCACCGACGAGGCCTCCACGCCTTGCGCCTTCCCGACGCCTGCGCACAGGAGCACCGCTACGAGGACCGTTCGAGTCATGCCCGGCCGCACTGCACGTCCCATACCCAACGACAGACATCTCAGTGCATCGTCTGTAGAACTTGTATTCCGGCCGAAGAATGACAGAGCGGTCATACGCGACCACCGGATGACCAGGACGTGGTTGTCAGGGTGCCAACTGACGCTTGGTGACGTCAGGGCCTCGGCGAGGCATCAGTGCGCATCGCCAGCGACCGCCGCCGTCTGGACCGTGCTCCACCAGGCCGTGTCCGCCCGCTCCCGCGTCGGCTCCACGGGGCGGCCCAGGACAGGCGTGAGCAGACTCACGCCCCGCTCGCGTGCCTCGACCGCCAGCTCGTTTGCCGGAGCATCCCAGGCGTGCAGCGCCAGATTGAACGTCCCCCAGTGGATGGGCAGCAAGGTGCGCCCCCGCACCATCTCATGCGCCTTCAGCGCCTGCCGGGGCCCCAGGTGGATGCTTCCCCAGGATGGATGGAAGGCGCCCACCTCGAACATGGTGACGTCGAAGGGACCGAAGCGGCGGCCCACCTCCGCGAACTCCTCCGTCAGCCCCGTGTCCCCGCTGAAGAAAACCCGATGCCGCGAGCCCAGCAGCGTCCACGACGTCCAGGACGTGCTGTTGCGGTCCGTCAGGCCTCGGCCGGAGAAGTGCTGCGCGGGCGTGGCCACCATGCGCAGGCGTCCCTCCCCCTCCCCCAACGACACCTCCTGCCACCAGTCCAACTCCACCACGCGCTCCGCCGGAACGCCCCACTTCTCCAGGTGCGCCCCCACGCCCAGCGGCGCGTAGAACTTCACCTGACGCGGCACCATCGCCCGGATGGTGGGCATGTCCAGGTGGTCATAGTGGTCATGCGACAGCAGCACCGCGTCCACGTCCGGCAGCGCGTCCAGCGGAAGCGGAGGCGGATGAAACCGCTTGGGCCCAGCAATGGTGGACGGCGACGCGCGCTCGCCCCAGATGGGGTCTGTGAGGATGCGGAAGCCGTCAATCTCCACCAGCAGCGTGGAGTGGCCAAGCCACGTCACGCGCAGGCCGCTCTCCGGCTGCTTCGCCAGCGCCGCGGCCACGTCCCGTTCCATGGGCAGCGCGGACGGCGGTGTACGCTGCTGGGTGCCGAAGAGCATCTCCTTCAACGTGCCCCAGTCCGGTCCATTCTGCGGCAGCCTGGCACCGGCGGTGTTGATGAAGATGCCGTCCTGGTAGCGCGACGATGCCTTCATCCGCTCCAGGCGCGCCCCATCCGCACGCGCCCCGAAAGACTGGAGGCCGTCCGTCGTCGTCCACGTGAGGAGGGCACCCACGACCGCGCCCAGCCCCATCACGCCCAGGGCATACCGCCACAGGCCCCGCCGCTTCGGACGACCTCCACCCAGGAACGCATCGCGCATGACCCCCACGTGTAGCGCTGCCTTCAAGGCAGCGCCTGGGAAATCAGCACCGAAGGGCCACCTACCGGCCGCTGGTGACCTTCAAGCCCACGATGGAGGTGAGCAGCAGCACCAGGAAGAAGATGCGCGCGGGCGTGGCCGGCTCATTGAAGAGCACGATGCCCATGATGGCCGCGCCCACTGCGCCAATGCCGACCCACACACCATAGGCCGTGCCAATGGGCAGGTTCTTCGTGGCGATCCCCAAGAGCACCATGCTGGCGACGATGGCGGCGCCCGTGAGGACGCTTGGTACCAGCTTGGTGAAGCCCTCGGTGTACTTGAGACCGATGGCCCAACCGACCTCGAGCAACCCCGCGATGATGAGTAGAATCCAGGACATGACGTACGACTCCCGTTGTCGCGTCGTCTTGTCCTGACCGGGTACGGCGCGCCTCGTCCGGGCCAGACACCCTCACGATGAGGCCGCTGGCGTCCCCCTCTATAAAGCCACGCGATTCCCGTTTCAACCCGGCCGGACAATGCCACCGCACCAAGTGGGGCCCGGCGGTGGGACACAGGCACGCTGGGGAGGGCTCGCGGAGATGCCTTGCCGGCTCGCCTTGAACCGGCCTGTCCGCGGCCCCAGCTTCCTGGCGGAACAACCCCGTCTGTTGGAGGCGCTCGAAATGAAACGAATCCAGGCACTGGTCGTCGCGGGCGCGTTGTGCGGAGGCACGGCGCTGGCCAAGAACGAGTCCGACATGCGCGGGCTCACCGTCACCGTGGGCGGCGGCGTGGAGGGCTACAGCGGTGGGCTGGCCCCCCGAATCGATCCGGGCGCGGCGTACGGCGCCACGGCCACGCTCAAACCGTCCACCGTGCTGGGCATCGAGCTGGGCTACACCGGAGCCATCAACAAGCTCGACCGGCGCGGCCTGGAGGACCTGGCACGAAACCCGGACATCGTCCGCAACGGAGGTCAGGCCGTGGCCACCATCGGCCTGACGGCGAGCCCCGTGCAGCCGTACCTCCTCGGCGGCCTCGGCATGAACTGGTACAACGTCCGCCGCGGCGCGGAAGCGCTGGGCTACCGCGACGACACCGCCGGCGCCGTGCCGCTGGGCGCGGGGCTGCGCTTCTACACCGGCTCCTTCACCGCGGACCTGCGGGCCAACTACAACCTCCTCTTCAACCAGGAGCTCGTCCCCACGCTGCCGCCCGCGGAGAACCAGCCCCTGACAGATGTCACGTTCGCGGGAGGCTCCAGCTACAACGCCACGCTGAACGTCGGCGCCACGTTCTGAGCGCATCGGCAGGACCGGGCCCGGAGCCCTCCGGGCCCGCGTCACCTCAAGCCATCGTGGATGAACTTGAGGACGGAGATGAACTGCCGGTCCATCACCAGCAACATGAGCAGTGGCGCCAGCGCCGCCCCCACCACGGCCAGCAGGGCCATCTTGTCCCAGAGCAACAGGCGCATCCTCCGCGACAGGGTGAAGGCCGTGCCGATGTCCGCCAGCGAGGACATCTCCGGCGCGCCCAGCAGCTCCGACTCCGGTCCGCCCCGGAACCACTTGTGTTCGAACTGCCGCGAGTGCTTGGACGCGACCTTCGAGAAGTCCTCGTCACCGATCCGCTTCGCTCGCACGAGCTGAGGCACGAAGAAGCTCATCGGCGCGAACACCAGCACCACCGCTCCGGCCGCGATGACCACCAGCGGAATCACGTAGGCCGTGGGGTTGGCCGACAGGTCCTTGGGCTCCACCCGGGACGTGTATGCCGCCACCACCACGGCCAGGGAGAACACCACGGGCGAAAAGCTGGCCTGGCAGATGGGCAGGAACCCGAGCCCGCCCATCATGTCCGGATGTGTCGGAACCAGGGTCAACGGCAGACGTGACACCCGCAGCAGGAAGGCGCTCCACACGACGCCACGCCAGATCCACCGGAGCGCCAGGAAACGGAACAGGGGTTGGCTCACGGCGAGGTTCCACCACCCCGCCATGGAGAACCCGTCGCCGCTGAGGGTCCACGTCCGGGTGGGGTCAGCCGGGGTAATGAACGTGAGTGCGTACGCCAGGATGAGCAGCAGCGCCTCCGCGATATAGCTGTCCCGCCACCGCATGGCGCGCCGGGCATCCGCTTCGAACGTCTGGAGGCCGTCCGTCGCCACCAGGTTCGAATTGAGGAACTGGCGGACCGCGAAAGCCAGGCGGCCGTCGATGTAGGGCTCCGCGGCGAGGAGCGCGGGCAGCGCCACCAGCAACTGCGCATGAACCTGGAGTTCCTTGAACAGGGAGCCCACGGTCGGCCCGCCCGAAGGCAGCGTGAAGAGCAGCAGAGGCAACCAGCCGATCGCCGAGAAGGCCAGCGCCCGCAACACGGGGTCATAACGCTTGCGCGGACCGCGCCGGAGCCGGCGCTCGGTCTCGAAGAGCAGCCCGCCCTTCACCAGGGAGAATTCGGCAATCGTCGAGTGCGGGTCCATGAGGCGCCGTCTCCACGGTGGGGATGCGTCCAGGAACCCACAAGCGGCCCCCGGCCGGGCGCCAGGGACGACCGGCAGGAGCAGGCGCGGACACGAGGCCTACCCCCGAGGGCCGGATTGTTCCGTGCCGCGCGGCCCCCACGTTTGCTGCCGGGGCACGGCGCGCCCCTCCGTTCTCGCAGGGAAGGAGGCACGCACATGAGCATCGACGTCATCGACGAAGTCGCGGCCCAGGGCGGCCGGCCCCTCGAGGACGGCGCGGGACAGGAAGCCCGCTCGCTGCCGGGCATGGTCTACATCCCCGGTGGGACGTTCTGGATGGGCTCGGACCACCACTATCCGGAGGAGCGGCCGACGCACCAGGTGACGGTGACGGACTTCTGGATGGACAGCCAGCTGGTGACGAACGCGGACTTCGCGCGCTTCGTGGATGCCACCGGCTACGTCACCGTGGCCGAGCGCCCCTTGAACCCCGACGACTTTCCCGGCGCGAATCCAGCGCTGCTCGTCCCGGGCTCGCTCGTCTTCAAGAAGACGCTCGCTCGCGTGGACCTGCGTGACCTGACGCAGTGGTGGCTCTACACGGCGGGCGCCTGCTGGAAGCACCCCGAAGGCCCGGACAGCACTTGGCAGGGACGCGAGCAGTACCCGGTGGTGCACGTCTGCTTCGAGGACGCGCTCGCCTATGCACACTGGGCGGGCAAGGCGCTGCCCACCGAGGCGGAATGGGAGTACGCCGCGCGCGGGGGCCTGGAGCGGAAGGTCTACGTCTGGGGCGACGAGTTCGCGCCGGGTGGCAAGCTGATGGCCAACACCTGGCAGGGCGAGTTCCCCTGGCAGAACCTGAACACGGACGGCTTCGAGGGCACGTCCCCGGTGGGCAACTTCCCACCGAACGCCTACGGCCTCTTCGACATGGCCGGCAACGTGTGGGAGTGGACCTCGGACTGGTACCAGGAGCGGCACGAGGGCAACGGCGGAAAGCCCTGCTGCATCCCCGTCAATCCGCGGGGACCGGCCACATCGGATCGCAGCCTGGACCCGTGCCTGCCGAAGGTGAAGATTCCCCGCCGCGTCCTCAAGGGTGGCAGCCACCTGTGCGCGCCGAACTACTGCCTGCGGTACCGCCCGGCGGCGCGCTCACCCCAGGCAGTGGACAGCGGCACGTCGCACATCGGGTTCCGCTGCGTCGTCCGCCCCTGAGCCGCCTACAGCTCCAGGACAATCTTCCCGAAGCTGGCATTGGACTCCATGCGCCGGTGCGCGTCCGCCACGCGCTCCAGCGGAAACGTGGAGTCGATGATGGGATGCACCCGCCCCGCTTCCAGCTCCGGCAACCACCGCTCGCGGAAGCGGCGCGTGACGGCCACCTTCTCTTCCAAGGGCAGCGGGCGCAGCGACATGCCGCGAAGCTGGAGCCGGCGCAGGATGGCCTGCCGCACGTCCAGCGCGCCCTCCATCCCCTCCAACACGCCCAGCAGGAGCAGGCAGCCGCCGAACTTCAACACGGACAGGTTCCGCGCCAGGGCCGCGCCGCCCACGAAGTCCGCCACCATGTCCACCCCCGCACCTCCCGTGAGGACGGACAACTCCCGCGCGAAGTCCTGCTCGGTGCGCAGCACGCCCGCCTCACCGCCCAGGGCCAGGCAGCGGCGGCGCTTCTCCTCGGTGCTCACCGTGAAGAACACCCGCGCGCCCACCGCGCGGGCCACCTGGATGCACGCGGTGCCAACGCCACTGCCTCCCGCGTGGATGAGCACCGACTGGCCCGCGCGCAGGCCGCCCTGCTCCAGCAAGGCTTCGTGCGCGGTGAAGAAGGCCTCTGGTGTCGCCGCCGCCTCCACGAAGCTCCAGTGGGCCGGCATGGGGATGGCCATCCCCGCTTCCATGAGGCATGCCTCCGCGTAGCCTCCACCATCCACCAGACCGAAGACTCGCTGGCCGGCTTCGAAGTCACGCACCTCAGCGCCGCACGCCTCCACCTCGCCCGCGACCTCCACGCCAATCAGCGGGCTGGTCACACCTGGTGGCAGCGGATAGGCCCCGCTGCGCTGGAGGATGTCGCCGCGGTTCAGAGCGGACGCGCGCACCCGGACGCGGAGCTGACGCGGGCCTGGCGCTGGACGCGGCAGCTCGCACAGCCGGAAGACCTCCGGACCGCCGGGCCGGTCCTGCGTCACCGCGCGCATCCCCGCTTCAGTAGTTCGCATCCACGTCCACACTGTGCTTCTTGAGCGGCACCAGGAACGAGCGCTCGAACGTCATGAACACGGTGCCGTCCGCCTTCACGCCTTTCGTCTCCACGGAGACGATGCCCTGCGTTCCACGGGAGCGGGACATGCGCTTGGCCAGCACGCGGCTCTCCGCGTAGATGGTGTCTCCCACGAAGACGGGCGCCGTCAGCCGGACCTTGTCCCAGCCGAGGTTCGCCACGCCCTTCGCGCTGGTGCTGTTGAGGCTCATGCCGCCGACGATGGCCAGCGTCACCAGGCTGGACATCAGCGGCTTCTTCCACTCCGTCTTGCTGGCATACACCGCGTCGATGTGCAGCGGATGCGTGTTGAGGCACAGCAGGGACTGCCACATGTTGTCCACGTCGGTGAGGGTGCGCCCCGGCCGGTGCTCGAACACGTCTCCCACTTCGAAGTCGTCGAAGTAGAGGCCGTGCGTCTCGCGGTAGCGCTGCTTGCCCACCTTCTTGTGGGCGGTGACCATCTTCTTCATGTGTCTCCTGTCCTGGCGCCCTGCCGCCGGGGCGTAGACTCCAGTTCCTCCATCCGGTGCTCGTTGGCCAGGACCCGCCGCGCCGCCGCCACCAGCGGAGGCCCCACCATGGCGTTGCCCAGGCGCCGGATGCCGCCCTTCCCATCCTCCGCCTGCGCCACCACGCGGCGCGCATGGTCCACCGAGCGCGCGCACGGACGCAGGGCCCGGTGGACGGCGGCCACCTGGGCCGGGTGGATGACAATCTTCCCGACGAACCCCAGCGCCCGGGCGCGGCGCGTCTCCTCTTCCACCGCGTCCAGGTCCGCCAGGTCGAAGCACGGTGAGTCGATGGCGGACAGCCCCGCCGTCCCCGCCGCCATGGCGATTCGCGAGCGCGCGTACAGCATGGGTTCCCACGTCAGCGGGATTCCAAGCTGCGCGGACAGGTCGGCCGATCCGAACACGAGCCCCTGGAGCCGCGGCGTGGCGGTCGCGATGTCATCCACCGAGGCCACACCCCGAGACGTCTCGATGATGGCCAGCAGCGCCACGTCCGGCAGCCGGGGACTCAGCAGCGCGTCGAGTTGTTGCAGCTCGGCGGGTGACTCCACCTTGGGAAGCAGGACGATGTCGGGCCGGGCCCCCGTGTCCAGCAGGGCGAGCACGTCCCGGAGCCCGTCCTCCGTGCGAAGGCTGTTGATTCGCAACGCCATGGGGCCCGAACGGCGGCCTCGCGCCAGGTGCTCGGTGGCCAGGCGGCGCGCCTCGGACTTGAAGGCCCAGGGCACGCCGTCCTCCAGGTCCAGCAACCCCACATCCGCGCCCACCTCGGCCGCCTTGTCGAAGCGCGTTGGCTCCAGGGCGGGCGTCACCAGCATGGACCTGCAAGCAACGGACAACGGCATGACGCCACCTCCACTCACTCAGGCTGTGGGTGCGGAAATCTCCCGCACGGCGTCGCACAAGCGCTGCACGTCCGCCTGCGACAGGTTGGACCGCAACATGATGCGCAGGCCCGCGCGTCCCTTCGGAACGATGGGGAAGAACACCGCCGACGAATAGAACCCGCGCTCCAGCAGCCGCCGCGAGCGCTCCACCGCGACTTCTTCCGGGCCCACGTCGATGACCTTGATGGGGAAGTCCTCGCCCGCGGTCCGCGTTGGTATGCGCTCGTCGAAGAACCGGATGTTGGCGCGCAGGGCCTGCTGCCGCTTCGCCAGCTCCGGCGTGCCGTGGATGCGCGCGGAGGCCATGCTGGCGCCAATGGCCGGAATGGACAGGCTCTGCGACCAGCCCAGCGGCCCGGCGAAGCGGCCCACCAGGTCCGCGTGCTGACTCGGCCCGAGCATGACAGCGCCACCCGCGGTGCCGAAGCCCTTCCCCAGTGACGCGATGATGATGGTGCGCGGGTTCAGCTCGCTTCCCGCCAGCGTCCGCACGAAGCCTTCCCCCGCCTCGCCATAGACGGAGAGCGCATGGGAGTCATCGAAGTACAGGAACAGGCCGTAGCGGTCCTGGAGCGCGAGCAACTCCTTCACCACCGCCGCGCCGCCCATTGAATAGAAGCCGTCCGCGACGTAGGCCACGCGCGCATGTTTGCGACAGGCGTCCTCGACGAACTCGAGGTCGTTGTGCGGCGACGTCAGCACCTCCGTCTCGTCCGCGCAGATGGGCTTGATGAGGTTCATCGAGAAGTGCGCGGACTTGTCGAACACCACGACGGGCCGCGGGCCCTCCGGCAGCAGGTGCCCGGAAGCGATGAGCGGCAACAAGCCCGCGCTGGCGTAGCTCGCCGTGGTGGTGACGATGACCTTCGAGCGCCAGAGCGTGGACAGCCGCGCTTCGAGCTCGTCCAGGATGGCCAGCCGGATGCGCAGCCGGGAGATGGCCATGTCCATGGTCCGCTCGCGCTGGAGCACGTCGATGGCGCCCTGAAGCACCTCGGGCTCGGCGTCCAGGCCCAGGTAGGAACACGAACACATGTTGATGAACTCGCGGCCGTCCGGCAGCGCGAGCGTGCCGTGCCCGGTGTTGTGGACCGCCAGGTCCAACAGCCCCGCCTCCTTCGCCGCCTGGAAGGACGGGTTGCCGTGGAGAATCATCGACTCGCTGTTGCGGTACCGGTTCTTCCCTTCCATCGACGCCTCCTTCAAGAGCGCGCGCCGACCATGTTCTGACTATTCACGCCTTGCTGGGAAGACCTGCCCTTGAATTGCTCACGAGCCATCGTTCGCGCGCACAACCGCAGTGGAAACTTGGAGTCAGAGCCCAGGTGCCGGTTTGACCCGCCCATGTCAGACGGGGTTGCTACGCGCGCATCAGAAGTCCGCTGAGCCCGCTTGGTATGTAGCCGGGCATGCGTGCGCCGCGGCAGACGCCAGGTCTCGCCCCCAAGGCGTTGTCAGCTCGGCACGTCAGCCGAGGCGACTTCTTCTCAGACACAGGGGGAATCGCCGCCTCGTCTTCGAGCTGGCCACCGGCGGCTTCGTGGAGCGAACCGATGACGCGCTCTTCCTCGGCCCTCCAGGCCCCGGCAAGAGTCACATCGCCCAGTCCCTCGGCCGCGCCTTCATCCAGTCCCAGGGCCACCGCTGCCGAGGACCTGCTCGAGCTCATCATGCGCCGCTGCGAGAAGGCCGCCACCCTCATCACCTCCAACCGGCCCGTGGAGGACTGGGGGAAGCTCCTGGGCGACAACGCCGCCGTGGCCGCCATGCTCGACCGTCTGCTGCACCATGCCCACGTCTTCCGATTCGGTCCCCGCTGCTGGCACACCAAGGACACCAAGGGGGCCATGGAGGTGCGGACCTCTGAGTCCGCGGGGTAGGAGTCCTCCTGTCTCGGTCCTCTCCCTTTGGCCGGTTTTCACGTGACCATTGAGGCTCACCCCTCGGCTGACCCGCGCCCAGTATCACTGCTTGGTAGCCAGGATGGGACAATCTGGGCCGCAGGGCTCCTTCTCCCAGACGAGGATGAGGCCACCGTCGTCGCAGCCTTTGCACCCCTCTCCGTCGCATTCCGGGCAGTCCAGCGCGTCGAAGTTGTGCTTCTCTTGCAGGTGTTCCATGCCCACGAGCGCCCCTGGCTTCGCCGGGTCTGCTTTATCAAGAGAGAATATCGCGGTGACATGTTCCTGCTCGTCCTTCACGTCGCTGTCGTCCCCCTGGGCGCGTGACGAGAGGAACTTGTGGAGGCCTATCCTGAGGCCGTCAAGGACGAACAGCACCCCAAATAGAACGAGTAGGAGAATCCCCCGGTTCTGCATCAGGAAATCCAGGTCGATTCCGAGGAACGTGTTTGTCCATGCGGTTTGCACGACGAGTATGGCGAGAAACGCCACGATCATAGGGCCCCGTACCGAGAGAGCACTGGTTGCCCACCGGGAGATTCTTTCCGAAGTCATTTTCATGTCGCGTTGTCCTAGAGCGTGACTTTTTCGTCGCCGAAAACCTGCGCAGGCGCGCCAGGCGCTTAGCACACGGCCCATATCGACACCACTCTGGATGCCGTCTCCGCCAGCCCTGGGGGACATACCCCTAGCTTGACGCTGGATCCGCCACAAGACACACACGACTTCCGTCCCTGTCGTGAGACATTCCGGCTCTCGCCGGCGTGAATGGCTCCAGGATGAGGGCCTTCTTGAGAGGGCCGGTGAGAGCAGACTTGGAGTGCAGTCTGTTGCCCGCCCAGCGCGCAGGCCTGCTGTATGCCGGTGCGAGCAGGAGGCTAATGACTGCTCACCCGCGTTGACGCACCGTCTGCCGCAGCTTTGACGCGTCCAGGGCGCAGCGATCGAACTTCGGGTTAGGGACACCATCGAAGGCGTCACCCAGCGCGATGCAGAGAATCGGTTCATTCATTGCGGCGACTCTGTTCCGTGCGGATGTTCGCCGCCCAAACACACTGAAGTTCCGCCTGCTGCCCAACGCAGGCGGGCCGGCCGCGCTCCAGCTTCAGAGAGCAGGCGTGAACCCTTGCGATTTCACGCAATCAATCCAGACACCGAAATCCACCCACCAGACGTCGAAGATGACTTGCCTCATTCGCACACCAGAGCGCGTATGTTTTTCGCGACGGGCGCCACAGCCTCGCGAGAATGCGAGAGGCAAACGCCATGAAGACGCTCCGGTTTGGGATTGAGATTGAGACGGTTGGGCACAAGCAGGAGCGCCTCCTGGAGACAGCACTCGGGGTAAGCGCGGCGCGGCTGGTCCGGAACTGCCGCCCCATCGACGCGGCCATCCTCCAGCGGCTGGAGGCCCGGCGCCCGCGCAACCTACAGGAGGTGAATGAGGCTTGGTACGGGCGCCGCAACAGCATACTCAACCGCTACGACTCCAGCCGCTACCACGGCCTCAACCTCAATAGCCTCTTCTTCAGAGGCACGATTGAATTCAGGTACGTCAACGGCACGATGCACGCGAACGAGTGATCTGCCCACGGGGCCCTATGACCCGGACCTCCGAGACGAGGGCCGGTATCCGTTCTCGATCGTCCTCCCGGCTCAGCCCTGAGCCATCCCCTCATATGAAGCCGAGAGTTTCCTGGAAGACGGGGTGGCGGTGAAGGAGTTCGGCGAAGCGCTCGACGAGCGGAAGCAGTCGCTCCTCCCTCATCATGGGGATGGCCTGGTAATACATGCAGCCCTGACGGAAGAGTGAGTAGGTGCGCGTCTTGGCCGTGTTGGCCTTCAATCCCTTCTCCATGCCAAGGCTCTCTCCGGCGGCGCCCAGCAGTGTCAGCAGGACCTGAGCCAGTGCGCTCACCAGCAGCAGCCTGTCGCGCCGCTCGGGACTCTTCACGCGCACCGCGGACAGCCCCATGCCGAATCTCAAATCCTTGACGTCCCGGAACGTCTCCTCACACGAGAAGCGTCGGGAGTAGAGGTCCACCACCTGGCGCGCGCTGGCACTGCCCAGGCTGGTGGCCAGACACCACGGCTCCTTCATGCCCTTCTGGTGCACCAGCACCACCGCCGGCACCGGCATTCGGTCCGCCGTGACGTGCACATTCGTCAGCTTCTTCGCGTGCCCGCTGGTGGGCATCCACTCGACCGCCGGACACCGCGAGCCGCCGGCTACCTCCACCTGCACGTTCTTGCGAAAACGCACCACGTACTCGAAGCCCGCTTGCGCCAAGAAGGCGTACAGCCGCTGGTCCGCGAAGCCCCGGTCCGCCAGCACCGTCACCTTCACCCCGTCGGGCACGCACTCCTTGAGCCGCAGCAGCAACTCATCCTCCGCCTGGGCCCGGTTGCCCGCCAGGGCGCTCTTCTGAAGCGTCAGCCACAACAAGGGCGTGGCGCGCCCATGCGAGGTGACGAGGCTGGCCACCAGGCTGGTGTGGTCATCGGCGTCGAAGTCCGTCCAGTCCAGCGCCACCAGCGCCTCGTCGCGCTCGGCCAGCACGTACGGCACCCATGCGGCCGCCAACTTCCACACGTCCACGGCTTCGTTGGACAGCAGCCGGTCCACCTGCTTGATGCCGTGCTTCTGCACGCCGCCCCGTGCCCATGCCAGCGCTTGGCCAATGGCGTGCACCGACAAGGAGGCCGCGTGCACCACGCCCAACGTCGCGTGCGACAGCGACAACACCCGCTTGGCGTGCAGGTCCTCCTCGAACAAGTTCGACAGGAACGTCCGCACCTGCTCTTCGTTGATGGCCACCTTGCGTACCAGCATGGCCTCTCCTTCTGCCTCCCACCACCCCCACCTCGCACGGAGCCGGCTGGCAGGCGGCTGGTGAGCAGCTCGCTGAAATGAGGGGATCGCTCAGGGCTCAGCCCTAATACCTGACCTACCCAAAATCCGGTCGCTGCGTCATGCGCGCGCCAAGGCTGCGTTCAGCAGTGCGTCAAGGCGAGTGAGAGAGGCGCGCGCAGAGGGCATCAACAGCTCGGCGAGTCCGCCCAGGCGACATCTTCCCTGATACAGGGAGGGGCACAAGCCCGATGGCTACCTTCTCGGCTCATACCGCAGCGCCACCGCCCCCGAGTCGAACTCCAGCCGGCTCACGAGCTTCAAGTCGACATGCTTCGATAGCCCCGCGAACAAGGTCGGCCCATGACCCACGAGCCTGGGATGCCCCACGAACTCGTACTCATCGATCAATCCCAGCTCCGCCAACGCAAGAGGGAGCTTCACGCCTCCCACGAACAATCCCTTACCCGGCTCCCGCTTGAGCTGCTGAACGACCTTCTCCAGATCCCCGCGCACGAGCTCCGCGTTCCAATCGACCCGCTCCAGGGTGCTCGACACGACGTACTTCTTTGCCGCGTCAATCGTCCGAGCGAAGGGTTCCATCCAGTCAGGCATCGCCCCCGTTCGCGTTGGCGGTCGAAATGCTGCCTCCATCATTTCGTAGGTCACCCGCCCAAAGAGGAGCGCATCCGCCTGGTCGAGATTCTCGCGCGCGTGACGATGCAGGTCATTGTCCGCGAGTATCTCACGATGATCGCAGCACCCGTCCAATGTGACGTTGATGGAGTACCGAAGGGGTCGCATTACGCATGAATACCGTCGATGGGGTTGTATCTACCCAAAATCCGGTCGCTGCGTCATGCGTACGTCAAAGGCGAGTGAGCGCGGCGCGTACGGGGCCACCGAGTTCCTGTAGCGGCGAAGAAGGAAGGTGGAGCAATGGGGAGGCGGTCTCGGGACATACCAAGCTGCCGCGACACGCGGCCGGCTCGATCGCTTTCCACCCACATCGATGACTGTGGGTGGAAAGCGAGGGGGCCCCCGGGGTGCGGGTGATTCTGGAGCACCTGGGCTTGCCCGCGGCATGTGCGAGGTTGGCCCCGGCACGAGGGCCACGCGGGAGCCACCTGGGTGGATGAGCCGGTGGTCGTGGATGGCCCGCCCGTCACCAGGAGTCAGCGTCGGCCTGAGTCGCTCGTGCTCACGGCAGGTGGCTGAGGTGCCGGGCCCACGCGGTCAGCGCGCAGACGGCGAAGACGACGGTTGCTGATCATCAGCCCGTCGACTCCACCAGAAGCCGCCCGCGTGAAGGACACCGCGCCCAGCGAGCCGAGGAAACGGGCCCCTCCCACGGCGTCCAGCATGACCTCGTCCCGGCGGGACCATTGGATGGCCAGCCTGCCGTCCGCGATGCGCACGGTGTAGATCGTGTCGAGCTCGTCGCTACGATACTGGCCGACGAAGGCAGCGAGTTCGGCGTTCGTGGGCAGGGGCTCGGACACACGGATGAAGTCACGCGTCGTCGGCCACGCGTCCCGGATGCTCAATTCACGCGGGCCACCGGCCTTGGCCGGCGCGGAGAAACGCCACACATGCGTGGACTCGCCCGGGCGGAAGAGGCCCTGGCCGATGTGCACGAACGGCTTGGGCACGCCGACCTGGCACAGCGCCCCGTCCTTGACCTCCAACCTCACCACTTCATCCGTCTGGGGACTCCAGTAGGCGCCGGCCAGCGCGGGCAGCTCCGTCTCTGGCAGAGCCACGGCGGGCGGCATCGTGTCCTTCATGACGTTCCCCAGGTACACCTCGGCCACCTTCCACGCGACGTCCGTGGCCTCAAGCGTCGAGCCGTTGCACAACGTGACGACAGCCAGCCGCTGGTCCGGAAAGAGCGTGGCCTCCGTGCGGTAGCCGGCATCCATGCCGTCATGGCTCACCGTACGCAGGCCGCGATACTCCGACAGCCGCAGACCACTGCCATAGCCGGTGACGGTGCCGTCGTTCAGCTTTCCGGAGGTCTGCATCAAGGCGACCAGCGCCGGACCGCCCACGCGTCCGTCGAGCAGGTTCTGCTCCCACTTCAGGAGGTCGACGACCGTGGAGTAGAGGTTGCCTGCGCCGTAGTGGTCGCTGTTGGACATCTTGAGTCGCCAGCCTCCGCCCTCACGGGCGGCGTAGGCCGAAGCACGCCGGGGCACGACCTCGCTCCGGTCATCCTGAAAATGGGTGTCGGTCATCCCGAGCGGCTTGAAGATGCGCTCGTCGGCGAACACCCGCAGCGACTTGCCGGACGCGCGCCGCACGATGATCGCCAGCAGCGTGTACGCGGCATTGCCGTACAGAACCTCCGCACCCGGCTCGAAGTTCACCCCGCGCTGCCGGGTCAACGCCCAGAGGATGTCCACCTCGGTGTACACGTCGTCGTTGCGCCAGCCGGCCATGTTCAGCAACTGGCCCTGCTCGCGCAAGCCATTGGTGTGGTGGAGCAGATGCGCGACCGTGATGGGCTTCTCGCGGACCGGCATCTCCGGCAGGTACTTGCGGATGTCGTCGTCCAGCGAGAGCTTGCCCTCCTGCTCCAGGAGGCGGATGGAGAACGCGGTGAACTGCTTGGAGATGGAGGCGATGCCGAAGATGGACCGCGGCGTGAGGGGAATGCCGTACTCCAGGTTCGCCATCCCATGGCCGCGCGCGTAGTCCACCACGCCATCGCGCGAGACGCCCACCGCGCAACCGGGTGTGCTCTTGCCGCTCCAGGGCGCGAACACCGCGTCGACGCGTGAATGACGCGGGGCCCGCGAGCCGCGAGTCGCCTGGGCATGAGCGCTGGGGCCTGACAGCCCCCACGCGACAGCGAAAGCCACAAGCAGGAGAAAGGGACGGGGAAGTCGCATGCGAAGAAGGCTCCTTGCACGGGTCGCGGCGGAAGGCCGCCGTGCAAGTCAGAGGATTCCTCACCCGGTTCCCCCCAGCCGGTCCTCTCTGCGAAGTGCCTCCTGACACCGGTGAGTCGCGCGCATCCGGCGGTGAGCGGCAGAAAGCGTCCCACCGGGCCGGTTGGATTGGCGCCCAGATTCACGCTGACGAAGGGCTTGTCCCTGCGCGTGCCGTGCAGATGGATGAGTAGGCGCGCCGGGCGAGCACGTAGCGCACCTGCACCAGCTCCTCCCAGCTCGACTCCGGATTCTCCAGCACGTCCAACAGCACCGGGGCCAATGTCGGACCGAGGTGCTCCAGCGTCGACGTGGGCGACTCCATGAGGTGGCGCACAATGGCTGGAGTTGCTCGCTCGTCATCGAGCACGGGCTACACGTCGAGCGAGCTCTCGCCACAGTCAAGGGCTCTTCCAGGTAGAATTGTATGCATGACCATACTCGACCGTAGCTCCCAGCCCTGGCTTCGTGAGCTGCATTTGCCCATCGCCGACACGAGGAGCCGGCCCCATGCCTGACACCGCAACGCTGATAGATTCGCTCGACCTCCGGGACGAAGAGGGCATCCGGCAGGCCTCGTTCACCTTCTCCATCAACCTCTTCACCGCAGCGACGTTCGCCGAGTTCCCTCATGCGGCGCTGCGCTGCCAGGAGCTCTTCCTGTCCGTCTGTCCGCCGGAGCGACTCCACTTCTATGCCACCGAGACGATGCGCAAGCACCGAGCGGTGACCAAGAAGACACTGGGCACGCTGGCGCGATGGGCCACCGAGCCGCTGGACAAGAAGGACTACGTGTCGCTGGAACTGAAGGACGGCGACAGCGAGATGGATGCACCGAAGGCTTTGTTCAAGTTCACCAGCGCTGAAGAGGGGTCACCGTCCTTCAAGTCCAAAAACGCCAACTCGGTCACCCTGGCGTTTTCGCCGGAACTCGGCCTTCAGCGAGCGGGCGAGCTGCAGTCCCTGTTGATGCGCCTGCTCGAGATTGTGCCGTGTGTCTGCGCGACCGCCGGGTTCGCCTTCCATGTCACGCGCTACTCGTCCGCAGCGGCGGAGGCGTACGCCGTGAGGACCTCGATGCGTTATCCCGAGACCGATATCATACGCATCCCGCAAGATCATCGGGCGGTGCAGCAGAACGCGCTCAAGACGGTCGCGTGGCTGACGATGGTGAGCGAGCCTCTGCTCTCCGAGTTCGGAGGTGTGGACGCAGTGGTCAAGGGCCTGGGGCCGGCAATCACCTACGGGCCTGCACCGGGTGGGACGCTGTTTCGGATTGGCGAACGACCCACACTGCATGATCGCGAGCGCGGAGAGCAGGCGACGGACGCCAGGGCGCTACATCTGGCGCTGCGTCCGCTGATCGAGCGCGCACACGATCAGGGGATGTGGTTCTCCACGGGGAGTAGGAATCAGGCCGAGGAGACCGCGTCCTGGTTTCGCCGCCTCGAGGCATGAGCGCAGGCCTTCCTGTAACCAATTCCGCGACCGTCAGGAGCACTGTTCCAGGGGAAGACAGTGACGCTCGGAAGGGAGTTCGAGTTCCGCACTATCCAACTGGTGATCGCGAAGGATGTCTGCCAAATGGCTTGCGAGAAGTGATCTCTACGGCGAGTCTTAACACATCACGAGTGTTCGCGTTGGCGTGGGACAAGGCGGAACTCTCCTGTACAGCGAACTGAAGCTGACTGACGAACGGAGCGTGCTCATGAATTTCACTGTCGACACCTGCAACACCTACCAACTCTTCTTGAAGGCCGGGCGGCGCCGGCCCGACGGAAGGAAACCCAGGCTGTAGCGTTGCGCGCCGACGGTGGTCCATGAACTGACGCACAAGCTCCAGGCCACGGAAGACCTCCGCTACGACTACCAGGAACTGGCGCCCAGTGCCGCGTTCCCTGTCCTAAGCGCGATCAGTAGCGCGGACAGTTGGGCCTACTTCTGCGGCGACGTGCTGGAGGCCGTGTCGAAGAGCACCGTCAAGGAAGCCCCCCAGTGTCAGCTCGGTATTGCAGTGCAAAGAGCACGCGAAGGCCGCCTGAAAACTGAGCAAGACCGCAACAGGCCCAGGCTCCTGCCACGCACCTGATGGGCGCGCGGCCTGGGCAGGCGTGCACCCCAAGGGGGCTCAAGCGCCCTTGTCCATCGCCCGGGAGCATCGCTCGGGCGGCCCCGTCAGCGGCCCTCCTCGGCCCCTCTGCACCCTCCCTCCCCTCAACAGGGCCCCCATCCCCCTTATGCGTTGGTGCACGCCATCAACGATAGGGCGCGAGTGCTCGTAGGGGGCTGCTGGCCGATGCGTGGGGCGGCGTTGAGGGTTTGACTGAGTGGAGCTTGTCAATGGGAAATGACGGCGTGTGGATGTGCCATTTAATTGAGAAGGAACGTGCGAGCGGGCAGCAACTGATGGACTGTCATCGATTGGGCGGGTAGCGTTGAGATGCCTGTGATTGAGCAGGCCTTGGTGCTGGAAATTCCGCCGGCAAGAGGGTGTTTGATATGAGGCGTTCTGCGAGTCTTTTCGTGGCGGCCGGACTGATTGCTTGTGGCCCCACTGGCGATCAGGAGGCACCCGTCGTGGCAGGCGAAGCCATTGAGCAGCAGCTCTGCGAAAGTGGTTATTGGGTGTGCCCGACGGATCCCACTGGGCTGTTCTTTCATTACTGCCCTGGACCGTCCAAGATTGTGGCCAAGACAGAGTGTGAAGCTGAGTGCCTGGATGCCGATTGTGTGGCTTTTGATTACTGAAGGATTGCTGTGGGATCTTTTGGTGGTGCTTCAGTGGAACGTGTCGGTTTTGTGATGTAAATGCGTCGTAGCAGCTCAGCTCTTGGGCGTGGCGAATGGATTTCGCCACGCTCTCTTGAGAAAAGTCGTAGCACGTGGCTCAGTCCTTCTAGAGCACCTTCCATGGGTGTTTGCGGAGGTCCGTCACCAGCGAGCGCAGCTCGTCATAGAGGCCGCGGATGGCCTCCGGGTCCTCCTCGATCATCTGCGATAGCAAGTCCACGAAGCGGGCACGGCGAGCTGCTGGAGGACCTCGGGCACCGCGGCAGGGCTCTCGAAGGCCACCAGCGCCTGCAGGACATGCGCACCGGGCGGCCCGCCAGCAGCCCCTCTAGGAGCAGCCGCTCACCGACGCGGCGCATCTGCGGGTGCGAGACGATGGTCAGCGCGGGGACGAGCCGGGCGCCCTCCGCGGAGAGCGGGCGTCGGGAGGCATCGGCCGTGGCGTGGTCCCACGCCGGGGACGGGGATGGCTGGGCACGTCCCGGAGCAATGCAGACTTCCGGCGACGCTTCCACGCGTCGGCCGCCGGGTTCCACGCGTGGAAACGGCCGGCGCCACGCGGGGAAGGGCCGCTCCCCCTCGGAAGCCTGGGCGGCGGCCCCGTGGCACGTCGGCTGCTCTGGGGCAGCGGCGCGCGGTCGCGGCGGGTCGGTATGTCGCCGGCCCCTCCGGCCGCGTGAACCCCATCCAGAGACCGATACATGTCCCCAACCCGAATGTTCCGCCTCCCCTGGCTCGTCAGCATCGCGGGCGCCGCGCTCCTCGGCGCGTGCTCCCCCGACGCCTCCGCCGAGCAACTCCCTCCAGATGACCTCACCGGCACCACCGCGCGGCAGGCGTTGCTCTCGCCTCCCAACCTCGCGCTCGGCAAGCCGGCGCTGCAGTCGAGCGCCTACCTCGGCGGCGGCGGCGAGCCGTCGCTCGCGGTGGACGGAAATACCGACGGCGACTTTTGGGCCGGCTCCGTCACCCACACCGCCCTGCAAAGCCAACAAACCCAGCCGTGGTGGCAGGTCGACCTCCAGGCTTCACACCTCATCTCCAACGTGGTCCTCTACAACCGCACCGACTGTTGCTCGGACCGGCTCCAGAACTTCCGGGTGCGCATCTCGGAGGACGGCACGACCTGGCAGGACCACCCCTTCGCGGGCGTGGCGCCGCGGCGGACCTCCCTCAGCATCAACAGCAAGGCCCGCTATGTCCGCGTCCAGCTCGGTAACACCAACAACCCCCTGAGCCTCGCCGAGGTCCAGGTCTTCGGGGCGGACGCCCACATGCACTTCGGAGGCATGTATGGGTTCTTCAATGGGGGCACCTACGTCAATCCCTATACCGGGGGCCCCTCCTGCCCTCCGGAGTACACGGCGTACCAGACGCTGGGGACGACCAACGTCGACTACAACATGTACTTCTGTGGCCGCCACGCGGTGGACGGGAGCGTGCCCCTGGCGGAGTTCGGCGGGGCGTATGGCTTCGGGAGTATCGGCGACTACAAGAATGACATCACGCAGGCCGCCTCATGCCCCGATGGCTACCTGACCGACGCGGCGCTGGGGTCCTCGGGCATCGACTACGACCTCCGATACTGCCACCGTCCCTACGAGCCACATCTGCCGTCGCCCTACCGTTTTGGCGGAATGTACGGTGAAGGCAGCGGCGGCCCGTATGTGAATCCCCTCACCGGCCAGGCGTCTTGCCCGGATGGCTTCAAGGCGGTCCAGATTCTGGGTACCTCCGGCGTCGATTACCCAGTGTTCTTCTGCTATCGCAAGCAGTAGCCCTGCGGCTTCGCGATGCTCGTGCATCGCGAAGCCGCTCATCCACCCAGGGCTTCCTCAGCCACCGCGCAGGGGGCGACACCGTCCCCCTGCGCCGGAGCTGGCACGATGCGGCGCTCGCGCTGCGCTTGCCTGAAAGAGCTGCTGTTCTCCTTCATGGCGCGCGTGTTGTCGCCCCCCGCGACGGAGAGGCCGGACTTTGGCCACGAACAGCTCGCCGACAACGAGCTGCGGAGCTTCGGCACGGCTTACCGGGGCTTGAGTCGGGTCTCGGCATCGACGCGCCTCGCGCTGAGCGTCGCCAGTGCTCCGGGCTGAAACGGGTCCTTCCCGCTCGTCATCAACTCCCACACCGCACGCTCGTCAATTCCGCCGTCCTCATCCAGCGCCTCGGCGACGAAGAAATCTGCGGCCACGTCATCGTCGGTGAAGTGCCGAGGCAGGCCCCAGCCCTTGCTCGCGAACACCACCGCATCGAGTTGCTGAGCGTTCACTCCGGTGTTGCCGTCGAGCATCAACATGCGGGCCTTCAGACGGGTGGTGTGGAGTTCGGCCGCCTCGTCGCCGTGATCTCCGAAGCATCCGCCCGCGAGCTCGACCGACTTCGTCGCGTAGCAGCACGCGCTTCCGCTGAAGCGCAGATTCTTCGCATGCACGCTGCCGAACACTACGAACAGACTGATTTCGTAAGGCTGGGTCGACAGGTCGATGTCACCCGCTACCTCGAGATCTCCATCGACAACGAGAATCCACGGAGACGCAGGGACGAGCTTGTCGGCACGCACGAGCCCGGTCGCCAGATGGATCTCGACAGCGGGCTTGTTCTGTTGCTGGGCGCGATCCTGAATCCGCTCGAAGTGCTCGACGAACCAGCCGAAGGTCTCCGCTTCGTTCGCGGCCTCGAAGCGGACCTTGATTTCGTCGAGCTGGACAACCCTCGTTGCAAAAGAATGGAACATCCCCCCTTCATACCAGCCGCAGCGCATCTGCGCTTCCCCTTGGACATCGGCGGGAAGCTCCGAGTGCCCGCGTGAGAGGGACTCGCGCAAAGGCCAGCTCAAGGTACTGCCAGCCCATTCCGAGGTGAACGACGTGTCAGGTCTAAACGCTGGATTTCCTATTCACTAGCCCCCGGCATGGAGTCGGGCCCTTTTTCAAGGTCCCCATCACGGCTGAAGACAACCGACACCGAAAAAGTCCGACCGCCTGGAAGCCAAAAATCGCGTCATGCGGCAATGACTCGCGGACCTACGTCTCGCGCCATTGTCCACGTCAGGGGCAGACAGCAAGATGCCGCCGCTGCTCTGTCTCGTCGTGCCATCCCCCAAGGAAAAGTCCGAATGACACCCTCGAAGCCACGGCCCAACTGGGTCGCGAGACAGCCACGCGCCCACGCGCTGGCGCTGCTCGCGGCCGTCCTGCTCGCGCTACCCACCACCGCGCGCACCCAGCCGACGTACACGCTATTCGCCCCCACCTCCACCCCGGCCGTCCCCTCCGTCACCAATGACTTTGCCCCGGTGGAGCTGGGCGTGAAGTTCCAGTCAGACATCGAGGGAGACATCCTCGGCATCCGCTTCTACAAGGGCCCCGCCAACACCGGCACCCACGTGGGAAGTCTCTGGAGCGCCGCTGGCGCGCGCCTCGCCTTCGCCACCTTCACCGGAGAAACGGCCTCCGGTTGGCAGGAGGTGACGTTCTCCACGCCCGTGCGCATCAGCGCCAACACCCAGTACGTCGCCTCGTACCACGCGCCCGGCGGCGCCTACGGCTTCACCAGCGCGGGACTGGCCTCGGCCGTGGACTCCCCTCCCCTCCACGCGCTCGCGGGCGCCACCAGCGGCGGCAACGGCGTCTTCACCTACGGCGCCGCGGGCTCCTTCCCCAGCACCAGCTTCGGCGACTCCAACTACTGGGTGGACGTCGTCTTTCGCCCGGCTGAGCCCGTCACCCTGTGGCCCGCCACCGCCACGCCCGCCGTCGCCTCCGTCACCAATGACTCCGACCCCGTGGAGCTGGGCGTGAAGTTCAAGACGAACGTGAGCGGCAACGTGCTGGGCGTGCGCTTCTACAAGGGCGCAGCCAACACCGGCACCCACGTGGGAAGCCTCTGGAGCGCCAACGGGCAGCGCCTGGCCTTCGCCACCTTCACCTCCGAGACGGCCACCGGCTGGCAGGAGGTGACGTTCTCCTCCCCTGTCGCCGTCGCCGCCAACACCACCTACGTCGCCTCGTACCACGCCCCTGTCGGCGCATACGCCTTCGACAACGGTGGCCTCGCCAGCGGCCAGGACACCCCGCCCCTCTTCGCGCTGCCCGGCAGCACCAGCGGCGGCAACGGCGTCTTCACCTACGGCGCCGCGGGCTCCTTCCCCAGCAACAGCTTCGGCAACTCCAACTACTGGGTGGACGTCGTCTTCCAGGCCACCGGCGCATTGCCCCCGACGCAGCCCCCGGACAACACCTTCCGTATCTTCGCCCCCACCGCCACGCCCGGCACCGCCACCACCCCTGACACCGCCGCCATCGAAGTGGGCGTGAAGTTCCGCGCGGACGTGGACGGACAGGTGACGGGCGTGCGCTTCTACAAGGGCAGCGGCAACAACGGCACCCACGTGGGCAATTTGTGGAGCGCCACGGGCCAGCCGCTCGCCACCGCCACCTTCACCAACGAGACGGCCGTCGGCTGGCAGGAGGTGACGTTCTCCTCCCCTGTCGCCATCACCGCCGGCACCACCTACGTGGCGTCGTACTTCGCGCCGCTCGGCGGCTACTCGTTCGACAGCAACGGCCTGGCCACCGGAGTGGACGCCCCTCCGCTGCACGCCCTGCCCGGCGCCACCACCTCGGGCGGCAACGGCGTCTTCGCCTACGCCTCCTCGTCCACGTTCCCCAACGGCAGCCACCAGAACTCCAATTACTGGGTGGACGTCGTCTTCGAGACCTACGGACCTCCGCCCCGCCCGGGCATCCACGGCGCGGGCCCCGTGCTGGTGGCCACCGCTCCCGGCAACCCCTTCACCGACTACCTGCGCGAAATCCTGGAGGCCGAGGGCATCGCCGCCTTTGCAACAACCGATGCCGGTAACCTGGGTGTCTCCGTTTCCCTCAATGACTACAAGGTGCTGGTGCTCGGCGAGCAGACGCTGAGCGCGGCCCAGGTGACGCTCATCACCCACTGGGTCACCGCCGGCGGCAGCCTCATCGCCCTGCGGCCCGCGGCGAACCTCCAGTCGCTGCTCGGACTCAATGCCTCTCAGGGCACGCAGGCCAATGGCTACATCCTGGTCAACGACACCCAGGCCCCGGGCACGGGCATCACCGCGGAGACGATGCAGTACCACGGCCTCGCGGACAAGCGCACCATCGTCACCGGCACGCGCACCGTCGCCACGCTCTACTCGGACGCCACCACCGCGACGACGTTCACCGCCGTCAGCCAGCGCACCGTGGGCAGCGGCACCGCCACCGCCTTCATGTATGACCTGGCGAAATCCGTCATCTACACGCGGCAAGGCAACCCGGCGTGGCAGGGACAGAACCGGGACGGCTCCTCCATCGGCCCGGGCGCGCGCGCCAGCGACATGTTCTACGGCAACGCGTCCTTCGACCCGCAGCCGGACTGGGTGAACCTGGCCAAGGTCCAGATTCCCCAGGCGGACGAGCAGCAGCGACTGCTCGCCAACGTGCTGCACCAGACGAGCACCACGCCGCTGCCGCGCCTCTGGTACTTCCCCAACGCCAAGAAGGCCGTCGTGGTGATGACGGGCGACGGACACCCGGGTGGCGCCACCACCCAGCGCTGGAACCAGTACCTCGCGGACAGCCCCACCGGATGCAGCGTGGACGACTGGGAGTGCATCCGAGGCACCATCTACGACTACGTGGGCGGACTGAGCGCCACCCAGGCCAACAACTACGTGGCCCAGGGCTTCGAGTACGCCCTGCACATCAACACCGGCTGCGCGGACTACACGGCCAACACGCTGGACCCGAACTTCTTCACCCCGCAGCTCGCCAGCTTCGCGTCCGCCTTCCCCGCCGTCCCCGCGCCTGTCACCAACCGCACGCACTGCATCGCGTTCAGCGACTGGTCCACCCAGCCCAAGGTGTCGCGCCTGCACGGCATCCGCATGGACACCAACTACTACTACTGGCCCGACTACTGGGTGCAGGACCGCCCGGGCCTGTTCACCGGCTCCGGCCTGGCCATGCGCTTCGCGGACCTGGACGGAACTCCGCTGGACGTCTACCAGCTCGCCACGCAGATGACGGACGAGTCCGGCCAGTCCTACCCGCTGCACATCGACACGCTGCTGGGCAACGCGCTGGGCACCAAGGGCTACTACGGCGCCTTCAACGCCAACATGCACGTCGACTCGCAGCCGTCGGCCGGCTCCTCCGGCTCGGCCGCCATCATCGCGTCCGCCAAGCGTGACGGCGTGCCGGTCATCACCGCGAAGCAGCTGCTGGAGTGGCTCGATGCCCGCGAGGCCACCCAGGTGTCCACCGTGGCCTTCACCGGCACGGTGCTCACCTTCAACCTCACGAGCCCCGCGCGCAACCTGTCCCTCATGGTGCCCACCCGCACCACGACGGGCCGCACGCTGCTGTCCGTCACCCGCGCGGGCTCCGCCGTGACGACGGTGACGCGCACCATCAAGGGCGTGGACTTCGCCTTCATCGACGGCGCCCTGGCCGGCACCTACACCGCCACCTACAACTGAGTCACTCGCGCCCCCAAGGCGCGTCATCCGCCGGGGCCCGACGCGGTGCATTCGCGTCGGGGCCCGTTTCATTTCACCACGGATGAAGCCTGAGAGGTCCTGCCTGTGACGTGTTGCGACGGCCCTTCTGGTCGCTCCCCCTTGTGCGGGAGGAGCTTGTCCACCATGCCCTTGAGGGATTGCTTGATGACACCCGCCGTGTCCTCGTCCCCTTCCAGGAGCGCCGATGCGAAGTGCCAGGCCTGCTCGAAGGTGATGTGCGGCGGCAGCGGCGGTACGCCGGGGTCCGTGTAGGCCTCCAGCTCCGCGAGTTCAAGAGCATCTGGGATCCGCAGGGGAAGATGAACCCGGGCAAAGTGGTGGACCCGAACCCCATCGACCAGGAGTTGCGCCTGGGCCGGGACTTCCAGGCGCGCACCTGGAAGCCGCGGACGCACTTCAAGTACCCGGACGCAGAAGGTGCAATGGTCCTCATCGTGCGCCGTAGGGCGAACACACGCCCCCCGAGGTCCCCCGTGTCCCCCCTTATCGAGGATGTCCGCTTCTCGCTCCGGCTCTTGCTGAAGAGTCGTGCGTTCACGCTGGTCTGTCTCCTGACGCTGGCCCTGGCCATCGGGGCGAACACGGCCATCTTCAGCGTGGTGAACGGGGTGCTGCTGCGGCCGCTGCCGTACCCGGAGCCAGACCGGCTGATGCAGGTGGTGCGAGTCACCAAGGACCACGGGCGGTCGGCGTCGCAGTCCATCGCTGGATACGTGTGGATGTCCGCGGAGGGGTCACCCTTCTCGCGCGTCGCGGCCTACGAGGTGCTGCCTTCGGGCTTCAGCGCCGTGGGCGACGGCATGCCGGAGCGATTGCCGGGCATGCGCGTGACGGAGGGCTTCTTCGAGACCTTCGGCGTGAGGCCGAGGCTGGGACGCGGCTTCCTGCCGGAGGAGGACGTGGTGGGCGGGCCTCGCGTGGTCGTCCTCAGCGAGAGCCTGTGGCGGCGGCGCTTCGGCGGCGCGCCGGACGTGGTGGGCCGCTCCATCGTCCTCAACGACGAGTCCTATACGGTGGTGGGCGTGGCGCCCGCGTCGTTCGCGTACCCCACGGGCGTGCACCTGTGGACGCCGCTCCAGCTCGACCTCACGGACCGGACCAACTCCCACTACCTCTTCGTCACCGGCAGGCTGCGCCCGGGCGTCTCGACCGACGTCGCGGCGGCGGCGCTGGAGACATTGGGGGGCCGCGTGCGCGCGGAGAACCCGGGCCTGCTTGATGAGGGCCAGGAGTTCGCCCCGGTGGACCTGCGGGCATTCCTCGCGGGCGACACGCGATTGGCGCTCTGGGTGCTGATGGGCGCGGTGACCCTGGTGTTGCTCATCGCATGTGTCAACCTGGCAAACCTCCAGCTCGCAAGAGCGGCGGCGCGCAACCGAGAACTGGTGGTGCGCGCGGCGTTGGGCGCGGCGCCGGGGCGGCTCGCGCGGCAGATGCTCACGGAGAGCCTCTTGCTCTCCGTGGCCGGCGGAGGGCTCGGGGTGCTGTTGGCGGTGGCGGTGTTGCCAGGGTTGTTGTCGCTGGCGCCGGACACCTCGGTTCTGCTGCCCGGGGACGGAGGGCTCGCGGGCGCGCAGGTGGGCATCGATGGCACGGTGTTGGGCTTCACGCTGGCCGCGTCGCTCCTCACGGGCCTGTTGTTCGGGCTGTTGCCCGCGTGGCAAGCGTCGCGCACGGACCTCCAGATGGCGCTCCGCGAGGGCGGCCAGCGGGCGACCCTGGGCCCGGGGGGCGGGCGCACGCGCGCGTTCCTGGTGGTGGGTCAGGTGGCGTTGGCGGTGATGTTGCTGGTGGGCGCGGCGCTGCTCATCCGCGGGTTCTCCACGCTCCAGAGCGTGCAGCCGGGCTTCGACCCGCACGGCGTCCACGTGCTGCGGCTGTCGCTCCCGGAGGGACGCTACGGCACGTTGCAGGCACTGGAGCGCTTCGAGACGCAGGTGGAGGAGCGCGTGCGGGCGTTGCCTGGCGTGGAGGCGGTCGGGTTCGCCACGTCGCTGCCCATGGACAGGGGCCCCAGCATGTCGTTCTCCATCGAAGGCAAGTACACGGGGGATGACAACGGCCCCGGCGCGGGCTGGGGGCAGTACCGCCCGGTGACGCCGGACTACTTCGGTGCGATGCGCATCGGCCTCGTCCGCGGGCGGCTGCTGGCGGAGAACGACATAGCGGGCTCTGAGCCGGTGGTGGTCATCAACGAGACGGCGGCGCGCAGGTTCTGGCCGGGCGAGGACCCCCTCGGCCAGCGCATCCGGGTGGCGCATTCGGTGCCATCCCTCCGGGACGTGGTGCCCCGCGTCGTGGTGGGCGTGGTGCGGGACGTGCGCGAGGACGGCCTGAATGACGAGCCTCCCCCGGTGCTGTACCTGGCGCCGGGACAGATGTCGCAGGGCGTCGCGTCAATGGTCGTGAGGATGATTCCGCAGAACCTGCTGGTGCGCGCCAGGGGCGGCCACGCGGACGTCGTAACGGCCGTCCAGCGCGAGGTGTGGGCGGTGGACGCGCAGCAACCGGTGATGGAGACGCTGAAGCTGGAGGACCACGTCGCGCGCTCGCTCGGATCCGAGCGCTTCAACATGATGTTGCTGGGGATGATGGCGGCGCTGGCGCTCGCGCTGGCCGCAGTGGGCATCTACGGCGTGTTGTCCTATCTGGTGAGCCAGCGGACGCGGGAGATGGGCGTGCGACTGGCGCTCGGCGCTACGCGGGGCGATGTGGTGAGGCTGGTGCTCCGACAGGGCCTGGGCTCAGTGGCGGGCGGGGTGGTGCTGGGGTGCGCGGGTGCGCTGGCGCTGACGCGGGTGGTGTCCGGCTTCGTCCACGGCGTCAGCGCCCTGGACCCGCTGTCCTTCGTCGCCGCGCCGCTGGTGCTGCTGGGCGTGGGGCTGGTGGCCACCTGGATGCCCGCGCTGCGTGCCTCGCGCGTGGACCCCATCATCGCGCTCAGGCACGACTGAGGCAGGCGGGCCCGTGGGGTGGAGTCGGCCGCCCGGGCGCCCGCGGAGTCCGCCACGGCGGCCGAGATCCTTCAGGGAGGCCCGGCCGTCGTCATTTCGCATCACGGCGCTACTTGAACCAAGGATAGGTCCGGTTGGCGGGGAGCAGGAATCCCCAGCCCGCATCGATGACCACCGACCCTTCGCCAGGCCTTCCATAGACATCCACCGGCGCCTTGGAGACACCTTCGTCGTAGGGATACGCCAGGCAATGGTCCCCGTGCCTCGCGAGGCCATCACCTGAGCAAAGCACCCGGCTCAGTCGTCCGAACGCAGCGCCTCGTGCGGAGGCACGCGGGTGACGCGGCGCGCGGGCAGCCAGCTGGCCAGCAACGCCACTGCGGCGAGCAGCGCGGGCACGGCCGCGAAGGTGACGACGTCGAACGCGCTCACGCCATACAGGACACTGGACAGGCTGCGCGCGAGCACGGCGGCGCCGCCAATGCCCAGGACGACGCCGGCCACGGCCATCCGAAGCCCCTGCCCCACCACGCGCCACACCAGATGTTGCCCGGTCGCGCCCAATGCCATGCGGATGCCCAGCTCGCGCGTTCGCTGACTGACCGAATAGGACAACACGCCGTAGAGCCCCACGCCCGCGAGCACCAGCCCCAGCACCGCCAGGGCCACCAGCAGCGAACCCAGCACCTTCGTGTGGCCCAGGCTGGCGTCCACGACCGATTCCAGGGAGCGCACCGGGGCTCTCGGGAGCTCGGGGGCCACGGCGCGAAGCTGATCGCGCAGTACCGGGGCCAGCGCGGCGGCGTCCTGCGAGGCACGCACGGTGAGCAGCATGTGCAGTCCCCAGAGCTGTCCCATGGGGACGAAGGCCTCGCTGGCCGGGGGCGCATCCAGGCTGTTGTGCTGGACGTCCCCCACCACGCCCACGATTTCGCGGAAGGACTCACCGTCGAGCACCAGTTGCACGCGCTGCCCTACCGCGCTCCGACCGGGGAAGTAGCGTCGGGCGAACGTCTCGTTCACCACGACCACCGGCGCGGTGCCCGCCCCATCCCAGGCTTCGATAGTGCGCCCTTCCTTCAGCGGAATGCCCAGGGTGTTGAAGTAGCCGTCGCTGGTGGTGCGGAAGTGGACCAACTCCCGGGAGTCCGCCTGTGATGCCGGCTCGCCCGGCAGCAGCACGGGAGCCAGGCCATTGCGTCCCCACAATGGCACCGTGCTGGACATGCCCGCGGACGTCACGCCTGGAAGCGCGCGCACCCGCTCCAACACGCTGGAGAAGAGGGCCCGTTGGACGGCCTCATCCCGGTACTTCGCCGACGGAAGGGAGAGGTCAACCACCGTGACGCCCTGGGGATTGAAGCCCAGCGGCACCGAGCTCAAGGCATGGACGGTGCGAAGCATCAGGCCCGCGCCCACCAGCGGAATCAGTGCCAGGGCCACCTGCGCGACCACCAGCACCACGCGCCCGCCTTCGCCCCGCGTGGCCCCCGCGCCGCCTCGCAGCCCGCCCAGCGCGCCCCGCGCATCCGCGCGCGACACCCGCAGCGCGGGGACCAGGCCGAAGAGCAGGCTGGTCACCACCGAGAGAACCAGCGCGATGCCCAGGACATTCGGCTGCAGGCGAAGGGCCTCGGCGTCCACGAACTGAGGTGGCATGAGCGCGCGCAGCAGATCCATGCCCCACATCGCCAGGACCAGCCCGGCGGAGCCTCCCACGAGCGCCAACATCCCACTCTCCACCAGGAACTGCCGCACCAGCCGCCCTCGGCCCGCGCCCAGGGCGGCGCGCACCGACACCTCGCGCGCCCGCGCGGAAGCCCGGGCCAGCAACAGGTTGGCCACGTTGGCGCAGGCCACCAACAGCACGAGCGCCACCACACCGGCCAGGAGCCACAGCCGCTCCTGGGAGCCTTCCACCACCTGCGTGTGCAAGGGCACCAGCCGCACTCCGGCGGGCTCCTCCGTGAAGCCCGGCTCGCGCACCAGCGCGGCGCCCAGGACCGTCAGCTCCGTACGTGCCTGCTCCGCGGACACGCCTTCGCGCAGCCGCCCCACCACGCGCAGCCACACCCCTCCGGCCGACTCCTCCGCGGACAAGACCAACGGCTTCCACGCCTCCACGTCCGGTGCGAAGCGGAAGCCCGCGGGCAACACCCCCACCACCGTGTGGAGCTGGTCATCCACCATCAGCGTCTGTCCCACCACGTCCGGGCGGCCACCGAAGCGCCGCTGCCACAGCGCATGCGACAGGAGCAGGCCATTGGCGTTCATGTCCGCGTGGAAGTCCTGCCCTAGCAAGGGCCGCACGCCCAGGAGCGAGAACAAACCCGCTGTTGCCCGCCCCGCGCGCACCCGCTCCAACTCACCGTCACCCGCCAAGGTGATGTCGCGGATCGACAGCCCCTCCAATCCCTGGAACGCGAACGCACGCTCGCGCCATGCCTGGAGTGACTGCAGCGACACGCCCAGCCGCTCGCGCTGGGGCGTCGACTGGTACAGCGTCACCAGTTGCTCCGGCGCCCGGTACGGCAACGGCCGCAGCAGCACCTGGTACACCGCGCTGAAGACGGCGGTGGTGGCGCCAATGGCCAGCGCGAGCGTGGTGATGATGACCAGCGTGAAGGCGGCCTCGCGCCGCATGCGACGCAGGGACAATCGAACGTCCTGAAGAAGCTGGGACATGAAGGCCAGACTCCGCTGCAACTCCAACGCCATCAAACGTCGCGCCTGACACGGCCCTTGGCACACCCGGCTGGGGCGTGATTCGCGTTCGCCTGTGGCACGCGAAATCCCATCATCGGACAAGAGCCCGGACCTCTTCCAACGCGGCCAAAAGAAGCATGGCTCCGCGATGGAACCCGATGCGTGACAGCCCGACCGGGTGGCCATTGCAATATGCGTTACCGGCAATCCCTTACTTCCCTTCTTGACACCCCTGGCGCTGCGTGGCACATATCTGCGCCGACTCGATAATGAAAATCATTCTCATTATCCAATTACAAGCCCAACAAGCGGGCGCAGGCATCCAGAAGGAGGAACAGGGACATGGGAACGCCCACCCGGGTGGCACTCGTCACAGGTGCCGCACAAGGTATTGGCGCGGCGGTGGCGCGTGCGCTGGCGGGTGATGCCCTCATCGCCGCGGTCGACACCAACGCGGACGGCCTGGGCTCCCTCGTGGCCGAGCTTCGGCAGAAGAATCAGCACGCGGTGGCCTACCCGGCCAGTGTGAGCAATGTCGCCGCGGTCGACGCTCTGGTGGAGCGCATCGAACGGGAGCTGGGCCCCATCGAAGTGCTGGCCAACGTGGCGGGCGTCCTGCGCACGGGCCCCATCCTGTCCTACAGCGACGAGGACTGGGCGTTCACCTTCTCCGTCAACACCCTGGGCGTGTTCCAGGTGTCCCGCGCCGTGGCCCGGCGCATGGTGCCCCGGCGCGGCGGCGTCATCGTCACCGTGGGCTCCAACGCCGCCGCCGTGCCCCGCACGCAGATGGCCGCGTACGCCGCCTCCAAGGCAGCCTCCAGCATGTTCACCAAGTGCCTGGGCCTGGAGCTGGCCCCGCACGGCATCCGATGCAACGTCGTGTCCCCCGGTTCCACGGACACCGCCATGCAGCGCGCGCTCTGGGCGGATGACTCCGGCGCACAGGCGGTGATTGCCGGCTCGCCCGAGGCCTATCGCCTGGGCATCCCGCTGCAACGCATCGCCACCCCCGAGGACATCGCCAACGCGGTGCGGTTCCTCGTCTCGGACGCGGCACGCCACATCACCCTGCACGACCTCCGCGTCGACGGGGGCGCGACGCTCGACGCCTGACCCCGCCCTCGCGCAGGCCCACGCCCGCCAAGAAGTTGAGAATGATTACTAGGATCCAATTCATAACCTGCCGCCGAGGCGCCGCCCTGTGGCGCCCTGTGCACGACGCCCGCTGAGCCGAAGGAACAGGAACACCCCATGGGACCGCAGACACTCGCCGCGCAGTTGCTCGAGAGCTACGAGGCTGGCTCTTCGTTCTTCTTCTCCACGCCGCGCCGCACGTTGCTGGCGCGCGGCACCTTCGCCACCGTGCCGCACCAGGGCGGCGCGGATGCCCTGGCGCGGCTCCCCGAGCGCGTGACGGCGGTGCTGAATGACGCGCGTCAGGCCGACCACGACATCCCCGTGGCGGTGGGCGCGGTGCCCTTCGACGGCTCGGTGCCCGCGCAGCTCGTGGTGCCGCTGACGCTCCAGCGCGCGGGGCCCCTGTTGTTCGACAAGGACGTTCCGGTGCAGCGGCCGCTCAGCGCCAGCTACACCGTCCAGCCGGTGCCGGAGCCCGCCGCGTACCTGAACGGCGTCGCGCAGGCGCTGAAGCTGATGCAGCGCGGGCCGCTCCAGAAGGTGGTGCTGTCGCGTTCGCTGCACCTCAACGCCGCCGCCCCCATCGACCTGCGGCAGTTGCTGCGCAACCTCGCGCAGCGCAACCCGTCGGGCTACACCTTCGCCGCCGACCTCCCCCAGCAGGACGGGACCAGCGACGTGGGACTTCGCACGCTCATTGGCGCCAGCCCCGAGCTGCTCGTGTCCCGCTCCGGCTTCCAGGTGGTCGCTAATCCCCTGGCCGGCTCCGCGGCCCGCAGCGCGGACCCTCTGGAGGACCAAGAGCGCGCCGCCGCGCTGCTGAAGTCGCCCAAGGACCTGCACGAGCACGCGGTGGTCATCGACGCCGTCGCGGAGGCGCTGCGGCCGTACTGCAAGACGCTGAACGTGCCCGCCGGTCCGTCGCTCGTGAACACCGCCACCATGTGGCACCTGTCCAGCCGCATCACCGGTGAGCTGGCCGACCCTTCCATCTCCTCGCTGACGCTGGCGGCGGCCATGCACCCGACGCCCGCGGTGTGTGGCTACCCCACGCGGCTGGCGCACGAGGCGATTGGCTCCATCGAGCCCTTCGAGCGCGGCTACTACACCGGCACGGTGGGCTGGTGCGACGCCACGGGTGATGGACAGTGGGCGGTGACCATCCGCTGCGCGGAGGCCAGTGAGCGCACCCTGCGCATCTTCGCGGGCGCGGGCATCGTGGTGGGCTCCACGCCCGAGTCCGAGCTGGCGGAGACCGAGGCCAAGTTCCGCACCATGCTCCACGCCATGGGCCTGGGCCACGGTGCCGGGGTGCAGTCATGACGTCCCCCGCCCTCCCCGGCTGCCCCACCTGGCCGGAGGCGTACGCCGCCCGCTACCGCGAGGCCGGCTACTGGCGCGGCGAGACGTTCGGCCAGCTCCTCCACGAGCGCGCCCAGCGTCACGGCGAGCGGACCGCGCTGGTGGCCGGAGAGCGCCGCCTCACCTACGCCAACCTGGACGCCCGCGTCAGCCAGCTGGCCGCCGGCTTCCATGCCCTGGGCATCCAGGCCCGGGACCGCGTGGTGGTGCAGCTGCCCAACGTGGCCGAGTTCTTCGAGGTCATCTTCGCCCTCTTCCGCCTGGGCGCGCTGCCGGTGTTCGCGCTGCCCGCGCACCGCTCGTCGGAGATTGGCTACTTCTGCGCCTTCACGGAGGCGGCGGCCTACGTCATCGCGGACAAGCAGGCCGGCTTCGACTACCGAACGCTGGCCGAGCAGGTGCGCACCACCTGCCCCACGCTGAAGCACGTCATCGTCGCCGGTGACGCGGGCCCCTTCACGGCGCTGAGCAGCCTGTACGCCGCGCCCACGGCGCTGCCGCCGGGGCCCGCGCCCAGCGACGTGGCCTTCTTCCAGCTCTCCGGCGGAAGCACGGGCGTGCCCAAGCTCATCCCGCGCACGCACGACGACTACATCTACAGCCTGCGCGGCAGCGTAGACATCTGCCAGCTCGACGAGACGAGCGTGTACCTGTGCGCGCTGCCCGCGGCGCACAACTTTCCGCTCAGCTCGCCGGGCGTGCTGGGCACCTTCTACGCGGGCGGCACGGCGGTGCTGGCGCCCAACCCCAGCCCGGACACAGTGTTCCCGCTCATCGAGCGCGAGCGCGTCACCATCACCGCGGTGGTGCCGCCGCTGGCCATGGTCTGGATGGACGCGGCCAAGACGCGCCGGCACCAGCTCGCCAGTCTGCGGGTGCTCCAGGTCGGTGGCGCGCGCCTCAGCACCGAGGCGGCCCAGCGCGTGAAGCCCACGTTGGGCTGCACGTTGCAGCAGGTGTTCGGCATGGCCGAGGGCCTGGTCAACTACACGCGCCTGGATGACCCCGAGGAGGTCATCGTCAGCACCCAGGGCCGGCCCATCTCCCCGGACGACGAAATCCGGGTGGTGGACGAGGACGGCGAAGACGTGGCGCCGGGCGAAACGGGCCAGTTGTTGACGCGCGGGCCGTACACCATCCGCGGCTACTACAAGGCGGAGGCCCACAACGCGAAGGCCTTCACTAACGACGGCTTCTATCACACCGGTGACGTGGTCCGCGTGACGCCCCAGGGCTACCTGGTGGTGGAGGGCCGCGCCAAGGATCAGATCAACCGGGGCGGAGACAAGGTCGCGGCCGAGGAGGTGGAGAACCACCTGCTGGCCCACCCCGACGTGCACGACGCCGCGGTGGTCGCCGTTCCGGACGCGTTCCTGGGCGAGCGCACCTGCGCCTTCGTCATCGCGCGAGGCACGCCGCCCGCGCCCAACGTCCTCACGGCCTTCCTGCGCCAGCGGGGCCTGGCCGCCTTCAAGATTCCCGACCGGGTCGAGTTCGTCGAGGCGTTCCCCAAGACGGGCGTCGGCAAGGTCAGCAAGAAGGCGCTGCGCGACGTGCTCGCCAGCGCTCCCTCCCCCACTCCGGTTTCGCGCGCGACGCGCTGAAAGGACCCACCCCATGGCGCTCCCCGCCATCGCTCCCTATCCCATGCCCGGCGCCGCCGACCTGCCGAAGAACAAGGTCACCTGGACGCCGGACCCCAGCCGCACCGTGCTGCTCATCCACGACATGCAGCGCTACTTCGTGGAGGCCTTCGCGCAGGGCCAGTCGCCCGTGACGGAGCTGGTCGCCAACATCCAAAGGCTGCGCCAGCACTGCACGGCGCTGGGCATCCCCGTCGTGTACTCGGCCCAGCCGGGTGGCCAGACGCCCGAGCAGCGCGGCCTGTTGCTGGACTTCTGGGGCGGCGGCATCAACGGCGGACCGGACCAGAAGCGCATCATCGACGCGCTGACGCCCGCCGAAGGCGAAATCCAGCTCACCAAGTGGCGCTACAGCGCGTTCCGCAAGACGGACCTGATGGAGCAGATGAAGAAGCTGGGCCGCGATCAGATCCTCATCTCCGGAATCTACGCGCACATCGGCTGCCTGCAGACGGCCAGCGACGCCTTCATGAGCGACGTGCGGCCCTTCCTGATTGCCGACGCGCTGGGTGACTTCTCCCTGGCGCACCACCAGCTCGCGCTGAGCTACGCGGCCCAACTGTGCGCCGTCACCACCACCACGCAGCAGGTGCTCGAAGCGCTGGGCCCCGTCGCCACGGCCAGCACGCTCACCCGCGAGCAGGTGCGCGCGGAAGTGGCGGAGCTGCTCCAGGAGTCGCCGGAGGCGCTGGGGGACGACGACAACCTGCTCGATCGCGGAATGGACTCCATCCGGCTGATGACGCTGGTGGAGAAATGGCGGGCCGCTGGCGCGGAGACAACCTTCGTGGAGCTGGCCGAACGGCCGACGCTCGCCGACTGGTTCACGCTGCTCTCCCTGGGCAACACGCCCGCTTCCCGGAACGCCGCGTAGCTCCGCGGTGCGCGAGTCACCTCGCGCCCCTGACGCATGAACACACGGGAGGCCCTGGCGATGGGCGAAACACACGAAGCAGGTTGGCCGCTGTCCGCGGCCCAGCATGGAATCTGGGTCGGCCAGCAGTTCGACCTCACGAGCGCCGTCTACAACGCGGGCGAGTGCATCGAGATCCGCGGGCCGCTCGTCGTGGAGCACTTCGAGTCCGCCTTGCGTCAGGCCATCGACGAGGCGGAGGCGCTCCACGCGCGCTTCGTCCCCGGTGCCTCTGGCCCCGTGCAGTTCGTGCAGCCCCGCGCGTCGTGGCAGTTGCACGTCGCCGACGTCAGCCACACGCCCGCCCCCTGGACCGAGGCCCAGGCCTGGATGCACGAGGACCTGACGCGCACGGTGGACCTGGGTCAGGGCCCGCTGTTCGCGGAAGCGCTGTTCAAGGCGGCGCCGGACCGTTACTTCTGGTTCCAGCGGGCCCACCACATCGCCTTGGACGGCTTCGGCTTCTCGCTGGTGGCCCGCCGCGTGGCGGACCTCTACACGGCCCGGGTGACGGGCAAGCCCGCAACGAACGGGTTCGGCTCCCTCCGTGCCGTCCTCGATGAGGACGCCGCCTACCAGGGGGGCGCGCAGCACGCCGCGGACCGCGCCTTCTGGGTGGAGCGCTTCACCCATGGGCCTACGCCAGTGACGCTCGCGGAGCCCGCGCAAATGTCGCCGCGGTTCGTGCGCCAGACGCGGCACCTGTCGCCCGCGGACCTGGAGCGGATGCAGGCCGCCGCGAAGCAGGCCGGGCTCACGTGGCCGGACCTGGTGCTCGCGGCGACGGCGGCCTGGCTGCACCAGCACACGGGTGCGCCCGAAGTCGTGCTGGGTCTGCCAGTGATGACGCGCCTGGGCTCAGCCGCAATCCGCGTGCCGTGCATGGCCATGAACATCGTGCCGCTGCGCGTCCCGGTGCGGCCCGACGCGGGCTTGTTCGCCATGGCCCGCGACGTAGCGGCGGAGCTGCGCGCCATGCGGCCGCACCTGCGCTACCGCTACGAGCAGCTTCGCCGCGACTTGAAGCGCGTGGGCGGCCAGCGGCGGCTCTTCGGCCCCGTGGTCAACATCATGCCGTTCGACTACGCCCTGCGCTTCGCGGGGATGCCGGCCTTCGCCCACAACCTCTCCGCGGGCCCCGTCGAGGACCTGTCCATCGGCATGTACGCCCGCTCCGACGGCAGCGGACTGCGCGTGGACTTCGACGCGAACCCCGCCTGCTACAGCCCCGACGTCCTGGACGCCCACCAGCGTGGCTTCCTCCAACTGCTGGAGTCACTGTTGGCCGCGCCCGAGCAGGCCGTGCGGGTGGCTCCTGCCCCCGCGCGGCCCTCCATCGCGGATGGCGGTCCCCTGCCGATTCCGCAACGGCCCGTGCTAAAGCTCTTCAAGGAGCAGGCGCGTGCGCGGCCGGATGCCGTCGCGGTGGAGCATGGCGAGCACCGCCTCACCTACGCGGCCCTGCTCCAGTCCGCCCAGGCGCTCGCGGAGCAGCTGCGGGCTGACGGCGCGCGGCCCGACACGCTGGTGGCCGTCTCCCTGCCGCGGAGCATCGACGCCATCGTGGCCACGCTGGGTGTCCTCTTCTCCGGCGCGGGATACCTCCCCGTGGACCCCTTTGGTCCCGAGTCCCGGACGAAGGCCATCCTGGATGACGCCGCGCCACGCCTGACAGTGAGCAGCGCCGTGAAGGACCTCACGGCCGGCATGCCTCCGCAGGCACCCGGGCAGCTCGCGGTGCACAGGCGCCCCGGCCCGGAGCAGCCGGCCACGGCGCCCCAGCCGGGTGCGCCGCTGGCGTACGTCATCTACACCTCCGGCTCCACCGGCCAGCCCAACGGCGTGCAGATTGACCACGACGCCCTGGCCCACTTCGTGGCGGGCGCGACGTTCCGCTACGAGGTGACGTCCGAAGACCGGGTGCTGCAGTTCGCGCCACTGCACTTCGATGCCAGCGTGGAGGAGATCTTCGTCTCCCTGTGCGCCGGCGCCACGCTGGTGCTGCGCACGGACGAGATGCTCCAGTCGGTGCCCCGGCTGCTCGAAGCCTGCGCCACCCATGGCATCACCCTGCTGGACCTGCCCACGGCCTTCTGGCACGAGCTGGCTTACAGCGTGTCCACGGGCGCGGCCCGGCTGCCGCCCTCGCTGCGCACCGTCGTCATCGGCGGTGAGGCCGCGCTGCCCGAGCGCGTCGCCCGCTGGCGGGCCTCCGCAGGTCCCCAGGTCCGGCTGCTCAACACCTACGGCCCCACCGAGGCCACCGTGGTGGCCACCGTCGCCACGCTCAGCGGTGGCCTCGACGAGACGCCCACCGGGGACGACGTGCCCATTGGCCGCCCCCTGCCGGGCGTGCGCGCGGTGATTGCCGACGCGCAGGGCCGCATCGTCCCCACGGGTGAGGAAGGCGAACTCCACCTGCTGGGCGGCGCGCTCGCCCGGGGCTACCTGGGCCGCGAGGCGCTGACGGCCACGCGCTTCATCACGCTCGACGCCCTGCCGGGAAGCCCCCGCGCCTACCGCACGGGTGACAAGGCCCGGCTGCGCGAGGACGGCCAGATTGTCTTCGTGGGCCGCGTCGACGACGAGTTCAAGATCAGCGGCCACCGCATCGACCCGTCCGAGGTCGAAACGGCGCTGCTCGGCCACCCGTGCGTGCGCGAGGCGGCCGTCGTCGGACAGGTGCTCCCCAGCGGCTCGCGCCGGCTGTGCGCGCACGTCGTCACCACGCAGCCCGCGCCCACCGTGGCGGAGCTGCGGCAGCACCTGATGGACAGCCTGCCTGCCCCCATGGTGCCCGGCACGTTCGTGTTCGCGGAGCGGCTGCCACGCACCAGCACCGGCAAGCTGGACCGCGCCGAGCTGCGCCGCCTGCTGCCCACCGAGGAGGTCGCGACCACGACGGCGGGCACCACGGCCCTGGAGCGCGTGGTGATGAAGGTCTGGGAAGAGGTACTGGGCGTGACGACGACGTCCGCGCAGGATGACTTCTTCGACCTGGGCGGCCAGTCGCTCCAGAGCATCCAGGTCGCCAACCGGCTCAGCATCGAGCTGGGCCGCGATATTCCCGTCGCCACCGTCTTCCGCTACCCGACGGCGGCCGGACTGGCCCAGGCACTGGAGCAAGGCACCGACGGCGCCTCTGACGCCGGGGGCCTCACCGAGCGCATGCTCGCCGACGCCGTGCTGTCCGAGGACATCGTCCCCAAGCTCACGGTGCAGGCCGCCGAATCTCCACGGCTGCGTCAAGTCGTCCTCACCGGCGCCACCGGCTTCGTCGGGGCGCACCTGCTCCACCAACTCCTGCGCCAGACGGACGCGCGCGTGGTGTGTCTGGTCCGCGCTCGCGACGAGGCTCACGCCCTGGAGCGCATCCAGGCCGCGCTGGCGTCCCAGCAGCTCTCCCCCGAACACCTGACGGAGCGCGTGGTGGCGCTGCCCTCGGACCTCACCCAGCCCTGGCTGGGCCTGAGTCAGGCGCGCTTCCACGGGCTGGCCTCGGAGTGTGACGCCGTCATCCACAACGCCGCCGTGGTCAGCGTGGTGCGCGAATACGGCAGCCTCCAGGCCGTGAATGTGCGGGGTACCCGCGAGCTGCTGCGCCTGGCCGCCGCGGTCCGCGCCAAGCCCTTCCACTACGTCTCCACTCTGGCCGTGGCGCCGCAGACGGACCTCAGCCCCGACGTCCCGGAGGCCTTCGTGCCCGCGCACCCGGGCCTGCGCGACGGCTACCAGCAGAGCAAGTGGATTGCCGAGCGGCTCGTCGAACAGGCCGGAGCGCGCGGCCTTCCCGTGGCCGTGTACCGGCTGGGCCGCGTGGTGGGTGCGCCCGACAGCGCCATCGTCAACCCGCAGGACCTGGTGTGGCGCATCCTGCTGGCCGGCATCCCCGTGGGCGCGCTGCCCCAGCTCGACGTCGCCGAGGTGTGGACGCCCGTGGACTACGTGGCGGGAGCCATTGTCCGCATGGCACGCGACGCCCGCCCACCCACGGTGTTCAACCTGTGTCCCACGCCCGAGGTGAAGCTCCGTGAGCTGTTCGCGTGGGTCCGTGACTATGGCTACCCCGTGGAACACTGCCCCGTGGGTGAGTGGCGCAACCGCGTGGCCGAGCGCGCTGGCACCGGGGAGAACCAATCCACGCTCGCCTTTTTCGACCTGCGCTCGGGCACGGACGTGCCCGCGTTTGGTCTGGGCCCCATCCGTTGTGAGCGGGTCCATCAAGCGCTCGAGGGAACGGGCATCACCTGCCCGCCCACGGACCGTGCGCTGCTGTACCGATACCTCGATTACTGCATTGCGCGGGGCCTGCTGCCGCCCGTGCCCGCAACCCGCCTGCCAACCGAAACGGCACTCCCGTGACGAACCCCACCTGGACGCCAGACTCCTGGCGGCACAAGCCCGTCAAGTACATGCCGGAGGACTATCCGGACGCGCAGGCCCTGGCCCAGACCGAGGCCGAGCTGTCCCGCCTGCCTCCACTCGTCTTCGCGGATGAGACGCGCCGGCTCACCTCCCGGCTCGCCATGGTCGCCGAAGGCAAAGCCATCCTGCTGCAAGGCGGCGACTGCGCGGAGAGCTTCAAGGAGTTCACCACCGACAACATCCGAGACACCTACCGGCTGCTGCTGCAGATGGCCATGGTGCTGACCTTCGCCGGCAACCGTCCGGTGGTGAAGGTGGGCCGCATCGCCGGGCAGTTCGCCAAGCCGCGCTCCAGCCCCATGGAGACGCTGGACGGCGTCACCCTGCCCAGCTACCGCGGGGACATCATCAACGGCATGGAGTTCGACGCCCAAGCGCGAACGCCAGACCCGCGCCGGCTGCTCAAGGCCTATCACCAGTCCTCCGCCACGCTGAACCTGCTGCGCGCCTTCGCCCAGCGCGGCTACGAGGAGCTCGCCGAGCCCCAGCGCTGGCCCCAAGGCGGCATCAACCGCTTGCTGGCGGACCGCATCCTCGAATCCCTGTCGTTCATGCGGGCGCTGGGAGTCAGCCCGGAGCCTCGCAGCAGCTCCAATGCCATCGACTTCTTCACCAGCCACGAAGCCCTGCTCCTCAACGTGGAGGAGGCCATGACGCGCGCCGAGCCCGACGGCGGCGGCTGGTACGACGCGTCCGCGCACATGCTGTGGATTGGCGAGCGCACCCGCCAGCTCGACGGTGGCCACGTGGAGTTCATGCGCGGCATCCAGAACCCCATTGGCATCAAGTGTGGCCCCACCATGGAGCCCGACGAAGTGCTCCGGCTGATGGACCTCCTCAACCCCCAGGGCATCCCGGGCCGCATCACCCTCATCGGACGCTTCGGCGCGGACCTAGTCGCGGAGCGGCTGCCCCGGCTCATGGCCGCCACCCGCAGGGATGGGCGTCCCGTCATCTGGTCCATCGACCCGATGCATGGCAACACCCACAAGGCCGGCAATGGCTACAAGACGCGCTCCTTCGACCGCATCCTCACGGAGGTGTGTGGCTTCATGGACGCGGCCGCAGCGGAGGGCGTCCACCCGGGTGGCCTGCACCTGGAGATGACCGGGCAGAACGTCACCGAATGCCTGGGCGGTCCCCAGCCCGTGACGGAAGACGACCTCTCCAGCCGCTACCACACCCACTGCGATCCGCGGCTCAACGCGGACCAGGCCCTTCAGTTGGCCTTCCTGGTCGCCGAATCCATGCCGTCCCTTCGCACGCACGAAGCCCGTGCGGCCTGAATCGCAGGAGCCTTTCGTGACCGCCTCGTTCTCACCGCGACAGGAGCGTCTGCTCATCCTGCTGCTGGCGGGCGTGCAGTTCACCCACCTGCTGGACTTCATGATCGTCCTGCCGTTGGGTCCGGAGTTCATGCGGCTGTTCAGTCTGTCAGCCGCGCAGTTCGGAACGTTGGTGTCCTCCTACACGTTGGCTTCCGCCGCCATGGGCGTGCTGGGGCTCGCGTGGGTCGACAGGTTTGGCCGCAGAAGCACGTTGCTGGTCATCCTGGGGGGGTTCATCACGGCCACGCTGGCCTGCGGCGCGGCGCAGAGCCACGCGTGGCTGCTGGTGGCCCGGAGCATCGCTGGAGGATGCGCGGGCCTCATGGGCGCGGTCATCATGTCCATCATCGCGGACACCATCCCCGGTGAGCGCCGGGGCCGGGCCATTGGCACGGTGATGTCATCGCTCGGGCTGTCCGCGGTGGCGGGTGTTCCGCTGAGCCTGGGCATGGCCAACCTGCTCGGCTGGCGCGCGCCCTTCTGGGCCATTGGCATCCTGGGGGCGCTCCTGTGGTTCGGGCTGTTCGCCGTGCTTCCGCGGCTGGATGCGCACGTCGCCACGGGTTCGGAGCGTCAGGCGCCTGCCGTCACGGCGCTCTTCACGCCGGGCTTCGCGCTGGGCTGGCTGCTGACGTTCAGCGTCGCCTTCTCCAGCTTCTTGCTGATTCCGTACCTGAGCGCGTTCATGGTCGGGAACCTCGGGCTGAAGCAGACCGACCTGCCCTGGGTGTACCTGGCTGGCGGCGCCGCCACGCTGCTCGCGGCGCGTCAGGTGGGCCGCTGGGTGGACCGGTTCGGCCCCGCCCGGGTGCTCGGGCTGCTGCTGGTGGGCACCATGGTGCCGCACCTGGGCTTCACACACCTTCCCGCCTCTCCGCTGCCGGTGGTGATGGTCGCCTTCGTCCTCTTCATGTCCCTGACGTCCACGCGGCCCATCCCCACCATCGCGTTGATCTCCGCGAAGGTGCCGCCACCGCTGCGCGGGCGATACATGGCCATGAACATGGCCGCCAGTGACGGCGCCTCCGGGCTCGCGGCGTGGGCCAGCGGCCTGATGCTGGCCACCACGCCTGGCGGTGAGCTGGTGGGCTTCGGGCTGGCCGGATGGCTCGCCGTGGGCGTCACCACCGTCTCGCTCTTCATCCTCTGGACCTTTGGCCGTAGCGCCGTCCCGCTCAACGCGGCGCCCACGCCTCGATGAATCGCAGTCTCCGTCTCGACACACAGAAGGAAACGTCCATGGACACTCCCGTCAAGAAGCACCCTTCCCTGCCTCGTCCCATCCAGGGCGAGCTGAAGCTCGACCGTTCCAACCAGCTCCTCGCCGAAGCGCGGCGGCTGGTCCCCGGCGTCACGCAGTCCATGATGAAGCGCCCGGAGATGTTCGCGCTCGGCGCCTTCCCCGTGTTCCTGGCCAAGGGCAAGGGCGCGCTGGTGGAGGACGTGGACGGCCAGGAGTACATCGACTTCATCGGCGGCCTGGGCGCCAACATGCTGGGCCACAATGACCCGGCCGTGGTGAACGCCATCCGGGAGCACCTGGAGGAAGGTGTCCTCCACTCGCTGCCCACGCCCGTGGAGGTCTCCGCCGCCCAGACGCTGGTGGACCTCATCCCCGGCGCGGAGATGGCGCGCTTCTTCAAGACGGGCGCGGATGCCACGTCCGCCGCCGTGCGCCTGGCGCGCCACATCACCGGCAAGCAGAAGATCATCACCGTCGGCTACAACGGCTGGCACGACCACTTCATGTTCGACACGCCGGGCGTCCCGGCCGCGCTGGCGGCGCTGACCATCCGGATGCCGCTCTTCACGCCCCCGGACGAGCCGGCCCTGCTGGCCACCATCGAGAAGAACGCCAGCGAGCTCGCCCTGGTGTTGCTGTCGGTGCCCTACAACCGGCCCCTCACCCCGGCCTTCCTGCGGCAGGTGCGCGCCACGTGCACCGCGAACAACGTCCTGTTCGCCCTGGACGAGGTCGTCACCGGCTTCCGGCTCGCCCTGGGCGGCGCCCAGGAGTTCTTCGACGTCCGCGCGGACTTCGTCACGCTGTCCAAGAGCATCGCTGGCGGCATGCCGCTGTCGGCCATCGCCGGGCCAGAGAAGTACCTGAGCCGCCTGAGCGAGCTCCAGGTGTCCACCACCTTCGGCGGTGAGCTGCTGTCGCTGTACGTGTGCGAGGCGGTGCTGAAGGGCTACCGGGATGGCGCCTACATCCAGCACCTGGCCCGCCTGGGCCGCAAGCTGCGCGAGGGCGTCAACGCCCAGGCGCAGGCCGCGGGTTCGTCGCTGCGCGTGATTGGCTACGACGCGATTCCCTTCTTCCTGTTCGCCAAGGACCCGGCGGAGCACGCGAAGCAGATGCAGCCCTTCCAGGCGGGCATGGCCCGCCGGGGCATCCTGCTGCGCCGCGACGTCACCTTCCTCAGCACGGCGCACACGGAGGAGCAGATTGACTACGCCATCGAGATGACGGGCGAAGTGCTCCGCTCCCTCGCGAAGCCGGCGGCGGCCTAGCCCTTCGCGTCGTGGTGGTCCGAGGTGCCGCGCTTCCAATAGCCCGTCACCCGGACCCAGCTCTTGTTGGCGCCACGCTCGTTGATGAGGTGGTCCTTGATGGGGCGCACGGTGTGCGCCTCACCCGCCACCCAGGCGAAGTAGTCCCCCGCGGGGAACTCCAGCCCCCGGATGGCCTGCTGCAGCACGTCCGAGTGCCCCGCCTCCACGCCGTTGCGGTGAATCCACGTCACTGTCGCGTTGGCGCGGGTGGTGAACTGCTGCTCCTCGGACGCATCCGGGACTTCGCAGAACACGATGGCGCGCGTCCCCTCCGGCAGCTCCTCCAGGATGCGGCCAATGGCGGGCAGCGCCGACGGGTCGCCCGCGAGCAGGTACCAGCTGAAGTCCTGCGCCACGAACGTGGAGCCGCGCGGTCCACCCACGGCCAGCAGGTCACCGACCTGCGCCTTGCTGGCCCACGTCGTCGCGGGCCCCGTGCCGTGCACCACGAAGTCGATGTCCAGCTCGCCCGCCGCGGCGTCGTACCGGCGCGGCGTGTAGTCACGCGCGTCCGGCTTGCGCTCGCCTTCCTTCAGCACCAACCCCGTGGGCGTCACCGTGGGGATGACAGGCATGCGCTTGCCCTCCTCCGGGAACAGCAACTTCACGTGGTCGTCCGCGCCAGGGCTGTAGAAGCCCTCCAGGTCCTCGCCCGCCAGGGTGATGCGGACCATCTGCGGCGTCACCCGCGTCACCCGCTTCACCTCCAAGAGGCGGAACTTCACGGGGAACGGTCCCCGCCGATAGACACGCTCAGTCGTCGTCGTCACGAATGCTCCAGGTATCGATATTGACTATCATTTTCGATACCATGAAGCCCCCAGTCGGGCAACGAATGAAGGAGCCCCGCGGTGGCCGCCGCTCAGCGAGCGGCCAGCCGCGGGGACGACTGGCGTGTCGGCGGATACGCCCCGCTCACCTGCCAGGAAACGACCTCAGCCGCAGGTCAGGGTCCAGCGGCAGTTGTTGGACAGACACTCCCGGGCGCTGCCGCAGATGGCGCCCTTGGCCTTCTTGTTCTGACACTTGCCGGCGTTGAGCCCCCAGCCGCAGTACTGGGTGCTGGCGCAGTGGCTGTCGTTGGAGCAGGTGGAGCTGGTCGGATACTGGGCCGCGCGGGTCTCCTTCGGCACGTAGGCCGCCACACCGCTGGTGTCGATGTTCGCCGCGCTGTCCGCCATGCCGGTGCGCGTACCGGTGGCCCGCTCCCACATGTGGATGAACGTCTCGGACGAGCCCTCCAGGCCCGTGGTGTTGACGCCGAGCTGCTTCAGGTCACGCACCACGTCCGGCAGCAGGCCCACGTGGGCCAGGCCGTAGTTGTCGAAGTCCGTGCCCAGCGGCGGCGGGCCAGCGGAGAGCTGCTGCTGGGCCTGGAACGCCGCCTCCGCGGCGAAGCCGGCCGAGCAGGCGCCGTGGGGGCCGAACCGAGGACGGGTCTGCTGGATGAAGCCGTTGAGGTCCGCGCCGAAGCCCATGTTCACCTTGAGGCCCAGGCGGCCGAACTCGTAGGCCTGCGCCAGCGAGCGCGTGGAGCCCTGGCAGTTGTTGGCGACCGGCGTGCGGGTGTAGTCGCGCGTCTCGTCGTGCGCGGTGCGCAGGCCGAACATGCCGCCCGTCTGGCGCAGGTAGCGGATGATGGACGCGGGCGTCGTCTTCTCGTTGGCGGCGAGCCCCGGGTGCATCACCTCACGGAAGTGACCGTGGGAGATGTACATGGGGTAGTAGTTGCGGCTCTGGGCGATGGCGAACGTGTCGTCCACGGAGCGCTCGGACATGTGCGCCACGTCGACGAGCATGCCCTTGTTCATCATCTCGGCGACCAGCGCCCGGCCCTCGGTCGTCAGGCCCTTGGTGTTCTTGCAGTTCGCGTCCACGTCGAAGCCCAGCGTGAAGCCGTTGCCCGTGAGGGCGCAGTCGGTGTCCACGTGGCAGTTCTCCAGGAACTGCGAGACCTGGAAGATGGCGTTGTGGGGCGCCGCGCCGCCGAAACGGTTGTCCAGCTGGTGCACCGGCTGGATGGAGCGCACGCCCAGCGAGTAGACGCGGTTGAGCTCGGACTGCCAGTTCTTGGTGCCGAACAGCTTGCTCGACTCGATGGAGAGCACCATGGCCAGCTTGCCGGAGGCGATGATCTGCCGCGCGTGCGCCGGCGATAGCGCGATCTCCGCCCACGGCGTGCGAGCGTCGAAGTCACGCGCCATCTGCAACTGCACGTCCACGTCCACCATCTCGTCACATGGACGCTTGATGTTCTGGTACGGCAACGCCCTGCAGAGGAACTCGTTGCTCACCAGGGAGATGGTGACCAGGGACATGCCCCCCTGATGCGCCTGCTGCAGCCAGCCCTCCCAGGCCTGCTGATGCGCGATGGTGTCCCAGCGCGGCCACTGCGTGGGCACGCTCATCCGGCCCAGGTGGAGACCGGTGTCGCCCTCCGTCCCTTCGACCTCGCCGATGATTTCCGACGCCACCGCGCCGCCCACCCCGAACATCTGCGACAGCACCGGCACGCCGCTCAGATTGATTCCGCCCGCGTTGGGGCACACGTTGAGCATGGAGCTCAGGTCCATGCGAACGCGCGCGTGGTCGCTCTCCGGCAAGCCACCGTCACAGCTCACCAGGGAGCCGTTGTGCTTGCCGTGGAACCAACCACCGCTGAACGCCTCCTCGGCGAACATGTGGTGGTGCATCTCCGCGAAGCCCGGAACCGAAACGGGCTGTGCGACTTCGCCCGTCGCGGACTCCTCGACAAGCAAGTCTTCATCCGTGGGTTGGCACCCCTGGCTCAGCGCCATGACGGACATGAGGGAGAGGGACAGGAAACGCCGTGGGGCTGATCCGATACATCGCTGCATACAGTGCACCTTTCCGGTACCGCGGGGAGGTGCTCTCGGAGTACCAGGAGTGTGTCCTGTTTTTCAATGTTTCCAACTTTTTCTTGGGAAGTGAAACGGACAGGTGTCACACCGGTGTGAAGCGTCACGTTACAAACGGCGTTCAGGGCCCGTGGGCAGGTGGGGCAAGCCCCCACCATTCACAGATTGACGCTCCAAGATGGTCTCGACCTCACGGAGCCGCTGATGACGAAGTCCTGGCGTGCGTTCCCGGTACTGCTGCCCCTTCTGGCTGCCTGTGAGGCACCACCGGTGGACGACACACTCCCATCATCCGATGAAGCGTCCGCACGGCGGCCCGCGGACCACCGAACATGGGAGCCCTGCGGGAACAGCGTGCGCAGGCTCGCGGACACCCACCCCGGCCCCGAAGACGCAGCCATCCAGGAACGCCTTCACGGTGATGCCTTGCTCTTCTTCACCGCGGATGACGGTCAACACGGCGCCGAGCTGTGGACGAGCAGCGGCACGCAGGGCGAAGGAACCCGGCTGCTCCGGGACATCGCGCCGGGACCGGAGGGCTCCAATCCCACCGACCTCACACGCGTGGGAGACCGGCTCTTCTTCATCGCGGACGATGGCGTGAATGGCCGCGCCCTGTGGACCAGCGACGGCACGTCCGAAGGTACGTCCCTGGTGAAGCGCGTGCTTCCCATTGGCGCCAGTCTGGGAGATGGGCAGACGCTGGTCGCGTACCAGGGCCGGCTCTACTTCTCCGCCGCCGCGCCGGGTGGCGCGCACGGCAACGAGCTGTGGACCAGCGATGGCACGGACGCCGGCACCCATGAGGTCGCGGACCTCGTCCCAGGCGAGGACAGTTCCTTCCCTCGCCGCTTCGCCATTCACGACGGCTCGCTCTACTTCGTCATCAGCGTGGGCGAAGAGAACTGGCTCGTGCGCAGCGAAGGCGGAGCGGCCTTCACGCCCCTCCTCAAGGTCTTCGAGGACACTGTCATCTTCCGCATGAAGTCCGTGGGCGAAAGGCTCTTCTTCCTGGTGGACCCCGACGAAGGCGAGGCCACGCTCTACGTCACTGACGGCATGGCGGAGGGCACACGCCGCCTGCGCTTCTTTCCGGGCCGGTACCCGCACGACCTGGTGGCGTTCCAGGGCCGGCTCTATTTCAGCGCGGGCTCGGACGCGCCGGAGGGCGAGGAACTGTGGGTCAGCAACGGCACGGTGTCCGGCACGCGGCGGGTGAAGGACCTCCGGCCTGGAGCGGAGGGCTCGGCGCCGGCGTCCCTGACCGTGCTCGGAGACCACCTCTACTTCGCGGCGGATGACGGCCGGCACGGCCGCGAGCTGTGGGTGAGCGATGGCACGTCGAAAGGAACGAAGCTCTTCGCGGACCTGGTGCCCGGGACGGAGGGCGCATCTCCCACCGAACTGACTGCCATCCAGGGCTGGCTCTTCTTCGGCGCGACGACGGGGCAGGGCGCGGAGCCCTGGGTGAGCAACGGCACTGTGTCCAGCACCCGGAAGCTCGACGCGGGGACAGCGCGAGACCCACGCGCCTTCATCCGCTCCGGCTGGGACGTGTTCTTCACCGCCGAGGACGTAGCCAGCGGGCGCGAGCTCTACGCCCTGCCCTTCCGTCCCGCCAACGAGTGCATTCAGACGAAACCCTGAGCCCGCACGGAGATGGCGTTCGCCCCCGTCTGGCTTTGGTGAACAGGTGCCGCGCGTAATCGAGGACGCCCCCTGGCGGTGGCGCTTCGCCACGCATACCGATGGCGAGGGGCCGGCCACCCGAGATCGAGGGGGAACATTCATGCGTGCATGGCGTTTGTTGGTGGGAGTCTGTTTGTTGGCAATGGGATGCGGGGAATCCCTCACGGAGGAATCACTCTCGGGCACTGACGCACCCGAGACGGTCTCGGCTCAATGGGAAAACAGGCATCCCGAGCTCGGCCCGGCTTCTCTCCTGAAGGACATCTACCCGCCGCCCGAGGACCCGGTGCCTGGCCCATTCGGCGGCCCCACGCCCACGGACCTGACGTCCTTCCGGGGTCGGCTCTTCTTCTCCGCTTTTGACTTCGAGGCAGGCAAGGGCGCCCTGTGGCGCAGCGAAGGAACGACCGCGAGCACCGTGCCGGTGAAGCACCTGGTGGACCCGCCCGGACGGCTGACGGTGGTGGACAAGAAGCTCTTCTTCACGGGGGGCTTCAGCGAGGAGCACGGCGCCGAGCTGTGGGTGAGCGATGGCACGACCGCTGGCACGCGTCTGATCAAGAACCTCCGCCCGGATTCCGGCTACACCATCCTGGAGAACTTCATCGCGGTGGGTGACACCCTCTTCTTCTTCCGGGTGGTCCGCCCGGCCATCATCGCCTCCGGCAACGTGGAGCTCTGGCGCAGCAACGGCACCTCCGCGGGCACGGTGCGCGTGAAGAACCTGGGTCCAGAGGAGGCCGTGAACGGTCCCCTGGACGTGGCGAGCGTGGGCAACCGCCTCTTCATGAGTCTCGGCATGCCTGAGACGGGCACGGAGTTGTGGGTCAGCGACGGCACCTCCGCGGGAACCCGCCTGGTGAAAGACATCCTCCCGGGCACGGGGTCGTCGTTTCCGCGGAATCTGACTGCCGCGGCGGGCATTCTCTACTTCTCCGCCAACGACGGCGAGCACGGACGCGAACTGTGGCGCAGTGACGGCACGGCCCGGGGCACGGAGCTCGTCGAGGACACCCGGCCTGGACCCGAGGGTTCGGAGGCGCAGCCCATCACCGTCTTCAAGAAGCGCCTCTACTTCGCGACGTTCACCCCTGGCTACACGGCGACCGAACTCCGCAAGCTGGATCCAGACCCGACTTGCCACCCGCGCTCGAACCGTGTCGCGACCATCCCCAACCCGTACGCGAACTCACCGCGCGAGTTCTTCATCTTCGTGTCCTCGTTCACGGCAACCGAGCCAAAGCTCTACTTCACGCTCTTCTATGATAACGGGAGTCCCGCCCCGTTCGATGTCCAGCTGTGGAGGACGGATGGCACCACGCAGGGCACGAAGCTGCTGTATCAACCGCTCATCGTCTCCCCGGACCTGCGAGTGCCCACGCCCGTTCCCACGGATGACGGCCGAGTCGTCCTCTACGCCTACGACACGGCCCACGGCCACGAGCTGTGGGTGAGCAACGGACAACCAGGAGGCACCCGGCTGCTCCAGGACATCCTCCCCGGGCCCGCATCCTCCTATCCGCAGGACCTGCTCCGCGCGGGCGACTTCATCTACTTCACCGCTAAGGATGCGGTGCACGGGCGGGAGATCTGGGTGCTGCCCGTTCCTCCGGACAGGAAGTGACATCCAGCGCAGGTGATGAGCGTGTCTGCCTCATCACCTGCGAACGGTGGACGTCTACGGGGACGACTTCAGCGCCATCGTCTCCGCGAGCACGTCAACCGCTGGAGCCCTGAGGATGGAGTGGTGGTCACCGGAGAGTTCGTGCACCTCCACCCCTCCTGCCGCCAGCGCTCCCCAGCCGCCATCCGTGCCCGTGGGTACGTGCGTCTCGCTCGCGCGCAGCAGCGTGACGCGGCCACCGTAGCGTCCCGGTTGATAATCCCAGAGGGCGCGGAGGTTGCTCTCGTAGACACGGTACAGCGCGTGGAGTTGTTCGGATCCAACGCCCTGAGCCAGAACGCCGGTGCGCCGCCCCAGCGCCAACAGGCGGCCCAGCAGCGAAGCCTCATCCGCGGGATGCGCGTCCGCCATCAACTCCGAGACGGGCAGGCCCAGGAGCTGACCCGTGAACTCCACGAACCGGGCGGCAATCCACTCCGCGCCCACGGGTTCCACTGGCCGCTGATCGAAGGCGTAGGCGTCAATGAGCGTCAGCTGCTCCACCTGCTCCCCCTGCTGTTCCAACTGCCGCGCCATCTCGAAGGCCACCACACCTCCCAAGGACCACCCCGCCAGCCGGTATGGCCCGCTGGCCTGGACGCCGCGCATGGCCTCCACATAGGTGGCGGCCATCGCCTCCACGGTCCCCAGCGGAGCCCGCTCGCCTTCGAGGCCCGGGGCCTGGAACGCGTAGAACGGTTGGTCAGGCCCCAGGCGCCGCGCCAGTTCCAGGTACGGCAGGACGTTGCCACTGACGGGATGGACGCAGAAGACGGGCCGCTGCGAACCGCCACTCTGGATGGGCACCAGCGGGGACACGTGCCCGGGTGCCTGCCGGAGCCGAGAGGCCAGCTCCGCCAGCGTCCCCGCCTGGAACAGTGAAACCACGGGCAGGCTGCGTCCCAGGCGCTCGCGGATGAGCGACACCATCCGCATGGCCAGTAGCGAATGCCCACCCAGCTCGAAGAAGTCGGAGTGGATGCCAATGGGGCCTGTGCCCAGCAACTCCTCCCAGATGCGCGCGAGCAGGAGCTCCAGCGCATCCCGAGGCGCCACATAGGCCCGCGTCGACTCCTGACGGAGGGCGTCCGGCGCCGGGAGCGCCTTGCGGTCCACCTTGCCGTTGGGCGTCAGCGGCAGCGAGGCCAGCACCATCACCACCGAGGGCACCATGAAGTCCGGCAGCCCTTCCTTCACGAAGCGCCGGAGCGCCGTGGCATCGGGCACCGTGTCCGGCTGGGGCACGATGTACGTCACCAGGCGGCGCCCTTCGCTCCCGTCGCCGCGCACGAGCACCACGGCCTCGCGCACGTCTGGATGCCTTCGCAACACCGCCTCGATTTCGCCCAGCTCGATTCGGAAGCCACGCACCTTCACCTGCTGGTCGATTCGGCCCAGGTACTGCAGCACGCCATCGGGCAACCACCGCACGCGATCTCCGGTGCGGTACAGCCGCGCTCCAGGCTGCGGACTGAACGCGTCGGGAACGAAGCGCTCGGCGGTCAACTCGGGCCGGTCGACATACCCTCGCGCAAGCCCAGCCCCGCCCAGGTACAGCTCGCCCGCCACGCCCTGAGGCACGGGTTGACCGAGCGCATCCAGCACGTACGCGCGAGTCCCCTCAATCGGCCGCCCCACGGTGGGCTCCCGCGTGGCGCCGCGAGGGGCCACGGTCCAGGTCGAGTACGTCGTGTCCTCGGTGGGGCCGTAGAGGTTGAGCACGCGCCGCACACCGGGTGCGGACTGGTGGATGGCTTCCACCAGGGATTGGGCCAGCGGTTCTCCCGCCAGGTTCACCGTGCGCACCGAGTCCGGCACGGCATGGGCACGTACCAACTCCGCCATCGCGGAGGGCACCGTGTTGACGAGCGTCACCCGCCGGGCCCCCGAGAGCGACGGCAACTCCAAGGCATTGCGAGCGATGACCACGGCCCCGCCACGGATGAGCGGCGCGAACATCTCGAACACGGACAGGTCGAAGTTGAGCGACGTGGAGGCGAGGACCCCCACCAGCTCGTCCGACGAGAAGGCCCGCGTCGTCCAGCGCAGGAAGGCCACGGCGCTGCGATGCGCCAGGGCCACGCCCTTCGGCCGGCCCGTGCTGCCCGACGTGAACAGCACGTAGGCCAGATGGTCCGGAGCGGTCCTGGACACAGGCGCCGCCTCGGCTACCGCCACGAGCCCATTCGCATCGTCGAGCGCCAACCGGGCCACGTCCCCGTGAGGCAGCGCGTCCAGCAGCGCGCGCTGGCCCACCAGGACGCGAGGCTGGGAGTCCTCGATCATGAAGGCCAGCCGCTGGCTCGGGTATGCCGGATCCAACGGGACGTATGCGCCACCCGCCTTGAGGATGCCGAGCACCGCGATCAGCAGGTCCGCATTGCGCTCCGCGCAGAGGCCTACGCGGACCTCCGGCCCGACGCCCAGAGTGCTGAGCTTCCGCGCCAGCTGGTCCGACCGCTGCATGAGCTCGCGGTACGTGAGCACTTCGTCACCAGCCACCACCGCCACGGCGTCGGGCGTGGCCGCCGCCTGCTGTTCGACCAGGGCGTGGATGCTCGTCTCCGCGACGCCGCCGGAGCCGGTGTCATTCCACTCCACCAGCAACCGCCGCTGTTCGACCGAGTCCAGAAAGGGCAGTGCGAACACGGACCGGTCCGGCTCCGCCATGGCACCTTCAAGCAGCCTCTTCAGGTGGGACAGCAGTCGCTCCGCCGTCTCGGGCTCGAACAGGACGGTGCTGTACTCCAGTCCACCGGAGAAGCCGTCCTTGCCTTCCACGAAGCCGAGCGAGAGGTCGAACCGCGACACCCGGTGCTCCACGGCGACGTGCTTCATCCCCATGCCGGCCTGCGTGTCTCCCCCAGCATCTGGCGTGCTGTCGAAGGTGAGCATGACCTGGAACAGCGGCGAATGGCTGAGGCTGCGCTCCGGACGCAGCGCCTCGACGAGCTTCTCGAAAGGCACGTCCTGGTGCGCGTAGGCGCCAAGCGTGACCTCCCGGACCCGAGCCAGCAGCTCGCGGAAGGACGGGCTGCCGTCCAGCCGGGTCCTGAGCACCAGCGTGTTCACGAAGAAGCCGATCAGCCCCTCCGTCTCCCCGCGAGTGCGTCCGGCGATGGGCGAACCGACACTCACGTCGTCCTGCCCTGAGTAACGCGCCAGCACGGCCTGGAACGCCGCCAGCAGCACCATGAACGGTGTGACACCTTCACGGCGGGCGAGTGCATGTACCGCCTCGGACAGCTCACGGCCCAACGAGAAGGGCACGTACGCCCCTTCCAGAGACTGGACTGCCGGACGCGGCCTGTCCGTGGGCAGCTCCAGCAACCGGGGCGCGCCGTCCAGGCGTTGCTTCCAGTAGCCGAGCTGCGCATCCAGGACTCCTCCCTGGAGCCACTCGCGCTGCCAGACCGCGTAGTCCGCGTACTGAAGCGGCAGCTCCGGCAGGTGCGACGGCTGTCCCTGGGAGAAGGACGCATAGAGCTCGGTCAGCTCGCGAACCAGGAGCCCCATGGACCAACCGTCCGAGACGATGTGGTGCATCACCAGCACCAACACATGGTCCTGCTCCGACAGCGCGAGCAAGGCGAGCCGCAACAACGGACCGCTTTCAAGGTCGAACGGGTGCTGTGACGCCTCTTGCGCGATCCGCTGAGCCTCCTCTTCCCGCCGCGTCACTGGCAACGAGCGCAGATCCACGATGTCGAGCCGAACGCTGCCCTGCGGGTCGATGACCTGTACCGGCGCCCCACCCTCGGTCCGGAACGTGGCGCAGCGATTCGTGACGGCGGACCAGTGCGTCGAAACTCTGCTCCAGCGCGGGAACGTTCAAGGCGCCGGACAGCCGCACTGATGCAGGGACGTTGTAGACGGTGCTCCCCGGTTCCAGCTGCGCGAGGAACCACAGGCGCTGCTGGGCGAACGACAGGGGAAGTGCCCTGTCGCGAGGAACCCGTACCAACGGCGGTGGCTGCACGCCGCCATCCGTTTTCGACGTGCGATCCAGCCGCTGGGCCAGCTTCTCCACCGTGGGGCACTCGAAGATGTCTCGAAGGGGGAGCTCCACTTGGAGTTCCTCCCGCACGCGCGACACCAACTGCGTTGCCAGCAACGAGTGTCCGCCCAGCTCGAAGAAGTCTCCGTCGAGCCCGACCCGCTCGACCTTCAGGACGTCGACGAAGATTGCGGCCAGCGTCTTCTCGGTCACCGTTCGAGGCGCCACATACTTCTCGCTCGCCGTGCCCTCCGTGTCCGGGGCGGGCAGTGCCTTGCGGTCCACCTTGCCGTTCGGCGTCAGCGGCAACGACTCCAGCACCACGTACGCTGACGGCACCATGTACTCCGGCAGCCGTTGCTTCACGTGGCTTCTCAGTGCACCCGCGTCCAGCGAGGCACCTTCCCGTGCCGTCACGTAGGCCACCAACCGCTTGCCTTCGTTCCCATCCTCCCGCGCCACCACCACGGTTTCGTTGACGCCACCGTGCTGCGCCAGCGCCGCTTCCACTTCGCCCAGCTCGATGCGGTAGCCACGCACCTTCACCTGCGTGTCCGCGCGGCCCAGGAACTCCAACGTCCCGTTGGCCAGCCACCGCACCATGTCCCCCGTGCGGTACAGCCGCTCTCCCTCGCCGAATGGACTCGGCACGAAGCGTTCCGCCGTCAGCTCCGGGCGCCCCACGTACCCCACCGCCAAGCCGTCTCCGCCTACGTACAGCTCGCCCGGCACCCCCACCGGCACCGGACGCATTGCCCCGTCCAACACATAGGCCGCCGTGTTCTTCACCGGCCGGCCAATGGACACCGAAGCGCCTACCTCCTCCGGCCTCTCCATCCGGTACGTGCTGGAGAACGTCGTATTCTCCGTCGGGCCGTACCCGTTGATGAGCACACCGCCCGCTGCCAGCCGCTCCTTCACACGGGACACCGGCAGCGCGTCACCACCCGCCAGCAACTGGCGGACGCTGGCCAAGGCCTTCGGCTGCCGCGCCTGCATCTGCTCGAAGAGCGCCGCTGTCAGCCACAACGACGTCACGCCAGAAGACTCAAGCTTCCGGCCCAGCTCCTCCAACGTCGGCGTCCCTGCCGGATACACCACCAAGCGCGAGCCGTGCAGCAGCGCGCCCCACACCTCCAACGTCGACGCGTCGAAGGAAATCGGTGCCAGTTGCAACCACACTTCCTCAGGCCCGAAGTGTGCGAAGTCCGTTCCCAGCACCAGGCGTGACACCGCTCGGTGCGGCACAGCCACACCCTTCGGCTTCCCCGTGCTTCCCGACGTGAACATCACGTACGCCAGGTTTCCACCGCCCACGTTGGCGCTGGGCGTGGTTTCCGGCTGGAGGGCAATCTGCGTCTCCCACTCCGTGTCCACGCACACCACCAGCTCGCCGCCCGCGGCGACTTCGTCCGCGAGCTTCTCCTGCGCCACCAGCAATGCGACGCCGGCCTCCTGCTTCATCCATGCCAGTCGCGCCAGCGGGTAGCTGGCATCCAGCGGCACGTACACGCCCCCCGCCTTCAGGATGCCCAGCACGCTCACCACCAGCTCCAGTGAGCGCTCCACGCACAACCCCACCCGCACCTCAGGCCCAACGCCCATTCCCCTCAGGTGGTGCGCCAGCTGGTTGGCACGGCGATTCAACTCCGCGTACGTCAGTCGCTGGTCCTCGTACTCCACCGCCACCGCGTCCGGCGTCCGCTGCGCCTGCTCTTCGAAAAGGGCACTCAGGCTCGCATCGCGCGGATAGGTCGAAGCCGTCCCGCTCCATTTCTTCACCAGTCGATGCTGCTCCTCACTGCCCATCAGCGGCAGCTCGGCCAGCCGCTTCGCCGGCTCAGCGACGGCGGCCTCCAACAGCACCCTCAAGTGTCCGAGCAGCCGCTCCATCGTCTCTGCTTCGAACAGGTCGCTGTTGAACTCCAACGCGCCCGTGAGTCCGCCTGCGCTCGACTCTCCCAAGCCGAGGGTCAAATCGAACTTCGACGTCTTCCCTGCCGACTCCGCTGCCTCCAACTTCAACCCGGGCAGACTTACCGCGCCTCCTGGAGTGTTTTGCAGCACGAACATCACCTGGAACAGCGGACCGCGGCTCAGGTCCCGCTCGGGCTGCAGCTCCTCCACCAGTCTCTCGAAAGGCACTTCCTGGTGCGCGTATGCACCCAGCGTCACTTCGCGCACCTGTGTCAGCAGCTCACGGAAGCTGGGATTGCCATCCAGCCGTGTCCGCAGCACAAGCGTGTTCACGAAGAAGCCAATCAGCCCCTCTGTCTCGGATCGCGTGCGATTGGCGATGGGGGAGCCCACAGAGACGTCGTCCTGGCGCGCATAGCGCGACAGCACCACCTGGAAGGCCGCCAGCAGCACCATGAAGGGCGTCGCGCTCTCCCGCTGCGCCAGCCCCTTCACGCCCTCCCACAGCCCCTTCGGCCACTCCAACCCTCGCGTCTCTCCTCGGTACGTCTGGACCGCCGGCCTCCCCTTGTCCGTCGGCAACTCCAGCGCCGCTGGCGCACCCGCTAGCTGCTTCCTCCAGTACCCGAGTTGCTCTTCCAGCACCTCGCCCTTCAACCATTCACGCTGCCACACCGCGTAGTCCGCGTACTGCACCTCCAGCTCCGCAAGCGGTGACTCGCGCCCCTGCGAGTACGCCTCGTACAGAGCCACCAACTCCCTCACCAGCACGCCCATCGACCAGCCGTCCGACACGATGTGGTGCATCACCAGCACCAACACGTGCGCTTCCTCCTCCGCCTTCAGCAGCGTTGCCCTCAGCAGCGGGCCCGTCTCCATGCTGAACGGACGAAGTGTTTCGAGTTCCGTTCGACGCTGGACCTCCTGGGTCTTCTCCGTGCCCTGGAGTGCACTCAGGTCCACGAACTCCAGCGCGCCCCTTCCCGAGGGAGAGATGACCTGGGTGGGAACGCCTGCCTCGGAACGGAAGGTCGTGCGCAGCGCCTCATGACGGAGAATCAGCGAATGGAAGCTCCGTTCCAGCGCTGCAACATCAAGGACCCCCAAGAGCTTCACCGCCACGGGCACGTTGTAGAAGGTGCTGTCGGGATCAAGCTGGTGGAGGAACCACAACCGTTGCTGCGCGAACGACAGAGGAAGCGCGCCGCCTCGTGAAGCGCGAACCAGCGGAGGTCCTCTCAGCGCAACAGCGGCTCCCGAGGCACCGTCCAGCCGCCTCCCCAGTGTCTCAACAGACCGGGACTCGAAAACTGTCCGGAGTGGCAGTTCGACTCGGAAGGCCTCGCGCACGCGAGACACCAACTGCGTTGCCAGCAAGGAGTGGCCGCCCAGCTCGAAGAAGTCGTCGTTGACGCTGACGCGCCCGACGTTCAGCACCTCGCTGAAGAGGGACGCCAGCTTCTCCTCTGTCGGAGTCCGTGGCGCCTCGAAGTGCGCTGCCTTATGGCTGTGTGCATCCGGTGCAGGCAGCGCCTTGCGGTCCACCTTCCCGTTCGGCGTCAGCGGCAGCGACTCCAGCACCACGTACGCCGACGGCACCATGTACTCCGGTAGCCACTGCTTCATGTGGCTTCTCAGCGCGCTGGCCTCCAGGCCCGTGTCCGTGCGCGCTGTCACATACGCCACCAGTCGCTTGCCTTCGCCTCCATCCTCCAGCGCCACCACCACGGCTTCGTTGACGCCACCGTGCTGGGCCAGCGCCGCTTCCACTTCACCCAACTCGATGCGGTAACCGCGCACCTTCACCTGCGTGTCCGCTCGGCCCAGGAACTCCAACGTCCCGTTGCTCAGCCACCGCACCACGTCCCCCGTGCGGTACAGCCGCTCTCCTTCGCCGAATGGATTCGGTACGAAGCGCTCCGCCGTCAACTCCGGGCGCCCCACGTACCCCACTGCCAAGCCGTCTCCGCCCACGTACAGCTCGCCCGGCACCCCCACCGGCACCGGACGCATCCCCGCGTCCAGCACATAGGCCACCGTGTTCTTCACCGGCCGGCCGATGGACACCGACGCTCCTACTTCCTCGAGCGCTTCCATCCGGTACGTGCTGGAGAACGTCGTGTTCTCCGTCGGGCCGTATCCGTTGATGAGCACACCGCCCGCCGTCAGCCGCTCCTTCACACGGGACACCGGCAAGGCGTCGCCACCCGCCAGCAACTGGCGGACGCTCGACAAGGCCTTCGGCTGCCGCGCCTGCATCTGCTCGAAGAGCGCCGCTGTCAGCCACAGCGACGTCACGCCAGAAGACTCCAGCTTGCAGCCCAACTCCTCCAGCGACGGCGTCCCCGCCGGGTACACCACCAGCTTCGCGCCGTGCAGCAATGCGCCCCACAGCTCCAGCGTCGATGCGTCGAAGGAAATGGGCGCCAGTTGCAGCCACACCTCCTCAGGCCCGAACTGAGCGAAGTCCGTCTCCAGTACCAGGCGTGACACCGCTCGGTGCGGCACGCCCACGCCCTTCGGCTTCCCTGTGCTTCCTGACGTGAACATCACGTACGCCAGGTTTCCACCGCCCACGTTGGCACTGGGCGTGGTTTCCGGCTGGAGGGCAATCTGCGTCTCCCACTCCGTGTCCACGTACACCCTGGACTCGGTGTCATTGAGCCCCATGGACTCAAGCAGCATCTGCTGCCCCACCAGCAGCGTGACGCCTGCTTCCTGCTTCATCCACGTCAGCCGCTCCAGCGGGTAGCTGGCATCCAGCGGGACGTAAACGCCCCCCGCCTTCAGGATGCCCAGCACGCTCACCACCAACTCCAGCGAGCGCTCCACGCACAAGCCCACCCGCTCCTCAGGCCCCACACCCATGCTTCTCAGGTGATGCGCCAGCTGGTTGGCGCGTCGGTTCAGCTCCGCGTACGTCAGCCGTCGGTCCTCATACTCGACCGCCACCGCGTCCGGCGTCCGCTGCGCCTGTGCATCGAACAACTGCGCCAACGACGCTTCTCGTGGGTAATGCGCAGTCGCCCCGCTCCACGCCTTCACCAGTCGCTGCTGTTCCTCACGGCCCATCAGCGGCAGCTCGGCCAGCCGCGTCTCAGGCTGAGCGACGGCTGCATCCAACAACACCCGCAAGTGTCCGAGCAGCCGCTCCATCGTCTCGGCTTCAAACAGGTCGCTGTTGAACTCGAGGCCTCCAGAAAGGCCCTCATCCGTCTCACTCAACCCGAGCGTCAAATCGAACTTCGACGTCTTCCCGGACGACTCCGCCGCCTCCAGCTTCAGCCCCGGCAGGCTCACCGCCCCTCCCGGCGCGTTCTGCAGCACCAACATCACCTGGAACAGCGGGCTGCGGCTCAAGTCCCGCTCGGGCTGCAGCTCCTCCACCAACCGCTCGAAGGGCACTTCCTGGTGCGCGTACGCACCCAACGTCACTTCGCGCACCTGCGCCAGCAGCTCCCGGAAGCTCGATGCCGCAGACACCTTCGTCCGCAGCACCAGCGTGTTCACGAAGAAGCCAATCAGCCCCTCCGTCTCAGCCCTCGTCCGGTTCGCTATCGCCGTCCCGACGCACACGTCCTCCTGCCTCGCGTACCTCGACAGCACCACCTGGAAGGCCGCCAGCAGCACCATGAAGGGCGTCACGTTCTCCCGCTGCGCCAGCCCCTTCACGCCCTCCCACAAACCCTTCGGCCACTCCAACCCTCGCGTCTCTCCTCGGTACGTCTGGACCGCCGGCCTCCCCTTGTCCGTCGGCAACTCCAGCGCCGCTGGCGCACCCGCAAGCTGCTTCCTCCAGTACCCGAGCTGCTCTTCCAGCACCTCGCCCTTCAGCCATTCACGCTGCCATACCGCGTAGTCCGCGTACTGCACCTCCAGCTCCGCAAGCGGTGACTCGTTCCCCTGCGAGTACGCCTCGTACAGGGCCACCAACTCCCTCACCAGCACGCCCATCGACCAGCCGTCCGACACGATGTGGTGCATCACCAGCACCAACACGTGCGCTTCCTCCTCCTCCTTCAGCAGCGTCGCCCTCAGCAGCGGCCCTGTCTCCAGGTTGAACGGGCGAAGCGCCTCTTGCTCCACGAGGCGTTTTGTCTCCAGCCCTCCTTCACCGTCGTCCGGAGTTCCGCGCACCAAGACTTCCAACCGCGTCGTTGCAGTGTCGGAGACAATCTGGACGGGCATTCCGTCCTGAGCATGGAACGTGGTGCGCAACGATTCGTGTCGGCGAACCAGCTCATCAAAGCTACGGCGCAACGCTCCAACGTCGAGGACGCCAGTGAGCCTCACTGAGACCGGTACGTTATAGAAAGCGCTGCCAGGCTCCAGTTGGTCGAGGAACCACAGTCGCTGCTGAGCGAACGATAGCGGCAATGCCCCCTGGCGCTGTGCCCGCTTCAGCGGTGGCGCCTGGGGCACCAAGCCCCCCACCTGTGCGTGGCCCAGCCGGAGGGCCAATTTCTCCACCGTCGGAGATTCGAAGACGTCCCTCAGGGGGAGTTCCACCTGGAAGGACTCGCGCACGCGAGACACCAACTGCGTTGCCAGCAGCGAGTGGCCACCCAGCTCGAAGAAGTCTTCGTCGACGCTGACGCGCCCGACGTTCAGCACCTCTGTGAAAATGGACGCCAGCTTCTCCTCAGTCGCCGTGCGGGGCGCTTCAAAGTGTGCCGTCTTCGGACCCTGAGCATCCGGGGCGGGCAGTGCCTTGCGGTCCACCTTGCCGTTGGGCGTCAGCGGCAGCGACTCCAGCACCACGTACGCCGACGGCACCATGTACTCCGGCAGCCGTTGCTTCACGTGGCTTCGCAGTGCCCCCACGTCCAGTGAGGCCCCTTCCTGCGCCGTTACGTAAGCCACCAACCGCTTGCCTTCGTTCCCATCCTCGCGTGCCACCACCACGGCTTCGTTGACGCCACCGTGCTGGGCCAGCGCCGCTTCCACTTCGCCCAACTCAATCCGATAGCCACGCACCTTCACCTGCGTGTCCGCGCGGCCCAGGAACTCCAACGTCCCGTTGCTCAGCCACCGCACCACGTCGCCAGTGCGGTACAGCCGCTCCCCTTCGCCGTACGGATTTGGCACGAAGCGCTCCGCCGTCAGCTCCGGGCGCCCCACGTACCCCACCGCCAAGCCGTCTCCGCCCACGTACAGCTCGCCCGGCACGCCCACCGGCACTGGACGCATTGCACCGTCCAGCACGTAAGCCACGGTGTTCTTCACCGGCCGGCCGATGGACACTGACGCTCCTACTTCCTCGATCGCATCCATCCGGTACGTGCTGGAGAACGTCGTATTCTCCGTCGGGCCGTATCCGTTGATGAGCACACCGCCCGCCGTCAGCCGCTCCTTCACACGGGATACCGGCAGCGCGTCACCACCCGCCAGCAACTGGCGGACGCTGGCCAGGGCCTTCGGCTGCCGCGCCTGCATCTGCTCGAAGAGCGCCGCTGTCAGCCACAGCGACGTCACGCCCGACGACTCCAGCTTGCGGCCTAGCTCCTCCAGCGACGGCGTCCCCGCCGCGTACACCACCAGTTTCGCGCCGTGCAGCAATGCGCCCCACAACTCCAACGTCGATGCATCGAAGGAAATCGGTGCCAGTTGCAGCCACACCTCCTCAGGCCCGAAGTGCGCGAAGTCCGTTCCCAGCACCAGGCGTGACACCGCGCGGTGCGGCACGGCCACACCCTTCGGCTTCCCCGTGCTTCCCGACGTGAACATCACGTACGCCAGGTTTCCACCGCCCACGTTGGCGCTCGAATTGCTCACGGGATGGTGGGCAATCTGCGTCTCCCACTCCGTGTCCACGCACACCACCAGCTCGCCGCCCGAGGCCACCTCGTCCGCCAGCTTCTCCTGCGCCACCAGCAATGCGACGCCGGCTTCCGCCTTCATCCATGCCAGACGCTCCAGCGGGTAGCTGGCATCCAGCGGCACGTACACGCCCCCCGCCTTCAGGATGCCCAGCACGCTCACCACCAATTCCAGCGAGCGCTCTACGCACAAGCCCACCCGCACCTCAGGCCCCACACCCATGCTTCTCAGGTGGTGCGCCAGCTGGTTGCCACGGCGATTCAACTCCGCGTACGTCAGCCGTTGCTCCTCGTACTCCACCGCCATTGCGTCCGGCGTCCGCTGTGCCTGCTGCTCGAAGAGGACACTCAGACTGGCATCGCGTGGGTACGCGGAAGCCGTCCCGCGCCACTCCTTCACCAACCGCTGCTGCTCTTCACTGCCCATCAGCGGCAGTTCGGCCAGCCGCTTCTCCGGATCCGTAACGGCGGCCTCCAGCAGCACCTTCAAATGTCCGAGCATCCGGTCCATCGTCCCGGCCTCGAACAGGTCGCTGTTGTAGTTGACCATCGCCATGACGCCGTCCTTCACCTCCGCCATCACCAGAGACAGGTCGAACTTCGACGTCCGCCCCTCCGACTCCACGCCGGAGAGCCTCAAGCCATCTCCAAGCTTCACCTCCGTCACGGGCGTGTTCTGCAGCGTCAGCGTCACCTGGAACAGCGGACTGCGACTCAGGTCACGCTCGGGCTGAAGCTCCTCCACCAGCTTCTCGAACGGCACGTCCTGGTGCGCATACGCGCCGAGCGTCACCTCTCGCACCTGAGCGAGCAGCTCACGGAAGCTCGATGCCGGAGACACCTTCGTCCGCAGCACCAGCATGTTCGTGAAGAAGCCGATCAGCCCTTCCGTCTCGCCTTGCGTACGCCCTGCGATGGGCGACCCCACGCACACGTCGTCCTGTCTCGCGTAGCGGGCCAGCACCACCTGGAAGGCCGCCAGCAGCACCATGAACGGCGTTGCTCCTTCACGCCGTGCCAGGGCCTTCACCCGCTCCCACAAAGCCAGGGGCCAGGACTGGTCGAGATGGCCTCCTCGGAAGCTCTGCGCCGCGGGCCGCGGTTTATCCGTCGGCAGGTCCAGCGATTGGGGTGCCCCCTCCAGCTGCCGCTTCCAGTATGCGAGTTGCGACTCCAGCACCTCGCCCTTTAGCCACTCCCGCTGCCACACTGCGTAGTCCGGGTACTGCACTGGCAGTTCCGGTAGCAGTGAGGGACGCCCCTGCAAGAACGCCTCGTAGAGTGCGGTTACATCCCGCACGAGGACGCCCATGGACCACCCATCAGACACGATGTGGTGCGTCACCAGGATCAGCACGTGGTCATGCTCGGACAGCTTCAGGAGTGTCACGCGTAGCAACGGGCCACGTTCGAGATCGAACGGCTGGTGTGCCTCCTGTTCGACCAAGCGAGTGACTTCCGCCGTGCGCGCGGCCTCCGCCGATGACTCCAGCCCCATGCCCCGGAAGGCCAGCACCGGTTCGGCTGCGATGAGTTGAACGGGTTTTCCATCCCGAGTGCTGAACGTCGTCCGCAGCGACTCGTGGCGCCGCACGAGTTCCACGAAGCTCCGCTCGAGCACCTCAGCCTGGAGCGGCCCCTCTACCCGAAGGACGGCCGGCACATTGTAGGAGGCGCTCCCTCGCTCCATCTGGTCCAGGAGCCATAGCCGCTGCTGCGCGAACGACGGAGGCAACACCCGGCTCCCATCCGCTCGTGGCTTCAGGGGCGGAGCGGTGATCGACGCTCCCGAGCGAATGGCATGGTCCACCCGCTCGGACAGGGCCGACAGCGTGGGAGCCTCGAACAAGTCACGGAGCGGGAGCTCGATTCGGAAGGTGCTCCGAATCCGCGACACCATCTGCGTCGCCAACAACGAGTGGCCGCCCAGCTCGAAGAAATTGTCCTTCGAACCCACCCGCTCCACGCCCAGCACCTGCGAGAAGGTCCCAGCGAGCAGTTCCTCTGTGGGAGTGCGCGGCGCCACATAATCTGAACCTGGCGTGCCCAGCATCGTCACCGGAGCAGGCAGCGCCTTGCGGTCCACCTTCCCGTTGGGCGTCAGAGGCAGAGACTCCAGCACCACGTACGCTGACGGCACCATGTACTCCGGTAGCCGCTGCTTCATGTGGCTTCTCAGCGCGCTGGTCTCCAGGCCCGTGCCCGTGCGCGCTGTCACATACGCCACCAGTCGCTTGCCTTCGCCTCCATCCTCCCGCGCCACCACGACTGCCTCGTTGACGCCACCGTGCTGGGCCAGCGCCGCTTCCACTTCGCCCAGCTCAATCCGGTAGCCACGCACCTTCACCTGCGTGTCCGCTCGGCCCAGGAACTCCAGCGTCCCGTTCCCCAGCCACCGCACCACGTCCCCAGTGCGGTACAGCCGCTCTCCTTCGCCGTACGGATTCGGTACGAAACGCTCCGCCGTCAGCTCCGGGCGCCCCACGTACCCCACCGCCAAGCCGTCTCCACCTACGTACAGCTCACCCGGCACCCCCACCGGCACCGGACGCATTGCACCGTCCAGCACGTAAGCCACGGTGTTCTTCACCGGCCGGCCGATGGACACCGAAGCGCCCACCTCCTCCGGCCTCTCCATCCGGTACGTGCTGGAGAACGTCGTATTCTCCGTCGGGCCGTACCCGTTGATGAGCAGGCCACCTGCCGCCAGTCGCTCCTTCACTCGAGACACCGGCAAGGCATCGCCACCCGCGAGCAGCTGGCGGACACTGGCCAAGGCCTTCGGCTGCCGCGCCTGCATCTGCTCGAAGAGCGCTGCCGTCAGCCACAACGACGTCACACCAGAAGACTCCAGCTTCCGGCCCAGCTCCTCCAACGTCGGCGTCCCCGCCGGGTACACCACCAACTTCGCGCCGTGCAGCAGTGCGCCCCACAACTCCAGCGTCGATGCGTCGAAGGAAATCGGTGCCAGTTGCAACCACACTTCCTCCGGCCCGAAGTTCGCGAAGTCCGTTCCCAGCACCAAGCGTGACACCGCTCGGTGCGGCACGCCCACGCCCTTCGGCTTCCCTGTGCTTCCCGACGTGAACATCACGTACGCCAGATGCCCACCGGCCACACTGGAACTCAGATTGCTTTCTGGCTGATGAGCAATCTGCGTCTCCCACGCCGTGTCCACGCACACCATGGACTCGGTATCGGAGAGCATCATGGACTCAAGCAACTTCTGCTGCCCCACCAGCAGCGTGACGCCCGCCTCCTGCTTCATCCACGTCAGCCGCTCCAGCGGGTAGCTGGCATCCAGCGGGACGTACACGCCTCCCGCCTTCAGGATGCCCAGCACGCTCACCATCAGCTCCAGCGAGCGCTCCACGCACAAGCCCACCCGCTCCTCGGGCCCCACACCCATGCTTCTCAGGTGGTGTGCTAACTGGTTGGAGCGTCGGTTCAGCTCCGCGTACGTCAGCCGCCGGTCCTCGTACTCCACCGCCACCGCGTCCGGCGTCCGCTGTGATTGCTGCTCGAAGAGCGTACTCAGGCTCGCATCGCGTGGGTACGTCGACGCCGTCCCGCTCCACTCCTTCACCAGTCGCTGCTGCTCTTCACGGCCCATCAGCGGCAGCTCAGCCAGCGACAGCTCTGGAGCGCTCACAGCAGTCTCCAGGAACACCCGCAAGTGCCCCAACAGCCGCTCCATCGTCTCGGCTTCGAACAGGTCGCTGTTGAACTCGAGCGCGCCCGACAGCCCTCCCGCGCTCGACTCTCCCAAGCCCAGCGTCACGTCGAACTTCGACGTCTTCCCGGACGACTCCGCCGCCTCCAGCTTCAGCCCCGGCAGGCTCACCGCCCCTCCCGGCGCGTTCTGCAGCACCAACATCACCTGGAACAGCGGGCTGCGGCTCAAGTCCCGCTCGGGCTGCAGCTCCTCCACCAACCGCTCGAAGGGCACTTCCTGGTGCGCGTACGCACCCAACGTCACTTCGCGCACCTGCGCCAGCAGCTCCCGGAAGCTCGATGCCGCAGACACCTTCGTCCGCAGCACCAGCGTGTTCACGAAGAAGCCAATCAGCCCCTCCGTCTCAGCCCTCGTCCGGTTCGCTATCGCCGTCCCGACGCACACGTCCTCCTGCCTCGCGTACCTCGACAGCACCACCTGGAAGGCCGCCAGCAGCACCATGAAGGGCGTCACGTTCTCCCGCTGCGCCAGCCCCTTCACGCCCTCCCACAAACCCTTCGGCCACTCCAACCCTCGCGTCTCTCCTCGGTACGTCTGGACCGCCGGCCTCGCCTTGTCCGTCGGCAACTCCAGCGCCGCTGGCGCACCCGCTAGCTGCTTCCTCCAGTACCCGAGCTGCTCTTTCAGCACCTCGCCCTTCAGCCATTCACGCTGCCATACCGCGTAGTCCGCGTACTGCATCTCCAGCTCCGCAAGCGGTGACTCGCGCCCCTGCGAGTACGCCTCGTACAGGGCCACCAACTCCCTCACCAGCACGCCCATCGACCAGCCGTCCGACACGATGTGGTGCATCACCAGCACCAACACGTGCGATGCCTCCCCCTCCTTCAGCAGCGTTGCCCTCAGCAGCGGCCCTGTCTCCAGGTTGAACGGGCGCTGAATCTCCTCTTCAATCCAGCGCCGCACCGTGGATTCGCGCTCCGTTTCCAGTTCGCTGAAGTCGAGCTGCTGGAAAGGCTGAAGCGGCTCCGTTGCGATGACCTGCACGGGTTCACCGCAAACTACTCGGAACGTCGTGCGCAATGACTCGTGCCGCCGCACGAGTTCACTGAAGCTGGCCTCCAACGCGGTCGTTTGCAGACGCCCAGTCAGCTTCACCACTGAGGGGACGTTGTAGAACGGACTGCCTGGCTCCAACTGGTCGAGGAACCACAGTCGCTGCTGCGCGAATGACAGCGGTAGCGCATCGCTCCGAGAAGCGCGCGTCAGGGGTGGTGCTCGAACCGCGGCCTCTGCCGTCCCGCGGGATGTGTCGATCCGTTCGGCCAGCTTCCCAACTGTGGAGGACTCGAAGATGTCTCGCAGCGGGAGCTCTACCTGGAGTTCTTCCCTCACTCGCGACACCAACTGCGTTGCCAGCAGCGAGTGTCCGCCCAGTTCGAAGAAGTCCCCCTCCAGTCCGACGCGCTCAACGTTCAGCACCTCGGCGAAGATGGACGCCAGCTTCTGCTCAGTCGCCGTGCGAGGCGCCTCGAAGTGCGCCGTCTTCGAACCCTGGGCATCCGGAGCGGGCAGCGCCTTGCGGTCCACCTTGCCGTTCGGCGTCAGCGGCAACGACTCCAGCACCACATACGCCGACGGCACCATGTACTCCGGCAGCCGCTGCTTCACGTGGCTTCTCAATGCACCCGTGTCCAGCGAGGCACCTTCCTGCGCCGTCACGTAGGCCACCAGTCGCTTGCCTTCACTCCCGGCCTCTCGCGCCACCACGACTGCTTCGTTGACGCCACCGTGCTGGGCCAGCGCCGCCTCCACTTCGCCCAACTCAATCCGGTAGCCACGCACCTTCACCTGCGTGTCCGCTCGGCTCAGGAACTCCAGCGTCCCGTTGGCCAGCCACCGCACCACGTCCCCCGTGCGGTACAGCCGCTCTCCTTCGCCGAATGGACTCGGTACGAAGCGTTCCGCCGTCAGCTCTGGACGCCCCACGTACCCCACTGCCAAACCGTCTCCGCCCACGTACAGCTCGCCCGGCACGCCCACAGGCACCGGACGCATTGCCCCGTCCAGCACATAGGCCACCGTGTTCTTCACCGGCCGGCCAATGGACACCGAGGCGCCCACCTCCTCCGGCCTCTCCATCCGGTACGTGCTGGAGAACGTCGTATTCTCCGTCGGGCCGTACCCGTTGATGAGCACACCGCCCGCTGCCAGCCGCTCCTTCACTCGAGACACCGGCAAGGCATCGCCACCCGCGAGCAGTTGGCGGACGCTGGCCAAGGCCTTCGGCTGCCGCGCCTGCATCTGCTCGAAGAGCGCTGCCGTCAGCCACAACGACGTCACGCCAGAAGACTCCAGCTTCCGGCCCAGTTCCTCCAACGTCGGCGTCCCCGCCGGGTACACCACCAACTTCGCGCCGTGCAGCAGCGCGCCCCACACCTCCAACGTCGAGGCGTCGAAGGAGATGGGCGCCAGTTGCAACCACACCTCCTCAGGCCCGAACTGAGCGAAGTCCGTCTCCAGCACCAGGCGCGACACCGCGCGGTGCGGCACGGCCACACCCTTCGGCTTCCCCGTGCTTCCCGACGTGAACATCACGTACGCCAGGTTTCCACCGCCCACGTTGGCGCTGGGCGTGGTTTCCGGATGATGGGCAATCTGCGTCTCCCACTCCGTGTCCACGCACACCACCAGCTCGCCGCCCGCGGCCACCTCGTCCGCCAGCTTCTCCTGCGCCACCAGCAATGCGACGCCGGCCTCCTGCTTCATCCATGCCAGTCGCTCCAACGGGTAGCTGGCATCCAGCGGCACGTACACGCCCCCCGCCTTCAGGATGCCCAGCACGCTCACCACCAGCTCCAGTGAGCGCTCCACACACAACCCCACCCGCACCTCAGGCCCCACACCCATGCTTCTCAGGTGGTGCGCCAGTTGGTTGGCACGGCGATTCAACTCCGCGTACGTCAGCCGATGGTCCTCGTACTCCACCGCCACCGCGTCCGGCGTCCGCCGCACCTGCTCCTCGAAGAGGGCACTCAGGCTGGCGTCGCGTGGGTACGTAGAAGCCGTCCCACTCCACTCCTTCACCAGCCGCTGATGCTCCTCACTCCGCATCAGCGACAAATCCAGCAGCCGCTTCTCCGGCCCTGCGATGGCCGTCTCCAGCAGGGTCCTCAGATGATGGAGCAGCCGGCGCACCGTCTCTGCTTCAAACAGGTCGGTGTTGTAGTTCGCCGCCACCACCACGCCGTTCGGCACCTCCTCCACCACCAGGGAGAGGTCGAACTTCGACGTCCGCCCCTCCGACTCCACGCCAGACAGCGTGAGGCCGTCCCCGAGCGCCACCTCCGTCGCGGGCGTGTTCTGCAGCGTCAGCGTCACCTGGAACAGCGGACTCCGGCTCAGGTCACGCTCGGGCTGAAGCTCCTCCACCAGCTTCTCGAACGGCACGTCCTGGTGCGCATACGCACCGAGCGTCACCTCCCGCACCTGAGCGAGCAGCTCACGGAAGCTCCATGCCGGGGACACCTTCGTCCGCAGCACCAGCATGTTCGCGAAGAAGCCGATCAGCCCCTCCGTCTCGCCTTGCGTGCGCCCCGCGATGGGAGCCCCCACGCACACGTCCTCCTGCCCCGCGTACTTGGCCAGCACCCCCTGGTACGCAGCCAGCAACACCATGAACGGCGTCGCACCTTCACGACGGCCGAGCGCCTCCATGTCGCGCCAGAGCGCCTTCGGCCACACCTCGTGCCGCAAAGCTCCGCCATACGTCTGAACGGCGGGCCTCGCCTTGTCGGTCGGCAGCTCCAGTGCCGCGGGCACCCCTTCCAGACGTTGCTTCCAGTACCCGAGCTGCGCCTCCAGCACCTCGCCCTTCAGCCACTCCCGCTGCCACACCGCGTAGTCCGGGTACTGCACTGGCAGTTCCGGCAAGGGTGATGGACGGCCCTGGGAGAACGCCTCGTACAGCGCCGCGACCTCTCGCACGAGGACACCCATGGACCAGCCGTCCGACACGATGTGGTGCATCATCAGCACCAACACGTGCTCCCGCTCTCCGAGCCGAAGCAGCGTGGTCCGTAGCAATGGTCCCTTGGCCAGATCGAACGGCCGAAGCACCTCGACGTCCGCTCGGCGCTGTGCCTCCTGCTCCGATTCAGGGAGCCCGCTCAGGTCCTCGACCGTGAACACCACCTGTCCCACAGGCGAGATGACCTGCACGGGCGTCCCACCGTCGGCGCGGAAAGTCGTCCGCAAGGACTCATGGCGACGAACCAGCGCGTCGAAGCTGCGTTCCAGTGCGGCCACGTCGAGCGGTCCCGACAGCTTCACCACCGCCGGCACGTTGTAGAAGGCACTCCCCGGCGCGAGCTGCTCCAGGAACCACAAGCGCTGCTGCGCGAACGACAGCGGCAGTGCGCTCGTCAGTCCCGTCCGAGGCTTCAACGGAGGTGCAGCGAAGCCCGCTCCGGCGCGCACCCAACGGTCCACCCGCGCGGCGAGCGCGGCCACCGTGGGTGCCTCGAAGAGGTCTCTCAGGGGCAGCTCGACACCGAAGGTGCCGCGGAGGCGGGAGATGGCCTGCGTCGCCAGCAACGAGTGCCCTCCCAGCTCGAAGAAGCCACTGTGGATCCCCACACGGTCGATCCCCAGCACCTCGGAGAACAGCCCCGCCACCAGTTCTTCCGTGGCCGTGCGTGGCGCGACAACAGCCTCGGCATCCACAGACTGGAAGTCAGGCGGAGGCAGCGCCTTGCGGTCCACCTTGCCGTTGGGCGTCAGCGGCAGCGCCTCCAGCACCACCAGGGCCTGCGGAACCATGTAGTCAGGCAGCGTCTGGCCCAGGAAGTCACGAAGTGTGTCGACCTCCAGGGTGTGGCCCGGCTTCGGCACGGCGTAGCCCACCAGGCGCTTGCCATCCGTCCCGCTCTCGTGGGCCACCACGACCGACTCACGCACCGAGGGGTGCCGCTCCAGCGCCGCTTCCACCTCGCCCAGCTCCACGCGGTAGCCGCGAACCTTGAGCTGGTCATCCATGCGGCCCAGGAACTCCACCCGGCCATCCGCGAGCAGCCGTGCCCGGTCTCCCGTCCGGTACATCCGCGCACCCGGATCGTCCGCGTACGCGTCCGGCACGAAGCGCTCGGCCGTCAGGTCCGCCCGGCCCAGGTAGCCGCGGCCCACGGTCCTTCCACCAATGCACAGCTCTCCCGGAATGCCCACGGGCACCGGGCGCAGGTACGCATCCAGCACGTAGACGCGCGCGTTCGGAATGGGCCGCCCCAGCGGCACCGACGCCGACACACGCCCCTGAGGCCCACGCTCCACCTGGAGCGTGAGCACACCCACAGTCGTCTCGGAGGGCCCGTAGTGGTTGAACACCACCAGGTCCGGCGACAGTTCGTGCACCCGGTCCATCAGCGCCCAATCCGAGACATCACCGCCCAGCACCAGACGCTGACGCGGCAACACCCGCTCGGGATTCCCAGAGGCCAGGAGCGCCTGCAAGTGAGCGGGGACGATCTTCAGGCAGTCCACGGCCTCGCGCTCGAAGAGCGCGGCCAGGGCGGACGGGTCCGACGCGCATTCACGAGACACGAGATGCAGCGCGCCGCCTTGGCAAAGCGTGGGGAAGACAGCGGTGTGGCCCAGGTCCGCCGCCAGCGTGGACACGGAAGCAAACGAAGCGCCTTCCGGCAGCTCCAGCCGGCGCGAGGCGCCTTCTACGTAATGAACCAGCTGCCGGTGCTCGATGGCCACGCCCTTCGGCCGCCCCGTGGAGCCAGAGGTGAAGATGACGTAGGCAAGGTTCTCCGGCGCCGCCGAGGGCTCCGGGTTGCGCTCGCTCCGTTCCAATAGAGAAGACGCGTCCGCATCCAGACGGACCACCCCGCCCGCGTCCCAGCGCAGGATCTCCGCCAGGGCCGCCTGCGTGACCAGCGCCTGGGCACCCGCGTCCGCGAGCACACTTCGGATGCGCTCGACCGGGAACGTGACGTCCAGCGGCACATAGGCACCACCCGCCTTGAGAATGCCCCACAGGCCCACCAGCGCGCTGGCGGAGCGGTCCAGGTACAAGCCCACCGGAACATCCGGACCGACGCCCAGCGAACGCAGGTGGTGCGCCAGTTGATTGGCCCGCCGGTTCAGCGCCTCGTAGGTCAGCCGTGAGTCTTCGGCGACGACCGCGAGCGCATCAGGCGTCTTCGCGGCCTGCGCCTCGAAGAGGGCCTGGATGGTGTTGGGAACGAAGTCGCTGCGTGTGTCGTTCCACTCCACGAGCAACCGGCGCTGCTCTCCTGCGCCCAGCAGCGGCAGCTCGCCCAACCGAGTATCCGGCGTCTGGAGCGCGGCCTCCAGCAACACGCGCAGGTGGCCCGTCAGCCGGCCCATCGTCTCGGGCTCGAAGAGGTCGCTGTTGTACACGGCGCTGACTGACAACCCCTGCGGCGTCTCGGCCAGCTCCAGGGTGAGATCGAACTTCGACGTGCGCGAGTCACCATCCATTCCCGCCAGCGTCAGGCCCGGCAGGTGCAGCTCCACGGTGGGCGTGTTCTGCAGGATGAACATCACCTGGAAGAGCGGGCTGCGGCTCAAGTCGCGGTCTGGCTTGAGTTCCTCCACCAGTCGCTCGAAGGGGATGTCCTGATGCGCATACGCGCCAAGCGTCCGTTCGCGAACCTGCGCCAACAGCTCCCGGAACGTGGGGTTTCCGGTGAGTCGCGCACGCAGGACGAGCGTGTTGACGAAGAAGCCAATCAGCCCCTCCGTCTCGGCCCGGGTGCGGTTGGCGATGGGCGAGCCCACGCAGAGGTCATCCTGCCCCGAGTAGCGCGATAGCACCGTCTGGAACGCCGCGAGCAGCACCATGAACGGCGTGGCGCCTTCACGATGCGCGAGCACCTTGACCGACTCCCACAGGTCTCGCGGCCACTGGACATCCCGGCTGGCGCCACGGAACGTTTGCACCGCGGGACGCGGCTTGTCCGTGGGCAGTTCCAGTGCCTGCGAGGCCCCCTGGAGCTGCTCCTTCCACCATGCGAGCTGTGATTCCAGGACCTCACCCTGGAGCCACTCGCGCTGCCACACCGCGTAGTCCGCGTACTGGAGTGGAAGCTCCGGCAGCGGTGACGACAGGCCCTGCGAGCACGCCTCATACAACGCGGCGACCTCGCGGACGAGCACGCCCATGGACCAGCCGTCCGACACGATGTGGTGCATCACCAGCACCAGCACGTGCTCCTGCTCGGACTGCTTCAGCAATACCGTGCGCAGCAATGGGCCGCGCGTCAGGTTGAACGGAAGCGCCGCCTCTTCGGCGATCAGGCGTTGGGCTTCCGAGGGCCTTTCAGCCTCAGACAGGTCACTCAGGTCCACCAGTCGCAGCTCGACCATTGACTCCGCTGCGATGACTTGAGCCGGCGCACCACCGCTGCTCTGGAAGGTCGTGCGCAGTGACTCATGCCGAAGCACCAGCGCCTCGAAGGCTTGCTCCAGCGCGTCCACCCGCACCGTCCCCGTCAGCTTCACTGCGATAGGGATGTTGTAGGACGAGCTGCCCGGTTCCAACTGGTCGAGGAACCACAGCCGCTGCTGCGCGAACGACAGTGGCAACGGCCCGGTTCGTTCAATTCGCGTTGGCGGCGGCACATGAAGCACCTGCGTGCCGTTCGGTTCCGTCTCGAGCCGCTGGGCGAGCTTCTCAACCGTGGGCGCCTCAAAGACGTCCCGTAGAGGCAACTCGACATGGAAGGCTTCGCGAACACGCGAGACCAACTGCGTGGCCAGCAGCGAATGTCCGCCCAGCTCGAAGAAGTCTCCGTCGAGCCCGACGCGCTCGACGTTGAGCACCTCGGCGAAGATGGATGCCAGCTTCTGTTCAGCGGGGGTACGCGGTGCAACGAAGCGATCGCCTGCGGCACGCTCTGCATCAGGCGCGGGCAGTGCCTTGCGGTCCACCTTGCCATTGGGCGTCAGCGGCAACGACTCCAGCACCACATACGCCGACGGCACCATGTACTCCGGCAACCGCTGCTTCACGTGGCTTCTCAATGCACCCGTGTCCAGCGAAGCACCTTCCTGTGCCGTCACGTAGGCCACCAACCGCTTGCCTTCGCCTCCATCCTCCCGCGCCACCACCACGGCTTCGTTGACACCACTGTGCTGGGCCAGCGCCGCTTCCACTTCGCCCAGCTCAATCCGATAGCCACGCACCTTCACCTGCGTGTCCGCTCGGCCCAGGAACTCCAACGTCCCGTTGGCCAGCCACCGCACCACGTCCCCCGTGCGGTACAGCCGCACTCCTTCGCCGAATGGATTCGGTACGAAGCGTTCCGCCGTCAGCTCTGGACGCCCCACGTACCCCACTGCCAAACCGTCTCCGCCCACGTACAGCTCGCCCGGCACGCCCACAGGCACTGGACGCATTGCACCGTCCAGCACGTAGGCCACCGTGTTCTTCACCGGCCGGCCAATGGACACCGACGCTCCTACTTCCTCTGGCCGCTGCATCCGGTACGTGCTGGAGAACGTCGTGTTCTCCGTCGGGCCGTACCCGTTGATGAGCAGGCCACCTGACACCAGCCGCTCCTTCACTCGAGACACCGGCAAGGCATCGCCACCCGCGAGCAGTTGGCGGACGCTCGACATGGCCTTCGGCTGCCGCGCCTGCATCTGCTCGAAGAGCGCTGCCGTTAGCCACAACGACGTCACGCCAGAAGACTCCAGCTTCCGCCCCAGCTCCTCCAGCGACGGCGTCCCCGCCGGATACACCACCAACTTCGCGCCGTGCAGCAATGCGCCCCACAACTCCAACGTCGAGGCGTCGAAGGAAATGGGCGCTAGTTGCAGCCACACCTCCTCAGGCCCGAAGTGCGCAAAGTCCGTTCCCAGCACCAGGCGAGACACCGCGCGGTGCGGCACGGCCACACCCTTCGGCTTCCCCGTGCTTCCCGACGTGAACATCACGTACGCCAGGTTTCCACCGCCCACGTTGGCGCTGGGCGTGGTTTCCGGATGATGGGCAATCTGCGTCTCCCACTCCGTGTCCACGCACACCACCAGCTCGCCGCCCGCGGCCACCTCGTCCGCCAGCTTCTCCTGCGCCACCAGCAATGCGACGCCGGCCTCCTGCTTCATCCATGCCAGTCGCTCCAACGGGTAGCTGGCATCCAGCGGCACGTACACGCCCCCCGCCTTCAGGATGCCCAGCACGCTCACCACCAGCTCCAGTGAGCGCTCCACACACAACCCCACCCGCACCTCAGGCCCCACACCCATGCTTCTCAGGTGGTGCGCCAGCTGGTTGGCACGGCGATTCAACTCCGCGTACGTCAGCCGTTGCTCCTCGTACTCCACCGCCACCGCGTCCGGCGTCCGCCCCACCTGCTGCTCGAAGAGGACACTCAGGCTGGCATCGCGTGGGTACGCAGAAGCCGTCCCGCTCCACTCCTTCACCAACTGCTGCTGCTCTTCACGGCCCATCAGCGGCAGGTCGAGCAGCCGCGTCTCTGGAGCGCTCACAGCGGCTTCCAGGAGCACGCGCAGGTGCCCCAGCAGCCGTTCCATCGTCGCGGCCTCGAACAGGTCGCTGTTGTAGTTCACCGCCACGGAAAACCCGTGCGGCACTTCTTCCGCGAGCAGCGACAAATCGAACTTCGAGGTCCTCTCCTCGGCGTCGACGCCCTTCAGCGTCAGCTCTCGCAGTTGGACCTCGGAGAAAGGCGTGTTCTGCAACGTCAGCGTCACCTGGAACAACGGGCTGCGGCTCAGATCGCGCTCGGGCTGGAGTTCCTCCACCAGCTTCTCGAACGGCACGTCCTGGTGAGCATACGCACCCAATGTCACTTCGCGGACCTGCGCCAACAGCTCGCGGAAGCTCGACACCTGGGACACCTTCGTCCGCAGCACCAACGTGTTGACGAAGAAGCCAATCAGCCCCTCTGTCTCCTCGCGCGTGCGGCCCGCGATGGGTGAGCCCACGCTCACGTCGTCCTGGCCCGAGTAGCGCGACAGCACCGTCTGGAAGGCCGCGAGCAGCACCATGAACGGTGTCGCGCCCTCTCTCTGCCCGAGCGCCTTCGCCGCGGCCCATAGCTCGGAGGGCCAGAGCGCCTCCTTCATGCTCCCGCGGAACGTCTGCATCGCCGGGCGAGGCTTGTCCGTGGGCAACGCCAACGCACTCGGCGCCCCAGCGAGCTGCTGTCGCCAGTATCCGAGCTGCGCCTCCAACACGTCGTCTGCCAGCCACTCGTGCTGCCAGACAGCGTAATCGCCATACTGGAGCGGCAGGTCCGGCAACGGGGAGCGGTGTCCCTGGGACAGCGCCTCGTAGAGCGCGGCCACCTCGCGCACGAGGATGCCCATGGACCATTCGTCCGACACGATGTGGTGCATCACCAGCACCAGCACGTGCTCCCGCTCCCGCTCCCGCAGCTGTAGCAACGTGGCACGCAGCAACGGCCCCTTCGTCAGGTCGAAGGGCCGCTGGGCCTCCTCTTCAGCCCAGCGCGTCGCAGCGGCATCACCCTCGGTGTCCTCCAGCGCTTCCAGGGACACCACAGCGAAGGCGAGCGTCGGCTCGGCCGAGATGACCTGCACCGGGGTTCCCCCCTTGGCGCGGAAGGTCGTCCGCAGTGCCTCATGACGGCGCACCAGTTCCTCGAAGCTCCACTCCAGCGCGCTCGGATCCAACGGGCCCGTCAACTTCACCACCGCGGACACGTTGTAGAACGCACTCCCCGGCTGGAGCTGATCCAGGAACCACAGTCGCTGCTGCGCGAACGACAAGGGCAGCTCACGGGCGCGAGGCGCCGCCGGGCTCCGAAGCACCGGCATCTCCGCCCCAGACCGCTTCGCCAGATCAATGCGACGCGCCAGCTCCGCCACCGTGGGCGCCTCGAACAACTCCCGCAGCGCGAGTTCCACCCGGAAGGCAGAACGCACCCGCGAGACGAGCTGCGTCGCGAGGAGCGAGTGGCCCCCCAGCTCGAAGAATCCGTCGTGGATGCCCACGCGCTCCACGCCCAGCACCCGGCTGAAGAAGCCGCACAGCAGCTCTTCCGTCGGGGTGCGCGGTGCGACGTACTGTCGCTCGCTGACGTCAACGTCCGGTGCGGGCAGCGCCTTTCGATCCACCTTCCCGCTGGGGAGCAGCGGCAGCGCCTCCAGGACCACGAACCACGAAGGCACCATGGCCGGAGGCAGACGCTCCGCCAGGAAGGCCCGCAGCGCCGTGGCATCCACGGCTCCTGCCTCATCCCTTGGCACCACGTAGGCCACGAGCCGCGTCTCATCCGAAACGTCCTTCCGCACCACCACCACGGCGACGTGGACGGCCGGGTGCTCCGCAAGCACCGCTTCCACCTCACCGGGTTCGACGCGGTGCCCTCGCACCTTCACCTGCGTGTCCACACGGCCCAGGAACTCCAGCGAACCTCCCGAGCGCCACCGCACCTGGTCACCCGTGCGGTAGAGCCGGGCGCCCGGCGCACGACCCAAGGCGTCCGGCACGAAACGCTCCGCCGTCAGGTCCGGTCGGCCCACATACCCACGAGCCAGACCATCTCCACCGACGAAGAGTTCACCCGGGACGCCCACTGGGACAGGCTGGCCCTGTGCATCCAGGACGTACGCCTGGGTGTTCGCGATGGGTCGGCCAATGGGCGCGAAGGGGCCTTCGCCCAGGTCGCCTCCCAGCCAGGCCGTGGCATCGACCGTGGTCTCGGTCGGTCCGTACGCATTGATGATGGTCGTGGACGGCAACCGCGCCCGGGCCTGGTGAACGAGCTCCACCGGCAGCGCCTCGCCCCCGGATACCAGCACCCTCAGGCCCGCAGCTCGCGCCACACCTTCGTGCGCCAACAGGACGCGAAGCTGCGACGGAACCAACTGGAGCACCGTGACCTGCAGGCGTTCCAACGCGGCCAGCAGCACCTCGGTGTCGCTCTCGGCATCAGGCGGTGCGATGACCAGCCGAGCACCAGAGACCAGCGTGGCCAGCAACTCGGGCACCGAGGCGTCGAAGCCAGCAGAGGCCTTCTGCAACACCCGGTCTCCCGTGCCCAGCTTCAACGTGGCGATGAACCACGCCGTGTGTCGCGCCAATGCGCGGTGGGAGACGAGCACGCCCTTCGGACGGCCCGTCGACCCGGAGGTGAAGAGGACGTAGGCGGCGTTGTCCGCCACCGCGCTCGCATCCCAAACCTCAGCGGCGACTGACCCAAGGTCATCCTCAATCAACACCACGGGCATCGAGGTCGCGGGCGCCAGGTCTCGCAACGCCCGCTGGGTGAGGAGTACCGCGGGCGCCGCGTCCTCCAGGATGCGCGCCAGCCGCTCACGGGGAGCATCCGGCTCCAGCGGCACCCAGGCACCACCGGCCTCCAGGATGGCGAGCAGTCCCACCACCAGCTCCGGCGATCGGCGCGCGAAGAGGCCCACCCGGACCTCGGGCCCCACCCCCAAGCGCCGCAAATGCGCCGCCAACAAGCGGCTCCGCGCCATCAGCTCCGCGAAAGTAAGCTGCCCACCCTCCCAAGTGAGCGCCACCGTTTCCGGAATGCGCGTCGCCAGGTCCGCCAACTGCACGTGCACGGGCGTATCGCGTGGATACTCCGCTGTGGTGTCGTTCCACTCCACCAGGAGCTGGTGCCGCTCCTTAGGAGAGAGCAGCGGCAGCTCGGACAAACGGCGGTTCGGGGAGGCCACGGCAGCCTCCAACAGCGTGAGCCAGTGCGCGGCCATGCGCTGAACGGTGGCCGTCTCGAAGAGGTCCGCGTTGTACTCGAAGACGCCGGAGAAGCCGTCCGGCAGGTCCTCCAACGCCAGCGTCAGGAAAAACTTCGCGGCGCCGATCTCCGTGTCCATCGCGCTCATCGAGAGCCCGGGCACGAACGCCTCCGGCACCGGCGTGTTCTGCAGGGAGAACATCACCTGGAACAGCGGCGAGTGGCTGAGCGTGCGTTCCGGCTGGAGCGCTTCCACGAGCTGTTCGAATGGAACGTCCTGATGCGCGTAGCCACCCAGCGCCGCGTCCTTCACCTCGCGAAGCAGCGTGAGGAACGGCTTATCGGCGGACGGACGTGCCCGCAGCGCTAGGGTGTTGACGAAAAAGCCGATGAGCCCTTCTGTCTCCGCGCGGTTACGTCCGGCGACGGGCGTTCCCACCACCAGGTCGTCCTGCCCCGAGTACCGGGCCAGCAACACCTGGAAGCTCGCCAGCAGCACCATGAACGGCGTTGCACCATGCCGCTGCGCCAGTGCCTTCACGCCTGAGGTCAACGCCGGTGGGATGCTCACCCGGAGATTCGCGCCTCGGAAAGTCTGAACCGCGGGCAGCGGCCTGTCCGTGGGAATCGAGAGGACGTGAGGGGCCCCTTCGAGCTGTTGACGCCACCAGTCCAGTTGCCGCTGAAGCGCGCCACTCTCCAGCCAGGCGCGCTGCCACGCGGAGAAGTCACCGTATTGCACGTCCAGTTCAGGCAGCGGCGACGGCTGTCCTTCGCGGAAGGCCCCGTAGAGCGCCGCGAGTTCCCGGACGATGACGCCCATGGACCACCCGTCCGAGACGATGTGGTGCATGTTCGCCAGAAGCACATGCTCCGCCTCGGAGCGCCTCAGCAATCGTGTGCGCAGCAACGGCCCACTGGCGAGGTCGAATCCGCGGAGGGACTCCTCACGCAGCAGCTGATGGACCTCCGCCTCGGCCGCCTCGGACGAGAGCGACGACAGGTCCGCCACCGGCAGTGCGTTCACCGCCTGCTGGGAGACAACCTGTACGGGCGCCCCGCCCTCGGTGCGGAACGTCGTTCGCAGGACTTCGTGGCGCCGCACCAACTCACGAAGCGCGCGCTCCAGTGCATCGACCCGCAGTGCGCCCGAAAGCCGGATGGCCAAGGGGATGTTGTAGACGGGACTCCCTGGCTCCAGCTGTTCGAGGAACCACAGTCGCTGCTGAGCGAACGACAGCGGCAGTGCCCCCAACCGAGGGATCCGCTTCAGGGGCGGTGCGTGAAGGGCTGAAGCCCCCGCCTGCGGTTCCTCCAGCCGAAGAGCGAGCTTCTCCACCGTCGGCGATTCGAAGACGTCCCGCAGGGGGAGTTCCACCTGGAAAGACTCGCGGACGCGTGACACCAACTGGGTGGCCAGCAGCGAGTGTCCGCCCAGTTCGAAGAAGTCCCCCTCCAGTCCGACGCGCTCAACGTTCAGCACCTCGGCGAAGATGGACGCCAGCTTCTGCTCAGTCGCCGTGCGAGGCGCCTCGAAGTGCGCCGTCTTCGGACCCTGGGCATCCGGGGCGGGCAGCGCCTTGCGGTCCACCTTGCCATTGGGCGTCAGCGGCAACGACTCCAGCACCACGTACGCTGACGGCACCATGTACTCCGGCAGCCGCTGCTTCACGTGGCTTCTCAGTGCACCCGCGTCCAGCGAGGCACCTTCCTGTGCCGTTATGTAAGCCACCAACCGCTTACCTTCACCTCCATCCTCCCGCGCCACCACCACGGCTTCGTTGACGTCACTATGCTGCGCCAGCGCCGCTTCCACTTCGCCCAGCTCAATCCGATAGCCACGCACCTTCACCTGCGTGTCCGCTCGGCCCAGGAACTCCAACGTCCCGTTGGCCAGCCACCGCACCACGTCCCCCGTGCGGTACAGCCGCTCTCCTTCGCCGAATGGACTCGGTACGAAGCGTTCCGCCGTCAGCTCTGGACGCCCCACGTACCCCACTGCCAAACCGTCTCCGCCCACGTACAGCTCGCCCGGCACGCCCACAGGCACCGGACGCATTGCCCCGTCCAGCACATAGGCCACCGTGTTCTTCACCGGCCGGCCAATGGACACCGAGGCGCCCACCTCCTCCGGCCTCTCCATCCGGTACGTGCTGGAGAACGTCGTATTCTCCGTCGGGCCGTACCCGTTGATGAGCACACCGCCCGCTGCCAGCCGCTCCTTCACTCGAGACACCGGCAAGGCATCGCCACCCGCGAGCAGTTGGCGGACGCTGGCCAAGGCCTTCGGCTGCCGCGCCTGCATCTGCTCGAAGAGCGCCGCCGTCAGCCACAACGACGTCACGCCAGAAGACTCCAGCTTCCGCCCCAGCTCCTCCAACGTCGGCGTCCCCGCCGGATACACCACCAAGCGCGAGCCGTGCAGCAGCGCGCCCCACACCTCCAACGTCGAGGCGTCGAAGGAGATGGGCGCCAGTTGCAACCACACCTCCTCAGGCCCGAACTGAGCGAAGTCCGTCTCCAGCACCAGGCGTGACACCGCGCGGTGCGGCACGGCCACACCCTTCGGCTTCCCCGTGCTTCCCGACGTGAACATCACGTACGCCAGGTTTCCACCGCCCACGTTGGCGCTGGGCGTGGTTTCCGGATGATGGGCAATCTGCGTCTCCCACTCCGTGTCCACGCACACCACCAGCTCGCCGCCCGCGGCCACCTCGTCCGCCAGCTTCTCCTGCGCCACCAGCAATGCGACGCCGGCCTCCTGCTTCATCCATGCCAGACGCTCCAGCGGGTAGCTGGCATCCAGCGGCACGTACACGCCCCCGGCCTTCAGGATGCCCAGCACGCTCACCACCAGCTCCAGTGAGCGCTCCACACACAACCCCACCCGCACCTCAGGCCCCACACCCATGCTTCTCAGGTGGTGCGCCAGCTGGTTGGCACGCCGGTTCAACTCCGCGTACGTCAGCCGTTGCTCCTCGTACTCCACCGCCACTGCGTCCGGCGTCCGCTGTGCCTGCTGCTCGAAGAGGACACTCAGACTGGCATCGCGTGGGTACGCGGAAGCCGTCCCGCGCCACTCCTTCACCAACCGCTGCTGCTCTTCACTGCCCATCAGCGGCAAATCCAGCAGCCGCTTCTCCGGATCCGTAACGGCGGCCTCCAGCAGCACCTTCAAATGTCCGAGCATCCGGTCCATCGTCCCGGTCTCGAACAGGTCGCTGTTGTAGTTGACCATCGCCATGACGCCGTCCTTCACCTCCTCCATCACCAGAGACAGGTCGAACTTCGACGTCTTCTCCTCCGTCGCCAGCCCCTTGAGGGTGATGCCCCTCAGCTGGACTTCGGCGGCGGGGGTGTTCTGAAGTGTCAGCGTCACCTGGAACAACGGGCTACGGCTCAGATCGCGCTCGGGCTGGAGTTCCTCCACCAGCTTCTCGAATGACACGTCCTGGTGCGCATAGGCGCCCAGGGTCACCTCGCGGACCTGCCCCAGCAACGCGCGGAAGCTCAGCGCAGGCGACAGCTTCGACCGCAGGACCAGCGTGTTGACGAAGAACCCAATCAACCCCTCCGTCTCCGAGTGCGAACGCCCTGCGATGGGAGCCCCCACGCTCACGTCGTCCTGGCCCGAGTAGCGCGACAGCACCGTCTGGAACGCGGCCAGCAACACCATGAAGGGCGTCGCGCCCTCGCGTCGGCCGAGCGACTCCACCTCACGCCACAGCGCCTTCGGCCACAGGACCTGAAGGTTCGCGCCCCGGAACGTCTGCGTCGCGGGTCGCAGTTTGTCCGTGGGGAGCTCCAACGCTCGCGGCATCCCAGCAAGCTGCTTCCGCCAGTACGCGAGCTGCGACTCCAGCACCTGCCCCTTGAGCCAATCTCGCTGCCACATCGCGAAGTCCGCGTACTGCACGGACAGCTCGGGCAACTGTTCCGGCCGCCCCTGGGACAATGCCTCGTAGAGCGCGGCCACCTCCCGCACGAGGATGCCCATGGACCAGTAGTCCGACACGATGTGGTGCATCACCAGCACCAACACGTGCTCCTGCTCGGACACCTTGAGCAGCACCGTACGCAGCAAGGGCCCTTGCGCCAGTTGGAACGGACGGCCCACCTCCGCCTCGGTCCGTGCCTTCGCCGAGGCCTCGCGCTCGCCCTCTGGCAACACGGACAGGTCCACCACCTCCAGCGGCACCTGAGTCTCTGCAGCGATGACCTGTACCGGAGAGCCAGATTCGGCGCGGAACGTGGTGCGCAGCGCCTCATGCCGGCGAACCAACGCCTCGAAGCTCCGTGCCAGCGCACCGACGTCCAACCCCCCCGTCACACGAACAGGCGCCCAGAGGTTGTAGGACGTATTCGCCGGGTCGAGCTGCGCCAGGAACCACAGGCGCTGTTGCGCGAATGACAGCGGGACTGTTCCGCCGCGCTCCATCCTCTTCAGCGGAGGCGCCGGCATGCCCGCGGTCGCCACCGCCCTGGAAATCCGCTCCGCGAGCGTCGCCACCGTGGCCGACTCGAAGACGTCGCGCAGCGGCAGATCCACCCGGAAGGCTTCACGGACCCGCGCGACCAGCTGCATGGCCAGCAGCGAGTGGCCGCCCACCTCGAAGAAGTTGTCGTGCAGCCCCACCGTCTCCAGGCGCAGCACCTCCGCCCAGAAGCCCGCGAGCATCTGCTCCACGGGCGTCCGAGGCGCGACGTGCGCCTCCTTTCGAGACTCCCGTACGGCCTCCGGCGCGGGCAGCGCCTTGCGGTCCACCTTCCCGTTTGGAAGCAGCGGAAGCCGCTCCAGCACCACCATCGCCTGCGGCACCATGAATCGCGGCAGGCGCGACTCCAGGCCCGCGCGCACCTCGCCGCCCGCCAGCTCGCGCTCATCGCGGGGCACCACGTAGGCCACCAGCCGCTTGTCGCCCGGTGCGTCCTCGCGCACCACGACCAGCGCCTCGCGCACGCCCGGTTGCCCGAGCAACGCCGACTCCACCTCACCGGGCTCGATGCGATGACCGCGCACCTTCACCTGTGAGTCACCCCGGCCCAGGTACTCCAGTACGCCGTCCCGCCGCCATCGCGCCTTGTCGCCGGTGCGGTACAGCCGCGCCCCGTCCCCTTGCAGCGCGGGAACGAACCGCTCCGCTGTCAGCTCCGGCCGGCCGAGATATCCGCGCGCCACACCTTCGCCACCGACGTACAGCTCGCCCACCACGCCCGCGGGCACTGGCTCCAGTTCCCCGTCGAGGACGTAGATACGGACATTCGTCAGCGGCCGGCCAATGGCCACCTCGCGCCCGGAGTCCTCGGTGTCGGTGGTCAGGTCCACGGCCGTGGCCACCGCTGTCACTTCGGTGAGGCCGTACGTGTTCAGCAGAGGCACCGCGCGGCCCACGCGTTGCCGCCACTGCGACACCCGCGCGGGGACGGCGCGCTCGCCGCCGATAACCACCCACTTCAAGCCCGAGGGCAGGCGCGCCTTGCCTTCATCCAGGCTCGCCGTCACTTCATGCCAGAAGGCCGTGGGCAGGTTCAGCTGGGTGATGCCGGCCGCTTCACACCGGGCCAGGAAGACCTCCGGGACGTCCAACATCTCGGGCGTGCGCAGCACCAGCGTGCCGCCGCGAGTGAGGCACGGATAGATCTCCTCCGCGCTCGTATCCCAGCTGATGGACGCGAACTGGAGCACCCGGTCGCCTGGCTCCACCGGGCAGACCTGCCACTCCGCGCGAATGAAGCTCACCAGAGAGCGGTGCTGCACAACCACGCCCTTCGGCCGTCCCGTGGAGCCCGACGTGTAGAGCACGTACGCCGCGGCTTCCGGTGGAACGACGGCGGCCGGCTCGGACGCCATCCCCTCTACGTCCGGCGTGAGTGACGCCACGTCCAACCACACCCGCCCCGGTGCATCGCCCAGCTTCTCGCGGTACGGCTGCCGTGCCACGACCACGCGAGCACCACAGTCCTCCAGCATGTAGCCCAGGCGCTCCGCTGGGTACTCCGGGTCCAGCGGCACGTAGGCGCCACCCGCCTTGAGCACACCCAGCAACGCCGCCAGCAACTCGACCGAGCGCTCCACGCACACGGCCACCCGGGACTCCAGGCCCACGCCGAGCGCGCGCAGGCGTGCCGCCACGTGGTTCGCCCGCGCGTTCAGCTCGCGATACGTCACGGACTCACCGCCGGACACCACGGCGATGGCGTCCGGTGTCCGCGCGACCTGCGCTTCGAACAGCGCATGGGCGCAGGCGTCCGGAGGCAAGGGCTCGTTCGCGCCGTTCCACGTCACCAGCAACCGGTGCCGCTCCTCGGCCGCGAGCATCGCCAGCGTCTCGACGGGCCGGTCGGGTGACGCCACCGCCGCGTCGAGCAGCGTCTCCAGATGACCCAGCAGTCCCTCGATGGTGGCCGCGTCGTACAACGCCGCGTTGTACGTGGCCGTCAGCGCAAGGCCATCAGGGCCTCGGGACATCATCAGGGTCAGGTCCACGTCGGTGCGCGACACATCCGCGTCGAGCACGCGCACGTCGAGCCCTTGCATTTCGCGAAGCGGTGGCGGCGCGTCGATTTCCCCGAAGAGCACCTGGAACATCGGTGCGCGCGTCGGGTCCTGCTCCACGCCCAGTGCACTCAGCAGCGGTTCGAAAGGAACATGCGCGTTCGCGAAGGCCTCCACCGTATCCGCCTTCGCGCGGCTCAGCAGCTCACGGTAGCCCGGCCGACCGGAGAGGTCCGCTCGCAGGACCAGCGGCTCGACGAAGAGGCCCACGAGCCCTTTCGTCTCCTGCCGGCCCCGGTTCGTGTACGAAGCGCCAATGAGCAGGTCCTTCTGCCCGGCGTAGCGTGAAAGCAGGACCTGGAGCCCCGCCAGCACGGCCATGAACAACGTGGCGCCTTCGGCCTGCGCCAGCGACTCGAGGCGTTCCACCCATGACACGGGCAACAAGGCCCTCCGCTGAGCTGCCCGTCCGGTCGCGGAGCGCCGCGGGCGGTCCGTGGGCAACTCCAATTCATGCGGCGCGCCCTCCAAACGCTTGCGCCAGAACTCCACGTGCGCGTCGAGCGCGTCACCGCGAAGCTTCCCTCGCTGCCAGGATGCGTAGTCCCCATATTGGCGCGACAACACAGGGAGCGGCGACGGCAGGCCCTGGGCGAAGGCGTCATAGGCGCCACGACCTCTTGGGTGAGCACGCCCATGGACACAGGGTCGGAGATGAGGTGGTGCACCACCACCAGGAGCACATGGCGTTCCGGATCCACGCGCAGCAACACCCCGCGAGCCAGCGGGCCGCGGGACAGGTCGAATGGTGTCTCCAGCTCCTGCTGGATGCGCTGGCGCACGGCGGCTTCACGCGCCGCATCTGGGACGTCTTCCAGTCCTTCCACCGTGAACGGCGGGCGTGCCTGGGGTTCGACGAACTGCACCGGTGTGCCGGAGACCTCGCCGAAGTGCGTGCGCAGTGACTCGTGGCGCCGCGCCACTTCCTGGAAGCTCCGTTCCAGCACGGCTACGTCCAGCCGGCCAGACAGCTCCAGGACCAGCGGCAGGTGGTGGGCAGGCAGTCCGGGTGAGCGCTGTTCCAGGGACCATATCCGCTGCTGAGAAAACGTCAGCGGCAGCGCGGGCCGGGGCTTCTTCTCCAACCGCTTCGCGAGCAGCGCGAGCTTTCCTCGCGCGTGAGCGTGGGCTTCTTGTCCGTCTCATTTCCCATGGCTCAGCTCTCCGCCTCGGTCGCGTCCAACAGCGCGTCCAGTTCCTCGTCCGACAGTTGATCCAATGCGGCCGGGTCCAGCGACTTCGACGCCGGTGCGATGGCGTCATCCGCGAGCCGCTTCATCGAGCCCGCCATCCGGGACACCACTTCCGCCATGCCCGCGAGCGTGGGCGATTCGAAGACCGCCGTCAGCGGCAGCTCCACGCCCAACGCTTCACGCACGCGCGCCACAATCCGCGCGGCCATCCCGGCGTGTCCGCCCAGAGCGAAGAAGTCGTCCCGGGCGCCAATGCGCGGCCGGCCGAGCAGCTCCGTCCAGATCCCCGCCAGCGCCAGTTCCTCCGGCGTCGCAGGGGCGACGTACTCCGCGGCGTGGCCAGCGGGGGCCACCCGCGCCATGGCCATGGCCTGAAGCCGCTCGGCGTCCCCCGGCACCGTCACGCCGGCGAGCCGCTCCACGCCAGAGGCCAGGGCCTCCAGCAGGATGCGCCAGTGCTCCAGCAACTCGGCAACCACGTCCGAGCCATGCAGCTCAGGAGCGTAGGCCAGGCTCAAGCGCAGCCTGTCACCGGGAACCACATAGGCAATGAGCGGGTGGTTGCCCTGCTCATGGCTCTCCACGTCCACCACCTCCAGCCCCGGCACGCCCTGTCCCAGCGAGGTGTCGAGCGGATAGTTCTCGAAGATGAGCAGGCTCTCGAAAAGCGGCAGGCCCCGAGGCATGTCGCTCCAGCCCTTCACCTGGACCAGCGGACTGTGCTCGTACTTCCGCATCTCCAGCTGCCGTGCCTGGAGCTTCTGCAGCCAGGGCACCACCAGTGCGTTGGAAGACAGGCCCACCCGGATGGGCAGCGAGTTGATGAACAGGCCCACCATGGACTCGGCGTCCGGCAGGTCCACGGGACGCCCGGAGACGGTGGCTCCGAAGACGACGTCCTCTTGGCCCGCATAGCGCCCGAGGAGCAGCGCCCACGCGCCCTGCGTCAGCGTGTTGAGCGTCACCGCGTTGCGCCGTGCGAAGGCCTGAAGCGCGGCCGTGGCTTCTTCCGAGAGCCACAGAATCTCCTCACCCGTGACGGCGGCTTCCATCCCGGGCGCGGCGGCCCGAGCGCCAGGCAGCGGCGTTGGCGTGGTGAAGCCCGCGAGCTCCTCGCGCCAGAACGCCTCGGCACGGGACAGGTCCTGCCGCTGCAACCAGGCCATGTAGTCGCGCCAGGCCGCGGGACGAGGCAAGGCAACGTCGCGCCCCTGCGTCAGCGCCGCGTAGCAGGCAAAGACCTCCTTCAACATCACGCCCACGCCCCACCCGTCCATCACCAGATGGTGGTGGCTCCAGAGGAAGCGGTACTCCTGCTCGGCCAGGCGGACCACCTCCATCCGGGCCAGAGGCGCGGGCGCCAGGTTGAAGCCACGGGCACGGTCCTCACGGACCAGCGCCTCAAGCCGGGCGCGCTGCTCCTCGGCGGGAACACCACGCAGGTCGTGCTCCGTCCAGGGCAGGTCCGCCTTGGCATGGACCACCTGGAGCGGCTCCGGCAGTCCCTCGTGGATGAAGGACGTTCGCAGAACGGCGTTGCGAGCGATGACCACCGCCCACGCCCGTCGCAGCGCGGCGACATCCACCTTCCCACGTGACGTCCACGCCAACTGCTCGTGGAAGACCCCCGAGCCTTGGGGCGCGAGCGCGACATGGAACAGCATGCCCTGCTGAAGCGACGTGAGCGGGTACAGGTCCTCCAGGTTCGGGAATTGCCGCAGTAAGCGGTCCAGGGACGAGGACGAGAGGCGCGCGAGCGGGAAGTCCCCAGGCGAACGGCGCGCCGCGTCCGGCGTACTCCGGCCATCCATCAGCTCACGCAGCGATGACAGGAAGCCGTCAGCCAAGACTTCGATGGTCGCCCGCTGGTGGACGCGCGTGCTGTAGGCCCAGGCCACCTTCAGCCGGCCCTCGCTCACCACGGCATTCACCTCGAGACGGTGCGGCCGGCGGCCTCCCGCGCCATGCCACGCGCCGCTCGGCTCCTCCGTGAGGGCGAAGCGCTCCGCCCCCCGAGCCGCCGCGTCGAGCTGCCCCAGGTAGTTGAACCCCACCTCCGCGCGCGACGAGGCGCGCAGCGTCTGGGCCGTGTCTTCGCGCAGGTAGCGCAGCAATCCATAGCCCATGCCATTCACCGGCAACCGCCGCCGTGCATCCCGCAGCGTCCTGAGCGCGTCTCCTGGACTGCCCGCCTCCGGCAACTCCACTTCCAGCGGGAAGGTGCTGGTGAACCACCCCACGGTGCGAGACAGGTCCACGTCACCGAAGAGGGCCTCGCGCCCATGGCCCTCCAGCTCCAGCCGCACATTGCGGCTGCCCGTCCAGCGGGACACCGCGCGTGCCACCGCCGTGAGCAGCACCTCGTCGACGCGCGCCCGGTACGCCAGGGGCACCTCGCCCACCAGCGCCTTCGTTTCATCCATGTCCAGCGTCACCGTCACCAGCGCTTCCGAGCCCGCGGTGTCGTCGCCGCCTGACAGGTCCACCGGGAGCGAGGGGACGTCACGCGAGGCCTTCCAGAGCGGCAGCTCGCGCGCCACCTCGTCCGTCCGAGCATGCGCTACCAGCCGCTCCGCCCACGCCTTGAAGGACGTCGTCTTCGGCGGCAGCGACACCGGAGCCCCCCGCTCCAGCTGCGAGTATGCCGTCTCCAGGTCCTCCAGCAGCGGACGGAGCGACACACCATCCACCGCCAGGTGGTGCACCACCAGCAGCAGCCGGGACGAACGGCCCGCACCCCGCTCGAACAAGGCAGCGCGCAGCAGCAGTCCCTCGCCCAGGTCCAGGCTCTGGTGAACCTCCGCGCCCACGGATTCCAACGCGGCGCCCTGCTCCGCCTCCGGCACGGAAGACAGGTCCACGCGCCTCACGGGCACTCGCTCGGGCACGCCCGCGACGGACTGGCGCCAGTCTTCCGGTGCCCGCGTGAAGCGCAGCCGGAGCGCATCGTGGTGCGACACCAGCGTCCGCAACGCCTCCTCCAACAGCGCGGCATCCACCGGGCGGCGCACCTCCAGCACCGCGGCCAGGTTGTAGTGGTGCGGCTGAGGCAACGCCCACTCGTCGAAGAAGATGCGCTGCATGGGTGTCAGCGGCACGGGCCCCTCCACCAGCCCCTGCTCCGCCGTGCCTGCCTTCGCCGTCCCCGCGGCGGCCGCCAGCTCCACGAGCGTCTGCCGCTCGAAGAGCATGGCCGGCTCCAGCTCCAGCCCCAGGGCCTTGGCTCGGGAGACGATCTGGATGCCCAGGATGGAGTCGCCGCCCAGCTCGAAGAAGTTGTCGTGCAGGCCCACGCGCTCCACGCCCAGCACCTGCGCCCAGAGCGCGGCCAACGCCTTCTCCGCCTCGGTGCGCGGCTCGGTGTACACCTTTGCGTTGCCTCCGCGCGCTGCGTCTGGAGCCGGCAACGCCGCCCGGTCCACCTTCCCGCTGGGTGACAGCGGAAGCGCGTCCAGCGCGACGAAGGCAGCGGGCACCAGATGGTCGGGCAACCGTTCCTTCATGAACGAGCGCAGCGCCGACGCGTCCAGTTCGGCGGCTTGCACGACGTACCCCACCAGCCTCCGCGCTCCCGGCGTGTCCTCGCGCACGAGGGCCACCACGTCACGCACGTCGGGGTACTGGCGCAGCACCGCCTCCACTTCACCCAGTTCGATGCGGAAGCCGCGCAGCTTCACCTGGAAGTCGGTGCGGCCCAGGTACTCCAGGCGCCCGTCCGCGAGGAAGCGGACCCGGTCGCCCGTGCGGTACAGCCGCGTCCCCGCCTCTCCCGAGAATGCATCCGGGACGAAGCGCTCCGCCGTCAACTCCGGTCGCCCCAGGTACCCCCGCGCCACGCCCGGTCCGCCCAGGTACAGCTCGCCCGGCACGCCCGGAGGTACGGGCTGCCCCCACCCATCCAGCACGTACGCGCACATGTTCGCGATGGGCCGGCCGATGTCCGGGCGCTCCACGTCCAGCTCGGTGGAGAGCGTCGCGCAGACAGACGCCTCCGTGGGCCCATATCCGTTGAGCAGTCGCCGCCCCGGCTTCCAGCGCCGCGCCAACTCCGGCGAGCAGGCTTCTCCGGCGGAGATGACCGTCTCCAGCAAGGGAAGGCCCTCCGGCTCCAACTGCGACAGGGACGAAGGCGTGAGCGTCACCGTGGTGATGCCCCGCGACGCCAACAGCCCGCGCAGCTGCTCTCCCGGCAGCAGTGACTCGCGCGGCGCCAGGTGCAGCTCCGCCCCAGCCACCAGCGTGGACAACACCTCCAGGACGGACGCATCGAACCCGAGCGCCGCCGCCTGGAGCACGCGCCGCCCAGGCCGCACGTCATGCGCCCGGATGATGGTGCCCAGGGTGTTGCAGAGGCCCTGATGCGGTACCAACACGCCCTTCGGAGTGCCCGTGGAGCCGGACGTGTAGATGACGTATGCCAGATGCTCCGGCAACGTACCCACGCGAGGTGGCTCCGACGGATTGCGCGCGATGTGGCGTCCGTCGCCGTCCACCGCGACGAGCAGCTCACCGCCCGCGGGGAGCACGTCCGCGATGTCATCCACCGTCACCACCACGGACAGCCCGGCGTCCCGCATCATGTGCGTCAACCGAACCGTGGGGTACGCGGGGTCCAAGGGGACGAACGCGCCGCCGGCCTTCAACACGCCCAGGAGCCCCACCACCAGCTCCACGGAGCGCTCCGCGCACAGCCCCACGCGGACCTCGGGCCCCACGCCCAGCGTACGCAGATGGTGCGCGAGCTGGTTGGCCTGTTCATCCAGCTGCGCATACGTGAGTTGCTGGCCCTCAGCCACTACCGCCACCGCGTCCGGCGTTCGAGCAGCCTGCGCCTCGAACAAGCCATGCAGGGTCGCGTCCGCCGCGAAGGGTTCGCGGGTGTCGTTCCACTCCACCAGCATCCGCTGGCGTTCCGCGTCGGACAGCAGCGGCAACTCCGACACGCGCTGCGACGGATTCGCGGCGATGCCCTGGAGCAGCCGGACGAAGCGCGCCCACAGCAACTCCACCGTGGACAGGTCGAACAGGTCCGCCGGGTATTCCAAGGCGCCCGTGAGGCCCTGCGGCGTCTCACGCAGCTCCAACGACAAGTCCACCTTGGTGGCACCGATGTCCAGCTCCACCATCTTCACGCCCAGCCCTGGCGTGTGGACCTCGACGGGCGGCGTGTTGTGGAACGTGAGCATCGCCTGGACCAGCGGCATGCGGCTCGGGTCTCTCGGCACGCGCAGCTCATCCACCAGCCGCTCGAACGGAATCTCCTGGTGGGCGTACGCCCCTATCGACGCCGCCTTCACCCGGCGCAGCAGCTCCACGAAGGTGGGGGCTCCCGACAGGTCGCCTCGGATGGCGAGCGTGTTCAGGAAGCAGCCGATGAGCCCTTCCAGCTCCGGACGGTTGCGGCCCGCCGCGGACGTTCCGACGATGATGTCGTCCTGCCCGGAGTACCGGTGCAGCAGCGTCTGGAACGCCGCCGTCAGCACCATGAAGGGCGTGGCGCCCTCGCGACGGCCCACGGCCCACACCGCGTCCATCACCGGCTTGTCCACGGAGACCTGGAGACGGCCGCCCCGGCCCGTCCAGCGCGCGGGACGCGGACGGTCCGTTGGCAACTCCAACACCTTCGCGCCCGCGAGCTGATTCTTCCAGTACGCGAGCTGGGCCTCCATGCCCGGCCCCTCCAGCCAGCCGCGCTGCCACACTGCGTAGTCCGCGTACTGAATCGGGAGCTCCGGCAGCGGTGACGGCCGGCCCGCCGCGAGCGCTTCGTAGCCCGCCACCAGCTCGCGGAAGAGCACGCCCCCAGACCATCCGTCCGAGGCGATGTGGTGCAGCGTGAGGTGCAGCACGGACACGGACTCGCTGATACGAATCAGCACGGCTCGCATCACCGGCCCGTGCATCAAGTCAAAGGGCTTGCGCGCCTCGGTCAGGGCCTGCTTCAGCGCGTCCGACTCCCGCGCCTCCAACGTGCCGCCTCGGGCCTCCAGCCGATCCAGCACCAGGGGCATGGCGTCGGCAATCACCTGGTACGCACCGCCGTCTTCGAGCGCGAAGGTGGTGCGCAGGACTTCATGCCGGCGGACCAGCGCGTTCAGCGCGGCCTCCAAGAGTTCTTCGTCCACCGCGCCATCGAGACGCAGGGTGACGGTGTTGTTGTACGCGATGCCCGCCGGGTCCAACTGGTGGAGGTACCAGATGCGCTGCTGGGGGAAGGACAGCGGTAGCGGCTTGTCCCGACCTACGCGCACCACGGGCGTGGCCATCGCGGAGGAAACCTCCGGTCCCACCGTCTGCTGCGCAGGGGCCTGGGTGCCCGCGGTGCCGCGAGCTGGCTGCGAGATAGAACGTCGCGCCTTTGTCGCACGCGCGGGGGCCACGCACTCCACTTCGCCGGCGTCGCGGAAACGGGCACGCTGGCCCGTCACGAAGAAGTGCTCATCCGAGCCCGGAACGGAGATGAAGCGCGCCCGCGTGGCCTCCGGGTCATTCCAGAAGCCCAGCGGAACCGTCGCGCCGCCCAGGGCCAGCTCCCCCACCACGCCCACGGGCACCGGGGCGCCGGACGCATCCCGCACGTACACGGGCGCCGAAGCGGGAGACGGCCACGCCGCGCCCACCAAAGAAGACTCCACCGCCACCCGCTGCGCCGAGGTGACGACGTCCTGCGGCTCGCCCCCAAGCACCCAGAGACGAACGCTCCCTAGCGCCGCCTCGGCGCCAGGAAGCTCCGCCAGGGCACGCGCCTGCGACGGCGCGCAGCGCAGCGTCGTGACGCCCTCGTCTCGCACCAGCGACAGCAGTGCGCCGAATCCAGCATCGCCTTCGGCCAGCACCGCGTCCGCGGGCAGGGCCTGCACCTGGCTGCGCTGGCGCACCACGTCCAGCAGGCGGAGGCTGGACATCATCGGCTCCAGCTCCACGCCGAAGTCGACGAGGCAGGCAATCTCGTCCACGTCCAGGGAGCGCACGCGCTCCACCACGCGCACGCAGTCCTCCACCGAGCCGAAGAGGCCACCTTCCTTGATGTAGTGCTCCACCCCCTGGGCAAGCATCACCTCCACGTCCTCCGGCGTGAGGCCGCGCACATCCACCTGAAGGCCCTGGCTCGCCACCAGGTTGGCGAACACGTCCACCGAGCTTCGGAAGTACCGCAGCAGCGGCTCGCGCACGGCCTCGCGCACCTCGTCCAGGTCCTGGCCGAGGAAGGTGTGAAGCATCAACGTGACGTGCCCCTGGCCTGGGCCGTGTCCCGCCTTGCGGTACGTCTCGCGGTAGAGCGCCACCTTCGTCGCCAGCTCGTCCAGGTTGGAGCCCAGTCCGAGCACGTTGGTGAGGATGCCCGCCCCCACCTCACCGGCCTTCCGGAACGTCTCCGGGTTGCCGGTGGACGTCAGCCAGACCGGCAGCTCTTTCTGCTTCGGCTTGGGCCGTAGCGCCAACTCCACTGCATTGCCCGCGCCGTTGCGCCGCAGCACCGTGCCGCCGCGCCACAGCCGCCGCACTTCCTCCAGGCGCTCGATGAGCACCTCGCGCCGCCGGTCGAAGGTCCCCGGTGAGAGCGAGAAGTCATTCGCGTGCCACCCCGTGGCGAAGGACAGCCCCACGCGCCCACGGGACAGGTTGTCCACCACGGACCACTGCTCGGCGACTTCAATGGGGTCATGGAGCGGTAACACCACGCTGCCCGCGCGAATCTGCACGTGCCGCGTGAGCATCGCCAGCGCGCCGCCGACCACCGAAGGCTGCGGATACAAGCCACCGAAGGAGTGGAAACGCCGCTCCGGCGTCCAGACAGCGGAGAAGCCGTGTGCGTCCGCGAACTTCGCGCCTTCGAGGAGCAGCTCGTACTTCTCCTCGCCCAGCGAGTCCTCATCGTTGGCGAAATACGAAAGACTGAAGTCGAGAGGCCGCCGCGTGTCCGGCTTGCGGCCCAGGACGGCGAAGCGCGCGGCGAGCCGCTCGGGTGGAAGGACGACGCGCATTCCGCGCGCCAGTGCCCACAGCACGTCCAATCCCGACGGGTCGGCCGAAGGACCACCCGCCGCCAACCACACGTCCCCCTCGCCCGCGCCCGTCCGGGCATCCAGTGCGGCCAGCACGTGCGCGACGTTGCGGTGGCTCAGCATGACCCGGCCGTGTCCGCCCAGCACCTCGGGCGCTGGAACGATGAAGGCCAACCGCTCCGCGGGCACGCGCTCCGCCGCCTCCGCGATCGAATCGACCGAGCCCACCGCGAGGGCGCGGATTCCCTTCGGCAACGCCGGCACGTCCTCCGTCCGGGGCACCAGCAACAACCGGGGCCCCTGAGCAGGCAACAGGGACATCAGCTCCGCGACCTCTCCGGCCGTCACGGGAAGGCATGCGCCGCCCGCCTCCAGCACGCCCCAAAGCGCGATGACCGACTCCACTGACTGCGTGATGCGCACCGCCACCGGCACGTCACTGCCCACGCCCTCCTGCTTCAACCGGGCCGCGAGACCTCGGGCCCTTGCCGACAACTCCCGCCACGACAGGCGACGGTCGCCCATGCTGATGGCCACCGCGTCCGGCGTCCGTGCCACCCACGAAGCAAACCGTGCCAGCACAGCCGCATCCGCGAGGTCCCGATGCCCAATGCTCGATGACGGACCGGAAGGCGGCTCGCTGGAAGCCACGGCCTGACCAGACTTGGTATCCCCTTCCAACGAAGCAGGCACCCGCGCGACAGCGCTTCGTTCCTCCGGGGCCGACAGCGGCATCCGTGACACGCGAAGCGCTGGGTTCGCGAGGGCCGCCCCCAGCAACGTCTGGAGGTGGGCCGACAGGCGCGCGATGCGCGGCTCGTCGTAAAGGTCGGTGGCGTACTCGATGAAGCCGTGAAAGCCTCCGCTCTCGCTCTCGTTCAGCAGCAGCGTCAGCTCACCGAGCGTGGCACCGAACTGCGCGGGCGTTCCCGGCACCTCCACCAACTGCATGTCCAGGCCCGCCACGGAGGGCGGCGCCGTGGTGACGTGCGCGTGTAGCACCAGCGCCGCGTCACACAGCCGCGAGCGTGCCGGGTCCCTTCCGGAGGCCACCAACGGCAGCAAGTGCTCGAAGGGGACGTCCTGGTGACTGGACGCGCCGACCGTCGTCTCACGGGCACGCGCCACCAGCTCGCGGAAAGACGGGTCACCCGACAGGTCGGTGCGCAGGGCCATCGCATGGGCCACGAAGCCGATGAGAGGCTCCAGCTCGCCCCGGGCACGGTTGCCTACCGGCGTCCCCACCACGATGTCCTCGCGTCCCGAGTACCGGGCGAGCACCGACGCCAGGGCCGCCAGCAGCGTCATGAAGGGCGTCACACCCTCACGCTGGCTGAAGCCCATCAACGCCGCGCTGAGCTCACGCGAGAAGGCCACCGGGAAGCGGGCGCCACGCAGCCGCAGGTCGGCCCCTCGCGGCCGGTCCGAGGCCAGCTCCAACGACGGAGGCAGGTCCGCCAGCACCTCGCGCCAGTACGCCTCTTGGGCCGCAAGTGTTCCACCCGCCAGCGAGCGGCGCTCCCAGGCCGCCGCGTCCACGTACTGCACCGCCAGCTCCGGCAACGGAGCGGGCTGCCCCGCGAGGAACGCCTGATAGTTCGCCGCGGCCTCACGGAAGAATGCCACCATGGACAGCGTGTCCGAGGCGATGTGGTGCACCGTGAGCAGCATCAGGTGCTCGGCCTCGGCCAGTCGCAGCAGGCTGGCGCGGACGATGGGCCCCTGCTCCAGGGAGAACGGCCGCACCGCCTCATCCAGTGCCAGCCGCAGCGCCTCCGCCTCCCGGTCACCCCCGTGGGAACGCAGGTCCACCACTGGCACCTGGATGCGGACTTCGGCGGAGAACCGCTGGCGCACACGCCCGTCCTCCACGCGGTACGTCGCGCGGAGCATCTCGTGCCGGCGGATGACTTCGTTGACGCTCCGCTCCAGGACCGGAACATCCAGCGCGCCTGAGATGCGCACGGCCAGGGGCATGTTGAGGGACGGGTTGCCCGGGTCGAGCTGCTCCATCCGCCAGACGCGTTCCTGCACCACGGACAGCGGCAGCTCACCCGCGCGGTCGATGCGGAACATCACCTCGGATGCCGCCCTGCCAGCCAGGGGGCCCGCCGCCTGGAGCATCGCCTCGATGCGCGCGGAGATGCCCGCCACGGTGGGGGCCTCGAACAGCGCGCTCAGCGGAAGCTGTACGGAGAACGTCTCACGCAGACGGGTAAGCATCTGCGCCGCCATCAGTGAGTTGCCGCCCAGCTCCAGGAAATCATCATCCGGGCCGACATCCACCGCCCCCAGACGCTCGCGCCAGATATCCATGACGCGCTGCTGGATCTCCCCCACGGTGACGGGAGCCGATGCGCCAGGGGGGGCGATGGGGAGCACGGAGCCGGTGCCAGCCAGCGCGGCCCCTGCCACGGCCACGGAGGCCATGGGCAACACGAGCGGCGCGCCCGACGACTCCAGTCGGCAGGACTTCTCCTCGAACGGATACGTGGGCAACGACACGCGGCGGCGCGGCTCCGCGCCATGGAACTTCTCCCAGGCGACGTCCACACCGGCCGCCCAGAGGTCTCCCAGGGACTGCAACAGCCCACGGGCATCGCTTTCGGTGGGACGGCGGCGCAGCGAAGGCGCCACGACCAGCTGTCGCTCCTTGCGCGCCCGCCCCCGCGCCAGCGACGTCAGGTCCGTCCCTGGTCCCACCTCCAGCAGGACACTGCACCCATCCCCGAAAAGCGTCTCCAGGCCCGCGGCGAAGCGCACCGGCTGTCGCATTTGCCGGGCCCAGTACGTGGGGTCGGTGGCCTCTTCCGGGCGAATCCACGTACCCGTGAGGCTGGACACGTACGGCAACTCCGGCGCCTTGAGGCGCAGCGAGGACACCGCCCGCGCCAGGTCCACCATCAGCGGCTCCACGGCGCTGGAATGGAAGGCATGGGCCGACGGCAACCGCACCATGCCCACGCCGCGACTCGACAGCATGGCCTGCAACGCGTCAATGGCCTCCACCGGTCCGGAGACGACGCATCGGCCCTCGCCGTTGACGGCCGCCAGCGAGAGTCCCTCGCTGAGGAACGGAACGACTTCCGCCTCCTCCAACCCCACCGCGAGCATCGCGCCAGCGGGCATCCGCGCCATGAGCGCGCCACGCACCACCGCGAGCCGCAGGCCGTCCTCCGGCGACAACACACCCGCCACACAGGCCGCGGCGTACTCACCAAAGCTGTGACCCAGCACCGCATGCGGCCGGACGCCCCAAGACATCCAGAGTCGGGCCAGTGCGTGCTCGACGATGAAGAGCGCGGGCAGCGCGACACGAGGGTCCGCCAGCTTCTGGGCCGCGACGGCCTCCTGTCCGTGCGCGGGCAACAAGAGCGCGCGCACCTCGGCGGCAAGCGAAGGCTCCAGCCGTGCCAGCGCCGCGTCCACGTCCTTCCGGAAACCCGGCTCCACCGCGTGCAGCTCGCGGCCCATGCCCACCGCCTGCGCACCCTGCCCCGGAAACAAGAAGGCCACGCGGCGATTCCGCCCCGCCTCCACCGCCGCGGGCTTGCGCAGCCGCTCCGCCAGTTCAGCCCCATCCGCCGCCACCACCGCACGGCGATGCTCGAAGGAACGGCGGCCCACGTTCCGGGTGAAGGCCACAGCTTCCAGCGCCAGTCCCGGCGCGGATTCCACGTGCGTCGCCAGCTCGCGAGCCATGACCTCCAGGGCGGACGGCGTCCGGGCGGACAACGTCACCACGTGCAGCGGACGGTGGCCGCGCGCCTTCTCGTCCGCTGGAGGCGCCTCTTCCAGGACGACGTGCGCGTTGGTCCCGCCGATGCCAAAGGAGCTCACACCCGCACGGCGCGGCCCATTCTCCCGCGGCCACGCCTTGAGCGCGGTGTTGACGAAGAACGGGCTGCGCTCGAAGTCAATCTCCGGGTTGGCGCGCTCAAAGTGCAGGCTCGGCGGCAGCTCACCGTGCTGAAGCGACAGCACCACCTTGATGAACCCCGCCACGCCAGCCGCCGCGTCCAGGTGCCCCAGGTTCGTCTTGAGCGAGCCGATGGCGCAGAAGCCCGAACGCTCCGTCGTCTTCCGGAACGCCCGCGTCAGCGCGGCGATTTCGATGGGGTCGCCCAGCGACGTGCCCGTGCCGTGGGCCTCCACGTAGCTGATGTCGTCACCGCCCAGGCCCGCATAGGCCAGCGCGTCCGCGACGACCTCCGTCTGGCCCTCGATGCTCGGCGCGGTGTAGCCGACCTTCTGTTGACCGTCGTTGTTGACGGCCGAGCCCTTGATGACCGCGTGGATGTGGTCACCGTCCCGCAGCGCATCCGAGAGCAGCTTGAGCACCACCACGCCCGCGCCGTTGCCCGCCACGGTGCCACCCGCGCGGTGGTCGAAGGCGCGGCAGTGCCCGTCCGGCGAGAAGATGAGCCCATCCTGGTGCAGGTAGCCCGTGCGCTGCGGGCTGGCGATGCGCACCGCGCCCGCGAGCGCGATGTCCGACTGCCGCGTCAGCAGGCTCTGGCAGGCCATGTGGATGGCGACCAATCCAGTAGAGCACGCGGTGTAGACGGCGACGCTCTCGCCCCGAAGCTGGAGCTTGAAGGACGCCTTCATCGCCAGGCTCTCCGGGCCCGCGGTGGCCAACTCCAGGCCCGCGCCCGCGTCCTTCCGCGCCTCGCTCAGCAGGTTCAGCAGGTGGCCGGACGAACCGGCGCCCGCGTAGAGCGAGATGCGCCCCTTGTAACGAGAGGGGTCATACGCCGCGTCCTCGATCGCCGCCCAGGCGGACTGGAGGAACACACGCTGCTGCGGGTCCATCCACTGCGCCTCGCGCAGCGGGATGTCGAAGAAGCCGTGGTCGAAGCCATCCGCGCCTTCGAGGATGCCCCCCGCGCGAATGAAGCGCGGGTGCCGCCACAGGTCCTCGGGAATGAGCGGTGAGCGCTCCAGTTCGTCCTCGGAGAAGAACGAGATGGACTCCACGCCGCCACGGACGTTGTTCCAGAAGTCACCCAGGTTACGAGCGCCCGGGAAACGCCCCGCCATGCCGATGACCGCGATGTCGCTGCTGGAGTCCTCGCCCTGCATGTCATCAAGCTCAGCCATTGCCGTGATTCCCTCGCCGGCCCTGCCGACGGATCGCCTGACGCCGCTGCTGGGCGCGATCCACGTGGGCCTCGTTGTCCTGGGTGTCTGCCGCCGGCTCGCCGTCCCGCTCCAGGGACATGACGAACGCGCGGACCGTGGGATGTTCAAAGAAGCGCGTCGCCGGAACGTCGCGCTTCAGCTCGTCGCGCAGCAATGCGCACGCCTTGACCACGGACATGGAGCTGCCGCCCAGGTCCGCGAAGAAGTGGTCCTCCACACCGACCCGCTCCACGCCGAGCACCTTCGCCCAGAGCGCCGCCACCTGACGCTCCAGCGCGGTGGTGGGCTCCACGAAGGCACTCCCTGCCGGACGTGAGACCTCCGGCTCCGGCAGCGCGAGCCGGTCCAGCTTGCCCACCGGCGTGAGCGGCAGCGCCGTCAGCGGGACCAGCGCGGAAGGCACCATGAACTCGGGCAGCGACTCCGCCAGGAAGCCGCGAAGGCCGTGGGGGTCCAACGTCTCCCCTGCCCGAGGCACCGCGTAGGCCACCAGTCGCTTGCCTCCCGCGGGGTCGGGCCGCGCCACCACCACCGCCTCGGCCACCGACGGGTGCAGGCGCAACGCATCCTCCACCTCGCCCGGCTCCACCCGGTAGCCACGCACCTTCACCTGGCCGTCCAGCCGTTCGAGGAACTCCAGCGTGCCGTCCTCGCGGTAACGCACGCTGTCGCCCGTGCGATACAGCCGCCCGCCCACCTCCGAGCCGAAGGGGTCCGGAACGAAGCGCTCCGCAGTCAGCTCCGGCCGTCCCTGGTACCCCCAGGCGAGGCCGTCACCGCCAATGAGCAGCTCACCCGGCACGCCCACCGGCACGGGGCGCAACTCCGCGTCCACCACGTACACCCGTGTGTTCGCGATGGGACGGCCAATGGGAATGGCCCCTGGCGCGACGGCGCCCTCCATCACATAGCAGCAGGTGAAGGTGGTGCCCTCGGTGGGCCCGTACCCGTTGACCAGGATGCCGCCGCGCCCGAGCCGCTCCCGCACCGCGGCCGGTGGGAGCACGTCACCGCCCGCCAGGAGCTGCCGCACGCCATCCAGGGCGTCCGGCCTCGCGGCGGAGAGCGCGTCGAAGAGCGCGGCCGTGAGCCACAGCGTGGTGACACCGTGACGCGCAAGCACGTCCTTGAGCGTGTCCACCGTGGGAGGCTGCGCGGGGAAGAGGACCAGCTTCGCGCCGTGCAGCAGCGCGCCCCACAGCTCGAAGGTGGCGGCATCGAAGCAAATGGGCGCCAGTTGGAGGAAGACCTCGTCCGCGCCCCACCGCGCGAAGCGGGAGCCCAGCACCAGCCGGGCCACCGCGCGCTGCGGCACGCAGACGCCCTTGGGCCTTCCCGTGGAGCCTGACGTGTACATGACGTACGCCAGCGACTCCGCCGGGACCGTCACGCGAGGAGAAACCGTGGGCTCACGCGCGATTTCATCCCGGGCCGAATCCAGGAGCACCACGTCCGCACTGCCCGAAGGAAGCAGGGCCAGCACGGCCTGCTGCGCCACCACCACGGGGAGGCGCGTGTCCTCCACCATGAACGCCAGGCGCTCGCGAGGGTACGTGGGGTCCAACGGCACGTAGGCGCCACCAGCCTTGAGGATGCCGAGCATCCCCACCACCAGGTCGATCGAACGTTGAACGCACAGCCCCACGGGAGTCCCCGGAACCACCCCCTGCCTGCGCAGGTACCACGCAAGCTGGTTCGCCCCCCGGTCCAGCTCCGCATAGGTGACCCGAGCCTCCTCGCACACCACCGCGACCGCGTCCGGCAAGCGCGCCACCTGAGCCTCGAAGAGCTCCGCGAGGCACGCTTCTCGGGGGTACTCCACCGCGGTGTCGTTCCACGCCACGAGCAGACGCTGACGCTCCGCCGTGTCCATCATCGGCAGCTCGCCCAAGCGTTGGCCGGCGTCCGCCACCGCGCCTTCCATCAACACCCGGAGCCCCTTCATCAGCCGGGTGGCCGTCGCCTGCGTGAAGAGGTCCGCGTCGTACTCCAGGGTGCCGGTGACCCCCTCTGGTGCGTCGGTCAGGGACAACGTGAGGTCGAACTTCGCCATCCCCGAGGCCAGCTCCACAGGGCGCAGGGCCAGCCCTTCCGGCGCGGCGTCCTGGTGCGTGGCTTCGTGGAGCGCAAGCACCACCTGCACCAGGGGCGCATGGCTCAGGCTCCGTGGCGGTTGCAGCGCCTCCACCAGCTTCTCGAACGGCACGTCCTGGTGGGCGTATGCGTCCAGCGTCGTCTCCCGGACCTGACGCAGGAACTCACGGAAGGAGCTCGAGCGCGGCAGACGCGCGCGGAGCACCAGCGTGTTGACGAAGAAGCCAATCAGGTTCTCCAGCCCAGGCTGATGCCGGCCCGCGATGGGCGAGCCCACGCACACGTCGTCCTGGCCCGACACCCGCGACAGCAAAAGCTGGAAGGCCGCCAGCAGGCCCATGAAGGGCGTGACGCCTTCTCGGATGCACAGCGCGCGGAACGCCTCCGACAGCTCGGCGGGGAAACGCACCGCCAGCGTGTCGCCTCTGAAGCGCTGCAAGCTCGGCCGAGGGAAGTCCTTGGGAAGCTCCAGGACAGGCGGAGCCCCGGCGAGCTGCCTTCTCCAGTATCCAACCTGCGCGGAGAGCGCCTCCCCCTGCAGCCACTGGCGCTGCCACACCGCATGGTCCGCTGGCTGAAATGCAGGCGCTGGCAGCGAGGAAGGCCGGCCCCGCAGCTCCGCGCCGTAAAGCGCCGACAGCTCCCGCACGGCCACGCCCAGCGACCACCCGTCCGAGACAATGTGGTGCAGCGTGAGGACCAACAGGTGCGCATCACCGGCCGTGCGAATCAGCAATGCCCGACACAGAGGGCCATTCACCAGGTCGAACGGGCGGCGAGCCTCTTCCAACGCGGCGAGCACGGCCTGTGCTTCACGCTCCGCCTCCGGAAGCCCCTCGAGGTCGACCACGGGGAGCGCCACGTCGCCGTTCGGATGGATGACCTGGACGGGCTCTCCCGCGTTGCTGGAGAAGGTGGTCCTCAGGGCTTCGTGACGCAGGAACAGCCCCGCCAGTGCCCGCTCCAGGGCAGGCACATCCAACGGCCCGGAGAGCCATGCGGCCCAGGGGACGTTGTAGAGGGCCGTGCCCGGCTGGAGCTGTTCCAGCAGCCACAGTCGCTCCTGCATCGTCGACAGTGGCAGGGGGTTGTCCCTGGACACGGGGACGATGGGCGGCGGGCGCACCGTTCCGGATGACTGCCGGGCCTCGCGAATGCGCTCGGCCAGCCTGGCCACGGTCGGGTCGTCGAAGAGGGCCCGCAGCGGCAAGGCAACGCCAAAGGTGGCGTGAATCCGTGTGACGACCCGCGTGGCCAGCAGGGAGTGACCGCCCAAATCGAAGAAGCTGTCGGAGGCTCCGACACGGGAGACGCCGAGCAGCTCGCCAAAGAGCCGCGCGAGCAATTCCTCCTCGGGGCCTCTGGGTACGATGACCTCCGATTCGCCAGTGGGCGCGGGCAGCGCGCGCCGGTCCACCTTGCCGTTGGGCGTCAGCGGCAGGCGCTCCAGCACCATGAAGACGGCAGGCACCATGTACGCCGGCAAGTGCGTGGCGAGGAAGGTCCGCAGGAGCGAAGGCGCGGGAGGCGCGGCGGCTTCCGCGGTCGGTACGACGTAGGCCACCAGGTGCCGCGATCCCCCTGCTTCATCCTCTCGCGCCAGCACCACGGCTTGCCGGACGTCGGGGTGACGCAGCAGCGCGGCCTCGACCTCGCCCGGCTCCACGCGGAAGCCACGCACCTTCACCTGCGCGTCCACGCGGCCTTCGAACGTCACCACGCCATCCGCCAACAAACGGACCCGGTCACCTGTCCGGTAGAGCCGCGTCCCGGGACGCTCGCTGAACGGGTTCGGAACGAAGCGCTCCGCCGTCAGCGCAGGTTGTCCCAGATAGCCCCACGCGAGTCCGTCGCCACCAAGCCACAGCTCCCCCACGCCTCCCGGCGGCACCGGCGCCATGTCCTCGTCGAGCACGTACTGAACCGTGTTCGCCAGCGGCTTCCCGATGGGAATCGATACGGCGCCCTCGGGCACATCCGTGACGAGGTGCCACGTGGAGAACGTGGTGTTCTCCGTGGGGCCATAGACGTGCAGCAGCCGCTCGGGAGCACCTTCACGAAGGACCCGGCGGACCGGCCGCGGGTCCACGGCCTCACCTCCGAAGTGCAGCTGTCGCAACCCGCTGAAGGCGTCCGGCACTTCCGTGGCCACCTGGTTGAACCAGGCCGTGGTGAGGAAGAGGACGCGAATGCCCTCCTCCCGCAGCCAGGACGCGAAGGCACGCGGAGAGAGCGCTGTCTCCCGCTCCACGCCAACCACTCGGGCACCGTTGAGGAGCGCACCCCAGATTTCGAACGTGGCCGCGTCGAACGAGGCGTTGGATGCCTGCGCCACGCGATCCTCAGGCAGCACGCGGATGAAGTCCGTCTCCACCACCAGCCGGACCACGGCCTGATGGGAAACACAGACGCCCTTGGGAGTCCCCGTGGAGCCGGAGGTGTAGATGACGTAGGCGGCATCCGCTGCGCCGACTCCGGCTCCCAGCGTCGCCAGTACAGCGGCGTCCCCTTGCACCGAGACCGCCTCCACCGTGAGGACACTCACGCCCTCCGAAGGCACCGCACCCCGCAGCCGTTCCTGCGTCAGCAGTACTGGTGCCCCCGCATCCGCGAGCATCCATGCGAGCCGCTCGCGCGGGTACGCCGGGTCCAGGGGCACGTAAGCCGCCCCCGCCTTGAGGATGCCCAGCATCCCGACGACCAGCTCGGCGGAGCGCTCCACGCAGAGGCCCACGAGAGTCCCTCGTCGGACTCCCAAGGCCCCCAGCCGGTGCGCCACCTGGTTCGCCCGCGCGTTCAGCGCGGCGTACGTCAGCGACGTGCCGCCATACCGCACCGCCACGGCCTCTGGCGTCCGCGCAGCCTGGGACTCGAACAGCGAATGCACCGTGGCTTCGCGGGGGTACGCGGTCGCGGTGGCGTTCCACTCCACCAGCACGCGGCGCCGCTCGGCCTCCGACAGCAGGGACACGTCGCCCAGTCGCTGCTCAGGACGACGCCACATCGCCTGAAGCAGACCGCCCCAGTGCGTCAGCAACTGCTCGGCGGCGGCCTTTGAGATTCGCTCCTGCCGGTACAGCAGCTTCAGCCGCATGGAGCGTCCCGGAACCACCACGGCGGTCAGCGGATAGTGCGTGCGCTCGAAGGCCGCGAAGTCCCGCAGCTTCAACCCGGCCGCACCGCGCGCGAGCGCCGCATCCACCGGGTAGTTCTCGAACACGAGGAGACTCTCGAAGAGCGGCGTGCCTCGGGGAATGTCGCTCCACCCCTGAAGCCGGGTGAGCGGGACGTGCTCCCGTTGCCCCAGCTCCACCAGCAGGGACTGAAGCTCGCGCAGCCAGGGCAGCAACCCGGCGCCATGTTGAATACGGGCGCGAACAGGGAGCGAGTGGATGAACAACCCGACGGCTTCCTCGATGCCCGGCAGCTCAGGCGGACGGCCCGCGAGTGTCGTCCCGAACACGACGTCCTGCCCGCCTCCATAGCGGGACAACAGCAACGCCCACGCTCCGTGGACCAGGGTGCTCGGCGTCAGCCCGTGGCGGCGTGAAAATTCCTGGAGTGCGGCGGTATCGGCCTCGCCCAGCTCCAGTGCGTGCTCACCCGTGTCACTCGCAGCGGTGGAGCCTCCTTCCGCGGGCAATGGCGTCGGCGCGTCGATGCCCTCGAATTGCTCCCGCCAGAAGGCTTCATCCTGCTCGGGTCGGCGGCGGCCCAGCCATTCAACGTAAGTGCGGAAATCCATCACGGCGGGCGGGCGCCAATCTGCCCCCGCTGAAATCACCGCGTAAGCATCGAGCACCTCGCCAAGGACTCGCGCCAGGCTCCACCCATCGAGCAGCAGGTGATGGAAGCTCCAGACGAACCGCCAAGCCTGGTCCTCCAGTCGAATCAGCGCCAGCCGCATCAGCGGCGCCTTCGACAGGACAAAGCCCTGCGCCCGGTCCTCACGCAGGAACGCGGCCAGGGACTGGGATTGTTCCTCCGAGGAGCGCCCGCGCCAATCGAACTCACGCCACACGGGAGTCGCCCGTGAATGGACCACCTGGACAGGTTCCTCCAGCCCCTCCCAGAGGAACGAGGTGCGCAGGGAGGAATGCCGTTCGGACACCGCCTCCCAAGCTCGCCGTAGCGCCCCGGCATTCAACGGACCGGCGAGCGTCCAGCTTCGCTGCTCGAAGTACGCGCCGGTGCCGGGCTCCAGCAGCACCTGGAACAACAACCCATGCTGGAGGGGTGAGAGCGGATGACGCTCCTCCGTTGCGCCCGCGAGTTCCACCAGCGTTTCGACACAGTGACGCGCCAGGGCTTCGATGCGCGCACGCGAATGCAGCGCCTCGCTGTAATGCCAGGCCAACTCCAGGCGTCCGCCCACGACGCGAGCCACCACCTCCAACACATGGCTCCGGAGCCCACGCGTCCCCTGGGAGGCGCCCGTGGGCTCCGGCGCCAGCGTGAACAGCGCCGATTCCCGCGCACCTGAGTCGATTTGCCCCAGGTAGTTGAAGAGGACCTCAGACGAAGCACCGGCCTCATGACGGAGGTAGCGCAGCAGGCCATATCCAAGGCCCCTGCCCTTCCGGTGCTCACGTGCCGCGCGAACCGCCGCGAGCACGGAGGCGGACGCCATCTCCTCCGGCAACTCCAGACGCACGGGGAACAACGCGGTGAACCACCCCACCGTGCGTGAGAGGTCCACGTCGTCGAACAGCTCGTCGCGCCCGTGGGCCTCCAGGTCGATGCGCAGTCGGCGCCCGCCACTCCATCGGGCCAGCGCGCTCGCAACCCCAGTGAGGAGCACGTCTTCAAGGCCCGGCTGAGGTCCAACCGACGCTGCACGGAGCAGCGAGTGTGTCACGTCGGCATTCAGCGCCACCGTGATGACGCGCTCTGAATCCTGCGAGTTCACCCCACCCGGCACATCCCGAGGAAGCGCAGCCACTTCCGCGCTCAGCACATCCCGCCAGTAGGTTCCCTCCTCCGCGAGCAATCCCGAGGCCGCATGCGCCTCCAACCGTTGTGCCCAGGCCTGGAACGACGTCGTCTTCGCGGGAAGCGTCACCGGCTCGCCGCGAGCAAGCTGCCGAAGCGAGGTCTCCAAGTCCTCCAACAACACGCGCCAGGAGACGCCATCCACCGCGAGGTGGTGGATGACCAGCAGCAGCCGTCCCGTCCGGTCCGGTCCCCGGTCGAACAACACCGCCCGCAGGAGGCCCCCCGCGTTCAGGTCCACCTCCGCCTGTTCCTCCGTGGCGGTGCGCTCCATCGCCACGGACTGCGCGGATGCCTCCACCCCGGACAGGTCCACGAGCCGCAGTGGCACGTCGAGCCCTGGCTCCGCACACGACTGCGCCCACCCCGTCTCACTCCGTGACAGCCGCAGCCGGAGCGCATCGTGATGGTCCACGAGGGCTCGCAGTGCCCGAGCCAGCACGTCCGACTCCAGGCGCTCACGGGGCTCCAGCATCAACGCCTGGTTGAAGTGATGCGCTTCAGGAAGCTCGCGCTCGACGAACCACCGCTGGATGGGCGTCAACGGCACGGGCCCTACAACCGGGCCCTGGTCTCCCAGGCGACGACGGCTTGTCGCCACCTGGGACAGCCCTGCCACCGTCGGATGCTGGAAGAGTTGGCGCGCCGTGAGGTGGATGCCCACCTGCCGCGCCCGCGCAATCACCTGAAGCGCGAGGATGGAGTCACCGCCCAGTTCGAAGAAGCGGTCCTCGGCGCCAACCCGCTCGACGCCCAAGACGCTCGCCCAGATGTGCGCGAGCTGAAGCTCCAGCGCGCTACGGGGTTCGACGTAAGCCGCGCCGCTCCCCTGCGTTGCCCGCACCGGTGCGGGGAGGCCACGACGGTCGAGCTTCCCACTGGGCGACAGCGGGAGCGCGTCCAGCGTGATGAAGCCGGACGGCACCATGTGCTCGGGCAGTCGCTCACCGAGGAAGGCCCGAAGCTCCGATGCCACGTCCCCCGAGGACGCGACCACGTACGCCACGAGGCGCCGGTCTCCCGGGACGTCCTCTCGAATCGCTACCGCCGCCGTCCGCACGCCGGGGTGCAGGGACAGCACGGCTTCAATCTCACCCAGTTCGATGCGGAAGCCCCGCACCTTCACCTGGTCATCCAGGCGGCCCAGGTACTCGATGGCGCCATTCGCCAGGAAGCGGGCCTGATCGCCCGTCCGGTACATCCGCGCCCCCGGCTGCGCCGCGAAGGCGTCCGGCAAGAATCGCTCAGCGGTCAGGTCCGGCCGCTGCCAGTAGCCGCGCGCCAGCGGTGCACCACCGATGTACAGCTCACCCGGAACGCCCGCCGGCACGGGACGCAGCCGCGCATCCAGCACGTACATCCGCGCGTTGGCGATGGGACGCCCGATGGGCACGACATGTCCACGGTCCTCACGTGAGCAGGCCCACGCCGTCACGTCCACCGCGGCCTCCGTCGGGCCGTAGAGGTTGTGAAGCTCGGCGGGCAGGCACGAGAAGAAGCGGTCCCGCAGCTCGGGAGGCAGGGCCTCGCCACTGCAGAACACCCTTCTCAGGCTGGCGCAGGACACCGCCAGCTCCGTCTCCTCCAGGAAGGGCCGGAGCATGGACGGCACGAAGTGCAACGTGGTGATGCGCTCGCGAGCGATGGTGTCCGTCAGGTACGCGGGCTCCCGGTGCCCACCAGGCCGCGCCATCACCAACCGCGCGCCCGCCAGCAGCGGCCAGAAGAACTCCCACACGGAGACGTCGAAGCTGAACGGCGTCTTCTGGAGGACGCGGTCGCTCGCATCAAGCCCGTAGGCCTCCTGCATCCACAGGAGCCGGTTGCAGATGGCGGCATGCGTGTTCATCGCCCCCTTGGGCCGGCCCGTGGAGCCCGAGGTGTAGAGGACGTATGCCAGCCCGCTCCCTTCCACGGTCAAGTCGAGACGCTCCTCGCGCTCGTGCGCCACCGCGTCCCACTCCGAGTCCAGGCACACCACGGTGGCGCCGCCCCGAGGCAGGCGTTCCGACCACCGAGCCTGCGTCAGCAGCACCGGCGCCGCGGCGTCCGCGAGCATGTACTCCAGTCGCTCGCGGGGATACTCCGGGTCGAGCGGCACGTAGGCGCCCCCCGCCTTGAGCACGCCGAGGAGCCCCACCACCATCTCCAGCGAACGCTCCACACACAGCGCAACCCGCGTGTCCGACCCCACGCCTCGGGCCCGCAGGTAGCGCGCGAGCTGATTCGCGCGCCGGTCCAGCTCCCCATACGTGAGGGTGTCGCGCTCGAAGCTCAGCGCCACCGCATCCGGTGTGCGGTCCACCTGCGCTTCGATGAGCCGATGCAGGACGCTCACTCCCGGCCAAGGACGGTCCGTGTCATTCCACGCCACCAGGACCCGGTGCCGCTCCGCCGAGGTCATCAGGGGAAGCGCGTGCACCCGCTGTTCCGGCTCACGGACGCCCGCCTCCAGCAGGACGCGCAGGTGCTCCAGCAGGCGCGATGCGGTGTCCGGCTCGAACAGGTCGGTGCTCAGCTCCAGGTTCGCGGAGAAGCCTGCCGTCGTGTCCGTGATGATGAGCCGCAGGTCGAACTTCGCGGTGAGACTCGGCTGCGGCTGGACGTTCAGCCGGAGCCCCGGAATCACCAACTCCGGCAGCGGGTCCTCCTGCATCACGAGCATGGCCTGGAAGAGCGGGCTGCGGCCCAGGTCGCGCTCGGGCTGGAGCGCCTTCACCAGTTCCTCGAAGGGTGCGTCCTGATGCGCGAAGGCCCCCAGCACGGTCTCCCGCGCGCGGGCAATCAACTCCCGGAAGGAGGGCGCGCCCGCCAGCGACACGCGCAGGACCAGCGTGTTGACGAAGCAGCCGATGAGCCCTTCCAGCTCGGTCCGGTCACGGCCCTCCACCGGCGTTCCCACGCACAGGTCGTCCTGCCCTCCATGACGGGACAGCAGCACGGAGAAGCCCGCCAGCAGCACCATGAAGGGCGTGGCGCCCTCGCGCTGGGCCAACGTTTTCAGCGCACGCGACAACTCCGAACCCAGGAGCACGCTTCGGCTCACGCCACGGCTGCTGCGCACGGCCGGTCGAGGCTGGTCCGTGGGCAGGTCCAGCGCCCGAGGTGCCCCTTCCAACCGGGTCCGCCAATACGCGAGTTGCGCCTCCAGCGCCTCGCCGCGAAGCCAGTCGCGCTGCCACGCCGCGTAGTCCACGTACTGGAGCGGCAGCGCCAACAACGGCGAAACCTGCCCCTGGGAGAAGGCCCGATAGAGCGCCGCTACCTCGAGCACGAGCACGCCCATGGACGCGCCATCCGTCACCAGGTGGTGCAGCACCAACAAGAGCACGTGCTCACGCGCGCTCACCTGGAGCAGCGTGGCTCGAAGCGGCGGTCCCGCGCCGAGGTCGAACGCCCGCAGCGACTCCTGCGCCAATCGCAACGACAGGGCCTCCGCCTGAGCAGCCCCCGAAAGCGCGGTCAGGTCCACCCGGTCCAGAGCAAGTCGGGCCTCGGGATGGATGCGCCAGGAAGGCGTTCCGTCTTCATCGTGGAAGGTGGCACGGAGGACTTCGTGCCGCCGGACCACCTCTCTCAGAGAGCGCTCCAGCAACGCTACATCGAGCGCCCCCTCCACACGGACAGCCACCGCATCGTTGTACGCGGCGCCGCCGGGTTCGAGCTGCTCCAGGAACCAGAGCCGTTGCTGCGCGAAGGACAGTGGCAGCGCCCCTTCATGAGACCGAGCCACCAACGGAGGCACACCGGACGCCCCCAGGAGGCGAGCATCGATGCGCGCCCCCAAGGCCGCGGGTGAGGACGACTCGAACAGCTCACGCAGGGGCAGGTCCACCCCGAACGCCTCACGAATCCGGGAGGCAGCGCGTGTGGCCAGCAGCGAGTGCCCGCCCAGCGCGAAGAAGTCGTCCTCGGCGCCAACCCGCTCCACGCCCAGCAGCGAGGCCCACAGCTCGGCCAAACGGCGCTCAGTGTCCGTCCGAGGCGCCACGTACTCCCGAGCGACGTCGCGGACGCCCTCCGGCGCGGGCAACGCCTTCCGGTCCACCTTCCCGTTGGGCGTCAACGGGAGCGCGTCGAGTGGCACGAACGCCGAAGGCACCATGTGCTCCGGCAGGGAGCGCCGGGAGAAGGCCAGCAGCGCCTCCACCGAAAGCGCCGTACCCGGCCGGGCGACGACGTACGCGACGAGGCGAGCGCATCCAGCAGACTCCTCCCGCGCCACGACCACGGCCTGCGCCACGTCGGAGTGCCGCGCAAGCACGGACTCGATTTCGCCAGGCTCCACCCGGAAGCCACGGAGCTTGAGCTGGTGGTCCACCCGGCCCAGGAACTCCACCGTTCCATCCGCGCGCCACCGTGCCCGGTCGCCCGTTCGATACATCCGGGCACCGGCGTCGGCGGACACCGGATCCGGAAGGAAACGCTCGGCGGTCAACTCTGGCCGCGCGTGGTAGCCCCGAGCGACACCCGTGCCACCGATGTAGAGTTCACCGGGCACTCCCACGGGCAAGGGCCGAAGCTCCGCATCCAGCACGTACAGCGACGTGTTGGCGATGGGCGTACCAATGGGCACCGGCCCCGGCGAACCATCCACGGCGTGCGACGAGGACCAGATGGTGGTCTCCGTGGGGCCGTACATGTTGAGCAGCGCGCCGCCCACGGTGTCCCGCAGCCGTGCCGCCAGCTCCGCGGACAGCGCCTCACCGCCGACGAGCAGGCGCTCCAGCCCCGCGAGCGCCCCGGCCGCACCGGGCTCCAAGAGCAGCGCCTGGGCCAGGGAGGGCGTGCATTGCAGATGCGTGACTCCGTGCCGGCGAAGCTGCGCGGGCACGGTGATTTCCTCCTGCGACTGAAGCCGGAAGTCCCGCTCGCAGCGCTGCCGCACGGCATCCAGCGCCGGAAGGCTGGCGAGCACGGCATCCGTGTCCACGCCGAAGTCGATGAGGCACGCGACCTCATCCACGCCCAGCGCCTCGATGCGCGCCACCTGCTCCCGGCAGGTGCGCGGCGTCCCGAAGAGTCCCGCCCCTTCGAAGAAGCGCCCGAAGGCCCGTCCCACGAGCGCGTCCAGGTCCTCCGGACGAACCGATGCGGGATCCAGGTCCACGCCCAGCGTCCGGCCCAACCCGCGCATCAGGTCTGCGGAGTTGCTCAGGTAGCGCCGCAGCGGCGCTTCGACCGTCTCTCGCACGCGCTCCACGTCGTGCCCCACGAACGTGTGGAGCATCAGCGTCACATGGCCCTCGCCCTCGTGGCCCGCCTCGCGCCAGGCCTCGCGGTAGAGCGCGATGCGCGATTCCAGCTCCTCCCACTGCTGTCCCAAGAGGTGCGTCAGCACGCCCGCGCCCAGCCGGCCCGCTTCGCGGAAGGTGTCCGGATTGCCAGCGGCGGTCAGCCACACGGGGAGCTCGCGCTGCACGGGGCTCGGACGGATGCGGACATCGATGGGCGTCCCCGCGCCATTGGGGAACGACAGCGACTCACCGCGCCAGAGCCGCCGCAACGTGTCCAGGTCCCGCCGCGCCAGCTCCCGGCGCTCCGAATACCGCTCTGGCGCGAGGACGAAGTCATCCGCGTGCCAGCCCGGCGCCACGGAGATGCCGACGCGGCCCTTCGACAGGTTGTCGACGAGCGACCACTCCTCGGCCACGCGCACGGGGTGGTGCAGAGGCAGCACGACGCTGCCAGCGCGGATGGCCACGCGCTCGGTGATGGCGGCGATGGCCGCGCTCGTCACGGACGGATTGGGATAGAGCCCACCAAACGCATGAAGGTGGCGCTCCGGCGTCCACACCGCCTGGAAGCCATGACGGTCCGCGAACCGCGCGCCCTCGATCAACAGCCGGTAACGCTCCGCGCCTGGAGCCCCCTCGTCCGCCGCGAAGTAGAAGAGGCTGAACCCCAGAGGCTTCTGGCGCGACCGGGTCACCCGGCGCGGTGCGGCCCCCAAGGCCCCCTGCTCGCCCTGCACGGCGACCTTGAAGCCGCGCGCCAGCGTCCAGAGCAACTCCAACACGGAGATGTCGAAGGAGACGCTCGTCACCGCGAGCCACGTCCCCGGTTCGGCCCCCACGCGCGCGTCCACGCCCGTGAAGAAGCTGACGACGTTGCGGTGAGGAATCAGCACGCCCTTGGGCATGCCGGTGGAGCCCGAGGTGTAGAGGACATAGGCCAGGTTGTCGGGCGCCACGGCTCCCGGCGGCGCGGCGTCCGCCTCGCCAGCCACATCCAGCGGAACCACGGTCCTATCGCCGAACGGAAGCGCGCCCGCCAGATGCCGGTGCGCGAGCACCACCGAGGCGCCAGAGTCCTCCAGCATCAGCGCGAGCCGAGCCTCGGGGTACGACGGGTCCAGCGGCAGGTACACACCGCCCGCCTTGAAGATGCCCAGCAGGCCCACGACCAGGTCCGCGGAGCGGTCGGCGCAGAGCCCCACGATGCCTTCAGGTCCAACGCCCTGCTCGCGCAGCCGCCATGCCACGGCGTTGGCTCGTTGGTTCAGCTCACGGTACGTGAGGGCCACGTCGCCACACACCACGGCAACGGCGTCCGGCGTGCGCTGCGCCTGCGATTCGATGAGCGCATGGATGCACGTCCCAGGGAACTCCGCCCGCGTGTCATTCCAGTCGAACAGAACCTGCCGCTGCTCCGCCTGTGGCAGTACCGGGAGTACGGAGAGGCGCTGGTCAGGGTCCGCGGCAATGGACTCCAGAAGCACGCCCAGCCGCGCCACCAGACGCGCGGCGGTGTCCGCATCAAACAGGTCCGTGGCGTACTCGAGCCACCCGCCCAGTCCCTCATGCCTGCGGGCAAGCGACAGCGTCAAATCGTAGGGCGTGGCCCCCGGGTCCACCTCCACGCGGCGAGACTCCAGGCCGGGCAGCGCCAGTCCCGCGCCGGGCTCCGGCTGGAGCACGAACAGCACCTGGAACAAGGGGGCGCGCGAGGGGTCCCTCGTGGGTTGGACGGCGTCGACCAGCCGCTCGAAAGGAACGCCCCGGTGGGCAAAGGCCGCCAGCACGCCTTCCCGCGTCTGTCCCAACAGTTCGCGGAAACGTGATGAGCCGGACACGGACGCGCGCAGGACGACCAGGTCGAGGAAGCATCCCATCAACCCTTCGAGTCCCGTCCGTTCACGCCCGTTGACGGCCGTCCCGACGCAGAAGTCCTCCTGTCCCGAATGACGTGCGAGCAGCACCTCGAAAGCCGCCAGCAACGTCATGAACAACGTGGCGCCTTCGCTCCGGCCCAACGCCTCCAGCCGAGCTGTCAGCGCCTCCGGAAACCGCACCGCCACGCGTCCACCGCGATAGGACGGCATGGGCGGTCGAGACCGGTCCGCGGGCAGCTCCAGCGCAGCGGGCACATCCGCCAGCCGCGCCTTCCACCAGTCGAGCGACGTGGCCAGGGCGCCGTCCGCCTCGACCTCGCGGCGCCAGCGCGCGAAATCGGGATACTGGAAGGCCAACGGCGGCAGCGAAGCATCACCCGCGTACAGCGCGCTCAACTCCCGGGCCAGGATGGCGAACGAGGCACCATCCGAGGCGATGTGGTGCATCACCACGACCAGCAGGTGCTCGTGCGCATCCAATTTAAACAGCGTGGCCCGGAGCAGCGGACCGCGCGCGAGGTCGAACGGCGCCCGCGCTTCCTCGTGGGCCAGACGAAGCGCGGCCTCCTCGCGGACATCCACCGGGACGTCGCGGAGGTCCACCCGGCGAAGTGATGACACCGGCACCGACGAAGTCACCTGCGACGGCGTGCCATCTTCGTCGCGGAACGTCGCCCGGAGCGCCGCGTGGCGCTGAACGATTGCAGCGAAGGCACGTTCCAGCGCCACATCATCCAATGCACCGGTGAGCCGTACCGCCGCCGGCAGGTGATACGCGGCGATTCCCTGCGCAAGCTGCTCGAACAGCCACAGTCGCTGCTGCGCGGAGGAGAGCGGCGCGGGCGTCCCCTCCTCGCTCCGCGTCAGCTCGGCGCCAGCGGACTTCCCACGCGCTGCGAAAAGGGTCCGCGCGAGTTCCCCCACCGTCGGCCCCTGAAGCAGGACCTCCATGCGAAGGACCACGCCCAGGGTCTCGACGTCGTTCGCCAGCTCCACGGCGCCCAGTGAGTCCAGACCGAAGGACGTGATGGGCGCATCCGTCGCCAACTCCTCTGGACGGACGCGAAGCCGCGCGGCGATCCGCGCCAGCAACCACGCCTCCAGTGCCTCCACGGTGAGCGGCTCGGACGCGGTGATGTCTGGCGCGGGAGCCTCAGCCTGGGGCGCATCTGCTTCCGACTCGCTCCAGGTCAGCAGCGCCCGAGCCGTCCCCGCGAGCCATTCGGCCCGGCAGGCACGCCGCTGAATCTTCCCGCTGGACGTCTTCGGCAGCGCGCCCGGCTCGATGAGGACGAGCGTGTGGAGCTGGACCTCGTGCGTCTCTGCCAGCCCCCGGCGGACGGCGCCCACCACGTCCTCGGCGGTCCACGGCTTGCGCGAGTCCACCTCGTACATCACCGCGAGCCGCTCCTCGCCGCCCACGTCGATGGAGAACGCCGCGCCACACCCGGGCCGCAGCGCAGAATGGCTGCGCTCCAGCGTCAGCTCCAGGTCCTGCGGATGCAGGTTGCGCCCGCGGAGGATGATGAGGTCCTTGCGCCGGCCCACGACGAACAGCTCGCCGTCCTTCAGCAGGCCCAGGTCTCCCGTCCGCAGGAACCGGGGGCCGCTGTCCGAATCCGCCAATCGCGCTCCGAACGCCGCTTCGCTCTCCTCGGGCCGCTCCCAATAGCCGTGGGCCACGCTGGGACCGGAGACCCAGATTTCCCCCACCCGCTCGGGCGGGCACGCGCGCCGCGTCTCCGGGTCCACCACGAGCAGCGTCTGCTCAGGCAGCGTCTGGCCGCACCCCACCAGCGGGCGCGCCCCGGGGCCGTCCTCGGCCGCCAGCGCCTCGTTCCGCTCCAACGCCTGGGCGTCCCATGTCCGCGTAAGGACACCTTCGCCCTTGCGCCCACCCGAGGCGATCAGCGTGCCTTCCGCGAGCCCGTAGCAGGGATAGAGCGCCTCGCGCTGGAAGCCCACGGGCGCGAAGGCTTCCGAGAAGCGGGTCATGACCTCCGGGCGGATGGGCTCGGCCCCACAGAAGGCCAACTCCCAGCGACGCAGGTCCAACCCTTCACGCTCCGCGGGAGGCACCTTCCTCACGCACAGGTCGAAGGCGAAGCACGGGCCACCGCTGATGGTGCCACCGAAGCGGGACAGTGACTCCAACCAGAACCGTGGGCGGCGAAGGAACGCGAGCGGCGACATCAGCGCCACCGGGAAGCCCGCGTAGAGCGGCTGGAGGATGCCGCCAATCAGGCCCATGTCGTGGTACGGCGGCAGCCAGATGACGCCCACGCTGTCCGAGCGGACCTGGAACGCGTGGGAGATCAGCCCCAGGTTGTGCAGCAGGTTCCCATGGCTGAGCTGCACGCCCTTCGGATCCCCCGTGGAGCCGGACGTGTATTGAAGGAAGGCCAGCGTGTCCCGCGAAGGCTCCGGACGGCGCCACCCCGCCTCGGTCCCCTCGGGCAACGCGTCGGTGGCCACCCAGCGGAGCGCGGCGAGTTCGGGGGCGCCTTCGAAGAGCCCCTCCCCCATCTCCTGAATGAAGGAGGTGGTGAGCACGACGCTCGCGCGCGCATCCCGGATGATGGCGCGCAGCCGAGGCAACGTCCTCTCCAGCCGCATCGGGTCCGGCGGATAGGCTGGGACGGCGACCAACCCGGCATACATGCAGCCGAAGAAACCCGCGACGTACTCCAGGCCCGGTGGATAGAGGAGCACCGCCCGCTCGCCCGCTCGCGCCAGGGCCTGGAGCGCCGCGCCAATGCGCCGGGCTCGCAAATCCAACCCGGCATAGCTCAGAACCGCGTCATCCCCGCCATCCTCCAGGAAGGTGTACAGCGGCCGTTCACCCAGGGACTGGGTCTGCGTATCGAGGAGCTCCAGCAGTGTCGCGGCCGGGTGGGAGCGCATGGTGAGAGGTTCCAAGGGGCGGAGCTGTGGAAAAGCCGGAGACCTTCGCTAGAGGGGGACGCTCAGCATAAGCTATGAGCACCCACATTCCGGTTTTCATCCCGAGTCCTGATGCTGGGCTCGCGCGCATCGGAGCGCAGCTGCTGCTGACGCGGCTCCAGCCGAACACCACGTTCGCGCTGCGGAATCAGCCCGGCGCCAACGCCCCGGAAGGTTGAAGCCTCCGCGTGAGCCGCCGTCGCTTCGGGTACGCAAAACATCCGCTTTCTACGCACTCTGAGACAAAGTGCTATTACGCGGAAAATGTCACAAATCGACGGGCACCCAGGCGAGCTGAAGTTCTCCGATGAAATCCAGGCGCTGCACGGTGAGCTGTCCGCGGCGGCGGTGGCCTTCCTGAAGTTCGCGGAGCGGACGCCCGAGGTGTTCGCGCGGCACCGCTTCCACAAGTTCGAAGCATCACCGCTGATGTATTACGAGCTGCACCGGTGGCCGCTCCTCATCGACTCGCGCCGCGACCGTGAGCTGGAGGAGGTCTCGGTGAAGCTCAGCCGGCTCATCAAGCGCGGGCCCCGGCTGTTGCTGGACGGCGACCCTCGGCGCATCGCCGACTACTACGGTGTCTCGCTGGAACGGGCGCGCGTGGCGGCGGAGGTCCTGGCCAACACGGAGGACGCGCGCGGCGCGCTCAGCCGCGGGGACTTCATCGACTCGGCCGACGGCCTCAAGTGCCTTGAGGTCAACATGATGGCGGGCCTGGGCGGTTGGGAGACGGGGCTCAAGGCTCAGGTCGTGATGGACCAGCCCGTGCTCCAGCGCTTCACCGAGGAGCAGGGCCTGCGCATCCAGCTTCAGGACACGCTGCGCGCCTTCCTGGGGCATGTCGTCGAGGACGTGCGACGGACCGTTGCGTGGGAGGGCGAATGCAACCTGGCTGTGCTCTTCCCCGACAACGAGCTGCCCGAAGCCGCGGGCAGGGAGATGGCGACGCTGCTGCTCAACAGCACGCTGAGCGAGCTGCTCGCTGCTGAAGGCGCGAAGGGCGAGGTGCTCATCGGCACCTACAGCGAGGTGAAGGACGCGGAGGGCCACTGCTTCACGATGCGCGGCCGGCGCCTGCACGCGGTGCAGGAGCATGACGCGAGAGATCGGCTCGAAGTGGTGGGCCCGGACTTCGACGCCCGCGTCCGCGCCGCGCTCGCCGCGCGCACCTTGTGTCTCTACAACGGCCCAGCGCAGGAGCTGCTCGACGACAAGCTCAACATCGCGCTGTTGTCGGAGAACGAGGCGTCACCCGCGCTCACTCCCGAGGAGCGGGAGCTCATCCGCCGGCACATTCCCTGGACGCGCCGCGTGCGCTCCGCACAGACGACGCGCGACGGAGCCTCCGTGTGGCTGCCCGACGAGCTCGCCGCCTCGAAGCGCGAAGGCCTGGTGCTCAAGGCGGGCCGCGCCTATGGCGGCAAGTCGGTGCTGATTGGCCGTGCGATGACCGCCGAGGACTGGGACGCCGCCATCCAGGAAGCCCTGGAGCACGGCGGGTGGATTGTCCAGGAGCGCATCGAGCCCCGCCCCTACCACTTCCTGCGGGACGACGGCGCCGTGGGCCCCCACATCCTCATCTGGGGCGCCTTTGTCTTCGGTGAGCGCTATGGCGGAACCATGGTGCGACTGAACCCCACCGGTCAGGGCAAGGACGTGGTCAACGCGACCCAAGGCGCGTTGATGTGCGCGCTCGTCGTCGTCGAGTAACAGCCCGTGTCACACCGAGCCTCGGGGAATGAAAGAGCCCCTGGCAATCAGGCTCACTCCGGCCTGCCGCCTATTTTCAAGTTTCAAGTATAATCAACCAAAACCCATTTGTCGCAGCTAGCCGCGCTACTATAGGCTTTGTCACCATCTTGAAACGCGGACACGCGACGACTCGGCCCGTCTCGAAGCGGCCCCGGGGGCGTCGTCTGCCCGGGAAGGAACGCTCGCCGTGAAGCTCAGTGTTCTCGATCACTCCATCGTCGCCAGCGGCTCCCAGACACGTGCGGCCTTCCAAAACACGGTGGAGCTGGCCCGAGCCGCCGAGCAGCTCGGTTATCACCGCTTCTGGCTCGCGGAGCATCACGGCTCAGGACACTTCGCGGGCGTGGCGCCGGAAATCCTCGTCGCGCATGTCGCGGCGGCGACGTCTCGCATCCGGGTGGGAACGGGCGGCGTCCTGCTGTCGAACTACAGCCCCTTCAAGGTCGCCGAGGTCTTCCGGCTGCTGGAGACGCTCCACCCCAACCGCATCGACCTGGGCATCGGACGGACGTCGGGCAGCACGGACCTGGTGGCCCGCGCCCTGGCCTACGGCCCGCCGATGAACAACGAGAACTTCCCCACGAAGCTGGAGGACCTCGTCGCCTTCCTGTCGGGCACCACGCCCGCGACGCCGGAGTTCGAGAAGCTGAGCCTGAAGACGATGGCGCCGGGCATGCCGCAGGTCTGGGCCCTGGGCTCGGGCGAGCAGAGCGCCGCGCTCGCGGCCCGGCTGGGTCTGTCCTTCTGCTTCGCGCACTTCTTCAACCCCATCCACGGTGGCCCGGTGACGCGGGGATATCGCGAGCGCTTCCAGGCTTCGCACGTGCAGGCGGCGCCCAACTCCGCCGTCAGCGTCTACGTCATCTGTGCCCCGACCGAGCAGGAGGCCCGGCGAATAGCCCGGAGCAGCGACCTGCTGACCATCAACACGCGCAGGGGCCGGCCCGAGGCGCCCATTCCTTCCATTGAGGAGGCGGAGGCCTACGCCTACACGCCCGAGGACCTGGCCACGCTCGAGTTCGACCGCAAGCGCGTCGTGTGTGGTTCACCGGACCAGGTGAAGGAACAGCTGTTGCGCATGGCCGCCGAGTTCCAGGCGGACGAGCTGCTCGTCACCACCATCGTCCACGACCATCGCGCCCGGCTGCGCTCCTACGAGCTGCTCGCTGACGCGTTCTCTCTCACGAGCACGCCGCCCGCCGCCCAGGCAGCCAGCTGAGCCGCGCCTCCGCGCACCGTGGAGCCCTGCCCGGCGTCACGGTCACCGCCCTGAGCCCTGCAGCATGAGGGCTCCGTGGGGCATGTGCGTGGTGCCGCCGGGCCGCTGCCCCACCTCGCTTCCTGAACATGAGTTCGTCGACAGCCATGAGCGAAGACAACCTGAGTGAAGGCGACGATCTGGCCATTGCCATCGTCGGAATGGCGGGCCGCTTCCCGGGCTCCCCCGACGTGGAGACCTTCTGGCGGAACCTCTGCGAGGGTGTGGAAGGCATCCGCTTCTTCACGGACGACGAACTGAAAGCACGCGGCGTTCCCGAGGAGCGCCTGCGACAGCCGGGCTTCGTGCGCGCCGGGGCCGTGCTGGACCAGGTGGACGCGTTCGACGCGAGCTTCTTCGGCTATTCGCCGCGCGAGGCGGCGCTGATGGACCCGCAGCACCGCATCTTCCTGGAGTGCGCGTGGGAGGCCATCGAGCGCGCGGGCCACGGACTGGATACGGAGTCGCGCTCGGTGGGCGTCTTCGCGGGCACGAGCCTGAGCACGTACCTGCTCTTCAACCTGCGCACGCACCCGGAGCTGCTCGAGTCGAGCGACAGCTTCCAGGTGATGATTGGCAACGACAAGGACTTCCTCGCCACGCGGCTGGCGTACCACCTGGACCTCAAGGGCCCCAGCCTGGATGTCCAGACGGGCTGCTCCACGTCGCTGGTCGCCACCCACCTGGCCTGCCAGTCGCTGATGGGCTTCCAGTGCGACGTGGCCATCGCGGGCGGCGTGTCCGTGGACGTGCCCCAGCGCACTGGCTACGTGCACCAGCCCGGCGGCATCGCGTCCCCGGACGGTCACTGCCGTCCCTTCGACGCCCAGGCCCAGGGAACGCTCTTCGGCAGCGGCGTGGGCGTGGTGGTGCTCAAGCGGCTGGATGACGCGCTCGCGGACGGCAGCCACATCCACGCCGTCATCCGGGCCTCCGCCATCAACAACGACGGCGCCTCGAAGCTCGGCTACACCGCGCCCAGCGCCGAGGGACAGGCGGAGGTCATTGCCCGCACCCACGCCCTTGCGGGCGTGACGCCAGACACCGTGGGCTACGTGGAGACGCACGGCACCGGCACCCTGCTGGGAGATCCGGTCGAGGTCTCCGCGCTGACGAGCGCCTTCCGCGCCGGCACCGAGGCCACCAGCTTCTGCGCGCTCGGCTCGGTCAAGTCGAACATCGGCCACCTGGACGCGGCGGCCGGCGTGGCAGGGCTCATCAAGACGGCCCTGGCGGTGGAGCACGGACGCATTCCCCCCACCCTCCATTGCCGCACGCCCAACCCGAACATCGACTGGACACGCAGCCCCTTCTTCGTGAATGCCGCGTTGAGGGACTGGCAGCCGCATGACCACCGGCGCCGCGCGGGCGTGAGCTCCTTCGGCATTGGTGGCACCAACGCCCACGCACTGCTGGAAGCGCCGCCGCCCCCGGCACCCTCCGGTCCGTCGCGGCCGTGGCAGCTGCTGGTGCTCTCCGCGAAGAAGCCAGCCGCGCTCGATGCGCTCACCCAAAACCTGGGCACGCACCTGGAGGCGCACCCCGAGCAGTCCCTGGCGGACGTGGCCTACACCCTCCAGATTGGCCGCAAGGCCTTTCCGCACCGGCGCGTGGTGGTCTGCGAGAGTGGCGAGGACGCGGCCACGGTGCTGTCCGAGGTGAACCCCGAGCGCGTGTTCACGGACGTGGCCAAGGACGGTGGCCGGTCCGTCGTGTTCCTCTTCCCCGGCGGTGGCGCGCAGCACCTGCGCATGGGGCAGGAGCTGTACGAGAAGGAGCCCGCCTTCCGCGAAGCCTTCGACGCGTGCGCCGCCATCTTCCAGCGCCGCGGCGGACCGTCGCTTCGCACGGTGCTGTACCCGCCGGGCGACGCGGACGCGGGCGCGCCCCTTCCTCGTCCCTCCGTGGGCCTGCCCGCGCTCTTCACGGTGGAGTACGCGCTGGCCAGGCTGTGGGAGTCCTGGGGCATCCGGCCCGAGGCGATGATTGGCCACAGCATGGGCGAGTACGTGGCCGCCTGCCTCGCGGGTGTCTTCTCGCTGGAGGACGCGCTGGCGTTGGTGGCCGAGCGTGGCCGCCTCTTCGAACAGCTTCCCTCCGGCGCGATGGTGAGCGTGGCCCTGTCCGAACAGGAGCTGCTGCCGATGCTGGGCGAGCGCCTGTCCCTGGCCGCCGTCAACGGACCGTCGCAATGCGTGGTGGCCGGCGACACCGCCTCGGTGGATGCGCTCTCCGCCGACCTGGCGACGCGAGGCATCGAGCACCGCCGCGTCCACATCGACGTGGCCGCGCACTCCCACCTCATCGACTCCATCCTGCCGGCGTTCGCGGCCTTCGTCGGGCGGCTGAAGCTCCAGACGCCAACGCAGCCCTTCGTCTCTGGCGTCACGGGGACATGGGTGACCGAGGAGGAGGCCACCGACCCGCGGTACTGGGTGCGCCACCTGCGGCAGACGGTGCGCTTCGGTCCGGGCGTGCGTTGCCTGCTGGAGAACCCGTCGCGCGTGCTGCTGGAGGTCGGTCCCGGGCGGACGCTGGGCTCGCTCGCGCGCCTGCAGGTGGAGCGCGGCCAGCCCACGGTGGTGCTCACGTCGATGCGGGCGCCTCGTGAGCCCGGCTCCGACATGCGCTTCGTCCTCACCACGATGGGCCGGCTCTGGGCGGCGGGCGTGCCCATGGACTGGCGGCGTCTCCAGGCCGGAGAGCAGCGCCGGCGCGTGGTGCTGCCGACCTACCCTTTCGAGCGCAAGCGGCACTGGCTGGAGCCGAATGCAGCCGGCATCGCGATCGCCAGCGACGTCTCGCTCGCCCGGCGCAAGGACGCGGCGGACTGGTTCTATCTACCATCCTGGAAGCGCACGCTCGCACTGCGCGCAACCACCGCCGCGCCCCAGAACTGGCTCGTCTTCACCGACACCAGCGGGCTGGGAGACGCCTTGGCGACACGGCTGACGGAGAGCGGCGGCCGGGTCACCCGGGTGTCGCAGGGCTCCGACTTCCGCCGGGTGGATGACGGCGCCTTCGAAGTGGACCCCACCCGCCCGGAGACCTACGCGGCGCTGCTGAACGCGCTCGCCGAGGACTCCTGCCGGCCCGAGCGCATCGTCCACCTGTGGAGCGTGGACTCCGTGGGAGAAGGACTGGCGGGCGTGGAGCACGCCCAGCGCACTGGCTTCTTCAGCCTGCTCTTCCTCGCACAGGCCCTGGCGGGCCATGGCGCGTCCGGGCCCGTGCAAATCACGGTGGTCTCCAGCGGCGTGCAGGCCGTCACCGGACATGAGGTGCTGGCTCCGGAGAAGGCCACGCTCCTGGGCGCCTGCCGCGTGCTGCCGCACGAGGTGCCGGGCCTGTCATGTCGGTCGATCGACGTGGAGGCCCCGAGCTGTAGCAAGACGCTCCAGGCCCTGGTGGCACGGCTGGTGGGTGAGCTGGCCACGGGTTCCTCCAACGGCGCCGTGGCGCTCCGAGGCCCGAACCGCTGGGAACAGTCGATCGAGCAGGTGCGCATCTCCGCGCCCGCTGCGGATGCGCCGTCGCGCCTGCGTCCGCGAGGCACGTACCTCATCACCGGCGGCCTGGGTGGCATCGGACTGGTGCTCGCGGAGTCGCTCGCGCGGCAGGTCCAGGCCCGGCTGGTGCTGGTGGGCCGCAATGCCCTGCCGGAACGTGACACCTGGGACACCTGGCTCACCGAGCGCGGTGAGCAGGACCGGGTGAGTCAGCGGATTCGCCAGGTGCTGGCGCTGGAGTCCCTGGGCTCCGAGGTCCTGGTCCTCCAGGCGGACGTGGGCGACGCCGAGCAGATGGCCGAGGTGCTGCGCCAGGCGCGGCAGGCCTATGGCGAACTCCACGGCGTCATCCACGCCGCGGGCGTGCCCGCGGGCGGACTGGCCCAGCTCCGCACCCAGAAGGCCGTGGAGGACGTCCTGCGCCCCAAGGTGTCGGGCACGTGGATCCTGCACGCGCTGCTGCGCGACACGCCCTTGGACTTCTTCGTGCTCTGCTCGTCTCGCACCGCCTACACGGCGGAGCCCGGGCAGATTGACCACTGCGCCGCGTGTGCCTTCCAGGATGCCTTCGCCCACCAGGCCGCGGCGACGGGGAATGTGCCGATCATCTCCCTGGGCTGGGACACCTGGCGCGAGGTGGGCCAGGCCGTAACGACGCAGATGCCGGACGGCGCCAACCCGATGCGGGAGGCGATGCTGGCCCATGCCCTGACACCGGCCGAGGGCGTGGACGTCTTCGAGCGCGTGTTGGCGCAGGCCCCCACGCACGTCGTGGTGTCCACCGAGGACCTGCGAGCGGCCATGGCGCGCAGCGCCTCGCTGCTCCAGGACTTGATGGGCCCCATGGAGACGGACGCCGCGCCGACGACGGAGCGCACGGTGCCCGCCAACATGGACGAAGCGGAGCGCGAGCTGGCGGACATTTGGCAGCGCTTCCTGGGCGTGGAGAGCGTGGCGCTGCACGAGAACTTCTTCGAGCTCGGTGGCAACTCGCTGATTGGCCTGAAGGTCATCAACGAGGTGAAGCGCCGCTTCGGCAAGGAACTGCCCGTGGTTGCGCTCTTCGAGAACCCCACGCTCAGCGCCATGGCCCGGCTGCTGACACGAGGGCAGGAACAGGCCTCGGCCACCACCAGTGACCGGCGAAGCCGCGGAGCCAGGCGTCGGGAGCTCATCCAGCAGCGGCGCCAGTCGGGAAACTGAGTGCAAGAGGGGGACAGCGTGTCGGACAGCAACACGGGGATGGAGATCGCAATCACCGGGATGGCCGGGCGCTTCCCGGGCGCTCGCAGCCTGGAGGAGCTGTGGCGCAACCTCTGCGACGGCGTGGAGTCCATTGAGCCGATTTCGGACGAGGCAGTCCTCAAGGCGGGCCTGCCCCCCGAGGTGCTGAAGGATCCGCACTTCGTGAAGGTGGCCTCACGGTTGGACGACGTGGCGGGCTTCGACGCGTCCTTCTTCGGCTACACGCCGCGCGAGGCGGAGGTCATGGACCCGCAGCAGCGCCTCTTCCTGGAGTGCGCGCTGGAGGCGCTGGAGGACGCGGGCTACGGCGCTCCGCCTCCTGAGCTGTTGGTGGGCGTGTTCGGCGGACAGGCCCTGAGCACCTACCTGCTGCTCAATCTGCTGGGGAACGCGGAGCTGATGCGCACGGCGGACCCGCTCCAGCTCAACCTGGGCAACGCGGGCAGCTTCCTCACCACGCGGGCCGCCTACAAGCTGGACCTGCGCGGCCCCAGCTTCAACATCGAGAGCGCGTGCTCCACGTCGCTGGTCGCGGTCCACGTCGCCTGTCAGAGCCTGCTCAACCAGGAGTGTGACCTCGCGCTCGCGGGCGGCGTGTCCATCAACCTCCAGATTCAGGGCGGCTACCGCTACGTGGATGGCGGCATCCTGTCGCCGGACGGGCACTGCCGCCCCTTCGACGCGCAGGCCAAGGGCATCGTCTTCGGCAGCGGCGCGGGCGTGGTGGCGCTGCGGCGCCTGGAAGATGCGCTGGCGGATGGCAGCCCCATCTACGCGGTCATCAAGGGCTCCGCGGTGAACAACGACGGCGCCGCGCGCGTGGGCTACACCGCGCCGGGCGTCGAGGGCCAGGCCGCCGTCATCTCCGAGGCCCTGGGCAGCGCGGGCGTATCGGCCGGGAGCATCGGCTACGTGGAGGCGCACGGCACCGGCACCGCGCTGGGAGACCCCATCGAAGTGCAGGCCCTCATCCGCGCCTTCGGCGACGAGGCGGCCGGACCGCGCACTTGCGCCCTGGGCTCCATCAAGCCCAACCTGGGCCACCTGGACGCGGCGGCGGGCGTGGCGGGCCTCATCAAGACGGCGCTGGCGCTGAAGCACCGCAAGCTGCCGCCCAGCCTCAACTTCGAGACGCCGAACCCCAACATCCCCTGGGACGCGAGCCCCTTCTACGTCAACACGAAGCTGCGCGAGTGGAAGGCACCCGCCCGCGAGCCTCGGCGTGCCGGCGTGAGCAGCTTCGGCATGGGCGGCACCAACGCCCATGTCATCCTGGAGGAGCCGCCCTCCCGCGCTCCGGTTCCGTCCAGGCGCCCGCACCAACTCCTGGTCTTGTCGGCGCGCACGCCCACGGCGCTCGCCGCGCAGGCCTCCCGGCTGGAGGAGCACCTCCGCGCGAACAAGGGCCTGGAGCCTGCGGACGTGGCGTACACGCTCCAGGTGGGCAGGCGGCGCCACCCGCACCGCCGCGCCATCGTTTGTCAGGGGCGTGAGGACGCGCTCACGGCGCTGGGCGACATCAGCCGGCAGCTCTCCGCCACCGAGGAGCGCACCAGCCGCCCCACCGTGTTCATGTTCCCCGGCCAGGGCGCGCAGTACGCGGGCATGGCGCAGGGCCTGTACGAGAACGAGCGAGGGTTCCGCGCGGACGTGGACGACTGCGCCACCCGGCTCATCCCGCACCTCAAGCTGGATCTGCGCGAAGTCCTCTTCCCCGCCACGGACCGCGCCGAGGAAGCCCAGCGGCAGTTGCAGCAGACGCGGTTGGCCCAGCCGGCCCTCTTCATCATCGAGTACGCGCTCGCGCGGCTGTGGATGTCCTGGGGCGTGCGGCCCGAAGCCATGGTGGGCCACAGCATCGGTGAGTACGTGGCCGCGTGCCTCGCGGGCGTCTTCACCTTGCCGGACGCGCTGGCCCTGGTGGCCGCGCGGGGCCAGCTGATGCAGGACCTGCCGCCGGGCGCCATGATCTCCGTCGCGCTGTCGGAGGCGGAGCTGGTGTCGTCGCTGGATGCGCGGCTGTCCGTGGCCGCGGTGAACGCGCCGTCGATGACGGTGGTCGCCGGCCCCGAAGACGCCGTGGACGCGCTGAAGGCCCGGCTCGACGCACGTGGCGTCCAGTCGCGTCGCCTGCACACCTCTCACGCGTTCCACTCGGCGATGATGGACCCCATCGTCGCGCCCTTCACCGAGCGCCTGCGGCGGATGAAGCTGTCCGCGCCGCAAATCCCCTTCCTCTCCAACGTCACCGGCACGTGGGTGACGGCCACCGAGGCGAAGGACCCGGCCTACTGGGCTCGCCACCTGCGTCAGCCGGTCCGCTTCGCCGCGGGACTCGCGCAGCTGCAACCCGCGCAGGTGCTCCTGGAGGTCGGTCCCGGCCGCACGCTGACCACATTCGCGTCCCAGCCTGGCGCGCTCCGGCAGGTGCCCACCACGGTGACATCGCTCCGTCATCCGGATACGCGGCAGGCGGATACGGCCGTGCTGCTCGGCGCGCTGGGACAGCTCTGGCTGTCCGGCGTGGATGTGGACTGGGAAGCCTTCAACGGCGAGGAACGGCGCCAACGCGTCGGGCTGCCCACCTACCCCTTCGAGCGCAAGCGCTACTGGGTCTCCCCCGACGGGCACCGCGCCCTGGCCGCCGCGCCGTCCGCGGAGCGCGCCCCCGAAACGGAGGAGCCCGACGAGGCTCCCGCCGCGGGCTACTCCCGCCCCGCGATGGCCGTGGCCTACGTGGCTCCCGACACCGAGGACCAGCAGGTGGTGGCGCGCATCTGGGAGGACGTGTTGGGCGTGCGACCGGTGGGCGTCCACGACGACTTCTTCGCGCTCGGTGGACACTCGCTGCTGGCCACCACGGTGGTGGGTCGGCTGCGGGACACCTTCGGCTTCACGGTGCCGTTGCAATCGCTGTTCGAGGCGCCGACGGTGGCTCGACTGGCGGCCCTGGTGGCCGAGCAGCGCAAGAGCCCCGGCCATGACGACCCGGAGGTGGAGGCCCTGCTGCGAATGCTGGCCGAGCTCACCGCCAAGGAGGGCGCGGCCAGCCGTTAGCCGCGCGTCCACACCCCTTTTGAGAGACAGCCCATGGCACCTCCTATCTCCCCACCCCTGAAGGCGCTCCTCCTGGCCATGGAGTACACGCCGAACGTGGCCGGCGGTGTGGGCACCTATGTCTACGAGCTGGCCCGCGGGCTGGCGCGCGGCGGGTGCAAGGTCACCGTCCTGGCGTACACGCCCGGCGAGCCCGCCGTGCTCCGCGAGCCCAACCTCACCGTGCACATGATGCCGCCCAGCCGCGGCAGCCTCTCCCAGGCGGGAAAGCTCTCCCTGGTGGGCGGCATCCGCGTCTTCAACGACGACCTGATTCACCGAGGCCGCGAGCTCATCCACGAGGAGAAGCCAGACCTCATCCACTTCCACCAGTGGCACACCCACCGCGCCGCGCGAGCGCTGGCCCACGAGGCCGGTGTGCCGGTGCTGGGGACCAGCCACTACATCTCCGAGCCCGCCGAGCGATGGTGGGGACAGACGCCCGACCCGGAGATTCTCGAGGAGGAGCGCAGCTTCTACGACGGGTCGACGAACGTCATCTCGGTGAGTGACTCCATGAGCGAGCTCATCCGGGAGACCTATGGGATGCCGGCGTCGCTGCTGCACACCATCCACTGCGGCATGGACGCGGGCCCCTTCCTCCAGCCCTCACATGCGCCGGAGGACTACGCCCGGCTGCGCGCCACGGTGGCCACGCCAGATGACCCGGTCGTTCTCTACACGGGCCGGCTCCATCCCATGAAGGGCATCAGCGCCATCTTCGCCGCCGCCGAGCGCGTGCTCGAACGGCGCCCCAACGTGCGCTTCCTCCTGGCCGGTGGCACCGACTCGCGTGAGTCCACGCAGATGGTGCAGACGCTGACCCAGCGCTACGCGCACCTGCGCCACCGCATCAAGCTGCTGGGCAAGCTGCCACGCCAGCAACTCGGGCTGCTCCATCGAATCGCGGATCTGGCGCTGGTGCCTTCGCTCTACGAGCCCTTTGGCTACACGGCCATCGAGGCCATGGCATCCGGTCTGCCGCTGGTAGCGACGCGCTCCGGAGGCCCGTCGGAAATCGTCGACCACGAGAAGACGGGCCTGCTCGTCCCCGTGCTCCCCGGCGCACCGGGAGGTCCGCGCGAAGTGGACGTGGAGTCGCTCGCCGCCGCGCAGCTCAACCTGCTGGAAGACCGTGAGCGGGCGCGGCGCATGGGGCTCGCCGGCCAGCAACGTGTGGTGGAGCTGTTCAGCCTGCCGCGCATGGTGGCCGCCAACCTCGCCGTGTACCAGAAGCTCGTTGGCGGACAGGGACGCGAGGTGCGGTCATGACGGAGTGGTTGGCCTTCCACGTCCCCGCCCCGGCTTCCTGGGTGCGGCTGTTCTGCCTGCCTCACGCGGGCGGCAGCGCCTCCCTGTTCCGCACCTGGCAGGCGGAGCTGGGACAAGACATCGAGGTGTGCCCGGTGCAGCTCCCCGGCCGGGAGAACCGCCTGCGCGAGCCGCCCCTGCGCGCGCTGCCGGACGTCATCGCGCCCCTGGTGGACGTGCTGGCGAAGCACACGGACAAGCCCTACGCCCTCTTCGGACACAGCATGGGCGCGCTGCTCGCATACGAGCTGACGCGGGCCCTGCGCGAGCGAGGGCTGCCGGCGCCCCTGCACCTCTTCGTCGCCAGCTACCGGGCGCCGCACACGCTCCAGGCCCACACACCGGCCACGGCAACCCATGACATCGACGCGTCAGAGGCCCGGCGCCTGGGCGAATCGCGCGCCGTGTCGGGAGCCATGGCGGAAGAGCTGCTGACGCTCATGCGCACCACCATGCTGGCGGACACCGCCGTGTGCGAGGGCTACTCGTGGAAGCCGGCCCCCGTCCTGGCGTGCCCGCTCTCCGCCTTCCGCGGCTTCGACGACTACGTGCCCGATGACGCGACGGAGGCGTGGCGCCAGCTCACCTCCGGTCCGTTCGCCACCCAGACGTTCCTGGGGGACCACTTCTTCCTGCGACAGACGCCGCGCGGCCTGCTGCAGAACATCCACCGGAGCCTCACCAGGCTGCGGCCCGCCTCGACTCGCTGACCCCACCTTTCAAAGGAGCCTTCCCGATGAAGTACCTCGTCTACGTCAAGGACCGCACCTCGGGCCCCCAGCCCCAGGACCCCATCGCCCTCAACCGCGCTGTCCGTGACTGGGTGGGCGCCCGCCTCCAGGACGGCACCTTCGACTGTGCCTACTACGTCCTCCCGAAGATGGGCCTCTGTATCCTCAACGCCGACTCGCACGAGTCGCTGCTGACGCTGCTGCGCGCCTGGCCGTCCTTCCCGTTCCAGGAGTTCGAAATCCACATGCTGGCGGACGTGCGCCACGGCATCGACAACAACTTCGAGCGCCTGCAGAAGGCGAGCGCCCAGGGCCAAAGCGAGAGCGCGGCCTGACGCACCACCCGGGAGAGCTGCCATGAGCACCGCCACTGCCCAGAAGGTCGCCGAGCCCCTGGTCCCCGAGCGCATGCCGCTCGACAACCGCCGGGCCTTCTACGAGCGCATCGAAGCCAACAACAAACCCGTCATCCTCACCGACGCCATGAAAGGCTGGCCCGCAGCCGAGCGGTGGACCTTCGACTACTTCGCCACGAAGTACCGCGACGTGAGCGTCCCCGTGGAGTGGCTGCAATACAACGCCAAGGACACGGGCGGCGTGGAGCGCGTGGGCCGCGTGCGGAAGATGAGCATGCAAGAGTACGTCGACACGCTGAAGGCGAAGGGCGGCGAGACGCCGGGCTACCTCATCGGCAATGACCTGTTCCGCACCCTGCCGGAGCTGCACAAGGACGTCCGCTTCGACGACTACGCCGTCCAGCGCAAGCTGACCGAGCAGCTCTTCTTCATGGGCCCGCGCGGCACCTTCACCCAGCTCCATCTGGACCGCGCCCACAACCTGCACGCCGTCATGGTGGGCCGCAAGCAGTGGCAGTTGTACTCGCCCAAGCGGGACGCGGAGCTGAGTCCGGCGAAGCTCAGCCACCCGTGGTCCGTCGTGAGCGCCCACGACCTGACGCCCCACGGCGGCAAGGCGGACCAGCTCCCCGGCGGCCTCGTCCCGGACTACGACTTCGTCCTGGAGGCCGGGGAGATTCTCTACCTGCCCTACGGCTGGTGGCACCGCGTGTACACGGTGGAGGACGCCATCGCCACCAACTACTGGTGGTGGACCTGGTCGATGCTGGCCAAGCTGGGCCCGAAGCTCATCCCCTCCATCGCCCTGAGCGCGGCGGGCCGCATCCGCAAGCAGCAGAAGCTGGGCCGCGAGTACCGCGAGCAGTAACGCGGCCCTGAAGCCTCACTCCAGTTCGATGAGGGCGCCCACGATGGCGCCCTGCGCGACGTTCACCACGCCGGTGCCCCGCCGCATGGGGCACATGCGGAGGAAGTGCCCGCCGTAGGTCTCTCCGAGCACAAAGAGTCCCCAGACGGCGCTGTAGGGCACCACCGTGCCTTCCGGTCCCAGCGCGTGGAGGGGCATCGGGTGCACGCGCTCCTGCGCCACCCAGCCGCCCACGTCGAGCGCCTTGCGCACGGCCGTGTCCCAGTCGGCGGCGGAGGTCGCCCCACCCACCAGAACGGACTCACCGCCGTAGTCCCGGCCTGGCTTGAGGACCAGGGACTCGCGTTGTGAGGCCAACAGCTCCGGAACGAAGTACCGCGTCCCGTCGCGCTCGACGTGCGTCCGTTCGACCCGGCATGACCAGGGCACGTGCCGGCGCACCAACTCCTGTTCCGCCTCGGACAGCGCGGGCGACGCCACGTGCTCCCAGAGCAGCGCGAGGTTGCGCTTGTCGTCGAGCACATCCTGCGCCGGGCCGTTGAGGAGGCTGACCGTCCGGGCATCAAACGCGGCCTGGGCCTGCGCGACGTAGGCCGCTCCCGCCATCGCCAGCCTGTCTCGCGCGTCGTACTCCACAACGGCGTGAAGCCGCTTGCCCCGGAGCGTGAGGCGGGCGCCGGGCTCGGATTCCACCGAGCCATAGGCGGCCAGGAGGACCTCGCCGCGCGCGCCTTCGGGCTGGAGGAGTTCCTGGAGCTGGGCGGTGAAGAACCGGCTCACCAGCTCCGCGGGGCCAGCGTCCGGCAAGGTGCTGGGGGTGAAGAGGATTCCGATGTTGCACTCCCCTTCCCAGTCGATGTCCCGCCGCACGGTGTCGACGAGGTTGGAGAAGAAGTCGCGCAGCGTCCGTGGCTGCCGGACGCGCAGCCGTTGCTCCATGGCGAAGCGCTGCATCGCGGGCTGCGCCAGCACCTGTTGGACGTGGATGGCCGTCTCCCAGCCCCCGACACCCGCGGTCAGGTTGAACTCCACGCACTTGAAGGCCGTGCCGTCATGAATGAAGTCACCACGGCCAATGGCTCCGCGGGCGTCATCCGTCCGCGCCAGGGCCTCGAGCGCCGCGTGCGCCCGCTCATGCGGCAGTCCGTAGAACGCCGCCGCGCGATCCGTGGCCCCCAGCAGGCGCCGGGGGGCCCGCTTGATGAGCCGGCAGAGCGCCGGGGCGACCTCCCGCATCTGTCGCGCGACCGGGCCCCCCACGAAGGTGGGCCACGCATGCAGCTCATAGGTGATGAACGGCGATGCCTCGTGTGGATTGAACTTGTGGCGCGAAAGGGCCTCGGGGACGCGCTCCGTGAACTCCAGGAACGCAGCGGAGGCAGGGGAAAGCTGGCCGTGCAACGCTTTGACTTCTGGAGGGAATTGTCCACCGGGAATCGGCTCGGGCACGCTCATGGGCGTACGGCTCCTTCATGAACAGGGGTGAAACCGTTGAAAGGCCGCGGGCTGGTCAAGACATCTCGCAGACCAGCCGCAGCTCGCTCGTGTAGCGGCGATGAGCCACGTCGGTGAGCCAGAGGTGCTCCGGGTCCGGCAGCATCTCCGAGAACTGGACGCGCGAAGCCGGCGACTCCTCCGCCGTGCGCCGCACCAACTTCGCCATCATCTCCACCAGCAAGGGGCTGTCGAAGTCCACGAAGCAGGGCTTGCGCTCCGTCGCCACCTTGAAGAACGCGAAGCGCGGAATGCCCAGCCGCTGCTGCCAACGCCGGGCCTCGAGCCACTGCGCCATCGGGTCCGCGAGGCCGGCGAAGCCCAGCTCGGAAGCAGGCGCGCTCCAGCGCTCACGGGCGACGACCACGCCATCCACCGTCACCCGGGGCGAGTAGTCATCGGCCAGCGCAAGGTCGAAGATGCTGGCGCAGCGCTGCTCCAGGAACACGGCCATGAACTCCATCAGGCCAAAGCGGCGCCCGCTCACGCGGTCGAGGACCTCCAACGAGCCGTCTCGCCGCTCCACCACCATGTCCCCCACGCGGAGCGCGCGTGCGCCCGGCTGGGGCGGCGGCTCCTGCCCGGAGAGGTAGTAGAGGCTGTCTCGCGGGAAGAGGCACGGCAGCGTCCGCTGGCTCCACTCGGACTTCGGGAACACGGGCACCACGTCGGCCCCGGTGGCACACCGCTCCGCGAGCGCGAAGAGTTCCTCGGGCGCTGGGTGCTGTTCCACGAAGAGCGAGGAGATGCTGTTGCACAAATGCAGTTCGCCCAGCACCAACTGGTAGTCCCCGGTACGAACGGCCTCCTCGCTTGCCGCGTCAATCATCACGTCCGGTGAGGCGTGCCAGCGGCTCCGCCACGCCGGGCCCGCCTCGCCGAAGGCCTCAAGCACGCGGGGCCGGAGCGAATCAACGGTGCGCGTCTGGCGGCGGACCTCCGGCTCCAATGCAAAGAGCTCTCGCCAGCGCCGGCGATGCTCGGCGACAGCCTTGGCCACGGGCATCAGCTCCGCTTCAGAGGCCGGGTCCTTGAGTCCCTGGACGAAGGCGAGCTGGAGCGCGGTGAGCGACACGGGTGCGCCACCTTCGGACAACCGGTCGAAGAGCGCATCCAGGCCCGCGCGCGTACCCCGGGTCACCTCCCCCACCAGCCACCGCGCTCCGGTCAGCACCAGCTCCAGCACGGCTCCGAGCCGGCCAATCACCGGAGCGCCCAGCGCCAACGCGCCGTCCCGCTCACAGTCCTCGTAGATGAGCGTCCGCGAGGCATACGTCTGGCCCGCCGCGCGCGTCGGCGGCGCCCCCGTCACCTCCTGGAACACGGCCTCCAGCTCCGCGACCGCGGCATCCAAGGCCGCGGGCGTCCCAGCCGCCGCTTCGACCGCGGCACGCGCGCGCTCCAGGCGCTCCAGCGGCGCCAGCGCACGGGCCCGCGCGTCTGCGTCCTCGATGGCCATCAACGCGCCGCGCAGCACCACCTCGGGCCGGAGGACGAGCGGCACCTCCCAGCCCCAGACCAGGACACCGAAACCAACCGCCTGTTCGAGCGCCGTGTAGATTTCATCCTGCGTGGCGAAGGCAGGCGAATCACCAGCCGTGAGTTCCCGCGCGATGCTCACGGCGCTGGCCGAGCCATCACACCGCGACAACAGCAGCGCCTGTTCCGGGCTCAGCTCCACGGGCGTCGGCATGGGACCGTGAAGCACGTGACCCTCCAGCCGGAAGTAAGGCAACAGCCGGGGCGGTGCCCAGTGACGCAGGGACGCGTCGCGCGCCAGGGCTGCGCTGAGCGCATCCAGGCACCATGTCTCGAAATAGACCGCGCGCCGGGAGACGAGCTGCTGCCCAGGCGTCCAGCGCAGCCCGTCATTCGACGGGGCGAGCCGAGCCCAACCCACGGGACCAAAGAAGCCGATGGTGTCGTTCTTGGTGCTGTAGCGCTGGACGTAGGAGGCCACCAGCCGCTCACGCTGCCGGGCCTTGCTGTTCCGAGCGGTGGCGGGAAGGGCCGCCAGCGGCTCCACGCCCGTCTTGTAGGCATGGCGGTTCTGCCACAGGAGGGCCTCGCTCAGGTGGGACTCCCCCGCCAGCGAGCGCAGCGCCGCGCTGATACCCAGCAGGTCCGAGTCGAACGCGGTGCGCAGTGCGTCACCGGGTGTCTCAACCCCAGACGCGAGCCATGTATCGGCGGCGGCGGCCGCTGTCGGAGCCGCGAGCCGGAGCGCATCCTGAGCGGGAAAGCCGGCGCCACGCAGCGCGGCCCACGGCCACAGGGCCATTCCTGGAGCAAGGGAGACGAGCGCGGGTGCTTCGGGCTTCGCGGAATCCAGAGGCTCGGATACACCAGTCAAGGAAGTCTGCCCCTTCCGAATAATACGTTTACTCTAGTATAGAGCCTCTCCCTTCCAACCACGAACCCTGTATGAACGCTCAATCATCATTGCCGCGCCTGTCGTATTTCACGGGTCGAGGCGTCGCCGAGAAGATCCGCCTGCTGCTCGCCGAGTCCGGAACGGAGTACGAGGACATCGACCTGGGCACCTATGACGTGCAGGCCAAGGTGAAGACACCGGCCTTCGAGGCCATCAAGGCGGCTGGCATGCTGGCCTTCGACAAGGTGCCGCTGTGGGAGGAGCCAGACGGCTTCCGCGTGGTGCAGAGCCTGGCCATCATGCGTCACGTCGCGCGCACCCGCGGCCTCTATGGGAAGGATGCGCGGGAGACCGCCGCCTGCGACATGATCATCGACGGCGTCGAGGAAGTGACGGCCCGTGCGCGCAGCCTGACCTCGCTCACGCCGGACCAGCTCTCCGAGCAGCTCCCCATCATCCTGGGCGAGGAACTGCCGCAGTGGCTCTCACACTTCGAGCGCCTGCTGAAGAGCAACGGCAGCGGTGACGGCTTCTTCGTCGGCCCCTCCGTGACGGTGGCGGACACCAGCGTCTTCGGCTTCCTGGAGCTGCTCGTGGACAACGGCCTCCAGGACCTTCTGGAGAGCACCTACCCTGGGCTGTTCGGGTTCTTCGAGCGCATGAAGCAGCGCCCCAACCTCGCGCGGCACCTCGCCAGCCCCAAGCGGCACCCCGCCGTCCAGCTGCTCAACGGCTGAGCGGACCCGCGCCCGACGAAGCCCCCCGGCCATGACGCTTACCCTGAAATTCCACGACTCCGTCAGCCACCTGAGCGACGCGGAGCTGGATGCCCTCACCTCCGAGTCGAGCGTCTTCTTCGGCCGGCGCTGGTTCCGCATGCTGGACGCGGTCGACCTGTCCGCCATGGCCCGGGGGGAGCTGTCCCTGCGATATGCCATTGCGTATCAGCAGGGCACTCCCGTCGCGATGTGCCCGTGTTTCATCACCCGTAGCAAGACCATCTACACGCCCTACTCGCTGGAGCATTTCCTCTTCACCAGTTGGAAGAAAGGCTTCGCCAACGGGCCGGCCTGGAGCCGGGTGGCCATCGCGGCGGCGGACCTCTACCGCAACGTGGCCTGGCGCACGGGAGCAGGCTTCGATGGCGGCGTTTTCGTCACCAGCCCGCTCAGCATGCGGAGCAGCATCCACTGTGCCGCGCAGTCCGTGGACGTCGCGAAGCAGGCTCGGGAGCTCATCCTCCAAGGACTCCGGGAGCTCGCTACCAGCGAGCGGCTGCCGCTCTATTTCTACGGCGTGGAACGGGATGACACGACGCTGAGAGAGGCGCTCACCTCGGCGACGTTCCAGGAGATCTTCATCTACGACGACAACGTCATGGATGTCCCGGGGGACAACTTCGACGCCTACCTGGGCCAGTTCAAGAGCGACGTCCGGCGGGTGCTCAAGAAGGAGATGGCGCACGCTCGGGATGCGGGCGTTCGCTTCGAGCGCGTCTCCCGGATGGGCGAGATGGCGGAGCAACTGGAGCGGTTCTACGAGGTGACCTACTCCAAGTATGGCAGCGAGCACCTCCGCCATCCTTCCACGTTCTGGGCAGCGCTCGACCAGCACGTCTCGCCCGAGGCCGAGGCCGTGGTCGCCTACCAGAACGGCGACCCCATCGGCTTCTCCCTGCTGCTCCACAAGAACGATGAGATGTGGTTCTACCGGGTCGGCCGCGCCGAGGCCGGGGCATCCGAGACGCCGCTGTACTTCAACCTCGCCTTCTACGAGCCCCTGCGCCGGGCCTATGAGCTCGGCGTCAAGAAACTCTGGCTGGGCGCCAGCGGGTACGAGACGAAGCGGCGCCGTGGCGCGCGCAGGCACGGGCTGTACAGCTACCTGTGGATTCCGGGGCGCTGGTCACGCACGGTGCTTCAGCCCTACGTGTCTGCCTACTCCCGCGTGGCCATGGCCATGGCTGCTGGCGGCACCCAGAATGGCCGCATCCGCAAGACGTCCTGAAACGTCGATGTGAGCATGACAGTGGGAACGGAGCGGCCACCCCGCTCCCGTTGAAGCTGATGCAGCGTGTGAAGGATGACGCGCTCCGCGTGGCTGAGCCCATCACGCACGTCTGGGATGATGTCTCGGAGGTCCATGGCCACGAGCAGCATATCTCGCGGCGATGTGCCTCTACGAGCGCCACGAAGCTTCCCACGATGGACGGCCCCATCATGCGAGCCGTCCATCGCAGCAATCGGTGGAGCGGTCATGCATCATCATCGTCGTCGAAGCGACGAAGGTTGCGCTGCCGCGCCAGGGTCTGCTTGCGACGCTGGAGCGCAGCATCCGCCACTGGCGCCTCTTCACGGCGCTCCTGCCCCACCGCTTCCGCCGGCTTCAGCAGCGCCGCCAGGGCTTCCACGGTGACGCCTTCGTAAAGGCTTGATGCAGGCAGGTCCAAGCCCAACTGCTTCTTGATGCGGCCACTGAGCTGCACGGCGATGAGCGAGTCGCCACCGAGTTCGAAGAAGTTGTCCTGGATGCCGATGGGCGCCACGCCCAGCATCTCCTGCCACAACTCCACCAGCGACCGCTGGAGTGGGGTGCCCGGCATGACGTAGGCACTGCGAAGCTGCGGGCGCGGCTGACACGGGCGCGCGCTGACGGCTTCGCCCCCCGGTTCCGCCTGCGAGGCCTGAGGCGTGGCGTCCGGCACCGCCGTCACGGGCTGGGATGCAATCGTGACCCGAGGCGCGGCCTCGACGGCGGCGGGCTCGATCCAGAAGCGCTGGCGCTCGAAGGGATAGGTGGGAAGTGGCACCCGATATCGAAGCTCCGCGCCATGGATCCCCTTCCAGTCCACGCGGACGCCCGCTTGCCACAGCCGACCGAGCGTCTCATAGGCCAGCGGCGCCATGCCGGCGGTGGCCCCGGCGTCCTTGGGCGGAGGCATGGAAGCCAGCACCGTGTGTGAGGCCGTGAAGGCGGGGTGACGCTTCGCCAGCTTCCCCAGCAGCTGGCCCGGGCCTACCTCCAGCAACACGCGCCTGGCGTCGGTGAGGAGCGCGTGCAATCCGTCCGCGAAGCGCACCGTCCCGCGCAGGTGCTCGGCCCAGTAACGAGGGCTCGTCGCCTGCTCGGCGGTCACCCAGGTACCGGTGACGTTGGAGGCGAATGGAAGCGTGGGCGCCGCCAGCGGCACCGTGGCCACCTGCGCGGCGAACGCGTCGAGGATGGAGTCCATCATCGACGAGTGGAAGGCATGCGACGTCACCAGCGGCTGGCACTGAATCCCCGCATCCTGGAGTTGCTTCCGCACCGCTTCGACAGCGGAGTGTGTCCCCGACAGCACGCACTGCATGGGGCCATTGAGGGCCGCCAGACTGAGCTCGGTTCCGCCTGCGCGCAGGTATGGCTGAACCTCGTCCTCGGACAAGGGCACCGCCAGCATCGCACCGGAAGGAAGTCCCTGCATGAGCCGGCCACGCGCGGCCACCAGTCTCAGCGCATGCTCCAGCGAGAAGACACCCGCGAGGCACGCCGCCACGTATTCGCCGATGCTGTGTCCCAGCATCGACTGCGGCATCACGCCCCAGGACATCCACAGGCGCGCGGTAGCGTACTCCAGCGTGAAGAGCGAGGGCTGCGTGAGCGCCGTCTGAGCAAGCTTTGTCCCGCTGACCTCGGCAGCCTCGGGCTGAGGGTACAGCACCGTTCTCAGGTCCAGTCCGTCCAGGTGGGGCCTCAGCAACTCCGCGCAGCGGTCCACCTCGGCGCGGAAGACGGGCTCTGCCTCGTAAAGCGCTCGCCCCATGTCCACGTGCTGCGACCCCTGGCCCGGGAAGAGGAACCCCACGGACCGCTCCACCGCGTCCTGCGCCTCGGTGAACACGCGAGGGCATTGTGGCTGCGACAGCGCGTCGACCGCATCCTCCGCGCTGTGCGCCAATACGAAGCGACGGTGCAGGAAACGTTGGCGTCCGGCCTGGAGCGTCCAGGCCACGTCCGCCAGATTCACACCCCTTTGGTTCTTCAATGACTCCACCAGCCGCGTCGTGACTGACTCCAACGCCGAGGGCGTCCGGGCCGACAGAGGCAACAAGTGCCATGCACGTCGCGAGGGTGCGCTCGCGGGCAGTTGGGGAGCCTCCTCCAGCACCACGTGCGCGTTGGTGCCACCCACGCCGAAGGAACTCACGCCCGCGCGCCGCGGCGAGTCCCCCGCGGGCCAGGGCTTGAGCGCGGCGTTGACGTAGAACGGGCTGCCATCAAAGTCGATGGCCGGGTTGGGACGCTCGTAGTGAAGACTGGGCGGCAGCTCGCCGTGCTTCAGCGCCATCACGGTCTTCATCAGGCCCGTGATTCCCGCGGCCGCGTCCAGGTGGCCCAGGTTGCCCTTCACCGAGCCTAGCGCGCAGAAGCGCCGTCGCTGGGTGGTGGCACGGAAAGCCTTGGTGAGAGCCTGCACCTCGATGGGGTCGCCCAGCGGCGTGGCGGTGCCATGGGCCTCCACGTAGCTGATGTCGTCCGCATCCAAGGCCGACGCCGCGAGCGCCTCCGCCACCACCTGGGCCTGGCCGTCCACGCTGGGCGCGGTGAAGCCCGCCTTCAGCGCACCGTCATTGTTGGTGGCCGAGCCCTTGATGACGGCATGGATGGTGTCACCGTCCCGCACCGCGGCTCGCAGCTTCTTCAGCAGCACCACGCCCACGCCGCTGCCGAAGAGCGTACCCTGCGCCTTCGCATCAAAGGGCCGGCAGTGACCATCCGGTGAAGCCATCCCGCCTTCCGCATGCCGGTACCCGTTGAAGAACCCCACGTTGACGGACGCACCGCCCGCGAGCGCCATGTCACACTCGCCGTTGAGCAGGCTCTGGCAAGCCTGGTGCACCGCAACCAACGATGTGGAGCACGCGCTCTGCACGGTGTGGCTGGCGCCCCGCAGGTTGAGCTTGTACGAGACGCGGGTGGCCAGGAAGTCGCCCCCGTTGCCGATGTTCACCTGCACCGGCTCGAAGGACTCCAGCACACGCGGGTTCCGCGCCAGGTTCATCAACAGGTACGTGTTGAGCGTAGCGCCGCCGAACACGGAGATGGCGCCAGCGTAGTCACGCGGTGAGTAGCCAGCGTGCTCGAGCGCCTCCCAGCACGACTCCAGGAAGACACGGTGCTGAGGGTCCGTGATTTCCGCCTCGCGTGGCGGCATCTCGAAGAAGGCCGCGTCGAACAACTCCGGCTCCGGAAGGATGGCCGCGGCCCTCACGAAGGACGGGTCCTCCAGCCGCTCCTCCGGCACACCGGCCGCGCGGGCCTCCTCCTTGGAAAAGAAGCGGATGGACTCCACTCCCTCGCGGAGATTGGCCCAAAGCGTCTCCACGTCCCGAGCGCCGGGAAATCGCCCGGCCATCCCGATGATGGCGACGTCGGCGTCGTCGAACTCCTGAGGGAGCTTGCTGTCCAAGGTGTCGTCTCCAGGTTCTCGTAGGTCGAAGGGGGCTTCGGCGCGGGCACGCGCCCTACTCGCGACGGCTGCGCCGCTCTCTGCGTTGAGCTCCACGGCTCTGGCTGGACTCGAAGGCGGTGCTCTCCGCTGGGGCCGGTCCCTGACCCAGCTTCTTCGCCAGGGTGGCCACGGTGGGGGCCTCGAAGACGCTGGTGAGCGGCACGTCCCGCCCCAGCTCCCGCTTCATGCGCCCGACGATCTTCAGCCACAGGAGTGAATTCCCTCCCAGGTCGAAGAAGTTGTCGTGAATACCCAGCTGCTCCAGCCCCAGCTGCTCCTGCCACACGCGCACGAGCGCGCGCTCCACCTCATCAGTGGGTGCCACGTACTCCGTGCCCAGCGCGGGCCGTGAGTGCAACGTGCCCCCCGCGTCCTTCTTTCCGCCCGCACCTTCGCGGCGCACCCACTGCGCCACGCGCGCGTCCAGGTTGCCCGTGGACACCAACACCTGCCCCTCCAGCGGCGCCTCCACCACCCGGCGGAAGGCCTCCACCGCCTCATCTGGCGTCATGGCGAACTGGTCGATGCTGGTCTGGATGGCCTTCGCACCCTCGGCGGCATCCACTGGCCATCCATCCCAGTTGGTGCTCAGCCACCGCGTGCCTCCAGTTCGCGAGCGTGCCGCCGCGAAAGCATCCAGGAAGGCATTGGCCGCCGCGTAGGCTCCCAATCCCAGGCCGCCCAGCACCGTGGCGTTGGAGGAGACCAGCATCACGAACCCCAACGTGCGGCCCGCCAGTGCCCGGTCCAGCGCATATGTGCCGTGCACCTTCGCCCGGAAGTGCGGCGCGCACGTCGGCGGCTCCATGGCGCCAAGCAATGACACCGCGCCGTCGCCCGCGAGCCCCGCCGCGTGGATGACCCCATCCAGCGAACCGAAGCGGGAATCCACCTCCGCCAGAACCGCGCGCAACTGCGCCTCATCCGCCACATCCGCGCGAGCCACCAGCACCTCCGCTCCCGCGGCCTCCAGCGCCCGCACCGCACGTTGACGGCGGCCATCCGAGTCCAGCCCCGCGCCGGAGCGCCCCACCAGGATCAGCCGCGCCTGCCTGGTGCGCGCCAGATAGTCCGCCATCCGCAAGCCCACGCCGCCCAGACCGCCCGTGATGAGATAGACGCCGCGCTGCTTGAGGGGCCAGGACACCGGCGTGTCCGCTTCGATGCGCAGCGGCTCGTACGCCTGCACCTGCCGGTGTGGGCCGCGCCAGGCAACCACCGGCTCCGGGGCGTCCGACGTCACCTCCCGCACCAATGCGTCCACCGACGGCGTGCGGACATCCACGTAGCGGCACGCCACGGTGTCCAGTTCCTGCGGAATCACCTTGCACAGCGCCGGCAACGTGGCGCGCTCGGGAGCCACCGCATCGGCGCTCTCCACCTCCAGCGCTTCGCGCCCCACCACCGTCAACTCCACGGGCCCGGGCAGCTCCGCTCCGGACAGGGCCTGCGCCAGCCGCAGCACGCCAAAGAAACCGCGCGCCTGGGCCTCGTCGAAGTCCGCCCCAGTCACATCGAGACTCCAGAGATACACCACGCGCTCTACGTTGAAGTCCCGAGCCTTCAACGCACGCAGCAACTGGGCGTGGTCCTCACGCTCTCGCCCATCCACGGTGAACTCGCGCTCCGTCACCTGACGGAAACCGGTGCCAGGTGTCACGCGAACGACGCCGTGGCCCAGGCGCTCCAATCGCTCCGCCAGGGCCGCCCCCAGCCCCCCCGCGTCCTGGTAGACGAGCCACCCGCGCGGCGTCACCAGTCCCGCCTTGGGAATCAACGGCGCACGCTGCCACGAGGGCAAATAGAACCAGCCGGCCACGTCCGCGCTCTTGCGCGCGGTACCCTTGCGACGCGCGGAGGACACCTCCGGCGCCAGCCAGTAATCCTGGCCCTCGAAGGGATAGGTCGGGAGCGGCACGCGCAGACGCCGAGCACCGCCGTGCACCGCGCTCCAATCCACCTCCATGCCCGCCGCCCACAGCCGGCCGACGGTGGTGGTGAGGAACGCGTCATCCGGCACCGGGTCCTGCGGGTGACGCAGCGAGGAGAGCACCGAGGGGGCCTTGGGCCCATTGAGCTGCAGGCGCGCCAGCGTCCCCAGCGTGCGGCCCGGACCAACCTCCAGATAGACGCGGCCAGGCTGCGCGGCCAGCGTGCGGATGCCGTCACCAAAGCGCACTGTCTGCCGCAGGTGCCGCGTCCAGTAGGCCGGGTCCACCGCCTCCGCTGGCGTCATCCACGTACCGGTGACGTTGGAGACAATGGGCAACGTGGGGGCATTGCGCGTCAGGGTCCCCACGAAGGACTGGAAGCGCGCGAGGATGGGCTCCACCAGGTGCGAGTGCGCCGCCACGTCGATGGGGATGTGACGGAACTCCACCTCGCGCCGGGTCAGCTCCGCGGCCAGCACCTCCACGGCCTCCACCGTACCGGCGACCGCGCACTGCGCGGGTCCGTTCATCGCGGCAATGGACAGCGAATCCCCCAGCAACGGGCGCAGCTCCGCCTCGGGCAACGGGACGCTGAGCATGCCGCCACCGGGCAACTCCTCGAAGAGCTGGCCGCGCAGCACCACCAGCGCCAGGGCGTCCTCCAAGGAGAAGACGCCCGCGAGGCAAGCCGCGGCGTACTCGCCCAGGCTGTGGCCGATGAGCGCCTCGGGCTTCACGCTCCAGGATTGCCACAGCTGAGCCAGCGCAAATTCCACGGTGAAGAGCGCGGGCAACGCCAGCGACGTGCGCTTGAGGCGCTGAACGGCATCCGCGGCATGCGCCGCGTCCGGGTACATGACGGGCCGCACGTCGAAGCCCAGCCGGGGCCGCAGGAGCTCGCAGCAGCGGTCCACGGCCTCGCGGAACACCTTCTCGGAGCCGTAGAGGCCACGGCCCATGTCCGGGTACTGCGCGCCACCGCCGGGGAACGTGAAGACGGCCGACGGCGTGCCGTTGCCCGGGGCCAGGGTGAAGATGCGCTGCGGGTCCTTGGACTCCAGCGCCGCCACGGCGCTCGCCCGGTCTTCACACACCACCACGCGGCGAAGCTCCATGGGCTTGCGCCCGACCTGAAGCGTCCAGGCCACGTCCGCGAGCTGCTGCTCCGGGTGGGCCTTCAAGTGCGCCAGCAGCGCGGCCGTCTGGGACTCCAGCGCCGAGGCTGTCTTCGCGGACAGGACCAGGAGCTGCCATGGGCGCTCCGCATCCCCCGGGAGGGTGACAGGCGCTTCCTCCAGGATGACGTGCGCGTTGGTGCCACCAATCCCGAACGAGCTCACCCCCGCGCGCCGAGGCGTATCCCCCTCCGGCCACGGCTGGAGCGCGGCGTTGACGTAGAAGGGGCTGCTCTCGAAGTCGATGCGCGGGTTGGGCTTCTCGTAGTGAAGGCTGGGAGGCAGCTCGCCATGCTCCAGGGCGAGCACCGTCTTCAGCAGGCCGGTGACTCCCGCCGCCGCGTCCAGGTGGCCCACATTGGTCTTCACCGAGCCCAGCCCGCAGAAGCCACGCTTGTCCGTCCCCGCGCGGAAGGCCTCCGTGAGGGCCTGCACCTCCACGGGATCTCCCAGCGGCGTGGCGGTGCCATGCGCCTCCACGTAGGAGATGGAGTCCGGGGACACCTCCGCCACGGCCTGTGCGCGAGCAATGACCTCCGACTGTCCCTCAACCCCGGGGGCGGTGTAGCCCACCTTCATGGCGCCGTCGTTGTTGATGGCCGAGCCACGGATGACGGCGTGGATGGTGTCACCATCGTTCAGCGCGTCCTCCAGGCGCTTGAGCACCACCACGCCCGCGCCGCTGCCGAAGAGCGTGCCCTGCCCCTTGGCGTCGAACGCGCGGCAGTGCCCGTCAGGAGAGGAGATGCCGCCGTCCTGATAGTGATAGCCCGTGCGCTGGGGCATGTGCACGGACACGCCGCCCGCCAGCGCCACGTCGCACTGGTAGCCAAGCAGCGACTGACAGGCGAGGTGCGTGGCCACCAGCGACGTCGAGCACCCCGTCTGCACGGTGAGCGCGGGCCCTTTGAGGTTGAAGTGATAGGCCACGCGCGTGGCGAGGAAGTCTTTGTCGTTGCCCACCATGGCCGGGAACGTGTCCTCGGCCTGCTGGAACTCCGCCCGAGAGAGCAGATTGAACAGCAGATAGGTGCTCAGGCTGGAGCCCGCGAAGACGCCAGTGGAGGTCGTCAACCGGCCCGGGGCATAGCCCGCGTGCTCCAGCGCCGACCAGGCACACTCCAGGAAGATGCGGTGCTGCGGGTCCAGCAACTCCGCCTCGCGCGGCGCGTATCCAAACAAGGCCGCGTCGAAGCGGCCCGGCCGCTCCAGGACAGGCGCGGCCCGCACGAAGTTTGGATTGGCGAGCCAGCCGGGCTCCACGCCCAAGGCCTTCATCGCCTCGTTGGTGAAGAAAGTAATGGCTTCCCTGCCCTCACGCAGCAGGCGCCAGAAGGACTCCACGTCTTCGGCACCGGGAACGCGGGCGGCCATGCCGACAATGGCTACCGCGAGACTCGCGTCCCCCTCATACCGGGTGTGACGACCCATGTTTGTCTACCCCTGCTTCCTTGCGCGGCGGCTGGAGCTCAAGTCGCTCGAGCTTCCGCTCCGAGCGGCCCCTGGGACGAGACTCGGCGGCGCTTCGATGAAATGAAGGACTGGACGGACTCGCGTCAGGGGGACGCCAGCATCCCAACCACCGGATGCCCGACGCATGCACCTGCCTGCCGCTTGCTCGCCCGCTCTCTCTGAGAACGGCCACTACACTCCAGGTGATTCATCCTGGTCCAGTATGACATTGACTACCGTGGCAACCACAGCCGCATTCCTGTGATAACAGCCTAGTCCATTTAACGTGGAAAAGCCTCCTGGCACACCTTATAAGTTTTTCCGGCTGAAGCGACTTTCAATTTGAAAGCTGCTTTACTGGGAGCACTGGGGGCCCGCTTCGTTGTTTGCTGTTTCGCGCGCGCCAGGGCCCCGGCGCGTCCCGGAATGGAACCGCTGCGCGCGAGCGTGCGGGACCTCCGACTCCCGAAAACATCTTGGGGACTCAAGAAATCATGGCTGGCGACACCCACTGGAACGGGCTGGAGATTGCAATCATCGGGATGGCGTGCCGCTTTCCCGGGGCCTGTAACGCCGAGGCGTACTGGCGGAACCTTCGGGATGGCGTCGAGTCCATCACCTTCCTCCAGGAGTCGGAGCTGGAGCCTTCAGTCATGGAGGACCCGGCACTCCGCAAGTCACCGCAGTACGTGCGCGCGGCGGCCCCCATCGAGGGCGCGGACCTGTTCGACGCGGCCTTCTTCGGCATCACCCCCAAGGAAGCCGAGGTGATGGATCCGCAGCAGCGTGTCTTCCTGGAGTGTGCCTGGGCGGCACTGGAAGACGCGGGCTACGACCCCGAGCGCTACCGGGAGCACATCGGCGTCTACGCGGGAGCCCGTACCAATACGTACGTCTTCAATCTCTTCTCCAACCCGGCCGCGCTGGGGATGCTCGGCGCGTTCGAGGTGGGCCTCGGCAATGACCTGGCCTTCCTCAGCACGCGGGTGGCGCACCGGCTCAACCTGAAGGGTCCGGCCTATTCGCTGCACACCGCCTGCTCCACCTCGCTGGTGGCGGTGCACCTGGCTGCCCAGGCGCTCCTGGCCGGAGAATGCCGCATGGCCCTGGCGGGCGGCGTGGCCATCCAGTCACCTCAGCGCACCGGCTACCTGTATCAATTTGGTGGTGTTGCATCGCCAGACGGACGGTGCCGCGCCTTTGATGCGCAGGCGCAGGGCACCCTCTTCGGCAGCGGCGCGGGTCTGGTGGTGCTCAAGCGACTGGAGGACGCAGTGGAGGATGGAGACACCATCCACGCCGTCATCCGAGGCTCGGCCATCAACAACGACGGCGCACAGAAGGCCAGCTTCAACGCACCCAGCGTCCAAGGCCAGTCACGCGTCATCCGCAATGCATTGCTGACCGCGGAGGTGGACGCGCGGAGCATCTCCTATGTGGAGGCCCATGGCACGGGCACCCAACTGGGAGACCCCATCGAGGTGCGCGCGCTCACCCGCGCCTTCAGAACGAGCACGCAGGACACGGGCTTCTGCGCGCTCGGCTCGGTGAAGCCCAACATCGGCCACCTGGATGCCGCGTCCGGCATCGCCAGCCTCATCAAGACGGTGCTCGCGCTGAAGCACCGGAAGTTGCCGCCCACGCTGCACTTCCAGGCGCCTAACCCGCAGATTGACTTCGCCGCCAGTCCCTTCTTCGTCAACGCCACACTGAGGGACTGGGCGCAGGGCCCCTCCCCTCGCCGAGCCGGCGTCAGCGCCTTCGGTATTGGTGGCACCAACGCACACGTCATCCTGGAGGAGGCCCCAGCCGTCGCTCCCACCGCGGACGCCCGTCCCTGGTACGTGTTGCCGTTGTCGGCGAAGACGGATACCGCCCTGCATGCCGCGACGGAGGCGCTGGCCACTCACCTGGAACAGCACCCGGAGCAGGCGATGAAGGACGTGGCCTTCACGCTGCAAGTGGGACGTCAGGCCTTCCAGCACCGCCGCATCGCCGTGGTGAAGGACCGGGAGCACGCCATCCGCGTGCTGCGCGGCGAGGAGCCAGAGCGGCTGGTCACACTGAAGCAGGAGGCGCGAGGCCGCCCCGTGGCGTTCCTCTTCCCTGGGGGTGGCACCCACCACCTGGGCATGGGCGCGGGCCTGTACCGCACGGAGCCCGTCTTCTGCGAGGCCGCCGACGAGGTCGCCAGTATCCTCCGCCCGCACCTGGGCATGGACCTGCGCACGGTGCTCTACCAGGAGCCCCTCCAAGAGGTGCCGGGGCTCTCCCGCAACGCGCTCGCGCTGCCCGCTATCTTCCTGACGGAGTACGCCCTGGCGCGGCTGTGGATGTCGTGCGGCGTGGAGCCGGAGCAGATGCTCGGCCACAGCCTGGGCGAGTACGCCGCGGCGTGCATCGCTGGTGTGCTGTCGGTGGAGGATGCGGCGGCCCTGGTGGCGCTGCGTGGCCAGCTCATGGATGAGCTGCCGGCCGGGTCCATGCTGAGCATCAGCCTTCCCGAGGCGGAGGTGGTGCCACTACTGGGCCAGGAGCTGGACCTCGCGGCGGTGAACGGACCCGCGCAGTGCGTGGTCTCCGGGCCGCGGGCGGCGGTGAAGCGGCTGATGGCGGAGCTGACGGCGCGAGGCGTGGAGCACCGCCAGTTGCACGTGGAGGCGGCGGCGCACTCGCGGATGCTGGAGCACGTCCTGCCGCGCTTCCACGAGCGCGTGTCCCGTCTGACGCTCCGTCCACCCGAGCGGCCCTACATCTCCAGCCGGACCGGCCAGCCCGTCACGGGGGACGAAGTGACGCAACCTCGGTACTGGGTGGACCACCTGCGCCACTCGGTACGCTTCCGGGACGGCATGCAGGTGCTGCTGGAGGACTCGACGCGCGTCTTGCTAGAGGTGGGCCCCGCGCAGTCGCTGACCGCCGTGGCGAGGCTCCAAGGCGAGCCCGTCGGCGCGCGCACCATCGTCTCCTCCGCGCGTCATCCCAAGGATGACCAGCCGGACGAGGCCGTCTTCTTGAACGCGCTGGGACGGCTGTGGCTCGCGGGAGTGGAGGTGGACTGGAGCGGTCTGCACGGGACGGAGACGGTCCGACGAATCCCCCTTCCCACCTATCCCTTTGAGGGCCAGCGGTACTGGGTCGCGCCGCTGGACCGGTCCGCCGCGCTGCTGGCCTCGCAGACCGCGAGCGGCAGCAAGCTGACCGATATCGGGGACTGGTTCCACCTGCCCTCGTGGCGGCGCACGCCTCCGGCCACGCTCGCCCCCACCGCGCTCGCCCAGCCTCGATGCTGGGTGGTGTTCACCGATGGAGGCCCTTTGGCCTCGCATCTCGTCTCCCGGTTGGAAGAGGCGAGACAGTACGTCGTCTCCGTGCACGCGGGCGCCGCGTTCTCCCGTGACGGCGAGCGGCGCTTCACCGTGGCGCCGGGAGCACCTGGAGACTACGTCGCGCTGCTGAGCGCCCTGGAGGATCTGACACCCCGTCCCGAAGTGTTCGTCCACCTGTGGAGCATCACGCAGCAGGACGTGCGCGAGTCCGTGCTGACGCGATTCCAGGCCGCGCAAGCGTTGGGCTACTACAGCGTGGCGCATCTGGGGCAAGCCCTTGCCGGCCTGAAGGATGCGCGCCCCCTCCGGGTGGAGGTCATCTCCAACCACCTGTTCGACCCGGACGGCCGAGCGGAGGCGCTGCCGGAGAAGGCGCCCCTGTTGGGCCCCTGCCAGGTGCTGTCGCAGCAACAGATGCACATCACCGCGCGCGGCGTCGATGTGATCCTCCCTGGCTCCGAAGGCGTTGCGGCGCTGGCCGAACAGCTCGTCGCCGAGCTCGTCACAGAGGCACGAGACGTCCGGGTGGCCTTGCGCGGTTCACGCCGCTGGGTCCAGGAGCTGTCTCCCGTTCGGCTGACAGAGACGGCCGCCCCCGCGCGGCCTCTGCGTGAGCGCGGCGTGTACCTCATCACCGGCGGCCTGGGCCGCGTGGGCCTGCTGCTGGCCAGCCATCTGGCGCGCACGAAGCAGGCGCGGCTGGCGCTGGTGGGCCGCACGCCGCTGCCGCCCCGGCGTCTCTGGGACGATTGGGTTGCCACACAGGGTGAGGACGACGACGCCAGCCTGCTCATCCAGCGCGTGCGTGAATTGGAGTCACACGGTGCAGAGGTGCTCGTCCTGAGCGCCGACGTCTCCAAGCCGCACTGGATGCAGGAAGTCCTGGCCGAGGTGGACCAGCGCTTCGGCGCGCTCCACGGGGTGCTGCACTGCGCGGACCTTCCCCTGGCCCCGCCCGAACAGACCCCGCCCTCCGCGACGAACCCGGACGCGGAGGCCCGTTTCCGCGCCAAGGTGCGCGGCACGTACGTGCTGGAGGACGTCCTGCGCGGTCGGGCGCTGGACTTCGTGATGCTGTTCTCCGCGTCGGCGGCCGTGCTGTCGCCGTTCGGCGACACGCCTTCGACGGCGGCCAACCTCTTCGTGGATGCGTTCGCGGCCCACCGCAGCCGGGACACAGGAACGCCTTGGATGAGCGTGGCCTGGGACCCGTGGCCGCGAGCGGCCGGCGCCAGCGATGCGCGCGCTCCTGACCTCGAGCCGTATGCCATGACCGAGGATGAAGCCACCGAGGCCTTCCAGCGAGTCGTCACCGGCGGTTTGGATGGACCGGTGATGGTGGCAACGGGTGACGTATCACGGCGACTGACTGCGTGGCTCCAGCGGGCGGGTGCTCTGCCCAAGGTCGCTCGAAAGGTCCGCACCGGAGACGAAGAGCTTCCCGCCAATGAGCTGGAGCGTGTCATCGCGGGCCTGTGGCAGGAGATCCTGGGCGTTGAACAGGTAGCGCGGCATGACCACTTCTTCGAGCTGGGCGGGCACTCGCTGCTCGCCACACAGGTCGTCGGGAGGTTGCGCTCACGGTTGCAGCTGGACCTGAGTCTGGCACTGCTCTTCACGTCGCCCACCGTGGCGGGTCTGGCGAAGGCAATCGCCGACCTCCAGGCGCGGCAACAGGAATCCCTCTATCGCGATCTGCTCGACCGGGTCACCCGCGTCTCCGAGCAGGAGCTCGCCGAAGAGCTTCGACGCCGCGGCGTGAAGGCCGCGTGAACGGAAGCTCCAGCCCCCGCTGGAGCACCCGATCCCCCACTTTCTGGATATCGACTTCGATGACTGACATCTCTCGGGCCCTCGAGCAGCTTTCTCCCTCGCAGCGCGCCCTTCTCGACCTGCTCCTCCAGGAGCAGCAGTCGGCGCAGCCTCACGCTGCGGCGCCCGTCCTGGTCCGGCGCGAAAGCAACGAGCCTGCTCCGGCATCCTTCCCTCAGCAACGCCTGTGGGTCCTACATGAGTTGGATCCCAGCAGCATGGCTGCCTACAACGTCCACGTGAGCGTTGAGTTCTTCGGGCGGCTGGACCGGGCCCTGCTCACGCGGTGTGTGAACGAGGTGGTGCGCCGTCACGAATCCCTGCGCACGACGCTGAGGAGCCACGGCGGAGATCCGGTGCAGGTGGTCGCCCCCTCGCTGGAGCTCACCCTCCCGGAAGAGGACCTGTCCGCACTGTCCCTGGAGGCACAGGGAGATGAGGTACGCCGCCGCATCATCGCGGAGGCCAACTTCGAGTTCGACCTCTCCGCCGGACCGCTGCTGCGAGTCGGCATCCTGCGGCTCGATGCGCAGCACACACTGGTGCTGTTGACCCTGCACCACTCCGTAACAGACCAGTGGTCCCTGGGCGTGTTCCTCCAGGAGTTGATGGCGCTCTACAAGGCCTTCGAAGAGGGCCTGCCTTCGCCCCTGCCGGAATTGGAACTCCAATATCCAGACTACGCGCGGTGGCAGCGCGAGCAGCTCGAAACGCGGGAACTGGCCGGTCAGCTCGATTACTGGCGACGGCAGCTCACGCCGCAGCCTCCCGCGCTGGTCGTGCCGTCGGACCATCCCCGACCGGCGCTGAAGACGTATCGCGGCGGGTGGCACCACTTCCGGCTCGAGCCAGAGCTGGCACGGAAGCTCAAGCTGCTGGCGCAGAAGGAAGGCGCCACGCTCTTCATGGTGCTGATGGCTGCCTACCAGACGCTGCTGCACCGCTACAGCGGCCAGCAGGACTTCGCGGTGGGCTCGCCTGTCGCCAACCGCCGGGCGCCCGAGCTCGAACCGCTCATCGGCTTCTTCGTCAACATGCTGGTGATGCGTGCGGATGCGTCGGGGGACCCGACGTTCCGCTCGTTCCTGCACCGGGTGCGGCAGGTCTGCCTGGATGCCTACTCACACCAGGACGTGCCCTTCGACAAGCTTGTGGAGGAGCTGCAACCGCCCCGCGCCCCCAGCCGCAATCCGTTCTTCGAGGCCGTCTTCGTCCTCCAGAACGTGCCTCAGCCGGCCCTGCGGATTCCGGGCCTGCTCGCGCGCTACGTGGAGTTGGATCTGGGCGCGTCTCAGTTCGACCTGCTGATGGAGCTGCGCGAGGACCGGCCCGACCGGTTCATCGGCCGCATCGAGTACTGCGCGGACCTGTTCGACGCGAAGACCGTCGAACGGATGGAGCGCCACTACGTGCGCCTGCTGGAGAGCGTGGTGGAGAACGCCGACCAGCGACTCTCCGAGCTGCCCCTGCTGCGCACCGAGGAGCGTCAACAGCTCCTGGTCGACTGGAACGCAAAGTCCACGGCGTTTCCACGTGAGACGCCGATTCACTCGCTCTTCTCCGAGCAGGCTGCTCGCACGCCAGACGCCGTGGCGCTCGTCAGCGGTGAGAGCATCGTCACCTATGCGGAGCTGGAGCGCCGTGCGAACCAACTCGCGCATCACCTGCGCACGTACGGTGTTTCCCGAGGCACCCGAGTGGGCCTGTGCCTCGAGCGCTCGCCAGACATGGTGGTGGGACTGCTCGCCATCCTCAAGGCAGGCGGCGCCTACGTTCCCGTCGACCACCACTACCCTGCTGAGCGCATCTCCTTGCTGTTTCAAGAGGCCGGCATCGGAGTGCTCGTCACGACGAAGCCACTGGCGGAAGGACTCCCTGCATCCAACAGCAAGCACGTGTGTGTGGACACAGATGTGGGCCTCATCGCCGCCTTGCCGCATGACGCGCCTCTGCCCGTGGCCGTGGGCGGTGATGATCTCGCCTACGTCATGTTCACCTCCGGCAGCACCGGCCGGCCCAAGGGCGTCTGCATTCCTCACCGCGCCGTCGCCCGGCTCGTCCTCGCCAATCCCTTCATCCACTTCGGCCCTGACGAAGTCTTCCTCCAGCTGGCCCCCGTCGCCTTCGACGCTTCCACTCTGGAGCTCTGGGGTGCGCTGCTTCACGGCGCTCGCCTCGTCCTCGCTCCGCCTCACACGCCTTCTCTGGACGAACTCGCCGCACTGCTGACTCACCACCGCGTCTCCACCCTCTGGCTCACTGCAGCTCTCTTCGAGCAGATGGTGCTTCACCAGGGCAACGCCTTGGCCGGTGTCCGGCAGGTGCTCGCCGGCGGTGACGTGTTGCCTCCTCTGCGCGTCCGTCAGCACCTGGAGCGCATTCCCCTCGGCGCCGTCCTCGTCAACGGCTACGGCCCCACCGAGAACACCACCTTCTCCGCCACCTACTCCCTTCGCGCGGGTGAGGCCTTCGGCACCTCTGTCCCCATTGGCAGGCCCCTAGGGCACTCCTCCGCCTTCGTCCTCGACTCGCGCATGGAGCCCGTCCCTGTCGGCGTCCCTGGCGAACTCTTCGTCGGTGGCGACGGCCTCGCATGGGGCTACCTGAACCGCCCGGAGTTGACGGCTGAGAAATTCCTCCCTCACCCCTTCTTCTCCGCCCCGGGCGCTCGCCTCTACCGCACCGGCGACCGCGCCCGCTGGAGGGCCGACGGCTCGCTGGAGTTCCTCGGCCGCTCCGACTTCCAGGTGAAGGTGCGCGGCTTCCGCATCGAACTGGGCGAAATCGAATCCGTCCTCCAGCAGGCCCCGGGCGTCCAGGAGGCCGTCGTCCTCGCTCGTGAAGACGCTCCTGGCGACAAGCGCCTCGTGGCTTACTTCGTGCCCACCGCCGCAGCGCGGTCAGAAGAACAGGCCGCGAATGCCGTGGGCGGCATCCGCACATTCCTCAAGGCGCGGCTGCCCGAATACATGCTGCCCGCGGTGTTCATGCCGCTGGAGGACCTGCCGCTGTCCCCCAACGGAAAGGTGGACCGCAAGGCACTGCCCGCCCCGTACGCGGACCTGAATCGGACAGGAACCCCGTTCGAAGCACCGCGGAACGCCTCCGAGCAGACCCTTGCCGATATCTGGGCCGAGGTCCTGGGCCTCCGTCAGGTCGGCATCGACGACAGCTTCTTCGAGTTGGGTGGCGACTCCATCCGCAGCATCCAGGTCATCGCGAAGTTGCGGGAACAAGGCCTGGAGCTGCCCACGCTGGAGTTGCTCCAGCACCCGACCATCCGCGAACTCGCCGGTGTCATCAAAGCCACGAGCGTGGCCCCCGCGAGCCAGATCGCGCCCTTCAGCCTCGTGTCCGAAGCAGACCGTCAGCGGCTGCCCAAGGACGTGGAAGACGCCTACCCGCTGGCCGCACTCCAGTCAGGCATGTTGTTCGAGAGCGCGCTGGATGCCTCAGCCGGCATCTACCACGACATGTTCAGCTTCCATGTGGAGATGGCGCTGAACGAACCGCTGCTGCAACAAGCCTTCCGGGAGCTGTTCGCACGTCACGCCATCCTGCGCACGTCGTTCCACCTGGACGGCCACGAAGAGCCCCTCCAGTTCGTCCACCGTGAAGTGGAACCGCCGCTGAAGTTCGAAGACCTCCAGCACCTGGAGGCGACCCAGCAAACGGCCTACTTGCAGGCGTGGGCGGAGAAGGAACGCGTTCAGCCGTTCACCTGGAACCAGGCTCCGCTGATGCGGCTCTGCGTGCATCGCCGGTCGGAAACCACCGTCCAGCTGACCATCGTCTTCCACCACGCCATCCTCGATGGCTGGAGCGCCGCGACCCTTCTCTCGGAGCTCTTCGGCCGCTACCTCGAATTGCTGGAGGGCACTGACGCCCCCGCCGCGCCGTCCCCGGCCGCCACCTACCGGCAGTTCGTGGCCTTGGAGCGAGAAGCCCAGAACTCCCATGAGAGCGAGCGGTTCTGGCTGCGGCGCATGGATGGAGTGGACGCAGCAAGTCCGCGCCCGCTCCGGTCCCGGGACGACGAGCGCGTCCTGCACACCCACGACGTGCGCATCCCCGCGCCGCTCCAGCAGGCGTTGCTACGCGTGGCTCACGAGGCGGGTGTGTCCCTCAAGACGGTGCTGCTGGCCGTGCATCTGCGCGTCCGGGGCTTCGTCGAAGGAAACACGTCCGTCGTCACCGGCATCGTCACTAATGGCCGTCCGGAAGTCGTCGATGGTGAGCGGATGATTGGCCTGTTCCTCAACAGCGTGCCTTTCCCGGTGACACTGCCTGGAGGCACATGGCTGGAGTTCATTCAGCAGGTCGCGAAGCATGAGCAGGAGTTGATGCCGCACCGCCGCTACCCCATGGCGCGGCTGCAGCAGAAGCGCGGCGGTCAGCCTCTGTTCGACACGCTCTTCAACTTCATCCACTTCCACGTCGCGGGAGGGCTGTCCCAACAGAAGGGCCTGCGCTTCGTGGACGAGATGCTGGGCGCCGCCTGGATGGAACTCCCGCTGGGCGTCACCTTCACCCAGGATCCCGACACCTCGTCGCTATCGGTCTCCATCGCCACCACGGGCACTCGGCACGAAGCGGAGCGAACGCGGGAGTTGGGGCAGTACTACCTGCGCGCACTGGAAGCCGTGGCCGCGGGACCAGGTGGCCGCTACGAGCAGGCAGCGCTGCTCCCACCGGCCGACCGCGACACGCTGCTGGAGGCGTGGAATGCCACGCGCCGAGAGGTCGCCTGGGAAGGATGCTTGCACGAGCGGTTCGAGGACCGTGCGGCCCTTTCTCCCGATGCGCTGGCCGTGCTGGATGATGAGCACTCACTCACCTATGCCGAACTCAACCGTCGGGCCAACCAGCTCGCCTGGGCCCTACGTGCCCGAGGTGTAGGGCCCGAGGTCCGCGTGGGCCTGTGCATGGAGCGCTCGGTCGGCATGGTCGTCGGCGTCCTCGCCATCATCAAGGCAGGCGGCGCCTACGTCCCCATGGATCCGGCATATCCCGCCCAGCGCCTGGCCTACATGGTGAGTGACTCGAATGTCGGCTGCGTGCTCACGCAGCAGCGAGTCGCGGACAAGCTCGCCGGGCACATGGTGGAGGTCCTCTGTGTGGATGACGCAGGGCTCGTGATCGGTTCACGGGATGCGTCCAACCCGCCGCGACTCAGCCGGCCCCAGCACCTCGCCTACGTCATCTATACGTCGGGTAGCACCGGCATGCCCAAGGGCGTCATGGTGCAGCACGCCTCGGTGATGAACCTGCGCGCGGCGCTGGCAGCCACCGCCTACGCAGGTGTGGACAAGCCCCTCCGCGTCAGCCTCAATGCGTCGCTGTCCTTTGATGCGTCCGTTCAGCAGTTGGTGCAGCTCGCGGACGGACATGCGCTGTGCGTGGTGTCACAAACGACACGCGAGGACACCCGCCTGATGCTGGCGTGGTTGGAGCGACATTCCGTGGACGTCCTGGACTGCGCTCCCTCACAGCTGCGGCTGCTTCTGGACGAGGGCCTTGCCGCACACCGCCCCTTGCGCGTATTGGCCGGCGGCGAAGCACTAGACGAGGCGCTCTGGGCCCGGCTCTCCGCCCATCCCCACATCGAGTGCTTCAACGTCTACGGCCCTACGGAGTGCACCGTGGACTCCACGCTGCGTCCCGTGCGCGGAGCGGCCCTGCCTCCTTCGCTGGGCGGTCCGTTGGCGAACGCTCAAACCTACGTGCTGGACGCGTACCTGCAGCCTGCACCGGTAGGAGTGCCCGGCGAGCTCTACATTGGTGGAGCGGGCCTGGCGCGTGGCTACCTGAATCGCCCTGAGCTCACCGCCGACCGGTTCATTCCCAATCCCTTCAGCACGGCCCCCGGCGCCCGCCTCTATCGGACGGGAGACCGGGCTCGCTGGTTGACCCAGGGCGAACTCGAGTTCCTGGGCCGCATCGACTTCCAGGTGAAGGTGCGCGGCTTCCGCATCGAACTGGGAGAGATTGAGTCCGCGCTGCGCCAACACCCCGCGGTGCGCGACACCGTGGTCCTGGTCCGCGAAGACACGCCAGGGCTGCAACGCCTGGTGGCGTACGTGGTCGGGGAGGCGGAGGCCACCACCGTCGTGGACTCTGGTACGTTCCGCGCGTTCCTCAAGGAGCGGCTGCCCGAGCATATGGTGCCCTCGGCCTTCGTCACATTGGAGGCCCTGCCACTCACCCCCAATGGCAAGCTGGACCGCAAGGCACTGCCGACACCGGAAGTTCCTCGGCACGCCGCCACGCGCCCGCTCAGCACGGAAACGGAGCGTCGTGTCGCCGCCCACTGGGCCACGCTGCTGCATGTCGAGACGGTGAACTCCGAGGATGACTTCTTCGCACTCGGGGGCCACTCGCTCCTGGCCACCCAGTTGGTGACGCGGCTGCGGCAGGACTTCGACGTAGACCTGCCGCTGCGGGCGCTCTTCGAGCAGAGCACGGTGGCGGCGCTTGCCGCGCGTTTGGATTCCGAGCGGGCTCGCGGCACCGCGAGTGCCCTGCCGCCCATCCGTGCCGCGCCACGCGATCGTCCACTGCCCCAGTCCTTCGTCCAGCAGCGGCTGTGGGTGATGGAGCAACTGACGCCCGACACCGCGACGTACAACAACCCCGCGGCGGTGGCCATCGACGGAGCGCTCGACATTCGCGCGATGGAACAGTCCCTGTTGCGGGTGGTGCAGCGACACGAGGCGCTGCGCACGACGTTCCGGAACGAGGGGGACTTGCCCGTACAGGTCGTCCATCCGCTCAAGACGCTGGAGTTGCCCATCACGGACATCTCCACCCTGCCCGAAGGTGAGCGTGATGCCCGGGCCCGACAGCTCGCGAACGAGGAGGCCCATCTCCCGTTCAACCTGGTGCGCGGCCCGCTCTTCCGGGCGCGCTTGCTCCGGCTGGCTTCGGACAGGCACGTCCTGTTCGTCACGATGCACCACATCGTGTCCGATGGCTGGTCCGTGGGCGTGCTGGTGCGGGAGGTGGCGGAGAGCTACGAAGCCGCCGTCCAGGGCCGCGAGGCACAGCGCCCCCCGCCTTCGGTGCAGTACGCCGACTACGCCCTCTGGCAGCGAGAATGGATGCAGGGGCCGGTGCTGGAGTCACGGCTGAACTACTGGCGTGAACAGCTCGCTGAAGCCCCCGCGGCCCTGGAGCTGCCTACCGACAGGCCGCGCCCGGCGGTGCATACGTACCGGGGAGCGCTCCTCCCGGTGAAGATGCCCGCGAAGCTCTCCGAGGCTGTGACTGCACTGGCACGTCGTCAGGAGGCGACGCCCTTCATGGTCCTGCTGGCGACCTGGCAGTTGCTGCTCTCTCGCTACTCTGGTCAGCAGGACATCTGCGTCGGTTCGCCCATCGCGGGCCGCACCCGGCCGGAGCTGGAAGGGCTCATCGGCTTCTTCGTCAACACGCTGGTCTTCCGGGCCCGCATGTCGCCGGAGCTCACCTTCCGTGAGCTGTTGGCCCAGGCAAAGGCAGCGGCGCTTGGCGCGTCGGAACACCAGGACGTGCCGTTCGAAAAACTGGTCGAGGTGCTGCAACCCGCGAGGGACCCGAGCCGCTCGCCGCTCTTCCAGGTCACCCTCACCCTGCAGAACACTCCGCCCGTGCGACTGGAGTTGCAGGGGCTATCGTTGCGTGTGCTGGAGACGGAGCTGGAGACCGTCAAATTCGACTTGAGTCTCTTGCTGGAAGAGACCCCGGAAGGGCTCTCCGGCGCGCTGAACTACAACACCGACCTCTTCGATGCCTCCACCGCCGAGCGCATGATGGGGCACTTCCGCACGCTCCTGGAAGCCATCGTCACAGATGAGAACCAGCGTCTGGCCGAGTTGCCCCTTCTGCGCACCGAGGAGCGTCAGCAACTCCTGGTCGACTGGAACGCGACGTCCGCCGTGTTCCCGCGCGATACGCCGATTCACGTTCTCTTCTCCGAGCAGGCAGCTCGCACGCCAGACGCCATGGCGCTCATCAGCGGTGAGAGCGTCGTCACCTACGCGGAGCTGGACCGCCGCTCAAATCAGCTCGCGCACCACTTGCGCGCGTATGGCGTTTCCCGCGGCACCCGCGTGGGCCTGTGCCTGGAACGTTCGCCGGACATGGTGGTGGGCCTGCTTGCCATCCTCAAGGTAGGCGGCGCCTACGTGCCCATCGACCACAACTACCCCGCTGAACGCATCTCCTTGCTGCTTCAGGAGGCCGGCGTCAGCGTGTTCGTCACGCAGGAGTCGCTCGCCGATGAGCTGCCCAGCTCGGGCGGGTTGATGGTGTGCGTGGACACGGACGCGGACGTCATCGCCGCCATGCCGCATGACGCGCCTCCTTCAGTGGCCGTGGGCGGTGATGACCTCGCCTACGTCATGTTCACATCCGGCAGCACCGGAAGGCCCAAGGGCGTCTGCATCCCCCACCGCGCCGTCTCTCGCCTCGTTCTCGCCAACCCCTTCATCCACTTCGGCCCCGACGAAGTCTTCCTCCAGCTCGCCCCCGTCGCCTTCGACGCTTCCACCCTGGAGCTCTGGGGCGCCCTGCTTCACGGTGCACGCCTCGTCCTCGCTCCGCCTCACACGCCTTCTTTGGACGAACTCGCCGCGCTACTGACTCACCACCGCGTCTCCACCCTCTGGCTCACCGCTGCCCTCTTCGAGCAGATGGTGCTTCACCAGGGTAACGCCTTGGCCGGTGTCCGGCAGGTGCTCGCTGGCGGTGACGTGTTGCCGCCGCTTCGCGTCCGTCAGCACCTGGAGCGCATCCCCCTCGGCGCAGTCCTCGTCAACGGCTACGGCCCCACCGAGAACACCACCTTCTCCTCCACCCACTCCCTCCGCGCGGGTGAGGCCTTCGGCACCTCCGTCCCTATTGGCAGGCCTCTGGGGCACTCCACGGCCTACGTCCTCGACTCGCGCATGGAGCCTGTCTCTGTCGGCGTCCCTGGCGAACTCTTCGTCGGTGGCGACGGCCTCGCCTGGGGCTACCTGAACCGCCCAGAGTTGACGGCCGAGAAGTTCCTCCCTCACCCCTTCTCGTCCGCCCCGGGCGATCGCCTCTACCGCACCGGCGACCGCGTCCGCTGGAAGCCCAACGGCTCGCTGGAGTTCCTCGGCCGCTCCGACTTCCAGGTGAAGGTGCGCGGCTTCCGCATCGAACTGGGCGAAATCGAGGCCGTCCTCCAGCAGGCTCCAGGTGTCCAGGAGGCGGTCGTCCTTGCTCGTGAGGACTCTCCTGGCGACAAGCGCCTCGTGGCCTACGTCGTGGGCGAAGACGGCGTGGAGTCTGTAGAGCCCCGTGCCCTGCGCGATCACGTCCTGCGCAAGCTGCCCGAGTACCTGGCCCCCGCCATCTTCATCCCGATGGAGTCCCTGCCGCTATCGGCAACCGGGAAGGTGGACCGCAAGGCCCTGCCCGCCCCCGACGCGGACCGAGCCCTGATGGGCGCCTCCTTCGAGGCACCACGGGATGCCTCCGAGCAGGCCATCGCCGATATCTGGGCCGAGGTCCTGGGCCTCCGCCAGGTCGGCATCGACGACAGCTTCTTCGAGCTGGGCGGCGACTCCATCCGCAGCATCCAGGTCATCGCGAAGCTGCGCGAACGGGACCTGGAGCTACCCATCATGGAGCTGCTGCAGCACCCAACCATCCGCCAGCTCTCCGGCGCGGTGAAGCACACCGGAGGGTCCGCCCCTGCCGCACATGACGTGGCCCCCTTCGGCTTCGTGTCCGAAGCGGACCGCAAGCGGCTGCCGGAAGACGTGGAGGATGCCTACCCACTGGCCGCGCTCCAGTCGGGCATGCTCTTCGAGAGCGCGCTGGATGCCTCGGCCGGCATCTACCACGACATGTTCAGCTTCCACCTGGAGCTGGAGCTACACGAGCCGCTGCTACGTCAGGCGTTTCAGGAACTGATTGCGCGTCACGCCATCCTGCGAACCTCCTTCCATCTGGATGGCTACGAGGAGCCCCTCCAACTCGTCCACCGTGAGGTCAAGCCGCCTCTGCGCATCGAGGACCTTCGGCATCTGGAACCCTCTCAGCAGGACGCGTTCCTGCGGGAGTGGGTGGAAGCGGAGCGAATCAAGCCCTTCGAGTGGCCCCAGGCGCCCTTGCTCCATGTCGCCGTGCATCGCCGCACGGACCGCAGCGTTCAACTGACCATCGTCTTCCACCACGCCACCCTCGATGGCTGGAGCGCCGCGACCCTGTTCTCGGAGCTCTTGGGCCGCTACCTCGAATTGCAGGACGACTCCAACACGCCCCCGGCACAGCCCCTGGCTGCGACCTACCGCCAGTTCATCGCGTTGGAGCGTGAGGCCCAGCAGTCCGCGGAGAGTGAGCGGTTCTGGCTGAAGCGCATGGAAGCCATGGACTCGCCAAGCCCCCGTCCGAACCGGGCCAGGGACGATGAGCGCGTGCTCCACACCCATGACGTGCGCATCCCTGGTCCGCTGCAACAAGCATTGCTACGCGTGGCTCACGAGGCGGGCGTGTCCCTCAAGACGGTGCTGCTGGCCGTGCACCTGCGCGTCCGGGGCTTCGTCGAAGGCAGCACCTCCGTCGTCACCGGCATCGTCACCAATGGTCGCCCGGAAGTCGTCGATGGTGAGCGGATGATTGGCCTGTTCCTCAACAGCGTGCCTTTCCCGGTGACGCTGCCTGGAGGCACATGGCTGGAGCTCATTCAGCAGATCGCGAAGCATGAGCAGGAGTTGATGCCGCACCGCCGCTACCCCATGGCGCGGCTTCAGCAGAAGCGCGGCGGTCAGCCACTGTTCGACACGCTCTTCAACTTCATCCACTTCCACGTCGCGGGAGGGCTGTCCCAGCAGAAGGGCCTGCGCTTCGTGGATGAGATGCTGGGCGCCGCCTGGATGGAGCTGCCGCTGGGCGTCACCTTCACCCAGGACCCGGACACCTCGTCGCTGTCGATTTCCATCTCCACGACGGGCACGCGGCACGAAGCGGAGCGAACGCGGGAGTTGGGACAGTACTACCTGCGCGCGCTGGAGGCCGTGGCCACGGGCCCAAGCAGCCGCTATGAGCAGGCGGCGCTGCTGCCTGAGGCCGAACGCAACACGCTGCTGGAGACGTGGAATGCCACGCACCGGGAGGTCGCCTGGGAAGGCTGCTTGCATGATCGGTTCGAGGACCGCGCGGCCCTTTCTCCCGATGCCCTCGCCGTACTGGATGACAAGCACTCGCTCACCTATGCCGAACTCAACCGTCGAGCCAACCAGCTCGCCTGGGCCCTGCGTGCCCGAGGCGTGAAGCCCGAGGTTCGCGTCGGCCTGTGCATGGAGCGCTCGGTCGACATGGTCGTCGGCGTCCTCGCCATCCTCAAGGCAGGCGGCGCCTACGTTCCCATGGATCCGGCATATCCCGCCCAGCGTCTGGCCTACATGGTGAGCGACTCGAATGTCGGCTGCGTGCTCACACAGCAGCGCGTCGCGGACAAGCTCGCCGGGCACAAGGTGGAGGTCCTCTGTATGGATGACGCGGGGCTCGTGGGCGGTTCACGCGACGCGTCCAACCCACCGCGGCTCAGCGGGCCCCAGCACCTCGCCTACGTCATCTACACGTCGGGCAGCACCGGCATGCCCAAGGGCGTCATGGTGCAGCACGCCTCGGTGATGAACCTGCGCGCGGCGCTGGCGACCACCGCCTACGCAGGTGTGGACAAGCCCCTACGGGTCAGTCTCTACGCGTCACTGTCCTTCGACGCCTCCGTGCAGCAGTTGGTGCAACTCGTGGATGGCCATGCGCTGTGCGTGGTGCCGCAGACCGCTCGCGAGGATGCGCGCGTCATGCTGGCGTGGCTGGAGCAGCATGACGTGGACGTGCTGGACTGTGCCCCGTCGCTGCTGCGCCTGCTGCTGGACGAGGGCCTCGCGGCCCACCGGCCCTTGCGAGTGTTGGCCGGGGGCGAGGCACTGGACGAGGCGCTCTGGGCTCGGCTCTCCGCCCATCCCCACATCGAGTGCTTCAACGTCTACGGCCCCACCGAATGCACCGTGGATTCGACCCTTCGTTCCGTGCGCGAGGCTCCGCTGCCTCCAACCCTGGGCGGCCCGCTGGTGAACGCACGGACCTACGTGCTGGACGCACACTTGCAACCGGCTCCCGTGGGTGTGCCCGGCGAACTCTATATTGGTGGAGCGGGCCTGGCGCGTGGCTACCTGAATCGTCCTGAGCTCACCGCTGAACGGTTCATCCCCAACCCCTTCAGCATGGGGCCGGGCGCCCGCATCTACCGGACCGGGGACCGGGCGCGCTGGTTGCCGCAGGGCGAGCTCGAGTTTCTGGGCCGCATCGACTTCCAGGTGAAGGTGCGCGGCTTCCGCATCGAACTGGGAGAGATTGAATCCGCGCTGCGCCAACACCCCGCAGTGCGCGACACCGTGGTCCTGGCGCGCGAGGACGTGCCAGGCATCCAGCGCCTGGTGGCATACGTGGTCGCGGAGCCCGCCGCCCCCGTCGACTCCTGTACGTTCCGGCCGTTCCTCAAGGAGCGGCTGCCCGAGCACATGATGCCCTCGGCCTTTGTCACCCTGGAAGCCCTACCCCTCAACACCAGCGGCAAGGTGGATCGCAGGGCGCTACCGCTACCCGAGGAAACGTCTACGCGGCACGAGGTCTACGTCCCGCCGCGCGACGCATACGAGCTTGATTTGGCGCGTCTCTTCGAGGAACTGCTCGGTGTCTCGCCAATCAGCGCGAAGAGTGACTTTTTCGAGTTGGGCGGTCACTCCCTGCTCGCGATGCGGCTGCTGTCCATGTTGCTAGCGCGCACGGGCCGTACGCTGCCAGTCACGGCGCTCTTTCAGGCCCCCACTGTCGAGGGGATGGCCGCCTTCCTGCGGCGCGAACCCGCGCCTTGGACGCCGCTCGTTCCCATTCAACGAAGTGGCTCGCGAGTGCCCTTCTTCTGCGTCCACCCGGTGGGAGGCACGGTGTTCTGCTACACCGAGCTGGCGCGGAGGCTCGGCCCTGATCAGCCCTTCTACGGCTTGCAAGCCCAGGGGCTGGAGGGGACGCTGCCGCCGAACGAGTCCATCGATTCCATGGCGGCCAGCTACGTGGATGCCATCCGCACCCAACAACCCCAGGGCCCGTACCGATTGGGAGGATGGTCACTCGGAGCCGTCATCGCCTTCGAGATGGCGCGCCTGCTCCAGCAGAGTGGTGAGGCGGTGGAGGTCCTTGCCCTGATTGAGCCCAGTTCCACCTCGCGGGCCCAAGGTGTCACGACCGACGACGACATGGCCGCTGCGACGATGTTCGCGCGGGACCTGGCGCGCATGTCAGGAATCGCTTCATCAACGACCCTGGAGGGGGCGATGAGTAACCCGCAGGCACTGCTGGAACGCGTGCTCCAGGAGGGCCGCGAAGCGGGTGTCTTCATCCCAGACGCCGGCATGGAGCAACTCCACGCGCTGCTTCGTGTCTTTACCGCCAACGTCCGTGCGCTCCAACAGCACACGCCGGGCACATTCCCAGGCCCCCTCACAGTCCTATGCGGCAGCGACACCGAGCTGGAGCCTTCCGAGACGGAAGACCGCGGATGGAGCCGCCATGCAGCTCAACTGGCGGTGCATGTCGTTCAGGGAGATCACTACAGCGTCCTGCGAGCCCCCGGGGTCGATGCGCTCGCAAGCGTCGTGACCGAGCTTCTGACACGCGCCGATACGTCCGAGTCAGTATCCCAGTAGCCTTTAGCAGGCGGTGTTTCGACTTCGATAAACCACCCACCCACCCGGGCCGCCACATGTCGAACCGTCAACATGGGATACCTACTTCCAGGTGGCGCCCTCGGGGATGACCGTGCCGGTGACGGGGGCCGTGGCGATGGAGAATGCCGCGTCGCACAAGGGGCCTGGCGCCCCTGGCCCCGGAGGCAGCCCCCTGTCGCGCGCGTGACAGCCCCTCGCGCCTGCCAGCCTGCTGCCGAACTGGCGGCCAGGTGCTCAACTGCCTCCCCGCCTGGCTTTCCGGGCAGCCCCAGGGGAATCCCATGTCATTGTTGGAAGCTCGGCGTGAGCGCTCACGGTTGCGAGTCATTCTCTGCGCAGTGGTGCTGGGCTGCGCAAACACCGCGAACGCCCAATCCCTCGACGCGGCCCCGAGCCCGGATCCGCTGGAGGCCCGCCTTCCGGCGACGTTCGCCTTCGCGGCGTCACGCCTTCGCACCACGGCCGAGTCTCTGCCCCCCGGCGCCTTTCCGCAGGAGACGCGGGCGGACGGCACGTGGGTCGTCTCGGATGCCACTTCCTTCACCAGCGGCTTCCTGGCTGGGAGCCTCTGGTACATGTACGAGTACACGGGGGACGCGTACTGGCACACCCAGGCCGAGCGGTGGCAGGCACCCCTACGGGGCCAAGCGACGCGCACGGACGACCATGACCTGGGCTTCGTCCTCTACAGCAGCTTCGGCAACGGCTACCGGCTCACGGGCGACCCGTCCTACCGCGCGCTGCTGCTGACCGCGGCCAACTCCCTCTCCCAGCGCTACTACGCGCCGTTGGGTTATGTGCGCTCGCGCGGGGACATCACCGACCTGCGGGACCTGGACCTCATCATCGACACGATGATGAACCTGGAGCTGCTGTTCTGGGCCTCGCGCAACGGCGGCTCGCCCGCGCTGCGGGAGATGGCCACGCGCCACGCCCTCAACACGCTGGAGAGCCACTCCCGCTCTGATGGCAGCACCTTTCAGGTGGCCCGGTTCGACCCACTCACGGGCGCGCTGAAGGAGCAGGGCAAGGAGCAGGGCTGTCGGTACGAGACGGTCTGGTCCCGCGGGCAGGCCTGGGCCATCTACGGTTACACGGTGGCGTACCGCGAGACGCGGGACCGGCGCTTCCTCCAAGGGGCTCGAAAGGCGGCCGACTTCTACCTCTCGCATGTGCCCGGGGACCTGGTGGCCTATTGGGACTTCTTCCCGCCGGACATCCCCACCGCGCCGCGTGACGTCTCCGCCGCCGCCGCGTCCGCGCTCATCGAGCTGAGCCAGTTGGAATCCGAGTCCCGGCGCGCGGACGCCTACCTCAAGGCCGCGCGCGACATCCTGCTGGCGCTGTCCTCGCCCGCGTACCTGTCAGAGGGAACGCCCTTCCAGTCCATCCTCCTGCACGGCACGGCCTACAAGCCTCGTGGCCGGTCCGACATCGGGCTGGTCTACGCGGACTACTACTTCCTCGAGGCGCTGCTGCGGTACCGGGTAGCCCGCCACCGGAGCCTGACCTCGTGGGACGTGGAGCTTCCGCCCGCGCTCATCGCCACGCGCACGCCGATGCCGGACGCCCCTGTCGTCTCCGTGGACGCGAACGTGCGGGTCTACTTCACCGCGCCCATGCGCGGCGTGGACGACACGTCCTTCCTCCTCAAGCGCGGCTCCAGCCTCGTGGCGGCGGAGGTCTCCTACGACGGGGCCAGCCGCGTCGCGGTGCTCCGCCCGCGTGAGCCCCTGCGCCATGACACCGAGTACGCAGTAATACTCTCCAAGGACATCACCGGTCCCGACCGCCGCTCCCTCGGCTTCCAGCGGTGGACCTTCACCACCGAGGTGGGCCCACCGTCCCGCGTGGACCACCGCTTCTTCGACTTCGAGAGCGGCACCCTGGCCGGCGTGGACCGGGTGGCGGGCCCCGTGACGCTCGTGTCGGGGGCCGCGGCGCTGCGCGGGAGCTACTCCGTGAAGCTGCCGGGCACCGCGCCCGCGTTCCTGGCTGAGTCCTTCCGGAGCACGGACGACATCTACACCTCCTTCCTGCTGCGCATGGACAGCACGCCCACGGTGGACGCGGACCTGCTGGCCTACCTGGATGACGGCGAGGTGCTGCCCCATGTCCTGCTGCGCCCCAACCTCTCGCTGCAGTTGATGAACGAGGACACGCCGGTGGGCACACGGACCAACTTCATGACGGTGGGTGAGGTGTACAGCGTCGCGCTGCGGCAGCGGGATGGCGGGGGGCGCTACGCCATTCTGGACCTCTACCTCCGGGGACCAGGCGTGGAGTTCGAGTGTCCCTTCGCGTCCAGCTGGGTGCGCATGTCGGAGCCCCGGGTGGACCAGGTCCGGCTCGGCAGCACGGTGGCCCCGCGGGACGTCACACTCGACGACGTTCGGCTCGACACGGAGCGCTAGCCAGGAGACGGGCCTCCTCTGCTTCTTGATGACGTCGAGCGTCCGGGCCAGCTCGCGCCGCTCGGCGGCGAGCCGTGGGGATGCCGGCGCGGTGCCCGCGGAGGTGGCCCGAGCGTCTTCCCGCGCCCCCGCCGCTGCGCCCCCTCAGCAGCTGGCCGCGGACGGCGCACCCTCCAGATTGAATCTCCACCGGGGCGGCACCTCGCTGCTGGTGGACCTCACCCCGCGCACGGACTCGCTGGGCCGGCCGGTCAGCACCACCCCGCGCAACCTGACCGCCCTCAGGAACGACCTGTTCTTCTTCACCGCCGACGAGGATGTCAGCGACTTCATCGGCCTGTGGCGGAGCGACGGCACGCCGGGCGGCACCTTCTCCCTGGACGACGGCCCCGACGACATCCGCGAGCTGACGCCCGCGGGGGACCGCCTGCTCTTCTATATCGGCGGTGACGAGGGCGACGAGTCGCTGCGCAGGACGGACAGGACGCTCGCGGGCACCCGCACCCTCCTGGAGACCGCTCCCCGGGACCTCGCGAAGCTGACAGCGGTGGGCCGCGGCGTCTTCTTCCGCTACCGGACGAGGACCAAGTTGCTGAGGAGCGATGGATCGGTGGCGGGAACGGTGCTCGTTCGGGACGTCGGTTCGCCCCCTCGGGAGGTGACGGCCTTCCGAAGACGCCTCTTCTTCACCGCCGAGGACGCCACGTACGGTCGCGAGCTGTGGGTGAGCGACGGCATGGCGGCGGGCACCGTCCTCTTTTCAAGGACCTGGCTCCCGGAGTGCTCAGCTCCGCCCTGGAGGCACTGGCCGTGGCTGGCGGCTACCTCTTCTTCAGCGCGGAGACGCGGGGGCGGGGCTGCGAGCCGTGGGTCAGTGACGGCACACCTGAGGGCACCGTGCCGCTGCGGGACATCGCTCCGGGCCCCCTCTCCTCGTCACCACGGGGCTTCGTCCAGTCCGGCTGGGACATCTTCTTCACCGCCGATGACGGCAGCCATGGCCGCGAGCTGTACGCCCTGCCCTTCCGGCCCGAGGACGAATGCGACACCGGCCTGCTGCTCTACAACGCGCCAGCTCAATAGGATGGGAGCTCTCACTCCGAGCCGTGGGAAGCAACGGTTGGAGTCCCGGAGCCCAAAGGGTGAAGGCCCTGGAATCCTCAGCTTTCGCCAAGAACTCCAGGGCCTTCGATGGTCGGGGCGACAGGATTTGAACCTGCGACCACTTGCACCTCAAGGAACCCGGGGAGCCGTCCAGCGGTTACCAACCCTTCACAACCCATCGCAAATACTCTGGTTTCTTCGGAAAGGGTTACCCAGCCGTCCCATCCAGTACCCCAGGACACCAAGATTCTTGCTGCTAGTTTGCTGCTGGGCCCCGCCCCTGTGGCGCCAGTAGCCTCGGGTTCCGGCCGGCTGCTGACCGTCCGGGAGGTCGCGGAGCCGCTGAAGGTGTGCCGGGTCACTGTGTACCGGCTATGCGAACGAGGCACATTGCCCCACATCCGAATCTCCAACGCGGTTCGAGTCAAGGCTGAAGCCCTGGAACAGTTCCTGCGCGAGCACCCAAAAGAAGTGCCGTAAACAGCCCCTGCGGTCCTGCCACTTTGGACCTGTCCCATCCCCCCCTTCCCTCCCTCTAGCCTTCCAGGATCCGCACTGGAGATCGCACTTCGGGAGCTGTCAGCCCCTCTATCTTGAGCGACGTCGCATTCGGTATCGTCGCGGATGCCACGACCCGAGCTGTAGGCGGGTGGCTGACGCATGGGGGCTGCACGTGCAGGGATGGACGCGATTGGCGGTACCCGGAGACGCCGTGACCGCAGTGACGGCACTCCGAGAATTCCGAGACCAAATGGGCGAGCTGGCGTGCATCCCGTACAACCAGCATGATCCGGAGCGCAGCATCTGGTGGCTTTTCCCCAAAGTGCCCAAGGGCAGGGCGAACTGGCCCGCGTACCACCTGGGTAAGTACTTCGTGGACAAGCGCTCCGGACGGTTGCGGCTAGGCGTCCACATTGAGAAGGGACTGGGCCTCGAGCTCGCAGCTCTTCACGGCGCGGCGAACCGCAAGCATTACGCCCTGACACCTCAGTGGCGCTGGCACAGCTTCCTCAATGACCTTCGCACGGACCGGCTTGCCCGTGCGCTCAAGCTTCTTGCCGCCCGTGCTCCCGTAGAGCTCGAAGTGGATGCGGGCCCCACTCCCTTCGAGGCCGGAGCACCACGTAGCGCCAGCACCTCATTCTCCTTCCGGTACGTTCCTGGCGGGACATCAGACCTCGACTGCTTCGAGGCGTCGCCTCGGGAGAAGATGCTCTCGGGTTTGGAGGCCGTCCGCAGTTTGCAAGCGCTCGCGGACCGCTTAACTCACGCCACCCAGGAGCCCTGGTACTGGGTCAACGTCATCGTCTACGTGCCCGTGCTCGTTGGCCCCTCTCCAGGTCTGGACGTGCACAGCGAGTGGACGCCCATTCGCTTCTGGAACGACGCATTCTTGCCCCTCAGGAACTGGGTCGGCTGACCCTCACGAACATCAATTTTCAGGACTTGTACTTCCATGGCCAAGCTCTCCCTTGGTGCCCGCCAACTTCCGGTCGTACACCTGTCCATTCGCGTGCCTTGGCACGACTCGGGGTGGAATGGGACGGTCTGTAGGAACCCACTCGCCAATACGTCCTGCCTCGCGCTGGTGAACATCGGTGAGAAGCGGGACGACGCGCACGAGACGGCTTGCGCTGGCAAGCGGCTCGACCAACTGCCCGACAAGGCCTCGCCACCTTGCGTGGCAGAGCGCGCGACATTCATGGCGCCCTTCGAGCTGACCCGCACGATCGAGCATGTCTACGCGAAGATGAGCCCGAACACGCATGGGCACTTCTTGCCGACGAAATACCGTCAGCCTCCCTACTCTGCTCCCGCCATTCCGTTTGACTGGCTCCGGCGCGCACGAGTCGAGGGCGAAAACGACGAACCCGGCTTGGCCGAGAAGCTCGGGCTCGGGTTCCAGCCCGAGCGCGAGCAGGTGCTCGACTTCGACAAGGGCAAGGGTCCGGACGGCGCTGATAAGCAAGGCACGTGGGTCAACGAGCGCGGCAACCAACTCTGCTTGCTCGACACGTTCTTCAGCGCGGCGGTGCCGAAGCAGTCGCTCTGCTTCTTCTACGCCAAGCGCACCCCGCTCGCCCCGGACGACCGGCGGCGTGTCATCGTCGCCGTTGGGCTCGTAACGGGCGTTGGGGAGGCAGTCGAATATGAGACGGCCTCCAAGGGAAAGCCGCGTGCGGTGACGTTCGAACGCAACGTCCTGCACTCCATCCGGTCGGATGGAGATGAAGGCTTCGTCATGCCCTACCAGGCAGTGCTCGCGGCTGCCGAAAAGGACCCGAGCATCGACCCGGGCTCGTGCGTCGCATTCGTGCCGGACACCGACCGTCCGCAGTTCTCCTATGTCACCGAGCACGTTTCGCACGACGCCGCCATTGCCGGGCTGCTGGCATGCGCGGGAGCTCTCCAGCGAACGAAGAGCGTCGTCGACGGGGCATGGGACCGTGCGCTTCGGTGGATCGACCAGCAGCTCAACCGATTGTGGAGCATGCGCGGGCCCTGCCCGGGTCTGGGATCGGCACTCACGGCCCTCGGCATCACCAACGGCACGTTGGTGGCTTACGACATCGCTGCTGCCCAAGGCCGCAGTGGGGCATGGAATGAAGACCCCTGGGAACACTTCGAGGCGGCGCTGGCCGACCCGTCCCGCTTGAGCGCGGGACTGGGCGAGCATCTCGGAAAAGACGTACAGCGCCTCTACAAGAAGTTGCCCGCGGAGCGCCGGGCGCTGCTAAAGCTGCTGAGCCGGTTTGCCCTCACTGAGGAGCAGGCGCTGCGCTTCTACCAGCCCACCGAGCGGCAGGAGGCCGGCATCGAGGTAACGGACGCGCAGCTGCTTGAGAACCCGTACCTGCTGTACGAGCTGGATCGCAGCCAGGTAGATCCCGTGGCACTGCTCACCGTGGATCGCGGTCTCTTCCCGGACCCGGTCGTGCGCGAGAAGCACCCCCTCCCGCCACCTTCCGCACTGGAGGGACCACTCGACCCACGGCGCGTGCGTGCCTTCATCGTGGACGCGCTGGAGCGCGCTGCGCTTGATGGCCACACACTCCAGTTGCGCGAGCAGGTCATCGAGTCGGTGCGACGGGTCGAAGTGAAGCCCGACATGCTGTTGAGCACCGATGTGCTCGCCGCGACCGAGGAGCCGCTTGAGCCGTTCGTCAGCCCCATTGAGCTTCCGACAGGACAACAGGCGTTTCAGCTCGACCGGTACGTGCGTACCCGAGATGTCATCCGGGGAGAAGTGCATAAGCGGCGCAAGGCCCCGCCACATATTGGGAAGCACGACTGGCGAGCGCTGATCGACAAGCAGTTCGGTGGGAAGAAGGGAATCGACGCGGACGAAGAGCGGGCCCGCCAGGAAAAGGCCGCAGCGCTCGAAACGCTTTTCGCGTCACGCATCAGCGTGCTGCTCGGCCCCGCAGGCACCGGCAAGACGACGTTGCTGAAGATGCTCTGCGAGCTGCCCGAGGTCAGGCGAGGCGGTGTCACGCTGTTGGCCCCAACTGGCAAGGCGCGCGTCCGGCTGGAGCAACAGACGGAAGTTGAGGGCGGGCGCACGATTGCTCAATTCCTCTTACCCCTCAGGAGGTATGACGGCAGCACCGGCAGCTACAAGGTGACGGGTGAGGCGAAGCGGTCGAAAGAAGCCAAGACCGTCATCATCGATGAATGCTCGATGCTCACGGAGGAGCAGCTCGCAGCCGTGGTCGATGCGCTATCCGGAGTGGAACGGCTCATCCTTGTCGGCGATCCACGCCAACTGCCGCCGATTGGAAGCGGGCGACCGTTCGTCGATACCGTCGCACACCTGGCTCCGCCCGACGTGGAAACCCGATTCCCACGCATGGCGCCGGGCTATGCGGAATTGACTGTGACGAGACGCCAAACCGGTTCGGCGCTGCGAGACGATCTTGTCCTCGCCCACTGGTTTAGCGGTAGGCCGGTGGACGCGGGAGCGGACGACATCTGGGAACGACTCGAGAAGGGGGGCAATGACTCCCTGCGCCTGGTGAGTTGGTCCACGCCTGCGGACCTCGAGGAAAAGCTCCTGCAGACGTTGGTGGAGGAGCTGAAGCTCAAGTCGCTTGACGATGAGGACGGCTTCGGGGAGTCGCTCGGCGGCTCTCGTTACGAGGGGAAGACTTGTTACTTCTGGGCTGGCCGGAATGGAGAATCGGGCGCGGCCGCAAAGGCTGAGGCCTGGCAGATCCTCTCGCCCGTACGTAGCGGCCAGCATGGCGTCGAGGCGCTCAACCGCCTCCTTCAGACTCGGTTTCGCCCTCGTGCTAAGAGGTGGGCTCAGCCGGAGAAGTTCTACGAGCGCCGCACCTGCGAGCCCATGGGACCCGAAGGCATTCTCTACGGGGATAAGGTCATCAGCGTCGTCAACGAGGCACGTCGTGACGTCTGGCCCGAGTCTGACGCGCGCGTCTACGTCTCCAACGGTGACATCGGCATCGTAGTGGGGCAGTTCAAGACCAAGAGCTTCAAGGGCTTCCCCCGGAAGCTGCAAGTCGAGTTCGTCACGCACCAGAGTCTGCAGGTGGGCTACTGGAAGGGAGAGTTCGGCGAAGAGCGTGTCCCGCCGCTCGAGCTCGCGTACGCGCTCACCGTCCACAAGACTCAGGGCAGTGAGTTCGGGCGCACCTTCGTCATCCTGCCCAACCCCTGCCACCTCCTGTCACGCGAGCTGCTCTACACAGCCTTGACGCGCCAGAAGGACCGGGTAGTCGTCTTCCACCAGGGACAAATTCGGGACTACCTGCGCTACGCGGACGGCCATCGCTCCGAGATCGCCCGTCGTGTCACCAACCTCTTTGCCGACCCGCGGCCGGTAGATGTGGAGGGCGCATTTTTCGAGGAACGACTCATCCATCGCACCCTGCGAGGGGAGATGGTGCGGTCCAAGTCCGAGGTCATCGTGGCCAACCGGCTGCACGAACTCGGGCTGGATTATCAGTATGAGCTCGAGCTCGTGGGGGAAGACGGCAGTCGTCGTTACCCGGATTTCACCATCGAGGACGCAGCTGCGGGGCTCAAGGTCTATTGGGAGCACCTCGGCATGCTGCCCGACACCACGTATCGACGCCGCTGGGAAGAGAAGCTCGCGTGGTACCGCCGCAACCACATCCTGCCGGAAGCTGAAGGCGGCGGTCGCAACGGCATGTTGGTCGTGAGCGAGGACACGCCGGCCGGAGGCATTGACGCGGCTGCGCTGGACCGCCAGATGCGTCGCATCTTCTCCCTGTGAGGAAGGGATGAGTCCTCCGCCCCAGGATTTTTTGAGACACCTCTCTGGGGAATAACCTCCCCCTCGTGAGGTGGATGTGAAGAAGCAGCAGAAGCAGGAGAGGTCGAAGAGTTGTGCGGACGCGTTCAACAGTGGCGGCTGACGAGCACCCGGCAGGGACAGATGCCGGAGAAAGCTGTGAAGGCGCGGTTTCGGCAGCGCAGTGCTATGGTGTGTCCCATGTCGCTCGCACGTTGGGGGTGGGCCGTGCCGCATTAAAGGCCCAGACGTTGGCCGCGCGCCAGCCGCGCCGTCAGACCCGAAGGGCGGTGAAGGCCGACAGGTTCGTTTGAGGTGAGCGCCGCGCAGTTGCTGGCGGCGCCCGACCCCGCCCTCAACCCTCCTGGCCGCCGCACTCGACGCAGGGGTGGGCGAACTCACCGTACCGGAGCCGGTTGCGGCCTCGTCCGAAGAGCAGTCGTCGCCGCGATGAAAGCGTCCCGTTCACCCCGTCAGTTTGAACGACCACCAGGGCCTATGGAAGACGGGCTCGTGCAGCGGATACGCGACGCGCAATGCAAATCTCAGCTACACAGGGTAGAAATTTCTTCGCCGCCGCCGAGAGTTTTAACTGCGTGCGGGACAACCCCGACGAGATGCTTGGAAGTCTTAATGCCCAGCGACTCGGGGACGTGGCCGCGCGCATCCGCCAATCTCTCTGAAACGAGTAGACCGAGGACTCCATGCTCGCCACCAAAAACCTGCTCAGCCCTCTCCCCAAGTCGCGCATCGCCTCTATCGCCGACCAGTTCGGTATCGACACGAGCAACTTATCAAAGAAGAACCTCATCACTCGCATTTCGCTATCGCTCGCAAAACGATCAGATGACAATGGAAATGCGTTTGGCCGCACGGGGGCCGCGAAGCTTATCTGCGAGAAACTAACGCGCGTCGAAGCCATCAACATCCTGAAATCGACAAAGTTCTACGGTGAGGAGTTTATCTATTCGTCCTCGGGGGCCGTCTACGAGCTGAATGCAGACCCAGCCCGAGACCTCCTGATAGAGCTTGCTGTCGCTGAGAACGAGTCCGTTCTGGACGCAATCTGCCATTCCAAGAAGTGGCGCAAGTACTTCAACGAATCCGAGTACGAAGGGCCGGACCAAGTCCAGGGCGGAACATCAGAGGGCGAGGGCGTTGATGAAGGCGAACTGATGTTCGGAGAGGATATCGAGAGCGAGCCAGAGTGGCTGCACGCGCTATCGTTTGATGCGGGGCCTGCTGGGGAACTGCCGGATGGGCTGACGCGGACTAGCGGCTCACTATTTGATCACCAGCGTCGGAGTGTCGACGCATTGGTTAGCTGGTGGCATAGCGATAAGGACAAAGGTGTGCTCTGCCTTCCGACGGGGGCAGGCAAGACACGCACAGCGGTTCACTTCGCCCTCGAATCCGTACTCTCAGAGGGCGGCAAGGTGCTCTGGCTTGCCCATCGGCATGAACTAGTGAACCAGGCGGTGGCGGCGTTTCTCCAGAATGGCCACGTAGCCGCGACGAACTTCCGGATCGGCCGGTTCGAGGCGGGGACGAGGAAGTTGGAGGCGCCGGCGCACGTAGTCGTCGCTTCCATCCCCACCCTGGCCCGAGCGGAAAACGTGGACAGGCTGATCGGTATTCATGAGTCGTTCTCGCTTATCATCGTCGACGAGTGCCACCACGCCGTGGCCCCGTCATGGAAGCAACTCCTTCAGGACCTTGGGCGCGTCATCGTTGGGGAGAAGCTGTTGGGCCTGTCCGCGACGCCGACACGCACCGCGGAAGGCGAAGTCAGTCAGTTGTGGAAACTGTTCGGCGACATCATTCACGAAGAGCCTCTGCTTCCGCTGATGGAGCGCGGCATCCTCGCCCACCCCCGGGTAGTGACGGTTCCCACGAACGAAACGTTTGAGGCCAATGGCGAGGAGCGGAGGCTATTTGCGAAGTTCAAGGACCTTCCGCCATCGCTCGTGAAAAGGATCGCGGAAGACGAGACGCGCAACGCATTGATTGCATCGAAGGTCGTAAAGGACGCGGTGAAGTGGGGCCAGACGCTCATCTTCGCGGCGACCATCGAACACGCAAGGGACCTCGTGGAACGCATCCGCGACGTAGGGCTCGAAGCGGAGAGTTTGGATTGCAGCGCCCCCCGTGAGGGGCGCCTCGCCGTCGTCGAGCGCTTCAAGACCAAGAGCCTACCGGTGCTCGTGAATGTGGGGCTCTTCACCGAGGGAACGGACCTTCCTGGCGTCCAGACGGTGTTCCTCGCCCGGCCTACCATGAGCCGCATCCTGTTCCAGCAGATGGTGGGACGCGGCCTGCGCGGCCCAGCGCTCGGGGGAACAGCCGACTGTAACGTGGTTGCCTTCTACGACAACGTGCGAGGGCTCGTGCAGGACCAACTCGCCTCGTCCTTCAGTTCCGAACGAAGCGCTCTCGCAGCGATCACCGGTGAAGAAACCGATGATCTGGTGGAGTCGGTGGATAAGAAGGGCGACGAAAGCAGCACCGTCGATGCACGCCCTGCGGAACAGCGGATGCAAGAGCTCATCGTGGCCCTGAGGGGACTCGATTCGGGCGGGAGCAATGTGGACGTGAGCGCCCTACGCCTCGTCGGCTGGTGGCAGGCGGGCGATGCTGGTGCGCTGCGGGCACTTCCGGTCTTCGAGGATGATCTTGAGAACTGTGGGGCGTTCGTTGCGCGGGTGCTCCACGAATCCCTCGCCAACACGCTCTCGGAAGAGTTCGAGTTCGACGGCATCTCCGTTCCCGAAGCGGTGATGCGTGCCTTCGTAGCCACGGTCCAGGTAGCCCCGAGAACCACGCAGTACTGCAGCGTCATCGGAGCCGACAAGGGAGACTTGCGTAGGCTGGCCGGCGCAGTGGAACTGGACGGAACGGCTGGGAAGATGGAGGTACCGCTGCTCGCCCGAGCACGCTGGCTCAACAGCCCGGAACGAGCGAGCAAGGTCCTGCTTCCACTGAATGGTCAGTCCGTCGATGTGTGTCGCCGGGACTACGACGCGGTCGGTGCCATCTGGCGGCAGATGGGAATGATGTTGCTGGGCTCAAGCCCTGACGAACAATCTATCACCCGCTTCGTCGCAGGAGTCCTGGCCGCGAAGGATCGATTCCCCGAAATGACCGACGTACCGCACAGCATTGCTGAGTCCCTGATACGGGCCGCAGGATCTAACGGCGGCACCATGCCCCAGCCTGTCGCGGATGATGAACTGGCAGCGGTGCCTCCACTTGCGGAAGTCCGTAAGGAACTCGCGACCCTTCGCAGTGAGCACCGTGTGCAGGCACTTCGGGAGTACCACCAAGCGTTTTTTATGACACAGCAGCCGGACTATGCAGACTTCGTAACCGCGCTGATATGCGGATGAGGAGAACAGTGCGGAATCAGAAAGACTGCTGACCAACAGGGGTAAGCACGCAACGCGTGCAAGCCCTTGATGCTTCTGTCATTACGCTCCGTCTCGCACAGCGCTTGGCACCCGGTGGGTTGCTATGAAGGAGCGAGTCCCTTCCACGTCGTACAGGCGCTCCACCAGCAGCGCTACCTCAAGCCGGGGTGACAGGCAGCGCTGGAATTTCGACAGGTGGCCCCTCACTTCCTCGCCTACCTGAGCGGATGCCAGCTCGCGCCAGTCCACCCGTGGAAGCGATTCGATGGCCAGCGCCGCCCAGGACAGGCCCGCGTCCTTCACCTTCAGAGACAGATTCCCCGGCGTCCAGCGCCGTCCTGTCTCCACCTCCAGCGCGGCGGCCAGCAGCCGGTTGATGGCCCCGCCCGCGAAGGTGTGCCACTGCACCCCCTCGTCCGTCACTTCCAGCGGCGCCTCCCCTTCCCCCACCAGCCCCTCGTACTCCCGCCGCAGCGCCTCCAATTCCAGCTGCGCGGCCTTGCCCAGCACCACGGTAGGCGCTTCATCGGAAAGCGTGCGCTTCATTTCCTGGCACAGTGTCCAGGACAGGTTCCGCGGAGGCCCCAGCCAGCTCGGTACCCGTCCCTTGTCGGCGGGCTGCACCTGGCAGGTGCCCCGCTCCCAATCCACGTGCACCACCAGCCACGGCCGCCCACCGAGCCGGAAGCACAGCGGCCCATGTCCGTCCTCCTGGCTGCGCGCGAATGTGGCCTGCACCGTCCCAATCTCTGTTGGGCCATGCATCACTCGCAGCAGTGGTGGCGAGGAGAACACCGCATACAGTTCGAAGAAGTTCTTCCGTCCAAAAAGTCGCTCCCCTTCCAGGCCCAGGGACAGCAACCCCTCGGATTCGTGGAGGATGCGCCGTGCCAGCATGGTCTCCACGAGTTCGCTGACATCTTCCGCTTCCAGGCCCCGGAAGGGGCTCGCCGCGGCCACCCAGGGCAGCACCTGGTGCCGGGATACCCCGCCCTCCTGAAGCCCCAGGGCCAGCACCTGGTGGGCGAGCACGTGCGTGGCCTTGGCGGGCGGGCGGACATCCTCCACCCACCCACGCTCCGCCATCCGTACGAGCGCCGCGGCCTGAAGCAATGTCTCCGGGCTCTGACACAGGAAGGTGCAGTTCGAGCGCATTCCCTCGCGCCGCCCCGTGCGACCCATTCGCTGAAGCAGACTCGCAACAGACATCGGAGCATCCACCTGCAGCACCTGATCCAAATCCCCCACGTCGATGCCCAGCTCCATGGTGGAGGTGCAGACAATCGCCGTATTGTGCCCGCGCGCGAACTGCTCCTCCGCGAGCTCACGATCCGAGCGGCTTACTGCGCTGTGGTGGATGAACACCTCCACGCCCCGGCCTGCCATGGCCCCCGCGATGCGCTCAGCCTCAGCGCGGCTCTCCACGAAGACGAGGCTCTTCTTCCCCTGCCCCAACCTCGCGGCCTCCGCGGCCACGTCCGAGGTGTTCTCCAGGAAGTTGAGGCGCAGATCCCTCAAGGCCGGGGGCCGGGGTGGATCCACTCGCCGGTAGGGACGCCGGCTCGATCCCATGAGCCACTGCCCGATAGCGTCTGGGTTGCCCACCGTGGCCGAGAGGCCGATTCGCTGCACGTCGCGTCCACAAAAGTGCACCAGCCGCTCCAGGACGCTGACCAGGTGCGCCCCCCGGTCGTCGCTGGCGAAGGCGTGCACCTCGTCGATGATGACCGCTGAAAGCCCGCGGAACAGCGAGCGCGCGTCCGTCTTCTGGCTGATGAGCATCACCTCGAGAGACTCGGGTGTAATCATCAGGACATGGGCGGGCTCGCGCAGGAAGCGGGCGCGGGCGGTGCCGGGGACGTCCCCGTGCCACTTGAATGCGTCCAGACCCACCATGCGTGCGTAACGCTGCACCCGGGCCTCCTGGTTGTTGAGGAGGGCGCGGATGGGGCACACGTACAATGCGGCTACGGGCGCCAGTTCCTCAGAGAGGATGCGCGAGAGGACGGGAAAAAGGCTCGCTTCCGTCTTGCCTCCCGCCGTGGGAGCCAACACCACCGCATTGCACCCATCGAGGATGGCCTCTGTGGCCAGCTCCTGCACCGGACGAAGGCTGCGCCAGCCCAACTCATTCACCAAACCATGGCGCAGCTGGGGGTGGAGCCGATGGAAGGCGCTCATACCCTACCCTTCCAGCCGCCGCTTCGGGCGCGGGGAAGGGGTCTCCGCCTCGGGCGCCCCCTCCACCTCGGACGTTCCCCGCCGCGCGGCGAGTTCCTCGGGGCGCAGGCTGGCCTCGTCCACCTCCAGCCGGTAGTGCTGGTGAGGCGAGTAGTCGAGGAACTGCTCCACCCTGTCCAACACGTCCACCAACTCGCGCAGGAAGAGGCGCGGGGCCACCGTCACCTTGCCCCCGAAGCCCTCGGTAACGCGGCCGACAAGCCCCTCCAGGAAGCGATCATCCACCGTTCCCTGAACGCGCCCCGCCTCCCGCGCGGGAAAGAGGGCCCGAACCTTGCGCCCTACCTCCAGCAGCCGCCCCACGTCGAAGGGAGGCAGGCGCACCTGGGGGGCCCGCAGGTTGTCGAAGCGGGGCTCCGCGTCGAAGCGGGTGAAGACACGCTGGTACAGGGGCGAGAGGCCCTTGAGGCCCTTGGGCCCTTCGAAGAGCTCCAGCGTCCCCGTCACCACCAGGTACAGGCCTGGCAGCTCTCCATTCATCAGCATGTCCACGAGCTGCCTCAGCGCGTTGAGGGCCTTCTCGCGGGTAGGCGCCGGCATGCGCTGGAGCGTCTCCACCTCATCCAGCACCACCACCAGCCCCGCGTGGCGCGACTGGCGCAGTAGCAACAGCAGCCCCCGCAGGAAGGCCAGGGCTGCCTGCCCATCCACGGCCCCCTTCACTCCGGCGCGGGCGATGATGCCGCGGTCCACGTGTGGCTGGCCTCCAAGCCACCCTAGGAGCTGCTGCGCCACGCCCATGTCCCCCGCAGCCTGCGCCCGAGCATAGCCTCGCAGCACCTGGGCGAAGGCCGGGTTGCGCGCGCTCAACTCAGCCAGCTTGTCCTCCAGACGCTCCTCTATCGCCTCGGCGAAGGCCGGGTCGTCCTCGGACAGCCCCTTGAGACGCGTCACCTCCTCGCCCACCTCGAAGAGCCACCCGTCCACCACCGCGCGGAAGGCGCCCACTCCCTCGGCCGGCGTGGCCAACCGCTCCACCAGCCGGCGGTACACCGTCTCCAGGTGGTGTAGCGGGGTGTCGTTGATGGAGATCTGCACCTCCGCGGTGGCAAACCCCTTCTCCCTCGCCTGCGCACACAGCAGTCGCGTGACGAATGTCTTGCCGCTGCCGTACTCGCCGCGGATCCACTTGGCGCGCCCGCTTCCGGCCCCGCGCGCCACATCATCCAATTCCTCGTCCACCACGCGCACCAGGGCGTCCACCCCCGTGGCGAAGTGGTGCAGGCCACTGTGGGGTACGGCCCCCGTGCGCAGGGCCGCCACGATGTCGCGAGCCTCGGTCTCCGTCACCTTCATGAGCGCTCCGCCCCCGCCTGGGGGATGTGGTGGTACTGCACGTCACCGGTGGGCAGCGTCTCCGCCTTGAAAAACGCCACGCCCGCCCTGTGCAGCTTGCGGTGGAGTTGGGTCATGAAGCCTGCCACCCGCCCCACGGGCTTGCCGATGCGCGGCGCCAGGTCCGTTCCGCGGGCGCTCCCATTCTGCGCCAGTACCACCAGGGCAGCGCGCTCGGCCGCATCCAGCAACGTCAGCACGTTCTCAGCCAGCCCCAGGGTACTCGCCCCCGCGGCCACCGAGGCCACTGCGGCACGCGCATCGAACAAGTCCCCTTGCATCCGGGAGGGCACAGGCGCCGCGGCTGGCTTCGGCGGCGACACCGAACGGGACTCCGGCCGCGCCACCTCCGCCACTTGCGGCCTCGTGCGCCCAAGCCACCAGGCAGGCTCGTCCGCCGCCACCCCTTGCCGGCCGAGCCACGCCAGCGGAACCACCATCTCCTCCAGGCTGCACCCCCCATGGAAGCCCACCTGCGGGCCTCCCTGGTGGACACCCAGTTTCCATGCGAAGGCCTTGCGCCCGGGCGTGCCGCCCAGTCCCTCCAGGTCCAGGGCGATGAAGCCCTCCGGAGACGGGGCCCCCGCTGGCAGCTCGCACCAACGGGCGGAGGCCCCCGGCCCCGTGTGCAACTCGCGCGTCCAGTAGGGAGTGTGGCCGTGGTCCGCCGTCACCAGCACCCGGCGCTCCACGGCCAGGGCCGCCTTCAGGCTGGGGATAAAGCCCGCGATGTCCCTGGCGTGCACCCGGAAGGCCGCTCCCGTGTTGGCCGAACCAATCTGGTCGTCCACGGCGTTGAAGACGGCGGCCACCACCTCCAGCGCCGGCTCCCTCAGGGCGGCGAGCAGCGCCTGGGCCCCGTCGGCCAGGTCTCCCTTGAGGAAGAGGCGCCGGCTCCGTGTCCCCAGAGCCCCGTTCTGCCGGAAGCGCGCCGGGTCCGTTGTGCGCTCCTCCTGCTCACGCCACAGTGACTCGGCACGCAGCGGATCCTTCGGAATCTCTCCCAGGAACAGCGCTCCCCGGGCGTGGCTCGTCACCGTGGGCAGCGGGGCGAGCGCGGGGACGCCATGAGCCCGGTCCAGACTCGCCGCGCCCGAGGCAACGAGGCCCAGGGGCTCCAGCGGCTCCTGCGCCAGCTCATCGAGCAACTCCAGGAATACCGGATAGCTGCACCCGTCCAACACCACCACGTAGAGCGGCTCCGCCGGGACCTGCGACACCACCTGCCCCCACACGCGCTGCAGGGGCACCACGCCCGGGGCGAACAGGGCGCGGGTATAGCCCTCCGCCAGCAGGCGCGCGAAGGCCAGGTTCTCCTCGTCACGCCTGGTGCGGTACGCCGCCAGGACGGACTGGGCCTCCTTCTGGAACTCAGCCGTCGTGGCCAGCACGCGCCGCAGCTTCAGGGCGGCCCAGTCCGCGAAGGCTCCGCTCTCCTGGTAGCGCCGCACGCGCGCCGCCACATCCCCGTCGGCAGGAAGGGGCTCGGCGAGGTAGCGGCTCAGGCGCGCCATCCCTTCCACCACCTCCAGTTCGCCGCGCTTGAGCGGGGCGGCCCGGTGCTTTCGTAACTCCTCCAACTCCGCGCCAGGGATGGGCTCCCCTTGCGCGGCCTGCTTCGCCAGCCGGCTGACCCGGTTGGACAGGCCCAGCGGCAACAATCGGCTCTTCTCCAGCATCTTCGCTGTCAGAACGCGCCGGCCGAGGTTCTCCGCGTCGGAGAGGAAGGGCGCCGCCTGCTCGCCCAGCGTGTCCAGCGCGTCCTGGGCCAGGTCGCGCACCGTGGCGCGGAAGGACTCGGGTGTGAGCTGCACCAGGGGGTGTGAGTCCACGCCCTGCAGCGGCCCCCAGACGCTCGGCGGCAGCTCCTCGTCAATCTCGAAGAGCGCCCCATGCACCACCAGCGCGCTTAGCCGCTCGCGCGCCTTCAATCGCCGCGAGTCCTCCAGCGCCCAGGCGAGCACCCGCCCCTCGCCGCCATGCAGCGTGGGCAGGACGCGCCGCAGCAGACCCATCAGCGCGGGCTCAGCGTCGGGGAACTGGCGCAGCCACTCGGCGAGCAGCCGTCCCGCCCGCTCGCTGCGGATGCGCGCGCCCATGCACGCGTCCAGCAACAGCTCGTCCAGCATCCGCCGGTCGATGACGGTGGGCAGCGTGCGCCCGCGCATGGTGTCGCGCAGGTTGTCCAGGTGCCGCAGGGCCAACTCTTTCGTCTCCGCGTCCGCGCCCACCACCGGCGTGCCGAGCGCCAGCACCAGCACATCATTCATGTCCACCGAGTGGACGCGCTGACCGCGAGCCCGCCGCACCAGGTCCGGCGGCAACCGGCGCGCCAGCTTCTCGTCCACAAGCGCGATGAAGGGCTCGCCTCCCGAGCGGATGATGAGGCGGCGCAGGGCCAGCTCGGAGCCGGGCCGGGTGACGGTGTAGCTGTAGCTCTGGCGCGGGAAGTCCAGCCGCTCCGGCATCTCGCGCAGGAACTCGCCATCGAGCGCCAGGACATAACCCCGCTCGGCCGGGCCGCCGGCCAACTCGATGATTTTCCGCAGCAGGGCATCCTTCACCGGCTAGCTCCTCCGCACCGTCACGATGACCTCCACTGCCCCCGGCTCTAGTGTCACCAGCCGGGAGCGCAGCCTTGACAGCAGGGAGTCGAGCTCCGCCCCATTGCCACCGAGCTGCACGCGCATGCCCTCCAGCACCACCTCGAACGGCCCCGAGGTCCCTCCCGCCTGCGTGCCCTGGCTGGCATCGGCAACGGCGTTCTCAGAACCAGACAGGGGGCGCCCATCTCTCCCCCCCGACGCGCCCGCCGGAGTCTGCCCCCCCGATGGCGGGGGCACCACCGGCGTCAACGCCTCCAGGATGCGCGACAGCAGCGTCTCCGCACCCCGGTTCCACGCATCCACGGCGTCCTTGCGCAGCGACCGGGCCAGCTCGCTGGCGCCGAGCAGCGCCTCCAGGTCGGCCAGACACGCGCGGGCCTCGGGCTCCAACCGGGGCACCTTGCCCGCCGCCGTCTGGAGTTGAGTGCGGAGCCGGTCGCCCAGCACCTGAAGGGCCGACCGCATGGCCTCGGCGCGCTGCACCGCCACGAGGGCGGCATCCCGCCCCTCGCCGCTCCACGCGTGGAGGAGCGCGTCCAGCAGGGCATGTGCCTCCACCTCCCGCGAAACCAGCGGTCTGAGACGGACGATGGCGTCATCCACCTCGGCGACGCGCCGGCCCCCCACCCCGAGCTGCACCAGCCGCTCGCGCACGCCCACCAGCGCCTTGCGGCACTCCTCCCCGCGCTCGCGCAGCAGGCCGACGAGCTTGTCCTGCTCGCCCAACGTCCGCTGCCCGGGGCGCGGCAACTCGAAGAGCCGCACCGCGAGGTCCACCGCCTGCCCCCACATGGCCACGGACAGCAGCGGCGCGCGCACCAGCTTCAGGTTGGCGCGCACGGACGACTCCACCCGCGGCTCCCACGGACTACCCGCTCCGTCCATCACCCGGTAGCCGTACGCCCGCGCGAAGAAGGCCAGGAAGAAGCAGCGCACCGCTGACGGCAGCCCGAACGTCTCCTCCAGCCGCTGCTCCACCGATCCCCACATCAGCGACTCCGAGGTGGCCGAGTCCACCACCGGCTTCACGTAGCGCGTGTCCCGCCGCAGAGTGCCCCGCGTCTGCCCCAGCTCCACCAACTCCAGCGGACGCCCCAGGTTGACGAGCACCTTGCCCTGTCGCTCGTCGAACTCCAGGGGCGTGCCCGCCTCGTGCGCCCTCACCATCCAGTCACTGAGCACCTGCAACTCCTCCACCCGTGGCTCCACGCCGAAGACGGGGTGTTGCGGATAGTGCCGCTCCAGCACCGCGCAGCCGAGCTGCTCCAAGTTCTCGTGCAGCTCCGGTCGGGACAGCTCGGATGTCACGTCCAGCGCGAGTGACTCGATGGCGCCGTGGTCCTTGTACGCCACCTTCAGCGTGTCTTGGAAGGAGCGTGCCAAGGTGGCCTCCTGCGCCCGCGCCCGGTCCACCACGCTCTGCCGGTCCGCGATGGACAGGTTGGCGAGCAGTTCCTCCTGGCCCTCCTTCGTAAGGAGGAATCGCACCGCGGCCAGGTCCTTGAGCAACCCGAGTTCCTGGGGCGTCAGGTGGCGCGGCAGCCAGCACAGCGTCCAGGCCGAACCATTGCGCCGCGTGTAGTCCCGGGCCCGCTGCCGGTCCTCCTCCACCGTGTGGCCCTTCTCGTCCCACGGGTAGTCCACGAGGATGCGGAACTCGTCGCCAGGCTGAGGCCGGAAGGCGGCGTACGGCTGCTCGCGCACATTGCACAGCTTCACCGATCCGCGCCGCTGCGTGCCGCGCCACTTCACCTTGAGGTCGCCCTCCTGGCCCTCCGTGAGTTCCCGGAAGCCCTGCGTCCTCGCCAGGCCCATGGCCTCCGTGAAGACGGAGAAGAACGTGGCGTAGCGCGTGTGCTCGCCCCCGGTGCGCCCGCGCGCCCGCTCCAGCACCTCGCCGAAGTTGGCGCCCTTGAGCACCACGGACACGTCATAGTCCGGCGCCGTGCCGGACACCTGCAGCATCCCCACGCGCCGGCTGAGCAGCAGCAGGTCCTCCGCCACCCGTGCCCGGCGGCTGCGCTCCGTCTCGCCGGACACCTCCGCGTCGTTAAGGAGCACCAGCCGGGACACCTTCATCCCCGAGCCTTTCAGGCGCGGCGAGGCCTCCGCCAGCAGTACCGTCTTGACGATCTCCTCCAGCACCTGCCGGCGCTTCGCGTCGAAGGTGCCGCCGGACTCCTCCGCCTCGCGCAGCATGGCGTCCATGGCCGGGCGGAAGCTCTCGTAAAAGAGGCGGTGGATGGCCTTCAGGTCATCCGCGCCCTTGCCCGCCTCCACGCCGCTGGGCGGAAATAGCGCGTCGAAAGCCCGCCCCACAGGCAGCAGCTTGCCCAGTTCGAGCGTGGGGTTGTGCACCACCAGTAGCTCGTACAGCAGCCGCAGCGCTGTGCGCTCGCGCTGGAGGAGGCTCGACACGTCGATGAGCGCCTCGATGAGCGCCGGGTGGAACGGGTAGACGTCCTTCAGGTACTCCACGTCCGCGCTCTGCAGCACCGCGGGCAGCACCTTCTTCTGCGACTCGGCGAGCTGCTCCACCGCGGCCCGCACCTCCGCCGCGCGGCGCGGCTTGAGGATGCGCTCCTTGCAGATGTGCCGCAGCTCCACGTCCTGCAGCATCGTCTCTTCGAAGCGCTTGGTGTGGTGGCGCAGGTGCTCGTGCAGTTCGTGGTCGTACGTCAGGTCCGGGAAGAACTCCTGGATGTTGCGCTGCCGGGCGATGAACGCGAAGACCGGCAGCGGCCGCTGGCCACCCGCGTAGTCTACCATCACTGTGAGCTGGTTGATGGCGGCCTTGAACTCCGTGGCCGCCTTGTCGCTCAGCCACAGCAGGAACTCGTCCACCAGGAACACCACCCCACCAAAGCCCTGCGCCTTCGCATGTTGAGTCAGGCGCCGCAGCCCCTCTCCCCACTGCGGGTCCACCCCAGCGCTCGCCGCGTCCCGGCCCTTGAACTGCAAGAGCGCCCGCGCCAGCGCCTCCCGTTCCTCGGGACCGCCGCTCGCCAGCGCCTCGAAGTCCTCGTGCGAGCCCACCACCCTGCCGGCCTCCAGGTTCCGCCAGAACGCCGGCCCGTAAAGCTCCGCCTCGCGCCGGGCCTCGTCCAGCACCCCCTGGACGTAGAGGTACTCAAAGGCCGGCTTGCTGTGCCGCGCGAGCGCCCGGTTGAAAGCCTCGTAGACGGCCCGGTCAAAGCCGCTGCCGCCCGCCTCCGACAGCATGTGCAGCCGCACCGTCAGCAGCCGCGCGTCGCACACCCAGTTGCGATGCTTCTCCGCCAGCTCGCGCACCAGCTGGTCCGGCTTGCCCCACGCCTGCGCATCGTCCTCCAGCAGCAGGCCCAACATGGACAGGAAGTGGCTCTTGCCGGAGCCGAACGAGCCGTGGATGAAGCGGCCCAGCGGCTCGCCGCGCGCCAGCGCGTGCTTCATGCCGTCGAAGATGACGGGCAGCGACTGACGCACAGCAGGAGTGAAGACGTACTCATCCACCAGCCGGCGCCGCTCCTCATCGCTCTGCGGCACGTCCAGGCGCACGACGAAGCCCAGCGCGGTCAGGTCCTCGCGGCTAGGCAGGTTGTAAGCTTCGGAGATGTTCACGCTGTCCTCCTGCGGGTTCTCGCGGCACGCGGACGCGTGGCGGGGAAGCGCTCCGCCCACTCCGCCAGCATCTTCTCGGTAACGCCGTCCTTGCCTACCAGTCCGCGCACCACGGCGTCGAACTCTGCGGCCGCCTCCTTGGATTCCGAGGCCACGTAGGGCACGAGGATCTGCGCGCCGTAGAGCAGGCCGTAGCGGTCCGCCAGGGACACGCCGCTGCCCTCGGACTCTTCGTCCAGTTCGACGAGCACCTTGGAGCGCTGCCGCGGCGTCAAGCCGGCCCAGCCGTACAGACGCTCAGGTCCGTCACGCCAGGGCAACTCGGTGAAGGTGATGAAGCGCTCCTTGGGCACGTCGAGCGCCCCGCGTAGGGACCAGTACTCAGGACGGAGGTAGTCCGCAGAGGCGTACTTGGGCGGCACCGGGGGCGTCACTTTCTCCCCGGCGTCCTCGCGGCGCTGCATCTCCCACGTCGCCTCCCAGGCGGCGCGCTTGTCCAGGCCCGACAGCTTGAAAACGTGGTGCTTGTTGTTGGGGACGCTGTCGGCGAGCAGGCGCTCAGAGAGCAGGGCCTCCAGGTCGAACTGGGCGTTGCCGGCGAGACACTCGGCGACGGCAAGCACGCCCGCATCCGACTGGAGGGCCGCGACCATCTGTCGCAGCGTAAAGGGTGTGGCGCGCTCCTTCACCCAGGCCTCCATCCGGTCCGAAAGGTACGTTTCGAGCGCCTGCGTCTCCTCGGCGACGTAGTCCGGGCGGTGCCAGCGGCGCTTGTAGGTGGGCTGTTCGATGAGTCCGAGGTTCCGACTGGCTGCGGTGAGAGCCATGCGCTGCTCGATAATGCGGCGCTCATTGGCATCGGCAATGGCATCGAGAGAACCCACGGGCTGCCAACCATGGCGCTCAAACCATGCAGTCGGAGCCTCCTCCGCCTCATCCCCGTGAGCAAGGACCGCTCGACGTTCGGCATCCTCACGCGCGAATTTAATCTCAAACGGACGCTGGCCAGGAACGAGCGACTGAACGTCACCCGGGCGTCGCAATTCAAGTTCGGGAGCAATGCCATAAAGGCGGTAGCACAACCAATCAAGCTCTTCCTGCAAGCCCACCATCCGGTACAGGCGCGTGAGATCGCGCCTACTACGCCCAGACAAAGCCACCCTCAAGGCTGTCGCTCCTGCATCGGCTTGCTCACTAACACATTTCTCAACCGAATCCAACATGCGCTCCCGTGCAAGCGCATCAAGAGCCACAGCAAACTCTTCAACTTGAGCACACCGCACTCGAGCAAGCGGGTATGCCCCAAGCTTAGTGCCACCAAACTGAAAGAACTGCTCCCAAGCTTCCGAAGTAATCCCTCCACCCTGCCCTCGAAGCCCCTTGTTCTGACACACCTGCTTCAGCCAGAAGCACGCAACAGACGAATTAAGCTGCCCCAAGAGAGCAAGATGTTCCACCTCCGACGCCTCGGGCGGCAGCTTGATAACTGGCGCCGTTTGTTTAAATACCTTCCCGCCGCGATCAAGCACAAAATGATTATGCGTAGCCACCTCACCAAACGTGATGGACAGCGGAATACGATACCTCGCTGCCTGCCAGCGATACCAACTCCACTCAACATCGCCGTTGTCACGCCTAGTGGATCCACCAAAATCCATGGTTCCAAGAACCACAGCTCGCATTCGCCAGAAGTGCTCTCGCGCCCTGCCCAGATCGGTCTCCGACACAACAGATTGCGCGTCGTCGTAAGGAGCAATCGCCGACTGACTATCATTAATACGCCAGTCACGAACCGCATCACCTGGCACGAACGTCCGCACCAACCTGGGCGGCACGCCCAATCTAAGCGCAGCCAAGCGGGGCACAACAAAGACTTCATCGGCCCCAGGAAAAGATGCAAACCCTATCTCACTACTGTGCTCTGCGAGCCTTGAACCTGCCCGATCGAGAGCCTCCTTCAGTTCAGCACTCCCCCCGCCCCCAATACTCCAAGGATGCCTCTGGAGAGTGGCGCATGCCACTTCCGCCACCGAAACAAATTCAGACCTATCTCCGGGCGTCCTGCATTCCTCGACAATGCTCCGCCACACCCGTCCCTGAGTTGGGTCGACAGGTATTCCAGGCTCGCCGCGCTTCCCCATTACAACGCGCACCACGTTGTTCTGTGGCCTGCGATGCCTACCAAATAGCACCACCGTGGGCGTGCCATGCCCAGGAATGTACGCCCCCGACGTATCGACCACCAAGAAGAGGTCCTCTCTCGGCAGGACCTTCTCAATAAGCGCCTTGCCAAACTCCCTCTTCATGAAAGAGTTGGCAGTGATCATTCCCACAAAGCCGCTAGGTACGGCTATTTGAAACATCCGTTCCGTAAAGGGCGCTCCCAGCGAGTACTTGCCAGCGGCCGATACGTACCGTCGCTCCCTACCCACTTTCTCCCGGTGATACTCGCGCTTAGCCTCGTCCCTCTCCAAGATGTACGGCGGATTGCCCACCACCACCTCAAAACCTGCCCTCAATAGAGGTCTCAGCCGAGCCCTCACTTCAGGCCGAGTGAGCATGTTGTAGGGCTTCTTCTCCACCTCTCCGGTGAAGAGCCCCATCTGCTCAAGTTCGGGGTCGCGCTCCACCTGCTCCAGCGCATCCGCCCAGTACACCTGTGGGTGGTAATCGCTGGCGGCCCCAAGGTCCGTCTCCCCGGCCAGTTCCAGCGCCGTCATTACGAGCCGCGCGCGGGCCAGTCCGCACGCATAGTCATTGAGGTCGATGCCCACCACCCGCGCAAGGCAGTCGTCCACCACCTCGCGCATCGGACGCGCGGGGAACTTCTCGCGCATTCCCGTCACCAGCCGCTTGAAGGCCGCGAGCAGGAAGTGCCCCGATCCGCACGCCGGGTCGAGCACCCTCACCTTCTCCACGCCCCACTCGGTAATGGCAGGCGTGAGCGTCTCGTCAAGAATGAAGTCGAGCACGAAGTCCGGCGTCTGGAGCAGCGCATAGCGCTCCTTCACCACCGGATCGAGGTCCTGGTACAGGTCCCCCATCAGCCGGCCGTCGAACTGCTCTCCGTCGAAGCTAAAGGCGAGATCGCCTGACTCCACATCACACCGGCGCCAGAACTCCAGCAACTCCTGCGAGCGAGCATCCGAGGGCCGTGCCACCTCGGCCGGCTGGGGCGAAAACAGCTCTGGCAGGCCGCCACGCGCGCTGGACAGGTCCCGGAACACCCACGCGAGGTACGCCGAGGGCCCCAGGTTAGGCGCGAGGTGGCGGAAGAGCTTCTCCGACTCCACCTCTTGCGCCTTTGGGTCCGGGTTCACCAGGCGCAGCGGGCGCATCAGACCGCGGTCCTCCAGAATGCGGACGTACACCGTCTTGAGCACCCACAGCACCGCAGCGCGCCGCGACAGCACGTCCGTCCAGACGATGAAGTCCTCGCCCACCCTCTCATCGCGATGGAGGGAGCGGGCACGATCCTGCGCGGGCCCGGGGCGGCGCACCTGCTCGCGAATGTCCTCGGCGATGCGCTCGGTCAGCTTTGCCAGCGCCTTGGTCAGTGCTACACGCTTCTCCAGCTCCATCACTCCCTCGCCTCCACGTCCAACGGTTCCGGCACGGGCAGCACCTGCAGGTTCAAGACGGGCTCATGCTCGTTGAAGAGCGGCTGCCGCTCGCTCACCACGCCAGGGATGACAAGTACCCAGAAGCCCAGGTCACGCTCCGTCACCCGGTCGTACAGCCGGCGCGGCACGTCCTTCTCGACGCCGCAGACGCCCAGAATCCCGGTGTCCCCGAGCACCACCACCTTACCCGGGCGGCCATGCTGATCCAGCAGCGCGTCCAGCAGCGCTCCAGCTTCCTTCTTCAGCTTCGGCTTCTGCGCGAGGAAGCGCTCGGCGCGCTCGAAGGTCGGGAAGTCCGGCTCCATTCGCTGGATCAGCCGCCCCTCGAAGCTGACGAACTCCGCCGTGGGCCCCAGGGCCCGGCGCAAGCTGCGCGCCACCTCGACGTGCTTCTCCGGCGGCGCGACAACGAGCCGGTAGCCGCGGCCTCGGGACGCCTCTCGCAGCCGCTCGGCGACCACCTCCGCGTAGGAGCGCTGGGGGACGAGCAAATCCGAGGGCAACGGGTCCTGCCGAGGAGCCTGCTCCGTCTCTACCCTCGCGCTTGCAGGCACTACCTCCTCTCCCACCACGCGGTAGTCGGGCAGCACCTGGGCCAGCACCTCGGGCAGCGCCTCGCGCCGGGGCTCGTTCCAGCCCTCTTCACCGAAGGTGGCCCGCATCTGCTGATAAAGGTCGTCCACCTTCAGCGGCAGACGGGCACGGCGCAGCACGTGGCGCAGCACCTGTGGGCCCTCCAGCGGGGCCTGGAAGAGCTCCCCGTCCGCGGTCAGGTGCAGGGAGGGCACGAGGTAGACGGCCAGCTTCAGGAAGTCCCCCGGGTACTCGGGGAGTACTCCGCGCAGGGTGCGGCGGGCCGCGGCCGGTTCGGTGGGCTCGCCATCGTCCCACCCCGCCAGCTTCAGCGCCGTGTCGATGAAGACCTTAAGCGCCTTCTCCTCCAGCGGCGCGGCGAAGAACACCTCCAGCTCGGGCTCCTCGGGCAGCGGCATGCGTCCCAGCCGCGTCTCGTTCATCCTCTGGAGGAGCCGTACCAGCCCCGCCGTCCGTAAGCGCGGCGAGGGCTCCCACGTTTCCTCCAGGCGCTCCACCATTTCGTGCAGCCGCATTACGCCCGCAGCGGACTCCAACTCCGCGTGGAGGCTCTCGCGCAGATCTTCCAACGCCTCGCGGTCCACCTTGACGAGGGCGGTGTTGAGGGTGCGGCTCACCTCAGGCTGGGACATGCCGAGGGTGCCGGCTACGTCCTGCTGGCGGAGGGCGGGCGGCTCGTAGAAGCCGAAGGTCTCCGCCAACACCTGCTCCTCGCGCGTCTCCAGCTTGAGGCGGGCCTCGGCCCACAGGGACTCCACAGTGGAGCGGCGCGGGCCCGGCGCCTCCGCGCTCGTACTTCGGATGACATGGGCCTCCAGCGCCTCAACCACCTGCGCCAGCCGCCCTCGCCCAACACCCGGCACGGCGGTGAGGTCTTCACGCGTAGCCCCCGCCAGCCGGCCCACGGTGCGAAAGCCCGCTGCCGCCAGGGATTCCTCCAAGGCCCGCGGCAACTGGAGCGCGGAGAGCGCGGCGATATCCCCTTCCGCATCGGAGAAGAGGACGCGGCGGACGCCCTGTGGCGCGGAGGGCTGGATGCCCCGGGCGCGCAGTTCTTGCTGGAATGCGAACACCTCCTCGCGCCGCTTCTTTCCCAATCCGCTGATGGCGGCGAGCTGCGTGCCCTGCAGCGCCACCAACTCCCCCAAGGTGCGCACCCCTGCCCGGCCGAGCACCGCTACCGCCGTGCCCGACAGCCGGCTGGCGCTCAGGGGGGCCTCGGGATTGGTGGACGCGCTCGCCTCCTCCTGCAGAGGCTCCGCGTGGCGGCCACGTTCGCGGTCGCCCAGCGCCTCGCGGAAGAAGTCCCGCATCTCGCGCACCGAGGTGAATCGCTGGCGGCGCTCCGGGTGCAGCGCTTTTTGGAAGAAGCGAGCCAGCCCCGGTGAGTCGAAGTCGTCCGCATCAATGGGCGGCACCTCGTCCGGCGAGGGCACGCGCCCGTCGAAGGGGTGACGGCCAGTGTAGAGCAGGTGGAGGACGAGCGCCGCCGCGTAACGATCCGCCGCGGCATCCCAGGCTTTGAGGGTGGGATCGCGCCAGAGGGCGGTGCCCGCGAGGATGGCCTCCGGCGCATCCCCCGCGAGCGAGAAGTCGATGACTGTGAGGCCGCCATCGCCCACCACCAGGTTCTCTGGCTTCAGGTCCTTGTGGGTAATGCCCTGGGCCTCCAGGTACTCCAGGGCGGAGAAGAGGTCCTCGGCGAAGCGCCGCTGCGTGTCACGGTCCGGACTGGGGTGCGCGGCCAGCCAGGCCGAGAGCGATTCGCCCCGCACCCGGTCCATCACCAGGGTGCGGCGGCCCGGCACCAGGCCAGCGCTGATGTCCTGCCGCACCCGGACGATGTTCTTGTAGTCCAGCCGCTCGAGGACGCGCCACTCCGCCTCCAGCGCGGATTCGGCCTCATAGGTGTTGCGCGCCACCTTGAGGGCTCGCATCTGCCCGCTGACCAGGTGCAGAGCGGCGTAGACGGTGGCGAGCCCGCCAGCGCCGAGCTTCTTCTGCACCTCGTAGTCCGCGCCCAGCCGAGTGCCCTCGGGCAGGTCGTCGGGGTCGAGTTGGGGGGCCTCGGGACGGCGGGCGCCCCGGCGCGCGGGGTCCACGGCGAGGGCCACCGCCTCGCGCGCCTCCTCCAGTGAGGCGAAGCGGTCCGCCGGGCGCAGGGACAACATGCGTTCCACGGTCTCGTCCAGCGAGCGCGGCACCAGGGCGTTGTGCACGGCCACGTGAAGCAACGGCCCGCCCCGGCGCATGCGCTCCGCGGTGGATTCGAAGAGAGCGCGGCCGGTGAGGAGCCAGCCCAGCAGCAGGCCCAGACCCCACTGGTCCGAGTGTGGCGAGGCATTTGTGAAGCTCTGGGTCACCTCCGGCGCGGCCCAGCGCAGCCGCTCGTCCTGCAGTGAGGTGACATGCACAGTGCGGCCGCTCTGTAGCTGCTTGGCGAGGTCGAACCCCGTCAGACGCACCTGGGCGCCGGGAGCCTTGTCCTCCAGCAGCACCACATCGGGGCGCAGCAAGCGGTGCACCACGCCCTGGCCATGAGCGTGGGCCACGGCGTCGGCTACCTCGTCCCACAGGCGTGCCAGGACCTTGAGGCCATCGCGCCCGGGGTGCTGCGCCCGGTGGCGCGTGAGCCAGGTGGGGAGCGTCACGCCGCGGAAGTCCTCCAGCGGCAGGCAGAAGCGGCCCGCGTCGTCCTCGAAGAAGGGCTCAGCGCGGAGGATGGAGCGGTGCTGGCCCACGCGGTTGAGCACTTGGGCTTCCCAGCGCAGGCGCTCTAGCAAGTGCTGGCGCTCGGCGTCGGTGGCCAGCGGCGATAGGGCATAGACGCGCAGCAGGGCTCGCGTGTGGGTGAGGTCATTGACGGCGAGGTGGTCCACCCAACGCTCGGTGGCCTCAACGGTCGACTCCAGGCGCCATCCTCGAATGCGCTCCGGGGGGCGCAGGGCCGGGTCCTGCTGGGTGAGGAGCGTGTGGATGGTGCGCTGGGTGTGCTCGTCCACCTCGGGGCAACCGCCACGCGGGCACCGGTCATGAAAGCCGCGGGCGTCCTGAATCGCCTCCAGGAGGGTGTGACGGGTGTGGACGCGCCCGCGGCTGGCGGGGCCATCCACCTTCTGCTCGCTGGCATGCGAGAGGAACACGAAGTGCTCCACCCAACGGCGGGCGGCCTCGGCGGACAAGCGCTTGAGCTCGGAGGCCAGCACCTGGGCCGTCAGCCGGTTCTTCTTCAGCGGGCTGCGGATTGGGCCCTGAGGAACATCCCAGTCGTGGTCCGTGCCGCGCACCACCCCCCGGTAAGCCTTGAGCTCCACGACGTAGAAGCCGTGTGGGGCAACCACGACGACGTCCAACTCGTGCACCACGCCGGTGCGCTCCACGAGCCAGGCATTGGAGTAGACGGTGTAGTCGTCTGGTAGGCCCTCTACGACAAGGCGGATGGCCTGACGTTCGGCCTCATGGGCGGGTTCGCCCAGGGGGAAGTGGCGTGCGGGCATGGAGGCGGCTCAGATCAGGAAAAACGTCGTCGAGGGAGAGGGGAACCAGGGACGAAGCTGTTCCTCGGTGAAGCGCCCTCCCTTCTCCTTCGAAAGCCCCAGGATGAAGTCGGGCATGGGCAGGCGCTGGCGCACCTGCTCCAGGGAGGAGTCCTCGTGGATGGGGAGCGCCCCGCCCACTCCCAACTCCAGCGCCACGAGCCCGGCCAGGAATCGATCCTTCCAGTCGCTGCAAGCCACGGTGAAGACGTCCTGGAAGTAGACGCCCTCCAGTGTGCTGCACACGTGGTGGGCGATGAGGCCGCCGCTGCCGGGCAGCTCCAGCACCTTGTGGTGGGCCTTGATACCGCGAGGAAGGCTGGAGCGGGCGAAGCGATGGGAGACACCGAGCCGCTGCGCCTGGGCCTGGAGATAGTCGGTCCCAGCGCCGGAGACGGAGTCCTTGTTGAGCCCCGCGAGCAGAGGCTCCGCCTGGGCGTCCGTCAGGGAGGCAAGAGGCTCGGGCGCGCCGAGCAGCGTGGGGGCATCGAAGGCTGCGGGGTGCGTGACGGCTCCATCCTCGATCAGCAGGGAGGCAAGCGCTGCGCTGCCCAGCCTGCCCCGAAAGCGCTCCCAGGAGATGCGCTGGGCCTCCAACAGGCGCTGGTTCTTGCGCCCCGTGACTTCCTCACGGACGAGGGCATGGAGGGCCACCTCTGCGAAGAGAAGTGCCGTCTGGGTCTGCTCGGTCATGGGTTCCCCAGCGGGCGCACTACCATTCACAGGTGAACAGACTGCCCGCGCAGTGGAGGCAGAGTCTGACTTCCTGAATGGGCAGGTTCAAGAGTTACGCGACCCAGTGCACAAAGGCCTTGAGGGCCCAGGCACGACCGAAGTGCCGGGAGGTAGCACCACCCCCTTGTGACTGCTGACGCTGGAGTGCGTGAAGCGCCAGGGACGGGTCTCCCCCCTGTGTGAGCGCTTCCAACACCGCCCGTCCTACGAGCAGCGCGCCCCCCAGAGGGACCGCCCAAAGTGGGGCGATGATCTGCCGGGCACCGCTCGCCAGAAAGGCCCCTGCCAGCCCCGCTGCGCGGTGAATCCAATCCCCCACCCGCCCTGTCTCACACGAGAGGAGTACGATCGAGGCACCTGCGATGCGTCGGGGGTCTGCGCCGACCTGCTCCAGCGCGAGCTCCGAGTCCGAACCCACCTCATTGAGGAACTGGAGCGTCGCCTTTCGCGGGCCCGCGACCCCGCCGTGGCACAGGAACATCACCACGTCCGCCTCGGCGAGTTCTCGAAGGACGTCGCCAGCGGAAGCCGGGCGCTCCACGAGGCCGGGACAACTTCACCGACCGGGTTCGCCGAACTCCGGAGTACCTGTTACGCCGAGCTACGACAGTTGAGGAGGGCACAGGCTCTGCGGTAGCCGTACGTGGCGCGCTGCTGGGCGACGGCCTTGAGTCCCTCCAGCACCTCGGCGGTCGGCATGAGCGCCTGGGCAGCGGGGCTCCCGAGGGCTCAGGGGGCGATGCAGGGTGGAGCGGGCCACGCCGAGGGCCCGGGACACCGCGCTCACAGGATGCCTCCCAGCTTCGACAAGGTCGCGGGCGACAGTAGTTTTTTTCTACGCCGGCAAATACCTCCTGCCCTCCGCGGTGTTGCCTCCATGGGGAGGTGGCACCATGGGACGCACGACTGCCCACCCACCGGCGAGCAGGCAGGTGGGGTTGGAGAACCATCGACGGCGGTGCTCCGCGTGCGGAGGGCCCGCCCCAGCGGACTACCGGGCACGGCGGAACGTGGTGACGCTGGAGGCGGTGGTCGCCCTGAAGGTACAGGTGCGAGTGTGCCACCGGAAGGGGTGCCCGTTGTACTTGCGACCTGTGCGTGCCGAAGAAGAGGGCCGGTGGGCGCTGCCGGACCATGAGTTTGGCCTGGACGTCATCGCCTTGATTGGTGCACTGCGCTACCACGAGCATCGCAGCGTCCCGGAAATCCATGCAGTCCTTCGCGCACGGGGCGTCTCCATTTCCGAGCGCAGTGTCACCAACCAACTCGACCGGTACGATGAGTTGCTGGCACTGAGAATGACAGACAGTCGGCGACTGCAGCAGGTGACACGTCAACAGGGCCGGGTGGTGCTAGCCATGGACGGATTGCAGCCCGAGGTAGGCCATGAGGTGTTGTGGGTGGTGCGCGACTGCCTCTCCGGCGAGGTGCTGGCAGCCCGTAGCTTGCTGGGCAGTGGTGAGGCGGAGTTGGCTCCGCTGCTCCTGGAGGTGAAAGCGGCGCTGGCAGTGCCCATTGCCGGCGTCGTCTCGGATGGCCAGCGCTCCATCCGCAACGCGGTGGCCTCGGCGCTGCCTGGGGTGCCTCACCAACTCTGCCACTTCCACTACCTGCGTGAGGCGGCCCGCCCCCTCTACGAAGCGGACCGGCACGCCAAGAAGCTGCTGAAGAGTCATGTGCGAGGAGTGCGGGTTATCGAGCGCGCCGTCGAAGGGCGCCAGGACGCCCAAGCACAAGCCGTCCGCGGCTACTGCGCCGCAGTGCGCAGCGCCTTGACGGACGACAGGCGCCCACCCCTGAAGCCCTCCGGTTTGGAGTTGCACCGGCGACTGCGAGTGATTGAAGCGAGTCTCCGCCGGGCAGAAAAAGGGGGGCGCGCGCCAGAGGGCTGACACGGCTGCGCCTGCTATTGAGGCGCGGCCTGATGCAGACGGCGAGGATGTGGCCACCACTGAAGGCGGCCTACCGGTGGGTAGAGCGTGTCGCCGAAATCCTCACCAATGCCTCCGGCCAGAAAGGCTGTCACGTCAAAAGGCGCATGGCCGGCCTTGTCGGCGCACTGGAGCATGCCGTGCGACGCACCCGCTCCCCCCACCGCGCGGCGCTTGCACATTTCCTCCTGGAGACGCGTCGCTATTGGCCCGGCCTCTTCCATTGCTACGACGTACCCGGCCTGCCTCGCACGGACAATGACCTGGAGCACCTGTTTGGCAGTTGCCGCTACCACGAGCGCCGGGCCTCGGGTCGGCGCCGCGGAAGCGAGGGCCTGGTGGTGCGCGGACAGGTGCGAGTCGTCGCCGCAGTGGCGACCCGACTTGCCCCCACTGTCGGCGCGGAACTGGCCCCCAAAGACATCATCGCGTGGAGGAAGCTGCGTGCCTCCCTTCGAAGACGACAACACGCGCGAGTCTTGGGCCGTCGATTCCGGGCCAATCCGAACGCCTACCTCGCAGCGATTGAGCGGGAGCTCAGGAGAGCTTTGCCGGCGTAGAAAAAAACTACTGTCGCCCGCGGCCTTGTCCAAGCTGGGAGGCATTCTGTGAGCGCGGTGGCTCGGGCGCTGGCCGTAGCCCGCTCCTCGCTGCACCGCCCCCTTTCGTTTCGGCAGCCCCGCCGGCCGGACGCCCAGTCCGACGCCGAAGTCCTCGAGGAGTTGAAGGCTGTTGTCGGGCAGCGAGCCACCTACGGCTACCGCAGGGCGTGCGCTGTCCTCAACCGGCAGCGCCGGGCCGAGGGCAAGCCCGGCGTCAACCACAAGCGTGCCTACCGCCTCATGCGTCAGGGCCAGTTGCTGCTGCAGCGCCACACCGGCAAGCTGACGCGCACCCACGAAGGAAAGGTGGTGACGCTCAAGTCCAACCTGCGTTGGTGCTCGGACGGCTTCGAGGTGCGCTGCTGGAATGGCGAGCGCGTCCACGTGGCCTTCAGCCTGGACTGCTGCGACCGCGAAGCCATCGCCTTCCAGGCCTCCGCTCAACCTCCCACCTCGCTCACCATTCAGGACCTGATGGCCGAGACGCTTGAGGCTCGCTTCGGGCCGGGCACCGCCAAGGCGCCTCACCCGGTGGAGTGGCTGTCGGACAACGGCCCCGTCTACACCGCCAAGGACACTCGCGACTTCGGCCAGCGCCTCGGCCTGCGGGTGTGCACCACGCCCGCCTACTCCCCTCAGAGCAACGGCATGGCCGAGGCCTTCGTGAAGACCTTCAAGCGCGACTACGTCTTCGTCAATGAGCTGCCCTCGGCCGCCCACCTCTTGGCGTGCCTCCCTGTCTGGTTCGACGACTACAACCGCTGTCATCCGCACCGCGGGCTCAAGATGAGGTCACCCCGCGAGTTCCGCACTGCTAATTCACAACCCTGAGCTGTCCGATTTGACGGGGGCAACTCCAACCACCAGGCGCTGGAGGAACTCAAGGCCGTTGTCGGCCAACGCGCCACCTACGGGTACCGCCGAGCCGGCGCCGTCCTCAACCGGCAGCGCCGCCAGGAGGGCAGGCCCGCCCTCAACCACAAGCGCGTCTACCGTCTCATGCGCCAAGGCCGCCTGCTGCTGCAACGGCATACCGGCAAGCCGACGCGTACTCATGAGGGCCAGGTCGTCACCCTCAAGTCCAACCTGCGGTGGTGCAGCGACGGCTTCGAGGTGCGTTGCTGGAATGGCGAAGTCGTTCACGTCGCCTTCAGCCTCGACTGCTGCGACAGGGAGGCCATCGCCTTCCAGGCCGCCGCCCAGCCTCCCACCTCGCTCACCATCCAGGAACTCATGGCCGAGACGCTCGAAGCCCGCTTCGGCCCGGGCATCTCAAAGGCGCCCCACCCGGTGGAGTGGCTGTCTGACAACGGCCCCGTCTACACCGCCAAGGACACCCGTGACTTCGGCCTCAGCCTCGGCCTGCGGGTGTGCACCACGCCCGCCTACTCCCCCCAGAGCAACGGCATGGCCGAGTCCTTCGTGAAGACCTTCAAGCGCGACTACGTCTACGTCAACGAACTGCCCTCGGCCTCACACGTCCTCGCCCAACTGCCCCTCTGGTTCGACGACTACAACCGCTGCCACCCGCACCGCGGGCTGAAGATGAAGTCACCCCACGAGTTCCGTACTGCTAACTCTCATCCCTGAGCTGTCCGATTTGACGGGGGCAACTCCAGTGGTGTAGCGAGATGGCGCGGAAACAGGGAAGCCCAATGTGACTTGGTCCTCGGGGACACCACGCTCCGGGAATATGCGAACGTGACGTTGCCCCAGTTCCGCAAAGCGCTCCGGGCTTTCGCCATCAGGCAGCAGCCCGCTGCTTCTTTTCGTAGTTGGCGGGCGATTCGTAGGCGAGCGCAGAGTGTCGCCGGTGTGCGTTGTACCAGCCCTCGATGAATTCGAAGAGGGCTGTCCGGGCCTCGGCCTGGGAGCGAAGACTACGACGGTCCAGCGGGTTCGCATTCGAGCGTGGCGAAGAAGCTCTCGCACTTGGCGTTGTCGTAGGTATCGCCGGGCTGCCCATGGCGGGACGCACGCCGGCCTTCCCGCGGCGTACTCCGAAAGCCAGCGCGGGCTATTGGGAGCCCTGGTCCGAGTGGTGAATGACACCAGTAGGGCGCCTTTGCCGCAGAGCCATCCTGAGCACATGCAGGACAAGCTCGGTCCGCAGGTGCGTGGCCATGGCCCAGCCGACAACTTTTCGGCTCCAGACATCCCATCACCACGGCCAAGTAGAAGTAAGCCGCCCAAGGTAGGCACGTACGCGATATCGGCCACCCAAAGCTGGTCGGGCCAGGGAGCCTCAGACCAGCGGTCGACCAGGTCCGGAGTCGGCCGCGACCGCTCCCCTCCAGAACCCAAAACAAAGGCCCTGGAATCCTTAGCTTTCGCCAAGAACTCCAGGGCCTTCGATGGTCGGGGCGACAGGATTTGAACCTGCGACCACTTGCACCCCAAGCAAGTGCGCTACCAGGCTGCGCTACGCCCCGGCACTGCTGCTGCCGTGAAAGGGTGCGCCCTTATGCCCCCACATGACGTTCAGGTCAAGCAAGAGCAGCAGGGCACCGTCCAAAAAACTCACCCTTCCATGTCCTCCATTCCCTCTTCGTCGAAGTCCTCGCCACGGGCCTCGGCCGCGTCGGCGGCGGCCTCCTCCCGGGCGTCGATCTCCGCATGATCCTCAGGCGGCGCCTCGCCGTTCAGGGCGCTCTTCAGCACCTGGCTCGGCCGGAAGGTCAGCACCCGGCGCGCCGAGATCTCGATCTCCTTGCCCGTCTGCGGGTTGCGGCCCACGCGCGCCTTCTTCTGGCGCACCTGGAAGTTGCCGAACCCAGAGATCTTGATCTTGTCCCCGCGCTCCAAGGTTTCCTTGAGCGTGTCGAACACGAGCTCCACGATCTCGGCTGACTCCTTCTTCGAGAAGCCGACCTTCTCGTAGACACCCTCGATGATGTCCGCCTTCGTCATGCGAATCCTCGGGAAGCCCTCGGGGCTGAACGCCGGGCACTGTTGCAGCCTTCCCGAAGACGTGTCAACCCTCTGACTTCATTCAGGAATTCAGGCGCGCAAGGCAGCTCCCAGTCGCTGCTTCACCTCGTCCACGATGCGCTGGTGCGCCTCGTTGACCTCCACGTCGGTCAGCGTCCGCTCGGACGAGCGATAGCGCAGCGCATACGCCAGGTTCTTCCGCCCCTGGGGGATCTGCTCACCGGTGTACACGTCGAACACCTGAGCGTCCTCCACCAGCGGCTTGCCCACCTCCAGGATCACCCGACGCACCTCGTCGTTGGGCAACTCCAGCGGCACCACCACCGCCAGGTCCCGAAGCACCGCCGGGAAACGCGGCAGCGACCGGTACGCCGGCACCAGCTTCGAGGCTGCGTACAGCGGCTCCGTATCCAACTCGAAGACGAACACCCCGTCCGGCAGTCCCAGCGCCTTCACCACCCGTGGGTGCACCTCGCCCACGTGGCCCAGCACCGTGCCGTCCGCCGTCTTCACCTGCGCCACGGCCTTCGGGTGGTACGCCGCCGACCCCGTAGGCACGTACGTCACGTCCTCCACGCGGAGTGCGCCCAGCAGTCCTTCCACCGCCGCCTTCGCGTCGTAGAAGTCCGCGCGGGCATCCTTGTGCGTCCAGCTCCGGCCGCCCCCGCGCAGGCCCCACACCAGGCCCGCCACGCGAGGCACCTCGCGGGCCGCCGGACGCTGCCCCTGCCCGCCTTCCGCCTCCTGGAAGTAGGCCCGGCCCGTCTCGTAGATGGCCACCGCCTCCACCTGGTGCCGCACGCTGCGGGACAGGTTCTCCAGCAGACCCGGCAGCAGGCTGGTGCGCATCACCGACTGCTCCGTGCTCAGCGGGTTGAGCAGCGCCACCGGCTTCTCCGCCCCCCCCAGCACCTCCAGGCTTCGCGGCGCGACGAACGAGTAGTTCACCACCTCGTCGAAGCCCGCCCCGGCCAGCGCCTGACGCATGCGGCGCTCGGCCTCGGCATGCGCGGGCTCTGGGGCCAGCGTGGCCAGTCCCCGCGGCAGCGTCGCAGGGATGTTGTCGTAGCCATAGATGCGCGCGACCTCCTCCAGCAGGTCCTCCTCGCGCTCCACGTCCACCCGGGCCCGGGGCACCTCGTACGTCGCCTGCCCTGTCCCCTCCTCCACCGCCTTGAAGCCCAGAGCCTCCAGGATGCGACGGACCTCCTGCTCCGCCACGGACACGCCCAGCACCTGCCCCACCCGAGCGAAGCGCAGCGTCACCTTTCGAGGCGGCTTCGGCGCCGGGTACACGTCCACGCGGCCAGGAGCCACAGTGCCCCCCGCCAGCTCCGCGATCAGCTGCGCCGCCCGGTCAATCGCAGGCACCACCGCGTCCATGTCCGCGCCGCGCTCGAAGCGATGCGACGCCTCCGTGTGCAGCCCGTGCCGCTTCGACGAGCGCCGCACCGTGGAGCCCTGGAAGTTCGCCGACTCCAGCACCAGCCGCTTGGTGCCCTCGGTCACCTCGCTGTCGCCGCCGCCCATGACACCGGCGATGGCCTGCGCCCGGTCCTTGTCCGCGATGACCAGGTCATCCGCGTCCAGGACGCGGTCCTTGCCGTCCAGCGTCTTGAGCTTTTCGCTGCGCGTCGCCGTGCGGACGACAATCTCCTGCCCGGCCAGCTTCTCCAGGTCGAAGGCGTGCAGCGGCTGCCCGTACTCCAGATTCACGTAGTTGGTGACGTCCACCACGTTGTTGATGGCGCGCACCCCGGCCGCCTTCAGCCGGTCCTGCATCCACTGCGGAGACGGGCCAATCGTCACGTTCTCCACCACGCGCGCCACGTAGCGCGGGCAGCGGTCCGGGGCCTCCACGCGCACCTTCACCTGCTCGGCGGCGGGAGTGTCCGACTCCGCAGGCTTCGGCTGGGGCACCTTCAGCGCGGAGCCCGTCACCACGCTCACCTCACGCGCCACGCCCAGGTGGCTGAGCGCGTCCGGACGGTTCGGCGTGACGTTCACCTCCAGCACCACGTCATCCAGCCCCACGGCCTCCGCGATGGGCGTGCCCACGCGCGTATCGACCGGGAGGATGAGCAGGCCGCTGGACTCCTCGCTCAGGCCCAGCTCCTTGGACGAACAGAGCATGCCGAAGCTGTCCACGCCGCGCAGGGCCGCCTGCTTGATGTCCATGCCGTTGGGCAGCTTCGCGCCCACGGTGGCCAGCGGCACCTTGTCGCCCACCTTGAAGTTCTTCGCGCCGCACACCACCTGGAGCAGCGCCGTCCCGCCGATGTCCACCTGCGTGACGGACAGCTTGTCCGCGTTGGGGTGCTGCACGGACTCCTTGATTTGCGCCACCACCACGCCGCGAAGGGCTTCCGCGGGGCGCTCCATTCCCTCAATCTCCAGGCCCGCGGCGGTCAGCTTGCGCGCCAGCTCGTCCACAGACGGAGGCAGCGCCACGTAATCGCCCAGCCACTTCACCGAAATCTTCACAGGTCCACCCTCTTCTTCAATCGGCTGGAACACGGGGGCCCACGAGGGGCCCCCTGGAATCTCAGAACTGCTCGAGGAAGCGCGCGTCGTTCTCGAACATCATCCGCAGGTCGTCGATGCGGTAGCGCAGCATGGCGATGCGCTCCACGCCCATGCCGAACGCGTAGCCCGTCACCTCGTTCGGGTCATACCCGGCGGAGGTGAAGACGTTCGGGTGCACCATGCCGCTGCCCAGCACCTCCAACCACCCGGTCTGCTTGCAGATGCGGCAGCCCTTCCCACCGCAGTTCGTGCAGGTGATGTCCACCTCCGCGGAGGGCTCCGTGAAGGGGAAGAAGGACGGGCGGAAGCGCGTGCGCGTGTCCGAACCGAAGAACGCCGTCACGAACGCCGCCAGCGAGCCCTTCAGCTCGGCGAACGTCACGCCCTTGTCCACCAGCAGGCCTTCCACCTGGTGGAACATCGGCGTGTGCGTAATGTCCGAGTCGCGCCGGTACACCCGGCCCGGCATCACCGCGCGGATGGGCGGCTTGCGGTTGAGCATGTACCGGACCTGCACCGGGGACGTGTGCGTGCGCAGCAGCGCCGAGCTGTCCGCCTTCTTCGCGTGGCCCAGCGTGGCCTCGTCCACGTAGAAGGTGTCCTGCATGTCCCGCGCGGGGTGGTCCTTCGGCAGGTTCAGCGCCTCGAAGTTGAAGTAATCCAGCTCGATCTCCGGGCCGCTGGCCACGTCGAAGCCGAGCCGTGAGAAGGTCCGGACAATCTCCTCCATCGTCCGCGACACGGGGTGCCGGCTGCCCAGCGCCACGCCGCGTCCAGGCAGCGTCACGTCCAGGCCCGGGCCCTGAAGCTGGGCCTCCAGCGCGGCCGCCTCGGCGCGCTCCACGGCCTCGGCGAGCAGCTTCTCCAGCTCCGCCTTCACGCTGTTGGCCACCTCGCCCAGCGAGCGCCGCTCATCCGGGGGCAGCTTGCCCATACCGCCCAGCACGCCGGACAGCTCGCCCTTCTTGCCCAGGTAGCGGACCCGCAGTGCTTCCACCGCGGACAGCTCCGACGCGCCGCCAATCTCCCGCCTCGCGGACTCCGCGAGCGCCAGCAACCGATCCCGCATGGACTTCCGCCTCCGTTCCAGTTCCCCGCGCGCCCTTGGCGCCGAGGCAAAAAAAAGGGCCGCCCCGAAGAGGCAGCCCGTTCAAACATCCGGAAAGGGTGGCCAGCGTCAGCCCACCACCCCACCCGTTCTGTCTCCAGCCTTGCGGGCTGGATGTGTCTCAGGCCGCCTTCGCGATGTTGGCGACGGCCGCAAAACCCGACGGATCCGCGATGGCCATGTCGGACAGAACCTTGCGGTCCAAGCCGATCTTCGCCTTCGCGAGGCCCGCGATCAGCTTCGAATAGGAGAGGCCCACCGTGCGGGCGGCCGCGTTGATGCGGACGATCCACAGGCGACGGAAGTCCCGCTTGCGCTGCATGCGGTCGCGGCTGGCGTAGTCCAGCGCCCGCTCAACCGCCTGGTTGGCGCGCTTGTAGCAGTTCTTCCGACGGCCGCGGAAACCCTTGGCCAGCTTCAAAATCCTATTACGACGACGACGAGCCTTTACACCCTTCTTCACGCGCATGACTGCCTCACTTCGGACTGCGTAGTTGAGAAGCCCCCCGGCGCAGGCTTACCGCCGCTCCAACGAGGCCACGTAATCCCTGACTTCAGAACCGCGAAATCAGCCCCCGTAGGGGAACATCTCCTTGATGACCTTCTTCGCGTCCATGTCGCGAAGATGGCCGGTGCCGCGGCCGCTGCGCTTGGACTTCGGCGTCTTCGAGAACGTGAAGAGGTGCTTCGCGAAGGCCTTGCCGTGCTTGACCTTGCCGCTCTTCTTCACTTCAAAGCGCTTCTTCGCGCTGCTGCGGGTCTTCAACTTCGGCATCGTCCTGATCCTTCCATGCCCCGTGCCGTTGGACTTGAGCGGCAGGTGCGAGAACTCTCGAAAATTGGGGAACTTGGGCAGGTTCCCCTCGAAAGTGCGTCAAGATACTTAGGTGCAACAGGGAGTCAAGGCCCGTCAGCAAGCTGCCAGGCGTCCTGACCTCCCGATCACGGCAGGGCCGCTTCCTTCGCCAGCAGGGCCTCGAAGTCCGTCACCTTCATCGTCTTGAGGTCCTCGCCGCCGTACCGCCGCGGCGACACGCCCTCGCCCGACACCTCGTTGTCGCCCACCACCAGGGTGAACGGCACCTTTTGGAGCTGGGCCTCGCGGATCTTGGCGTTCATCGACAGGCCGCGCTCGTCGAACTCCACCCGGTAACCCTTCGCCCTCAAGGAGTCCCGAACCTTCCGGGCGTAGTCGTTCTGCCGATCCGCCACCGTCACCAGCACCGCCTGGATGGGGGCCAGCCAGGCCGGGAAGGCGCCAGCGAAATGCTCGATGAGGATGGCCGTGAAGCGCTCGAACGAACCGAAGATGGCGCGGTGGAGCACCACGGGGCGGTGCTCGGCGTTGTCCTCGCCCACGTAGGTCAGGTCGAAGCGCTCGGGCGCCAGGTAGTCCAGCTGCATGGTGCCCAGCTGCCACCGGCGGCCGATGCTGTCCGACACCGCGAAGTCGATCTTCGGGCCGTAGAACGCGCCGTCACCCGGGGCCAGCTCGTACTCGAGGCCCAACGACTCCAGCGCCGCCTTGAGGCCGCCTTCGGCCCGGTCCCACAGGGAGTCATCCCCCAGGCGCTGCTCGGGTCGCGTGGACAGCTTCACCGCGTAGGTGAGGCCCACCGCCTTGTAGACGTGGTCCAGCAGCTTCACGAAGCGCCGCACCTCGTCGGTGATCTGCGCCTCCGTGCAGTAGATGTGCGCGTCGTCCTGCGCGAACTGGCGCACGCGCGTGAGGCCGCCCAGGGAGCCCGCCGCCTCGTTGCGGTGCAGCACGTCCTGCGTGTGGTAGCGCAGCGGCAGGTCGCGGTAGCTGTGCTTCTTGAAGCCGTAGAACAGGTGGTGCGACGGGCAGTTCATCGGCTTGAGCGAAAAGTCATGCTCCCCCGACTCGCTGTCGAGCACGAGGAACATGTTCTCCTTGTACTTGCCCCAGTGGCCGCTGGTCTCCCACAGCCCCTTGTTGAACATCAGGGGCGTCTTGATCTCCACGTAGCCGTCGTTCTGCGTCAGCTGACGCATCCAGTTCGACAGCGTGGTGTAGAGCGTGGTGCCCTTCGGGGTCCAGAAGGCGGAGCCCGGCGAGTACGGGTGGAAGTGGAAGAGGTCCAGCTCCTTGCCCAGCTTGCGGTGGTCGCGCTTCTTCGACTCCTCGATGCGCGTCAGGTACTCCGCCAGCTGCTTCTTGTCGAAGAAGGCCGTGCCGTAAACGCGCTGGAGCATCGGGTTGCGGTGGTCACCGCGCCAGTACGCGCCGCTGGAGGAGAGGATCTTGATGATGCCGATCTTCCCCGTGCTGGGCGCGTGGGGCCCCAGGCAGAAGTCCACCCAGTCGCCGTGCGTGTAGAGCGTCAGCGTCTTGGCGCCCTTGGCCGCGATGTCCTTGACGATCTCGACCTTGAACTTCTCGCCCTTCTCCTCGAACAGGCGCACGGCCTCGTCCATGGAGATTTCGGTGCGGACGAAGGCCATGTCCCGCTTCAGCTCGGCGTTCGCCTCGGCCTCGATCTTCTCCAGGTCCTCGGGCGTGAAGGGCTTCTCGCGGAAGAAGTCGTAATAGAAGCCCTCCTCCGTCGCGGGACCGATGGTCACCTGCGTGCCCGGGAAGAGCTTCTGCACCGCGCTGGCCACCACGTGGGCGGCGTCATGGCGGATCAACTCCAGGGACTCGGGGCTCTTGGGCGTGAAGATCTGCAGCTTCACGTCCTCGTCCAGCTTACGGGCCAGGTCCATGTCCTGGCCATTCACGCGCGCGAAGAGGGCGGCCTTCGCCAAGCCGGGACCGATGCTCTCCCGCACGAAGTCCGCGATGGTGGTGCCCCGGGCCGTCTGCTTCTGCGAGCCGTCGGGGAGCGTCACCGTGATGATGTCGGACATACGAACCTCGGAAAAAAAACGGGCGGCAGGCTCTTTTAAAGCCGTGCCGCCCGCTGAAGTCACTCTTTGATGATGGGTCGTAGTGGGATCGAACCACTGACCCCTACCGTGTCAAGGTAGTGCTCTACCGCTGAGCTAACGACCCGTTGCAGCCGCTTCGGTGGCGCGGGGAATAACAGCGGGCTCCCCCAACTGTCAAGCAAACACAGAAGGCTTCTTCAACTCTTCCCGCGCGCCTTCGGATTCGACGTTTCCAGCAGCGCGTGGACCCGGGACATGACGGCGTCGAACATCGCCGGGGTCAGCCGCCCCGTCTGCGTGTTCTGCTGGCTGACGTGGTAGCAGCCCAGCAGCGTCCGGCCGCCCGGCAGGGGCAGCTCCGCCCCATGCCCGAACGCAGGCCGAGGCGACGGAACCTCCATCCCCTGCCGCGCCAGGGCCACGAGCGCGGCGTTCCAGCCGATGGCCCCCAGCGCGAGCATCACCCGGCCCGGCAGCAGCGCCAGCTCGCGATCCAGGAACGGCGCGCAGCGGGCCAGCTCCTCTGGGAGGGGCTTGTTGTCGGGCGGAGCACAGCGCGCCGCCGACACGATGAAGGCGTCCTTCAGCCGGAGCCCGTCATCCCGGTGCTCGCTGAGGGCCTGATTCGCGAAGCCCGCGCGGTGCAGCCCGGCATAGAGGAAGTCGCCCGACCGGTCTCCGGTGAACATCCGCCCCGTCCGGTTCGCCCCATGGGCCGCCGGCGCCAGCCCGACGATGATGAGCCGGGCCTTGGGGTCACCGAAGCCGGGGACGGGCAGGCCCCAGTAGTTCCAGTCGCGGTAGGCGCGGCGCTTCACCCGCGCCACCTCCTCCCGCCACTCCACCAGCCGGGGACAGGCCCGGCAGCTGGTGATCTCCTTGTGCAGCGCCTCCAGCTTCGTCACGGCGACTTGGGCTCCCCCGTGTAGAGCCGCGTCCGGCGGTAGCGCTCCACCACCACGCTCAGGACCACCTTGAGGATGGCCGCCACCGGCACCGCCAGCAGGATGCCCACGAAGCCGAACAACTCACCGAAGGCGAGGATGGCCAGGATGATCGCCACCGGCGCCAGCCCGACCTTCTCCCCCACGATGCGCGGGGTGATGACGAAGCCCTCCAGCATCTGCCCGATGACGAAGGTGGCCGCCACCGCCGCCAGCTGCCACGGCCCCTGCCACGACAGCATGAGCCCCACCAGCGACAGCACGATGCCCACGCCCGTGCCCAGGTACGGCACCATGTTGCCGAAGCCGGCAATCACACCAATGACGATGGCCATGTCGATGCGCGCCGCGGACAGGCCCGCCGCATAGATGACCGACAGCACGCCGCCCACGATGAGCTGGCCGCGCACGAAGGCGGAGAGCACCTCGTCCACCTCCGCGAAGCGCCGGCTCACCAGCCCCACCGCGCGCCGGGGCAGCAGGTCCTTCACCATGCCCATCAGCCGGGGGTAGTCCTGCAGGAAGAAGAAGGCCAGCACCGGCACCACCGACAGGCCCAGCAACGTCACCACCAGCCGCGCCGTGTTGCCCGCGAAGCTCGCCAGGATGCGCGCCGCCGCCGGCCCCGCGCTCTGGACCAGCTCTGACGCCTGCTTTCCCAGCTCGGTGGTGCGCTGGCGCACCAGGTCCGGCAACGAATGCCCCACCAGCCCTTCCACCTTCGGCACCACCTGGGTGCTCGCGCGGTTGAAGAAATCCGGCAGCTTCGACGCCTCCTCCCGGAACACCGGGATGAGGTACAGCACCGCGCCCACCAACATCAGCGTCCCCGCCGCGAAGACGAGCGTCGTCCCCCACGTGCGGTCCAGCCGCCGCTTCTCCAGCTCGGTGACGATGGGGTTGAAGATGTACGCGCCCGACAGCGCGAGCAGCACCGGCACCGCCACACCGCCAAAGACGGAGAGCAGCGCGAACACCAGCCCCAGCGAGCCCACCATCACCGCCGACCACCACAGGTCGATGCGCCGGGCGTCCGTCTCGGACAGGGCGTTCTCGGCCATCGCCATGGGCTCGGCGACTTGCACACGGGCGGTCTCGGCCGCGGACTTGCCCTGTCCCCGCGGCGGCGGCACCTCGTGAAGCACGGGGGCAGGCCGTGCCGACGGCGGCACGGCAGCGGCGGCGGGTTTCACGGCGGCGGGGGAATGACCTTTCCTGCGTCGTCCGATGGCGCTCTCCTCTTCAGTCCCAGCTACGGCGGCGTCATGTCCTGATTGCACTTCACGAAAGCACAGGAAACGGGCTTTCGTGGAAGCCCGCTCGTTTTACACCCGGCCCGGCGTCACTCCGAACCGCCGGCCTTCGGCCCAGAGGCGCGGAGCTGGATGGTCAGCCGCGCTCGGGCCCGGCTGGGCTCGAAGTACGTCGTATAGGGCCAGTACCCCTGCTTCTTCACTTCAATCTCGTGCAGGCCGCTGCCCACTCGCAGCGCCTTGGGGGAACCCGAGAAGTCGCTGCAGAGCCCCTGCCAGACGCCATCCAGGTACACCTCCGCGTCCACGGGTTCGCAGAGCAGGGCCAGGTTGCCGCTGGAGTTCTGGGCTTCCGCCATCAGCTCGCGGGCCTTGAGCAGGGACTCGGGCTCCTGACGCTTCGCACACCCAGCGAACGTGGACACCATCACCAACAGCAGAAGCTTCCGCATCAGCTCGCCGAGGACCTCGTAGTCACTGCGTGACAATCACGACCCGGCCCTCGGCCAGGAAGCGCGTGTTGGCCTCGACGAGCGCCTTCGCGTCCTCCGAGGCGAGCACCAGGTCGGAACCCTTGGAACCCGTGGCCTTCACCACCAGGGGCTTGTCCCCCACCAGCGAGGCCTTCTTCGCCGCATCCAGGCTCTGGAACCACGCGGCCACGGCTGTCGCGGCACGGCGTTCGTTGGCCAGCGCCGCCGCGCCGTACAGCGCCTTGCCGCTGTCATCCAGCAGGCGGGGCGCCAGCACGGGCTGCACACCGAGCCCTCGCGCATCCACCACCAGCCCCGTGTACTTCTTCGCGCCCGCGCCGTTGACGGCGATGACGGTGTCCGCGGCGGGCGGCGAGAACAACGACGCGGTGAGGGCCGATAGCGGCACCTCCACGTCAATCTCCACGCCACTGTCGGAGAAGAACCGCCGGGCGACGACCTTGTAGCCGCCCATCGCGGCCTCCACCCGCTTGCGGACGTCTTCGCGGGCCAGTTCGTCCGCCACGGTGCGGCCCGCGCTGATGTGAAGGCGCCCGGCCTGGTTCATGAGATTCTGGATGGCGGACTGCTTGGCGGTCCGCTCGGCGCCCAGCCGGGCCTGTCCGGGGTTGGAGGCCTTCAGGTCGGGAGCACCCGCTCCCGTGGCCCGCAGCACCTGCCCTTCCCAATTGACGCCCGGTGCCCCCGGTGCCGTTTTCACGGCGGCGACGGTGGGCTTCGGGGCCTTCGCTTCCTTGCCCTGGCCAGACGCGGTCAGTGGCACGGCCAGCAATATCCCCCACAGCGAGTGCCTCACGGGAAATCCTCCAGCCCCTCGTCCGACGTCGCGGGTCGTGTCAGGGCAGAATGGCTTCCCATTCAACGGGCCTGCTTCCGGGGAAGTCAAGGCAGGCCCCTGCGGCACGGCGGGTATGCGTCAGTTCTCGTTGCCGTGACGGTCGACGTAGGCGTCGATCATCTTGCGGTGACGGTCGGTGAGCAGCGTGAAGCGCACACCAGAGCGCTCGCGCTTGGCCCCCAGCTCGGCCCACTCACGGACCACTTCACCCTCGGCGTAGATGATCTCCTCCGAGCCCGGGAGCTGGAACTGGAGACCGATGCGCTTGGCCTCGTGCTGAGGCTCGAGCAGCCGGGCGAGGCTCAGCCCTTCCTGGCTGATGTCCGCGGCCCGCGACATGTACGGCACGCCACCCATGTACTTGTTCAGGTAGATGTCGAGGGGCGCCCGCTTGTTCTTCCGCTTGTCGCTCATGGCTTCTTCGCCTCCGGTCAGGTGGTGCAACAGGTTGCTCCGGGGGTGAAGCAACCTGGATGCAGGGTAGAGGCGCGCGCTGAACTCGCAAGAAAACGGACGGCGCGCGGAGGCCTCGCGCGCTCGCTGTGCTTCCTCGGTGAATTCTTCGCGCGGGCTTGTGTCTTCCGGGCGCACGGCCACGCTCTATAGTGCGCCGGTTCTCATGAAAGGTGGATGCATGCGATCGATGTGGACGGCGGCCCTTGTGTTCGCGCTCGGCGCGACGGGCGCCCAGGCGCAGGACTCGAAGTCGGCGAAGAAGCCCGCGGCCAAGGCCGCACCGGCGACTCCTCCGGCCGCCGCGCCGGCGGCGCCCGCTGCGCTGTCCGAGGAAGACCAGCAGACCCTCTACACGCTCGGCCTCTCCATTGGCCGTGATTTGTCCCTCTTCGCGCTGTCGCCCGAGGAGCTGAAGGTGCTGCAACAGGGCCTGGCCGACGGACTCGGTGGAAAGACGTCCGACATCGACCCGAAGGAGCAGGCGCAGCGGATTCAGGCCTTCGCAAAGAGCCGGCAGGCGCTTGCGGGCAAGGCCGCGCTGGAGCGCGCCGCGAAGGAGCCCGGCGCGGAGGTGCTTCCCTCCGGCGTCGTCTACAAGCAGGTCCAGGCGGGAACCGGCCGCAGCCCGCGCGCCGTCGACACCGTCAAGGTCCACTACGAGGGCCGGCTGGTGGACGGCACCATCTTCGACACCTCCGCCCGCCGCGGAATCCCCGTTGAGTTCCCGCTCAACGGCGTCATCCCCTGCTGGACGCAGGGCGTGGCGAAGATGAAGGTGGGCGGCAAGGCGAAGCTCACCTGCCCCGGCAACACCGCCTACGGCGAGCGGCCGCCCTCCGGCTCGCGCATTCCGCCCAACGCCGTCCTCACCTTCGACGTCGAGCTCATCGACATCCCCGGCGACACGTCCCGGCAGCCGTAGGTCAGCGACTCAGGGCGGCCTCGGCGGCGCGGAGCAATGGCTCCGCGCTCACCGGGGCCCCGGTCGCATGAATCATCCACTGGTCCGGCGTCACCGAACCGTAGGTGGCCATGCGTTCGAACTCGGCGCCCAGCGGTCCCTTGCGCTTCAGGTGCTCTTCGATCTGGAACGCGATGAGGTGGCCCAGCGGATAGTCGGGAAGGTAGAGCGGGTAGCTGATCATGTGGCTGTAGACGGCCAGCAGCGAGCTCCCCTCCCCTCCCAGCACCGGCGCGAAGTACTGGTTCCACACGTCGCGAGAAATGCCCACCACCGCCTCGCGAAGCTGGGCCGGCGTGGCGTCCGGGTGCGCGTACATCCAGTGCCACACCGACATGTCCACCAGCGCGATGCCCGCGCGCTCCCACGTCTGCCACAGCTCGCCGAGCACCCGCTCCCGCTCGCTCGCCGCGTCCGGCTTGCCCAGCCCGAGCAACTCCAGGTCGCGCGACTGGAACACGAAGGCCAGCGCCTCCGTGAAGGCGTTGTTGGGCACCCCCGCGAGCAGCGTGTGGTCCACTCCGTAGAGGCTGAATACCTGCTCCACGTTGTGCCCCAGCTCGTGCACCGCGATGTTGTAGCCCTTGTAGTCCATGCCCCCCTTCTCCACGCGCGTGCGCAGCCGGGGGAAGTCGCCTCGCCGAAGCGCCGGCTGTGCGTGCCCCGCACCGCGCGACGCGTCCACGCGAATGCGCTCCGCCAGCCACACGGCCTTCGCCTTCGTGAAGCCCATGCCCTGGAGGATGCGCGGCAGGTCCTTCGCGAACGCCTCCGCCGTGGGGTAGCGCTTGCGCGTCAGCGCATCCAGGTCGGACTCCGGCCGCTTGCCGCCCGGATTGAAGCCCGAATACCAGAGGTCCTGCGGCTCCAGCTTCCGGCCCAGGCGCGCTTCAATCTCCTTCGCCACGCGCGGCACCAGCGGTGACTCCAGCACCTGCGTCAACAGCGACCGGACGCGCGCTTCCGGCAGCTCGCGGCCCAGCTCGAAGCTCCGGGCGATTCGCGTGGGCGCCACCGGCACGTAGGGGTCCGCCTGACGCGCCGCCTGGAAGGTGGCCAGCAGGTGCGTGTAGCGCGTGTCCGGCTCCGGCGACGCATCCGGCTTCGTCGTGCGTGCGGGCGCATCCGCCTCCACCGTCTCCGACGGCGCCACCGTGACGGTGTTGGTGAAGGGGTCCCAATCCAGCCGCGGGTTGTCGATGACGGCCGCGGGAATCGTCTGCGTGATGATGCGCTCCATCACCTGGACGATCATCCGCTGCTTCAGCGCGCCCGTCACCGCGTCGGAGTAGTCCCCCTTCAGCTCGTCACGAAGGTTCCAGTGGCTGATGAGCCGCAGCCCCTTTGGGAAGGGGCGCCGTCCCTGCGCATCCACCAGGTGATGCATCCAGATGTTGTATTCGGCGATGTACAGGTTGGCCGCGGCGATGGCGCGCGAGGACGCCTGTTCAATCTCCGCGGGGACGCGCTGGTTGAAGCGCCCGGCCAGCCGCGTCTCGGCCCACTGCCGCCGCGTCCATGACGGCCCCTGCTCCACGCGCTCCGCCAACGTGGTGAGCGGGAAGTTGAGCAACACCACGAACCCCACGCGTGCGCGGAACAGGTCCGTGGTGACGTGGGCGGCCGGATCATACGCCGCCACCAGAGGCTCCACTGGCAGCAACGGCCCCAGGTCCAGGTCGGTGTACCACTGGAGCTCGCGCCCGATTTCGTACAGGTGCCCGTCGAGCTGCTCGAACAGCCGCTCCAGCCGCTGGAAGGTCGCGTCGAGCGCCTTCGGGTCCGACAGGAACTGTTCACGTGCGAACGCCGCGAGGTCTCCGTCCTCCGGCCGCCACATCGCCACCACCTGATCCACGCCCCGCTCGATGCGGCCCCGCTGCGCCTCGCCGTGCCGCGCCACGAGCTCCGCCTTCAGGGCCGCGGCGTCGAACGTGGACGTCATGGCGGTGGGCTCCTTCTCCGGGACGTTGATGGGGGGTGGTGCCTTGGACGACCCGGCAGGGAGGGCGGCCGTGCCCGTGCTCGACGGCACGGCTGGCGTGGTGGAGCAACCCAGCGCGGCGAGAACGGGCAACAGACAGACGCGTGAGCGGCGGAACTTCGTCGACAAAGGCACGGAGCGCTCTCCAGAAAGCACGAAGGGCCCGACCCCGTGGGGCCGGACCCTCATGATGCAACAGAAGCAGTTCGAACGACGCTCGGCTCAGGCCGCGCGGACGTTCTGGGCCTGCAGGCCCTTGGGGCCGCGGGTCACTTCGAACTCCACCTTCTGGCCCTCCTGGAGGGTGCGGAAGCCATCCATGTTGATGGCGGTGTGGTGGCAGAACACGTCCTCACCACCACCGTCCTGGGTGAGGAAGCCGAAACCCTTCGCATCGTTGAACCACTTCACGGTACCAGTAGCCATTTGCTCTCTTCTTCTTTCGTCACGGACGCGAATATCCGCCGTCCGGTCCTACGAGCGAACCCGCCTAGACGGCCGCAATTTAAGCGTGGCCGCCCGGCGCGTCTACTCCAGACCGTCACCAACCGCACTTCTGGCCCTTGTTCTGCGCCTGGAGCCAGGTGCGCAGCGGGCTGAAGTAGTCGAGCAGCGGCGTGGCATCCATCTGCCGGGTTCCCGTCATGGCCTGGAGCGCGTCGGGCCACGGCTTGCTCGCACCCAGCTCCAACATGGCCTGGAGCCGCTTGCCGGCCTCCTTGTTCCCATAGATGGAGCACTCGTGGAGGGCGCCCTTGTAGCCGGACGCCTCGCAGAGCGCCTTGTGGAACTGGAACTGGAGGATGCGCGCCAGGAAATACCGCGTATATGGAACGTTTGCGGGCACGTGGTACTTGGCCCCCGGGTCGAAGTCCTGCTCCGAACGGGCCACCGGCGCGGCGACGCCCTGGTACTTCTCTCGCAGCGTCCACCAGGACTTGTTGTAGTCCGCCGGCTGCACGCGGCCGGAGAACACCTCCCAGCGCCACTGGTCCACGAGCAGACCGAACGGCAGGAAGGCAATCTTCTCCAGCGCGTCCTTCATCTGCAGGTTGATGAGGTTCTTCTCGTTCTTCGGAACGGCCTTCAGCAACCCCGCCTGCTGCAGGTAGCCCGGGGTGATGGACAGCGTGAGCGCGTCACCAATGGCCTCGTGGAAGCCGTCGTTCGCGCCGGCCTGATAGAGCACCGGGAGCTGGTAGTAGTACGTGAAGTAGTAGTTGTGGCCCAGCTCGTGGTGGATGGTGACGAGGTCCTCCTCCGTGGGCTTGATGCACATCTTGACGCGCAGGTCGTTGCTGAAGTTCACGTCCCAGGCGCTGGCGTGGCAGACGACATCGCGCCCCACGGGCTTGGTGAACTGCGAGCGCTCGAAGAAGCTCTGCGGCAGCTCCTTGAGGCCCAGCGAGGTGAAGAACTTCTCACCCAGCTTCACCATGCGCAGCGCGTCATACTTCTGCTGCTTCAGCGCCGAGTCCACGTCCAGGCTGGCCTGCCCGGGGAAGGGCTCCACCAGCGGGTAGATGTTGTTCCACTCCTGCGCCCACATGTTGCCCAGCAGGTGCGCGGGAATCGGCTTGCCATCGGGCACCTTGTCGGCGCCGTACTGCTTCGCCAGACGGCCGCGCACGTAGCAGTGCAGGTCGTCATAGAGCGGCTTCACCTGGCCCCACAGGCGCTGGGCCTCGACCTCGAACTCGGCCGGAGGCATGTCGTACGCGGAGCGCCACAGCGTGCCCAGGTCGTTGAAGCCGATGTCCTTCGCGCCCTCGTTGGAGAGGGACACCAGCCGCTCGTACATCGGCCGCATGGGACGGGCCACGGAGTGCCAGCCCTGCCACGCGTCCAGCAACTCGTCGTAGTTGCGGCTCTCCGCGATGACGTCGGACAGCACCTCCAGGTCGCGGCACTTCCCCTTCCCGTCCGGCCCACAGTACTTGCCCTTGCCGTAGAGGCCCTCCAGCTTCGCCGCCGTGGCGGCCAGCTCGGACCGCCTCTCCGCGTCCGACGGCGCCGGCAGCGCCTGGGACACCTTGAGCAGGTGCAGAATGCGCGCGGTGTCCGCGTCCAACGTCAGGCCCTCGAAGCGCCGTGCCTCCTTGATGGCGCCGTTGACGTAGGCCAGCACCTCTTCGTTGGCGAAGGCGGCGTTCTGCTCGGTGTCATCGGTGATGTACGTGGACTTGATCCACTCCGCGGTGGCCTGCTTCGTCCACAGGCGCTTGAGGTCCGCGTTCACCTTCTCCGCGAAGGCCTTCGCCTCTTCCGGCGTGGGCTGCGACGCGGCGGCGGGAGACTCGGCGGGCGTGGGCGCCTCGCGCGTCACTTGCGAATCCTGGGCACACCCCAGGAAGGCGGGCAGCGCCATGGCCGCGGCCACACGCAGGAGGGAATTCAGGGGACGTTTCCGGTTCATGGCTGCGGACCGTAGAAGAACCCGCGACTGATGACACTCCGAAACTGGGTGGTCTCCCTCCCGTAGCGCCCCCGCACTGTCGCGAAGAGCGTACTCCGCCGATGCGGCGCGACACGCCTGGTTCGCGTCCGGTGACGACCCGCGACAACCCACGCTCCCCCGTCCCGACTCCGTCCGGCCGGGTAGCGTGCGGGCGGTCCGTGCCCGACCTCTCATGTCACCCGGCGGCGTTACACCTTCGCCTCATGTTGCTCGGACATATGAAGGACCCTCGCTGGCCCGCCGAGGAAGAGGCCCTGGAGGATGCTCGCCGCTTCCTGACGGAGTTGAAGGGCCGCCGCGTGGTGGTGGCGCCCCACCCCGGTGTGGACGGGCTCGCTGCGGCGGTGCTGGTAATCCGAGCGCTTCAGGCCGTGGGGGCGCGCGTGACGGCGCGGGTGCCAGGCAAGGGCGAGCATGCGTACTCGCCGGCGTTTCAGGAGCGCCTGCGCGCGCCGCCGCCCGATTCGTTGGTGGTGCTCGAACGTGGCTCGAAGCCCGGACCGCCGCGTGCCACGGCTGAGGAGGCCCACCACCCCGGAGCCTCCGCCGAGACGTCCCCCGCGCCCTGGACGCTCGAAGCTGGCGTCCAGGGCCGCTCGCATGCCGGGCCTCCAGAAGGTCTGATGCCTGCGCCAAGGGGCGCCCCTAGCGTCTCCCCGGCCGTCCCCACGCTCGTCATTGCCCCGCAGGCAGAGGCGGCCAGGGCTTCTGGTTCAATGGTGCTTTCCGCGAGGGACCTGGAGCCCGCGGTCAGTTGCAGCCTGCTCGCCTACGCGCTCGTGTCACCCCACGTGGTACCGGGCCCACTGGAATGGCTGGCCGTTCTAGGCACCGTGGCGGCTCAGGGCGTGGATGCCCCCATCCCGTTCCTCAAGGACGCGCTCCGCCGAGCCGGACGCACTGCCGTGACGGAATCCGTGGCCCTGCTGAACGCGGCCCGGCGGTCCTCCCGGTTCGCGGCACCGGTGGCGCTGGAGGTCCTCCTCCGGGCGGGAAGCGCCACGGACATCACCCGGGGAAATGTCCCCGGCGTCGATACGCTGCATGACTGCCGGCTGGAGGTGCAGCGTGAGGTGCTGCGGTGCTCGAAGACGCCGCCGCGCATTGCCAGCCCCGTCGCGCTGCTGTTGTTCAGTTCGGAGGCCCAGGTGCATCCGCAGGTCGCGGTGCGCTGGGCCCAGCGGCTCCCGGAGCACATCATCATCGCCGCCAATGCGGGCTACCTGCCGGGCCGCGTGGACTTCGCTGTGCGCAGCCGCGTGCCGATGGACCTCGACGTGCTTTCTCCGAACGCGACCGGGGGCAGCCTGTCCCGAGAGGAATTCCTCCGCTTCACCGCCCGCCTGGGCTTCAAGGGCCTACGCGACATCGACGTGGAGCGGCGAGGCGCATTCCCGGGCTGATGCGGTATGACGCGGCCGTGATGCCCCGTCCTCTCCTCCCCCTCCTCACGGTCCTCGCGCTCACCGGCTGCGGCGACACCACTTCCGACGATGGCGACGCGTGTGAGCGATTCAGCTTTCCGCTGTCGGAGCCGAGCCCTTCGCACCACCTCGACAGCTGTTCGAGTGAAGGGTGCGGCAACGGGGAGAATCCGCCCAACTCCGGCCTCCACTGCGGAAACGTGGCTCCGTGCGGGGTCTCCTCCGAGCCCGTGGCCCCTTGCCTCTATGTCCACAACCTGGAGCACGGGCACGCGGTGTTCCTCTACAACTGCCCGGACGGCTGTCCTGACGAAGTGGCAAAGCTCGAAGCCGCGGCAGCGGCAGCGCCTCGCGGAGGTAACGGCGTCCGCCGGGCCCTGGTGGCGCCGGATCCCCAGCTTCCCCGGAGAGTGGCCGCGATGCTGTGGCGCCGCACGTACCTGGCTGACTCCGCGGACCCCGACGCCCTTCGTTGCCTGATGCAGCTCCAGGACCGCGGTGCGCCGGAGCCGGGGCTGACGTGCCCCGCGCGCTGAGCCGCGCGTGCCGTCACGTGGGCAGGAATCCGCTCGCATCGGGCAGCCCACTGCCGGATGTATCGACGCCCATGGCCGTCAGGATGCCGGAGAAGATGTCCGCCTCGTTCGACGCCAGCTTCCCCTGGGCGGGCGCTCCCGTGCGCGGGTCGAAGCCGTAGGTCAACGTCGTGCGCGAGTCGATTCCCCCCAGCACCGTGTTGCCCCGGAGCATGGGTGAGAGCATCAGGAAGCCATTATTGAGGTCATGCCCGGTGCCGAACTCGGTGGCATTCAATGCACGGGGCCGTGTGCGGCCGAACTCAGTGGCGACATAGATGAGCGTGCGGTCCCAGAGACTCTCACCGGACGCTTCGTCGAACGGCTCCTCCTTGAGCAGGCCGATGAGCCGGTCCACCACGCCCAGGACGCGCGCCCACATGAAGGCTTGCCCGGTCCGGTGGTCGTTGTGGCTGAAGTCGAACGCCAGAGGCGGGTTGGCAATGCCAGTCTCTCCGCCCACCGCTACGTTGAACGAAGGCCCCAGCGTCACCGTCACCGACACCCGGTACTTGAGCAGCAGGAAGGCCAGCGCCGCCTGGCCCTCCACCGGGTCCGTGAAGTAGTCCGGAAAGGCCGCGCGAAGGCGCGCTCCGTCCGGGGAGCTGGACAGGCCGAACTCGGACAGGGGAATCCGCGGCGGCGCGTCCGGCAGCACGCTGAGGCGGTTGATGAGGTCCTTCATCTCCAGCGCGGGCTGCCCAACGATGCGCTGTTCATTCCACCGCCGGAGCGCGGGCGCGTTCTCGAACGTCTGGCCGAAGACGGACCTCGCATCGAGCGCGTTCCGCGTCTGGCGCGCCAGGGCCACCACGTCTTCCGGCGGCACGTCCTTGAGCCCCTTGCGCCCGTCGAGCCCCAGGGGCCACAGCGACGCATTCGTCACCACCTCGCCGTAGCAGTGCGCGGGCAGGGAGGTGTCCGTCCCCCGCTCCGCGTACCCGCCCATGCCCATGTTCACGTTGGGGATGGGAAAGCCCGCGCCGTACTGCAAGGCCACGCACTCCTGAAGCGTCCTTCCCCGCCACGCCGAGTTCCCCGTCAGGCTCCGCTTCTGCGCGATGACGTGGTTGACCGATGTCCCCACCGACGTCGCCACCAGCATCGACGCCTTGTGCTTCGTCACGAAAGGCAGCTGGTCCGTCCTCACCGGCACGGGGATGTTTCCAAGCCGCGGACTGCTCACCTGAACCGCCCTGAAAGGCGAGTCCAGCACGCTCTGCACCTGACCATCCGCGAACGTGTTGAGCCGCGCCGCATCCGGCCCCGCCTCCGACGCCCGGACCGCCAGGAAGCTGTCGATGATGGAGGCGCCGCCCGCCGCCCCCACGACGATGAGGAAGCGGGGCTTACCGTCGAGCCGTGCCCGACGGGCGCCGCCACGCTGCCCCAGCGAATCGGGCGTATCGAGCGCCTCGCGGCATCCAGTCAACAGCGGCCCCAACACCGTCGAGCCCGCGGCGCACAGAGACATCGCCCTCACCAACTCCCGGCGCGAGAGCCGGCCATCTTTGCGAAGTGACATGGAAGGCTCCCTCAGAAGAAGACGGACTCAGCGGAGGAAAGGACGGCGAAGCAGACCGCGGTCATCCAGTCGCGGCCCGGACGCGTGCTGCCCGAGGATTCGATGTCAGCGGCGAGTTGAATCCAGGCATTCACCTCTGCCTCCTCGGCGTCACGCAGGAGGCCGCGTTGGTAGAGCGCGTGGATGGCGGCTCGGACCGGCGGCCCGGACCGGTCCTCCAGTCGGCCCTGGGCATCCAATCCGACGCCCTTGAAGATGACGGCCGCCGTTGGCGCGCTCACATCGAGCGCGACGCGCTGGGTGCAGCCCGCCAGGGCCATCCGCTCCACGGCGATGGGCGTCGTCACCCCCGTGACGGGCAGTGGCTCATAGAAGCCGCTCCGGTACGGGTCCACGCCGCCCAGCGTCACGGTGTGGACGAACGTCGCGCACGGGTACTGTCCCAGCTCGTTACACAGCCCCGCTGGAGGAAGCTCGAGCGCCGCCGCGAAGTCCGTCGTCAGTCGTTCGGGCCCTTTGAAGCGAAGGTTGTTCCGGGTCGACCTGGCGACAGCCACGGGCGTGCCCGCGTCCGATTCGTTCCCCACCGGAGGGACTCCAGCATCCACGTCCAGCACCGTGGCAATCGGCTGCTGCGTGCAGCCAGCGAGCACGAGCACCGCGGTGACCACCAGCGTTTCAGGGCGCACCGTAGGCCTCCGTGCGAATCAGGTCATGAAGCATCCGCTGCACGCTGTACTGATGCGTGCCCTTGAAGCGCTGCCACAGGGTGACGAACTCGGCCTGCTCCTCCGCCGTCGGAGGGTGGCCCACGAGCAGCTTCCAGTAGTCGGTGACGGCGGAGATGGCGAAGGCGTCGCTGTTGGCGCCGACGTGGGCCCACTCGAGCAGGTCCCTCACGGGCTGGCCCAGCAGGAAGCCAGACTCCGGTATCTGGGTGATGTTGGGAGCCTCGGTGCTGAAGTACCGCTCGATTCGGCCGGGCACGTAGCGCGCCGACGCCCCGGCGGCGATGCCGTTGTAGTTACGGAAGGGATAGCTCAGCGGGTCGAGCGTCGCATGGCAGGCGGCGCAGGCAGACGCCTGCACACCCTTGGCGTCGTAGTCCCGAGGCTCACCCGGAATGCTGTAGAGCCCCTCCTGAAGCGCGATGTCGAGCCCCAGGTAGGCGCGGTAGCTCTGGGACGCGGCGTTCCGAGGCAGCGCGGTGAACATCACGAAGGACGTGAGACTCCACGCCGATGTGAGGTTGCCGGCGCGACGGCTCTCTTCCACGAACTGGGAGGGCAATGACGGCGTCGCGGTGTAGCGCGTGGGCTCCGTCTGACGGCTCACGTAGTAGGTCGCCGTCATCACCTCACGCGCATCGTGGTGGTCGAGCTGGGCGTAGGCGTAGAGCGCGTAGTCGTCGTAGTAGTCCGCGAGCGGAATCGGGCCCGCGTCCTCGCCCGACTTGATGGAGCCCACGGGCCGGATCTTCGGGTGGGCCAGCTTCCAGAGCTGCCCGTCCTTGCCCCGCCAGAACTCGCTGCCCGTGCAGCGCTCCAACTCCGCGTCGATGAACTCGCGCTTGCTGTCGTCCCCGCGCGCGGCGAAGGCCTGGAGCTCCGCGTAGGTCGGCGACCGTCCGCAGAAGTCGAGCAGCACGCGCCGGTAGGCGAAGCGCAAGTCGTAGCGGCAGATGTCGTAACCGGGGTTCTGCCCCGCCACGCAGCCCCCTAGCTCCGTGGGCACACTGGCCGGGTCCCCGGGCAGCGTGCCCCGCGACAACTCCTCCACGTTCGTCACGCCATCGCCATCCGCGTCCTCTGGCTCGACGGCGCGCAGCGCGGCAGGCAGGGCCATGGAGAAATCGCCATCCGAAAGCGGCCGCGCTGCGCCCGGAACCAGGTGCGGCTCCAGCGAGGTCCCGAAGGCGTTTCGTTGCGGAGGGGCCGTGTGACAGAGCGTGCAGGCTGGCTGTTGTCCGGCGCACGCGGGGGCCGAGGGATAGGTGGCACAGACGACGCCTCCCGCTGGCGGTTTGGCGAGCGCTTCCCCCGGCAGACAGAGGACGGCGCCCAGAATGAGTCGTCGAATCACGCAACCTCCTCGCGAGACGTCGAACAGGTGAGCCGTGAAAAGGTTGCGGTGCGTTCTTGCGCGAACCGCGCCAACTCGCCCAATCATGACAAGAGGTGTCAACAATCCTCCGTAGGCTCTCCCCGTTGTGCGCACATTCCAGAAGGAGGCAGGCATGCGGGACATGAAAGATTCCCTGAAGGGACGCGTGGCACTGGTCGCGGGCGGCACGCGCGGGGCGGGCCGGGGCATCGCGGTGCAGCTCGGCGCGGCGGGCGCCACTGTCTACGTCACGGGCCGGACGACACGGGCGCAGCGCTCGGAGCAGAACCGGCCGGAGACCATCGAGGACACCGCCGAACAGGTGACGGCGGCGGGTGGGATTGGCATCGCCGTGCAAACGGACCACCTGGTGCCCGAACAGGTGAAGGCCCTGGTGGAGCGCATCGACCGGGAACAGGGCCGGCTCGACGTGCTCGTGAACGACATCTGGGGCGGCGAACACATCTTCGAGTGGAACAAGAGCGTGTGGGAGCACTCGCTCGACAAGGGGCTGCGGCTGCTCCGGCTGGGCGTGGACACGCACCTCATCACCAGCCACTTCGCCCTGCCGCTGCTCATCCGCCGCCCGGGAGGGCTCGTGGTCGAGGTCACCGACGGCACCGCCGACTACAACGCGACGAACTACCGCATCTCCACGTTCTATGACCTCGCGAAGGCCTCCGTCCTCCGGCTGGCGTGGAGCCAGGCGCGGGAGCTGAAGCCCCATGGCGCCACCGCCGTCTCGCTGACGCCGGGCTGGATGCGCTCCGAAGGCATGCTGGAGCACTTCGGCGTCACGGAGGCGAACTGGCGCGATGCGACGGTGAAGGAGCCCCACTTCGTCATCTCGGAGACGCCGGCCTATGTCGGCCGTGCCGTGGCCGCGCTGGCATCGGACGCGGACAAGGCCCGGTGGAACGGACAGTCCCTGTCCAGCGGCCAGCTCGCACGCGTCTACGGCTTCACGGACCTGGATGGCAGCCAGCCCGATGCCTGGCGCTACGTCGTCGAGGTCCAGGACGCGGGCAAGCCCGCCGACGCCACTGGTTACCGGTAGACACTGCCCAGGGTGGGTCTTCCAGGACCGCAACCCAGGTGCTATTGACTTCCTCGCAATACACGTTTTGCAGCCATCCCTGTCCGCGACACCCCCCTTGCGAGGAGACACCTTTGAGACACCTGAGAACCGCGGTCCCTATGGCACTGCTGGGCCTGCTGGCGGCGTGCGGCGGCCCGGTGGAGTCGCAGCCCGAGGTCACCAGCGCCGAGTCCGCGCTGAACTGCGCCTCACTGAGCCGGGCCGTCCATCACCGCATCAAGCCGGCCAACGGAGACAGCCTCTACACGCTCAACGCGAACGAGGCCGCCAACGCCGCCACCACCTGGGGCTACACGGAAGACCGGGGCGTGGCCTTCCTCGCCGCGGCCTCCACGGGGACGGGGTTGTCCCCCGTCTACCGCATCTACAGCCCCAGCCAGCAGGAGCACTTCTGGACCATCGATGAGGCCGAGCGGAACGACCTCATGCAGAACGGGGGCTACACGACGAACGAGAACGTCGGCTTCTACGCGTCGAAGACGGCGGCGGCGTGCCTCGTTCCCGTGTACCGCTTCTCCAACACCACGCTGCGCAAGCACCGCTTCGCCATCACCGAGGCCCAGCGCAATGCGCTCACCTCCGCCGGCTGGGTCGACCAGGGCATCAAGTTCTACGCCGCACCAGAGTCCGCGCCGCCGGTCGACACGAAGTTCACCTTCGCCGTCATCCCCGACACGCAGAACGAGGTCCTCGCGACGCCCCCCGCGAGGCTCAGCCACCGGTACCAGTGGCTGGTGGACAACCGGAGTTCGCTCGACCTGCGCTTCGTGCTGCACACGGGCGACGTCGTGAACTGGGACACGCCGGACCACATCCAGTACGTGCGCGCCAGCGAAGCCACCGAGATTCTGGACGCCGCCAACCTCCCCTACGTCTACGCCATTGGCAACCATGACACGGCGGCCGTGTGCCCCGGCGGCAGCGCCTGCCCGGGCAACGTCAACGCCAACCTGCGCGACACCACCACCTTCAACACGCACTTCCCGCTCACGCGCTTCACCGCGCTGGGTGGCGTCTACGAGCCGGGGAGAATCGACAACTCCTACCACACCTTCTCCGCCGGCGGCCTGGACTGGTTGGTGCTCAACCTGGAGCTGTGGGCCCGCACGGGCGCCGTGGACTGGGCGAAGACGGTGCTGGCGCAACATCCGCGTCACAACGTCATCATCAACACCCACTCCCACCTGAACGGCAGCGGCGCCATTGAGCAGAGCAATGGCGGTTATGGCAACAACAGCCCGCAGTACGTGTTCGACCAACTCATCAAGCAGTACGCCAACGTGCGGTTCGTCTTCTCCGGGCACACGGGTAATGCCGCATACCGGGCCAGCACGGGGGTCCACGGCAACACCATCCATCAAATCCTGACGGCGTACCACGAGAACGCATCGAACCTGACGCGGCTGGTGGAGGTGGACACCGCGGCCAACACCTTCTCCACGCGGGTGTACTCGCCGATGACGAACGCGGAGAAGCAGGACGGCTCCAAATTCTCCATCAGTAACGTGAGCTGGGTCCGCTGATGCTCTAGGGTAGGCGGGCCGTGACGTCCACGCCCGCCTCCCCTGCCCTCGTCTCCCGTGATCGCATCCGAGCCATCGACTGGCTCCGGGGCATCGCGGTGCTCTTCATGGTCCAGACGCACACCCTGGCCTTGCTCACGCCCGAGCTGCGGCAGAGCGAATGGGTGGCGCGGCTGCTGCGCGTCGACGGGCTGGTGGCCCCCGCGTTCATCTTCTCGGCCGGCTTCGCCACCGCCCTGATGATGGTCCGCAGCGCCGCCAGCGGCATGCTCCGCGATCGTGTCCACCGCAACCTCCGCCGCGCTGGCGAGGTGCTCGCGGTGGCCACCCTGGTCAACTGGGCGTGGTTCCCCCTGCTGCGCGAGCCCCAGTGGATCTTCCGCATGGACATCCTCCAGTGCGTGGGCCTGTGCCTGCTCATCGTCCTGCCGGTGGCCGCGCTGCTCTCCGCGCGTCCCAAGGTGCTGGGCACCGGCGCCTTCGTGCTGGCCATGGCCACGTTCGCCGTGTCGCCCCTGGGCGAACAGGTGGATGGCCCCTGGGCCACGCTGACGGAGAAGTCCTCCTTCGCGCCCTTCCCGCTGCTGCCCTGGCTGGGCTACGCATGGCTGGGCGTCTTCGCGGGAACGGTGGCGGGCGCATGGGGCCGCGCCGGGCTCATCAAGGCGCTGTGGGTGCTGATGGGCCTGGGCTTCACGGGCGCGGTGCTCGGTGACTTCCTCTACGGCCTCTATCCGCCCCACCGCTTCTTCGTCGCCAATCCCTCCAACGCGGCGGCGCGCTTCGGCTGGGTGAGCACGGTGCTGCTCGTGTTGACGTGGCTGGAGGCCCGGCTCCCCGTGGACGCGGCGCCGTCCCGGCTGCGGCGCTTCGTGGAGGTGTTCGGCACGTCGTCGCTGTCCGCGTACTTCTTCCACGAGATGCTGCTGTTCTACCGGCTGGGCGGCGTCTTCTCCTTCCAGCGCTTCTGGGGAGACCGCAGCGGATGGCTCCAGTACTGGGTGCTGACGGCCGTCATCATCGGCCTCACCTTCGTGCTTTGCGTCGCCCTGGACCGGCTGGAGCGCGTGCTGCGGCCCGCGCTCCGGAACCTCTCGGGACGGCTGTTCCGGCAGGGCCAGCACGCCCCCGCCGGACGCTGACTCAGTGACCCGCGGCGGATAGCGACTCGAAGGCGGCGATGACCTCCTTCGGCGCCTGCACCAGTTCGATGAGCACGCCCTCTCCGCCGAAGGGGAACTGCTCGCTGCCCTTGGGGTGGATGAAGCAGATGTCGAAGCCCGCGGCGCCCTTGCGGATGCCGCCGGGGGCGAAGCGAAGGCCCTGGGACTCCAGCCACTGCACGGCCACGGGCAGGTCGTCCACCCAGAGGCCCACGTGGTTGAGGGGCGTCTCGTGGACGCGGGGCTTCTTCTCCGGGTCCACGGGCTGCATCAAGTCAACCTCCACCTTGAAGGGGCCCGCGCCCGCGGTGACGATGTCCTCGTCCACGTTCTCGCGCTCGCTGCGGTAGGTGCCGTGGGGCGTCAAGCCCAGCAGGTCGACCCAGAGCTTGCGGAGCGGCGCCTTGTCCGCGCCTCCAATGGCGATCTGCTGGACACCCAGAATTCGAAATGGCCTGGCGGTCTGCATGGAGCGGCACCCTGTCAGACGGGGGTGCCCCAGACAAGGACGCCCGGCCCGGGTGTTCGCCGGAAAATTCATTCGGCTTTAGACCCTTTTTCGCAGGCCATGCGTTTTCGGGAGGCGACCTACTCACCGACCTTGGAGCCCCGATGTCCCCCTTCTCGCTGAAGCGCCAACTGACTGCCTGGGGAAGTGCCCTTCTCGTCGCCAGCACCCTGTCCGCGTGTCACAACCGGAGCCCCGCCAACGACGAGCGCGCCAGCCTCGAGAAGCCCCGTCCCGCGGCCCAGACGGAGAGCGCCGCACGCGCCCCGGAACATGAGGAGTTCACCAGTGACCGGGACAGCGCCGAGCCCTCCGTGGGCGCAGCCACCCTCGCCGGCGCCCCGCCGGCCGCGCCCTCTCTCGCCATGCCCATGCAGCCCGCGCCGGCGCCTGAAGCCGCCAAGAAGGTCTCCAGGAGCAAAGCCGAACTGCATCGCCGCGAACCGGGGCCCGCGAAGCCGTCGGCGGACGCCTTGGCGGGTGCCCCCCTCGAGTCCAAACCACGGGACGCCGCTCCCGCGGGCGGCAATACCTTCGAGGCATGGAAGGCCAACGCCTTCGTCGAGACGGCCAAGGACCCGCTCTCCACGTTCGCCGCGGACGTGGACACCGCGTCGTACACGGTGTCGCGCCGCTACCTCGTCAACGGCCAGCTCCCGCCCGCGTCCGCCGTCCGCGTGGAGGAGTTCGTCAACTACTTCAAGTTCCGCTACGCGCCCCCGGAGACGGGCGCCTTCGCGGTGCACCTGGAGGGCGCGCCCTCGCCCTTCGACTCCAAGCGCCACTTCCTGCGCGTGGGCGTGCAGGGCAAGGTGGTCTCGCGCTCGCAGCGCAAGCCCGCGCACCTCGTGTTCCTCGTGGACACCAGCGGCTCCATGCACTCGGAGGACAAGCTGCCGCTCGCGAGGGAGGCCATCAAGGTCGCCGTCAAGAACCTCAACGAGAACGACACCGTCGCCATCGTCACCTACGCGGGCAACACCCGGGACGTGCTGCCGCCAACGCCCGCCACCGACGTGAAGAGCATCCACGCCGCGCTCGACTCGCTCACGGCCGGTGGCGGCACGGCGATGGGCTCCGGCATGGAGATGGCCTACCGCCACGCCGTGAAGAAGGCCTCCGGCAGCGTGGTGTCCCGCGTCGTCGTCCTCACCGACGGTGACGCCAACATCGGCCGGAATGTCAGCGCCAATGCCATGCTGGACAGCATCCACAAGTACACGGCCGAGGGCGTCACCCTCACCACCGTGGGCTTCGGCATGGGCAACTACCGCGACGACCTGATGGAGAAGCTCGCGGACAAGGGCAACGGCAACTGCTACTACGTGGACAGCCTGCGCGAGGCGAAGAAGGTGTTCGAGACGCAGCTCACCGGCACGCTGGAGGTCATCGCCAAGGACGTGAAGTTCCAGGTGGAGTTCAACCCCGCCGCCGTCCGCCGCTACCGGCTGGTGGGCTATGAGAACCGCGACGTCGCCGACCACGACTTTCGTAACGACAAGGTGGACGCGGGCGAGATTGGCGCCGGCCACAACGTCACCGCCGTGTACGAGGTGGAGCTGACGGGTGAGGCTACCGAGCCGCTGGCCACCGTCCGAGTCCGCGCCAAGGCGCCCAACGGCACCGAGGCCTCCGAGCGCGAATTCCCCTTCGAGCGCACGAAGCTGCGTGACACGCTGGCGCAGGCGTCGCCGGACTTCCGCTTCGCCGTCGCCGTGGCCGCCACCGCGGACGTCCTCCGCGACAGCCCCGCCGCGGAGGGCTGGAGCCTGGCCACGGCCGAGAAGCTGGCCGAGGGCGCCACCGAGGGTGACGCCGACCGCAAGGAGTTCGTGCGGCTGGTGACGCAGGCCCGCGCCCTCAAGGGTGCCTCCGTCCGGGGCCGCTGACATCGGGGCGCGAGCCCGCACACACGTCGGGGTGGAGGGTGCCTGGGGCCCTTCCACCCCGATGCCGTTTTGGCGGGGTATGCTGAGCGGCCATGCACCCCCTTCGCTCGAAGTCCCGACGCTTCCTCCTCCCTGTCGCCACGGCGTTCGTCGCCTGTGGCGGTTGCAGTGACGACCCGTCTGGCGGCGGCGCGCCGCTGGGCGAGGAGCAACAGGGCATCGCCACCTTCTACGACGCCGACGGCTCCGGCAATTGCAGCTACGAGCCGACCGGCGACTTGATGGTGGCCGCCATGAACACGCCCCAGTACGCCAACAGCGCGGCCTGTGGGCAGTGCGTGGACATCACCGGGCCCAAGGGCTCGGTCCGCGTGCGCATCGTGGACCGCTGCCCGGAGTGCGAATCCGGCCACCTGGACCTGAGCCGGCAGGCCTTCGCCCGCATCGCGGAGATGCAGCAGGGCCGGGTCAACATCACCTGGACGCCGGTGTCCTGCGACGTGGCGGGGAACATCGAGTACCACTTCAAGAACGGCAGCAATCCCTGGTGGACCGCCATCCAGGTCCGCAACCACCGCCTGCCCATCCAGAAGCTGGAGTGGCGGCGCGGCACCGGCGGATGGCAGGACGTCCCGCGCGAGAGCTACAACTACTTTGTCAACTTGAGCGGCATGGGCGACGGCCCCTTCTCCGTGCGCGTCACCGCCGTGGACGGCCAGCAACTGGAAGACACGCTGGACAGAGTCCTCGACAACCGCAGTGCCGAGGGCTCTGGCCAGTTCCGCTAGCGCGCGGCGCGCGGTTCAGCGCCGCAGCATGGAGCGCAACAGCTCCAGGGCCTCGGTGACGTTCTGCCAGACCTGGAGCGACTTCATGACGCCCTCGCCCTCGCCCTGGATGGCGCGGCGCGAGGCGCGCTCCAGCGGAAGCAGCACGCCCTCCACCAGCTCGATTTGACGGCTCAGCTCGGCGGGTGAAGGCCCGGTCAGCGCGGTGCGCTGCAGGGCCTCCGCGGGCACGTTGGCGGACACATTCACGGGACGCTCCGCCAGCGCGGTGATGGCGCGGGAGAGCTGCTCCATGTACGCGCCGAAGTCAGGCGAAGGCGCCAGTGCCGCCATCCGCACGGTGGGCGCGGACTCCGCCGGAGGCTCGGGCGGCCGCTCCGCCTGCGCCGCCACCCGCTCCGTCAGCGCCTTGAGCAGGTGCGCCATGTGCTTGAGGTACGGCGTCAGGTCCGGCCCCGCGGCCACGGGCGCGGCGACCACGGGCGCCGGGGTGGCCTTCGCGGCCTTCACGGACTCGCGGCCCACCTTCGCCACCTCCAGCACGGCCTCACGCAGGGACTCCAGGCGAGGCAGCACCTCCACCACCGGCCCCGGCTGCTCGTCACGCGCATGGCTGGCGGAGACGTGGTTGGCTGCCTGCACCACCGCGTCCCGCACCGCGCCCAGCTGCTCCTCGATGCCGCTGAGCTGACCGGTGACGCGGGCCACGGGGTCGTCGTCCTTGCCACCCATGCGCTTCACGCGCGCGAAGCCCTGCTTGATGTCCTCCCAGCGCTTCGCCTTCTCCGGCGTCAGGCGCCCGCGCATCTCCGCCAGCTTGAGCAGGTTCTGCTCCGCCGCCGTCGTCAGCGTCTGGGACTCGCCCTGGTAGTGGTCGTCGATGAGCCGCTCGAGTTCGTCGTCGGTCATCGCGGAGACAATCTTCTCCGTCAGCTTGTTCATGTTGCGGTAGCTGCCCTGCAACTTGAACGCGGGCTCGGAGCGGAAGCGCTCGTCCTGCGCCGCCGAGGCGATGTACTGCAGGTTCACCTTCAACAGCACCGACTGCGCCCGGAACATGCGCTGGAACACCGCGACGATTTCCTGGAGCTCCGCCGCCGCGTAGCCGTGCTTCAACTCGCCCGTCTGGACCTCCTCGCCCTGCGCCATGCGGATGAGGCGGTGCGTGTCCGCCGGGTCGCGCGTGGCCAGCGGCGCCGTCACCGTGTTCGAGGTGAGCGCGTTCTCGATGTAGCTGAGCGCGAACAGGTGCTCCTTGCCGTCGAGGATGTCACCCAGGTTGTAGGTGTCCGCGCGGTTGGCGAGCATGTCCGGGATGCGGAAGCGCTCACCCGTCTCCGTGTACGGGTTACCAGCCATGACCACGCAGAACTTCTTGCCGCGCAAGTCATAGGTGCGCGTCCGGCCGTTCCACACGCCCTCCACGCGGCGCTGGCCGTCGCACAGGGAGATGAACTTCTGGAGCAGCTCCGGGTCCGTGTGCTGGATGTCGTCGAGGTAGAGCATCACGTTGTTGCCCATCTCGAAGGACAGGTTGATGCGCTCCACCTCCTGCCGGGACGTGGCGTTGGGCGCCTCGGCCGGGTCCAGCGACTTCACGGAGTGACCCAACGCCGGGCCGTTCACCTTCACGAAGGTGAGTCCCAGGCGGCTGGCGACGTACTCCATCAGCGTCGTCTTGCCGTAGCCCGGAGGCGACATGAGCAGCAGCATGCCCATGCGGTCCGTGCGCTTGCCCTCGCCCGCCGCGCCCAACTGCTTCGCCAGGTTGGCGCCGATGAGCGGCAGGTACACCTCGTCGATGAGCCGGTTGCGCACGAAGGACGACAGCACCTTCGGCGTCAGTTCCTCCAGGCGCAGCTTGCGGCGCTCGCGCTCCAGCAAGTCCCTCAGCAGCGCGCGGTAGGCCTGGTACTGCGGCACCCGCACCTGCCGGAACTCGCCCAGGCGGGCCAGGAACTCGTCCAGACGCAGCGGCAGCTTCCGGTCGTGGATGCGCGAATGGTTGCCTAGCAGCGCGGAGACCTCGGTGGCCGTCAGCGCGCCCGCCGTCTCACGGTCCAGCTTGGAGCCAGTGAGCAGCAACACCGCCGTCTCCAGCGCCACATGGACGGAATCCCCCGGACCGCCCTCGCGCTGCGCGAGGTAGCCGTCCAGCCACACCCGGGCGAGCTCCAACCGGGCGCCCAGGTCCTTCTCCAGGCCGCGCAGGTCGTCCTCGAACGCGGACCGCGTCCCGTGCCGGTCGAGCTCATGCAGGAAAGCGTCCCGCAGCGCCACCGCCTCGCCACTGGTGGTGAAGCGCGGGTGCTCCGCGCCCAGTTCCTCGACGAGATAACGGCCCGCTTGCAGCGGCTCGGCTGGCGAGTGCTCCAGGCCGTGCGCGGTGAGGAACGCGGCGATGCGTGCGCCCAGTGACTCGCCCACCTCGGCCAGGCTGCCACCGGACGCGAAGGTGGTGCGCAGCCGCGCCAGGCTGCGCGCGCGCCGCTGGAACACGGTGCGGGCCGCCTCGTCCGCGTCGAACGCCCAGTACAGCGCCGCCCAGGCGCGCGGCACCGGCGCGAAGCGCAACAGCCCAGCGCCCTGGTGCAAGCCCAGCAGCTTCTCCAGGATGGAGACCGCGTCCGAGTCATGGACGCCGCGCTCGTAGCCCTCGTCGAAGCGGTCGGCCGCGTACGCGCGCACCTTCTCCAGCAGCGTGCCGCTGATGAGCGCCTCGTGCAGCGCGTCCAGCGACTGGCCACGCTTGCCGTCCTCCGCGTCCGCCAGCAGGCAGCCCGCCAGGTACTCGGAGCGGTAGACGCCCGGCGACTCGGAGGCCAGGTGCTGGTCCCAGAGGTCGCGGTACTTGAGCAGCTCCGCGTCATCCACCTTCTGCGCGTAGTCCGTACCGGTGAGCTGGAGGTACAGCTCGCCGTCGCGCGGCAGCAACGTCAGGTCCAGCGGCTGCGTGTTGACGTTGAAGCGGTGCGTCCCCAGCTTGATGACGTTGTCGCCGTCCGCGAACAGGTCCTGCCGGTCCCGCAGGGCGCGCAGCGCGTCCTGCTTGGCGGACTTCACGCGCGACAGCACCTCGTCCGCGCGGACACTGTCCTGAAGCTCCATCAGCTGGTCGGCCAGCTGGCGCAGCTTGAGGATCATCGCGTCGGAGGCGAAGTAGCCGTTGAGCTCGTCGTCCGTCTTGAAGGACTTGGCCCGGCGCTGCACGCCCTGGAGGATGCGCTCCGCGGCGCCGAAGAGGCTCTGCGCGCGGCGCTGCCGCTCGTCCACCAGCGACTGCTTGCGCGCGCCGAAGGCCTCCAGCAGCTCCTCGCGCTTCTGGGTGATCTGCTCCAGGAACTCGTCGAACTCGCCGAAGCGGCCCTCCAGTTCCTCCAACTGCACGGTGAGGCGGGACATCGCCTCGTCGCAGCGCTCCGGGCTGTCCGCCTGCGACAGCGAGCTTTCGATGCTCTGCCCCAGCAGCTTGAACTGCGCGCCGAACTCCGCGCGCTTCTCCCGGCCGGACAGCTCCTTGCGCTTGGCCGCGAGGCTGGCGCGCACGCGGTTGAGGCGGCTGAACAGCTCGGAGATGCCCTCCAGGATGCGAGCGCGGGCCAGCGGGTCACCGACCTGCAGACCGCCAACGACCTCGCCCAGGACCTCCAGGCCGTGGGCCGTCCGGTCAATGTCCTCGCCCAGGGGCGCCAGCTCCACGGACGTCTGCACCGGCTCCAACTGCGCCAGCAGCTCATCCAGGCGCGAGGCCAGCGGCGCCAGCGCCTCGCCCGTCTGGAGGAAATCCACGCAGGCCGTGCTGACCCGGTCGGACGCCTCCACCACCGCGGTCTCCAGGACGTCCACGCGTCCCAGGTCCATGTAGCGGATGTCCTTCAACGTAATCAGGTGCCCGCGCTGCTTGCGCAGGTCCGCCAGCGCCTGCATGAAGGCTTCCGCGTGCGTGAGGTTCTCCGGCTGGACACGCAGCAGCAGCGTCTCCTGCTCCACCTCCGCGACCGCCAGCGACTCGGTGGCGCGCTTCTGCATCGCGACCACCTTCTCGAACTCATCGATGATGAGCTCGGCGGTGCGCCGCAGGGTCTCGACCGGTTCCTGGAGGCCCGTCTCCTCATGGCCCAGCCAGTAGTACGCGTCCAGCGCGCGGGTGGCCGAGGACACCAGGTCCTCATACGTGCGCCGGGTGGGCTTCTCCGACTTCGCGACCCGCTGAATCGTCAGCGCGTCGGAGATGCCGCGCACCAGCTCCGCGTTGCCCACCTTGCCCAGATAGCCCGGGGCCGAGGGCGCCGCCGCGGCGTGCTCCGCGGACACGAACGGGGTCTGCCACACCTGCATCGGGTGGACGCGCGTGGGCTCCTCCGACGCGGAGCGGAAGATGACGAGCTGCCCGTCGGAGAACAGGCTCATGCCGTGCGCGACAAGGGGGTTCTGCACCTCCTTGCGCACCAGGTTGTACGGGAAGAGGACGTAGCAGCCGTCCGTCCGCCGGTGGAAGATGTAGAGCACGTCCTCGCCGTTGGGCGAGCGGATGGCGCGCTTGAACTCCATGCCTTCCGACGCCGCGGCGCCATCGAAGACCTTGAAGTCCCCTGTCTGGAGGTAATAGCCGCCCGGGAAGACGATGCCCTGGTCCTCCGGCAGCCGCACGCACGCCTGGCCAATGGCGTCGATGCGCACCACGTGCTGCGTGCGCGAGTTGAAGACGAGGTAGCGGTGCGCCTTCTCCCGGAACGGCAGCACCCGCAGCAGGATGAGCGTGCCCACCTGGGCCCAGGCGAACTCGGCGTCGTCCAGCGACTGGTCCGGGTCGTCCACGGGCTCGCTGTAGATGCCCATGCCGGTGGAGGTGTTGTCCTCCACCTTGATGGTGAGGTCGCCCTTCACCGTCTCCACGAACACCTGGTCCAGCACGTTGACGTGCGGGTGCTGGCCGGTGACGTAGTTGTCCCGCGTGGCCACCGTCCACTCGAAGTCGTGCGACGGCGGGAAGACGTGGTCGCGCTCGCCCTGGTTGTCCAGATAGGTGGCGCGGCCCTCCAGGTCCAGGCTGAAGCGGAAGACCTTGATGTCGCGCAGCGACTGGCCCGTCTGGAAGATGGCCAGCAGGCGCGAGTCCAGCTTGCGAATCTGAAGGAGCTTCGCGTCCTTGTAGTACTTGTAGAGCTCGCCGAAGTCCTTCACGAAGCGCGGGTCCGCCAGGAACCCGCCGGCCTCGGAGTTGGGCACGGTGGAGAAGTCGTACCCATCGGCCGTCTTCTCGAACTTGTGCAGGGAGAACACGTCGGACACCGACGTCTCCCGCTTCAGACCGATGAAGACGTTGTAGCCGAAGAGCAGGTACTTGCCGACGCTGGCGATGTCGCACGGGACGCAGTTGTGCTCGGTGCGCACCCGCTCGTTGCCGATGACGGCCAGCTCCGTCCCACCGAAGAGCGCCTTGCGCCGCCCGTTGAGGTCCGTCGCCTTCGCGCCCAGCACATCCGCCTGCGACAGGAGCCGCGAACGGATGACCTCGTAGCTGCCGCCTTCCAGCGCCGCCTCGCCCGCGGGCGCCGCGCCCTTGCCACCGTCAGTTGCCATGAGTGTTCACCGGAAAAGCGAAGACCCCCACCCCCGCACCCTCCCGAGCGGAGGGGCGCCACCCCGGAGGGGAGGCCGGAGTGAGGGTCGTCTTACGGCCGCGCCACCGCCGCCTGTTCACGGCGGTGGCCCATTGGGACTGTCAGCCCTGCTTGTCGACCGTGCCCGGCCGCGCCACGTCTTCCACCAGCGCCTTGAGGCCGGCGGAGGTCGCGGCGACGGGGCTGGCCGCCATCTTGTGCAGCAGCGCGGCCACGGCCAGGTTCTGCGCGTCGTTGCTCAGGCCCGGCTTGGAGAGAATCTCCTTCAGGTCGGCCGGCAGGTCCTTCTCGCCGTTGAGGTAGCCGCCCAGCGCCGTCTTCAGCGCCTCGCCATGGTCCAGCGCGCCGTCCACCGCGGTGCCGAACGACACCGCCTTGACGAAGCGCTCGAAGAACTGGCCGTCGCCACCGACGATGTTGAACTTCGCGTTGGCGAACGCCTTGGCCAGCACCTCGGCCTGCGCGTGCGCGATGTCCTTCTTCGCGCGGATGGCCTCCAGCTCCACGTCGCGCTCCTTGTTGAGCTTGAGGCGGAACTCCTCGTGCTCGCGGCCGACACCATCCATCAGCTTCATGGACGCGGCCTTCTCCGCCAGGCCGCGGGCCTCGGCCAGCAGCTTCTCCTGGATGGCAGCGGCCTCGGCCAGCTGCTTCTCGCGCGTGGCAATGGCCTCCGCCTCGCCGCGCTTCTGGATGGCGCTGGCTTCCGCCTCCAGCACGCGCGCGTGGGCCAGCCCCTTCTCCTGCTCACCCGCCGCCTCGGCCAGCAGCTTCTCGCGGACGATGTTCGCCTGCGCCTGGCCCTGCTTCTCGATGGCGCCCGCCTCCGCTTCCTTCACGCGGACGTTGACCATGCCGAGCTTCTCCTGCGCCTGCGCGTCGGCCTCCTTCACGCGGACCTCGGCAAGCCCCTCGGCGGCGGCCTCGGCCTGGATGCCCTCGGCCAGACGGACCTTCGCCTTCGCCGTCTTGTCCGCGGCCTCCAGCTCGGCCTCGGCCAGCGTCAGCTTCTCCTTGGCGGTGAACTTGGCCACCTCGTTGGAGGCCTCGGCCGCCTTGATGTCCTTGACCAGCTTCTCCTGCGCCTGCGCCTCGGCGGTGATGAGCAGCGCGTCCTTGCGGCGGGTGGCCTCGGCCTTCACGCGCAGGTCCTTGATGCGCTCCTCCTCCTCCGCCACCGTCTTCTCCACGGCGATGCGGGCGCGCACCACGTCGGCGATGAGCTTCTTCTCGCCTTCGAGCGCCTTCTCCTTGGCGATGCGCTGCAGCTCCGTCTCACGCTCGCGGTTGATGGCTTCCAGGGCGCGGTCCTTCTCCACGCGCTCGGTCTCCACGCCCACCACGCGCTCGCGGTTCTTCTGCGCGACCTCGATCTGCCGGGACTTGTTCTGCTCGTTGATGTTGATTTCTTCCTCGGCCTTGATGCGCGCCAGCTGGGCCTTGGCGTACTCCTCCTGCTTCACGCGCTCGGCCTCGGCCGTCTCGCGGGCCTGGATGCTGTCGATTTCGCGCTTCTGCTTCGCGGCGGCCTCTTCACGCTGACGCTCGAGGGCGAAGATGGCCTCATCCGCCTCCACGTTGCGCTTGGTGACGGCCATGCGCTCGTCCTGGCGCAGCTCGTTGGTGAAGACGTTCTGCTTCGTCGTCAGCTCGGTGATCTTCCGGATGCCCTGCGCGTCGAGGATGTTGTCCTTGTCCAGCATCTCGACCGGGGTCTGCTCCAGGAAGTCGATGGCGCAGTCCTCCAGCATGTACCCGCTGAGGTCACGGCCGATGACGTTGACGACCTGGTCCTTGATCTCCTCGCGCTTGGTGTAGAGCTCCTCGAAGTCGAAGCTCTTGCCCACCGTCTTGAGGGCCTCGGAGAACTTGGCCTCGAAGAGGTTCTCCAGCGTCTCCTGGTCGGAGGCGCGCGCGCAGCCGATGGTCTGCGCCACCTTCAGCACGTCCTCGCGCGTCTTGTTCACGCGGACGAAGAAGGTGACCTTGATGTCACCCCGGATGTTGTCCCTGCAGATGAGGCCTTCCTTGCCACGGCGGTCGATTTCCACCGTCTTCAAGGAGATGTCCATCACCTCGGCCCGGTTGATGATGGGGAACACCACCGCGCCGGTGAAGGTGACGACCGGCTCGTTCTTCAGCGTGTTGACGATGAGCACCTTGCCCTGGTCCACCTGCCGGTAGAGCCGGACGATGGTGAGGAGGATGCCTCCGAGAAGGATGATGCCACCGATGCCGGCAGCGACCGCGGTAATGGGGTCCATGGCCATTTCCTGATTGATGATGACAGCGGGCCTTGTATCAGGCGCCGGAGGTCCCCCGCAAAAGCCCTCCGGCGTCGAATGTGACGGTCGCCCCCTCGGCGCGACCGGTAAAACTCAGCCTCGTGCCTTCACGCGAGCCAATGCCGCGGCGCGGGCCGGGTCCTGGAGCTGTTCCATCTCCTCCGGCAGCAGCCAGTCGACCGGCTCCACTTCGTAGACGCGCCGTTCGGCGTCGTACGCGAGGATCAGCGCCGGCTGGCCTCGCTTGAGTTCATTGGGCTTCGCGCAGACGACGTTGAGGATGACGCCCGCTCCGCCGTCCTCGAAGGTCGCGTGGCCCGTCTTGGCCGTCACGCTGCCGCTGGAGATGGTGCACACGCGGCCCATCAGCGCGTCGCGCCCCGGGGCGCGCCTGGTCACGAACACCGGCCGCAGGGGCCGGACCGCGAAGCCCGCCGTCACCGTTCCCGCCGCGAAACACGCCAGCCCCAGCCCGCTGCTCAGCAGCCACGACGGCACCACCCCGCCCAGCGCCTCGTGCAGCGGCTGCGCGCTCATCACCGACAGGAACCAGGCGATGAACGCCACGAAGCTCACGGACACGGTGATGGGGATGCCGGCGAAGCCCATGGCGGCCAGGACTCCGCCACCATCGACGTCGAAATCCGCATCATGGGCACCCAGCGCCTTCGCGCCGCCCAATGCCTTGCCACCCCCCTCGATGGCCCCGCCCAATGCCTTGCCACCACCCTCGATGGCCCCGCCCAATGCCTTGCCACCGCCCTCGATGGCCCCGCTCAGCGCCTTGCCGCCCGACTCCAGCGTGATGTCCCCATCGAACAGGTCGATGCCGACCGCGCCCGCGATGACGAACAGCCAGTACGTCATCACCACGCCGAGGACGATGGTGAAGATGGCGGTCGGGAAGGCCAGAATGGTGTCGAGGAAGGCGCTCATACGGCTTGCGCCCCACTCTAAACGAATGTCATTCCCATCGAAAACGTACCTTGCGCTTTTCTGCCCCGTCCCTGGGCGGTCGGCCGGGCAGCACCTGCGTTGCCGCGCGGCCCCCCTGAGGCCTACAGGAGGACGGCTCACATGGGGGGGCGGGATTCCCCTTACGCAAGGCGCATGGCCCCTCAAGCGGAACCAGCCCGGTAGCCCAGTCCCCGGCCAGCAACCCGGCCCGAGAGGTACTTCGACGTCCCGGGCAAGAGCGGCAAACAGCAACGGAGGCAGCTTCGGGACCGGCGCGAGGCCACGCTGGTGCGCCGCCTACTGAAGGTGCCTGGGCCCTGCTGAACATGCTCGACACGTCCCGGCAGCGCCGGAGGCGGGCGGACCAGTGAGCCCCCGCCTCACGGCGACCGGTGGTGGCTCAGGCCACCACGGCTTCGACGACGCTGGGCGGCATCGTCGTCGGGAAGACGTTGGACAGTCTCAGCCCCGCCTTCTCCAAGAGCGCCGTGTACTCCGGCCCCGTGCGCTCCCGGCCGCCCACGAGCACGAGCATGGCCAGGTCGTAGAGGTTGCCGAAGTGCGGCACGTTGTCGCCGGGCAGCACCGTCTCCACGATGAGCAACCGCGAGTCGGGACGCATCGCCGCGCGGATGCACTTGAGGATGCGCAGGCTCTGCTCGTCATCCCAGTCATGGAGGATCTGCGACAGGATGTAGACGTCCTTGCCTTCGGGAACGATGCGCTCGAAGAAGTCACCGGCGACGACGTCACACCGCGGCGACAGCCCCTGCTCGGCGATTCGCTCGCGGGCTTCCACCGCCACGTGAGGCATTTCGAAGACGGTGCCGCGGACGCCGGGATTGGCCTTGAGGATGTGCGTCAGCAGCATGCCCGTACCGCCGCCCACGTCGACGATGCTGCGCGCGGAGGAGAAGTCATATCCGTTCACCACGGCGGGCGCGTTCAGCGTCTGGTACGCGGCCATGCTGCCATTGAAGATGGCGGCGACGTCGGGATGCGTCGTCATGTAGTTGAAGAACGTGTCGCCCATGAACTTCTCGACCGTGGGCTTGCCCGTCTTCAGGGCGGTGGCCAGGTCTCCCCACGCCTGCCACGACAGGATGTGTCCATGCGCCCGGAGCGAGCCATACACAGAGCCGGGGTTGTCCTTGCGAAGCATTCCGCCCAGCTCCGTGAGGGCCCAGCGCTGCGTGGACTCATCCTTCACGAGCACGCCCAGGCCGCTGAGCAGCCGCAACAGCCGGCGCAGCGTGGGCGCATGAGTCCCACTGGCCTCGGCGAGCTCCTCCACCGTCTTGGGCGTATCACCGATGGTATCCGCGAGCTCGAGTTCCGCCATGATTTGAAGGCTTCGGGAAACCCAGAAGCCATAGACCATTTGCGTCATCTGCAGAGCGGCGGGCGGAGGCGCGTGAGAGGATCGAGGTTGCTGGCTCATGTGTCCGTCTCCAAGGAGTTGAGTAGCATCGGCAAGGCTGCAACCTATAAGGTAGGCTGTAAAACTGCTACGGTTCTCTCATTCACCCTGAAGGCCGAGTCTCCCCGTGCGCGCTTACATCACCCGCCGAGAGGCCTTGCCCCGCAGCACGCTTCTTGAGCTGCGGACCGCCCTGCTCGGCTCGCGCTTCGTGGCACGCAGTCCGTTGATGGGGACGTTCCAGGCCAGCCGGGGGTTTGCCTTCATCTTCACGCATGAGGGCCGCGCCACGTTGGAGGCCCGCTTCCCCTTTTTGGTGCCCTACCTGGGCCGCGTGCTGGACCCGGCCAGTGCGACAGGATTGTTGCCTTGGCATGAGCGGCTCTGGGGTTCGCGGCGGGAGCGGCCTGTCCCCAATGCATTCTATCTCAACCTCCTGTTGCTCGATGCGGGGCGCGGCGTGGGGCGACACATCGACGCGACACTGCAGGAGCCCAGCGGCGTCCCCGATGCGACGCCCCGGCACGTGAGTGTGCTGTATCTCCAGGTCCCCGAGCGCGCCCAGGGCGGCGAGCTGCGCCTGCTCCAGAATGACACCCCCGTGGGTGAAATCCGCCCTCGAGAGGGCCTGCTGGTGCACTTCCGCGGCGACCTCCAACATGAGGTGCGGCCCTTCACTGGCAGCCAGGAAGGCGCGAGCCGCGCCAGCCTCGTGTGTGAGCAATACGTCTTCCCGCCCGAGGCGCTCGCCCGAATCCCCGCCTTCCGCATCCAATCCAAGGCAGGCTTCGCCGCGTATCTCGACCACCAGCGCGAGCAGCCCGGTGGCGGCTCCGTGGGCACATTGGAATAGCGTTCATCCCGAACCGAGGAGGCACCATGGCCGTCGATCCCCAGCACACCGACGTTGAACGCTTCATGCAGGAGGATCCGGGAGGCCCCGTGGTCATCCTGAACCTGGTGCGCTTCAAGGAAGGCGGCCGCGCGTCCTACGAGGCCTACGCGAGCGCGGTGATGCCCTTCATCCAGAAGGTGGGCGCCCAGCCCCTCTACGCTGGAGACGGCTCCACGGCGCTGGTGGCCGATCCCGGACAGACGTGGGACGCGGTGCTCCTGGTCCGCTATCCCAGCCGCGCCGCCTTCCTGCAGATGGTGGCGGACCCGGAGTACCAGCACATCGCGCACCTGCGCACGGAGGCACTCCAGGAAGCCGTGCTCCAGGCCACCACGCCCTGGGCCACGTCGCCGGAGCCCTGAGTCAGGGCTTCGCGGTTGGGCCTCCCGCGCCAGCGTGCACCCGCAGGTCCGCCGTCTCCGCGAAGGTGGGCGGACGCCGGTGCTTCGACGCCTGCTCATAGGCATAGGCCAGCTTCAGCAGGACGGGCTCGCTCCAGGCCCCGCCGACGAAGGACAGCCCCACGGGCAAGCCGTACACGAACCCCGCGGGCACGGTGATGGAGGCGTAGCCTGATACAGCCGAGGGCGTGGAGCTGCTGCCCAGCCAGTGGTCACCGTTGATGGGGTCGATGAGCCCCACGGGCGCCTGCGTCGGCGCGACCAGCGCATCCAGCTTGTGCTTCTTCATCACCGCGTCCAGCCCCTGCGCGCGCGACAGACGGCGGCAGGCCTGGAGGGCCTTGAGATAGGCCTTGTCCGTCAGGGGCCCCTTGGCCTGAGCCATGTGGAAGAGCTCCTGGCCGAAGTACGGCAGCTCCGACGGCGCGTGCGCTTCGTTGTAGCGGATGAGGTCCGCGAGCGTGCGAGGGGCCGTCCCCTCCTCCAGCGTCGCAAGGTAGGCCTCCAGCCCCGCCTTGAACTCGTAGAGGAGGACCTCCAGTTCGGGGGCGGCCACCTGCGCCGCCGCGGGAATCGGCGCCGGATCCACGAGGATGGCGCCGCGGGACTTCATCAAGGCCAGGGCCTCCTCCACGAGCGCGTCGGTGGCCGGGTGGTAGCCGAAGAAGCGCTCCCGGGGCACGCCGATGCGAGCGCCCTTCAGCCCGTCCACGTCGAGGAACCGGGTGTAGTCCGCATGGGCATTGCCCCGGCTCGCCGCCGTCGCCGCGTCCAAAGGGTCCACGCCCGCGAGCACGCTCAACAGCGCCGCGGCATCCGCCACGGTGCGCGTCATGGGGCCGGCCGTGTCCTGGCTGTGGGAGATGGGAATGATGCCGGAGCGGCTCACCAGTCCCACCGTCGGCTTGAGCCCCACCAACGCGCTGGCCGCCGAAGGCGACACGATGGAGCCATCCGTCTCCGTGCCCACGGCCACGGCGCAGAAGTTGGCCGCCGTGGCCGCGCCCGCCCCCGAACTGGAACCCGAAGGCGTCCTGTCGAGCGCATACGGGTTGCGCGTCTGGCCACCCCGCGCGCTCCAGCCACTGGCCGAGCGCGTGGAGCGGAAGTTGGCCCACTCGCTCAGGTTCGTCTTGCCCAGGATGACCGCGCCCGCGGCTCGCAGGCGCTCCACGATGAACGCGTCCCGAGGCGGCCGCGCGCCCACCAACGCCAGGGAACCCGCCGTCGTCTGCATCTGGTCCGCGGTGGCGATGTTGTCCTTGAGGAGCACTGGGATGCCGTGCAGCGGGCCCCGGGGCCCCTTCTCGCGGCGCTCCTGATCGAGCGCGGCGGCCGTGGCGAGCGCGTCCGGGTTCAGCTCGATGACGGAGCGCAGAGGGAGGCGCCCGCGCGAGTCCCAGTCGGCGATGCGCGCGAGGTAGCGCTCTGCGAGGCCTTGCGCGGTGAGCTCGCCTGCCTTCATCGCGGCTTGGAGGTCCACCACGGTGGCCTCGGCCAGCTCGAAGGGCCGCGCGGGCGTCGGGGCCGCGTAGGCGGGGGCATCCAGTGAGGCGAGCGCCGTGGCAGCGGCCGTTCCGCCCAGGAGGGTGCGGCGGCTGAGGCCCACCGGGGAGCCGGGAGAGGCTGCGGTTTTCTTCATGGTGGGGAGGCTACAGCACCCCGGCGGCACGCGAAGAGTCGCAACCCCGGTGGGGCTTCGTTAGGTTGGCGAGCCGATATGGCCTCCCACCTCACGCTCCTGGCCGGGCCGGACGCGCTCCGGCTCATTCGCGAACGAGGCTTGCGCGGAGACGACGTGGACGTCGTCCCCGGCGCCTCCGGCGGTCCGAAGTGGTTGGTGCTGGCGGGACTGGACCGGGCGCTCTTCGCCAGCCTCTTCCAGAACCGCTCGCGCCCCCTCCACCTCATCGGCAGTTCCATTGGAAGCTGGCGGCTCGCCTGCGTGGCCCAGAAGGACCCGGTGCTGGCCTTGCGCCGCTTCGAGGCGGCGTACATCGCCCGGGGGCGCAGCTCTTAGGGCTCGTGCTCTGCGCCCTGGGCAACATGGTCAGCCGGCGGACGCTGGGGCTCCACATGGAGCGCGTCATCTTCCACACGGCCGGGGACACCAGCCCCTTCGCCGGGCTCAAGGACCTGCCCTCCACCCACCTGCCACTGACGCGGGAGAACCTGCGACTGGCGCTGCTGGCGTCAGGCTCCATCCCCCTGCTCTTCAGCGGCGTGCGTATTCTTGGCGCGCCCGCGGGCGTGTTTCGCGACGGCGGCGTGGTCGACTACCACCTGGACCTGGACTTCGGCCCGGGCACGGGCCTGGTGCTGTACCCGCACTTCTACCCGTACGTGGTGCCGGGCTGGTTCGACAAGTCGCTGCGGTGGCGGCGGGCACGGCCCCAGAACTTCCGCCGGGCGCTGCTCATCGCCCCGTCCCAGGCGTTGGTGGCCCGCCTTCCCGGAGGCCGGATTCCGGACCGGGTCGACTTCGAACGGATGAAGGACGCCGAGCGCATGCGCGCCTGGAACCAGGTGGTCTCCGAGAGCGAGCGCATGGGCGACGAGCTACACGAGCTGATGGCCACCGGACGCCTCGCGGAGCACGTGCGGCCCCTCTGAGGTCCGCAGCCCCTCGGCCCGGAAAAGTCGACGGCCGGCCCCCTTGAATCCGGGAGCCGGCCGCCAGGAAGTTCATCTTCAGTCGGCGTTCCGCGACGCCCGGACACTTACTTCATCCGGGCCCCGCGGAGGCCTCCTCCCACCCGGAGGCAGGAGGAGGACCCGCGCGTCTCAGTTCAGACGACGGCGGCGCAGCAGGCCGAGCAGCGCCAGGCCGATCATGCCGACCGGAGCGCCCGCGCCCGTCGCGGAGCAGCCACCGCTGTCACCGCCGTTGCGGGCGGAGAACTGCACGGTGTTGCTGCTCTCGGCGCCCGCGGAGTCCGTCACCGTCAGGCGGAACGAGAACGACGCCGTCTTGTCGTCGAGGTCAGGCAGGTTGACGACCGCAACCGCCTGGTCCGCGCCGGAGATGGTCGCGTTCGGACCGGAGACCTGCGTCCAGCGGTACGTCAGCGCATCGCCGTTCGCGTCGCTGGAAGCCGAGCCGTCGAGCGTGGCCGACGTCTGGTTGCCAGAGAGCACCGCGCGAGCGGACGCCACCGGCGCGACGTTCTCCTCGGTCACGCTGATGGACGTCACGTCGACCACAGTCGCCGTACCGTCGCTGACCGTCAGGAGGAAGGTCAGCGGCTCGGAGGAGGCCGGGGCGGTGAACGTCGGCGTCAGCGAGGACGCGTCAGACAGCGTCACGGGCGTGCCGCCGATCTGCGTCCAGACGATGACGAGCGTGTCACCGTCAGCGTCGGTCGCCGTGCCGTTGAGCGTCACGGTGGCGCCCTCCGCCACGACGGCCGACTCGCCCGCGTCCGCTTCCGGAGCAGTGTTGCTCGGGTTGGCACCCGGGTCCGCCGCCACGAGGACGCGCACGACGTCGCTGGTGGTCGAGGTGCCGTCGCTGACCGTCAGGATGAAGCCCAGCGTGTCACCGTTGACCGTGCTCGGCGCGGTGAACGACGGCGTCAGGGTGTCGGCGCCCGTCAGGGTCACATCCGTGCCACCGATCTGCTCCCAGTGATACGTCAGCGTGTCACCCTCGGCGTCGCTCGCGGAGCCGCTGAGCGTCACGGTGTCGCCGGCGTTCGCCGTGGCATCGATACCCGCGTTCACGGTCGGCGCCGAGTTCGCCGGCAGAGAACCATCGATGATGGTCACCGGCACCGCCTTGGAGGCAGAGGCCGAGCCGTCCGTCGCCGTCACGGTGAACTCGTACGAGCCCGGGACCGGGGTGGCGAAGGAGATGGCGGACGTGCCGGCGCCATTGATGGCAACCGTCGAACCACCCGTCTGCTCCCAGCTATAGCTGAGCGCATCACCATCCGGGTCGACCGCGGAGGCCGTCACGGTGACAGTACCCGCGGCGAAGGCCACGGACGTGTCGGAGACGATGGGCGCGCGGTTCGCGTTGGTGACCGTCACGGTGACCGTGTCGTTCGCCGTGGCGATGCCGTCGCTGACCGTCAGACGGAAGACCAGCGGCTCATCCAGCGTGACCTCGGGCGCGATGAACGTCGCCGTCGGCGTGGTGTAGTCCTTCACCGCCACCGGCGTACCGGAGACCTGGGTCCACAGGTACGTGAGGGCATCGCCGTCCTCGTCGCTGGCGGAGCCGCTCAGCGTGTACGCAGCGCGCTCCTCGACAATGCCGTCGAGGCCCGCGTTCACGGTGGGTGCATGGTTGGGCAGCGCCACCGTCACGGTCACCGAGTCCGTGGCCGTCTTGACGCCGTCGGAGACGGTCAGCGTGAACACCAGTGCGGTGGCCTCGGTGACCTGCGGCGCCGTGAACGACGGCGTCAGGGTGTTGGCACCCGCCAGGGTGACCGCGGGGCCAGACGTCTGTGCCCAGGTGAAGGTCACCGGCTGGCCTTCCGGATCGGCAGCCGAACCGTAGAGGCTCACCAGTTCACCCGGCGCGATGGACCGGTCCGGACCGGCGTTGGCGATGGGCCAGGGGTTCACACAGACGCCATCCTCAGCCGCGATGGTGGTGAACGGAGTATTCGTGATGCCGTTGAACTCGAGGTCGTCCAGCAGCCAGCCCGTGTAGCCGAAGCTCATGTCCGTACCGACGCGGAAGCGGACCTGCACCGTCTTGCCGGCGTAGGCCGTGCCCAGATCGATGGTCGCGGGGAGCATGCCCGGGAACTGCGGGTTGTAACCGGACAGCGCGGGCTTGCCAGCCAGCGGGTTATCGTTGCCCGGGTAGGTCTCGAGAATCGTGTTGTGGATCGGATCGCCGATGTCCACCCAGGTGTTGCCACCGTCCTCGGAGATTTCGACCGTGGCGCCGTCGTAGTCATCCTCGAAGTCCCAAGCGTGCAGGAAGTTGATCACGAAGGGCTCGGTCGCGCTGACGTGCAGCTCAGGCGAGATGAGGCGGACGTCGGCGAAGGAAGCGGTGTTCTCCGCGTAGAACGTGCGGTTGCCGTCGTCGAACGTGACCACGCTGAACACGGCCGGGGTCAGGGCCTCGTCGTACTCGGTGGTCCAGGGCAGCTTGGACGGGGTGATCTGAACGTCCTCGATGTTGGAGGAGTTCGGACGCTCGTCGAAGTGCGTCGTGAGGATGATGCTATCCGTGATGTCGCCGGGGATCGCCTGGCCCGCATCACGCGCCGCGATGTCGATGGTCACGTCCTGCTGGCCCGTCGCGCCCGTGAGCGAGACCGGGATGGAGACCGTGGCCTCACCGAACACGGGGATGGCCGGGAAGCTCGCCTGACCACCGTTGCCGAACTCGAGACCCGAGAAGGCGGAGGACAGGTTGACGCTGGAGGCGGACGCAGTCAGCGCGCCCGCATTGCGCACGGTGACCTCGATGCGGCCCGTCTCACCGTTGTCCAGGATGCCGTCGAGGTCGCACGAGCCAGCCTCGACGTCGTCGATGAACTCGGCCGACACGATCTGGATGGCCGAGCCGACCACGAAGCTCTCCACGACACCGGCGTGGTTCGTGGAGTAGCGGTCCGGAGCCACGGCACCGACGCCCGCGCCGCGCTTGGCGAAGGCCGTCCAGAACCGCTCGGCGTCCGCCGGGTCGTTGGCGTAGGCCGCCGCGATGACGGCGTCACGCGCCTCCAGGTAGGTGGGGGCCGCCGGCGTGAGCTTATACCCGTTCACCAGGTAGCTCTTCATCCGGTCCTGCGCCTCCTGGAACGGATGCGCGCGGAGCAGCGACGTGTAGCACTCCCACAGCATCGTCGCCCAGATCTCGCCGGAGTTGTGGACCTGCGAGTTCGGCAGACCCGTGTTGCCGTTGAACGGCACGCCCGTGGGCAGCGCCACGCCGTCCATGATGTGACGGAACGACAGCGCGTTCTTGGTCTGGTCCGACGAGTACGTGCCACGGCGGATACCGAAGAACTCGGAGTTCGCGTCCGCGCGCGTGGCGTAGCCCGCGGCGGCGTAGGCGCCGTTCCAGTTCGCGTTGGACGGGACGTTGATGTCCTCGGCGCGAACCATCATCAGCAGGGCGGTGAAGTCACCCCAGCCCTCGCCCATCGCGCGGCCCTGGTTGTTCACCAGACCGGACGAGTTCGCGACGAGGCGGTTGCTGATGTAGTGGCCCCACTCGTGCGCCACGATGGCGTTGTCGATGGTGCCGTCGATCCACGTGGTCGGGCCACGCCACAGGGTGACGTTGAGCGCCGGCAGGCCGCTGCGCAGCACGTTGCCATCATCCAGGTTCACGCGAAGCGTGGGGATGGTGATGGTGGTGGAGTCGCCACCCAGGTCGATCGTGGGACCCGCGACGTTGTCGTGGATGATGACGCCGATGGCGCCCGCGTTCTGCGCGTTGGTCACCTTGATGACGAAGTCGCAGCCGCCGCGGTCGATGATGGCGATCTTGCCAGCGACCTCGGCCGCGTTGGTCAGCGCGGTGCAGCCGTCACGGTCGGTCGGACCCGCGGTGTTGGCCGCGTCCAGCGCCGCTACCGCGTCGCCGGTGACGTTGAAGGTCTGCGGACCGAAGGAGGAGGAGACGCCACCCTGGTAGTCACCCGCGACCTGCGCCGGAGCGTTCGCCGTCAGGCGCGAGTTGCGCGGGCCGGCGAACAGGTACATCTGCATGCGCGGCGACGCACCGTCCGCCGGCGTGAGCATGTTGGCGTTGTCGGTGCCGCTGTAGTCCTGCGCCTGCGCCTGCAGACGGTCACCACCCATGCCGCCACGCCCGAAGTTGTCATGCTGGGCGTTGCCGGAGGCCTCGTCGAAGCCGGCGTCGTAGTACCAGTCGTGGAGCCAGTTGTTCAGGAAGAACAGGCTCGTCGTCGCCGCGGCGATCTGCTCCGCGTTGGCGTTCGGCTGGATGCCGAAGTCGATGGTCCGGTCGAACACGCCCGGAGCCGTGACGGAAGCGCGGAGGTCGCCGGCGTTGAAGTAGTCCGGCGCGGTGAGGTCCGCGTACGCGTCGACGTTGTTACCCTGCGTCTCCGTCGCGCCGTCCGGCAGCCAGGGATCGTTCCGGCTGAACGGGAGGCTCTCGAGGGTGATCAGGTTCGCCGGAACGTACGGCGAGACGTAGCCGTCCGGGGTGCCGGTCGGGTGCGGCGTACCGCCGCTGCCGATCGGACCGTCGTGCGGCGTGTACGGCGGCGTCGCGTCCGAGAACACGCGGTAGCTGAACTCCGCGTGCGCCTTCAGGTCGTTGCGCATCAGCAACTGACCGTCGGTGGCGGAGACGACGTACGCGAAGTAGTCCGAGTCCACGCTGTTCGCGCGGCCCGTGTTGATCTCCACGTAGTACGCGGGGACCAGCTTGCCAGGCAGCGGGAAGTAGACCTGCTTCGCGCGGGCGGGGATGACAAACCCCTCCTCGAGCGGACGCGCGTAGCTGGCCAGCGTGAAGTGCGAGTACTTGTCGCCCTTCTTCGCGTCGCTCACGCGGGTGAGCAGGTTGCGGTCCAGCGCGGCGCCCGTGAGGTCCTTGTAGGCCACGGCGATCGCCTCGGCCGCGGGCACGGTGAAGCGCGCCTTGCCCTTCGGGATCTCCACGGAAGCGTGCTTGGAGAGGCTGCCGGAGATGGCAACCACCTGGTTGTGCTTGTTCAGCAGCACCTTCAGCGACTGGCGGAAGACCTCGATCCCCGAGGACTCCTGGGCCAGCGTCACGACCTTCACGCCCTGCGTGTTGGTGCTGACGTTGGTGACCTTCGCGCCCGCGGCCTCAAACGAAGCGAGACCGTAAAGAGGAGCGTGGGCAGAAATCTGCGCCAGCGCCGCCTTGGCGGGAGACATCTTCGCGTACTCGCCACGGAGCTTCGTCTGCTCCGAGGTCGGGTGCGTCCAGATGAACGTCGGGGAACCGGTCAGCGAGTCCTTGTGGGCGACCCGCGCCCCCTTCAGGCTGCTGTTGACCGGCTTGAATCCCGCGGCGGCACGGCCCGCGGGCTTCGCGTCCTGGAGTGCATCGTAGTTCGGCAACGTCCGGGCGACGGAACTGGTACCGGACAGTACCAGGGCAAGCCCGGACAGCGTGGCAACCAACCTTCTCACGTGGGGAGACTCCATTTACGACGGCGGGGGTGGCCGCCTTCCTTACAGCCTGGGTCGAAGGTTCCGGCCCCATCGCCGAAACTCCCAGTCACGGTCAGAAGGCGACCAAGTGACAGATTGTCACCTGGCGGAGAGATTAGTGCCCGATCGGATGTAAGTTAAAAGGCGACACGCGCATTTTTTCCAATGCAGCGCAGAATTCCGCAATTACGGCAGGTTGCGTCGAACATGGGGGAGCCATGAGCACTGGTTATGGACGCGCAGGGGCTTGGGGAGTGGTGCTTTGGGCACTTGTGCTTGGCGCGACTGGGTGTCTGGGCACCGCGGAACGCCCGTTCCCGCGCGCCGAGGCCGCCAGGGACCCGGGTAACGCGACACCTGAGTCCATGACGCGCGGCAACGGAGGCGCGAAGGACTCAGGCAGCGCGACGCAATCCGCCTCCGAGGAGAAAAACAGCACGGCCACATCCCGTGGCTGCGCCTGGGGACATCTGCGCTGCTGTGATGATCAGTGCGCGCCCGCGACGCAGTGCGCCCTGCTTGCGTGCGACCCGAGCCCGCAGCGCACCGCCACCGAGACGCGCTGACACCACCGAGTGTCCGCGATGCACACGGGCTACGGCTGTGAAGCGAGTGGCAACGTCTCCCGCGCGGATGCTGGCACCATCCACCGTGCTTCAAGGAAGTCGCGCAACGTCGTGGGCCGGAGCCGCGGGTACTCGGCATTGGCCGGATCGCGCAGTCTCCCCTTCCCCGCAAGCTGCGAGAGCAGACTCAGCTGCGCGGACGACACCTGGACCGACACGCCTTCGGGACGCGCGCGAACGAGTTGCCGGCGAAGGTCCTCCACGCTTCCCCTGCACACGCGGCGCAGGCGCTGACCGGTCAGCGCTTCGTACAGGGCGGCCACGTCATTCACCGTCGCCACGTCACCCACGAACTCCAGCCGCCGGCCCGCGGCGTGAGGATCCACCACCACTTCCGCCACCCATCGCGCCGCATCCGTCATCGCGGTGACGTCGAAGGGCTCGTCTCCCGTGCCCCAGTACGAGACAACGCCGCGCTCGAAGTCGAACACCTGCGCCTGCGGCGACAGCGCCGTCTCCATGAACGCGCCGCACAGGACGAAGGTGTACGGCACGCCACTCTTCACCACGGCGTCGGCGACACGGCGGTGCGCATCCATGAAGGCGTCACCCGCGTCCGCATCGGTGTAGTCCAGCGAGTAGTCCGAAGGGATGAAGCGGATGACGCCATGCCGCCGCGCGGAGTCCAGCAAGCGGAGTTGCCCTTCCACTTGCACCTCGGGTGGTCCGCTCACGGCGGCGACCACCGCGTCCACGCCCTCCAACGCCGAATCGAGCGAGCGCATGTCATCCAGCGTCCCGCTCACCAACGTCACCCCATGCTCCGCCAGGCGCACCAGCGCATCACTGCGCGTGCCCGGACGTACCAATACGTGCAGGTGGATGCCGGGACGCGCCAGCAGCGCCGACGCCAACCTGCCGCCAAAACGCCCCGTACCGCCGACCAGCAGAACATGCGTGATCTCGGTGTCCATGGACTCCTCCTCGTCGTTGTCGGCGGCGTGAGCCGCGCATCACCGGTGGGGGTAATCCCCTACGAGGAAGATGGACCGTGGTGCCAGGTACGCCTTCACCAGCGAACACAACGCGCTCGGCCGGACGCAGGGCAGCCGTGGCGGAGGACGGTCGCCGTGTCGAGACGTGCAAAAGAAATCGGCCCGGCCATTCCATGAGAATGACCGGGCCGACCTGAGTTGCGGGGGCAGGATTTGAACCTGCGACCTTCGGGTTATGAGCCCGACGAGCTACCAGGCTGCTCCACCCCGCGTCATGTTTGGGTTCAACAACTCGAAACCTGACTGCGATTCCAATCAGAATTCGAGGTACAACGAGTTGCGGGGGCAGGATTTGAACCTGCGACCTTCGGGTTATGAGCCCGACGAGCTACCAGGCTGCTCCACCCCGCGACATGTCTTGAGGCTCAACTACTCGAAACCTGACTGCGATTCCAATCAAGTTTCGAAGTACAACGAATTGCGGGGGCAGGATTTGAACCTGCGACCTTCGGGTTATGAGCCCGACGAGCTACCAGGCTGCTCCACCCCGCGGCAGAGAGAGGCGAGGCGGTAAGTACCGTCCCTCGCCTGTACCGTCAACACCTTTCTCCAGCGCTGACCACATCAACGGAATCAGCGCTGGAGACAGGGAATTACTTGCGCGCCTTGCTGAGCAGATCCGCGAAGGTGCCGAAGCCCTTCTTGCCCGCGCCCTGCGGCTGCTGCGTCTTCTGCCAGGCCTCCACCTCGGCGCGCTCCTCCGCGCGGATGGCGGCGGTGACGGACAGGCGGATCTTCCCGGACGCGTCGATGTCCAGGATGGCCACCTTCACCTCCTGGCCCAGCGAGTAGTGCTTGCGCAGGTCGGTGCCACGCTCGGTACCCGTCTCGCTCGCGGGCAGCAAGCCCTTGCCACCCGGGAACGCGAGGAACACGCCGTAGGGCTCGATGCGATCCACCTTGCCCACGACGACCTGGCCCACCTTGGGACGGGGCGCGGCGGGCTGCGCCGGAGCGGCGGCCTCCGCTGCGGGCGCCGAGCGCTCCTCGGGAGGACGCTGCGCCTCTTCCTCGGAGATGCGGCGCAGGCCGATGCGCTTCTCCTGCGTGTCGATCTTCTCCACCGACACCCAGATGCTCTCCCCTTCCTTCACCACGTCGCGCGGGTGCGCGATGCGGCGGTCGCTGAGCGCGGAGATGTGGACCAGACCGTCCACGCCCGGACGCAGCTCCACGAAGGCGCCGAACTGCTGCAGGCGGACGACCTTGCCCTGGACGCGGTCGCCTTCCTTGATTTCGGACAGCGCCTTCTGGAACGGATCCTCCTGGCGCGAGCGCATGGACAGCGTGATGCGCTCCTTCTGCTTGGACTTGTCCGGCGAGTTGGGCTGGCCGGCCTCCATGCGGAGGATTTCGACCTCGACGTCGTCACCGACCTTCACCACGTCGCTCGGGTGACCGACGCGGGTGTACGAAAGCTCGGAGACGGGAATCATGCCCTCCACGCCGCCCAGGTCCACGAACACGCCGAAGTCGCGCACGCCGGTGACCTTGCCCTTGACGATCTTGCCCTGGGCCAGGTTCTTGCGCGTCTCCGCGGCCAGCTGACGCTGCTCGTCCTCCAACAGCGCGCGGCGCGACAGCACCACGTTGCGCTCGCGGACCTCGCTCACGCGGAACTGGAGCTTCTCGCCGATGAACTGGTCCGGCTTCTCCACGTAGCGCAGGTCCAGCTGGCTGATGGGGCAGAACGCGCGGATGTCACCGATGGCGACCTCCACACCGCCCTTGTTCACGCTCAGCACCAGTCCCTCGACGGGCATGCCGGAAGCGCGGGCCTCGGCCAGCAGGGCCAGGTTCGCGCTGCCCTTGGCCAGCGCGCGGCTGAGGAGGATGCCCTTGGCGCCCACCTCCACCACGTGCGCGTCGATGGTGTCACCCACGCCGAAGCGCAGGATGCCCTCATCGTCCTTCAGCTCGCGAAGCTCGATCATCGCCTCGCTCTTGGCAGCGCCTTCCACCGACACGAACGCGGTATCCGCGCCGAGCTGGAAGATGGTGCCACGGACCTTCTCGCCCACGCGCAGGCCCTTGCGGCTGGGCGTTCCACCCTCCTTGGCCTGCGCCTCGAACATCTCGGCGAAGGACTGGGCCTCGGGGACTTCCTCATACAGCGCGCTGGTTGGGGCCGGCGTCGGCGTCACCGGACGCGGCGTGGGGGCCGGCGTCGCGGCGGAAGACTCGGCGGCGGCGGTCGTCTCCTCGGCCGTCGCGGTCGCCTCGGCGGGAGCATCCCCCACCGGGCCGCGCGTCTCGATGGCACCCGACGCCCGCTTCACGACAACCATGGGGCCTGACGGACGACGGTCGCCTCCGCCACGGCGCTCGCCCCCGCCACGGGGACCCCGCTCGTCGCGCGGCGCACCACCCGCCGGACGCGGCTGGGCCTCGCGCTCGCCACGGCCACTGCCGCCGCGCTCGCCTCCACGGCCACCGCCACGTTGTTCGCCCCGACCGCCCTCGCTGCGAGCTCCCCCGGAAGGGATGCCGAGCATCACGTCACCGAAGGTGGCCTTCGGCTTCTTGGGACCCATCCCGCCAGAATTGGAACCGTTCTTCTCGTCGCTCACTGCGAGACCTTCCTGAAGCGAATTCGACCCTGGCTTCCCGAGAAGCCGGGCCCCGGTGAAAAAGGCGGCGCACTCTACACGCGCGCCATGTCCGGAGGAAGCCAGATGACGCACATGTCTTTGACGCCAACGCTCCGTCCATAACGGAGGCACCGCGTCAGAGCATCCCGGACCCGATGATTGCAACACCAAATAGCGGCCGCTCGCCGGGCAGAGAGCCAAGCAATCCCCGGCGGTTAGCGCACCAGACGCAGCTTCCGCCCCACCTTGCGCAACACCGTTCCCGCCTCCGGGATGCCCAGGGCCGCTGACATCCCGAAATAAACAGCACCGAACGGGAGCGCCACCGCTGCGAAGCCCAGAACAGGGTGCAGGCGCGGCGGCATCAGGAAGCCTCCCCCCCACTCCGCCGTCACGCCGGGCATCGGCCCGAGCAGCGAGGTGAGGCCCACCTTGATGCCCACCGCCACCAATCCAGCCACCACCGCGGCGCCCCACAAGCGAGGCAGCAGGCCAGACGGGACGCCGACCGGCCCCAGCTGCTTCACCAGCTTGCGGCGCAGCAGTCCCGCCTCCAGCCAGGCCACCAGGCCACTGGCCAGGGTGAGGCCCACGGCGCCCAGGTGCTGCGGCACCCCGAGCCAGCCCGGCAGCCGCAGGCCCAACACCCATGCGCCCAGGGTGCCCACCAGCACGCGCACCACCGCGAAGCGCAGCGGCGTCTTCGGATCCTTCAGAGCATAGAAGGCGGAGGCATAGAGGCGGCCCACCGTGGAGGCCACCAACCCCAGCGCCGCCCCCATGAGCAGGTACCAGAGGTAGCGCGAGTCCGCCGCATCGAAGCGCCCCGTCTGCAGCAACGCCGCCGCCACCATGTCCCCCAGGAAGAGGAAGGCCGCCGCCGACGGGACGACCCAGAAGCAGATGCGGCGTGCGCCTCCGTCAATGCGTTGGCGCAACCTGGCGGCCACGTCGGCGCCCTCCCCCGTGGCGCGCGACATCTCCGGCAGCTCCGCCGCGGACACCGCCATCCCAAAGAGGCTCACCGGGATGAGGTAGATGGTCTGCGCGTAGAGCAGCGAGGACAGCGCGCGATTGGAGATGAGTGACGCGAAGGCCGTGTCCACCCAGGCGCTGAACTGGACCACGCCGCGCCCCAGCACCACCGGCCCGAAGTTCTTCAGCACCTGCCGCACGGGCTCCGCCGCCAGCGACAGCGTCGGGCGGAAGCGGCCCAGCAACTTGAGGACGGAGGGCACCTGCACCGCAAACTGGAGGAAGCTGCCCAGCACCACGGCGTAGGCCAGCACCGAGACCAACGCCTCTTCCTCGTAGCGGCCTCCCGCGGCCACCAACGCGGCGATGATGACCAGGTTCCAGACGACGGGCGCCAGGTACGAAAGGAGGAAGCGCCGGTGGCTGTTGAGGATGCCCAGGCACCAGGCGCTCAGCACCAGCATGCCTGTGCCGGGGAAGAGGATGCGCACCAGGTGGACGGCCAGCTCCCGCTCCTGTCCCCGGAAGCCGGGCGCGATGGCATCCACCAGCAGCGGGGTGAACACCATGCCCAGCGCCACCACCACCGCCGTGACCAGGGACAGGATGCCGAAGACGGCGCCCGCGACCCGGTCCGCCGTCTCCGTGTCCTTGCGGCCCAAGAGCTGCGCGTAGACGGGGATGAACGAGCCGGAGAGGACGCCCTCGCCGAACAGGTTCTGCAGGAAGTTGGGAATGCGCAGCGCCGCCTTGAAGACGGCCGCGGCCTCCGCGTTGCCCAGGTAGTGGGCGAAGACGCGCTCGCGCACCAGGCCCATCAGCCGGGAAGCAAGGATGCCAGCCGCTACCAGCGCGGCGCCGCCCCCTGAACGCTCGGGACGAGGAGGCGCGACCGGCGCAATCGGCGGGGGCGGAGACTCGGGCGAGGACGTGGTCACGAGAGCGGCGGACTCTACGCGGGCCGTTCGGTGTCATGAAGCCCGAAACCCCGTCCCCCTGTTTCGCTTGACGGCGAACCCCCTGGATTGCAAGGGTCCATTCCAATGGCCGGCCCTCCCGACAGTGACTTGGACGACGTGGCGCGCATCCGCCTCGTGCTGGCACGTGAGCTGGAGACGATCAACGAGTACGAAGCCTACGCTCGGGCCTCCTCCCACCCGGAGGTCCGCGCGTTCTTCCAGCACCTGGCCGCCGAGGAGAAGGAGCACGTCTCCGAGGCCGTTCACATGCTCCGCATGTTGGACAGTGGTCAGAACGACCACTTCGCCAAGCCCTTCGTCCCCGGTCATTTCCAGGCCGCCGAGCCCCCCGCCCCCACCCCCGCCTCCGTCCATGTGCCCGCACCGGACGGCCCGGCTTTCTCCGTCAACGGCCGCAACGGCCGGCTCCCCTCCGAGCCGCCAACGTCCCTGCCGCCCCAGCGGCTGCTGTATGGCCTGCCCGCGCCGCCGCCCGCCGTGGAGTCGCACCCGCTCACCGTGGGTTCGCTGCGCCGGGGTGGTGGTTCCGGCAGCGGTCGCTGAAGCTTTCTTCCCCCTTCTCTAGTCGATGCCTCTGGAGCCCCATTTCATGCCTGACTTCCTTGGACATGCCGAGAACCCGCTCCGCGAAGAGGAGTGGGCGCGTCTGAACGAGACTGTCATCCAGGTCGCCCGGCGTTCGCTGGTGGGCAGGCGCATCCTGGACATCTACGGGCCGCTGGGCGCCGGGGTGCAGACGGTGCCCTACGACGAGTTCCAGGGCGTGTCGCCCGGCGCCGTGGACATCGTCGGCGAGCAGGAGACCGCGATGGTCTTCACCGATGCTCGCAAGTTCAAGACCATCCCCATCATCTACAAGGACTTCCTGCTGCACTGGCGCGACATCGAGGCCGCGCGCACGCACAACATGCCGCTGGACGTGTCGGCCGCCGCCGGCGCCGCCGCCCTGTGCGCGCAGCAGGAAGACGAGCTCATCTTCTACGGTGACGCGCGCCTGGGTTACGAAGGCCTGATGACGGCCAATGGCCGGCTCACGGTGCCGCTGGGTGACTGGACGTCGCCGGGTGGTGGGTTCCAGGCCATCGTCGAGGCCTCGCGCAAGCTCAATGAGCAGGGCCACTTCGGCCCCTACGCCGTCGTCCTGTCGCCGCGGCTGTACTCGCAGCTGCACCGCATCTACGAGAAGACGGGCGTGCTGGAGATTGAGACCATCCGCCAGCTCGCGTCGGACGGCGTCTACCAGTCCAACCGCCTGCGCGGGGACTCCGGCGTGGTGGTGTCCACCGGCCGGGAGAACATGGACCTCGCTGTGTCCATGGACATGGTGGCGGCGTACCTGGGCGCGTCGCGGATGAACCACCCGTTCCGCGTGCTGGAGGCGCTGCTGCTACGCATCAAGCACCCGGACGCCATCTGCACCCTGGAGGGCGCCGGCGCCACGGAACGTCGCTAGTTCCGGTCGCCCGCGGTCACGACTTCCACCATGGCCAAGGTCCTGGTCATCGACGACGAGGCGAACCTCCGCAAGGTGCTCGCCACAATGCTGCGCCGGGACGGCTTTGACGTCACCGTGGCGGAGAACGGCGAGCAAGGGCTCGCCGAGTTCCACAAGAACGGCGCGGACATCGTGGTGACGGACCTGGTGATGCCCAAGGTGGGCGGCATGGAGGTGCTCGGCACCATCCGCGCCGCCAACCCGGACGTCCCCGTCATCATCATCACCGCGCATGGCACGGTGGACTCCGCCGTGGACGCCATCAAGGCGGGCGCGTTCGACTACATCACCAAGCCCTTCGATCAGGCGGAGTTGTCCTCCGTCGTCGCCAAGGCCGCGAAGACGAACGAGAGCGCCCGCCGCTCCGTGCGCCCGGACGTGAAGGCGCGCGCGGCCATCATCGGCGACTCGTCGACGATCCAAGAGGTCTACAAGATCATCGACAAGGTGGCGGACACGCCGTCCACGGTGCTCATCACCGGAGAGAGCGGCACCGGCAAGGAGCTCATCGCCACCGCGTTGCACGGGGCCTCCAGCCGCCGGGACAAGCCGTTCATCAAGATCAACTGCGCCGCCATTCCCCACACGCTGCTGGAGAGCGAACTCTTCGGCTACGAGCGAGGGGCCTTCACCGGTGCCGTCACGTCCAAGCCCGGCCGCTTCGAGCTTGCCGACGAGGGCACCCTCTTCCTGGACGAGATCGGCGAGATTCCGGTGGAGATGCAGGTGAAGCTGCTGCGCGCGCTCCAGGAGGGCGAGTTCGAGCGCGTGGGCGGCATCAAGACGACGCGCGTGGACGTGCGGCTCGTGGCCGCCACCAACCGCGACCTCCAGGCGGAGATTGAAGCCGGCCGCTTCCGCAAGGACCTCTACTACCGCCTGGCGGTGGTCCCCATCTCCCTGCCCGCCCTGCGTGAGCGCCGCAGCGACATCCCCATGCTCGCCCGGCACTTCGTGGAGAAGTACAACCGGCGCCTCAACAAGAAGATTGAAGGCATCGCCGACGACGCCATGGCCCTGCTCCAGGGCTACGGGTGGCCGGGCAACATCCGCGAGCTGGAGAATCTCATCGAGCGCGTGCTCCTGTTCGCAGACGGGCCCCTCATCACCGCCCGCGACCTGCCGGAGCCGGTCCGCCAGGGAACGAGCGTCCAGGCGGGCGCCAACCTGGCCAGCGCGGTGGCCTCCATCGACGTTCCCACGGGGGAAGTCGGCCTGAAGGACATCGTCCGGATGAAGGCCGCCGAGCTCGAGCGGGACCTCATCGTGAAGAAGCTCGAGGAGACGGGTGGCAATGTCACCCGGGCCGCTCGCCTGCTTCAAATCAGCCGCAAGTCACTCCAGACGAAGATGAAGGAGTTCGGCTTGCGCGACACCACACCAGACGGGCAGGAAGACGGCCCGGACGAATAGACCGCGAGGAGGCGGAATTCCGCTTCTCGCGCGTCGGTTCCGGGCCCGCCCACCCATTCCAACTCAGGGAGCTTGTATGCGGCCGAACCTTCCCACCCTCGGTGCCCCTCCGAAGCGCAGTCCCTTCGGCACGGTGGTCGCCGTGTCACTCATCCTCGGCGGTGCCGCCGGCGGCGTGTGGTGGTGGAAGCAGCGGATGGTTCAGGCGACGGAAGAGGCCGCGGCCCAGATGCCCAACGCCGTCCCCGATGCGGGCGCCGTCGCCGCGGCGCCCACGCCGGCGCCCGTGGCCACGGACCCGGTGAAGGCCGCCGGCCTGGAGCGCGTGTCGGTGAGCATCAACGGCCCCCTGGAGACCGCGCTCGTCAACGCCGCTGGCTCGGACGTGGGTCCGGCGCTGGCGCAGGTGGTGACGCGCACCCTGGTGTGGTGGGTCTCCGTCCCCGGGGAAATCCTCCGCGGTGACACGCTGGAGGTGCTCTACCAGCGCCGCACCAATGAGGAGCCCCTGGTGCACGCGGTGCGCTTCACCAGCGCCAAGCTGGGCAAGACGATGAGCGCGTACCGCTACCAGGGCAGCGGCGAGCCCAATGCCCGGTACTACCTGTCCGGCGGCGACGAGCTGGAGCTGAGGCTGGAGCGCTCCCCCATCGACGACTACGAGCAGGTGACGTCCCTGCTCCGCGACGGCCGCAAGCACAAGGGCGTGGACTTCCGCACCCCGGTGGGTACGCCCATCAAGGCCCCCTTCAACGGCGTGGTGAAGCGGAAGAACTGGAACTTCAGCAGCAACGGCAACTGCATCGAGCTGGTGGAGTCGGGCGGCAAGGGTCGCCGCGCGCTCTTCCTCCACCTGGACGAGGTGGACAAGAGCGTCAAGCCGGGCACCCGGTTCTCCGTGGGGCAAGTCATCGCCAAGAGCGGCAACACGGGCCGCAGCTTCGCCCCCCACCTCCACTACCAGCTCATGACGCAGGATGACCGGGTGCTGGACCCCTACGACCAGCACAAGACCTACCGCCGCTCACTGGCCGCGCAGCACCGGTCGGGTTTCGAGGCGGAGATGCGCCGGATGGACGGGTTGCTGAGCGCGTCCGTGGTGGCCGGCAAGTAAAAGCCACCCGTTTCTTGACACTCCTTCGACGGCACGGCTAGCTGGAAGCCCCCCGGGCTTGCCGGAAGGCCGGGGAGATTTGCCGTCGGAGGTCGGATGCACAGGCTTCGCGTCGTACTTGCCGCGCTGACGCTGGGCGCGCCGTTCGCCGCCACCGCGGCGGACATCACCCGGATTGCGTCGTCGCTTGAGGAGGACGACCCATTCGACCTCTTCATCGACGTCGGCTTCGAGCGCACGCAGAACCGCGCGAAGATCATCCGCGAGCAGCTGGCCCCCGCCGGGCAACCGGGGGGCCGCGTGGATGCGTCGGAGCTCTGGTACAAGGGCGTGGACGCCCGGCTCAACCTGGAGCTGTCCGTCGGCCTCTACAGGGACCTGGAGTTCTCCTTCGCCCTGCCCGTCGTCTTCTCGCAGAACGAGCGCTGGGACTTCACGTCCAACTCGTCGCCCGAGACGTCCACCATCACCAACAACTGCCTGAACGCCAACGGCTCCGCCATCCCGGGCTGTCTGGAGGGCTCGGCACCGGGCAACGCCCTGTTCGACGTACCGCAGGAGAGCTTCCGCGGCGGCCTGGGCAACATGCGCTTCGGCCTGGCCTACGCCTTCTTCAACCAGGAGAAGGACGAGACGAAGCCCACCTGGATTGTCGGCCTGGAGTACGAGGCCCCCACCGCGAAGCTGCGCGACGCGGCCGCGGACACCACCGATTCGGACAACCGCGGCAACATCGGCGACCGCGTCCACAAGTACCAGCTCTACACGGCCTTCTCGCGCCGCATCGGTGCGGCAGAGCCGTACTTCAAGGCGCACTACACCATCCCCGTGCGCGGTCCGGGCGCCTACTCCAACTGCGCCCAGGCCGAGTCCAACCCGGACAACCTGGGCGCCCCGGGCAACTGCTTCACGGGCCCGTGGAACCGCAAGGAGACGGGCATCAACGCCCCTCACACCGCGGGAATGCTCTTCGGCGTGGAACTGGTGCCCTTCAACCGGCCAGCGAAGTCGCAGCGCTTCGCCCTGGACGTCCGAGGCATTGGCAACTACGTGGGCAGCGGCCGCTACTACAACGAGCTGAGCGCCGCCCTGCGCAAGCTGCTCACCTCCGAGGACTACTTCCAGGTGGGTGGCATGCTGGGCGTCACCGCGAACGCGTCGAAGGCCTTCCAGATTCGCGCGTCCGGCATGTTCCTCTACAACACCAACCACGCCATCACGGCCGAGGAGCCGGGGCGTGACGTGAACAACGACGGCGCCGTGGACCTTGCGCTCAACTCCCCCGAGCTCAACCCCAACTTCGACTGGCGCTATGACCTGGTGTCCCGCCGCTTCCGCGCGGTGGAGAGCACCACGTTCCGCTTCGACCTGAGCGCCACGTTCAGCTTCTAATGAGTGGCCCGGTGGGCGCCGATGACGGCGCCCACCCAGGGACTCAGCGCTTCAGCGAAAGCCCCAGCCGGTAGACGTCCTGACCGGCCCAGCCCGCGCGGCGGGCCAGCTCGGTGCTCAGCGCCTTGAGCTTCTCGCCGCGAGACAGCCCTTCCTCCAGGGCCCGGCGCAGTTCCTCCTCGGACCAACGCGTCTCGCCAGTGCGGCCTTCCACCAGCACCACCACCTCGCCGCGGGGCTCTTCCGCCGCGTAACGCGCGGCCAGCTCGGACAAGGTGCCCCGAGCGAACTCCTCGTGCAGCTTGGTCAGCTCCCGCGCCACGCACGCGCGCCGGTCGCCCCAGGCGTCGAGCAGGTCGGGCAACGTCTCCGACAGGCGGCGTGGGGACTCATAGAGCACCAGGGTGGCGGACAGCTGCGCCACTTCCTCCAGCATCGCCCGGCGCTCGGCGCCCTTGCGCGGGAGGAAGCCCAGGAAGTGGAAGCGCCCCGTGGGCAATCCAGAGGCGCTCAGCGCCGCGACCAGTGCCGTGGGGCCTGGCACCGGCACCACCATCAATCCGCGCTCCAGCGCCTCGGATACCAGCTTCTCGCCCGGGTCGCTGATGGCGGGGCTGCCCGCATCGGTCACGAGCGCGCAGTCCTCCCCTTCCCCTATCCGGTCCAAGATGCGTCCGGCGCGCTGCCCTTCTGCGAAGGCAGGCAGGCTCACCAGGTCCTTCCCGCCAATGCCGAAGTGGTCGAGCAGCACCCGCGAGTGCCGCGTGTCCTCACACGCGATGAAGCGCACCGCGCGCAGGGTCTCCAACGCGCGCGACGTGACGTCCCCCAGGTTCCCGATGGGCGTCGCCACCAGATAGAGCGTTCCAGCCATGGCGTCGTCCTCTCACATCCCCGCGTCGAAGGCGCCAGGGATGTGCTCCACGGTGGCGCGCTCCCCGCGCCCCACCACCGAAATCACGTCGAAACGGAGCATCCGTCCACGCAAGTCATGCGCGAACAGGTACCGAAGCGCCGCCTTCACCACCCGGCGCTGCTTGGCGAAAGACACGCTGTGGGAGGGGTCGCCCCAGGTGGCCGTGGAGCGCATCCGCACTTCCACGAAGCACACCAGGTCGTCACGTTCGGCGACGACGTCCAGTTCCCCGAAGCGGCAGGTCCAGTTGCGATGCCGCACCCGCCACCCCTGCGCCTCCAGGAAGCGCACAGCCGCCTCCTCCCCCGCATTCCCGTACTCCCGCCGCTCAGCCGGCGCCGCCCGTCGCATCCACCCCTCCCCTGACGGCCCTCCCACTGGAGGCAACCCGCCACGTCGCCTCAGACGTTAACGGGGCCGTCCGACATCTGCGCGAAGCCCGGGTGCGAGGTGACGTGCAGCACCTGCGTCAGCGTGCCCAGGTGCTTCAGCATCCGGGCGATGAGGGGCAGCTTCACCTCCTCCATCCCCGTGAAGACGTCCTCCAACAGGAAGGGACGCTTCACGCGGGCGCTCGTCTTCTCCACCACCGTCAGCCGCAGGGCCAGGTAGTACAAGTCCAAGTCCTTCGCGGGGAGCTCGCCCACCGGCACCCGCCGGCCCGCCGTCAGGGCAAAGGCCTTGCCCTCGCGGTCCCACTCAATGCCCTGGTACCGCCGGTCCGTGAGCGCGGTGAGGTACTGGACGCACCGCTCCTTCAGCATCGCCTGCACGGACAGGATGTCCGTGGTGAACACGTCCGCCGCCTGGGACAGCAGCACGGGCGACGGATCCTCCAGCGTCTCCACGGGCACGGAGCCATCCGGGCCCGGCGCGGCTGGTGGCGGGGGCGCCTTGGCCAGGGCAATGGACTCCTTCAGCCGCCCCATCTCACGCTCCACCTCGCGCATGTCGCGGACGTACGTGCCCTTCTGCGTCAGCTCCTCGTTGAGCGCCTCTGCCTCCGCCTTCAGCGACTGCACCTGGGCGGCCGCCGCGAGGTAGTCCGGATCCGACTCCATCGTATGCAGTTGGTCCCGCAGCTCCGCGACGCGCGCGCCCAGCAGCTCCTTGCGCTCCAGGGCCGGGGCGATGCCGTCCAGCTCTTCCACGTCGAGCGCCTTCTGCGCCATGCGCAGCGGCGCGGCTTCCGCCTCGTACTCCTCGAGGATCTTCTTCTCCCGGATGTCGAAGCGGTTCTCCTTGCTGCCGTGGCGCGTGGCCTTCTGCAGGTCATCCACGTAGCGCAGCGCCAGGAAGGCCGCGACGCCGAAGGCCGGGATGTCCAGCAGCGCCAGATAGCGGAAGGTCCGGTCCACACCGAAGCCCAGGCCCACGGCCAGCGCCAGGAACAGCACTCCCGCGCCCAGGCCGGCCCAGAACCCCATGTGCTGCGTCAGGGGTGGCACCGAGGCGGGACGCGCCTCCGCCTCGTTCTCCCGGTCCGCGTTGAGGCGCGCCAGGGCCTCGTCACGCCTGGCAATCACCTTGGGGTGGCGCTTCAGGCGATTCACGATGTCCTGGGGCAGCCCCAGGGACTCGGGTGTCGGCGCCGCGCGCCAGGCGGCCTCTGCCTCGGCGATGGCCACCTTGAGCCCCTCGGTGCCCTTCAGCCGCTGCTCGGCGTCGAAGATCTGGGAGGCCACGCCATCCGCCTTGAACTGAAGGCTGTCCACCTCCGTGGAGGCGCTCAGCTCCTGCTCCAGCGCGCGCAGCTTCGCCTCGGCGGCGGGGATGTCCTCCGCGGGCAGCACCGTGGACGCGGACGCCAGCGACGGGTACCTGCCGGACGTCTTGGGGTCCACCTTCGCCCCGGCGGCAGCGGACTTCCTCGGGCGTCGCGAGGGAAGCTGCGCGGACTGAAGGCAGTACACCTGCTCGAACGTGGTCTTCGGTGGAAGTCCCGCCTGTCCGCGAAGGAACTGACTGATCTCCGACGCATCCGACGAGACGAGCTCCGGCTGCTGTGTCGTGGGATTCATCCGGTGCAACGTCCCGGAGCCGCCGAGGTCGCGCAGCACGCGGTACGTCACTCCATCCACTCCGACGAACGTCAGGGCCGCCTTGCCAGACTTCGCACCGGAAGCGATGAAGCTGGCATCACTGCCGCGCCCGTCCGCGAAGAGCAGCGCGAGGGAAAGGCCCGCCAGGGGGCTCGACTCCGCCGAGGGCGGTTTGAGGACGAGGTATCCCGCCTTCAGGGCAAAGCGCCCCGCGGGGGAGAAACCGCGGACGTTCTGGACGGCGACTTCAGCGAATTGCATGGCCCGCGCATGTTAGCGCGAATGAAAAAAGGAGCGTCCGGGATCGGACGCTCCTTTTCACTGCCGAGACGCTGAAAGCGCTCAGGAGGCCGAGGCGGCCTTCTTGGCGGGCTTCGGCTCTTCGATGACGTCGACGCGCGCCGCCTTGCCCTTGAGGTCACGGAGGTAGAACAGGCGCTTGCGGTTCACGTCACCGCGCGACAGGACCTCGATCTTCTCGTAGCGGGGGCTGTGCAGCGGGAACACGCGCTCCACGCCGACGCCGAAGGAGAGCTTGCGCACCGTGAAGGTGGCGCGGTGGGCGCCCTTGGTCTTCCGGATGACGATGCCCTCGAACGCCTGCACGCGCTCCTTCTCGCCCTCCTTGACCTTCCAGTGGACGCGCACGGAATCACCGGTATTGAACACGGTGACATCCTGGCGCAGGAACTTGGCCTCGATGTGCTGAATGGCGGCGTTGCGCATGACAAACTCCGGAAAAACTTGAACTGACGCGATGGTCGCGTGAAGAGCGGGCCGTACTAACAGAGAGAGCGGTGTCGGACAAGCCCTGATGATCCAACCCGCTAGCAACGCTCAGGGTTACAGCTCTTCCTCCCGCCGGGCCAGAAGTTTCTGGTCGGCCTTCGACAACGCCACGCGGGCATACAGGTCCGGGCGACGCTCATGGGTGAGCACCAACGACTTCCAGCGCCGCCAGCGGGCAATCCGCGCATGGTCTCCGGACTGGAGGGCGGCCGGCACCTCGACGCCCCGGAAGACAGGCGGGCGGGTGTACTGGGGATGCTCCAGCAGGCCTTCCTCGAAGCTCTCCGTGACGGACGAGTCCACGTTGCCCAGCACCCCGGGCACCAGCCGCGCCACCGCGTCCACCACCGTCATGGCCGCCAGCTCGCCGCCGGTGAGGACGAAGTCACCCATGGACAGCTCCCCGTCGAGGTGCGCCATCACCCGCTCGTCCACGCCCTCGTAGCGGCCGCAGACCAGGATGAGCCCCGGCTCGTGACGGACCAACTCACGCGCGGTGGCCTGGGTGAAGGTGGGCCCTCGGGGGCTCATGAGCAGCACCCGTGCGCCCGGATGCCGCGCCTTGGCCGCCTCGATCGCGGCGACCAGGGGCTCCGGCTTCATCACCATGCCGGCGCCACCGCCGTAGGGCGCGTCGTCGGTGACGCGGTGCTTGCCCTCGGCGTACTCGCGGATATCGGTGATGGTCGTGGCCAGCAGGCCCTTCTCCTGAGCCTTCCCGAGGATGCTGGCCCCCAGGTAACCGGTCACCATGCCGGGGAACAGCGTGAGGATCTCCACCGGATACGGTGGGCTCATTCCGCGTCCTCCGGGCCTCCACCCGACTCGGCACCCTTGCGTCCCGCATCCACGTACTCGGGCGGACGGATGACGATTCGCCGCGCTTCGATGTCCACGGTGGGGACGAACTCGTCGGCGAAGGGAACCACCAGTTCCTCGCGCCCGGAAGCGCGAATGACCAGGTTGGGCACCTCGCCGGTGGCCCAAATTTCCTCCACCCGGCCCAACGCGTTCCCGTTGGCGTCCACGGCATCGAGCCCCACCAGGTCACCCTGGAAGAACTCGCCCTCCGCGGGCGGCTCCAGATCCTCGCGGAAGACGAACACCTTGGCGCCCACGAGCGCCTCCGCGTCTTCCCGCGACTCCACGCCCTCGAGGACCACGATGTCCTCCTTGGGCGTGGGCCGGAGCGCCTCCAGCCGCATCTCCCGCTCCACACCGGCGCGCGTCCGCACCCAGATGCGATCGACGGTGTCGAGCGTCTCCGACGCCGGATCCAACGCGCGAATGGCGACCTCGCCACGCAGCCCGTGAGCGCGCGCGACGTATCCCAACTCCAGATAGGGACTGGTGGCCGTCACTGCGCGGAGTCCGGCGCGACCGGAGCGCCTGCTGCATTGCGCCGGTCGTCGAGAATCTCCAGGCGGACCTTCTGCCCGGACTTCTGTGCGGCGGCATTGAGCAGCGTCCGGAGGGCATTCACGGTGCGCCCGTCACGGCCGATGACCTTGCCGACGTCCTCGGCGGAGACCTTCAGCTCGAAGAGCCGGGCCCCTTCCGCCTCGGAAATGCGCAGGCTGACCTGGTCAGGATGATCGACCAGGGCCCGCGCCAGATAGTTGAGAAGCTGCTCCACGTCCACTCGGGCGTGGCTCAGACCGCGGGAGCGGGCTTGGCCTTACCGGCGACCTTGATCAGGTCCGCAACGGTCTCAGACGGCGTCGCGCCAGTCTTCAGCCAGTAGTTGAGGCGCTCCTCGTTGAACTCCACCTTCGGCGGCTCCTGGTTCGGGTCGTACGCGCCCACGGCCTCGATGAACTTGCCGTCCCGGGGGTTGCGGGAATCGGTGGCGACCACGTGGTAGTACGGCTTCTTCTTGACGCCCGCGCGGGCAAGACGGAGGACTACGGCCATTGAATGCTCTCCAACGAACAGGAAACGTCTTAGGAAAGGGGTGGCGCTCTTAACGCCGCTCCCGCTGGATTGTCAAGGAAGCTCGGGACCTTATGTCGTACTGTCGGCCCCGGCTTGTGTCTCGCCGCGATTGGCGAGCTGCCCGCAGGCGCCGGCGATGTCCCGGCCCCGGTTCCTGCGGATGTAGGCGGCGACATGGCCGTCCGCGAGGATCGCGCGGAATTCCTCCGCCCGCTCCTCGCCAGTGGTGTGGAACCCCAAACCGGGATTCTCGTTGTAGGGGATCAAGTTCACCTTCACCGGGATGCCCTTGAGCAGCTCGATGAGCCGGTGCGCGTCCTCGTCCGCGTCGTTGAAGCCCTTGATGAGGACGTACTCGAAGGTGATGCGGCGGCCCTGACGCAGCGGGAACTTCCGGCAGGCGTCCAACAGGGCCGCGATGTTCCACTTGCGGTTGACGGGCATCGTCTTGCTGCGCTGCTCGTCGGTGCTGGCGTTGAGGGAGATGGCCAGCTTGACGTCCGTCTCCTTGCCGAAGCGCTCAATCATCGGCACCAGCCCCACGGTGGAGACAGTGATGTGCCGGTGACTGAAGTTCGGCCCGTCCTCGGACTGGAGGATGGAGAGCGCCGTCTTGAGGTTCTCGAAGTTGTGCAGCGGCTCCCCCATCCCCATGAACACCAGGTTGGAGAGCGGGCGCAGCGTCTCGTGGCCCTCGTTCTTGCGGACCTCGCGGTTCACCGCGTGGACCTGGGCCACAATCTCGCTGGGGGTCAGGTTGCGCTTGAGCCCCATGGTGCCCGTCATGCAGAAGCCGCAGGCCATGGCGCAGCCCACCTGCGTGGACACGCACAACGTCCGGCGGTCCTCGGTGGGCATGTAGACGGATTCGATGAAGCGCCCGTCCCGCGTCTTCCACCGGTACTTGATGGTGCCGTCGATACTGCGCAGCTCGCAGTCCTTCACCAGGGGGATGATCTCCGCCCGCGCCTTGAGCTTCTCGCGAAGGACCTTGGAGAGGTCCGTCATCTCGTCGAACGAGGTGGCGCCGCGCTGGTGCAGCCAGCGGTAGAGCTGCGGGGCACGGAAGGCGCGCTCACCCAGCTCCTCGGTGACGAAGCGCGACAGCGCCTCCAACGACAGACTGGCGACGTCCACCAGCTTGGCGGGCGCGGGAGCCGGCAGCGGCTCGGTGACTGGCAGGGAGGTGGCGGAGGTCTCTGACATCGTCGTTGCGCTTAACGGTGGGCCCAGGGGCGTCCCTTCCCACACCTGGGCACGGCAAGTCAAAGGAGCCCATGCTCCCCTGCCCGCCTCGTGGACACTACCCGGTTCGTCTCCTGAAAGAACAGCGGCCCGGGCCCGCGCCTTCTGAAGCGCGGACACCGGGCCAGGGACAGCGGCCCCGCCAGGGGGCCGGCCGGCTACTTCTGGTACGGGTAGGCGTGGATCTCCGTCTCCCGGAAGAAGTACGCGATCTCGATCTTCGCGTTCTCCAGGCTGTCGGAGCCGTGCACCGTGTTCTTGTCGATGCTGGTGGCGAAGTCCTTGCGGATGGTGCCCTCGGCCGCCTGCGCGGGGTTGGTGGCGCCCATGATGTCCCGGTTGCCCAGGACCGCGTTCTCACCTTCCAGCACCATCAGGACCACCGGGCCGGAGATCATGAACTGCACCAGGTCCTTGAAGAAGGGCCGGGCCTTGTGGACCGCGTAGAAGCCCTCGGCCTGAGCCTGGGACAGCTGCTGCAGGCGGATGGCGACCGGCTTCAGCCCCTTCTCCTCGAAGCGGCTGATGATCTTCCCGATGACGCCCTTCTCCAGGCCGTCCGGCTTGATGATGGACAGCGTACGCTCAATCGCCATGTGACTGGCTCCTTCTCGTGTTTTCGTTGGGGTTTAGCGCTTCTTCGGAGCGCCCCGCTTGAGGGCCTCCTGAAGGGTGGTGCCCAGCTCGGCGGGGCTGGCGGCCATCAGGATGCCCGCGGCCTCCATGGCCTTGATCTTCTCGGTCGCAGTGCCCTTGCCGCCGGAGATGATGGCGCCGGCGTGGCCCATGCGCTTGCCCGGGGGCGCGGACTGGCCCGCGATGAACCCGGCGATGGGCTTGGTGAACTCGCGCGCGACGTACTCGGCGCCCTGCTCCTCGGCGTCACCGCCGATTTCGCCAATCATGATGACGGCGTCGGTGTCCGGGTCCGCGTTGAAGAGCTTCAGCACGTCCACGAAGTCCGTGCCGTTGACCGGGTCACCGCCGATGCCCACGGCGGTGGACTGGCCCAGGCCCAACTGGGTGAGCTGGTGCACGGCCTCGTAGGTCAGCGTGCCGGAGCGGGACACCACGCCGATGCGGCCCGGCTTGTGGATGTGGCCCGGCATGATGCCGATCTTGCACAGCGCGCCGGGGGTGATGACGCCCGGACAGTTGGGGCCCACCAGCCGGACGCCCGGCTTGCCCTGCAGGTAGCGCTTGGCGCGCACCATGTCGTTGACGGGGATGCCCTCGGTGATGGTGATGATGAGGGACACGCCCGCGTCAGCGGCCTCCATGATGGAGTCAGCGGCGAAGGGGGGCGGCACGAAGACCACGGACGTGTTCGCGCCCGTCGCCTTCACTGCCTCGGCCACCGTGTTGAACACGGGGACCTTGCCCTCGAACGTGGTGCCGCCCTTGCCCGGAGTCACACCGGCGACGAGCTTCGTGCCGTACTCGAGCATCTGCTTCGCGTGGAACGAACCCGCCGAGCCGGTGATGCCCTGGCAGAGGACCTTCGTGTTTTCGTTGACGAGGATGGCCATGGCGTTCTTTCAGGAAAGAGTGCGCGGGATTACTTCACCGCGGCGACGGCCTTCTCCGCCGCCTGACGCAGGTTGTCCGCCGGGGTGATGGCGAGGCCGGAGTTGCTCAGCAGCTCCTTGCCCTTCTCCACGTTGGTGCCTTCCAGCCGCACCACGAGCGGAACCTTGAGCTGGACCTCCTTCGCCGCGGCGATGATGCCCTCGGCGATGACGTCGCACTTCATGATGCCGCCGAAGATGTTGACCAGCACCGCCTTCACGGCCGGGTCCGCCAGGATGAGCTTGAAGGCCGCGGTGACCTTCTCCTTGTTGGCGCCGCCGCCCACGTCCAGGAAGTTGGCCGGGCTGCCGCCCACCAGCTTGATGGTGTCCATGGTGGCCATGGCCAGGCCCGCGCCGTTCACCATGCAGCCGATGTTGCCATCCAGCGCGATGTAGGCCAGGTCCCACTCCTTGGCCTGGATCTCACGGGGCTCCTCTTCGGCCAGGTCGCGGTACTCCAGCAGGTCCTTGTGCCGGTAGAGCGCGTTCTCGTCGAAGGTCACCTTCGCGTCGAGCGCCACCACGCCGCCATCCTTCAGGATGACCAGCGGGTTGATCTCCACGAGCGAGGCGTCCGTGTCGATGAACATCCGGTACAGCGCCGAGCAGAACTGGGCGAACTTGTTCACCGTGGGGCCCGACAGGCCCAGCCCGAAGGCCAGCTTGCGGCCCTGGAAGTCCTGGAAGCCCACGGCCGGGTCCACCGACTCGCGGAGGATCTTCTCCGGGTGCTTCTCCGCCACTTCCTCAATCTCCACGCCGCCCTCGCGGGAGGCCATGAAGGTGATGCGGCTGGTGGCGCGGTCCAGCGTCACGCCCAGGTACAGCTCCTGGCCAATGGCGAGACCTTCTTCGATGTAGACCTTGTGGACCGTCTGGCCTTCCGGCCCGGTCTGGATGGTCTTGAGCTTCATGCCAAGCATCTGCTTGGCCAGCTCCTTGGCTTCCGCGGGGCTCTTGGCCAGCTTCACGCCGCCGCCCTTGCCGCGGCCACCCGCGTGGATCTGGGCCTTCACGACGACCACGGAAGTGCCGAGTTCCTTCGCGGCGGCCTCCGCTTCGTTGGCGGAAAGAGCGAGGATGCCCTTCGGCGTGGGCACGCCGTACTTCCGGAAGATTTCCTTGCCCTGGTACTCGTGGATCTTCATCGAGGCTCCGGTGGAGACGAGGGAGACAGCCTGAATAGAGGCGTCAGCGCCGGGCCCTCATTGCGCAGAAAACGACGGAGTGCAAGACCGTTTGACCCCGGTACACCTGCACCGTCCGACAGGGTGCATGGCAGATAACCAGGGATGTCCGCGAAGATGAGGCTTCCTTCACTACGGAACGAGCCACGGACACCCAGACGGCGGCGGCCCCGCCCGGCGTCGCAGTTGGACGCCGGCCCGGGGCCGCTTGAAGCCAGAGAAAGCCTAGAAGCCGCGGGCGAGCGCCCTACCCCGGACCGCTGCCGTGGGCCTTGGGGGCTTCGTCCTGGAAGAAGATGTCCTTGATGGTGAGCTTGGTCACCTCGCGGTTCATCACCGCGATGGACGTGACGAGCGGAATCTCCTTCGGGCAGACCTTCACGCAGTTCTGCGCCTTGCCGCAGTCCTGCACGCCGCCGGGCCCCATGAGCGAGCGCACGCGCTCCTCGGAGTTCATCTTGCCCGTGGGGTTCATGTTGAACAGGCGGGCCTGGCTGATGGCCGCCGCGCCCACGAAGTCGTTCTCCTGCGTCACCTGGGGGCACGCCTCCAGGCAGCTTCCGCAGGTGATGCACGTGGACAGCACGTACATCACCGACTGGTCCACGGGCGACTGGCGCTGACCCGGCCCCAGGTTGTGCGTCCCGTCGATGGGCACCCAGCCCTTGATGCGCTTGAGCGCGTCGAACATGCGGTCGCGGTTCACCGTGAGGTCACGCACCACGGGGAACTTGCTCATGGGCTCCAGCGTGATCGGCTGCTCCAGCTTGTCGATCAGCGCCGAGCAGGCCATGCGCACGCGGCCGTTGATGTTCATGGCGCAGCTGCCGCAAATCTCCTCCAGACATGCGGCGTCCCAGATCACCGGGGCCACCTTCTTGCCCTCCACGGTGACGGGGTTGCGCTGGATCTCCATCAGGCACGAGATGACGTTGGCGCCCTTCACATAGGGAACCTTGAACTCATCGAAGTGGCCTGGCTTCGCGGGATCATCCTGCCGCCAGATGCGGAAGGTGATGGTCTTGGTGGTGACAGCGGATGCTTGTGCATTGTCCATGTGGCTCGACCCTTCACTTCCAAATCGGTTGAGTGGTTCCCGTCTCAGGCGTACCAGCGCGGCTCGGGGTCCAGCACGGGCGTGGGGATGTCCTCGTAGTGGATCTTCGGGCCGGCCTCGCTGTACGTCGCGACGGTCGTCTTCGCCCACTTCTCGTGGCGCGCACGCCACAGGCTCATCCACTCCGGGTCCTGCGTCGGGTCCTTCGTCTTCGGTTCGGGCAGCGAGAAGTCCGGCTTGTAGTGGGCGCCACGGCTCTCGTCGCGGAGCAGCGCGCTGGTCGCGATGACCTCGCCCAGCTCGAACATGTTCCACAGCTGGTTGGTGTACGACAGCGCGCGGTTGGCCACGTTGCCCGTGTCCAGCACGTTGACGTTCTTCCAGCGCTCCTTGAGCTCGCGGATCTTCTCGATCGTCTTCTTCAGACGGTCGTTGTAGCGCACGACGGTGCAGTTCTCCGTCATGGTCTCGCCCAGCTCCTTGGCGAGCCCGTACGGGTTCTCCGTGCCACTCATCTTGATCATGGTGGCGAAGCGGTCCTGCCAGTACTGCCTGGCGGCCTGGAAGTGCTTCTCCGGCATCGCCGCGGCGCTGGTGCCCTGACTCTTGGCGAAGGACGCCATGGCCGGGCCGCCGATCATGCCGGAGTAGATGCACGACAGCAGCGAGTTGGCGCCCAGGCGGTTCGCGCCGTGGAAGGCGTAGTCCGCCTCGCCCGCGGCGTAGAGGCCGGGGATGGTGGTGGACTGGTTCTTGGGGCTGCCCTCGGCCGGCGTCAGCGTCTTCGAGTCGGCCTCGAAGTTCACGTACAGGCCGCCCATGGAGTAGTGCATGCCCGGGAAGATGACCATGGGCACCTTGCGCGGGTCGTCACCGACGAACTTCTCGTAGATCTCCATGACGCCCTTGATCTTGGCGTCGAGCACCGCCGCGGGGATGTGCGTGACGTCCAGGTACACGCCGTCCCGGCCGTTGATGCCCATGCCCAGCTCGCGGCAGACCATGAAGATCTCGCGGGTGGCCACGTCGCGCGGCACCAGGTTCTTGTACTTGGGGTACTTCTCCTCCAGGAAGTACCAGCGCTCCGCCTCCGGGATCTGCTGAGGCGCCCGCGTGTCGCCCTTCTTGCGGGGCACCCAGACGCGGCCGCCCTCGCCACGCACCGACTCGCTCATCAGGCGGAGCTTGTCCTCGCCCGGAATCGACGTCGGGTGCACCTGGATGAACTCACCGTTGGCGTAGTGCGCACCCTCCATGTAGGCGCGGCCTGCGGCGGTGCCGGTGTTGATGATGGAGTTGGTGGAGCGTCCGAAGACAATGCCCGGACCACCCGTGGCCAGGCAGACGGCCTCGGCCGGGAAGGTGCGGATCTCCATGGTGCGCAGGTCGACGGCCACGCTGCCAATGCAGCGCCCGCTGTCGTCCTTCACCGTGCCGAGCCACTCCCAGTACTCGTACTTGGTGACCTTGCCCTCGGCCTCGTAGCGGCGGACCTGCTCGTCCAGCGCGTACAGCAGCTGCTGGCCGGTGGTGGCGCCGGCGAATGCCGTGCGGTGGTGAAGCGTGCCGCCGAAGCGGCGGAAGTCCAGCAGACCTTCCGGCGTGCGGTTGAACGTCACGCCCATACGGTCCAACAGGTAGATGATGCCGGGCGCCGCGTGACACATGCCCTTCACGGAGACCTGCTCCGCGAGGAAGTCGCCGCCCCGCAGCGTGTCCTTCACGTGGATGTCCGGGTGGTCACCTTCGCCCTTGGTGTTCACCGCGCCGTTGATGCCACCCTGGGCACAAACGGAGTGGGAACGCTTCACCGGGACGAGCGAGAGCACATCCACCTGGTGGCCCGCCTCAGCGAGCTTGATCGTCGTCATCAGCCCGGCGAGACCGCCGCCCACCACCGTGAACCGCGCTGCTGCTGCCATCATCGTCTCCTTGACTGCCGGACGCCGGACACTGCTCGGTTGAGCCGGCCCGCCAGGTGGCGCGCCAGGGCCCAGACGTCCCGTGCGAGTTCTACAGGCTAGTTAACTTGGTGAAAACGCGCTGCAATGATGGCGTCCGGGGCAATTAGCCCGCGTCATCCACAGCATCAGGCACAGGGCCCGCCGGGTTTCCCCAGCGGGCCGCACGTGACTGTCCAGCGACTACAGCTTGACGGAGTCGACCGTCTTCTTGACCGACTGGAAGGACTTCTCCAGCTCGGCCTTCTCACTGTCGTTCAGCTCGACGGTGTGGATCTTCTCCACGCCGCCCGCGCCGATCTGCACGGGGACGCCGAAGAAGTAGCCGTTGATGCCGTACTGGCCCTCCAGCAGGGCGGCGGCCGGCAGCACGCGCTTGCGGTCCTGCAGGAAGCTCTCCGCCATGGCGATGGCGGACGCCGCGGGGCCGAAGTAGGCGCTGCCCGTCTTGTACAGGCCCACCAGCTCCGCGCCGCCCTCACGGGTGCGCTTGATGATGGCGTCCAGCTTGTCCTTGGCGATCAGCTCCGTCAGGGGCACGCCGCCCACCGTGCTGTGGCGGACGAGCGGGACCATGTCGTCGCCGTGGCCGCCCAGCACCAGGGCCTCCACGTCGCGGATGGAGCAGCCGAGCGCCTCGGCGACGAAGCACTTGAAGCGGCTGGTGTCCAGCACGCCCGCCATGCCCGCGACCATGTGCTTGGGCAGACCGGCGATCTTGTGGAGCGCGAACACCATCGCGTCCAGCGGGTTGGCCACGTTGATGACGAAGGCGTTGGGGGCGTGCTGCTTGATGTTGCCCGCCACGTCCGTCATGATCTTCAGGTTGATCTCGAGCAGATCCTCGCGGGACATGCCCGGCTTGCGGGGCATGCCGGCCGTGATGATGATCACGTCCGAGCCGGCCACGTCCTTCCAGTCCGTGGTGCCCTTCACGCGGCAGTCGTAACCGTCGACCGCGGCCAGCTGGTTGATGTCCAGCGCCTTGCCCTTGACCAGACCCTCGGCCGCCGGGATGTCGTACAGCACCACGTCACCGAGCGACTTCTGCACGGCGAGCAGCGCCAGGTTGCCACCGATCTGACCGCCACCGATGAGGCCGATCTTCTTCTTGCCATTCTGAGCCATGGATTCGCCTCTCCTTGGTCCCCAGAGGGGGGACTACATGTTCTTGATGATGGCCTGCCCGAACTCGGAGCACTTGACCTCGGACACGCCGCTCTGCCCTTCCTGCTTCATCAGGCGGGCGAAGTCGTAGGTGACCGTCTTGCTGGCGATGGCGCGGTCCATGCCCTGGATCATCAGGTCGGCCGCCTCGTGCCAGCCCAGGTGCCGGAACATCATCTCACCGGAGAGGATGACCGAGCCCGGGTTCACCTTGTCCTGATCCGCGTACTTGGGCGCCGTGCCGTGCGTGGCCTCGAACACCGCGTGGCCCGTGACGTAGTTGATGTTGCCGCCCGGCGCGATGCCGATGCCGCCCACCTGCGCGGCCAGCGCGTCCGACAGGTAGTCGCCGTTGAGGTTCAGCGTGGCGATGACGTCGAACTCGTCCGGACGGGTGAGGACCTGCTGCAGGGTGATGTCCGCGATGGAGTCCTTGATCAGGATCTTCCCGGCGGCCAGCGCGGCCTTCTGCTCCGCGTTGGCGGCGTCCTCGCCCTTGGCGGCCTTGGTGGCCTCCCACTGGTCCCAGGTGTAGACCTTGTCACCGAACTCCCGGGCGGCCAGCTCGTAGCCCCACTTGCGGAAGGCGCCCTCGGTGAACTTCATGATGTTGCCCTTGTGGACCAGCGTGACGCTCTTGCGCTTGTGGTCCACGGCGTACTGGATGGCGGCGCGGATCAGCCGGTCGCTGCCCTCGTGGGACACCGGCTTGACGCCCAGGCCCACGTCGGACGGGAAGCGGATCTTCCCGAACTCCTTCGGGAACTCCTGCTTCAGGATGCCCAGGAACTTCTCCGCGGCGGCCGTGCCGGCCTCGAACTCGATGCCCGCGTAGATGTCTTCCGTGTTCTCACGGAAGATGGTCATGTCGACCTTGTCCGGCGTCTTCACCGGGCTGGGCACGCCCTTGAAGTAGCGCACGGGGCGCAGGCAGACGTACAGGTCCAGCATCTGCCGCAGGGCCACGTTCAGCGACCGGATGCCGCCGCCCACCGGCGTCGTCAGGGGGCCCTTGATGCCCACCAGATAGGTGCGGAACGCCTCGACCGTCTCGTCGGGCAGCCAGCTGTTGACCGCCTTGAAGGACTTCTCGCCGGCCAGGACTTCGTACCAGGCGATCTTCTTCTTGCCCTTGTAGGCCTTCTCCACCGCGGCGTCGAACACCGCCTGGGACGCACGCCAGATATCGCGGCCGGTGCCGTCGCCCTCGATGAAGGGGATGATCGGGTTGTCCGGGACGGACAGCTTGCCGCTCTGCAGGGAGATCTTTTCTCCGGATGACGGGGGCGCCATGGATGTGCTCCTGAGAAGGTGTGACCGTGTAAGAATCGGCGCGGGATAGTCGAGAACCCGCCCCGAGACGTCAAGGAGTTTGGCCACGGGCTCACGCGGAACGACTTATCGGAGCCAACGGCCGGGCGCGGAATAACGGCCGGCACCCGCGAGTGCACGAAACGACGCGGCCGGCATCCCCGGCGGCTCAACGAAAAAGGAGGGCCAGGCACTGGTGGCCTGCCCTCCTCTTCCTCTTCAATGAGTGGCTCAGCGGCGGGCACGGCGGCCCGCACGGACTACCAGCTGGACATCCCCGGCGCGGGCAGCTCCACCGTCACGGTGATGCCGGAGGCCGCGCTGCTGGCCACCTCCAAGGTGCCCCCCATGGACTCCGTCAGCTCCCGGGCCCGGGCCAGCTTGCGGTGCAGCGGCCCCACCAACATGGGCGACAGGAAGACAGCCTGGAGTTCCCGCGAGGACAGCGACGCCCCCGCGACCTGGACCTGGAAGCGGGGCGGCAGGTCCCCGAAGTCATCAGCGGAATCCACCATCACGCGAACGCCCTGCCCGTTCGATGCATCCGCCGCGTGCGCCAGCAACAGCAACAGCACCTGCTGCAGCCGCCGGTGACTAACATTAGCGGGGACCGGATCCTCAGGAAGCTCCAGGGAAACCTGTACTCCTCGCAAGCGGCGCGTGACTGAGAGGAGCTCCACCGCACCGCCAACGACCTCCGCGACATCCACTCGGAGTACGTCTGGCGAGTCCACCGGCATCAGGCCCGTGGCGCGGCCGTGAACAGGCGCTTGGAGTTGCTCCGAAGCCTGCGTCCCTCCCACAGCGTTCACGACAGCACTCATCCCTCACACCTCCCGCTCGCTGTACTGAGGGAACTCTAACGAGCCGGTCTGACGAACGCCATTTCACTACGAGAAAGTACGCACAGCCTGCCAGACTTATGACATTACAGCCGCGCAGCATCTTGGCCGTATGAGTGTGCCGTCGCGGCGAATCGCTTCGTAAGACTTGGAAGTGGGCTGCTGTCACCTACGACCCACGGACGTCCATTCCGCCAGCCAGAAAACAGCCTGACTGCACAAATCCGATTTGACTGTTCCTCGGAAATCCGTATGATACGGACCTATAGCGATTCGCCGCCTAACGCAGCACCGCTGGAGCAGGGAGGAACAACCGTGCTTGCAATTTCGACGACTGCATCAGGGGTTCCTCAGCACCGGAGAAGGGGGCGCCTGATCATGGAAGGGGGAAACCCGCTCTCCGACCGTCGGTCGGTCGAGTTCCGCAGTCGTGACGCGCTGTTCAACGTGATTCCGCTGCCGCCCGCCGAGGCCGCGCTGGATGATTCGGGCTACTCCCTGCACGGGACGGGCTCGGATGCCATCACCTGCTCCGTGGGCACGCCGGATGGCGCCATTGGCGTGGTGACGCGGCTGAGCCCCACCGTGGTGTGGGTGATGCCCAAGGGTGAGGTGGATACCTCCGACGCGCGCGGCCTGCCCGTCTATCTGTCTGGCTGTGGCGTGACGCTGGGCCCCATCCGGGGCGCCTTCATCCGCACGGACGCGGAGACGGCCGTGTCCCCGGTGGGGCTGCAGTTGGTGAACGTCTCCCTGGAGCAGGGCCGTCAAATCCTGGCGCTGCTGGCGGACGCGCTGAAGCGTGGCGTCGCGGAGCCGGCCGCGTCTGCCCTTCCGGTGCAGGACACCATCGACGAGGCCGAGCGCATCCGCGCCATCCTCCTGGCCATCAGCACCGCGGGCAACAAGGGTGTGCTGCGCCGCATGGGCCGCACCGTCCGCCTGGTGTTGGAGCGCTACAACGCGGAGACGGAGCAGTTGGAGTGGCACGCCGAGGACCCGATGAGCGACTGGGGCGAGGCGCCCTACGACATCGACGTCATCGGCCACAACAGCGCGTACCGCATGCGCCTGGAGGCGGGAACGCCGGAAGGCCAGCGCTTCACGTCGCCGCTGCCCGACGTCCTCTTCCGCATCCGTCACCGCTGGCACCGCCGCACGCCCGCGCCCGAGGGCGTGCGCGTCACCTTCCACCACCCGCTGTGGCGCGAGCAGGGGGAGATGGAGCGCGCGGTGTTGGACCTGTCCTTCTCCGGCATGTGCATCCGCTGCCGCCCGGAGGACCTGCTGTTCCCGGGCCTGCTGCCGCCCCTGCTCGAGCTCCACACGCCGGACGGCCAGTCCATCAGCCTGCGCGGTGAAATCCGCTACGTCACCAGCGCGCGCGCTGACGGCACCGTGCTGTGTGGCCTGAGCGTGTCGCCCTACTCTTCCGACGAGGCGCGCTGGGTGCGCTTCGTCTCCCAGACGACCAATCCCAACACTTGCACCAGTGATGTGCAGGAAGAGGGGCTCTGGGATGTCTTCACGCTGTCTGGTTTCTTCAGCCTGGCGAACAAGTCCTCTCAGGAATTCGACGCGCTGAAGCAAGCCTTCAGCCACATGGCCAAGCGCGCCGCGGAAGTTCCGCAGCTCTTCTGCCAGGCCGTCTGGCCGTCCGAGCGCGGCCCCGAGGCGACGCTGTCCATCATGAAGTCGTACCGGCACACCTGGATGGGACACCAGGTGGCGAAGCGCCCGGGCAAGCCCGCCCTCAAGGGGCTGGAGCCGGGCCGCATCATGCACGACCTGTACGTGCGCTGCTTCGAGCACCCGCAGAGCGACTCCGACTTCCGCTGGGCCGTGGCCTACGTGGAAGGCCTCAACCCCTGGATCGCGCGCGCGCACGTCCGCTACGGCGAGCGGCACATGGCGGCGAACCCGGAGCTGGCCTTCACGCGCAAGGTCCACATGATGGACGTCTACACGCACGAGCAGACGGGCCGGCTGCACGAGGGCATCACCATCAGCCCCGCCACCTCCGCCGAGCTGACGCTGCTGACGGACCACATCGCCCATTCGCGCCCGTCCTGCTACGTGGAGGCGCTCGACTTCACGCGCGACCGCATCGACATGCGCGCGGTGCAGGGCCAGTGGAACACCTTTGGCCTGGAGCGCGAGCGCGAAATCCTCATCGCGCGCCGCAATGGCGTGGCCGTGGGCGCCGCCGTCCTGGAGCTGGGCCAGCCGGGCACCAATCTCTACAGCCTGCTCGACATGGCACGGCTGTTCCCCCTGAGCGACGCGGGGCCGTCCACCTACGTCGCCTTGGTGGACGCGGCACGCCGTTGGTACGCCGCCCGCCACCGCCGTTCGTTCCACTACCTCTGTGAGGACGACGGTGGGCAGTACGTACAGGACGCCGGGATTCACGCAGGTCCGGACCCGTACATGTGGATCATCTCCGCGAAGCTGATCCCCGACTATCTCGAACACATCAGTGAAGTCTCCATCGGGCGCCGAAGCGCTCCCAACACTCGCCAGGGGTAATGAATATGAGCAAGCAACTCGTGGAGGAGCTGTACACGCCGAACCTGACTGCCACCCGTGAGCGCATCAAGACGGACCCCCGGCTGAAGGTGCTGCTGGACGACAAGGCGGACCCCGCGCTCTTCGAGGCCTTCCTCATCACCTGGAACTCGCTGGGCGTCTACATGACGGAGCCAGTGGACGGGTGGATTCGCCGCGCCGGTGAGGCCACCGTGAAGGTGGGCCTGGACGACGTGGGCCAGAAGCTCATCGCCCACGCCAAGCACGAGGCAGGCCACCATCTGATGATGGTCGAGGACACCAAGCACCTGGTGGCCCGGTGGAACGAGCGCCGCAGCCCCAAGCTGAACGCCGAGGAGCTCATCGCCCAGCCGCCCACGGAGGCGATGAAGGAGTACCGGGAGATTCACGAGAACACCATCACCGGTGAGATGCCCGCCGCGCAGGTGGCCATCGAGTACGAAATCGAGGGCCTGTCGACGGTGCTCGGCCCCGTGATTCTCGAGCAGGCCAAGCGCGTCTGTGGCGAGGAAATCCTCCAGGGCATGTCCTTCCTCAAGGAGCACACGGAGATTGACGTGGGTCACACCGCGCTCAACGAGGTGATGCTCAACAAGCTCCTGTCGCAGGTGCCGGACAAGGCGCCCATCATCGCCAAGACGGGCGCCAGCGCGCTCGACATCTACCTGCGCTTCATGGGCGACTGCGTGGAGCGCGCCGGGAAGCTGGTCCAGTCCGCCGCCGCGGCCTGAGCCTCCCCGCGGCCCCACTTCGCGGTCGTGTGGCGCCCCGGCCCGGGCGCCTGTTGTTTTCCGTTCCCCCGCGTTTCAGCCCGCCCGCCGGACCTCCGCGCCTTTCGGACGCGAGTGAGGGCGGACGCGGCCCTTGAGCGAGCCCAGGAGGTGGCCCCGCTTGCCACCCCCTGCGACGCCGAACACGTAGCGGTCCGGCCGGAGCACCACGAGGTCGGCCGCGTACTGCGCGAACCAGGCACCCAGCCGGCCGTCCAGGTCCACCAGCGTGTCCGGCCCGCCACTTCCCGCGCGGTCCGCCGCGGCCACCTGCCACCAGCGTGCCCCGAGTTCGTCCGCCAGGGCCAGTGCCTCGCGCTGGGCCTCCTGAGAGGCGCCTGGACGCGTCAGCACCACGAAACCCTCGCCCAGGCAGTCATCCAGCAGCGCCGTCTCCCCGTCGGGCCGCTCCACGCGTGGCTGCGGGAAGTAGGAGCCTTCCGGCACGTCCCCCTTCTCGCGTTGGGCGCCGTGCATGAAGCCCCGGCGCAGCGGCATCTGCGGCTTCACCTTGTAGTCGCGGATGAAGTCGCCCGTCACCGGCAGCCGGTACATCACCTGGATGAGCGCGTTGCGGACGCGAGCCATCACCCGCCCGCCCGACATCATCACCCGGCCCATGGCGTCCGAGCCGCGAATCACCTCCGACACGTGGCCACGCCGCTCTTCCTCGTAGGTGTCGAGCAGCGACGCATCCGCCGCGCCCGCGAGCACCAGCCCGAGCTTCCAGGTCAGGTTCGCCGCGTCCCGGAGGCCCGCGCAGAGCCCCTGCCCCAGGAACGGCGGCATCAGGTGCGCCGCGTCGCCCAGGAGGAACACGCGGCCTACCCGCCACTGCTCGGACATGCGGCTGTGGTACGAGAAGATCTTGACGGACTCCAGCTCCACCGAATCCGGGTCCAGGTAGTAGCCAATCAGCCGCCGCACGTTTTCGGGCGAGCGCGCCGCCTTCAGGTCCGCATCCGGCTCCAGGATGATGTCGAAGCGAATCTCGTTCGGCGCGGTGCGGGCGATGAACCCCCGGCGCACGGGACCGCACAGGTAGCTGGTGAAGTCGGGCTCGGGTGAGGACGCCTTCACGGTGATGGCCAGCGAGTGCTCCAGCGCCGTCGTCCCCACGAGCTTCAGGCCCAGCCGCCGGCGGATGGAGCTGTGCGAGCCGTCGCACGCGAGCAGGAAGCGCGCGCGCACATTGACGGCGCGCTCCCCCGCGACCTCCTTCACGCGAGCGGTGACTCCGTCTTCATCCTGGACGAAGGACTCCACCTCGTAGCCCAGCCACAGGTCCACATGCGGAAAGCGCTTCAGTCCCTGACGAAGCACCGCCTCCATGCGCGGCTGCTGGAAGAAGGCCGCGGGCACGTAGCCGAACGGCCGGTCCAACCGGGTGAAGTCCACCTCCGCCAGCGAGCGCAGCGAGTCATTCAGGTATTGCAGCCGCTTGCACGGATAGAAGCCCGCGCCCAGGTCGCCCACCAGCCCCGCGGACTGGAAGATGCGCTGGCCCTCGTCATCCACGCTGATGGCGCGGGACTGGCCATGAGGCGTGACTTCACGCTCCACCACCAGCGTCCGAATCCCCTGCTGTCCCAGGAGATTCGCCGCCATCGCTCCCACCGGACCACTACCCACGATGATGACATCAACGGACTCCGGAGCCATCTCTCCCTCCCGTTGCGAGTACGTGTGCTGAGCTGCCTTTGAGTCATTTCGATATCAAAATCAGCCACGACCTGGAATGTCCTGTTTTCACTCGGAAGCCGGCGTCATTCCCCACCCTCCCCCTGCGTTGTCTCTTCAACTCTTCAACGTTGGGTGTGGAAATCCTTGCATGTTTGAGTTTTGACCTTGGGAGTGAAAGGTTGCAGCCGTATCAGCAATCACGACGAGGGCACGACGCGGACGGCGCAAGAATGTCCACGTGTCCCAGGTCCGCGCAGGAAATGCAGGCCCCTCCTCGGAGGGCAGGCGGCCGCGCGGGAACACGACATCCCGGAGTGGCTTTTGAAAGATGGCGACCACGTCCCCGGGTTGAGACGGCGACCCTTGTCGGGAAATCGCCACTGGTCGCCGGCTTCAACGCGCGGCGTCGTGATTTTCGCGACTTGAAGAGGTCGGATGTGCCCGAACACTGCGGCGCGAAGGAGCACGCACATGGAATGGCTTGAGTTCTCCCGTTGGTCCCCGGAGGTCGAAAAGCAACTGGCGATGCAGGCGGCCCGACTGGGTACCTTCGAGCACCGGGGCCCGCAGGCCTCCCGTCGGTCCGCGGCTGCCACCACCGTGTCGGCCACCTGCCGGCTGAGCACCGTCCTGCGGCAGTTCCCGCGGACCAACCCCTGGGGCCACCCGATCTCGGAGTGCTGAGACAGGGCGCCCGCCCCACCCCCGTGGGTCAGCGGAGGGCGTGCCGTCTCAGGACGGTGCGCTCCACCTTCCCCATGGCGTTGCGAGGCAGCGCGTCCACCCAGACGAATCGCGCGGGCGTCTTGAAGCCCGCCAGGGACTGACGGCACCACGCCGCCAGTGCCTCTTCCCCGGGTTGCGACTGCCCCGGGCGCGGGGCGATGAAGGCCACGGGCACTTCGCCCCAGCGGTCGTCCGGGAAGCCCACCACGGCGGCTTCCTGCACCGCGAGGTGATTGACGAGCACCGCTTCCACCTCCGCCGGGTAGATGTTCTCCCCACCTCGGACGATGAGGTCCGTGCGGCGTGACAGCACGGTGAGCCGCCCTCGAGCATCCAACACACCGACGTCCTTCGTGCGCAGCCAGCCGCCCCGAACCGCCTCATGGGTGGCCTCCGGGCGCTGCCAGTACCCGGCCATCACCGTGGGCGCGCGTACCTCGATGTCGCCCTCCACCCCTGCGCCGAGGACTTCGCCCCCCACGCCGACGATGCGCACCTCGACACCCGGCAACGGGACGCCGGCGGTGCGGCCGTCCGCTTTGTCGGGGCGCTCGGTCGTTACTTGTGAGCAGGCCTCCGTCAGGCCGTACGTCTGAAGGGCTCGCAGGCCCGCGGCCCTCGCTCGTGCGAGGAGGGGCACCGGCACCGGACCTCCGCCTATCAGCGCCAATGCGAAGGAGTCCGGCATGCGCCGGTCCCCTCGAGCGTCCAGCACTCGCTCCAGCGTCGTGGCCACGAGGCTCGCGTGGGACACGCCCTCCCCGTCGATGGCCCCGTTGGCCGCATCGGCGTCGAAGCGTTCGTGCAGGACGAGGCAGCCTCCCTCGTAGGCAGTGCGAGTGAGCATGGCGATGCCCCCCACGTGGAAGAGCGGCAATGTGCCCAGCCAACGCGGGGCTGGATGCGCCCCCAGGTTGGCCGCGGACGCCCGTGAAGACGCCCGGAAGTTGCCTTCTGTGAGGACCGCTCCCTTGGGCCGGCCCGTTGTCCCGCTGGTGAAGAGCACGACCCGGGGCGACGTCCCTTCCAGGGGCTGGCACGTCGAAGACCCCGTGGAGACAGCCTCCGCGAAGGACTCGAGTGGCCGGGCTCCAGGGAGCCTCTCCACCAGGGTGCCCAGCGCCAGCTTCAAACGGGGCTGGATGTCCTCCACCATGGGCGCCAACTCCGCGGACGTGAGCCGGGCATTGAGCGGCGCCAACACCGCGCCCAGCCGGCCCAGCGCCCAGAAGAGGCACACGGAGGCGACGTGGTTCGTCGCGAGCGACGCCACCCGGTCCGAAGCTCCGACGCCCTCCGCTTCGAGTGCGGCCACCCATCGGGAGACTTCCGCATCCAGCGCTTCGTAGGACCAGGAGCGGCCCGCGAACGTCAGGGCCTCCGCCTCGGGCTGATGACGAGCGCCTACTCGAATGGGACACAGCAGGACCGACATTCCGTCACCTTGGGCTTCATTAACGGAGGCCAATCCCTGGGCTCCCGTGCGTCGAGCCATCACACCAGTGACTGGGAGTTCAGTCCGAGCCCCGGGGTGCTCGACAGGCGAATGACGCCTCGCTGCGGATGGTACGGATGACCTTCCGGCTCCTTCGCCAGCAAGCGCCCCACCGCGAGCCCGGAGGCCAGCGCTCCGGATGGCAGTGCCGCCGCGAGATGTGCCGCGCCAGCCCGAGCCACCACGCCATCAATGGAGCTGGTGACATAGGCCTGCATTCCGAGCCGCGCCGCGCGCATCGCGACCACGAGGCACGGCAACAGTCCGCCCAGCACCATGGGCTTCAGCACCACCGCGCCCACCGCCGGTCCACCGCCCAGCAACGGGTCCACCGTCAGCAGAGCCCGCAGCGCATCGGGAGAAGCCAGGGACTCGTCCGCCGCCACCGTGCAGGGGGCGCGGCGCTGAACGCGCCAGAGTGCCGCGAGGTCCTCCGGCGGCGTGGGCTGCTCCACCAACTCCAGGCCGTACCAGCCCAGCCGGTCCAGGGCGCGCTTCGCGTCGGGCTCGGACCAGCCGCCGTTCGCATCCAGCCGCAGCTTCACGTCCGGCCCTACCGCGTCGCGCACGGCCTTCACTCGCGCCTCGTCGGCGTCCAGCGACCGGCCGGCGACTTTCAGCTTCAACGTACCGAAGCCCTCGGCCACGGCCTGCCGGGCCTCTTCCGCCAGGGCCTCGGGGGTGTCGGCGCCCAGCAGCGCGTTCACCGCCACTTCCGTCCGCGACTCCTCCGCCAGCAGCCAGCACAGCGGCACACCCTGGCGTTGCGCGAGCAGGTCCAGCAGCGCCAGCTCCAGCGCGTGTTCCGCGGCCGGCATGGGGCCCACTGGCGTCACCTGACGTGCCCGGATGCGCACGCCGTCGCCTCGCGCCACGGCAGGGGGGAACGGCGACAACGTGTCCTCGATGGCCCGGACCGAGTCGCCCAGGAACTGGCCCTTCAGCTCGGACAGCCAGGCGTTCAGCGTCACGCCACAATCTTCGAGCGACTCGGTGCCGAACGCCGGCAACGGCATCGCTTCGCCCAGACCTTCGCGCCCCTCCTCGTCGAGGACGCGAACGAGGAAGCCTTCTCGTACCGCGTGCGCCCCTTGAGACGTCTTCAGGGGCTGGCGCAGCTCCAACCGGAGGGGAATGAGCGAAACCTGGGCAATCCGCATGGACTCACATCATCGCAGGTAGAGGCCCAACGCGAACAGCACTCCAAACACGAGCTGCAGTCTGGCCGTGGACCCCAGGGCCGGATTCAGCGCCGCGCCCTCCTGCCTCAGCACCCGCTGCAGCGGGGGAACCGCCAGGGGCAGGCTCAGCAGGGACAGGAACACCCAGGGGCTGGCCAGCTTCAGCGCGTACATCGCGAAGGGCGTGGCGTACGACAGCACCAGCAGCAGGATGTACTCCGCCTTCCCCACGCCCGTGCCGAAGCGGACCGCCAGGGTGCGCTTGCCAGCCTTCACGTCCGTCGTCACGTCGCGCAGGTTGTTGACGACGATGAGCATCGTGCCGCTGGCCCCCACGGGAACCGCCGCCCACCACGCCGCGGGGTCCACCGTCCCCGCCTGCACGTAGTAGGTCCCCGTCACCGCCACCAGGCCGAAGAAGATGAAGACGAACACGTCTCCTAGGCCGTTGTAGCCCAGGGGGAAGGGACCGCCCGTGTACGCGTAGCCGCACAGCAGCGACGCCAGGCCGATGGCGATGATGGGCCAGCCCCCCACCGCCACCAGGTACAGGCCCACCGCCGTGGCCAGCGCGAAGCACACACCCGCGCCCGCCAGCACGGTGCCCGGCGCGATGAGGCCACTCTGCGTCACGCGCTGAGGGCCCAGCCGTTCGTGCGTGTCGGCGCCCTTCTTGAAGTCGTAGTAGTCGTTGATGAAGTTGGTGCCAATCTGGATGAGCACCGCGCCCAGCAGCGCCGCCAGCGCGGGCAGCAGGCGCCCCACGCCCGAGCCGAACGCGAGCCCCGTGCCCACCAACACCGGCACCAGCGCCGCCGTCAGCGTCTTGGGACGCGCCGCCATCACCCAGTGCTTCACCCCGGGACGGGGCTTCACCGACAGCGGGCCCGGCGCCGGAACCGACGTGCTCACGACGTCACCCTTCCCTCGCTCACGGTCATGGGGCTGTCGAACTGCGGGGCCTCGTACCAGGGCGTCTGGAGGAACCCGAGGACTTCACGGGCATAGGCCTCCGGCGCTTCCAGGTGCGGCGCGTGGCCACAGCCTTCGAAAGCGTGGCGCCAGACCACCGGCAGCTCCGTGGCCATGCGGCGGGCAATCTGGGTGAACTTCGAATCCGCCGCGCCCGTCAGCAGGAGCGTGGGCAGCCGCTGGGCGTGCAGCGCGGGCCAGAAATCCGGCTGGACGCCCAGGCCCAGGCACTCCAGCGCACCAGCGAGACCCTCCGCCGTGCAGGCGCGGCGCTGTGAGCACAGCGCGTCCTTGCGCTCCTGCGGAAGCTGGCGCAGGCCGTCGAACAGCGGCAGCTGCTCCCAGCGGTCCACGAAGGCGTCCACGCCTCGCGAACGAATGAAGGCCGCCAGCTGTCCGTCCGCTTCACGCCGGGCCGCGCGCTCCTGGCGCCGGTGCAGCCCGGGCGAACCACTCTCCATGATGAGCCGGCCGAAGCGGTCCGGCGCGCGCACGGCCGCCGCAAGCGCCACGCGTGCCCCCTGCGAATAGCCCAGCAGATCCACGGGCCCCTGGCCCAGCGAGTCCACCAGCGCGACGAGCGCGTCCACCGTTTCCACGAAGGCCTCACGCCCCCGCTGGTCCGGCAGCGGCGTGGCCCCATGGCCGGGAAGGTCCACCGCCACCGCGCGCACGTCGCGGCCCAGGAGCGGACGCAGCCCGTCGAAGGCCCTGCGGCTGCCGGTGAAGCCATGCAGCAACACGAGCGGACGGGAGCCCTCACCCCACGTCTCGTAAGCCAGCTTCACGCCCATGGTCCTTCTCCCAGTGAGGCCGCCATTCGAGCGAACAGCCGCCGGTGCTCATCCACATTCGCGTTGCGGTCCACGCGCACTTCCACCAGGTGGAGTCCGCCCTCCAGGCCCTCGCGCACGGCCGACCTGAGCGCAACGGGCGTCTCCGGCCGGTGGAACCGGGCGCCGCCCAGCGCCGCCGCGTGGGACAGGTCCACACCGTGCGGCGTGCCGAAGAGCGTCTCGAACGTGTCCCGAGGCGCGACCTGGGCGATGGGGAGGAACGAGAAGATGCCGCCGCCATCGTTGTTCACCGCCACCACCGTGAGCGGCACTCGCGTGCGCGACGCGGTGACGAAGGCTCCCACGTCATGCAGCAACGCCAGGTCCCCCGTGAGCAGCACCGCGGGACGTCCCGCCGCCGCTGCCATGCCGAGCGCGCTGGAGACGATGCCGTCGATTCCGTTGGCCCCCCGGTTGGCCAGCACCCGCAGCGGCACCGTGCCTGCCGGAGCGAAGGCGTCCAGGTCGCGGATGGGCATGCTGCTGGACACGAAGAGCGGCGCGCCCGCCGGAAGCGCCGCTACCACCTCGCGAGCGATACGCGGCTCGGAGAGAATGTCGGGCTGCTCCGCGAACGCGGACTCCAGCGCCGTGCGCACCCGCTGCTCCGCGGCCAGGAAGCCTCGCGCCCATGGACCCGCGCCACGCGCGAGCCCTCGCGTCAGGGCCTCACAGGCCGCCACCGCCGAGCCCTCCACCACCGTGGATGCGCGGTGCGCCGGGTCGAACAGCCCGCCCCCGTCGCTGAAGAGGACGATGTCCGCGCCCGAGCCGTCCAGCCACTGCTGAGGCACCTTCGGCGTGAGCCCACCCCCGAAGCGCAACACGAGCTCCGGACGGTGCGCCTTCGCGAACGGCGCGTGCCGCAACATCGCGTCGTAATAGGACAGCGTGAGCGGGCCGCCGCCATAACGGGCCTGCGAGGTGGACTCGGCCAGCACGGGGTAGCCCGTGGCCTGCGACAGCGCGCTGATGGCCGCCGCGAATCCATCCGTTTCATCGCGCGGGCCACACACGATGACGCCGCGAGGGGTCGCGGCAATCTTACGGCGGACCTCGTCTAGGGTGGCCGCGTCCGGCACCGGCTCGGGCGGGACGATGCGCGTCAGCGGCGCACCGGCGCGTCCCGACTTCGCCAGCGCGCTCAGCGACGCCTCGGCGAAGGGCTCGGCGATGGGGGCCAGCGGCTCGCGGAACGGGACGTTGAGCTGCACGGCGCCCCGCGGCGTGCGCCACGCGCTGACGACCGCGCGGGCAACGGTGGCACGCATGTGGATCAACGCCGCGTCATGCGCCTCGGGCTGACCGAGGTCCGCGTAGAAGCGCGCGTGCTCTCCGAAGAAGCGCGCCTGTGGCACGGTCTGCGGCGCGCCCCAACCCTGAAGCTCCAGGGGCCGATCCGCCGTCAGCACCACCAGGGGCACGTGAGACAGCGCGGCCTCGATGACCGCCGGGTAGAAGTGCGCGCCCGCGGTGCCGCTGGTCGCCACCAGCACGACCGGCGCGCGCGACTGCTTCGCGAGCCCCAGGGCGAAGAAGCCCGCGCTGCGCTCGTCGATGACGGACCACGTGCGCAGCCCCTCCGTCCCGGCGCAGGCCAGGGCCAGGGGCGATGACCGGGAACCCGGGCACACCACCGCGTGACGAACCCCACCGCGCACGAGCTCTTCCAGCAACGCGCGCGCCCACAGCACGTTGAGGTTAGCGTCGGACGACATCCCCGCCTCCCAAGGCCCGCAACATGGCCAGGCTCTTCATCTCCGTCTCCCGCCACTCCGAGTCCGCGTTGGAGCCAGCCACCAGCCCCACGCCGACGAACAGCCGGGCCTTCGCGCCCTTCACGCGCGCCGAGCGCAGCGCCACCATCAGGTGCGCCCGCCCAGGCCCCACCCAGCCCACCGGCCCCGCGTACCACCCACGGTCCAGGCCTTCGTGCTCCACCAGGAACGACAGTGCGCGCTCACGGGGCGTACCACCCACGGCCGGCGTGGGATGCAGCGCCTCCACCACCTGCGCCGGCGTCACCCCCGGCCGCAGCTCGGCGCGAAACCCCGTCCGCAGGTGCACGACGTTCTTCAAGGCCAGCAGCGCGGGCTCCGCGTCCGACGACACCTGCTCCGCCAGCGGCGTCAACGCGGTGACGAGGTAGCGCACCACGGACGCGTGCTCGCGCACGTTCTTGTCATGGCCCCGCAGCCCGTCCGCATGGCCGGGCGCGGCCGTGCCCGCCAGGGCCTCCGTCTCCAGCACCTGACCGTCCACCCGGCACAGCGTCTCCGGCGTCGCGCCCAGGAAACACGTGTCGTCCGGCGCGCGGAACAGGAAGGTGGCGCAGCGGGGATTCTGCTCACGCAGCCGCGCCAGCACGTCCACCACATCAAAGGGCGCGGGCCCTTCCGCATCCAGCGGGCGCGCCAGCACCACCTTCTGGAGGTGCCCGGACGCAATCGCGTCCAGCGCGCGCTGCACCCGCGCCTCGAAGTCCGGCCGCGACGCGCGCAACTCCAACGCCACGGGCTCGCCGCGCGCATGCCGGTACGCCTCCGGGAAGCAGGCACGGACGCGCTCCAGCCGCGAGCGCACCAGGTCCTCACCCCCGCGGCCTTCCTGCGCGAAAGCCACCAGGCACACGCCGCGCGCCGTGCGGAACACCAGCACCTCGGGCAGCGTCCAGCGCGTCACACCGTGCGACGCCCACGCCGTGTCCACCGTGCCCGAGTCACCGAAACGGATGCCGCCAAACCAGGGGCCCGGCATCGACTCCGGGGCTTCGCCCAGCCAGCGCACCTGCGCGCGGCCCAGCGAGGCCAGCACGCCAGGAATGTCGGAGGCGTCCTGCGCCTCCACCACCGCCGCCTCACCCCACCCCGCCGCCGCGTCCTGCGCCAGCGGACGCTCCCAATAGACGGTCGGAACGCCCAATACGTCCGCACCCGCGAGCGGATCCACCACCGCGAGGGGCGTCATTCCGGCCACCCAGCGCTGGCTCTCAACGGGATTGTGCGTCTTCATCAGCGTTCCTCATCGGCGATTGCGTCGCAATCACCTTCGGTTGTCTTCTAAGCCATCTCGGCTATACATGCACCAAGGAGTTCAAAACCTCTTGAACTCCATGAATGGGAGGGTCCGTGGGAGGCAAGCGGCCAGACGAACCAGCCGGGTCCGGACGGGCCCCGGGCGCGCTGCGGGTGCTTCGCGTGGAGCGGCCCGAAGGCACTCGCGTGCGAGTGGGCCCCGTGGAAATCGGAGGCCCCGGGTTCGTCGTCATGGCTGGCCCCTGCGCGGTGGAAGGCGCGGAGCAGGTGCAGCACGCCGCCTCGGTGGTGGCCGCCGCGGGTGCCCATGTCCTGCGCGGTGGCGTATTCAAGCCTCGCACCAGTCCCTACGCATTTCAGGGCATGGGCGAGCCGGGCCTGCACGTCCTGGCGGAGGCCGGGCGCCGCCACGGCATGCCCATCATCAGCGAGGTGATGGAGTCGGCGCAGATTCCCCTCATGGAGGAGTCCACGGACATCCTCCAGGTGGGTGCGCGCAACATGCAGAACTACTCGCTGCTTCGGGCGCTGGGGAAGGTGCGCAAGCCCGTGCTGCTCAAACGAGGCCTGTCGGCCACGTTGCAGGAATGGCTGCTGGCCGCCGAGTACATCCTCGACGGTGGCAACGAACAGGTGATGCTGTGCGAGCGCGGCATCCGCACCTTCGAGACGGAGCTGCGCAACACGCTGGACCTGGCGGCGGTGGCCTGGGCGAAGCAGCGCTCCCACCTGCCCGTCATCGTCGACCCGTCCCATGCGACGGGCGACCCGGCGCTCATCCTCCCCATGTCGCTGGCGGCCGCGGCCGCGGGGGCGGATGGATTGTTGATTGAAGTCCACCCGAAGCCCGAGCTGGCCATGTGCGATGGGCACCAGGCCCTGACGCCCGAACGCTTCGAGACGTTGATGCGACGGCTGCCAGCCGTGCTAGACGCGGTGGACCGACACCTTTGGCGGCCGGAAAGCCCGGCCCAGGTCGTGAGGGCACGATGACTACTGAAGTCCGTGAGATGTTCTCTTCCATCGCCACGAAGTACGACGTGACGAATGAGGTCCTCTCGTTCGGCATCCACCGGCTGTGGCGCCGGACGGCCGTCCGGCTCAGCACCGCGAAGGATGGAGACCGCGTCCTCGACTGCGCTTCGGGCACTGGCGACCTGGCCCTGGCCTTCAAGCGCAAGGTGGGCGTCTCCGGCCGTGTCGTGGGCACGGACTTCTGCCCGGAGATGCTGGAGAGCGCCCCCGCCAAGGCGGAGAAGGCGGGCCTCCAGGTGGACTTTCAGGTGGCCGACGCGATGGACCTGCCCTTCGCGGCCGACAGCTTCGACGTGGCCTCCATCTCCTTCGGCATCCGCAACGTGGATGACCCGGTGAAGTGCCTGAAGGAGATGGCGCGAGTGGTCCGCCCCGGTGGTCACGTGGTGGTGCTGGAGTTCGGCCAGCCCACGGGCGCCTTCGGGGCATTGTTCCGCTTCTACAGCAAGACGGTGATGCCCACCATCGGTGGGCTGCTGACGGGCAACCGCGCCGCGTACCAATATTTGCCCAAGACATCCGCCTCCTTCCCGGCCGGTGACAAGTTCCTGGAGCTGATGGACCAGTCCGGGGCCTACGCGGCAAAGTCCGCGCATGCGCTCACGTTCGGCACCGCCTACGTCTATGTCGGCACCGTCCGCTGAGGAGCGGCGGCACCTCGTTGAACAGATTCTCGCCTCGGTGGATCCCCGGCTCGCGCCGGGACTGAGGGAGGCGGTAGCCCGCCCGGGCCCCTCCCTGTTCCCCGTCTCCGGACAGACGGTGGTGCTCGCCGGCCACCGGAGCGCGGGCAAGTCGCGTCTGTTGCCCATGGTGGCCCGCATGCTCGCGCGGCCCGGGCTGGACCTGGATGCGCACCTGGAGCGCCTGCACGGGCGCCCGCTGCGCAGATGGGTGGCCGAAGCGCCGCAAGAGTTCCGGGCCGCTGAACGAAGCGCCCTCCTAGCCCTGCCGGCCGGAGGGCTGGTGGCCGTGGGAGGCGGTTTCCTGTCCCACCATCCGGACGCGCTGACCGGGCTCTTCACCCTGGTCGTCCCCGTGTGTTTCGACACCTACCGTGAGCGGCTGCTCACGGACCGGACACGCCCGCGGCTGCGTGCCGAGGTGTCGCTCGAAGAAGAATTGTCCTCCGTGTTCAATGAGCGCGAGGTTCTGCACGCCCGCGTCCCCACCGTGGCCCTGGAGGACTTCCTCCGAGGCTGCCTTGCCCCCGAGGTGCCCCTGTGACGCCCGCCCGGCGCGTCGTCACCCTGCCCCCCACCCTGATCGGCGAAGACGCTGTCCGCTTCGCGCGCGACGGCCAGCGCCGTGGGGCGGACGTCCTGGAGATCCGCACGGACCTGCACGCCCCGGACGCCATCTCGCCCGAGGCGCTGGCGGCGGTGCTGCCGTTGCTCGTCTCCGAGCGGGGCAAGCCGCTGCCCGCCCCCTGGGTGGCCGCGGCCTGGCGCGTGGACAGGGATTTGATGGACGCGTCGGGGCAGCAGGCATCGCTGGCGGCACCCCCGGGAAAGCTGCTCGCGTCGCACCACGCGAGCCGGCAGCTATCCACCGAGGAAGCGCTCCAGTTGTGGGAACGTGAGCTGCCCGCCGACGCCCTGGTGAAGCATGTGGAGCCGATGGCAGACCCGGCACACCTCGTCACACTGATGGAGACGCAGCGGCGGATGGTGGAGCGCTTCGGTGCCACGCGTGTCACGGTGCTGGGCATGGGCCCGGTGGCGTTGCCCACGCGGGCGCTGCTCGCCCGGAACAACGTGTTGGATTATGTCGCGGCGGGAGGCGCCTGGGTCGCGGCGCCCGGCCAGCGGCTGCTGGACGACGCCGTGCGAGAGCTGCGCGGCGCGGACCGGTACACAGTGGCGCCGCCGCTGCGGCTGGGCATCCTGGGGACGTCCATCGTCCACTCGCGCTCGCCGCGCATCCACCGTCAGCCCTTCGACCGCATCGACCTGCCAGAGGACGGGCCCGTGGAGGCCGTGGTGGACGCATTGCTGCCCCACTACGCGGGCTTCGCCGTCACCAGCCCCTTCAAGCTGCGGCTGGCGAAGCACACGGGGTCCTCGCTGGACGCCATCAACACGCTGGTCCGCCGGGGCGACCGGTGGGAATCCTTCAATACCGACACGTTCGGCGCCCGCACGGTGCTCAAGCGGCTCGGGGCTCGCGAAGTCTTCGTCCTGGGGGACGGTGGCGCCACCTCGGCGCTCCGGTCCGTGGCGGCGGAGCTGAGCTGCGACTTGCGCGTCTTGCGACGCGCCGACATCCAGGCGCCTCTCACAGGGGCGGGCGTCTGGACCTGGCCCGATAGGGTGCCCGCTCCTGACGACCTGCGCTTCGACGGGGCCCGTGTGGCGGTCATCGCCTACGGCGCCCCGGGCCGGCGCATCGCCGCGGAGATTGTCCGTCGCGGCGGTACTCCGGTGCTGCTGGGTGCGGCGTGGTTCATCGCGCAAGCCCGGCGTCAGCGCCAACTCTGGGAGTCCGCGACATGAATACCTTCGGCGAACTGTTTCGCCTGACGACGTTTGGAGAGAGCCACGGGCCCGCGCTCGGCGCCATCCTGGATGGCTGCCCCGCCGGCGTGCCCCTGACGCGCGAGCAGATTCAAGTCGCGCTGGACCGTCGGCGCCCCGGCCAGTCCACCATCACCACCGCGCGCAGCGAACCGGACCAGGTGGAGATCCTGTCCGGCGTCTTCGAGGACAAGACGCTGGGCACGCCCATCGCCGCCATCGTGCGCAACACCAACCAGCGCTCGGGGGACTACGAGAAGCTGAAGGCCGAGGACCGGCCCGGCCACGCGGACGCCGTGTGGCGCGAGCGATTCAAGCACCGTGACCACCGCGGCGGCGGGCGCACCAGCGGGCGCGAGACGCTCTGCCGCGTCATCGGCGGCGCCATCGCCGAGGCGTACCTCACCCGTGACGTGCCTTCCATCCGCACCGTCGCCTACGTGTCCCAGGTGGGCAACCTGGTGGCCGCCGTACCCGCGCCGGGACTCACCCGCGAGCAGGTGGACGCCCACGCCACGCGCTGCCCGGACGTCGCCATCCGCGACGAGATGTCCCAGCGCATCCTCACCGCGAAGGAGGCGGGCGACAGCCTGGGCGGCGCCATTGACGTGCGCGTGGAGGGCCTGCCCGTGGGTCTGGGCGAGCCTATCTTCGGCAAGCTCAAGGCGCGCATCGCCCAGGCCCTGGGCAGCATCGGCGCCGTCACGGGCGTCGTCTGGGGCCCGCCGGACCTGCTCGAGCGCATTGGCCAGCCCGGCATCCAGTTCCACGCCGTGAAGGACGCGTACGGCGGCATCCAGGGCGGGCTCGCCAATGGCGAGCCGATGCAGATCCGAACCTTCTTCAAGCCGCCCGCGACGCTACAGGAGCATGCGAAGGGTGGCCGTCACGACCCGTGCATCATGCCCCGCGCCGTCCCGGTGCTGGAGGCCATGGTGTCGCTCGTCATCGCCGACCTCGTCCTCCACCTCAACGCGAGGCCCCACGCGCCATGAGTGCTCTTCCTCCCGGGGCCTACCGTCCGCCGTCCGACCGCTGGGGCACCTTCGCCCGCCTCGCCAAGAACCTGCCCGAGGGCAGCGTGGCGGTGGTGGACCGCACGGTCGCGAAGCTCCACCCCACCCTCATCCCCACCCTGGAGGCGCGCAGCCCCCGCGCCATCATCCAGCTCACCGGCGGCGAGAGCGCCAAGACATTCACCGCCCTGGAGAAGGTCCTGGCCAACGGCCTGGCCCTCCCGCGCTCCGGCACGCTCGTGGCCGTGGGCGGCGGCACCATCGGTGACGTCTCCACCGTGGCCGCGCACCTCCTCAAGCGCGGCGTGCGCCTGGTGCAGGTCCCCACCACGCTGCTGGCGGCGGTGGACAGCAGCGTCGGCGGCAAGGGCGCTGTCGACATGACGGTGCGCGGGCGCGTGGTGAAGAACCCCGCCGGCGTCTTCCACTACGCGGACGAAGGCTGGGTGTGCCCCGAGTTCTTCGACACCCTCTCCGATGCGCAGCGCCGCGAAGGCGCGCTGGAGGCCTGGAAGATGGTGGCCAGCCTCGACGCGCCACTCTTCCGCCGCTACGTGCGCAAGCCGCCCGCGCTCGAGAAGCTGGTGAAGGACGCCCGCGCCCTCAAGGAAAGCATCTGCGCGCAGGACCCGTACGAGCACACCGGGCTGCGACGGGTGCTCAACTTCGGGCACACCTTCGGCCACGTGCTGGAGAGCGTGTCCCGCTTCAAGCTGTCCCACGGCGACGGCGTGGGCCTGGGCATGCTGCTGGCCCTGGACGTGGGCCGTCACCTGGGCGTGACACCGGAGCCCGTGGCCGCCGAGGTCGAAGCCGCCCTGGCCAATGGCCCTGGCGTACTGGGCCGCGAGCGCGCCGCCGCTCTGCTCCGCCGCGCGCCGATGAAGGACGTGCTGGCGCTGCTCACCGCCGACAAGAAGGCCGGCGCCAAGGGCGAGCTGCGCATGGTGCTGCTGACGGCCATTGGCGCCACCGAGGTGCGAGACGTGGACGAACCGAGCTGGCGTGCCTTGTGGCCCGCGTGGACGAAGGGGGTGCGCCCATGAGCACGGCGAAGGCTTCCCGCATCCGGGTGGACCCCTCCGCGCTGCACGCCGCGCCCCTCACCCCGCCGGTGTCCAAGTCAGACGCGCAGCGGGCGCTGGTGCTGGGGCACCTCACGGGCTCGTGGCCGCTGCCCTCGGTGCAGGCCGAGGCGAACGAGGACCTCCCCGCCGACGTGCGCGTGCTGCGCCAGGGCATCGAGGCCCTGCGCCTGCCTCCGGACGCCGTGCGCGACATCGACTGCGCGGACGGCGGTGCGCCCTTCCGCATCCTGGCCACCCAGGCGGCGGTGACGCCCGGCGCACAGGCGCGCTTCACCGGCACGCCCCGCCTGGGCGAGCGGCCCCACGGCCCGCTCTTCACGTCCCTTCGCGAGGCCCTGGGTCCCGCGGGCCTCATGCTCACGGAGGGCTCGCCCTGGCCGGTGGAGCTGCGCGCGCCCCGTGACACGTCGACGATCGCTCCCGTGTTCCGCGTGCCCGGCGCCCAGAGCAGCCAGTACGCCTCCAGCCTGCTGCTGGGCTGCGCGGCGCTGTACCTGCGCGAGCGCCGCCCCTGGCGCGTGGAGATTGACGGCCCCCTCACCAGCGCGGGCTACCTGGAGCTGACGCTGACGTGGCTGCGGCGCTTCGGCTTCGACATCCAGCGCTCACCGTCGAGCTACACCGTCGCCGGGTACGTGGCGCCCCCGGCCGTCCCAACGCTTCCGGGAGACTGGTCGTCCCTGGGCTACCTGCTGCTGGTGGCGTGGAAGACGGGCGGAACCGTGGTCCGCGCGGACACGGACAGTGCCCACCCGGACGACGCCATTGTCCGGTTGATTGAGCAGGTGGGCCTGCGCGCGGTGCCCACCGGTGCGCCCTTCACGCTGAAGGTGGAGGGCCAACTGTCAGGAGGCCTGCGCGCCTCCGGCGAGGAGTGCCCGGACCTGCTCCCCACGCTGGCCGCGCTCGCCTGCGTGCTTCCGGCGCCCTCCACGCTCACGGAGGTGGGCATCCTCCGCGTCAAGGAGAGCGACCGTCTTGAGGGCATCCGGACGCTCGTGAAGGCGTTCGGCGGAACCACGGAGCTTCAGGGGGAACGGCTGCAGATCCAACCACCCCGCACGCCACCTTCGGGCTTCGAGATGAGCAGCGAGGGGGACCATCGTCTCGCGATGACAGCTGCGACACTGTGTGTCCTGTCCGGCACGCCGCTGACGCTCACCGGTCCGGAGTGCGTTGAAAAGAGCTTTCCTGGGTTCTGGCGGCAGTTGTCGGGGGTGGGTGTTCGGATAACTGATGCACGCTGAGACCCTCAGTGTCCGACCAGCAGACTTATCGTTCTTTTTTGTTGAAAGCACTCTCCGCCCTGTGAAATCTCCGCCCCATGGCCAAGGACACGCTGACGATCACCGACAATCGGACCGGGAAGACCTACGAGGTCCCGATCGAGAACGGCTGTATTCGCACCAATGCTCTCCGCCAGATCAAAGCGGGCGACGATGACTTTGGGTTGATGGGATACGACCCGGCGTTCCTCAATACAGCCAACTGTAAGAGCGCCATCACCTTCATCGATGGGGACAAGGGCATCCTGGAGTACCGGGGCTACCCCATCGAGCAGCTCGCGGAGAAGTCGAGCTTCCTCGAGGTCGCCTACCTCCTGCTCAACGGCGAGCTGCCCACGCCGAAGGAGCTGGAGCAGTTCAACCACCTCGTCACGCACCACACGTACGTGCACGAGAACGTGAAGAGCTTCATGGACGGGTTCCGCTACGACGCGCACCCCATGTCCATGGTGAGCTCCACGGTGGCGGCGCTGTCCAGCTTCTACCCCGACGCGAAGAACATCAAGGACCCGCTGAGCCGCCGCATCCAGATCACGCGGCTCATCGCGAAGATGCCCACCATCGCCGCGTTCTCCTACCGGCACACGATGGGCCTGCCGTACATCTACCCGGACAACGACCTGTCCTACGTCGCCAACTTCCTGGCGATGATCAAGCGCATCGGCACGTCGACCTACAAGGTCCACCCGGTGCTCGAGCGCGCGCTCGACATCCTCTTCATCCTGCACGCGGACCACGAGCAGAACTGCTCCACCACGTCCGTGCGCACGGTGGGCTCGTCCGAGGTGGATCCGTACTCGGCGGTCAGCGCGGGCATCGGCGCCCTCTACGGCCCGCTGCACGGCGGCGCCAACGAGGCGGTGCTCCGCATGCTCCGCGACATCGGCCACATCTCCAAGATCCCGGAGTTCATCAAGTCGGTGAAGAGCGGCGAGGGTGAGAAGAAGCTGATGGGCTTCGGTCACCGCGTCTACAAGTCCTACGACCCGCGCGCCAAGGTCATCAAGCGCGTGGCCGACGAGGTCTTCGAGGTGACGGGCAAGAACCCGCTGCTCGAGATCGCCGTCGAGCTGGAGCGCATCGCGCTCGAGGACGAGTACTTCGTGAAGCGGAAGCTGTACCCGAACGTCGACTTCTACTCGGGCCTCATCTACGAGGCGATGGGCTTCCAGGTCGAGATGTTCCCGGTGCTCTTCGCCATCCCCCGCACGGTGGGCTGGTGCGCGCAGTGGGAGGAGATGGTGACGGACAACGAGCAGAAGATTGCCCGTCCGCGCCAGGTGTTCACGGGCGCCCCGCGCCGCGACTACGTCCCCATGGACAAGCGCGCCGCCAAGTAGACCGTGACACAAGGCCCGCGCTTCTCGCGTGGGCCAGAGCACGAAGGGGCGAGGAACCGCGAGGTTTCCCGCCCCTTTCGCTTTCCCGCGGCGCCGGTGCGCTCAGCCCGTCCGAGAACCGCCCTGCGGGGACTCGTCGTAGAGCGACTCCACGAGGTCGGCGTACTTCTCCGCCACCACGTTGCGGCGCACGCTCAGCTTCGGCGTCAGCTCGCCGCCCTCCACGGAGAAGTCCTTCGGCAGCACCGCGAAGCGCTTGATGGTCTCGAAGCGGGACAGCTTCGGATTCACGTCGCGCTCCACGAGCTCCTGGAGGAACTGATGCAGGCGGGCGTCCTCCGCGAGCTGGGCGGCGTCCTCCGGCCACCCCTGCGCCTTGGCCAGGGCCCGCGCCTTCTCCGCGTCCAAGGTCAGCAAGGCCACCAGGAAGTTGCGGCGCTCGCCCAGCACCACCGCCTGGCCCACGCCGGGCAGGGCCTTGAGCAACTCCTCGATGTTGGAGGGTGACGTCTTCTTCCCGCCCGAGGTGACGATGATGTCCTTCTTGCGGCCGGTGATCTGGACGTAGCCGTCCGCGTCCAGCTGGCCCACGTCACCGGAGTGCAGCCACCCGTCCACCAGCAGCTCGGCGGTAGCCTCCGGGTTCTTGTAGTACCCCATGCAGACGTTGCCGCCGCGCACCAGCAGCTCGCCGTCGTCCGCGATGCGCAGCTCCACCCCCATCATCGCCCGGCCCACGGAGCCCAGCCGCGTGTGGGACTCGGTATTCACCGTGCCGGGGCCCGTCACCTCCGTCATGCCCCACACCTCGTGGATGACCATGTCGATGGAGGCGAAGAAGTCCAGCACGTCCCGGCCGATGGGCGCCGCCGCCGTGGCGAAGAAGGACACCCGCTCCATGCCGATGCGCTCCTTCAGCGGGGCGAAGACGAGCCGCCGGGCGAGCAGATACTGGGCCTCCAGCGTCATCGGGACGCTCTGGTGGCGCATCACCCGCTCATGCCGCTCCGAGGCGACTCGACGCGCCCAGGCCACCACCCGGCGCTTCGAGGGCGGCTGCGAGGCCAGTCCCTCCTCCGCCTTCGCCTTGAACTTCTCCCACACGCGAGGCACGCCGAAGAAGAATGAGGGGCGCACCTCCCGCAGGCTCTGCGGCATCGTGTCCACCGACGCCGCGAAGTACACCTGCACCCCGTTCAGCAAGGGGCTGTGGAGGGAGATGATCTGCTCGGCGATGTGCGACAGCGGCAGATACGACACAAGCGAGGACGCGTCGGGCCGGCCGAACGTCACCGAGTCGGTGAGCTGCTTCGCCGTCCACACCAGGTTGTGGTGGCTGAGCATCACCCCCTTGGGGTGGCCGGTGGTACCAGAGGTGTAGATGAGCGTGCCCATGGCCTCCGGCGTCAGGGAGTGGACGCTGTCCCAATAGGGCTTCTCGTCCGCGCCGGTGCCCAGGGCCATGACGTCCGAGTAACGCAGCACGCCTTCCGGAAGCACCGTGGGCGCATCGATGACGACCACGTGGCGCAGCTTGGGCAGCCGCTCGCGCAGGGCCAGGGCGGTGCGCAGGTGCTTCTCGTTCTCCACCACCACGAGCGTGGCCTCACAGTGCCCCAGGATGTACTCCAACTGCTCCGAGGCGCTGGTGGTGTAGAGACCGACAGGGACGCCCCCCATGGCGATGGCCGCCAGATCGGCGACGTGCCACTCCTCGCGGTTGAAGCTCAGGATGCCCACCGGCTGGCCCGTGCCCACGCCCAGCGCGTGCAACCCCAGGGCGAAGCGCCGCACCCGCTGCGCATATTCAAACCATGAGGTGGGCGCATAGGCGCCCCCACGGCGCGTCCACAGGGCTGGGCGCTGCTCCTGCTGGGCGGCCCGGTCATGGAGCGCATGCACCACCGTCTTGGGAAGGTCCATGCCCTGAACGCTAGCGGAAGCAAGGCCCCCGACCAATGTCCCCACGTCTCGGACGTTGACAGCTGGTTGGAGTGCTTTGTATGCCGCGCCCGACCATGAGCATCGACTTCACCTGCCAGAAGTGCGAGGCGAGCTTCGAGCTGGACGCTCAGGACCTCATCGAAGGGACTGAAAAAATCGTCTGCCCGCATTGCGACGCCAAGGCGCCCGCCAACCTCACGGAGGACTTCGTCGCAGCGCTCACGGAGATGCGCGCGCAGATCGCCGCGCTCGACAAGCGGTTCGCCGTGTCCATGACGTTGGAGTCCGAGGACCTGGAGGACATGCTCGACGACGACGACGAGGAAGACGACGAGGACGATTCGGAGGACGACGACCTCGATGAGGACGAGGACGAGGACGTCGACGACGAGGAGGACTACGACGAGGACGAGGACGACGACGACCGTCGTTGAGCCTGTTCGCCTGCCCTCCAGCCCGGGGAGCGCCCCACGCAGCAGGGGGTAACCGGGCCTGGAGCGCAACCCTCCCGGCAGATGGCCGGGTGCGTAGCTTAAAGGCGTGAAAACGCCCAACCGCGCCACTTTGTTCGTCGCACCTCTCTCGGCCGTGCTTCTGGCGCTCGGAGGGCTGCTGATGTTTCCCGCCTTCACTCCACCGGTAGCACTGGCGGCCCTGGGAAAGGCTCAGGGTCAGCCCTGCATCACCGAAGGAGAAGACGACCCCAAGGCCTGCTCCGAGCTCGTCGAGCTCGAGGTGCAGGATGTCGTCCCGCTGGAGGAGGCCCAGGCCCACGCCGTGGTCCTGGCCACCAAGGACAAGGGCATCGTCCTCCCGGTGTTCGTGGACGAGGCCTCGGCCATCTCCATCGCCTTCCGGCTGGCGGAGCGTCAGCCACCCCAGCCGCTCGCACAGGACCTCCTGGACGACGTGGTGACGGAGCTGGGCGCCAAGGTGACGGAGGTCCGCATCGACGACCTGCGTGACAACGTCTACTCGGGCCGCGTCTTCCTGGAGCAGGGCAAGAAGAAGATGACGCTGGACGCCCGGCCGTCGGACTCCATCGCCATGGCGCTCACCAGCCATGCCCGCATCCGCGTCACCCGCAAGGTGCTGACGCTGGCCGGCATCACCCGCGAGGAGATCGAGGGCCTCCAGCAGGAAGGCCCCGGCGTGGGCGGCAGCGGGCCGCTGGACGCGCCCGGCTTCCCTGCCCCGGGTGCCCCGAGCGAGCCGCCCATCGACATGGACATGCGGGGCCTGCCGCCGGGCCACTCGATGCCCAAGGCGCCGCTGGGCACGGGCAAGGAAATCGAGCTCTAGGTCCTGACGCGGAGCACTTGCAAGAAAGCCCGGCCCCCCTCCCAGGGATGCCGGGCTTTCTCTCTCTGCCATCGAGAGCGCAAAGGCTCCGCGGCGCCTGGTGAGAGGCCCGCGTTGGCAGAAGAGTTAGTCTCGTGGGCGCAAGGCTGTCAAGCCGGGCACCCCGCCGCCTAGGATGCGCGGCCCTATGCGCAAGGCGAAAATCATCTGCACCCTGGGCCCCGCTTCGGACTCGCCCGAGGTCATCGAAGGGCTCATCCGCGCGGGCATGAACATGGCGCGGCTGAACTTCTCGCACGGCACGCACGAGGAGCACCGCCGCCGGGTGGAAACCATCCGCAAGGTCGCGAAGCGCCTGGGCACGCCGGTGGCCATCCTCCAGGACATCCAGGGGCCGAAGATCCGCCTGGGCCGCTTCGAAGGGGGCCAGCTGCTGGTGAAGCAAGGCCAGAGCGTCACGGTGACGACGCGCAACGTCCTGGGCCAGGACGGCGTCATCCCCACGCCCATCAAGACGCTGGTGAAGGACGTGGCCAAGGGCCACGAAATCCTCCTGGATGACGGGCGCGTGCGGCTGCGGGTGCTGCGCGTCCAAGGGCAGGACGTGCAGTGCCGTGTGGAGGTGGGCGGCGTGCTCAAGAATCACAAGGGCCTCAACCTGCCCGGCTCGCCCATGTCGGTGCCCACGATTACCCGCAAGGACGCGGTGGACCTGGCCTTTGGCCAGGAGGTGGGCGTGGACTACGTGGCGCTGTCCTTCGTCCGCACGCCCGAGGACATCAAGAAGGCGCGCGCGCACGTGGCGAAGCTGAAGACGCCCCTCATCGCGAAGATTGAAAAGCCCCAGGCGGTGGAGCGCGTGGAGGAGATTGCCGCCGTGGCGGACGGCATCATGGTGGCGCGTGGCGACCTGGGTGTGGAGATGCCCCTGGAGCGCCTGCCCGCCATCCAGAAGCGCATGGTGAGCGCGGTGAACCGCATGGGCGGGCTCGTCATCGTCGCCACGGAGATGCTGGAGAGCATGGTGGCCAACGCGCGCCCCACCCGCGCCGAGGTGTCCGACGTGGCCAACGCCATCCTCGACGGCGCGGACGCCGTCATGCTGTCCGGCGAGACGGCCGCGGGCAATTACCCCATCGAAGCGGCGTCCACCATGGCGTGCATCGTGGAGGAGACGGAGCGCGGCGTGGTGAAGCACCAGCACCACTCCCCCTTCGAGCGTTCCGAGGATTTGGGCACCGGCGTGGCCGCGGCGGCCGTGGCGGCGGCGACACAGCTGGGCATTGGCACCATCGTCGCCTACACGGAGAGCGGCCACACCGCGCGCCTCATCTCCGAGTTCCGGCCCCGCGCGCGCATCATCGCCCTCACGCCGAGCGAGACGGCCGTGAATCGCATGGCGCTCTACTGGGGCGTGACGGGCCTGCAGGTGGCGCGCGTCTCCACCACGGACGCCATGCTCAGCCAGGTGCGCCAGTTGTGCCGGAAGGAGAAGATCGGCGCGCCCGGTACGCCCGTGGTGGTGGTGGCCGGGGTCCCACTCAACGTCCCGGGCAACACCAACCTGATGAGCATCCACCGCATCTGAGCGGGCCAGCGGGGCCCCGGGACATGCCGTCACCGGGGCGCTCCGCGGCCAGCGGGCTCAGAGGACCTTCTGCTCGAAGTCGTAGATCTTCTCGACGGCGAGCTGCCGGTAGCGCTCCATGTTGAGCGCACGGCGGGCGCACTCCCACACCAGCTCGTTGGGCGTACGGTCCGGCTCCTTCTTCTTTCGGCGCTTCACCTCCGCCTTGATGGCCTTCACGGCCATGCGGGGGTGGTAGCAAAACGCGGAGGAGAACAGCAGGTGCCCACCGAAGGGGATGAGGCGCGCCTCGATGATGTCCCCCGTCTCCAGGCCCGCGACGTGGCGGCGCTCCGTCACGTCGAAGTCCTTGCCCGAGTACAGCTCGCGCAGACGGACCTCGCCCTTGCCCAGCTTGCGGACCTCGAAGAGACCATGGACCGTCTCCGTGAAGCTCCGGAAGGCGTTGGCCTCCTCGGGCGCGGAACCGGCCAGGCGCTGCTCGTAGAACTCCGTGGCCGGCGTCTTGTTCGTCAGCGGCGAGACGCGGTCATAGAGGTAGAAGTCCAGGAAGGACGCCATCCGCAGTTCGAAGAGCTTGTCGTCCTCGAAGACCTCGCCCGTCAGACGGAAGTACTCCGCCTTGGCCTGGAGCAGGTCCTCCTTGCGCGACTCGGCACTGCCAAAGGCGATGAGCTGATCCAGATACGGCTGATAGGAGAGCGGTGACAGCGACGAGGTCATATTCGGTGGCGCCATCCTACCCCGCCATCAGCTTCGCGAACCTGTCGAAGAGATAGCGCGCGTCATGGGGGCCGGGCGAGGCCTCGGGGTGGTACTGCACGCTGAAGGCCCGCGCGTCCGGAACAGCCAGACCCTCCACCGTGCCGTCGTTGAGGTTGATGTGCGTCACGACGGCCAGGCCCTTGAGGCTGGCGTCATCCACGGCGAAGCCGTGGTTCTGCGCGGTGATTTCCACCTTGCCCGTCGTGAGGTCCTTCACCGGCTGGTTTCCGCCCCGGTGGCCAAACTTCATCTTGTACGTCCGGCCGCCCAGGGCCAGCGCCATGATTTGATGCCCCAGGCAGATGCCGAACACCGGCACCTTGCCCAGCAGCGCCGCCACGGTGCGGTCCGCGCCCTTCACCGCCGCCGGATCTCCAGGGCCGTTGGCCAGGAAGACGCCGTTCGGCTTGCGCGCCAGCACCTCTTCCGCCGTGGTGGTGGCCGGCACCACCGTCACGCGGCAGCCCACGTCCACCAGGAAGTGCAGCATCGACTTCTTCAGGCCGTAGTCGTAGGCCACCACGTCGAAGCGGGGCTCGGCCGGCACCCGCACCTCTCCCAAGCCGGTGAAGACGTCCGGCGAGGGCTGGGTGAAGGTGTAGGCCTCCTTCGTGGACACGCCCGTGGCCAGGTCCAGGCCCTCCATGCCGCGCGCGGAGCGGGCACGCTCCACCAGGGCCGAGGGGGACAGGCCCTCGCTGGAGATGACGCCCATCTGCGCGCCGTGCGTGCGCAGGTGGCGCACCAGGCGGCGGGTGTCGATGCCCTCGATACCGGCGACGCCGTTGCGCTTCAGGTACGCGTCCAGCGACTCCTTCGCGCGCCAGTTGGACGGCTGCGCGCTGAGGGCACGCACCACCATGCCCACCGCGTGTACCCGGGCGCCCTCCTCGTCCTCCGGGTTGGCGCCGACGTTGCCAATCTCCGGGTACGACATGGTGACAATCTGGCCCACGTACGAGGGGTCCGTGAGGACCTCCTGGTAACCGTACATGGTCGTGTTGAACACCACTTCACCCACCGTTTCGCCCACCGCGCCAAACGCACGGCCTTCGAACGTGGTGCCATCCGCCAGGGCGAGCACTGCCCGCTTTGTCATCACCGCGACTCCTTGCTCTGGCCGACCTGGCCCTTGTCGAACACCTTGTGGCCCGCGACCCACGTCTGGATAACGAGCCCCTTCTGCTTCCGGCCATGGAACGGTGTATTCCGGCTGCGGGAATGGAACTGGTGGGCGTCCACCGTCCACTCCGCGTCCGGGTCCACCACCGTGACGTCCGCCGGCGCCCCAGGCGCCAGGTGACCGCCCGGCAGGCCGAACGCCTTCGCGGGCCCGTGCGTCAGCAGCTCCACCGCGCGGTTCGCGGTGAGCACGCCCGCATGCACCAGCTCCAGCGTCAGCCCCAGGGCCGTCTCCAGCCCCACGATGCCGTTGATGCCCTTCTCGAACTCCACCTGCTTGTCCAACACGCCGTGCGGCGCGTGGTCCGTGGCGATGGCGTCCACCGTCCCGTCCACCAGCGCCTCGCGCAGGGCCTGCACGTCGGTGTCCGCGCGCAGCGGCGGGGCCATCTTCGCGTGGGTGTCGTAGTCCCCCACGGCACGGTCATCCAGGATGAAGTGGTGCGGCGCCACCTCGCAGGTGACGCGCAGACCGCTGCGCTTGGCCTCGCGGATGAGCCGCACGCTGCCCTCGCAGGACACGTGCGCCACGTGCAGCCGGCCCTTCGTCTCCTCCAGCAGCACCAGATCTCGCGCCACCATGGCCACCTCCGCGGAAGCGGGGATGCCGCGCAGCCCCAGCCGCGTGGAGGTGGTGCCCTCATGCATGGCCCCACCCGCGGACAGCGTCAGGTCCTCCTCGTGGACCATGACGGGCACGTCGAACTGGGTGGCGTATTGGAGCGTGCGCCGCATCAGCGACGCGTTCATCACCGGGCGGCCGTCGTCGGTGATGGCCACGCAGCCGGCGGACACGAGCTCGCCCATCTCCGCCAGCTCCTCGCCCTTGAGGCCCTTGGTGATGGCCCCGGCGGGATAGACGTGGCACAGGCCCGCGGCGCGGGCGCGGTTCAGCACCAGCTCCGTCACCATGGCGTTGTCGTTGACCACCTTGGTGTTGGGCATGGCCACCACGGCGGTGAAACCACCCGCCACGGCGGCGCGGCAGCCGGTGAGGACCGTCTCCTTGCCCTCCTCGCCCGGCTCGCGCAGGTGGACGTGCAGGTCGATGAAGCCCGGCAGCACCCACTTGCCGGTGGCATCCACCACCTCGGCGCTGGAGGGCACTGGCAGCAGGGTCTCCGACACCTCCACCACCTTGCCGTCGCGGACCAGCACGTCGCGGACGCCGTCCACCCCGTTGCGAGGGTCGATGACACGCCCCCGTCTGAAGAGCACCGTGGAGCTCATGCCGTACACACCTCCAGGATGGCCCGCCGCACGGCGACGCCGTTGGACACCTGCTCCAGGATGACGCTGCGGGCGCCATCCGCCACCGCCGGCGCCAGCTCCACGCCCCGGTTGATGGGGCCCGGGTGCATCACCACCGCGCCCGCCTTCATCCGCTCCTCTCGGGCCGCGTTGAGGCCGAACAGCCGTGCATATTCACGCGTGGACGGCAGGAACGCCTGCTCCTGGCGCTCCAGTTGGACGCGCAGGCACATCACCGCGTCCGCGCGAGGGAGCGCCGCGTCCAGGTTGTGCGTCACCTCCGCGCCCAGCGACTCCAGCCCCGGCGGTATCAGCGTGGGCGGGCCGCACATCACCACCCGGGCGCCCAGCGCCTTGAGGCAGTGCAGGTTGGAGCGGGCCACGCGGCTGTGCAGCACGTCCCCTACGATGAGCACCGTGCGCCCGTCCAGCGAGCCCCAGCGCTGGCGCAGCGTGAAGGCGTCCAGCAGCGCCTGGGAGGGATGCTCGTGCGTGCCGTCACCCGCGTTGATGACGGCGCACTTCACGTGCTTCGCCACCAGGTGCGGCGCTCCGGACGAGCGGTGACGCATGACGATGGCCACCGGCCCCGTCGCCTCGATGTTGCGGGCGGTGTCCAGCAGCGTCTCACCCTTGGATACTGAGGAGCCGGTGTGCGTCCAGTTGAGCACACTGGCCCCCAGCCCCTTCGCCGCCATGTGGAACGACGTTCGGGTCCGGGTGGAGTCCTCGAAGAAGAGGTTTGCCACCACCTTGCCGCGAAGCAGGTGGGTGGTGTCGGGAGCGCCGGGGAGGTGTGCCTTCGCCCGGTCGAGCAGTGACTCCAGCTCGTCCCGGCGCCAGCCTTCGATTCCAAGCAGGTGTCTCATGGCCGGGGGCGCCGCGTACCCCGGGGCGTGCGGCACGTCAAGCGTCGTGCGCGGTGCGCCGGCCTGCCTGCTTCCAGCGAACGCCTCAACGGACCGGTTCGAAGAACCGATCCACGCGGAGGCCCGTGCCACCGAACAGGCCGTGCAGCAGCCCGTGGTAGCCCAGCGACAGCCACACCACCATCGCCTTGCCCTTGATGTGGCCGTAGGGGACGTACTCCGCCTTGCCGTACCCCGTGACGCCCAGGCCGTGGCGGCTGTCCGCGCTGTTGTCCCGGTTGTCACCCACGGCGAAGACGTGGCCCGGAGGGACCTCGTAGGGGCCCTCCCGGCGCGGCATGCGCGGCAGCGTCTGCAGCGCGGAATGCGCCACGCCGGACAGGTTCTCCTCGTAGAGGGTCTCCTGCTGGTCGTACCAGCGCCCGTCGTCGGTGATGTTGTGAACGGTGAACTCGTTGGAGACGAGCTCACGCTTCTGCGGCTGGCCGTTGATGTGGATGACGCCGTTGATGAACTCCACCACGTCGCCCGGCACGCCGACCACGCGCTTGATGTAGTCCACCGACTCGTTCACCGGGTTGTTGAAGACGATGACGTCTCCACGCTCCGGCGGCCGGACGATGACGAACGGCACGAAGTTGAGGAACGGGACGCGCACGCCGTAGATGAACTTGTTGACGAAGACCTGGTCGCCAATCTCCAGCGTGGGCAGCATGGAGCCGGAGGGGATTCGGTACGGCTCCACGATGAAGGTGCGGAACACCAGCGCCACCAGCAGCGCCTTGCCGAACCCACCCAGGAAGTCCATGGCGGACTGCTTGCGGAACGCCCCCAGGTGCTGCGCGGTGAGCGCCTCCAGCCCCTTCACCTCGGTGCGCAACTGCTCCGCGTCACCCGCCGCGGAGGCCTGCTCCACGCGCAGCGCCTGCTCGGCGATGCGGTCCAGCACCGGCCCCGCCACCTTCGCGCTCACGCCGGGCTTGCGGAGGATGCGCTCGTTCTCCTCCAACAGCTCGTTCGCCTCGTGGCGCACGCCGCGCAGCGCCTTCTCCTTGGGGGAGACGTTGCGCCACACCAGCAGGGCCACGAAGTAGAGGACCAGCAACAGCCCCAGCCCCTTCATCACCGGCTGGGCCCACGCGGCGGAAGCGCGCGAGTACTCGATGATCACCGTATACGGCACGTACAGCAGCGCCAGGATGATCAACGGAGCCCAGAGGCTGGTGAGGCGCTCGCGCCACACCAGCACACGGTGGGCGCGAAGCATCTCCGGCGTGCGGCGGGCCGACATCGCCTCGGAGAGCTTCGCGGGAGGGGTGGCGGAAGGCATGGCCGCGTTCATGGACTACTGCTCCGACTTGAGGACCGCGAGGAAGGCCTCCTGCGGAATCTCCACCGTTCCGACCTGCTTCATGCGCTTCTTGCCCTCCTTCTGCTTCTCCAGGAGCTTGCGCTTGCGGCTGATGTCACCACCGTAGCACTTGGCGAGCACGTTCTTGCGGATGGCGGAGATGGTCTCACGCGAGATGATCTTCGCGCCAATCGCCGCCTGGATGGCCACCTCGTACATCTGCCTCGGGATGACCTCTTTCAGCTTCTGGCACACCTCGCGGCCGCGCAGGTAGGCGCGCTCGCGGTGCACGATGACGCTGAGGGCGTCCACCGGGTCCCCGTTGATGAGGATGTCCAGCCGGGCCAGGTCGGACTCGATGTAGCCAGCCAGCTCGTAGTCGAGGCTGGCGTAGCCGCGCGACACGCTCTTGAGCTTGTCGAAGAAGTCGAACACGACCTCCGCCAGCGGCATCTCGTACGTGACCTGCACGCGCTGGCCGCTGCTGCCCAGGTACTTCATGTCCTTCTGAACACCGCGGCGCTCCTGGCACAGCTTGAGGATGGCGCCCAGGTGGTCGTTGGGGACGTGGATGTGGCAGGTGAGGATGGGCTCCTCGAACTTCTCGATGTGCTGCACCGGCGGCAGCTTGGCCGGGTTGTCCACCAGCAGCGTGTCACCCTTGCTGGTGGTGATGCGGTACACCACGCTGGGCGCGGTGGTGATGAGGTTCAGGTTGTACTCGCGCTCCAGGCGCTCCTGAACGATCTCCATGTGCAGCAGGCCCAGGTAGCCGCAGCGGAAGCCGAAGCCCAACGCGGTGGACGACTCCGGCTCATAGGTGAAGGCCGAATCGTTGAGCACCAGCTTCGCCAGCGCGTCGCGCAGGTTCTCGTAGTCCGCGGAGTCCACCGGGAAGATGCCGGAGAACACCATGGGCTTCACTTCCTTGAAGCCCGGGAACGGCTCGGCCGTGGGACGCGCCTCATCGGTGACGGTGTCACCGACCTTGGCGTCCTGCAGCTCCTTCACGTTGGCCACGAGCACGCCCACCTCGCCCGCGATGAGCTGCTGCACCGGGCGGGAGAACGGGCTGAACACGCCCAGCTCCTGGACCTCGAAGACCTTGTTGTTGCTGAACAGCTTGATCTTCTGCTTCAGCTTGAGCGTGCCTTCCAGCACGCGCACCAGCGTCACCACGCCCCGGTAGTTGTCGTACCAGGAGTCGAAGATGAGCGCCTTGAGCGGCGCGTCCGCGGAGCCGCTCGGAGGCGGCACGTTCTGGACGACGGACTCCAGGATCTCCTGGATGCCGATGCCCTCCTTGGCGGAACACGGCACGGCGACGGACGCATCGATGCCGATGACGTCTTCAATCTCCGACCGGGTGCGCTCCACGTCCGCGCTCGGCAGGTCGATTTTGTTGATGACCGGGATGATTTCCAGGTTGTGGTCCAACGCCATGTAGACGTTGGACAGCGTCTGGGCCTCCACGCCCTGCGACGCATCCACCACCAGGAGCGCGCCTTCGCACGCGGCCAGGCTTCGGCTGACCTCGTAGGCGAAGTCGACGTGTCCCGGCGTGTCGATGAGGTTGAGGACGTACTGCTTGCCGTCCTTCGCGGTGTAGTTCATCCGCACGGACTGGGCCTTGATGGTGATGCCCCGTTCGCGCTCGATGTCCATGTTGTCGAGGAACTGGGCTTGCGCCTCGCGCTTGGTCAGAGTCCCCGTCTTGTCGAGGAGACGATCCGCCAGCGTCGACTTTCCATGGTCGATATGGGCGATGATGCAGAAGTTGCGGATGTGCGCGTTTTCAGCCGGCATGTTCAGGGCGCTCGTCGGAAGAAGCGGGCGTGCGTAACAGGGAATCGCGCGAAAATCTACGCGCACGCGTACACCCGATGAGCAACCCACCGGGGGAGCTTGTTTGTTCCCCAGTCATCAGCGCCCGTCCCGGGCGAACTCCCCTGGGACAGGCCCTGAGCGCCCTCCCGGCACGCCCGGTCCCCGGCCCTCAGGGCCGGCCCGGGTACGCTCGTGGGATGGGGTACCGCCCTCCCCCGCCTCGTCTGCGAGCGGGGGCGCTGGACGCCACTCAGCCGTGCGCGCGAGCGGGCGCGCCGGCCTTCTGGCGGAAGTACTCAATGGTGCGGCGCAGGCCCTCCCGCACGTCGACGCTCGGCTCCCAGCCAAGCACCTTCTTCGCCAGCGCGTTGTCCACGCAGGAGCGCATCTGCTCCCCCGGCTTGCCGGGCGCGTGGGCGACGGAGACGCTGGAGCCCGCCGCCTCGGCCAGCAGTGCGTAGAGGCGGTTGATGTCCGTCTCCACACCCGTGCCGATGTTGATGGCGCCCACGTAGTCGTTCTCGAAGGCGAGCCGGTTGGCGCGGGCCACGTCCGGACCGAAGACGAAGTCGCGGGTCTGCTTGCCCTCGCCGAAGATGGTGCAGCCCTGAGCGGCGATCAGCCGCTGGCTGAAGATGGCCACCACGCCCGCCTCGCCGTGCGGGTTCTGCCGCGGGCCGTAGACGTTGGCGTAGCGGAGCGCCACGTAGGGCAGGCCGTACTGCGCCCGGTAGTAGCCCAGGTACAGCTCACCGGACGCCTTGGAGACACCGTAGGGAGAAATGGGCCGCGTGGGGTGATTCTCCGGCGCGGGGAACACGTCCTGCTCGCCGTAGATGGCGCCGCCGGTGGAGCTGAAGATGACCTTCTTCACCCCGGAGACGCGGGCGGCCTCCAGCAGGTTGAGCATGCCGCGGATGTTCACGTCCGCGTCGAAGCTCGGGTCGTCCACGCTGCGGCGCACGTCCATCTGTGCCGCCAGATGGCAGAGCACGTCGGGCTTCTCGGACTTGATGAGCTCCGACGCCTCGCGGCTGCGGATGTCGTGGACCGCCAGGCGCACACGCGGGTCCAGGTTCTCCCGCTTGCCGCCGGACAAGTCATCCAACGCGATGACGTCGTGTCCACCGCGCAGGAACTCTTCGCACACATGCGAGCCAATGAAGCCCGCGCCACCTGTCACCAGGACCTTCACGCAACCTCCCGCCTGCAGGCCTTGCAGGATCTTCGCGCCGGCAAACTATGCCGGGGGCCTCGTACCGGCAACCTCTCGGAACCACGCAATGGTCTCCCGAAGACCCTCTTCCAGCGGCACCTTCGGCTCCCAGCCCAGCAGCGTCCGCGCCCGGGTGATGTCCGGCTGACGCTGCTTCGGATCATCCTTGGGCAGCGGCTTCTCGATGATGGTCCCGCCCCCGCCCGCCGCCGCGCGCACGGCCTCCGCGAACTGACGGATGGTCATCTCCCGGGGATTGCCGATGTTCACCGGGTTCGGCTCATCCGACAGCATCAGCCGGACCAGCCCGTCCACCAGGTCCTTCACGTAACAGAACGAGCGCGTCTGGCTGCCGTCCCCGAAAACGGTGAAGTCCTCGCCCTTGAGGGCCTGGCCCACGAAGGCCGGCACTACGCGGCCGTCATTGAGGCGCATGCGCGGACCGTAGGTGTTGAAGATGCGGACGATGCGGACCTGCACGCCCTTGGTGCGCCCGTAGGCCGCGGTGATGGCCTCCGAATAGCGCTTGGCCTCGTCGTACACGGACCGGGGGCCAATGGGATTCACATTGCCCCAGTAGTCCTCGCGCTGCGGATGCACCAGCGGATCCCCGTACACCTCCGATGTGGAGGCCATCAGGAACACCGCCTTGTTCGCCTCCGCCAGCTTCAGCCCGTTCTCCGTGCCAATGGAGCCCACACGCAGCGTTTCCAGCGGGAGCTGCGCATAGTCGATGGGCGAGGCCGGTGAGGCCATGTTGAAGACGTAGTCCAGCGGCCCTTCCACCGGGATGCGCTCGGTGATGTCCGCCTTGACGAAGGAGAAGCCCGGCCGCCCGTTCAGCGTGCGCAGGTTCTCTTCGTTGCCCGTGATGAGGTTGTCCACGGCGATGACCACCGCCGCGCCATCATCCAGAAGACGCTCACACAGGTGCGACCCGACGAAGCCGGCGCCGCCCAGGACCGCTACCCGCTTGCCACGCATGCTCTTCACGTCACGCCTCTCTCTCACAGCTCGTCGAACGTCGACTGCCCCGGCAGCTGCGCCTTGTACTTCTCCAGGACCAGGTCGATGCCTTGGCGGATGTACTCGGCCACGGGCACCTTCGTCTTCTGGTTCAGCGCCTTGAGGAGCTCGTTCTGCTCCGGGGTGATGTAGATGGTGGTGCTGACTTTCTTTCGGGCCATGGCGATATGTGAAAATATATGGAATGACGTGTCGCGCGAAAGCATCTCGTGCGAATGACGTCGCCAGGCGGCCCCCAGACACTGGGAGTTCTCAATGCCACGCTACAAGCAGTTGATTTTCCTGGGCTTCATGGCCTCGGGTGCCCTGGCTGGCTGCGCCAGTAGCAAGTCGGCGGAGCAGGACGGCGCGGGCGCCGCGAGGGCCCGGCAGGCCGGCGAGGCCATCCGCCCGGAAGGCGGGGCCAACGAGGAAGTCACGCAGCAGGACGCCAACGGCGACGGCCGCCCGGACGTGTGGACCTACACGGTGGACGGGCGGAAGGTGCGCCAGGAGCTGGACCTGAACTGGGACGGCCGCGTGGACCTGACGCGCTACTTCGACGCCAACGGCGACAAGGCGCGTGAGTCGCTGGACCTGGACTTCGACGGGCGCGTGGACGCCACCTACTTCCACGAGAAGGGCGTCAACACGCGCCGCGAGCGCGACACCAACGGTGACGGCCGCCCGGACAGCTTCACCTACTACGAAGGCGGCAAGCTGGTGCGCAAGGAGCGCGACACGCGCGGGACGGGCCGCATCGACTACTGGGAGTACTGGGAAGGTGGCCAGGTGGATCGCATCGGCGAGGACCTGGACGGGGACGGCACGGTGGACAAGTGGACCCGCAACCCGAACAACACGGCCCGCGAGTAGGCGGGCCGCCGCGGTGGACAGCGGCTACGGGTTGCTGGTGCCGGTGCGCCCGTAGGCGTCCTCGAGCCGGACCACGTCGTCCAGCTCCGGGGTGCTGACCTCGAGGATGTCACAGTCGGTCAGCGCCACCATGCGGTGCTTGGTGAGCGGCTTGATGTGGTAGCTCTCACCGGGGTTCATCTCCTTCTCGATGAGCCCCTGGCCCTCGTCGACGACGAAGAGCAGCTTGCCGCTCTGCACGTGGATGGTCTCATCCTTGCGGTTGTGGAACTGCAGGCTGAGCTTGTGGCCCTGCTTCACGTGCAGCAGCTTGCCCACGTAGCGTTCGGTGTGAGCCCAGATGAGTTCGTATCCCCAGGGCTTCTCCACCCGCTTCGTCGTCGTCATGGCGCTTCCCGTCTTCCTCGTCCCGCTCTAGTTCGTGCCGGCCACGAATGCGTCGAGCGAAGTCTCACGCTTGAAGTCTGACAGATACCGGGTGGCCGCATCCCGGGAGGCGAAGCTTCCCATGCGGACGCGGTACCACGTGCCCTTACCGGCCACTTCGGCCGTCAGGATATAGGGGGCATAGCCCCGATCACGCAACCGAGCGGCGAAGCGGTCGGCCTCCTGCTTGTCCTGGAACGCCGAGAGCTGGAGCGTGAAGGCCCCACCCTTCACGGCCTGCGCGGGCGGCGAGGCGGGCTGCGCCGGCTGCTGGGTGGCGCGGGCAATGGCCTCCTTCAGGCCGCCACCCTCCGTGGTGGTGGTGCGCGTGGGGACGGCGGACGCCTCCACCTTGCCCGACACCGGCACGGCCTTCGCGGGAGTCGGTGCGGTGGGGGCCTCGGCGACCACGACGCGCTCCGGCTCGGCCTTGGGCTCCTCCGGCGGCAGCTCCCCCGTGTCCGGGTCCGGCGTGGGCGCCAGCGCGGCGCGCTGCGCGGTGGCCGGCTTCGACTCGGGCGGCTTCGCGGCGGCGGGCTTCTCCGCCGGCGGCGGGGCCTTGGCGACGGCGGGCTTGGGCTGCGGCGGGGCCACCGGCTCGGAAGCGGCCTTGCGGGTCAGCTCGTCCGGGAAGGTGAGCGGCTGCTCCTGCTGCACGTTCTGGAGCGCCTGCGCGTTGGCATCCAACGCGGAGAGCAGGTCCGGCGCGGCCACGGCATCCGCGTTGCCCGCGAGCTTCTTGCCGACGACGACCCCCAGCACGAAGACAGCGCCCATCACGACAATGCCGGCGATGAGCAGGCTGACGATCTGCCGGTTGTCCAGAGAGACGTCGAACTTCTCCTTCATCCGGTGAGCATCACGCATGGCTTGAAAGTCCTCGGGCGCGGTCGCAACGGCCACACGAAATCCGTGTTGCGGCCTGTAGCGACGGCATGGAGGGCAAAGTACGCCCCACCCCTGGGCCGGTCAAATTCGCGGAACGACTCCAAGCCTCACCGTCAACCCGTGACGGGCACGGAGAACGAGGCCCCCGCGGCGAGCGGCAGCGGCGACAGCGCCTCGCCGGGTGGGGTGTCCGGAACGGGCGACGCCGCCGTGGCGGGTGGGGCATTGAGCCGCTCCCGCAACTCCTTACCGGCGGCGAAGGACAACGTGCGCCGCGCGGGCACCGACACGCGCTGGCCCGTCTTGGGGTTACGGCCCGTGCGAGCCCGGCGCGTGCGGACGCAGAAGACGCCGAAGCCCCGCAGCTCGATTCGCCGTCCGGCGATCAGGGCCTGGGACATTTCATCGAAGACGGCGTGGACGATGGCCTCTACCTCACGCCGTGGAACATGCGGGGCACGCTCCACGATGCGCTCGATGAGCTCACTGCGCGTCATGCACACCTCCCGCTGGGCGACCGAGGACTCTAGCGAAGCGGGCCCCCAAAGGACAAACCGCCCTCCCCGTCCCCTCACCGCAACCGGACGTCCGCGGGCCCCTCGACTTCAATCTTGCGTCCCTGCTGCGTGCGCAGGACCACCTCCGCGCCGTCGGGCACCATCAGTCGCACAGTGCGGCCCAGAGGCACATCGCCCCCTTCCATCAGCACGGCGGTGGCCAGGTCGTCCGTCTCCGCCACGATGAAGCCGTCCTCCACGGTGGCCACCAGACCGCCCTCGCCCAGGTTGCCTGCGTGGATGTGGGGCACGCGGGGGCGGTGTGGCGGAGGCGGCAACGGCTTGCGAGGGCCATCGCGCGACGGCTCGTCAGAGGCCTTGTTGGGCGACAGCCCGTTGGGCGTGAAGAAGGCGGCGAAGTAGCCGTTGGAGCTGTACGGGTCTTCCTGCTGGGCGCTCGCGGGCGTCACCTGCACGTGGGTGTAACGCGCGGCGATGATGCGCAGCGGGCGCGGCGCCTCCTGGAGCTTGCCCTCGACGATGTGGCGGGACGGCAGGTTGACACCATGGAGCTTCGCCTCGTCCGCTTCGCCCACCTCCAGCGTGTCGCCCTTCTCCAGGAAGCGCAGGCCACCGCCGAAGAACTCCAGCACCGCGGGGCCGGTGGCCTTCAGCTCGTCATGCCCCAGCAGTTGTGAGCCGACGGCGATGGGCCGCCACTGCTTGCCTTCCGCGCGCAGCACCGGCGCACCAGCGGCGAGCAGCCCCGCGACGGGTTTGTCCGAGCGATCCTTGCAGCCAGCGGCCACGAAGACGGTGACGACCGCGATCAGACATCCCACGAGGCGCTGTGCCATGTGCTGCACCCTCCGAGGCAACGCGGGGTCAGACAATCCAACCGCCGCCGAGCACGCGGTCCTGATCGTAGACCACCGCGGCCTGCCCGGGGGTGACCGCGCGCGCGGGCGCATCCAGCTTCACGGAGACGAGCCCGTGCGGCGAGACATGCACCCGCCCCTGCGCGCCCGAGTGGCGGTGCCGGATGCGGACCTCCACCGGCTGACTGGCCGGAGGCGGCCCGTCCACCCAGTGGGGTTGGAGCAGACCGAAGTTGTCGCGGCCGGTACCCTCGGCGGGGCCCACCACCACACGCTGTGTCTCCGGCTCCAGCCGGTGGACGTAACGAATCTCGCCGCCCCCCAGGTTGAGTCCCTTGCGCTGGCCCACGGTGTAGCGGTGGATGCCCTGGTGGGTGCCGAGCACGTTGCCCTCGGTGTCCACGATGTCCCCGGCCGGCTGCGGCCCGGCGACCTTCTCCACGAAGCCCGCGTAGTCGCCGTCCGGCACGAAGCAGATCTCCATGCTCTCCGGCTTCTGACTGGTGACCAGGCCGTGCCGCTCCGCGACGGCGCGGACCTCCGCCTTCGTCATGCCGCCCACGGGGAAGAGGATGTCGCGCAGCTCGTCCTGGCCGAGCGTGAAGAGAAAGTAGCTCTGGTCCTTGGCGGCATCGACGGCGCGGCGAAGCACATAGCGGCCGTCCACCTCCTCCACGCGGGCGTAGTGTCCCGTCGCCAGCCGGGCGCCGAGCGCGCGGGCGCGCTTGAGGAGGAAGTTGAACTTCACGTCCCGGTTGCAGGCGACGCAGGGGATGGGCGTGCGCCCGCCCAGGTATGACTGGACGAAGGGGTTGATGACCCGGTCCTGGAAGATTTCCTCCGCGTTGGCCACGTAGAAGGGAATCCCCAGCGTCTGGGCCACGGCCCGCGCGTCATCGATGTCATCCGGGCTGCAGCAGCTCCCACACGTCGCCTTGCCCTCGTAGGACCAGACGCGCAGGGTGATACCGATGACCTCGTGGCCCTGCTCCTTGAGCAGGGCAGCCGCGGCCGAGGAATCCACCCCGCCGCTCATTGCAACGACGACTCGCATGGTGCTCCTTCCTACACGCCCGCGCGTCCGGGCGCACGCGGGGGGACGCGGAGGGCGCCCTTTCCCGACCCCCTTCACCCCGCGCAGCCCGCCGGCTCAGCGAGCAGCCTGCGCCTGCCACGCCTGCAACCGCTGCCGCAAGGCGTCGGCCGTGTTCAGGCCTGGATCATCCAGGACGGACTCGACGAGGAACCGGGTGGCCTCGCCCACGATGGGAGAAGGCCCCACGCCCAGGGCGGCCATGATGTCGCCTCCCGTCAGCGCCAGGTCCTTCGCCGTCAACGGCGGCTTCGCGGCGGCGAGCGCCTCCACGCGGGCAATGAGCGCCTCCACCGCTGGGAGCGCGTCCGGCTGGCGGACGCCGACCCGGGCGCGAACGACCGCTGCCCACAGCGGAAGCTGCGGCGGGCCCAGGCGAGCCAGGAGCCGGCGAAGCGCGGCGTCCGGCTCCCCCACCCGAGTCTCCGCCTTCGCGTGTTCGACGAGCAGCGCCACCAGGTCCGCCACCTTGTTGGGGAACTTCAGCCGCAGGCCGACGTCGCGCGCCTGGGCGCGGTCCACCAGATCGGCCAGCAGCACCGCGACGCGGACCTCCACCTCCAGCGGCGAGGCCTGCACCGCGGCCCGGACGGACGCGGCGGCCGAGGCTTCCGCGCGCGCCAGCTCCGGAAGGAACACGTCCAGAAGCCCGGTGTCCGCGAGCAACCGCAGGCCGCTCTCCGCCCGGGGTGACAGGAGCAGCTTCACCAGTTCCTCACGCACCCGCTCCAGCGCGACCTTGCGGAAGACGCCGAGCGTGGCGGGGATGGCGTCGCGGGTGGCGGCATCGAGCGCGAAGCCGAGCACCGCGGCGAAGCGTACGGCGCGCAAGGGGCGCAGGCCGTCCTCGGAGAAGCGCTCCTGCGCGGAGCCCACGCAGCGGATGAGCTGCGCCCGGAGGTCCGATTGTCCGCCGAACGGGTCCACCAACTCGCGGTCCAGCGGGTTGTAGGCCATCGCGTTGATGGTGAAGTCGCGCCGGGACAGGTCCTTGACGATGTCGCGCTCGAAGGCCACCGAGCTGGGCCGGCGGCCGTCGAGGTAATCCCCCTCCGAGCGGAACGTCGTCACCTCCACGTGCGTGCCATTCTGGAGGACGGTGACGGTGCCGTGCTGGATGCCCGTGGGGATGACCTTGCGGAAGGCGCCCTGGACTTCTTGCGGCAGCGCGCTGGTGGCCACGTCGAAATCCTTGGGGTGGACCAGGCGCACCATGTCCCGGACGCAGCCACCCACCAGGTAGACGGCGTGGCCCAGTTCGCGCAGCCGCGCGATGACGTCCAGCACGGGCTGGGGGATGTCGGCGTTGTGGAGGTTCGCGATCATGACAGCCGGGGCCAGGACGACATGCCCGCGGGCCCAGGGGCGCGTTGTACCGGCCAGACTCCCGCGTTCCAAGCCCCGAGACGGCGTGGGCCCTAACAGTTAATTCAAATAAAACCACTAATCCAAAGACCTGTTTCCGGTACCGTTCCGTATGTTCGATATGGGGTCGAACTGGCCGGAAGCGGAGTCTCATGACGGAGTGGCGCAGGTGAAGCTGCCGGGATGGAGCGCTCGGGTCCTGGGCCATGCCCACCTGGAGGGTCCCGACGGGCAGCGCGTGAGGATGGACCGCCGAGCCGCCACCCTCCTGGCCTACCTGGGCATGGAGGGCCCCGCGTCGAAGGCCGCCGTGTCCCACCTGCTGTGGCCGGACTCACCACCCGCCTCCGTGCGCAACAACATGCGCCAACTGCTGCGCCGGCTCCGGCTGAGCTGCGGCGGCACGGACCTGGTGGATGGGGACTCCCACCGACTGGGCCTGTCACCAGACGTCACGCTGGACCTCGCCAGGCTGAAGTGCGCCGCGGGCAAGCCCCTATCCCCCGATGTCCTCCAAGCGCTGCTGCAGGGCACCGGCGTCGGCCTGCTGACGGGGGTGAGCTTCGACGACTGCGACGAGCTGTCGCGGTGGCTGGATGGAGCCCGTGCCGCCGTGGAGGGATGGGTGCGCAACGCCCGAGAGGCCGAAGTCCAACACCGCATGGACGCGCGGGACTGGCCCACCGCGCTGGCCCTGGCCCAGGCCTGGGTGCAGCATGAGCCGGAGTCCGAACAGGCCGGCCGCCACCTCATCCGCCTGCACTACCTCCGGGGTGACCGGGGCGCGGCGCTCGCGGCCTTCGAGCGGCTGCGCAGCACGCTGTCACACGACCTGGGCGTCTCTCCCATGCCGGAGACGCTCACCCTGGTGCGCAACATCGAAAAGGATGCGGCGTGGACCGCCTCCCCCCAGCCCACCCGAGCACCGCTGCCCATGAGCGTGATGCGCCCGCCCGTCCTCGCGGGCAGGCAGCACGCCCTGCGCCAGCTCCAGGAAGGTCTGGAGGCGGGGCAGCTGCTCTTCGTGGCGGGAGACGCGGGCAGCGGAAAGACACGGCTCGCCGAGGAGTTCGCCGCGTCCGTGGGGACGTGGTTCCGGCTCGAAGCACGCCCGGGTGACCAGGAGGTGCCCTATGCCTCCCAGACGCGCGCGGTCCGAGCCCACCTGGCCCGGCGGCCCGGCATCGTGATGCCGGACTGGGTCCGGACGGAGCTGTCGCGCATCGTGCCAGAGCTGGGCAATGGGACCGCCCTGCCACCGCTCGCCTCCGAGGCCGACGAGCTGCGCTTCTACGAGGCCCACTCGGAGGCGATGACCCTGCTGCACGAAGGTGACCAGGTCATCGTCGTCGACGACGTCCAATACTGGGACCAGGCCAGCGCAAAGCTGTTCATGTACTCGCTGGCCCGGCTGATGGAGCGGAAGTACGAAGCGCCGGCCCGCGCGCCCGCCTTCATCGACTGCTACCGCAAGGGAGAGCTCCCGCCCTACTCCGAAGCCAACGTGCGCAAGCTCGTGGACACGGGGCTCGCGCGAATCATCGAGGTGGGACCGCTCGCGCTCGAAGAGGTCCGGCAACTGCTCGCGGGCCTGGAGCTTCCGGGCGCGGAACCTCACGCCGAGGCGCTGACGCGCTACACGGGGGGCAACCCGCTGTACATCGTGGAGACGTTGAAGCACCTCATCGAAACGGACGCTCTCCACCGGGACTGGCCGCGCCGGCTCCCACCTCCGGGCCGAGTGGGGCCGCTCATCCAACGCCGTCTGGAGCGCCTCACACCCCTGGCCCGGCTCACGGCGCAGCTGGCGGCGCGAGCGGACCTCCACTTCCGAGCCGCATTGGCGCCCGAGGCGCTCCAGGTCAGCGTGGCGGAGCTGCACGCGGCGCTGTCCGAGCTGGAGTCCGCGCAGCTCCTCGTGGCGGAGCGCTTCACCCACGACCTGGTCCTGGAAGCGGTCCACGCCAGCGTGTCCGACTCCGCCGCCCGCTTCCTGCACGGCCGGCTTGCACGCGTCTTCGAACGGGATGGCGCGCCCGCCATCATCCTGGCCCACCACTGGATGGAAGCGGGGCAGGAGGACCGCGCCCTGCCCTTCCTGCTCGCCGCCGCGCACGCGGACGAACAGTTGCTGCCCAAGGGACAGGCCGCCGGACACTACGCTCGCGCGGCGGCGTTGCTCGAAGCCGCGGGTCGCGGCTACGAGGCCGCGAACGCTCGCGCGGCCGAATCGCGATGCCGCCAGTCGGAAAGCAAATCCACGCAGGGTGCCTCCCACGTGGAGCGCTGAGACGTCACGTCAGGGGCAGTAGGTGCGCAACCACGGACACCGCGACCGTCGAGATGTTTCGCACGGGCAAATCCTCTCAGTGAAGTTGCACGACACGCGCATCCTTCCGCAGTAGTCTGTTTCAGCCGAGGAAGAAGCGTGCTCCCTGGAAGCTATGTCGTGCCGACCACTTGACAGGTAGGATTCCGACATACCTGGGAAGGTGCGGGTGCGGCTCGGGATTGAATGGACGTGGGCCGTGTTGACATGGGGACGCACCGCTTGGGTCATCGCCGCGAAACATCCACTCACGAGCCCTTTGACAGGCTGTCCTGGGCGGTCGGCCTCAGGTGTGCTAACGCAACGGCCGTCCGCTCCACGGTCCCCTGAAGCAACCGGCAGCGACCACAGGCACTCATCCACATGCCAAGACCCCGTAGCCTTCGTTCCGCCCCTTCTCATCAATCCACGCGAATCACTCGCGTTCCCGCGTCATCCTTGCCGCCGCTGGAACGCGCGTTCCGCACCGTGCTGGCCGAGGAACTCGCCGGGCAACTGTCGCCGCTGACGGACACGCTTCTGCGCATCGCGGAGAGCCTGTCCCCCAGCGCCCCCCGCCGCCAGCCGCGGCGTGAGCTGCCGAACGCGGCCCTGGACGCCCTGGCGTCATCGCTCGCGACCCTGGATGCAGGGCCCGACGACACCGCCGAGGAAGAAGCCGCCCCGGAAGCCCGGGCCTGCGCCGTCATCGGTTGCAAGCGGCCGGTGCGCAGCCTGGGCTACTGCGCGGCCCACTACCAGAAGCGGCGCCTCATGGTGGCGTCCGGCCGCCTGCACCACGCGTGGACGGAAGAAGCCGCACCGAACAGCATTCCGGACGTCATCCTGGGCCGGAAGCGCCGCGAGTCTTCGGAGGCGCCGGAGATCGCCGTCACCCCGGAGCCCGTGCGTCCCAGCGAGGGGCCCCGCGTCTGGGTCCGCAAGAAGGGCGCCAGCCCCGTGGTCCCGACGCCCAGTGGCGACAGCCCGCCGGTCCTTCAGCAGCTGGCCCAGGCCTTGGTGATTCCGACCGCGCAGCGCTCCGAGCGCGAGCAGGTGGCATCCATCGTCGAGCAGTGGGCCAGCGAGTTCCGGGCCAACAAGCATCGCTCGTGACGTGCCGTGCCCCGTCGAGCCCCATGGGCCCGACGGGGCAGCGCGGCCTCCGACGCATCACAGCATCCGTGAGTAGTGTCTGCCAATAGCACCGCCCATGACGGGCGCATGACAGTGGGCGGGCATGGTTCCAGGGACTCGAATCGGCGGCAGCCGCCGCCGTGCCAGCCCTGGACCTCCGAATGGACTCCGCGACCCGCAGCAGCGCCTTCACCTCACTCTCCCGAGACGCCGAGCGGAACCTCATCGCCCGCACGCGGCCCTTCGCCGCACAGGACACGCGGCGGAGTTGGTGGGAAGTGGGCACCACCTTCGTGGCCCTGCTGAGCGCCATCGCGCTCGCCACCCTTCCCTCCTGGTGGCCCCTGCGCGTCGTGGGAAGCGTGGTGCAAGCGCTGGTGCTGATCCGCTCCTTCATCCTGGTCCACGACTACCTGCACGGTTCGCTGCTGTCGGGCTCGCGGCTCGGAAAGGCCCTGTTCCACACCCACGCGGTGCTGCTGCTCACGCCGCCGCGCGTCTGGAGCGAGACGCACAACCACCACCATGCGAACACGGCGCGGCTGGCTGCCTCCGCGTCAGGGACGTTCACCACGTGGACGGCGCGGCAGTGGGGTGAGGCCACGGCGCTGGAGCGGCTGGCCTACGTGGTGGAGCGGCATCCGCTCGTGATGATCTTCGCGTACCCGCTCGCGTTCCTGGGTGGGCTGTGCTTCGTGCCGTTCGTGAAGCACCCGCTGCGCTACTGGAGCGCGGGCTTCGCCGTGCTCCTCCACGTGGCCATCAGCGTGGCGGTGTTCCACTTCGGGGGCCTGGGCGTGTACCTCACGGCGATGGTGCTGCCGCTGTCCATCGGCTACGCGCTGGGGGCGTACCTCTTCTTCTCCCAGCACAACTTCCCGGACGTCGCGCTGCGCGAGGACCAGGATTGGACGCACGCGAGCGCGGCCCTGGAGGCTTCGAGCTACCTGGCCTGCGGCCCCGTCATGGCGTGGTTCACCGGCAACATCGGCTACCACCACGTCCACCACCTCAACCCGCGCATCCCCTTCTACCGGCTGCCGGAGGCCATGGCCGCCATCCCCGAGTTGCAGAACCCGCGCACCACCACCCTGCACCCCAGGGACGTGCTGGCCTGTCTGCGACTCAACGTCTGGGACGGAGAGCGGGGCCGCATGGTCCGGTTCCGGGACGTTCCCGCGTCACGCTGAGGGCGCCCGGCAGGGCCCCTAGGGGGCGGCAGGATGGAAACGGTGATGCTGGCGCGTTGCGCGCGCCGGGCCGCCTGCTATAACGCACGTCGTTGTGCATGCGCCCCCGCGTTGGGTAGCATGGATGGACCTTTCTGGCGGGCCTCCTCCAGAAAGTGCAGTGACTTGAGAGCACGACCCCGTAGCTCAGTTGGATAGAGCGGCGGTTTCCTAAACCGCAGGCCACAGGTTCGATTCCTGTCGGGGTCACTGCATTCATGTCGGCCTCCGTTGTGGCACCTTTGTGGCCGAGGTGCCGGTGAGCAGCAAGCAGCGTTGGCCAGGCGGCTATGTCCACAAGCAGCAGGATGGACAGCCCCTCTTCATCATCGAGCGTCGCGTTCGCGGGCAGCGGTTCCATGTCTCGACGCGGTGCCACAACCTCCGCCTTGCCATGAAGCAGCTCGATCGGTTCGAGGCAGACCCACTCGGCTATGCCCCCGAGGGCGAGGCCAGCGAAGCCCCCTCTCCATGACCGCCGAACTGGTCGGCGAGTACCATGCATTCCAGCTCGCCAAGGGCGACACCCGGAAGCATGCGAACGAGATGGCCTCGCGCCTCGCTGACTGGATAGAGGACCTCAGCGGCAAAGACCTGCGCCAGGTCACCCTGCGAGACCACATCAAGCCAGCTCTCGACCGGCGTCGCGTGGGACGTCCGCACCGCATCATTGCGCTCAAGGGCTTCTTCGGCTGGCTCCGCAAAGAGCGCCACCTGCTCACCAGCAAGGACGACCCGACGCTGGACCTGCCCGTGCCCCTGGCCGTGCCAGCGAAGCGGAAGAAGCGGAATGCGGTGCCATGCGAGTCCGTGACCGTCGTCGCAGGCATCCTCACCGAAGAACTGCGCGACATGCTCACTGTGCTTGCCGGGACTGGCTGGCACGTCACGGAGCTGGAACACTTCGTCCGCCGTCCGGAGAGCGAAATCGTCCGGGCCCGGCGCGGTGACACCCTGGCGGTACTCGTCACCCGCCACAAGGTGGGCGACATGACTCGCACGCCCGTCAACGCCCCCAACGTACTCGCGCGGCCGCCTTGCGACTCCGCGAGCGCGGCACGCTGCCTCGCCGCGCCAATACTGAGCATCACCCGCTCCACGCGACAGCCAGGAAGGGAGTACAGCGTTTCCATTCCCTGGGTGTATTCGCCCTGCTGGCCGTCTGCCGCATCTGCCCATTCCTCCGAGGGGAACCACACGAAGTGCGGGAGAGCCACGGAAGCGGGTGACGCTCACCACCCCTCCCCGGAGTACGAGGGCGAATTCCCACAAGGGACGTGCGCCACGACGTTTCACCGTTGTCTGCGGACGAGCCTCGCGGATTGGCCCGGACTCATCTGCACTCAATCAGGGAGGGGAATATGAGTGTCGGTCGCACACTGCTGTTGTCGGTGGCGTTTGCTGTGATGGTCGGCTGTGGGAATGCGTCCCTCAACGACGGTACGCCCATCGACCGCTTTGTCTCGGGTGAGGACGCTGCGGCGACCTTCGCGCCAGAGTCGCAAGAAGGCGAGGAACTGCTGTCGATGGCCGCCAACCCTGCCGTCGACGCCTCTGGGGACTCGACTTCGGCGCGCCCGCCTCCCCCGCCTCCCGGGAAGAGTTGCTCAGCCAGAAACGGGGCGCAGGACTGCTACTGCACGGCCGGCTGTTGCCGCAACGAAACGAGTTGCTGGTGCTGCTAAGCCTTAGCAGCCAACGGCTGTCGTGCCCTTGGCCTGCTCTCCGATGAACGCGTGTGCCAGGCGGTTGCGGTTGACTTACGGCCGCTCCGCCTGGCCTGGCCACAACTCAAGCTGTCCCGGCGTGCGCGCCTTGCGCACCCGAGGTGCAAATGGCGCGGGCGGCATCGGGTGCGCCGGAGCGGTGCGCGCGTAGGCCATAGCCGCCTTGCGCAGCCTGTCCCGGGCCTTGGCGAACTCCTCCTCGTCGTCGCTGGCATCGGCGTAAGCCAGGGCGGCGGCGGTGAGGCGCTCCCAGGGGGACTCATATGCCGGCGCCAGGGGCGTTGACATCGACCGGCCCCGCGTCACCCGCTTGAGGTGCTCACCATCACCGGAATACGCAGGCTGCCGTAGGTACCTCGGCTTTGCTGGTGAATGGCCGCCACTTCCACGGACAGCTCGCGGTCGCGCTGTCGGCGCTGGGACTCGGGCCGCTTCGCCCAGGCGTAGTAGCCGGAGCGGGAGACGCCCAACTGGCGGCACAGGAATGCGACTGACAGGGAGGCCTTCTCCACGTGGATGAAGCGGAACTTCACTTCATCTCCTTCGCGAAGAAGGCCGCCGCGTTTTTTAGTAGCTCCTTCTCCATTTCCAGCTGCCGCACGTGTTTGCGCAGCTGGGAGAGTTCCGCCCGCTCCTCGCTGGTGAGGGCACCCGGCTTGCCCTCGCCCCGGTCCGTTCGGGCCTGCTCCACCCACCGGCGGAAGGCCGTCTCTGTCAGGTCCAAGTCCCTCGCCACCTCCGCGACGGACTTGCCCTCCTCAAGCACCAACTTCACCGCTCCGGACCTGAACTCCGGGGTGAAGCTACGTCGCTGCCGCCTCTTCTTCTCGCGCTCCGACATCGAACACCCTTCCATCACATCGGGGGTGTCCACGGAAGCGGGTGACGCTCACCTGGCGCCCAGGAAGCGAAGCTCGTCCTGGAAGGCGTCGGAGGTGTACTGATTGCCATTGTGTTGGCGGTCATCAAAGAGCGCGGGATTCTGGTCATCGACGCGGTCATCGCGGAGCGCGGAAATCGGGTCATCGGCGAGCGCAGGTATCGAGTCGAGGCAACGCAAGACGGCCCCGCGCTGCGCTCCGATTGCGGGGCGCAGAGCGAGGCCGGTGGGCATCGGTGAGTCGCGGGGACGCTCAGCTCTTCCTTGCCTTGCGCTCCGCGCGTGATTCCTCGGCCATACGCCTGCGGTAGCTGTCGCCCTCGATGCTGATGATGCTCGCGTGGTGGATGACGCGGTCAATGAGGGCGATGGCGCATGCGGCGTTGGGGAAGATGGTGGTCCACTCGGAGAATGGGAGGTTGGTCGTCAGGACAATCGGCTTCTTCTCATACCTGCGCGACACCACCTGGAAGAGGAGGTCGGCGTTCCTGGCGTCGTAGGAGAGGTAGCCAATCTCGTCGATGACGAGCAACCCCGCCTGAGTGCAGTAGTGCTTCAGGCGCCTGTCGAGAGCGCGAGCGGAGTCCTGGCTTCCCAAGTCGAGCAGCAACTGGGAGGCGGTGGTGAAGAGGACGGAGTGCCCAGCCTGCACGGCGTTGTAGGCGATATTCTGAGCAATCATCGTCTTGCCCAGTCCCTGGGGCGCGACGAGGACGACGTTGGCGGGGCGGGCCATGAAGTCCAGCGCCAGGGCGCCCTCGACGGCCGTCCTGTCGATGCGCTTGGGCCAGCCCCAGTCGAAGTCGGCCATCGTCCTGAGCGCGCCGAGCTTGCTGCGCGACAGGCGCCGCTCCACGCTGCGCCGGGCTCTGTCCTTCGTCTCTTCCTCGGTGATGGCTTCCAGCAACTCGGTGGGGCCCCACCTGCGTTTGGTGGCCAGGGCAATGAGGTCATCGAGCGCGGCACTGGTGTGATGCAGGCCCAGGGTGTTGAGGCGTTCCTTCAAGGGGCTCATGACACTTGCTCCGTGTCGCGCCCGAGGAGGGCGTCGTAGGGGTTGAGGGAGTGCTGGGGGACGCGTTGCTCGCGCACGCGCGGGTCATCCGGCAGCACCAGGGGCAGCGGCGGAGGGGCGCCCCTTTTGCGGCTGCGTTGGTCGAGGACGTGGGCAACGGCGGCGGGGCCGAGTGCGCCGCGAGCGAGCGTCTCGGCGATGGCGGCGTCGGTTTCGGCGGAGCCGTACCTGTCGGCCAGCGCCAGCAGCTTCACGGTGTGGTTGCCGAGGTTGTCGCCGCGGCTGGTGAGCGCCTGGAGGAGTTGCTCGGCGTGCGGGCAGCGTGCGCGCAGCAAGTCCCTGCCACGCAGCTCGTGGGCGTGGGCCTTGCGCCTGGCCAGGGCAGCCAGGTGGCTGGCATCCTCGACGACGGCGCCCTTGTCCCAGCTGCGCACGTGCGAGGCGACTTCCACGGCGCCGTCGAGGAGGCGCACCGTGGTGGACGAGGCCACCAGCGTGAGGGGCCGGCGCACCAGGCCCTCGGGAATGGAGTAGTCGTTGCCGTCGAAGCGCACGTAGGGCGTCTTGCCGGAGGCGGCGGGGCGCACCACGTCGGTGGGCAGCGGGTGCGCGGGCAGCGGCAGCAGCAGGGGGCGCTCGGCTTCCAAGGCCTGCGCCACCGTGCGGCCCGAGGCGTCGCCGGGCACCCGGCGCTGGTGGGCCACCTCCTCCACCCAGCGCTGCAGTTGGCGGTTGACGTCGTCGAGGCCGTGGAAGGTGCGCGCAGAGAAGAAGGAGTCGCGCAGGTAGCGGATGGTGCGCTCCACCTTTCCCTTCTCATTGCCGCGGTAGGGGGCGCAGGGCTTGGGGACGAAGTGGTAGTGGCCGGCGGCTTCCAATATGCGCGGGTGGAAGTGAATGATGTCTCCGGCCCTCTGCAGCACGACGGACTTCAGGTTGTCGTAGAGGAGGTTGCGAGGCACGCCGCCCAGCGCTTCGAAGGCTTGGACGTGGCCCTGGAGGAAGCACTCCATGGTTTGGCCCAGGAAGAAGCGCGCGTACATGGCGCGCGAGTGGCCCAGCACCAGGACGAAGCAGGAGAGCGTCCGGGTGGCCCGCCCCACCCGCACCTTGCCGAAGCTGCCCCAGTCCACCTGGGCCTCTTCGCCCAGCAGGGTATTGCGGCGCAAGAAGGCCTCGGCCTGGGGCCCCGGACGCACCCGCCGCACGTAGCGCTTCACCTGCTCATAGCCGCCCAGGTAGCCACGGGCCTTCACCATGTGGAAGAGGCGCGTGGCCCTCAGGCGCGGGTGGGCCTTGAGGGTGACGTCAATGAAGTCCGTGTACGGGCCCAGCACCGTGGGCTTCGCCGTTCTGTCAGCACTGGCTACCGGCACGTCCTCCAGGGCCGCCTCCACGGTGTCGTGGTGCAGCCCCAACTGCGTGGCGATGGTGCCCACCGGCCAGCCTTCCGCGTAGTGCAACTGGCGAATCCGGGCGCGTACCTCGAGGCCAATCATCCTCCCACCTCCTCAGGGTGGGCAGCGCCGCCAGCGCGGGCCCATTCGGGTGCGCGCCAGGGTGGTGTGACGGAGGAATGGATTGGCGCGTCCGCAGGACGTGCAAGCCGGAATGGACGGTGGTGCATACGCAGGTGGCCTCGCTGCGCTCGGCTCCGCGGACACCTGCGTGGTGGCCTGGGCCGGCGCGGGCGGCACCGTCACCTCCAAGGCCCCTGGCGGGGGAGACTGATGCGTCACTTTCCGCCGCCGTCCTCGGTACGCGGCCTGGCGCTCGGCGTGCGCATGCCGTCCGTCTCGGGTGCGCTGGTATCGCCGCCCGGCCGCGCGCACCGACTCCGCACGCGCCAGCACCCCGCACCTGCGCTCGCAGTAGCGCTGCCCCCTGTCGCACCGGCTGCACAGCTGAAACAGCCTCCGGCACTCCGGCCGCCCGCACACCACCAGACGCAATGACTCCACGCACACCTTCCCGTGCGCGCCGACTTCTGGCGCCGCGCCGCGGAGTGCGCTACCCCTCCCTCACCGGCTCGCCCCTCTCGCACACCAGGGCGCGCCCCCAGGAAGGCCCTCCAGGTGTCGCTGGTGGGCCTTCTGACTTTTCAGGACGCGCGCAGCCCCGGACTCCACCGGCTCGCGCTCCTCTCCTCAACTTTTCGGCGGCACCCAGCGCTGCCCCTGGCAGCAGAGCTCTCGAACTTCTCGCCGTCCATGACCAGAAATCCGCGCTTCCTGGTGACCATCAACACCATTGTCGTGGCGGATGGACAGCCCCGTCGCCACGCCGCGGCCGTAGGCCTCAATGGTCACGGGAAAACCGGCCAAAGAGGGGCCCTTCAAAACCGGCCAATGGGAGAGGACCGAGACACGAGGACTCCTACCCCGCGGACTCGGAGGTCCGCAACTCCATGGCCCCCTTGGTGCGCCAGCTGCGGGGACCGAATTGGACGACGTGGGCATGGTGCAGCAGACGGTCGAGCATGGCGGCCACGGCGGCGTTGTCGCCCAGGAGCTTCCCCCAGTCCTCCACTGGCCGGTTGGAGGTGATGAGGGTGGAGGCCTTCTCGTAGCGGCGCATAATGAGCTCGAGCAGGTCCTCGGCGGCGGTGGCCGGCAGCTTGCGCATGCCGAGGTCATCGATGATGAACAATGGAGCGCTGGTGAGCGCATCGAGCGTCTGGCGTCGAGTGCCCTCGAGGCTGGATTCGGCGAGCTCCTCGAGCAGGTGGTGCGCCTCGCGGTAGAGGACGCGGTGACCCGGGGACTGGATGACGGCACGGCCGAGGGCCTGAGCGATGTGACTCTTGCCGGTGCCTGGAGAGCCGAGGAAGAGCGCGTCCTCGCGCCGCTCCACGAAGCCGCCGGTGGCCAACTCGAAGACGAGGCGGCGATTCATCTTCTTGTTGAAGTCGAAGTCGAAGCCGTCGAGCGTCTTGCCCGCGTCGCGGAAGGCGCCCTGCTTGAGGCGGCGTTGGATGAAGCTGTCGCTTCTGCGAGTCAACTCGTCGTTGACGAGGGCGGAGAGGAAGTCGAGCGGAGTGAGCTTCTCGGCTTGCGCCTGGAGGATGCGGGCCTCGACGGCCTGGGCCATGCCTGACAGGCGCAGGGTGGTGAGGGCCGGGTGATTTCGACGAAATTCATGTCTCGGGGTCTCCTGGGTGAGGGGTGGGTTGAGTGAGGCGGGCGATGACGTCGCGGTAGTGGGTGAGCTCGCGGATGAGCGGGGCGACCTGGCGCAAGGTGACGGGAGTGGGAGTGCGTCTTTCGAGGTAGCGGCGGACGAAGCGGCAGGTGGGGACGCCCACCTCGAGAGCCACCTGGCAGGCGTCGTCCAGGGCAGCAGCGCCGTGCTTCTTCGCGAGGGACAGCACGCCCAGGATGCGGCGAGTGCCCGCCTCACCTTCTCGACGGTGCATCTCGGCACAGAGGGCGGCGACGCCCCGTCCAGCCCTGGCGGCGTGCTCGAGCAGTTGCACGGTGGTGCGCGGCGCGTGGGAAGGACTGTCCTCCTCGCGGGTGCGGTGGTGGCCGCGAGGGGCCCGGGTGTGCTCCCGGAGCAGTTGCCCCGAGGCGGGCAGCAGCAGGCGGACGTGGAGGCAGTCCCACTGCACGTGCAGCTTGCGGCCGATGTGTCCCGGGGGCACCGAGTAGTACGCGCCGTCCACCTCGACGTGCCCGTCCAGGTGCACCACGCGCTCACCATAGGCGTAGTTGTGACGGCTCAGCCCCCGGAGGTATCAATTGACGGGGCCTCGACTGGGCGTTCACGCATCCCCCTGTGTCAGGGAAGATGTCGCCTCGGCTGACGTGCCGAGCTGACGACGCCCTGGGGGCGAGAGCAGGCAGAACGCAGTGCCGTACACGGATGCATTCAAGGCGCAGATGGTGAAGCGAATGGTGGGCCCCGGCGCGGTGAGTGCCGCGGCGTTGGCCCGCCAGGTGGGAGTCTCGCAGCCGACGCTGTCGCAGTGGTTGCGGGAGGCGAATAAGTTGGCGGCCATGACGCCCCCGCCCGAGGAGAAGCCCGTCGGCCCCAAGAAGTGGACGCCCGAGGAGAAGTTGCGCGTGCTGGCGGAGGCACATGGACTGGCGGGCGAGGCATTGGGAGCGCTGCTGCGCCGAGAGGGGCTACACGAGGGGCACCTGGCAGAGTGGCGGGCGGCTGCCGCTGGAGCCCTCTCTCAGGGCACGAAGGAGGCGCCGTCCGGGGCCCTGACGGCCGGCCAGCGTCGGCGGCTGGCCGTCTCGGAGAAGCGAGTGAAGGAGCTCGAGCGAGAGCTGCGCCGCAAGGAGAAGGCGCTGGCTGAGGCGGCCGCACTGCTGGTGCTCGAAAAAAAACTTCAGGCGATGGGTTGGGACGAGAAGGACTCGGGCGACGAGGACGGCGCAGCGGACGAGACGTGCGAGAAATGACGCTCGCGCTCGTCGACGAGGCGCTGGAGAAGGGCGTGCGGCTGGAGGCCATCTGCTCGCGGCTCGGAGTCGTTCCGCGCACCATTCAGCGCTGGAGGAAGCCAGCGACGGCTGAGGACCGGCGGTGTGGCCCGCATACCCGGCCGGCCAACCGGCTGTCCGAGGTGGAGCGACGCCGCATCCTGGCGGTGGCCAACAGCGAGGAGTTCCGGGACGCCTCGCCCAAGCAGATTGTCCCCAGGCTGGCCGACAGGGGCGAGTACGTCGCCAGCGAGGCGAGCTTCTACCGGGTGCTGCGCGAGGCAGGGCAGCTGGCCCACCGCGGCCGCGCCAAGGCCCCTGTGCCCAGGCCTCGGGCCGAGCACACCGCCACCGGGCCGAACCAAGTCTGGAGTTGGGATATCACCTACCTGCGCGGCCCGGTGAAGGGCAGCTTCCTCTACCTGTACCTCGTGGTGGACGTCTTCAGCCGGCGCAGCATGGGCTTCGCGGTGCACGAAGAGGAGTCGTCCGAGCACGCCGCGGCCCTCATCCGCCGCTCCTGGCAGGAGGCTGGCTGCCCCGAGGGGCTGGTGCTGCACTCGGACAACGGCGGCCCGATGAAGGGCGCTACGCTGCTGGCCACCTTGCAGTGGCTGGGCGTCACCCCGTCCTTCAGTCGGCCCCGCGTCTCGGACGACAACCCCTTCTCCGAGGCCCTTTTTCGCACGCTGAAGTACCGCCCCAGCTTCCCTCAGCGCCCCTTCGCGTCCGTCGAGGACGCGCGTGCCTGGGTGACGCGCTTCGTGGCCTGGTACAACACCGAGCACCGCCACTGCGCCATCCGCTTCGTCACGCCCGAGGACAGGCACTTCGGCCGCGAGGGCGCGCTGCTGGCCCGACGGCACCAGGTGTACCAACGCGCCAAAGCCCGTCACCCCGAGCGGTGGAGCCGCGACACGCGCGACTGGACGCCCGCGGGCCCCGTCCGCCTCGGCCCCTCTCCGAACCTCACCCCAGCAGTGCAGGAGTTGAAGCGCATCGGTTGAACCCTTTCACGCGACATCTACCTTGACGCTCACCGGCATCGTTACGACCCGCGCACGCGCTCACCCCGCTGAAACGGGGCTTTGTCAGTGGCCTTCACCGGAGGGGTCTCCCCTGTCGGAGCAACCCCAGCGATGCGGTTTCGACCTGTTGCCGCTTCGGGACTCTCACCCTACGGGTGCATGAGTTCCTCCAGGCATCACGCAACTACCTTGACGCTCACCGGTTCCACCTCCTCCAGCAGCATCTTTAGCTTCATGCGGAGAGCCTCCTGGAAAAGGGCACGCACATCGGCGCGCCCAGCCTCATGCGGGGGCAACCCAAAGGCTTTCTCGTCCATGGCGAGGAATTCCTTGGACTACTCACCGCAGAGGGACCGTCTTGGTTGGTTTCGTCAAGGAGCCTCCCTTTTCCGGCTCGTCCCTCCTCGCTATCTATACATTTACAGGGACACAACCAGAAATCCTGGGGCGCTGGAGCGACAAGAGCGTGCATTGTACCCTGCCGCCCTACAGTCCTGACTGCAACCTCATTGTGTAATGGTAACAGGCCTGAATCGGCAACTGCGCAACCTGGCCACTCGCATCGTCGACGAACGGACGTGGACAGAGCAGCGACTCAGTGCGGCAACGCCTCTCGCACAGCTCGCCGGCTGGTTTCGCGACTACCTATCACGCCTGCAACTCAGCCAACCTCAGCGGTAGCCCTCAGCTGGGTACCGCTCGTGGCCACTGAAGCACCCAAGCGCATTCAGGAACGGCGCTCAGCAATCACCGGCAATAGACTTGGCGTTGGATCTACGCCCACATCCCTCAGCAAGCGGTCACCCGGTCTCGAACCAGGATCTCTACCATGGCGTGGCAGTGTCTTAGCCGCTTAAACGATGACCGCACGAATCAGCGCCGAACCCCATGACTACGCCAAACGCCTCCGCAGATCAAACTACCTTGACGAAGCAGCAAGAGAAGGCAGTCCAAACGAGTCCATACCTTGACAACACTCACAACCAGTGAGATGACTGGAGTTTGAGTTCTGTGCTGTACACTTCCGAGCATGACGAAGGCTAGGTGTCCATGGCAGTGAACGAGAACTCAACCTCTCCTAGTCAGACTCATCCTGGGCCTGTCTTGAATGCCCCCCTTCAACCACTGGAAGAGGCGTATTGGAGCAAGGAACTTGCAAGCTTCCGTGGCTACATCAAAGAGCGTCCGGGGGCAAACTACCGGGACTGGCAACCTACAAAATGGCAGTCGCTTGCGCGAGTGAGCGCGGAGTTGGTCGCCACCGGGCGCGAGACGCTCAGGATGCCAACAGCGTTGGAGCTGGGGTGTGGTTCCGCCACACTGCTCACCCAACTCGCCGCCGGAGGATGGAAATGCGTGGGAGTGGACTGCGCTCCTTCTGCACTGATGCTCGCGCGCGAGGCAGCGGAAAGCTTATGTTTGTCGAACACACCATCCTTCTTGCTGGCTGACTTCCTGTCGCCGGAGTTCAAGCACCAGATCGGCCCTGCTGACCTTGTGTTCAGCATTGGCGTCCTCGAGCACTTCGACGGGGCGGCGCAAGAGGAGGTGTTCGAAATCCACTGCCAGTTCTCCAGGCAATGGGTCCTGATCGGGTTACCCAACCTAGAGTCTCCCATCTTCAGATCTTTCATCGAATGGGCGCGCCGGGCGGGCCGACTCTACGAAGAAGAGCACTTTCCCGTCTCGGTGCCGAGCTTGGCGGTGAAAAGCGGGCGAAGGCTACTGAGAAGTGATGGCTGCCACCTCTTCCTGAGTAGGGCTGAGTATTATATTGAGGGCGACCCCGAGCTCGACGCCTTCTATGCCCGACTTCGCGAACTGCTGATCTGCCAGGGCGGAGAGCGCTACCGCAATTTTCCGCGGCTGGATCTCCGACCGGATGACATTCCAATCCTCCAGAGCGTGGAGGCCAATGTGTCCGCTCACGAACGTCTTCGGTTTGGCTTCCTTAACTACTACCTTGTCGAGGCAGCCGCCCTTCACCCGTAGTCAATGTTCCACAGGCCATGGACAGCCCGCTGCTGACACGGCGCACAAATCCATGCCTGACAGGAAATCGGCGATTCTTGACGCTCAAGAATCGCGCAAGTACGATCAATTGCACAGTCCACGCATAGCCCTGACAAGCAACATCAATGAGGAGGTGACCCGTGACCGAAAAGAAGGTCCAGGTTCTGGTGGTCAACCAGATCGAGGGTTCGCAGACCGGCGGATTCACATACGAAGACAAAGGTCCGACATATCTTCAAACTCTGGCGCCCACCTATCTCCGAAGCCATTTCTATCACACCTTCTGCGCAGAGCCAGTGAATTGCATCCAGATAGCCGCGGCACTGCGCGCACAAGGCCTTGAGGTCGCTGTCCTTGACGGCCTGCTTGGCAACATGAACAAGGATGCGCTGATCGAAGAGATCCTTCGTTGGGATGCGGAGATCTACTGCTTCAGCATCTTCCACTCAAGCTACTTTCCAGTGATCGATATCATGAGGGCCATCCGCGCGCGGAACCCCAAATCGGTCATCATCACGGGCGGAAATTACGCGACGCTTGTCTACGGACAATTACTCTCACGCAACCCCGAGATTGATTACGTTGTCGTAGGTGAGTCCGACGACGCCCTGCCAGCCGCGTGCAAGAAGATCCTCGCGAAGGAGGATCCAACGACGGTGCCAGGCGTAGCATACCGCTCAAACAGCGCGCTCATGAGCCAGGGGGCTGAAGGAAGGATCAAGCTCAATCCACCGCGCATTCCAGACATCGCCACGGTGCAACCTCTCGCCCGTGACTTCGCGAAGGAAGTGCTTGCCAACGAGTTCTCCTTCAGCCTCCACTCAAGCCGCGGTTGTGGTTTTGGCGTTTGCACCTTCTGCTACCTTCCTGAGTACCAGAAGATTTCGAATATTCCGAAATGGCGAGGGAAACCCCCAGAGATGATCGTTTCGGAAATCGAAGACCTCAAGATGCGATACGGCATCAAGCACATCACCTTCGTGGACGAAGACTTCATGGGCCCGAACTTTGACGGGATTGCCCGTGCTGTTGCCTTCGCCAAGTTGCTCATCGAACGAAAGGTAAACGTTACCTGGTACGCGAATTGCCTCGTCCTGAGCGTCTTCTCCCTGGTGAAAAACGGGCATTTGCCCATCTTGGCTGAGTCGGGCCTCAGATACCTCTTCGTCGGGATCGAGTCAGGGTCGAACCACATATTGAAACGCTTCAAAAAAGGCTTCACGATCAAAGGCCTTCAGCGCATTGTCGGGGAGCTCAACAAGTACAACATCAGAATAAATCCAGGTCTCATCACCTTCGTGCCCGAAAGCACCCCCGAGGAGGTCAAGGCCAATGTCGATGTCATCAAGCTCATCGACTACTACGACATCTTCGTGTTCACTCGCCGTCTTGTAATGCTGCCTGGGACGGAGGAAGGCTGCGGCTGCGCTGCCACCGATGTCGACTCCGACGGGGCCTCGACTTGGAACCTACCAGATGAGGACTACCAGAAGGCCCTCGCCATCGATGTCAAGATCGATCCCGAAACGTATTTCGAGCATCCAGCAACGCGCCTTTTGTTTGTCGGAATGTCTGAATTCCGGGACCACCTTTATGTTCTATACGAATACCTCACGCGAAATCATCGCAACATCAGCCCGGACGCGCGACGAGAGCTTTCCGAGCATCATTTCCGCTTCTTCAATGAGCTCTATACGCACGTTCAGGACGGGCGCCTGCGCTCCTACGAGGATGTAAGCGGTTTCGTCAAGACCGGGCTTGAGCAAGCGCACGAGATCGCCTCGCGCATCGACCCCATGGGAGAACCCGAGCAATCCGCTCCACGCGTCGCAGTGCGACCTGCGCAGGCAGTTGGCCCTGCTTGAGCCCTCCTTGATCCGCACGGCTCAGGCCATCCAATCCAACCCACACCCTACGAGTCCAGCCTGTCGCTGGGCTCAAGGGACCTCGCCACCACCAAAGAACAAAGCCTCCGACCGCTTGCGCGACGGAGGCCAGGAACTGCAACCACTGGATGTATAAGCCTAAATCGCCGCAATCCCCCTCTACCAACAGGCCAGAACAGATCGGTGCGCTAGCAGGGTAATCTCGTCGTCTGCTTGCCCTTGCTGCAGTGACGCGAACTGTTTCGCACTGGAATCCTCCATTGTGATGCTCATCTTCCCGGACTTCGGCACCGATACTCCAAGGATTCGCGCCAGGGTCTTGAGATCTTCGCCGCTCACAACCGTCTTCTTTGGACTCGTCATCGTGCCTCCCTTTGAAAGTCGAAGCAATGGAATGACTGCCCCACAATCATTTCCGGGGTTCGATAGCCTGTCAAGATGTAGGCAGACACACACCCTGGGGCGCCAAAAGGACAGGTCGAAGTTTGCTCCACATACCTAGAAGGTATGCCTTGTCGCCTGGAATCAACTCAACGCAAGGCATCGAGATACCAGGCTTTTCATGAAGGGCGCTTCCTCGTGGGTGCACTTTTGGGGCATCCAAGGAGCTGGATTTCGTGAATGGTTTGAAAATATCCGCTGGTCAGAGTGCAATCGTACTAGAGCTCCCCAGCGACGTGGACGGACACATTCTCTCAGCCCGCTTGCGCAACTACGGCGTCGACGCGAGTCTTATTGAAATGTTCGTCCGCCCGGAGTGTCCAACACGCTCGGGTGCAGTTGTCCTGGGGCTCAAGGGGCCTTGTGAAATCGCGGCCCGGGCCTACGCAGCCGCATCCGGCCGCAAGCTTGTAATACTCGACAATTCGACGCAAGCCATGGACTTTTGGCTAGAAGGTGAAGACTTCCCACCTTCGCTTCTCTTCTTCATTCCAGAGAATGAACTCGACCTTCGACTGTGCCACGAGTTCATTCAATGGGCTGGGGAGCATGGTGTCGCTTCGGGCATCATGCCTGTCCCTGAGGACCCAACTCAAGCGATGCTCAAGGCCTGTCGCTTGATTGCCTTGGAGATTCGAGCGACGCCCTACCCTCATGGAGTCCTTACATTCAACGACTTTCCATCTAGTTCCCACGGCACCGGCTCATATTTCGGGAGTGCGCGCGCCGATGATTTCATCCATGCGATATCCGAAGGTGCGAATGCCCTTGTCTTGTCGGCACACGGCAACGGCGCGGATTTCAAGGTGGGAAAGCGCGTGCTTTGCGTACAGGCGGACGGACTGGCTCCGGAACCAGGGCAGCCTGGCGAAACTTTTTTGCCCTGCCAGACAGGGGGGGCGTGCTTACGCGAGCCTACCCACGCCCGGGCCGAGTTCGTCGGTCCTGGCGCGCTCCGAGTCGCCGCTGTGGTCATGTTGAGCTGCTCCGGCATCGTACCGAAGGGCGGAGTCTTTGATGCCCGCTTTAGCTTCTCTGAAGCCCTTTTTCGAGGAGAGCATGTCCGTGGCGTGGTGGCGGCCTATCGCTACATCGTGCTGACGCCTGATGCCTGCCTTGAAGCTGCCCGGCTTCTCCGAGCTGGCGCGAGTCTTGGCGAGCTCACCTTGAGCCTAAACAAACACTTCCACGCAGAATGCAAAGCGTACGTTTGCCTTGGCGATCCTGACTTCAGGCCATTTGCTCCAAACCAGGCTCATTCCGCCTCCCTCGTGGAGTCACGCTCCGAGGCCCTCCCCCGTTCTTCACCTGGACGTTTAGAGGTGACTTCTCCCAAAGTCATTCCCGCGCTCACTAGCTACTTGAGCATCGCCGACTTCTTTCTTGCCATCGACGTAGGGCCCGAACCTTCCGAAAAACACCGGGTGCTCATGGACGAACTGCGCGGCACGATTGCGACCGCGCTCCGCAATCTGGGCCTCCCCTCCAGCAGGCAACGACTGGCCCTGGATGCTCGAATTGCCCAAACGCTCGCGGGAACGCTCCCCGTCTACGACACGCACTTGGCCCAGCCGCTCTTCTCCCACTACAAGCTTCTTCAGCAGCGCCCCGGCCCCAATTGTAGCGTCTGTGGAGGTCGCACCATAATCGGTGAGTACGCTGCGCTGTTGCATTGGGGATACTCCCGTAGGTTGATGACCTGTACAAACCACGGTGTCCTCGCCGACCATCCCATTGGGACCGGCGGTGAGGATGTGGGCGCATCTCTGACGGTCGAGGCGCATCACTTGCGAGTGATGCTGTCCCCCCCCACGGAACACCGCGTTCAAGGCATTGCGGTCAGCTATCGGTGCGGAGACGAGGCGGTCAAGGCTTCCGAATCGGATACCAAGGTGAGTCGCACCGGGGAGGTGACCTTCACCGTTGAGCGCAAGGGGACGAATCGCGACTCTCGCGAAGTGGTCTATGTAGCGTACTCACACCAGGGACATGCCGGTTACCTTTGCCTTCCGGTGATGTCGCGAGGAGACGCATGATGGGCACGTCTGGTAAGTCGCCCAATGAGGCCAATGAGAGTGCCGGCTGGCTGGCGCAGCGCTGCGCCAGCCGTACGGCGCAGGCCGCGGTGGTCCGTAGTGCGGTTGCCGATGGCATCGTCACTCCTGGGCCAGGCACACTTCTCGCCCGTGAACTCGACGCATCGGTACTCGCACTTGCAGATGTCCTCTCCTTGAACGATGCCGGTGACGAGCAACGCCGGGCATCACTCCGTGCCGAGATGGCAAAGCTTGACCATCGCTATGGCGAGGTCTTGGTGCAGATCCTCCGCATCCGCGCCGGCTATGTCTATCCGTACATGAGTGGCATCGGTTCACCGCGGCCCGAGCGTGTCGCCAGTCTCCCGCATGCTTGCGGAGAACGATTGTTCGCCGCGGAGGTCGAGAACACCATTTTTGGATGCGGCCATCGTACGTTCTGGGTTTGTGCCGGTTGTGGACTCGTGGGTGAGAGCGAAGCGGGGTGCCCCCTTCCCGACGTCTTCTTCGAGGATCATGCCGCGCACCTCCAGGTAGATGGGACAGTGCTCGACGAGGGTGATGTATTCGTCGGAGTCGTCGTGGAGCCGTTCGGCTCCCTACAGGCAGAGACTCTTCACGCCGGGACTGTGCCCCCATCGAGCCTACTCAATGGCTTCAAGTTTGACATCCGTCCCGACGTCACAATGCACGGCCTTCGTGTTCTCGCGATTGCCCTGGTCTACGGCTGTGAATTCATGGTCATCCGCCAACCCATCAGAAGATACCGGAGTACAGAAAAATCAGACTTACCCCATACAGAGCTCACGTCCTCATCAAGAGGCCTGTTCCATCCCAGCCCTCGAATTCCGATACAAAACAGCTTGAGGCCTTCGAGCAAATTGAAGCTGGCGAAACATTGCACATGAGCAGGGCTTTTCTGTCGATACCGGCCACTGGTTGGCATCATGAGGACTGGGATGGCAAAAAACTTAAGTTCAATACCAAGGGACGCGGAAACCATGGCGAACGAGAAAGATCACCCACCACTCAAGGCCCAGCGGGATCCTCCACGCTCAAAGGCGCCTCGCCTCTCACCTCCGCGCAGTTGGGCCGATCCAGCGCACCATTTCTCGGAGGCATTGAACAACCCCTGGTATCGGCTCATCTGCGAACTGGTGGGTGACTTCTGCTATGCGACATATCGCTTCTACCAGCAGCAGCAGTTCGTGCCGGCCCTCCTGCCTATCACCAGCAATTCCATTTCCAGCCCAATGGGGCTTGGCAGCGACAGCCTCCCGGTCAAGATCGAGCTCTTTGGCAAGCACACTTACTTGGTTGATTCGATGCAGTTCCAGCTCGAGTACATGCTCCGGCATGGCCAGCACGGCGTATTCTACATCATGCCCACCTTCCGGGGGGAAGACCCGGACCACCGGCATCTCAACCAGTTCTTCCACTCGGAGGCAGAGTTGGTGGGTGGATTGGAAGACGTTATCGAACTGGTCGGAAGATATGTGGCTTGGTGCACGCGAAGTCTGCTTCAATCCCACGGGAAGGTGCTGGAAGCCCAGTTGGGCTCGGTAGCCCACCTTGAGCGGATGGTCGCGCTCAATGGCGACATTCCGCGTGTCACCTTCAAGGAAGCACGAAAGCTCCTGGGAGACGAGCCGATTAACTACAGCAGGCCCCTGCCGGGGATCTGCACCATCTCCCCGGCAGGGGAAAAGCGCCTGATGGAATTATTTGGAGGAATTGTTTGGCTCACACACCTTCCCAGCCAGGTTGTGCCATTCTACCAAGCGGTCATGGCGGATGGTGAGTATGCGCTCTGTGCAGATCTGCTCTTTGGATTGGGAGAGGTGGTGGGTTGCGGCGAACGGCACCTCGGGTACGCCGAGACAATGGCTGCGCTCAGAACGCACCAAGTGGACCCGAATGATTACGACTGGTATCTAAGGATGAAGCGCGAGTATCCACTACGGACGGCCGGCTTCGGACTCGGCCTTGAGAGGTACCTGGCCTGGGTGCTCAGGCATGACGACGTCCGGGACATCCACCTCATCACTCGGCTGAAGGGGTACGACTCGATACCCTAGTGAGCGCTCTTTCGCCAAACACCGTCCAAGGTGCTCAACCCCTCCAGTCACGAGCAAGGAGGCTGTATACCGCCAAGTCCACGAAGCGGTCATACAACCGCTCCCCGTCACGGCGAACACCCTCAAGCTGAAAGCCCAATCGCTCTGGGATGGCGCGGGACCGGGTGTTTTCCACCGCAACGCGTATCTCCAACCGATTGAGGTCGAGAGTGGTGAACGCATATGTGGTGAGTGCACGCACCGCACGTGTCATCAATCCCTGCCCCTCATACCGACTTCCAAGCCAATACCCAATGGAAGAGGAGCGATGAGTCCTCTCAATGGCATGGAAGCCACAAATTCCCGCGAGCGCCCCATCGTATACGACACCAACGGTGAGAGCGGTGCAGCGCGAGAACTGCTCCAGCGTATGATGAATGAACCTGCGGGAGTCTTCCACCGTGAGAGTAGTGTCTACCCACGTGAGCCAGCGGCGCAGCTTGTCGCGGCCCTCATCAATCAGACCAAAAAGCGCTGGGGCGTGGTACGGCTCGAGCAGCCCCAACTCCAGTGTTTCGTCAACCGGCAGGCGGAACATGTCTTCTCCAAACAGAGGGCTCTCGCAAGCTGCGCACACCGAATGAAACAGGTCCGCGCGCGAAGTACGGCGAGTTTGCGGAAGGCTCAGGGCGCCCTCCAGGGCCGCCCGTGAAGGAACTGAAGCGGATTATTGTGGAACCATTGCTCGCGCATGGAGTCCTCCAGGGACGCGAGCGCGCTACGGACGATGTCCACGTCCCGCGCGACCTCAGCACCATGCAGCGTGCCGTCAATCCATGTGATGAGGTTCCACGGAGTGTCCATTGCGAACAAGAAGGCTTGCGGCAACGTTTTCAGGATGCGTGCCAGCCGCGCCGCCCGCTCGGACGGCCTGGTGCCGGGCATCGCATGGTCGCAGATCATGCTCCATGGCCCACAGTCCAGATACAGGTACTCGTTTTCCTGGATGCGATGGATGTTGTCGTGCAGGAAGCCTGCATGCGCCACGTCAACGACCGCGCGTGACCTGCGTGTTGCTACGAAGAGCGTATTGAAGAGTTCGCCGAAGTCGTCCTGCATTCCCGGCCGCGCGCAGTGAACCACCGTGGGCAATCCGCGAGAGGCGGCAAGGTCTAGGTAACCCTGCTGGATGAATGTCGCAATTGAGGCTCCCTGCGCATAGGGATGCCACTTGAGGCCGCAGATGAATGGAAGCAGGTCCTCATATGCACGCTCGAAATCTGTTGCGGACTGACTGGGGTCCACGAAAAGTACAGGCAGCGGCAAGCTTTGGGGTTTCCCGTCGTCAATGTCGTGCAATGGCCTGGTCTGATGCGCCCCGCACGCAGCGACGATGAACCTGTTGCGAGTCCAATAAATGTCGCCATCTCGTCCCCCTTCAACATCCAACCTCCGCCCTCGAGAGGATTCGTAGATGGGCATGGCGAAGACAGCTGCGGCAAACAGCTTTGCGCCAGGAAGGAGGTCTCCCCAGTGGATCGATCCACACAACTCCGCCCATTGGGAGAGGGACTGTCGGTACTCCACCCGGCGTCCACTCGCGTGAACGAGATGCTCGACGCCGATATGCTCGTGAACGCTGACGACCGCACGAGTCTTCTGGAGCTTTTCCAGCAATTCGTTTCGAAGAAGACCAGCGGGCTGACCAGAATAGGCAGCGAACACGCGAACACCCCTTTACTTCTCACCGGAGTATTTGACTCCGAACAGAATGGTCTGGTTGGCCTTCGCGAAGCAGACGCCACAGCAAGCCGCAGGGCGATCGGGCTCAAGCATTCGCCCTATGAGTTCTCCCGCAGGCTCTTGATCCAGTCTGGCGATACACTCCTGCTCACCGCACAATCCCATGATGGCGGTCCGCCCCTCGGCCAGCAGCCCAGATAGGTGCGCGAACTCTTCTACCTCCACGAGCTGTCCCCGCATTCGCTCGCGGTTAACGCGCCAGAGTTCCTCGTGTGCCTGCTCCAGCAACCGCGACGGATGCGATAGGAAATGATCTAGAGGAAGCTGCTTCACGGTCTTATCGGGACCCAGGCGCACAGAAGCGCGGTGCTCTTCCATCTCCCTGGGCCCTACAAGCAGGTGGGCTGGCGCACCAAGTGCTTGCGCGTACTCCTGCCGCGCCTGAAACGAGCGGGCGTCCATGAATGCCCTGGCTCGGACTCCCGCCTGGCCAAGCACTTCAACGAGTCTCTCTGCCTCTCGGACGAGCAACACGTCATCCGAGCGGGTTGGGAGCACGGCTACCTGGATGGGAGCCACCGCCGGGGCATGGATGGGCGCTCGTTCCCGGAAGCAGTGACCGAGCATCGCGAGCACCAACCTTCCGGAAAAAGCGAAGTTTGCCATTGCGGGATAGCGCCAATCGGGCGCACGGACATCGAACACCCGACTGAAACGATCGCCAAGGTCGTAAATGGAGGTGAGCACAGTAATCCGGCCAGAGGGCATCACCGTAATTCCCTCCAACCGCCGGTGCGCATACTCAGTCAGACGCCTGTTGACCTTGACGCGCTCGACACCAATGACTGGCAGACAAATCTGGGAGCAAAAGGCATAGGTCGCTCTATTGAGCGCGGCGAGCTCGTCGTTGACATCGCCAACGAGTGCGGCATGCGCCTCGAAGAAGGGCCAGACCACGCGCTCCTTCCACAGGGGCGCGGTCTTGCCTGTCTCATAGCGCCCTACCGCCCTGACAGACTGGACGCGGTAGGGCATTGGACGGCCCTGCTTGCACCAATTCGAAAAGATAGCGCAAAGCTGGGCCTCAACGGTGGACTTGATGATCTGCTCCCCATCACATGGGGCGGGGCGCGCCAAGTAGACCCGGTCGAGGAAACTCTTGATGTGTTCGGCTTGTCGCTGAAAGTCCTTGGTCGAGACGAATGCCGGTAAACCTAGCTCTTCATACCCCAGACGTTCCAAGTGCTCTGCCGCGGTGCGGACGACTGCCCCGGCGAGACGATAGCCATGGGGAAACCATGTGCTGGCGCCACGGGTCGGGTAGGTGGGATCCAGCAGTTCAGCCGCGACCATCCCGGTGCTGCGCCATGCTTCGAAGCCCGGAGCGCTCATTCGACGCTCTTTTCAACAAGGGTGATCTCACAGCCAAGCGCGGCAGCGGAGATGGAGGCACGAGCGCCCAAGGGAAACGTGAGAATGGGATCGGTATGGCCCAGGTCGACGTCCGCGATGATGGGAAAGCCGTATCGCTCCGTCAGAGTCAGGACCACGTCCCGCAAGGTCACGCCTTCCACCGGAAAGGCATCGGGACAGCGACCAACCAACATCCCCGTCACCCCTTCGAACGCGTTTGATTGGACCAGATGGGTCAACGATCGCTCCAGCTGAGGTAAGAAGGCTTCGCTTCCCGTTGCTTCCCACAAGAGGATGGCATCCTGGAACCGTGGCTCCCACGGCGTTCCAAGCAGACCATTGAGGGTGGCGAGGTTTCCTCCCATCAGGACGCCTTCGGCAACTCCTTCGCGCCAAGCCTGCCAGCCTGAGGAGGGGTGCAGTGCGCGACGGAGTTGAGATTGACTCCCAGCCCAATCAAGTCGCTCGGCGGTCCAGCCCGCCGGAGGCCGGAGTCTAAGTGGAACACGCTCTCCATGCACCACCGAACGAAACGCCTCAACGGTTTCCACGAACGGTCCGCCCGGCTCCCCCCATTGCGGTAATAGGGCCGGGCCATGCAAGGTGACCAAGCCACACATATGCTGGATTGCCATTAACAATATGCTGGCATCACTATAGCCGCAATAGATTTTCGGATGGGCGGCGAGAAGCTCCCAATCCAGGAAGGAGAGTATCCGATTGGAGTTGTAGCCTCCTACCGCCATCATGATTACGTGGATATCCGGTTCGAGCGCGAGGCGATGAAGTTCGCGGGCTGCAGCTTCGGGCGATAGAGCAGTATAGCCCTGTTTTGAATTGGCAGCGGGAGGAACCACGACACGGCAGTCCATCTCCTGAGCGAGCGAACGGAGGGCAACCTCGGCACGAGCGGGATACTGCGCCAACGCAGGGGTAGATGGGCTGAAGATGGCAATGCAGCCACCATGAGGCGGCAGCGCGGGTGGCTTTCGCCTCGTGACGAAGAAGGACTTCCCGCGCCGCCACTTATCGAGTTCTTCCCGGGACATCATTTGAGCTCCCCCGTTGCCAGCAGCAACGCGTCCTCGGAAATGTAGAAGAACTCCGCCTTGCCTTGACGGAACTGGTTCTTCGCGTCGAGGTAACGAATGCCCGCGACGCACTCCAGAACATCCGGCTGAGCCACGGCCAACAAGGCACCGCCATGAGTGCGGAATACAGTAGCGTTGGTCTCAAACCACCAAGGTTCCTCGGTACGCACGGCCGCAAGGCCGAAGTAATTAAGGAATTGCTCGATTAATTCTTGCCCACGAGGGGCGGCATCGAAATGGCGGAGATCCAGGCCATTGATGCAATGAACATCCTCCCATCCACAGGCACCATGGGCCTGGGTGAATGGAGCGCAGGCGAAGTCGGTTGAATATACGCCACCAGGCAGTTGCCGATAACTGCGCGTCTGCTTAGTCAGGAACGGTATGGCCTGCAGGCAACCACCTGCCAGAGGGAGTATGCCGTGCTTGTGATGGGAACGGCCGTCGCTTACCACGGTTGGTACGACTGCATCGCGGAAGTGGCGAAAGAATGGCTTCGCCACTTCGGTCGGGATCACGAACGGGAACTGTGAGGGGAAAAGCTGTCTACCCGCCAATAGGGAGGCAGTGGCATCGAGCACAAGCCGAAGTGCCTTCATGCTGGGCCCTGGGAGATAATGCAGCCCCGGCACCGGGTATTCATCACTCAGGATACCGCGGAGACGAAGCCTTTCACGTAGTTCGCTCATGACAATGCCGCAACTCTACCTCGCGCCAAGAGGATCGTCATCACTGCGCCCGCGCCGCGTACTCAGGGCCCCAGGGTCCACGGGCATTGATTCCTCACGAGAACAGCTTGACGAGAAATGGCTCTCCAACGCCTGGCGCCCATCAATGTCATGAACAGCATCCAGACGCAGCCCGACTACCTCACCGTGAAGGGCACCCACCACTGAGTGGAGCACCTCCCTCGCGGCCCCCTCGTTGACAGAGCGGGCCCGTTTGCCTTCCGACAGTCCGCAGCCCTCACGTGCCATTGACACGATCTCCGGCTATTCTAGGAGCGCACCACCGTCTCACAAAAGGGGAATTCATGCGTACGGGCATCATGGTGGGTCTGCTGGCAGTAGGGCTGATGACGGGCTGTGGCGGCATCGAAGAGGAGGCCGCCGGACTCGAAACGGAGGCCCAGGCGATCCCCTGTCGTGACATCACCGGCCGGGACTACGTCATCACGTACTACGCGGAGCCCGCGAAGGTCACCAAGGTCGGTGAGCTCCTCTGCGGCTGCAGCACGCCAGAGACGGTCCTCAACGGAACGAAGACCTCCTACTACGAGAAGGTCTACGGCTGCTTCGCGATGTAGCGAAGACGCCCCGCCCTACCTGACACGGCGGAACGGCGCGCGAACAAAGAGAACCTCGCTGCTCGCGCGCCCGCGGCGACTCAGTGCGATCGATAGCAGTAACGCCCGGGGTCCCCCTGCGTGCAGTCCTCGGGACAGGTCCGGGCCGTCTCCCCAGGGCAGCACGCGCCGTTTCCACAGAACTCGCCACGTGGGCAATCCAGGGGACAGCTCAACCGCTCTCCGATTTCGCAGACACCATCTCCACAGACCGCGAGCGTGGCTTCCGACGTGTCGAGCGCCTCATCCTGCGCGCCCTCCGGATCCATGGCGCCAACGCCACAGCCCACAGCCACTCCCACCATCAGGGCCATCACAACATTCCAAGCTGCCTTCATGGGACGCTCCTTGCTCGAGCTGCACGATGAAAGGGATGCGCCCGAATGCTCGCACGGTTGCACTAACGCAAAAGCTGCGCTGCGTTGGTCCCGTGCATCACCCTTCGAATCCGTGTATCTACGGGCTCCAAGTTTGCCAAGTTCCCGACGTTTTCCGGACCTCGCTCGGAGGAGCTCGCCATGCTGGACCGACCCATGTACCTCAAGCCGAACGTCGCCATCGAGCCGCTCTACAATCAGTGGTACGCGTGGTGGTACCTGCTGTCTCCGGCGACGGCCCCGCTGTTCGTGACGAACCTGCACCAGAAGCTGATGCAGTCCTTCGTGGCGAATCCGGACGTGCACGTGGCGGCCCTGAAGAACCCGATGCTGATGGGCGGCCCGTTCATCAACCACCCGGCGGCGAAGGCCCCGCGCGTGAAGGAGCTCCTGGAGCGGACGCAGAAGGAGCAGGCCAACATGCTCGCGTACACCAAGGCGGTGGCCGAGCTGGAGCAGCTCATGGCGCCCAACAACGGCGGCTCCCTGGAGGGCCTCTACGCCAAGGTGCCCGACATCCTCCGCGGCTACGTGGAGCTCACGTACGACCTGAGCAACCGCGCCAGCGCGAGGTACATCGAGCCGCTCCTGTACCGCAGCCCCTTCCACAAGGAGTCCTCGCAGAGCGTGACGCTCATGCAGGTGGACGGCGACTGGCGGCCCTACATCTTCAGCACGCCCCGCCTGGAGGAGGACACGCCCCTGTGGCTGCGCGTCCCCTACAAGCACGAAGGCCTGGACGCCCTCTTCCGCATGCGCCACACGCCGGGCTCGCCCGGCCAGGTCGCGGAGATGCTCGGCGTGCCCGCCTCCGCCGCGGACGCCTTCGCCGCGCTCTTCACCGAAACCGAGCCCCGCCGCACGGAGCGCTACACCGGTGAGGGCGTGCGCGTGCGCTACTTCGGCCACGCCTGCGTGCTGCTGGAGACGAAGGACGTCAGCATCCTCACCGACCCCGTCATCAGCTACGAGTTCCCCACGGAGCTCCCCCGCTTCACCCACTCCGACCTGCCCGAGCGCATCGACTACGTGGTCCTCACCCACGGCCACGCCGACCACCTGATGATGGAGACGCTCATCCAGCTTCGGCACCGGGTGGGCTGCATCATCGTCCCGCGCAACAACGGCAACTCGCTGGCGGACCCATCGCTGAGGCTGATGCTCCACCACAACGGCTTCAAGAACGTGGTGGAGATCGACGACCTCCAGGAGATCCCCGTGCCGGGCGGCTCCATCACCGGCCTGCCCTTCCTGGGCGAGCACAGCGACCTGGCCATCCAGGCCAAGACGGCGCACCTGGTGCGCCTGGGCGGCAAGTCCATGCTGATGGCGGCGGACTCCAACGCCATCGAGCCGCGCATGTACCAGCACCTGCGCGACATCGTCGGCACCATCGACGTGCTGTTCCTCGGCATGGAGTGCGAAGGCGGCCCGATGAGCTGGATGTACGGCCCGCTGCTGTGCAATCCCCTGCCCCGGAAGATGGACCAGGCCCGCCGGCTCAACGGCTCCGACAGCGCTCGCGCCATCGAAATCACCAACTACCTGTCGCCCAAGGAGGTCTACGTCTACGCCATGGGCCAGGAGCCGTGGCTGCGCCACGTGATGATCCTCGTCTACGACGACAAGGCCCCACAGATTGTCGAGTCGAACAAGTTCCTGGAGCACTGCCGCACGAAGGGCATTCAGGCCGAGCGCCCCTACGTGAAGATGGAGCGCATCCTCGCTTGAGTCCGCGGCTCCGGTCCCCCCGAGGTGCGCGGACGTTCCGCCACCTCGGGGACGCGCTTCACGCCGCCGCCGCGGCGTCGAGCAGGCCCCGCCTTCGCAGCGTCTCCAAGACGCGCCGCAGGCCCGCCTCCACGGTGTCCACATCCGAGCGGACGGTGACGTCGGGCGCGTCAGGCACCTCATAGGGGTCCGACACGCCGGTGAAGTGCGCCAGCTCGCCGGCCAGCGCCTTCTTGTAGAGCCCCTTCACGTCCCGGGCGATGAGCACGTCCAGAGGCGCCTGGACAAGGACTTCCACGAAGGGGATGCCCGCCTCCTCGGCCAGCCGGCGCACCTCGGCGCGCGAGCTCGCATAGGGCGAGATGGCCGCGGCGATGACGCCCACCCCGTGCTTCGCCAGCAGCCGGGCCACATGACCGATGCGGCGCACGTTCTCCTCGCGGTCCTCGCGGGTGAAGCCCAGTCCGCGGGACAGCCAGGTGCGCACCTCATCCCCGTCCAGCACCTCCACGGGCATCGACGAGGTCAGGTGCGCACGCAGGGCACGGGACAAGGTGCTCTTGCCCGCACCTGACAGACCTGTCAGCCAGAGTATGAAGCCCGCGGAACGCCCCATTGTGACTCCAGAATGACGCCCCTGCGCGTCCCCGAAACGCTAACACGCCACGCGGCCTCCGGGACTTGACCCGTTTTCCGTGGCCATGCGACAGAGCCTTCACGTCATGCAAAGCGCGTCCAACTCGAGCCCTCATGCCCCCGACCGCTGGTTCCCCACCCGGAAGCCGTTGACGGATCCGCGGCTGCGGCTGTTCTGTCTGCCGTACGCCGGTGGCAGCGTGGCCATCTACAACCAGTGGAGCCAGGGCCTGCCGGCGGGTGTGGAGCTGTGCCCCGTCCAGCTCCCCGGGCGCGAGCGCCGCCTGTCGGAGAAGCCCATTGGCAGCCTGCCTGCCCTGGTGGACGCGCTGCTGCCCGCCATCGCGCCGCTGCTGGACCGGCCTTTCGCCTTCTTCGGCTATAGCATGGGCGCTCGCATCTCCCTGGAGCTCGCTCGGCGCCTCCAGGCCCGCAATGGCCCGCGCCCCGTGGGCCTGTTCCTGGGGGCCGCCGGGCCGCCGTCCGTCAACACCCGCGAGCCCATCCACCACCTGCCCGAACCGGAGTTCATCGCGCAGCTGCGGCGCTACGACGGCACGCCCGAGGAGATCTTCCAGCACCGCGAGCTGCTGGAGCTGGTGCTGCCCATGCTGCGCGCCGACTTCGGCATCGCCTTCACGGAGGACGGCCCCCAGCCCGCGAAGCTGGAGGTCCCCATCTCCGTCGTCGGCTCGCCCGAGGACAAGCACGTCCCCACCGCGAACCTGGAGCGCTGGCGCGACGAGACGCGGAGTGAGGACGTCCGCGTCCGCCTCTTCCCCGGCGGCCACTTCTTCATCAAGTCGCAGCGGGACGCCCTCCTCGCGCACATCAGCGAGGACCTGAACCGGTGGATGGGCCGCGCGCCCTGAGTCCGCCGTCTACGCCGCCTGGAACCGGGGCGGCGTGTCCCCGGCCAGCGGCACGGTGAACTGCCAGCGCACCGTCAGCGGCTGCCCACGGGGCCGGTTCACCGCCACCGCCGCCTGGTGCCGCTCCGACGGGCGCAGCTGCACGAACTGCCACGCCTCCGGCACGTCTTGCATCCGCGGGTCGAAGGAGATGCGCGGCGCCTGTCCCGGCTCCAGGTGGAAGGCGAACTGCTCCAACGGCAGTGACAGCCCCGCGCCGCGCGCCTTGATGTAGGACTCCTTCAGCGTCCAGTACTCGAAGAAGCGCTCCCGGTGCCGCTCCGGCGGCAGGGCCTTCAGCGCCGCCACTTCCGACGCGGCGAAGTAGTGGTCGGCGATCTCCACCGTCTCCCCCTTGCGCTGCGCGTCCTCCACGTCCGCGCCCAGCTCCGCGTCCCAGCCCACCGCCACCAGCGCCATGCCGTCCGTATGGGACAGGTTGAAGCGCAGCTTCGGGCCCCACTCCCCCCGCACCATCGGCCGGCCATACGCGTTGGTGTCGAAGGCCCAGTCCTCCGGCGGCACCGGCGCGTAGCGCGACAGCGTCAACCGCACCAGCGCATGGCTCACCAGGTACTGACGCTGGTGCCGCTCGAAGCGGAAGCGCTGCTGCTTGTCGCGCTCCTTCGCGTCCAGCAGCGACCAGTAGGCATCCAGGAGGCGCCGGTCGTCGATGCGCTCGGGCTCGACAATCCATACATGGACTTCATCCGGACGCAGCGCCAGGGGCTGGAAGTCTGTCGGCATGCCCCCTTTCTACCACCGCCGCCTGCTCGCTCCTGCGTGCTTCTGCGTGGCATGGCCACTGATGGCCACTGTCTCTGACCCCCGAGGCAGTTGGCACACACCGTCGTCCCCGCCAACCTTTCGCTCGCCCATCTTGGGGGTCGTGGCGGATGCAGGGGCAGCGACAAGGGCTGCTAGTGGCGTGATGGGGGGCAGGGACGGATGGAGCTCTTTCCAATTCAGTTACTTTTCATGGTGGTTCTGATGAACCGCTATGTCCTCGGGCCATTGCTACGGCGCCTGAAGGGGCGGCAGTTCGACAGAGTCGACGACACCTACCTCCCACGAGTCGCCATCGTCATCCCGCTGTTCAACGAAGGCGAAGGCATCTACCACGGCGTTCGCAGTCTCCTGGAGCAGGACTATCCCAGCCACCTGCTGCAAATCGTGGTGGTGGATGACTGCTCCAAGGATGACAGCTACGCCTGGGCACTGAAGGCGGCGGAGGGAAATCCCAACGTCATCGTCATGCGCAACCCGGAGAACATGGGCAAGCGCAAGGGCATCAACCGCGCGGTGAAGGCCGCCACGGACGCGGAAATCATCGTCTCGGTGGACTCGGACGTCATCGTCGACAAGGCCGCCGTCCGCCAGTTGGTGCGCCGCTTCGTCAGCCCGCGCATCGCCGCGGTGGGCGGCCGCACCTACGTGACGAACCGTCATCACAACTGGATGACGCGGATGATTGAAATCAAGTTCCACTTCGCCCAGGAGTGGCTCAAGGACCTGGAGCGCAGCTTCCGCCAGGTGATGTGCCTGTCGGGCTGCCTCACCGCGTACCGCCGCCACGTGCTGCTGGAGCTGGAGCCCATCCTCGAGGCGCGAGCCATCGCGGGCATCCCCATCAAGTACGGCGAGGACCGGTTCCTCACGCGGCAGATCGTCAAGCACGACTACGAGACGGTCTACACGCTGGACGCCTTCTGCTTCACCGCCGCGCCGTCGACGCTGGCCGGGTACTTCTCCCAGCAACTCCGGTGGCGCCGCTCCAACCTGGTGGACCTGCTGGGCGGCCTGTCACACGCCTGGCGGCTCCATCCGGTGGTGACGGTCCACTACGTGTCACAGCTCGCGCTGCTCCTCTCCTACCCGCTGGTCATCGTGCACAACGTCCTGACCGGCGAGTTCTGGGACATCCTCGCCTTCCACTTCCTCATCATCGGATTGCTGGGAGTCATCTATCGAATCGAAACGCGGCACCTTCCCGCGGACCGCCGGGTCCACGGCGCCAGCTTCCTGCCCATGGCCCTGCTGATGCCGGTGACGTACGCGCTCTTCACACCGCTGGCACTTCTGACGCTGGACTCGGGGAGTTGGGAGACACGGGGCAGCGCCAACACCGCTCCCGAGACGTCGCCGGCCGACTCCGGGGGCCGCTTTCCTCCCACCCATGCTGGTGAGGGCACTACACCATGAACCAACGCGTCGCCAATCGCGTCAACAGCATCGCCGTCTCGGCCTACAAGTTCATCGGTTCCCTGCTGCTCACGCTCATCATGCTCGGGCTGGTGTCCTTCCTGTCCGTCCAGGGCTTCTTCCTGGTGAGCCGCAGCTGGGTGACACCCACGGTCATCTCGCCGACGGACCCACAGATTCTCACGCTCAATACCCAGGTGGCCGCGCAGACGTCCGCGCGCGACCACGTGTTGTCGGACCGTCGGTCGGTGGAGAACCGCATCGCCGACGCCGAGCGCTCCATCGCCGCGGAGCGCGCGTTCCAGCAGCGCTTCCTCGTCGCCCTGCGCGGCGAGCGCGACGCCAAGGACCGGGTGGCACGGCGCCTGTCGTTGCTGCGGCGTGAGTACAGCAACGCCCGGGCGGAGATTCTCCAGTCCAACCGCGCCTACGCCGGACTGGCGCGCACGCGCACCGACGCGCTGTACGACGCGCGCCTGATGGAGCAGGAGGAGAAGCTCACCATCAACCACCACCTGGCGCAGCTGGCGCAGAGCAACCTGTCACTGGCGCAGTCCTCGGCGGACCTGGAGACGCGGCTGGATTCGCTCCAGCGGGAGATTGCCGGCCTCTCGGCGGTGCAGTCCGGCATGGGCAAGGACGAGACGCCCCAGGGCATGACGTCCGACGTGCTGCTGCTGGAGCGCGAGTACACGCACTCCGTCCTGGAGCAGGCCCGCGCGGAGGCGACGCTGAAGAGCCTCCAGACGGACCTGGCCGCCCTGGACGAGGTGGCCCTGCGCTACGACACGCTGATTGCGTCGCTGCGTGCGTCGCCGTACCTCAAGGCCATCGAGAAGGACCTCACGGTCGCCTTCGTCCCGTACGAGAACATCCCGAACGCCGAGCAGGGCACGCCGCTGTACTCGTGCGCGGCCAGTGTTTTCTGGTGCCACGAGGTGGGCGTCATCGGGCGCGTGCTCGAGGGTGAGGTGTCCCTCAAGCACCCCATCCGCCAGTACATGCTCCGCGGCGTCATGGTGGAGGTCCAACTGTCGGACGCTCCTTCCGCCCGGCAAGACCTGCTCCACCTGGGCCGGCCGCCGCTGCTGCTGTGAGTCCCACCCCCCTTTGCCTGGAGACGGCCTCGGAGCCGGAGACACTCGACTATGCGGATGACCGTCACTTGTGGCGCATTGCTGTCACTCGCCGCGCGGCTGGCGCTGGCCCAGCCGGCGCCTCCTCCCGCGGGAGAACTCACGTCGCCGTCCAGCGAGGACCGGGCCGCCGGCTACTGCGACTTCGTCCGCGGCGTGGGCAGCGCGGAGGCCGCGCTCGAGCTGGCGCCCGAGCTGTTCGGGGCCTTCGGCGTGGTCAACGCGGGCGAAGCCAGCGGAGGCGCCGGCACCACGCCGCTGGGTGAGCCCACCCCGCGTGTGACGGCGGGGTTGATGTACGACTTCCTGGGCATCTACCGCGGCCGTACCATCCACAAGCGCGCGGAAGCGGAGTGCCGCCGGCAACGCGCGGTGACGGTGCTGGAGTCCGCCATCCGCCAGGGCAGCGGCCTGGGCGAACAGGCCGCGCTGGAGGCGCGGGCTCGCGTGCTGGAGGAGGCGCTGCCCCACGCCGAGGCGTTGCTCACGTCGCTTCGCAACGACATGAAGCAGGGCATGGTGACGCTGGAGGAGCTGAACGCGGTGCAGGTCCGGCTGGATGGGCTGCGACAGCTCTCTAGCAACACACAGATTGCTCGCGAGCGGCTGGCGGCCCGGCCTTCGTTTCAAGAAGGTCAGCGGCTGGAGAGCGTGCTGAACGAGCTGCGAGCCGCGGATGACCAGCTCGAGGCGTATAACGGTGCGCTGCGCCGCTCGCGCGCCTGGCGCATCAACGTGCGCGGTGGGTACGACGAGCTCATCGACGTCGACCAGAACCTGCCCCTCTTCGGGCAGCTCACGCTGTCCTACAACCTGGGCCACCTGTGGCAGGGCTCGGCCAACGCACGGGCGAGGGAGGGCCGCCGCCGCGCGACGCTCGATGACGTGTCGGGCGTGCCCCAGCGGATCAACGAGCTGGTCGCCGAGCTGCGTACCGTCCACCGCACCGAGGAGGGTCGGCTGCGTGAGGTGAGCACCCTGGTGTCGGACCTGGAAGCGCAGCTCCAGTCCATGGACGCGCTCCAGACGCGGGAGATTCGCCGCTTCCGCGGCTACCTGATGATGGAACTCACCCGCCTGCGCGCGGAGCAGGCCTATTTGCGTGCCCATGTGGAATCGCTTCAGTCCTTCCTGGGTGCCCGGTCGCCGTGACACCGCGCCGGCTGATCGTGGGCTGCGGCGTCCTGGCCGCGCTGCTGGGCGCCGGCTCCAGTCCGGCGGATGGAGGCCGGGATGGCGGTATGGGGCAACGGCTCGCGCCGAAGGAACGGGATGAGCCGCGCCTCCCAGGGGCTCACCGGAAGAAAGGCAGGCCCATGCTGACGCGCGTCCCGTTGTCCCGACTGACGGTCACTGAAGGAAGCCTGGAGCCCGGCCCCGGCGAGCAGTTCCTCGTCGACGGGCCGCGCATGCGCGCCATCGTTCCAGGGAGCACGACGAGCAACGTGGCGCTGCGCTTCACCATTCTAGGCCCCACTGAGCGCCAGGTGGCCCTGGCATCGGGGGAGCAGCGCCAGCAGGTGGGTCTCAAGCTCTTCGCGGTGGATGCCTGCAACGTACTGTACGCGATGTGGCGGCTGGCACCCAAGCCGGGCATCGTCGTCAACTTCAAGCGCAACCCGGGACAGCACACCAGCCGCGAGTGCGGCAACCGAGGCTACACCATCCTGCACCCCGAGCAGCACGTCCGGCTCGAAGCGCCCTCGACAGGCGAGCCCCACACGCTGCGGGCCCAGCTCGACGGCAAGGTCCTCCGCGTCTGGGCGGACGACACGCTCGCGTGGACGGGCGAGGTGCCCGAAGAGGCGCTCGCGCCGGATGCCCCGGTGGGCCTGCGCTCGGACAACGTTCGGCTGAGTCTTCAGCTCTCCACGCCGCCGCCCTGAAGTGTGCGGACCTTCCGCGCCAGCTCACAGAACGCCCACGGCCGATCCGGGAGGCGCGCCAGGGACACGCCGTCACCGGATCCGCGCTTGCGCGTCCCCCCGGGCGCCACGGCAACCGCGCGGCGCCCAGGGAACACGGCATTAATTACAGCTGAGGCTGCGGGTCCGCCGCCGGCGTCTGGGGCTTCTCCTGCTCGCGCTCGGGCAGCAGCTCCGCGCAGAGCGTGGACGTGTTCTGCGTGCACACGCCTCCGGCGTCCAGGTCGAACTGCCAACGGTGGCGCGGGCACACCAGGTAGCGCCCCTCCTCCACCCAGCCCTCGGACAGGTCGGCGCCCTGGTGGGGGCAGAAGCGCTGGATGGAGAAGCGCCGCCCACCGGCCTCCACCACCGTGCGCTCCCGCTGGGACTCGGTGGAGCGGATGCCCTCGCAGAACTCGCGCATGTCCTCGATCTCCACACCCAGGAAGCCGTGCAGCACCGGCTCGTATACGTCCGGGTTGCGGCTCAGGCGCAGGCGGAACGACAGCAGGAAGTCCTCCCACGTGAGCTTGCGGTCCAACACGCGCCCCACGTCGGCCGCGCTCGTCTTCAGCGTGTAGCGGACCTCTTCCTGGATGTCCGCCACCACGTGGACACGGCGCGCCTTGAAGTCCACGCGCAGCAGCTGCTCCGGAAGCTCCGTCAGCTCCACGTAGAGCGGCATGCCCACGCGCTCGTGCAGGTCGAGGAGGTCCAGCTTGCGCTGCAGCTCCACGCGCAGCCGCTCGTGAATCTCCGCCACCTCCGCGACGAGCAGGTTGCGCCGCCGCTCGCGGAACACGGACTCCTGCCGCTTCGCGTAGTCGTGCAGGTACGCCTTCAGGTTCTCCGGCGTCACGCGCTCGGCCACCTGCGAGACGAACTCCAGCGACTTCGCGTCCAGCACGTCCCCGGGCATCGGCTCCAGGTAGCGCGTCTTCCCCTGGGGCAGGCGCTGCCGCAGGAAGGCGAAGAGCTGCGTCGCGTTCGGGAAGATGTTCACCTTCTCGAAATTGAGGTGGAACTGCGCCGGGTCCAGGAAGGCCGCGGGCCCGGCCGCCGCGATGTACGCCCGCGGATGAATCACCTCGAGCGTGCGCGCCACCGCCCGAACTTGCTCTCCCGCTTCTTCAGCGAAATGGCCGCGTAGGTCTCCGCCGGGTACTCGTAGCAGGTGGGGTGCCAGATGGCCCCGGAGAACTGCGCGGAGAACACGTCGATGGGCCCCTCCTCCGCGACGATGCGCCCCATCCGGTCATGGAGCTTGCAGTCGTTGATGTTGAGGAAACACTGCCCGTCACCGCGCACCATCACCGCGGAGTCACGGTTGGTCCCCTGCTCCGACACGAACAGCTTCACGTAGCCGCCCTTGATGGGGACCTCGTGGCCGTCCTCGCAGGCGAGGACCTGCTTGCAGCCATACCTGGCGAACACGTCCTGCAGCTCGGAGCGGTGGAAGCGCGGCACCAGCACCGTGAAGTCCCTCTGGCGGATGGTGGCCAGGAACTCCGGGTCGAAGTGGTCCTTATGCTCGTGGCTGACGTAGAGGTAGCGCTCCTTGCCGGGCGTCTCCAGCTTCTCCCGCACGCGCGGCGCCAGGTGGTGGTTGCACGGCAGCTGCATCCACGCCGAGTCGAATGCCCCGCGGGACGACAGCCACGGGTCCATGACGACAATGGCCCCCGCCGTCTCCACGACGAACCCGGCGTGGCCCAGGAAAGTGATGTGCATGGGAAGTCTTCCTCTCTGACAGCCAGTGGGCCGGCCTGAGCGCCGAGCCCCGACGAAACAGGGCTGCCGGCGGCTGGCTGGCGCGTCGACGCCCGCAAGGTGGGGAGGCCGAAGCCACACTCGCCACCCGCCCGGGAGGTGGACCTTCCCGTCCATGGACGCACGAAGGGCGCGGAGGACCTCGTCGGGTCCCCCACGCCCTCGTGGGACCGCGGACTTCCGTGTTCAGGCGCGCCCCCGTTCAGCGGACGCGCCAGGAATCAGCGGCTCACTGCTCCGGCGCGATTTCGCGCACGGACAGCCACTTGAAGTCCACGTTGTCGGTGCTGTCCCAACGGAACGTGGCGATGGGGCCGCCCCACGTGAGCGGAATCGCGCCATCCGCGCCGCCGCAGTGCTCGGCGTCACCACCCCAGTCACCGGCGTCCACGAAGTCGTAGACCTTCTCCCAGGAGACCTTGTCGGCGTTCTCGTTGAGGTACATCTCCAGGTGCACGGCCTCCTTGCCGTTGACCTGCGTGTTCCGCATCACCGTCTTGAAGCCCACCCAGCGGCCCGTCAGCGGCTCCGTCACCTTCTTGTACGGCGCCTGCTCGTAGGAGACGTGCCACGCCTCCTTCTGGAAACGAGCCTGGCCATTGAAGTGTAGCGCGCCCTTATAGCTGCTGCCCTCACAGCCCTCGTGGTCGTCGTTGTGCTTCCCGCCACGCGCATACATGTCGAAGTTGTCGGACTCATCGGACGCGGAGTTGAGCTTCACGAAGCCCGTCATCTCGACGTTCTTCCAGTCGTTTGGCGACTGCATGTAGCCACGGCTGGCGAGCACGTCACGGTCATACGTGGCGATCTCTTTCGGCTTGTAGCCGGTGGACGTGAAGACGTTCATGCGCACCTTGTCGCTCTTGAGATTCCAGGAGCCGTCCGAGTTGCGCGTAAGGTCGTCCTGCGGATCGAAACGACTGTCGGACATCGCGTCGTCGGCCAGGAACCACTGCTCACCACCGGCGGCGGACGGGTGGATCATCGTCACGCCAAACTTGTCCGCGCCCGACTCGACAGGCTGCTCGGGCTCGGTCGACGGGTCCTCGGGATTGGTCGAGGGCTCGTCGGGCGGCGTGGTGGCGACAGGGTCATCCGGCGACGTGTCAGAGTCCCCAGGCTCCGGGGTGCCGGGGGTCTGGCCACCGGGCGTCTGCTCGGACGGAGAGGGAGCAGGCACCTGCGGAGACTGACCAGGGGGCTCGGTCCGCCCTGGCGTATTCGAATCCTCGTTGCCAGCTTCATTCCCGCAGCCCGTGATGGCGGCGAGAGCGAAGAGCGCACCACACGTCGAGGACAGAAAACGATTCCGAGTCAAAATAGCGTCCTTACTGCTTGAGGCATGAGGGTGACGAGTCCCCAGGCGCCTATCGCCTGGAGTCGGCTCGACGCGTCCTTCCGCCGGGAGGAGTAACTGCCCTCAGGGACGGTGACGCCTGGCTGGTCTCATAGCCCCGTGTTTGATTTTTCCAACCGGGACGGTTCCAAACCCATCGCCTTCAAAACCACTTCCCAAACATTTGGGATGTTTTTGACTGACCGTATGCCCCCTGAGCGACAGAGGGAGCACGGTCGCATTTTGCCCGGGTCATTCGATTTTCCCGATGGAGTTCGGCTGGAATTCCTATTTGTGGAAGACTCGGATGACTCTTATCTGACGCTCCCATATGGAAACCTTCCCAAGCGTCGGCAGTCCGGGCCTGTGGGCCGGCTTTGTCGCCTTCGTCATCGCGATGCTGGCGCTCGATCTCGGCGTCTTCCACCGCAAAGCCCATGTGGTGAAGTTCAAGGAGGCCCTGGGCTGGAGCGCGGTGTGGGTCAGCCTGGCGCTCGTCTTCGGCGCGGGTGTCTGGTGGAAGTTCGGGCCCGAGCCCGGCCTCCAGTTCATCACCGGCTACCTCATCGAGAAGTCGCTCTCCGTCGACAACATCTTCGTCTTCGTCGTCATCTTCTCGGCGCTGCGAATCCCCTCGCTGTACCAGCACCGGGTCCTCTTCTGGGGCATCCTCAGCGCGCTGGCGCTGCGAGCCATCATGATTTTCGCGGGCGTGGCGATGCTGGCCCGCTTCCACTGGCTCATCTACGTCTTCGGCGGCTTCCTCATCCTCACGGGCGTGAAGCTCTTCCTCCAGCGCAACAAGGAGGACAACCCGGAGGAAGGCGCGCTGATGCGTCTGGCCCGGCGGACCATCCCCTCGACGCCCAACTTCGACGGGCACCACTTCTTCACCGTGGAGAACGGCCGCAAGCTGGCCACGCCGCTGCTGATGGCGCTGTTGCTGGTGGAGGCGTCGGACATCCTCTTCGCGCTCGACTCCATCCCCGCCATCTTCGCCGTGACGACGGACCCCTTCATCGTCTTCACGTCCAACATCTTCGCCATCCTCGGCCTGCGCTCCATGTTCTTCATGCTGGCCGGCGCGGTGGAGAAGTTCAGCTACCTGAAGGTGGGCCTCTCCGCGGTGCTCGTCTTCGTCGGCACGAAGATGGCGCTCATCGACTTCGTGAAGGTGCCGCCCGAGGTGTCCCTGTCGGTCATCGCCGGCCTGCTGGGCGCGAGCATCGTCGCGTCGCTCATCAAGTCCCGGAACACGCCCACCGGCGACGCCGACGCGCCCAAGGTCTGAGCCGCACCGCGGCCTCACGCCGCAATCCCAAGCCCACTCCGCGCGGTATGCGGGGTGGGCTTTCTTGCGTCCGGCGCAGCGGCGGAGACGGAGCCCGAAAAGCAGAAAGGCCGTGAGTCCCGATTCGGACTCACGGCCTTTCTTGAGTGGGCGCAGCAGGGTTTGAACCTGCGACCCCTGCCGTGTGAAGGCAGTGCTCTACCGCTGAGCTATACGCCCTTCTGCTGTCTGCTGCCCGCCGCCGGTGTTGCCAGCGGCGAACGCGGGTGTAGATGCCATTCGCCCGCTCAGGTGTCAACGCATTTTCGACTACAGCGCGCCGAGCTTCTCATCGAGCTCGCGCAGCCGGCGCTTGAGGCCGGACAGCTGCTTGCCCAGGGCCCTGAACTCGCTGCGGGGCGCGAAGTTCAGCGCCTTCATCAGCTCCTCCTGCCCCCGGTCGAGCGCCTGCTTGCCGCGCTGTGCTTTCCCAATGGCGTTGGCAATGGCCATGGCGCGGCGGTCGTCAGCCATGAGCTTCTCCATGGCCTTGCCCGACACGTTGAGGGCCTGCTTCTTCAGGTCGTCCGTGATTCCCATGGGGTGCCTCGCTCAGGGCTCGTCGATGAACTGCGTCTGCAGCTGCGCGAAGACGCGGTCGGCGATGCCCTTGTACTTCATGCGTTCGATCAGCGGCTGCAGGTCGCCCTTCATGGAGATGCGGCGCTTGAGCACCGCCTCCACCGGGTCCAGCGTCCCCTTGAGGAGCTGCTTCCAGACGCTGTAGGGCGCGCGGGCCAGGTACACCGGCTCCAGCTCGTCCAGGTCGTCTGGATCCGCCAGGACGCGCGCCTTTTCGATGCGGCAGTCACCGGGGACGACGTGCACCACGAAAGCCCTCGCCAGCATGCCGGGCTCGGCTTCCACCACCGCCCCGAAGTCGCCCTTCCAGCCCTTGCCGGCCATGGCGCACTCGGGATCCTCATTGGTGAGGCGGACCGCTTCGTCCACCCACTCCTTCGACGGGAACTTCGCCATCTGGACTCCTAGCCCCTCCGGAAGATGCTCTTGATACTGGAGAAGAGCCCCCGGTCGTCGCTCCCGCTGCTGCTGGAGCTGGGCACCTGCTGTGAGTGACGCGACGCGACCTCCTGGAGCGCCCGCTTGAGCTGCTCCGGCGTGTCGCGGGTGGCGAGGTCCACCTTGCGCATGCCGCTCGCTTCCTCCACCGTCACCTGGAGCAGACACTCCTCGGTGAGGCGGAAGTCGATCTTCCGGCCGGCGGCGGCCGAGGGCACGCGCACCGTGCCCAGATATTCGTTGTCCACCAGCAGGTCACTGTCCCCCTGGTAGATGTCCAGCTCGATGAAGGGCGAGCCTGGCTCCTTCGGCGGAGGCAGGCGGAAGCTCTTCACCATGGGAATCAGCGAGTTCTTCTCGATGATGCGCTTCACGCGCCCGTTGGGCATTGCGTAGCCGATGGGCATGGACAGCGCGTCCAGCAGCGTCACCGCGTCGATGCTGCCCAGCGAGTCGCCCAGCAGCGCCGCGCCCAGGGCCACGCACTCGTCCGGGTGGACGCCCTTGCGCGGCGCCTTGCCGAAATGCGCCTGGATCTTCTGCTGCACCAGTGGCATGCGGCTCTGGCCGCCCACCAGGATGATTTCGTCGATCTCCGCGCGGGAGATGCCCTTCTCTTCCAGCACGCGGTCGCAGATCTCGAACGTGCGGTCCACCAGGTCGCCGGTGAGGCTGTTGAGGAACTCGCGCGTCAGGGGGATGCGCAGATCCACCGGCTTGCCCTTGCGCTCGTCGATGAAGGGCAGGTCGATGACGACGTTGGGGATCAGCGTGAGGTCGATCTTCGCCGCCTCCGCCGCGTTCTTGATGCGCTGGATCGCGATGGGGTTCTCCGTGTTGAGGTCGACCTTGGTCTCCTCCCGGAAGCGCTCCAGCACGTACTCCATGATGCGGTTGTCGAAGTCCGCCCCACCCAGGAAGGTGTCGCCGCCGGTGGCCAGGACCTCGAAGACATTGCCCGCCAGGTGCAGCACGGACACGTCGAAGGTGCCGCCGCCCAGGTCGTAGACGAGGACCTTCTGATCCAGGCCCCGGTTGAAGCCGTAGGCCAGCGCCGCGGCGGTGGGCTCGTTGACGATGCGCTTCACGTCGAAGCCCGCCAGCCGGCCGGCCTCCTTCACCGCGTTGCGCTGGTTGTCGTTGTAGTAGGCCGGGACGGAGATGACCGCCCCTTCGATGGGGCCGCCCAGGAACTGCTCCGCGATGGTCTTCACCTGGCCCAGCACGAAGCTGGACACCTGGGGCAGCGAGTACAGCTTGCCGCCCATCATCACCGCGGTGTCCCCGTTGGCTCCCTCGACGATGTCGTAGGGGAAGTAGCCCTTGAGCTCCTCCACCGACTTGGAGTTGTACTTCCGCCCGATGAGCCGCTTGGTCCCCCAGAGCGTGTTCTTGGGGTTGGTGACCATCTGATCCTTGGCCACCCCGCCCACCAGCAGATCGCCGCGCGCCGACAGCGCCACGACGGAGGGCAGCGTGAGGTTGCCGCGATCGGTGGGGACGATCTTCGGGATGCGGTTGCGGACGGACGCCACCAGCGTGTTGGTGGTGCCGAGGTCAATCCCGATGATGCGAGGTCTGTCCGCCATGAAGTGAGGGGGCTCGTGCCGGAAGACGCCGCCCCTGATTCCACTGTCTATCACGTCGCGCACAGGAGTGCGCGTTTCTGGGCGACGGTGTCAGTCCACCGGGTCCGATCCACCCGGAGGGGGCCCGTCCTGCCCCACGGCCGCCTCGGGCTCCGCCTCCAGGGTGGACAGGATGCACCGGTCGAACGGTGCGTCCTCCCCGCCGGGCAGTTCCTGGAGGAAGCGGGACGGCCGCAGGAGGATCCGCTCCCCGTCCCGGGGCAGCACCGACTGGGGGTACACCAGCACCAGGGTGTCCCGCGCCCGGGTCAGGGCCACGTAGAACAGCCGCCGCTCCTCTTCCTCCTCCTCAGGCAGGCGCGTGGCCAGTGACAGCGGAAACCGCCCGTCCGCCAGCCACAGGACGAAGACGGCCCGCCACTCCAGCCCCTTGGCCTGATGGACGGTGGACAGCGTCAGGCACGCCTCCGGCCCCTCTTCCCTCAGGGCCTCTCCCGCCGCGAACTCCGACACCAGGGCGATCTCCGACAGGAAGCGCGCCACGTCCTCGAAGCGGCCTGCGAACTCCGCCAGTTGGCGGACGTCGTCCTCCCGGTGCTCCTCCTCGGAGAACTCCGCTCGGAGGAAGTCCGCGTAGCCCCCGGCGAGGACGTCCTCAATGAGCCGTCCCGGTGAGGGGGACGCCTCCGGCAGGGTCAGCCGCCCCATCAGGTCACCGAAGGCTTGGAATCCCTTCTGCGCCTTGCGTGGCAGGTGCGCACGGACGTCCGCATGGGCCAGCGCTTCCGCCAGCGGTGTCCCCTCCGGCAATGCGCGCAGGGCGGTCCAGAGGTGCTCGGCGGTCGCCGGTCCCACGCCTGGGACGCGCCGGATGACACGCTTGAAGGCCAGCTCATCCCCGGGGTTGTTCACCAGCCGGAGGTGGGCCAGCACGTCCTTGATGTGGGACTGCTCGAAGAAGCGGACGCCGGAGCGCACCCGGAAAGGAATGCCGCGCCGGGTCAGCTCCAGTTGGAGCTCCAGCGAGTGATTGTGGGCCCGGTACAGCACCGCCATGGCCTCCAGGGACAGGCCCTGGTCACGGAGCTCACCGATGCGCTGGGCCACGTCGGCGGCCTGCTCCCCGGCATCCCGGGCGGGGACGATGAGCGGCTTGACGCCCGGGGACCGGGCCGCCGTCAGCACCTTGGGGAACTGGTTCGTGTTGAGGGCGATGGAGGTGTTGGCCAGCCGTAGGATTTCCGGCGTGGAGCGGTAGTTTCGCGTCAGCGCGTGGACGGAGCAGCCCGGGTAGCGTTCAGGGAAGCCGATGATGTTGGTGAAGTCCGCCCCCCGGAAGCTGTAGATGGACTGGCAGTCGTCCCCCACCACCGTGAGGTCCTTGCGCTCCCCGGCGAGCAGATCCACCAGGTCGCCCTGGAGCCGGTTGGTGTCCTGGTACTCGTCCACGAGCACGCAGCGGAAGCGCTCGGTGAGCTGCGCCTTCACGTCCGGATGGTGCGTCAGCAGGCGCTTGAGGTGCACCAGCAGGTCATCGAAGTCCATCAGGTGCATCTGCGCCTTGCGCTGCTGGAAACGCGCGGCGGCGGCGAGCACCTCGGGCGCCAGCGGCAACATCTGCGGCCGGCGGTCCATCAGCACGTGTGACACGGGCTGCTGGAGGTTGGCCGCCAGGGACACCAGGTCCAACACCAGGTCCGGCCGGGGGAAGCGCTTGTCGCTCTTGAGGCGGCGCTCGGCGATGCACGTCACCATCAAGTCCCGCGAGTCCTCGCGGTCCAGCACGGTGAAGTTCGTGGAGAAGCCCAGCACGCCCGCGTACTGGCGCAGCAGCACGTGCGCGGCATGGTGGAAGGTGCCACCCAGGATGCGCCGCACGTCCACGAAGGCGCCGGCCAGCTCCTCCACCCGGCGCGTCATCTCCCGGGCCGCCTTGTTGGTGAACGTGAGCAGGAGGATGCCCTCGGGGGGCACGCCTCGCTCCAGCATTCGCGCCACCCGGAAGGTCAGCGTGCGCGTCTTGCCGGAGCCCGCGCCAGCAATCACCAGCACGGGCCCCTCTCCTGCCTCCACCGCCCGCAGCTGCTCCTCGTTGAGGAGCGCGGCATAGTCGATCCGCAGCGAGGGCGTCGTGGCCGGAGCCTGGAGCGTATCGGTGCGGGAGGACATGGGGGCGCAGACTCTAACCGGCCCGGCGCCCCGGGACACCCGGATCAGGGAACCGGTTTGAGCGCGGTCAGCCGGGCGGACGCGGCCGCGCGGACCTGGGGCGACGGATCCCGCTGCCGGGCCACCTCCAGCAGCAGCCGCCCCACCTGCGGCAGCTTCGTCGCCACCGAGTCCAGCGCGGCGGTGCGCTCCTTCACGGCGTTCTCCAGGCGGTCCCGCACGCCGCGGTCCGCGCACGTCTTCACGCCGGGCGACTGCTCACGCAGCAGCAGCTCCGCGTCGGCCAGCCGCGCGTCCGCCAGCCGCTTCGCGTCCGCTGCCTTGCGCTCGAACTCCGCCAGGTCCTCGGGGAACTCGGTGCTCTCGGACCGGGCGCGGGCAATGGCCGCCACGGCGAAGTTCGCGTTGACGGCCGCCGCGCAGAGCTGCCGCGCCGACGCCAGGGGAACACGGCCCTCGGGCGTCACCGGCTCCTCCTGCGCCACCTCCAGCGACCACAGCGCCAGCTGCCGCGCCGCCACCGCCGCGGAGAAGTGCTGGCGCCGCTCCTCGCGAATCTGCACCCAGCGCCGCAGGATGACCGGATCTGGCACGCCCGACTCGGCGGCGCGTTGGTACTCCGTGGACGCCTGGGCCAGCTGGCCGGACAGGTCCAACAGCACCGCCACCGTGAGGTACATCTCCGCGCTGGTGGCGCGCTCGCGAAGGGCGTCCAGGCGCGAGGACACCTCGTACTCCGCCACCGGCTTGGGCAGCGCCGCCAGCACCGTGCGCAGGGACTCCAGGGCGTGCTGACGGATCAGCGGGTTGCGCGCCGCGCGAAGGCTCTCCAACAACGGATCCAACACGCGCACCGACACGTGCTGCCCCAGCTCCTCCGCGGCCTGCCAGCGGTCCAGCGCGTCGGGCGCGACCAGCGCGCGGTTCAGGTCCTCCACTCCGCGCAGGTAGTGCCCCACGTGGGCGGCCTGGGCCAGGGGCTCCGGCCGGGCCAGGGCGGCGCGCTCGGCGCGGGCGGAGGCGAGCCGCTCCGGGAAGGCCGTGAGCTTCGGGCCCAGGGGATGGGCCTTCACCCGGGCCTCGGCCTCGTCCACCAGGCCGGAGACGAGCAGGCCTTCCACCTCCAGCAGCAGCAGCAGGACGCGCGCCTCCTCGCGGTGCGCGCCGGCCGGGTGCTCCTTGAGGTACGCGAAGAGCTTCGTCGCGCCGGAGGCCTTGGCCTGCGCGAAGGCCTGGGCATCCAGGCGGGCCTCCACGTCCTGGCGGCGGGGATCATCCGGCGACGCGCGCAGGTACTCCGCCAGCTTGCGCGGATCCTCCGTGGTGGCCAGCTCGCGCGCTTCCGCCTCCGACAGCAGGCGCTTCGCCTCGTCGCGCTGGACGCCCTCCGGGTGCTCCTGCAGGAACTGGCGCCAGCCGGCGACGGTGTCCGTCTCCTTCGCCCCGTTGAAGCGCAGGCCCTCCAACAGCGTCTTCGCCGTGCGCGCCTGGGCCGCGTCGGGGTACGCCTCCAGGAAGCGCTTGTAGGCAATCACCGTGTGCAGGCGCTTCGCTTCCTCGAACTCCAGCTCCTCCAGCCGCGCCTCGGCCGCGTCGGTGTCCGCGTGCGTGGGGTACTCGCGAAGGAAGGCGCGATAGCCGTCGATGGTGTCCTTCTTCGCCGCGCGGTCATACGGCGAGGGGATGCAGCCAGTGGCCAGCAACAGGACGGCGAGGGCTCGGCGAAAGGAGGCCATGTCCCTGGAGCAATACCGCACCCGCGCCCACCCGGAAACCCGAGCGTGGACGGACGGTTGCCTGGGTAGGTTTTTTGACGACACAGCTTCCCGGGCGGACCATGTGCCCCCAGGACGCTACAGGGAGGTCGCACCATGAGGACAGTCACGCTGATGGGAATCCTCGCCACGCTGGCGACCGGCTGCGCCACCACGGGCGCGCCGCTGGAGCCATGGCTGGACTCCTACAGTCTTCGCTACCGCTCCGCCTCCCCGCCCGCATTCCCGCGCGAGTCCCTTTCCAAGCAGGTGGCCACCGCGGCCCCCAAGGCGCCCGCGGAGCGTCCCGGCACGGTGGCCGCCCGCCCGGCCAAGGCGCCGGGTGGCAAGTCCCGCGCGACGCCGGCCCGGGCCACGCGCCCCACCCCCGTGGCCGGTGATGCCCGCGCCAAGGTGGTGACCACGGCGCGCTCGCTGGTGGGCAAGACGCAGGTTGCACTCAACGGCCGGAAGTACCCGTCCGACTGCACGGGCCTCATCGAAGGCGTCTACGCCCAGGCCGGCGTCACCTTCCGGGGGACGGTGCAGCCCGGCGACAACGGCGTCACCGCCATGTACCGCTTCGCCCGCTCGCGAGGCCGCGTGTACGCGGAAGAGCGGCCGACCCCGGGCGACCTCGTCTTCTTCAACGAGACGTATGACCAGAACCGCGACGGGCGCCGCAATGACGGCCTCACCCACGTGGGCATCGTGGAGAACGTGAGCGCCAGCGGGACGGTCACCGTCATCCACCGAGTGCGCCGAGGCGTCGTGCGCTACCGCATGAACCTGGAACGCCCGCACCTTCGGAGGGATCCGAAGACGGGCGAGGTGCTCAACGACATGCTCCGGCACCCAGGCCCCAACCGCGAGCCCGTCCTCACCGGGCAGCTCTTCGGGGGCTACGGCAGCGTGCTGCCCAAGAGCCCCAAGGCCCAGAAGCCCGTCCCCGTGGCACTGCGGTAACGGGCTCCTGGATTCCGACTACGCGCGCGCCGTCCGGTCCCACGCGGCGCGCTGCGAGTTGCGCAGGAAGCGCCAGAACCCCACGACGATGGCCAGGTTCATGGTCACGAAGTAGTACGCCACCGACGCGGCCTTCTTCGCCGTGCCCCGCTTCAGCACCCCCGTCTTCCCCAGGTACGCGAGTGCGTAGAACAGCACCTGGCTGAACAGGGTGAACTGGTAGAAGAGCCGGTCCAGCAGGAACAGGTTCGCCACCAGCGCCAACCCCATCCACGCGGGAGCGAACCAGCGCAGCAGCTTGTGCGACCAGAAGGCGAAGGCCGGGAAGCCCGCGGTCGGCAGCAACAGCCCGGGCACCATGCGGATGCTCTGGAAGTTGCCCGCGGCGATGCGCGCCCGGCGGCCGAACTCCTTGCCGTAATCTTCCGTGGTCTCCTCGTGCGCCACGGCGTGCTCTTCGTAGACGACCTTGTAGCCCTGATCCAGGATGCGCAGCGGAATCACGAAGTCGTCCACGATGGTGGACGGCGGCAGCTGGGTGAACAGCGAGCGCCGGATGGCATAGAGGCCACCGTTGGCCCCCACCACCGCGCCGCGCCGCCCCTCGTACATCTTGATGAGCGACTCGTAGCTCCAGTACGCGCTCTCCTCGTAGTCCTGCTTCGTGGGGTTGTAGAGCCGCAGCTTGCCGCAGACGGCCCCCACCTCCGGATCCTCGAAGTGGCGCACCAGCCGCTCGATGGCCTCGGGTTCGATCATCGTGTTGGCGTCGGAAAGAACGACGATGTCCCCCTGCGCCATGGGGATGCAGCGGTTGAGCACCGTCGTCTTGCCCGCCCGAGGCGCCGGCGACAGCCGCACGCGCGCGTCGGAGCAACCGCGGACGATGTCATCCGTCCCGTCCGACGAACCATCCGAACCGATGAGCACCTCGAACCGCTCCGCCGGGTACGCCAGCGCGAGACTGTTCTCCAGCTTCTGCTGGATGCACGAAACCTCGTTGTAGGCCGCCACCACCAGACTCACCGAGGGCAACGCCCGCTGCCCACCGGAGCCGTGATTGACTGTTTCCGCGCGCCGTACATCGCGGGCGTTCTTGAGCACTTGCGCGGCCCCTTCGAGCAAGAAAAGACTCAAGGGGTAGAGAAAGTAAGTGTGTGCGAGCAGCAGCACGGCACACCAGAAGAAGACCTCCGCCATCACCCCTGCCTCCCAGCACCCATTCCTCGAAACGGGTCCGGGTTCAGCAAGAGGCGTGCCTCGTCCACGCGCTTGAAATCACACGCAGTGGCACCACGGAGGGCTCGGCACCGGGTGAAGGACTGGACTTTCTCCAGCCCTCGAGACCGAGGAAGCGGTCGTCGCTTCAGGGCGAGGCGGCGTCCGCGTCAATCTGCGCGATCAGTCGAGCCGCCGCCTGGTGGTTCGGGTTCAACGCCACGGCGTCGTCCAGGAGTGAACGGGCGGCGGCTGTGTCCTTCAGCTTCAGCGCCACGCGGGCACCGAGCAGGTAGGCGCGCAGGAGCGTGCTGTCGGCCTGGCGCAGCGCCTCCAAGTCCTTGGCCACCGCCTGGAGCGACTCCGGCGGCGACCCGGCGACCAGCGCGTACTCGGCCCGAGCCAGCGTGCTCCACGGGTACGGCGCGCTCTCCACGTTGCGCAGACGCTCGGCCAGGGCCAGGGAGTCCGGCGCCGCCAGGACGGAGGCATGGAGGGCGCGTGCCTTGAGCCGTGCCGCCGCGGCGCTGGGCGGCTCGGACTCCGGCGCCTTGTTCAGCTGGGCCAACTGCACGTCCAGTTCCTTGCGAAGCGTGGCGGTGGTGACACGCAGGGACGCCATGTCGCGAGCGGTGGCCTCCTGCTCCTGCTGGAGGGAGGTGCGGCGAGCCACCTGGTCGGCGAGGACGCGCATCTTCGCCGCGGCCTCCAGGCCCCGGGCGATGGCATCGCCCCGGAGACGCAGACGCTCGGCATCGGCCTGGACGTCGGACAGGTTCAGCGTGAGCGCTACCGCCAGCTCGGCTTGGACGTCGACGTAGTCGGGATTCTCGATGGCGATGCTTCGCAGCCGCTCGATGGCCTGCTTACGAGAGGTGGCGTCATCCCGACGGAGCAGCACCGACGCACGGTCCGTCGAATCCACCACATTGGCGGGGATCTCCACCCCGCGATTCTTCAGCGCGACGTAGCCCAGCGAGGCCACCACGATGAGTCCAACCAGGATGGCCAGCACCACCCGGGGACGGATTCGCTGGGAGCTGCCGTTCTCGGACGTCCGCGCTCCGACCATCGACAGACGGGTCGACGCAATCAGGTCCGGAGGGAGCTCCAGTGGGGCCCGGCGCGATGCGGCTCCGGCCACAGGGCCCAGGTCCGAGGCACTGGAGTCATCGAGGGAACTCAGCCCCCCTGCCCCGGCGCCCGGCGTCGCAGTGGGGTCCGATTCTGGCGGGAGCTGGATGCCACTGTCGGCGCCGGACAGCGGTGACAGGCCGAAGGGGCTCGTCGCTCGGACGCCCGAGAAGGGTGCGTCCGTGGCGCCGTCTCCGGACAGGCTCGCGGGCGCGGGAACGGGCGGCACGGAACCGAAGACACGCTTCGACCCCACCGGTGCCTCGGAGGCAGACGGCTGAACGGCGCTGAACGTCTGGCTGCGCCCTAGTGGGGCCACGGAATCGCTCGCGGGTGGCGCGGAGAATCCAACGGGGACGCCGTCCGTCGAGGCGGAGCCCTGGGATGCAACCCGCGCCCCGCCGACGTGACTCGGGTTCACGGGAGGAGGCGTGGGCACGGAACCCGGGTCTGGCGTCATGAAGGCGCCAGCCTGCGGAGGTGCGTACGCACCAAAGGTCTGGGTCGCGTTGCCTGGTGCCACGGAGCCCTGTCCGGCACTCCCTGGCGACCCATGTTGCTGTCCGGGAACCGCGCCGTAGGTCTGCGTCCTTCCTACAGGGGGAACTACAGGTGCCACTGGAGGAACCGCGCCGAACGCCTGTGTCCCGACCCCGGGAGTTCCGCCCTGCGACGAGGTGCCGGCATCAGCCGCCGGTCCCCTGAAAGGCATCGTCCCGAACGCCTGCGTCGCGTTGTCAGCTCTCCGTCCAGTCGCCTGAGCGACCCCAAACGTCTGCGTGGCTCCAACGGGTGCAACGGCAGGCACCGCTCCGAACGTCTGCGTCGCGTTGCTCGCCACAGGAACTGCGCCAGGAGCCTGCGTCACGCCCACGGGGGCTACTGGGGGCGCTGCCCCGAAGGTCTGAGTGGCGTTGCTCGCCGTGGGAGGCACCGCCCCGAATGTCTGCGTCGCGTTGCCGGCACCCTGCCCCTTCGACGCCACCGCACCGTACGACTGCGTCGTACCCATCGGCGCCCCCGACGAAGGCGCTTGCGCCGAACGCTCCGCGGCTCCCGCGCCGAACACCTGCGTCGTCGTCGTCACGGACGAACCCGCCGTGGCTCCAGGCGGAGTTCCCGCGAAGAGCTGCGTGGACTTCATGCTCGAGCGCGCGGGCCCCGCCCCACCCGTCACCGCCGGAGTCGATCGCGAGGGCGGCGGCGCACCATGTGGCGCGGCCATGAACACGTGACCACAGCGCGTGCACTGGACGGAGGCGCCCCCCGGCGGCAGCAAGCGGGAGTCGAGGACGTACTGCATCGAGCACTGAGGGCACGAGATCTGCACTCGACGTGCTTACCACACGGGCCCGGCGTCGGGAGGCGCTCCAAGCGCCGTGGCCGCCCGGAGGGTCTGCAACTTGGCAGCACCCACGCCACGGACGGCATCCACGTCATCCCAACTCTTGAAGCCGCCCTGCTCCTCGCGTGCCTCCACGAGGCTCCGCGCCAGAGAACGCCCGACGCCCGGGAGCAGGGCAAGCTCCTCCTCGGTCGCCGAGTTCAAATCCAACGGACGCCCCAGGGCCAGCGCCTGAGCCCCGGTCGGCACGGCGCCGTCACCACAGAGGGCCACACCATCCGGACGGATCCGCACTGACTCAGCGGCGCAGTCCAACGCGGGCGCCGCATCCGGCCAGCGCAGGCGTGCGACGACGCCCACGCCCAGCACCCCCAGCGCGACGGCGGCGAGCGCGGCGGTGCGGCTCGCCATGTGCTCAGACCTTCTCGCCCATCAGGGCCGCCGTCTCCGAGACGGCGGAGACCCCTTCCGGAGGCATGGGCTGATCCAACCCGAAGGCGGTGTGCAGCGCGCGCACGGCCAGCTCCGTGTATTTGGCGTGGACCACGCACGACACCTTGATCTCCGATGTGGAGATCATCTGGATGTTGATGCCCTCGGCGGACAGCGCCTGGAACATCCGCGCCGCCACGCCCGAGTGATTGCGCATGCCCACGCCCACGATGGACACCTTCGCGATGTCCCCGTCAGTCTCGATACCGGACGCGCCAATCTCCTCGGCGACCTTCCGCACCACTTCCTGCGCGGTGAGGAAGTCCGCCTTGCCCACGGTGAAGGTCAGGTCCGTGCGGCCATTCTTGGACGGGTTCTGCACGATGAGGTCCACCACGATGTGCTTCTCATCGAGCGGACCGAAGATCTTCGCCGCGGCGCCCGCGACGTCCGGCACACCACACACCGTGATCTTCGCCTCGTTGCGGTCATACGCGACGCCACGGACCAGCACATCCTCCATGGAACTGTCCTCCTCACACACGAGGGTGCCGGGGTCATCGGTGAAGGACGACTTCACCCACAGCGGCACCTTGTACTTCATGGCGAACTCGACCGAGCGGATCTGCAACACCTTGGCGCCCACGCTGGCCAGTTCCAGCATCTCCTCGTAGGTGATGCGGTCCAGCTTGCGCGCGGACGGAACCATGTTGGGGTCGGTGGTGTAGACGCCGTCCACGTCCGTGTAGATTTCACAGGCGTGCGCGTTCAGCGCGGCGGCCACGGCCACGGCGGTGGTGTCGGAGCCGCCACGGCCCAGCGTGGTGACGCTGCCGGACTCATCCACACCCTGGAAGCCCGCCACCACGACGATGTGGCCCCGGGCCAGCGCGGCGCGGATGGGCTGCGCGTCGATGCTCTTGATGCGCGCTTTGGAGAAGGTGCTGTCGGTGACGATGCGCACCTGGTGGCCGAGGAAGCTGGTCGCCTTCCCCTGCTGGGCATGGATGGCCATGGCCAGCAGGCCGATGGAGACCTGTTCACCGGTAGCCACGACCACGTCCTGCTCGCGCTCGTCCGGCCGGTCGGTGAGTTGCGCCACCAGTTTCAGCAGCCGGTTCGTCTCGCCGGACATGGCGGACACGACGACGACCACGTCATGCCCCGCCTCCTGGGCGGCCAGACAGCGCAGGGCCACGTTCTTGATGCGGGCCACGTCACCCACGGAGGTACCGCCATACTTCTGGACGATGAGTGCCATGGCGCCTGCAACCTCCCTCTTCAGACGGGCGGGAGCTATACGAGCCCGGCTAGCGGGTGTAAAGCGCCGGCCAGCACCACCGCACCCGTTTACGCTAGGGTGCCCGCCCTTTCGCCGCACCCCTTGGAGCCCCGAATGTCGCGCCCCCGTATACTCATCGACGGTGACACCCTGAAGCTCGAGGAAATCCTCCAGGTGGCTCGCAACGAGGCCACTGTGGAGCTGTCGCCCGACGCCGCCACCCGCGTGCGGGCCTCGCGCGCCCTGGTGGACCGCGTCGCCGCCGGAGACACGCCCGCCTACGGCATCAACACCGGCTTTGGCACGTTGGCCGAAGTCCGCATCGACAAGAAGGACCTGCGCGACCTCCAGCGCAATCTCATCCTTTCCCACGCTTGTGGCGTCGGCACGCCCCTCCCCCTTCCGGAGGCGCGGGCGCTCCTGCTGCTCCGCTGCAACGTGCTCGCCAAGGGCTACTCCGGCATCCGCATGGAGACGCTGGCCCTGGCGCTGGACATGCTGAACCGGGACGTCGTGCCCGTGGTCCCCGAGCGGGGCAGCGTGGGCGCCTCCGGAGACCTGGCCCCGCTGGCGCACCTGGCGCTCGTCTTCATCGGCGAAGGTGAAGCCTTCCACCAGGGCCAGCGGATGCCCGCGAAGCAGGCGCTGGAGCGCGCCGGCCTGCAACCGGTGGTGTTGGAGGCCAAGGAGGGCCTCGCCCTGGTGAACGGCACGCAGGCCATGTGCGCAGTGGGCACCCTGCTCCAGCTTCGCGCGGAGTCCCTGGCGGACATCGCCGACGTCGCGGGCGCCATGACGCTGGAGGGCCTGCTGGGAAGCCACAAGCCCTTCATCCCTGAGATTCACGACGTGCGCGCGCACCCGGGCCAGAAGGACGTCGCGGCGCACCTGCGGCGCATCCTGGTGGACAGCGAGCTGGTGGAGTCGCACGTCAACTGCAGCAAGGTGCAGGACCCCTACTCCCTGCGCTGCATGCCGCAGGTGCACGGCGCGGCGCGCGAGGGCATCGCATTCTCCCGGCGCATCCTGGAGGTGGAGGTCAACAGCGCCACGGACAACCCGCTCGTTTTCGCGGACACGGAGCGCATCGTGTCGGGAGGCAACTTCCACGGCCAGCCCATCTCCCTGGCCATGGACGTGGTGGCCATGGCACTGACGCAGCTGTCGTCCATCAGCGAGCGACGCGTGGAGCAGCTCGTGAACCCGTCGCTGTCCAACCTGCCGGCGTTCCTGGCGAAGAACTCCGGGTTGAACTCCGGCTTCATGATCGCGCAGGTGACCAGCGCCGCACTCGTGGCCGAGTCCCGCGTGCTCAGCCACCCCGCGTCGGTGGATTCGATTCCGTCATCCGCGGGCCGCGAGGACCACGTGTCCATGGGCATGACGGCGGCGCTCAAGGGCCGTCAGGTCAGCGACTTCGCCCGTTCGTGCCTCGCGATTGAAATCCTGGTGGCGGCGCAGGCCCTGGACTTCCGCCTGCCGCTGAAGCCCGGCAAGGGCGCCCTCGCGGCGTATGAGCTGGTGCGCTCGAAGGTCCCCCACATGGACAAGGACCGCGAGCTGCACCGGGACATCGAGGCGGTGAGCCAGCTCGTCGACTCCGGCGAACTGCTCGCGGCGGTGCGCTCCGCCACGGCCTGACGTCGTACGAGTGGCATCGGCGTCTCCACTGACGCAGGGCCCGGAGCCGAGAGCTTGCTCTCAATGGCTTCGGGCCCACCGCCGTGACACGGCCCCACGCGACGAACAACGCCGCGCGAGACGCGCCCTTGCTTCAGCGGAACGGGCCACGCACCTCGAAGGTGACGCCGTTGCCATCCGTCCCGCGCTGCGAGCTGAAGTACAGCCGCTGGCCATCCGGACTGAAGGCGGGGCCGGTGAGTTCGGAGCCCGCGTGCCCCACCACCTGGAGGAATGGCGCGACGGAGCGCTCAGGGCCCGGGGTGAAGACGCACAGCTGGAGGTCGTCACCATCCTCAGCCACGTAGAGGTCACCCGAGCGGGACACGGTGATGTTGTCCACGCCGCGCAGCGGCGACTCCGGGTAGAGGTCGTCGTCGTAGAGGAGCTCCACCGTACCGGTGGCCGGGGTGTGGGCCCAGACGCGATTGTCGCCCTTGGTCGTGAAGTAGATGGTTCCGCAGTCGTACCAGCAACCCTCGCCGCCATCGAACGCGGTGGTCAGGAAACGGGCGAGCTGCAGAGACGCGGGAAGCGAGGCGGAGACCCTCACCCAGCTGAAGGTGGCGGTGCCATCCAGCGCGCTGCCGTTCAGCTTCGCGGCCTCCAAGGTGCCCGAGGACAGCGAGGGCCACTGGGCGGGAGTGAAGCGGTAGAACCGCCCCTCCGGCCGATCCTCCGTCAGGTACAGGCGCATGCCCACCGGGTCCACGGCGACGGCTTCGTGGGCGAAGGTGCCCAGGGCACTACGCCGCTGCCCCTGTGAGGGTTCCTGGGGATTGCATTCCCAGACATGGCCCCCGTCCCACTCCTCACAGGACAACCAGGTGCCCCAGGGCGTGGGCCCTCCGGCGCAGTTGAGCTGGGTGCCCTCGAGGATGCGGTAGGCGCTCGTCACGTTGCCGCCTCCATCGAAGCGAATCGATGAGGCGCCTCCAATCAGCGGCAACTCACAGTTGGAGGTGTAGACCCAGCCGCCATCGTCGGTGGGGAAACAGGTGCCGCCGTCCGGAGCGGCGTGCCACGTGTAGTGGGTGCCGGGGACGCGCTGTCCGGTGCGAGCGATGATGCGTGAGCTGAAACCCGCGGGCAGCCTCAGCCCCTGAGCATCCGGAGCACCGGAGATGGCACCGTAGGGGCCAGGCCCCGGCCGGGCGGGAGCGGCATAGACGGAACGCCAGAAACCCGGCCCCTGGACCAGGAGTCCGCTGCTCATCGCGGTGAGTCGAAGGAAGCTCCTGCGCTGCATGGGCACGTCTCCATTCGCCAGAAGGCCCAGGAGATTGGATGGCACATGCCCGCGCGCCAACTCATCACGAGTCGGTCACCTTGTCGTTTGGGCGACAAGGCGCCAGACAGGTCACGACAGGCCCTACACGCCGCGGCGTCGTGGCGCGCTTGCCGTCACCTGCCGCATGCTCCAGAGACAGGTGATGTTTCCAGTTGAATCCTTCATGGGCTCCACGGCCGCGAGGAACGCGCGCCGGACGTCCTCGCGTGCGTCGGGCGAGAGCTGGTCGGCGTCGTAGGTGGTGGAGAGGGAAGCCCAGACCTGCTCGGGCGGCCCGCCTTCCTGGACCTCGAGGTCGAAGACCTCGACATGCTCGAAGGCGAGGTCGAAGAGTGCCCTCAGCCCCTCGGTGGAGCGGAAGCGCGTGTCGCCCAGGCTCAGCAGGGGGCGCGGCTGCGCCTCGATGGCGGGTTTCATCAGGGCGCGGAACACCGCGAGCGCCCCGGAAGGCACGAAGCCTCCGCCGACGACGCAGGACAGCTTCCCGGCAGGCGCCAGGACGCGGCGAATCTCGGAGAGGACCTTCTCGCAGTCATCCATCAGCATGAGCGCCAGGTGGCTGAGCACGACGTCGAGGCTGGCGTCCTCGAAGGGGAGCGACTGCGCCACGCCTCGAATCAGCGTGGCGGCCCCCTTCAATCGCGCCTGGGCCTGGGCGAGCTCGTCCTCGCTCATGTCCAGGCCAACGAGTCCCGGACACTGAGGCGCCCGCCGAGCGAGCAACTCGAGCAGGTAGCCATCGCCGCAAGCCAGGTCGAGCACGGTCCTCGGCCGCGCGTCCTGGGGGACTTCCGCCGCCAGCAACTCATAGGTGGAAGCGAATCGGCTGTCGCCCCGAATCACGGGAGTCTTCGCGAACCACCGCGCGGTCACGCCCGCGAGCCGGCGGTGGTAATCGAGGAGGTAGGACTCGGTGTCGGACGGAGGCATGGTGCCCCATAACATAGGCGTAGCCGTTCACCGGGGCAGGCCGTGTTCAAGACTTGAATCACCTCCCTTGAGCTGGCTGCGCAGCGCTTCCGTCGAAATCGAAGGCGTCCCCTCCGGTGCCATGAGCGTCTGTCCGTCCTCGGCATAGAGCGCCGGGCGCCGGTACAGCATCCGGAGCGCGTGCAGGTGCGGGTACACCTGTGACGCTTCGGGGTTGAGTTCGCGCAGGTGCTTGCGAAGCAGCGGCGCGAACTTCGGGCTCATGGCCGGGAAGATGTGGTGCTCCTGGTGGTGGCTGAAGTTGTAGTGCAGCCAGTCCATCACCGGATGCGTCGCCACGCTGGCCGTGTTCACGAAGGGGTTGTCCGACTCCTCGTGCGCGGCCAGCAGCCAATGGTTGGTGGCGATGTAGATCATCAAGGTGATGTTGCCGATGAGGAGCGGGAGGATGAGCGCATAGAGCGCCCCCATTGGCCCCATCCACCAGCCCACCGCGACCCACCCCAGCGTCACGAGCACCGTGAGGATGCGCTCCCGCGTTCGATGCATGTGCACATGCTTGAACTGCGGCAGTCGGCTGTGGTGCCAGAGGAAGGCCTGTCCCTGGGCGGTGAAGAAGAAGCTGAAGCTGACGAAGCTCAGCAACGAGCCCGATCCCGGGGACATCGCGTGGAACACCTTCGCGAACCACTGGGTCCGCCACTCGCTCTGACGCGGCAGGATGTCCGGGTCCCGAACCAGGACGTTCGCCGCGCTGTGGTGTGCCTGGACGTGCCACGCCCGCCAGTTCCCGGGGGTCACCAGGAACGGGCTGAAGCCCACCCAGCCCAGGAGACTCTCGAGCGCCCTGCTGCGGAACACCGCGTGGTGCAGCGCCTCATGCGCCGCCAGCCCCACGGCCGTCACCATCTGCCCGAGCGCGAACGAGCTGAGCAGGCACGCCCACCACGGCAGCCGCCCGCTTCCCGCGGCCCACATCAAGACCACCATCACCGGAACCAGCCCGAACGCGACGATGCCTCGCAGGGGCTGCGGCTGGAAGGACTCCGGCGGCATCACCCGGCGCAGCTCCGACCGCAGCCGCCGTGGGTCATCGGCGGGAATGGGACCCGCCTGGGGAGTGGAAGAATTCATGCGTTCACCCGAAGGAAGGAGGTCTCAAGCCATGGGCCGCGCAAGGCCGCCCTCGAGCAACATCCGAAGCCGTCCCGCCTCGTCGAGCGCAGCGACGGTGCCGCACTCCAGCAGGTCGCCATCCACTCGCGGAGGAAGTGCCTTCAACGAGAGGTGAAGCGGCGCTCCCCCCCGGACGTCCACCAGGCCCCGGTCGAACGTGGCCCGCTGGAACTGGATGGGCGCGAACACCGCGCTCGACTCCCCATCCACATGCATCGCGCTCAGCCGCAAGGCGGCATCCAGGACGAGCGCGGGCACGGTGCTTCCCGCCTGACGAGGCTCGGTCGGCAGGCCCAACCGCGCGAACCGGGCCGACGGCTCGATGTGAATCTCCTCCAGGCAGTCGAACATCTTCCGCAGTTCGATGGGCGCACCAGCGGCGCAGTGTGGGTCGTGGACCCGCAGTGCCTGTCCCGACGGCGCCGCCGCATCCAGCTCCGGCGTGCCCCGAGGCGGCTCCGCCGTCAGCGTGAACCGCGCCTCCGCATAGACGAGGTCCTTCTCCAGCACGACACCCGACGCATGGACGATGTCCCCCATCAGCCGGACCCGCACGCCATGCCGTCCGGGCTCATCGACGAGGGGCGTGCATTCGGCGCGCAGATGCTGGCGGCTCCCCGGCTTGACGCGGATGAAGCGTGAGAACCGGACGTCCTCGATGGTGACGGTGCGCAGCTCTGGCCGCCCGTTGCCCACCGCGGCTTGCAGCATCAGGTCCAACGCCCAGGCCCCAGGCAACGTGGGCGTGCCACGCACGAGGTGGTCCTCCAGGCACGGCACACTCGCCGCATCCACGACCAGCTCGCGCTGCACGGACCCGGCCGACAGAGAACGCGCCTCCTCCGCGGGCAAGACCTCCAGTGCGTAGTAGGAACGCTCGCTCTCCGTGAGCTGGACGTTGATGGCCTGTCGAGGCCGCCCATCCACGAGTTGGAGGAAGAGCGCTTCGCCCTCCTCCGCGCGGATGCCACGCAGATGCCGGCTGGCACCGAGCACGCGGTACTCCGAGCCCCGCGTCATGCCAATTCCGTCCCAGGCCAGCCAGCCCACGCTGCACCAGCGGACCTCCTGGCTCGCGTCGCTGACCCAGGCGCAGAGCCGGTCCAGCGCCTCGTTCGCCGCGCCGTAGTCCGCCTGCCCGTCATTCCCGATGTAGCTGAACGCGGACGTGAGGACGTGGAACGGCACCGGCCGCGCGAGCCGACTCACGCAGGCTTCCCGCAGGTTCCGGAGCCCCAGCAGCTTGGTGCCCAGGTTCGTGCGCAACTCTCCGAGTTGCCTGCGATTCAGCTTCTTGGACGTCTGCGTGCCCGCCCCATGCACCACCAGGTCCAGCCGCCCATGCGTATCGACGATTTCCTGGACCACGCGCTCCACGTCCGCCGCTCGCGTGACGTCCACGGCCCGGTAGAGCACCTCGCCCGGGAGCCGGCCCAGGCCCTCGAGCGTGGCCTTCAGCTCGCGAGCGGCCAGGAAGCGCTCGAAGCGCTTGCGCAGCTCTGGCATGCGCACGCCCCGATTGCTGGCCAACTCCGAGGCGTAGAACTCCCGCTCCATCGCCGGCAGGTCTTCCTCACGGGCCTGGAGCACGCGCAGGGGTGCCTCATCCGGATCGCTCCGCCCTACGAGGACCACCTTGCATCCAAACCGCTTGAGCAGGGCTCCCGCGAGGACTGCCGTGACGCCCCGTCCCCCGCCCGTGAGCAGGACCACCGAGCGCGAATCGAGCGTCGCCGCCTGGTCCGCGGTGACGTCCGTCACCCGCAACACGCGGACACAGCGCACCGGACCTTCGAAGCAAACCTCGATGGAGTGATTCCCGTCCACATCCGAGCCCAGCTCAGCCTCGGCCAGCTCGAGCGCCTTCTGGATCGGCATGGCCGTGGTGGAGACGGCACGAACGTTCCGGGCAGGCACTTCCCGCCCGATGGACTTGAGCATTCCTGCGAACAATCCCGACATTGGATGCAGGCACCGCCGTGGGCCCACAGCGCCAATGCACAGACTCACCAGCGCCACCTCGCCACGAGACAGGCGCTCATAGGCGCGACGGGCCGCCAGGAAGAGCAACTCCAGGGCCCCGTGCTTCATGGCCGTGTCCGCGACCACCGCGGCCTCGAGCGCCCCTGCCTCGATGCGGCTGACCGCGAGGATGACCTCGGGCTCGAAGCCAAGGGCGGCCAGCCCGGCCTCCGCGGAGGTTTCGGTCGTGAGGTCGACGTACCGGAGGCGTCCCGAATCCGAACCTGTTCCCGGACAGAGAATCACGTGCTCCGTTCCGCACAGGGCCTCCGCCCGAGCTGCAAGCTCGCGCGCGAGCGCCACGTCCTCCGCGATGAACAGCACCCGACGGCCTCTGAGATACGACGGCTGCGTCTTCCGAGCTGGCCGCTCCACCAGCACAGGCGACAGATACTGAATGGGCGCGGCGTGGTCGAAGCCTCCCGATGCGGCTTGCGACTCGGCTCCCGATGCGCCGTCGACTGGTGACGACGCGGATTCAACAGGACGGGAAGGAGCAATCCGCATCCCCTCTGACGGTCGGGACGGCAGTTCGCTTCGACCGTCCGTCACGGCATCAGGATGAGTCCGAAGAGGTGACGTGGAGGCGTCAATCCGCCCTCCCTGCTCCGCTGCCCGAGATGACACGCCAAGCCGGCCCTCCGTTGCGGCATTGGCGTGGGCTCGCGATGACGACTGCATTGATTCCACGGGCTGTCCGTCCGACATCGGCCGAGGTTGAGCTTCGAACGAGCCCCCCGTCGCAGCCTCGGAGCGTGCTCTCAGCGAAGGCAGCGAGCCTTCGACATCCTGCACATCCGCCATCGGACGGAGCCGCACTTCGAGCCGGACACCTGTCGCGGCATCGGGGTGGAACCGCAGCGTGCCAGCACGACCATCCGCCGCCGCTTGTACGGCGCGCAGCAACGCCAGGCTCTCCGCCGCCGAGTGCGGTGGCAGGTCGACACCCGCACCTGTTCCTTTCGTGCCACGGGTGGAAAGCTGAAGGTGGCACATGGGCTTCAAGCCGAGCCTTCGGGCCTTCTCCGCCGTCGTCACCGCGAAGAGCGCCGCGCCTTCCTCGGGCTGCTGCGCCCCTCCGACTTCACCCGGCCTGCCAATGTGCGTACTGCCCACGAGGACCAGCTCGAAGCCGCTCTCCAGCAGCCCCCGCGCGGCCTGGAGCGCCGCTGAAGACGACGCCGCCCCCGCATCCACCACGAAATTGGGCCCCTTGACGTCGAGCGCCCCCGCGACACGGCCGGGCGTGACGTTCGGCATCATCCCCTGGAGCGTGTACGGCCCCGAGGGACGGAGGCTCCCCATCACCGCCGAGTGAAGACGCTCCGCCAGGGGCAGCACCGCGGCGGATGCTGGCTCGCGACGAGCCTTCTCTCTCAAGCGCCGTTGCAGCGTGAAAGCCAGGACGCGCTGGACCGCCTCGACACCACGGCGCGTCTTGCCCTCGAGCCCCAGCACGATGGCCGTCCCCGAGCGAAGCGCGTCGAACGTCCCCAGCTTCTGGGCGAGCGCACTCGCGACCACGAGCCCGAGGTGCTGCGTCGCATCCATGTCCTCGGAGATGTCGGGCAGCAGGCGCACCGTGGGCGGCAGGCGCATTGCCTTCAGGTCGAAGCGCGTGCCCACTTCGACAGGAACACCCGCTTCGGGCCGCCCGCGCCCATCCGGGAACAAGCCCTCCGTGGCCACGACCACGAGTTCGGCCTCCGCTGGGATGCCCTCACGGGACCTCGGCGCCGACGAAGGCCCCCGGTACTCCTCCAGCACCAGGTGCGCATTGGTTCCGCCAAAGCCAAAGCCATTGGTGGCGGCACGACGAGGCAGTTCGCCATTCTCCGGCCAAGGCTGCTCGCGCGTGTTCACCTCGAAGCCGGGCCCCATGGCGCGCAGCGCGGCACCGGGCGCATCGAAGTTGGACTGCACCGGGAAGAGCCGGTGCTCCATCGCCTTGCACAGCTTGATGACCGAAGCAGCACCCGCGGCCCAACCAACGTGGCCAATCAGTGCCTTGACGCTGGCGAGCTGAACGCCGCTGCGCTTGCCACCAAAGACGCGGGCAATCGACCTGAGCTCGGTGGCGTCCCCCGCGGGAGTCGCCGTTCCGTGCGCCTCGATGTACTGCACGCTCGCCGGGTCAACCTGGGCCCCCGAGTAGCACGCCTCCATCGCCGCCACCTGCCCCTCCGACCGGGGCACGTTCGCCGAACTGCTCCGCCCATCACTGGAGAGCCCCGCGCCTCGAATGACGGCATGGACCCGGTGCCCCGCCGCGACTGCGTCCTTCAGGCGCATCAGCCCAACGACGCCCGCGCCTTCACCGAAGATGACGCCGTCCGCGCGCGCGTCAAAGGGCCGGCTCCCCGTGGCAGACAGTCCGTTGAACTGTGAGAACAGACAGCTGTTGCCAGGCCCCGGCGAGAACACGCCGCCAGCAAGAATCAGGTCCGAGTCCCCTCGCTCCAGCGCCTTCATGCCCAGCGCCATGGCATAGAGCGACGATGCACAAGCAGCGTCGAGCAGCGTGGTGGCGACACCCTGCCCCACCACGTCCGTCACCACGGCCTGCAGGGTGGGATGCGGCGCCAGGTCACGGGAGATGGCCTCCACCCCAAGTGCCTCACGCGCCGCGCTCGCAAGCGCCGCGACGTCATGAACCCGCTCACCCCGGGCACTCAGCAGCGCCTCTCCAGCCTCCACGCTCAGCGCGGCGTCGTACTCGGCCGACCCTTCCGCCGTCGAACCGAGCAGGCACTGGATGCGCCCCGGCGACTTCGATGCCACCGGCTTCAGTCCCTGCATGGCCTGCGAGAGGGCGATGGCCAGCAGCTTCTGCTCGCGGACGTACTGCTGGAAACGCGTCGGGTCGAAGCCCGGCGGCGCAACCAGGTCCTCATCCCGCACATACCCCGTGAGCAGGGTGTACGTCCGGTCTGGAGTTCCCGCGGGACCCGCGAAGTCCGTCACCAACTCGGGCTGCAACAGGCCCTGGTCGACGATGCCGCTGATGCCCTTCCGGATGTTCTGCCAGTACGTTTCCGGGTCCTTCGCTCCCCCCGGAAGGATGCAGCCCAGCGACACCACGGCAATGCCGCTGTCGTCGACCGCGGCGGCCTCCACGGACTTCGGCTCAATGCCAGCCGACGGGGCTGACCGCTCCGCCGGAAGCAGGTTGCTGATGACGCTCACCTCCGCGGCCGTCTCCGCCGGGATGATTTTCTGGACGATGCGCGCCAGGACGCCCGTGGTTCCGCAGTCGACGAAGCGCGTGCATCCCGCGCGGGAGAGCGTCTCCACCGTCCCCAGGAAGTCGAACGACCGCACCAGGTGCGATGCGAGCGCATCCGCCAGTTCTGGCTGCCCGCCCACATAGGCGCGTCGTTCAATGGGCGAATAGACACGGCCCCGCGGCGCCTGCATGGGCACACGGCCCAGCATCTCGCGGAAGGCCTTCGCGGCCGGGGCCATGTCCGGATGGTGGAAGGGGTACCGGCTCGAAACGAAGGTGAATCCCTGCCCCCGGCCTTCCAGCAGCGCGCGGAGTCGCGCGAGCTGACCGCGCGCTCCCGCGACCACCGTCTGCCGCGCGTGGTTGCGGCCCGCGATGTGCAACCCCGAAGCGCCGCACTCCGCGATGGCGCGAACGGCCTCGGACTCCCCGAGCGCCACCGCCGCCAGCGTTCCGAAGTCGTCGGGAAGAACCTGAAGCGCTCGGATGCGCTGGCAGACGACCTGCGCGCCAGCGCGCAAGTCGAGCGCACCCGCCGCCGCCATCGCGGCAATCTCCCCGAAGCTGTGCCCCACGAACACGTCCGGGCTCGCCCCCTGGCGCTGCATCCACCGGGCGCCCAGGACTCCGGACAGGTAGATGCCCAGCTGGTCGAGCTGAGGCAGCTGTTCCAGCGCACGCCGGACGTCCGAGACGTCACGCGCGGCGAGCAACGGCTCCGCCTCCACTCCGACCGCACGACATGCGGCGGCGACACCCTGAAGCTCGTCTCCGAGGTCAGGGTCGAGCGCCTTCAATTGGAGATAGAGCCCTGGCTCAAACGAACCCTGCCCGGCGAACAGAAATGCCGTCGCCCCCTGCGGCAGCACCAGCGCGTCGGGACTCTCGGCAGTACGCGCCGCGGGCGCCCCCTCCAACGAAACGACGCGGGACGCCCCCAGTGACGCCGGGTCCGCGAGCAGCGACTTCGCCAGCGCCCGGATGGTCTCCGGAAACACGTCCTTGAGTGCGGAGCCTCCCTTCTGGACACAGTCCCGGAAGCTCCGTGCCCCGGCGCGCTCGAAGATGCCCGACAGTGAGTCGAAGCACCGAAGGAAAGACTTGGGAAACGAACACAGGGCGCCCGACGTCCGGTCCGCGCAGAGAACCGTCTGGAAGCCACACGCCACCGGCGTCCCATCGCTCTTGAGGGTCCGGAAGCAGAAGCGGATGGAGACCTCTCCCCGCTCCTCCAATGTCGTCAGCACCACCAACCGGTCTCCCAGGTTGGCCGGTGCCAGGTTGCGCGAGTAGCCCTCGTAGGTGAGCAGCAGCACCTGGTCGAAGTCGCGCCGGAACTCTGGCACGTCGAACACGTCCGGGCTGAAGAGCAAGTGCTCCCGCCCAGCACACTGGAACTTGAAGTTCGTGAGGAAGTGATGGCTCCCGTAGGCCATCGTGTCATCGAAATGAATGTCGTACGGGACCGCGAAGTAGCCCATGGCAATTGGCTCCGGTACGAGGTTCAGGAATCGAGCGCGAGGAGCGCTCGCACGTCGTGCTCACTGCTGTGAGACCAGCGCTGCCCCTCGGGACGCCGTGCCTCCGGCGCGCCCGGCAGCAACCCGTCCACCGTGCCGGAGAGTCCCGCATCCACCACCCAGATGGCGCCGTTCACCCGGCGCGTCTTGGGCCCCAGGAGGAGCTCGGTGACGTCGGCGACATCCTCGGCGGTGCAGATCTCCCCGCCCGGCGTTGCCGACTCCCAGCGCGCGACCCGGCTCGCGGCGTCGGGGAACATGCGCAGCAGCTCGCCATGCACCGGTCCCGCGGACACGCAGTTGGTCCGGATGCCATCCGGTGCCAGCTCAGCGGCCAGGTAGCGTGTCAATGACTCCACCCCGGCCTTCACCACGCCCTGACAGCCCAGGTCGTGCATGTACCGCTGGGACATGGAGGTGGACATCGTCACGATGCTGCCGCCGCCACGCCGGGCCATCAGGGGCCGCGCGCGCATGGCGCACTCATAGGTCCCCGTGATGCAGGTGCGGAACGCCTTGTCCCAGTCGCGCGGAGTAATCCGGTCGAACGGTCCGATGAGGCCGTTGGACGCGTTGCACACCAGGAAGTCCAACCCACCGAACTGCGCCTCGATGCTGGCGAACATCCGGTCCAGGTGCTCTTCCTGCGCGACCGAGCCCCAGGCGTGGAACGCCTTCCCCCCCGCGTCAACAATCTCCTGAACCGTCCGCTCTCCTTCGTCACGGGAGTGGAACGAGTTCACCACCACCGTCGCCCCCGAGCTGGCCAGGCGAGCCGCGATGACCTTGCCAATCCCCTTCCCAGAGCCCGTGACGAACGCGACCTTCCCCGCGAAGGGCAGCACGGCTGACGGCGGCGACTGACGCGGCGCTCGGTCCTCGCGCACGGGCGCCGCGACCGCCAGCCGAGCGCGCGCCATCTCACAGATAGAGGAAATCGTCCGCAGCCGCTGCGAAGGCTGCGGAGCATCGGTCAGGCCCAGTTCCTTGATGAGCACGGCCATCACCTCGGCCTGCTTGACCGAGTCGATACCCAGCTCGTCCTCCAGGTCCGCCTCCGGCGTCAAGAGCTCTTCCGGATAGCGCGTCACCCGAGCGAAGACGGCACGGACCCGCGCCTCCAGGTTCTCCACCGGGGGGCCCGCTGATGCCACCGGGGACACGGGAGCCGCGACAGGCGCTGGCGGAGGCGTAGCGACGGCGGCAGGCTGCGCGTCCGCGAGCAGCCGCGCCACCACCTCCGCCATCGCGCCCAATGTACGCGCCTGAGCGCCTCGTGGCAGCCGCTCGGGCGGAGTGTTGAACTCGCGCCCGACCACGGCCGCGATCTCCGCCAGCTTGACGGAATCAATGCCGAGTTCGTCCTCGAGCTGCGCGTCCGCCGTCAGGATGTCCATGGGATACCGCGTGACGTCCGCGGCACAACGGCGAATCCGCTGGAGAACGTGCTCGACCGCGTAAGTGCCCTGATGAGATGCGTGCGTTGTCATTGCCGACCCCTGGTTTCCCGGTTCGCGGCAATGAATGCATCAGGGGTCTGACACGACTTGCGGAGGCGGATGTCGCCGCACATTCAGCGCGCGAAAAAGCTCGCTCGCGGGAAATATTTCCAGTGGACGCGAGTTCATCCTTGCGCTGGCGCGGGCGCGTTCACCGGCTCTGGCGGCCTGGCCGCGGGGCGGACGATGAGCTGGTCCAAGGACGGCCGCCGCTTCATCGGGAATGCATCCAGCTTCACCGGGCGCCCCGTCCTCGCGGACTCCTGCATCGCGGTGATGACGCGCACGTCCGCGAGCCCTTCCCGGCCGGAGGGCCCGGGCTCCTGGTCCTCCAGCACGCACTTCGAGAAGTAGATCAGCTCCGGCGCGAACTGGTCGTGCGTCGCGAAGACGCGCTCCTCCGTCTTGCCCTCCAGCGTGAGGACATGCTTGCGCTCCTTCTCGTAACCGAACGCGGACTCGACGAGCAGATCGCCCTTCTCCCCCACAACGCGGTAGCTGGAGACCGCCGACGCGGCGTGGCTGATGCCGAACTGCGCGATGCGCCCATTCGAGAAGCGCATCAACGCGAAGGCCGTGGCATCCACGCCCTTGAAGCGAGGGTCCTGCTCCCCGTTGGTGTAGCAGAACACCTCGGTGGGCTCGTCACGGAAGAGGTAGCGCGCGGCGTTGATGGGGTACGGCCCTTCATCGAGCAGCGCGCCTCCGCCCACGTCCACGCGCGTCCGGATGTCCCCGGTCCGCACCTGCTGCGTCAGCAGCGCCGACATCATCAGCGGCGCACCCAGGCGCCCCGAACGCAGCAGGTCGATGGCCCGCAGGTTCGCCTCCTCGAAGTGGAGCCGGTAGGCGATCATCAGCTTGACGTGATTCTCGTCCGTGACGCGAATCATCGCCTCACAGTCCTCCACCGAGGTCGCCATGGGCTTCTCGCAGAGGACGTGCACACCCGCGCGAGCGGCCCGCTCGGTGAAGGCGCGATGCTGGGTGTTGGGCAGCGCGATGTACACCGCGTCCACGTCCGCGTCGCGCAGCACCTGTTCAAGGTCGTCGTAGCTCGCGGTGTGGCGCACGCCGTACTTCTTCCCCAGCACGTCGCGCTTCTCCGCGTCGGAGGAAAAGAGCGCCACCAACTCCGAGTTCTCACGGGCGTGCTGGAAGGCCGGAAGTACAGCCACCTGCGCGATATTCCCCGCCCCCACCACCGCATACCGGATTCGCCGCGAGCTGCCCTGTGCCATCGATTGCCTCCGCGTGTGAGAGACACGCTGGGCCCCGGAGGCACCCGCCACAACCCACGCTCCGCGCAACGTCGCGCCGCCCGTCCGGACAGCAGGCGGCCCCCCGAGCCGACTCAGTCCACTTCCGCGTCGTGGCGCTGATGCCACTCCGCGATGGACTCCTGCGGGTAGCGCTGGAACTTCTTGTCCTTCTTGCCCGCATGGACGGGCACCCAGTCCGGCTTGAACTCCAGCATGATGTGGACCAGCTCGGGCGCCTCGGGAAGCGGAGTGTCGATGGCCGACGCGAACGGATGGATGAGCTCCGGCCACGTCGGGTCATACAGCCACAGCGCGGAGCCGCAGCGGCCACAGAAGTGGCGCTGCCCCTTGCTCTTGTACGCCTTCGCGTCCTCCGGATTCTGGATGCGCGCCCGGTACACCTTGAGGTGCTGCCGGCCGCGCACCTTGAGCGAGCGCGCGTCCCCCGACAGGTTGATGGCGAAGCCTCCGCCCCCTTGCGTCTTGCGGCACACGGAGCAGTAGCACCGCATGAAGGGAGACGGGTGATGCGTCTCCACGCTGAACCGCACGCCACGACAGTGGCAGGAGCCTTCGAGCTTCATCACTTGTCCTAGGAGAGAGTGAGCACGCTATAGGGTCCCAAGTTATTCAGCGTGCCGCTGGCCGGCATTGTGCCGCTGGGCTTCCGAGTTGCGCGTCTGACGGGCGTCGTCGAAGAAGTCCTTCACCTTCGCGCTGGGGGCGGAGATCTTGGGCGTGCACATGGCGCAATTTTCCGCCGATGTCCGACATTTGACCCGACACCTTCCAGGAATGCCGTGAATGCTCGGCTCGAGCGCGGTTCGCGGAGGTGCGCGGCGCGCGGTAGAACGCCGGCATGTCGGACTCGGACGACTTCCGTCTCAATGCGTTGGCGCGCTACCGCAAAACGTCGAGCCAGCTCGCGCTGGAGGTCCACAGCCATTGCGAGGTGCCCGCGGGCTGTGGCGGTGTGGTGCTTCGCTGGCGAAGGCCCGGTGCGTCCATCGGCCTGTCGCTGTCCTCCTACTTGAAAGGCGTCCCAGATGGCCTGTTCCTCGATGGGAATCCCCTCATGGAACAACGGGTGAACGTCACCCCGGGTGCGCACGTCCTGTCTTTCGAAGTGAACCATCCCGGTGACAAGGGCTTCGTCCTGATGCAGGCCCGGCTGAATCCGGAGATCGCCAGCGCGCTCCACCCGGAACTGGCATCCGCTCCGGATGGCCGATGGAAGGCCACGACGCGGCCACCTCCCGAAGGCTGGCGCCTACCGGACTTCGCCGACGCGGGCTTCGCGCCGTTGGTGCAACGGCCCGTTCCCGAACCGAAGACGAACGAGCGCTGGCGATGGCAGATGCTCACCGACGACGTCACGGGCCTGGGCCTGGCCTCGAGCGCCACGAAGGCCTGGGTGCGGTGGACATTCCACGTAGACAACGAGGGCTTCAAATGAGCCGCCCCTCCCTGGTGCTCATTCCGCAGCACTTCGGCGCCCTCCTCTTCGACCGGCGCTCCTCTCGCTACATGCCGTTCGACGCCCCCACAGCGGCCGTCCTCACCCGGCTCACCGAGCACACCGCGGACGACGTCATCGGCGATGCGGAGGATGACGACCGGGAGGCCATCATCGGGTTCGTCCAGCACCTGTCCACGAAGGGCTACCTCCGGATGGATGGCCGGCTGGCGGCGGCCCGCATCGACCGGGCGCCTCCACCCGACCACCTGCTGGGCCCGCTCGCCGTCCACCTGGAGGTCATTGGCGCGTGCAACCTCACGTGCACGCACTGCTTCGCGGGCGAGCTGCCGCGCAACCAGTCCCCGCTCTCCGTGAAGGAGATGGACGCGCTCTTCGCGCAGCTCGCCGGATTGGGCAGCTTCCGGCTGGGGCTCACCGGCGGCGAGCCGCTCATGCGCAAGGACCTGCTGGACATCCTCGACGCGGCGACGGGCCACGGGCTCCACCCCTGCATCACCACGAACGCGCTGCTCATCGACGAACGGTGGGCGCGTGAGCTCGGCAAGCGCGAGCTGGTGTGGCTGAACGTGTCGCTGGAAGGCGCCCAGGCGGGGACGAACGATGCCGTGCGAGGCGCTGGCGTCTTCGACCGGGTGATGGAGAAGCTCGCACTGCTCGGCCAACATGCGCGCTTCACCCTCGCCTTCACGCTGACGCGCGACAACGTGGAGGAAGTCGAGGCCTGCGTGGCGCTGGCCCGGCGGGTGGGCGCGCATACCGCAGTCTTCCGCCCGCTGTATCCCGTCGGCACCGCCACCCGGCACCCGGAGCTGATGCCCACGTTCGACGGCTACGTGGACGCACTCGCGCGGCTGGAGCGCGTCGAAGCCGACTCGGACCTCTTCGCGCTCGACCCCTTCAGTCCTTCGGCGCGGGAGGAGCTGCGCGGCGTGGTGACGGAGGGCCCGGGCTGCGGCGCGGCGAACACGGTGGCCTCCGTCTCCGTCCAGGGCAACGTGAATCCGTGCAGCTTCCTGGGCCGGGCCTTCGAGTCCGGCAACATCCGGACGCGGCCGTTCGAGGACATCTGGCGAGACGGCCAGGCCTTCCAGCGCCTCCGGGCGAAGCAGGTGGGAGACCGCTTCACCGGGGGCTGCCGCGCGCGTGCGCAGTTCTACAATGGCTCCGCGTTCGCGGAGGATCCCTGGCAGGCCCAGGCCCAGGGACCTGGCCAGGCGTCACATCCACTGCCCGTGCTCGGCGTAGCGCGGGGACAGGGGGGCGCATGTCGGTGATTCAAGCCGCGCTGGGAAAAGCCCGGGCTCAGCGTGCCAGTGGAGACCTGGAAGGCGCCGCCGCGACGCTGGACGCGGTGGCCTGGCAAGCGCGCGAGGACGCTCTACCGCTGCTCCAGGACGTGTTGGAACAGCTCACCGTCATCGAGAACGGCTTCGTGTTCCGCTATGTCCCTGGGGGCACGTTCATCATGGGCAGCGACGACGGCGAGCCCGACGAGCGCCCCGCCCACGCGGTGACGTTGTCCGCTTTCTGGATGAGCGACACGCCGCTGTCCTGGAGCGCCTTCGTTCGCCTCCTGGATTGGCCTGAACCGCCCGAGTTCCCCACGGACGAACAGCTCGGCGGATTCGCCGACAGTTTCGCGTACTTCAACGACTCGAAGATTCGTCTGCAGTACTGCGAGAACGACACCCTGCAGGCCAGGGACTGGCACGCCCACGCCATCCACACCCAGTGGAAAACGGGCGACGGCGTCATCAAGACCTCACAGGAGTTGTTCGGCACGCCAGCGCGCGCGGGCGAGGGCCCGCTGCGCTACGACCAGAAGCCCATGGTCGCGGTCGCTCCTTCGCTCGCGGAACGGTTCGCGCGGCGCTTGAGCACGCCTTCCGTCACCTATCGCCTGCCCACCGAAGCCGAATGGGAGCGCGCGGCGCGGGGCTGCTTCCGGGGCGCGGCGTACCCTTGGGGGAACGAACCTCCGGACGCGAGCCGCGCGGACTTCGACCGCTTCAACGACTTCTCTCTGCGCCCCATGCGCGCCTTCCCGCCCAACGACTACGGCCTCTTCGGCATGGCGGGCGGCGTGAGCCAGTGGTGCCAGGACCACTACGACGCCGACTACTACCGGCGCTCGCCAAAGACGTCCCCCCTGTGCGTGCTGGGCGAGCGCATCCCCGAGCGCGTCCACGTCCTGCGCGGCGGCTCATGGGCGGACTGCGCGGACGCCCTACGGGTCAGCTTCCGCTCCGCGAGCGACACCGGGGCGGCGCCCAACATCGGCTTCCGCCTGGTCCGGGTTCCCTCGCGGAGGTGACTCAGCCGGCCAGTGGGCCGCCCTACCCCACGGCGGCGACCGGAGCCGCATCGGCGGTCTCCGGAAGCGCGTCGAAATTCTCGAACGGGTTCTCCAGCATCTCCCGGAGCGTGTTGGCGAGCACGCCCGCGTGGAACCCGTCGATGAAGCGGTGGTCGAACGTGGCGTTGATGTTCATCACCTTGCCCGGCACCACCTTGCCGTCCTCCACCACGGGCACCTCCTTCACCGCGCCGGGCGCGACGAAGATGGGCACGCGCGTGTACGGCGCCAGCGGGACGTAGGCCGTGTCCAGCCCCAGCGAGCCCACGTTCGTGATGATGGCGGACCCGAAGGCGTCCTTCGGCATGCCGAACCGGCTCATGTCCAGGTTCAGCGTGTACATGAAGAAGGACAGCAGCCAGGTGAAGGTGTTGAGGAACAGGTAGGGAATCTTCTGGATGGTGCCCTTGCCCTTCTCCAGGGCCACGTCCCGACGCTCGCGGACGCGGCGCACCGCCTCCTCCAGGTCGTTGGCAATCTCCTTCAGGTTCTTCTTGTCCGCGTCCTCGATGCGGGCCGACGTGAGGTCCACCTTGCCGCCGTCCGTCTGGACGACGAGCGTGGACAGCGTCACGCGCTGGCGCAGGTAGATGCGGTTGAAGCGGAGGATGGCGTTCGCGTCCGGGCAGCGGCGCAGCGCCTCGCCCATGGCCTTGGCCACCAGGTGCGTCACCGTGAGCCGCACGCCCGTGCGCTGACGGAAGGCCTCGATGTAGGCCATCGCCTTGTCCATGCGGACGGTCAGCGTTCCGTAGACGGTGGGGTCGTACGCCGTCTTCCAACTTCCAATCGCAAGCTTGCGAAAGCTCGACAGGTCCCGCTTGGGGATCAACTCCAGATGCGCCATGGCCCCAGTGTCGCCGCTTGGCCCACCCCAAGGGAAGGGCGGGCCCCCGGCTGACGCCCCTGCCCGCCTCGGACTCAACATGACGCACCGGGTCGCCGTTCAAACCCGATCGGAACGTGGTCCGGACGCGGAGGATCACCCTGCTTTCCAGGAACAACCTTGCCAGTGGGCCGCTTCTGCCATGACCTGCCGGAACGAGGAATTCACCGGAAGTATAAAATTCGCGGCATTCATTGCCTGACACGCTCTCTGTGGACGCCAATTCCAAGCAACGGCAATCGATTCTCGGGAGAGGTCGGGAAGACCCATTTACATTCGGTGCCCGGGCGGAAGACCATACGCACTCCATGGCTGGCTTCCGCTTCTGTTCCGCCCTCTTGCTGATGTTTGCCCTCACGTCCTCGGCCCATGCCGCCGAGGCGGGACCTCCTGTCAACGTGCTCGACGGGTGGCGCTTCCGGTGGGGTGACTCCCCCGTGGGCTCGGAGGGCACGCCCCTGTGGGCGAAGGAAACGGGGGACTCGAAGGAATGGCGGACCACCCCCGCGCTCGCGGCGCCGGAGGGACGCGGCGACCACAAGTTCATGTGGCTCAGCATCCCCATCCCCGACGGCGGCTGGACGGACCCCGCGCTGTACCTGGGCGAGATCACCCACGCGATCGAGGTGTACGCGAACGGCCAGCACATCTACACGAGTGGCAAGATCCGGCCGGACAGCTACGAGATTGGTGAGAACCTGTCCTGGCACATCGTGCCCCTGCCGCGCGACGCGCAGGGCAAGCGCGTGCTGCTGCGCATCCAGTCCAGCAATCCCAACATCGGCGTGTCCCAGGCCGCGCAGGTGGGCTCGAAGTATGACCTGCTGGTCTACGTGACGCGCCAGGGCCAGGCGCCCTTCGTCATCTGCTGCCTGCTGCTGGCGGTGGCGCTCGGCGCGGGTGGTGCCTTCGCGCTCCACTGGCGGCGCCGGATGCTGGCGGGTCTGGCGGTCTCCGCGGCGAGCGGCGGCCTGATCCTCCTGGGCCTGAGCGGCATGCCCACGGCGCTGTGGGGCTCGTCCGCCACCGCGACGCTGGGCACCACGATGGGCATCTTCCTGCTCGTCGCCGGTCTGATGGAGTTCGTCTCGGACGCGCTGCTCGACAACCGGCGCGGCTGGTTTCAGAAGGCGGCCATGGTGTTCTCGCCCGTGGCGGGCGTGTGCGCCCTGGCGACGCTCCTGGACCTGGGCATCGGGCAGCGCATCCTCGTTCCCTTCCTCCCCATGGCGATGGTGGTGCTGCTGGTGGTGCTCTCGGTGGCCCTCACCCAGGCGTGGCTGGGCAACCCGGACGCGCGCCTCTTCGTCGGTGGCTTCGCGGGGCTCGTCCTCTCCATCGTCCTCACCATCCTCCCCGTCATCGGCCTGGTGGGCTGGTCGCTGGGCAACGTCACGCACTGGGGCTACGTCGCGTTGACGCTGTCGCTGCTGGGCATCGTCACCCGCCGCTCCATCATGGTGGTGCGCACGCTTGAAGCGCATACCCACCAGTTGGAGGCGCGCGCGCAGGAAGTGCGCAACCTGGCCGAGCGCATGGGCAACGGCGCTGGCGAGCTCTCCACGGTGGTGCAGCAGCTCCGCTCGTCCAGCGACGAGCAGACCGAGGGCGTCAGCCGTCAGGCCGTGGCGCTCCAGGAGGCGGAGCAGACGGTGAAGGAGATCCGCCGCAGCTCGCAGATGACGGCGGAGAAGGCCAGCGCGCTCGCGGCTTCCGCGGAGAGCGCCGAACAGGTGGGCCGCGAGGGAACGGCCGCCCTGGAGCGCACGCTGTCGGACCTAGCGGCCATCCGCACCGAGGTCTCCGACATGGCCCGGCGCATCTTCGCGCTCGACGAGCGCACCCGCGAGGTCTCCGGCATCGTGGACTCCGTGAAGGACCTGGCGGACCAGTCCAACATGCTGGCCATCAACGCCGCCATCGAGGCAGCGCGCAGTGGTGAGAGCGGCCGTGGCTTCGGCGTGGTGGCCCGGGAGATGCGCGGCCTGGCGGACCAGTCCATCCAGGCCACGCACCGCATCCGCGAGGTGCTCGACGGCGTCAGCAACAGCATGCGTGAGGCGGCCCGCTCCAGTGAGAAGGGCGACGAGCGCGTGCGGCTGAGCCTTGACGCCGTGCGGACCTCCAGCGCGCAGTTCCAGCAGCTAGCCGACATCATCGGCGACACCAGCTCCAGCGTGCGGCAGATCACCGCCGCCGTCAGCGCGCAGGACGCGGGCACCCACCAGATGGCCCAGGCCATCCAGGAGCTGTCCGGACAGATGCAGCGCACGCTGAAGACGGTGCAAGAGACGCAGGAAGCCACCCGCTCCGTGCAGTCGCTCGCGGAGAGCATGTCCGGCATGGCCAGCCAGACGCTCAAGGCGGAAGGCCTGTCCGTGCCCGCGACGCAGGCGCAGGCGCGCTGATTCCGCGGCCTCCACCTCCGAGCCCGGCGGCCCTCAAGGCCAAGGCTCGGAGGCTCCGGCGGGCGCTGGAAGCTCAGCCCAGCGCCTCCTCCAGGAAGGGCGCGGTCTGGCTGAAGGGCAGGCCCACCACCTCCTCCGGTGGCGCCGCCACCACCACCCGCCCACCCTTGTCCCCAGCGCCCGGCCCCATGTCGATGACCCAGTCGCTGGCGGCCACCACGCGCATGTCGTGCTCGACGAGGATGACGGTGTTGCCGGAGGCCACCAGTCCCTCCAACTGCGTCATCAGCTTGTCCACGTCGGAGGGGTGCAGGCCCGTGGTGGGCTCGTCCAGCACGTACAGCGTGCTGCCGCGCTGGGCCCGCTGAAGCTCCGTGGCCAGCTTGATGCGTTGGGCCTCGCCGCCGGACAGCTCGGTCGCGGGCTGCCCCAGCCGTAGGTAGCCCAACCCCACCTCCCGCAGGACGGCGAGGGGGCGCTGCACCAGGGGCTCTTCGCTGAAGAAGTCGTGGGCCGCGTCCACCGTCATGCCCAGCACCTCGGCGATGTTCTTGCCCCGGTACTGAATCTCCAGCGTCTTGGCGTTGTAGCGGGCCCCCTGACACGTGGGGCACGGCGCGTAGACGCTGGGCAGGAAGAGCAGCTCCACGCTGACGAAGCCCTCGCCCTCACACGTCTCGCAGCGGCCCTTGGCCACGTTGAAGGAGAAGCGGCCCACGTCATAGCGCCGGGAGCGGGCGGCGGGCGTCGCGGCGAAGAGCTTGCGGACGTTGTCGAACAGCCCCGTGTACGTCGCCAGGTTGGAGCGCGGCGTGCGTCCAATGGGCTTCTGGTCCACCTGCACCAGGCGCTTGATGCCCTCCATGCCGGAGGCAATCCTGCCGCCGGTGGTGTGGATGACCGTGCGCTCCAGCGACTCTCCCTCGTCCTCGTTCTCCGGCACCGCGTGGCCCAGGTGTCCGGCCACCAGCTCCACCAGGACCTGGCTCACGAGGCTCGACTTCCCGGAGCCGGAGACGCCCGTCACCGTGGTGAGGACGCCCAGCGGGAAGTCGACGTCCAGTTCCTTCAGGTTGTTGCGCGACACGCCTTGCAGGCGCAGCCAACCCTTGGGCGAACGCCGCGTGCCGCGGTGCTTCTCCGCGTCGCCGAAGAGATAGCGCCGCGTCCGGGACGCCTTCACCGCCTTCAGGCCTTCGAGCGGGCCGCTGTAGAGAATCTGTCCGCCCTGCTCGCCCGCGTCGGGCCCCACGTCGACAATCCAGTCCGCGTGGCGGATGACGTCCACCTCGTGCTCCACCACGAACAAGGAGTTGCCTTGGCCCTTGAGCTGGTCCAGCGCCTTCAGCAGCGCCGCGGTGTCCGCGGGGTGCAGCCCGGCGGACGGCTCATCGAGCACGTACACCACGCCGAACAGGTTGGAGCGCACCTGCGTGGCCAGCCGCAGGCGCTGAAGCTCGCCAGGAGACAGCGTGGGCGTGCCGCGCTCGAGCGACAGATAGCCCAGGCCCAGCTCCGTCAGGACGTTGACGCGCTCCAACACATCATGGGCGATGCGCTGGGCCACCAGCGCCTTCTCCGGATGCGCGCGGGCGAGCGTGGCCACGTCCTTGGCCGTTCCATCCGCCACGGGCGCGAGCAGGTCCGTGAGCTCGCTGAGCGGCAGGCGCGACAGCTCGCCGATGTCGAGCCCCGCGAAGGTGACGGACAGGGACTCGCGGCGCAGCCGCTTGCCGTGGCATTCGGGACAGTCGCCGCTCACCATGTATTGCGAGACGCGCTTCTTCATCAGCGCGCTCTGCGTGGTGGCGAAGGTCTGAAGCACGTAGCGCCGGGCACCCGTGAAGGTCCCCATATAGCTGGGCGGCTCCTTGCGCTTGAGCGCCCGCTGCGTCTCGGCCGGCGTGAAGCCCGCGTAGACGGGCACCGTGGGCTGCTCGTCCGTGAAGAGAATCCAATCCCGGACCTTCTTCGGCAGCTCCCGCCACGGCCGGTCGACGTCGTGCCCCAGCGTCACCAGGATGTCACGCAGGTTCTGTCCGTGCCACGCGGGCGGCCAGGCGGCAATCGCCCGCTCCCGGATGGTGAGCGAGTCATCCGGCACCATGGACTTCTCGGTGGCGTCGTAGATGCGGCCCAGCCCGTGGCACTTGGGGCACGCGCCCGCGGGCGTGTTGGGGGAAAAGGCATCCGAATCCAAGTGCGGCTGCCCCCGCGGATACGTGCCCGCGCGCGAGTACAGCAGCCGCAACGAGTTCGCCAGCGTCGTCACGCTGCCCACGGACGAGCGCGTGGTGGGCGCGCCCCGGTGCTGCTGGAGCGCCACGGCCGGGGGCAGCCCGTCGATGGCGTCGACCTCCGGCACACCGGCCTGGTCGATGAGACGGCGCGCATAGGGGGCCACGGATTCGAAGTACCGCCGCTGCGCCTCCGCGTAGAGCGTGCCGAACGCCAGCGACGACTTGCCCGAGCCCGACACGCCGGTGAACACGACGAACGCGTCACGAGGAATTCGGACGTCGATGTTCTTCAGGTTGTGCTGGCGGGCGCCGCGCACCGCCACGAAGCCCTGCTCGGCGGAACCTGATGAAGCTGGGTGTTGCTTCGAACGACGAGCCCTGGCCATGCGCCCCACGCTGAGTTGTCGGAAGGGATGGATTCCGGCGGCGTTGTACCCGAGGCGGATGTGGGAGACACGCGGGAACACGGGCCATGGCCCAGGACCCCACGAACGCTCCCGGGCTCACCTGCCAGGCAGCGTCAGCAGCACCCGCGCGCCCGGGCCCGGGCTCTCCACCACGCGCGCGTCGCCGCCATGGCCTCGCGCCACCTCGCGCACGAGACTGAGTCCCAGCCCCACGCCCCCCGCGTCCCGCTCCAGGCGGTGGAAAGGCGTGAAGACGTCCTCACGGTGCGCCTCCGGGATGCCGCGCCCCTCGTCCTGGACAGCGACTTCCCAATGCGCGTCCCGGTGCACCAGCTCCACTCGCACCTCGGACCCACGAGGCGCGTAACGGAGGGCGTTGGCCAGCAGGTTGTCCACCGCTCGACGAACGGCCATCGCATCCATCCGGCAGTCGGCCTCGTCGGGGCCCACCACGCGCAGCGACACACCGCGACGGTCCGCCTCCGCCCAAGCCCCCGCGGCGGCTTCGTCGAGCAGCCCGCGCAAATCCCCCTGTTGCAAATCGAGGGCACCGCCCGCCGCCGACAGCTCCAACAGCGCACCGGCGACGCTGGCCAGCCGGTCCACCTCGCGCCGGTTCTCCTCCAGCACGGTGCGAAGCTCCTCCGCGCCACGCTCGCGCCGCAGCGCCAGGTCCAAGCCGGTGCGCATGAGGGCCAGCGGCGTGCGCAGCTCGTGCGCGGCGCGCGCGATGAGGCGTTCCTGCGCTTCACGCGCCGCGCGCACGCGCACCGCGGCCTCCGTCAGCGCCAGGCGCACCTCCATGATTTCGTCCCGGGGCTCATCCACGGGCACGGGTGCCACCATGCCTCCGTCGCGCGAACGAGCCACCTGGTCCGCGATGCCGTGAAGCCGTCGCGCGAGCCCCCTCGCCTGCCAGCCCTGGATGCCAATCAGCACCCCGCCCAGGAGCAGCGCCAGCACGGTCGCGACGGAGGTGAAGGTGCCCACCGCCTGGTCCACCGTCCCCAGGGACGCCACCAACTGCAGGACATGGGGCACGCCCTTCGGCGAGCGCACCTGCACCGTCAGCACGCGAAGCCGCAGGCCCGTGCCCAGACGCTGCGTCTCCAGCCGCGACGTGGGCCCGTCCTCGGGTAGCACCCGTTCGTAGACAGTGGGTGACTCAGGCGGAAAGACGGAAAGCAGCGTCCCATCCGGTCCGTAGAGCCGGGTCGCGGGGACGAAGGCACGCACCTCTCCCGCCAACGGGGAGGGCTCCACGTGCAGATGCGGGCGCCCATCCGGAGCGTCGAAGAGGCTCACGCTCTCCGCCGCGGCTTGCGACAGCAAGGCTTCGTCCAGGGTCCGCTCGAGCACCACGCGGAACACCTGGACGGCCACGCCCAGCGCGGCGACCACCGCCACCACGGGAACCACCGCGCCCCACAGCCACATCCGCCGGACCAACCTCACCGAGCGCCCTCAATCACCAACCGGAAGCCCACCCCACGCACCGCCTGGATGGTCACCCCTTCCGCGCCCACCTCGGTCAGCTTCGTGCGCACGTAGCCCACGTAGACGTCCACGATGTTGGGAGGCCCATCGAAGCTGGGGCCCCACACCTTCGCCAGCAGGCTGGAGCGGGTGTGGACCTCGCCCGCGCGCGAAGCCAGCTCACCCAGCAGGGCGAACTCGCGGCCCGTCAAGGCCACCTCACGGTCGCCACACGTCAACATCCGCCGCCGGGCATCGATGTGGATGGACCCTCCGCCCCAGGACTGCGTCTGGCCCTCGGAGCGGCGGTGCAGCGCTTCCAGGCGCGCGAGCAGCTCCTCGAAGGCAAAGGGCTTCACCAGGTAGTCATCCGCGCCAGCGCGCAGGCCCGTCACTCGCTCCCCCACCGTGCCGCGGGCGGTGAGCATCAGCACCGGCGTCATCAAGCCGCGTTCGCGCCAGCGCCGCAGCAGCGCCACGCCGTCCATGCCGGGCAGGGCCCAGTCGAGGATGATGGCGTCGTAGGCCACCTCGCCTGCCTGGTCGAGCGCGTCCTCCGCCGTGCGGCAGGTGTCCACGAGGTGGCCCTCTTCCCCGAGCCCTCGCCGGAGCAGGTTCGCCATCCGCTCCTCGTCTTCCACCAGCAGCAGCCTCACGGCACCGGCCTCCCTCGCCCCATCATGCACGCGTCTGCGTGCGCGTCCCACCCGCGAACCATGGGTAGAGCGTGGGGAGGATGACCAGGGTCAACAGCGTGGAGGTGACGAGCCCGCCCACCACCACCGTGGCCAGGGGCCGCTGCACCTCGGCGCCCACCCCGCGAGCGAGCATCATCGGGATGAAGCCCAGCGCCGCCACCAGCGCCGTCATCAACACGGGCCGGGCCCGCTCGCGTGCCGCCATCACCACCGCCTCGCCGGGAGCATGGCCGTCCGCTTCGAGCCGCTGTTCGCGCGACATCAGCACGACGCCGTTGAGCACCGCGATGCCGGACAGCGCGATGAAGCCCACCGCCGCGGAGATGGACACGGGCAGGTCCCGGGCCGCCAGCGCCATCATCCCGCCCACGCACGCGAAGGGGACGTTGGCGAAGATGGCCAAAGCGGGACGCATGCGGCGGAAGGCGAACAGCAGCACGGCGAAGATGAGGAGGGCCACGGCGGGAAGCACCAGCGAAAGCCTTTGCCGTGCCTCCGTCAAGGTCTCGTACTGACCGCCCCACTCGAGCCGATAGCCATCAGGCGGAGCGAGCGCCTGCTCCACGCGGCTCCGTGCCCGCTCCACCACCGTCCCCAGGTCCGCGCCTCGCACGTTGAAGCCCACCACGAGCCGGCGCTGGCCCCCTTCCCGGCTCACCAGCCCGGGCGAGGACGTCAACCGCACGTCGGCCACGCGGGAGAGCGGCACCAGGCCCCCCGTCTCCGTGGGGAGCGGCAACTCGGACAGGAGAAGGCATCGGACGCGCCCGTCAACCGCAGGACGATGGGCACGCGCACCGCCCCATCCCAGGTAGCGCCCACCTCCACGCCACTGCGCACCGCGCTCACCGCCTCCAGCACATCCACCGCGCCCAGGCCCGCACGGGCCGAATCCAGCGAGCGCGGCGTCACCTCGAAGAGCGGCACCTCCGGCGGAGCGAGTACACGCACGTCCACGGCACCCGGTTCCTGGCTCAACAGCGCCGCGGCCCGGCGAGCCAGGCGCCCGAGCTCGGTCAGGTCCTCGCCGTAGATGCTGAGCGCCACGTCCGTCACCGCGCCCCCGAGCAGCTCGTTGAAGCGCATCTGGATGGGCTGCGTGAAGGACGGGTCTCCACCTGGGACACGGGCTTCCAGCACCTGCCCCATCTCCTCGATGAGCGACTCACGGGTGAGCCCGGGCCGCCACGCATCCCTCGGCGCCAACGACACGAAGACGTCCGCCATCTCCAAGCCCATGATGTCCGTGGCCACCGCGGGGCTGCCCACGCGCGAGACGACCTGGCGGACCTCCGGAATCGCTTCGAGCAGGACTCGCTCCATCCGGCCCGCTTCGCTCACCGCCGCGTCCAGGCTGATATCGGGGACACGCGTGGTTTGAATCACCATGTCGCCTTCGTCCAACTGCGGCGTGAACTCCGTGCCCGCGCGAGCGAAGATCCACCCACCCACGGCCAACAGGAACACGGCCACGGCGGCCACGGGCACGCGCCGGCGCACGCTCTGACGCAACACCGGGGCGTAGAGACGCTCGAACCAGCGGACCAGCAGTGGCTCGCGCGCGGGGACGTGCTCGGGGCGAATCAGCCAACTCGCGGCGGCGGGGATGAAGGTCAACGACAGCAGCAGCGCGGTGGCCAGCGCGAAGACGACGGTCATCGCCATGGGCCGGAACATCTTCCCGTCCACGCCTCGCAGGGACAGGATGGGCAGGTACACGAGCAGGATGATGAGCACGGAGAAGAAGACGGGACGGGCCAGGGACACGGCCGTCTCCTCGACGTGCTCACGGGGCGGTCGCTTTTTCTCCTCCGGCGACAGATGCGCCAGCCGGTGGAACAGGCCCTCCACCATCACCACCGCGCCATCCACCAGCAGGCCGAAGTCGATGGCTCCCAGGCTCATCAGGTTGCCGGGGATGTCCAGCGCCACCATGGCCGTGGTCGCGCCCAGCATGGACAACGGAATGGCCGAAGCGACCAGCAGGCCCGCGCGCACGCTGCCGAGCAACAGGAAGAGGACGCCCACGACGAGCAGCCCTCCTTCCAGCAGGTTCTTGCCCACGGTGCGCACCGTGCCGCGCACCAACGTGGCGCGGTCGTAGACGACGTCCAACCGCACGTCCTCGGGCAGCAGCGCTCGCACATCGGGTAGCGCGTCGGAGATGGCGCTCGTCACGGCGAGCGCATTGGCATCCCGGAGCATCTGCACCATGACGTAGACCGTCTCGCCGCGCCCATTGGAGGTGGCGCTGCCAATGCGAGGCAGCGCGCCTTCGGTGACCTCGGCCACGTCGCCCAGGCGCACGGCCATGGCCCCAGGCCGGGGAATCAACGCCTCCGCCAGGTCGGCCGGCGCCCGAGGCCGCGCCACGGCGCGAATCAGGACGTGGCGCTCTCCCACCGGAAGGCTCGCGCCCGGAGCGCTGCCGGTGGCTCGCTCCAGCGCGTCACGCAACTGCGCGAGCGTCACGCCCCGCTGGGCCAGACGCACCGCGTCCGCGCGCACCTCCAGCGTGCGCTGGTGGCCTCCCCAGCTGTTGACCTCCACCACGCCCGGCACCGAACGCAGGCGGGGCGCCACGCGAAACTGCGTCAGCTCGAGCAACTGCGCGCCCGTGCGCTCCGGCGAGGACAGCGTGAAGTGGAAGACCTCGCCCAACCCACCGGTGAGCGGCCCCAGCTCCGGTGGGTCCACGCCCGGGGGCAGCGTGGAGCCGAGCACGTTGAGGCGCTCTTGCACCTGCTGCCGGGCCCGGTACGGGTCCACGCCGTCCGCGAACACGGCGGTGACGGAGGAAAGGCCATAGCGGGACAGGCTGCGCTGCTCCTCGAGTCCTGGCATGCCGCCCAGGGCCACCTCCACCGGCCGCGTCACCAGCCGCTCCACCTCCTCGGGCGTCAGGCCGGGCGCACGCGTGAGAACGAGCACCTGGTTCGTGGTGATATCCGGCATCGCGTCCAGCTCCAGGCGGAGCGACACCGCGACGCCCGCCAGCGCGAGCACGCCCGTGAGGGCCAGGACCCAGACCCGGTGACGCACCGACCAGCGCACGAGGGCTTCAATCACGGCGTCACCTCATCGCCGTCACCGGCCTGAGACTCCAACAGCAGCGCCGCGCCGTCAGCGGCGACCGCGTCCCGGGCAGACAGCGGCCCTTTCACCAAGGCCTCCGCGCCGGAGGTGGCCAGCACCTCCACCTCCTGGAGCACGGACTGTCCCTCACCGCCGCGCGTGAAGACGACCGTGCGCGCGCGGTCGAAGGCCAGGGCGCGCGCGGGTACCAGCACCGTGTCCTCGCCCGCGGCGGCCTGGATGCGCAACCGGCCACCTTGCCCAGCGCGCAGCACGGCGGCGGTGTCCTCTGGCTCGAACCACGCACGCCACGTTCCATCCGCGGCGTCCACGACCGGGGACTGCCCCACCCACCGCACCGGAACGGCGAGGCCCTGGGACGACACGAAGGCGAAGCTGGCGTCCACGGGAGGACGCACGGACAGCCGGGCCTCCAGGCGCGCTGGACCGTCGGCGGCCACCCGCACCAAGGCGGCACTGGCCTCCGGCTGCATCTCCCCCAGCACCGCGCGCACCTCCGTGACGATTCCTCCGATGGGGCTCTTGAGCCAGACGGTGCCGCGCTCCGCCACGCCCCGGGCCTCCCCGGGAGAAATGCCCGCCACGCGGAGCACCGCGTGCGCCGCGACCAGGGCGGCGCGGGCCTCGGCCTGTTGCGTCTGGGCGTCGGCCAGGTCGGGCAGCTTCGCCAGGCCCTGGGCATGAAGCGCCTCCAGGCGTTCCACCTGCCGCGAATAGGCCTCCAGCCGCAGCGAGGCGGCGCTGGCGGCCCCCGCCGCCTCCACCACCTCCGGCATCAGCACCTCCACCAACGGGTCTCCCGCCTTGACCTGCTGCCCCGGCCGCGCGCGCACCTGCTGCACTCGGGCGCGGAACGGCGCGGAGAGCGCGGCGACGGCGTCCGGGCTGGACAGCACCAGCGCGGGAGCCTCCGCCAGGGCCACGCGAGACGCCGCGCGCACGGGCACCCACGCCGAAGCCGCGGAGGCGCGCGCGGGGGGCGGCGCGGGAGGAACCTCCGCGGTGGAGGAACCGGACGTGCACGCCCCGGACAGGACGAGCATCGGCACAGCGACGAAACGACGGACGAAGGGCGTCATGGCAGAGCGGAGAGCAGGAGGTGGAGCCGCGCGGCGGCGAGCGAGGCTTCGCCACGGGCGAGCGCGAGCCGGATGTTGGCGGCGGCCCGGGCGCGGCGGGCGCGCAGGACGTCAGGCAGCGTGCTCTGGCCCGCGCGCAGCAACACGTCGGCCAGTCGCGCGGCCTCTTCGGCCTTGGGCGCCAGGGACTTCTCGACGACGGAGAGCTGCGCTGCGGTGTGCTCGCGCTCACGGAACGCCAGGGCCAGCTCCGCGGCGGCGCGCAGCGCGGCTTCCTGGGCCTCGCCCTCCAGACGTTCAGCGGCGGCGAGGAGCGCGCCACGCTCGCGCTGACCCGCGTCGAACATCGGCGGCGTCACACCCACCATCAGCAGGCCACTGAGCCCGCCGTAGTACTCACGCACGCCCTGCGCGCCCACCGTCACCTGCCAGCCCCGCGCGGCCCGGACCTCCGCCGCGCGGGCCCGCTCCGCCACACCCAGCAGGCGCCGGGCCTCCGCCTCTGGAAGCTCGGAGGCGCGCGCCAGCCAGCGCGCTTCTTCAGAAGACGGCGGCAATGCCACTTCCGGCAGCGCCTCCGCGACCACCAGGTGCGCATCGGGCTGACGGCCCACCAGCACCGCCAACGACAGCCGCGCGTGGGTCACCTCCGCCTCGCGAGCCAGGAGCGCCACCTGGGCCTCGGCCTCGAACCCTTCCGCTTCGGCCAGCTCCAACCGGGTGGCGCCGCCCAGCGCCAGCGCATCCGCGACAGAGGTGCGCAGCGCACCCGCCAACGTCGCTTCCTGCTTGGCCGTCGCCGCGGCCTGCTGGGCCGACCAGAGCGTCAGCCAGGCCCGCGCCACCTCCAGCCGGCGGTTCAGCAGCGCGGCCACGGCTTCCCGCTCCAGCGCCCGGGTCTCCGCGCTCGCCGCGTCGCGCTGGGCCCCCGCCAGGTTCGACAGGAAGAGCGGTTGCTCCACCGACACCGTCAGCTCGAAGCCTGGGCCCTCGGGCTGGGCGCGCCGCCCCGGCACCACGCTGAGCGTGGGGTTGGCGGCGAGCCACGGCAACCGCGCGTCCCACACACGCCGCGTTTCCACGGCGCGCGCCAGGCTCGCGGGCAGCGCGGCTTTCGCGGCCAGCGCCTGGGACTCGGCGAAGGTGAGTGGAGGGGACTCTCGCGCCGGGGCCGCGGCGAGGAGTGTGACGAGAAGGACCCACATGCCGCGCACCCTAAGGAGGGCGCGCGCATGCCGTTTGAGGGCATCCTGAGAGAATTCTCAGAGAAGCCCTATGGGGTGTGACTGTTGCGCAGCGCGGCCGCCTGTCTGCACGCCACCAGCAGCATCACGGTGAACGTGGCCACCAGCACGACGACCTCTTCCCAGTCGGCCAGCGGGTCCTCGTTCTCATTGAGCAGCGCCAGGCTGAGCAGACACAGCACCAGGTGCACGGAGAACACGGGCAGGGACGCACGACCCAGCGCCTCCAGCACGCGGGGGCGCAGCCAGCGGAACACCTTGGGGCTCAGCCAGCTCGCCAGCAGCGCCACGGCCAGGAAGTTCACCAGCCGCACGGGCGCCAGGGTCCACTTGTCGACGAGGGCGCCATACAGGTCCATGTCGATGCTGAAGATGCCCACCTGGTAGCGCATCAGCAGCAACGCCACGCTCACCACCAGCGCCCCGCTGAGGAGCACGGGCGAGACGACCTCGCGCTTCTCCGGCGCCGTGGCACGGCCCACGCCCAGCCACACGCCCAGCACCCACAGGAACTGCCAGGCGAATAAGTCGAAGGCCCCCGACAGCTCGATGCGCAGCGGTGGCCACGGCAGCACCGGGATGAACACCAACAAATCGTAGAGCGCGCGCTTCAAGCCCAGCTGCGCCGACAACCACACCAACCCGCTCAGACACAGGATGCGCGTCCACCCCGCCTTGCGCGCGCCCAGCAGGATGAAGGGGGTCAGCAACAGCAGCACGACGTAGAGCGGGAGGATGTCGAGCAGCGGTGGACAATAGAGCAGGAACAAGCTGCTCCACAGCGCGGTGACGGGGTCCTCGTGGAAGAAGCCCAGCAGGTTGTGGATGGCGGGACGGTGCGTCGCCATGCCCAACGTCCCGATGACCGCGAACGCGAACGCCAGCAGCGCCACATGGTAGCCGTAGACCTTGAGCGCACGCTGCCAGAGGCTGCGCCACAGCACGTTCGGATCCGCCGCTTCAATCTTGTTGGCGTACACCACGCCCACGAGGAACGCGGACAGGAAGACGAAGCCCTCGGCCGCGGAGACGAATCCGAAAGGCTGGTTGCTGATCGTGTTCAGTCGCGTCGGCAGGTGCGTCAGCGTCATCAACACGAGCAGGATGCCGCGCAGGCTGTCGAACTCGGGTCTGCGATTCATGTGGACGAAGGTCGGCTTGAAGGGTTCTCGGGTCAGGTGGGCCGTTGAGGATGCCCACAACGGAGGATTCCACACCGTCCATAACCCATTCCGACAGGTCAGGCCCAGCGCCCGCACGCAGGGTTCCACCCTCCAAGGAAGTGGAACGTCCGCCAGCGCGCGTCCTCTGCTCAGCAGAGCGAGTCGAGCCCCAACGCGGAGCGGCTGGCCGCCTCGGCCCGCTCCATGGCGGCGAGCATGAAGCTCAGCACGGGCGGTACGCAGCGCGTCTTCATTCCCGTCTGAGCGGACTACACACGCAGTCTGTGTAACAGCGAGCACAGCACACACGCACGCTCTGTAACTGGCTAGGCTATGCGCGCCACGGGTCCACCGGGCGCCGCCGCCAGTGGCAGCGCATCCAGGTCAGGCCCCGCGGCTGCACGGCGGGCCGGTCATGGCCCTCTCACTGCCCGGTCCCGCCGGGTACAGGAGAACCTGGATGCTCACATCGAAGAATCCCCAGCGCTTTCTGCACGCGGCACTCCTCTGCGCCCTGTCCTGGAGCGGCCAGGCGATGGCCTCCGGCGCGGAGGAGCTTGCCCCCGCCGACGCGAAGGCGCGGATCCATCCCCAGAACGCGAGGGCCCTGTTGCGCGCGGAGCGCCTCCTCGCGTCCGAGCCTCACTTCCTCCCGCCGCCGCTGCCCGACTGTCCCGGGATGATCGACAACGGCGTCGTCCGGCTCGGCGTTGCACCGGCGGGCCACCTGAACCTCCCCTGCCCCACCAACGCGGTCTCCAGCGGCACCTTCGGCACCCGCACGATTGGCTTGCGCTACCTGCCCACCAACGGCGAGGCCGCCGCGCCAGGCAGCGCGTGTGAGGGCTGGGGCGTCGCGAGCGCCGACCTGGGCATCTCCGGCTACAGCTCCGCGGACTGCGGCGCGTCCTCCAACCTCACGGTGGAGATCAACGCGCCGTCGCCCATCTCCACCATGTCGGTGGTGCGCGTGGGGAACACGTTCCGGGTGACGCACATCTACACGCCGTCGCCGGTGACGAACCATCTGTACCAGGTGGACGTCCTCATCGAGAACATCGGCACGGCCTTCATCTCCGACCTGCGCTACACGCGCGGCATCGACTACGACATCCTGCCCAACACCTTCTCCGAATACGTCACCGTCGCGGGCACCGCGGGCAACCCCTGGGTGGTGAGCGCGGTCGACAACAACTTCGTGTCACTGAACCCGCTGGCCATCAACTACTCGCTCATGGGCGGCACGGGTGACTTCACCAACGTGGGCCCTGGGGACCTGGGCGCGCAGCTCGACTTCCGGCTGGGCTCGCTCGCCGTCGGACAGGTCCGCTCCTTCCGGACGTTCTACGGCGCCGCGGGCAATCAGGCTGACGCGCTCAATGCCCTGTCGGCCGTGGGCGCGAGCACGTACTCGCTGGCCAAGGGAAACTGGAACGGCACCGGAGACCCGCTGAGCCCCACCGGCGCACCGACGGGGACGTTCGGCGCGACCACCGGCCAGCCGAACACTTTCATGTATGGCTTCCGCCCGCCGGAGTCGCCGACGAGCTGCACGGTGGAGTGCCCCGGCTTCCTGTCCCACGGTGTCTACACCGTGGACCACTCGGGCAACCTGGACCGCTGCGTCGTCAACGGCCAGTACGCGAACAACACCGTGGCCGTCACCTACCTGTTCGGCGAACGCGTCGAGTTCACGTGCAGCGACTACGGCAGCCCGCATGGCAATCCGTGCAACGTCGGTCCCGGCGCTGACACCTGCAACCTGGCGGCCTTCCAGAGCCTGTGCAGCAGCCCGACGTTCGCGCAGTACTGCCTGTAAGCGGCCCCGCGCTCAGACCTTCAAGCTCGATGGCGGCGGCGCGTCCGGAACGCGCCGCCGCAGGAGCGAAGCCCCCACCAACAGCGCGACGCCCGCCGCCACCGCCCCACTGGTGAAGGGCGCACCAGGCCCCAGCCGTGAGTAGAGGAAGCCGCTCCACACCGGCCCCACCACGCGCGCGAGCCCTCCCGCCGACTGCACCACGCCCAGCACCCCGCCACGCAGCTCGCGCCCCGCGTACCCGGAGGCCAGGCTGGCCATCAGCGGCTGCAACAGGCCCGTCCCCGAGCCGACCAGCACCATGGCCAGCACCAACATGGCACCGTGGCTCGCGGCGGCGATGCACGTGAGCCCGGTCCCCATGCACGCGGCGCCCACCAGCACCAACGTCGTGTCCCGGACCCGGCGCGTCAGCCAGCCAATGACGAAGGCCTGAAGCACGAAGGTGACCAGGCCCATCAACGCGAAGAGCCGCCCGATCTCCAGCTCGCCCCAGCCGAACCGCGCCTGGGCCAACAGCCCCAGCGACACCTGGAGGTTCGTCATTCCGATGAACACCAGGAACGTCAAAGCCAGCACCGCGCCCAACCCGGGCCGAGCCAGGACGTCGGCCAGCCGCACCCGGGGACGGCCTTGCTCCTCGTGCCGCTCCGCCTGCGGTCGGTGCGTCTCCGGAAAGAAGAAGAGCACGCCCAGCATCGCCGCCGCCGCCATCACCGCGCCCGCCAGCGGTGGCGCCCAGGCGCCATGCACATGGAGGAGGCTGCCGATGACGGGCCCCAGCACCATGCCCAGGCCAATGCCCGCGCCGACGAGCCCCATGCCCGCCGCCCGCCCACGCTCGTCCGTGACGTCCGCCACCGCCGCCTGACACGCCGCCAGGTTGCCCGCGGTGGCTCCCGCGAGCAGCCGCGACGCGAACAACCACGGCAGCCATTGGACGTGGGTGGAGTACGCGAACAGGGCCATGGAAATCGCGTTGCCCAGCAGGCTCAGCAGGATGACGGGGCGGCGCCCCACCCGGTCCGACAGCCGCCCCAGCACCGGCGAGGCGACGAGCTGCGCGAAGGAGAACAACGCCAGCAGCACCCCCGCCGTCGTGGCCGTCCCGCCCATGGACTCCACGTAGAACGGCAGCAACGGGATGATGAGGCCGAAGCCCACCAGGTCCAGGAACACCGTGACGAAGACGAGCGCCCGTACCCGTCGCTGCACGTTCAGGGGCACGGGAGAAGTCCATGATGGCGGGGGCATGCGCCTGATGATTGACGGCCCCGCCCGCCAGGGGAACAGGTTTCGCGCTCGGCGAATGGCCAGACCCAGCTGTGATAGACTTCACATCCCCGGAACCCCTGCGCAGCGACAGGGACCCAGCCTCGGGGATTGAGAGGAACGTCGCCATGCCTTCCCGCCGACACAGTCTGTCCTGGAGCGTCGCCGTCCTGCTGACCTTCGCGGCGACCGCCGCGAGCGCGGAGTCCCCTGAGCCCAACGTCGCCGTGGCGAGCGCGGCGGTGTGCTCGCAGAGCGTGCAGTCCGACGCGGAGGTCAGCGAGCCGGACCTCTCGGGCCTCGCCTGTGTCATCGTCCGGTGCAGCTCCGAGCAGCAGTGCTGGGACGCATGCCCAACGGCGCGAACGGCGACATGTTCCCGCAACGCTTGCAGCTACACCTACGGCGGTGGAGGCGGTGGTGGAGGAGGAGGCGGCGGCGGTCCGAAGTGCCCGGTGACGAAGTGTAGCGATGACGCGGACTGTGTCTGCCGCGGCGTCCAGGGGTACTGCGCGAACCGGGCCTGCGCCTACTGAGACGCACTGCCCGCCAGGGTCCGCCTCAGCGCCGCTTCGCGGGAGGCGGGCCCACGGGCCTGGGGACAAGCAGGTCCTCGAAGAGGGAGAACACCTGCTCCGCCCCGCGTTGGAGCGCCGGCACTCCGCTGTGCGCCCACTGTTCGAGCAGCCACCCATCCGTGGCCTGTCCGATGCCCATGAGGGACGTCAGCAGCAGGGACTCCGGCACATCGCCACGCACCGCGCCGAGCGCGCGCCCGTCCGCGAGGACGCGCTGGAACCACGCCACCAGCGGCCCTTCGAAGCGCAGCCACGCCTCCTGCAGCTTCGGGTGAGTGCGCGCCTGCGACATGCTTCGGAGAAGCCGGGCCGAGCGCTCGTCGTTCACGATGTGCGTCGTCAGCGCGAAGTAACGCTCACGCAGGGTGTGCCAGAAGCCGTCCGCGTCCGCGGGACGCTGCCAGGCCCCGAAGCGCTGCGCCAGCGTGTCCAACGTGAGGGCCAGCACGGCGGCATAAAGGTCGTCCTTGCCCTCGAAGTAGTAGTACGCGACCCCCTTCGAGAAGCCCGCGCGCTCCAGGATGCGGTTGTAGGAGGCCCAATCGAAGCCGTGCTCCGCGAACTCCTCCGCGGCCACGGCGAGGAGTGTCTGTCTGCGCTCGGGGTCGAGCCTGCTGGCGCGGGGACGGGGCATCGGACGCAGCGCTTCTATCAGGATGCGCCAGGAGTGTCGCCGAGCGCCGCGCGATGCAGCTGATGCCACGCGACGATGGCGCGGTCCGCCCGGATGAGCGTGCCGTGGGTCAGCGCACCTGAGCGAGGCAGGCTGGAGTCCCCTCCATGACCCGGGTGAAGCGTGCGTTCCAGACCTCCTCCACCGCGGCGCTGCTCGAATCAGGTTCCGGCGCGTCCGCGAGCCAGGGCAGCGCGGGAAGGGACGCGGGCGCCCTACCCCCCAGCCACGCCCAGATGAACCCATGCGCCTCTCGCACCGGATGCATGCGCAGCGCGAGGCCTCGCGAGGGCTTCGCGTCAGGCCCCTCACAGGGCATGGCCAGACAGGCGCCGCCACCGCCATAACGGAAGCCGTGGTAGGGGCATCCGAGCGCCCCCTGCTGCACGCGTCCGAGCCCGAGGTCCGCGCCCCGGTGGGGACAGGCCGCATCCGCGCAGTGGGCCTCGCCCGCGGCGTCCCGCCAGAGCACGAGCCGCCGCCCCAGGCGCTGGATTCCCAAGGGCCGTCCCTTCCCGAGCGCCGGTGACCGCGCCACCGCGTACCAATGCGCCGCCCACTGTTCGGCGTGCTTCGAGCCTGTCGCCTCGTTCATCGAACCCCACCCTGGACCGGCGGTTGGACCATCGGTTCAATACTGGCGACCGGCCTGGGGGCTCGCAACCGAAAACGTGCGGGAGTGGCTGCCTGGCCGGCTCAGGACGCTTCCGGGCGGGGCGGGAAGCGCGACAGCAGCTTGTGCACGGCGTCGTTGATCTTCTTCTGGAGTGCATCGGGTGACAGGTCGCGGTGGAGCTCCGCCTGGGCCGTGCCACGCCAGACCAACCGCTGCTCCCGGGCATCCACGCCGTCGAGGATGAGCGTGCCTACGTCGTATTCGCGGACATAGGTGCGCGGGCCGCCCATGCCGTACGGATAGCCGTAGGGCCCGTAGAAGGAACTCCAGGGGCTCCAGTAGGGGCCCCAGGGGTAGCCATAGAAGGAGTCCACCGTGTCGACAGACAACTTGGTGTCGATGGCGCCCTGCCACCCCACGAAAAAGTCCGGGTCCTCGTTCATGTCCACCTTCTGGTAGCCGCGAGCCTTCAGCTCCTGGTCCACCGCCATGCGCACGCGCACGTCGACGATGTCGTTGTAGACGCGGGCGTCCTTGCCCTGGGGCTGCGGCAGCCAGGCGTACCGGCGGAAGTCTTCGATGCGCTCGACGGCCGTGGGGTCGTAGTTGGTGTTGACGCGGATGCCCGAGCAGGCCGCCAGCGCCAGCCCCAACAGCACGGGGGTGATTCGGAACAACAGCCGCATGGGAGCCTCCTGGATGTCGGGGCGCGGACACATCGCGGCCCCGGCTCCCTGCAAACCTAGGCGTCCGTCACGCGCCCCTCGGGTACGGCCCGGCCGTTCGGCGACTGTGGCGGAGCCGGTCCGAGCGAAAGGTCCGCCCGCTCGGGATGAAACCGCCGAATCCGTTGTTCGGTCCGCGCCTTCGTACGCCAGACCGTCTATATCCCCGGTCTTCGGCTCGCAGCCCCTGTTTCAGGAGCACTCCTTGACACATCCCCATCGACGTTTCCCCGGCGCCAGGCATGTGCTGGTCTCCGCGTGCACCACTGCGCTGCTCACCTCCTGTGCGTCTTCCACCTCCGCGGAGAAAACAGAACCGCCCGCGCCTGTCGCCACGGCGCCCGCCGAGGCGCCCGCGTCCAAGCCGAAGCCCACGTATGGGACGTTCGGCTTCGACACCCACGGCATGGACCGCGACATCGTGCCGGGCAACGACTTCTACGGCTTCGCCAACGGCACCTGGGCGAAGCGGACGGAGATTCCGCCGGACCGCTCCAGCTACAACATGTTCACCACGCTGGCGGAGCAGGCGGACCAGCGCAACCGCGAGCTCATCGAGGCGCAGCGCCAGGCCCCCGAGGGCAGCGAAGCCCGGAAGGTGGGCGACATCTTCGCCAGCTTCATGGATGAGGCGGCCATCGAGGCCAAGGGCGTGGCGCCGCTCAAGCCGGAGTTGGAGCGCATCGCCGCCATCGGGCAGCGCAAGCAGCTGGCCACGGTGCTGGGCGCCACCCTCCGCGCGGACGTGGACGCGCTCAACATGGGCGACGTCACCACGGACCGGCTCTTCGGCCTCTGGGTGGCCGAGGACCTGAACGAGCCGTCGCGCTACGCCCCCTACCTGCTGCAAGGCGGCCTGTGGCTGCCGGACCGGGACTACTACCTGGCCGACAACCCGCGCTTCACCGAGCTGCGCAAGCGCTACCAGGCCCACATCGCGGCCATGCTGAAGCTGGCCGGCTTCGATGACGTGGAGACCCGCGCGGGTCGCGTCTTCGCCCTGGAGCGGAAGATGGCCCAGGCGCACGTGTCGCAGGTCGACACGCGGGACATCTCCAAGGCGAACAACCCCTGGCCGCGCGCGGAGTTCATGAAGCGCGCGCCCGGCCTCGCCTGGAAGGAGTTCTTCGACGCCGCGGGCCTGGGCACGCAGGAGCAGGTCATCGTCTGGCAGCCGAGCGCGCTGACGGCCCTGTCGAAGCTCGCCCAGAGCGAGCCCCTGCAGGCGTGGAAGGACTACCTGGCCTTCCATGCGGTGGCCCGCGCGGCCCCGTACCTGTCCAAGGCCTTCGTCGACGAGAGCTTCGCCTTCAACGGCAAGACGCTGAGCGGAACGCCCGCCCAGAAGGAGCGCTGGAAGCGTGGCGTGGACGCCACCAACCTCTCCATGGGCGAGGCGGTGGGCAAGCTCTACGTGGCGAAGTATTTCCCGCCGGAGGTGAAGGCGGAAGCGGAGGCCATGGTCCGCAACATCATCACCGCGTTCGAGAAGCGCATCGACGCGCTGACGTGGATGTCGCCCGACACGCGGACCCGCGCCAAGGAGAAGGTGGGCACGCTCCAGGCGAGCATCGGTCACCCGGAGAAGTGGCGTGACTACTCGGGGCTCGACATCGTGGCCGGTGACGCCTACGGCAACGCCGAGCGCGCCGTCCGCTTCGAGTACCAGCGCAACGTCGCCAAGCTGGGCCAGCCCGTGGACCGGAAGGAGTGGTACATGGTCCCGCAGCTGGTGAACGCGCTGAACTCACCGCAGCAGAACTCCATCATCTTCCCGGCCGCCATCCTGCAGCCGCCCTTCTTCGACGCGAACGCGGACCCGGCCGTCAACTACGGCGGCATCGGCGCGGTCATCGGTCACGAAATCGTCCACAGCTTCGACGACGTGGGCGCTAAGTTCGACGCGCGCGGCAAGCTGGAGAACTGGTGGACGAAGGAGGACGAAGCGAAGTTCCAGGCCGCGGGGAAGGCCCTGGCGGCCCAGTACAACGCCTACCGCCCGCTGCCGGACCTGTCTGTGAATGGCGAGCTGACGCTGGGTGAGAACATCGCGGACATGGCGGGGGTGGCGGTGGCCTATGACGCCTACCAGCTCTCCCTGGGCGGCAAGCCCGCGCCTGTCATCGACGGCTACACCGGCGACCAGCGCTTCTTCCTTGGCTTCGGTCAGGTGTGGCGCGCCAACTACCGCGAGCCGTACCTGCGCCGCATCATCATGACGGACGGCCACGCGCCGGGCCCGTACCGCACCGCCACCGTGCGCAACCTCGATGCCTGGTATGGCGCGTTCGATGTCAAGCCCGGGCAGACGCTGTTCCTGACGCCCGAGCAGCGCGTCCGCATCTGGTAAGCGTCATTTGACGGCTTCTCCTGGGTTGAAGGACTGTAATGCCCTCACCCAGGAGGAGCCGAATGATGCGCAACATGCTGCGAAGTGGCTTGGGAGTCCTGGCAGTGCTGGCCATGGTGGGCTGTGGTGGCCCCGTGGACGACAACCTGGACCCGATGCTGGCGGACCAGGAGCAGGAACTGCCGATGTGCAAGGTGGATGAGCCGAAGCCGTGTCCGGACGGCTTCACCTGCGTGGGCAAGGTGTGCCGGCCCGGCCTGTAGTCACGCTGCCGTCGTTCCCGCCTAGCGGTTCGAATTCAATGCCAAACATGAAGGCGTTTTGAATGTCCCACCTGGCAAGCAATGGCCCCGTGCTCGAAACACAGCGTCTCATCCTCCGGCCTCCCCTGGCCGAGGACCTGGATGGCTTCGCGGCGCTGTCGGCCGACCCGGAGTCGGCGCGTTTCATCGGAGGGGTCCAGCCGCGCACGATGGCGTGGCGCAACTTGTGTGTGATGGCAGGCTCGTGGTCGCTCCAGGGTTTCGCGATGTTCTCCGTGTTGGAGAAGTCCACGGGCGCGTGGGTGGGGCGAGTGGGCCCGTGGAAACCGGAGGGCTGGCCGGGAACAGAGATTGGCTGGGGCCTGCTCCGCGAGTACTGGGGCCGGGGCTACGCCACGGAGGCGACGGCGGCGACCCTGGACTGGGCCTTCGACCACCTCGGCTGGACCGACGTCATCCACTGCATCGTGCCGGAGAACACCCCGTCCCAGCAGGTCGCGCTCCGGCTGGGGTCGCGCGTGCTGGGACAGGCACACATGCCACCGCCGCACGACACGCTCTTCGTCGACCGCTGGGGGCAGAGCCGCGACGAGTGGCGCGCTCGGCGGAAGTAGGCGCCGCGTTGCCCCAAAGCAGGGGTTCGCCTGCCCGCTCCCTGGGGCGGCTGGCACCCAAATCGCCAGGAAAGACGGGAAGTTGAGGGATCGGCCAAGCGCATGTTACGACCGGCGACGGCCAGTCCTTCCTCCCCCGTATTGGCCATTCGGAGCCGGCTTTCCATGAGCGAGCGCAACGACGTCCCGAGGACCACTGTTCCCGTGGCCCCCCTGCCTGTGTCTGGCGCGCCCGCGAGCCCGAACGCTCCGGTCACGGAGACGCAGGCCCAGGCCGCGCCCACCGCACCCGCGGCTGCCGCCAACACCCGCGCCGAGGATGAAGCGCGAGAGCGCATCGCATCCCTGGAGCGCGAGGCCAAGGCCCTCAGCACCACGGAGCCCCACACGGCGGCGCTGCTCTTCCACGAGGTGGGCCTGCTCTGGGAGGAGCCGCTCAAGAATCCGCGCAACGCCGCGGTGGCGTTCCAGAACGCGTACAAGCTGGCGCCGCGCTACCTCGTCAACATCCGCGCCGCCCGCCGGCTCTTCGCGGACGTGGGCAACTGGCAGATGGTGCTCCAGTTGATGGACGCGGAGCTGGCGGCCACCGACGACGCGCGCCACCAGGCCGCGCTGCTCTTCGAGAAGGGCATTATCCTCCAGGAGCGCCTGTCGCGGGACGAGGAGTCCGCCGCGTGCCTGAAGCAGTGCCTGGAGCGCCGGCCCACGGACGTCGTCGTCCTCACCCAGCTCGAGTCCGTCTACGCCGCGCGCAATGACGCGCCCGCGCTGGTGGAGGTGTACCGGCTGATCGCCGCCACCGTGCAGCAGCCTTCGCTGCGCGCGCACTACCTCACCGCCGCGGGCCTGCTGCTGGAAGAGCGGCTGAAGCAGAAGGAAGGCGCCGCGGCCCTGTTCCGCGAGGCCTTCGCGCTGGACCGGTCGGACCTCCAGCTCCTGGCGGCCATGAAGCGGCTGGCCGAGCGCGAGGGGCGCGTGGATGAGCTGCTCGCCGCGCTGGGTGCGGAGGCGGCCGCGTTGGGCGCGCAGGCGGCGCCCGCGTATCTGCAGATCGCCAAGGTCTACGAACGCAACGACCGCAAGGACGACGCGCTGGCCGCGCTGCTCGCCGCGCGGCAGGTGTCCCCCAACGAACCGCTGGTGCTGAGCGAGCTGGCCGGCATCTACGAGACGCAAGGCCGCTTCGAGGAGCTGTCGGACGTGCTGCTGGCGCGCGTGGGCTCGCTCAACGACGAGAGCGAGCTGGTGGCCACCAACCTCCGGCTGGCGGCGCTGTACGAGGAGGTCCTCAAGCGCGAGTCGGACGCGGCGGCGCGGTATCAGGCCATCGTCGCCCGCATCCCCGGCCACGCGGCCGCGCTGGCGGGCCTGGGCAAGCTCTACTACCGCATGCAGGACTGGGAGCGGCTGGTCGCCGTCTTCGACGCGGAGGTCGCCGCCGCCGAGGACGCGAAGCAGAAGGCCGCGCGCATGTACAAGGCGGCCGAAATCCTGGAGGAGCGGCTGGGACGGCAGGAGGACGCCATCTCCCGCTACAACGCCTGCCTCCAGTTGCAGCCGGGCTACCTCCCCGCGCAGAAGGCCCTCACGCGCCTCTACGAGCGCCAGGGCCGCTTCGCGGAGCTGGTGGCGATGTACGAGCAGGACCTGCTCCAGACGAGCGACCGGGATCAGCTCATCATTACGTTGAACAAGATGGCGGTGGTGTACGAGGACCGCCTGGGCGACCTGGACCACGCCATCGAGTGCATGAAGCGCATCCTCGACCTGGCGTCCGACCACCTGCCCACCATCCGCAACCTCGCGCGGCTCCACGAGCGGGCCAGCCGCTTCCGCGAGCTGCTGGAGACGCACGACCTGGAGGCGTCGCTCGCGGGTGACACCAAGCAGGTGCTGTCGCTGCTGCACCGCAACGCGGAGATTCTCGACGAGAACCTCAAGGACCGCGCGGGCGCCATCTCCGCGTATGAGCGCGTGCTGGCGCTGTCCCCGTCCTACCTCCCCGCGCTCAAGGCGCTGGGCCGGCTGTACGCGCAGGATGGCCGGTGGGAGAAGCTGGTGGACATGTACCGGGCGGAGTCGGAGAGCTCCGCCTCCACCGAGCAGGCCGCCGCGCTCATCTACAAGATTGGCGAGTTGTACGAGCAGCGGCTGAACCAGGACAACGAGGCCATCGCTTCGTACAACGAGGCGCTGATGCTGGCGCCCAGCTACTTCCCGGCGCTGCGCGCGCTGGCCCGCATCTACCGCGCGCAGGCCGCGTGGGAGAGCCTGGTGGAAGTGCTGCGCGCCGAGGCCGCCAACCGCACCGACCCGCTGGAGCGCGCCAACGCCCTGTATCAGGCGGCGGCCATCTGGGAGGAGCAGCTCCTTCGGCCCGAGCTGGCCATCGACACGTATCAAGAGGTGCTGCGCCTGACGCCGGCCCATGCCGCCACGCTTCGCGCGCTGGAGCGGCTGTACCTGGCGCAAGACAACGTGAAGGAGCTGGTCGGCATCCTGGACCGCGAGACGCAGGTGGGCAGCACGTCCGCGGCCAAGGTGACGGCGTACCTGAAGCTGGCGCGGCTGTACCTGGACCGCTTCCAGGAGCCCTCACGCGCGGCCCAGTGCTGCGAGGCCGTGCTGGCGCTGGACGCCGGCAACCTCACCGCCCTCACGCTGCTGGAGCGCATCCGCGCCTCGGACCGGCCGCGCCGCGCCGAGCTGCGCCAGCGCATCGCCGACCGTGTGAATGACCCGCGGCTGGCCACGGCCCTCCGCCTGTCCGCCGCGGTGGACCTGGACCGCAGCCCTGCCGAGGGCACGCTGGAGGCCTACAAGCGCGCATTCGAGGCCGACCCGGGCGATGCGCGGCTGGCCTTCGTGCTGGAGCGCGGCCTGCGACAGGCGGGTGACGCCGCGGGACTGGCGCGCCTGTACACCATGCGGCTCGCGTCCGCGCAGGACGCCGAAGAGGCCCTGGAGATGCTGCTGCGCACCGCCGAGCTGGCGGACACGCGCTTCAACGACTTGGAGCGGGCGGCGGCGCTGTACCGGCAGGCCCTGGAGCTCCAGTCGCAGTGCCTGCCCGCGATTCAGGGAGCTCGCCGCGTGGCCTTGAAGCGGGGCGACTTCGCGGGAGCCCGCGCCGCGCTGGAGGCCGAGGCCCGAGTGTCGCGCGATCCGCGTGGCGCCATTGAGGCGTTCATCGGCGCGGCGAAGCTGGCCGTGGGCCGGCTGAATGACGCGGACGGCGCCACGGCGCTGTACCGGCAGGCGCTGGAGAAGGATCCGCTGCACGCGGGCGCACAGGCTGGCCTGGAGGAGCTGCTGGCGCAGCGCGGTGGCTCCGCGGACCTGGCGGCCCTGCAGGAGCGGCGCGCCGAGGCGAAGCTGGCGCAGCGGGACGGACTGGCGGCGGCCACGGCGTTCGTCAGCGCGGCGCGGCTGCACCACACCACGCTGAATGACCGCGCGCGGGCGCTGGCCCTGCTGGAGAAGGCACTGTCCGCGCAGCCGGGGCACCCGGAGGCGCTGGAGCTGCGTGGCGCGCTGTTGCTGGAGGCGCAGCAGTACCCCGAGGCCGCGGCCATGCTGAGCCAGCGCGTGCAACTGGGTGGCGACCCACGCGTCCTGGCGCAGTTCCACATGACGCTGGGGAACCTGTACGCGTCGCACCTCAATGACCCGAGCCGGGCCGCGGCGCACTACCAGACGGTGCTGGCCACCCTGCCCCGTCACCTGGAGGCGCTGGAGCGCCTGGCCGGACTTCACACGCAGGCGCGCAACTGGGCGGGCGCGGTGGACTGCCTGCACAAGCTGCTCCAGCAGGAGCTGCCGCCGGAGCCGCGGGCCCGCTTCACGCTGGAACTGGCGCGTACGTATGACGAAGGGCTGGGCGACGCGGGCGCGGCCACCCCGCTCTACCGCCGCGCGCTGGAGCTGTCTCCGGGCAACCCCGCCCTGGTGGACCGGCTGGTGGTCCTCTACGAGCGCGCTCGCAATCTGCCGGAGCTGGCGCAGTTGCTGGAGGCCCAGGCCGCGGGCCAGTTGGCCGTGGAGCCCAAGCGCGCCGCGACGCTGCGGATGCGGGCCGCGGACCTGTACGCGGGTCCGCTGTCCGAGCCCGCTCGCGCCACCGCGCTGTACCGGCAGGTGGTGGATGGTGATGGCACGAACCTCCAGGCCCGCGCGGTGCTCGCGGAGTTGTACGCGCGGGACTCGTCATCGGTGCCGATGGCCATCGAGGAGCACCGGCAGATTCTCCGGCAGGACCCGACGCGGGTGGACAGCCTGCACGCGCTGTTCAAGCTCTGGGAGGGCCTGAAGCAGCTCGACAAGGCGTTCTGCGCGGCGGCGGCGCTGCACTTCCTGCGCTCCGCCAACGAGGTGGAGCTGGCCTTCTACATGGAGGCCCGCACGAGGCTGGCGCAGGAGGCGCGCGAGGCGCTCACGCAGACGGACGTGGACTCGGTGCTGATGCACCCGGGGGCCCGGGGCCCGCTGCTCGAGGTGCTGCGCGCGATGGGCGAGCACCTGGAGAAGGTGTACCCGCCCAACTTCGAAATCGTGGGCGTCAATCCGAAGGCGGACCGGCTCAAGCCGGACTCGGCCGTGTACAAGGCCATCCGCGCCGTGGCGCAGGTCTTCGGCGTGGAGAGCTTCGAGGCCTACCAGGCGCGACGCGGACTGACGGTGCTGGAGACCACGGAGCCCATGTCGGTGTGCATTGGCCAGGACGTGGTGCGGCGCTTCAACGCGCGCGAGCAGAAGTTCCTCCTGGGCCGCGCGGCGCTGGGGCTGCTCAACAAGACCGCGGTGCTGGAGAAGCTGTCACAGGGCGAAACGGCGGACCTCTTCGGCAGCGCCGTCCGCCTGCACGCGCCGCAGTTCAGCGCGCTGGGCCGGCGCAACGACGAGTCGGTGAAGCAGCTCAAGCGGGCCTTCCCGCGCAAGGCGCTCAAGGCGCTGGAGATTCCGGCGATGTCGCTGGGCGACGCGCAGAAGGTGGACCTGGCGCCCTGGCTGGAGGCCATCGACTACTCGGCGGACCGCGCGGGCCTGCTGATGTGCGGCGACGTGGCGGTGGGCCTGGGCATGGTGCTGCGCGAGGACCCGAACTTCGCGGGTGCCCGGCTGGATACGCCCGAGCCCATGATCCAGGCCGTGCGCGAAGGCGAGCGCCTGCGCACGATTCTGGCGTGGGCCTTCACGGACGACTTCTTCCGGCTGCGCCAGCGGTTGGGACTGGGGCTGTAGGCGCGTTCGGAACGCGGCGGGAGCCCTACTCCCGCCGCACCACCGCGCCTTCCGGCAGGCCCGTGAGGATGCGCGACAGGGCGTCATCCACGGGCCCGCGCTGGGCGGACTCCACCGTCACCTTCACCCGGTAGTCCTTGTCCGTGTCGAACTCCGGGTAGGAGCCGATGGCCACGTGCGGCATGTCGAGCGCCACCCGGTCCAGCACGGCGGCGATGTCGCTTTCGCCCAACCGGAGGTAGAGGCAGCTCACGGCCACGGGCGACCCGCTCAGCCGCGCGAGCACCGTCTCCAACTGCATCCGGAACAACTGCGGCACACCGGGCAGCAGGAAGATGTCCTCCACCGTGAGCACGGGGAACCACATGTCTGCCTGGGGAAGCAGCACGGCGCCCTCCGGGGCATCGGCGAGCCGCAGTCCTTCCGCCGTCACCGGCCGCTCCTCGGTGGCACGGGACATGATGAGGTCCAGCATCTCCTGCAGCCGAACCACCTTCCGTCCCATGGCCAGGGCCACCGCGCGCACGGTGACGTCGTCATGGGTGGGGCCGATGCCGCCGCTGGTGAAGACGTAGCGCGCCTTGCGCCGGGCCCGGGCCACGGCGTCCACGATGGCGTCCACGTCGTCGAGGACCGTCTCCACCGAGTGCAGCGGGATGCCCACCTCGCGCAGGCGCTTGATGAGGTGCGGCCCGTTCAGGTCATGGACCTTCGCCGTCAAGACCTCGTTGCCGATGATGACTGCCGCTGCGCCGGTCCGCTCCATAAGGGGCGGGATTCTAGTCGAATCCGAGTGGGGATGGTGCCGCGTCAAGGCCGCGTCAAATTCACCCCGGAGGTGCTGAGCGACGGCTTGGTGCCCCCCGTGTCAGAGATGCAGTTGCCTGGACTGACGTGCCGAGCGAACTGGGCTGCACAGCTTCACCCCACGCGCGGCCACGGTGTAGGCCGACGGTTGACGTGGCGTGGCGCGCCGTGCAGCTCATCGAGCAGGAGCACGTCATGTGGAACCGTCGCCATGCGGTGACTTGATGCATGACCTTCACGCCGCATCCGCGCGCCCCCGGGCCTTGAAAGCAGGCGCCTCCCGGTGGCCTCGGAGGCGGTCAACCCGTAACGTGCTTGAACTCGACTTCACTGTCAGTTAGCGTTCAAATCAAGCAATTCCGGGAGAGTGAAGTGCGCATCCGTGACGCCCAGGTCGAAGCACTGCGCGACGTCAGGGAGACGCACTTCGTCGAAGAGCTGGTGGTGCACCTGCACACCCACTTTCCGGAGGAGGTCAAGGACCTCTCCGGGGACTCGCTGCGACAGGAGCTCCGGAAGGGGCTGACCCGCGCCCGCGGTTACGGACTCGCCAGTAGCGAGCTGCAGACGCGTTTCATCGGGCTCGCGGCCCTCTTTGGCTGGGCTTTCGACCAGGACGAGCCTTGGGTGGCGGAGGCCCTCTCCGACACGACCTTTGAACCCGATGAGCGGATGAACAGGGTCGAGACCCGCTTCCAGCGGCGGCTGGAGACGTCCGCGCGCAACGCAAAGGCACGCATGGCATTCGGCATCGCAGCGTAACGCGGCGGAGGGCCCCCCATGGCGCATGACATCGTCTTCAAGCCCTCGGCGGTCTTCGACCCGGAGCGGGCGTACTTCAGCAAGTGTGGCCCGACAGAGCCCCCTCCCAGCCCCCAGGATTCGAGCGAGGCGAAGCTCACCCAGCTGAAGGCCGCGAAGGCCGCCGCCGCGTCCATCTCCTCCGGGGGCGACGTCATCTTGCCCTGCATGAAAGCGGCGCTGCAGACCCTGGAGGCCACGGTCGTCGACATGGAGGGAAAGCCGCTCGACGACATCCTCATCGAGCTGCGCAAGAGCCCCACCGAAGCCCTGTCCGCCAGGACCGATGTGGCGGGGACGCTGCGCTTCCAGGGCCTCGCGCCGGGGACGTATCAGCTCGGGCTCCTCGAATTGGACCAGGACCGCTGGGAGATTCTCGGCAGTGAGCCCCTGTCAGCGGAGCGGGCCGCCTGCCGCGACGAAGCCGCCTGGACGGCGCCGCGCCCCGTGGCACGGACGGGCCCCACCTCTCACGTCATCCAGCAAGGCGAGTGCCTCTCGACGCTCGCCCACCAGCATGGGCTCCACGCGGACACGGTCTGGGACCTGCCGGACAACCGCGACCTCAAGAGCCGGCGGAAGAACAAGAACATCCTCCTGCCGGGGGACACCGTCATCCTTCCTCCGCGACAGCTCGCGCTGCGGGACGTGGAGCCCTCGAACGCCTATCGCATCCGCCGCAAGGATGCGTCCGAGCAACTGCGCATCCGCTTCCTGGACCGGCAGGACCGGCCCCGAAGCGGAGCGTCCTATCTGATAGCCATTGACGGCCCGAATGGCACCGAGGAGCGCACGGGGAAGACGGATGGGGAGGGCTTCGTGCGGGAGTCCGTGTCAGCGACCACCACCGAGGTCAGGGTCACCCTGGGCCAGGATCTCGAACGCGAGACGTTCATCTTCCGCGCGGCGCATCTCGACCCGCTCGACACACTCTCTGGAGTGCAGGGACGCCTGACCAACCTGGGCTATCCCTGCGCCAAGGATGAGGGGAAGTTGGGCGCCTTGACTCGCCGCGCGCTGCAGGACTTTCAGCGTGATGAGGGGCTCACGGTGACCGGTGAGCCGGACGCAAGCACCCGCGCGACCATCGAAGAAAAACACCTCGCCTAGCAACGGCGCGGCAAGCCATGGGCCGTGCACGCATGGCCCGGGGGAACAAGCGTGCCCATCACCATCACCCATCTCGATATCAACGGCTGCTCCGTGGACGGAGGCGTTGAGCTCACCCTCACGGGAACGCAAATCCAGGCGGGGGCCCGGGTCAGCTTTGGGGGCACCAGCGCCACGGTCATCCAGGTCACGCCGCCCACCCAGATAAGGGTGCGAACGCCCAAGCGGGAGCGGGCAGGTCAGGTCACTGTCACGGCGACCAACCCCGACGGAACGTCGGCCCCGTGGGCCAACCCCTTCGAATACTACGCGGTCGTGAGCAAGTGCAGTCCCGACGCGGGTTCAATCGCGGGCGCCACCCAGGTGACCGTCACCGGCCGGGGCTTCGTCGCCGGCATGGTCGTCAACTTCAACGGCGCTGCCGCGGCCGCCGTCAACATCGTCTCCGCCACCGAGCTGACCTGTCAGACACCTCCCAACGCCGTGGGTGCGGTACACGTCGACGTCTGGACCACCGCGGCGCGCACCGCGGGGGGACGGTGCGACAACGGCTTTCATTTCAGTGGACCGGCGACCACGGGGGTCAGTCCGCGCGAAGTGCCGCTGGCAGGTGGGACGGACATCACCATTCAGGGGCAGTACTTCGGCGCGGGTGCGACCGTCACCATCGGAGGAACACCCGCGACCCATGTCGTCGTTCAGTCCGACACGCGAATCACCGCGCGCACGCCCGCGCATGCAGCCGGGGCCGCGGACGTGGTTGTCACCATGGGGGCCGCCCCCGTCGGCACGCTGGCGGGTGGACTGACGTACGTTGGCGCGGAGGTGACCACCATCACGCCCGTGCTGGGACCGGCGGCCGGTGGCACGGTCGTGACGGTCCAAGGCCAGCGCTTCGCCAACGGCGCCGTCGTTACAATCGGCGGAATCAACGCCGTGCCCACGACCTGGGGCAACGCGAACACCCTCACCGCGACGGCCCCCGCCCTCCCAGCGGGCGAGCATGATGTCGTCGTCCAGAACCCGGGCGAAGCCGCGGTGACCTTGCCCCGGCGCTTCAAGTCCATTGGCGCCCCGGTGGCCGCTGGGGTCCAGCCCCCGCGAGGCGTGACGGCCGGCGGGACAGCCGTCACGCTCACAGGCAACCACTTCGCCGCGGAGGTGAACGTCCGCATCGGAGGGGTCGCGGCCACGAATGTCGTCAGGGTCTCCGCGAGCACCCTCACGGCCACCGCGCCCGCGCACGCGGCGGGGACGGTTGATGTCGAAGTCCAGAATGCTGGCGGCACCTGGGTCACGCTCGCCAACGCCTTCACCTACTCGGACGTCAGCGCCGTGGAGCCGAGCCGGGGCCCTGTCGCGGGAGGAACGGCCATTGTCATCCGAGGGAGCGGCTTCGACCCGGCCGCGACCGTCACCCTGGGAGGAGTCCCCGCGACGGGGGTGGTCTGGCGCTCGGCCAACGAGCTCGTCGCCACGACCCCCGCGCACGTCGAGGGGACGGTGGACCTCCAGGTGCACAACCTCGCGGGTGCGCTCAGCCTCGCGAATGGCTTCTCCTATTCGCCCGTCACCGCCATCGAGCCCGCCGCCGGCCCGCTCGCGGGAGGGACCGTGGTGGTCCTCCGCGGTGGCCCTTTCGCCGATGGGACGACGGTGGAGTTTGGAGGGCTCGCCGCCGCGGCGCTCGTCCGTCGCTCAGCGCAGGAGCTCGCGGCCACCACGCCGGTGGGAGCCGGCATCGGCCCGGTCGACATCGCCGTGCGCCACAACGCGGCGGTGAACCGGGTCGCCGGTGGCTTCGTCTATCAGGGGCTCGCGGTCATCCACGCCGTCGAGCCGAGCCAGGGCCCGCTCGATGGCGGCACCACCATCACCCTCACGGGCGACCACTTCCAGGCAGGCGCGGCCGTGACGGTCAACGGGCAGCCCGCGACCCACGTCCAGGTGGTGTCGCCGACCACCATCACCGCGAGGACCCCTTTCGGCCCACCTCCAGGCATGGGAGGGCTGCGGGTCGCCTCGAATGTCGGTGTCACGAACCCAGGCGCCGCGGCGGTCATCGGTGCCGGGCTCTACACCTACCGGGACGCGGCGCGGCTCGTCTCGGTGGCCCCGGCGCGAGGCCCTGTCGGTGGCCGGTGGGTCACGCTCACCGGACAGAACTTCACCGCGGGCGCGCGGGTCTTCCTGGACAACACCGAGCTCACCGGGGTGACGTTCGTCGATGACCAACACCTGGAAGTCCGGCTTCCGGGACACGAACCGGGTGCGGTCAACCTCTCCGTACGGAACCCCGACGAGCCCCGTCCCGCGAGATTGAACAACGCCTTCACCTACATGACCACGCCCGTCGAGTCGGGTGACAACGAGGTGGTGTTCATCCTGGATGGGGAGGCGTACTTCCGTGAGCTCCGGTTGATGCTGGAGCAGGTCCGGCAGGCTCCGCGGAACCCGAACACGTATGTTCGCCTGGCCTTCTGGATGATTGAGCCCTCGGTGACGGTGGGTGACGCGACCTGCTTCGAGCAGCCCGCCCATCGCTTGCTGACCTACATCGAGAAGATCGTGCGGGCGGGTCACGACGTCGACGTCATCGCCTGGCATGCCCCGAGGCATGAGCGGCAGTTCAACGGAATGGCAGACGAAGTCGCGAAGGCAAACGAGTCCTTCGCCGAAGCCATCCGGCGCATCGACACCGACGCCCTCGCCACGGGCCCCGGGGTGGGACGCGCGCGAATGTTCCTGGAACACTACGAGGGGGACCTCGTCGGCGCGGCGAACCATCAGAAAATCGCGATTGTCTCCATCGCGGGGCAGCGCACGGCCCTGGTTGGCGGGCTCAACCTCTCCAACCACTACTTCGCGCCCCACGACCATGGCGGGGCCCAGACCTGGCACGACACCGCCGTGCGCCTCCGGGGTCCGGTGACCGATGACGTCGAAGCGGAGTGGATGCGGCGCTGGAGACGGACCAACGACGTGGCCACCCAATGGGTGTGGAACGCCTTTGGGAGCGGCGGCGACGTCGTGGCGCGTAACTACGCCTACTGGTCCAGCACGACCGTGAAGCAGCAGGCCGTCAGCATCCACGAGAACACCACCCGGCAGGCTCGCCACCCTGACAACCGCAGCGTGAGCATCGCGCTCACGCGCTCCGTGGGGTCGACCCGCTACCGCCACATCCGAGACAAGGTCATCGAGCGAATCAACGCGGCGAACGACTACCTCTACTTCGAGAACTACCACTTCGCGGACCCTGACCTGCTCCAGGCCGTCTATCGCCGCCATGAGGCGCGAAGACTCGCGAATCACGAACTGAAGGTCGTCATCGTCGTGCCCATGCAGGGCGGCTCCATGGCGTACATGACTCGCCGTGCCTGGCTGCACATGGTGCTGCGCTTCCTGAAGCCCATTGGGACGCCCTACTGCCGGATCGTCAGATATCTCGATGACGCGGGCACGCCTCAGCAAGTCGACCGCACGACGTGTGCCACATGGAACGTCGTGGACAGCTTCGACACCAACAGTCCGACCCCCGGACTGAGGAACCGGTGGCTCGAACAAGATTGCATCCAGTTCAAGCAGACCCTGGCCAGCCCCACCACGACGGTGCCCCTTCACAAGATCACCACGGTGGAGGGGGATCTCCACTTCTACTCCTGCTTCGGGGCGGGTGGCGCGGCCAACGTCTATGTTCACTCCAAGGTCGCGGTCTTCGATGACCGCTGGCTGGTGTGTGGCACCGCCAACTGGTCCTTCCGCAGCATGCAGTACGACGGGGAGATCGCCGCCTTCGTCGACTCACCCCACGTCGCGCAAGGTGCGCTGACGAACCTGCTCAACCACTACAACCCGGGACACCATGTCAACCCCTCCAACATCGAGGCGGCGGCGGACTACAACCTCACGCATTTCAAGACGCACGGAGCGCACTACGGCGGTGCCGCCTATGCCTTGCTACCGCTCTTTCACCACCTGACGCCGGGACTCGACATGGGGAGAGCCATGCCAGAGGTCGCCAACGACGGGCCGAACTTTACGTGGACCTGAAGCAGGACAACTGATCCGACAGCAGACCCTCCACCGCGTGCGGCAGCACTCACTGGACGCGCTTGAGGTACACGTCCGGTGCGCACGGCTGCAGCCGCCTGAGCGCGGCCTCGGCGCCCTGGCGTGTCGGCAGGAAGCTGGCCACCACCCACTTGTCCCGGGTGAGCCGCGCGAAGTCGTTGGTGTCCACCGTGAGCAGCGTCGAGCCCTTGCAGTCCGCTTCCAACTGCGCCTCGGCCGCGCGGGCCGCCGGCACCGAGTCCTCCGTACGGAGGATGACGGCCCAGGCTTCGGCAGGCCGCTCCACCACCTTCTTCCGTCCCACGTCCCAGCGCAGCTCGGAGAGGGCCCATCTGTCCGTCGAATCTCCCACGCCGATGTCGAGTGTGCGTGAGAAGAGGAGCCGGCCGTCCTGGACCTCCACACTGGAGGAGGTGGGGCCCTGCCCCTCGGCCCCCTCCCAGGCCCGGGTCACGCCCTTCGCGTCGGCGAGGAACAGGGCATGCTGGCGGTGCACATGTTCGTAGCCGGCCGCGTGGGTGATGAGAAGCGCCGTCGGCCCTCCCTGGAGGTCCACGGCCCGGAGATGGAGGGCCCAGGAGGTCGACTCATCGCCACCGGTCCAGTTCCATTCAGGCGCCGTGGCCTTCGCCACGTCGCACGTGAGTGCATCATACGGCTCGGACAGCGTCGCCGTGCGCTTCGCGTCGCCGCGGCGAACACGAAGCGCACGCTGGCCCTTCTTGCACGGCATCGCCACGGCCTCGATACGCGGGTCGCTTCCCGCTGAACCCAGCACCTGCTCCTGGGCGCTCTCCGGCGCGGCTCCGATGAGCAGCACGACGGTGGAGAGGACGAGGATGGCGCCCGAACGTCGGCGCATGAGACTGGGAACCTGGAGCATGGACATGGCCGTCTGGGCCTCCGCGAGAAGCGCTTCACGGAACTCTGCACGCACTCCGCGCATCGCAAAAGGAGGCAGGTTTGGAGACTGGCAGCTTCACCGCGCTCACGGTATCCGCTGGTGAGCCTCCTCCACCGGCGTTGAAGCGAACCTCCGGAAGAAGCTGTTGTCGTTCCAACGCGGGCGCTCGGGGGTGTTGGCCACGGTGAGGGTGAGGTCCGAGAGCAGCCGAACGAACTTCGCCGCCGCCTCCCGGTCCATCGGCTGGCGCAGGTCATCGGAGGGCGCGTGGTAGTGCCGGGTGTGCCAGGCCTTCACCGTGCGCTCCTCGGGAGAGCCCGGCGCATGGCCGAACTTGAAGAACAGGGCGGGCACGCCCTTCCGGATGAAGGCGTACTGGTCGCTGCGGATGAACAGCATGCGGTCGGGCTCGGGGTCCGGGACCAGCGTCACCCCATGGGCCGTGGCCACCTGCTGGAGCGGCGCCTTCAGGGAGGACTCCTCCTGCCCCAGGGCCAAGAGGTGGCGGAGTGGGAACAACGGAAGGAACATGTCCATGTTGAAGTTGGCGACGATGGAGGACAGGGGCACCGTCGGGCTCGCCGCGAAGTAGCGGGCCCCCAAGAGCCCCTTTTCCTCTCCCGTCACCAGCAGGAAGAGCACGGAGCGCTTCGGCTTCAGTGCCTGGAGGGCCCGTGCCACCTCCAGCACCGCGGCCACTCCCGTCGCATTGTCCATGGCGCCGTTGTAGATGGCGTCGCCCTTCACCGGCACCCCGACGCCGATGTGGTCCAGGTGGGCGGTGAGCACGACGTATTCCTGCGCCAACGTGGCATCACTGCCGGGCAGCACGCCCACGACGTTGGCGGACTTCACCGGAGATTCCTTCCACTCGGCCCGCGCCTCGAGCCGGGTGGGCAGCTCGAAGTGTGGCAGCGGCCGGTTCGCATCCGCCATCGCCAGCACCTCCTTGAAGGAGTGCTGCGCGCCAGCGAACAGCTTCTCAGCGTGGCGGGAGTTGAAGACGACACTCACCTTCAGGCCCTGATTCTCGACCAGTGACGGGTCGGCGAAGGTCATGGCCGGCTCGAACCGCGACGTGGCGATGCGCGCCCAGGGCAGCTCCTCGCTCTTCGGATTCCGCAACACCACGACCCCCACCACGCCTGCCTTCCGGAGCACCTTGACCCGCTCCTCGAGCGAGCTGTGGTGGGCCCGGAGCGCACCGGGGATGTGGTCGGGCCCGCCGTAGAGGATGACGACCACCTTCCCTTGGAGGTCCAGCCCCGCGAAGTCGTCATGTCCCGCCTCGGGAATCGAAAGGCCATGCCCCACGAACACCAACGGGGCATCCACCTGCCCCGATTCCCCCAGGTATGAGGCGATGATGGCATCGCGGCCGATGACCAGCGGCATGCGCCGGCCACCCCGCACGAGGGCCAGCCCCGAGCTCGCATCCACCAGTCGCCGCGAGACCAGTTCCACCTCCTGAGCGTAGCCCTCCCCCGCTCCCGGCTTGATTCCCATCGCCGAGAGCTGCTCCACCACGTAGCTCGCGGCCTTCCGATAGCCCTCGCTGCCCGTCTCCCGCCCCTCCAGCGCGTCATCCGCGAGCACGCGAACGTGACCCCACCAGCGCTCCGCTTCTGGAGATGCGGCGGCGGAAGCCATCGCGGGCAGAAGGACGAGCAGTACGAACGGCAACGGGCGGCGGAACATGGGAGCACTCCATGGCAATGGCCTGCATCAAGTACGCCTGACGGGCGTCGCGATTGCCTCGGCCCGGGAACATCATAGGCAGGCGCGCGCCAAGACGACGCATCAACGGCCAACTCCTCACGGGCGATCCCGCTTTCCGATGAAGCAATAGAAATCGTTGAGAGAACAGACACGTCAAAGCAGAGGGCTGACACCTCCCCTGCACTTCCGGCGAGTGGGCACCCGGGCCAAAGCCCTGGAGGCCCATCCCACACTCAGTATCCCTGAGTGGGTCCCACAACGGCGCAGAGGGCTCCTATGTCATCCACCATCCTTCCCCTCAATCTCTGTCAGAAGGCCTTCCTCCTCGCCTGGGAGTCCATCGGTGTCGGCGACACGCCAGGCGAAACCAAGACGCTGGCCCAGACACCGCAAACCAAGCTCACCACCTTCCTGGCCCTGTCGGACGTCCAGAACATCGCGGGAACAAACGCGTCTTCCGACCATGACAAGAATAACAAGGACAACAGCATCAACAACAAGCTGCTGGGCATGACCGACAAGCTGACGACCCAGCAAACCTTGGTGGAATTTCTACGATCGCTGAGCGCGACAGGTTCAAAGACGCTCATCTTCAGTGGCCACTGCCTGGGCGACGCTAGCGCCGACGCTCGCACTGGCCCTGTTCAATCCATCAGGCGGGCCATTCAGCACCGGGGACTGGGGCCACGTCTACGTGCTCCCGGCCGCCGGTCAGCCTGCTCCTGCCCCACCCCCAATACGCCTGGAACCGGAACATCTGGAACAGCCTCGACGCCGTGCCACACGCGTGGGTCATCGACAGGCTCAAGGAGATTCCCACCCTCCATCCCGCGAACTGGGATGGTGGACAGGTAGGTCCCCTCGGACATCACGAAGTTGGTCAATTTCGTCGCCCTCGCCTCGGAACTTGGCGGCGCCCTTCCCGGTGTGCCCATCCACAGTTCGGTCGCTGCGTCATGAGCGCGTCAAGGCTCGCTTCGGTGCGTACGGTCGGGGCGTGGCGAGGGAGCTGAGCGTCCGATACGACAACGGCAGCCAGTTCACTAAGGAACACCTGCGTGTGGACGTCATCGGCAGTATTCGCACACAATTGCCAGGTGAAAACATGCTAATGATTGGGCTCCAGATGAACCAAGAAGGAGCGGGTATCATGGGTCACATCGTCTATCTGATGAACCTCTCGCTGGACGGATTCATCGAAGGCCCTGACGGGTCGTTCGCGTGGGGCCGGCCGGACGAGGAGCTGCATCAGTTTTTCAACCAACAGGCCCAGGACTTCAGCGCGTTCCTGTACGGCCGGCGCATGTATGAGGTGATGTCGGTCTGGCAGACCGTCGACACGGAACCGTCGGCCTCGGGCTTCATGGCGGAGTTCGCGCGCATCTGGAAGAGCAAGCCCAAGGTCGTGTTCTCCACCACGCTCGAAAAGGTCAGCGAGAACTGTCTGCTGGTCCGGGGCGACATCGCCGCCGAGGTGGCGAGGCTGAAGCAGGAGCATCACGGAGACCTGGCGGTCAGCGGCCCGGGCCTCGCATCGGCGTTCGCGCGATTGGGGCTGCTCGACGAGTACCGGCTGGTCCTCTCTCCGGTTCTCGTGGGCGGAGGCAAGCCATACTTCCCGCAGCTCGATCACCTCGTCCCGCTGCGACTGAAAGAAACCCGCACCTTCCAGTCTGGCGCGCTGTACCTCCGCTACCAGCGGGCCTGAGCAAGCGCCGCTCGATGTCGCTCAAGTCCAGCTGAGTGTGCCGACCCAAAACTCGGGCGCCGCGACATAAGCGCATCAAGGCGAATGAGCGAGGTGCGCGACGTCATGTGGTTGAACGCCATCGCGACACCGGCGGCGCGGGAGCCGGGGCCCTTGGTGACTCGCTGGCGAAGCCTGAGCTGGCGAGGAAGTTCCACGACAACGCCGTGAGGTCCCTCCCGGAGGAGCGCGCGGCCGAGCTCGCGGCCCGAACACGCGCCCGTCCTGACGCTCAGAGCGTCGAGGATCTCAACCGCGCTGCTGACCTCGGCGGGGGGGCGCCGAGGTCGAGACAGTTACCGCTTCCGGACTGCGTAGGTCAGGTGGGTCACCCGCTGCGTCGGCTCCGCGCGGACCGGCTCCAGGGCCACGCGGCCCTCGTCCACGCCCTCGAACAGGCGGATTCCGGAGCCGAACAGCACGGGTGAGAGCGCGATCGAGAACTCGTCTATCAGGCCGGCGTTCACGTACTCCAGGATCGTTGCGCCGCCGCCCGCGACGCGGACGTCTCGGTCACCGGCGGCCTCGCGGGCCTGGTGCGCTCCTCGGGCGCGATGAACCCGTCCAGCGACATCGTCACGCTGAAGAACACCTTTCCGGCCATCAGTCCTCAACTCCCTTCCGAACGATCTCGGTGACGTAGGCAGCCAGTTTACTCAGGGTCTGCTGGCCGCCTTCGATCGCGTGGTACTTCTCGACAGCCACGTCGCGCAGCTCCTTGGTGGGGAACACCGTGCGCATCTCGATCCGCGTCGCCGCGCCGTCGGGCGCGAACGTGAGGACCGACTCGAAGGCGTTCGGGTCGCCGCGGGACTCACCGTGCAGCAGCGCGATCCGCTCCGGCGGGGCGATCTCGGTCCAGGAGATCCACTCCTGGTAGTCCGTCCCGTCCGGTCCGTGCATCACGAAGTCCCACTCCCCGCCGACGCGGAACTCGAACGCCCGCGTGGTGGTGGTGAACCCCTCCGGTCCCCACCATCGCGACAGGTGCCGGACTTCGGTGAACGCCTCGAACACCAGCTCCCGTGGAGCATTGATGACCCGGGAGATCACGATCTCGCGATCGGCCGTCGCTGACTGCGCCGGCGAGTTCCGTCCTGTCACTGCCATTGGTGTCGCTGCCATCGGTCACTCCTCCTGCCTTGCCTGCTTGAGGTCCTGCACGTACGCGTCCAGCCGGTCGAAGCTCTCGTTCCAGAACCGCTCGAACCCGCCGGTCCACTCGTGGACCGGTCGCAGCTTGCGGGCGTCAAGGCCGTACAGGCGCTGCTTGCCTGCCTTGCGGTCCCGCACCAGCCCGACCTCCCGGAGCACCCGCAGGTGTTTGGACGCCCCCGGCTGGGTCATCCCCAGCTCCTGGGCCACCTCGGTCACCGGCCGCTCCCCCGCCCGCAGCAGGACCAGGATCTCCCGGCGCTGCGGCTCGGCGATCGCGTTGAAGACGTCCGACGTCGTCGCTGCTCGTGCCATGGGTCACCATCATATGCCGATATCGGCATGCGTCAAGCCGGAGGCATCAGGCGGGTCTTGTCAGATGACGATCGTGCCCCTTGTCAGCGGCTGCGGAAACGCGCATCCGGGAGACGGCACACGCGACGGCGGCGGGCAGGGAGGGCGATGGGTGAGCAGCACGCCAACGGCTGGCGGGTGTGCCGCCACTGGCTGGTGGCCGACGCCACGGTCGGCGTCATCGCCAACCCGATGTCGGGCCGTGACATCCGGCGGCTCGTCGCGAGCGCGTCCGTGTTCCCCAACGCCGAGAAGGCCTCGGCGAGCGCATTCTTCGCGCCCGGCTGGGCGGACTTGAGCAGCGCGTTGAGCACGGTGCCGATTTTGTGCCACCAGCACCGCTGCTCGCGGGTCTCGGGGAACACCTCGCGGACCGCGGACCAGAACCCCAGGGCACCGTCGCCGACCGCGAGCACCGGCGCGGCCAAGCCACGGCGATTACAGCCGCGGAGCAGATCGAGCCACGACTCGGTCGATTCGCGGTGCCCGTCGTCAAACGCGATGAGTTCCTTGATGCAGTCCTTGGTCAACCTCGTGCTCGTCGCCGCCGACAGGCCGTGGCTGGTGCCCAGGAACTGCGTCAACGCCGGACCGAAATCCGAGCTGGACAGGCCGTGCAGGTACAGCAGCGGCAGCACCTCGGCCACCCGCGGCGACTTGCGGGCTCACGCGGGCAGGATCGCCGACGCGAACCGTTTCCGCTCCCCAGTAGCCGGCTCGGTGCGCTTGCCGTTGACCCGCGGCGCCCGCACCGGCACCGGGCCCGCCGCCGTGCTCTCCTCGCGTTCGTTGTGGTTGGGCTCGAGGCTCGGTACTCACGATTCAGCGTGGGAGGCCGTCGCGGTCCTCGGCAGTCATCGGGGGCAGGAAGAGCCGGTGGAGGGTTCCTCGCTTGTCCGCCAGGAGGACGTAGCGGCCGTCGGGCGTGAACACCAACTCCCCCGTGCTCACGAACGCCAAGGTGTCCCGCCAGAGCTGCGCGAATGACTCACTCGCAACCTCAGGCTCTTCAATCAGGGTGTCCTCCCGGCGCAGGCGTTCATCCAGCGCAGGCGAAGGCCAGCGCAGCCCGTAGACGGTCAGCGCGCCTTTCTGCAGCCATTGAGCCGTGGCGAAGGTGAGGTCGAGCTACCGCACATCGTGGTCGTGTAACCCCACTATCCCCGTGCGAAGCAGTGGGCCGCGAGCTGCCGCAGACGAAGCGAGCGGCCTGATTGCGACCGACCTGGTGTCTCGACAATCCGGTGCGGTACATACCCGCCCATTCGAAGGAGACCATGACCGTTCATCTTCATGTCATCACAGGCGGCCCCGGCTCCGGCAAAAGCAGTCTCATCCAGGCGCTGGCGGTGGAGGGACTCGCGCACATGCCCGAGGCGGGCCGTGCCATCATTCAGCATCAGGTCGCCATAGGCGGTGCCGCCCTCCCTTGGGCTGATCGGGCGGCCTTCGCCGAGCTGATGCTGGGATGGGAGATGCGAACCCACAAGGAGGCCTGCGAGCTACGCCGTCCTGTCATCCTGGATCGCGGCGTTCCCGACGTCATCGGATACCTTCGGGTGTGTGGTCTTCCAGTGCCGCCACACCTCTGGAAGGCCGCGGAGCTGTTTCGCTACAATCGACGTGTATTCATCGCGCCGCATTGGCCCGAAATCTTCGGGCAAGATGCCGAGCGCAAACAGGCCCCCGACGAGGCGAAGGCGACCTATCGTTCGATGGTAGAGGTCTACACGAGCCTTGGCTACGAGCTGCTCCCCCTACCCCAGGCATCGCTCCCGGAGCGGGTGCGATTCGTGCGCTCGAGTATCGAGCAGGCCACGCGTTCAATACAGGCGATGCCGGTCCCGGAAGCGCCAAAAGCTGACTGAGGACAGTTGACTTCCAGCGCAGTGCCGCACGCCGAGACGGGAGCAGGGAGCTGGTGACGGGATGCTGTCTCGACATGGGTGCGGCAAGAAACAGGTTGACGCACAAAAGCTCCCCGAGAATACTCGGAGTAACAATCAGGCATTTCGATTACAAGGACGACACCATGGGACTCGCCGAGCGTCGGCGCATCGCCGCCATCAAAGACTCTCACTCCGCTCGATTCCAGTCAGAACTCAACGCAGCGATTGGATTCGAATTGCCGTTTGAGATTGACATTGCGAGCTTCCCCGAGGACAAGACGATCCTTGACTGCTACGACAGCTACTACGAGTCATATGGCCCGGGCCTCGTCGTCAATGTGATGAAGGAAATCTGCAAGGATGACATGGGCCGTGAGGCCGTCAGAGCAAAGTTCAACAGGATTGTTTTCCTGAATGTCGCCAAGAATGCCGACGACCCGGGTCAGAAGAGTCTTGAAATCAAAGACCAAACCCTCTTTGTGCGCGAAAGCTTCTACGGCTACTCGGACCAGCTTTACGGCGACTCTGAACTTCAGTCGGCCCTTGAGGCGATTCTCTAGCAGCCCGCGGAGGGCCACACGTGAGCGAGTTGAAGCACTCTCGGCTCCACCCTCAACCACGGCGTTGAGGGCCGTCAGTGGCTCGACGGCTGCCCCCAGGAGGTCGGTCCACCCGTTCTGTCCGTCGGCGCGCTCCTGAAGCTTCGCGGCGCGCGCCAGCGAGCTGGCGAAGGGGCGTCGAAACCCGAAGCGCGCTGCACGGTGGCCTCGTCGGCCTGCCTGGTCGACCTGTCCATCACGCGTCAAGCCTTCGTCGTTGGTGTGGCGCTCCCGGTCGACGGCGGATACACCGCACGCTGAGCAGGTCAGTGTTGTTCAGTCCTGTCCCTTCATCGCGGCAAGCGCCTGCGTCAGCGCCTTGGTCGCACGCCTGGCGGCATCCGCATCACCACGCTCGGCCAGCACCTCCGTCAATTGGCGCAATTGTCCAGCCGTCAGGCCTACCCGCATGCTGGCGGCCATGTGCGAGCGCAACTGTGGCTCCACGCCCGGCGTGGCGGCCAACGCGCCGACCGTGGCCAGCTCGCGGCTTTGCCAGTCGAGATTGTCACGCTCGAAGATGTCGCCGAACAGATGCGCCTGCAAATACTGATTGATGACCGGCGCGAAGTCGAAGAGCGGCCCCTGAACCGGCACGCCAGAAATCTGGGTCTGGTTGGCTGTCCCGATGGCGACAAGCTCGTCCCCAGTGGGAATGGCTCGGCTGGGCTCACGCCCAGGTGCGTCTTGGATACCGCGCTGTTTGCGCTCCTCCACCACTTTCATCAGCTCACCCAGCGCGTTCAGGCTGCGCGGAAAACCGACGTAGGCATAGAGCTGCACGAGGACCTCCTTGGCCTCGCTGATGGTCAGTCCCGCGTCCAGACCTTGGTTCAAGGCGGCGTTGAGCTTGGGCATGTCGCTCGCGGCCATGAAGGACGCGATCAGTGGAATGGCCTGCTGTTTGGCTGAAAGGACTTGTTCGGCCGTCATCGCCTTGTGCTCCTGGGGTGCGGCAGCGCCGGCGGCGTTGTATTGGTCATCCGTCACTTTCTCCAACCAGGTCACACTCTTGCCATCCACAGAACCGGTCACGGCCAGGTGAGTCATCGAACTCGTCGGCGCGGCACCGTGCCAATGCTTGACACCGGGTGGGCACCGCACCACGTCGCCGGGGCGGATTTCCTGAACAGGCCTTCCCCACTCCTGCGTCAAACCTGCACCGGCAATCACTATGAGAAATTGCCCCCTGGGATGGGTATGCCATGCCGAGTGGGCGCCAGGCTCGAAGGTCACGTAGGCGGTCGAGGCATTGATGTCGCTGCTGGCGGGAGACAACGGCTCGACGCGTACTCGCCCGGTGAAGTAATCCATCGACCCGGCTGTGGATGCTTGGGTGCCTGCGCGAATGATCTGCTGGGCGGCCGCGGGGGACTTCGCAGCGCCATGTCGGGCGGCTGCGCAGCCCGTGAAGAGGGCCGCTGCGCAAACCGCGACTCCGCAGAGGGACTTATTCATGAGGAGGGTCCTATCTCGCTGAGCGTGCTCAAAATAGCGGTCACCCCATTCCGTCATGGGCGTCCGCCTCCATCGAGGTGCTTCTCCGCAAGGAACTTCGACAGCAAATTGGCGATCTCGACGTTGTTCGTGTCGGAGAACGGGAAGTGGGTGTTGCCCCGGATCCCGAGTTCCGGCAGGTGGACGACGGTGGCGTCGCCACCGTGGCGATTGATCGCGTCGCGCCAGAACCACGCCATCGAGAGCCGGACGCGTCAATTGTCCTGCCCGGGGTTCGACGACGCCCCCTCGAGGACGCGACGAGCCACAGTCGGCTCCACCATGAAGAAGATAGCGTCCGGATTGGCATCACCTCCCGAGCGACCTTCCGAAGAACTCCGTCAGCTTGTTCATGGCGGCGTCCACATACTTGGGGACCCAGTAGGTCTCGATATGGGTGGCACCGTCGATCTTGAAGAGCGCCTTGTCCTTCGTGCCGGTGGCCTTGGCGAACGCATCCTCGGTCATGTAGAGGCTGTCGGCCTTGCTGCCCGCGATCATCAGCAAGGGTTTGTCGAGCAGTTCGAGCTGGTCGGTGGCGTCGAAGCTCATCAGGTCCAGCAAACTGCTCGTCGTGTACTTGAAGGTCGAGCCGGGGTACGCGTGCGTCTTCCAGTAGTACTCGTAACCCTGCCGATACAGATCGAACGGCAATTGGGCGATCTGCTCATCGGTCAGATTGGCATCCCCTGAATAGAGAATTTCCCCGCCAGCCGCTTCCTGGGCGCGGGCAGCCGAAGCCTGCTGCAGGCGTTCCTGGATGGTGGACGGTTGTGAATCCATGTAGCCATTACGACGCACCCGCCCGGAGTTGAACATGCTCAAGGTCGCGATCCCCTTGAATCGCTTGTCGGTTTGCGCGGCTTTCAACGAGTAGCCGCCGCCACCACAGATTCCGAGCAACCCCAGACGCGCGACATCGGCGCCCGGATAGCGGGCGATGAAGTCCGCCATGCCGTGGATGTCCTCGATGCGGTATGCGGGCTTGTCCACGTTGCGCGGCTGACCGCCGCTGGCCCCCTGGTATGCCGCGTCGGCTGCGATTGTGATGTAGCCATGTTCCGCCAATCGCTGCGCATACAGGCCCGCCACCTGCTCTTTCACCCCACCGTTCGGGTGCGCAACCACGACGGCCGGATAAGCCTTCTTCGGTTCGTAGTTGGCAGGGGTGTAGACGTTGGCCGAAATATCCAGGCCGTTCAGTTTGTACGTGACGGTCTGCATGTTGACCTTGCCGGGCTCATTCTTCGTAATCGCCCCCTCGTAGACCAGGGTGAAGGAATTGTTCCCGTTGCCCGACGCGACGGTGCCCGGTGACTCGCGGCCTTCAGCGCGGACCGCGGCGGACTTCGCGCACGACGTCGTCATCGCGCTCGCGACGAGCAACAGGTGGACCCATGCGCTTCGGTTCATGGCTTTGCGCCTCCCTGACTTGCCTTTGTTGACTGCCCTCGCCGACGCAAGGAGAAGTATCCGCTCCGGACGCGTCGGACCAGGTGGCGGAGGAGCGAAGGGCCTTGAAGCCGTGCTTGAAGATGGGCGGTTGATAGAACTTCGTCATTGAACGCGCACCGACGCCCAGGGTGCCACCTGCAGGCAGAGCACGGCGTCGGAGGCCCGAAGGGACGCACGCGATGAAGACGACGCTCCTCCCGCAGCTCCAAGTGTTCCTCGTGGTGGCGCGCCTTGGGAGCTTCAGCTCCGCGGCCCGCGAACTCGGCGTCTCCCCCGCAGCGGTGAGTCAGTCCATGCGCCAGCTCGAAACGCAGCTGCGCGTCGTGCTCTTCGCCCGCACCACCCGAAGCATGGCACTCACCGACGCAGGACGGAGGCTGTTGGAGGGCGCAGGTCCAGGCCTCAGTCAGGTGCTCGCGAGCCTCATGGAAGTGTCGGCTCAGCCGGGCGAAGCAGTGGGGCGGCTGAAGCTGACGGTGCCCGAGATTGCCGTGCCCTTCGTCATCACACCGGTGCTGCCTGCATTCCGCAAACGCCACCCGCGGATAGAGGTAGAGGTCGTCGTCGAGAACCGCCTCGTCGACATCGTGGCGGAGGGCTACGACGCGGGTGTGCGCCTGCACGAGGCCATCGAGCGCGACATGGTGCAGGTACGCCTCACCGAAGCTTTCCGCTTCGTTGTCGTGGGCGCCCCCTCGTACCTCGCGAGGCACGGCACGCCCCAGAAGCCCGAGGACCTGCTGCGCCACGAGTGCCTCACCATCCGCATGCCTTCGAGCAGAGGGCTCTACGCCTGGGAGTTGGAGCGGGGAAAGAGGAACTGGCGGGTGCCGGTACGCGGCGGAATCGTCACCAACCACCGTGAGCTGACGCTGGCACTGGTGGAGCAGGGCCTGGGGTTGGCCTACGCCTTCGAGCCGCTGGTGAAAGAGGCGCTGCGCACGGGGCGACTCGTGCGTGTGCTTGAGGAGTACGCGCCCACCGTACCCGGTTACTTCCTCTATTTCCCCAGCCGGGCGCAGCGTTCGGCGCCGCTGCGCCTCTTCATCGATGTAGCCAAGGAACTGGCCGTCAAGACGGTATGAGCCAGCCCCGTGTCGCGGAGCGTCCCGCGCTCGCCTTCACCCGCCGGGTGAACGCCGAGAACCGCACCGCACCCAGGCGCTGACGCTCCGATTGGGCAGTGTCTTGGCAACAGCCATTTTCAATCACAGCTTCAAGGCCCTTCGCCCTCGCGCCATCTAGTTCGGTGCAGCCCGCATGGCTACTTTCGTTTGCGGCGGTGCGGAGCCTCGAGTCGAGGCCCACCGCAAACCGCGCAACGGACGCGCAAGAAAGACAGGCCCATGTGCACGAGAAGCACGGGATCGCGACCCAATCCTGGTCGCCCAGGTGATGCGCTGGGCAAGACGTTCGAACTCATCGCCACGACCGGCCCGGCACCGAAGGACGTCGACGCACTGTTCGCCTCGCTCGATGCGGAATCTCCGGGCGCGCTGGATGGCGTGCGCGACATGGCGAACATGCCGCTGGAGGGCGAGCCGAAGCAGGTGCTCGACGGACTGAACGCACTGCGCACCTTGCATTGAGGGAACGACTGCACATGACATCAGGACGCAAGAACAAGATGGAACGCCGCTCCTTCCTGCTGTCGGCGGGAGCCCTGGCCACCACGCCGCTCTTGGGCTGTGCGGCCTCACAGGTCTCCGCGAAGCCGACGGCGCCGGGCAGGCGGCCTGCCCCCAAGGCGTTCGGACGGCGACAACTGGGCTCACTGGAGGTCTCCAGCGTTGGGCTCGGCGTCCAGAATATGAGCCGCACCTACCAGACCACGGTCCCGAGCCGGCCCGAGATGCTCAACATCATCCGGGCCGCTTTTGACCGGGGTGTCACCTTCTTCGATGCAGCCGAGGCGTACGGTCCTCATGAGGTCGAGCGCATTCTCGGCGAGGGCGTCGCCCCCTTCCGAGACAAGGTCGTCATCGCGTCCAAGTTCGGCTGGAACATCGACCTCGAGACCGGCGAGCGCCGCCCAGGCCTCAACAGCCGCCCGGACCATGTGAAGTTGGCCGTCGAGGGCATGCTCAAGCGCCTCCGCACCGACCGTATCGACCTCCTCTACCAACATCGGGTCGACCCCGAGGTCCCAATCGAAGACGTCGCCGGGGCGGTCAAGGACCTGATGGCCCAGGGCAAGGTTATGCACTGGGGCCTGTCCGAGATGGGGCCCAAGACACTGCGCCGCGCTCATGCCGCGCTGCCCGTGAGCGCCGTCCAGAACGAATACTCGATGCTGTGGCGTGGCCCCGAAGCGGTCATCATCCCGCTCTGCCAGGAACTGGGCATCGGCTTCGTGCCGTGGAGCCCGCTCGGCGTGGGGTTTCTCACGGGGGCCATCGACGCAATGACGCGCTTCGCTCCAGGCGACATTCGCGGCATTGAGTCCCGCTTCGCTCCCGAGAACCTGCCGCACAACCTGACCCTCATTGAACTCGTCAAGCGCTGGGCCGAGCGGAAGCGTGCCACGCCCGCCCAGATCGCGCTGGCCTGGCTGATGGCGCAAATGCCCTGGCTCGTCCCCATCCCGGGGACGACACAGATGGCACACCTGCTCGAGAACATTGGGGCGGCTGATGTGCGCTTCACGCCGGCCGAACTGGCTGAGCTGAATAGCGCCGTCTCAGCGATCGAAATCCGCGGCGCCCGGCTCCCGGAACAGGTGCTGGTCTTCTCGGGGGTGGAGGCGCCCCCGAAGAAGTGAGGCCGTTAGGACCTGGTTCAAGAGCGACGGGTGGTCTGCCCCCCGATTTCCGGACCAACTGAAGCGGCTGGTGCCCCTGCGTGAGTTGGAGGCGGAGCCCGCCTCATCATGGGAAGGGTCAGGCCGGTGCGCCGGGATTGACCAGGGCCGGGGCATTCACGTCGATACCGTCCCGGCGCAGCTCGTCCGAGGTGGCCGCCACGGCCAGCGTGCCGGGCGGGTTGTCGTACCAGCCTGGGTCCGCGTAGCTCTCCAACCGTGCGCGAACCTTGAGCACGGTGAACATGCCCCCCGCCGTTATGTAATCGTGCTTGCCCTGGGCCCCCAGCATGGGAATGGAGTTGGGCGGAACGGGCATCCCCATCTCGCCCATCTCCGCCATCCCCGTCTGGCCCATCGTCATGTAGCCCGGTAGCAACGTGCGGACCCTCGCGTCCAGGCCCCCCGGCTTCACGCCAATCATATTGGGGAACTCATGGCCCATCTGATTCATCATGTGGTGCGTCATGTGACAGTGCATGGCCCAGTCCCCGGGCACGTCCGCCACGAACTCGATGACACGTGTGCTGCCCACGGGGACGAGCACCGTTCCCTCCGGATGCTGCGCGGACTCGGGGACGCGCCCGCCATCCGTCTCGGTGATACGGAAGTGGAAGCCGTGCAGGTGGATGGGGTGATGGTTCTGCGGGCTCAGGTTGCCCAGCCGGATGCGCACCCGCTCGCCCTGGCGCACCACGAGCGGCTCCGTGCCCGGGAACGCCTTCGCGTTCATGGTGAGCACGTTGAAGTCCGTCATCTCATTCGGATTGGGCCGCTCCGTGCCGACATCGATGCGCCATTCATGCAGGAGGATGACGAAGTCCCTGTCGACGCGGGGCCCCACGGGTCGGCGCGGGTGGATGATGAACATGCCCGTCATCCCGAGGCCAATCTGCGTCATCTCGTCATGGTGCGAATGGTACATGTTCGTACTCGCCTGGCGCAGGGTGAACTCGTACCGAAACGTCTCGCCTGGAGCGATGGACTTCTGGCTGAGGCCGCCCACGCCATCCATACCGCTGGGAAGCAGGAGTCCGTGCCAGTGGACGGTGGTGGCCGCGGGTAGCCGGTTCGTGACGTAGATGCGCACCCGGTCACCCTCCACCGCTTCGATGGTGGGCCCGTGGACTCGGCCGTTGTAGCCCCAGCAGAAGGCTTTCAGTCCCGGGGCAAACTCATGCTCCACCTCCTCGGCCACCAGGTGGAAGACCTTCACGTTGTCCACGACCTTCCACGGCAGCTTGGAGCCATTGGGCACCACCACGGGCCGGTAGTCCCGGTCGGGCATTCCGGGGCGCTGCCAGTCCTGCCGCGCATACCGCTGGCCGGTGTCAGCCGCGGAGCCCTCGCGAGGCCCGCGTGCTCCTGGGACGGCTGACTGGGCGCGCGCCGCGGAACCACTCAGCAGCAGCGATCCTCCCGTGAGCGTGGCTCCCGCCGTGGCTAGCATGCTCCGCCGCGTCAGCGTTCCATCGGCTCCAATCGCCGGAGCGTTTCCAGGGGCGCCCCTCCGCTCCAGAGTCCCAGGGGCGTCATCCTCACGGCCCGGTGCGCGCTCGGTCTCAGTCGTGCGGGTGCTCATGGGGGCTCTCCGTGCCATGGGTGACGTCCTGTCCGTGCCCGGTGGGTGTCCCGGGTTGTGCTGGCTGCGCGGGTGGGCCGGGCGGCCCAGGTGGTACGTGCTGGGACGGCTGCGAGGGCGATGGCGTGGGTGCCGCGCTGCCCTCCCGCAGCCGGCCACCCACGAGCTGCTCAAGGTCGGCCCGCGCCATCCAGTAGTCGCGGACGGCCTCGATGTAGCCCTGATACGCCTCCACCTGCTCGCGCTTGGCGGAGAGCAGTTGAAAGAGGCCTATCTGCATGGCGTTGTACTGAAGCTGCGACTGCTCTACGACCTTCTCACGAAGGGGCAACACCACTCGCCGGTAACGGTCGGCCACCAGGCGAAGCGCCAGCAGCCGGGCGCGGGCGGCGCGCACTTCCGAGCGGGTGTTGATTGACAGCTCCATCAGCCGCCGCTCACCCTGGCGGTGCTGAGCTTCCAGCCGGGCGATGAGGGCCTGACGCTGGTCGAAGATGGGCAACTCCAGAGACAGGGTCGGGCCAAAGAGCCTGGGGCCGTCCGCGTCCCGGTGCTCGTGAACGCCCACTTCCACGCGCCCGAAGAAGCGAGCACTCCGCGCGAGCTCCAGCGCATTCCAGAGCAGCATGGCCTGCTTTCGGGCGGCGTCGATGTCCAGCCGTTGACGGATGGCGAGCGACTCCAGGTGCGCCAGTGAGACCTCCTGGTCAGGCAACGGCGGAAGCTTCTCGGAGAGAGTCCATTGCGTTCGGGGCCCCCACAGCCCCATGAGGCGGTTGAGGTGCTCCCGAGCCTCCACCAAGGCGAGTTCACTCTCCGCCAGCTCGAGCCGGGCTCCCTCGGCGGCGGCTTGTTCACTCGCAAGCTCCAGCTCGGTGATGTTGCCCGCGGTGCGCAGCCGGGCGGAGAGGTCCGCCGCCGCCACGGCTGCTTGGAGCGCCATGCGGCGCAGCTCCATGAGCTGTTGGAGGGCCTGCACCTCGCTGAAGGCCTTGCGCACCTTGGCCGCGGTGGCCAGCGCCTCGTGCGCCACCCGTAGCGTGTCCGCCATGAACTGCTCCCGGGCGACGCGCTTGCGCAGGGGCAGCGTGAAGAGGTCCACGAAGTCCTGCACCAGCGAGACCTCGTGCTCTGACACGCCACGCCCGGAAATGGGAAAGCCGATGCTCCCGTCCAAAGTCGGGTTGGAGAGCAGGCCGGCCTGAACCATGTCGGCCTGCGAGACGCCCAGGTCCTCGTAGGTGGCCTGGAGCGCCGGATTGTTGAGCAGGGCCACCTCCACCGAATGGTCCGAGGTGAGGTCCTCCTTCAGGAGCGCGTCGAGATGGCGCGCGACCTCGGCGTCCTCTGGAGTGCCCTGGTTCCAGCGCGTCTTGCGGCCCAGCCGCTCCTCGACGAGCGCCGCGACCTCCGCGTGGCCTCGCTCCTTCTGGATGGACGCGCAACCTCCTGCCAGCAGTGCCGCGCCCACGAGCAAAGACAGCCTCACGGATGCCCTCCGTGCCCGGGGGCGTGGTCATGGTCGGCCGGTGCAGCGCCGGGTGCCCCTGCGTCCCTTAACTCCGTGTCTCCAGGCTTCTCCGGAACCAGCTCCATACCGCACTTCGGGCACCTTCCTGGCTTGTTGGACTGCACTTCAGGGTGCATGGGGCACGTGTAGACGACAACGCCTCCATCCGAGGATGCACCGCGATGGGAGTGCCCCATCTCGTCTTGCGACATGTCAGGCGCAGGCACTTCCGGAGTGGAGGCCGCGAATGCGGTCAACTGGGGCGCAGGAGGGGCCTCGGGTGCATCCGGATTCGATGGGTCCATGGAGGCGGGCAGCCTCTTCGGCTCGGAGACACAGGCAGCGAAGAGAACGATGCTCGCCAGCAGCCATAGGTTTCGGCACATGGGGACCTCGATGGGGGTGCCGTACCACCTGCATCCGCTCGGCAAAAGCCACCGGTGGCGCACTGCCTCTCCGGGACATTGAAACTGTCAGGAATACGCAGTTTAGGCCGAGAACACGGAGCACGACGCTCAAACCAAGGTTGGTTCGTTGACGTAGACGTCGTCGCGCCAGAAGGTTTGGCACGCCGGTTGTCAGCAGTGAGTTCGGGGCCGCGCGGGTGATGAGCCGCGCAACTGTAAGTACACGCGACAGTTTGCGTCTCCCTCTTCGAGGCGGCGATGAACGCCGCTGGATGATGGAGCCACCCGATGAACCCGAATGATGAGACCCTCCTGAAGGTCGAGGGAATGTCCTGCCGGTCCTGCGTCAGCCACATCAACACCGCGCTGCGTGAAGTCGAAGGCGTGCAGGACGTAAACGTGCGGTTCGAGCACGGCCAGGTACTCGTGAAACACGACGCCGCAGCCGCGAACGTCAACACCCTCATCGAGGCACTCCGCGAGGCCGGGTACGAGTCCGCCCCCACCGCATGAGCTGCCCCCGTGTGCGGACGGGCCCCCTTGCCCGTCCGCACCACCAGCCCCTCCCCACACCAAACCCCTCGTGTGAGCCGCCGTCGCGGCAATGACAGCCAACCTGCGCGTGAAGCCAGAAGGACTCGGGCTCCGCGCGGCTCGGCTGCGCCCATCGATTAGAAGCTGCGGTCAGGTCATGCCGTCGCGCTCCCGCAACCCCCGGCCTTCTTCTCGGCGCCCTGCGTCCCACACGTGCAGTCCAGACAGCCGTGCGAGGCGCACGTACCGCACGAAACCTCCAACTGTTTCTTGAGCGCCTTGCGAGCACGGTGCAGTCGCACCGCCGCGTTGTTGGAGGTGATGCCCGCCTCCAGGGCGAAAGCCTGGACGCTGACGCCCTCCACCTCCACACGCCGCAGCGCCTCGGCATACTCGGGCTTGAGGGTGCCGGCCAGCCGGCCCACGCACTGGCAAACAGCCTGCGCCAGTTCCGCTTCCGGTGCATGGCCCTCCTCGAGCTCGCTGGCCAGCGAAGCCAGCGCGCGCTCCGTCGTGCCACGACGCCGGTAATGGTCGATGACCGCGTTGCGCAGCACGCTGTAGAACCATGCCGTCAGCGACTCATCTTCGCGGAGCGTCTCCGCCTTGCCCATGCCGCGGACGAACGCATCCTGAAGGATGTCCTCCGCCACCGCGCGGCTCCCAACCCGCCGCTCGAGAAAGCGCAAGAACTCCCGGTGGTTCTCCACCAGACTGGAAATGACGTCGGCGGACAGAGGCCGCACCGCGCCATCGGTCTCCGCGTCCGCTCCCTGATTCATGTCACTCATGCCGTTCAGGTACAGGGACGGAGGACCTGGTGCAAGCCGTCCTCCGCCCCCTGCGTCATCAACCAAAGCGCACGTCCGGATTGATGCCGTCCGCGTCCATGCGCACCGGGTCGGCCTTGTCCGCCACCGACCCCTTCGGGTGCACGTACCAGCCGCTTCCATCCTCGGTGTCCGGGTTCTCGCGCACCTTGAGGAGCGTGAACATGCCGCCCATGTCGATGGGGCCGAAGGGCCCCTTGCCGCCCTTCATGGGAATGCTGTTGGCCGGCATTGGCATGCCCATCTCTTCCATGCCGCCCATGCCATCCTGCCCCATCGTCATGTACCCCGGCACCAGCGCCTGCACCCGCCGGTCGATGGCCCGTGCGTCAGCGCCCAGCGTCACCGGAGCCGCGTGTCCCATCTGGTTCATCACGTGGTGGGTCATGTGGCAGTGCATGGCCCAATCACCCGGCTCGTCCGCGACGAACTCGATGACCCGGGTGCTCCCCACCGGCACCAGGATCGAGGTTTCCGGGTAGCGGGCGGACTCGGGGACGAAGCCCCCATCCGTCCCCGTCATTTCGAAGGACAGGCCGTGCAGGTGAATGGGGTGGTGGTCCATGGCGGACAGATTCCCCAGGCGGATGCGCACCCGCTCCCCGCGTCCGATGACGAGCGGCTCGGTGGCCGGGAAGGCCTTGGAGTTGAACGTGAGGACATTGAAGTCGCTCATCGCGTTGGGGTCCGGCCGGCGCATGCCTGGCAGCACCTTCCACTCGTGCGTCATCAGCGCGAAGTCGCGGACCACTCTCGGGCCGCGCGGACGCTTCGGATGGACGATGAACATGCCCATCATCCCCAGCGCCATCTGGGTCATTTCGTCGTAGTGCGGGTGATACATGTACGTGCCCGGCTGGTTCAGCGTGAACTCGTAGGCGAAGGTTTCTCCGGGGGCGATGGGGCGCTGGTTCAGCCCGGACACGCCATCCATGCCATTGGGAATGATGAGCCCGTGCCAGTGCACGGTGGTCGGCTCGGGCAGCCGGTTGGTGACGTAGATGCGAAGGCGGTCTCCCTCCACCGCCTCGATGGTGGGCCCCGGCGTCGAGCCGTTGTAGCCCCACGCTTCCACCTCCAGCCCAGGGGCGAAGGTGTGCTTCACAGGCATGGCCACCAGGTGGCCCACCTTCACGCCACCCACCTTCCTCCACGGCAGCGTGGAGCCGTTGGGCGTGGTGACGGCCACCTGCCCGCCCGGAGCGACGATGCTCGGCGTCCTGGCGCGTGCGCTGACGGGAGCGGAAGGCACGGCGTGGGACTGTCCTTGCGCGAGGGCGTGGCTTGCGACCAGCGTGCCCCCAGCGAGTGCGCCGAGCTGAATGAACTGCCTGCGGTCCATGGTGGTGTGTCCTCTCGATGTCGAAGTGCCGTGAATGCGAAGGTCAGTGCGCGTCCGCCGCGGCGGCCGGACCGGAGCTCGCGCTCATCGACGAAACGCGGATGGAGCCCAGCTCCAAGCCTTGGTGACGGCCCGCCAGGAGTTGCTCCAGCGCTGAGCGGGCGCGGTGGTGGTCGAGCAGCGTCTCCACGTAGGTGCTGGCCGCGTCCGTCACGGCGGCCTGGGCACGCAGCACCTCGAAGACGCCCACCTGCATTGCGTTGTACTGGAGCACCGTCTCGTCGAGCACCTGGCGCCGGGCCGGAAGGAGCACGTCACGGACGTGCCGCGCTCGTCGCCCCGTGGACTCCACTCGGCCGCGGGCCTGGCGCAGCGAGGCGCGGATGGCGGTGGCCGTGGCCTCGTAACGGGCCTTCAGGGACTCGCGCGAAGAAAGGGCCGCCATGCGCACGCCCTGCTTGCGGTCGAACAGCGGCAGCCCCACCGTGAGGTGCGCCCCCATCTCCCACCGGTCCTCGTCCTTCTCGCCGTGGAAGCCGCCGGACAGGTGGGGCAGGAAACCCTCCGTCCGCGCGAGCCCGTGGCGCCGGTCGGCGGCATCCATGCGGCCGCGCAGCTCGGCCAGGTCGAGGCTCGCCTCGATGGCGCGCGCCTCCAGCCCCTCCCCCGAATCCAGGTCGTTGACGGGGTCGGCCAGCGGCGAATCCACCGTCCACTGCGTGCGGGGACCGAAGAGGCCCAGCAACACGTTGAGGGCCTCGCGCGAGTCCAGCAGGGCGTTCTCGGCTTCGGCCACGGCCAGGCGCGCGGACTCCACGGCGGAGCGCTCGGTGGCCACCTCCAGCGCGCGGACGTTGCCCGCCTTCTCCAGCTCCACCGCCGTGCCGTAGCCCGCCTGTGCGACTTGCAGAGCCCGGTTGCGCAGCTCCAGTTGCTGGTGCCGGGCCTGGACCTCGTAGAAGCCCAGGCGCGTGCGGTAGGCCAGGTGCAGCACCTCGCCCGCCGTGAGTGCGCGCGCGGCCGTGCGCTCGGCCTGGGCCACCCCGCGACGCTGCGGCAGGAGGATGAGCCCGGACAGGTCGTACTCGATCCCGATGTCCCCTTGCAGGGGCTGCCCGCCACGGGTGGGCTTTCGCATCTCCAGCTCCACCTCTGGATTTGGAGGAAGGCTCATCTGCACCAGGTTGCCAGTGGCGACGCCCAGCTCGTGCATCGCGGCGCGCAGGTCGCGGTTGTTCAGCAGGGCGATGCGGACGGCCGCGTCGGCGGTGAGCGGCTGGGCCAGCAGCGCCCGCACGGCCGGGTCCGCGTCCTCTCCCCGGAGGGCCTCGCTGGTGAGCCCGACGACCGGGCCCCCAGGCATCCAACGAGCGCCGAGCGTCGTGTGCACGTCACGCGCATCATTCGCCAGGGGAACGGTGACGCATCCCCCCAATGCGAACATGGATGCCACGAGGGTGCCTGCGGCGGGCCGCTTCCAGCGTGACGATGACCAGGTCTTCATGGTGCCTCTCTCCGTCGCGGGCAGCTAGTGCTGGTGATGGTCGTGGCTGGGGGCGGGAATGCCGGCATCCGGGGCGCTACCAGAGTGCCCCCCGTGTCCATCGTGAGCGCTCCCCTGCTTCGCGCCATGCCCCGTGTGTCCACCATGGCCCGAGTGCCCAGAGGTATGCCCCGTCGCGTTGCCTTGCCGAGCGGTGCCACCATGACCGCCTGAGTGCCCTTGATGACCCGAGTGGTCGCTCCCCTTGATTCCGTCCTCGGAGGCAATCCCCGACGGCGCACGCAGCGGATCAGCATCTGTCAGCACTGCGACCAGATTCGGACGGGGGGCCTCCGGAGCACGCAGCGAAGTGGGCGACGTGGAATCCTCATCGAGCGCGCTCCAGGGAGCGGCGGCGCAGGCGGTGAGGGGAGACAACAAGGAGAGGACGAGGAGCTTCTTCATGATGGGATTCCTTTCGGAGCAGGTGACCGGCTTCAGCCCCTTGGACGCGGCAGGGGCCGGCGACTTACAGGCTCGGGGCTCAGACCTCTGCGATGAGGCGGCCGCGCAGCATGCTCATGCCGCAGGTGAAGTCGTACGCGCCGGGCGTGAGCGCGGGCAGCTCGATGGTCACCACGCGCCCGGTGGGCAGGGTGCGCGAGACGCCGAGGTCGCCGAGCACGATCTGCTCCGAGCACGCGGAGCGGTCCGTGCGCAGGACATTGAGCTTCACCGGCACGCCCGCGCGCACCACGATGCGGTCGGGGCGGTAGCCGCCGTCCACCATCAGGTCCACTTCCTGCGCGCCGCCGACCTCGCTCCGGGCCCGGGTGCGCTGGCGCGGGCCGAAGAAGAACAGGACGGTGGCCGCCGCGGCCAGCACGCTGCCAGAGACGACTCCCACTTCGATAGAATCCAACATGACGCTCTCTCCCTGGACGCAGGTTTCACGCGGCAGGCCAGGGAGCAGGTCGCGCCCTCATGTCCACCGCGTTCACCCCTGTTGACGGGCCAAGAGCCGGGCTCTTACAGGTGCCGTGAATGCACGAACGCCACGGTCCCGAATGGAGGACCGTGGCGCCGTGGGGACTTCGTGAGGAAGGTCTGGCTCAGGCCGCCTGGGGCGCTGGCAGGCGCAGGCGCCGCAGACGCAGGCTGTTGAGCAGCACCGACACACTCGACAGGGACATGGCCACGCTCGCCAGCATCGGTGACAACAGCCATCCTGTCAGGCCGTAGAGCAACCCCGCCGCTACCGGGATGCCCAGCACGTTGTAGAGGAAAGCCCAGAACAGGTTCTGTCGGATGACCCGCATCGTGGTGCGAGCCAGCCCGAGTGCCGCCGGCAGTCCTCGCAAATCGGAGCGCAGCAGCGCGACGCCCGCGGCATCCCGGGCCACGTCCGTCCCCGTCCCCATGGCAACTCCGAGGTCCGCCTCCGCCAAGGCCGGCGCGTCGTTGACGCCATCCCCCACCATGGCCACGCGCCGTCCCTCCGCCTGGAGCGTACGCACCACGTGCGCCTTGCCGGACGGCAGTACACCGGCGAAGACCCGGTCGATGCCGAGAGCGCGCGCCACCCGTGCGGCCGGTCCCTCATGGTCGCCCGTGAGCATCACCACGTGAAGCCCCATGCTCCGCAGGGACTGGACCACCGTGGCGGCCTCCTCCCGCTCCGGATCCGCGATGCCGATGGCGCCGACCCAGCGCCCGTCCACCGCGACGAGCACGGGCGTCTGCCCGTCCGTCGTGAGCACACGCTCGGCGTCCTCGCTCCCGGACACGCCCCGTCCGTCCAGCATTCGACGACTGCCCACGAGCACCCTGCGCCCGCCAACCTGGGCCTCCACACCATGTCCCGGAGTGGAGGTGAACGACTCGGGCGTTCCGACCTTCAGGCCCCGGTTGGAGGCCTCGGACAGGACAGCGCGGGCCAGCGGATGCTCGCTCGCCGACTCGGCGGCGGCGGCGAGGGTCAGCACTTCCTCCTCCGTCATGCCGCTCGCGGCGAGGACGCGGACCACCGCCGGGCGCCCCTGGGTCAGCGTTCCCGTCTTGTCGAGCACCACGGTGTCGATACGACTCGCTCCTTCCAACGAAGCGGCGCTCTTCACCAGCACTCCGAGCTGCGCACCACGTCCCATCCCCACCATGAGCGCCGCGGGCGTGGCCAGGCCCAGGGCGCACGGGCAAGCGATGACCAGTACGGCCACCGCGTTGAGCAGGGCCATCGTCAGGCGCGTCTCCTCGGGGGCCAGGACGAACCAGGCCGCGAACGTGGCGATGGCGATGAGCAGCACCACCGGGGTGAATACGCCGCTCACCACGTCCGCGAGGCGCGCGATGGGCGCCTTGGTGCCCTGGGCCCGCTCCACCACCTGGACAATCTGCTGGAGCGCGGTGTCACTCCCCACCTTGGCCGCACGGAAGACCAGGCGGCCCGTGCCGTTCATCGTCCCGGCGAAGACCTCTGCGCCCGCTGCCTTCTCCACCGGCAGGCTTTCCCCCGTGAGCATGGATTCGTCCACCGAGGAGGCTCCGTCCACGACGGAGCCATCGACGGGGATGGACTGCCCCGGACGCACCACCACACGGTCCCCCACCCGCACCTCGGCGAGTGGAACCTCTCTCTCGACGCCATTCTCCAGCACGGTGGCGATGGAAGGGGCCAACGCCTGAAGCCGCCGGATGGCATCCCCTGCCCGGGTGCGTGCTCGCGATTCCAGGAAGCGCCCGAGCAGCACGAAGGCAATCACCGCGGCCGCAGCCTCGAAGTAGATGGGAGGTGCGGCTCCGTGCCCACCATGACCACCGTGGTCCCCGGCGACCATGAATGTCGGCCACACGGTGGCCACCACCGAGTAGATGAAAGCCGCGCCGGTCCCGAGCGCCACCAGGACGTTCATGTCGGCCGACCTGTGCCGCAACGCGGCCCACGCCGCCCGGAAGATGGGACCACCGCTGTACACCATGACTGGCAGCGTCAGGCCGAGCTGCACCCAGGTGGAACCGGTGAAGTCGAGCGCTCCGTGGGACATGGCCAGGACGACCACCGGCAAGCCGAAGAGCACGGCCACGGCGAGCCGGCGCCGGAGCCCTCGCTCCTCCGCGGCGTCCGTCTCTTCGGCGGTGGAAGCCTGCGGCACCTCGGCGCGATAGCCGGCGTCGGCCACCGCATGGGCCAGTGCACTGACGGACGTGGTCTGAGCGTCGAAGAGTACGCTGGCCCGGCGGGTGGCGAAGTTGACGCTGCACTCCTGGACCCCCTCCACCTCGCTCAGAGTGCGTTCCACGCGGCGCGCGCATGCGGCGCACGTCATACCCGACACGGCGAGGTCCATCCGCTCCAGGGCGCCCGCGGGAGACCGGGACGAGGCTGCTTCAACGGCATTCATGGGGCTTCCTCCTGCCCGCGAGCTAGCGGGTTCCCCCCACTGACGCGCCTCCCCCGAAAGGCTTACACCTGCGAAGAGGTCCAGCCGCGGTGGTCAGCGCCTCGTGCGCCACCCGCAGCGTGTCGGCCATGAACCGCACTTCACGGCGCCGTGAAACGACGCTGCTTCACGCTCCACCTGTGACCGGGCCAGTTACAGCGAAACCCGTCTGGGTACTCCGGACAGGCGCCGCGCCACGGCAACCCCGCATGAACAGGCGCGTTCAGTCATCGGCACGCGTTGTGCTCCAGCGGACCGACTTCACAGGATGCCGGACGTCCCCGAGGGCATCCTCACTCTGGGAGCAACCAAGCGATGAAGAAGAGCCTGATGGGACTCCTTGCCGCACTCCCCCTGATTGCCGCGGCCCCCGCGGTCGCGTGTGACGAGCACGCCAAACAGAGCGAGCACGCCGGGCACGGCGAGCATTCCGCGCACGGAGGCACGGCCAAGAAGGCCGCTGCGCCCGCGCAGAAGCCCGCCTCGGCCCCGGCCTCCAAGAACGGCGTCCAGACCGTGGACCTCACAGTGACCCCCCAGGGCTTCGAGCCCTCGAACGTGAAGGTGAAGGCGGGGCAGCCCGTCCGCCTCGTGGTCACGCGCAAGACGGCCAAGACGTGCGCCACGGAAATCGTCATGGCCGACCTGGGCATCAACAAGCCGCTCCCCATGGACACGCCGGTGACCGTGGAGTTCACCCCCAGCAAGTCGGGCACGCTGCGCTACGCCTGCGCGATGGACCACATCAGCGGGCTCGTCACCATCCAGTAGACCGCCGTTCCGGGACGATGTTGCGCCGGGAGAACCCGGCCTCGAGGCAGCGTCGCAGGGCCGGTGCGGCACGCAACTCGTGGTGTGATTCCTGGGGTTACACCGTGACTCCAGCATCGTGGCCTCTCAGGCGGTACCCTTCCCAGGCAAGCGAAGGCTGCGCACCCAGGTCGCGCGCCTGGGGGCTGGGCCACGCCACCACGGCGGCCTGGTCCCCTCCTCGCCCGCTCACGGAGGCGGAGCGAGGGCTCCTGCACCTTCCATCCATTCGTGAAGAGGCTTCATGCATCGCAATCGCTGGTTCATCGGGGCAGCTCTCGTTGCCCTCCTCGCAATGCTCGCGGCACTCGGCCTCGGCCAGGAGGATGCCGCCATGGCGACGCACCGGCAGCCGCGCGCGGCACCGCCCTACCCTGAAGACACGCCGTCCACGGGCCGCGTGCGCGAGTTCGAGCTCGTCGCGGCCCCGACAGCCCTCCCGCTCCTGGATGGCCGGAGTCTGGAGGTCTGGGCATACAACGGCCAGGTACCCGGCCCCACCCTTCGCGCCACCCATGGCGACACGGTCCGCGTGCGCTTCACCAACAAGCTGCCTCAGCCGACGACCATTCACTGGCACGGCATCCGGCTTCCGAACGGAATGGACGGCGTGCCCGGGGTGACCCAGCCTCCCATCCCACCTGGGGGAACCTTCGTCTATGAGTTCAAGGTGAAGGACGCAGGAACCTACTGGTTTCACCCGCACCTTCGCGGGAGCGAGCAAGTCGAGCGGGGGCTGTTCGGCGTGCTCATCGTGGAGGACCAGAAGCCCGGCCCATTCTCACGCGAGCTCGTCTGGGTGCTCGACGACTGGCGCCTCGACGCGGGTGGCCAGATTGATGGCCGATTCAACACGCGCCAGGATCTCGCGCACGACGGCCGCTGGGGGCAGGTCTCCACGGTGAACGGGACTGTCCAGCCAGAAGTCCCGCTGCGGCCCGGCGAGCGGGTGCGGCTGCGGATGGTCAACGTTGCAAACGGGCGCGTGTTCGCGCCTTCCTTCGAAGGGCTGGACGCATCTGTCATCGCGGTCGACGGGCTGGCCACGGACCGGCCGCTGCCGGCCTCCCGCTTGGAGCTCGCGCCAGGGAACCGCGTCGACCTGGACTTCACCGTTCCCGAGGCGCCGAGCAACGAGCGCCTGGAGGTGATGGACCACTTCACTCGCAGGCCGTTCCCTCTCGCAACGCTGGTGGTGTCTGGAGAGGTCGTGCGGCCGCCCGAAGTGGCAGCACTTGCCCCACCCCCGAGCCCTGACCTCTCTCCAGCGCGTGCACTGCTACCCGCGGAGACCTTCCGGCTGAATGCGAGGCGGGGAGGCCCCTTCGGCATCGAGTGGACCATCAATGACGAGGCGTTCCACCACGAGGGGGAGCATGCCTCCGCGCACCACAAGGTCTACCGGCTCCCTGCCCACCAATGGGCCACGCTGCGGTTCGTCAACGAGTCCTCCCGCCTGCACCCCATGCACGTGCATGGCCAGTTCTTCCGCGTGGTGGCGCGCGATGGTGCATCGGTGGACGAGGGACACTGGCGCGACACCGTGCTGGTTCGTCCAAGGGAGACGGTGGATGTGGCGATGTTCCCGCAGGACGTGGGGGCCTGGATGCTCCACTGCCACATCCAAGAGCACGCCGAGGCCGGGATGATGACGCTCGTGGACGTCCATACGGAGGGTTCCCAGTAAGCGAGCCCCCGGCCCATTACAGTGTGACCAGCCTGGTCACACCCGGCCCTTTTCTCGCAACGATGAGGGAGCGCCGCCCAGGAATGAGTTCAGCCACTTGCAGCGCGCACCACATTGGCCTGCCTGTTGCTAAACCCCTACCTCCGTTCGCCAGGGGATGTCGTGTCCGGAACCGCCCGCAGGCTCTTTTACGCCTTCTCGCTCCTCGTCCTGACCTTCGGCGCGGCAGCCTATGCCGCGCTCGAGGGCATGGCGGAGATCCACGAGGCCCTGCACAGCGTGCGGCGGCAGGAAACGGCCGTGCGCACCACGCTGTCGCTCGCGACCTCGGTGCGAGACCTCTACGCACACCAGGCCCACACCGTCATCCTCGGCAACGCCAGCCACCTGCCGCTCTACGACAGCGCCTATCACCGTGCCATGGAGCGGCTCGAAGCGGTCCAAGCCCAGGCCACCACCTCCGAGGAACGCGCACAGGTGGAGACCATGCGCCGCACCACGACGGAGCTGGACCGGCTTTTCCGCGAGGCACTCGTGCCAGCCGTGCTGCGCGAGGACCATGCCACCGCGGCCCGGGAACACTCCAGGGCCCTGGAACTGGTCGGCGTCATCCAGGAGAGCGCGGACACCCTGGCCTCGCACTACGAGCGTGCCATTGGCAACTTCGAGGAGCACGCGAGCACGGTCCAGCACGCCAGCTTCCAGTGGACGGTCGCCATCCTGGCCGGTGCAGCCCTGCTCGCGGCGGGCGTAGGCCTCTACATCGGCCGCTCGGTGGCCCGCCCGGTCTCGCTGCTGGAGGCCGGCGCGGCCCGTATCGCCGCGGGCGACCTCATGACTCGCATCGCGCTGGACCGCCCGGATGAGTTCGGAAGGCTGGCGCAGCAGTTCAACCGGATGACCGCCGCGCTACGTGAGCACCAGGAGCGCTTGGTTCAAAGCGAGCGGCTGGCGGGCATCGGCCGCCTGGCGGCGGGTGTGGCGCATGAAATCAACAATCCCCTGGGGGTCATCCTCGGCTACGTGCGCCTGCTTCAGCGCAAGGCGGAGGGTGCGCTCGCGGACGACCTGCGCATCATCGAAGAGGAGACGCTGCGCTGCCGCGACATCGTGGAGGGGATGCTCGACCTGTCGCGGCCACTCCAGGTCCCGGGCGAGACGCTGGAGCTGCGAGAGCTGGTGGAGGAAGTCTTCTCCCGGTTGCGGGAGTCCGCCCAGCGCACCGAGGCATCCCTGACGGTGGAAGGCGAAGCCCGGGTGGCAGGGCATCCGCAGCGGCTGCGGCAGGTGGTCACAAACCTGGTCAAGAACGCCATGGAGGCCGCAGGTCCCTCGGGACAGGTGACAGTGGCCATCCACGCCCACGAAGGCGAGGTGGCGCTTTCATTCCGCGACAGCGGGCCCGGCCTCTCTCCCGAGGCACAGAAGCGGATGTTCGAGCCCTTCTTCACCACCAAACCCCAAGGCACCGGGCTGGGGTTGGCGGTGTCGCAGGCCATCGCCCAGGCCCATGGTGGCCGCATCCAGCCGCGCAACCTGCCTGGCCGTGGTGCGGAATTCACCCTGCATCTCCCCCGGAGTACGCCGTGACGGACAGACCGAGTGTTCTCGTTGTCGACGACAAGGAGAACATGCGCCACCTCATCACCCGCATTCTCGGTGACGCTTATCAGGTGAGGACGGCTGAAGACGGAGGCCGTGCACTCTCCCTCATCCAGACGCAGCCGTTCGACGTGGTGGTGACGGACATCCGAATGCCGGGAGCGGACGGCTTTGAGGTGCTCAAGGCAGTCAAGCAGCACTCGCCCACCACCGAGGTCATCCTGATGACGGCGTACGCCTCCGTCCCCAAGGCGGTAGAGGCCATCAAGGAGGGGGCCTATGACTACCTGCCCAAGCCCTTCGACCCGGACGAGGCGTCCCTGGTGGTAGCCCGCGCCCTCGAGCGCAAGCGGCTCAAGGAGCAGGCCGCCTCACTGCGGCGCGAGTTGGAGGGCATCTACAGCTTCCAGAACATCATTGGCAGGAGCGCGCCCATGCGTGCGCTCTACGGCCTGCTGGAGCGCGCCTCCGAGCTGGACATCACGGTACTCATCACCGGGGAGACGGGGACGGGCAAGGAGTTGGTGGCGCGAGCCATCCACCACCACGGCCCACGCAAGGACCGGCCCTTCATTGCGGTCAACTGCGGCGCGCTGCCCTCCGAACTCATCGAGAGCGAGCTGTTCGGTCACGCCCGGGGTGCATTCACCGGCGCGGTAGAGACCAAGGCCGGTCTCTTCGAGGCAGCCTCCGGGGGGACCATCTTCCTGGACGAGATTGGAGAGCTGCCCCTGTCCGTCCAGGTGAAGCTCAACCGCACGCTCCAGGACAAGGAGGTGCGCCGTGTCGGAGACGCGGTTGCGCGCCGCATCGACGCACGTGTCATCACCGCCACCCACCGCGACCTCAAGGCCGAAGTGACGGCGAGCCGCTTCCGCGAAGACCTCTACTACCGGCTCAATGTCTTCCCGGTGCATCTGCCGCCCCTGCGGGAGCGGCGCGAGGACATCCCCCTGCTGGCCATGCACTTCGTACAGAAGGCGGCGAAGACCTACCGGCAGCCGGTGGATGGCCTGGAGCCGGACGCGTTGCGTGCGCTCACCGGGTACAGCTGGCCGGGCAACGTGCGCCAGCTCGAGAATGCCATCGAACGCGCGGTGGCCATCACCACTGGCTCCCGGGTGGGCGCTGACGCGCTCCCCCCTGAAGTCACGGGCGGACAACAGGGAGCACTGCCCGCAGACCATCTGGTGAAGATGCCCTTCCGGGAGGCGGTGGACCTGGCGCGGGACCGTGCATCGCGCGATTACCTCATCGCCCTGCTGCGGGAATTCGGGGGCAATGTGACGCGGGCTGCTGAACGCGCGGGCATGGAGCGCGAGAGCCTCCACCGGCTCCTCAAGCGCTTTGGCCTGCGCTCCGATGACTTCAAGGAGTCACCCTAAGCAATACATGCAATCAAGCTGCATTCACAACCGAACACAGCCTGTGTAGATGCCGTCGACATGATTCCGCCGAGAGGACCGTCGATATGGAACGCATGAAGCCGACACTGTGGATGATGCCCTTCCTGACTGCGCTGGCGATGAGTGGCTGCGCCGACAAGGACTCGAACTCGTTCCCCGTCCTCGAAAAGGACGCCGTGTTCGTCGTGAATGGTGGCAGCAACTCCCTCAGCGTCATTGACGTGGAGCGGCAGGAGGTCACCAGCACCCTTCGATTGAAGGACATGACCTATCCCCACCACATCAGCCTCAGCCCGGACCGGAGCTTGCTCGTGGTGGCGGTCCCCGGCATGGATCTGAGCGGCGGGCACGGCGGCGGGCACGGCGGTCACACCATGCGTGGCAAGCTCCTCCTGCTGGACGCGAAGACGGGTAAGACGCGGGCCACGCGGCAGTTCGACGCGATGACCCACAACGGCGCCTTCTCGCCGGACGGCACCGAGGTGTGGACGGCCCTGATGGCGGAGCCGGGCGCGGTGGTCGTGCTCGACAGCCAGACGCTCGAGCCCAAGCAAACGATCAACGTGGGCGACATGCCCGCGGAGGTGACGTTCTCCCAGGACGGGCGCTACGCCTTCGTCGCCAATGGCGACTCCAACAACGTCTCCGTCATCAACGCGGCCACCAAGGCGGTGGTGAAGACGGTGACCGTCGGGGCCAACCCGGTAGGCGCCTGGCCGGGGAACGACGGCCTCATGTACGTGGACAACGAGGACGGCAAGAGCCTGACCGGCATTGATGCCAGCACCCTCGATGTGGCGCGTACCTATCCGCTGGGCTTCACGCCGGCCATGGCCGCCACGGCCCCCAATGGGGACCTCTGGGTGACGGACACCGACAACGGCAAGGTCATCTTCTTCGCCGCAGGTACGACGACACGTCAGGGGGAACTGGCCACTGGCGCCGGAGCCCATGGCATCGCGTTCTCCGTCGATGGCGCCACCTCATTCATCACCAACCAGACCGCGGGGACGCTCAGCATCGTCGACGTAGCCTCGCGTACCGTTCGGAAGACGCTCACCGTGGGCACCCAGCCCAACGGACTTGTCTTCCGCGAGAACTGACCCGTCTCGAGGTGCGGGGTGATTGCCGCGGCGCGCCCCTGTGAAGTGGCCTGTAACCCCGCCGCTCACAGGTGCCACGGGCCACCTCCATGCACAGCATCCGGCGCGGCGGACGCCCCTGGCAATTCGGCACACCGCGGATGCCAGGCGTCCGACCTGGAGGCTGTGAACGTATGAAATCCTCAATGCTATGCAGCGCCCTGGCGGTCGTCTTCCTCGCAGCGGTAGCGGGGTGTGGAGATGACGAGTCGCACGAGGGCATGTCCATGGACAGTGACGTTGCCCCCGATCGGCTCGTCGTGGACGGCAACTATTCCGACGAGCGGTTTATCGACATGATGGCCGCGCACCACCAAATGGCCACCGAGATGGCCATGGTCGAGGAGCAACGCGGCACGCGTCAGGAGCTCCGGGCGCTGGCCACGAAAATGATTCAGGACCAACGTCAAGAAATCGAGGAACTGAAGGCCCTCAAGCAGGCCCACTTCGGCTCCTCGGATGTGCCGACGATGATGAGCGAGTCCGAGATGCAAAACAGCGGCATGCTGATGACCGCCGAGCTCGCGCGACAACCGGACGTCGACAAGGCGTTCATCGATTCGATGATGCCGCACCACTCAGGTGCCATTCTGATGGCGAGCGTCGCGCTTCGGCGGACCAGCAACGCGGATATTCGCGCACTTGCCCGCGGAATCATCGACGCACAGACGAAGGAGATCGGTCAGCTGATTGAGTGGCGCAAGTCCTGGTACGGCAGTCAACCGTAGCGGGCATTGGCGCACTCACGACTGGAGGCGGCGAGCCACCGCCTCCACCGCCGCGCGGATGGCCGCCACGAGCCCGTCTCCGTCACCGCACCAACTGGGTGTGACCCACCTCATCCGGGTGTAACAGCGCGGGTTACGCCAGAGGGAGGCACGCCCGAGTCAATCTCGGAGGTTGCCCGTTGGCACGGCTGGCCTCGGGGTTGCTTGTTACCCGAGCTGACAAGCCGCACGGGTTCGCCCTGAGAGCATTCCTGGCAGGCAGCCATGGGCCCGCTTGGGGCAACAGGCCGCTTCGCTCGGAACTGTAAGAAGGAACGGGGTGCTTCGTGATCCCCGGCAAAAGGAAGCGCGACGATGACGACTCATCTCCCCCCAGAAGCTCACACCGGGCACCACCCTCCACACCTGCCGGAGAGCAAGGCGAAGGACCCCGTCTGCGGCATGTTCGTGGATCCCCAGGCACCGAAGGGCGGCAGCCACGTGCACGAGGGGCACACGTACTTCTTCTGCAACCCGAAGTGCCGCGAGAAGTTCACGGCAGAGCCGCGAAAGTACCTCGCGCCTGAGCCCCAGACACCGGAGCCTGCCCCTGCGGGCACCATGTACATCTGCCCGATGGACCCGGAGGTGCGCCAGGACCATCCCGGCACCTGCCCCAAGTGCGGCATGGCCCTCGAGCCCGAGCAGCCAGTCCTCCAGACGCGCACCGAGTACGTCTGCCCGATGCACCCGCAAATCGTGCGCCCCGAGCCGGGGGCGTGCCCCATCTGCGGCATGGCCCTGGAGCCACGGACCATCACCCTCGAGGACGCGCCCGACCCGGAGTACCTCGACATGCGGCGGCGCTTCTGGGTGAGCGTCGTCCTCTCGCTCCCTGTGTTCGTACTGGGCATGTCCGAGATGATTCCGGGCCAGCCCATCCAGCGCCTCCTCCCAGGGCCGCTCATGGCCTGGGTGCAGTTCGCCCTGGCGACGCCCGTGGTGTTGTGGGGGGGCTGGCCCTTCTTCCAGCGGGGCTGGGCGTCGGTGCGCAACCGGCACCTCAACATGTTCACGCTGATTGCCCTTGGGACGGGCGCCGCCTACGGATTCAGCGTCTTCGCCACCTTCTTCCCCGGCCTCCTGCCCCACGCCTTCACCGGCCACGGTGGCCACGTGCCCTTGTACTTCGAGGCTGCGGCGGTCATCACCACGCTGGTGCTGCTGGGGCAGGTGCTGGAGCTCCGGGCCCGCCATGCCACCTCGGGAGCCTTGAAGGCGCTGCTCGGGCTGGCTCCGAAGACGGCGCGGCTGCTGCGCGAGGACGGGCGCGAAGAGGACGTGGCGCTGGACGGGGTCCACGTGGGTGACCGCCTCCGCGTCCGACCGGGCGAGAAGGTGCCCGTGGATGGCTTGGTCCTGGAGGGCGAGAGCGCCGTGGACGAGTCCATGGTGACGGGTGAGCCGATTCCCTCCGAGAAGACACCTGGCAGCCGGGTGACAGGAGGGACGGTCAACGGCACCGGCGGCTTCGTGATGCGGGCCGAGCGCGTCGGCCGCGACACGCTCCTCGCTCAAATCGTACAGCGGGTGGCCGAGGCCCAGCGCAGCCGGGCCCCCATCCAGCGTCTGGCCGACACCGTCTCCGGGTGGTTCGTGCCCGCGGTGGTGGTCATCGCCGTCCTGACGGCGTTCATCTGGAGCATGTGGGGACCAGAGCCCCGGCTCGCCTACGCGCTGGTCAACGCCGTGGCCGTCCTCATCATCGCGTGCCCGTGTGCCCTGGGCCTGGCCACGCCCATCTCCATCGTGGTGGGCATGGGGCGTGGCGCGCAGGCCGGCGTCCTCATCCGGGACGCGGCGGCGCTCGAGGAACTGGCGAAGGTGGACACCCTCGTCGTCGACAAGACGGGCACCCTCACCGAGGGCAGGCCAAGCCTCACCACGGTGGTGGCCGCCCCCGGTTTCGACGAGGCGCGGCTGCTTCACCTGGCCGGCAGCATCGAGCGCGGGAGCGAGCACCCGCTCGCGTCCGCAATCGTGAAGGGCGCAGAGGCACGAGGTGCCGTCCTCACTGAGACGCACGGCTTCAAGTCCGTGACGGGCCAGGGCGTGACGGGGCGTGTGGATGGTGCGCAGGTGGCGCTCGGGAATGCCCGGCTGCTCGAGGGACTCGGCATCGAGGCAGGGGCGTTCCTGGAGAGGGCGGAGGCCCTGAGGCGAGAAGGGCAGACGGTGATGTTCGTCGCCGTGGACGGCAAGCCGGCCGGGCTGCTCGGCGTGGCCGACCCGGTGAAGGCCAGCACCCCCGAGGCCGTTCAGCAGCTCCGTGCCGATGGGCTGCGCCTCGTGATGCTCACGGGTGACAGCCGGACGACGGCGGAGGCGGTGGCCCGTCGCCTGGGCATCGACGAAGTCCACGCTGAGGTGCGCCCCGAGGAGAAGAACGAGATGGTGAAGCGCCTCCAAGCCGAAGGGCACGTGGTGGCCATGGCCGGAGACGGGGTGAACGACGCGCCCGCGCTCGCCCAGGCCAACGTGGGCATCGCCATGGGCACGGGCACTGACATCGCCATGGAGAGCGCCGCCGTCACGCTGGTGAAGGGTGACCTCCGTGCCATCGTCCGCGCCCGGCACCTGAGCCGGGGCACCGTGCACAACATCCGCCAGAACCTCTTCTTCGCGTTCATCTACAACGTGCTCGGCGTCCCCATCGCGGCGGGGGTCCTCTACCCGTTCTTCGGACTGCTGCTGAGCCCCATGATTGCCAGCGCGGCGATGAGCATCTCGTCCGTCTCCGTCATCGCCAATGCCCTGCGGCTGAGGCGGCTGGACCTCTGACCGCCGCCCCGCCGGATTCTCGACCCGGGAGGCGCTCGTGCTGGAGACGAGCGCCAAGAAGCAGCAGGAGGTGGATTTGTCCGCGAGGCAAGGCTTGGGTCCACCACGTGGTCCTCCCGCAACCGCCGGGCGGGGAATACCGCCCCAGACAGTTCAGCGCTTGCGGGCCAGCAGCTTGCGAATCTCCACCAACGACGCGGCCGTCACGGCCTCGATGCCCTGCTCGCCGTCGATGTGGACGATGCGCTCGTGCTTCTCCCTGCGGCGGATGGCGGCCACGTACTGCTTCGCAATCCGCCGCTGTGCCTCGTCCGCCTCGAACAGCTCCGCCGCCCCGCCGCGTGCCTTGCGGCGCCGCGCCGCCACCTCCGGCGCCACGCCGACGAACAGCGTCAGGTCCGGCGACACCGCGCACGCATTCACCGCCTCCACCCATTCCATGGGCAGCGACGCGCCCTGGTAGGCCAGGGACGACAGGACGTAGCGGTCACACAGGACAATCTGGCCCGCCGCCAGCGCCGGGAGCACCCGGGCCGTGAGGTGGTCCGTCCGGTCCGCGGCGAACAACAACGCCAGCGTCTCTGGCGCCAGCGGGCCCGCCCCACCGGGCAGTCCCAACCGGCCCGTGAGCGCCTGGCGAATCATCGTCCCCACGGGGCCGTCAGACGGCTCCCGTGTAGTCAGCACCGAGTGCCCCTCCGCGCGCAGGGCCGCGGCGAGCCGCTCCACCTGCGTCGTGGTACCAGCCCCATCCAGTCCCTCCAGGACGACGAAACGCCCTGGACGGCGCGCGGCGGCCTTCTTCCGTGCGGCGCTCACCGGGGAAGCAGCGCCGAGGGGTCGTCCAGCCGCAGCTCGCTGCGCAGGGCCAGCATCGACTCGTATTGCTTCAGCTCCTCCACCAGGACCTTCCGGCCCGCGCGGTAGCTGATGAAGGCGTAGACGAGCAGCGACACGGACACCAGGGCCGCCGCCCACGCCAGCACGGGCGTGCGAAGAGAATCGTAGAAGAGCTTGCCCGACGCCCCACCCACCAGGGTGGCGATGACGGTGGACACGCCCGCATGGGCGAAGCGCGTCGTGCTCTCGCGGGTGGAAAGATTGGCCTGGAGCTGGTCGAGCCGAGCCCGGAGTTCCTGGGTATTGGAAGTCATCACGGCGCCAAACACCCTACATCACTGCGCCCGTCGCGTCGAGTCGGCGCCTACCCACCGGCCGGCCGTAGGCCCTCCAACGGCCCCCTGCCCACCTCATCCCCGCCATCATCCCCACATGCGCCCGGCTACCGGTTGGCTTGCGAGCCACCCTCGCCCACGCTACATGCGCGACTCATGCAGCCCTCCGCCCGGACCGAAACCTCCATGAGTCACGACAGCGAGATCTCCTCCATCGACGACGCCATCCGTGACATCCAGGAGGGCAAGTTCGTCATCGTCGCCGACGACGAGGACCGTGAGAACGAGGGAGACCTCATCATGGCCGCGGAGAAGGTGACGCCCGAGCACCTGGCCTTCATGGTGCGCCACACCAGCGGCATCGTCTGCATGCCCATGCTGGCGGAGCGGCTGGACGAGCTCCACCTCCCGCAGATGGTGTCGGACAACACCGAATCCCATCGCACCGCCTTCACCGTCTCCGTGGACTACCGCCACGGCACCCACACGGGCGTGTCCGCGGCGGACCGCGCGAAGACCATCCGCGCCCTGGTGGACCCCTCCAGCAAGGCCGACGACTTCCTGCGCCCCGGGCACATCTTCCCGCTCCGCTACCGCGAGGGCGGCGTCCTCCGACGGGCCGGCCACACCGAGGCCACCGTGGACCTGTCCCGCCTCGCCGGCCTGTCCGCCTCCGGCATCCTCTGCGAGCTGGTGAAGGACGACGGCACCATGATGCGGATGCCGGACCTCAAGGTCTTCGCCCGCGAGCACAAGCTGTCGCTCATCACCATCGCGGACCTCATCGAGTACCGCCGCCGCAAGGACCGGCTGGTGCGCCGCGAGCCCGGCCAGCACACCGTCACCACCCGCTACGGTGAGTTCACCGCCCTCACCTATTCGTGGCTGCCCGACGGCGTGAAGTCCCTGGTCCTGGTGAAGGGCGACCCGGCGTCGCGGCCCAGCACCCTGGTGCGCCTGCACGCCGCCTGCGCCCTGGGTGACGTGTTCGGCTCCCCGTCGTGCAACTGCAACGTGCTGCTGGATCAGGCGCTGGCGCGCATCGCCCGCGAGGGCTCCGGCGTGCTGGTGTACCTGCCGGGCATGCACGGAGACGACTTCGGCATCCACCACAAGCGCAACACCGACGGCAGCAGCGGCCCCACGCGGGGCCCGCAGGAGTCGCGCGACCTGGGCATGGGCTGCCAGATTCTCAATGACCTGGGCGTCCGCACGCTCCAGGTGATGACCAACTCGGACATCACCTACCGCGGGCTCGCGGGCTTCGGTCTCACCATCGAGAAGCGCGTCCCCCTCCAGCCGGACTGACGCGCCCCTCGCCGGGCGGACCGGGCCCGTGATTCAGCCCAGGTCCGCCAGCGCGCCCTTCACCGCGTCCAGCGTCGCGGGCAGCTCCACAGGCGGGTTGGCGAACTGGCTCGTCACCTCCGCGAGCGAGCCGCGGTGGTAGCCCACCTTGAAGTCGGCGAACTTCAAGCCGTGCGCGGTGGACACCACCGCCACGCGCGAGCCCCGGGCAATCACGCCCTGCGCCACCAACTTCTCCAGCGCCGCCAGCGCCACGCCCGTGTGCGGACAGGTGAAGGTCCCCTCGCGGTCCGCGCGCGCGGCGGCGTTGGCCAGCTCGGACTCGCTGGCGTCCTCCACCACGCCGTCGAACGCCTTGAGCACCTTCACCGCGCGCTTGAAGGACACCGGGTTGCCAATCTGGATGGCCGACGCCAGCGTGGGCTCGGCCTGCAGGGGCACCAGTTCCTGGAAGCCGCCCCGGAACGAGCGCGCCAGCGGATTGGCCTTCTGGGCCTGCGCCACGGCGATGCGCGGTCGGCGGGTGATGAGCCCCAGCGACAGCATCAGCTCGAAGCCCTTGCCCAGGGCGCTGGCGTTGCCCAGGTTGCCGCCGGGAATCACCACCCAGTCCGGCGGCTCCCAGCCCAGGTCCTGGCAGAGCTCCACGGCGACCATCTTCTGGCCCTCGATGCGCAGCGAGTTCATCGAGTTGGCCAGGTACAGCCCCGTGTCCGCCGTCACCGCCTGCACCAGCTTCATGCAGCCGTCGAAGTCCGTGTCCAGCGACAGCACCCGCGCCCCATTGGCAATGGGCTGCACGAGCTGCGCGAGCGACACCTTGTTGCGCGGCAGGAACACCACCGCCGGAATCCCCGCCGCCGCGCAGTAGGCGGAGAGCGCCGCGGACGTGTCGCCCGTGGAGGCACACGCCACCGCGCGCAGCGGAACGCCCTGGGCGCGCATGTGCTTCACCGCGGAGACCAGGACGGTCATGCCCCAGTCCTTGAAGCTGCCCGTGGGCGAGACGCCGCACTCCTTCAAGTCCAGCGCGGCCAGCCCCAGCTCCGCCGCCATGCGCGGCAACGGCTTGAGCGGCACGCGGCCCTCGCCGAGCGAGACGATGTCCTCCGCCGGCAGCTGCGGATACGCCCACTCCCGCTTGCCCCACACGCCCGAGCCATCCGGCAGGCGCGCGGAGCCGAAGCGCGTCTCGAAACGGCGCTTCCATTCCGCCGCGGACACCGTGCGCAGGGCCTTCACGTCGTGCGCGACTTCCAGCAGGCCGCCGCAGCGCGGGCACCGGTACACCACCTCCATCAGCGAGGCGCGAAAGTCACAGCCCTCACTGCACGCGTACTCCGCGCGGAACTCCGAAGCCGACCCCTCGCTCATGCCTCCTCCTGTGCCCTCGTGCCGCACTCCGGGCAGCTCCTTCCGGGCCGCACGCGAGTATGACACGACGCGCAAGAGAGCCAGCCATCGTCGTCGCCAGCAGGTTTTCCAGGCGCCGCCGCCACCGTGGGCTTCACCCGAGGCAACCGCATGCCGCAGTTGTCGCAGAGCAGCCCCGCCGCCTGGGTGTTGCGGCAGTAACGGCAGACGACGGCGCCCGTCGGCGCGGCGGTGCGTACGCCGTCGTCCGGGGCACGTCCGGTGTCCAGCTCTGACATGGGCGTCACCGGAACGGCCCCCATGTCCCTGGCGCGTGTCAGCTGCAGGTCGGGAACCACCTGCGCCGGCAGATCTGGCCCTGAACGGAGCCGCGTCACGTCCAGGTCGGGCAACACGGCCGCGTCCACCGGCGCGCGGCCTCCGGCATGCGGTGTCACTTCCAGCTCCGGCAACGTCGCGATGGGCGCGGTCTCCGCCACGGCCGCGGGGAACCGCTTGCCGCAGACGTCGCACTCCGTCCCTTCGGGCTGAACGTGGTCGCAGAGCGGACAGATAATCATGATGTGCGAACGTTAGCGGGCCGCCGCCGACATGGCGAGCAAGCGGACAGAGAGCCTGCCTCCCGCCTCGCTGGGTCAGGAGCCACCCGAGCCCAGGATGTCACCCCTGCGAGAGCGGCTGCCCCGTCATGGGAACAAAGCGAACCAGCAGCAGGGACTCCACCTGGGGCACCTCGCCGGGCCGGAGGGCGCGTTGGATACGCAGCAGTTGCTGGGCGCCCCCCTGGGGGCCCACCGGGATGAGCATGCGTCCGCCCGGCTTGAGCTGTGAAAGGAGCTGAAGCGGAACGTCTGGTGGCGCCGCGGCGGCGAGGATGGCGTCGAAGGGCGCCTGGTCCGGCCAGCCCAGTGAGCCGTCTCCTTCCCGGAACGAGACGTTTTCGAAGCCCTGCCGCCCCAACACCTCGCGCGCCGATTGGGCCAGCTCGGGGACGATTTCCACGGAGTAGACTTCTCTGCACAGCAGAGACAGCAGCGCCGTCTGGTAGCCCGAGCCGGTGCCGATTTCGAGGACGCGCTCGTCCCCCTGGAGCTGGAGCGCCTCCGTCATCAGCGCCACGATGTAGGGCTGGCTGATGGTCTGCCCATGACCGATGGGCAGCGGCGCGTCCGCGCTCGCCTCTTCGCGCAGGTCCTCCGGCACGAATTCCGCGCGGTTCAGCCGAGCGATGGCCTCCAGGACTCGCGCGTCCTTGATGCCGTGCCGCGACAGGTAGTCGGCCCTTCCCCAGTCACCCATGCTCCTAGCCTAGTCATGACAGGCGCCCTAACCCACCCGCGCGAGCGCGAGCCGCCCTTCCCAGCGTTCCTCGAGCGCCTTCACGAGGCCCTGGTTCTCCTTCGCCTTCATGTCCGGGTCCTTCTCCAGGATGCGCCGGGCCTCGGACTGCGCCATGGAGAGCAGGTCGCCATCCCGCGCCAGGTTGGCCACCGCCAGCTCGGGCAGGCCACTCTGGCGCGTGCCCAGGAATTCACCCGGGCCTCGAATCTCCAGGTCCTTCTCCGCGATGACGAAACCGTCGCTGCTCTGCTCCATCACCGTCAGGCGCTCGGCGGACTCCCAGGAGCGGGCGCTTCCGGCCACCAGGTGGCAGAAGCTCGCCGCCGCGCCGCGCCCCACCCGGCCCCGGAGCTGGTGAAGCTGCGACAGGCCGAAGCGCTCGGCGGATTCCACCACCATCACGGAGGCGTTGGGCACGTCCACGCCCACCTCCACCACCGTGGTGCAGACGAGCAGGTGCAGGCGCTTCTCGCGGAAGTCCTCCATGACGGAGTCCTTCTCCTCCGCCTTCATCCGCCCGTGCAGCAGTCCCACCTTCGCGTCGGGGAACACCTTCCGGAGCTTCTCCACGCCGCGCGTGGCGTCCTCCAGGTCCAGCTTCTCCGACTCCTCCACCAGCGGGTAGACGACGTAGGCCTGGTGCCCCTTGGCTAGCTGCGCGCCCACGGACTCGTAGACGAGCGCGCGCTGCTTGTCGTTGAACACCCGCGTTTGAATGGGCGTGCGGCCCGGCGGAAGCTGGTCGATGACGGACAAGTCCAGGTCGCCGTACAGCGTCATGGCCAGCGTGCGGGGAATAGGCGTGGCCGTCATCACCAGCACATCCGGCTTGGGCCCCTTGCTCATCAGCGTGTGGCGCTGGAGCACGCCGAAGCGGTGCTGTTCGTCGATGACGGCCAGGCCCAGGCGTTCAAAGGAGACGTCTGCCTGAAGCAGCGCGTGCGTGCCCACGGCCAGATGAATTTCACCTCGGGCCACGGCCTCACGCACCTGGCGCTTGGCCTTCGCCGTGCCCGCCGCGCTCACCAGGCCCACGCGGTAGCCCAGCGGCTCCATCACCTTGCGGAAGTTGCGCTCGTGCTGCTCGGCGAGGATTTCCGTGGGCGCCATGACGGCCACCTGGTAGCCGGCCTGCAGCGCGATGAGGGCGGAGACCATGGCCACCGCCGTCTTGCCGCTGCCCACGTCTCCCTGGACCAGCCGGTTCATGGGCTCCGGGCGCGCCATGTCCCAGCAGAGCTCCTCCACCACCCGCGCCTGCGCGCCGGTGAGCTGGAACGGCAGCGCGTTGCGCGCCTTCGCCAGCCGGGGCTCGGACACGTCGAAGGAGATGCCGACCTCCGCCTTCACGCCCTGACGCTTGAGCGCCATGCCCAGCTGGAGGAAGAACAGCTCGTCGAAGGCGAGCCGCCGGTGCGCGGGGCTCTGGTGCGCGTCGAGCGCCTCCAGGTCCGCGTCCCCTGGCGGGAAGTGGATGAAGCGCAGCGCGTCCGGCAGGCCCATCAGGTCCAAGCGGCGGCGCAGGTCCGCGGGCAGCGGGTCATCCAGTTCGTGCGCGTACTGCTCGCCCACGCGGGAGGTCAGCTCGCGGAAGGAGCGCTGCTCGCCGCGCTCGAAGCCCGGATACACGGGGACGATGCGGTTGAAGTGGACCGACGTCGTGGACTCGAGGTCCTCCGCCGGTTCGATTTCCGGATGGGGCATCTCCCGGCCCGTCATGGTGGCGCGGACCTCGCCGGAGAGGACGATGCGCTTGCCCACGGTGAACCGGCTCTTCAACCAGGGGCCCGCGTTGAAGTACGTGGCGGCGATGCTGCCCGAGCGGTCCCCCACGACGGCGCGGAACATGCGCCGGCCCTGACGGCCCGCCACGAAGTCGGCCACCTTGACGATGCCCACCGTGACGCCTCGCTCGCCGGGCTCCAGTTCGGCGATGGTGCGCAACTGGCGGCGGTCCTCGTAGCAGCGCGGCAGCATGAAGAGGATGTCGCCCATGCGGCGCAGCCCCTTCTTGTCGAGCGCCGAGACGAGCCTGGGCCCCAGCCGCTTGCCCAGCGTCTTCAGCGGCGACGACAGCGGCCCGGTGCGCGGCGCGATGGAGAGGAGCTTCGCCTCGGAGCGAGAGGCCTCCGCCGCGACCGCCCGCTTCTTCTTTCGCTGAGCCTTCTCCTTGCGCGTCTTCGCTCCGGGAACCGCCTCTGGCCCCGTGTCGAGCGCGGCCTGACGGGGACCCGGTTTCGCCCGAGACGACGGCGCGCCCTGCCGCCCGGTGGCGGGCTGCGGCGCGGCGACGTTCGACTGCGGAGGCCGCGTCGTCGGCGCCATCCGCGGTGGACGGGCAGACAGGAGGTCCGAGTCCATCCCGGCCTGACGTCCCCGCGGCCCATCAGGACTCATGCGCGGCATGGGGCCATCAACGCTGCTTCCGCGCGCAGGGGCCGCGGCTCCAGGCGAAGCCGGTCCTCGAGGCGCGTCTGGCCGCGGGCGCGACGTGGGCAGTGGCTCCGCCGACTTCCAGGGCGGCACATACCCCGGCGGCGTCGTGCCTCCCGCGCCCACCGGAGCGCCCTGCGTGGACCTCGGCCGAGCCGGAACCGCGCCCTCCATCGTCACGCAGTGCAGCTCCGCGGGCAGCTCCACACCACTGACCTTCAGCCCGGCTACGACTCGCCGCAGCGCGGCCTTGCGGCGCTCGGGCATGGCGTGGTCCACGTCGGGCAGCGCGGCCCTCAAGTGGTCCAGTGCCCGTGCATCCACGCCGCTGGCACCGGCAAGCGCGCGCTCCAACACCGGGCGCAACGACTTCACGGTGGCCAGCATCGCGAAGTCGCGCTGGCACACGTACCGGAGGGGTCCAACAAGGCTGGCGAGCGGGTGGTTCACGCGGGGGTTCCGCCGTACATCCTACGGAACGGGGATGACGTCTCCCACAAAACGAGACCGGGGAAGCGAGCCCTGGCCCGCTCCCCCGGCAACTCACTGCGGCTTCCGAGGTTCAGCTCTCGCTCGCCGCTGCCTCTTCCTCGGGCTCCTCGAAGCGGATCTCCTGGACTTCCAGCTCGCGCACGCCGCCGGGGCTCTGCACCGTGGCGATGTCACCCACCTTCTTGCCGATGAGCGCGCGCGCCACCGGCGAGGTGACGGCAATCCACCGCTTCTTCAGGTCTGCCTCGATCTCCCCCACGAGCCGGTAGCTCACCGGCTTGTCGGTTTCGGTATCGAGCAGGTCCACCGTCGCCCCGAAGATGACCTTGTCGCCGCCCAGCTTCGCCGGGTCAATGACCTCCGCGCGGGCAATCCAGTCGTTGAGGGTCAGAATGCGCCCCTCGATGTGCGACTGCTTCTCCTTCGCCGCGTGGTACTCCGCGTTCTCGCGCAGGTCGCCATGTGCGCGAGCGACCTCGATCTCGCGCGAGATCTTCCCCCGCTCGACGGACTGGAGGTGCTTCAACTCCTCCTTCAGCTTGCGCAGTCCGGACGGGGTCATCGGGATGTTGTCGCTCCCGCTGCTCATCGACACAGCTCCTTCCACCACTCCCAGGTTCAAGACGATGGAGGGCCGGCGCTCCTCTTCCGGAGCCCGGCCCCCGCGACCAAAAGCCCAATGTAAGGAACCACTGACAAGTTGGTCAATGAAACCCGTACAGGGAACGGGAGATGGGCTGGGCGCGCGCCCGTTGACCCGCTAGTCTGCCCCCCGTGCTGTCCGTCCAGGAATTGCGCGGGCTCGGTGCCGCCCTGCCCTCCAGTGCCTTCCAGCGTCAACTGGGGCCCTTCGCGCTCATCCAGCGCCCGCCTTCCGAGGCCTCGACCGCCGTGCTCGCCCCCACCCGCATGGCGGCGCCCTCGGAAATCGAGCAGGGCATGCTGGCCTTGCTGTTCGAATTCGAACACCTGCGCGTGGCCACCCTGCCGCCGCTCAACGCCACCGACCGGCTGCGCATTGGCCGCCGCATGGACTGCGACCTGGTCGTCGACGACGCGTCCGTGTCCAAGATGCACGCGGAGTTGCGGTGGAACGAAGCCGACCAGCGCTGCACCGTGCAGGACCTGGGCTCCACCAACGGCACCTTCCTCAACGCCCGCTCCCTGAGTGGCCGCGAGGCGGTGCTGCGCGACGGCGACATCCTGAGCGTGGGCAACGTGCAGTTCTGGTACCTGCTCACCCGCACCCTGCATGAGCGCCTGCGCGCGGGCGAGGCCACCGGGCTGGGCTCGCGCAGCGGCTGAGCCTTCACCCGGCTGCGGGACCGCAAGGGTTGACGCCGCCCCCACGCCGTTTCCGAACGGGACAGGAGCCCGAATGTCCACACCGCCACGCGATGAGCGCGACTACTTCGAGCGCATCTACACCGTCACCCAGCAGGTGCCGCATGGGCAGGTGGCCACATATGGGGACATCGCCGTCATCGTCGGTGATGGCTGCGATGCCCGCGTCGTGGGACATGCACTGGGCGCGTTGGGCGCCCGCGCGGACAGCGTGCCCTGGCAGCGCGTCATCAACCGCACGGGTGGCATCAGCACCTCCGGTTACGGACAGCGCGAGGCCCTGGAGGCGGAGGGCGTCACCTTCGACGAGCGCGACCACGTCCGGATGGCATCACACCATTGGACGGGCCCCAGTGAGACGTGGGCCCGCGCACATGGGTTCCAGCCGTTGCCTCCGCGTGAAGTGAAGACTCCGGACGCACAATTGAATCTGTTCTGAACAGGCGCTCGCCTTCCCGTCTGCTTGCGTCGAGGCACAGACGCGCGAAAGTTCGGATTCCGGCCAAGGGGCCGGCGTCCAAACATGTCGCTCGCGCTGCTCCGCTGGGGAGTCTTCATCCTCCTGTGCCTGTTCGCGCCCCAAGCCGTCGCCGGCGACGCAAAGCCCCGGCGAAGTGAGGCGAAGGGGGCTCGGCTCGTTCGTCTCAAGAACGGGCAGATGCTCCATCACGACGCCGCGGACGCATACCGGCGGATGAAGGCCGAAGCCCGCTCGAAGAACATCTACCTCTGGGTCCGCAGCGGCTACCGCTCTCCCGCGAAGCAGCGGCGGCTCTATGAGCGCTACCGCAAGGGCAAGGGGCCCCAGGCGGCACGGCCCGGGCGCTCCAACCATCAGCGGGGCCTCGCGGTGGACCTGGTCATCGGCGGCGTCAAGACGCCGACCTATGACTGGCTCATGTCGAATGCATGCCGCTTCGGCTTCAAGCGCACGGTGCGCTCCGAGCCCTGGCATTGGGAGTACCGCCCGCGCAGCACCCGCGAGCCGGAGCCGGGGCGTGACTGCGTGGGCCGCCCCTTGAAGCGTCAGCGGACCCAGTCTCCGCCCGTGGCGAGCACCGAGAAGAGCTGAAGCGCGCTAGCTCCAATGCGGCGTGTCGTCAATCCGGCCCAAGGGCATCCCGACCTCACGGGTTGGGGCCTTTTGTCTGGGGGGACTGATTTTTATAAGACATCTCGATTACGGTGAGCAGCCATGCTCGTCGTCACATCGAACCTCGAAGCCGTCACCGTCCACGCGGAGGGGGCGCTTTGTACGCGGGGCGCCACGATTCCCACGGCGGGAGGGATGTTGCCCTCGCAGGTGCGAATCAATGGCCTGCCGCTGTCTTTGCAACCCGGCTCGCTCCGGGCGTCCGTGGTGCACGGCCCGTCGGGACTCGCCGTGCGCGACCTTCGTCCCACCTATGACGTCCAGCTTCCGCCAGAAGTCGACGTGCCCGCGGAGCACCTCGCCTTGGAGGAAGCCGAGCACCGCCTCTCCGACCTCACCCAACAGCTCGCGCGCGTAGGTCAGGAGTTGGATGCGCTGTCGAAGCTGTCCCCTGGGTTCCCGCCCCGGCCGAAGGAAGCGCAGGAGCCCCGGGACGCCCCCGTGTCCGCGATGCTGTCGCTCATGTCCTTCGTGGACACCGAGCTCACCGCGCTCCATTCGCGGAAGCTGGACCTGGAGCGGCAGCAGCGTGACGCCGAAGCCGAGCTGCGCTTGCGGCGCGACCGCGTCGCCGAAGCCTCTTCGTCCGTGCGAGGCCAGCGCGCTCTCGTGTACCGCGCGGTCGTGCTGACGCTGTCGGGCCCCCTTCCCGCGGACCAGGGTGCGCGGCTCGCGCTGGAGTACGCCGTCCAGGGGGCGCGCTGGGTGCCCACCTATGACTTGCGCCTGCCGCGCACGCTGGAAGAGGAACGCTGCGAATGCGCGCCTCCGTGCTCCAGCGCACCGGCGAGGACTGGACGGGGGTGAAGCTCGCCGTCTCCACCGCGGACCTCGCCCGGCACGCGGAGGTCCCCGAGCTGAAGGCGCTGCGCATTGGCCGCCATCAACCGCCTCCCGCGCGTTCGGGCTGGAGGGAGGCGCCACCGGGGCTCGAGGAGCTGTTCGCGGGCTACGACGCCACGCGGCCGCCCACGCCGGTTCAGCCCGAGGTCCGCGCCGAACCCGAGCCCATGCCCGCCGTCCTCGATCAGCCCCAGAAGAAGAACAAGCGCAGTGCCGTGCCCATGGCGCCCGAGCCCGACTTCGCCATGGCGGGAGCGGCCGCGCCACCGCCTCCGCCGGCGGCGGCCCCTCGAAGTGCTCCAATGCGCCCCAGTGCCGCTGCCCCCGAGGAAGAGGAGACGCGAGCGCGATCGCGAGGCGGTGGCCTGATGTCGCGCGCGCGCCGACCGCCACCTCCGGCCGAGCTCGAGGAGGCGCCCGAGAGCTCATTCGACGATGACGAGGACGGGCTCAGCATGGATGCCGCCTCTCTGGGCGGTGGTGGTGGTGGTGGCGAGCGAACACCTCCGAGGCAGGAGCCCTCCGACGCACTGCTGGACTACGACCGCCTGACCATGCCGCCCGCGGATGACCTGAGCGCGCGTGGCAGGCTGCAACCGCGCCCCGGGCACCTCACCCGGGAGCTGGTGGCCCTTGCGGAGGTCCACGCGCAGATCGACATCACCGTGCGAGTCGCCCTGAGTCTGCAGGAGACCTCTTCCATTTGGGCGGCCCCCGCGCCGGCGTGGTCCCAGCCGCCACGCACGTCCTCGCCTCACTTCGATGCGCGCTTCGATGTGGAGGCGCGCGCGGACGTGCCTTCGGACGGAGCGTGGCACACCGTGCCGGTGTTGTCGGTGCCAGTGGGGCTGTCCGCGGAATACGTCTGCGTCCCCTCCGTGGAGCCGCGTGCGTTCCGCACGGTGCGCGTGGAGAACCGGACGCCGTATCCGCTGCTGGCAGGTCCCGTGGACGTCACGCTGGAGAACGAGTTCCTGATGACGTCTCCCCTCCCGACCATGGCCCCGGGCTCGACGCAGCGGCTGGGGCTCGGCGTGGAGGAGTCCATCAAGGTCGCGCGCAACACGCGGTTCGACGAGGCGACGGGCGGCATGTTCGGCGGCTCGACGATGCTGACGCACCACGTGTCGGTGGAGCTGGCCAACCGCCTGAGCAATCGCATCCTGGTCGAGGTGTGCGAGCGCGTGCCCACCGTCCCCCTCAGCACGGAAAAGGACATCAAGGTGGAGGAATTGGAAGTGGCCCCGCTCTGGCAGAAGCGCCTGCCCTTGCCCGGTGAAGCGAAGGTGGAAGGCGAGCGCGCGTGGCGCGTGGTGCTCCAGCCAGGTGAAGCGCAGACGCTGAAGGCGACATGGACCGTCAAGATTCCGGGCAACAAGATGCTCGGCGGCGGCAACCGGAGGACATGATGGGCACCCCTTTCATCCTGCCCGTGGTCAAGGTCACCGTCCTCGAGGACCGGGCGCTCGTCGAGCGGCGGGGGGAGATTCCCCTGTCCGTGGGAACGCAGCGCCTGGTCATCCAGGGACTGTCCCCGCTCGCCGTGGACCGCTCACTCCAGGCGAAGGTCGCGGGTGGCACCATCTCCCAGGCACGCATCCGCCGGGCGACGAAACCACAACCGCCCGAGGCCGAGCGCGAACACCGCACGGCGCTCGGAAAGCGCGTCGCGGAGCTGGAGCAGGAGCTCCAGCGCATGGTCGCGGACGAAACCCGAATGGCGGCGCGGCTGCGGCTGTTGGACACCGCGCGCGCCGATGTCCACCGCGCCATCTCCGAGCAGGCAGGCGCCGGACAGTCGCGGCCGGAGACGTGGCGGGAGCAGTTGGAGACCATGCGCCGCGAGCAGCTGTCGGCGGACTCGGCGCTCCGTGAGGCTCAACGCCGGACGCTGCGACTGCGGGAGCAGCTCGACGCAGCACGGGCCTCGCAGACGGCAGTCGAGATCCTGGAGCCAACGGTCGACGTCCAGGCCGAGCTGGAGGTGGGCCACCCCACGGGCGGGCCCGCCACGCTGTCCGTCACGTACCTGGTGCCCTGCACGGCCTGGCGGCCTTCCTACCGCGCCACGCTGTCTCCCGAAGCCTCCGGTGAGTCCGTCACACTGGAGTGCGAGGCCGTCGTCTGGCAGCGCACCGGTGAGGAGTGGAAGGACGTGGAGCTGGCGTTCTCCACCGCGCGGCCCACGCTGGGCGCCACGCCGCCGCGGCTCCAGGAGGACCGGCTGTGGCTGCGGGACAAGACGGAGCGCGAGAAGCAGGTGGTGGAGGTGGCCATCCGTGAGGAGGTCATCCAGACCGCGGGCGAGCCCGGCTCTGCCCGGCGGGAGGATGCGCTGCCAGGCATGGACGACGGAGGTGAGCCGCTGACGGTGACGGCCCCGCATCGGGCCAGTGTGCCACCGGACGGCGAGCCCTACCGCGTGCCTCTGTTCCAGTTCACCGCGCCCGCGGCATCCGAGCTGGTGGCCATGCCGGAGCAGTCCCCCCTGGTGCACCGAGTGGCCCGGTTCGACAACACGGGCCCCACGGTGTTGCTCGCGGGCCCCGTGAAGCTGGTGCGTACCCACGGCTATGTGGGGCGTGCGCAGCTGCGTTTCACCGGCAAGGGTGAGCGCGTGAAGCTGGGCTTCGGGAGCGAGGACGCGCTGCGCGTGGCGCGAACGGAGGACGTGGGGCGGGAGACCAGCCGGCTCACCGGCCGAAAGGTGACGACGCACAAGGTGCGGCTGTTCCTCTCCAACATGGGCGCGAAGGCGGTGCCGGTGGCCATCGAGGAACGGATTCCCGTCTCCGAGGTGGAGTCGGTGGAGATACAGCTGGTGAGGGAGCACACGAAGCCCGCGCCCGCGCGTGTCAGCGAGGAGGGCATCGTCCGCTTCGAGCTGACGGCGTCGCCCCGTTCGCAGCAGGAGCTGGCGATGGACTACGTGGTGACGAGCGCGGCGAAGGTGGCCGGGCTCTGAGCTGGCTCGGGTTCCACCGCGAAACAGCCCTGGGGGGCCGGGACTTCCGCCATGGTTCAGGCGGCAGCATTCATCCCCCCGGGAGGAAGCCTCATGAGCGTCACTCGCGCGGTGTCCACCTTCGGCTTGCTGGTGTCTGCCTGCCTGTGTTCTCCGGCCCTGGGGGCAGCGCCGTCCCCGGAGCAGGAAGCGACGCTCCCGCCGCCACAGCTCGCGGTGGAGGTCGGTGGGACGCTGTCTCCAATGCGGCATCCCGCGACGGAGGTGCCGACGCTGCGTTCACGGGTGAAGACGGTGAACGTCCGAAGCGGAGCCGCGCGCCTCTCCGGCGGGCTTCACTTCAACCTCGTCCGTGGCTCCGAGCGGAGCGACTGGTGGTGGACGAACGGCATCGACTGGTACCTGGCGGGTGGTGACGTCCAGGTCCTGGCGCTGAGGCCGGGGCTGGAGAAGCGGTTCTCGCTGACACGAAACGTGACGCTCGGGGTGAGCGCGTTCGGCAGCGCGGCGGAGGTCTCACTGCCCACGGGGCAGATTGGTCAGGTGCAGCCAGGGGAGCCGGGCTACACACCCATTGGCGGCAACAACTTCTACGAGGGCCGCATACGCAAGTGGGCCTTCGGCGCGGGCGGACTGGCTGCGATCCAGGTCAAGCTGAGTCGCTACGTGCATGCTCGCGTTCATGGGGGCTATACGCACTACTTCGAACAGGCGTACGGGCTTCAGCCGACTCCTGATGCGGCCGCGTTCACGGTTTCGCTCGACGGCCCATTCGCGGGGGCGCTGCTTGGACTGAACCTCTAGAAACCGCTCCTAGAGCGCCCTACGCGGCGTCGCGCACCAACTCTCGGACCTGCCGGGCGGCGAGCCCTTGAGGCACGAGTTGGAAGAGCGCATTGCGAATGAAGCGCCCCGCTGAACTCTCCCACTGGGCCACGCGCCCCAGGCTCCAGGAACGCGTCACGAAGCTGTTGGCACGCGCGAGCCGGCGTTGCTCGTAGGCCGCCAGCGCCGCGTCCACGGGGCCCTCCCCGGCCAGCAACTCCGCCAGCACCACGGCATCCTCGATGGCCTGACACCCGCCCTGCCCCATGTTGGGCGTCATCGGGTGCGCGGCGTCTCCCAGCAAAGTCACCCGGCCCCGGCTCCAGCGGCTGACAGGCGGCCGGTCGTGGATGTCCGTGCGGATGATGTTCGCTTCATCCGTCGCGGCAATCAGGTCCGCGACGGGCGCGTGCCACCCGCCGAAGATGGACTGCAGCCGGGCCCGTGTCTCCCCGGGAGCATCCTGCCCTCCGGCCGGCGCATTCTGCGTGGCGAACCAATACGTTTGTCCGAAGCCAATGGGCACCACACCGAAGCGCGCCCCCGGGCCCCACGTCTCTGAAACAAGTCCCGGCGTCGCGCTCGGGACGTCTGAGCACACGCCCCGCCAGCTCGTGTAACCCGAATAGCGCAGCGGCGCGTCGCCCAGCAGCGCCCCACGCACCACCGAGCGCAGCCCGTCCGCGCCCACCAGCGCATCGCCCGTCACCGAGCTGCCGTCCGACAACCGCACCGTCACTGTCTGGCCGTCGTCGTGAAACGCCGTCACGGTGAGCCCCAGCCGGACGTTCTCCTCCCCGGCATGGGCCAGCAGCACGGACTGGAGCCGCGCCCGGTGGATGCACACCAGGGGCAGCCCCAGTTCCTCCTGAATCCGAGTCACCGGAAGCCGCGTGAGCGCCGAACCCGACGGCTTCAGAATCGCGCTGTCCGTGGGACACGCACCGGCATGGACCACCTCGTCACACAGACCGATGCGGCGCAGGGCCGCCGTGGCGTTCATCTGCACCGTGAGGCCCGCGCCCACCCACTTCAGGGCATCGGAGCGCTCGAAGACGGTGACGGAGAGGCCCGCGCGCCGAAGCGCGCAGGCCAGCGTGAGTCCACCAATTCCAGCCCCAGCCACGAGAACATGCCTGGGCGATGACGTGCTCATGCGCCGCGATTTAACAGGTATGCCGCGGCGAGTCGCGATTCATGTGCAACGCAGTGACGGGAGGTCAGTGCTGAACCACCGCCACGTCGTTGCCGTCCCGGGTCTGGATCTCCGACACGTACTTCACGGGCGCGGCTCACCCGAACCAACGGCCCGCTTCGGGAGCGAAGACGCGGACGCGTTCGGCCAGCGACGGCGGCAGTCGCGCGCGCAACGTGGCGTGGACGGATTCAGGAGGAAGCGCCTGGCTGAAGTGCATGAGGACCAGGGCCTCGTTGCGAAACTGGTCCGCGCGCGCGAGGAGTTCGTCCAGGTGGAGATGCGCCTTCGCCTGAGCGTCCTGCACGGAGTGGCGCGCGTCGACGAAGGTGCACTCGAGGATGAGCACTCGCGAGTCGAACAAACTCGGCTCCGTGTCCAGGACGCGGGACACGGTGTCGGTGGCATAGGCCAGCTCCAGCCGCTCGACTTCGTCGAAGAGCGCCTCGCCCGCTTGCCTCCGCCTGGCGATCTCCTGGGGCGGCAGAGACTGGTGCTCGGGACGGAGCTTCGCGACACGGCGGAAGAACTGATACCCGAGCGACGGCACCGGGTGATGCGTTCGGAACGCGCGGACGAACAGACCTTGCCCCAGGGGCCGCACGTCCCCAGGCAGCATCGGCACCGTGTGCACCTCCATGGAGGTGTGATGCAGCCGCGACATCACGGCGAGCGACGCCTGGACGTTCTCCTCGATCTCCGCGGGCAGGAAGACCTGGGGTGCACCCTTGCCGATGAGCCGACGGATGCCGAGCAGAGAGCCCAGCCCGCTGGCATGGTCCGGGTGCGCGTGGCTCAAGAAGATGCGGTCCGAGCCACAGAAGGAACGAATGGGCAGCCCCACGTCGAGCACCACGTCCAGCTCGGGCACCTGGAGCGACGTGTACACGCCACCCACGGACACGCCTCGGACTGTGTAGGGACCTGCCTGGACTTCAGTGAGCATCGACATGGACACTATCCCGGGCCCTGGTCGAGACACGCGACGAAAGGCGCCTGCTGGGCCAGGATGTGCGCATCGTTGCACCTCCCCTCCAGTCAGGGCCCCACATGGAAACCTCATCTCTCCAGGAAGTCGTCGCGCCGGAAGGCATCTGCTACGGCTGCGGCAGCAAGAACCCTCACGGCCTGCACATCCAGAGCTACTGGGATGAGGACGGCATCCACGTGGTGGCACGTCACACGCCCGATGCCCGGTACAGCGGCTGGCCGGAACTCGTCTACGGCGGCCTGATTGCCATGCTGGTCGACTGTCACTCGAACTGGACGGCCATGGCGTACCACTACCGCGCCGAAGGCCGCTCTCCTGGCAGCTCGCCTGCCATTGAATGCGTCACCGGGAGCCTGGGCGTGAAGTTCATCAAACCCACGCCCATGGGCGTCCCGCTCACCCTCCGTGCACGCGTCGAGGGCGAAGTCGGACGCAAGAGCCGAGTCCTCTGTGAAGTCTTCGCGGGCGAGACGCTGACCGCGGTGGGTGATTCCATCTTCGTCCGCGTCGACACGGCCCAGTTGAAGGCCGCGGCGCACGGCCGCGAAGGCTGACGCGAAAGACGTCGTGCCCTACCCCCTGTCGGGCACTGGCAGCCCCAGTTCGGCGCGCAGCTCCGCGGTGCTGCGCCCCGCCTGGTACCGGCGATGGTTCTCCGCGGTGGAGAAGCTCCGTGTCTCCATCCGGTCCACGTAGAGCGTGCCGTCCAGGTGGTCCAGCTCGTGTTGGAGAATGCGCGCGTACCAGCCCCGGGCCTGGACCGTCACGGGCTGGCCGTGTTCATCGAGTGCATCCACGCGCACGGCATTGGCGCGGGGCACCAGGGCCGCGAAACCCGACACGCTCAGGCACCCTTCGTGGAACTCCGCGGGTGCCGCGTCCTCCACGACCAGCCTGGGATTGATGAGCACGTGGAAGGGCACGGGCTTCCGTCCTCGCGCTGCCAGCTCTCTCTCCGAGAGGCCCGCCTGATACTCGGCCCGGTCCTCGATGACGATGACTCGCAGGCCCACGCCCACCTGGGGCGCCGCCAGCCCGACACCGGGCGCGTCCCGCATCGTGTCGCGCATCTGCTCGATGAGCCGTGCCGTCTCCGGGCTGGCAAGCTCCTCCGGCGTCAAATCGCGCGCCTTCCGACGCAGCACCGGGTCCCCTGCCTGGACAATCTTGAGCACCATGCCGCCAGCGTAGCAGGGCCCGCTACGCTCCGGACTGACGACGACGCTCCACCCACTGCCGTCCGGGAGTGGTGTCCACTCCGCATCGTTCCAGCCCGGGAAAGACGACGTCGTGCAGGGCCTGGATGAACACCTCGCTCTTGCGCGCATGCGGCAACACGCCGTGCGCCAGGAGCATGGAACCCTCCGCATCGGACAGGCCCTTCGCGAAGAGCCTGGGCGACACGCTGTCCTCCAGCATCTCAGGCAGGTACGGCGACAGGAATGCCACGGAGCCCGATTCGGCGGCATGCGCGAGGTAGGCCCACCCCAGACGGCTGTGCGCGACCTCGTCCCGAAGGATGTCTCGAAGCACCGCGCGCACCCGGGGTGGTCCGTCCACGGCCAACACCGAGGTCAACCCGGCCGTGCTCTCCGTCTCCGAGATGCAGCAGGCGGCGACGACTTCGTAGAGCACGCGCTCGCGGAAGCTGAGGTCTTGCGGAGCGGTCTCCCGCGCCTCCAGGGGCACCGGCGGCATCACCTCTTGCCCGTAGGTGCGCGCCATCAGCTCGCACATGCCCGCGTGGCGCCGTTCGTCCTCCGACGCGCGGCGCGCGAGTTCCACCAGCGTTTCGGGCGTGGCCAACTGCTCGAGCGCTCCTGCCAGCCGGGCGAAACGCAGCCCCGCGGCCAGTTCCTCCTGCCTGCGGAAGACCCAGGTCTCCGCGATGAACTGCCGGAGCGCGTCTGGCATCGTTCTCCCCCGGTCTCCGGAGCAAGCGCTGGTCGGCCGGACAGCCATCATCAGGAGCGTTGTTCATGGTGGCCTCGAAGCACTGAGCGTAACCGACGCGCGAGACAGACCGCGCGAAAGGAATCACTTGTCGCAGTGAGTCATCGCGTTGGGCACCCCACGGTCGCAGCCCATGCCCTGATGGGGACTGTACGCAATGTCGCGCACGGCGGGACGTAGACGTGTCCAAGCCAAGGTCCGTGCCGGTTATGCTGGCGGGACGTGGAGGCCCCGTCCCGGGGAGCGTGGGAGTCGAGATGCGGCGAATGCGACGACTCGGCGGGGCCGCGCTGGCATCGCTCGTCATCCACGTAGGGCTGCTCATGCTGCTTGGGTCTGTCGACCCGCCGGAGCGTGCGCCTCGCCAGGCCGTCACGTCGAAGCCGCTCTCGGTGGACATCGTCACCACACCGCCTGTCCTGACTTCTCCACCGCTCGTGGGGCAGCCTGCACCTTCGGCGTCCACGCCTCGTCCCAAGGGAAAGCAGGTGAGAAAGACACCGGCCGGGGATGGCCTCGCCGCAGCGCCATCCCCTGCCCCTCCCGACGCACCCGACACTGCTGCTGCGCCGGAGACCACCGCATCGCCGCCGGACGCCCCGCGCAGGCCGCAACAACTCCAGGCTGGCGCCGATTCCCTGCCCTCGTTCCTGGTGCCAGGAGGAGCGCCGCTCGCCGGTCCGAAGACACCGAGTGGACGCACGTTGCGTCCTGGCGACCCGGCACCTTCCCGAGAGCAGCTCGCCGCGCAGGAGGAGGCCACCGTCGCGGGGCGTGTGGAGGAATTCATCGTCGACGATCAGGCCCAGCTTCGCGTCGCCAACGGTCTCATCGACCCGTATTTCAGCCGCCTTCGAGAAGCGCTTGAGAAGGGCCTCGAAGATGCGCCGGTATTCCCAGGCACCAGCCTGGTGAATCAGGCAGGGACCGCCTGGGCTTCCCGAGCCAGCAGCTTCGGAGCGACTGGAAATCCAGGAGCCGGCCCACCGCCGAAGGCGCCCACCACGACCGAACGTCTCTATGACATTCAGCAGCGCGCCGGAGACGAATCCATGGAGCGGCCGCGCCTCTTCGCCCAGGCGGGTCAGGAGCTCCAACATCTGGCCACGGGTGGCGGCTCGAAGCTCGTCGTGACGCTGGAGCTGACGCAGGAAGTGGATGGCACCCTGCGCGATGCGAAGCTCATCTCGCTGAGTGGCAACCCGGCCTACGACGCCTACGTCCTGAACGCCATCCCGGCGTCACTGGCGAAGCTCGCTGGGCCACCCGCTGGCGCGCGCGGTGTCCGAGCCGACGGCATCCATACCTTGTGGGCCGTGGAAGGCCGCGTCGTGTACCTGCGCAAGCTCAAGGAACTGAAGGGACAGGACGCCTGGTACATCGCCGCGACGAGCGCTGCTGGCATCCTGGCCGGACGCTTCGAGGAGACGACGGGCGAGGTCGAGGTCATCGACTTCCGCAACCCGCGGTTCGTGTGCCGGTCCCACTTGTTGCGCGTCTACTGATGCTAGGCTGACGCGCCATGGCTCGTCGCAAGAAGGCCGATGAAATGGCCTCCCGCGTCCGAAACCTGCTCGCGATGGACGCCGCGGGCATCATGCGCAGGCTCGATGCCCGCCGGGATGAGATGTTCGCCCTCTTCTCCCGCCTGCGCAGCCGCGAACCGCTCCTGGGCACCATCGCGTCACGGTACGCCGACGGCGCGTTCGACCAGCTCATCCACCTGCCCGAACAGGAACAAGCCGTCGTGGACCACTTCTACGGCCGCCTGGACGAACTGCGCTGGTACTTCACGTACACCGAGGACATGCCCGGCACCGCCCAGGTGATCTTCTCCAAGCTGCACAAGCGGCTGGAGGAGTCCTACCGCGTGCTCGTGGTGACGCTGGGCCCACCGGTTCCGCCAGATGGCTCGCGCGTGGTGGATGTCGAGGCCGTCCGGCACGACGCCGCCGAAGCGCCGCCGCGGAAGACGCTGACACGCACCACGCGGCGCGCGTAAGCCGCACCGCTCACGAACAGGATGCCCCCGTGACGAACACGACAGGCCCCGGGAAGAGAACCGACACGGCTTCGCGAGTCATCGCGGCCTCGCCAGGAGCCCTCTACCGGGCCTTCGTCGAGCCCGCGGCCGTGGCGACCTGGCTCCCACCAGAAGGCATGAAAGGCCACATCCACGCGTTCGAGCCACGCGCGGGCGGGACGTACCGGATGACACTCTCCTACGACAACGCGGACCACACCGCGCCCGGGAAGACCTCCGCGCACGAGGACGTCGTCGAGGGCCTCTTCGTGGAGCTCGTCCCCAACGAACGCGTCGTGCAGCGATTCGAGTTCGAATCGGACGACCCCGCCTACGCGGGCACGATGACCATGACCTGGACGCTGACGCCCGTCGCCGGGGGCACGCGTGTCACCATCATCTGTGTAGACGTGCCCGAAGGCATTCGCCAGGAAGACCACATCGAGGGACTGACCTCGACCCTGGCGAACCTCGCGGCCTACACCGAGTAGCCGAACGTCACTGCCTCACGCCGCGGGAGCAGGCGCTGCGGCCACTCCGGCATCACTGGCCTGGCGCTTCGGCGCGAGCTTCCGCATGGACGTCTTGCCCACCACGACGTCCACCATCTTCTTCGCGCGGGTCCAGACGCTCTCCTGCACGTAGGGGATGCCGTACTTCTCGCAAAGCGCCTTCACCTGCGGCTGCACCTCGCGGTACTTCAGCATCGGCAGGTCCGGCCAGATGTGGTGCTCAATCTGGTAGTTCAGCCACAGGTGGGCGAAGTCGTTCAGGTCCCCGCCCGTGCGGTAGTTCGCGCTGCCAATCACCTGCTGCACGTAGCGCTCGCCACGGCTCTCCGGCTTCGAGTCGAACCGGTACAGGTCCTCGCCCGTGTGGTTCGGCCCCACCACCAGGAACGTGTGCAGGCTGGTGAGGATGTCCGCCATCACGGAGTTGCAGAACGCGCTGAACGACGCCCACGGCCCCAACACCAGGTAGAGCGCCGGGAAGAGCCCGAACTGCACGGCCGAATACGGCAGATAGCAGCTCAGCAGCAGCTCCTTCAGCTCCTCGCGCGTCAGCTCCCCACCCTTGCGCCGGCCCTTCCGGCGCAGCGAGCTGAGCGTCTCCGGCGCGTAGTAGCTGGCCCGCCACGTCAGCGCGAGCAGCGCGAGCTGCACGTACCGCAGCGCCAGCGAGCGCTCCGGGTTGCGCAGCGTCCCCTCCGCGTTGCGCTCCAGGAGGTCGGGGTCCGCATCCTCTCCAGTGTGCGAGTGGTGGAGCACGTTGTGCTCGTACACCCAGGCCTCCGGAAGCATCCAGTCGAGCCAGTCCAGATAGCGGCGGCTCCCCTTCGCGAAGCCCTTACCCGTGCGAGACGCCGGAAGCCCCGGCACCCGGTCGTAGCCCCGGTGCCCTACGTGGTGCATCAGCAGCCAGCGCGTGGAACGCCCCACACTGAGCGCCGCCGCGCTGAGCGGGTTCGGCGCCAGCCAACAGGTCGCCGCGCCCAGCGCGGTCGCCGCCCTGCCCCAACGCTCAATCTTCCGGAGGTGCGCCGCATCCGCCTCGCCGAGCGATGCGTCCAGTTGCTCACGCAACGCCTTCAACTCACGGTGAAACCCCTCCACGTCCACGGAAGAAATGTCGAAGTCGGGGGCGGCCTGGGACGGCATCAAGGGCTCTCCTCGGTCACGGTGGTGGCGCGGGGGAAAGGGGGGGCAACGGCTCGGCGCGAACGGTAGCCGCCAGGGTCCGCGGGCGTCCAGCCACGCTTTTCCCTCGGCCCCTGCTTTCGAACGAGGCCATGCGGAGGCACGAGGCACAGGTTATACCCCGCGTCCTGATTCCGGCCCACGGGGTGGCTCCGACGTCAAGAGGAAGCAGGCCGCCGTGACGGACGCACCCACTTCGAAAGCGAGATGCCGACATGACGGACCTGTTCGCTCCCCTCGAGCTCCGAAAGAGTGTCATCGCGCCCAACCGCATCTGGCTGGCGCCGCTGACGAATACCCAGAGCCATCCCGATGGCACGCTCTCCGATGCGGAGCTCCGCTTCCTCGCGATGCGCGCCGACGGCGGGTTCGGCATGGTGGAGACGTGCGCCGCCTACGTCTCGCAGGACGGCAAGACGTGGCCAGGCGAGTTGGGAGTTCACGACGACGCGATGCTGCCCGGACTGAAGCGCATGGCCGCGCGCATCCATGAAGGGGGCGCCCTGCTCTCCGCGCAGCTCTTCCACGGAGGACTTCGCGCCAACGCCGAGGTCAGCCAGCGAGAGGTGTGGAGCGCCAGCGCGTATGACGCGGACGGCCTCCGCTGCCGCGAAGCCACCGAGGCCGACATCGAGGGCGTCATCGCGGCCTTCGCGAACGCGGCTCGCCGCTGCGCGGAGGCGGGGTTCGACGCCGTGGAACTCCACGGGGCGCACGGCTACCTGTTCTCGCAGTTCCTGAGCACCGTCTTCAACCGCCGGAAGGACCGATGGGGCGGCTCGCTGGAGAACCGCTGGCGTCTGCTTCAGGAGACAGTCCGCGCGGTGCGGCGCGCGGCGCCCTCCCTGGTCCTCTCCGTGCGCCTGTCACCGGAGGACGCGGGGCAGGCCAAGGGCCTGGACCTGGACGAGTCGCTGGAGGTCGCGCGCATGCTCACGCGCGAGGGCGTGGACATCCTCCACCTGTCCCTGTGGAAGGCGGCCCTCAACACCCAGAAGCGGCCGGACCAGCACGCGACGCCGCTCTTCCGGCAGGCCGTGGGCGCCGGAGTTCGCATCGTGGTCGCGGGCGAGGTGCGCACGCGCGAGGAGGCAGAGGCCCAGCTCGCGCGCGGCGCGGATGCCGTGGCCGTGGGCCGAGCGGCCATCGCGAATCATGACTGGCCGCGCCGCGTGCAGCGAGGCGACGCGCTCCAGGTGCCGCCGCTGTCCCCTACCGCGCTCAACGCCGAGGGACTGTCCGACGTCTTCGTGAACTACATGCGCAACTGGCGCGGCTTCGTGACGGACCAACCGGCCTGAGGCGGCCCCGAAACGCAGACGGCCCCACTCCCAGGAGGAGCGGGGCCGCATGACTCACGTCAAATGAGCGCTGCGGTTCAGCGCCGGGTGCCCGGGGGCGCCGCGGTGATGCCCAGGTACTCCTGGAGCGGCTTCACTTCCAGCTCCGTGCGCTTGAGCGACTCCAGCGCGCCCACCGCCATCCGCGCCGCCTGCACCGTCGTGTAGTACGGCACCGAGTGCATCAGCGACTCGCGGCGGATGGAGAAGCTGTCGGCGATCTCCTGCTTGCCGAAGGTGGTGTTGATGACCAGCACGATTTCGCCGTCGACAATCTTGTCGACGATGTTCGGGCGGCCCTCCTTCACCTTCTGCACCACCTGCGCCTCGATGCCCTTCGTCGCCAGGTAGGTGTGCGTACCGGAGGTGACGATGAGCGAGAAGCCCATGCTCCGCAGGCGCCGCGCCAGGTCCACCACCGCCGGCTTGTCGTCATCCTTGACGGAGATGAACACCTTGCCGCTCTTGGGCAGCTTCACGCCCGCGGCGAGCTGGCTCTTGGCGAAGGCGGACGCGTAGTCGTTCGCCAGGCCCATCACCTCGCCGGTGGACTTCATCTCCGGCCCGAGGATGACGTCCACGCCCGCGAAGCGCGCGAAGGGGAACACGCTCTCCTTCACCGCCACGTGCTTGAACTCCGGCTCATGCGTGGCGCCCAGCTCCTTGAGCGTCTTGCCCACCATGCAGAGCGCGGCGATCTTCGCCATCGCCACGCCGGTGGCCTTGGAGATGAAGGGCACCGTGCGGCTCGCGCGCGGATTCACTTCCAGGATGTAGATGGTCTTCCCCTGGATGGCGAACTGCACGTTCATCAGGCCCACCACGCCCAGCTCGCGCGCCAGGGCGATGGCCTGGTCCTTCATCCGCTCCACCAGGTCCGGCGACAGCGAGTGCGGCGGCAGCGTGGCCGCGGCGTCACCGGAGTGCACGCCCGCCTCCTGGATGTGCTCCAGCACGCCGCCAATCATCACCGCGCCGGTGCGGTCCGCCACCAGGTCCAGGTCCACCTCGATGGCTTCCTTCAGGAAGCGGTCGATGAGCACCGGGTGCTCGGGCGAAGCGCTCACCGCCTCGCGCATGTACCGCTCCAGGCTGGACACGTCGTAGACGGTCTCCATGGCCCGGCCGCCCAGCACGTAGGAGGGCCGCACCATGACGGGGTAACCGATGCGCTCGGCCACCTTGAAGGCCTCCGCGTGGCTGCGCGCGACGCCGTTCTCCGGCTGCTTCAGGCCCAGCTTCTCGATGAGCTTGGAGAAGCGCTCACGGTCCTCCGCGCGGTCGATGGCGTCCGGCGGCGTACCCAGAATGGGCAGGCCCGCCTTCTCCAGCGGCACGGAGATGCGCAGCGGCGTCTGGCCGCCGAACTGGACGATGGCGCCCACCGGCTTCTCGCGCTGGGACACCTCGAGCACGTCCTCGATGGTCAGCGGCTCGAAGTAGAGGCGGTCCGACGTGTCGTAGTCGGTGGACACCGTCTCCGGGTTGCAGTTGACCATCACCGTCTCGTAGCCAGCCTCGCGCAGGGCGAAGGCCGCGTGGACGCAGGCGTAGTCGAACTCGATGCCCTGGCCGATGCGGATGGGGCCGCTGCCCAGGATGAGGACCTTCTGACGGTCCGTGGGGGGCGCCTCGTCCTCCTCCTCATAGGTGGAGTACAGGTAGGGCGTGTACGCCTCGAACTCCGCGGCGCAGGTGTCCACCCGCTTGAAGACGGGCCGGATGCTGCGCGCGTGCCGGTGCGCCCGCACCTCTTCCTCCGGGTAGCCCAGCAGCTTGCCCAGGTACTTGTCGGAGAAGCCGTGCGCCTTGGCCTGCCGGAGCACCTCGTCCGGGAGCTGGTCCAGGCGGCCGTACTCCTGCAGCGACTGCGCCTCGTTCACCAGCATCTGGATGTAGCGCAGGAACCACGGGTCGATGGCGGACAGCGCGTGCACGTCCTCCACCGTCAGGCCCTCGCGGAAGGCCTGGGCCACGAACCAGGGACGCTCCGGGCGAGGGATGCGCAGCGCCTCGCGCAGCACCTTCTCCCGCTCCTCCTTCTCCGCCGGTAGCTCCGGGGACTCCAGGCCCACGCGGCCCAGCTCCATGGAGCGCAGCGCCTTCATGTACGCCTCCGGGAAGGTGCGGCCAATGGCCATCACCTCGCCCACCGAGCGCATGCTCGTGGTCAGCGTCCGGTCCGCGTGCGGGAACTTCTCGAAGTTGAAGCGCGGCACCTTCACCACCACGTAGTCCAGCGTCGGCTCGAAGGAGGCCGGCGTGTCGCGGGTGATGTCGTTGCGCAGCTCATCCAGCGTGTAGCCCAGCGCCAGCTTCGCGGCGATCTTCGCGATGGGGTAGCCCGTCGCCTTCGACGCCAGCGCGCTGGAGCGCGACACGCGCGGGTTCATCTCGATGACGACCATGCGGCCGTCCTTCGGGTGGATGCCGAACTGGATGTTGGAGCCACCCGTATCGACGCCAATCTCCCGGATGATGGCCAGCGACGCCTGCCGCATCCGCTGGTACTCGCGGTCCGTCAGCGTCTGCGCGGGCGCCACGGTGATGGAGTCACCGGTGTGCACGCCCATGGGGTCCAGGTTTTCAATGGAGCAGACGATGATGACGTTGTCCGCCGTGTCGCGGACCACCTCGAGCTCGTACTCCTTCCAGCCCAGCACGCTCTCCTCCACCAGGATGGTGGTGGTGGGGCTGGCCTTCAGGCCCGAGCGGCAGATGGTCTCGAACTCCTCGCGGTTGTACGCGATGCCACCGCCGGTGCCACCCAGCGTGAAGGACGGGCGGATGATGGCCGGGAAGCCGATGTCCTCCACCAGATTCATCGCCTGGTCCAGCGTCGTCGCGTAGCCGCTCTTGGGCAGGGCCACGCCAATCTTCTGCATGGCCGCCTTGAAGAGCTGGCGGTCCTCGGCCTTGTTGATGGCGTCCAGGGACGCGCCGATGAGGCGCACGCCGTACTTCTCCAGGATGCCCTGCTCCGCCAGGGCCTTGGCGAGGTTGAGCGCCGTCTGGCCACCCATGGTGGGAAGGAGTGAGTCCGGCCGCTCCAAGGCGAGGATGCGCTCCGCCGCCTCCACCGTAATCGGTTCGATGTAGGTGCGATGCGCGAACTCAGGGTCCGTCATCACGGTGGCGGGGTTGCTGTTGAGCAGCACCACCTCCACGCCTTCATCCCGGAGCGCCTTGATGGCTTGTGTACCGGAGTAGTCGAACTCGACGGCTTGCCCGATGACAATCGGACCCGAGCCAATCACCAGAACCTTGCGGATATCGGTACGCTTGGGCATCGGGGCGCCCCCATACCAACCTCCGCCCCCACATGCGAGGACTGTGTTGAAGCCGCCCGCTCGCACGGACGCCGGGCCCCACCCGCTGTCCTCTGCTAGGCTCGGCGGCCCACGGAGGTTCCATGCGCCACTGGTCCCTGGCACTGCTCGTTTCGCTCGCGTCACCCGCCCTCGCCCAGGATGCCGCCGCCCCCGCGCCCGAAAGCGCCCAGCCCCCACCACCCGAGGTGAAGGCCCCCACACCCGCGGAGCCCACGCCCGAGGTGGAGCCCAAGAAGACCGAGGCCCCCGCGACGCCTCCGGCCGCAGAAGCGCCCGCTGTGCCGGCTCCCTCTGAGGCACCCGCCAAGAAGGCAAGCACCGCCGCCAAGAAGTCGGCAGCCGCCGCCCAGCCGACCCGCGCGGCGCCCACACCGCCCCCTGCGGACGCACCGCCGGTCGACCTGCCTCCCGGACTTGCCGACTTCAAGCGCGACCCCATCCCGGACGCGCCGCCGCTGTCGCCCGAGGAGCAGATCCGCAGGGACATCCAAGCGGACGCTCGCTTCCTCTTCCAGTCCCTGCTGACGGGGGACGTACGCACCGCCTCGAACGAGCTGCTCTACCCGTTCAGCCTGGAGGCGGAGCGCTACGCCACGCCGGAGGAGCTGGTTTCGGCATGGGTGAAGCAGCTGCGGCTGAAGCGCACGGACCTCATCACCCTCTATGACGTGGAGGTGATGCCGCTGGAGGCCATGGAGAAGAAGTACGGCAAGGCGCCGGCGCGGCTGGGGTTGGACCTGCGCAACCCCAAGGACGTGTGGACGGCCGTGGGCAACCTCTCCGGCCGCCCCGCCGTCCTCGTCTACCGCCAGTACCGCGACGAGTTCCGCGCCTTCGCCTACACGGACTGAGCGGTCAGCTCAGGGCCTTGACCAGCTCACCCAGCCGGGCAAGGCCCTTCTGCAGCACCTCACGCGAGGTGACGAAGCTCATGCGCACGTAGCCGTCCGCGCCGAACGGCTCACCGGGCACGGCGGCGACGCGGAAGTCGTCGAGGAGGATTTCCGACAGCTGCATCGCGGACGTCACCGGCTTGCCCTTGTACGACCGGCCCAGCAGGCCCCGCACGTCCGCGAAGGCGTAGAAGGCGCCCTCGGGCATCCGGCAGCGCACGCCGTCCAGCGCGTTCAGTCCCGCGACGAAGAAGTCACGGCGCTCGCGGTACTCCTTCACCATGTTGGTGATGGTGTCCGGCGGTCCCTGCAACGCCGCCAACGCCGCCTTCTGGCCAATGGACGAGGCGTTGGAGGTGGACTGGTCCTGCACCATCTGCATGGCGGCCACCAGCGGCTTGGGCCCGGCGATGTAGCCCAGGCGCCAGCCCGTCATGGAGTACGCCTTGCTCATGCCGTTCACGACCACCAGCCGCGGCACCAGGTCCGGCGCCACGTCGCTGATGCCCAGGCGTTCATCGGTGTAGAGCAGCTTCTCGTAGATGTCATCCGTGACGATGAGGCAGTCGTGGGGCCGCAGCACCTCCGCGATGCGCTCCAGCGCCGCGCGCGAATAGACGGCGCCGGTGGGATTGCCCGGGCTGTTGATGATGACGGCGCGCGTGCGCGGCGTGAGCGCGCGGCGGATGGCGTCAGGGTCCGGCGCGAAGCCGTCCTCCTCACGCGTGGGGACGATGACGGGCGTTGCGCCCGCCAGCCGCACCATGTCCGGGTAGCTGACCCAGAAGGGCGCGAAGATGATGACCTCGTCACCCTCCTCCAGCGCCGCCTGGCAGAAGTTGTAGAGGGCCTGCTTGCCACCGGAGGTGACGAGCACCTGGTCCGGCATGTAGCGCAGCCCGTTGTCCCGCTCGAGCTTGGCGCAGATGGCCTCGCGCAGCTCCGGGATGCCGTTGGTGGCGGTGTACTTGGTGAAGCCCGCTCGCAGCGCGTCCACCGCGGCCTGCTTCACGTAGTCCGGTGTGTCGAAGTCCGGCTCTCCCGCGGCCAGGACCACCACATCCACACCCTTGGCGGCGAGCGCCTTGGCGCGCGAGTTGAGAGCGAGCGTCGGAGACGGCTTGATGGCCTGGAGCCGGCGAGCGAGTTTCATGTCCCCTGCCTAACGCGGAGGACCACGCGGGACAAGGGGCCTTCCTGTTACTTCCTTCCAGCGAACTTCGCCTTCAAACCTTCGTGCACGTTGGGCGGCACCAGCCCGGTGACGTCCCCACCGAAAGAGGCCACCTCCCGGACGAGGTTGGAGGAGATGTAGAAGTAGTCCTCCCCCGTCATCATGAAGACGGTCTCCACGTCGGGCGCCAGCTTGCGGTTCATGTTCGCGAGCTGGAACTCGTACTCGAAGTCCGACACCGCCCGCAGCCCGCGGACGATGACGCCCGCGTTGCGGCGCCGCACGTAGTCCACCAGCAGGCCGTGGAAGGCGTCGACCTCCACCCGGTCGTCCTGGATGGCCTCGCGAATCAACGTGCGCCGCTCGTCCTCGGAGAAGAGCGGTGTCTTCTTCGGGTTCACCGCGATGGCCACGATGAGACGATCGAACATCTTCAGGCTGCGCTGAATGAGGCTCAGGTGCCCGTTGGTGAGCGGATCAAAAGAACCAGGATAGATGGCGACCAGCATGTGCCTGGAAGTCTCGGATGCCCCCCGGGAGCCGGTCAAGGACTGCTCACGGCGCCCGATAGAAGCTCACCAACGTGTCCCCGAAGCGGCGCTGGTCTTCCCGGTCAAGCCCGGCATGTGTGTCCGGCGCCGCCTCGCGCTTGTCGTGCTCCACCACCACCATGCCGGAGGGCGTCAGCAGCCCGGCGGCCACGATGCCGTCCAGCACCGTCTCCACCACGCGCGCGGCGTATGGCGGGTCCGCGAAGATGAGCTCGAAGCGGTCGCCCCGCCGTTTCAGCGTCTCCAGCGCCCGGACCACCGGCGCGGACAGCACCTCCACCTGCCCGGCGAGCCCCACGGCCCGCGCATTCTCACGGCAGAGGGTGAGCGCCTCGCGGTCCTGGTCCACCAGCACCGCCTGCCCCGCGCCGCGAGACACGGCCTCCAGGCCCAGCGCGCCGGTGCCGGCGTAGAGGTCCAGCACCCGCTGGCCGTCCAGGAACTGGCCCAGCACGTTGAAGAGCGTCTCCCGGACGCGGTCGGCCGTGGGACGGATGTGAAGGGACGAGGACTTGGGGCCGGCCAGGGCGCGGCCCTTGGCGGTGCCTGCGACGATTCGCATGGGCCCCTTCTACACCGCTCCGGGCTCAGTCGCCCCGCTTCTCCGCCAGGAAGCGCAGCGACGCCTGACCCGTGCGCGTGGCGCCCAGCGCGGACAGGACTTCGGTGGCCTCCATGAAGGACAGGGCCTCCAGCTTCTCCCGCGCGGCGTCGTCCAGCGGTGGCAGCTGCTCCTCCAGCACGCTGAGCAGCTGTCCTGCGGGCAGGCCGGCGGCCGCGGCCTTCTCCTCCACGCTGGCGCGGACATCCAGGGGCCACGCCCCCAGCGAGAGCCGCTCGAAGCCGCCCACGCAGTCCACCTTACGCACGCCCGCCGCCACATACGTGGGCAGTCCGCCGGCCAGCGTCGCGCCCGCCTCGCCCACCGACAGCACGGCGTCGTACTCCGCGGCCAGCTCCACCAGGCTCCGCAGCAGCCGCACATCCGGCTCTCCCTCGCCCAGCGCGGACTCCGGCACGCGGACGAAGTCCACCGGCACCTTCCACTGCCTGAGGCCCTCCAGCAGCGTCCGGTACGCGTCCACGAACCCGCCAGAAGCGGCCGGCCCCGTCAGCTCCAGCGCCAGCTCGCGCTCGGTCACCGGCGCCACCAGGGCATTCACGGCCTCCACGGCCTCGTAGGAGTCCAGCCGGGACAGGTCCAGCGACACCAGCGAGAAGCCGGCGTCCACCACGCGGTAGATGCCGTCCTTCAAGGCGTCCAGCGTGTCCGCGTCCGCCCGGGCCACCCGAATGGGCCCAGCCTGGAGGAACAGGGGCCGCGCGTGTTCGGCCTCGGCGGCCGCCTGGTGCGCGGCCACGACGAAGCGCTCGGGCGCCCCCCGGTCCGACAAAGGGTGTGGGCAGGCCAGCCCCAGCAGGGCGTCCTCCGACCGGGCCGCGCGCAGCAGGCCCGGCAAGGCGCCCTTCGCTTGTACCGGCAGACACGGCAGCGCCACCGGCGCCTCCGCCAGGGCACGCAGCAGCTCCCGGGGATTGAGCAGCGGAACGCGCGAACCCGCGCCCACCCGCGCCACCGTGTTCCCCGGCCGTAACGTCAGCACCTTGTCCAACACGTTCATGGAGCGAGGAGAATCATCCGCCCGCGCCGCCCGAGGCAAGGCGAAGCTGCTGGGAGCGTCCGCTGGGGCACGCCCCCCCGGCCGCGGGCCGTCAGTGGACCTCGCCCAGGTGGGCGTAGGTCTCGCTCTCGATTTGAATCGTGGTGTGGTCGATTCCGAAGCGGTCGTACAGGTCGTGCTTCACCGCGGAGAGAATCTCGTCGTTGTTGCAGACCATGGGGTCCTGCACCACCAGGTGCGCGGACAGCGCATACACGCCGCTGGAGATGGTCCACACGTGCAGGTCATGCACCGCCGTGACGCCCTGCGCGCGGAGCATCAGCTCCTTGATTTGCGCCAGGTCCACGTGCGCCGGCACCGCCTCCATCAGCACGTCCACCGCGTCGCGCACCAGCCGCACCGCGCCGATGACGATGACGATGGAGATGACCACCGAGATGATGGGGTCCACGACGTACCAGCCCGTGTACGCCATGATGCCCGCGCCCACGAGCACGCCCACCGATGACAGCGTGTCTCCCAGCACGTGCAGGAAGGCCCCGCGCACGTTCATGGAGTGGGAACGGTGCAGGAACCCCAGCGCGCCCAGGTTGGCCAACAAGCCCACCGAGGCCACGATGGCCATGGGCCCGATGTCCACCGGCGCCGGCGTTCGCACCCGCTCCCATGCCTCATAGAGGATGAAGCCGGTGATGCCCATCAGCAGCACGCCGTTGAGCAGCGCGCTGAGGATCTCCATCCGGTAGTAGCCGTACGTCTTCTTCACGTCCGCCGGCTTGCCCGCGAACCACAGCGCCACCAGGCTCAGCGCCAGCGCGGACACGTCCGTCAGCATGTGGCCCGCGTCGGACATCAGGGCCAGCGAGTTCGTCAGCCAGCCGCCCACCGCCTCCGCCAGCGCGATGGTGGCCGTCAGCACCAGGGCGAAGATGAGCCGGCGCTTGTCCTTCTTCCGCTCCTCCGCCAGTCCGCCCTTCCGGGGACCGTGCCCATGGCCGTGCCCATGGCCATGATGATGGTGGTGGCCATGGCCGTCGCCGTGGTCATGCTCGTGGCCATGCCCGGATTCACCGCGGGTGTAAGGGGAAGTAGTCACGGGAGAGGGGGGTGCGGATAATGCCCGTTCATGAGGTATGAGAGGCCGGGAATCTGGCTGCCGCCAGGCCCGGCGTCCCCTGCTCCGGAGCGTGGGGAGACGCGACGGAGGTGGGGATGGACTACGGGAAGCATCTGAACCTGCACACCATCATCATGCTCAGGGATGTCATCCGCAAGTGGTGGCAGGTCGAGCTGGCGTTCGCGGACCGCCACGGCGTGGTGCATGAGTGGCAGCGCGGGGACGTCAGCCCGCCGCCGAACGCCTTCTGCCGTGCCGCCCTGACCTCGAAGGAGGGCTTGCGGCGCTGCGGCCAGTCCGTCCGTGTACTGAACGAGAAGTTCAAAGCCAACAAGAAGGTGCGCCGCTCGCTCATCCACGACTGCCACCTCAACTTCAGCATCGTGGGCGCGCCCCTCTACATCGCCAACGAATACGAGGGCTTCCTCTTCGTCGAGGGCTTTGCCCGTCAGCCTCTTGACGCGCGCGAAGCGGACGTCCTCAAGTCGAAGGTGCGCCAGTTCGCCCCGTCGCACGTGGATCTGGACGGGTTGAGCGAGCAGGTCCCCGTCCTGGACGGCGCCGAGCTGAGCAAGCTGTCCGACCTGCTCGAGTGCGCGGCGAATGAAATCGCCAACCACGAAGCGGCGGAGGCCTCCCGGCAGGAGGACGGCGCGCCCGTGCTGTCCCGCGAGCTGAGCGACCGCTACCGCTTCGAGAAGATCATCGGGCGCTCCGGGCCCATGATGGAGGTGTTCCGGTTGATGGAGAAGGTGGCCAACTCCGACTCCACCGTCCTCATCAACGGCGAGTCCGGCACCGGCAAGGAGCTGGTGGCCCGCGCCATCCACCTCAGCGGCCCGCGCGCGCAGCAGCCCTTCGTGGTGCAGAACTGCTCCGCCTTCAACGACAACCTGCTGGAGAGCGCCCTCTTCGGCCACACCCGCGGCGCCTTCACCGGCGCGCTGCGCGACAAGAAGGGCCTCTTCGAGGTCGCCGACAGCGGCACCTTCTTCCTGGATGAAGTGGGCGACATGTCCGCCGCGCTGCAGGTGAAGCTCCTGCGCGTGCTCCAGGAGGGCACCTTCCTGCCCGTGGGCGGCACGCAGCTCAAGGAGGTCAACGTCCGCGTCATCGCCGCCACCCACAAGGACCTGGGCGAATTGGTGAAGCGGGGCGAATTCCGCGAGGACCTCTACTACCGCATCAACGTCATCCGCGTGCAGCTGCCCCCCCTGCGGGAGCGGCGCGACGACATGCCCGTCCTCATCGACCACTTCCTGCGCAAGCACCACCGCGAGGGCCAGCGCGCGCGAGGGCTGGACGCGGAGGCACTGGCCATCCTGGGCGCCTACGCGTGGCCGGGGAACATCCGCGAGTTGGAGAACGAAATCGAACGCCTGCTCGTGCTGGGGGGCGAGCTGGAGTCCATTCCCGCCGAGCTCATCTCCAGCCGCATCCGCGACGCCGTGTTGCCCGGCGGAGGCCCCTTCATCTCTCCGCGCGCCCACGGCAAGCTGCACGAGGCCGTGGAGGCATTGGAGCGGGAGATGATCCAGCAGGGACTGATGCGCACGCGCCACAATAAGAGCCGGCTGGCGCGAGAGTTGGGCATCAGCCGCTCCAACCTCATCTTGAAGATCTCCCGCTACGGCCTGGACAAGGGCCTGCCCGAGGACGAGGCGGAGATGGGCGACGCATGAGTCCCGGCGCGCGGTACTTCCACCAGGACCGCCTGCGCGTCCCGGACGGCGCGGAGCTGTACTACCAGGTCCAGGGAGACGGCCTTCCGGGCATCGTCTTCTGTGACGGCCTGGGCTGTGACGGCTTCGCCTGGAAGTACCTGGCGCCCTACCTGGTCCGGAACCACCGCGTGCTGCGCTGGCACTACCGGGGCCACGGCCGCTCCACCGTCCCCGAGGACCGCTCTCGCATCGGCATGCTGTACACCTGCGATGACCTGCGGCGGATGCTCGACGCCGTGGGGATGGAGCGCGTCGTCCTCTTCGGCCACTCCATGGGCGTCCAGGTGGCGCTGGAGTTCCAGCGCCGCTACGCCCAGCGCGTGTGCGGGCTCGTCCTGGTGTGCGGCAGCTACGGCAACCCGCTGGACACCTTCCACGACTCCACCGTGCTCAAGCGGGCGTTCCCGCTCATCCGCCGCGTGGTGGAGCGCTACCCGGGGCAGTCCGCCCGCATCATCCACACGGTGCTGCGCACGGAGCTGGCCGTGCAGTTGGCCATCACCCTGGAGATGAACCGGGAGCGCATCGCCCGCAACGACCTGGCGCCCTACTTCGACCACCTGGCCCGGATGGACCCCGTCGTCTTCGTGCGCACCCTGGAGTCCATGGCGGAGCACAACGCGTGGGACCACCTGCCCTACGTGGACGTCCCCACCCTGGTGGTGGCGGGCGGCCAGGACAAGTTCACGCCGGGTTGGATCTCCGAGGAGATGGCCGACCGGATCCCCGGCGCCGAGTTGGAGCTCATCCCCGACGGCACCCACACCACCCCACTCGAAGCCCCCGGGCGGGTGGAGGCCCGCGTCGAGCGCTTCCTCCGGGAGCGACTGAACGTGCGTACCGGCCCCCCCTCGCCCACGCCTACACCGGTGGTGAGCCCTCCCGCTGGCCCCTGAGCCCTCCGGAAGAGGCCGGGCCCCTGGCGTTGTTCATGGGTGACAGGAGTGAAAACCCGCCCGCACGGACGCTGGGCTTCCGGCTGCATTGCAGGGGACGCACTCGCGGCATATAAGCGCCGACCTCCCGGGTTCCGGTGGGGTTCGGAAGCCCCGGCCTCCTCGGGCGTTCCCCACCAGCCATCACAGTTCGGTTCGTATGATTCCTCGCGAAAATATTCGTAACGTCGCCATTGTCGCTCACGTCGACCATGGCAAGACCACGCTCGTCGATCACCTGCTTCGCCAGGCGGGCACCTTCCGTAGCAACGAGCACGTCGCCGAACGGGTGATGGACTCGAACGACCTCGAGCGCGAGAAGGGCATCACCATTCTCGCGAAGAACACCGCGGTCAATTACAAGGGCATGCAGATCAACATCATCGACACCCCGGGTCACGCCGACTTTGGTGGTGAGGTGGAGCGTGGTCTGCGCCTCGTTGAGGGCGTCATCCTGCTGGTGGACGCCGCCGAAGGCCCCCTGCCCCAGACGCGCTTCGTGCTCAGCAAGGCCCTGGCCATGGGCCTGAAGACGGTGCTGGTCATCAACAAGATCGACCGCCAGGACGCCCGCGCGAAGGACGTGCTGGACCTGGTGTACTCGCTCTACATCGACCTGGGCGCGGACGAGCAGCAGTTGGAGATGCCCGTCCTCTACACCATCGCCCGCCAGGGTCAGGCGTCCACGCAGCTGGAGGTCCCCGGCAAGACGCTGGAGCCCCTGTACGACGCCATCATCAACCACATCCCGCCTCCGCCGAAGTCGGACGAGACGTCGCTGCAGCTGCTGGTCGCCAACCTGGACTACGACGACTACGTCGGCCGTCTGGCCGTGGGCCGCGTGCAGGCCGGCCGCATCACCGCCAACATGCCCGTGGCCGTCTGCCGCGAGGGTGGGAAGGTGCAGCCGGGCAAGATCGTCAAGCTGTACGGCTTCTCCGGCCTGAAGCGCGTGGAGATCCCGGACGCGGGTCCGGGTGAAATCGTCTCCATCGCCGGCATCGAGGAGATCTCCATCGGCGACACCATCGCCGACGCGGAGAAGCCGGTGCCCCTGCCCCGCATCACCGTGGACGAGCCCACGATGATGATGGTCTTCAAGGTCAATGACGGGCCGCTGGCGGGCAAGGAAGGCAAGTTCGTCACCTCCCGCAACCTGCGCGAGCGCCTCTACCGCGAGGCCTACCGCAACGTGGGCGTCCGCGTGGAGGACACCGACACGCCGGACGCGTTCCGCGTGGTGGGCCGCGGCGAGCTCGCCCTGGCCGTCATCATCGAGAACATGCGCCGCGAGGGCTACGAGCTGACGGCCTCCAACCCGGAGCCGATCACCAAGGAGATCGACGGGCAGGTCCACGAGCCCATGGAGCTGCTCTTCTGCGACGTGCCGGAGAACAGCGTGGGCGCGGTGACGGAGCGCCTGGGGCCCCGCAAGGGCCGCATGGTGGACATGGGCACCCTGGGCTCGGGCCGCACCCGGCTCCAGTTCCGCATCCCCGCGCGCGGCCTCATCGGCTTCCGCTCGGAGTTCCTCACCATCACCCGTGGCGAGGGCATCATGAGCAGCCAGTTCGACGGCTACGAGCCGTGGTTCGGCTACATCCCCAAGCGGCAGAATGGCGCCATCGTCTCCGACCGCCTGGGCGACACCGTGCCCTACGCGCTCTTCAGCATCCAGGAGCGTGGCTCGCTCTTCATCGGCGCCGGCACCACGGTGTACGAGGGAATGATCATCGGCGAGCACTCGCACGCGTCCGAGCTGAACGTGAACTGCTGCCGTGAGAAGAAGCTCACCAACATCCGCGCCGCCGGCCGCGACGAGAACGTCATCCTCACCCCGCCGCGGGAAATCAGCCTGGAGAAGGCGCTGGAGTGGATCGCCGACGACGAGCTGGTCGAGGTGACGCCCAAGTCCATCCGCATGCGCAAGAAGGCGCTGGCGGTGGGCGAGCGCTACCGCGCCGAGCGTGACCGCAAGCGCGAGGAGCGCGCGGCCGAAGGCGAGTAAGCCTTCGCTCAGGGGCGCTCACTGGGCGCCCCGCATCACCAGGGCCCGGTCCCACTGCGTTGGGGACGGGCCCTTCGTGTATGCGGGCTTCAGAACGTGTACTTCACCTTCGGGAAGATGGCGAAGGAGGTGATGTTGGGCCCGATGATGTAGCGGGCCAGCAGGTCCGCGCCGACGGAGAAGTGGTCCATGCCCGTGGCGTACTCCACGCCGAAGCCCAGGCCCGCGTTGGGCGCGCTGACGGCGCGTCCCGGGTCGCCCTCGCCTGGGTCCACGGGCGCCGGATCCAGCCGCGTGTAGCCCGCCACGACCTTGGGCGTGAGGAACAGCCGGTCCATGACGCGCACGTGGTAGGCCGCCGACGCGTTGAAGAAGGCCATGGTGAAGTTGTCCGACAGCGCGCACGTCTCCGTGCCAGGCAAGTAGCCCGCGAAGCAGTTCTGCGCGGACGAGCCGAGCCCGAAGTGCGCCCCCAGCGACAGCTTCTCCGTGAGGTCGTACCCCACGCCGAGCTGAAGGTACGTCTGGGCGTTGGAGTAGACGTTCTCCCCGCCCACGGTGAAGAACACGCCGATGTCCGTCTCGGTGAAGAAACCACGGCGCGGCTCGAACGCCACCCCTTCCGGCGGTGTGGCCGCAAGAACCGGAGACGACAGCAGCGCGAGCGCGGCAATCAACTGAGACTTCTTCACGGGTCCTCCCGACAGACGTGCCCTCCCAGCGCAACGCGGGAGCGCCGCAGACGTTAATGACGCCCCCCCGGAACCGGCAGTGGGGGAAAACGAAAGTGGCGTGGACCGTTTCGTCCACGCCACTCGAATGCTTCACGGGCCGTTACCGCCGCTCACCCTCCCGCGCCCGCGGGCGAGAAGAGCCAGGGGTACGTCACCGACACCACGCCGCCGCCCTTGGGCTCCGGGAACTTCCAGCGGCGGATTCGCGACAGCATGCAGCGCTCCGCCGCGGCGTTGTTCAGCGTCGTCTCGGAGACACTCGCGTCGGACACCGCGCCCGTGGGGTCGATGACGAAGGCCACCGCCACCTTGCCGGCGAGGCTCGGGTCCTTGTTCAGCTCCGACTCGTAGCAGTACTTGATCTCCCCCTGGTGCCGCCGGATGACCTTGGCGATGACGTCCTTGTCCAGGCCGCCCACCACCGTCGTCTTGCCAGGGATGACCTTGGTGATGGACTTGCCACGGCCGCCCAGGTCGATGCCGCCCGACCCTCCCGTGCCACGGCCGGTGCCCTGCGTCCCGAGACCACCGATGCCCAGCGCGGTGCCACCAGCGCCCTTGCCAGTGCCACGCGAGCCCAGGCCGCCCACGCCCTGCGCGTCACCCATGGCCGCGCCGCCCTTGAGGCCGCCCAGCGCGTCGTTGATGCCGGTGCCGAAGCCGCCGGGACCGAACACGTCCGATGCCCCACCCTTCATGCCCTTGAAGGCGCCCAGCAGGCCGGCCTTGCCCACCGCCTGACGGTCCTTCTCCTTCTTGCTCTTGTCCACCACGGGCGTGCCGGGCTTGGAGGGCGCCGCTTCCTGCTGCTTCGCCTCCTCCTTGCCGAACTTGCCTTCCTCGTCCTTCGCCTTGGCGCCCTCTTCCGGCGCGGACAGCTGGAGCTTCTTCGCCTCCAGCTTCTTCTCCGGGGTGATGAGGAACTTCGCCACGCGCTGCTGGGACTCGAAGATGTCCGCGCTCTGCGGCAGCTCCTGGCGCGGCGTCAGCACCATGGCCAGCACCACCGCCAGGCCCGTCAGCATGCAGATGCTGGTGATCTTGAAGAACGTGAAGTCGGAGTCCTTCAGCGACGCGGCGGTGATGACCGGAGACGGCTTCACGTAGCGCGCGACGAAGGACACCGTGCCCAGCGACACCTCCACCCGGTCGTGCAGCCCCAGGGTGAAGCGCTGCTCGGCGTCGTCACCGGCCTGGCCGGAGAGCGCGCCCGCGGCCCGCAGCGCGTCCTTGGTGCGCACGTTGCCCTGGTTGGTGACGAAGGCGCGCGAGCCCGCGGGAGCGCGCACCTCCAGCACGTCCTTCTCGCTGACGGCCAGCACATGGCTCTTGCCCACCGACGGCGCGAAGACGTTGAAGAAGTTCTTCTTCGCCTCGCCGATGGTGACGGGCACGCCGTCCTTGAAGTGCTGGACCTCCAGCATGGTGTCGCCCCACAGCAGCGCGACCTGGAGGACGCGCGCCTCGGGCGTGGGCATGGCCTCGGGAGGCAGCGGCTCCTGGAGGTGCGGCGCCACCGTCCGCCGCGTCGTGGCCGTGTTCGCCGCGTTCGGCGTGGACGTCCGCGCCGTGGAGGGTGTCGTGCGAGGCTGGAGCCCCGGAGGCACCTGCCGGGGCGGCTCGACCGGAATCACACCGGGAGAGGCCACCCGCTCCACGCGGTTGCCCAGCGCCGTGGACACCTGGCGCATGGGCGGCGGCGGCGTGGGAACCAGGTTCGGTAGATCCGCGCGCGCCTGCGTCTGCATCTGCATGGCACGCGGCGGCGGCGGTGGCGTGGCCACCGGCCCCTGGAACACCGGCCCCGCCACCCGCGCACCCGCGGGAAGCGGACGCTCGGGCTGGGTCGCTCCGAAGAGCACCTCCACCCGGCTGCCGCCCACCAACAACACATCCCCGGGATTGAGCGCCGTGGGGAGGACGAGCCGCTGTCCACGCACCTCCGTGCCACCCTCACTCCCCAGGTCGATGGCCGTGACCGAGCCATCCTTGTCCACCTTCAGCATCACATGGAGATTCGAGACCCCCGGGTCCTGAATCTTCACTGCCGCCTGAGCGCCCGACCCCACAATGACGCTCTCGGCCTCCGACACGGCTTCCGCCGTGGAGCCATCCGGCCCGGTGATCCGAAGCGTCAAGCCGTTGTTCTTCGCCGCCGCCATGAGGATTTTCCCTCTTCCCTTCCGCCCTTAGAACGACTGCCGCCGCCCACTGCCGCTAGAGGTTGTCGACTGACTTCTGTAACTCTGGATCGAAGTTGTCCCGGACCTTGATGAGGCTCTGGAAGTCCGTCTTCTTCCGGTGGAGGACGTACGAGCCCTCAGGCTTCGTGAGCTCGCCTTCCACCGCGACATCCGTGAAGTCGATGACCGTCTTCTTCTGGAAGACAGTGCGGTCCTCCTCCTGGACGACCTTCACCGTATCTTTCGACGCCTGTGCCATCGCCACCGAGGGTGCCGCCCACAGACCCAGCACCACCACCGCTGATACCAGTCGCCTCATGCTCAACCTCCCAATGCACAGCGCGATCCAACCTCAAGTCCTTGAATCCAGAGGAGCTCGCCTGCTCATCCGGGTGTTGCAGCCTGGAGAGAGGAAAAAAGTTCCGTCCCTCTTCGTCAAAACTCCAGCTTGCCTGCTGGGGTGATGCCACGGGTGCCTGTCCAACCCAGCCCCCGCCCACGGTGCTAGCGACGCACGCCGCTCCCCAAGGGCAGCCGCTTCACTCGCCCGTGGTGCCTTGCTCGGGCTGGGTGCCCGCGCCCTGCCCTGGCTGTGCGCCCGCGCCGCCCGTGGCATCGCCTTTCGGCGCCACATCCGAGCCCTGACCAGGCGCCACACCCTCGGCGCCCTGCGCGGGCTGCGCACCGCCGCCGCCAATGGCCTCATCCGCCGGAGCGCCATCGCCTTCGCCTTCCGCGGTGGCGGGCGCGGTGGCGGGCGGTGGAGCCTTGAGCATGTTCTGCAGGCCCTGGACCTTGGCGGTGATCATCTGCTTGTCATTGTCGGTCGTCGTCTCCAGACCCTTGCAGCGGTCGAGGAACGCGATGGCCTTCTGCCAGCCCGCGCGGTCCGACGCATACGCCCAGCCCGCGCCGCACACGGCCTCCGGCAGGTCCGAGCGCGTGGCCAGCACCTTCTCGAACGCCTCGCCCGCGGCCAGGCCCTTCTTCGGGTCGCGCCCCTTCTGCCCGTCCAGCGCCCAGGCCAGGTACAGCGTCACGTCCGGCGAGCCCGGCTCCAGCTCCGCGGCCTTGCCGAAGGAGCGCTCGGCGCCCACGTAGTCGCGGAAGCTCAGCGCCAGGGCGCCCAGGTTGAGGTAGCCCGGGGTGAACTTCGCATCCAGGGAGATGGCCTTCTGGAACTGCACCAGCGCGCGCGCCCGGTCGTCCAGCTTCAGGTAGACCATGCCCAGCAGGTTGTAGAGCGCCGGGTCATTCTCCGAGTGCTTGCGCGCGTTGCCGGCCAGCAACTCCGCCAGCCGGTACTTCTCCCGTGCGTAGGCCACGTGCGCCAGGTTCTTGTACGCCCCCGGGTTGTCCTTGTTGCGCACCAGCACGCGGCGCGCGGCGGCCTCGGACTCGTCCAGCTTTCCGGCGACGCGATAGGTGATGGACAGGCTGTTGAGCAGCGACGCGTCGTACTCGCGACCAGGCATCTTCAGCGCCCGCTCGAACAACGCGATGGCTTCGTCCAGCCGCCCCTGCTCCCGGTACATGACGCCCAGGTTGACCACCGCGGGCACGTGCGCCGGGTCCAGCAGGAGGACCTTCTCGTAGGCCACGCGCGCGTCATCCGGACGGCCCTGGCGCTCCGCGATGACGCCCAGGTTGAACTGCGCGTTGAGGCTCTGCGGCAGTTCATCCACCACCGCCTCGAAGCCCTTGCGCGCACCGTCCAGGTCCCCCGCTTCATAGGACTGGAGCGCCGCCGCGAAGGCGGACTTCGCGCTGCCGGACTTCTGCGCGGGAGGCGGCACCGGCTTCTGCTCGGGCGCGGGCTGCTGCGCCGCGGGCGGAGGCACCTCCGGCACGGCGGTCTGCTTCTTCTGAGGCCCCGACGCGCACGCCGCCGTGAAGGCCAGCGAGCCGACGAGGAGCGAACGGAACCAGGTCATCTGCGTCTTCCCCGCCCCAACCTGAAAGGAATCGATGCGAAACGGCTTCATCGCAGCACCTCCCCGCGCGCCGCCGTGGGTGCCTGCGCCTCGCCATCCGAGGGCTTCGAGGAATCCGCCGGGACCGGCGTCGTCGCGGTGGCGCCTTCCAGCACGCGCACCAGGTCCGACCGGACGAGCGTGTCGCTGCCGCGGTAGTTCACCTGCCGCACCTGCGCGTAGGCCCCCGGACGCAGGCGGTTCACCTGGTCCTGCGCGGCCAGGGTCCACGGGCTGTAGACGCCCAGCTCGTAGGCCTTCTCCAGCGCCTTCTCCAGGGCCTCGGAGGCCTTGTCCTCCAGCGGCAGCGCCAGGTTCTCCAGCTCGCCGCGGTACATGGCGAGCTGCTCCTCGTCGAGCCCGGACGGGTCCGGCGAGTCCATGATGTTGCGCGCGAAGTCGGCATAGGCCAGGCCGATGCGCGTGAGCGCCGCGATGCCCCAGTCACCGGAGCCGGTGGACAGCACCGCGAGGTACTCCTTCTCCAGCCGCTGGATCTCCTTCTGCTTCGCCGCCAGGTCCCGGCGGATGGTGCTCACCCGCGAGAAGCGGATGCCCGTGTAGCGCTTCCACGCCGGCTCCAGCGACAGGAAGCGCGCATGGCCGTAGGCATTGAGGACCGCCGTGTCCTTGCGCGCGCTCTCCGGCAACCGGTTCCAGGCCCGCACCAGTTCGCCCTGCACGCGCTCCTGTTCGCGCGCGTTCTTCAATTGTTCGTACGCCAGCAGCTCGTGGTAGCGGGCCTGGTACACCTGCGCGGAGCTGGAGCGCGAGTCCCGGCCGTACGTCTCCGCGAAGACGCCGAAGGCCCGGGCCGCCTCGCTCCACCGCTTCTCCTTCTCCCACGCGAGCGCCGCCGCGAAGGCCACCTGCGGCACGTCCTTGCGGTCCTTGAAGCGGGACACGTAGGAGTTGTAGGCGGCCACGGCCTTCTGTGGCTCGCCCGCGCCTTCCCACCAGACGCCCGCGTTGAACTGCGCATCCGCCACCCAGGCGTCGGCCTCCTCCAGCAGCGCCTTGCGCTCGGCGGCCTTCCGCTCGCGCTTGGACTCCGCGTCCTCGGCGCCCGGAGCGACAGCCGCCTTGGCGGCCGTCTTCGTCGCCTTGCGCTTGCCGTTGGCGTCGTCCACCTTCATCGCGGCGTCGTAGCTGGCCACGAAGGACTCCGCCATGACGGCGGCCTTTCGGTACTCAGCGACCTTCTCGTAGAGGCCCGCCAGCGAGTAACGCGCCTTCAGCTCGAAGGGGCTGCGCGGGTACTCCTTGAGGAACCGCTCGCCCGCGGCCAAGCCCTTGTCGATTTCGCCCGCCTCCTGCGCGATGACCATCGCGTAGGTGAGCGCGCGGTCCGCGTTCTCCGACTTGGGGAAGTCCGACACGAAGCGGAGGAACTCCTCGGCGGCCTTCTTCGGGTTCTTCTCCTTCTTGTAGACGACTTCGTCCACCCACTTGTACTGGCTGCCTTCGACGACGCGGCTGACGCGCACGGCGAAGTCCGTTCCGGGCTTGGACAGCTTCTTGTTCTCCAGGAACTTCTTCGACAGCGTGTTCAGCTCAAGCCACTCCTCGCGGCTCTCCAGCACATACATGGTGAGGTCGGCCGCGTCGCGCGAGCGGCGCTCCTCTGGGAACTTCTCGATGATTTCGCCGAAGCGCCGGGCCGCGTCCACGAAGTGGCTGCGGTCATAGAGGGTGACGGCGGCCTGGTAGCGCAGGTCGATTTCGTCCTGCGTGTTCGGATACAGCTTCACGTAGACGTCGCACGCGGCGACCAGCCGGTCCTCGAACTTCGTGAGCGCCTCCTCCTGGCGGTCCTTCGCGTCGCGCTTGACGATCTTCTGCTTGGTGACGTCGCCCTTGTCCTTCTTCTCGTCGACCTTCTGGCCGTCACGCAGGTCGCTCCTGGCGAGCTGGCCGCGCTCGATCTTCACCAGCTTGTCGTAGGCGAGGATGGCGTTGTACGCAGCGCTCTTGCGGTACGTCTCGTTGGAGACCTCGCGCGCTGTGTCGCGGTCCGGAATCTTGAAGGCCACCACGGCGTCGTACTCGGCCGCGGCCGCTTCCCACTCCTCCAGGGCCCAGAGGATTTCCGCGTAGAAGAAGCGGAGGTTGAAGGCGGAGTCCGCCACGAAGTCCGGGTTCGCGTTGGAGGCGAACGCCTCCACGTACTGCTTGTAGATGTCACGCGCCAGCCGGTAGGTCTCCACCTGGCGCGTCTTCTGCGCCTCCTGGTGGTACTCGGTGACCATGACGCGCATGGCCTCTTCGGTGACGTTGAAGGCATTGCGCAGGACGGTCGTCTTGCCCTCGTTGGCCTTCCACCACTCGCCACCGGGGCTGTAGAGGTCCACCATCCGCTTCATTTCCTTGCGGACCAGCTGGCGCTGGCGGAGGCCCTCGTGGGCGCGGACGATGGCCTGCTGGTACTCCGGCGCGTTGGCGCCCATGGGCGCGTCGTCCACGAGCGTGCGGTACGTGAGGATGGCGCTGTCGAAGTGGCCCGCGTCCACCAGGCCCGCGGCCGTCTTGGCCAGCAGGCGGCCCACGCGCTGCGCCGGCGCCTTCTCCTTGAAGTAGGCGATGGCTTCCTTCGGCTGATCCAACTGGACGTAGAAGACCGTCAGGTCGTTGAGCGCCTCGGTGCGCAGGTCACCCAGCTCGGGGCTCTTCGCGGCGTAGTCCACCACCTCGTGGAGCTTCTTCAGGCCGGGCTCGTAGTCGCCGGTGTTGAAGTCACACCAGGACAGCTTGTAGACGGCGTAGCCGTAGATCTTCGGCACGCGCGAGTCCCGCGCCTTCTCGTAGTTCGCCTTGGCGGGGATGAGCTTGTTGTTCTCGAAGTAGTGGTTGCCGAGCTGGATGTACGCGTCCGGCACGAACTGCGACTTGGGGAAGTCGCGGATCAACTCCTCGTAGCGGGCCACCGCGTCCTCGCGGCGTCCCAGCTCGTAGTAGTTGTACCCCATGGAGAAGAGGACCTCGTCGCGCTGCGGATAGTCCGGGTACGCGCGGAGGATGTCCTCGTAGATGTCCATCGTCTCGGTGCGGTAGCGCTCGCTGTCCGCGTGGTTCTTCTGGGGCGGCTCCACCTTCTCGCCGCGCGCCACGGCCGCGTCGTATTCCTTCTCCGCCGCGAGGAAGCGCGTCATCTCCAGCTGGTAGAGGTACTTGGACTTCTCCCAGTAGAGCTCCGACAGGCGGTAGAGCATCTCCGCCTTCTGCGGATTGCCGTCCCGCAGCTTGGGGATGAGGCGCTTGAAGGCGGCGATGGCCTCGTCGCGCTTCTTGTCCGCCAGCGCGTCCCGCTTGGCGTCCGGGATGCGGGGCAGCTCCGCGAACTTCGCCGACGCGGGCTGAACACGCGCGGGCCCCTGCCGCACGTCCTCCGGCGCGACACCCGGCGGCGGCGCCTTCTCCCCTGCCTTGCGGTCAACCTGGGCCTTCGCGGACTTCTTCTTCCCGCCCGCCTTGCTGGACGCACCGGAGGTCTTCGACGCGGACGCCGCGGCGGGCTTCTTCCCCCCCTTGCGGGCCTGCGTTTCCGCCGCCTCTCCCACCCCGCTAGTGATGAGCACCGCGCCCACCGCCAGCGCACCGAAACGAAGAACCACCTTCATGCGAGCTCCTGCCGTGAAGCCGACCCGGCATGCGGGCAATCCAGCACCCACTGACGAGGGACGACGGAAAGTAGATGCGCACTTCTGGATTGAGAAGTGGCGGTGGAACGGTGCTTGCGCACTGTCAACAACGACGAAGGGGCCGCTTCCACGCGGTGTCGCGTGGAGCCGGCCCCTCAAGGTACGTGCATGCGTGACAGCGGCGCTCGTGAACCTACGGCTGCTGTTCAGCGGTCTTCGTCGGACAGCCGCGCTTCAGCGTGTATTGGTAATAACCAATCTCGTCGATCCAGAACTCGCCCTGGAACTTCCAGTAGTTCCAGGCCGCGCCTGGCATCTTCGGGCGATACAGCGACTGCCGCGTCAGCAGCGCCTTCTGGTCCACGCCGGCCTGCAGCAAATCCTTCTCATCCAATGCCGTCTGCACGCGGATGATTTCCGCCTGGTCGGAGAAGGTCCGCAGATTGTCCGCTGCCTCACGGATGCGGCTCTGCGCCAGCGTTCCGCCCACCTGCAGCAGCGTCCCGCGCACCTCCTCGAGCGACGCGGTGGACTGCGCCGCCAGCGGCGTGCCGCGCCAGCGTCCGTTCGTCAGCGCACGCTTCTCGTTGTCCACGCGCTCCAGCATCCGCATCACCTCGCGGATGCGCTCGTTGTTGCGCAGCCACAGGTACACCGGGCGCGGCAGCCGGCGGTTCTCCGCCGCCACCAGATTGAAGGACTGCACCAGCGGCACGTCCTCCCCGGTGAAGGGCTCCAGTTGCTTCTCCATGGGGCCGTAGAGTTCGTCGAAGGCCGCCAGCGTCGTCTTCACCTCGTCGTAGAGACACGAGTAGTAATAGACAGTCGATTTCAGGATCCACGACTCGGGCTGGAAGGCCCCGGCGAACTGCGGCGCGTGCAGCGCCTGGAGGCTGCCGAGCGCGCCACCGAAGTCCTCGTTCTGGAAGCGCGCGAAGCCGTTCTCGAAGAGGGCCTGGTCCCAGTAGCGCGAGTAGCGCGGCACTCGCTCATAGGCGGCGCTAGCGTTGGCGTACTCGCCGCGGCGGTAATGGAGCCGGCCCAGGGCGAGGAGCGCCAGGTGCTGCGTGGCGCGCAGGTCCAGCTGCCCCTCCTTCGCGGCCAGCACCGCGTTGAAGGCGGCCAGCGCGTCCTTGTCCAACCCGGTGGACTCGCCGGGACGGCCCGGGAAGCGCGGGTCCGCCAGCACCACGCCGAGCAGGTAGCGCGACTTCGCGTACACGCGGCTGTCCTGGGGGACCGCCTCCAGCAGCGAGCGCGCTTCCTCGAAGCGGCTCTTGCGCTGGCTCACCGTGCCCACCAGGTAGTTGATGCGCGCGAGCACTTCCTTGGGCAGCGTCACCCAGCGGTCGCGCACCTCGTCGGTGTAGGCCTGGTTGAGGATGCTGGGGATGAGGTTGTGCTCATCCAGTTGCTGCTGCATGTCCACCAGCCCCTCCACCGCCTTGAGATACGAGGGGTGCGAGGGCCCGGCGTTGACGATGGCCGCATAGGCGATGAAGGCGGCCACGGGCAGGCCCTTCTGGGCCAGGGCCTGTCCGAGAAAGTACTCCGCCTTGCCCTTCACCTCCGCGTCGGAGGTGCTCTCCGCGAGTTCGAAGAAGAGGGGCGCGGCGGTGTCCATGTCACCGGCGTTGAAGGCGGCCAGCGCGCGGTTGTAGCCACCCGAATCAGGCTGGGCGGACACCGCGAGCGGCGCCAGGGCGACGAAGAGGCTGAGCAGTCGTTTCATGGCGGTTCGGGCCTTCCTGCGCATCAGAAGAGGACAGAGAAGCCGGCGTAGAAGCTCACGTTGTTGAGGACGTCCGAGGACGGCTCGGCCACCAGGTCGCGGCCCAGGATGATGTCCTCGCGGTAGTTCTTCTTCGTCTTCGGGTCGATGCCGTCGAACTTCTCGTAGCGGCAGCCGCCGCTCAGGTTCAGCGAGGCGAAGGACTGGTTGGTGGAACGCGCCGCCTCGAGCGCCTCGAAGTCCGCCAGGTTGCAGCCATCCACCCGGTCCACGCGCGCGGTGTAGATGAGGTCCCTCACCTCCACGCGCAGCGCGTACGACTCGCCGAACTGGAGCCGGAAGCCGCCACCCACCGAGCCCATGAACTTGGTGCCCGTGTCACCGAAGCGCGCGGGCACCCGGAACGACTCGCCCTCTACATCGTTCGTCACCTCGGGGCGGATGAGGTGGCGCGTGGAGCCGATGCCCGCGCCGCCACTGAGCACCACGCTGAACTGCGCGAGCGAGTTGTTGAGGAAGGCGAACTTGCCGTAGAGCGGCGTCACCTCCACGCCCGCATGGGCGCCCCACACCAGGAGCAGCGACGAGGCCGCCTGCGCCTGCTCACGGACCTTGTCGATGAGCTCCATGTTGAAGGCGCTCTCGTTCGAGTGCCAGTTGTACTGGCCCATCACCTGGAGGGCGAAGTTCTCCTGCAGGTGATAGGTGTAGTGCGCCGCCGTGCCCACGTGGTGGGTGTACTTCCCGTTCACCTGCACCGTGGCCGGGTACACCGTCAGCTCGTGACGGCCCTCGTCCGCGAAGCGCTTCTTCTGGACGATGTGCACCGACACGTTGGGGTTGTAGAGCGGCGCTCCGTTCACCAGTCGCTGCTGCTGCGCATCCGTGGTGCGCGGCGCATCGGAGCCCAGGTCGGACGCCAGCACCGGCGCATCATCGGGAGCCGGCGGCGCCTCCTGCCCGGCCATGCCCGTCGTCGCGGGAGCAGAGTCCGTCTCCACGGTGGGCGTGGGCTCGGCGGCGGGCACCGGCGCGGTGTCGTCAACACGGGAAGGCTCGCTCGCGGGCACCTCGTCGGTGCCATGCGCCGGGGCCGAGTTGGGGCGGACACCCGCGGGCGGCGCGGACGCTTCCGTCGCTTCGGCGGGCACCAGCGGCTCGGGCCGGGACGAGGGCCCGACAGGGGCCTCCGGAAGCGACTGGGACTGCGTGGATGGTGGCGGCACGGACGTCTCCGCACCGGGCGCGGGCACTTGCTGGACCTGCGCCAGCGCGAAGGCCGGAGCCGGGACGCGTGGCGCGGCCTGCGTGGCCGTGGCGACAAGGAGCGCGAGGGACAGGAACGGTCGCATAGTCAGGTGGACCTAGAAGGAGAAGGTGTAGCCAAGGTCGAACTGCATCAGGTGCGTGAGGCCAGGGCTGCGCGCGGGCTCACCCGTCGCCTGCCCCGCCTCCCACGCATCGCGCACCAGGTTGACGCGGTAGTTGTCCCGGAAGACCCAGTCGCGCAGCTCCAGGCGCACGCCGTGCTTGTCCAGGATGAAGAAGCGGAAGCCCACCGCCGCCGACACCACCGGGGCGACCCGCGACTCACTCACCCAGAAGTTCTGGGTGGCCGACCCGCGATCATCCACCGACGTGCGGTTGTCGCAGATGCCCAGCTCGCGGTTCACCACCTGCGCGCACTGGATCACGGAGTTGCGCTTGAGCGAGGCGAGGCCCCCGCCCGCCCAGACGTAGGCCTGGAAGTGGGCTGGCAGGTCCGACAGCAGGCTGAGCTTCCCGTAGATGGGCGCCCAGCGGACACCCGCCACCCCGTGCACGTTCATCTGCCAGAGGTCTTCCAGCTCGTCGGTGACGCGCTTGTCCTCGCGGTTGAGGAAGCTTTCGGAGATGGAACGCGCCAGGCCCGTGTGACGGCTGGCCGCGTAGCCGGCCCGTGCCTCCACCGCGAAGGTGTCGAAGAGGTTGTAGGCCACGCCGGCGTTGAAGACGTAGTGCGCCGTCAGGTGCGTCTGCAGCGGCAGACCGACCCCGAAGGACACCTCCAACTTGCCGCCCGGCTCGTACAGCCGGTTGCGGACGACGACGTTGTCCAGGACGTTCTCGTCGTCCTGTGCCGCGGCAACCGGTGCCGCCAGCGAGACGGCCAACGAAGCAAAGACGCAGAGCGTGCGTGCGATCATAATCCTGCCCGGCCCGTGGGGTGGGCCGCCATGAGCGGGAGTGCAAGGAACTCCCCGAGCCACGGAGTCCGCGTCACCTGACGCTCAGACTCCTTCGTGGGGCCTGGATGTGCGCACGGCTTCCACGACCGACAAGCCGAGATGGCCTGGAGTCGGAATTCTTTTCACGGTCGTCCCCACCGGACGCCCACCGGTCAACGTTTCCGGGGCATCCCGCGGCACGGGACGTGATGAAGCAAGCAGGCGGGTCGTCACGCGGGGCAGACACCTGCCCACCCGCGGAAACCGCACGCCACCCTGCCCCGCAAGACAAACGCCCCGCCCGGATGCCCGACGAATCGGGCCCGGAAGCGGGGCGCTTCGAGCGTTCAGACGCTCAGCAGCGAACTACGCGCCGCGCGCGGCCTTGTGCTGCGCGCGCATGGCCACCTTGATGCTGGGGCGGATGTAGACGACGCCGTTGTTGTGGCCGGCGACGGCACCCTTCACGAGCACCAGGCCCTTCTCCACGTCCACGTCCACCACGGTCAGGTTCTGGGTGGTGACCTGATCCACGCCGTAGTGACCGGGCATCTTCTTGTTCGGGTACACGCGGCCCGGCGTCTTACGCTGACCGATGGCGCCCGGGTGACGCTGGTACTCGTGCGTACCGTGCGTCTTCGTCTGCGAACCCTTGAAGTTCCAGCGGCGCATGACGCCGGCGAAACCGCGGCCCTTGGTAATGCCGGTCACGTCGACCAGCTCGCCCTTGGTGAACATGTCCGCCTTGACGGCGTCGCCCACGTTGAAGGAAGCAGCCTCCTCCGGCGTAACGCGGAACTCCTTCAGGTGGCGGCGGTAAGGCGCGTTGGCCTTCTTGAAGAAGCCGCGCTCGGCCAGGTTGAGAATCTTCTCGCGGATCTCACCAAAGCCCAGAGTCACCGCGGAGTAGCTGTCCTTCTCCGGGGTGCGCTTGCCAACGACCTGGCAGGTGCCCACGTCGATCACCGTGACCGGGATGAGGTTGCCCTCATCGTTGAACACCTGGGTCATGCCGATCTTCTTGCCAATCAGACCCTTCACGTCGTCCTCACTGCCAGCGCGCTGGTGGCGCGGAAAAACCCAATAAGTTCAATGACCTGGACTGCACGCGTCCCCGCGGTCGCCAGGAAGCGGCGCAATGTAGCAGACAGGTCCCCGCCGTCAAGCACTACGGGCGGGTGCCTCTCTCACTGCGCGCGATCCAACCGCGGGTAGAACGGTGCGAGCTGCGCATCGTTGATGCGCTGTGCATACACGTCTTCGCCCAGAAGGAACAGTGCCTGATCCAGATAATCCTCCGAGGCCTGGACCTGTTCCTCCTTGGCGGCGATTGCCTGGTCGATCTCCGCCATGCGGTGCTCGTGGTCGAGCTTCCGCTCCTCCGCCTCGTCCTCCATCTCCAGCATGCGCTTGTGCGCCAGGATGCCGGCCGCGCCGGGCTGACCGGGCACGGGCGTGAGGGCGGTGGCCAGGTTGGACTCCAGATCCTCCAGTTGCCGGCCGAGCCGCATCTGCTGGAGCCGGTTCTTCTTGAGGTTGCCGCGGGCCAGTTCGATCTTGTCGGGCGGCTCGCCGGTCAGCTCCATGTCGCTGATCTTCTTCTCGAGCTTGACCAGACCATCCTCGGCGTAGCGCTGTTCGGCCTTGCGAGACGCGAGCGTCTTGCGCAGCTCCTTCACCTTGCCGTCGATGGCGTCCACCGCCTTCTTCCACTTCTTGACGATGACGGCGTGCTTCGCCCGCTCCTCGTCCTGCACGGCGAGAAAGTCCGAATACGCCGCGTCCTCGTCGTTCATCTCCTGCTCGAGCGCCGCCAGTTCATCCCGGCGCGCCACCACGGCCTCTTCGGCGCGGTAGACGCGGTCCATGGAACGAGGACAGGTGGGCTTGCCCGGCAACCTGTCCCGAGCCAGATCGCCCAGCTGGAAGATGAGATCGTTGTAGCTCTCCTTCGCCATGAACGGATTTCTACGCCCAATGCTCGGTAACTGTCACCGGCAGAGCGAGAAACCCGTGTCATTCCCTCAGGAGTCACCCGGGACGGCGCTGGCCGGCGCGTCGGCGTGGACCACGGGCCCCAGGGCCCCTTCGGCCAGGGACAGCAGCTCCCGGGAGCGGTCCTGCTCCTCGGTGCGGTTCAGCTCGCAGACCCACGCGGAGGAGAGGTCCGCCTGCTGACGGGCCAGCTCCGCGGTCGTCTCGTAGCGGGCGGCCGACGCGCGGGCGAAGGCCCCCTCCCGGCGCAGTTCCAGCAACGTATCCGAATCCAGCTCGATGTCCTCGGGAGGAACCGGCAGTGGACCTCGGCCCAGCGCGGCCAGCCGTGCGAGCAATCGCGACGCGTGAGCCCGGCAGAACGCGGCCAACACCATCAGCCGTGCCCGGACCCTCGCATCCGCGATTCGCTCCGCCAGCGCCGTCATCCGCCGGGCGGAGACGACCTCCGCCTCCCACGCGGCGGCCAGCGCCGCGGCCAACCGGGTATGCCTCGCACCCATTGACGTCCCCCTGTTCCCTACCTTCAATCCGCCAACGTAGGAACGCCTCGCGCGGGATTCAACCGAGGGCGCGTTCAACCATCCAGTACCCACCAGCCGCGAGGATTCCGATGGACAGTCCCCTCACGGCCCTCGTGTGCAAAGCCGGACGGCGCTGGACCATGCGGAGGACGGGCAGCAGCACCGCCACCACCACCGCCTGGCCCAATTCCACGCCGACGTTGAAGCCCAGCAGCGCCGTCACCACGGACTCGCCCAGGCCGTAGCCGGCCAGCACGCCCGCGAAGCCGAAGCCGTGGATCAGCCCGAAGAGGAAGGTGACGAGCACCCGGTGCCGGTGCTCGCGCAGCACCAGGTTCTCCACCGCCACATAGATGATGGACGCGGCGATGGCGGCCTCCACCCACCGGGCCTGGGCTCCGTCCAACACCACCCAGCCCAGCGCGGCGGCCCCCAGCGTCAGCGAGTGCGCCACCGTGAAGGACGTCACCAGCAACAACACCCGCTTCCAGCCGCCCCCCACCAGCAGCACGGCCAGCAGGAAGGCCAGGTGGTCCACGCCCTCGAAGATGTGGCGCATGCCCAGGCCCACCCAGCCCGCGAAGCGGCTCAGCAGCGGCGTGCCGCGTCCGCCTTCCGGGACGTCCACTTCCGGCCGCGTGGCATCCGCGAACACGGCGCCTGGAACCTCCCCTTCCCTCACGCTGCCCAGGATCACCCGGTACTCCGCCGGCAGCCGCGTCAGCACCAGGAAGCGCTGGCGCATTCCACCCGGCGGGCACGTGAAGGTGGCGGAGAGTTCCACGAAGGACTGCCTCGGCGCCGCGGCGTGCGCGGTCCGCACGCACGGCAAGCCTCCGGAAGCCAGCGGCATCGCATCCCAGATGCCCGTGGCGATGGCGTCACGACGCGCGTCCAGTCCATTCCGCGTGAGGAGCGAGCCCCCATCCGCGTCGGCCAGGAGCAAGGCCAGCGTCTCCGGCGTCATCGTCAGAATCTGACGGACCTCGGGCGCCTCGGGCCGGGCGCGGTGCGCTTCTACATAAAGGATGTCGGCGTCGTGCGCGGCGGCGGCGCCCGCGGCCAAGAGCAGGCACGCGAGCATGGCCCGGGGGGAGACCCACGTCATGTCCCCTCCAGCCTGCCGTCACCGCCCGCCCGCGTCCACCCCGGGCGCTACTCCGAGACGAAGCGCAGCTCCACCTGCTGGCGGCCGCTCATCGGATCATGCCGCGCGCCGCAGGAGAAGCAGTGGAGTGCCTGGTCCCACTCCCAGACCACCTTCACCTCTTCGCCACAGCAGAGCATGGGCATGACGCGCAGCAGCTCGTCCGGCTCCGGCTCCATGGGGCCCGGCAGGGCCTCCGGCTCCACCGCCACGAACGTCGGCCTGGGGTTGACGGACAGCGTGCGCGCCACGTGCGCCAGCTGCTCGTACCGCACGTGGTTGGCCCAGGCGCGCGCCACGGCCTCCAGGTGCCCCTGCTGGGCGGGCGTGAGAAAGGCGTCCGCTTCCGCGCGGTAGCCGCAGTACGGGCAGCCCCAGACGGGAATGCCCTCCACGCACTCGTGGGCATTCTCGAAGGGGAAGAAGCCCAGGAGCTTGTGCAGCACCGCGCGCGAGTCCATGGGCCCCGGACGCGTCTTGAACGGCCGCTGACACTCCGGGCACTCGCGGCGCGTGAAGCCCACGGAGTCCCGGGGCAGCTCTACCCCCGTCACCTCCGGCGCCCCGCGCCTCACGCCGAGGCCGCCCGACGGCCCTGAGACACCACCGCCAGCAGGAGCGCCACCATCGCGAACAGCAGCAGCAGGTGGACCCAGTAACCCTCGGTGGAGCCGGTGGTCAGCCCCAGCCCCCACAACACCAACAGGATGATTCCCATCGTCCAGTACACGCCGCACCTCCACACGCACCACAGCCTGGCGCGGGCAAACCTAGGAACAGGAACCCGGACGGGCAACCCGGTCCTTTTCACAGTCTCCCGTTGGGAACGGCACTTCTCCACCCGGGCATTTTTTCAGATCCGCCGGGGAATCCAGCGCGCCAGTAACGGCAAATTCGTTGGCGCTCTTAAGGAGAGACACGCCGCGTGCGACCTCTGGCACGCGGGCTGCTTAGGCGTTGCTCCGTCGGCAGGTCTGTACATCCGTATGAGCGCACGGGGCGCGAGCGGCACGGCGGCGCCGGGAGGGGTGGGATGAGGGGCTGGACGGTGGCGGTGGCGGCGGCTTGGTGGGTGGGGACGGGGACGGCGGCGGTCGCGTTTCCGGTGCAGGTGCCGGAAGGTGCCCAGGGCGAGGGGCCGGAGGTGACGGAGCTGCGCGCAAAGCTGGCCGAGCGCGACGCCGAGCTGAAGGCGACCCTGGCGAAGCTGCACCTCTACGAGGATGAGGCCCACTACGCCGAGGCCGAAGCCCTGGGCATCACGGAGATGGTGAAGGCCTCTGGCCTCCCCGCCCGGCAGCAGCGCCGGCTGGCGGTGGCCATCGTCCGCGAGGCGGCTCGCAACAACGTCGACCCGCTCCTGGTGGTGGCGGTGATCCGCTGCGAGAGCTCCTTCAACAACTACGCGGTGTCCCACGTAGGGGCCATGGGCCTGATGCAGGTGATGCCGGACACTGGAACCTGGCTGGCGGACAAGGCCGGCCGGCGGCTGGGCCGCACCAGCAACCTCTTCGACTCGGAGACCAACGTGGAGCTGGGGACCGCGTACCTGGCGGACCTCATCCAGCGCTTCGGCACCGTGGAGAAGGCCCTGGTCGCCTACAACGCCGGCCCCGGGCTGGCCCGCCGCATCCTGGCCAAGAAGGAAGCGCGCACGAAGTTCATGGCCGGCTACCCCGCCAAGGTCGTGAAGGAATTCCGCAAGCTGAAGGCCGCGCAGGAGAAGCAGCTCACACTGCGAGAGGCCCAGAAGGCGCATGGCCAGAAGAGCTGAGCGCTGAGCAACAAGCCTTGCGACGGCTGCACGACAGTCGCGAGAAAGTTGCGATGTGGGGGGTAACCAAACCCGCGGACCATGTGCACTGTGCGCCGGGCGGGAGAACCCCACGGGTCCTCCGTGGAAGGACTGGAGCGATGACGCTCCAACCAGGGCTCCGCGCCAACTTGGAGAGCACAGCAATGTCGGGGCTACAAATCCATCGTGAGGAGTCCGCAGGTTCCGTGACGCTGCGACTGGAAGGCACGCTGGACGGCAAGACGGCAGAAGAGGTCCGGACCTCGCTGAGCGCCCTGAGTGGGTGTGAGGTCGTCCTGGACTTCGCCCACCTGCGGGAGTTCAAGGACAGCGCCGTGGGAGTCCTGACACGAGGCCTGGTGGAGCGCCCCGTCCAGCTGCGCGGCCTGGCCACCCACCACGAGCGGATGTTCCGGTACTTCGGTGTGGGCACAGGGACGTCGCCGCGCCCTGCCTACTACACGCCCGAGGACGTCTTCCTGGCGTAGGCGCTTCGCCGCCTCGGGAGGGAGGGAGCGTCCGCGGAGCAAGCCCGGACGCGAGGCGTGTTGGCAATCGAGGGAGTCGGCTACAGTGGCGGCAGATGAACCAGCCTGCCCGCGCCCTCTCCCCGGTGCCTTCCCTCGCAAACGCGCGCTCGGCGATGGAACGCATCGCCACCCAGCTGGGCCGCGCGGTGCAGGGAAAATCCTCCCAACTCCAGCTCGTGGTGACGTCCCTGGTCGCCGGCGGCCATGTGCTGCTGGAGGACGTCCCGGGCGTGGGCAAGACGACGCTCGCCGAGGCCATGGCCAAGGCCTGCGGCCTGAGCTTCGCCCGCGTCCAGTTCACCGCGGACCTGATGCCCGCCGACGTGCTGGGCGCCCAGGTCTTCCACGCGCAGACGGCCACCTTCCAGTTCCGTCCCGGTCCCCTCTTCCGGCAGCTGGTGCTGGCGGATGAGCTGAACCGCGCCCCGCCACGCACCCAGTCCGCGCTGCTGGAGGCCATGGCCCAGGGGCAGGTCTCCCTGGACGGCGCCACGCACGCGCTGCCCGCGCCCTTCACGGTGGTGGCCACGCAGAACCCGGTGGACTTCTCCGGCACCTACCCGCTGCCGGACTCGCAGCTGGACCGCTTCATGGTCCGCATGTCCCTGGGCCACCCGACGCCGGAGGTGGAGGCCGGGCTGCTCGTCACCCGCGACGGCACGCCGCCCCTGGACGCGGTGGAGACCGTCTCCGGGCCCGAGGAGCTGGCGGCGCTGCGCTCGTTCGCCGCGGCGCTGCGGTTGGACGCGTCGGTGGCGGACTACGTGGTGCGGCTGGCCACGGCCACGCGCTCGCACGGTGACCTGGAGCGAGGCGCCTCCACCCGCGCGGTGCTGGCGCTGGGCGCGGCCGCACGGGCCAACGCGCTGTGGGACGCCCGGGACTTCGCCACGCCCGGCGACGTCCACGCGGTGCTGGTGCCCTGCTGGGCCCACCGCATCCTGCTGCGCAGCGCCGTGCAGGGCGTGTCCGCGCGCGACGAGGCGGCGCACCTGCTGGAGGAGATTGCCCGAAAGGTCCCGGCACCCCGGTGAAGCCCCGGCTGCCGTCATGGTGGGCCCGGGTTCGCTCGCGGCTCCGCCCGCCGCGCACCCTCAAGGTGACGCGCATCGGACGCACCTATCTGGTGGTGACGTTCGGCGTGGGCCTGGGCGCCCTCAACACCGGCAACAACCTCCTCTACCTGCTGCTGGGCCTGCTGCTGAGCATGGTGGTGGTGTCGGGCGTCCTGTCCGAGCGCTGCCTGCGCTACCTGTCGGTGCGGCGCGTGGGCGCGGACGCGGCCTTCGCCCAGGAGCCCTTCACCTTCCGGTGGGCCATCTCCCGCGGACAGGGCCACGCCTTCGCCCTCACGCTGTCGGAGGCGGACTCGCCGCTCACCGGTGCGGGCGGCGTGGGTTACCTGCCCACGGGTGTGGACCACGTCGTGCGAGCGGACCTCTCCGCGCCTCAGCGAGGTCCCGTGCGGCTCACGGGCGTGCGCGTCACCACCACCTGGCCGCTGGGGCTGTTCGCCAAGACACGCACCTTTCCGCTGGAGAGCACGCTGCTCATCTACCCGCGGCGGACCTACGCCTGTCAGGACCCGGGCGCGCCGGAGCAAGGCCCCGTGGGCGACGCGGGCAATCCCCACCGCAATGACGGCAACGGGGACCTGAGCGGCCTGCGGGAGCTTGCGCCGGGTGAGGACGCGCGGCGCATCCACTGGCTCAAGAGCGCCTCCGCCGGGAAGTTGCTGCGGGTGGAGCGCGAACGCGAGGAGCGGCGCACCTTCGTGCTGACGGTAGCGGACGGGCTCGACGCGGAGGCGCTCGAGCGCCGCTGCGAGGAAGTGGCAGCGCTTGCCCGCCGGCTCATCGAGGAAGGTCACGAGGTGGGCCTGGACACGCCGGAGGAGCGCATCCGGCCCGCTGCGGGCATGGCCCAGGAGCGGCGCCTCCTGCGGGCGCTGGCGTGGCTGGGGCACGAGCGCCCTCGCGGTGACGAGGAGGCGGCATGAGGAAGGGCACGCGGCTGAGGCTGGTGCTGCGAGACCTGGGCTCCGGGTTCGCCTTCGCTTCCATGGCGGTGTCGGGCCAGCTCCCCATCTGGTCGCTGGTCCTCTACGGCGTGGCCCTGGTGGTCGCGCTTGCGGGGCGGCGGCCCTTCGCCAACCGGGTGACGCTCACCGCGCTGCTGCTGCTGGCCGTGGCGCTGACGCTGGGCACGAACGTGCTCGCGGGCTCGCTCAATCTGGTGGTGGCGGCCTGTGCCTTCGCGGGCCTCATCTCCGCGCAGCGGCTGCTGTCCACGCCGGACGCGGCCACCGACGGCCAGGTCCACCTGTCCGGCCTGTTGATGGTGGCGGGCGGCGCGGCGCTCTCTGGCGAGCTCGTCTACGGCCTCTTCCTGATTGCCTTCGGCGTGCTGGCCAGCATCGCCCTGGCGCTGGGCGTGGTGGAGTCCGCGGTCCCCGAAGGCGAGCCGGTGCCGGTGCGCGCGGTGATGGGCCCGCTGGCCACGGGCGTGGGCTTCGCCGTGCTGGGCGCGGTGGCCTTCTTCATCCTCTTCCCTCGCCTCAACTGGAACATGATTGGCCCCAGCGCCTCGCCCGGCCTGGGCGTGGCCACCGCGGGCTTCTCCAACACCGTGCGCCTGGGCGGCGCGGGCACCATCAAGGGCAACCCGCGCATCGTGCTGCGCGCCACCCTGTCCCCGGACCCGGAGAAGGAAGCGCTCGACGCGTACTGGGTGGGCCGCACCTATGACGTCTTCGACGGCATGGAGTGGTCCAACGCGCGCGCCACCAGCGACGGCTCCGAGTCCATGACGACGCTGCGGCCGGGCCGGGAGAACCTGATCCATCAGCGCGTGGAGCTGATGCCCGCGTACGGCGCGCGCACGCTGGTGGCGCTGGAGACGCCCTCGCGGCTGGGCAACGCCGTGGCCAACACGCAGGTGGGCTCCCGGCGCACGCAAATCCACGAACTGGGCGGCGGCGAGGTGCGCTTCCGCGACTCCGGCATCTCGTATTCCTATGAGGCCTACAGCCTCCCGCCCGGTGCCAGCGGCGACGACGTCCAGGACCTGCCCCCGGAGGAGCAGGATGCGCTGCTGTCGCTGCCGGAGGGACTGGACGTCCGCGTTGGCCAGACCGCCGCGCGGGTGCTGAATGGCGAACGCGACCCGCTGGCCGCCGCGCGGAAGCTGTCCGCGTGGCTGCAACGCGAATACAGCTACACGCTGGAGTTGAGCGGCGACGTGCCGGACCCGGTCGCCGACTTCCTCTTCCAGCGCAAGCAGGGCCACTGCGAGCACTTCGCCACCGCGCTCACGTTGATGCTGCGCACCCAGGGCATGCGGGCGCGGCTGGCCACCGGCTTCTTCGGCGGCGAGCGCGTGACGGGCGGCTACGTGGTCCGCGCGGGTGATGCGCATGCCTGGACGCACGTGCTGGTGCCGGGGCGCGGCTTCATCACCGTGGACGCGACGCCGCCGGCCCACCGCGCGAACCAGTCCCCTCGCCTGCTGGAGCAGCTCATCAACTTCTATGAAGTCGTGGAGTCGCAGTGGCGTGACGTCGTCCTGGACTACAACTTCCGCGATCAGCTGACGGTCGTCCGCTCGCTCACTCGCTCGCACGAGGTCCCGAAGAAGGACGAGCCGCCCAGCCGCGCGCCGCCCCCCCGGGCCTTTGGTGCCGCGCTGCTCGCCGCCGCCGCGGCCTATACCGCCTGGCGGTTGCTGACGCAGTTCCTGTCGCGTGAGCGGCCGTTGGAGGCCACGCGCTTCGCGGACGCGGTGGAGGCGCAGCTCGCCTCCGCGCGAATCACACGCGTCGACGGGGAGACACTGGAAGCACTGGACGCTCGGCTTGCCCGGGAGCGGCACCCGCTGTCCCCCGCCCTGGCGCCCGTCGCCCGGCGCTACCTGGAAGCCCGCTTCGGCGGTCGCCCGCTCCAGCAGGGAGAGGCTGCGCGGCTGCTGACGGACTTGAGACGCGCTGTTCTCACGGAGTCCCAGCGCGTCGCCAGCGAGGGCACTCGCCCGCCCCAAGCGCGCGCTTCCTGACACCCAGACCTCGGTCCTCGCGCCTGACCGCCAGGCCGCTCACCGCGCGTGCCGGCGGCCCGGGTGTGTCAGCGGCCTGAGGCGTCGTTACGCCTTTTCCCGCGGGGCGGCCACGTCGTGTGACGGGCATCGCTCCAATGGCCGCGCCCTCACTGGGAGCACGGCCCTGCGCAGCCCCCGGGAGGCTTGAATGCGAACAGTTCTGAATCTCCTACAGCTAGCGCATCCGGCGATTCATGCCGGTGCAACGTAACGGTTACAGGATTGCGGCGCTGTACACGCCGCTGGAGCACGCCAACCCCTCGCAGACATTGGGAATGGCCCTTCGGGGCAGGTTGGCATTTCTGTTGCTCAAGCTCCCTTCGTCACGTCGTCAGACGAAATCCATCCATCCCAGCCTCACCGCGAGGCTCACCGTCGGAGAAATCATTCATGCAGGCATCCACCGAGCAGTCGTCCAACTCCGGCTCCCTGGCGATGTACCTCTCGGAGATCAACCACTACTCCCTCCTCAAGGTGGAGGAGGAGCAGGAGCTTGCTCGCCGCTTCCTCAAGGGCGACCTGGCGGCCGGGCACCGGATGGTGACGGCCAACCTGCGCTTCGTGGTGAAGGTCGCCTATGAGTACCGCTCCTACGGCATCAAGATGTCCGACCTCATCCAGGAGGGGAACATCGGCCTGATGAAGGCCGTGCAGAAGTTCGATCCGGACAAGGGCATCCGCCTCATCTCCTACGCGGTGTGGTGGATTCGCGCGTACATCCAGAACTACATCCTCAAGAGCTGGTCGCTCGTGAAGCTGGGGACCACCCAGGCGCAGCGGAAGCTGTTCTTCAGTCTGGCCCGCACGCGCCGCGAGCTGGAGAAGTTCGGCAGCGGTGACGCGGCGGTGAACGTGGATGACATCGCCCGCAGGCTCCACGTGAAGCCGGGCGAGGTGCGGGAGATGGAGCAACGCATGGGTGGCCGTGACCTGTCGCTGGACGCGCCCATGGGCGAGGACGGCGGCAACAGCCACGTGGACTTCGTGGTGAGCGCCGCGGCCCCGCAGGACGACGAGTTCGCGGACAAGGAGGAGGCAGGCCTCATCAACGCCCGCGTCCGTACCGCGCTGATGCGCCTGGACCCGCGTGAGCGCTTCATCATCGAGCAACGCGTCATGAACGAGCGCCCCATGACGCTCAAGGAGCTGGGTGAGCACTTCGGCTTCTCGCGCGAGCGCGCCCGCCAACTGGAGATTCGCGCCAAGGACAAGCTCAAGTCGGAGCTGGCCGCGCTCATGGCCGAGGTGGACCCGGAGGCCGTCGCCGCCCAGCAGTGAGCCTGGATTGACCCGGCCAGTTGTCCCGGCATTCCGGGGCAGGCCCGCATCAAGGCGCCTCCGCCCTACCGGCGGGGGCGCTTGCCTTTTGAGGGCGTTGTTTCACGGCCAGCCGGGGGCCTGCTAGAAAGAGCCGGTTTCCCTTCGAAGGAGCCCCCTGCTTGGCCCACGGTTCGCCGCCGATCTCCGAGGATCGCGTCCCGATCGCGCAAATGCTCGCGACAGTCGCCCATACCCCGTACGTCCCCCCCGACAAGTCTCCGGCGGAGATGACGATACGAGCCCTGGTGCTCGGCTCGGTGCTGGGCATCGTGTTCGCCGCCTCGTCCGTATACCTGGCCGTCAAGGTGGGCCTCACGGTCTCCGCGTCCATTCCCGTCGCGGTGCTCTCCATCGCCATCTTCCGGGCCCTGGGCAACTCCAGCATCCTGGAGAACACCATCGTCCAGACGACGGGCTCGGCCGGTGAGTCGATCTCCTTCGGTGTGGCCGCCGCGCTCCCCGCCCTGCTGCTGCTGGGCTACGACATCAGCCTCACCCACGCCTTCCTCACGGCGGCGCTGGGCGGCGTGCTCGGCGTGCTGATGATGATTCCGCTGCGCCAGGGCCTCATCGTCCAGGAGCACGGCAAGCTGCCCTACCCGGAGGGCACCGCCAGCGCGGACGTGCTCATCGTCGGCGAGCAGGGCGGCACCAACGCCCGCACCGTCATCACCGGCTTCGTGGTGGGCGGCGTCTACAAGCTCGCCTACTCCGGCATGAAGTTGTTCCGTGAGGTGCTGAGCACGCCGCTGCAGGGGCTCAAGAGCGCCACCCTCTCCACCGAGGTGAGCCCGGAGCTCCTGGGCGTGGGCTACATCATCGGCCCCCGCGTGGCGGCCATCACCTTCGCCGGTGGTGTGCTGAGCTACCTCATCCTCATCCCGGCCATCTCGTTCTTCGGCAGCGGGCTGGAGACGCCGCTGCTGATGCACAACGGCCAGCTCATCCGGGACATGTCGCCGGACCAGATTCGCAATGCGTACGTGCTCTACATCGGCGCGGGCGCCGTGGCGACGGGCGGTCTCATCAGCCTCATCCGCTCGCTGCCCACCATCATCGGGGCCTTCAAGCGCAGCCTGGAGTCGCTGAAGGCGTCGCGGGGCCAGGGCGCCATGCCGCAGTTGCTGCGCACGGAGCAGGACCTGCCCATCACCGTGGTGCTGGGTGGCAGCGCGCTGCTGGTGCTGGCCATCTGGCTTGCGCCGCCGCTGGAGGTGAACTTCATCTCCGCCATCCTCATCGTCATCTTCGGCTTCTTCTTCGTCACGGTGAGCGCGCGCATCACCGGTGAGATTGGCAGCTCGTCCAACCCCATCTCCGGCATGGTGGTGGCCACGCTGCTCATCACCTGCCTCGTGTACCTGCTCATGGGCTGGACGTCGTCCGAGGACCGCTTCATGGCCCTCACCACGGCGGCCATCGTCGGCATCGCCGCGTCCAACGGCGGCACCACCGCGCAGGACCTCAAGACGGCCTTCCTGGTGGGCGGCACGCCCCGGCGCCAGCAGATGGCGCTGTTCGTCGGTGTGCTCACCAGCGCGATGTTCATCGGCCTGGTGCTGGTGACGCTCAACCGCGGCGCCACCGTCACCATCCCCGAGCCCCACCCGGGCGTGAAGGTGACGGAGTTCTCCAACGAGACGCGCGTCCAGCACACCTTCCCCTGGGCCGTCTCCGCCGACACGATGGCGGCCCGCGGCCTGGACGAGGCGGCGCTGCGCAAGGCCGTCTGGGCGAAGGGCTACGAGCTGAACACGCAGAGCGGCGCGATGGAGCTGCGCAGCTGGCGCGACGTGTCCTCGCAGGACGTGGGCGCGGTGACGCTCAACGTTCCCAGCGGCGCCCCCATCAAGGTGGCGGACCTGGGCGCCGTCACGGACGGACCGGAGCGCACGTACAAGGAAGGTTACGTGCGCGGCGCGGAAACGCCGGTGCCCGCGGGCAAGTACCTGCTCGATGAGTCCGACACCATCCAGTACGTGGTGGACCCGGGCATCGGCGGCCGCATCAGCGTCTACGAAGGCCAGCAGCTGACGCGCTACGCGGCGCCCAAGGCGCAGCTGTTCTCGCTCATCATCGACGGCATCCTCACCCAGAAGCTGCCGTGGGACCTGGTGCTCCTGGGCGTCTTCATCGCGCTGATGCTGGAGCTGTGCGGCGTGTCCTCCCTGCCCTTCGCGGTGGGCGTGTACCTGCCCATCAGCAGCAGCGCGCCGCTCTTCGTGGGCGGCATGGTGCGCTACTTCGTGGACCGCATCCGCGGCGGCGAGTCCGACTTCTCGCCGGGCACCCTGCTCTCCTCCGGCTTCATCGCCGGTGGCTCCATCGCGGGCGTGCTCATCGCCTTCCTGGAAATCGTCACCGACGGAGCAGGCACCCGCGCGCTGAACCTGCCGGCCCTGCTGGGCAACCAGGGCGGCCTGGGCAGCTTCCTCAACATGGTAGGCGAGAGCGAGCACGCCCACCCGCTGTGGTCCAACCTCTGGGGCCTGCTCTTCTTCGCCGGCCTGACGCTGTTCCTGCTGCGCTCCGCCCTCAAGGGCCCGAGCGCCGCCGTGTCCCCGCCGCAGAAGGAGGCGTAGGCCACGTGCCCGGGCCTCCGCCTGGAGGCCAGGTGAAACACCGCTGAGACACCCGGGGCGGCGAGGCGCAATCCTCGCCGCCTCGCTCATTTCCGGGGCGGGTGCGGCGTGCCTCCTGAAACCCCGTCCAGGAGGCGGCGAGCACCCACCCGGGCCGTCACGCTCAGAGCGGCGAGTGGGAGGACGGCACGGGCTCCGGCGGCACGAGGCCAGCGGCCTCCGCGGCCTCCGCGCACACGTACTCCGTGCGCAGCGGCGCGACGATGCCGAAGGTCGCCGCGAAGACGACGGGGCCCCACCACGGCCAATACACATCCACGCGGGAGAAGCCGTGCTGGCACTCCGGCGTCACCACATTCGAGGTCGTCAGCCCGGCGACCAGGCTCACGCCGGTCTGCTCTTCGGGCGCGCCTCCGCGCGGCGCGCCGGAACGGAGGCTCATCCGGAAACACCCCGTCAACGAAAGCAGCAGCAGCGAGCACGTCAGCAACCGCGCCATGGACGTCGCCCCGTTCCGGCGGATGACGCATGTGGCAACACAACCGGGAATCCCCGTCATTCTCATGCCCCGTCACGGGGACGACACCCAAGCCATGAGACTGCTACGGGCCGTCTCCTGGGTCGCCGTCCAAAATCGGGTTAGGCTTGGGCGACAGCATGGCCCACCCCCCTAAAGCCATCCAAGAATCCAGCGCGGAGCCCCAGCTTTCGCCTGAGGCACGCGAGAAGGTTGAATTGGCGAAGACGTTCGCCTTCCACCTGCTCAAGGGCATCAAGCAGATCGGGATGTATCGCCACAACGAGTCGCGCTTCCCGGAGTTCCTCGGGAAGGCGCTCGAGTCGATTGCCTCCTACACAGACAAGTTCGGTCCCCTGTCGATGAAGGTGGAGCAGCAGAACTTCCTGCTCCTCGGTGAGTCGCTCTTCTCCGAGGACACCCCGCTGCCCTACAAGTTCTTCCGCGACGGCATCCGGCAGCTCATCTTCCGCCCGGGTCTCACGGTGGAGGAACTGACCACCTTCACGCTCATCGCCCTGTCCGAGCCGGAGCGCGGCGCGGAGGACGTGCTGGCGCAGCTGTGGCGCGCGAGCATGGAGCACGTGGAGTACGTGGTGGTGGAAGGCTTCTCCATGGAGAACGCCAGCGAGGAGGAAGTGCAGGTCGAGGTGGACAAGGTGGTGGGCTACCTCTACTCGCGCCTGCAGACGAACTCGGATGACTACCTGCGCTTCGCGCGCGTGTCCGCGGAGGACCTGGACGCCAAGCTGGACGGCGTGGAGCAGATTCGCGGACTCGTGGTGGGTGGACGGCATGCCTCGGACGAGCTGAAGGCGAAGCTGCAGCGCGAAGTCTCCGAGGAGGAGAACTCCCGGCTGTTTCCCAAGCTGGTGAGCGCCGTGTTCCAGGTGGTGGAAGGCGGCGTGGATGACGCGTCCCTGCTCGAGGAAATCTTCGTGCAGTTGCTGGACATGCTCCTCCTCCAGGACGACTTCGGCACCATCAACCAGATCGTCCTCAAGCTGCGCGCGCTGTCCCAGCGCGAAGGCAGCGAGGACCTGGCGAAGATGTTGGAGAACTTCCTCCACAAGATGGGCGAGGAGCAGCGACTGATGCGGGTGGGCGAGTCGCTCAAGTCGACGCGACCGAAGAACCCCGCGGACGTGTCGCGCTACCTCCAGGTGTTGGACCGGGACTCCATCATCCCCCTGCTGTCGGTGCTGGAGAGCATCGAGGTCGCCGACAACCGCACCCTGCTATGTGACGCCCTCGCGGGTTTCGCGCGCGAGGTGCCCGAGCCCTTCGTCGCGCGGCTGATGTCAGAGCGGCCGCAGACAGTACGCGACATGGTCTACATCCTGGAGAAGAGCAACCACCCGGACCGGGTGAAGATGTTCGGCCAGGTGCTCAAGAGCCCCAACCTGGTGGTGAAGTTGGAGGTGCTCAACATCATCGGCCGCGGCCGCACGGGCGAGGCCCGGCGCATCATCATGGACGCACTCACGGACTCCATCTCCCAGGTGCGCATGCTGGCGGCGAAGCTGCTGCCGGAGTTCGACCGCGACAAGGGCTACGCGGACCTGATGCGCCTGGTGCGGGAGCCCGGCTTCGACAAGAAGACGCCCGACGAGCGCGCCGCGGTGTACGCGGCCATCGGCTCCACGGGCACCCCGGGCGCCCTGTCGATGATGCAGCAGATGCTCGCGACGAAGCCCTCGCTGCTCAACAAGAAGCGCGTGCTGGAGGACAAGCTGCTGGCCATCCACGGCCTGGGCGGCGCGTGCTCCATCCAGGGCTACAAACTGTTGCAGGCGGTGGTGGAGGACAAGAACCAGCCATTGGAGGTCCTCACCTCGGCTCGCAAGGCGATGTACCAGACGAAGAAGGCGCTCTTCGGAGACTCGGCGCTGTCGGAGGAGGCATAGGCGTATGGCCGACAACCTGAAAATCACCCAGTCGCAGGACGAGAACACCAGCGAGTTCGGCCGCGAGCACAACGAGAAGCTCCAGAGCCTGGCGCGCTCGTTGGTGGCCGGCATGTACATGCTGGTGCGCTCGGTGAAGATGTATGACCCGGAGAACGCGGTCTTCCAGAAGCCGCTGCACCAGCTCCAGGACATCATCAATCAAATCATCGGCAAGGAAGGCCGCCTGGAGCTCACGGGCGTCAAGGAGTCGTTCTACCTGAACGGCATGCTGGTGAAGGTGGACCTCAACTCCATCGAGAACCAGCGATACCTGCTGACGGAGCTGCGCTCGAAGGACGTGGGCGGCTTCACGCTCACCAAGCCCGTCACCGTTCCGGAGCTGAAGAACTTCATCTGGATCTTCAGCAAGGAGCAGACGACCGCGTCCGAAGAGGACGGCCTGTCCAACCGCAAGCTGCTCAACATGCGGGTGGCCAAGTTCTCCAAGCTGAAGGAGAAGCTGAACAAGGACCTGGACAACCCGGGCGACCAGAAGGTGGACCGCAAGAAGTACGCGATGACCATCTACGCGCGCGCCGTGTTCTTCCTCACGAAGTACCTGCAGTCGGTGCGCGCCGGAAAGCCCATCAACGCCTCCAAGGCGCTGCGCCTGGTGCAGGACTTCGTCGACATCTCCTACGAGCAGCGGACACACTTCCTGGGCATGACGACCATGCGGCGCGAGGACGACTACCTCGTGTACCACCAGGTCAACGTGTGCCTCATGAGCGTCGTCTTCGGCGCGGAGCTGGGGCTGACGAAGCCGCAACTGCGTGACCTGGGCTACATCGCCCTCTTCCACGACGCCGGCATGGCCACGCTGTCGGAAGAGCTGTCGACGAAGCGAGGCGCGCTGACGCCCGAGGAGAAGCAGACGGTGCAGCGCGCGCCGCTCATCTCCGTGCGCAACATCCTGATGGAGAAGGGCTTCAGCCGCTCCACGCTGCTGCGCGTGGTGACGACGTTCGAGCACAAGACGGACTTCGGTACCGCCGTGCGCGACTCCCGCGGCAACATCCAGATGATCATCCCGAAGACGAACCTCGGGGCGTACGCGAAAATCATCGCCATCTGCGACGCGTACGACGCCCTCACCTCGAAGCGCCCGTACCGGGATGCCTACGGCCCGGAGGTGGCGCTGATGCTGATGTGGTCGGAGATGCGGAACAAGTTCGACCCGGAGCTGCTGGCCGTCTTCATGCGGGTGATGGCCATCCAGCCCGTGAAGGTGCTGTCCAAGCGCCAGCAGTCGCTCAGCGTGTCCGGCCTGTAGTCCGCTTCGAGCCGCCCGCCGCCTTCCGGGGCGCGGGCTGCTTCCGGGTGGCAGGCGGGGCTTCCGGCGCGGGGACGGTGGCCCGGAGCAGCGTCAGGGCCGCCTCCAGGTCCGCGGGAATGGGCGCCTCCAGCTTCAGCACCTTGCCCGAGCGCGGGTGCGCGAAGGACAGGCGCCACGCATGGAGCGCCTGCCGCCCCAGCCGCTCCTGGGCCTCCGACGCGGCGCCCTTCGCCTTGCGTCCGGCGCCGTAGAGCGCGTCGCACAGCAGGGGGTGGCCGGCTTCTGCGAGGTGCACGCGAATCTGGTGCGTGCGGCCGGTGAGCAGGTCCACCTCCACCAGCGCGGCGCCATCGAAGGCCTCGAGGACGCGGAACACGGTGATGGCGTTCTTGCCCTCCTTCACCTTGCCCGTGAAGCGCTGGCGGTGGATGGGGTGACGGCCGTAGAGCGTCTCGATGCGCCCTTCCGCCGGCGGCACGCCGTGCACCAGCGCCAGGTACGTCTTCTCCACCGCGCGCGTCTTGAAGGCCTTCTGGAGCGCCACCAGCGTCTGCTCGTTCTTCGCCACGACGAGACAGCCGGTGGTGTCCTTGTCGAGCCGGTGGACGATGCCCGGCCGCAGCTCGCCCCCGACACCGGCCAGGTCCTTCACCCGGTGCAGCAGCGCGTTGACCAGGGTGCCAGAGGCATGGCCCGCGCCGGGGTGGACGACCATGCCCGCCGCCTTGTCGACGACGACCAGGTCGCGGTCCTCGTGCAGCAGCGCGAGCGGGAGCTCCTCCGCCAACGGGACGGCGGGAACGGGCGCCGGAATGTGGAGGACGAGCAGCTCACCGCCGCGCAGACGCCGGGCCGGTTTCGCCGGCTGGCCGTCCGCGAGCACATGCCCGGCCTCGATGAGGCCGTGGATGCGAGAGCGCGTGAGGTCCGGGAACGCGCGCGCGAGGTACTGATCGACGCGCTCGCCGCGAGCTTCGGGCGGAGCGCGGTGCTCTCGCGTGTCAGGCGCTACCACGGGAGGGGTTACCAGATCTTCGACTTCACATGCGCCTTCGAGCGCAGGACGATGTCGTTGATCGCCCGCTCGAAGAAATTCATCTTCGTGAAGATCTCCTGGCTGACGCGGCTCTTGTAGAGCTCGCGGCCCTCTTCCAGTTCCTCCTTGAGGACCTCGAAGAGGTTGTCCTGTTCGATTCCCTTGATGATCTTCTGCTCGTTGTAGAGCGAGATATCCGAGGCAATCGCACGGGCGAGCCGCATCGCCTTGACCTTTTCCTCGTCCGTCATCGTGCTACCTACTTAGGCAGCGGCTGGAGGCGAGTCAACTTTCCTCGCAACGCCGGTGACATCCGAGCACTTCCGGGCGCCTCCCCTACTTCCGGCCTGACTTCTCAGAAGACAGGGCCAGGTAGCTCTTGGAGACGCGGAGTGGATCCAACCCCAGCTCGCGGGCGAGGCTCATCAGGATACCTCGCAGGTAGACCGAGGGCGGGAGCAGGTTGTAGCGGTCCGCCTCGACGTTCTCCAGGTGCATGCGCGTGATGCGGGTGCGGTCGGCCACCTGCTGGAGGGTCATCCCCCGGGCCTCTCGGACCTGGCGGAGCAGCTCGCCGTTGAACTCGGCGTCGGATGGGATGTCCGGGACGCGAGGCCGGGGCTCACGGGCCCTCGACGCGGCCTGGGACACCTGCGCCAGCGCCGCCTCCGCCGTGGCGATGGCGGAGTCCTGGGCGATCTGCGGCGCGTCTCCCAGGGGCCGCCCGGGACGCGCCCCAGCCCGGCCCGGCTCGGACGGAGCCTCCGAGGCAGGCGACGGACGGACAGGGACGAGGGCGGTCGAGTCGGCCTCGGGTGCCTGGGGGGCCGGAGGTACCGGGCTGGCGCTCGCTAGAACCGGCGGGAGGGGCTCCGCGCTGGCTTCCGATGTCGGGGCGCCAGGCGCGGCGGTAGCAGGCGCCGAGGGGGATGGCGCCGCTACGGCGCTGACCGTGGCACTTTGCGTGGGAACCGACGCGGCGGCTGGGCCACTGGCCGGAGCTGCCGGGGCAATCACCGTGGCACTGCTTTCCGACGCCGGGGCACTGACGGGAGCGGCCGAGGCGGGAGTCGGTGCGACGGCCGAAGCCGTCGCCGGGGCATCACTGACTGAAGCCGGCGCGCTGACGGCCGCTCCCGATGCAGGCGGCGGCACGGCAGAAGCAGTCACCTGTGCATCGCTGACCGAAGCCGGCGCGCTGACAGTGGCTGCCGTAGCAGGCGTCGGCACAGCGGCAGAAGCAGGCACCGAGGCATCACTGCCCGAAGCAGGGACGCTGACGTTGACCTGCGGAGACGTCGCCGGAATCGGCGCGCTGCCCGTTACCGAAGGGGCGCTCGGGGAAACCGAAGCAGCCTCGCTGGCCGGAACAGTGACAGGCGCCACCGCAGCAGCCCCCTGGGTCACAGCCGTCTCACCCACCGACGCCGCAGGCACCGCCCCGGAGGCCTCGCGCTGCGACTCAGCGCTCACAGCCATCGTGCCCGTCCCACCACCGGAAACCTGGGGCTGAATCGACGAAGCGGGAACATCCACCGCGCTCCCCAGCCGCTGCGTGTCCTGCAACGAGCTGGACACATACGCGAACGAGAACCCACGGAAGAACGACGCCCGGAAGTCCGCCTGCCCCGAGGACGCCGGCACCGGCTCCACTCGAGGCTCCGTCGCATTGGCCGCGGCCTCCCCTTCCCCGTCCCGCCCCGTCATCGCGGTCTCCGAGTCCTCCACCGGCACGTCTCGCACTGCTTCTGGCCTCCCGTTCGTCCCCGTTTCGGGGACCTGTGTCAAAAGGCCGCCAGTCTGATCTTCCGCGCCGGATGCGGCAACCCCAACAAGCTCCGGCTCCGCACGCTTTTCCACCGGCGCCTCGGCGTGGGCCACCTCGCCCCCGGTCGACACCGCGTCCATCAACCGGCGGGCCGGGAGCCCCAGATCCTTGTCGTACTCGGCACGCAGCTCTTCGTCGGAGAGAATCTCCAGCGCCTCGGCCATCCGAGTGCGGAGCCCATCCACCTGGCCCTCGTCCACGAGCGCATAGACGGCGATGGAGTCCGGCGAATACAGCTCCATCAGCCGTTCGTATGCCGCCCGAATCTCCTCCATCGGAGCGGTGACGGGGACTTCGAGAATCTCGTAATAGGTCTGCTGCTCGAAGGGCTTCATGGTGTGGAGCGCTGGGGGGAGCCGTCGAGTGTGAGGATACGCGTTGCGATGCCCTGAATGGCAGTGGCCGCCGCGGAATCCGGTCGCTCGATGAGGACGGGCTTGCGCTTGCGCACCGCTCGCCACGCCTCGTCGTCGTAGCGAATGGCACCCAGGACATCCATTTCGATGCCAAAGAACTTCTTCCATGCGGCGGCCACCGAGGCGCCCACCGACAGGTCCGCGTCCGTACGCGCCTGATTCACGATCAGCCGGATGCGGAACGCGGAGAGCTCGCGCTCCAGGCGGTCCGCGATGACCGGGTCCTTGCGCCGGGCCTGCGCCAGCACGTCATGCAGGGTGCGCAGCGCCCCCTCGCGGGTGGTGAGCGCATCCTCCACCAGGTCCTCGATGCCGTACTGCGACTCCACCTGCTGGAGCTTGCGGAAGAAGGCCGCCTTCGCGAAGCGGTAGGCGTTCTCCACCGACGTGGGCTCGGGCAGCATCACCAGCACGCCGTGGTCGGCGAGGATGAAGAAGTCGATGGTGTTGAAGCTCGTCCCCGCGCCCAGGTCCAGGATGAGGTAGTCCGCCGACGTGCCCATCAACGTCCGCAGCAGCTTCTGCTTCTGCGCGTACTTGAGGTTGGCCGCGTCCAGCGCATCCTGCGCGCCGGCGATCAGCGACAGCCGGGGCACGCCCGTCGGAACGATGACCTCTTCCAGCTGCGCCTTGTTCCGCCGCAGGAAGTCGGACAGCGTCGCGTTGGGTTGCCCCACCCCCAGGCATGTGTGGAGATTGGCGCCGCCCAGGTCCACGTCCACGAGCAGCACGTTGGCCCCGGATTGGGCCAGGGCCACGCCCAGGTTGGCGGACACCATGGACTTGCCAATACCGCCCTTCCCGCCTCCTACGGCGATGATGCGCCGGGGGCGAGGACGGCGTGACAGACCAGGAGGACCGGAGACCATGGGGCTTGGTTCCGTGGGGCCCAGGACACGGGATTCGGTCCGGGGCGCTCGCGAGGGTTGGGACATGCCCCCCCATCAAATCCCGAACCCGGGGTCGCGTCGACTCCCCGACCTTCTGCATCCGTTCAGTGGAACATCCTGGCCCGCGCATGCGCCGGAAACCCGTCACTCCCGGTGTTTCCAGCCCCTGCGGCGAGCCCGGATGCCCACCAGGCAGGCGCTACTCGTCGAGCAGCTCGACGTTCCAGTACGACGCATCCGCCAGGTGCAGGAACGGCAGCCACTCCCGGTACGTCACCTTGCGGGAGGCGCCGCGGAACAGCGGCGTCCAGCGCGGGCGCACGGGCTTCTTGAGCAGCTTCATGTGGGCCTGCTCCGGCGTCCGCCCACCCTTCCTCAGGTTGCAGGGCACGCAGGAGCACACGACGTTCTCCCACGTCGTCTTGCCGCCCTGCGTGCGCGGCATGACGTGGTCCAGGTTCAGCTCGCTGCGCGGCAGGTTCTTGCCGCAGTACTGGCAGGTGTCGTTGTCGCGCGCGTAGATGTTGAGCCGGGAGAAGCGCACCCGCCCTCGGGGCAGATGGTCATACGCGCTGAGCACCAGGACACGGGGAACGCGGATGGTGCGCTCGATGGTGGTGATGCAGTCCTGTGTCGCGCTCAGCTCCGCCCAATCCGCGAACTCGTAGAGCCGGTACTGCGAGTCGATGGCCTTGGCCACCCCCAGGTACAGGAGCGAGAACGCCCGCTTCACCGAGGTGACATGCACCGGCTGGTAGTACCGGTTGAGGACAAGCACGGCGCTGTTGATCATGGCGGGTTCCCTGGAATGGCGGCCGCGACGGCATCCGCGACAGCCTGGAGCTCCTCCTCCTTGAGACACCGGACGTCGAGGAGCACCTCGCCATCCGCGATCCTGCCAATAACCGGCGACATTCCCCCGCGCAGGCAGTCCAGGAATGTTTCCGGCTTTTCTAGGGTGAGGATGCACGCGGAGGACGGCAACCTGGCCAGCGGCATGGCACCCCCACCCACCTGCCCCACCACGCTGGCCACCCGCGCACGCACACCCCGCCCCGCCAGCAGGCCCTGCAGCCGTACCGCCCGGGCGCGAAGGTCCTCCGGCGACTGGGCAAGCAGGCGATTCACCGGAACCTCTTCCGCCCGACCATCCCGGTACAGCACCAGGGTGGCTTCGAGCGCGGCGACCGTCAGCTTGTCCACCCGCAGGGCCCGCATGAGCGGGTGGGCCTTGATGCGTGCCAGCAGCACGGACCGGCCCACCACGATGCCCGCCTGGGGTCCTCCCAGCAGCTTGTCTCCCGAAAAGGCGACCACGTCCGCGCCCGCCGCCACGGCCTGGGCCACCGTGAGCTCCTGGCTCAGGCCCTCGCCCTGCAGCGGCACCAGCGCGCCCGCGCCCAGGTCCTGGAACACCGGCACGCCGCGCGCGCGGCCCAACGCCGAGAGCTCCGCGACCGCTACCTCTTCCGTGAAGCCCACCAACGCGAAGTTGGAGCGGTGCACCTTCACCAGCAGCGCCGACTCCGGGCCCAGCGCCGCCGAGTAATCCGACAGCCGCGTCCGGTTGGTGGTGCCCACCTCCACCAGCTTCGCGCCCGACTGCCGCATCACCTCCGGGACACGGAAGCCGCCGCCAATCTCCACCAGCTCACCGCGCGACACCACGCACTCGCGGCCGGACGCCAGCGCCGCCAGCACCAGCAGCACCGCGCCCGCGCAGTTGTTGACGACGACCGCGTCCTCCGCGCCTGTCAGTGAGCGCAGCAGGCCCACCAACGGAGCGTAGCGACTGCCCCGCTCTCCCTCATCCAGGTCGTACTCAAGGTTGGAGTACCCCCGTGCCACCTCGGCCACGCGCGCCACGGCCGAGGCCGCCAAGGGTGCGCGTCCCAGGTTGGTGTGCAGCACCACCCCGGTGGCGTTGAGCACGGGCCGCAGCCCCGGTGTGGCCAGCGTGTCCAGGGCGTGCTGGACGTCCGCATCCTCGAAGCCTGGCCCGCCTGAGGCCACCAACCGGCCCCGGGCCCGGTCGACCGCCAGCCGGAGCGCGGCCACGGCACGGGCCCTGGGAACTCCACTCAACAGGGGTTCCAGCGACGGGCGCCGCAGGAGCTGCTCGACGGAGGGGAGCGCGCGCAAGAGCGCATTCTTCCCACCGTCTCCACTGTTCGACGGGGCGCCCACGCCCGGAGTCTAGGGGAGCCGCCGGGCAAGTTCCAGGCGAGCCCTGGAACATCGGGGTGACAAAAAGGAAAAGGCCCAGCCTCCCTCGGGGAGACTGAGCCTTCGGACTAAGCGCTATGAGCGCTCAGTAGGTACTCAGACCGGGCGAACGTTCTGAGCCTGCAGGCCCTTGGGGCCACGGGCCACATCGAACTCGACCTTCTGGCCTTCCTGCAGCGTGCGGAAGCCCTGGGTCTGAATCGCAGTGTGGTGGCAGAAGAGATCCTCGCCCCCGCCGTCCTGCATGATGAACCCAAAGCCCTTCGCGTCGTTGAACCACTTCACGGTACCAGTCGCCATTACGCTTCTCTTCGTCTTTCTCTACCAGCTTCATGAATTGAGCTGGTTGCCACGCCGTGTGAGGGTGCGGCCTTGGCCATGTGTCACGTTTCCGGCCAGTTGCATAGGGGGTCCCCCACACGTAGGCACCCTTTTTCCGGGCGTGGACATAACCCGCGGCATTCGCGCCCCATTCCGCACGAATTCTCCACCGACACCACCCAGCATGCGCCCGAATGCCGGCGGCCCACCTACTTCGCGGCGCTCTTGAGCACCGGCAGCTTGGGCGCCCGCCCGTACAGCAGTTGGTACGTGTTGAAGGAGCGCAGCACGCGCTTGATGTAGCCGCGCGTCTCGGAGATGGGGATTTCCTCCACCCATGCGTCCAGCGCCAGGTCCGGCCTGTCGGACCTCCAACGATTCACCGCGCCAGGGCCAGCGTTGTAGCTGCCCACTGCATAGGGCGTGTGCCCGTTGAAGCGCTTGAGCAAGCCGCCCAGGTAGTGGGCCCCCATGCGGATGTTGAGGTCGGGCTGGAGCAACTGGTCCACGCTGAAGCGCTTGAGCTTCAGCTCGCGCGCCACACCCTTCGCGGTGGACGGCATCAACTGGGTGAGGCCCATCGCGCCCGCCCACGAGAGCGCCTTGGGGTCCAGCGCGCTCTCCTCCCGCATCAACGCCTGGAGCAGGTCCGGCTCCACGCCCACGTCCGCGGTGTGCTTCTCGATGCTGTCGCGGAAGGCGTTGGGATACGCCACCTCCCACACCACGCGCGTCTCCGGCGTGATGCGCCCGCTCAAGTCCTTCCGCAGCGCCAGCCGCGCCACCGCGTGGGCGGAGCGCTCGTCCCCTGCCTCGTGCAGCACCAGCACCAGCAGGCGCACGGACTCCGCGGGCAGATTGGTCCGGTTGACGGCCAGCATCTCGGACGACACGGCTTCCTTGAAGCCCAGGCGGTACAGCTCCACGCCCGCGCGGAAGTGCGGGTCCTCGCCCATGGGGCCGGCGAACAGCGGCCAGGGGCTGGCGGCCTCGGGCACGGTGAAGATTTCGGCGGACACCTTCTCCAGCCGAGGCGGATCCACCTTCGCCAGCTGCGAGCGCGCCATCAGCCCGTAGTAGGTCGCCGGGTGGTCCACGGAGAGCTTCTCGAACAGCTCCGCCGCGCCCTGGATGTTGCCCTTCTCCTGCATCGTCCGCGCCCGCCAGTAGCGCGCGCGCTCCACGTCGTAGCTCTCGTCCGCCTTGGCGAACTGCGCCTCGATGCGGTCCAGGAACGACAGGCCGGAGTCCTCCACGCCCGTGGTGCGGGCAATCCAGAACGCCTTGAAGAGCGCCTCGCCCAGGAAGTCCCCCTGCGGGTACAGCCGGGCCAGCGTGTCCAGGCGGGCCATGGCCTCCTTCGGACGGCCCGTCTTCAGGTACAGGTCGGCCGCGTAGAAGAGGCCATCATCCGCGAACGAGTGGTCCGGGAACTCGCGCGCCAGCCGCTCGTAGGTCTCCGTGCCCCGCGCCTGGTCGACGATGGAGCGCGACGAGCCGAGCACGTACAGCACGCGCGCCAGCAGGTCCCGGTCCTGGCACTTCTCCGCCACGGGCGTCAGCACCTGGATGGCGCGCGTGTGCTGGCGCTCCTTGCGCATGCCCTTGCCGAAGGCGAAGTGCGCGCGGCAGGCCAGCGGGTCCGGAAGCTCCAGCTTCGGCAGCAGCGGCTCCAACTGCTCCAGGCCGGCCTTGTTCCGGTGCAACTCCACCAGCGCCTCGCCACGCCCCACCCTCGCATCGACGGGCGGCGTCTGCCCCTTGAGGCGCTTCTCGGCCTGCTTCGACAAGGCGGACAGCGGGTGCGCGGCCCACAGGCGCCACAGCGCGGCGCGCTCGGCGGCCTTGTCCTTCTTCTCCGCGGCGATGTCGGAGATGGCCATCAGCGCCTCGGCGCCCACGTTGCGGCCCCAGCTGGGCGCCGCGCGCGACGTGAGCGGCTCCAGCGCGGCCATGGCGCCCGCCGCGTCCTTCTTCTTGCGCAGCACGCGCGACAGGGCCAGCCGCGCGTCCACGTACAGCTTGGACTCGGGTGGCACCTGCTCCAGCAGCACCGCGGCCTCATCGAAGCGGCGCAGGCTCTCCAGCGCCACGCCGCCATGCGTCAGGCAGCGGTCCTTCAGCGCGGGGTAGTCCGGGGCCAGTTCGGCGAACTCCTTGGCGGCGGACGCGTCATCTCCGGCGCGGACGGCGGCCAGGGCGCGCAGGTAGCGCACCGGCGGGCTGTCGCCCTCGTCCTTCAGCAGCTCGCGGGCGCGCGTGTACTGTCCACGGTCGAACGCGTCACGGGCCTCCTTCTTCTTGCCCTCGCCGAAGTACGGCGCCAGGTCCTCCAGCGCGTAGCGGCGGCCCCGGTGCACCACCGGCGTGGGCGGCGCGGCATTGGGGAAGGCGGGGTTGAGCACCTCCACGTAGCCCACCGGCAGCGGCGCCTTCTCCGAGTCGGGAGGGGGCGACAGCTGCGCCTCTGGAGGCGCGTTGCTGGGGTGCTGGGCCGGCGCTTCGGACGCCTCGGGCTCGGCCGGGGTGGACGAAACCGCCTTCGGGGCGGGTGCCTGCGCGGTCATCAGGAGCGCGGAGGCGGCGACGGCGAGCTTGGAAAGGAAGGGCTTCATACGCGGGGGCTGGGTCCCAGGGAAATGCGCGCGGGCTCGCCCCAGGACAACCGGCAGGTCATGGAAAATTTCCGGAGGCTGACACAGGTTAGACTGTCCGCCTCCTCATGGACATCCGGACACAGAGCGCGCTGCTGGCATCCATCATCGGGCTCGCCCTGGGCGTGTCCATGTTGCTGCGGCCCGGCAGGCCCAGGGTACTGACGCTGTACTCCGTCTTCGCGCTGACGGTGGCCGGCTACTACCTTTCGCTCTTCTTTCACAGCGTCTTCCCGGCCGGCGACTACCCGTGGACATCCCGCATCTTCGTGGGCGCCACCATCCTGGTGGGCTCACTGGTGCCGGGCGCGGCCGTTGCCTTCTTCCTGGAGTTCCTGGGCGTCAGCAAGGGGACAAACCTGGTGGGCCGCCGGCTCGCCCTGCTGTCCGCCGTCCTGGGGCTGACCGTGGCTGTCACCCCCCTGGCCGACAAGCTCTGGGCTCGGGTGGGCATGGGCGTGTGGGTGCTGGGCACGTTGCTGACCTACGGTTCATTGCTGCTCCACCGGGTCCGCACCACGGAGTCGCGCATCGAGAAGTTCCGGCTGGCGTACCTGGCCATTGGCGCGGGCGCGGCCATCCTCTTCTCCGCGCTGGATTTCCTGGTCAGCTTCGGCATCCCCTTCCCCACGCTGGGGTCGGTCTTCTCCACGCTGTACCTGTTCTTCCTGGCCCACACGCTGCTGCGTCTGCGGCTCATGGACCTGCACGAGCTGCTGGGCAAGATCGCCTCGCAGACGGTGCTGGCCAGCATCCTGGCCGCCGTCTTCACGGTGCTGACGGCGTGGGGGAAGGAGAACACCGGCCTCTTCCTCTTCAACACGGTGGTGGCCGCGTTCGTCATCCTCATCCTCCTGGAGCCGCTGAAGGTGAAGGTGGAGGAGATGGTGGTGCGCATCTTCTTCCGCGAGCGCTTCGCCCTCCTGGACTCGCTGGGCTCGCTGCGCGCGCGCATGGCGAACGTCATCGAGATTTCCGAGCTGGCCCGGCTGGTGCTGGACACGCTCCACGAGACGGGCCGCGTCACGCACGCCTCCGTGTACCTGCTGGCGGAGGACCGGCCCGGATACCGGCTGCTGGATTCGCGCGGCCCGCTGCCGGTGGCCTTCCTGGACACGGCGGCGGCGCGCGGCCTGCTCTTCGCGGCGGCCAGCGGGCAGAAGGCGGTGCTGCGGGAGAACGTGGAGCGCCGCATGGCCACCATGCGGCTGCAGGCGGTGGAGGGCAAGCGCTACCGGGACGAGCTCAAGCGGCTCAACGACACGCGCACGGCGCTGGTGCAGGTGAAGGCCGGCATCGCCGTGCCGCTGATGGGCAATGACCGCGTCATCGGGTTCCTCAACCTGTGGGACGAACGGGTGCCGGAGGCCTTCGCGTCCGACGAAATCGCCATCATCCTGGAGGTGGCGGAGCGGCTGGCGACGGTGCTGGAGAACTCCAAGCTCTACGAGAAGATTCGCGAGCGGGACCGCCTGGCCGCGCTGGGTGAGATGGCGGCGGGTCTCGCGCATGAGATTCGCAATCCGCTGGGCGCCATCAAGGGCGCGGCGCAGTGCCTGGACCCGGCGCACTTCCAGGGCGAAGACGCCGAGTTCCTCGAAGTCATCGTCGAGGAGGTCAACCGGCTCAACGGCGTGGTGACGGCGTTCCTCGACTATGCGCGCCCGCTGAAGCAGAGCTTCGGCACCACCGACCTCAACGAGGTGGTGACGCGCACCATGCGGCTCATCCAGAACGACGTGCCGCCCAACCTCCACCTGGCCGTGGAGCTGGACTTGATGTTGCCGCGCGTGGACGGCGACGCGGAACAGCTCAAGCAGGTGCTCATCAACCTGGTGCAGAACGCGGTGCAGGCGCTCGAGACGCGCGAGGGCCGCATCAGCGTGCGCACGGAGAAGCCGGAGCGCTTCGGTGAGCTGCGCAGCGCCGGCGCCGAGTTCGTGGAGGTACAGGTGTCCGACAACGGGCCCGGCATTCCTCCGGACCAGCACCCGCACATCTTCGTGCCCTTCTACACGACGAAGCAGAAAGGCACCGGCCTGGGGCTGGCCATCTGCCAACGCATCGTGAAGAACCACGGCGGCAGCATCTCCGTGCAGAGCAAGGTGGGCGAAGGCACCATGTTCGTCATCCGCCTCCCCGCCCTCCCCTCCGAGCAACCACCCGCGGAGGCCACCTCCGTGGACGGCCTGCCTGACGGGAAGCGGCCGTCGCAGTCATTGCCCGTGTCCGACGAACTGCGCGACGCGGGCAAGCCATCGCACGCGGAAGCTCGCGCCAAGCGGGAGCGCCGCAAGCGGCTCCGCGCTTGACGACACCGGGCGGCGAGCCTGGGGAACGCACCTTCCGGACATTGCTGCTTTCGCCCCTGGGGGCGAGCGCCTATAGATCATCCCCATGAGCGCATGCCCCTTCTGCCAGAACTCAATGCAGCTCACGCCCAGCGGTGAGCTTCCCTTGGAGACCTGTGGCGCCTGTGGCGCGGTGTGGTTCGAGGGCGAAGCGCTCACGAAAGTCATGGGAGGCTCCGTGTCGGATGCGCTCCTGCGACGCGCGAAGAACCGCCCAGGATGCTGCAAGGGCTGTCAGGGCGAGCTCCAGTTCGTCCCGGAGTGCACACACTGCGGAACCCGCGCCCCTACCTGTCCACGCTGTGGCTGCGCGCCCCTGCCCGTAGTGGAGGTGTTCGGGGTCCCCATGGAGGTGTGCTCGGGCTGCGCGGGCGTGGCCCTGGACGCGGGCGAGCTCCAGCAACTGCAAGACGCTGTGGAGACGTACCGCAACGAGCCGCTGGATGCCCGCGCCACGGTGCGGCTCGAAGGGCCCCCCTGCTGTGCCGCGTGCCGACGCAAGCTACGGCTGGAGCACGGCTTCGTCGCGGAGGAGCGCCTCTACTGCGGGAGTTGCGCGCCCAGTGGCGCCACCCCCTACCGGGAAAGGTTCAGCAGCCACGACATGCCGATGTTCGTCCCCACCCGGCGTGGAGGCCAGGCCTTCAACCTGGGCGGGTATGCCTCCCAGGGCTTGATGTGGCTGCTCCACCGGATGTTCACCCAATGAGCCGGGCGAGCGCCACGCGGCCCTCACCCCAGTGACGCGGACGCCTCGGCCAGCTTCTCCTGCGCGGCCTCCCAGCGGGCATAGAGGTCTTCCAGCTCCTCCTTGCCCGCGCGGTGCGTTTCCATCAGCGGCTTGGCGCGCGCGAAGTCGTTGTAGAGGGCCGGGTCCGCGAGCTGCGCCTCGCGCTCCTTCTGTCCGGCCTCCACCTCGGCGATGCGCGCCTCCAGCTTCGCGATCTCCTTCTTGAGGGGCCCTTCCACCACGCTGCGGCGCTGGCGCGCCTCCGCCTCCAGCCGCTTGCGGTCCTTCTCCGTCATCGGCCCGGAGGCCACCTTCTCGCCCCGCGCCTGACCCGCCGCGATGGCCGAGGCCTCCGCCTGCTGGAGCTTCTGCTGGTGGTACAGGTAGTCGTCCAGGTTGCCCGGGTGCGGCGTGAGCTTCCCGTCCGCCACCTCCCACACGTGCGACGCCAGGCCGTTGATGAAGCTCCGGCTGTGGCTGACGAACAGCAACGTGCCGCCGTAGCCCTTCAATGCGTCAATCAGCATCTCTGCCGAGTCCAGGTCCAGGTGGTTGGTGGGCTCGTCCATCAGCAGGAAGTTGGACGGCACCAGCAACAGCTTGGCCAGCGCCACCCGCGCGCGCTCACCACCACTCAGCACGCCGATGGGTTTCTCCACATCGTCGCCACTGAAGAGGAACGCGCCCAGCACGCCGCGCACGTAGCTCTCCGGCTTGTCCGCGGCCAGCGGGCGCACCTCTTCGATGATGGTGTTCTGCCGGTTCAGCTTGTCCGCGTGGTGCTGCGCGTAATAGCCCACCACCACGTTGTGCCCCAGCGTCACCGTCCCGGTGTCCGGCGCCAGCTCGCCAGCGACCATCTTCAGGAGCGTCGTCTTGCCCGCGCCATTCGCGCCCACCACGGCGATGCGCTGCCCACGCTCCACGCGCCCGGTGAGGCCGTCGTAGATGGTCTGCGCGCCGTACCGCTTGGTGATGCCCTCCAGCGTCACCACGTCGCGCCCGCTCCGCTCGACCTCGGGGAAGCGGAACTTCATCGACGTCCGCTCCTCCAGGACCTGCACTTTCTCCAGCTTCTCCAACATCTTGGCGCGGCTCTGGGCCTGACGCGCCTTGGTGGCCTTGGCGCCGAAGCGGTCGATGAAGCCCTGCAGCTCCGCGCGGCGCGACTCCACCTTCTCCGCGCGGGCCCTCAACAGTTCCTTCTCCTCGGCGCGCAGGCGCTTGTACTCGTCGTAGTTCCCCGCGTACTCGCGCACACCCTCCACTTCCAGGGACACCACCCGGTTGATCTGCCGGTTGAGGAAGTCCTTGTCGTGGGAGATGAGCACCAGCGCCTTGTTGGAGCGGCGCATGAAGTCGTCGAACCACGTGAGCGTGGGCACGTCCAGGTGGTTGGTGGGCTCGTCCAACAGCAGCAGGTCCGGGTCCTGGAGCAGCAATCCCGCCAGGGCCGCGCGCATCCGCCAGCCGCCGGACAGCGCGGAGGTGGGCTTGGCCAGATCCGCGTCGCGGAAGCCCAGGCCCTTGAGGATGCGCTCGGCGTGGTGGCGGCCGTAGCGGTTCTCGAAGTCGTCCAGCTCCGCGTGCAGGTCCGCCAGGGACTGCGACAGCTCCAGCTGGTCCTCCTCGTCCGTGGCGGCGGCGAGCGCCTCCTCGGTCTCCTTGAGGCGCGCCTCCATGGCATCGCGGCCGGGCACGGTGCTCATCACCGCCTCCACCACGGTGCCATCCGGCAGGCCGGCGATTTCCTGCGGCAGGTAGCCCGCCCGGGCCTTGCGGCTGTACTGCACCGTCCCGGAGTCGGGCTGGGCCACGCCCGCCAGGATTTTCATCAGCGAGCTCTTGCCCGTCCCGTTGGCCCCTACGAGGCCCACCCGGTCCCTGGGACCCAGCGTGAAACTGTCCTGATCGAAGAGGACCTTCTTTCCGTAGGAGAGACTGAGGTCCTGGGCGATGACGAGGCTCATGGCGCCGGGGATGTAACAGCCCGCGAGCCCCTCGGGAATGTCGGATGTGCCTGCCCGTTCGCCCTTGGGCCCTACAGGGGCTTTCCGGGTTGGGCCGGGGCCTGTCTATACTCCGACCCTACATGGCTGCCCCCTGTCCCCATTGTGGAAGCACCGACGGCGTCGACCACCTCTGCTCAGGCCAGAGCCTCCAGCTCCTCGGCCAGGTGCTCGACGGCCGTTATAAAATCGAAAGCGTCCTGGGCCAGGGCGGCATGGGCATGGTGTTCCGCGCCACCCAGACGTCCGTGCAACGACCGGTGGCGGTGAAGACGCTCAACCCGTCGCTGGCCGCCGCCCCCCAGTTCTTCGAGCGCTTTCGCCGGGAGGCGGAGCTCGCCAGCCGACTGCGGCACCCCAACGTCATCACCATCTTCGACTTCGGCCGGTCGCCGGACGGCACCTGCTACTACGTGATGGAGCTCCTGGAAGGCGAAAGCCTGAAGGAGACGGTGAAGCGCCAGGGCCCCATGTCCCTGCGCCGGGCATTGAGCCTCGTGGAGCAGGCGTCGCAGGGCCTGGCGCACGCGCACGCGGAAGGTTGTGTCCACCGCGACCTGAAGCCGCACAACATCATGGTGCAGCAGCTCAGCGGCCAGGACTTCGTCAAGGTGCTGGACTTCGGGCTGGTGAAGGCCATGGAGTCCGAGGAGGAGGAGCAGCTCACCTCGACCGGACAGGTGCTGGGCACGCCCCAGTACATGCCGCCCGAGCAGGCCGGCGGCGAGTCCGTGGACCAACGCTCCGACCTCTACTCCATGGCGGGCGTTCTCTACTTCTGCCTCACCGGCAGCTCGCCCTTCGGCGCGAACACGGTGCGCAAGGCGCTGACGGCGTCGCTCACCCAGGCGGTGCCCTCCGTCAACACCAAGCGCCAGGGCGCCCCCGTGCCGGCCACGCTGGATGCCTTCTTCAAGAAGGCGCTCGCCCCGGAGAAGGAGGACCGGTACCAGAACGCGCAGGAGTTCATCGACGCGATGCTGGACACCGTGGCGGACCTCTCCTCCGAGGAGCTCGACGCGATGCCGAGCGGCGGCGTCGCCAGCGCCAGCGAGCGCGGCAGCAACAGCCGCAGCCGTTCCAGCCGTCAGGGCAGCCAGAGCGGCATCCGCTCCTCGCGGGTGGGCGCCTCGCCGACCCTGGGCCGGGGCTCCACGCCGTCCAACGTCGTCGTCGCCAGGGCCCAGGGCGGCGGTGGCGCCACCTCGTCCTCTCCCAGCCGCGTCCGCGCACAGACGTCGCGGTCCGCGCCGCCTCCCCCGCCTCCCGAGCCGGAGGGCATGTCCACCGGCAAGAAGGTGGCCCTGATCGCCGTGCCGCTGGTCCTGCTGGGTATTGGCGCGGCCGTGGTCCTGGGCAACCAGGGTGGCGGCAGCGCACCCGCGACGCCGGTGGTGGTGAACGTCCCCCGCGATGCGTCACCGACCACGACACAGGTCGCGACCGGCACGACGGGAACGCCCGAGGAGTCGTCCGTCCTCACGGTGAGCCTCGACTCGACGCCGTCCGGCGCATCCATCTACGAAGGCGAAGAGATGGTGGGCACCACGCCCACGAAGCTCCAGCTCCGCCGCGACAAGGTGCATTCCTTCAGCTTCCGCATGCTGGGGCACCAGGACAAGGAGCTCACGCTCAACCTGCGCCGGGTGGCCGGGGATACGCAGACGGCAAACGTGGTGCTGGAGCCCGTGCGAGCCGCGGCCCCTGGGCGTTCGCCTCGCCCCCCGCCGAAGCCGTCGAGCCCGTCCGGTCCGGACATCTCCGTCTTCGAGTAGTCCCCCCATGGGTGGCACGCGGAAGCGCCGCGGTGCCCGCCTGTCCTTCCGCCACCCGCGTCAGGCGAGCTTCGCGAGTGTCGGGAGGACTTCCCCGCTCTTGCCTACGACGCGGTGCTCGAAGCGGTTGGAGTTCTCCGCCGGGTCCAGGTTGACGAGCCACGTCTTCCCGCCCGCCTTGCGCACCTGGTCCACGATTCCAGCGGCCGGGTACACAGCGCCAGAAGTCCCCGCCGCCAGGAAGACGAAGCGTCCACCCGAGGTGGCGGCCCGCAGCGAGAAGTCCTCGATGCGCTGGATGTCCGCCGGGTCCAGGTATTCGCCGAACCAGACGATGTGGGGCCGCAGCCGCTTTCCACACGCGTCGCACTCGGGCACCGACCCCGTGGGGTACACGGTGGTGTCCTCGAACGGGGGCCGCTCGCAGCCGCTGCAGCGCGTCTTGAAGAGGTTGCCGTGCATCTCCACCACCCGCTGACTTCCGGCGCGCGTGTGCAGGCCGTCGACGTTCTGGGTGGCGAGCAGGAAGCGGTCCCCCAGATGGCGTTCCCAGGCGACGAGCGCCTCGTGGCCCGGGTTGGGGTGGACGGCGGCGGCGGCCTTGCGGCGCTCCGAGTAGAAGCGCCACACCAGCGCCGGGTCCTTCCGGAAGCCCTCGGGCGACGCCACGGCATCCACGGGCTGGTCCTCCCAGAGTCCGCTCATCCCGCGGAAGGTGGGAACTCCGCTTTCAGCGGAGACTCCCGCGCCCGTGAGAACGAGCAGCCAGGTATTCGAATCGAGGATGAGCGAATCCATGTCGGCTCCTGTGCGGTGGAAAGCGAATCAAGCTATGGATGGGGCGCTGACCCTACCGGGGCCTGACGCTCGCGGGGGGTCGCCTTGCGAGGTCCCATCATGGCGGAAGTCACCCTGGATCTGCGCGGCATGCCCAAGGCCGAAGCCTACGCCGAGCTGAAGCAGCATGCGCGCGCGGTGCTCGAGGGCATCGATGACGACATCACCGGCATGGCCACCATGAGCTGCCTGCTGCACCACGCCTTCGGGCACTTGTGGACGGGCTTCTACCGCGTCGTCACGCCGGGCAAGCTGCTCCGCGTGGGCCCCTACCAGGGCACGCTCGGGTGCCTGGAAATCCCCTTCGGAAAGGGCGTGTGCGGCGCCGCCGCGGCGAAGGGCGAGACGGTGGTGGTGGCGGACGTCCACGCCTTCCCCGGTCACATCACCTGCGACGGACGCTCAGCGTCGGAGATTGTCGTCCCGGTGTTCGGCCGCAACCGGGAGCTGCTCGCCGTGCTCGACATCGACTCCGAGCACAAGGGCATCTTCGACGAGGTGGACCGCCGCGAACTGGAAGATCTGGTGCGCTGGTTCCAGAAGTAGCGGCGGCCCGCGTCCGGACACTCAGCTCGCGCGTGCGTACGCCACGGCGAGCTGACCGGCGAAGCGCGCGTTGTTGGTGAGCAGCGCCAGGTTGGCCTTGAGCGTCTTGCCCCCGGTGCGCTTCGCCATCTCCGTCAGGAGGAAGGGCGTCACGGCCTTGCCGCGGATGCCCTGCCGGTCCGCGTCGGCGAGCGTCGCGGCGATGTGCAACTCCACCTCGTTGCGAGGCAGGGACGTCTCCTCGGGTGGAGGCACGGTGTAGAGCACCCCACCCTGCTTCAGTGTCTCGAAGCGGGCGCGGGCGATGCGGGCGGCCGTGTCCACGTCATCCGCGCGGTGCTCCAGGGGAATGCCGGAACCCCGGCTGTAGAACGACGGCAGTTCGTCCGTCCCCACGCCGATGACGGGCACGCCGGCCGTCTCGAGCAGCTCCATCGTCTTGGGCAGGTCCAACACGGACTTCGCGCCCGCGCACACCACGGCGACGGGGAAGCGAGCCAGCGCGGCGATGTCCTGGGAGATGTCGAAGTGCTCCGACGCCCCGCGGTGCACACCCCCAATGCCACCGGTGGAGAAGACACGGATGCCCGCGGCGGCGGCCATCTCACACGTGGCGCTCACGGTGGTGCCTCCCGTGGCGCGCGTGGCCATGGCGATGGCCAGGTCCCGGGACCCCACCTTGAGCAGGCGCTCCTTGCCCTCCGCCAGCCGGCGCATCTCCGGCTCCTCCAGCCCGATGCACAGCTGCCCGTCGATGAGGGCGGTGGCGGCGGGAACGGCGCCAGCGCGGCGGATGGCCTCCTCGCATGCCCGGGCCGCGGCCAGGTTGTCCGGATACGGAAGGCCCTGGGCCACGACGCTCGTCTCCAGGGCCACCAGCGGTTGGCCGGCCTCGAGCGCGCGGCGCACCTCTTCCGAAAAGCGTAGGTCCATGCCCAGGCGTTTAGCATGCCCGGCTCCAAACGTCGGCTTGCGCGCGCGACCCCTCGGGCCTATTCCCCTGCCGCCGTGTCCACGCCCACCACCGCCGTTGTGCCCGCCCCCTCACGCGGATTCTCCGTGTCCGACCTGGCCATCGTCGGTGTCGTGATTGCCTGGGGCACCAACTACACGGTGGTGAAGGAGGCGATGGAGACGCTCCCTCCCCTGGCCTTCATGTCGCTGCGCTTCACCATCGCGGCGTTGGCCATGGGCGCGCTGCTCCTCGGCGTCGAAGGCTGGAAGCCGCTTCCCCGCCCGGTGTTCCTCAAGCTGCTGGGGCTGGGGCTGGTGGGCAACACCGTGTACCAGCTGTGCTTCATCCTCGGCCTGGCGAACACCTCGGTGGCGAACAGCGGGATGCTGACGGCGGTGACGCCAGTGCTGGTGGCCACGCTCGGCGCCATGTTCGGCGTGGATCGACTCACCCGCCCGCTCGTCGCGGCACTGGCGCTGGGCGTGTTGGGGATGCTGCTGGTGCTGGGGGGACGCGGCGCGTCCGAACATGGCGCGTCCTTGCTTGGCGACGGGCTCATCGTCGGCGCGAGCCTCTGCTGGGCCATCTACACGGTGGGCATCCGCACCGTGGGTCCGGAGGTGTCCGCGCTGCGCATCACCGCCATCAGCATGCTCACGGGCGCACCGGGCGTGGTGCTCGCGGGAGTGCCCGAGCTGTTGCGCCTGGAGACCGAGAACATCCGCGCCAGCGCCTGGGCAGGCGTCGTGTACTCGGCGCTGGTGCCGCTGGTGCTCGCGTACTTCATCTGGGGCCGCACCGTGCAGAAGGTGGGCAGCAGCCGCGCGGGGCTCTACAACACGGGTATCCCCGTGGTGGCCGCCCTCACGGCGTGGGCCGTGCGTGGAGAGCGGCCCACCTGGATGCAGGTGTTCGGAGCGGGACTCGTCCTCTCCGGCGTGCTGCTCAGCCGGCGGAAGTCGTAGGCGCCGCGGCCCGACTCACTCCCGGCGACCCCGCTCCACCGCGAGCCCGTACTCCTCGATCTTCTTGTCCAGCGTGGGCCGGCTGATGCCGAGCAGCGCCGCGGCGCGAACCTTCTTTCCCGACGCCTCGCGCAAAGCCTCGGCGATGGCATCGCGCTCCAGCCGAGCCACGCGTCCCTGCAGCGTCTTCGCGCCCTCGTCGCCGCCCTCCTGGAACTCCGGGGGCAGTTGCAGCGCGCCCACTCGGCTCGCCGCGTACAGCAGGCCCAGTCGCTCCCCCACCAGCTCCAGCTCCCGCAGGTTCTGCGGCCACGCGTACTCCGTCAGCAGCCGCCGGGCCTCGGGACTGAGCGTCGGTGGCTCCTTGCGAATCCGGCGGGCCGCGCGCGCCGCGAACTGCTCCAGCAGCGGAAGCACGTCCGCGCGCCGCTCACGGATGGGCGGAGCGTCCAGTTCGAAGCCCGACAGCGCCCGAGCCAACGAGGACTCCACGTCGCCGCGCGCCGCCAGCAACGACACCGACGCAGGCGCGGTGGCCAGCACCCGCACGTCCACGGGCTCCTCGCCGCCTTGCCGCGCGGGCGCCGAGCGACGCGCCAGGGCCCTCGCAAGCCGCTCCGAAGCTGGCCGCGCGAGCGATTCCACATGAAGCAGCACCAGCGAGCCCCCGTCCGCGCGAAGCAGCGCGGACACGACAGGCGGCTGCCCGGGCGCGCTCGCCCTGCCGAACAGCGCCTCCTCCACGGCCTCGGCCGGCTCCCGGCAGTCCACCACGATGAAAGGCCCCAGGGCCCGAGGTGAACGCGCATGGACGAAGCGAGCCAGCAGCGACTTGCCCACACCCGGCTCGCCATGAATCACCACCGGCGCTGCGCTAGCGGCCACGCGGCGCGCCAGCTCCAGCAAGGCCCGCAGCGGCCGGGACGTACCGGAGAGCGCGGCCACGGGCGGCTCCGCATCCACGCGGGAGCGCACGGTGGTGTAGGCCTCGCCACCCAACCGTCCCAGCGCCGCGAGCAACTGGCCCTCGCCCTCACTGAACTTCGGCTCCGCCCGCGTCACGTACAGCACGCCGAAGGGCATGCCGCCTGAGGCGACCAGGGGCGCGCAGAGGACGTCATCCGTCTGGACCAACTCCTTGCGCTCCAGCGCGGCCTGCGCCAGCGCGCGCGGCATCGTCAGCGCCTCCGCGCCCGCCACCGCCGCGGTGAGCAAGCCATCACTGCTCCCCAGCAGCGCGGCCGCGCGGTCGGCATTGAGTGCGTGCGCGACCTCATCCGCCAGGCGCCGCAGCACCAGGGCGCCACTCGTCGCTCCCAGCAGAGCGATGCCCGCCGAGTAAATCGCCGCCGCCGTACCCACGTGAGGCAACACTTCCTCGATGGGCACCTGCCCCATCTTCTCCGGCCCGTCGGCCACCAGGGTCACCGGGGGCGGCTCGAAGAGGGCCGTCGTCGCGCCCACGCGCACCTGGTCCCCGGGCTTGAGCACCACCTCATCCACGAGGCGCTCGCCGTTGACGAACGTCCCGTTGCGCGAGCGCAAGTCGCGGATGCGCGCCTGCCCGTCGAGAACGGAAATCAGCGCGTGCTTGCGGGAGACCTGGTGGTCATCCAGCGGGATTTCACACGACGGGCTGCGGCCAATCGTCACCTCCGCGAGCACGTCGTGACGACGCCCCGCGGAAGGACCGGTGAGCAGCAGGAGGGCGGGCATGGGGCGCGGAGCCTAGCGCCCCGCGATGGCTGGGCAAGGCCCCCCGGCGCCGCTTGCTACATCGGCCGTTCGGCGTTCAGGAGTTCACGGAGTTCCCGCTCGTCCAACGCCCGGCCTTCCCGGCTGATGGCCAGCGCGTTGACCTGGGTCTCCGCGACCTCTACGTGGGCACCCTTGCGCCACTCGGTTGTATGCACCGCGCCATCAACGAGCTTGCCCACTACGGAGCCCTCGTCCCTGCCCATGACCTCCAACCACAAGTTCTCCGTGACGGTGTTCCCTTCGGGATGGGTGTCGAAGGGAGCACGCACCAGGAAGGTGAGCGGCTCCATCAGGCCCTTGCGCTGGAAGCGCGCCAGGAAGGACGGGAGCACCAACTGGGCCTCCCGCCGCATGGCCTGCGTCTGCTCCTCCGGCTCCTTCTCGAAGCGCTCGCGATAGGGTTCCAACAACTGGGACGTGTTGTGCCGGCCCAGTGGGGACACCACGGTGAGGAAGAGCCCCTCATGGCCCTCGAAGGTGTCCAGGGGGACGCCCAACAGGTTGGCGCGGGCCTCTTCCGAGGGCACGAGCGTGAAGACCTGCCCCTCGCTGGTGCCCACCTGGGTGCGCAGCGCTGGCCCCTGCCCGAAGGCCAGGTCGGTGCACAGCTCGTGAAGGAAGCTCTCCGCGGCCAGCAGGTCCTTCTCGGCCAGGTGGAAGATCTCCAGGTCCCGGGCCCCGAACTTCTCCATCCCGTGCGAGTGCACCCACAGGGGCGTGTCCCCCTCCGTCGCCTCCACGGCATGGAGGTGGACGTGGTCGCGGATGTCGAAGTCCAGCTCCGTGATTTCCGCCACGTCGTCGGGCTCATGAAGCTTGAAGGCCGTGAGGTCCACCAGCACGCCCTGCACGTGCTCCAGCAGCGTGCGCACGGCCCACAGTGCCTCGAAGACAGGCAGCGTGGGCTGCGCCCCGCCCGGCTCCACGGACAGATGGTAGTAGGCCTTGGCGCGCCCCAGCCGCTCGAAGGCCTCCGGGCTGCCGCTGAACACCTCCTTGCGGAAGCGCGGCAGTCCCTCGGAGCCCCGCGTCAGACGCACCAGCACCTCGGAGCCGTCCGCCCGCAGCGTGAAACCCTCGCCGTCCGCGTCCGGGGTGAACTCCACCTCATCGTTCGCGAAGGACGCGCGCAGTGCATCGAGCGGAGCCGGGCCCTCCTGCTCCGTCGCCAGCAGGTAGACCTCCATCACAGGTGCTTCTCGATCTGCCGAAAGAGGTCCACGCGGTCCACCAAGTTGGTCAAATAGTCGAGCTTGTCCGTGGGAAGCACGAGCACCGGCGACAGGCGGTAGCCCTCGAACCACTCCTCGTAGAGGGCGTTGAGGCGCTGCAGGTAGCGGGTGGGGATGTCCCGCTCCATGGCCCGGCCGCGGATGCGGATGCGCTCACGAATCGTCTGCACCGGGCAGCGGAGGTAGATCATCAGGTCGGGGGGGCGCAACGACTCCGAAATCGTCTCGTACAGCTCGCAGTACGTCTTCCAGTCCCGCTTGTCGATGAGCCGCTGCCGGTGGAGGTTCTTGGCGAAGATCTCCGCGTCCTCATAGAGGGTGCGGTCCTGAAGCACCGTCCCGGAGGTGCGCTCCAGCTCCCGGTGCAGGCGGAACTTGTGCGTCAAGAAGAAGAGCTGTGAGCGGAACGCCCACGTCTTCATGTCCTTGTAGAAGTCTGCCAGATAGGGGTTCTGGTCGTTGGGTTCGAAGGAGGGCGTCAACCCGTACTTCCGGCAGAGGAAGGACGTCAGCTCCGTCTTTCCGGCGCCGATGTTGCCCGCGATGGCGATGAACTTTTTCCTGGCCACACCACCCCTGCTTGTAACCCCGCCGAGCGGCGCGCACCAGAAACAACGTGTAGGTAGGACGTGGTAGAAGAAGTGCATGCCCCCCCGTCGTCCCGTTCAACGCGTGACAGGTGCCGCCGTCCTCCCTCGTGGGAGTCGCCGCCTGAGCGTCTGTCCAGGGAGCTTCGGCGGGCAAGCCCGCGGGCCCGGGCACCTTCCGGCCCTGAACATCGGCCCCCAGGAGGCGGGCTGAGGGATGCGCAAGCTCTTTTGCATTTTCGTGGCGGGCGTCTGGACGCTCTTCTGTTTCCCCCTTGCCATCTTGGCGATGCTGCTCACGCTCAACCCATCGCGCTCCATCTGGGTGGCGCGCGAGCTCTGGTCGCCCGTGCTGCTGTGGGCAGGGGGCGCGAAGCTGGAAGTCATCGGCCAGGAGAACGTGGACCCGAATCGGCCCACCATCTATGTGGCCAACCACCAGTCCACCATCGACATCCCGGCGCACTTCCTGGCCGTCCCCGTCCCTTTCCGCTACGTCGCCAAGACGCAGCTCAAGTGGGTGCCCCTCATCGGCTGGTACCTGGCGCTCGCGGGCCACGTCTTCATCAACCGGTCCAACCGCTCCAAGGCCATTGCCTCGCTCAACGCGGCAGCGGCCAAGATTCGCGGCGGCACCAGCATCTTCCTGTATCCGGAAGGCACCCGCTCGACGGACGGCCGCGTCCTGCCCTTCAAGAAGGGCCCCTTCGCCCTGGCGCTGAAGGCCCGCGTCCCCGTCTGCCCCGTCACCATCGAGGGCTCCGGTGAGCTGATGCCCAAGTCCACCTGGAACATCACCCCCGGTCCCATCCGCGTGAAGATTGGCAAGCCCATCGACACGACCACGTTCGCCGAGAACGACCGCGAAGGGCTGGCCCGAGCCGTCCGCGCCGTCATCATCGCGGACAGCCTGTCCCTCGGGGGCAAGGGCGGCGACGTGGATGACGCCGTGGCCGCCGCGGGCGCCGAGGGCGTCAGCGACGCGCGCGCCCGAGCCCTCTCCTCCACCTGAGACGCCTCTCCGAGATGACCATTCGCCACCTCCGTTCCCGTCCCTGGATTCGCGCCGCGGTACTCGGCGTGGGCCTCCTGACTGGTTGCAGCACCACCTCCTCGACCTCCGCCAAGGCGCGCCCCACCGATCCGCTCTCCCAGGCGCGGGCCTACCTGGACGAGCATCAGCCCACGAAGGCCCTGGGGCTGCTGACGGACCTGCACCGGCAAACGCCGGACGACCTGGACGTGGCGCGCTCGCTCACCGAGGCCTACGTGAAGGCGGGGCAGACGGACGCGTGGATCGCGGAGCTCCAGAAACGCATCGCGGCGGGTGAGCGTGCGGTCGACCAGTACATGCTGGGCCTCGCCCTCTTCTCGCGCGCTCGCGATGCGGGGGCGCCCAGCGTCGCCGCCTTCGAGCGCGCCACGGCCCTGGCACCGGACACCGCGGAGTTCCACTACCGGCTGGGGCTCGCGCAGCTGGAGTCCGAACAGTACACGGAGGCGCTCGGGCCCCTGCGGCGCGCCACGGCGTTGGCGCCAGACCGCACCGCCTGGCGCCTGCCGCTGGCCAAGGCGCTGCACCGAACGGGAGACGCGCCCGGGGCCGTGGAAGCCCTGGGCACGGTGGTGCGGGGCCAGCCCACGCCGGCCGACGTCACCACCGCGCGGGCACTGATGGAGCAAATCGCGGATCCCTTCTCCGGCTTCCCCAAGGCCGCCGAGGCCAAGCTGGAAGAAGGCATGCGCTACCTCAAGGACCTGGATGCGCCCCAGCACGCCATCCTCGCCTTCGAGGAAATCCTGCTCGACTACCCGGACGTCGCGGTGGTGCATGCCCTGCTGGGCCTGGCCTACCAACGCCTGGATGACGCGGGTCGCGCGGTGGATGAGTTCAAGCAGGCCATCGAACGCGCCCCCCGCGACGGCAAGAACCACTTCTATCTGGGCGAGCTCTACCTGGCGCGCCAGCGCCCCGACGCGGCTCGTGTCTCCTTCGAGAAAGCCGTGGCGCTCCATCCGTTGCTGGAGACCGCGTGGTTCCACCTGGGTGACATCCACCTGGAGCGCAGGGACCTCACGGCCGCCCGCGAGTCCTTCACCGTGGCCACCTCCCTGGCACCGGAAGCCGTGGCGATGCGAGGCAAGCTGGCGCTCGTGTACCAACTGGAGGGTGACTTCGCCGCCGCCGAGCGCGAGCTGCGCCGCGTGGTCGAAAAGGACCCGGAGAACATGGAGTTCAGCCTGCGGCTGGGGCTGCTCTACACCGAGCAGGCGATGAAGGCCTCGCGTCCCGAGGCACGGAAGACCGCAGCCAGTGAGGCCGAGCGCTGGCTGATGAAGGTGTTGGAGACCCAGCCTGAAAACGCGGTGGCGTCACGCGCGCTTCAGCAACTCAAGGCACAGTAGCCATCCACGGGCCCAGCCCTCTACACTCGCTGTCCGATGAGCGACGGTCGCAAGCCCCCTCAGCCTGGAACGCAGCCTCCTCGGGCGGCGTCTCCGTCTGGCTCTCAGCCGCGCACGCCGACGAACCCCGGCATGCCGCGCGCGCCCAGCCAGTCCAACCTGCGGGTGATGTCCGCCGCGCGCGCCGAGCCTCTGCTGAAGGAGAAGCCAGACGGCCCGCTGGGGAAGCGCCTGGCGGGAGATGCGTCGAACCACCTCCTCAACGGCCTCTCCATCCTCAAGGAGTTGGTCGCGGATTTCCGACGGAGCGACCGCTTCTTCAAATACAAGGCGTCCATCATCGCCGGCTGGCTGGTGATGACGGTGATGAGCCTGGCCATTGCGTGCCCGGGCAGCACGGTGCGCAAGGGGGACATGGACGCGCGCCTGGTGCTCAGTGACAGGTTGGACCGGCCCTCGGTCACCATCTGGAACGAGAGCAAGGAGCCCTGGTACGACGTCACCCTCACCGTCAACGGGCAGTATCAGGCGGCGGTGCTGACGGTGGCCCCGGGTGAGTTCATCACCATCACCCCCAAGCAGCTGATGGGCTCCAGCGGCGCCGCGCCCGCGGACCTCCGCTTCCAGTCCATCCAGATGCGCAGCCGGGATGACAGCGCGGACCTCACCGAGGACCTCAACGCCGCCTGGGAGCGCATTCGCAAGCCGCAGCGGTAGCACGCCGTGGAAACACGAAGGGCGCCCTTCCTTTCGGAAGCGCGCCCTCGCGTTGCCCCCAGCCCCTTCTCTCGAAGGGGCCAGGTATGCAGTCCGTACGGGACTACTCCGCCTTCGCCTCGTCCGAGGGCGCAGCCGCCTCGGTGTCGACGGGAGCGGCCTTCTCCGGCCGGTCCACGAGCTCCAGGAGGGCCATCTCCGCGGCGTCGCCCCGGCGGAAGCCGAGCCGAACGATGCGGGTGTAGCCACCGGGACGGCTGGCGTACCGGTCCTTGTACTCGCTGAACACCTTCTGCAGCACGTCGCGGTCCTTGACCGTACGGGCCGCCAGGCGAACGTTGGCGAGGCCGCCACGCTTGCCCAGGGTGATGATCCGCTCCGCGATCTTCCGGGCCTCCTTGGCCTTGGGAAGCGTGGTGCGGATGGCCTGGTGCTCCAGCAGCGAGGTCACCATGTTGTTGAGCATCGCGAGCCGGTGGCTCGTGCTGCGGTGAAGCTTCCTCTGTCCGACCTTATGGCGCATCGTCGTGCTCCGGAGTCCTGGTGAGGACTCCACCACTCCGGCCGTATCAGGTACCGGGTGGGATGGGCGGACCCGGTACGGGGCCCGCCGCTGTCATTCGGACCGGAAGACGTCCCAGCCCCCTCCCCTCGCGCCGCTGACCGCCGTACCCGCGGCCGCGTGGGGAGGCCCTGCGTGAACCCTACTACGCCTTCGGCTGCGCGGGAGCCGGCGCCTGCTTCGGCGGCCAGTTCTCCAGCTTCATGCCCAGCGACAAGCCCATCTCCGCGAGGATCTCCTTGATCTCCTTCAGAGACTTGCGGCCGAAGTTCTTCGTCTTGAGCATCTCGGCCTCGGTGCGCTGCACGAGGTCGCCAATGGACTTGATGTTCGCCTGCTGCAGGCAGTTCGCCGAGCGGACCGACAGCTCGAGCTCATCCACCGAGCGGAACAGGTTCTCGTTCAGCTTCGCCTCTTCCTTCGGCGCCTCGGCGACGACGGGCTCCTCCGTCTCGTCGAAGTTCACGAAGACGGTGAGCTGCTCCTTGATGATCTTCGCCGCGTACGCCACCGCGTCCTGCGGGGACACGGAGCCGTCCGTCCAGACCTCGAGCGACAACTTGTCGAAGTCCGTGACCTGACCGACGCGCGCGTTGGTGACTTGGTAGTTCACCTTGCGGATGGGCGAGAACAGCGAGTCGATGGGGATGGTACCGATGGGCGAACCGGCGACCTTGTTCACGTTGGCCGGCGTGTAACCGCGGCCGCGGCGGCAGGTCAGCTCCATGCGGAGCTTGCCACCCTCGGAGATGGTGCAGATGTGGTGGCCCGGGTTGAGGATCTCGGTGTCCGGGTCGGTGATGATGTCACCGGCCTTGACCTCCTTGGGGCCCTCCGCCTCGATGCGGAGCGTCTTCGTCTCGTTCGTGTGCATCCGAAGGAGGACTTCCTTCAGGTTCAGCACGACGTCCGTGACGTCCTCGGACACCTCGGGGATGGTGGTGAACTCGTGGTCCACGCCTTCAATCTTCACGGAGGTGATGGCGGCGCCCTGCAGCGACGACAGCAGCACCCGGCGGAGCGAGTTGCCCAGCGTCGTACCGAAACCGCGCTCGAGCGGCTCCGCGACGAACTTGCCGTAGGTGGGGGTCGCGCTGTCCTGATCCACCTCCATGCGACGGGGCTTGATCAGGTCACGCCAGTTCTTCGCAACGAACGTATCAGCCATGGTGTACCGCTCCTCGGTTCGTGCCGCACCACCGACTTACCCACCGGCCTGGCGGGAGGATGCGCACGCGGGACTGCGACTGCTTGAAAGCAAGACGCCCCGGCCTCGTCGGCCAGGGCGTCCACTGCGACATCCAGCGTACTTACTTCGAGTAGAGCTCGACGATGAGCTGCTCGGAGATGGGCATCGTCAGGTCCTCACGGTTCGGAACCGTGGTGACCGTGCCCTTGAACGCCTTCTTGTCCAGGGAGATCCACTGCGGAACGCCACGGCGGTCCACCGTCTCCAGCGCCTCGGAGATGCGGAGCACCTTGCGGCTCTTCTCCACCACCTCCACCGCGGTGCCCGGCTTCACGGCGAACGAGGGGATGTTCACCTTGCGGCCGTTCACCTGGAAGTGACCGTGACGCACCAGCTGGCGCGCCTCGTTGCGCGTGTCCGCGAAGCCCATGCGGAACACCACGTTGTCCAGGCGGAGCTCCAGCTGCTGCAGGAGGTTCTCACCCGTCTTGCCCTTGGCGGCGGACGCGCGGTGGTAGTAGCCGCGGAACTGGTTCTCCAGCAGGCCGTACATGCGCTTGACCTTCTGCTTCTCGCGCAGCTGCACGCCGTAGCCGGAGAACTTCACGCGGCCCTGGCCGTGCTGACCCGGGGGATAGGGGCGGCGCTCAATGGCGCACTTGTCCGTGTAGCAACGGTCGCCCTTGAGGTACATCTTCAGGTTTTCGCGCCGGCAGATGCGGCAGGCGCTGGCAGTGTAACGAGCCATTGAGAGGTCCTTAGAGGTGATCTGGAGCCGCCCCCACACCAGGGTGTGAGGGCTGCCCTGACGAAGGGGTTAGACGCGGCGACGCTTGGGCTGACGGCATCCGTTGTGCGGGATGGGCGTCACGTCGCGGATGAGGTTGATCTTCAGACCGGCGGCGGCCAGCGCACGCAGCGCCGACTCGCGGCCCGCGCCCGGGCCCTTCACGAACACGGACACGTTCTTCAGGCCGTGCTCCATCGCCTTCGCCGCGGCGTCGCCAGCGGCCACCTGCGCCGCGAACGGGGTGGACTTGCGGCTTCCCTTGAAGCCACGCGCCCCGGCGGACGACCAGGAGATCACGTTCCCGGACACGTCCGTGATCGTGATGATGGTGTTGTTGAACGTGGACTGGATGTGGACCACGCCGTTGAGGATGCTCTTCTTGCCCTTGCGCTTCGACTTCTTCGCGGCAGGGGCCTCGCCCTCGGTGCCCGTGGGCGCCGCAGCCGAAGTATTGATCTCGTCAGCCATGTGAATTGCTGCTCCTGGGAGGAGGTGATCGACGCCGGCACCTTACGGGCCGGCGCTGCGTTTACCGGGCCGGAGCGGCCGGCTTCGCCCGAACGATGCCACGCTTCGGACCCTTGCGGGTACGCGCGTTGGTGTGGGTCCGCTGGCCACGAACCGGCAGGCCCTTGCGGTGACGAAGGCCCCGGTAGCAACCCAGGTCCATCAGCCGCTTGATGTTCATGGTGACTTCACGCCGGAGGTCACCCTCCACCTTGTAGCTGGCCTCGATGATCTCGCGGATCTTACGGGCCTGCTCCTCGGTGAGGTCCTTGGTCCGGGTCGTGGGATCGATGCCCGCCGCGGCAATGATATCTTGCGCGGACTTGTTGCCGATCCCGTAGATGTACTGGAGCGAGATCACCGCGCGCTTGTTGGGCGGCAGATCGATGCCGGCGATACGAGCCATCTTCGGTCTTCCTTCTTAAGTGGAGTTGGTCTGAAGCCAACGGCCGCTTGGCCGTTAGCCCTGGCGCTGCTTGTGCCGGGGGTTGGAGGCGCAAATGACGCGCACGATTCCCTTACGGCGAACAACCTTGCACTTGTCGCAGATCTTCTTGACGGACGCCCGAACCTTCATTGGAGCGAACTTCCTTCCTCAGCTAAAGAAAAGCCCAACGGGCGGCCCGCCATTCCCAGGCGGGGACACCCTACTACTTCGCCCGGTACGTGATCCGCCCGCGCGTCAGGTCGTATGGAGACAGTTCGACCTTCACCTTGTCACCCGGGAGGATGCGGATGAAGTGCATCCTCATCTTGCCCGAGATGTGCGCGAGCACCTTGTGGCCGTTGTCCAGCACCACGCGGAACATCGCGTTCGGGAGGGGCTCCATCACGGTCCCCTCGACTTCGATGGAATCATCCTTCGGCAAGCGTCAGACTCTCTTCCCCGGACCACGAACCTCTTGGAAGCGCGGCGGGATAGCACTTTGGTCCGCAAGTGGCAAGCGTCGCGCGACTGCAAAACTCGGATTCCTACCAACCCCACATAACGGCGGGCTATTTCACCTGCAGTCACAACAAAATCAACTCCTACGGTGAGACCTCGTCAAGGTCCACACCTGGAGCGAGTGCTCTGACTGCGGGGTGAACTTGCGCCCGCCCCTCACGGGAGTCCAGATCTCCCCCAGGCCGAAGTTCCCCGTGCCCGGGAGAAGCAAGCTCTGTCCCTGGAGCGGCGAGCCGGTGAGGAGGCACCCACCAGGCCGTCTCCCCACCTCTCCGGGCGGATCAGGCCTTGCCCGCGGCGGCCTTGATCTCCTCGTAGATGCCCTCCGGCGTCCCCACACCGTCCACGCTCTTGAGCAGGCCCTTCTTCTCGTAGAAGGCCTTCAGCGGCGCCGTCTCCGAGTCGTACTTCTGCAGGCGCTTCTCGATGACCTCGGGCATGTCATCCGGGCGCTGGACAAGCCCGGCATTGCACTTGTCACAGTACCCCGCCCGCTTCGGGGGGCTCTGATAGACGTGGTAGACGCTGCCATCCGCCGGGCAGACCCGCCGCCCGGAGCCGCGCTCTACCAGCTTCGCGTGCGGCACCTCCAGTGAGATGACGGCGCTCAGCTGCTTGCCCAGGCGGCCCAGCATCTTGTCCAGCGCGTCGGCCTGGCCCGGCGTGCGCGGAAAGCCGTCCAGGACGAAGCCCTTGGCCACGTCCGCCTCCTTGAGGCGCTCCTCGACGATGCCAATCACGACGTCGTCCGGGACGTACTGCCCAGCGGCCATCAGCGGGCCGGCCACCTTGCCCAGCTCCGTACCCTCCGCGACTGCCTTGCGGAGGATGTCCCCGGTGGAGATCTGGGGGATCTGGAAGTCGGCGAACAGTCGCTTCGCCTGCGTCCCCTTCCCCGCGTTTGGCGGCCCCAACAGGATCAGGTTCATGTGTCCTCTCAGCTCCGAAGGAAGGCACGGAAGTCGTAGGACTCAAACCCCCGAGCGCGCTCCGTGTGCACCAGCGAATACCCTTGAACAACACCTAGCCTGGGAACGACGAGGCGCCCCTCCCCGCGACGGGGAGAGGCGCCCGGAACGCCCGCGCGGAGGCTCAGGCCGCCACGCGCACCCGGCCCCGGATGCGCGGGCCGCGAGGGCCGGCGAAGCCCTCGTAGTTACGACTGATGAGGTGGCCCTCGATCTGCTGCACCGTATCCAGCGCCACGCCCACGACGATCAGCAGCGCCGTGCCGCCAAAGGTGAACCGCACCCCCAGCAAGCCGCTGATGACCGACGGAATCACGCAGACGACCGACAGGTAGATGGCACCACCGAACGTGAGCCGGTTGAGCACGCGCTCGATGAACTCCGCCGTCTGACGGCCCGGACGGATGCCCGGGATGTAGCCACCCTGCTTCTTGATGTTGTCCGCCACGTCGTCCGGCCGGAACGTCAGCGCCGTATAGAAGTAGGCGAAGAAGATGACCATCAGGACGAACAACCCGTTGTAGATCCACAGGTTGCCTTCGATGGCGCGCTGGAAGCCCTGCAGGAACGGGAACCAGGTTCCCAGCGTGGCCGGGAAGGACAGCACCGCGCCCGCGAAGATGGGCGGAATCACGCCCGAGGTGTTCACCTTCATCGGGAAGTACGTCGCCTGGCCGGCGAACATCCGGCGTCCCGCCATCCGCTTGGCATACTGGATGGGAATGCGCCGCATGCCGCGCTCGACATAGACGACCGCGGCGATGATGACGAGCATGAAGAAGACCAGCGCCAGCACCTCGGCCACCGAGATGACGTCCTGACGGGTCAGGTCCAGCAGCTGCTTCGCGCCCGGGAGCAGGCCCGCCACGATACCGGCGAAGATGATGAGCGAGATGCCGTTGCCGATGCCGCGCTCGGTGATGCGCTCACCCAGCCACATGATGAAGGCCGTGCCGGCCGTGAGGCTGACCACCGTCATGAAGGTGAACCAGACGCTGTCGTCGGGGACGACCACCTGGTTGAAGCCGCTCTGGCCACCGTCGGAGCGGCCCAGAGACGCCAGCCACCGCGAGATGCCGATGCCTTGCACGATGGAGAGCGCGATCGTGCCGTAGCGGGTGTACTGGTTGATCTTCTGCCGGCCGCCGGCGCCTTCCTTCTGCAGCCGCTCCAGGCTGGGTACGACCACCGCGAGCAGCTGCATGATGATGGAGGCGCTGACGTACGGCATGATGCCCAATCCGAAGATGGACATCTGCTCCAGCGCGCCGCCGGAGAAGAGGTTGAACAGCGAGACGAGGCCGCCCGATTGCTTCTGGGCGTCCATGAACGCGTTCATCGCCGAACGGTCCACGCCTGGCGTGTTGATGAAGATGCCGATGCGATAGACGGCGAGCAGCGCGAGCGTATACGCGAGCCGACTGCGCAGCTCAGCGATACGGAAGACGTTGGCGAAGGCGTTCAGAGCCACGGGGTAGCCATCCTCTTCGAGAGGGTTCTGCCAGGACGACAAAACGCCCCTGTTCCACGAGCGGGAAAGGGGCGCAGAAGCCTACACAAGCGAAACTGCGCGCACCACTAGCAAGTGATGCGCGCTAGACACGCTCAGGCCTTGGGCTGCCGAGGAGCCTTGACGCCCTTGCCAGCGTGCGCCTTGGCCGCGGACTCCGGCTTGTGGGCCACCAGCGGAATTTCTTCCACCGCGCCGCCCGCCTTCTGGATGGCCGCCTTCGCCGCCTCAGAAGCCTTGTGCACGACCACGGTGACCTTCTTGGTCAGCTCGCCGCGGGCCAGCAGCTTCACACCGTGGTAGCGACCCTTGACCAGGCCGACCTTGCGCAGCGTCTCCACGTCCGCCGTGGCGCCGGCATCGAAGTGCTGCTCGAGGTCCGACAGGTTGACGACCGCGTAGACAGTCCGGTTCGGCGGCGTGAAGCCAAACTTCGGCAGACGCCGCTGCAGGGGGCTCTGGCCACCCTCGAAGCCTTCGAACCGCATGTTGCCGCTGCGGGCCTTCTGGCCCTTACCACCGCGGCCGGCCGTCTTGCCAAGACCACTACCCTGGCCGCGGCCCACGCGCTTCTTGCGGTGCCACGAGCGCGCCGGACGCTGCAGTTTGTTCAGAGTGCTCATCGTCTCGATCCTCTCGTGACTCAGGCCTTGTTCTGCTTGGCCTGATACGCGATCGCCCGCTCCCGCAGGGCAATCTTGGCGGGCTTGCGGCGCTTGGGCGCCGGCGCGTCGCCGGAAACGGTTTCCAGGGTGACCAGGTGCTTCACCTTGAACGCCATCCCGCGAACCGCAGGCGTGTCCTTGAGGAGCCGCTCGTCACCGAACTTCTTCAGGCCCAGCCCACGGATGGTGTCCAGCATGTCGCTGGACGCACCCGCAAAGCTCTTCACCAGCTTCACCTTGAGCGCCATGGGCTAGCCCCTCTGCTCCCCGGCGAGCTTCGCCGGCTCGACGTCCTTGCCACGGAGACGCGAAACCTGCTCCGCGCTGCGCAGCAGCTTCAGGCCAGCGACAGTGGCCTTCAGCACGTTGTGCGGGTTCCGCGAGCCCTGGCTCTTGGTCAGGATGTTCCGGATGCCCGCCGCCTCCAGCACCGCGCGAACCGCGCCGCCGGCGATGACGCCCGTACCCTGGCTGGCCGGCTTCAACAGCACCCAGCCAGCGCCGAAGTGCCCGAGCACCTCATGCGGAATGGTGTGACCCACGAGCGGAACGCGGAACAGGTTCTTCTTCGCGTTCTCGCCACCCTTGCGGATGGCCTCGGGGACTTCGTTGGCCTTACCCAGGCCGACGCCCACGTGTCCGGCGCCGTCCCCCACCACCACCAGGGCGGCGAACGAGAAACGGCGGCCGCCCTTCACGACCTTGGCCACGCGGTTGATATTCACCACGCGGTCGGTGAGGTCCAGATCGTTCGGATTGATCGGAGTTGCCACTTGGGGGATTCCTTTCGAATTCTTAGAACTTCAGCCCGGCCTCGCGCGCGGCGTCGGCCACGGCGGCGATGCGCCCGTGATAAGGGAAGCCGTTGCGGTCGAACACCACCGCTTCGACGTTGGCGGCCTTGCACTTCTGCGCAATCAGGGAACCAACACGCTTCGCATCCGCCTTCTTGTCGCCCTCGTCCTGACCCTTCAGGTCCTTGGACAGCGACGAAGCAAACGCAAGCGTCTTGCCCGTGGTGTCATCCACCACCTGCGCATAGATGTGCTTGAGGCTCTTGTAGACGGTGAGCCGCGGCCGCTCTGTCGTACCCGACAGCTTCTTGCGGATGCGGTTCTTCCTCTTGAGACGGGCTTCGATCTTCGTAGGCATGGCTGCTTCCTTTTCCGTCCGGAGGCGATGCGGCCTTCCGCCGCCGGATGATGCCACCAGGTCCTGAGGACCCGGTGGAGTTTGGAACACTTAGGAAAGACAGGACGACTAGGTCGTACCGGTCTTGCCCTCCTTGCGGCGGATGCGCTCCTCGGAGTACTTGATGCCCTTGCCCTTGTAGGGCTCGGGCGGACGCAGCGAGCGGATGTTCACCGCCGTCGCGCCCAGCGCTTCCTTGTCCGAAGAACGGAGCGTCAGGCCCACGGTAGGCAAGCTGTCCTCGTTGCGCGGCGCCTTGTCGACTTCGGCGGTCACGCCCTCGGGCAGGTTGAAGACCACCGGGTGCGAGTAACCCAGCGCGAAGTGAATGGCCTTGCCCTTCACCTCGGCGCGGAAACCAACGCCGCGGATGTCCAGCTTCTTCTCGAAGCCCGTGGTCACACCCTTCGCCGCGTTCGCGAGGATGGTCCGGGTCAGGCCGTGCAGGCTGCGCGCCTCACGCGAGTCATCCTCGCGCTGCACGGTCATCTGGCCGTCCTTGATCTCGACCTTGACCTTGCCAGGCAGCTTCACCGACAGCTTGCCCTTGGGGCCCTCGAAGTTCACCTGCTCGCCGGCGATGACGGCCTTCGTCTTGTCGCCGAGCTTGATCGCCAGTTTTCCAATCCGACTCATGGTTGCCTCGGTCCTGTGTGCCTGGGGCGCGCTCCCTCACGGGGCGCCGCACCCGGGCGGCTGGCTAGTAGACGGTGCAGAGCAGCTCGCCGCCGACCTTCTGCTTGCGGGCCTCGGAATCCACCATGATGCCGCGCGAGGTGGACAGGATGGAGATACCCAGGCCACCCAGCACCTGCGGAATCTCACGCACGGCGGCGTAGCGGCGCAGACCCGGCTTCGACACGCGGCGGATACCGGTGATGGCAGGCGCACGGTCCGGACCGTACTTCAGCTGCACGGAGATCTCCGGGAACACCGTGCGCTTGTTCTGCACGGTCTGCTCGTGGACCACGAACTCACCGATGTAGCCCTCATCCTTGAGGACCTTGATGATCTCGAGCTTGAGCTTCGAGTGGGGGATGACGACCTTGTCGTGACGCGCGCGCGAAGCGTTGCGCAGGCGGGTCAGCATGTCGCCGACGGGATCATTGACCGGCATGGAGTACCTTCCAAAGCGAGGCCTCGTACCGAGCGCCTCGCGTTCGCAGCCACCGCGCCTGCCGGGCCCATCCCGGGGGTTCGCGCTGACCGCCACTACGAACTTCCTACTTCGATGTGCCTGGCCGGCCGCTGAGGCCCGCCAGGCACCCTGCCCTTCCGGCTACCAGGACGACTTGGTAACGCCGGTGATCTCGCCGCGGAGGGCGCGATTACGGAGGCAGATACGGCACATCTTGAACTTGCGCAGGAACGCGCGCGGCCGGCCACACAGCGGGCAGCGGTTGTACTGGCGCACCGAGAACTTCGGCTTGCGCTTTGCCTGGGCGATCTTGGAGAGCTTGGCCATGTTTCGTCGGGTCCTTGGCTCGAGGGCTTACTGACGGAACGGCATGCCGAAGTGACGCATCAGCGCCAGCCCCTGCTCGTCGTTGGCCGCAGTGGTGACGAAGCTGATGTTGAGCCCCTTCACCTTCTCGATCTGGTCGTAGTTGATCTCAGGGAAGATGATCTGCTCGCGCACGCCGAGCGTGTAGTTGCCCTTCCCGTCGAACGCCTTGGGGGACACGCCCTTGAAGTCACGCACGCGCGGCAGCGCCACGGTGATGAGGCGGTCCATGAACTCGTACATACGGTCGCCGCGCAGCGTGACGGCGGCACCAATGGCCTGCCCCTGGCGCAGCTTGAAGTTCGCGATGGACTTGCGGGCGCGCGTGACAATCGGCTTCTGGCCGGTGATCGCCGCGAGCTGGTCCACCGCCGACTCCAGGATCTTGTTGTTGGCGAGCGCCTCGCCCAGACCCATGTTGACGACGATCTTCTCCAGCCGGGGAACCTGCATCGGGTTCTTCAGGCTCAGCTCCTTCAGGAGGGACGGAACACCTTCCTTGAAGAAACGCACCTTCAGACGGGCAGGCTTGGACTCCAGGCCTTCCTCGATATTGGCGGCGAAGCCAACCTTCTTGGCCTCTTCCTTCTTGCCCCGCTTCGCCTTCTTTTCCTTCTGCTCGGCCTTCTTCTCGTCAGCCATCGTCCTGTCCTCTGCTTCGGGGCGCCGTCGTGGACCCAGCACGCCCGATCAGTCCTTCGTATGGAACCTGGAAACACCGCGAGGGCCCCTGTTGCTCCACGGGCCCTCCATGCCTGCACGCCCGCCCTTCGCCACCACTGGGGTGGGCAAAGGGCGCGCATACATGCACCAACGCGGACACCTAGTCAATCAGGGCGTCGCAGTTCTTGCAGAACCGCTTCTTCTTGCCCTCTTCACCTTCAGTACGGATGCCCACCCGAGTCGGCTTGTCGCACTTGACGCAAACCACCTGCACGTTCGCCAGCGCGATCGTGCCCGGCTTCTCGACGATGCCGCCTTCCGGGCTCTGGGGCGTCTTCTTCATGTGACGCTTGACCAGGCGCAGGCCCTCGACCGTCACGCGCTCAGCCTCGCGATCGATCTTCAGTACCTTGCCGCGCTTGGTCGCCGGGTTCTTCTCGGAGGCCTCGGCCCCGGCCATGACCTGGACCGTGTCTCCTACCTTCAGCTTCTGCATGGCTTCCTCTCTCTGGCTGCTCGCCGTCCGGCCTGCTGTCCTCTCAGAGGACTTCGGGCGCCAGCGAGATGATCTTCATGAACTTGCGGGCGCGGAGCTCACGGGCCACCGGCCCGAAGATACGCGTACCAATGGGCTCCATGTCCTTGTTGATGAGGACCGCGGAGTTGCCGTCGAACTTGATGTAGCTGCCGTCCGGGCGACCCACCTCGCGCTTGGTGCGAACGATGACGGCCTTGGCCACGTCACCCTTCTTCACCTTCGAGTTGGGAAGCGCCTCGCGCACCGAGACGACAATCACGTCGCCGATGGACGCATACTTGCGCTTCGAGCCGCCGAGCACCTTGATGCAGAACACCTTCTTCGCGCCCGAGTTGTCCGCCACGTCGAGCACGCTCGTCATCTGAATCATCTGGGAATCTCCTGTCGCCGGTGACCATCCCGCGCCACCTCACGGCCGCGCGGAAGGGACATGCGTGCTAGACGTTCTTGCTCTTCTCCAGCACCTCGACCACGCGCCAACGCTTGTCCTTCGAAGCGGGCTTGGTCTCGGCGATCCGGACCCGATCACCCTCGTTGATGGTGATCTTCTTGGGGTAGTCGTGATCCTCCACGTGCGCCTTGTACTTCTCGCGCAGGCTCATGATCTTCCCGTACTTCGGGTGGGGAGCCCGGCGCTGGACGGTGACGACCACCGTCTTCTGCATCTTGTTGGAGGTGACAATCCCCACGCGCGTCTTGGGACGGCCACGGGTGGAAGTCTCGGGAGACTGCGTCTCGGTCGCTTCAGCCATCTTCTCTCTCACTGTCTCTCATGCACCCGGGCATTGGCGCCCGGATGGCCGCACGCGCTCCTCTATCAGCTGAGCGCGGTTGGAGTCGTGGGTGTTCAGCCCTTAAGCCTTCGTCTTCTGGGTCAGCACGGTCAGAACCCGCGCCAGGTCCCGCCGGTGCTGGGTGCGCTCGGCCGGGTTGTCCAGCGAACCGGTCCGACGCTTCAGCTGGTCCTGGAACAGCGTCTCACGCAGCTCGGCCGCGCGCTGCTTCAGGTCGTCCGCCGACAGTTCCTTCAATTCCTTCGCAGTCGCCATTTCACTCTCCATGCGAGCGGAAGCCGTCCTGGGGACCAGCTCCCGCCGCTCGGTGCCTTAGAGGCTCAGGTCCGCCCGCTTCACGATCTTCGTGAGCACCGGCAGCTTCGCCTGCGCCAGCTTCAGCGCTCCGGTGGCCACTTCCGGCGTCATACCCTCCATCTCGTAGAGGATGCGGCCGGGCTTCACCACCGCGACGTAGTACTCCACGCCACCCTTACCGGTACCCATACGGGTCTCAGCGGGCTTCTTGGTGATGGGCTTGTCCGGGAAGATACGGATCCAGATCTTGCCGCCACGCTTCACGTGACGCGTCATCGCGATACGAGCCGCCTCGATCTGCCGAGAGGTGATCCACCCCGGCTGGAGGCTCATCAGGCCGTACTCACCGTAGGTCATGTCGCTACCCCGGTGGGCACTGCCAGGCATGCGGCCCTTGTGCATCTTGCGGTACTTCGTACGAGCAGGCTGAAGCATCGTCGCTGTCCTTCGCCGCCCTGCCCCGGGCGCCCCTTTTGGGAGCGCCCGGCGCGGGTGGGCTGATTACCGGTTGGAGGGCATGGGGGCCTGGCCACCCTTGCCCGGGAGGACCTCGCCCTTGCAGACCCAGACCTTGCAGCCGATCTTGCCGTAGGTCGTCTTCGCCTCGGCGAAACCGTAGTCAATGTCCGCGCGCAGGGTGTGCAGGGGCACGCGACCCTCGCGGTACCACTCGTAGCGCGCCATCTCCGCGCCACCGAGGCGGCCCGAGCAGGCCACGCGAATGCCCTTGGCGCCGAACTTCATCGCCGTCTGCAGGGCCTTCTTCATGGCGCGGCGGAACGCGATGCGGCGCTCGAGCTGCGTGGCGATGTTCTCCGCCACCAGCTGCGCGTCGGTCTCGGCCTTGCGGACCTCGACGATGTTGAGGAAGACCTCGTTCTTCGTGAACTGCTGGAGGTCCTTCTTCACCGTCTCGATGCCCGCGCCACGCTTGCCGATGACGATGCCCGGCCGCGCAGTGTGGACGTTGACCTTGACCTTGTTGGCCGCGCGCTCGATCTCCACCTTCGACACGCCCGCGTGGTTCAGCGACTTCTTCACGAACTCGCGGATGCGGATGTCCTCGTGGAGCCACTGCGCGTAGTTCTTGTGCTCGAACCACTTGGAGTCCCAGGTCTTGATGACACCAAGCCGGAACCCGATCGGATGAACTTTCTGTCCCAACGTGATTCTCCTTGAAGCGTCCGGGCAGGGCCCGACGGGTCCTACTTCTTCGCCTCGGCGAGCACCACGTGGACGTGGGCCGTCTTCTTCTTGATGGGGGTGGCCCGGCCCATGGCGCGCGGCATGAACCGGCGCTGGGTGGGACCCTGGTCCACGGAGATGGTCTTCACGTAGAGCGTGTCCACGTCGACCTGGCCCTTGGACTTGTCAGTCGCGTTGGCCACGGCGCTCTTGATGAGCTTCTCCACCGGCTTGGCCGCGGCGCGCTTGGTGAACTTCAGGATGTTGAGGGCCGCCTCAACAGGCTTGCCCCGGATGAGCTCCGCAACGGTAGAAATCTTGCGGGGGCTCATGCGCAGGAAACGCAGATGTGCAGTCGACTCCATGGTCTTCTCCTCAGGCTCTCAGGCAATGCGCCAGGCTACTTGCCCGGGGCCTTGGCGACCTTCTTCTCCGCCGAGTGACCGCCGAACGTACGCGTCGGGGCGAACTCGCCGAGCTTGTGGCCAACCATGTTCTCCGTGACGAACACCGGGATGAACTTCTTCCCGTTGTGCACCGCGAAGGTGTGACCCACGAACTCCGGAAGAATCGTGGAGCGGCGGGACCACGTCTTTACGACGGCCTTCTTGTTCGTCTTGATCATGTCCTCGATCTTCTTCACGAGGAAGTCATCGACGAACGGACCCTTCTTGATCGAACGAGCCATGGAATCCTCTTACTGGCTGCGCGCGCCCTGGCGGCGGCCGGACACGATGAACTTGTCAGTGCGCTTGTTGGTGCGCGTGGTGAGACCCTTGGTCTTCTTCCCCCAGGGGGACACAGGGTGCGGGTTACCCTGACCGGACTTGCCTTCACCACCGCCGTGCGGGTGGTCGACCGGGTTCATCGCCAGACCGCGGACGGTGGGACGGATGCCCAGCCAGCGGCTCTTACCCGCCTTGCCGATACGGATGATTTCGTGCTCGATGTTGCCCACCTGGCCCACGGTGGCGCGGCACTCGATGAGGACCTTGCGGACGGTGCCGGAGGGCATACGCACCTGTGCGTAGCGGTCCTCCTTCGCCATCAGCTGTCCGGACGTGCCGGCGGAGCGGATGACCTGGGCGCCACGGCCCGGCTTCAGCTCCACGTTGTGGATGACCGTACCCACCGGGATGTTCTGCAGCGGCAGGCTGTTGCCCGGCCGGATGTCCGCGCCTTCGCCGGCGAACACCGTGTCACCCACGCTCAGACCGACCGGAGCGAGGATGTAGCGCTTGTCGCCGTCCGCGTAGTGCAGCAGCGCGATGTTGGCGGTGCGGTTGGGGTCGTACTCGACGGCCACGACCTTCGCGGGGACGCCATCCTTGTCCCGGCGCTTGAAGTCGATGACACGGTAGCGGCGCTTGTGGCCGCCACCCTGGTGCCGGCGGGTGATGTGCCCGTGGACGTTGCGACCACCGGAGCGCTTGAGCGGCTCGGTGAGGCTCTTCTCGGGCGAGTCCTTGGTGATGTCCGCGAAGTCGGACACCGTCATCAGACGGCGGGCGGAGCTAGTCGGCTTGTACTTCTTGATGCCCATGGTGTGTTCCTCAGGCTGGCTCGACGCCGTGGCGTCAGGCCGCCCCTCCCTCGAAGAGTTCGATCGAGTCGCCCTGCTTCAGCGTCACAACCGCCTTCTTGAAGTTGGGCCGCTTGCCGATGCTACGACCCACCCGCTTGATCTTGCCGCGGACGATGTTGGTGTTCACGCCCTCGACGGTGACCTTGAAGAGCGTCTCCACCGCGCGGGCCACGTCGTGCTTCGTCGCCTTGCGGTCGACGATGAACGAGTACTGGCGAAACTTCTCGCGGGCCTTGTCCAGCTTCTCGGTGATGAGCGGGCCCTTGATGACGTCGTTCAGATTCATGACAGCGCCCCCTCGAGGGTCTTCGCGGCCGCGGACGTGAGCACGAGGTGCGAGTGCCGGAGAACGGCCTCGAGGTTCAGGCCCTCGGGCGGCAGCACGTCGAACTTCGCCAGGTTGCGCACGCTGCGGTGCAGGTTGGTGTTGCCCTTGTCGTCAATCACCAGGGCGTTCTGGAGCTTCAGACGCTTGGTGAGGACCTCGAAGGCCTGCTTGCTCTTCGGAGCATCCAGGGAGAAACCGTCCAGGATGATGAGCGTCTTCTCCTGGGCCCGCAGGGACAGCGCGGACTTCAGGGCGCCGCGGCGCACCTTGCGGGGCGGGCGGTAGAAGTAGTCGCGCGCCTTGGGAGCCATCGCCTTACCGCCGCCCACCCAGTGGGAAGCGCGGATGGAGCCCTGACGAGCGCGGCCGGTGCCCTTCTGCTTCCAGGGCTTCTTGCCGCCGCCGCTGACCAGCGAGGTGTTCTTCACCCCGACCGTGCCGCGGCGCCGGTTGATCTGCTGCATCTTCGCCACCTCGTAAAACAGGTGGGCGTTCGGCTCGGTGCCGAAGACATCGTCGGAGAGCTCAATCTCCGACACCTTCTTCAAATCCAGGTCGACAACGTCAAACTTCGCCATGGCACTTTCCTCGCGGGGGTCGGAGTGTAACCACTCGAACGCCCACCCGCTTCCTAGGACTTGATCTCGACGTCAACGCCAGCCGACAGATCCAGCTTCATCAGCGCATCCAGCGTCTGCTGCGTGGGCTCGAGGATATCGAGCAGGCGCTTGTGCGTGCGGATCTCGAACTGCTCACGGCTCTTCTTGTCCACGTGCGGAGACCGCAGCACCGTGAACTTGTTGATGCGCGTGGGAAGGGGGATCGGACCGGCCACCTTCGCGCCCGTGCGCTTGGCCGTCTCGACGATCTCACCCGCGCTCTGGTCCAGGAGCTTCGAGTCGTACGCCTTCAGCCGGATGCGGATCTTCTGTGTCGCCATTCGCAAGAACCTCTTTGAACGGACTCTGCCTCTGCCGCGGGAGGGCGTTACGACCGACGTCCCCTGGATTTCACAGAGCCGTTTCTTCAGAACGAAGGGGCGCGGTGTCTACCATCCCGCCCCAGGGTGTGCAACTGGATTCCCAACGGCTCCTTGATAATTCCCAGGAATGGGAACTCAAGGAGCCACTGGGGGCCTGCGCTACTCGATGACTTCCGCCACAACGCCGGCGCCCACCGTGCGGCCGCCCTCGCGAACAGCGAAGCGCAGCTCCTTCTCCATGGCCACGGGGGTGATGAGGTCCACCTCAATGGCGATGTTGTCGCCCGGCATTACCATTTCGACGTTCTCCGGCAGCTTCACCGTGCCCGTCACGTCCGTGGTGCGGAAGTAGAACTGCGGCCGGTACCCCTTGAAGAACGGGGTGTGACGGCCGCCCTCTTCCTTCGACAGCACGTAGATCTGCGCCTTGAACTTGGTGTGCGGGGTGATGCTGCCCGGCTTGGCCAGCACCTGGCCGCGCTCCATGTCCTCGCGCTTCAGGCCGCGCACCAGCGCGCCGATGTTGTCGCCCGCCATGCCCATGTCCAGCAGCTTGCGGAACATCTCCACGCCCGTGACAACCGTCTTCTGCGTCGGCCGCAGACCGACGACTTCCACTTCCTCGCCGACCTTGATGATACCGCGCTCGACGCGGCCCGTGGCCACCGTGCCGCGGCCGGAGATGGAGAACACGTCCTCCACCGGCATCAGGAAGGGCTTGTCCGTCGCGCGTTGCGGCGTCGGGATGTAGCTGTCCACCGCCTCCATCAGCTTCAGGATGGACGGCTCGCCGATGTCGCTGGTGTCACCCTCCAGCGCCTTGAGCGCCGAGCCCGGGACGATGGGGATGTCGTCGCCAGGAAACTCGTACTTCTTCAGCAGGTCGCGGACTTCCATCTCCACGAGCTCGCGCAGCTCGGGGTCGTCCAGCATGTCCACCTTGTTCAGGAAGACCACGATGTACGGAACGCCGACCTGGCGCGCCAGCAGGATGTGCTCACGCGTCTGCGGCATCGGGCCGTCCGCGGCCGACACCACCAGGATGGCGCCGTCCATCTGCGCCGCGCCCGTAATCATGTTCTTCACATAGTCGGCGTGGCCCGGGCAGTCGACGTGGGCGTAGTGCCGGCTCGCCGTCTGGTACTCGACGTGCGAGGTGGAAATCGTGATTCCGCGCTCACGCTCCTCCGGCGCCTTGTCAATCAAGTCGTACGCCAGAAACGTGGCGCCGCCCGTCTTCGCCAGCACCTTGGTGATGGCGGCCGTCAGCGACGTCTTGCCGTGGTCCACGTGTCCGATCGTGCCGATGTTCACGTGGGGCTTGTTACGCTCGAACTTTTCCTTGGCCATGGCCTCTCCTCACGGGGTTGCCGGTCCGAAGCCCGGCACGTCTCGACTCGCGGAAAACAACTGCGAAGGTGCTGCGTCCTGCTCCAAACCTGCCACAACGTCAACTGAAATCGCCCGTCCGGTCCGCGGCCGGGCCGAAGCCACTCAGCGGTTGAGCGCCGTCTTGGGCGCGGGCGCGTAGTGGCTGAACTGCATGGTGTACGTCGCCCTTCCCTGGCTGCGGCTGCGCAGGTCGGTCGAGTAGCCGAACATGGCCGCCAGGGGCACCTGCGCCTGGATGGCCTGCACGCGGCCAGGCCGGGGGATCATCCCCAGCACCTTCCCGCGCCGTCCGTTCAGGTCGCCAATGACGTCGCCCATGAAGTCATCGGGCGTGACGATTTCGCAGTTCATGATGGGCTCGAGGAGCACGGGCGTGGCCGTGCGCACGGCATCCTTGAAGGCCAGCGAGCCGGCGATCTTGAACGCCATCTCGCTGGAGTCCACGTCGTGCATGGAGCCGTCGAAGGCCTCAACCTTCACGTCCACCATGGGGTAGCCGGCCACCGGGCCGTTCTGCATGGCCTCCGCGCACCCGGCCTTCACCGCGTCGACGAACTCCTTGGATACCACGCCGCCGGTGACCTTGTTCTCGAAGGAGAACCCCTGCCCCGGCTCGTTGGGGGCCACGCGCAGCCAGATGTGGCCGTACTGGCCTCGGCCGCCCGTCTGGCGGATGTACTTCCCTTCCATCTCCACCCGGGAGGTGACCGTCTCACGGTAGGCCACCTGGGGCTTGCCGATGTTCGCGTCGACCTTGAACTCACGCAGGAGGCGGTCGACGATGATTTCCAGGTGGAGCTCGCCCATGCCGGCGATGAGCGTCTGACCCGTCTCCTCGTTCGTCCTCACGCGGAAGGATGGGTCCTCCATGGCCAGGCGCTGCAGCGACTGGAGGATCTTGTCCTGGTCCGCCGTCGACTTCGGCTCGATGGCGATGTCGATGACGGGCTCGGGGAACTCCATCCGCTCCAGGATGATGGGCTGCTTGTCGTCGCAGAGCGTGTCGCCCGTGCCGGCCAGCTTCAGGCCCACCACGGCGCAGATATCACCGGCGTAGCACTCGGTGATTTCGTCCTTCTTGTCCGCGCGCATCTGCACGAGCCGGCTGACCCGCTCGCGCTTGCCCTTCACCGAGTTCCATACCGCTGAACCCGCCTCCAGCTTGCCGGAGTACACGCGGAGGAAGGTCAGCGTCTGGGACTGGAACGAGGGGTCGTTCATGATCTTGAACGCCAGCGCGCTGAAGGGCGCGTCGTCCCGCGTTTCGCGCACGGCGTCCTCGCCGTTGGGCGTCTTGCCGTGGATGGGCGGCACCTCCAGCGGGCTGGGCAGGTAGTCCACCACCGCGTCCAGCAGCGGCTGCACGCCCTTGTGGCGGAAGGCCGAGCCGCAGAACACCGGGAACAGCTTCAGGCTCACGCAGCCCTTGCGGATGGCGCCACGCACTTCGTCCTCGGTCAACTCCACGCCCTCGAGGAACTTCTCGGTCAGCGCGTCGTCCTGCTCGGCCGCGGCCTCGAGCAGCTCGGCGCGGGCGGCGTCCGCCTCCTCCTTGAACTCCTCGGGGATGTCCGTCTCGTCGTAGCGGCTGCCCTGCTCCGAGTCCTGGAACACCAGGGCCTTCATCTTCACCAGGTCGATGACGCCGCGGTGCTTGTCCTCCGCGCCCAGCGGCAGCTGCATGCGAACCGCACGCGCGCCCAGCTTCTCGCGGATGGTCCCCACGGACATCTCGAAGTCGGCGCCCACCCGGTCCATCTTGTTGATGAAGCAGATGCGGGGGACCTTGTACTTGTCCGCCTGGCGCCACACCGTCTCCGACTGCGGCTCCACACCGTTCACCGCGTCGAACACCGCGATGGCGCCGTCCAGCACGCGCAGGCTGCGCTCCACCTCGATGGTGAAGTCCACGTGTCCCGGCGTGTCGATGATGTTGACGCGGTAGCGCTGGTCGCGCCGGGCCCAGAAGGCGGAGATGGCGGCGGACGTGATCGTGATGCCGCGCTCACGCTCCTGGACCATCCAGTCGGTGGTGGTGTTGCCTTCGTGCACCTCGCCCATCCGATGGATGGCGCCGGTGTAGAAGAGAATGCGCTCCGTGGTCGTCGTCTTGCCGGCATCGATGTGCGCCATGATGCCGATGTTGCGGTAGCGCTCGAGGGGGTACTCACGGGCCATGACTCAATACCTCTCCAGGAAGCAAGGGCGGGCCCAAGGCCTCGACACCTGCCGGCCGGACGATTTCAGAGAACCTGCTCATCTAACAAAACCGCCCGGATGCATCCTCTGCACCCGGGCGGCAACCGCGAAGCCTCTAGGGCCTACCAGCGGTAGTGAGCGAAGGCCTTGTTGGCCTCCGCCATCTTGTGCGTGTCTTCACGCTTCTTCACCGCGTTGCCGCGGTTGTTGGCGGCGTCCATGATCTCACCGGCCAGCTTCTCCTGCATGGTCTTCTCACCACGCGCCTTGGAGTAGGTGATGATCCAACGCATGCCGAGCGCCACGCGGCGGTCCTGACGGACCTCGACGGGCACCTGGTAGGTGGCGCCACCGACGCGGCGGCTCTTGACCTCGAGCACCGGTTTGACGTTGTCGAGGGCCTTCTTGAAGGTCTTGAGGGGGTCTTCCTTCGCGCGCTCCTCGATGAGGGCGAAGGCGCCGTAGCAAACGCCTTCCGCGATGGACTTCTTGCCCTTCCGCATCAGGTCGTTGACGAACTTGGTGACGAGCCGGTCCTGGAACTTCGGATCCGGAAGAATCTTGCGCTTGGCGACTACGCGACGGCGAGGCATCTCTTCTCTCTTCCCTTACGCCCCACTCCCATTGGGAGAAATCCACGGGGCTTCAAGTACTGCAGGAGGAACTTCACAAGGACGCTCCCCAGGGTGCGGGGCAATGCGTCCAGACTCTGCGCTACAGAAGGTGATCCGCGTGACGAGCGATCAGCTCGGACGCTTCGCGCCGTACTTGGAGCGGCTCTGCTTGCGGCCCGCGACACCCACGGAGTCCAGCGTTCCACGGACGATGTGGTAGCGGACGCCCGGGAGGTCCTTCACACGGCCACCGCGAATCATCACCACCGAGTGCTCCTGGAGGTTGTGACCCACGCCGGGGATGTAGGACGTGACCTCGATCCCGTTCGTCAGACGAACACGGGCCACCTTGCGGAGGGCCGAGTTCGGCTTCTTCGGGGTCGTGGTGTACACGCGCGTGCAGACGCCACGCTTCTGAGGGGACTCCTTGAGCGCGGGGCTCTTGCCCTTGACGACGAGCTTCTCGCGGCCCTTGCGGACCAGCTGGCTAATGGTCGGCACTGATACCTCTTCTTCGGGTTCGTCGCCGCCAGAGACACCAGGCGGCGCATATCTACCTACAAGACAACGGAAAGGCGCGCGAGTATAGGAAGGGGCCTATCCGTGTCAAGCACGGCTTGTCCCTTGCCTACAACCGGCAAGGGTCCCAGGTCCCATTCCCCGCCTCGGCGCTTCCGCGCACGGCTGGTCTACAACGGGGCGGTCCTCTACTCCGCGTGCGGTTAGAAGTCGAGGACCATCACGACGGCGTCCTCGCCCTCGTCGACGTAGTAGTTCGGCCGGATGCCGACGGGGCGGAAGCCGAAGGCCCGGTAGAGCTGGAGCGCGGCCTCATTGCTCTTGCGCACCTCCAGGGTGGCCAGGGAGCAGCGCTTCGCCATCCCCCGCGCCAGGACCTCGTCCATGACAGCGCGCGCCACGCCCCGGCGCCGGTGCTTGGGCGCGGTGGCCACGTTCAGCACGTGCACCTCGTCATGGACGATCCAGAAGATGGCCAGGCCCAGCAGCTCCGGCGCGTCCCCCTCCCGCTCCTCCTCCACGAGGAGGATGGTGGACCATTCGTGTTGAAGCTCGCGCCTGAGCAGGTCCTGGGACCAGGGGTTCTTGAACGCGGCCTGCTCCAGCAGCATGACCGCGGACAGGTCCTCCGGCATCATCTGCCGGATGGTGTAGCCGTGCCGGGCCCCGGGCGCCGGCTCCTCGCGCATCCGCCTCATCGACTTGCCTCCCGGGCAAAGGGCGCCACGCGGCGCACCTGCGCCGAGGCCCGCACCTGTGCCAGCTCTTCCGCTGCCAGCGCCCCATACCGCTCCCGAACCAGCTTCTCCCGGATGGCGGCGCGCGCCGCCTCGTAGCCTTCCGGATAGTCGTCCGCGTTCTGCTCGAAGTGGCGGCGGACCTCGGTCTCACCCACCTGCGCCCGCAAACGGATGCGGCTGTCCAGGATGCGCTCGGCCCGAAGCCCCCGCGCCAGCACCCGCTCCAGCCCCTGCACGTCCACGTCATGTCGGGAGAGGAACCGCTTCAACGCCGCCTCCCCTCCCAGCCCCGCCTGGAACGCCTCCACGCGCGCCTGGACCTCCGCGGGCTCGGCTGGGAAAGCCTGCAGCCGGTCCGCGTTCAGGACCTGGACCCGCTGGTTGATGATGAGCTCCAGGGCGCCCCGGAGCGTGTCCTCGTCGAGCGGGAGCTCCAGGGCCTGCACGCCGCCTCGCTGGAGGAGCGCGACCCGGGCCTCGAAGCGCAGCTCGCTCAGGGTGAGCACCTGGCCCTCGATGATGGCCACCACTCGGTCCGCGACCTGGCCCTCCACGGCGGACGGCGGGGCGGCCGCAGTCCCCACGGCTGGCGCCAGCGAGAGCCAGCCCGCAAGCCACAGGGTATCCGCGCCGAGCCAGCGAGGCGGTGACATGGGCTCCCTCATCCTCCGGCGACTTTATACATCTCGCACGGTCTGGACAGTCCTTGCTGGCGCGTGCCTACCGGCTGGTTACGTTGAATCGGGTACACCACGGCGGGAACAAATGGCGGACGACTACTACCAGACCCTCGGCGTCGATCGGTCGGCTTCAGCGGAGGACGTCAAGAAGGCGTACCGCAAGCTGGCACGCAAGTACCACCCGGACGTCAACCCGGGCAACAAGGCCGCCGAGGAGAAGTTCAAGCAGGTGAGCGCGGCGTTCGAGGTGCTGTCAGACACCCGGAAGCGCAAGCTCTACGACGAGTTCGGCCCGGACGCCGAGAAGATAGGCTTCGACGAAAAGAAGGCGGAGGCCTATCGGGCCTACAAAGCCTCGGCCGGGAGCGCCGGCGCCGGGGGCATTCCCTATGGCGCCGAGGGCTTCGACCTGGGTGACCTTTTCGGCGACCTGTTCGGAGGCCGTGGCGGTGGCACGGCGGGCGGCGCCCCGGGGGGCTTCGACATTGGCGAGATGTTCGGGCGTCGCGCTCGCAACGCCGGGCCCGAGCGTGGAGAGGACCTGACGGTCCGCGTCCAGCTCACGCTTGCCCAAGCCGTCTCCGGTACCGAGCGCCCCCTGGCCTTCAACCGTCCGGGCCGGTGCTCCACGTGCAACGGCCGGGGCACGTCCGGTCCGGTGTCCACCTGCACCGTCTGCAACGGCACGGGCCGCTCCCGCCGCGCAGGAAGCCTGTTCGGCAGCGCGGGTGCGTGCGCCAATTGCCACGGCACGGGCAAGGCCGCGCCGCCCTGCCCCCAGTGCGGGGGCTCGGGCGTGAAGGAGGAGCAGGCCCGGCTGACGGTGAAGATTCCCGCTGGCGTGCACACCGGCTCGAAGGTGCGGCTCTCCGGCCAGGGCGCGGCGGGGACACGGGGCGGCCCCCCAGGGGACCTCTACATCGAGACCGAGGTGGCCGAGCATCCCCTGGTGCGTCGAGAAGGCGACGACCTGCACCTCGACCTGCCCGTGACGGTCTCCGAGGCCCTGCTGGGCGCCGACGTGCGCGTCCCCACGTTCCAGGGGGAAGTCACCGTGAAGGTGCTCCCCCATTCCCAATCCGGCCGCCGCATGCGGCTGAAGGGGCGCGGCGTTCCCTCGCTCAAGGGCGGACCACAGGGCGACCTGTACCTCCACCTCCAGGTGAAGGTTCCCGAGGAGACCACCGCCGAGGCCCGGGCCGCCGCCGAGGCGCTCGCCCGGGCCTATCAGGGCGACGTCCGCCGCGAGCTGACGCTCTAGCCTCTTGCCTCTTGTCCTGGGCGCCGCACCGTCATAGACGGACGGCGCCCCACCTTCTCACGCCGCCGAACCATACGGAGCACACGCGCACATGGGCCTCTTAGACATCTTCACAGGCGGCTCGGGCCCCGAGAAAGCCCTCAAGCTCAAGCCCAAGGTCACCCAGAAGTACGGAGACCCCGCGACCCGGCAGAAGGCGATTCAACAGCTGGGGGAGATGAAGGTCCCCGAGGCCGTGTCCGTGCTGCTCAGCCGCTTCACCATCACCGTGGACCCGCTCACCACGGACGCGGATGAGAAGGAGCACACGTTCGAGCTGGTGAAGAGCTTCGGCAAGGACGTCGCCGTGCCGCCCATCCTGGAGTTCCTGCGCACCAGCGAGCAGGCCGCCTCGTGGGCCCTGCGGCTACTCGGTGAGCTGATCTCCGAGGAGGAGACCATCACCGCCTGCGTGAGCGCGCTCCAGCACCTGTCCGCCTACTACACGCGCAACCCGGAGAAGAAGGTGGTGCTGCTGCACCACGTGGCCGGCAGCCAGGATCCCCGCATCCCCCCCGCGGTGGTGCCCTTCCTGGAGGACATGTCGGACGACGTGAAGATCGCCGCGCTCAAGGCGCTGGGCGCCTTCAAGTACGAGCCGGCGCGCGAGCCCATGCTGAAGCTGCTCACCGCCGATGAGACGGCTCGCCGGGTGCAGACGTCCGTGCTCAGCGCGCTGGCGGAAGGCGGCTTCTCCGTGGAGGGCTACCAGGAGAAGGTGGAGCCGCTGCTGGTGGAGCCCTACGCACTGGGCAACGACCAGCGCATCCAGCGCCGAGCCTGAGCCCCGGCTGTCGGCCACCCGACATGGACACTGTCCTCCGGAAGGCCCCGGAGGACAGAGGCCGTTCACATGCGCGCGGAACTTGAGCAAGGATTCACCCGTGCGCTCAAAGAAGAAGGGGACGCTGGCGGAAGTCGTACCGCTGCGTCCGGTTGCGAAGGCGGCCAAGAAGACTCCGAAGCGGCCCGCGAAGCCGCTCCCCTCGGTGGATGCGGATGTTGCTCACCGCGCCCTGTTGGAGATGTCGCGGCACCTGACGGACAATGCGGGGCCCACCGAAGCGCTCCGCTCCCACCTGCAAACCATCCACACGCTCCTCAAGCCGAAGGTCTGCTACGTGGCGCGCTACTTCCCGTCCCGGGAGCAGCTCCACGTCGAGCACGTCCGAGGCCGCTACGACGACCGCGTCACCGCCGCCGTCCCCGGTGAGGGCGTGGTGGGCCGGGCCTTCTCCCAGAAGGCACTACTGCGTGATGGGGACACGATTGCCGTGCCCCTGGAGGGCCCGCAGGGCGTCGGTGGCGTCCTGGTGGTGCTGGGCTCCCGGCGCGAGCCGTCCGACACGCTGTTGCAGTCACTGGCCGCGCAGCTCACCGCAGCCTACGAGGTGGCGCGCCTGCGTGACGACAGCGCCCGCCGGAACAAGGATCTGCAGACCGCCATCGCCGGCCTCAAGAGCCTGGAACAGAACCGCGAGGAGTTGCTGGGCAACGTCTCGCACGACCTGAAGAACCCGCTCACCACCATCAAGTCCTACCTAGCGATGATGGGCCGCGAGAAGCTGGGGGCCCTCACGGATGCCCAGCGCCGCGCGGTGCAGATCTGCGACCGGAACTCGGACCGGATGCTCCGCATGGTGAATGACTTGCTGCTCATGTCCCGGCTCCAGTCCGGGAAGATGCAGCTCAATCAGCGTCCCTTCGGCCTCAAGGCCGTGGCGGAGGAAGTGGTGCGCTCGCTGGGGGCGCTCGCGGAGCACTGCAAGGTGCGCGTGGTGATTCCCCCCTGCCCCGAGGTGTTCGTCCGCGGAGACCGCGAGCGCATCGCCGAGGCCATCCACAACCTCGTGGAGAACGGCATCCACCACAGTGAGGCGGACGACACCGTCGAGGTGCGCGTCTCCGCCGAGGACGGCCTGGCGATGCTGACCGTGAAGGACAGCGGTCCGGGCATGTCCAGCGAGGCCCTGGAGCACGTCTTCGACGCCTTCTACCGCGCCACCCCGGGCATGCCCCGGCCGCCCGGTGCGGGGCTCGGGCTGCCCCTGGTGGGGAAGATTGTCGCCCTCCACGGCGGACGCATGGAGAGCGCCAGCGTCCTGGGCGAGGGCAGCACGTTCCAGATGGTGCTCCCCATGTTCGCCGGCGCCGTCAGCGCGCCGGAGATGGCCCAGGCCGCGCCCAAGTCCGGCGGAATCCTGCTGGTGGAGGACGACGCCGACTGCCGCGAGGTGCTTCAGCAGGTGCTGGAGCAGGAGGGCTACCGGGTGATGGCCACCTCGGGCGCCTCCGAGGCACGGTCCATTCTCTCCCACATCCGGCCAGCCATGGTCCTGCTCGACCTGCGGCTGAGCGAGGAGGACGGTCAGTCGGTGCTCCGCTACATCCGTGGCAACGAGTCGCTGGCGGACATCGTCGTGTACATCATCTCTGGAGCCAGCGAGGTGGCGTCACTCACCTCGGGTCAGGGGCTGGAGCGCATTGACGGCTTCTTCGAAAAGCCCCTCAACCTGCCCAAGCTGCTGGACACCGTCTCCGCGGTGGTCCGGCCCAGCCGACGATCCCCCGCCGTGCCTTGAGTTGGGGATTCGTCGTGGGTGCGAACAAGAGGTGGCCGTAGGCCACCTCGGTTTGTCTAGTATCCGCGCAGTCCCATGAGCACATCCGTCTACTCCCGTTACCGCGCCGCCTTCGCCCAGGCTCTTGCCACTGCCCTGGGTGTGCCGGCCGCCGACATCGAAGCCCAGGTCAAGCCCGCCGAGCCGGCGCACGGCGACCTCAGCTTCGCCACCTTCCCTCTCGCCAAGGCCCAGAAGAAGGCCCCGCCCGCCATCGCCGCAGGACTGGCGCAGTCGCTCAGCGTCCCCGGACTGGAAATCAAGGCCGTGGGTCCGTACGTCAACGCGCGCTTCACCGCCCTGCCCTTCACCTCGGAGGTCATCGACGCCGCGCGCGGCGCGGGCATCCGCTATGGCGGTGACGAGGACGCGGGCCGCGGCAAGACGGTGGCCATCGACTACTCGTCGCCGAACATCGCCAAGCCCATTGGCTTCCACCACATCCGCACGACGTTCCTCGGCCACTGCATCGCCAACATCTACCGGGCGCTGGGTTGGCGGGTGGAAGGCATCAACTACCTGGGCGACTGGGGCAAACAGTTCGGCCTGGTGGCCGTGGGCTTCCAGGAGTACGGCGACCCGGCCCGCATCGACGACATGGGCCACCTGGTGGAGGTGTACGTCAAGGCCAACAAGCGCGCCGAGGCCGAGCCCGAGTTCGACGAGAAGGCCCGCGGCTTCTTCCGCCGCATGGAGGCCGGTGACGCAGAGGCCCTCAAGCTCTGGAACCAGTTCCGCGACACCAGCATCAAGGGCTTCAAGAAGATCTACGAGCGGATGGGCATCGAGTTCGAGCACATCGAGGGAGAGAGCCGCTACCAGGGGAAGATGGACGCGGTCATCGACCAGATTGCGAAAAAGCCCGGCGTGAAGGAGTCGCAGGGCGCGCTCATCGTCGACCTGCCCTACGCGGAGAACGAGCCGCCCATCCTGCTGAAGAAGAACGACGGCAGCACGCTGTACGCCACGCGTGACCTGGCCGCCGCGCAGGACCGGTACGAGCGCTTCCAGTTCGACAAGTCGCTCTACGTCGTCGCTCAGGACCAGGCGCTGCACTTCCGGCAGGTGTTCCGCACGCTGAAGGAAATGGACCTGCCCTGGGCGGACCGCACCGTCCACGTCGCGTTCGGCCGCATCCACGGCATGAGCACGCGCAAGGGCCAGGTGGTCCAGCTCAACGACGTGCTGGACGAGGCGCGCGAGCGTGTCTCCGTCAAGGTGCGGGAGAACGTGGAGGCCGGACGCATCCAGACGGACGACGCGGACGCCCTCTCCGAGCAGATCGCCCTGGGCGCCATCGCCTTCGGCGACCTCAAGCACAAGCGCGCCAGCGACTACACCTTCGACTGGGACGAGGTGCTCAGCTTCGAGGGTCACACCGGCCCCTATCTCCAGTACGCCCACGCGCGCGCCGTCAACGTGCTGCGCAAGGGCGGTGGCGCGCCGGCCAGCTACGACGCGGCCCTGCTGACACTCCCCGAGGAGCAGGCCCTGCTGCGCGAAATCATGCGCCTGCCCGAGGTGGTCCGCGACGCGGCGGAGCAGTACGAGCCCAGCCTCGTGGCCCGGCTGCTGCTCGACGTAGCCTCGGCGCTCAGCCGCTACTACACGCTCGGCAACCAGGAGCGGGACAAGCGCATCAACGTCGAAGGCGATGACGCGCTGCGTTCTGCACGACTCGCCCTGATTGACGCCGCTCGGGTTACGCTCGCCGCGGGACTGACGCTGCTGGGCATTCCCACGCCCGACAACATGTAGCCGGGAGCATTCTTGGAGACCGCGCTGTCACCGACTGCGAATCAGGGAGCGTCCTCGCTGAAGGATGAATTCGGCCCCATGGGCCGGGCGCTGGGAACGCGCTACCTGGAGAGCGTGCACTTCCCGCCGGAAGCCGAAACAGAGCTCCGGAACCTGCACGCAAAGGGCTTCGTGGTGCACGTCATGCGCACCACCGCCTGGGTGAACTTCCTCTACCTGACGTGGGCCATGGTGCGCCGGGCGCTGCCGCCCGTGCGCGCCGTGGTGAACCTGCGGCCGTGGTTCACCAGACCCTGGCGACAGGCGAAACAGAGCGGTGACTTCACGCAGCGCTTCGAGCACGCCCGGCAGACGGGGGGCAGCGGACTGGTCTTCCTGCGCCGCACCGCTCTGCTCCGTCCGTCCGGCAAGGAGACGCGCGAGGACCCCTTCCCCGCCCTGGTGGCAATGGCCCGCCAGTCCGACAAGCCGGTGTACCTGGTGCCGGAGTTGTTCGTCTGGGAGAAGCGCCCCGCGCGTCTGAAGCCCAACTGGGTGGACGTGGTGTTCGGGAGCCCGGAGGCACCGGGCTTCCTGCACTCGATGCTGGCCTTCTTCCGCAATTACAAGCGCGCGCAGTTCCGCGTGGGCGAGCCCATCGACCTGCAGCGCTTCGTCGCGGAGAACCCTCGCGACTCGGATGAGCTGCTGGCCCGCAAGGTGCGCAGCAGTCTCCACGTCCACCTCGCGCGCGAAACGCGGGCCGTGTTCGGTCCGCCCGTGAAGCCCGCCTCGCGCGTCATCGACGAGACGCTGCGCGACAGGTCCCTGCGCAAGGTGGTGGAGGAGTGCGCGGCTGAATCCGGGCGCAAGCCGGAGAGCGTCCTGCGTGAGGCTCGCCGCAACCTGGAGGCCATTGCCGCCAAGCCCAGTCCCACCGCGCTGGCGTTCACCTCCCCCGTGCTGGAGTGGGTGTTCAACCGCATCTACGACGGCATGCACGTGGACGAGGCCGGCCTCCACCGCGCGCTCAAGGCCGCGAGCCACGCGCCCATCGTCCTGTGCCCCAGCCACAAGAGCCACGTCGACTACCTGGTGATGAGCTGGGTGTTGTGGAACCGGGGCTACGCGGTGCCCCTGGTGGCCGCGGGCGCCAACCTCTCCTTCTGGCCCCTGGGCACGTTCTTCCGCCGCTGCGGCGCGTTCTTCCTCCGGCGCTCCTTCAAGGGCGACAAGGTCTACGCCGCGTCCTTCAAGGCCTACGTGCGCAAGCTGGTGCACGACGGCATCCACCAGGAGTTCTTCCCGGAAGGCGGCCGCTCGCGCACGGGCAAGCTGCTGCTGCCCAAGCTGGGCATGTTCACCTGGCAGGTGGAGTCCGTGCTGGAGGGCGCGCGCGATGACCTCATCTTCGTGCCGGTGGCCATCGACTACGAGAAGGTCGTCGAGTCCAGCAGCTACTCGAAGGAACTGGCCGGCGGCGAGAAGAAGCCCGAGGACCTCAAGGCCCTGTTGAGCACGCCCAAGGTGCTGGCGGCGCGATATGGCCGCATCCACCTGGGCTTCGATGAGCCCATCTCCCTGCGCGCGTTCATGCAGGCGCGCGGCATCAACCCGGACGAGCCGGTGTCGGACGAGCAGAAGAAGGGGCTCGTCCGCGCGCTGGGCAACCGGGTGATGTACGGCATCAGCAAGGTGTCCACGGTGACGCCGCACGCGTTGGTCAGCACCGCCCTGCTCTCGCACCGGCGCCGCGGCCTGACGCAGCGGGAGATGGCGGACCGCATCAACATCCTGCGCCGCATCGCCGTGGAGGAGGGCTCGCCGCAGTCAGTGGAGATGCGCAACGCCCCCAGCAACCCGGAGACGATGGGTCCCATCCAGGACGCCATGCGCACGTTCATCTCCGACGAGATGGTGCGCACCCAGGAAGCGCGTGGCGAGGTCATCTACCAGGCGGAGGAGGCACGCCGCCCGGAACTGTCCTTCTACAAGAACACGCTGATGAACCTGGTGGCCTCCCGGAGCCTCGTGGCCAACGCCATGCTGGCCAGCGGGAGCCCCGCGCCCTACGACACCGTGAAGGAGCGCGCACTGTTCCTGTCCCGCCTCTTCAAGGTGGAGTTCATCTACCGGGTGGGCACCACGTTCGACTCCATCTTCGCGGAGACGGTGGAGCGGCTGGAGCGCATGGGTCTGGTGCTCGAGGAGAACGAGACGCTTCGCGTCGCCCCCGAGGCCCACGCGCGTCCGGACCTGGAATTCCTGGCCGACATGCTGCGCGACTACCTGGAGGCCTACCTGCTGGCGGCCATGACGCTCCAGGACGTGGCCAACGGCGCCGCGGCGGACCGGAAGTCCTTCGTGAAGATGGCCCTGGAGACGGGCCGCGCGGAGTACCACGCCGGCCGCATCACCGCCTCCGAATCCCTGGCCAAGGTGACGCTGGAGAACGCGGTGGCGTTCCTCCTGGACCAGAAGCTGCTCATCGAGTCAGACAAGAAGCTGACGCTGGGCCCCGCCGCCAGCGAGCAGCAGGCCCGCACACAGCTCGTTGACGACATCCGTGGCTACCTGAAGCGCGGCTGAGCCACAGGCCCTCACTGGCCCCGTCCGCGCCCGCGGGCGGGGGGCAAGGTGGTAGGCCGGTGTGCACTGGCCCTGCGCACCTTGGCGTCCCCTTCAAGCCCTGGAGACGGCGGGCCCGTTGGCCATCAGGGCTGCGTCATGAACTCCGCGCGGACCTCGGCCGGCGTAGAGCGGGGCTCCTGGTTCCAGGCACGCGGCCACACCAGTGAGCACGACACCGCCCAGGCTGGAGCCGTCGCATCCATGCCCACGCCCGTGCGCTCGTGACAGGCGACGCAGAAGGACTGCACCCGGTGGCAGCGCTCACAGCGGGGCGAGTTCGTCCGAGCCTGCACCGGATGCAGCGTCAGGTAGTCGTTGGGATGGATGGACAGCGGCTCGCTCCAGGTCCGTCTTCCCCTCCATCAGCGCCTTGCGATACCCCGCCGCCGCGTTGAAGCCGCCCAGATCCTCCAGCAACAGCCGCCCACCAGCGCCGCCTCGCCTCGCGGCAGCCCGAAATCGGCCCAGATGCGGAGGTTGGACTCGAAGCCCATGTCCTCGCCGGTGACGAGTTCGAAGGCGTTGAGCCCCAGGTACTGGACGATTCGCCGCCGCGGCAACAGCACCGGACTCTCCGGCGTGCTGCCACGCCACGCGCGAATCTGGTACGCCTGCGCCTCGGTGCGGGCTTCCACCTGGAACGCCGCCGCGTGCGACGTGCCCGCCCCCAAGCCCCCCAGGACGCCCAGGACGCGAAAGCCACTCCTCCACGTCCGCCGCGCTGTTCGAGCCAGGATGAAGGACGTCAAGGTTCGAACAGGATAGAAATAGGAGAAAGCCCGTTGGAAGACGCCACCCCCAGCGACGTTGCGCCCCCTCCACCGGGGCCGCCCTCTGGCACCCGCTTCAGCACGAGCCCCAAATGGCTCGCGGTGGTGAGCGCCGCGCTTGCACTCGGCGCGTTCATCCTCGTGGGCGGCACCGTCCAGCTCGCGAACCCAGCCTTCGGCATCTGGTTCACCGAGCTGGTCGTGTTCCTGGGCCTGGGCTGGGTGATGCTGCGCAACGCGGGCTGGCGCCCTGTCCTCTACACGGGGCTGCTGCCAGCGCCGCGAGCGGCCACCGTCTTCGGCTTCCTCCTGGGCGTGGCGAACTTCTTCGCGGTGGTGGTCCCCATCCAGTTCCTGGCCCAGTCGGTGGCGCCGGAGTGGCTGACGCGGATGTTCGACAGCTCGAAGCTGTTCGCGGATCAGACGCCGCTGGAGCTGGCCATCATCCTCACGGGTGTGACGGTGGCCGCGCCCTTCTGCGAGGAGTTCTTCTTCCGCGGCATCTTCCAGCGAGGCCTCACCCCACCGGCACCCGCGCCCACCACCGCGCCCCTGGTCATCTCCGCCGTGGTGTTCAGCGCCTTTCACCTGGACCCGGTGGGATTCCTGGCTCGCACGGAACTGGGCCTGCTCTTCGGGTGGCTCTACCTGCGCACCGGCTCGCTGTGGCCCGCCATTGGCGCCCACGCGGCCAACAACCTGGTGTCCTCGGTGCTCTTCCTGTCCGCCAAGGCACTGGGCACGGATGCCTCCGAAGCGACGTCTGAAGCGACAGACCCCCGCCTGGTGCTCGTGCTCGCCGCGGCGGGCTGGGCGGGCATGAGCGCCCTGCTCTCCTACGCGCGGCGGCAGCCTGGCGTCTGGGGTCCCGGCGCACGCGCCAGCGACGAGGAGGCCCAGGAGCCCGGCCCCACGCCTTCCCTGGTGCGACTGCTGCTGCCCTGGGTGGTGGGGGCCACGGTGTCACTGGGCCTGCTGGTGGCCGTGGACTCGCGAGGGTTGGCCCTCAACTTCTACGACGCGCAGCACCCGCTTCCGACGCTGGAGTCCCCCGAGGCCCCCGCGCTGCATGCGGAGCGCAAGGCGTTGAGCGCGCTCCGCGCCTCGGCGCGCCGAGGGGAGCTACCCATGGAGGCCTACTACGAGGAGCGGGAGCGGCAGATTCGCGCGCACCGCATCCAAACCGGGCCAGGGCTGAAGCCCTGACCCGCGACGTGCCGCTTCAGACGAAGCGGTACGTGCTGACGTGGAAGATGGGGCCCACCATGGCGCTGGTGAGCGTGTCCCCGTCCACGCTGCCTTCGGCTTCGATGCGCTGACCGTCCTTCTTCAGCTTCCGGTCCCCGCCAGCGAGTTGGTACGTGGTGCCGTCGTCGCCCTCCAGCACCCAGACGCCCGTTTCGATGTCACGGAAGACGACGCGGCCAGTGAGCTTCATGCGTCCTCCTTCTGGAGCATCGCGCGGGCGATGACGAGGCAGATGACGGTGTTGAAGCCCAGCCACGGCTTGGCGAGGAACGCGAAGGGCAGCCACGCCAGCGCCGGCGCCCCGGCCCAGGCCGTGTAGGCCAGGAAGCCCGCGAAGCCGAGCGCCAGGCCCCCCATGGCCGACCGCAGCCCACGCCACTTGATGGCCGGCAGCGACAGGAGCAGCGGGATGAGCGCGCTGTAGAACAGCGGGTTCACCGTCCGGCCCCGGCCGAAGATGATGCGCTCCCAGTCCGGCAGGGGCAGCGACGCCACCTGCACCACGTCCCCCGCGGCCCCCTCAGCGCCCCCGAACCAGCCGCGCAGGAAGAAGGCGCCCACCGTCGAGAGCAACAGCGGGATGAGGAAGGCGGGCCGCACCAGCACGTTGAGGTAGCCCGGCCGCGCACGACCTCGCAGCGTCAGCAGCACGAACGCCAGCAGCGCCAGCGCCCAGTACAGCGGCGGCCACTGCGCCGAGCCGCCGCCGCGAAGCGACGCGAGCGACGCCTCCGCGTTGAGCAGGCCGTGGCCGTACTGCTCGCTCCACGCCTGGTCCGCAGACTTCTTCGCGCCCGCGTAGAGGGCCTGCTCCACCTCGTCCGGTCCCTTGGCGCCGGCCGCGTAGAGCATCGCCGCCACGGCCGCGACGTGCGGCGTGGCCATGCTGGTGCCCTGGTATGACGCGTAGACGAAGCGCGAGACATCGCGCGGGTCCAGGGTGTTCTGGAGGATGCCCCCCTGGTCGCCCCGGCGCTTGTCGCCACCCGGCGCGGCGATATCCAGCTCCTTGCCGTAGGAGGAGTACGGCGCCAGCATTCCGTCCGGCCCCACGGCCGACACCGCCACCGCGCCCGGGTAGGCCGCGGGGAACTCCACCGTCGCCCGCCCGCCATTGCCAGCCGCGGCCACCACGGTGACGCCCTTCTTGCGCGCATACTCCACCGCGCTGGCCATCACCTGCGAGTACGCCCCGCCGCCCAGGGACAGGTTGATGACGTTCGCGCCCTTGTCCGCCGCGAAGCGGATGGCGTCCGCGATGTCCGCCGTGTTCCCGCCACCGAAGTGGTTGAGCACCTTGACGGGCATCAGCGTCGCCTCGAAGGCCACGCCCGCCACGCCTTCGCCATTGTTGGTGGCCTGGGCGATGGTGCCCGCCACGTGCGTGCCGTGCCCGTGGTCGTCGTTGGCGTGCTCATCGTCGTTGACGAAGTCGAAGCCCTTCACGAACTTCACGCCCTTGAGGTCCGGTGCCTGCTTGAAGTCGCCGTGGTCCTCGTACGCGATGCCGGTGTCCAGCACCGCCACCACCACGCCCTTGCCCCGGTTTCGCTCCCAGGCCTTGGGCATGTCGATCATCCGCAGGTTCCACTGCTGCGCGAAGTGCGGGTCGTTCGGCGTGAAGCTGGCGCGGACCTCCATCAGTGGCTCGGCGGCCTCCACGGCCGGATGCTGGCGGATGCGCTCGAGCACCCCGTCCACGTCGTCCACGCCCACCGCCACCGTGAGGGCCTCGTCGGCGCTCTCCACGGAGTTGAGCTCCAGGTCGACGCCCCAGTCGGTCTCCCAGGCGTCGAACTCCGCCTTCGTCGTGCCGTCCTTGAAGTCCACGACGATGGCGCTCGCCACCACGTCCCGGGCATCGAGCGTCCGCAGATTCGCGGGGGGAGGCGTGTCCTGCTCACGAGAAGCGGACGCACAGGCGGCCGTCAGCGTCAGGGCCAGCGCCGCGCCACCCAGGGTCCATCGCACCTTCCGCATCAGGCCACTCCTTGAGAAACGAAACACGCGTCTGGAAGACCCCTACGAACGAACGTCGCAACGATTGGGTCTGCACCGACAGTCTGGATGTCCCCTCTCCCTGCGTGCAAGGGCGGCAGGGAGGAGAAACGTGATGAAATACGATGGTTTGCGCTACATCGGTCATCCGCCGGAGAGCCGCCGTAGCCAAGCCGCGACAGCTCGGCCGACCTGAGGAAGGTTCCGCTGGAAGGTAGGTCCGGCATCGTCGATGACCTCTAAGTCGCCTCCTGCCCGAGCGACAGCGGCGGAGACGGCGGCCCGAGGCAACCGGGAGTCCTCCTCGCCCTGTACCACCAGCAGCGGGCATGTCACTCGGGACAGAACTTCCGGCGCCACCAGGGCCGGGGCCACCAGACACAGGCCTCCCACGGCGGGGTGCTTCGCCTGGAGCGCCAGGGCCACCTGGGCGCCCCCGTGGAGTGACGCCACCGCCAGCGCGTTGACCCCGGCGTTCTCCAGCAGCATCCGCATGGCTGCCTCCGCGTCCGCCAGCAACTCCAAGTCCCTGCCCCGCTTGCCCTGGCTGGCCCCCACCCCCCGGTGGTTGAAGCGCAGCGTCGGAAAACCCGCGTTCGCCGCCGCCCAGACGAGCTCTGCCGCGATGACGTGATCCATGCCGCCCCCCTCGTCCGGCCGGGGCGGAATCACGAGCAGCGGCGGCGCCCGGCTTCCCCGATGCGTGGTGCCCTCCATGACCTCCGAGCCCACCGGCACCAGCGTCGCGCGTTCGAGGAACTGACCTTTCTGGACCATTGCCCCACCTTAACCCCTACCCCCTTGCGCACCCGCCCACACGCACCATCCGACAGAAACCCACACACGATTTCACGCAAAATCTTCGCCAGCAGGAAACTTCCAGGTGGATTCGAGGACAATGCGGAAACACCCCCAGATTCCGCAGGAGCCCCCACCCCATGAGCACCATCCAGCGCGGACGGAACAGCATCGCGCAGACCTCTCGCAGCACCGCCGACCGCGTTCGTGGAAGTGGCTCACCTGCCACCAACACCGTGCAGCCTCCCGTGACGGGTGGCGCCGCTCAGCGCGGCGTCGTGGTGGATGGCTTCGACAGCCGCTCCGCGCAGACGCAAGCCGTCGGTGGCGTCTTCACCGCGCCCGCGGGCTCCAAGGACAAGGTCTTCGACGGCAAGCTGGTGGGCGCTGGCGGCCAGACGTTCGAGCCGAACACGCCGCTCAACCAGGTGCCCGCCTTCGTTCCGGCGAACAACCCGAACGCCACGGCGACGGTCGTCTACGTCAACGGCATCAGCACCAACAAGGACGGCCAGGCGCGCGAGCTGCAGGCCCTCGCGAACAGCACCGGCATGCGCGCCATCGGCGTGCACAACGCCACGTCCGGCATGATTGCGGACGTCATCCAGGCCGCGAAGGACAAGCTGAACAAGGGCAAGAATCCCGCGGTCGACTCGCTGTCGGACATCGTCTACTCCGAGCTGAAGGCGGGTCGTGACATCCACCTGGTGGGCTACAGCCACGGCGGCCTCATCACCTCGCGCGCGCTGAAGGATGTCGGCAACCGGCTGCGCATCGAAGATGGGATGTCCAAGGCGCAGGTGGAGCAGTTGCTCAGCCGCGTCAACGTGGAGACCTTCGGCGCGGCGGCGACCACCTACCCGGACGGCCCCAACTACGTGCACTACGTCAACAACAAGGACCCGGTGCCCGTCATCTTCGGCCAGGGCAGCAAGGGCTGGACGCCGGGTGACCTGTTCCGCGACGCTGGCAAGGGCGCGCAGGTCCACCACTTCTCCGAGAAGGGCATGTTCAGCGGCGCCCACTCGCTGACGGAGACGTACCTGAACCACCGCGTCCCGTTCGAAGAGGGCCGAGCCGGCAACTTCTGAGGCACCCTTCCCTACCGGGAAACAGCGGAGGCCACGAGGTGATGAACCTCGTGGCCTCTTGCGTTTCAGCGCGCGCTTCTCGTCGGCGGGCTACACGGACTGCAGCACGTAGAACTTGAGGTACTTCCCCTCCGGGAACTGCAGGCGCACCGGGTGGTCCGGCGGCTGGTAGCGCTCCTCGACGAGCGCCAGGTCCACGCCCGCCTTGAAGCCCGCCTCGCGCACCGCGCCCATGAAGTCCTCCGGGCTTACGCGCGCCGAGCACGACGCAGTGGCCAACAGCCCGCCCGGCCGGAGGATGCCCAGCGCCTGCCGGTTGAGGGACGCGTACCCGTCGATGGCCGCCTGCACCGCGCGCTGAGTCTTCGCGAAGGCGGGCGGGTCCAAGATGATGAGGTCGAAGGTGCGGCCCTCGTCCTTGAAGGACTGGATGATCTTGAAGACGTCCGCCGCCAGGAAGTCGTGCTTCTCCGCGGCGATGCCGTTGCGCGTGAAGTTCTCCCGGGCCAGGGCGATGGCGTCCGGATCCTGATCCACGGAGAAGACGCTGTTGGCCCCGCCCAGCGCCGCATTGACGGAGAAGCCGCCGCTGAAGCTGAAGCAGTTGAGCACGTCGCGGCCCTTGCCCAGCCGCCGGATGAGGTAGCGGTTCTCCCGCTGGTCGAGGAAGAAGCCCGTCTTCTGCCCCTTCCAGGCGTCCACCAGGAAGGTGGCCCCGCGCTCGCGGATGGGAATCAGCTCCGGCGCCTCGTGGCCGTAGAGCATCTTCCCGGAGCCGCGGCCCTCGTCCTCATCGACGTCGTCGCGGCCGACCTCATCACGGCCGATGATGCCCTTGAGCCCGGGCACGCCGGCCTTCAGCGCCTCGATGAGGAGCGGCCGGTACGGCGTGAGGCCCGCAGAGTACAGCTTCATCACCGCCCAGCCCGCGTACAGGTCCACCACCACGCCCGGCAGGCCGTCGCCCTCGCCATGAATCAGGCGGTAGCTGTCCGTGTCGGTGAGGTCGATGAGGGCCGTGCGCTCGGACAGGGCCTGACGCACCCGCCGGGTGATGAAGCCCGCATCCACGGTGTCGCGCGAGTCGCGCGTGAGCACGCGCACGGCGATGGCCGAGTGCGGGTCGTAATACCCGCGCGCCACGAACTTCCCGTTCTCCGTCAGGTCCACCACGCTGCCGGCCGGAATCTTCGGCACGTGCTCCAGCGCCTTGCGGAACACCCACGGGTGCCCCGCGCGCAGGTGTCGCCCCAGTCCGCGCGCCAGCTCCAGCTTCACGACATTCACGGTGTCACTCCTCACGGGCCGCGCCGCGGCCCCTCCGGGCCAGGATGGCGCGAGCCAGTTCCTCGAAGCCCCGCCCCTCGGGCGCCCGGGTGATGAAAGCAGGTGGCGCCTCGATGCGGTCCAGGACGGCCCGCACGTTGGCCACGCCCACGCCCAGTCCAAAGGCGGCGAACATCGGGGCGTCGTTGAAAGAATCCCCCGCGTATACATAACGGCCGTCACGTGGGTCCAGCCGTTCGCCCCACGCCGCCCGCGAGAAGCGCCGCGTGGCGCTCAGCTTGTCGAATCGGCCCAGCCAGCAGTTGATGTGGACCGACGAGCGCACGGCCGTCACGCCTCGCGCAACCAACAGGGACTCGATGCGGTCCGCCCCCGCGTCCCCCAGGCGGGCCTCCTCGTTGTAGTCCACCGCCAGGTCCACTTCCGTGTACGCGCTGTCCATGGACAGCCGCGCGCCGGGCACCTTCTTGAGCACCCGGGCCACCTCGGACTGGAGCCTCCGCCGGTTCGCCACCCGCTCCGCCGGCGCCTCCGCGTAGACCTTCCGCAGCCGGCCATGCGCGCCCTTCAGGAAGAACAGGCCACCGTTCTCCACGATGACGCCGTCCACGGGGAGCTGCCGCGCCCAAGCCTCTCCCCAGCCCGCCGGGCGGCCACTCACCAGCACCACGCGCAGGCCCGCGGACGCCAGGCGCTCCAGCGCCCGCACCGTGTCCGAGCGCAGCTTGTGGCCCGTGGTCAGCGTGCCATCCACGTCGGTGAAGATGCCCTCCACGCGGGACAGGTCGGCCTCGCGAAGCGGGCGCGGAACTCGCGCCTTCAGGAGCGCCTTCATCACATCACGTCCAGACCGGCGAGCAGGCCCTGGAAGGTGACGATGGTGGACCGCAGCTCGTCTGGCGGGAGCTGGCCCACCTGGAGTTTGCGCGCCTTGCGCAGGAAGGCATCCAGCTCCGTCGCACGGCCGTAGAGGGACTGGCCGCTGCCGGCCGCCTCGGCCAGGGCCCGGGCCGCGCCTGCGGGGTCAGAGCCCACCAGCGACATGGCGCGCTCCAGCCGGACGCCGCACGACGCCCACACCTCGCGGTCATGGATGATGAGCAGCTGTCGCTGGTTCACCGCGGACAGGCCTTGGACGAAGGTGTCCAGGGCCTCCACCACCGTCACCAGCTCCGCGCGGGACGGGTTCGGGAGGATGGCCAGGCGGCCGACCTCGGCGCGCATCTCCACGATGTGCCGCTTGTCCTGCGCGCGCAGATTCCGGTACGCGGCCGTGCGCCCGAAGGCGTCCATTTCCGTCTGGAGCTGCTGGGCGTTCCACTGCACGTCCTGCGCCTCCGCATCCCTGACCTTCTTCAGGCGCGCGGTGAGGATGCGGCCCAGGTCGGCGGTGATGGCGCGGACCGTCACCGCGGCCTTCACCTCCGCCGCGTAGCCCGGCACCACCTGCGCCCGCGTCACCTCGCCCAGGAGGCTCGCGGACTCGAACACCAGGTTGCTCATCTGCTCGCGGAAGCGCGCGCGGATGCGCTGAATCTCCGCCAGCAGCGTCCACCGGTCGCTCACGACCGACGGGTTGCGCATGGCCTCGCCCAGTTGGGTGATGCCCTGGGCAATCTGGCTCATCGCATCCTGGAGGATGCCGACGGGGGCCTGCGCGCTCGCGCCGCCCGGGGACGGCACGGGGAACTCTTCCCGGATGACGTTCAGCAGGCCGTTGACGTCCATCACCGTGTCACGGATGACGGGCGCCATCTCTTCCCACAAGGAGAGGTCCGGCGAGGAATCCACGACGGGCGTTTCGTACCGCACCAGGTCGAGGTCGCTCAGCCGGGAGATGGCGTGCGCGGTGGCGACGTACACCTTGCGCAGGCGGCCGGCGAACGCCGGATCCGGATGGGACTGGAGGATTTCTTCGAGCCTCGCGGACAGCGAGGCCTGGGGGGTCTCAGCGGCTTCAGACACGGGTGTCACACTCTAGCGCTCGACTTCCGCGCGGGGGAGTTCTAGCACTCGCATGCGGGCCATGCCGCTGGCTTGGGAGCGCTACGGGATGATTCAGGTCTGTCTTGTGAAGGACGGTCAACTTCTCACCGGTGGTGAAGAGCTGCTGGGCGAGGAAGGCCGGAAGTGGATCGACGTCCTGCATCCGACCGAGGAGGTGTTGGCCCGGCTGGCCGCGCGGTTCGGTCTGCACAAGCTGGCCGTGGAGGACTGCCTCCACCTGGACCAGCGGCCCAAGCTGGAGGAATACCCCAACCACCAGTTCGTCGTACTCCAGGGATTCACCGTCACGGGCAAGGACATCTGCGAACTGACGCTGCACGAGCACCACTTCTTCCTGGCGAAGGACTGGCTTATCAGCGTCCACGAGCTCCCCTTCGCTGGCCACGACACCGTGGTGCGCCGCGTGAAGGACGACCCGCAGGCGACGCTCATCCGCGGGACGGACTTCGTCTTCTACATGCTCGCGGACACCTTGGTGGATGCGCAGTTCCCCATCCTCGACGCGTTCAGCGATGAGCTCGAGGACCTGGAGATCGCCATCTTCGACAAGCCGGAGAAGTCCCACCTGCAACGCATCTTCGCCATGAAGCGGATGCTGGTGACGTTCCGGCGAGTGCTGTCGCCCCAGCGCGACGTGGTGGGCTTGCTGTCCCGGCGAGGCATCCCCCACGTCCACGAGAAGACGACGCTCTACTTCCGTGACGTGTACGACCATCTGGTGCGGCTGTACGAGCAGATTGATGCCGGGCGCGACATCATCGGCAACGTGATTGACGGCTACCTGTCCATGGTGGCGAACAAAACGAACGATATCTCCAAGCAGCTCACCATCTTCGCCACCATCTTCCTGCCGCTGTCCTGCATCGTCGGATTCTTCGGGCAGAACTTCGACCGGCTCTACACGAACGGCGCCTGGTACCTGATGTGGGCGTCGATTCTCGCGCTGCCGGTGGGGATGATCTTCTGGTTCAAGCACAAAGAGTGGCTCTGACATTTTCGCGAGGAGAGGAAACATGCTGACCGTCGCCGTGGATGGCGTCCCCCTGCACTACCGGGACGAGGGCAAGGGCCCGCCCGTGCTGCTGCTGCATGCGTTTCCGCTGAATGGCAGCACATTCGACAAACAGGTGAAGGCGCTGTCGGGGCGCTACCGCTTCATCATCCCGGACATCCGAGGCTTCGGTGAGAGCGCGCTGGGCGACGGCCCCACGGAGATGTCCCGCATCGCGCGTGACGCGCTGGCGCTGCTGGACGCGCTGAAGCTGGACACCGTGGTGGTGGGTGGCGTGTCCATGGGGGGTTACGCCGCCATGGCCCTGCTGCGCGAGGATGCGGGCCGCGTCAGCGGGCTGGTGTTGATGGATACGCAGGCCACCGCGGACGACGCGGAGGGCAAGGCGCGCCGGGAGACCTCCGCGACCCAGGCGCTGGAGGCCGGCGTGGAGCCCATCATCCAGGCCATGCTTCCCAAGATGGTGGCCGCGGGACCGGACTCACCGGTGGCCCAGGAAGTGGCGGCACTGATGCGCGCGGCCTCGCCCGCGAGCGTCGCGGCCGCGCTGCGCGGCATGGCCCTGCGTCCGGACAGCAAGGACATGCTGGCGCGGTACGCGGGCCCGGCACTGGTCGTCGTGGGCGAGCACGACGCCCTCACTCCGCTGGCCAAGGCGAAGGAAATCGCCGGATTGATCTCCGGAGCGAAGCTGGAGGTCATTCCGGATGCGGGGCACCTGGCCAACCAGGAACAGCCCGATCGGGTCAACGCCGTGCTGGATGCCTTCCTGACGTCGCTTCAGGGGCCCAGCGCCTGAGCGAAGGCTGGTGGCACACCGTGGCCCATGCGAGCATGCGGGCTGGACATTCCAGCCCGCTGCCGCCGAGGGTGCCGTGGACCGCATGCATCTGAAGGACGTCGAGGACCGCGAATCCGATGGCCACTACGGCCGGCTGATTCGCATGGCCCGAGAGGTGGGCTCTCCCGTCCCGCAGATCTGGCACCTGTTCGCGTACAAGCCGCGATTGGGCGAGGCCCTGTCCCGCTTCACCCATGAAGTCATGCGGGGCCCTTCCCCGCTATCGCCCGGACTGAGAGAGCTGATTGCCGCGTACACATCGCGCGGCAACCAATGCTTGTTTTGAACGGGCTCTCACGCCGCGGTCGCGGCGGAGCTGCTGGGCAATCCCGACATGGTGAAAGCAGTCTTGGAGGACGTGGCGACAGCCCCCATCTCCGAGGCCGAGAAGGCGCTCTTTGCCTTCGTGGACACCCTCAACCACCGTGCGGCGCAGGTGGGACGGGAGGACATCGCACGCTTGAAGGACGCCGGGTGGACGGACGAAGCCCTCTTCGACACCGTGACGGTGTGCGCGCTCTTCAACTTTTACAATCGATGGATTGACGGCACCGGCGTGCAGGACATGCCCGCGGAGATGTATCAGCGCAGCGGGCAGCGGATGGCCGCCACAGGCTATGCGCCGCTGCCACCCGCGAAGCCCGAGGAGTAACACCGCCGCGCGAGCGCTCAGCGGCGATGCTTCCGCTGGGCGGCTTCGAGGACGGAGTCCTTGAGGAGATAGCCGAATCCGGCGTTTCGCAGGCGGAGGGACAGGTCGCTGGCCGTGGTGCGCAGACGCTCCGCCGTGTCCTCCAGATGCCAGTCGCACTGGGCAAGCTGTGACAAGAGGTAAGCCCGGCGCGTCTGGGCCGCCGACAAGCGATACGTCTTGAGGTACTCCAGGGTGCCGTCCATACCGACGATGGCCTCGCCGATGTGGTTCTCCTCTGCCGGGTCCAGCGAGGTGTGGAAGCGCTGGAGGAGAAAACCGCCCGCCTTGTAGACAGGGGTGGACGACAGGCTGGCACCGAAGAGGCTCCCGGCCATGAAGCCGTGGAAGTCGGCCCAGTCCTGGCGCATGCGGTGCACCTCGTTGCGCAAGTCCTCCAAGCTGGACACCCGGGCGTCATCCAGGGTGAGCCCCAATTCGGGCGCGTCCCCCAGGAATCCGTACTGGAGCAGCAGGTCGCCATAGAAGTCCTCCACCAATGTCCTGTGGAGCGCGCGGTAGTCATCCGGGTGCGCGACGACGAAGGCCGACAGCAACACGTCCGCGTTGAACAGCAGCAGGCCCACCTGCCGCGGATGGATTTCGAAGGTGCGCAGCGCCCCATCCAGCATGGGCGAAGCCCACCCGGGGACCGAGCTCTCGGAGCGCGGGTCCAGGCCTCGCGAGAGGCCCTCGCGTGAATACTCGGCCCAGGCAATCTCCGGCCCGCCGAACTGCAAGGCCAGGAAGCCCTCCATGGCCAGATGCAACGGGAGCATCCGAAGCTGGCGGCGGTCCTCTCGGTGCACCATCCGGTGCAGCAGCCGGATGGAGAAGGGGCCAGCCCTCAGGCTCTTCCCGTCCACGGCTTGCAGCTGCGTTCCATAGACGGCTTCCGCCTGACGGTTTCCCCACGTCATGACCAGGCCGTGAGGAACATACGAGATGTACTTGAGGCCTGGCTCCTTCAGCCCACCCTTCACCGAGACGACCGCGGCCACGTCGTCGTACGTCCGCAAGGTCATGCGGAGATCGCCACGCACCTCGTCCCTCAAGACTGGCACCAACCGGATGCCGCCCCAGACCTGAGACGGAGCCAACCGCAGGCCCGCGGGCTCCAGCCGTTGAATGAGCCGTGCGTCCGTCATGATTCGCCCTCCTCCGCCGGCGGCGCATCCTGACGGCGCCCCTCGTCATGGCCCTGCCGACCCCCGGCGTCCCGCTGCAACATCGCGCCCACGCGCGACGCGAGGTAGGCCTCCAGCTCAGAGAGCGACGCCACCCCCTCCGCGAAGCGCGCGAAGCCCAGCACCGTGGGCACGTCCTCCGCGTCCCGGACACCCACCGTGGGCACGGCCGCACCGAAGGAACGGGGGGCATACCCCTCCGAATCGAACACCGGATTGACATGAACCAGTGCCGTGTGTCGCTCCGGGTCGAGCTTCGAGCGGAACACGCGCGTCAGCTCGGCCACCGCCTTGGGCGGATCATTGTCGTAGCCGTCGGAGACGATGACCACCAGGTCGGCGCCCCAGGCCAACGCCTCCAACAGCGGCGTGGCGATGTCCGTCTGCCCTCGTGCACTGACGAGCAGCGGCTCCTCCACCGGGCACGTCCACCACGCGCGGTACTCCCGGGCGGCAGCGGACAGCAGGTAGTGCGTGGCCAGTGCCACACCGAGAGGACGGCGGCGCTTCTCCAGCGACCCGGACGACGAATAGCTGTTGTCCAGAATCGCGGCCACCCGCTGCAACGGCGACGGGGCCCTGCGCAGGACGCGGGCCGCGGCCTGCTCCAGCGCGGCGTGCAGCTCCGCGTGGCGCTCCCGGCGAACCTCCAGCGACAGGGCCAGGACATACAGCGCCAGCTTCGTCAGGGATGCCCGCCCCAGGTCCACCGGGGGCGGAGTCCCGCGCTCGCGCGCCGCGGATTCTTGCAGGCGCAGGCGCTCCGCCGCCGTGAGGCGCGGCTCGATGCGCCGGAGGAACACCTCGCGGGAGATGCCGTGCTTCACCGCCAGGCCCTCCGCCACCGTGTAGGGCAGCTCGTACAGAGCCTCGTGGGTGTAGTGCGCGCGGCGAAAGGTCTCCAGCAAGGGCTGGGTGAAGGAGCGCTTCTTCCAGCCACGGAAGAGGAACGGCCCCAGCTCTCCCTCCAGCTTCAGGTGTCCGTGGGACACGGCGGCGCGCAGCTTGGAGCGGTACTTCACGGCGTCGAAGGCCAGGTTGGCGCGACCGTGCACGTAGTCCCGAACAATCGCCCGCGCCCGGCGATTGTTGATGCGCCGGCCGCGCAGGGACTCCAGGACACGGAAGGCCCGCTGGGGCGGCAGGGCGCGCAGCGCGGCGGCGATGAGCGCGCCCTCCTCCGCCTTGTCCCGGGCATCCGCTGGGCTGCCACTGGCGAGCAGGTTGAGGATGATCTGCGCTTGATTGAAGTGGTTGATGCCCGCCGCGAGCGTTCGCGCGTAGAGCCGGCGGTAGTTGCCCAGGATGTACTGGTGCAGGAACTCGATGGAGACGGACTGGCCGCGCGCGTCGCCGTAGAACTCCCGCTGCCCCGTGCAGGAGAAGCAGGCGTTGACGAACATCACCAGGTCTTCGCGGGCGACCTGTTCGACGCGGACTTCCGCCAGTGCGGCCATCGTGTGCACGTCCTCCCCGGGCGCCCGGGCTTGGGAAAGGAAGCGCCGCTCGGGGAAGAGTGAAACGACCGCGGGTCAGGCTCCAAAGGCTTGAATCGGAAGTCGCATCGGAGTCCCGCGAGCGGCGCGCCGAGGCTACCACACGATTCGAGGCGAGGGGACTGACACCCCGGCCAGCGCCAACCTCAGGGCTGGCACGTCACCTGGCTGTTCTCCACGGTGCAGGCGGAGCAGGTGGCCGTCTCCGTCAACACGCCCTGGCGGCACTCCAACACGGCCTGGCCGTCCGCGCGGCACAGCCCCGTGCCCTCGGCGCTGGAGGCACAGGCGTCCCCCGCGACGTTGTTGGACGTATCACACCGCACGGCCTCCGACGACTCACGGCACCCCAACGGGCCCCGGCAGGGCAACTCACGCCAGGTGCCGCCCCGGCACTCCAGCGCCAGCACCCGCTCCTGACAAACGAAGCCGCCTCCGTCGCAGTCGCCTCCCGCGCTCGGGCCACAACCAGCGAGGAGCAGAGTGCCAACCAACGGGACGAGTGCGAGAAGTGAGCGGTTCATGGGCACCAGCCAATATTTCGAGCGTCCCGCCGCCGGTCAACCACCCAGTGTCTCCTGGAAGAAACGACGGAAGTTTCCACCCATGACGCGTTCCACCCAGGACGGTGGATGGCGGCGCAACAGCGCCTCGGTGAGCAAAGGCAACCCGGTGACATCCTTCATGCCACGGGGAAGCGGCACCATTCCGTCGTAGTCGGAGCCCAACCCCACCCCGCCCCCCCCCATGACGTCCACGGCGTGCTCGATGTGCCGGACCACGTCATCCACGGTGTCACCGCCCAGATAGACGGGGGCGAAGATGATGCCCACCACCCCGCCCCGGTCCGCGATGAAGCGCAGGGATTCGTCGGAGAGGTTGCGCCAGCCGCCGCCCGCCGCGCGAACGCCCGTGTGCGAGCAGAAGAACCGGACCGAGGGGTGGGTGAAGAGGTCCTTGAGGGTGGACTCCGAGGCATGCGCCACATCCACGCTCATGCCCAGCCGGGCCATCTCCTCCATGACATCCCGGCCCAGCGGTGTGAGGCCCCGGTTGCCCATCATCGGGAAGGAAGAGCCGCCCAGGTCGTTGTTGGACAGGTGGGTGAGGCCCATGAAGCGCACCCCACCCTGGTGAAGCTCCGTCAGGCGCGCCACCTGGCCTTCGATGGCGTGCCCCCCTTCCACGCCCAGCACCGCGGACAGCCGCCCCTGCGCGAGGTTGTCCTCCAGCATGGCGCCGGTGGTCGTGATGCGGGCGGCATCCCCGGAGCGCGCACAGAAGGATGCCATCTGTTCAATCTGCCAGAGCGCCCGGGTCCACTCGCTCGCCCGGGCCTCCCGGGGCCACCCACGCCACGCTGCGAACACCGGGAAGCCTCCGATGAAGGGGAAGCCCCGGGTGACGATGGTGAAGCACTGCAGCTTCACCCCCGCCTCCCGCAGGCGGGGGAAGTCCACATGGCCCTCTTCAGAGCGTGCACACAGGTCGCGGTTCCACATGAGGGAATCCGCATGGCCGTCCGCGATGCACCACCGCTGGTGGAACTCTTTCACGTCACCCATGCGCGCAAGTCTGCCCACCCGCGTGCGCGAAACAAGCACCACCCGCGTCCCAGTGCCCAGTCAAGGTCCCTGCCCCGACCCTTTTGCCCCCGCCTTCCCTCAAGGCCCCGACCCGGATGTCGTGCGCGGCGGGGCCTCCGGACGCACGGAGTCCTCCCAGCGCAGCACATCCGCCATCTGCCGGCGGCAGCGGGCGTCGCGGCGGACCTGGGTGGCCTCCCGCGCGGCTTCGGTCGGTCCGTAGGCGTACCCCTGACCGGCCAACACGGCGCGCAGGGCGTCCGCCAGTTCCTGCCCGGACTGGAAGCGCTCTGAAGGCTCCCGGCGCAAGAGCCGGCCGAGGATGGCCCGCATGGCCGGGGACAATCCCTGGGTGGCGCGTTCCACATGCGCCGGAGCCAGACACGCCATGCGCGCGGCCATCAAGGGCGCGGGCAGCCAGCTGGGCACCTCCGCCAGCAGCACCTCCGCGTCAGGCAGCGGCCCCGCGGCAAGCGCGGCCCGCTCCACGTCCTCCAGATCCAACAGGTGCAAGCCGGTGAGCACCTCCAGCAGCACCACCCCCAGGGAGAACAGGTCGGCGCGGCCGTCCAGCGGCTTTCGCGCCAGCGCTTCCGGTGAGGCGTAGGCCAGGTCGCCCCGGACGACATGGGTCTCCGTGACGATGCGCCCCGGTAGCTTCGCCCAGGCCATGGCGAAGTCAGACAGCTTCACATGGCCCCGCGCGTCCAGACGCAGGCTCCGCGGCGACACATCCCGGTGGACGATGCCCAACGGACGGCCCCGGGCGTCTTCCAGTGCATGAGCATGGTGCAGCGCATCCGCCACTTCCGCGCCCACGTAGGCGGCGAACGCTTCCGAGAAGGGCCGGCGCCGCAGGGCCGCGTAGCTGATGAGCGTCTCCAGCGACTTTCCGTCTACGTGCTCCATGACCAGGTGGGGCAATCCTTCATGCACCCGCACCAGGAACACCTGCACGATGGCCGGGTGGCTGAGCCGCATCAGCAGCTTGACCTCTTCGCGCAGGCGCGCGCGCCCCTGCGCGTCGCCGACGTCCTGCAAACGTTTGATGAGCACGAGGTCGCCGGGGACGCCCGCATAGTGCCGCCGGGCGAGCAGCAGCTCTCCGGAGCCCCGTGCCCCGAGGTAGCGGATCAACTCATACGCCGTGGCCCCGGTTGTGAAGAGGATGAACGGCTTTGAAGCGGGTGGCTCTGGGGGGTGAGTGGACATCTCGGGTGATGCCTCCTGGGCAGGAAGTCCTCCCCTGGGTTGGGAAGGCGTGAGAAAACCTCACGCATCCCTCCTACCACCCACGTCCGACACACCCTTCCAACCTCCCAGCACGGATTCAGGGAAAAAAGGAAACGGCCCCCGCCGAAGCGGAGGCCGTCCCTGAGCGGTCCGTGAGGAAACGAGACGCCCGCTGCGCTCGACGCGTTGACTACTTCTTCTTCTGCACCGGCTGCGTCACGGTCAGCTCGCGAACCACCATGTCCTTACCGTCCTGGACATACGAGGCGCGGACCTGGGCACCCTCCTCGATGTCATCCAGCTTCAGCGGCTGGTTGTTGTGCAGGATGCGCGTCTGGTCGTTCGTCTTCAGCTCGATCTGCTTGTTGTTGCTGGTGTCGACCACGGTCAGCTCATCGCTGCCGGTGGAGAGCACGCGGCCAGTGACGCTGCTCGCGGCAGCGGTGGCACCCGCCGCGCCGGAGCCACCCAGGGCCATGTCATCATTCAGGTCCGCCCGTCGATCAGCCTCGGCCTCGGCCAGGTCCTGGCGCTCGTCCTGGACGTCCTGCTGCGCGCTGGCGACCTCTTCCGCGGCCTCACGCTGCGTCCCAGCGATGTCCTCCTGGGCCTCCATTTGCGTGCTGGCGATGTCCTCCCGCGCGTCCTGACGGATCTCCGCCGTCTCCTGCTGCGCCTCCACCTGAGCCTCGGCGACGTCCTGGCGCTGCGACTCGACGTTGTCGCGCTTGCTGCAGCCAGTGACGACCAACGACATACCCGCAACCGCAGTGACCGCCATCATGAGCTTGCGCATTTGTTCCTGCTCCTTTCACGTGGAAACGGGAGAAGGTTTCCCCCTCACTCACTTGCGGCCGAGAGAGCGTTTCCCCCGGCGTTGGGCAGAAACTGGGTGCTCCCCCCGCCCTTGAACAGGGGTTGTCTGGCGCACACGGATGCCTTAGGGGCACATGGCGGACCACGGGGCGCATGGCCGCCCGCCTGCCCTACCAGGGAACAAGGGCAGAAAACGGAGATACCGGGCCCAACCGCAAGAACGGCTAGAGACCGCCGCCCACGCCACCGTCACAGGGCACCTCTTCGGAGCCAGCGTCCGCGCACAGCGGCGCGCCTTCTCGCGCCCACCGCGCGATGCGCTCGCGCTCCTGTGCTGTCGGCATGGGCACCGGACTCCCCGGAGGCGGCATGTCCTGGAACACGTACGCTCGCGCCTGGATTCGCGCCGCCATCGCCTGCGCGCCCGGGACACCTCCATCCTCGGGCGCGAAATAGTCCAGGCGGAATGACGTCACGCCGCTGCTGCTCGTATCGGCGCCGTGGCACGAGCTCACGCAGCTCGCCGCCATGATGGGCTGGATGTCCCCGCACCACGTGGGCACGGGCCCCGCGTCACCGCCGTCCGGCGCTCCCGGCAGTCCCAGCACTTCACAGGTGCGCCCTTCCCCTGGCCTCGCCGCGACACAGACGTACGGCGGCGGGCAATCCTGTGCGTCCTCGCACGTCTTGCCCGTGAAATCGATGGCGTCCAGCGTGCACGCCATGGCCACGCAGACGGACAGACAGGAAGCGCGGAGGAAGGTCACGGGCGGGGGTCTGGATCAGAAATGGTACGTGAGGCTGGCGGCCCTTGCAGCCGGCTCGGGCAGCAGTCCGTACAGCACGGCGGCGCCCGCTGCGGCATAGAGGACATTGGCGGTGGCGGAGGCGGTGCGCGCCCGGTCCAGCGACGCGCGTGTCTCGCGCGCGGAGGTCAGGCCCTGGGCGCGCCGCGACTCCCCCTGCGCGGAGGAAGCCCAGCCCCAGCCCGCCGAGCGCCAGCACCCCACACCGGCGACATAGGCATGGCGGTGCCCATGCAGGACGGGCGTGACTTCGCGGCGGGGAACATCCAGCGCGACGGGCTCCGCCGCGGACGCAGGCAGGGCAACCATGCACGGCAGTGCGAGCGCGATGTGCCGGCGAGAAGCCACGAGCATGCCCCCGAGTATACCGGTGACGGTGGCGGGCGCATGGGCCGGCGAGCGCGTTGACAGCGCGGAGTCACCCTTGTAGTGCGTGCCCAGGTCCCCGTCGTCGCAAGGAGCCGTGAGGCCATGCAGGTCTGGGTCAACGGAGAGACGCGCGAGGTGCCGGAAGGCACCACCCTTTCGGCGCTGCTGGAGTCGCTTCAAGTGGGCGGCCCCGGCGTCGCCGTGGAAGTGAACGCGGAGGTGGTGCGCCGCGCCCGCCATCCCGAACACCACCTCCAGGCGGGAGACCGCGTGGAAATCGTCACCTTCGTCGGCGGCGGCTAGCCAGGAGTCCGCACATGAGCATCCAGGACAAGCCTTTCACCATCGCCGGAGTGACGTTCAGCTCCCGGCTCATCCTCGGCACGGGGAAGTATCCCAGCCACGACATCATGAAGCGCTGCCACGAGTCCTCCGGCACGGAGATGGTGACCGTGGCCGTGCGCCGCCTGGACCTCAAGGCCACGGGCGAGGCGTCGCTGATGAACTGGATTGACCGCAACCGCCTGCGCCTGCTCCCCAACACGGCGCTCTGCTACACGGCGGATGACGCGGTCCGCACCTGCCGGCTCGCGGAGGAACTGGGCATGAGCAAGTGGGTGAAGCTCGAGGTGCTCGGCGACGAGAAGACGCTCTACCCGGACGTCGAGGAGACGGTGAAGGCGGCCCGCATCCTGGTGAAGGAGGGCTTCACCGTGCTGCCCTACACCAGCGACGACCCCATCACCGCCCGCAAGCTGGAGGACGCGGGCTGCGCGGCCGTGATGCCGCTGGCGGCGCCCATCGGCAGCGGCCTGGGCATCCGCAACCCGCACAACATCCGCCTCATCCTGGAGACGGTGAAGGTCCCTGTCATCGTGGACGCGGGCGTGGGCACGGCGTCCGACGCGGCCATCGCCATGGAGCTGGGCGTGGAGGCGGTACTGATGAACACCGCCATCGCCGGCGCGCAGGACCCGGTGCGCATGGCCGTAGCCATGAAGAAGGCGGTGGAGGCCGGCCGCGACGCGTACCTTGCGGGCCGCATCCCCCGAAAGGCCTACGGCTCCGCGTCCAGCCCGATTGAAGGGCTCGTCCACCACTGACGGCCGGGTACGCACGGTGGTGCCTTCCACCCTTCCTCGGCTCGTCGTCATCACCGACTGGCGCCTGCCGCCCGAGCGGCTGAGGTGGGCGCTCACCCGGGCGCTCGACGCCGGGCCCGGGGTAGCCGTCCAGCACCGCCACCCCGAGGCCACCGGGCGCCGCTTCCTCGACGAGGCGCGGGAGCTGGCCGCGCTGTGCCACCCGCGAGGCAATCCGCTCTTCATCAATGGGCGGGTCGACGTGGCGCTGCTCGTCGGCGCCCATGTCCACCTTCCCGCCCATGGCCCTTTCCCCATGGACGTCCGCCCGCACCTTCCCGCGGGGAGGTGGATCAGCGCCGCCGTCCATGACGTGGCGGAGGCCCATGCGGCCCGGGGCGCGGACCTCGCCTTGGTGAGCCCGGTGTTCGCTCCCGGCTCCAAGCCGGGGGACACGCGGCCGTCTCTTGGACCCGAGGGATTCAGCGCCCTGGCCGCGGCGTTGCCCTTTCCCGCGCTGGCCCTGGGCGGAATCACCCCCGCGCGCGCGGTGACGCTGCCGGACGCGGCGGGCTTCGCGGTCATCTCGTCCGTCCTGGAGGCCGACGACCCCACCGCGGCGGCTCGGAGCCTGCTGGCCGCGTGCGCCGGGCGGGATATGCTGCGCACCCCGTGAGATCCACTCCCGCTGCCGCCGCGCTGCGCCCCCTCGCCATGGGGGAGATGATCGACCGAGCCGCCACCTTCTGGCGCTCCCACCTGAAGCCCCTCTTCCTGCTGAGCTTCGGCTTCACGCTGGTGAACTACATCGTGACCAAGGCGACGTTGGTGATTGGTCAGCGATTAGCGCCACTGCTCTACATGGGAGACGCGGAGTCGCGCGCCCAATTGGACCCGGCGGTCATGCTGCCGCAAGCGAGCATCACCATCGCGCTGTGGATGGGCCTCTTCCTGTTCCTCGTCTGGGCGTACTGGCTGGCCACCCTGGCCGCGTCCCGCTACGTCCTCACCTCCCAGTTGGGAGAGCCGGTCCGCCCCGCGGATGCCCTGCGCCGGAGCTTCTCGCGGCTGGGCACGCTGACGGGGGTATATCTGCTGTCACTCGGCTGGTCCGCGCTGGTGACGATGGCGCTCATGCTGCCCGGGTTCATCCTGGCGGTCATCGGCATCGCCGTCGGAGTGGCTTCGGGTTCCAACACCCTGGCCGTCGTCCTGGGTGTGGTCGGCGTAGTGCTCGCGAGCCTGGGCCTGCTGGCCGCGGCGCTCTGGTACATGCTGCGCTTCCTGCTGGTCCCCCCGGTGCTTGCCATGGAGGACCTGAGCGCCTGGGAGACGTTCCAGCGCTCCGGTCAGCTCCTGTCGGGCCGGGTGGAGCCCGGCTTCATGGGCCGGGTGATGGTGCGGGCGATGATTCTCTTCACTGTGGTGAGCCTCATCCTCATCTCCGTCCAGCTCGTCTCCGGGTTGCCGTCGTGGCTGGTGATGATGCCCTACGGCAGTCCCTTCGACCCGGGGACCATGGCCCGCACGCCGCAGCTGCTGCTGGTGCCCGTGGAGCTGCTGCAGACGGTGGCGCAGTCCTTCTTCACGCCCATCAACTTCGTCTTCTGCGCGCTCTTCTACCTGGACATGCGCGTGCGCCGCGAAGCCCTGGACCTGGAGCACCAGCTCAACACGAAGGCGCCCGCCGTCTGACGGCCCCCCTGGACTCCACCGTGCCGAGCCTGCCCCTCCTCCTGCTGCTGGCCTCCCTGCCCTGCGCCGAGCGCGAGGACATCACCCTGGACCTGCGCGAGACGGCCGAACACCGCCCCGCCGGGTTCGCCGATGAAGTGAGCACGCTGTCAGCACGCCTGGGCGGAATCCCGCTGCCTCCCGCCCAGGATGGGGACACCACGCCCGAGCGCGCGAAGCAGATCGCGCGCTTCCTGAAGGAGGCCTGTGACGTCCAGGCGCTGGCGAACAATCCCAACGCCGTTTCTCCTCCACCGACAGAACCCGAGCGGCTGGAGGCCATCCTCGACAGGCCCGAGTTCGCCCGCGCGCGCCAGCGACACGGCGATGCACTGAAGCGCATCATGCGGGAGGTGACAGCGTGGCTGGAGGGCCTCTTCGAATCGAGGGAGGCCCAGGGCTTCGCGGTGGCTACGCGCGCGGTGATGCTGGGGCTGGCGCTCGCGCTCATCCTGTGGGGCGTGCTCCGGCTCCGCGCGAGGCGTGGACGCAGGGCGGCGCGGGTCTCCGCCTCCTCCGCGACGAGCGCGGAGCCGTTGGTCCTGGACTCTCCGGCGGAGCACCTGCGCAGGGCCCGCGCGGCGCTCTCCACCGATGCACGCGAAGCCATCCGGGAAGGCCTGTTGAGCCTGCTGTCCTCACTGGAGGAGCAGCGGCTGGCCCGGCCAGACCGTGTGCGGACGAACCGTGAGCTGGCGGCGGAGCTGCCGGGCCGCGGCGCGCCCGCGGCGCTGGTGCGAGAGGTGGAGCGGCTCATGGGCTGGTACGACCGGACCTTCTATTCGCTCGCGCCGGTGGCGCCAGAGGCCGCCGCCCGCTTCGTCACCGAGGTCGAGTCGCTGAACGGAACCCTGGCCACGGAGGGCGCACGGTGACGAACCCCCGGGCCGTCGTCTTCTTCGGAGTGCTCATCGCACTGGCCCTGGCGATGGGCCTGTCCACGCGCACGGACGCGCCTGACTCACCGGTGCCCACCGTGGAGAACACGGCGCCGCAGGGTGCTCGCGCGCTCTATCTGTACCTCCGCGAAGGGGGCCGGGCCGTGGACACACTGCTTTCGCCGCTCGAAGCCATTCCGCCTGACACGCGAACCCTGGTGCTGGCGGCGCCCGAGGGCCGGCCCGTGACGACGGAAGAAGTCACCGAGCTGGAACGCTTCATCAACGAGGGCGGCACCCTGGTGTACCTGTCGCCCCGTGAGCTGGGGAAGAATCAAGCGGCGCTCGAGGGGTGGCTGCAGTTGGAGTCCGGGCTGATGATGCCGGCGAGCAGCCGCGGCCTGGACTCGACACTGTCCGACGTGGGCGGAACCACCGTGGACGTGTGGCTGCCCGTGGGCCCCCTGCACGGACTCTCCCGCTTTCGAGTCTCCCAGGACCGGGGCCTGCGCATGGGCCACGATGACGCCGTGCCCGTCGCCGGCCTGGGTGGCGCGGTGGCGGTGTGGCGCAGGGGCATGGGCAAGGGCGAAGTGTACGTGCTGGCTGGCTCGGACCTGCTGGAGAACCGGCGCCTGGAGCTGCTGGACAACCTGCGCTTCTGGGAAGCGCTGGCTGCCCGCGGGCCCCTGCTGTTCGACGAGTATCACCACCAGCTCGCGCCGCCGCCCCCCTTCTCCCGTGGCATCTGGGTCTTCGCGGCGCAGGTGCTGGCGGTGGGCCTGCTCTACGTCGTGTCGCGAGGCACACGCTTCGGTGCGCCGCGCCCGCTCCGCGTGGAGCGGCACCGGTCCGCGCTGGAGTACGTGCGCAGCATGGGCTGGCTGATGCGCCGCGCGAAGGTGGAGAAGGAACTGCTGCCGGAGCTGGACCACGCCCTGCGCCAGCAGATGCAGGAGCGCCTGGGCATCCCGCTGAGCCTGTCGGACGCGGACGCCGCGCGCCTGATGGAACAGGACGGAGGCGTCTCCGCCACCGAGTACCTGGAGGCGAAGGCCGACCTCACGCGGACCCACGCGCAGCCCACCGTGGCACCGGCGGACTACGCGCGGGTGGCCCGCCGCTACGCCCACCTGGAGCGGGCGCTGGCGGGCCGCGAAGCCCGCGCCTAGGCGGGCGGTACCTCAGAGCGGCTTGCCGTCCGCCATGAGCGCCGCGCCCACGTGGTGGCGAATCTCATCCACGCGCGCGTCCCAGCTCTCGACGAAGATGCGCTCGGCGCGCTCGCGGTTCGGACCGGGCTTGTCCGCCAGACACTCGTCCACCTTGCGCACGAAGTCCCCGGTGTCCTTGGCAATCTTGCAGAGCCCCACCTTGCGGACCTCCGGCAGGTCCGTGGACACCACGGGCAGGCCGGACGCCAGGTACTCACGCACCTTGAGCGGGTTGGCGTTGAGCGTCAGCTCGCTGACCTTGAACGGCATCAGCGCCACGTCGAACGCCTTGCTGTAGCCGGGCAGGTCCGCGTACGGCTTGCGGCCCAGCATGTGGATGTTCGGCTCGGCGCGCAGCGCGGAGTCGTCGCAGTCCGGCGTCGTCTTGCCGATGATGACCACCGAGCCTTCCGGGTGGGCGCGGGCCGTGGCGATGATGGCCTCCTGGTCCACCCAGTCCGCCACCAGCCCGAAGAAGCCGATGAGGGGCTTGGGCAGACGGGCGATGTCCGCGGGAATCGTCGTGGCCGGGTCGCACGCCTTCACGAAGTGGGTGAAGTCGGTGCCATGCCGCACCAGCACCGTGCGAGGATTGACGCGGGCCTTGTTCTCACGCAGCCGCTCCGCGGAGGTGATGCAGAGGTCGGCGCGCTTGAGCAGCCGCTCCTCCAGCTCCGCGATGTGGCGGCCGTTGGTGTCGCTGAAGGCGGAGAACTCGTCCACGCAGTGGTAGATGACGAACTCCTCGCCCAGCGTGCCGGACACCGGGGCGGACGCGGGCAGGAAGCTCCAGGAGATGGGCTTCTGGAAGCCCAGCTTCTTCATCGCCCGCAGCACCTGGAGCCGCAGCAGCTGCCGGTTGGCGCCGCGCACCAGCTCCGAGCCATAGAAGGGAATGGCCAGCGGCGACAGCACGTGGATGTTGGGCTCCACCTCGCGGACGCCTTCGGTGAAGCGGCCCAGCTTGTCGAAGATGCGCTTCACGTCATGCGCGTTGGCCTTCGGCGCGCGGTTGCCGATGCTGTTCACCCAGAGGATGCGGTTCTCCCGGGAGAGAATCCGCATGATGTGGACCTTCGACAGCGGGTCCCCATCCCAGTCGTTGGAGAACACCACCAGGTCACGTCCGCGCAGTGCCCTGCGCGCGAGGTCCAGCTCATCACTGCGCCGCATGTCTCGTCTCCCCCAGGCCTGAACCTTGTTCGTTTGACGACTTCAAACCGTTGTTGGAGGACAACTCCCCGTACAGCGAGAGCAGCTCCGGCCCCGCATCCACCTGGGGCACATGCATGGGCCCTGCCGCCACGGCCTCGCGAATCACCCGCGCCAGCTCCCCGGCATTGCCCGCGGCGAACACGCGGGTGGGCTCGGGCCGGACGCAGACATCGCTGGCCACGCAGGGCACTCCCAGCGTCAGCGCCTCGCGCACGGAGATGGAGTCCCCGTCATGTGTGGTGGGCCGCACGAAGGCGTCACTGCGCGAGATGAGCCCCAGCGCCGCGGAGTGCTCGAGTTCCCCCAGCACCTCCAGGTGGCCCGCCACACGCGCCTCGCGGACGTCGCGAATGAAGGCCTCGGACTCCAGGCCCGGACCGAAGAGCGCCAGGCCCACGTCCGGCCACGCCTGCGCCAGCTCGCGTAAGGCCCGGAACATCAGCGCGCGCCCGTAGACGGGCGATGGGTGGTGCGCCATGGACAGCAGCACCCGCCGCCGGGAGCGCGCGGCCTCCACCGCCGATGGAACGGGCCCCGGCCGCACCTGCGAGGGGCAGAAGGCCGGGAGCACGTCGATTTTCTCCGCGGACACGCCGCAGCCCACCAGCGCGGCCTTCACCGCGTCGGACACGGCGACCACCCGCGCGTAGCCCGCCAGCGCCACGCGCGCGAAGTTCTGGCGCGTGCCGGACGCGGCGAGGTAGTCCGGCAGCAGTCCGGAGTGGAGGGTGATGACCCGGGGAGACTTCGGCCCGGGCAGGCTTCCCACCATTCCCGCCAGCACCCAGGACTTCGGGTTGTTGCCACTGGTGTGGGCGTGAATCGTCCAGCCGGTGGCAACGTGCCGCGCGAGCCGCAGGGCGAACGGAGCGGCGCCGCGAGCCGGGATGACATCCGGAGCCGGCCGGCCCCCCTTCCCGATATCGAGCACCTTCACGTCGACCCCGCGGCCGCGCAGGTAGCCATGAAGCTGTTGAACATGAACCGCGACGCCACCATGCGGCGGCGGGTAATCCCCGACGAGGAGCACGCGCATCGATGTGACTCCCGCGGACTACTGGCGCAGCGTGGAAGACGACGGCACGGACACCAGCGACACACGGGGCGGCAGCTGCCCCATCTCGCGCTGGTACGTCCCGAGCGGATCCGGGTCCTGCCGGATGACCCGCGCGGGCACCCCGGCCACCACCGTGCCCGGCGCCACGTCCTTCACCACCACCGCGTTGGCGCCAATGACGGCGAAGTCACCGATGTGGATGTTGCCCAGGATCTTCGCGCCCGCGCCCATGCGCACGTAGTCACCAATGACGGGAGCGCCCTCGATGCCCGAGCGCCCGCCGATGGTCACCTGCTGCGAGATGAGGCAGTGGCGTCCAATCCGCGCGGCCTTGTGGATGACCACGCCAATGCCGCCGTAGCCCAGCTGTGTCCCCTCGCCGATCTCCGCGTCCTCGGGGATGTACGAACTGTGCAGATAGTAGATGGCCTTGCGCAGCACGGCGGGCAGCAGGGGCACGCCCCGCTTCTTCAGCCCGCGCGCGAGCCGGTAGAACGTCATCGCGTCGACACCCATCACGCCTCCCAATCCCCTTGTTCCGAACCGCACCAAACTAGGTACCGCCCCGCGGGGAGGGAAGTGCGCTACCCCGCCCTTCGCGCTCGCAGCCCCGCGATCAGGCTGAGCGGCCGCACCCCCGTGAAGTGCAGCACCACCAGGTATCCGATGAAGAACAGTGCCCCGGCCACCGCCAGCGGCAGCACGCGCCACAGGAAGCCCGTGGGCAGGTGCGCCCAGGCCCCGTGGGAACCAGCCCGCAGGACGAACACCGCCGCCGCCGCCGCGCACGCCGCCAGCGTGGCCTTGCCCAGCGACTGCCAGGGAATCACGTCCGCCACGCCCAGCTTCCGCTCCGGCGTGGACAGCGCCGCGGGCACCCGGGCCAGCAGCATGGCCTTGCCCACCACCTCCGCCAGCGCCCACGAGCCGATGCCGCCCATCAGCCCGAAGTGCTTCACACCCAGCCACACCAGCGGCACCGTCACCGCCGCCTTCACCGCGTAGGACGCGAAGATGGCCCGCGTCTGCCCCCGGGCGCGCAGCGTCCCGTCCATGGGGAGGATGGAGAGCACCACGCCCAGCACGCTGATGCGGAAGACGGGCACCGCGGGCAGGAACTTCTCACCGAACATCGCCCCGATGAACTCCGGCGCCGCCGAGAAGAGAAACGCCGCGAAAGGCAGGAAGAAGTAGGCCAGCTTCCCGGCCGCTTCGCGGAAGGCCTCCACGCCCTCTTCCAGGCGGCCCTCGCGCTCCAGTTCGCCCAGCCGCACCATCAGCACCTCGCTGGTGGGCGTGTACAAGAGGTCCACCACCGGCAGTTGGAAGCAGCCGACGCGATAGAGCGCGTACAGCGCCGGCGCCACCGCGCCCGCCACCGCGTACAGGTGCGCGTTCTGCTGCGGAATGGCCAACAGCATCGCCGCGCCGAACGGCGCCGCGTAGGTCAGTTGCTCGCGGAAGCGCTGGCCGTCCACCAAAGGTCCGGTGGCACCGCGCAGCGACACCACCCACGTCGCCAGGTAGCGGAGGCCCGCGAAGGCCGCCACCGCCATCATCATTCCGTAGAGCGAGGCGCCCAGGAGTGGTGGCACCACCATCACCGAGGCCCGCACCGCGTCCGATACCAGGTACACGACCGCGGACGCCTTCGTGCGGCCCTGCGAGGTGAGGGACACCTCCAGCGGGAAGCTCCCCAGCAGGAAGGCGGTGTACGCGGCCAGCGGCAGGCGGTACTCGGCCAGCGCGGGGTTGGAGAACCAGCCCGCCACATACCCGAGCAGCGCCCACACCGCTCCCGCGCCCACCAGGCCCATGGCGGACATGAACAGCAGCGTCTGCCCCAGGAAGGGCCGCTTCGCGTCCGTGCGAGGCAGGAAGTAGTAGAGGCTCTGCACCACGCCGAACGGCAGGACGTAGTAGAGCGTCGTGGCGATGAGGAACAACTGGTAGTACGTCCCGTAGTCGTCCAGGTTCAGCACCCGGGCGAGCACGAGGGGAATGGACAGCGTCAGCCCGGCGGTGAACAGCCGGGCCAACACCAAGGGGCCGGCGCGCCCGAGGAACGAGCCCCCGGACGCGGCCGACGTGGAACTTCCGCTCACGGAGCCTCCTGGATGGTCGTGGCGGTCTCCGGACCCACCACGATTTCATTGCTGGTCGCTGGCTTGGGGCTCACCCGCACCGGGGCACTGCTCAACTGGTTTCCCACGGTGGGGGCGCTGATGAAATGGGGGCGCTTCCCCGGCACCGGGCTGCTCATGCCCAGCACCCCGAAGCAGTCATCCAGCTGGCAGCCGGTGAGTGCCGACGAGTAGTCGCCGAGCATGCCCAGGCTGAAGTTCTCCCACAGCACCTTGCGCTTGAGGGTGAACGGGTCACCGCCAATGCGGTTGGGCATGTCCTCCGTGGTGACACCGGAACGGAAGCCGTTGGCCGATAGCACGCGGATGACCTCGTCCGAGTACCAGCCGTTGCAGTAGGCGAAGTCGCGCACGGTGATGCCCACCTCGCGCTCGATGGCGCGCTTGGACTCCAGGATCTCGCGCTCCACCACCTCCTGCGGCTCCAGCGTCAGCACCGTGTGGCCCAGCGTGTGCGCGCCGAACTCGAAGCCGTCGCGCGCCATGCGGCGCACCTCGTCCCAGTTCATGATGTCGCCCTGCTCCGGCAGCAGGTCCGCGCCGCCGCCGAGCTGCTGCTCCAGCGCGTCGATGATCTCCGTCAGCACGCGCGTGGGGTGCTCGCCGATGAAGTCGTCCAGCGACGCCGACACCGTCTTCTGCCCGGAGAGGATGGGCCCCAGCAGTTGCAGCGCGGGCGCGGGCAGCGAGTCGTAGAACGGCCGGAAGCGGCGCTCCTGGACACGGCGAAGCAGGTGGAACAGCCGGTCGTGGTTGAAGCGCTTGTCGGTGTTGATGAACGCCGTGGGCAGGTAGGTGATGGCCGGAATGCCCATCTCCTTGAGCACCGGATAGGCGTACCGGTAGACGTCGCGGTAGCCGTCGTCGAACGTGACGACGCACAGGTCCTTCTTCGCCACCCGGCGGCCATTCATGACGTCCACCGCATCACCGATGGAGGCCAGCTCGAAGCCCGCCGCGTGCGCCTCCTCCAGGTGCCGGCGGAAGGTCTCCTGGGAGATGAGCAGCCCGGGAATCGAGCGCTGCAGCTCCCCGGTGAAGTCGCTCACCACGCGGTGGTAGCTCACGATGAGGATGCGCCTCCCGCCAGACTGGGAGCGCCGATACGCGGCCATTGCCCGCCGCATCCCGCTGTAATGGATCATCCCCGCCGCCGCCGCCTTGACCGCTCTTCGCACCACCTTGCCCGTCGCCATTCACGCCCTCCGCGCGGATCAGCTGAGTCCGCCTCGCATGCCCGCGCACCGTTGCAGGGGAGGTGCCAGGAGGTTGGGCACCCCGGACCGGGCAGTCGAGAGGGCCATCCGTCCGAACGGGTCGCGTGGTGAGCAGTGGACGTTCCCCTCCGTGGAACCCCGGAGGCCCCCGGCGGGCACCTCCGACCACATAGGGAGGAAAACCTTTCCTCCCGACGGGCTCGCCCTTTCTCCGTCCAGGCCACCACCTTGGGTTTCACTGGTGGACGTTCTGGTTTCCGGATACGAACGCCCCCGCCGATGCCTCCCCTCTCCGCCGCCCCCGCGCTTGCCCTGCATGACGTCAGCAAGCGGTATGGCCGCCGGTGGGCCCTGGCGCGTCTCACGTACGCGCTCCCCGCCGGACGCTCGCTGCTGCTGACCGGCCACAACGGTTCCGGGAAGACGACCCTGCTGCGCCTGCTGGCCACCGCCCTGAGTCCCACCGCGGGCCGGGTGGAGGTGCTCGGCCGCGACGCGGTGGTGGAACGCGACGCGGTGCGCCGAGACGTGGCGCTGCTGTCGCACGCCAGCTTCCTCTATGAGGACCTCACCGCGCACCAGAACCTCACGGTGCTGGCCCGGCTTTTGGGACGGCCCTCGCCCGCGGACGCCGCCAGCGCCGAGCTGACCCGGGTGGGGCTCGACCGCCGCTCCGACAGCCCGGTCCGCAGCTTCAGCGCCGGCATGCGCAAGCGCTTGGCGATTGCCCGCCTGCTGCTCAAGGCGCCGTCCATCGCGCTGCTCGACGAGCCCTTCGGCGAGCTGGACCCCGCCGGCATCCGCGACATGGAGGCCATCATCGCGGAGCTCAAGGCCAGCGGCGTCACCGTCATCCTGGCCACCCACCTCATCGAGCAAGGCCTGACGCTGTGTGAAGAACGCCTTCACCTGCAGGAAGGCCGGGCGGTGGCGGCATGAGCACCTCGCGTCCCCGCCCCATCGGCCTTTTGACGGCGACCCTGGCGCTGCTGCGCAAGGACCTGCTCATCGAGTGGCGCACCCGCGCGCGCCTCAACGCCATCATCTTCTTCGCGCTGGCCACGCTGCTGATGTTCTCCTTCGCGCTGGGCCCCGACACGAAGCTGCTGGAGAAGAACGCCGGCGGTTACTTCTGGTTGGCCATCCTCTTCGCCAGCGTGCTCGCCCTGGGCGAGTCGTTCCGCGTCGAGTCGGAGAACGCGTGCATGGACGGCATCCGGCTGGCGCCCGCCGACGCCCGCGCCATCTTCCTGTCCAAGGCCCTGGGCAACACCCTGCTGCTGACGGCCCTGGGCGTCCTGCTGGTGCCCGTCATGGTGGCCCTGTACGGGGTGCGCATCGTCACCAGCGTGGTGGACCTGGGGCTCATCCTCCTGCTCGGCAGCCTGGCCTTGAGCGCCCCAGGAACCGTCTACGCTGCGATTTCAAGCAATGCCCGGGCACGGGATGTGCTCCTGCCGTTGCTATTGTTCCCGCTGGTCATCCCTGCCCTCCTCTCCGCGGCCAAGGCGACCACGCTCGTACTTCAGGGAGACCCCATGCGTCAGTTTGACTCATGGGCGGGGCTTTTAGGCGGATTCAATCTGATTTATTGGGGCGTAGGCTTCTTGCTGTTCCCGCGGATCATCGAGGACTGACGGATGGGAAAGTTCATCAAGTGGGGCCTGCCGGCGCTGGCCCTGGTCGTTCTCGCCGCGGGGTGGTGGCTGGGACTGGCGTGGGCACCGCCGGACCGTGAGATGGGTGACGTGCAGCGCATCATGTACGTCCACGTCCCGCTCCAGTGGGTGGCCATGGTGGCCATGGCCATCAACTTCGGGGTGGCCATCAGCTACCTCATGAAGGCGAGCTGGAAGCTGGATGCCGCCGCCGAGGCGTCCGCGGAGATTGGCCTGGTGCTGGGCACCGCGGGGATGATTACCGGCGCCATCTGGGGCCGGCCGACCTGGGGCGTCTACTGGTCCTGGGATCCGCGCCTGACCTCGCAGGCCATCATGCTGGTGACGTACACCGGCTACCTGGTGCTGCGGCGCTTCGTGGAGGACCCGGAGAAGCGCGCCACGTGGAGTTCGGTGGTGGCCATCATCGGCGCCATCAACCTGCCCATCGTGTGGTTCTCCGTGCGGTGGTGGCGCAGCCTGCACCAGGTGCAGTCCACGCCGAAGACGGTGGACCCGGAGATGACGCTGGCCCTGCGCGTTTCGGCGTTCGGCATGCTGTTCCTCACCCTCTGGTTCCTGGTGCTGCGCTACCGCCAGGCCCTGGCCGAGCGCCAGGCAGAGGTGGCCCTCCCGGATGCGCTGCCGTCGGACCTCGCCGCCGCGGGTGGCGCCAACTCCTCGGGGGTGGCCTGAACATGATGACGCTTTCCACGCAGATGCTGTGGCTCCTCGCGGCGGCGCCCGGACAGGTGGGCAGCGGCCGCATCGTTGGCGGCTGGGGCTATGTCTGGGCCTGCTACGGCATTACAGTCGCCATGCTCGTTCTCTACGCTGTGTCCCTGTGGGTTCGTCGGCCCAAAGCCCCCACCGACGCCAAGGAGTGAGTTGCCATGTCTCCCGTCGCTCGCAACCGTCTGATTGCCCTGGGGGCCCTGCTCGTCGCGGGGGCCGGCCTGGGATTCGTGGCCTTCGGCAACATCGGTGAGAACCTCGTCTACTACTGGAGCCCGTCGGAGATGCTGGGCCAGGGTGACAAGGCGTACTCGGCCACCATCCGCCTGGGTGGCGTGGTGGAGGCAGGCAGCATCCAGTGGAACGCCGAGCACACCACCCTGCAATTCCGCGTGGCGGATGACGTCAAGGAAGGCGCGCCCAGCGTGCTGGTGCGCGCCACGGAGACGCCGCCGCAGATGTTCCGCGACAAGATTGGCGTCGTCGTGGAAGGCACCTACGACAAGTCCGGTGTCTTCAGCTCCAACCGGCTGATGGTGAACCACTCCAACGAGTACCGCGCCCCCAAGGAGGGTGAGGATCCTCGTCAGTGGCAGGAGACGCTCTCCGACGCCACCGCCATGGGTGCGAAGTGAACGGAACCGTTGGCTACGGCCTCGTGCTCGGAGGGCTCGCGTTCGCGGCCTTCGGCGCGCTCGTGGGCCTGGTGAGCGGCCTGCGTCGTAGTGACGCGGGCTTCCCGTGGGTGCTGCGCGCGGTGTGGGGCTTCGCCGCCTGCATGGTGGGCTCCAACCTGGTGATGGTCCACGCGCTCGTCACGCACGACTTCAGCGTGCGCTACGTGGCGCAGGTGGGCAGCCGGGCCACGCCGCTGGTCTACACCATCGTCTCGCTGTGGAGCGCCCTGGAGGGGTCCATCCTCTTCTGGGGCCTCATCATGGGCGGATACATCGCCGTCTTCGCCTTCATCCACCGGCGCGAGCACGCGCGGTACATGCAGCTGGCGCTGGGCACCATGCTGGCGGTGGGCGTCTTCTTCGCCTTCCTCATCGCGGGCCCGGCCAACCCCTGGGGCGCGGTGTCCCCGGTGCCGGCGGACGGCCCCGGCCCCAACCCGCTGCTGCAGAACCACATCCTGATGGTCATCCACCCGCCCATGCTGTACCTGGGCTACGTGGGCATGACGGTGCCCTTCGGCGTCGCGGTGGCGGGCCTGCTGCGCGGCGAGATTGGCGAAGCGTGGATGGCGCCCCTGCGGCGCTGGACGCTGGTGGCGTGGCTCTTCCTGTCCATTGGCATCATCCTGGGCGCCTGGTGGGCCTATGCCGTGCTGGGCTGGGGCGGCTACTGGGCGTGGGATCCGGTGGAGAACGCGTCCTTCCTGCCCTGGCTGACGGCGACGGCGTTCATGCACTCCACCATGGTGCAGGAGCGCAAGCGGATGCTGAAGCTGTGGACGCTCAGCCTCGCGCTCGCGTCCTTCGTGCTCACCATCCTGGGCACGTTCATGACGCGCTCGGGCATCTTCAACTCGGTGCACTCGTTCACCCAGTCCGACATCGGGCCCACCTTCCTGGTGTTCCTGGGCGTCCTGCTGGTGCTGTGCGTGGGCCTGCTGGCGGTGCGCGGTCCGCTGCTGGTGCCGGAAGGCCAGCTGTCCTCGCCGCTGTCTCGCGAGGCGAGCATCCTGGTGAACAACCTGGTGTTCGTCGCCATCACCTTCACGGTGCTGCTGGGCACGCTGTACCCGCTCATCTCCGAGGCGGTCCGCGGCGTGCGCGTGAGCGTGGGTGAGCCGTACTTCAACAAGATGGCGGTGCCGGGCGGCATCGCGGTGCTCTTCCTGATGGGCGTGGGCCCGGTGCTCCCCTGGGGCAAGCCGGATCCGGCCACGCTGCGCCGGCAGTTCATCATCCCCTCCGTGGTGGGGCTGGTGGTGACGGCGGCGTGCTTCGCGGTGGGCCTGCGCGGCGTGTACCCGCTGATGACCTTCGGTCTGGCGGGCTTCGTCACCGTCATCACGGTGCGGGAGCTGGTGGCGCCGGTGCGGGTGCGCATGTCCGAGCGCAAGGAAGGCTTCGTCGCCGCGCTGACCACCAGCGCGCTCAAGGCCCAGCGCCGCTTCGGCGGCTACGTGGTGCACCTGGGCATCGTGCTCATCATCGTCGCGGTGGCCGCGTCCTCCGCGTACGTGAAGCACACCTCCGGCACGCTGAAGAAGGGGCAGGTCATCGAGCTGGGCGGCTACCAGATGAAGTACCTGGGCCTGGTCAGCGGCGAGGAGCCCCACCGCACCTACGTGGCGGCGCGCATGGAGGTGACGTCCCCGGGCGGCAAGGTCTCCGAGCTGAAGCCGCGGCTCAACTACTACGAGCGCAGCACGGACCCCATTGGCACCCCCGGTGTCCGGGAGACGCCGGCCGAGGACCTCTACGTGTCGCTGATGGCCTTCTCCGAGCAGGCCGGCACGGCGAGCATCAACATCTGGGTCTTCCCGCTCGTCGGGTGGATCTGGTGGAGCATCCCCCTGCTGGTGCTGGGCACCCTCATCGCGCTGTGGCCGCGCCGGAAGGCCGCCGTGGCCATGGCGGGCGCGCCGGCGGTGGGCCCATCCCCGCTCACGGGTGGTGACGCCGAGCGAGGGGCCGCCTGATGAAGGGCTGGCGTTACACGCTGGGCTTCGTGGTCCTCTGCGCGGGCCTGCTCTTCGTGTTGTTCAAGGGCTTCGGGCGCAACCCGCACGAAGTCCCCTTCATGATGAAGGGCAAGCCGGCCCCGGACTTCGGGCTGCGCGCGCTGGACAGCGGAGAGAAGGTGAGCCTGGCCGACCTGAAGGGCCGGCCGGTGGTCATCAACTTCTGGGCGTCCTGGTGCGGCCCGTGCCGCGTCGAACACCCCGTGCTGGAGTGGGGCGCGCGGCAGTACGGCTCGCAGGCGGTGTTCCTGGGGGTGGTGTTCCAGGACACCGACGACAACGCGCGCGGCTTCCTCCAGCAGTACGGCGCCAGCTTCCCGCAGCTGGTGGATCCTCGTTCGCGGATGGCGCTGGACTACGGCGTGGCGGGCGTGCCGGAGACGTACTTCATCGACCCCAACGGCATCATCCGGGGCAAGCATGTGGGCCCTATCGACCCGCAGACGCTGGCCCTGCGCATTCAGGAGCTGTCCACGCCCTCCGCCCCCGCCGAGGCAGCGCGGAAGTAGCCCCTGTCGTCCCAACGAGGTGGCGGTATGCGGTGCCTGGAGTGTGGTGAAGACTCCAATTCCCGGTTGCGGTACTGCGAGAACTGCGGGGCGACCATGCCCGAGCCGCCCAAGGGAACGGGCGCCCGGGCCGCGCTCCGCTCTTCGCGGCCCCAGCGTGACCTGGCGGAGCCCGCCTATGCGGCGGACATTCTCGAGGAGGCGGATGAGCAATCGCGGCCCTATGTCGTGAGTAACGCGCCCGAGCTTCCGCCCGAGGACAAGACGGACCCGGGCCAGTCCGCCCCGCCCTACGACGGGCCGAAGTGGCTGGCGCACGTGCCGGCCCACTCGCCCACGGTGCTGGGCATCATCGTGGTGGGCTGCGCCGTCTTCCTGTCCGCCCTGCTCTCCTCCTCTGGCGTGGGCCTCCTCGGGACTCTGCTGGCGGTGGTGAGTGGCACGGTGCTGGTCGCACGCGAGCTGCGCGCCGCGGAGCAGTCGCCTGGCTTCACCGAGCGGATGCCCGCGGTGCTGATGACGCCGGAGGCCGCCGCCACCGCCACCACGGTGATGGTGGCGCTGGCGCTGCGCGCACTCAGCCCGGGCGTGCTACCGCTCCTGATGGTGGCGGGCGTGGGGCTGGTGGCCCATGACCAGTACCGCAAGGTCATCGCGGGAGAGGACGGCGTGGGCGCGTACTTCGAGCCCCGGCAGCTCCTGGCGATGCCGCGGTTGTTGGGCCTGGGCGGCGTGGCGGTGTGCCTGCTGGCGCTGTTCGCGCCGTGGGGCACGGCGAAGCTGGACCTGGGCGTGCCGGACAACGCGCCAGTGCCCCAGGGCCCGCCCGAGCTGCGCGTCATCGCCACGCAGCGGCCCACCGACGACATTCTCTACAGCTACGGCGGCGGCGTCACCCACCTGCGCGGCTGGGATTTGCCCGCGTCGGTGGTGGTGGAGCTGGCGCTGCTGGCCGTGCTCGCCCTGCTGGCGCTGCGCCCGGAGGTGGAGCGCCCGTCCTGGACGCGCTACCTGCCCGCGGGCGCGGTGGCCCTGTCGCTCGCGTTCGCGGGGCTGAACATGCGCCTGCTCCCCGGGCCCTTCGTCTTCGTCTTCGGCCTGGGCGCGGTGGGCTTCCTCGCGGTGCAGCACCTGCGCGCGGCTCGCGCCGCGGAGCTGCCCCCGCGGCAGTACGAAGAAGAAGTCGAAGAGGAAGGCTGAGCCGGGTCAGCCCGCGAAGGGCACCGGCGCGACGCCGCCGACGCCCGGTGTCAGCTCGAAGAGCCCACCGGCCAGCGGTTGGGCCTCGAGTTCCTCCGCGCTGAGCCCATCCCGCCCGGTGGTGACGAACAGCCGGTCCAACGCGTCCCCGGCGAAGGCGACACTGGTCGTCTTCGCCACCGGCAGCCGGTACTCGGCCAGCCACGCGCCGTCCGGAGAGAAGCGGCGCACGCAGCCCCCTCCGTAGAAGGCAATCCACAATCCGCCCTCCGCATCGACCGTCATTCCGTCGGGGAAGCCGTGGGGCTCGTCGAAGTGGAGGAACTCCCGGCGACGGGAGGCCGCGCCGTCCGGGCTCAGGTCGAAGGCGTAGGTGACGCGCCGGGGCGAGTCGTTCACATAGAGGGTCCGCCCATCGGGGCTGAAGGCGGGGCCGTTCGTCACGGTGTAGCCCTCATCGATTCGAGCGAGGTGTCCCTGGGCGTCGAACCGGTAGAGCCCGCCGGTGGGCGCCTTCTCGTGGTCATCCATGGTGCCCACCCAGAAGCGGCCTTGTGGGTCCACCTTCCCGTCATTGCAGCGGTTGTGGGGGCGCTCCGGCTCCGGGTCCAGCAGCCGCTCCAGGCGCGCGCTCCGGGGCTCGTAGAAGGCCAGGCCCCGCTCCGTCCCCGCGATGAAGCCTCCACTCCGCCGGGGCGCGAGCGAGGCGATACGCAAAGGGGTGTCCCAGCTCGCCTGGGCACCGCTCTGGAGCTCCAGCCGGTGCACCTTGCGGCCCGGGATGTCGAGCCAGTAGAGCGCGCCCTCGGTGGCCATCCAGAAGGGGCCCTCGCCGAGCACGGCTCGTGCGGGCCAGATGCACCTGGCTTCGTCGTGCCTGGCAACGTCCGTGGTGCGCATGCGTGGCTCCTCCAAGAAAGCGAGACTCAACGTCCGTGGCCAAGATAGACACGCCGCGCGCGCCGGGCATGCACGCGGCGGCGAACGTGGCCTCGTCGCGCAGCGATCACTCCGGCTCGCCCGGCTGGCCATGCATGCGTCCTCTGACTGACCCACCAGGTTGAGGTCCGTTAACCCGACGCACAGAACAGGGTTATCCCAGAACTTCCGGTGATAGAGGGCGCTCCGGGTTCCCGTACCTTGGGCACGCCTTCAACGACGCACAGACACCATCGCGAATCCAGGCACGGGGGGAGCGCGGCATGGTCAGTCCGAGGACGGCACCAATCCGGACAGGAAACACCAGTACCTTCATCTTGAAGCAGCGACGGCTGCACCTGGTCCTGTTGGATCCACAGGAAGTGCCCTACGCGGATACGGAGTACGTGCTCACGGTCGGCCGCACCGAGCACTGCGGCAGGACGGCGGCGGATGGCTCGCTGAGCCACGAAGTCCCGGGCCTCGCCGCGGGTGAGTTGCTGGTGAAGCTGTCCAAGCCGCCAGCGCCGCCGCCCCGCCGGAGCGCGCCTCCCGCCGCCGCCAAGGGCGTGCCTCCGCCCTACCCACCCGCCGTCGCCGATGAGGACTTTCCGGACGCCGCGCCCGCCGCCGCCGCGTCCGAGCCGGTGACGCTCCGCTGGGCGCTGCAACTCCAGTCGCTCCCGGGATTCGAGTCCGACGCCCTCCGGGCCGCGCAGGAGCGGTTGCACAACCTGGGCTACGCCATTGAAGGTGAGCGCGGGTCGCCCGGAGCCTCGACGAAGTCCGCCGTGCGAGCGTTCCAGCGCCGCCATGGCCTGCCAGAAACGGGACAGCTCGCGGACATCTCCCGCGAGCTCATCCGCCTGCACGACGCCTGAGGCCCCCACCCATGGCACGCATCTCACTGACGGCCAGTGTCGCCCTCGCTGCGCCCGGAGGACGCAACCGCAACCGCCTCCGTCCCGCCAGCCATGGCGTCGCGGACTTCCGGCTCCGCAGCCCTGGAGGTCCCCAATCCCGCTGCCACCGCCCCGTGCCCTTCCCCGCGCTGACAGGGGGTGATGACGGCTTCCACTTCGCGCCCGAGGTCGAGCCGGTGGAGTTGACGTGGCGCCTGCTCAATACAGGCGGGCTGGTGCGCGCCGGAAAGCTGGAGCTCTTCACGCGCTACCGCACGGCGCCGCTGTGGTCGCGCGAGCTCAGCCACGAGGAGCTCGTCCAAGGCGAGCACCGGTGGAAATGGGATGGCCGCGTGCCCGAGTCGGAGACATTCCCAGATGGCGTCGTCACGGTGGAGCACTCGCCGTACAAGCTGAAGCTGACGCTCCAAGGCAGCGGACTGGAGCAGGCGCCCGTGGCGTGGACGTTCTTCCACGTCCTGGTGGCGGGCGTTGACCTGGAGCTGGGTGAGCCTCGGGTGCTCTCGCGACCACGCGACCGTGAGCTGACCCAGTCGTTGAAGCGGCTCCCCGCGCCCGGCGAGAAGGCTGAAATCCGGCTGGTCGGGAACGCCTTCAAGACAAAGCCGTCGGAGATGTCCGATGACACGGACCACCAACTGCACCGCAAGCACTGGGGTAGCGGACCGGAGCTTCCGCTGTTCGCCCGAGCCTGGCTGAAGGACTCGCGCGGCAACCGGGTGGATGCGCCGAAGGCCCTGGGCCGCGTGCGCTTCCTCTGGGACTGGGAGGACGAGACGGAGGCCATCGAACACCATGCCCCCACGGCCCGGGCCTTCCTCAAACATGCGCTGGACCGTCACTGTTCGACGTCACAACCCAAGGGCGACAACGCGCACCGGGACGTGGGCGGCAAGCGCGGTGCGCCGTCGTCGGCGGTGTTTCCCAGACAGGCAGGCTACGCGCCCCAGGCCGAGCCCCGTGACGGCGTCTTCCCCTTCCGCGTCACGCCCTGCAACAAGCGCGGCTGGGCGGCCTACAGCCAGGCCTGGACCACAGGGGCCTTCGCGGGACGCACAGGCGTGGTGTTCCAGCCCTCCAGCATCGCGGGAGACGCCTGGCGAGTCACCGTGCAGCTTGCCTATGACCGCCGCAGGGATGGCGGCGTGGTGCTGGACGTGGACGACGATGGACCGCTGCCCGCCGCCGTGCGCGCCGCCACCGGCGTCTTCGAATCCTGGCGCGAGGTCCACATCTCCCGCCTCATGCGCAAGGACGCGGGCGTCTCCGGCTTCTCGCTCGCCACCGTGCAGGGCTACTTCGAGCGCGCCTACCTCCGACTGGAGGACAAGACCGGTGGCGTCTCGGATTGGAGTGCACGGGACTACAACGCGTGCATCGCCAAGGCGGTGGCGGCGTCGCGGCACTGGGAGCTTCGCGCGGCCATCGACCCCGCGGTGGACCAATACACGGCGAACGGCCACGCCATCACCTTCCGCACCTACCCGGAGTTCCTGGCCGAGGTGACGCGCGTGAAGCGTTGCCAGGACGCGGACCTTCCCCGGTGGCTCGCGGCCACGCGGGAGCGACGGCTGTCCCTGCTGACAGCGCGCGACTACCACCGGCAATGCAAGGACTGGGCGAAGGAGCTGCTCACCCAGGCCCTCGACTCCGCGCTGGGGACGGCGCCGGGCATCGTGCTCTTCCAGTTCTCCGGGCTCTACAACCTGGAGACGACCGTCGACGGGATTCGCGTGAACGGCTTCGCGTCGGAGTTCCCCTCGCGCAAGCGGGACCGCTGCGCCGTCATCCAGTGCGCGGCGGCGGACAACTACCACCGCACCCTCAACACCCTGGAGCAGACGCTGGCCCATGAAATCGGGCACCAGCTCTTCCTGCCCCATGCCCCCTTCCCCGTGCACCGCAAGATTGGCGGGGCCCTGGCGAAGCGGCACGACCTCGACGGGAAGGATTGCCTGATGGGCTACGACTTCACGTCGGAGCGGCGCTTCTGCGGGCTGTGCATGCTGCGCCTCCGCGGGTGGCACACCCACGCCCTGGACTGTGACGGAGCACGGAACGCGCGGCCATGAGCGCCCTCCTGCGCGGTCCGTGGCTGCTCATGATGACCCTCACCTCGTCGAGCCCCGCCACGTCCTCTGGCCCCCCCCCCACGCCCACGTCACGAGGTACGCCCATGCGCATCCAGCTCAGGCTCCCCAAAGCGCAGCTCGTCACCTCGGAGGACCTGGACGTGCGCGTGCTGCTCTCCAACGAGAGCGCCACCCCCCTGGAGCTTCCCGACCCCTTCCGCCACGCCGACCAGTCCCTGACCTACACCGTCACCGGCCCCGAGTACCCGAAAGGCCATGACGTCAACCACCATGCCGTCATCTCCCGGGAGCTGGCGCAGCCCATCGGCGGTGTCGTGGCGCCACGGGTGCGCCTGGGCACCGGACAGACGCTGGAGTCCGTCGTTGCACTCCAGGAGTGGCTGCCCATCCGCAAGCCCGGCCGCTACCAGGTCACGGCGCGGCTCCGGGCGGCGGGCGTCGACGCCGTGTCGGCCCCGGTGGAGTTCGACGTCATGGCGGGCGCCCCCGGGCCGGCCTCGGTGGGCGTCATGCTGGGCGGTGGGGCCTACTCGGGCATGAGCGCCGTCTGGCTGCAACAATTGGAGGGACGCTCCCTGCTGATGCAGGCCGTCTTCGTGGACGAGACGGACGAGGAAGGGCGCGGCGTCAGCCGGAGGACCTCGAAGGTCCTGGGCACCGTCGAGCCCGGCGCCAGCGACGCCATGGCCCCCTGGACCAACGACGCGCCGGGCGGCGAGGCCGTGAGCTGGACGCTGTGGCGCAACGGCGCCTCGCTCCTCGCGCTGGCCCCCCCCGCGACACCCCAGACCCCCTTCCGCTTCGACCTGGAGGCCCCCCCCGCCCAGCTCATCCGCCCGCCGCTCGAGACGCATGCCGGTGAGCTCTTCATTCCGCTCCTCGGGGCAGGAGGCCTGGACCTGCGCCTCATCCGGTTCCAGTCCAGCATGGACGCCGTGCACGTCACCCCAGGCAAGGAGGTGGGCCGGGTGAAGCTCACCGCCGTCCCCATCGCGGCGCGCGCCACGCTCCAGCCCGCATCGGTGGGCAACGGCATCAGCATCATCCTGGTGAGCGAGGCCCCCGGCGGGCTGGAAGTCCAGCACGTGCGCGCCACTGGCGCCGGACGGCTGATCCGCGCAGCGAGCACCCTCATCCGTGGACTGCGCGGCCTTCCCGGTTCGGAGCCGGGCGTGTGGATTGACGAAGCCGGCCGCGTCCATGCGGCCCTGGTCGCGGCGTCACTGAAGAACCCTCACCAGGCCATCCTGATGGAGGTCCGCTTCCGCTCCGACGGGCGCCTGGAGGCCCCCGCGCGCCTGAAACCCTTGACGGACCTCCCGTCCCCCGCGCGCGCGGCCGTGGCACGGCACTGCCATCAACCTCACTCGGACAGAACAGGCGACGTGAGCTGGGCCATCCTCCTCGAGGACGGGAGGCTGATCCACGCGGGCAACCGAGGCGCCCCCGTGTCGGCGGAAAAGCCTGTCGCGGTGCCGCTGGAACTGCTCGACCTGCTCCAGGGCACCTTTATCCTCACCACGGACCCCGTGCTGGGGCCTGTCTTTGTCTGGCTTTGAGAAAGATTATTTCCGGCCACTGAGAAACGCAGCAAACACCGCCTGGGCCTCCGCGGACGCGATTCTCTCAAAGAGATGCTTGCCTTCGCGCTGGAGCGCCGCGTCCACTTCAGCGCGAAGCGGTTCTCGTAACAGACGTTTTGTTAAACGGAGCGCCTCCACGGGCTTGGCGGCCAGCGCCGAGGCACGCTGGGAGACCACCTCCGCGAGCTCAATCTCTGGCACCACCTGATGCACGATGCGCGCCCGTAGCGCGGTGGCCGCATCGAAAGTGTCGCCAAACATCAGCAACTCCGAAGCCAGCGACATCCCCGCCAGGCGTGGCAGCAGCACGCTGGAGGCCCCCTCCGGGCACAGCCCGAGGTTCACGAAAGGCATACTGAACATCGCGCGTGCGCTGGCCACCACATGGTCGCAGTGCAGCAGCATGGTCGTTCCGACGCCCACCGCGACGCCATCCACGCCCGCCACGAGCGGCTTCTCGAAGCGGGAGATGGCGCGCATGAACCGCAGGAACGGATTGTCTTCGCTGTTGGGCGGCTTCTGGAGGAAGTCCTTGATGTCGTTGCCCGACGTGAAGTTGTCGCCCGCTCCCGTCAGGACGACCACCCGGACCGCCTCATTCCTGTCGGCATCGAGCAACGCCTGCGCCGCTGCCTCGTAGAGCTCGCCGTTGAAGGCATTCTTCTTTTGCGGCCGGTTGAAGGTGAGCGTGAGGACTCCAGCTTCCAAGCGCGTCATTGAAGCACCGGTCATGAGATCAAGACCCCCAAATAGACAAACAGGTTCACAGCTTTTCCTGGAATCGAAGCATGACAGCCTGACATCAATCACCACAGAACCTCATGCGTCGGACCGCCCCATCCAACGGCTCCAAAACAGCCACACATAATCACCATCCATCACGAATTCTAATCTAGCAATTACTAATTTTCATATCATCGCCATGGCATATTTCACTTGAGACAAAATAGATTGTCTTCATATCAAGACCGGCAAAGAACGCCTTTCAAGGACAATCCGCCCAATGACAACGCTCTCTCCAGAGCGCAAAGCGCTCCTTGCTGCCCGAAAATGGAAGGAGCGGGCCGAAGCCTACGAACGCAAGAGCAGAGAGCCCATTGCTGTGATTGGTATGGCTTGCCGGTTTCCCGGCGGACAAGACACAGACGCGTTCTGGCGAATGATATGCGCCGGGTCTGACATGGTCCGGGAAGTGCCGGCGGACCGCTGGGATGTCGATGCATTCTATGACGCGAATCCCGAAGCGCCGGGCAAGATGACCACGCGCTACGGCGCATTCCTTGATCAGATCGACGGCTTCGACGCGGGCTTCTTCCAGGTCTCACCGCGCGAGGCCTCCCGGCTGGACCCGCAGCAGCGGCTGCTCCTGGAGGTCGCGGTCGAGGCGGTCTGCGACGCGGGGCTCGTGCGCAAGAAGTTGCTGCGCACGCGCACCGGCGTGTTCATGGGCGTGATGTATGACGACTACGCGCGGATGCAGTCGGAGGATCCCGCGCGCATCGACGCGTACACGGCCTCTGGGGTTGGCTTCAGCTTCCTGTCAGGCCGGCTGTCCCACCTGCTGGGGCTGATGGGTCCCAGCCTCACGTTGGACACGGCGTGCTCGTCCTCGCTCGTGGCCACGCACCTGGCCTGTCAGAGCATCCGCGCGGGGGAGTGCGAGGCCGCCCTGGTGGGTGGGGTGAGCCTGATGCTCCAACCCCAGACGACCATCAGCCTCTCCAAGATTGGCGCCCAGTCACCAGACGGGCGCATCAAGGCGTTCGACGCGGCGGCCAATGGCTACGTGCGGGGTGAAGGCTGTGGAGTCGTGGTGCTCAAGGCCTTGTCCCGGGCGCTCGCGGATGGAGACCGGGTGCTGGCGGTGCTTCGCGGGACGGCCAGCAACCACGACGGCCCCAGCGGCGGCGTGACGGTGCCCAGCGGCAAGGCCCAGGAGGCTGTCCTGCGCGACGCGCTCGACGCCGCCGGCGTGGAGCCGGCGGAGGTGGGCTATCTCGAAGCGCACGGGACGGGGACGCCGCTGGGAGACCCCATCGAGATGGGCGCCATCGGCCGCGTCTATGGCGCCAACCGCGCTCCCGACAAGGCCCTGTGTGTCGGCTCGGTGAAAGCGAACATCGGCCACCTGGAGTCCGCGGCCGGCATGGCGAGCCTCACCAAGGGCATCCTCATCCTCCGCCACGGGAAGATACCGCCCCAGATCAACTTCGAGGTGCCAAGCCCGAAGATTGACTGGCGGCCGCCCATCCGGGTCGCCACCACGCTGACCGACCTGCCTCGCGGCAACGAGCAGGGCGTGGTCGCCGTGAGCTCGTTCGGCCTCAGCGGCAGCAACGCGCATCTGCTGCTTGGCGAGCCCCCCTGCCCTGTCGAAGTCCCGGCGCCCGTCGAACGCGCCCAGTGGGTGCTTCCCATCTCCGCGCATGACGACCCGGCGCTGAGGGCCATGGTCGCCCGGTTCCGCGAGCGGCTCGCCAACGCGCCGGACGAGGAGCTGGCGGACCTCTGCTACACGGCGGCCGTCCGAAGGGATCATCATCCCCTGCGGGCGCTCGCGACAGGTGAGAGTCGGACCCGGCTCGTGGCGTCGCTCGACCGGCTCCTGGCGGGAGACTCCCTTCGGCGGGACAGCCGCCGTGAGCTGGAGGCCGCGTTCAGCGCGCTGGAAGCCCGGAAGGTGCATCGCTACCTGGAGGGCGAGGACCTCGACTGGACGGAGCTGTATCCGCGCGGCCAGGTGGTGTCGCTGCCCGCCTATGCCTGGCAACGCACGCGCTACTGGCTCACGCGGGTCCCTGGCTACCAGCCGCTCCGGAACGGGGATGCCCATGATGGGCATCCGCTGCTCCAGCAGGTACTCAGCCTGGCGCAGCAAGCAGGTGGACACCTCATCCAGGCCGAGCTCACCCGAACGCTCCGGGAGCGCTTCGCGGGCGCCGGGGACGATGCTGGCCACGCAGGCTGGACGTCGTGGCTGGCGCTGGAGTTGACGGTCGCGGCGCTCCGCGAGGTGAACGAGGGCAAGGCGCTGATCGCCGAGGGCCTCTCCCTGCTCGACACCAGCGCGGCGCCGGACACGGACCTGCGTCACCTGCAGGCGCTCCTCGCGCCCGGCGAGCAGGACCGCGTCATGCTGTCCGTTCATGGCCGGACCGGGGACGGCGCGGGCACGTGGCGGTCCTGCCTGAGCGGGCTCGCGCAAGCGGAGCCAATGGAGCCGCCCCCGACGGACGCCGGGGCCGACACATGGCTCCCCTCCGACAGCGTCCCTGATGAGCCGTGGGTGATGCCGGGCACCGCGCTGCGGCGGGCACTCCAGCACCTCAAGACACTGGCGCCCCACGGCAACACCTGGGGCACGCTGCGCCCCACGCGGATTGACGGCTTGCGACTCTGGCCACGCGGCTACGCGGGCACCGTCACGAGCCGCGTCCGGCTGCACAAGGCCGACGCGGAGGGCTGTGTCGCGGACATCCTCCTGAGTGACGCCCAGAAGCGCACCGTCGTAGAGCTTCGGGGCGTGGTGCTCCAGAGCACTGCGGCGGAGAAGCAGGCCCATGCCGACTGGCACTGGGAGATCGAATGGCGCGAGCTGGCGTCCGAACGACGCGAGGCGCGCGAGCAGGCGGACGAGGCCCTGTGGCTCATCGTCGATGAGGTCGGGCTGCATGGGCAGGCGCTGGCCACGGCACTGGAAGCCCGGGGGCACGTGGCACGCGTCTGCCGGCCTGACGACGGCTGCCTCACGGATGCCCCCCGTTGGGAGCGCTTCTGCGAGGACTGCGTCAGTGGGGCCCTGACGTCCGTCCCCCCTCGCAAGGCCGTGCGCGCCGTGTACCTGTCCTCCCCCACCCTCGACGGCGGGCGGGATGGCCGGCCCAGGACGTGGGAGGCCGCGTCGAATCGATGCGTCACCTTCCTGCGCACGCTGCTGCGTCACGCGGAGCACGCCGGAACGCCAGCGGAATCACGCCGCCTGCCGCTCCACCTCGTGACCCAGGGCGCTCACGGCGGAACGCTCGAAGGCGCGGTCGGCGCCACTCTCTGGGGGCTGGGCCGGAGCATCGCGCTCGAACATCCCTTGCTGTGGGGAGGCCTCATCGACCTCGAGCCGGGCGTGGCCACGGCGGAGCTCACCGCGCTGCTCACGGACGAACTCGTCCATGAGTCCATCGAGGACCAGGTGCTCATCCGTGGGGGCCGGCGTCTCGGGGCGCGGCTGGTGAAGCAGGCGCCTCCGGAAACGGCGAAGGCGCTTCCGGCCGCTCGCGCGGACACACATCCCCGGGTGCACGCGGATGCGTCCTACCTGGTGACAGGTGGCCTGGGCGACCTGGGCCTGGAGATGGCGCGCTGGCTCGTCTCCAGGGGCGCGCGACACCTCGTGCTGCTCGGCCGCAAGGGCCGCCAGGGGCTCATCGACGACGCCAGCGTGGCGGCCCGGGTCGCGGACATCGAGGCACAAGGCGCGAGCGTCTGCATCGAGGCGTGTGACGTCGGCGATGCCCCGTCCCTCGCGAGTGTCGTCCGCCACTTCGGGCAGGACTGGCCCAGGCTGGGCGGCGTCATCCACGCGGCGGCGTCCATCACCCCGAAGACGCTCGCGGAGCTGCAACCCGGCGACACCCAGGCGCTCATGCGGGCCAAGCTGGAGGGGACGTGGAACCTGTACGAGGCCTGCCGCGACGCACGGCCCGACCTCTTCGTCCTGTACTCCTCCATCACCAGCGTGCTCGGCTCCAGGGCACTGGCCCACTACGCGGCGGCGAACGCCGGCATGGAGGCGCTGGCGGAGTACCTTCACCGCCAGGGCCTCCCGGTCCTCTGTGTTCGCTGGGGCCGGTGGGAGTACATGCGGCAGGCCTCGGAAGAGGAGCGCCGCATCTCCGACCGCTCCGGGTTCCAGGCCATGGCCGCGCCGGATGCACTGGCCGCATTCGATGCGCTGCTGCGCACGGACCGGCACCTCGCGTCGGTGGCGAACCTCGACCTTCAGCGCTTCCGGCCGCTCTTCGAGGCCTTTGGCGAGCGCGGACTGCTCAAGCAGCTCGATGAGGGCACAGCCTCCCACGGCGCCGCGCGTGGGCAGCTTCGCGCCGAGCTGGCGCGGCTGGATGGGGACTCGCGACAAGAGCGGCTGGTGGCACACCTCTGCGCAGAGCTCGCCACCGCCATGCGACTGCCAGACGCGGGGAGCGTGGACCCGACGCGCGGCTTCTTCGACCTCGGCATGGACTCCATCATGAGCGTCGAGTTGCGGCTGCGCCTCGAGCGGACGCTGGACTGCAAGATTCCCGCGACCTTCGCCTTCAGCACGCCCAACGTCGTGTCGCTGGCCGAAACCCTGCTCAAGCGCCTGTTCCCCCAGAGCGCCACGCCCGAGCCCATCCGCGAGCCCGTCCCCGAGGCCGGTGGCAGCATCCCCTCCCTCCAGAACGTCCTCGCCTCCCGCGCGAAGCCCTCTGGCGGCGGAAGCACGAGCCCGGCCTCCATCGAGGACATGGGCCAGGCGGAGCTCGAACGGTTCCCACACGTCGCTCGCTTGAAGCAGTCGGACGCGGTCATCCAGAAGCTGCGCGCGGAGGTGGAGCGACTGAAGGGGGGCCGCCCGGAGCCCATCGCCGTCGTTGGCATGGCCTGCCGGATGCCTGGCGCCGGCTCGGTGGAGTCCTTCTGGCAGGCGCTCCGGGAGCAGCGCGACTGCGTCAGCCCCGTGCCGGAAGGCCGCTGGGACGTGGCCGCCTTCTACGACCCGGAGCCCGGAGCCCCGGGGAAGATCTACAACCGCGAGGGCGGCTTCCTCTCGAACGTGGAGCACTTCGACGCCGACTTCTTCGGAGTGTCCCCCCGCGAGGCGCTGGCCATGGACCCGCAGCACCGACTCCTCCTGGAGACGTGCTGGCATGCCCTGGAGGACGCGGCGCTCGCACCGGAGCGACTGCACGGCGGGCGGACGGGTGTCTTCGTCGGCATCACCGCGAGTGACTACTTCCAGGAGCAGCTCGCACGGCTCGGGCTGGGCGGGCTCGACGCGTACACGACGACGGGCAGCCCCCTGAACTTCGCGGCGGGCCGCGTCTCCTATCTGCTGGGCCTCCAGGGCCCCGCGTTCGCGGTGGACGCCGCCTGTGCGTCCTCCCTGGTCTCCACGCACGTGGCATGTCAGAGCCTGCGCACGGGGGAGTGCGACGTCGCGCTGGCCGCGGGCGTCAACCTCCTGCTGTCGCCCGTCACCAGCGTGCTGCTGTCGCAGACCAAGGTTCTCTCACCGGATGGCCGTTGCCGGACCTTCGATGCCGGGGCCCAGGGCATTGGCCGCGGCGAAGGCGTGGGAGTGCTGGTCCTCAAGCGCCTGTCGGAGGCACAGCGGGACGGCAACCGCATCCTGGCGGTGCTGCGCGGCTCGGCGGTGGCGCATGACGGCGCGAGCGCGGGCCTCACGGCGCCCAACGGCATCGCGCAGCAGCAGGTGATGCGGCAGGCCCTGGAGTCCGCCGGCGTCCGGCCCGCGGAGGTGCAGTACGTCGAAGCGCACGGGACGGGCACGCCGCTGGGTGACCCCGTCGAGTTGGAGGCGCTGAACGCCGTGTACGGCCAGGGGCGCTCCCGTCCCGACGCGCTCCGGGTCGGCTCGGTGAAGACCAACATCGGCCACCTGGAGTCGGCGGCGGGCGTCGCGGGTCTCATCAAGGTCATCCTGGCGATGCGGCACCAGCAGCTGCCCGCGCACCTGCACTTCCAACGCGGGAATCCGGCCTTCGCCTGGGAGGACCTGCCCCTGCGTGTCGTCCGGGAGCTGGAGCCCTGGGACACGGATGGCGCGCCTCGCACGGCGGGCGTGAGCTCCTTCGGCATGAGCGGCACCATTGCCCACGTCATCGTCCAAGAGGCCCCTCCGGACGAGGAGCGGCGGATGAAGCCCTCGCGGCCGGTGCAGCCGCTCCTGCTCTCGGCGCGCAGTGACGAGGCCCTGCGAGAGCTGGCACAGCGCTACTCGGACCAACTGACCGCCGCGCCGGAGTCCGCGTGGGCCGACCTGGCCCTGACCGCGAACGTCGGACGCTCCGCCCTGCCCCACCGGCTCACGCTCGTGGAGGACACCCCGCGAAAGGCGGCCGAGCACCTGGCGGCCTTCGCCCGCGGCACCAGCAGCCCTGGCGTCCGCGCCCATGTCATCCAGCAGCCGCGCCGCGCGAACGTGGCCTTCCTCTTCACCGGCCAGGGCTCCCAGTACCGCGGCATGGGGCGCGAGCTCTACGAGAGCGAGCCGGTGTTCCGGGACGCCCTGAATGAATGCGATCGGCTCCTGCGCGAGTCCTTCGACCTCCCGTTGCTCGACGTGCTGTACGGGAGCGCGGGAGACATCCACGCGACGGCGAATACCCAGCCCGCCCTCTTCTCCCTCCAGTACGCCCTGACGAAGCTGTGGCGCGCCTGGGGCGTGGAGCCTCGCTTCGTCATGGGACACAGCGTGGGCGAGTACGCCGCGGCGTGGGCGGCCGGGTGCCTCGACTTCGAGCAGGCGCTGGGGCTCATCGCCGTACGAGGCCGCCTCATGCAGACGCTGCCCGCCGGAGGCGCCATGGGCGCGGTGTTCGCCAGCGCGACGCGCGTCGCGACCGTCCTGGAGCAGCTCGGCGGCGGCGTGGACATCGCCGCCATCAACGGCCCCGAGAGCACCGTGGTCAGCGGGCCCGCGAGCGGCGTGGAGGCAGTGCTGGCCCGCTTCGAGCAGGAAGGCGTCCGCAGCCAGGTGCTGCGCGTCTCGCACGCGTTCCACTCCTCGCTGCTGGAGCCCATGCTGGAAGCCTTCGAGTACGAGGCGAGGGCCGTCACCTTCCAACCGTCGCGGCTCGACCTCGTCTGCAACCTCACCGGCGAGGTGCTCCCGCGTGGCGGCACCCTGGATGGCCGCTACCTGCGGCGCCACTCGCGGGAGCCGGTGCGCTTCCTGGAGAGCATCCGCGCCCTCCAGCGGCTCAAGTGCGACACCTTCATCGAGATTGGCCCGGGCGCCACGCTCCTCGGCATGGCCCAGCAGTGCGTCGAGGCGTCCGCCGGCACCGCCGCGCCGGCCCCTGAAACCCTCTGGCTCCGGTCGCTCAATGCCAAGGGCGGAGACTGCCGGCAACTGCTCCAGAGCGCGGGCGAGCTGGGCCTTCGTGGCGTCCCCGTGGACTGGCGGGGCGTGATGGCGGGTATGCAGGCGCGTTTCGTTCCCGCGCCGAGCTATCCCTTCCGGCCCCGCCGCTTCTGGCCCGCCGCTCCGCCGCGCCAGCACGCCCCCGAAGCGCGGACGTCCGAGCAGGACCACTACACCCTCGGTTGGAGCGAGCTGGAGCTGCCCGCGCGCCCCGTGGCGGACGAACGCCCGCTGCTGCTTGTTGCGCCCAGCCTCGAGCACGCCGCGCCCCTGGCCGACACGCTCCGCGCGCAGGGACGGCACGTCCAGGTCGCCTCGCTCGCATCGGACGAAGGGCCCGAGCTCGATTCGCTCATCGAACGACTGTGCCAGCAGGGCTTCTCGGACCTGCTCTTCCTGAGCGGCCTGGAGCTGACCTCTCCGTTGGCGCACGCCCAGGAGCGCGTCTACCGGCCCCTGCTCGCGCTCATCCAGCGCCTGCTGTCGGGCGCGGTGCCCGCGCTCCCCCGGCTGGTGCTCACCACCCTGGGCGCGCAGCGATGCGAAGGCCCCGTGTCACAAGCCGCGCAGGCGCCGCTCTGGGGCCTCATGCGCGTGCTGCGAAGTGAGATGCAGGAGGCCTCGACGCTGTCAATCGACCTGGACCCCACCGCCTCTGAGACGGCTGGGGACATGCTGGTGAAGGCGCTCGGCGCGAACGAGCCCGAGGTCGTCATCCGGGGACGCAGGCTCTTCGCCGGGCGGCTGCGGCACGCCACGCCCCCGCCTCCCGCGCAGGTCCCCACCGTGCGAGAGGACCGGAGCTACCTGGTGACGGGGGGCCTCGGCGCACTGGGGCGGCGCGCCGCACGGACGCTGGTCTCCCTGGGCGCGCGGCACCTCGTGCTCATGGGCCGCGGCGAACCGGACGGCTCGGCACGGGACTGGATGGACTCGCTGCGAAACGAGCACGTCCAGGTCCGCTATCTGCGATGCGACGTCGCCAATGCGGAGGAGTTGTCGCAGGGCCTCGACAGCCTTCGTGACGGCCCCGCGCTCGGCGGCATCCTCCATACGGCCGGCGTGCTCGATGACGGCATCCTCCTGGAGCAGTCCTGGGAACGCTTCCACAAGGTGTTCGCGCCCAAGTGGGTGGGCGCCTGGAACCTGCATGCGCTGACGCGAGAACAGCCGCTGGACTTCTTCGTGCTCTTCTCGTCCGCGGCCGCGCTGCTCGGCCCTCAGGGGCAGTCCAACTACGCCGCCGCGAACGCGGGGCTCGATGCACTGGCCGAACACCGCAAGGACCTCGGGCTCCCAGCGCTCAGCATCAACTGGGGCCCCTGGGCGGAAGCCGGCATGGCCGCGGAGCTGGGGGATGACAGCCGCCGAAGGCTGGCGCGGCAAGGCCTCGAACAGCTTCCGGTGGAGCGGGCCTGCGCCGTGCTTGCCTCACTGCTGGGCGCATCATCGGACGCGCGCGTCGTGGTCCTCTCGGCGAACTGGGAGCAGGTGGGGCGGAGCCTCGGGCCCCGGATGGCGCGCGGACTCCTATGGGAGCTCGTGGGTGAGCACACGGCCGCGGAGGCGCCGGTGGATACCAACGCGCTCCGCCTGCGGCTGAAACAGGCCGCCGGAGCGCGCCGACGCGAGCTGCTTCAGGACCTGGTCGTCAGTCAGGTGCGCCGGGTACTGGCATGGGACGAAGCGGAGCCGCTGCCGGAGTCCAAGCCCATGCGCGAGTTCGGCATGGACTCACTGATGGTCGTCGAGCTGCGCAACGCGCTGGCCAGTGCGCTGGGCCAGGCGCTCGCGCTCCCGGTGCTCTTCAACCATCCCACCGTGGAGAGCCTGGTCGACGTCCTGCTCGAAACGACCGGACTGGCGGCACCGCCGGTGGCCAGCGCGGACACCCATGGAACACCGCGCGCCCAGGAGGCCCTGGAGCGCGTGCGGCAAATGACCCCGGAACAGATTGAAGCCTTGATTGGTGAAGGTCTGGAGCTGGGCAGGGAATGAGCTCGACGCGGGGAACCCACGACATGCGTGACGTGAGCAGCAACGGAGAAGCCAGCACGCTGGAGCGAGCCCTCATGGCGTTGGAGGCGACGAAGGCCCGGCTCAACCGGGTGCTCGCCCAGCAACGCGAGCCCATCGCCGTCGTCGGCATGGCCTGCCGTTTTCCCGGCGGCATCCGGGACGCCAATGACTACTGGGCCTTCCTGCGCGATGGACAGGATGCGGTGGGCGAACTCCCACCCGAACGCTGGCCGTTCGACGAAGTCTATGACCCGAACCCGGGGGTTCCGGGCAAGAGCTACTGCCGCCACGGCGCCTTCCTGGACGGCGTGGACCGCTTCGACGCCGCCTTCTTCGGCATTCCGCCGCGAGAAGCCGCCAGCATGGACCCGCAGCAGCGGCTGCTGCTCCAGGTGAGCTGGGAGGCGCTCGAACACGCGGGCATTCCTCCAGGCCGGCTCCAGAAGAGCGCCACCGGTGTCTTCGTGGGCATCGCGGGCAACAACGACTACCCCGTCGCGATGTTGAAGGCGAACGCGTCGCTGGACGCGTACTCGCTGACGGGCGCAGCGGTGAACGTGGCCAGTGGCCGCATCTCCTACCAACTGGGACTGCGCGGTCCCTCACTCATCGTCGACACCGCGTGCTCCTCGTCGCTGATGTCCGTCCACCTCGCGTGTCAGAGTCTGCGGCAGGGCGAGTGCAACCTCGCGCTGGCGGGGGGCGTCAACCTCATCGCCTCCACCGAGACGAGCGTCTGCCTGGCCCAGACGGGCGCGCTCTCACCGTCGGGCCGGTGCCGGACCTTCGACGCCAGTGCGGATGGCTACGTTCGCAGTGAGGGCTGCGGCATCGTCGTGCTCAAGCGCCTGTCGGACGTGCAGCCGTCCGACCGCGTCTTCGCGGTGATTCGCGGCTCGGGTACCAACCAGGACGGCCGCAGCAACGGCCTGACGGCGCCCAATGGCGCAGCGCAGGCAGCGCTGATTGCTCGCACGTTGGAGAGCGCGGGAACGGCTCCGCGTGAGATTGGCTACGTGGAGGCCCATGGCACGGGCACGCCCCTTGGGGACCCGATAGAGCTCCAGGCCCTGGGCGAGGTTCTCCGGCCGGAGCGTGCCTCCGCGGAAGCGCTCTACGTGGGCTCGGTGAAGACGAACTTCGGCCACACCGAGGCGGCGGCGGGAATCGCCGGGCTGCTCAAAACCATCCTCTCGCTCCACCACCGCGAGATTCCCCCGCACCTGCACTTCCAGAAGCCCAGTCCAAATGTCGACTGGAAGGCCTTCAACCTGCGCGTTCCCACCTCCTGCACGCCGTGGCCCGAAGGCAGGCCCGCCGCGGGGGTGAACTCGTTTGGCGTCTCGGGAACCAACGTCCACATCGTGCTCGGGCCCGCCCCCGTCAGGGCCGTTCCCGAGTCCGTTGAAGACGGTCCACACCTGTTGCTGGTGTCAGCGGGCTCGAAGGAAGGACTCCAACGGCGCCTGGAGGCACTGAGGCCCTCCCTCCAGGCCGCCACTCCCGCCGCGTTGCGCGACCTGTGCCACACCTCCGCGCTGCACCGGGAGCACCTGAAGTGGCGCGCGGGACTCCTGGCCAGCACGCCGGAGGAGATGCGCACGCTGCTCGAGGCCGGTGCGGCCAACGAGCGCGCTCCGGGAATCTTCATGGGGCCCGAACTGGTGGAGCGTGCCCCGCGCTGCATCCTCGTCTTCTCCGGACAGGGCTCCCAGTGGCTGGGCATGGCGCGGGACCTCCTGAGCGAAGGCGGCGCATTCCAGCGCAAGCTGAAGGAGGCGGACGCCTGTCTCCAGGAGCTCTTGGGGTGGTCCGTCCTGGAGCGGCTGGCGTCCGACACGGACACGGAGGCGTGGTTGTCCGCGGCCGAGCGCGTGCAGCCCATCCTCTTCGCGCTCCAGGTCTCCCTCGCCGAGCAGTTGCGCGCCTGGGGCATCGTCCCGAGCGGCGTGGTGGGCCACAGCATGGGCGAGATTGCCGCCGCGCACGTCGCCGGTTGCCTGGGCCTTCGGGACGCGGCGCGCGTGGTCAGCGCACGAGCCCGGCTGCTGCCACGTCTCCGAGGCAAGGGCGGCATGCTGGTGGCCGGGTTGGGCCTGGAGGCGGCAAGGCAGGCGCTGCAGGGCTACGAGGACCGCGTGGGCGTAGCGGCCATCAACGGACCGGACACCGTGTTGCTCTCGGGAGAGAGCGGCACGCTCGACGCGCTGATGGCCCGCATCTCCGCGGACGGCACCTTCTGCCGGCGAGTGGGCGTGGACTTCGCCTCCCACTGCCCCCAGGTGGACGCGCTGCTCCCGGACTTCCGAGAGCTGATCTCGGACGTGCGCCCCCAGGAAGGCACGCTCGACTTCTACTCCACGGTCGAAGGAGCACGGGTGGAGGGAGCGCGGCTCGACGCCGACTACTGGGCGCGCAACCTCCGCCAGATGGTGCGCTTCGCTCCGACGGTCGCCGCCATCGCGGAGGGGCCGCGGGCCCTGTTCGTGGAGGTCAGCGGACATCCGGTGCTCACGCCGACCTTCGCGTCGATTGCCAATGCGCCCCGCTGCGTCGCCACGCTCCGCCGGGACCAGCCCTCACGGACGGCACTGCTCGCATGCCTCGCGGAGCTGCACACGGCAGGGTTGGTGCTGGACTGGGCCGCCGTCCTGGGGCCGGACAGCCGCTGCGTGGACTACCCGAACCATCCCTGGCAACAGGAACGTCACTGGTTCCAGGCCGGCACGGGCGGCACCTGGCGCAAGGACGTGGCACCGCCCGAGCCGCGAGGCCCCGAAGGCGACGTGCGGTCCGTCGTGCGTGACGAGTTCGCCCGGCTGATGGAGTCCTTCTCCGCGCAGCTTCGCGCGGGAGGCACCGGGCCCACGAGCGAACCACGCCAGGCGCCGAAAGCCACGGTCCCCGTGGCTCCCGTTGCGCCTCCCCAGGAGGACCTGACGCCCGAGGCACGGCGCGAACACCTGACGCGGCAGGTTCACGAGGAGGTGGCGCGCACGCTCGGCGTCTCCGTGAGCCGGCTGCCCCGGGACCAGAAGCTTCAGGAGTTCGGCTTCACCTCCATGTTGACGCTGATGGTCCGCAACTGGCTGCGCTCCCAGCTCAAGGTCGCGCTGCCCGCCTCCGTGCAGCTTCCCGGGCTGAGCGTGAACGAACTGACGGAGCGGGTGCTCGCGGATCTGGAGCCCTCGGGGACGGTCGCCACGTCGCCCGCGCAGGTCGACCCGGGTCCAACGCCCGCGCCCGTCCAGGCGGAGCCACCGTCTCCTGGTGGCATGGTGATGGAGGACGGCTGGTTTCCGCTGAAGCGTCCTCGGCCAACGCCGCCGCGCGCTCGGCTGTTCTGCCTGCCCTTCGCGGGAGGAGGCGCTTCGGCCTACCGCGCCTGGCCCGGGCTCTTCGACGAGGACATCGAAGTCATTCCCATCCAGCTCCCCGGCCGGGAGACGCGCCGCGAGGAGCCCGCCTTCCAGCGCATGGCGCCCCTGGTGTCCGCGCTCGTGGAGGCGCTTTCGCCGCTGCTCGATGTTCCGTATGCCTTCTATGGCCACAGCTTCGGCGCGGTGCTCGCGTATGAGGTCAGCGCGCGGCTCATCGCGGACGGCCAGCCGCCACCGCGCCACCTCTTCGTCGGGGCGCGAGGCGCGCCCCATGCCGTGGTGGAGCGCCCTCTCTTCCGGTTGAGCGACGAGCGCCTCATCGAAGAGCTGCGCCGCATGGGTGGAACGCCCGAACAGGTGCTCGCCGAGCGCGAGTTCATGAGCGGATTCCTGCCGGTGCTGCGCGCGGACTTCAGCGTGCTGGGCACCCACGTGCACGCCCGTCGCCCGCCGCTGCCCTGCCCCATCGACGTGTTCGCGGGCGTGTCGGACCCCCGTGTTCCCGTGGAGAACCTCTCCCGCTGGTCGGAGCTGACCGCCGCGGAAGCCCACGTCCATGTGCTCCCAGGGGGCCACTTCTTCCTCCAGCAGCACGCCCAGGAACTCGTCGCCCGGTTGCGCGCGCTCATGACCCAGCGCCCGCCCGCGTAGGAGCCTACATGCCTCGCATCATCGCCACGGCCAGTTCGCTGCCGAGCACCTATTACGAGCAGACGCTCCTCGCGCAGACGCTCGAACACTACATCGCGTCGCTGGAGCGCCCCTTCGAGGGCCTCTGGCTCGTCGCGGACATCTTCAAGAACGCGAAGGTGCGGGGCCGGCACTTCGCCATCCCGCTCGACTCCTTCTACGAGCCCTTGGACATCGGACAGGGGCACCGGCGGATGGTGGAGGAGCGGAACGCGCTCTGCGCGAACGCGCTCTCGCGCCTCTTCGAGAAGTCCGGCGTCGCGGCGTCGGACATCACCCAGCTCACGTCCGTCACCTCGGTGATGTCCATTCCGTCGGTGGACGCGGAGATGATGAACCGCTTCGGGTTCCGCCGGGACCTCAAGCGCGCTCCCCTGCTCGGGCTCGGGTGTCAGGCCGGCGCCGCGGGCATCTCCCGGGTGACGGACTACCTGCGTGGACATCCGCGCGAGGCGGCCATCCTCCTGGGCGTGGAGATGGGCTCGAGCATCTGGGCGGGCCCGCTCCAGCGGGACCTCGAACACCTGATCGAGCAGCTCCAACGCGACTCAGCGGTATACCCCGTCATCCTCTCGCAGGTTGTAGCCGCGTCGCTGTTCGGTGACGGCGCCGCGGCGCTCCTCATGGTCGGTGACGAGCACCCGCTGGCCACGAAGCCGGGACCTCGGGTCGTGGACACCCGCTCCGTGTTCGTCCCTGGAACCGTGGGCCTCATGGGCATGAACATGGAGGACGCGGGTCCCCGCAACGTGCTGGGCGTCGACGTGCCGGAGATGGCGTCGCGGACCTTCGCGGAGGGCCTGGGCACGCTGCTCGCAGAGCACGCGGTGGACGCGTCACGCGTCGCCCACTGGTTCATCCATCCCGGCGGCCCCAAAGTCCTCCAGGAGCTCCAGGCGGCCACCCGGCTCCCGGACGCGGCGCTCGCCCCCAGTTGGAGCGTCCTCCACGACGTGGGCAACCTGTCGTCGGCGACGGTGCTCCACATGCTGGACCAGCACCATGACGCGAACGGCGCCAAGGCGGGCGAGTTGGGGCTGCTCACCGCCATGGGCCCCGGCTTCTCCGAGGAGTTGGTGCTCCTTCAATGGTGACACAGGGCGGCTTCACGCTGCTGGTCGTCCTGGTCTTCCTCCAGCGCGGCCTGGAGCAGCGCTTCAGCGATCGCAACACGGCCGCCCTGCGTCAGCGTGGGGCGAGAGACCACACGCCGCGCGAGCTGTCACGCACCCTGCTCGTGCTCCACATGGCGTGGTTCGCGGCCATGCTGCTGGAGGTCTGGGCATGGGGCCGTCCCTTCCAGGCGCCGCTCGGCATCGCCATGGTCACCGCGGTGTTGCTGGCCCAGGCCCTGCGCTACGCCTCCATGCAAGCGCTGGGCGTGCAGTGGACGCTGGGCTTCTTCACGATGCCCGAGCTGGGCGTGGTCGACCGAGGCGTCTACCGATACTGCCGCCACCCGAGTGTCTTCGCCGTCATGGTGGAGATGTTCGCCCTGCCGCTCGTCCACGGCGCCTGGCTCACGTCCACCGTCTTTGGCTGTGTCTACACGGCGCTCCTCATCCGCCGGACGGACCTGGAAGAGCAGGCCCTGAAGCAAGACACCGACTACGCCCGTCTCTTGATGGACCGCCCCCGCTACCTGCCCGTGCCTCCCTGGCTGCGGCGGGGGAACAAGCAGCCCGAGCCTCCCGTGTCCCGCGTGGAGAGAGGAAGACATCCATGAGTCACAACATGATTCATCACTCCGTTCACATCCGCCGGCGACGGGAGGACATCTTCACCGTGCTGGCGGACCCGGAGCGGCACGAGAGCAAGTGGCGCCCGGAGGTCATCGAGTTCCGTCAGGTGAATGACGGCCCGGTGGGCGCGGGGACGCGCTACCAGGTCTCCCGTCAGCTCATGGGGCGCCGCTCCGACGCGTCGGTGGAGATTCTTCGCCTGGAGCCGCCACACATGGGCGAGTTCCACGGCACCGCCGGCCCCTTCACCTTCTGGGGCAAGTACGTGTTGGAGCCGGCGGACGGCGGCACGCAGATTGATATCGAAGCGCGCATCGGCACCAAGGGCGCGACGGAGGCCGGAGCTTCCGCGACGCTGGGTGAGCGATTCAAGACGGCGATGTTCTCGGCGCTGCTCCGCGTGGGCATCGTCGTCTTCCGCAGGGAGATCGCCGTCGACTTCCGGCGGCTGAAGACCCTGATTGAAGCCCCCACCGCCAACCAGCTCTTCGGCTTCCCGGAATCCCCCTGAAGGCGGAACAACCCATGTACAAGACTTCCACCGTCTATCGTTTCGGCGGCATCTGCGGCGTCCTGACGGGCCTGCTCTACATCGTCATCGCTGGCTCCATGGTAGTGGACCCCGGCGCGTCCAAGGCGACGGCCACCACGACGACCCCCGAATACTGGCAGGGCCTGGCCTCCAACCTCACGCCGTTCATCGTCCGGCAGGTCGCCTACATCCTGAGTGGCTTCACGGGCGTCGGCTTCGTCGTCGCGCTGAGCACCTTCGTGCGCCGCGACGAGAACGCGGGCTGGGTCAACTGGGGCGCCATCCTGGGCGCCAGCGCGTATGTCATTACCGGTGTGGACGGCTCGCGGCTGCTGGCCACCCTGCCCCACCTGGCCCAGCAGTGGGCGACGGGTGACGCGGCCACGCGGCAGATGGTCGAGTTCACCTACAGCGTGTCACGCCTGGACCCTGGCACCTATATGCGCTTCGGCGCGCTGGGGCTGTGGACGTTGACCGTCGCGCTGGCGAGCCTCAAATCAGGCATTCTGTCCAAGCCGCTGACCGGGCTGACCTTCGTCGCCACCACGGGCTACGTGCTGGTCGTGGTCGGCATCGCGGGACGCATCATGGTGCTCCAGGAGCTGGGCGCGGTGATCGCCGGCATCCTCGTGGCCCCCATCTGGTTCATCTGGTCTGGCATCGCCATCCGCCGCGCCAGCGCCTGAGGCGCGGCGCACGCCGCGACCCGGATTCGACCCTCCTCAATGAAAGTGACAAGTCATCATGGCGTCCAAGAGCGAAAGCTATCTCCACACCATTCTCCGTGAATACAACGACAGCCCCACCGGCGGGCTGCGCCGCCGTCAGGCGCCGGGCCCCGGTTATCAGACGCTCCCGCGGATGATGTACTCGATGGCGCGCGGAGGCATGGAGAAGGTCATCCGCGACCTGTGGACCCGCTACGGCGACCTGGTCCGGCTCGATTTCGGTGTCGACACCTGGCACATGTCGATGAAGAAGGAGCACTTCCACTACGTCTTCGTCGAGAACCGGAACAACTACATCAAGGGCAAGACGTGGGAGCGCAGCCGGCTGGTGTCTGGCTATGGCCTGACGACCAGCAACACGGAACTGTGGAAGCGCCAGCGCCGGCTCATGGACCCGGCCTACTCCCGGGAGAGCCTGCTCCAATTCACCCCCGCCATCGCGAAGTCCGTGGAGGTCATCGCCAGGCGCTGGGAGAAGGCGGCGCGTGACGGCTCGGTCATCGACGTGTCCGCCGACATGCGCAGTGTCGCGCTCGACGTCATCACCACCACGCTCCTGGGTGGCATTGGCGAGCACGGCGACGAGCTCCATCGGGACATCATGTTCACCATGGACTACGCGAGCCCCGCGAGCGTCGAGCTCCCGCTGGGTCTGGGCAGCGCGCGGGCCCAGCGCTTCATCCAGGCCATGACCCGGGTGGACGGCGTCATCAACGGGATGATTCGCCAGCGCCGCGGCACCAGCGGCTGCCCGTTCCATGACCTGCTCGACCTGCTCATCCATGCCCGGGACGAGGACAACAAGACGGGCATGTCCGATGAGCTCCTCCGCGACGAGGTCCTGGCCGCGTTCTACGCCGGGCACGAGACGACGGCGACGTCCATGGCCTGGACGTGGTTCCTGCTGGCCCAGAACCCCGAAGCCTACGAGCGCCTCATGGCGGAGGTGGACCAGAGCCTGACGGGGGACCACCCCACCCGCGATGACCTGGACAAGCTGAACTTCGCGGAGGCCGTCTTCTACGAAGGAATGCGCCTGTATCCGCCCGGCTGGATGATTCCCCGCGACGTGGCGCTGGATGACGAACTGGACGGCTACCACATCCCCGCGGGCAGCCGCATCGTGCTCGTCCCCTTCCTCATCAACCGGCATCCCCAGTATTGGGATGCGCCAGAGGAGTTCCGGCCGCAGCGCTACCTGGATGACTCCGCCGCGTATGCCTTCGTGGCGTTCGGCGGTGGGCCACGCATGTGCATCGGCCGGTTCTTCGGCGTCATCGAGGCGCAGGTCGTCCTCGCGCTGCTCACCCGTCGCTTCCGAATCGAATACGTCGGCGTCCCCGAGCCCAAGCGGGACTTCAGCCTGACGCTCCGTCCCGGGCCCCTGCTGTTCAAGGTCCACGAGCGCCGCGCCGCGTGAATCCCTCACCGGCCGGGCTCCCACCTGATGAGGGAGGCCCGGCCTCACACGACAGGAATACGTCCATGAAAAACGGCATGGGTACTGATTACGACGTCGCGATTCTCGGCAGTGGCATCTCCGGGTCCTTGCTCGCCGCCATCCTGGCGAAGCGGGGTGCCCGGGTCGTCATGATTGACGCGGCCGCGCATCCCAAGTTCGCCGTCGGCGAGTCCACGGTGGGCCACACCTCCAGCATGTTGGAGTTGCTGGGGATGCAGTTCGACATCCCGGAGTTCGTGCAGCTCTCCACCTTCATGGGAGCGCGCAAGCACATCGCCAGCGCGATTGGCATCAAGCGTGGCTTCGCCTTCATCCACCATGACAAGTCGCGGCCCTTCGACCTCGACTACTCGAACCAACTGGTCATCTCCCCCATCCTTCACGGCCCGGAGGCCCACTGGTACCGGCAGGACATCGACGCCTACGTCGCGCACATCGCCGTGCGCTACGGCTGCGACCTGAAGCAGCAGCTCCGCGTCAAGGACATCGACCTGGGCCTGGACAAGGTCACGCTGGTGAGCGAGCGCAACGAGCGCATCACCTGCCGCTACCTCGTGGATGCCGCGGGTCCCAACTCGCCCGTGGCTCGGCAGCAGGCGCTGCGGGACACGCCCACCCGTTGCAAGACACATTCGCGGTCCATCTTCACGCACATGATTGGCGTGAAGCCGTTCGACGACGTCCTCGTGGGCGCCGAGCGCAAGCCGTCCCCCGTGCCGTGGTTCCAGTGCACGCTGCACCACATCTTCGACGGCGGCTGGCTCTGGGTGATTCCCTTCAACAACCACAAGTGGTCCACCAACCCGCTGTGCAGCGTGGGGCTCCAACTGGACCCGCGCCGCTGGCCCGTGCCGGAGGGCATCACGCCGGAGCAGGAATTCAACGCCTGGCTCAAGGAGAACCCCGTCGTCGAGCGGCAGTTCGTCGGCGCCCGCGCGGTGCGCGAGTGGGTGTCCGTGCCCCGGCTCCAGTACTCGTCGAAGCGGACCATCGGGCATCGCTACTGCCTGCTGGGCCATGCCGCCGGCTTCATCGACCCGCTCTTCTCGCGTGGGCTCGCCGGCACGATGATGTCGGTGCACTCGCTGTCGCTGCGCCTCCTGGAAGCGCTCAAGGACGACGACTTCGATGTCTGCCGCTTCGAGACCTTCAACCGGCTGCAGCAGGGCCTGCTGAATCACAACGACGAGCTGGTCAACAGCGCGTTCATCGCGTTCCGCGACTTCGAGCTCTGGAATGCCTTCTTCCGCGTCTGGGTGGTTGGCGAGGCGGCGCTGGACTTCCTGCGGCTGCTCAAGGCCAAGTTCCAGTTCAAGGAGACGCAGGACGAGCGCGTCTTCCATGGCATGGACGAGGTGCCCTACCCGGGCCTGCTCTGCCCCGACGATGCCGCCTACAAGAAGCTCTGGGATGAGTCCGTGGCCAGCATCGAGGCCGTGGAGCGCGGCGAGATGAGCTCCGAGGACGCGACGAGGTTCATCGTCCAGGGGCTTCAGCACGCGCAGATTGTGTCGCCCGCGCTGGGGCTCACCGACCCCTCCCGGCACCACTTCGACGGGAGCAGCGTGACGGACGCGCTCAGTGCCTTCGCGTGGGGAAAGCTGTCCGCGCCCGAGTCCATCAAGCAGCGGTACGCGGGCCTCCCGGCCGGCGGGATGCTCCGGATGATGATGAACAACATCGTGTCGGCGGCCCTGCGGTCCTGACGCCAGGAGGAGACGCCCATGAGCTTCGAGACCTTGCAAGAGCTGCTGTCACACCGGGCCCGGACACAACCGGACCGCGAAGTCTTCTCCTTCCTCGGCGGTCGCGGCGAGAAGGTGGCGACGTTGACCTACGGTGCGCTGCATCAGCGCGCCACGGCCATCGCCGCGGCGCTGCGTCCCGGCCTGAAGCCCGGAGACACCGCGCTGCTGCTCTACCCCTCTGGACTGGAGTTCATCGCCGGCTTCTTCGGTGTGCTCCAAGCCGGTGGCATCCCCGTTCCGCTCTGCCCGCCGCGTGGCAAGAGCGACGTGCGGCGTGTCGCCACCACGCGAGCCAATGCCAAGGCCCAGGTGGTGCTCACGAGCAACGAGCTGCTCCCCCTGCTGCGCCCCATGTCCGGCCTGCCGGACTGGTCCACCGTGCAGTGGGTGGCCAGCGATGCGCTCCCGGCCACCGCGCCGGATGCATCCCTGGGCGAACCGCCACCGGCGCGGAGCAGTGACACCGCCTATCTCCAGTACACCTCGGGAAGCACGGCGGCACCCAAGGGCGTGATGATCACCCACCGCAACGCGCTGTTCAACGCCACGGACATCCAGCAGTCGCTGGGACTGACCGAGGACGGCCTGGTCGTCAGTTGGCTGCCGATGTTCCATGACTTCGGCATGGTGTTCACGCTCTTCGCGGTGCTGACGAGCGGCGCTCGGGCGGTACTGCTCGCGCCGGAGACCTTCATCAAGGACCCGCTGACCTGGTTGCGCGCCCTGTCCGAGCACCGCGCGACGCACACGGGCAGCCCCAACTTCGGCTACCAGCGCTGTGTCACGCACGTGGCGCCGGAGCACCGCAAGGACCTGGACCTGAGCGCGCTGCGCTGCGCGGTGTCCGGCTCGGAGCCCATCCGATACGAGACGCTCCGCGCCTTCGCGGACGCCTACAAGGGCGTGGGCTTCTCGTATGACGTGTTCGACTGCGGCTTCGGTCTGGCGGAATCCACGTTGCGCGTGACGACGGGCCAGCGCTCCCGCGTGCTCGCGTTGCACCGGGATGAGCTGGAACGAGGCGCCGTCACACCCGTCGAGGAGACGTCCCCCCACTGCCGGCAACTCGTGAGCTGCGGCAAGACGAGCCATGGCGAGAGGCCCCACGAGATGCGCCTGGAGATTGTCGACCCGCGCACGCGCCAGCCCAGCCCGCCCGGCAAGGTGGGGCATGTCTGGGTGGCCGGTCCCTCGGTGTCCCCCGGCTATTACGAAAACCCCGAGGCCACGCGGGCCACGTTCCACAACGAGCTCGCGGGCGGCGACGGCACGAAGTTCCTGGACACGGGCGACCTGGGCTTCCTGGACCACGGTGAGCTGTTCATCACCGGCCGGGCCAAGGAGCTCATCATCATCCGCGGCGAGAACCACTATCCCCAGGACATCGAGTCCACGGCGGTGACGGCCATGCCGCGGCTGCGGGACGACAGCACCGTGGCCATCTCCGCGGAGCGTGAGACGGAGAACAGCATCGTCCTGCTCGCGGAGGCGCCAGATGACGCGGGCGCGGAGGACGTGACAGAGCTCGCGGCTCCCGTGGCGCGCGCCATCAGCGAGTCGCACGGGCTCACGCTGTCGCGTTTCGTCCTGGTCGCCAAGCGGAGCCTGCCTCGCACCACCAGCGGCAAGCTGCAACGGCTCCAGAGCAAGGAGGCGTGGCTGCTGGGCGACCTGTCCGTGCTGGCCACCTGGGAGAACGCGCGTGGCGGCGATGTCGACACGGCGCCCGCGGTGGCGCCGGAGCTGGACGGGCTCCACTGGCGCGCCATCGAGTCCTGGGGCCGGGCCTGGCTGGCCCGCCAACTCCGGCTCCCCGACGCGCACGTGACGGCGCAGACGCCCTTCACGCACCTGGGGCTGAGCTCCGTGGATGCGCTGGCCTTCTCGGGAGCGCTGGAGCGGCTGCTGGGGCGCAAGGTGCCCGCGACGACGTTCTTCGACCACCCCACGCTCCGGGACCTGGCCCAGTCGCTCCAGCAGGCCGCGGGTGACGTCGCGCCGGCAGCAGCCCCCACGGACGCCGTGTCGGAGCTCGAGCAGGAACTCCAGCGGGCAGAACAGCGCATCAAGCACTGACGCGCGGGCTCGCGCGGGAGGAAGTCATGCAACAGAAGACCGGAGACAGCTCCGCACTCCTGTCGCGGGCCACGGCGGCACTGCGTCAACTCCAGGAGCAGCTCGATGCGGTGGTCCGCTCGCAGCGGGAGCCCATCGCCATCATCGGCATGGCGTGCAGGCTCCCAGGTGACGTCCAAGACCCGTCCGGGCTGTGGGAGTTGCTGCGCGGCGGGCGCGACGTCATCGGGGAGATTCCGCGGGAGCGCTGGGACTTCGACGCGTTCTACGACCCGAAGCCGCAGGTCGCCGGGAAGATGTACACCCGGCACGGCGGCTTCCTGGAGCGTGTTGAGGACTTCGACCGCGGCTTCTTCGACATCTCCGAGCGTGAAGCGGTGCAGATGGACCCGCAGCACCGCTTCACGCTGGAGGTGACGTGGGAGGCGCTCGAAAGCGCGGGGCAGCGGCTCGAGCAACTGGAGGGCAGCCGCACGGGTGTCTTCCTGGGCCTGTCCGGGCAGGACTTCATGCTCCAGAACATGCACTCTGGTGATGCGCGTCGTATCGACCCGTACGCGGGCACCGGGACGACCGCCAGCATCGCCGCGGGCCGCATCTCGTATGTGTTCGGCTGGATGGGTCCGGCGATGACGCTGGACACGGCCTGTTCGTCGTCCCTGGTCAGCGTCCATCAGGCCGTGAGGAGCCTGCGCTCGCGGGAATGCGACCTGGCGGTGGCGGGCGGCGTCAGCCTCATCCTCGCGCCGCAGAACAACGTCTACTTCTCCGTGCTGATGTCCCAGGCCCCAGACGGCCGGTGCAAGACCTTCGATGCCGCGGCCAACGGCTTCGTGCGCAGCGAGGGCTGCGGCATGGTCGTGCTCAAGCGGTTGTCGGAAGCCATGCGAGACGGCGACCCGATTGCCGCCGTCATCCGGGGCTCCGCCATCAACCATGACGGGAGGAGCAACGGCCTCACTGCCCCCAATGGTCGGGCACAACAGATGGTCATCCGGGACGCCCTGCGCGACGCCGGGTTGGAGCCCCGGGACGTCGCCTACGTCGAGGCGCACGGGACGGGGACGAAGCTGGGAGACCCCATCGAGCTGGCGGCGCTCTCCGCGGTGTATGGGCAGGGTCGCGCGGCGAATGAGCCGCTCGCCATCGGTTCCATCAAGACCAACATGGGCCATCTGGAACCCGCGGCGGGAATCGCCGGGCTCATCAAGGCCGCGCTGGTCGTCCGGCACCGGGAGGTGCCTCCGCACCTTCACCTGAAGAAGCCCAATCCCTTGTTCGACTGGACGAACGCCCCGCTTCGCGTCCTCACCGAGCACAGCCCCTGGTTCGGCGCTGGCGTACCCGCGCGGGCGGGGGTGAGCGCGTTCGGCTTCAGTGGCACCAACGCCCACGTCATCCTCGAAGGCCCGCCAGGGCAAGAGGCTCGGCAGCCATGCTCGGCCGGCGAGCCCCTCCACCTGGTGCCCGTCTCCGCGCGCTCGGAGGCGGCACTTCGCGAGCAGGTCTCGCGCTATGCGGACTGGCTGGAGCAGACGCCTGGACTGTCGCTGGAAGACTTCGCGCATACGGCGGGAGCGCGGCGCACGCACCACCGCTTCCGCGCGGCGGTCATTGGCCGTTCCCGCGACGAAGTGGTGACGGCGCTGCGGCAGCAGGCCCGGCGGCCCGGCCCCTGGAACGCCCCCTCGGAGCCCCCACGACTCGCCTGGGCCTTCACCGCGCTTCCCAGTCACTGGCGGGCCTTCGCCGCGACGCTCCTCAAGCAGGAGCCGCGCTTCGCCGAGTCGTGCCGGCAGTGGAGCCACCGTTTCCAGGCAGGGCTGGGCGTGGAGCTTGAGACCTGGCTCGCGGGGACAGCGCCGTCGGCCGTCTCCTCGGGGCTCGACCTCGAGGCTCCCGGACGCTTCGTGGTCGCAGTGGCGCTCGCGGACCTCTGGCGCGCCTGGGGCGTGGTGCCGGAAGCGGTGCTGGGGCACGGTGAAGCCCTGCTCGCGGCGGCCTTCGTGGCGGGACGGGTCTCTCCCGACGCGGTGTCCACCGCGCTGGAATCCGCCGCCCGCATGGACACCGCGGCGCGAGCGTCCTGGCGTGCGGCCCTGCCGCTCCACGACACAGGCCTTCCGCTCTACTCCACGCTGAGCGGAGGCTGGGTCCGGGGCCGCGAGCTGACGGTGACAGGAGGGAGCGTCGAGGCGCTCCCGTCCCATGTCGCGAAGCTCACCCGCGAAGGCCACGGACTGCTGCTGGAGCTGGGGGCGGAGCTTTCTTCACCGGATGCAACGCTGCAATCCGTCCACGTCATCTCCATCGGGGAAGCCCGCGAACCCGCCGAGGCGCTCCGGCGAGCCGTCACGCACGTCTACACGGCTGGCGCGTCCGTGAACTGGAGCATCCTGTCGGGCGAGCGTGGCCGGTGTGTCCCCCTGCCCCGCTATCCGTGGCAACACGAGGCGCTGTGGCCCGGTGGCGTGAGAAACCACGAGGCGCGCAGTCCCCAGCGCGACTGGCTCCACCCGCTGGTCCAGACGTGTGCCCATCGCGATGCGCAAGAGGTGCGCTTCACCTCGGTGCTCTCCACCCGAAGCCATCCCGAGCTGCGCGACCACCAGGTCCAGGGACGGGTCGTCTTTCCGGGCGCTGGCTACTTCGAGATGGCCCGCGCCGCGTGCGTGCTCGCCTCGGGTTCAACGGACGTTGAACTCCGTGACGTGGACATCGTCCAGATGCTCTCCCTGGGGTCAGGGGAGACGACCGTCCAGGTGGACGTGAAGGGAGGCACCTTCACCATCACGAGCCAGGATGAAGAGGGACGAAGCCGTCTTCATGCGAAGGGCCAGTGCGGCCCGCTCGCCGTCGAATCGGGGAACGGAAGCGCCATGCCAGCGCTGTTCGTCGCGGACGTGGGCGCACCCCAGGTCGGTCCGGAGGGAATGAAGGACTTCTACGCCCTGCTGAAATCGCGAGGGCTCGACTATGGCCCCGCGTTCGCGCTCGTCGAACGTCTGCGCCATGACGCGCACCGCTTCCAGGCGTGGCTCAAGCCGGTGAGCGACACACGTCAGGACATCCCGCCTGCCCTGTTGGACGCCGCCTTCCATGGCCTGGCGGTGGTCGAACCTCCTGGTTCGTCGGGAGGAACATTCGTCCCCGTCGGCGTCAAACGGCTCCGTTTCCGGGGAACGCCCCGAGGCCCCACGGAGGTGCTCGGCCAGTGGAACGCCGAGGCTCCGGCCCAGGGCGTGTGGAGCTGTGACCTCCTGCTGCGAAACACCGCGGGCGACTGCATCGCGGAAGTGGAGGGCTTCCGCGTGAAGTCACTGCGGCAGGCCCCCGAGGCAGGCCCAGGCGAACAGCCCGATTCCGTGCTGGAGACCTACGTGCCCACGTGGGTTCGCGAGGAGACGCCACGAGCGGGCGAGGCACGGAAGCTCCAGGACATCAGCCGAGTGGCCGTCTTCTCGGACGCGGGTGGCCTGGGTGAAAAGCTCTGCGCCACGCTCTCGTCCCGCGGAATCCCCTGGGTGCAGGTGCTCGCGGGCGAGCAGTCACACCGCGTCGACGACACCACGTTCGTCATCGCGCCCACGGCTCCCGGAAGCGTCCTGCCCCACGCCCTCGAAGCGTGCTCCCACGCCGTCTATCTCTGGGCCCTGGACGCCACCAGGCCCGAGTCAGCGCGGCGCATCGCCGACGCCATGGCGTTGACCTGCGCGGGCCCCCTGTCACTCGCCCAGGCGCTGGGTGGAATGAAGCAACAGGCTCGCATCCTCTTCGTCACCCGCAATGCCCAGCAAGTGGCGCACGCATCGAGCGTGCCGGACTCGACCCAGGCATCGCTCTGGGGATTTGGCCGTTCGCTGGCGCAGGAGATGCCGGAGCGGTATGGCGGCCTGCTCGACCTCGACGACGGTCCGCTTGATGCGCAGGTCGACGCACTCCTTTCCGCGCTGAACACGGAAGCAGGAGAGGATCAACGCTGCCTGCGCGCGGGGGAGCGCTGGGTCCTGCGCCTCCAGCCAGCGCCGCTTCGGGACGCCGCGGTCCCGGGCCCCGTGGAGCTGCGCGAGGACGGGCATTACCTCATCACCGGAGGACTCGGAGACATCGGCCTCCTGGTCGCCGAGTGGATGGCCCGGTCCAAGGCCGGACATGTCACCCTGGTGGGCCGCCGGGCCCCCGACACCGCGAAGCAGGCACGAATCGACGCCATGCGAGCCCAGGGGCTCCAGGTCCATGTCCTCCAGGCGGACATCACCGACCGAGAGCCGGTGCTCGCGTTGGTGAAGAAGCTCCAGGGTCCGCCCCTGCGTGGCGTCATCCACGCGGCGGCCGAGCTGGCGGACGGGCTCATTCGGCAGCACACGTGGGAGTCCTTCTCCCGGGCCTTCGCCGCGAAGGTGCAAGGTGCCTTGTGGCTGGACCAGGCAACGCGCACCCACGCGCTCGATTTCTTCTGGATGTTCTCCTCGGCCAGCGCAGTGCTGGGCTCGGCGGGACAGAGCAACTACGCGGCGGCGAACACATGGCTGGACGCGCTGGCCATTGAACGACGCGCTACGGGGCTGCCCGCCACCAGCATCAACTGGGGCCCTTGGGCGGGCACCGGCTTGATGGCCCAGGCCGGTGAGCGGCAGGGAATGGAGCGCCGGGGCGTGTCGCTCATCGCCCCCGAGCGCGGCATCGAATGCCTGCCCTGGCTGCTGGACGCCACAGCGCCTCAAGTCGTCATCGGCCGGTTCACCTGGTCCAAGCTGGCCACCCTGCTCCGCACGTCCAGGTTCGGCTGGCTGGCCGCGCTGGGCGGAGCTGGGGAGGAGGCCCCCGGCGCGCTCGCGCGCGGCATGCTCGACGGACTTCCCGCGGGCGAGCGGCGCGAGGCGCTCACGGCCCTCATCCTGCGGCTGGCGGCGCAACTGCTCCCTGGCAACCGCGCCGCCAACGAGATTCACCCCGAGCGGGCCCTCTTCGAGCTGGGGCTCGACTCGCTGGCGGCGCTGCACCTGAAGGACGGTCTCCAGCGCGAGCTGTCGCACGAACTCCCCTCGGTGGTGGTCTTCGACAGTCCGACCATCTCGGAGCTGGCGACGCACTTGCTGAAGTCCATCTGGGGCGAAGCCACCGAGGCGCCCCCAGCAAGTCCTCCCATCCGAGCCACACCGCCTGACACCCGCGACGACGAACGGCTGGTGCAGGAGATCGCGGGGCTGACCGAAGACGAATTCGACCAAGAGGTCGACGACCTTCTGCGAGACGTGCAGTGAGCGAGACCAACATGGGTGAGCGCATCGAGGCAGGCCGTCTGAGACAGGCCCTGGCGACCCTGGTGAACCCAGGGGAGGCACGCGTCAAGCAGGTGGATGGCCTGCGAGCCATCGCCATCATCTGGGTGTTCATCCTGCACTGCATCTGGTGCATCGGGATGTTCATCCCGCGCGACGCGCTGATGGCGGTGGTGAACGAACACGCGACCCATCCCCTGTTCACCTTCTTCATCCGCGGCGACCTGGGCGTCGACCTGTTCTTCGTCATCAGCGGATTCCTCATCAGCGGGATGCTGGTGCGCGAATTGGAGACGCGGGGTGAAATCAACCTGCTCCAGTTCTACTCCCGCCGCCTGCTGCGGCTGATGCCCGCCTATGTCGTGGTGCTCCTGCTCTTCTGCTTGCTGTCAGGCGAGAACTGGCGCTTCGCCTGGGCCAACCTGCTCTACGTCAACAACTTCATCCCCACGGCCCAGCAGTGCATGAAGTGGGCATGGTCCCTGGCGATTGAAGAGCAGTTCTATCTCCTCTTTCCTTTGCTGCTGCTGCTGTGCGGCACGTCGGCGCGACGCAACCTCGCGGTGATGGTGGCGCTCGCGGGGGTGGGCATCGCCATCCGCGCGTGGCTCATCCGGAGCCACGGGGTGGAGTTGCCCATCATCATCCACGAACGCATCGCCCCACAGCCCTTCGAGTCATACAACGACGTGTTCTACGTGAAGCCATACACCCGCTTCGGCGCCCTGCTCATCGGAGTGGCCGTCACGGAGCTGATGCGTGGCCCCTACCGGCGGTGGGTGGTGGACACTCCCTGGAGTGCGGCGCTCCTGCTCGCGGTCGGCATCGCAAGCTGGGTGTGGGTCATCGCGCCGCCCGTCTTCGTGCCCGGCAGCGAATGGTCCGCCGTGTTCAGCCTCACCTACCTGAGCGCCTACCACACCGTCTTCGCCATCGGCGCCGCGGCCTTCCTGCTCGCCGGGTTCGCCGCACGCGGAGTCGGTGCGTGGTGGGGCCGATTGCTCGCGGCGAAGGCGTGGCATCCCATCGCGCGGCTGTCCTATTCAACGTACCTGCTCCACCCCATCATCATCTTTGGCGTCTACACGCTCGTCGGACTGAAAGAGGTGCCCTCCGTCGCCCAGTTGTTGGGAGCGATGACGCTCTGCTGGGCCCTGACCCTGGCGCTGTCACTCCTGCTGTATGCCTACGTGGAGTTGCCCTTCATGCGCATGCGCCCGGCGCTCACCCGCGTCCGGCTGTCTCGCGAATGAGGGCCTGGTGGTGCGCGGTCAGGTGCGAGTCGTCGCCGCAGTGGCGACCCGGCTGGCCCCTACTGTCGGCGTTGGTAAGCGTCCGGCCAACGACGTGCTGAGGGGCGTTGAGTGGGGAGTCGCCGCCATGGACCCTGGCGCATATGTCGAAGCCGGTGGAGAAGCACGAGTGGTTCCGGGTCGCCGAAGCATTTGAGGCGAGCGGGCTGACGCAGAATGGAGTTGCCCCCGTCAAATCGGACAGCTCAGGGATGAGAGTTAGCAGTACGGAACTCGTGGGGTGACTTCATCTTCAGCCCGCGGTGCGGGTGGCAGCGGTTGTAGTCGTCGAACCAGAGGGGCAATTGGGCGAGAACGTGTGAGGCCGAGGGCACCTCATCGACATACACGTAGTCGCGCTTGAAGGTCTTCACGAAGGACTCGGCCATGCCGTTGCTCTGGGGGGAGTAGGCGGGCGTGGTGCACACCCGCAGGCCGAGGCTGAGGCCGAAGTCACGGGTGTCCTTGGCGGTGTAGACGGGGCCGTTGTCAGACAGCCACTCCACCGGGTGGGGCGCCTTTGAGATGCCCGGGCCGAAGCGGGCTTCGAGCGTCTCGGCCATGAGGTCCTGGATGGTGAGCGAGGTGGGAGGCTGGGCGGCGGCCTGGAAGGCGATGGCCTCCCTGTCGCAGCAGTCGAGGCTGAAGGCGACGTGAACGACTTCGCCATTCCAGCAACGCACCTCGAAGCCGTCGCTGCACCACCGCAGGTTGGACTTGAGGGTGACGACCTGGCCCTCATGAGTACGCGTCGGCTTGCCGGTATGCCGTTGCAGCAGCAGGCGGCCTTGGCGCATGAGACGGTAGACGCGCTTGTGGTTGAGGGCGGGCCTGCCCTCCTGGCGGCGCTGCCGGTTGAGGACGGCGCCGGCTCGGCGGTACCCGTAGGTGACGCGTTGGCCGACAACGGCCTTGAGTTCCTCCAGCGCCTGGTGGTCGGCATCGGTGTCGGTCGCCCGGGGCCGCCGAGGTCCCGGAGTGCGCATCAGGTTGGAGCGAGAGACGCCCAGCACCCGAGACACCGCACTCACAGCATGCCCTCCAGCTTCGACAAGGTCGCGGGCGACAGCAGTTTTTTTCTACGCCGGCAAAGCTCTCCTGAGCTCCCGCTCAATCGCTGCGAGGTAGGCGTTCGGATTGGCCCGGAATCGACGGCCCAAGACTCGCGCGTGTTGCCGTCTTCGAAGGGAGGCACGCAGCTTCCTCCACGCGATGATGTCTTTGGGGGCCAGTTCCGCGCCGACAGTGGGGGCAAGTCGGGTCGCCACTGCGGCGACGACTCGCACCTGTCCGCGCACCACCAGGCCCTCGCTTCCGCGGCGCCGACCCGAGGCCCGGCGCTCGTGGTAGCGGCAACTGCCAAACAGGTGCTCCAGGTCATTGTCCGTGCGAGGCAGGCCGGGTACGTCGTAGCAATGGAAGAGGCCGGGCCAATAGCGACGCGTCTCCAGGAGGAAATGTGCGAGCGCCGCGCGGTGGGGGGAGCGGGTGCGTCGCACGGCATGCTCCAGTGCGCCGACAAGGCCGGCCATGCGCCTTTTGACGTGACAGCCTTTCTGGCCGGAGGCATTGGTAAGGATTTCGGCGACACACTCTACCCACCGGTAGGCCGCCTTCAGTGGTGGCCACATCCTCGCCGTCTGCATCAGGCCGCGCCTCAATAGCAGGCGCAGCCGTGTCAGCCCTCTGGCGCGCGCCCCCCTTTTTCTGCCCGGCGGAGACTCGCTTCAATCGCTCGCAGTCGCCGGTGCAACTCCAAACCGGAGGGCTTCAGGGGTGGGCGCCTGTCGTCCGTCAAGGCGCTGCGCACTGCGGCGCAGTAGCCGCGGACGGCTTGTGATTGGGCGTCCTGGCGCCCTTCGACGGCGCGCTCGATAACCCGCACTCCTCGCACATGACTCTTCAGCAGCTTCTTGGCGTGCCGGTCCGCTTCGTAGAGGGGGCGGGCCGCCTCACGCAGGTAGTGGAAGTGGCAGAGTTGGTGAGGCACCCCAGGCAGCGCCGAGGCCACCGCGTTGCGGATGGAGCGCTGGCCATCCGAGACGACTCCGGCAATGGGCACCGCCAGCGCCGCTTTCACCTCCAGGAGCAGCGGAGCCAACTCAGCCTCACCACTGCCCAGCAAGCTACGGGCTGCCAACACCTCGCCGGAGAGGCAGTCGCGCACCACCCACAACACCTCATGGCCTACCTCGGGCTGCAATCCGTCCATGGCCAGCACCACCCGGCCCTGTTGACGTGTCACCTGCTGCAGTCGCCGACTGTCTGTCATTCGCAGTGCCAGCAACTCATCGTGCCGGTCGAGTTGGTTGGTGACACTGCGCTCGGAAATGGAGACGCCCCGTGCGCGAAGGACTGCATGGATTTCCGGGACGCTGCGATGCTCGTGGTAGCGCAGTGCCCCAATCAAGGCGATGACGTCCAGGCCAAACTCATGGTCCGGCAGCGCCCACCGGCCCTCTTCTTCGGCACGCACAGGTCGCAAGTACAACGGGCACCCCTTCCGGTGGCACACTCGCACCTGTACCTTGAGGGCGACCACCGCCTCCAGCGTCACCACGTTCCGCCGTGCCCGGTAGTCCGCTGGGGCGGGCCCTCCGCACGCGGAGCACCGCCGTCGATGGTTCTCCAACCCCACCTGCCTGCTCGCCGGTGGGTGGGCAGTCGTGCGTCCCATGGTGCTACCTCCCTATGGAGGCAACACCGCGGAGGGCAGGAGGTATTTGCCGGCGTAGTTTTTTTTCGCGCGCCAGGGCAATCGCGTCCCGCAGGATTTCCACCTCCTGCGTCTTCTTGCCCAACATCCGCTGCAACTCGCGCACCTGCGCCTTGAGTTGCTGCATCTCGGACTCGGGCACCACGGCCTCGCCGGCCTTCAGCCCCGACACGCTGCCGGCCTCCTTCAGCTGCCTCCAGCGGAACAACTGGCTGGGGTTGACGCCGTACTTGCGCGCCACCAGCGACACACTGCTGCCGGGCGACTCTGCCTCGGAGAGCATCCGCAGCTTCTCCTCTGCCGAGTAACGGCGCCGCCGTCCTCCTGGCTCGGCACCATCCGCCTCCGGGGCGTCCTCTGTCGTCTTCTTCTCCATCATCAGACTCGCTTTCTAGCCGAACGAGCCTGTCCGACTCTTCAGGGGGCTACACCACAGAAGGAGTTCTCCGCGCAGCGAGGAGTGCGGCTGAGCACGCTTCAGTCGTGGGTGTACCGGCGTCGGCGTCAGCAGGCCGAGAAGGGCGAGGCGATGCGCTTGCTGCCTGTGGAAGTCGCGACGACGCCCCCGGCAACGGAGTCGATGTTGGAGGTGGTGGTGGCCAGCGGAGCGCGCCTGCGATTCTCCTTGGGCACCGACGTGGACTACGTGGCCCACCTCGTCGCGGCGCTGGGGCGGTGAGGCGGTGTTCGCGCTGCCTGCGTCGGTGCGCGTAGTGTTGGCCACGGAGCCGGTGGACATGCGCAAGTCCATCGATGGCCTCATGGCGCTGGTGCGCACAGCCTGGGGCGAGGACGTCTACTCGGGGCACCTCTTCGCCTTCGTGTCGCGGAGAGGAGACCGCATCAAGGTACTGACGTGGAGCCGGGGCGGCTTCGTGCTGCTGTACAAACGGCTGGAGACGGGGCGCTTCCGGCTGCCGCCGGTGGATGCGGGCGCGCAGGTGGTGCACCTGGACGCCACGCAGTTGGCGATGCTGCTGGACGGCATCGACGTGGCCCAGGTGAGGCGCCAGCCCGCCTGGACGCCTCCCGGGCGGACTGGCACGTGACGGCTCCAGCCCGGGACGCGGCTCAGCGGCGGCGTGTTGAGGCCGGGTGCCGCGAGAGCTTCCTCAAGACCACTTCTGCCCCTGGCGCGAGGAGGCGGAGGAACTCAAGGCCGAGGTGAGCCGCATTGGCGGGGAGGTGGACGCGCTCAAGGGGCAGCTGGCAGCCCTGCAGCGTCACGTCTTCAGCAGGCGGGCGGAGAAACTGCCGACGGTGGCCGCCGAGCTGCGAGGGGACGCGGATTCGACGGCGGCTCGGGCCGAGGCCGCGAAGCAGAAGCGCCGGGAGAGGGCCACTCGGAAAGCCGAGGAGGCGCCCGCGCGGGAGATTCGCCACGCGGTACCCTCCGAGGAGCGCCAGTGCCCGGCGTGCGGCGGCGATGAATTGAAGCCGCTGGGCCAGGGACGCACCTCGGTGGTGTACGAGTACGTGCCGGCGCGCTTCGAGAGGCAGGTGCACGTGCAGGAAGTGCTGGCGTGCGCGTGCGGCCGGGGCGTCGTCACGGCTCCGCCTCCGGCGAGGGTGGTGGACAGGGGCGAGTACGGCCCCGGCTTCATTGCCCACGTGGTGACGTCGAAGTGCGCCGATGCCATGCCCTTGCACCGGCTCGCTCAACGAGTCGAACGCGGTGGCATCCCCATGAGTCGCAGCACGCTGACGGACCTCTTCCATCAGGCCGCCTCGGTGCTTCTGCCTCTCTCCCGTCACCTGCTGCAATGCATTGCGTCCGCGGACGTGGTGTGGGCGGACGAGACGCCGCTGCGGGTGCTGGACGTGAAGAAGACGCGCCTGGGCTACCTCTGGACCTTCCTCACCCAGAACGACGAAGGCCAGTGGCTCATCGGCTACCGCTTCAGCATGGGCCGGGCTAGCAAAACGCCCAAGGAAGTCCTGGGCGGTACCACAGGCGCGCTCGTGGTGGACGCGTACACCGGCTACAACGCGGTGACGCTGCCAAAGGGCCGGGTACGTGTCGGCTGCTGGGCCCATTGCCGCCGCCGATTCTTCGATGCGCTGGCAACCGCCCCCGAGGCGCGAGAGGCACTGGCCTTCATCCTCGAGCTCTACCGCGTGGAGGCGCAGGCACGTGAGGCGGACGTGGTGCGCACCGCCGTCCACCGGGAGCTGCGCCAACTGCACAGCGCCCCCGTCCTCGCGCAACTGCGTACCTGGCTGGAGGCGCAGGCCCCGCACCACCCGCCCAAGAGTCCGCTGGGCCAGGCCATTTCCTACGCGGTGAAGCAGTGGGAGGCCCTCACTCGCTTCGTCGAGAATGAGCGACTTCCTCTCGACAACAACCGCGCGGAATCGGCGCTGCGGAAGGCTGCCCTGGGCCGGAAGAATTTCCTCTTCGTCGGCCACGAGGCCGCGGGCGAAAACCTCGCGGGCCTCTACGCCCTGGTGGCCACCTGCGAGGCCAACCAAGTCAATCCCGAGGAGTACCTCGCGGACGTCATGCTGCGTGTGCAGTCGCACCCCAACTCGCGCATCAGTGAGCTGCTGCCTCACGAGTGGAAGCGGAGACGCGCCGCCGACCCGCCCGATTCCCCCCTCCAGCCCAGCCTCTGAACAGCTCGCTCCTTGCGGCGCTCGCCGACCACGGTCCTCGTCCATCTGCAACCGCTCGCGCCACGTCACTGACCGGACGGTTACCGGCGTTGAACTGGCCCCCAAAGACGTCGTCGCGTGGAGGTATCTGCGTGCCTCCCTTCGAAGACGGCAACACGCTCGACTCTTGGGCCGTCGATTCCGGGCCAATCCGAACGCCTCCCTCACCGCGATTGAGCGGGAGCTCAGGAGAGCTTTGCCGGCATAGTTTTTTCGCGGGCAAACTCCACCGCGTTCCGGAGGATTTCCGCCTCCTGCGTCTCCTTGCCCAAAAGCCGCTGGAGCTCTCTCACCTGGGCCTTGAGGGCCTGCACTTCAGACGCAGGGACGACGGCTTCGCCAGCCTGCAGACCTGAGAAGCCGCCACTCCGCCATCCGCTTCGCCACGCCCGACGACAGGCACTTCGGCCGCGAGATGGCGCACCTCGCCCAGCGCCACCAAGTGTCTCAACGTGCCCGAGTCCGGCATCCCGAGCGCTGGAGTCGTGACACGCGCGACGGGACGCCAGCTGGCCCCGTCCGCCTCGGCCCCTCTCCGAACCTCACCCCGGCAGTGCAGGAGATGAAGCGCATGGGCTGCCCCCTCTCACGCGACAACTACCTTGACGTTCACCGCGTCATCGTCTCGCCTGGGCACGCCTGTACCGCTTCGAGCAACCGCTTCGCGAGGTCGGCGACCGCGCTCGATGGCCGTCGGACTCCCCTCCTTCGCCGCTGCGTCGCCACATCTGGCGAGGCAGTCAGCGCTGAGAATGCGCACTCACCGCCGCCTTCACCAAGAGCTGCTGCGCCACCAGATGTTCGCGAACCAGTCTTTCAATCTTCGCTTCCAGCGTCGCAGGGGTTTCGTGCGCATCCTCCACGGGCTGCACACAGCGACGAGGACCTCACCCCCCCCCTGAACGGTGACTCGGGTGCATCCTCATCCTCTTGAGGCAATTCTGAGATCGCCTCTAGCGTGTCTTTGAACTTCCGCAGAGCGCTTGAAGCCCCAGCCTGGTGATGAGGTACGGGCCGCCCTTCACCGAGGAGATGAGCTTTCGCCGCTTCAACTGCTGGAAGACCTCCAGCGTGCAGAGCGACAACTGCCAGCCCTCTGGCGTGACACACGCCACATGGGTCAACTGCCCGTTCTCATCCTTGTGCTTCAGAATACGCCCGCCCTGAGCCAGCACGTTCAGGACGCGCAGCTCCTTGCGTGAGACGTTCACGGAGGAATCCTACCAATTTGATGCGGGAGAGGGGCACACGCCCCCCCCTTCGGCTGTCTCAACAGCCGGTGTCCGCCCAGTGTGTGGGCGGGGCCTCAGGGTAATCTAGGCCTCCTGCGCATCAACCTCGAACGTCAGCGGTTTGCCTTGTGGTAACGGGGGCACCTTGGGTTGTCAAGTGACAGGGCCCGCGTCCCTGGCGAGCACTTCGGAGGTAACAGCTCCTAACAAATGCCAGGACAGAGGCGGCGAAGGAGCATGACGCAGCAGCCGAGGACGAGGAAGCCGAAGTCGACGTCGTCCCTGCGCTCGTCACGGACTCGGTCAGCGGCAGGTCGTGGGCCTCTACGAGAAGATGATGCTTGCTGCCCGCCTTCGCTCTATCCGTCGGGCTTGGGCCCGTGAGGGCCCCCTTTTTGACGCCCGCACGGACGAGGAGTCGATGGAGGCGCGGGAGAGGTCCACTTTGCCGCGCAGGCCCAACTCATCCAGCAGCCGCTCCTGGAGCTTTTCCCACACGCCTGCGCGGGTCCATTCCTCCAGTCTGCGCCAGGCAGTCATCCCCGACAGGCCGAACTGCTTGCGAGGCAGCATCTCCCACGGGATGCCGCTTCGAAGCACGAAGACGATGGCCTCCAGCGCCGCCCGGTCGTCCGCACGAGGCCGGCCCAGCTTCTTCTTGGGCCGAGGCGAAGGCAGCAGCGGCGCCACGCGCTGCCAGAAGGCGTCGGGAACGAGTTCGCGGACCATGCTCCTCAAGCTGGAGACGGCCCTTGCTACTGGCCAGTCCGGTCCACACTTTCGTTAGGCGCTGTTAGGCTGATCTAGTGCGCAGCCGGCCTTCGTAATCACGCTTGCCGAGCGGTACACCGCGCGAGCGGAGGATGTCGTAGGCAGTGACGGCGTGGAAATGGAAGTTCGGCAGGGAAAACGAGAGAATGAACGTCTCCGACGTGAAGGCGAGCCTCCGCGGCCCGATCTGAAGGTCCAGGTCCTTGCCCGCGCATTGGTCGACCTCGTCGGGCGTGAACGCTTCCAGCGCCACTTCCGCTTTGCCGATCATCGCCTGCAGGGCGGCGAAAGGGACCGGTCCGACTAAGGCCGGCGGGGCGAACACACCGGTCTTAAGGGCTTCCACCCCCCACACGGAATGGTGCCATGTGGCTTCGACCTGAAAGTGGAAGGGCGCCATGTCGTCGAAAAGGCGCGCGTTCACGAAGTCGTCGGGATCAACACCCGTCTCAGCGCAGTGCTTGGCCGCACGGTCGAGAAAGCCTGCGACGGCCCTCACGGTCTGCAGGAAGGTGGGCACGCTGAGGTCGTAGAGTGATGTCGCCATCGGTTTTCCCTCGCCTTCTGGCGCTCGCGTTTCCGCCTTTTCAGCATGCGCCCTGGAGTTGCCCCCGTCAAATCGGACAGCTCAGGGATGAGAGTTAGCAGTACGGAACTCGTGGGGTGACTTCATCTTCAGCCCGCGGTGCGGCTGGCAGCGGTTGTAGTCGTCGAACCAGAGGGGCAGTTGGGCGAGGACGTGTGAGGCCGAGGGCAGTTCGTTGACGTAGACGTAGTCGCGCTTGAAGGTCTTCACGAAGGACTCGGCCATGCCGTTGCTCTGGGGGGAGTAGGCGGGCGTGGTGCACACCCGCAGGCCGAGGCTGAGGCCGAAGTCACGGGTGTCCTTGGCGGTGTAGACGGGGCCGTTGTCAGACAGCCACTCCACCGGGTGGGGCGCCTTTGAGATGCCCGGGCCGAAGCGGGCTTCGAGCGTCTCGGCCATGAGGTCCTGGATGGTGAGCGAGGTGGGAGGCTGGGCGGCGGCCTGAAAGGCGATGGCCTCCCTGTCGCAGCAGTCGAGGCTGAAGGCGACGTGAACGACTTCGCCATTCCAGCAACGCACCTCGAAGCCGTCGCTGCACCACCGCAGGTTGGACTTGAGGGTGACGACCTGGCCCTCATGAGTACGCGTCGGCTTGCCGGTATGCCGTTGCAGCAGCAGGCGGCCTTGGCGCATGAGACGGTAGACGCGCTTGTGGTTGAGGGCGGGCCTGCCCTCCTGGCGGCGCTGCCGGTTGAGGACGGTGCCGGCTCGGCGGTACCCGTAGGTGGCGCGTTGGCCGACAACGGCCTTGAGTTCCTCCAGCGCCTGGTGGTCGGCAGCGGTGTCAGTCGCCCGGGGCCGCCGAGGTCCCGGAGTGCGCATCAGGTTGGAGCGAGAGACGCCCAGCACCCGAGACACCGCACTCACAGCATGCCCTCCAGCTTCGACAAGGCCGCGGGCGACAGCAGTTTTTTTCTACGCCGGCAAATACCTCCTGCCCTCCGCGGTGTTGCCTCCATAGGGAGGTAGCACCATGGGACGCACGACTGCCCACCCACCGGCGAGCAGGCAGGTGGGGTTGGAGAACCATCGACGGCGGTGCTCCGCGTGCGGAGGGCCCGCCCCAGCGGACTACCGGGCACGGCGGAACGTGGTGACGCTGGAGGCGGTGGTCGCCCTCAAGGTACAGGTGCGAGTGTGCCACCGGAAGGGGTGCCCGTTGTACTTGCGACCTGTGCGTGCCGAAGAAGAGGGCCGGTGGGCGCTGCCGGACCATGAGTTTGGCCTGGACGTCATCGCCTTGATTGGGGCACTGCGCTACCACGAGCATCGCAGCGTCCCGGAAATCCATGCAGTCCTTCGCGCACGGGGCGTCTCCATTTCCGAGCGCAGTGTCACCAACCAACTCGACCGGCACGATGAGTTGCTGGCACTGCGAATGACAGACAGTCGGCGACTGCAGCAGGTGACACGTCAACAGGGCCGGGTGGTGCTGGCCATGGACGGATTGCAGCCCGAGGTAGGCCATGAGGTGTTGTGGGTGGTGCGCGACTGCCTCTCCGGCGAGGTGTTGGCAGCCCGTAGCTTGCTGGGCAGTGGTGAGGCTGAGTTGGCTCCGCTGCTCCTGGAGGTGAAAGCGGCGCTGGCGGTGCCCATTGCCGGAGTCGTCTCGGATGGCCAGCGCTCCATCCGCAACGCGGTGGCCTCGGCGCTGCCTGGGGTGCCTCACCAACTCTGCCACTTCCACTACCTGCGTGAGGCGGCCCGCCCCCTCTACGAAGCGGACCGGCACGCCAAGAAGCTGCTGAAGAGTCATGTGCGAGGAGTGCGGGTTATCGAGCGCGCCGTCGAAGGGCGCCAGGACGCCCAATCACAAGCCGTCCGCGGCTACTGCGCCGCAGTGCGCAGCGCCTTGACGGACGACAGGCGCCCACCCCTGAAGCCCTCCGGTTTGGAGTTGCACCGGCGACTGCGAGCGATTGAAGCGAGTCTCCGCCGGGCAGAAAAAGGGGGGCGCGCGCCAGAGGGCTGACACGGCTGCGCCTGCTATTGAGGCGCGGCCTGATGCAGACGGCGAGGATGTGGCCACCACTGAAGGCGGCCTACCGGTGGGTAGAGTGTGTCGCCGAAATCCTTACCAATGCCTCCGGCCAGAAAGGCTGTCACGTCAAAAGGCGCATGGCCGGCCTTGTCGGCGCACTGGAGCATGCCGTGCGACGCACCCGCTCCCCCCACCGCGCGGCGCTCGCACATTTCCTCCTGGAGACGCGTCGCTATTGGCCCGGCCTCTTCCATTGCTACGACGTACCCGGCCTGCCTCGCACGGACAATGACCTGGAGCACCTGTTTGGCAGTTGCCGCTACCACGAGCGCCGGGCCTCGGGTCGGCGCCGCGGAAGCGAGGGCCTGGTGGTGCGCGGACAGGTGCGAGTCGTCGCCGCAGTGGCGACCCGACTTGCCCCCACTGTCGGCGCGGAACTGGCCCCCAAAGACATCATCGCGTGGAGGAAGCTGCGTGCCTCCCTTCGAAGACGGCAACACGCGCGAGTCTTGGGCCGTCGATTCCGGGCCAATCCGAACGCCTACCTCGCAGCGATTGAGCGGGAGCTCAGGAGAGCTTTGCCGGCGTAGTTTTTTTTCGCGCACCAGGGCAATCGCGTCCCGCAGGATTTCCACCTCCTGCGTCTTCTTGCCCAACATCCGCTGCAACTCGCGCACCTGCGCCTTGAGTTGCTGCATCTCGGACTCGGGCACCACGGCCTCGCCGGCCTTCAGCCCCGACACGCTGCCGGCCTCCTTCAGCTGCCTCCAGCGGAACAACTGGCTGGGGTTGACGCCGTACTTGCGCGCCACCAGCGACACACTGCTGCCGGGCGACTCTGCCTCGGAGAGCATCCGCAGCTTCTCCTCTGCCGAGTAACGGCGCCGCCGTCCTCCTGGCTCGGCACCATCCGCCTCCGGGGCGTCCTCTGTCGTCTTCTTCTCCATCATCAGACTCGCTTTCTAGCCGAACGAGCCTGTCCGACTCTTCAGGGGGCTACACCAACGACACCTACCGCACCCACCTCCTCACCCTCGTCATTTCATAGGCCTATCGTGCGGGTACCCTGCCCGCCAACCAGAGGGCGAAGTGAGTGGTGACCCGCATGGTCCTGCTCTGATGTCTGTACTGCCGAGCCGTTAGCGCCCGGGTGCCACCACCCCGTCACGCGCCTCCGCCCGCGAGGACTGCCACGCAAGCAGCCTATCCCGCAGCCGCAGGGCAGGCCTCTCCACTGCGACGTACGTCACCCATGCGAGCCCATGCGTCACCGTGATGAACGCGAGCAGATCCAATCCCCACACACCCAAGGTCAGGCTTTGCCGCTCGAACACGCGCACCACGACCCAGAACCAGAGATAGGTGCCATAGGAGAGGACCGCGGTCTGGTACACGAGACCTCTCAGCGGTACGGGCAGCGCAACCGCTTCCGTGGCCACGAGCAGCCCGCCAAATCCCACCGCGAGCCCTGCGAAGATCCACACGCCTCCCCAGTCCGGCAGGTGAGGCACGCACACTGCCAAGGTCACCCCGAGCAACAGGGCGCCCATCGCGCCGCAGGCCCCTCGCCAAGCCTGGGGCCACCGTTGCCAGCGCGGCGCGGTCTTCGCGAGAAAGACACCCACCGCGAGTCCATCCAGGTGGAGGTGGGTGCGCCACTGCAAACGCACCCACTGCTCCGCGGGCAACTGGCCCGGCGCCGCGGTGTGTACCTCCCAGGCTCGGGCCCCCAAGCTCAGGAGCAAGGGCATCAGCCATACCCAGGCGGGGGCGGAGCGGGCGCGCAGGCCGAAGGCGAGCAGCGGCAGGACCACGTAGAAATGTTCTTCGACACAGAGCGACCAACTCTGCACGAAGTCGCGCACGCCGACGTAGTTCTGGAGGAAGACGAGGTAGTGCCAACCTCCTCCCACGAAGGGTGTCCCGAGCAACCATGGCTTCAGTCCATGGAAGGCGAGGACGAGAAAGTAGAGCGGAAGCGTTCGCATCCACCGCTTGATCCAGAACGTGCGGAGCTGAAGTCCCAGAGGCGCTGCGTCCTCCGTCGCGAACACCTGCCGACCAATGAGGTAGCCGGAGAGGACGAAGAACAGGTCCACGCCCACCCAGCCCACGTCGAAGCCGGCACGGAGCACCTCCGGCAGGGCCCGCCGCACGGACTCCGGGGAGTGGAAACAGAGCACCGAAACGATGGCCAAAGCCCGAAGCATGTCCAGGCCGTCCTTGCGTGAGGGCCCTGAGTCCATGACTCCCGAGTCTGAGGTCTTCGGGTGAGGAGAGGGCATGAAGGGCGCCTCGCATTGTCTTTCACATGGGCTCGGGGACGGAAATGCCTCCGTGATTGCCCGTTCGCTCCCGGGATGACTGTCCGTGAACGAGCCCTTGCGAAACCTATCACCAGGGCACGGAGTCCTGTCCTATGAATTCAAGTGATGCGATTCCTCGTGGCAGCCCAGTTTGCTCCGGATCCCAACAGCGGCTCGGCAGGCTCTGTGCTGGCAGTCGGTGACGCCTTGGCCGCCCGTGGCCATGGGGTCGACGATGAGTGGTTCGCGGATGAAGGCGTGGTTACGCATAGCGCCAAGGCGGAGTGATTGAGATTCGTCCCATCTCCGAGCTGACCATAGAAGTCAGCCCCCTTCCCCGCACGGTGCCGTCCGCCCTCAGCGCCAACGTGTGCCGCCCACCCCCGGCGAGCATGACGGTGCTGACCGGCGCCATGTCCTATTGGCGAAGCAAGCCCGGGCGTTCCTCGGCGCCTCGACTGCACAGGGAAGCGACGAGCGCCAGCGCCATGGCGATTGACCGCATCATTCCGTGTCGACTCATCACGGTTCACCCCCGAGCCAGGGAGCACATGGTGGACGGAGTCCATCACGGTACGAGCATGAGCGACGCGCCGCGAGGCATCCAGGTGCGGAGAGAAACCACTATCGTGCATGTGACAGAACAAGCGCGGTGCCGGTCTGGGCTTGCCCCGATTTCGTTGGACAGGTTCGTCAAGCTGCTGGTGCTCACCACCCCCGACGGCTGTGCCTTCACCCTGCCCCAGGGGCTCGTCGTCAGCTTCGCGCGCCTGGGCACGCTCAACATCGACCCGCGCTTCGGCTGGCGGCGCCAGAACCAGCCCCTCACCCTCTTCGATACGCCCTCCAACAGTGACGAGCAGCCCTTCTCCGGAGGCCTGCCGGAGATCGTCCTGTTCGCGCCGCTGAAAGCGGCCCCCACGAAGCTCATGGAGATTCCCCTGCGGCGCGCGGCCTTCGTCAACGGACCCCCGACTGCGCGCGCTCCTCACCAACGTGGCCGCGGACAAGTGCGTCGAGTACACCCCCATCGGCACCCAGGTGGCGGCCACCGGAGGCTTCAGCCTCTCAGAGCGACTCTACGTGGTGCGCATGCAGAACACGAACAACCCGGCCTAGGCCAACTACTCGGGCCTCATCGTCACCAACCCCTCCGCCAACCCGACGAACGAGGCGAGCAAGGTCGCGCCCCTCACGACGAAGCTGACCGGTACACGAGGCCCATCAGCTCACGCGCAGTGCTCCAGTCACGCACCTGCTCAGCCTCCTGTCCAAGCCCAAGCTGTCCGATTTGACGGGGGCAACTCCAGGGGCTGCCGGCGAGCTGAATCTGAGAGCCGCTTTGTAGCATCCCGTCTGCTGATAAATCTGGGCACCGCAGTCGCTCGTGTGAGCAGGCCGCTCGCGCTCACGACGAAGCTTGGCGAGGCAGTCGGACGGTGAACGTCGTGCCATTCTCCCTGCTTGAGAACACCTGAATGGTGCCTTCGTGAGCACGCACGACCTGATTGGCGATGAAAAGGCCCAGCCCAATACCTCCCTGGGGCTTGCCCGTCACGCTGGGCCCTCGCGACAGTCGCTCGAACAAGTACGGGAGTTCACCGGGAGGAATCGGCTCGCCCCAGTTGTGGACCTCGATGTCCACGCTGCCATCAGCGTCCCCTCGGGTTATCAGTCGCACGGGGCGGTCACTCGCTCCATACTTCAGCGCATTGCTGAGGAGATTGACGAGCAACTGCGCAATACGGTCCATGTCCCAGTTCCCCGTGCCATCACCGCTGTGTTCCATCTGTACTTCTCTTCCGGGATTGCTCAGGCGCACCTCTTCCACCACCTGCAGGGCAAGCCCTTGAAGGTCGGTGGGTCTTCGATGGATGGCCAAGCCATCCCCGAGGCGAGCCTGGGTGAAGTCGAGCAGGTCACCAATCAGCCGCGCCGCTCGCTCCGCCGAGGAGACGATTCTGACGAGGCCCCGGGCCTGTAGGGCGTCCATCTCCTGACGACGCAGGAGCTGGGTGGCGGAGAGCAGGATCGCGTTGAGGGGATTGCGCAGGTCGTGGCTCACGATGCCAATGAGCTCCTTCTCGAATTCGATGCGCTTTCGCTCGGCCTCCTGGGCTCGTTTGCGCTCTGTGATGTCCCGGGTCACCTTGACGAAGCCACGAGGTTGGCCGGCATCGTCCAAGAGAAGTCGCAGCGTCACCTCCGCATCGAAGCGAGAGCCATCCTTCCGGACGCGTACACCCTCGCCCATGTAGACGCCTCGTTCGAGCGCCAAGCGCATCTCACGCGCGGGTTGCCCGCTCTGGATGTCCTCGGGCGCAAAGAGAATGCTGAAGGGCTTGCCGACAATCTCCTGCGCGCTGTAGCCCTTGCTTCGCTCCGCGCCCGCGTTCCAACTCGCGATGCGCCCCTCAAGGTCAACCATGAAGATGGCGTAGTCCTTGATGTCATCCAGGGCGAACTGGAGCGACTCTCCCTCCGTGACTTGCGCGGCCATCGTGCCCCTGGTCATCGCTCACCCCATCCTCCGGACTTGCGTCGCACCTTCGTCACGCCCAGTTGGTGGCGATGAAGGTAGGACGCTAGTGACAACGATGACGGCCTCTCGCCACGGGACGGTCCGAAAGCGGTGAGTCGTGCACGGCCGAGCGCGTTCTTCACTCAACGAAAGGCGCGGGAGATGTGCACTGACAGCGTCGGCATCTGCCTTCGAAACCCCGTCTCCCCCATCCATTCAACGATTCGCCGCTCGCGCCTCTCTCGAACCAACCGCCACCACCTGGCACGCAATGGGCTGCGTTTCCAAGTCAGGCCGCTCCGCTTTCTTGACGCACTGGGTGAGCGAGCACCCTATCGGCGCCTGGCGGGACGTCCCGACACGTGAGGAGATTAGGCAGCTACCAGGAGGAGGCTGAGCAGCAGAAGGTGTTCGCCCTGTCTATGCTATTCGTGGCGGGCGGCGCAGAGGGCGCCGTCACCCACACTCCACGTAGACTCCGGGGGATTGTGGCCCCGTGCGCTTGTAGCAATAGACCACTTCGTTCGAGGCCTCGGAACACTCGTCAACGTACTGCACCGCACCGGACGGGAGCGTGACCTCCTTCCCACAGTTCCGAGCCCGCTCCCTGAGCCTGAGTCGGCGAGGGAACTCCTTCCCCTCCGCGAGGATGCTCATCTCGACGGAGGTACTGACCACGGCTGATGAAACGCCGGTCAGCCCCCCCAACGCATCTGGAGAACGACATCCACCGTCTCCGAGGACATGATGCGCGCTCGGAAGACATCGAGCGTCACGGCCGCGGGGGCGCTCTCCGCCTTGCACGAATCGGCCTGGTCCCACCCGAACTCGAAGCGCAGTGGCGCGAGCAACTTCTTCACCTCGGCGGTCGTCGTCGCGGCGCGCAGCTGCTTCTTCAACGTGTCAGGTGACACCGTGACGCGACGTTCGGCAGGGCAGATCAGTGGCTGCGGTGGCGGAACCACGGGCACCGTCGTTCCCGCATCGCCACCTCCCTTGCCGGCAGGAATGGTCGGTGGCGTCTGGGCGAAGCCCGCCAACGGGCCCACAGCGACGAGGAGGGGCAGCAGGAGATGATGCGCCGCACGACGGAGGGGCGACGTCCGCAGATGCGTCCCTGTCCACAACAATCTGAGAGGAGTCACCCATGAGAGGCAAGGTATCCGCACAAACAGTGCACGGGCAATCCCTCTCTGCCAACGTCAGTGAGACAGTTCGTACCCAGCAGTTGAGTGTGCAGGGCGCCCCAGGCAGGGACGATGAGCGCAGTGGTGGAAGAGGCTCGGGTCAGGGAGACCGAGGTGGTGGAGAAGGCCAGGCGGCGAGGATTCACGGCGGGGCCCCAGAAGAACCGGTCAATCAGGTAGCCGTGGGCGCCGTGGAACTCGGCCACGTCGAAGCCGCTGACGCCTGGCGTCAGCGGCGGCGCGGGTGAACGCGGCGAACTACCAGCGCCCACTCGAGCCACCGCCCGACGAACGCCCGCCGCTCGAAGAGCTGCTCCGGCTGGATGAGCTCGACGACGTGGACCGCGTGAGCTTCGGCGTCGAGTGGCGGGAAGTCGCGGTGTGGTGACAGTGCGTGCAACGCACCGTGACCTCGATTTCTCCGCCCGAGGAGTACGTCGCGCTGCGAATCGTCCGGCTCGTCTTGTTCGCTGTCACATAACGGCACTTCTTGCACCGGACATGACGCGTGAAGAGCGTTCCAAAGCGCTCCACCACCGCGTCCTGGCATGGCTCGCACCACCACACGTCGTAATCCACCGAGCCCAACTGCTCCTCACGAACCTGCCCCGGCATCAGGTGCACATCGTCGGCATCCTCATCGAGCCGCGTCCTCGGGTTGCGGCACTTCTGGCACCGGCGCGGTCTGCGTCGAAGCAGCGCCCGGCCCGCCAACCCCACGGTCCCCACGAGCCCCGCCCCTCCCGCCAGTGCGGGAACGTTCAGGGCACCTTCCGGCTCCCTCGGTCCTTCAGACACGATGGTGACGGCGGAGTCCTCCGACCATGCGGACTCCGCGAGCCTGGGATCCCATGCCGATGCGGCCTCCTGGGCGTTGCGAGGCTGATTGAGCTCCGAGGTCACGATGAGCTGATGCAGCCCGCGTGCGCCTTCCAGCACCGCGTCGTCCGGACTGCCCCGTTTGAAGGCGGGAACCACGTCGTTCGCCATGATGGCGTCACTGCGAGCCTGCTCATTCGGGCCATCCACGCCATCACCCAGGATGATCTCCGCCGCGCGGTCCTCGAGCGCGATGAAGAGCAGCGCGCCGTCGTCGCGACCGGCCGTGCCCAGCCCCCACCGATTGAAGAGCTCCAGCGCGAAGGCGCGCGGCGGCTGGCTCCCCGTCGTGTCGACCACCACCACCGCGAGCTGGCCTTGGCCATCACGGACCAGGGCATTGCCGAGCTGGTCCACCTCCGCCAGCGTCTGCGGCGTGAGAGTCCTGGTGGTGTCCACGGACCACGCGTTGGCCGCGAGCCGCGGCACTTCCTCCACGGTGGCACCCAGGGCTGGAACGCCAAGGGCCCAACAAGCCAGGAACACCCAGCACATCCAAGTACGCATGGGTGTCGACGCTATCCCTTTCAGGGTCGGCGGGTAAGGGGCTGCCATGTCCCTGCGGTCGAAGCGCTCATGACGCAATCATGAGGCTGCGGTGATGAAGCGCTCCCACCAGTTCTCTACCTTGTTCTCATCCAACACAGGAGGGAGCAAGGCCATGTTCTGGCAGCGAGAGTCGTGTGCTTCGTGGGTTGAATCTCGATGGGGCGTCATTCTCTGCACCGTGCTTTGGCTCGCCGTCCTGAGCCCCAGCCGCGCCGCGGCGGAACTCCCGCTGCTCTCGCTCGGAGCCAAGGCCGATGACGAGATACTGACCGACGTGCTCGTCGGCTCCCATCAAATGGGGATGGGCCTCGTCCTCCCCTTCCCTTGCACCGAGGAGATTGACGGCCTCGCCCTCGAGACCCGCCAGCGCTACGACAACGCCGCCATCAGTGTCGACGCGGCATACTGGACGCAGTTCGCGCATCAGAACCGGAAACGCCCTGTCGGCGTCTCCGCCCAACTGGGGCTCCACGTCCGTACCGCCACGCGCACGACCGAAGACGCGGGCCTGGGCCCCTCTGTTGGCCTCACCGTCTCACACGAACTCGTCCCGCCAGAATGCATGTGCCTGCAAGAGATCCGCACCTTCGTGGGTGTGCAGGGCACCACCGTGATGTCGCCGTCGACGGGACAGCTCCAAGTGCCCCTGCGCGCGAGTCTCGGCCTCCAGACGCGCCTTCACATGCTGCACCTCATGCTCGTCGGGCGCGGTGGCTGGGATGACATCCGGCTTGGGTTCAGCCCCCGGCCGGTCGTCGAGGTCACCCTCGGTATCGGGCTCATCCGCTTCCTCTGAGCAGCGGTCGCGCATCAACGCGGGTATATTCGGATGAACGTCATCGGGCGATGGCCTGGAAACCTACGGGCCGGCCCCCTGGCGTTCGTCCGAATCAACTCCGCCGGTGACATCCCCGAGAGCGCGAATGAAGCTCCATCGATACTGGATTGGGTTTTCCGACCGGCAACTGGCGCACCACGAGGGTCTGGGGTACGGCGTCGGCGTGACGGCGTTCAGCCTGGATGATGCTGTGCGAGTGCTTGGCCAGCAGGTCTTCAAGGAAAGCCCCGTGCCAAGCATCGAGCGCATCATCGAGGACGTCGACGTCTCGTCCCTCGATCCCAACCATGTGCTGCCCAATATCGCGCCGCCGGTCTTCTACGGAGTCTGGTACCCGTCGGCGTTCATGAAATGGGACCGGTGAGGCCGCTGGCGCCCACCGGCGTTTCCTCGATTGTGTCCTCCGCCCATTCCGCGCTTCACGAAACCAGGCGGAGGCGCATGACGAGGCAACCTATGCGCCCGTGCCCGTCGCCGCCGTCTCAACCAGAATCGGCACGAAGCCGCCGTGGGCCCGGCGGCCCTCGTCGTAGGGCACGCTGTCCGGGTGCATGCGCGGATCGGCCATGGCCTTCCCCCACCCGGCGTTGCGCGCCTCCTTCGACGGCCACTCAATCCAAGCGAAGACGACCTGCTCATCCGCGGTGGCCTTCACCGCGCCCTTGAAGTCAGTGACCTTCCCGTCGGGGACGTCGTCTCCCCACGCGTCGACGACGCGCGTGGCACCATGCTCCAGCAGCACCGCCGCGAGACGGGACGCGATGGCATGGTAGGCCTCCTTGTTTCCAACCGGCACCGGCACGAGGGAGCCATCGACATAGCCGGGCCTGCCCGCTCCGCCCTCATGGAGGCTGGGAACGAAGCCTCCGAAGATCATCCGCTTCCCATCGAAGGGAATGTTCGCGCCCATCTCCTCCATCCTTGGGTCACGCATTGCCTTCGCGTTCGCTTCGTCGCGCACCGCCTTGCTGGGGTACTCAATCCAGGAGAAGACGATGACCTCATCCGGCTCGGCCTTCACCGCGCGCCGCAGGTCGGTGACCTTGCCTTCGGGGACGTCGTCCCCCCAGTTCTCAACGAAGCGCGTCGCACCAAACTCCTTGTACAGCGGCGCGGCGGCAAGAGCGGCCTGCCGGTACGCTTCCTTGTTCGCCGAGGGGACTGCGATCACGAATCCGTCGATGTAGGCCATGGCAACTCTCCAGCGGGGGCAATCTTGCTTTGACAAAAGAGTTGATATCAACATAATAACCCTTGTCAATGTCCAGAGCCGTCCCATTCGCCACAACGCTTCACGTCCGTGACCACTGCCTGTGCCTGGTGGTCCAGCAGGCCGCGCGCGCCCTGGCGCGGCGCTTCGATGAAGCCCTGCGCCCCGTGGGCCTCACGCATGGACAGTTCTCGCTGCTGATGTCGCTCAATCGCCCCCAGCCGCCGTCCATCGGCCCCGTCGCGGAGCTCCTGGCGATGGACCGGACCACGCTGACAGCCAACCTGAAGCCGCTCGAAAGGCGCGGGCTGGTGAAGACCACCGTCGACCCGGCCGACCGCCGCGGGCGATTGCTGACGCTGACGGACGCTGGGCTCCAGCTCCTTCAATCCGCGCTGCCCCATTGGGAGCGGATGAACGAGGAGACGGAGCGATTGCTGGCGCAAACCGATGTCGACGCCCTTCGGGCTGGACTGCGGGCGCTCTCCTGAGCCCTCTTCCAGCCTTCGGAGCGATGATGCTCCTGGAGGCAGCGGCTCCAGACTCGGTCGCCTGCGCCATGGTGCCCTGGCATCGGCAGCGTGCGCCGCACGTTCTGCTATAGGGGGCACGTGAGCATCGCGACCCACGAAGAAGGCCCGTTGCGAGGACCGAGCTTCTTTTTCAGCCGCACGGCGCTCCGCTCGCTCGCGCTGGCCCATCGCGCCAGCTACGGCGCCGCGCGGCCTCATCCCCACGCCGTCATCGATGGCTTCCTGGGGGGGCCGCTGGCGTCCGAACTGGCCGGGGTCTTCCCGGGCGCGACCGAGGCAAGTTGGAAGCGACGCGACCACCCCGAACAGGCGGCTCGACTGGGACAGCTTCAGCGCAAGGCGTTTGAAGACGTCCCCGGAGCGCTCCGGCACCTGCTTTCTGAGTTCTCCGGCATGGCGTTCATCGACTTCCTGGAGTCACTCACCGGGGTGCAAGGGCTCATCCCGGATCCCCATTTCCGAGGCGCCGGGCTGCACCTCACGTTGCGTGGGGGGCATCTGGCGCTGCACGCCGACTTCAACCGCGATCGCTTCCGCGCGCTCTCCCGCCGGCTCACCGTCCTCTACTACCTGAACCCCGGCTGGGAACCCGCCTGGGGAGGGGACCTCGAGTTGTGGAGCGCGGACCTCTCCCGGTGCGAGACGCGAATCGCCCCCCTCCTGGATCGCCTGGTCGTGATGGCTCACGGCGACGATCACTGGCACGGACACCCCAACGCGCTGGAGTGCCCCGAAGGACGAGGGCGCGCCGCGGTCGCGGCCTACTTCTACACCGCGGAGGAAGCCCCCAACGCGCCGGAGCCCCACAGCGCCATCTGGGCACCACCACGCTCGTAGCTGGCGCGTCGATACGCGGCACGGCACTCCCCCACGCCAACGCCAGCCATCAGGCCGTGGGAGCCACGGCCTTCCCCGCGGCTTCCGGATGTGTGAAACGGTCCTTGAGACGCAGCAAGGGCTTCTCGAAGAAGCGCCACGACACGAGCGTGAGCGCCAGCAGCACCGCGTACTCGAACAGGATGCCCACCGCGGTAGCGACGAAGGTCGAGGGAATGAAGCGGTAGAACAGCGGCCGCGTGTAATGGCCGCCAGCGGGGATGACGAGCGCATGGAACAGGTAGAGCCCGTAGCTCACCTGCCCCACGAAGCGCAGCGGCCGCCATTGCAACACGGACTGGAGCACCCGCGCGCGCCCGGAGAGCACCCACCCCAGCAGGCTGGCGAAGCCCACCGCCCAAAGCGTGTACAGACCCGCCACCAGCAGCACACGAACCTGCGGGCCGCCCGGCCCCGTGAGCGCCGTTGCCATGTGAATGGCGGCGCCCTGGCCGAAGTAGACGAGGGACAACCCGCAGGCCACGAGCAACGCGGGCACCGCGAGCCGCGCGCCCCACCGTGACAGGCCGTCCGCCGTGGCGCGGCCATCCACCACGCCCAGCGCCAACAGTCCACCGAGCGCCAGTCCATCCAGACGGAACAGTGTGAAGGTGTAGACCTGGATGGGCGCCGCGCCCGCCCACAAGGCCGCGAGGCGCGCCACGGGGGACAGCAGCACGCACGCCCACAGGAGCACGCGGAGCTGCCCGTTCCGGAGGAAGAACACGAGCAGCGGCCACACCAGGTAGAACTGCTCCTCGATGGCCAGGGACCACGTCACGTTGATGGGCGCGGGACCGAAGTCCGTCATCCAGAGGTTCTGGAGGTACAGCGCGTAGGTCGTCCAGGAGTAACGCTGGGTATCGAAGGCCAGGGCCGGCAGCAGCCGCCCCATGATGCCAAAGGTGAAGGCCAGCACCAGGAAGTACAGGGGCCAGATGCGCAGCGCCCGCCGCGCGTAGAAGGTACGGAAGTAGCCTCCACGCTCACGCGTCTGCACGAGGATGCGCGTAATCAGGAAGCCAGAGAGGACGAAGAAGAGGTCCACGCCCGCCCAGCCCACCTGAAAGAGCGAGCCCAGTGACGCGCTGCGCAGCCCTGTCAGTGAGTGATAGGCAATCACCATCAGCACCGCCACGCCGCGCAGTCCGTCCAACGCGGGAAGGTACTCCGGCAGGTGCAGCGGCTCCGAGGGTCCGGTCTTCATCTTGGGGCGGACCATAGCTGGAAACGGTGGAGGCGCCCCACCCGAGCCCTTCAGGACCTGTACACCGAGGCAAATCCTCGCACATCGCGGCAGGCAAGCACGTCAGGCCATGGCCTTGCAGTCGTCGTGGCACTTCCCATATGAAGCGCGCGCTCATGCTCCGATTCGTGGCAATCATTGCCCTCCTGTTCACCACTCATACGCTCGCGAACGAGGAGGCGGAAAGCCCCGCCCCCATCGCCGAGAGCGGCCCGACCCTCAGTCCTGAAGAGGCGCTGGAGCAATATGAGCTCCGGCACATCGGGTTCGATGAGTACATCGCCGTGACGCTTTCGTATTCGCCACTGGCCGTCAGGAGCCCGCCGAGCCGCTGGACCGTCCCGTACGAGGGGAAATACAAGAAGCCACTGGAGGGTGAGGCGTTCTATCAGAAGCTCGGCCGAGACGACCTCGTGGCGGAGTATCAGTCGAGAAGCGCCACGAAGCTCACCCTGAAGATCGTCGGGGGAATCGTGATGGTTGGCGGGCTCGTCTACGGAATCGCCTCGCCAGGCGTTCAGTCCGAAGACTGCGAGCTCGGCCCCGACTTCTCGGCCTGCATCGACCGCAGTTTCGCGACCAACCGCCGGGAGCGGAACATGTTCCTCGTGGGAATGGGCGTGAGCCTGGTGGGAGCAGGGCTGCTGGGGTGGGGCATCTTTTACGACCCCCATCCCATCAGCGCCAGCGAGGCCCGCGAACTGGCGGATGGCCACAACAAGCGCCTTCGCCAGGAGTTGGGCCTGTCGGATGTCCCCGCTCCAGCCCCAGGCCCACGAAAGCGGCCAAACGTCATCCAGGCACGCCTGACGCCTGTCATCGGCCCGAACTCCGGGGGACTGCTGGTGGACGGGCGCTTCTGATTCCCGGCCGCGATGTCAGGAAGAGTGCCCCGGCCGGGTCGGGGCGCCTCACCCATGGCCCGCCGGAGCCCGTCTCCCCGGCGACCGTGGTCCCCCCGAAGCCGTGGCCCGCGCTGCCGGCGTGATGACCGTGCAGGCCCGAAAGGACGCCCTGGATGCCCTCCGCCCCGAACGATGCCCCCCAGATTGTCGAGCTCGCCGGCCACCACGGACTGAAGCTCAAACCCGACACCCTGTCGGTCAACGAGGCCGGACTGGACTATCGCGTCGTGATGGCGCGCGACCTCGAAGACACCCAGTGGGTCCTCCGCATCCCCCGGCGTGAAGACGTCTCCGCGAAGCTCCCGGACGAGAAGAAGATTCTCGACTTCGTCGGTCCCCGGCTCGGCGTGGCGGTGCCCAGGTGGCATGTCGCCCACCGGGACCTCATCGCCTATCCGGCGCTGCCGGGCAGGCCCGGGCTGACGTTGGACCCCGCCTCGGGCGAGCCCGTGTGGCACTTCGACCGCGAGTCCCCCGTCTATGCCCGTCAGTTCGGCCAGCTCCTGGCCCGGATGCATGCCATCGACGTCGAGGATGCCCGGCGAGCGGGCCTCATCGTCGAGACGCCCGACCAGGTCCGCGCCAACTGGGCCTCCGACATCGCCCGCATCAATCAGGCCTTCGACGTGGCGCCCGCCCTCCTCCAGCGTTGGGAACGCTGGCTGGGCGACGACTCCTACTGGCCCCGCTTCGTCGTGCTGACGCACGGGGAGATGTACCCCGCCCATGTCCTGCTGGCGCCGGACGACACCATTACCGGCGTCCTCGATTGGACAACCGCGAAGGTAGGAGACCCGGCGCGCGACTTCGTCTTCCAGAAGATGCTCGGCGTGGACGCCGTGTTCGAGGCCACCGTGGACGCCTATGTGAAGGCGGGCGGACAGGTCCCAGACCGCCTGGGCGACCACTGTGAGGAACTGCTCGCGGCTTCACCCGCCGGCTACGCCCTCTTCGCGTTGACCACCGGCCTGCCAGAGCACCGGGCGGCCGCCCAGGCGCAGTTGAACCCCGAAGCGGCCATGTAGGCACAGCAGGCCGGGCGGCGGGCCGGGCCCCCGCCGCTCAGGTTTCACTGTCCAATCACGGCCTGGGGCGCTAGGTAGGGACGGCTCGATGGAGCTTCGATGACCGCTGCCCTCCTGACCCTGTCCCTCGCCTTCACGCTCGTCACCGGCCAGTTCGCGCCCCAGCAGGCGGGAAGCGACCCGCTCGCGCCGGAGCTGGAGGCGCGTGCCCAGACGCTGGGCAAGCAGCTCCGGTGCGCCGTGTGCCAGGGATTGTCCGTGGCGGACAGCCCGTCCTCCATGGCGCGCGCCCAGCTCGACATGATTCGCGAGCTCGTCTCCGAGGGGAAGAGCGACGCCGAAATCGTCGAGTACTTCGTCGCCCGCTACGGTGAGTGGGTGCTGCTGTCCCCCCGCGCGGAAGGCTTCAACTGGTTCGTGTGGCTGGGCCCGGTGGGGCTCGTCGCCGTGGGCGCCTTCGTCATCTGGCGGCAGCTCCAGCGCGGCGCGGCTCCCCCGGAGCAGACCTCGCCCGCGGCCAAGACTTCAGAAGAAACGGCGGCCCCGGCCGCGCCCGCTGGAACGCCTCCGGCGGATGAAGAAGACCCGTACCTCCAGGCCGTGCGCCGGGAGCTCGAGCGCTAGGAGCGCCAGGCCATGCAGCCGCAGACGACGAATTGGTTGCCCGGAATCATCGTGCTCGCCGTCACCTTCGTGTTGGCGGCGGGCTGGATCCTCTTGCAGCGCCGCAAGGGCTCCCTGGCGTCGGCCGAGCCCCGCGACGGCGTGCTCGATGACCTGACCCAGCGCGCGCAGTCCCTCATCGACCAGCTCCGCGCGCTGGAAGCGGAGAAGCACAACCAGAGCGCCGAGCAGTATGCCGCCGAGAAGTCCCGCCTGGAGCGCGAGGCCGCCGCGGCGCTGCGCGCGAAGGACGAGCACCTCAAGCGCAAGGCCTCCGGCGAGGGCGTCCGCGCCCGTCCCCAGGCTCCGGCCCCCACCGGGTGGGCGTCTCGCAATCCGCAGCTGGTGGGCGCGCTGTGGGGCGCGGGCATCGTGGTGTTCTTTGGTGGGCTGGGCTACCTGCTCGTCTCCGAGCAGCAGACGCGCACCGACGGCATGGAGGCCACTGGCCGCATGCCCCCGGGCGGCGCCGCCGCGCAGCAGCAGGGCGCGGGCATGGACGAGCAGATGCAGGAAGGCCCGGAGATGCAGGAGGCTCGCGCGCGGCTGAACGCCAACGCCGGAGATGTGGACGCGGCGGCGCTGCTGAGCCACGAGCTCATCCGCCGTCAGCAGTTCGACGAGGCGGTGAAGGTCACCGCGAAGGGCCTGGCGGCGGACCCCTTCAACGTCGAGCTGAAGGTCCACCGCGGCGTGCTGCGCGCCACTCAGGGCGACATGGCCGGCGCCGAGGCGGAGCTGACTGAGCTGGTGGACACCTGGCCGGACGCGCAGGAGGCGCTCATCTTCCTGGGCAGCCTCGCCCTGCGCCGCGGCGACAAGGCCGCCGCGCTGGCCCACTTCGAGCGCTTCTCCGTGGAAGTGCCGCGCAACATGCAGCCGCCGCAGCTCGGCCCCGCGATTGCCCAACTTCGCGCGGAGGTCGCTGGCGGCATGCCCTGACGCCCAGCCCCCCGCTCTCACCGGCAAGCGCCCGCGGCGCCGCCCCAACCACCTGGAGTGGTCGAGGCAGGCGCCGCTGGCGTTTTCGACGCTCAGTGCACCGCGGCCCGCCGACGGCGGAAGCGCCGCACCTTCTCCACCAACGTGTCCGGCATCGCCGCCTTGGCGCCGTTGCGCAGCAGGCGCGCCAGGGATTCGGACTGGGAGAACCAGCGCCCCTCCCACGTCCCGGCATGGACGCGCACGGACAGCGTGCGCCGCTGCTTGGACACCCAGTCGGATTTGTACGTTTCGGTGCCGCGGAGGAAGTCGTACTCCTTGAGGCCGGCCTCCATCGCGTCGCGGAACGTCTCGCCCACCAGCACCAGGCCCACGCTGCGATTGCGCCACGCCGGGTCATAACCGGACTGGAAGTACACGAAGGTGTCGCGGTGGAGGATGCCGTACACCGACGCCACAGCCAGGCCGCCCACCTTCATCGTGTAGAGGCGCAGCCGTCCCCGCTCCGCCAGGAACTGCGTGGCATCGCGGTGGAAAGCCTCCACGCCCGAGCCCTTGATGCCCTGTGAGCCCCCATCCGCGGCCCACCGCGCCGAGTGCAGGCGGAAGAAGTCCGTCAGCGGCGCCGCCAGCTCGCCCGGGACGTCCGTGCGCTCGATGCGGTAGCCCTCCTGCTTCTCCAGCCACTTGCGCCGCCGCAGGAAGTTGTCGCGGCGTCCCGTGCGTTTGAGGAACGCGTCGAAGGGCTCGTCCGGCGGCAGCGTGTCATACGGACACACGTAGCGCGGCGCCACGCGGACGTCCTGCCTGGTGAAGGTCTCCCGGAGCACGTCCACGGTGGGCGAGTCCTCGCGCAGGTCCGACAAGTCCAACACGTCCCATTCGTCGCGCAGCGCGTGCAGCATCCGCGCGAAGGCGCCCGCCACCTCGCGCTCACGGCCCCGCCGCGCCACGACGTCCAGGTAGTCACTGCCAACGTGTGTCTCCCCCAGGAAGCTCAGCCGCCGCACCGGCACGCCGGTGACGCCCAGGTACTCGACGCCCAGCGGCATCAGACCCACCAGCGTGCCCGCCGCGTCGCGCGCGGTCAGCACCAGCGGGCGCCGGCCCGTGGCGATGCGCCGGCACCACGGGTACACCCACTCCCAGGCGTTGAAGGGCCCCGCGTCGCTCGCGTCCATCAGCGTGGCCCATTCCTCCCGCATCCCCGCAAGGGTGGAGAGGCTGCCCACGGCGCCTACCTCCAACGGGTGCGCGGCCCACGATCCTTGCGACAGCTCATCCTCCCGAATCAACACCCGTCCTCCCGGAGGGGCAGCCGCCCCTCCCCTGTGCCCCGAATGAACTTCACCCCGCGCGCTTCTTCGACCGATGGTCCGACTTCACAGCCTCGCGCACCGCCTGCGCCACGTCCGCCATGACCTCCGGCGTCAGGTCCTGGTGGCACGGAATCTCCACGATGGAGCGACGAAGCTGCGCCACCTCCGGGAAGGCCGATGCGTCACAGGCCGGGTGGAAGCGCTTCCAGAAGTCGATGGCGTCGATTCCCTTCGCGCGCAGCCGCGCCAGCACCTCCGCCTTGTCCTGCACCACCAGCGGGTAGAACAGCGGGCACGCGCCCGGCGGCAGCTGGTTGAACAGCGGCGCGGAGATGTCGCGCAGCCGGCCCAGCAGGAAGAAGTAGTTGCGGCGCCGCTGCTCGACGATGGATTCCAGGTCCTGGGCCAGGGCAATCCGCTTCGTCAGCGGGCTCATGCCCAGGTCCACGTGCTTGCGGTCGAAGTGCTGCGTCCCCGTGGCCACGCGCTCGATGCTGGCCGCCTTCACGGTGCCATGCCCCAGCGTGCGCACGGCGCCGCGCAGGGCCCGGCCGGCCAGGCCGCCGCGCAGCTCCAGGTTCTGCAGCAGCGCGGACACCGTGTGGCTGAAGGTGGACACGGACGGCGGCGCGGGCGGCTCCGGCAGGCTGTACTGGCGCGGGCCGTTGACGACCAGCGCGCCCCCATTGGGAACCGGAAGCGTCTTGTAGAGGCAGAAAATGCTCACGTCTCCCGTCGACCCCAGGGGCACCGCGCCGTCGGAGGACAGCAGCGACAGCGCGCAGTCCTCGATGAGGATGAGGCCGTGCTGGTCCGCCAGCTTGCGCATCTCCGCGACGGGGCCCGGGAAGCCCGCGTAGTGCGTCAGGTACAAGGCCCGCGTCTTCGGGCCGATGCGCCGGGCCACGTCGTCCAGGTCCACGTCCCAGCGGCTGCCCACGCGGTAGAAGCGCGGCGTGGAGCCGGCGTCCACCAAGGCCTCCACCTCCACGCCGTGGTGGTAGGCGGGCATCAACACCTCCCCCGAATCCAACCCCAGCATCTTCACCGTCAGCCAGATGGCGTTGCGGGCGAAGTAGAAGTAGCGGACGTTGGGCGAGGAGAACGGCGGCAGCGCGCCGGGCTTCGGCCGAGACAGCAGCATGTGCGGCCACAGCGTGGGCAGTGACGGCACGAACAGCCGGCCAGAGTGCTTCATCGTCTCCATCGCGACACCACCTCTTTCACCGCGGGCCCCCACCGGAACTTGGCCGCACACAGCGCCTGGCCGAAGGGGGAGTCATTGAACACGTAGAGCCAGGTGTGGCGCCGGACCTCGTTCGTCCAGTCGCGCTTCCACACCATGTCCGGCCCCAGGAAGTCGAACTCGTGCAGGCCCCGGTCGATGCAGGTCGCGATGACCTCATCCACCAGGAGCTGGCCCGGGCTGCACTCACGCAGGGTTTCGTCGTAGCCGGGCTTCAGCAGGAAGTAGCGCCCGCCGTATTCCAGGCCGTATTGGAAGGCCACCGGCCGGCCGTCCAGCCGCAGGAAGTACAGCGCCAGCCGCTGGCGGTAGGCTGAGTCCCGCGCCAGCTCCGTGTAGAAGCCGCGCGTGCGCGCATCCTGCGCCATGGCCGTACCCCGCGCGCCCTTCCAGCCGCTCTGCTCCAGCAGGAAGCCTTCCTCCAGCGTGCCCTCCAGGCCAAGCCCACTGTCCACCCGCTCGAAGGTGAGCTGGCCCTTCTCCTCCAGCTTACGGCGGCGGCGACGGCAGTTGGCCTTGAACTTGGACTGCAGTGTCTTCTGGAAGGCGTCGCGGGTCGCCGGCAGCGGCACGTAGGGCGAGCGCAGGGACTCCCATTCGCCCACGGGCAGGCCGGACTCGCGCGCCGCCGCGTGCAGCCGGCAGGCGGCCCCACTGTCGGGGACGTCCGTGAGCCGCAGCACATCCCAGCCACCGGCCGAGCGCAGGTGGGACACGAAGGCCGCCGCGGCGACCTCCGGTTCCCTCGCCACCAGGTCGAACCGGCAGGAGTGGGCGTTGGCCGCCGCGGACAGCTGCCGCACCGGCACCCCCAGCAGCGTCGTGCGCTCCTCCCACAGCGGGAGCACCGCGCCGAGGCTCCCGTCCGTGTCCCGCAGCGTCAGCACGCGCGGATTCACACCGGGTACGAAGTTGTCCATCCAGATACGGATGAACTCATGTCGGAAGAACAGCTCGTTGGAGGTGGCCTCCACGAGCGCGTTCCACTCGGACTCCAGGGCCATGAAGGCCGCGCGTCCCGTGACTTCGGTGACGCGCGGCGATGCAGAAAGGTCTCTTGCTTCCATGAGGTGTCGGGCGCCCAAGGTGGTGATGGAGGTTCGCGGCTACAACCCGCTGCGGGCCATCTTCAGCAGGCAGGCGGCGACCTTGCGGCTGTCGTGTCGGATCCTGGACCCTGCCTTGAGGAGGTCCGCCTGCACCGGCACCACGCCCGCGCCAATCAAGTCCCGCGGGTTGGCCGACACCACGAACGAGCCGCGCCGCGCATAGCGCCGGGTCGCCTCTTCCGTGGGCAGCGTGCCGTTGACGAGCACCGCGTCCAGCACCGGCCCCACATGGTCCGTGACGGCCTGCACGTGGTCCAGGCAGGACATGCCGTCCGTCTCACCCGGCTGCGTCATCAGGTTGGCCACCATGACCTTCAGCGCGCGCGTCTCCTTGAGCGCCTGGGCCACGCCGTCCACCAGCAGGTTGGGCAGCACGCTCGAGTACAGCGAGCCCGGACCGATGGCGATGAGGTCCGCCGTGTAGATGGCCTCCATCAGTCCCTCGGTGGGCGGTGGCGAGCGGGGGCTCAGCGTGACGCGGCGCACCCGGCCGTGCGCGCGGCAGATGTTGCGCTCCCCCACCACCTCCGTGTCGTCATGCATCTGCGCCACCAACTGCACGGACGCCAGCGTGGACGGCAGCACGTGGCCCCGGGCGCCCAGCAGCTCCCCGGACATGCGCACCGCCTCCATGAAGTCCCCCTTCAGCTCCGCGAGCGCGGCGATGAGCAGGTTGCCCACCGCGTGGCCCGCCAGGCCGCGCGCCCCGCCGAAGCGGAACTGGAAGACGTCCTTGAGCGCGTTCTTTCCACCCGCAAGCGCCACCAGGCAGTTGCGGATGTCGCCCGGAGGCAGCGCGCCATGTTGGCGCCGCAAACGGCCCGAGCTGCCGCCGTCGTCACTCATGGCCACCACCGCGGTGATGTCGATGCCGGGCTCCCGGGCCTTCGGTGTCGCGCGCCGGGCCAGGCCGCGCAGCACCATGGGCAACCCCGTGCCTCCGCCGATGGCGACGATGCGCGTCGGCCGGTCCACCTGCCCCTGAAGCACCTCGTTGCCCTGGCGCTCCAACTCCAGCCTGCGGCGGGCCTCCGCCCACTCCGCGGGCAGCGGCGCTTCCATGTCCATTCCCACCATGACGCTAACCCCCATCCACGACGCCCCAGCCCGCCTCCCCAGGCGAGCCCACCTCCCGGCCTGCCTCAGCGGAGGCCGGGAAAGCGAAATGCCCTACCGCGCCCCACGACCGAGAAGCACATGCCTCACGGTGTGGAAGATGATTCCCACATCCAGGAACAGCGAACCGTTCTTCACGTAGTACAGGTCGAACTCCAGCTTGTTCCGCGCATCCTCCACCGACGCGCCGTAGGGGTAGCGAATCTGAGCCCACCCCGTCAGGCCTGGCTTGACGGCCTCCCGCAGACCGTAGAACGGAATCTGCTGCTTCAACTGCTCGACGAACACTGGCCTCTCGGGGCGGGGCCCCACGAAACTCATGTCTCCCGTCAGGATGTTGAAGACCTGGGGAATCTCGTCGATGCGCGTGCGGCGGATGAAGCGGCCCACCCGCGTGACACGGTCATCGTTCGCCTTCGCCCACACCGCGCCATGCTTCTCCGCGTCCGTGCGCATGCTGCGGAACTTCCACAGGTGATACGTGCTCCCGAACAGCCCGGTCCTTTCCTGCCGGTAGAAGATGGGTCCCTTCGAATCCAGCTTGATGGCCACCACGACCAGCAACAGGAAGGGCGCGGACAGCATTAGCAGGAGGGATGCCACCGCGATGTCGAAGCCCCGCTTCAGCGTGCGGCGCAGCGGGGACACGGTGAGCTCGTCCGCGAAGGCGAAGTCGCTCGCCCTCAGGAACTGCACCGGTATCCGGCGCAGCACCCGCTCGCAGAAGCCCGTGGCCTCATACACCCGCCGGCCCTGGAGCCGGCAGCGCAGCAGGCCGTCCACCCAGTTGGCCCCGCGCATGTCATCCGCGGCCTGCACGACAAAAGCCGCGTTCAGCCGGGCCGCCGTCTGCTCCAGCGCCTCGCCCGAGGTGCGAGGGTCCGTCAGGCCCACGATGCGGTAGGTGCCCTCCCCGCCCGCATCAATCGCGCTGGCCACCGCGCGCGCCTTGGGCCCTTCGCCCACGAGGAGCACCGAGTGCGGCGCTCCCACCAGGGCGCGGATGGACACCCGCACCATCAACGTCCCGGCCAGGGCGCCCATGGCCCCGCCCAGCAGCGTGCCCGGCGGAAGCTGCATCGGCACGACCAGCGGGGTGACGAGCATGACGCCGCCCGCCACCATCGCCGTGACACCCGCGGCCTTGAGGAACCGGTATCCCCGCACCCGGTCCTCCGCGGCCACACGGAGGTCATACAAGTCCAACAGGTACAGCGTGAACTGGAAGGTGATGACGAACGCCGCGCCCAGCCACAGCAGCGTGGGCCACAGCTGCGACAGCGGCGTGTGTGTCCCATCAGGCGCGAAGAGTGCCGCGCAGGCCGCCGCGCCCATCACGCAGGCCAACGCGATTGCCGAACTCTCGGCGAGGAAGAACGTCAGTTTCTTTGCAGAGAAATAGTGGTGAAAAACGCGGAGCACGTGCCCCTCCAACCTACCCGCCCGACCCTCTTCCACCTCCGGCCCCGCCCCCTGTCACCAGGAGGCGGGAACCGAAACCAAAGCCACCCGCCGCTACTTCTTCTCGTAGTTCTTCAGGTACGGCGCCGAGTGGACCTCCGCGCCATTCAGCACGCACCCGACGATGGGCGCGCCGCCCAGGCTCTCCACCGCCTGGTGCACCGCCTTGCCCGACGTCACGTTGGCGCGGATGACCATCAGCACGCCGTCCGCCTGGTGGCCCAGGATGGCCGCGTCCGCGAAAGGCAGCGTGGGCGGCAGGTCGATGTAGACCTCGTCGAAGCCCTCACGCACCGCCTTGAGGAACTGCTTCATCCGGCCGCTCGCCAGCACCTGCGCGGTGTCCTCGGGCGTGACGCCCGCGGGGATGAGGGCCAGGCGCGTGGAGTTGAACCGCCGCACCACGTCCCGCACCTCACAGTCCCCCGCCAGCAGCTCCGCCAGGCCCGTCTTGTTGCGCATGCCCAGCGTGGCCGCCACGCCGCCCCGGCGCAGGTCCGCATCCACCAGCAGGATGCGGCGCTCCGGGTTCGCCCGGGCCGCGGCGAGCGCCAGGTTGACGCTCGTCACCGTCTTGCCTTCCCCCGGCATCGCCGAGGTGAGCGCGACGACCTTCATCGGCCGCAGGTCCCGCATCCGCTCGAGCCTGTAGTAAAGACTACGGTATTGCTCCGCCGCGGCCGATGCCGGCGCCGTCAGCGTCACCACCCGGCGGTCCACCGCGTTGCCACCCGTCGGGTTGTCGTCCACTCGGGGGAGGAAGTTGCCCGCCCGCTCCATCGTCTGATCCATGTCCGTCCTCCGTCCTTTTCCGGCGAGACTCAGTTCAACGACGTGGGGTTAGACACGCTGTTTCGAGCCCCCGAAGCCGGCATCAGAATCCGCCGCTCCGTCTTGCCCTGCATTTCCGGGACCACCGCGAGCACTGGCAGCGTCAGGCGCTGGCGAACCTCGGTGCCATCGCGCAGGCTGTCGTCACGCATCTCCAGCACCGCCCCCGTCAGCACACCCAGGCCCAGGGCCAGGAGGAAGACGATGAGCATGCCCGCCATGCGATCCGGCCGGGCCGGGGCCGCCGGCACGCCCGCCGGGGAGATGACGTTGAACAGGCTCTTGGCGCTCTTGGCCTCCAGCTCCTGCGCAATCTCCGCCTCCACCTTGCGGCTCACCACGCTCTGGTACTTGGTGCGCGCGATTTCGTAGTCGCGGTTCATCACCGCCAGCTCGTGCGCCCAACGCGGGGTGTTGTTCAGCCGGCCCTGGTACGCCTCGGCCTGCTTCTGGAGGTCCTGAATCTCCTGCTGGATGTTGCCAATCAGCGTGGCCACTCGGGTGCGCTCGGCGCGCTCGGCCCACAGCCGCCCTTCGGCCTCCTTGCGGCGAGTCGACATGCCGTCCAGCTCCGTTTGCAGGCGCTTCACCTCCGGGTGGTCCTCCGTCCAGGTGGTGCGCGCGTTGACCAGGGAGCGGGTGAGCCCGTTCTCCGCGGCCTCGAGCCTGCCGGCCTCGCTGTCCACGGCGTTGCGAGCGCGGGCCAGGTCGGAGCGGCGGCCCTCGGCGACACGCAGCTCCTCGGACTTCGTCTGGAGCTGGTGCGACACGCGCTCCAGGCCGCGCATGTTCATCTCCATCTGCTCGGGCAGCTCGCCCAGGTGGTCCACCTTGAACTGGGAGATCTTGCCCTCCCAGGCGCTGACCGCCTTGCCCAGCTGCACCATCTCCTCGTTGAAGAGGTCGGTGGCGCGAGCCGCCTGCGCCTGGCGAATCTTCAGCGTCTCATCGGAGAAGATGGTCGGCAGGCGGTTGGCGACCTGCGACGCCACTTGCGGGTCGCGGTTGGCGTAGGTGAGTTCGAAGGCCGTCTCACCCTCCACGCGCACCGTGAGGTCCTTGCGCATCTGCGTGACCGCGGACTCCATGCCCTTCTCCGAAACGATGTCCGGATAGAGGTTCATCTCCTCGATGGCCTTCTGGAGCACCGGACGCGCCAGCAGCTCCTGTCGAACGGTGAGCAGCCGCTGCTCGATGATTTCGCTCACCGTGCGCTGCACCATCTCCTCACCCGGCCGCTGCGGCTCCACGCGGACCACCACTGAAGCCTCGTACATGCTCGGCCGGGTCATCACGATGGCTGCGCCCACCAAGAAGACCGCTGCTGCGATGGCACCGACCAGGGCCTTGCGCCGCCACAGGGCACCCAGAAGCTGGTCTGCCGTCATCCCTCGCTCCATGTTCCGCTCCTCCTCCATCCCACGCGCTGTAGCTACCAAGGCGTCACCACCAAACGGACGGCGAACACATTGCGCGTCAGGTCCACCGCGCTCGCCGAATCCGCCAGCCCGACCTGAGCGATCCGATCCACCGCACCCTGCGCCGACAGGCGCCGGTCAATGCGGTACTCCACACCACCACTCACCGCGTAGCCCTGCGACACCCGCGGCGCTCCTCTGAACACGGCCCAATCCAGCGACGGGGCCTGCCCGTTGCGGAAGAAGCTGGCCGCGCCAAAAAGTGAGAACTTCTGGGTGAACCGGCGCGCCAACATCACCGACGCGTAGTCCGCCCACAGCGCGTTGGTGAAACCGTTCGCGCCCACCAGGTCGTGTCCCGTCGACACGCCCACGTCGAACATCTCCCCTTCGCGCTGCAGCTCCACGTTCACTCGCGGAACCCAACCACCCTGCTGGCCCACCGGCGCCAGGTACCGCACGGGGCCCGCCCGGACGGTGAAGGTGGTAGGCCGCGTCAGCCGATACCGCAACCCCAGCGCCGCGCCGTGCGACTGGGTCAGCGTCCCCTCATAGAGGAAGCCCTGGTACCGGTACTCCAGGCCCAGGCTGAGCCGGCGCGTGGCGCGGTACCAGCCTTCGATGGAGGGCGTGTGCGCGTACCCCGCGCGCTGCCCCACGTCGATGATGCGCACCGCCTCGAAGCGGTAGCCCGCGCGCACGTCCAGCCGCTCCGCCACGCGGTTCGTCACGCCCAGCGTCGCCTGCGTGAAGAACGTGGGCTGTGTGGAGCGCGCCAGGCCGTCACGCGGCAGCGAGCTGGGGTCCGTGACACGGAACACCTGGATCGCCGTGTCCAGCCGCAGGCGACGCGTCATCTGGTGCCGGGCCGCCAGCCCGCCCCGGTGGTCCAGCGTCGTCCTGCCCGACCCATGCCGCATCAGCAGGTCGGCCGCGTAGAAGCTGTCCAGCGTGAGCCGCGCGTCCTTCGCCTCCAGTCCCAGCCGCGGCGTCAGCTTCGTCATCAACTGGCCGGTGCCGTCACCACCGCCCAGTCGCAGGTCGTCGTCGAACCGCTCCTCGGCCGTCAGCCGAAGCCGGGGTTCCCACACCGTCGCGGCCTGCGTGGCAGGCGCACCGAACATGAGGCCCGCGAGTAGCCACTTCTTCCAGTTACCCTTCACCGTCGCCCTCCGTCCCGCACGCCAACCACCGCCCATGTCCACGACGCCCACTGCGTCATCACCCTTCACGGAACGACGACGGTGTCACCCGGCCGGAGCATGACCTCGTGTCCGCCATCCGGAGAGATGAGGTCGCTGTAGCGCACCGGAATCTGGCCGCCCTTGCTGTCGGTGCGGATGACCACGATGCCGTCCGAGTTGGCGAAGTCCGTGAAGCCACCCGCCAGCGCGATGGCCTGCAGCAGCGACACGCGGCCGCGCAGCGGATAGGCGCCCGGGTGGGCCACCTCGCCGGTGACGAACACGCGGCTGCTGTTCACCTCGCGGACAATCACCGTCACGCGCGGATCCTGCACGTACGGCTGGAAGGCCTCCTTCAGGGATTCGGCCAGCTCCGTGGGCGTCTTGCCCGCGGCGTGGACCTCGCCCACCATGGGCATGGAGATGTAGCCATCCGGACGAACCGGCAGCGTCCGGGACAGCTCCGCGTCACGCCACACCGCGATGTCCAGCACGTCCTCGCGGCCAATCCGGTAGGGCTGCTCCGTGTTGTCCACCTTCACCTGCGACTGGTGCGCGCAGCCCCCCAGGAGCATCACGCCCAACACCGTCCAGAACCCCGCGCTCGTCTTGCCCATCGTCAGCTCTCCCTCAAAAGCGTGTGTCGCGCTCCCGGCCCTACCGCGGCCGGACGTTGCTTCCGGCGGCGATGCCTTAGCAGCGCGTGTGCCACGTACTGGAGGGAGGGAAAGCCCTTGGATAGCAGTGGGTTACGAAGTGCCCTCCTGGGAGACCCCATGGGGTTCAGGAAATTTTTCCGGCATCGTACCCGCGTCGCACCCGGTGCTTTCTTCAGGCATTGCGCTGAACAGGGAACGACTTTTCCCTCCGCGGCCCCTCCCGCTTCCCATTTCCCGGGGCTGGCGGCTGGCACGCGTATTGGATTGAGGTTCGCGCGAGGCAATGAAGTCCACAACGCGTGATGAGTTCGCGAGAACGGGGGATGGTCGGATGAGGAAGGCGGCTGGGGCGGTAGCGGCGTCGTTCGCGATGGGCACGGGAGCCATGACCCTGATGGGTGTGGCCTTCGCAACGCAGATGGAGGCCGCGGTGGTCGCGGTGGTGGGCCTGGCGTTGTACGCGAGCAGCGCGCTGCTCACGAACAAGGCGCCGGCGACGCCGGCCACCAGCGTCGCGAAGCAGGCGTAGTCCGGATGTGATGAAAGAGGCCGGGTGCCCACGCGTGGCGCCGGCCTCTTTCATTTGGCGCGCACGGTTTCGGACAAATAAGGTGCGCCACCATGGCCAAGCCACAGTACTGGCTCATCAAGAGCGAGCCCTCCGTCTACGCCTACGCCCAACTGGAGAAGGACGGGAAGACGGAGTGGACCGGCGTGCGCAACTTCGAGGCGCGCAACAACATCCGGGCGATGAAGCCCGGGGACCTCTGCCTCTACTACCACTCCAACGAGGACAAGGCCGTGGTGGGCGTGGCCCAGGTGCTCACGCCGCCGGGACCGGACTCCACCGTTCCCGATGAGAACTGGGCCGCCACCTTCATGGGGCCCGTCGTCGCCTTCACGCAGCCGGTGGACCTGGCCACCATCAAGGCCACCGCCGCACTGAAGGATTTTCCGCTCGTCACCCGCGGCCGGCTGAGCGTGGCTCCCGTCACCGCCACGCACTTCAAGCAGGTGTTGAAGATGGGGAAGACAGTACTACCGAAGTAGTACGGTGACGCTGGTGGGGCGCCACCCCCGAAGGCATACTCCGGCGCCGTGAGTCCCACTGACATCCGCAAGATTCCGGCTCAGGAGACGCGCGGCCTCCGCCACGCCATCCTCCGTCCCAACCAGCCTCCGGAGATGGCCGTCTACCCCGGAGATGACGACGGGGACACGCTCCACCTGGGCGTCTATACGGAGGGCCGCCTGGTGGGCGTGGCCTCTCTATATCGGGAGCCGCCGCCGGACGCGCTGCGCGCCACCACGGCCTGGCGTCTGCGAGGCATGGCGGTGGACGCCACCCTGCGTGGGCACGGCCATGGCGCCGCCCTCCTGAAGGCCTGCATGGAGCATGCGGCGCGGCAGGGCGGTTCCCAGGTGTGGTGCAACGCGCGGATGACGGCCTCCGGGTTCTACCGCGCGCAGGGCTTCGCGCAGCGAGGCGAGCCCTTCGACCTGCCCGGCATCGGCCCGCACCACCTCATGTGGCGCAACCTTGGAACCTCGTGATGACCACCCTCCCCGACCTCGACCTCATCCGGACCTCCATCGAGCGCATCGACGAGGAAATCCTCGATGCCCTCCGCCGCCGCATGGCGCTGGCGGACGACGTGGCCCGGGCGAAGCTGGCCGCCGCCGCGCCCTTCCGAGACCAGCGCCGCGAGGACCTGCTCCTGCGCCGCATCCGCACCCGCGCCGCGGAGCACGGCCTGGACCCGCACGAGGTGGAGCGCATCTGGCGGCTCTTCATCGACATGTCCGTGGCCCGGCAGCACGAGCTCGTCACCCGCCTGGACACCACGCCCCTGCGCGTGGCCTACCCTGGCGTGGAGGGCTCCTACAGCCACCTGGCCGCGCGCCGCCGCTACGGGCACCGCACGGGCGGCGTGCTGCTGTCCGGTTTCGACCATGCGAGAGAGGCCGTGGAGGCGCTCCGCCGCGGTGAGCAGGACCTGGTGCTGCTGCCCATCGAGAACACCACCGCGGGCAGCATGAACGAGACGTATGACCTGCTCGCCGAGGGCGGCGTGGTCATCACCGCGGAGCTGGTCAGCCAGGTGGACCACCGCCTGCTGGGACTGCCGGGCGCGAAGCTGGAAGGACTGCGGGAGGTGCTGTCCCATCCGCAGGCGCTGGCGCAGTGCGAGACGTTCCTCCGGGAGAAGGTGCCCTGGGCCCGCGCGGTACCGGACGTGGACACCGGCGGCGCGGCGCAGAAGGTCCGTGAGCGCAACGACGCGTCGGTGGCGGCCATCGCCAGCGAGACGGCGGCGCAGCGCTTCGGCCTGGAGGTGCTCGCGGGCGATTTGCAGCCGGCCTTCGACTACACACGCTTCGTGGAGGTGGGCCGCGAGGCTACGCCCCTGTCGCCCGGCGTGCCGTGCAAGACGTCCCTGCTGGTGGTGCTGGAGCACAAGCCCGGCACGCTGGGAGAGATGCTCCAGCGGCTCACCCTGCGCGGCGTGAATCTGAGCAAGCTGGAGTCGCGCCCCATCCCGGGACAGCCGTGGCAGTACCGCTTCTACCTGGACGTGGAGGGCCACGCCGCCTCCGCGGCGGTGACGGCGGCGCTGGACGACATCCGTCCGCTCACCTCGTCGCTGCGCGTGCTGGGGACGTATGCGCGCGCGGAGGCGCCTCATGCCTGAGTCGCCGCGGCGCATCGCCTTCCAGGGCGAGCCTGGCGCCTATGGAGAAGAGGCCCTGCGAGCGCTGCATGGCGCCGACGTGGAGGCTGTCCCCTGCCTCACCTTCCGCGCCGTCTTCGAGGCCGTGGCAGAAGGCCGCGTGCACGGCGGCGTGGTGCCGGTGGAGAGCTCGCTGGGCGGGCCGGTGGCGGAGACGGTGGACCTGCTGCTGGAGCATGACGTGCCGGTGACGGGCGAGCTGTCCCTGCGCATCCGCCACTGCCTGCTGGCCCCACCAGGGCTGGCACTGGACGACGTCCAGCAGGCCCTCTCCCACCCGCAGGCCCTGGCGCAGTGCGCGGGCTACCTGCGCCGGCGGGGCATCACACCGATGCCGGAGACGAACACCGCCATCGCCGCGCGGAAGGTGGCGGAGGAGAAGCCTCCGCACACGGCCGCCATCGCCAGCCGCATGTCCGCGGGCCTGTACGGACTGGCCGTGCTGGAGGAAGGCGTGGAGGACTCGCCGGACAACTTCACGCGCTTCATCGCCCTGGGGCCCGCGCCCGAGCGGACGTGGACGCGGCGGAAGACGGCGCTGGCCTTCACCGTGGAGAACGGGCCGGGCGCGCTGTACCGCGTGATGAGCGCCTTCTCCTCGCGCGGCCTCAACGTCGCGAGGCTGGAGTCCCGGCCACAGCGCCGCGCCTGGGAGTACGTGTGGTGCCTGGACGTGGACGGCGCGCTGGAGGACCCGCGGGTGCGCGAGGCGGTGGCCGCGGCCCAGGCCGCCTGCATCACCCTGCGGGTGCTCGGAAGCTACGGCGTGGTGTGAGGCGCGCTCAGGCGCTGGTCGCCTGGAGCCCGTCACCGTGCTGCACGGCCGTCTCGTACGCGGTGCGCACCAACTGGACGTAGCGCTGCAGCGCGGAGAGCTGCTCCATGCGCAGGGCCTGGGGGCCGTCGCACAGGGCGGCCTCCGGATGCGGGTGGAAGTCCACCAGCACCATGGACGCGCCCGCGATGATGCCCTGGCCAATGGCGTGGAAGACGTCCGGCAGCCCGTCCGGCGGCGGCGCGGCCTGGCCAATGGCGTGCGACGGATCCACGCACACCGGCAGGCGCGTCAGCCGGCGCACCACGGGCACGTGGGCGAAGTCCACCATGTTGCGGTGCGGGTCACCCAGGTGCGTCTTCACGCCGCGGAGGCAGAAGATGATTTTCGGGTTGCCCTCGCTCGCCACGTACTCACACGCGTTGAGCGACTCCTCCAGGGTGATGCCCATGCCTCGCTTGAAGAGCACCGGGAAGACGCGCTGCTGGCCAATGCTCTTGAGCAGCTCGAAGTTCTGCGCGTTGCGCGTGCCCACCTGGAGCATGACGCCCGTGGCATTGCCGGAGCGCTCCAGCGCGTCGCGAATCTCGTCGATGTGACGCGGGTGCGTCACCTCCATCGCGATGACCTTGATGCCGTGCTTGCCCGCCGACTCGAACACCCAGGGCAGGCAGGCGGCGCCCAGGCCCTGGAACTCGTAGGGGTTGGTGCGGGGCTTGTAGGCGCCCATGCGCGTGGTGCGGATGCCGCAGCGAGCAAGCGCCGCCATCATCGTGTCCACATTCTCCGGGTTGTCCACGGCACACAGGCCGGCGAACACATTCACGGAGCGCTCGTCGAAGTTGATGCCGTTGTACTCGAAGCCCGCGGACGTCCGCTGGCCCTTGTGCCGGCCGATGACGCGGTACTTCTGTGACACGCGCACCACCTGCCGCACGCCGGGAATCTGCTCGAAGGGCTCCACGGGCACCTGCGCGGTGGAACCCAGCAGGTAGACCTCCGTAATCGTGTACTCGGAGCCCCCGATGACGTGCGTCCGAGGCGTCACTCCCTTGTACTGGGAAGCAACCTGGAGGACGGCGGACACCACGGACTCCGGCGAGTCCGGCTCGAGCATGACAATCATCTTCGGTTCTCCCGGGCGGCGCTGTCGGACTTTACGCGAATTGCGTGAAGTATGGCGGAAAAAGGCCGCGTCACATGTAACACTTCGAACCGCTTTGCCGCGTCCGGACTTGAAACCGGAGTGGGGATTCGTGTCGTCCAGGCCCCGGCGGGCCGCCTGCTAGGCCGGCACGGGGCGGAGCCGGGTGGCGAGCTGGGCGTAGTGGTCTCTCTGAGCAGTGTCGCCCAGGTGCTCCCACACGTCGGCCAGGGCCCGGGCGCATTCGGCGGAGCCGGGAGACAGCGTCAGCGCCAGTTCGAAGACGTGGCGTGCCTGGCGGTAGCGGGCCTTGTCCGGGCGGCGGGAGCCCCGCGTCAGCAGCGAATTGCCCAGGTTGTAGATTTGAACGGCGGCGGACTCGCGGTAGCCCGGCGTGGGGTTGAGCTGCATGGCGCGCTGGAGCAGCTGCGCGGCGGCCTCCGGCTCCCCCAGCTCCAACTGGCAGAGGGCGGCGTCGCGGTGGGCCTCGGCCTCGGTGGGGTCCACTTCGATGGCGCGCTCGAAGCAGCGCAGCGCCTCCTCGAAGCGCTCCAGCGTGGCCAGCGAGGCCCCCTTCCCCGTGAGCGCGGGGACGTGCTTGGGGTCCACTGCGAGCACCTTGTCGAACGCGAGGATGGCCGCCTCGTGATTGCCCGCCATGGACAGGCTCACGCCGTCATTGAAGGCCGCGAACAGCAACTTGGACATCTCTCCCCCAGCGAATGGGTGACACCGGCCACGCTCCCGGGCCGGAGGGTCAGCCTGTCACCGGGGAAGTCCCCATGGAAAGACGTCATTGCCGGGCGCGCTTTCGTATCGCTGATGGGAGCCATTGGCCCCTGCGTCAGATGCGCAGGCCCACCTGTACACCGGGCCACAGGAGCACGCCCCCCGCGTCCAGGTTCGACAGACGGCTCAGGTTCGCCACGGGCTCACCGTTGGAGTCGTGCAACACGTTGAGCGTGGGCCCGCCGATGATGGCCAGGTTCCGCGCCACCTGGAACCCCGCCACCAACCGGAGCTGGTGCAGGCGGCGGTTGCCTTCGAAGGACACGTTCCAGTCGTAGAGGGTGTTCGACACCGCGTCCACGTCCAGGAAGAAGCGCTCGGAGATTGGGATGTGCGCGCCGAGCCCCAGTCCCAGCGACCAGTGGCTGGGGCCACGCGCGCCCTCCATGGTGCCCATGCCCAACACGAGCGTCGTGTAGAGGTAGCGGCTGCCCACCTTGATGGCGGTGTTGGCGTAGTTGAAGTCATTACCGAAGGCCTCGACGTGGAATTGGCCGTTGCGCGCGATGCTCACCAGGCCCACCGGAACACCGGAATCCAGCTCCCGCGACACGTTCACGAGCCCGAGCTGGAGGCCGCTCATCCGCCCCGCCACGTTGACGATCCCCACCTGCGCGCCCTTCACGTCACCGCCCACATTGACGAGGGACAGCTGCGCGCCCCGGGCCTCCGCCGCCCAGTTCAGGCCCACGGCCACCTGGAGGCCCGTCATCCGGTCCCGCGTTTGGTTGAACGCCACCGCGCCCTGCACACCGTCGACGCTCCCCGCCGTCCAGTTGCCGCCCACGGCCAGCTGCGCTCCCACCAGCGACGTGCCGGACACGTTGGCGCCCACCGCGAGCTGCCCGAGCGAGCCGCTGGTCCGCGCCACATTGAGCCCGATCGCCGCCTGGATGCCCTCCGCCTTTCCGTGCGTCCAGTTGCCGCCCACGGCCAGCTGCGTGCCCGACATGTCGCCCCGCACCACGTTGGCGCCCAGGGCCAGTTGCAGCCCATCCACCTTGTCCGTGGCCACGTTCGCGCCCAGGGCCATCGCCACGCCGTCCAGCCGCGCCATGCGGGACACGCCCATGGACAGGGAGACGTGGTTGTCCACGGGCACGCCGGAAGTCATGAGGTCATTCGTCTGGAGGCCGGGGAACAGGCCCACGTTGACGAAGCGCGACCGGCGACCGCTGCTCGCCGCCGCGACCTCCGACACGCCAGCGCCCGCGGAGAGTGTCTCAGGCAGGGGCCCACCGCCGCGCATGGCCGTCAGCTCCCCCTGCACCGCACGGAAGGCGGAGGCCGCCAGCACCGTACGGCCGCCCTCCCCCAGTTCGAACTCCGCCTGCGAAGTCTGGTCCAGCACCTTGCGCATCACCGAGTAACGGCCCTTCTGCAACCCCAGCTCGGTGGTGCGGCCCGCGTACTTCTTCAGCTCCACCACCAGGCGTCCCTGGGAATCACGGACGTAGAGCCGCCCATCCACCAGGTCCCCCAGGACGAGCACCGCAGCGGTGGAGCGCAGGTCCGTCATCACCAGGTCGCCCGTTCCCGCCAGCTCGATGTCATACGCGGGGTGCTGCGCCCCGGCCCGCGTCTCCTCCGTGCGGGCCAGCGTCTCGTGGAAGGCGAACTGGTAGGCCTCGTGCAGCGTCACCCGGCCGTCCCCGGAGACATCCGCCGCGCCGCGCAGGCCGGACACCAGGTTGTGGGTGAAGAACGAGCCGCCGATGCGGTCGGACTCCTGGGACACCTCGTCCTCGGAAGACGACGTGAGGATGGCATGGCCTCGCACCGCGGAGGACGCATCCACCATGAAGGCTGGACGCCGCACTCCGCCCTTCTGGCGGGCCAGCGTGCCGGACGCGCACGAATCCAGGATGGCAATGCGCACGTCGGCGGGAAGCGACTCCAGCGCCTTGCGCAGCTCGCGGTAGCCGAAGCGGTCCTTCTGGAGGAGCAACCCCTGCTCGTCGGAGTGGCCCGAATAGTAGATGAGCGCCTCGATGCGCGTGCCCGGCGTGGTCGCCGCCGCCAGCATCGCCTTGAAGCGAACCAGGGCGGACTCCAGCGCCGCGCGGTCGCTCTCCATCAGCAGCAGCTTGTCCTGCGGCTGCACCCCTCCGAGCTCCTCCAGCACGTCGCCGAACGAGCGCGCATCCGTGACGGCGTACCGGAGCCGGGCACGTCCCTCGCCCCCGTCGTTGACGCCCACCAGCAGCGCGAAGCGGCGCACCGACGCCTGCGGCGCCGAGGACGCGGGAGCCGCGGCGGCCAGGGCGGGCACGAGCAGGAGCGAAAACAGGAGGGACCGCGTCATCACCGCACCTTTTCCAACGTGAAGGACGTCTGGCCCAGGGTATCCGGAAGTGGCAGCGGCAGGGTGCGCGCGTCGGTGGGCTGCCGAGCAAGCGCGCGCGCCGCCTCCAGGACCGACGCCACCTCCAAGGGTGCATCGGACGTGACGAAGAGGAAGCGCTCGAAGTCCGGTGCGTCATCGAGCTCGTAGGCATGGGCCAGCGGCACCGCCTCGCCAGGGCCCAGCTCCGTGCTTCCCGACAGCGTCGAGGGATGGTGCAGCGTCACGGCGCCACGCCCATCCACCGACACCACGACACCATGGCGGCTTCCACCCGACACGTAGCTGAGTTGCAGGACGTCACCGCGGCGCGCCCAGGCCTGTTCACCGAGCAACTCCGGCTCGCCCGCGCCCTGGCGGTGGACCCGCAGGCGCGGCCCACCCTTGATGCGCACGGTATCCAGCATCACGATGAGCGGCACCGGTGACTCGGGCGGCTCCGGCTGCTCCTCCGGCGCGGACATGAAGAGCAGCGCCAGCGAGGCGGCCACGGGGACGCTGAGTGACAGCCCATGCCACCCCTGCGAGTTGTCGCGCCGCGCTGTCTCCGTGCGGACCTGGGACTCGCGCTCGCGCCGGGCCACCTCGGCGGCGACTTCGGCGGGCGGATGACGCGCCAGCGTCTGGCGGGAGTCCGCTTCCAGCCGGGCCAGCCTCGCGGCGCCACCGGGCTCACGCTCGAGCCGGGCTCGCGCGGCCGACAGCGCCTCTGGCGGCAGCTCGCGCAGGATGATTCGCTCCAGAAGCCAGTCAGGGGTGCCAGGGGCCATGCGCAGTGCGTCTCCAGCGCGGCGAAAAGCCCTCGGTTCCCGTGTCCTGCCGCCTCCGGCCTCGCGCGTCTCCTGGAACACCGGCCCCTCAAGAATCTGTCACCCGCCTCGGCTCACAGGGAGAGGACCATCAACTCCTCGTCGAGGAACGTCTCCCCCACCTTCAGCGCGTTGGGCTCCACGCCATAGGTCCGGAACCCCAGCGAGCGGTACAGCGCGTGCGCGGGCGCGTTCCCCACCGAGACTGCGAGCAGCAGGCACTTGAGGCCGCCCATCTTCCGCGCCTCGTCGATGAGCGCGGTCAGCAGCCGCCGGCCCACGCCCCGCGAGCGGACCTCCGGCGCCACGTACATGCCCCACACCACTGCCTTGTGCGCCAGCCGGGCCCGGGACTCGCGCTTCAGCCCCAGCGCGCCCACGAGCTGCCCACCGTCAAAGGCGCCCAGGACACACTGGGACGCCCCCACCAGCCAGCCGCGCACGGCCTCCAGGGACAGCGCCGAATCCTCCTCCACCGAGGCCGCGAAGGACTCCGGGTTGTCCCGCAGCCCCCGCAGCCGCAGCGCCTTGAACGCCTCCGCGTCCTCCGCCACCAGCCTGCGGATGACGAGCTGCGTCGGTCCGGCGCCGTGGCCCTCCGCCTTCAGGAGCGCCGTGTACCCCGAGATGAAGTCCGGGTAGCGCGGTGCCCAGCCCAACGACTTCAGGCGCGCGTTGGAGATGTCGCGGTCGCCTCTCACTGTCTCGTTGAGCTGCTCCAGGGGAATGCGGGGCGGCATCGGCACGCCCAGGCGCTGGCTGAGCCAGGCCACCGGCTCCTCGGTGGGCGCGGAGCGGTCATCCGCGACGCAGTACAAAGCGCCGGGCTCGCCGCGCGTCAGCACCACGCGAATGGACTCCACCAGGTCATCGACGTAGATGCGGGAGATGCGTCCGCCGCCACCTTCGGGCAGCCGGAGCGCCCCCGACAGCAGGCGCGTGTGAATGCCGCGCCCGGGCCCGTAGATGCCGGCGATGCGCATCACCATGGCGCCCAGCGGCAGGTAGCGCGACTCCGCCTCGATGCGCTCGCGCGACGACGGCGTGGACAACTCCACCGGGGTGTCCTCGTCCACGTGGCCCCGCGCGCGGCCATAGACGCCGGTGGAGGACAGGTAGACGAGCCGCGCTGGAACCTGGCCGGCCAGCGCCGAGGCGATGCGCGTGTCCAACCCCGCGTCGGGCGGCACCGAGACGACGACGTGAGCCCCCGCTGTGCGAGTCAGCGCGTCTTCCAGGTCGGTGACGCGGGCCCCGGCGCGCTCAAGTTCGGCGCGGCGCACGGCGTCGCGAGTGGCCGCCAGCACGTCGCGCCCGGCGCGGGCCTCCGCCACGGCGAGCCGCGTGAGCGTGTACCCAGACCCCAGAAGGACGAGAGGAGGCGTCATGTCCCCGCGATAGCGAGACCGCGGGGACAGTGCAAGCGACGGTTACGGCTCGCCTACAGCTCAGCGCTCGCGCGCGGGTCGATGATGCCGCACTCCTTGATTTTGTAGAGGAGCGCCTTGTAGCTGATGCGCAGCTTGGTGGCCGCGCGCCGCTTGTTCCACGCGGTGCGTTGGAGCATGGCGAGAATCGCCTCGCGCTCGGCCAGCATCGCGGCCCGCTTGCCGATGTCCTTCAGCGACAGCTCACCGGTGGGCGCGGGCGGCGGCGGCGGCTGCGGCACGTCGAAGGGATTGACGTAGCGCGGCGCGGGCACCACCGCGTTCGCGGACTCCATCACCATGGGCGCGTGCGCGGGCGGAGCCAGTGGCGCGACGGACGCCAGCCCGAAGGCGGCGCCGCGCGACGGCATCTCCAGCACCTGCACGGCGGGCGGCGGCGTGCGGAAGCCCTCGTCGTGCGCGCGGCCGAAGGGGCCACCGTCGTCACCCGCGTAGGACGTGGGCAGGGACGGCGCGCTCGCGGGTGCGCGGACCGCGGCCCGGAGCTCGTCGAGCACCAGCGTCGGGTCCTTCAGCACGCACAGCCGGCGGACCATGTTCTCCAGCTCGCGCACGTTGCCCGGCCAGTCGTAGTCCGCGAAGGCGTGCAGCACCTCCGTGGGCAGCTCGGACACGCCGCTGAGGTAGCCGCGGCCGTACTTCTTGAGGAAGTGGTCCGTCAGCGGCACCACGTCCTCGCGGCGCTCGCGCAGCGCCGGCAGGCGGATGGCCACCACGTTGAGGCGATAGAAGAGGTCCTCGCGGAAGTTGCCCAGCGCGATTTCCTTCTCCAGGTCGCGGTTGGTGGCCACGACGACGCGGCTGTCCACGCGCACGCTCTTCTTGCCACCGACGCGGAAGAACTCCTCGTCCTGGAGCACCTGGAGCAGTTTGGCCTGGAGCCGGATGGCCATTTCGCCAATCTCGTCCAGGAAGATGGTGCCCTGGTCGGCCAGCTCGAACTTGCCCGGCTTCTCGGCGGTGGCGCCGGTGAAGGCGCCGCGCTCGTGGCCGAACAGCTCGCTCTCCAGCAGCTCGCCGGGCAGCGCCGCGCAGTTCACCTTGATGAACGGACGGTTGCGCCGCTGGCTGCGCGCGTGAATCTCCCGCGCGATGACCTCCTTGCCCGTGCCGGACTCCCCCAGCAGCAGCACGGGGACGTCCGTGTCGGCGATGCGCTCCACCAGCGCACGCGCGCGGCGCATGGCCGGCGAGGTGGAGATGAGGACGCGCTGCTCCTGCGCCGAATCCACCACCGGCATCACCGTGCGTGAGGGCAGGACGGGCGCCACGGCCTGACGCTCCGGCGCCCGCGTCCCCAGGGCCCGGGCCAGCGCGTCCTGGAGCTCGTCGTTGCCGAACGGCTTGGCCAGGTAGTCGCTGGCGCCCATCTTCATCGCCCGAACGGCGTCGTCCGCCCCCGCCAGCGCGCTGAGCACGATGACGGGCGCGCCGCCGCCCATGGACTGGTAACGGCGCAGCACTTCCAGGCCGCTCATCTCCGGCATCACCACGTCCAGCAACACCGCGTCGAAGGAGCCCCCTGAGAGCATCTCCAGCGCCTGGGCGCCACTCGCGGCACAGCGCACCTGGTACCCCGCACTTCCGAGCAGCTCGGACAGAAACGTGCGCACCGCCTCTTCGTCATCCACCACCAGCACCGCGATCCGGTCCATCCCCTCGCCTCCACTCGCCCGCTGCATCGAAGTCCTACCCACCCTCACACCGACAACCGGGAGGTGCTCCCGACCATCCGGCGAAACTCACGCACGCGTCGCATGTCCTGCTGCGCCGCGCTCAACAGCTGCGTGGGCGTGCCCACCGAATCCGGGAAGCTCACCGTTCCCAGCTCCAGTGACGTGCGCACCACCTTCCCCTCCACCTGGAAGCGGGCCGTGTCGAAGCGCGCCGCCACGCGGGATACCACCTCCTGAACCGACTCCGCGGGCGTTCCCGGGAGCATCAGCGCGAATTGACAGTCACCCACCCGTGCCACTGCGTCCGCGTCGCGCACCGTCTGCCCCAACACCACCGCGCTGTACACGAGCAGACGCTCCGCCATGCCTCGTCCAAACTCCTTGCGGAAGGCCGACCAGCCCCCCACTTCCGCCGCCACCACGGAGAATCCGCCGCCGTAGCGTTCCGCCCGCCGAGCCTCCAGGCTGATGAACTCCAGCAGGAAGGGCCGGTTGTAGAGCCCCGTCACCGGGTCATGAAGCGCCTGGGCCGTGCCGGCCTCCTCCCCCGCCGCGGCCCGCAGCACCGCGTCCTTCAGCTTCAGCTGGGCGTGAAGCTTCGTCGCCAGCTCCGAGCCACTGCCCGAACGAGGCACCAGGTCCACGCACTGCCCCCGCTCCAGGCAGTACTGCCGGGCCTCGGCGTCCCGCTCATCCACCAGGTAGAGCAGCGGCACCGCGCCATGGCTGAGCTGCCGCAACCGGCGCGCGACCTGGACGGCCGCGAAGTCAGGCGCCTGCGCGGCCAGCAACACCGCTGCCGGGCGGATGACCTCGAAGAGTGGCACCGCCGCGTCGAAGCGCGTCACCGGCACCACCCGGAAGCCGGCCTCCGCCAGGAGCAACCGGGTCCGCTCCAGGTCTGCTGCTCGTGGCTCGACGACGAGCACGGTGGGCGGCTGTCCGGCCTTGCCCACTCGCTTCCTTCGCACACCCACCGTTCCACCTTCCCGCGTGAACTTTTCTCTGCCGCTTTTCGAGGCCCACCCCGGATTTACAGCCTCGAACCCCATCCTGACTTCCTCATCCCCTCGGATTTACTAGAGAAGGGAAGCTGGCTACCCATTCTGGGCAGCGGATTTAGCAATGGCTGTGCCACCTTTGACCTCATGCAGCCGCGCCTCGAACTCCGCGGCGTCCACGCGGTGCTTGAAGGCAGGCACCCCCTCGATGACGACCACGGGGATGTCGTAACGCCAGGCGGTGAAGGCCTCCGCGTCCTCCAGGATGGAGATGATCCGCAGCTCGAAGGGGATGCGAGCGCGCACGGACTCCACGACGGCGGCCGCCTTGTCACAGAGAGAGCAATTGGGTTTCGAGTAGATATCGACGCGCATGCGGGGCAGGATGAACGGTTAATGCGTGGCTTGTCTGGCGACTTCTCGACGATGCCTCTCAAGGACCTCGTCGTCTATCTCGGGAACCGGCGAGCGACGGGGTCCCTGAAGGTGGAGCGTGGGGACGTGCGCAAGCAACTCGAACTGCGCGAAGGCCATGTGGTCAGCGCCAGTTCCAACCAGCCGCGCGAGTTCTTCGGTCAGTTCCTCATCAATATGGGGCACCTGACTGAGGACCAGTTGGAGAAGGCTTTTTCGACCCAGGCGGAGACGCGCATCTTCCTGGGGAAGATTCTGGTGATGACGGGGCTGGTGCCGGAAGCCACCGTGCGCGGCACGCTCAGCCACAAGTTCCGGGAGATGATTCTCGACGCCTTCCATTGGGAGGACGGCGACTTCGTCTTCGAGGCGGCGGACACGGCGCCGGAGGTCGCGGGCCTGGAAGTCAGCGTGGACCTGCTGGACGTCCACCGCGAGGGCGAGTTCCGGGAGACGGCCTGGCAGGCCATCCGCGCCGTCTTCCCGTCCGGCGCGGTCCGGCTCACGGTGGACGAGCGCAAGCTGCCCGAGCGAAAGCCCGGGAGCATGGACGAGCGCATCGTCCAGCTCATCAAGGAAGGCCTCACCATCGACGGCATCGCGCTGGCGCTGCACGCCACGGACTTCTTCCTCTACCAGCGGCTGTATGCGCTCTACCGCCTGGACGCGGTGAAGGTGTCCGACGAGCCGCCCGAGTCCGAGATGTCCGTGGTGGAGGAGGAGGGCGGAGAGCGGGGCATCATCGGCTCGGAGACGTCGTCGGACGAGGTGCTCCAGGCCGCGCAGCTCTTCCTCGACGCGGGCAACGCGCGGGACGGCGAGGCGCTGGCGCGGCGGGCGCATGAGATGTCGCCCTCCCCCCGCACGGCGGAGTTCGTCAAGTCGGCCCAGGAGAAGCTCCTGGTGCACCTGCGGCGGGAGCTGGCCGACCCGCCCAGGGTCCCCACGCTCCAGGTCGCGCCTGGGCATCTGAAGACGCTCCAGCTCGCCGCGCCGGAGCGCTACCTGCTGTCACGCATCGATGGACGGCGCGACGTGGCCGCCATCGTCCACGTGTCGCCGCTGCAGGAGCTGGATGCGCTGAAGTTCTTCGCCGGCTTCGTGGACGCGGGGCTGGTGAAGCTGACGCCGCGCTGACGGACGCCTCAGTGCTTGCCGGCGGCGGAGGCCGGGGCCGTCATCTCCACCGGCGCGGGCAGCCGCTCCAGGCCCAGCCGGAGCGCCTCGCGTCCCAGCCAGGTGCCCCGGATGCGCCACTTCGGGTCATTGACGATGATGGCCGCCACGGCGACGCGCGGGTTGTCCTTGGGCGCGAAGCCCACGAACCACGAGTAGTCGCGGAAGGGCTCGCGGTCCGCCAGTGAGCCTGTCTTGCCCACGGCGGCGTCCACGCGGAAGCCGCGCTCGCGGAACACGGCGCGCGCGGTGCCGCTGGTGACAGTCTCCTCCAGCATCACCGTGAGGGCCTTCGCGGCCTCGGGCGTGAGGACGGGCTCGCCTTCCACCGGGAGCAGCGGCGCCGGGCCCTCGGGCTCGAAGAGGATGGGGTCCACCCAGCGGCCCTCGTTGGCGGCCACCGCGGCGACGAGCGCGCCGTGCAGCGGGGACAGGTACACGTCCCCGAAGCCCGCGCCCGTGTTGGCCAGACTGAACGTCTCCTCGGGGATGGCGGCGAGCGACACATCCGTCGGCACGGGGAACTCAATCTCACGGTTGAAACGGAAGCGGGCCGCCATGCGGCGCAGCGAGTCCACCGTGAGGTGCTTGTTCGTCAGCTTGGCGAAGATGACGTTGGCGCTCTTGCCCATGGCCAGCGCCAGCGAATAGCAGGAGCCGTCCCGCTCGCTGTCCTGCAGGTGCTTCTCGGAGATGCGCCGCTTGCCGCCGTGGAAGCACTCTTCAGTCTCCGGTGTGACGCCGGCCTCCAGCAGCGCGCCGCCGGTGACGATCTTGAAGACGCTGGCCGCGGGGAACACCGCGCGAACCGGCAGCCCTCGCAGCTCCGGCCGCGCCGCCGAGTGCTCCGCCAGCGCCAGCACCCGCCCGGTGGACGGCTCCAGCACCACGGCCGCGCCGTAGGGCGTCTCGTAGTTGCGGAGGATCTGCGTCAGCGACGCTTGCAGCACCGGGTCGATGGTGAGCTGCTTCTTCTTGCCGCCCTTCTCCTTCACCACCAGCTTCCCGCCCTCCAGCGTCGCGCGGGCCATGAGGTCCGCGGACCTGGCCAGCGGCTTCACCGTGGCGATGGGCGGCGCCTTCTCGCGCGAGGGTACGGGCATCGGGGGAACCATCCCCGGCTCCGCGGCCAGCGCCGCCAGTCCTCCGTCCGGCGACTCGCCCCCGAGCACCGCGGCGGCGGAGACGGCGACGGAACCTGAAGTCCCCGCGTCTGTCTGGGCGGTATCCTGGGACGCCGTGGCGGAGCCCGACATACCCGCGTCCGTCTGGGCGGCCTGCGACGCCGTGCCAGGGGCGGCGACCACCGCCCCTGCCCCACCGTCTTCGGAGGCACCGGCGGACGTGGGTTGCTCCGGCTCGGTCGCTCCAATGACGAGGACCAGGGGGAGCAGCGCGGCGGCGGACAGGAGACGGCGGTGGAAGCGCATTGCTACGGGGGGCTCCGGGGGGTGAGCGACGCCTGGATCCTACCGGCTGGGGGCGCGCTGTCCACGGATGCCTCCCTGGTCGCTTCCGCCACTCGGTGAAATCAGAAACTTGGCGGAGGGGTGTGCATCTCCGCTAGGTTCGCCCACACTTTGGACGGATTGAAAGAAACGGTGGTCATCTGGAGCGCCGAGCTCCGCCGGGCCGTGCGCAGTGGCCGGACGGTGGTGCTGCTCGGCCTCTACAGCATGTTCTCCGCGTTGGTGCTGCTGGTGGTCGGCTGGCTCGCGGGCGAAGTCCGCAGCGCCGTCGCCAAGCAGTTGGAAGGCGCGGGCGCGGATTCGAGCGCCTCCGTGCAGATCAACGAGGAGATGCGCAAGGGCGTGCTGGGATTCCTCACCAGCAACGACTCCGCGATGATCGAGGCCCTGGCGCAGGTGCCGCTGGAGGTGTTGATCGTCTTCAAGATCACCCTCTTCTTCCTGCCCGCCTACATCGCGCTGATGGGCTTCGATCAGATCAGCGGTGAAGTGGGCCCACGCTCCATGCGATACCTCACGGTGCGCGCGCGGCGCTCGTCGGTGCTGCTGGGCAAGTTCCTGACGCAGGCGACGCTGCTGCTCGGCTTGGTGCTCATCATCGACCTGGCCATCTTCGTCTACGCCCGCGTGGCCAACCCGGACTTCAGCTTCGCCGCCGTGGCGCTCAACCTGCTGAAGTTCTGGCTGGCGGCCATCGTCTTCTCGCTGGCCTACGTGGCCCTCACGACGCTGTGCTCCAGCATGTTCCGCTCGCCAGCGGTGAGCCTGGTCTTCAACTTCATCCTGCTGTTCGTCTTCTGGCTGATGGACACCATCGGCCGGGCCTCGGGTGACACGGGCAACCTGCGCTTCCTGCGCTACCTGTCCCCGTCGTACTACGCCAGTGACTTGCTGCATCCGGGCCTGGCGCAGTTCGGCGCGAGCGGAGCCGCCTACGCGGTCTTCGCGTTCGTCTTCCTGATGGCGGCCTACGGCATCCTGCGCGCGAGGGACCTGTGAGCGACGTGGCCATTGAACTGTTCGGCGTCTCCAAGCGCTTCGGCCCCAAGGTCGCCGTCAACGGCGTCAGCTTCTCCGTGCCCAAGGGCGCGGTGTACGGGCTCATCGGCCCCAACGGCGCCGGCAAGACGACCACCTTCTCCATGATGTGCGGCTACCTCTACCCGTCCGAGGGCTCGCTCAAGGTCATGGACGTGGACCCCACCACCCCGGGCGCCCTCAAGGGCCGCCTGGGCGCGCTGCCGCAGGACGCGGTGCTGCCGCCCGGATGGGAAGTGGGCGCGCTGCTGACGTACTGGGCGCGGCTGTCCGCCCTGGCCGAGCCGGAGCGTGAGGCGCGCGAGGCCCTGGACAAGGTGGGCCTCATGGAGGCCTGGAACGTCCAGACGCAGGCGCTCAGTCACGGCATGGCCAAGCGCGCCGCCATGGCCCAGGCCCTCATGGGCAGCCCGCCGCTGGTGCTGCTGGACGAGCCCACCGCCGGGTTGGATCCACGCATCGCCGCCCAGGTGCGTCAGGTCATCCGCGACATGAAGGGCCGCCAGACGGTGGTGGTCTCCAGCCACAACCTCCAGGAGCTGGAGGAGTTGTGTGACGCGGCCGCCATCCTCGACAAGGGCACGCTCGCCCAGGCGGGGAGCATGAATGAGCTCACCGGCCAGGGCGCCGAGTTCCGCGTCCAGATCGCCCGTGGCAGCGTCATCATCCCGGAGCTCACCATGATGCCCCATGTCACGGACGCGCGCATGGAGAGCGACACCGTGCTGCGCGTGCGCTTCAGTGGCGGCATCGCGCCAGAAGAGGTCATCAGCCAGGTGGTGCGTCACCTGCTGCAGCACGACGTGCTCATCCTGGGCGTCAGCCGCGGCCAGCGCCTGGAAGACCGCGTCCTGCAGATGCTCTGAAGCAAGGCGTGGGCTGTGGCGGCAGGCGGCTCACCCCGCCTTGCGCACCCAGCCCACGTAGAGGGTCTCCCGGCGCTCCATGCGGACCAGTGGATTCCCCGTAGCCTCGCACCATGCGGGAAGGTCCGCCTCCAACCCGCGATCCGTGGAGATGAGCTCCACGAGCGTCCCTGGCGCCAGGGCTCTCATGGCCTTGGCGAGTTCCAGGATGGGCATGGGACACAAGGCCCCCCGAGTGTCGATGCGCACGGCGGCGTCCATGATCGAGACTCTGACGGAATTTTTCCGAAGTCTCCCAAGTTTTGGGGCCCCTGAGGGGGCGCGGCTCCCTGGAAGGCCAGAGCGGCTTGCTTGCGCGTCTGGAATTCCCTCTGTTAAGACCGCCGCCCTCTGCCCTCGTTGAAAACCCGCTCGGGCCCACAATGCCGGCCCCATGGCGAAGGAGCAAGACCCACTCATGAAGCCCAATGTCATCGTGGCCCTGCTGGTCGGCCTGGTGCTCGGGTTCGTTGGCGGCCGCGTCACCACCGGCCCGTCCACGAAGTCCGAAGTCGCCAAGGCCGCACCGAACTCTCCTGCCGCCGCCCCGGCGCCCGGTGGACGCCGACCGGTGGATCCCACCGTGTTCAAGGTGCCCATCGAGAACTCGCCGACCCACGGTAGCGCCGACGCGCTCATCACCGTGGTCGAGTTCTCCGACTACGAGTGCCCCTTCTGCAGCCGGGCGAACGTCACCATCGAGAAGATCCAGGAGCAGTACGGCAAGAAGCTCCGCGTGGTGATGAAGCAGAACCCCCTCTCCTTCCACCCGCGCGCCAAGCCCGCGGCCATCGCCGCGATGGCGGCCGGCGAGCAGGGCAAGTACTGGGAGTACCACGCCAAGCTCTTCGCCAATCAGAAGAAGCTGGATGACGCGTCCCTGGAGCAGTACGCCAAGGAGCTGGGCCTGAACCTGGACAAGTGGAAGGCCGAGCTGGGCAACCCCAAGTTCCAGGACATCATCACCCGCGACCAGGCCCTGGCCACCCAGCTGGGCGCCAGCGGCACCCCGGCCTTCTTCATCAACGGCCGCTTCCTGTCGGGCGCGCAGCCCATCGCCAACTTCCAGGCCCTCATCGACGAGGAGCTGGTCAAGGCGGAGAACCTGGTGAAGGGCGGCGTGCCCGCCTCGCAGGTGTACGCGAAGATCATCGAGAAGGGCTCCGAGCGCGCCGCGCCCAAGGCGCAGCAGCAGCAGCAGCAGCCCGCCGCCACGGTCCGCAAGGTGGAGGTCCCCTCGGACTCGCCCTCCTTCGGCCCGGCCACCGCCAAGGTGACCATCGTCGAGTGGTCTGACTTCGAGTGCCCCTTCTGCAGCCGCGTGGGCCCCACCCTGTCGAAGATCAAGGACGGCTACGCCAAGGACGTGCGCGTGGTGTTCCGTCACCAGCCGCTGCCCTTCCACCCGAACGCGAAGGTGGCCGCCGAGGCCTCGCACGCCGCGCACGAGCAGGGCAAGTTCTGGGAGTACCACGACAAGCTCTTCGCCAATCAGAAGGCCCTGGATCGCGCCTCCCTGGAGAAGTACGCGCAGGAGCTGGGTCTGAACGTCGCCAAGTTCAAGGCCGCCCTGGATTCGGGCAAGTTCAAGGCGAAGGTCGAGGCCGACATGGCCGCCGGCAGCGCCCTGGGCGCCAACGGCACCCCGACGTTCTTCATCAACGGCCGTGAGTTCGTCGGCGCGCAGCCCTTCGAGGCCTTCAAGCGCGTCATCGACGAGGAGATTGGCAAGGCGGACAAGCTGCTCGCCGCCGGCACCAAGCCCGAGGAGCTCTACGCCAAGCTGAACGCGGAGAACGTCGCCAACGCCCCGACGGCGGCCGCCGCGGCCCCTGGCGCCCCCGCCGAGCCCCCGGTCCAGAAGGTGGACGTGGGCAACGCCCCGGTGAAGGGCGCCAGCAACGCGCCGGTCACCATCGTCGCCTTCTCCGACTTCGAGTGCCCCTTCTGCAGCCGCGTGGTGCCCACGCTGAAGCAGTTGGAGGACCAGTACGGCGGGAAGATCAAGGTCGCCTTCAAGAACCAGCCGCTGCCCTTCCACGCCAACGCCAAGCCGGCCGCCGCCGCCGCGCTGGCCGCGCACGAGCAGGGCAAGTTCTGGGAGTACCACGACAAGCTCTTCGCCAATCAGCGCGCGCTGGACCGCGCCTCGCTGGAGAAGTACGCGCAGGAGCTGGGCCTGAACATGAACAAGTTCAAGGCCGCGCTGGACCAGGGCAAGTTCAACGCGCAGATCGAGGCCGACATGGCGCAGGCGTCCAGCGTGGGCGCCAACGGCACCCCGACGTTCTTCATCAATGGCCGCACGCTCGTGGGCGCCCAGCCCGTCGACGCGTTCAAGCGCGTCATCGACGAGGAGCTGAAGAAGACCGGCGGCGCGGTGGCCGACTCGAAGTAGTTCCCGCTGGGGCCCTGGTGCCCTGACGCGACAAAGGCCGTCGGACTCCTCTGAGTCCGGCGGCCTTCGTCATTCCAGCCCTTGCTTCAGGAGACGGCGATGGCGTCAATCTCCACCTTGGAGCCACGCGGCAGCGCGGACACCTGCACGGTGGCGCGGGCCGGCGGCGCGCCGGTGAAGTAGCGGCCGTAGACTTCGTTCACCCGGGCGAAGTCGCCCAAATCGATGAGGAAGATGGTGCAGCGCACGACGTGGGAGAAGTCCAGCCCGCTGGCGGCGAGCACGGCCTTCAGATTCTCCATCACCCGCTCCGCCTGCGCGACGACGTCGCCCTGCACCATCTCCATGGTGGCGGGGTCGAGGGGAATCTGACCGGAGAGGAAGGTCATCTTCCCGGCGTCCACCTGCACCGCCTGGGAATACGGGCCAATGGCCTTGGGGGCCTGGTCGGAATGGATTGCCTTGCGAGCCATGCGGCGCACCTCGGGGTGAGAGCGGCCCGAATCGGGCCGCCGGGGTTTCCGGGCGCTCTACCACGAAAGACGAAGGCGGTTAGATGCGCTCGACCGAGTAGACGCCCTGAAGCCGCTCGATGGTTCGCATCAGGTCGGTGAGCTGCTTGAGGTCGGAGATGATGACCTCGAAAGTGTTCACCGCCCGGTCATCTCCGGTGGCCCGGCAGTTGGCCTGGGAGATGTTGACGCCCTTCTTGGAGAAGGTGTTGGTGATGTCCGCCAGCAGGCCCGGCCGGTCCGCGGTGAGGATGCGCAAGGTGACGGGGCGCTTGAAGTCGCCCCGGACGTCCCACGACACGTCCACGCGCCGCTCGGGATCCGTTGCCAGCGCCTTTTCACAGCCGACCGTGTGAACCGTGACGCCCCGTCCCCGGGTGATGAAGCCAGCGATGGGATCTCCGGGGACGGGGTTGCAACACCGCCCGAAGCGCACGAGGACATCGTCCACGCCGCCAATCTGCACGCCGCTGCGGTTGCTGCGGCCCACCAGCCGCTTCGCCAGGTCGGTGACGCGGGACAGGCCCGGCAGCACCGAGTTGCCCGTTCCACCGGAGGACGCCGAGACGGCGGTGTTGGCGTCCCCGCGAGTCCCCGCCTCCGCGGCGTTGAGCTTCTCCTGAGGGACGAGCCGGTGCGACAGCTGCTGCGGCGTCACCTTGCCGTAGCCAATGGCCACCAGCATGTCGTCTTCCACGCGGAAGCCCAGGTCCACGGCGGCCTTCTTCATCTCGCCGGACTTGAGCAACCGGTTGAAGTTGAGCTGGAAGCGCTTGAGCTCGCGGTCCGCCAGCTCGCGTCCCAGTTGCAGGCTCTTCTCCCGCTGCTGCTGCTTGATGAAGCCACGGATGCGCTGCTGCGCCCGGCTCGTCTTGACGAAGGTGAGCCAGTCCTTGGACGGGTGCTGCTGGGGGCTGGTGAGCACCTCCACCGTGTCCCCGTTCTTCATCTTGTAGCGGAGCGGGACGATCTTCCCGTTCACCTTGGCGCCCACGCACCGGTTGCCCACGTCCGAATGGATGGCGTAGGCGAAGTCCACCGGCGTGGCGCCGCGAGGCAGCGAGCGCACGTCGCCCTTGGGCGTGAAGACGAAGACCTCGTCGGTGAAGAGGTCCACCTTCACCGTCTCCAGGAACTCCTTCGGGTCCTTCAGGTCCTGCTGCCACTCCATCAGCTGCCGCAGCCAGGCGAACTTCTCGTCATCCTTGGAGATGACGGCCTTGCCCTCCTTGTACTTCCAGTGCGCGGCGATGCCTTCCTCGGCGATCTTGTGCATCTCCGAGGTGCGGATCTGCACCTCCACGCGCTCGCTGAGCGGACCGATGATGGTCGTATGCAGCGACTGGTACATGTTGGGCTTCGGAATCGCGATGAAGTCCTTGAAGCGCCCCGGCACCGGCTTCCACATCTCGTGCACCAGACCGAGCGCCTCGTAACAGGAGGGCGCGGTGGGCGCGATGATGCGAAAGGCGATGATGTCGTGGATCTGATCGAAGTCGATGCCCTGTGACTTGATCTTCTTGTAGATGCTGTAGACGTGCTTGAAGCGGCCGCTCACCTCGCCCTTCAGCCCGCGCTCGGCCAGCTTGGAGCGGATGAGGTCGCACGTGTCCTCGATGTACTTCTCCCGCTCCTTCTTGCGCTTGTTCAGCTTCTCCTGGAGCGCGAAGAACTCCTGCGGTTTGACGTAGCGGAAGCTCAGGTCCTCCAGCTCCGTCTTGATCCAGGAGATACCGAGCCGGTTGGCCAGCGGCGCGTAGATGTCCAGCGTCTCCTGCGCGATGCGGGCCTGCTTCTCCTCCGACATGTGATCCAACGTCCGCATGTTGTGCGTGCGGTCCGCCAGCTTCACCAGGATGACGCGGATGTCCTGCGCCATCGCGATGATCATCTTCCGGAAGTTCTCCGCCTGCTTCTCCTCCTGCGACAGGCTGGCGGACGCGGAGAACTTGGACAGCTTGGTGACGCCGTCCACCAGATTGGCCACTTCCGAACCGAAGAGCTCCGTCAGCTCCTCCGCGGTGGCCAGCGTGTCCTCAATGGTGTCGTGAAGGAGTCCGGTGACGATGGACGCCTCGTCCAGCTTGAGCTCGCCCAGGATGCCGGCGACCTCGAGCGGGTGGACGAGGTAGGGCTCGCCTGACTTCCGAAGTTGACCCTGATGGACCTTGGCCGAATAGACGTAGGCCTTCTTGATGATGTCCAGGTCGGGGTCGGGGTGGTACTGGGAAACCCGTTGGAGGATGTCGTTCAGGCGAATCATCGAATGAGGAGCAATCGTAACTTTGCACCAACGGAGGGGCAACGTTGCCCCACACCTGGACGTCACATCCCTCTGGGACACCCCAGTTGGTGCGTTCGCTTTCGTTGACCCGGTGTTTTACGGCCCCGTAGATTCGCCTCCGCTCATGTCACAGCTCCTGCTGTCCTCCCTCGCCGTGGTCTGCCCGAACTGTGACGGGTACAACTCACCTCGCGCGGCTGCATGTGTGCTCTGCGGCCAGGCGCTCGGCGAACCCGCCGCCACGAAGCCGCCCCTGGCCGTCGCCCGGCCGGGTACGCCGACCGGCAGCCGGCCGGTCGCGGTGTCCAATTTCCCCGGCGGCAAGGTGGCGGAGCCGGTGGTTCCGCCCGCTCCCAGCGCCATTCCGCCGGGCCTGCGCCCCTCTGCCCGGACGCCGCCCCCCACCGCCGCGGGCCTGACAGTGGAACGGCCGCCGCAGCAGCGCACCCCCACGGCGCCCCCGGGCATCATGGCCCGCACGGGCGGCACGTCAGGCCCGGCCACCACCCGTCCGCCCCCGCCGGTTCCGGACAGCGCGATGCCCGGCCGGGCCGGCGCGGCCACCACGGCGCCCCGCCCTGCCCCTCCGGCCGCCTCCCGGTTCGGGCTCGCGGTCATCGCGGGCTCCGCCCGGGGTCAGCGCTACAAGCTGCCTGTCACCGGGTGCGTCGTGGGCCGCCAGCGCGGCGCCATCCTCTTCGCGGACGACGCCTTCGTGTCGCCCCTACACGCCACCTTCCTGGTGAAGGATGGCGCGCTGTACGTGCGGGACGAGTCCAGCGCCTCGGGCGTCTTCGTCACTGTTGGGGGCACGGAAGCCCTCACCCCGCGCACCCTCTTCAGCGCGGGCCAGCGGCTGTTCCGTTTCACGGGCCGACTGGAGCCCCAGCCCCCCGTGACGGGACGACCCGTCATCTATGGCGCCCCGGTGCCACTGGGGCAGGCCGTCTACGGTGTGGAGGAGATGCTCGTCGGTGGCCGGGCGGGACGCGCGGTGATGACGGCGGCGCCGCTGCTCACCATCGGACTGGCCCACTGTGACTTGAGCTTCCCCGGCGACGAGGGCCTCGCGGGCCGCCACTGCGAGCTGTCCCCCACGCCCACCGGTGCCCTGCTGAGGGACTTGTCCGGAGGCCTGGGCACCTATGTGCGCCTCGCGAGCGGCGTCGAGCGTCCGCTGCGTCCGGGAGACCGCGTCCGCCTGGGACAGCACGTGCTTCAGGTGGAGACGCTGGGCTGACGCGGGGCAGGCTGTGCCGTGGGGCATACGCCCTGAAGCCATGAAGCTTCGTGTCCCAGGGCGGCAGGCCGACACCGCCCCTCGGGGCTCACCCGTCAGGGCGACGTGGGCTGCGCCAAGGTGCCGCTCAGGCGCTGCTCGATGAGGGCACGCGCCTTGGAGGAGGGCTGCTCGCGCAGGTGACGATTCCACCAACCCCGGGCCTCTTCCTTGTCCGGGTTCTGCCGGTGCCAGTAGACCTCGCCCAGCTTCAGGGCCAGCTCCGGGTCACCACTGCGGCTGAAGGCCTCGCGGTACTTCGTCGCCGCAAGCCCCACGTCCGCGCGCTGCAGTGCCTTGTCACCCTCTCGCGCCAGCTCCAGCGCGCGCTCGACGTTACGCGCGCCCGAGACAATGGCCCGGTCGTAGAGCGGCACGTCGGGGCTCGCGCCCACGGCGGAGTTGTTGGCCCCCGCTGGCACCGGCGCATTCGTGGGCAGCGCGTAGGGCAGGTCCTGCACGCCTCCGCTGCCCGCGCCCGTGAAGAAGTAGTAGGCGAAGAAGCCCAGCGCGGCGACCACCAGCAGGATGGTCAGCGACTTGAAGAAGAACGCCACCCCGCTGCTGCCGCCGGCACCCGGCTGCGTGTGGACCAGCGAGTCCGTGTGCTCACGCGTGGCGGCCCTCGCGTCGGCGTTCGCGGGCAACGGCTCGAGCACACCCGGCAGGGCGCGCACCGTGGCCTCCATGGTCACTTCGTTGCCCCACCCGGTCAGCGTGGAATCCCGGACATCACTCTGCGGACCGGCGGCGGACTTGCGCGGCAACGGCGCCAGCACCGCCGACGAGTTGGCCGCGCGCCGCGGCGCCGAGTCCATCCGGCGGCGTTCCTTGTCCACGGCCTGCAGCTCGGCCTTGAAGGCCTCGGCGCTGGCGGGCCGGTCCGCCGGGTTCTTGGACAGCGCCCGGAGGATGAGCCGCTCCATGGCCGGAGAGATTCGCGCGTCCGGCCGGCGGCGCGTGGGCGGCGGCGGCTCCTCGGTCAGGTGCTTGGTGGCGAAGCCCACCGCCGAGTCCGACTCGAAGGGCAGCAAGCCCGTCATCAACTGGTAGAGGATGACGCCCACCGCGTACAGGTCCGAGCGGTGGTCGAGCTGCGAGCCCCGCGCCTGCTCGGGCGACATGTATTCGGGGGTGCCGCACACGAAGCCCGCGCGGGTGAGCGCCGGACCGTCGTCTGTGGAGTCGGTGATCTTCGCGATGCCGAAGTCCAACACCTTGACGAAGTCGGGCTCGTTGCGCCGCGGCTCCACCATGATGTTCTCGGGCTTGAGGTCGCGGTGGATGACGCCGGCGCCGTGCGCGTCCGACAACGCGCTCAGCACCTGGCTGACGATGCGCACCACGCGCCCCTCGTTCAGGGGCCACTCGCGGCTGAGAATCTGGTGCAGGTCCTGCCCCGCCACGTACTCCATGGCGATGAACAAGGCCCCGTCCTCGGCCTGGCCGAAGTCGAGCACGCTGATGGAGTTGGGGTGGTTGAGGCGGCTGGCGGCCTTGGCCTCGCGCTGGAAGCGCGCCACGGTGCGCTCGTCCGACAGGAGCGTGTGCCGCAGCACCTTCAGCACCACCACCTTGTCCAGGGAGAGCTGCCGGGCGCGGAACACCTTGCCCATGCCGCCCTCGCCAATGAGGGCTTCGACCCGGTACTTGTAGGCAATCGTCTTGCCGACGTACTCGTCCGCATCGGGCGTACGCACGAGGGTCGCGCCACAGGCGGGACAGAAACGGGAAGATTCTTGGGCGTCAGCGCCGCAGGAGGGGCAGTGCAAGGAAACGATCCCCAAAGGGGTGGGACACCGACTTCATCACGCCGCTCGGGTGGGGGGCAAGCCGCGTGCAACGCAAGTCGAGCAACCGGCCCCCGGCCCTGGTAAAACCCCTAGCCCTCCATGGACGCGATGGAATACTGCCCCCGCTGTGACACCGAAAACCCTCGGGACGCCTCCGTCTGCCGGGCGTGCGGCTCGCCGCTGCGCTCCGGAACGATGGTGATGGCCGTCGCCAGCGTCGCTTCGCGCCCGCAGGTCTCCATCCGCGTGGTGCGCGCCGATGGCGGCCCCGAGTCCGTCGTCCGCATGCAGCGCGACACCCTCACCTGCGGCCAGCAGGCGGACATCTCGCTCACGGACGACCCCTTCATCATGCCGCTCCAGGTCCGGTTCTTCTTCTCCGGCATCCGGCTGGCCGTGGAGGACGTAGGCGGCGCCAACGGCGTCTTCGTCCGCCTGCGCCAGGAGCGAGAGCTGTCCCCTGGCGGCGAGCTGCGACTGGGACGCCAGCGGCTGGTGCTGGAGCCCATTCCCACCGCGGCCACCGGACCGGGCGGAACCCAGGTCTGGGGTTCACCGGATCCCGGCTACCGGCTGCGGCTGGTGCAACTGCTGGAGGGAGGCCTGCGAGGCGGCGCCTTCCCCCTGCGCGAAGGCGACAATCTCCTGGGCCGCGAGCAAGGCGACCTCACCTTCCCCACGGACGGCTTCGTGTCCGGGCGGCACGCCGTGCTGCAGGTGCGGCAGGACCGGCTGCAGGTCCGAGACGTGGGCTCGTCCAACGGCACCTTCATCCGCCTGTCGGGCCCCACCTTCGTGGACAACGGGGACCACTTCCTCATTGGCCGTCAGCTGCTGCGCGTGGAAATCCAAGCGCCCACGGCCTGAAATGCCAAGGGCCGCACGGGGTATCCCCCGCGCGGCCCTCACTGCCTCGGCGCTTAGCCGTAGGACTTCTCCTTCTTCTCCTGCTCTTCCTTGCAGCGGATGCAAAGGGTCGTCACCGGGCGCGCATCCAGGCGCTTGGGCGAGATGTCCTCTTCGCACCGCTCGCAGATACCGAAGGTGCCGTCCTCGATGCGGACCAGCGCCTTTTCGATCTTCTGCAACAGGAACTTCTCCCGGTCCCGCAAACGGAAGACCATTGACTGCGCATACTCGGAAGACGCCAGGTCGATCTCATCGGGAAGGTCGTCCGTGTCGAAACTGGACTCCTCCACCAGGGTCTTCTTGGCGCTCTCGAGCAGGCTCGCCTTGCTGTCCTCGAGCATCTTCTTGTAACGCTTGAGATCTTTCTGGTTCACAGCCTTCGCTCCAGTTCAGCGAGGTTTTGGGGCCCTGCACCCCAAAAAAAGGGCCCGAAAGCTTTATTCATGCGGTTTCCAGTGTCAAGCTGACCTGGGTATGACCGAGGGTGAAGGGAGGGACGTTTGACCGAGAACACGAAGTTTGATCGGGAGTTCCTGCGCTCGGCTCTCTCGTTGGCCGGCAAGAACGAAGTCGATCACTTCCTCTATATCTGCGACACGCCCATTCCCGCTGAAGAGTTTCGCGGCCGGCCTGCTCGCAAGAAGCTCGTCTACGCCGTCACGATGCCCAAGCTGGCGGAGGAGCACCTCGCCAAGAAGGTCCGCGCGCTCGTCATCCCCGCGTACGACTACTCCCGCACCGAGCGTGTGAAAGTGGCGCTCGTGTCCGCGCTGTCCCAGGGAGCCTTCAAGGAAGGCGACCTGGTCCTGTGCATGACGGGCAAGGTGGGCCGCGCGCCGGACACGCTGATGCAGATGCGCATCGGCGGCTCGCTCGATGACCGCGTCGCCATTGAAGGCGTGAAGCTGGGCGACGAGTTCAACTCCCAGGTGGTGGACGCCCTCATCCAGTTGGCGCTGCAGATTGGCCAGGAAGGCTTCGAGGGCCACCCCATTGGCACCATCATCACCATTGGCGCCCACAACACCGTGCTGGAGAAGAGCCGGCAGATGACCATCAACCCGTTCCAGGGCCTCTCCGAGGCGGAACGGAACGTGCTCGACCCGAAGATTCGCGAGGCCATCAAGAACTTCTCCGTGCTCGACGGTGCCTTCGTCATCCGCGAGGACGGTGTCGTCCTGGCCGCGGGGCGCTACCTGTCCGCGGCGGATGAGGCCGTGAAGATTCCGCTCGGGTTGGGCGCGCGGCACGCGGCCGCCGCTGGCATGACGTCCACCACGGGCTGCATCGCCCTGGTCGTGAGCCAGACGTCCGGCGCGGTGCGGCTCTTCAAGGGTGGCAACATCGTCCTGGAGCTGCACCAGACGGCGCGCCGGACCTGAAGCCGCGCTCATTCCTCCTGCGACTTCTCCTCGCGGTAGATGTCCGCCAGCGCGTGCGCTCGCTCGATTTCATCCCGAGCCGCGTCCACCACCAGCGCCTGGTCGAAACGGGCCACGCGCTCGCGCAGGGCCTCGGTGACGAGCCCTCCCACGGTGAGCCGCGCGGACGCGCTCTCCCGCTCGCGGCGCAGCTCCACCACGCGGTCGCCCAGCTCGCTCGCGGCCTCCAGCAACAACCGCCCGTCCGACTCAGCCCGCTCCAGCGAATCACCCGTGCTGGCCAGGAGGTCCTCCGCCTGCGCCTGGTCCTTCTCCAGCACGCGTACCGCCCGGGCGTCACCGCGCTCCTTCGCGGTGGCCCGCCGCGAGGTGAGCTCCAGCAACCGGCGCGCATAGCGCTCCTCCGCGCGCACCAGGTCCGCCTTGAGCGCCAGCAGCGTGGCCGCGGACTTGCGGACCTCGGCGGCCTGGCGCTCCAGGTTCTCGATGAGCTGGTCGAAAGCAGCCAGCGGGTCCGCCAGGCGTGACGGCTCCTTCTTTCGTCTCCTCAGCAGGCCGAAGAACATGGGCGTGGGGCGCAGCCTACCCGAAGGGCCGGCACAACAGCCGCACGCGCTGCAACGCCTCCTGCGTGGCCTGCCCACCCACGGACAGCGCGGACAGGTAGCGCGCCGGGGTCAATCCGTACACACCCAGCAGGTGTTGAAGCAGCAGCAGGCTCTCCGCCGCGCGGCGGTCCGCGGGGGCCAGCGAGGCCGCCTCCACGAGCGCGCCCAGGATGTCCGCCACGCGGTGCGCGATGTCAGCACCGGGCGGCTCGGCCCCGGGGGGCAGCGCGGGCTTCTCCGGGAAGAGCGCATCGAACGAAGCGTCCACCGCCACGGTCTGCGGCGCAGCCCGACCGGCGGCGACAGCCTCCAGCGCCTCCAGGTGCGGCGTGAGCTGTTCCAGCGCATCACCGGACGCCGGCACGTCACGCGGCAGCAACGTGCGCCAGGGCGTGTCGAACTCCGTGCGCGCCCACAGAATCTCCTCGTCGGAGAGGTGGTGGTAGAAGGCGCGGCCTCCGGCGGCTCGTTGCTCACGGACGAGGAAGCGGAGGTCCAGGTTTTCCTCGCCCAGGGACACGAAGCTCAACGCGATGTCCAGCGCGTCCATGGGCGCGCGCGTGCGGCGGATGAGCTCCAGGTCCACGCGGTCCTCGCCGTCGGTGATGAGCACCACGGTGGCCCGAGCGAGGTAAGGGTCCCTCCCCTGCGCGGCGCGGATGGAGTCGAACGCGGACATCAGCGCGAGCGTGATGTCCGTCTGCCCCTCCGCGGGTGAATCGCGGAAGAGCTTCTCCAGCTGCCGGGTGGCCTCCATCGCGGAGTCCACGCGCGCCAGCTCGGTGGGCACGTCGTTGAAGAAGCTGAAGTACAGCGGGTCGAAGTGCTCGCCTCGGCGGGCCTTGACGCGCAGGTTGTTGAGCTCCGCGATGACAATGGCATCCCGGAAGCGGGCACGCGCGCCGTGCATGGAGCCCGACGCGTCGCAGACGTAGACCCGCACCGCGGTGCGCTTCACCTTCCGGGGGCGCGGAGGCGGCTCATCGTCCAGGTACGCGCGCACCAACTGGTGACTGGCAGCCAGGTCGCTCAGCAGCATCCGCGGGTCCGTCAGAACGAAGTTGTTCACCTCGTGGAGGCTGCCCGTCGTCTCGTAGGTCATCGTCTGCGTCGGGTACGGGACGCGCCGAGGCACCGCCCGCGCGGTGCGCGTATCCGCCAGGACGATTTCCTCCGACAGCGAGTCCTCCACGTCGAAGTAGCGGGCACAGCCCGCCGCCAGCTCGAACGTGGAGAGCTGCTCGGGCTTCAGTGAGAAGGCCAGGTCCGTCAGCAGCTCATCGGCCTTCGGTGGGCCCGGGACTTCGTCAGGCGCGGTGGGCGTCTCGCCGAACCAGTGCGACAGGCCATCGAGCTCCGCGCGCTCCATCAGCGACGACAGCTGAGGAGGTGCCGGCAACAGCGGCGTCAGCGCCGCACGGGCCACGTCCGCCAGCGCCGCGTCCCCCGCCTCCAAGGCCCGCTCGTAGAGCCCCTTCAGCGAGCGGTAGGCCACCTGAGGCTCGCGCCGAGCCGTATGGCGCACGTGCCGCAGCAGCTCATCCATGGAACGCACGGCCGGAACGGCCCGCACCCGCTCGCGGGCTTCGGCTACCTGACGCCGCAGCACCATGCCTCGCTCGCGGTCGTGGTCCGCGCCCAGGCGGATAAGCAGCTCGTGCGCCAGGTCCAGGTCCCGTCGCTTCTGCATGACGTCGGTGGCGTTGGCCCGGGCTCGCTCCGCGAAGAACTCCGCCACGGCCAGGCGAGCACTGGCGGGCGCATGACGCGTGGTGCGCCCGTCGGTGCGCCCGTAGATTTCCAGCGCAACGTCGTCATCCTCCGGCTCCGACGAAGGAGGACGTGCGAAGAGGTCCGCCACCTTCACCACCCGCGCCAGCTGGACGAAGCCCTTCTCCAGCACCGCGACCGCGCCGGGGATCGGCTCACCCGTGCGCCAGGCCCGCTCCACGAGCACCAGGCACTGCTCCACCTCTTCGAGCGCTTGATGGGCCCTGTCGAGCAGCCCCTGCGCCAGTGTCCCCGCCCTGCCCTTCCGCAGGCCCAGCTCCTTGAGGAGCCGTGCGTCCGCCGACGTGTGCACGCCCACCCGGTCCAGGTCCCGGTCCAGCGAGGCCAGCATTGGCAGCGCGACATCCTCGGGCCCGCGAGCACGGCGCCCCAGCAGCGTCCACGCCCGCCAACCGCCGCGAGCGGGCGCGGGCTGGTGGAGCGCATCCAGCCGCTGCCGGAGGTCCGCGAGGCGCTGGGCCAACACGCTCAGCGTCCCCTCTCCGCTTCAACCTGTCGCCCGAGGAAGAGCCGGTTCATGGCGAGGACCGCCGAGCCAGCACCTGCCGGCTGAAGCGCCCGAAGTCCTCGTCGATGCCGCGCAGCTGTCCCTCCAGCTTTCGAGCCCCCTCCCCCAGGTCACCGGGCATGGTGCCCAGTAGCGCGAGGACACCCCGTAGCCGAAGCAACTCGCCTTCCTTCAACGCGAGCATCGGGAAGCGGCTGCGCACCAGCCGGTCCACGGTGCGCTCGGCATCCGCGCGCTCCGTCATGGATTCGGGCGGTGGAAGCGACGTGAGCAGCTGGGTCAGCCAGCTCCGCAGGTATTTGACGCGCGTCTGGACGAACCCGAGCTCCGCCTGGGCCACCGCCGAACGTACGGCCTCCGACAGGAAGCCGGGCGCGGCGCCACCGTGGTTCGCGGCCAGCTGCCCATCCAACCCCAGCAGCGCGGCCAGCTCTCCATCAGGCGCCCTCGCCGCGAAGTCGCCCCGGTAGAAGACGTAGGCATCCCCATTGAGGACCGACGTGGACGCGGGCGGCGGGCTGGGCACCTCGCGCGTGAGGACATGGGCATGCTCACGCAGCCGGGACTCGATAATCTCCCGGCACTCGGCGAACACCGCGTCGATGGACACACCCTCGCGCCGGAGGTTCTCCGCCACCGACTGTACCGCGCGCCCGTACTGCTCGATGCGTTCGAAGGGCGTGGAGGACAGCACCTCCCGGGCGTAGGCAATGCCCAGCGGGAGCAGCAGCTCCTGCTTGAGGCCCTGTTGCGTGGGGTCCAGGACGGCCAGGGCGTTCTCCAGCTGCGTCAGGCGGCGCGAATCTCCCGCCAGCGCTTCAAGCGGCTCCCGACGTCCCCGGGCCAGGTTGCCCTGAAACGAGAACACCGCGCGCCGGCGCAGCGCGGACACGACCCGGCTCCGGACCTCAGCCTCGGCCGTGCGCAGGCGTTCCAATGTGGCGGGTGCGCCCTCTGACAACTGCCCCGCCAGCTCCGCCGTCAGGGAAAGCTCTTCCTCCAGGTTGTCCGCCAGCCCGACCAGGCCCTCCAGCTTGAGCCCGTCCTCGAAGTCCACGCTCTCCGCGGACAGGGCAATCATCTCCTGGGCCCCTTCCAGGAAGCGGGCCGTGGCGTCGCACAACGCCCCGTAGACCGGCCGCAGCTCGGGGACGCCGCGACAGAGCGTCAGCACGTCGCCGAACGACGTCAGCAGCGCGATGCCGCCCCGCCCCTCACCGTGCCCCGCCATGCCGCGCGCCAGCCGCTGCTCCTGCGCCGCCACCAGGGCCCGCGCCGCAGCAACCAACGGCATCCGGTTCTGCACATGGCGAGGCCCGGGCACCAGCTTGGCCAACAAGGCCCGCGCGGTGGTGGAGACGACGCCGGGCTGCCAGTTACGGCTCACGGACTCGACGGAACTCACCTCTTCGGAGGACCCGAGCGCTTGCGCCTCGCGCTCCACGCCGCCCCCCAGCTCCTGCCGTACCTTGGCCAGCGCTTCGTCGAAGGCGCGCTGCTCCAGGCGGACGATTTCGAGCTGCGCCCGCTCCCGAGGGTCCACCACGGACTTGAGCAGCGCCTCCGTCTCCCCCGCTGGCGGACCGCCCAGGAGGAAGAACCAGCGCAGCGAATCCAGGTCCTCGACAGTGGCCTCCAACGCCCGCTCAGGGCGCCGGTATATCTGGTCCCTCACCACCGCGGCCTTCAGCGCCCACAGCGCCTTCACCACTGAGCGCTGAGAGAAGTACTTCGTCGGCACGTAGTCCGGCAGCTTCGCCACCTGGGCCGCCAGCGCGCGCTCCAGCGCATCCGCCAGCAGCTCCACGCCCTCCATGACGTGGCTGGGCACCACCACCTTCGTCACGGCGTCCTGCAGCAGGTCCACCTGCTGCAACGACAGCTGCGCGCGCAAATCCGGCCGAGCGCCATGGGAGAAGCGTTGCAGCATGGCCGCCCGGCTCTCCCGGCGAGCGAACGACTTGGGCACGAAGCAGATGAAGCTCAGCCGGTCCGCGAAGGCCAGGAGCAGTTCCGGCGAGCGCGCCAGTACCTCGGAGAGATACCGGTTGCTCGTCATGACGACGCACTCGATGCGCCCCGTCGTCACCCGGCGTCCGTGCTTCAGCTCCCGCTCGTGCAGCACGTTGAGGATGGAGCGCAGCAGCATGTCCCGGCCGTCGAAGACCTCGTCCAGGAAGGCGTGCTCGGAGCCCAGCATGCCTTCGTCGGTGAGGTACTCGGTGCGTCCCGTCTCCGTGAGCACCTTGAAGTCCACCGGGCCGATGAGGTCCGTCTGCACGGTGGACTCGGCCAGCTGCTTGGAGAAGAGCGACGGCAAGCCCGTACGCTCGTCGATGATGCGCCCCAGGACGGCGCTGGTGATGGCGCTCTTGGCCGTTCCGGGGGGCCCCACCACCAGGACGTGCTCGCGCCCCAGGAGCGCCAGCTCCAGCTGCGTGAAGAGCGTCTCTCGCTCCAGGTAGGCGTCCCGGAGCTCGGTGAAGAAGTGCCGGAAGGCGCGCGCGGCCTGGAGGTATGTGGACGGTGGAGATTGCACGGACGAACCCGAGGTGGCGGGGAAACGCCATGCTATCCGCCACGCGCGTCCTATTTGAAGTGGACCGCGCACGCCCCGTCCGGACACTGACGTCCCGCGATGCGGAATCGAAAGCGGGCCACGACGCGGTAGAGCGCATCCAGGAGCTGCCGCAGGCCCGGCACGTAGTACACGCGGAGCAGCCGTCCCAGCGGCCGTCGGCCCAGCGCCAGGACAATGGCCTCCAGCCCCTCCACCACAGCCCCATCCGGTAGGACCAGCTGCAGGGCCCGCTCACAGCGGTCCTCCGTGACACCCGGGAAGGATGCCAGCACCCCGTCCTCCCGAAACGAGCGCAGGCGCGTCCCCGTCCCGCCCAGCAGCCGCTGGAGCTGCCGGGCCGCCCCACCGCACAGGCGACAGTGCCCGTCATAGAGAATCACGTCATGCCCGGGAGGCGTCGTCCGCAGCACGGGCGCCATCAGCGAGGCCTCAGTGTGTCATGCAGGTGCGCATGCACCGCGCGCCAGATGTCGTGCTGCCGCTCGATGGGGTCCATCAGCGACATGCCCACCGACGTCGCGGGCGAGCTGCCCTGGAAGGCCGAGTACTGACGCACCTGCGTGCCCCCCGCGCCGTCCTCGGCGAAGACGAAGCGATTCGTGCCGCGCAGCGGGTGCCCATCCAGCGTGGTGATGTGCAGCGTGTTCGCGCCCGGCTCCAGGCGCACGGTGATGGGCGCCCACACGGGCAGAAAACCCTTTTCCTCCAGGAACAACTTCGCCCCATCCACGAGTGCCGCGGTCGCCGGGCGGACGCGGATGCCGGCGGCCTCGAACACCGCAGATGGGTGACGGACGAAGTAGGCGTAGGCCTGGGCGGGCGCCACGTCCGGAATGCTGCTGGCGTAGTCCGTCAAGGACGTGGGCGCGCCGGGGATGGGCGGACTGGGCTTCAGGTGGTCCAGGTGGATGCGCGCATAACCATCCACGGCGGCACTATCCCCCATCAACCGGCTGGCAGCCGCGGCTTCGGATTGAGCGGCCGTGAGCGCCCCCTGCCGCACCTGCTCCATCAGGTTGCCCGTGGGCTTGGGCGGAAACGCGCCACCCACGCCGAAGTCGAACTGGTTGTCGGCGCCCGTGCGGGGCCCCGAGCGCGGCCCAGGCACAGACAGCGCCGGTGGATGCCCCGTGGGAGGCCCCCGGTAGGGCTCCACCGTCGAGGACGCCACGGCGGAGGCCGGCCGGCACTGCGCCGTGCGCGTGGGAGGAGGAACGACCGCCGGCGCAGCGGCGCCCTCGGAGGGAGCGGTACCCGGCGGGAGGAAGGACGGTGACGACTGGATGCGGGACATGGAACGCCAGCCCCTGCACCCCTGCCGCCAGTCCTCGCCCCAGTCCCATCAACCCCTTGGCACGGCCCGACGTCCCGCTTCCCGCACGCCCATCCTCCCTTTCGGAACACCCCTCCGCCCCGCAAAGCAGAAGGCCGGCCCCCCACTCGCGTGGGAGCACCGGCCCTTTGCGTCACTTCAGCGGCTCATCGCTCCGCCACTACGACTGGCGGAACTCGGCGTCCACCACGTCGTCCTTCTTGGCGCTGGCCTGCGAGCCCGGCGCCGCGGAAGGACCGGCACCCGGAGCGCCCTCGGCGCCCGGCGCGCCGCCCGTGGCGCGGTACATCTCCTCGGCGGCCTTGTAGCTGGCGGCCTGGAGCGCATCGAGCGCCGCCTTGATGGCGTCCTTGTCCTGGCCGTCGCGGACCTTGTTGAGCTCCGCCACCGCGTCCTCGAGCGCCTTCGCCGTGTCCGCGGACAGCTTGTCCTTGTTCTCCTTCAGCAGCTTCTCGGCCGCGTAGGACTGGCTCTCCGCCTGGTTCTTCATCTCCACCAGCTCGCGGCGGGTCTTGTCGGCCGCCTCGTTGGAGCGGGCGTCGGCGACCATCTTCTCCACCTCGTCCTTCGCAAGGCCGGACGAGTGGGTGATGGTGACCTTCTGCTCCTTACCCGTGGCCTTGTCCTTGGCGCTGACGTTGAGGATGCCGTTCGCGTCGATGTCGAACGTCACCTCGATCTGCGGCACGCCACGCGGCGCCGGCGGCATGCCCGTCAGGTGGAAGCGGCCGAGGCTGCGGTTGTCGCCCGCCATCTCACGCTCGCCCTGGAGGACGTGGATCTCCACCTGCGTCTGGCCGTCCGCGGCCGTGGAGAAGGTCTCCGACTTGCGCGTGGGGATGGTGGTGTTGCGCTCGATGAGCTTCGTCATCACCCCGCCCAGCGTCTCCACGCCCAGGCTCAGCGGCGTCACGTCCAGCAGGAGGATGTCCTTCACCTCGCCGGAGAGCACGCCGGCCTGCACCGCGGCGCCCACCGCAACGACTTCGTCCGGGTTCACCGAGCGGTTCGGCTCCTTGCCGAACAGGCGCTTCACGGCCTCCTGCACCTTCGGGATGCGCGTGGTGCCGCCGACGAGGACGATCTCGTTGAGGTCCTTCGGCTCCACGCCCGCGTCCTTGAGACACTTGCGGCAGGGCTCCAGCGAGCGCTCGATGAGGTCGTCGATCATCGCCTCGAACTTGGCGCGCGTGAGCTTGACGTTGAGGTGCTTCGGCCCCGTCGCGTCCGCGGTGAGGAACGGCAGGTTGACGTCCGTCTCCATCGCGGCGGACAGCTCGATCTTCGCCTTCTCCGCCGCCTCCTTCAGGCGCTGGAGGACCATCTTGTCCTTGCTGACGTCGAGCCCGGTGTCCTTCTTGAACTCGGTGATCAGCCAGTCCATGATCCGCAGGTCGATGTTGTCACCGCCCAGGTGCGTGTCACCGTTGGTCGCGAGCACGTCGACCACGTTCTCGCCCACCTCGAGGATGGACACGTCGAACGTGCCACCGCCGAAGTCGTAGACGGCGATCTTCTCGTCCTTCTTCTTGTCCAGACCGTACGCGAGCGCCGCGGCGGTCGGCTCGTTCACGATGCGGCGCACGGTGAGGCCCGCGATTTCACCCGCGTCCTTGGTGGCCTGGCGCTGGGCGTCGTTGAAGTACGCGGGGACGGTGATGACCGCCTCCGTCACCTTCTCACCCAGGTAGTTCTCCGCCGCGCGCTTCAGCTTCAGCAGCACCTGCGCGCTGATCTCCGGCGCGCTGTACTGCTTGCCGTCGATGTCCACGCGCGCATCGCCGTTGGGCCCCCGGGCGACCTTGTAGGGGACCAGCGTGGCCTCCTCGGATACCTCGTCGTGCCGCCGGCCCATGAAGCGCTTGCTGGAGTAGATGGTCCGCTCCGGGTTGGTGATGGACTGGCGCTTCGCCACCTGACCGACCAGACGCTCCCCGTCCTTCGTGAACGCGACCACCGAGGGCGTGATGCGGCTGCCTTCCTCGTTGACGATCACCTTGGGCTCGCGACCCTCCATGATCGCGACCACACTGTTCGTGGTGCCCAGGTCGATCCCGATAATCTTGCCCACGGTTCCTATCCTCCGGAAAAGACTGCGTTTTCTCTGAAAACTTCTGATGTACGCCCAACGTAACCACCCACCCCTCGCTGTCAAACGCGAGGGACCACCGGGCCGCACACCTGAAGGTGGCACTCCCCGCTGCGTAGCGCAGTGCGCAGGCCCACACGCACCGCGTCACAGTCGTGACACCCGCACGCCACGGGTGCGTAACGCGCTCTACACCGCCGTCACCCCGAGGTAGCAACCGGGCGGGCTTTTGGACAGCAGGGAACGATTCAACCCCTTGGAATCTCAAGCCTGCTCGCCTGCTGACGCCCTGCGTCAGGGCTTGGCGAGGAATGTGCACTGGGTTCGGGTGTCGCCGCCCGGTCCCCCACCGGCGCAACCTTCGGAGCCGCCCTCATGCTGGTCCAGCCCCTCCGCTCTCCCGATCTCCGCCGTGCGCCCACATCGGACGTCACCGCGGAGCCCAAGGTCGCGGTCCTGCTGAACGCCAATGCCCGGAAGGTCGACGCTCGGGTGGTGAAGTCCCTGTCCCACGTCGTGCCGGAGCAGGACCTGTTCCTCTCCCGCTCGCCGCTGGACTCCCGCCGCATCATCCAGACGGTGCTGGAGCGTGGCTACCCCATGGTCTTCACGGGCGGCGGTGACGGTACCTTCATGGGCTTCGTGAACGAGGTCCTCCACCAGGTCGGCCCGCGCGGCCGCTTCGCGGGGAAGACGGCGCCTCGCTTCGGCGTCCTCAAGCTGGGCACCGGCAATGGCCTGGCCGCCTACGTCAACGCCTCCGGCACCCGGGGCGATGGCATCCTCAATGACGTGCTGCGCGCCCGCACGGGCGAGGTTCCGGGCTACCGCCCCATGGACCTGCTGATGGTGGACGGGCAGCGCGCGCCCTTCGCCGGGCTGGGCGTGGATGGCAAGGTGCTCAACGACTACATCTGGGTGAAGGAGCACCTGGGCAAGGGCTTCTTCAAGAGCGTCCTCAGCGGCAGCGGCGGGTACTTCTCCGCGGTGGCCTGCAAGACGGTGCCTCACTATCTCACCCACTCCCACTGGGTGGAGTGTGAGGTCGTCAATGGCGCCTCCGAGGCCTACCGGCTGGGGCCGGATGGCAGCGCGATGGGCGAGCCGCTAGCCCCGGGCGCCACCCTCTTCCGCGGCCGGCTGATGATGGCGGCGGCGGGCACCATGCCCTACTACGGCTACGGCTTCCGCATGTTCCCCTTCGCGGGCCAGCGCCAGGGCTACATGCAGCTGCGGCTGGGCCAGGTGACGCCCACGCAGGTGCTCACCCACCTGCCCAAGCTGTGGAATGGTCGTTGGTTCCCCGAAGGCCTGATGGACTTCCACGCCCGAGAGGTCACCATCCGCTTCGCCAACCCCATGCCTTTCCAGGTGGGTGGCGATGCGGCGGGCTACCGCGAGCAGGTCCACATGTCCGTGGCCCCGGAGTCCGTCGAGTTGGTGGACTTCACCGGCGCGCTGAACTGAGAGCCCGCCGGGTGCCGCCCTCGGCTACCCGCGGTCGCGGGACGCCGGGGGCTTCTCGCCCTGCTCCTTGCGGCGGCCCACCACGAAGGCGTAGCTGACACTGGCCTTGCCGTTGCTCTCGCGGTGCAGCGCCAGCTCCTCGCGGAGCGCGGCGGGCTGCGCGCCGGGGATGGACGACAGGAACGACTCGATGTCCCGGTAGTGCGCGTCCAGCTCCGCGTCATGGAGCGCTTCGGCGGACTCGGGCTCGTAGCCGGCGCCCTCCACCACCTGCAGCAGCTCGCGCGGCAACAGCAGCGGCCCGGAGACGCGGCGCTCCCAGAAGTCGAGCGTAGCCTTGGGAGCAAAGCGCCCCACCCGCGCGGGGAACGTGAAGCCCAGCCGCCCGCGCTTCGACAGCAGACCGCGCATGTTCGCCAGCGTGGCCTTCAACGGGTAGAGCACGCGGCCCTGGATGAGGATGCCGTTGAAATCCCCGTCGGACAGGCCCAGCGCGTCCAGCGACACGCGGCGGACTTCAATCTGCTCCGCCAGCCCCTGCGCCCGCACGCGCTCACGCACCGGGTTGAGGAGGGCGTCGTCGGTGTCGGCCGCGACGACGGTACAGCCCATCTCCCGGGCCAACAGCAGCGCGGCGCTTCCGTCGGGGCCACAGCCGAGCACCAGCACGCGCGAGCCGGGCTCCAGCTGGGCCACCTTCGCGAAGCGCCGCGTTGCGTCATCCGAGCTGAAGGCGCGCCGGACATCCGCGGGGTGATACAGCGGGAAGGGCTCAGGCGGGCTCATGGCTCCCCATATACCCGCCTCCTCCAGAGACTTCCAGCCACGGTCCCCTACAAGTAGTAGATGACCCGCTCGTCCTTGTGGAGCCCGTCGTAGATGGCGCGCCGCTGCTCCTCGGACAACAGGTACACGGACACGCTCAGGGAGACGTACTTGCCCTTGCTGCTGGGCTGCTCGTGGATGGAGTCCGGCGAGAGTTCCGTGCCCAGGAGCCGCTTGAACAGCTCACGGACATGGTCCACGAAGCCGGCCCCCTGCGCGCCCATCACCTTGAAGGTGTAGACGGAGGGGAACTCGATGAGGGGCTTCTTCTCCCCTTCGCCGGCGGGAGGGCTTCCTGCGTCTTCCTTCGTCATGTCTCGTACCAGCGGCTACAGCAGGTTGGCGGCGAGCTCGGCCAGGGCGCTGCGCTCACCCTTCGACATGGTGATGTGCGCCGCGATCTTCTCGCTCTTGAAGCGGTTGACCACGTGGACCAGGCCGTTGTTCGTCGCGTCCACGTACGGGTTGTCGATCTGGAACGGGTCTCCCGTCAGGATGATCTTCGTGTTGTCGCCCACGCGGGTGATGATGGTCTTCACCTCGTGCGGCGTGAGGTTCTGCGCCTCGTCCACGATGATGAACTGATTGGGCAGGCTGCGGCCGCGGATGTACGTGAGCGGCTCAATCTCCATCAGCCCCAGGTCCAGCAGTTCGTGGTAGCCGCGCCCGGCCTTCTTGTCCGCTCGGCTGAGGTTCATCAGGAACTCCACGTTGTCGAAGATGGGCTGCATCCAGGGGTTCAGCTTCTCCTCGACGCTGCCGGGCAGATACCCGATGTCCCGGCCCAACGGGAAGATGGGACGGCTGACCAGCAGCTTCTGGTAGAGCCCCTCCTCCGTCACCTTCTGCAGGCCCGCGGCGATGGCGAGCAGCGTCTTGCCCGTGCCCGCCTTGCCGACGATGGTGACCAGCTTGATGTCGTCGTTGAGCAGCAGGTCCAGGCAGAAGGCCTGCTCCATGTTGCGCGGGCGGACGCCCCACGTCCCGTCCTTGATCTGCCGCACCAGGGGCACCAGGCGGCCCTTGGACCCGTTGAAGCGGCCCATGGCGGTGTGGGACGGGTTCGTCTCGTCCTTGAGGAGCACCACCTGGTTGGCGAACAGGGACTCGTCGTCCGGCAGCTCCACCTCGGCGCCCTGGCGGTACATCTGGTCCACCAGGTCCTTGGGGACCAGTCGCTCGGCGAAGCCGGTGTACAGCTCCGTGATTTCCACCCGCTCGGTGTCGTAGTCCTGGGCAATGAGGCCCAGGGCGTCCGCGCGGATGCGGAGGTTGGTGTCCTTGGTGATGAAGACGGCCTGCGTGTCCGGCTCCGCCTTCATCAGGTCGAGCGCCACCCCGAGGATGCGGTTGTCCATCAGGTTGCTGTCCGCCATGGACGGAGGCAGCGCACGTTCGGTGAAGCTCACCCGCAACAAGCCACCGTGCGGCAGAGGCACCCCTTCCTTCAGGGAGCCCTCGGCGCGGAACGAATCCAGGTAGCGCGCCACCAGGCGCGCGTTGCGGCCCAGCTCGGAGAGGTCGCGCTTGAACTGGTCGATCTCCTCGATGACGTAGATGGGGATGATGACGTTGTTGTCTTTGAAGCCGTAGATGCTGCGGGGATCGTGAAGAAGGACGTTGGTGTCGAGAATGAAGTTCTTACGCATCGTGGGTTGCGCGACCTGAAGGTTCGGCTGCGACCGCGAGGGACCGTGCGACGGTGAGTCTCCTGACCACTATAGGCACCGGCTTCAGGGGAAACAGCCTGCTTGTCGCCAGGACGTGCGGCTGTCCGAAACCCCACGCCCCAGACGCCGGGGATGACGGCGGTCCGCATGGCGCCTTTCGGCGAGTCACCATGGATCAGCCCTGTAGCACGAGCGGCCGTCCGTTCAGTGCGCCACGACAGGCGCGAGCGGATCATATCCGAGCAGCTCCGCCACCCGCTCGGGCGGCGGCCCCGGGGGCATCCGCTCCCAGGGAAAGCGCCGCTGGAGCGTCTCCTCATCCAGCGTGAGCTGCCGCCGGGCCTCCAGTTGGAGCGCGTCATCCCACGCGTTCGCATCGAAGTGCTGCCCCAGCCGCGAGCTCAGCGGAGACACCATGGGCGAAGGTTTGAAGGTCACGGCCTCTCCGTGCTGGTCCCGCATGCAATGCAGCTCCACCGCCCACGCATGGAGCCAGCGCGGCAGGTGCCGCCCCGCCTGACGAAGCGCGAGGAAGCGGCCCTGCGCGGCGCCATCCACGAAGAGGAAGCGGCGGTCATAGACGCAAGCGGCGGCGAAGGTGGAAGGAGTGAGGGCCAGGGCCTCGGTGCCGATACGGCGGGCCATCAGCAGGAGCACGTCCAGGATGTGGCCGGCGAGCTTGAGCCCGGGGTGGTTCTGCCCGGGCAGCGGCGGCCGGTTCCAGTCGAAGGCGCGCCCCGGGTTCTGGAGCAACAGCGAGTCCAGGTACAGCAGCGGCGTGGCGGCGAGCGCGTCACCGAACCCCACCTCGGCCCCGGTCGTCCGCCGCAGGTCCAGGTCCGCCACGGGGACATAGAACCGCCTGCTCCAAAGGATGATGCGTGGCCGGTACGGGTCCGTGCACACGACGCGAAGCTCCAGCGGCCCTACCCGCTCCTCGACGCGCTGGAACAGCCCATAGGCACGCAGGGCCCGCTCCAGGCCCTGGGGGCTGTAGGTGCCGAAGACGAGGTCCGCGCGGGAGGCTTCGGCGCTGCCCAGCCCCAGGTCTTCCAGGGTCATCCCCGCGCTCTCGGAAACGGCCAGGTCCGGCCCGCTCAGCGCCTGATAGATGCGACGGTAGCGGGGGTTGACGGGCTGAATCCGAGGCATGGCTTCCACCTATTCGTAGCGGATGTCCACCACCGTGAGTTCGATGTCCCCGCGTGGCCGCCGCACCTCGACCGAGTCTCCCACGGCCTTGCGAATGAGTGCCCGCCCCATGGGGGATTCGACGCTGATGCGCCCGCCCGAGGCGTCAATCTCGTCGGAACCGACGATCTGGTAGGTGCTGCGGCCGCCGTCCTCGTCCTCCAGGCTCACCGTCGCCCCGAAGAAGACGCGGGAGCGGTCGGTCTGCTCGGCGGGCGTGACGATGGTGGCGGTGTCCAGGCGCTTCTGGAGGAAACGGAGGCGGCGGTCGATTTCACGCAGACGCTTCTTCCCGTAGATGTACTCGGCGTTCTCGGAGCGGTCGCCCTGAGCGGCGGCAGCGGAGACCTCGGCCGTCACCTTGGGGCGCTCCTCGTTGAGAAGGTGGACGAGTTCGCGGTGCAGGCGCTCGGCGCCCGCCCGGGTGAGGTAGCGGCGGAACGGAGCCCGCTCGGCGTCGTCCTCGGTCTCCTGTTCATCCGGATGTACGTCCTGGGACATGGCTCCTGTATATCGCCACGGGGTGACGCGGGGCGAAGGGCGCTGGCCCGGACGTTCACCGGAAAGCGGTCGGGGCGCTGTCAGAAACGGCCCCATGCGCTCGCCAGTGGAAAGCGTCGCTGAGTGCTGGTAGGAAGCGCCTGCCCCGGGGGCTTCCGGGGTGGTGGCGAAAAATTTAAAAAAGAATAGTGCGAGTCGCTAGCTCAGCTGGTAGAGCACCGGCCTTTTAAGCCGAGGGTCGGGGGTTCGAGCCCCCCGCGACTCATGTGGTTGAAGTGAAGGTGTGCTGTCCCCGTCGTCTAGAGGCCCAGGACGCTGGCCTTTCAAGCCGGTAACACGGGTTCGAATCCCGTCGGGGACATGTAAAAACGCGGGGTTGGACAGTGCGAACTGTCCAACCCCGTTCGTTTTTGGCCGCTCCGTGTTGTTCCTTTGTTGTTCCTTCGCGGGCCAACGCATCCTGTTTCCCGACTGCGTCGACTGGCCCAGAAGCACCTCAATCACGCCGTCGTCACGTCATCCGGCTTGCGCTTGCCGCGACCACGAGGCGGCAGGGTCGCCATCGAATCCAGCGCCGCTTCTGCCTGAGCAGCTCGAGACTTCACCTCGGCTGCGGCGTCGGCCTTCGTGAAGGTGCCGCCAAGCCAGGCCGTCAGGTGGGCCGCCAACTCCCCTGCCGACTGGTAGCGCTCACGAGGCGCATCCCGAAGGAGCCGGTTCAGCGTCACGCGTAGCCCCTGGGGAAGCCCCTCAGTCATCGCGTCTACGTCCGCAGCCGTCAGCGTCGCCGCGCGCCAAATCGCGTCAGACACCAACGGCGGCGCCCCCGCAAGCGTGGCCCGCTTGACCGCCCGAGCCACCCGCCGACGCTTCTTCGTGGGCAGCGAGGCCATGACTTCGGGCGTGATGTCGTCCGGGCAGAAGAGCAGGTTCTTCCCCGTCGCCAGTTCGAGCAGCACGACGCCCAGCGTGAAGAGGTCGGAGCGCGCGTCGACACTCCCCCCGAGGAGCATTTCTGGCGACGAATAGAAGTGGTCCCCTAAGGGGCCGCGCGCCGACGAGGCCACTCGGCCCGGCAAGTCGGACAGCGCGAGGCCGAAGTCGGCGAGCTGAACCGTCCCGTCCCAGTTGACGAAGATGTGCTCAACGTCGACGGCCCGATGAACGATGTTCAGCGACCAGCCCTGCCCGTCCTTCGCGGAGTGCGCGTGATCAAGGGCCGCCGCGACCTGAGCGCCGACGTAGAGCACAAAGAGCGGCGAGAACCATCGCCTACTCTCACCGACGAGCGTCAGCAGTTCGTTCAGGGAGTGGCCATCCGGGTGCTCCGTGCTGACGTACCAGTAGCCCTCGACCTTGTGCAGTCCATGCACCTTGAGGATGGCCGGATGCTTGAGGAACGTCGCAAGGCGAACCTGTTCGTCGAGCTTCGCTCGCGCACGCATGACCCGAGCGCCTTCCGTTTCCGATGGAGCCGGAACCGCTTTGAGCAGCACCTTCCCACGAGGCGCCCCGGACGCAGACCGCAGCCGCGCTACGAACAGGGACATCCCGTGGTGCGTTGGCCCCAAGTCCTCGCGGAACTCGTAGCCGACCCCGTCCGCCGAGAAGAGGATTGCCCCTCGCGGAATCTTGAACTCGATTGCCTTCGACATGCCGTTGCCCCTCGTGTGCGAACTCGCAACCAATGCGACGAGGAAAACGCTACCTGCGGCATCTGATCGAGGGAACGCCCTCACGGGTCATGGGGTCAAAACGGCTTGTTCGGGCCGAAATTGACACCTCCTACCTATTACGTTCTCCCAGGGGCGTTCAGGGCCACCGGTCCACGACGTAGCCGCCCCCAAAGTTGTTCGCCTTCACCCTGCCATCCGAATACCCCTTAGAAGGGTTCTCTACGACGAAGCAAACGGGGCGCTCGTCCTGTCCTGGCAATTTCACTCGGTCGTAGCGGATGACCAATGCAGGCCCCTCCGAGCGGCCCAATCGGTCGGAAAGGAAGTATGCCTTGCCATAGAAGCGCGTTCCTGGGGGAGCGAACGCTCTTTGCCCCGACGGAATGCCCTTTGGAACAACCCCCACCACATCCGCGCCAGCCGTGAACCAAACGTCGTCGTCTGTCGCATGTCGGGAATCCAAGGTGAGGACAAAACTCTGATTCACCTTCCAACGCAGATCCTCCCGCATCACCTCTTCCGCACCAGCCGGACAGGTGAACGCTTCGGGCCGAATCTGCGCCCCAGGGCAACCCGCCGCGAGCGCCGCAACGAGCGTCATCGTCGCGCAGTCGGCAGCAGCGGCGGCTTTCGTCCTCCCGCGTGACTGGCGTCCTTGGGGTGGGACTTCGGGTGACGGAGTCGTCTTCACGGTTGAACCTTCCTTCGGAGCGGCAGTTACTTGCCCCGTCAGCAGCACAGGAGGGGGGCTAGGAGGTGACATAGCAGGGGCGGCCGATGGGAGCGGCGCGGAATGCGGGGAACTGGGAGGGGGTGACGCACTAGCAACCTGCGACTCCCGAGACTGCGTCGCTTCTCCGAGGCTGAGCCAGAATCCCCCGGCCACAGCTAGCACGACGAGCGTAGCCAAACCCGCCAGGAGCCCCCTTCCAGCACGCCCAGGACCACGATCAAGGGGTTCTCGCGGGTCCGGAACCTCCACGGGAGGCAGCACCTGTTCCGGCGCATCCTGCTGCCGCTGTTCGGACGGAGGATGCACCGGGGACAGGAACTCCGCGCTCGAATAGGCCAGGAGTTCGCCCAGTTCGCGACGTAGCGCCTCGGTGTCGACGGGACGCTTGGCCGGGTCACGCGACAGGATGCAATCAACGAGGTCGTTCAGAGCTTCTGGAACACGCTCGTTCAACGCACGCGCGGGAGGCGGCTTCATGACGGTGCTGTTGAGCGTAACTCGCGCTTGGACTTCCGTCGGTCGCGGGTCAGTCAGTAACTCATAGAGCATGGCGCCGACCGCGAAAATCTCGTCCGCGACACGGAAGGCGTACTTCGCGCGCTGTTCGGCCTTGTGCTCCCGAAGCCATGCGAACTGCTCCGGCGCGCGAAAGCGATCCGTCCCCGGAGGCAAGCCCCAATCCGTCAGCTCTTCAGCCAACGAGTAGCTTGCACAGCTAAAGTCGATAATGACCGGCTCGCCATCGCTCTTCCGGATCAAAACGTTGGACAGCTTCAAATCCCGATGCAGAACGCCACGGCCGTGCATGTACGAAAGCGCGGCGGAAATCTTATCGAAGACCTGCAAGACCTCTTGAACCGTGGGGTGTTTACGCTCCGCCCATTCGGCAAGGGTCCACCCATCGATGTACTCAAGCGCAAGATAGACATTCCCCGGCTCGGAGTACCCATACCCTCGATGATTGACGATATTCGGATGGTCTAGGAGAAGGAGCGCCGAAAGCTCCCGAAGCGTCCTCGCATGTGTTTGCTTGTCGTCCCCGCTCGAATCACGATGACGCGCCAACTTGAGCGCGCATTTACGACCGTGCTTCTCGACGAGGTAGACGACTGCAAACCCTCCGTTTCCAAGCTCCCTGACAACACTCCAACCATCGATGGTCATGCCAGATGCCGGGAACATCGAAATCACGTTCATGGAGTTCCCCCAGAGGCGACCTTCGGCAGCCTCACATTGGGAATCGTGAGCATGCGTCCATCCCCTACCATCTCCAACGTGAAGACCGGGCTCGCGCTCAACTGATTTACTTCAGCAACCGCGAGAATGCGCCCACTTCCACCTGGAACGATCTCCCCCGCTTCCACTGTCACAAGCCGAGCGCGCAGCGGCAAGCCAGCACGTCCCGTCAACACGGCCTCTCGCGGCTCCCAAATTGACCGCCCAGGATGATTTCGTATTGTCGCATCGACCAACACCCATCCCTGCCCACGATAAGCGATAGCTGAAACTATGGAGAATCCTTGGGACGCGTCGTCATACGGCTTAATCAGTGTCGCCGTTACGCCTTCCTTGTCGACAAACCCCAGCAGCACGAAGTCTTCGGGTCGAGGTGTTCGCGGCACGTCTACCGGGCACGCAATGTCCGTCAACTCGGGACGTTGCACGTCGATCCGCGTGTCCACTTCGGTCTGGTCCGTGATCAGTGAGAAGGCAGCTCGCGCAGGAGCCCGGCCATCCGCGAAGAAGACCCCGACTTCGTAGCGCTCGCCTTCAGGGAGGTTCGCCACGGGCTGAACAATGACCGACCGCTCACCGGCATCGAGGACGCGAATCCGCGACTCGTCGAAGGTCAGGGTCTTCCGGTTGATGGGAGCCGGAAACAGGAAGAGCGTCGGCGTGTCATGCGCAACGCGGACGACAGGAAGAGCATCTGCGGGGCTGTTTGCAACGGACACCGCTCGGTCCCGCTTCGCGCGTTCCTCTTGTGCCGCCATGGCTGGCGTCGCAGCCTCCCACGCGAGAACGAGCGTAAGGGCCAATCTGACCGGTTGGATCAAAGGCGCATGACCTCCCAGAGCAGGAAGCTACCATCGCAGATACTCGCGCAGTGGGCCTATTTCCTACAGGCCAGCACGCCCCGTGCGGTGAGCGGTCCCCCTTGCCTCACTCTTGGCTTGTTGGTCCCGCCTTGGGACTCGGTGCCTCAAAGTAGCGGGTCATCCACTTCTCTCAAAGGATGGGCTTATTCGGCCTTCAACGCGAAGCTGTGGACCCACCCCTTCCGCTTCGGCTTGTTGGCCGTCTCCACCTCGTAGCGCACGCCGGCCTTGCCGAAGTCCTCATACCCGACCACGACCACCGAGACGCCGGGCTTCAGCTCCGCCAAGAGGTCCTCAGCGAGCCACCGATCTGCCTTGCGCGACAGACTGATGGTGTCCGAGAACTCGGATGAAAAGACGAGGGTGGCGCGCGTCCCCTTTGCGAAATACGACCTCTGATTGAAATAGGAATCATCCAGGCTGATCTTCGCCTGCCACTCGGAAAGTGGCACGCCCGGATCGGCTGCGCTCCACTGCCCACCAGGGGCAAACTCACCGATTGCGGCGTCGGCCCCCATGTTCATCCGCTCCGAGCCATACGCAGCCACGCTGACTGCCCCGAGCCTCACGGGCACGCTGTCGTAAGACTTGAGCAGCGCATGTCGGACGTTTGATTCCAGATCCTCCCGAGAAAGCCCACGGGGCACGCGCACCCTCACGAGCAGGCGGGGGACCCCTGCAATGTCAAGGCGATCCATGTTGATGATCTCGTAGCGGGGAGTGAAGTCGGGTTTGACGCCCAGCACCTCCGCAGCCGTGGGCTGCTTCGCCAGTGCCTTCCCCGCCGGTTCGCTGCAGGCCAGAATCAGGACCACACCAGCAACGGGCAGCAATCGGAGAGCGCGCATGCCCGGGAGGCTACTTGCGCCCGGCTTGGCAATTCAACCGCCTCAGACCACCAGGAAGCCGCGCGCAGTGGGTTCATCTAGCAAAGCCTCTGCCTGCCACGGGCAGCCATCCTCTGCCAGAGCCCCCTTCAAGAGCAGCTCACCCCAGCACCGCTCACGGTAGCGCCGAGGCGACATGAGGACTGCGATGGGTGGTTCAGACCTCTTCGAACTTGCCCCCGACGATGCCATTCGCTTCGAGCGCAGCCTTGACCTCTTCGTCGACAATGATGGGGATGTGATAGCCCCAGAGCCGAAAGACGCGGGCGTCACGGACCTTCGACTTATCAATCCGCAGCCCCGAAACGGAACGGTATTCGCCAAGTCGCTCCGGGTCTCCGTCCTCTTCCGTAAAGCGCTGAACCTCTTCACACGCCGCGTCGTCAATACAGCGAACGGTGCGAGCGACGTTCAGTAGGTAGTACGGCTCGCGTTGCCCCTCAACCACGACGGGGAATAGCTGAACGTCATCGGGCGCCATCTCACGGAACACGTAGGCCACACGCGCGCCAACAATCGGCGTTCCTCCAACGGTCGTCTTGTCGAAGTCGAGCGGCCTCCCCGGTCGGGACAATGGGACTCGCAGCAACTCAGGGGGAGCCACTGGCCTTCCTTCGACGAACGCCCAGATATTTGGAACTGTCTGCCCCGCTGGACTGGTGGGTTCAGCGAGATACCAACGACCCGGCACATACACATCGAAGTCGAGGCCGAAGAATCGTCGTTCCATGAATCATACTCCCGGGTCTTTCAGAATGAGCTTCCGCATCTTAGTTCCCGCCGTCGTAAGGTCACGAGCAATTTTGCTCAACTCGTTGACCAACCTACTCCGGCACTGCGCGGTGTCTCTGCATCCCTTCATCGCAATGCTGATTCGGTTCAGCACTTCCTGATGGTACTCGCGCGTGTGAGAGCCCTTGTGGCCTCTGATGCGAACCAGGTTTGCGGTGTCATCCAAACTCAACCCTGCCTGCTTAAAGAAGTCCCTAAAGACAGGAGTCCACGGGCCACCTGTCCTGTCGGATTTATCATTCTTGTCAGTGCAAATATGGTGAATTTCGCCATCAGGGTCGCCCTGAATCCGCCCTCCGACTCCCACGGCAGGGGCAGTGCCTTCGCCTGCGCCCATCGCGACCGCGGCAACCGCTGTCGGTGCGAGCGTCACGTTCAGCACCCCAGCCGACGAAATCGAGATCGCCTGAACCTCCCCGGCCAGGGCGCCCGATAGCTGGAAGCCCCCTTCAAGCTGCGCCCGGGAAGCCGCCTGAGCGAAGCCCGGCATCTTCGGTCCCTGTGACGCCATCGCGCTCTTCCCCCCCAGCGCTGACAGCGCGACGATCACCAGGACGCGGGCCCCGTTGTCCCCCAGCACCTTTCCGAAGCGATGCCCGGCCCGCTCCAGGTCCGCGAAGCCCGCCGCATCCCGGGACTCGTCGAGCAAGCGCAGAAACCCTTGCCCGAGATTCCACACCGGCCCCGTCCCAAGGTAGGCAATCAGCGAGGCCGTCAGGGCAATCGCGATGACCTTCGTAATCGGCTCAGGCGCGACCAGCATCACGAGCGCCACCCCAATCATGCTTGTCACCATCGCTCGCAGCGCGGCAGGGTTCACCATGTCGCGAATCGCGTCCTCGACGCCCGCCCACACCGTGTCGAGCGCGAAGTAGAGCGCGAGCATTCGCCGCTCGGAAGGCCCCAGCGAAAACCCACCGGCAAGCATGCTCAGGCAGCTATGGGGCTCGTCTTGCCGCTGGCAAATGCGCTCGTATGCCGAGGGGACAGACCTGCCTTGTGCGCCGTCAACGAGCCCCTCAGATGATGCGAGTAACGAGCGGCGACCGTCCTCTTCAACCTCCCTGAAGGCGACGTCGAGCCTCATGTCGAGCACGAGCTGCGCGACAGCACGCTTGAACTCGTCTTTGCCTATCTCGACAGGGTCGGACTCAACTGGAGTGAAGGTGATTGGATCTCCGCCCCCAGTGTGCAGATGCACGACACGAGTCGACGCGCACCCGCTCGCAAGCAGCAACAGTGCAGCAATTCCTAAAGCTCGCATGTAGCCCCCGGGTCAGCCCGCCAGCACATCGGCAAGCTAAAGGCCACATACCAGCCAAGTCTGACAATCTCTATGGTCCTACGAGACCATGGAAACCTTGAAGGTCTACTGCATCACCGGCATCTACGTCGTCCAGGACTGGGCAGCATGAAATCACGGCGAGCAGCGCGCCGATGGGCACCGCCGAAGGGCGCAACCGGCGACCGCCAAGCCGCACCCTCCCCACGGGTCCCGAGGCACTTCGGCGGACCCACTTTACCATTCACTGTCGCTTCTGTATGAAGGCGGCCGGGCGGCTGCGGTGAGTACGCAGTTCACGGCGTCGCGAGGTCCCAGACCGACCGCGCCGATTCCACAGCCGCCCACTATCAGTTCGCGAGCCTCGCAACGGCGAACCCGGCCCCAAGCCCGGCAAGCAGGGCCACGACGGCGACCGTGAAGGACACGTCCCCCGCCTGCTGGCGTAACGATTCGTTCTCGGCGCGCAGCCGCGCAATCTCCGACGCGGTTCGAATGCATCGGCTCTCCGACAGCCAGCAGCCGCCCTCAACCTCGACGGCTGCCGTACCTCCATCCGGGAAGAGCTGAGCGCGCTCGACGCTGATAACCTCCGAGCCGGACGCGGGAAGCGCGAGCAGCACAACCAGCGAAAATTAGCACAAACATTAAACACAACCAGCACCACCATAAATCCTTGACCACAAATTCGGACCACACAAAGATGACAGCCTCCCAAAGCCTAGGAGTCACATGCGCCACCCCGCTATTCGTTACGCAACGCTTGGCCTTCTCGCCGCACTGCTGGTCTCAACCGAGGGACTGGCCTCACATAGCCAATCCACCACTATTCAACTATCGCCCGCGCAGGATGCCGCCAGTACTTTAACTATCTGCTCGAGTGTAAAAAGAATCGTACTGGAGCAATCCGGAGCCGAGAGTTCCCAAGTTACCGACGGAGCCTCGCTCGTCGACGACCTGGGAATGGACTGGCTTGACCTAGCTGAGTTCTTCATGGCTCTGGAGAGGGAATTTGACATTTCAATTCCCGATGAACATACAGAGCTCATCAATACCGTCGGAGATGCTTGCAAGTACGTTCTAGGGGCGGTCAGAGGCTAGTCCTCTGACCGGGAGAAGTTTGGTGGGTCGTAGCCGAACCTCTCTCGGGCCTTTGGGACAGTGACCTCCAGCGGATTCGCAGCCGCTGGAGGTTGGCCCATCGCTCCCATGCGTCTGTTTCTTGGTCGAGCTTGTCGAGGGTTGGGATGCGTCGCTTGCCCAGGCAATGACGAGAGAGTAGCGAAATCGCTACCTCCACCTGATTGAGCCAACTGCCGTGCACAGGCGTGAAATGCACCGTGAAACGGCGCCAGAGTCGACGGCCTGCCCGCCTCCCGTATCGTACCTCCAGGGCGCGGCAGGAGTGGGTGCTGAGGTTGTCGAGCACCAGGTGAATGGTTTCTGCGTCCGGGTAGTGACTGGCAATGTCTCGCCGCGCTTCGGCGAATGCCTCGCTCTTTCTGTTGGGCGTGGCCTTCACGAAGTGCCAGCCCGCTTTGGGCGCCACAGCGCAGAAGAGATTGGCGGTGCCACAGCGGAAGTAGGCGTATTCCTGGCGTGCCTCTCGTCCAGGGCAGGCCGGCGAAGCAGGACGTACCCACTCCAGTAGTTGCACGGGCCTCTCATCGAAGCAGACGACGGGCTCAGCCGGGCACAGTGGCCGCGCGTACAACTCCAGAACGTCCTCCCTGTGCTCGATGTACTGGGTGTCCAGTTTGGGCACGCACCACATTTTTTTCCCGCCAAGGCTTCAAGTCATGACGCAGGAGCAGTTCGCGCACGGTCTCCCGCCCAACCTTCGCAACGAAGCCCCTGCGCACCGCCTCCTGGGCAATGAGGCGCACCGTCCAGCGGCCGCGGCCCTCCGGCGGCGGCGCACACACCATGGCGACTACCTCGCTGGCCTGCCTCTCCGTCAGAAGCCGCGCCGCTCCGGGCCGTGGCCTCTCATGCAGCGCTCCCACCAAGCCTTCCTGCTGGTAGCGGCGACGGACGGTGCGCGCCGTGGTTTGCGTGACGCCTACCGCCTCGGCTGCTCCCACTACCGTCCAGCCCTCGGACAGCAACTGCAGCACTCGCGCTCGCCTCAATACTCGCACCGACTCGCGCCCCCGGTGTGTCAGCGCCTCCAGCGCTGCCCTGTCCGCCTGCTTCAGCTTCAGCCCTCGATTTCGAGCGTGCGTCCTCATGACAGGAGAACACGTACGGACCGCTCGTTAATCTCCTCCCGGTCAGAGGACTAGGCGCGCGTAGGCACCAGAGAGCGAGGACACGCTGGCCAGGGCCTCCAGGCAACCGCTCCTCACCGGAACGTCAGTGAGCACCTTGGAGAGCCCCGCGGACACGGCTACCCGCGGGGCGCCTGAGGGGCCATCCCCCGGAACTGGACGACCGCGCGGTCGGTGGCCGCGCACCGCATCCACACCTTCATGCTGAAAAGGGCAGCCGCAGGTGGCGAAGACTGCGCCGGATGACGCTGCCCTGGGTGAGGTACCCCAGCACCCGCCGCATTCCTTCTCACCTCGGGCCGCAGAAGGCGTCCTCTGCGAACGTCTTGTGCAGCAACCCTGCCCCATCCAGCCTCCGGGCGCACTGATGCTTCCGGCACATGGCCCCAGCTGCCGCATCTGAACCGGGTGCCTCCTCCTCGCCCAGCGCCGCCGCTGCGGAGACCAGAAATGGCCGGACTCTCGCCCCCGGGGCAAGCACGCCATGGAAGCGGGTGAGGTTCGTCCTCGGTAGAGGAACCAGGCTGGCCAGCCGACGGAGCAGCTCCAGCCCGGTGAAGAGCAGGTGCGTATCGGCGTGCAGGGAGAATCCCTCCAGGAACGCCGGGCGCGCAGGCGCCCACACGATTCGGCAGGGGCGGAGCGTGTGCTTCAGTGATAGGCCATGCTGCCATGTCCGGCGACTCACCCGTCCCCACCCCCGGCGGCTTGCCCACCCTGCACTTCCCCCCCGAGCTCCCCATCTCGAGCCGGGTGGAGGACATCACCGCGGCGATCACCGCCCATCAGGTGGTCATTGTCGCGGGGGCCACCGGCTCGGGGAAGACGACGCAGCTGCCCAAAGTCCTGCTCGCCATGGGGCGCGGCCGCCCGCGCCAGATTGGCGTCACCCAGCCCCGGCGCATCGCCGCGACGAGCGTGGCGGCGCGCGTGGCACGCGAGCTCGGCACGGAGCTGGGCACGGACGTCGGCTACCAGATTCGCTTCGAGGACCGCTCGTCCCGGCAGACGGCCGTGAAGTTCATGACCGACGGGGTCCTGCTCGCGCAGATTCACAGCGACCCGCTCCTGCGCCGCTACGATACCATCGTGCTCGACGAGGCCCACGAGCGCAGCCTCACCATCGACTTCCTGCTCGGGTGGCTCAAGCGCATCCTCCCCAGGCGCCCCGACCTCAAGGTGGTGGTGAGTTCGGCCACCATCGAGACCGAGCGCTTCTCGCAGTTCTTCGGGGGGGCGCCGGTCATCCAGGTGGAGGGCCGTACCTTTCCGGTGGACGTGCTCTACGAGCCGCCTCCCGAGGACACCGAGCTCGCAGACTCCGTCGCCGATGCGGTGGCGAACGTGCTCTCGCTCGACCCGGACGGGGACGTCCTCGTGTTCCTCCCCGGGGAGCGGGAAATCCGCGAGGCCGAGAATGCCCTGAACGCGCGCGAGCTCCGCGGCACGGTGGTGCAGCCCCTGTATGCGCGCCTGTCGGCCGCCGAGCAGTCGCGCGTCTTCGCCACCATCCCCGAGCGCCGGGTCATCCTCGCCACCAACGTCGCGGAGACGTCGGTCACCATCCCGGGAATCGTGTACGTCGTGGACACGGGTGTGGCGCGCCTGTCGCGCTACGAGCCGCGCTCGGGCACCACGCGCCTGCACATCGAGCCGGTCTCCCAGGCCAGCGCCGACCAGCGCAAGGGGCGCTGCGGCCGCGTGCGCGAGGGAATCTGCGTGCGCCTCTACGACGAGGCGAGCTTCACCACGCGGCCCGCCTTCACCGACCCGGAAATCAAGCGCACCGGGCTCGCGGGGGTCATCCTGCGGATGAAGTCCCTCGGCCTCGGCGACGTCGAGGACTTCCCCTTCCTCGACCCGCCCCAGCCGAGGGCCATCGCCGAGGGCTGGCGGGTGCTCGAGGAGCTCGGGGCCATTGAGGGCAAGGAGCGCACCTTGACGCCGCTCGGGCACCAGCTCGCGCGCTTCCCGGTGGACCCGCGCATCGCGCGGATGATTCTCGCCGGCGCCGAGTACGGGTGCCTGGACGAGGTGCTCATCGTCGCCGCGGCGCTCAACCTGCAGGACCCGCGCGAGCGGCCACGCGAGCTCGCGCAGAAGGCGGACGAGTTGCACCGGCGCTTCCGTGACGAGCACTCGGACTTCATGGGGCTCCTCAAGCTGTGGGCGTTCGTGCGCGAGGCCGAGGGCCGGGGGACGTCCCATCTGCGGCGCGTGTGCCGGGACAACTTCCTGTCCTTCCTGCGGGTGCGCGAGTGGCGGGACGTCCAGCGCCAGCTCGAGGAGACCGTCCGCGAGCTGCGCCTGCCGCGCAAGGGCCGGGGCGCCCCGGCGCGCGGGGACCTCCTGCACCAGGCGCTCCTCACCGGGCTCCTGTCCCGCATCGGCCAGTGGCATCCGGAGCAGCGCCACTTTACGGGCGCGAAGCAGACGCGCTTCATGGTTCACCCCTCGTCGGCGCTCGCGAAAAAGCCCCCTGCCTGGGTGATGGCGTTCGAGCTCGTGGAGACATCCCAGCTGTTCGCGCGCACCGTGGCGAAGCTCGACCCGGAGTGGCTCGCGGCGGCGGCCCCCCACCTGCTCAAGCGCAGCTACTCCGAACCGCACTGGTCGGAGAAGTCCGCGCGCGCCGTCGTGAAGGAGAACGCGACCCTCTTCGGGCTTCCAGTCTTCAAGGAGCGCCCCGTGGCCCTGGCCAGCATGGACCCCGCCCGGGCACGGCTGATGTTCATCGAGCACGCCCTGGTGCGCGGCGAGTACCGCACCCGGGGGGCGTTCCAGGAGAAGAACCGTCAGGTGCTCGAACTCGTGGCGCGCCTGCGGGACAAGGCCCGGCGCAGCGAGCTACTCGACAGCGAGGCGCTGCTGACGTTCTTCGACCAGCGCCTCCCGGCGGACGTGACGGACGGAGCGGGCTTCGAGGTCTGGCGCCGAAAGGCCGAGGCGGCCGACCCCGACGTGCTCGTGCTCTCGATGGAGGACGCCCTCTCGCACGACCCGGACCTGTCCCCGGCGCACTACCCGGACGCCATCACCCTGCACGGCGCGTCCGTGCCGGTGACGTACACCTTCGATCCCGCGGCCGAGGACGACGGCATCACCCTGAGCGTGCCACTGCTGCTGCTCGCCCAGCTGGTCCCGGGTGAGCTCGACTGGACCATCCCCGGGTGGCAGCGGGAGAAATTCACCGCCCTGCTCGAGCAGGTCCCCCGCGCCCAGCGCAAGCAGCTGGGGCCGGTGCCGGCCCTGGTCGACCGTCTCGAGAAGGAACTTGTGCCCTTCCGCGGGCCGATGATTCCAGCGCTCGCACGCGCGGTGTCCCGCCTGTGCGGCGTGGACGTGACGGAGGAGTCCCTCCGGGCGGATGCCGTGGCGCCGTACCTGCGCATCACGCTCCGGGTGCTCGACGAGCGGGGAAAGGAGCTCGCGCGGAGCCGCGACGCCGACGCGCTGCTCAAGCAGCACGGGGGACATGCACGGGCGGCGCTGCGCAGCGCGGCACCGCCTTCGGACTGGGAGCGCAAGGGGCTGACGGCCTGGACCTTCGGCGAGCTGCCCCCCGTGGTCACCCGGCGGGTCGGCGGGATTGAGGTCCGCAGCTACCCCGCGCTCGTCGACCGGGGCGCTGCCGTGGACCTGGTGCTGCTCGAGACATCCTCCGCCGCCGAGGCGGCCACGCGCACGGGGGTCCGCCGGCTCCTGATGCTCGCCGCGCGCGGACACGTGGCCGTCAGCGCCGCGCGCATGCCGCTGCCCTTCCCGTCCCTGGACGGCGCGCCGCCCGCGCGGGGCCAGGCCGACGCCTTCCGGGCGCTCGTCCTGGCACGCAGCGTCGACGATGCGTTCAAGCTCGCACCGGGTGCGCCGCTGCCCCGCACGAAGGCGGCCTTCGAGGCGCTGGTCCGTGAGGGCTCACCGCGCATCGAGCATGCGGCCCGGGACTGGGCGAACGCCGTCGTTGTCACCTCCTCGGAGCTCGCCGCGACGCTCGCTGCACTCAAGGCGGCATCAAAGGGGCCGAGCGGCGCGGCGGCCGTGCGGGACATCCGCTCGCAGCTCGGGCACCTGTTCCCCGCGAACCTCATCGAGTGGATTCCCTTCGTGCGCCTGCTGAACTACCCGCGCTACCTCTGCGCGGCCCAGGCACGGCTGTCGCGTGCGGTGGCGAACCCCGGCAAGGACGCAGGGAAGGCCGCGCCCTTCACCCCCCTGTGGGAGACCTTCCTCGCCAGGCGCGCCACCGTGCGTGACCAGGAGGCGGCGCAGGATCTGCGGTGGACCTTCGAGGAGCTCCGCGTGGCCATCTTCGCTCCGGAGGTGACGACGCCCGTGTCGGTGACGGTGGCGAAGGTCGGCGCGGCCCTCGCGGCGCTGCGCTAGAAGCGGGTGGCGGTGCGTCCGCGACGAGAGCATCGGCGTCCTCAAGGTGCTGCCGCCCGACTGCCCACCGCCGGCCGGGAGTACGGCCCGCGCTCCCCGGTGACTCCGGCCGGAACGAGCCTGTCCGACTCTTCAGGGGGCTACACCACGCGCCCGTCATGTTCAGGAAGTTGATCACCCAGGTGCACAGTCCCCGGAAGACGCCATTTTCCCGTCAGAGAGGCACGTCATGATTCAGGGGCGCATCCGGAGGAGCGATAGGCGCTTTCCGATGCCACCACGGAGCTGTTCATGGATGCCTCCCAGACCCCCGCGAGCCCAGCCACATCCCACCCTTTCGTCCAGAAGCTCCGCAAGCACCGGGAGTACTTCCACCGCACCTTGGAATGTTTCAGGGATGGGGACGCCAGCTTCCGACTGACTCAAGAGAGCATGACCGCCGCGGGCCAAGTGCTGCACGCGGCGGCGGCCATCGAGTACTTCCTCTCGGGTCTGTTCGGCACGTTCGAGGGTTGGTCCACGATGTCGCAGCGCCAGCGGGGCTTCGTCGACATGTCCTGGGCGCAGAGCGCCAACACCAGCCCCCAGGAGCGGAACGACACTCCCGAACTGCAGGAGGCGGGCCGCTCGCTCAAGAAGGCGGCGGAGTTGTTCGACCGGTCGATGGACTCCGCCAGCGCGATGTTCGGCGCCAGGACGATGGAGGAGCTCACGCAGGCGCCCCTGCTCCCCAATCCCCTCTTTCCTCCGTGGTTCACGGCGGCCCAGGTCTTCGAGCTCATGCTCGACCACACGGCACACCACCGGGGCGCGCTGTCGCAGTACGCGCGCGGCCTGGGGCTGGAGCCCAAGATTCCCTACTTCGACATGGCCGAGGCGCTCCACGAGGCCATGCTCCTGTCCGGCCAGGAGTCCAAGGCGGGAGCCCCGGTGGTGGCCAGCCCGTAGACACGGCTGATGGGGCGCGGGGCGCTCAGCGGAGGCGGCCCCTTCAATGCGTGCCCTCCTTGCCATGCGGCGGTGGAACAACGGGGCAAGGGGCGCTCGACCGCGCGAGGGCGCACCGGACTGCTGGAGCCAACGTGCACGGAGTGGTGCCCCTGCTCCTGCAGGACGTCCCTAATTCAGCCTCACTCGCTTTGCCCCCTGCTGGCTTGTGCGACCATCCCTCCCCCTACGTCGAACTCCGCCCCGCCCATCACTGAGTCACCGAAGCCCACAGTGACCCATCTGATGGCCGGACCCTCGCGAAAAATCGCTCCAGCCCCACCGCCGGAGGTCACCTACGCCATCAACCTGGCCTGGGAGGAGACGCTCGAGTGGGCACACGCGAAGGCGCACGAACGGTTGAAGCAGACCTGGGAGCAGGAACACCGGTTCCCGGAGGTCGCGTGGTCCGCGGCCCTCATTGCGGCACGCGCGGGTGACACGAGCACTTCGTACGCCTGGGGAGAGCTCGCGGTGCGCCACACGGACTGACCGACCCGGGCGGCATGCGCAAGGCCAAGGCGCTGGAGCCGGTGCGCAAGCTCCCAGGTTACGACGCGCTGGTGGAGCAGTGCCGAATAAACGCGTGCAAGGCTCGGCTGGAGGGCGGCGTTGGTGAAGGCCGCGGAGGAGGCCGGCACCTCGGCCCTGGTAGTCATGTACCGCGGCAACATCGTGGGCGAGTGGTATTTCGGTGGAGAGAGCCACCTCATCGAGAGCATGTCGGCGACGAAGAGCGTGGTGTCGATGGCCATCGGCATGCTCATCGACGAAGGAAAGATTCCCTCGGTAGACACGCCCGTCTCGACCTGGTTCCCGGAATGGAAAGAGGGACTCAAGGGCCAGGTGACGCTACGACACCTGCTCAGCCACACCTCGGGACTAGCCGCCCAGCGCACGGACATGCGTCTCTACGAAGCAAAGAACTTCGTTCGCTACGCACTCTCCCATTACGAGCAGATGAAGAAGGCGTCCGTGTAATACGCAGTCACCTGCCCCGACTGCGAGATGTACCCCGAGCAGTCGGCGTGCCACGCCCCCGCCCAGTTCACCTTGGCCGCCTCGCGGTAGTAGGTCCGGTGCTGGCCATATCTCGCTCCACCACCGGGCTCCTCCGCGCGCTGCTCCACCGTGCTCATGTCGCCCACGGGAAGCCCGGCCTCCGCCTCCGATTCGGCCGGTCCACCGCAAGCGCTGAGAAGCAGCGCGGAGATTCCAACGACCCAACGAGACAGCGCCATTTGGGGCTCCTTGTCGTGAGACATGTTTCGCAGGTGCAATTGAAACCATATCGAGACAGGGCTGGGCGTGTCCACCCTGCGTGAAGTGAGTTTCCTCCAGGGAACGGAAAGACTACGGAGCGGCAGTTGGAGGCACCGTGGGCGCGAGGGCGCGGTCGCTCAACGCCCACTGGAAGTCGAGCAGCAGCAGACTTTTGAAGAGAGCGTCGCTGGGTTTCAGCGGGGTCAGCAAGCCTGGGTCTCCACTCGAGGAAAGGCCGTCTGGAAGTTCTCGTAGCCCATGTACATCGACGGCGTGGGCGGCGTGGGGTTGTCCCAGACCGGCAGGGCGCCGCACGCGTCACCGGGCACTGGCCAGTCCATGTGATTGAGCACGATGGCGCGTTCCGGGAACGCCGACATCGACGCCATCTGCCCCTGCGGCGGAAGGGACCCGGTGATGACGTCGCCCTCATCGAAGCGCGGGTCTCCTCCCAGGGTGTTGCCGCGAATCCAGTCGAACGCCTCCTGGTTGTAGATGACGCCGGCAATCATGGTGTCGCCGTTGTGCTGGAAGGTGGGGCCGTCCGCGAGTTGGTAGAGCGAACCGGGCGCCCCGGGGCAACCCGATGCGCCACGCCCTGCGCACCGTGTACCCCGCTGCACAGGCCGCCGCCGCGTCCTCCAAGCGCACGACCCAAGGCATCCGCGTTGCAATCCGCAACGCCATGTTCCCACGTCTCATCCCTGCCCTTCTCCTCGTCTTCGTCCCCCTGGCAGTCCAGGCCGACCCCTCTCTCCCCAAGGACGAGCAGTGGCTCACCATCGGGCCTCTCGTCAGCATCGAACGCCTCGTGGACAATCCACACTTCGGTCTGGGCCTGGAGGCCACCTTCAACGCCGTGGACGACATCGGCGCCCTGGGCGTCTTCGGTCAGGGCCAGTGGATGACCGACGGCCATGCCAGGCTTTCCGGCGGCATCCAGGGCACCCTCCTCTTCAGCGGAGTAGAGTTGGGCGTCTTTCACCAGACGGGCACGAAGGACCACCTGCCCACCACCGGCCTCCACATCGCTCCGTACCTGACCTTCATCTACGCCTCCGTGGGCGTCCGCTTCAGCATCCCGCTGAGCGACAAGGGCGGGCACGGCCCGGGAGAGCCCGGCCGTGTCCGGCATGGCTCAGCGGTGGGACTCGTCCTGACGGGGAAGTTGCCCTTCGAGGCGACCAATCACAGTACATACAAGCCATCATGCCCCATGGAACTAACAGGGCATGCGGCGCACATGCCGCGACGCAAGTCTGTCTTGCCCCAGCGGAAACCCCTTAGTCTGACATCCCATGACGTGCGCCACGCCCGGGCCGCAATCATCCATATTCACTGAATTGCCAGATTTGCCAGTTTATGTTTGAATTTAAATCAAGACCAGTGCTAGTAAGAAATTGGCTTCGGCCAACCCCGCACAAACAACACAGGAGTAGTCCATGACGAGGAACGTGAAGCGTTTCCTGGCTGGCTCGCTGCTGTCTCTCACCCCGTCGATCGCTTTCGCCGGGCAGATCGAGCTCGACTTTCCCGACTCCCTCACCCAGCGTGGCGAGTACGTCAGCCTCCGTGAGGGTGCGGTGCAGGTACCCGTGCGGAAGGGCCCCTCGGTGGAGGCCGTCGGCCCTGCCATTGAAGACTTCTTCGTCTTCAACCAGACTGGCGTCGACCTCCACCTGGGCCTCCAGATCCTGACGGGCACGCTCAATGGCATCTGGAACACCCACCCCGTGCCCACCGGCACCTATGGTGGGTTCCAGGTCAGCGCCCCCGCCCCGATGGTTGTCCAGCAGTACTACTACACGGTCGACCCGACGAATCCGGCCGGCTCGAAGACCTGTGTCTGGCGGGTGGAGGTCACTGACGTCGCCGGAGCCTGCAACGCGCAGGTCTTCTTCGGTACCTACGGCGGCGCCGTCTGCACCGTCGACGCGGCCCAGTCGTTCATCGACCCGGTCACGTGTCAGACGCAGATCGTCACCAACATGCAGTGAGTTGAATCTCGTGCCGCCAGGGCTTCTCCGAGAGGCCCTGGTGGTGCGCGCACCGTCATCGACGGTCGGCACGGCTCCAGCGGAACGTCAGCCCGGCATGGCCGGTGGGCGGGCGGCTCCCACCCCTGATGTTCAGAGGAAACTCGAGGCCCCCCTCTGCTCGCACTTCGAAGGAGGGACTCAAGCGAAACCCGACCCCCAGGGAGCCCCCCGGTGAGAGCAGCAGGTTCGATCCATTGAACCGCCCTTGAAAGGCGGTGAGCGGTCCCGCGAAGGCGCCTGTCAGCGATGCGCCACCGGTCAGAGTCCACGCGCGGCTCAGCCGATAGTCGAGCAGGGTCTGCGCTCCGAGCCGGAGGTTGACGGGCTCCGTGTAGTTGTTGGTGACGGGCACGTACCAGATTCCCGCGCTCGGAGCGACGGACCACGTCCACCGGGACTGCTCGATGAGCCGGTGCCGTGTTCCAAGCTCCAGACCCAGTAACGTGAGGCGGCCGCCCCAATCCCAGTTCTTTCCAGCGCCCTTGCGGAAGGTGAGCTCGGGGCTGGGGAGGTACGCCTGCTCCCGCCCATGCTCGAAGGCCAGCGCGTTCAATGAAACGCCGACCTCTGTCGTCCCAACGGGGGTTGTCGCGGCGCCGATGTTCCGAGCACCGCTCAGACAGCCAGGCGCAAGAACGAGTGTCCCGCTCACCCATAGTGCCCGTGTGCCGAATCCCCGCATCATGGGGGCCATGCGAACCGAACCCAAACTGGATGGTGGTCGCTCCCCGAGGGACGCCGGTCAGCGCCGCGCTCCAGCGGAGCGAGCCCCTGGGCGAAGACGAAGTCGAGTGGGAGGCCGCCAATCACGGAGTCCACCGTGTCCCCCACGCCTTTCGAGGCCCATTGGAACTCCCGCTCGGAAAACAGCTTCACCATCTGCCTCAGGCTTCCCGGGTCCGAGGTATTGAAGTCGCCGGCGATGACCTGCACCGGTCCCGTTCCCTCCATCGCGTCGATGATGGTCTCCGCCTGGTCCAGTCGCCCGCCGAGCCCGACGATGGGCGTGGCGTTGTGCACGGAGGCCGTTTGAACCAGGGTCCCACCGATGTCCAACGTCGCGAGGACCGCGATGCGGCGGCGCTGATGGTACGGGTCGTCATGAGGAAGGTGGACTTTCCGGTCCGCGACGATGGGCCACCGGCTCAACAGCGCGTTCCCGAAGTCGTCGTCGTCCACCTGCACGGAGGCAGGGTAGTAGACGTAGGCCAACCCCAGCTCACTTGCGATTCGGTCGACGGACGCAGCGTCCATCTCCTGCATCGCGATGACATCCGCCCCCGCGAGCGGAGGTCTTGAGAGCGCGGTGATGGCCTCGGTGACCTGTTCGGAGAAGGCCAGGTTGAACGTCACCACGGTGATGGAAGCGGGCACCTCGGTGGAGACGGTGCCAGGCCCCCGATGGTCGCCGCTGTACCGGGGGCCGGCCTCATCGGTGTAGTTCTCCGCGAGCGGGCACCCCGTCAGGAACGTGAGAAGGAGAAGCGCCCACGGCGGCGCGATGCGCAGCCGCTGGAGGTAGCCAGGCGGCCAGACGCCTTCTCTGGCGCCAGGCGCCTCCGCCGCGGCGTCGCGTGCATCGTTGCATTTCAAGGACCGGTGCATCGCGCAACTGAACGAAGCAGCGCCCCAGAGATTCCACCCATGGCGGCGTCAACACCGCACCGCTCCCTCAAACGGGCGCAGAGCAACAGAGGGAGTGAACGCCTTGATGGAGCAACCGCCTCATGGCCCAGGCCAACCAGGCGGCCGGATGCGGTGCTTGCACAGATGCGCTCAAGCACCTTCTGAGTGAGCCCAATCCTCGACCTCGCTCGCGGCGGCACGGGCGAGCTTCGCCGCTGCCAAGGGACCCAGCAACCGCCGCTTCCTCAAGGCCAGCATCGTCCAGGGCGCCCTGCCCCTCCTGGCCATCGCGCTCATCGCGGTTCGCCTGGGCGAATGAGGGGCAACGCGCGGGTGTCCAAGACAAACGCACAGAATAAACAAAACGCTTCAAAACCCAAACACCCCTTGTCTAGTGAACACCAAGGCATGACGTCCGGCGCATGCCTCGCCGTGTCTGACCTGAGCGCCTACACTCCTCGCGGACCACGCCGCGCCAGGAGGCTCGCGCCATGCCTTTCACGTCACTGCGTCTTCATGCCCTCGTCCTCGGCATTATCGGGCTGTGTATTGGCTGCTCTGACACGTCGGCGCCGGAGGAACCACCGCCGCCTCCCGAAGAACCCTGGGACGGGACGTACACGCCATTGGTCGAGCCAACGGACTGGGTCGACCGTGGCGAGTACGCGCCCTGCTCCTTCACCGTGCCCCAGGGCACCGCCATTGACTGCGACAATCCCTCCCACTTCGACGTGTCGCAGTGCGACCTCGCGTCACTCGCCAACCTGGACGCGCATGGCATCTACCAGATTGACATGCGCCACGCCGCCGGCTTCCCGGACTTCGCCGGCATTCGGGTTCCCCAGGACGGGAGCACGGGAACGCTGGACGGCCACGCGCTCACGCGCCAGCAATTGAATGGCGAATTCCATATCGCGACACGGTTCACCCAGCGAGGCGTGGAGCGGGACCTCGCCTTCGCGGGCTGCGACGCTCCCCAGCCGGGATTGGTAACAGGCTGCTTCGTCCGCTGCTCCAATGGCAAGGTCTCCTCCTGGGGCACCTTCGAGGCCGCGCGGATGACCTGGGGCCGGAATGAAGCCGAGGCGTCAGGCGGCCTTCGCCTCATCTCGGAGCAGGCCATCTCCATGGGGCGGCCAGTGGATGTCTACGTCCACCGGGAGCACGCCTACGTCGTGGCCATCAACCACGACCGCACCGATGCGCCCGGCGGGCTCACGGTCTTCGATGTCAGCGACCCGAGCAATCCCATCCGAAAGAAGGAAATCTCCCTGCCGGGCGACTCGTACTGGAACGCGGCATGGACGAAGGAGGACGCGCTCTACATCGCCAGCAGGAGCGCGGGCGTCCTGGTCTTCGACATCTCCAACCCCGCGGACCCCATCCTGGTGCGCAACGCACCCGGCGGAGCAACTCTGGACGTCCACACCCTCTTCGTGGACGGCAACCGGCTGTATGCCGTGTCTCCAGGCCCCGCGCCGCACGGCGAGACGCTCATCTTCGACATCTCCACGCCGCTCAACCCCCAACTGCTCAGCCGCTTCCAGGCGTCCAGTACGACGTCCTTGACGCCCTCGGCGCACGACTCCTTCGCCTATCAGGACCGGCTCTACGTCAATCACTTCTTCGCGGGGTACATCGTCTTCGACGTGAAGGACCCGACGAACCCACGGGAGCTGGGCCACTACGCGTTCGACACCGACAACAGCTTCACGACCAGCCACGCGGGCGCGGTGGGCACCTTCGCGGGAAAGACCATCGCCTTCGAGGGAGGCGAATACCAAGGCGCCCACCTGCGCGTCCTGGACGTGACGGACCCCACCGCCATCCCGCTCATCGGCAGGTACCAACTGCGCCCCCAGACCTCCATCCACAACATGATCCTCAAGGGTCAGCGGCTCTACATCGCCTACTACCATGAGGGATTGCGCGTGCTGGACGTCGGCAACCCCACCCAGCCGCGCGAGGTCGCCTACTTCAACACCTTCCGCGAATCAGACCCCGGCCGGACCGACAACCTGCTCGAGGGCGCCATTGGCATCCGCGTCCCTGGAGATGGCCACGTGTACGTGGTGGACACCACCCGCGGCCTGCTCGTCTTCAACGAGCTCTGAACCCGGCAGCACGCATCAGGCGCCCTCACCCACGATGCCGGTGGACGCGAAGCCGGCGCAGCGACTTGAATCCCGGTTCATGACGCGGAGACTCGGAGAGCGGCTGGTGCTGGACGGCGTGCTGACGCCAGAGCTGTTGTCCCGTGCGCTCGCGCATCAGCAGGAGACAGGCCAGAAGCTCGGGGAGTGCCTGGTGCGGCTGGGCGTGGACGAGACGCCGGTGCTGCGGCTGCTGGCCCAGGAGCTCCAGACGCGCTTCGTCTCGACGGAGAAGCTGGCGCAGGCCACGGTGGCGCCCGCGTTGCTCGAAAAGGTGCCGGTGCGGCTCGCGGAGGGCTTCGACTTCATGCCCCTGCGCCTGGCACAGGGCACGCTGTACGTGGCCATTGCCGAGCCCCAGCGACAGCGGGCCCTGGAGGAAATCGTCCGGACGGTGGGCGTCACCCAGGTGTTGCCGTTCGTCGCGGTGCGCAGGTCCATCCGAGCGGCCATCCGCAAGCACTACTATGCGGATGCGCTCGCATTCGAGCACCCACCCGAGGACGACGCGTGCCCTCACTGCGGCGCCCCCACGCAGGTGGGCGACTTCCAGTGCGAGCGCTGTGAGTTGCTGCTCGTGCGTCACGTGGAGGACCTGCCGCCCCGGGACAATGTGTCGTTGGTCCGGGCGCTGCTGACCCAGCCGGAGCGCCGTGGAACCTCGGGCACGCCGCGCGCACCGCAGGCGGAAGCCACACGTGTCGCCTCGTTCCAGCCGCCCACAGGAGGCACCCATGCGCGGCCCTTCATCGTCGGGGGCTTGAGCGTGGCGAACCTGAAGCTCAGCCCCTTCGAGGCGTATGTCCTATCGCTGGTGGACGGACACACGTCGCTGGCGGAGCTGGCGCTCATCACCCAGCTCACGGAAGTGGAGCTGCACGCCCTCTTCGCGTCACTGGAGGAGCGCGGCGTCACGAAGCTGTATGAACTTCCCCCGCCCACTGTGCGAGGCGCAGCCCCTGTCCGAGACGTTGGCACGGCGCAGATGGCCCAGCCCCCCGCCGCACCGGTGACGCAGGCGACGGTGCCTCCTCGTCCCAGGGCGCAGCCAGTCTCCGAGTCCGCCGTGGCCCCGGTGCGTCCGGCACCGCCGCCCAAGCAGGAGGACGCGAACGAGGACGTGCTCCAGCGTGTCATCCGGCTGGAACAGGCGGGTCGGTGGGCCGAGGCCATTGAGCTGCTGGAGCGAGGTATCGGCCTGCTGTCGTCCCCCGCGCCGCTCTACAACCGGCTGGGGATGATTCTCCTGAACCATCAGCGCGACTACGACCGCGCCACGGCGCTGTTCCAGAAGGCGGCGGACCTGGAGCCGGAGAACAGCCTCTACACGATGAACCTCTACTCCGTGATGTGCCTCGTGGCGGAGACCACCAACGCCGGGCAGAAGGCGCGGCGCTGATTTGCGGACGGCGTCTCGCGACCCGGGAGCCCGACGCACGCCGACCCACTGAGAAGACTCACCCCGCATCATGCGGGGCGCGACATGACTGGGAGCGTGACCGGTCCTCGTACCACCAGCGTGCGATGCCACGTCATCGGACTGGGGCCGCGCTCCAGCGCGCCACAGCGGTCCAGCAGCGCCTCCAACGCCACCGGCCCCTCCGTGCGCGCCAGTTGTGCGCCCAGACAGAAGTGGACGCCATGCCCGAAGGGCAGGTTCTACGGGCCCGTCCGCGTCAGGTCGAAGCGGTCACCTTCCGGGTATTGCGACTCGTCATGGCAGGCCGAGCCGATGAGCACCAGCAAGCGCGTTTCTATGGCGAGTGGGACACCGCCCACCAGCGACAGCTGGGTGGACTGCCGGAGCCTCTCGGCACGGAGGATGACACGCCGCTCCAGCACCGAGAGCAGGCCTTGACGCCACTGACGGCCACCATCACTGACTGCGGCGGCATCAGCAGCCCGTTTCCGCACTACACCGACGAAATGATGCTCGGCGATGACATCACGATGACCGCGATGGCTTTCGGCAGATGCACACCGGGAACCGTGGCGCACGTGCGATTCGAGGTCCGCCAGTTCATGGGGGACAGCGTCTCTGACGACATCTATTTCGACTGTCCCTACGTGCCGTAAGCGGTCCAGGCAGTCCAGGCCCTCTCCGTACGGCACGGAAGCGGGGCATCAGCGGCCAGGATGCCGTTGACGCCCCGCCCTTCCCGTCTACTTCTTGGAGCTGCGCAGGTACCGGTAGAACTCGGAGTCGCCGCCCAGGAACAGCGACGTGGAGGCGTCCACGACATCCGGGTAGGCCTCCAGCGTCCGCATGAACTGGTAGAACTCCGGGTCCCGGCCGAAGGCCTCCGCGTAGATTTTCGTCGCCTCGGCGTCCGCCGCGCCGGTGATGTCCTGGGCCTTGCGGTAGGCCGCCGAGCGGATCTCCTTCAAGTCACGCTCACGCTGACCCCGGACCTCCGCCGCGCGGCCCATGCCCTCCGAGCGGGAGCGCTCGGCGATGCGCTTGCGCTCGGAGATCATCCGCTCGAACACCTTTACCTGGACCTCGTCCACGTAGTTGATGCGGCGGATCTGCACGTCGACCAGCTCCACCCCGAACTCCTTGACGATCTCCGCGGCCCGCAGCCGAATCTGGCGAGTGAGCTTGTCCCGGCCCTGGGCGACCTGCTCCAGCGACTCGGCCCGCTCCGATTCGGCGGTGTACTCGTCGTCCTCGAAGGGGCGGTTGGTGGAGCGGACCGCTTCAATCAGCGCGAACGACGCGATGGTGTTGCGCGTCTCACCATCGATGATGTCGTCGAGCCGGGACTGCGCGTTGCGCTCGTCGCGCAGGCGCTGGAAGAAGCGCAGCGGGTCCACGATGCGCCAGCGTCCGAAGGTGTCCACCCAGATGTACTTCTTGTCCTTGGTGGGAATCTGGTTCGGGTCACCGCGCCAGTCCAGCCACCGCTTGTCGAAGCGGTTCACCGTGTCGACAAAGGGCATCTTGAAGTGGAGCCCCGGGTCCACGACGGACGAGCCCTTCGGCTCGCCGAACCGGGTGATGACGGCCTGCTCGTGCTCGCTCAGGGTGTAGGTCGCGGAGAAGCCGACCACGACGACCAGGACGGCCAATACGCCAAGGGGAATGACAAGGCGGCTCATCGGCGGCCCTCCGTCTGGCTCGCGCTCCCGGACACCGCGGGGTCGGTCGCCTGCATGTTCAACAGCGGCGTGAGCCCCTTGACGGACTCATCCAGGACGACCTTCTGCCCGGCGCTCCGGAGCACCTGGCTCACGGTCTCCAGGTACATGCGGCGGCGGGTGACGTCCGGCGCCTTGCGGTACTCCTCGTAGACGCGAGCGAAGCGGTCCGCCTCACCCTTGGCGCGGTTCACACGTTCAATGGCGTAGCCCTCGGCGCTGCGCAGCGCCTCCTCGGCCTCGCCCTTCGCGCGGGGGATGACGCGGTTCAGTTCGGCGTAGGCCTCGTTGATGACGCGCTCCTTCTCCTGGATGGCCTGGTTCACCTCGTTGAAGGACGGCTTCACGGGGTCGGGCGGGTTCACGTCCTGGAGGACCACCTGCTGGATGTCCACGCCCGTCTCGTAGCGGTCCGCCAGGTCCTGGAGCAGCAGCTTGGCCTGGGTGGCCACCGCCTGGCGGCCCGTGGTGAGGACCTCGTTCACCGAGTGGTCTCCCACGACGGCCCGCATCGAGGCCTCGGAGATGTCCCGGAGCATGCTCTCCACGTTCTTCACCTTGAAGAGGTACTGGTACGGGTCCTTGATCTTGTACTGGACGATCCACTCCACCACCGCGACGTTGAGGTCACCGGTGAGCATGAGCGACTCGCGCTTCATGTCCGATGACTCCGCCGCATAGGCTGAGCCCGCGCGCGAGCGGGAGGCCTCCGTGCGGAAACCGAACTCCGCCTTGAGCTGACGCTGCACCGGGACCTTCACGATGCGGTCCACCCAGAAGGGCACCCGGAAATGCGGGCCCGGCTCCACCGTTCCCACGAAGCGCCCCAGCCGGAGGATGACGCCCACTTCGTCCGGCTCCACCTGGGCGTAGCTGGTCATCAGCCCCACCAGCAGGAACAGGCCGAGCACCGCGAACAGGAGGCGGCGCCCCATCCCAGGCCCCAGCTGCCGCCGCAGCTCACGTAGGACGTCTGACGGATCCCGCCCTCGTGGGTCGGAGTTCATGACGCGAGGATTCCATGCCATCCATCCGTCTTCCCCCGTACAGGCTGCTCATGCAAGGGGCTCCACGAGAATTCCAGCCAGCCGGGCACCGTGCGCAGCGCTCACGCGCTTGACCGGTATGGGCACGTCACTTCGATTGACGCTCCACAGCACGGTCATTAGGGAAGCCGCACTTGCCAGGGAGGAATCCGTTGAGTGACCTGACCAACCGACGAATCGTGCTCGCATCCCGGCCCGAAGGCCGGCCCACCCGGGAGAACTTCCGCATCGAGGACGTCTCCGTGCCGGAGCCCGGCGAAGGTGAACTCCTGCTGAAGGTCCAGTACCTGTCGCTGGACCCGTACATGCGAGGCCGGATGAGCACCGCGAAGTCGTACGCCCGTCCTTTGGACCTGGGCGAGGTCATCGTCGGCGGCACCGTCGCCCGCGTCGTCCGCTCCCGGCATCCGGGCTACGCGGAAGGCGACATCGTCCTCTCCTACTCGGGCTGGCAGACCTATTCGCTGTCCAAGGGTGAAGGTCTGCGCAAGCTCGACCCGGCCGCCGCCCCTGTCTCCACCGCGCTGGGCGTGCTCGGCATGCCGGGATTCACCGCCTACTCGGGCCTCTTCACGATTGGACGGCCTCAGCCGGGCGAGACGGTGGTCGTCGCCGCGGCCAGCGGGCCTGTCGGCGCGACGGTGGGGCAGTTGGCCAGGATCAAGGGGGCTCGCGCGGTGGGCATCGCGGGAGGACCGGAGAAGTGCGCGTACGTGCGTGACGAGCTTGGCTTCGACGCTGTCGTGGACCACCGCGCTCCGGACTTCGCCGAGCGTTTGAAGGAAGCCTGCCCCAAGGGCGTGGACGTGTACTTCGAGAACGTGGGCGGCGCGGTCTGGGACGCCGTCTTCCCGCTCCTCAATCCGTTCGCGCGAGTCCCCGTCTGCGGCCTCATCGCCTGGTACAACAGCACGGGCCCCTTCGAGGGACCGAACCGGCTGCCCCTCGTCATGCGCGACGTGCTCTCCAAGAGCCTGACGCTGCGAGGCTTCATCCAGTCGGAGTTCGTCAGCCAGCTTCCGGATTTCTACCGGGAGATGGGCGCGTGGGTTCGCGAGGGACGCGTGCGCTACCGCGAGGACATCGTCAACGGGCTCGACAACGCGCCCGAGGCCTTCTTCGGGCTGCTGGAAGGCCGCAACTTCGGCAAGCTCGTGGTGAAGGTGGACGAAACGGCATGACGACCGACACGGCAACGAAGATGTTGGAGGTGGACGGACAGACGCTCGCCTATCGCGACGTGGGCAGCGCCGGAGAACGGGTGGTCCTCGTGCACAGCGGCGGATTCTCCGGCCGCCAGTGGCGGAAGCTGGGCGACACCCTGGCCACGACCCACCGGGCCGTCATTCCGGACCTGATTGGCTACGGCGGCTCCAGCGAGTGGCCCGCGGGAACGCCCTTCCACTTTCGACAGGACCTGGCGGCGCTGGAGGCCTTGGCGGCGCGACTGGAGCAGCCGGCGCACTTCGTGGGCCACTCCTACGGCGGTTTCCTCGCGATGCAGCTCGCGCTGTCACGTCCCCAGGCGGTGAAGTCGCTGGCCGTCTTCGAGCCGGTGTCTTTCGGCGTGCTCGAACCGGACGACTGGGAAGGGGCGCCCGACCTGCCGTCCACCTTCGAAGGCACCGGCGAGGCCTGGCTGTCCGCGTTCGTGTCGGGATGGAACGGGCCCGGCGCGTGGGACGCGCTCAACGCGGACACGCAGCAGGCCTTCCTCAAGGTGGGCTGGAAGGTCTTCCAGGAGGTCGTCAGCCTCTCGTCGGACAAGACGACGCGTGAGACGTACGCGACGATTGCCGTGCCCACGCTCCTGCTGGGTGGAGAGCGCACGCCCACCTTCGAGCGGCGGGTGCTCGACACGCTGGCCCGGGTGCTGCCTCGCGCGGAGCTGCAAGTGTTCCCAGGCGTGGGCCACATGGGGCCCATTACCCATGCCCGGGATGTGAACGCCGCCATCCTGCGCCACGTCCAGGCCTGGAGCGGACGCGCGTGAAGCGCCGCCTGCGTGCCCGGAGCACCCGGGCACGCAGGGGCGACCTGGCTCAGCTCGGCTTGGCCCGCACCGACTGGACGGCCCGCGTGGCGCCCATCACCAGCAGCACGATGAGGCCACCCGCGATGATGCCGACCACCGCGTCCATCAGCGACGGCACGAGCGCGCCCAGCAGTCCGCCAACGCCTGGCACCGCCGCAGCCGCGGCGCCCGCGTGCCCGATGAAGTGATGCAGGGGCGCGATGCCGTGCGTGAGGATGCCGCCGCCCACCATGAACATGGCGGCCGTGCCCACGATGCCAAGCCCCTTCATCAGGTACGGCGCGGTGGCCAGGATGCCCCGGCCCAGGCTCCGCTTGAACCCGCCCTCCGCCTGCATCAGGTAGAGGCCCGCGTCATCGAGCTTCACGATGCCCGCGACCAGGCCGTACACGCCCACCGTCATGAGGATGGCGATGCCCGTCAGCACCGCGACCTGCATCCCGAAAGACGCGGCGGTGAGCGTTCCGAGCGAGATGACGACGATTTCGGCGGACAAGATGAAGTCGGTGCGGATGGCGCCCTTGATCTTGTCCTTCTCCATGGCGACCAGGTCCACCGACGGGTCCGCCACCGCATTGACGCGCTCCTGCTTCTGCGCCGCCTGCTCCTCCTTGCCGTGCAGGAACTTGTGGGCCACCTTCTCGAAGCCCTCGAAGCACAGGAAGGCGCCACCCAGCATCAGCAGCGGGGTGATGGCCCAGGGCGCCAGCGCGCTGATGGCCAGCGCCGCGGGCACCAGAATCGCCTTGTTGACCATCGAGCCCTTGGCGACAGCCCAGACGACGGGCAGCTCGCGGTCGGCTTTGACGCCGGAGACCTGCTGGGCATTGAGGGCGAGGTCATCCCCGAGCACGCCAGCGGTCTTCCGGGTCGCGACCTTCGTCATCGCCGCGATGTCGTCCAGCAGGCTGGCAATGTCATCAATCAGGGTGAGGAGGCTGCTTCCGGCCACGTGGATCGTCCTGTTGTAGAGGGCACGGGCGCGTCGCGAAGACGTCCCAAACCCTGGATATAGCCTGGATTAAGCGCGTCCACGCGGCTTCGATAGTCACCTCCCCCGGCTTGTCCCCCACCCCGCCGCCATCCTATTTTCCCTGGATTCACCGAACTGGGTCGTGACATGCGAGCTCGACGCCGCGGGTGGGTTCCCCGGCTGATGCTGGTGTTCCTGGCGACTGCCTGCGCCCACCCGCCTCCCGCGAGGCAGGCCGGGGACCGGCCCCTTCACGCCTGTGAGTCCCCCGGAGCGCTCTGCTGGGACTTCGAGGAAGGCCACCTCCCCGACGGCTGGACGCCCTACCGCGACGAGCTCAGCGGCAAGCTGCTCGTGGACGACACCCGCGCGTACCGGGGCCGGTATGCCCTGCATGCCCGTCAGCTCGTTGGCGGAACGGAGGGAAGCCAAGGGGGGCCCAAGAAGACGCTCCGCTTCGAGTTGCCCGCCCACTTCGGCCCGGTGCTGTGGGGCCGCGCCTACATCTACACGTCCCCCGCGCGCCCCATGTCGCACGCAGGCCTCTTCAATGCCCGCTACCCCAGGCCCGGCCAGACGGGCGGAGCCATGGACACGCTCGACTGGTACGAGGTCGCCACTTACCGGCAGCGATACATGTCCATCTGGCACCCACCCGAGCCGCCGGGCTTCCCCGAATGGGTGCAGGTGTCGGACACCCCGCTCGTGCTCGACGAATGGGCGTGTCTGGAATGGCTCTTCGACGGTGCCAATGGCACGCAACCGGAGGCCGCCGAGCCGCGCGTCTGGCTCAATGGCACCGAGCTCCAGTGGCCAGAGACATTCGTCTTCTCCGACCCGCCCACCCAGGAGCGGCCGGTGCGCGAGAAGGTCAGCGACTTCACCGTGCTCGAGGCCGGCGTGTTCCTCTACCAGGGGCTCTCCGTGCCCACCGACTGGTGGATGGACGAGCTCGCCGTGGGCCCGCGGCGCATCGGCTGCGAGTAAGCGCGCTGGACCTGGCCGGCTGAATGGGGCATGCGTGAGGCCCACCCGCCACCCGAGCCCCACCCGGCCCGGCCATCCCGCGAGAGGAGTCCATGCGAGCCTGCCCCTGCTGCAGGGAGGTGCTGACCGCCGGCATCCTGGGCCTGGGCGTCCGCCGCCTCGCGGGAAGCTGCGAGGTTTGCGGCGACACGGTCTGCCAGGTGTGCCTGAGCACGCAGGTCCTGGAGGCCGGTGACTTCCGGCAACGCCCGGTGGCGCCCGGCCACGAGAACCGGAAGGCCCGGGGCCGCGTCTGCCGCGCCTGCTGGTGGGAGCACCTGACGGAGCAAGGCATCAAGCCCCCGTTCCCCGCCCCGCCAGGACAGCGCGAGCGAGCCGCCCACGCGGCGAGGTCATCCTGCCAGCACCCGGACGTCACGCAGGCCATGGGCTTCTGCCCCGGCTGCGGCGACGAAGTCGAATGGAAGGCCGAGCACGGCAACCCCGTCTGCGTGGCGTGCGAGGCACCCTCGCACCCGCTCTTCAATCACTGCTGGGCATGTGGCGAGTCCTTCGACGAGGCCAACGCGCCCGAGCCCGTGGCCCAGGGCTACCGGATCGAGTTCGACTGCGACGCGGATGACTGCACCGGGAAGCTGGCGTGGCTGATGCCTTACTGCCCGTGGTGCGGAGAAACGAAGCACTGGGAGCCCGCGAGCGGCGGCGACCTGGAGTGCACGGAGTGCGAGCACCGCCTGGACCGCGCGTGGGCCCACTGCGTGCGGTGTGGCGAAGAGGCCCCCCTGCCAGACGACTGTCTCCGGTGCGGCCAGGACCTGGATGACGCTCCCTCCGCCGCGCGCTGTGAGTCGTGCCGCAACATCGTGTGTGGGGACTGCTTCGACACACGCGTGGTTCCCTCCGCATCCGGAGAGCCCCAGGAGCGGCTCCTGTGCACCACCTGCGGCGTGGGCTTCGACCGGCCCGCGCCTCCCGCCGAGCCCCCCGAAGAGGAGGAAGCAGCGGAGGCCGAGGAAGCCGACGACGCGGACGACACGCCAGACGTGGAGCCGGAACCGGAACCTCGCACCGAAGCGCCTCGCGCACCTGAACCGGAACCGGTGGCTTCTGCATGGGAGGTGCTGGGAATCACGCCCGGCACTCCGCTCGCGGATGCACGGCGAGCCTATTTGTCGCTGGTGGCCCAGTACCATCCGGACAAGGTCGCGCAGCTCGGCCCCAAACTGCAGGCCCTGGCGCAGGAGGAAACGCGCAGGCTCATCGAAGCTTGGGAGTACGTTCGCAGGAAAACTCCAGGCACAGGCAAAACTTAGTTTCCTGGAAACTCCAACCATGCTCCCGCCGACAACCTCGCGTTGAACGGCCATGACAGGAGCCATGGGATGAAGACGAACAGGATGACGTGGAGCACCGCGCTTGTGTCAGCGGCCATCGTGCTTGGTGCGTGTGGTGGAGCCATCGAGGACACGGAGACGCTCAATCCTGACGCGCTCGAAACCGAGACGTCCGAGCTGAACTCGCCCATCTATGACAGGGCGCGGGCCTTCGCCGCCGCCAATCCCAAGCGGGACGGAGGCACGTGGGACCAGTGGTGTGGTTCGTTGATGTGGCGCTTCGGCCAGTTGCCGGAGTCCTCGGCGCGGCCCTCCGCCATCGAGGCGTTCCGCGCATCACGCATCATCTCCATGGACCCGACCCAGGCGCCCACGGGTGCGTTTCACTGGTGGGACATTGGCGCGGACGGCCACGTCGGCGCGGACTTGAATGGCGGTGGCGGCACCGTGTTCATGGCCACGCGCAAGCTGGCGCAGTCCTGGGGTGATGCCATCGGCGTCAACAGCGTCCACGGCTATTCGGCCGCGACGGGCGCGCGCTACCTCGGCTGGTCCATGGACTACGCGGGCGGGCGCATCGCGGGCGGCGGCGCGCCTCCTCCGACAAGTGGCGGCCTGCCGCAGACGACCACGGAGTACGACGGCATCCCCGGCCCCATCTACTACAAGCGCATCCAGACGGTTGCCCGGCGCGACTACGGCTACACGGGGCCCATTGACGGCGTTACCGGGCCCAACACGGAGAAGGCCCGCGTGCGCATCACCGCGCGCGAGCTGAACCGCCGCGGCGGCCCCCGCACGTCCGCGCAGGAGGACGGCATCCCCGGGAAGGTCTATTGGACGCGCGTCCAGACGGTGGGCCGGAGCTTCGGCTATACGGGCCCCATCGACGGCATCCCCGGCCCCAACACGTACAAGGCCGAGCACAAGATTTGCGGCTACGCGGTGAACCGCGCGTTCTGACGCAGCGTACGCAATCCCCGGCGCGAGGCCGGACCGCCCCCGGTCCGGACCACGTACCGTCCAGGTTCAGGCGCGAGAGGACGGCTGCACGTCCGCGCCCCCCCGAATCTTGTCGGAGCGCTCCCGCAGCTCGCGCCACGAGTCCTCGTAGTCCTTCTTCAGCTTCGACCAGTTCTCGCCGTGGCTGCTCATCAACCGGCGCAGCGCGGACTCCGTGTCATGGAGCGAGCGACGGATGAACTGGAGTTCCTGCCGCGTGAGCCGTGAGTCCTCGGCCCGGGACTGCGTGGCGGACGCCTCCCAACCATCCACCTGCGCGCCAAGCGCTCGAAGCTCCGCCTCCCGCTTGCGCTCGTAGCCGGCACGGACGAGCGCCATCTTGGATTCCATCTCGATGACGGCCTGGTTGGTGTCGTCGTAGGACTTCCGGAGCTCGGCCTTGCCCTGGTCGAAGTTCTGCGTCTGCCGCTTGCTCAGCTCATCCAGCTTGATGCGGAACGTGTCGAAGACGCGGCGAATGCCGGACATGTCCTTGAGCTCGTCGCTAGCCTGGCGGACGTCTGCCTGCGCCTCCGTTTCGGCAATCCGGGCGTCGAGCCTCCGCTTCTCCGCATCCATCTGCTTCACGTAGGCCTCTTGCTCCGTCATGACGCGTGTCTCCTTCCGCGCGACCTTCCGGGCGCGGCGCTGTGCTGACGTCATGCATGAGGGCTCACCCCCATGGACGCACACACTGCGACGGACGAGGCCCAGGCGTCCGGATCCCCGGGCCAGCTGCGGACGGAGCGCACTCCCGGCGGCGAGCTGACTCCTCTTGAGTCCCCCCTACAGGCCTGAATCCCACATGGCATGTCAGGGCGAGACGCCAAGCTGCGTCAGGGGCGTCATGCCGAAGCTGAACCAGATCATCGCCGTCGAGAAGGGCGTCAAGAACCGCTCCCAGCAAGAGCTGACCCAGGCCCATCACGACCTCCAGAAGCCGCAGTTGCTCAGCGGCATCTCCCGCACGTATCAGCCCCGCGACGAGGAGGGTGAGCGCTTCCCCCCCGAATCCACCCGCGTGCAGGTACGAACGCAAGACGTCCTCAAGAAGACGCAAGAGATTCTCACCCGGCTCTTCGACGTCACCGCCACCAAGGACCTCACCAACTGTCACGCGAAGGCGGACGTGCGCGTGGATGGCCGGGTCCTGCTGAAGGGTGTTCCCGCCACCTATCTTCTCTTCCTCGAGAAGCAGCTCGTGGACCTTCACACCTTCGTGAAGAAGCTGCCCACACTGGACCCGTCGGAGTCGTGGGTTCCCGACCCGGCGCAGGGCCTGTGGGCCACCGAGCCCGTGCAGACGGCGAAGACGAAGAAGGTTCCCCGCAACCACGTGAAGTCCGAGGCCACCGAGAAGCACCCGGCCCAGGTGGAGGTCTATTACGAGGACATCGTCGTCGGTTACTGGAAGACGGTGAAGTTCTCGGGGGCGCTCCCCGCCACGCGCATGAATGACCTGCTGGAGCGCGTGGAGAAATTGCAGCAGGCCGTCAAGTTCGCCCGCGAAGAGGCGAACGCCGTCGAGGTGGAGGAAATGAAGGCCGGCGAGGCCCTCCTCGGCTACCTGTTCGGCTAGGCTCACGGCCGCAGACCTTTTGGAGTCCAGACTCAAACTCAGCAGCAGCCTCACGCCGAGCGTTCTCCGGCCGTCCCCAGTGCAGGTTCGAGCCCTGCCCCCGCCATTCAGCACCACCTGCGGCGGGGTAGCCCAATCACGGTAGAGGCAGGCGGCATCACGAGCGCGCGAAGCACCCCAAACTCAAATTCTCACTCCAGACTCAGCATTCGCTGTCGCAGGCCCGATCAACCGTTCCCGCCCCCTCCCTCGTGATGCTGGTGCAATTCCAGCCCGCCGCTCCATTTCCCCTTGCGCGGCGGTCGTTCAATCGCAGGACCCGAGGTCTCAACCGCAGGCAGGAACTTAAACGTGCGGGTCTCATCCATGGCAGCACCCCGAGCCCGGGCAGGAGGACACCCTGCTCGGGCTCACTCTTTTCCAGCGGCGCGGCGGGACTTGACGCGCCTGGGCGGGAGCGCTCGGATGCCCCCCATGAACCGGCTGCTGACCCGCGCTGAAGCGTCGAACTACACGCAAACGTCCCTTCACTCCGACGTGCTGGCCTTCGTGGACGAGCTCTGCCGCCGCACGAAGCTCGCCCGCAGGGTGGACTTCGGCCAGAGCGGCGAAGGCCAGCCCCTAGTGGCCCTGGTGGTGAGCGACCGCGGCTGCTTCACGCCCGAGCAGGCGCGCAAGCAGAAGAAGGTCGTGGTGATGGTGGAGGCCAACATCCACGCGGGCGAAGTCGAAGGCAAGGAGGCCCTGCTCGCGCTCGCGCGGGACCTCACGCTCACCCGGCTCGGGCAGACGCTGCTCGACAAGGTGTGCCTGGTGCTGGTGCCCAACTTCAACCCCGACGGCAACGACCGCATCAGCCCGAACAACCGGAAGCTCAACCTCAAGGACCTCGAGGGACAGGTGAACCCCGAGGGCGGCGTGGGCACCCGCTACACGGGCGAAGGCTGGAACCTCAACCGGGACAGCACGAAGCAGGAGGCCCCGGAGACGCGCGCCATGGCCGCGCTGCACCAGACCTGGTGGCCCCATGTCTTCATCGACTGCCACACCACGGACGGCAGCATCCACGCCTTCGACCTGACGTTCGACACGTCCCATTCGAACGAGCCGCTCTTCTCCAAGCTGCGCGCCTACAACCGGGGCATGTTGGAGCGCGTCGCCAAGGCCGTGCAGGGCCGCCATGGCTTCGACAGCTTCTGGTACGGCAACTACAAGGACGAAGGCGACCCGCGCTCGGGCTGGCACACGTACCCGGCGCTGCCGCGCTTTGGCAGCCACTACCGGGGCCTGCTCGGCCGGCTGGACGTGCTGCTGGAGACGTACAGCTACATCGACTTCCCGCGCCGCTGCGCGGTGATGCGCGCGTGGCTGCTGGAGCTCTTCCGCGACGCGGCCCGGAACGCCGCCACCTACCGCGCCATCACCGACGAGACGCAGGCGGACATCATCGCGCGGGGCAAATCTCCCGACGTGGAGGCGCTCGTCGGCATCAACTACGGCGTGGCCACGCGCGACGACAAGGGCGCCCTGGCCTTCGAGTACCCCGCATACGCACGGCCCGGGGACACGGCGAACATCCTCGCGTTCGACGAGGCGAGCATCGCCGCGCGGCGCTACCCCGGAAAGCGCAAGCGCACCTACGCGATGCCGCACCACCGGACCTTCGTTCCCACCCAGTCCGTGAGCACCCCCGAGGCCTATCTGGCCCCCCCGGAGCTCGCGTCACGGCTGGAGGGCCATGGCATCCAGTTCGAGCGGCTGCCGAAGTCCCGGCCGTTCACGGTGGACAGCTACCGCGTGGCCCGGCGCGAGGAGACGTTCAGCCCCGACGTGGCGGCGAATGTGCCGCCGCCCGGCGAGGCCGAGGTGCCGCTCAGCCAGAAGCCCAAGCCGGTGCGCTTCGAGACGGTCCTCACGGTGGCCCCCGAGCGCACCACGCACGAGTTCCCCGCGGGGACGCTCTACGTGCCCACGGCCCAGCGCGCCGGCACGCTCGCCGTGTACCTGCTGGAGCCCCACTCCGATGATGGCTTCTGCCGCTGGCAGTTCCTCGATGGCGCCATCACCACGGGTGAGCTGTACCCGGTGCACCGCGTGGTGGATTCCGCCACCGCGCCGAAGAAAGCGGAGTAGCCCCGCCGCCGGACCTGGCGGGCGGGGCCTTGCGGCAGGCGCTCAATAGCGCCGGCCGGAGGGGCGCCGGTCGTCGCGGACTTCCCGCCGGGTCTGGTTCAGCTCCCGCTCCGCCACCTGGATGAGCTCCAGGATGAGCGTGCGCTTGTAGCTCAAGGCCCCGGGCTGCCGCAGTCCCTCGATTTCGTCGAGCTCACGGGCAATGGCCTTCCGTGTCCGCAGCGCGGCGTGCTCGGCGCGCAGGTCGTTCCGCGCTTCGACTGCGGAGGCACGGCCCCACATGGCCGCCCGGGGACCGCCCCACTGAGCCACGCGCGCATCCCGCCGGGTCCGCCGCGACTGTGCCCTGTCCTTGGACAGCTCCCGCTCGCTCTCCGCCAGTTCGGCACGGAGGAGCTTGCGCAGGCTGACCTCCACGTTCGCCATCTGCCGTTCGCTCCGGCTGCTCCACGCGGCGTCGAAGCGGGACAGCAGCTTCCGCAGGTCCTCCAGGTCGCGGCGGTCATCGCGCAGCTCGCCCCGCTCCACGCGCGTGGGACGGGGGCCGTAACCCTGGGCCTGGGCACTGCCAGTGAGGAGAAGGGCTGCAACCAGCGCGGAAGCGATGCGGTTCATGGGGTGCGTCCTCGTGAGCTCAGGGCCCGCCGTCGTGTTCATGAGGACAGACGCGTGCACCGAGGCTCTATTCAGAACCCATCACCCCGCGGTGGGCCCGCGAACTGTGCCGTATCGAACGCATTTCCCGGCACCTCGTCTCATGTTGGGGATTCCGTTCGGGTGAACCCAAGCCCATCTTGTCGCTCCGCGACGCGCCGCAAGTGCGCGGCCCGAGACTCGGTTGTCGGCGGAGATGGAATCCCCCCCCTCCGGTGCCGCGTCCGAACAGCCCGGCAGTCCGCCCTGATGGGCCGACCTGTCCACCTACTCCTTGCGCAGCAGCACGAACTCCACGCGGCGGTTCAGCTCGCGCCCACGAGGCAACAGGTTCGGCGCCTTGGGCCGGGTGTCGCCCAGGCCCACGGTTTCGATGCGCGACGCGTCCAGTCCCGCGTCGACCAGGGCCTTGGCCACGGCTGCGGCGCGGGCTTCGGACAGCGTCTTGCGGGCGGCCGCCGCGGGGCGTTCGCGGTTGTCGGTGTGGCCTTCAATGCGGAGCCGGAGCTTCTCGTCCCGCACGAACATGTCCATCAGCAGGGCCAGTCCCGCGGTCGTTCCCTTGCGTGGCGCGGCCTGCTTCTCCGCGAAGCGCGGCATGCGCGGCAGCTCCACGACCTCATTCTTCAGGCGGACCTTCTGGGACTTCGACACCGGTGCCTTCGCCAGGGTGAAGGACACCGTGGGCACCGCCTCCCGGGAGAGCGTCACCTGTCGCGTCTGCGCCAGGTAGCCCTGGGACAGGACGTCCAGCCGGTACTCCCCGGGCGGCAACAGGACCTCCACCGGCTTGCGCGCCTTGCGGTCCACCATCACCCGCTGCGGCGCCCCGCTGACGGACTTCACGTACACGGTGGCCGCGGCGGGCCGCTTCCCCGCGAGCACCTTCAGCAGCAGCTTCGCGGGCGCCACCGGCCCCTGTTCCGGCGCCTCCACCGTCTTCACCGGCGCGGCCACCACGGGCGGCGACGGCGAGATGGGGGTCGTCACGGGGGGCGGGGGCGGCTTCGCGGGAGCCTGCGCCACCGCGGCCACGGGCGCACCCGCATCCGGCACGTCAGGAATGGCCACGTCCGCCATGGCGGCCGTCATCTCCGCCTTCACGTCATGGGACAGCTTCAGCTTCAGCCGGGGGTCCGGCGCGGTGGGGTTGATGGCGGGCAGCACCCGCACCCGCGCCCGCAGGCCGCGCTGCACCTGCACCGTCACCGACGCCGTCAGCTTCCAGAGGAAGCCGCTCTCCTCACTGAAGAGGTTCCAGGACTCGTTGGCGTAGGTGACGTGCGAGACGAGCGTGTAGGAGCCTTCCTCCACCGTGAGCACCGCGAGCCGGTGCAGCCCGGGGCCGTTGAGCTTGTCCAGGCCGGGGATGGCCAGGGGCTGGCCGTTGACGAGGAAGTCCGCCTCCACCAGCTTGTAGCCGCGCGACGTGCCCGCTCCGGGAAGGCCCTCGAAGGAGATGACGATCTCCGGCGGCGGCGTCTTCACCATCTCCTGGAGCTGACGGTCCAGGTCCTCGCGCGCCCGCTGCTCCACGGCGGACGGCTCCGCCGCGCGCGCGGAGGCGGCGAGCAGGGCCATGAAAACAAGAAGGGGAACTTGAACGGAGATGGCGGCCACGGGGGCTCACAGCATCGCACAACCTGGCGGCTCCGCGAGTTGTCCGCCACCCGGGCTGACGACCAGCCAACCCTCGCCCACCTTCCCTCCTCTATCCATGTATCAGGCTGTATCTGGAGTGAAGGGACTTGTAGCTCCCATGCTGGGAGGTTTTCTCGCGCCACGAGTTCCAGCTACCCACGAGGGCCGCATCAGCGCTACGCCTACGGGTATGACCGACTTCCAGTTCCAGGACATGCTGCCGCTGGGCAAGGACGAGACGCCATACCGGCTGCTCTCCAAGGACCACGTCTCCACCTTCGAAGCCGGCGGCCGCACCTTCCTCCAGGTCGCGCCCGAGGCGCTCACCCTGCTCACCCGCGAGGCCATGCGCGACATCGCGCACCTGCTGCGCCCCGGACACCTGAAGCAGCTCTCCCACATCCTCGAGGACCCCGAGGCGTCGTCCAACGACCGCTTCGTGGCGCTGGAGCTGCTGAAGAACGCCAACATCGCCGCCGGCGGCGTGCTGCCCTCCTGCCAGGACACGGGCACCGCCATCGTCATGGGCAAGAAGGGCCAGTACGTCATCACCGGCGGCAATGACGAGGAGGCCATCTCCCGCGGCGTGTTCGAGACGTACCAGACGTCGAACCTGCGCTACTCCCAGATGGCGCCGCTGGACATGTACAAAGAGGTCAACACCGGCAACAACCTGCCCGCGCAGATCGAGCTCTACGCGACGGACGGTGACGCCTACAAGTTCCTCTTCATGGCGAAGGGCGGCGGCTCCGCCAACAAGAGCTACCTGTTCCAGGAGACGAAGGCGCTGCTCAATCCGCAGAGCCTGCTGAACTTCGTGGACGCGAAGATCCGCTCGCTGGGCACCGCGGCCTGTCCGCCGTACCACCTGGCCATCGTCATTGGTGGCACCTCCGCCGAATACGCGCTGAAGACGGCCAAGTACGCCTCCGCGCGCTACCTGGATTCGCTCCCCACCGAGGGCAACAAGCTGGGCCGCGGCTTCCGCGACGTGGCGCTGGAGCAGGAGATCCTCAAGCTCACGCAGCGCACCGGCATTGGCGCGCAGTTCGGCGGCAAGTACTTCTGCCACGACGTGCGCGTCATCCGCCTGCCCCGCCACGGCGCGTCCTGCCCGGTGGCCATCGCGGTGTCGTGCTCGGCGGACCGGCAGATCCTGGGGAAGATCACCCAGGACGGCATCTTCCTGGAGCAGTTGGAGGCCGACCCGGCGAAGTACCTGCCGGAGACGACGGACGGGGAGCTGGGCGGCGAGGTGGTGAAGATCGACCTCAACCGCCCCATGAGCGAGATTCGCGCAGAGCTGTCGCGCTACCCCATCAAGACGCGCCTGTCGCTCAGCGGCCCCCTGGTGGTGGCGCGCGACATCGCCCACGCGAAGATCAAGGAGGTGCTGGACGCCGGCAACGGCATGCCCCAGTACCTCAAGGACTACATGGTCTACTACGCGGGCCCGGCGAAGACGCCGGAAGGCTATGCCTCGGGCTCCTTCGGCCCGACGACGGCCGGCCGCATGGACGCGTACGTGGACCAGTTCCAGGCCGCGGGCGGCAGCTTCGTGATGCTGGCCAAGGGCAACCGCTCCACCGCCGTCACCGAGGCCTGCAAGAAGCACGGTGGCTTCTACCTGGGCTCCATTGGCGGCCCGGCGGCGCGGCTGGCCAAGGACTGCATCACCAAGGTGGAGGTGCTCGAGTACGCCGAGCTGGGCATGGAGGCCGTCTGGAAGATTGAAGTGGTGGACTTCCCGGCCTTCATCGTCGTGGACGACAAGGGCAACGACTTCTTCGCCAACATCAACAAGCCGTCGGCGGCGAAGAAGGCCTGAACGGGAGCCACCCTCCCCTGACGCTCAGGGCCGAGGCGGCTCCCCGACCTTGGGAGCCGCCGTGGCGGAGGCGCGGCGCTTCGGGATGATGGAGCGCCGCGGCCCCTTGAGGGCCACGCCCAACAGCATGGTGGCTGGGAGCAGCATTCCCAGCCCCTGACTGAAGTTGTCAGGGGGCTTCACGATGGCCCCCAACACCAACACGGAGAACAGCAGGCCACAGACGAGCCGGACGGCGAGAGCGTTCACGCATCCAGCCTAAACAGCCCGTGGCCGCTGTCCACCGGCCCCATACCGCGGGGCTACCAGATCTTGACGCGCTGCTCGGGCGGCAGCCAGTTGGCGTCCCCCTCCTTCACGCCGAAGGCCTCGTAGAACTCCGGCATGTTCCGGACCACGCCGTTGACGCGGTACCGCGGCGGCGAGTGGGGGTCGGTCAGCAGCATCTGCCGCATGGCATCGTCCCGGTACAGGCCGCGCCAGATCTGCCCCCAGCCCAGGAAGAAGCGCTGGTCGCCGGAGAAGCCGTCGATGACGGGTGGCGTCTTGCCCTGGGTGGACAGCTTGTAGGCCTGGTACGCCACGGTGAGGCCGCTCAGGTCACCGATGTTCTCACCCAGCGTGAGCTTGCCGTTGACGTTCATGGCCTCCAGCGGGCTGAAGCCGTTGTACTGATTCACCAGCATGTTGGTGCGCTGCTCGAAGCCCGTCTTGTCCTCGGGCGTCCACCAGTCACGCAAGTTGCCGTCGCCGTCGGAGCGGCTGCCCTGGTCGTCGAAGCCGTGGCTGAACTCGTGGCCGATGACGCCGCCGATGGCGCCGTAGTTCGTCGCGTCGTCCGCCTCCGGGTCGAAGAACGGCGGCTGGAGGATGGCGGCCGGGAAGACAATCTCGTTCATCGTGGAGCTGTAGTAGGCATTCACCGTCTGCGGCGTCATGCCCCACTCCTCGCGGTCGATGGGCTTGCCCAGCTTGCCCACCGCACGCTGGTGATCGAACAGCTCGCCCCGGCGGACGTTGCCCACCAAATCACCGGCGACGATGTCCAACGACGAATAATCCCGCCACTTGTCCGGGTAGCCGATCTTCACGCCGAACTTCTCCAGCTTGGCCTGGGCCTGCGCCTTGGTGGCGGGGCTCATCCAGTCCAGTCCGTCAATGCCCTTGCGGAAGGCCTCGCGCAGGTTGGCCACCAGCTCCTGCATGCGCTTCTTGGAGTCGGGGCTGAAGTGGCGCTCCACATAGAGCTGGCCCACGGCCTCGCCGACGACCTCGTTCACCTGGGCCACGCCGCGCTTCCAACGCGGGCGGTTCTCCTCCAGGCCCTGGAGCGTCTTTCCGCGGAACTCGAAGTGCGCCTGATCGAAGGCGCTGCTGAGCAGCGGCGCGCGGGTGTCCAGCACCTTTAGCGCCAGGTACTGCTTGATGACCGGCAGCGGCGTGGACTTCAGCAACCCGCCCAGGGCCTCCAGGTAGTCCGGCTGACGGACGATGACGGAGGGCGTGGCCTCCGCACCGGACGCCTTGAGGAAGCGGCCCCAGGAGAAGCCCGGCGTCAGCGCGTCCAGCTCCGCGACCGTCTTGGGGTTGTACGTCTTCTCGCGGTCGCGGTTGCGTGCCCGGTCCCACTGCTTCGCGGCCAGCGCCGTCTCGAACGCCATCACGTCCTGGGCGGCCTTCTTCGCGTTCTTCTCACCGGCCAGCGTGAGCAGCTTCTCGATATAGGCCACGTACGCGGCGCGGACCTCGACGAAGCGCGGCTCCTGCTTGGTGTAGTAGTCCCGGTCCGGCAGGCCCAGGCCCAGCTGCGTGGCGTAGACGGTGTAACGCGTGGCCTGCTTCTGGTCCTGGCCCACGAAGATGCCGAACGGCACCGGCACGCCTTCGCGCAGCAGCGTCGCGAACAGCTCCGGCAGCGCGTCCGCGCGCTTCACGGCCTTCACGCGCTCCAGCTCGTCGCGCACCGGCTTCAGGCCCAGCGACTCGATGTGCTGGGTGTCCATGAAGCTGTTGTAGAGGTCACCCACCTTCTGCGCGGTGGAGCCCGGGTGGCGCTCCTTCGCCGTGGCGGACTCCTCGATGATGGCGCGCATGGCCAGCTCGGCCTTGTCCACCAACTCGATGATGGTGCCGTACCGGGCGCGGTCCGCGGGGATGGACGTCGTCTTCAGCCAGTTGCCGTTGACGAAGGTGTAGAAGTCGTCCTGCGGCCGGACATCGCGGTCCAGGTGCTTCAGCTCCACGCCCAGCGAACGCACGGCTTCCGTGGAAGCGGCCTGGGCGGCGGACACAGCCGGAGGGGGCGCGTCATCGGAGGGGGCCGGCTGCTGCGTGGTGGCACAGCCGGTGAGGAGCAGGGTGCCCAAGGCGCTGCGGGCCCAGGCACGGCGGGAGAAGGTCTTCAGGGGGCTCAATGCGGCTCCGAGAGGAATGAGGGGCGGCGAATGCTGCCAGACGCGGAGGGTCGTCGTCCCTCCGGGCAGGCGGGAAAAACACCCGGGCCCGTCCCCTATTCCTTGGAGCGGGCCCCACCCGCACATTCCCCGCGGTGGGGCCCCTCGCAGCGTGCGCTAACGCTGCGGCTGGCCCAGCACCGGCGCCGGTACAGGCGTGGGCGCTGGCGCGGCGGGCGGGGCAGCGGGCGTCACCGCGACGTCCTGGGCCAGCGCGTCCACGTCGTGGAAGCCCTTGGCGCTCACCTCGGCGCCCCGGTACAGGGCCCAGCCCGGCAGGCCGCGCTGGTAGGCGCGCGTCATGTGCCAGAGCTGAAGTCCACTGTTGGAAACGAACAGGTACATCGACCGCTTCGGGTTCCAGGGGTTCGGCAGCGCCACGGCCAGGCCATCATCCGGGCGGCCGTACGTCTTGCCCTGCCAGCGGAAGTAGCGCCGCCCCAGCTCCACGGGGAGCTTCTTCTCGGTCGCCAGCCGCGCCAGCAGCGCGTTGTCCTCCGCGCCGCCGAAGAGGACCAGGTCCCGGTCCGCCAGCTCCGCGTCCGTCACCTCGGCGTCCGGCTTGATGGGCATCAGGTACTCCACGAACGCGTCCGCCAGCACCTCCCGGTAGCCCAGCGCCAGCGTGCGCATGGACTCCGTCTGGCGCGCCGTGCCGTGCACCAGGAGCAGCTTCTCCCAGGCGTCGAGCTGGTTCGACAGCGTCTGGTGGTGCTCGCGCGGCACCGGGATGTCATTGCCGGCGTTGAACACCACGCGGACGGGCGGCTCCGCAGTGCGGAAGGTGAACGTCTCGTTGAGGCCCTTCACCTCCACGCGCTCCAGCGTGGCGCCCTTCGCGGTGCGCACCTCCACCATCGCAACGAAGTGCCAGGGGCGCGAGCCGGGCTGCTCCACCTTCAGCGTCACCTCGTAGCCGTCCTTCACCTGCGCGGCGCTGGCACGGATGCGCGGCTGCGGCAGTCCGGTCTGCTCCACCCACTGCGACACGAAGAGGCCCACGTCCCTGCCGGTGGCCTCCAGCACCGCGCGCTTGAAGTCCGCGGTGGTGACGTTCTTGTTGGCGTAGCGGCCATGCAGGGCGTTCATCGCCTTGGAGAAGTGGGCGTTGCCCAGCAGCAGCCGGAGCTGGTGCAGCAGGAACGTGCCCTTGATGCGCGGCAGCATGTAGGCGCCGTAGCGGCCGTAGTCCGTCTTCGCGGAGGCCGGCACCACGTCCGCCTCGCGCGAGGTGGTGAAGAGGTAGCGCGCGTTGAGGTCGGCCAGCGCGTTGCGCTGGTACTCGAAGGCCTTGTCGGACGTGTCTCCGTCGGCCGGCAAGTCCTTGAGCAGCTTCCAATACGCGGCGGTGCCGCTGACCAGCCAGTTCTCCCCATCCGTCGCGGGAAACACGGTGTTGGCCCACAGCAGGGGCCTGCCAAAGACGAACGCGTCCTTCACCTTCGACACGTCGCGCTTGAGGGCGGCGGGCTCGGCGGGAGCCGTCCAGCCCTTGCGAGCGGCCTCCAGCTTCTCCGCGACGACGACGGGGCTGAAGGCCGTGTAGCCCAGCGACAGGTGCGGCGTGGCGCCAGGCAGGTCGGGAATCCACCGGCCCCCCACCATCTTCTCGCGCAGCGTCGTCTTGCCGTAGTGGGCCAGGAACATCAGCTTCTGGGCCATCTCCGACGTGGTGACCTTGCCGTCACACGCGTGGGGCCGGTTGATGGGGCTGGAGGCCATCATCCGGATGGCGGTGTCCAGGTCGAAGCCCTTCTTGCCGTGCTTCGCGTAGTACTCCCAGAAGGCGATGTCGCGGTTCCAGGTGTTGAAGGACAGGTCCACCGGGGCGTTGTCCGGGTTGGGCACGTACTCCTTGCGCACCTCCAAATCCCGGTTGTTGTTGTTGGCCCAGATGAAGTCCTTGAGGTTGCCCGGCGTGTCCCCGGCCTGCCCCTTGCCGCCGGTGCGCCACAGGCGCGTCTTCTTCGTCCCCAGCAGCAGACACGCGCCCTCGTCCGTCTTCGTGTCCGCCAACGTCCAGTCGTTGGTGTAGAGGCCGTTGTTGCCGTCCTTCATGATGCGGGCGACGTCGTCGATGGACGACGCGTACTGCGCGGCCTTGCGGATGCGGTTGCTCTGGGGCGTGCCATTCATGTCGAACGGCGACTGCCCCACCGTCGTCTCGCCAATGACGATGCCGGCGGCATTGACGTACCAGTCCGAGCCGCTGTGGATGCCACCCGGGAAGGTCTGCATCACGAAGCGGTGGCCCTTGGTGGGCTTCACGTCCAGCACCACATCCCAGTGCACGCCCGTGTAGCCGCCCCACATGAAAATCTGCCCCATGATGGCGCGGCCATCCGGGGTGGCGGACTTCGTGGCCACGAAGGAGGAGCAATGGTCCCCCTTCCCCGCCCGCTCCGCGTCCTCCTCCGCCTTGAGGAAGGTGCGACCGGTGAGCGGCGTGCCCGTGGCCCGGTTCGCCTCGGCGAGCTGCCCCGCGTCCACGGCGGAGTTGAGCGTGACGATGTCCAGCAGGTCCAGCTCGCGGTCCTTGAACTTCGCGCCCGCCTTGTTGGCGCCGTCCGCGATGCCCTTCATCTCCTCCAGGAACTCCGCGTCGTACTTGCGCAGGAAGAGCGCGTCCGCGAGCAGCCGCTGGTGGTTCCACCCCTTGGAGGCATCCGTCTTGTCCTTCTCGATGCCGAGCTTCTCCATGTAGCGGACGATTTCCTGCGGCACCAGCTGGCCGAACTGGTGGCCCCGCTCGTAGGGCTCGCCCTCGATGTGGACGTAGATCCACCCGCCCTCGTCATAGCGAAAGCCCTTGCCGGCCCAGCGCACCGACTCCAGCGGGATGTAGGCGGTGATGTCCTCCACCTTCTCGATGCGGACGTCGTCGAACCAGGCGGTGCCCGTGGCCTTGCCGTTGCGGCCCAGGTGGAGCTGCACCCGGTCCGAGGACTGGGTGGCGAAGAAGAGCACCGACGCGCGGCCTCCCGCTTCCGCTGCGGGCGCGGGTGAGCAGTTGGTGAAGGGGAAGCTCTTCATCGACAGGCAGGCGCCGTGCGCCGTGGGGTAGCGCGCCTGCGGGTCCGTCTGGACGCCTCGCGTGCGCACCCAGGCGCTGAGCCGATAGAGCTGGCCCACCTGGAGCTTCATCGCCTCGGACTCCACCGTTGTCTCGGCGCCGCCCACCGGGTTCTCGATGGCCAGGCCGCGAGCGCCCTCCACCTTCGCCGCGGCGCTGCCGGACGCCTTCCCCTGCCCTCGGGACTTCCAGAAGGCAGGGAGCGAGCCGGAGCCGCCTGCAATCTCGAAGTTCCCGTTGGGCACAGCGACGGGCGTGGAGGCGGGCGCGGCGGCCCATGAGGGTGCCGCATGGAGCGTGCTCGCGGACAGCAGCAGCGCGCCAAGCAGCTTGGACGTCATGCGAAAGGCGGACATGAGGCTCCCAGCCCGGAAGGGATACCGGGCGACGGGTAGAGGTGGCCGGGGCGCATGACACCCCCGCCCTCCCCGAGCGTCAATCGCGATGAACCACGACACGGCGATGACGCACGGCGGCTACCGCGCTGTCCGCATGTCCGTCCCTCAGCGAAGGACCCAGGCGCTCGTGCGGAGCAGCAGCCGGGCCGCGCGCCGCACGGTGTCCACGTGGCGCGCCGCGGTCGCTGGCGGGGTGACCGGCGCATCCCAGTCGAAGGTACGGAGCCGGTTCAGGAAGCCCTGTTGGACGCAGCCCTCCAGGCTGAAGACGTGGAGGTCATGCGTCCAGCGCACCGCCAGACGCAGGTCGCGTGAGAACTCCGTCCAATCCAGGGGCTTCGCGGCGAAGGCGCCGGGGAGCTCCACGCCCCCGCCAGTGACGCCCACCGCCAGGGACTGACTTCCGGGCCCGTAGCTCCAGAGCACGGAGGGGCCATGGGGCCGCAGGAAGCTGGTGTAGAGCATGAGGACCTCGCGGTCCGCCGGCAGGTCGAGCACCCCCGCCAGCCGCTGCACCAGCGTGGAGCGCGACTCCCGCTCGTCCACGATGATGGGGAACTGGTAGGCATCCACCCGGTAGCCGTCCGCGCGGATGCGCTCCATCAGCCGCGCGTACCCTGCCCTCGCGTCCCGGATGCGGTGCCCCTGCACGAGCCTGGGCAGGATTTCGCCCAGTTGCCGCCACCCGCCCTCCATCCACCGTCGCAGCTCGCGGATGTCCGGCTCGATGTCCAGCCCCACGCCCTCCCACGTCAAGTGGTGCTCGGCCGTCCACGCCTGGAAGGCCTCGTAGCGCGCCGTGGCCTGCGCCACATTGCCCGCATGGAACCAGTAGCCCTCGTCGGTGGGCAGCAGCAGCCACGCCGTGACGGGAATGCCCATCCGGTTCAGCCGCTGGACCACCTGGGCCCGCTCCGGCCCCAGATCGAGCAGGCCCAGGCTCACCCCGGCATCCAGCGCCACCAGGTCCTCCTCGACGCCAGGAGTGGCGAATAGCTCACGCAGAGGCTCCGCCTCCAGCTCGCAAAAGAAGGTCAGCATGTGAGGTTTCATGTCAGCCTCGCGCCTCCCCGCGCACCGCTCGACGTCCGTGAGCCATACCACCGTGAAGGAGCAACATGGAGTTCCACAAGGGCCGGCTGTTCGATCACGTCCATCTGTGCCTCCAGGACCTCGATGCCAGCAAGCAATTCTATCGCGCGGTGCTGGTCGTGTTGGGCGTGCCCTTCTTCAGCGAGAGTCCACACCACATCTCCGCCGACGAACTGTTCGTCGACCGGGGTTCGTCCTGGCCCCGGATGGGAACAACCTCGAGGCCGTGTTCCATGGCCCGGTGACGCGCTCGTCAGATTCCGTGGTGATGAAACCAGCGTTCTGACGCGGAGCATATGCCTGGCCGCGAACCGGCGGTGGTGTCTTCCGGTTCGCACCCGCGGCCGTACGCCGCTGGACGCTCGGGCGCTCGGGGCGTCAGAAGCTGGACGGGATGTACCGCGCGCTGACGCGAGGGTGACGTGCGATGATTACGAGCAGGTCATGGCGTCCCCAGATGGCACTGACACCTTGCTCCTCATCGAGAGCGTCAAGCCCCGGCTCCGAGGCATCTCCCACGCCGTGGCCTTCGTGGCGGCGCTGCTCGGGTGCATCCAACTAGCGCTGATGCCGGTGCGCGGCCCCCAGTACCTGGCCGACCTCGTGTTCGGTGGCAGCCTGGTGCTGATGTTCGGCGTGAGCGCCACCTACCACCGCTTCACCTGGGGCATGGACGCGTACCGGCGCATCCAGCGCTTCGACCACGCGGCCATCTACATCCTCATCGCGGGCTCATTCACGCCCATGGCCACGCTGGACACCACGGGTGACACCAGCCTGTATCTGCTCTGGTTGATGTGGATCGCCGCGCTGACGGGCGCGGGCCTCACGCTCCTGGGCGTGCACACCTCGCGAGGGCTGCGCTCCGCGCTCTACGTCGCGCTGGGCGCCGTGGCCGCGCCGGTGATGCTGCGGCTACCCGAGGTGATTGGCTCCGGGCGCGTCGCGTGGCTCGTGCTGGGCGGCGTGCTCTACACCGTGGGCGCGGTCATCTATGCGCGCCGCTGGCCCGACCCGATTCCCACCGTCTTCGGCTACCACGAAATCTTCCACCTGCTCGTCGTGGCCGCGGCGGGCGTGCACTACGCCGTCATCCTGGACATCGTCGGCAGCGCCTGACGCCGGTGTGACGGCGCTATCGCCGGTGGCAGCTGTCGTAGGGCCATTCCCGCTCGCGCTCACAGCGGACGAAACAGGCGTAGCAGTCTCCCACCCATCGTCCCCTCCCCGCGTCCTTGCACCGGGCATGGGTGTCCACGCAGCGCCGCTTCCATCCCGCCTTCGCGCCGACGTCCCGACTCGCCTCGTGCTCCTTCGCCACGGCCTGGATTTCCGCCAGGTACACGACGGCTTCCGAGGCGGAGAGGCCGCACAACTCAGGCTGCGCCGGATGACGTTGGAGGCAACACGAGATGGTGTCGAGACACGCCGTGGCGGGCGTGGAGGCTTCGCGACGGCTGACAGCGCCCGTGGCGCCGCTGGCGCAGCCCAGCGACAGGCTCACGAGCACGATGAGGAGGGACGCGGAGAGGTTCGGCATGGAAGAGGCCTAGAACACGAGGCCCCTTCCACCGACCATCACCCTGGATGGGTATTCCCAGGGCGTCCGCGCCGCCTCGGCGTCCGCGGGTTCAGTACGACCAGGGGAAGCGCTTGAAGTCGCGCTTGCGCTTCTGGACGAAGGCGTCGCGGCCTTCCTGCGCCTCGTCGGTGCCGTAGGCCAGGCGCGTGGCCTCGCCCGCGAAGAGCTGCTGGCCCACCAGTCCGTCGTCGGGCAGGTTGAACGCGTACTTCAACATCTTGATGGCCGTGGGGCTCTTCGTGTTGATCTCCGCCGCCCACTCCAGCGCGAACTCCTCCAGCTGCGCATGGGGCACCACGGCGTTGACCATGCCCATCTGGAAGGCCTCCTCCGCCGAGTAGTTGGCGCCCACGAAGAAGATCTCCCGCGCCCGCTTCTGACCAATCTGCCGAGCCAGCAGCGCTGAACCGTAGCCCGCGTCGAACGACGCCACGTCCGCGTCCGTCTGCTTGAACACCGCGTGCTCCTTGCTGGCGATGGTCATGTCACAGACGACGTGGAGGCTGTGCCCACCGCCCACGGCCCAGCCCGGCACCACGGCGATGACGGCCTTGGGCAGGAAACGAATCTGCCGCTGGACCTCCAGGATGTGGAGGCGGCCCAGGCGCGCGGGGTCGGACTCTCCCTCCTCGCCCTCGTACTTGTAGCCGTCCTTGCCGCGGATGCGCTGGTCTCCGCCGGAGCAGAAGGCCCAGCCGCCATCCTTGGGCGACGGCCCATTGCCCGTGATCAGCACGCACCCCACGTCCGTCATGAAGCGCGTGGCCTCCAGCGCGCGGGACAGCTCATCCACGGTGCGGGGCCGGAAGGCGTTGCGGACCTCGGGGCGGTTGAACGCGATGCGGACCGTGCCCTGGTCGACCGCGCGGTGGAAGGTGATGTCCTTGAACTTGAAGCCCTCGACGGCCTTCCAGCGCGCCGGATTGAAGATGTCCGAGACCATGGTGTTCTCACTCGGGGGGGGAAGAGAAGTGGATGCGCGCGGACCCTAGGCGCAGCGGCAGCACCCGTCCAGGGATGCGCGCGCAGCCCGCACGGGCGCCATCTGTCCGAACCTCGCGGAAGTGCTCAGACTCCGGCCGGAGCTCTCCGTTGGGCGTCCTACAGCGACACGCGGCACCACCCGGGCCCTGCTTGTGCGCGGCGGGAAGACGGGTGTTCCCTTCCGCCATGCGAGTCCTGAGCGAGGGAGAACCATGCACCTGGACCCGAGGTTCCTGCTGCACCGACGCGCAGTGCTGACCGCGATGGTGGGAGGCGCGGCCGCCTCCGTCCTGGGCTGCCGGAGAAAACCGACGTCCACCCCCACGCCGGGAGGCGTCTACATCCCAGACGTGAAGTCGGGCGAGGACGTCTTCGGCTACGTCCAGCGGCTCCGGGGCGGCTTCGACGACACGCTCTACAAGCAGGTGCTGGGCGCGGCCAATACCTTCAAGGAAGGCGACGCGCTCGTGGGCGTCGCCGCCGCGGATGAGAACTCGCGTGCGAATGCGCGCAGGCTCTTGGGGCACACGCGGCTGGCGGACGTGCGGCGATACCCTTTGCACCAGGATGCGTTGCACGCGCTGAGCCTGGAGGCCGAGGACCCGCAGGCCGCGGCGCTTACGGCGGACTGGACGTTGGGACGGCTGAGGCGGTTCCTGCTGGAGTCCGACGAGGCGGCCATTCATGCCATCAGCCCCGGGCTGGGCAGCGACGCCATTGGCTGCGTCGTCAAGCTGATGAGTGACGCGGAGCTCATCGCGCTGGGAAGCAAGGTGTTCAACCCGCTACCGGGCAGCAAGGTGGGCGCGCGGGGCTACATGGGGGCGCGCATCCAGCCCAACTCGCCCACTGACAACGTGGACGACATCCGCTGGCAGGTGTTCGACGGCTTCTCATACGCGGTGGGTGACGTGGTGCTGGGATGCAACCCGGTGTCCTCCACGCCGGAGTCCGTGGCCGCCATCGAGTCCGCCCTGCTCGAGGTGCTGGTGACCTTCGGACTGACGGACGTGCTGCCCCACTGCGTGCTGTCCCACATCGACGTGCAGGCGGAGGTGGAGCGGCGGCAGCCCGGCACCACGGGCGTCTGGTTCCAGAGCATCGCTGGCAGCGACAGCGCCAACGCGACCTTCGACATCTCCGTGGAGAAGATGCTCGCCTACGCGGACGGGCGCGCCGGGCCCTACGGGCTCTACTTCGAGACGGGCCAGGGCGCGGACTTCACCAACGGCCACGGCCACGGCTACGACATGGTCCTCCACGAGTCGCGCAAGTACGGCTTCGCGAGGGCCCTGTCCCAACGCGTGTCCCGGGCGCGGCAGGGCGCGGCGCCATGGGTGCACCTCAACGACGTTGCGGGCTTCATCGGTCCGGAGGTGTTCCGCACCCGCGAGCAACTGGTGCGCTGCTGCCTGGAAGACATCGCCATGGGCAAGCTGCACGGGCTCACCATTGGACTGGACGTCTGCTCCACGCTTCACATGGACGTGTCGCTGGACGACCTGGACTGGTGCATCGAGCGCATCATGCCGGCGAATCCGGCGTACCTCATGGCGCTGCCCACGAAGAACGACCCGATGCTGGGCTACCTCACCACCGGGTTCCAGGACCACGTCCGCATCCGCGAGCAGTTCGGCTACAAGGTGGATGACCGGATGTGGGCCTTCTTCCAGCGCCTGGGCGTCATCGACGTGGAGGGCAAGCCCACTCGCCACTTCGGAGACCCGGTCTGGGTCTATCTCCAGTACCTGCGCGCGAAGGGCGACACCCGGCCGGAGCCGGACATCCGGGCGGACGCGGAGCAGCAGTTGTCGGCGATTCGTGCGCGCGGCGTGCCCATGGCGCGCGGGCACGGCACGCACCCGTGGGACCTGGAGCCCGCGCTGGACGCGGAGATGCGCCGTGTCTACGCGGACTCGAAGAAGAGCCTGTGGACGGAGCTGACGCCCGCCTTCATCAACGCCATGCCAGAGGGAGTGCGGCTGGAGTCGAAGTCGCAAGATCGGACGGAGTACATCCTCCACCCGGAGACGGGCGAGCAGCTCGACGCCGCGTCCCTGGAGGCGGTGCGCGCGCTGAGGGCACGCCATGCGGGACGGTATGACGTGCAGTTGATGGTGTCCGACGGGCTCAACGCGCTGGCCATCATGGACGAGGGACAGCTCGCGCCTTATCTGGAGGCACTGCGCGCGGCGTTGATTGCCGAGGGGTACCAGCCTGCTCCGGAGCACCTGGTGCTCACGTCCGGGCGCGTGCGCGCGGGGTACCGGGTGGGCGAAGCGCTGTACGCGGGCCTGGAGGACGCGGCCCGGCACCGGGCCCTCATCCACGTCATTGGCGAGCGGCCCGGCACCGGCCACCACACCTTCTCCGCGTACATCACCGCGCCTCCCGGAGCCGTCTGGTCGCAGCCCGGCAAGGTGGACCACAACATCACCCGCGTGGTGTCCGGGGTCGCGCTCACTGCGTATGCGCCCGCGCTGGCCGCGCCGGAGACAGTGCGGCTGCTTCAGCAACTGACGCCCCAGGGCGGGTGACGTCCGGGGGCAGCGACGTGAGTCAGACGCTCCGCCCCGGGTAGTGGCCACTCACACCGGCTGCGAGCCATCAAACGCCGCGTCGTGCTGCCAGTTGTGGATGCAGTCCTGCCACCGAGCGTCCCTCGGTTCATCGGCCGTGGGGCGCTCATGCGCGGGGTACAGCGTGGGTCAGCCCACGACCGCGGTGGCTTCAATCTCAACGAGGACGTCCGGCTCGAAGAGCACGGAGACGCCAATCAACGAGGCCGGCGCCGGCACGATGTTCAACTCCTTGGAGATCTGCTCGATGCCGGCCAGAAAGTCGGGCATCCGCTCGTGCTTCCAGTCGACCACGTAGATTGTCAGTCGAACGACGTCGCTGAACGTCGCCCCGGCCGCCGCGAGAGCGATGGCGACGTTGCGGTAGGCCTGCGCCACCTGTCCAGCCAGGTCACCCCGAGCGACGAGCTGCCCATCCGCACCGTACGCGACCTGACCTGCGATGTGCACCTGCCGGCTTCCGGTGGCGATCGCCACCTGTCGGTACACGTCGGGCTTCATCATTCCTTCGGGGTTCATCAGGGTGACAGGCATGGGGGCTCTCCAATGAGCGGGCGTGAGGGAAGAAGCGATTGCCGAACGCGTATACCGAGCCCACTGACGAACGGCGTTCCCCACTCCAGCGATGCGAGGGCTACAATCGAGCGCCCGCCATGAAACGCGCCCATCTGGATGAGATCTTCGCCTTCATGGCCGTCGTGGACGCGGGCAGTTTCGTCAGCGGTGGCCGGGCCATCGGGCTGACGCGCTCGGCGGCTGGCAAGGCCCTGGCCCGGCTGGAATCCCGCCTTGGGGTGCGTCTGCTCAATCGCACGACGCGCCACCTGAGTCTCACCGACGATGGCCGTGTCTTCCATGAGCATTGCCAACAAGTCCTGGCGGCTTTGGATGAAGCGGAAGCCAGCGTCGGAGATCGCACGGGCACGCCCCGGGGCGTCTTGCGGCTCACCGTGCCCGACGCATTCGGCAGACTGCATGTCCTGCCCGTGCTGAAGAAATATCTGCAGACCTGGCCCGACGTGCAGGTGGAGGTGAGCTTCACCGATCGCGTCGCGGACATCATCGAGGAAGGTTACGACCTGGCCGTGCGCATCAATGTAACCAGCACCGATACGCGACTGGTGTCCCGGCTCGTGGCGCAACATCGGGTGTTCGTCTGCGCCGCCCCCTCGTACCTGGCCGCGCGCGGCGAACCCCAGACGCTGGAGGAGCTCGCGACGCATGATTGCCTGCTCTTCAGTAGCCGGGGGCGACGACAGCGCTGGCGACTGCGCCCGAAGGATGGCGCCTATGTGACGGTGGAGGGTCGAAGCCGCCTACGACTCGACAGTGGCGAGGCCATCCGGGACGCGGCTGTCGCGGGACTGGGCATCGCCTTTCTTCCCAGCTTTCTGGTCGACGAAGACCTCGCGCGTGGACGCCTCAAGGCGCTGCTGCCGTCATGCGAGACGGAGGTCGTCCGGATCATGGCGTTCTACCCGAGCAAGCGTCACCTGCCAGCCAAGGTGCGGCGCTTCATCGACCTGCTGGTCGAGCAATAGCGCGCGAAGCCGCCCCACCTTCGCCCCGAGTGAGTACGCCAGCGACATCGCCTACTGACTCGGGGCGCCCTCGCCACCATGGATTGAGAGACGTGTCTCAGGAATCCGGGAGGCGGAGGACCTCCAAGCCTCCTGGGCGCGAGAAGTACCGAGCGTGCTGAGACTTGCGGATGCGGCAGGAGACCGAGTCTCCTGCCGCCAATTCGCGGGACTGGCCCGGCTCCGCCGGGACGTAGACTCGAATCGACGAGCCCTCGATGCCTCTCAAGAGATTGGCGAAGCCCTCGACGGCCTGCACGTGTGTGACGGCGAGTTCGAGAAGACCATGGTGTGGAACGTCACTCTGCGGCCGCCATGAGAGGACCTGCCCCCTCACATCGGCCCAGTTCTCCTGAATCTGCACCATAAGCGTCGCCCCTCGCGGCCAGCACTGCGCGCTCACTCAGGCCAGTCATTGACAAGCTGCTGCAGGACGTCTCTTGTTTTCTGCGCCCTGCTGACTTCGACATGAGCCGTCATTGACATCCCGGAAGGGCTGATGTCGGAAATGGACACGCAACTGTCACGCCCGGAATACGCACGGGAACTCGGACGGGTGCCGAATTCAAAGCGCGAATTACCAGAGCTACCAGGGAATGGATCCCCGTCGTCGCCCCGGTTGACGGCACGGTCCAAATCCTCCAAGGCATCCGCCTGAACCAAGCGAACTCGAGGATGGACTTCGTTCGTATTGTCCGGAATGGACTCATCCACGTGATACACGAGCAGTCCCGAACCAGGCAGGAATCTGTCGTACTGGTTCTGCTGGCGGTTCTCGACCAGGAAGTACTCGGAGCCCGGCACCCCGTTCTTCCAAAGCCTGTGCACCGAGTGCTCCGTCTTGACGTCGGTGAAGTTCACGCTCCTGTTGGCGGTGTAATTGACGATGGAGACCCATCCCTGCCTGGCCTTGCACCAAGCGGATGGATGGGCCGGGACATCGCCGTTGTTGTTCCAGCTTCCACCCGCCATCAAACACCAGTTCCCGAGCCCTTCCGAGGTGCCATCCGCGTCGTACAGGTCCGGCCAGCCGAACACGAGGTGCCCGATTTCATGGCAACAAACGCCGATCCTCGCATCCTCCGGGATGGTCAAATACCCGAAGATCTTGGCCCCCTGCGCATTGTGTTCCCCGCCGAAAAGAACCCACTTGTGCGACCAGATGTCGCCAGCGCTGCCGGTCTGCTCGGCGCCACCGCCTGAGTGGACCACGATGAACGCGTCGACGAAGCCGTTTCCATCGTTGTCGTAGGGCGCGAAGTCCACGCTGGCCGCGGCTTCGGCGGCATGCCTCGCCATGGTCCGCGCGTTAGGCTCCGGATTGTCAGTGCCCGAACCGCCCCCAGCGTACTGGGCCAGCTTCAGAGGCATGCGATACGGACCGACGACCTGCCCCACGATGTCGACGAGCCCATGACTCGCCTCGGCGAAATACTCCCGCACACTTCCTGTCGGGCTCTTGCCTTGTGAGAAGAAAAGGTCCTCGAATTGCTGCCGGCTTCGATTCATGGGCCTGTCTTCGAAGTCGACGAGAACGACGATGACGCGCACTTGCCCCCGAAGTGGCTGGCGCTCAAGGGCGAAGTTGCGGACGCGATTCGGCCCGGTGCCCAGCGGGAAATACGAGCCTGGGATGATAAGGCCGTCGTTCAACCCCATGGCGTGCGTCTCACGAAGGAGGAGCCGTCGGCCGAAGAGGCTTTCCGATACGGCCTGGATACCCTGGAAACGCTCCTTCATCCTGCTCCGGAGCTCTGGACTTGGAGGAACGCGGCAAAGCCGCTCGATAGGTGAATGACCGCTGCACATACGCCCCACCCCTTTCGCCAGGCCCGACACCAAGACACTTCTTGTCCTACTGTCTCATCCTGGTGCCTGTTTGAACTGCACAGTCAGTGCCAGAACCTTCTCGGCGAGATGGTGTGTCTTCGAAGCAACGCATGACTCGAACCAGCGGACGACATGGAGCGCGCAAAGGGCTGTGCACAGAACTGTCGTTGCACTCGGACTCATGAAGTGGTCCTGTGAACAGGGCTGAAGAGGGAAGATGTTTGGAACGACTGCCGGCCTGGGAGCCACGCCCCCCTCACTTGTCCAGTGCGGAACAGAAGCACCGCGACCTCTACGTATTCGGCTTTTTCTCGACCAGGCGCCTGCTGGGCGGCGCCCAAACGCTCGTGGCACATGTCAGACGCTCCAGGTAGGGTGGTGCTCACTCACGCCACCATGAATCCCGCCGAGAAAGCCGCCCTCTTCCTCGAGCGCCTTCGGGAAACCCATCCGGATGCGCGCTACGAACTCAACTGGTCCACGCCCTTCGAGCTGCTCGTCGCCACCATCCTGGCCGCGCAGTGCACCGACGAGCGCGTCAACCGTGTCACCGCCACTGTCTTCCCCAAGTACCCGGGGCCGCAGGCCTTCGCCGACGCGGACACCGCCGCGCTGGAGGAGGACCTCAAGCCCACCGGCTTCTTCAAGCAGAAGACGAAGTCCGTGCAGGCCATGAGCCGCGCGCTCCTCGACAAGTTCGGCGGTGAGGTCCCCCGCACCATCGACGAACTGGTGACGCTCCCGGGCGTGGCGCGGAAGACGGCCAACGTCGTCCTCAACACCGCCTTCAATCTCCCCTCCGGCATCATCGTCGACACCCACGTGGCGCGCGTCAGCCAGCGCCTGGGCCTGACGAAGAAAGACAAAGCCGAGGCGATTGAAGAAGACCTGATGAAGCTGGTGCCCCAGGATCAGTGGACCTTCTTCGGCCCCGCCACCGTCCTCCATGGGCGTTACACCTGCACCGCAAAGAAGCCGAAATGCGACGACTGCATCGTGAAGGATGTGTGCCCGCGTATCGGCGTGTAACCGCATCCCTGTCCGCTTGTGGGATATGAATGCCTTTTCGCGTCCGCTCCTGGGACGCGAAAAGACACGCATCAAAAACGGAGGAATTCGCAATCGATGTGGCTGTATGACGTTGTTCAGTCATCATGCCCAACGTCCCTTCCTCCGTTGCATCCGCGCCGCTCGCCGAAGCCCGCCCGGTCGAGGCAGGTGAGCGCCTGGAGCTGCTCGACGCGCTGCGTGGCTTCGCGCTCTTCGGCATTCTCATCTCCAACGTGCAGATGTGGTTCAGCGGCAGGGTGTTCCTGTCCCGGGAACAATTCGAGGCGTCCATCGCCAATGCCTCGCTCCTGGACACCATCACCCGGTATGCCTTCGAGGTGCTGGTCTCTGGGAAGTTCATGACCCTCTTCGCCTTCCTCTTCGGCCTGGGCTTCGCGGTTCAGCTCGGCCGGGCCGAAGCGCGAGGTGGCGGCTTCGTCCCGCTCTACGCGAGGCGGCTGACGGTCTTGCTGGTGGTGGGGGTCCTGCACCTGTTCCTGCTCTGGTACGGCGACATCCTCTCCTCGTACGCGCTGATGGGCTTCGGCCTGCTGCTCCTACGGCGGCGTTCGGACCGGACGCTGCTCATCATCGCGGCGGTGCTCGTCCTGGTGTGGCCGCTGCTCATGACCCTCCTCTGGCGGCTGCCGCAGCTCCTGGCGGACTCACCCGAGGCCGGTGCCGCGGTCATGGCCGCGGCTCGCGAGAAGTCCACCGCCATTCACACGCGGATGCTGACGGCCATCACCGGGGGAAGCTGGTGGGACGTGACGAAGACCAGCGCCGGGTTCTACCGCGACGAGTTCTTCACGATGATGCTGGCCGGACTGCTGACCTGTCTGGGCCGCTTCGCGCTCGGACTCTGGGCGGGACGGCGCGGCATCTTCCAGGACGTCCCCGCCCACCTGGGTTTCTTTCGCCGCCTGCTCGGCTGGGGGCTGGTGGCCGCGGTGGTGGGCTCCGTGCCCGGCGTCGTGGTGACGGTGCTCATGCAGAAGAAGGTGCTCACGCCGGAGACGATGCCCGTGTGGCTGCCCCTGGGGCTGGCGCCGCTGCGCAACCTGGCACAGGTGGGGCTCGCGGGCGTGTATCTGGCGGGCATCACCCTGCTCTTCCAGCGCGCCACCTGGCAGCGGGCGCTGGGACTGCTCGCGCCCGCGGGACGCATGGCGCTGACGAACTACCTGTCGCAGACGGTCATCAGCCTGCTCATCTTCTACGGCTATGGCCTGGGACAGGTGGGCAAGCGGGGCCCCTTCGCGTGTGTCGTCATCTGCGTCGGCATCTTCTGCGTCCAGGTCCTGTGGAGCCACCTGTGGCTGTCACGCTTCCGCTTTGGTCCAGTGGAGTGGGCGTGGCGCTCGTTGACGTACGGGAAGGCACAGCCCATGCGGCGCGCCGTGTCCGACACGCCGCCCGCGCCCCTGACGGCGTGACGGGCTCGACCTGGCGTCAGTTCGTGACCGCCGGGTGAGGAACGGCCACCCTCACCCGGAAACCGAAGCCGATCCAGAGATGGAAGGCGCGCTCGCGGAGGCTTTCGCTCCCCGAGCCGTTGAGCAGGCGTACATCCAGCTTGTCGTACTCGCCACCAGTGCCAGTGACGAAGAGCCCGGCCCAGAAGTTCCCGCCGAAGTTCTTGTCGAACCCAGCCTGGAGCGTGACGTCGGGCCCTGAGTAGGTGACTTCAGCCGCGGGTACCGAAAACGAGCTCGTATCGTAGCCAAGTGCCACCCCCGACCAGAGGTCGATGGGGCCCGCTGGGTTCCAGTGGTAGTTCCCCTGGAGGCCGAAGCGAAGGTTGCTGCCTTTGCACGTCCGCTCAGCGGAGCAGCGAATGCGCATCTGCGCATTCTACAGCAGCTTCGACGCGACCTTGGCCACCCAGTGCCAGTTGGACGACCTGGGCCAGGATGACCACGCCAATGCGCTTCAGGGGGCAACTCCGCTGACGGCGGGCATCCCCATGGCCGTACGACTCCACGGCCCCAACGACGTGGACGTCTTCTCCTTCTTCGCCACAGCGGGGCACATCTACGACATCCGCTTCCTCCCCGCCGTCTATGAGCGGCGCTTCAGGCTCACGGACGCGGACGGCAAGACGCTGGCGGAGACACAGTGGAACCGAATCGTCCATGAAGCTGCGTCGACGGGGACGTACTACGTGCATCTGCTGCCGAATGCATCCTGGGGGAGCGACATCGAGGTGAGGGTCGACGACCTGGGGACGGATGACCATGGCGGTACCCCCCAAACGGCCACCCGCGCGGATGTGGGGGAAACCGTCACCGGGCTCATCCACAAGGAGACGGACCTGGACGCCATCTCGGTTCCGCTCGACGCAGATGTGTTCTACCGGCTGTCCTGCACCCGGGCATGTACGCTGACGACGCGCACTTCCGGCGCCCCCCCTCTACATGCTGAAGGTCGAGGACGGCTTGTGGCACGTCCATACGCCGGCTTCGGGGCTCGTCACGTTCATCGTCAGCTCGAGGTCCATTCCCTACGCCTTCACGTTCAAGTTGGACCAGGCGAGCACGGATGACCACGGCGACGACGCCGAACACGCTACGCCGCAGACCGTTCCCGTGAACGTGGCCGGCGTCTTCGAGCTGGGCTCGGACGTGGACGTCCTTTCCTTCGAGTTGGAGGCGGGCCGGACCTACGTCGTGAGCGGCGGCAGAACGACCATCCGGATCCTTGATCCCCATGGCGCGCAGGTCCCCCTGCCGTACGAGGCGGGAACGGGGAACCAGACCTTCACGGCCCCATCGTCCGGGACGTATTTCGCGGAGCTCAAGTCTCAGCAGCCCTTCCTGACGCGTGAGACGGCCTGGAGTTTCTCCCTGCGCGAGCAGTGAGCACTTTCCCCGTCGCCGCACAACAGCGGGCGGAGGCCACAACGTGCGCTACCGCACCGGACTCAAGGGCCGCCTGGTCGCTGAATTCAAGGAAATGCGGGCCCGCCGACTGCCCGACCGCCAGGTGCGCTACGGGTTTTGAACCGGACTCCGTTTCATGGACGTGACGTGGGCGGCCCGGCCTGTGGCAGACTCTGCCGGACAATGTGGGATTGGATCCGCCAGCTGGCGGAGTGGTCGCGGGACGATGTTCCGTTCGCCGTGGCGACCGTGACGGTGTGTCAGGGAAGTACCCCCGCCAGGCCCGGCGCGAAGCTGCTCGTCCGCGCGGACGGGACGTTCCACGGCACCGTGGGCGGTGGCCACCTGGAGCAGCTCGTCCTCGCGGACGCCCGCGCCTGCCTGGAGAAAGGGGAACCCCGTGCGTACCGGTATCCGCTGGGCTCGAAGCTCGGCCAATGCTGTGGCGGCGTGGTGGACGTCTTCATGGAGCCGTTGAACCACGGCCCGCGCCTGTACCTCTTCGGCGCCGGCCACGTGGGTCAGGCCCTGTGCCGCACGTTGGACGGCACCCCCTTCCAGGTCCACCTCGTCGACGAGCGCCCCGAATGGGTCCACGGCGAGCGCATCCCCGCTTCGGTCATCCGCCACGAGGAGCCGTGGGACGTCTTCGCCTCGCGCGCTGTCTGGGACGCGCGCCGCACGTACATCGCGGTGATGACGCACCGGCATGACCTGGACCAGGACATCATCGCCTTCGCCTTGGAGAAGCCCGCGCGCTACGTGGGCCTCATTGGAAGCAACACCAAGTGGGCCCGCTTCCGTCAGCGCCTGGAGGCCCGGGGCGCGACAGCGGCGCAGCTGGCCCGCGTGCGCTGCCCCATGGGGCTGGAGATTGGCGGCAAGTCGCCTCAGGAAGTCGCGGTGAGCATCGCCGCTGGACTCCTTCAGCTCCATCACCAGGGCGCAGACACCGAAACTACCGCCGAGGCCCCGCCCTCGGAGACGCCCCGCCTGCGCGGGGGCTCGTCAGGAGAGTGAGCAACATGTTCGAGTTTCAGCTCAATGGCGCGACGGTCCGCGTCGATGGCGTCTCCCCCAACACCACGCTGCTCGACTTCCTGCGTGCCCGCGGCCTCACCGGCACCAAGCAGGGCTGCGCCGAGGGCGACTGCGGCGCGTGCACCGTGGCCCTGGTGGATCGGGACGCCCAGGGCAACCGGTGCCTGCGCGCCTTCAACGCCTGCATCGCCCTGGTGCCCATGGTGGCCGGCCGTGAGCTGGTGACGGTGGAAGGCGTGGGCAGCTGCGAGAAGCCCCACCCGGTGCAGCAGGCCATGGTGAAGCACTACGGTTCGCAGTGTGGCTTCTGCACGCCGGGCTTCATCGTCTCCATGGCGGAGGCGTACTCCCGCAAGGACGTATGTACCCCGTCAGCCGTGGCGGACCAGCTCTGTGGCAACCTCTGTCGCTGCACCGGCTACCGCCCCATTCGCGACGCGATGATGGAGGCGCTGGCCCAGCGCGACGAAGGACCGGCGCCCGCCACGGCGATTCCCTCCGCGCCGCTCGAAGGTCCCGCCGACCCCCTGTCCCCGCTGCGCTACGAGGCCGGTGGACAGACCTTCCTGCGCCCCACGTCGTGGGAGGAGTTGCTCGACCTGCGCGCGAAGCACCCGGAGGCCCACCTGGTGGCGGGCGCCACTGAGTTGGGCGTGGACATCACCAAGAAGGCCCGCCGCTACCCCTTCCTCATCTCCACCGAGGGCGTGGAGTCCCTGCGCGCGGTCCACCGTGGGGAGGATGGCTGGTACGTGGGCGGCGCGGCCTCACTGGTGGCGCTGGAAGAGGCCCTGGGTGACGAGCTGCCCGAGGTGAAGAAGATGCTCAACGTCTTCGCCTCCCGGCAGATTCGCCAGCGCGCCACGCTTGCGGGCAACCTGGTGACCGCGTCGCCCATTGGCGACATGGCGCCGGTATTGCTCGCCCTGGATGCCTCGCTCGTCCTGGGCTCGGTGCGGGGCGAGCGCACGGTGGCGTTGTCCGACTTCTTCCTCGCCTACCGAAAGACGGCGCTCCAATCGGACGAGGTCGTCCGCCACATCATCATCCCCCACGCCGCCGTACCCGAGGGCGGCCGGCGGCTCTCCGACTCCTTCAAGGTGTCCAAGCGGCGCGAGCTGGACATCAGCATCGTCGCCGCGGGCTTCCGCGTGGAGCTGGACGCGGGCGGCGTGGTGACGCTGGCGCGCCTGGGCTACGGCGGCGTCGCGGCCACGCCAGTGCGTGCGCGCCGCGCGGAGGCGGAGCTCACCGGGCAGCCCTGGACGGCCGAGACGGTGGCGCGAGCGCTGCCCGTGCTCGCGGAGGAAATCACGCCCATCAGCGACCTGCGCGGCAGCGCGGAGTACCGGCGGGGACTGGTGGCGGGCCTGCTGGAGAAGTTCTTCTCCGGCTCGCACAGCCCGGCCCTGGACGCCGCGCCGGGCTTCGACGCGGGTGAGGCCCAGGCCCCCGCGGACGCGGGACGCGCGCTGCGGCACGAGAGCGCGCTGGGCCACGTGACGGGCAGCGCGCGGTACGTGGACGACATGGCGCAGAAGCGGCCCATGCTGGAGGTCTGGCCGGTGTGCTCGCCCCATGCGCACGCCCGCATCCTCAAGAGAGATCCCACCGCGGCGCGCAAGGTGCCCGGCGTGGTGAAGGTGCTCATGGCCGAGGACATCCCCGGCATGAACGACACCGGCCCCATCCGCCACGATGAGCCACTGCTGGCCGACCGCGAAGTGCTCTTCCACGGGCAGATTGTCGCGCTGGTCGTGGGCGAGTCCGTGGAGGCCTGCCGCGCGGGCGCACGCGCCGTGGAGGTGGAGTACGAGCCCCTGCCCGCCATCCTCACGTTGGAGGACGCCGTGGCGCGGAGCAGCTACCACACCGAGCCGCACGTCATCCGCCGGGGTGACGTGGACGCCGCGCTGGACAGCAGCCCCCACCGCCTGTCGGGCACGCTGGCCATTGGCGGGCAGGAGCATTTCTACCTGGAGACGCAGGCCGCCTTCGCCGAGCGCGGTGACGACGGCGACATCACCGTCGTGTCCTCCACCCAGCACCCGTCCGAGGTGCAGGCCATCATCTCCCACGTGCTGCACCTGCCGCGCAGCCGCGTGGTGGTGCAGTCACCACGCATGGGCGGCGGCTTCGGCGGAAAGGAGACGCAGGGCAACGCGCCCGCCGCGTTCGTCGCGCTGGCCGCGTGGCACACGGGACGCTCGGTGCGGTGGATGCTGGACCGCGACGTGGACATGGCGGTGACGGGCAAGCGCCACCCGTTCCATGCCTCCTACGAGGTGGGCTTCGACGACCAGGGGCGGCTGCTGGCCCTCCGCGTCCAGCTGGTATCCAACGGCGGCTGGTCGCTGGACCTGTCCGAGTCCATCCTGGACCGCGCGCTGTTCCACCTGGACAACGCGTACTACGTGCCTGCGCTGGCGTACTCCGGGCGGGTGGCGAAGACACACCTCGTCTCCAACACCGCCTTCCGCGGCTTCGGTGGTCCGCAGGGCATGCTGGTGACGGAGGAGGTCCTGGCCCGCGTGGCCCGGGCCGTGGGGGTGCCGGCGGACGAGGTCCGCGAGCGCAACCTCTACCGCGGCACCGGGGAGACGAACACCACGCACTACGGCCAGGAGCTGGAGGACGAGCGAATCCTCCGCGTCTGGGAGGAGCTCAAGAAGTCGTCGGAGTTCGAGCGCCGGCAACGCGACGTGGCGGCGTTCAACGCCCAATCCCCCTTCATCAAGCGGGGACTCGCCATCACCCCGATGAAGTTCGGCATCTCCTTCACCGCCACCTTCCTCAACCAGGCCGGCGCGTTGGTGCATGTGTACCGGGACGGCTCGGTCATGGTGTCCCACGGCGGCACGGAGATGGGCCAGGGCCTGCACACCAAGGTGCTGGGCGTGGTCATGCGCGAGCTGGGCGTCACGGCGGACGCAGTGCGGATGGCGAAGACGGCGACGGACAAGGTGCCCAACACCTCCGCCACCGCGGCCTCCAGCGGCTCCGACCTGAACGGCGCCGCCGTGCGCGTGGCCTGCGTCACCCTGAGGGAGCGGCTGGCCCCGGTGGCCGTGCGGCTGCTGTCGGACCGGCACGGGCGCAGCGTGGCGCCGGATGCCCTGATGTTCGGCGACGGGAAGGTGGGCCTGCGCGGTGAGCCCGAGCTCGCCCTGCCCTTCGCGGACGTGGTGGAGGCGGCGTACCTGTCCCGGGTGGGACTGTCCTCGACGGGCTACTACCAGACGCCGGGCATCGGCTACGACAAGGCCAAGGGCCGCGGACGCCCCTTCCTCTACTTCGCCTACGGCGCGGCGGTGTGCGAGGTGGAGGTGGACGGCCACACGGGCGTCAAGCGCGTGCTGCGCGTGGACCTGCTGGAGGACGTGGGCGATTCGCTCAACCCCGCAGTGGACCGCGGGCAGATTGAAGGCGGCTTCGTCCAGGGCCTGGGCTGGCTCACGGGCGAGGAGCTTCGCTGGGACGCGAATGGCCGGCTGCTCACGCACTCCGCAAGCACCTACGCGGTGCCGGCCTTCAGCGACGCGCCCATCGACTTCCGGGTGCGGCTGCTGGAGCGGGCGCACCAGCACAACACCATCCACGGCAGCAAGGCCGTGGGCGAGCCGCCGCTGATGCTGGCCATGTCCGCGCGTGAGGCCCTGCGAGAGGCGGTGGCAGCGTTCGGCCAGGCCGGTGGCGACGTGGAGCTGGCGTCCCCTGCCACACACGAGGCGCTGTTCCTCGCCATCCAGAAGCGGCTGGCGCGCGCGGCGGCGGAGGGCGGGCGCGAGGCGGCCTGAGACGCCGCTCGGACGAACGGCGGTCCAGGCTCAGCGTGGGGCCTGGAGCCGCGCCCTCCGGAAGCCTTCCGGGCTCACACCCCACCAGCGCTTGAAGGCGCGGTGGAAGGCCACCGGGTCCGCGTAGCCGAGGAGGAAGGACACCTCGGCGATGGACATGCGGCGCTGGAGATAGGACTCAGACAGCTCGCGGCGCAGGGCTTCGACAATCGCCGCGTAGCTCTGCCCCTCGCCCGCGAGCCGGCGCTGGAGCGTCCGCGGCGGCTGCCGCAGGGCCCGGGCGACGGCCACGAAGGAGAAGTCCCCGCCGGCCAGTTCGCGCCGGACTTGCTCCCGGACGCGCTCGGTGGTCGTGGACACGTCCGGCAGCCGCTCCAACGCGCGCTGGGCCTGACGTTGGAACATGGCGTTGAGCAGCGCGTTCGCGTGGATGAAGGGCCGCTGGGCGTCCTCGTGGGAGAACTCGATGGCATTGAAGGGCGCGCCGAACTCCAGCGGGCACCCGAAGAGGGCCTCGTGCTCGCGGCGGTCCGCGGGCGCGGTGTGGGTGAAGCGCACGACGAGCGGCCGGACGTCCACGCCCGTGAAGGCCCTCACTCCGGTGGCGAACTGCACCAGCGCCGCGTCCACCAGGTGCCGGTGCGCGGGCCGGGGCGCGCCCACGGGCGTGAAGCGCATGCGAACTCCGCGCTCCGTCTCCTCCATCAGGAAGCGCTCTCCGTCTCCCCAGACGCGCTGGTAGCGGCAGCCCCGCTCCATGGCGTCCCGCAGCGTCGCGCAAGTGAGGACGACGAAGGTGGCCGGGTCATCCAGGTCCACCACGTCCACGCGGGCGATGTGCAGCCCCAGGTTCGCGTCCCCGGACAGCTCCGCCGCCCGCTCCAGCAGGCCGTCCAGCGCGGCGTAGGGGATGCGCAGCTCCGGGTCGTCCAGGTCCTCCATCCGGAAGCCCGCCTCCCGGCAGAGCGCCTCCACCGGCAGGCCCAGCGTCGCCGCGAGCCGGAGCGCCTGCCGCGCCATGCGCGCGGACAAGGATGGCTCGGAGGATGAGGACGGAGGCGACTGCGCCACGAACGGGACGCTAATGGCGCGTTGGCGTGGACAGCAAGCCGTTCTGTCGCCATCCGTCAGTGCGCGGACGGCGAGGGGCCTGCACGCTCGGACCATGGACGACACGCCTTCGCTGCTCCCCCGGCTGCACCTCTTCGAGTTCACCGACCAGACGTGGTTCCCCGACGCGCTGAGGGACTTGACGACCGACTACCTCCACACCATCAGCACGCGCATGGGCATCTTCGACGCGGCCGCGGAAATCCTGGCGCGCGGACTGAACGCGGCGCAGGGCCAGGAGCTGGTGGACCTGGGCTCCGGCGGCCGGGGCCCCCTGCCCCGCCTGCGACAACTGCTCGCGGAGAAGCACGGCATCGATGCGCGCGTGGTGCTCACCGACAAGTTCCCCAATGCCCAGGCCGCCGAGCGGGCGCGGGCAGAGGGCGTGCAGTACCTGGAGCGCTCGGTGGACGCGCTCCAGGTCCCGGCCGACCTGCGGGGCATGCGCACCCTCTTCAACGCCCTGCACCACTTCCGGCCGGACGAGGCCCGCGCCGTGCTCGAGGACGCCCAGGCTCGCGGCGTTCCCATCGCCGCGTTCGAGACGGTGCGCCGCACGCCCCCGGCCCTCCTGTCGATGTTGCTGGTGCCCCTGCTGGTGCTGCTCTTCACGCCCTTGGTGAAGCCGCTGACGCCGCTGCGGCTGCTGCTCACCTACGTGGTGCCGGTGGCGCCGCTCATCATCTGCTGGGACGGGTTGGTGTCCGCGCTGAGGACGCATCAGCCCGACGAGCTCCGGCGCATGACGGAGGCCCTGGCGCGCGAGGGCTACACCTGGGAGGTGGGCGAGGCGAAGGCCCCGGGCAAGGCCGCCATCACGTACGTGCTCGGGCGGCCCACGCGCTGAAGCGTCAAGGTGCGTGCAGCAGCATCAGCAGCACGAAGAGGCCGTTGAGGCCCACGCCCACGGACATGTAGTTGCCGCTCGCCCGGGACATGCCGGCCGCGACGTTGACGTGGCCGAAGTACCCCAAGGCCAGCCGCGTGCCCACCTCCGCGCCGACGTTGAAGCCCGGGTCGCGTGATGCGCGTGTCGCCGTGCCCATCATCAACCGGCCGTAGGGCACCACCCAGGCATTGACGAAGTGCTGGTAGCCGACGAAGCCGTTGAACTCGGAGATGCCCCGGCTCGTGTAGGCCAGGTTCGAGCCGATGTTGAGTCGCCGTTCCAGGAAGGCCATGGGCTGGATGTTGAGGGCGAGGTCCGCCGTCGGCCGCCAGGCCCCCACCCGGTACTGCATGGCGAAGTCGAAGGCCGGTTTGTCCAGCGCCGGTGCCTCCCTCCGGAGCTTGGCCGCTGCCCGAGCGTGGGCCTCGCCACCGCGCGCGTCGTAGAGGTCCGCGAGCGCCAGGGCGCCCTCCTCACTGTCCGTCTCGTACACCGTGACGAACGGCGCCTCGGCGCCCGCGAGGTTGCCGTCCGCCATGCGCAGGCGCCCCAGGGCCAGACACCCCTGCGTCGAGCCACCGTCACACGCCTTGGAGAAGGCCGTCTCCGCCTGGCTTCGGTCTCCGTCCTGGAGGAGCTGCTCTCCCCATTCGTTGCACGCCCACAGCTTGCCCTTCTCACAGGAGGCGCTTCGGGGCACCACCTGGCCGGTCGTGGCACACGCCACCAGGAGAGGAGCCATCACCGCCAGGAACACCAATCGCCGCATGTCCGGTATTCAACCACAAGCGCGCCCGGGCTTCCTCGGTATCCAAGCCCGGGACGGCGCGCCCGGAGGCCTGGCCGCCCTCCATCCGAACGGAGCAGCCCGGCCAGCCCTCCATTCCCTGGGAGCCCCCTGGTCATGGGGAGGGCGAGCACAGACCTTGAGGGCATCGAGGAGGACCTGTGGCGCCAGTTGCCTTTCACGAAGACACCTTCCGCCCTCAACCCGCGCAGCCGCTCCCGCGGAAGGAGCCCCGATGAAGGTTCCGGAGATGCTGGAGCACCTGCCGGGGGTCGGCCCCCTGATTGGCCGGATTGCGCACGGGCACGAGGGCGCCCTTCCGCGCCGGGAGACCACCGTGACGCTTCCGGACTTCGCCGCTGTGTCCCTGCCCAATACGGAGCGAGCGCTGGGCGACGGCCGCACGCTGGTGGTCCGCAACCCCGCGGTGCGCTCGCCGCGCGGGCCAGGGCTCACGGTGATGACGTACAACATCCTGCTCGGTGGGCAGCGCCGACAGGCGCTGCTGGACTACTTCGACAACCTGGAGGCCCGGGGACGGCTGCCGGACGTGCTGGGCCTGCAGGAGGCCAACGTCCCCATCGCCGTGCTCCTGGCGGAGCGCTACGGCTTCCACCTGGCGTACCAGGGGCATGACGGCGGCCCCGGCGCGCGGCTGGTGAACGGAAAGGCCTTCCTCACCCGGCACCCGCTGGTGGACGCGGCGCACTTCACGTACGCCACGCCCGACGCGGAGCGGGACGCGGCCATCATGCGCCGTGGCGGAGACCCCTGCGAGATACCCGAGGACCGGGGCGCGCTGTACGTGCGCCTGGAGGTGGAGGGTCACCCGGTGGTGCTCTACAACGTGCACCACACCCTGGGCGACTCCGGCATCAACGCCCGCAACCTCCGCCAGCTCAACGCGTTGCTGCAGCACCGTGAGGTCATGCACGCGGTGGTGCTGGGGGACTTCAACGCCAACACCGCCATCAAGACAGGCGGCTCCTGGCTGATGGCCCACCTCAGGACGTACGACGACACCGACACGGTGGAGGAATACGAGGTGCGCTACGGCGAGCCCCACGCCAGCGTGGGGGACGAAGGGGTGGGCAACATCGCCGACCCGCGGTTGCGGCACGAGCTCCACGTGCTGGAGCAGAGCATGCCGGAGACCATCGCCCATGCCACCACCGCACAGGTGCGCCTGCCGGATGGCTCGCTCATGACGCCGAAGCAGGCGTGCGCCGAGCTGCGCTCCGGCCGGGTGCAACGCGGCAGCGAGCAATGGCTGCGGCTCCAGGACATCGCGGACAGCGCCACCCTCACCTCGCTGCCGGATGAGAATGGCGTGGTGCCCGCGACGGGCAAGCGCTTCGACAACATCTACGCCAGCCCTGGACTGGTCCCCCGCCTCTTCGAGGTGGACCGCAGCACCGAGTCCTCCGACCACCAACCCGTGGTGGCCCACTACGACGTGCGGACGCCAGGGTTGAAGGACGGCAAGCCCGCTCCCGACACCGTCCAGCGGCCCACCTGAGGCGCCAGCCGCACAGCTGCTGGCGCTCCCGTCCCGCGAGGCCTCAGGGCCCCGCGGGACACGCGGGCAGGGACGTAATCCACGCGTCCACGAGCCCCGTGCCCTCGATGTCCTTCACCGCGCTGGCCAGCGGCGGCATGCGTGTCGTCGACAGCGAGTGCATGCGCCGCGACAGGACCGACTTCGACGGGTCTCCCGGCGCGACCAGCATCGCTCCGGCCACGCCCAGCTCACCGTGCTCTGGCGCCACACCACAAATCTTCGCTGCGGCGAGCGGCGTGGAGTAGCGCAGGTCCGACACACCGCGGCCCAGGCCATTGGGCCGGTGACAGACGGCGCAGTTGGCGTGCAGATAGGCCCGCGCGCGTGCCTCCACGGGCTCCGGTCCGGCGTAGGCAGGCATCCGAGGCAGCTGCTCCACCGGGGCCGGCAATTTCAGCACGCCAATATGCTCCAGGGTCCGGAGCTGCGACGCGATGCGCCCGCCCGGGTAGGTGTAATCCCCGTTGAGCTGCGCGACCTCCAGGCCCAGCACGAAGCCCGCGGCGGCGGTGTGACACTGCATGCATTCACCCCGGCTGGGGTACGTCCACGTCTGCGCCCCCACCGTCTTCACCTTGCCCGTCTCCAGCAACGTCGCGTCGGTACCCGCATCATTCCACTCGTACGAGTAGCCCGCCCAGACGCCGTCCGGATGGCGCATGAAGAGGCGCGTCTCCACACGCTTCCCGCCCAGGAGGAACGTCTTCACCGTCACGGTGCCGGGGGGCGCGTCCAGCACGCCCTCCGGCCCCACCGTCATCACCGCCCCGTCTGGAACGCCCATGAACCGCTCCTTCTGCGCGCCGTCCGACCACAGCGGGGCATTCACGCCATACGGGATGAGGCCCGCCGAGGGGAGGTTCGGGTTCGTCGGGTCCGCGCAGCCCGTGGCGGACAGCAGTGTGGGGAACGCCTCGCCACCCGGTGCGGGAGGCAGAGACGCGTGGATGCGGTGCAGTCCTCCCCCCGTGAAGTCCACCACCAGCAGCTCGCCGTCGTTGAGCTCGGCGAACGAGGAGATGCTGAGCGCCGTGGTGACGAGTAATTGGGGCACCGCGGCCGCACCCGGCAGGGCGTCTCCTGGCAACGTCCAGATGCGGCCCGAGCCAAAGTCACCGAAGACGTACTTGCCCGCGAGCGCCGGCACGGCGGTGCCGCGGTACACGTAGCCGCCGGTGACGGAGACGCCTTCGGTGCGGCCATAGACGGCCACGGGCGGCGTCAACCCGGTGGCGCGGCAGCCGCTACCGCGCGCGCACTCGGTGCCCTCCAGGATGCTCCAGCCGTAGTTGCCTCCCAGCTCGACGCGGTTGATCTCCTCGAGGAGCTTTTCGCCCACGTCGCCCAGCCAGAGCGCGCCCGTGCTCCGGTCGAAGCTCCAGCGCCACGGGTTGCGGAAGCCGGTGGCGTAGATTTCCTTTCGCCCGCCGGCGGTGGCGTAGGGGTTGGTCGGCGGAATGGCATAGGGCCGCGCGCTGTCCACGTCGAGCCGCAGCATCTTCCCCAGCAGGAGCTCCGGATTCTGGGCCGTCCGGTTCGGGTCCAGGCGTCCGCCGCCGTCACCGTAGGCGAAGTAGAGGAAGCCATCCGGTCCGAACGCGAGATGGCCGCCGTTGTGGGTGGAGAAGGGCTGGTCCTGTTCGAGCACGACCTCCGCGCTCGCCGGGTCCAGGGTGGCCCCACCATCCGGGCTGCGGTAACGGACGATGAACGAGCGTAGACCACCCATGGCGGTGTTTCCGACATAGGAGAGGAACACCTGGCCATTGGTGGCGAACGCCGGGTGGAAGGCCATCCCGAGCAAGCCCGTCTCGTCATGCTCCACGATCACCTGCCTGGAGATGTCGACGAACACGGAGCTGACGGGCGGCGTGGCGTCCTTGTCGAACACGCGCACCCGTCCCCCTCGCTCCACCACGTAGATGCGGCGGCTGTCCCCCGGCGCCTGGAGGGCGAACAAGGGCTGGGTGAAGCTCACGTCCGGGAACGCGCGCGAGATGGTGGCCCCCGCGGGGTCCGGGGGCCGGGGAGGCGCTACACACGTAGGGTTCGCGGGGCGCGCGTCCAGCCCGAAGGGCACCTGGGAATCCGGGCCCCCACCATCTGGCACCATCGGAGTGCTCCCGTCTCCGTCCGTGCCCGGCCCCCCTTCGGATGGGGGGTCGATGATTTCATCTTCGTCCCCAGGGCGACCGGAACGGTCTCCCGAGGAGCCAGGACATGCGAGCGAAATGCCGAGCAGGCCCATCGCGAGCGCCACAACGCCCAGCAGCATCAAGAGAGACGGTCGTCGTTGTTTCATGGCGCTGCTGTGGTGGTTCGGGAAGGCGTGGAACGCCAGGGGACTGGACCTCGCGTCCAAGGCGTCCTCTGCCGGATGCCGGACCGCGTGGGTGGCAGTCGTCGTGAAGTAGGCCCGCGCATCGTTCCGTGGACGTCTCCCCCCGGACACGGCGCGTCATCCGACAATCTTCCCGCATAGGACAGGCGGCGGAACGACCCCTTCCCTTGCCGCATTGTCCCGGGGCGGACGGCCGTGCGGGGGCCGGCCTCACCGCGCGGAGGCGCCTAGATTGCTCGGAAAGGAGGCCTCATGAAGACAGGCAGTGGGACATCCCAATTCTTTCGTCCGTTCGCGGGCGCTGCGCTCACCGCCGTGCTCGGCCTCTTGGGAGTGCCCGCGGCCGCGGCCGCCCAGGGCGTCGTGCCGCAACTGTCCTGCTACCAGCGCGCGACCGACGGCGGACTCGACGACTCCCTGGCCACGCAGCTCTGCCGCGGCGCCCGTTCATCCACGCCCGCCGACTGCTTCGTGCGCGCCCAGGATGAAGGCTCCCTCACGCAAAGCCAGGCCGTCCAGCTGTGTCAGTTCGCCGCGCCCGACGAAGACCCCGCGGGTTGTTACCTCCAGGCCCGGAAGCAGACCTTCACGGACGCAGCGCGCGTGTTGCAGCTGTGCCAGCCCGCGGTCCAGAACTGTCCCGGCTACGTGGAGTGAGCCGGCGCGGCTCGCTTCCTCGGCCGCAGCAACTCACGCAGACGCGTGAGGTCCACCGGCTTCACCAGGTGCTCGTCGAAGCCCGCCTCCAGCGCGCGGCGCCGGTCCTCTTCCAGGCCGTAGCCCGTCACGGCGATGAGCAGCAGGTCGCGCCCCTCGTCCGTCGAGCGGAGCGCGCGCGCCACCTCGTAGCCGTCGAGCCCGGGCAGGCCGATGTCCAGCAACACGACCTCGGGACGCAGCTCACGCGCCCGCGCCAGACCCGAGGGACCGTCCTCCGCTTCGCTGACGGTGTGCCCCTCCAGTTCGAGCAACTCGCGGACGAGTTGCCGGCTGTCGGTGTGGTCATCCACCAGCAACACGTGGCGTCCGGAGGCCGGCGCCATGGGAGCGTCTTGAAGCCGAGGCGCCTGTTCGACCTGGCCGCGCGGCAGCCGCACCGTGAAGGTGCTGCCCTTCGCCAGCCCGTCACTCTGCGCGCGCACGGAGCCGCCATGCAGCTCCACCAACCGCTTCACCAGCGTGAGGCCAATGCCCAGACCTCCCTGCGCGCGGTCCAGGGTGCGCTCCGCCTGGAAGAAGAGCTCGAACACGCGATCCTGGAGCTCAGGTGACAGGCCATCTCCGGTGTCGGACACCTCCAGCACCACGTGGCCGGGCTCCTCCCGCGTCACCACGCGGATGCGACCGCCGGGCGGCGTGTACTTGAGCGCGTTGGACACGAGGTTCGTCACGACCTGCTCCAGGCGGCTCGCGTCCCCCTCCAGCCAGGCCCGCGGGGCCTCTACCTCCACCTGGTGCGCCTGCGTCCGTCCGGAGGACTCCAGCGCAGCGACGGCGCGCCGCACACACTCCGACAAGTCCATGGTCTGCTTCTGGAGCAGGATGCGGCCACTGCTGACCCGCTCCACATCGAGCAGGTCATCCACCAGTCGCGCCAGGTGGAAGGCCTGCCGCTCCACCAGGGCGCGCGCCCGCTCGCGGCTGGCGGCGTCCTCCGTCACCGACAGCACCTTCACGCCGCTGGTGATGGCGGACAGCGGATTGCGCAGCTCATGGCCCAGCATGGCCAGGAACTGGTCCTTGGCGAGGTTGGCCGCCTCGGCCTCTGTCATCTTCGTCCGCAGCGCGCCCTCGCGTTCCATCACCATGGCCGCGGTGAGCGCGAGCGTCGCCCGCAGGTCCTCCAGTTCGGAGATGCCCGTGGGCCCCACGTTGGTGAAGGCATCCGCAGAGTCCGGGCGCTCCCGGGCCGCTCGGGCCAGGGCGCGGAGCGGACGCGTCATGCGGCGGCTCACCCAGGCGGCCCAGGCGGTGGCGATGACACAGCACCCCAGCCCCGCGATGAGCAACGCGACCAGGGATTGGTTCACCGACGCGGTGAACACCTCGCGAGGCCCCGAGAACGACACCGTCCAAGGCACCAACTGCAAACGCGCGTAGGCCGCGAACGACTTCATCCCATCCACCGTCTGCGACGCGAAGAAGCCCTCGCGGCCCACGCGGATGTTCTCGATGTATTCGGGCCGGGCCTTCGTTCCGACGAACCGGGCGCGGCCCCGGCTGCGCGAGAGGATGACGCCCTCCTCGTCCACCAGCGTGCCCACCCAGTCCCCCTGGATGCGCTGTTCGTCCCAGAGCTTGTCGAAGTGCTGCATGGCGTACGTCGCCACCAGCACGCCCGCGAGCACGCCCTGGCGCCGCACCGGCATCGCGACCACCACGGTGGGCGGCCCCTGGAAGCGCTGGTAGGGGAAGTCGGAGATGACCGCGCGTCCCGTCTTCACGACCTCGCGCACGAAGTGCCGTTCATCCACGAGCGCCGCCAGGTCGGTTCCGAAGGGCTGGTCCGTGGTGAACATCGTCCGGCCCTCCACATCCAGCAGGACGAGCGAGCCCCACTGTGCCTGGGACTCCACCACGGCCTGGCAGGTGGCATGGAAGGTCTTCAGGTCGCCTTGCGCCAGCGGGGCCGAATGCGACAGCACCTCCAGCGCCCGGACGGACTGCCCCAGCTCGCGTTCCACGACGAGCGCCAACGCGCGGGCCGTCTCACGCATGCCCTGGGCCCGGGCCTCGCGCTGCGACGCCGCGAAGCGGTTCACCGCCCCCGCCGCGAAGAGCACGAGCGGCACCAGCAGGCCGAGCGCGAGCAACCCGAGATAGAAGCGAAGCGAGCGCGGCTTCATCGACCTGCGGCCTTCCAGCGGAGCATCGCGCCACATCCTGCACGGGCGGGAGTACGGGGTGCCCTCCAGTACATTGGAGTGACGTGGGCTGAACAGTCTCACGGAGGATGGGTTCGAACGTCGACTTGAGGCCGCGGCGCGTTGACTGCGGGCGAAGCCGGGGCGCACAGTTTTCCGCGCCATGAACGAAAAGAACGCGTCCTACCAGTCGTGGCTGGAGTCGTTCGCCAGCGAGCACGGAGCCATCGCGGGCACCGTCCACCTTCAGCGGGGAGACGACCTCTTCCTCGTGGCCGCCCTCAACATTCCGCCGCCGTTGATGACGGCCGTCCAGCACGTGCCGCACGGCAAGGGAATGGCGGGGCTCGCCCAGGTGCGCAAGCAACCCGTGCAGACGTGCAACCTGAAGGAGGACACGTCCAGCGACATCAAGCCGGGCGCGAAGGCGGTGGACGCGCGCGCGGCGGTGGCGATTCCGGTGCTCGATGCGACAGGCCGTGTGCGCGCGGTGGTGGGCATCGCATTCACCGAGGAAGGCTCGCTGGCCGCCGAGCGCGAGACGTCCCTGATGGCCGCGGCATCCCGGCTCCCCATCGCGGATGGCTGAGCCCACGCCGGGCCTGACGGCGGCGGGCGAAGGCCGGCTGTCCAGTCGCGCCGTCATGGGCTGGGCGGCCTTCAGCGGGCTGCTGCTGGCCGCCATCCTGCTGCCCTTCGCCTGGTTCGGGGACAGCCTGGAGGCGGCGGCCGGACACTTCCTGGCCACGCGGCCACCATCCTGGCAGGTGGCGCTGCTGCTCGGGGGACTGCTGGCCGGTGATGCCGTGCTGCCGGTGCCCTCCAGCCTGGTGGGCACCGCCGCAGGGGGACTGCTGGGCTTCTGGGTCGGCGCGGCCACGTCCTGGCTGGGGATGATGGCGGGCTGCGCGGTGGGCTATGGCTTGGGCGCGCGGGCCGGAACGGCGGCGCTGCGGCGTATGGCGGGTGACGCCGAGTTGGACCGGCTGACCCGCGCCGCCGAACGGATGGGGCCCTGGTTCCTGCTCGCCTTCCGCGCGGTGCCGGTGCTGGCGGAGACGTCCGTGCTCTTCGCGGGCACCAGTCGCATGCGCCCCCGAACGTTCCTCACCGTGAGCGCCCTGGCCAACCTGGGCGTGTCGGTGACCTATGCCGCGCTGGGCGCCAGCGCCGCGCGGCTGGAGTCGTTCCTGCTGCTCTTCGCGGGCATGGTGCTGCTGCCCGGCCTGGCGCTGGCCTGGATGCGGCGAAGGACACCACCGCATCCGGCCCCCGCGACACGCTAGACGGCCCGCTCAGCTCCGCGCCGTGCGAGCGTCACGGCCCCGGGCGCGGGCGGCCTTGGCGAGCGCGTCCGCACCCTTCTCGTCGCCGCGCATCCACTCCTTCATCGCGGGGACGACCGTCTTGCTCCAGCCCTTGCTGGCGCGCACCGACAGGTAGTCCTGCACCAGCGCGTCCACCATGGCGGCCAGCTGTTCCATCAGGAAGAGCCGCTCGGAGAGCTGGTCATCCTCCTCCTCGCTCATCAGCGCCGGCAGCTTGCCCGCGCGGATGTCGAGGAACTCGGAGTCCACCGTGGCCTCGAACTCCCTCTCGCCCTGGGTGAAGCGCAGGCGGGCCTGGGCCACCAGCAGCCCGCGGTCCAGCGAGTGCTTCACCTGCTCGGAGTACGGCGCCAGGGTGCCCTTGGCGCTCATCTCCGTCACCTCACCGGACACGCCGCGCAGCACCACGCGGCCCATGAAGAGGACGCTGACGCCTTCACCCTCCACCTCGACGAGCGGCCCGCCGGCCTCGGTGCGCCACAGGAGCCACGTGAGGAACTCGCGGCCCAGATAGGCGCGGCCACGCAGCAGCTGATCTTGCGCTTTGCCCTTTTCGACTTCGGCCTCGTCCTTCGTCTCCTCGGTGGCGCCGCCGTCCACGCCGACATCACCGCGCATGAAGGCCGCTTCGGCCCGCGCCTCGTCACGCCTCGCCATGTGCCACCTCCGCCGTCGCCGGCAGGTCCATGCCAATCAGCTCCGTGGTGGGCCCCAGCAGGGACTCATCGATGCCCGCCGTCTGCGCCATGGCCGACGGCGTCATGCCGAAGAACTTCACGTTCAGCCCGCCCTCCAGCGCGACGGTGATTTCGTCCACCACCTTGCGCGACGCGGACCAGATCTGCACCTGCTGCGTCTTCAGGTTCCAGCTCACGTCCACCGTCGACGTGCGGGGCGTGGCGCGGGTGCGGAGCATCTGGCGGATTTCACCGCGGCTCTGCGTCTTCTCGCCCCGGCTGGGCGGGCGGCCATTCTCCTTCTCGAAGGCGGCGGCCCACTTCGCCAGCTCCGCCTTGAGCGCCGCGGCCGGCACCTTGATGGTGTCGATGCGGAAGGCGAACAGGGCGTACTCGCCATAGTAGAGACGGCCAGCGGAGAACTCGCTGGACTCCTCGTTCTCCAGTTCCACGAAGCCGACGGCGCGCTCTTCTTCGGAGCGGCGGTCGATGGGCTCGAACGCGTGCGCCTTGAGGCCGCGCGTCAGCCAGCGTTTGACATCCGAAGGCGCTTCCTTCGCCGGTTCGACCCGGAAGCGCGACAGCGTGACAGCACCACGAAGGACAGGCATGGGGCGCGGCAGGATGGGGTGCGAGCGCCGTGCCGTCAAGGCACTCGGCGTGGCTGACGGCGCCTTCCTCGTGGCCGCGCTCACTTTCCAGGCAGCCTGTCCCCGGCCGCATGACAGGTCCGCCCCGCGGCGGTAGCGTGCCGGGCGACATGCGCCGCGTCCTGTCCGCCTTGCTGCTGCTCGTGGCCCCCCTGGTACTCTCCGGCTGCTTCCGCGAGACGCGGCCCGAGGGCGACACCCTTCCCTCCCTGGCCCGCGCGCTCTTCGACACCCTGGAGGCCGAAGGCGCCCTGGCCAGCGCCTACGTGGTGGACGCACAGACGGGCGAGCCACTCTTCACCCACCGCGAGCACGTCCGGCTCCTGCCCGCCTCCACGCTCAAGGTCGTCTCCACCGCGTCGGTCCTCTCCGCGCTGGGCGCGGACTTCCGCTTCCAGACGCCGGTGGCCCTGGAGGGCACGCTGGATGGCGGGCTCTTCCTGGGCGACATCGTGGTGGACCCGACGGGGGACCCGTCCCTGGGCTCATGGCGCTTCCCCGAGACGGCGCTGGCGTGTGAGCAGGTGGCGGATGCCCTCCAGGCGCGCGGCATCCGCCAGTGGCGCGGGCAGGTGCGCGTGCGCGGCGCGAAGGAGGCGGAGTTCCCCTTCGGCCCCGGCTGGGCCTGGGATGACGCCGCGTATGCCTACAGCGCGGCGCCAACGGCCTTCGTCTTCCGGGAGAACGTGGTGGACGTGGCGCTGTCCCGGGCGGCGGGCGCGGACTGCGCGCAGCCCGCCACCATCCAGGTGACCCCCGCCTTCGCGACGCTGACGGCCGTGGTGGGCGTGGACACGAACGCGGAGCGCCCCTCCCTGGCCTGCGTGCGCCAGCGTGGCGGGCCCGGCGTGCGCTGCCTGTGGCGCTCCACCGCGGACACCTGCCCCCGCTCCGCCGCGGTGAGGCTGTCGGTCGACGAACCCGAGCAGCTCTTCTCCGCCTGCGTGGAGGCGGCCCTGCTCACGCGCGGCATCCCCCGACTGCCCATGACGCTGGAGGCGCCCACGCCGCGGCAACCGTCCGTGCCCGCGCCCCTGGTCACCCTGGTCAGCCCGCCGCTGTCCGAGCTGGTGAAGGTGACGAACAAGGAATCCCTCAACCTGTACGCGGAGCGCCTGGGCCTGCGCTTCGCGCGCGAGCTCACGGGCACGGAGAGCTATGGCGCCCTGCGCACCGCGCTGACGGAGGAGCTGACCCGCCGAGGCATCCCCTCGCGTGACTTGCGCCCGGTGGATGGCAGTGGCCTGTCCCGGTACAACCTGGCCACCGCGCGGGGACTGGTGCGCGTCATCTTCACCAGCCTGCGTGAAGCCTATGGCACCGCGCTGCTGGACAGCCTTCCCGTGGCCGGCCAGGACGGCACGCTCGCGGCCCGCCCCGTCACCGCCGACACCGCGGGCCACATCCGCGCGAAGACGGGCACGCTGTCCGGTCAGCGGTGCTTCGTGGGGGTGGTGGACCGGCCGGGAGACGCGCGGCACCCACGCGTCGTCTTCGCGCTGATGCTGGGGAACATGGACGACGGCACCGCACTGCCCGCCAATGAGGCGTTCGACCGGTTCGCCGCGGGGTTGGTCACACTGCCGCTGCGCTGACCGCCAGGACGCACCGTCTCATTCCCAACGGTTGCACGGCGGAGGTGCGGGCGAACACCCGGCGCACGGCGGCATTCCCAACGCAACGAAGCCGTTTCCCGTCCCAAGGGACGTGGCAGGCTGCGTGCGCGTTTCCCAACCCCGAGGTGAACCGTGAAGCTGAAGACCGCATTGACGGCGGCGGTGCTGACCCTGCCGCTGGCTGCGCCAGCCGCCCCCGCCCCCGCGCCGGCCGCGACGGCGCCCCGCAAGGCCGCCTCCAAGGCGCCCGCGTCGCCGAAGAAGGAGACGGTGGACACCTACCACGGCACGGCGGTGAAGGACCCGTACCAGTGGCTGGAGGACTCGTCCGACGCGCAGGTGAAGCAGTGGAACGACGCGCAGAACGCGTACACCCGCGCCCTCCTGGACAAGCTGTCCGGACGCGAGGCCATCCGCCAGCGCGTCTCCGAGCTGCTGAGCTGGAAGTCCCCTGGCTACGGCGGGCTGCACGAGGCCGGCGGCACGCTGTTCGCCATGAAGGCCCAGCCGCCCAAGCAGCAGTCCTTCCTGGTCGTGCTCGGCTCGGTGGATGACACGTCCAAGGAGCGCGTGCTGGTGGACCCCATGGTGGTGGACCCCTCGGGCCACACCACCATCGACTGGTACGTCCCCACGCTGGACGGCAAGAAGATCGCCGTGTCGATGTCGAAGAACGGCACCGAGAGCGGCGACGTCACCGTCTATGACGTGGCCACCGGCAAGCCGCTGCCAAATGAGACCGTACCCCGCGTGAATGGAGGCACCGCGGGTGGCAGCCTGACGTGGACGGCGGACGGCAAGGGCTACTTCTACACGCGCTACCCGCGCGGCGAGGAGCGTCCCGAGGCGGACCGTGACTTCTTCCAGCAGGTCTACTTCCACCAGCTCGGCACGCCCACGGAGAAGGACACGTATGTGCTGGGCAAGGACTTCCCACGCATCGCGATGACGGAGCTGGACACGTCTCACGACGGCCAGCACATCTCCGCCGTCGTGGCCAACGGCGACGGCGGCGAGTACATGCTGTACCTGCGCGACGCCGCCGGGAAGTGGGCGCAGGTGTCGAAGTTCGAGGACAAGGTCATCCGCGCGCGCTTTGGCCACGACGGCGCCATGTACCTGCTCAGCCGCAAGGACGCGCCGCGCGGCAAGGTGCTGCGGCTGCCGCTGGCCACGCCCACGCTGGACAAGGCCACGGTGGTGGTGCCGGAGGGCGAGGCCAGCATCCAGGGCTTCTTCCCCACGAAGTCGCGGCTCTACGTGAGCGAGCAGCTCGGCGGGCCTTCGCAGCTGCGCATGGTGGACCTGAAGGGCAAGGCGATGGGGATGGTGCCCACCCTGCCCGTGTCCTCCGTGGGCGGGCTCGTGAGCCAGGGCGATGACGACGTGCTCTTCATCAACACCAGCTTCACCCAGCCGATGGCCTGGTACCGGTACTCGGCGAAGGACAACACGGTGAAGAAGACGGCGCTGGCCCGCACGTCGCCGCTGGACCTGAGCGACGTGGAAGTGGTGCGCGCGTTCGCCACGTCCAAGGACGGCACCAAGGTTCCCGTCAGCATCCTCAAGAAGAAGGGCACCAAGCTCAACGGCAACAACCCGGCGCTGCTGACGGGCTACGGCGGCTTCAACATCTCCATCAGCCCGAGCTACAACTCGCTGGCCGGTTTCTGGCTGGAACAGGGCGGCGTGTTCGCGGTGGCCAACCTGCGCGGCGGCTCGGAGTTCGGCGAGAAGTGGCACGCCGAGGGCTCGCTCACGAACAAGCAGAACGTCTTCGACGACTTCCACGCCGCCGCGAAGCTGCTGGTGGACCAGAAGTACACGCAGCCGAAGAAGCTGGCCATCCAGGGTGGCAGCAACGGCGGCCTCCTGATGGGCGCGGCCGTCACCCAGCACCCGGAGATGTACGGCGCCGTCGTGGCGCGCGTGGGCATCTACGACATGCTCCGGGTGGAGCTGACGCCCAACGGCCAGTTCAACATCACCGAGTACGGCACCGTGAAGAACCCGGAGCAGTTCAAGGCGCTGCACGCGTACTCGCCGCTCCACAACGTGAAGGACGGCACGGCCTACCCCTCCGTGCTCTTCACGTCCGGCGCGAACGATCCGCGCGTGGACCCGTTCCACTCGCGGAAGATGGTGGCCCGGATGCAGGAGGCCACCAAGGCGAAGAACCCCATCCTGCTTCGTGCCAACGCGGAGACGGGCCACGGCGCCGGCACGCCGCTGAACGCGCGCATCGAGGAGGAAGTCGACGTGTACTCGTTCGTGTTCAACGCCCTGGGCATGAAGTACCAGCCCCCGGCGAAGAAGGTCGCGGCGCCCAAGCCGCAGTAGCCGCGTGAGGCCTGCATCCACCGCCGCCCGGACGCTGGCGCGGCGGTGGATGCGGTGCTGCACGGCGAATCAGCAGGTCCAGGTACAGGCCGTGCCGCCCCACACCTGGTTGCAGCGCCCTTCCGTCTGGGGAATCGAGTCGCAGAAGCTCTGCGCCGTCCCCGGAAGCGCCTGGCAGCAGCCCGTGCACGTCCAGATGCAGGAGCTGCCCTGGTTGACTTCATTACAGCGCCCCGGCGTCTGGGGAATCGAGTCACAGAAAGCCTGGGTCGTCCCCGTCAGCGCCGTGCAGCACCCCGTGTTGAGCGCCGCCTCTTCGCTCACGCCGTCGGACGCCACGCCTTCTTCGTCCACCACGCCACAGCCCGTGAGCCCTGCGACGGCCAGCAACACGGCACCGTGCAGCGCGAACCGCTTCAGTGAACCACGCATGCGAAACCACCTTTCCTGAGCAAGCTGCATGGGCAGTCTAGTCCGTGGAAAAGCGGAAAAGCACGGCACGCTGCAGAGGCGGCGCAGTTGGTTCTCCCGGGCCAGCGTGCGCACCACGCCCCAGCGGTAGCGTCCCCGCCACTCCTTGGACTCGGCGCCCGGTCGCGACATGAGTCCTGGGCCATTCATGGCAGGGGAGACAGGATTTGAACCCGTGGAGTTACCTGGAAGCCCACGCCCCTGCGGCCTGCCGCCTGGATGGGCTGCTTGGGCGGCATGTGCCCCGAGGGGCGGCACAGCCTCTGCTCCGGCCCGGCGCACAGCCCGCGTGTCACCCTCCAGCGGCCCTTCTTGGCACCTCTTCACCAGCCCGCCGCCCTCAACAGGGCTCCTATCCGTCCTATACTTCGAGGCCGGAGCCCTCTCCAAAACCGTGGGGGAGATCGACCTCCGGAATGTCGGTGATACGCAAGTCGCGCAGAGCCTGCTGGACCGACTCCTCGGCATCGGCAGCGTCGCCCTCATCTCGACGGACAAGACGTCTCCGGTCTCGGTCCTTCGCTGGATGGCCGCGCCGCGCTCCCTCCGCGAGCTCGTCCGCACGCGGGCCTATCCGGTGAGCCACAGGCATGTGTTCACGCGAGCCACGTGAAGCCTGCGTGCCAGGCGAGCGCTTCCTCAAGGCCTCAACGCAGAACGCCACTGCGTGTGCGGCCGCGTGTCAGCAGGACGCGCGCTGCCATGCCTGGCCCCACCAGCGGTCTGGAGTACAGGGCCCGGCGTCCCGCTGCTAGCTCAAGAGCGCCGTGCCTCCCGTCACAGGCGCGACGTACACAAACTCCGGCGGCGTGCGGCCAATCGACGCCGCACCACCACTGGAGAGCTGAGAATGAATTCGAATCAGTCCAAAGCGGCGCGCCCCCACCTGGAGTTCCTCAGCGTGCGGGCCTTGCTGTCGTCGCTGGTCCTCTTCGGAGGAAGCGCGAATGCCGCCGCGGTCATTCAGCAGTTTCGCCAGCCCGAGTCGCGCGATGCGACGGGAAAACTCATCGTCGAGGAGTCGGTCGTCAGCATCATCAACTGCAATGGCCCGGGTGAGAACGGCGGCCAGTTCTACATCTACCAATATGTCAACCGCCCGGGAGTTCGGGCCATCCGGCCACCCGACTGGAGCCAGCCAATCGGCGGACGCGATTTCGCCGCCTTTGAAGAGGCGGTCGGGGCGGCCTGTGCACCCGCTTCTGCCCCGGGAGGCCCGACGCCGGGGGCCCCCACCCCTGCCGGCTGCTGGGGATTCTCCGGCACCTGGTCGGACAACATCTTCGGGACCATGCAATTGGTCCAGATTGGCGAGAGCGCCAGTGGCACCTATTCCGGAACGACATCGCCCGGCGCCATCAACGGCAAGGTCACGGGCCAGGCCTTCGATGGAACCTGGGTCAGTCGTGAGGGCACGTCCGGCACCGTCCATCTCGAGCTGAGAGGGGATGGGAGCACCTACGAGGGAGAGGCGAGCACCACCGGCTGGGGGAACAAGGTCAGCGGCAAGTGCGTGGGCCCGCCGCCCGCGGGGTGATGCGGGGCGCGTGGGCACCTCCACGGGCAGGCGAAGCGGGGGCGCGCCTCGCTTCTGCCTGCCGCAGCACTGACAGCCCGGCAAGAGTGCGGACGGGCGGCTTCGCAGCGTGCGAGACTGGCCGGATGGAGCTCTGGATCAACCCTGCCTGTTCAAAGTGCCGCGCCGCGATGGCCGCGCTGGATGCGTCCGGTGCAGCCTACGTCGTCCGCCGCTACCTGGAGTCGCCCCCCACCGCTGCGGAGCTGGAGGCCGTACTCGGGAGGCTCGAGCTAGAGCCCTGGGAGCTGGTGCGCATGGGTGAGGCCGCGGCGACCGAGGCCACGCTGGAGATGCTGCCCAGAGACGCGACACACCGTGCCGACTGGATTGCAGCCATGGTCCAGCACCCAGAGCTGATTCAGCGGCCCATCGTTACCGCCAGCGACGGGACGACTGTGGTGGGGCGGAGCCCGGAGGCGCTGGAGAGGGTGCTCGCCGCGGAGCGCGGCTCGGGCACCTGAGCGGGGGCTTCAGGCCGAGTGAGCTTCGTCCGCTTCCGGGGGGACATCATGCTCAAGTTGCCCGCGGACCTCGAACGTGCGGGCTTCGGGCTCCATGAAACGCAGGAGCGCCTCGCCCTCCTTCACCAGGGCGTCACGGTCCTTCTTCTTGATGGGCGCAAAGGGCTCGACGACGAGCGTAGCCGCCGCGCGCTTGTGCTCCACCGTCCACGTCCCGGCGATGAAGCCGTCCACGAGGAAGGTGGCGGGGACTCGCAGATTCTTGGTGATGAGCTTGGAGCGGTACGCGTCATCCACCAGCCGGGCCCGGTCCTCATGGCCGAGCACCAGGCTGTCGAACTCCGGGAGGAAGCGCGCGGGTGCGGCCGTGTCCTCGTCCGGCCGGGGTGCCTTGGGCAGGTCGAACAGCTCCCGCCCCTTCTCGTCCCGGAACGTGCGCAGCGAAGGCCGAAGCGCCTCGAAGGTGGACTTCAGGCCCTTGAGGCCGGACCAGGTCTGGGCATCCGTCACCGATGCGGGACCGAAGGCCGCGAGGTAGCGCTGCACCAGCGTGGGAAGGTCCGCTTCGGCGCGCAGCGGTGCGCCCAGCCAGGACTCCGCGACCGCGAAGTCCGTGGTGCCGGGGTAGCCCCACTCCGTCTCCGTGGGGACCTGGATGAGGGGTAGGAACATCCGCACCGCGAAGCCCATGGCGCGTTCGTCGTTCTGGGGATGCCGGGCCACCAGGTGGTCGCGCAGCGCCTCGAAGGTGCGCGGCGCTTCATCGAAGAAGGCGCGCGCCTCCTTGACGAGCGGCGCGACGTCCAGCCCCTTCGCGCGCTCGCGCAGCACCGACGCCACAGAGGCTTCGAGCAGCGGTGTGAAGCTGGCTCGCAGGTGCCGATAGTCCTCCGCGCTCGCCAGGTGCAACGTGCCGCGCATCAACGTGGCGCGGACCACCTCCTTGCGCTGGAGCAGCACCTGGAGCGCGTCTCGCTCGAAGCCCGCGACACGCGACCACAGGCCGATGAACGGCGGCTTCGCCTGTTGGGCCTGAAGCGCCAGGAGCTTCTCCACCGCGCCGAGCACGGACGTCTGCTCACGCGCCAGCAACATCTGCCGCGCCAAGGTCGCGCGGTTGAGGGCCCTGAGGGTCAACGGGGAATCTGGCATGTGGCCTCGCTCGCGGGGTGCACCTGGCGGGTCGTGGCGCCGCGCGAGTCGCGGAGGTGTAGCACTTCACGAACGAAGGGCGAACATGCCCGGTACTCCTGGAGCCCGGCACACCGGAGTGCCACATTGCACGGCATGAATGTGGACCGGCTCGACATGATGACGACACCCGCCGCCCTCGTGGACCTGGACCGTGTGGACGCCAACCTGAAGCGAGTGGCCATGTACACCCGCCAGCACGGCCTGCGGTGGCGGCCCCACACGAAGACGCACAAGACACCGGAGTTCGCCGCGCTCCAGCTCGCCGCCGGAGCCCAGGGCGTCACCGTGGCCACCGTCCGCGAGGCGGAGGTCATGGCCACCGTCTGCGACGACATCCTGCTCGCCTATCCTCCCGTGGGCGACGACAGGCTCGCCCGGCTCATGGCGCTACCACCACACGTCCGGCTCACCGTGGCCCTGGACTCGGGCGAGGCGCTGGAGATGCTGAGCCGCGCGGCCCGGAGGGCGGGCCGTACGGTGGGCGTGTTGGTGGAGCTGGACCTGGGCATGCGGCGCGTGGGCCTCCAGTCCACCGGGGACGCCATCGCCCTGGCCGGTAACGTGGCGTTCGGCAGTGGCCTGGAGTACCGGGGCATCACCTTCTACGCCGGACACCTGCGCCTTCCCCAGGAGAAGCTGGGCTCTGCGATGCGCGCACAGTCCGAGCGGCTGGCGGCCTTCATCGAGGCCCTGACGGACTCGGGACTGCGGCCCGAAACCGTGAGCGGCGGCTCCACGCCGACGCTGTGGCGCTCGCATGAAGTCGCCGGGCTCACGGAGATTCGCCCGGGCATCAACATCTTCAATGACCGCAACGCCGTATCGGTGGGTGCATGCCCGTGGGAGGAATGTGCCTACTCCGTGCTGGCCACGGTGGTGAGCACCACCGTGCCGGGCCAGGCAGTCATCGACGCGGGCTCCAAGGCCCTGGCCAAGGAGGAAGGCTTCACCGACACGGGCGTCTACGGCGCCCTGCTCGACCGGCCCGAGGTGGTGGTGCGAGGCCTGTCCGAGGAGCACGGCCTGCTGGACCTTTCCAGCACCTCCTGGCGGCCCCGCGTGGGCGAGCGCGTGCGCGTGGTGCCCAACCACGCCTGTGCCTCCGTCAACCTGCACGACCGGTTGCACCTGCTGCGCCAGGGCACCTGGGCCGGCACGCACGCCATCACCGCACGCGGCTGGTGACGCGCGCCACTCAGTCGTCCATGCGCTGGAGTTCCTTCGTCAGCAACTGCTCCAGCTCGCGAATGTTGCGATAGACGATGCAGCGATAGGACGCGACGTCGAAGCGGAGCTCCTTCACGTCACGCACCAACAGCAGCGTGGGCCGGCCCCGACCCCACGCATAGCCGACCTCCAGGTACACGTTCGGATTGGCCAGGGACAGGTCGGCAATCACCACCTTCGCCGTCTCGATGCGCTCGCGGATGCGCTGGATGATGGGGCCGTCGAACAGCTCCTGGTCCACGCGCTCGCACAGCATTCCCGCGGCCTTCACCGGCCCCTGGATGCCGTAATGGTACGTGTCCTCCAACTCGGGTGCGAAAGGCATGGCCACGAAGGCGTGAGGCTTTGCCATGGACACGGTGCCCGCCGTCGCCAGGGGCGGCGCCTGCGTCACGGCTGACATTCGCCGAACCCGGAAGCCACCGTCCGGAAGCGGCTCCACGCCAGGCGTTGCGCTCAAGCCGCGCGTGAATGCCTTGACCAGTCTTTGCGCACGGCGAGCGTCCCGCTCCACCACCGTGAAGCGCGCCAGGGATTGGGGGCCGGAGCCACGCTGGAAGGCTTCGACGAGCCCGCCCACGAAGGCGAGCACGGCTTCGTCCTCATCCAATCCATAGTTGGGACCATGGACGGTGCCCGCGACATGCGCGAGGCCCGAGTGGTTCTCCAGCGCCACCAGCGCACGCACCGCGAACTGCCGAATCTCGTGGTAGCCGAACTCGCCCAGGCGAACGGTGCCCAGGAAGAGCGCCCGTGGCGAGGTCAGCGTCCCCCGCGTCTCCACGAGGCGGTTCGCACCGGGCGCGAGCGTGAGCTGCGCCAAGGGAACGCCCGCCAGCTCCAGCCGCCGCGCTGCTTGACCCGTCGCGCCATAGAAGCTCTGTGCGTATTTGAACAGCACCGCATCCGCGGTGAACTCGGTCAGGTCTCCTACCTTCAACGCCACATCGAGGAACTGGGCCATTGCGTCCCACTGTAAAGCCTTGCGCCTGCTGTTCCCAACCCGACGTCTACGTCTGCCCATCAAGGCATGACGCAATGCGCCTCTCTTTTTCTCGGCTATCAAGTACGTCCTGTCTGAAGATCTCCGTTTGTGTTGTGTTAAGGAACGCCCCTGGCCCTTGGGGGGTCCATCCCGACACAGCCATGACGGCAGGGAACACGGAGGAGAGTCATATGGAGCGCATTGGAATTGTTGGCGCCGGCACCGCGGGACTTCACCTGGGTCTGAAGCTGCTGTCCCACGGTGTGCCCGTGACGATCTACACGGAGCAGGAGCCGAGCAGGCTACGGGATTCCCGTCTGCTCAACACGGTGGCGCACCATGCCCCCACGCGCATGCGTGAGCGCGTCCTGGGCGTGGACCACTGGAGCGGCCCCAACGCCGACATGTTCTATATCGGCATCCATGTGAACGGCGGGCCCCACCCATTCAGCCTTCGGGGCCGCCTGGATTCCCCCTCCATCTTCGTGGACTACCGGCAGTACCAGCCGCGCCTCGCGGAGGACTTCGTCGCGCGCGGCGGCAAGCTGGAGGTGCTTCCCGTGGACGCCGACGTACTGGAGCGCCTGGCGCAGCAACACGCGCTGATGGTGGTCGCCACCGGGCGCAATGGCCTGACGCGCCTGTTCCCCCGCGTGCCCGAGCTGTCGCCGCACACGCAGCCGCCGCGCATGCTCTTCGCCGCGCTGCTCAAGGGCGTGCGCATGCAGGAGCCGATTGGGATGAATGCCAACCTGATTCCCGGTCAGGGCGAAATCTTCGAGTCTCAGGTCGTCACCGCGAACGGGCGCGTGCCCAGCGTGCTCATCGAGGCGCTGCCCGGCAGTGAGCTGTCACGGCTCAGCACGCAGCGCTACGACGAAGACCCGCGCGCCTTCGAGGCGATGCTGATGGACTTCCTGCGCCGCTTCGCACCCACCACCTACGAGCGCGTGGATCCGTCGAGCTTCGGCGTGCGAGGTCCCATGGACTACCTGCAAGGTTCCTTCACGCCGACGGTGCGCCAGGGCTGGGCGCCCCTCTCCAACGGCCGCTTCGTCATGGCGGTGGGCGACACGCACGTGACGAATGACCCCGTCGCGGGTCAGGGCGCCAACGCGGGGTCTGCTTCCGCCTTCGCGCTGGCGGAGCACATCGTCACCGCGCTGGCGGAGAACCGTCCCTTCGACGAGGTCTTCTGTCGGCAGGCCGAAGCGGGCTCTTGGGCCGCCACCGCGCCGGCGACGCATTGGACCAACGCGCTGTTGCAGCCGCCGCCTCCGCACGTCATCGACCTGCTGGCCGCTGGCAGCAAGGACGCCCGGGTCGCGGACGCCATCGCCACCGCCTTCGTGACGCCCGAGCTCATCCTCTCCGCATGTGCCAGCCCGGAGAGCACGGCGGCGTTCATCGCGAGGCACCGCCCGCTCGTCCGAGAGGCCGCGCCGCCTCCCAGCCCCCTGGCGTGGCACCCGCCTCCCGAGGAGCCGAAGGTCACTGTGTCGCTGACGCGCTGAGTGCCGTTGAAGTCGTCACAACGTGGCGGCGCCAGACGGCCGCCTCGTCGTGCGACTGTGCTCCAACACAGCTGTCTTGCTCGCTGATTCGCGGAGTGCGAGCGCGTGATTCAACCCTGCCCCGCTGGGGATGTGCGGTTATCTTCCGCGCCATGCGATTCGCCATCTTGGGCTCTGGAGGCGTCGGTGGTTTCTTCGGCGCGAAGCTGGTCCGCGCCGGGCATGACGTGACGTTCCTCGCGCGCGGAGCGCACCTGCGCGCCATGCAGGAACACGGGCTCACCATCCACGGCGCCGAAGGAGACTTCACCGTCGCGGTCAAGGCCGACGATGACGTCCAGCGCTTCGGCCCCGTGGACGTCGTGGTCCTCGCGGTGAAGAACTACGACGTCGCTTCCGTGCTCCCCGCGGTGAAGACGTTGCTCTCCGCGCGAGGCGCACCGGCGCCGGGCGAAACGGCGCCCTTCGTGCTCACCTTGCAGAACGGCGTGGACATCCCCTCCGAAGTGGCCGCCGCAGTGGGCGAAGCCGCCGTCCTGGGCGGCACCACGTACATCTCCACCGCCATCAGCGAGCCCGGCGTCATCACCCAGACCGGAACGAACCACCGAATCGTGCTCGGAGAAGTGTTCGGTGACACCTCGCGCATCTCCGACCGGGCACAGTCCCTGCGGGACGCGCTGGCCGGCGCGGGCATCACCGTGGAGGCCGTGGCGGATGCGCGCGGAGCGCTCTGGGACAAGCTGTCCTTCCTCGCCTGCATGTCCGCGTTCAGCACCGCGTCCCGGCTGCCCGTGGGCGCCCTCCGGGACAATCCAGCCTTCCGCGAGGTGTTCCGGCAGGCTGCCGCCGAGGTGCTCAGCGTCGCCGCCGCGGAGGGCGTCACCACCACGCGCACGCCGGACGCCCTGGTGCAGTACATGGACGGGCTGCCCGCCCACATGCGCCCATCCATGCTGGGCGACCTGGAGAACGGCAAGCCGCTGGAGGTCGAATACCTCCAGGGCTCGGTGGTGCGCCGGGGCCGCGCGCGGGGCGTCCCCACGCCGGTAATGAGCACCCTCTATGTGCTGCTGATGCCGCACGCCCAGGGTGAACGAAAGGCCTGAGCCACGACGCCCGGCTGGAGGCCAGCCAACACCGTTCCCGCCTTCAGGGCCCGCGCAATCGCCGGACCCGATGGGCATATGAACGTCATATGACCGAGCCGAAGCCCCGTCCTTCCGAGAACGAGCTGCCCCCCGTATTGGGCCGCGTGGCCTTTCTCGCCGTCGTGTCCGGCCTGACGCCGCTCATCCCTGTCCCCTTCCTGGACGACTACGCGCTCCGGCAGGCCCGCGAGAGCATGGTCCTCACCATCCTCTCCGAGCACGGCCTCCCCAGGCCGGCCCGGGCGGTGGAGGTCCTCGCCGGCTCACACATCGGCCGGACGGCGGGCGGCCGACTGATGAGCTACATGAAGGGCCTGGCGCTCTTCCCGGTGCGCAAGGTGTTCCGCAAGTTCTTCTTCGTCTTGTGGGTGAAGGACTGCGTGGACGTGGCGTCATCAGCGCTGCATCACGGCTATCTGCTCAACCATGCCCTGGACCGTGGCGACCTGAGGCCCGAGGACATGGAGGGCCCGCTGCCCTGGAAGATTCACGACGCCATCGTCGCCGCCTGCGCGGAGTTGGACCCGCGCCCCGTCAATCAGGCCCTGCGCCGGCTCTTCGCGGGCAGCCGCCTGCTCATGGCCGAGGCCACTCGCGCCTTCTTCAGCTCCGACGCCCTCGGCCCCCGGACGCCCGAGCCGGGCGAGAGCGCCGAGGTGAAGACCTTGACGGAGCGCCTCATCGCCGCGCTCTGGGAGGAGCGCGGTTACTTCGTCGCGCTGCAACAGCACTACGACAAGCACCTGAAGGCACGCCACACCCCGTAAGGGGCCTGGCGTGTCACGGCACGGTGCCGGCGGTGGCGGCGGCCAGCGGCTCGCGGATGCGCCGCGAGAAGTCCGGGCGCCCGTCCGCCGCCTGCGCGCGTGCGTTGATGTGGTAGCGCTTGCGCACCTGCTCCAGCGGCGCGTCCCGGTCGATGAGCTCCAGCTCATACGCCAGGGCGTCCGAGAACGCCGGCAGCAAGGTGCGGTGGTCGTAGGGCACCTGACTCTGGCTCACCTTCTCCAGGTGCCGCACCAGGTTGGTGGTGCAGTTGTTGGTGAGCGTGTCGTAGAACTCCGGCTTCTCGTGCAGCGCGTTCATCCGCGCCACCATGTCGAGGAAGAAGCGGGTGATGCGCTCCTTCGACGCATCCACCGGGTAGAGGTAGACGTCGTCCTTGCGGTGGTTGGAGCGCAGCTGCACCAGGTCCCGCTCGTCCCCCACGACATAGGTGAGCTCGAACTGGCGGAACAGGCCGCCCAGCGCGGAGAACGTCTCCCCCTTCTCGCGGCGGACCTCCACGGAGAAGACGAGGTAGCGCCCATCCGCGAAGCCGAAGCTCACCATGGTGTGGGCCGCGCCCCAGACGCCGGAGAAGGGCTCCACGATGAACCACGCGCCCGTGAGCTCACGCGTGTCGTACGTGGCCGAGTACCACGACGCATCCCAATCCGACGTGGTGCGGTAGCGGAAGTCACGCACGTCATGCAACGTCACATGGGGGCCCTCCACCACCGCCCGGGCGGAGCGCGTCAGGTCCGGCGCCCAGTCCGCCTGCGTCGCGGGCCGTACCGTCTGGGTCCACCCCCAGATGGCCACACACCCGGCGCCGATGACGGACAGGGCGGCCCGTTGGGAATGGCGCCGCCAGGCCACCACCGCGCCCGCCGCGAGCAGCACGGCCCCCAGCGCTCGGCCCCCATGCGCGCCCTCGGGGCCCGCCCCCGTCAGCGCCAGGGCCAGCGCCGCCCAGGTGACGCCCAGCGCGAGGAAGAGCGCGGTGATGACACGGAAGACACTTTGCATGGCAGGCGAGTATATGCGGGCTTCAGACGCCGACCGCACCCACGCCTTCCGTGTCTTGACCCCTTTTCCTGGATTGTGGCCAGAATACGCCCCGTTCCAGGAGAGATATCCATGGCGGATGAGCGAGAGGACACGACCGTCTACAAGGTCGTGGTGAACCACGAGGAGCAGTACTCCATCTGGCCGGCCGACCGCGAGAACGCGCTCGGCTGGAAGGATGCAGGCAAGCAGGGCCTCAAGGCCGAGTGCCTGGAGTACATCAAGGAGGTCTGGACGGACATGCGTCCGCTGAGCCTCCGCAAGAAGATGGAAGAGCTGAAGTCGTAGTCACGGCACCGTCCGTGCGCACGCCCCTCGCGACCCCTGGCAACGGCGCCAAGGTCCGGGGGGCGTGCTGCATGAGCGGAACGACAGCGACGCCTAGAGGTCCGGCGGCGGCCGGACGCCCAGGTGGCACGCCCTCAGCGCCAACTGCGTGCGGTTCTCCGCGCCCAGCTTCCGGTAGAGCTGCGTGACGTGAGACTTCACGGTGCGCTCGGCGATTTGCAGGTGCGCGGCAATCTTCAGGTTGTCCGCGCCGCCCGCGACATACGCCAGCACCTCGCGCTCGCGTTGCGTGAGCGCCAGCAGCACGCTCGCGGTGGGTGACGTCACCGGTGGATGCTCGAAGTCGTTCCTCAGGAGCTGCACCGGGAACAGTCGCTCGCCTCGGACCAGGGAGTTGATGGCGGACGCCACCGCCGTCGTGCCCAGGCCCGCGCGGAACAGGTAGCCGGAGGCCCCCTCGTCGAAGCACTGCGAGATGATTTCCGGTGTGCTCACCGCGGAGAGCAGCAGCATCCGCACCTCCAGCCGACGCTTGCGCGCCTCCCGCAGGAGATTGATGCCTTCCGTGACGGAGCAGCCCACGGCGGCCTCGCTGTCACCCTCCACGTCCATCACCGCGACCTGCGGCGGGTCTGTCCCCAGGCTGTCGAGGAACAGGCGCACGTCCCTCGTCACCGAGGAGACCTGCACGCCTTCACCACGGAGCCCGTCGGCCAGGCCCTGCCAGGCCGCCCACGGTCCTTCGAGAATCGATACACGAATCGCTGCTTGATTGGTTGCCATGCGAAGGCCCCCCAGCCGTCATGGCGAAAACTGCATGAACAGACAACTGACCACAGCCGGCTCCGGTACCACCTGGGCCAGTGGGTTGCATGACAGGGAAGAACGAGCGCGTCCGCTGAGCCACTCCGGAGTCGACCTACCGATGTACGACTCGACTCCTGACTGTTTTTGACTTTCAGCTACTCCTGACATCCCTGCGGGCCGCACCTCCTTCGGCCCAGGTTCATGGTCCAACGCAGAAACCCTATCACTGGGAAAGCGCAGACGCGAACCAGCCCTAACGGGAGTGTCCAGTGTGCATGAATCAGAGCCCGTTACAGGGGTTTCATCCGTTGGTTCGTCATCGCTGTCCGGAGCCGGACACGCCCGGGCGTCCACAAGTTGATGAAAGCCCCCTCCCGCACGGCGCGGACTGTCAACCGTGACACATGCGTCTGGGCCCTGAAAATCCCGCAAGTCCAAGCAGAAAAGGGGGTGCGACATGGAGGCGTGGGAGGAAGGCAGACGTGTATGCTGCCTACCCCGCATGCACTCCGCTCCGACACCCCATCTCGACGTGGCCACGCCCGAGCGCGTGGCGCTCACGCTTCCCATCGCGGGCATCGGCTACCGCTGCCTCGCGTGGTTGGTGGACGCGAGCCTGCTGTTCTTCTTCTGGCTGGTGGCCTACTTCGCCTTCACGTTGCTGGTGTCGGACGTGCTCGGCGTCTTCCAGGCGCTGTCGGGCGTGGGGCAGACGCTGCTGGTGGTGGGCGTCTTCGCCACGCAGTGGCTGTACTGGACGGTGAGCGAGGTCTTCTTCCACGGCCAGACGGTGGGCAAGCGCGTGCTGGGCATCCGGGTGGTGCGGACAGACGGCTCGCCCGTGGGTGTCTACGAGAGCGCGGTGCGCAACCTCTGCCGCGCGGTGGACTTCCTGCCCATGCTGTACGCCGCGGCCTGCGTCAGCATGCTGCTCACCCGCCAGCACCGGCGCCTGGGAGACCTGCTGGCCGGCACGCTGCTGGTACGCGAGGAGCGCATCGACCTGGACAAGTACACCGCCGCTCCGGCCGCGTCCGTGCCACTGCCACAGGGCACCGGCGCGCGGCCCCTGTCTCCGGAGGACGTGGAGTTGGTGCTGTCCTTCCTGTCGCGCGCGCCGGGGCTGGCGCCGGAGGTGCGGCAGCGGCTGGGCGCGCGGCTGGTGGAGCGCGTGGGGCCTGACGACGCGGAAGCACGCGCGGCGGTGCTGGCGTCCGCGGAGAGCACCGAGGCCTTCCTTCGCGCCCGCGTCCAGGGAGCGCGCTGACATGGCCACGCCCCTGCCCGCCTACGTGGCCCAACGCCGCACGGACTGGGATGCGCTCCAGGCCCTGCTGGCGAAGCAGCGCTCCGGCACGCTGAAGCTGGGCGAGCTGCGCACGCTGGACACGCTGTACCGCCGCGCGTCCGCCGACCTGGCGCACGCGCAGACCTTCTACGCCGGCACGGACGTCCACCGCTTCCTCAACCAGTTGTGTGGCCAGGCCTACGCGTCCATCTACCAGCCGCCGCGCGAGCGCTGGCCCGCGGTGCGGGACTTCTTCCGCCGCGAGTTCCCCGCCACCTTGCGCCGCGAGCGTGGCTTCGTGGGCGCCAGCGCCGTGCTGTTCATCCTGGGCATCCTGCTGGGCGCCCTGGTGGTGCTGTGGGAGCCCCGGGGCGCCGAACTGCTGGTGCCCTCCGGCGTGCGCCACTACGTGGCTCAGGGCCGCATGTGGACGGATGACATCCTGTCGGTGGCGCCGCCCAACTCGGTGGCGTCCGGCATCGCGACCAACAACCTCACCGTCACCATTGTCACCTTCGCCCTGGGCCTCACCGGCGGCCTGGGCACGCTGTTCCTGCTGGTGAACAACGGGGTGCATATCGGCGCCATCAGCGCGCTGTGCGCCCGCGAGGGCATGCTGGGGGGATTGCTGGACTTCATCGCCGCGCACGGCCCGGTGGAGCTGTCCATCCTGGTCATCGCCGGCGGGGCGGGACTGATGGTGGGCCAGGCGCTCATCGACCCGGGGGAGCTGCCCCGGGGACAGGCGCTGGCGGTGCGCGGACGGGAAGCGGTGAAGCTGGTGCTGGGCTGCGCGCCCTTCCTCGCCCTCATCGGCGTGGTGGAGGGCTACGTCTCCCCAGGGGACTTGTTCCCCACCTGGCTGAAGGCGGGGCTGGGCCTGGTCCTGGGGGCGCTCTTCTGGGCCTACCTGCTGCGCGCGGGAAGGACGGACGCGGAGGCCACGGACGTTCCGGCCGACAGCGCCTCCTGACGCTTGCGCTGGCGGTGACGGAGGATGCGCTCATAGGCCGCGTTCAGCTCGCGCATCTTCTCAGCGGAGCCGCCGCGGTCCGGGTGCTGCTCCATGGCCAGGGCGTGATAGCGCGCGCGGACCGTGTCGGCCGAGTCCAGCGGAGACACACCCAGCAGCCGGTACGGGTCCTGCTCTTCCAGCGCGGACAGCCACCGGTCCAGCCGGTCCTTGACCTCGATGAACTGCTCGTCCTGGGCGCCGGTGTCCTTCACGGGATGCGTGCGCACCTTCGCGTCCGCCCGGAAGACGTCGGAGTACACGCTGGACACCCAGCGGTGGCACCCGGAACACCGGAAGTAGCGGACCCGGGTCCCCGGCTGCTGGGTCATCCGGATGCCGCAGTGGGTGCACTCCACATCGACGTTTTCCAGTGTCTGCCAGTTCGCTGCCGCCGCGTTCATCGAACCTTGCTCCCGTTTGCAACACGCCTGTAGCGCGGGGAAGGTCCCACGATGGGAGATCGCGTCAAGAAAATCTCTTCGGCCCGGGTTAGAAGGGCCTCCATGCGTCCCCTGCTTCTCGCTGGCCTGCTCCTTGCCACCGCCGCTCGTGCCCAGGCCCCGGCCCCCTCGGGGCCGGCGCCCACGCCCCCGGTGGAGGCCGCCCCGGCGCCCGCGACGGACGACGCAGCCCTCCTGCGGGGCCTTCTGGGGGCGGTGCGGCCCGCGCCGGAGGAGATTCGGGCCATCGCCATCGAAGACCTGGCGCTGCTGGGAGATGCCCGCGCCCTGGACGCGCTGGCCACGCTCCTGTGGGACCCCAATCCCCGCATCCAGCAGGCGGCGCTGAGGGCCGTCACGCTGTTCCAGCACCCCCGGGCGGAGGAGATTCTGGCCAACGTGGTGCGCCACCCCCGGCTGCCGGACGCGCTGAAAATCCAGGCACTCAACGGGCTCGTCTTCCAGCGCACGCCCACCGCGCGCCGGGCCGTCCAGGACGCCGCCGTCGACTCGCGGCTCACCGCGGGGGTGCAGAACGCCGCGCGCACCGTCGTGTCTCAGTGGGACGCGACGCGCCGCTGACGCCCGCCCGCCGGGCAGCCATGCGGGCACCACCCGCCAGTGACGGCGCCCAGGTCAAGGGCCGATTCCTGGAGATGTGACGCCCCTGCGCTACACTGCGGCGTCATGAAAATCACTCCGCTCGACATCCGGCAGAAGCGGTTCGAAACGGCCCTGCGCGGCTTCTCTCGCCGTGAGGTGGAGGCCTACCTCGAGCTCATCGCCGGTGAATTCGAGGAGGTGGTGAAGGAGAACATCGCGCTCAAGGAGGAAGTGAAGCGCACCCAGTTCAAGGTGGAGCAGCACCAGGAACGGGAGCGCACCCTCCAGGAGACCATGGTCACCGCCCAGCGCATCAGCGAGGACCTGAAGGACGCCGCGAAGAAGGAAGCGGAAATCATCATCGCGGACGCCGAGCATCAGGCGGAGAAGATCGTCCACGGCGCCCACCAGCGGCTGGTGCAGGTGGTAGAGGACATCAACGAGCTGAAGCGCCAGCGCACCCAGTTCGAGTCTCAGGTTCGCTCCGTGTTGGATGCCCACCAGAAGCTGCTGGAGACCTTCAAGAGCCCCACGTTCGCGGACCGCGACTACGCGCGCGTCGAGGACAACGTGGCGTATCTGTCCCAGAAGAAGGCCAACGGCGACTCCTGACGCGCCGCGCCGCACGGTGAGGTTGCTGCAACCTGGGGCGAGGCTGTTATGTCAGTGGGAACGTGAGGCCGCCGCACATGCGCCACCTGCTTGTCCTGCTCCTGCTGCTCGCCGCTCCCGGGGCCTGGGCCCAGGAGCCGGGCGGCCCTCATGGCACCCACGCCCATGATGTCGTGAATGACGCCGCGCTGGTGCCCCTGACGCGTCCGCCCCAGGTCAGCGGGGACGTGACGACGAAGCGCTTCCGCATCCTCCACACCGCCGCCGCCACCGCCGCCGCGCACGAGCTGTCCCGGCAGATTGAAGGCGTCCGCGACCGGTTCGGCACCATCCTCGGCAAGGACTGGCCGGGCGTCACCGAGATTCGCCTGGGCGTGGGCCGCACGGAGTTCGAGGCCCTGGCGCTGCCCGGCGGCAAGCCCCCGGGCTGGGCCGTGGCGCTGGCCTACCCCGCCCATCAAATCATCCTGCTGGACGCGCTCAGCCTCCACGAGCCGGAGGGCCAGCAGACACTCCGGCACGAGCTGGCGCACGTGGCCCTGGGACAGCTGGCCCCGTCGTGGCCCCGCTGGTTCCAGGAAGGCGTCGCGCAGTACGTCACCGGGGAGCGCTACTCCCTGACGCACTACTCCGCCCTCTTCCGGGCCGTCACCCAGGAGCGCGTGTTCCACTTCGAGCACCTCGACCGGGCCTGGCCGGACGTGCCGTCGGACGTGGAAATCGCCTACGCGCAGAGCGCCGCCTTCGTCGCGCACCTGTCGGCGAAGTTCGGCCCCCAGGCCATGGCCGCCCTCGTGGACGGCGTGGCGCGCGGGGAGCCCTTCGAGACGGCCTTCGGCAAGGCCTTCCGCACCTCGCTGTTGGTGGAGGAGACGGACTGGCGTGAAGGCCTGGCCGCGCGCTACGGCTGGCTCCCACTCACCACCAGCTCCGCGCTCGTCTGGCTGGGCGCGTCCTTCCTCTGCGTGGCCGCCTATGCCCGCCGCCGCCAGCAGCGCGCCGCGAAGCTGGCGGAAATGGCCGCCCAGGATGCTGCGGAGGACGCCGCGCTGCGTCTGCTGGCCGCCCAGGCCGCACAGGCCCAGGCGCAGGGCACCGCCGTGAGTGCCGGGGACTCCACCTGGCCGGACTGGCCCGCGGGCTCACAGGGCACGGAAGCCCACCTGGAGGCCCAGGACGGCGAGGCGCCCGCGGACAGCGCCATTGGCGACCTTCCGGGTGAACTGGACGACGAGGACGGCCCCGGCGGCCGGCCGCCGAAGCCCACCCTCCACTGAACGCCGCCCTTTCCGTCCTGACATGACTACAGGGCGGGGCCTGTAGTTTCTACGGGCGTGCTGCTCCTCTGCCTGCCCATCCCTTCAAGGCAAATGGCTGATTTCACTGGGGAGACCTATCCCTGGGGCGTTGGCCGATGGATTGCTTTGGCTTCCGTACGCGATGCGGAAGGCACTGGACATGAGCGAGCGTGGACGTAAGGCAGCCGTGCTGGCGCGGTTCTTCCGTCAGCAGCCGGATCGAATCTCCGCGCTGTGGCGACGGATGGTGCTGGCGGCGCCCGATTCGGACGCGTCGCAGGGCGCGCCCACCCAGTTGGACAACCTGGTGGAGCCCTTCATCCGCGAGTTGGGCCGGACGCTGGCGGGCGAGGAGTCCAGCCCCTGGAGCCGCACGCGCGCGGTGCTGCGCTTGTCGGCGCACCGGGGCGCCCGCTCGCTCTATGACGAATTCGCGGCGCTGCGGCGCTGCCTGGTGGATGCCTCCGAGGTGCTCGGTGGCGGGGATTGGGAGCGCGAGCGCATCAACCGCGCCGTGGACGAAGCCGTGGACTCCGCGGTGGCGCTCCTCCAACGGATGAAGGACCCGCGCGCGGATGGCCCGCGGGTGCCTTTCGGTGGGCTGGTCGTCGAATACTTCGAGCGTCCTTCCCGGACGCGGCGCGTGTCCCCGGACACGGGAGATGGACGTACGGCAATGCACTGAGGGCGTGCAGGGGTTGGCCGGCCCGTTCGACTTGACGTGCCCGGAAACGGGCGCGTCCGAGACCGGCGGGAGGGAGTGTGCCTGGGTGGGGGCCCATGGCGCGCTTTGTGGGAAGGCGCGCTCCCGCTGGGGAGTGGTGAGCGCGCACCGCGAGCCGCTGGCAAGACGCGTGGATGGGGGTCCACGCGACTCGCCGGTCGGACGGGTCGGCGCATTTGTCGCAGTGAGTGCAGCAGCGGCTGTGGGGGCCGCGGGTGGAGCATGCGGGAGGGGCGCCTACGGGGGTGGGCGCTCCTCCCGTGTTTTTTCGCCTCGCGCCGCGCCGCCCTGCCCGCGCGTCAGTGCGCGTCCGCCCAGCTGCGCCCCGCGCCCACGTCCACCTTGAGCGGCACCTTCAGGTCGGCCACCGAGGACATGGCCTTCACCGCCAGCGCCTTCACCTGCTCCACTTCCGCGTCGGGCGCCTCGAAGAGGAGTTCGTCGTGGACCTGCAACAGCATCCGCGTGCGCAGCTTCTGGGCCGTCAACGCCTCGTCCACCGCCAGCATGGCCTTCTTGATGAGGTCCGCGGCGGTGCCCTGGATGGGCATGTTGATGGCGGCGCGCTCGGCGGCCTGGGCCACGCCGCGGTTCTTCGAGTTCAGGTCCGCCATGTAGCGGCGGCGGCCGTAGAGCGTCTCCACGTAGCCCGTCTTGCGCGCCCTATCGACTGTCTCCTCCAGGTAGCGCCGGATGCCGGCGTAGCGCGTGAAGTACCGCGCGATGATGTCGCGGGCCACGTCCTGGGCAATGCCCAGCCGCGCCGCCAGGCCGTGCGGTGACAGGCCGTAGGCGATGCCGAAGTTCACCATCTTCGCGACACGGCGCTGCTCGCGATCCACCTGCTCCTTGGCCACGCCGAACACCTCGGCCGCGGTGCGGGTGTGGATGTCCTCGTCATGGAGGAAGGCCTCGATGAGCACGGGGTCATCCGCGATGTGCGCCAGCAGCCGCAGCTCCACCTGGCTGTAGTCCGCGCTCACCAGCTGGTGCCCTTCCGCGGCCACGAAGGCGCGGCGAATCTCCCGGCCCAGGTCGGTGCGGACGGGGATGTTCTGGAGGTTCGGGTCGGTGGAGGACAGGCGCCCGGTGGCGGTGGCCGCCTGGTGGTAGGTGGTGTGAATGCGCCCGTCGGCGGCCACCAGCGTGGGCAACGTGTCCAGGTAGGTGCTCTTCAGCTTGGACAGGCTGCGGTACTCGATGATGGCGCCCGGCAGCGGGTGCTCCTCGGACAGCTTCTCCAGCACCTCCTGGTCCGCGGACGGGCCCGTCTTGCCCCGCTTGATGATGGGCAGCTTCAGCTCCGTGAAGAGCACCTCCACCAGCTGCGGATTGGAGCCGATGTTGAACTCGCGGCCCGCGTGCCGGTAGACCTCCTTCACCTGCGCCTCGACGGCGGCGTCCACCTTCACCGAGGTGCGCGACAGCTCGGCGGTGTCCAGCAGCACGCCCCGGCGCTCCATCTGCGCCAGCAGCGGCAACAACGGCAGCTCCATGTCGCGAGCCAGCGCCGCCAGCTTCGCCGCCTCCAGCTCCTTCCACAGCTCGGGCGCCAGCCGGCGCGCGGCCTCGGCGCGGATGGCGAAGCCGGTGGCCACCTCCTCCACCGTGTGGTCCGCCAGCGCGCGGTCCTTCTTGCCGCGCTTGCCCTCCGCGGCGGGCGGCAGGGGTGGAAGCTCCGTGTTCAGCCGCTCGCGCGACAGGTCCACCAGCGCGTGCTCGCGGCGGGACGGGTTGAGCAGGTAGCTGAGCAGCTCCACGTCGTCGTGCGCGCCGTGCAGGGTGATGCCGTCGTTGGCCAGCACCAGGCTGAGCGCCTTGAGGTCATGCCCGCCCTTCTTCACCGCCGCGTCCTCCAGCACCTCGCGGAAGGCCGCGGTGAAGGCCTCCGGCCGCACCTGGGTGACGCCGAGCTGCGCGTGCCGCAGCGGCACATACGCCGTCTGCCCGTCCGGCAGCGCCGCGCCCAGGCCCACCAGCTTCGCGCCGAAAGGCGAGCCCTCGTAGGCGGGAATCAGGGTGACGGCGCCCGCCTCGCGCACGGCGCCAGCCAGCTGGGCGAGTTCCGCGTCCGCGCCCACCAGCCGCGGCGTCACCGCCAGCGGCGCGGGCTTCTCCTTCACCTCCTCGGGCGCCCCGGCGACACCGTCCTGCTGGGGCAGTTCCTTGAGGAGGGCGAAGAACTCCAGCTCGGTGAACAGCTCGCGCGAGCGCTGCGCGTCCACCGGCCGGCGGGCCAGGTCCGCCATGCGCACGTCCAGCGACAGGTCCGTCTTGAAGGTGACGAGCACCTTGGCGCGCAGGAGGCTCTCGCGGTGCGAGGCGATGTTCTCCCGGATCTTCGGCTTCTTCACCTCATCCAGGCGCGAGAGCAGCGTCTCCACGTCACCGAACTGCTGGATGAGCTCGGTGGCCGTCTTCGGGCCGATGCCCGGCACCTTGGGGACGTTGTCCACCGCGTCGCCAATGAGGGCCAGATAGTCCCGCATCTGCCCTGGCTCGATGCCCAGGCGCGCCTTCACGTCCGCGGGCAGCGTGTGCACGTCCTTCATCGGGTCGTACAGGCGCACGTCGTCGTCGACAATCTGCACGAAGTCCTTGTCGCCGGTGACGACCTGGACGCAGAAGCCCTCCTGCTTCGCCTTCACGGCCAGCGTGCCGATGACGTCGTCGGCTTCCCAGCCGGCCACCTCCAGCACGGGCACGTTGATGGCTTCCACCACGCGGCGGATGAGGGCGAACTGGGGAACCAGGTCCTCCGGGGGCCCCTCGCGGTTCGCCTTGTACGTTGGATCAATCTTCTGGCGCTCGGTGCGGCTCTCCTTGTCGAAGGCGAGCGCCACGTGGGTGGGCTTCAGCTCACGCAGGGCCTTGAGCACCATGCGCGTGAAGCCCAGCACGGCGTTGGTCTGCACACCCTTGCTCGTCGTGAGCGGAGGGATGGCGTGGTAGGCGCGGAAGATGAAGCCGGACGCGTCGATGAGGACCAGGGTGGGCGCTGAGCGCGAAGGGCTGGTGTCGACCATGCCCCCGTGCCTAGCGCGCCCGCCCGGCCCTGTCCACGACGCGTGCTACTTGCAGCCCAGCTCCCCCTGCTTCGCGACGACCATCTCCTCCACACCATCGCCCTTGACGGCGTAGTCCAGCGCCACCGCCATGTCGCCGCAGCTCGACGCCGCGCGGAAGGCCTCCAGGGCCCGGGAGGAGCAGAAGGCCGCCGCCTTGTTCAGGTTCGGATTGCCCGCGTAGAAGCTGAAGCCCAGCTTCCACACGCGGCAGGCGCGGCGGCGGTCCTCTCGGTCGGCCCAGTGCTTGCCGCGCTGGTACGACTTCTCCGCGATGTCCTGGAGGATGTTGCGCCGGTAGAAGGACGGCTTGGACTCCGCCAGTTCCAACATCACCGCCTTGTCCGTGGCCAGCGCCTCGCGGAAGGGCTCCGCGGCCTTCTCCGGATCCTCGGCGGCCAGGTAGCTCTGGCCCACCTTGAAGAGCTGATCCACGGTGGACATGATCTTCATCAGCTCGTCCGCCTGGGCGTGGTACTGCGCGGCCTCGTAGTTGGCGCGCAGCTTCTGCATGGTGGCCAACGCCTCGCTGCCACGGCCACCCCAGTAGTCCAGGAGCGCGGCCTGCATCAGCTTGTTGGGGAAGCGCTTCTTCGCCGCCTCCATGACGAACGTGCGCGGGTCCACGGCCCGCTCGTCACCGGCCAGCACCTCCGCCACCGGACACTCCCAGGGCGCCGCGTTGGCGTCCATCTTCTGCCGCGCGATGAGGAACTTCACGAACATCGGATCCTTCGGCCGCCACTCGTCGCGGCGCAGGCGGCCCTCCAGCTTCAGCGTGAAGCCCAGGGGCGGCTGCAGGTCCTCGCGCGGCTTCGACTGGCACCACACCGCCATGAACACCTCGCAGCGTGACACGGCGGCGCTCCACTGCGAGTCGCGCAGGTACAGCTTGCAGTCCTCCTGTGCGCGCTTCGTCACCGCCTCGGCGGCCTCGCGCGCCTTGGCGCGGGCGCGGCGGAAGTACTCGCTCTCCCTCTGGATCTTCCGGAACGACTCCAGGGCCTCTTCCGGCTTGAGGCGCTGCAGGAGCCGCTCGCCCTGCGAGTAGTACTCGAAGGACTCCTTCTCCAGCTTGATGCGCCGGATGAGCGTGTTCGCCTCCGGGTGGATAGGGTCCAGGTCCAACGCCTGGGTGCAGACCTCGTGGGCCTTCTCCCAGTTGGGGGCGCCCAACTCGCTGGATGCGTACGAGCGGCACTCGCTCAGCAACTCCTGGATCTTCTGCGTCGGATCCATCTGCGCGGCCGCTCCCGGCCCCTGAACGTCCACCGACGTGGGGTTCAGGATGGAGGACACCATGCCCACCATCAGCAGCACGCCCACCAGCCCGGCCGCCACCATGATGAGCTTCTTGCGCTTGGCGGCGGGATCCTCGTCCACAGCCCCACGCCCCGCGCCCCGGCGCACGGGCGCCGCGGACGGTTCGGGCTCGAAGGTCATCTCCACCACGCCGAACTGGAGCTGATCCCCCGGCTCGAGCGGGACCGGCGTCTGGTCCAACGGCTCGCCGTTGAGCAGCGTCCCGTTGGCGCTGCCCAGGTCCCGCACCGTCACGCCCGAGCTGGTCGCTTCCAGCTCCGCGTGGCGACGGCTCACCGAGTCGTCATCCAGCATGATGCCGGCGGGCGGCTGCCGCCCCACGAGCACCTTGCCCTTGAGCGGATACGTCTGGCCGGCCCAGGGACCGACCATGCCGCGAAGCACCGGGCCACCCGCCGGCGCCGGACGTGCGCCGCCACCGGGGGCGGGACGTGCCGGCCGCGCGGGCCGCTTCGCCAGCGCCGCGCCGGGCTCGCTCTTCGCCGCGCCCGGACCCTTCTTGATGCTGGGCATGGCCCGGGTGGCGCGTGCACCGCCGCCCTCACCGCCCACCGGCATGGGCTCATCGCCCCCCGCCGCGGGCCTGGCCGCCGCGCGCCGGGCCCCAGAGCCCCGCGCCGCGGCCGCCTTGAGACGCAGCACGTAGTCCCCGAGGAGGACCTCCGACTGCGGCGTCAGGGCCGTGGGTTCCATGATGCGCTGGCCGTCGACGAACGTGCCGTTGGCGCTGCCCACGTCCTCGATGAAGACGGTGCCGCCTTCGTCGAAGACGCGCGCATGCGTACGCGACACGCCCCCTTCGGTGATGAGGATGTCACTGCCCTGCTGGCGGCCAATCTTCAGCTCGCCCGTGATGGCGAATTCGTTCTCAGTGCCGTCAGGGTGACGGACGACCAGGGTGGCCATGGGCGCGTCAGTCCTCGCGGAAGATGCTCATGTTGACGGGGATGCCCTTACGCTGCAGCTCGTCGTAGAACTTCGGCACGAAGCCGGAGGCGACGTAGCGGCCACGGACCTTGTGGTCCTCCGTGAAGCCATCCTGTTTGAAATAGAAGATGTCCTGGAGGGTCACGATGTCGACCTCCATGCCGGACACCTCGGTGATGTAGCAGATCTTCCGCGTGCCGTCGGAGAAGCGCGTCTGCTGCACGATCATGTGCACCGCGCTGGCGATCTGCTCACGGATGGCCTTCACCGGCAGGTCCATGCCGGACATGAGCACCATCGTCTCCAAGCGGGCGATGGCGTCTCGCGGCGTATTCGCATGGAGCGTGGTGAGCGAACCGTCGTGGCCGGTGTTCATGGCCTGGAGCATGTCCAGCGTCTCACCGGAACGGCACTCACCCACGACGATGCGGTCGGGCCGCATGCGCAGGCAGTTCTTCACCAGCTCGCGGATGGTGATGGCGCCCTTGCCTTCCAGGTTGGGCGGCCGGCTCTCCAACTGCACCCAGTGGTCCTGCGGCAGCTGCAGCTCGGCGGCGTCCTCCACGGTGATGATGCGCTCACCCTCCGGGATGAAGGAGCTGATGATGTTCAGCGTCGTCGTCTTCCCGGAACCGGTGCCGCCGGAGATGACGATGTTGCGCCGGGCCTTGACGCACATCTCCAGGAACTCGGCCATCTGAGCCGTGACGGTCTTGTACTTGATGAGGTCCGCGATCTTCAGCGAGTCCTTCTTGAACTTGCGGATGGTGATGCAGGGCCCCTTCAGCGCCAGCGGAGGGATGATGGCGTTGACGCGGCTGCCGTCCTTGAGGCGCGCGTCCACCAGCGGGCTGGACTCGTCGATGCGGCGGCCGATGGGCGCCACGATGCGCTCGATGACGCCGAGCACCGCCTGGTTGGAGGAGAACGTCTTCTCCGACAGGGTCAGCTTGCCCTTGCGCTCGATGTAGATCTGGTTGGCGTGGTTCACCATGATCTCGCTGATGTCATCCGACGCGAGGAACGCCTCGAGGGGCCCGAGCCCCAGCGCCTCGTTGATGACGTCAGTGAGCAGTTCCTCGCGGTCCACGTCCTCCGGAAGCTCTCCGTCCGCTTCCATCTGGTCGATGATGTCGCGGATGGCCTTCTCGGTGCGGCGCCACAGCTCATCGTCGCCGAGCCGGTCCATGTCCATGCGGCGCAGATCGAGGTACTCGATGAGCCGGTCATGGATTTCCTTCTGGAGCCGGGTGTAGCGCTCCTGACGCGGATCCACCTTGCGCTTGTTCTTCGCCAGGGCGGACGCCAGCGACGCCGGCATGCCCTTGGGTGCGGGCGCGGGAGGCGGCGCTTCTTCTTCTTCCTCCTCCTCGTAGGGCTCGTCTTCTTCGTAAGCCCCTTCCTCGTCCTCGTAGGGCGCCTCGCCCTGCTCGTCGTCGTACTCCTCTTCGGGCTGACCCGCGCGGGTCATCACCGGGCCCTCGTCCTCGAGCGCCTCGACGTTGAGAATGTAGTCGCCGATGTAGACCTGGTCGGTCGGCTTGAGAACCTGGGGCGCGGCAATCTTCTTGCCGTTCACGAACGTGCCATTCGTGGACTTCATGTCCACGATGATGAACTTCCCGTCCTTGGCAACGATTCGCGAGTGGTACTTGGAGACGTTGCCCTTCGCGAGGATGATGTCATTGCCCGGCAGACGGCCGATGGTGACTTCATTCTTGTGATACTCGCGCTGCTCGGTCCCGCCGCCCTTTTCCGCGAGGGTGATGAGAAACATGGGGACGGATGCTAGCAAGCCCCCCTTCGTCCTCAAAGCGTGAGAACCGGGTTGCATGCTTGCCCGCAAGGCGACGGGCCGGCAACCGCCCCCGAAAGGGAAGAAGCCGGCCCGTGCCGTGGACCCCAAAGGCCCGTCTCAGGCGGCGCCCGGGGCGCCCGCCTCAGTCGAAGATGTTGAAGTTCACCTCGGACCGGGCCTGCTTGTAGCGGCTCTTCACGTCCTCGATGATGGTGCGGACCTTGTCGGAGTCCGGGTTGACGATGCGCGGGGTGACGAAGATGACCAGCTCGCGCTTGGTCGAGTCGAAACCGCGGCTCTTGAAGAGCTCACCGATAATCGGAATGTGACCCAGGCCGGGGAGCTTCGACACGGACTTCTGCTCGTCGTGGCTGAACACGCCGGACAGGACGATGGTCTCACCGTGGCGCACGGTGACGTTCGTCTTCACCTTGCGGGTCCGGAAGCCAGGGATGGAGGACGAACCACCGAAGGACACCGCCACGGAGGTGTCGATTTCGGAGGCCTCCGCCTCGATCTCCGTCTGGATGTTGCCGTTGCGGTCCGCGGTGGGGCGCAGGTTCAGGATGACGCCGTACTTCTTGAACTCCACCGTGAACTGGTTGTTCGTGATGAGCGGGATGGGAACCTCACCACCGGCGAGGAACTCCGCCTTCTCACCGCTGGCGCACACCAGCTTGGGCTGCGCGAGCAGGCGGCCGTAACCGTCGTTGCCCTGGAAGCCGAAGGAGAAGTCCGCGCCCGCGTTGAGGGTGAGCGTGGACACGCCCGAGCCGAAGGTGCCCGGGAAGAGCTCCTGGGAGATGCTGGCGATGGCCGTCGCGGTACCGGTGATGTCCGTCGGGTAGCGGATGCCGTAGCGGTCGCGGCTGTTGCGGCGGATTTCGACGAACTGGACCTCGGAGAGGATCATCCGCTTGATGCCGACGACGAGGAGGTTCTCCACCTTCTCACCGATGGCCTTGGTGATGAGCTCCGCCTTCTGGAGGTCCTGCTGGCTCTCCACGGAGCCCTCCAGGAAGATGGTGGCGCCCACCACGTTGGCCTGGACGTTCTTCAGGCCCGCCTTCTGGAAGGCCGCGTTGAGGTTCTGGGCCACCAGCTTCTTGGCGTTGGGGGCAATCTTCACGAACGACTTCACGTTCGGGTAGAGGCCCACCACCTGCTCGATGCGGTCGGCGTCCTGCGTGGTGTAGGCCTGACCGTCCAGGTAGATGCGATCACCCACCATGCGGACGGAGACACCTTCAATCTCACCCAGCAGGCGCTTGATTTCGGAGATGACCTCGTTGGGGTCCTGCTTGCGCACCGCCACCAGGTAGCTGACGCGCTGGCCCGAGGACTTCCAGACGAGCAGCGTCGTCTTGCCTTCAGCCTGACCGGTGATGAGCAGCTGGCCAGAGCCGAGCGTCTTCACCTCGGCGACGCTCGGATCACCGAGCGCCACGCGGCTGAGGCCAGGGATGGTGATCACCTTCTGGGAACCCACGCCGAGGCTGACGGTGGTGCCATCCTGCGCCAGGGCGCTGCCGCCCGCCACCAGTGCGATGAGGGCGCCTAGCGCCGCGGCATGCGTGATGCGTGTGAACATCGTCCGTGTCCCCTCTTCCAGAAGTCCGAGCTAACCCAACGTTCCGTGCTGCCACCACAGCGCCCAGACGGTGCCGAGCGCGATGGCCACTCCATAGGGAATGTGGCGCTGGGGCGCCGGCTGCGCGTCCGCGCTGGCCAAACGCACCCGCACCGCCCACCGGCGCACCACTGCCGCCAGCGTGTCCCAAACCGCGCCTTGCCAGAGCAGTGTCACCACCGCTTGAAGCGCGCCCACCAGTGAGATGAAGGCCGCAGCCGCGAGCACCGCCGGGAAGCCCAGCACGGCTCCGACCCCGCCCATCAACTTCACGTCGCCCCACCCCATCCGCCCGCGAAGCGCCGCTGGCAGCAGCATCAACGCGAGCCCTACCCCCGATACCACACCACTGATGAGCCCATGCTCCAGGTCCCCCACCCCTTCGGTGGCCAGGCGCACGCCCAGGCCCACCACCATCAGCGGGTAGGTGACCGCGTCGAGGATCTCGCGGCGAAGCACATCCGTCACCACGGAGATCACGAGGGCCACTCCAAGAACCGTCCACAACGCGATTTGAACAGGCGTCATCAGCGCCTGTCCTCTTCGTGGCAGGCGTCCGGTATCAAACCAGGGACGCCTGGAGCCCGTCAATTGGCGAACAACCAGAAGCCCCGCGGGACGGGGCCTGGGTCACCTCATTATCGGACCAAGAGACGGATTTTCTCGCTGCAGATGAAATACTCGTCCCCGTCTTCAATCTTGCGGCGCTTGATGCGCTGCTTGTTGAACCAGGTGCCGTTGGACGAGCCCAGGTCTTCGATGATCCAGTCGTCGCCCTCGTGGACGATGACAGCGTGCTCACGGGAGACCTTGCCGGAGTTGATGACGAAGTCGCAGTGCTTGCCACGGCCGATGACGAAGCGCTCCTTGACGATCTGCTCCTGATCACCGGACTCGGTCACCAGGTACAGCGCGCCGGACTCCTCCTCCTCCTCGGCGAGGTCGTCGGCGGGCTCTTCCTCGACATCATCGGGGGGCGGCTCCTCGTCCATGAGGCCCGGATCCTCGGCCTCGGGCAGCGGCTCCTCGTCCTCCTCCACCATGTCGTCGGCGGGCGGGGGCGGCTCGCTGTTCTTGCCCTTGATGAGGCGCTCCAGCTCCGCGGCGGTCTCCAGGACGCGCTCGGCCACCTCGCGGCGCACCGGGTCATTGTCCAGGCCATTGGCGGAGGCCCGCTCTTCCGGCGTGGCGCGCACGGGAGGACGCGCGGGCGCGGGCGTGGGCTCCGGACGGGGCGCGGGCGCCAGCACCGGAGGCGCGGACGGACGCGGCGGCGCGGCGGCGGCGGCCTGAACGGGCTTCACCGGCGCAGCGGCGGCTGCGGCCACGGGTGCCACGGCGGCCTCGGAGCGGGACTTCACCTCGAGGAAGCCGTTCAGGCGCGCGAACATGAAGAGCGCCTGGTTGATCAGGGCATCGCGATCCGAGCCCATCTGCTGGGCCATGTCTTCGAACGCCTCCCACAGGTGGTCGGCGATGCCAACCTTGCGGGCAGGACGGGAGTTCTGATCGATCATCGGTCTTGACTCGCGTGAACCAGGAAGCCCCGGACGATAGCAGAGGCCTCCACTCCCGCCCAGTTACTCGAAGGGAACCAGTGCCAATGACTGTGCCCGGTTGTCGGTGAGCCCCTCGAAGCCGACCTGGAGGATGCCATCCGCCGAGGGGTAGGCGATGTAGGCCATCTTCGCGCTGCGGTCCTGGGCGGCCACCACAGGCCCTGGCAGCGTGTAGAAGGCCAGCCCCGTCCCCGCCGTGGAGTCCGGGGTGAAGATGTAGTTGCGGATGCCGGAAATCACTGTCACCGCGTAGCGGTCTCCCCGACGCACCTCGCGGCCCACGGCCGCCACCCGGATGCGCAGCGGCGGCGGCGGCTGGGGGAACTTGGACAGGTTCGGCACTGGCGGCGTTTGAGGGTTGGAGTCGTCGTCGAAGTAGAAGGTGTCGGCGTGGAAGAAGTACTCCGTGGGGATGCTGTAGCTCGAACCCCCCGTCACATCGCGGGACAGGAAGGTGCCCGCCTCGTTGAAGAGGACGAAGGGCTGGTCTCCACCCGCACGAACAGTGAAACGCGTCAGGCTGGCACAGTCCGTCGGAATCTCCTGCGAGTCCGCGATGGCGAAGCGCACCCGGGTGGTCCCCGCAACGGGCTCCACCGACGCGATGGGCAGGTCGACGGCGCACAGGACATCCGGGCCCTCCAGGACGATGATGTCCCCGGCCCGCGCCGAAGCGGCCGCACTGGCCTCGGCCTCGAAGAGCCGCGGGGTGGAGAGGTCCCGAGGCAGGCCGCTCAGCCCAGGCAACGCGCCCTGGTAGATGATCCGGTAGAAGCCGTTCGGAACGGAGCCCTCATAGAGCACCGTCGACTGGAGCGTCTGGTCCTGGGTCACCGTCACCAGGTCCGCCGTCTCGATGACGACCGGCTGCTCGTTGCTGTCCAGCAGCGCCACCGAGGAGCGTGCGCTCGCCCCCGACAGGTCGAACTGGCGCAGGTCGCTCGCGGAGAACAACGAGATGTAGCCGTTGGAGGACGGCATGACGCCCAGGAGCGGCACCGTGAGGGGGGGCGTCGAGCCATCGTCGAGCACGATGCGAAGCGGCGCGTCCGGAACCAGGGCCAGTCCCGTCGGCAAGCCGCCCGCGGGGAAGATGGGCAGCATCGGCGCACCGCTGAGGTCCCGCGCCGTCTGCCCGGGGGGGGATGACTCGGTGTCCACCGCGAGCACTCCGGAACACTCGCGCGCGGCGGAGCAAGAGGCCTCGTCACGGACGCCGAAGATGTAGCGGCCCGCGTTGATGGCCTCGACGTTGGGGATGACGATCCGGGGGTGGCTCACCAGGAGCCGCACCGGCACGTTGCCGAAGCCCTCGGACAAATCATGGGTGGGCGCGGAAGGCTGAAGGCAGTCCGCGATCGGCCCTGAATCGGTGACGAGCAGCGTGCGGCCCGACCGGCCCGACGCCTGCCGCGTGGCCACCGCGAACTGGCCCTGGCCGGCCAGCATCGTCATGGCCAGGATGGACTCACCGGGCTGGAGACAGAACACCGTCACCGGTTCGGGAATCGGCGCGGGCTCCGCGGCCTGCATTGCGTCTGGCCCCGGGAGTTCCTGCCGCATCACCCGGGCACCGCCGGTGTCCGCGCTGAAGATGCCGTCGGGATCCTGGATGGCGTAGTACAGCGTGCTGGGTCCGCCACTGCCCTCGGCGGGCGAGCGCGCCGCGAAGGCAGTGACGATGCTCGCCGCCTGGAGCCGGGCGACCTGCCGGAGCTGGTCGCGCGCCGACGCCACCACCGAAACCTCCGACGAACCCGAGCTGCGCGCGTAGATGTACGGCCCCGGGACGTCGTTACCTTCCGCGTTGTACGCCACGTCGCGCGTGAGCGCGTCCGGCCGGTCCAGCACGGGGATGGACAGCGCCTCCAGTGGGTTGGGCGCGGGCACGAAGGTGCGGGGGTTCGACGCCAGGTCGAGCACGCGCAATTCGTCCCGGTCCGACGACGTGACGAAGACGAAGTTGTTGGCCAGCGTCACGTCGAAGGTGCCGGACAGGCCAGCGAAGCCCGTCGTCACGTCGGTCGAGGAGCAACTGCCGGTCAGGCCGGCGCTCGCGAGGAGCAGAGCAAGGGTACCGCGCTTCACGGTGAGGTCTCCTGGCACAGGCTGGTGCCCTGGCGCGGGTCTCTTCCCTGCCGGGCGCCGAGCCGCGCCACCAACCGGGCGTTCTGCGGCCGGTCGAGGTCGGGAATGTCGATGATGGCCACGCGGCCGTCACCAAAGGTGCTGGTGAAGATGCGAGCGCTGTTGCCGCGGACATCCGCGGCCAGGCCAAAGGGCTGGCTGGGCTGGTTCGGGTCGTTGTCGCCCACCTGCACCTGGGCGACGAGCTGCCCCACTTCTTCGTCGAAGATGGCCACGGCTTCGTCGCCGCTGCCCGTCACCGCCACCAGGTTGCCGCGGCCTGGGCCGCGAGGAATGACTTCCAGTTCGCTGGCGCCCGCGGGCACCGGCAGCGCCGACACGATGCGCACGCTGGGGGTCGTCCCCGCATCGGGCGCCGTGCCCGCCGCGTTCAGGACGTCCAGGATGAGCAACGTGTCCGGACCGCGCGCCAGCAGGTAGACGCGTTCGTCCACGACGGTGAGCTCGGGCGATGCCGGGTCGGGCACGCGCGTGGCCGACGGGACCACCGCCACGCCGCGCGCCTCACGCACCGAGTACGACAGCTCCAGGTCGGTCTCCAGCACGCGGCCCGCGACGGTCCGGTCCACCAGCCGCAGGATGAAGCGCGCCGGCAGCGCCCCCAACTGCGTGGAGGAAGAGTTGCGCCCCGAGGCGTACACATACCGGCTGCCAATGGCCGTCGCGTGCGCGACGCCGGAGAGCCGGTCATTGGTCCCCAGCGTCACGAACTCGCTGGTGTTCAGCGCGTCGCGCGTGGGGTTCGCCGCGGGGAGGTGAAGCACGTAGCCCGCCAGGTCCGCTTCGGTGAAGGTCGTCGGCGGCCCGGCCAGTTCCGTGTGCGTCACCCAGACGCGAGCGTCCTCGCCGTTGCCGGCGACGCTGACACCCAGCGGCCCCGGAGCCGAAGGCAATCCGTTGGAGGCGCCTGGGACATCCAGCAGCGACAGCGCGTTGACGCGGCAGTCGCGCGCGCCGCCCTGCACGCAGCTCAGGCTAAGGCCGTCATCGCCCACGTCGATGGCGTGAAGCAGACTGCCCTCCGCCCGCGACGGGACGAACAGCCGCGGCGGCCGCCCCGGAGGGCTCCACATGGCCATCTCCCCGGCGAAGCTTTGAATCTGCACGTAGGACTGGGCGCCGATGCCAAGCGACGTGACGTCGTTGGGCAGCGACTCCCCCGGGTCGAAGTCCGTGCCGAAGGGCCGCACCCCCACGGCGTCCAAATCCAGCGCGACGACTGAACCCGAGTCGTAGCACTTGTCGAAGTTGGCGCTCGCCACGTAGAGGTATCCGTTGGTGGACGGACCCGCTTCGGGGCGCCAGAAGGCAAGACCGCTCGGGTACACGAGCCGGGTGGACGGAGGGGGCTTGCTCTCGGTGCCGACGTTGCAGGACACGAGGAGCAGCGCGGAGGTAAGAAGGTAGGCGCGCATCAGAGGGGGGCGGAGTGTAGGAAGGGGTCTCCCCCCGGGCAACCGGAAACGCGGCGCGCCATTCCCATGCGCCTTGCGCCCGACGCAGCCGTGCCCCCCGGGGTGCTTCATCCCCCGGAGGGCAGGCAGGCCACGCATCAGGCCGCGGCGGCCGTTTCAGCCTGGATCTTCGAGAAGTCGGCCACCTGGTTGAACAGGGCGCCAATCTCCACGAGTAGGCGGATGCGGTTTTCCCTCAGGGCCTTGTCCTCGGCCATGACCATCACCTTGTCGAAGAAGGTGTCCACGGCGGGCTTCAGGCCCGTGATTTCCCGGAGAGCACCGGAGAAGTCATCCGCGCGCACCAACCCCGACACCGTGCTCCGGGCCTGAGTGAAGGCGGTGTGGAGGTTCCGCTCCGGCTCGTCCACCAGCTTCTGGGGGTTGGTCTCCCCCCCCTGCACGTCGCGGCCCTGCTTCTCCACGATGTTGACCACGCGCTTGAAGGCCACGGCCAGGGGCTGGAAGTCCGCCCGGCCCACGATGTGGCTCAGGGCCTCCAGGCGCTTCTGCGCGGCCACCAGGTCGTCGAAGCCGGCGGACAGCACCGCCTCCACGACGTCCGTGCGGTGCTGCTCACCCCACAGCGCCTTGAGGCGGCCGCGGAAGAACTCCAGCACCTGCTCACGCGGCGCGGGCTCGCCGGCCTTGCGCTTGGCGTTGGCAATCTTCGGAGCCAGCAACCGGAGCGACTCGTCCACCGCGGCCGACAGGCTGAAGCGGTAGCCCCGCCCCAGCACCAGCCGGATGATGGCGATGCACGCGCGGCGCAGGGCGAACGGGTCCGCCGCGCCCGTGGGCGCCTTGCCGATGGCGAAGATGCCGCACAGCGAGTCCAGCCTGTCCGCGATGCCGATGAGCGCGCCCGCGTCCTGCGTGGGCAGCGCGTCCTCGGCGCCACGCGGCAGGTAGTGCTCCGCGATGGCCAGGGCCACGGCGTCCGTCTCACCACCCGCGCGGGCGTACTCGCGGCCCATGACGCCCTGGAGTTCCGGGAACTCGCCCACCATGCCGGTGACGAGGTCCGCCTTGGCCAGGGTGGCGGCGCGCTCGATGGTGGCCGCCTCCCCTGCCCGCCCCGTCTGCTGGCCCAGCCACACCGCCAGCGTGCGGAAGCGCTCCACCTTCTCCAGGTAGCTCCCCAGCTGCCCCTGCCACACCACGCGGCCCAGCTTCTCCACGCGGTCGATGAGCGGCGTCTTCCGGTCCTCGTCGAAGAAGAAGCGGCCGTCCGCCAGTCGCGCGCGCAGCACGCGCTGGTAGCCGCGCAGGCTGAGCTGCTCGTCGCGCACCGGCGTGTTGGACACGGCGATGAACTTCGGCTGCAGCTTGCCCGCGCTGTCCACCAGCGAGAAGTAGCGCTGGTGGCTCTTCATCTCCTGCACCAGCACCTCCGGAGGCAGGTCCAGGTGGCGCTCCTCGAAGGTGCCCACCACCGGGCTGGGCAGCTCGACCAGGTTCGTCACCTGGTCCACCAGCGACTCGTCCTCCAGCAGCTGGGCGCCGGCCTTGCTCGCAGCCGCCTTCACCTTCTCCACCAGCTGCGCGCGGCGCTTCGTGATGTCCGCCACCACGTGCGCCTTCTCCAGCGCAGCCTCATAGTCCGCCGGAGCCTTCAGCTCGATGGCGTCGGGCGACAGGAAGCGGTGCCCCCGCGTGGTCCGGCCGCTCGTCACGTCACCGAACACCACGGGCAGCACGTCGCTTCCCAGCAGCGCCACCAGCCACTGCACCGGGCGCGCGAAGGACGTGTCCACGTCACCCCAGCGCATGGACTTGCGGAAGTTGATGCCGTGCACCGCCGCGTGCAGCGTGTCCTTCAGGATGTCCGCCGCCGGGCGGCCCTTCTCCTCCACACGCGCGGAGAGGTACTCGCCCTTGGCGGTGGTGGCGCGGCCCAGCTGGTCCACCGTGAGCTTGAGGCTCTCGGCGAACTTCTCCGCCGCCTTGGTGGGCTTGCCCTGCGCGTCGAAGGCCGCCTTGGCGCTGGGGCCCAGGACCTCCTTGGTGATGTCCTCGCCCGCGTCCGCCACGTCCCTCACCCACACCGCGAGCCGCCTCGGCGTGCCGAAGGTCCGCACCTCGCCGTGCTTCAGGCGGGCGTCCGCCATGCGCTCGGTGATGATGCGCTTCAGGTCGTCCAGCGCGGGGCCGATGAACGACGCCGGAATCTCTTCCGCGCCCACTTCCAGGAGCAGGTCACGCGCCATGGGCCACCTCCGCCTTCTGCTTCTTCTCCACGGGCTTGTTGAGGACGACCGTCTTCCAGTAGTCGCTGGCCGGCTTGCCCTCCAGCACCGGGAGCTGCTCACCCACCGTCCACGGCGACTTGAGCAGCGGGTAGCCCAGCCGCTCACGCATCTGGAGGTAGCCCTCCGCGCACAGCCTGGCGTTGTCGCGCACGCGCTTGATGAAGTTGGCGCGCTCCGTGACGGAGATGGCGCCGCGCGCGTCCAGCAGGTTGAACGCGTGCGAGCACTTCAGCGCGAAGTCGTACGCGGGCAGCGGCAACTGGCGCTCGATGAGGCGCTTGCACTCCTTCTCGTACGCGTCGAAGAGCGCGAAGAGCATCTGCGCGTCCGACTCCTGGAGCGCGTACTTACTCATCTCCACCTCGTTGGGGTGGAACACCTCGCGGTACTTCACGCCCTTGACCCATTCGATGTCGAAGACGTTCTCCACGTTCTGCAGGTACATGCAGATGCGCTCCAACCCGTAGGTGAGCTCCGCGGAGACGGGCTTGCAGTCGAAGCCACCGCACTGCTGGAAGTAGGTGAACTGCGTCACCTCCATTCCGTCACACCACACTTCCCAGCCCAGGCCCCAGGCGCCGAGCGTGGGCGACTCCCAGTCGTCCTCGACGAACCGGATGTCGTGCTCCAACGGGTCGATGCCAATCTTCCGCAGCGACTCCAGGTACAGCTCCTGGACGTTCTTCGGCGCCGGCTTGAGGATGACCTGGAACTGGTGGTGCTGGAACAGGCGGTTGGGATTCTCTCCGAACCGGCCGTCCGCGGGACGCCGCGAGGGCTGCACATACGCCACGTTCCAGGGTTCCGGGCCCAGGGCACGCAGGAAGGTGTACGGGGCCATCGTGCCCGCGCCGACCTCGACATCGTAGGGCTGCGTGTTGATGCACCCCTGGTCGGCCCAGTGCTTCTGGAGCGTGAAGATAAGGTCCTGAAAATACATAGCGCGCGGACCCTAGTGACGGGGGTCCGGAGCGTCAAGGACGGCGCTCACTCCTTGTACGGTGGGAGATCCGCCAGCCGGATTTGAATCTTCGTCTCCTCGCCCGGCTTGATGGGAGCCGACAGGAGCCGGCTCACCGACTCCACCCCCGTCGGGTCCACCACGCGCAGGCGGTAGACCCCCACGGGCAGCGGGAATTTCTTCAGCGGCGTGGTGCCCAGCTCCGTGGCGCCGTCGAACACGGCCGCCCGCGGCACCGTGTAGAGGGTCATCCACCCCAGGCCCGCCTTCGCGGCCCCCTTCGCCGTGCTGGTGTCCAACACCTCCGCCATTCCCTCGGGATCCTGCGTCACCGTGGTGACGGGCTCGGCCGCTGGATGGGCCTCCGCCACGCGAGGCGCCGGCTCACGCGGAGGTGGGTTGGCCTGCGCGGGCGGCGCGGCCTTGGCACTGACAGGTTCGGCCTCTGCCTTGGGGGTGGCCGCCCACCGCGCCGGCGAAGAGGCGCCTTCCTTCGCTTTCCGCCCGGGCGGGGCCTTCGTCGGAGCCTTGGCTTCAGGCGCGCCTTCCACCGCCTCCTCGCCACCAGCGGCCTGCTCGGCCTGGGCGACAGCCTGGGAAGGCTCGGAAGGTGCCGATTCCTGCTCGGCCCGACGGAAGCCCGGCGGCGGGCCCGCCTGCCGCGGTGGCCAGGGCTGGTTCGCGGGGTCCTCCGCCGGCGGCGGATTCAGCTCCGCGCTCACCCACGCCTTGGCGGCTTCGAGGCCCGGCAGGAGCTGCGCGCGCACGGCGGGCAGCGTCGCAGCCCAACCGAGGCCTCCCAGCAGGAAGAGCAGGAAGAGCCGACTGGCCCAGCGCGACGGCGGACGGGCGGCGGGCGTCTCCACCGGCGTGTCCGAGGCCCGGGACGTCTCGGGGCGCGCCGACCGTCCGGAGGCCCGCTCACCGTCCGCGCCGGGCCGCTGGGGCCGGGAACGGAAGCGCTGCGTCTGGAGATCGCTCGGCTCGTCGAAGGATTCGGACTCGGCCGGGGCCTCCTGCCGGGCAGTGGGCCGCGGCCGAGGTGTACGCGCGGCCGGCGCGCTGTCCTGACCTCCGCGCGGCGTGCGCGAAGATAGAGGGGCCGCATCACTGGTCCGGCGCTGGGGGGCAGGCTTGGGTGCGCTCCCGTTGCCGGCGACTGAGGGGCCACGCAAAGCCACGCCGCCCTCCGCCGGACGGCGCTGGGGCACGGGCTTGGGCGCGCTCGAGGGCCGAGCCGAGGGCGAACCAGGCCGGACGCGCGGGGCCGACACCTGCGACGTGGGGGCGGAGTCGGCGCTGTCCTCCTGCTGGAGGGCACCCGCCGCCTCGCTGACGCGGGCATCCTCCGCGCGGCTGGCCAGCTCCAACAACGTGCGCGTCTTCTGGCGCTTGTCGGCGAAGAGGTCGCCCATGACGGCGGTCATGCCGTCCTCGTCGAAGAGCTCCGAGCCGAGCGCCGCCTCAATGGCGCGCGCCATCTCCCGGCAGTTGGTGAAGCGCTGGGACACGTCCCGGGACAGCGCTCGCGTCACCACGGCTTCCAAGGCTTCGGGGACGTCCGGGTTGATGCCGCGCAGCGGAGGCACGTCGGCCTCCACGATCTGCATCATCACCGCCGCTTCGTGCGGCCCGCTGAACAACCGCTGGCCACTCAGCAGTTCGTGCAGCATGACGCCCACGGAGAACAAGTCACTGCGGCCATCCAGGGTGGCCACGCCTCGCACCTGCTCCGGGGACATGTAGCCACTGGTCCCCTTCACCGTCCCCACCTGCGTGCGGCCCAACCGTCCGCGCGCCTTGGCGATGCCGAAGTCGATCACCTTCACGACGCCGTCGTAGGTGAGCATCACGTTCTTCGGAGACACGTCGCGGTGCACCACCACCGCGGGCCGGCCCGACGGGTCCGTGAAGTGGTGCGCGTAGTGCAGGCCCAGGCAGGTATCGCGAATCACCCGCCCGACGAAGCCGAGCGGCAACGGGTAGCCCTGGCGCGTGGAGGCCTTCACCACCTGCTCCAGGTTCTGCCCGGGCAGGAACTCCATGGCAAGGTACAGCTCGCCGCCCTCCTCGCCCAGGTCGAACACCTGACCGATGTTCGCGTGCGAGAAGGCCGCGGTGATGCGCGCCTCGTCCAGGAACATCTGGACGAATTGCTCGTCCTTCTTGATGTCCGGGAGAATCTGCTTCACCGCGACGAACTTGCGAAATCCCCCAGGCCCCGAGGTGTAGGCCAGGAACAGCTCCGCCATCCCCCCTATCGAGAGGCGCGTGAGGATTTCGTATTTCCCGATGCGCCGCCCCCGATCGGGATCGTCACCGGCGCCACCCTGCATGGACATTCGGCGCGGCATGTTATCCCCCGCATGGGTCCGAGTCGACCTTCGTGACGACCCCTTCCTCGACGGGTTGGAGGGGGGCTCCGGCACACCGCGTCCGGGACTGGCACCGGCTGGCCGCCAGCCCGTACGCCGGCCGGAGTGTCCAATGGCCGATGGCCACATCGCGCGATTCCCCGTGACGGAAGGGGGCGTGTTCTCATACCAGCAAGTCAGATCAGGAGGCTCATGGAAGACACCAACGGCTGCCCCGGACGTGCCAGGCGCGTCGCATACTCCGGGCAAGGCGAATCCAAGCAGGACACCGCGGACCAGCTCCGGCTGTTGATTGAGAGCGTCACTGACCATGCCATCCTGACGCTCGACCTGGATGGGTACGTAGCGAGCTGGAACCCGGGCGCCGAGCGCATCAAGGGCTACCGCGCGGACGAAATCCTGGGGCAGCACTTCAGCCGCTTCTATCCGCCCGAAGCCGTGGCGCGGAACCGGCCGCGGCACGGGCTCGACGTGGCGACGCGTGAGGGCCGCTTCGAGGAGGACGGCTGGCGCGTCCGCAAGGACGGCAGCCGCTTCTGGGCCAACGTCGTCATCACGGCGCTGTATGACGAAACAGGGCAGCTGCGCGGCTTCGGCAAGGTGACGCGCGACTTTACCGCCCGCTACCAGGCCCAGGAGCAACGGGAGATGGAGCGCCTACGGGAGGCGCTTCGCATCCGTGACGACTTCCTGTCCGTGGCGTCCCACGAGCTGCGCACCCCACTCACCCCGCTGCAACTGAAGCTGACGGCCATGCGCCGCGCCGTCGGCAGCGCCCCGGGAGGCATGCTGCCGAGCGAGCGCGTGGAGCGCGACCTCGACGTCGCCGTCCGCCAGGTGCGCAAGCTGGTGGAGCTGGTGGACGACCTGCTTGACGTGTCACGCATCAGCGTGGGCCAGCTGACCCTGGAGCGCGTGCCCGCGGACCTCGCGACGCTGCTTCGAGAGGTCATCGCCCGCTACCTGCCACAAGCCAGCCAGCTCGGAAGCATCGTGGAACTGGACGCGCCGGAGCCCGTGCAAGGCGAATGGGACATCCGCCGGGTGGAGCAGGTGATGACCAACCTCCTCTCCAACGCGCTCAAGTACGGAGGGGGCAAGCCGATTCACGTCAGCCTGCGCGCGGAAGGCGGCATGGCGCTGCTGAACGTTCGCGACGAGGGCATCGGCATCGCACCGGAAGCGCTGCCCCACGTCTTTGACCGGTTCATGCGAGCCGTGTCCGGCCGCAACTACAGTGGCCTGGGGCTCGGCCTCTTCATCACCCACCAGGTCGTTTCGGCGCACGGGGGCGACATCCAGGTGTCCAGCGTGCCGGAAAAAGGGAGCACGTTCAGCGTCCGGCTCCCGCTCGGCCCCACGTAGACACACGCCATGGGACGTCCCTGTCAGGTGCTCAGCGCACGCACCCGGCCCGCGAGGTTCTGGGTGAAGAGGCGGTAGATGCGCAGCGCCGCCGCCTCGTGCGTATCCACGAAGCGTTCGAAGTCGACACGGCTGATGCGCAGCGCCCGCACGGAGGTCCGCGCACGGACATGGGCGGACACGGGCCCGTCCTGCACCAGGGAGATTTCCCCCAGGTACGCCCCTGGCCCCAACGTGTTGAGGTGCCGGGCGTCCTCCTCGGGTCCGCTGAAGACGTCCACGGAGCCGTCCATCAGGACGAAGAGCCCCACGCCGGGCGCGCCCTTCTCCAGCAATACGGCGCCGGGCGCGATGACGACCTGACGCGCCAGCCGGTAGAGGTCCTTCATGTCCTCCAGGGAAAGCTCACCGAAGATGGGGATGTCCTTGAGGAACCGGTACCCGTTCGCCGCGGGCGCCGACGCGCCTCCGGAACGGCGGATGAGCATGGCCTCCGCTTCCGCCTCCATCCCCATGCGGCGCAGCAGCCGGGCCTTCTCCGTCACCAGCGCCGGGTCCCCGCGCGCTTCCTCCGAGCTGCTCACCGCGTCCGCGAGCACCGCCAGCGCCCGGTGCGTGAAGCCCTCCGCGTCCAGCAACTGGCAGATGCGCAGCACCGCCTCCACGAAGCGCGGGTCCTCCGCGCGCACGCCTCCGAGCGCCTCCACCTCCGCGTGCGCCTGCCCCAGCTCCTGGTAGAGCGTGGCCGCCTCGAAGGGACGGTCCAGGCGCACCAGGCACTGCGCCATGGCTTCGCGCGAGCCCATCTCCCGATAGATGGCCAGCGCGCGCTCCAGCGCACCACCTCGCTCGAAGGCGGCGGCGGCGCGCTCGGCCTCACCCGCGCGGAGGTAGCTCTCCGCGGCGGCCATGTACTTGCCACTCTGGAAGTAGAGGTCCCCGGCGGTGGCGTCCTCGCCCTGACCATCCATCAGCCGTGCCGCTCCCAGGAAGTCCCGCGCGCGCCGCAGCACCTCGACGAAGCCACGGCGCTCCTTCGCCGGTCCCCGTTCAGCTTCGTGACGGATGCGCTCGCGCTGCGCATCGCCCAGCTCCTCGTAGAGCTGTGCCGCCCGGTCCGTGTCCTCCAACTCGACCAGAGAGCGCACCGCGCGGAGGGCACCCTCCACGGGCGTGCGCAGTCGCCCGCTCCCCTCGCCCTGGCCACCTGCTGACTCTGACATGTCGGGTCTCCCGTTCCGGTGAGACCGGCCAGCAGGGGTGCTGCCAAAGCGTTGCGCCCCTTCCCGGCCTGCCCCCTCTTCGCCCAGAGCCTCGCATTGAATGCCGGGCCTGCCAACGCCTGCCGCGAAAACGCAGGCGTCAGTCCGCGTCCCGCGCCCGCTCCCCCAGTTGCCGCTGGGAGGCATTCCTCCGCCACGCGTCCTCCAACAGCTGGCGGACCAGCGCCGGACGCGCCGCGGCAACGCGCACGAGCAGGTACTCGGGGTACCCCGCGTAATGTTCGGTGATGTAGCAACTGTCCGGCTCGGCCTGCATGAGGTCGTCCCGCACGCCGGGCTCCACCTTCACCACCAGCGACTCACCATCCTCGTGGAAGCGGGCGATGAACTTCTTGCGCACGCGGAACGCGGGCGTCCCGAAGGATGTGCCCTCCTCCATCCCCGGTAGGGCCAGCACCAGCGCGCGCACCGCGTCGAATGTCAGCCCTTGCGTACCACCACCGCGCATCGCGCGGCGCCTACCCCGTGTCGCCATGGCGCATTCCTACCAGAGGCCCAGGCAAACACGGCAGGTAGCGCGCCGTGCTGAAACACCGCGAACGAACCGCCCCGTGAAATGACAGACATGATTTCATCCCCGGGCGGATGTGGCGACGTGATGACCCGCGCTGTCATGTCTGTCATTTCATCAGCACGACCGCCCGCGCCGACATGTGGGGTCCGCGACACTCCGAGTCCGCTGTGACACAGCACCTCTCAGCCGAGAAGGTCCAAACAGCCTCGACTAGCGGTAATCCCGGAGACGCCGCGCCTTCGCGCGGGACCTGCCTCGCTCCCAGAGCGGGCGGCCAACAACCACCCCCCCAAAAAAATGAGCCCGGGAGAGAACCGTTCGGATGTCGGCCCCCGTGATATCTTGACTTCCATGTCTGCACTGGATCGGGCTCGGGCCGCACCCTCCTCGCCGGACGTGAAGGGCGAATCGCAATGGAGGATGGAAGTCGAAGGTGGGAGTGACACGCCGCTGCACGTCACGCTGCCCTACGAGCACGCACGCCGGGGCTATGACGCCTCCACGGTGCGCCGGTTCCGGCTCACGGTAGCGGAAGGCCCGAACATGGGGACGACGTGGGAGTCCACGGGTGACACCTGCTCGGTGGGCTCGCACCCGCTGAACGACTTCGCCGTGGAGGACTCCACGGTGTCCCGGTTCCACTGCGAGGTGCGCATCGGGCCTCGGGGCCCCCAGGTGAAGGACCTGGACAGCCTCAACGGCGTCATCGTCGACGGCGTGCAGGTGGTGGAGGGCGTGCTGCGCAGTGGCAGCCTGTTGCGCCTGGGCCGCGTGGTGCTGCGCTTCGACTTCAGCGCGGAGAACAACCGCCTGCCGCTGTCGGAGAACTCGCGCTTCGGCACGCTGGTGGGCGCTTCCGTGGCCATGCGGGGCTGCTTCGCGATGATGGAGCGCGCGGCGGGCCGCGACGTGACGGTGCTGCTCGAAGGCGAGACGGGCACCGGCAAGAGCCAGGCCGCGCTGGCCATCCACCAGGCCAGTCCCCGGCGTGACGCCCCCTTCCTCATCGTGGACTGCGGCGCCATCCCCGCGCACCTGCTGGAGAGCGAGCTGTTCGGCCACGAGAAGGGCGCGTTCACCGGCGCCGTCCAGCGGCGCGCGGGCGTCTTCGAGGAAGCCGACGGAGGCACCGTCTTCCTGGACGAGATTGGCGAGCTGCCTCCGGAGCTGCAGCCCAAGCTGCTGCGCGTGCTGGAGAACCGCGAGATTCGCCGCGTGGGCAGCAACACGTATCAGCCGGTGAACGTGCGCCTCATCGCCGCCACGCACCGGGACCTCCGCGCGGAGGTCAACGCGGGCCGGTTCCGCTCCGACCTCTTCTTCCGGCTCGCGGTGCTGCGCTTGCTGCTTCCGCCACTGCGTCAGCGTCCGGAGGACCTGCCCATGTTGGTGGAAGGCATCCTCGACCTGCTCGGCGCGGACCGCGAGCGCACGGCCGCGCTGCGCACGCAGGACTTCCTGGCCAGGCTGCGGCACGCGGCGTGGCCCGGCAACGTGCGCGAGCTGCGCAACTACCTGGAGCGCTGCCTCGTCTTCGAGGAAGCAGTAGAGCTCTCCGAGGAAGAGGCCCACCGCTCCGGCCCACCCGAGGTGGACCCCTCGCAGCCGTACGCCGACCAACGCCGTCACGTCGTCGACGACTTCGAGCGCCGCTACCTGCGCGCGCTCCTGGAGAAGCACCAGGGCAAGGTGGCCCAGGCCGCCGTCACCGCTGGCATGGACCGCGTCCACCTCTACCGCCTGCTGCGACGCCACGGCATCAAGCCGTGAGCCTCACCGCGGGCGGCTGACGCGCCAGCACCCCAGTCCCGCGGCGGACACGGGTGTCGCCAGGAAGGCCGTTTCCAGGCCCTCGAGCGCACGCGCGGTCGCCACCAGTTCCGTTCCTGGTGGCTCCGCGACCCAGCCCGGCAGGTGCAACAACCCGCCGCCGCCGTCCTCGCGAGGCAGCTCCGCGACGTGAACGGTGATGGCCAGGTCCACCGGGCGCGGCGCCTCGCTCGCCGCCACGAACTCCACCAGGGCCAGCGCGGCGTGCAGCACTCGCGCTCGCGCGGCCTGCTCCGCCCCTGCTTCCGGCGGCAGCGGCGCGAAGGCCAGCAGGCAACCGCTCCCCTCCAGCCGCACGTCCAGCCCCGCGGCGCGCGCGGCTCCCCCCACGCGCTCCAGCAACACATCCAGCCGCTCCAAGGACGAAGGTTCCACCGCGCCGTGGAGCCGGGCTTCCGCGTACAGCGCCACGGCGAGCGTGGGCTGGTCCTCCGTGGGACTGCCCTTCACCGCGCGCCGGAGCGCGTCGATCCAGGCATCGATGTCCGGGTATCGGTCCTCGCGCCGCTTCCCCATGCTGCGCAGCACCACGGCATCCAGCGCGGCAGGCACCGGGGCGCGCTCACTGGGCCGAGGAGGCGGCGCATTCAGGTGCAGGTCCTCCACCTCGTGCCGGGTGGCGCCCTGGAAGGGCGGCTGCCCGGTGACGAGTTGGAAGAGCAGCACGCCCATCGCGTACAGGTCCGTGCGGGCGTCGGGCGGCTCGCCGCGAATCTGCTCGGGCGCCATGGACAACGGCGTTCCCAGGGAGACGCCCGTCAGCGTGAGCGTGGACGCGCCCGGCGCATCCGGCGTCAGCCCCTTCGCGACGCCGAAGTCCACCAGCTTCACGCGCGGCGCTCCACCGCCCGTGCTCATGCGCACCACGTTCTGGGCCTTCAAGTCCCGGTGCACGACACCGGCCTGGTGCGCGGTGCGCAGCGCGCCGCCCACCTGCTCCAGCACCTCCAGCGCCTCTCCCGGCGACAGCGGCCCGCGCGAAGCCAGCTCCGCCGCGAGGTCCCTCCCCTCCAACCACTCCATCGCGATGAAGGGCCGCCCGTCCGCGAGCGTGCCGTAACCAAGCACGTCGACGATGTGCGGATGGCGCAACCGCTGGAGCGTCTCCGCCTCCCGATGGAAGCGCCGCAGGGCGACGTCCGAGGGCTGCGGGAGCAGGACCTTCAGCGCCGCGGGCGCACCCGTGCGGACATGTCGGGCACGGTAGAGCGTGGAGACAGGCCCCCGGTAATGGACCTGCTCCACCAGCCAGTCCGATACCAGGGCGCCAACACCCAGCTCCTCGCCATAGAGGGCCTCTTCGTCACCCGACGCCATGCGGCAGAAGGCCTACTTCTTCCGAGGGAAGGGAAAGGGCAGCTCCTCCACCGGAGGCAGCGGTTTGACGGGCACCGATGCACGCCCGCAGGACTGGGTGCGCTGCTCCTTCGCCACCGTATCGCACGGGGCATGGAGGTAGGTGGTCACCGACTGCGTCCACAGCACGTTGGCCTGGTCGCGGCACGCCTCGTAGTCGCCATCCCCCGGCGTGAGGGGCCCGTCCTGGATCGCGCACTTACCGGCCACGGGCGAACTGAGGGACGTGAAGCAGGGCCCCGTCACGCGCGCGGCGCAGTTGGCGCCCGACGAGGGCAGCGCGCAGACGCGGTTCGCCGCGTACGCCGCCCCGCTCGACCAGGCCGGGTCGTAGCAGGAGAACATCTTCCGGTAGATGGAGCCGCGCACGATGACGTCGGCGCCCACCACCACGTACTGCTTCTTGTCCCCCTCACCAATTTCCACGACGTCCACCTCCGCCCCCAGCTCTTTCGGCAGGAAGATGTTTCCGTAGAATGCGCCCTCGCGCACGGAATAGACCTGCTGCTCGGACAGGCCATAGGTGGACGCGGAGTCCGGATGCGCCTCGACGTTCGCCAGCCATTCCACGGTCGTGCTCGAAGCCGGCGCGGTCATCACGCTGTAGTAGCCCCCGGCCGGGCAGGTGAAGGAGACCACCGGCACGGCGGGCGACCCCGCGCAGGTCCCTGTCGCCTCGCCCAGGTTGCGCGCGTCGAAATGGTCACACCCCGCGATGCCCTCGCACACGCGCAGGACAGCGGGCCCATTCACACTGGAGCCCAGTGTGGGAGACGGCCCCGCGCAGGACAGCGGACCGCCCGCGCCCACCACGACGGTCGTGGAAGGCGTGCAGCCGCCAATGCCATCCGGCGTCCAACCGCAGTCACGCTGCTCGCCTGATTCGCCCAGGACACAGTCCCCGAAGCTGGCCAGCGCATCGCCCGTGATGGGGACGTGTGCGGCTGGGCGCGTCTTCGCATCCAGCGTGTAGATGTTGGGTCCCGACGAGTCGAACTGGTGCTCGCCGCGCATGGACAGCTCCACGCGCCGTCCCTCCGCGTTGTTGCGCGCCAGCACACAGGCGGAGACACGCTCCAGGCAGCTCCGGGTCGGTGGGGAGTCGGCCCAATCGGGGCAGAGCCCCGCCTGTCCAAGCCATTTCCGGACACCGGGGCTGGGATATCGCGGGTCGTAATAGGCAATCTCCTGTTCGACCGTCAGCGCGCAGCCCACCAGGTACTCCATGAACCGCTGCGCATTGGGGTCATGCAGCCGCCGGCGCGTGTTCGCGTCGCCCAGCGTGGGATGGAACAGCTGCACGAGCGCCGAGGTCCCCAGCAATTGGTTGGAGTCGGCGTTGGTGGAGATGGCGTTGAGCACCAGCGCCTGCGTCGTGAGCGAGTTGGCGATGCGAATCTCCGACGCCTGCGCCCCTACCCTGGGCGTCTCCTCTTCATGGGGCCCGGTTCCGCAGCCCGACAGGGCGAAAAACACGAGCGAGGAAACCGCCAACAGGCGAGGCGAACCAAGGGCCATGAGACGTCCTCCAAGAACGACGGAAGGAAGGAGAGCTGCCTCCTCCCAGCAAGCATGTGCCGAGCCAGCCTGGGAGGTTGTATGAGGTGCCATGAGAGCAGATCTGCAGGCGGCATTCGCGTAGCGCTTCACGTCACACCGCCGCCGGACAGTGACATTTCTCGCTACACGTCGGAAAGGGCAGCCCGCAGGGACTCCAGGCGGGCCCGCCACAGGGGAGCGCCCTCCTCCACCGCGCGCTCGGCCCGGACCACCCAGGAGCGAGCCTCGTCGGCACGTCCCGCCTGGAGCGCACCCCGGGCCGCCTGGAGGAGAATCTCCGCCTTCTCATCCGCCGAAGCCAGGGTGTCCGCGTCGTCCGCCAGGGCCAGCCACGCCTCCCGCGCCGACCCGCCGCCCCGTGCGTCCTGGACCTGTAGCTCCACCAGCCTCCGGATGACGGCGGTGGGCGGCAGCGATTCGGGCGGACAGTGGGAGTCAATCCACCGGAGCTGCCGCGTCGCCTCCTCCAGGTCGCCCAGCGCGGCGGCCATGCGCGCGAGCAGCAACGCATCCACCGGGACGGGGTGCTCACGGAAGAAACGCACGCCCAGTTCGTGAACACGCCGGGCCAGCGGCAGCGCCTCCTCCAGACGTCCTTGCATGTAGAGCACCTCGGCGAGGTTGAAGGTGGACCAGCGCTCCACTTGCGCATGGCCCAGCTCGCGGCCCAGCGCCATCGCGCGGCGCAGGTCCTCTTCCATCCGAGCCACATTCCCCAGGCGCAACCACAGCAGCACACGGTTGATGAGCGTAGCGGCCCGGTGCAGCGCGTCCCCGGCCTGCTCGCAGCGCAGCAGTGCCATGTCGAAGCGGGTCGCGGCTTCGTCGGTCTGGTCCAGGAACGTGAGCGCCGAGCCCAGCAGCGCCAGCGACACCACGAGCGTCTCGTGGTCTTTCGCCCGCTCCGCGCCTTCCACCACGCCGGTCAGAACGCGCACGGCGGCGCCCCACTCCCCCAGCCGGACGTGGAGCCTGCCCCGGGCCAGCGAGCAGCGCAGGGACAGGCGAGGCTCATCCAGCCGCTCGATGCGTTCCAAAGCCTCACGTGTACAGGCCGACGAGCCCTCCACGTCCTCCATCCAGTCGCGGGCGGTGGCTTCCTCCAGCAGCAACTCCACCTGCTGGGCCTCGTCACCGCGGGCCACGGCCAGTGCCCGCGCCGCGCCCAGGTCCGCCAGCCCCTCCCGGAAGCGCTGAAGCCGGTGACGGACGCGCCCACGCCCCGACAACGCCAGGGCCCGGCGCTCCACATCTCCCTCCGGCAACAACGCGAGCGCGCGCGTGTAGTGCTGCTCCGCCTCGACGGACAGGTGCGCACGGCGCGCGGACTCCGCGAGCGAGAGGAACGCGGTGATGGCCTCCGCATGAGCACCACAGGCCGCGGCATGGTGGGCCCAGCGACGGCGCTCGGCCATCCCGTCCCGGGGCGTGGCACGCAGCGCCGCGGCGTGGAGGACGCGACGCGAGGAAGCCGGCAGCAACGCCTCCAGCGCCTCGCGCAGCAAGGGGTGACGGAAGGCGAAGTGGCCCGGAGCCGTGGGCCGCAACAGCCCCGAGCGCGCCAGCCGATGGAGTCCGGCCCCCGCGTCGAGCGACGTCACGCGCGCCATCTCCTCGCTCGGCTCCAGGTGTCGCAGGGCGGCATCCACACGGGCCACCTCCACTTCCGTGCCCAGCACCGCGCACAGCCGCGCCAGGATTCGGTGTGCCGCGGGGAGCCCGGCCAACGCCCGCGCGGCGAGTCGCTCGAAGAGCGGCGTCACGGAGACGTCCAGCAACGCGTCCGGCGCGATGTACCACCCGCCTCCTGGAGACGCCCGCAGTGCCCCCGCGGCCCGCAGCGCGCCCGCGAGTTCCACCAACGACAAGGGGACGCCCTGCGCCAGCTGTTCCAACCGCGCCAGCACCGGCTCGGGGACGTGCTCGGCGGGGCGCAGCAGATGCAGCAACAGGGAACGGCTCGCCTCGGGCGTCAGCGGCGGCAGTGCGATTCGCGCGACACGGGCGCTGCGCTCGCCCAGGTGCGGTCGCAACCCGAGCAACGCGGGTCTCGCGGCGACGCAGACCCAGAGCGGTGCACGCACACCCGCCAAGGTGGCGACCTCCAGTGCATCCAGGCTGGTGGGGTCCGCCAGGTGCGCGTCGTCGACGAGCAACACGCGAGGGGCTGCCTGGGCCTGTCGCTGGAGTCCCTCGGCGAGGCAGCGCGCGGCTGAGTGTCGCTCATCCGCGAGTGGAAGCGTTGGTGCCTGGACAACGCGGGCCGGCTCGGCGGTGGCCCGCAGCGCGTCCAGCAGCGACTCCGAGGACGCGGCGTCCGGAGCGGGCGCGCGGAGCCGCACCACGAGACACCGCCCCGCGGCCTCCAGCCGGGTGGCCAGTGCCTCCAGGACGCGGGACGTGCCGTGCCCCACGTCACCCGTGAGGACGCACAGCCCTGGGACACCCTCCTCGATGCAGCGTGATGCCTCGGCCTCCAGCGCCGCCAGGACGGCATCGCGGCCGGACAGGGGCGGTGCATCCGCAGAGGACGTGGCCGCGCCCCCGTCGTGCAATCGCAGGCGCGCGCCATCGGGCGAGTGCTCCGTGGCGCCCGGCCCCAACCTCGCCGCGGCGGAGGCAGTGACGCGCGCTTCTCCCAGGGCGAGGTCTTCCGACCACCAGTCTCCCGCGGACTCCAAGGCAGGCCCCGCGACCCGCGTGGTCGTGGCGCCCGGAAGAACGTGCAGCCGCGACAGGTGCAGGACGGTGGCGGCCTTGCCCTCCTCCATCAGCTTGCGCGCCACCAGTGCGCCCGCGCGAAGGTTGGCCTCGGCGGACAGGGACTCGGAGAACGCGACCAGATAGCCCCGTGCGCGGACGCGCGCGAGCGTGCCGCCCTGAGGCTCGAAGGTCAGCCGAAGCACATCGACCGGTATGTCCGCGCGGACGCCCAGCAGCGCGACCCACCGCTCGCCGGCCCCCGGCCCGGACGACGTGGGCACTGCGGCGGGCGCGCCCTCCGGCGGAGCCATGGACAGGGACTGGCTGCACGCGGCATCGAAAGCGGCGAGCACATCCGAAGCCCGCGAGAAACGTTCGGAGGGCGCCTTCGCCAGACACCGCGACAGCACCGCGTCGAGCGCCGTCGGCGCGGTCGCGCGCTCCGACACCCGGGCTGGGCGAAGGCTGACGTGCCCGTGGCGAATCTCCTCGGCGCCACCGATGAAAGGCGGCGCGCCGGTGAGCAACTCGTACAAGAGGACGCCCAGTGCGTAGACATCCGCGGCGGCGCCGGCCTCCCGCGCGTCCAGGCACTGCTCAGGTGCCATGTAATACGGCGTGCCCAGCCGCTGCCCCACGAGCGTCAAGCCCTCGGGCTCCGGGCGCTCTCCGTCGTCAGGTGCGTCCAGGAAGCGCGCGAGCCCGAGGTCCAGCAGGCTGAGCGCCCCACCCTCACGCAGGAAGATGTTCTCCGGCTTGAGGTCGCGGTGGGCCACGCCCGCGGCATGGACGCGCTCCAAGGCGGCGCAGAGGCCACTGAGCAATTCGCGCACGCTGGGCACGGACGCCGCGCCCGAGCCCGGCAACGCCGCCATCCACGCGGCGAGCGTCTGGCCATGCAGCCGCTCCATGACGAGGAACGGCCGCCCTCGGACAACCCCCGAGTGGTGAAGCGTGGGCGTCGTCGGCGCGCCGATGCGGCGGAGCGCGGCGGCCTCCCGGGCGAAGCGGTCGCGGTGAGGCGGCCGTCCCACCTTGAGCGCGACCTCACGGCCATCCTCCTCGCGGTAGGCGGTGAAGACGTGTGAGAAGCCGCCCGAGCCCAGCAAGGCCGCGGGGCTCAAACCTGGCACGTCCGGGAGCGGGAAGGGCTCCGCGTCAGGGCCAGGCGACGAAGCGCGCTGGCCATGCACAGGACACACCGCGCCGGTGGCGAGACGGCGGTGGCAGACCGGACAGCGCATGGGGTGAAACGAACGTTACCAGAGCGCCTGGCTCAGGACGATGACAACCCCCATCAACCCTTCGCCCGCGATGAGGCCGGCGGCCAGCGTCACCACCCGCCCCTCCTGGGCCCCTGGATTCGCCCTGCGGGCCAAGGCCGCCGCCACCCCGCCCAGCAAGAACCCCAGCGCGGTGGACGCCGGCAACAGGCAGGCCAGGCCCATTCCCAGGGGCGACGGCACCCAGTGCCGCACCCGTTCGGGAAGCAGTCGCTCCGTCAGTGTGAGGACAGCTGCGGCGAGCGCGGCCCAACCGAGCGCCGCGCGCGTGCCCGGCTCCAACCCCGAGAGGCCCGAAGCTAGCACCTGGGCGATGCTGGCGGTGACCGTGGCGGCGGGTGCGGGGAAGCGCTCGCCCCCCAGCGCCGAACGGTCCGGCACCAACAGGAAGAACAGCGGCACCACCGCGGCGGCCCCCACCGCGCAACCCACGAGCTGCGCCAGGAACACGCGGCGGGGATGGGCCCCCAGCAGGTGTCCCGTCTTCACGTCACTGAGGAGGTCCGCCGCGGACGACGCCGCGTTGACGGTGATGCCCGCGGTGGCGAGGTTCGCCTCCACGTTGCGCGGCAGCAGCACGCCATAGGTCATCTGCGTCACCTGTCCCAGCGGGCCCACGGGCGTGACGTCCGTCTCCCCCGTGACGCGGCAGGCGATGAGACACAGCACGAATGACAACGCCACCGCGAGCGCGGCGTGTGGCAGCGGAACGCCAAAGCCCACCTTGGCCACGGCGAGCGTGGCGGGCATCAACACGACCAGGCCCGCCAGCAGCCAGCGTCCCGGCACCTGAAGCGCGTCCACCGGATGGGGCGCCACGGAGGGACGTTTGAAGAGTCCCTTCAATGCGCGCCCCAGGACGCGGCCCTCCAGCGCGAAGTGCAACAACGACGCGGTGGTGAGCGCCGCCGTCCCGGGCCAGAGACTCCAGGCGAGGAAGTCTCCATCTGGAAGCAGCAGCCCCGAAGCGAACACGCGCGGTGCCACGACTCCGTGGATGAGCAGCGCGCCCAGGAACCAGGACGCCGTGAGCCGCAGTCCCAGCAGCGCGCCCGCGCCCAGCGGAAGCAGACTCGTCTCGAAGCCGAAGCCCAGGCGCTCCAGTGACATCCCGCTCAGCGTTCCGGGGAAAGGAAACACGTAGGGCAGGCGGCCCAGCCCATCCCTCACCAGGGTGACGAGCGCGGCGACACCTCCGCCCAGACCCAACATCGACAGCCGCGGACGGGACGACGCGCCCGTGGTGTGAAGAGCACGGATGGTCGCCGCCGCGGCCGTGCCCGTGGCGAACGGAAGCTGCTCATGGTCCACCAACTTGCGCTTGAGGGGCACCGCGAAGAGCACGCCCAGCGCGGACAGGAGGAAGGTCCACGCGAGCAACGCCCACCCGGGGGGATGACTGCCCGTCGTGAGCAACCACGCGCCCTGAACGGACACCAGGGCGCCGCCTGTCGCATAGCCCGCGGACGAAGCCACGGCCTGCGCGGAGCACGTCTCCAGCGGCGAAAGCGGAGCACCCGCGACGCCCGGCGCCACGCGCCGCATCGCTCCGTGTGCCGTGTGCGCGAGCAACGCGGCGGTGATGGCCACGGGAAAGGCCACGGCCATCTTCAGGCCCGCGTAGAGGTTGGTCGCGCAGGTGATGGCACCAATGCCACTTCCGAGCAGCACCGCCCGCAGGGTGAGCTGCGGCACCCGGTCCCCCTGGAAGACCTCGCGCAGCCAGAAGGTGTCCAGGGCCTCGGGGGAATCCCCCGGGATTCGCAGCAGCGTCAGCGGTGCCTGCGCCGGTGTCACTTCCTCGGAGGCAGCTTGGGGGACGGGCTGAGACATGGGCCGTTCCATCTTTTCATTCCGAGGCCATTGGGGACGAGCCCCCTTCCCCATTCGTCACCACGGGACGCAGGCGCTGTACGCCCAGCATCAGGAGGTACCGGTCGGCGACACCGGGCAGGTAGCGCTCCAGGTGAAGCCCATCGGGACGGAATCCCAATTCGGCCAGGAAGCGGAACACACGATGCGCGGCCTGGTCATCGCGGACGGCGCACTCCAGCGTCGCGAACAGGGTCGGCGCCATCTCCTGCAGCCGGCTCCCGAGAGGCAGCCGCCTGCGGGGTTTGATGCGGAAGCCCACCTCGCCCAGGAGCTGCCCATCCACCACGTCGAGCGTGCGGACGTAACCACTCGTCAGCACGGGGATGCCGCGGCGCTCGAGTTCCTTCTTCCACCCCGGCACCGCGGCGCGGAACGCCAGGGGCCCGGGCGGAGCAGTGACGGGGAACCACGCGAGCACGGACGGCTCGGCCCAGTGCTCCAGATGGACCCGCGGCCCCGACGACGCGCCGAGCCCCCGGAGGTACTGGTCAGCCAGTTGGAGCGAGAGCAGCCGCGCGGACAGGTCCTGCCTCCACGACATGAGCATCGTCTCGCGCGTCCGTGCGTCCTTTCGGAGGAACTCACGGATGGCGGAGAGGGAGATGCCCGCGGCGCGCAGGCTACTGATGAAGCGTGCTTCGCCGACCTGCCCGGGAGAATAGGCGCGGTAGCCATTCGCGCGCCGTGCGGAGGGCAGCAGCAGGCCCTTGCGCTCATAGAAGCGCAGCGCGCTCGGTGCCAGGCCACAGCGGTCCGCGAACTGGGAAATCGTCAGCATCCGGCGGCTTTCCCTTGAGGTTGAACCAGCTTCAAGGTGGAGGGTTCGGAAACCATGAACGTTTCCATCGTCTCCCGAGGTGAAATCAAGCTGGTGGGCATCAAGGTGGTCGGCCGGCGCAGCGAACTGAGCCACCGCGTCCCGCTGGCGTGGCTGGAACTCCTCACTCGCTTGGATGGACTGTCCGGAGTGGTCGACCGCGACGTGTTCCATGGCTGCGTGCCGGGCAGCGACCACGAGCAACCGGGCGATGACCCCTTCTACCAGTACTGGGTCACCACCGAGGTCCGAGGCCTCGACGCGGTCCCAGAAGGCCTGAAGGCCCTGACGATTCCCGCGCGCGACTACGCCATGACGCCGGTGCAGGGCACGGCGGACGCCATCAACGCGGCCTACGGCCGGCTGGCGACTTGGCTTCAGGCGGAAAGCAGGCGCTCAGACCCTGCCGCCTACGTGCTGGAGCGATACGACCAGCGTCGACAGCCCGTGACGCCGCCGTACCAGCGCTTCGATTACGAACTGCTCACGCCCCTGACGCCCTGAGCGACTTCTCCCAGGCTCCGCCAACGAGGAGCGCGGGCGCGGGCACCGAGCAAGTGCCCGCGTCAAACCGTGTGCACGACAACAGACGATTGTTCGTCGGACGCGACGACACCACCGTAACGGCGCTACGCGCGAGAACTGTCCGGGCGCGACGGCATGACCTGAGCCAGCACTTCCGCCCGGGGAAGCCCATCCACCGCACCGAGCTTCTCCACGACACGGGCCCCGACCTCACACGCGAACGTGGCCAGCGCCACCAACTCCTCACCTGTCGCATCGCGCAGCCCCTCAGCGCCGCCGTACCAGCGCACCAACCCCTGCAACAGGCCCGCGACGAAACCATCGCCAGCACCGGTGGTGTCGACAACGCGCGTCTGCGGCGCCTCGACGTGGATGCGCTCCCCCTTCCACAGCAGCAGCGCGCCACGCTCGCCCAGCGTCACCACGGGCAGCGGCACGCCCATCGCGGCCAGTCGCGTCAGCGCTTCGTGGGGCACCTCCGTCCCCGTGACGAAGCCAATCTCCTCCTCGGAGAGCTTCACCACGGTGCACAGCGGTAGCATCCGCGTCAGCAGGCCCTTCAGGAGAGACGTGTCCTCCCACGCATGCAGCCGCAAGTTGGGGTCACAGCTCACGATGAGCCCCGCGTCGCGCGCCAGCCCCAGCATCCGCACCGCGGCCTCCTGCGCCTCCGGCCACTGGAGCGAGTTGGAGCCACAGTGCACTGCCTTCGCCCCCGACAGGAACGCCGCGTCGACATCCGCCTGTCCCAGCAGGAACTCAGCGGAGCGTGTCCGGAAGAAGGTGAAGCTGCGCTCGCCCTTCCCATCCAGGGAGATGAACACCAGCCCGGTGCGGGCCTCCGCCGTCTGGCGCAGGTGACTCACGTCCACGCCTTCCGCCGCCAATCGCTCGCGAAGGAAGTGCCCGAACTCATCCGCGCCCACCACGCCCAGCATGGCCGGACGCAGCCCCAACCGGGCCAGCCCCACCGCGACATTCGCCGGCGAGCCACCGGGGCACGGATGCCACGCGGGTACGTCACGCACGCGGTGCCCTGGAGCCGCCGGGAGGAAGTCAACCAACGTCTCGCCAAAGCACACGACATCCAGCGGCGGCATGAGCCCCTCGCTTCCGAACTTCGTCAATCCAGGCCCACCTGGGCCATGAAGTCCACGCTCTTGAGGCGGCGACCCAGGTGATGGGCAATGAAGACATTGAGCAGGCCGCGAGCACGCGCGCGCAGGTCCGGCGGCAGCGGCGTGCGCGCCCCTTCCTGGAGCGCGCGCAGGCCCGACAGCAGCGCCAGCGGCACCGCCACGGACTCTCGCGCACGGGCTCCACACGGCTCACACACCGCGCCGCCATGGGCCTGGTCGAAACGAGGACGCTCGCCCGGAGCGCCGCCACACAGCGAGCACGAATCAAACCGAGGCATCAACCCCGCGTGCGCCAGCGCGGACAGCTCGAAAGCCAAGAGCGACGTGGGCCCGGCCTCCTTCGCATCCAGTCGCGTCAGGTACGACTCCAGCAGGGCGAACAGCTCCGGCTGCGGCTCATGGTCCCGCGTCAGCTCGCGGCACAGCTCCACCGCGTACAGGGCCCGGGCAATCAGGGACAGGTCCTCGCGCGCCGCATAGAAGCCCGCGACGATGTCCGTGCCGTCCAGCCGCACCGTGCTGCCGCGCGTCTCGACGATGTGCACGCGAAGCCGCATGAACGGCTCCAGCGCGCCGGCGAAGCGCCGCTTGCTCTTGCGTGCGCCCGCAGCGAAGGCCGTCAGCTTCCCATGCTCGCGCGTCAGCAAGGTGACGAGCCGGTCGGACTCGCCATAGTCCACCGAGGACAGCACGAGCGCGTCGTCGTCGTATCGCTCCATGGAGATGCTTCAACGCGCGAGCGGATTGGGAAGCTTTCCGCTCAGCACCAGGAACAGGTACACGCCCAGGAGCAGGGCCGCCAGCAGCACGGACAGCCCCACGTAGGCCCGCTTGCGCCGCTCCTGCTCCAACTGCACGGGAGATGGCGCCGGGACGGACTTGTCCACCTCCTCGTAGCGCAGCACGGCCTCTTCCGGAGACATGCCGATGACCTGCGCGTACGCGCGGATGTAGTTCACCACGAAGATGCGCGAGGGCAGCCGTTCCACCTGACCGGCCTCGAGCGCGGTGATGAGTGTGGGAGGAATCTTGGTCTCCCGCGCGACGTCGTCACGCGAGAGCCCTCGGAGTTCTCGCTGCTGGCTCAGGTATTTGCCGAAATCGACGTGGTCCACGGGTCCCCAGATACCCAACGCGCTAGAGCTTTTCCAGCAGCCTCCGGCAGTCGTCCTTCAGCACCTGTTCACCAGCTTTCGCCTTGGTCTCACAGGTGGCGAAGGCTGCCTTCGCCGCATCGACCTGCCCCAGCTTCGCCTGGCAGACGCCCTCACGCATGTACGCTTCCGCCACGTCCGGGCAATTCTCGCGGTAGTGCGTGAACTGGCGGCACGCCTCGGAGGTGCGCCCCGTCTCGTCGTAGATGAGACCCAGGTTCTTGTAGCCCAAACAGAAGTTGGGGTTGGTCGTCACCGCGGCCTTGATGCTCTCCACCGCGCGCTCCGGCTCGCCCTTCTTGTAGTACGCCCACCCCAGGTTTCCCTGGGCGATGAAGGGCGTCGGGTAGAGCATGTCGTTGAGGACCAACTCATAGAGTTTGATGGCGTCGTCGTAGCGGCCCTGGTCCAGGTGCACGTTGGCGAGGTTGGTGCGCGCCTCGGAGAAGTCGGGGCGAACCTCCAGCGCCTTGGTGTAGTGCTTGACGGCCTCGTCGGGACGGCGGAACGCCAGGTGCAGCAGGATGCCCATGGCGTTGTTCGCATCGGGGTAGTCCGGGTCGTTCTTCAGCGACAGCTGCAGCTCGCGCAGCGCCTCCTGGAGCTCGCCGGCCTGCTGGGCCTGCAACGCCAGGTCGTAGTGAATCTCGGCGCTCCGCTTCTCCTTCTCCGTGGGCGTGTGGGAGCAACCGGAGGACACCAGCAGCAGCGCGAGCGAACAGGACGCGGTGGAAAGGCGGAACATGGGGAGCGGCTCTCGACGAGGGTGAGGGGGCGGTGACTCAGAAGGCGGCCAGGAAGCGGCCCAGGGTGGTGGTGACGTTCTTCTTCTCCTCGGCGCGCGCCACAACGGCGGGCACGAGCGTCGGGTCCTTGAAGAACACCGGCAACGTCTTGAGCTGCTCGTCCTGCTGCTCGGGGGCCATCGCGCGCCAGTTGGCGTCGTCCATCATGAACCCGAGCGACTCCACGAAGGCCAGCGCGTCCCCCTCGTCGTCGCGGTACTCATCCGCTGACACGTTGCGCCGGCCGGACAGGTACACCGCGCAGTCCGCAGCCTCCGCAAGATACAGGTACACGAAGACAGCCGCGGTCCCCTGCCCTCCCCGGAGGCCCACGACGAAGGCCTGCGCCGGACCTGCCTGCTTGCCCGGAATGGCCACGTGCGGCGTGTTGAGGGAGGTATGCAGCGCCAGGATTTGTTCCCGCGTGGCGGGCAGCCCGCGGTAGCGCTCGTCGAGGTTGAACACGGTTGTCTCCGTTACCCGAAGCCCCGCACCAATCAGCGCGTGGTGAGGGTGAACTCCTGCGTCGCATCCTGCGTGTCCGCCGCCGTCTTCTGGAAGCGGAGGATGGGATTGTCGATCATCACGTTCCCGCCGCCCTCGTTCCCCTCGCCAATGATGACCCGAAACACGTGGGCAGGCGAACTGCTGCGCGCGTCCCCGGCATTCCCCTTCCGGGCGATGAACGTCACCTTGTTCGCCCCCGGCTGCAGGTTGCGGGTGATGTCCACCACCACCTGGTCCTCGTTGCCGCGCAGCTTGCGCAGCCACGTGGAGTTGATGAACACGTCGATGTCGTACCCCGTCATCCCCGGCACCGTCTGCTCCGTCACCAGCCAGTAGCGCTGGGTGAGGCGCCCGGGGGCCGTCGGTGTGCCAGGCGCCTGCTGCGCCGCGGGAGGCGCCTTCGCGACGGGGGCGGCCGTCCCTGGAGCGGCGGCACCGGGCGTCGGAGCCTGGGCCGAGGGCGCTGGAGGCGTCACCGCCGTCACGCGGGCCGCGTAGCCAGGCGCGTCGATGTGCACGTTGCCGGCCTCGTCGATGCGGACGGTGGCCTTCTCGAACTTCTGGTTGGTGACGCCGTCAATCTTGACGCCGTTGAGGAAGACGGAGCCAGCGTGCACCCCGAAAGGGGCCAGGGTCAGGGCGGCGGCAAGCGCGGCACTGGGGAACAGGGGGTTCTTCATGCGGGTCACTCCTGAGAATCTCCAACAGTCCCGGGCACTTGGAACGCTTAGCGCACCCGGCGGGACGGAACAAGGCGCGCGTACACCCCGTTGGAGCGTCCCAACTGCCCGGAGATTCACCCCACCCACTCAGGGCATCGGCTCGGGAGGCACCTCGCGCTGCGCCAGGGCCCAGTCACCGCCCAGCCCGTGGCCCTCACGGAAGCGCCGGAAGTCCCGGCGGACGGCGCGCGGATAGCGCCGGAAGCGCTCCAGTTCGCCCTGCTTGATGGCGTTGCGGATGCGGGTGGGGCCGGCGTTGTAGGCCATCAGGGCCAGGTCCAGGTCCCCACCGAAGCGCTCCTGCAGCGAGCGCAGGTAACGGATGCCCAGCCGCACGCAAAGCGCGGTGTCCGCAGTCACTTCCTCGCGGGACAGGCGCAGGCCTTCCTTCTCCGCCAGGAAGTGCAGCGTGCTGGGTTTGATCTGCATCAACCCGCGCGCGCCCTTCACGGACACTGCATCTTCCGTGAAGTCCGACTCCACGTCGATGATGGCCAGGATCAGCAGCGGATCATACGCGAGCCGCCCAGCCTCCTCGGCGATGGCCTGGATGAGCTGCCGGCGCAGCGTCAGGCCCAGGTCCGGGGCCCGGCGCGCCAGCACCGCGTCGATGAGCGACGCCTCGGGGGAGATGACCTCCGCCGCCACGACGCCCGGGACGACGGGCTGCACCGGCCGCTCTTCCAGCAACGGCACCAGCCGCGCGGACACGACGAGCGCGGCCCCCGCGAGCAGCGGGAGCCGGGAACAACCCGAGCTGAAGGCGTGGAGACGTTCGAAGAGCCGCGTACCGAAAGACCTCCCGCCCGAGGGGGCGGGAGCTTTCACTTCCGGTGCTCCAGGGCCTGGATGCGCTCGGCCAGCTTGTCCAGCCGGGTTCCAAACGCCGACAGCTCCTCGCGGCGGGGCAGCTTCATCTTCGTCAGGGCCTGGCGCACCCGCTCTTCCACGTTGTGCTCCAGGTCCTTGCGGTGGCCCACCAGCCGCTCACTGAACTCCCGGGCCTGGCGCTTCACCTCGTCCTGGCTCCAACCCGCCACCGCGGCCACGCGCTGAACGGCCCGCGAGGCTTCTTCCTCGGCCGTATTCACCGCCAGCAGGGCCTGGCTCCAGAGACGCTCGAACGTCTCCGTCACAGGGTGCTTCTCTCGGGGGGCCTCGGGCTTGTTGTCCATGGGGTCTCTCCGGGAGGTGTACGGGCCAGACGTTCAGGCCCGACCCGGTCGGGGAACGGCCGAAATAAGCACACCCCCGATGTGAAGGGAACGACGGCGATGTGCCTCCCCCTTCTCTTTCGCACTCCGAGAAAGGGAGAGGTCGCACTGCCTGTCGGGATTTGACGGGACTTCAGGCGCGCGGCGAGGACGAGGGGCTGCTCGCGGGCTTCGCGCCGTTCACCCGGCGGACCGGCTTCAGCAGCGAGTCCACCTTGCGGGACAGCTTCGCCAGCTCCTTGTTGAGGTCCTTCAGCTGCGCCTGGCTGGCCACGCCCACGGCCTCGACGACGCGCGTCTGGATACCGTCAAAGCGCTTGCGCAGCTCGGTGCCCGCGGCGTCCACGCGCCGGCCCAGCTCGGTGCTGGCCTCGTTGGCGCGCTTGCTCAGCTCCTGCACGCGGGGGTCTGTCAGCAGCTCACCGGCCTGGAACTTCGTCCACAGCGCCTGGGCCTCCTTGGCGGCCTCCTGCCCACGGGACTCCAAGGTCTTCACCACCTTGCCCGCTTCGCCTTCCAGTTCCTCGATGCGCTTCTGCGCCTGGGAAAGCTGGGCCTTCAGAAAGCTCTCCACGTTCTGCGCCAGTCCGCTCTTTGCAGCGGCCTCGGAGCTCTGAACTTCGTTCTGCGTCGCCTCGGTCTCGGTCTTCGTCGTGGCCATACCGTCCTCCCCTATCCCGGCTTTCGCCGGGCGGTAACCAGGTGCGTCACTTCAACGTTCAACAGCTAACGCAGCGCGCCATAAGCGTCAAGCCAACGACGAGCCCATAACGCGATTAGCCATAAACAAAGGAAAACCGCCGCCCCAGAGAAAGCTCTGGGAGCGGCGGTTGTCTCTCAGCGAACGCTTTGAGGACGGCTGGGGCGCGGATTAGGCCGCGCCGGTCGTCTGCGTGCCCACCGGGCGGGAAGGCTCGCCCAGGGGGCCGGTGTCGCCGTGAGTGGCGGCCAGGGCGGCCTCCATCTCGTTGACCTCGTCGGTGGGGCTCTCCACCGCGATGTCCAGGTGCTTGTAGTTCGGCAGACCCGTGCCGGCGGGGATGAGCCGGCCCATGATGACGTTCTCCTTGAGGCCGCGCAGGTAGTCCACCTTGCCGTTGATGGCGGCCTCGGTGAGCACCTTGGTGGTCTCCTGGAAGGACGACGCGGAGATGAAGGACTCGGTGGAGAGCGAGGCCTTGGTGATGCCGAGCAGCAGCGGCTCGCCAACGGCGGGACGCTTGCCTTCCGACATGACCTTCTCGTTCTCCTCCTCGAACACCCACTTCTCGACCTGCTCGTCGACCAGGAAGTTGGTGTCACCCACATCGGTGACGCGCACGCGGCGGAGCATCTGCCGCACGATGGTCTCGATGTGCTTGTCGTTGATCTTCACGCCCTGCAGTCGGTAGACCTCCTGCACTTCGTCCACCAGGTAGCGCGCGAGTTCCTTCTCTCCGAGCACCTTGAGGATGTCGTGCGGGTTGGCCGAGCCGTCCATCATCGCCTCGCCGGCCTTCACGCGGTCGCCGGAGTGGACGCTGATGTTCTTGCCCTTGGAGATCAGGTACTCCTTGGCCAGGTCCGTGCGCTGCTCACCGTTCACCTCGGGGGTGATGATGAGCTTGCGCTTGCCCTTGGTGTCCTTGCCGAACGACACCACGCCGTCGATCTCCGCGATCGCCGCCGCGTCCTTCGGCTTGCGCGCCTCGAAGAGCTCGGCCACGCGAGGCAGACCGCCCGTGATGTCCTTGGTCTTCGTCGTCTCGCGCGGCACCTTGGCGATGACCTCGCCCGGGTGGATCTCATCGCCGTCGTTGACGGTGATGATGGAGCCCTGCGGCAGGAAGTAGCTCGCCGGGTTGCGGGAGCTGGGCAGGTCCTTCACGTTGCCGTTGGCGTCGCGGATGGTGACGCGCGGACGCGCCTCCGGGTCCTTGGACTCGATGACCGTCTTGCGCGACAGACCGGTCACCTCGTCCAGCGCCTCGGACATCGTCACGCCTTCGATGATGTCCTCGTAGCGCACGACACCGCCGACCTCGGTCAGCAGCGGAATCGCGAACGGGTCCCACTCCGCCATGAGGACGCCCGGCTCGATGCGCTGGCCTTCCTTCACGAGGATGCGGGCACCGTAGATGACCTGGTAACGCTCGCGCTCGCGGCCCGAGTCGTCCACGACGACGATTTCGCCGTTGCGGTTCATGGCCACCAGCGTGCCGTCCGTCTTCTGCACGGTGGTGAGGCCCGCGAACTTCACGCTACCCGCGTAGCGGTTCTCCAGGCTGGACTGCTCCGCGCGCCGCGTCGCCGCACCACCGATGTGGAAGGTGCGCATCGTGAGCTGGGTACCCGGCTCACCGATGGACTGCGCCGCGATGACGCCGACCGCCTCACCCACGGACACCTTGCGGCCGCGGGCCAGGTCACGGCCGTAGCACTCCACGCAGATGCCGCGCTTGGCCTGGCAGGTGAGCACCGAGCGGATCTTCACCTTGTCCATGCCGCTGTTCTCGATGCGGCGGACGCGGTCCTCGTCGATCTCCTCGTTGGCGCGCACCAGCACCTCGCCCGTCACGGGGTCGAGGATGTCGTCCAGGGCCACGCGGCCCAGGATGCGCTCGCCGAGCGGCTCGATGATCTCGCCGCCCTCCACCAGGGCGCCGATGAACAGGCCGTCCATGGTGCCGCAGTCGTACTCGTTGATGATGGCGTCCTGCGCCACGTCCACGAGACGGCGGGTGAGGTAACCGGAGTTGGCCGTCTTGAGCGCCGTGTCCGCCAGACCCTTACGAGCGCCGTGCGTGGAGATGAAGTACTGCAGCACGGAGAGGCCTTCACGGAAGTTGGCCGTGATGGGCGTCTCGATGATTTCGCCGGAGGGCTTCGCCATCAGGCCACGCATACCCGCCAGCTGACGGATCTGCTGAGCGCTACCACGCGCGCCCGAGTCGGCCATGATGTAGATGGGGTTGAAGGACGGCTGCTTGCGCGTCTCGCGCTTGCCGTCGCGGTCCCCGGACGTCTCCTCCTGGGAGATCTGCTGCATCATCTCCTGGGCGACCTTCTCGGTGATCTCCGCCCAGATATCGATGACCTTGTTGTAGCGCTCGCCGTCGGTGATGAGGCCCTCGAGGTACTGGTTCTCGATCTCCGACACTTCCTTGCGCGCGAAGTCCAGGAACTCCTGCTTCTTCGCAGGGATGATCATGTCCTTGAGCGCGATGGAGATACCGGCGCGGGTGGCGTTGTAGTAGCCGAGGCTGCGCACGCGGTCCGCGAGGAGCACCGTCTCCTTCTCACCCGTGAGGCGGTAGCAGAGGTCGATGAGGCCGCCGAGCGACTTCTTGTCGAGCACCTTGTTGATGGCGTCGAAGCCCACCGCGCGCGGGACGACCTCCCACAGGAGGACGCGGCCGACGGTGGTCTCCTTGCGCTTGCCGTCGATGCGGCAGACGACCTTCGCCTGGAGGTGCACTTCGCCGTGGTCGTACGCGGCACGCACCTCGTCCGGCGAGGCGAACACGCGGCCCTCGCCGTTGGCGAATTCGCGGGCGCGGGTCATGTAGTAGATGCCGAGCACCATGTCCTGCGTCGGGACGATGATGGGCTTGCCGTTCGCGGGGCTGAGGATGTTGTTCGTCGACATCATCAGCACGCGGGCCTCCATCTGAGCCTCGATGGAGAGCGGCACGTGCACGGCCATCTGGTCGCCGTCGAAGTCGGCGTTGAAGGCGGCGCACACCAGCGGGTGCAGCTGGATGGCCTTGCCTTCAATCAGCACGGGCTCGAAGGCCTGCATGCCCAGACGGTGCAGCGTGGGGGCGCGGTTGAGGAGCACCGGGTGCTCGCGGATGACGTCCTCGAGGATGTCCCAGACCTCGGGACGCTCCTTCTCCACCATCTTCTTCGCGGACTTGATGGTGGTGACGTAACCCTTCTCTTCGAGCTTGTTGTAGATGAACGGCTTGAAGAGTTCGAGCGCCATGATCTTCGGCAGACCGCACTGGTGCAGGCGCAGCTCGGGGCCCACCACGATGACGGAGCGGCCCGAGTAGTCCACGCGCTTGCCGAGCAGGTTCTGGCGGAACCGGCCCTGCTTGCCCTTGAGCATGTCGGACAGCGACTTCAGCGGGCGCTTGTTGGGGCCCGTGATCGTCTTGCCGCGACGGCCGTTGTCGAACAGCGCGTCCACGGCCTCCTGCAGCATCCGCTTCTCGTTGCGGATGATGATGTCCGGAGCGTTCAGCTCCTGGAGGCGCTTCAGACGGTTGTTGCGGTTGATGACGCGGCGGTACAGGTCGTTCAGGTCGGAGGTCGCGAAGCGGCCACCGTCCAGGGGAACGAGCGGACGCAGGTCCGGCGGAATCACCGGAATCACGTCCAGCATCATCCACTCCGGCTTGTTGCCGGAAACGCGGAACGCCTCGGCCACCTTCAGGCGCTTGGCGTACTTCTTCCGCTTCGCCTCGCTGGTGGTCTCACGCATGTCCTTGCGCAGCTCTTCGGACAGCTTCTCCACGTCCAGCGACTTGAGCATCTCGCGGACGGCCTCGCCGCCCATGCCCGTGGTGAAGGAGTCCTCACCGTGCTCCTGGTAGAGCCGGTGCATCTTGTCCTCGCTGATGAGCTCGCCCTTCTGCAGCGGCGTCGCCTTCGGATCGAGGACGATGTAGCTCTCGCAGTAGAGGACCTTCTCCAGCTCCTTCAGCGTGATGTCGAGCAGGTTGCCGATGCGGCTCGGCAGCGACTTGAGGAACCAGATGTGGGCCACCGGCGTGGCCAGGGTGATGTGGCCCAGGCGCTCGCGGCGAACCTTGGACTGGATGACCTCCACGCCGCACTTCTCGCACACCACGCCGCGGTGCTTCATGCGCTTGTACTTGCCGCAGTTGCACTCGTAGTCCTTCACCGGTCCGAAGATGCGGGCGCAGAAGAGCCCATCCCGCTCCGGCTTGAACGTGCGGTAGTTGATCGTCTCCGGCTTCTTCACCTCGCCATGGGACCACTGGCGAATCTTGTCGGGCGACGCCAGCGCAATGCGGATGGCGTTGAACGACAGCGGGTCCTTCGGCTTCTCGAAGAAGTTGAAAATGTCCTTCACGTTGCCTCCGAAATCTCGTTGGGCGCCCCCCTCTTCCAAGGGGGGCCGCCAGCTGATTCGGGCCCCCGCCCCGTTCCGGCCGCGCCCGCCCCTTTCGGGACGGCGGGCGGCCGGTCAGGCGGGCGCTCCGTGCAATCAGGCCTCGGTTCCCGTCTTGCGCTCCTCGCCGTCACCACCGCCGAGGAAGTCGCCTCCGAAGCTGCGCTGCCGCTCCGGCGGGGCGCTCTCCAGCAGCTCCACGTCGAGCGCGAGCGACTGGAGTTCCTTGAGGAGCACGTTGAACGACTCGGGCAGGCCGCTCTCCAGGACGTTGTCGCCCTTGACGATGGCCTCGTACATGCGCGTGCGGCCCACCACGTCGTCCGACTTGACGGTGAGGAACTCCTGCAGCGTGTACGCCGCGCCGTAGGCCTCCATCGCCCAGACTTCCATCTCGCCCAGACGCTGACCGCCGAACTGCGCCTTGCCGCCCAGGGGCTGCTGCGTGACGAGCGAGTAGGGCCCGATGGAGCGGGCGTGGATCTTCTCGTCCACCAGGTGGTGCAGCTTCAACATGTACATGACGCCCACGGTGACGTTCTGGTCGAACGGCTCACCGGTGCGCCCGTCGAAGAGCACCATCTGACCCGTGCGGGGCAGCTGACCCTCGTCCAGCAAGGCGTGGATCTCCGTCTCCTGCGCGCCGTCGAAGACGGGCGTGGCGACGTGGATGCCCCGCTTGGAGCGGCGGCACAGCTGCTTGATCTCCTCGTCGTCGAGCTTGTCGAGGAACTCGCCGAACGCCGGGTCGCTGTAGATGACCTTGAGGCGCTCCTTGATGGCGTCCGAGCTCCAGTTGGACTCGACGTAGCGCTGCAGCGCTTCGCCGGTGCCCTTGGCGGCCCAGCCCAGGTGCGTCTCGAGGATCTGCCCGATGTTCATGCGCGAGGGCACGCCCAGCGGGTTGAGGACGATGTCCACCGGACGCCCGTCCTCCAGGTACGGCATGTCCTCCTCGGGGAGGATGCGGGACACGACGCCCTTGTTACCGTGGCGGCCGGCCATCTTGTCGCCCACGGCCAGCTTGCGCTTGATGGCGACGTACACCTTCACCATCTTGATGACGCCCGGCGGCAGCTCGTCGCCCTTCTTGATGCGGGCGATCTTCTCGCCGAAGGCCAGCTTCACGGCCTCCTTCGTCTCCTCCAGGTTGCGGAGGATGTCGCGCAGGCGGGAGTCCAGCGGGTCGCCGACGGAGATCTCACCCCAGTACTTGTAGGGCACCGTGGACAGCAGCTCGTCGTCGAGGATGTCCCCCTTCTTCAGGAGGATCTTCCCCTTGTCGTCCACGAGCTTGCCCTGGACCTCCTTGGTGCGCACCAGGCCGCGGATGCGGCCGAACGCGCTGTCCTGGAGGACCTTGATCTCGTCGTTCTGGTCCTTGAGGAGCTTCGCCTCCTCCATGGACTCGATCTGCTTGGCGCGCTCGTCCTTCTCCACGCCCTTGCGGCTGAACACCTTGGCGTTGATGACGGTGCCCACCACGCCCGGCGGGACGCGCAGCGAGCTGTCACGCACGTCGCCGGCCTTCTCGCCGAAGATGGCGCGCAGCAGCTTCTCTTCGGGAGACAGCTGCGTTTCGCCCTTCGGGGTGATCTTGCCCACCAGCACGTCGCCGGGCTTCACCTCGGCGCCGATGCGGATGATGCCGCTCTCGTCGAGGTCCTTGAGGGCCTCCTCACCCACGTTCGGGATGTCGCGGGTGATCTCCTCCTTGCCCAGCTTGGTGTCGCGCGCGATGCACTCGAACTCCTCGATGTGGATCGACGTGAAGACGTCGTCCTTGAGGATGCGCTCGCTGATGAGGATGGAGTCCTCGAAGTTGTAGCCCTGCCACGGCATGAACGCGACGACCACGTTCTGCCCCAGCGCCAGCTCGCCCGTTTCCGTCGCCGGACCGTCGGCGATGACGTCACCCTTCGTCACCCGGTCGCCCTTGCTGATGATGGGCTTCTGGTTGAGGCAGGTGTTCTGGTTGGAGCGCTGGTACTTGAGCAGGTTGTAGATGTCGACCTCGCTCGTGACATCGCTCAGCGAGGCCGGCACGTCCGCCTTCACCACGATGCGGCCGGCGTCCACGCTCTCCACGATGCCGTCGCGCCGGGCCACGCAGGTGACGCCGGAGTCGCGGGCGACAATGGCCTCGATGCCCGTGCCCACCAGCGGCGCCGCGGTGCGCAGCAGCGGAACGGCCTGGCGCTGCATGTTGGAGCCCATGAGCGCGCGGTTGGCGTCGTCGTTCTCCAGGAACGGGATGAGCGACGCGGCCACCGACACCAGCTGCTTCGGGGACACGTCCATCAGGTCGACGTCCTCGGCGCGCGCCTGGACGAACTCACCACCCCGGCGGCTGGACACCAGCGCGTTGGCGAACTTGCCCTTCTTGTCCGTCTCCGCGTTCGCCTGGGCGATCGTGTGCTTCTCCTCCTCAAGGGCGGAGTAGAAGGCCACGTCGTTCGTCACCACGCCCGCCTCGACCTTGCGGTACGGCGTCTCCACGAAGCCGAACTCGTTGACGCGCGCGTAGGTGGACAGCGACGCGATGAGGCCGATGTTCGGACCTTCTGGCGTCTCGATGGGGCAGATGCGGCCGTAGTGCGTCGGGTGCACGTCGCGCACCTCGAAGCCGGCGCGCTCGCGGGTGAGGCCACCGGGCCCGAGCGCCGAAAGGCGCCGCTTGTGCGTGACCTCGGACAGGGGGTTCGTCTGGTCCATGAACTGCGACAGCTGGCTGGACCCGAAGAACTCCTTGATGACCGCCGTGACAGGCTTGGCGTTGATGAGATCGTGCGGCATGAGCGTCTCGATCTCCTGGAGGCTCATGCGCTCCTTGATCGCCCGCTCCATGCGCACCAGGCCGATGCGGTACTGGTTCTCCAGCAGCTCGCCCACCGCGCGGACGCGGCGGTTGCCCAGGTGGTCGATGTCGTCGATGGTCCCCTTGCCGTTCTTCAGATCGATCAGGTAGCGGATCACCTCGAGGATGTCCCGCTTGGTGAGGATCTGCCCGTCGAGCGGCTCCTCGAGGCCGAACTTGAAGTTCAGCTTGAGGCGGCCGACCTTGGAGAGGTCGTAGCGCTCCGGGTTGAAGAACAGGTTGGTGAACAGGTTGATGGCCGTCTCCGGCGTCGGCGGATCGCCAGGGCGCAGGCGGCGGTAGATCTCCATGATGGACTGCTCGGGGGTCTCGAGCTTGTCCAGCATCAACGTCTCACGCAGGTACGGGCCCACGTTGAGGTTGTCGATGAAGAGGACCTTGAACTCCTTGATGCCGTGCTTGAGGAGCTCGTCGACCTTCTCCTGGGTGACTTCCTCGTTGCACTCGAGGAGCACCACGCCGTTGGTCTCTTCGACCACGTCGTAGGCGGACACCTTGGTGAAGAGCTCGTCCGCATCGATCGGGAGCGTCTTCATCTTCGCCGCTTCGAGCTTCTTGATGGCGGCGCGGGTGAACTTGCGGTTCTTCTTGACGATCAGCTCGCCCGTCTTGGTCTTGATGTCACGGGTCGCGCGCTGACCAGGCAGCAGTTCGAGTTCGACGCTCTTCTCGAACTCCTCCGCGCTGTGGAGGTAGATCGTCTCCGTCGCGTAGTAGTAGTTGAGGATTTCCTCGGTGGAGCCCTTGAACTCCAGCGGGTTCTTCTTCGCGGTGTCCGGGACGGCGCCGAGCGCGCGGATGAGCACCGTGGCCGGCAGCTTGCGGCGGCGGTCGATGCGAACGTACAGCAGGTCCTTGTGGTCGAACTCGAAGTCGATCCACGAACCGCGGTAGGGAATGATGCGGGCGTTGTAGAGCAGCTTGCCAGACGAGTGGCTCTTGCCCTTGTCGTGGTCGAAGAAGGCGCCCGGGCTGCGGTGCAGTTGGCTGACGACGACGCGCTCGGTGCCGTTGATGATGAAGGTGCCGTTCTGGGTCATCAGCGGGATTTCGCCGAAGTAGACCTCCTGCTCCTTCACGTCGCGGATGGACTGGGCGCCGGTCTCCTCGTCCTTGTCCCACACGACCAGGCGCACGACGACCTTGATGGGCGCCGAATACGTCATGCCACGCTGGTGGCACTCATCCACGTCGTACTTCGGGCGCTCCAGGTGGTAGCTCACGAACTCCAGCGAGGAGGTCTCGTTGAAGTCGCGGATGGGGAACACCGACTTGAAGACGCCCTGAAGACCGAGGTCCTCGCGCTTGTCGGCGGCAATGTCCGCCTGGAGGAACTTCTCGTAGGACTGCTTCTGGATGTTGATAAGATTGGGAATGTCGATGATCTTCGCGATCTTCGCGAAGGTCTTCCGCACGCGGAAATTGTTCTGGATCTGCGTCGGCATTCTGGCTCCGGGGACGACTGCTCGGGCGGGCAAACTTCAGTAACGCGCGGCGGCGCCGGGAAATTTGCAACGGTCAAATGGGCAAAGCCGGCGCCCCCACTCAGGGAGCGCCGGCCTGCACATCCGGTCAGGAGGCTGCCCGAAATTTCCCGGAAAACCGGACAGTCCCTGTAGAAACTACTTGATGTCGACGGTCGCACCAGCCGCGGTGAGCTGGTCCTTGATCTTCTTGGCGTCGTCCTTGTTGACGCCTTCCTTGACGTTCTTCGGAGCGCCCTCGACCAGGTCCTTGGCCTCCTTCAGGCCCAGGCCGGTGATCGCGCGGATCTCCTTGATGACGTTGATCTTGTTGGCGCCGGCGTTGGCCAGCACCACCGTGAACTCCGTCTTCTCCTCGACAGGAGCGGCGGCGGCGGCCGGGCCCGCGGCAACGGCCACGGCGGCGGCGGAAACGCCCCACTTGCTCTCGAGCTGCTTCACGAGCTCGGCCGCCTCGAGGACGGTCAGAGAGGAGAGCTGGTCAACAATCGCGTTCAGGTCAGCCATTGAAATGTGTCCTTCTGGTTTCGACTAACGGCCAACTCCCCTTTGGAGAGTTCCGGCCGGAGAGGTTGCGGTAGAAAAACTTCTCGAACAGATGAGGGCTTCTCAGCCCTGCGCCTTGTCCGCGTTGGCCTGGACGACTCGGGCGAGCTGCGAACCCGGAGCCGCGATGGTCCGAACCAGCTTGCTCGCGGGCTGGCTGATGACGCCCAGCAGCTGCGCGCGAAGCTCGGGCAGACCCGGCAGCTTCGCCAGGGCCTTCACGCCAGCGACGTCGACCTTGCGGCCTTCGACGACGGCGGTGCGGATCTTGATCTTGTCCTCGATGTCCTTCGTGAACTCGACCAGGATCTTCGCGGGAGCCACCACGTCGCCGTAGCTGATGCACAGGGCCACGGGGCCCGTGAAGTCATCAGCGATGACCGACACGGACGTGCCCTGCGCGGCACGGCGCGCCAGCGTGTTCTTGATGACCTTGTACTCGACGTTGCCCTCGCGGAACTTCTTGCGGAGCTTGGTCACCGTCTCCACGTCCACCTTGGTGAACTCGGCGACGACGGCGGAGGTCGTCCTCGAGAACTTCTCGTGGAGCTCCTTGATCATCTCTTCCTTCTCGCTCTTCAGCACTTTGACTCACCTCCTTACTGGGCCCGCCTTTTCAGGACGGGCGTGATGCCTGGGCCAAAGTGGCAGAGCGAGAGGAGCCTCGAGAGGCACCACACCGCACCTCCAGTCTCGGCAGGGCTGACCTTGCGGTCGTTTGAACCAGGGGTCGAAGGTGCCGTCCGGCCGGTTGCCCGGCTGCCAACGGAACATGCACCCTCTCCACCCAGGTCCCTGCTGTCATGAACCAGGTGTCGGGACGCCGCGCCTCACGACGTGGCGCCCCAATTGCAAAAGCCGGGGGCCTATACCCCCGGCTTCAGCAAAGATCCAGAACTTTCGAACCTGTGACGTCAGACAGGTGACAACCCTGACCCGAAGCCAGGGCTGCGCCCCCCTGTCCGTGCGTCCGGGCGGCGATTAGCCGTGGCGCACCTTGATCTCCGTGGTGTCGAGCTTGATGCCCGGGCCCATGGAGGACGAGATGGCGATCCCCTGGAGGTACACACCCTTCGCGGCGGCCGGCTTCAGCTTCATCACCAGGTCCACCAGGGCGTTGAAGTTGGCCTCGAGCTTCTCCACCTCGAAGGAGGACTTGCCCAGCTTCGCGTGGACGATACCGGCCTTCTCGGCGCGGAAGTCGACCTTACCACCCTTGGCGTCACGAATGGCCTTCGCGACGTCCATGGTCACCGTGCCGACCTTCGGGTTCGGCATCAGGCCACGGGGACCGAGCACCTTACCGAGGCGACCGACGACACCCATCATGTCCGGGGTGGCGATGACGGTGTCGAAGTCGAGGAAGCCCTCCTCGATGCGCTTCTGGAGGTCCTCGGCGCCGACCACGTCCGCGCCGGCGTTGGTCGCGTCGGTGGCCTTCTCGCCCTTGGCGAACACGGCCACGCGCACGGTGGCGCCGGTGCCGTGCGGGAGCACCACGGCGCCACGGACCATCTGGTCCGCGTGCTTCGGGTCCACGCCCAGGTTGATGGAGACGTCGACCGTCTGGTCGTACTTGGTGGAGCGAGCCTCCACCGTCTTCTTCAGGAGCTGAAAGCCCTCGCCGATGGCGTAGCGCTTATCGCGGTCAACCAGAGCGGCGGCCGCACGGAACTTCTTCCCAGTCTTAGCCATGACAGAAATCCTTGTCGTGAGTGGGTGCGCGGCGGCCTAGCCGACGACGTCGATGCCCATGGAGCGTGCGGTGCCAGCAATGGTGTTCATGCAGGCCTCGAGCGACGCGGCGGTGGTGTCCTGGATCTTCTTCTTCGCGATTTCCTCGAGCTGAGCGCGGGTGATCTGCCCGACCTTCTCCTTGCCCGGCTTCTTCGCGCCCGAACCCTTCTTCTTCTCCGTGTGGAGACCCGCGGCCTTCTTGATGAGGACGGCGGCGGGCGGGGTCTTCAGGATGAAGGTGAAGGAGCGGTCCGCATACACGGTGATGACCACCGGGATGATGAGACCTTCCTTGGCTTCCGCCTGGGTCTTCGCGTTGAACTGCTTGCAGAACTCCATGATGTTCACGCCCTGCTGACCGAGCGCGGGGCCGATCGGCGGAGCGGGGTTCGCCTTACCGGCGGGAATCTGCAGCTTGACCTGACCTGTGATCTTCTTCATCGAACGACAACTGCCTTTCGAGTGGGTGGTGCGAGCGGGCTACCAGACGGGGAAGCCCTCCCACCCATGAGTCCGGCCCCGATACGGGGACCAGAAATGCGAACGCCGCGCACTCCATACAGGGGTGCACGGCGTGGCATCAACTGCTAGCCGGTGGTCTTCTCCACCTGCATGAAGTCGAGCTCCACCGGGGTGGCGCGGCCGAAGATGCTGACCAGCACCTTCACCCTGCCCTTCTCGGCGTTGACCTCTTCCACGGTGCCGTTGAAGTTGGCGAACGGACCGTCGATGACGCGCACCGTGTCGCCGTCGTCGAACTGTACCTTGGGCTTCGGCTTGAGCGTGCCTTCGGAGATCTGGGACGTCAGCCGCGCAACCTCCTGGTCGGAGATGGGCAGCGGGTTCTGGTGCTGCGCCGTTCCCGGAAAGCCGGTGATCTTCGGCGTGTTCTTCACCAGGTGGAGCGTCCGGTCGTTCAGCTCCATCTGCACGAAGATGTAGCCGGGGAAGAACTTGCGGCGAGAGGTCTTCTTCTCGCCCTTCACCATTTCGACGACCTGTTCCATCGGAATCAGGATTTCACCGAACTGGTCCTGAAGGCCCTCCAGACGAACCTTCTCTTCCAGGCTCTTCTTCGCCTGGTTCTCGAAGTTCGAGTAGGTGTGGACCACGTACCATTTCATCGCCATTACAGCTTCCCCCACACGGCCGGCAGCCACTCCACCATCAGGTTGTAGGCGGCGGTATCGATGCAGAAGAGGATGACGGCGGCGACCAGGGACGCCACGACCACGGCCATGGTCGACGCCTTGGTCTCCGACCAGGTGGGCCAGGTGACCTTCATCAACTCCGAAGCGACGTCGATGGACAGCGCATGGGTGCGCGGGTGGAAGTACGCGCCCACGGCCAATCCCACGGACAGCACGTAGCTCACCAGGGTGGAGACCTTCCAGTCCAAGCCCTCGATGAGGACCGGGTCGCTCCAGCTGAACCTCGCCCACAGCAACCCGAGCAGGCGCTCCAGGAAGAGGGCCAGGACGATGCCGACGAGAAGATAGAAGATGACCACGAGCCGCTTCGGATCCATCGCCGAGCGGTTAGCCTGCTGGCTGGCCTCTGATGCCGTCGCCATGGTGCCTCACGAGGTACTGCGGATGCGAATTCGCGGAACTGCGAAAACACAGGAACCCCCGGCACCTCCAGGTACCGGGGGCCCCGCGACTACTGAGAGTTGGCAGGCCAGGAGGGATTCGAACCCCCAACACGCGGATTTGGAGACCGCTGCTCTACCGTTGGAGCTACTGGCCTAGAACCTTCCCTGAACTACCGACCTAGACCTTACCTTCCTTGTGGTCCTGGTGCTTGCGGCAACGAGGACAGAACTTGCTCAGCTCAAGCTTGTCCTGGCTCTTCCGCTTGTTCTTCGTGGTCGTGTAGTTCCGCTCCTTGCACACAGTGCACTCGAGCGAAATGATGGAACGATTGCCCTTCGGCATGACCTACCTCACCAGATACGAGAAGGGAAGGCTACCACAACGCAGCCCTCCCCTCGGAATCGGGACAGTGAGCCCGGCGGCCTTGCGGCCGACCCGGCATTACTCGATGACTTCCGCCACGACGCCAGCGCCCACGGTGCGGCCACCCTCGCGAACAGCGAAGCGCAGCTCCTTCTCCATGGCCACAGGGGTGATGAGGTCCACCTCGATGGCAATGTTGTCGCCCGGCATCACCATTTCGACGTTCTCCGGCAGCTTCACCGTGCCCGTCACGTCCGTGGTGCGGAAGTAGAACTGCGGCCGGTACCCCTTGAAGAACGGGGTGTGACGACCACCCTCTTCCTTCGAGAGCACGTAGATCTGCGCCTTGAACTTGGTGTGCGGGGTGATGCTGCCCGGCTTGGCCAGCACCTGACCGCGCTCCATGTCCTCGCGCTTCAGTCCGCGCACCAGCGCGCCGATGTTGTCGCCCGCCATGCCCATGTCCAGCAGCTTGCGGAACATCTCCACGCCCGTGACAACCGTCTTCTGCGTCGGCCGCAGACCGACGACTTCCACTTCCTCGCCGACCTTGATGATACCGCGCTCGACGCGGCCCGTGGCCACCGTGCCGCGGCCGGAGATGGAGAACACGTCCTCCACCGGCATCAGGAAGGGCTTGTCCGTCGCGCGCTGCGGCGTCGGAATGTAGCTGTCCACCGCCTCCATCAGCTTCAGGATGGCCGGCTCGCCGATGTCGCTGGTGTCACCCTCGAGCGCCTTGAGCGCCGAGCCCGGGACGATGGGGATGTCGTCGCCAGGGAACTCGTACTTCTTCAGCAGGTCGCGGACTTCCATCTCCACGAGCTCGCGCAGCTCGGGGTCGTCCAGCATGTCCACCTTGTTCAGGAAGACCACGATGTACGGAACACCGACCTGGCGCGCCAGCAGGATGTGCTCACGGGTCTGCGGCATCGGGCCGTCCGCCGCCGACACCACCAGGATGGCGCCGTCCATCTGCGCCGCGCCCGTGATCATGTTCTTCACGTAGTCGGCGTGGCCCGGACAGTCGACGTGGGCATAGTGCCGGCTCGCCGTCTGATATTCCACGTGCGAGGTGGAGATCGTGATACCGCGCTCACGCTCCTCCGGCGCCTTGTCAATCAGATCGTACGCCAGAAACGTGGCGCCGCCCGTCTTCGCCAGCACCTTGGTGATGGCGGCCGTCAGCGACGTCTTGCCGTGGTCCACGTGTCCGATCGTGCCGATGTTCACGTGGGGCTTGTTACGCTCGAACTTCTCCTTGGCCATGACACTCCTCAAAAATAAATGGAGCCCTGAACCAGGATTGAACTGGTGACCTCATCCTTACCAAGGATGCGCTCTGCCAACTGAGCTATCAGGGCTTGGCGATGCTGTGACTACAACATTTGGAGCGGGAAATGGGATTCGAACCCACGACATTCAGCTTGGAAGGCTGACGCTCTACCAACTGAGCTATTCCCGCAATTGCCGAGTGGAGGGAGATGGATTCGAACCATCGAAGGCGTAGAGCCGGCAGATTTACAGTCTGCTCCCTTTGGCCGCTTGGGTATCCCTCCAGATATTCACTTGTCCTACTACCACATCCCGGGCCCTCATCCGCGGCCCCGTCCTACCTGGCCGGCGGCGGGATTTGAACCCGCGACCTACTGATTACAAATCAGTTGCTCTACCAGCTGAGCTACACCGGCACTCATCCGGTACTGCGACTGCCGCCCTACCCCGCCCCAGCGACTCCGTCAACCACCCGTCACCGCCCTGAGAGGGGCGCCCTTCTAGAATTCCCGTTCGCCCAAGTCAAGGAGATTGATCCCAAACTTCAACTACCGGCCGGAGACGGTGCCCCGCTGGCGGGCGACCTCGTATAGCAGAATGCCGGCCGAAACGGACGCATTCAATGAACCGACCTGACCCGCCATCGGAATCCGGAGGCGGAAGTCGCAGTGCTTGAGCACTCCGTCCCGGACGCCTGCCCCCTCGGCCCCCACGACGAGCGCCAACGGCCCATCCAACCGGGCACTCCACATGGGCTCCTTGGCGTCGACGTCCGCCGCGGCGACCCACAGGCCGGCTTCCTTCAGTTCCTCCAGGGCCCGGGAGATGTTCACCACCCGCGCGATGCGGCTGTGCTCCACGGCCCCGGCGGACGCCTTGGCCACGGTGCCCGTCACCTGCACCGCCCGGTCCTTGGCAATCACCACGCCATGAGCCCCCAGTGCATCCGCGGAGCGGATGATGGCTCCCAGGTTGTGCGGGTCCTGGATTCCGTCCAGCACGACCACCAGCGGAGGCTGTCCCTGGGCCTTCGCGGCCTCCAGAAGGTCCTCCAGCTCCGCGTACTTGAAGCCTCGAAGCTCCACCACCACGCCCTGGTGAACGCCGCCCTCCGCCAGCGCGCCCAGGCGCTCGCGCGTCACCTTCTCCACGCGAATGCCGAACTCGCGAGCCCGGCTGAGTAGCTCTCCCGCCGCTCGGGCGCCGAGCTGCCCCTCCACCAGGAACAAGCGCTCCACCTCGTCCGGCCGGGCCCGAAGGGCCGCCAGGACTGGATTCACCCCGTAGACGAAACGGGAGGCTTCGCCGCCTCCCCGCTCGCCCCGGCTGGCGCGCTGGGGGGATTCTTCGCTCCCGCGCTCACCGCGGCCGCCCTTGGAAGAACGCTCACGCATGGGGACTCAGAGGACCTCGACAGGAAGGGAGAAGGTCTTCTGCTGACGTGCGCAGAGCTTCTCCGTGCAGATGAAGAAGACGAGCTTCGCGTCCACGGAGCCTTTGCCCGCGGCGGCCGTCGTGAAGGGGACCTCGAAGCGGGGGTCCGCGAAGGCCTGCCCCTCGGCCTTCTTCGCCACGGAGTCCGCCAGGACCAGCTTCTCCTTGGCCGGGGTCAGCTGACTCCCCTTCACCTCAAGCTTCAACGGTGCCTCGTCGGAGACATGGGCACCCGCCTTCGTCTTGATGGCGAGGACAAAGGTCCCCTTCTCCCCCGCCTTGACCTGGCTCGAGGTCCCTTCGGTGGAGACCTCATACAGCGAGGCCGGATCCACATCCGCGGCCAGTACGGGCGCGGAGCAGGTCACTGCCGCCAGCAGAGCGGCGAGGGAGGAAAGGCGTCGGCGATGAAGCATGGGCGTCTCCTAGAAGCGAGGGGTGCGTATCACGCTTGAGACGGCGGGGGCCGTCTTTCTCTTCACGCGCCGCCTTCGCCGGTCCTGGCGCGGCGGCCCGTGCCCTTCCGGTCCACGGGGAGCTGAGCGGGCTCAGATGACGCGGGCAGGGCCGACGGAGGCGACAAGTCCGGCACGGACACGGGCGGCGCCCCCGCCACGAGCGCTTCCGCGCGGATGATGATGAGCGAGGCCAGGTCCACGCCCGTCACCGCCTCCATTTCAGGAAGCGCGGGGGAGCTGTTCACCTCGAAGACCTTGGGTTGGCCCTGCACGTCGAGCAAGTCCACCGCCGCCACTTCGAGCCCGATGAGCCGGGTGGCCTTTTCCGCGGTGGCTCGCTGGGCCGGTGACAGTTCGTGCGCCTCCAGCCGAGCCCCCTTGATCAGGGTGTGCGCCAAGCGCCCCGGGCGCGGGCGGCGACGAACCGCGGCCACAGCTTGTCCCCCCACGACGAGCACACGGACGTCGATGCCCGTGCTCTTCACGTACTCCTGCATCACGAGATTGTGCCCCAGCCCCAGGACGGCCTCGAGCGCGGCCTCCAGCGACTGGAGGCTCTCGCACACCATGACGCCGTGCTTCTCCTGCCCCTGCAGCAGTTTGACGAGGACGGGCACGCCGCCCAGCAAGCCCACCATCTCCTTGAGGTGAGCCGCGTCGCGCGCCATTACCGTCGACGGAATATCGATGCCGTGCGCCGAGAGCAGTTGCAGCGAGCGCATCTTGTTGCGCGACTGCGCGATGGCCTGCGCGTGGTTGACGAGCGAGACCCGCGCCAGGCCGAACTGATTCACCACGGCCAAGCCATAGTTGCTGATGGACTGGGCGATGCGAGGGAGGACGACGTCCGTGGGCGCCAGCTTCTTGCGGCCGTAGTAGAGCGTGGCGCTGCGCCCATCGAGGTGCATCTGCACGCGGAGTGGGTTGAGGACCCGCACCCGGTGCCCTCTTGCGCGCGCCACCTCGACAAGTCGCCGAGTGGACGGGATGGAAGCGGAGCGCGAGAGGATCGTGGCTTTCATGAGCGGGGCGGCCGTTCCGGGGAGAGAGGGACCTATAATCCCCGCCCCTCGTCGGGTAAAGCCGCCCCGCGAACCGCTGGACTAGCGCTGACGGATGGCCCGCACTTCAATCTTCACGGGCGCCTCCGGGGTGGAATTGAGGATGCGCTCGCAGGTCTGCCCCGTGAAGAGCACACCGCGGTCCTCCAGCGTCCACGTACTATCGCTCGAGGGGGTCCGCTCGCCTTCCACATAGACCACGAGCAGCTTGGGGTCGGTCGGGCGCTGGGGGCCTTCCAGTGGAATCAGGCAAGGCTCAATGAGGACGACCGCCCGGCTGATGTCCTCCAGCGCGCGCGCAAGCTCAGCCTGGTTTCCGGCCTGGAAGAAGGAGCGGTTGCACAGACCCGTGGTCGGGTTGCACGTGTCGCCCTCGCCACATGGGCGCTCCGCATTGCACGTCCGCTCGAAGCCGCCAGCGCGCGCCATCGCTTCCAGCGCTGCCGGCCCATCCCCCACCGCCGTCTCCGCGCCGAAGCCAATGACGATGGTCTTAATGCCCTTCTCACGAAGTTCCCGCACAGCAGTCACGGAGGCATCGGAGTCCAGGCATCCACGGTGGAGGTAGCCACTCTGGCACTGGTTGTTCTCGATGGTGCACTTGCACAACTCGGTGTTTGCACCGCTGTTGGGGTTCCCCTCGTTGCAGTTCGGCAAACCGTCCGTCAGGAGGATGACGAAGTTCTGCCGGTTGGTGTCCTGGAGCCCCTCAAGCCCTCCCACGAAGTTCAGACTTCCACTTGTCGGCGTACCGCCAAGAGGCCGGCCCGCTCCACCATTGGGAATGCCCTGCAGCAGGGTGTTGATCTCATTGGCATGCACCAGCAGTGAATCGTCGTCTTCCTGCTCAGGCAGCGTCTTGAGCAGGGCTCCAGCAGTGGCGGCACGACACAGATCCGGAATCGACTGTCCTCCCCGCGTCTCGGGATACGTCGTCAGCGCGAAACGAACGAAACGACCGCTGTTCTCAAGGAACTGCGGAACAACCGACTGCAGCGCGGTCCAACGCGTGGGGCAGACATCGACGTTGCACGTCGCCTCGCCACCACAGGGAACCATGTTCCCTTGGAACTCCACGTCGCAGGCAGGCGACGGATTCACCGGGTACGTCATGGACCCGGAGGTATCCACCAACAACATGATGTTGGGCTTGCTCCGACGGGCGTTGATGACCTCCTCCTTCGTCGTCTGCGCGATGGCCAGCGGCTCCACCGGCTCGAAGTCGTACGTCTGACAGGCCAGGACGAAGGCACCGACGGAGAGTGCACTCAGGAGGGGCAGCTTGGAGCGCATAGGCAATGAATTCCTTCTGCTACTGGGGGACGCGGGACTTCCCGCGCGGCCGGGTTCTCCAAAGGGGTACGGCGTGGCCACAGGTTATCGCGTCATTCCCGTCGGGCGCTACAGCATCGGCGGACTGATTCCTGGCCGTTTGGATGCCACTGCGACGTTACAGCCAGAGCGATACCTGGGCGGCCTAGAGCGGCGCACGTAGGGCCAAAGCCCACCGACTACAGGGTGAGCACCCGTGCACCCGCAGTCAGTCGCCAAATCGAGGCCATCCCCATCACTTCATCCAGGGTGCCCTCCAGCGACTCCGGTTCGTAACCGCAAATGCGGACTGTGGTGTCACAGGCGATCAGCCTAGCGCCCAGCGTGCGCGCTTCCGCCAGCATGTGCGGCGGCGCCAATACCCCGAGTGACTCCGCGCGCGTGAACTCCTCGTGCTCGCGCTCGCTCGACGGCTGGCCGTAGGCGCCACCCACGAGCTGGCGCAGCGCATCGAAAGCGAAGACGAAGTACACCTCGTCGCCCATGGCGGCGGCGGTGATTCCCATGGTGGCGGCCTGGAAGGCCGGCTCGTACGTGGCGTGCTGAAGGAAGAAGAGGACCCGTCCGGCCATGACGCGCCGACCATAACGGCCTTCGCATCCCGTCGCGGCACCAATGACGTATAAATTGGAAACGTCCCTCTTCTGTCCGGGAAGCCCCCATGGCGACCACCCTCCCCCCACGTCCTGGCGCCGTTTCCTCGTGGTCCCTCCGCCATCTCGCCTGGCGCCCCGTGGTGCTCGGAGGCTTCTTGCTCGCGGGGTCCGGAGGACTGGCCCGCATGGGTGCTTCCGCCAGTTCGGAGCCTGCCCTCGTCACCAGCGCGCCTTCGCCTGGCGCCGACGTCCATGCCCAGGTGGTCGCACTTCTCGATGCGACGACGCGGACTGGCGCCCCATCAGATGACGCATGGAAGCGCCTGGGGCCGGGAGCGGCGCCTGTCCTGTCGGCGCTCGTCGTGGACAAGGGCACCCCTACCGCGCGGCGGACGCTCGCCGTGTCCTCCTTAGCGCTGGTGGATCCGTCAGGCGGCGCGGTGACCATCCGCGATGTGCTCGAAGACGAGAAGGCCCCAGCCGTGGTGCGGGCCAGCGCGGCGGACGCCCTTCGCCGGTGTCTGGGGCTGGATGCCATCCCCACGCTCATCACCCGGCTGCAGGACCCGGAGTCACTGGTCCGGGAAGCCGTGGCCGTGGCGCTCGGACGCCTGGGTGGGCAGCAGGCCCGGCAGGCGCTGGAGGACCGACTCCCCATAGAGGAGCGCGCCCTGGTCCGCGAGGCACTCCAGCGTGGACTCACGCTCGTCGAGCCCTGAGGGAACGCGGTCCGCCTGACTCCGGGCTCGCGTCGGCCCGGGGCTTCCATTAGATGGAGGCCATGCGTCCCACCGTCCTCCTCTTCGATATCGATGGAACCCTGGTCACCACTGGCGGCGCAGGGCGCCGCTCCATGGAAGCTGCATTCGAGAAGCTGCACGGGCGGCGGGACGCGTGCGACTCGTTTCCGATGTCCGGCATGACCGACCGGGCCATCGCCCGCAAGGCGATGCGCATCATCGGCGTGGAGGACTCGGCTGCGGCCATCGACGCGGTCATCGACGCCTACGTCGCCCACCTCGCTGAAGAGGTCCACAAGGTGGATGACCAGCGCTACCGCGTCTTTCCGGGCATGCGCGAGGCCGTGAAGGAAGCCCGGTCGCGGTCCGGGTTCGCGGTGGGACTGGGCACGGGCAACGTCCGTGAGGGCGCCCGCGTGAAGCTGGAGCGCGTGAGCATCTACGACCAGTTCGACTTCGGCGGCTTCGGCTGCGACAACGAGGACCGCACCGAGCTGATTCGCTGCGGCGCCAAGGCCGGCGCCGCGAAGCTGGGCGTCCCCGTGGAGGAATGCCGGGTCGTCGTCATCGGCGATACGCCCAAGGACGTCCATGCGGCCCAGGGCGTCGGCGCCGAGTGCATCGGCGTGGGGACTGGGACCTTCTCCGTGCAGGCCCTCCTCGACGCAGGGGCCACGGTCGCCTTCCCTGACTTCTCGCATCCCCAGGCCCTGGAGATTCTGCTCGGCGGGCGCTGAGGCCCTGCCCGACCGCTCGGTGCTCGGCGCCGGGTGTGCTATCTCCCGCCGCCCTTCCGAGGAGCCGCCGCATGTCGTCCACGCTCGAATCGTACGAGCTCATCCGCTTCGCCGAAGCCTTCGAGGCCCGCCTCGCCACGGCGGGGGAAATGCTCACCGGCCGGCCCGGCCTCGACGCCGAAAAGGGCTGGCTGACCACCGCCCTGGAACTGGTGCGCACCGCGCGCGCGCCCACCGAGGGCGTGCTCGACCGCGTGAAGGACCTGCCCGAGCTGGAAGAGGCTCGCGAGGAGTATGCGTTCCACCAGCAGGGCCTGTGGGTGGACGTGCTGGAGAAGCTGCTCGCCGGCATCACCTTCACCGCCAGCAGCCGCGCGCCCGTCATCGAGGCCCTCTTCCCTCATCTGAAGTTCCCGCAGCTGCGGAGAGCCCCCCGCGAGGCCGTCCTCGAGTACGCGACGTCCTACGAGCGGCGCACGAAGAGCGCTTATGTGACGCGCATCTTCGCCCGGGATGACTTCGCGCTCGTGCGGCCCGTCATGGAGCAGGTGCTGAGCGCCCACACCGCGTGGCGCTCCAGCCATGAGCCGTCGCCGCTGACGCTGGAACAGGAGAGCCTTCTTCGCGAGGAGCTCGTGTCGCTGGGCCGGAAGCTCGAGCAGTCTCTGCGACAGGCACGCCTGCTGGCCGAAGCCGCGCTCGTGCCCGCCCCCACCGTCTACGAGGCCGCCGGGCTGAACCTCAAACCCAAGCGCCGCGCGGGACGGGGACTGTCGCTCTCTGACGACGCGATGGGTGGCTTCGATGAGCCGACGGACTCCATGGAGCCCACCGAAGCCGAACTCGCCGAGGTCGCGGCCCTGGATGCAGGGGGCGACATCTCCAGCCCTGCTTCCGTGGCGCCTTCGGCGGCTCGTGGCGACACGGCGACGGAGAGTGCCGCCCCGGGTGGTGATACGTCCGCCAGCGCAGCCAGCCCGGAGGCGCTCCAGGACTCGGGCGCACAGCGCTCGGACAACGGTGGCGACTCGGGCGCGGTCGGTGGCCCCGAGCTGAAGGACGGGGGCTCGCCCTCTACGGCAGAAACCGGCGTGGCCTCCGCGAGCACCTCTTCTGAGTCGCACGATGGCGCTGTTGCCCAACCGGAGGCGGCTCCCGAGGGCGCGGAACTCGCGGGCAAGGGCGCCTTGGAAGATGCGGCCCGGGCCGACATGGACGATGCGGCCCCCAAGGCCACGGATGGAGCGGTGACGAACGACAGCCAGCCCGCGGCGACCGCCGAGGCCACCGCGCCACGCGGCGCGCGACGGGGTCGCAAGAAGGCCGATGCAGCGGAGCCTGCCGCGGCCGAGGCCACCGAACCTCCGGCCTCGGGTGAGGCACAGGCGCCTCGCATCCGGAAGAAGAAGGCTTCCTCGCAGTCCGCCCCACCGACTCCCGACGCGGACACGCCTTAAAGGACACCGGGCCATGGCGGACGTCGCGCTTCCCATCGATCCCCTGTTGCCGGACATCGTCTCCACGCTGCGGGGCGCGCGGTCGCTCGTCCTGGAAGCACCTCCTGGAGCGGGAAAGACCACGCGCGTGCCTCGCGCGCTCCTGGAGGCCGGACTCGGTCAAGGGAAGGAAATCATCGTCCTCCAGCCACGCCGGCTTCCCACGCGGCTCGCCGCACAGCGCGTGTCCGAGGAACTGGGCGAACGCGTGGGCGAGTCCGTGGGCTACCAAGTCCGCTTCGAGGACGTGCGCAGCGCGAAGACGCGGCTGTCCTTCGTCACCGAGGGCGTGCTCGGCCGCCGGTTGCTCTCCGACCCGAAGCTTCGCGACGTGGGCATCGTCGTGCTCGACGAATTCCACGAGCGGCACCTGTCCGCGGACATCTCCCTTGCCCTGCTGCGGCGCCTTCAGGAGACGGCGCGCCCCGACCTCAAGGTCGTCGTCATGTCCGCGACGCTGGAGGCGGAGCCCATCCGGACCTACCTCGGCGGGTGTCCCTCGCTCCGCTCCGAGGGCCGACGCTTCGATGTAAGCGTGGAGTACCTGCCCGCGCCCGATGACCGCCATCTGGACCAACAGGTGCTCTCCGGCATCAAGCGGCTCTTCACCCAGGGCGTGGATGGCGACGTGCTCGTCTTCCTCCCCGGCGCCGGCGAAATCCGCCGCGCACGCGACGCATGCGCCGAGTTCGCCGAACGCCACGGCGCCGACGTGCTCCCCCTCCACGGCGACCTGTCCCCCGCTGAGCAGGACCGCGCCGTGCGGCGCAGCTCGCGGCGGAAGATCATCCTCTCCACCAACGTCGCGGAGACGTCCGTCACCATCGACGGCGTGGCGGTGGTCATCGACTCCGGGCTCGCGCGCGTCGCCTCCCACTCCCCCTGGTCCGGCCTGCCCACCCTCAAGCTGTCCAAGGTCAGCCGCGCCTCCGCCATCCAGCGCGCGGGCCGCGCGGGCCGTACGCGCGCGGGCCACTGCCTGCGCCTCTACACCCAGCACGACTTCGACGGCCGCCCGGAGCAGGACGCCCCGGAGATTCGCCGCACGGACCTGGCCGAAACCGTCCTCTCCCTGCGCGCGTCCGGCATCACCGACCTGGCCGCCTTCCCCTTCTTCGAGCCGCCCCCGGCCGCGTCCCTGGACGCCGCGGAGACGCTGCTCCGCCGACTGGGCGCGGTCGACCCCACCGGCACCGTCACGGAGGTGGGCGAACGGCTCCTGCGCTTCCCTGTCCACCCCCGGCAGGCGCGCATCATCGTCGAGGGTGAGCGCCGGGGCGTGGGCGCCGAAGCCGCCGTGCTCGCCGCCCTCATGGGCGAACGCGACATCCGCCGCGAGGCCCGCGCCAACCTGGGCCAGGGAGGACGTCCGACCGCCATCGTCAGCGGGCCGTCCGACCTGCTGGAGCTGTTCGAGCGCTTCCGCGAAGCCGAGCGCGCGAACTTCGCGTCGGGCCGCATGCACTCCCTCTCCCTGGAGGCCGGCGCCGTGCAGTCCGTGGACCGGGTCCAGAAGCAGCTGCGGCGCGCGGTGCGTGGCCAAGGCGCCCGGCCCCAGCGGCCCGAGGACGTGGAGCAAGCGCTGATGCTCAGCGTGCTCGCCGGCTACCCCGACCGCGTCGCCCGGCGGCGCCGGCCCCGTGCGCCCGAGCTGCTGATGTTCGGAGGCGGGACGGCCACGCTGTCAGACGTGAGCGTGGTCCAGGACGCCGACCTCATGGTGGCCGCCGACGCCGAGGAACGCCCCGGCAAGGGTGCCATGGTTCGGCTCGCCAGCGCCGTGGAGCCGGAATGGCTGCTCGACCTCTACCCGGACACGCTGGAAGAGGTGGACACCCTCCAGTGGAACGCTGAGGCCCGGCGTGTGGAGCGGCTCACCCGCCTGTCCTACGGCAACCTCGTCCTGGAGGAGACCCGCACGCCCGCGCCCGCCTCGGAGGCCACCGCGCGCGTGCTCGTGGAAGCCGCGCTGGCCGCGGGGCCTGGTAAGTTCGCGGACCCGGAGGCCCTGGAGCAGTGGCGCACCCGTGTGGCCCTGCTGGCCGGGGCCTTCCCCGAGGCGAAGTTCCCCACCGTCGATGACACCTTCCTGCGCGATGCGCTGGCGTCGCTGTGCTCGGACGCGCGCAGCTTCAAGGACCTGGAAGGGGTGTCCCTGCTGGACGCGCTCTACGCACGGCTCAACTCAGAGCAGCAGCGGTTGCTGGCCACGCATGCGCCGGAACGGGTGACGCTGCCCGGAGGCCGCGGCGTCAAGGTCCACTACGAGCCCGGCAAGCCGCCCTGGGTCGAGTCGCGACTCCAGGACTTCTTCGGTATGGCGCAGGGGCCCAACGTCTGCGCGGGTCGCGTCCCATTGGTGCTGCACCTGCTGGCGCCGAACATGCGCGCGGTTCAGGTGACGACCGACCTCGCGGGATTCTGGGAGCGGCACTACCCCGCAATCCGCAAGGAGCTGTGCCGCAAGTACCCCCGGCACTCATGGCCCGAGGACCCGCGGCATGCTCAGCCGCCAGCCCCCCGGCCACCGCGCCGTTGAGGCGACATCAGAAGCGCTTGTGCATCTCCAGGTGCTCCATGCCGGCTTCCTCGAAGACGCCGCCGACCGGCTGGTAGCCGTGCTTCTTGTAGAACTCCAGCGCGTAGAGCTGGGCGTGCAGCATGATGCCGTTGACGCCACGCCGACGCGCCTCTGCCTCAAGGGACGTCAGCAACATGGAGCCCACGCGCGCCTTGCGGTGCGCCTGGAGGACGGCCATGCGGCCAATCTGGCCCCACGTGCCTTCCTGGTTGGCCGGAGGCTGCGTCAACATCACCAGCCGACCCGTACCAATGGCGTGGCCGCCCTGGTTGGCGATGACGTGATAGGCGTGCGCGTCCTCGGCGTCGCGCTCGATGCCTTCGGGAACCGCCTGTTCCTCGATGAACACCACCTCGCGGATGGCGAGCGCCTGCATGAGCTCCGCCTCACTCTGAATCTGAGTGATGGTGACGGGCGCGGAAGTATCCGTGGGAGAGGCCATGTCGCGGGCAAGGTACACAAAAGCCCGCGAGGTCAACAGGCGGAAAAAGCACCGTGGCACGCCGGGGTTGCGCCCTGTGCCCCGCCTGCCTGCCGCCACTGTCGGGCCGCACGGCGGGTCCGTGCGCCGTGGTAGGCTGCAAGGCGCCATGCGCTTCAACCGAATGCTCGCACTCGCCCTGGCCCTGTCGGCCATGCCCGCCACCGCCCAGCCAGAGCTGTTCTTCGGCAATGGTCAGGCCCCCGTCTTCCGCGAGGAGGACCTGGACAAGCGCTTCGCCCGGTCGAAGCTGAACCAGGGGCTCAAGCAGGGCACTCAGGATGCCGGCTGCGCACAGGTGCTCGGGGCCATGCTGACCCTGATGGGTGAAACCGGTGTGCTGCTGCACAAGCGTGACGAAAACTTCATGCTGGACCCGGTGCTGGTCAACGCCCTCAACACCCAGCTCGTCAACCAGCGCTTTCCCGGCAACGCCTTCCTCGTCGCCATGGTGCGGCGCGTGCTCATCGACCGGAAGCTGCCCCAGGAGTGGCTGGTGACGGCGCAGGCCCTGGCGCCCTACTACCCGGCCATCGACATGGGGAGGCTTCGCTTCCTCGCCAACGGTGTGCAGCCCCTGGACAGCTTCCTGGTCACCCTGCCCGCCCTGCGGGAGCGCTATGCCCAGGAAGTCCAGCGTGCCACCTCCGTGGGCGCGTCCACCGCCGAGGCCCTCTTCCGCGAGAACTACCTGGACCACGAGGTTGCCTTCGGCGCGCTGGAGCTGGTGGACCTCAAGCTCGAGAAGCCGAAGAAGAAGCGCTTGAAGAAGGACGAGGAGCCGGAAGCCCCGTACATGCTGGCCCGGCTGTTGTGGGTGGAGCCCGAAGCGCCGACGACGGAGCGCTTCGAGTTCAACTTCGGCAAGGCGCCCAAGCGCCCGCGCGTGGAGATCTCCGCGAAGCTGCAGGACACGCAGTACGCGGACCTCAACAAGCTGCTCAAGGGCTCCCGCGTCCTCGTGCGAGGCCGTTTCTGGGAGTACAAGAAGGGCCTGACGTCCATCGAGCTGCGCGACGCCCTGATCTTCCCCGAGCGGGACTGGACGAAGACGCCCTCCCTGGCGGACCCGGCCGCCGTGGCCTCGTGCCCCCTGGCCGTCAACGACCTGACCGGATTTGCGCCCATTCAGCCCGGCGCCTTCGGTACGCAACGCTGACGCGCATCCCACGTCTGGACGCCCATCCACCCGGCGGTACCGCTTCCGGGGGGACGGACTGAGGCTCTTCTAGCACCGGGGCTGGCACGCCCCCTGCTCTGCTCCCCGCGCCCACCGCACGAGGGATGCCATGAAGGTCGACAGTCGCGAGCCCACCAACGGCTCCGGACAGACGAAGTCATCCGCCGACGGAGAGCGCTTCAAGAATGCGCTCGACGAAGCGGACGCACGCAGCACCCCACCCAGGCCCCAACGCTTGGGACTAAGCCCCCGAAACGCCGCGCGCACGGGCCCCACGCCCACCCTGCTGGCCCGGGCCGCGGGGGCCGTGCTCACCGCACAGCGCGGCGCTGTCTCCAGCCCCGAGAGCCTGGGACTCAAGCGGCAGGCGATGAATGTCGAAGTCCAGCGGCTGGGCACCGTCCGGAGCGAGTCCCAGGCCCTGGGCCAGGAGCGCACCGAACACCGGCTCCATGACCTCATCGCCCGCGAGCTGTCGAAGGACCTGCGCCCCGCCCTTCCAGTTCAGCCCGAAGCACGGCCGGCTCCCGGGCCACCGCCTCCGGATGAAAAGAGGCCTCTCCAGGAGCCGATTGGCTCGGAGAGCGTCACGGCCGTGACGGCGAGCGCGGGAGGCGCGCGCGCTCCCGCCGAGGAAGTGAACCCCGCCGCACGCGCCGAGGCCGCGATGGCGCTCATCGAGCGCATCGAGGTGTTCGTGAAGTCCCAGCGGCCCGCGCTCAGCATGAGCCTGCGCGGACACCTGGACGCCACGGTGGAGGTCGAACGCACGGGCCCGCGCGAAGTGTCGCTGCGCATCCAGGGCCGGCACCGCCCTGTGGCGGCCGAAGACCTGAGCCGGCTGCGCGACGCCCTGGAATCGCGCGGGTTGAAGCTGAGCTCCCTGCGCGCGGAGTAGTCCCACCCGCAACGGAGAAGGCCCTCTCGCCGTTGGGCGAAAGGGCCTTCCGGGACACGCGACGGTCCGTGTGGGCTACGAGCCCGGCGCCGGATCCAGCAGGGAGCGCTTGCCGTCCTTCGACTTGAACTCCTCGGCCTCGGGCAGCGCGGACTTCTTCTCCGCGATGTTGGGCCACTTGGTGGACAGGTCGGCGTTCAGCGCCTTGTATTCCTTCCACTGCTCCGGGAGCTCCGTCTCCGGGAAGATGGCCTTGGTGGGGCACACCGGCTCGCAAGCTCCGCAGTCGATACACTCATCCGGGTGGATGACCAGGAAGTTGGCACCCTCGTAAAAGCAGTTGACCGGGCACACCTCGACACAGTCGGTGTACTTGCACTTGATGCAAGGGTCGGCAACGACGTAGGCCATTGAAAAGTCTCCTCTCGGTTGAAACCAGGCGCGTCCGTGGGCGCGCAGAGTAGTGGTTCGAGCTGACGATGGCACCCTGAATCTGTGCCACCCCTTCGCCGGTAGCGGGGCTCAGCCCAACAAGCCCTGGGCCAACAGCAGCTCGGCCACGAGGATGGCGCCTCGCGCGGCTCCCATCTTGGTGTTGTGCGACACCAGCACGTACTTGAAGCCGTTCTCCAGGACGCCATCCTCACGGATGCGTCCGACGGTGGTGGCCATACCGCCATGCGTGTCCCGGTCCAAACGGGGCTGGGGTCGGAAGGGATCGTCCAGCACTTCAATCCAGCGCGGCGCGGCGGACGGCAGGTTCCGAGCCAGCTCGGCGCCCTTCCACTCCCGCAGGGCCTGGGTCACTTCGGCCACAGTGGCCTTCTTGTCCAATGAGACGAAGACGGACTCGGTGTGGCCCTCCATCACTGCCACGCGGGTGCAGGTGCAGGACACCCGAACGTCATGCGGCGTGAGGCCGTCACCCGCTGGACGCAGCGCGCCGAGAATCTTCTTCGTCTCCACCTCGACCTTGTGCTCCTCCTTGGGGATGTAGGGGATGACGTTGTCGAGGATGTCCATGCCGATGACGCCCGGCGAGCGGCCAGCGCCGGACATGGCCTGCAGGCTGGTCATCAGCACCGCCTTCACCCCGAAGCGCTCCACCAGCGGCGCCAGCGTCACCGCCAGGCCCGTGGTGGTGCAGTTGGGGATGGGGACGATGAAGCCCTTCCAGCCACGGCGGCGCTGCTGCTCCCGGATGAGGGGCGCGTGCGCGGCGTTGACGGGGGGAATCAGCAACGGGACGTCTTCTTCGTATCGGAACGCGCTGGCGGCGGAGAAGACGGGGATGTCCTTCGCCAGCCGAGGCTCCAACTCGCGCGCCACGTCCGCCTCCACGGCGGAGAAGACCAGGTCGTAATCCTTGGCCTCGAGCGCGTCACCGGCCACCACCTTCATGCCGGCAAGCTCGGCGGGCAGCGGCTCCGGGACGAACCAGGCCGTCATGCCACTCGCCGTTTTCAGCGCCTCCGCATACGTCTTGCCCGCCGAGCGAGGCGAGGCCGCGAGGCCCGTCAGCTCGATGGAGGGGTGATTCTTGAGGGCGGCGATGAATTGCTGTCCGGCGAGTCCAGTGGCACCGATGAGGGCCGCGCGAAGCCTGGCCATGGGGGCGTTTCTCCAGTCTCCTGAGGAGGATGTCGCCCGCTCCATAACACCGTTTGACGACGCACCGCATCCACCCAGGCGCTCAGCGGTGCATCGCGGCGACGGGCGCCCGGGTGTGCCGCTCCGTGGGGAAGCCACCTGTGACCCACGCGAGCAGTCCGCCGTCGAGACAGACGGCCTCGCGGCCCTTCATCCGGAGCAGCCGACAGACACGGCGCGTGTCCCTTCCGTCCGGCGAGCAACCACACAAGACGATGAGTTCGTCATCCGGGAGCATGTGGTGGTCGCGGGCGATTTCAGCGGACGTCATCCGCAAGGCCCCTGGGATGTGCAGGTCATAACGCTCCCAATCGGCAGCGTCGCGACAGTCGAGGACGAGCACTTCGTCGTCCCCCAGACGCATGTAAAGCTCGGCACAGACGATGATGGGCTCCACGGTGCCCTCCGCGGGGTCTCTTCGGGTAACCCGGAGCGCCAAGGGCCTCTTCCCACGCCGCCTCCCCGCCTGCCCTCCACGTGACAGGCGGGGCGCCGTGCCGCACCGCGCCCCCGCCCTACAGGCCGAGCTGCTTGGCGATGATTTCGTTCATCACCTCACTGGTGCCACCGCCGATGGGCCCCAGCCGCGCGTCACGCCAGTGGCGCTGGATGTCGTACTCCATCATGTAGCCCGCGCCGCCATGGAGCTGGAGGCACTCATCCGCCACGCGGCAACACGTCTCGGTGGCCACCTTCTTCGCCATGGACGTCTGCGCCACCGCCCACTCGCCAGCCACGTGCAGGCGCAGCGCGTGGTAGGTGAGCTGACGCGCCGACTCGCGCGCGGTGAAGAGCTCCGCCAGCTTGTGGCGCACCACCTGGAACTGATGGAGCGACTGGCCGAAGGCACGCCGTGACTTCACGTGCGCCAGCACCGTCTCCAGCATGTCCTCCATGGCTCCCACCGCGCCCAACGCGAGCGACAGACGCTCCCACTGGAAGTTGCCCATGATCTGCGCGAAGCCCTGCCCTTCCACACCGAGCAGGTTCTCCGCGGGCACGCGGCAGTCCTCGAAGTACAGCTCCGCGGTGTCCGAGGCGCGCCAGCCAAGCTTGTCCAGCTTGCGCCCCACGGAGAAGCCCGGCGTGCCCTTCTCCACCACCACCATGGACAGGCCCTTGTGACCCGCGGACGGATCCGTCTTCACCGCCAGCACCACGAAGTCCGCGCGCACGCCGTTGGTGATGTACGTCTTTGAGCCGTTGAGGACGTAGCTGTCGCCCTCGCGCCGAGCGGTGGTGCGCAGCCCCGCCACGTCCGAGCCCGCGTCCGGTTCGGTGATGCCCAGCGCGCCAATCTTCTCGCCCCGGATGGCGGGGGCCAGCCAGCGGTGCTTCTGCGCGTCCGTGCCGAACTGATGGATGGGCCCCGTGGAGATGGTGAACTGGGCCCCCAGCCCCGCGGACACACCGCCCGAGCCGCAGCGCCCCAACTCCTCCAGCAGCACCGCCTCATACAGCTCCCCCGCCGCCGAGCCCCCGTACTCCACCGGATACTTCAGGCCGAGGAAGCCCAGCTCGCCAAAGCGGGTGAAGAGCTCCCGGGGGAACGCCTCCCGGGCCTCCCACTCCTTCACGAAGGGAAGAATCTCCTTCTCCACCACCGCACGTACGGTGCGACGAAACGCGTCATGCTCTTCCAGGTACAGCCCTTGGCCGTGAAGCATCTTTCGAGCACCTCGTCCTTTCGGGTGCCCGTACGCACGCGCACCCGGGGTGGAACCTTCTGGTAACGGCATGGTAACGGGACGCATGCACAGCAGGCAGCTGTTGCATCCTTGACCGCGTGGTGGCGGGCTGCGTATAAAGCCGACCCCATCCTCTCGGCGCCATAGCCAAGTGGTAAGGCAAAGGTCTGCAAAACCTTCATTCCCCGGTTCGAATCCGGGTGGCGCCTCAAAGACACAAGGCCCGGTGCGGAAGTCACTCCGCATCGGGCCTTGTCCTTTTCAGGGGCTGAGCGGACGGGTCAGCAGCCCAGCTCCACCGCGCCGATGTCCGGCCCCCCACCGCAGAACGGGATGCCGACGTCGGCGCCCGAGTCCAGCGCCATGGGCCCCGGCGCGAACGCCGCCCCGAGGTCCGCCGAGCCGAGGCGTGAGGTGGTATCTCCCGAGGTGGACTGGTAGGCCGTGAGGTCCACGGGCTTGCCGTCCTTCTTGAACTGGGCGCCCGCTGGGAAGAGGTTGTTGCCCAATTTCATCCCCGGGGCCATCGGGCCCATGTTCACCGCGATGGGGGCTTCCGCGAAGATGTTGTTCTGCACCACCGGGGACTGGGTGGGGCCGCCGGTGCCATGGCCGATGATGAGCGCCGTGGCCGCGCGGGTGACGGTGTTGTTCACCACCCGGGTGCCCTTCGAGTTCTCCAGGCGGATGCCCGTGCCCTCCCCGCCTCCGGCCTCGGTCATGTCGTACACGCGATTGCGGCGGATGACGACACCGGTGGGCACGGCGCCTTCACGGGTGCCGCCCACCGCGATGCCCTTCGCGCCGTCGTAGATTTCGTTGTCCTCCACCAGCACGTTGCTCGCGGAGTAGTGGATGACGACGACGTCCCCCCGCGCCGTGGTGGTCGGGAGGAAGCGGTGCATCCGGTTGTTGCGGATGGTCACCCCGTAGCACGTCTTGATGTCCACGGCGTTCTCGCGGTTGCCGTAGAAGTGGTTGTTCTCCACCAGCAGGTTCTCCGCGGGCGGCAGGTTGCTGAAGCCCTCGGGCCCCAGGCACTGCACGGAGTCACCCGAGTTGTCGTGGATGTCGTTGTTGCGCACGGTGACGTCGCGCGACGTGGGCTGCACCACGACGCCGTGCGAGTCCTCGTTGTCGGTGGTCTTCACGAAGTCGTGGATGTGGTTGTTCTCGATGATGGGCCCGGTGGCGTTGTTGAACGTCGTCACCGCGCCGCCGCCCGTGCCGCCGTGCAGGTCCGAGTTGACGAGCATCGAGCCCGTCACGTCGCCCTCAAAGGTGACGGCGAAGGGCGTCTGGCCCTCCATATCGATTTCGAAGCCGTCGATGATCCAATGCGGCTGGCGCACCTGCAGCAGCCCGTGCTCGCCGGGGCCCAGGACGATGCGCGGGCTGCCCTCGCCCTGGAGCGTGATTTTCGCGTCGGCCGTGCCCGGCTTCGCGTTGTCACCGATGATGACGCGCTCCGCGTAGGTGCCGGGCAGGACACGGATGAGCTCACCCGGACTGGCCAGGCCGATGGCCTTGTTGAGCGTGCGCAGCGGCTGCGCGGCGCTGCCATTCCCAGCGTCGTTGCCAGACGTGCTCACCACCCACTCACGGGTGTAGACGGGCGCCTCTGCGGCGACGACCATCGCCGTGGCGTTGACGGCCGGTTGGGGCGAAGGGTCCTCGATGTTCACGTGGTCCGTGTGTTCCGGCAGCGCAGCCACCGGAGTCCCCGCCACCGCCTGCACGCCGACGGGCGGACGCGTGGCAAAGGTTCGAGTGGGCGTGGGCGACTCCGTCTGCCCAGGCGCGGGCATGGGCACGGGGCGAGGGGTCGACCTCTGAACGGGCACGGGCGTCCCTCCACTGTCGGAGCCCGAGCAGGCCGCCAAGCTCAGCAGGAGCACGCTCGTGGCCAGGAACGTCAGCCTCAGGCAGTTGCCGTGTCGGATTTTCATGAGCAGGGGCAACGCCGGAAGCCCTGTGCGCTATTCATCCCCTCGAGTCCCGACACGTACCAGCCAGCCTGCCCGGCGGGCGCACGACGAACGGTCCGTGACAGCCTGGAGGTGCGACTGTACGGTGTCGCCCCCCGTGCGCCACGCCGTCACACAGCTTCTCGCCGCCGTCCTGCTCTCCGCCTGCGTGGCCTCGAAACCCGCGGCTGACAGTCCCCGTGCATCCGCGACCGGGCCGGCCGTCGTGTCATCGTCCGAGGCCACGTCCCCATCAGGCCCCGAGGAAAGCGAAGCAGGCATCCACGGCGCCGACGCGTCGACCTCCCATCCGGCAGCCGTGGTCACACCCGGAACGTCCCCCTCGCCTCAGGACGGAGTCGCTGCGCCCACGAGGCACGGCGTCTCCACAACGGAGGGGGAGCTGGCTCTTTCAGGCTCGTCCCACGGGGGAGCCTCCACGGCAGCTCCGCCCCATGCGCACGGACCCGCGACGCCTGAGGAGGACCCGCTGGCCCAGGGGATTCCCACGCCGGGGGACCTCAAGCGCCTGGACTTCCGTGGGGGTGAGCCTCGCGTCCCCGTGCGCCTGATGGAGGGCCGGAACGAGGTCACCTTCTCTCCGCGAGGCCGGATGCGGCTGCGCTTCGGAGGGCCCGACGAGAAGATGCTCGACGCCGCCGCGGGCACGCGCTGGACGGTCCGGGTGACGCAGGGGAGCCCGGCGGTGCTGTCTGCGCGCGTGCAGTTGGCCGAGTTCCGCATGGCCGACCGCGCGGGACTCCAGGCGGCGCTGGAGTCATGGCGAGAGAAGGGGCTCGCGGTCCGGGCCCAGGTCCTGGGCTCCGTCTACGGCATCGCCGGCAAGGTCATCGACAACCGGCGCACCCTGCTGCTGGTGGACGAGGTCCTCACGCCCGACGCCGCCGGCCGCAAGCAGGCGGAGCTGCTGCGCAGCCACGGCGTCCAGACGACGCTCTTCGAGGAGGTGCGCACGCCCTCCAAGGCCATCCTGGAGGTGCGCGACGAGGCGGGCGTCGTCGTGGGCATGGCCCAGGACCGGCTGGACGCGGAGACGCCCGACGGCGCGGGCTTCGACGTGCGCCAGGTCGAATTCGGCGTGGGCTACGACTTCCACGGCTTCGAGGACCGCACCTTCCGGGGCGCGCTCCAGCTCGTCGTGGACCGCTCGGGCCGACTGGCGGTGGTGAACGTCGTTCCCCTGGAGGACCTGCTCAAGGGCCTGGTCCCCGCGGAAATCTTCGCCCGCGCCCACTCGGAGGCGCTCAAGGCCCAGGCCGTCACCGCGCGCGGCGAGGTGCTGGCGAAGGTGGGCATCAAGCACCTGGCGGACCCCTACCTCCTGTGCTCGGAGCAACACTGCGCCGTCTACCGGGGCCGTACCGGTGAGGCCGCCAGCACCACCGCCGCGGTGGAGGCCACCCGGGGCGAGGGCCTCTTCAGTGAGGACGGCCGCCTGGTGGACTCCGTCTACAGCGCCGTCTGCGGCGGCCACACCGAGGACAACGACGTGGTGTGGGGCGGGCCTCCGGACCCCAGCCTGCGTGGCCGCCCGGACGTCATTGGCCCCGTGGGCGCCCATCCCCTGCCCGCCAGCCTGGAGCGCTGGCTGACGACCGCCAACCTCCCGGCGGCCTGCCGGCTGTCCAGCTTCGCGCAGCCCAGCAAGTTCCGGTGGGAGAAGCGCTTCACGGCCGAGCAGGTGGACACCCGCCTGAAGCGGCTGGGCGTGGGGCGCGTCCAGGCCCTGGCGCTGACGGACCGGGGCGTCTCCGGCCGCGCGGCCGTGCTAACGGTGTCCGGCGACAAGGGGGCCACCCAGGTGCGCGGCGAGCTCAACATCCGCCGCCTGTTCGGCATGCTCAACAGCAGCATGGCGGTGGTGGAGGCCGAGCGGGACGCCGAGGGCCGGCTCACCGGCTGGCTTTTCCGTGGCGGGGGCTGGGGCCACGGCGTAGGAATGTGCCAGACAGGTGCCATCGGCCGGGCGGAGGCCGGGCAGCGCTACCAGGACATCCTCCGTCACTACTTCAACGGTGCCGCGGTGGCCCCCATCTATTGAGGCTGGGAGGGGTTATCCTTCAAACCCGTGCGCGGCCCGCGAATCGACCTGACCTTTTACCTGTTCAGCCGCGAACGCGACGGGACTAGTCCGCCCGTTCGGAGGTTTATCATCCCGCCGTGAGCACGGGTTCTCCAACAAACTGGCGCCGCAGGAGGCGGCAGGGGTCGTCCGCGGTGCGTTTCGCCGCGGCGATTGCGCTCGCCCTGCTCCTCCATGCCGTCTACCTGGGAACCCTGCTGCTGACGAGCTCGTTCCAGGGCGACGGGAAGGCCCGCAAGCCGGTGACGCGGCCCACCTCCGTGGCCGTACGTCCGCTCACCGCCGACCAATGGGCGCAGAACCGCGGCAAGGCCTCCCCCCAGACGAAGTCCCAGACGTCGGAGCGTCCGAAGGCCCAGGACAAGAAGCCGGAGGAGAAGAAGCCCGACGAGACGCCCAAGGGTCAGGTGGTGGACGTCGCGCCCGGCAACAACGAAGTGGACCCGAACGCGAAGTACCTCGCGGAGAGCAACAACCGCGTGAACAAGGAGACGCGCGCTCGGGAGCAGACGCCCTTCTACCGGAACGCCATGCCCCAGCGGACGGCGCCTCAGAATCAAGAAGGTCAGGATACGGACGCGCAGACGCCGCCGCGCATGGCCGGCAACAACGGCATGGGCAACGACGACCGGCCCGTGTCCCAGGGTGGCCAGAAGCCCGCCTTCGAGATTCCCGACGCCCGCAAGAAGAACGAGGTGGCGATGAAGACGGACCCGACGTCGCCGGGTCCGGGCATGGAGGTGAACAACCAGAACGAGAGCGACGAGGTGGTGGGCAACTCCAAGCGCCTCAACATCCAGCCCGGCACCGGCGGCGAGGAAGCCGGCTCCACGGGCCGCGCGGGCGCTCCGGGGCTGGCGTCGCTGATGCCGTCGCGCGCCGTCATGGACAAGGTCCTGGGCGCCGCGCCCAACGACCACCTGCAGGACGCCGAGGAAGGCGATGGCACCCTCCTCAACACGCGTGAGTGGAAGTACGCCAGCTTCTTCAACCGCGTGAAGCAGAGCGTGGGCATGCACTGGAACCCCAACGAGCAGCTGCGCCGGAGAGACCCCACCGGTGGCATCTACACGGGGCGGGACCGGTACACGCTGCTGCAAATCACGCTCGATGAGCGCGGCCAGGTGACGGACATCCAGGTGGAGAAGAGCAGCGGGCTCGACTTCCTCGACTTCGAGGCCGTGTCTTCTTTCAAACGCGCGCAGCCCTTCCCCAACCCGCCGCCCGGCCTGCTGTCGGACGACTCCAAGGTGAAGTTCCAATTCGGCTTCTTCATGGAGATGGGCGGCGGCCCGAAGATGCGGCTGTTCCGCCAGCCCAATTGAGCACGCACTGAAGTACCGTGCGGCGCCGTGGAAGCAACGACGCTCACCGACAGAAACCTCGCGCAGCAGGAGCGGAACCGGAAGGTCCGCAAAGTGCTGCTGGGCATCCTCGTGGCCAACTGGGTGGTGGCCAGCGCCAAGCTGATCTTCGGAATGCTCAGCCAGTCCGCGGCGGTAACGGCGGACGGGCTGCACTCGTTCATCGACGGCGGCTCCAACGTGCTGGGGCTGGTGGCCATGGGCGTGGCGTCACGCCCGGCGGACGAGGACCATCCCTACGGCCACGGCAAGTTCGAGGCGCTCGCGTCGCTGGGCATTGGCGCGATGATTGGCGTGGGCATGCTGGAGCTGGGGCGCATGGCGCTCGACTCGGTGCTCAACGACAAGCATCCGCAGGTGACGGGCACCATGGCGGCCGTCATGGCCTTCACCCTGGTGGTGAACATGGTGGTGACGCGGGTGGAGCGGTACTACGGGCGCAAGTACAAGAGCTCCCTACTGCTGGCGGACGCGAGCCACACGATGTCCGACGTCTACGTCACCCTCGCGGTGCTGGGCTCCCTGCTGCTGGTGTGGCTGGGCTACCCGCGCGCGGATGGGCTGATTGCGCTGGCCGTGATGGTGTTCGTGGCCTGGGTGGCCTACGGCATCGTCCGGCAGGCGGTGGGCATCCTCTCCGACACGGCGCGCCTGGACCCAGACGAGGTGAAGCGGCACACGCTGTCCGTGCCGGGCGTGCGCTCCTGCCGCGACGTGCGCAGCCGCGGCATGGAGGAGAGCGTCTACGTGGACCTCAAAATCGAGGTGGACCCGCAGCTCACCACCGCGCAGGCCCATGAGGTAGCGGACCGGGTGGAGCGCACGCTGCACAGCGCCTATCCGCAGGTGGTGGACGTGGTGGTCCACGTGGAGCCAGACCGCGCCGCGCTGGCCACGCCCGCGTAAAGACGAAGGCCGCCTCCCTGACAAGGGAGACGGCCCATGGCTTCACCCGATGCGCGGGATGCGTCAGGCCGTGGCGGCCTTCGGCTCCGGCGTCATGTAGTCCTCGATGGGCGGGCACGAGCAGACCAGCTTCCGGTCACCGAGCACGCTGTTGAGCCGGCCCACGGAGGGCCAGAACTTGTTGTCGCGGACCCACGGCGTGGGGAACACGGCCTGCTCGCGCGAGTAGGGACGGTTCCACTCCGGCGCGGCGACGACACGCGCGGTGTGAGGGGCGTGCTTGAGGACGTTGTTGTCCTTGGGCATGCGGCCCTCCTCGATGTCCCGAATCTCCTGACGGATGGCGATCATCGCGTCGCAGAAACGGTCCAACTCCGCCTTGGACTCGCTCTCCGTCGGCTCAATCATGAGCGTGCCCGCCACCGGGAAGGACACGGTGGGCGCGTGAAAGCCGTAGTCCATGAGCCGCTTGGCCACGTCCTCCACCTCCACGCCCGCCGTCTTCTTGAGCGGGCGCAGGTCGACGATGCACTCGTGCGCCACCTTGCCCCGCTTGCCCCGGTACAGCACCGGGTAGTGGGCGTTGAGCCGCTCGGCGATGTAGTTGGCGTTGAGGATGGCCAGCTTGGTGGCCTGGGTGAGGCCCTCGCCGCCCATCATCGCGATGTACATCCAGGAGATGAGCAGGATGCTCGCGCTGCCCCACGGCGCCGCGGAGATGGCGCCAATGGCCTCCGAGCCGCCCGTCTGGATGACGGGGTGCCCCGGCAGGAACTTCACCAGGTGGCTGGCCACGCAGATGGGGCCCATGCCCGGGCCGCCGCCGCCGTGCGGGATACAGAACGTCTTGTGCAGGTTGATGTGGCACACGTCCGCGCCAATCAACCCGGGCGCCGTGAGGCCCACCTGCGCGTTGAGGTTGGCGCCGTCCATGTACACCTGGCCGCCGCGCTCGTGGACGATGGCGCAGATTTCGCGAATCTCCTCCTCGAACACGCCGTGGGTGGACGGGTACGTCACCATCAGCGCGGCGAGCGCGTCCTTGTGCGCATCCGCCTTGGCGCGCAGATCGTCCAGGTCGATGTTGCCGTTCTCATCGCACTTGGTGACGACGACCTTGTAGCCGGCCATCACCGCCGAGGCCGGGTTGGTGCCGTGTGCGGAGGACGGAATCAGGCACACGTCCCGGTGCCCCTGGCCGCGGCTCTGGTGGTACGCGCGGATGACGAGCAGGCCCGCGTACTCACCCTGGCTGCCAGCGTTGGGCTGGAGCGAGCAACCCGCGAAGCCCGTCACCTGCGTCAGCATCTGCTCCAGCTGCTCGAAGATGACCTTGTAGCCGGCCGCCTGCGAGGTGGGCGCGAACGGGTGCAGCCGCCCGAACTGGGGCCACGTCACCGGAATCATCTCCGCGGTGGCGTTGAGCTTCATGGTGCAGCTGCCCAGCGGAATCATCGAGTGCGTGAGGGACAGGTCCTTCGCCTCGAGCCGCCGGATGTAGCGCAGCATCTCCGTCTCGGAGTGGTAGCTGTTGAAGACGGGGTGCGTGAGGTACGCGCTCGAGCGGCGCAGCCCCTGCGACACGGAGCTCTCCACGCCGTCTCCCACCAGGTCCGCCAGCACCGGCGCGGAGGACTTGCCGGTGCCGGTGGCGAAGGCCGCCAGGATGTCCTCCACGTCCGCGGGCCGCGTCGTCTCGTCCAGGGACACGCCCAGCGTCTTCTCGTCGATGCGGCGGAAGTTCATCCGCGCCGCCTCGGCGGCCCCCAGCACCGCGCGCACGTGCGGCGCCGTCAGCTCCACGCGCAGCGTGTCGAAGTACTGGTCGTGCTTCAGCTTGAGGCCCAGCTTCGCCAGGCCGCGCGCCAGCAGCACCGTGAGCCCGTGCACGCGCTCGGCGATGGCCTTCAGCCCGGAGGGGCCGTGGTAGACGGCGTACATGCTGGCGATGACGGCCAGCAGCACCTGCGCGGTGCAGATGTTGCTCGTCGCCTTCTCGCGGCGGATGTGCTGCTCGCGCGTCTGGAGCGCCATGCGCAGCGCGCGGCGGCCCTGCGCGTCCTCGGACACGCCGATGATGCGCCCGGGCATGACGCGGGTGTACGCGTTCTTCGTGGCGAAGTAGCCCGCGTGCGGACCGCCGTAGCCCATGGGCACGCCGAAGCGCTGGGCGCTGCCCACCGCCACGTCCGCGCCGAACTCCCCCGGCGGCGTCAGCAGCGTGAGGCTGAGCAGGTCCGCGGCCACCACGAACAGGCCGCCCGCGGCGTGCACCTGCTCGCCGAAGGCCCGGTAGTCATGCACCGCGCCGTCGGTGGCCGGGTACTGCACCAGCGCGCCCACGAACTTCTTCGAGCCCAGGTCCACCGTGCGGTGGTCTCCCACCACCACCTCCACGCCCAGCGGCTGGGCGCGGGTGCGCACCACGTCCACCGTCTGCGGGTGGCAGCCGTCAGAGACGAAGAAGGCCGCGCCGGACTCCTCGCCCTTGAGGTGCACGGCCAGGGCCATGGCCTCGGCGGCGGCGGTGCCTTCATCCAGCAGCGAGGCGTTGGCTACCTCCAGACCCGTCAGGTCCATGACCAGTGTCTGGAAGTTGAGCAGCGCCTCCAGGCGGCCCTGCGCAATCTCCGCCTGGTAGGGCGTGTACTGGGTGTACCAGCCCGGATTCTGGAAGACGTTGCGGAGGATGACGTTCGGCGTGTGTGTGTCGTGATAGCCCATGCCGATGAAGGACCGGAACACCTGGTTCTTCGCGGCGATGGACTCCAAGGCCGCCAGCAGCTCGTGCTCGCCGCGCGCGGTCGCGAGCTTCAGCGGCTCCTTGGCGCGGATGGCGGGCGGAACTGCCTGGTCGATGAAGGCATCGAGCGAGTCCACGCCCAGCGCGGACAGCAGCTGCTTCAGCTCGGTGTCATCCGGACCATTGTGACGGCCGGCAAACGGCTCCTGATACTTCCAGTTCAAGGACATGGCTTTGTGGCTCGCGGGCGAGTCGTGCGTCGAGAAGTCGAGGACCGTCCCTAACAACCAGTCCCCGTCCCTTCACTCTCAGCTGTTCTGGAGCAGGGCGGTGTACGCGGCGGCGTCCAGGAGTCCGTCCACCTGCTTGGGGTCCGAGGGCTCGATTTCCACAATCCAGCCCGCACCATAGGGGTCGGTGTTCACGGTGGAGGGGTTGTCCGACAGCCCGTCGTTCACCTTCACCACCTTGCCCGTCAGCGGCGAGTACAGCTCCGACACCGCCTTGGTGGACTCGATGACGCCGAACTGCTTGCCCTCCGTCACCGTGGCGCCCACCTTGGGCAGCTCCACGTAGACCACGTCGCCCAGGGACTCCTGCGCGTGCTGCGTGACGCCCACCACCACCGAGGTGCCTTGGACGCGGGCCCACTCGTGCTCACGGGTGTACTTCAGGTCGCCGGGGATGTTGTCGGCCATGTCGTTGCTCCTGGTTGGAACGGGAATGCTTCAGGGCTTCTTGTGGAACGGGGTCTTCACCACCACGGCGGGCACCGCGCGGCCGCGGATGTCCACGTCGAAGGTGGAGCCCTCCGCGGACAGCTCGGTGGGCACGTAGCCGATGCCAATGGCCTTCTTCACGGTGGGGCCCATGGTGCCGCTGGTCACCTCCCCCACCGGCGCGCCGTCCTTGAGGATGGCGTAGCCGTGGCGCGGAATGCCGCTGCCGGTCAGCTCGAAGCCCACCAGCTTGCGCTTCACGCCCGCGGCCTTCTGCGCCACCAGCGCTTCCTTGCCGATGAAGGCCGCCTTGTCGAGCTTGACGATCCACCCCAGCCCGGCCTCCAGCGCGGTGTGCTGGTCGTCGATGTCGTTGCCGTAGAGCGCGTACTTCATCTCCGTCCGAAGGCTGTCACGGGCGCCCAGGCCACACGGCTTCACGCCGTCCTGCTGGCCTTCGGTGAGGAGCGCGTCCCACAGCGCCACCGCGTCCCCGGCCGCGCTGTACAGCTCGAAGCCGTCCTCGCCGGTGTAGCCAGTGCGGGAGATGAGGCACTTCACCCCGGCGACCTCGCCCTCTGCGAAGCGGTAGGTGCCAATCTTCGACAGGTCCGTCTTCGTCAGGCGCTGGACCAGGCCGGTGGCCTTGGGGCCCTGCACGGCAATCTGCGCGTAGTCGTCGCTCCGGTCCACGGGTGCCACACCCTTGGCGTGCGTCTTCATCCACGCGACGTCCTTCTCGCGGTTGCTGGAGTTGACGCAGATGAGGATGCGCTCGGGGCTGAAGCGGTAGGCGACCACGTCGTCCACGAAGGTGCCCCGCTCGTCGAGCAAGCCCGCATACACCGCCTGCCCGTCCGCGATGCGGGCCAGGTCGTTGGAGATGAGCGCGTTGACCGTGTCCAGGGCGCCGGGGCCGGAGAACTCCACCTCGCCCATGTGGGAGACGTCGAACAGGCCAACGCCGGTGCGCACGGCTTCATGCTCGCCGATGACGGAGCTGTACTGGACGGGCATGTCCCAACCAGCGAAGTCGACCATCCGGGCCCCCAGCTTGCGGTGAGCCTCGTTGAGGGGCGTTTGCCGGGCCATCTTCATTCTCCTGGAGGGGTGTGGAAAACGGCGCGGACTATAGCCGCGAGACTTGCCCGATCAAGGACGACGCGGAGCGTCTACACTGGAGGCGACATGAAGATTCGTAATCGGTTGAATCCTTCCGACCCGTGCTTCTCCTTCGAGTTCTTCCCGCCCCGGACGGACGAGGGCGAGGCCAACCTGCTCAAGGCGCTGGAAGACCTGGCGACCCTGCAGCCGGGTTTCGTCTCCGTGACGGAAGGCGCGGGAGGCAGCACCCGGGCGAAGACGGTGGAGCTGGTGCTGCGCATCAAGCAGGAGACGGGCATCGAGGCGATGGCGCACCTGACATGCGGGGGCCACTCCCCGGCGGAGCTGCGCACCGTGCTGGAGCGGCTGTCGGCCGCGAAGGTGGACAACATCCTGGTGCTGCGCGGAGACCCGCCCAAGGGCCAGACAGTCTTCGAGCCCGCGCCCGGGGGTTTCCGCTACGCGTCGGAGATGGCGCGATTCATCCGAGAAGAGGATTTCAACTTCTGCCTCGGGGGAGCATGCTATCCGGAGGGCCACGTGGAGACGCCCTCCCGTGACGACGACCTGCGTCATCTCAAGGCCAAGGTGGATGCCGGCCTGGACTTCGTGGTGACGCAGCTCTTCTTCGACAACGCGTTCTACTTCGACTTCGTGGAGCGGGCGCGCCGCGCGGGCATCAACGTCCCCATCGTCCCCGGCATCATGCCCATCACCAACTACGAGCAGATCCAACGATTCACGCGCCTGTGCGGAGCCACCGTGCCCATGCGCCTGGCGTTGCAGCTCGAGCGGGTGAAGGACAACCCGGAGGCCATGGCCCAGCTCGGCGTGGCGCATGCGACGGTGCAGTGCATGGAGCTGCTGTCGCGCGGCGTGCCTGGCATCCACTTCTACACGCTCAACAAGTCCCCGGCGACGCGGATGATCGTGAGCGCACTGCGAGCCCGTTCATGAGTGGTCCTGGAATCCACCTGCCCCCGAGCGATCCGCGTAACAAGGTCCTCAACATCATCCGTCCGCCCGCCTTCTTCCTGCTGTGCGTGGGCGTGCTGAACGTCATCTACAACATCGCGGGCTTCGTGCTGGCCGCGCTGAAGGTGACCTCTCCCTTCGTGCCCGCGGGCGCGGAGGCGTCCACGCTGGAGCTGTCGCCCACGCTGGCGCTGATGCTGCTCGTGGGCATCCTCTGTGGGGTGCTGTCCGCCTGGGGCGCCATCAGTGCGCTCAACCTGAAGGGCTACGGCCTGGCCACGGTGGGCGGCATCACCGCGCTCTACATCCTGTCTCCCGGCTGCGTCATTGGCGTCCCGGTGGCCGTGTGGATGCTCTTCACCCTGCGCCGCGACGGCGTGCGTGAAGCCTTCCAGGCCTGAGCGTTCAAAACGCGGCGGTTGGAGCGTCGACCAACCGCCGTGAATTGATGTTCAGGCCACACCGCCCGCGGCCACGCCTCCTGGCGTCTGGAGCCCAGCGCTCCCTCTGACGCGGCCCCCACTCTGTTCACCAATGGCGCTCCCCCTGCCCCGGGGTTGCAGCCGTGCGGGCTTTCACCCTTTCTCGGTTTCCCTCACTTTCGTAGCCACACAAGGGAGGCGCGCACGTCGAGCGCCGCCTCCCAGCGCAGGGGTGGCCATGATTGCGTTTGAGGTCGAGCGGGGAACGCCTGAACCTTTGACGGAGCTGGCTCGGCGGCTGAGCCGCGCGGAGGAGAAGGACCGGGCCCGGGGCATGTTCTTCCTGGGGGCGCTGGACGTGGTGCGGAAGGAGGCGGGGGAAGCCGCCGCGGCGCGGTGCCTGGCGGCCTCGCGCGAGCGCGCCTTCGTGCCCTTCTTCCTGTACCCCATCAGCAGCTTCCTGCGGCTGTCCTTCAGCGCCGCGGGGCTGCTGGCGCCGCGGCTGGGCGGCTTCGAGGCGGCCATGCGGACCATTGGCGCCCGGTCCGCCCAGGACTTCCTGAGCACCGTGGTGGGGCGCAGCTTCCTGGCCTTGTCCGGTGGCTGCCCGCGCCGACTCGTCAGCAACCTGCCGTCCGGCTACGGCACCGCCGTCAGCTACGGCGAGCGGGACGTGGAGTGGCTGGGCGAGCGCCAGGGCCGCATCAACATGTTCCGCGACTTCATGCCGCACAGCTACCACGAGGGCGTGCTGCGCGCGGCGCTGGCCGCCATTGGCGCCCGCAACACGCACATCCTCGGGCGTGCCACGGGCCTGCTGGACGGCGAGTACGAGGTGTCCTGGAGCTAGAGGGCGACTTCGGCGGCGGGGCAACCCGCCGGGAGGCAGAGGGTGAAGACGCTGCCCTCCCCTTCCCGGCTCTCCACGCGCAGGGTGCCGCCGTGCTGCCGCACCGTACTGGCCACCACCGACAGGCCCAGGCCAGTGCCCGCGGGCTTCGTCGTGAAGAGCGGCTCGAAGATGCGCTCCTGCATCGCCTCCGGAATGCCCATGCCGTTGTCGGACACGCGGATGATGAAGGCACGCCCACCGCCGCCCTCCGCGAACACGTCCACCCGGCCCAGACGGCCCTCGGGCATGGCCTCCACCGCGTTCTGCACCAGGTTGATGAGCACCTTGCGCAGCAGCTCGCGGTCAACCCAGGGCGACTCCAGCGAGAGCGGGACGCTGTTCTGGATGCGCACGCCTTCGCGGCCCGGCACCACGTCCAGGACCTCCTCCATCAACGCGTGCAGTGAGCAGGGCCGCAGCTCCAGCGGACGCTCGCGGGCGAAGTCCAGCAGCTCGGAGGAGATGCGCGAGCACACCGCCAGTTCGCGCTCGATGATTTCCAGGAAGCGCTGGAGCCGCTGGTCCGCCAGCGTCACGTCCAGCTTGCGCAGGTGACGGACGACGACGGCGTTGGCGGTGCGGGCCGCGGCCAGCGGGTTGCGCAGCTCGTGGCTCACCGTCGCCGTCATCCGCCCCACCGCCGCCAGCTTCTCCACCCGCGCGGCCTGCTCGCGGTAGGAGCTCATCTCCCGGCGCGCGCGTGCCAGCGCATGCTCATGGTCCACGCGCTCGTTCGCGTACGCGCCCTCCAGCAACACCTGTTGCACCGCCACGCGCCGCATCTCCCCCAGCGTCTCGCGGCACGCAATCACCAACACCCCGTTGACGAACACCATCCAGAAGGCGTGCTCCAGGAAGCGCCACCACGCGGGGTTCGACACGCCGAAGATGGACTCCGGCCACCAGATGCCGCGCAGGCAGTGCTCCAGCACCGCCGTGACGGTGGCGGTCGCCATCACCGCCGGGTCCCGGTAGAAGGCCAGGAAGGCCAGCGAGCCGAACACATAGAAGTGCGTTTCGATGCGGCCGCCCGTCAGGTGGATGAAGAGCGCGGCCCAGAGCATCTGCGCTACCGCCACCACGTGCCGCGTGACAACGTCCCCGGCCCGCAGCCGCACCAGCACCAGCGGGAAGGCGGACAGCAGGCCCCCCAGCACCACCGCCACGTGCAGATGGGGATGCACCACCCGCGACGTCCCCTGCCAGGCGAAGGGCGACAGCACCGCCGCCACCGCGATGGCGACCAGCCACTGCCCCACCATCAGCACGGCGAAGCGAGAGTCCACCCGCCGTCGCACGGCCTCCAGGTGCTCGCCGAGCAGTGCTTCCACCCGCACCTCCAGCGCGTCGACCCCACGTGTGAGCCCCATGTTGCCGGAAGTCTCCGTTGACACGGTACCCTCCGTCCGCACGTTCTCCCCGCGTGTATGGCCGAATCGCCCCCGAAGCACAGGCGCGCCCACATCCTGGTCAATCATTGCGTGACTCACCCCGGCCATTCCGGCCCCCCCGGATGAGTCGCCATCCTAACCCCTTACATACCCCTGGCAATCCAAACTTGTCGGAATAAGCAGACTGTTCCAGCAAAAACATGCAACTTGCCCTCGGGGCTCGTTGATGACGGTGTGAAACACACCGTCACCCGCTCGTTCCATCGACAGGGATTGAACAAGCGTTGAACAACCGTGGCATGTGTCAGGGGGTGGGCATGGTGACCATCATCAGCTGCTCCAGAGGGGCCAGCGACACGCTCACAGGCTGACACTGGGACGCCCTCCTCCACCCGCACGAAAGGCGGAACGGCCCTCCACGGGGTGCTCGGCTCCGAGCTGCAGGATGGTGATGGGCAGGCCTTCCAAAACGAAGCGCCCCTCCGCGTCGCTGCTCACCTGCTGCAGGCCGTGCGCCAGCTCCGCCGCCGAGCCCACCACCACCGCGCAGCCGCGCAGTTGCTGCGACACGGTGACGGTGGCCCGCACTGGCGCCCCGGCCGCGCTCGCCACTCGGCCGGTGAGCCGGCGTCCGCGCGAGAGGGCCACCGCGCCCAGGTTCGTGTCCTGGTCCTCCGCCACCTTCAGCGCGGGCAGTGACTTCGTGAGGAAACCGGGGCCGGAGACGAACACGGTGTACTCGCCCGCAGGGATGCCGTTGACCTGGAAGCGGCCATCGCCGCCGCCAAACGACGTGCCGGAGCCGCCTCGCAGCGTGACGGTGAAGGCGGCTGGCACCGCGCCGTCATCCAGGCGCACCTGGCCGGACAGGCTGCCGCCCCGGCGCATTCGCACGACCACTTCGAAGCCGCCCGTCTCCGCGCGGACCGGCGTTCCCATTCACGACACCCGCTGGTGCAGGGGGATGCCGGGCGCCAGGGCTCGCAGGTTGTATGTCCCGTGGACCAGGCCTCGGACCTCGAACCGTCCGTCCGCCTGGGTCCGCGACGGTGACGTGCTTGCCGCGCAGCGTGCCCTCCACGCGGCCGCGCACCAGCGCGCTGGCAGGCTCGGCCACGATGACGGCTTCGCCCACGGGTTCGCCGCTGGCGAACTCCACACGCCCACGCACCACGCCCGTTGCATCCAGCACCAGCTCCACCGCCGAGCCCGCGCCGTCCTGAGAGAAGTCGACGTAGCGGGTGGACGACGACGCGGCATCATGGACGGCCGCCACCGCGACCCGCCGACGGCGCAGGTCCTCCATCTGGAAGGCCCCCCGCGCATCCACCGAGGTCTGGGCACCGGGGCACCGCGCGCGTCCACCACCGTGCCCGACACCGCGGCGCCGGCGCGCAGCTCCACGGAGAGCTGCTGCGGCACCGCCGATGCGGCGCCGACCTGCACCACTTTCCAGACGGGCTCGAAGCCCTCGGCCGTCACCCGCAGCGTGTGCCGGCCGCAAGGAAGCGCCTTCACGAGCGCACGGCTGGAGGCATCCTTCGATAAACCGCAGTCAACCGCCCCCCGGGAAAATCAGCCTTGGTTGCATTTTGCGGCGCCGGGGCAAACTCAACTCACGGCGCACTTGAGCAGCTTCTGTAACACAGGATGTAACAAAACGCCCCCGCGCAACGACTCACGCCAACGCGCGGGGATGCCATTCACGCCGTGGATGAGCCCGGCGATACCTCCCGCCACCGCCGCGGTGGTGTCGGTATCCCGGCCCAGGCGCACCGCGGCCTTCACCACCTGCTCGTAGGTGTCGTGCTCGGCCACGCACTGGCGCGCGGAGCGGAGGCAATCCACCACGTAGCCCGTGCCCGTGCCTCGAATCTCCTCCCAGCCCGGCGGAAGGACCTGCGTGTCCAGTTCGGTGCGAGCCTCGAAGCCTTCGGGATACAGATTGCGGAACGTCTCCACCGCGTCCATCCATGCATCCGAAGCACGCGCGCCCTGGAGGATGCGGCGGGCCCACAAGCAATACAGCGCACAGCACACCTGGGAGCGCATGTGTCCATGCGTGACACGCGACTGTGTCATCGCGTCCGAGGCGAGCTTCGCGTCATTGCCTGAATGCCAGAGCGCCAATGGCAGCACGCGCATCAACGAGCCATTGCCGTTGTCTCGTTCGCCCTTGGGGCCGGCCATCAGCGCGGGCGTCCCGGCGTGGACCGAGGCCAGGGCCGTGCGTGTCTGGATGCCCACGTCGAACACCTGGCCGTCCACCGCGAGGTAGCCCCACTCCAGCCAGTTCACCAGGCGGCGGCCCAGGTCTTCCGGGTCCAATCGCCCATGGAAGAGCAACGAGTCCAGCAGGCACAGCGCATGCGCGCCATCGTCGGACCAGGTCCCCGGCGGAACCCCGTCATGCGCGCGCTGGAAGCCCTCGGGCGGCTGGAAGTCGATGTCCTCGGGCGGTGGAATCCGCGCGGGTGCGTGGAACTCGTAGGGCACGCCCAAGGCATCCCCCACCAGCAATCCGTAGATTCCCCCGGCGATCTGTTCCTCGCGACTCGGCATGGTGTTGCCTCCCCCACGGTGAGGCGAAACACGCTAGGACAACGCCCGAGCGCACGTACAGCGGACGCACGCCGCTGAAGGCTGGGGCCATGGCTGTCGCAACAAAATTGCGCCTTCAGGCCCCGCCATGCAGGCTTCCACGCGAACCGGGCCATGCCGAGCCCCCACGTCCAGGAGCCCCCATGTCCGCCGTATCGCCCCTTGCCCAACCCGAGGCCTGGAACCTGGTGGCGCCGGAGTACGTGCGCGAGCTGATGCCCACCTTCGAGACGTTCTCCAGGGATGCCCTGCTCCGGGCCGGCGTGGCTCAAGGGATGCGTCTCGTGGACGTCGCCACGGGGCCGGGCACGCTCGCGCTGCTCGCCGCGCGCGACGGCGCCCGCGTCACGGCGGTGGATTTCTCCCCGGAGATGATCGCCGCCCTGCGCGCTCGGACCGCGGAGGCGAAGCTCGACATCGACATCCTGGAGGGTGACGGCATGGCGCTGCCCTTCGAGGCAAACGCGTTCGACGCCGCCTTCTCCATGTTCGGCCTGATGTTCTTCCCGGACCGGGCACGTGGCTTCCAGGAGCTTCGCCGGGTGCTGAAGCCGGGCGGCCGGGCCGTCGTGTCCAGTTGGACGCCCTTCGAACGATCGAAGGAGCTGCGCGCTGTGTACACGCGCCTCTGGGAGCAGATGGGCGCGAAGCCGTCACAACCGGGCGCCATCCCCCTGTCCGACCCCGGCACCTGTCAGCGGGAGATGTCCAGCGCGGGCTTCACCGATGTCACGGTGCACGAAGTGGAAGGCTCCATCGACTACCCGTCCACGGCGGCCATGGTGGATGCCACCACCCGCTCCAGCGCGCCCGTCGTGCTGGCACGCAGGGCGCTGGGCGCGCAGTGGGAGCCGCTGCTCTGGTCCATGCACGAGTACGCGCAGGCGGAGCTGGGACCGGGGCCCCAGCGCGTCACCCTCACGGCCTACCTGACCACAGGCACCAGGCCGTAGCGGACGGCCGCGTCGAGCGTGTTGCGCATCAGCATGGCGATGGTCATGGGCCCCACGCCACCGGGCACGGGGGTGATGAACGACGCGCGCTCGGCGGCGGCCGCGAACTCCACGTCGCCCACGAGCTTGCCGTCCGGCTTGCGATTCATCCCCACGTCAATCACCACCGCGCCGGGATTGATCCACGCGCCCTTCACCAGTTCGGCCACACCCACCGCCACCACCAGGATGTCCGCGCCCTCCACTTCACGGCGCAGGTCGCTCTTGCTGTGGCAGAGGGTCACCGTGGCGTTCTTCTGGAGCAGCATCAGCGCCATGGGCTTGCCCACGATGTTGCTGCGCCCCACCACCACCGCCCGCTTGCCCGCGGGGTCGCAGCCAATCTCCTCCAGCAGCCGCATCACCCCATAGGGCGTGCACGCCCGGGTGGTGGACCGGCCCAGCAGCAGGTTGCCGGCGTTGAGCGGGTGGAAGCCGTCCACGTCCTTCTCCGGCTTCACGGCGGAGATGATGACGTCCGGGTCGATGTGCTTGGGCAACGGCAGCTGTACCAGGATGCCGTGCACCGCCGGGTCCGCGTTGAGCTGGTGGATGACCTCCAGCAGCGCCTCCTGGGTGATGCCCTCGTCCGGGTGGAGCTCCCAGGAGCGGAAGCCCACCTCCTCCGCGGCCTTCTTCTTCCCATTGACGTAGACCTTGGAGGCGGGGTCCTCCCCCACGCGCACCACGGCCAGCCCCGGCGTCAGGCCATGCTCGAGCTTGAGCCGGTCGACCTCCGCCTTGACCTCCGCGCGCACGCGCGCCGCAACTGCCTTGCCATCAATCAACTGGGCGTTCACCCGTGCCACTCTATGCGAAACTCCCCCGCCGGAAAGGGAGCGGAACCTCGGCCATGGGCGCAGGAACAGTTCTGGGAGCAATGCTGGGGTTGATGGCGGGGCTGCTCGTGGGCAGCCCCTGGGCCATTGTCCTGCTGCTCATCGCGGGCGGCTTCGCGGGGCGATACTACGACGCCCAGAACGCCCTACCGCCCGAAGACCCGGAGGCGCTGTCCGACTTCTCCCACGCCCCCTACGCTTCCGCCCATGACGCCACCTCGGAGGCGGCGCTCGTGCCTCGCCAGGAGGAGCCCTACGAGCAGTTCGCCAGCGACCTGTGCGCCGTGTTCGTCGAGGTGGCCCACGCGGATGGCGAGGTCCGTCGCGACGAGGTGCGCGTGGTGCGGCGCTACTTCCAGACGACCCTGGGCTACGGACCCGAAGCCCTGGAGGTCGTCCGGAGCCACCTCAAGGTCTTCCTGGCCCACCCGCCCGACCTGGACGCGGCCGTCAGCGCCTGCCATGCCCAGCTCCCCTCGGCCGAGCGGCACCGGCTGCTGGACACGCTCTACGAGCTGGCGCTGGCCGACGGAGGAATGCAGCGCTCCGAACGGGAGGTCCTGCGCCGCGTCGCCGAGGGCCTGGGCATCTCCGAGGCGGACGAGCAGGCCATCATCGCCCTGCACCTGGGCGCCGGGGATGAACACTACGCCGCGCTGGGCCTGACGCCGGACGCCACCGACGTCGAGGTGAAGCGCGCCTTCCGGCAGCTCGCCGCGGAGCACCACCCCGACAAATCCGCCCACCTCGGCCGTCAGGCCGCCGAGCAGGCCGCCCGTCGCTTCCAGCAGGTCCGCGACGCCTACGAAGAGATTCGGCGCCTGCGCGGGCTGTAGCGCCGGATTACATCCCTCACAGTCGCCCACGACGAGGACGCACTTTCCGCCATGAGTCAGCAGCGCAACGGCCCCAAGAAGAAGGAAGCGGCTTTCAGCAACAACCCCTTCAAGTCCGCCATCCAGGTAATGAAGGACCAGGAGAAGAAGGAGGCGCAGGAGAAGGCCGCGGCGGAGGTCGCGAAGCGCAAGGTCGCGGCGCCCCCGCCCCGGGCCACGAAGGCGCCCAAGGTCCGCGAGGAGGACGATGCCTCCCTCTTCTTCTCCGCCATGGACGGCGTGCAGCAGCTCACCCACCGGGGCGAAGCGCCCGCGCCCAACCCGCGCCTGCCGGAAATCATCGATGACAACGCGGAGGCGCTCGCGCAGCTCTCCGAGCTGGTCGCCGGCCAGGGCGACTTCGACTTCACCGGCACGGATGAGTTCATCGAAGGCGCGGGCCCCGGCATCGACCGGAACCTGCTGCGCGCGCTGCGCCGGGGCGACTTCGCCATCCAGGGACAGCTGGACCTGCACGGGAAGACGCAGAACGAGGCGCGCGACGCGCTGGAGCGGTTCCTGGGTGACAGTCGCCGCGCGAAGAAGCGCTGCGTGCTCGTCGTGCACGGTCGCGGTTTGAACTCCAAGGACCAGATTCCCGTGCTGAAGGAGCGGCTCAAGGGATGGCTGTCCGAGAAGCGGATTGGCCGGATGGTGCTGGCGTTCGCTTCCGCACGGCCTCAGGACGGAGGCACCGGCGCGGTGTACGTGTTGCTCCGGCGGTAGTCTTTACGCGCGCCCGGCACTGTGCATACATGCCGCCATGGCACGCGATCTGATCGACCTGCATATCCACGTGGGTGGCGCTGTGGCGCCCCACATCCTCTGGTCCATCGCCCACCAGCAGGGCTTCAAGCTCCCGGTGAAGAACTACTTCGACTTCGTGGAGCTCATCACCTCCCGTCCGGGCAAGGTGGGAAGCCTGGACGACTACCTGAAAATCCTCCACACCTGGACGGAGAAGATCCAGTCGTCCCCCAGCGCGATCGAGCGCTCCGTCTACGAGGTCATCGGCAAGGAGTACCGCGGCAGCCGCGTGACGCAGATGGAGCTGCGCTTCAACCCGATGAAGCGCAACCTGAACTCCGAGCTGGACCTGGACCACATCATCCACGCCGCCCTGCGCGGCATGGACCGCGCGGTGCTGGAGTACGGCGTGAAGATGGGCCTCATCTTCTGCCTGGCCCGCGAGTTCGACCACCGGCTCAACAGCATCATCGTGGACAAGGCCATCAAGTACCGCACGCGCGGCGTGTACGGCATCGACCTGGCCGGCACGGAGACGAACGCCATGGAGCTGAAGCCGGAGGTCGTCACCCAGTACGAGGAGCTCTTCTCGCGCGCCCGCCGCGCCGGGCTCAAGTGCACGGTGCACACCGGTGAGACGCGCGGCACGGGCGCCGAGGGCGTCATGGCCGTGGTGGAGAAGCTCCAGCCGCACCGCATCGGCCACGGCATCCGCGCCGCCTACGACGAGCACGCGATGAAGGTGCTGCGCGAGCGCGACATCGTCCTGGAGCTGTGCCCTACGTCCAACCTGCACACCAAGGCCGTGGAGGGCGTGGAGGAGCTGCGCCACATCGTCCGCACCTTCTGGGACCGCAAGGTGAAGTTCACCATCAACACCGACGGCCCCTACCTGCTGGAGACGGACATGCGGCGGGAGATCGACATCATCGAGCAGAACGGCATCCTCACGCCCGAGCAGGTGGATCAGACGCTCGCCTGGGCCCGTGAGGCCTCGTTCATTCCCGCGTGAGCCACGCCATGTACGGACTCACCCGCTCGCTCCTCTTCCAGCTCTCCGCGGAGCGCGCGCACCGGCTCGGCATGGCGGGGCTCCATTACCTGGGCCGCTCACGGGACTTGTGCGAGTCCCTGCGCGAGAAGGCCCTGGAGGGCGCCCCGCCCGGCCTGGCCGTCGAGGTGGCCGGCCTGCGCTTCGCCCACCCCGTGGCGCTGGCCGCCGGCCTGGACAAGGACGCGGAGGCCGTGGACGGCCTCTTCGCCTGCGGCTTCTCCGCGGTGGAGATTGGCACCCTCACGCCCCGGCCCCAGCCCGGCAACCCCAGCCCTCGCCTGTTCCGCCTGCCGGAGCACCGCGCGGTCATCAACCGCATGGGCTTCAACAACCACGGCGCCGACCGGGCCGCCGCGCGGCTGCGCATGCAGACGTGGCGCCCGGGGCCGCTGGGCGTGAACATCGGCAAGAACAAGGACACGCCGCTGGAGCAGGCGGTGGATGACTACGTGGCCTGCGTGGACGCGCTGGCGCCCCTGGGTGACTACGTGGTGGTCAACGCCTCGTCCCCCAACACGCCGGGCCTGCGCAAGCTCCAGGAGCCCGAACAGTTGGGACAGCTTTTGGGCGCGGTGCAGGAGCGCCTGGCCACCGTGGCCCCGGGCAAGCCGCTGTTCCTCAAGATTGCCCCGGATTTGTCCCCCGAGGCCGTGGACGAGGTGGTGGATGTCGCGCGGGCGCAGAAGCTCGCCGGCCTCATCGCCACCAACACCACCGTGGCCCGGCCCTTCGAGCATCCCCTGGCGAAGGAAGCGGGCGGCCTGTCCGGCGCGCCCGTTCGCGAGCCCGCCAACGCCGTCATCCGCCGTGCCTGGCTGCGCAGCGGGGGCGCGCTGCCCATCATCGGCGTGGGTGGCGTCTTCACCGCCCAGGACGTCTACGAGAAGCTGCGCGCGGGCGCGTCGGTGGTGCAGGTGTACACGGGCTTCATCTACGAGGGGCCGGGCATGGTGGGACACATCCTCCCCGCCCTGGCCACCCTGCTCGCCCACGACGGCTATAAGCAGGTCCGCGACGTCATCGGCGCCGAGCACCGGAAGCCCGGCGCCCTCAACTAACGCATCGCATCAATTCGCGGACAAAAAATGAGCGCTCGCCGGCGCCTTGGAGTTTCACCGGCGAGCGCCCCGGGCCCAGTGCTTGACGGGCCTCGAAAGCTATTGCTGCACGGTGAGCGAGCCGCCGACCGTGCTGACATCCACCGCATGGGTGCCCGAGCCATACGTCTGCTCGCGGCCGCCCAACCTCGCGGGACTGTCGTTGAAACGACCACCGACAGTATTGAATTCCAACCTCACATCCGCCTGGGCCGGCAGCTTCAGCCGGACATCCCCACCCACCGAGGACACAGAAGTAGTCACGACCTTCCGCGGTGCCAATGCCACGGTGCCGTTCACCGTGCTGACATCCAACCGCTCCTCTGAACCGTTCACCTCCACACTGCCGTTGACCGTCGCCAGCGTCTGCCGCCCCGTCACGCCCGCCACCGTCACCGGACCGCCCACCGTCGCCAAATCCAAACGCGCCCGCCGTGGCACCTTCGCCGTGAACCTCACCGCGGGCCCGCTCCGACGGCAGGACCGCGTTTCTTGTTCACACGGACCGCAACAAACCCGCGCCCGGATGACGCCCTTTTCTTGGACGACTTCCACGTCCACTTCGTTCCGGGAATTCTCCGCGCCTTCCCAAACAACCGTGATTACCACGTCATTCCCGTCTACCGCATCTACGCGCACCGCGCCATCAACATTGCCGATGTGAACTTCAGGCGTACCGTCCGTGTTGAACGTCCACGTCTGGGTGGACGGCGCGGCGGCGAGGATGAGCAGCAAGGGCAGGACCATGTGCGGGCTCCGGAAGGTGTGGGATGCACCCTTCCCTACGCCCCAGCCCCGCCCTCATTGCGCCCGGTGGAGACGCAGTATCCACACCGCTCTGACATGCCTCAGGCGTCCGCGCCCCGGGCAATCCGCTGGTACAGCGCGTCATGGCGCCGGACCATCTTCTCCAGGGAGAGCTCGCGCGCCACGAAGTCCCGCGCCGCATGCCCCATGCTTCTCGCCTTCTCGGGATTCGCGAGAAGCTGACGGAAGGCCTGGGCCAGCTGAGCGGGACGCTCGGGGTCCACCACGAGGCCGCGTTCGCCATCGCGAACCAGGTCGGTGTTTCCACCCACGCGCGTCACCACCATGGGCAGCCCCGCGGCCATGCCCTCCATCACCGCGTTGGACATGCCCTCCGCGGTGGAGCAGAGGACGCCGAAGGTCGCCCGGGCGTAGATGGCGGGCACGTCCGTGCGGTGCCGCAGGAAGTGCACGGTATCGGACACGCCCAGCTCACCGGCCAGCTTCTCCAGGCCCGGCCGGCGCGGACCATCTCCCACCAGGAAGGCGTGCAGCGTGATGCCGGCATGGCGCAGCTGCGCCACCGCGAGCAGCAGGTCCTCCTGCCGCTTCACCGGATGATTCATGTTGGCCACGTGGACCACCACCGGCGCGTCCCCCGTGTCGGGGAGCGGGCCGCGCAGCCCTTCGCGCCTGCGGGACTCGAAGCGCGGCAAGTCCAAGCCGTTGTGGATGACGGACACACGAGAGGCCGGCAGGCCCTCCTCGGTAATGAGCTGGTGGCGGATGGCCTCCGCGTTGCCAATCACATGGTCCGAAATGCGGCACAGCTGAGACTGCACCGCGCGCCGCGCCCGCCCCTGCCAGTGCGCCAGGTCCAACCGGCCCACGATGACCTTCGAGCCCGCGAGCTTCGCCGCCGGCACGGCCACCATCGTGGAGTAGAAGTCATGCACGTGCACCAGCTCCACGCGGTTCGCCTTGAGCCAGCGCGCCATGCGGTACACCTGATACGCCGTGTTCGGCTGCACCACGGAGCCCTTGAGCGGGAAGGCCGCGGGCGCGTGACCCAGCTTCCACACCGCGCCAATCAGCGGCCCCGAATCATCCAGCACGGACACCTGCAACCGGTAGCTGGCCGGCAGTCCCCGCAGCAGCTCCAGCACCTGCACCTCGGTCCCTCCAATGTGGAAAGACCGGGTGAACTGAACCAGGCGGAGGGGCTCCTGCCCCATCCGCGCCTCCTCACGCCGCATGTCCGGACCCCTCCCACGTCGCCACCACCGGCTCGCTCGGAGCCGGAACCCGTTGCATGTCCGCCGCCTCGGACGCGCGCGCCACCCGGTGCGCCGCCGCCGCCAGGCCGAAGAGCACGTAGCAGTGCGCGGACAGGATGTAGCCGGAGAACAAGTCACACACGAGGTAGCCCACCACTGACGCGGACAAGGCTCGCGCCAGCCACCCCACTTCCTTGTCCCGCGACGCCTCGAAGGCGCCGCCCGCGGCACCACCCGCGAACACCATGAAGAACAGCAAGCCCACCCAGCCCAGCTCGCCAATGACGTCCAGGAAGATGTTGTGGGCCACGTACGCCCGGCGCGCCTCGGGAGGCGCGTACATGGGCCACGCATAGCGGAAGCTGCCCGCGCCCACGCCCAGCAGCGGCTTGTCCAGGCTGATGCGGCTGGCCACCTGCCACGCGTAGACGCGGCCCATGGCGGACGCGTCCTCATGGAACTCAGCCACCGTCTCGTTGCGCTGCCAGAAGCTCTGCGGCGCGAAGACGAGCAGGCCCATCACGAAGAGCGAGCCCACGACAATGGCCTGGATGCGGCGCTTCTCGCGGATGGCCCACAGCGCCATGGCCGCGGAAAGGCCGATGAAGCCGCCGCGCGAGTGCGAGACGACGATGGCCGCCACCGCCAGGATGGCCGCCGTCAGACACGCCAGGCGCCACAGCCAGCCGCTGCCCTTGCGCGCCACGAAGGCCACCGCCAGCGGCACCACCAGCGCCAGGTTCATGGCCATGTGGTTCGGGTCCGCGTAGACGCCCACCCAGCGCGCGCGGAAGCCTTCCACCAAGTCCTCACCCACCAGATACCAGTTGATGGCCCCAATGGACGTCACCACCGACGCCAGCACCAGGGCCCCGCACACCACCGCCAGCCGGCGGCCGGTGGTGATGACGTTGACGAAGGTGATGTAGATGGCCGTCAGTTTCAGCAGCTCGACGCCCGTGGTGGTCGTCACCTCCGGATTCACGGACCAGCCGACGGACGCCACCGCCAGCGTGGAGAAGGCGATCAGCGCCAGACCGCGCGAGCCGTCCACATACAGCGGCTCCGCCCGCCCCAGCCGGCGTATCACCATGAGTCCCGCCGCCAGCCCCGACGTCACCAACGCGAGGCGCAGCGGTGCGAGCGCCGGGATCCACTCCCCCGGCACCGCGTATATGACCGCCGCGAAAGCGGTCAGCGCATAGAAGGCCCACACGTCACGGCGCTGCCCCTGCTCTCCCAGCACCATTCACTCCACCTCCCGGCAGTTGCGTCGCGCACCAATACGCGTGCCTGGGCGAAAGCAGAGGACATGCCAGGGGCCCCGTTGGGCAAAGCCCTGAATCTTCTAGAACGGGACGGCCACGCCGGACGTGCGGGCCGCCCCGGACTGAAATTCCTACGGGATGGGGCTGCTCTCCATCGGAAGAACCGCCGAGGCCACCGGCTCCAGCCGCCCGTCCTGGAGCCAGGGCGTGCCCAGTTCCTCCAACAGCCGCGACAGGGTCAGCGTCACCAGACGGCGCAGCTCCGCATGTGCCTCTGGCGCCACCACCGGCTCCAGGCCCTTCTGGGCGCGCTCGGCCGCGGAGGCGCGCAGGCGCGGCGCCTCCGGGGCACCTTCGAAGAGGCGCTGCCCCAACTCCACCACCCGTCCCAGCGGCACCGGACGCGCGTCCGCGCGCTCCTCCAGCACCGCCATGGCCACCACCGCGGCCAGGAGGCGCTCCAGGCCCAGCGTCTCCAGGGGCACGCCGAAGCGAGCCAGGGCCTCACGCGCCGAGTCCTCGGTGCCGCCCAGCACACCCCGGAACACCTGCACCTGGGCCTCCGCGCGGCCCAGCAGCGCCTCGGTGGCGGCCAGCTCGCGCCGGGAGCGGAACGACACCGGCTCCGCGCCTTCCACGCGCAGCGCCCGCCGGGGCCGCTTCTGGCGCAGCGCGGAGATGGCCGCCGCCTCCTCCGGAAGCACCATCAGCACACCCTCGACCAGGGCGCCCGGCGCCTTGGCCAGCCGGTCCGCGCGGAACTTGAGCTGAAGCGTGAGCGAGAAGCCCGTCTGGAAGATGCGCCGCAGGGGCGTGTCACGCAGCACGTCCGTGGCGCGCTCCGGGTCCGCGCCCGTCAGGTGCTCGAGCGCCAGGGACAGGTAGTCGCGCACCGTCTCGCTCGCGCGGCGGATGGCGTCCAAATCCCCCGGGTCCGCCAGGTCCGCCACCAGCGCGGCGCTGGCCACCTCGCGCAGCTCATCCTCCGCGTTCACCGCCTCCACCATCGTCAGACCGCGGAAGGCCGCCTCCAGGTAGTCCACATGGCCCGTGGTGGGCGCCAACCCCGGACGGGCGGCGGACACGGGCGCGGGCGCCACGTCCACGCGGCTGAACAGGGACACCGCATCCTCCAGCGACGGGAAGCCCATGTCCTGGAGCCGGCCGCGGCGGAACTGGTACGCCGTCTCCTCCAACTCACTGGGAATCTCCCAGCGCACGGCCTCCAACAGGCGCACGGCCTCGAAGGGGTTCTCCGCGATGAGGTCGTTGAGGAGCGAGCGGACGGCGGACATCTCCACGCCCTCCACCTTGATTTCGACGAGGTAACGCCCCTCCGGGGTCTCCATCGTCACGCCCGGCGGGTTGACGTCCGGGTTCTCCTCCAGGTCGTGCACCTCGATGAACTCGCGCAGGAGGATTTCGAACACTTCCAGGTCCAGCGCGTGCAGCTTGCGCAGGAACTCCCCCGTGTCCTCCACCCCGCCCCGCGCGGCGCGCAGCCAGGTGAGGACGGCGTGCGAGTCCAGCGCGTCCCGCCGCCAGCCGGCCAGGTCCACGAAGGCGCGGAACTGGCCGGGCGAGGCGAGCTGCACCAACTCCGTCGAATCCGCGAGCCCCAGTTCCTGGATGGTGACGTAGAGGTCCTCGGCGGGCATCGAGCGCACCAGCGCGCGGGCCTCCGCGACATCCAGGAGGGCGTCCACCCGCTGACGCGGGGACAGCCTCATCAACCGCTGACGCAGCTCCCGGGGAGCCAGCTGCGTGTCGCTTCCATTTCCCTTGCCGTTTTCGGACACGGCGCGGTCCCTACCACAGCGCCCTCCGGCCCGGGAGCAGAACCCCACCGGGAGCGGCGGCTACCGGATGATGCCGGCGGCCCTCAGACGCGGGTGGACTTGCCGAAGGTGTCGAGCAGCGCGCCCCAGACCTCGTCCACGCCCAGCTTCTCCGTGGAGGAGAATGGGAGGATGACCTCCAGCGGCAGGTCCATCAGCTTGGAGAGCTCCACCAGCCGAGGCTTGCGCTTGGCCTTGGTGAGCCGGTCCACCTTGGTGGCCACCACCAGCACCCGGCGGTTGTGCGCCTGGAGATAGTCGAGCGTGGCGAGGTCGTCCGGCGTGGGGCCCACCTCCACGTCCACGATGCTGACCACGGCCTCCAGGCGGTGCCGCTTCTCCAGGTAGGTGGTGATCATCTTCTCCCACTGGGCCTTGTCCGCCTTGCTGGCCTTGGCGAAGCCGTAGCCCGGCAGGTCGGCCAGGCGGAGCTGGTGGCGGACGCCGTCGCGCTCCAGGTCCACGTCGAAGAAGTTCAGTGTCCGGGTGCGCCCCGGCGTGTTGGACACGCGCACCAGCTTCTTGCGGCCGGTGAGCGCGTTGATCATGGAAGACTTGCCCACGTTGGAGCGGCCGACGAAGGCCACCTCCGCAATGTGGTCCGTCGGGTAGCCCTTGGGCTCCACGGCGGTGGTGACGAAGCGTGCGTCGAGGACCTTGATCACGACATCATTTCTTGGCCGACGGATCCGCGGCGCGGCGGGCGCGCTCGGCGGACCAGTGGTCGATGGCCTTGAGCGACTCCTTGAAGTCGAACGGCCGGAGGGAGGGCGAGGAAGCGTCGTGGCAGGAGCGGCACTGCTTCTCAGAGGGGTCCACCAGGCCCACCAGGCGCGCCAGCTCCGAGTCCTTCATCACGTACTCGGGCGAGTAGTACTGCCCACCGCCGTGGCACGTCTCACAGGTGACATTCACCGTCGCCTGGGTGACCTGCTCCGGCGAGTGGCAGGACAGGCAGCGCCCGTCCTTCTTCTGCTGCTCGGTGAGCGAACTCTCCGCCCGGGCGTGCTTCGACTGCATCCAGGCGTCGTAGGCCTCGGGGTGGCAGCCCTTGCAGCTGTCCGGGCCTACGAAGTCGGCGCCCCCGGCCGCCCCAGCGGCGGCCAGCACGAGAAGGGAGAGGATCCTGATGCCAGGAACGCGCATGGAGCCGGAGTAGCAGAGCCCCCCGGACGGGGCAAGGCGTCTCGTGGTTGAATGACCGGCAGAAACTTCCGTCGGGCATAGGGGATTGCTAGAGCCTTGCCCGCCCGTTCCAGCAGGGAGGAGCCGTATGCGCATCCTGACCGTCCTCGCCGTCCTCACCTTCGCCGTCCCCGCCGCCGCCAAGCCCTGGCAGGGCATCGAGCCGGGCGTGTCGAAGCGCGACGAAATCATCAAGAAGTTCGGTGAGCCCTCGCGCACCGTCAAACAGGACGGCAAGGAGATCATCGCCTACCTGGCCAAGGAGGCCATCAAGGGCACCACCCAGGCCCAGTTCAAGGTGGATCCGGACACGCAACTGGTGGAGCGCATCGACGTGTTCCCCGGACCCATCATCGACAAGGAGACGGTGGAGAACAGCTACGGCCCCTCCTGCCCCTCCGGCGCCGCGCCCGCCACGCCCTGCTACCTGCGCAAGCTGACGGACGACTTCCGCACCTACTTTCTCTACCCCCGCCTGGGCCTGGCCATCTTCTTCAACGAGGACGGCAAGACGGTTCAGTCGTTGACGTTCACCACGCAGAAGGCCGCCAAGTAGGGCCACGCCCGTGCACGTCTTCGGACTGACGGGGGGCATCGCCTCCGGGAAGAGCACCGTGACGCGCGTCCTGCGGGAGCTGGGCGCGGAGGTGCTGGACGCGGACGTGATTGCCCGCGAGGTGGTGGAACCTGGCACCCCTGGGCTGGCTGCGGTGGCGGCGCGCTTCCCCGGCGTGGTGGGCCCGGACGGCCGACTGGACCGGGTGAAGTTGGGCGCCCGCGTCTTCGGGGACCCCGCCGAGCGGGCCGCGCTCAACGACATCACCCACCCGCTGGTGCGCCAGGCCTTCATGGACAAGCTCCAGGCGCTGGAGGAACGGGGCGTGGCGCGCGTCATCTATGACGTGCCCCTGCTCATCGAAAGCGGCATGCACGCCTGGATGGAGGCCGTGGCGGTGGTGTGGGTGCCCCGCGCGCTACAGAAGGCCCGGCTGATGTCGCGCGACGGGCTGGACTCCGACGCCGCCGACGCCCGGCTGGCCGCCCAGCTCCCCCTGGACGACAAGCGCGCCCATGCCACCTGGGTCATCGACAACAGTGGGGACCTGGCCTCCACCCGCGCCCAGGTTGAAGCGATGTGGCGCGCCATGCTCGCGCGCGGCTGAGCGCCGGGTATGCTGCGCGCCGCATGAGCGAGACGCGCAAGAAGGCCACGGCCGGAACGTACTTCCTCACCGGCTACCCGGGGTTCATCGGCAAGCGGCTGGTGGAGCACATCGCCCGCGAGGACCCGAAGGGGCACATCTACGCGCTGGTGCAGCCCAAGTCGTTCAAGGAAGCGCAGCAGCACGCCGCCCGCGTGAAGGGCGCCAAGGTGGAGCTGCTCACCGGCGACGTGGTGGACATGCACCTGGGCCTGTCGGGCGAGGAGTACCAGCGCCTGTGCGAGCGGGTGACGGACATCTTCCACCTGGCGGCGGTGGCCCAGCTGGGCGTGGCCAAGGAGACGGCCTGGCGGGTGAACGTGGATGGCACCCGCAACATGCTGGAGCTGGCCCGGGACTGCGGGAAGCTCACGCGCTTCAACTACTTCTCCACCTGCTACGTGTCCGGTGACCGCCTGGGCGTCATCGCCGAGGACGAGCTGGACCGGGGCCAAGGCTTCCGCAACGCCTACGAGGAGACGAAGTTCCAGGCGGAGCGGCTGGTGCAGCGCGCGGGCGCCACCCTGCCCATCACCGTCTTCCGGCCCTCCAGCGTGGTGGGCGACTCCCGCACGGGAGAAATCGACCGCTTCGAGGGGCCCTACTACCTGGGCATCCTCCTGGTCACCTCGCCGCTGGTGGTGCCCCTGCCCCTGCCGGGCAACGGCGTGGCGCCGCTGAACGTGGTGCCGGTGGACTACGTGGTGGAGGCGGTGTGGCGCCTGTCGAAGGACCCGCGCGCCCAGGGCAACACCTTCCACCTGGTGGACCCCAACCCGATGAGCGCGCGCCGCGTGTACGAGCTCATCGCGGAGAAGTCGAACAAGAAGCTGCCGCGCTTCAACCTCTCCGCGCGGGCGGCAGACGTCATGCTGCGGCTTCCGCTGCTGGAGAAGCTGGCCCGCCCACAGCGCGCCGCCATCAGCTACGTCAACCACCTGGCCATCTACAACTGCCACAACACGCTGGAGCTGCTGGACGGCACCGGCGTGCGGTGCCCTCCCCTGTCGTCCTATCTGGATCAGCTCGTGGCCTACGTGCGGGACCAGTACCGCAAGCGCCGTGAAGGCTCGGACGAGGACGACCCGTTGGATCAGGGCGCAGCACCCGACGTGGAGCGTCCCTGAACACGCGCGGCGGCCAGCCGTGGTAAATCCACGGTTCCCATGCCACGCACCTACCAGCCAGGCGACACGTTCACGCACGTCCGCGAGTGCGACCGGTACCGGCCGATTTACTACGCGGGCGCTTCGGGGGATTACAACCCCATCCACATCGACCCGGAGGCGGGCTCCGCCGCCGGACTCAACGGCAACATCCTCCAGGGGCTGTGCACCCTCGGCTGGGTGGTGGAAGCCATTGCCGGTTTCGTGGAGGACCCGGGCCGGGTCCGCCGCGTGAAGGCGCGCTTCTCGCGCCCGGTGCGGCCCGAGGACACGATTACCTTCCAGGGCCGGGTCACCGCCGTCCAGGACGGGCGGCTCACGGCGGAAGTCTCCGCCACCAACCAGCGCGGCGAGGACGTCCTCAAGGGCGCCGTCGTCGAAGCCTTCATCGGGTAACGACCATGGCCCTCGACAAGCAATTCATCGGCCGTGAGTACGGCCCGTACCGCTACACCCTGGGCGAGGAGAAGATGCGCGAGTTCACGCTCGCCGTCGGCGGCGCGAAGCCGGGCGCCGGAACGCCGGGCGAGCCCCCCGCGCACGTCAGCCCGCTCCTCTACGACGAGCAGACCGCCAAGGCGGGGCCTCACGGGGGCCTCATCGCCTTCCCCAGCTTCGCCGTCGTCTTCGCCATCCGCCCCTTCAGCGCCGCCATCGCGGACCCCGCGCTGAACATCAACATGCAGATGCTGGTGCATGGCGAACAGGACCTGGAGTTCCTGGACGTCATGCGCCCCGGCGACGTGATGACGACCACCGGCCGCATCGCGGACCTCTACGAGCGCGCCCGCATGGGCTTCGTCATCGTCACCAGCGAGTCGCGCAACCAGCACGGCACCCTGGTGGTGAAGGGCACGTGGACGGCCATCATCCGCGGCTAGCCGTCAGCCCGCGGAGATGACGCCTTCATCAATGAGCTGGACGAGGATGCGCGCGGTATCCAGGCGCGTCATCCCCGACAGCGAGAAGAGGTCCTCGTAGCTCACTGAGCCATCAATCTGCGCCAGCACGAAGCCGGCGCGGTGGTCCAGGTTGAGCCAGATGATGTCGTCCGGCTGCAGGCGCACCGCGGGCACCCGGCCCAGGTCGCCCAGCTTGGACTCCAGCCGGGCCATCAGCATCCGCTCACTGCGCGCGCGCAGCGACTCCACGCGGATGTCCGACGGCGCCAGCTCCTTCGCCTTGAAGAGCAGGTCCACCGCGCCGGAGTGGTCATCCAGCTCCAGCAGGTCCTCGGCCCCGCGAAGAAGCAGGTCCAGCTCGCTCTCCGCCGCGGGGAGACCGAACTCCTGGGTGTGGCCCTCGGGGATGCCGTACTCGTCGGTGTCCCCCTTCGGCTGGTTGACGGGCTCGTCGAACTCGATGACCACGTCGCGCGCCAGCAGCTCCAGCACGTCCGCCGGCGTGCCGCCGTCCAGCGCCTCCGGAAGGACGACGGGCACCGGGGGCGACCTGCCACCGGCCTCCGCGGGGCCGCCCTGCCCTTCCGCCCATGCGCCCCAGTCGCCTTCCAGCGCCGGTGAGACGGGCAGGTCCGCGTCGGTGGGCGCCAGCCGCCCCAACGAAGGCTCCAACTCCGGAGGCCGCTCGAACGGCGTCGCCGTGCCCCGCGAAGGCGCGCCCACGGCGGCCGCCAGGTACTCCCGGGCGCGGGTGTTGGTCGGATCCAGCTCCAGCGCGCGCTCGAAGAGACGCTGCGCCCCCTGGGTGTCGCCACTGAGGCGCAGCCACAGTCCTGCTTCGATGAGCTGGTTCGCGCGCTGGCGGCTCATCTACCGCCCCGTGCCGCTGGGCGCCGGACCCTTGAGCTGCGCCAGGCATCCCGTGAGCAGTTCACACGCGCGGCCCAGCGCCGCCACATCCTCACCCGCGCGGACCGCGCGCGCGTGCTCCAGCACCTGCTCCGCGCGAGGCATCACATCTGGCGCCAGACCGCCCCCACCCGGCAGCAGCCGCGCCCGCGTCAGCGCGTCCACCACGTCGCGCGCCAGCGAGTCCAGCTCCACGCGCCGCGTCTTCAGCTCCTCGGACGCCCGCGCGGCGATGAGGTAGCCGCGCTGCTCGTCCATGATGCGCTGGAGCTCCTCCTCCGTGAGGCCGCTGGACGCGGTGACGGTGATGGACTGGCGAAGCCCCGTCTCCCGGTCCTTCGCGTGCACGGAGACGATGCCCTCCGCGTTGATGTCGAACGTGACGTCGATCTCCACCTGGCCCCGCGGCGCCTCCCGCAGGCCGGTGAGGACGAACTCGCCCAGCAGCTCGTTCTGGTGCGCCAGGTCGTGCTCGCCCTGGAGCACCATGATCTTCACGACGCGCTGGAGGTCCTTCGACGTGGCGAAGACCTCCGTGGCCGACGTGGGCACCGTGGTGTTCTTCGGGATGAGCCGGCGCACGGAGCCCCCGGCGATGGCCACGCCCAGGCTCTGCGGCGTCACGTCCAGCAAGAGCAGCTCGTGCTCTGGCTGCACCAGCGCGTGGGCCTGAATCGCGGCGCCCAGCGCCACCACCTCGTCCGGATGGACGCCCTTGCAGGGCTCGCGGCGGAAGTAGCCGCGCACGGCCTCCACGATTTTCGGCATGCGCGACATGCCGCCCACGAGGATGACTTCCTTGAGCTCGGAGGCGCGCACGCCCGCCTCGCCGAGCACCTCGGTGGTGAGTCCCACCACCCGCTCCGCCAGGTCGGACGTCAGGTCATCCAGCTTGTCGCGGCTCAGCGTGGCCTGCAGGTGCAGCGCCGCACCACCGCCGGGCGGCGTGCAGATGAAGGGCAGGTTGAGCCCCGCCTCGCGCACGCTGGACAGCTCCACCTTGGCCTTCTCCGCCGCGTCCTTGAGCCGCTGCAACGCCATGCGGTCCTTGCGCAGGTCGATGCCGTGCTCCTTCGCGAAGCCGAAGACGAGCCACTCGATGATGCGGTTGTCCCAGTCCTCGCCGCCCAGGTAGGTGTCACCGCCGGTGCCCACCACGTCGAAGACGCCCTGGGAGATATCCAGCACGGACACGTCGAAGGTGCCGCCACCCAGGTCCAGCACCGCCACGCGCCCGTTCACCGTGCGGCCGAAGCCGTAGGCCAGCGCCGCCGCCGTGGGCTCGTTGATGATGCGCAGCACGTCCAACCCGGCGATGCGGCCCGCGTCCTTGGTGGCCTGGCGTTGGGCGTCGTTGAAGTAGGCCGGCACCGTGATGACGGCCTTGGAGACGGGCCGGCCGAAGTGCGCCTCCGCGTCCGCCTTCAGCTCCTGGAGAATCATGGCGCTGATTTCGGGGACGGACAGGTCCTTGCCGCCCATGCAGATGCGCAAGTCGTCGTGCTGCCCGGCCACCACCTCGTAGGGCAGCGCGCGCAGCGAGTCCTGCACCTCGTGCGAGGAGAACTTCCGGCCGATGAGCCGCTTGGCCGCGTACACCGTCTCCTGCGGATTGGTGATGGCCTGCCGCTTGGCGATGCTGCCCACCAGCCGCTTGCCGTTCTTCGCCATGGCCACGACGGAGGGCGTGAGCCCCTGGCCCGTGCGGTTCTTGATGACGACGGGCTGGCCGTCCTGGACGGTGGCGACGATGCTGTTCGTCGTTCCCAGGTCGATGCCAATGAGGGGTTCGGGCTCAGCCATGGGGAACCGTACTTACTCCTAGAACGTCCAGCGCAGCTTCTTGAGCGCGGCCTTCGCTTCCGCGTTGTCCGGGGCCAGCTTCGCCGCATCCTCGAAGGCCCGCTTCGCGAGTTTCTTCGATCCGGTGTCCAACAGCACCTTTCCCAGCATCAGTTGGTGCTCGACTTTGCCGGGGTCCAGATCCACGGCGCGCTGCGCCAGCCCTCGGCTTTCGGCGGCATCCTGCCCCAGCAGGTGCCCCAGGCGGGCGCAGCGCCAGGCTGCCTCGGCGTTCTGGTCGTCCAGGGAGCAGGCGAGCCGGTAGGCCGACATGGCGCCATGCGTGTCACCGTGCTGCTCCATCTCCCGCCCTCGAGCGACTTCGATGGTCGCCCGCTGCGAGTCATGCCCCCGGCGCGCCTTGACCAGGAGAAGCGCGACTTCGCGGTTCTTCGGGTCCATCGTCTGGACCTGATGGAAGTCGTGATAGGCCCGCTCCCAGTCGCCACTGGCGATGGCGGCCTTGCCCCGGGCAATCAACTCGGCCAGCCGGCCCGTGCGCGCCAGGTAGGGGTGCCGGGCCAACCGGGCCTGCCGCTCCGCCCGGCGCGCCTCGGACGCGCCATCATCCGGCGGTGGCGCCAGCGGACGCGACGGCGGCGGAATGGATGAAGGCCCGCTGGACGCCACGGGCGGACGGGGCGCCGGGGGTGGCGATGAAACCTGATGCACCGGCGGCGGCTCTGGCGTCAGCAGTTGCTGCGCAGGCGCGGACGGAGGCGGCGCGGAGGGGGGCGGCGGCGCGGCGGCGCGTTCGGCCTGAGCCAGTGCCGGATTCGCGCGCAGGTAGGCCTCGCGCTTGTCGGGCTGCATGAGCACGTTGTGCGCGTCCGTGAGGCGCCGGAAGATGCGCTCCATGCGGGCGCGGAAGCTGCCCAGGTTCTTCCCGAAGTAGCGGTCCGGATGGAAGCGGCGCGAGGCGTTGTAGTACGCCTGCTTCACCTCCGACGCCGGAGCCCCGGGCTTCAGCCCCAGCACGGCGAAGTGGTCCATCGCGTCGAGCGAGCGCTCCAGCTCGATGATCTCCTTCTTCCGCTCCGGCTCCAGGTCCACCTGCTCGGCCATGGCCGCGTCCACCACGGGCGCGGGCGCGCCCCGGGGCACCACCCGGGCGGGGACGATGGCGCCCTTGGCCCGCAGCGCCAGCAGCACGGCGATGGTGCGCGGCTCGCCCAGCTTGGAGCGCGCCAGCACCTGGTCGATGCGCTCCACGCGCCCCACGAGCTGGAGCACCGAGCCCTCTTCCGCGGTGAGCTGGAGACGCGCTGCATCCAGTTGGGGCACCGTGGCAATGTGATCCGTCAGGGCCCCCAGCCCGATGATCGTGTTTGGCGCACTCACAGTGGCGGTCCGAGGAAAGACTTCCGGAGTTTCCAGACTAGGGTTCCGGACGCAGGGCGTCAAACGCCCGTGAACCCTTCCCCCATGCGGTGGAACGCGGCCGCGCCGGTCAGTTGGCGGCGAGCACGCGCTCGAGGATGGACAGGCCTTCGTCCAGCTCGCGCACGGTGACGATGAAGGGCGGCGCGAAGCGCAGCGTGCGGTCGCCGGCGGCATTCACCAGCAGCCCCTCCCCACGCAGCTGGGCGATGACGGGCGCCACCTCGCGATCCAGCTCCACGCCCAGCAGCAGCCCCTGGCCGCGCACGGCCTGGATGCGGCCCGCGGGCAGCCGGCCCTGGAGCTCACGCGCCCGGGCGAGGAGGTAGGCGCCCTTCTCCTGGACCTCGTCCAGGAAGCCGGGACGGCGGAGGATGCGCACCACGGCGTTGGCGGCGGCCGCGGCCACCGGGTTGCCACCGAAGGTGGAGCCGTGCGTGCCCGGCGTGAGGCTGGCGCCCAACTCGTCCTTGCAGAGCATGGCGCCAATGGGCAGGCCGTTGCCCAGCGCCTTCGCCACGCTGATGCCGTCCGGGACGATGCCCTCGTGCATGAAGCCGAACGGCTTGCCGGTGCGGCCCATGCCCGTCTGCACTTCGTCCACCAGCAGCAGCAGCCCGTGCTCGTCACACAGCGCGCGCAGACCGGCGAGGAAACCCAGGGGCGCCACTCGCACCCCGCCCTCCCCTTGGATGGGCTCCACGAGGATGGCGGCGGTCGCCGGGCCCACGGCCTTGCGCACCGCTTCGAGGTCGCCGTAGGGCACGTGGGTGAAGCCGGCGGGCAGCGGCTCGAAGCCCTTCTGGTACTTCGTCTGGCCCGTGGCGGTGACGGTGGCCAGGGTGCGGCCGTGGAAGCTGCTGTCGAAGGAGATGACCTCGAAGCGCTCCGGCGTGCCGCGGTCCTTCATCACCTTGCGCGTCAGCTTGAGCAGCGCCTCGTTCGCCTCCGCGCCCGAGTTGCAGAAGAACGCGCGCGACAGGCCGGACCACTCGGTGAGCTGCGCGGCCAGGTCAATCTGGGGCTGCGAATAGAACGCGTTGGAGACGTGCCACAGTGAGTCCAGCTGCGCCTTCGCGGCGGCCACGACGTCCGGGTGGCAGTGTCCCAGCGCGCACGTGGCGATGCCACCAATCAGGTCCAGGTACTCGCGGCCATCCGTGTCCCAGACTCGAGTTCCCTGGCCCCGAACCAGGACGAAGGGCGGCTGCTTGTAGTTCTGCAGCAGGTGGCGCTTCGCCTTCTGGACCAGGGCGTCGGTGGAGGAGTCGGACGATGCGGAGGGGGACGGCTCGGATTGCGACAAGGCAGTCATCCTTCGTGCGGTACGGTGCCCCTCCGCATATAGCGCGCTACAGGATGTAGCGCGACAGGTCCTCGTCCTGGACGATGGCGGCCAGGCGCTCGCGCACGTAGGCTGCGTCCACCTGGAAATCCCGGGGGCCCATCTCACTGGCGGAGAAGGACACCTCGTCCAGCAGTCGCTCCAGGATGGTGTGCAACCGCCGGGCGCCGATGTTCGCCGTGCGCTCGTTGGCCTGCTGGGCGATGCGCGCCAGCTCCGTCACCGCGTCGTCGGTGAAGGACAGACGCACACCTTCAGTGCTGAGCAGGGCCGTGTACTGTCGCAAGAGTGAATTCTTCGGCTCACGGAGGATTCGGACCAGGTCCTCGCCCGTCAGGGGCTCCAGCTCCACGCGGATGGGGAAGCGGCCCTGCAATTCCGGGATGAGGTCGCTGGGCTTGGAGACGTGGAAGGCGCCAGCGGCGATGAAGAGCATGTGGTCCGTCTTCACGACGCCATACTTGGTATTGACGGTGGAGCCCTCGACGATGGGGAGAATGTCCCGCTGGACGCCCTCCCGGGACACGTCCGGCCCTCCCCCACCCTTGCCGCCCTCGCGGCTGGCAATCTTGTCGATTTCGTCGATGAAGATGATGCCGTTCATCTCGGCGCGGACCACGGCCTCGCGCTGGACGCGGTCGGGGTCCACCAGCTTGGCGGCCTCTTCCTTGCGCAGGAGCTGAAGCGCCTCGGGCACGCGCACGCGACGACGGCGCGTCTTGTTCATGCCCGGCATGTTCTTGAAGAGGTCCTGGAGGTTGACGCCAATCTCCTCCATGCCCTGGCCGGAGAAGCCCCGCATGAAGGTGGGCGACGACTCCGCGGTCTCCACCTCCACCTCCACGTCATCCAGGGTGCCGGCGCGGAGCTGGGCGCGGAACTTCTCGCGCGCGGTGTCGCTGACACGCTGGGCCGGTTGAGGTGGCGGTGGGGCGAAGCCGAACGGCGGCGTCGCGGACGACGACTTCACGCCGCCGCCCTGCATCAGCTCGATCAAGCGGTCCTCGGCCAGTTCCTCGGCGCGGGGGCCGACCTTCTCGGTCTCCTCCTCGCGGACCAGCGCGATGGCGGCCTCGACGAGGTCGCGAATCATCGACTCGACGTCACGGCCGACGTAGCCGACCTCGGTGAACTTGGAGGCCTCCACCTTGACGAAGGGCGCCTGGGCGAGCTTCGCCAGGCGGCGGGCAATCTCCGTCTTCCCCACGCCGGTGGGGCCAATCATGATGATGTTCTTCGGGTGGATTTCGTCCCGCAGGTCGTCGTTGACCTGCTGGCGGCGCCACCGGTTGCGCAGGGCAATGGCGACGGCGCGCTTGGCGGCGTTCTGCCCGACGATGTAGCGGTCCAGCTCGCTGACGACCTCGCGAGGCGTGAAGGCGGACAACTTGCGCGATTCGGCCACGGGGTGTGTCTCCTAGAGCTCTTCGATGGAGATGTTGGCGTTGGTGTAGATGTCGATTTCACCCGCGATGGTGAGCGACTGGTGCACCACGTCGCGAGCAGACATCTGCGTGTGCGCCATGAGGGCGCGCGCGGCGGCGAACGCGTAGGGGCCACCACTGCCCACGGCGGCGATGCCGTAGTCGGGTTCAATCACGTCACCCGCGCCGGAGAGGATGAACGTCTTCTCCTTGTCGGCGACGATGAGGAGCGCTTCCAGCCGGCGGAGGAAGCGGTCGGTGCGCCAGTCCTTTCCCAGCTCCACGCAGGCGCGGGCCATGTTCTTCTGGTGCTCCTTGAGCTTGGCCTCGAAGCGCTCGAAGAGCGTGAAGGCGTCTGCGGTGCTGCCAGCGAAGCCGGCGAGCACCTGGCCTTCGCCCAGCCGGCGGACCTTCTTCGCCGTGTTCTTCATCACGGTCTTTTCGAGGGAGACCTGGCCGTCGCTGGCGATGGCGACCTTCCCGTCGCGCCGCACGCAGAGAATGGTGGTGCCGTGGAACATAGGACCCGGGGTTTAACAAGCCGGGCGCGGTGTTTCCAAGGAACAGTGACTGGCTGTCTGCTCTCAGACTTCAAAAAGGAAGCACCCACGGCACTACCAGCACCGCCAGCGCGACGATGAGCACCTGGAGCGGGATGCCCACCCGGGCATAGTCGGCGAACCGGTAGCCCCCGGGGCTCATGACCAGCGTGTTCACGGGCGACGCGATGGGTGTGGCGAACGCCGCCGACGCGGTGATGGCCACCGCCATCAACAGCGGCTCGGGCCGGAGGTCCATGGACTCCGCGATGCGGAGGGCCACCGGGGCCACGAGGACGGCGGTGGCCGTGTTGGAGATGAACAGGCCCAGGGTGGAGGTCACGATGGCGAGCACCGCCAACACGGCGTGGGGGCTGGCGCCGGTGAAGAGCCGCTCCAGGCCCGCCACCGCCAATTGCGTCACGCCGGTCCGCTCCAGCGCGGTGGCCAGCGGGAACATTCCTGCGATGAGCACGACGCTCTCCCAGTTGACCGTGCGGTAGACATCCGCGGGGCGCACGCAGCCCGTGAGCACCATGGCAACCGCTGCGAGCAGCACAGCGACCACGTTGGGCAGCAGGCCCAGGGCCATCACCGTCAGCATCGCCAGGGTGATGATGACGGTGAGCGCCGCCCGCCGCGGATCCGCGAGGCGGTCGGTGCGCGGGTCGGGTTCTGCGAGCAGGACGAGGTCCCTTCGGGCCTCGGACAGGTTGCGCAGGTGCTTCTTGCGGCCCTTCACGAGCAGGGTGTCGCCGCGCCGCAGCGTGAAGTCCTTGAGTGCGGGAGACGAGGCATCCACCACCGCGTCCGTGCCCCGGCGAATCGCGAGCACCGTGGCCCGGAACTGGTCACGAAAGCGCGCCTGACGGAGCGTCCGGCCCACCAGCGCCGAGCGGCGGGGAATCACCACCTCCGCGAGCGACTCCTCGGGAGGCAGCGACAGCGATTGCAAGGACGGGAGCCGCTCCAACCCCCAGTGCTCCACCGTCGCGACGACTGCATCCTCATGGCCCTGGACGACCAGGACTTCGTCTGCTCCGAAGGGACGGTGCGGAACCACCGGATGCGCAGCGCCCGCCAATGAGATGCCCACCACGTTCACTGCGTGCGCGGAGCGCAGGTTGGCTTCGCCGAGCGTCCGGCCCATGAGCTTCGAACCACGAGGAACGCGGAGGGAATGAAGCAACGTTCCCAGGCCGTACTCAGTGGCGAAGTCCTCGGGCGACAGCACGGCCTGCGCCGTGACCTGCCCCTGCGCCGCCGAGGGCAGCAGGTATTTGCCGGCGAAGATGAGGAACAGCATGCCCGCGGCGAGCATCACCACGCCGATGGGGAAGAAGGTGAAGAAGCGGAACGGCTCATGGCCTGCGTCCCGAAGTGCTCCACTCACGATGAGGTTGGGCGGGGTGCTGATGAGCGTCAGCATGCTGCCCAGGTGGGCGGCGAACGCGAAGGGCAGGTAGATGCGGGCGGGCGCGATTCCGCGCCGGAGGGCGAGCGTCCCCACCACCGGCATCAGGATGGCCACGGTCCCCGTGGAGCTCATGAAGGCAGACAGCGCGGCGGTGGCCAGCATCACCACGGCGATGGTTCGCCCCTCCCCTTCCCCCGCGAGGTGCCCCAGCCGCTGGCCCAGCCACCCCGCCAGTCCTGTCTCCGTGATGGCGCCGCCAATCACGAAGAGCCCCACCAGCATGATGACCACCGGGTTGCTGAAACCCGCGAGCGCATCCTCCACAGGAACGATGTCGAAGAGGAGGAGCGACAGCAGCGCGAGCAACGCCACGATGTCCAGCCGTACCCGGTCGCTCACGAAGAGCACCAGGGAGACGGCGAGGACGCCAAGGGTGATGAGCGCGGGAGGGGTCACATCGAGCAGCTATGACACCCCACATAGGGATTCGCTACCCCTACGCCCAGCCCACGCCCCAGGTTCGATGTCACGACCGCTGGCGCGCCAATAGCACCGGCAAGCCCCACTGCACGCCCAGATGGACGAGACAGAACGCCGCGAGTACCGGAGCAAAACAGGACAGGGACAACGCCGAACGAATGGAGCAGAACCGGGCGTAAAAAATCAGTGAGACCACGGGAACGCCCGAAGCCATCTGCTGCATGCGTGCCGTCCCGAGGAACAGAAACGCGGTGTACCTGTCCGTCAACAAACCCAGGGCAGGAGGAACCAAGCCAGCCCGTTCGCGATAGCAATGACGGTCCCCATCACGCGGCGTCGCCTGGTCGACGAGCACTCACGCCCGCGGGTGCGCGGAATCGTAGACCTGCTGGAGCTGCTCCCACGTCACCTGGGTATACCGCTGCGTGGTGGACAGGCTCGAATGGCCCAGCAACTCCTGGATGCTGCGGATGTCCGCGCCGCCGCCCAGCAGGTGCGTGGCGAAGGAGTGACGCATGGCGTGCGGGCTCACCTTCCGCGTCAGCGCGCACTTCAGCACGTATGTATCCAGGTGCCGCGCGATGCTCCTCGGCGTCAGGCGTCCACCCCGGAAGTTGAGGAACATCGCATCCGGCGCCTGGTCCTTCCGAATCGTGGCCAGCAGCTCTCCCCGCCTCGCGAGGTACGCCTCCAGCGCCCGGATGGACTGCGCATTCACGGGCACGAGCCGCTCCTTGCTCCCCTTGCCCATCACCCGGACGATTCGCCCGCTCCGGTCGATGTCCAGCAGGTCCAACCCGCACAACTCACTGATACGCAGGCCGCCGCCATAGAGCAGCTCGAGAATCGCCCTGTCCCGCAGCCCGAGCACCGTCTTCAGGTCGGGCATGTCCAGGATGGCGAAGACCTCCTCCACCGGCAGCACCTTGGGCAGCGTCTTCGGCAGCTTCGGACTCTTCACCAGCTTCGCGGGGCTCGCGGGCAACAGCTTCTGCCGAACGAGGTACTTGTAGAACGACTTGATGCTCGCCAGCCGCCGCGCCCGGCTCGCCGGGGCGTGGTCCGTGCTCAACGTGCCCAGGTAGCCACGAATCGCCGCGTGCGTCCCCGACAGGAGCGATAACTTCATTCGCTCCACCAGGTAGCGCTCGAAGTCCACCAGGTCGATGAGGTAGTTGCGCACCGTGTGCGGGGACGAGCCCTTCTCGTCCTCCAGGTGGGCGCGGAACTTCTCCAGCAGCGGCGACAGGCTCGTCATCGGGGACGAGCCTACGGGCCGGAGAAATCCTGGCAAGATTCGCGGTGAGCCTATGGTGCCTTGGCTGGAGCCGCGGCAGGCGCCGCTGCCGCCGCCGGAGCCAGTTCCGCCTGGGACGGCAACACCGCCAGGCAAGTGTCCTGAGACAACCAGCCCGCGTGGCAGAACCAGGTCAGCAGCGGAATCCGGATCTGCCAGAGCAGGACGAAAATCACCGCCAGCGTAATGGCCAGCTTCGTCCACCCGGACGTGCCCTCCGCCTCGTCGTCCTGCTGCTGCCGAGCCAGCGCCGAGCGCACCATGTCCATGCGGTCCACCCGGGCGTTCGAGGGCAGCTTCGGACGGCGCGTCACCAGCGAGGACAGCTCCGGCGTCAGCATCAGACGGTCATTCAGCGCCCAGCCCGAGCCTTCCAACAGCAGCGCCAGGTTGCGCCGGCGCAGCTTCAGCCAGCCCAGGAGCCCCGCCGGGGCCATGACGACAATGGCAATCAGCGTCGCCGCGGAGATGAGGTCCACCAGCGTCAGCGACTTCACCTGCGTCATGATGAACGCGAAGGACGACCCCAGCGCCGCCGCCGCCAGACCGCCCGCCGCCACGATGCCCGCCAACCCGCCTCCCGCGGGCGCCGCGGCAGCAGCGGGAGCCGCGCCCGCCGCCGGAGGAGGCGCCACCAGCGGCGCGTTCGTCGCGTTCGTGTAGCCCTGCTCCAGCGTCGAATCGAACGTCTTCTCCCCCGCCGAGGCCAGGCCCTCCACCTTACTGGTGATGAAGTCACCAATGCGCGCGAAGGGCATGGTCATCGCCTCCCACAGCGACACGGGCTGACGTACCACCTGCGTCACGATGGCGTCGCTCTCCACGCCGTCCACGTCGTAGAAGACGCCCCGCTTGCCCACCGCGAGCTCCGTGCTCCGGCCGCTCGTCACCGGCACCGCCACTTCATACCCGGGCGTCCCGTCCTTCGGCGCCACCTGGACGTAGAGGATGCAGGTGGTCCCCAGCGCGGTGAGCGCGGAGTGCGCGGCCCGGTTCGTCACCAGCACCGACAGCGTGTACTTGCGCCCGCCCAGGATGAGCGTCCCCTTCTCCACCAGCGCCAACCGCTTGGGCATGTAGAGGCTGGGCATGCTGATGAAGTTGTTCGCGAACAGCAGCAGCCAGCGCTGGTAGAGCACCAACCGCTCCAACTCATTGACTGCATCCAGCGTGGGCTTGAGCGCGAGGTCCGCCGCGCTCGCGGCGTCCAGGGCACCAAGGTCCGCGTCCGAAACCGACGGCAGCGCGTCCATCAGCTTGCGCACCGGGTTCGCCTCGAGCTGCGCCTGCCACGCCAGCACGCCGTCCGCCTTCGCCACCAACTCCCGCCACGCCGAGTCCGACAGCCGCTGCGAATCCCCCGTCATCGGCGTGGCGACGTCCGTCCGGAACGCCTCCAGCACCTCGTACGCGGGCCCTCGCAGGAGACGGGCCCACTCCAGCACACCCGACGCATCCGGCGGCGCGATGGGCAGGTCGCCCGCCGCCTTCCCCAGCGCCGCCACGTCACCCAGCGCCCCCTCCACCCGCTCCGCGCGCAGGCGCAGGCTCGCCGCCGCTTCGGGCTGCGCGGCCACCAGCCGGCACTGCACGAAGTACGCATCCAGCAGCGGCGCCACGTCGCGCACGCGCTTCGCCGTGTCCAGGCTGACGTCGCCCCAGACGAACGCCGCGCCCTGCTTCTCCCGGTGCTCCCTCAGCTTCGCGCGCTCCTCGCGGAAGCGTGCCACCAGCGTCGCGTCCACGCCCACCTTGCCCGCCCGGTTCGTCAGCGCGGGAAAGCTGGCCATCAGCTCCTGGGCCAGGGGCCGCAGGTGCTCGGGCAGGTGCTCGGGCGCGACGATGCCATCGCCGTTCTGCCCGGCCTCTCGCAGGGCCTTCTCGCTCTCGCGAACCTGCGCCAGGGAGATGCGCCCGGCGTCCGTCGCCTTCAGCGTCCGGAGAATCATCTCCGCCGCGCCGCGCAGGGGCTTCGCCTCCTCGCTGAGCGCGTCCAGCTCCAGCACGTCACTGGAGGCGTCCGCGCCGCGCCGGTCCTTGAGCTGTTTGGCGGCCCAGTCCACCGCCGTGCGCACCTCCGCCACGCGGATGCGGCCATTGCCGTCCGCGTCCATCAACGTCAGCAGGCGAGGATCACAGCTCAGGCCCTCCAACGGGCACGCCGTGGCAATCCACTGCGTTTCAGGGATGCGGATCGCCTCCACCAGCACATCGAAGGAGGGGATGTCGACCTGGAGCGAGCCGCCGTAGCGGCGATAGATGAGCGAAGCCATTCAGGCGGCGGAAGTAAGCACACCGCCCGGCGAATCGCACGATCCTCAACAGTCAAAAGCTACGGCGTCGCGGGGACGCTGTAGATGCCGGCCTTGGGCCCCTGCGTAATGGCGTACACGGCAAGCGAGTCATTCTTGCCCCCGAAGGACACCGGCACCTGGACGCCCTGGTCCAGCGTCTTCCGCGCCTGCGTCTTCACGTCGTACACCGCCACGTCATAGGTGTCCGAGTCCATGCGGGCATAGGTGACAAGCACCCGCTGGCCGTCCTCGGACAGCTTGTAGCTGAAGATGCCCTGCAGCCACGTGCGGGGGTCCGCCTGCCGGGGCAGGTCCATGGCCATGAAGTCACACGAGCGCCCGTTGCGGATGCAGTTGGAGCGGAACACCACCTGCCCGTTGCCCGGCGTGAAGCCATAGCCGAAGACGCCCTGCTGCACCTTCGCCGCCCGCTCCTCACCCAGGGTGTACAGCATCAGGTCCACCGAGTACGCGGGCTTGAGGATGCGCGAGAGGAACGCCACATAGCGCCCGTCCGAGCCCCAGACGAAGTTGGGCACGCGGCCGCCCACCTGCTTCGTCGTGCCGTCCGGCAGCGCGGCCACCGACATCAGCCCCGCGTTCGCCGTTGAGTCATACTTCTCCAAGAAGCCCACCGCCTGCGAGTCCGGCGAGAAGACCAGCTTCTCCACCTGCACGCCCAGCTTGCGCCCCGCGCCCCCCGTCGCCGGGCCCAGGTGCAAGTCCCCGGGCACGTTCGGCTTGCCATTCTCCGTGCGCGCCAGCCACTTGCCGTCGGGCGAAAAGGCAAACACCCCCGAGGCCACCGCCAGCCGCTTCGCCTTCAGCTCCGGCAGCTCCGCCAGGTACAAGTCATACAGCCCCCGCACCGACTCGCTGCGCACCTGGAAGGCCACGCGCTGACCATCCGGGGAGACTTCGTAGTCCCCCACCTGGTCCCCCACCTTGACGGGCGGCGCGTCTGGCTTCTCCACGGAGATGGCCGCAAGGCCCCCCGCCGCGGACAGCCGGCGCTTGAAGAGCAGCGTCTTGCCGTCCGGCGTGAACTGGGCCGTGCTGACCTCCGCCGCCACGTCCGTGAAGGGCCCCGACGGCAGCGCGCCCAGCTTCAGCTTGCCGCCGTCCACGTAGGCCAGCTTCGTTCCATCCGGGCTGGGCAGCATGTAGCTGACCGCCGTGCCCAGCATGACAGGCGCCGCCTTCGCGTCATCCAACGACGCCACGGTCAGCGAACCCGACTGCGTCGCCGGGTTGTAGCCGAAGAGGAAGAGGACGTGCTTCGAGCCTGGCGCAACCAGCTGGCCGCCCGGGACGTTCGTCACGCCCTCGCCCAGCTTGCGCGGTTCGCCGCCCTCCACCGGAACCACGTACAGCTCGCCCAGCACCATCTGCGGCGGGATGCCATCCATCCGGGGCTTCTGCCCGTTGACGATGTACGTGGCGAAGCGGCCGTCCGGCGTCACCCGCAGGTCCGTCACGCGGCCCGAGGCCAGCAGCGTGCCCTGCCCCGCGCCAGGGGCACCGGGCGGTGGCGACTTCTCCGCCGTCGCGGCGGCCTTGGTACGCCGCACGCCCGGGGCCTCCGAGCCGCCATTCTCACCCTGCTTGCAGCCCGTGCCCGCCATCACCAGCGAGGCCATCAGGCCCGCGGTCCACAGCCGCCCCTGCCGCATCCGCATCATGCGCTCCTCTGATCCACGTGCTCGGGGGCGCCCGCCGCCGGGACGCCCGCATGCGGCAGCCATGCCGCCAGGTCCTGCTTCGCTCGCGCCGAATACGCCGCGCGCTTCTCCGCCTTCTTCATCCGCCCGGTCAGCGGAGGAAAGATGCCGAAGATGATGTTGGAGGGCTGGTGCGGGTAGTCCGGCGGATGCGCCTCGCCCGTCACGTGCCGCAGCAGCGCGCCCATCGCCGTGGTGGCCGGCGGCGGAACGAACTCCGTCCCCGTCAGCCGGGCGTGCAGCGCCAACGCCACCAGGTATCCACATGCCGCGCTCTCCACGTAGCCCTCCACGCCGGAGATCTGCCCCGCGAAGTAGAGCCGGGGCTCCGTCTTCAGCGACAAGTCCTTCGCCAGCAGCCGGGGCGAGTCGATGAAGGTGTTCCGGTGGATCTGCCCCATCCGGAGGAACTCCGCTTGCTGAAGTCCGGGGATGAAGTTGCTGAAGATGCGCTTCTGTTCACCCCAGGTCAGCCGCGTCTGGAAGCCCACCATGTTCCAGGACGTGCCGCCCACGTCCTCCATGCGCAGTTGCACCACCGCGTGGGGATCCTGGCCCGTGCGCGGGTCCCTCAGGCCCACCGGCTTCATGGGCCCGTAGGCCAGGGTGTCGTCGCCACGCTCGGCCATCACTTCAATGGGCAGACACCCTTCGAAGTACTTGGGTTCCTCGAAAGCGTGCGGCACCACCTTCTGCCCCGCCTTCACCTCGGCGATGAAGCGGTAGTACTCGTCCTTCGTCATCGGCAGGTTGAGGTAGTCGTCCCCGCCGCCCTTGCCATAGCGGCTCTGGCGGAACGCCACGTTCATGTCGATGGAGTCCGCCGACAGGATGGGCGCGATGGAGTCATAGAAGTAGAGCTTGGCGCCCACGTGGCGCTCCAGCTCCCGCGTGAGCGCGTCCGACGTGAGCGGCCCCGTGGCAATCACCACCGGGCCGTCCTCGGGCAGGTGCTCCACCTCGCCGGCCACCATCTCCACGCCGGGCTGGCGCAGCAGGGACTCCGTAATCGTGGCGGAGAAGCGCTCGCGCTCCACCGCCAGCGCGTCACCCGCGGGCACCCGGTTCGCGTCCGCCGAGCCCAGCACCAGCGAGCCCAGCGCGCGCAGCTCCGCGTGTAGCAGGCCAATGGCGCTCTCCGGGTTGTCCGAGCGCAGCGAGTTGCTGCACACCAGCTCCGCCAGCGTGTCCGACTTGTGCGCGGGCGAACGCTTCTGGGGCTTCATCTCCCGCAGCACCACCGGCACCCCGCGGCGGGCGAGCTGGTAGGCACACTCCGTCCCCGCCAGGCCGCCGCCAATCACCGTCACCCGCTGCTTCTGATCCGCCATCCGCTTCCTCCAGGCCCGCGCCGCTGGGCCGTCCAGCAACTGTTAGCAGGACTGACACGCCCTGGCCCAGCGTCGATTCAGCCGTGTGCAACCCCACGCTTTCGCAATGGTTTCGCACCTGGCCGGCTGCCCAGCAGGCCGCCTCCGTCTCCGGCTGGAAGGCGCGGTTTCCCTACCTGGGTTGAACCCCTACGTTTCTCGCGTTCGCCGCTCGGGGGCGGCCAGCATCCGGGCGAGCGCCAATGAACTCGAACACTGGGAGTACCGAAGCCATGGCGACCCGCCGAAATCAGGACCTGATCCGGATCCGCGAACTCCTGCAGCGCCGCCGCCGGGAGATTCTCAGCGCCAACGAGGGTGCGCACCGCGAGCTCACCGCCCTGAAGAACCAGGAGCGGGACCCCGAATACGAAGAGAACGCCCAGTCCGAGCTGGCCGACTACACCCTTTCCAGTCTGATGGAATCGCAGCGGCGCGAAATCATGCTCATCGACGCGGCGCTGCGCCGCATGGAGATGGGCGTGTTCGGCGAGTGCGTGGACTGCGGCTTCGAGATTCCCATCGAACGCCTGGAGGCCCTGCCCTTCGCCATCCGCTGCGAGGAGGACGCCAGCATCCACGAACTCGAGACGCGCGGCGGCCCCATGGCCAGCCCGTCTCTCTGAGGCGATGCGAGCGCGCGCTCCCGGTGCCGCCCCGGGAGCGTGCTACTCGCCCTCTTTCTGGAGCACCACGAAGCGGTAGTTCTCCAGCTCGTTCTGCCCCGCCGTGTAGAGCACGGTGAGGAGCATGTCGTAGGGAATCTTCTTGTCCGCGATGACGGACAGTTCCCCGCTGAAGGGCGCCGACGGGTTGCGCGCGGCGATGTACTTCAGCTTCTCCACTTCCTTCTTCAGCTGCGCATCCAGCGGCAGCACCAGCCGCCCCTGGACCTTGTCGGCCGGGAACTGACCGTTCTGCAGCCGCAGGACCTCCCGCTCACCCACCAGCACATTCCTGGGCGTGATGGTGACGGCCACGGTGTCCTTGGGCGTGGCGCGCGTGGAGGACACGGGCGGGCGCACGTCCTCGGACGCCGTCACCGCCGCGGACGACGAGGCGAAGGACTTGAGCAGGAACACCAGGAGGATGGTCATCATGTCCATCATCGCGGTGATGTTCAGCTCCTTGATCTCCCCCGCCGCCTCGCGCTCCTTGCGCTTCTTGCGCGCCAGGGCCCGGCGGTAGCTCAGCCGCGCCACGGCTTCCGCGTCGGGCGTCTCCAGGGCGGATGTCGTCGGGTCGGCCATGGCTCAGATGGCTCCCAGGGTGACGTCCGGGAACAGCAGCCGGCGCTCGCGGCCCTGCGTCTCACGGATGGCGTCCAGCGTCTGCGTCAGCGTCTCGTAGGGGACGTCCGGGTCCGCGCCCACGATGACCTTCGTCTCCTTGGGGAAGGCGGACTTGATCTCCACCATCTTCGCGTTGAGCGCGGAGAAGTCGTGCGCGCCGTCCGCCTTCACGGGGATGGTGGGCGTACCCGCCTCCCCGAGGATGGCGTTCTCGCTGCTGACGAAGTGCCCCTTCTTGGAGATGAGCACGGACAGCGTCAGCTTCGGCGCATCGTCCGGGTTCTCCTGGGCCATGCCCGTCGTCGGCGCACCGTAGGCGGGGGCGTTGACGTTGATGATGCCGAACGTCGCCAGGCCGGTGATGGACAGCAGCATGAAGATGATGAGGTTCATGAGGATGTCGAGGTACGGGACGATGTTCAGCTCGCCCGCCTCTTCTTCCTCACGAACCTTCAGCTTGCGCCGGGAGTAGTGGAACGCCATGGCCGCGTGCCCTTGCGCTCTACGACGCGCGCGCCTCGAGCTCCGTGGTGGCCGGGTCCACGGAACCGCGGCGCGACAGGAGGTTCTCCAGCTTGAGCGCGTTGAGCTCCAGCCCCTCCACCATGCTCTTCGCGTACGACGTGAGGAACAGGTGGAAGATGATGCAGATGACGGCGATGGAGAGCGCGAAGGCGGTGTTGTTCATCGCCTTGGAGATGCCGTCCGACAGCAGCACCTGCTTCTGCTCCGCCGGCACGTTGCCCAGCGCCTGGAAGGTGCCGATGAGGCCGAAGATGGTGCCCACCAACCCCACCAGCGTGGCGATGTTCGCCAGCGACCACAGCCAGGGGATGCGCTTGGACACGTTCGGGCTGTGCTCGACGATGGCCTCTTCCACCGCCTTGGAGACCTCAATCTCACCGCGGTTGGCGTTCACCAGGCCCGCGCGGACCACCTTGGCCAACGGCGCGTTGGGCGCCATGGCGCACACCTTCACGGCCCGGTCCAGGTTGCCGCTGCGCACCAGCTTGGCGATCTGTTCCATGAAGGGCGGCGCGTTGAGGTTGTAGCGGAACACCAGGGTGACGATGCGCTCCAGCGCGACCGCCAGCGAGCACGCCAGCCAGAACAGGTTCACGAACATGAACGGTCCGCCATCCTTGAAGAACTTGATGACGGAGTCCGTGACGCCCAGCTTGCCCCCTTCCGTGGCCGCGAGGGTCACGTCCAGCAGCAGCTCGCTTACCGAGGGAATCATTGCGCCCAGAGTCCTTTCGACGCCCGCCCCCCGGGGCGCGCCCATCCAGAGGCGGGCACCCGTTCGACGTTCCCGGGGAGGGAGCAGCCTGGACTTCTAGGGCGGGCCCGCCAAGGCTGTCAAGCCGAGGACGGGCCATGCCCATGTAACTACTGGGCTTTCAAGCAGCCGAGGAGGCTTCGGGTGACCCACCCGGGCCCCCGGGCTGCTCGGTGATTTCGCGCCGGTAGTCGCACTCCTTGTTGGGGCACGCCACGTACGGGCCGTCCCGCTTGGAGAACTTCTGGAGCAGGTAGGGCGACGCGCAGGTGGGGCACGGCTCGGCCAGCGGCCGGTCCCAGGCGGCGAACTTGCAGTCCGGGTAGCGGTTGCAGCCGAAGAAGATCTTCCCGCGGCCACTGCGGCGCTCCGTCAGGTAGCCCTCCTTGCACTCCGGACACGACACGCCGATGGAGATGGGCTTGGACGTCTTGCAGTCCGGGTAGCCCGAACAGGCCAGGAAGCGCCCGAAGCGACCCCGCTTGATGACCATGGGCTTGCCGCACTTCTCGCAAATCTCGTCGGTGGTCTCCTCCTCCACCATGACGATCTTGCCCTCGGCGTCGCGCTTGAAGTCCTTCGTGTTCTTGCAGTCCGGGTAGTTCGAGCACGCGAGGAAGTGCCCCATCTTCCCGAACTTGATGACGAAGAGGTTGCCGCACTTCTCGCAGGGGATGTCCGTCTTGATCTCCTCCCGCTTGACGTCGCGCATCTCCGCTTCGGCCTTCTCGAGCGTCTCCTTGAAGGGCCCGTAGAAGTCGTGCAGCACGGACTTCCAGTTGGCGCCGCCCTCGGAGATCTGGTCGAGCTTCTCCTCCATGGTCGCCGTGAAGGTGACGTCCAGTTCGTGGGGGAAGTGCTTGACCAGCATCTCGTTGGTCATGTTCCCCAGGTCCGTGGGCCGGAAGCGCCCCTCCAGCTTCTCCACGTACTTCTTGTCCTGGATGGTGGAGAGAATGGCCGCGTAGGTGGACGGACGGCCGATGCCGCGCTCTTCCAGCTCCTTCACCAGCGTGGCCTCGCTGAAGCGCGGGGGCGGCTGGGTGAAGTGCTGCTCGTGGAGCAGCTTCTGGAGGTTCAGCGCGTCACCGTCGTTGAGCACCGGCAGGTCGCCCACGGCGTCGGCGCCCTCGGCGTTCTCGTCACCTGCGGCCTTGGCCTTCTCCTTCTCCGCCTCTTCCTCCGGCGTCAGGCCAGCGCCGTACACCGCCAGGTAGCCGGCGAACTTCAGCGTGCTGCCGGAGGCGCGGAAGGTGGCCCGGCCCGCGGCGATGTCCGCGCTGGTCTGGTCATAGACGGCGGGCTTCATCTGACACGCGACGAAGCGGTTCCAGATGAGCTCGTAGAGGCGGTACATGTCCTCCTCGCCCATGGCCTCGAAGAAGGACTTCACCCGCTCCGGCGGGTACTCCAGCGACGTGGGCCGGATGGCCTCGTGCGCGTCCTGGGCGCTCTTCTTGCTGCGGTACACCATGGGCTCGTCGGGCAGGAAGTCCTTGCCGTACTTGCCGCCGATGAACTCGCGCACCTGCGTCACCGCGTCGTCGGACAGACGGGTGGAGTCCGTACGCATGTATGTGATGAGCGCCGTCTGGCCCTCGTCACCCAGCGGCACACCTTCGTAGAGGCGCTGCGCCAGCGTCATCGTCTTCTTCGCGGTGAAGGACAGCCGGTTCGCCGCCTCCTGCTGGAGCTTGGAGGTGATGAACGGCGCGGGCGCGTTGCGGCGGCGCTCGCGGCGGTCCACCTTCGCCACCACGAAGCTGGCCGTCTGGAGTTCGGCGACCAGGCTCTCCGTGAAGACGCGCTCCTTCAGCTCCACCTTCTTGCCGTCCAGCTTGGACAGCTTGGCCTTGAACGGCGGCGGGCCCGCGGGTCCCTCCAGCAGCGCGTCCAGCGTCCAATACTCCTCGGGGACGAAGGCCTTGATTTCGTCCTCGCGCTCCACGATGAGGCGCACCGCCACGGACTGCACGCGGCCGGCGGACAGGCCTCGGCGCACCTTCTTCCAGAGCAGCGGGGAGATTTGATACCCCACCAGCCGGTCGAGGATGCGGCGCGTCTGCTGCGAGTCGTAGTTGTCCTGGTTGAGCTGGCGCGGCTGGGCGATGGCTTCCTGGATGGCCTTCTTGGTGATTTCGTTGAAGGTCACCCGGAGCGCGTCGGGATGCGCCAGCTCCTCCTTGATGTGCCAGGCAATCGCCTCGCCCTCGCGGTCGGGGTCCGTGGCCAGGAAGACGCGGTCGGCCGACTTCGCCATCTTCTTGAGCTCGTTGAGGACCTTCTCCTTGCCCTTGATGACCGTGTACTCGGGCCGGAAGTCGTGCTCCACGTCGACGCCCATCTTGCTCTTGGGCAGGTCCTTCACGTGGCCCACGGAGGCCTTCACCGTGTAGCCGGAGCCCAGGTACTTCTTGATGGTCTTCGCCTTGGCGGGAGACTCCACGACGACCAGGTAGTGCGGGCCCTTGCCACGGGGCGTGACCTCCTCCTCCGCGTCTGCTTCCACGGTGGGGAGTTCGTCCTCGTCGCCCTTCTTGGTGCGGCGGCGGGCCGCCGTCTTCTTCTTGGCGGCGGCCTTCTTCTTGGCCGCAGGCTTCTTCTTGGCGGCGGCCTTCTTGGCGGGCGCCTTCACCTCGGCCGCCTCAGTCTCTTCCACCTTCTTCTTCGTCCGCGTGGCCATGACTCTCCTACCTAGATTCTTTCGTACAGCCTTCCGGGGTGCTGGATGACCAGCCCCGTCAATTCCAGCTCCACCAGCGCGCTGGCGAGCGCCGCCGGTGAGAAGGTGCTGCCGACCAGCACCTCGTCGAAGCTCCGGGGAACCCGGTCCAACATCGCGAAGGCCCCCTTCGCTTCCACGGAGAGGTCCTCCCATGAGCCCATCGTCCCAGGAGGAACCGCCGCCAGAGGGTCGACTTTCAGCACCCTCCACACATCATCCGGGCCCAGGCACACCGCCGCCTCCCCGTCCCGCAGCAATGCGTTGCAGCCGGCCGCCTCCTCCTGGCGTACGTCACCGGGCATCGCGAACACCGGCCGCCCCTGCGCCCGCCCCGCCTCCGCCGTGTACAGGCTCCCCGAATCCTTCCCCGCCCTCAGCACCAAGACTGCGTCGGATGCCCCGGAGATGAGCCGGTTGCGCCGGGGAAACGTCGTGGTGCTTGCCCGGACGCCGGGAGGCAGCTCGCTGAAGAACACGCCCCCTCGGTCCAGGAAATGAGGAAGCAGGCGGGCTTGCGCCGTGTCGAGTGCATCCAGGGCGGACCCCAGGAAGGCCCACGTCTCTCCCCCCGCCTCCAGCGCGCCCCAGTGACAGGCCCGGTCCACCCCCGCCGCCGCCCCTGACACCACCCCCACGCCCGACTCCGCCACCTGCCGGGCGAAGCGCCGCGCGAACGGCAGGAAGCCCTGATCCGGATGACGGCTGCCTACCATGGCCAGCCGGCGCCGCGGCAGCCCCGGCACGCCCCGGTAGAAGAGCACCGGCGGCGCATCCACCACCTCCGCCAGCCGCTCTGGATAGGCCGCCTGCCCCTGGAACGCCACCTTCATGCCCGACGTCCGGCAGGCGTCCCACACCCGCCACGCCACCGGCGCCAGGCGCTCCACGGAGGCGAGCTTGCGACGAACCTGTGAGGAAACCGGCGCCTGGGACACCCAGTCTCGCACCGGAGTCGCGGCGAGCGGCGCGAGGCTTCCGTCCGCGAACGCACGCAGGGCGACCAGCGTCCTCGGCCCCAGGCCGGGAACGGCCCAGAGTGCGAGGCATGCCTGCTGCTCCGCCGTGAGGCTGTCCGTCTCAGCGTCCGCCATACCCGTCCCCCGCTCGATACCCACCTATATAGAAGGTGGGGCCGCTGGGAGGGGCGCGACACATAGACACCGGACCGCCACCGGTCAAGCACTCAGCCCCTCCATCCGAGGGGCCCGTTGCACTTTTCCTGCCGCGCCGCTCAGCGGCTGGCCGAGGGCGACGAGCCCGCGGACATGTGGGCGCGGTCGCCGGGGACCAGTTCCTCCAGGGAGCGGGTCATGAGGCAGTTGGAGGTGCGCTCCTTGACCTCGGTCACCATGCACGCGCCGATGCTCCGCCAGGGGAAGGACTGCTCCTCCTTGGACGGCTTGCGCACGTCGTGGCCCAGCACGTGGCGGGACGGGTCGCCCTTGCGGAGGATGTTGAAGGTGTTGCCCAGCTCCACGCCGTCCGCGCTGCCCTTGTCCACGACGATGCTGTGGTTCTCACCCAGCACCGTGAGGTACGGCACCAGCGCGGTGATGACGGTGCCGTCCACCTGCTTCGCGTTTGGCTTCGGCGCCACGCGCTCGGTGAGGCGCTCACCCACGGGGCCCACCAGGTCGCCACGCTCAATGCCGTCCCAGGTGTCCATGATCTGCGCGGTGACGATGCCGTCGCCCACGCGCTGCACGCGCAGGGTGCCCACGAAGTCGGTGAGGAAGCCCAGCTGACGCCCGTTCACCGGGTGCTTCACGGCCTGGGTGGTGTGGTAGACGACGTAGCGGTCCCCCACCTTCACGTCACCCTTCCGCTTGAAGCGCACGTAGACGCTGTCCGGGAAGGAGAGCATCACCGCGTTGGAGGGCGAGCCCTCGATGCGGCCGGCCTCGTCCAGCTCGCGCTGGGTGACGAAGCCCTGCGTCGTCACAGGGACGGAGCTGGCCACGTCGAAGCCAATCTTGCCCGTCACGGTGACCTGGTCGTTGGAGGCCATCTCCATGGGGGCCGTCACGTCGCCCTCGTCCACCACCATCTCCGTCACCTGGGTGGGGACCTCCTCGCCCGCGGCGAAGAAGCGCACCTGGTTGCCGGGGTAGATCCAGTGCGGGTTGGCGATCTCCGGGTTGTAGGACCAGACCTTGGGCCAGTACCAGGGGCTGCCCAGGTAACGCTGGGACAAGTCCCACAGCGTGTCACCCGACTCCACGGAGTGGACCTCACCGGGGGCGCTCTCACGGCCCCGGGGCGCGCCGGGCGGAATGGCCACGGAGGTCGGCCGCGCGGAATCGGGCGCCTCGTCCATCACCTCGGCGCCGTCCATCTCACCGCCCGTGTCCTGCTCTTCCTCGTTCTCCTGCTGGGCGTACACGGTTGGCGCGACGGCGAGGCTCAACATCAGCGAGGTGAGAATCCGGGAGCGCATCGCGGGACGTCCTTTCGAAAGAAGCATCACTGGGGGATCGCGGCGAGCCGCTGTTCCGCCTGGGTAGCAGCCGCCGTCCCCGGGAACTGGGTGACGACGCGGGTGTAGAGCACCTTGGCATCCGCGGCCTGGTTGAGCCGCATCCGGCACTCGGCGAGCCGGAGCATGCCGTCCAGCATGGCGTCCCCGGCGGGATACTTGTCGATGAGCCGCTCGAACGTCTTCGCGGCCCCCTTGAACTCGTTGAGGCCAATCTGGCCCAACCCGCTGAAATAGAGCGCGTTGTCGGCGCGCGGGTGACGCGGGTTCTCATCGGCGAAGCGGCGCAGCTTCTCCACCCCGCCCTCCACGTTCCCGGTGCGCAGCATGTTCACGGCCTTGTCGAACTCCGCGTCGAGCACGTCGGGGTCCTGCTGCTCCCCCGCGTCCTCGTTCGACGCCACCATGGTCGCGGCCGACTCGGCGCTCGCCGACGAGGCGGGCCCTTCGTCTGGCGCGGGGCTGATGAACATCTCCATCTGCTCGTCGTCCGGCTCCATCACCGCCACGGCGGTGGGCAGCTTCGGCGCGGGCTCGTGGCGCGGCTTGAGCTTCACCACCGCCAGCTCCGGCGTGGCGCCCATCGACTCCTGGGCGGACGCCTCCACCTTCACCGGAATGGAACGCGCGGGCGGGCGCTCACTCGAAGCCCCCGCGCGCGACACGGCGTCGTGCGCCTCCAGCCGGGCCACCCGCTCCACCAGCCGTTCCTGGGACGCGCGCAGCGTGCGCAGCTCGGAGCGCAGCGCGCTCACCTCCGCATCCGAGGAAGCGGTGGTGGCGCAAGCGCCCAGCGCACACAGGGGCGCGGCGGCGAGCAGACGGAAGATGACGGAGCGCGCGGGCACGGGCCTTTTTCAGCAGAGGGGTCCCCCCGAGGATAGGAAGGCCCGTCAGAGAGCGTCAAGAAATCGGCCCCCACACCGGGTGGCTAGAAGCGGTGTACCACGTAATTGAGGTGCCGCCCCGTCCGCCCCGCGTCCCGCCGGTGGGAGAAGAAGCGCGTGGGCTCACACGCCGTACAGGCCTGTAGCACATCGACGTGGGCCAGCTTGAGTCCCGCCCCCACCAACGTCTGACGCACCGCGAGGGTCAGGTCCAGCCGTGGCTTGCCTTCCACCCACCGCACCACTTCATCCCCGAAGCGCGCGCTGAAGCGCTGCGCCAGTTCCTCCGACACCTCGTAGCAACAGACCTGTATCGACGGCCCCACCGCCGCCAGCAGCCGCTCTGGCCTCGCACCGCGCGCCACCAGCACCTCCACGGCGCGCGCGCTGATGTCCGCGTCCGTCCCCCGCCAGCCGGAGTGCACCGCCGCCACGCAGCGCCCGTCCGGGTCCACCAGCAGCACCGGCACGCAGTCCGCCGTGCCCACCGCCACCCAGCTTCCCGGTGCCTGCGTCCACAGTCCGTCCGCCTCGCCCTCCGTGGGGCGCAGCCCCTGGGCCCCCTCCCCGCTCCGGGCCTCCACCACGCGATCACCGTGCACCTGCGACACGCGGCTCAGCGCTTCGAGCGGCGCGCCAGCGGCCTGTGCCAGGCGGCGGTGGTTCTCCTCCACGCGCGAGCGCTCGTCGCCCACGGAGAAACCCAGGTTGAGTGACGCGTAGGGCCCCTCCGAACAACCGCCAGCGCGGGTGGTGAAGCCGTGCGGCACCGGCAACAGCGCGGAGGTGAGAAACTCGGTCGACATGGAATCTCCAGGAATCCACCTGATTGATGCACCAAGAGGTGATCCAACGTCAGCGCAATCGTAGGATGATTTCGCCGCTTCGTTTGACAGGTAGCGTCAGCCACCAGACAATTCACGGACCGTCCGAACTCCGTGAAACCAGTCCGAAACTTCGCGCTCGAGAGCTGCGAGCACCCGCATGCCCCTGGGTCCCGACACCGTTGGTCGCAAGCTGCTGTGGAGCATCGCCCTGCCCGGGCTGCTCGTGGCACTGCTGGGCGTCGGCCACTTCTGGCGTGAGGCGCGGGTCGCGGTCCAGGACGCCACCCAGGTGGAGTCTCTGGCGCTGGCGGAGTTCGTCGCTTCCACCTTCACCCTTCCGCAGGCGCGCGGGGCTCCGGCCCATGGCGCGGTGACGGAGGTGATGCGCTCCGACACCCGGCTCTTCCGCTCGGTGGAGGACGTCCGGGTGCTGACGCCGGACGGGCGCATCCTCTGGTCCCGCCGCACGGGTGAAGAAGGCACGACGCACCCGGAGGCCGCGCGGCTGACGGCCCCTGGCCCCGAGCGGGCGCGCTCGGTGGCGCAGATGACGGAGGTCATCCGTCCCCTCGGCGGGCCGGAGTGCGCCGGCTGCCACACCTCCGGCGACGTGCCGGGCGCCAGCATCCTGCAGCTGCGCATGGCGGAGCCGGCGCTGCACCAGGAGCTGTCGTCCGTGTTCGGCGCGGCGCTCGGCTCCATGGGCCTGTTCGTGGTGCTGCTGGCGCTCATCACCGGGCTGGCGCTGCACTTCGTCCTCACCCGCCCGCTGCGCAAGCTGAGCGTGGCCATGCGGCGCGCGGAGGCGGGTGACCTGCTGGTGCGCGCAGAGGCACGAGGCACCGACGAGCTCGCGCAGCTGGGCGCGGCCTTCAACCAGATGCTGGCGCGGCTCACCTCCATGAAGGCGGAGGAGATCGACACCCACCGCGACCTGGAGCTGGTGAAGGAGAAGCTGGCCCTCAAGGACGAGTTGGAGGACCGCCTCAAGGAGCTGTCGTTGCTCTTCGACGTGGCGCGCTCGCTCAACGCCACGCTGGAGCTGGATGAGCTGCTGGACGCCGTCACCCGGCTGGTGACGGAGCGCCTGCGCATCCCCGAGTTCTCCATCATGTTGATGAACCCGGAGGGCCTGCTGGAGATCAAGCACGCCTGGCCGGAGGGCCGCGGCGCGGAGGGCCTCACCTTCGCGCTGGGCGAAGGCGCCTGCGGGCGCGCGGCGGAGACGCGCAAGTCGGTGTACCTGCCGGACACGGCGGACCGCTCCAGCGTGTTCGCCAGGCCGGACCTGGTGAAGGGCGGGCTGAACAGCGGCGCGCTGCTGGCGGCGCCCATGGTGCACATGGAGACGCTGCTGGGCGTGATGAACTTCCAGCGCCCCGAGGTGGCCAGCTTCTCCGCGGAGGAAATCGAGCTGCTCACCGCGGTGGCGGACGTGGTGGCCACGGCGGTGAAGAACGCCCGGCTGCACGCGGAGACGGTGAAGCTCACCATGACGGACCCGCTCACCGGCGTGCCCAACCGCCGCCACCTCTTCCAGCGCATGGAGCTGGAGCTGGCACGCGCGAACCGCTTCGGCACCCCGCTGGCGCTGCTCATGGTGGACGTGGACCACTTCAAGCGCATCAACGACCTGGCCGGCCACCGCGTGGGTGACGAGACGCTGCGCCGGGTGTGCGACGTGCTGCGGCTGCGCGTGCGCAAGGTGGACACGCTGGCGCGCTACGGCGGCGAGGAGTTCGTCATCCTCCTGCCCCAGACGAACAAGACGGAGGCCATGGAGGTCGCGGAGAAGCTGCGCCGGGCCGTGGCGGAATCCGTGGCGCTGGTCCAGCCGGGCCTGCCGGGCAACCACATCACGGTGTCCATTGGCGTGTCGCACTTCCCCTCCGATGCCTCCGCCCAGGAAGAGCTGGTGGACTGCGCGGACGCGGCGCTCTACTTCAGCAAGCGCACCGGCCGGAACCGCACCACCTTGTACGAAGGTGGCATGGAGCTGCACCCGGGCCGCGAGCGGGGCCCGCACACGCCCACGGCCGAGCCTCCCGCCGTGACTGCCGCCCCCAAGCCTCCGGGTGGCGTGGCCAAAGCGTAGGCGCTCAGCGGCTCACGAGCGTCTGCACCGTGGGCAGCAGCAGGTCCGCCCACTCCTCATAGCCATCGGCCGACGGATGGAAGCCGTCGTCCGAGAAGAAGTGCGGACCCCTGGGAATCATGTCCTTGCTTGCCGTGAAGAGGTCCACGTGGTGCATGCCGTGCACCCGGGCCACCTCCGCGATGGCGGCGTTGAAGGGCTCGATGCGCCCTTCGTACAGCGCCGCGGGCACCAGCCGCGCCACCGGGGCCAGCGCCAGGTCCGCGAGGTTCACCACCACCAGCGGCGCTCCGGTCTGCTTCAACCTTCGCGCGATGCGGTCCAGATCGTCCTGGAAGTCCTCCACAGGCGTGCCGCGCCAGAGGTCATTCGTCCCGATGCCCAGCGTCACCAGCGTGGGCTGCACGGCCACGGCGCGCTTCACCTGCCCCGTGAAGACGTCACGGATGCGCGCGCCGCTCTGCCCCAGGTTGGTGAGGCCCACGGGCAGGCCGACAGCGCGCAGCCGGGAGGCGAGGCGCTCGGGATAGCCCCCTCCTCGCGCCGCCCCCACGCCCACGGCCGTGCTGTCTCCCAGCGCGACGTAGTTGACGCTCATCCGCCGCTCCCACGCTCCGGACTCACGGCACCCGCAGGGCGCGCAGGTTGCGAGCCCCACCCGGCGCCGTCACGCGCAACAGCAAGGTGCTCCCGGACGCGGCGCCCTTGATGATGCGGGCCAGGGCGTCCGCGTTCTCCACCTTCTTGCGGTTGGCCTCGATGACGACCATGCCGGGCTCCAGCTGCGCGCGGTCCGCCGGCGAGCCGGGCACCACGTCGGTGATGAGCGCGCCGCTGCTGTCCGTGAAGCCGGCCTGCTGTGCGGTGCGCGCATCCAGGTTCTGGAGGCTGACGCCCACGCGCCGGGAGCTTTCTTGCTGGTCCTCCGGCCGCTGCTTCGCCGAGGCCACTCCCTCCAGGTCCGGGCGCGTGCCCAGCGCCACCTTCACGTCTTGCTTCTTGCCGTCGCGGAAGAGCGTCAGCGTGGATGTACTTCCGGGACGCTTGAGCGCCACGGTGCGCGTCAGCTCGCCGCTGGAGGTGACGGTCCGCCCGTCGATGGCGATGACGACGTCGTCCTGCTTCAGGCCCGCCTTCGCCGCGGGAGAAGACGGCATCACCTGCGTGAGGATGGCGCCCTGATTCACGGGGAGATTGAGCGCGCTGGCCAGGTCCCGCGTCAAATCCTGGATGCCCACGCCCAACCATGCGCGCGTGACGGAGCCTTCCTTCTCCAGCTGCGGCAGCAGCGAGCCGATGAGATTGCTGGGCACCGCGAAGCCGATGCCGGAGCCACCGCCGACGATGGCGGTGTTGATGCCCACCACTTCGCCCTTCATGTTGAAGAGCGGGCCGCCCGAGTTGCCCGGGTTGATGGCCGCGTCCGTCTGGAGGAACTCGTCGTACTGGCTGGCGCCAATCTCGCGCGCCCGCGCGGAGACGATGCCCAGGCTGACGCTGGAGGCCAGACCGAAGGGGTTGCCGATGGCCACCACCCAGTCACCCACACGCAGCGCGTCCGAGTCGCCCAGCTTCACGGTGGGCAGGTTCTCCACCTTCTCCTTGAGCCGCACGAGCGCCACGTCGGTGAGCGGATCCCGCCCCACCACTTCGCCACTGAAGCTGCGTCCGTCATCCAGGCGGATGGTGATGCTGATGGCATCCTCCACCACGTGGTTGTTGGTGAGGACGACGCCCTTCGGGTCGATGATGAAGCCGGACCCTGCCCCCTGTCGCAGCGGCTCGCGGCGCTGACTGCCGCCCTCGCGGCCTCCACCGAAGAAGCGCTCGAAGAGCGGGTTGTCCTCCATCCCACGCGGCATGCCGCCCCCTCGGGCCTGCACGTCCACGTTGACCACCGCCGACTTCACCGACTCCACCAGCGGCGCCAGCGACGGAAGCGTCTGGGCCTCCCGCGTCGCGGGCTGGAGAACGTTGCCGGCGCCTGGCTGGGTGGCCGCGGGCGGCGACTTCGGCGCCTGGGCGACAGCACCAGCGGGGGGCAACGCGACCAGGAGCGCGGCGACGAGCGCCTTCCGGAACGAGACGGTCGAACGGTTCATATGCAGACCAAGCTAAAGCCGAAAACCCGCCCCGCAAGCCAAACCGTCTGCCGTGGCGACAGGAGGACACATCGCCCCACCCTGCTTCCCCCTGGCCTCAGGCAGGCAGATAGAGGCGGTAGTCCAGCTCTGGATAGAGGTTGTCCCGGCCTTCCACGTGGGTGAGCCAGCCCTCGTCCAGACTGCCGCCGCGCAGCTGCTCGTGCAGGCGCTGGAAGCGCAGGATGTGCTCGCGCGTGCGGCGCTGGGCGTACTCCACCATGGTGCCCGTCTTCATGATGAAGGCCCAGTCGGAGGACTGGGCGAGCAACAACTCCCTGGCGGCCTGATTGAGCGCGCGACGTTGCAGCTCACCGGCATCCGGGAAGTCCCGCGCCAGCTCCACCATCTGCTTCGCGCAGTGGTTGAGGTGGCGGTAGATCCAATCATTGCTCCCGTCGAGCCACATGTTGGCGTAGCCCCCCGCGCCCCACGAGGACAGCGGCGGCGTCGCCACCTGGTTCTCCGGATGCTCCCGCAGGTCATCCAACGGCGTCACCAGCCGGAACGTCGTCTGGTCATACGCGACCTTGCGGATGAGGAAGTCGAGGAACTGGGGCCCCTCGAACCACCAGTGGCCGAAGAGCTCGGCGTCATAGGGCGCGACGACCACGGGCTCCCGGCCACCCAGGCGCGAGGCCAGGTCTTCAATCTGCCGTTGGCGGTTGAACAGGAAGTTGCCCGCATGCACCGAGGCCCGCTCACGCGCAGCGAGCGGATCATACGGGCGCTTGTCGTTCGTCTTCCCGGTGATGCGGAAGTACTTGAAGCCGGTGTTCTTGCGCTCGCCGGTGGGCTGGATGAACGGGCGAATGTAGTCCAGGTCCAGGTCCCAGCCGATGTCCCGGTAGAACTCGCGGTAGTCCGGGTCGCCCGGGTAGCCGTGCTCGGTGCTCCACACCTGCTGGCTGCTCTCCGGGTCTCGGGCATACGCGGCGACGCCCGCCTCGGTGAAGACGGGTGCGTAGGGGCCATGCAAGGGCCGGGGCACGGCGTCCGTCAGGCCGTGCGTGTCGACGAAGAAGTAACGGATGCGCTCGCTGGCCAGCAGGCGCTCCAGGCCCGGGTAGTAGCCGCACTCGGCGAGCCAGATACCGGCCGGGTCCCTGCCGAAGTGCTGGCGGTAGTGATTCGCGGCCACCGTCACCTGGGCGCGAACGGCTTCGGGCACCTGCTGCATCAACGGCAGGAAACCGTGCGTCGCGTTGCAGGTGAGGATGTCCAGGTAGCCCGCGTCCTGGAGCCGCCGGAACCCAGAGACGAGGTCGCGCTTGTAGCGGTCGTGGAACGCGCGGCGCAGAGACTCGAAGTGGTCCCGGTAGAAGCGGGCAATGGGGCCGAAGGTGGCGTCGTCTCGCGTCCGGTGCGCCTCTCGCGCGCCCAGTTCGCAGAGCAGGTCCAGCCGCCGTGCGTAGCGGCTCATCAGCAGCTCGTCGCGCAGCATGGAGACGAGCGTTGGAGACAGCGTCATCGCCAGGCGGAACGGGACGCCGTCCTCCGCCAGTCCGTCGAAGACCTGGAGCAGCGGGAGGTACGTCTCGGAGATGGCCTCGTAGAGCCAGTCCTCCTCGAGGAAGTCCTCATGCTCGGGGTGCCGGACGAAGGGAAGGTGCGCGTGGAGCACCAGCGCGAGGGAGCCCAGACTCATGGTCGTTCAATGTCTCCGTGCGGGTTCAGGAGCGGCCGTCGTCCGAAGGCGGCTTCTGGGGAGGTGGCTCGGCCGCGTCGGGGGTGGCATGGCCGTCGCGGGCCTCGAAGGAGGAAGGAGCCGCCGTGCGGTGATGTGGCGCGCCTTCCGCTCGGGACCGGGGCACTTCGAAGTAGCGGTGGTTCTCCTCCGCGCCGGCGTCTCCCTGCGCCTGGGCGTCGCTGCCCGGAACCGTGGCGCGGGATGAACGTGGAGGAGCCTCGAAGTCGCGGTGGTTCTCCTCGACCGCAGGGGGTTGAGTACCGGAGCCGCGAGCATCCTTGGCGGTGGTTCCGGTTTCTGTGCGTGCTGACGACGCGTCCGCGTGCTGGCTGTCGGAAGCGCCCGACGGTTGAGTCGGAGCCTCGAGGAAGCCACGACCCGAGGCGCCTGTCCCCTGCCGAGGAGAATCCAGGTGGCGGCGATCCGATGCGCCCGGCTGCGGCTGCGATGGCTCCAGGTAGCGACGCTCCGAGGCACCCGACGCCCGTTCCGGGGCATCCAGGTAACGAAGATCCGAGGCGCCTGCCCGCTGTGGAGGTGGCGCCAGGTAGCGTTGCTCCGATGCACCCGGCGCGCGGGGCGGCGACTCCAGGTAGCGCATGTCCGACGCTCCCAGAATGCGCCTTACGTCCAGGTGATGCTGATGCGAAGTCGCCGCACCTTCCGCATAGCGGAGGTCCGATGCACCCGGAATGCCCCTCACATCGAGATAGCGATAAGGCGAAGCGCCGCTGACCGGCGCGCGCGTCGCACCGCCTTCCGCGTAGCGCAGGTCTGATGCGCCCGGGATGCCCTTCACGTCCAGGTAGCGGTGCGGTGACGTGTCACTGCCTGCCTGGCGTGCCGCGCCGCCTTCCGCGTAGCGCAGGTCCGATGCGCCCGGGACGCCCTTCACCTCCAGATACGCACGGGACCCTTGCCCCCTCCCCGCCTCGCGAGCGTCCCCTTCCGCATGACGCATATCCGAAGCCCCCGGTGCACGGCCCAGGGTCTCCAGGTAGCGCGACACGGGAGCAGTCACGGGGCCACGCACCTCGCGCGCATTCCGCTGCGCCGCGTCCGACTGATAGCGCTGGTCCGAAGCCCCCGCCGCTCGCCCCACCGAGTCCACGTACCGTTGGTCCGAAGCCCCAGGCACGCGTTCCACCGACTCCACGTACCGCTGGTCCGAAGCGCCCGGCGCTCGCGCGGGGCCCTCCAGGTGCGCCTCCGTCATGTCACCGCCACGACGCTGTCTGTGGACTTCCGGCACATCCAGTACGCCGCCACTGCCAGGCAGGTTCACCCGGCGCCACGACACGTACTCGCGCTCCTCTTCCGGCGGCGGCGCTTCCACGACCGCCGCGGGCAGCGCCGCCTCAAGCGGAGGAACCCGAAGGAAACGCACCGTCAAATCCGTGGAGACACCCGCGGGAGGCAGCGTCACGCGGTTGCTCGAAGCACCGATGCGGCGGCTCCGCCCATCACGACCGGCGAAGTGCGCCTCCACGCGATACGTCCGCCCCGCCGGCAACCCGTGGATGTAGAAGCCGGGAGCCTCCACCGCGAAGTCCAACTCCCGCTCCATCTGTTCATCACCGAACACGCGAAGCACGGGACGCGGCGCCTCCAGTGCATCCCGCGCGCGCAGCAGGGCCCCCAGACTGAAGTCCCAGGACACGAAGAGTGTGTGCGGGTCCCTGGGCAACAGGAGGACGGCGTCGTCCTGATACCCCTCCGGCAGCTCACCCAATCTTTCGGTATCCGCGGAGGCCGGAGGCGGAACAGGCACGCTTTCCACCAGGTGGTGGCTACGCGCCTCCTCCTCGCCAGCCACGCGCGCCACGAAGAAGCCCTCCACCACGGGCTCCGCGGGCTTTTGCACGGGAGCGGGCCGCGTGACGGGTTGCGGCACCGGTTCCGGCACGGGAACGGGCGGCCTCGTGACGGAAGGCATGACGGGCGTCACCGGCTCACGCGCCCGTTCCACTCGGGGCTTGGGCGGGAACGTGACCACCTTCGCGGGTTTGACGGCCGGCTTGCTCCCGGGCTTCTCGGAGGCCCGCTTGGCGGCCACCCGCTTGGGCGCGGACACCCTCCCCTGGCCTTGCGCGCCGTCGGTCTTGGGCTTCGCGGCGGTCGGGGTCTTCGACTTCCGGGGCGCCTTCGCGGCGTCAGTGGTGGGCGCCTTGGCCTTCTTGGCGGCGGAGGCCCGGGCAGGAGACGCTGCGGGTTTCGCGGCCGAACGCTTGGGAGGCACGCGGATGCCTGCCAACCGGGCGAGCTTCGCCAGGGCGGGGACGTAGGCGGCCAGAGCTGCGAGCAGCTCCTCTTTTTTCATCCGGCTGTAGCCGCTCCCCAGGTGCTTCCGTGCCAACTCCCTGAGGTAGCTGACCGTCACGCTCTTGAGGTCTTCCATAGGCAAGCAGGCCTTTAGGTCGCTGGTCGTAGAGGGTCAACGTGCCAGCATTACATGTGTTCTTCGCCCGACCCCCTTTCGTTTCATCACCCGATGACACTCAGGGGGCGGCTAGGTATCCTGCCCACGCTTGAGCGACCTGCCCAGACTGCTCCTGTGCAGTTTCGACGTCATCCCCGGTCCGTCGGGTTCATCCCGGCGTTTGACCGAATACTTGAAGGCGTTGCCGGACCGCTTCTCCGTGGTGGTGCTGTCGGCGAAGACGCCTGACCACTCCCACATCGAGAAGTACCAGGGCGCCCGGCTGCTGCGCGTCCCGGTAGGCTCGGGGGACCTGGCCTCACGCATCCAGGCCTTCGAGCGGGCCGTGCGCCGGCAGCTCGAAAGCGAGGACTACGCGCTCGCCCACTTCACGGACCCCTTCGGCGGATACGCGTTGTGCGAGCTGAAGGGAGACTACGGGTACCGGCTCATCTACGAGGCCCAGACGTTCCCCTCGCAGGAGCTGCGGTACACCCACCCGCAGACGGAGGGGGACCGGCGCTTCCTGTCGAAGATTCGCAGGCAGGAGCTGTTCTGCCTGATGAACGCGGACCTCGTCGTCACTGGCTCGGAGACGACGCGCGCGTACATCCAGTCGCTCGGCGCCAGTGAGGAGCAGGTCCGGGTGCTGCCCGCGCCGGTGGACCTCCAGCCCTTCACGCCCGAGGTGCTGGGCGCCCCGGACGGCGAACCGCTCCGGATGATGTACCTGGGCAGCCAGGTGGGGTGGCAGGGCCTGTCCACGCTGCTGCGCGCAGTGGAGGTGGCGGCCCGGAAGGAAGAGGTGCGCCTCACGGTGGTGGGCGCGCGCCACGCGGACTGGCAGCCGCACCTGGATGACCTGGCGAAGGAGCTGGGCCTGGGCGACCGGGTGGAGTTCCAACCCCCGGTGCACCACGACGACCTGGCCAAGGTGCTCGCGCTCGCGGACGTGGGTGTGCTGCCCATGGATGACGTGGAGCGCAATCGCGTTCAGGGCGGACCGCTGGCGAAGGTGTCGGAGTACTGCGCCGCGGGCCGCCCCATCATCGCGGCGGATCTGCCCGTGACGCGGGAGCTCATCCCGGCTGGCGCGGGCGTCTTCTTTCCTCCGGGCGACAGCCAGGCCTTGGCCGACCGCATCATCGAGCTGGCGCGCGACGTGAAGCGCCGGATGGAGCTGGGCCAGGTGGCTCGGGCGCACGCGGAGGCGGCGCTCGACGCGGGGCTCATCCGCGGCAAGCTCCTGGACCTGTATGACTCGCTGCTGGAGAAGCGGTCGGAGCCAGTCTCCACCACGAGCGAGGACAACCTGCCCGCGCCCACCACGGTGACGGGAACGCCCACGAACCGGCTGGCGGCGCTGCTGCCCCCCGAGCCCGCCCCCACGGCGGCACCGGTCTCCAAGAAGGCGCCGGAGCCTCGGAAGGACAAGGACGCGCCTGCCACGGGGCGTGCGCGCGAAGACCTGCCGCTGGTCATGGGGCAGGTGCTCGAGGAGGGGCTCGACACGCGCCTCATCAAGACGGAGCTCGAGACGAATCCCATCGAGCCGCCCGTGGTGATGGGCGCGCCGCTGCGAGAGCGTTTCGCAGCGGCCGCCGATGCCGCGACCAGCACGGTCCGCGAGAGCGAGGCCTCCGCGTCCAGCGTGGCCGGCAAGGACGCGACGCCGGAAGGTTCCGCGCACGACGCGAGCGACGACGACGATTCTGAAAGCGCGCTTCCCATCGTGCAGGCAACAGAGGTCGAAGACGCGGACGCGCCCCCGTCGCCGACGCCCATCGTCAAGGCGCCGGCTCCGTCTGCGCAGGCCTCTTCGACGGTGAGCGACGATACGAGTGAGCACGCGGCGACGACGCCCGTCGTGAAAGCGCCCTCCTCATCGGGCCGGTTCTCCTCCGTGCAGAGTGACGACGACAGCGAAGCCTCGGGGAAGACGCCCATTGTCAAGGCGCCATCGTCTTCAGGCCGACTGCCGTCGGTGCTGAACGAGGACGGAAGCGAAGCCTCGGCGACGACGCCCGTCGTCAAGGTCCCCCCACCTCCGGGCCGGTCTCCTTCGCCCGTGGGCGCGGATTCCAGCGAAACCTCATCAGCGACGCCCATCATCAAGGCGCCCGCCGCGCTGAACCGGACGGACGCGGGCACCAGCGAACCTGCCGGGGACTCTGCTGAAGCCCCCGCGCCGACCCCGGTCGTCCGCAGCCCCGTCATCGGAGCGCGTTACGAGCCGCCCTCGCACACGCCGGTGGTGCGCTCGCCCTTCGAGACGGAACGGGATGAGACCTCCTCCGCCACGCCCGTGGTGCGCTCGCCCTACGACCGCCAGCGGGACGAGCCACCCGCGCCGACGCCCATCATCCGCGTGCCCACCGAGCTGCTCCAGGAGCTCATCCCCACGCGCTCATCCAGCAGCCGTGGCCCCCATTCCTCAAGCCGGCCGGAAGAGCACCCCACCCCCACGCCCATCGTCCCCGCGCCCTCCTCGCTGTCGAGCCGGAGCATCTCCGCACGCATGGAGACGCCCGTCGGACGGATGACGGCACTGACGCCACAGCCGCGGTCCACGAACACGGAACGGCCGCCGCCCATCTCCCGCCCGGGTGCCTCCGAAGCAGAGCGCCTGCCGCCCATCCGGGGAGGCGCATCCGCGAGCACACCGGAGCGCCCGCCTCCGACCCTCCGCCAGAGCACCTCGACGCCGGAAGCCGACCAGCCCCCCGCCCTGCCTCCGCGCGCGGCGGCGCCCCCGCCCGTTCCCCGGCAGCGTCCGCCCCGGCTCCAGTCCGTGGACGGTCCCCCCCGGCTCGAACCCGTCAGCCCGCAGGCGCTCAAGGCCTCAGCCTCGGTCCCCGTCCCCAGCGGCGAGGACGAAGAGCCCGAGGAAATCTCCGAGGACGAAGCCCAGTCCATCGACGAGGGCGACGACGACAGCCTCTCCCGCGCGCTGCCCCAGCCCGAGGAGCCGGACGAAATCAGCAGCGACGAAGTGGAGGAAGCGGAGATTTCCGTTAGCAGTGCAGCGCAGCTCATCGAATCGGACGACGACCTCGAGGAAGCCGACGCCGACGTGGCCCCCGAGCCCCACGACGAGGGCCCCGCCCCGGAGCCCGTCCCCTCGACGCTGAACCCGTGGTTCGCCCAGCTCGCGCACGGGTACTGCCCCCCCGACGGAATCCGCTTCGACCGGCACACGCCCCCTACGACGTTCCCCGGCCGCGACGAGCCCACGAACCCCACCCACCCGGCCCCCTCAGGCCGTTCGGAAGTCGTCGTCCGCGGCAAGAACTCGTGAGGCAGCCAACCGACCTGCTCCTGGAAACTTTCCAAGGGTCGCACCCGCCCGATAGGATGTTCCGGTTTTCACAGCACTTTTTCCGGGACAAAGGGCTTCATGGAGCGTCGGGTCCTCATCGTCGAAAGCGAGCATGATTTTGCGCTCAGTATGGCCACCGTGCTCAAGGGCGCGGGATACCAGACAGCCTTGGCTGAGACGGCGGCTGACGCACAGCGTGAGCTGGAGAAGCGCCGGCCAGACCTGGTCGTCCTCCGCGCGGAGCTGAAGGATCAGTCCGGCTTCGTCCTCTGCGGCAACATCAAGAAGGGCAAGTGGGGTCAGAACCTCAAGGTCCTCCTGCTCTCCTCCGAGAGCGGCGTGGATGGTCTGGCGCAGCATCGTCAGACGCCACAGGCCGCGGACGGCTACCTCGCCATCCCATTCGAGATGGGCGAGCTGGCCGCCCTGAGCCACGGCATCGTGCCGCCGGGCACGGATGACACGGGCGCGTCGCTGGATGCCGCGCTGAACGGGACGCGCGAGGCGCCGCCGCCCATGCCTCCGTCACTCAAGGCCGCCGCGGGTGGGCCGCCGAAGCTGCCCAAGCGCGAGCGCCGCAGCGCGATGACGGAAGAGGACCGCGCGTTCCTCGACCGCACCTTCCAGTCCATCGCGGACCGCAAGGCGGAGCTGCTCGCCGAGTCCCGCCAGCTCAAGCGTCCGCCGCCGCGGCGCGAGCTGATGGGCACGCCCGAGGGCAAGATTCAAATCCTCCGCGACGAGCTGAAGACGCGCGAGGCCCAGCTCGCCCGCCTCTCCGAGATCTGGAACGTGCGCGAGCGCGAGCTGCTCTCCGGCGAGGACCGCATCCACGAGAAGGACGTGGAGCTGCAGGGCCTGAAGATGCAGGTGGACGACCTGCTGCGCCGCTTCAACGAGGCCCAGCAGGCCACCATCCAGAAGGAACGCGAGCACGGCGCCACCGTCGACGACCTGCTCCTCCAGAAGTTCTCCGCGGAGAAGGACCTCATCGAGGTCGTCGCCTCCAAGGAGAAGGACATCAACCTCCTGCGCCGGGAAGTCTCCCGCGCCGAGGAGGAGCTGAGCCGCCGCGCCGGCGAGCTGGAGCACGGCCGCAACGAGTACGACAAGCTGGAGAAGCACCTCGGCGTCGTCACGCTCGAGTTCGAGGTCAAGGAGCAGAAGCTCCAGGACACCGTCCTCGCGAATGAAGGCGAAATCGCGCGGCTGACGAAGCGCGGTGACGACTTCGAGGCCGAGCTGAACCGCACCATCAGCGAGCGTGACCAGCGCTTCGCCGAGCTGGACGGTGAAATCCAGGCCCTCCAGGAGCGGCTGCAGCAGACCGAGCAGGAGCGCGACACCACCGTGCGCGGACTGGAAGCCCGCGCTGCCCGCGCCGAGGAGCACGGCACCCAGGCGGACGCGGAAATCCACCGGCTCAACGCCGAGCGTGATGCGCTGGAGGCGAAGCTCAGCCAGCAGGTCGCGGACCTGGAGGCGGACCTCGCGCGCACCACGGGCGAGCGCGACCAGCTCCGGCTGGACAAGGACGCCCAGGAGGCCGAGCTCACCCAGCGCGTCGAGGAGCGTGACGCGAAGCTCGGCACGCTCGAGCGTGAGCTGTCGGAGACCATCGCCCGGAACGAGCACACCGAGGCGGAGCTCAACGCCAACATCCAGCAGCAGTTGGAGCGCATCGGCGAGCTCGAGGGCGAAGTCGAGGCCGTCAAGACGCACCTGGAGGACCGCGAGAATGAGCTGACCGCGGAGCTCCAGGCGCTGGGCCAGGCCAAGGACGAACTGGAGACGGACCTCAACGACCGGCTCCAGGCCCTCTCCCAGGCGAAGGACGCGCTGGAGGCGGACCTCTCCCGTCAGCTGGAGGAGTTGCGCTCCGCCAAGGCCGAGCTCGAAGCGGACCTCACCGGCCAGATTCAGGCGCTCACCTCGCAGCTCGAGGAGACGCAGCGGCAGCTCGATGACTCGCAGCGGACCGGCGAACAGCTCTCCGCGCGCGTGGCCCAGTTGGAGGACACCGTCACCCAGCGGGAGTCCACCATCGAGTCCCTGCAAGGGGACGTGGCCGCGCGCGACCAGCGCATCTCCGAGCTGAGCGGAGACCTGGAGGCCACCAGCCAGACGCTGACGCAGACACAACAGACGCTGGCGCAGACGGAGCAGCAGCTCGCCGACACGCAGAACACGCTCGCCAGCACCGAAGGCACGCTGGCGGAGACGCGCGGCGAACTGGACGCCACCAGCCAGACGCTGGCGGATACGCAGGCGCGCCTCTCGGATACCGAGGGCGCGCTGGCGGAGACGCGCGGCGAGCTGGACGCCACCAGCCAGACACTAGGCCAGACGCAGCAGGCGCTGGCCCAGACGGAAGGCGCGCTGGCGGAGACCCGCGGCGAGCTGGAGGCCACTTCCCAGACGCTGGCTCAGACGCAGCAGACGCTGGCCCAGACCGAGGACACGCTGGCGCAGACGCGCGGCGAGCTGGACGCCACCAGCCAGACACTGGGCCAGACGCAGCAGACGTTGGCCCAGACGGAAGGCGCGCTGGCGGAGACCCGCGGCGAGCTGGAGGCCACTTCCCAGACGCTGGCTCAGACGCAGCAGACGCTGGCCCAGACCGAGGACACGCTGGCGCAGACGCGCGGCGAGCTGGAGGCCACCTCCCAGACGCTCCAGCAGACGCATGCGGCGCTGGAGGACACGCGCGGCGCGCTCCAGGAGACCAGCGACACACTGGCCCACACCACCCGCGAGCGCGACCAGCGCATCGCGGAGCTGGCGGACCTGGGCGCGGCCAAGGACGCGCTGGAGCAGGACCTCACCGGGCAGATTGGTCAGCTCCGCAGCGAGCTGTCCGAGACGCAGGGCAACTACGAGGCCGAGCGGGCCGCGCACGAGAAGCTGGCCGAGGAGACGAGCGCGCACATCGGTGACCTCACCAGTGAGCGCGACGGGCTCCGCTCCGAGCTGGAGGCCACCAGCCAGACGCTGGAGCAGACCCAAGGCCAGCTCGCCGCCACCCGCGACGCGCTGGCGCGCGAGCAGCACGCGCACCAGGAGAGCCGGAAGGCCGCCGCGAGCACCCAGGCCGCGCTGGAAGGCCAGCTGGCCGAAGCGCGTGCCCATGGCGAGGACCTGGGCGAACACCTCACCCTCACCAAGCACGAGCTGGGCACACGCGTCGCCGAGCTGACGCAGCTCACCGCCACGCTGGCGCAGACGGAGAACACCCGGGCCCACCTCGAGGAGCGGCTGCACACGCTCACCGAGGAGTCGCAGCGCCGCGAGGAGCTCCTCCAGAACGACCTGACGCAGAAGGGCACGGAGCTGTCGGACACGCTCCGCAAGCTCACCCACGTGACGCAGGAGAAGATGCGTCAGGCGGAGGTGCTCAACCGCGAGGTCGCCACCCGCACCGAGCAGCTCAAGGCCCTGGAGGCCAAGCTCCAGACGCAGGCCACCGAGGCCCACCGTCAGGCCGAGGGCCTGGGTCAGCAGATTACCGGTCTCAACGAGCAGCTCGAACAGGGCCGCAAGGCGCTGGCGGGCCGCGAGGACCAGCTGCGCGCCGCGGGCGCCGCCCAGCAGAAACTCACCGCCGAGCGGGACGGCCTCGCGGGCCAGGTCCAGCAGGCCGAGGCCCGGCTCCAGCAGCAGGTCCAGCAGGCGAACCAGGAACGTGCCGACGCCAAGCGCGCGGCGGACGAACTGGCCGCGAAGCTGGCCAAGGCCGAGCAGCGCATCGCCCAGTTCACGCAGGACGCCCAGACGCAGGCCACCGAGGCCGACGCCAGGGCCAAGGACCTGCAGGGCCAGCTGAGCGCGCGGGCGAAGAAGATCCAGGACCTAGAGCTGGCGGTGGAGAACGCGCAGGGCGCCAAGTCCCGCGCAGAGAAGGAGCTCAACGCCAAGGTGGCCGCCGCCGAGAGCAAGGCCCACGAGGCTTCCACCCGCCTGGCCGCCGCGCAGAAGGAGCGCAAGGACCTGGAGGCGCGGCACGCCAAGGAGCAGGAAGACCTCACCGCCAAGCAGAAGGCGGAGCTGGAGCGTCGCGACGCCATCAAGGCGCAGGAGGTCGCCCGCCTGCAGCAGTCCGTGCAGGAGAAGAGCAAGGCCCTCAAGGTCGCCGAGCTGGAGCTGGCCCGCTACAAGAGCAAGTCCGCCACCGCGGCCACCCCGGCCAAGGCCGCCGCCAAGCCCGCCGCGGCCGAGGACGACGAGCTGGCCGTGAGGACGCAGCTCAACCAGGTCATCGCGCCCGCTGCAGCCCAGGCCCCGGCGAAGAAGCCGGCCGCCAAGCCTGCGGCCCAGGCCGCCGCCGCGAAGAAGGCCCCTGCCCCGGCTCCCGCCCCGCCGGCGGCGCTGAGTGACGAGTCCGAGCCCACCGACCGGACCCTGGTCATCCAGTTGCCCACGGCCAAGGAAGACGACGACTGGACGGCCCTGGTGGACGAGCTGGACAAGTAACGGCGCCGGGATTCCGGCACCCCGCCGGAATCCCGACGGCCTCGGCCTCGAAACCCCGAGGCCTCAATGAAGCGGCCCTGACATCCGTGCCCTAGCCGGGCAGGTGTGTCAGGGCCGTTTCAGTTCCAACCCAGGAAGCGTCGAGCGGTTCCATCCGCGCTCAGAGCGCGGCGCGTGCCTCGCGGACCAGCTCCTTGAAGTGGAGCGTGGAGACGACGTCCCGGAGCGACACCACGCGGCCCCCCGTCTGGGCCTCCTCCTGGGCACGGCGCCAACTGTTGCGGAGTGTACGCAAGGAGACATAGGCCAGCAGGAGCGGGAAGCCGCCCGGAAGCAGGACCACCGCCACCATCATCACCATCCGCAACCACGCCCACACCATGACCGCTCACCTCCCTGAATACCGATTCGAATCCATGAGATGCACGACGTGTGCCCACGTTGCGCAGAAAATTTCCCTCCACAGTTACGCGGGTTTGCCAGGCAGCGAGGCGAACGGGCCACGGTGACGACGCCGGAACCCTGGCATTTTTGCCGCAGTCGACCGGAGGGCGTCGGTTAAGTTCACAGGGTGAGCACCCCTTCGACGGTTGAGAGCCACGCCTTCACCAGCGTGGAGGACGCGGAAAAGCGCCTGGAGCAGGTGGGCTATCTATCCTCGCCGGAGATCGCCACGGCGGCCTTCCTGGCGGACCGGATGGACAAGCCCATCCTGGTGGAAGGCCCCGCCGGCGTCGGCAAGACGGAGCTGGCCAAGGCCCTGGCCCAGGCGCTGGGCCGCGAGTTCATCCGGCTCCAGTGCTACGAAGGCCTGGACGAAGCGAAGGCCCTCTACGAGTGGGAGTACGCCAAGCAGCTGCTCTACACCCAGCTCCTCAAGGACAAGATTGGGGACATGGTGCAAGGCACCACCACACTGGCGCAGGCGGCGGACCGGCTGGCCTCCAGCGACGCGGTGTTCTTCTCCGAACGCTTCCTGCTGCCCCGCCCCGTGCTGAAGGCGCAGCTCTCCGAGCGCCCCGCCCTGCTGCTGGTGGACGAAATCGACAAGGCGGACCCGGAGTTCGAGGCCTTCCTGCTGGAGGTGCTCTCCGACAACGCCGTCACCATCCCCGAGTTGGGCACCTTCCGGGCAAAGCACATCCCCCGCGTGCTGCTCACCTCCAACGCCGCGCGCGAGCTGTCCGACGCGCTCAAGCGCCGCTGCCTCCACCTGCACATCGACTTCCCGGACCGCGAGCGCGAGCTGCGCATCGTCCGCTCGCGACTGCCCCAGGTGCCGCAGGTGCTGGCGGAGCAGGTGGTGGAAGCGGTGGCCGCCATCCGCTCGCTCGACCTGAAGAAGGCGCCCTCCATCAGCGAGACGCTCGACTGGGCCCAGAGCCTGGCGCTGCTGAACGCGGAGCAGCTCACCGCCGACGTGGTGGCCTCCACGCTGAACCTCGTCCTCAAATACGAAGGCGACATCGAGAAGGCGAAGGCCAACCTCTCGCAGATTGCCCAGGCCTGACGGGCCCTCGAAGCGCGTGCTGCTGAAGGAACGCTTCCAAATCACCCGGCCGCTCGAGGAGATGGAGCTCCGCCTCGTGCGCGCGTCGCTGGCCAACGCGGCCCTCGTCGACCCGCGCGAGGAAGCCATCCTCCGCACCGCCCTGTCGCTGGCGCGCCTCTACAAGGTGCGGCACGGCGAACTCGACGTGGGCGTGGGCGCGCTGCTCACCCCGTTTCGCGAGGAGGTGGAGCGCCGCCTGGGCCCCGTCCTCCAAGCCCCCTTCCCGCCCACGCGGGACCGGCTGATGCCGCACGTGAAGGACCTGCGCCAGCACGCCGCCAAGGCGCGCGACATGGTGGCGCAACGGCTGCGCGGGCGCGTTCCACCGGAGGCACTGGACCGGGAAATCCGGCACAAGGAGTTGGTGCTGGTCACCGGCGGCGGCGGCGGAACGGCCTACGTCTACCTGGGGGTGATGAGCATCCTGGACGAATACGGCCTGGAGCCGCGCCTGCTCGCCGGGACGTCCATGGGCGCCATCCTCGCCATCATGCGCTCGCGCCTGACGCGCTTCGACCCCACGGACATGATCAACATCGTCCGCGGGCTGTCCTTCCGGAAGCTCTTCCGCTTCATCTCCACGGAGAGCCGCTATGGCCTGCCCGCCGCGCTGCGGCTGTTCCTGCGCGCGGGGCTGGGCCGCTTCTTCGGAGCGGGACCGGAGAGCAGCGGCATGCGGCTCAAGGACTTGCCGGTGCCGACGCTCATCGCCGTGGGAGGCATCCGCCGCGGCATGCTTCCCCGGCCGCTGGAGTATTACGAGCGCCTGTTGGGCACCAGTCCGCTGGGCCTGCTCAACCCCGCGGGTGTGGCACGCCGCATCCAGGCCGCCATGGGCGCCATGGCCGAGCTCTTCACCCGCCCCGAAATCACCACCCGCCTCTACCTGGGCGCGGACGACACCACCGGCGACTTCGACGCGCTCGACGCCGCGGGCTTCTCATCCGCGCTGCCCGGCGTCATCCACTACGACGTGCTGCGCAAGGACCCCGGCATGCACACGTTGGTGGAAGGACTCATGGGCCAGCACGGCGTCGCGAGGCTCATCGACGGAGGACTGGTGGACAACCTGCCAGCGAAGGCGGCGTGGAAGGCAGTGGCCCGGGGCCGCATCGGCACGCGCAACGCGTTCATCCTCGCGCTCGACGGCTTCGCCCCGAAGCTGACCACGCCCTTCTGGCTGCCCCTCCAGCGGCTGGCCGCGATGACGGTGGCGCCGAACCTTCCCTATACGCACCACGTCAAACGCTTTCCGCGAACACTGTCACCGCTGGACGTCGTACCGTCGGTGGAACTCGCCTCGAAGGCGTTACACTTTGGCAGGACCGCACTGGCGGAGGACCTCCCGTTCCTCCGACGGATGCTTGCCCCCCTGCCACCGGTGCTGTGACTTTTTCGGAACGAGAAACACGCTTTGACCTCATAGGTTTCACTGACTAGAAGGCCCGGGCTGTCCCCTCACACATCCAGGCGAAGGAACATCGAATGAGCTCGACCTCGAGTAGTGGAGTGCGCGCCGAGCAAATCTGGCTCGACGGCCGACTGATGAAATGGGACGAAGGCCACGTGCATCTGATGACGCACGCGCTTCACTATGGCCTGGGTGTCTTCGAGGGCATCCGCGCATACAAGACGCACGACGGACGGCTGGCTGTCTTCCGGCTGCGTGAGCACGTCCGCCGGCTGCTCGACTCGGCCCACATCATCATGCTGAAGATTCCGTACACCGAGGACGAGCTCTTCGACGCGTGCGTGAATCTGCTCCGCGCACAGAAGGACCTGTTCGCCAACGGCGCGTACCTGCGGCCGGTGGCCTTCATGGGCGACGGCGCCATGGGCCTGGGCGCGGTGAACCCCACCCGCACGGCCGTGACGGCCTGGGACTGGGGCGCGTACCTGGGCGACAAGGGCATCAAGGAAGGCATCCGCGCCAAGGTCAGCTCGTACACGCGCATGCACGTCAACGTGAACATGGTGCGCGGGAAGATTACCGGCCAGTACGTCAACTCCATCCTCGCCAAGCGCGAGGCGGTGATGGCGGGCTACGACGAGGCCATCCTCCTGGACATCAGCGGCTTCGTGGCCGAGGCCTCCGGCGAGAACATCTTCCAGGTGAACAAGAAGGGCATCATCAAGACGCCCCCGCTGTCCGGCCCCATCCTGGACGGCATCACCCGCGACACGGTGCTGCACATCCTGCGCGACAGCGGCCGCACGGTGGAGGAGGTCACCTTCACCCGCGACGCGCTCTACATCACCAACGAGATCTTCCTCTGCGGCACGGCGGCGGAGATCACCCCCGTGCGCGAGGTGGACAACCGCCAGGTGGCCGACGGCAAGCCCGGCCCCATCACCCGGTACGTGCAGGACATGTACTTCCGCATCGTGCGTGGCCAGGAGCCGCGCTACGCGGATTGGCTCACGTACATCTGAGCCACCCCGCCTCGCCCCCCCCTCTTCGGCATGGGAGGGGGGCGGGCAGCCAGGGAAGACGCCACGTCCCGCGCCCGACCGCCCATCGAATGGGCTAGAACGGGGCTTGATGGCTCCTCCCGCTGGCTACGACTACGACGACAATCCGTTCAAGCTCGAGAACCCATCCATCCTCGACATCGCTCCACCGGAGCCGAAGTCGGTGGAGGACACGGGGCTCAAGATGGGCATCCTGTCCGACATCGCCCTGAAGTACCTCTATTACGCGGGCACGGGCACGGGCATGGGCATCGCGGACGAGATGCGGCTGCCGTGGCCGGGCGTCATCGAGCACGTGGTGGACTTCCTCGCCACGGAGAAGCTGGTGGACCTGCGCGGCGGCAAGGGCTTTGGCCGCGCGTCAGTGGAGTTCATCCTGTCGGAGAAGGGCCGCGAGTACGCGCGAGACGCCCTCACCCGCACCACCTACGTGGGCCCCGCGCCGGTGCCCATCGAGCAGTACAACGCGCTCATCACCAGCCAGACGGAGGAGACGCCCGTCGTCAGCCAGGAGGAGCTGGTGATGGCGCTCAGCCACCTCACCGTCCCCGCGGAGCTGATGGACAAGCTGGGCCCGGCGGTGAACTCCGGCCGCTCGCTGTTCCTCTACGGCTCCCCTGGCAACGGAAAGACGAGCCTGGCCGAGGCCGTCTCCAACATGTTCGGCGGCGAGGTGTTCGTCCCCCACTGCCTGGAGATTGGGAATCAGATCATCCAGGTCCACGACCGGCTCATCCACACGCCGGTGTCGCTGGAGGTCGGCCGGGATGCCTCCGGCCGCCGGCAGACCTTCGAAATGGACAACCGGTGGCTCGTGTGCCGCCGGCCCTCCGTCGTCGTGGGCGGCGAGCTGACGCTGGCGATGCTGGACCTCATCTATTCGGAGAGCACCCGCTTCTACGAGGCCCCGTTCCAGGTGAAGGCCAACGGCGGCATGCTCCTCATCGACGACTTCGGCCGCCAGAAGGTCCACCCCACGGACCTGCTCAACCGGTGGATTGTCCCCCTGGAGAAGCGGGTGGACTTCCTCACCCTCCACACCGGCAAGAAGTTCGAAATCCCCTTCGACCAGCTCCTCGTCTTCTCCACCAACCTGGACCCCAAGGAACTGGTGGACGAGGCCTTCCTACGCCGCATCAAGTACAAGATTGAGGTCGGGAATCCCGACGAAGAGGCTTACCGGGAAATCTTCAGTCGCGTCTGCGAGGCAGCGGGAATCCCGTACGTGGACCAGGCCGTCACGTACCTCATCGAGCACTACTACAAGCCCCGGAGCATGGAGCTTCGCTCGTGCCACCCTCGGGACCTGGTGAGCCTCATTCGGGACTCGGCGCGCTACCGGCAGATACCTCCGGCGCTCTCCAAGGACCTGCTCGACCAGGCGTGCGAGGTGTTCCTCGTCAATCTGTGATGATTTCGTTGTTACAACCGCGCGGAATTTCTAGAATCCACGCGCCGTTGTACCGCTCGGCCGCATGCTTCGAGTACCGCCCGCGGCGGACCCGCAGCGAGAAGGAGCCGCAGTCCGTGAAGGAACGCTACCAGGACATCGACGAGAAGAACGAAACGCTGCGTGGGTACCTCGACATCTACAAGGACAAGCCTGACGCGCGCGAGTTCTTGGACAAGATGGAGATGTCGTGGATCTACCACGACGCCGCGCTAGAGGGAGTCGTCTACACGCATCAGGAACTGATGGCCGCGCTGTTCCCTCATCGAACCAGCGCGGAAGCCTCCATGATTCCGGTGGTCCTCGAAATCCGGAACCACAAGGCCGTCTGTGACTTCATCCGTGAGGAGGCAGCGGGCGCGAAGAAGCAGGCGCAAATCACGCTGACCACCATCAAGCGGATGCACGACCTCTTCCTGGGCAACACGCCGGAGGCCCAGACGGAGCGCGCGCGCATGGAGCGCCGCGAGCGCACGGAGAAGGAGCTGGCCAAGGAACGCGACAGGTCCGGGCTGCGCAAGGACATGCCGCTGCACCGCACGTACTTCCACGACATCTCCCAGCCGGCGAAAATCCAGCCGGAGTTGGAGAAGCTCGTGGACTACACGGCCAGCGCCGAGTTCCGCGAGTTCCACCCCATCAAGCAGGCGGCCACGGTCCAGCACAAGTTCGTGCAGATCTTCCCCTTCACCGAGCACAGCGGGAAGGTGGGGCGCATGTGCAGCAACCTCATCCTGCTGCGCAACGGCTACATGCCCGCTGTCATCCACTCCATCGACCGGCAGCGCTACTACGAGTCCTTCCGGGGACCCGTGGCGGGCTTCCGGACGGTGCTGATGGACGCGATGGAGAACTCGCTCGACAACGGCATGAAGTACTTCAGGGACCTGGGGCGCAAGTACAAGGCCCTGAACAGCTAGCCCACGTCCCGCGGCGGCCCGGCGAGGGAGCGCGCAGGCTCACGCTCCTCTCGCGCGTCGTGAAGGATGCGGGGTCCGTCGACACCATTGGTGTGTTGGCAACAGACCCCGGATTCTCGAATCCCAGGACGGGAGGAAGTAAGAAGAATACCCATGCCTGTGACACAGTCCCTCAACAGCCGCCGCGGAACCGGAAATTCGGGAGGCGAGCTGACGGAGCCTCCGCCAGCGCGATTGGCCCATATGCCAGCCCGTGCCAAGCTGGAGCGGCTCCTGCAAGTGGCCCAAGGCCACCACAAGGCGCTCATCCTCACCCACGACAATCCGGACCCGGACTCGCTGGCGGCGGCGGTGGCGTTGGCGCACCTGCTCGAGCGCAAGGCGGGGCTGAAGGCCCACATCGGCTACGGGGGCATCATCGGCCGGGCGGAGAACATCGCCTTCGTGAAGGTGCTGCGCCTGCCCGTCTCGCACGTGTCGACCATCGACTTCGATGAGTACGACCTCTTCGGGCTGGTGGACACGCAGCCCAAGGTGGGCAACCACTCCCTGCCGGCGCGGCTGGAAGCGCACCTGGTGGTGGACCACCATCCGCTGCGCCAGGAGAGCCTGGAGGCCCCTTTCGCGGACGTGGGCGGCGACTTCGGCGCCACGTCCACCATGCTGGTGGAGTACCTGCGCGCGGCCCGGTTGGAGCCCTCCGTGGAGGTGGCCACGGGCCTGTTCTACGGCATCAAGGCGGACACGCGCGACCTGGGCCGGGAGACGACGCCCACAGACGTGGACAGCTACCTGTGGCTGTTCCCGCGCATGGACAAGACGCTGCTGGCGCAGATTGAGCACCCCGAGCTGCCCGCGCGCTACTTCCAGCTGTACCACACGGCCTACGAGCGGGCGAAGGTGTACGGGACGGCCATCGTCACCGACCTGGAGGAGGTCTACTCCCCGGACATGGTGGCGGAGGTGGCCGAGCGGCTGATGTTCCTCGAAGGCATGAAGTGGTCGCTGGCCTTCGGGACGTACCGCAACCAGCTCTTCCTCAGCTTGCGCGTGAAGGACCGGCGGATGAACGCGGGGCGCCTCATCCGCGAAATCTGCGAGGACTACGGCGGCTCCTCCGGCGGCCACGGCAGCATGGCCGGAGCGCGGCTGCCGCTGTCCGGGAAGCTGGCGCAGCGCAAGGCACTCAAGCGCGAGCTGGTGGCCAAGTTCCTGGAGGCCTTCGGCGTCGCCAACGAGCGGCCGGTGTCGCTGCTGTACGCGCAGGACTCGTGACGTACTGGGACTACAACGCGGCCGCGCCGGTGCGAGCGGAGGTGGCGACGCTGCTGTCGCGCGCCTTCGCGTCGAGCGGTTATGGCAATGCGTCCAGCGTGCACCAGGAGGGCCGCGCGGCCCGGGCCCGGTTGGACGCGGCACGGGCGAAGGTGGCGCGCGTGCTCGGCTGCGAGCCGAAGGAAGTCAGCTTCACCGGCTCCGGCAGTGAGGCGGACGCGCTGGCGCTCGTGGGCGCCTGGCACCTTCGCCCTCATCCCGAACGGCGGCGGGTGGTGACATCCGCGGTGGAGCACCCTGCCCTGCTGGGCGCGGTGGCGCAGTTGGAGCGGGAAGGCGCCCACGTCGTGCGGGTGGCGCCCGGTCCGGACGGGCGCGTGCGCGAAGCCGACATGCTGGAGGCCCTGACGCCGGACGCGGCCTTGTGCTCGTTGATGTGGGCCAACAACGAGACGGGCGTGCTCCAACCCGCGCGGGAGGTGGCGCGCGCGTGCCGACAGCGTGGCGTGCTGTTCCACACGGACGCGGTGCAAGCCGCGGGCAAGGTGCCCCTGTCCTTGCGCGAGGTGGATGCGGACCTGCTGTCCCTGTCCGCGCACAAGTTCGGCGGCCCTCCGGGCGTGGGCGTGCTGATGGTGCGCAAGAGCGTGGATGTCCGCGCGCTCACGCCGGGCCACCAGGAAGGCGGCCGTCGCGGGGGGACGCAGAACGTGCCCTATGCCGAGGCGCTGGCACTGGCGCTGGCGCTGGCCGACGCGGAGCTGCCCGAGACAACGGCGCGGCTGACCGCGCTCCGCGATGCGTTCGAGCGGGAGGTGACGACGCGCCTGCCCGACGTGCACGTCAACGGCGGCGCTGCCCCGCGCGTGCCCAACACCAGCAACCTGCGCTTCGACGGCGTGGAGGGTGAGTCGCTGCTCATCGCCCTGGACCTGGAGGGCATCTGCGTGTCGTCCGGCGCCGCCTGCGCATCCGGCACGCTGACGCCGTCGCATGTCCTGCGGGCCATGGGCCTGTCGCCAGCGCAGGCCCGAGGCAGCCTTCGCTTCAGCCTGGGGCCCGGCACGAAGGAAGCGGACGTGGCGCACGTGGTGGACGCGCTCGTCCGGCACGTGCCCAACGTCCGCGCGCTGGCCGGCTAGGACACGGGACGCCGGCTCAGGGGAAGCCGGAGGTGGAAGGTCGACCCCTCCCCCAATTCGGACTTCACCGACAACGAGCCGCCGTGCAGCTTCGCCAGCGACGAGGCGATGTAGAGCCCCAGCCCATGGCCCTGGGCGGGCTCGCCGTCGGCCCGCTGGAAGCGCTCGAAGACGAAGGGAAGCGCCCCCGCCGAGATGCCGATGCCCCAATCCCGGACGTGGATGTCCGCCAGTCCGGGATGCTGTGAGAGGCCCACTTCGACGCGCCGTGTCTCGCCCCCGTACTTCACCGCGTTGGAGAGCAGGTTGTTGAGCACCTGCCGCACCCGCTCCCCGTCGAAGGGAAGAAACACGGGCTCCCCGGCGCCCAGCAGCACGAAGTCCACCTGCGATTCCAAATCTCGCCACTCCTGGATGAGTTCCCGGAGGAAGGCGGCGATGTCGCCCTGCATGGGCCTCAGCTCCACCTTGCCTTCGGCCAGGCGCGAGGCGTCCAGGATGGAGGAGATGAGGTGGTTCATCCGGTCCAGTTGCCGCAGGACGGCTTCCGTCGAACGGACCTCGTCCTCCGCGCCCCGCTTCCCCACCTTGCGCAGCAGGACCTGCGCGTGGAGGCGGGCCGAGGAGAGCGGCGTCTTCAGCTCGTGGGCCACCCAGTTGAGCACCTCCTCACGGGCCAGGATGGGCCCCCTGCGCGCGTTCGAGGAGGCTTTCGGCTCGGAGAGGGTGGGCACGGCCACGGGCGGACGCTCGCGAAGGGCGTTGGTGACGGCATCCTCGAAAGCGGTCAGGTCCACCGGCTTGGCGAGAAAGACATCCGCCTCCTCACGGCCCGCGGGCCGCGCGGCGCTCAGCAGCACGAAGGGAACCGACGCGAGGCTCGGCTCCGCCCGCATAGCGCGCAGCAACTCCATGCCCGTGCGGCGGGGCATCATGTGGTCGCTCACCACCAGGTCTGGCGGCTCCGTGCGCGCCAACATGAGCGCGTCTTCTCCATTGTGGGCCCGGATGGCGCGGTAGCCGAGCGCCTCCACGACCTCGGCGAAGACCTCGAGCAGGGCTTCCTCGTCCTCCGCGATGAGGACGCCGCTCATTCCACGACCCCGATGCTCGTCCCAATCGGCCGGGCCTGCCCTGTCAGCAGCCCTTCCGCGGAGCGCATCGTCGCCAGGACCTTCATCCCCGAATCGGCGATCTGGAACTCGCGCAAGTCATTGTCGTACTTGCTGTCCCGCATCTTGAGCACCGACAGGATGCGGTGGATGCGCCCGCGCAACTCCACGTAGCGCAAGAGGAGCAGGTTCTCCCCGAGGATGGAGACGGGCGCGTCGCTGAAGTCGAGCTCCGTGCCGGCCACCTTCGAGACTTCCCGCGTGTACAGCGTCGTCACCCCCGCCCGGCGCAGCTTCTCCGCGAGCGCGGCCAGGAAGAGCGGCCGGCGCTCCCGCTCGATGATGGACGACTCCAGCGTCGTGAGGCCATCGATGACCAGCCGCTTCACATCCAGCCGCGCCACCTCCTGGAGGATGCGGTCCACCACGAGGTCCGCCTCCAGCTCCATCGGAGGGATGTACAGGTAGGTGAGCATGCCGCTCTTCACGAAGCGCGCCACGTCCAATTGGATGCGCCGCGCCCGGGCGGCCAGTGACGCCGTGGAGTCATGGAAGGAGACGAAGAGGGCGTGCTCCTCCCGGCGCGCGCCTTCCACCGCGAAGTGCGCGGCCAGCAGCGTCTTCCCGATGCCCATGCTTCCGGCGAGCAGCGTGGCGCTCGTGCGGGGCAGTCCGCCCTCCATCAAGACGTCCAGCTCCGGCAGGCCGAAGCTGACGCGGTTCACGGGCGGCTCCACGTCCACGCCGGTGGGCTCCAGCGCCTCGAGCCGAGGGATGAAGGACACCCCGTCCCCGTCGATACGCATCAGATGCTCACCCGACAGGTGTGGCCGACCGCGCAGCTTCACGACCTCCACGCGGCGCATGCGGCGGGCACCGTGCTTCGACACGGACAGGGAGACGATGCCGTCCACCGTGGTGGCCTCGGGCAACGTCAGCAGCTTTTCCAGTGGGTACTCGGTGGTGAAGAGGCCGACGCAATCCGCCGCGGCCAGTCCAATGCCCAGCTCGTAGAGAAACTCGCGCAGGCGCGCCTCGTCCTGCCAGAGGTCCCGGATGGCGCGCAGGCCATCGATGAAGAGCAGCTTCGCGCCCCGCTTGCGCACCGTCTGGACGATGAGGTCACGCGTCTCCTTCGCGCCCTGCTTGAGCGAGGAGTAGGCGCTAATCACGAAGAGCTTGTCGTCCAGCAGCTCCTCCTTGAAGAAGCTGAAGCTGGTCAGCTCGCCCACGAGCTTGTCGTGGGGCTCGGACGTGACGGTGACCAGCACGACAGGCAACCCTCGCGCCGCGGCGAGGAAGGCCAGCTGGCTGCACAGCACCGTCTTCCCGCTGCCCGGGTCTCCGGCCACGATGAGGGACTGTCGTCGGGGGATGCCTCCGCCCAGCAACGCGTCGAAGCTCGGGATGCCTGTCTCGAAGAGCGACCACGTCCGGCGATCCATTCAGGGTCCATCACTTGGCGGGGGGAAGCTCGCGTCACTCGACCGCCAGAATGAGCGTGCGCAGGAACACTTTCAGCGCGCTCCTCTTCTGGGACCTAACAATCCGACTGCGCGGGGCCAAGCCTCTCCCTCGGACTTGGGGGCACCGTCACGCGCCAGATGCACGCTGTTGGACAGGCGCGAGGCAAAACCAGCGCCTCACGCCCTCCAGCGTCGCTACCAGGACTGCTCCGGGAGCAGCTGCTCGCGAACATCCTCGTCGGGCTGCCCGTAACCGGGCATCCCGTCTTCCCGGGCTTCATCCGCCTTGGAGATCCGCGGACGCTCACGCTCCTTGGGCTCGGGTGCGGACTGCTCCGGCTTCGGCTGCTTGGGCTCGTTGGCCATGTGAATTCCTCCCCCCACGCGACACCGCGCGGCGGAAGGAAAGGTCGTCATCGTCCTGGGAGGTGGGCAGGGACGGTGGAGCGGACAACAGCGTGCCCGCTCCCCTACCCCGCGCGCGAGCCCGGCGTCGGCGGCGTCCCACCGGGCGGCGGCGTGGCGGGCACCTCATCACTGGCGCCGAAGAGGCCGCGCACCACGGCGGCGATGGCCAGCGGCGTGCCCACGCGTTCGTCGTAGTGGGGCGTCAGCGCCTGGGCGAACTCCTCCGCCGTCGGGAAGCGGTCCTCGGGACGCTCCGCGAAGGCCCGGGCCACCACGGCCTCCAGCGCCTCCGGGATGTCGGGCCGCAGCTCACGCAGGGGCCGGTACTGCCGGGCGCGGATGGCGTTGAACACGGCGTCCGGCGTCGTGCCGGTGAAGGGGCGCTCCAGCGTCAGCAGCTCGTAGAGCACCACCGTGGCGGCCCACAGGTCGGCCTCCGGGCTCACCTCGCCGAGCAGCGATTCGGGGGACAGGTAGTAGGGCTTGCCCAGCACGTCGCCGCCCTGGAGCTTGCCGTCCACCAGCACGCGCGACACGCCGAAGTCGCCCAGCTTGATTTCGCCCACGCGGGAGATGAAGACGTTGGACGGCGACACGTCGCAGTGGACGATGCCCAGCCGCTCGCCCTGGGGCCCCGTGGCGGAGTGCGCGTACGCGAGCGCCTCCAGCAGCACCTTGCCCAGGTACACCGCGAAGTCGAGCGGCAGTGGAATCCCGCGCACCTTGCAGCGCCGGAGGATCTGCCCCAGGTCGCGGCCGTCCACCAGCTCCATCACGATGAAGTAGATGCCCTCCAGCGCGCCGGCATCCAGCACCGTGACGATGTTGGGGTGGTGGAGCTGCTTGGACAGCTGCGCCTCGCGGGCGAAGAGCGCCACGGACTCCGGATCCCGCGTCAGCGCGGGCAACAGGCGCTTGAGCGCCACCGTCCAGCCCTCACGCGGGCCGGCCAACACCCGGGCCCGGTACACCTCCGCCATCCCGCCCTTGCCCAGCACGGAGAGGACTTCGTAGTTGCCGAAGACCCGCGTGGTCTTCTGCGGGGGAGTCGGCTGGCTCACGGCGTGGTGTTTCCGGCCCCCGCCGGCGGGCGGACGGGAACCCGCTTCCGGGTCCGCTGCTGCTGCATGAGCGTTTCGATGTCCCTGATGTCTTCGCGCAGCGCCTGCTCCGCCACCGCTTCCGCCGCGCGGCCCGCGGGCATCCAGCCCTGATCGAAGGCCTTGCGCAGCGACTCGCGCGAGCGGTTGCGGTTGCCTTCGCGCTGATACGCGTAGGCCAGCCACAGGTGGACGTCCGCGCGCCCCAACGCCCTGCCCGCCTCCAGCGTCTTCACCGCGCGGCTCACGTCATTGAGCATCAACTGGCTGGCCCCCAGGCCCACCACCGCGGCGGCGCTGCGGGGGTCCTTCGACAGGGCCAGCTCGAAGTGGCGCTGCGCCACGCCCGCGTTGCCCGCGGCCAGCTGACGCTGCCCCTCCTCCAAGGGTGACACCTCGCCCTGCCGGCCCAGTCCCGCGGCCACCTGCGCCGCGGACGAGTTCGCGCCGTCCGGCGTGGCCGAGGCGGCCACGGCCGTGGTCGCCGAAGCCGCGCGCGCCGGCGACACCGCGTCCGCGTCCCGGGACAGCGGCCGCAGCAGCAGGAGGGAGTCGTTCTTCAACACCGGCGAACGGCAACCGTCCTTCAGGCGGAACAGGGCCGTCATCACCCCATCTTCCGGGTTGAACACGACCAGCGCGGGCAGATTCACCCGCGGCTCACAGTGGGGGCCCAACTGGCAGAGCAACACCTGGCCCACCAGGACGTTGTCCTGGAACTCGCCAGAGAGCACCTCCGTATCGGGTTCGAATCCGCAGGGTCCGCCAGTCGCGACCCCCACCAGCTGGTCTCCCTGCATGCGCAGGGACACCACGCCATAGGAATCCCCTTGATAGGAGCTCGACACCGTGGGCGGTCCCGCCCACGCGAGGCCGGAGGCAACGGAAAGAACCGTCGCAAGACCCTTGTTCAATAGCGAGGGCGGCATATGTGGGTGGATTCGGGCTCTTTCCATCATAGAGGTCCCGCGCCTGCCTTGTAAACGCGCGAGGATGCCTTGACCCCGCCGCCCCCCGTCCTTATCATTTCCAAAGACTCTGGCGGGAATTCCCAATAGATTCGAGGATTTGGAAGCACTGTAGCTTTGTTCAAGGGCTGTCCCCTGCGGGGCGCGTGATGCTCGGCAGAAATTCGAACCGATACGTCCATTCCGGGGTCCGTTTCGGTCTCCATGTGCAAGCCCTCCCTCCTCACGGGGGATGAGGGAAGCCTGCGGAGACATGATTTCGGTCCCCACCTGGCTTTTTGAGGGTTCAATGGACGCCGGGCACACGGCCATGCTGCGGGGGACTTTTTCTTTGGAGCGGCGTCGGTGAGCGAGACGGTGGTGGAAGAGGCGGCGGCGAGGAAGCAGACCCTAAGAGAGGAGCTCACGGCGCGCCGGAAGGCGATGACGCCGGATCTCATCGATACGCGGGGTCTCAAGGTTCAGTCTCGGTTTCTGGCGGCGCCGTATTATCAGAAGGCGCGCACGGTGGCGCTGTACGCCCCCATTCGGGGGGAAGTGCCAACCCGGGATATCCTGATTGCGGCGTTGCAAGACGGCAAGATTGTCTGCTACCCGCTCTCACATGTTCACGGGCGGATTCTTTCGTTCCGTGCCATCAAGTCGGAAAGCGAGCTGGAACCGGGACGTTTGGGGGTGCGTGAGCCCACCAACTCCGCGGACCTCATCGCGGTGGACCAGATTGACCTCTTCGTGGTGCCGGGCCTGGGCTTCACCCGGGAAGGCAAGCGGCTGGGGCGCGGGGGCGGTTACTACGACGCCACCCTCCGCGCGGCCAGTCAGCGCAGTCGTCGGGTGGGCCTGGCCTTCAATGACCAGGTCGTCCCCGTGCTGCCCACGACCGGGGATGACGTCGACATGGACCTGGTCGTAACGGAGTCTGAGTCCCTGCGCGGCCTGTACCGCGACTGGGACTTCCTCGATACGTGAAAGTCCTCTTCATGGGGGACGTGGTGGGCCGCCCGGGTCTCCAGGCGGTCCGCACGCTCCTTCCGAGGGTCCGCGCGCAGCACGGCGTGGACGTGGTGGTCGCCAACGCGGAGAACAGCGACCAGGGCTCGGGCATCACTTCAGAGACGGCCCACTACCTGCTCGACAGCGGCGTCCAGCTGCTGACGAGCGGTAATCATTTCTACTCCAAGAAAGCCATCCTCCCCTGGGTGAAGGAGCATCCGGACCTGCTCTTGCGTCCGGCCAACTACCCCAAGGGCACACCGGGCAAGGGCCACAGCGTGGTGAAGCTGCCGGATGGGCGCGCGCTGGGCGTCATCAACCTGGAGGGGCGCGTCTTCATGCGCACCGAGGCCAGCCCCTTCGAGGTGGTGGAAGGGCTGGTGGAGGAGCTGCGCCAGCAGACGCCCTGCATCCTGGTGGACATGCACTGCGAGGCGTCCAGTGAGAAGAACGCCATGGGTGTCCACCTGGATGGGCGGGTGTCCGTGGTGGTGGGGACGCACACGCACGTGCAGACGGCGGATGAGCGCATCCTCCCCGGTGGCACGGCCTTCATCACGGATGTCGGCATGTGCGGTCCGTTGGACTCCGTCATCGGCATGAAGAAGGAGTCCTCGCTGACGCGCTTCCTGGGCAAGCCGGCGCCCTATGAGGTGGCGGAGCGGCTCGTCTACCTGCAAGGCGTGGTGGTGGACATCGACGACGCCACCGGACGGGGACGGAGCATCCACCGCGTGCGTGAGCACCTGCCAGGCACCTGAAACCCGGTGGAGGAAGTGCGTCCACGGCTGGCGCACTTCGGGTAGCTTGCGGCGTCATGAATCCGGACGCGCTGCGCAAGGCGACCCCCGAGGAGCAGTTCGAAGAAGTGACCCGTGGCACGGTGGACCTCCACGTGCCCGAGGACCTGAAGAAGAAGCTTCAGTACTCGTATGACACGGGCAAGCCGCTGGTCATCAAGGCGGGCTTCGACCCGAGCCGGCCGGACCTGCACCTGGGCCACTCGCTGCTGCTCACGCGCATGCGGCGCTTCCAGGAGTTCGGCCACACGGTGGTGTTCCTCATCGGTGACTTCACGGGGTTGATTGGCGACCCGACGGGCCGCAACGCCACGCGCCCGGCGCTCACGCGCGACGAGGTGAAGGCCAACGCGGAGACCTACAAGAAGCAGGTCTTCAAGGTGTTGGACGAGGCCAAGACGCAGGTGCGCTTCAACTCCAGCTGGCTGGACACGCTGGGGACGGAAGGGATGATCCGCCTGGCCTCGCGCTACTCCGTGCAGCGCATGCTGGAGCGCGACGACTTCAAGAAGCGCTTCCGCGGCGAGGTCTCCATCTCCATCCACGAGTTCCTCTACCCGCTCCTGCAGGGCTACGACTCGGTGGTGCTCAAGGCGGACGTGGAGCTGGGCGCGACGGACCAGCTCTTCAACCTGCTGGTGGGCCGCCAGTTGATGAAGGAAGAGGGCATGGCGCCCCAGGTCATCATGACGGGCCCCATCCTGGAGGGCCTCAACGCGAAGGCGGTCGACGGGAAGATTGTCGGCGACAAGATGTCCAAGAGCCTGGACAACTACGTGGGCATCGACGAGCCGGCGGACACCATCTTCGGCAAGTTGATGAGCATCACCGACGACCTGATGTGGCGCTACTACGAGCTGCTCTCCGCGAAGACGCGGAAGGAGCTGGCGGAGATGCGCGCCCAGGTGGAGTCTGGCGCGCTGCACCCCAAGGCGGTGAAGCTCGGCTTCGCGCAGGAGATGACGGCGCGCTTCCAGGGCGAGGAGGCCGGGAAGAAGGCCGCCGAGGACTTCGAGAAGCGCTTCGCGAAGAAGGAGCTGTCCACGGACGAGCTGCCCCTGGTGGAGGTGTCCCTGGGCGGCGCGGAGAAGCTGCCGGTGACGAAGCTGCTGCCGGAGTCGAAGCTGGTGGCGTCCGCCACCGAGGCCCGCAAGCTGATGGCGCAGGGCGGCGTGCGCGTCAACGGCGAGAAGGTGCAGGACCCCAAGGCGGAGCTGGGCGCCGGTGAATACACGGTGCAGGTGGGCAAGCTGAAGGTCGCCCGCGTGAAGCTCGGTTGAATCTCCGGCCGGTGACGGCCGTCGCAGGCGCAGGACGAGCCCCCCTGCCCCTCCCTCCGAGGGGCACGGTGGGGACTGCTGTAGACTCCCGTGCGCCATGCGTCTTTCCCTCCCCTGTCTCGCCCTGTTGCTGAGCGCCTCGCTGCCCGCCCTCGCGGGCCGCGGTGTCTTCGTGTCCGACGTCACGGTGGACGCCGTCGAGCAGCCCGAGTCCCGCAAGGTCCTCTTCACGGTGGAGGCCGGGAGGCCCTACCCCCTGTTGAAGAAGGGCGGCCCCAACCGCGCCTGGTGCAAGCTGAGCGGCGCGTCCGCCGAAGGCTGGGTGTTGTGTGAAGGCGCGCCGGAGTCCGCCGCGCCCGCTGCTCCGAGCGCGGCGGCCCTGGTGGCCGCGGACCGTGCCCACTCGGCGCGGCAGGTGGCGATGCGGGGCCCCGCGGGCAACGCGGCCGCGCGTGACGCTGACAACGACGGCGACGAGGAACTGGCCGGCTCCGCGAGCTGGAAGCCCGCCACCGGCTGCGCGGCGACGTGTGACAGCGCGCCGCTGTTCGCGAAGCCGCCGCCCTTGTCGGCCATGGACCGCGAGGTGTTGGACTTGTGCCCCGCGCGTCCCGACGTCAGCGTGAGTGAAGGCGACGTGCGGCGCTTCCTCTCCCGCCACTACGACGACCCGCGCCTCCAGCGGGCCTTGTCCGTGGCGGGACGGCCCGGCGCGCGGCAGGCCAACATCGACTGGCTCACGGGCCTCTGGGTCAGCACCGGGCCTCGCAACGCCTTCACGCACGTCTTCTGCGGCGACGACTGGCAGCGCGGCCCCATTGGCGGCCTGCACTTCCTGCCGCGTTATGCCCAGCTCGAGGCGGAGGGCCGCCTCTGCTACCAGGGCCCGGTGCGCGGCGACGCGGCCTTGAAGGGTGACGCCTACCTCATCCGGTTCAAGGGCGTGGCGCCCTGGTCCTGCGGAGAGAAGCGCGTCGGTGGCTTCTCTCGCGCGCCGGACGCGGTGGGCCTGATGTCCATTGGCACGCGCGCCTTCGCCCGGTGCTGCGCGCGCGGCGGGGCCAAGAAGGAAGGCGGCGTGTACTCGGCGCCGGACCTGGGCGGGACGAACTGGCGCGTCTGGTGTGGCACACGCAATGGCACCTACGGCATCGCCACCCTGCATCCCACGGACGACAAGGCCACCTGCGGGGAATGAGCCCGGACTGAAGGGCCCACTCCCCGCGGCGGACCGCGCTACTTCGCCGCGCCCACCGTGATCACCGCCCCGGCGGAATACGCGGTGAACTCCGGCGCGTACATGGACTGCACGGTGGCGGGGCCCACCTTGAACTGGCCGCCCATGTTGGCGCGCAGCCGGTACTTGAAGGTGTACTCACCGGCGGGCAGCTGCTCGAAGAAGAAGTTGGTGCCGGAGTCCCGCGTCTCCTCGTACCAGACGATGCCCAAATCCCAGCGGTGGCGGGACTGCACGTTCTCTGGCTCCAGGCCCGCGGCGCGCGGGTCCCTCAGGTGCACGTACTCCGCCGCGTGCTTCGCGCGCAGGGAGAGCTGCACCTCCACTTCGTCACCGGGGAGCACCACGGCGCCCTCGGCCAGCGGCACGAGCATGGCGTCCCGCCCCTGCCGCTCACGCAGGAAGTAGCGCCGCGACACCTGGAAGAAGTCCCCGCGGTCGCTGTCCGGCAGCTTCTCCGTGGAGAAGTGCCACGTCGCGGACGCGAAGGCGAAGCCTGGCGTCGTCTTCTCCACCACCACCGAGCTCATCGTCGCCGGATTCAACTCCGGCCCGGGCACGACGACCTGGTTCTTCTTGCCCGTGTACTCGTCCGGAGCGAAGGACATGCGCACCACGCGCGGGCCCACCGTCACCTGGGCGTCCTCGCGCACACCCAGCGCGCCTTCCGCCTGGAGGTACTTCACCAGCGCGTACAGCGACTCCGCCGTGGCCCGGGTGGACTTCCAGTGGTTGAGCTTCTTGTCCAGCAGCAGCCACTGGACCAGGCCCTCACGGCGGGCGTCCTTCGGATTGAGCTCCGTCAGCGTGCGCAGCGCGAAGGCATGCGTCTCCGTGGTGTCGTTGTACCAGAGCCAGCTGCGGTCCTCCTGCGCCCAGTAGGTGCCCAGCTCGGGACTCGTCTTCGCCGAGTCCATGACGCTCTCCCAGACGCGGTTGGCGTCCGCGCCGCGCCCCGCGCGCTTCAGCGTCAGCGCCAGGTAGCCCTTGAGGTAGGGCGAGTGCTTCTTCCAGTGCTTGTAGCTGAACGCGAGCATCCGCGCCCGCTCCGCCGCGGTGAGGGCATCACCGGTGTAGCTCGCGTTCGGATACGCGGAGGCCGTGTAGTTGAGGAACGTGAGGAACTCCCAACCGCGCTCCTCCTTCATCAGCTTCGTCGCGTACTCCTCGCGGAAGTGCCGCGCCAGGTAGCCCCAGGCGCCCTGGGTGATTTCCGGCGGGACTTCCACGCCGAACTCCATCGCGCGGGAGAGGCCATGCACGATGTAGAGCGTCATGTACGGCGACGGCGGACCACCCGGCCACCAGGGGAAGCCGCCGCTGGACGTCTGCGCCTTGCGGAGCTTCGCCAGCGCGGACGTGCGCTCGGCGGCGGCGACCTTCGGGTCCAACACCTTCACCAGGCCGGCGTCCGGCCCAGCGCCGCCCTTCGCCATCTCCAGCCAGGGCGTCTCCTCCAGGGCCATCTTCCGGTTGGGGTCTACGGAGTCCCACGTCTCCAACTGGGTCGGGCGCTCGCTCAGCTGCTTGGCCATCCGCGCCACCGACGGGTACTGCCCGTACAGGCTGGACAGGATGCCCGTCGACACGAAGCGGTTGAGCGTCTGCTCCGTGCACTCGTAGGGGTAGTTCACCAGATACGGCAGCGCCTGGAGCGCCGAGTAGAACAGCTGCGTGTCCACGGTGACGACCAACTGCTCGTTCACCCGCGTCGGGTCACCGCCCGCGCGCAGGTCCTCGAACTGCATCGTCTTGGAGTCCTTGCCCTTCAGCGTCACGAAGCGCGACTGCGCCAGGTGCATCCGGCTTGGCAACACCGGCAGCGGGCGCAGCTCACCATCACTGTGATTCTCCGCGCGCGCCTCCACACGGAAGGCCACGGGCCCCACCCGCGTGGGCGTGGTGAGCGGGAAGCGCAGGCGCGTCCCCTTCCCCGCCTCCACGCGGAAGGACTGCGACGCCTTCTGGACGCCGAAGTCCGACAGCACGCTCTTCTGCAGCTCCAGGTCCTGGATGTCCAACGTGAGCGTGCCCTGCATCGGGCGCGACGCCGCGTTGTTCACCATCACCTCCAACACCGCGCGGTCGCCCTCGCGCAGGAAGCGCGGCACGTAGGGGCGCACCATCAGCTCCTTCACGCTCCGGGAGGCGCGCTGCAGCGAGCCGCCCTTCAAGTCACGCGTGACGGCGTGCACCCAGACGCTCCACGCCGTCACCGAGTCCGGCACGGTGAACTCCAGCGTCGCCGAGCCATCCGCCCCGGTGAGCACCTGGGGCGCCCAGAACGCCGTCTCCGCGAAGTTGGAGCGCAGCGGCTGCGGCGCGTCCGGAGTCCCGCCCCCACGCCCAAAGCGCTCTTCCTTGTCCGACTGCATCTTCGCCTCGGCCCGAACAGACGCCTCGGCGGGCGGCGGGGGCGGCGCGCCCGGAACCGGTGGCGCGGCCATGGGCATGGCGGCCCTTGGCGCGGCGCCCTCCCGCATGCCGCCCATCTCACCACGAACCATCTGCCGCATCCGCCGCCGGCCTGGGCCGCCCACCTCAAACCCCTCCCCGAAGAGCAAGGCGTCAGGCTCAGGTGCTGACCAGCTCGGCACCTCGCCATATCGCGCGTTCACCACCCACCGGGTGTCCCCCAGGCTCGCCGACGACTGCATGTCCACATGGGCGTGCTCCTGGGGATACAGCGACGCCACGCTGGGCGGCGTCTGCTTCGCGAACAGGTCCAGTGACTGGTCATACATGTACGCGAGCAGCTCGGCAGTGCCCGCCTCCACCTTCGCGCCCTTCGGCCCCTTCACCGTCACGCGCCAGGTCTCCTTCGCGCCCGGGCGCAGCGTGTCGCGGAAGGTGGCGAACTCCAGCTGCAGCTCCTTGTCGTCCCAGGGCACGAAGATGGACTTCGAGAAGAGCAGGAACTGGTAGTCACGCACCGTGGACAGCGCCACGGTGAAGCCGCCGCGCAGCTCCGCCGTCACCGGCACCTCCACCACTCCGGAAGTCTGGCCCGCGGTGAGCTTGCGCCGGGAGATGCGCCGCTCTCCCTGGTAGATGTCGAGCAGCAGCGGCTGTCCCTTGAACCCCGAGACGGCCATCAGCCGCACCACCTCTCCCACCCGCGCCGTCTCCCGCTCGGCCACCAGCATCGCGGGCACCGCGAGAGGCGTCGCCTTCCCGGCCACCACCAGCTCGCGCCCCACGGTGTACGTCTGACCGAAGGCGTCCGTCGTCTCGTAGTGCAGCCGGTACGCGCCCGCCTTGAGCGACGGCAGCTTCAGCACGGCCAGGCCCTCGGTGTCGTGCTGCACCGAGCCGGTCGCCTGCTCGGCCCCATCCGTCCAGCCGCGAATGGTGGACTCCGGCGAATACGCCCCGAACCACCGAGGACGCAGATTGTCTCCAGGCGTGGGCGTGAACACCGCCTCGGGGTCCTTGTACTCCGGCAGGCCGTAGGGCTCGTCCGCGGGCAGCAGGGGCTGCGCGGGCTGCTTCAGCGCCACCAGCCGCCACTTGCCCGGCCCCGGCTGCGGCGCGCCATCCAGCGTGGAGCGCGTCAGCCGGACCTCGGCCGCGGCGCCCTCGCGGAGGAACCCCGTGTCCAGGTCCACGCGCGCCTCCACGGCGACGAAGCCCAGCCGGAAGGCCCGGCTGGCCGAGCGCGTCTCACCGCCTTCGTCCGTCGCATCCGCCTCGATGCGGTAGTTCCAAGTCAGCCCCGGCGTGGCCGCGGACCGCTCATCCGCCTCGGGGGTGAAGCCGATGGTGAAGCCTCCGTCCGCGCCCAGCGGCGACGTGCCCGTCGCCACCACCTGCCGCTGCGAGGCCCCGGACGGCGGGCCCCACCACCACCAGGGCAGCACGGGCTCGCGGTACGCACGCCACCGCACGGAGCCGGACGTCACCGGCATGCCGAAGTAGTAGCGGGCCTCGCCCTGGAACGTCGCGGGCCGGTTGAGGCGCAGCTGCGCCTTCGCGTCCTTCAGCGTCACCTCGAAGGTGGGCCGCTTGTACTCCTCCACGCGAATCGCCGCGCGCCCCCCCGCGCTCACGATCACGGACCACGCCCCCAGCATCCGGCCGGTGGGAATCGTGAACTCGCCCGCGGCGGAGCCGAAGTCGTTGGTGTGGACCTCCCGGGACTCCACCACTTGGTGGTTCGGGTCGAACAGCGTCACCTGGAGCGGGCGGTCCGCCAGCGTCTGGTAGCGCGCCTGCTCGCCCCGGCCGCTGAAGGCCACCGCCTTCCACAGCACCTTCTGCTGGGGCCGGTACACCGCGCGATCGGTGAAGACGAGCGCCGACTGGACGTCCCCGGGCTGATGGCGCTCGTAGAACGGCACCTGGCCCGGGTGCAGCAGCGCGTTCCGCCCGACGCCGGCCACCAGGACGTAGCTGCGGTAGCCATCACCCGGGACCGAGTCGAAGGTGGCCGCGCCGTCCGCGTCCGAGAGGATGCGCGCCGCCTCCTTGAAGCCCTGCCTGTAGTTGACGCGGATGAGGCGCAGGGGAACCTTCGGCACGGGCTCGCCGGTGTCGCCGTCTACCAGCCGCACCTCCAGCAGGTCCCCGTTCGAGGGCCGCGCGACGATGACCCAGGGCGTCACCGTCAGGTACACCGCGACGATGCGGTTGTTCGTCGCGCGGAAGTCCTCGTGGGCGGAGGCCATGATGACGTATGTCCCCCGGGCCGTGAGCGGCGGCGTGACGAAGGTGCGGTGCTCCCGGAAGTCCTCCGTCTTCGGCAGCGGCACGCTCCAGGTGGCCACCGGACGCTGGTCCTTCACCAGGGCCTTCAACGGCGCGCCGTCCGGCATGAGGTTGTAGTCATCCACCTGGGTCAGCCGCTTCTCCAGGTCCACGGAGAACGCACGGAAGTGCAGCATGGACACGTTGCGGTGGGTGACCTCGACGGAGCGGCGGCGCGGCCCGTCCGACTCCAACGAGCCCATGCTGAACTCCGGCGCTTCAATGGCGGCCATGAGCACGCGGCAGCGCTGCGCGCCCTTGGATTCGGGGTGCGTGGCCGCGCACGCCTTCGCCAGCGAGTGGGCACGCACGGCGTGGTCCGCCGCTCGCTCCATCTCCGCGAGCTGGGCCTGCCCCATGGTCGACCAGGGCACGTCGCGGAACGCGGGCAGCAAGGCGGCCAGGTGTTGCCGGATGCGGGTCCGGTCGGCCGTGTCCGTGAAGTGCTGGTGCAGCACCGTGTAGCGCTGCAGCCGGGCCTCCAGCGCCGACTCGCGCCGCCCCGCGGACTGGTGCCACGCCTCCAGGTCCCCGAGCACCGCCGCCACCTTCACCAGCGGATGGACGCCGGGGTCCGTCAGCGTCACCTTGGGCGTCCCCTCCAGGAGCGTGCCCAGGTCCAGGCGGTACACCTCATTGGCCTGCTCGGGCCGCCAGTGCGAGCTGTCCGCCAGCAGGGACACGCGCAGGTACGACACGGCATCCCGCAGCGTGGAGCGCAGCCCCTCCGGGTAGGTGTTGGGCTTCACGTACTCGGCCAGCGCCTTCAGGGGCTCGCCGCCGAGTTGCTGCCGCTGCTTCCACACCTCCTCGTAGGCCCGCTGGGCCTCGGCGAGAATCTCCTCGTAGGTCCACGCCTTGAGGTCCACCGGCCCGGAGGACGCCACGGACTCGCGCTGGCGTACCTCCCAGCCGTAGACCTGCGCATAGGTGACGAGCGCGTTCGCGTAGTAGAGGTTCAGCGTCGCGCGAGGCAACGTACCCTTGGGCCAGGGCTGCTCCCGCAGGAAGCGCACCGCCGTCTCGTAGCCATGCATTTCGGTGCGCAGCTGCACCGTGCGCACCAGCGCGCGCGTCCACTCGGCCTCGTCGCCCTTGGACTTCGCCTGCGCCAGACGGGCCTCGGCGCCCTGGGCGGCGGCCTCCAGCTTCTGCGCTTCGACCATCCCCTCGATGGCCTTCCACGAAGGCGGCGCCTTACCCTGCCCCAGCACGGGCGAGGTCAGCAGCAGCAGGGCGAACAGCCAGAAGCGAACAAAGGGTGCGCGGGTCCAGGGGGTCCGATGCATGTCGGCACTCTAGACACAGCTGGGCACCCGAACGTTCCACAATGAACGTCAGTTCGCCTCCGGGGCCTCTGGCGCACGGCGGCGCAGACCCACCAGGTAGACCTCCATGCTGGCGCCGCGGGTGGCTTCCGGCCGGACCACCTTCACCTCTTCGAAGAGGGCGCGGACCTGGTTGCGGAAGTCCTCGAAGTCCCGGCCCATGAAGACCTTGGCCACGAAGGACGACCCGGGCCGGCCCCGCGCCGCGGCCAACTCCAGCGCCTTGCCCGCCAGCCGCAGGCTGCGCGCCTCGTCGGTGGCCTTGATGCCGCTCGTCTTGGGGGCCATGTCGGAGATGACGGCGTCGAAGGGGCCGGCATGGAGCTCGGTCAGCTTCGCGTCGAAGTCGTCCGCGAGCACGTCCAGCACCGCCGTCTGCACGAAGGGCTGGCTGAAAGGACGGATGGCGACGATGTCCACGCCGATGACGCGGCCCTTCGGTCCCACGGCATCCGCCAATATCTGAAGGAAACCTCCGGGCGCCGCCCCCAGGTCGAGCACCACGTGCCCCTTCTTCACCATGGGGAAGCGCTTGATGAGTTCATCGACCTTGAAGGCCGAACGTGCCCGCAGGCCCTCTTGCTTGGCCTTCTGGAAATAGTGGTCTTTAGGACGGTAGGGCTTGCCCATGTCAGGGGGGCTCCCTAGCATCCGCTACTGTCTTCGGGAAGCCGGAGCAGTCGCGGGTGTCACTCCCCGTGCAACGGCCAGTCCGGAGGACGTTGGATGGGCACGACCCGGAGCGTGATGACGGCGCTGTGCATCTCCCTGCTGTCGGCTGGGGGCGCCGCCTACTGCTATACCCGCGCGGACGCCCTCCAGGTGCAGGGCCAGTGGCTGATGGAGCGCGGCACCGCCCAGGCGGAGGACTACGCGGCCCGGTTCGACGGCGCCGCGGCGGACGCCCAGCTGAAGACGTTCGCGGAGCGCCGGGCCATCCTGGAGAAGGCACACGTGTGGCAGCGCGGGATGCTGCTGGGCGTGCTGATCTCGGCGCTGGCCACCGTCTCCGCGTACCTCCTGTTCCTCCTCAAGCGGCTGAACGACCAGCTGCTCGATGCCACGGGGGGCAGTGCGTACGAAGGCACCTCACGGGAGTCCGCCTCCCCGGAGCCCGTCCAGGCGTTGATGCCCAGTCCGCAGCGCTGATCGCTCGCCGCCAAGCGCGGCCCGCTGGCACAATGGCGTCCCCGATTCATGGAGGAGGCCATGCCCGGCTGCGCGCACTGTGGACACCGGTTGGACATCATCGCGAACCAGGTGGGCCGGCGTGACGATTGCCCCCACTGCGGCGAGGACATCCGTTCGTGCCGCAACTGCCGTCACTTCGACCTGGGCGTGGCGAAGGAGTGCAAGGAGCCCTTCGCCGAGGTGCCCAAGGACAAGGACGGCGCCAACTTCTGTGAGCTGTTCCAGATTGGCGAAGGCGGCATCCATGAGAAGGAGAGCCGGGACGCCCTGCTGAACGCCGCGGAGGCGCTGTTCCGCAAGAAGTGACGCAGCCCGCCACCGGAAGCCCCCGCTGCCCGCCGGCACCTGGCGCCAACGAAGCGCCGAACCGGGGCGCTATAGTCCGCGGCCTCCCGAGAGAGGGGTGCGGATGCGGTGGTTGAAGAATCTGTACGTCCAGGTGCTGCTGGCCATCGCGGTGGGCGTCATCCTCGGCTGGCTGCGGCCGGACCTGGGCGAGTCCATGAAGCCGCTGGGCGACGGCTTCATCAAGCTGGTGAAGATGATCATCGCACCGGTCATCTTCCTCACCATCGTCGCGGGCATCGCGAAGATGGGCGACCTCAAGCACGTGGGCCGCATCGGCCTCAAGGCGCTCATCTACTTCGAAGTCCTGACGACGCTGGCGCTCGTCGTGGGGCTGGTGGTGGTGAACACCCTGAAGCCCGGCGCGGGGATGAACATCGACCCGGCGCAGATCGACACCTCCGGCATCACCCAGTACCGCGCGTCCGCGTCGCAGCAGGGCACCATCCCCTTCATCCTGGACATCATCCCGCATGACTTCCTGTCGGCCTTCACCGAGGGGAAGCTGCTTCAGGTGCTGCTCGTCGCGGTGCTGACGGGCGTGGCGCTCACCCGCCTGGGGCCCATGGGACAGCGCGTGCTCGACTTGTCGGATGACCTGGCGCAGGTCTTCTTCGGCATCGTCGGGATGATCATGAAGCTGGCGCCGCTGGGCGCCTTCGGCGCCATGGCCTTCACCGTGGGCAAGTTCGGCGTCGAATCGCTCAGCTCCCTGGGCCGGCTGCTCATCGCCGTCTACGTCACCTGCGCCCTCTTCGTGTTCCTGGTGCTGGGGCTGGTGGCGCGGCTGTCCGGCTTCTCGCTGTGGAAGCTGCTGCGCTACATGCGCAGTGAGCTGTTGCTCGTGCTGGGGACGTCGTCGTCGGAATCCGCGCTGCCCCGGCTGCTCAAGCGGCTGGAGACGCTGGGCTGCGACCGGGGCGCCGTGGGGCTGGTGCTGCCCACCGGGTACTCGTTCAACCTGGATGGGACGTGCATCTACCTGACGATGGCGGCCATCTTCATCGCCCAGGCGGTGAACGTGGACCTCACGCTGGGCGAGGAGCTCACCTTGCTGGGCGTGCTGCTGCTGACGTCGAAGGGCGCGGCGGGCGTGACGGGTTCGGGCTTCATCACGCTGATGGCCACGCTGGCGGCGCTCAACGGCAAGGTGCCCGTGGAAGGCGTGGCCCTGCTGCTGGGCGTGGACCGCTTCATGTCCGAGGCCCGGGCCATCACCAACGTCATCGGCAACGCGGTGGCGACGCTGGTGGTGTCCAAGTGGGAGGGCGTGCGTGACGACACCGTCATGCACGCCGAGCTCGACAGCGGGCCCAAGCCCCTGGAAGGGGTGCGCCTGGGCCACGGCACCTGAGTGCGCGGCGCTAGAAGCCGTAGAGCTTCGAGATGATCTCCTTCATCACCTCGGAGGTGCCGCCGCCGATGGTGATGAGGCGCACGTCGCGCCACATGCGGGCGATGGAGGTCTCCTCCACGTAGCCCATGCCGCCGTAGAACTGCTGGCAGTCGTAGGCCACGCGCTGGGCCAGGTCGCCCGCGAACAGCTTCGCCATGGAGACCTCCTTCACCGGGTTCTCCTTCCGGTCGAAGAGGTCCACCGCGTGGTACGTCAGGCGCTTGGCCGCCTCGATGGCCGTCAGGTGCTCCACGAACTTGTGGCGCCACACCTGGAACTTCATCAGCGGCCGGCCGAAGGCCTCGCGCTCGTTGCCGTAGCGGATGGAGTCCTCCACCATCCGCTCCATGCCCGCCACCGTGGTGATGGCGCCCACCAGGCGCTCACCCTGGAAGTTGGTCATGATGTGGTAGAAGCCCTCGTTCTCCTCGCCCAGCACGTAGCGGGCCGGAATCCGGCAGTCCTCGAAGTAGAGGACGGCGGTGTCCGAGGACAGGTTGCCCACCTTGTCCAGCTTCTTGGAGACGCCGAAGCCCTTCACGTCCGTGGGGAACGTCACCAGGGAGATGCCGCCGTAGCCCGCCTCCCCCGTGCGCACCGCCAGGGTGATGAAGTCCGCCCGCGTGCCGTTGGTGATCCACATCTTCGAGCCGTTGATGACGTAGTCATCCCCGTCCCGGCGCGCCGTCGTCTTGATGCTGGCCACGTCCGAACCGCAACCCGGCTCGCTCACGCCCAGCGCGGCGATCTTCTCGCCCTTGAGCGCCGGCTCCAGGAACTCGCGCTTCTGCTCGTCCGTTCCAATCTCGTTGATGATGGGCGTGGCCATCTGGCTCTGCACCAGCAGCGCCATGTTCACGCCCGCGTTGAGGCTGCGGCTCAGCTCCTCCGCGAACACCGTCACGTACCAGTAGTCCAGCCCGCTACCGCCGTACTTCGGGTCGTGGTTGATGCCCAGGAAGCCCAGGTCCCCCGCCTTGCGGAACAGCTCCTTGGGGAAGATGCCCGCCCGGTCCCACTCGAGGCCGTGCGGGGTCATCTCCTTCTCCACGAAGCTGCGCACCGTGTTGCGGAAGGCCTCGTGTTCCTCGGTGAATGGGTGGGGCATGGGGTGTCCTCGGCACGAAAGGATTGATTCTTGAATCAATAACAGGGGCCTCTAGGTGCCACAAGCACCGCCGCCCAGACACACAGTTCCCCTCCTTGAGGCCAGAGGACGGACGCACCGCGTCGTGTCATTTTCACCTGCCCGCTCGGCGGACGGCCGTTGGGCGAGCCGGGGAAAGATAGTCCGCACTCCGGAGTATCCTCTTGACAGACAGTTCAGGGGCTGTAGTTTCCGGGGCGCAGACTTTCCATGTAGAAGCCGGCCCGGAAGTGTCTCCAGGGGACAAGTGCCCCGTGACCGGCAGGAGCAGGACGACCGTGATTCGACGCATGTGGATGGCCGCGGCAATGGCAGCGGTGGTGACGACGGGCTGTGGCAAGGCCAGCAACAAGCCGGCCCTCCCGGAGCAGACGGGTCCCGCGGCATTGGGCGTGCGCGCCATCACTCCGGCCACGGAGTTGAGCGGCGACGTCACCCGCGTGACGGGGCAGATCCGCTCGAAGAACGAGGCGGTCCTGGGGCCCCAGGCGACCGGCACCATCTCGAAGATGAACGTGCGGGTGGGCGACAAGGTGAAGAAGGGCCAGGTGTTGGCGGTGCTGGACGCCTCCAACGTCGCCATCAGCGTGGAGCAGGCGCGCGCCGTGAAGCAGGCGGCGGACGCGGCGCTGGAGCTGGCCACGTCCTCCCTGGAGCGCACCCGGAAGGTGGCGGAGTCCGGTGGCGTGGCCGCCGCGGGGCTGGATCAAGCCGTGATTGGCCAGAAGCAGGCCGCCGCCCAGGCCGCCCAGGCCGCCGCCGGGCTGCGGCTGGCGGAGGAGATGCTGCGCGACCACTCCATCACCGCCCCCTTCGACGGCGTCATCACGGCCCGTACGAAGAACATCGGTGACTCGGTGGCGGTGACCCCCTCCACGCCCGTGTTCAGCATCGTCGACACGACGGGGCTGGAAGTGCGCGCGCAGGTCCCCGAGTCCGTGGTGGACAAGGTCCGAGTGGGCAGCAAGACGCATGGCACGGTGAGCCCCAGCGGCGCGCGCTTCGACGTGCAGGTGTCCGTCGTGGGCGCGGTGGTGGACGCCACCAACCGCACGGTGGAGGTGCTGGCCGACGTGGTGGGTGAGCCTTCCACGGCGCTGCGTCCCGGCGCCCTGGTGGAGCTGGACTTCTCGACCGTGGGCGAGGCCGACGACAAGGGCCTCTTCCTCCCCACCCAGGCCGTCAGCGCCCGGGGCCAGGAGGGCTTCGTGTGGGTGGTGCAGGACGGCACGGTGCGCAAGCGGGATGTGCGCGTCGAGCGAGTGCTGCCTGGTTACGTCCGCATCCTCCAGGGCCTGGGCGTCGACGAGCGCGTGCTCGCCGACTCCTCCCTGGACGTGAAGGAGGGCACGGCCGTCCGCGTAGTGCAGTGACGCCTGCCCTCCCCTTTCAAGTTCGGAGCTCCTGAATGCTCAAGACATTCATCACCCGCCCTGTGTTCACCGCGATGCTGATGCTCGCGGTGGTCGTTTTTGGCGTCAATGCCTACCCGCGCATCGGCGTGGATCAGTTCCCCGACGTCGAGTTCCCCGTCGTCACCGTCACCACGGTGCTGCCTGGCGCGGACCCGGAGTCGATGGAGAAGAACGTCAGTGACCCGCTGGAGGAGGCGCTCAACACCCTCAACGGCGTGGAGCAGCTGCGCTCCATCAACCTGGAGAGCGTGTCCCAGATTGTCGTCCGCTTCACCCTGGACACCAAGGTGGACGTGGCGTCCCAGGACGTGCGTGACCGCGTCCAGGCCACGCTGAGCAAGCTGCCGACGGAAATCGAAACGCCGGTGGTGGAGAAGTTCGACATCGGCGCGGCGCCCATCATGACGCTGTCGCTGTCGGGCGCGCTCCCCATTGAAGAGATGACGCGCGTCGCCGAAGACGTGGTGAAGCCGGCCCTGCAGCGTCAGGCGGGCGTGGGCAGCATCGACGTGGTCGGTGGCCGCGAGCGCGAAATCCAGATCATCGTGGACCCGGAGCGGCTGCGCGGCTTCGGACTGGCCGTCAGCGACGTGAGCCAGTCGGTGAAGGCGCAGAACCTGGACGTCCCGGGCGGCCGCACCATGGACAGCGGCCGTGAGCGCGTGGTGCGCCTGACGTCCGAGGCCAAGAGCGTGGACGAGCTGCGCAACATCATCATCGCCAACCCCAACGGCGCGCCGGTGCGCGTGCGTGACGTGGCGGACGTGGTGGACGGTCCGGAAGAGGCGCGCTCCAGCGCCAAGAGCGGTGACCGCAGCGCCGTGGCGCTGGTGGTGCGCAAGCAGTCCGGCTCCAACACGGTGCAGGTGGCTGAATCCATCAAGGAGTCCCTGGGCGAGGTCAACAGCCTGCTGCCCGAGGGCGTGCGCACGGAGATGGTGACGGACAACTCGCGGTTCATCCGCTCGTCCATCGCCGCGGTGCAGTTCGACCTGGTGCTCGGTGGCTTCCTCGCGGTGCTCATCGTGCTGGTGTTCCTGCGCAACCTGAACTCCACGCTGGTGGCCGCCATCGCGCTGCCGGTGTCCGTCGTCGGTACCTTCGCCGTCATGGCGGCCCTGGGCTTCACGTTCAACGTCGTCACGATGCTGGCACTGACGCTGTCCATCGGTCTGCTCATCGACGATGCCATCGTGGTCATCGAGAACATCGTCCGTCACCTGGAAGACGGAAAGACGCCCATGCAGGCAGCGCTCGAGGGCGCCAGCCAGATCGCGCTCGCGGTGTTCGCCGTGACGCTCGCCATCGTCGCCGTGTTCATCCCCGTGGCCTTCATGGACGGGACGATGGGCATGTTCTTCTACCAGTTCGGCGTCACGGTGGCCGTGGCGGTGCTCATCTCCTACGCCGTGTCCATGACGCTCACGCCCATGCTGTCGGCGCGCATGCTGAGCCACCATGGCAACCCCACGGGCATCTCCGCGGCGGTGGAGAAGGTGCTGGTCGCCACGGAGACGGGCTACCGGAACATCCTGGCCAGCATCCTGCGGCACCGGGCCATCACCCTGGTGATCGCCGTGGTGGTGCTCTTCCTCACCCTCTTCATGGCCAGCTTCCTGAAGTTCACGTTCATCCCGGAGCAGGACAACGGCAACATCAAGCTGGCGGTGGAGTTGCCCATCGGATCCACGCTGCAGGAGACGCAGGCGGAGCTGGACGCGCTGGACGCGCAGGTCCGCGCCCTGCCCGGCATCGACTCCACGTTCGCCACCGCCGGTGGCGGCGTGCAGGAGGAAGTGCACAAGGGCGAGCTGCTCATCAACCTGGTGCCGCTGAAGGACCGCGCCTTCAACCAGGGCGAGCTGAAGACGTACCTGCGCGGCGCCATCACCCCCCGCAGCGGCGTCACCGTCACGGTGCAGGACATCGCGGCCGTGGGCGGCGGCGGCGCCCGCACGCAGCAGATCCAGTTCAACCTCCGCGGCGACAACTGGGACGAGGTGGTGAAGGCCGCCGGCCAGGTCCAGGCCGCCATGCGCCAGAACCCGGGCCTGGTGGACGTGGACATGACGTTCCGCTCCGGCAAGCCGCAGTACGACGTCAAGGTGGACCGCGAGCGCGCGGCCGCCCTGGGCGTTCCGGCGGCCTCGCTGGGTGCCACGCTGCGTGCCTTCCTGGGCCGCGACAAGTTCGGCGACTACCGAGAGGGTGGCGAGACGTACGAAATCAAGGTGGCCCTGCCGCCGCAGACGCTGGCCTCCGCCGACGCGCTGGGCAAGCTGACCGTGCGCAGCACCACGGGCCAGTTGGTGGAGCTGCGCAACATCGCGACCATCACCCCGGCCGACGGCCCGGTGCAGATCGACCGCGAGTCGCAGAAGCGGCAGATCACCCTGCTGGCGAACCTGGCCTCGGGCTACGCGCTGAGCGACGGCATCACCTTCCTCAATGCGTACGCGGAGAAGGAGCTGCCCAAGACGGTCATCTACGACTTCGAGGGTAACGCGAAGGAGATGGGCAAGGCCGTGGCGGCCTTCGGCTCCGCCCTGCTGCTGGGCATCATCCTCATCTACATGATTCTCGCGGCGCAGTTCGAGAGCTTCATCCACCCCTTCACCATCATGATGTCGCTGCCCTTCGCCCTCATCGGCGCCATTGGCGGTCTGCTCGTCACCGGTCAGGCCATGTCGATGTTCGCCCTCATCGGCGTCATCATGCTCATGGGTCTGGTGGTGAAGAACGGCATCCTCCTGGTGGACTTCACGCTGCAGCTGCGTGAGGAAGGCAAGACGGCGACGGAGGCCTTGCTCCAGGCGGCTCCCGTGCGTCTGCGTCCCATCCTGATGACGACCATCGCGATGATCGCCGGCATGATTCCGGTGGCGGTCGCCAAGGGTGACGGCGCGGAGACGCGCGCGCCCATGGCCATCACCATCATCGGCGGTCTGGTGACGTCCACGTTCCTCACCCTGGGCGTGGTGCCAGTGGTGTACTCGCTGATGGATCAGCTCACCGAGAAGTTCAAGCGGCGCAAGGGTCCGGACGCGACGTCCGGTACGCCGCACGCGGTGGGTCCGAAGCACGGCGCCGAGTCGCCTTCCGTGGCCGCCGCGGCCCGGGTGGAGACCGCCTGATGCGGCGGCCGGATGACAAGCCGGCCGCGCTCGCGAATCGGCGAGGCGACCCGGGCGCGGAGGGACAAGACCTCCCCGAGGACGGTGGCTCCGAGGAGAGCCACGGTCTGCTGGAGGAAGACGTCGAAGCCTCCACGCCCGAGTCGCGGCGCCTCCACGAGCTGCTGATTGAGTTCAGCCGCTACCGCTCCTTGAAGAACCCGCTGGCGGGCATCTGCGAGGACCTCCAGCTCACGCCCACGCAGATGCATGCGTTGTCGTGGCTGGGGAACGACGGTCCGGTGCAGGTGGGTGTCCTGGCCCTGCGGGTGGGCATCACCCGGAAGACCATCACCGGCGTGGTGGACCGCCTGGAGAGCATGGGTCTGGTGGAGCGGACCCGCGACGTGGAGGACCGGCGCGCTGTCGTCGTGCGCCTCACCGAGCAGGGCAGCAAGGTCTTCGCCCGCATCGACAGGGGCCTGGACGCGAGCTTGCGGCGCGTACTGAGCCTGATGAGCGCCGAGGACCGCGACGCCGTGTTCGGCATCCTGGAGCGGATGCTGGCGCGCCTGACGGCCGAGGCGGAATCGGCCGGCGGCCCCCCACAGGCGAGCTGAACTTTTCCCTCACGCGCGCCGGCCCATGCTTCGGGCCGGCGCGCGTAGGACGCCAAGGGTGTCGCTGGCGCGGCCGTGCGCATAAGCTCCCCCGGACGCACACCGCATGACGATGACCGCCTTCCTCCTCGTGAGCCTCGCCGTGGGACTGGGCGCCGCCGCCCCCGCTGGCGCGCGCGCGGAGGTGACGTGGCCCGCGGTGGCACCTTCCACCGTCCATCTGCGGGCCCCCGCGGGCGCGGCGCTCCCACCGGACGTGTCCTCGCTGCTGTCCTCCCGGTGCAGGCAGTGGGCCTCCACGCCCGACAACCCCTGGGCGCTGGCCCATGGCCTGGCGCTGGACGGCCGGGAATTCCGCACCCGCGACGGTCAGCCCGCAGCGGACGCCATCATCGCGCGCTACCTGCGCCGGACACCGCCCCCGTCCCACTCCCCCGCCGCCGCCCAGCGGCTCTTCTTCGACACCCGAACCGCCAACGGCACGCCGGTGGAGCCCCACCCCGCCCTGCAGCTCAAGAGCCTGCTGCACGCGGGCTACCCGGTGCGCCACCGCTTCAACGCGTCCTGGGGCCCCATCATGGTGCAGGCGCTGGTGGAGCAACTGCAGCTCGACTTCCGCGCATCGCTCGTGGCCAATCCCGAAGGTGCCTGGGCGCTGGACGCCCTGTCCCTGGCGATGGAGCCCGGCGCCACGTTCCGCAACAGCGAGGGCACGACGGTCCACATCGACACGGTGATGCGGGACGCGCTCGCCACGCTCGAAGCCGCCCAGGCCGAGCTGTCCGCGGCGATGCGCGAGGGGCGGCCGCAGGTCCCCAAGCGCAAGCAGGGCATCTACGCCCACCCGTGCGGCGGGCTTCACTACTTCCAGGCTGTGGCGGGCTGGGCCCGGCATGCCTCCGTGCGCAAGGCGTGGCGCAAGCGGCTGGACGCGCAGGTGGACGTGCTGCTGTACCGGCTGGACTCGGAGGGCAGGCAATACGAGGCGGCGCTGGCCGACGCGCCATTCGCGCACAGGCTGCCCCTGCTGGTGCAGATGCTGAAGTTCCAGGGCCACCTGCTGGAGACGCTCGGCCGCTACCGCGACGACACCCGGTGGCGGCCCACGAAGGCCCAGCAGCAGGCGGTGGAGCGGGCGCGCACGGCCCTGGAGCACACCGTGCGCCGGCTGGAAGCCGGTGGCGCCTTCGACGGGTGGCCAGCGCTGGCCGAACGGCAGCCGCAGCTCGCGTTGGACTTGTTGGGCGACACCTGCCACGCCGCGCACGGCGAGGCCCTGTGGCGGACGCCCGCCGTCAGTGCCCCAGCCGCGCAAGCTCCTGCGCGGTAAAGCCCGCCTCTTCCAGAATCTCCCGCGAGTGCTGCCCCAGCGCGGGCGGCGCGCGCAGCGACGTCTCGCCCATGCGCAGCGGCGTCAGCAGGTGCGTCACCTTGCGACCCAGCACCGCGTCCTCCGTCTCCACGAAGAGGCCCCGGGCCTGGAGCTGCGGGTCCTTCAGCACGTCGTCCCCTTCCGCCACGGGCTCGATGCAGAGGTCGGAGCCCGCGAAGCGCTCCTGCCAGTACGCCAGTGGGTGCTCGGCGAACAGGCGCGTCAGCTCCGCCTTCACGCGCGCGCCGGGCTCACCCGGGGCGTATGCATCCTCCAGCAGCTCCGGACGCCCCAGCCGCTCACACACGCCCGCGAAGAACTTGGGCTCCAGCGCGCCCACCGCGAGCCACCGGTCATCCGCCGTGCGGTACAGGCCGTAGCACGCGTAGCCTCCGTTGAGCGCCTCCGTGCCCCGCTGAAGGGCGGCGCCTTCCGTCCCCATGTAGAGGCGCGACGCCAGGTGCATGTGCAGGAAGGCCAGCGCGCCGTCCGTCATGGACACGTCCACGAAGCGCCCCTGCCCCGTGCGCTCACGCTCGTGCAGCGCCGCCAGGACGCCCACCAGCGCGAAGAGGCTGCCGCCGCCAATGTCCCCCATCTGCACGCCGGGGAAGGCGGGCGCGCCGCCGGACTCACCGCCGTAGCCCAGCAGGCCGGCGCGGGCCACGTAGTTCAAGTCATGCCCCGCCTTCAGCCGGTCCGGCCCCGTCTGCCCGTAGCCGGAGATGGCGCAGTAGATGAGCCGGGGGTTCTCCGCGCGCAGCACGGACTCGCCCACGCCCAGCTTGTCCATGACGCCGGGCCGGAAGCTCTCCACCAGCACGTCGTAGTGGCGCACCAGCCGCTTCAGCGCCTCGCGGCCCGCGGGCTGCTTCAGGTTCAGCGTCAGGGAGCGCTTGTTCCGGTTGAGGCCGTAGAACAGGCCGCTGACGTCATCCCGCAGGGGCGGCATCTGGCGGACATAGTCCCCACCCTCCGGCTCCTCCACCTTGTCCACGGTGGCGCCCAGGTCTGCCAGCACCAGGGTGGCGTAGGGGCCGGGCAGCAGGCGCGACAAGTCCAGCACGCGGAGGCCTGTAAGCGGGAGCGACGACATGGGCATTCCTCGGAGCGAGCGTCGGGGGTGTGGAAACGACTGCGGCGCGCCCCTGTGAAGGAGACGCGCCGCGTGTGACAGAAGCCAGCGGACGGAGTCTGCCCGCAGCGCTCCGGTCCGCCGGAAATTAGAGCAGCTTCGCGAGCTTCATCGCGAGGCCCATGTCCATGGGCTTGAACTTCAGCTTGCCCTGCATGGCCGCCATCTGCGCGTTGAGCTTCTTCTCGCGAATCTTCACGAAGTCGTCGTTGCTCACGGAGATGGTCATCTTCGCGTTGTCGACCGCACCTTCCGTCACCCAGCCCTCGGACTTGGTGGCGTCCAGCGTCCACTTCCCGCCGCCCTCACCCGACACGTCAAAGACGATGACGGCGTTGATTTCCTTCGCCAGCTCCGGCTTCGCCTTGAGGGTCTCCGGAATCTGGTTCTCGATGATGTCCTTCGCGCTCACGACACACTCCTTGGCCTGATCGTTGATTTGAAAATCAAAGACAGGGGGGACCGTAATGGCGCCCCCCTGGCAGGTCAAGACACGGATGCGGCATCTGTCACGCGATGGTGGACGCGGCGGTGGGGTTCAGCGAGCGGCGAACCATGTCCAACAAATCGTTGAGTTCGAACGGCTTGGCCAGATGCCCCACCGCGCCAATGTCGGCGGCCTTGCTGCCCACATTGCGGTCCGCGCTCAGGACGATGAGGGGGATGCGCGCCACCTCGGGCGGCTTCTGCCGCATCCGCTGGGCGAACTCCCAACCGTCCATCACCGGCATCATCAGGTCCAACAGGATGAGGTTGGGCGGTTCGGGTTCGAGCCGGTCCAACGCCTCCTTCCCGTTCCGCGCCCGGCGGATTTCGAAGCCTTCGGCTTCCAGAATCTCTGAAAGGGCCTCCAGGATGTCCGGGTCGTCATCGACGACCAGGACCACCGGGGCCCTCGCATGCTGTGCATTGTGCAAGGTCAGAGCAGTCTCCCGAGGTGCGACGCTGGGATTCTTCAACCATCCTCCCACACGGCCGCGCAAGAAAATGCGCCCACGCCGCCAGACATGGGCCCACGTTGCAAAACCGACAGTCACTGCCCACCCTTTCCGTGACCTGATGGACTGGGGGTGTGGAACGTGGCGAGCGAGGGGGAGCTGAAAGCAGGCGACATGGCGGCACCAGGGCTTCTGCTCCTGCCTCGCGGAGGCAGCCCGCGCCCGCTCGGGCGCTCGCTGCTGGAGCAGCTGGGCCTGGAGGCGCTCCCCAGCCACGTGGGCTCCCTGCCGGAGCTCATGGCGGTGGCGGGCTTCCAGCGGCGCGCTGGTAGCGGCAGCCTCTGGGAGCGGGACGGCCAGGTGCTGATGGCGGGCGAGGAGACGCTGGAGGACGGCGCGCTGCTGCTGTGGACGTCGCCCCTGGCGTGGGACGAGGCCGGGGTGCGCCGGCGCGTGCGATACCTGTCCATGGCGTCGCATGACCTGCGCGGCTCACTGGCCAACGTGCGCTCGTACGCGGCCCTGCTGCTCAACGGCCGCGTGCCCCTGGAGGCCAAGGTGCAGCGCGGCCTGGAGACCATCCTCCGCAACGCGGACCGCTCGCTGGCCTTCTCCCAGGACTTCTTCGACGCCAGCCGGGCGGACCTGGGCTCCCTGCCCTGTGAGCCGGAGCGCCAGTCCCTGCTGCCCCTGCTGGACGCGGCGGTGGAGCGGCAGCGCGCCGCGGCCTCAGCGGCCCAGGTGGCGCTCGTGTTGGACCTGAATCCGGCGGAGGCGGTGCCCGAGGTCATCGTGGACGGGGCCCGCATCCAGCACGCCGTGGAGTCTTTCATTCAGTACCAGTTGGCCCGCGCCCAACCGGGTGAGGTCATCCGACTGGGCATCCGCGACTTCGCTCCCCGGGTGCGCGTGGAGGTCCGCCGGGACGGGGCGCCGCTGACGGATGAGGACGCCGCCGCCGTCTTCCAGCGCGAGGAGCGCGCCTTCCGGGAGAAGCGGCTGGAGGACCCCTTGCGCGTCTACCTGGCCCGGCAGGAAGTGGAGGCCCACGGGGGCAGCGTGGGCGTCGAGTCGGACCGAGGGGGCAGCACCCTCTTCCTCACCCTGACCCAGGCCCCCATCGCCGCGCTCGGTTCTCCAGCAACCATGCAGGCTTGAATCGCCCGCCGGTCTTGCTGGCAGTCGGCGGCGCCCATCGGTATGCTCCTGGCGTCTTCGCGAAGGAGCCGAGTGATGGGTTTGAAGGGAATGGAAATCCTCCTGATCATGGGGGTGCTGCTGCTCCTGTTCGGAGCGTCGCGCCTGCCACAGCTGGGCTCTTCACTGGGAAGTGCGATCCGCAACTTCAAGCGCGGCTTTGGCGGTGAGGGCGAGGAAGCGGCGGCCCCTGGGGACAAGAAGGGCTCCGGGACGCTCTCCAGCAGCACCGGCGTGCAGAACGACGTCACCAAGAGCCAGACGCCCAGCGGCCACGTCTGATCCGCCGCCGGGTGGCCGTGCCTCCCGGCAGGACGTGAGCAGTGCCCTGAAACGCGCAACGCCCGAGCCGCCCCCTGGAACAAGGGGTGGGCCGGGCGTTCGCTTTTACCCTGTGCTTGGCGTGGGCCTCAGTCGACCACGGCCGTGCCTTCGTACATCCGGTCGAGCTGCGCCTTGTACTTCTGGGTGCAGACCTTCCGCTTCACGCTGAGCTTGGGCGTCAGCTCCTCCGTCTCCTGGCTGAAGTCGTTCTCCAGCACGGTGAAGCGCTTGAGCGTGGCGTAGGGCGGCTGCTGCGCGTTGACCTGATCCACCGCGGCCTTCACCGCCGCATGGACCTCCGGGCGCCGGGCGTTCTCCGCGTAGGTGCCCACCGGGGCACCCTGGTCCTGCAGGAGCTTGCGCGCGCCCTCCTCCGACACGGTGATGAGCACCACCAGGTACGGCCGCTTGTCGCCGTACACCATGGACTGGCTGATGATGGCGTGCGTCTTGAGGGCGTTCTCCAGGTTCTGCGGCGCCACGTTCTTCCCGCCCGCGGTGACGATGAGGTCCTTCTTGCGGTCGGTGATGCGCAGGTAGTTGTCCGCGTCCAGCTCGCCGATGTCACCGGTGTGGAACCAGTTCTCCGCGTCGATGGCCTCCGCCGTGGCCTCGGGGTTCTTGTAGTACCCCTTCATGACGGACGGGCCGCGGATGAGGATTTCGCCGTCGGAGGCAATCATCACCTCCATGCCCGGCACGGGCGCGCCCACGCTGCCAATCTTGATCTTGTGCTCGCGATTGACGGTGGTGCCGGCGCACGTCTCCGTCAGGCCGTAGCCCTCCAGCACCTTGAGGCCCAGCAGGTCGAAGAAGTAGCCAATCTTCGGAGACAGGGGCGCGCCGCCGGAGATGAACACGCGCATGTTGCCGCCCAGCTTCTCGCTGATGGCCACGTGCACCTTGGAGAACACCAGCTTCTTCGCCAACGCGAAGCCCAGGGTGGCGTACTCGCGCCCCTGGCTGCGTGCCTCGACGTACTCGTCGAACAGCTTGAAGGCCCAGCGGAAGAGCCGGCCCTTGAGGCCCGGGGCCGCCGAGCCGTTGGCCACCACGTTGTTGTAGACCTTCTCGAAGACGCGCGGCACCGACGGCAGCACCGAGGGACGCGTCTCCACCAGGTTGGCCAGCAGCTTGTCCACCGACTCCGCGACGACGAGCCGGTAACCCATGCTCAGCCAGGCGGCCTTCACCACCTGCGCGAAGACGTGCGCCAGCGGCAGGAACAGCATCACCGAGTCAGAGGGCACCATCATCCCCACCGACTGGGCGGCCTTCGCCTCGAAGGCCCAGTTGCGGTGCGTGAGGATGACGCCCTTGGGGTCACCCGTGGTGCCCGACGTGTAGATGATGGAGGCGGTGTCCTCCATGGACACGCCCGCCACCCGCGCCTCGAAGTCGTCCGGACGGGCGGCGTGCTCGGTGCGGCCCTGGGCGACGACGTCGGCGAGTGACAGCTCGGCGCCACCGGCGACGGGGCCCTCGAAGGCGACGATGTGGCGGAGCGTCGGACACTCCGCCAGCTTCTGGCGCAGGCGCGTGAGCCGGCCCGCCTGCCGGGCGTCCTTCTCGTCGTTGTCCACGAAGACGAGCGTCGTCTCGGAGTGGTTGAGGATGTACCGGCACTCATCCGGCGTGTTGGACGCGTAGATGGGGACGGTGATGGCCTGCGCGGCGCTGATGGCCACGTCGCAGATGAGCCACTGCAGGCTGGTGTTCGCGAAAATCGCCACCCGGTCTCCGGGCTTCACCCCCTGGGCAACCAGGCCCGCGGAGAGCGCTTTCACCTCGTCCAGGAACTGGGCGAAGGTGACGTCCTGCCAGCGGCCGTCCTTCTTGTGGCATGCGCCCACCGTCGACGCGTTCTTCGCGCGCTGAATGAGCAGTTGGACCAGCGTCGCATCCCCCCCCGCGGTAGCGGGAGCCGCTACCTGATTCTCTGCCCTCATCTGAGCTCCTTCTCGATATCGGCTTCGACCTTCTTGGACCACTCCTGCACGCGCCGCCCTTCCGCGGGGTCGTACGCGATGCTGCCTTGCTTCACCTTTTGAATGGCCTCGCGAGCCTTCGCGGCCTTGCCGTCCTTGAGGAGCGTCTCCGCCAGGAAGTAGTAGGCGCGCAGCATCTGCGGGTCCTTCGCGATGGACTTTTCGTAGAGGCTGGCGGACTTCGCCAGGTCGCGCTTGGGCCAGGGCAGCTCGTAGTAGTAGCGGCCCTTGGCCAGCAGCGGCGCGCCCCGGTCGTAGCCCGCGTCAATCTGGATGGCCTTGTCGAGCCGCTCGTTGAACTTGCCCTCGAGCCCCTCGCCCAGCGCCTTCATGATGCCCACGGCCTGGGAGTAGGCGCCGATGCCGGTGGCCGCGTAGTAGTGGCCCTCCACCCGGGCGGGGTTGAGCTTCACCGCCTTCTCACCCCAGTCCCACGTCTGGCGGCCCAGCACCTTCTTGAGCTTCTCGTTGGCCGCCCCGTCCGCCTGCCACTGGAGGATGCGCGCCTTGCGCCAGACCAGCTCGTAGTCCTCCGGCGCGGCGTCCAGCGCCGTCTTCAAGGCCCCCTCGTAGGCCTTCTCCCCACCGGACTCGCCGCGCTTCGCGTACAGCGCGTCAAGCTCGGACAGCAGGGAGGCCTCAGCCCCCCAGGCAGGCAGGCTCAGGAGGAGGCTCAAAGCAAATGAAATCAGGCGCATAAGCGCCGGGCTTAGCACGCACTTTTGCCCGCTAGCAAACCATCGCGGGTAAATCATCCGCCAAACGACAAGAGGCGGGAGCGGCCCGGAATGACCCGGTCCGTCCCGCCCCGATGACGCACCTTCCCAGGTGGGAAGCGCCCTGGATGGCCGCTCACGCCGCGTCGGCGGCCTGCTCGCCCAGATGCTCCTCGTTCTCGTTGAACGCCTGCAGGTAGCGCTCCAGGAAGTTCTTCGTCTTCAGCTCCACCTGACGCACGCGCTCGCGCGACACGCCCCACCGCTGGCCCAGCTCCTCCAGCGTCAGCGGCTTGTCCTGCGTCAGCCGCTCCGTGAGGATGTCCCAGCCCAGGTCACCAATGCGCTTGCGCACCTTGGCGAGCGCCTCCTGAATCTCCGTGTCCTGCTCGTGCGACAGGAATACCTGCTGAGGCGAAGGGCTGTTGTCCTCCAGCCGGTCGAGGAAGGTCGTCTCGCCGTCCTCGTCGATGGTGGCGTCCAGCGAGAAGTCCACCATGCTGCCGCGCTCGGCCTCACCACCGCGCACCTGGCTGCGGTTGTCCTTCAGGTACCGGGTGATGTAGGCGCGAATCCACCACACCGCATAGGTGGCGAAGCGCACGTTCTTCTTTGGATCGAAGTGCTCGATCGCCTTCATGAGACCGACGTTGCCCTCCTGGATGAGGTCATCCAGTCGCGCGCCGCGATTGGCGAACTTCTTCGCCACGGCGACAACGAAGGCCAGATTGGAGCTGGCAAGCGTCTGCCGCGCGGACTCGTCACCCTTGCGGGCGCGGCGCGCAAGCTCGTACTCCTGCTCACGCGTCAGCTGCTGGTGCCCGCCCAGGTTCCGAAGGTAGTGCGACAGGCCTTCCGCTGCGTACTTCGTCGAATTGGCCATGATTTCCCGTCCTCCGTTCGATGCCGGACGCGCTCTCCCCCCGCCGCCTCGCGTCCACCTGGAACTAAGACGCGCAACGAGCGAAAGGGTTTCTCATTCCAGGTCCGATTAGGCATTTCGCGCGACATTCCCAGCCCTTCCCACGCTTTGGACGGTAAGCCGCTCGACGCCGGGACAAAAACGAGCCGCGTCGGCCACGAATCAAGAACGCATGAGCGCGGGGAAGATTTTCGAGGGGTTGAGCAACCCTGATGGATCGAAGAAGGCCTTGAGCCTGCGCTGCAGGTCGATGAGCGCGGGGGACTGCTCCAGCGAAAGATATTCCCGCTTCGCGTACCCCACACCGTGCTCGCCTGTGATCGTTCCGCCCAGTTCCACGGTCATCACCAGCATGCGCCGCAGGGCCTCATCCACCAGCGGCCGTTGGTGGGCGCCCTCGTAGAGGATGTTGGCGTGCAGGTTCCCGTCGCCCGCATGGCCATACGTGGCCACGGTGAGTCCCAGCTCCGCGCCCATGGCCTTCAAGCGCTCGATGACCTCCGGAATCTTCGAGCGGGGCACGACGATGTCCTCGGAAATCTTGTGAGGCTTGAGGGCCCGGAGGGCTGGGGAAATCACCCTGCGCGCGGCCCAGAGCTTCTCGCGCTGGGAAGCATCCTGGGCCACGAGCATCTCGGTGGCGCCCTGACCAGCACAGATGTCACCCAACTGAGACAGTTCAGCGAGCAAGCCCTCGCGGCCGTTGCCGTCCACCTCCACGATGACGGCGGAACCCGCGCCCGGCGGGAACTGGAAGCCGCGGCCGTTCACCGCCCGCAGGGCCACGTCATCGATGAGTTCCAGGCAACGTGGGAGGATGCCCGCGGCCAGCACGGCGGACACCGCGCGCGCGGCGTGCAGCACGGACGGAAACACCACCAGGGCCGTCAGCACCTCGCGCGGCAGCGGGATGAGCTGGACGGTGATTTCGGTGGCGACCCCCAGCGTGCCCTCCGAACCGACGAAGAGGCCCACCAGGTCATAACCCGCCACGCCCTTGATGGTGCGCCGGCCCACCCTCACCACCTCGCCGTCTGGGAGCACCCACTCCAGTCCGATGACGTAGTCGCGTGTGACACCGTATTTGAGTGCCCGAGGTCCGCCGGCGTTCTCCGCCACGTTGCCGCCCAACGTGCACAGCTCCCAGGAGTTCGGGTCCGGTGGATAGAAGAGCCCTACCGCTTCCACGGCCTTCATCAGGTCGCCGGTGATGACGCCGGGCTGCACCACCGCGGTGAGGTCCTCGGGGGAGATGGAGAGGATGCTGTTCATCCGCTCCAGGCTCACCGCCACCCCACCATGCAAGGGCAGCGAGCCGCCGCTCTTGCCGCTGCGCGCGCCACAGGGGGTGAAGGGCACGCCGTGCACCGCGCACGCCTTGAAGACCTGCGACACCTGCCGCGTGTCCGCGGGGAAGACGACGAGGTCGGGCGCATGGACGCCACTGTCGGACTCGTCACGGGCGTAGGCGGCCAGCGCGGCGTCATCCACGCGCAGCTGCTCCGGAGCCATGATGGCGGCCAGCGCCTCGCGTACGGGGGCCACGCGCTTGGGCCCCACTCGCGGCAGGGGCGCGCTCATCGCCGGGCCCCCAGCCGGGCCCAGAGCTCACGGCGCAGGGGACCGTCGCGCCGCAGGGTGCCTTCATAGGCTTCCGCGTGGGTGACGGCGTCGCGTTGCTTGTCCCCGCGCAGGCGCAGGCACGCCTGTTCCGCTTCGATGATGCACGCGGTGGCGGGGCTGCCGAGCACCTGGGCCAGGGAGCGCGCCACTTCCCGCGCCATGTCTTCCTGGAGGATGAGCCGGTGCGCGAAGCAGTCCACCAGCGATGACAGCCGGCCAAAGCCCACCACCCGCTTGCCCGGCACGTAGGCCACATGGGCCCGCCCGGTGAGTGGCAGCAGGTGGTGCGGACACATGGAGTGGAAGCGCAGGTCCGTCACCACCACCAGCTCGCCGGAGGAGCCCGGCGGCGCGGGGAACGTCTCCCCCAGCGCCTGCTCCGGGGTGCGGCTGTAGCCGTCGAGGAACTCGGCCGTCCAGGCCTCGGCCACGCGCGCGGGGGTGTCCGCCAGGTGGACGTCCTGGAGGTTCAGGCCGGCGGCGCGCAGGAAGTCCGCCACGGCACGCGCCATGGCCGAGGTATCGGGGACACCAGCAGGGGCGGAAGCGGCGGGGGCTTTGCGGCGGGCTCGGGACGAAGTCACAGTGGAATCGCTCCTGGAAGGGGCCGGCACTCAGGGGGCGTGGACCCTACCTGATGCGGACACGAGGATGTGCTGTCCCTGCACACGCACCGCATAGGTGCGGACATGCACCCCGGGATGCCGAGGGCACTGCCCCGTCCGGACGTCGAACGGCCAGGTGTGCAACGGACAGTGCACCACGTATCCCACCAGGTCGCCCTCCGACAGGGGGCCGGCCCGGTGGGGGCATGCGTCCGCCACCGCATGGAGCTCCCCATCCACACGGAAGAGGGCCACCGCGACACCGTCCACCTGCACCACCGCGCGGCCCCGCGCGTCGAGTGCGTCCAGCGTCGCCACTGGAATGAATCCTCCGTCCAGCTGTCCGTTCATCCCGATGTTCCCCAACGCCCGGCCGGGGCCGACACATCCCCACCCGGACGAAACAGAGCGTGATACCGTCCCTTGACACCCGCCGTGCCGCGTCATTAGAGCACCCGGGCAACCGCCCCTTCCGATGAATCAGCGAGCCCACACCTTCGCCCGCTGCACCGCGACGCTGCTCGTCGCGCTGTGGGTGTGTCAGCCGCTGAGCGCGCTGATGCACGCGAGGGACGAGCACGCGCACCGGTTCTGTCCGCAGCATCAGACGTTCGAGGAGACGGCGCTCGGCACGGGCGCGCGGCTGTCCCGGCTCGCCATCGAGCAGAGCCCACAGCTGTCCGCCCTGCCCGAAGCCGTCACGGACTCGGCGGCCCTCACCCATGAGGAATGTCCGCTGGTGACGTCTGGCTCCCGCCCGGAGCTCCTGACGCCCTACCGAACGTCCCTGGTGCTGACGCTGCTCGCCGTGAGCCGTCCGGCCACCGCGCCGCCTCGCGTCCAGGCCCCCCTCTCCATCCTCGATACCGCTCCCAAGGCCTCGCCTCCCGCGCACGCGTGACGTGCGTCGTCCGAGGTCTGGCAAGTCATTGGTGGGCGTGGCCGCTTCGCGGTCGCCCCGTTCGAGGAGCATTCCAGGTGGCAACCCTTTCGCGCCGTGCTCACGGCGCTCTCATGGCCGTTTCACTCACGCCCTTCCTGTTCGCCAGCGGCGCCAGCGCCCAGGACGCCTCCGCGCCTCCGGCGGACGCCCCCGTGCAGGAGTCGCGGGAAGACGCCGCGCCCGCGCTCACACCCGAGGAGTTGGAGGAGATCGAGAAGGCGCTTGGCAGCGATGCCGCGGCCGCGCAGCAGAACGCGCCCACCGGCACCGCGGCGCCGCCGGCTTCCATGCCTGGCGGTGGCTCCGCGCTCTCCATCCCCGGGGTGAACACCCCCAACACGGGCGCGAACTTCCTGGACCTGAGCTTCATCCTGGACGTGGCCGCCGCGGCCTTCACGGACAAGGAGCCCCTGCAGAGCGGCGCGCACGACCCCACGCGCAACGGCTTCAACCTGCAGCAGTTGGAGCTGTCCATCGGCTCGGTGGTGGACCCCTACTTCCGGTTCGACGCCAACATCGTCTTCAGCCAGTTCGGCGTGGAAATCGAAGAGGCCTACGGCACCACGCTGGCGCTGCCCTACAACCTCCAGGTGCGCGCCGGTCAGTTCCTCACGCGCTTCGGCCGCATCAACCCCACGCACCCGCATTCGTGGGACTTCGTGGACCAGCCCTTCGCCGTGGGCCGCATCTTCGGAGGCGAAAGCAACCGTGGACTGGGCGCCGAGGTGTCCTGGCTGGCTCCCCTGCCCTGGTACGTGGAGGTGATTGGCAGCACCACCGACGCCACCGGAGAGGCCACCGCGCGCAGCTTCCTGGGCGCCACCAGCGAACGTGTGCAGTCTCCGTTCGACTTGCAGCTCACCGGCGCGGTGAAGCAGTTCTTCCCGTTGTCGGATGACCTGTCCCTCATGTGGGGCCTGTCCACCGCCACCGGTCCCAATCCCACCGGCTACCGCAACCGTACGGACGTGTTCGGCACGGACCTGTACCTGCGCTACCGGCCCATCACCCAGGCCTACAACACCACGCTCATCACGTTCCAGGCGGAGGCCTACTACCGCCGCCGCCAGGTGCCCGGGGACGTGCTGACGGACTTCAACACCTACGCGCAGGCCGCGTGGCGCTTCTCGCCGCGGTGGGCCACCGCGCTGCGCTACGAGCTGGGAACGGCGGCGCGAGGCGAAGACGGAGCGCGCGTCATCGACCCGTTGGACCCGGACTGGACGGAGTCACGCAACCGCGTGTCCGCCAACGTCACCTTCTGGCCCACCGAGTTCTCCCGGCTGCGCCTCCAGGGCGCCAGGGACCATGCCGGATGGCGGGATGAGGCCGGCTACTCCCTGATGCTCGCGCTCGAGCTGGTGACCGGCGCCCACGGCGCCCACGCGTTCTAACCCCCTTTCGAAGGAGCCATGACCATGCGTCTCTCCCGTCTGTTCGCGGCCGTGTGCGCCGCCTTCACCCTCTTCGTCGCGTCCCCCGCTCGCGCGGACCTCAACGTCGTCACCACCCTGCCGGACCTGGCCGCGTTGACGAAGGCCGTGGGCGGCGACCACGTCAAAGTGCAGGCCCTGGCGCTGTCCAGCCAGGACCCGCACTTCGTGGATGCCAAGCCGAACCTCGCCCTGGCGCTCAACCGCGCGGACCTGCTCATCGCGGTGGGCCTGGACCTGGAGCTCGGCTGGCTGCCTACGCTCCAAGTGGGCGCGCGCAACTCGAAGATCCTCGTGGGCAACCCGGGCTACCTGGTGGCCTCGCAGTTCGTGAAGCTGCTGGAGGTCCCCACGGTGCAGGTAGACCGGGGACAGGGCGACGTCCACCCGGGCGGAAACCCGCACTTCCTCTATGACCCGCGCCAGGCGCTGTCCGTCGCGCGCGGCATCACCGACCGGCTGGCGCAGTTGGATCCGAAGAACGCGCAGGCCTACCGCGACAACCTCGCCACCTTCACCACCGAGTTGGAGAAGTCGCGCGCGGATTGGGAGAAGCGACTGGCGTCGCTGCGTGGCCAGCCCGTCATCGCCTACCACCGGACCATGGCGTACCTGGCGGACTGGCTGGGCTTCGACACCATCGCCTACCTGGAGCCCAAGCCCGGCATCCCGCCCAACCCGTCGCACGTCGCGAGCGTCCTGGCCCAGGGCCGTCAGCGCAAGGCGCGCATGGTGCTGATGGAGAGCTACTACCCGGACACCACCGCGCGGCTGGTGGCCTCGAAGATTCCCGCGCCGCTCGTCACGCTGCACGGCGGCACGGACTTCAAGGCGAAGGAGACATACCTCCAGCACATCAACGAGATGGTCGAGCGCCTGGAGAAGGGGCTCGCCGGCAAGGGGACTTGAGCCATGCGGACCCGCCTCCTCCTTCCCCTGCTCTTCCTGTCCGGCTGCGCGCTGGAGCCCGGTGAGAGCTTCGCGGTGTTGGAACCCACCGTCCGCGCGGACTACACGCCGGTGGCCGGGCGCAACGTGGGCAACGGCTTCCAGCGGCTCGCCTCCGACTTCGAGCTCCGCCTGGACGGCGCCGCGCTGGGCGTGGACCACATCGACCTGGTGGGCGGCGGCGGCGCCCGCGGCCCCACCACCTTCGACCCGGCCAATCCGCCGGCGGGCTACACCAACTGCCACAACGGCCACTGCCACCGCGACGATGGCGCGCTGGTGGACTACGAGGACATCCAGGCGGAGCTGGATGGCGGTGGTGACGGCGCGGAGGCCACGGTGGCCAGCCTGCACGTGGACGCGGACCTGGACCTGCTGGCGGACCAGACGCTGTCGCCCGGCTGCGAGCCGTCCTGCGAGTTGGGCCGCACCCATGTCAGCCGCTACCAGTGGGACGTGTCGTTGGTGCACCTGGAAGGCGCCGTACGCGACAGCCGCGCCACGCCGCGCTTCAACGATGAGCGCCGTTTCCGGCTCGCGTTGGCGGCGGAGGAGGAGGCCACACCGCTGATGGTGCTGCGCGGCACGGTGGACATCCCCGCGGACCGCGAGAACAAGCCACGCGTGAAGCTGGCCCTGCGACTGGCGCTGGCGCCGACGTTGTTCGACTCGCTGGACTGGGCGGCCACCACGCCTGGCCCTGACGGCGTGGTGGACCTGAACGCGCCCGAGAACGCCACCATCCGGACCGCGCTGATGGAAGCACTCGCCACCTTGGAGCCACAAGCGGAGGTCCAGCGTGAAGACCGTTGAGCCCCCTGACGGCGCGCACGCGGTGCCCGCCACGTTCGCACCGGGTGATGCGCTGCTCACCTGCGAGAAGCTCGTCATCGGTTACGACGGCAAGGCCATCCTGCCGCCCATCGACCTGACCATTCGCCGCGGCCAGTTCGTGGCGGTGGTGGGCCGCAATGGCTCCGGCAAGAGCACCTGGTTCCGGACGCTGCTGGGCATGCAGCCGCCGGTGTCGGGCACCATCTCCCGCGCCTCCGCGCAGGTTCGCAGTGCTTATGTGCCGCAGACATCCGCCATCGACTCGCTGCTGCCACTGCGCGCGGGCGAGCTGACAGCGTGGGGACGCCTGCGCGGCTGGAGCTTCCTGTGGCCCTTTGCCCGGAAGGCGGACCGGCAGGCCGTTCAGAGCGCGCTGGAGACGGCCGGCGCGAAGGCCTTCGCGTCGCGGCCCTACCGCGAGCTGTCCGAGGGCCAGAAGCAGCGCACGCTGCTGGCCCGGCTGGTGGCCACCGAGGCGGACCTGGTGCTGCTGGACGAGCCCACCGCCGCCATGGACGCGGTGGCCGAGCACGAGACGATGCAGCGGCTGTGCACCCTGTCGCGTGAGCGGGGCCTGGGCGTGGTGGTGGTGTGCCACGACCTGGAGGTCGCCGCCGAGCACGCGGACGTGCTCGTCTTCGTGGACCGCGAGACGTCCGCCTTCGTCATGGGCGATGCCCGCACCGTCTTCTGTCACCCCGCCTTCCGCCGCCAGTACGGCGACGAGTACTGCCAACGCGCGCCCCTGGGACCTCACCGTGGAAACGACGCTCGCTGAACCATCCAAGTGGGAGCAGTTCCACCTGGCGTTCGATTTGTTCAGGGACCCGCTGCTGTGCGCGCTCATCGCGGGCGGCGTGCTGGGCTTCCTGAGCGTGTACGTGGTGCTGCGGCGCATGGTGTTCGTCAGCGCCGCGGTGGCCCAATCCGCGGGCCTGGGTGTGGCGCTGGCCTTCTACGCGGCCATCCACCTGGGCACGCATGTGGAGCCCGTGCTGGGCGCCACCACCCTGGCGCTGTTGGCCACAATGTTGCTGATGACGGAGCCGGCGAAGCTGCGCCTCACGCGAGAGAGCCTGCTGGGCCTGGCCTATGCGCTGGCGGGCGGCGCGGCGGTGCTCGTGGGAGACCGCATCGCGCAAGAGGCGCACGACATCCAGGGCATCCTCTTCGGCACGGCGGTGCTGGTGACGCCCGAGCAGCTCTACACGGTAGCCATCGCTGGCGGGGCCGTCATGTTCATCCAGCTGTGGTGGTACCGGGGCATCACCTTCGCCAGCTTCGACCGGACGGGAGCGCTGGTGCAGGGGCTGCCGGTGCGCCTGCTGGACGGCGTGCTGATGGTCAGCATCGGCGTCATGGTGGGCGTGTGCGCCCGGGCATTGGGCGCGCTGCCGGTGTTCGCCTTCTCCACGCTGTCCGCCATCGCCGCGCTGATGTTGGAGCTGCGGCTGCCGTGGACCTTCTTCATCGCCACGCTCTTCGGCGCCATCGCGGGCGTGGGCGGCTATCTCTTCGCCTTCTTCTACGACTTCCCCGTGGGCGGCTCGCAGACGGTGTTCGCCGCGGCCATGGTGGCCGTGGCGACCGTCCTCCGGATGCTCGTCCACGCGGTGCAGAAGGCGCGCTGAGCGTCAGCGGACCGCGGCGGAGACCTGCTTGAACTCGGGCGTGCCGGCGCGCCCGAGCAGGTCGAACAGCGCGGCCTCCACCGTGGCGACGTGCGCGCCCGCGTCACGGCACAGCTGGAGGCCCACCTGCCGGTCCTCTTGCGCGCGGGACAGCACCGCGTCCGTGAGCAGGAACGGGGACAGGCCGCGTTCGGCCAGGTCACGCACCGTCTGGAAGACGCAGATGTGCGTCTCCATGCCCGCAACCAGTACCTGCGTGCGCCCGCCGAGCGCGGCCAGCACGTCTGGCACGGCGGCGCTGAACTCCAGCTTCTCCACCGCCTTGACGTCTTTCAGCACCCGCATCCGCAACAGCGAATGCGTGGGCCCCAGGCCCTGGGGGTACTGCTCGGTGAGGAGGATGGGGAGGCCCAGCGCGCGTGCGCCCTCGATGGCGGCGGTGGTGCGACTGAGCATCCGGTCCAGCGCGTCCCGGTCCATGGCGGCGCACAGGCGCTCCTGGATGTCCACGACGAGCAACGCGGCCTGGTCCTGCTTGAGGCGGAAGGTGGGCATGCCCCCTCCTCGCGCGAACGGCGCGGGCCCGTCAAGCAGAGGGAGACGCCAGCGCGGCTGGTGGACGCCAATGCGAGGCGGAGTTCCAGCGGATGACAGTCAACCCGCGACGCGCGGGCAATGAGGTCCGTGGGCCGGGCTCATGCTCGATGGGGACTGCCGACAGGCGGCGGCCCCCATGCCATTCCGGCACCGCTCAGCAGGACACCGTCCCATGCGTGGACAGGGCCGGCGTCCCGGTCTCCCGCGGGGCGAGGAGCTCCGGCGGGCGCACGAGCCGCAGCAGACGCCCTCGGCTGGCGATGAAGGCCCGAGCGCGGCGAAGCTCCGGCTGAGGCGGGTCCGCGTCACGCCAGCAGTCGAGGAACGCGGTGAAGTCCTCCACCGCGCTGCTCCAAGCGCCGAGCGCCACCTGCGACTCGGCGGACAGCAGTCGGAGGTGGCCACACCCGGGCCGCTCCGCCACCAGCGTCTTCGCCAACTGCACCGCCTTGTCCTCTCGCTCAGTGCGCAGACGCAGCCGGACCAGGGCCTCGCGCGCGGGTCGGGAGAAGGCCGCGGGCCCCGCGGCCCGAAGCCGCCGCTCCAACCGCCACGCACGCGTCAGCGTGGCCTCGGCGCGGCCCACCTCGCCCCTGCGAGCCTCCAGCGCGCCGCGCAGCTCCTGAGCGGCCACCTCCACCACACGCGCCACATCCCGTGGACACAGGGCCAGGTCCTCCGAGCGACGAGCCTCCGCCAGGAGCGCATGCTGCGCGTCCAGCGAATTGCACACCCGCTCCACCTCGCCCAGGCGCGCGGCCTCCAACAGGCTGAGGCCCCGCGTGTACTGGCGCATCCCGTCCCGCAGCGCCCGCTCCGCCGGGCTGGCCGTATCGGACAGCGCCATGGGCACGTCCGCCGCCGCACGCCAGAAGCCGAAGCGCAGGTGCGCGGACACCATCGTGGCGGCGGCGAACAGCAGCGCCTGGTCGTCGCCTCCAGCACCTTCCACCCGCTGCCGCAGGCGACGGGCCCACGCCTGGGACTCGCCGTACTGGCCCGCTTCGGCGCAGCCCTGGCTGAGCAGCCGCATGGCCGCCTCGGAACTCGGTGCGTCGGAGGTGTGCAGCCCTTCCTCGGCCAGGTACGCATCATCCGCGGCCACCGTCGCCTCCAGCACGCGCTGGGCCTCCGCCACCAGCCCGACCCGCTGAAGCAGGCGCCCCGCGGAGAGCAGCGCGGGACTGGCACGAGGCGCCAGCGTCACCAGGCGGCGGGCGCTGTCCCGAGCAGCCTCGGGCCGGCCGCTGTTCAGCATGGCATGCACCCACGCATGGTGGACGCCCGCGTGGTCCGGGTGTGAGCGCAGCAGCTCGCGCAGCAGGGCCTGCGCATACGGCTGCCCCTGTCCGGGCCGGCCATCTGGCTCGTAGCCGTCCAGGAGGAAGCCCGCGAGCAGCAGCCGCGCGTCGCCGTCCTCGGGATAGCGGTCGATGAGGCACTCCATGTCACGCACGAAGGCGTGGCGCCCATTGGCAGGGCCCTTCTCCGCCAGCAGACTGCCCGCGACGATGTAGCGCTGTTCGCGGTCCGAGGTGCCCTCGCTCAGGGCCAGCGCGCGGCCCATGGCCTCCGCGCGGGCGGTGGCGAAGCGGGCGCCGGAGCCTCGCGTGAGGGCGAGCCCCCACCAGGCCATGGCCAGCGACGAATCCTCCCGCGTGGCCTGCGCGAAGGCGCGGCGGGCCTCACCGCCCCAGCCCAGTTGCAACAGCCGCAGGCCCTGGTCGAACCAGGCCTGGGCCTGGGGCCAGGCGGTGGTGACATCCAGGTGTGCGTTACCCAGGCCCTCGCGCGGGCGCGGCGTGGGGAGCGCGTCATCCGCGACATCCTCCCACGGCGCGCGGGCATGGACGGAAGGTTCATCGGCTCGGAGCAGTCGCGCCAACATGATGTCCTCCTCAGGCCCCGGCGACCGGGGCGGTGCAGACGTTGAATCCTGAATCCAGGAAACGAAGGCGGGAGGCGAAGCGCCGCCACGCCGAGGCCAGTCCATCCGCGGCGACAGGGGGCGCCTTGCGACGCGCCTCGAAACACTCGCGGCGCCAGGACGGCCCCATCTCGGAGGACACCCAGTCCTCGTGCTCGGCCAGCCACCCCGCCAGCGAGGCCAGCCCCGCGCGCAGCGCCCGCCGCTCGTGCCCCGTGGCCGGCAAGCGCGCCGGGCCCAGCTCCTCCGCGCGAAACGGAAGTCGGCCCGGCACACCTTCCAGCAGGATGGGCGCGAAGCCCGCCCGCGGGACAAAGATGGCTTCGCCGCACTCGCACAGCGCGCCGAAGCCCCACAGCGTCAGTCGCCCACCGCCCGGCAGGCCCACCGTGTAGGGACTCTGTCCCTCCACGCCTTCGGGACGCGCGTGACGCACGAGCCCCCGGCGAACGAGGAGGTTCCCCTCCGGGCAGAGGACATCCCGCCCGAGGCACCACATGGAGACGTCGAACAGCCGGTCTCCATCGCGTCGCAGCTCACAGGGAATCACGGTGGACATGGCATTGCCGGACATGGGCGCTGTCTCCTCTCAGCTCGCGGACTTCTTCGCCGTGGCGCCGCGGCGCACGGGGCTGGCGCCAAAGAGCGCGGGTGCATCCACCGGGCTTCCACCCTGCTTGCCCAGCACCGCGTTGACGGCGCGCACCAGCTTTCCGCGCACGCTGGCCGTCAGCGGCAGGTCTCCCAGCGCGGCCTGGAGCTGCTGCGTGCTGATGCCTCGGCCGCTCTTCGGCTTGCCGATGGACAGCGACTCGTAGCCCTTGCCCTGCGTGTCCTTGTCACGGCGACGGGCACTCCGCTTCTTCAGGAGGGTGCGGCCCTCGGAGCCGTAGGACTCGAGCTGACGCGACAGGCGGAGAAGCTTCTCGGAGGGGATGTTCTTGTCCGTCAAGAACTGCTGGAAGGACCCCATGGTCATCTCTCTTCGGGGAACGAGGGGCCGGCACCGACAGCGCCGGCCCCCGGGTGAATGGGCCAGGGGGCCCGGGGACAGCGTCAGTGCTCGTGGCCGTGGTCGTGCGACTCCTCGATGAGGACGCCGACCGTCGCGATGGACGTGGGGCCGAAGTACAGGCGGTGCGTGCCCACCGAGAGCGGAACAACGTGGCGGCCCTTGATGTCGGTGCAGCCCTCGGATCTGCTGGTGCTCTCCTCGATTTCCACCGCCACACCGCTGGCGGTGGTGATGGAGAGGGGCACGGATGCGTTGGTGTAGATGACGTAGTCAGTGGCCTCGCCCGCGGCGAACAACACGAAGCCCGAATTCCCGTCCGGGCCGCTCATCAGGGTGATGTCGTAGCGACGGTGGTCCGCGTGAATCTCGGAGGGCGGGTTGTTGGTGCCTGGCCAGGCGAAGACGGAAGTGGCAGGCCCATTCTGGAGGTGCTCACACGCCTCGGCGTCGACGCCCTCTTCTTCGGGATGGTCGTCGCCGCAGCCGGCGGAGACGAGCGCGGTGGACAACAGGAACGCGGCAAGGAGCTTCTTCGTCATGGTGCTACTCCACGGGATTGGACTGCGGGTGTGCCACGCCCGCGCGCCAGCAACGAACACCGCCAGGACATGGAGGGGCCGCCACGGGTGCGTGGGAATGGAAGGGACGTGCGCGGGGCACGAAACACGGACGCCGTGAGACAGCTCAGCCAGCATGGACGCAAAGCCGCAATGACTCACAGCCCGCGCGGAGCGGACGGAGTCTGTCTGGCTTTATCGGACGGGCAGCCTCACACGACGCGACAGGCCGCGTGAGCGAGCAAACTCCCGGGCCTCACGCGCGCGGCGGAGACGCCTTGGGAGCCAGGTGCAGACGGGCGACGGGCTCCGCGTGGAAGCGGAACACCGCCAGCGCGGGCTCGGAGCGAGCGGGCGCGACCAGAAGGGACGGCGTGTCCTGCTGCGGAGGCGGAGCCTCCCGCCGGAAGAAGGCGTGGACACAGTGGGCGTCGGAGCCGTGGGAGTCCGCCTCCGTGCTCTTGGAGGCGAGCCGCACGTCGTCGAAGGACACCTCGACGTGACCGGCGCCATGGGCGTCACCAGCCTCCACGTGCATCACCTCACCATGCTCCAGACACGTGGCGTGCTGGACCAGGGCGAAGTGCATCACGCTCCCCATGTACGCCAGCACGCACACGAGCGCGAACGGCAGCGCCAGACGGCGCGACCGGACGGAACTCACGGGCTGGTGATAGGTGGAGCGACTCACGTCAGGGCATTCCCGGTCGAACGGCGTCTACGGTTGTAAGCCAGACAGGCCGTTCGCGCAAGTCAGACTGTCTCACGCAACATTCGCCAGGAGACATCACCTTGGCGGAATCACAACAGCAACTCGGAAACATAAGCAACAATGGAAGCCTTTCCAGCGCCGCTGTCCGGGTGCGCCCCGGAGCGGCCAGCCCAGGCCCGGCGGGCAGCCAAAGGCCACCGAGGGTGCGTCCCGCCCCGAAGGGAGGCTCCGGGCCCGTGGACCGGTGGACCCGTCCAGGCGTAGGGTTCGCGCCGCCCGGAAGACACCCGGGCGTACCATCGAGGTCACGACTTCGTGCAAGAGTTCATCGACGTGCTCCGGAGCCAGGCACGCCACATCGCGCCCGACCTGGCGCGAATCGCCTACCAGCGGGGCCTCGCCGTCACGCGACCGGACGGGACCACCCGCCCCATCCCCATCACCGCCACGCCCGTGGTGCTCGACGCCGCGGAGATTCGCCGCCGCTCGGAGCTGTCCGCCCGCCTGTCCTCCGCCACGGTGAAGATGGCGCAGGCACAACTCCAGAGCGCGGACGCGGAGTCCCTGCTGGGCGCCCTCTCCCCTCTCGAGCGCGTACTCGCCGAGCGCACCTGGCGCCAGTCCACCCGGCTGGCCACCACCCGCGTGGACTACTTCGTCGCGGGCGGCACGCCGTGGGCGTTGGAGGTCAACGCCACCATCCCCGCCATGCAGGGGTACTCCGACATCGCGGCCCGCACCTTCATCGAGGTGGTGGGACGCTACTTCCGCTATCCGGAGAAGTCCCTGCACGCCCTGCTGTCGCTCAACGGCAGCAACGCACTGGCGCTGTACCGGGCGCTGCTGGACGGCTACGCGGCCGAGCGCAACGGCCGGATGCCAGACACGGTGGCCCTGCTGTGCCGCCGCAATGACGCCCAAATCACGGAGCTGCGCTGGCTGTGCGAGCGCTTCCGCGAATTCGGCGCGGACGCGGACCTGGTCCATCCGGACGAGGTGTCCGGTGACGACGCCTTCGTGGCCCACGGCAAGAAGTACGACCTGGTGTACCGGCACCTCTTCGTCCGGCGCCTGGAGGAGTCCCCCTCCCCCTGGGTCGAGGACTTCCTGGGCACCGTGCCCGGCAAGAAGGCGGTGTTCCTCAATCCCCCCGCCTCGCAGGTGGAGGTGAAGCTGACCTTCGCCCGCCTGTCGCAGGCCCTGGCCGAGCCCGCACTGGCCGAAGCCGCGCGGCTCACCGGCGAAGAGCTGGAGGCGGTGCGCGCGTCCGTGCCGTGGACGCGAATGTTCCAGCCCGGCCCCACGCAGGGCCCCGACGGCGAACGCGTGGAGGACCTTGTAGCCCTGGTCGCCGCGACGCCGGCGCGCTTCGTGCTCAAGCGGGCCTGGGACTATGGCGGCCGAGCCGTCTTCCTGGGCCGCTCCGCTGGCACCGTCCCCTACACGGAGCGGGTGCAGGCGGCCTATGGCGCGCCAATGACGTGGGCGGAGCTGTGCGCGCGCACGGCGGCGGACACGGCCGGCGGAGGCTTCGTGGTGCAGGAGGTGGTGGACTCGCCGCCCGAGGAGCACCTGCTCTGCGAGCCCAACGGCACCGTTCTGCCCTCGTCCTTTTTCGTGGACTACTCCGCCTATGCCTCCGTGGGCCTGGCGCGGCAGCCCGCGTGGGGCGGTGTGTGCCGCGGGTCCATGTCGGAAATCGTCAACATCGTCGGCGGTGGCGGCGTGTTGCCGCTCATCACCTCTGAAGTCGCCTCCAAGCTCCTGATGGCGTGGAAGGCCTTCTAGGCCGTTGACCCGATTTCGGGGGCCGCGCCCTCCCTCCTCACACCACAGGAGGAAGGGATGACCTCAGCAGTGCAGCGGTGTCTCGGCGCGTCGCTCGCCGTCGTGTCCATGTTGTGCGCCAGCGTGGCCCTGGCGCACGGCTCCATGGAAGTACCTCTCAGCCGCGTCTACAGCTGCTTCAAGGAAGGGCCGGAGACGCCGAAGTCCGACGCGTGCAAGGCGCTCATCCAGGCCGGCGGCACGCAGGCGCTCTACGACTGGAATGGCGTGCGGCAGGGCAACGCCAACGACAGGCACCGCGACATCATTCCGGACGGGAAGCTGTGCAGCGCCGCGAATGAAAGCCACCGGGGCCTGGACCTCGCGCGCACGGACTGGCCCTCCACGCTCATCACCCCGGACACCCAGGGCCGCTTCGAGTTCGTCTTCCACGCGACCGCCGTGCACGCCACCGGCTACTTCCGCCTCTACGTCACGCGCGAGGGCTACAACCCGGCGCTGCCGCTGAAGTGGTCGGACCTGGAAGCAAATCCCTTCTGCTCCATCACCCACGTCTCCGCCCAGAACAACCGCTACCGGCTCAACTGCCCCTTCCCACAAGGGAAGACGGGCTCGCATGTCATCTACGGCATCTGGCAGCGCTCGGACAGCCCGGAGGCCTTCTACGCCTGCACCGACGTGAAGTTCAGCAACACCCCGCCGCCGCCCTCGTCATGGAAGGAGCTGGGCCAGGTGCAGGCGCGTGAAGACCTCCCCGAGGGGAGTTCGGTGACGCTGCGCGTGTTCGACGCGCAGGGCGCCGACGCCGAATCCCATGTGCATCCCCTGGCCACGGCCTCGCCGGCGGCCCAGTGGATTCATGCGCTGGCGCAGCGGGTGAACGGCGCGTCCAGCCGCGTGCAGGTGGGCGTGCTCGACGCTTCGGGACGAGTGAATCCCGTGCAGGACGCGCTGGGCAACCGCGTCTACGCGCGTGAGACGGGCTACACCTTCCAGGTCGACATCATGAAGCCGCCGCCGGGTGGCGGTGGCGAGCCTGTCTACCCGTCTGGGATTGAGGGCTATGCCGCGGGCACCGTGGTACGGGGCACCGATGGACTGCGCTATCGCTGCAAGCCCTTCCCCTACTCTGGCTGGTGCAAGGGCTCCGCGCTGCACTACGCGCCGGGCACGGGCTTGAACTGGCAGGACGCGTGGGAGCGCATTCCCTGAAGCCCGCCGGATGACGCGACACATCGCCCGTGCGCGGGACCTGGGCCGGCGTGCATGTGCCGGCCCATGCCCTTGAGAAGCGCCGCCTCGCCCGCGGACCGCCGCTGGCGAGGCACTCGCCCTCAATGCATCAGCGCTGGCGCGTGAGCGGCAGGGCGGGCACGTCCTTCACCTCCGCCTGGTGCGTCACCCGCGTGCCCAGGATGAAGTGCGGTTCGAGGGGATCGAACGTCTCCTGGCCCGAGTAGACAACGAAGAACTTGCCGCCCCCGTAGGCGACATCCGGCAGGTACTCCTGTGGCTGGTCCCCGGTGGAGATAGGGAAGCCCGAGGGGTCCCACACGTCCCCGTTCTCGCCCCACCGCGCCCCCCAGACGGCGTGCGGACCGTCGCGCCTGTCGTCCCAGACGACCAGGGACTTGTCGTTGTGGTGGGCAAGACGCGGTTCGGCCTGCGCGCCCTCTGCGGTGGAGATGGGGATGCCTTCGGGGTCCTTCACCATGCCTGTCTTGCTCACGCGCGCGCCGAAAATGTCCGGGTTCCCGTTCCGTTCATCGGTCCAGACCACCTGGTAGTTCTTGTGCGTCCACTCCACGTCAGGCGTCGTCTGGGCGCCCTCTGCCTGGGAGATGGGGAAGCCGTCGCCGTCCAGGATGGTGCCGTCCTCCTTCACCCTGTTGCCGTAGATGTCCGCGTTCTCCGGGCCCTCGCCGTGCTCATCGGACCAGACGACCAGGAACTCCTTCGTCTTGTTGTTCCAGGTCGGCGACGCGTCATTCGCGAAGGTGTCAGAGGCGCTGAGCGTCTGGTCGGCCGTATCGAGGACGACGCCATCCTTCGTCACCCGCGTGAAGTAGATGTTCGAGAAGTCACCGGAGATTGTGTACGTCACCAGGCAGATTTTCGGGGAGCAGGCGACTCGCACCGGGCCGACGGATTCGCCCGTCTGGATGACGTTGAACACCGGGCCCACCACGGTGCCGTCGGGCTTCACGCGCACAGCGTCGACACCATTCAGGCTCTCCCAGACGACGAAGAAGTGCGTCCCGTTGAAACCGATGCCGGGCCGGAATCCTTCGACGTCTCCGATGTTGATGCGGATGTCCTCCTTGTCGAGCACGGTGCCGTTTGGCTTCACCCGGGTGCCGTAGATGCCGCCGGTTCGCACGTCGGTCCAGACAGCGAGGAACTTGCCCCCACCGTACGCAACCGCTGGCCAGTAGCGCGCCAGCGGGGCGGGATTGGCGTAGCCCCGGCGTTCCTCGGGCCCGGTCTCGGCGCTCATTTGCGCCTCTGCCTCCGACTCCGCCGTCCCGACCTCCACTCCGCCCAGCTCTTCTTGTTCCGGCGCCACCCCACAGCCGACCAGCATGGACCCGAACAACAGCCCGGCAATGCCAGCCTTCACTTCCCGCCTCATGTGCAGCCTCCCCTTCAAGAACAGCGATGCAAAGCTGGGGACCTACACGCGCGTCACCAGCCCCCCGAGGGGTGCAAGTCCGGATAAGGCGGTGGACAGGAGCATCGAGCCGCCGCCCCTGCGCGCGCGACGCCGGACGCCGGACGCCGGGGCGCAGGGCCTTCGAACGAACGACGGAGACTTGGCACGGACACGTAGGGCCGGTGGGATGTCTGCGTCGTAGTGCAGTTGGAGCGGCCCCGAAGCCTCAACTTGACGAACGAGCGCTCAAGCAGAGTTCGGCACGGGGCGCACGGACGTCTACCTACAGCCCTTCGCCCAGGTCGACACTGCACTACGCGCCAGGCACGGGCCTGACATCGACCCAATGCTCTTCGGGGAGGCCATCTCCAACTCCGCCCTCCGGAGCGTGTACGACTCCGCGAGGCTGACGTCGCTGGAGAACCGCGAGCTCGGCCTGAACCACTGAGCGCGCCGCCGAGGCCGGCGTGGATGCGCCGGCCCAGGTCGCTGAGGCGAGTCGCCTCGCACGCGGACCAAAATCAGCGGTCTGCGTGGTTGCCGGCCAGCGGAGCGGCCTCTCCTTCAACGACTCAGCGCTGGCGCGTGAGCGTCAGGGCGGGCACGTCCTTCACCTCCGCCTGATGCGTCACCCGCGTGCCCAGGATGAAGTGCGGTTCGAGGGGATCGAAGGTCTCCTGGCCCGAATAGACAACGAAGAACTTGCCGCCCCCGTATGCGACATCCGGCAGGTACTCCTGTGGCTGGTCTCCGGTGGAGATAGGGAAGCCCGAGGGGTCCCGCACGTCCCCGTCCTCGCCCCACCGCGCACCCCAGACGCGGTGCGGTCCGTCGCGCGTGTCGTCCCAGACGACCAGGGACTTGTCGTTGTGGTGGGCAAGACGCGGTTCGGCCTGCGCGCCCTCTGCGGTGGAGATGGGGATGCCTTCGGGGTCCTTCACCATGCCCGTCTTGCTCACGCGCGCGCCGAAAATGTCCGGGTTCCCATTCCGGTCATCAGTCCAGACCACCTGGTAGTTCTTGTGCGTCCACTCCACGTCAGGCGTCGTCTGGGCGCCCTCCGCCTGAGAGATGGGGAAGCCGTCGCCGTCCAGGATGGTGCCGTCCTCCTTCACCCTGTTGCCGTAGATGTCCGCGTTCTCCGGGCCCTCGCCGTGCTCATCGGACCAGACGACCAGGAACTCCTTCGTTTTGTTGTTCCAGGTCGGCGACGCGTCATTCGCGAAGGTGTCGGAGGCGCTGAGCGACTCGTCTCCCGTATCGAGGACGACGCCATCCTTCGTCACCCGTGTGAAGAAGATGTTCGAGAAGTCACCGGAGACGGTGTACGTCACTAGGCAGATTTTCGGGGAGCAGGCGACTCGCGCCGGGCCGACGGTTTCGCCCGACTGCTTGACGTTGAACACCGGGCCCACCACGGTGCCGTCCGGCTTCACGCGCACAGCGTCGATACCATCCACGCTCTCCCAGACGACGAAGAAGTGCGTCCCGTTGAAGGCGATGCCGGGCCGGAATCCTTCGACGTCTCCGATGTTGATGCGGATGCCCTCCTTGTCGAGCACGGTGCCGTCCGGCTTCACCCGGGTGCCGTAAATGCCGCCGATCCGCACGTCGGTCCAGACCGTGAAGTACTTGCCGTCGCCGTACGCGACCGCCGGCCCGAACTTCGCCAGCGCAGCGGGCCTGGCGCGGCTCCGGTGTTCCTCGGGCCCGGTCTCGACGCTCATTAGCGCCTCCGCCTCCGCCGTCGCGTCCTCCACTCCGCCCTGCCATTCCTGTTCCGGCGCCACCCCGCAGCCGGCCAGCATGGACCCGAACAACAGCCCGGCAATGCCGGCCTTCACTTCCCGGTTCATGTGCGACCTCCCCTTCAAGAACAGCGGTGCAAAGCTGGGGACCTACACACGCGTCACCAGCCACCCGCGGGGAGCAGCCCGGATAGGGCGGTGGACAGGCGCATCGAGCCGCCGCCCCTGCGCCGCATGCGCGACGCCGGACTCCGGGGCTCAGAGCCTTCGAACAAACGACGGCGGCTTGGCACGGATACGCAGGGCCAGTGGCGTGCGTTTCAGTTGTCGTTAGAGAACCGCGAGCTCGGCATGAACCACTGAGCCCGCGCGCAGGGCCCAGGCAGGCGTGCATGCGCCGGCCCTTGCATCTGAGGAACGCCGCCTCGCACGCGGCGAGGCCCTCTCCCTCAACGGCTCAGCGCCGGCGCGTGAGCGGCACGGCGGGCACGTCCTTCACCTGCGCCTGATGCGTCACGCGCGTACCCACGATGTAGTGCGGAACACCGGGTGAATAGGTCTCCTGGGCGGCGTAGATGGTGAAGAACTTGTCGGCCCCGAAGGCGACGTCCGGCAGGTACTGCTGGGCCAGACCCGCGCTGGAGATGGGGAAACCGGAACCGTCCCACACGTCTCCGTCCTCTCCCCACCGCGCGCCCCAGATGCTGTGCGGGCCGTAGCGAGTGTCATCCCAGACGACCAGGGACTTGCTATTGTGGTGGGCGATGCGCGGGGCGGTCTGCGCGCCCACCTCGGTGGAGATGGGGATGCCGTCCGGGTCCTTCACCGTGCCTGTCTTGCTCACACGCGCACCGTAGATGTCCGGGTTCCCATTCCGGTCATCGGACCAGACCACCTGGTAGCTCTTGCCCGTCCACACCACGTCAGGTGTCGTCTGGGCGCCCTCCGCCGCGGAGATGGGGAAGCCGCTGCCATCAAGGATGGTGCCGTCCTCCTTCACCCTGTTGCCGTAGATATCGGCGTTCTCCGGGCCATCACCCTGCTCGACGGACCAGACGGCCAGGAATTCCTTCTTGCTGTTGTTCCAAGTCGACGACGCGTCATCCGCGAAAGTGTTGGAGGCGCTGAGCGTCCGGTCGGCCGTTGAGAGGATGACTCCGTCCTTGGACACCCGGGTGAAGTAGATGGTCGAGGAGTCGTCACCGGCGACGGTGTACGTCACAAGGCAGATTTTCGGGGAACAGGCGACTCGCGCTGGATCAAAGACTTCGTCCGACTGGACTGCTCGAAACATCGGCCCCACCACGGTACCGTCCGGCTTCACGCGAACACCGTCCACTCCGTTGATGGTGCCCCAAACCACGAAGAAGTGCGTCCCGTTGAAGGCGATGGCCGGTCGTTTCCCAATCTCTTCGCCGAAGTTGATGCGGATGCCCCCCGGGTCGAGCACGGTGCCGTCTGGCTTCACACGCGTGCCGTAGATGCCGCCGGTCCGCACGTCGGCCCAGACCGCGAAGTACTTGCCGTCGCCGTACGCGACCGCGTGCCCATATCGAGCCACTGCGACTGGCGTGGAGGAGCCGCGGTGTGCGTCGAGCCCGGTCTCGGCGCTCGCTGACGCCCCCGCCGTCACGTCCTCCACGCCGCCCAGTTCTCCTTGTTCCGGCGCCACCCCACAGCCGACCAGCATGGACCCGAACACCAGCCCGGCAATGCCGGCCCTCACTTCCCGCTTCATGTGCAGCCTCCCCCTTCAAGAACAGCGGCGCAAAGCTGGGGACCTACACACGCGTCACCAGCCACCCGCGGGGAGCAGCCCGGATAGGGCGGTGGACAGGAGCATCGAGCCACCGCCCCTGCGCGCGATGCCGGACGCCGGGGCTCAGTGCCTTCGAACGAACGACGGAGGCTTGGCACGGATACGCAGGGCCGGTGGCATGCACCTCAATCGCCCGTGCACTCGGCGCCCGCATCGCGGATGTCTGCGTCGTAGTGCAGTCGGAGCGGTCCGGAAGCCTCGACTTGACGGACGAACACGGAGCCGAAGACCTCCGCGCCACCGCTCAGGCTGAGTGCGGCACGGGGCGCATAGAGATTGCCCGCGAGGGTGCTGCCCGCGGACAGCGCCAGCACGTTCGAGCCCGCGACGTACACTCGCACGCGAGATGGCGTGGCGGTGGACCCCAACGTGAGCGGTCCCGCCACCGCGACAGCGCCCCCGAGGAACAGGTCCAGCTCTCCAGGCGCATGGACGTCCACCGACAGTCCTTCGCCCAGGTCGACGACGTCCTCGATGAAGAGCCCCGTGCGTGCGCGAATCGTGATCGTGGCGCGGCCGGTCCCGGTGATGCGCGTCAGGTGGAAGCGGCCACACGGCAGCTCCAGCGCGCGTTCGCCTTCGATGTCCTCCATCGCCGTGGCGTCGAGGCCGATGGCCGCGTTGTCATTGTCGAGCACGTGCCGGGCGATGAGCCCGGAGACATCCACCTGGGACGCCGCATCACACGAACAGGGGATGACGGGGTCCACGGGCTCGCGGCGGACCTCGACCGCGTCCACCGGCCCCAGTACGTGGCCCGCTGGAACCGTGAGCACGCCGCCGACGCCGAAGGCGGGCAACGCGACGTCACCGCGTACGCGGGCATCCCCCACTACGGTGGCTGAGACAGGGTTGCCGGTGAGCGGGCCACCGCAGTGCAACGCATCGCCTACGCGGAACGTCTGCCCGAGCTGGGCGCCTCCCGCGCCTCCAATACTCAGCGAGCCTCCCACCGACACCGCGTCATTGGCCGACAGCGCACCATTCACCCCGACGTCGCCCCCCGCGCCTCCTGGCTGATAGGTCCCCGTGGTGCCGTGAAAGGCATCCGTTTCGAAGGACGCGCCCAGGGCGAGCCCCTCGCAGGTGCACAGAGCGTGACGGAAGGTTCGTTCCGCCAGACGTCCGCTGCACACCTGAGAATCGGTGTAGGCATCGCCCACGACGATGGGAGGCCCGCGCCCCGCGCAGTACGCCTCCCAGTCGTCAGGCGGCTCACCGCCATCGGGCCCACCGGCATCCGCCGAGGAGCCCACGTGTCCTGCGTCTGGCGACTGGACGGTGGCCACCAGGTCCCCACGGGTGCAGCTTCCCATCGACGCCGCCAGTAGCACCGCCAACGTCCATCGCCTGTTCATGGCGCGGTGAGTTCCCGAACGCGCGCGCGAGCCGACGGCACGAGCGGCGAATCCGGATGGGTGGAGAGGAACGACTCCAGCGCGCTGCGCTCCGCGTCCCGGTTACCGAGAACACGGTGCGCTTCGGCAATGCCGTGCTGCGCTTCCTGGTCGAGCACACCGCGTGGCTGGATGCGAAGCGCCGCCTTGAACTGACGCAGGGCGCCTCGCGCGTCCCCCAGGTGCTCCAGTCGAAGCGAGCCCGAGGCGACGCGCGCGACATATGACGCGAGCGACGAGGGCTCGGCGCGGATGACGCGCAAGTAGAGCGCCTCGGCCTCCTTCCACCGCCCATCGGAACGGAGTCCGTTGGCCTTGAGCAAGAGGTCTTCCGGCGCAGCCGACTTCACGGTGGCCGGTGGCGCTCGCGGACGCGCCGGCTCGGACGCTCCCTCGGCTTCAGCGATGAACGCGGCAGGCACCGCTGGCGTTTCGGCCGGAACCACTTCTGACACGGCATCCAACCGAGAGGGTGCCGCGTCCACCGCTTCGGTGTCGCTCCATTGTGACGCCGCGCCCAACCGCGGGGGGCTCGTGAGCACAGCCTCTTCAACCTGCGACGTCGACGCCCGGCTTGAGTGCGTAAAGCTCCAGACCGCGGCTGCCGCGGCGCCCGCCACGAGGAGCGCGCCTGTCATCAACCACACGGGAGGCCGCTTGCCGCGTGGCCGGGGCGTGGGCTGTGACACCAACGCACCCGCCTCCAGCGCGGCCAGCACCATCTGCGCCGACCGTTCCCGGGAGATGCGTCGGGCCGGCCCCGCGCCTTCGTCCAACGGCAGGACCAGCGCATTCAGGGCGTCATCCCCCTCTTCCCTGAAGTCACTCATCCCCGCTCCTCCCCTCCATCACCCTCCGCGGACGCCAGCGAGCGCAGCGCCGTCCGCCCCAAGCGGAGCCGGCTGCGCACCGTCTCGAAGGGAATGCCCAGCTCCGTCGAAATCTCCGGCACGCTCAACTCCAGCACGTGATGCAACACCAGTGCATGCCGCTGCTCAGTCGAAAGCCGATCCAGGAGTGTCACCATGTGCCGGCGATGAACATACTCGTCCGGCAGCGCATCCTCGGAGGGAACCGCGACCAGTTCCACCGGCGCATCCGCGTGCTGGGCATCCCGGCCGCGGGAGCGCTTCAGCCATGCGAACGCCGTCCGAGCCACCACCCGGTCCGCCCAGGACTGGAAGCGGCCTTCGGCGCGGTATGACGGCAGTCCTCGCACCAGGGCGATGAGCGCCTCCTGGGCGATGTCCTCCACGTCCACATCCCCGCGCACCAGGTAGCGCACGAGGTTGCGGACCCGGGGGAGCAGCTCCATCAACAACGCCCCGGTTGCCTCGCGCTCGCCCTGGATGGCCGCTTGGATGCGAGGGTCTTCCGCCGCACGACGTGGGTCCGCTGCGTGTGAGCCCGAGCTCCTCATTGCCGCCATGGAGGACGGCACCGGGCCATTCGGGTCATCCGCGCTCAAAGAAAAACCACCATCGCCAGGCCCAGCCGTGGGCGGACGGCCCAACCCGCACCACGAGACACGAAGTTTCCATCGATGGCGTAGCGAAGCTCGGGCCGGCCCAGGAGGACCTCCGCGGCCAGACTCGTCTCCAGGCCGACACGCGCCCCCATCCGCCACCGGGTGCGGAGCTCGGGCCCCATGAGCAGGGCCAGCATCGTGCCCGGAGGCGCCGCCTTCACATCCTCCGTCAGCGCTTGCGTCCGGCGGGTGAAGACCACCGCCCCCGCGCCGAATCCCGCCTCCACATCCAGTCCTTCTGCCGCCGCCCAGGGAAGCCCCGCCCACACCGACGCCGCGTGCTGCCCCAACGTCAACTCCGTGCGGGCATCGCGAAGCCGGGTCGGAACACTGGCCAGGACTTGCGCTCGCAGCCGCCAACGGCCCGGCTGCAATCCAACACCCACCACCAACCCCTGGTGGCCCCTGCGCGTGTACCCATCCAGCGCGGCATGGCCCCCCAACGCGAGCCACATCTGGCGCGCTGGGTTCTCCTCGGCCGAAGCCAGCCCCAGGCCCTCACGAGGTGACGCCACGCATTCCCGAGCAGAAGCCAAGGCCCCATCCTCCGCGAGTGCAATGGCCTCTTCCGGGGACGGGGACGTGGGCGTCCTCGGCGCGGCCTCATCACCGGAGGCTGCCTCCCCGATGCGCCGGCCCACCCCGGTTTCAGTCCCCTCTTCGTTCGATGCATGACGCGGCGGCGCCACCTCCACCACATCACCGAGCGGCGCACCGGCCTCCACCGCGCGCAGTGCGGAGCGAGCGGCCAGCGCCAGCGCCTCCGCCCCCGTGGACCATTCCAGCGAGCCTGGCGACTGCCCCAGCCGCGCGGCCCGGGAGAACAGACGCCGGCTGTCGAACTCGGCCACCTGGACGCGAACGTCGCTGCCCTCTCGCACGAACCAGAGGACAGCGCGGGCCTGGTGGTGCCCGGCCAGCCGTTCCGCCGCGAGCCATGGGCCCTCGCGAAATCCCTCGAGCGGCGCTCCGGACGAGACTTCGAGCCGCATGGGCAGGTCGCTGCTCTGCCCCCGCACTCGCACGAGCAAGGCGGTGTCCTCGTCGGACGCCACCCGGACGACGGCGGTCCACGGCTCGGCGGCCACGGAAGAGCTGGAGAGCGCCACCAGCAGGACGGCGGCCGCGAAGGACATGCGGCAAACCCTAACGCCATGACGCCGGGGAACAGAAGTCCCTCGGCGTATGGCTTCACGACACGCTCACAATGCCTGTCTGATTTTCAGCCCGGGTCAGCGCAGCTTCCGTGCCAGCGCATCGAGCAGCGAGCCGTCATCACCGCTCAACTCCCAGAACATCGCGCCGCCCAGGTTCTTGTTCAGGATGTAGTCCGCCTTGGCGTTCATGCTCTGCACGTCGTCATACCCAATCCAGATACCCGTGGCAGGGTTGTAGACGTAGGCCTGCTTCGCCTCCGGGTGGAAGAACTTCGTGTAACCGGAACCGGCGCGCTCGTAGTTGGCTTTGATGTCCTTGAAGTCGAACACGCCCGTCAGGCCCGACGAGCCGTCATCCCACGTGCCGCGTGTGGGCACGCCGCTCTGGAACAGGCCGTTGTTCACGTTGGGCACACTGCCCCAGCCCCGGCCGTAGAAGGGCACGCCGACGACAATCTTCGCGGGCGGCACGCCCAGCGCCAGCATCTTCGACACCGAGCCATCCGTGTAGAAGCCCGTGGCCGCGCCCGGGTCACCCGTGACGCGATTGAGCGCCGAGTGGAAGTTCACCGTGCTCTCGAAGGCACCGTGGTAGTCGTAGGACATCACGTTGATCCAATCGAGCACGTCGGACAGTTTCTTCGTCTCCTGCTTGTTCTCCAGCAGGTCCGGCGAGGCGCCCGTGGCGATGGTGAGCAGGTACGGCTTGCCCGTCTGCGTGGTGACGGCGTTGAGCTGGCTGCGGAACTCCTGCATCAGCAGCGTGTAGTTCTGCTTGTCCGCGGGGCTGTTGCTGTTGCCCGGCAGGCCGCCACCGACGGGGTACTCCCAGTCGATGTCGATGCCGTCGAACACGCCCTCGCCGTTGACGGGGTCCACGCCGGGGTACTGGCCGCGGATGTAGAGGTCCACGCAGGACTTCACGAAGGCCGCGCGCGAGGCTGGCGAGGACGCCACGGTGGAGAAGTGCGTGGACCAGGACCAGCCGCCCACGGAGATGAGCAGCTTCAGGTGCGGGTTCTGCCGCTTCATCTCCTTGAACGCGCGGAAGTTGCCGCGAAGCTGGCCGGGATCCCACTCACCCTGCCAGCCGCCGCCCTTGTCGATGTCCGCGAACGGGTCGCCGAGGATGCAGCGTCCGTCCCCGGAGATGTTGGAGAACGCGTAGTTGATGTGCGTGAGCTTGGACGGCTGCACGTTGGACACGTGGTAGTTGCGCGCGTAGATGCCCCACGCGGTGAAGTAGCCGACGATGCGCTTTCCTCCCGGCGGCGGCCCACCCGGAATGTCCACGACGACGGTGAGCGTGGTGGTCCCCACGTTGCCCGCGGCGTCATGGGCGCGCACCGCATAGACATACGTGCCGTTCTGCTCCCAGCCGCTGAAGGCCCGACTGAACTGCGAGCCGGTGGCGACGACGGTGCCGTTCTCCAGAATCTCCACCCGCGTCACGCCCACGTCGTCCGTCGCCGTGGCCGTCAGACTCAACGGCCCCGCGGCGATGATGCGCGAGGTGCTGGCACTCAAGCCCACGGTGGGCGCGGTGACGTCCCCGCCCGTGCCCGCGTCCGTCCCGCCGCTGCCCGCATCCGGCTCACCGCCCCCCGCAGGCCCCAGGTCCAACCACAGCGCCGCCACCGCTACCGGCGTCCAATCCGCCTGGGACGTGTGCGGCTGCCGGCATTCATAGAGGCGCCCCTGATAGGTGACGCGCGTCCCCACGGAGTACGCGACACCCACGGACCACTCCGCGGCCAGAGCCGCATCCTGGAACGCCATCAGGTCCCGGACGTGAGACGACGACACTTCGGAATCACAGCCAGCCACGGACAAGGCGGTGGCGATCAGGCCAGAGGCCCACCAACTGCGACGCATGCATGTGCTCCTCGCCGCGCTGGACACACGCCGAGCCTAAGCCCGGTGCAGGCCTGCACCGGACTTCTCGACAAGGGTTCCGCGCGGCTCGTCTGCGGGTTCACGCAGACAGAGGCAGGCGTCGACTTTTTCGGGTTAATACAGAGAAGCGCGCTTTAGCCCGGGGTGACGGCCTTGCGGGAGAAGGGCATCAGCAGCCGCTCCACGGGGCGGCCTTCCATCAGGTGCTGCTCGACGATGTCCTTCACGTCCTCCACCTGGACGCCGCCATACCAGGTGCCTTCCGGGTAGACGACGACGGCGACACCGAAGCTGCACGTGTCCAGGCATCCCGCCGCGTTGGCTCGCATGTGTCCCTTGAGGCCCCGCTTGTCGAGCTCCGCCTTGAAGGCGGCGCGAACCTCCTCCGCTCCTTTGGAGGCGCAACACCCCTTGGGATTTCCGTCCGGGCGGCGGTTGGTACAGACGAAGACGTGGCGCTGGTAGGGAGGAGCCATGTCCGCCTCCTAACGCGCGTCCGGGCCAAAATCGACGGCCTCGTTCACCAACGGACCGCCAACGGGGCTGATCCACCACGCCTGGCGGATCAGCACGGTTGCACCCACCCGAGTCGTGCACAGACTCACAGCAAACGTCTCCCAGTGATCACGCTCGCTTGGCTCGAAGTGACAATACATGGCTCGCCATCTGGACTCAGGCACTGCAAAGCATGTGTTGCCAGGGCAGGCGCGGCCCTCTAGATCGGGCTCACTCGCTGAACGCAGTAGCAGCAGGGCAGGCAGGCAGACACCGGGCGCCCACTTCACGGCTGTACACAATCCGTGGTGGGCATGACATTGACGGATACCATTTGTTGTATCGATAGAATCTTTGACGGAGGTGCTACAGGCGTCTATCCATGGCCTCGTCCGGCAGTCAGGCGGGCATCTCCCAAGAACAGCCGAGGGGCCGGGCGCGCCCCTGCTTCGTCGTCGCGAATCCGCTCCGAGGTCACCCGCGTTTCGCGTCGGGCTGATCCATCGGAACCATCGGGATCTCGCGACGTTAGCGTTTTGCAAATTTTGCATCAGAACTCACAGTGAACTCGCGGAGGGTGGCGACATGGATAAAGAGCTGAGCTCGAAGTCCACGGTGAACGGGAAGGAGCGGCGCGGCGGGCGCAAGGCGCGCGTGGCGGCGACGGGCTTGACGGTGGAGCGCTTCTTCACGACACCGGGCGTGGATCCCGCGGATGAGCTGGCGTGGGAATACCGCAGCGCCAGCATCACCGGCGAGGATGGCAAGGCCGTCTTCGAGCAGAAGAACATCGAGGTTCCGAAGTCCTGGTCGATGCTGGCGACGAACGTCGTGGCGTCGAAGTACTTCCGCGGCACGCCGGGCACGCCGGAGCGTGAAACGAGCGTGCGCAAGCTGGTGGCGCGTGTGGTGGACACCCTCACCCGCTGGGGTGTGGAGGGTGGCTACTTCACGCGGGACGCGGACCGCGAGGCCTTCCACGCGGAGCTGACGCACCTGCTGCTGCGCCAGAAGGCGTCCTTCAACTCGCCCGTGTGGTTCAACGTCGGCGTCGAGGCGCAGCCCCAGTGCTCCGCGTGTTTCATCAACAGCGTGGAGGACAACATGGACTCCATCCTCACGCTGGCGCGCACGGAGGGCATGCTCTTCAAGTACGGCAGCGGCACGGGCAGCAACCTGTCCACCATCCGCGGCAGCAAGGAGCTGCTGGCGGGCGGCGGCACCGCGTCCGGCCCGGTGTCCTTCATGCGCGGCTTCGACGCCTTCGCCGGTGTCATCAAGAGCGGCGGCAAGACGCGCCGCGCGGCGAAGATGGTGATCCTCAACGCCGAGCATCCGGACATCCTCGAGTTCATCCGCTGCAAGTCGACCGAGGAGAAGAAGGCCTGGGCGCTCATCGAGGCCGGCTACGACCCGTCCTTCAACGGCGAGGCGTACTCGTCGGTGTTCTTCCAGAACTCGAACAACTCGGTGCGCGTCACCGACGCGTTCATGAAGGCGGTGGTGGATGACGCCACCTGGACGACGCGGTCGGTGCGCGACGGCCAGCCGCTGGACACCTACCAGGCGCGCGAGCTGTTCCGGGAGATTTCCGAGGCCGCGCACCTGTGCGGCGACCCGGGCATGCAGTTCGACACCACGGTGAACAGCTGGCACACGTGTTCGACGACGGCGCGCATCAACGCGTCCAATCCGTGCTCGGAGTACATGTTCCTGGACGACTCCGCCTGCAACCTGGCGTCCCTGAACCTGATGCACTTCCGCACCATCGACGGCGACTTCGACGTGACGGCGTTCCGCCACGCGGTCGACATCCTGCTGATGGCGCAGGAGATCATCGTCGGCAACTCCCGCTACCCCACCGAGCGCATCGAGAAGAACAGCCACGACTACCGGCCGCTGGGCCTGGGCTACGCCAACCTGGGCGCGCTGTTGATGGCGTCGGGCCTGCCGTATGACTCGCCCGCGGGCCGCAACTACGCCGGCGCGATTACCTCGCTGATGTGCGGCGAGGCCTACGCGATGAGCGCCCGCCTGGCGGAGAAGCAGGGCCCCTTCGCTGGCTACGCGAAGAACGCGGAGCCGATGCTGGGCGTCATCCGCAAGCACCGCAAGGCCGCGTACCACATCGCGCCGGAGGGTGTGAGCCAGGGCCTGTTCGCCGCGCAGAAGGACGCGTGGGACCGCGCGCTCGCGCTGGGTGAGGAGCACGGCTTCCGCAACAGCCAGGTGACGGTGCTGGCCCCCACGGGGACCATTGGCTTCATGATGGACTGCGACACCACCGGCATCGAGCCGGACATCGCGCTCATCAAGTACAAGAAGCTGGTGGGCGGCGGCATGCTGAAGATCGTCAACCAGACGGTGCCGCTGGCGCTGGAGAAGCTGGGTTACCCGCAGACGCAGTCCCAGGACATCATCAGCTACCTGGACAAGCAGGACACCATCGAGGGCGCGCCGCACCTGAAGCCCGAGCACCTGCCGGTGTTCGACTGCGCCTTCAAGCCGGCCCAGGGCGAGCGCAGCATCCACTGGATGGGCCACATCCAGATGATGGAGGCCTGCCAGCCGTTCCTCTCCGGCGCCATCTCCAAGACGGTGAACATGCCGTCCGACGCGACGGTGGAGGACATCGAGAAGGCGTACCTGGAGGCGTGGAAGCGCGGCCTCAAGGCCATCGCCGTGTACCGCGACGGGTGCAAGCGGACACAGCCGCTGAACACGTCGAAGGAGACGGTGAAGGACACGCGCGCCGCCAAATCCACCGTGGCCCCCGAGCCCGCCCCCGCCCTCCAGCCGGAGCCCCGCGCGGTCCGCCGGCGCCTGCCGGACGAGCGCCGCTCCATCACGCACAAGTTCTCCATCGGCGGCCACGAGGGCTACTTGACGGTGGGCATGTACGAGGACGGCCTGCCGGGCGAGCTGTTCATCGTCATGGCGAAGGAAGGCTCGGTGGTGAGCGGGCTGATGGACAGCTTCGCCACCAGCGTGTCGCTGGCGCTCCAGTACGGCGTGCCGTTGAAGGTGCTGGTCGACAAGCTCAGCCACACCCGCTTCGAGCCCAGCGGCTTCACCGGCAACCCGGACATCCCCATCGCCAAGTCCATCACCGACTACATCTTCCGCTGGCTGGAGCTGAAGTTCCTGCCGAGCGAGGAAGAGGACGCGGTGCTGGACCGGGTGGACGTGCAGCCGAAGCGGGAAGCCCTGCCCGCGCAGACGGCTTCGGTGCAGCGGTCCGACTCCAACTCCTCGAAGCGGTCCACCTGGCTGAATCAGGCGGATGCTCCGCCGTGCCACACCTGCGGCGCCATCATGGTGCGCAGCGGTGCCTGCTACAAATGCGGCAACTGCGGCGCGACCAGCGGCTGCAGCTGAGCGCGACGCGCCGTTCTTGAAGTGAAGAGGGCTCCGGAGCACCTGGCTCCGGAGCCCTTTTCGCGTCTCCCCTCCTCCGGCTCGCGCTCAGGCGCTCCGGGTGGGGAGACGGGAGAAGACCTCGGAGGCCCTCTGCGCGATGAGCGTGAGTTCATCGAGCGCGGGCGCGGCGATGGGCTCCGCGCCATGGTCCGCGACGATGAACGCCACTGCCTGGCCCCGGCTCCGGATGGCGATGACGGCCAGGTGCGAGGCGCCCTCGCCTCCGAGCGCGGCGAAGATGGCTTCGTCCTGGGGACAGGCCGGTGCGTCGAAGACGCTGGCACCCATGGACGTCATCGCGGTGTGCAGCAGGGACGGCGCTTCAAGGTCGACCTTGAGTCCGGCGACCGCCGCGCTTTCGCTGCCCGGTCCCCATGCATGCCCCACCCGCGCGAGGCCGAGGCTTTCGCCCAAGAGGAAGGCGCGCTGGAAGCGGCCCGCGCAGTACGCCAGCACCACCCTGCCGAGCGTGCCCTGGGTGCTCACCACGTCGAGCGCCGACAACACGTGCTCCGCCGTCACTGAAGGGCCACCCACGGGCACTTCCGTGGCCGTGCTGGCCGCCGCGGACAGGAGCGTGGTGATGACTTCCGAAGGCTCCGCCGCAGTGGGCTGCCATGGCTGCTGGATGAAGTCCCACGCCGAGGCCAGAGGCACTTCGGTCGCCGCGGGCGATATGGCCGGGCCGTCGAGGTCAACACCGCGGTCCGCCCAGGTCGTCTCCGGGACGTGGCCGATGGGGCCCGCGTCATCGCCGCCCTGCCAGCCCACGAACTCCCACGTCGAGGCGAGCTGCATCGGCTCGTCGGATGCGCCGGACAGGTCATCCAGTTCAATGGGCGCCCGGGGCGTGGGGGCGACGGGTGGAGTCGTGAATTCGGGTGTCTCGACGAAGGGCGCGGGAGTGCCGCCATGCACGGCGGGCTCCGTGGCGTCGAGGCTGGCCGCGGGGGCAACAGGGGTGGTGAGCAGTTCGCCATGCTCCGCGACGACGAAGCCGCGTGCCTTGCGCGGCGCCGGGGTGTCCTGCGTTGGCGTATCCGCGTGCTTGCCTGTTGAAGCATCCTCCGCCGTCGGATCGGACTCGCTGGCGATGGCCGCCAGGTCCAACTTGAGGCCGAATGGCTGCGTCACCTCGCCGAAGGGCAGCGCGGCCCGTTCGCCCGTGGATGGCATGGCGGCGGGAGCGGACTCGATGGACGGAGTTGGCTCGGTTTCTGTGGTTGCCGCAGCCGCCTCCGAGAAGCCGTCAGGCGCATCGCGCGGTGTTACGGCGGTTGGGGCGTCTACGGTGGCAGTCAGAGTCGTCTCCGCAGACAGGCTGACCGCGACTGGACCCTGCGTGGCCGGTGAGGATGAATCGCTCGTGAGTTCCGAGTTCGCCGGTGCGGTTTCGGAAGGCTCCGTGCCCGCCAGCGTTTCGGTTGCAGCGGATTGAGCCGTGGAATGGCCAACGGCATCGGCCACGATGATGGGCTCGGCTGGACGCTGTGCTTCGGCTGGAGTCGTGGAAGCCAGCAACGACACGGCCTCCGCGGGTTCTCCCGCGAGGGCTGGACCGGAGTGGGCCTGCGAGGCCTCCGGCAGCGCTTCCAAACTGGGAGGTTGCTCAGTCCCTTCCGGTTCGGGAATCGAATCCGCGGACACGTGGTCGGTGACGGACTGAGACGTGTCGGAAGACTGCGTGTGCGAAACACTGTCCACGGGCGCTGGTTGTCCTGCTTGCGCCGGCACCTCCGCGACCTGAGGAGCCGCGCTGGAGGCCGGCGACGGAAGCGCCGCTTCGTAGGCGCTCGCAGCCAGGGCTTGTGCCACTTCTGGATCGCTGACGATTCGCTCGCCACTTGGCGATTCAACGGAGGAAGGCACAGCACCGATTTCCACGGTGGCAGTGGCCGCCGTGCCATCCGGCGTTGCCACTCGCTCCGAAACCGTCAGCGCAACTTCGTTGGAGCGTGCATCCGTGAGGCTGTCACCCTGCGGGACGCCACCGATGAGCTCAGGCGCAGCGACATCGTCGGAGGACGCCGAGACCACCGTGCTCACAGCCTCGGCGTTCGGCGACTCAACAGGAGAAGCGTCCGAGTGCTGTGAGGTCCCAGCCTCCGGCCCTGGAGTTGATGCATCCGCCAGTTCGGCGGTCGACGCCGCTTCTGCGGCCGGACGTGCGTCAACGCCCGGCAAATGAACCGCCGTGCCTTCCACGTCGGAGTCATTCGGCTGGGCAGTAACGAAGCTTGCGGCCGATGCATCAACGTTCGCACCTGGCCCAACGGAGTCGTCCGGCTGTGCCGAAACGGCACCGGCCGCCGATACGGCCAAGACCGCATTCGCATCACCAGCAACATCCTGCGCGGAGGAAGCCGCACCCACCGCCGAGTCATCGACGCCTGAGGTGGCAGCATTGGCCGCGTCCAACACAGCGGATGCGGCTACAGCCTCAATGTCCGGACTCGCAACGCTGGCTGCTTCAGACTCAGCGGTAGCCGCACCTGCTACCGATGCCGCAACAGTTGCTTTCGGTTCGTCGTGAATGGGGCTGGCCGACGGTTCCTCGGCCCGAGCACCTGATCCATCTGCGGCTTCCAGCACAGCTGAGTCAACGGCACCGACTGCAGTGGCATCAAGGACCGCGTCCGTAGCAACTGCTGTGTCCGACGAAACCGCGGCGGCTTCGGTTGTGACGCCACCCGATTCCACACTGACGTCCGCTGCCGTCACGCCAACGGCTTCGCTTGCGACGCCACCCGATGCCGCACCGGCGCCCTCTGCCGTCACCATGGCGGCTTCGTCGACTTCCTGCGGCCCAACTGCAGCGTCCGTGGCAATGACCGGCTCAACCACGACCGTGACATCCGTGCGGTCTGGCGTCTCGGGAGCCACCTCCACGTCCACCGACGACGCACCTTCGGTCGCGACAGGGGGCGCCGACACCACGTCGGAAGCCGTGACGGCAACGGCATCCACGTCCAACACCACGTCAGAGTCCGTGGGCAACGCCTGCGCAGGAGCCCCACTCGCGTCGACGGCAGACGGCACGTGCTCTTGAGCCGACACCTCAACAGGGATGCCAACCAGTTGAGGCACCGCGCCGCTCTCGTGGGGGGACTCTCGCCCTTCAGACGCGAAGGGAGCAGGCGAGACGCCCTGCCCGCGATGAACCGCGGGCGACATTCCGGGAGGAACCGGCATCCGGCTTGAGTCGAAGTCCGGCGCCGAGGAAACACCGCTCGGCACCGAAGCCCCCAGGGATTGCTCGAGGTGGAACGGACGTTCCGTTCCATCCGCGGCGGCCGAGGAGGGGGCAGCGTGCGCTTCCCCTGGAGAAGTCTCGGCTGGCTCGTCGGTCCGAGGAGCTTCCGCAGCGGCATTGCCAGGGACTGGCATGTTCGCTTCCACGGGTCGTGCATCCCCCAGTGACGCAGGAGGCGGCATTGCGCCTGGAGGCGTCATCCCCATGGGGGGCTGCGACGGAATGCCCGCTGGATGCGCAGCGACCACGCCCGAAGGCGGCGTCGGGGACACCTGCGCGGGCGGTCCACTCAACGGGCCCTGCTCCATGCCCTGCATGAGTGCGCCCTGCAGGGGGGCCACAGGTGGGCTACCGGCGGCCGGAGGTACGGGCAATGTGCCCGGAGGCGTCTGTCCGTGAGGCGAGTGAGGACGGGGCATCCCCGGCCCGGCGACAGCCCGAGCCCCGGCAGTCATCTCCGGAGGCAATGCACCGTGAGCCAGGGGAGCCTTGGGCAGCCCGTGCGCAGATGGAGGCGGCGTGCCCGTCATTCCCGGTGGCATCACCCCGTGAGGCACGGGGGCATGGGGCGCCCCATGCACGGACGGAGGCGGTGCGCCCTTCATTCCCGGTGGCATCGTCCCGTGAGGCGCGGGGGCATGGGGCACCCCGTGCGCAGTCGCAGGCGGTGCGCCCTTCATTCCCGGTGGCATCACCCCGTGAGGCGCGGGAGCATGGGGCACCCCGTGCGCAGTCGCAGGCGGTGCTCCCGTCATTCCCGGTGGCATCGTCCCGTGAGGCCCAGGAGCCTGGGGCCCCCTGTGCACGGACGGAGGCGGTGCGCCCGTCATTCCCGGCGGCATCGCCCCACGAGCCCCCTGCACCGCAGGCAGGCCCGGCGACGACGGCGGGCGCGCTCCCATCATCCCGGGAGGGACCGGCCCGTGAGGCACTGGCAGGCCAGGCGCAGGTGGCGGCCGTGCTCCCATCATCCCCGCAGGCACCGGCCCAGGCGACCCTGGCAATCCGGGCGCGGGCGGAGGCCGTGCTCCCATCATTCCCGATGGCACCGGCCCCCCATGAGGCCCGGGCATCGCAGGCAGGCCCGACGACGACGGGGGGCGTGCTCCCACCATTCCCGGCGGCACCGGCCCATGAGGCCCCGGCACCGCGGGCAGGCCCGTCGCGGACGGCGGACGATGTCCCATCATCCCGGGAGGGACCGGCCCGTGTGGCCCGGGCGCGGAGGAGAGGCCGGGCGCGGGAGGAGGCCGTGCTCCCATCATTCCCGGCGGCACCGGCCCATGAGGCCCCGGCACCGCGGGCAGGCCCGTCGCGGACGGCGGGCGATGTCCCATCATCCCGGGAGGAACTGGCACAGCAGGTCCGGACGCACCACCCGCCATGCCAGGAGGTCCCGACACCGCAGGCAGCCCCGTCGCGGACGGAGGCCGATGCCCCGTCATTCCCGGAGGCTCCGGAGCACCCGCCCCAGCCGTCGCAGGAGCCTGCCCGCCCATCAGCCCCGGAGCACCCGCTCCAACCTTCGCAGGAGGATTTGCGCCCATGATCCCCGAAGGCACCGGAGCACCCGCCGCCGGAGGCGGTGCTCCCATCAGCCCTGGTGGCACCGGAGCACCCGCCGCCGGAGGCGGTGCTCCCATCAGCCCTGGTGGCACCGGAGCACCCGCCGCCGAAGGCGGTGCTCCCATCAGCCCTGGTGGCACCGGCCCATGAGGCCCCGGCACTGCCGGTACACCCGTCATGGACGGAGGCCGTGCGCCCGCCATGCCTGGCGGCACCGGACCGTGTGGCCCAGGAATCGCGGGCAGTCCCGTCGCGGACGGAGGCCGTGCAGCCATCATCCCTGGTGGAACAGCCATCCCTCCGGGCGCGGACGACGGCGATGCGCCCAGCATCCCCGGAGGAACCTGCGGACCAGCAGTCCCCACGCCCGGCGCTCCATGCACCGCAGGCAGTCCCGTCGCTGAGGGCGGCCGAGCCCCGGCCCCCCCCGGCGGCATCGACGCACCCGGCCCAGGCGGCGCGCCCACCATGCCCGGAGGTCCCGCCACCGCCTGAAGCCCAGGAGACGACGGAGGCCGAGCCCCCATCATCCCCGGAGGCACCGGAGCTCCCGGATGCGCCGATGGCCGCGAGAGCATCCCAGGAGGAGCCCCCATTCCCTCGCCCACCCCCAAAGCCCTCCGAGCCGGCCCCCCGGGCTCCGAAGAAGCGGCGCTCACCGGCGGAACCGGAGGCCGACTCGCCACCCCCTGCCGCGACGCCAATCCAGGCGGCTGCGTCCCTCCACCGGCCCCCTGCGGCGCCATCGGCATGGCCGAGGCCACAGCAACTCCTGGCGCGGGAACACCATCGTCGAAGTCCTCGGGCACGGCCGCCACGTCCTCGACGACCTCGCCCTCCTCCAGCACCTCCCCTTCCTCCAGGAGGTCAATCTCCTCCGCGGGCTCCGGCGCCAACGCGAACGGAGGCGGCGCGACGGCACGCGGCGTCTCCGTCGGCGTGAGTCGCGGCGGCGAGGCAGGCCGCGCGCCCCCACCCACTGGCGTCAGCGTCGGAGGCACGGGCACCTCGGGCGTCCCCCCCCGCATCCCGCCGTCCTCCCCGAAATCAATCATCGCCACCGGAGGCTCGGGCGGCGGCAGATGGTCCAACGGATGCGAGCTCCCCGACACGGCCGGCGCCCACCCGACCGAGCTGGAATCCTCGGTCTCCGTGTCCGGGTCATCGCCGCTCAAGTACTGCCCGGGCGCGAGCCCACCGAACATTCCTTCCGCCTCGGGCTCCGCTCGCACGGGCGCGGGAGGCGGAGGCGTCATGCTCAGCGCGGCGGGCATCGAAGGGAGGTCCACGGGCAGCGCCACGGCCGCGGTCCGCTTCGGACGCTTCGTCGAGGTCATCTGGATGAAACGCGTCTCGCGCTTGATGCCGTAGCGAAGCTCCTGGAACTGGAACAGCCGCAGCTCCGGCGTGACGTACGGAACGATGCGCAGACCGGTGATGAACCCCAGCGCATCCGCGTGCTCGATTTCCAACGGGCTGGCCATGGCCACCTTGAGCCGCCGGCCTTCCTGCGCCAGCGGGAAGGCTTGGTGCTTCTCCGCCATCGCCGCGGGGAGCAGTTGCAGCACCGCGTCCGGCGCCGCCTCGAAGTCCGCTTCCTGCGCCACCGGGTAGCGGCACATCTCCCCCAGCACCATGGCCAGGGTGTCGATGTCGAGGATGTCCAGCTCGACAAGGTTGGAGCCCAACCTTCCGCCGTAGATGAGCTGGGCCCGGAGGGCTTCGTCGAGCTGCGCCTGCGTGATGAGGCCCTTGCGGACCAGGATCGCTCCGAGCATTTCGGCCATGTCCGGCCGATTCTAGACGCCTTCACAGCGGCTGAGACGCCCCTCCCGCTGCGTGGCCGCTGCATGCCAGCCAGGCCGTACGACCGGCGCCACAGGCACCTGCTCCGAGTGAAACCAAGGCCCTGGCCCAATCCCCACGCCGCAACGGGCAACCACCACTCACCGTGAAATGGAAAATCTCCAATCACACCACCCAGCCACGGAACCCGTGGCAATCACACAGAATTGTCATTTCTTCAGGCTATAACTGCGAGTGCGGTCAAACCCGCAAGAGCTTCACTCCCAGGAGAGTCGATGAAACGCATCCCACTCGCATGTCTTGTCACCGCGCTGGCCACGGGGGCGCCGGCGGCGCTGGCCTCCGATGAGGTCTGCCAGCAGGAAGAAGTTTCCTCTTCGTCGCAGCGGCTCACGAAGGTGGGCGAGGACGTCTTCCGTCGCTTCGAGACGACCCACCCCTACGCCACCACGCAGATTCGCGCCTCCGACGGCCCCATCCACACGGACGTCATCACCCACGCTGGCGCGGCGTACATCGCGCCCCACTTCGAGCGGCTCGACCTGGAGGATGGCGACTTCGTCGTGGTGCGCTCGCCGGACAACTCCCGGTCGTGGCGCTACGACAACTCGCACCCGGGTGCGCGCAGTGGCTTCTGGGCCATCCACATCGCCGGTGAGACGGCCATCATCGAGCTGCACAGCCGCGACAGCGTCAACCGCCGCGGCATCCTCAACAAGCACGGCTACTCCATCGACCGGTACGCCCGGGGCTACACCAACGAGGAGATGGGCCTGTCGAATGACAAGGCGCTGTGCGGCCCGGACGACACGCAGTGGGCGCCCTGCTACGCCTCCAGCGACCCCACCCTCTACGGCCGCGCTCGTCCAGTGGCGCGCCTGCTCATCAACGGCTCCGGTGCGTGCACGGGCTGGCTCGTGGGCAGCCAGGGCCACCTGATGACCAACCAGCACTGCGTCGGTACGGCGAGCGAAGCGCAGAACACCCAATACGAGTTCATGGCGGAAGGCGCGAGCTGTTCGACGAGTTGCGCGAGCTGGTTCGGTTGCCCGGGCAACGTCATCCCGGGCGGCACGCTGGTGAAGGTGGACGCGCCGCGTGACTACGCGCTCATCCAGTTGTCCCAGAACCCGGTGAACACCTACGGCTACCTCCAGCTGCGCTCTTCCGGCGCCGTGGTGAACGAGCGCATCTACCTGCCACAGCACCCGGCTGGCCACGGCAAGAAGATCGCCGTGCGCTCCACGGATGCCCGGGACGAGTCCGGCTTCGCGGAGATCTACAGCCGCAACGAGGCCTCCTGCCAGTCCGGTGGCCCCAACGACATCGGCTACTACGCGGACACGCAGGGCGGCTCCTCCGGCTCGCCCGTCATCGGCCATTCGGACAACCTGGTGGTGGCCCTGCACCACTGCGCCAACTGCCCCAACCGCGGCGTGCCCATCGAAGCGGTCATCAGTCACCTGGGAACCAGCCTGCCCCAGTGCGCGCTGCCCGCCGCCGACTGCCCCAACCCCGGTGGCAACGGTGAGCCGCCGCCGCCTCCTCCGCCGCCGCCGCCCCCGCCGGAGAACTCGTTCGACTACAGCGCCAGCAACACCAATAGCGCGCAGCAGAACACCACCAATCACACCATCGCGCTGACGGCGGGCCAGACGCTCACCGTCGCGACGTGTGGCCTCACGGGGACGCAGTTCACCGGTGACACGTGGCTGCGCCTGCGCAACCCCGCGGGCACCGAGGTGGCCACCAACGACGACTCCTGCGGCGGCCGTGGCTCCAGCATCACCTTCACCGCCGCCACCGCCGGCAACCACGAGGTCCTCGCCGGCTGCTACTCCAGCGGGAGCTGCACCGGCCGCGTCGTCTGGGAAATCACCGGCGGCTCCGGCAGCCCCACCAGCGGGAGCTTCAACTTCAGCGGCAGCAATACCAACAGCGCGCAGCAGAACACCACCAACCGCGACGTCGCCATCGCCGCGGGCAAGAGCATCACCGTGGCCACCTGCGGCGTGACGGGCGCGACCTTCACGGGTGACACCTACCTGCGCCTCTTCAACGGAACCACGCAGGCGGCGGTCAACGACGACTCGTGCGGCGGCACCGGCTCCAGCCTGACGTACACCTCGCCCACGGCCACCACCCTGCAGATTCGCGCGGGCTGCTACTCCAGCGGGAACTGCACCGGCACCGTGGTGTGGAACATCCAGTAGTCACCCCGCAGCGGCGTTGAACCCCCGGCCCGGGCCGTGGCAAGCGCCACCGCCCGGGCTCGCGGCGTCAGTAGGCGTTCTTCGACAGGAAGCCGCCCAGCGCCGTGCGCACGAGAATCTTCAGGTCCATCAGCAGCGACCAGTTCTCGATGTAGTACAGGTCGTACTCGATGCGCTTCTCGATGCACGTCTGGCCGCGCAGGCCGTTGATTTGCGCCCAGCCGGTGATGCCCGCCTTCACCTTGTGCCGCAGGTGGTAGCGCGGAATCTGCCGCTTGAACTCCTCGATGAAGACGGGGCGCTCCGGGCGCGGACCCACCAGGCTCATGTCGCCGCGCAGGACGTTGAAAAACTGAGGGAGTTCGTCCAGCGAGTACTTCCGCAGGAACGTGCCAATCACCGTGCGCCGCGGGTCGTCCGGGCAGGCCATCATCGCGCCGCTGTGCTCGGCGTCGATGCGCATGGTGCGGAACTTGAGGATGGGGAAGGTGCGCCCATCCATGCCCATGCGCTCCTGGCGGTACAGCATGGGCCCTCGGCTGGTGAGCCGCACCGCCAGCGCGGTGGCCGCCATGAGCGGCGCGGTGATGAGGATGGCCAGCAACGAGAAGAGGATGTCGAAGGCCCGCTTGGCCACCCGGCTCCAGCCCTCCATCGGGTCGCCCTGGAGACGGATGATGGGCAACCCGCCGAACTCCTCCAGGCCACCATAGAGGGTGATGTACTGGTACAGGTCCGGCACCACGCGCACGTCCACGGTGCGCAGGGCCAGCTTGTCCATCAGCGCCTTGACGTGGGCGTGGCCCTCCAGCGGCAGCGCGAGGATGACCTGGTCCACCGGGTGCGAATCCAGCACCTCGTTCACCTGGTCCACGAGCCCGATGACGCGCACGTCATTCACGTACTGGCCCACCTTCTCCGGGTGCAGCGTCAGCACGCCCATCACCCGGAAGCCCAGCTCGCGGTGGTGCTCCACCGTCTCGATGACCCGCTGCCCCAGGTCCCCCGCGCCGATGACGAGGATGGACTTGAGGTTATGACCCCGGCGCCGGATTTCACTCACCAGATAGCGAGTCACCAGCCGGCTGCAGGTCACCAGCGCGAACGCATAGACGATGAAGATGACCAGCGTGAGGCGCGAGTAGCGCTCGCGCACGAAGTACGTCACCGCCACCAGGATGAGCGCCGCGGTGATGGTGGACTTGAATACCTCGAACACCTCGCCCGTATTCGTCCGGGAACGGTTGGTGCCGTACAGGCGTGATTGGTGGAACGTCACCGGGAAGATGACGAGCACCATCAGCAGCGAAAAGAACGAGTCCGTCCAGGGAGGTATCCCCTCCGTGACGGGCACGATGCCGGAGAAGCGCGTGGCGTACGCGAGGACGAATGCCAGCGCGAGCATCACCATGTCGGCGACGACTTTGATCGACGTGTAGAAACGCTGGAGACGACTGAACACCGCAGTACTCCTGTGGCGTAATCAACGGGTGGCCACCCCGGTGCAAGACTCGCGCCCTCTTCATCCGGACGCGCGTTTTGCCCATCACCGTTTGATAGCCGCGCTTGCTAGCACGAAAAAATTCGTGAAAACAATGGGTTGCGGCGGCCCCGCCCCCACAGCCAGGGGCGGTGTCCACCTGTTGCCCACAAAAGACCAAGACAGGAGCGACAGCGAAGTCACAGTCCCGCTGCGGGGCCTGGGGAATCTGGCAACACATCCCCCAGCACCGAGTGAATCTCTCGAAGAATGGCACTCTGGAAATGTGCGCGACCAAAGCGCTCGGCCTGCGCGCGAGCGGCTTCAGGCCGAAAGCCCGCTTCCCATTCGTCGAACCGGCGCACGGCGGCGGCGAGCGATTCCGGCGTCTGTTCTGAGAAGAACATTCCTGTCTGCGCCGTCACCGTCTCGAGCGCGCCGCCCTTCCCGTAGGCGATGACGGGCCGGCCCGCCGCCTGGGATTCCAGCGGGGTGATGCCGAAGTCCTCCTCGGGCGTGAAGATGAGCGCGCGAGCGTCTCGGTACAGCGCCGGAAGTGACGCATCCAAGACATTGCCAAGGAAGCGGATATTTTCAGGCAGGCTTCCGGCGCCCAGGCGAGCGGCCTCCTGGCCCGTTCCCACCACCCAGAGCTGTGCATCCAGGTTTCGGAACGCCTCCAACGCCACGTCCAATCGCTTGTACGGCGCGAAGGCCCCCAGCCAGAGGAAGTAGCCGCCCTGGCCTCCGCCCTCTAGAGGGACCTGGGCGAAGCGCTCCAGGGAGACTGGCGGGTGGATGACCGACGCCTCGCGGCCCCAGAAGCGCTGCACCTTGGTGGCGATGTGTCGACTGTTGGCGATGAAACGATCGACCCCCGCCGCCGTCCGGCGATCCCACCGGCGCAGCCAGGGCCGGATGGCATGGGCCGCCGCGCGCACCGGGAGGCCCGTGCGTCCGGGGCCGAAGTAGTCGTCGAACAAGTCCCACATGTACCGCATGGGCGCGTGCACGTAGCTCAGGTGCGGCGTGCCCCGCGGCGTGCGCAGGCCCTTGGCCACGCAGTGACTGGAGGAGAGGACCAGGTCGTACTTCCCCTGGAGCTGGAGGGACTCGATGGCCTTCGGCATCAACGGCAGGAAGTGCCGGTAGCGCGCGTGGATGCCGGGGATGTGCTGAAGGAAGGACGTGAAGATGCGGCGGGATTCGATGGCCGGCGACTGGGAGCCCGGCTTGTGGATGAGCGTGTAGATGTCCGCGTCTGGCAGGACTTCGCAGAGGGCATCAAGGACGCGCTCACCACCTCGGTGGGTGACGAGCCAATCGTGGACCAGGGCAACCTTCACGGCACGGCTTCTAGCACCGGGCGCGCGCGGCGCGGCAAGCGTCGATGGGGCCCCGCGTGCCCGCCCGCCCCCCATGGAGGCCGCGCGTGTGGTACGCGGAGGCCGTGGCTCACGTCCTCCTCGACCTGCGCATGGTGCGCGGCCGGCTGCATGGGATTGCCCGTTACGCCCTGGAGCTGGCGCGGCGGATGCCCGTGCTCGCGCCCGACCTGCGCTTCTCCGCGTTGGTGCCCCCCGAAGGGCTCGCGCCCGACCTGGGTGAGCTGACGCCGCGCATGCCGCTGCACCGCGCGCTGGCCGGGTTTCTTTCGCCCCTCGAGCAGCCGGCGCTGGCGGCGGACCTGGTGAAGCTGGCGCCGGATGCGTTCCACGCCACGTCCTTCTCGCTGCCCCTCTTCTGGAATGGGCGGCTGGTGGCCACGCTCCATGACGCCAACCACCTGGCGCTGGCGGACCAGTACACGCCGGCCCAGTCCATCTACTACCGCGTGGTGGTGGGCCCTCGCGCGAAGCGGGCCACCGCGCTGGTGACGGTGTCCGAGTTCTCGCGCGACGAGCTCGCGAAGCACCTCAAGCTGTCGCCCTACCGCCTCCAGGTGATTCACAACGGGGTGGATGCCCGCTTCCAGCCGCCGACCCAGGCCGAGGCCGCCGCGTTCCGCGAACGGTACGAACTGCCAGCGCGCTACGTGGCGGCCGTGGGCAACGCCAAGCGCTTCAAGAACCTTGCCCTGCTGAAGGATTTCGCCGGGGAGTTGCCGGTGCCCGTGGTCCTGCTGGCGGGCAAGGGCGCGGTGGCGCACGAGCTGGGGCTTCACGAAAACGTGTTCGATTTGGAGGAGCTGCCCGAGGACCAGATGCCGCTGTTCTACGGCGCGGCGTCGGCGCTGCTGCTGCCCTCGCGCTACGAAGGCTTCGGGCTGCCGGCCCTGGAGGCCATGGGCGCTGGCTGCCCGGTGCTGGCGTCGGATGCGACCGCCCTGCCGGAGGTCGTGGGCAACGCGGCGTTGAGACTCTCCCCGGACGACGCGGCGGCGTGGCGTGAAGCGACGCTGCGCGTGCTCCGCGACGACGTGCTGCGCCGGGAGCTGGTGGAGCTGGGCCGGGAGCGCGTGGCGCGCTTCACCTGGGACGACTGTGCCCGGCGCACCCTGGCCGTCTACCGCCGCGTGCTGGAGGCCCCGGCGCCCGGAGGCTCGCGCGGGACGCCTCCCCGCTAGGGCGAGGGCCTGGGCGCGCCTTCCACCTCCAGGAGCCCCTGACGGGCCTCCCGGCCGCGCAGCCGCTCACTGCCCTCGCACAGCCCCAGTCCCCAGATGAGCGAGAAGGACAGGTACACGCTGGAGTGGAACGGCAGGTAGTGCACCAGCGCGAGGATGTGGAAGCCCACCCAGGACAGCAGCGCGCCCGTGGCCGCGATGGAGCCCTCGCGGTAGCGCCGGATGAGCGCGCGCCCCAGCAAGGCGTGCATCGCCAGCGTCAGCAGCAGCCCCACCAGGCCCGTCTCCGCCCACACCGTCAGCCAGAGGTTGTGCGAATCGGTGGCCAGCAGGTCGGTGATGCCCGTCTCGTCCTGCGTGGCCAGGGCCGCCGGCTTGTGGTTGCCGAAGCCCACGCCCGTCAGCGGGTATTCACGCACCAGGCTCCAGCCCACGGCCATGGCGTGCTCGCGCTCTCCGCCGTAGATGTTGCCCACCGCCTTCTCCAATCGCGTGCGCCAGGCCGGGCTCATGGAGACGACGGCCACCAGCGCGAACAGGAGCGCCAACCCCATCTTCCGCGCGGAGCCCTGGACCAGCAGCAGCAACGCCACCACGCTGACGAGCAACGCCGCGCCCAGCGCCGCTCGCGCGAAGGCGTTGTAGATGGAGATGAGCATCCCCATCACCACCGCGCCCGCCAGGACGCGCCGCCGCGCCTGGTCCGCGATGCCCAGCACCGACAGCGCGGGCCCGAGCGCCGCGATGGCGCCGTGCGCGAAGCGAAGCCGGTGGGAGAAGAAGCCGCCCGCCGCGTAGCGCGGAGACTCCTCGGTGCCGAAGTTCTCGTGCAGTCGCCCCAGGTTGAGCTTGAGGAAGGAGGGCAGCTCCATGGACCAGCGCACCCGGTTCTGGAACACGCCCAGCAGCGCGGCCAGCAGCCACCCTCCCGCGAGGACGCCCGCCAGCAGCAGCCACGGCACGCCCACGGCGCCAATGCACGCGGCCGCGGCGCCCGCCACCGAGTCCAGCACCTGGCCATACCGCGAGCCGCGCGGCCACGACTCCGCCGCGCCCGTCAGCAGCGCCACCGCGGGCGACGCCGCCTGCCACAGGCACAGCACCCCACTGGCCCCGACATAGGCGCGCACGTCCGGCGCCAGACGGAGCCGCCCTCGCACCAGCAGAATCGCCGCCAGCAGCACCGCCGCGCCCGTCGCCACCTGGAGGACGACCTCCGCCAGCACCAGGCCCACGGTCCACAGCACGAGCACGGCGTTGATGGCGCGGCGCCAGCGCAGGTCCAGCGGAAGCTCGGACGCGGTTCCCATGTGCGCGGACACGCTATCTCACCAGCAGCGAGCGCCGCGGCAGGTGCAAGCGGCCCTCACGCTGCAACCACACGGCGCCCGCGATGAGGCCCAGCAGCACGGTGGGCGTCCACGCGGCGACGCCAGGAGACAACCGCTCCGTGAGCACCAGCGTCCGGCACACCATCATCAGGCCCCACATCGCCACCGCCGTCAGCAGGCCCTCGATGATGGCGGCCGTGAGGTGCCCCCGCCGGTTGGTGCGCAGGGCCAGCCCCACCCCCAGCAGCGCCGCGGGGAACGCCGCCATCGGGTAGGCGAAGCGGTTGTGCAGGGCCAGCTCGAACTGCTTCGTCGCCAGGCCCACGTCGCGGCGCGCGACAATCTGCTCGCGCAGCTCGGACGCCCGCATCTGCTCCGGACGCCCCGGCCGGATGCGGAACGCGGTGACGGCCACGCCCAGCTCGTACTCCGCCTCCGGGAGCTGCCGTACGGACGTCTTCCCCTCGCCGTCGAAGGTGCGCTCCACCACGTCCGTCAGGCGCCAGCGCATGCCCTCCACCGGGAACATGCCGGAGGCGTCCAGGCGCCGCTGGAGGTCGAAGGACTCCGTCACCGTGAAGACGGACACGTCCTGGAAGCCCTCCTGCGCGCTGCCGCCCCGGAGGAAGAAGATGTTGTCCCCACGCCGGAACCACTGCTTCGGCGTGTAGTAGAAGCGCCAGTCGCCCCACTTGTTGAAGCGCTGGGTGGTGATTTCGTCCACGCGCCGGCCGGAGTACGTCGCCACCCGCTCGTCGAAGGCCACCAGGCCCACGCAGGCAACAAAGGACGCCACGAGGATGGGCAGGTACAGCGCGGACGGGCCGAAGGTCAGCGCCCGGATGGCTGTCACCTCGCCCTGCTTGCGCAGCGCGGACACCGTGGTGCCCGCGGCCAGCAGCAGCGCCGCCGGCCCCAGCTGCTGCACCGACATCATCGCCTTGTAGAAGTAGAGCTCCGCCACGTCCCACACCCAGCCCGGGCCCGTGTACAGCTTCGCGCGGTCCACGAAGTCCACCACCACGAACACCAGCACCAGGCCTCCGAGGATGCCCAGGGCGAAGCGCAGGTACGTGCGCAGCACGTAGATGAAGAGCGTTCCCCTCACTTGACCGTCCCCGAGCGGCTCACCCGGTACAGGGCCACCAGCCCCACCGCGACGAACACCAGGTTGGCCATCTGCCCCGCCAGGCCCACGGGCAGTTGGCCCTTCTGCCCCATCTGCTCGAAGACGCGGCTCAGCAGGTAGTAGAGGACGTAGCCACCCAGCGTCAGCAGGTAGCCCCACGCCCGGCCCGACTGGCGCCGGCCCATGGCCAGCGGCGTGCCCAGCAGCGCGAAGGCGATGGGCGCCAGCGCGTTCCCTAACCGGCTGTGCAACGCCATCCGGTACATGCGCGCATCCTCGCCCTGCGCTTCCGCCTCGCGCGCCGCCTCCAGCAGTTCGCCGGGCGTCAGCTCCTCGCGGGAGAAAGAGAAGCGGCTGCGCTTGCCCATGGAGGCGCCCACGCCCACGCTGATTTCGGCCTGGTCGAACCGGATGATGCTGTACTCCTCCGTCTCGCGGCCCTCGGAGCGGTGCACCTCCCCCGCCTCCAGCGCGAAGCGCAGCACCTCGCCGCTGGTGGACGTGCCCACCTGCCCCCGCTGCGCCAGCACCAGCAGCGGCGAATTCGCCTCCCGGTCGTCATGCAGAAGCACGTTGGTCCACTTCCCGTCCGCGGACACCTGCTCCGCGTACAGCGTCAAGTTGCTGAGGTCCTCGTAGAAGACGCCGGACTTCACGTCGCCCACGGCGTTCTTCCGGATGACCTCGCTCACCAACACCTTCAAGCCCGCCAGGCCCCAGGGCTGCGCCGTGGAGGTGATGACCAGCATCAGCACGCTGAGCGCCACCGCGATGCCCATCGGCGCGGCCAGCAGGCGCACCGGCCCGATGCCCAGCGCCTGGAGCGCGACCAGTTCCCGGTCCTCGCCCAGCCGCCCCAGCCCCAGGAGGATGGCCAGCAGGAAGGCGATGGGCAGCGCCATCATCAGGAAGTGCGGCGCCAGGTACGCCAGCAGCCGCGCCATGTCCACCAGCGTCACCGACGAGCCCAGCAGCACGTCGGTGCCCCGCAGGAACTGCATGACGAAGAGCAGCAGGAACATGAACGCCACCCACACGCCGAGCGGGACCAGCAGCTCCCCGAGCAGGTAGCGCGAAAGGCGGTTCACGGGGCGGCCTTCATCCCTCGCGCGCCGATGTCCCGGCGGAAGTGCATGCCCTCGAAGCGCACGGCCGCCGCCGCCGCGTAGGCCCGCTCACGTGCCTGCGCCAGGTCCTCGCCCCGCGCGCACACCGTCAGCACCCGGCCTCCGGCCGTCACGACGCCGCCGTCGCGCGCCTCCACGCCCGCCAGGAACACCGTGGCGTCGGGCGGCACCGCGTCCAGCCCTTCAATCCGCTGGCCCTTCTCCGGCGCGTCCGGATAGCCCCGCGCCGCCAGCACCACGCCCACCGAGGCACCGGGCGAGGACACCAACGTCCGCGGCGTGAGCGTGCCCCGGGCACACGCGTCCAGCAACGGCAGCAGGTCCTCCCCCAGCTGCATCATCAACACCTGCGTCTCCGGGTCGCCGAAGCGCGCGTTGAACTCCAGCACCTTCGGGCCGCCGCGCGTGAGCATCAGCCCCGCATACAGCACACCCCGGAAGGGAATTCCGCGCCGGCGCAGCACGGCCAGCGTCGGGGCAACCACGCGCTCGCCCACCTCAGCGAGCTGCGCGGCGGACAGGAAAGGCGCCGGACTGTACGCGCCCATGCCGCCGGTGTTGGGCCCCGTGTCGCCTTCGCCCACGCGCTTGTGGTCCTGGGACAAGGGCAGCATGGCGTAGCGCTCGCCATCACACAGCGCCATCGCGGACACCTCTTCGCCCTCCAGCAGCTCCTCCAGGACCATCGTCTGGCCCGCCGCGCCCATGGCCCCCACGGCGCGCACCGCCGCGCGGGCGGCCTCCACGTCGTGGGCGACAATGACGCCCTTGCCCGCCGCTAGGCCATCCGCCTTGACGACGATGCGGCCCTGCTCCACCGCGTAGGCTTCCGCCGCCGCCACGTCGGTGAAGGTCTGGAAGGCGGCGGTGGGCACGCCGGCCTCGGCCATGATTTCCTTCGCGAAGGCCTTGGACCCTTCGATGCGCGCGCCCTCCGCCACGGGCCCGAAGCAGGCGATGCCCGCGTCGGCCAGCGCGTCAGCGACGCCCGCGACCAGCGGCGCTTCCGGGCCCACCACCACCAAGTCCACCGCCTCGCGCTTCGCGAACGCGGCGACTTCCTCGGGCACGTCCGCGCGCAGGGCCACATTGGTGCCCAGCTTCGCCGTGCCCGGGTTGCCCGGACCACACAAGAGCTGGGTCAACAAGGGGCTCTGCGACAGCTTCCACGCGAGCGCGTGCTCACGGCCACCGGAACCGAGCAGCAGGACCTTCACATCCACCTCACCGTTCCAACAGGTAGAGCATCCGCTTCGCGGGGAGGTATGCCGGATCCAACCCCACCACCTTCACCAGGGTGTCTCGCGCCACGTCCTTGCCCCGGGCCGACTCCAGTTGCGCCAGCCGCGCCTGCGCCGAAAGCAGCGTGGGCGCCAGGGCCAACGCATCCCGCAGCGCGCGCTTGGCCGGCTCCACCTGCCGGGCCTCCGCCAGCGCCAGGCCGTGCGCCAGATGCGACACCGGCATCTGCCGCCCCGCCGCCGCGGAGCGTTCGCCCAGGCGCCGGGCGTCCGCGGTGGCACCTCGCTGCAGCGCGATGAGCGCGCGGTAGGCCAGGGCCCCCGCGTTGTTCGCGTCCACCTCCAAGACACTGCGCAGGTGACGCTCGGCCGCGTCGAACTGGTGCTGGTGGAAGCGCAGCAGGCCCTCGTACAACAGTGGGGACGGGTCCTCCGGTCCCTCGGACAGCGCGAGGATGGCACCCTCCACGCCCTCCACCGTCTCACGCGGGCGCAGCCAGTAGGCGGACGTCGCGGGCCGCGGCTCCAGTCGGAGCGGGTCCGACTGCAGCGCCTGGTGCAGCGCGCGGAAGGCGTCGTCCCGGCGCTTCGCGCTCGCCGCGGCGACGCCCGCCAACAGCTGCGCGTCCAGCCGCCGCGCGTCCAGCTTCACCGCTTCCTGGAATGCCTCCAGCGCCTCCAGCGGCTTCTTCTCCAGGAGCAGCAACCGGCCTTCGAGCACCTTCTCCAGCGCTCCGTCCTCCAACTGCCCACGGAAGCCCGCCAGGTGGGTCCGTGCCTTGTCCGCATCGCGGCGGCTCAGGCCGACCAGGAAGAGCTGGAGGTGAGCCTCCGGCAATTCCTTCACGAGCTGCAGGGCCTCTTCCGCCGACTTCACCGCCGCGTCCTGACTGCCCGCGGTGCGCTCCGCCGCAGCCAGGTGCACCAGCACCTCGGCCACCTCGGGCTCGTCGTAGCGCGCCCGGTTCTTCATCAGCGCGCGCAAGTCCCGCACCGCGCCCGCGGCGTTGCCTTCCGCCTGGTAGCGCAGCATCGCCAGCGGCAACAACGCGCGCAGCTCGCCGGGCTCCGCCTTCACCCGGGCCTCGTACAACTTGCGCGCCTCCGCGGGCTCACCCACCTCCTGGTAGATGCGGGCGGTGAGCGCCAGGCTCTCCCAGTCCTTCGGGCTCGTCTCCAGCCGCTTGCGCAGCGTGTCCAGCGCGGCGGAGTACTCACCGCCCGACACATGCGCGAGCGCGCGGTAGTAGTGCAGCCGCTTGATGTCCGGCGACAGCTTCTGCGCGGAGTCGAAGTGGCTGCGAGCCAGCTCGCGGGACGACGACAGCCACGTGCGGCCCAGCACCAGGTGCGCTTCGGCCTTCTGCGCGTCAGGCAGTTCCGCGCGGGCGAGCAACTCCTCCGCGAGCGGACGCGCCTGCTCGGGCTGACCGGAGCGGGCCAGCAGGAGGTTCGCGTGCGCCAGCAGCAACGGCGCCGTGCGGCCGGACCGCGACTCCGCCGCCGACAGCAGCGCGCGGGCCTCCTGGAACGTCACGTCGTCCATGCGCGCGCCGCGCCCCAGGGCCAGCGCCTGGACGTAGCCCGCGATGGCGGCATCGCTGGTCGGGTCCAACACCAGCGCCTGCTGGAAGGACTCCTCCGCCTCCGCGTATGCGAAGCGCTCGTCACGGGCGAGCTGCTGCTGCCCCTGCGCGAGCCGCTCCGCGCTGGTGCCCGGAATCTCCAGGTACTTCAGCTTCCAGCGAGGCAGCACCGCCTGCACCGCGTCCGGGATGGCGGCCGCGGGCGGAGGACCGGCCTGGCGGCGCGACGCCTCCTGCTGCTGTTGGTACAGGAAGTAACCGCCCACGCCTCCGCCCACGACGACGAGCCCCACGAGGCCCGCCACCAGTCCGCCCTTGCCCCCACGGGAGCGCCCATCAGTGACGCGCACCGGCGCGGAGCGCGAGCCGCTGCGAGGCTCCGCGCCCAGCTGCGGCGAGGAGGCCCGGATGCCACTGCGAGGCTCCGGCCCCATGTCCGGAATGATGTCGGTGCTGATGGGCACGCGAGCTCCACTACGGGACTCGGCACCCGGCTCTGGCTCCGAGGCTTGCGCCACCGATGCGGAGCCCCCACCCAGGTCCGCCATGGCCGGCAGGAAGTCCGAGTTCCCGGCCGGAGCGGCCGGACGGCTCGCGGCGGCCGGCGCCTGAGCGGAACCAGGCTGGCGGCAGTCATCACAGATGCCGAGCGCCTGGTCGAAGGAATCCGTCAGCGGCTTCTGGCAGACGCGGCAGCCGGAGGTCGCGGGCTTCGCGGCGGCGGGCTTCGCCGGACGCGAAGGCTGGGACTCCATCCCCTGCGGCGCGGAGGGCGGCGGTCCCAGGAAGTCGAGCAGCGGGTCCTCCGCACCGGCCCCACCACCTCCCGAAGCCGGCGTCCCCAGGCCCGCGAAGGGGTCCACGGGCGGCGCGGACGCGGGAGCCGGCGAAGGCATCGCCCCGAAGTCGCCAAACAGCTCCGACCCTGGCGCGCGCTCGCCCCGGGCGGGCTTGGGAGCCGGAGCAGCGCCAGGTGCGGGCGCGGCGGGCGGCGGCGCACCGAAGTCGCCGAAGAGGTCGTCCGCGGGCGCGGCGCCGGAGACAGGCGTCAGCGTGACGGGCGCCGCGGGCTGCGACGCCGGAGCCGGCGCGCCAGCAGCGGGCACGGCCGAGGGATCGCGCCGGACCAACTGCAGGTTCCGGCAGCGAGGACACTGCGCGCGAACGCCCTTGGCGGTGATGAGCTTGTCATCAATCGCGTAGGCGGCCGCGCATTTCTGACAGACGATGCGCATGGCTCAGTGCCGGAAGTGTCGCACTCCCGTCAGCACCATGGCCATCCCATGTTCATCCGCGGCGGCAATCAACTCCGCGTCACGGACCGAACCGCCGGGTTGTACGACACAGGTGGCCCCCGCCCGGGCGGCCTCGTCCAGCCCATCCCGGAACGGGAAGAAGGCGTCCGAAGCCACCGCGCTGCCCCGGAGGGCCGCTCCGCCGCGCTGCATCGCGATGCGGACCGAGTCCACCCGGTTCGTCTGCCCCCCGCCCTGCGCCAGGAGCTGGTCACCGGAGGCGAAGACGATGGCGTTGCTCTTGACGTGTTTGCACACCTTCCAGGCGAAGCGCATGGCCCGCTCCTCCTCCGGCGTGGGGGCCCGCTTGGAGACCACCTTCCACGACAGCGGCGGCTCCACCGAGTCCCGATCCATCAGTAGCATTCCGCCGGACACGCTGCGAGCGTCCAGCTGGGCACGCGGCCGGGCCTGGGGACTGGCCAGCGCGGGGCCCGCCTCCAGGAGCCGCAGGTTCTTCTTCGCCGCCAGCACCTGCAGCGCCTCCGGGGAGTACGACGGCGCGATGACCGCCTCCAGGAACGTCTCCGCCATGGCCTGGGCCGTGGCCGCGTCCACCTCGCGGTTGAGCGCGACGATGCCCCCGAAGGCGGAGACCTCGTCCACCGCGCGAGCCGTGCGGTAGGCCTTCACCAGGGCGTCATCCACCGCCACGCCGCACGGCGTGTTGTGCTTGATGATGACGGCCGCAGGGGCCTCCGGGAACTCCAGCAGCAGGCCCAGCGCCGCGTCCAGGTCCAGGATGTTGTTGTACGAAAGCTCCTTGCCCTGCAGCACCTTGGCGAAGGCGACCGTCGGCTCCTGGGGCGCGGCGTGCTCGCGGTAGAAGGCGCCGCGCTGATGCGGATTCTCCCCGTAGCGCAGCTCCTGCGACTTCCGGAACGCCAGCGACAGCTCCCCCGGAAACGGCTCGCCCGCCTGCGCGGACAGCCACGCGGAGATGGAGGCGTCGTAGGCCGCCGTGTGCGCGAAGGCCTTGCGCATCAGCCGGCGCCGCGTGTCCTCGCTCACCGCCTTCTGCTGCTCCAACTCCGCCAGCACCGCCGGATAGTCGTCCGGGTCCACCACCACCGAGACATGCCGGAAGTTCTTCGCGGAGGCGCGCACCATCGCGGGCCCGCCGATATCAATCTGCTCGATGACCTCCGGCTCCGCGGCGCCCGAGGCCACCGTCTGCCGGAACGGATACAGGTTCACCGCGACCAGGGAGATGGGCTCGATGCCGTGCGCCTTCATCTCCTCCCGGTCGGCCTCCAGCTCCAGCCGTCCCAGGATGCCGCCGTGGATGCGGGGGTGGAGCGTCTTCACGCGGCCACCCAGAATCTCGGGGCTCTGCGTGTGCTCGGACACCTTGGTGACGGGTACCCCCGCGCCCTTGAGCGCCTCCAGCGTGCCCCCGGTGGACAACAACCGGAAGCCCAGGCGGACGAGCCCCTGGGCGAAGGGAACCAGACCTCGCTTATCAGAAACGCTCAGGAGAGCCAGCACGTGTGGGCCTCGGTGTGCGGGAAGCGGCGGTAGTAGCAACCACCCCCTGGGGTGTCAACGCAACACGTCGGCCCTCCGTTCGCGGGTGGAAACCACCCGCGGACATCAGGGCTTGCGAGCCGAAACCGGAGGCTCGGCTTCGGTGGCTTCGCGCAGCTTCATCAGCCCGCGCGTCTCCACCTGGCGGATGCGCTCACGGGTGAGGTTCATGATCTCCCCCACTTCCTCGAGCGTGATGCCGCCCTTCTCCGCCACATCCAGGGCGCAGGTGTGCTCCAGCTCCCAGATCTCCTTGTCCGGGAAGTTGAGCTTGATGGACCCCGTCTCCGGATTCACGTCCAGGTAGAGGTTGTGCTTGCAGGAGACGAAGTTGCACGGCCGGGGACCGTTGATGCAGTCCGCGCGCGTACGCGGCCGCGTGTCGTCCATCTGCTTCAGCAGGTCGGCCTCTTCGGGGTCCACCTGCCCCGTGAGGCGGCGCCTCCGCAGGTCGCGCGCCATCTCCTTGCGCGACATCGTCTTGGAACGGCGGCGCTCCTGCGCCTGGTCCGATTCCTGGTCCCCCCCCTCCTCCTGTAGCTGCTTCACTTCCGACATGTCCCCTCCACGTGAGGCCAGTCTACCCGGTTCCCGGGTATTCTATTGCGAACGGATGGTTTCGTCTGCGCGTGCGGTCACGGCGCTACCCAGCCGGGCGACATCCCGGACCAGATCCTGCGCTCTTTGCCGCAAGGTTGCTAGCTGTGCCTCAAGCGTACGCCGATGCTCCCCCCCAAAGGCGCGGTCCCCCAGCTCCTCCTGAAACCCATTCAGGAGGCCCGCAAGGTCCCGTTCCAACTGGTCGATGTAGTTGCTGTGGAAGACATAGGACCGCTTGATGTCCTCCAGGGTGTGCCCCTCCGCCATCATCTTCTTGATGACATTGATGCGGCGCACCGCCTCCACCGGGTAGAGCCCGACGCTCCCCTGGTGCTTCCCCTTCCGGCCCACCCGGCGACTCCTGGGTAGCAAGCCCGCCTGCACGTACTTCCGGAACGTCGCCTCCGAGAGGCGCACGCCCCGTGGCCGGAAGATTTTCAGGATGGCGCTCGCGGGCAGACCGCCCGCGTTCTCGCGCTCGATCCGAGCAATCTCCTCAGGAGCCAGCAGGTCCATGGATTCCATTGAATATAATCCACTGAGTGGGGGCCACTGAGTGCCAGAACGAGCGGTTGGGTGTCAAGGCAGACCACCAGGCAGGCAGGCGGCGACGGACGAATCGCGCGCCTTTGAACAGGCGGAACGGCAGGTGGGACGAGGTAGGCGTGACAACCCGAAGGCGGCCCGCTGGGTGCGAGGCAGCAGCGTTCAGGAGTGGACGTTGGGGGTGCTCAAGCGGAAGCGAGCACCGGTACGGCGGGTGACTTCGGACCTGGGGTCAAGTTGCGGCACGACTGCCGGTGAGGCCGCCGTGCCGGGAGCCGGCCGGGTTCAGCGAGCCCTGGGAGCGCGGAAGTCGCGGCTGACGGTGCCGCCAGCGGTGACGGCGACGTCGTAGCGGCGCTCGCCGGACGGGTGCTGGAAGACGAGCTTGTGGTTGCCGACGGGCAACCGGTACGACGCCCGCCCCGTTACTTCGCCCATGCGCTTGCCGTTGATGAACACGGTGGCATAGGGCGCGGCCTGGACCTGGAGCGTTCCGCTGGCCGGCGCCGCGCGCACGCGCTCCGGCTCCTGGCGGGTGTCGGCCGCACTCGGCGCGGGGGCGGAGGCCGGGTTGGTGGCGGCAGCGGCGAGCACCTCCTCGCGCATCAGCCCGTCCACCTCGGATTCGGTGTCGGCGGTTTCGGCGGGCCCCTTCTCCCCGCCCTCGGCGTTCTCAGGGACCGCTGAAGGCACGGGCTGCGCGGTCGGCACGGGTTCATCAACAGCGGGTGCGGCCACCATGGGCTCTGCTGGCACCACCGGAGGAGCCGCTTCGGTCCCCCGCATCACAGCGACGCCGCCTCCGACGACAGCGAGCCCCAACGCCACGGCGAGTCCCAGCGCCCAATGACGGCGCGCCGCCGGCACGGCCACCGAGGCCACGGGGCCGGACGCACGGCCACCCGCCTCGAGAGCCTCGGGGCCAGGCGCATGAGCGCCCACCGCAGGCACCTCGGATCCGGAGCCACGGGCACTCGTCCCAAGAACCTCGGCTCCGGAGCCCCGGGCGCTCGCCCCGGAAACCTCGGGGCTAGGCACACGGACACTCGCCGCGCGAGCCTCGGGGCCGGACGCACGGGCACTCGCCGCAGGGCCCTCGGGGCCGGACGCATGAGCACCCGCCGCAGGCACCTCGGAAGCTCCAGGCACGGCGGCCCACATCCCGGGATGCGCCTCAGGCTCCGTATTCGACGGGGTGCCTTCCTCGTCGTCGTCCTCATCGCCCCAGGCGCTGGCCAGCCTCAGGCTCCCGGATGGTCCTGACGGTGACGCGACGGCGGCGAGCCCTTCCGGACGACTCGGCGTCCGCGCGCTCCCGGACACCACCGGGACACCTGCGCCCCTGCTCGGCGTCTTCTCGGCCCGTGCATCCTCGCTGGAGGCGGCACCGCGAGCATCCTCGGCCCCACCGGAGCGCGGCCCTGACACCGCGACCACGCCCTCCGGACGGCTCTGCCGGCCCGGAGTGGAAGGCGCGCCTTCGAAAGAAACGCCGCGAGGCACCGGCGACGACGCCACCGCTGGCAGCGGCATCATCGGCGTGGCCATGGGCGGCAGTGGCGCCGCATCCAGCGCGGCCTCCTCGCCCCTACGCGGCAACACGAAGGTCGGCGCATTGACGTCTTCATCCGGAGACGTCGGCAACGCCAGGCCGCTGCGGCCAGCGGGCACCATCACCGCGGTGGGCTCGCGCGGCACGGGCGACGCCCCTGCCCCAGGTGCCGGCGCCCCTTCCACGACGTGCGTGCGCTCCTGCACGGTGGGAATCGCCTGGGTGAGGCTGGTGGGGAACAAGCGGCGCATGAAGGCGCTCAGGTCCGTGTCGTCCACGGACCTCGCATGCGTCAGCACGCACTGGGCCAGGGCACGCTCGAACTCGGCGGCCGTCTGGAAGCGGAGCGCGGGGTCTCTGTCCAGAGCGCGCACCACGGCGGCATCCAGGTCCGCGGGCACGTCCGGGTTCAGCCGGGCCGGAGGCGGAATGGTGCTCTGCTGCACCGCGCGCAGCACCGCCACCTCGGAGTCCCCGTCGAACAGGCGGCCGCCGGTGAGCATCTCCCACAGCACCACGCCCAGCGCGAAGATGTCCGTGCGTGCATCCACGGCCTCGCCCCGGGCCTGCTCGGGCGACATGTACGCGAACTTGCCCTTCAGCACGCCCGGCTGCGTCAGCTTGTTGCCCGCCTTGGCGATGCCGAAGTCCGTCAGCTTCACCGCGCCATCGAAGGACAGCAGCACGTTGTGCGGCGTGACGTCCCGGTGCACCAGGTCCAGCGGCTGGCCATTCACGCGGACGCGGTGCGCGTAGTGCAGACCCCGGGCGACCTCCGCGCCGATGTGCGCCACCAGCATGGGCGGCACCGGCTCCATCAGCTCCTTGCCGCGCTTGCGCAGCTCCCACAACGAGCAGCCGCGCACGTACTCCATGGCCAGGTAGTACGTGTCCTCGTGCTTGTCGAAGTCGAAGATCTGCACCACGTTCGCGTGGTTCAGCCGCGAGGCCAGCCGGGCCTCGGCGATGAACATCCCCACGAACTCCGGGTCGCTGGCGAGGAAGGCGCGCACCCGTTTGATGACGACTTCCTTCTCGAAGCCCTCCGCGCCGCGCGCCGTGCACAGGTAGATTTCCGCCATGCCGCCCTCGGCGAGCTTGCGGCGGACGACGTACTTGCCGATGTGAGTGCCGGCTTCGAGCGTCACGGGAGCATCCAAGGCATGTGCTATTCGAACTTCACGCTCACGACGTTGAGGTCGATGGGCTTCACCTCGATACGTCGACTGAGCGTCTTCTTGAGGTCGGGGTTGACGAAGCGGCAGTCATAGCTGCCCACGCGCAGCTCCACGGCCTCGAAGGGCGTTTCGCCCAGCCGCTTGCCACCGCACGTCACCTCCGCCCAAGGGTGCACGACGAAGCGCACCCGGGCCAGTCGCCCCTCCTGCCGGGGCTCGGGCCGGGCCGGGCGCTCGCGGGCCACTGCCGCCACGGGAGCAGCGGCCACCGCGCGGGGCTCGGGCTCCAGCGTGAAGCGCGCCACCTGCTCCGCGTCCTCACCCACCGTCACCGTGCGCGTCTGCGCCTGGTGCCGGTCGGCCTCCACTCGCACGGCGACCTGCTGGCCCACCGCCGTTTCGAGCATCACCGGCCGCTCGTCGTGGCGTTGGCCATCCACCAGCACCACCGCGTCCGCGGGCTGCGTCTCGATGCGCAGCCGCACCGGCGCGGGCGCGGCCTCCACGGGAGGCTGGGGCACGACGGGCGGGGGCCGCAGCTCTGTCGGAGCCTGGATCGGCGCCTCGGCCTGCATGGGCACGGGCGCGGGCACCGCGGCCTCCGGGTCCAACAACACCGGCACGGGCTCCGGCGACCGCATCGACCAGAGCACCACGCCCACCGCCACGACGACCAGCAATACCAGCCCCACGTACAGCCACGTCTTGCTGCCCGCGGCAGCCACGGGGCGCTTCGCCGCGCGCGCCATGCCCAGCGACAGCGTGGGGGCGTCCTCCTCGAGCGGCTCCCCGTCCCGCAGCGGAATCACCACCCGCGCGGGCCGGCCCGTATCCATCATGGCGATGGTGGGCGCGTCCTCCTCCACGACGAACCCCCCTCGCGCCTGCGAGCGCGCGCCAGCGCGGGCATCCACCGTGGGGGCGTCCTCGTCATCCATGGGGAGGACCGGCGCACCCAGGTCGAAGCGGCCGGTGCCTCCGAAATGCCGCGGAGCGCCGCGAGGGTCCGTCGGCGCGGCGGCGGCCCCGCCCAGCTTCACGTCCGTCCGGGTCACCGACGCGGATACACGCGCATCCACCGTGGGCGCATCCTCTTCCACGCGCGGAGGCGGAGGCAGCGGAGGCGCCACGTTCATGCCGGAGCGCGAGGGCCGCTCGGGCTCCACCGCCCGGCGCTGTCCCGTCAGCCGCGGCGCGGGCTTCTCCGGCTCCAGTTCAAAGCGGCCCGTCCGGGACGCCGGTCGCGGGCGCAGCGCCGCCGTCGCGTCATCCTCCGGAGACATCGGCGGTGGACGCGGCGGCAACGCGGGCCGCAGGCCGGTCCGTCGCGGCGGAGACTCCTGCCTCGCCGCCCCCGAATCCGAATCCTCGCCCAGCACGTCGCCCGCCCGGGCCTCCTCGGCCAGCCGCTCCGCGAAGACCTCCTTCATGAAGGCGGACAGGTGCGCGGACGTGGCGGGCGCCTGGTGCGCGCGCAGCCACTCCTCCAGCGCGTGCTGGAGGTGCGCCGCTTCCTGGTACCGGTCCGGCAGCTCCTTCGCGAGCGCCTTGAGGACGATGGCGTCCAGGTCCGCCGGCACGCGCGACGTCACGTGCGAGGGCGGCACCACCCGGCACTCCGACACCGCCGTCAGCGTCTGGATGTCGTTGGGGCGCTTGAACAAGCGCGTGCCGGTGAGCAGTTCGTACAAGACGATGCCCAGCGCGAAGATGTCCGCGCGGCAGTCCACCCGCATGCCCGCCGCCTGCTCCGGGGACATGTACGAATACTTCCCCTTCAGCACGCCGGAGCGGGTCACCGTGGCCTGGTCCGCCGCCTTGGCGATACCGAAGTCCACCACCTTCACCCCGCCCTCGAACGTCACCAGGATGTTCTGGGGGGACACGTCGCGGTGGACGATGCCCAGCGGCCGGCCCGTCGTCGGGTCCGTGCGCTTGTGCGCGTAGTCCAGGCCGGCGCAGGCCTCGATGAGGATGCGGCACACCAGCGGCACCGGCAGCGGCTGGCCCATCAGCTCCGACTGCCTCCACAGCCGGCGCAGGTCGTCGCCGTGGATGTACTCCATGGCGATGAAGAAGGAGTCGTCCTGGGCTCCCAGGTCGAAAATCTGCACCACGTTGGGGTGGTTCAGCCGGGCGGCGATGCGAGCCTCGTCCAGGAACATCTTGACGAAGTCGTCGTTCTCCGCGAGGTGCGGAAGGATCCGCTTGACCACCACCCGCTTGTCAGGCTCCGCGCCCTGAGGCCGCGCAAGGTAGATCTGCGCCATCCCGCCCGTGGCGAGACGATTCAGGAGCTGATACCTGCCATAGGTTTCGATGGACACGGCGACCTGACCGGCCCCTGGACAACCACCCTTGGAGTGGCCCCGAGTTCCGGGCGCGGGATGGACCCGAGCGTAAGCGCACCGGGAAGGAGGGTCAAACCCCCAACTGCTCCGGAAACGGCCTTTGTGCCTATCTCCGGGCGGCCCGCACCTCGCGGGTCTCCCGCATCAGGACCTCCAACTCGTCCAGGTGCCGCTTCAGCACCGGCATCAGCACCGGCGCCACGTCCACCCGGTCGAACAGGTCCAGGACCCGGTCCACCTTCCGCTCAATCTCCCCCGCCCGCGCCGGGCTGATTCGCCGCAGCAGCAGGTCCGCCCCGGCCTCCATCAGCACCCGGGCCACGGCGTCCCTGGAGGCGAGCGGCTCCTCCCTCCGCTGCCCTTCTCCCTTGATGACGCGCAGTCCGGGGGCCCGTCCAGAGGGGCGGGCCGCGCTCGTCATCGTTCCTTCAAAATCCTGGGAGTTCACCGGGTGCCTCCTCGGCAGCTGCAGGTACGACCTCAGGGTACACACCGCGAGGTGACCTCCAATTTTCTGGTCATCCGCACAGGCGGAAGCAGACCTGTAGCACCGGGGACTGACACCACTGTGGAGGGCCGGATGTCCGGCCCTCCGGGTGCGTTACATCGCGTCGCACGAACGGCGGTAGTTGATGGAGATGCGGGTGCCCGCCGGCGGCACGACGTCGAACACAACGCTGTTGGTGGCCGCGTCGTAGGTCCAGCCAGATGTGGACGGCGCGCCATTCACCGTCACCGTCACAGTGCCGGGCTCCGGCATGTCGCTCAGCGGGAAGCGCTCCTGCGCAGAGAAGGCCTTGTCACCCACCGCCTGCAGCAGCGGCCGGTAGTCTTCCGCGCAGACGCTCACCACCTCGCCTCCTGTGCGTGAGGTTGCCTGCGCGTAGCGGGTACCGGCGCCGCCCGCCGTCGCGCAGCCTTCAGCCGGCGGAGCGATGGCGTAGAACGTCGCGCGCTGCGGCTGGTTCTGCCCCTTGAGCTGCTGGGCCCAGTCCACGTAGGTGTCCACCGCGTCGGGCGAGTGGTCGTCCTCGTCGCTGACGAACAGCACCACCAGCGCGGCCTCCTCGCGCAGGAAGCCCACGTTGCCGTCGTTGGGCAGCGGCGTGCGCGGGTCATCCGCGCTGTTCACCAGCGGTCGGGACAGCGCGCGGCGCATCGCCTCGAAGCCCTGCTCCACCTCCGCGCACCGGCCCACCTGGACGTTCTGCTGGAGCTGCTGGGCCAGGTTCGGCGTCGCGCTCGTGAGGATGCGCGGCAGCGAGCTGTCCACCGGGAAGAAGCGGCCCGCCTCGCCCCCCTCCGCGCCGCCCGGGCACGCGTTGGCCGGGTCCGTCGGCGTCACCGGATGGATGCCCGTCGTCGTCACCGCCACGTTGAGACTCACCCCCCGGTCCAGCGCCGTCTGCACGAAGGTCGGGATGGCCTCCACCAGCCGCGGATGCTCCACCGCCATGGAGGCGGTGTTGTCCACCACCAGCAGCACGTCCACCTTGCTGACGTCCTGCTGGATGAAGTTGTCCGTCTTCTCCACGCGCATCGACGACTCGCCCACCAGCGGAACCATCAGCGGCGCCGGCAAGTCACTGGAGCCCACGTACAGCGGCGACAGGTTCATGCCCGACACCAGGCCGAAGTACTCCACGCCCACCGTGAAGGCCTCGTTGGGCGGCAGCACGAAGGGGATGGGGTCTGGCAACGCCGAAAACCCGAACTCCGAATCCGTGGTGCCCGGCCCAATCCACACGTCGCTCACCGTCACCGGCGCGGCGCAGGCATTGAGGAAGTTCACCTCCATGGGCTCGGCGGGGCAGTCCGGCCGGGCCACGCCCCAGTCCATGTAGCGGCGCGAGGCCACCAGGCACACCGCCTGCGTGTTGGCCACCAGCGGCACCAGCAGCACCGGGTTGGCCGGCTGCATCTGTTCAATCTGCACGGTGCCGGTGAAGTGGCCGCCCGCCACGGGTGCAATGAAGGCCACCTGGAAGCTGAACCAGTCGCCGGGGTACATGATGCCGCCGTAGAGGTCGCCGCCCGGCAACGTGAAGACACCGCCGCCGTCATCCCGCAGGCGGATGTTCTTCACCGGGCACAAGTCGGTGCCGCGGTTCTCCAGCTTGAGTCCCAGCACCGCGCCCTGGCCGGGCGGAATGGTGCCGAAGTCCAGGGCCTGCGGCGTGAGCGTGAGCTCGCAGGGCGCGTGCGCCTCCGGGTTGCCGCGGAAGTCCATCTGCACCATGGTCGCGGAGAAGGCGTTGGTCGTCATCACCAGCGAGCCCTCCGCCGCGCGCAGCTCGGTGGGCTCGTAGAAGACCTCCAGGTTCACCTCGCCGCCGGGCGGCAGCGTCACCGGCAGCGCCAGCGGCGTGTGGTTGAACTGGGGCGCCCCACCCTGCTGCGGCAGCCAGTCCAGCGTGTTGATGGTGAGCCCGCCCTCATTGGACGCGCCGCAGTTCTTCACGTTGATGATGACGCGCACCTTCGCGCCGAGCGGCTGCGTGCCGAAGTCGTAGACCGACGGGGACACACACAGCTCCGGCGCGCCGCCGTAGCCGCGCAGCTGCACGGGCGTCGTCGGATGGCGGCGGCTCTCCACGTGGTACAGCGCGGTGTCCTGCGCCGCGCCCTGGTGGTCCGGGCTGTAGCGGAACGTGAAGGTCCGCACCTCGCCCGGCTGGAGCACGAAGGGGAAGCCAGCGTTGTTCTGGGTGAAGGACGCGTCACGGCCCTCCAGCGTCAGCTGCGTCACCGTCACCGGCTCGGTGCTGATGTTGCGGATGCTCGACTCGCGCAACGCGTCCCGGTCCACGGGCACCGCGCCGAAGTCCAGGACCTCCGGTTCGGCCACCACCGCGCGCTCCAGCGCCTCGGCGGCCACCTGCACCGTCACGTCCGCGCAGCCGCGGCAGGGCGACACCGCCAGCGCCACCTGCTTGCGGCCCACCCGCACCGGGTGGAACGTCACCATGAGCTCGCGGCTCTCACCGGGCGCCAGCGTCACCGGCTCCACGCTGAATTCGTCGCGGTCCGCGCCCACCAGCCGCGGCGTCACCTCCACGGACAATTCCGTGGGGTTCTCCAGCCGCAGCGGCAGCGTCTTCGTGGCGTCCGCTTCGATGCGGCCGAAGTCCAGCCGACGCGGCGACACGCGGGCCCAGGCGTCCACGCCGCTGCCCGTCAGGGGGATGCGCAGCAGCGGCTCGATGCGCGTGTCCGAGCGAACCACCAGCACCGCCGGCTGCGAACCTTCGGAGGGCGGCGCGAAACGCACGCGCAGCGAGCACGCGCTCCCGGGTTGCAAGCTGTGCGGCCCCTCATGGGTGAACTCGGCGCGGTAGGCCCCCTCGGGGCCCTCCACCCAGACCTCGTTCACATCGACGGGTGCGCGGCCCACGTTGCGCAGCGAAACCTCCGCTTCGCGCGCATCGAAGATGGCCACCCGCTCGAAGTCGACGCCACCCGGCGTCGCCGTCAGCCGCCCGTCCGCCAGCGCCGAGCGCTCGCGATCCGCACAACCGACCAGCAACCCCACCACCGCGAGGGCGACCCAGCCCAAGCGCCCTGTCATGGCCCACCCCTTCCCCACTACCGTCAACCCTGGCCGCCGCGCGCCCCACATGCATGGAGGACGGCGGAAGGAACGGTGGCGAAGCTAGGCACCTACTTCAGGGTGGGCAACCGGCCATGCGTGGGTAACCCCGAGCCCAGGGGTGGGTGGGTGTCCGGTATCAAATCTTCGGAATGCGCAATGTCTTGCTGATCATCGCGCTTCCGCTGGCCACGTACATCAGCGCCAACGGGTGCAGCACCAACGGTCCCAGGCGCCACTCACCGCCCCACAGGTCCGGACCGATGCGCCCCGCCCACGTCGCCGCGGCCATCACCATCACCAGCGCCAGGCTGGTGGGGATGGGGGTGCCCTCGAAGTACTTCACCTTCCCCGTCTCGTCCGACAGGTCCGCCGACGTGACGTTGAAGCGCGCCAGCCGGCTGATGCCACACGCCACGAAGTAGAGGAGCGCCGCCACGTCCAGGGAGCCGCGCATCCCCACCGCGAAGGCCAGCGCCGCCGGCGCCATGCCGAAGGAGATGACGTCCGCCAGTGAGTCCAGGTCCGCGCCCAGAGGCGACTTCTTGAAGCGCCAGCGCGCGATGCGCCCGTCCATGACGTCCATCACCAGCGCCACCGGCATCAGGCCGAAGGCCACCCACAGCCAGCCCACGTCCCCGGAAGCCAGGTACTGCATGGAGGAGAGGATGGCGCCCGCACCCGCGAAGCCGTTGCCCAGCGTCACGAAGTCAGCGAGCACGAACGTGCGAATCATCGAGAAGTGACGGCGCGGGCGGCGGGCACGGGACGGCTCGGTCGACATATGCGCGATTTCCTACCACACCCCTCCCGCTCGGCCGGTAGCTCGTTCTTGCCACACTGCGTTGTGCCCGGCGGTGTGAGAAATCATTCCAGTTTCAGAAACATTTTGACGGTGTGATCAGCCACTCCTTACGCTCGACGACTGTCATGCACCCCAAACTTCCCTCGCCCCTCCGGCGCGGTGTGCTCCGGCGTACGCTGAGCACCCGCTGGCAGTTCTCCCTTCTCGCAGGCATGGGCCTGCTGTTCAGTTCCGCCTGTGGTGACGACGACGACGACGGCACGCCTCCGGCCCCGACGCCCACCTACGAAGCCACCATCCGCCGCACCGCCCACGGCGTCCCCCACATCACCGGAAAGGACATGGGCAGCGTGGCGTACGGCAATGGCTATGCCTTCGCCCAGGACCACGTCTGTATCCTCGCGGATCAGATCCTCAAGGTGCGCGGTGAGCGCGCCCGCTTCCTGGGCATGGGCCCCGGCAGCACCTACGCGGGCAGCGACTTCGCCTACCGCTCGCTAGGCCTCCACGCGCGCGCCACGGAGCGCATCAGCACACAGCCCGCCACCCTCCAGGCCATGCTCAAGGGCTACGCGGCCGGCTTCAACCGCTACATCGAGGAGACGCCCAAGGATCAGCTCCCCGCGCCCTGCACCGGCGCCAAGTGGGTGCGACCCATCTCCGAGGTGGACCTGCTGGCCTACGCCTACAGCGTGGCGCTGACGGGCAGCAGCTACCAGGTCGCCCTCGCCCTCGCCGCGGCCACGCCGCCCGACGTGACGGCGACCACCCTCGGCACGCCGGACCGCGACCACGTCAAGGTCCAGCGGCCCGAACTGCACCAGGTGGGCAGCAACGGCTGGGCCATTGGCCGCGACCGCTCCGCCACCGGCCACGGCATGGTGGTGGCCAACCCGCACTTCCCCTGGGAAGGCGAGCTCAAGCTGTGGGAGAGCCACCTCACCGTCCCCGGTGAGCTGGACATCTACGGCGTGGGCCTGCTGGGCGTGCCCGCGGTCCTCATCGGCTTCAACAACGACGTGGCCTGGACGCACACCTTCTCCTCCGGCCAGCGCATGACGCTGTACGGGCTGCGCCTGGTGCCGGGCAAGCCGACCTCGTACTACTACGACAACGAAGAGCGGGAGATGACCTGGAAGGACATCACCATCCTGGTCCTGCTCGACAACGGCACGCTCGTCAACGTCACCCGCCGCATGTACAGCAGCCACTACGGCCCCATCATCTCCATCCCCGGCACCGCGGAGTGGACCGAGCAGTCCGTGCTCACCTACCGCGACGCCAACCTGGAGAACGACACCCTGCTGGCGCAGTTCCTGGGCATGAACCAGGCCCGCAGCCTGGATGAGTTCAAGGCCGTCTACGCGCGCGAGCAGGGCATCCCCTGGGTCAACACCATGGCGGCCGACCGCGCGGGCAACACCTGGTACACGGATGCCACGCCCACGCCGAACCTGTCGCCCGTGGCCCTGGCCACCTGGAACGCCGCCCGCCAGGGCGCGGACCTGGCCACCACCGCCATCTGGCAGCAGATGGGCCTGGTGCTGCTCGACGGCAGCAACAGCCAGAACGAGTGGCAGGACGAGGCCGGCGCCCGCAGCCCGGGCCTGGTCCCCTTCAGCAAGGTGCCCAAGCTGGACCGCACCGACTTCGTCTTCAACGCCAATGACAGCTACTGGCTGACCAACCCCGACGAGCCGCTCAAGGGCTTCTCGCCCCTGCACGGCCTGGAGAACGTGCCCCAGTCGCCGCGCACGCGCCTCAACGCCGTCATGCTCACCGAGCAGGTCGAAGGTGGCGCGTCCGGCGCGGACGGCCTCTTCACCCGCACCGAGCTGCAGGACGCCATCCTCAACAACCGCGGCATGATCGCCGAGCTGCTCATCGACGACGTGGTGGCCCGCTGCACCGGCCACACGATGGTGCCCTACGGCACGGGCACCGTGGACATCAGCCAGGCGTGCTCGCTGATTGCCCAGTGGGACCGTCGCTATGACGTGGACAGCGTGGGCGCCATCGTGTGGCGCGAGTTCGCGGGCACGTTCACCATGAGCGAGCTGCAGGCGAGCCCGGCGCTGTACGCCACGCCCTTCGACCCGGCCAACCCCATCGCCACGCCCCACACGCTGGCGCCCGCGCCCGCCCAGGGCACCGACCCCGTCCTGACGAAGCTGGCCCAGGCCGTGACCACGCTGACGCGCGCGGGCCTGGCGCTGGACCTCCCGCTGGGCGAGGCGCAGTTCACCCCCCGCGTGAGCGGCGAGCGCATCCCCATCCACGGCGGCGGCAACTACGACGGCGCGGCGAACATCGTCAGCTTCGGAACGCTGAAGTCCACCACGCCCAACGCCGAGGTGGGCACCGCCACGCGGACCGTGGTCAACGGGCGCACGGGCCTGGCCAACGGAGGCTACGTCATCAACAACGGCAGCAGCTTCATCATGGCCATGGAGTTCACGCCCACCGGCGTGCAGGCCAGCGCCCTGCTGACCTACAGCGAGTCCAGCAACCCGGCCTCGCCGTACTACGCGGACCAGACGCGGCTGTTCTCCCAGAAGCAGTGGCGGCCCATCCTCTTCACCGCCGAGGAAATCGCCGCCGCGCCGGCCGAGCAGATCACCCTCACCGGCAACTGACGTCCCCGCCGGCCCCCGATTCGTCGGGGGCCGGACACCTCGCGGCCCGGCGGGGCAACGTCGGGCCGCGGATGTCCGCCCTCCAGTCTGATTCCGTCTGCTCCAGGGACGCGCGCCAATGGGTGCGCAGACCGCCAGGCGCCGCCGTTCGTTCCTGGCGAAGGGGCACCGGGATTTCCCGGTGGAATCACCGCGGCAGCAGCAGGGGGACATCATGGCCACATCCGTCTACAAGACCGCCATCATCGGCAGAGTGTTCTTCCTCCGCTGGGAGGCACCACCCAGTCAGGAAGAAATCCACACCGTCTTCCAGCAGATGAAGGGCGCGCACGAGCAACTTCAACACCCGCTCGTCCTCGTCGCCAGCCTTTCACCGAAGTCCTCCGTGCCCAATTCGGAGCAGCGGCGCAACCTGTCCACCTTCCATTCGGACGCGCGCCCGCTCTTCACGGAGATTCACGCCATCGTCGAAGGCAATGACCTGCAATACAACCTGCAGCGGGTCATCATCTCCGGCATCAACCTGGTGACGCGCACCTTCGACGAGGCCTTCCACCGCGTGCACAAGCACGCCGACCTCGTCGCCCCCTACCTGGGCAAGAGCCTGGGCGTGGACGGCGTGAAGGTCATCGAGGAGGCCCGGGCGCGCGGCGTGGTGTGAGCGCGGCCCGTCCTTCCGTACAGCGACGTCAGCTCGCGGCCGGGGCACCTTCGGCCCGCGACGCCGGGTCCACCCGCCGCGACAGGGCCGGCGCGGCGGTCCCCCGGACGAAGCTGTGGTCGAAGAAGTCCACATAGAGGTACTCCGGCCACGACACCATGGACCGGGGGCCCCGCATCACCGCGCGCGTCAACTCCGTCACCATCATCCCCGCCGCGCTCGTCGCGCCCACCACGCAGGTGGGTGCGTGGCCCCGGCCCTGGTAGCACGCGTCCATGTACTCGCGGAGCATGTAGCTTCCCAGGTGGGGGATGATGGCCGGCAGGTCGATGCGCCCATCCGGCAGGATGTAGAGCGTTTCGTACAGCGGCGCGTCCGGCTGGAAGACGTGCAGCGCCGCGCCGAAGCCCAACATCAGCCCCGTCATCACCGGCACGCCACGCTGGCGGCAGGCGCGGTGGAGCACCTGCTTCTCATGCGCCCCCGCGATGTCGATGACCTCCACCACGTAATCCACCGGGCCCAGCACACCGCCCCCGCCAAGCACGTCCTCCACGTTGGCCGCGGTGATGCCCTCCGGCACTTCCCGCAGCCGCAAGGCCGGGTGGATGTCCCGGCACATCCGCCCCACCACCTCCACCTTGGAGCGGCCCAACGTGCTTTCGAAGCAGCCCACCTGCCGGTTCATGTTGTGGCGCTCGTAGACGTCGAAGTCCGCCAGCGTCACGCCGCCGAACCCCAGCCGCGCCAGGTCCACCGCGCACTGGCCTCCCGCGCCGCCCACGCCCGCCACCAACACATGCGTGCGTGACAGTTTGTACAGCGTCTCCGCATCCACCACGCCCAGATTGCGCTGGAACCGCTGCTCGAACATGGGCCGCCTCACGTTGAAGTCTGGCTTTCATGTGCCCCCCACCCAGGAGGGTGGCGAGAGCCCCACGGGCGCGTGTGTTCAGCACCCCTCCCACGTCACCTGGTGCCGTTCGGACCCCGTCAGTCCGCCCGTACTGGAGAGCTAATCGGATCTTGCCCGTTCTGGTCGCCTGTGGTCATTTGCGCGCGCTCGTCACCCACGCCTCTCAATCCCTGCCGGGTTCCTCGTGACGCCCGGGAAGCCGCACCGGTGATGCGCGGGCTTCAGCGGTGAAGCACGCGCCGAAGTACCCCACCTGGCAGGGGATGTCAGAGGTTCGATCCACAGTGGCATTCACCCATGAAGCCCCTGCCTGGAGAACACTCCAGGAGTTACAGGGGTTTAATGATTGGCGTGAATTCTGCTCGGGGGGCGACACGTCAGGGGCGTCATGGGCCGGCGGTGACTCGACTCCCCCGAACCTCTTCAGCCGATCCGAGGTCTGTATGCGTTCCGTGTTCTTCCTCTGCGTCTCGTTGGCATGTCTGTCGTTGGCTCGAACCGCCGAAGCGGCCCCTTCTGATGACATGCGACACGCTGTCTCACAGGCCGCGGCGCTCCAGGGCGTGGCGCTGGCGGGTGGCGCGCCGCTCAGCGCCGCGCTCCTGGGTTCCAGCAACCTGGGAGGCAGTGAGCGGGTGGCGCTGTTCGGCGACGTGGCCCACTACCGCTACCGCCTGCAGGTGGGGCCGTCGCAGCAGGACGTCGTCACCCTGCACCGGGTGGTGCGGGAGGACTGGGCGTGCGGCCGGCGCGTGCGACGCGCGCGGTGTTCATGGTGCACGGCGACGGGTGGGGTTTCGAGGCCGCGTTCCTCTCCAGCGTCGGCTCCGCGTTCGTGCCGCCGGAGCAGTCCATCGCCGCGTACCTGGCGAAGGAGGGCGTGGACGTGTGGGGCATCGACCTGCGGTGGGCGGGCGTGCCGCAGAACACGCAGGATTTTCGCTTCATGAAGAACTGGACGCTGGAAACGCACGCGGCCGACGTGGGCGTGGCGCTGGGTGTGGCGAAACTGCTGCGGCTGGCGGGCGGCAACTTCCTGGGCACCATGCACCTGCTGGGCTGGAGCCGGGGCGCGGTGGTGGGCTACGCGTACCTCAACCGCGAGGCCCAGCGACCGCGCGCGCTGCGCCAGGTGGACGGCTTCATCCCCATGGACATGGCCGTGCGCTTTTCTCCGCGGGACGCGCAGCAGCAGGCGTGGGCGTGTGAGCGCCATGAGGCGCTGAGCAATGCCCGCCAGGAGGGCCAGCTGGAGGGTGGCCTGCTCGGGCCGGCGCCGGGCATCATGCTGCAGGCCATTGGCCAGTTCGCCGCGGTGCAGCCGGCCGCGCCGTCGCCGCTGGTGCAGGACGACATCTTCGGGCCGGGCACGGGCCGGCCCTCGAACCGCAAGCTGGCCCTGGTCGCGGCGGGCGCGACGAGCGTGCTCTTCGCGCCGCTGCAGCCGATTGTCCCGGCCTACCACCTGATGGGCAGCACGCCGGACACCATGGGCCTGCCGGGGCAGCTGTCCTTCACCCGCGAGGGCTACCTCTTCGAGTTCGGCCAGCGCGCCGCCCCGTACCAGAGCATCAACGAGGTGGTGGAGACGGAGGCGTGGGCCTGCGGGAAGAACGTGCCCTACGACGACCGCCTGCGTGACGTGAAGGTGCCGGTTCTGTACGTGGGCGCCGCGGGCGGTGTGGGCCGCTACGGCGAGCACAGCGTCACGCTGCTGGGCAGCCGGGACGTCACCTTGCTCAACATCAGCACGCTGCCGGAGACCGCGCGCGCCCTGGACTACGGGCACGCGGACCTGTTCCTGGCGGACGACGCGCGCGTGCGCGTCTGGAAGCCCATGCTCCAGTGGATTCGCACCCACTGAGGCGCAAGGCCTAGCTGTCTTCCTTCCACAAGCCGTGGCGCCGGACCCGCCGGCCCAGCGTCACCGGGTCCATCCCCAGCGCCACGGCCGCGCGCCGCAGCACCCCGCCATGGCGCTCCAGGGCCTCGCGGATGAACTCCCGCTCCACCCGCTCCAGCCGCGCGCGCAGCGAGCCATCCCCACCCGGCTCGTTGCGCAGGGCCAGGGTGGAGCCCAGCACCGGCGGCAGCAGCCGCCGCGACACCACCTCACCCGGGCGGGAGAGCAGCACCGAGCGCTCCATGACGTTGCGCAGCTCGCGCACGTTGCCCGGCCAGGCGTAGGCCCGCAGCGCGTCCACCGCGTCCGGCGCGATGCCACTGGCCGAGCGGCGCAAGGTGCGGTTGAACAGCTCCAGGAAGTAGAGCGCCAGCTCCGGAACGTCCTCCGGCCTGTCCCGCAGCGGGGGGATGTCCACGGTGAAGCTGTTGAGCCGGTAGAAGAGGTCCGCGCGGAAGCGGCCGGCGCGCACTTCCTCGCCCAGGTCCTTGTTGCTGGCGGCCACCACGCGCACGTCCACGTGGCGCACCTGGGTGCCGCCCACCGGACGCACGTCCCCCGTCTCCAGCACGCGGAGGAGCTTGGCCTGGAGGTTGGCGGTGGTGTTCTCGATTTCGTCCAGGAAGATGGTGCCGCCGTTGGCGAGCACGAAGAGCCCGGGGTGGTCCGCCACCGCGCCCGTGAAGGAGCCCTTCACGTGGCCGAAGAGCTCGCTCTCCAGCAGCGTCTCCGACAGCGCGCCGCAGTCCTGCACCACGAGCGGCACGTCCCCCCGGCCACTGAGCCGGTGGAGGATGCGCGCCAGCACCTCCTTGCCCGTGCCCGTCTCGCCCTGGAGCAGCACGGCCACACGGTGGGGCGCCACCAGCCGCACCAGCTCCATCACCCGCTGCATGGCGGCGCTGCGGAAGCCCACCTCGTCCCCGCCGCGTCCACCGGGGGCGGGCGGCAGATCCTGCGACAACGCGCGCTCCCGGAGCAGGCTGCGCTCCAGCTCCAGCGCCATGCGCCACTGCTCGGTGCGCACGCCGTGCTCGCGCCCCGCTTGAAGCACCGCCTGGTGCAGGGCCTCCCGCGTGGGTGAAGGCCCGAGCGCGCGGAAGATGCGCCCGGCGTTGAAGAGGGCCACCAGCCGCTCCGGCGCTGCCGGCGCGCAGTAGACGATTCGCGACGCCAGGTCACTAGGCGGTCCCGCGCCGGAAGGGTCCGCGTCCGCGCGGCGGGCGGCCAGGGACTCCACCAGGGCCAGGGCCTGCTCTTCGTCCTGACCGCACACCACCAGGCACGCCGCGTCCCCGCGCGTCACCAGCGCGTGGGCGTCCGACGGGCTGGCGGCGAAGTGGAGCTTGGCCACCCCTTCCAGCGCGGTCGTCACCGCGCGCGCCTCCTGCTCGGTGGCGAAGGCCACCACCACCTGGAGGTGCGACGAGGCGAGGTAGCGCGCCAGCTTCACGCCGTCCGCTTCCTCGAAGGCGCGGAAGCTCACGCCCATGGCCGCCACCGCGCCGGACGCGTCGTGACGCCAGCGCACCACGCCGCGCACGCGGATGTGCTCACCGGAGTCCGGAAGGGAGAACGACAGCTCCACGTCCTCACCCTCACGCGGCCCTTCGGACGGCGTGTGCGGCGTGGCGATGAGCCCGATGCCCGTCTCACTGATGTTGACGGCCCAGCACCCATGGAGCGCGGGCTGCGTCACCACCTTCACGTACAACGGCTTGCGTTCGCTTCGAGGGGCGTAGGCGGACACAGGCCGCGTCATGACCACCACAGTCTACTTGAGGGATGAAGCGACGTTGACAATTTGCGACGCGAGAAGATTCGCCAGCCATCACTCGACCTGGATGTAGGTACAGGTCATGAACGGCCGGGCGGCGGAAGGTATCAACAAGCAAACGAGCCCGTCTCGCGGCATGAGACACGTCCTCGCGCTCCCCATGCCCCGCCGCTGCTGGCATGCTGGAGCCGTCTTCATGGCCATCGCAGCAGGCACATCCAGCTCCGGCCCGACGCTCCGGATTGCCCAGCGAGTCCCCCGCACGGAAGCGGAGGGCCCTGGTGTGCGCTACGCCCTCTGGGTCCAGGGCTGCCCCCTGCGCTGCCCGGGGTGCTGCAACCCGGAGATGTTCGCGACCGAGCGCGGCACCGTGGAGACGGTGGAGGCACTGGCCCAGGACATCCTGGCCACGCCCGGTATCGAGGGACTCACCCTGCTGGGCGGCGAGCCCTTCTCCCAGCCCGGTCCCGCCGCGGCGCTGTGCGAGCGCGTCCGCGCCGCCGGGCTGAGCATCATGGTCTTCACAGGCCACACGCTCGCGGAGCTGCGGGCCCAGGCGCGGGACGACGTGGACCGGCTCCTCGCGACGGCGGACCTGCTGGTGGACGGCCGCTTCGAGAAGGACCAGCCGGAGACGGCGCGGCGGTGGATTGGCTCGCGCAACCAGGTGATGCACTTCCTCACCGGCCGCTACTCTCAGTACGACGCGTGCTTCACCGCCCCGAACACGGCGGAGGTGCACTTCGTCGGCGGCAAGCTCGTCATCAACGGCTGGCCCGCGCTCGCCGACCGGCTCCGTCCATGATTCGCGTCGCTCCGTCCGAGCTCGAGCTGCTCACGCTCGCCCGCGCCATCGTCGGCCTGGGGCAGTACGCCCCCGTGGAGGACCTGCTCCGCAACCGGCACACCGTCCCAGCGAAGTTCAGTCCCGGCGCGATGCACGTCCTGCGGGACACGCTCGCCAAGGGCAGTGTGATGGCGCTCGCCCGATGCGGCGGCTGGAGCCAGCAGCTCACGGTGCGCGACGGGCAGGCACGCGCCGGCCGGCTCTGGGAGCGGCATGCTCCGCCCACCCTGCGCTTCTCCCCCCTCACCTTCCACGTCCTGAAGTGGCTGCTGGAACAGCCCCTGACGAAACACGGGGCCATGCCGCTGGAGGTGGACGGAACACCCACGCTCGCCGACGAACTCATCCTCTATCTCTGCTGTCGTCTGGTGGCGGGCACCCCCTGTGCGCCGGCCCTGGGCGCACAGCACCTCTTCCGCCGCTCCGCCCTCTGCTGGATGGGCTTCCCGGAGCAGTTCGGGACGCAGCGTCCGGAGTTCGATGCCGCCGCCTTCGCGCCACTGCTGGCGGACGGCGCGTGGCTGCTGGAGGCGCTGCGGCTGGAGCTCGTGCGGCGTTGGCGTGGGTTGGAGGAGTCCAAGCGTCACATCGCGTCTCCCGAGGAGGCCCTGGCCCTGGGCACCGCGCAGGAGGCCGTGCTGGCCGCGTTCCTCGACGCGGTGGATGGCGCGGGCCGAAGGGACCTCGCGGGCTTCCTCCTCGAAGCGGCGCGCCCGTTGCTGGAGCAGCCCGCCACGCGCTGGGTGGAGGGGCTGTCGTCCTCGGCGACTTTGTCCTCGCGGGCAGAGGCGGCGCGTGCCGCCGCCGCCTTCCTGCGCGCGCTGGGGCGGCTGTCGCGCTGGGACGCGGAGCACCGCGCAGTGCGCTTCTTCGACGATGACTACGACGCCGCCCAGCACCTGCTGTCCGAATGGAACGCCTTCGGTGAAGCAGGCTTCCGCCGCGCCGAGGACCACGCCCGGCAGCTGGCCACCGCCCTCACCAGCGCCAGCGGCGCCTCCGCCCCTCCTCCACCTTCCTCCGCTGGGAGCGCTTCATGAGCCGCGCCTACCGAGTCTCTGTCTCCGAATCCCTCAACCGCGTGGTCCAGGCCGAGGACGGCCTCTGCTCCAAGCTGGAGCTACTCCCGCTCCTGTCGCGTGAGGAGCTGGCCGGGTTGCTCGCGGCCGAGCTGGCGAACCGGGGCTTCACGCAAGAGGGCGACGTGGCCCTGCGCACCGAGGCGGATGGCGTCCGCATCGCCATCGACGTCACCACCGGTGACGTCAGCGTCACCCTCAGCGGCGAGCAGGAGGTGGAGCTGAAGGCGCGGGGCGAGCTGGCCGTGGAGAGTCCTCACGAGGTGGAGCAGGCGAAGCTGCGGGCCCAGGACCTGGCGCGCGCGCGGCTGGAGGACGCGGCGGACGTCGCCACGGACAAGCTGCGACAGCAGGTCACCCAAAAGCTCGAAGGCCGGCTGAAAGACCTCAAGTCGGAGCTGGATTCCATCTCCAACAAGGTGACGGCGGAGGCGCTCAAGGTGCGCGCCGGGCAGCTCGGCACCATCGAGGAGGTCCACGAGGACGCTGCGACGGGCTCACTCACCATCAAGGTGCGCGTATGAGTCAGCGCATCCCCGAGGAGTCACTGCCCACGGAGCTGTCGCCCTTCGCCGCCGTCGAGGCCGCCTACCCCGCCGAGCTGAACCGTGTCTGTGAGGCGCTGCTGCGCGGGCTGCCCGTCATGGTGGAGGCGGACAAGGAGCTGACGCCCTACTTCTACAAGTGCCTGCGAGACAGGCTGAAGAAGGACGGCAAGCAGTTCCTCTACCTGGACGGCCGCACCGCGCAGGAGCCTCCACCGGGCATGCCCGCGCCCAGCATGATGGCCACGCTCATCGCGCAGCTCCGGGACGCGGTGCGTGGCGCGGTGCGCGAGCGCATCGTCGTGCTGCCCCACCTGGACCTGCTCACCACCAGCAGCGGCGGGCTCACCAGCGAGGCACGCGAGGTCATCCCCCTGCTGTACGAAAACCCGGAGATGGTCTGGGTCGGCTTCAAGGACCCGTCCTTCGCCGTGCCGCGCGTCATCGAGAACCTCTTTCCCCACAAGGAGAGCATCCTCGGCGTGGGGCGCGACCGGCTGCGCTACCTCATCACCCAGCGCGAGTGCCGCAAGTTCGGAAGGGGCCTTCAGCCCTACGCGCTCTACAAGCACGTCTCCGGCGTCAACGCCGTGCGGCTGCGTCGCCTGCTGGGCGCCATCACCGGCGAGGACTACCCCGCAAACCCGAAGCCCGCGTATGCGCAGCTGCGCTCAGCCACGCTCACCGGTTCGCTCAGCGTGCCGGAGCTGGAGCTGCACGCGGACATCGGCGGCTACGCCAAGGTGAAGCAGCGGCTCCAACAGGAGATTCTGGACGTCCTGGCGCACAAGGACACGTTGAGCGACCCGGAGGCGGTGAAGCGCGTGGAGGCGCTGTTGCCGCGCGGAATGATTTTCTGGGGCCCTCCCGGCACCGGCAAGACGCTCTTCGCCAAGGCCATGGCCTCGTCGCTGGGCGCGGCCGTCCAGGTGGTGAGCGGCCCCGAGCTCAAGAGCCGCTGGGTGGGCGAGAGCGAGGAGAACCTCCGGCAGATCTTCGTCCGCGCCCGGCAGGCGGCGCCCAGCATCATCGTCTTCGACGAATTGGACTCCTTCGCGTCGGCGCGTGGCACGTACACGGGCTCGGGCGTGGAGCACTCCATGGTGAACCAGCTCCTCACGGAGATGGACGGCTTCCGCAAGGAGGAGCTGGTGTTCGTGGTGGGCACCACCAACTTCGTGGAGTCCCTGGACCCCGCACTGCTGCGCCCCGGCCGCTTCGAGTTTCAGCTCTGCATCCCCTACCCCAACAGCGCGGACCGGCGCGCCATCCTGTCCATCTACAACCAGAAGCTGGGCCTGGAGATGACGGAGCGCGCGCTGGACTACGCGGTGAAGCGCACGGGAGACCGGGTGGAAGGCACCGGGACACGCTTTTCCGGCGACCACATCCAGGCGCTGTGCCGGGCACTCGCGCGGCGGCGACTGCGTGAGGGTGCCCAGGGCCCCACCGAGGCGGTGGACGTGGAACGCGCCCTCACGGAGTTCCTGGACCGGCCGGAGCTCACGCCCACGGAGGAGCGCGTGGTGGCCACACACGAGGCGGGGCACGCGGTGTGCGCGCTCTTCTGTGAGCACGCGCCGGCCATCGACCGCATCAGCATCCGGGGTGACCTGGCGGGCTCGCTGGGGCACGTGCAGTACGCGGACCCGGCGCACCGGTACGTCGTCACGCGAGGCCAGCTGCTGGACAGCATCTGCATGCTCTTCGGCGGCAGGGAGGCGGAGGCGCTGCTCCTGGATGACCTCTCCCTGGGCAGCGCACACGACCTGGAGCGCGCCACGGAGATTGCGCGCGAGCTGGTGGAGGACCTGGGCATGGGTGGAGACGGAGTGCCCGTGCGGCGCTTCGATGCCCCGGGACGGCAGGCGGACAGGCATGCCCTGTCCGACGCGACGCGAAGCACGCTGGAGGCCGCGATACAGGAAGTCCTGGCCGTCCAACGGGCCCGGGCCCGCGATATCCTCCAGCGCGAGAAGGAGCGGGTCGTGGCCCTGAGAGATTTGCTCATCGAACGCAAGGTGTTGGACCGCGAGGCCTTCACCCATCTGGTGCCCGCGCCCGTGGCGCCGAAGAAGGAGCCCGCGCTTGGCTAGCCTCATCCTCCGCCTCCAGGTGGACCCGGCGACGGGCCGCAAGGACGTCATCATCCAGTACGAGAGCGACGCGGACGCCCTGCCCATGGAGCACGAGGACGAGCACCGGCGGCTCGTGGACTCGCTCATCCAGGGCGGCACGCTGAAAGCCTCCGAACTGGGCCGCGTCATCGTCCAGCGCGACACGCCGTCGGGCAAGACGGCCGAGCCCACCTCCACCGCCGAGGACGCCTCTGAAAAGGCCAGCCAGAAGGCTTGATGTCCATGCTCGTCTTCACCAGTGAGGAAGCGCTCCATCTGGCGCTGACCTCCGGACTCATCCCCGCCGAAGTCCAGGCCGCTCCCGCCCACTACCACCGGACGCCCGACGGCGCGTTTCACGTCCTGCCGGAGGTGATGCCCGCGAAGGAGGTGCTCGCGCACCTCGCGTCCCTGGGCGTGCAGGTGACGCGGAGCCGCGCGAAGGAGGCCACGCCGGTCCTCTGCTGGGCGGAGCTGGTGACGGCGCGGCGCGTGCCACTGGAGAGCGCACCGACCGGCCCGGTGCTGTTCCTGCCTCCGAGCGCCGATGCACTCCTCCCCTTGGCGGGCGAGATGCTGCGCCTGGGGTGCGACCGGCAGGAGGTGTGCTTCGCCCAATCCTCGGGGGAAAGCGGACAGCGCGCCTTGCTGCGCGCGATGGCACCACCCTACTTCACCCTCACCAGCGCGCTGGACGCCGCGGGCCCGCTGCGTGCCTTCGTTCCCGCTGTCCCAGGGCAACACTCCGTCTGGGTCGAGGTGGGCTACACGCATCCACTCGCGCGCACGCTGCAAGCGCCCGCGGGGACGTTGCTGCTCGTCCGCGGCGAAGGCCACTGGCTGACCGCGCCGGACGGCCCGTGGACGGACCTGTACCAACACACCGACCTGCGGCTCCCAGCCCCGGGCGAGGACTGGACGCCTGCGCCCACCCCGGGCCGGCTGACGGTGCCGCTGCGCCTCACGCGAGCCGCACGTACGGAACCCGCGAGCCTCTGGGTGCTGCGCGAGAATGCGCTCGCCCAAGTGGAGTCCCTGGTCCACACCGTGCCGGAGCCGCTGCTCGCGCAGCTTCGCTTCGCTGTCACCGGACCACCGGAGGCGCCGTGCATCGTGCTCCGTGCCCGAGCGGGCCGGGAACGGCCCCCGGAGCTGGGCCTGTCGGGAATGGCGTACGCGCCGCTGCCTCAGCTCGCGGACCTCTTCCTCCCGTGTGACGGACTGCTCGAGCCCCCCGTGAGAAGGGACCGCCTGCGCGCGCTGCTCGTGCCCCAGGCCGATACCGTGACGTGGCTCCACCCTACCGGGGGCGGAGGCTTCCGCGCGGAGCGGCTGCCGGAGTCCGCGTTCCAGCCGCTCGACACGTGGGTGGACTACGTCGTGGATACCAACGCCGACGCACTCATGCCGTGGGTCCGGAGCGCCAGCTTCGACTTCGCCGCCTTCGAGGCCGCGGAGGGTGAGTGGCAGAGCGCAGCCCGCGCGATGCAATCGGACGAAGAGGAGGACCGGAGCCCGCGAGGCACGCGCCGTAGCCGCCGTGAAGTGCCGGCGCCACCCGTGACGCCCGCGAGCCCGCCCCCCATTGTCGCGGTCCGCGTCGCCCAACCCGTGCCCACCGGAGTCCGCCTGGCGCCGCTCACGCCCGCGCAATCCAGCGCGGTGGAAGAAGAGCTGAGTTCGCTGGAGAAGTCGTTCCTGGCCCTGGAGGTGCCCGCCGATTCGCCCCAGCGGCAGGAGCTCTGGACTCGCATGGCGGAGCTGAACGGACGGCTGGGCCGCAAGCGCGACGCGAGCCTGTGCTGGACGCGCGCGCTGTGGTCCGCGTCCGACACCGAGGCCACCGAGCTTGCACGGCGCTGGTCCGACTCAGAGAACGACGGAGGCGGCTCCCCCCCCGAACGGATGGCGGCACCCGCGCCCACGGGCGATGATGTGCGCGGCATCGCCAGCAGCCTGGTGCGCGCGGTGCGGGTCCAGGGGGCGCCCGTGCCTGTCGACGTGGCGGCACTTCAGCGGTGGCTGGACCGGCATGACGCGGAGCTCGACGTCCGAGCGCTCTGGCTCGCCCGGACGGCGCTCGACACACTGGCAGGCGGAGATGCGCTCGGACTGGCACGCGCGGGTGACCGGGTGCTGGAGATGCTCCAGCGGGGCCTGTCCCTCGCGAGAGACGTGCCGCGCTTCCTGCGAGGTGGCACCGATTCGGCGCATGTGCCTCGGGTGGTGGCGCAGCTTGAAGCGATGCTGGAGCGTTTCGAGAACACGCCCCGCCGCCGCTCGTCCATCGAAGCGGCGCCTGCTCTCACGCTGGCCTATGTCCGATACGTCTTCGCCGTGGGACTCGCGCGACTCGGGCAGGCGGACCGTGCCCGCACGTTGGCGTCCGCGGCGGCGGAGGCGGTCGATGCGAAGGAAGCCATCCACGGCTTCCTCTCCCGAGCGTACGGTGCGCGCGTGGCACAGGCCCTGGAAGGCCAGCCACCCGAGACACCGCTGCCCTCCGACATCGCCGCCGAACTGAATGCCCTGGGGACCTTCCAGCGGTACAAGGTGGACCGGCTGCGGCAGGCCTCTGCGCTGTTGGAGCCCAGCGAGCGGCTCGACCCCGCGAGGGCCTTCGGGCGCGGCGCGCGAGACTTGCGCGGCGAGGAGTTCGCCACCCTCCGCGACTTGAAGGACCCGGCGCAGGTGGCCGCGCAGGTGGAGGCCCTGACGGGCCGGGCCACCGATGCGACGCTGCCCGCCGAGGAACGGCAGCGGCTCATCGGAGGACTGCTGGACACGCTTCCCCGCGTCGCTCCGGCGCGAGCCCTTCCACTCCTGAACCGGCTCGTCTCATCGATGGAGGCGCTTCCCGGTGAAGCCCAGGCCGTGATGCTGGGGGATGCCCTGACGCTGGCGGCCCTCTTCGGCCGCGCGGACCACGCGATGACGCTGGCGGCACGGCTGCGCAAGGTGCTCACGGCGCTGGCTCCCACGTCGCCCGCCTGGGGTCAGGGCATCCTGGGTGTGAGCCTGCGTGGCCTGCGCCGGGTGGGACTGTCTCGCGAAGCCGCCGAGTTGGTGGACGCGGCGCAAGAACGCCTGACGGGACCCAAGACACCGCTGACGGCGCGGCTCGGCGTGGCGGCGGGCCTGTCCATGCAGGGGCGCACGGCCGAGGCCGTCGACGTGTTCGACGCCGCCTTCGAGTCACTGGGCGCGGCGAAGGGCGGACTCCCGGAGAGGCTGGCGCTGATGCGCAGCCTCGCGAGCGCGCTGGCGCATGCCCCCGTGGAGCTGGCGCTTCCAGGGCTGGCGCGCATCTCGGAAGGGCTGCCGATCATCACGGACAGCTACAACACCAACAGCCACTTCTGCCTCTCCGTGGTGGAGCTGGCGGACGCGCTGGTGCAGGGCCACGTGGAGGTGGCGCAAGGCACCGGAGAACGCGCGCGAAGCTGGCTGGATGAAGACGAATTCCTGGTGCGACGGCGCATCCATCGGGAGCTGGAGGAGCGCACATGAGCAGTCTTCCCGCCATCTCCGAGCTGACGTTCGACACGCTCTCCCAGGAAGCCCACGGCCTGCGTGAGCGCCTCAACCGCTTCCGCCTGGCGCTGGGCCGTCACTTCGTGGGCAAGCAGACGCTGGTGGACCTGATGACAGTGGCGGCGGTAGCACAGGAGCCGCTGCTGCTGGTGGGCCCACCGGGCACGGCCAAGTCGGACCTCGTCCTCAAGTTCCGGGACGCGCTGCGCATCCCCAACGAGGATTACTTCGAGTACCTCCTGACGCGCTTCACCGAGCCGTCGGAGGTGCTGGGCCCCATCGACATCAACCTGCTGCGCCAGGGTCGCTACATCCGGCGAGAGGGCGGCAAGCTGCCCACGGCGCGGCTGGTGTTCCTCGACGAGGTCTTCAAGGCCAGCTCCGCCATCCTCAACGCGCTGCTCACCGTCATCAACGAGCGCAAGTTCTACCAGGACGGCGCGCCGCAACCGGTGAAGCTGAAGGTGCTCTTCGCCGCCACCAACGAGCTGCCCGAGCACGCCGAGTTGGGCGCGCTGAAGGACCGCTTCTGCCTCAAGGCCGCGTGCCGTCCGGTGCAGGACCGCTACTTCCTGGAGCTGCTGGACTCCGGCCTGGATTCGCAGACGCACCGGGAGATGAACCAGAAGCCCTGGGCGGAAGGACACGCCACGCTGGACGACGTGCTCAAGGCCCACCGCTACCTGACGCTGATGATGGGAAAGCGCGAGACCGGCCCGGACGGCCGCGAGCTGCGCGACCGCGACCTGTTCTTCCGCGATGACTTGCTGCGCGAGTTCCGCCGCGTGGTGCAGACGCTGACACGCGAGGACGGCGTGTTCATCAGCGACCGCAAGCTGGTGAAGCTCTACCGCTTGCTGCGGACGCGGGCGTGGATCTTCCACGGCGGCGCGGTGGAGCGGCAGGACCTCCAGCTCCTCTCGTATCTGGGCGAGACGCGGGAAGAAATCGACCTGCTGGAGGAGAAGGTGCCCCGGCTGCTGGGCCTCTCGTGAGTCGCGGATGAGCACGGAGCTGAGAAGCCCCCAGGATACGGAGCGCTGGCTGTGCGCGGGGCTGTGCCTGATACGGCACGAGGACCTCACGGCCGACGCGTTGACCTCGGCCGTGCCGTGGCTCCTCGCCACGCTCGCGGAATCACCCGCCCTGCCCCCACCCGCGCTGATCGCGGACCTCGGCCGACTCGTCGCGGGAGTTCCACTCGCGCCCTCCGCGCCCGTTCCCGACACACAGCCTCGGCTGCGCGCGGCGGTGCGCGCGTATGACGACCACGTGCTGGCGCGCCTGGCCGCGGAGCCCCACCTGGAGGCGGTCTCCGCCGCCCTCGCACGGCTGCCCGAGACGCTCCGGCCGCGAGGTGTCGCCTTCCTCGTCTCGCGCATCCTGACCCGCATGGGCTTCACCGCGGGAAGCCCGGTGAGCCCCGCCCTGGCCCGGCGCGTCCTGGAGCGCCCGACCACGGAGTTGCTCCAGGCGGGCTACACGGCCCTGCGCGAGTCAGGAACCAGCACCGCGCTGGACCGGCTCACGGAAGGCTACGAAGCCCTGGCGAGCGCGGCCCGGCGCGCCCATGCCCTGCTCGGCGACGCGGAGTCCTTCACCCTGGAGAACCTGGAACACCTCCAGGGCAAGGCCCAGCGGATGGCACTGGAGCAGGCCGTGGAGGCGGCGGAGGCCCTATCGCGAACCCTGCCGCCCAAGCTCCGCGCCCGCCCGGTGAGCACCGCGCCGCTCCCCATGGTGTTGGAGGACGAGGCCGCCTTCCCACAAGGTGGCTTCTCCTCCGTGTCCAACGTCGGCAGCCTGGAGAACCTCGTCACCTCCGAGCTGGTCTACATGGAGGACGAGCCCAACCTCGACCTCTTCGACGTGCGCTATGTGGAGGGCGAACTCCTCTACTACACGCGCGACGAGAGCATCTCCGTCCGCCGCCGGCGCGTCATCACCTTCGTCCTGCCGCCGGACCTCGTGGATGCGCGCGTGAAGGACGCGGGGGTCCGCTGGCAGCGTGTCGTGGTCTCGATGGGCCTGCTGCTCTGCCTCGTGCGGCGGCTTTCCCTCTGGCTGGGCAGCGAGGAACTCCACTTCCGCGCCGTCTTCCTGCACGCCCATGACGGCTCGGCGCCCCTGGAGGCTGAACGAGGCCTCTGCGAGCTGCTGCTGCGCGAGTGGCGCGCCCGTGGCACGGCGGAGGTCCTCACCGCCGCCACGCTCGACGAGGTCCTGACGGATGCGGAAGAGCGTGCGAAGCGCGCGCGGGTGGACCTGGTGCTCCTCGACACAAGCAGTCAAGTCGAGAAGATGTTCCATCCCGGCGCCTCCCGCGTCGAACGGCACGTGCTCGACCTCAGCGGCCCCTCCCCTCGCGTGCGAACCATCCGTGACAAGCGAGAAGACCTGGATTCTCGAAATCCGGAGTCACCGATGAGCGCCGCCCTCACCAGCGCGCATTGGGAGGCGTGGGTGGGCGTAACGCTTGAGCTTGCGCAAGGGCTTCTCTAGCGTCCGGCTCACAACGCGCCCCACCCGGCGCAACGGACGAAGGACGGGCCATGCCGCGGTACGAGTTCAAGGAAGGCAGCTCCAGCAAGTTCTGGGAAATCAACCTCTCCGGCAACAGCTTCACCGCGCGATGGGGCCGCATCGGCACCGACGGCCAGGAGAAGACCCAGACCTTCGGCTCTCCCGACGAGGCCCAGAAGGAGCACGACAAGCTCGTCCGCGAGAAGGAGAAGAAGGGCTACGTCCTGGCCGGCAAGGGAGATGACGACGACTCCGAAGGCGGTGGCGGTGAAGAGCCCGCCTCCAACCCGGAGCTGGAGGCCGCCATCCTCAAGGACCCGGACAACGTGGACGCGTACCTCGTCTACAGCGACTGGCTCCAGGGCCAAGGCGACCCGCGCGGCGAGCTCATCGCCATCCAGCACGCGGCCTCCCAGGCCAGCGGCACGGAGGCCAGCGACCTGAAGCGCAAAGCCACCGCGCACATCAAGAAGTACCAGACGCTGCTGCTCGGCGAACTGGCCGCAGGGGTGAAGTCGGAGGAGCTGTCCCTGGAGTGGCACCTGGGATTCATCCGCTCCGCGCGCGTGGGCCAGAAGGAATACGACTCTGACTTCAACGTCCCGGAGACGGCCGGGACGCTGCTCAAGCACCCCTCGGCGCGCTTCATCCGCGGCCTCACCATCGGCATGGCGAGCTTCGACGGTGAGAACGAATACGGTGAGACCGTCCAGGCGCTCGTCGAGGCCGGGGGCTCGAAGACGATTCAGGAGCTCTTCATCGGTGACTTCGAGTACCCGGACGACACCGAGATTTCCTGGACGCACCTGACCGACATCTCCGCCCTGCTCAAGGTGCTGCCCGACCTGCGCAAGCTGCGGCTGCGCGGCGGTGAGTTGGAGCTGGGCGCCATCGACCTGCCCGAGCTGCGCGAGTTCACGGTGGAGACGGGCGGCCTGCCGCTGGCGGCCGTCAAGTCCATCGCCAACGCGAAGTGGCCGAAGCTGGAGCGCCTGGAGGTGTGGTTCGGCAGCGACAACTACGGCGCGGAGGGCGGCGTGGAGGACATCCAGCCCATCCTCGACGGCAAGGGCCTGCCGAACCTCAAGCAGTTGGGCCTGCGCAACTCCGAGTTCACGGACGCGCTCGCCCAGGCGCTGCCCACCGCGAAGGTGCTCCCGCAGTTGGAGACGCTGGACATCTCCATGGGCACCCTGTCCGACGAGGGCGCGCGCGCCTTGGCGGACAAGGCGGCGGCCTTCGCCCACCTCAAGCAGCTCGACGTCACGGAGAACACGCTGACGGACGAAGGCCAGTCGCTGCTGCCCAAGGCGATTCCCCACGCCAACGTGGGCAACCAGCGCGACTACGAAGAGGAGTACCGCTACTCCGCGGTGGGCGAGTAGCGTCGCAGCGCACTCCAGGGGGTCAAACCATGCCGCGCTTCGAGTACACGGAAGGCACTTCGAGCAAGTTCTGGGAAATCGAACGGAAGGACACCGTCGTCACCACCCGCTGGGGCCGCATCGGCACGGAGGGCCAGGAGAAGACCCAGAAGTTCAAGCAGGCGTATGAAGCGCTGCAGGCGTACCAGAAGCAGGTCCTGGAGAAGACGAAGAAGGGGTACACGCGCATCAAGCCGAAGGACACGGCGCCCGCGGCCAAGTCGAACCCGGAGCTGGAGGCCGCCATCCTCCAGGCTCCGGATTCTGACGACGGCTACCTCGTCTACGCCGACTGGCTCCAGGGCCAGGGCGACCCGCGCGGCGAGCTGATTGCCCTCCAGCACGCGCAGCGACAGGCCCAGGGCGCGGAGGCCACCAGCCTCAAGCGGAAGGTCGCGGCCCTGTACAAGAAGCACCAGGGAGCACTGCTGGGCGTGGGCCTCACGTCGATGCTCGGCGAGAAGGCCCTGACACTGGAGTGGCACCTGGGCTTCATCCGTGGCGCGCGCGTCGCGGCGCCGGGGTACGATTCGGACGCCGACTTCGACGTCGTCGAGACACTGACGATGCTGCTGCGCAGCCCCTCCGCGCGGTTCCTCCAGGAGCTGACGCTCGGCCTGCCGGACAACGACGGTGACAACGAGTACGGCGACCTCATCAAGGTCATCACCAAGCTGGCGCCAAAGACGCTTCAGCGGCTGTTCATCGGTGACTTCGTCTTCCCGGACGAGTCGGAGATCTCCTGGGTCAAGCTGGGGAACCTCGCGCCCCTGCTCAAGGCCCTGCCCCACCTCACCACCTTGAGGCTGCGTGGCGGAGACGTGCGTCTGGGGCCGGTGGAGCTGCCGGAGCTGCGTCGCTTCACGATGGAGTCGGGCGGCCTTCCTCGGCCCGCGGTGCAGTCCATCGCCAGTGCGAAGTGGCCGAAGCTGGAGCAGTTGGAAGTCTGGTTCGGCAGCGAGGAGTACGGCGGACGGTGCCGCCCGAGCGACATCCAGTCCATCCTCGATGCCACGGGGCTGCCGAACCTGAAGCATCTGGGACTGTGCAACGCGGCTTTCTCCGACGAGCTCGCGACCGTGCTGCCGAAGGCCAAGGTGCTGAAGCAGTTGGAGTCACTGGACTTGTCGAAGGGCACGCTGATGGACTCCGACGCGGCGGTCCTGGTGGCGAACGCGGCGGCGTTCAAGCACCTCAAGAAGCTGGACGTGTCGCAGAACCAGCTCACGCGCAAAGGAGTGAAGCTGCTGGCCTCCTTGTGCCCGGACGTGGCGACGGGGAACCAACGCGACATCTACGACGATGACGAAGGCGGCCGCTACGTCGCGGTAAGCGAGTAGTCCGGCATCATGGGCGCGCCTCCGTTCATCCTCATCGGCAACCCGGAGAACCGGCGCGTCACGTTGTTCCAGGAGGCCCTCGCCAGACAGAGGCTTCCCCCGGCGCACGTCGTCCCCTGGCGTGAGCTGCTGGCGTCGCCGGGGCTCCTGGCGGACCTGCCGGACTCGGAGGCGTTCGTCCGCATCGATTCCACGGGCGAAAACTGGGACGTGGAGAAAGCCCTGCTCAAGCGGGGCTACGCGGACGCAGTGGGCCATGGCTGTTCCGTCCTGACGCCAGAGCAGGTGGACCGCCTGCCCGTGGACCACGGCCGGATTCTCAGCCCCCGGCAACACCACCTGGGCTTCCTGCGAGTCCTGGCGGAGCTGGAGTCCAGCTTCGCGGCGCATCCCCGCTGGCGCATCCTCCAGAAGCCCTCCGCCATCGCGGACCTCTTCGACAAGCGCATCACCTCCCGCCGCTACGCCGCCCTGGGCGTGCCGGTTCCCGAGCCGCTGGACGGTGTCACGGACGTGGAATCACTCCGCGAACGGATGGAGGCGGAGGACTGCCGCGAGGTGTTCGTGAAGGTGTCGTGTGGCTCCTCCGCGTCGTGTCTCGCCATCTACCGGCGAGGGCGCTCGGTGGACACGCTGACCACCACCATCGAGGTGGCGAAGACGGGTTGGTACAACTCGCTGAAGGTTCGCCGCGTCGAGAACCCCGAGCAGGTGGATGAAATCCTCACGTATCTGCTGGGTGAGGGCTCACAGGTGGAGCGCTCGATTCCCAAGGCGCGGCTGGGCGGCGATTACTTCGACTGCCGGGTGCTGATGGTCCGAGGCGAACCGGCCTTCACGGTGGTGCGGCAGAGCATGCGGCCCATCACCAACCTGCACCTGGGCGGATGGCGGGGCGACTTGGACGACTTCCACGCGGCGGTGCCACGGAACGAGCTCGCGGATGCCATGGAGAGCTGCCGCACAGTGGCGCGGGCCCATGACTGCCTACACGTGGGCATCGACCTCATGTACGAGGAGCACTTCACCGGGCACCGCGTGCTGGAAGCCAATGCCTTCGGGGACCTGCTCCCCAACCTCCGCCGCGACGGGCTCACCGTCTACGAGTGGGAGATTCAAGAAGCCGTGCGTCAGCTTCCGTGACGTTCGCACCTCACGCTGCCGGGAATCGCTCCAGCGACTTCCACAGGGGCGTGGCCGGGACGCGCTCCAGGATGCCGGAGCCGAAGACCCGGTCCAGCTCCAGGTACTCCAGGTGCACGTACCCGATATGACAACCACAGGTCTGCTTCGCGCAGGGCCGGGGTCTCAGCGCGGAGTCGAAGTCCGGCGCGTAGATGTTGCCAATCGCCTCCTCGATGAAGTGACACCGCCGCGCAGTGCCCTCGCCGTCCACGGAGATGACGGACTCCCCGCCCCGGCATGCGCGGCCCAGGCTCGGGTGGCGCGTGTTGTTCACCGGGAAGAGCGGGTCCAAGCGCGTGAAGCGCGCCACATCCTCCGCCGTATACGGCTCCTCCTGCCCGTCCTTCACCGCGTTGATCCACAGGTAGGTGTCCGCGGGCAGCTCGGCACGGAGCGTCTCGGCCTCCTCCGTGAAGCGCAGGAAGCCCACGACGCCCACGCTGTGCCGCACGCCCAGCTCGGTCAGCTTCGCGCACTGGGCCACGAAGCGGTGCCGCTTGGTCCACTCCGGATGGTACGTGGCCCAGATGCCCAGCTTGTCCGCGCGCGCCTGGGCCACCCAGTCCAGCTTGCAGGACAGGTTCGTCTGGATGGCCAACCGCTCCACGTGCGGCAGGTGGGACAGGCGCGCCAGCGCCTCTTGATACCAGGGCCAGATGAGCGCCTCGCCCCACGGCGTGAAGAACACCGACACCGTGTCCTGCGTACGCGCCTCCACCCACGCGACGAATCGCTCCAGGTCCGCGCGGTCCTTGGCCAGCTCCTCGTCGGTGTGCTTCCACTTGCCGAAGGGGCAGTACTCGCAACCATAGTTGCAGCTGGACAGCGGGCCCCGATAGAGCACGGTGAGCTTCATCGCCAGGCGTACTCCTTCATCATCGCCTGCACCTGGTCGGAGTGCAGCCAGGGGCCAATCAGGTCGGAGCGCTCCACGCCCGCCGCGGTGAGCTGCACCACCCCACTGTTCTTCCGCGCCAGTCCGTGCGCCTCCAGCTCCTCCAGCTCCGGGAAGTCCTCCAGCGCATCGGTGCAGAAGCGCTGCCGGTACACGGCGAGGTCCACGCCGTCCGCCAGCAGAGACAACAGCATGTAACGGCGGCGCCGCTCCTCGGAGTCCAGACGGAAGCCGTAGCCCACCTCACCGAACGACGCCTCGGTCCGCGCGATGTACGATGAGATGATGGAGCGCACCTCGCGAGAGCCCACCGCGTACTCGGACGAGTAATGCACCCGGCCCGTGTACGAGCGCGCCCCGCAGCCCAGCCCCACCATGCCGTCCTCCTGGCAGCGATACACCGGACCACCCGCGTCCGGCGCATGGCTCGCGCGGAACATCCGCATGGAGACCTGCGTGTAGCCCTCCGACAGGAGGAAGTCGCGGCCCACGCGATAGAGCGAAAGGCGCAGGTCGTCCCAGGCCCGCGCCTTCTTGCCCAGGAAGGTCAGCGGCCGGACGTAGAGCGGGTAGAGATAAATCTCCTCGGCGAGTAACGGAGCGCCGTGCGCAGCGAGTAGAGGAAGCTCTCCGCCGTCTGCCCCTCCATGCCGTAGATGAGGTCCAGGTTCAGCGTGGGGAAGCCCGTGGAGCGGATGAGGTCCAGCGCGGCCTCCACCTGCGCCGTCTTCTGGGGCCGCTTCACCGCGGCCACTTCCGCCTCGATGAAACTCTGGATGCCCATGCTCACCCGGTCCGTGCCGCGCGAGCGCAACACCTGGAGCTTCTGCGCGTCCACCGTCTCCGGCGACACCTCCACGGACACGGGGATGTTCTTCATGTCCGCGCCCATGACGCCTTCGGCCATGTCGAACACGGTGTTCAACCCCGCCACGTCCAGCAGCGTCGGCGTGCCGCCGCCAATGGCGGCCCGGGCGAAGCTCGCCGTCCCCAGCGCCTCCTTCACCCGCTTCGTCTCGCGCACCAGCGCGCCCAGGTACCCGTCCACCACGTCCTGCTTCGGCCCGGCGGCGGTGAAGAGGTTGCAGAAGCCGCAGCGCATCTCGCAGAAGGGCACGTGGATGTAGAGGAACAGCGCGTCCCGCCGCTCCTCCGCCCAGACGGACTCCAGCGGGAGCGCGGGCGTGAAGGGCCGGTAGGCCGTCTTGTGCGGGTAGCCGTAGAGGTACGCCACGTAGGGCGACCCTTCGAGCATCTGCTCCAGACGCGTCATGGTGCGGTTTCTCAAGGTAGCAGGAATTCAGCGTAGGGCACCGTCCACACCACGGGGTGGGCCAGGCGATGGCCGGTGAAGCCGTCCTCGCCGTAGGTGGTGCCATGGTCCGAGCAGACGATGCAGAAGGCGGGCCCCCGGCGCCGCAGGGCGGCGAACAACGGCGGGAGCTGCGAGTCCACGTACGCCAATGCCGCGGCGTGCGACTCGCGCGAGTCCTGGGTGGCGCCGGGCACATAATGCCGGTTCGGCTGATGCAGCGCCGACACGTTGATGAAGAGGAAGACGCGCTGCTCACGCGGCAGCGCCTCCAGCCGCTGGACGGCCAGCGCCACCTGGTGCTCGGTGGACCGAGCGTCCGTCACGCCCAACTCGGAGCTCCAGTGGCTCTCCGCGAAGAGCCCGGGGAGCACGTTGCCCAGCGGATTGCGCTTGTTGAAGAAGCCCACGCCGCCAATGCAGACGGTGTGGTACCCGCGGCCCGCCAGCCCCGTGACGAGGTCCGGCGCGTCCAGCACGCAGGTGTCCGAGGCCGTCGTCTCGCTGCCCTCGAAGCGCATCGAGAACAACCGGGGATGTAGACCCGGCGTCGCGGGCGTGGGCAGGAAGCCCGCGAAGAAGGCGTGGTGCGCAGCGTACGTGAAGCTCGCGGGAGAGTGCCGCTGCTCCCACTGGCCTCCAGGCAGCAGCGCGGAGAGGTTCGGCGTGCGCCCCTGGGCCGCGAGCGCCTCGGCGACGTCGAAGCGCAGGGTGTCCAGGGTGATGAAGAGCAGGTCGTGCGTGCCGACCACCGCGTTCATGTCCATCGCTTGAGCACTCCGGCGATGTCGTCGAGGCGCGAAGGGATGCACTCCACCGTGAACATGGGCGGCGGCAGCGCGGAGGGCCACGGCCGGCCGTGAGACACCCAGCAAGTGGCCATTCCCAGCCGCGCGGCGCCCACGACGTCCCGCTCCGGGTCGTCTCCCACGTGCAGCACCTCTTCCGGCGAACGTCCGACGTGGGCCAGCGCGGCCTCGAAGATGCGGGCATCCGGCTTCGAAGCGCCTACCTCACCGGAGAGGAAGACATCCGGCAGCACCTCCGCGAGCCCCGCGCGGGCCAGCTTCGTGCGCTGCACCCGCGCCGAGCCATTGGACACCACCGCCACCGGCCGGCAACGGGCCACGGAGGCCACCCAATCACAGACGCCCGCGTCCTCCTGGACGAGCAGAGGCAGGCGCGACGCCATGTCCTCCCAGAGCGCGTCTGGCGTGAGGCCCAGGCATGGGTACGCCTTCGTCACCTGCTGACAGAACGCGCTCCGGGACGCGCCGCCACGCCCATCCACCTCGTGCATCCAGACCACGGCTTCGGCACGCCGAGCCTCGGGGAGCAACGACAAGTAACGGGAAACGAGCGTGTCCACGTAGCGCGTGAAGGCGCCCGCGCGGTCAATCAACGTGTCATCCAAGTCGAAGAAGACGGCCCGGGGCCGCATCCGAGCACTCCTTCCCGAGGCTACGAGGATACGCCGCCCCGGCTGCGTCGAACAGCGACAACGCAGTGGGGCGAGCGCATCCTGTCGGATTCGCCGGGCCCCTACCCTCATGCCTGCCCGTTGGAAGGCGGGAGACTCGGAGATTCCCGGCGAAACAGCGGGCGTTCAGGGAGACGGGTGCGCCTCGCGGTCATACGCCTCCAGCGCCCGGACGACCTCCTCCTGCGAATCCGTGAGCATGAGGTAGCGCGCATAGTCGTAGCCCTGCGCCAGTTGGTGCAGCAGCGGGTACACGGGCCGGGTGCGCGTCCAGAACTCGGTGCCCAGGAAGATCATGGGGCTGATGACGCCCAGCGAGTTGTAGTGGTTCTGGCACGCGTCCTGGAACACCTCCTGGATGGTGCCCGCGCTGCCGGGTGAGTAGACGATGCCGCCCTTGGCGATGGTCAGCAGACCGTCTTCCCGCACGCTGTTGGCGAAGTACTTCGCGATGTGCGTGGCGAAGGGGTTGGGCGGTTCGTGCCCGTAGTGCCACGTGGGGATGCCCAGGCTGGCGCAGTACGGCTGGTCGTCCTCGCCCAGGGGAAAGGCCCGGCGCACGTCGAAGGCGCGCGAGAGCCACTCGCGGTCGGTGTAGCTGGGCGCCTGCGCGAGCATGGCCAGTCCCGCGTCCAGCTCCGCCTCCGTACGCCGCGCGAACCACGCGCCCACGTGTGTGGCCTCCATTGCGCCTGGACCACCGCCGCTGACCATGAAGAAGCCACGGCGCGCCAGCTCGCGCGCCAGGGAAGCCACCGCGCGATAGTCCGGCTGGCCGCGCTTCATGGAGTGGCCGCCCATGATGGCCACCACCTTGCGCACGCTCCCGGACCGGTACAGCAATCCTTGCATGGCCTCCGTGACCGAGTGGTCGTGGAGCCGCTGCGCCAGCGTCTCCAGCAGCGTGGGAGGACTGCCGCGCCCGTTCGCCGCCCAGTGCGCATAGATGCGCGCATCCGGTGTGTCCGCGTAGGACTCCGGCTGAGCCGGGTCGAAGCCCGCGTACAGCTCCTCCGGCGTGTACAGCGCGCCACGGTAGGGCTGATAGGGCACGCCGGAGATGGGCGGGAACACCATGGCCCCGTGCTCCACGGTGGCCTTCAGCGCATCCTTCTCCAGCTCACAGCCCAGGAAGACGGCGCCCGCGAGTTCGGCGGAGGCCAGCTCCTGGGTGTACCGCCGCAGGTCCAGCCCTTGGATGATGACGTTGGCGAACCCGACGCCCGCCGCGAGGTGCCGCTCGAATGCATCGATGGTCTCGATTTCAATCACGCATGAACAATTTCATGCCTCGCGGCCCTGTGGGTAGCGAGGAGTGCATCTCGTGCCCCAAGCGCTTCCACGCGGGCCCACCGGCCCCGGACACTCAGCGCCGCGCCTCCAGCACCCGCAGGCACGCCTCCGCCTGAAGCAGCTCCAAGCGGGCTCCCGCGGCGGAGGCATCTCTCGCCGCGAGCTGGAGCTGACGTCCGGCCTCCTCCAGCTCGCCCAGTTGCAACTGGGCCCGCCCCAGCACGCACCGGAGCAACGACTGGAGGCGCCGGTCCTCCAGCATGGATGCCAGCTGAAGCCCTCTCAGTGCGTCTTCCTTCGCCAGCTCAGGCGCGCCCGCGCGCGTGTGCAGCAGTGCCAGTCCATGGTGCGTGTAGGCCATGCCCCGGCGGTCTCCCGTGCGTGAATCCAGCTCCAGCGCGAGCTGGAAGAAGTGCGCCGCGCGCTCCCTGTCTCCCGCCCGCGAATACGCGTCGCCCAGGTTCAGCAACGCGGTGGAGTGCTCCCACGTGTCCCCCGCGCGCTCGCTCCAGCGCAGGACCTGGGCGTACTCGGACGCCGCGGCCTCCGGGAATCCCAGCCCGAGCTGCACGCCGCCCAGGGCCCGGTGGAGCAGCGCCTCCACACCCGCCCGCGCGGGGCCGTCTTCCTGGGCTGCCTCCTGCAACTGCTCACGGGCCAGGACAATCCTCGCGCGCGCCTCCTCGAACCGGCCCAGCGCGGACAGCGCCAGCGCGGACAGCGCATCCAGCGACACGGACATCAGCGGCGCCGCGGACAGACAGTCCCGGCGCCCCTCCCTGTCGAGCCCCAGCACCTCCTCGTACCTGCCGAGCGCGAGCACCACCGACGCCCGCTTGAACAGACGCCGGGCCCGGTCCCCCGAGGGAGACGCCAATCCCTCATCATCCAGCGTCCGCGCCGTGTGCCACGCGGCGTCCGCTTCCGCGGGCTCGCCCGCCAGCCGGTGCGCGTCGCCCATGTATTCCCAGAGCCTCCGCCGCCACTCCAGCGCCGCGTCTGGTTTGAGCGCGTTCGCCAGTCCCAACGCGAAGCGATACACAGCCATGGCGGGCCCCGGCTCCAATGCCGCCAGGTTCCAGCCCGCCAGTGATACCAGATAAGGCAGTGCCCGGGAGGACTCCTCCGCTGACAGCCACTGCCGCGTCAACTCCATACAGGCGCGTTGACGCAGCGGCTCCGGAAGGGCCTCATAGGCTTCCGCGGCCCGCCGGTGTGCCGCGGGCAACTCCGCCTCCGGCAGCTCGTCGACGCCCGGGGCGGGCTCCACCGCCCACGTGTACCGGCCTCCCGCGACGGAGCACAGCCAGCCCCCCGTCTCCAGCAGCGCCAGCGGCCCCACCCCACCCGCCAACGCCACCAACACCGCCCGGGGAAACGACGGGCCCAGCACCGACGCCGCCCGCAGCACGTCCCGCTGTGCCGGGGGCAGCAAGGCCTGCCGCGCCGCATGTGCCGCCTCGCCCGTGAGTGGCACCTCCCGCTCCGGCTGCTCCTCGTGCAGGGTCACCGCGTGCAGCAGGTGCAGCGGGTGTCCGGCACTGCCGCGCAGCAGCGCCTCCCGGGCCGCGGGCGTCAGTGTCCCCCGGTTCCGCAACCGGCCCTCCAGCAGCGCCGCGGACTCGGCGGGCCCCAGCCGCCCCACCGTCAGGACTTCCGCCGAGAGAGGCGCTGGCGCCGTGCCGCTGGGGCGTTGGAGCGCCAGCAACAGCAACGGCGTGTGCGACAGCCGCGACACCAGCTCCTCCACCAGCGCATGGCTGAGCGCGTCCCCATGCTGCCAGTCCTCCAGCACCAGCAGGCGCGGACGGCGGTGGGGCATCAGCGCGTGGCACAGGGAGTCGAAGAGGGCGGTGCGCTCGGAGGCGAGGCTCGCCGGAATGCCCTGGCGCTCGCGGCCTTCCAGGAAGCGCTGGATTCGCTCCGCGTCCGCGCTGGACACGCGGCCCGTCCCGGCGGGAGGGCTGAGCGCCCGCGTGGCGTCCAGCAGCTCCCGGAAGATGCCCGCGGGTGCGCCCGGCAACTCCAGGCCACTGCCTTCCCAGATTTCGAAGCCATCCGAGGCCAGGCGCTCCACGAAGGCGTCCTTGACGCGCGTCTTGCCCATCCCCGCTTCACCCATCAACCACACCGCCCGTCCCAACCCGCGCCGCACGTCCTCCGCCAGCCCCATCAGCCGCTTCAGCACGGCGACGCGGCCCACCAGCGGCGGGTGGCACAACCCTGGCGCCCATCGGCGGACCGGCGCGTCCCGGGGCACCCCCGCCGCGCTCCGCGGACACGCCAGTACGCCTCCCAGGAAACGCGCCCCACACGCAACGCACGAGCCCGAAGCCGGGTTCATGGCCACCTCCCTGAAGGATGACGCTGTGTGAGTCGAGCGCCGGTCCTTCGCGTCGCCAGTACGACCCGGGGTGTTGTAGCGCCGGCACGCACCTCGCGCCTCCGGCCGCCAGGGGGGTGGGACTGTTCGCTCCCCACCGCACACCCCCGACTCGCGTCGCAGTGCACTCCGGCGCCCACCCAGGCCCGCAGTGCATCGAAAGCCTCACGCCCAGCGCGTTTCCAGTGCCCGCATCGCGCAATGACAAACAATTCCAATCACGCCAGATGAAACAGCAACAAGGTACGCCCCGGCCGGCGCCTGGAGAGCAAGCAGGCACGAAATCGCGTGTTGAATACGAAATACTTTTGGCGGATGCTCGTTGAGCGTTCGACACGGCAATCACTCGCCGTGACCTTGGAGAAGCCCACCTAGCAAAGCCAAGCACCCCGCCCGTCCCCCACGGCGCGGACTCACCCTTCGTCTGTCTTTAGTTCCCAGAGAGCCCCCATGAAGAAGACCCTCCTGCTGGTTGGAACGCTGCTCGGTATGAGCGGCACGGGCTGTGGCGCCCCGGAAGATGTCTCCCCTGAATCCGACGCGTCCCCCATTGAATTCGATGCCCTCGACAGCCAGGCGGTCAGTGCCGCGGCGCTGACCACGACGGGCTGCACCCAGCTGACGGCCCGGTCGGTGATTTCCAACGGCCATGACGGAAACGTTCCGGCCAATACCATGGATTCCAATCTGGGCACCCGGTGGAGCCGCCTCGGCAAGGGCTCCTGGATTGACTACGATTTGGGCTCCATCCAAAAGGTTTCCGGCGTCTCCGTCGCGTGGCATGAGGGCAACACCCGCGCGAATGATTTCTCCGTCTCAGTCTCACCGGATGGCTATACCTATACACAGGTCTATTCGGGCAAGAGCAGCGGCAAGACGACCGCCGCGGAGACGTACAGCTTCTCCACCATCAATACGCGGCGCGTCCGCGTCACGTTCCAGGGCAACAACCTGAATGAGTGGGCCAGCATCGCCGAGGCGCGTGCCTGCTCGTCCACGTCGTCGACGGTGCCGCCCACCGACCCCACCCCGGAGCCGAACCCCGACCCGGAGCAGCCCCAGCCGGGCAACGGCGCCAGCGTGGTGTGGGTCGGTGACTTCGAGACCAACAGCCGCTCGCAGTGGAGCAGCACGCAGATGGTGAGCGCGGACCGATTGGCGCTGGTGAGCTCGCCCGCGCGGCAGGGCCGCTACGCCCTCAAGGCCACGGTTCGCAAGGGCGACGACCCCATCAACGCGAGCGGCAACCGCAACGAGCTGGTGCGCATGACGCGCGAGGCCACGGGCTCCGAGTACTACTACCGCTTCAGCACCATGTTCGACTCGAGCTTCCCCAGCGCGAAGACGTGGCAGCTCTTCACCCAGTGGCACCACGAGGGCAACTCGGGTTCGCCGCCGGTGGAGTTCTACGTCTACGGCGAGGAGATTCGCCTCAACATCGGCGGCAACCCGGGCACCATCGTCTGGCGCACGCCGCTGGTTCGCGGCCGTTGGCTGGACTTCATCTTCCACGTGAAGTGGTCGCCGGACTCGAAGGTGGGCTTCGTGGAGCTGTACCTCGACGGCAAGGTCGTGATGCCCAAGCGCTTCATCGCCACCCAGTACAAGGGCCAGCTCAACTACCTGAAGGTCGGCCTGTACCGGAATGACACCGTCAGCCCCGTGGGCATCGTCTACCACGACGGGTGGACCATGGCCCGCAAGCTGGAAGACGTCATCAGCCCGACGACGGTCCTCAAGGCCCCGTAGCCACTGACGGGCAGCCAACACCCCTGCCCCCTCCCGGGCCGGAGGCCGCATCCCCACGCGGCCCCGGCCCGGAGTAGTTTCCGGGGCATGTCCCACAGCCTCCTCGTCGTTCACGTCCAGGTCCACGTCAAGCCGGAGCACGTGGACGCCTTCCACCAGGCCACGCTCGCCAATGCGCGCGAAAGCGTGAAGGAGCCTGGCATTGCCCGCTTCGACGTCATGCAGGACGCCGAGGACCCCACGCGCTTCGTGCTGGTGGAGGCGTACCGGACGCCCCAGGCCCCCGCCGCGCACAAGGAGACGGCGCACTACCTCACCTGGCGCGACACCGTGGCGCCGATGATGGCGGAGCCCCGCACCAGTCGGAAGTTCGCCAACCGCTTCCCCGACGACGCCGGGTGGTGACGGACGTGAGCGCCTCTTCCTCGTTCGAGTTCGCCACCGCCACCCGCGTCCTCTTCGGCCCGGGCCGCCTGGCCGAAGCGCCAGAGGCCATTCGCGGCCTCGGGGGCTCCCGGGTGCTGCTCGTCACCGGCGCCAATCCCACACGCGCACGGCCCCTCCAGGACGCGTTGGAGCGTCTGGGACTGGGGGTGACTGTCTTTTCCGTGGACGGCGAGCCCACGGTGGAGCGAGCCCGCGAAGGCACCGCGCGCATCGCGGAAGCGGGCTGTGACGCGGTGGTGGCCCTGGGCGGAGGCAGCGCGCTGGACGCGGGCAAGGCCATTGCCGCGCTCGCCGCCAATGGGGGCGACCCGCTGGACTACCTGGAAGTCATTGGCCGGGGCCAGCCGCTCACCCGCCCGTCCCTGCCCTTCATGGCCATCCCCACCACGGCCGGCACCGGCTCCGAGGTGACGCGCAACGCGGTGCTTGGCTCGAAGGACGCGAAGGTGAAGGCCAGCCTGCGCAGTCCGCACATGTTGCCGCGCGTGGCGCTGGTGGACCCGGACCTGCTCTCCGGGGCTCCCGCCGCGGTGCTGGCGTCCAGTGGCATGGATGCGCTGTCGCAGCTCATCGAGCCCTTCCTCTCCGCGCGCGCCAACCCACTGACGGACGCGCTGGCGCGCGAGGGACTGCGAAGGTCGGCCCGCTCGCTGCGGCGCGCGGTGCTGGACGGCGCGGATGCGCCCGCGCGCGAGGACCTGGCCCTGGCCAGTCTCTTCGGCGGCCTGTGTCTGGCCAATGCCGGCCTGGGCGCGGTGCACGGCTTCGCCGCGCCCGTGGGTGGCATGTTCGACGCGCCCCACGGCGCGGTGTGCGCGGCACTGCTGCCCGCGGTGCTGGACGTCAACCTGCGCGCGCTGCGGGCCCGTGCGCCAACGCATCCGTCACTGCCCCGGGTGCAGGAGCTGGCGGTGCTGCTGACGGGAAGGGCCGATGCCCGGGCCGAGGACGCCGTCGCGTGGGTAGACGAACTGCGCGCGGCGCTGGGCGTGCCGGGACTGGGCCGCTACGGGCTGACGGAGGCCCAGGTGCCCGCGCTGGTGACGAAGGCCAAGGGGGCCAGCAGCATGAAGGCCAACCCCCTGGTGCTGACCGACGCGGAGCTGGCGGAAATCGCCAGCCGGTCGCGCTAAGCAGACGGAAGACACTTCGGCCGATGGTGCCGTGCAGCTCGCTCGGCACCATCCGGCACCTCCGTGCGAACATCCTCATGAGGCCTCATGTCGTGCCACGCACGACGGGGGCCCGTGGCACCGTAAGACCACGGGCCGTCCACGAGACGCTCACCTTTTCTGCCGACTCGCAGGAGGAATGACCATCATGCGCCCGATGGCGCCGTCCCGCAGAGCAAAACATTAGCATCCAATACAAAACATACACCCTGCACACACAGACACCCGCCCTCACCTTGCTGCAGACCCGTACGGCGCGCGCGGTCCTGGTTGGAGGCATCGACAGCCATGTGGACGCCGGAGTGCTCGGTATGCTGGACCAGGAGGGACGGGTTCATGCGGAGGAGGTTTTGGATGGCTTCGTGCCAGGCGAAGGCGCTGGGTTTCTCTTGCTGTCCTCGCAGAGAACCCTCCCGAACTCCACGGCCATTGCCTATGTGTCATCTCCGGGCCTGGGAGAGGAACAGGGACATCGGTATAGCGAAAAGCCATACCTGGGCGATGGACTGGCAGATGCAGTCCGCGCTGCGGTCGAGGGGGCCTCTGGCCTTCCGGTTCGAACCGTGTTCGCGAGCCTGAACGGCGAGAGCTTCGGGGCAAAAGAATGGGGCGTGGCCTTCATCCGCAACCGAGAGGTCCTGCACCCGGAACTGCGCATGGAGCACCCCGCGGATTGCTTCGGAGACCTCGGGGCGGCGACTGGCCCGGTCCTCGTTGGACTCGCGGCGCTCGGACTGAAGAGAGGCCACTTGCCCGGACCATGCCTTGCTTGGTGTTCTTCAGAAACTGCTCCGCGCGCCGCCACCCTCGTGAGCAGTGAACCCATGCCGTCATAGGGGCAGCGCCAATGGCAAGTTCGGTCTTCGTCAATTTCCGAGGCGTGGTGCATCAGGGAAGCGGAGGCATGAACACGGTCTTCCCCGACGTATGCAAGACGCCAACGCCCTCCGGGCCCGTCCCTGAGCGATCCCCTCATTTCAGCGAGCTGCTCACCAGCCGCCTGCCAGCCGGCTCCGTGCGAGGTGGGGTGGTGGGAGGCAGAAGGAGAGGCCATGCTGGTACGCAAGGTGGCCATCAACGAAGAGCAGGTGCGGACGTTCCTGTCGAACTTGTTTGAGGAGGACCTGCACGCCAAGCGGGTGTTGTCGCTGTCGCACGCGACGTTGGGCGTGGTGCACGCGGCCTCCTTGTCGGTGCACGCCATTGGCCAAGCGCTGGCATGGGCACGGGGCGGCGTGCAGAAGCACGGCATCAAGCAGGTGGACCGGCTGCTGTCCAACGAAGCCGTGGACGTGTGGAAGTTGGCGGCCGCATGGGTGCCGTACGTGCTGGCCGAGCGCGACGAGGCGCTGGTGGCGCTGGACTGGACGGACTTCGACGCCGATGACCACACCAGCCTGGTGGCCAGCCTCGTCACCTCGCATGGGCGCGCCACGCCCTTGTTGTGGCTGACGCTTCAGAAGAGCGCCCTGGCGGGCAACCGGGCCCAGGCGGAGGATGAGCTGCTGCTGCGGCTCAAGGAGTGCGTGCCCGACGGGGTGAAGGTGACGGTGCTGGCGGACCGGGGCTTCGCGGACCAGCGGCTGTACGCCCTCTTGGCGCAAGCGGGCTTCGAGTACGTGGTGCGTTTTCGCAAGAACGTGCAGGTGGAGGTAGCCGGCGGCTCGCGGTGTCCGGCGGTCGAGTGGATGCCCACCAGCGGGCACGCGAAGAAGCTGACGAATGTGCACGTCACGGCGGAGCGGATGCCGGTGCCGGCGGTGGTGCTGGTGCACCAGAAGGGCATGAAGGAGCCGTGGTGTCTGGCCACCAGCCTGGGCAGTGCCAGCGCGCGCCAGGTGGTGGACCTCTACTCCCGACGCTTCTCGTGTGAGGAGACGTTCAGGGACGTCAAGGATTTGAGATTCGGCATGGGGCTGTCCGCGGTGCGCGTGAAGAGTCCCGAGCGGCGCGACAGGCTGCTGCTGGTGAGCGCACTGGCTCAGGTCCTGCTGACACTGCTGGGCGCCGCAGGAGAGAGCCTTGGCATGGAGAAGGGATTGAAGGCCAACACGGCCAAGACGCGCACCTACTCACTCTTCCGTCAGGGCTGCATGTATTACCAGGCCATCCCCATGATGAGGGAGGAGCGACTGCTTCCGCTCGTCGAGCGCTTCGCCGAACTCCTTCACCGCCACCCCGTCTTCCAGGAAACTCTCGGCTTCATATGAGGGGATGGCTCAGGGCCCGTCCCCATTCCCTACCCGAAAATTGGCAAGTCCAGCGATACGGCGAAGGGCCCCAAATCCGTCGTGGTCGAGGGGAAAATGCCAATGGTCAAGGGCGCGAAGTACAGCCTCACCGCGGGCGACGAAGCCGGTTCCGCAGGGGGCGTCGTGAGTGGCTCGACCAAGGGCGAGGCGGAATTCATGCTCTATTCCTTCGACGTGAAGTTCGAAGGCAAGAACGTGTGTCGCATGGGTGCCCCCCTCTTCCACAACAAGAAGAACATCATGGGTTGAGGCTCACCATGCCCAATCAGTTCGATGGTGCCACCGGGATTGCCGCGAAGCAGGCCGACGAGGAAAAGGCCCCGGACAAGAAGAAGTGCAAGTGGTCCAACTGCGAGGGACACGAGAAGGACCTCGACTCGGAGTACAATCCAAAGGGAACGGGGAACGTGTCGCGCCAGGGCCAAAAGCTACGGGATACCCTGCACGGGAAGAACCTGGAGCCATGGGCCAAGGGAGGTCATGGCGAGACCAACGTTCGCAAGATGTACCTAGACCAGCGCAAGGATGGCACCATCACGCTCAAGGCGGAGACCCATCCCTATCGGGTCGAGGCCCATCACATCTTGCCTGTTGAGCAGGGTGTAGCTCCCATCCTGATCAAGCTGCGCGCCGCACCTCGGCCCTCTGCGGTGCAAGCGTGAGGTGCATGGCTGCGTCCCACCGTTCGGAGAGCACCAGGGCGCGCAAGTCCAGGATGTGCTGGCCGGACGCCTCCTTCCAGCGGGCGCCGGGGCGCTTCATGCGCAGGGAGACGAGAGACTTGCAGGTGGCCTCCACGTTGCCGCTGCCAATGGGAAGTCCCCGTGCGCGTGCCTCGGCATAGTGCATTCGCTCGCCGTGGTTCTCCAGGTAGGTGAGGGCCTCGTGCACCGGCTGGCAGTCACCGAGGACGACATGCCGCTTGCCGCTGGCGTGCAACGTCATGGCAATGGTCCACGACGCTCCGGGCGTGTTGAGCAGGGACAGCTTCCACTTCTCACGCAGCGCGGAGGCCTTCTCCTCCCCAGCCACCACGCGCGCCGCACTCCCAAGCTTCTCCATCAGGTGCCAGAAGTCCACCAAGCGCGCCGGCTTCTTGGCCGCGGGGGCGTGGGTGGCCAGCGCCTCGTCCAGCAGGGCGTGCAACTCAGGAGCGCCATCGGTGAGGACGACGACGGACAGGCCGCGCCGTCTGGAAACCAGGGCCTGGACGTCGCGGGCCAGGCGCTCGGCCACCTCGCGGGCCTCGCCCCGCGGCATCCGCCCGTAGCGCAGGGTGCCCAGCGCTTCGCCGTGGGCGTCGTGGAAGGTGAGGCAGGCCGCGTAGGCCATGCGCCAGACGACGTCCACCGGGCGCGTGGGGGCGCCCTTGCGAGGGTGGCCCACTGGCCGCCGCTTCGGCTCCTCCATCGGCACGGCCACCCTGTCCATGCTGACGCTCACGCCGCGAGTGCCTCGGGGCACTCTCAGCTCCCGGGCCAGCGCAGCCTCCACCCGAGGCCGCTGGCCGCCATACAGCGCTCCCACCGCATGCCCCACCCGCTCGAAGGAGGCTCGGCAATACGGCAGCACACCCACCTGACGCGCCGTCGCTTCTGCCTCCCGCGAAGTGCCTCGCGCCAGCAGGTACGCCATGGGCACCGCCGCCTCCGGTAACCAGCCGTCAGCCACGCACCCGGCTTGGGCGCTGACGGTGTCCACCGTGGGGCCATTGCGCTCGCCCACCCGCCGGTAGAGGCTTCTCTCTATTTCGACGGGCCCTTGCCGCGTCTTGTACGTTGCCGGGTACCGTCCGACTCGCACGTAGGACTGGCCTTCGATGAGGACTCGCGCCGCGTCGAGGTCGAGCCCTCGAAGCAACCTCCGCTTCATCAACCGCTCCGTTTGTTCCGCTCCGGCATTCACCTCCTGCCATGCGGCGTCGAACGCGGCCAGGTCCCCTCTGCTCGCGCCCTCCACCCCTCGGTGGGCGCGCTTCAGCGTCTCCTCCAGCGCCTTGACGCTGTCCTCGAATCCTTCCGGCACTTCGATGGTCACCTTTGGCATCGTTGGATGTCCTCCAGTGGCACAACCCACCAGTGGCCTCGCATGCTGCCGACCATCAGGCCTCCGGTGGTCCCCTTGCCTGTCAGCTCGCTCGCTGCTCAGTGCCAGATCCACACCCTGAAACTCCATCGGGCGCAGCTCGCCGCGTAGTGGCGGTGCCGCCAGTTCCAAACGGGCGGAGCGCCACCTCTGCTGCAAGGAGCCCATTATCCGGCTCCTTGCCCGTTACCCCGACACGCTCCTAGCCCCTCTCCTGGGCTCCAGCAATACCGTCCAGCGGCATCGCCAACTGCGTGGCATCCGGGGTGTCTTTTGAGCGCCGTCATCCACCGGAAGCGGCCAGTCTCCATCCGTGTATACAACCGCACGAAGTCGCACCGGCTCCGCGTCAGCAACTGCTCGATCCCACCAAATCTGCGCACGACGTGCCCGCGCAGGGCGCGGGCACGCCACTTCGCGCTTCTCTACATCGACTGAAGTCTACTGCGTCTTGCCAGTCACATCGGTCAGACGCTCACAATTTGTACTGAAAATGGAACGAGCATAGAACGGCGCCTGCTCCCCCTTCTTTCTCGACTTCTCCATCGCGAGAAGGTTCACCCAAGAATCTGCAGAAGCCTTGCAATAGTACTCCCGTGCCAACTTCAGATCCCCTGACGCTTCGGCAAGCATGGCCCGCCGATTCAAGCACGTTGCTGCCGTTCCTGGTTGAGCCGCTGGTAAATACTCATTCAGGACCGTGAGGGCCTTTTCAGGATTCCCTATCGCGTCGAAGTAGTCGGAGTTCGCCAGTGCACGAGGACAGCCTTCGTTTGCAGGTTGGTCTAAAGACGGCTCTTCCACGGAAAGCACCTGGGATGTGTTAAGAGTCCCTGTCCATCCACCAGTCGCGACGCGCGCTGTGTCCAGCTTGGCATTGACAAAGTACTTGCCGGTGGCCAGTTTTGCCGTTTCCTCTGGCGGCAAGACGTAGCGCAAGAGCAAGCTGGATTTGTCGGAAGACAAAGTCAATTGGCGCGGGCGGATACTTATTTTCTGAAGTGGGAGGTGCGTCTGTTCGTTTTTCCGGTTCTGTCGAAAGAGAATTTCAATGGACAGGTGCTCTTCCCATCCCTCGCGAGGGGGATTAATGACGAAAGCTCCTGCGGAACGCACTTGTTCTTCTGTCGTGACTGCTCGCGGCTGAAACAAGCCGATCGACAAGACGAGCGGCCATCCCTTTCGAAGGTGTGCAGTGTTGAATTCGATAATAAGCTCTGGATTGGTCTCAGGCGAGCGTGTTCCTTGCGGTTCTCCTGGCATGGATGCCTGAGCACGTCCGCCATGAAGTCCAAGCAACATGAGAAACAAGGCAGTTTTTGTGATGTTTTGGATCATGGGGCGTTCTGGGGAATGTGTGCGTGAGCATCATTGATGCAGACCCGGTGTATGCAGTTGCCGCGATTGGGCGCAGCATGTCCGTGGCGCGAAGGTCGGCTCTCTGGAGGGGAGTAGTCAGGTCTCACGGTTGCATTGAAAGTCTTGCCGAGGCCATCTGAACACAACTGCGTTCCCGGCGTTTCTCTTGGAAGAATGAGAAATCGCTCCGCAGACGGCTTGCTGTTCCATTTCACTGCGTTTGCTCCGTAATATCGTATTAGGCAATTCTCGTCTCCTCCGAATCGACTACCCTTCGTTGGATCTGTGACTTCGATCGAGAGTAGTAGCATTTGCAATGGATTTGCCAGGATTGGAGCTAGACTCCCGTCCGCCTCCATTCGCAGAGTAATAGGAACTCCTGGCGCAGGAGTTGCGGTGGAGATTTCAAGATAGTCAGTGAGTTGAGGTATCCAGGTGACGAAATCGTGGCCATTTCCCCCGTGATGAGGGACGTTGGCGCTATGTGCGAGTTCATGCGCAACGGTGCCTGCGATGTCCCCAGGGTCGGTCATCTGCCCGATCTCAATCATGGGAATGTTGACGGGGCTACTGGGGCCACGGTGTGCCTGTGATACGACGGACAATGGGTTGATTGACGGAATGAGCATGATGATGTGCTGATCAACGCGATGCCGTCCACCTTCGTGTAATGCATTGAAGTTGATGACGCGCTTGGAAGGGTCGATATCAGAGGGGTCTGATGCCTGTTCAAAATCAGCCTCTCTGTAGTTGGAATGGACATTGAGCCCAGTCGCGTTCTTGAATGTCTGGATTCCTGCGGTCACTTGAGTGAGTATTGATGGGTAGGGGTGAAGTCCATTGTAAACATGGAATTCAACCTTGGCTGGATCCGTGGTCCCCCATTGCCCGTTCGCAACAAAGCCACGATACTCCTCATAGAGAGTCAATCCATCGCCGGAATGTCCATCACCAGCGCCCCCGCTCAAGGTCTCTTCATCTGAAGAGTCAGGAAGGTCCGCCACCCCTGCCGCCAGTTTCCAAGAGTCCGCGATATATGACGTGCTTTCCCGTTTGGGAATACGCATTGGATTGTCGCCAGTGTCTCTGAATCGAGCCGTCAGAACCGTGCCATCTTCCAGCACAGCTTCTGCGGTAACTGAACCATAGGCTCCCCAGTCGAATCAACCGCTCCGTTTGTTCCGCTCCGGCATTCAACTCCTGCCATGCGGCGTCGAACGCGGCCAGGTCCCCTCTGCTCGCTCCCTCCACCCCTCGGTGGGCGCGCCTCAGCGTCTCCTCCAGCGCCTTGACGCTGTCCTCGAATCCTTCCGGCACTTCGATGGTCACCTTTGGCATCGTTGGATGTCCTCCAGTGGCACAACTCACCAGTGGCCTCGCATGCTGCCGACCATCAGGCCTCCGGTGGTCCCCTTGCCTGTCAGCTCGCTCGCTGCTCAGTGCCAGATCCACACCCGTTGAGCAGTTGGACAGCACCTCGACCTTGAAGGACAACGCCGTCCTCGCAGGATGGGACATCAACGGTATTTCCAACGGGATGCTCCTGCCCAAAGACGAGGCGGACGTCGCGCTCCACCTCCTGCAGCAGCACAACGGCAGCCATCCTGGCGCATACACCTCCCCCATCGCAGATCTCTTGGATGACATCGAGAACGCGTACGCGGAGGTCTGCCAGGGCAAGGAAGATGTCGCATTACAGCTCGCCCTTGCAGAGCAGTTGAAGCAAGCTTCGGTGTTCGTCCAGACTCAAATCCTGGGCATCCGGCAACAAGCCAGTGGCGTGGAGTTCTGGGGGCTGCACTTGAACTCGCTGTCGGTCTATACCAGCGCGGTTCGCACCCTGGAGGATCGGCGGCAACGTTATATGGAGCAGCAGCGACAGCAGATCCTCAAGAACACGCAACGCAAAGCCTCGAAGGGAGTCTGATGTACCACGTCATTCGCTATGGGCCCGCCGAAGACAACGCAGCGAGCCTGTACCTGGATCCCATTCCGGGATTCGAAAAGAAGAAGGTGTCGTTCATGAGCGGCGCCAGGCTGGGGCCCCTGCCTCCTCTGACCGCGCGAAAACGCGTGGGCGCCGAAGGGGACATGGTGGACTACATGAGCGCGTCTCCCGCCACCCTGGTCTTTTCCCCTCGCTTCCGCGAGGCCCTGGCATCAGCCGGAATCGACAACGTCGATTACTACCCGCTGACGTTCATCGACGAGTCGTCAGGCAAGAAGACGTCCGGCCATCAGGCGGCCAACATCGTCGGCCTGATTGACTGCATGGACCGGCAGACGTCGGTCTTCACGCCCATGGCCGGATTCCCAGCGGAGCCCCTGGGCAAGAACACCATCTTCGAATTGAAGGAACTGCATTTGGCCCCCCAGAAAATCCAGGGGGCGAAGCTGTTCAGGCTTTTCGGGAAGCCGTCCGTCCTCATCGTCCACGAGTCAGTGAAGGAAGTGCTCCAGAAGTCAGGCATGCGAGGGTTTCAGTTCAAACCCGCCGAAGGCTACGCGGGCGTCTGACAAGCGGTCGCGAGGCAAGTCCCCAAGGCAGGAGAAAAGCCGATGCGCGCAAAGGATGGAGAAACGGTTCCGTTCGTAGGAGATGCGGAAGAACCGCGTGTCGACTCCCGGGGGCCACGGGTCGGCTGGCTCGTGGGAGTGGATGGAGCGGGCAATCCACAGGTGGACTTCGAGGGAAATACGGCGGGTCCCCTTTGCGCGCGCACCATCATCCCAATGAGCCCCAAGGTCCTGGCGGACGCCACCGCGCGAAGGCCAGGGGCGGTCCTGCTCTTCGAGCAGGATGACCTGTCGCGGCCGGTGCTCATCGGGTTGCTTCAACCGGCGTCCACCGCGCCCTTGGTCGAGGCATTGCTTTCGGGAGCAGCCGACTCCGAATCCGCCTTGGATGCCCATGTGGATGGCCGGCGAGTCGTCCTGGAGGGGAAAGAGGAGGTCGTGCTCCGGTGTGGCGAAGCCACCATCACGCTGCGGCGCAATGGGAAGGTCGTCATCCGGGGCGTCCAGGTCGAAACCCACGCCACAGGCACCAATCGCATCAAGGGCGCCTCGGTGAAGGTCAACTAGGTGTCCATGATTCTCTGGGACATCCTCGAAGAGCATCTCAACGAAGCAGCCTTTCTCTGGGGACAGTGGGAACGTTCGCTACGCTCGCATCGGTACGTGCTGCGAGAGGTCATCGACGGGCCTGAGGAGCGATTGCTGGCGCACGTGGAAGGCCTGCGCGAGGGCGGAGCGCTCGCCATCGAGCGGCTGCTGCGACCCGCGCTCGAAGAAGAGGAGGCCGGCCTCTTTTGTACCGCTGCCTTCACGTTGCTGTCGGATTCGATGGCGGCGCATCTCGACACGCTGCTGGATGGCTTTGACGAGGCTTCGGAGCAGCGACAGTCCTGCATCCGCCGCGTGCTGGAACTGGGAGGGGGCGAGGCCCTCACGGCACGGCTGGAGAAGATATTGACGGAAGGCACGGCCCCCGCGTCCGTACTTGCCACCGCGCTCGATGCCGTGAGCCTCCGGCAGCCGCATCCCCGTGTCGAACTGAAACCGTTCTTGTCCAGCGAGGTCCCCCGGCTCCAGGCCGCCGCTCTGCGCGCGGTGGGCCGCTGGCTGTCGCCACTCGACACTGCGGCGATGGCGCGCCCCCTGGACTCTCCCGACGCGTCCGTCCGCGACGCCGCGCTCGTCGCGGGGCTGTTGCTGGGCCGACGGGCGGCATGGAGCGCCTGCAGGCACTTCGTCGATGCCCGCGCACCGGCCATGGCGCGAACTGCACTCCTCGTGGCGATGGGAGGCCAACCCAAGGACATCGAGATGCTGACGAAGGCGCTGGGTGCGCCCGAACTCCAGGGGGACGTGCTCCGGGCACTGGGAACCAGCGGGAGTCCGGCGGCCGTCGAGGCCTGCCTCCCCTTCTTGCGAAATCCAAAGGTGGCCCACCTCGCGGCCGAAGCCATCTCCACCATCACGGGCCTGGTCGTGGAAGGACCCTTCCGTCGGGAGGCACCAGACAATGAGGGGGATGAGGACGATGCCCCGCTCGTCCCGGCGCCCGAGGACGAACTGCCATTCCCCGACCACGAGGCCATTGAGGCCTGGTGGAGGGAGCAGCGAAAGCGCTTCATGCCGGGCACGCGCTATCTACACGGACAACCGATGACCGCCGCACTGATACTGGAGGCACTGCAACAGGCACCCATGTTACGGCGGCCTGCCCTTGCTCTGAATGTCACCATTCGCAGCAAGGGAGCCGTCCGACTGAATCCCGATGGCTTCGCCCAGGAGCAATGGGCGCAGCTCTCGCGGCTGCGCCCAGCATCCATCTCCCATCCCGCCCAGCCCTATTCGGACTTCGTTCAGACCTTGTAGAGCAGGTCCATGTACTTCTTGAGCAGGTCGCTCACCAGACCGCGGAAGGGCACGGAGGCCGCCATGCCGTACACGGGCGCCATCGTCCCCTTCGCGCTGGGGTGGGACTTCACGTAGTCCACGGCGTCGCGCAGGTCGACCAGGAACTGCTCCGCGACGCCGGGCTGCGTGTGGCGCAGCGTGACGCACAGGTGGACGGCGGACGGCTTGTGCAGGCCGTTGAGGTTCCACCCGTGCTCGCTGATCCGCTCCATCACCTGGAAGATGTCCAGGGACTCCGAACCGAAGGCGATGACGAACAGCGGGTCACCCAGCACGTGCAGCTCCGGGATGTCGCGGATGCCCTTCTTGATGGCCGCCGCCGTCTCCAGGATGTGCCGGGTGGCGTCCAGGTAACCCTGCTCCCCCATGCTCACCAACGCGGCCCACGCCGAGGCGATGAGCGCGCCCGGCCGGCTGCCGGAGAAGGTGGGCGAGAAGTAGATGCCACCGGGCCAGTCCGTCGCCGTGAAGTACTGGTGCGAGCGCAGCTCCGTGCCCCGGTACAACACCACCGAGGACCCCTTGGCCGCATAGCCGAACTTGTGTGTGTCCACGGACATGGACGTCACGCCCGGCAGGCGGAAGTCGAAGGGCGGAACGTCGTAGCCCAGCTTCATGGCGAAGGGCAGCACGAAGCCGCCCAGGCACGCGTCGGTGTGGAAGCCGATGCGCTTCTTGCGCGCAATCTCGGACAGCGCCTCGATGGGGTCGATGACACCGTGCGGAAAGCCGGGCGCCGAGCCGATGAGGACAATGGTGTTGCGGTTGATGGCCTTGCGCATGGCGGCCACGTCCGCGCGGTAGTCCGGGCCCACCGGCACCCGCACCATCTTGATGCCGAAGTAGTGCGCCGCCTTGTCGAAGGCCGGGTGCGCGCTGGCGGGCGCCACCATCTCCGGCCTGGTGATGCCCTTGGTGTCCCGGGCCCAGTCCCGGTACGTCTTCATCGCCAGCATGATGCTCTCGGTGCCACCGGACGACATGGCCCCGCAGATGCGCGCCTCCTCCGGCTGCCCCGCGTTCGCCACGTCCGCGCCGAGCATGCTGGCCGTCATCGCCACCACCTCCGCCTCGAACTTGGTGGCGCTGGGCCACAGGTCGGCGTGCAGCGGGTTGCTCTGCGAATGCAGCGCATAGACGCGGTTGAGGAACGCGATGTGCTCCGCGTCACCGTTGTACACGCCGCCGGACACGCGGCCCTCGCGCCAACGGTACTCCTCCTGCGACTCCAGGGCCTGGAGCTCGCGCAGCACGTCCTCGCGCGGGCGCCCCGTCGGCGGAAGGTGGTCGAACGACTGCATCTTCCCGCGGTAGGGCTTGAGGCCGCTCTCCAACTCGGACAGCAGCGAGCCCGTCTCCCGGTTGAGCAGGCCCTTCACGCCCGGAACCGCCTTGAGATAGCGCTCCGCCGCGGACAGCAGCCGCGGCGGGACGTGGTTGAGCAGGCTCAGCGCCTTCAGGTCTGGAAGTGCCATGGCGAACTCCTGGGGGTTCAGGCGCTTCGCGCGCGATTGAGCCGCGCGAAGATGGCCTTGTTGTGTTTGTAGATGTTGACGAACTCGCGAAACAGCTCGTCGTAGAGCGCCGCGTTCTTCGAATCCGGATGAAAGGTGCGGGCGACCGGCACGAGCGAGGGAATCTCCTCCACCGTCAGCCGCCCCAGCGCCACCGCGGCCTGGAACGCGGCGCCTCGTGCATTGGCGAGCACCGGCTCATCCACCTGCTGCACCACGCGGCCCAGCACGTCCGCGTGAATCTGGCACCACAGCGCGGAGCGGGCCCCGCCGCCGATGATGCGCAGCGAGTCCAACCGCCGGCCCACGAACTGCTCCACATAGGTGAAGAGCCAGCGCGAGTTGTAGGCCACGCCCTCCATCACCGCCCGGACCATGTGCGCCCGCGTCGTCTTCAGGGACTGGTTGAAGAAGCCGCCACGCAGCGACTTGTCGTCCACCGGACTGCGCTCGCCGTTGAGCCAGGGCAGGAAGATGAGCTGGTCGCTGCCCGCGGGGACGTTGCCCGCCTGCGCCTCCATCACCCGGTAGAGGTCCGGCGCGTCACCGCTCGTGCCCGCCTCCGCGTCCCGGCCATAGAGGATGTTGTCCTTGAGGAAGGTGAGGCAGATGCCGGCGGACTCCTGCTCGTTGGCCAGCAGGTAGCGCCCGGGCAGGGCGGACGGCAGGGACGCCATCTGGTGGAAGAGGTCCGTCTTCTTGTAGGGCACGTGACAGCACAGCCACGACGAGGTGCCCACGCACAGGTGGGGCTCGAAGTCCCCCACTGCCCCAGAGCCCACGGCGGCGGCGAGGATGTCCGGCGCGCCCGTCACCACCTGCACGTCCTCACGCAGACCCAGCTCGCTCGCGGCCTGCGCCTGGAGCGGCCCCAATACCGAGGAGGCAGGGACCAGGTCCGGGAGCTTCTCCCGCTCGAGCCCCGCCAGCTTCAGCAGCCGGTCGTCATAGGCGATGCGGCCCAGCGCGCGGTTGTCCGTCACCCAGTGCAGGGTGATGGAGTCATACGAGGCGGCGCAGCGGCCACTCAGCTTCAAGTTGAGCCAGTCCTTCGGCTCCAGGAACTTGTACGTCCGGCGGTACACGTCCGGGCGCGCGCGCCGCAGGTAGAGGATGTGGCCCACCGGGTCCTTGCCCGACAGGCTGGGCACTCCGCCCGACAGGCGAATCCACGTCATCAGGCGGCGGACGTCGTAACCCTCTACGGAGAGGAAGCCGCCCACCGCGCGCTTCACATCCGGCGCTCCGCGCGAGTCCATCCAGATGAGCGCGGGGCACACGGGCGTGCCGGACTCATCCACCGCGACGGTGCCGGACCACTGCGAGCTGCAGTTGACGCCGATGACGTCCTCTGCGCGCACGGCCCCGGAGGCCAGCAGGCGCCGCGTCGCCAGGACGATGGCGCGCCACCACGCCTCCGGCTGCTGCTCGGCGCCCCCATCCGGGAGCAGGGACAGCTCCAGCGGCTCCACGTCACCGCCCAGAATCCGTCCCCTCAGCGTGACGGCCGCCACCTTGACGGCGGACGTCCCGAGGTCGATGGCCAGGATGGACTGTTCACTTGCGTGGGACACACTTCCCTCCATGCCGGGCGTCAAGACAGACCGGGCGGGCGACTGCCGCGGCGGCCGAGTCTAGGAAACGAACGCGTGCAGCCTGCCACCGACGCGTGGAAGTTCGTCGTTTTTCTGAAAGCCCGGAAGAAGTCCCCGAGCCCTCGTCCGCCCCCGGGGCGTGGTGGCGGACCGTTCCTCCCGTGGGTGGCTGCGACTCGCCCCGCCCTTCCTACCTTTGCGCGAGGCCCAGAACAGGGGGACCACCATGGCCGAAGCCCAGCAGCCCTTCCTCACGGACATCACCGAGATTCGCCGCCGCGCCCGGGAGCACCTGGAGGAAGGCGCCATCACCGAGGACTACGAGGGCGACGTCAACGCCACCATCAAACTGCTCAACGACGCGCTGGCGACGGAAATCGTCTGCGTGCTGCGCTACACCTACCACTACGTCGCCGCGGTGGGCATCCAGAGCGAGTCCGTGAAGGACGAGTTTGGAGAGCACGCCCGCGAGGAGCAGCAGCATGCGCTTCGCATCGCCGAGCGCATCAACCAGCTCGGAGGCAAGGCGGACTTCAATCCCGAAGGTCTGCTGACCCGCAGCGCCAGCCAGTACGCCGAAGGGCAGAACCTGGTGGACATGATCAAGGAGAACCTCATCGCCGAGCGCATTGCCATCCAGACGTACCAGGAGATGGTGCGCTACTTCGCCAACCATGACCCGACGACGCGCCGGATGATGGAGGACATCCTCGCCAAGGAGGAGGAGCACGCCAACGACATGCATGACCTGCTGGTGGCGCACCAGGGCAAGCCGCCCCTGCGGAGCTGAGCGCCGCCTGGCCGCCGCGCTCGCGCCTGGCTAAGGTGGCGGGCAACGCGTCCGGGGGGTGGCATGCGCAGGCGCTTCACCGCTGTGAGCGAGCTGTGTCGGCGGCACCCGGTGGCCCTGGGCGCCGCCGTGACTTTCAGCCTCAGCCTGCTGCTGCGCTGGCTCTACCTGCAGGCGTCGCCCGACCGGACCTGGCCCTTCTCCATCTTCTTCTACGGCGACGCGCGCTTCTTCCATGCCTACGCCGCCGACCTCGCGCGGGGGCACACCGGGCCCGCCACCCTGCCCTACCACCCGCCCCTGTTCCCCTGGCTCCTGGGGCTGCTCTACCGCGTGCTGGGCCCGCCGCAGGGCAGCGCCTACCCGTACAAGCTCGCGCTGGCGCTGCTGAACGCGGGCACGGTCGCCTTCACGGGGTGGTGGTGGCGCAAGGTGCTGGGCACCGGATGGAGCCTGCTGGGCGCCGCCCTCTTCGCGTGCAGCTTCGGCTGGCTGGTGCTGTCCACCACGTACAGCAACGAAGTGCTCTACGTCTTCTTCCTCTCGGCCACCTGCGCGCTGATGCTCCAGCACCGCGCGGGCCCCACGTGGACGGGCGCCGTGCTGCTGGGCGCCGTCATGGGCCTGGGCTCGCTCACCCGCGCCGAGCACCTGTACCTCTGGCCCTTCCTCCTCGCCTGGGCCTGGCTCTACCGAGGCGCCATGCCCGCGCGGACACTGGCGCTGCGCTGGGGCGCGGCCCTGCTCGTCACCGCCGTCGTGCTGGCCCCCTGGGCAATCCACAACGCGCGCGTGCTACGGGAGCTCAACGCCCGGACGCCGCACCTGGAGCCGCTGCCCGTGCTGGCCCCCGTCACCGTGTACGGCCCCATCAACTTCGCCATGGCGAACCACGCCGCGGCCACCGGGGGCTTCACGCCCGACAGCGTCAACCAGATGGGCCAGGAGGGCTTTCTGGACGTGGCCAACTCCGCCCAGCGACACCTGCTGCTGCACGGGTACGCGGAGGGGCTCGCGTGGATGCGGGATTACCCGGCGGACGCGGCGCGTCTGTGGTTGGCCAAGCTGGACCGCTGGCTGGACGGCTTCCGGCTGGGTCTGGGGGCCTCCAACCTGCCCGCGGGACTGAACGGCGCCCGGGCCCCCGTGGACGTCTTCGTGCCGGAGAGCGCGTGGCTGAAGTGGCCGCTCACCCTGCTGCTGCTCGCGGGCGCCGCGCTGTCCTTGCGGCCCGCGTGGCGCGGCTTCGCGCTGTTCACCGCGGTGCTGCTGCACCGGGCCCTCATCACCGTCGCCTTCTTCGGCTACACGCGCGGCCTGCTCGCCGTCTTTCCCGCGCTCATCCCGTTGCTGTTGCTTCCGCTCGTGGTGCTCGCCACACGCGCCTCCGCTCAGCGGTGGGCCACGCGGCTGCCCGCCGTCGCCGCCGCCGCGTTGCTCTTCTTCTGGGTGGAGGCCAGCGTGCTCGCGCTGACCGCGCCCCGGCGCTTCATGGCCAGCGGGAGCACCGACCGCTCCAGCGGCAAGCTCATCCAGGATGACTGGGTGCGCATCTGGCCAGACTGAAGGCGATTCGCGCCCTCATGGGAAAACTTCAATCCCGCGGGATGACAGCCCGGTTCGTGCACGGCGGTTCGAACGCCAGGCACGCCACCAGTGAACACTTCTAAGTCCCGTTATTCTTGCAAAACTTTCTTCGGGAATAGCGAACGGAATCCCACGTATTCAGATTTAATTTCACACCCGGTATGGGCGTTGACGTGCTCCGTGCAGGAGCCACCGCGAGGGCATGTGCCTCCGCGGGTCCGCAGAGGAGAAACGCATGCGCCACACACGGGTGTCAGCAGCATGTCTCGTCCTGCTCCTATCCACCTCCGCCTGGGCCTTCAAGCCACCTGACAAGGGACAGAGCGCCGTCGCCGACAAGGCTTTCTTCAAACCAGAGCTGTACCTGCCCATCCAGAACATGCCGTTGCAGCAAGCCCGCCAGCAGATGAACTCGCTCGGCGCCGACGCGTGGGACGACTTCTTCAAGCGCAATGGGCGCGAGTTCAACGTCTACGTCGACCCGCGTACGGGAACGCCCACCGCGGTGCAAGGCACCATTCCCCTCATCCCGGGTGACGGCTTCAACAACAAAGTCACCATGGACCAGGTCCGTGAGTCCATTGGCCGCTCCATCGCGAACGTGGACGAGGCCGCCGTCGGTGACATCATCTTCAAGTTCATCGCGGACAACCAGTCCGCGTTCAACGTCGACCTGATGCAGATGGGCAACCCCCGGGTGACGTACGTCAACGACGACCTCATCCAGGTCCACATCTCCCAGCAGGTCAACGGCGTCCCCGTGCGCCACGGGCGCATCGCGGCCACCATCAGCCACGGCAACCTCATCCTCATCGGCACCGAGGCCTGGGCCAACGTGCGCATCGACACCCGCCCCCGGCTGGCCCCGCAGGACGCGCTGGTGTCCGGCAACGGCTTCGTGGGGCTGAGCACCAGTCCCCAGACGCTGTGGCAGCAGCCCACGCTGGAGATTGCCCCCGTGGCGCTCAACGGCGAGTCCTTCAACGGCGCCGTCGGCACCGGCTACGAGCACCGGCTCGTGTACACCTACGGCTTCTCCGAGGCCGGCGGCAACGAGCGCTGGAAGACGACGGTGGACGCCCAAACGGGCGAGGTGCTCGCCGTGGAGGACGACAACCACTACTTCGACGCGCAGATCAAGGGCGGCATCTACCCGACCACCAACATCGACATCTGCACCTCCAACGAGACGTGCGGCACCATACAGCCCAACTCGCCCATGCCCTGGGCCAATACGGGCCTGCCGGCGCCGAACAACTTCACGGACGGCGCGGGCGTCTTCAACTACAGCTCCGGCACCGTCACCACCACGCTTGCGGGCAAGTACGTGCGCATCAGCGACTCGTGCGGCGCCATCAACGTCAGCTCCTCGGGCAACATCGACCTGATGGGGAACGGCCACGACTGCAACGTGCCTCCGGGCACTTCGCCGGGCAACACCTCCGCGTCCCGCTCCAGCTTCTACGAGCTGAACAAGCTGGCCGAGCAGGCCCGCGGGTGGCTGCCCACCAACACCTGGCTCCAGGGCCAGCTGCTCTCCAACGTCAACATCAACAGCACCTGCAACGCCTTCTGGAACGGCAGCTCGGTGAACTTCTACCGGAGCGGCGGCGGCTGCCGGAACACCGGTGAGATTGGCGCCGTGTTCGACCACGAGTGGGGCCACGGCATCGACGACTTCGACGCCAACGGCTCGCTCAGCAACTCGTCGGAGGGCTACGCGGACATCGCGGCCATCTACCGCCTGCAGACGTCCTGCGTGGGCTATGGCTTCTTCCAGACGGTCAACACCGGCTGCGGCCTGACGCCGGACGGCACGGGCTACAACCAGCAGGAGGCGCAGGTCTCCGGCCAGTCGTGGTGCAACACCAAGTGCTCCGGCGTGCGTGACGCGGACTGGGCCGCCAGCGTGCCCAACATCCCCGCCACGCCGCAGAACTTCGTGTGCCCCATGTGCAGCTCCGGCTCCGGCCCGTGCAGCCGCCAGGTCCACTGCGCGGCCTCGCCCGTGCGTCAGGCGGCCTGGGACTTCGTCACGCGCGACTTGACGGCGCCGCCGTTCAACTACGACTCCAACACCGCCTTCATCGTGGGCAACAAGACGTTCTACCAGGGCAGCGGCAACGTGGGCACGTGGCACGCCTGTAACTGCACGGCGGGCACGTCCGACGGCTGTGGCGCCACCAACGGCTACATGCAGTGGCTGGCGGCGGACGACGACGACGGCAACCTGGCCAACGGCACGCCGCACATGTCCGCCATCTACGCGGCGTACAACCGGCACCGCATCGCGTGCTCCACCCCGACGGTGACGAACAGCGGCTGTGCCGCCGGTCCCACCGCGGCGCCCGCCAACACCACCGCCACCCCGGGTGACGGGCAGGTCAGCCTGAGCTGGAACGCGTCCGCGGGCGCCACCCAGTACTGGGTGATGAAGACGGAGGGCTTCGCGGGCTGCGACTTCGGCAAGGCGAAGGTCGCCACCGTCACCGGCACCACCTACACGGACGGCGAGGTCGCCAACGGCCGGCAGTACTGCTACTCCATCGTCCCGGCGTCCTCCAACGCGTGCTACGGCGCCGCCAGCGCGTGCACGTGCGCCACGCCCGTCTGCGCCGCGCCCGGCACGGCCGTGCTCGCCGCGCCCTCCGGCGGCGCCACCGGCGTGGAGCTGTCCGCGGTGCTGGATTGGAACGACGTCTCCGGCGCCTCCACATACGAGGTGCAGGTCGCCACCGACGCGGCCTTCGCCAACGTGGTGGCCAGCACCACCGCGCTGACGGCCAGCACCTGGACGGTGTCGCCAGCCCTGGCCACCAGCACCCCGTTCTACTGGCGCGTGCGCGCGAGCAACTCGTGCGGCGGCGTGGGCGCCTGGTCCGCGGCGTCCACCTTCACCACGCGCGGCTGCGTCGCCCTGGCGGCGCCCACGCTGAGCAGCCCCGCCGACGGCGCCACCGGTGTCGGCACGTCCGCGGCGCTCGACTGGAGCGACGTGCCCAGCGCCGCCACCTACGAGGTCCAGGTGGCCACGGACTCGGCCTTCACCAATGTGGTCCGCTCGGCCACCGCCCTGACGGCCAGCGCGTGGACGGTGACGCCAGCGCTGAGCAGCAGCACCCCGTACTACTGGCGCGCACGGGCAGCCGACTCCTGCGGCACCAGCGCCTACAGCACGGCGAGAAGCTTCACCACCACCAACATCTGCACGCCGGTGGCCGCCACCTACAACGCCACGCTGCGGGCCCCGTCCTGCGGCAACGTGTGCGGGTGTGACACCGGGACGGTGCTCGTCAACGGCCGCGGCACCCTGTCTGGCGGCGCCGAGCCCAACCAGCCCAACACCATCAACGCCTCCTGCGCGGACGGAAACTCCGGAACCTACCACAGCGATGAGAGCGTCGACCGTGTCGTCCTCCGCACGGTGGACCACAGCGCCTTCTCCGTCGGCAAGCAGGTGACGGCCGAGGTGACGGTGTGGTGCTGGGGCACCACGGACCGCTTCGACCTGTACTACACGACCAACACCTCCGCGCCGTCGTGGACGGCGCTGACCACGGACGTGGCCTGCACGGGCAGCGGTGCGCGGACCTTCACGCACACCTTCAACCTGGGCGCCACCGCGGGCAACCACGCCATCCGCGCGCAATTCCGATACGGCGGCACCGCGAGCTCGTGCACCGCCGGTAGCTACAACGACCGCGACGACCTCGTCTTCGGCGTGTCGGCCGCGGTGGCCTCCTCGGCGCCGGAGAAGACGCGCAGCGTGCAGGGCCGCTCGACGCAGGCGGCCCGTTGATGAACGAACCCCGTCACCCGGCGTGACGGCGGAATGAACGCGAAGGGCCTCCGGGTCGATGTCCGGAGGCCCTTCTGCTTTCGCGCTCAGTGCGCCGAGGGAGTGTCCGGCGGCGGTGGTGGCTCTCTGCTCGGCGGCGCTGACGGACGTGGCCCCGCCATGGGGCCCGCGAAGAGCAACCCTTCCTCCACCGCGCCTCGGCCCGGCTCCCGCTTCGAGTCCTCCAACCGATGGCTGCGCTGCCACGCTTCCTGGCGAAGCCCCAGCACCTCCTGCACCAGCACCTGCGCCGCCGCGGCCAGCGGCACGGCCAGGACGACGCCGGGCAGCCCCGCCACCGCGCCGCCGCAGAGCACCACGATGGAGATGAGCAGCGGGTTCATCTTGATGGCCCGCCGCTGAATCATCGGGCCCAGCACGTTGGACTCAATCTGCTGGTACACGATGAACACGGCCACCGCGATGAGCGCATCCTTGAGGCCCACCGCCGCCAGGGTGATGACGCCCACCAGCACCGCGCTGACGATGCTGCCCAGGTAGGGAATGACGCCCATCATCATCACCATCAATCCCAGCGGCAGGAAGTACGGCACGCCCTGGATGATCGCCATGGTGGCGGCGACCGTTCCGCCAATGGTCATCACCAGCAGGGTCCCCGCCAGGTAGTTGGCCACGGCCTTGCGCATCCGGGACATGAGCAACCGCACGCGAGGCTGGCGGCGCGGCGATACCCACTGGATGCCGCTCTCGTAGAGGTCTTCACCGAACAACAGGCTGAACACCGTGAGGACCACCACGGTGATGCCCCCCGCCACCAGGCCCAGCGTCGACGACAGGACATTGATGAGGCGGCCCGCGACGTCCGAGGGCTCGAAGCGGATGAGGTCCTCCGCCTGGACCTGCACGCCATAACGCGCGCTCAGCTCCTCCACCCAGTGGGACTGCGCGAGCCGTTCAAGCATGGCGGGCATCGACTGGACCAGGCCCTGGAGCTGGTGGATGAGCATGGGCACCAACGAGCCCACCAGGACACCCATCATCCCCAGCAGCGCCAGCGCCACGATGGCCACAGCCGCGCCGCGAGGAAGCCCCCACTGCGTCAGCCTGCGCACCAGCGGACTCAGCGCGATGGAGAGCAGCAGCACGACAGCCAGCAGCGTGAGCACCGGGTACAGCGCCCGGAGCGCGGCCCAGCACAGGATAAGCAGCAGGACCTGCGTTCCGACGACCCAGACCGTCCGCGGCGGCACATAGACGGGGAGCTGCCGACGAGATGCCTTCATGCCTCACAAGGTAGGATGTGGTTGCACGGACGGTAGGCGGCCCGGAGCACACCACCGCGTCACCTGACAGGCGCTCCTGCAACTTCAAGCAGTTGGCGTAGCGCACCCCAGCAAGCAAGCAGGCGTGCGCGCACTGTCACGCCTGAAGTGCGAGCGAGCCTTGAGCCCCGAAGCAGGCAACGCATGCCATGGGGGCAAGTGGGCCCCACCCTTGAGGGCGAGCTGAAGGGGGCGCAACCTGCACGCGCCATGTCCGATAATCCCCAGACCCACCCGAGGACCGGGAGTGTGGAGGGTGACGCGATGTGGATTGAAGCCATCGTCATGCCCCGGCAGAGCGCCGCGCCGTACCGGCCCTTGCCGCGCAAGAAGCGTGGAGCCGATGCCATCTCGGCATCGGCCCCGGACCGCCGGTCCGCCTACCACGCCGCGCTCGACGAGGGACGCCGCTTCTGGGACGCCGTGCTCGCGTTCCTGAAAGCCCACCACCTGATGGACGCGGTCCGGTGGATCAGCGAACCGGGGACGATTCCCCTCGTCACGCTTCACTGCACCCGCATCGTCCTGGAGCGGCTCCGGCAAGCGCCCGAGTTCGAAGCGGGTCTGTCCATGAACCTCGAAGTCCCCGTGTGACGGTGGCCGCACAGGCTCAAGGCACGGGGACGAAGCGGTAGAGCGCGCTCTCGATGTCGGACGTCACGTAGAGGGTGCCCGACGCGCCCACCGCCACGCCCGTGGGGATGTAGCCAGGTGGCAGTCCCTCGCTCTCAGGCAGACCGATGCGCAGGACACTGGCGAGCACCGTCACCCGGCCCGTGGCCGCGTCGATGCGCACCAGCCGCTTGCGGCCCACCTCCGCGACAATCAATCCACCGTCGGGATGCAGCGCGATGCCTTCGGGCGCCTTGAGGCCCGTGGCCACCGTGCGCCGCGCCCCATCCGACAGACGCACGCGGGTCACCTTCCCCGAACGCACCTCCGTTACATACACCGCAGGCTCGTTCGCCTTGGTGTCGGCCGCGAGTCCCACGGGCCCACCCAGCCTCTCCGCCAGCACCGTGGTGACGGCGGGCTCGGAGGTATCCACACGAGCGAGCCGGCCCGTGGCGGCCTCGGCGACGAGCAACGTGCCGTCCTCCAGCTCCACCACGCCCTGCGCGCCATTCGGAGTGGGAATGGTCCGCAGGAGCGCTCCCGTGCCGCGGTCCAACACCTGGAGGGTGCTGTGCCTGCCCAGATAGGCCGTGCTCAGCACGACATGCCGGGCAGTCACGCTCACGTTCATGGGGAAGTTCAGCTGCGACGAGAGGACCCGCGTCGTCTGGGTCACCCGGCCATCACGCCCGCCCACCTGGCGCAGGGCATACACATCCGCCACGTACAGCGTTTCCTCGGGGTCATCCGGCACGACGGCGATACCCGAGGGCACGGACAAGCGAGATTCGACCAGGAGGCGGACGGCCCCATCGGCGGGATTCACCACGCGGATGTCGTTGTCGACCATGTTGGACACGTACACCTGGTCATCCGGGCCCACTGCCAGATTGTCGATCCCGGTGGGCAGCTTCGCGACGACCTCCTTGGCACCCGACGGCAGACGGACCCGCACCAGCTCACCCGTCGCCGCGTCGACGACGTAGAGGTTCTCCCGGCGCGCGTCGAAGTTGACGGCGACGGGCACCGTGAAGCCTTCCGCCACCTTCTCGATGAGGCCCGTGTCCACGTCCACGCGGGCAATCTGCCCCTTGAGGATGAGCGGGCCATACAGCCGGCCATCCGGGCCGAACTCGAAGCCATTGAGATAACCGGGCGCATCGATGACCTTCCGGGGCGGCTTGCGCCCGGTCGGGTCCACCTCCCACAGCGCATCACCCCGTCCGAGCTGCGTCACGTAGAGCCGGCCATCGCCGCGGAAGGCCAGCGAGTTGAGGCCCGGCAGGTTCCTGGCGATGACGCGCGTCTTCCCATCCGGGGTGCGCCGCATCAGCTGGCCGGAGAAGTAACCCGTCCAGTAGATGGAACCGTCAGGCCCCAGCGCCACGTCATCCGCGCCGCCCAGCGGAGGCCCCACGAGCGTGCTCACCACGCCCGTGCTCAGGTTGACGGCGTGGACCGACTGGCCCAGCAGGTTGCTGGCCAGCAGGTTTCCCTTTCCATCCACGGCGAGCCCGTGGACGCCCTGGAAGTGGGAGCCGGCCACCACCACCTCCTGACGGTAGGACTTGGGCGGGGTGGCCAGGGCCGGGCCCGCCATCAACAGCAGACCGGCGGCCAGGGACTTGGAGACACATCGGAACAGGGAAGCACTCATGGATTCGAAGCCACCTTGCCCTGCGTGAGCTCCAGGCCCACGAGCCCATCACCCTGACGCCAGGCACGCAGGACGTCGATGAACGCGAGCGTGTCGCCCCCGAAGGTGGCGTAGCGGATGGCGTTCGGCCCCGGGCTGACGCCCTCGTTGTTGTAGTAGCCGGGCGTGCAATCCGCCCCGCCGAAGGAAATCCCCGTCCTGAGGCGGGAGAGAATCACGTCCCACCACTGTTGCTGTGCCTGCGCCGACGGCTCGATGACCTCCACGCCCTGCTTCAGGCACCGCCCGACGATGTAGGCGGCGTGCTGGGACTGCTCGTCGAGGATGTGCACGAAGTTGATGGCCCAGCCGCTCTGGGTCGTGGTGAACATCATCAGGTTCGGGAAGCCGCGGCTGTGCATGCCATGCAGCGTCGCCGGACCGTCGGCCCAGCTTTCCCGGAGCGAGGTGCCGTCGCGGCCGCGGATGTCGAAGCCCAGCATCCGGGTGTAGTCACCCGAGACTTCGAAGCCCGAGGCGTAGACGAGACAGTCGACCGGGTACTCCTTCCCCTTCACCACCACGCCCGTCGGCGTAATCCGCTCCACGCCCTTGCCTTCGGTGTCGACGAGCTGGACGTTGGGCCGGTTGAACGTCTCCAGGTACTCGTCGTGGAAGCAGGGCCGCTTGCACATCGGGTTGTAATAGGGCTTGAGCGCCTCGGCCGTCGCCGCATCCGAGACAATGGCATCCACCCGCGCGCGGATCTCCTCCATCTTCTGGTAGTCAGCCAACTGGCGGAGTTCGACTGCCTCCTCGGGCGTCCGAGCCTGTTGGGTCGCGCCGTCCTGGAAGATGTACGTCCAGCCATCCTGGACCATGTCGACCGGCAGCGGGCGGCCGGAGACAATCGCGGAGAAGTTGCGGATGCGGTCCTGCTGCCAGCCGGCCTGGAGCGACTTCACCCAGGCGTCATCCGTGGGCCGGTTGCCGCGCACGCCAACGCTCGAGGGGGTGCGCTGAAAGACATACAGCTTCCGGGCCACTGCGCCCAGCTGGGGAATGGCCTGAACCGCCGTGGCCCCCGTGCCGATGATACCCACGCGCTTGTCGCCCAGCCGGGTCATGCGGCTGGTGGGGCTGCCACCGGTATAGGCATAGTCCCAACGGCTGGTATGGAAGCAATGCCCCTTGAACGTCTCGATGCCTGGGATGCCGGGCAGCTTGGCCTTGTGGAGGATGCCTCCCGCGATGATGACAAACCGCGCCGCCAGCCGGTCCCCTCGGTCCGTCGTGACATTCCAGCGCCGGGCGTCCTCATCCCAGTCCATGGACTGGACCAGGGTCTGGAACAGCGCCTTCTCGTAGAGCTGGAAGTGCCTGCCGATGCGCTGGCAATGGGCGAAGATTTCGGGCGCCCGCGCATACTTCTCCGTGGGCATGTAGCCAGTCTCTTCGAGCAACGGCAGGTAGATGTAGGACTCCACATCACAAGCGGCGCCTGGATAGCGGTTCCAGTACCAGGTGCCACCGAAGTCGCCGCCCTTCTCGACGATGCGGATGGAGTCCACACCCGCCTGACGCAGCCGCGCGGCCGACAACATGCCGCCAAACCCACCTCCGACAATCAAGACGTCTAACTTTTCCGCCAGCGCCGGACGTGTGAAGCCAGGCTCAACGTAAGGGTCCTTGTCGAAGTCCGCGAAGACGCCCTTCACGGGGATGTACTGCGTATTGCCGTCGGGACGCAGCCGCTTCTCACGCTCGAGGCGGTACCTCTCCTTCAAGGCTTCCGGAGAAAAAGCGTGCCCATCCTGCTTTGTCGCAGTCATCCGCACACATCCTTTCGAGTTGGGAGCCACGCACGATGTACACGACCGTTTACTTACATAGACATAACGCAATCAGAATTGTAAGTAAACCCGGATGCCCCCGCCCCAACTGCCCACTGCAAAGCCAGCCGCTCGGCAAAGAGACTCCGAACGCACACGCACCTCCCTGATGACCGCCGCGCGGACCCTCTTCTCCACACAGGGCTTCGCCAACACGGGGGTGCGGGACATCGCGGCGCTGGCCGGAGTCAACTCCTCGCTCGTGGGCCGCTACTTCGGCTCCAAGCAGGGGCTGTACCGGGAGACGCTGGCGCAGGTGCTCGATATCGGCCCGTTGCTCCAGATAGACAGGCGCCAGTTTGGAGAGACGGTGGTGTCCCTCTTCCTTGGCGCACACGACGCCTCGGGTCCGTTGGCGATGCTCATCCTTTCGGCGTCCGACCCCGAAGCCCACGCGACCAGCGTCGAGCTGCTCCAGGAGCAGGTCATCACGCCCCTGGCCCGCTGGCTGGGCGCTCCGGATGGAGAGGGGCGCGCGGCCCGGCTCAACATCCTCTGGAATGGCTTGCTCGTCAGCGGGAGGCTGCTGCCCATTCAACGGCTTTCCGAAGGGCTCGACACCTCCACCCAGCGCTGGCTGGCTGCCTCAATCCAGTCAGTCATTGACGAAGGCGCGACCTGAGGACGCGGCGACCCTGTCGTGGTAGGGGGCGCATGTCCTCCCCATCGGCTACCGTCGCTGTCCTTCGAGCTTCGTTCCCTGCCCTGGAGTCGTTCATGTCGCCACCCCGCGCACTCGCGCCGCTTCTCGTCCTGCTCCTATTGTCCGCCTGCGGGGACGACCCCACGCCCACGCCCGCGGACAGTGGCGTCGTCGACGCCGGAAACAATCGCGACTCTGGGACGGACTCCGATGCGGGAGCCGATTCCGATGCGGGCACCGATTCCGATGCGGGGACGGACGCCGGACAGGATGCGCCGCCTGGCATCACCACCGAGGCGCTGCCGAAAGGCACCGTGGGCCGGGCGTACACGACGACGCTGGCCGCCGCGGGTGGCACCGCGCCCCTGACCTGGAGCATCACGGCGGGGACGGCGCCGACGGGCCTCACGCTGTCCGCCACGGGCACGCTCAGCGGCACGCCCGCCCAGGTGGCCGACAGGACCTTCACTGTCACGGTGGGGGATGCGAATGGCCAGACGGGCACCCGGGAGCTGACGCTCTCCGTGAGCGCGCCGGGCGCCCCCGTGTTCACGGTGGGCCAGTGGAACCTCACCTACTTCGGCTCGGATTCGCGCGGCCCGTCGAACTCCTCGTCGGATGGCGGCACGTCCGATGACCTGCAGATTGCCGGCGCGCGCGACATCATGCTCGCCGCGGGCGCCAACCTGTGGGCCATGGTGGAGATGGTGGATACCGCCGACTTCGACCTGCTCAAAGCCCAGCTCCCCGGCTTCGACGGCTTCCTCTCCAACAACGCGGTCTTCGTCTCTGGCGGAACGTCTCCCTACGGCACGAGCAGCCAGAAGCTGGGCGTCCTCTACGACAGCTCCCTCACCTTCCAGAGCGCGACCCTGGTCCGGATTGGCAACATCTCCGACTTCGCGGACCGCCCGCCGCTCCGCGTGGACTTCACCACCGAAATCAACGGGGCGGAGACGCCGCTCACCGTCATCGTCGTCCACATGCGCGCCAACAGCGCCGACCCGACGGGGCCGCGCGAAGCCCGGGAGCGCGCGTCCGCGGCGCTCAAGACGTACCTCGACGAGCAGCTGCCCACGCAGCACGTCTTCGTGATTGGCGACTGGAATGACGACGTGGACGAGTCCATCTCGCTCGACCCCACCTCCGGCGCGCCGCTGGCCACGCCCTACCAGAACCTCGTCTCCGACTCGGCTCGCTACACCTTCATCACCCGGGAGCTGTCGCTTGCGGGGGATGACACCTCCATTGGCTTCGAGAACGTCGTCGACCACACCCTGGCCACCAACGAGGTGGCGGACCGCTATGTCGCGGAATCGGCCCGCGTGCTCTACGTGGACGAGTGGTTCCCCGACTTCCTCAACGTGGTCAGCGACCACCGCCCCGTCGTCAGCAGCTACTCCTTCAGCGCGGCGACCGGCCCCTTCCTCCGCCTGAAGTCTCCCCACGACGGGACGTACCAGGGCGGGAGCACGCTGCCCATCACCTGGACGTCCTGGGGCGTGGGCAGGGTCCGCGTCGAGGTCTCCACCAATGGCGGCACGGACTGGAGCTTCCTGGCCGAGTCCGTCCCGGCGGCCCTGGGGCGCGTCGTCTGGAGCCTTCCGGACGAGGCGGCCTCCAGCGTGTGGGTACGCGTGGTGGATGTCTACGAACCGGCGCACACGGACATGAATGAGGAGGCGCTGACCATCGCCAATGGCGCCGCGCGCGTGTTCATCAACGAGGTGTTGGCCAATGAAGGCGCCCAGACCTCCGCGCACGAGTTCGTGGAGCTGGTCAACGCCAGTCGCTTCCCCGTGGACATCTCCGGCTGGACGCTGTGGGACGCCACCAGCGGTTCCGCGCGGCATGTCTTCGCGCAGGGGACGCAGCTGGGTGGTGGTAAGGCGGTGGTCGTCTTCGGTGGCGCCGCGGCGGTGCCTGCGGGACAGGCGAATGCGCTGGCCGCGTCCAGTGGCCTGCTGGGCCTGGGGAACGGCAGTGACGTCGTGCGCGTCCGGCGGCAGGACTCCACCCTGGTGGACTATTACGACTACACGTCCACCGTGCCCGGGGTTTCCGCCAACCGCTCGACGGACGCCTCGCCGAATGCGAACTTCGTCGCGCATGACACGCTGACGCCGGGGGTCGCCAGCTCTCCAGGGCTGCGCGCGAACGGCGCGGCGTTCTGACGAGACACGTGTGACACGGCCCGTCGCGAGTTCCCCTGGGGCTCGCGGCGTGGCCGAGCCGCGGCGTCGACGTCGGCAACCGCGGCCATGCGTGAATCACCATCGCAGTAACGCGCGCAAGCCGCCTTCAGGGAACGAAGAGGAGCCGTGACGACTGCTGCACCCAGGCGCGCCGCGTGTCGAGCGTGCCGAAGTCGAGCAGGATGAACTGGTCGAACAGGCGGGGCATCATCGACAGCAGGCTCAGGGAGGCCCAGACCTGGGTCAGCGCCATCCGCAGCCGGTTCTCCGGCAGATGCGGCGTCCCCGGTGCCAGCCGCCCGGCCAGCTCGGCCAGGAACGCATTGAAGCGCTGGATGGCGGAGCTGTCGTAGCGCTGATGGGCCAGCGCGTCGTGGAAGTGCGCGTGCGCGATGTACGGGTAGCGCAGCGAGTTGCTCATCAAATCCTCGAGCAGCGTCTCGAACGCCTCGCGAATGCCCAGGCCCTCCAACCGGAGCCGATCGAAGTCCTCCAGGACGTTCCCGAAGGCCTGGTCCAGCGTCTGCTCCAGCGCCAGGGCAACCAGCTTCTCCTTGCTCCGGAAGTAGTAGCTGATGGCCGCGCTGTTCACCTGCGCCTCGCGGGCAATCTCCCGGATGCCCGTCGCATCCAGTCCATCCCGGCCGATGCACACGATGGTCGCCCGGAGAATGCGCTCCCGGGCCTCCTGCTCCTTGGTCCCCATCCCTGCAAACCCCTGAAACGACGTGAGTCCGCGCCGGCGCTTGACAGGCGCGGGCAACTTTAAATCTATTGATTCAATCAACAGATTAACCCAGGAGATTGAATCCCATGGTCAAGCCCGAAGGCGAACCTACCGCAGGAAGACCCTCTCGACGAGGCGTGCTGATGGGAGCGGGGCTGTTTGCTGGCGGCGCGGCGGCGGCGTTGGGGCTGCGGAGCGCGCTGGCACCAGTGTCCAAGGACGTGCAGGGCCTCAACCCCCGAAGCGACGCCTGGTACGACATCCGCCTCACGGGGGACGGGCTGATGGACAACCAGGTGCTCTGGTTCCTCAGCCATGCCACCCATGGCCAAAGCGACGTGGGAGAAGTGCTGGAGACGGCCAGCCGCATCCAGCCCGGGGACGAGCGCAGCTGGTTCGAGGCGTGGACCCAGACGGCGCGGCGGGTCCACGGCCACGCCCAGGACGCCGAGTCCAAGGGCCACCTGCTGAGCGCCGGCCAGGCCTACGCGCGCGCGGCGAACTACTACCGCGCGGCGACGATGCACTACACGGACCTGGAGGACCCGCGGACGCTCGAGGTGACGCGCCAGGCGGCCACCACCTTCGAGAAGTCGAACGGGCTGCTCGGCTACGACGTGCAGCCGCTGGCCATCCCCTACGAGGGCACCTCGCTGGCGGCGTACTTCGTGCGCTCGCCGCACGCGAAGCCCAGCGCGCCCGTCATCCTCCTCCACCAGGGGCTGCATGCCTGGCCGGAGGAGACGAAGTGGGTCTGGGAAGGCGCGGCCCGGCGCGGCTACCACGTGCTCATGTTCCACGGCCCGGGCCAGGGCCGCTCGCTGCGGGAACACCGGCTGAGCTTCCGGCCGGATTGGGAGAAGGCCGTCAGCCCCGTGGTGGACGCGGCCGAGCGCATCAGCGGGGTGGACCCTCGCCGCATCCTCCTCATGGGCCTGTCGTTCGGCGGCGCCCTGGCGCCTCGGGCGGCGGCGTTCGAGCCTCGCATCACCCTGTGCATCGCCAACCCCGGCGTCCTCAGCTGGTGGGAGTCCACCAGCTCGCACTTCAACCGCTTCCTCCCGGGCTCGCTGGCGCTGCTGAAGTCACACCCGGAGAAGTTCGACCAGGCGATTACCGCGCTCGCGGACCGCTGGCCCACCGCCCAGTACTGGCTGCGTGACGTGTATTGGAAGCATGGCGCCCGGTCGCCGTCGGAGCTCTTCCGCAAGCTGGAGGAGTTCACCAACGAGGCCATCGTCGACCGCATCCGCTGCCCGGTGCTCATCATGGAGGGCGAGGCGGAGGATGCCTCTCCGGGCCAATCCCAGAAGCTCTACGACGCGCTCCGGGGACCCAAGCACCTGATGATGTTCACCCACGAAGAGGCCGCGCCCCTGCACTGCCAGGCGGCGTCCACGGCGCTGGCCGAAGCGCGCCTGTTCGACTGGCTCGACGAAAACGTCTGAGGCCCCGCCATGACACCGCTCCTCACGGCCGTCCTCGGCGTCCTGCTCGTGGCCACTCCCGAGGAAGCACCGGAGGGGCGCTTCAGCGTCGTCCCCTTCGTGCTGCCCGCCTACCAGCCGGAGACGAGCTTCCTCCTGGGCGGCGCGGCATCGCTCATCTATCAGCCCCCGGCGTCGCGAGGCGCCAGGGAGTCCCAGGTGATGCTGGCCGCCGCCGCGAGCACCCGTGGCCAGTTCACCCTCCTCCTCCAGCCGGACGTGAATCTGCTCGACGACCGGCTGAACCTGACGGCCACCGCCAGCGCGGCGCGCTTCCCGGACCGCTTCTTCGGCATGGGCGCACGCACGCGGGCGGAGGACGAGGAGGACTTCACCCCCATCTTCTTCGAGCTTGAACTGAGTCCGAAGTGGCGCATCGCCCCCCGCCTCTATGTCGGCCCCACCGTGCGCTATCAGCACGCGCGCTTCACCTATTTCGCGGAGGACGGGGCGGTGCGGCGAATGACGGGCGCCGAGGGCGGTTCGACGGTTCAATTCGGACTCACCGCCCTTTATGACTCACGGGACAACACGCTCAATCCGCTGACAGGTCTGGTGGCGCGGCTCAACCTGCGCCGGGCGCGGGACGCGTGGAGCTCCGACTACGTCTTCGATGTGCTGCGGCTGGATGTCCGGCGCTACCTCACACTTCCATGGGGACAGCGGCACGTTCTCGCGATGCAGGGACTCGTCGACCTGCGCGACGGTGAACCGCCCTTCTATGACACGGGAAGGTTGGGTGGGATGGAGTTGAGCCGAGGCTACCTGGAGGGGCGCTTCCGCGAGCGCCAGCACCTGGGCGCGCAGGTCGAGTACCGCGCGCCCCTCTTCTGGCGACTGGGCGGCGTGGCCTTCGTCTCCGCGGCGACGGTGGCACGCAGCCCGCGCGACTTCGACCTGCGTGACATCAAACCCGCGGCTGGCGGAGGGCTGCGCTTCGCACCCATGTCAAACGTTCCCGTCAATATCCGGCTCGATATCGCCTACGGAAGCGAACCGAGCTTCTACTTGAACGTGGGCGAGGCTTTCTAGACTGGGAAATCAGCCAACATTCACCGTCCCGTGAGTTAGAAGCCCGGACATGCGCGCTCCCCTGTTGCCCCTTCTTGCCCTGCTCACCCTCGTGGGCTGCTCTGACTCCCCCTCCGACCGTCCGGGGGATGATGCGCCCGTGGACCGGGGCCCCAAGGCCATCCCACTGGACGGCGACCCCAACGGGATGTTCTGGGACGCCGAGAACGAAACGCTCTACATCGCCGACGACCAGAACCACCGCATCCTCAAATACCGGGACGGTGAAGGCGTGTCCCTGGCCGTCGCGCTGCCGGACGCGCCGCCCAACAGCACCAACCTGGGTGAGGTGGTGCGGATGCCGGACGGCACGCTGGTGACGGTGCGCTTCGGCTTCGGGACGGCGGGCGCGGTGCTCTTCGCGCGGCCGGATGGAACCACCGGCACGGTGCCGGGACTGCCCACCAACCGCCGCCGCATCGGCCTGACGGTGACGGAGGACGGGCGGCTCTTCAACTCCTACTTCGTCCGCAACAGCAACGTGAATGTGGGCGCCATCGCCCTGCTCAACCTGGACGGCACCGAGCAGGAGGTGGTGGGCGCGCTGGAGAAACCCGTGGGCGTGCTGGCCGTGGGTGACTCGCTCTACATCGCGGACCAGATTGCCGGGAAGGTGTACCGCTCGCCGCTGGCGCGTCCCTCGGAGCTGACCACCATCGCCACCCTCACCGAGCCGGACCTGCTGTCGCTCGGGCCGGGCGGCGCGCTGCTCACGGGCACCCGTCAGGGCACCGTGGTCAGCATCAATCCCAGCACCGGCGCGCAGCGGGTCATCGCCAGTGGCTTCCAGAACGTGCGCGGCATCGCCTACGACGCCGCCAACCGCCGCCTCTTCCTCGCCGACCACGACGGGGACGAGTCCAACGGCACCACGCACTTCCTCCAGATTGTCCCGGTGGACTGAATGCGCCATGTCCTCATCGCAGTGGCCACGCTGGCGAGCACGCCCGCGCTGGCGGCCCCGGACTGGCTCCAGCCCGTCCTGGTGGGTGAAATCGACTGGCGTCAGCACGTCTCCGAGGTGGAGGGCTTCGACGGCGTCACGCTGGCCCGCCTCCGCGTGGGCGCCCGGGCCTACCCCGTGCCCTGGCTGATGGCCTCCGGCGTGGCGGAGTGGGCGCAGGAGAAGCCCTCGCTCGTCGACGCCTTCGTGGCCGCCACCCTGGGCGAGTCGCTGCGCCTGTCCATGGGCATGTCGAAGACGCCGTTGTTCATCAGCGCGCGCGACGAGAACCTGGAGACTCGGGCCATTCCCGAGCTGTCCCTGCTGGCGCAGACGTTCTGGCCGCGCCGCGACCTGGGCATCGAGGCCTGGTGGGCGCCCAAGGCGCTGCCCGTGGAGGCCTGGGTGCGCGTGGGCAATGGCTCGCGCAGTCCGCTGGGCAATGACAACAGCCTGCCCGCCCTGGACGCCCGCGTGGACGGACGCTGGGGCCGCGCCCGGGGCAACGTGGATGCCTTCTGGGGCTTCCGCGCTGGCGCGGGTGTCCATGTGGAGAACGCCTACGACCGGGCCGGCATCGGTGGCATCGGCCCCCAGAACTTCGTCTTCTACCGGCCCCCGCCGGTGTCGGGGCCTCGCTCGGTGGTGGAGGCGCACGCGCGGCTGGACGTTGGGCCCGTGCGGGTGCTGGCGGAAGGCGCCGCGGCCTGGGAGCGGCGCTCTCGCGATACCGATGGCAATCCCAACACCCCGCGCGAAGGACTGCCGCGGATGGAGAGCCAGGGTGCCTCGCTGGAGGTGTCCTGGGTGGTGGTGGGACGCCCCCGGGGCGACGGCGCTCGCTGGCCCGTGGCGCCGAACGACCCCACCGGCATGGACGCCGTCAACGCCGGGCAGGTGCCCACGGGCGCCGTCGAGCTCGCCGCGCGCGTGGAGCGGCTGTGGCTGGGCCGGGGCGCCTCCGACATCCAGCCCGGCGGTACGACGGGCGGCGCCCTCGCGGTCCGCTGGTGGGTGACCTCCTTCTTCGGCCTCGGTGCCGCCGGGTACGCCCAGCGGTACGACACCGCGCCGCTGGAGGATCCGGGCCGGCGCAACTCCTGGCTTGCCCTGGCCCGAGCCACCGTGAGCGTGCCCTGAGCACTTCGACTTCGACCTGGGCCCAGGGGGGCGTGCCCAGGGCGTGCCGATGCACCTCCCTCCGCCCTCGGAGCACACCATGGTCCGCACCGAACGCGTCGCTCGTCGTGTCTTCTCCAGGTTGAACCTGGCCCTGCTGCTCACAGGCGCCCTCGCGGGCTGCGGGGGCCCCATGGAGCCGGCCCCGTCCGCGTCCGAGTCCGACGGCGCGCTGGACACCCAGGCCCAGGCACTGACGTATCCCAGCGGCAGCAGCCAGACGGTGGTGTCCCGCCGTGTCGTCTACAGGAACGGCTCGGGAGCCTATCAAGCAGCGGCGGGGTTCGAGCACTTCCGCGCGGCGGGCGCTTTGGACGTCGCGCTCCACAACATCCGCATCGCGGAGGTGGACGCGCCTGCCATGCGAGAAGCACTGGTCATCATGTCCGCGGGCCAGAAGATTTCGAGCAGCGGCCACTCCAGCGGCGTCACCGGGCAGTCCTCCAACTGGGATGCGTCCTGTGACAGCGTCTCCTGTCCCAACGTGAGCCTGGACGGCCGTTCGTTGGCCATGAAGCTGCGCGCCCTGGGGTGGTTTCCCAGCGGGAAGACGTACCTGTCCGTCGTCAACGACGCCAACTTCGACCACCTGTTCGACAGCGACACGAAGCAGCGCATCGTGAATGGCTTCTCGAACTGGCTCCAGGCGCAGGTCCGGCCGGAGACGCGCGCCATCTACCTGGCGGGCAGCTCGCGCGGTGGATGCTTGATGATGCGCATGGCGCAAGCGCTCCGCGCGAACACGGCGCTCGACGGCATCGACATCTACGTGTCGTCGTTCGACGGCGTGTGCCGCAACAGCCAGGGAGAGCTGGGGACCTTCGACAGCAAGATCAACAACCCCGTGCGGCCCTGGGGCACCTTCTATGGCGCGTGGGCCACGAACCTGACGGCCCAGTTCCCCCGCCGCGACAGGCTCCACATCTTCCACGTGGTGGGCGGCCAGGAGGTCGCTCCCGCCACGGGCATCCGCGCCTTCTCCGGCTACGCGGGCAGCACCCCGCCCGCGACGGGCACGAACCTCGACTGGGGTTGGTACAAGCAGACCTGGGTGAAGTGGCAGCACAAGGAGATTGGCAATCCCTACACGGACCCCAGCGCGTCGGACCAGGCGCAGGCGGTGGCGGAGACGGTCGACGCGCACCTGACGTGGCTCGACGCGCGCCTGCCCTGAAGCGGCTCAAGGAAACCCGGGCGGCCGACCTTCCTCGGCCGCCCGCAGTCGCGCGCCGGGGTTGAGCTCAAAGGCGAGCCCGAACTGCCACAGCGCCACGGGCTCCAGGAACAGGATGTTGTAGTAGTCCTGTCCCTTCACGTACCGCGCGAAGACGCCGAAGCCCGCGCCCCACCGGGGGTAGACGCCGAACTCAGCCCTCCACGTGGCCCGCTGCGAGGGCGTCTCCCCGAAGGGCTGCGACACGGACACTTCCAGCGGGAAGCGGTGGTTGCTCCACGTGCGCTGGCCCATGACGCCGGCCGCCCAGTGTCCGTCACCGTAGACGGCACGCTGGGAGCGGGTGATGCGGCCAGGACCAATGGAGGTGTTCAGCTCGAAGGCGGCGAACCCGCCCACCAACCACGCGTTGCGCAGGTCCGGCTCCACGTCGAAAGCCAACCGGCTGTGGAACTCCATGCGGAAGAAGTTCGTCGTGAAGCTGCCGGAAACCTCGTTCAGCGGCAGCTGCCCTTCCGACGGCGTGCACCCGGATTCGCCGCGCGTCTGGTTGCTGTAGAAGCACCCGGACTCCCCATTCGAGTAGTGCGCCACGACGACGTTGAGCGCGAGCGCCAATCCCCGCACCGCCGCGCCCTCCGCCCGAGGCTTCGCCAGCGGTCGCAGGTGCGCCACCTGGAACGTCGCCTTCGCGATGAAGGACGGCGGGATGGCGGGGTCGCTCGCCGTGTCCACGATGCGCAGCTGCACCGCCGGGGTGATGATGAGCGACAGGAAATACTCACCGCCGGGCCGCGTGAAGTCTCCGTATTGGAGCTGTGGCAGAAAGAGGTTGGGCGCCACCTGCGCCTCGAAGATGAGCTTCTCCGGGGAGTTCGGCGCCCCCTGACGGCGGATGCGGTTGGGGGAGTCGAGGATGTAGCTGCGGTCCAGGAAGAGCGGGACCGGCGCGTCGTATTCCACGTGCCACCCGTCCGCGCGGACGACGCCCGCCAGCAGGACACACGTCCCCCACAGCAGGGCGGCCCACCACCGCTGGACTCCGCCCCCTGCCCTCCACGCCATGGACGCCCCCATGAGTCACGGGGCCGGACCTCAGGCCTGTGGCCAGCGGGTTGTCACCTGCCCCCGCGGACCGCACGCGCGCTCGGGGGGCATTCACGTACGTCAGCGTCTGACGCGTGCACACTTCCTGGCCCGGCGGTCTCACGGCCACTGCACACCCGCGGACAGCCGGACGCGCGAAGTCAGGGCGCGCCGGGGATGCGCCAGCCGTCCGCGCGCAGCGCATCGCGCAGCCGTGGCGTGTCCTTCACGGGGTCCCAGGCACCACAGGCCCAGGGCAGCACCTCGTCCACGATGGCACGATGGACCTGTCGTGCCGACTCACGCGGGCTGAGTGGCTCTGGAGACTCCTCGCTGGCGCCCAGCGCGAAGGTGATGACTGACCGGCGGCTCAGCGCCCGGCACGCGGCATGGACGCACGCGCCCAGGGGGTCCTCTTCAGGCCGGCGCGGGGCGTCGGGCGCGGACGGCCGGGGGACACACCCGCAGGCGTAGTTCACCGACCAGGCGGCGGAGAAGGCATCCGGCGCGCAGAACTGGCTGGGGGTGAAGTTTCCCACCGCGGCCACCTGCGCCGCGTGCGCCTCCGAGGGCTCACAGAGCCAGCGGTCCATGGCCATGACGGCGCGGCGCGACCAGTCGTTGTTCGGGTCCTGGGACTCCCACAGCCACAGCACATGCCTCGCGGCGGCGAGCGCCACGCGCACCTCCACCTCCGTGCCGAAGGCGGCCAGGGACTCGAGCCACGGGCGCAGCGCCAGGGACGGCTCCTCGGTGCGCTCGACGGGCCACGCCACGTCCGTCAAGAGCGCGGCGCAGAGCGGCTCCTGGAAACGCTCCGTCCTCAAGGGCGGAGCTCGATTTCGCAGCACCGCGCGCGTGATGTCGTCCATGATGGCGTCCACATAGGGTGCCAGGACCTCGACGGCCCGGAGCGCGTCGAGCGACGCCAGCGCCTCCGCGCCCCGGACGCCCAGCCGGGCGATGAACAAGAGGGCTCGCTTCCCATCTTCGAGCCGTCGGGTCTCACCGAGCGGGCCCCGCCAGGAAGGCGGAGGCGGCCCGTCTTCTTGCCGGCGCGACCTCGCGCTGCTCGCCACTTCGAGCAGCCTTGGAATCGCTCGGGCCGGCGCCAGCAGCGACAGCACGCGCAGGGCCTCGTTCCGATTCTCATCGTCCAGAATGGCCTGCTCCTCCAGCGCGGTGAGGACCTCTTCGTCGCGCGGAAAGCGAGCGAGGACATGGAGCCCCTCCCGGCGCACCGCGCGGTGGGCATCTCCGAGCAGCGATAGCGCGACGACGCGGACCTTCTCCGGCAACGGGTCCTGCATCGCCGCCAGCACCTGCGCCGCGTGCAACCGCGTCGGTGTGTCGCCCCGCTCCTTGAGACACGACAGGACGGCGCGCAGGGCCATGGGGGTGGCGCGTGGGCGCATGCGCGTCAGCACCGCCAACACCATTCGCCGGACCCGCGCCACAGGCTGACGGAGCACGTCGAGGAGCGCCGGAATCGCACAGGTGGGAAGCGGGTCGATGGTGCCCAGCGCCGCGACGCACTGCCCGAGCATGTTGCGCGTGGCTTGCCAGGAAGCCTCCTGGTCCGCTCGCGCCAGGGCCTCTATGAGCGCGGGCACCGCCGCGAGCCCCGCCTGGCACACGCGGTCATGTGCATCCCTGCCGTCGAACCAGCGGATGCGGTCTCCGGCGAGCGCGGCAATCCACTCGCGCACCGTCTTTCCTTCCACCTGGTAGCCGGAACGAACCAGTGCGGCATCCAGCCGCCGCAGCGAGGCGAGGTCATCCGGCCGCGCCTTGCGCCACAGCGCATCGAGGTCTTCGTGTTCAGCCATGTGCGGCCCGGCGGCCTCCCGACGGCGAGGGGACTCAGAGAGATACTGGCAGGGAGACAACGGACATGGCCAGACGGGACCTCCAGTTGGGGGCCTGACGCGGTCGCGATATGACGCCACGCCATGAACCCGTTCGTCTCCCTTTGCGACTGGGAATCGTGTCCTGTCTGTTGCTGTGGTCCCTTCCAGCGGAAGCGCAGTCCACCCAGGCGAGGCCCCGCGCCCGCGACCTGGGCATCACCTTTGGCGGACAGTCGGGCCCGAACAACGCCATCACCGACGTGTCCGGCGTGGAGGTGGGCCATACGACGTTGATTTCGGGCGACACCCGCGGCCCGCGGGGAAAGGGCGCGGTGCGCACCGGCGTCACCGCCGTGTTGCCTCGCGGCAAGGACGGCGTGTCCGAGGACGTCTTCGCAGCCATCTACGCCCTCAACGGCAACGGTGAGATGACGGGCTCCCACTGGCTCACCGAGTCCGGCCAGCTCGCCGGCCCCGTCATGCTCACCAACACCAACGACGTGGGCACCGTCCGCGACTCCGTCATCTCGTGGGCGATGAAGCGCGGATTGGAGTGGGAGCTGGGGCTGCCTGTCGTCGCCGAGACGTGGGATGGCCTGCTGAATGACATCTATGGCTTCCACGTGAAGGCCACGCACGCCCACCGCGCGCTCGACGGCGCCAAGGGTGGCCCTGTCGCGGAGGGCTCGGTGGGCGGCGGCACGGGGATGGTGTGCCACAGCTTCAAGGCCGGCATCGGCACGGCGTCACGCAAGCTGCCCGCGTCGGAGGGCGGCTACACCGTGGGAGTGCTGTTGCAGTGCAACTACGGCGCGCGCCACCTCTTCACCGTGGAAGGCGTGCCCGTGGGCGAGGAGCTCAACGACCTGCGCCCCTGCTACACCGGGCCCAAGAAGCCGAGCCACAGCATGTTCGAGAAGATGCCGGCCTGCGCGACGTCGCGCGGCGACACCCAGCCCCGCACGCCCGAGGGCGCCGGCTCCATCATCGTGGTGGTGGCGACGGACGCGCCGCTGCTGCCGCATCAACTGGAGCGTCTGGCGAAGCGCGTGCCGCTGGGCATCGGGAAGATGGGCGGCCTGGGGGGGAACTCCTCTGGCGACATCTTCCTGGCCTTCTCCACGCAGCGGCTGAAGCCCCCCACGGGCACGGACGTGGCCAGCGTCTCGTCGCTCGACAACGAGCGGATGACGCCGCTCTTCGAGGCCACCATCCAGGCCACGCAGGAGGCCATCCTCAACTCGATGCTGGCGTCCGACACGATGACGGGCGCGGAGAGCAGCCGCGTCTACGGCCTGCCCCAGGAACGGCTCATCCAGGTGATGAAGAAGTACGGCCGGCTGGCGCCTCCCGCGCCCGCGCCGTGACGCCGCGCGCGCCTCAGGGCGCGCGCGGAGGCTTCGGCGCGGCGGCCTCATGCTGCCGCGCCGCCACCCACGCCTGCACCCGCGCCTCCAGGATGTCCAACGGCAGGGCGCCGTCGAGCAGCACGACGTCGTGGAACTCGCGCACGTCGAAGCTCGGGCCCAAAGCCTGCTCCGCGCGCGTGCGCAGCTCGCGAATCTTGAGTTGCCCCACCTTGTACGCCAGCGCCTGCCCCGGCCAGGCGATGTAGCGGTCAATCTCGTTGGTGGTGTCCAGCTCCTGGCGCGGTGAGTTCTCCATGAAGAAGTCGAGCGCCTGCTGCCGCGTCCACTTCTTCACGTGCATGCCGGTGTCGACGACGAGCCGCACCGCGCGCCACATGTCGTAGGCCAGCTGGCCGAACTTGTCGTAGGGGCTGGAGTACAGGCCCAGCTCGTCGCCCAGCGTCTCGCAGTAGAGCGCCCAGCCTTCGCCATAGGCCACGTAGTAGCCGTAGCGGCGGAACTCGGGCAGGCCGGGTTGCTCGGCGGCCAGGGCCGTCTGAAGGTGGTGACCGGGCACGGCTTCGTGCAGCGTGAGCGGCACCATCTCCCACAGGGGACGCGTCTCCGGCCGGTACAGGTTCACCAGGTACGTGCCCGGCCGCGAGCCATCCGACGCCCCTGGGTAATAGAAGCCGGTGGTCGCGTCCGGAGCCATGGCCTCCGGCGTCGGCTCCACGCCATAGGGCTGCCGGGGCAGCGTCTTGAACAGCCGCACCAGCAGCGGGTCGATGCGCTTGGACAAGGCCCGGTAGCGCATCAGCAGCTCGTCCCCGTCCCGCGCATAGAAGCGCGCATCCGTCCGCAGGAAGCGGAAGAACTCCGCCAGCGTGCCCTTGAAGCCCGTCTGGACCTTCACCGCCTCCATCTCCGCGCGCAGGCGCTGGACCTCGGCCAGGCCGAGCGCGTGAATCTCCTCCGCGCCCAGACCCGTGGTGGTGAACTTGCGCGCGAGGAAGTCATACAGCTCCGCGCCGTCGGGGAGCTGCCAGATGCCCACCACCTCCGTGCCCTTCGGGACGTACTCCTCGGTGAGGAACTGGTGGAAGCGCTTCAGCGCGGGGAGCACGCCCTGCGCAATCGCCGCGCGGCCCGCCGCGGACAGGCGTTGCTGCTCCGCGGAGGCAATGCCCTTGGGGAAGCGGCGGAACGGCGCGAAGAAGCCGCTGTCCGCCGGGTCCGCCACGAGCTGCTTCGCCACCTGCGGCGGAATCCGCTGGAGGACGACCTGGGGATGGATGCGCTTCTCGCGCAGTCCCTCGCGCAGCAGCGCCAGCACCTGGTCCACGTAGGTGCCGAAGCCCTGGAGCCGGGCCACCCAGTCCTCGTAGTCCTTCACCGTCTCGAAGCGCAGGTTGTCCGCGAGCTGGTAGGCCGTCTGCACGCCCGGCGGCTGTTTGATGCCCTCCGGGATGCCGCCCATGTGGTTCACCGGCATCAGATACGTCTTGAAGCGGTGCTCCTCCACCCACGTCTCGTAGTCGCGGCGGAACAGGTCGTAGTTGAGCTGGTCCGCGGCGGAGAGCGCCTTTCGGTCCACCTTCTTCAGCTTCGCGAGCACCTGGAGGTTGTGCTGGTGGTCCGCCTCGATGGACTTGAGGCTCAGGTCATCCCAGCGGTCGTTCCAGCGCCGGTCACCCTGCACGGACGCGTACGTCGGGCTGTGCTCCAGCTGGTACTGCCACTCCTGCTGGATGAGCGCGTGCAGCGTGGCGGCGGCCTGGGGCCGGGCGTCGGCGGATTCGGGAAGCATCGTGAGGAACCCCACTGCGAAGAGAAGGACTGCGCGCGTCATGAGAAGAGTTCGAGCAAATCCTCACGGGTGATGGCCGTCGCGGCGGCGGCCTCGCTCAGGGCCGCCTCGAAGATGGCCCGCTTCTTCTCCTGGAGCCCCAGGATGCGCTCCTCCACGGTGCCCTGGGACACCAGCCGGTACACCATCACCGTGCGTTCCTGGCCAATGCGGTGGGCGCGGTCCGCGGCCTGCGCCTCCGCCGCCGGGTTCCACCACGGGTCCACCAGGAAGACGTGGTCCGCCGCCGTGAGGTTGAGGCCCGTGCCGCCCGCCTTGAGGGACATGAGCAGCACCGGCTCACCTTCCGTGGACTGGAAGCGCTCGGTGACTTCGCCGCGGTTGGCCGTGGTGCCGTCCAGCCGGCCGAAGCCGATGCCCGCCGCCTTCAGGCGCGGCTCGATGAGGTCCAGCAGCGACGTCCACTGCGAGAAGACGAGCGCCTTGTGGCCTTCGGAGACGGCCGTCTCCAGCGCGTCCACCAGCGTCTCCACCTTGGACGACGTGTTGGCCCGCTGGCCCGGAACGAGCGCGGTGTGACACGCGGCCTGACGCAGCCGCAGCAGGGCCTCCAACGCCTTCAGCACGCTGCCGCCCTCGTTCAGCAGGGCCACCACTTCCTTGCGCGTGGCCGCCATCACCGCGTCGTAGACGGAGCGCTCACGCTCATCCATCTGCACGTGCATGACGGACTCGATGCGCGGCGGCAGCTCGGGCGCGACATCCCGCTTCAGGCGCCGGAGCACGAAGGGACGGATGCGGCGCCGCAGCCCCTCGGCCGCGTCCTGCCGGCCCTCGGAGATGGGCCGGGCAATCTTGTCCTCGAAGTGCTTGCGCCCCCCGAGCAGGCCCGGGTTGGTGAAGTGCATGAGGCTCCACAGCTCCTCCAGCCGGTTCTCCAGCGGCGTGCCGCTGAGCGCGAGCCGGAAGTTCGCCTTGAGCCCGAAGGCCGCGCGCGCCACCTGGCTGTCCGGATTCTTGATGGCCTGCGCCTCGTCCAGCACCAGCGAGTCCCACGTCTTCGCGCCGAGCACCGCCGCGTCCAGGCGCATGATGGCGTAGGTGGTGAGCGTCACGTCGGCGGACGGCTCCAGCGCGCGGCCGGGCCCGTGGTACACGCACACCTTGAGCGACGGGCGGAAGCGCTTCAGCTCCGCGGCCCAGTTGGGCAGCACGCTGGTGGGGCACACCACGAGCGACCCGGGCCCCAGGGCGCAAATCGTCTGGAGCGTCTTACCCAGACCCATGTCATCCGCCAGGATGCCGCCCAGCCCCGCGCCGCGCAGGAAGCCCAGCCAACTGACGCCTTGGAGCTGGTACTGGCGCAGCGTGGCGTTGAGCTCCGCGGGCAGCTCGGGCGGGGGCAGCTTCTCGAAGCCGGAGATGAGCGGCGCCAGCCGGTCCAGGCCCGGCGGAGGAGGCTGCTCCAGCGTCTCGCACAGCGCGGTGAGCTCCGGCAACGCGTGGTTGGAGACCTTCCCATCCTCCTGCCTCGCGTTGAGCAGGTCCGCCACGCGCTGACCGTGCTTGTCCAGCCAGGCCCGGGGCAGCGGCGCCCAGCCACCACCGTCCAGCGGCACCAGCCCCAGCCCCTCCGTCCAAGCCCGGATGACGGCGGCGGCGTCCACGGCCTTGACCTCGCCCTTGGCCCCCTCCACCTGGAAGGAGAGCTGGAAGCGCACGTCGGGGACGCCCTGCCCCGTGACGCTGGACTCCAGATGGAGCGACGGGCGCAGCTTGACGTCGGGACTCACCAGACCCGCCGCGTCACCGGCGAGGTCGCCTCGCCAACGCCGCAGCTTGTCCGCCCAGCGCACCATCTCCGAGCCCTGCACCGTCAGCCGGCGGCCAGGCACCAGGTTCAGCTCGTCGCGCAGCTGGTGGATGAGGCGCTGCTCGGCGGACTCGTCGCGCAGCGGCACCGCGCCGCGCAGGTACACCATGCGCCCGTTGTCGATGCGCACCACCGGCGGCGCGCCGTAGACGAGCGTGGGCAGTACGGACAAGCCAGCGTCGAGCTGGTTCAGCTCCAGCAGGATGCGCGGCTTCAGCTCGCGGTCCAGGCGCGGCAGCCGCTTGCTGCGGACCTCCACCGGCAGGCGGCGCCCCAGCTCGGGCATGATCTTCGAGGTCAGGTCCCCCAGGTGGTCCGCCGAGTACGTGCGGACGATGGGCAGGTTCTGCAGCCACGGGCCGGACATGGACGTCTCGCCCAGGCGGACCAGCGTGTCACTCGCGAGCGCCACCCCGGGGCTGACCACCTCCTGGATGCGCGGGTCCTTGGTCACCGTCACCACAATCTGGCCGCTGCGGTCCTCCACCACCGCGCGCGGCAGCACCTGCTCGTCGGACACCGCCACCGGGCGCCCGTCGAGCAGCACGTTGCGCGCCGACTCCAGCACCTTGAGCACCGCCTCCAGCGTCTCCGGTGCCAGGGTGCCGCGCGTGCGCCGCTGCTCCAGGATGCGGTCGGCCAGCAGGTCCGCGTTCTCCACCTGGAGCTTCGCGGCCTCCGCGGGCCGGGCCATCAGCGACGTCAGGCTGCCCTCCAGCGGCGTCTCCGTGCTGTCCACCTGGACAATGGAGCGGCGAAGCTCCAGGCCGCCGTCCATGCGGGTGAAGTGGTAGACGACGCGGGCCCAGCGGGTGGCCGCCGTCTCCATGGGCGTGTCCTGCTTCTCCGCCTGCTGGATGGAGATGGCCGCCGCCACCACGTGCTCGCAGGGGTCCACCTGACTGGGGCAGTCACACTCCCAGGCGTCGTCGTTCGGGTACAGGACGACCGTGAGAGCGACCGGGCGCCCCTTGGCGCGCACCCTCAGCTCCAGCTCGCCCCCTTTCTGGGACTGGAGCACCACGGCTCCGGAGCGGGCGAGGTTCACGCCGTTGGACCAGATTCCCGGCTTGGCTTCCTTCCGGACGGTTTCGAGCAGTTGGGCGGTGGCGGACATGGGGCGTTGTTTCCCTACGCCCCGAGGATGCGTCGCGCAACGGCCATGAGCGCGTACCGTCGCGTGGCAGGCGGCCTCCCCCTGCCCCGGCTCAGGCGAAGTCCCCCGCCTGGAAGCGGCGGACGATGTGGTCCGCGCTCCGGAAGCTGTTGGCCAGGATGGTCAACGTGGGGGCCGCCCCGCCGGAGGTGGGCATGAAACTGCCGTCCACCACGAACAGGTTGTCCACCTCGTGCGTCTGGCAGTGGCCGTCCAGCACCGACGTCTCCGGGTCGTCTCCGGCGCGGCACGTCCCCTGGACCAGGTACGACGAGGTGCCGCCCACGATGAGGGGGACACACTCCTCGGCGCCCAAGTCGCGGAACAACTCGAAGGTGCGCGCCAGCAGCCATTGCCCCGCGCGGACGTGGTGCCGTGGCCGGTCCAGGTGGATGCGCGCCACCGGCAGCCCCCACCGGTCCTTCACCTCCGGGTCCAGCTCCACGAAGGTTCCGGCGTTCGGGAGGAAGTCGTGGAACACCTCGCAGAAGAGCACGTCCGACGCCTTCGCCCCGTCCCGGGACTCGGGCACGGGCGGCCCGCGTCCGAAGCGGAGGATGCCGCCCTTGGGCAGGTCCGACACGCCATCGGGCAGGAAGTAGTGGTCCATCACCGAGCGGCCGATGAACGGGTGCGGATTCTCCAGCAGCGCACCGGGGAGGCGGTCGCGCGGCAGGCGCGCCTGCGCCATGGTGACGGCGTGGAACTGGAGGTGCCGCCCCACCCGCCCGCTGCCATTCGCCAACCCGTTGGGAAAGCGCGGCGAGCGCGACAGCAACAAGAGCCGCGCGGACTCCACGGACGAACAGCACACGCACACCACGCGGGCCGTCACGCGGTGCTCCTGCCCCTCCGCGTCCAGGTACACGCACCCGGTGGCGCGGCCATCCGGCCCCACCGTGACTTCGCGGACATGACACCGCGCGCGGACCTCACAGTGGCCCGTGGCCTCGGCGCGAGGCAGCAGCGCGGCCTGCGAGCTTCCTCGCGCGCCCACCGGACATCCCAGGCCGGAACACTCCAGGCAGTAAGCGCACGCGGGGCGCCCCTGATAGGGCCGCGAGTTGATGGAGCGCGGCGTTGAAAAGGCATGCAGCCCCCGCCGCGCGCAGGCCTCCTCCAACGCGGCGGCCAGGGGATGCGCATCCAGCGGAGGCAGCGGAAACGGTGTCGAGCGAGGTCCCTCGAAAGGATTCACACCCGCGAGCCCGGAGACGCCCACCTCTTGCTCCGCCACGGCATACCAGGGCTCCAGCGCGGCGTAGTCATAAGGCCAGTCCGCCAGCTCCTCGTAGTCACCGAAACGGCTGCGCATGCGCAGGTCATCCGGATGGAAGCGATAGAAATATCCACCCATGTGCACGGTGCCGCCGCCCACGCAGCTGGCCGTCCAGCCCAGCGCGGTGCGCAGCGGCACGGACGTCTTCCGTGTCACCACGGTATGTGGGTCGTCTTCGACGCGGGGGATGAGGTCCTGCGGCCCCAACCCCGTCGCATCGTGCGCGTATTCCCGCGGCGAGTGCCGCGGGCCTCGCTCCAACACCAGCACGCGAAGCCCTGCCTGGGAAAACTTCAACGCCAGCGGCCCGCCGCCCGCGCCACTGCCGATGATGAGTGCGTCGTACAAATCACTCCCACCTTCCCGCATGTATTGCATGCCATGCGGACACGGGCGCTCAGCATTGACATGCAAAGACGAAATGCCTTACCTGTATCACAGTCGTCTCCCTGATACTCCAACGAAGCCAGCTCACCGGGCTTTGCCCAGGAAACGAGAGGACGCGTGGAAATCACGCAGAGGCAGGACGAGGCGACGCCGGGAGCCAACGCTCCGTCGCGGTTCGCACGCTGGGCACGGGCCACCACACTCGCCGAGCGAGCCGTATTCACTCTCAAAACCAGTACGACGCAACCCGATGCATCCGCCGCGGCGCGCAAGCGATTGGATGCGTGGCGTCAGCAGGAGCCCTTCGGACAGGCGGACTGGTGGCAGCGCAGATTGCAATCCTCTGGGCTGACAGAGACGGAGCTGCTCATGCTGCTGGAGGTGCCCGCCGAGGCACCCTGGACCACGCCTGCTGAAGTCCCCGGCTGGGTGCAGGTGCTGGAGCGAGCCTACGCGGAGCCCTCGCACGCGCCCGTCATCTGGCCCGAGCGCACGGAGGGCCCGGACCGCTCGGCCTTCCTGCCCCTGGTGGAGCCGCTGGTGTCGCGCGCCGTGACGCAGCTCACCGCCGCGCTGAAGCCCCTGAAGCACGCCGCGCCTGGGCTCGACCTGGAGCCGAGCGTCGTCGTCTCCACGATGCTGGGCCACCTGCCCCAAGTGCTGGCACCAGCGTTGGGCCGCGCCATGGTGGTGGAGCTCCATGCCGCCCAGTTGGAGGGACTGCTCGCGGGAGACACACCGGAGGCGCGCTTCCAGGACTTCACGAAGCGGCTGCGCCAGCCGCGGTTCGCCCTGGACATCCTGGAGCGCTACCCCGTGCTGGCCCGCTGCGTCGTCCTGCGCATCGCGGAGTGGGAGTCCAACTGCCTGGGACTGATGAAGCGGCTGACACGCGACGCGCCCCTGCTCTGGCAGCGGTTCAACGCGGGCCAGTCTCCCGGCGCGCTGGTGGAGGCACGTGGCGGCTTCTCCGATCCGCACCGGGGCGGTCAGGGCGTCTTCATCCTCCGCTTCGAGTCCGGGCTGCGGATCGTCTACAAGCCGCGCTCGCTGGGAGCAGAGGCCGGGCTCCAGCAACTCCTCACGTGGCTCAACGCGCGCGGCGCCACGCCCGTCATGAAGGGCGCGGAGGCGCTGGACCGGGGCGAGTACGGGTGGATGGAGTACGTGGCCCCCGCGCCGTGCGCGTCGACGGAGGAGGTCCGGCGCTTCTACGAACGCCAGGGTGCCTACGTCGCGCTGATGCACGCGCTGGACGGCACGGACCTGCACTTCGAGAACCTCATCGCCGCCGGTGAGCACCCGGTGCTGGTGGACGTGGAGACGCTCTTCCACCCGCTGTCAGGCACGCGCACGCTTCGAGACTCCGAGCACGCGGTAGAGGCGCCGCCGGTGTCGGTGCTACGCAGCGGACTGCTGCCGCAGCAGTTCTGGGGCACGCGCAAGAAGGCCGGGGTGGACCTGAGCGGACTGGGCGCTCGTGCAGGTCAGCTCACGCCGCAGGCCTACTTGATGACGGCGGAGCGAGGAACGGACCGGATGCGCTTCGAGCGGCGTCCGGTGGAGCTACCCGGGTCCAACAACCTGCCGCGCCTGGAGGGCGAGACCGCGCCCGTCCTGGCCTACCGCGACGCGCTGGCCGACGGCTTCACCCGCATGTACAGCCTGCTGCTGGAGCACCGCGAGGCGCTGCTCGCCGAGGACGGGCCGCTGGCCGCCTTCGCGCCCGTGCCCATGCGCATCCTCTTCCGCAACACGGCGGTGTATGGCGCGCTCCTCTTCGAGAGCTACCACCCGCACGTGCTGACGGATGGGCTCGAGCGCCAACGCTTCTTCGACCACCTGTGGCGCGCCGTGGTGCCTGTCCCGGACTTCGCGGCGCTCGTGCCCCTGGAGACGGAGCAGTTGGAGCGGGGAGACCTGCCGTACTTCACCGCGCGCGCCGACTCGAAGGACCTGGAGGCGGGCTCGGGCCAGCGCCTGCCGGACTTCTTCCAGGAGACGGGCATGGCGCGCGTGCGCCGCCGGCTGAAGGGCCTGTCGCCGGAGGACCAGACGCGGCAGCGCTGGGTACTGGAGCGCTCGCTGGATGTCCTGCTGCTGAGCTCGCAGACGGTGGCGCGTCCGACGTATCCCTTCAGGGAGCACACCCAGCCGGGCCTCCGCGACGCGTTGCTCGCGGAAGCACGACGCGCGGGCGAACGGCTGCTGCCCTTGGCCTTCGAGCGCCGTGACGAAGCGCACTGGCTCGGCCTGGATGCGGGAGACGGCGGATGGAGGCTCGGTTCGCCAGGGCCGGACGTGTTCCAGGGCCGTGCTGGCATCGCGCTCGCGCTGGGCTACCTGGGGGACGTCACGCAAGACGCGCGCTTCACGCGGCTGGCGCGGGCCACGCTGCGCACCCAGGCGCGCCTCCTCGCGGAGGAGCCCGCCGGCGTGGTGGGGTTGGGCATCCTCAACGGCTGGGGCGGCATCCTCTACGCGCTGACGCACCTGGGCGTGCTTTGGAAGGACGACGCCCTTTTGGACGAAGCCGCCGGATACGTACGGCGGCTGCGGCCCCTGGTGGAGAAGGACACGGTGTTGGACGTGGGCGCGGGCGCCGCGGGCTGCCTGCTGGCGCTGCTGGTGCTCGGTGAGCACCGCCCGTCGGACACGTTGTGGGCCACGGTGGACGCCTGCGGCCAGCGGCTGCTGGAGACGTCCACGCCCCAGGCCCGAGGCGCGGCCTGGATTTGCGAAGCCGCCGGAAACCGTTACCTCGCAGGCATGGCGCACGGAGCCGCCGGCATCAGCCTGGCGCTGCTGCGGCTGTTCGCGCGGACGGGCGATACGCGCCTGCGTGACGCCGCGGTGGCGGGCATGGAGTTCGAGCGCGGGCTCTACACGCCCGAGGAGCGCAACTGGCCCGACCTGCGCGTGGGCGCGAAGGAACTGGCGGCGGCGGAAGGCGCGGAGCACTTCCTCTGGGCCTGGTGTACCGGCGCCCCCGGCATCGGCCTGGCACGACTGTCCGGGCTCCCCTTCGTGGACGACGCCGCGGTGCGCGAGGAGATTGCCATCGCGCTGGACTCCACGCTGGCTCGGGGCTTCGGACGCAACCACGGTCTGTGTCACGGCGACCTGGGCAACGCGGACTTCCTGTTGGAAGCGGCGGCCACGCTGGGGGACTCAAAGCTCCAGGAGCGCACGAACGCGGTGGCGGGCGGCATCCTGCGCGGCATCTCCGAGCACGGCTACCTCTTCGGCCTGCAAGGCAGCACGGAGACGCCGGGCATGATGGTGGGCCTGGCGGGCATCGCCTACGGACTGGCGCGGCTGGCCATGCCGGAGCGGTTGCCCTCGCTGCTGACGGTCGCGCCTCCACGAATCGTCCGAGGTGAAGGGCTGGGCACCCCGGATGGCCGTCCCTCCAGCCGTGACCAGGAGCAGTCATGAGCCAGAAGAAGGACCACATCCTCCGCGCGTGGCGTGACCCCGAGTACTTCAACAGCCTGTCGTCGGAGGAGCGCGCATCCCTGCCCGCCAACCCCGCCGCCGAGTTGGAGCTGGGGGACGACCTCCTGGAGGTCATCACCGGCGGCGACTTCTGCCTGCCCGGCCAGTCCAGCCCCCAGTGCACGCCGTGCCCGCCGCGGCACTGCTTCTGATTCGAGGCCGTCTTCGAATCATCCCCCTCTTCCACGGTGGTGGGCTGGCCACCGCGGAGGTTGTTTCCCCAGCCCTTTCCAGGAGCAGTCATGAGCCAGAAGAAGGACCACATCCTCCGCGCGTGGCGTGACCCCGAGTACTTCAACAGCCTGTCGTCGGAGGAGCGCGCATCCCTGCCCGCCAACCCCGCCGCCGAGTTGGAGCTGGGGGACGACCTCCTGGAGGTCATCACCGGCGGCGACTTCTGCCTGCCCGGCCAGTCCAGCCCCCAGTGCACGCCGTGCCCGCCGCGGCACTGCTTCTGATTCGAGGCCGTCTTCGAATCATCCCCCTCTTCCACGGTGGTGGGCTGGCCACCGCGGAGGTTGTTTCCCCAGCCCTTTCCAGGAGCAGTCATGAGCCAGAAGAAGGACCACATCCTCCGTGCGTGGCGTGACCCCGAGTACTTCAACAGCCTGACCGCCGAGGAGCGCGCCGCGCTCCCCGCGAATCCCGCCGCCGAGCTGGACCTGGGCGACGACGTCCTGGAGAGCATCACCGGCGGCTGTGGCTGCAAGCCCGGTCAGTCCAGCGCCATCTGCACGCCGTGCCCGCCGTACCACTGTCTCTGATTCAAACCCCTTTCCTGCCCAGGAGAAGTCATGAGCCAGAAGAAGGAACACATCCTCCGTGCGTGGCGTGACCCCGAGTACTTCAACAGCCTGTCGTCGGAGGAGCGCGCGTCCCTGCCCGCCAACCCCGCCGCCGAGCTGGAGTTGAGCGACGAGGTCCTGGAGAACATCTCGGGCGCGGACACCTGCGAGCAGTTCGGCAGCTACTACTGCACGCCGTGCCCGCCGTATCACTGCCTCTAATGACAATGCGTTAGGGCTCGGTCCTGAACCGAGCCTGGGGGGACTGGCTCAGTCCCAGGCCAGTCCCCTCCCCCATGCGCTAACGTCCCCTGCGATGCAGCCACCCACCGACGGCCGACCCTCCATCTTCCGCAAGGAAGCCCTGGCGCACTACCAGCGCGTCGTGCAGGACGAGGGTGACCTGCTGCGCATCGGTGGCCGGTGGACGCGGTGGACGTTCGCGCTCCTGTTCGTCTTTGGCCTCGCGCTGGCGCTCGGTGTCCTGGCGTGGCCGGCGCTCATTGCCCCGGAAGGAAACGTGTCGCCATGACGGCCGAGGCTCCGCAGCAGCCCCAGCGCCGGTGGCGACTCGGCCTGCGCAAGCGCGTGCCCGAAGTGCGGCAGATGACGATGACGGACTGCGGCGCCGCCTGTCTGGCCATGGTGCTGGCCTACCACGGCCGCGAAATGAGCCTGGAGGCGGTGCGCGAGCTGACGGGCCCCGGACGCGACGGCGCCAGCGCGAAGTCGCTGAAGGCCGCGGCCCAGAAGCTGGGCCTGCGCGTGCGCGCCATCTCCGTGGACCTGGACCGGCTGCCCTTCCTGCCTCCGGCCACCATCCTCCACTGGCGCTTCACGCACTACGTCGTCTTCGAACGCCTGGGCCGCGGCTGGGTCGAGGTGGTGGACCCCGACCAGGGCCGCCGCCGCGTGTCCATGGAGCAGTTCAGCCAGTGCTTCACCGGCGTGGCCCTGCTGATGGAGCCGTCCGAGGACTTCCAGCCGGGCCAATCGCGGCGCGGGCCGTACCGCTACCTGGTGCCGCTGGTGAAGCGACAGGCCGGCACACTGGCAAAGGTGCTCGCGCTGTCCGCCGTGCTCCAGGTGCTGACGCTGGCGGTGCCGATGCTCACCGGCATGGTGGTGGACCGCGTGGTGCCCCGGCAGGACTACTCCCTGATGGGCGTGTTGTCCGCGGCGCTCGCGGGCGTGTTGCTCTTCGAGCTGCTCTCGTCGGTGGTGCGCGGACAGCTCCTGGTGGAGCTGCGCACCCGGCTGGACTCGCAGATGACGCAAGGGCTGCTGGACCACCTGGTGAGCCTGGCCTACCCGTTCTTCCAGCTCCGGCCCGCGGGCGACCTGCTCACGCGGCTGGGCTCGCAGCAGGCCATCCGCGATCTGCTCTCCACCGGCCTGCTGTCCAGCGCGCTCGACGGGGCGCTGGTGCTCCTATACCTGGGCCTGCTGCTGGTGGCGGATGCGTCGCTCGGGCTGCTGGTGGTGGGACTGGGCCTGTTGCAGGTGCTGGTGTTCGCACTGCCCCGGGCCAAACAACGCAGCCAGCTGTCGCGCAGCCTGGACATGGGCGTGCGCAGCCAGAGCTACCTGATGGCCATGCTGTCCGGCATGCAGACGCTCAAGGCCTTCGGCGTGGAGGGCCGCATGGTGGGCAGCTACTCCAACCTCTACGTGGACCTGCTCAACGTGGAGCTGGAGCGAGGCCGCCTCTCCGCGTGGCTGGACGCGCTGACGGGCACGCTGCGCCGCGTGTCCCCGCTGGTATTGCTGTGCGTGGGCGCGTGGCGCGTGCTGGACGGCGCGGTGTCCCTGGGACAGATGCTGAGCATCAACGCGCTGGCCACCGCGCTGCTGGTGCCCCTGTCCAACCTGCTGGGCACCGGCGGGCAGCTCCAGTTCCTGAGCACCTACCTGGAGCGCATCAACGACGTGCTGGACACGCCCCCCGAGCGCGACGCGGCGCACCAGGGGCGCGCGCCCACGTTGCGCGGCGCCGTTAACCTTGAGGACGTGCGCTTCCGCTACAACCCCCACTCCGCCTGGGTGGTGCAGGGCGTGTCGGTCAGCGTGGAGCCGGGGCAGATGGTGGCGCTCGTCGGCCGCTCGGGCGCGGGCAAGAGCACCCTGGCGCACCTGCTGCTGGGGCTCTACCTGCCCACCTCCGGACACGTCCGGTACGACGGCGCGGAGCTGGGCGAGCTGGACCTGCGCGCGGTGCGCAACCAGTTGGGCGTGGTGTTGCAGGATGCCTCGTTCTTCAACGCGTCGCTGAGGGAGAACATCACCCTGAGCGACCCGGACCTGGACATGGACCGTGTCGTGGAGGCCGCGAAGCTGGCCCACATCCACGACGACATCATGGCCATGCCCATGCAGTACGACACGCCGCTGACGGACCGGGGCCTCTCCATGTCCGGCGGCCAGCGGCAGCGACTGGCCCTGGCCCGCGCCCTGGTGCGCAGGCCCGCCATCCTCTTGTTGGATGAAGCCACCAGCGCCCTGGACGCCACCACCGAGGCGCACGTGCAGCAGGCGCTGGCGTCCTTGAAGTGCACGCGCGTCGTCATCGCCCACCGGCTCAGCACGGTGCGCAACGCCGATACCATCCTCGTCATGGAGGCAGGCCGGGTGGTGGAGGTGGGTCGGCACCAGGAGCTGCTGGAACGCCAGGGCGCCTACGCGTCCCTGGTGAATGCGCAACGGGAGGAGCGCACCCAGGCGGTGGGCTGAGGCGCCTGGAGCACTACCCGGGACTCATGGGTATCCTGCTTCCCGTGCCCGGTCCGCCGCATGTCCACCGGCGCCTGTGAGGGATTCATGAACCTGGATGACTACAGCCGCTTTGACGCAGTGGGATTGGCGGAGCTGGTACGTCGGAAGGAAGTCACGCCCGAGGAGCTGCTCCGGGTGGCGGTGGAGGCCATCCACCGAGTCAACCCGGCGATCAACGCCGTCATCGACACGCGCGACACCCAGGCACACGAAGCGCTGAAGCAAGGCCTCCCCGACGGCCCCTTCCGGGGCGTGCCCTTCCTCATCAAGGACATCGGCGTGCATGCGGCGGGCGTCCCCACCGACCTCGGGAGCCGGCTGACCCAGGGAACGGTGTTCCCCTACGACAGTGCATTGATGGCGCGCTACCGGCGCGCGGGACTGGTCCTGCTGGGCCGGACGAATGCCCCCGAGTTCGGAAACAACGCCACCACGGAGCCCCTCCTCCACGGCCCCACTCGCAACCCGTGGGACGTGGGACGCAGCCCGGGCGGCTCCAGCGGTGGCTCGGCGGCGGCGGTAGCGGCAGGCATCGTGCCGGTGGCGCATGGCAACGACGGCGGCGGCTCCCTGCGCATCCCCGCTTCCCTCTGCGGCGTCTTCGGGCTGAAGCCCACACGGGGCCGCAACTCGCTGGGACCGAACTCCGGCGACTTCATCTGCGGCATGGGCATCGAGCACGTGCTGTCGCGCACCGTGCGCGATAGCGCGGCGGTACTGGACGCCACCCAAGGGCCAGAGGCCGGGGACCCCTACTTCGCGCCGCCCCCACGGCGCCCGTACCTGGAGGAAGTGGGCCGCACGCCTGGCCGGCTGCGCATCGCGCTGATGACGGCTTCGCCCATGGGGGGCCCGGTGAGCCCTCAGTGCATCGAAGCCGCGCGACTGGCGGCGCGCCTGTGCGAGGAACTGGGCCACGACGTCACCGAAGACGCGCCCGCCCATGACGGCCTCCTGCTGCACGAGGCCGTCACCACCGTCTGGTCCGCGACCATTGCGTCCCTCGTGGCGATGGCCAGCCACTATTCCGGGCGCGAGGCCGAACCGGACTCGCTCGAAGCCACCACGTGGGCGGTAGTACGCCACGGCCAGGCGTTGACGGCCACGGACCTTCAACGGGCGCTCGGCGTATTCAACTTCGTGTCGAGGAAGGTGGGGCTCTTCTTCGAGAAGTACGACGTGCTGCTGTCGCCCACGGTGGCGGCGCCGCCCTTCCCACTGGGCCTGCTGGACGCCAACGCGCCCCGAACGGCCCGCGAGTGGTACGACCACGCGTTCGGCCACTGCCCCTTCACCGCGCTGTTCAACGTCACCGGGCAGCCCGCCATGTCCGTGCCGCTGCACTGGAGCGCGGAGGGCCTGCCCATCGGCGTCCAGTTCGCCGGCCGGTATGCCGACGAGGCCACGCTATTCCAACTGGCGGGACAGCTCGAGCAGGCGCGGCCCTGGGCCCAGCGGCGGCCTCCAGTGCACGTCACCCGGCCCGCGTAGCCACCGTGAAACGCGCGGTGGGCCCCTGAAGAACCGCGGGGGCCCACCGCGAATACACTGGCTCAGTCGTAGCGGCTGGTGAGCTTCAGCGTCCACGAGCGCAGCGTGCCGCTGCCCACGCCGGACGGGTTGGCGACGTGCAGCTTCCAACGTCCGTTGATGACGCCGTCGCGCGGGATGCCCCGCGTCACGACGATGCGCGAGGGCGGCGTGCCCTCGTTCGGGCCATCCCACAGCAGGGCCGTCTCACCACCCGGGTCCTCCAGCGTCAGCACCAGCCGGTGCGGCGCGGTGTGGACGACGTCCAGTTCCACGTTGATGTCCATGGGCACGGTGGCCAGCCCCACCACGGTGAGCGGCGCCGTCACCAGCGGGTTCGTCGACTGGAGCCGCAGGTCCGAGTACTCGATGAAGGATGCGCCCATCCACGCCGGGGCGCAGTAGCCCTCCACCCAGCCCGACGCCAGGCCGATGCAGATGAGCTTCTCCGACGGGCACGCCACGAAGCGGGAGCACACGTCCCCGTTGCCGGAGAGGTACGAAGCGTCGACACAGCGGCCGTAGGGGCTGGAGCCGTCACCGGGCCGGCCCTCGCAGATGAGCCCGGGCTGACAGATGCCAGGGCCCGTGCACGGGTCACCTTCGGCCGCCTGCTGCGTGTGAGCCTTGAGCTGTCCCATCGTGACGGCATTCACGTTCGTCAGCCGCGACAACTGCACCATGTGGAGGATGGGACGCGCCGCGACCAGGCTCTGCACCGCCGCCGCGGGGATGCCGAAGAGCGTCTGCAGATTCGACGCGCTCTCCGTGTTCGCCGCGTGGATGGCGCGGCGGGCCTCGGCCATGTTGAAGGCCACGCCGTGGAAGGTCCCCACGTGCCCATCGACCGGCAGCTCCACGCGGCCCGTGCCCTTGGCGTACGCCTCCAGCGCCGCGAGCGCCGCGGGGCCCACGTATGGCACCGCGTCCACCTGCTCGATGCTCACGAAGCGGCGGTCATCACCCGTGCGGAGCACGCCGTCCGGCCCCTCGCGGAAGTCAATCAGCGCCTGCGCCGCCAGGGCGTTCAGCGGCACCTCCTGGTCGAGCACGGAGAGGGAGATGGAGTATTCGTTGAGGAAGGACAGCACGCCCTCGCCAGCGGGCGTCCCCGTGGCCAGCGCCTGCGTCTGCGTCCCGAGCTCAACGGCCTCGTGCTCGGCGTCCATGGACGTCGGGGCACCACAGCTGATCAGCGCCGGGAGAAACGTGGATAGCGAAAGAAACAAGTGAAGTTTGAGTTTCATGCGCACCATGTAGCGCAAGACTTGCCCGGCGCACAGGACGTCACTCGTGCGTGACGCAATCCAACCGAAGCCGTGGGGAATACGCCCACCTCCGTGGCAGTCTTGCGCGCCATGCGAATCCCCCACGCGCTGTCCCTGGGCGCCGCCGCCCTCCTGGCGCTGTCGGCACAGGCCGCCGCCCCCAGCCGTCCCTCCCCCGCCCTGCCTCCGGGCTACTGGCCAGAGGAGAAAGTGGCCGAAGTCCTCGCCAAGACGCAGGAGGTCCGCCTGTCGCCGGACCTCTCCCGCCTCACGCCCGACGAGCAGGCAGCGGTGAAGGACCTGCTGGAGGTGGGCGCCATCTTCCAGGGCCTCTACGAGTCCTCGCGCCACCACCAGGCGCTCCCGGCACTCGCGAAGTTGGAAGCGTTGGACAAGAAGCTGGGCGGCCCCAAGCGCACGCAGGACCTGCTCGCGCTGTACCGCCTGTACCAGGGCCCCATCGCCAGCACCCTGAGCAACGCGCGAGAGGCGTTCCTCCCAGTGGACGCGCAGGTGGCCGCGCGCAACGTGTACCCGGTGGACGTCACGCGGGCGGAGGTGGACGCATTCCTGGCCGCGAACCCCGGCGAGCGCCAGTCCCTTCTGAGCGAGAAGACGGTGGTCCGCCGCGCCACGGCGGCCAACCTGCGCCAGGACGTGAAGGTCCTCCAGACGCACCCGGTGCTGGACACGCTGCATCCGGGCCTTCGCCAGGCCCTGCAAGCGAAGGCGAAGCGGCCCGACGCCAAGGCGCTCTACGCGGTGCCCTATGCCGTGGCCTATGGGCCGGAGTTGGTGAAGGCCTACGGGCTGGTGATGCGCGCGGCGCAGCGGCTGGAGGCCAGCGACGTGGAGCTGGCGCGCTACCTGCGCAACCGCGCGCGGGACTTGCTCACCAACGACTACGAGAGCGGCGACGCGGCCTGGGTGACGGGCCGCTTCCAGAAGCTCAACGTACAGTTGGGCGCGTATGAGACGTATGACGACGCGCTCTTCGGTGTGAAGGCGTTCCACAGCCTGTCGGTGCTGCTGAGCAATGAGTCGGCCACGCAGGAGCTGCGCAAGCGCCTGGGCGGGCTCCAAGCGGTGGAGGACGCGCTGCCCTACGCCGCGAAGAAGCGCGTGCGCGAGGACATCCCCGTGGGCGTCTACGACGTCATCGCCGACTTCGGCCAGTCGCGCGGCACCAACACCGCGAGCATCCTCCCCAACGACGCGCTCGCCGCGCGTCGCTACGGCCGCACCATCCTCCTGCGGGAGAACATCATGCGGAACCCGGACCTGTTCGCGTCCGACGAGCGCATCTGGCGCGCCGCGGTGGCGGACGCCCACGTCCGGGAGCTGGTCTCCGAAGGCAACTTCCAGCGCACCCTGTGGCACGAAGTGGGCCACTACCTGGGGCCGGACCGAGACCAGAAGGGGCGCACGCTGGACGACGCGCTGGAGGACTACGCGGGCGCCGTGGAGGAGATGAAGGCGGACCTGGTGAGCCTCTTCTCGCTGCATGACTTCCACAAGAAGGGCACGCTCGACGCCGCCGGGCTGCGCGCGGTGCAGGCCTCCGGCATCCGCCGCACGCTCCAGAATGTGCGCCCGCGCGAGGACCAGCCCTACCAGCGCATGCAGTTGGTGCAGTTCAACTGGTTCCTGGAGCACGGCCTCCTCCAGGCGGACCCGCAGACGGCGCGCCTGAGCATCCAGTACGACAAGTACCCAGCCGTCGTGACGTCGCTGCTGGAGAAGGTGCTCGCGCTCCAGCACGGCGGTGACAAGGCGGCCACCGCGGCCTTCTTCCAGCGGTGGAGCGCCTGGACGCCGGAGCTGCACGAGAAGCTGGCGGCGCGCATCCGCGAGGCGCAGGGCGCCCGCTTCCGGCTGGTCCGGTACGACGCGCTGGGGGACTGAGCGTCCCGCTTCCGGTCCCCGCGAAATCCGCGCGGGGACCGGGACAGAGCGCTCCGGCCAGGGCGTCATCTGGCCGTGTCAGGGTTCGCGCGCGCACGCGTCGGAGGTGCCCCCCACACACCGCCACCCTTGATGCGAGGCTTCTGGATGCCAGGCTCCCGACGTCCGTCTCACGCGCGCGCCATCCTCTTCGGCCGGAATCCCACCCAGGACGACCCCTTCGACGTGGAGGCCGACGCGGCCGAAGCGCTGGGGGTCGACACCTACCAGGCAGACCTGGGCGCCCTGCTCTCCGGCAATGCCGAGCAGGCGCTGTCCACCCTCCCGGAGCGCGGCAGGCTCCGGCTCCTCTACCGCGGCTGGATGTTGACGGAGGAGGAGTACATGGCGCTGGACGAAGCCGTGTCCGCCCTGGGGCACCGGCTGACGACCACGCCCGAGCAGTACGCGGCGGCGCTCTACCTGCCCAACTGGTACCCCCAGCTCTCCCGCTACACGGCGCGCAGCGTCTGGACGGAGGGCATGGACGCGGCGGAAGCCTGGCACGCGGCCCAGGCGCTCGGCTCGCAACCCTGGCTGGTGAAGGACCACGTGAAGTCGGCCAAGGAGCGTTGGGATGAAGCCTGCTTCATCCCCGAGGGCACGACGCAGGCGCGCTTCGAACAGATTTGCGCCAACCTCGTCGATGAGCGCGGAGACCGCTTCGAGCGGGGCCTCGTCGTCCGGAAGTTCCTCCCCTTCAAGACGTACGGACGGACACCCGCGGGCCCGGCCCACCTCGAGTTCCGGCTCTTCTTCGGAAGCGGCCGGCTCCTCGCCGCCGAGCCGTACCACGAGCTCGACGTCGACGTGCCGGACTTCACCGGCTTCGAGCCCCTGGCCCGGCGCATCGACTCGCCCTTCCTCACCCTGGACGTGGCCATGCTCCAGGACGGGGGCTGGGCGGTGGTCGAGGTGAACGACGGCGGCGTCTCCGGACTGCCACCCGGGCTGGACCCACGCACGCTCTTCGAGGCCCTGCTCGACCCTCGCTAGCGCGGCGTTCGGCGTGCTCGCGCGGACCCTGCCCCGTGGGCAGGGGCGTGTGACGCGCCGAGCGGTGCGCCGCTGCTTTCACCCTCCCCCCGGATGCGCACAGTTTCGGACAGGACCCTATGACCGGGAGGAAGGCATGGCGCAGCCAGGCAGGCGTCGCATGTACCTGGGGATGGCCGGCACGGCCGTGATGCTGTTGGGAGGCTGTGCCTCCCATCGCTCCAGCGCGAAGGTGGACAAGCAATGGGTGGCGCGCGTCCCACCCGGCGAGCTGGGAAACGTGCGCGAGGCGCAGCTCACGGAGGACCATGCCCGGGAGCAGATCACCCGCACCCAGGTGGCCAGACAGGACGCCGAGACGGAGCGAGAAGTCGCCCAACGCAACGAGGACGCCGCGAAGTCCCGCCACGAAGCAAGTGAGGCAGCGCTCGAGGCCGCGCAGGCAACGGGTGACGTCGCGGCCCTCGAGCGGGCCCAGAACGCCGCCTGCACGGCCCAGCACGCCCTCACCCTGGCCGAGGCGGAGACGGCCTGGCGCGACGACGCGGTGACGACGTTGAAGTCGCTGGAGGTCATGCGCCAGCGGGAGCTGGACGTGGCCGACGCCCAGCTCGAACAGGCGAAGTACGAAGCCGTCAACGCCAACGCGGACGTCCGGGCGAAAGAGTTGTCCCCAGGGGACTTCTCCAGCGCCGTCGCCGACGCCCGACGAAAGGCGGCGGATCAGCAGCGCCAGGTGGACGCCAACCTCCAGCGCGAAGATCAGGCCAAGGCGCGCTGGCAGCAGTTGCAGGACCAGGGCTACGGAGGCAGCGGCTCACAGCAGCCCTGAGACGCGCCTTCACCTCGCAGCGCCCCACGTGACAGCGCGGGCCGGAGCACCGTGCTCCGGCCCGCGCCGCCATGCCCGCATCCCGCTCACTGCGCCTCAGGCCCGCGAGGCGCCTTCCACGGGGGCAGTCCCTGCGGACACGTGGGCGCCATGTCGAGCCGGCCATAGAGTCCCTGCTCCTCGTCCGCGGGCCCCGCCGTGAAGAAGAGCGCCTCGGCGGGTAGGCCCTGCACGCCAGTGCCGAAGTGCAAGGACCAGAGTCCGTCGACCTTGACAGGCTGCCCGTCCGGCCGAGTGAGCGCGCCTGCCCAGGCGCCTGAGGCAGGGTCATACGCGTTGATGGCGCCATCCCCGAAGTTGCCCACCAGCAGGTGGTTGCTGAACTGCCCGAAGCCCGCCGGCGCCAGGGCCATTCCCCACGGCGCATTGAGCGCGCCCTGAGAAGCGAACCGCCGCAGCAGCTGCCCGTTCATGTCGAAGGCGTTGATGTAGCCCGCGCCCACGCCGGGGACATCATCCGAACGCTCCTCGTCCTGCTGCGCATACGAGACATAGAGGGTGCCCTCAATGTTCTGGATGTTGAAGGGCGCGTAGCCGGCGGGCAGTGACGGGTCCGCGAAGCCGCCCGGCATCGGCATGGGCGTGAAGCTGGAGTTGAAGACGTCGATTCGACCGTTCCGGAAGTCCGCCGCGTACAACATGGCGTCCGCTCCGGTGCCGGCCATCGCCAGCCCCTTGTACACAGAGCCCATCCCGGAGTTGTCTGCCACGATCTTGGCCCAGGCCTCGTCCACCGCGGGTGCCCAGGCGGCCAGGACGCCCTGCTCCGTGACGAAGATGAAGCGAGCGGGCCCCGAGACGCCTGTCCCCGTCACGACGAATGCTTCCGAGCCATTGAACACCACGCCGGTGGGCTCTCCCATCTCGGCCACGCCTGGCGGCGCGGGGATGCCCACGATGAGGGGCTGCTGAACCCCGTTGCCGTCATAGAGCGTTGAGGTGCCCGTGCCGGCGTTCGCCACCCACGAGACGCCCATCGGGTTGAAGGCAAGCCCCCAGGCGTTGACGAGGTGCGGATCGACATGCTCGGCGCCAAGCGCCGGACTGTTGGCCACGAGGTTGCGTTGTGTGTAGCCGCCCGCCACCGAGCAGTCAGCCGGCGGCGCGGGTGGCATTGCCGCCCTGGCGACCGGGACCGCGAGGACCGCGACCGCCGCGGACAACACACCTTGCGTCAACATGGACCTGCGAGTGTTCATCATGATGTCCCCCTCTGAGACGGCGAACCGCCGCGTGCTCATTGAGCAACAAGTTGGGAGGGCGTCTTCGGATGAACAACCGGCACTGCTGCCCAGGAGCATTGCGCACCGGACGGCAAAGTCCGGCCCTCGGGGGCTGCCTGCGCTACTCGCCTCGGGACGCCTTGTCCTCGCGCCACCAGTGGCTCATGCGCTCGTGAATCTCCGCCTCGTAGCCTTCCTTGCTCGGGCGGTAGAAGACGGAACGCTCCAGCGGGGCGGGCAGGTACGTCTGCCCGGGCACGTAGTGGTCCTTGAAGTTCCAGGGTGTCTGGTAGCCCTTGCCGTGCCCCAGCTCCTTCATCAGCTCGGTGGGGGCGTTGCGGATGTGGAGTGGAGGCTCCGCGTTGGGATGCTCCTGGAGCGCCGCCATCGCCGCGTCCAGCGCCGCATAGGCACGGTTGCTCTTCTTCGCCGTGGCCAGCAGGACGACGGCGTGCGCCACGCAGATGCGCCCCTCCGGCATGCCCATGGCGTGGAAGGCCTCCTCGCAGTCACGCACGATGCTGATGGCCTCTGGCATCGCCATGCCCACGTCCTCCACGGCAATCACCTTGAGCCGTCGCCACAGTGACGCCACGTCGCCCGTCTGGAGCAGCTTCGCCGCCCAGAAGACGGCGCCCTGGACGTTGGAGCCCCTGCACGACTTCTGCAGCGCGCTCAGCAAGTCGTAGTGCTGGTCGCCGTCCTTGTCGTGACGGGACAGACTGGTGCCCACTGCCTCGCGCGCCGTCTCGGGCGTAATCTCCGCGCCGTCCGCGGTGAGGCTGGCCGCCAGCTCCAGCGCGCCCAGCGCCTTGCGCACGTCACCCACGCCGCCCTTCGCCAGCAGCGTCAGCGCCTCCTCCCCCACCGTCAGGTTGCGCGCGCCCAAGCCCCGCTTCGAGTCACCGAGCGCCCGCGTCAGCGCCGACTGGATGTCCGCGACGGTGAGTTCCTTGAGCTGGAACACGCGGCACCGGCTGACGAGCGCGGGGCGGACCTCGAAGCTGACGTTCTCCGTGGTGGCGCCCAGGAGGACGAAGAGGCCGCTCTCCACGTGGGGCAGCGCCTGCTCCTGCACGTTCTTCGCCCAGCGGTGAATCTCGTCGACGAAGAGGACGGTGCGGCGGCTGTACTGGTTGCGCAGGCGCTCGGCTTCGGCCACCACCTCGCGGATGCGGGGGATGCCGTCCGACACGGCGGAGAGGATGACGAACTCCGCGTCCACGCCGGTGGCCATCATCCGCGCGAGCGTCGTCTTGCCCACGCCCGGGGGCCCCCAGAAGAGGGAGGACACGATGGCCTTGCGCTCGATGAGCTGGCGCAGCGGACGGCCCGGGCCCAGCAGGTGGGACTGGCCGATGAACTCGTCAGGCGTGCGAGGCCGCATCCGCTCCGCCAGGGGCGCGAAGCGATTCACGTCGACGGAGGCGGAGAAGAGGTCGGGGCCAGCGCTCATCGGGCCGCAGGCTCTCCCCTCCGTGGCCCAGGGTCAATCGTCCGAATCGAGCGGCTCGACGAGCACCTGTCCCAATGTCAGGTCGTTCAACGCGGTCCGCAGGGGCTCCACCTGGGTGACGGGCAGCTCCAGCCGGTACCCCACGGTGGCCGAATACTCCTCCGCCAGCACCTGCACCTCGTAGGACGGCAGCAGGCGGCGCAACCCATCGACGTGGGTGTACTCCACCTCGACGGCCAGTCGGGTCTTGCGCACACGCTCCGTGGTGGGGAGGCTTTCGAGCGCCTGCTGGACGCCAGCCGTATAGGCGCGCACCAGCCCGCCCTTCCCGAGCAGCGTCCCACCGAAGTACCGGGTGACAACCATGGCCACGTCGCCCACGCCCCCGTGGAGCAGGGCGGTGAGCATGGGGCGGCCGGCCGTCCCATGGGGCTCGCCGTCGTCGCTCATGCCCACCTGGGCGGTGGAGCCCGGAGGCCCGACGACGAAGGCCCAGCAGTTGTGGGTGGCGTCGGCGAACTCCTCGCGGACGCGGGCGATGAAGGCCTTCGCCTCTTCCACGGTAGGCGTATGGGCGGCCGTGGTGATGAAGCGGCTCTTCTGGATGTCCTGCTCCACCCGGTGGAGCCCGGCCGGGATGGGGTAGCGCTTCTCGTCCATGGGTGCGGTGGCTGGCGCAGTGTCTCAAGCTGAGCGCGCGCGGGGAAGACGTTCCCCACGTGGGTGGTTTCTACTTCACGAAGCAGCGCTCCGAAGAAGGCAGCACGTAAAAGGTCGTCACCGAGACTGAAACTCGACGTGGCGCCCCTGGCCCCGCGGCCTCCGTGGGGTCCTTGGCCCGTCGACTCACCTCACTGAAGTGGGTGCATGCCCCTTCGCACGCGACTGCTTCGTACCCTTTCGAAGGGAGCGTCTCCGGGCGCTCACGCCTGACGCAGCACCAGCAACCGAAGCTCTGTCATGTCCTCGATGGCGTACTTCACGCCCTCGCGGCCGATGCCCGAGCCCTTCACGCCCCCGTAGGGCATGGTGTCGACGCGGAAGCTCGGCACGTCGCCCACGACGACTCCGCCCACCTCCAGTTCGTCCCAGGCCTTCATCGCCCGCGACAGGTCCTGCGTGAAGATGCCCGCCTGGAGTCCGAAGCGCCCGCTGTTCACCTGGGCCAGGGCCTCGTCGAAGCTGCCAAAGGGCTGGAGCAGGACGACCGGGCCGAAGGCCTCCTCGGTACTCAGTGCGGCGTCGTCGGGCACCGCCTCCAGCACCGTGGCATCGAGCACCGAACCCCGCCGTCCGCCACCCGTGAGTACCCGCGCTCCACGCTGTACGGCCTGCTGAATCCAGTCCTCCAGGCGCCGCGCCGCGGGCTCGTCAATCATGGGCCCCAGCGTCGTGGCCTCGTCCGACGGATTACCCGGCCGCAGAGCCTTCGCTCGTTCAACGAGCTTCTCGCGAAGCGCATCGTAGAGCGACGCATGGACCAGCACGCGCTGCACCGAGATGCAGCTCTGCCCGGCCTGGAAGAAGGCCCCCTGCGCCACCCGGTCCGCGATGAAGTCCAGCGGCGCGCCCGGCGCCTCGTCCACCACGCAGGCCGCGTTGCCGCCCAGCTCCAGCACCACCTTCTTCCGGCCCGCCCGCGCCTTCAGCTCCCACCCCACCTTCTCCGAGCCCGTGAACGAGAGCAGCTTCAGCCGGTCGTCCTCGATGAGCGGCCCGATGTCCTCCAGCCGCACGGGCAGCACGGAGAATGCCCCCTCGGGCAGCTCCGTCTCCGCCAGGACCTCCGCCATGATGAGCGCGCTCACCGGCGTGCGGTCCGAAGGCTTGAGGATGAACGGGCAGCCCGCGGCGATGGCAGGCGCCACCTTGTGCGCCACCAGGTTGAGCGGGAAGTTGAACGGGGTGATGAACGAGCACGGCCCCACCGGCACGCGCTGGGTGAAGCCCCGGTAGCCCGCGGCGCGCTTCGACACCTCCAGGTTCAGCACCTCGCCCCCGCCGCGCACGGCCTCCTCGGCGGCGGCCTTGAAGGTGTCGATGAGCCGCTCCACCTCACCCCGCGCGTCGCGCAGCGGCTTGCCCGCTTCGATGCAGAGCGCCAGTGCCAGTTCCTCCGCGCGCTCGCGGAAGCGGCGCACGCAGTGTTCGAGCACGGCCTGCCGCGCGTACGGGGCCATCTTCCGCATGGGCTCGGCCGCGCGCACGGCGGCGGCGATGGCCTCCTCGACGGCCGCGACATCCGCGACCGCGACGTGCGTCACGACCTCGCCCGAGTACTTATGGGTGACGGCCAGCTCCGCGTTGGGCTGCCGGGGACGGTTGGCCAGGTAGTACGAATAACGTTCAGCCAGCATGGTGTTCCTCCAGTGTTCGCGAACCGCCGTTCCCCTCAGAGCGCGGCGAGCTCCTCCGCGCCCGCGCCGAGCGCCCGTGCGTTGTCCGAATAGTCGATGGGCACGTCGATGACGTGGACGCCGCTCGACAACAGGCAGCGAGCCAGCGTGGCGCCGAACTCCGTCGCGCTGGTCGGCCGGTGGCCATGGGCCCCATACGCCTCCGCGTAGCGAACGAAGTCCGGGTTCCCCAGCGCCATGCCGAAGTCCGGCAGACCCATCTCCCCCTGCTTCCAGCGAATCATCCCGTAGCCGTCGTCGCGTACGACGACCACCGTCAGGTCCAGGCCCAGCCGAACGGCCGTCTCCAGTTCCTGCGAGTTCATCATGAACCCGCCGTCTCCGCAGACCGCCACCACCTTGCGGCGGGGATGCACCAGCTTCGCCGCGATGGCCGAAGGCAGCCCCGCGCCCATCGTCGCCAGTGCGTTGTCGAGCAGCAGCGTGTTGGGCCGGCGCGTACGGTAGTAGCGAGCGAACCACAGCTTGTACATGCCGTTGTCCAGGCACACGATGCCGTCGTCCGGTAGCGCGCGCCGCAGCTCGGCGACGAGCCGCGCGGGGTAGATGGGGAAGCGGTCGTCATCCCCACCGTGCGCGAGCTGCGCCGCGAGTCCCGCGCGGAACTTCTCGAAGGGTGCGAAGTCCCAGTGCGCGCGAGGCCCCAGTCCTTCACCGATGCGCCACACCGCGTTCGCGATGTCGCCCGTCACCTCCAACTGCGGGAAGTACACGGGGTCCACCGCCGCCGACGAGAAGTTGAGGTGCACCACCGTGCGGCGGCTGTCGCGCATGAAGAACGGCGGCTTCTCGATGACGTCGTGGCCCACGTTGATGATGCAGTCCGAGGCCTCGATGGCGCGGTGGACGAAGTCCCCTTCCGACAGCGCCGCCGTGCCCAGCCACAGGGGATGCGCCTCGTCCACGACACCCTTGCCCATCTGCGTGCTGAAGAAGGGAATGCCCGTCTTGTCCACGAAGACGCGGAGCATCTCCGAGGTGAGTTTGCGGTTGGCGCCTGCGCCAATCATGAGCAAGGGCCGGCGAGCGGAAGCAATCGCCTCGACCGCCAGCGCGATGGACGCCTCGTCCGCCACGGGCCGGCGCTGGGCACTGGGCGCCAGCAGCACGGCGTCGGTCGACTCCCGGGCCACGTCCTCCGGCAGCTCCAGGTGCGTCGCGCCGGGACGCTCCTCCTCGGCGCGGCGGAACGCCTCACGCACGGCCGAAGGGACATGCTCCGCCGAAACGAGCGTGCGCGTCAGCTTCGTCAGCGGGCGCATCATCCCCACCACGTCGACAATCTGGAAGTGGCCCTGCTTGCCGGCCCGGATGGGCTTCTGTCCGGTGACCATCACCATGGGCATGGCGCCGAGCTGCGCGTAGGCGGCGGCAGTGACGAGGTTGGTCGCCCCGGGCCCCAGCGTCGACAGGACGACGCCCGCGCGGCCGGTGAGCCGCCCATACGTGGCCGCCATGAAGCCCGCGGCCTGCTCATGACGGGTGAGCACCAGCCGCATGCCCGCGGCCCGCATGGCCTCGATGACGTCCAGGTTCTCCTCTCCCGGAAGCCCGAAGACGCTGCGCACGCCCTCCGCTTCCAACGCTTTGACGAACAGGTCTGCCGCCTTCATCGGGTGCCTCCTTCGCGACCTCGCGATGGGAGAACACTTACGCGCGGGCCATGATTGGTACATTCGTTTGTTCCCATGGCTCCGATAGGCAATGCCTATGATGGAGACATGGAACTGCGCCACCTCCGCTACTTCTCGGCCGTCGCGGACACCCTGCACTTCGGGCGGGCCGCCAGGCGCGTCCACGTCTCGCAGCCCACGCTGTCGCAGCAGATTCGCCAGCTCGAGGAGGAGCTCGGCGCGCCCCTGTTCGAGCGCGCCCGGAGCGGCGTGCGCCTGACCCAGGCGGGCGAGCTGTTCCGTACCTACGCCTCGCGAGCGCTGGAGGACGTGGACGCGGGCAGAGTCGCCGTGGGCGCGCTGCGAGGCCTCACCACCGGCGCCCTGCGCGTGGGCTACCCGCCCAGCATGCGAGGTGTCGTGCTGCCCGCGCTCTCCGCCGTGCTGCGAAAGCACCCGGGATTGGTGCTGAGCGCGGACGAAGCCGTGGTGCGGCGGGTGGAGCGGCGGCTGGCGGATGGCCGTCTCGACGTGGGGTTGGGCTACGCCCCCGCGCGCTCACCGGACCTGGAGGCGGAGCCCGTCTTCGACAGCAAGCTGGCGCTGGTGGTCGCCAAGGGACATCCCCTGGCGAAGCTGGAGACCGTGGGCGCGAAGCCCCTGGCCCAGGAGCCCTTCGCGCTGCTCTCCCGAGGGTTGCGCGTGCGAGCCCGCGTGGATGCCTGGTTCGCCGCCATCCGGATTGCGCCACATGTCGCGTTGGAGTCGAACGCCGTGGCCACGGTGCTGGCCACCGTTCGCGCGGGGCTCGCGGTGACGGTGCTCCCGGAGCCTCAACTCGCGGATGCCGCGGGGCTGGTGGTGAAGCGGCTCTCCCCTGCCCCCCGGGCCGAACTCGCGGCGCTCCTGTGGCGAAAAGGCGCGCCGCGCACGCCCGCCGCGGAACTGTTCGCGGCCGAGGTGCGCGGCGCCAGACGCCCGAGCAGACGATGAGCCCGCTTCAACGCGTGTCGGGGAGCTGCGTGTACTCGTGGAAGTTGCCGTGCAGCCGCTCGCCCGGTTCGCCCTCGGTGACGGCCTGGACCAGGTACTTGCCGCCCACGAAGCACCCCTTCCACGAACCCCCGATGCCGCCGAAGACCTCTTCCCGGTCTCCACGCGAGCGCGGGGCGTTGTGGCCCACCTTGAAGGCGCGCAGCTCGCTGGAGACGCGCTTGCACGTGTCGGGCTCGTCGCAGGCGATGGAGGCCACCAGAGAGCCGTTGGACACGTTCATCTCCGCGATGAGCTCTTCCTCGCTGTCCACGACGACCAGCGTGTCCACGGGGCCGAAGGGCTCGCCGTGGTAGAGCTTGCAGTTGCGCGGCACGTGGAGCAGCGCGTGCGGGGCCAGGTACGCGGAGACGTCCTGGTCCGGCAGGAAGCGATCCGCGTCCAGCCGCCCGGCGAAGAGGGGCACGGCGCCGCGGCCCTCCGCCTCACTCATATGGCCGTGAAGCTCCTCGACCTTCTGACTGTTGATGAGCGGGCCGAAGTCGAGCGCGGGTGGCTCGCCATCCGGAGTCTCCGCCAGCAGCGGGTGCCCCACCTTCAGGGCGGAGACGACGGGCAGGTACGTCTCCAGGAAGCGCGGCATCAGGCTCCGCTCCACGACGAAGCGCGGGTACGCGGTGCAGCGCTGCTTGCCGTACTCGAAGCCCTTCTTGAGCTGCTTCGCCAGCCCGTCCCAGTCGCTGAAGTGCCAGATGCCGTAGGCGTTCACCCCTTCCATCTCCAGCATGTAGCGCTTGTTGCGGTCATAGAGGCTGGCGGCGATGTCCCGCCCGTTCGCCTTGCCGCCCACGAAGGACAGGCAGGCGATCTCCGGATTGCGCACCAGCGCGTCGCTGAGCTGTCCGCCCGAGCCACTGATGAGCGACACAGGCAGCCCGCAGCGGCGCGCGAGCGCCATGCAGAGCGTCAGCGAGAAGAGCCCACCATCCGTGGGCGTCTTGGCGATGGCGCTGTTGCCCGCGAGCACCTGGACCAGCACCGCGTGGACCAGCACCGACAGCGGGTAGTTCCATGAAGCGATGTTGGAGATGAGCCCCAGCGGACGGCGGCCCTCCACCATGGGCTCGATTTGGGAGACGTACCACTCCACGCCAGTGATACAGCGGTCCACGCTGACGCGGGCCTGTGGCACCGGCTTGCCAATCTCCCAGGCCAGGATGAGGGCCAGCAGTTCGCGCTGCTCACGCAGCAGGGACAGGCACTGGGTGACGCGCTCCTTGCGCGCATCGAGGTCCTGGTGGGCCCAGGTCCGTGCCTCCGCGGCGGCGGCGCTCGCGGCGACGCGCGCGGTGTTCGCATCAATCATGGGCAGGCGGCCCAGGACGGTGCCGTCCACCGGGGACAGGTAGGGCTTCCCCTTTCCGGGATGCCCCCATTCCCCCGCGATGAGGTTGAGCACTCGGCCAGACGGGTCGAACGCCTCGGGAATGAGCGCCCGGATTCGGCGCTCCAGATTGGACCACTCCGCGTAAGCAGGCACCACACTTGCCATGAACACGCCCTCCCCCGGAAGGAGACCAGGCCGACACTCCACCCGGCATCGGCACATTGCGTCAAGGTGATGGCAAGTGAGGCGCGCGGCAACCGCCGCCCCGCGGCCACGGGTTGCGTCGCTTTTCGCGCGCTGCTCCTTCCAGATTTCTTCCCAGCGTTCCGTTTTGACCTGACAGATTCCGGTGCAAACTGACTACTCAGGAAGTAGCCTCCGCCAGCATGGGGCTCCCTTTCCTGAATCCGGCCCGACTTCCACCCGGAACCCGGGTGGGCCCGTGGCGCCTCATGGACCTGCGAGGCCGAGGTACCTACGGCGCCGTCTACCGGGCCCGGCACATCACGGGCACACACACCGTGGCCCTCAAGCTGGCCCTGCATGCCCGGGACGAACGCTTCGCGCGCGAGGCCGAGCTGCTGTCCCGCATCCATCACCCCGCCGTTCCCCGGTTGCGAGCGAGCGGGAATTGGCAACCCGCCAAGGGACCGCCCCACCCCTACCTCGCGATGGACTGGGTAGAGGGCACGCCGCTCTACGATTGGGCCAGCGAGCACCGTCCCACGTCGCGGCAGGTGATGGCCCTGCTCGCGAGGCTGGCGCGGGCGCTCGAAGCCACCCACGCGGCCGGGGGGCTGCACCGGGACGTCAAAGGGCACAACGTGCTGGTCCGCGAGGCCGACGGGCAGGCGTTCCTCATGGACTTCGGTTCCAGTCACTACGTGGGTGCCGCGACGCAGACGAGCTCGCCGTTTCCACCAGGGACGCCGGCCTATCGGTCCCCTGAAGCGTGGCGCTTCGCTGCAGGTGACTCCGCGCCGCCGTATGCGCCGGGACAGGCGGATGACGTCTTCGCGCTAGGGGTCACCGCGTTCCGGATGATCACGGGGCGATATCCGCCGTCGACGCATCCTGACGTGGCGGAGTCGAGGTTCTGGCACACCGAGCGAGCCCAGGCCCCGTCGCCGCGTGACGCGAATGGGCACTGCAGCCTGGAGTTGAGCGCGTTGGTGTCGCGGATGCTCGCCCCAAGCCTCCATGTGCGAGGCAGCGCACGCGAGCTGGCGGAGTCTCTGGATTCCGCGGTGGCACGGGCGGGCTCGGAGTCGGATGTGCCACTCATGGTGGGAGGTGCCCTTCACTCCCTTGCGTCGGCGCAGTGGAATGAACGTTCCCTCCGCCATCGAGCCCGACGAACCCGGTGGCCATGGGTCGCCATCATCGGACTTGGAGGCCCCCTCGTGCTGAGCCTCGGCTGGCGGCCCCGAGCGGGAGCCTCAGTCACCATGGTGCCCGAGCCGGCTGTGATGTCCATCGACACAACGGATGGAGGCACGGTCGCTGTCGGAGACAGTGTGTTCGCGGCGCCGGCATCTCCCATCCAGGCCCCCGTTGCATGGTCGACCATCGCCCTGGAGATGCCACCCCGACCCTTTCCCGGGCAGACCCGGCCAGACGCATCAGGACGGTGCCCACGCAAGCTCCAAGTCCCCATCAACGGTGGCTGCTGGGTGAAGCTGGCCGTCGATAACCTGAAGGACTGTGACGAGGACGGGTATGTCCACAAGGGCGCCTGCTATGGCCCCGCATTTCCCCCCACGCGGCCCGCCACTTCGAGCCCCGCCCACTGCCCTACGCGCCACTGAAGCGCAGACCGTGTCGCCCGCCTGCCCGCACCCCGTGTCGCTTCGGCAAGGCGCACCGCTGCGGCATATCCTGCTGTCGATGAAGCCCACCTACACAGTCACCGCCGTGCGGAACCGGGACGAGTTGGAGCACATCCTGGCGCTGCAACAGAAGAACCTGAAGCAGGCGCTGTCCGCGGACGAGATGCGCTCACAGGGGTTCGTCACGGTTCAGCACGACCTGCCGGCACTGGAACAGATGCACGCCATGGCGCCTAGCATCGTCGCCCGCCACGATGGAGTGCTGGTGGCCTACGCTCTGTCGATGCCGCGCGAGGCCCGCGCGCTGGCCCCCATCCTGGAGCCCATGTTCACGCTGCTCGATTCGCTCGAGTTCCGAAGCAAGTCGCTGCGCGACTACCGCTTCTACGTGATGGGGCAGATCTGCATCGACAAGGCGCACCGGGGACAGGGCTTGTTCGACCGGCTCTACCACCAGCACCGGGACCACTTCAGAGATCAGTTCGACCTCATCGTCACCGAGATTTCCGTGCGGAACCTCCGCTCCCTGCGCGCGCACGAGCGGGTCGGCTTCGAGACGCTCCACACCTACCGGGACGCGACGGACGAATGGGCCGTGGTCGCCTGGGACTGGGCGCCGCCACGTCCCCCGGATGTCACCCCCGAGGGGAACACGCGCTAAGCGTTGAGCCAGTCCCTCATCAAGGGAACTGGCGTTGCACACGCGCGCTGAGCCCGATGAGGGCCGCACGGTCCTCCGCGCTCATGATGGCCCCAAAGGCCCGAGCCTCGGCGGAAGGATCGCGCTGGAAGAACTCCGTCTCGCGCCGAGCGAACTCCGCGATGTTGGCCTCGGTCGCGGGCTGGCTGAGCAACTCTCGCTGCTGCGCGTAGAAGTCCCCCACCTGGCCTGCGCCGAACTCACGAGCGTAGGCCTCCACGGCGGGCCCCAGTCGCGTCAGCGGCCTCGTCACGCCAGAGGCTTGAAGCGCGGGGCCCACGAGGGGCACGGCGTGAACCACGGCGCCCGGCAAGGCCCCCACGGCATGCCCGGCCGTGCCCAGCATCCCCACAGCCCCCGACAGCAAGGGCCGGATGGCCGCCCCGACCGAACCCGGGGGACTCTGCCGCGTGACCTCCAGAGCCCGCTGGCGCTGTCCGCCGGATGGAGCGGCACCTTGACCGGAGAGATTCACCAGAGGGGCTGAACGCGGTGGCTCGAAGCGGTCCCTGGAAGGCGGCGGCTGCCGAGCAGCACTCCCAGGCGCCGATGGCGGCGTGGCCACGGAATCCCGAACATGGGACGCGGATGGCGCCACAGCGGGGCGAGGCGCGACTCCAGGACGAATCGGACTGGTGTTCCCCATGCCGGAGAGCATATCACAGGCTATTCTAGATAAACTGATATCCTGACCGTCCCATCCGTTCGCCCCTCAACGCTCCAGGCAACCCGGACCAACGGCCTCGGCAGCGCACGCAATGACTCATCCGCTGTAGCAAGAAGCGACGTGTCACGTTGAAAACAGACGCCAGACACGTCCAATCCCTCATCATCCATCCACGCCCTGGGAGCCGCGAAATCCGCGGCATCGGGCAAGGGACGCCCAGGGTCGCTTCAGAGGGAGACAGGCACCCTATCGCGACGGAAAGAGGGCCCCTTCCACACCTGGAGTGCACAGTCCTGGGAACAAATTTGTGACACGGCACAAACATGAATCCGGATTGCCAGGAACATTCGAGTTTGATGTATTAAAGCCGTCTCACTTCGTTGTCCCCCCTAGCAGGAGTTCCCCCGATGCGTCGTTATGTTGGATCTGCCTTCCTCGCCGCCGGTCTGCTCGTTGGCTGTGGTCCGAGCGAAACCGAAACGTCCACGCAGCAGCCCCAGGAGCAGCAGCAGGGGCTGCTGACGGAGGCTGACGTGGACGTTGCCACCGAGTGCCAGGGCATTCTCCAGTTCGTCAATGAAGCGACGTTCAACACGCTGGACGCCTATCTGCCCAGCAACGTCGTCCACAACCTGGTCAACCGGCGCGCGGTTTCGCAGTTCGCCTCCCTGGCGGATATCTCCTCCGTGGCGCTGGTCGGTCCGGCGCGTCTGCAGCAGATCGAGCAGGGCGCCCGGAGCCAGGACTACATCGACGCGGACTGCTACGGCATCGCGGATGGGCTGGCCCTGTCGCAGGATGACGCGGCTGCCATCGTGTCGCTGGTCAACAGCATCAGCTCCACCGAGCTGCACGACATCCTCCCCTACGCCTGGAACGGAGCGCTGAACCTGCGCAACCAGCGCCCGTTCACGAACGCGGACGCCATCGCGAACACGACGGGCATCGCCGACGTGAGCTTCCGCAACCTCCGCAACGCGGCCACGCTGAGCCGCCCGTTCGAGGCGCTCATCAACGCGGTGAACAACCTGCCGCGGCCGCACGGTGGTGTGTTCATGGCGCGCCACTTCGACTGGTGGGCGAACATGAACGGCCAGTTCCACAACTTCCAGATCCAGGAGTGCTTCGGCGAAAGGACGGAGCGGGTGTCCGAACCGGATAACCACCGCGGGACGGATGCTGACGCCGCCGAGGTTCGCGCCCATGTCGAGGCGTTCGTCAACGCTGCCGCGAGCTTCGGCACGTTGGATCCGGAAGTGAAGGCCGCCGGTCTGGCCAACCTGAACACGCTGATCGATGGCCGCTCGTTCTTCGGCTGCTCCTACGGCTATGCGCGTGACCCCTGGAGCGACCACAGCGCGACGTTCTTCGTCGACACCGAGTCCGGATTCAGCGTGTACACGGACAGCTACTACGCAGAGTGATTCACAGGCGATCCGGACGGGGCTGAACGGCCCGTCCGGGGCGCAGCAGGCGTGAAGCAAACCGAGGACTCCCGCCGAGCCCCTCAAGCACGTGGAACTACTCTCCGTGATGGATTCGATTCGGGACTTCTCGCCGTCCCATCACGCGAAGCGCGAGTCCAGCTTCGTGAGCTGGCTCGTGAAGCCTTCCTGCTGCATCTTCGTGAACTCCTCGCTGTGCATCGCGTCCAGCATCACCACCATGCGAACGCGGTCGCCGCTCGGGAGGAAGTCCACGGCGATCTTGCTTTCGTAGGGAGCGACACCGGGGAGAAAGTCGATGACGTTCGTGAGGACGAGCCGCGAATGTGGCGCCACCTCGGTGAAGCGGGAACGGGTCGCATGGGAGGTCGGCTGGCCCATCTGCTTCATCGCGGCAATCATCTCCGGTGAGTCGGCAATCATGTCGTACCGAAGGGCGCCGCCTACGCGTGCGTCGATTTCGTGCACCGCGGCACGGAAGCCCTGTGGTCCCCACCACGACTCGAAGCCCTCTTTCGTGGTCCAGAGCGCCCAGATGTCCTCGATTCCCGCCCGGTAGGTGCGCTCGATGACGACCTTCGCCTTCTCGTTGCTCATTTCCGCGGCCCCTTCTCTTCGACTCGGCGAGTCTGTTGTTGCTTCTTCTTCTCCAGTGCGGCTCCGAAGCGATCGAGTCGCGCCTCCCACATCTGCCGGTACCCGGTGAGCCACCCATCGAGTTCCTGAAACGGCTCCGGCTTCAAGGCGTAGAGGCGCCGCTGCCCATCCGGCCGCATCGAGACGAAGCCCGATTCCGACAGGATGCGCAGATGCCGCGAGACACCTGACTGGTGGATTCCGGCCTTCTCGACGACGTCACTGACCTGCTGCTCACCGTACCGAAGGGCCTCGACGATGCGGCGGCGCGTCGGGTCGGCGAGCACCTGGAAGATGTCAAGTTGCACGGATGTGCATATACACATCTGTGCATATATCCGTCAAGGCCGGCGCCCACCGCAAGCGCACAGGCCAGACGAGGCGCCGTCGTGTCGGCACCTGGAGCCCTCTGGCAGGGCCCAGCTCGAAAGAACTCCGTGGCGGCAGCCCCGGTTCGGGCTGCCTGCGCCCCCACTCAGCGGGCCGTCGAAGTCGGCTCCGGAGGCGGTATCATGGCGCGTGCCCGCTGAGGGCGGCTCCCCAGAATCTTCCACCACGACTTCGGAGTGGACCGCGATGCACTACTTGAGCCTCACGGGTGAATTCAAAGCATCCCACGCAGTCACCTTCCCGGACGGCCAGCGCGAGCCCCTTCACACGCACGACTGGTGGGTCCGCGTCTGGGTGAAGGCGCGAGCGCTGAACCATTGGGACGTCATCATCGACTTCAAGGATCTCCAGGACATCATCGATCGGGTGTGCCGGGAGCTGCATGACACGAACATCAACGAGCACCCCTACTTCAAGACGGTGAACTGCACGGCCGAGCGCGTCACGGAGTACGTCTTCAAGCAGGTGGAGTCGGGCCTGCCTGAGGGCGTCACGCTCGACCGGGTGCACCTGCGTCGGACGGGCGGCGAGCTTCCAGAGGCCGAGTATGCGCATGCGACGGACTGACCGTTGAGGATGGCTCCTGACTCCGCGCTCGCCTCCCGAGGGCTGGACGGTTAGAAACACTCCTTCCATGGCGCCTCCTGGCCTTCCGTCCCCCGCTCCCCTGGCCCCCATCTCCGGAAGTGGGGGCGTTCGTGTGAAGGTCGAGGGCCTGCGCCGCACCTTCCCTGGCAACGTCGCCGTGCTGTCGGGGCTGGACCTGGACGTGGCGCCCGGTTCGTTCGTGGCGCTGCTCGGTCCCTCCGGGTGCGGCAAGTCCACGCTGCTGCGGCTGGTGGCCGGGCTGGACCGCGCCGAGGCCGGGCACATCTCCTTCACCCCGACGCTGGAGCGACCCCAGGGCGAGCGCGCCCCCATCGCCTACGTCTTCCAGGACGCGCACCTGCTGCCCTGGCGCTCGGTGCTGGACAACGCGGCGCTGCCGCTGGAGCTGACCGGCGTGTCGAAACCGGAGCGGCAGGCTGCCGCGCGCGCCGTGCTCGAGCAGGTGGGGCTCGGTGATGCCACCGACCGCTATCCGGCGGAGCTGTCCGGCGGCATGCGCATGCGCGTGTCCCTGGCACGCGCGCTCGTCACCCACCCCCGGCTGCTGCTGCTCGACGAGCCCTTCGCCGCCCTGGACGAGCTGACGCGCGGCCGGCTGGATGATCAACTCCGCGCGCTGTGGCGCGAGCTGGGGATGACCGTGCTCTTCGTCACCCACTCCATCTCCGAAGCCGCCTACCTGGCCGAGCGGGCCGTGGTCCTGTCGCGACGGCCCGCGCGCGTGGTGCTGGACCGGACGCTGGAGCTGCCAGGTGAGCGCAGCGCATCCCTGCGCACCGAGGCCTCCTTCGCCCGGGAGGCCCGCCTGCTCAACGAGGCCCTGGAACAAGGAGAGCGCTGGTGAACCGCTCAGCCCTTCGCGCGGCGGTCCCTCCGCTGGTGGCGCTCGTCGTCCTGCTGACCCTCTGGGAAGGCACGGTGCGCCTGCTGGAGGTTCCACGCTGGCTGGTGCCCCCGCCCTCGGCCATTGGTGCCGCGGGAGCCCAGGAGGCGTCCTCGCTCCTCGGCGCGGCGGTCACCACGGGCCGCTCCGCCCTGGTCGGCTTCGGGTTGAGCGCGGTCATGGGGGTGCTCGTGGCCGTCCTCCTGGCCTCCTCGCGGATGGTGGAGCGCGCCCTCTACCCCTACACCCTCTTCCTGCAGACAGTGCCCATCGTGGCCATCGCCCCCCTGCTGGTGCTGTGGTTCGGCCCGGGCCCCCGCGCCGTCGCGGTGTCGTCCTTCATCGTCTCGCTCTTCCCGGTCATCGCCAACACGCTCACCGGGCTGCGCTCGGTGGAGCCCTCGCTCCGGGACATGTTCCGCCTCTATGGCGCGCGGCGGCTCGCCACGCTGTGGAAGCTGGAGCTGCCCGCGGCGATGCCACACCTGTTCACGGGGCTGCGCATCGCCTCGGGGCTGGCCGTCATCGGCGCCATCGTCGGCGAGTTCGTCGCCGGCTTCTCCGAGGGCTCCGCGGGGCTGGGAATCCTCGTCCTGGCCGCGTACCGTCAGCTGCGCACGGATCTGCTGTTCGCCGCGGTGCTGGCGGCCTCGGGGCTGGGCCTGGTGTTGTTCGGTGTGGTGAGCCTCACCGGCGCCCGGCTGCTGCGGCGCTGGCACCCGTCGGCGCAGGGAACTTGAATCGCCTGGAAAGGAGCTGAACGTGAGCGGACGCTTCGTGAACCTGTTGGGCTGCGCGGTGCTTCTCGTGGCCGCGAGCGCCTGCTCGCGCCAGAAGGAGGAGCCCAAGCAGGGCTCCCAGGCCGCTACGGGAGCCAGCACCACCCCGCCGAAGGCGGCCGCCCCGGCCAAGGTGCAGCTCGCGCTCAACTGGGTGCCGGAGCCTGAATTCGGCGGCTTCTATGCGGCGCGGGAGTCGGGGGCCTTCTCCCGCCATGGGCTCGAGGTGGAAATCCTCGGCGGAGGAGCCGGCGCCCCCGTGCCGCAGATGGTGGCCACCGGCAAGGCGGAGTTCGGCATCAGCGGCGCCGACGAGCTCCTCGTCGCGCGAGCCCGAGGCCTGGACGTGATTCCGCTGTTCGCGGTGTACCAGACGTCTCCGCACGCCATCATGGCCCACGCCTCTCGCGGGGCGAAGAACATCGCGGACGTGCTGTCCTCGGGCACGGTGGCGCTGGAGCCGGGCCTCTCCTACGTGGCCTTCCTCAAGAAGAAGTACAGCTTCGACAAGGTGAAGGTGGTGCCCTACGACGGGGGCGTCGCGCGCTTCCTGGCGGACAAGGACTTCGCCCAGCAGTGCTTCATCACCGCCGAGCCCATCGCCGCGAAGCGGCAGGGCGCCACGCCAACGGTGTTCCTGGTGGCCGAGGAGGGATTCAACCCGTACCTCGCCGTGGTCATTACCCGGCGCCAGTACTGGAAGGAACAGCCCGAGCGGGTGCAGTCCTTCGTGGCGGCGGTGCGAGAGGGGTGGCGGGCCTACCTGGACAACGCGGGGCCCACCAACGCGGTGATGGGCAAGCTGAACACGACGATGGACGCGGAGACGTTCGCGGCGGGGGCCGAGGCGCAGAAGCCGCTCATCGAGACGGAGGAGACGCGGGCCCGAGGACTTGGCACGATGAACCGCCAGCGGTGGGAGCAGCTGGCCCAGCAGCTCGTGGAGCTGAACCTCATCGAGAAGGCGCCCGCCGCGGACGAGTTCCTGCTGCCGGAGTTCACCGGCTCACGCGATTGAAGCGGCGCGGAGCCGTGTCAGCCAAGAGCCGCGCAGCCCTCTCGAATATCCCCCGGCCGGTGACCCGGGACCTGCGCGACGCAGTGAAGCACGCCAAATGGAGTTGCCCTGTCAAATCGGACAGCTCAGGGGTGAGAGTTAGCAGTACGAAACTCCCGGAGTGAAGCGTTCACAGGCAGTGCCGACGGAGCCAGCGCGTCAGCGCGGCGGTGTCCAGCGGAGGCCAGGTGGAGCGCTCTTCATGGAAGAAGGGTTCGAGCCGCCGCGCCAGGACCCGGTACTGGGGAGGCACGCCCTGTCTCTCCACGTCCATGGCCTCGGGCCCGTCACCCAGTGAGAGCAGCAGGCGATCGGCGTCCAGCGGATGGAAGGTCACGGATGGGAAGTCGAGCGAGCTGAGCAAGGCCTCACCGCCCCCGAGCTGCTCCAGCAGCGGTTGCCCCAGGAACGTGAGCCAATAAGCGCCCTGCGCCCGGGAGCCGATGGTCCGGCTGGTGTCTCCGAAGCGCGGGAGGTCCAAGCCCGGAAAGCGACTGAGCAGGTCAAGGAGTTGCGTCCGGACGGAGAACCCGCCCCCCGCCTGGGAGAGGAGGGCGAGGCTGGCGTAGCCGAAGCTGAATGGCAGCTCGCGCGCGATCTCCAAGGCCAGGGCGCGCAGATGCCCGGGGCCATGCGCCGCGAGGTACTCGGTGGGGAACGAAAAGCAGGCAGCACTCGTGGCCCCGTCGTCTTGAGCGAAGAAGGGTGCGTCGAGCAGTCTCCCGTCGTACTCGAATCGATAGCCGCTTGCTTCCCCCGGAGCCTGCATCAGCTCGACGAGCCATTCGATGCCCCAGGAGCGCTCGACCATCTGCGCGCGGATGTGCTCCCATCCCCGCGCGTCCAGGGGGAGCGTGTCCCCGTCATCCGCCCCATACCAGCCCAGCGCTCCGGCAGGAATGTCGCGCCGGTAGGTCTCCAGTGCACGCCACACCGCCGGAGCCACGTCCGGATGCGAGCGTCGCATGAAGAAGCACAGGACGATGCCATCGCGGACCACGAGGTCCCCGGCGCCGTTCCTCAAACGAATCGTCGGAATCGCATCCTTCATGGAACCATGCCCAGACGCGGGGAGACCATGAACGCATCACCCCGCAGTGCTTCCTTGTAGACCCTGCCCTGATTGGAGCCCGCATAGGCGCTCTTCTCCCCGTAGCGCGTCCAGCGAGGGGCATTGGTGTCAGGGCAGGGAAACTTGAAGTCCAACGTGAGCACGGACATCAACAGGTTGGAATCACCATGAAGGACGATGTCCGGCTTGATGGTGCGCCACAGCTCACGGGTGCAGCCCTGTGCAACCAGGCGCGCCTCCTCTTCCCTGCTGACGGTCTCCAGCAACCGGGCATGCGGATAGAATCGATATCGCTGCTCGATGCTGAATGGCGCGGGCCACAGGTGCTCCAGCACCTCGCGCGCGCATTGAAGGGCGAGCATGTGCTTGCGCTGCCCCAAGAGCATGGCACGGGTGACGACCTCGCCACAGCCGTCCACCTCCACCTCCTGTCCACACTCCTGCCTTGTCGGTGCACGGCCCCCGAAGAGCGCCGCATTCACCTGATGCTCGGCGCGCTGGGCGCACTCCCAAAGCCTGTCCTCGAGATCTGCCACTGCATTGTCGCTCTCAAGCAGCGTGACCAGAACTGGGACGGCGCCAGCAAGCACGGCGGAAGCCGCGTGAGAAGTGGAAGCCAGCGCTCTCGTGCCCTGCCCCAGTGTTGCGGCATGGCGGATGCGCGCGGCGGACTCCGTGTCGAGGCGCAAGTCCTTGCGCGCGGTCCGTGGGCTGCCCGCACAGGCCAGGAGCAGGACACAGCTCGCCCATAGAAGGACGTGCTTCCAGGTCAGGAATTTGCGGACGGGCACGCCTGCCTCCGGACAACCGTCAGTGTCAGGCCGACCATTTCGAGTGGGGCTTCCTGCCCAGGCCTGATGCGTTTTCGCGAGTGAGGATTCGAAGCCGGCGTGCTGGCGCTTCCAAGCGGCGGTGAAGCGGCGTGAAAAGAACTGGCTCGGGATGCGCATTCAGCGCCTCAAGGCGCGAGAGCAATGCCGGGCCGAACAGTCGCCCACACGCGTATGAGAGAGCCATGGGGCCCACCGCCAACGCCCGGCACATCCCCAACGCGGCAATGGCCACTATGTGTTGGACCTCGACCTCCCCATCGGCGTGAAACGACAGTTGCACCGGAGAGTCCCCCGTCCGGGCCGAGTCGCGCTCATCGGTTGCTCCAACCTGGTTCGTTAGCACCTGCCTCCGACAGCCCCGGAGGAACAAGCCGCAGCCTCGGAAACGAAAAAGGCCCCCGAGTCTTTCGACTCGGAGGCCTGATTCGGAGTGCCCAGGGCGGGATTCGAACCCGCACACCTTTCGGCGCCACCCCCTCAAGATGGTGTGTCTACCAGTTCCACCACCTGGGCGTTTGCTGCGGCGTCCATCTACCGGAGCTTGCTGATTCACGCAACGACAATCTCAACCGCTGCGTGAATCAGATTCTTCCTACGAACCACGTACCGCGAACGACTACTGCGCCGGAGCCGGCTCACCCGTCGCCGGGTTGCCACCACCCTCGGCGGGCGGAGTCGACTGCTCGCCGCGCGGCTGCTCCATGCTGCCCGGAGCCGCATCACCCGAGGTCGCCGGGGCCGACTGCGCCGGAGGCGAAGCCACCGAGCCACCCGCCGCCACCGAGGAGCGCAGCCCCACGAAGGACAGGCCGAGCGAGCTGAAGAAGAAGAGCGCGGCGAAGACGCCGGTCAGCTTGCTGAGGAACGTCACCGCACCCCGGCCGCCGAAGGCGCTCGTGGCGGCACCACCGCCCAGCGCGGAGCCCATACCGGCGTCCTTACCCGGCTGGAGCAGAATGACGAAGATCATGAACACGCACACCAGGACGTGCACGATCGTGACGAAGGTCAGCATGTGGACTCTTTCAGACGTTCCGTGAAAAGGAGGCGCACCCTACACCAAAGTGGTGAACGGGTGACAACATCTTCCACCCGCCCCCAGGATCAACTCTAAGTGGCCGCCTTGACGATGGCCGCGAAGTCGCCCGCCTTCAGGCTCGCGCCCCCGACAAGCGCCCCGTCAACGTCCGGCTGGCCCAGCAATTCCGCGGCGTTGTCCGGCTTCACGCTGCCGCCGTACTGGATGCGCACCCGCCCGGCCGTCTCCCCGTCGTACAGCCGCTCGACCAGGCCCCGGATCGCCGCGTGGACCTCCTGCGCCTGCGCCGCCGTGGCGTTGCGCCCCGTGCCAATGGCCCACACCGGCTCGTAGGCCAGCACGAAGCCCGCCACGTCCTTGGCCTCGAAGCCCTCCAGCGCCCCACGCACTTGACGCTCCACCACCGCCAGCGTCTGGTTCTCCTCGCGCTCGGCCAGCGTCTCCCCCACGCAGATGATGGGCGTCATCCCCGCCGCGCGGACCGCCTTCGTCCGCTTGTTCACCTGCTCGTCCGTGTCCCCGAAGAGCTGCCGGCGCTCGGAGTGCCCCACGATGACGTAGGCGCACCCCAGCTCGGCCAGCATCGGCGCGGAAATCTCACCCGTGAAGGCGCCCGAGGACTCCCAGTGGCAGTTCTGCGCCGCCAGCGCCAGCGGCGCGCCTTCCAGCGCGACATGCAGCGGCTGCAACGCCACGAACGGCGGCGCCACCACCACCTCCACGGTGTCCCCCAGGGAGGCCACCTGCCCTCGCAGGTCGCGCACCAGGGCCAGCGCCTCCGGTACCGACTTGTTCATCTTCCAGTTGCCAGCAACGATCTTCCGGCGACGCGCGGTGGCCATGGTGTCCCCCAGGGGTGTGTGGTGTGTCGGACGCGGAGCCTACCGCGTCTCCAGCGCCTTGATGCCCGGCAAGTCGCGTCCTTCCAGGAATTCCAAGGACGCACCTCCACCAGTGGACACATGGCTCATCTTGTCCGCGAAGCCCATCTGCTCCACGGCCGCCGCGCTGTCCCCGCCGCCGATGACGGTGGTGGCCTGCGTGTTGATGGACATGGCCGCGGCGACGGAGCGGGTGCCTTCGGCGAACTTGGGCACCTCGAACAGGCCCATGGGCCCGTTCCACACCACCGTCCTCGCATCGCGGATGTGCTGCGCGAAGATGGCGCGCGTCTTGGGACCGATGTCCAGGCCCATCATGTCCGGCGGAATCGCGTTGTCCGGCGTCTCCTTGGCGGGGCTGTTCTCCGTGGGCTCGGTGCCCACGATGTGGTCCACCGGCAGGACCAGCTGCGTCTTGAACCGGTGCGCCGCCTCCAGCAGGCGCGTGGCCAGCGACAGCTTGTCACCCTCGACGCGGGACTTGCCCACCTCGACGCCCTGCGCCTTCAAGAAGGTGTACGCCATGGCGCCACCGATGAGCAGCGCGTCCACCTTGGGCAGCAGGCTCTCGATGACCTTGATTTTATCGCTCACCTTCGAGCCACCCAGGATGGCCACGAAGGGCTTGTCCGGGTTCCTGAGCACCTTGCCCAGGTACTCGATTTCCTTCCGCATCAGGAAGCCGGCCGCCTTCTCCTTCACGAAGGGCACCATGCCCGCGGTGGACGCGTGGGCGCGGTGGGCGGTGCCGAAGGCGTCGTTGACGTAGACGTCCGCCAGCGCCGCCAGCTCGCGGGCGAACGTCTCGTCGTTGGCCTCCTCTTCCTTGTGGAAGCGGAGGTTCTCCAGGACGACCACCTGGCCCTCCTTGAGTTCCTTCACCTGCTTCTTCACGCCGTCACCGATGCAGTCGTCGGTGAGGATGACTTCGTGCTTGCCGCCAAGCAGCTCGGCGAGCCGCACGGCGACAGGCTCCAGCGACAGCTTCGGGTCCGGCCCCTTGGGGCGGCCGAGGTGGGAGGCCAGGATGACCTTCCCGCCCATGTCGAGCGCGCGCCGGATGGTGGGCATCGCCTCGCGGATGCGGGTGTCGTCGGTCACGCGCCGTCCTTCCATCGGGACGTTGAAGTCCACGCGGATGAAGACGCGCTTCCCGGTCAGCTGCAGATCATCGATGTAACGGATCATCTCGGTCCTTCCCTCTCGGTGCCCTGAACGCCCTTGGGACTAGACGCCCTTGGAGACGAGGAACTTCGCCGTGTCCACCATGCGGTTGGAGAAGCCCCACTCGTTGTCGTACCAGGCCATGACCTTGAGCAGGTTGTCGCCCATCACGAAGCAGTTGGTGGAGTCGAAGATGGCCGAGTGCGGGTTGCCGTTGTAGTCCACCGACACCGTCTGCGCGTCGCTGAACTCCAGCACGCCCTTGAGCGGGCCTTCGGCGGCCTTGCGGAAGGCCTCGATGACGGCCTCGGCGGTGACCTTCTTCTCGGTGTTCACCGTCAGGTCCACCAGGGACACGTTCGGGGTGGGCACGCGGACGGCCAGGCCGTGCATCTTGCCCTTGAGCTGCGGAATCACCTCACCGATGGCCTTCGCGGCGCCGGTGCTGGTGGGAATCATGGAGAGCGCGGCGGCGCGGGCGCGGCGCATGTCCTCGTGGGTGAGGTCCAGGATGCGCTGGTCGTTGGTGTAGCTGTGGACCGTGGTCATCAGGCCCTTCTCGATGCCGAAGTTGTCCACCAGCACCTTGGCGATGGGCGCCAGGCAGTTGGTGGTGCACGAGGCGTTCGAGATGACGTGGTGCTTCGCCGGGTCATACTCGTTGTGGTTGATGCCGTAAGCGATGGTGATGTCCGGGCCCTTGGCCGGGGCGGAGATGATGACCTTCTTCGCGCCCGCCTTCAGGTGCTTCTCCGCCGCGTCGCGCGCGGTGAAGCGACCGGTGCACTCCAGCACCACGTCCACGTTCAGGCTCTTCCAGGGCAGCGCCGTCGGGTCCTTCTCCGCGGTGACGGTGATCTCCTTGCCGTCCACCACGATGCCCTTCTCCGTCGCCTTCACCTCGCCCGGCCAGGTGCGGTGCACGGAGTCGTACTTGAACAGGTGCGCCAGCGCCGCGGGCTTGTCGAGGTCGTTGATGGCGACAATCTCGAGGTCTTCCTTGCGGCTGAGCACCGCGCGGAGGATGCAGCGACCGATGCGGCCAAAGCCATTGATGGCAATCCGGGTAGCCATGTTCGTCGTCTCCTTGAGCAGTGGGTGCCAGGCACCCACGGGTCGTCACGTCAAAATCGAAGGCGGGCGACCGTAGGCATCGCGACCCGCCGAGTCAACGCCCGGCGACATCCCCGCGACGACGCGCACGCCGAAGCTGAACAATCACCCCGAGCAACAGCCAGACGGCGGTGCCCGTTCCCCCACCCGCCCCACAGCCACAGCCGGAATCTCCCAGCGGATAGAACTGCGGCAGAACCCCCACCACATGGGGCTCCGGCTCGGGTTCCGGCTCGGGCTCCGGTGGAGGGTGCGGGTCCACGCCCCGCGCCGCCACACAGGCGGTGAGCAGGCTCGCGGCGCTGGATTCCTCGGCCGGCGGCAGAGGCAGCTCCGTGAGCAGGCCCGCCTGCACCAGGAACGAGGACATGAGCCCGGCGCGCTGCACCGGACTGACGATGCCCTCGAAAGGCATGCCCAGCAACAGCACCCGCCCGTTGGGCGCCGACGTCACGCCCGCCGCCAGGTCAGTTCCCAGATAGCGAAGCACGGACGTGCCACCCGACGCGGGCGTCAGCACGTCCGTCACGCCCACCGCGTAGCCGCCCCGCGTGCCGTCATCCAGCGCCACCCCGGTGAGCTGGGCCAGCCAGTCGCCCGGCATGCCCTCCACGGAGAACGGGGGCGTTCCGCTGCCCGGCGCCGCGCGAAGAATGTCCGCCAGGAAGGCCTGGTCCTCCGCCGAGCCCACGGCCAGCGCCGACGTCACGTGGCTGCCCGACAGGAGGAGGTGCCCACCCTGCATCACGAACCCGCGCAGGGCGTCCTGCTCCTCACGGGTTGGACGGGCCCCTCCCGCCCCGCCCCGGCCGGAGAACCAGTCCACCAGCCGGTACGGCGCGCCCACCGTCACCAGGTTCGCCGCCACCGCCGCGCGCGTCGCGCTGTCGAAGGCGGTGCCCGCGTGCGCCAGCGCGGCGCCGTGGCGGCGCACGTAGGTGCCGTCGTTCATCGTCTCCACCAGCAGGCGGACAGGCGCATGGAGGTCATAGGCGTCCAGTGGCTCGGCGCACGCCTGGGAGGCATCCAGCCGCTCGAAGCCGTTGACCACCAGCACCGGGGACTCCGCGCCGTCTGGCGTCCGAACGCCCACGGTGACGGACGGGAAGCCTTCGCCGCCCGCGTTGTGCGCGGCCACGCGGAAGTAGCGCACGGTGCCCGGCGCCAGCGTGATGCGGAAGGACGTACCCACTGCCTCCGAGCCGTCGTCCCAGCCCAGCCCGTCCGCGCTCTGGTAGACGCGGTACCCCGAGGGCGCGTCGCGGCCCTCCTCGTCCGGGTTGGCCGGCGGCGCCGTCCAGCGCAACTCCACCGTGCCGCCGCTGCCGTTGAGCGCGGCCACCGCCTCGGGCGCCTCGGGCGGCAGGACGACGGGCACGCTGTCCCGGGCCGCGTAGTACTTGATGAGTCCCTGAAGGATGGCGCGCGCGGCCACCCGGCGGAACACGGGCTCCTTCAGCCGGTTCGAATCCGTCACGTTGTCGTGGTAGGCGACCTCCAGCAGCACGGACGGCATCTCGTTGTTGTGCGTGGGGTTCACCTCGCCCAGGTTCGCCGAGCGCAGGTTGCGCACCCGCCAGCTCGGGTCCACCTCGCGGCGCATGTCCCGCGCCAGTTCGTCCAGCAGCGCCCGCGCCAGCACGTCACTGCCCGGAAAGCCGGTAAAGTTGAGCGTGCCGTCCACCGGGTTGGGCCCGTACACGTAGGCCTCCGTCCCCGACACGTTGCCCGTGGTGGACGCGTTGGTGTGCCAGGCCACGTACACCGCGTCCTCGCCCTCCTCGTGCAGCCACGCGGCGAAGCGCGGACGGGCGGTGACGTCCGCGTTGCGCTCATTGGTCAGCGCGTTGGCCCCCGTGGGTGCGTACACCGTGAAGGGCGCGCCGCTAAACTGCACGTGGTAGCGCGCAGACTCCTCGTAGCGGGGCCGCGCCAGGGGCGCCATCGCCTCGTCACCGATGACGCCGCTGCCACCACCGAAGCGCACCGCGTCCAGCGACAGCGTGCCGCCCTCCGCCGTGTCGTTCAGCGCCACCACCGCGCCGGAATCCGGGTGCTGCCCCGCCTTGAAGTAGAAGCGCCCCAGCAGCACCCACGTCCCGCCGTGACGGCGCTGGTTGACGCGGAAGTGGCTCTCACCGCCCGCGTGCTTCACCACATAGTGCGCGTCAGGCGCGCGCGTGGGGTCGGCCGCGTAGGAGACGTAGACGTGGTAGCTGCCCTCCGCGGGAATCTCCGGCGTCCACGTCGCGCTCGCGGTGGCGCTGCGCGCGGAGGCCATCACCCGCGTCGTGCCCAGCGAGAAGGGCTCCACCCCGTTGCCCATGGGTGTCGGCGGCGTGCCCCAGCCGGGCTGAGCGGAGGACTCGAAGACGTCGCCGTCCTCCGAATAGCCGGCCTGCCCGTCGTCGACGATGGCCATGTGCCCGTTGAGGTCCGGCTCCCGCAGGGGCACCACGGTGGCGCCGGCGCCCGTCAGCATGGGCAGCAGGTACTGGTTGAGGACCTCGGCGGAGATAAGGTCCTCCACCACGGCCCAGGTGTTCGGCCGCTGCGTGGCCCAGCGGTTCAGCGGCGCGCTGCGCGTGAAGCCGTGGCCCGGGCTCAGGTACACCACCTTGCCGGAGAGCGCGCCCGTGCGCTGACGCGTCTGCGGCACGCCCGACTTCGTCCCCGAAGCGCCCGTCCGGAGCTCGCGCCGGACGACCGGCGGCTCCGCGGCGGACAGGCGGCGCGTCTCATGCGGACGGGGCCCGGGCATCGGCGTGTACTGCACGCCCGGCGGCTCCAGGCCACACGCCCCTTCATCCAGTGCATGGTCGTGCGCGGCGTGGGATTCGGCGCGGGCCAGGGGGGAAGTCAACAACAGCGCGAGAAGTGCGCCACCCAGACGGACACGAAGAGGGTAGGAAGGGGCATTCACAGGGTCGGACCATACCCCTTCACGACGAAGGGGCAATCCGTCCCGCGGGTGTTAGCCTCCCCCCGCGCTTTCGCCATCGATGAACGCACCTCCTCGGCCACCCGCGTCCTTCCCTCCCCGTCACGGTTCGGGGCTGCTCGCCTCCTTCGGTCACGCGTGGGCAGGGCTCATCCACACCGTCATCTACCAGCGCAACATGCGCGTCCACCTCATCGCCGCCGTGCTGGTGGGGCTGGTGGGCAGCGGCATTGCGCTGGGGCTCGCGGAGAAGGTGACGCTCATCTTCTGCGTCCTCCTCATCTTCTTCGCCGAAATCCTCAACAGCGCGCTGGAGCACCTGGTGGACCTGGCCGTCCAGCAGTTCGACGAGAAGGCCCGGCTGGCCAAGGACGCGGCCGCCGCGGGCGTGCTGGTGCTCGCGCTGGGCACGGTGGTCATCTTCGCCGCCATCCTGGTGCACAACTGGGACACGGTGCGCACGAGCACCGACGCCATCGTCCGCCAGGTTGTGCTGGGTCTGCCGCTGACGGCCTGCATCCTGGTGCTGGTGCTGCCGCAGCGCCGTCCCGCGTGGGTGGATGTGGCCGCCTTCACCGCGGGCGGCGTGCTGATGGCGCTCCAGGCCACGCAGACGGCCAGCAGCGTCTTCAGCGCTCTCACCGCGGGTCTGCTCTTTATTGCCGGCGCGGCTGCGTACCAGCGGAGGCGGGAGCAGCGGGCCCCCCGCGCCTGACTCCTCAATCAGTCGAAACGAAAAGACCGGCCAGGGCCGGTCCTTTCACCACCTCGCTGCCTCCACTCGCGGGCGGGCGCCCCGGAAACCCGTCCGGAGCCCGCGCGCCCGCGGGGAGAACCCGCTGAGCACCTCATGCGTGCGGGCGAAGCTCCGGGGCCTGCTCCTGCGCCGCCTGGACGGCCGTCGCCTTGTCGCCCTCCTTGATGTCCGTCGTCACCAGCTCAAGCAGCTCCGTCGCGATGCCAATCACCTGGTGCGGGGTGTAGCCGCTCGAGCGCAGCTGGTTGAAGAACGTGCGCGCCAGGATCCGGGTGCCCTTTTGATCGGTGCTCAAGGTCAGTGCCTCCATCAAGAAAGCGGCCGGGAAGGAGCGACGCCGCCTAATCACGGTACGGCCCTGCTTCAACCCCCGTGCCAGCCGTTCTCTTCCAAACGGATTCCTCAACATTTCCCAAGGGTTGAAGTAGACCAGGGCCCCGAACGGCCCTGGAGGGCAGTGCGAACGCGGTTGCGCAGTCCTCGGCGGTACGGGGGATTGGCGTGGGGGGGTGCATCAGCGGGTTCGCACCCGGATTTCAAGGGCTTGCAATCTTTCAACGGGGCGGCGAGATACGCGCCCCACCAGGAGCGGATGCAATGGCGTATCGGGTGAACAACATCGGGCTGTGGCTGGACGAGCCGGAGGAGCTGCTCGGTCAACGCGCCGCGGAGAAGCTGGGCGTCACCCGCTCCGACCTCGCGTCCGTGCGGGTGGTGCGCTCCGTGCTGGACGCGCGGAAGAAGGGCAGCCCGCGCTACATCTACACGCTGGAGGTGGAGCTGGCCCGGGGCAAGAAGCCCGCGAAGCTGCCCCCCGACGTGGGTGAGGCGCCCCCGCCGCCCGAGCCCCTGGCCCCGGTGAAGGCGCCGGAGCAGTGGCCCATCATCATCGGCACGGGCCCCGCGGGGCTCTTCGCCGCGCTGGGCCTGCTGGAGCGCGGCGTGCGCAGCATCCTGTTGGAGCGGGGCCGCGAGGTGGTGTCGCGCCGCAAGGATGTGGCCAAGCTCATGCGCGACGGGACGCTGGACCCCGAAAGCAACATGAACTTCGGCGAGGGCGGCGCGGGCGCGTACACGGACGGCAAGCTGTCCACGCGCATCAACCACCCCATGGTGCGCAAGGTCATCGAGGCCTTCGCCCGCTATGGCGCGCCGGACAACATCCTCGTCGAGGGCAAGCCGCACATCGGCTCGGACCTGCTGCCCGGCGCGGTGGCGAAGCTGCGCGAGGAGCTCATCGCTGGTGGCTGCGAGGTCCACTTCAGCACGCGCGTGGACGACCTGCTCTACAAGGACGGCCACATCGCGGGCGTGAAGCTGTCCGACGGCCGCACGCTGGAGAGCAACCGCGTCATCCTGGCCCCCGGCAACTCCGCGCGCGAGCTGTACGAGCGCTTCGCCGCCGACGGCCGGGTGCTCGTGGAGGCCAAGCCCTTCGCCCTGGGCTTCCGCGCCGAGCACCCGCAGGCGCTCATCAACGGCATCCAGTACGGCAGCGCCGCGAAGAATCCGCGCCTGCCTCCGGCCGACTACAAGCTGGCGGAGAACCTGGAGGTGGACGGCGAGGTGCGTGGCGTCTACTCGTTCTGCATGTGCCCCGGCGGCATCGTGGTGCCCACGCCCACGCAGGACGGGCTCCAGTGCACCAACGGCATGAGCAACTCGCGGCGCAACGCGCGCTACGCCAACGCGGGCATCGTCGTGTCCGTGTCCGTGGCGGACTTCGAGCGCGAGGGCTTCCGCGGGCCACTGGCGGGCCTGGAGTTCCAGCGCCACTGGGAGAGCAAGGCGTATGAGCTGGGCGGAGGCCGCTTCTACGCGCCGGCCCAGACGATTCCGGACTACCTGGCCGGGCGCGTGAAGAAGGACCCGGGCGGCACCAGCTACCGCCCCGGCCTGGCGCACGTGGACCTCAACCGGCTCTTCCCGGAGCGGCTCACGGAGTCGCTGAAGCAGGCCCTGCGCACCTTCGAGCGGAAGATGCGCGGCTTCATCAGCGAGGAGGGCAAGCTCATCGGCATCGAGAGCCGCACGTCGTCACCGGTGCGCATCACCCGCGGCGAGGACCTCCAGTCGGTGACGATGAAGGGCCTCTACCCGGCGGGCGAGGGCTGCGGCTACGCGGGCGGCATCGTATCGTCCGCCATTGATGGACTGCGCGTCGCTGAGCAGATTGCCACCGAACTGTCCTGACGGACGGCCGGGAGGAGGGCTCATGGGATACGTCGTGCGTACGCCGGAGGGCGAGCTGGTCTACCCCAGCCTGCTGGATGTGGAGCGGGCCTACGTCCAGGGGCTGGTGGACGCGGAGGACGAAGTCCGGGAGGAGACCGCAACCACCTGGCGCAAGGCGGCGAGCATCCCGGTACTTGCCCAGGCGAAACCCGCGCGCTCGGGGGCATTGCAGCGGGGACAGGTGCTTCGCGTGGCGGCCGTGGTGCTGCTGAGCGCGCTGGCCCTGTCCCTGGTGTTCCGCGACGAATTGCGGCTGCGCGGCATCGGCATCGTCCTGGCGCTGGTGGCCAGCACCCTGCTCTTCCAGGTCACCACCAAGGCCTTCAAGCGCGCGCCCACCGGAGGCTGAACCAACGGGGCGACGGCGCACGGGCCCGCCCGCCCGGCTGCCCCCCGACGTGGCGCTCCGGGACGGGCAGCCATCCGCAGGCCAGCACCCCATGTTCTCCCCTGGCAGCACGCCCCGGGCGCCGGTGCCCTCGGGCCGCCGCGAGAGGAGAACCCATCGTGCTCAGCACCTATCTGTCCCGCGACGCCGCCCGCCGACTGCGCCATGGCGCGCCATGGCTGCGCCGGGAAGACATCGTCTCCATGGAAGGCACGCCGCAACCCGGAGAGCCCGTACAGCTTCGGGACGAGGACGGCTCGGTGCTGGGCCTGGGTGACGTGGATTTAGAGGCGTCCTACGCGGTGCGGCGGCTCGGCCAGCCGGACGAGGCGGTGGAGGGCCTCATCCCGCGCCATCTCCGCCACGCCTTCGAGCGGCGGGCCCGGCTGGTGGACGACCCGCGCTTCTGCCGCGTCGTCAACGATGACGGGGACGGCCTGCCCGGCCTCATCGTGGACCGCTACGACACGCACTTCGTGGTGCAGACGCTCACCCGTGCCATGGACGCGCGCCATGAGGAGCTGACGCGCGCGCTGGTGGAGGTGGCGGGCGCGGGCGCGGTGCTGCTGCGCAACGACACCCTTCACCGGAAAGCGCTGGGCCTGCCCACACAGCGCCCCCACGTCCTGTACGGCACCCCACCCCGCTGGTGCCGGCTGCTGGAGATGGGGGCCCGCTTCACCGTGGACCTCACGTACGGCCAGGGCACGGGCTACGCGTATGACCAGCGCGAGGTCCGCCGCTTCGTGGCGCGCATGGCCCAGGGCTCACGCGTGCTGGACGCCAGTTGCAACGTGGGTGGGCTCTTCGTCCACGCGGGCGTGCATGGCGCCCGTCACATCCTCGCCTTCGACGCCAACGCGGACGCCGCGGACCTGGCGCGGGAGAACGCGGAGGCCAACGGCCTGCTGGGCCGGGTGACGGTGGAGACGGGAAAGCCCCTCCAGGTCCTCCGTGCGGTGCGAGACACCTTCGACCTGGTCCTGCTGGACACACTGGCCGTGGCGACCGACGAGGAATTCGTGGAGTTGCTGCGTCACGCGCTTCGCAGGACGCGCCACGGTGGATGGTTGATGGTCACCGGGTACCATCCACCCCTCCCCCAGGACGGCTTTGACGACCTGGTGGCCACCGCCTGCGAGGGCGAGGCCCGTATCGCCACCCGGCTGGCCCGCCCTGGCCTGCCGCCGGACCACCCGACCCTGGCCGGCTCCCATGGGGCCGAGCACCTCCACGCGATGGCGTTGGAAGTCAGCTGAAGCCGTCCACCCGCGCGGCCGATGGAGTGCTAGTGTCCGCCGCCGCAATGACCAACGAAAACGTGCCCGAGTCCGCGCCCCCCGCCCAGGAAGGTTCCGTGGAGACCGTCCGCAAGGTGTATGCGGCCGACCTGCGGGAGAAGGACCGCGTCCATACCGTCTTCCGCGTCACCAAGAAGGAGAAGGTGACCGCCCGCAGTGGCAAGGTGTTCGTCGCCGCCACGCTCGTCGACAAGAGTGGCGAGGTGGACGCGCGCATCTTCGACAAGGTCGACGCGCTCGAGCCCGTCTTCCAGCCGGGCGACTTCGTGCTCGTCCAGGGCAACGTCATCCAGTTCCACGGCCGCTCCCAGATTGTCGTCGAGGCCGTGGAGCGCCTGGACCCCGAGCCCCTGGACCCCAAGGAGTTCGAGCCGCCCCCGGCCCCGCCCGCCGCCGAGGCGAAGCCCGCTCCGGAGACCAAGGCCGCCCCGGAAGCCAAGGCTGAGAAGCCCGAGAAGGCCGACAAGGGCGAGGCCCGTGGCAACGAGGGCCCGGGTGGCGCGCGCGCCGCCGGCCTCATCCGGGAGATGGTCACCGAGCGCATCGGCGACACCTTCGTGAAGCAGCTGCTGCTGTCCTTCCTGGACGACCCGAAGATCGCGGCCGGCCTGCCGGTGGCCCAGGGCGCCCGGGGCACGCACCACGCGTGGCGTGGCGGACTGGCGGAGCACCTCCTGTCGGTGATGCGGCTGACGCTCCGCGTGGCGGACCAGTACCCCATGGCGGACCGAGACCTGCTGCTGGCCGGCGCGCTGCTGCAGCAGGTGATGAAGGCGGCGGACGCCTCCGAGTCCTCCGACGAGGGCCGGCTGGTGGGCAACCTCGTCCTGACGGCGCAGAAGCTGCGCGAGAAGGCGCTGGCCATCCCCGGCTTCCCGCCGCTCCTGGAGCAGCACCTCACGCACCTGGTCATCTCCCAGCACGGCGACACGCAGCACGGCAGCCCGAAGTCGCCGGTGACGCTGGAAGCGCAGATCATCCACTCGCTGGAGTCGCTGGACGCGCGCATCGCCTCGTGGCTGGAGGCCATGCAGCGCGACTCGCACGACAAGTGGACGGACGTGGTGCGCCCCTACGAGCGCCAGCTGTGGAAGGGCCCTTCGCCCACCTCGCGGGGCCGCGCCCCGGTGGAGGGCGGTGGCCGCCGCAAGGGCCGCGAGGAGAAGCGCAAGGCCCGCGCGGAGAAGCCGCAGCAGCCGGGCACCCCGGCCGAAGCCGCCCCGCAGCAGGAGCAGGCCCAACGGCCGCCGCGCAAGGAGCGTCCGCCCCGCGAGGAGCGTCCGCCCCGCGAGGAGCGTCCGCGTGAGGAGCGCCCGCCCCGTCCGCCCCGCGAGGAGCGTCCGCCGCGTGACGCGAGTTCGCTGCCCAAGGAGCTGACCTTCAAGCCGTTCAGCGCGCTGACGTCGGTATCGCCCGATTCCGGCAACAAGGGCGGCGAGGGTTCTTCGGAGAGCTGAGGCAGCACATGGCGAAGAGGTTGGGAGAGCGCCTCATCGAGGCGGGACTCGTCAACGCCGGGGCCGTGGAACAGGCCCTGGAGCACCAGAAAATCACCGGCCACAAGGTCGGTGATTGTCTGGTGGAGCTGGGACTGCTCCAGGAAGCGGCGCTGCTGCGCTTCCTGGCGGCGGAGTTCCAGACGCGCTTCGTCAGCGCGGACAAGCTGGCGAAGGCGCGCATCGCCACCGAGGTGCTGGACCGGCTTCCGGTGCGCCTGGCCGAGGCGCAGAACGTGCTGCCGCTGGCGGTGGACCCGGAGCGCAAGCTGCTCTCCGTGGTCGCCGCCGAGCCGCAGAACAAGTCGCTGATGGACGAGATTGCCCTCGTCACGGGCATGTCGGAGGTCTACGCGTACGTGGGCCTGCGCAGCGCCATCTCCGCCGCCATCCGCAAGCACTACTACGGCGACCCCACCGCCTTCGCCGCGCTGCTGGAAGGCGCCAACGCCCAGGGCCAGGCCCCGGCCGCGCCGTCCCGCACGGGCGCACCGGAGCACGGGCGCACCTACGCGGGCGGCGGCACCGGGACGGGCACGGGCAACCGGGGCGGGCTCAGCCTCAGCTTCCGCGTGGAGACGGACGCGCGGATGCGGCTGCAACGCGGCAGCAGCACCGGCACCCCCGCGGTCCGCCCGTCCACCCAGCGGCGCGAGCCCGGCGGCCCGCGCGGGCTGGTCAGTGACAGCGACTTCGTGGAGACGCTGGGCATCATGGTCGGCCTGCTGGAGCAGGACCGGCAGCGCCACCGCGGGCACTCCGCGCAGCTGGCGCGGCAGGCCGGCATCGTGGGCCAGCGCATGGGCATGCCCCACAAGGAGCTGGCCGCGCTGTCCATCGCCGCCTACCTGCACGACCTGGGCAAGCCGGCGGAGCGGCACTTCTCGCTGGCGAGCAACGCCGTCAACCCGGAGTGGAAGGCCCAAGCGAAGCTGGCCTGCCGTATCCCCACCCGCATGTTCGAGACGGTGCATCTGCCCGCGCAGACAAACACCATCCTCGCGCAGATGTACGAAGCCTGGGACGGCTCCGGCACGCCCCAGGGCGCCAAGGGCGAGGACATCACCCTGGGCGCGCGCATCCTCGCCGCGGTGGACAGCTTCCTGGAGCTGACGAAGAACCCGGGCAACGCCCTGGGCCGAGTGCTGCCCAAGGAGCAGGCCCTGGAGCACCTGCGCAAGTACGCGGGCGTGCTCTATGACCCGGTGGTGGCGGACATCGTCATCCAGCTTCAGAGCGGTGAGCTGCTGCGCCACAGGCTGGAGAGCGAAGGCCGCCAGGTGCTCGTGGTGGAGCCGGACGAGACGGCGCGCGGCGAGCTGCTGGAGGCGGTGCTGAAGCAGGGCCTGGTGGCGCACGCGCTGTCCACCGTCGAGGGCGCACAGGACGGACTGGCGCGGCAGGACTGCGACGTGCTGGTGGTGAGCCTGCGGCTGGGCCTGCAGGACGTGATGGACCTGCTGGCGCAGGCCCGCTCGGCGCCGGAGACGGCGGGACTGCCCATCGCGGTGGTGGGCGAGCCCGACAACGGCACGCGGGAGCGCCTGCTCATGGCCGGCGCCACGGACGTGCTGTCGCCGGCGGACAAGCCCGCCATCGCGAAGACGGTGCAGGCCCTCTACGACGACCGGGTACAGCACAACGGCCCGGGGCGCGTGGTGCGCGGCAGCTTCGACGAGCTCCCTCCGCGTGAGCTGCTGCGCACGCTGGGTGGTGGCCACAAGAGTGGCCGGCTCAACCTGCGCCAGCACACGCTGGAGGGCTACCTGCACCTGGAGCGGGGCCGCGTCGTCTTCGCGTCCTTTGGTGGCCACTCGGGGGAGCCCGCCCTGCAGGCGCTGCTGAAGCTGAAGCAGGCGGACTTCCAGTACGACCCGGACGCGTTGCTGCTGGACGTGCCGCAGATGGACCAGGACCTCGCGGCCCTGGCCGGCGGCCTCAACGCAGGTTGAGGTTGAAGAGGGCGGCGGCGTTGGCGGTGGTGACCGCGGCCACCTCCTCCAGCGTCACGCCCTTGAGCTCGGCGACCTTCCTCGCCGTCTCCACTACGTGCGAGGGCTGGTTCTTCCGCCCTCGGTGCGGCACCGGCGCCAGGTACGGGCTGTCCGTCTCCACCATCAGCCTGTCCAACGGCGCGAAGCGCACCGCGTCCTGGAGCGCCTCCGTCTTCTTGTAGGTGATGACGCCCGACAGAGACAGCAGGAAGCCGCGGTCCAGGTAGCGCCGCGCCGCGTCCGTGTCGCCGGTGAAGCAGTGGATGACGCCCTTCGACACGCCCGTCTCGCCGAGGATGGCGTCGCAGTCGTCATGCGCGTCGCGCACGTGCACCACCAGCGGCTTGCCCAGCCGGAGCGCCAGCGCGCACTGCCGCCGGAAGACCTCCGCCTGCGCCTCGCGCGGTGAGTGGTCGTAGTAGTAGTCCAGGCCCGCCTCCCCCACCGCCCGGACCTCGGGACGCGCGCAGGTGCGCTCCAGCGTGGCCAGGTCCTCCTCGGTGGCCCGAGCGGCCTCGTGCGGGTGGATGCCCAACGTGGGCGACAGGAACTCCGGGTGCGCCGCCGCCACCTCCAGCGCGTTGCCCCAGTTGCCCGGGCCGTGGAACTGCCCCACCACGACGGCGTGGACCAGCCCCGCCGCGCGAGCCGCGTCGAGCACGGCCATGACGTCCGGGTAGTCCTTCACCTCGAGGTGACAGTGGGCGTCGACGAATTTCATGGCTCCTCCTGCAACAGCTCTTCCAGCTCGGCGCGGGCCTCTGGTGAGGGAAAGGTACTCACCGCGTTGCGAACAGCCTCACGCGCCTCCGGCCCGCCCAGGCGCCACAGCCCGTCAGCGGCGTCCAATCGGCTGTCCTCGGAGGCCTGCGCGTCCTGGAGCAGCCCGACCAGCCAGGGCAGCGCCCGCGCATCGCCCAGCCGGCCCAGGCCTCTCGCGGCCGCGCCCCGGCAGGGGTCCTTCACGTCGTCCAGGACTTCCTTCAACCGCTCCAGCGCGCCGGGCACCTTCACCTCGCCGCAAAGCTCCACGGCCAGGGCCCGGTCCGGGCTCCACCGCTTCTTCGCCATCCGCTGGATGAGGTACGCCGAGCCGTCCGAATCGCCGAGCTTCGCCAGCACCCCGGCGGCCTGCGTCTTGTCGAAGGCGGGCAGGAGCCACCGGCCGAACAGCTTCTTCACCTGGGGCAGCGCGCGCGCGTCCCCCAGCTCCGCCAGCGCGCCCAGGGCCCGGAAGCGCAGCAGGTCCGCGTCCAGCGCCTCCAGCAACACCTCCAGCCCCGCGGCGTGCTGGAGGCTGGCGATGCCGCGTGCCGCCTCGAAGCGGACCTCGAAGGTACCGTCCTCCAGCATGGAGGCCAGCGCCCCGCGCAGCTCCGGCCGGGCCAGGTCCGCCAACCGGCCGGTGGCCTCCAGGCGGATCTGCCACTCCTCGTCCCGAAGCCGGGTGATGAGCAGGTCCGGCAGCTCCGCCGGAGGCACCACCACGGAGGCCAGGCTCACGCCCGCGCGGCGCACCTCCACCTGCTTATCCGCCAGCAGCCGGGGGAGCGCCTCGAGGAACTCGGCGGCGTGCTCGGGGACCTCCGACGCGAGGTGATAGAGCTGGAGCGCGGCCTCCGTCCTGAACGCCGGGCGCTTCTCGCGCTCCAGCGTCAGGAGGGCCCGGTCCCGGTCGGCACGCCAGTCCGTCACCTCACTTCACCTCGCTGCCAGGGGCCACATCGCCCGGGTCGAGCAGCGACAGCTCCTTGCCGCCCGGCCCCGCCGTCAGGAGCATGCCGCGCGACTCGATGCCCTTGAGCTTGCGCGGCTTGAGGTTGGCCACCACCACCACGTTGCGCCCGGTGAGCGCCTCGGGAGCGAAGGCCTCCGCGATGCCGGAGACGATGGTGCGCGGGCTCCCCTCGCCCACGTCCACCGTGAGCTTGAGCAGCTTGTCCGCCTTCTGCACCTTCTCCGCGGCCAGCACCTTGCCGGCCTTCAGCACCACCTTGGCGAAGTCGTCGTACTCGATTTCACCCGACGACTCGGCCGCGACAGCGCTCGGAGCCGCCTGCGTCGCGGCGGGAGCCTCGGCGGGCTTCTTCTCCGCCTTGGCGCCCTTGGCCGGCCCGGCCTCCGCGGCCTGCGGCGCCGCGGCGCCTTCCGGCAGCTTGATGATGGCGTTGACGCGCTCCTCCTCCAGCCGCGGCAGCAGCGGCTCGGGCGTGCCGATGGGACGGCTGCGATCCAACAGCGGGTACTTCGCGCCCTCCAGGGCCTGGAACGTCAGCGGCTCGGCGCCGAGCTGGGCGAAGAGCTTCTCCGACAGGCGCGGCGTCACCGGGGCAAGCAGCGCGCCCAGGAGGTAGGCCACGTCCGCGGCGTCGGACAGGTCCGCGCGAGCGACCTCCGCGTCCTTCTTCACCTCGGCCCACGGCGCGGCCGTCTGGAGGAAGCCGTTCGCGGCCGACGCAATCTCGGTGATGACGCGGATGGCGGACCGGTACTCCAGCTTGTCGAACGCGTCGCGCACCTCCGGCACGCGGGCGAGCGCGGCCTCCACCAGGGCGCGGCCCGGGCCCTCGGTACGGCCGGGCGCGAGACGCTTCTCCAGCGGACCGGCCAGCAGCGACAGGGCGCGGTTGGCCAGGTTGCCCACGTTGTTGACCAGCTCGCCATTCACGCGCTGGCGGAAGTCCTTGAGGTTGAGGTCCAGGTCTTCCACGCCCGGGCCCAGGTTGGCCGCGTAGAAGTAGCGCAAGTAGCTGGGGTCCAACTGGTCCAGGTAGTCGCGCACCGGCACCATGGTGCCGCGGCTCTTCGACATCTTCTCGCCGTTCACCGTGAGGTGGCCGTGGACCTTGATTTCGCTGGGGCCGTGGAAGCCCGCGACGTTGAGCACGGCCGGCCAGAACAGCGCGTGGAAGTAGACGATGTCCTTGCCGATGAAGTGGATGATGCGGGTGTCGGCGTCCGCGCTCCAGTAGTCCAGCGCGCTCTTCGCCTTGCCCGTCTCCTTCGCCCACTTCTCCGTGGTGGCGATGTACCCGATGGGCGCATCCAGCCAGACGTAGAAGTACTTGTCCGTCTCACCCGGAATGGCGAAGCCGAAGTACGGCCCGTCACGGCTGATGTCCCAGTCCGCCAGGCCCTTCTCGAAGAAGCCCTGGAGCTGGGTCGCCAGGCCCGGATGGAGGAAGCCCGGCTTGCGCAGCACGTCCTGGAGGAAGTCCGCGTGCCGCGACAGCTTGAAGAACAGGTGTTCGGAGTGCTTGCGGACCGGGGGCGTGCCACACAGGGCACAGCGCGCGTCGATGAGGTCCGTGGGGGCGTAGGCCTTGCCGCACTTCTCGCAGGCGTCGCCGTACTGGTCGGCCGCCTTGCAGTTGGGGCAGGTCCCCTTGATGAAGCGGTCTGGCAGGAAGCGGCGGTCCTTCTCGCAGTAGGTCTGCTCGATGTTCCGGCGCTCGATGTCGCCCTTCTCCTTCAGCCGCCCGTAGATGAGCTCCGCGTACTGGCGGTTCTCCGGCGAGTTGGTGGAGTGGAAGTAGTCGAAGCGGACATCGAGGTCGCGGAAGTCCCGCTGGTGCTCCTCATGGAAGCGGGCGATGAACTCCTCGGGCTTGATGCCCTGCTTCGCCGCGTTCAGCTCGATGGGCGTGCCGTGGGTGTCATCGGCACAGAAGTAGACGACGTCCCTGCCGCACGAGCGGAGGAAACGAACGTAGATGTCGGTCTGCACGTACTCGACGGCGTGGCCGATGTGGACCGGGCCGTTCGCGTAGGGCAGCGCGCTGGTGACGAGAATTCTCTCAGCCATGGACTCTCCTGAGGGCGGCGGACCTTAGCCGCTCGGATGGCCGAGGTCATCGACGGCGTGAGGACCGCGGGCACGAATGCGCCACGGAGCCGGAGATGTTATCGACCGGATACGCATGTGCACCATCATCATCCTGCGCCACGTCCACCCCAAATGGCCGCTGGTGCTCGCGGCCAACCGGGACGAGTTCTACGCCCGCCCTGCTACTGGCCCCCAAGTTCTTCTGGAGTCCCCGCTCGCCGTGGGCGGCCGGGATGAGGAGCGCGGTGGGACGTGGATGGGTGTAACCCACGGCGGATTGTTCGTCGGCCTGACGAACCAGCGGGGCGAGCGAGGCCAGGGCCCGGCTCCCCGCTCAAGGGGCGAGGTGGTGCTCAAGGCCCTCCAGGCCGGCAGCGTGGAGGCCGTGGACCGATACCTGGATACCCTGCCAGGGGATGAGTTCATGCCCTTCAACCTCCTCTATGGGGACGCCCAGCAGCTGCGCGTGGCCTACGCTCGGAGGACGGACCGGCAGCTGCGGCGGGAGGACGTCCCCCCGGGGGTGCATGTCCTGCCCAATGACGTGCTGAACGCCCCCGAGTTGCCCAAGGTGGAACGGGCCCGGCTGCTGACGACCGAGGTGGCGAAGAAGCCCTGGCCGGAGCTGGAGGCGGGCTTGAAGGCAGTGCTGTCCGACCCGACCCTTCCCGCCGAGGAGCTGATTCCGCCCCCTGGGACCGGCGAGGACCTGCCCCGCGACTTCCTGCAACGGCTCCAGGCGCTCTGCATCCATACGCCGCTCTACGGGACACGCTCGTCCGCCGTGGTGGCGCTGGCGCCGGGGCGTGTCGGGCACTACCTCGCCTCGGACACAGCACCGTGTCAGGGGCCGTGGAAGGACGTCACGGGCCTGCTGACCGGGCCCACCGAGTGACAGGCGGCGGGGACTCCAGCGCCCTCAAGACGCAGCGGCGCCATGCTCGCCCACGATGACGCGGGCCCGCCCGTCCATGGAGAGCTTCACCTCCTCCACGGTGGTGAAGCCCGACTCGCGAGCCAGCTCGGCCAGGTGCCGCATCCACGGGTTGTAGGGCATGCCGTTGTCCGAGCAGCACGGCACCACGGCGAAGGGCAGCCGGTGCGCCGCCGCGTACTGGATGATGATGCGGGTGGCGCCATCCGGGTGCATGCCCACCACCAGCTCCGCCTCACACGGCTCCTCCAGGGTGAAGATGCGCTGGGCGTAGGTGACGGGCAGATGCTTGTGCCGCAGGTCGAAGGTGGTGACGGCGCGGCCTCGCTTCGTCAGTGCCTCGTTGAGCTTTCCCTGCCCGCCCGCCACGTCGAAGACGCGCGGCGCGTTGAAGCGCTCCACCAGGAAGTCCGCGAAGAGGTCGAAACGACGCTTGTCCGCCATACGCGCCTCCTCTAATAACCCGCGCCGTGCTGGCGCACACACACCGTGGCCAGCAGCCGCTCGATGACCAGCCGGCCGTTCGCCGACGACTTCAGCGCCAGGTCCGCCTCGGCGCAGGCCACCAGCGCGCCCAGCAACTCCCGCCGCTCATAGCCCGCCGCGGCCTTCATGCTGAACGTGAGCGCCCACGCGTTGGGCATCTTCCGCTTGCTGCCCTTCAGCTCCGCTTCCAGCCGGGGGAAGACGCGCGCCTCCACGTCCTTCGCGGTGCGAGGCGGATTGCCTCCCGAATAGCGCCACAGCCACTCATGGCTCTCCAGCAGGCCCCGGACGATGGAGGCGACCGCGCCCAGCAACTGCAACGCGTGCGTCCCCTGCCCCATGGCGTCATTCGCGTAGGACAGCGCCCCGCCGAAGTCGCGCTTCTGGAGCGCCTCGGACAGCTCGAAGAACTCCTCCTCGCGCGCGTGGTGGACCAGCGCGGCCACGTCCGCCCGCTCAATGGCGGGCCCTTCCGAATACGTGGCCAGCTTCTCCAGCTCGGACTGGAGCAGGCGGATGTTCCCGCCAATGCGCTCCTTGAGTTCGTCCAGCGCACCGGGGCCCAGCTTCTTCTTGAAGGGCGCCAGGAACTCCTTGGCGATGTCCGTCAAGTCCAGGTCCTTGTGACGCGCCGCCACCTTCCGCTCGACGACGTAGCCCTTGTCGTGGGCCAGCTTCACCAGCGGATTCTTGGCGTCCATGTCGGACGCGGCCAGCACCAGCGCATGGCCCGCCGGCACGCCCTTCTGGATGAGGTCCAGCAGCGCCGAGGCATCCCCCTCCGGCGCGGAGATACGCTCCTCGCGGCAGAAGGCGGCCGCCTCCTTGAGGAAGGCGATGTCCACGTCGGCCAGCTCGACGTTGAGCTCGTCCTTCCACTTCTCCACGGACGGCGCCCCGGGAGTGCCCGGGTCCAACTGCTCCACTCCCCAGCCAGCACGGGCCGCCAGCGCCAACAGTCGCCGCGCGCCCTCCTTCCGCTTGCCCGCCTTCCACGCCTCGCGTGCCTTGCCCAGCGCGTCCCCTCGCCCCTTCTTGGGCGCCAGGAACTCCGGGTCGCGGACCAGCACCACCTTGCGGCCGGGGAACAGCGGCAGCGTGGCCAGCTCCTGCGCCACCTCGCGCGGGCTGCCCGCGTCCAACACGGCCAGGTTGAGGCCCATGGCCGCGTCGGGGACGAGCAGCTTCACCAGTTCGTCAGCGCCCTTGCGGACCAGGAACTCCTCGCCCACCAACAGGTACACCGGGGCGACCTTGCCCCCCTTCACGCTGGCCAGCACGTCATCCATGTCACTGGCGCTCATCGCGACGTCTCCGTGAACAGGTCGATGAGCATCCGCTCCAGTTGGAGCCGGGGCGCACCGTTCCGGGCAATGGAGGCCCGCGCCGCATCCAGCAGCGAATGCCGGCGGTGCAGGAGGATGTCGGACGTGCGGCCCGCGACCTGCCGAGCCAGCTCCACCAGGTCGCGGTTAGCCAGCCCCGACTCCAGGCCTGCCTTCACCAGCGCCACGTCACGCGTCCACAGCGCCAGCAGCTCCAGTGTGCTCTCCGCCTCATCGCGCGAGCCACCATGGGCCTCCGCGAAGCGCAGCAGGCCGACGGCGTCCTCGCCGCGCAGGGCCTCGAAGGCGGTGACGATGTCCTTGCGCCGCGACAGCGCGTCCACATCCAGCGCCATGGCCCGGCCCAGGCTGCCACCCGCCATGACCGCCGCGAGTTTGGCCGTCTCCGCGTCCAGCTTGCGCGCCTCGGCCACGCGCTGGGCCACCATGTCCACCGGGAGCGGGCCGAAGTGCACCTTGCCGCACCGGCTGCGGATGGTGGGCAGCAGCCGGTCAATGGCGCTGGCCACCAGGATGAGGGTGGTGTCCGAGGGCGGCTCCTCCAGCGTCTTGAGGAACGCGTTTTGCGCCTGCACGTTCATCGTCTGGGCGGAGACGATGAGCGCCACCTTGCGGCGCGACTCCAGGCCGCGCAGGGCGATGCGCTCCTGAAGCTGGCGCACCTGCTCCACGCGCAGCTCCCGGCTAGGTGTCCCAGTGAAGTCGGACCGGCCCGCCAGTCCGCGGGACACCCGTTCATCGTCTGGCATCACCCAGGTGACGTCCGGGTGGAGGCCCCTTTCCACCCGCTGGCAGCTCGCGCAGGCGCCGCAGCCCACGTCTGGCTGCTCGGGGCACGTGAGGGCCTGGGCCAGCCCGACCGCCGCCAGCTCCTTGCCCACCCCTTCCGGCCCGGCGAAGAGGTACGCGTGGTGGACCGCGCCGCTGCGCAAGGCCGCCTGGAGGGCGTCCACCGCGCGGGGCTGTCCGAGTACCATTGCGAGCGTCATGGCGCGTGTATCCCCGCTCACGCGGCACGCGTCAACGGCCGCCTTGACCCCCGTGGAGATGGCGGGAGACATTCCCCCCGCCTTGCTGCCCTTCCTTCAGAGCAATCTGTCCCTGGCCGTGGGTGCGCTGCTCATCGTCGTGCTGATGGGGGTGCGCGCCACCTCCCATGACGCCGACCTGCGACAGGATTTGAAGAGCGCCATCCGGCTCCTCATCGCGTTCATCGTCCTCCGGCTGGCCACATGGGCCCTGCCCGCGACGGCGCCAGAGGGCCTGCAGAAGGCGCTCCAGGTCAGCTGGATGCTGATGTTCACCTTCGGTGGCATCCGCGCCAGCGTGGCCCTGGCGCTGAAGTTGATCCGGCTGCGCGCGCCGGCGGTGGGCACACCGAAAATCCTGCGCAACGTCATCGACTTCACGCTGTACCCACTGGCGGTGCTGCCGCTCCTGCGCACCCAGTTCAACGTGGACCTGGCGGGCCTGGTGGCCACGTCCGCGGTGCTGTCGGTGGTCATCGGTCTGGCGCTCCAGGAGACGCTGGGCAACCTCTTCGCGGGCCTGTCCCTCCAGTTGGACCGCCCCTTCGAGGTCGGCCACTTCATCCGCATCGGCACACACACCGGACGCGTGGTCTTCATCGGCTGGCGCTCCATCCGCCTGGCGAACTTCCGCCGCGAGGTCATCACGCTGCCCAACAGCATGGTGGCCAAGGAGCTGGTCCTCAACTTCACCCAGGACCTGAACCCCGTCGGCATCGACGTGGAGTTCCGCCTGTCTCGGGACGCCGCGCCCAACCAGGTCAAACACGCGCTGCTGGAGACGATGCGGGAAACCCCGCTCATCCTCCCGGAGCCGTCGCCCATCGCGCGCACGCTGACCTACGAGGATTCCGCCATCCGCTACATGGTGCGCTTCTTCATCGCCGAGTACGGCCAGTCCGACGCGGTGAAGGAGGACCTCCACTCTCGCCTGTGGTACCGGCTGCGCCGGGAGAACATCGAGATTCCCTACGCCCAGCGCACGGTGCACGTGCGACAGGAGACGGCGCGCACGGAGCTGTCCGAGGACACCATCCGCAACCTCCTGGGCGCCGTGGACCTCTTCCAGACGCTGGACACGGAGGAGCTGGACCGGCTGCGGCAGGAGTCACTGGTGCGCCGCTTCGGCGCCGGCGAGCGCATCATCCAGGAGGGCGAGGAGGGGCGGACCTTCTACGTGCTCGCCTCCGGCGAGGTGAGCGTGCGCACGGGGAAGTCCCAGTCGGAAGTCACCCGCCTGGGCCGGGGCAGCTACTTCGGAGAGATGTGCCTGCTGACGGGAGAGCGCCGTTCGGCCACGGTGGTGGCGGTGGAGGACTCGTTGCTCCTCGAAGTAGACCGGCCCACCTTCGCCCGCCTCTTCGCGGAGTACCCCGGCCTGGCCCGGCAGCTCTCCTCCATGCTTGCCCAGCGGCGGACCCAGCTGCGCGCGGTGGCGGAAGCGAGCGGCACGAGCAGCGACGCCATTCCCGCCGAGGTCGGCCGTATACTCGGACGGCTGCGCCAGATATTCGGGCTCAACGCCACACACGAGTAGGCTGAACGCAGCGGGGGGGATGCCGTGACAGACCTCGGTACTCCGGTTCCAAAGCTGGGGCAGGTTCGACCCGCCTCATACTGTGCTGATTTGAACTGCTGGAAGCGGTACTTTCCAGGACTACTGTCATGACGGAAGACGCTGAAGGGCTTTCGGATTCTCCAGACATCGCGGTGGTAGGTATGGCCGCGCGACTGCCTGGAGCGCGCGATGTGGACACGTTCTGGCGCCGCGTGCGCGACGGCGTCGAGTCCGTCACGCACTTCAGTGACGCGCAGCTCTTGAGCGCGGGCGTGGACCCGGCGCTGCTCCAGGACCCGAACTACGTGAAGTCGGGCATGGTGTACGAGGGCCTGGAGGACTTCGACGCGGGCTTCTTCGGCTTCAGCGCGCGCGAGGCGTCCCTCATGGACCCGCAGCACCGCCACTTCCTGGAGGTGTGCTGGGAAGCGCTGGAGCACAGCGGCCATCCGCCGGAGCGCTTCAAGGGGCCCGTCGGCGTGTTCGGCGGCTCGGGCATGAACGCGTACATGCCCTACAACCTCTTCACCAACCCGCAGCTGATGGAACAGGTGGGCCTGTTCCTGGTGCGGCACACGGGCAACGACAAGGACTTTCTCACCACGCGCGTGTCGTACTGCCTGGACCTGCGCGGGCCCAGCCTCAACGTGCAGACAGCGTGCTCCACGTCGCTCGTCGCCATCCACTCCGCCTGCCAGAGCTTGCTGGCGCGCGAGTGCGACCTGGCGCTGGCGGGCGGCGTCACGCTGGAGCTGCCGCACTACCGGGGATACCTGTACCAGGAGGGGGAAATCCTCTCACCGGACGGGCACTGCCGCGCGTTCGACCATCGTTCGCAGGGCACGCTCTTCGGCAGCGGCGCGGGCGTCGTCGTGCTGCGCCGCCTGGAGGATGCGCTGGCGGATGGCGACACCATCTACGCGGTGGTGAAGGGCAGCGCGGTGAACAACGACGGCGCGCGCAAGGTGGGCTACCTGGCGCCGTCCGTGGACGGCCAGGCGGACGCCGTCGTGGAGGCGCTCAACGTCTCCGGCATCAGCGCCGACTCCATCGACTACATCGAATGCCACGGCACCGGCACGCCGGTGGGCGACCCGATTGAAATCACCGCCCTCACCCAGGCCTTCCGCACGCAGACGCAGAAGAGCGGGTTCTGCCGCATCGGCTCGGTGAAGACGAACATCGGCCACCTGGACACGGCCGCGGGCGTGGCGAGCTTCGTCAAGGTCGTCCAGATGCTGCGCCACAAGCAGATGGCGCCCACGCTGCACTTCGAGAAGCCCAACCCTCAAATCGACTTCGCGCGCTCGCCCTTCAGCGTGAACGCGACGCTCCGCGACTGGGCCGCGACCAAGGGCCGTCCGCGCCGGGCGGCGGTGAACTCGCTGGGCGTGGGCGGCACCAACGCACACGTCATCCTGGAGGAGGCGCCCGCGCAGCCGCAGACGTCCTCCGCGCGTCCCTTCGAAACGCTGTGGCTGTCCGCGCGCACCCCCGCCGCCCTGGAGCGCGCCGCCCAGCGGCTGGCCACGCGGCTGGGTGAAGCGGACGCGCCGAACCTGGGTGACGCCTCGTACACGCTGCTCGCGGGCCGCCGCCGCTTCGCGCATCGCCGCGCCGTGGTGGCCTCGTCGCGCGAGGAGGCCGTGCGCCTGCTGTCGCAGCCGGAGGCCGCACGGACGGCCCAGGCACAGACGGAGGCGGAAGGCCGCTCCGTCGTCTTCCTCTTCCCGGGCGGCGGCGCGCAGTACCCGGGCATGGCGAAGGGCCTCTACGAGCAGGAGCCCGTGTTCCGCCGCGCGCTGGATGAGTGCCTGTCGCTGCTCGAACAGCACCAGTCGCTGAAGCTGCGTCCCCTGCTCTTTCCGGAGGCCGGCGCCGAGAAGGAGGCCCGCGCCCAGTTGGAGCAGGCCACCTACGCGCTGCCGGCGCTGCTGTCCGTGGAGCTGTCGCTGGCCGCGCTGTGGAAGGCGCGGGGGCTGACGCCGCAGGCCTGCATGGGCCACAGCATGGGCGAGTACGCCTGCGCCCAGCTCAACGGCGTGTTCTCGGTGAAGGACGCGCTGGGCATCGTCGCCTGCCGTGGCCGCCTCTTCGACCAGCTCCCCGCGGGCGCGATGCTCAGCGTGGAGCTGCCCGAGGCGGAGTTGAAGCCGCTGCTGGGCGAGGGCCTGGACCTGGGCGCGCACAACGCACCGGGGCTGTGCCTCGTCTCCGGTGAAGTGGCCGCCATCGAAGCGCTGGAGGCCCAGCTCAAGGCCCGCGAGGTGGAGGCGCGGCGACTGCACATCCGCGTGGCCGCGCACTCGCGCATGCTGGAGCCCATCCTCGCGCCCTTCCGAGAGTTCCTCGGCACGGTGCGCTTCTCCAAGCCCACCGGACCGTGGATCTCCAACGTCACCGGGGCATGGGTGACGCCCGAGGAGGCCACGTCGCCTGACTACTGGGTGCGGCACCTGCGTCAGCCGGTGCGCTTCGCCGAGGGCGCGGGCGTGCTCCTGGCGGACAAGGCGCGCGTCTACCTGGAGGTCGGTCCCGGCCAGACGCTGACGCAGCTGCTGCGCGCCCAGGTGGAGAAGCCGCAGGCCGAGCAGTTGGTGCCGTCACTGCGGCACCCCAACGACACCGTGGCGGACCTGGCGTTCTTCCAGCTCGCGCTCGGCCGCCTCTGGGCCGCGGGCGTGGACCTGGACGCCGCGGCGCTCTTCGATGGCCAGAAGCGGCGCCGCGTGGCGCTGCCCACATATGCATTCGAGCGTGAGCGCCACTGGGTGGAGCCGGGCAGCGGCACCTTCATGGCGCGGCGCGAGGGTGAGCGCCCGCTGGTGCGTGAAGAGAACGTGTCGCGATGGGGCTACGTGCCGCGCTTCCGCGAGCAGGCCGGCGCGGCGCCCGAGGCACCGGCGGAGAACGAGCGCTGGCTCCTCGTGGGCGAGCAGCACCTGCTGATCAGCGAGCTGGCGCGCGAGCTGTCGGCGCGCGGCGCCCAGGCGATGCGCGTGCTGCCGGGCGATGCCTTTGGCCGCGCGGACGAGGGTCACTTCACCCTGCGGTTCGACGCGCGCGAGGACTGGGAAGCGCTCTGGGATGCGCTGGGCGCCGAGGGGCGCGTGCCTCCTCGCATCGTGGACGTCACCGCCCGGGACATGGCCCCGCTGGGTTGGGAACGCTCGGTGTCGCGGTACTTCCTCACGCCGCTGGCGCTGATGCAGTCCCTGACCTCCGAGTCGCTGCCTCCGGGCCTGCGCTACATGCGGGTGACCCAGGAGGCCCTGCCCGCCGAAGGACACGCCACGAGCCCCGAGCAGGCGCTCAGCTTCGGTCCGCTGCTCGTGGGTCCGAAGGAGCTTCCCGAGCTCAAGGCCCGCGTGGTGGACCTGCAGCTGGTGGTCAACGTGATGGGCCAGGCACGGGAGCTCGCGGACGAGCTGCTGCGTCCAGACGTCGAGGCGCCGGTGGCGCTGCGCGGTGGACGCCGGCTGGTGCAGGTGGTGGAGCGGACGGCGCTGGACGAGGGCCCGACGCCGCTGCGTGAGCAGGGCGTCTACCTCATCACGGGCGGCCTGGGCGGCATCGGCCGCACGCTCGCCGAGCTCTTCGCTCGCAAGGTGAAGGCCCGGCTCGCGCTGGTGTCGCGGTCGGCGGCCAGCGCGTCACACGCGGAGCTTCAGCGCACGTTGGAAGGCCTTGGCGCGCAGGTGCTGCTGCTCAAGGCGGACACCACGGACGCTGGCCAACTGCGCGCGGCCATCGCCCAGGTGCGGGAGCGCTTCGGCGCCTTGCATGGCGTGGTGCACGCGGCGGGCACGCTCGAGGACGGGCCGCTGGAGGCGAAGACACGCGACTCTGCCCTGCGGGTGCTCGCGCCCAAGGCGATGGGGGCGCTCGCGCTGGAAGAGGCGCTGCAAGGCGCGGCCCTGGACTTCTTCGTCAGCTTCGCGTCGACGAGCGCGTGGCTCGGGCCCCCGGGGCAGGTGGACTACGTCGCCGCCAACGCGTACCTGCTGGCGCAGGCGACGCGGCTGGAGGCCACGGGCATCGCAAAGCGCGCGCTCGCGTTGGGCTGGGGCGTCTGGCAGGAGGTCGGCATGGCCGCGGCGCAGCTCGCGCCGCAGCTGCCGCCCGGTGAGTCCGTCAGCCACCCGCTGCTCCAGCGGCGCGTGGAGGCCCCCGAAGGGCACCACGTCTTCCGCGCCATCTACGACGCGAAGGCCCACTGGGTGCTGGATGAGCACCGCATGCGCGGCGGAGGCCCCGTCCTCCCCGGCACGGCCTACGTCGAGCTGGCCCGCGCCGCCTGGGCGCTGGCGCGTCCTGGCGAGCCGCTGGAGCTGTCGCAGCTCTCGCTGGTGTCGCCGCTGGACGTCCCGGACGGCGAGGTACGGGAGGTGGAGATCGGGCTGGCGCCGGAGGGCGACGGCATCACCTTCCGCGTGCGCAGCCGCGCGGCCGGCAACGCGTGGACGGAGCACGCCACCGCGCGGCTCCACCAGGCCACGGGCCAGCGTCCCGCGGCGCTGAACGTGTCCGCGGCGAAAGCCCGCTGCGGTGAGCGGCCGCTGACCTTCGGCGAGGGCGAACAGTCCCTGCCGCAGGACGCGCTCATCGCGTTCGGTCCGCGCTGGAAGGTGCTGCGCAGCGCGGGCTTCGGCACGTCCGAGGCCCTGGGCCGTCTGGAGCTGCCCGCCGCCTACCGAGAGGACCTGTCGACGTACGGGATTCCGCCCGGGCTGCTGGACATCGCCTCCGGCTTTGCCTTCTCCCTGCTCCCCGACGCGGGGCAGCCGGGGAAGCTGCACGTGCCCGTCTCCTACCGGCAGCTCCAGGTCTGGGGCCCCTGGCCCCAAGTTGCGCTGAGCCACGTCCGCGTGCGCCAGGAGGAAGGCCGCGGCGCGCTGCTCGACGTCACGCTCACCGACACGGACGGGAATGTCTTCTGCGCCATCGAGGGCTACCTCGTCGCGTCCGTCGAGGCGCGGCGTTTCGGCCGCTCGCCTCAGAAGAAGGGCTCACTGCTGGAGAGCTGGCTACCTTTGGGCATCAAGCCGGCGGAAGGTCAGGACGCCTTCCTGCGCGCGCTGGCCCTCAAGGACACGCCCGCGCTCTTCGTCAGCTCCATGGACCTGCACACCCTCGCGGCCCGCATGCGCCCGAAGCAGGAGGCGAAGCCCGCGGCGGCCGCGGCCACGGCCCAGGCAGGCGCGCCGTCCGGTGTGGCGGCCGCGGATGCCCCACGCGACGACGTGGAGCGCAAGCTGGCGGAGCTGTGGCAGCAGCTGCTCGGTGCGCCGAAGGTGGGGCTCAAGGACAACTTCTTCGAGCTGGGCGGACACTCGCTCATCGCGGTGCGCCTGTTCGCGCGCATCAAGAAGACGCTGGGCGCGGACCTGACGCTCGCCACGCTGTTCGAGGCCCCCACGCTGGAGCAGTGCGCCGCGCTGGTGCGGGAGGCCGCCGGGATTCCCTTCACGCCGGACGCCGCTCCGGGTGACGCGACGCCGGCCGCGCAGGCCCCAGGCGTCAAGGCGACGCCGAAGGCATGGTCTCCGCTGGTCACCATCCAGAAGGGCGGCAATGCCCTACCCTTCTTCTGCGTGCACGGCGCGGGCGGCAACGTCCTCAACTTCCGCGAACTGGCGCAGACGCTCGGCAAGGAGCAGCCCTTCTACGGGCTCCAGGCGCGCGGCGTGGACGGCAAGCTGCCTCCGGCCGACAGCATCGAGGAGATGGCGTCCATCTACCTGGAGGGCATTCGTCAGGTGCAGCCCCACGGGCCCTACCTGCTCGGCGGCTACTCCGGCGGCGGCGTGGTCGCCTACGAAATGGCGCAGCGGCTGCACGCGCTGGGCGAGCCGGTGGCGCTGGTCGCGTTCCTGGACACCTTCCATCCGTCCACCCAGGAGCGGCGCCAGTCCCTCAATGAGCGCCTGCGGGAGCTGCGCCGGGAAGGCGCGGCCACCTACGTCAGCCGGAAGCTGCGCACCAAGGTAGAGCGCGACGGCACCCGGCTGTTGAGCCAGCTCAAGCTGCGCTGGTACGAGCAGCGGGGAGAAGCGCTGCCCATCGAGCTGCGCAACCTCCAGCTCACCGAGCGCTTCCAGCTCCTGGCCAGCCGTTACGTCCCGAGCCCCTACGCCGGTCCCGTGACGCTGTTCCGCGCGCAGGAGATTCACGCCATCTACGCGCACATGGGCACCAGCCTCGGTTGGGAGCCGCTGGTGCCGGCGCTGAACATCCGCGAGGTGCCGGGCGACCACGACAGCCTGGTGCGCGAACCCAACGTCCACGTCCTGGGGCGGCTGCTCCGCGAGGCCTTGGACGACGCACAGCGCGGCACGCGTGACGAGGCGCGCCGGGTGGGAACGAAGTGAGGGGGGCGCGATTCAGAGTCAACCAGCGCTTCCCGCTGATCACCATTGGCGTGCTGGCGATGGGAATCCTCATGCTGGGATTGTCTCGAGAAGACGCGGATCTCCCGGGCCCGTTCCCCTACACCGGCGCGCCGCTGTCGGCGGAGGAGCGGGCGAGATTGACCTCCGATGGATGGACGGTGACGGGACCCGACGCACCGCCCAGGCTCGTCGCGTTGACGCGGCCTCCCTCCGCCGGTGAGACACGGTGGCTGGTGTACTTCGGCGGCAACACCCCGGGGTACCTCGCGGAGGCGAAGTCCGTCCTGCTGTCGCTGGACGAAGGCCGTGGGCTCGGGCTGGCCGCCATCGCGCCCCCTGGCTTCGACGGCTCGCCAGGCAAGCCGTCCCCCGAAGCACTCCGTGACAGCGCCGCGAGCGCCATGCGCTGGCTGACGGAGACGCATCCTGCCGCGGCGCAGGACATCCACCTCGTGGGCTTCTCCATGGGAACCATGTCGGCGCTCGCGGCGGCCCACGCGCTTCGTGCGCAGGACACGCCCGCCCGGAGACTGGTGCTGTTCGCGCCGTTCCAGGCGATGAAGGTGGGGCGCACGGGGCTCATCGGCAGCCTCGTCGGGCGGCACCGGTATGACAACCAGCCGCTGCTGCTACCCAAGCGACTCCCGCCCGCGCTCGTGCTGCATGGAGGCGCCGACAGCGCGCTGCCTCCCGCCCAGGGCGAGCGCGTCAGCCGTGGGCTTCGCGTCCCCCTCAAGACGTACCCCGGTATCGGGCACGCCGAGCTTTTGAAGCATCCCCCCGCGCTCGCCGACGCCCGGCAGGGCCTGGGCTTGTGAGCGGGGAACACCCGAATCGCAGCAACGCAGGAGGCACTGAATGAGCGCGGCTCCGGAGTCGCCCAGCTGTTTCATCATTGGCGAGGGCACCCTCGTCGTTCCCTGTGCACAAGCCCTCACCGAGCGCGGCGTCCGGATTCTCGGGCTCGTCACGCGCGAGCCCGCGCTCCAGAAGTGGGCGGAGGAGCAGGGCGTGCCGCACGTGCCGCCCGGCGAGCAGGTGCTGCCCTTCCTGTCCCAGGCGCCCTTCGACTGGCTCTTCAGCATCGTCAACCTGAGCATGGTGAAGGACGAAATCTTGCGCCTGCCCCGGCGCATGGCCATCAACTTCCATGACGGCCCGCTGCCCCGCTACGCCGGACTCAATGTCACGTCGTGGGCGCTGCTGAACCGGGAGCCTCAGCACGGCGTCACGTGGCACGAGATGACGAAGGGCGCGGACGAGGGCCGCATCCTCAAGCAGCGCCTCTTCGACATCGCCCCCGGTGAGACGGCCTTCAGCCTCAATGCCCGCTGCTACACGCTGGGCATGGAGACCTTCGCGGAGCTCGCGGAAGAGCTGGTCGCGGGCACGTCCGAGACGAAGGAACAGGACTTCGCGCAGCGCAGCTACTTCGGCCTCGCGCAGCGTCCGGAGGCCGCGGGCGTCCTCGACCTCCACGGGGACGTGGACGTGGCGCACGCGCTGGTGTCGGCGCTCGACTACGGCGGCTACCCCAACCCGCTGTCCTTCGCGAAGGTGTGGCTGGGCAACGGGCCCATCGCCATCTCCGAGGCCCGACGCTCCGAGCCGGCATCCGAGTCCGCCCCGGGCACCGTGCTCGACATCGAGGGTGACGCGTTGACGGTGGCGCTCCAGGGCGGAGACCTCACGCTGAAGGGCCCCAAGGGTCTGTGCGGCGCGCCGCTGTCGTGGGCCGACGTGCTCGGCGCGCGAATGCTGGCCCGGGGTGACGTCCTGCCCGCCGCCGCTCCGGAGCTGCGCGCCCGGCTGACCGAGGTGGGCACGCAGGCAGGCAAGGCGGAGTCGTTCTTCCTCCGTCGCATGGAGACGCTCGCGCCACCGGACCTGTCCTTCCTGGGCGGCAGCTCCAAGGACGTGGGGACGCACACGCTGAAGTTCGAGGCCAGCGACCTTGCCCCAGGCTGGGTCACGGACCTGCCGCCCGAGGAGCGGCTGCTCTTCACCGCCGTGGCGTTCCTGGCGCGCCTGTCCCCCGAGCCCCGCTTCGACGTCGGCTACGCGGATGCGTCCACGCGCGCCCGCATCGAAGGTGTGGAGGGCTTCTTCGCCTCGCAGCTCCCGCTGCGCATCGAGCTGCCGATGAAGGATGCGCCGGAGCAGGCCGCGGGTGCCTTCCGCAAGGCGCTGACGCAGCTGCGCGACAAGGGCGTGCTCGCGCGCGACGTCCTGGGCCGCTCCGCCCAGCTCTCCAACCTCCAGCGCCACGGCGGCGAGGTGGCGTATCCCGTCGCGCTGCGCATCGGCGCGGCGAACCCCGCCGTGGGCGGCGCGGCGCTCGTCGTTGACGTGGACGCCCAGGGCCGCCATGCCCACCTGCACTTCGATGCCACGCGCGTGGACAAGGCCCGCGTGGACGACGTGGCGCGGCAGCTCAACGCGTTCCTCGCCTCGCTCCGGGACGCGCCGGGCAAGGCGGTGGGCGAGCATGACCTGCTGGGCGCGGAGGAGCGCCAGCTTCTGGCCCGGTGGAACGACACGCGGCGGGACTTCCCCCGCGACGCCACCCTGGCCTCGCTCTTCCAGGCCCAGGCGCGGCGCACGCCGGACGACACCGCGCTCATCTGCCGGGGCACCTCGCTGACCTACCGCGAGCTGGACGCGCGCGCCGAGGTGCTCGCACGGCACCTGCGCGGCGCGGGCGTGGGCCGCGACGTGCGCGTGGGCATCTTCATGGAGCGCTCGCTGGAGATGATGGTGGGCGTGCTGGCCACGCACAAGGCAGGCGGCTGCTACGTGCCGTTGGACCCGGCCTATCCCGCCGAGCGCATCGCGTTCATGGAGGAGGACGCGGGCTGCCACGTGGTGCTCACTCAGGAGCGGCTGCTGTCGCGCGTGCCGTCCACGGCGAAGGCCGTGCTCGCGGTGGACCAGCAGTGGGAGCGCATCGCCGCCGCGCCGGAGGCCCAGACGCCGCCGGCCACGCCGGACAGCCTGGCCTACGTCATCTACACCTCGGGCAGCACGGGCAAGCCCAAGGGGGTGATGATTGAACACCGCAACGTCGTGAACTTCGGCGTTGGCATGGACGAGCGCCTGGGCACGGAGCGCGGCACCTGGCTGGGGGTGACGAGCCTCAACTTCGACATCTCCGTGCTGGAGCTGCTCTGGACGCTCACGCGCGGCTTCACGGTGGTGCTGCACGCGGAGCGGCACGACGCGGCGCAGGCCGGCAAGCACGCCTCGCGCGCCATGGAGTTCAGTCTCTTCTACTTCTCCAGTGATGAAGGCGAGCGTCCCGAGGGCCGCTATGACCTGCTCATGGAGAGCGCGCGCTTCGCGGACACGAACGGCTTCTGCGCCGTGTGGACGCCGGAGCGCCACTTCCACGCGTTCGGCGGACTCTTCCCCAACCCGGCCGTGACGTCGGCCGCGCTGGCGGCGGTGACGCGCAACGTGCAGCTTCGCGCCGGCAGCCTCGTGTCGCCGCTGCACCCCACGCTGCGCATCGCCGAGGACTGGTCCGTGGTGGACAACATCTCCCACGGCCGCGTCGGCATCTCGTTCGCCGCGGGCTGGCAGCCCAACGACTTCGCGCTGCGTCCGGAGAGCTTCCCGGACCGCAAGCGCATCATGTTCCAGCAGATTGAAGACGTGCGCCGGCTGTGGCGCGGCGAGGCGCTGGAGACGAAGAGCGGCACGGGCCACACCGTGAAGCTGCGCACCCTGCCCCGCCCGGTGCAGAAGGAACTGCCCATCTGGGTCACCACCGCGGGCAACCCGGAGACCTTCGAGGAGGCGGCGCGCGCGGGCTGCCACGTCCTCACCCACCTGCTGGGCCAGTCGGTGGAAGAGGTGGCGCAGAAGATTGCCCTCTACCGGGAGACGTGGGCCAAGGCCGGCCACCCCGGCAAGGGCATCGTGTCGCTGATGCTGCACACCTTCGTCGGTGACTCCGAGGCTTCCGTGAAGGAGGTCGTCCGCGAGCCGATGAAGTCGTACCTCAAGTCGTCAGTGGGCCTCATCAAGGAGGCGGCCTGGAGCTTCCCGGCCTTCAAGGCGCAGACGACGCTGGCCAACGGCAACTTCGGCACCGACCACCTGTCCGCCGAGGAGATGGACGCGCTGCTCGACTTCTCCTTCGAGCGCTACTTCCAGTCCTCCGGCCTGTTCGGCAGCGTGGATGCGTGCGTCGCGCTCGTGGACCGGCTCAAGGGCCTGGACGTGGACGAGATTGCCTGCCTCGTGGACTTCGGTGTGCCCACGGAACTGGTGATGAAGCACCTGCCACTGCTGGCCGAGGTGCGCCAGCGCGCCAACTCGGGCGTGGGCCAGCCGGGCGCCGAGCCCGAACTCGACGGCTCCATCCCCGCGCTGATGGAGCGTCACGCGGTGACGCACCTCCAGTGCACGCCGTCCCAGGCGAGCATGCTGCTGGCCGAAGAGCGCTCGCGTGAGGGCCTCAAGCGGCTGAAGAAGATGATGGTGGGCGGCGAGGCCTTCCCCGTCCCGCTGGCGCGACAGCTCTCCGAGACGGTGTCCGGCGACGTCATCAACATGTACGGGCCCACCGAGACGACCATCTGGTCCTCCACGCACCCGGTGAAGAACGTGGGCGAAGGCGTCCCTATCGGTACGCCCATCGCGAACACGCAGCTCTACATCCTGGATGCGCAGCAGCGTCCGCTGCCCATTGGCGCGGCGGGTGAGCTGTACATCGGCGGCGAGGGCGTGGTGCGGGGCTACCACCACCGTCCGGAGCTGGACCGCGAGCGCTTCGTGCCGGACCCGTTCTCCTCCCAGCCGGGCGCGCGGATGTACCGCACCGGTGATGCCGCGCGGTGGAGGCACGACGGTCTGGTGGAGTACATCGGCCGGCTGGACCACCAGGTGAAGGTGCGCGGCTTCCGCATCGAGCTGGGCGAAATCGAATCCCGGCTGGGCGAACACCCCGCGGTGCGGGAGACGGTTGTCATCGTCCGCGAGGACATCCCGGGCGACAAGCGGCTGGTGGCCTACCTCATCGCGAAGCCGGGCGAGCCGCCCGCGGCGGACGCGCTGCGCGAGTTCCTGCGCACGAGGCTGCCCGAGTACATGGTGCCGCAAGCCTTCGTGACGCTGAGCACCTTCCCCCAGACGCCGAACAAGAAGGTGGACCGCAAGGCCCTGCCACCTCCGGAGCAGGCGCAGGCGCGCGGGGAGCTGGTCCGGCCGGAAGGCGAGACGGAGGCGCTGATTGCCGGCATCTGGCAGGACGTGCTCAAGCTCGACAAGGTCGGCGTGGAGGACAAGTTCGTCGACCTGGGCGGCCACTCGCTGCTGATGGTGCAGGTGCTGGAGAAGCTCAAGGCCCAGGTGGAGAAGCCCCTCACGCTGGTGGACCTGTTCCGCTACCCCACCATCCGCGCCCTCTCCGGGTTCCTGTCGGGTGACAGCGGCGAGGAAGAAGCGCTCAAGGAAGTCGCGGCGCGCGGTGAGGCCCGGGCCGCGGCTCGCCGGTCGATGCAGCAGCGCCGCCGCCGGTAGACGTTCATTGCCGCAAGACTCGCACTCCAGGAACGGCCTGTAATTAAAGACAGGCCGCTTCCACGATTCCTGGAGTGCCTCATGCGTTTCAAAGCCTTGCTGGGTATCGCCTCGTCCCCTGGAAGCTGGAGCCTGCGAAGGACTGAGCCGCACGACTCGACCGGAGCGGTGCGAGGCGTCTCGCGCCGCTCCGGCGGGTCCGCCGCTACGCCTTGCCTCGGCGGGCCATGTGCTGCCCGGTCAGTGAACGCTTGTGCGCCGCGAGCTGGGCCGGAAGCCCCTCGAAGACGACCTGGCCGCCCTCATGCCCGGCCCCCGGCCCCAGGTCGATGACCCAGTCCGCGCGGGACACCACGTCGAGGTTGTGCTCGATGACGATGACAGTCGACCCGGCGTCCACCAACCGGTCGAACAGGCCAATCAACGTGTCCACGTCGTTCATGTGCAGGCCCGTGGTGGGCTCATCCAGCACGTAGATGTTCCCGGACCGGCCCAGCTCGGCGGCGAGCTTCAACCGCTGGCGCTCACCGCCCGACAGTGTCGACAGCGGCTGCCCCAGCGTGAGGTAGCCGAGCCCGACGTCATCCAGCCCCTGGAGGATCTTGGCGATCGCCGGTTCGGTGAAGAAGGCCACCGCGTCACTGACGGCCATCTCGTAGACGTCGCTGATGGACTTGCCGCGCAGCCGGTGCGCCAACACCTCCTCGGTGAACCGCTTGCCCTCGCACGTCTCGCAGAGGGTCACCATCGGGTCCAGGTGCGCCAGGTCCGTGTAGATGACGCCCAGGCCACTGCAGTCCGGGCAGGCCCCCTTCGAGTTGGCGGAGAACAGCGCGGCATCCACCTTGCTCGCCTTGGCGAACGCCTTGCGGACATTGTCGAGGATGCCAGTGTACGTGGCGGTGTTGGAGCGGCGCGAGCCCCGAGCCAGGTTCTGGTCGATGATGATGGTCTCCGGGTACGCCTTGGGCAGGCAGCCCTGAATCAGCGACGACTTCCCCGAGCCCGCCACGCCCGTCACCACCGTGAGCACACCTCGCGGAATCGAAACGGACAGGTCCTGGAGGTTGTTGAGCCGGGCGCCCTTGATTTGAAGCTGCCCCGTGGGCTTTCGAGGCGTGGTCTTCAGCGGCTGGTGCTTCTTCATGTGGTTGCCCGTGAGGGTGCCCGAGGTCAGCAGCCCCTCGTAGGTGCCCTCGAAGACGACCTGTCCACCCTTGTTGCCGGCCTTGGGCCCCATGTCGACCACATGGTCCGCAATGGCAATCATGTCCGGCTTGTGCTCCACGATGAGCACGGTGTTGCCCTTGTCGCGCAGCTGCTGCATCAGGCCCGCGAGCCGGCCTACGTCGTGCGGGTGAAGCCCCACGCTGGGCTCATCGAAGATGTACGTCACATCGGTGAGACTGGAGCCCAGGTGCCGCACCATCTTCACCCGCTGGCTCTCTCCACCCGACAGCGTCGAACTCTCGCGGTCGAGGCTGAGGTACCCCAGGCCAATGGTCACCAGGTTGTCGAGCCGGTGGGCCAGTGCCTCCAACATGGGCCCCACGGAGGGAGCGGCAATCTTCCGGACGAACGCGGCAAGGTCCGACACCTGCATCGCGGAACACTCCGCGATGTTCTTGCCCTGGATGCGGCTGCCGAGCGCGGCCTGGTTGAGCCGCCCACCCTTGCAGGAAGGACAGATGGCGCGGGTGAAGATGCGCTCGTATTCGGCGCGGACGTGCGGCTGGACCGTCTCAGGATCTTTCGAGCCCAGCGTCCGGCGCAGCTTGGGGACAAGGCCCTCGTAGGTGAGGTTCATCTTGTCGATCTTGATCTTCCGGCCGTCGTCCAGGTGGAGGAGCTTCTCCAGCTCCTCCTTCGTGTACTTGGACAGCTTCTTGTCGACGTCGAAGTAGCCCGAGCGCGCGTAGATGGCCCAATACCAACTGTCGACCGCGTAGTCCCTGGGAAGGATGGCGCCCTCGTTGAGGGACTTGGACTTGTCGATGACGGCGTCCATGTCCATGGACGCGACCTGGCCAATGCCCTCGCACTCGGAACAGAGCCCCCGAGGGTCGTTGTAGGAATAGAGGCCCGGGCTGCCCAGGTGCGGCTCGGCGAGGCGTGAGAACACCACGCGGAGCATCTGCGCGGCGTCCGTGACGGTGGCGACCGTGGAGCGTGAGTTCCCGCCCAGCCGCTGCTGGTCCACGATGATGGCGGCGGAGATGTTCTCCAGGCTCTCCGCGTCCGGCTGGCCGTAGTGCGGCATGAACTGCTGCACGAAGGCCGGATAGGTCTCGTTGATGAGCCGCTGGCTCTCGGCCGCGATGGTGCCGAAAACCAGGGACGACTTGCCCGAACCCGAGACGCCCGTGAAGACGGTGATCTTCCGCTTGGGGATGTCGAGCGAGACATTCTTCAGGTTGTTCTCGCGTGCCCCGCGAATCTTGATGGAGCCGTACATGGTTGGCTTCTCCTTAGTGTGACGCCCTGCCCGCGGACGCGGCACGCCCACGAACGGGCTTCCCGCAAATCGCTCGACATCTTTTCAGTCACGCCGTAACTTCGTACGGCGCACGAGGTTTAGCACAACAACCCCGTACACTGTAAATAGTTATCCTGAGGTACGGATGAGCGACGAGATTTCCGGCCGGGGCGACCCGTTGAAATCAATGCAGTTGCTATGGGGACGGACCGAGGCGCCGAAGCGCGGCCCGAAGGCGAAGGCCAGCGTCGCGGAGCTGGTGTCAGCCGCCGTCACCATCGCGGATGCCGAGGGACTCGAAGCGGTCAGCACGCGCCGCGTCGCGGAGGCGGTGGGCATCTCCCCCATGTCGTTCTACACGCACATCCCCGGCAAGGCCGAGCTGTTGGACTTGATGATGGATGTCGTGTCCGGCGAAATCCTGAAGGACCGGCCCGTCTTCAAGCCCGCAGACTGGCGCGCCAACCTGACGCGGGTGGCGACGGACTATCGCGACTTCTACCTGGCCCACCCGTGGGTGATTCCACTCGCGACGCACCGCACCGTGCTGGGCCCGAACACCTTCCGTTCCGCCGACATCGCGTTGAGTGCCATGGAAGGCCTGGGGCTCACGGACCTTGAGATGGACCGGATCATCACCCTGGTCCTCGACTACGTCCACGGCGCGGTCCGCAACGCGGCCCGGGAGAAGATGGTCAAGGACCTGACCGGCATGACGGACGAGGAGTGGTGGTACCGCGTCGCCCCCTTCCTCGAAACCGTCGACTTCACGCCCTACCCCGTCCTGTCCCGCGTCGGGAAGACCGCGGGAGAGACCTACGGGGCGCACGACCCCAGGGGGGCGTTTGCCTTCGGTCTCAAGCGCGTGCTCGATGGACTGGCGGTGTTCATCGACGGCAAGGCAACGGGAAAGAAGCGGCGCTGAGTCCCCAGGCAGTGAGCGTCAAGGTTGTTGTGGCTGGATGGCCTACGACGGGAGGGACCATCTCCCTTCTCCGCCCTGCGCTCTTCAGACGCGAGGCGGAGTGACTGTGAGGCAGACGGGCGATTCGTCACTCAATCGTGGAGTTCGTCACAACAATAGGCGTGTCATCGTGATTCGAAATCTGTGGATGCGTCGGGTACCACGATCCGCCGACGTTGTTCCGAATCACAGAGCGGTCGATGCGGATGTCCCCTGAGTGGTCGTTGCTCACGAAGAAGATGGCGCTGCCGTGTGCATTGACCTCGTTGTGCTCAATCCGCGTACCACAGAGTGACAGCGTCATCGTGTTGCCATCGTTGTAGATGGCCCCGCCACTGCCCCCACCCGGCGTCCCCGGACGCGCGGGATTCGCGCCATTGCCGACGGCCCGGTTGTGGGAGAACAGGCTGTTGATGAGGGTCCACGACACGCCGATGCTGCTGATGCCACCGCCGTTGGAGCAGGCACCGCCGTAACCAGCCTTTCCACCGAAGGTCGTGTTCACCACGTACACGGGCTGGTTCCGGTGCTGGCTGAACACACGGAGCGCGGCGCCTCCCACGTCCGGCCCCACGTCCGCGCAAACGTTGTTGAAGAACCGGGAGTTGATGACCTTCACGCGCCCGCCGCGAACCCAGACCGCGCCTCCGCCGTCGAACTCGGTCTCTGTCTTGGAGCTGGCGTCCACGAACGTCAGGTTCTGCAGTGTCAACCGGGGGTGGTCCTGGTCCTGGCAGTGCGCGGTCGTCCACACCTGGTCCCGGTCGCAGGTGTTCATGTACAGGATGCGGTGCCGCCCTGCCCCGCTCAGCGTCACCAGCCCCTTGCCGTCGATGACGATCTCCGGCCCCGTGTCGTTGAAGATCTTCGCCGTCCGTTTCAGGGTGATGGTGACGGGCTCGGGACCACAGTCGAAGGTGATGACCCCGCCTTTCGCCACGGCCTGGATGAACGCGTCACTGGTACAGCTCTCCGAGCTTCCCGTGCCGACGACTGTGGTGGGCCGGGAGACGTCCGCGAGGCCGGCCTCGGCCGGGATGGCGCACGTGGCCTCCGGGTTCTGATTCCCGGCGGGAGGCCCGTCCTTGGGATTCGTCAGGGGGTTGGGCATATCCACGCCCCCGTCGTCCTCCGAGCACCCCATCCCACCGGCGAAGGAAAGTCCGAGAAGCACGAGCGCGGGCAGCCGACGAAATCTCTCAAGGTGCATGAAGCCTCCAGTCCGCACCCAGTGTAGCTCCGCTCTGCGCAATGGCCCCTCGGGAAACCTCAACAGGTCACCGAATACCCTCTCACATACGCGATACACACAATTGTCAGCCATTCATTCAATCATCAGGCTGCGCGCGCCACTCCCAGAAGGGATGTCACCATGCGCCGTCTGCGCCCTGGAGCTGCTGCTGTCGCCGCCGTGATGTCGCTGTCCCCCATGGCCCAGGCCAATGTCTCCAACGATAGGCCTGGTACCTCCAGCAGCGCCCCATTCCGGCCGCCTGCCCCGGCGCGCTCGAAATGGGGCATCTGTCTGGAGACTACCGAGCCGTCACGGCTGCCCGCCGAGCCACGGGCCCCACTGGACGATCCGACTGCCGCCCGCGGACTCACGCTGCCCACCCGGGCCCACGCGCTCGGAGCCGCTGGAGAGCGACTGGAAGCGCGCTTCATACGGCAGGCCCGCGAGCCCCGGCGCCCAGGTCTCCGCCGCGTAGGTGTCCATGAAGACGTGCCGCGTGCCCTCCAGGTCCTCCGTGCGCTGCTCCGTGATGGAGGGCACGTTCCGGTCTCCCACGGTGAAGGTGCCACGGGCGCCGTCCTTGGAGGGAGGCCACTCGCCCGAAACCAGCGCCTCCCAAGGAAGGCCCATCACCACCTCCTCCAGGGCCTCAGGCTCCGCCTGGGAGAAGTCGGCGCACGGTTCGCTCCCAGTGCCCAAGGGGCCCTCCGCGCGCAGGATGTAGCCGCGCTCCGCGGTGAAACACACGCGCAGCACCTCGTGCGTGGGCGCCATGTCCACCTTCCTGTCGTAGTACGCGCCGGGCCCCAGGGGCCGCTCCAGCGCGGGCGTGGGGGCACTGGCCTCGGTGGAGCCCTCCTGGAACTCACGCAGCGACAGCCTGACGCCGCCCGGCGTCCGAAACCCAGCTGACTCGGTGCTGGCCTCCAGCAGGCCGCGCGTCAGGTAGAGCAATGCCGAATCATTGGCATACACGCGCGTGCGCAGTGGACCATCCACGGGCCGTTGATCGCTGACATAGCGAGTGGCCTCCCAGTTGCGCCCGGAGAAGGAAGGACGCTCCGCCGTCACCTGCCCTGGACGCGGCACGTCCAGCGAGCGCGTCATGTCCGAGCGCACGGGAACCACCAGGTCCTGCGCCAGCCGCGTCTGCGTCAACGGATTGCCCGCCGCGTCCGTGAAGGCGACCCGCACGTAGACCCAGGGCTGCTGGACGGACACGACGTCCAGCGTCAACTGGCCATCGAGCGTGCGCGCGGCGTCAGCCTCACCGGGTGTAGGGCCCTGGGTCGCGGAGAAGGCATAGGTGACGCGATCGCCCACGCGGGCACGCTTCCAGGCCTCCGCGGACTGCTGAGAAGTGGAGGTCTGGCTCTGAGCGTCAATGGGCGAGGGATTGCTTGACATCGTGCTCCCACAGCCAGGAAGGAACGACAGGGCCGCGCCCAGCAGCGCGGCGACAGGACAGGTGACGTGGCGCATTTGCATATTCGACTGGATACACCGACAGTGTATTCACGCGCACCTCTCGTCAGACGAGTGTGTCCATTCTCACCCCATTACAGGGCTGTAGTTTGTTTTCACTTGTGTCAGATCATGCCTGGGGTGTCTTTGCCCCATGGGGCAAGTGACCGATAACCAGACATCACTGTGTGGTTTCGAAACGCCCGGCCGTTTCCAGAGAATCCGAAGTGGGCACGCGGGTTTGCGGCGGCTGGCGTCAACTCTGTTTACGTGCCCGTGACGCGGGCCTGGAGCGCAGGTACTCCACGCTAGTCAACGATTTCGGGTTTCTCATTCTGCGGGACTCATTGGCCTACCATTTGCTCAAGGGCCGGGACGCGTCTCGCCGCGGCTGGTGGATACCAGGCGGACGGCGCGTCCCCCCGCAGTCAAAACGGACGAGGAATCTCCGATGCCCATGTTCCAGAAGATGTTCAAGGGAGCTGCAGTCCTCGCGGTGACCGGCAGCATGATGCTGACGGGCTGCGGCACCGACATGCAGGCCGATTCGCAGCACGAGCACGATGAGATCATCTCCAACCTGGTCGAGGCCGGCTTCCCGGCGGACGACATCCTGGTCTCCGACGGCCAGGTGTACGTGGGCCGCGACGCGCACGTGACGCTCGAGGCCTCCCGCGAGATGCTCCAGACGGACCTGAAGACGCAGGAGCAGTTCCGCACGACGAACCTCGTCGCCGCCTCCATCACCCGCATCTGCATCGTCCCGAACTCCGCGTACGCCGGCAACACCACGCTGATGTCCGCCCTTGACCGGGCGATCGCCAACTACAACGCGCTGGGCCTGTCGTTCACCATGCAGCGCGGCGGCACCGGCTGCAGCGCGACCATCTCCGCGCGCACGACGTCCGGCGCTGGCGGCTCGGCGGGCTTCCCCTCCGGCGGCCGTCCCTACGGCATCATCAACATCGGCACCGGCACCGCCACCTACGGCGTGGCCGTGGTCGAGCACGTCGTGACCCACGAGCTGGGCCACGCCGTGGGCCTGCGCCACTCTGACTACTACAACCGCAGCATCAGCTGCGGCGGCGCGGCCCAGAACGAGGGCGCCGCGGGCGTGGGCGCCATCCACATCCCCGGCACGCCGTCCACGGCCACCCGCGGCGGCTCGCTCATGAACTCCTGCTTCAGCTCGTCCGAGACGGGTAACTTCATGAGCTCCGACGTCACGGCGCTCCAGTACCTGTACTGAGTCATGGCGCGACACCCCTCAGACTTCCGCGTGACGCTGTGGGGTTCGCTCCTCGCTGGGACCGTCTTCCTGGGCTTCACCGCCTGCGGAGGACGGTCCGAGCCGACCGAGCCTGCGGTCTGTGAGCCACCCGCCAGACCGGAGGTTCGTGCCTTCACGCAGTGCGGTCCGAAGCTCGACTTCACCCCCATCAACAGCTACGTGGGCGAGTTCTCGGACGTCATCCAGGACAGGGAAGACGCCGTCGTGTTCATTGACGGGCGCTGCACCGGCACGCTGATTAAAGCAAGCGCGGGCCCCGTGGTGCTCACCGCGGGCCACTGTGTCAACGCCGGGGACATCCCGCTGATTGTCTTCAACTTCGAGGACAACGCGGACGGCGACCCTTTGATTACGGAGGGCACCGTCATCGAGCAGTCGATAGAGCCGGACTATGCGCTCATCCAGCTCGACGTCATCCCGGATGTCACCCCCATCCCGCTGACGGCCCAGGCCACCGAGCAACTGGTCATCATCCAGCACCCCCGCGGACGGCCCAAGGTCATTGCCGAGGGCCGGTACCTGGACTCGTGCAACCAGCTCATCTTCTACAGAGACCTGGACACGCTGGTCGGCAGCTCGGGCGCTGGCGTACTCAACCGGCAAGGGCACCTGCTGGGCGTCCACACCGACGGAGACTGTGAAGTCAACGGCCGGGGCTCCAACCGGGGTGTGACCGCGGAAGCCATCGTCGAAGCCTCCGCGTATCTGCAAAACGACGACATCACCGAGCCATCCACGGCGACGCGCACGGAAGGGGCGGACGCTCCACACGCGCGACTTGGGCCCTGAGTTCCGGGCCCACGACTGCACCAGAACGGTGAGGGTCATCTTCACCGGACGGTGCGATTTGTCACCGGTCAGCGGCAGGCCTTGGAGCCCCGGGTGCGCCGATGTCGTCAGGGCCGCTGTCGCCCACCTTGTGTCACCCCGCACACGATGCGGACTCCATGAGGCGAACGAGCGGTCAGCCGCTTGCTCTCGGCGCCTGGCAACCAAGATGAGGCCGCGTTGCCACGGAAAACCGTGGCCATCATCCGCACGCCTCACCGCGCCAACGGCCGTCGGGCAGACGAGCAAGAGGCCCCTGCTGTTTGAACACAAATCAAGCAGCGGCGCCCACATCTCGATGTCACTCGACGCGCTCTGCGCGACATGCGAGACGCTGGCGAGAGGCGAGGCATTGCCGCGCCCGCCTCTCGGAGTCGACGCCCCATGGAAGTCGCAGCATCCCCGAATGCGGATCCACACGCCTCACCGTCGCTGGGGCTGTTCCGGCTCACGTGGCCCATCTTCCTGGAGCTGCTGCTCTTCATGATGATGGGCACGGCGGACACGCTGATGCTCAGCGGCGTGTCGGATGACGCCGTCGCCTCGGTGGGCGTCGTCAATCAGTACGTCTTCATCTGCATCCTCATCATGGAGGTCGTGGGTCACGGCGCGGCCATCGTCGTGGCCCAGTACCTGGGCGCGCGCAGGCAGACAGAGGCCGCGCGCATCTCCGCCATCGCCGTCACCCTGAACCTCGCGCTCGGCATCACCGTCAGCGCGGGGCTGCTGCTCAGCGGGGATGCCATCCTGGGCGGGATGAACCTGCAGGGCCACATGCTGGCGTACGCCAAGACGTACCTGCACATCGTCGGCGGCTTCCTGTTCCTCCAGGCCCTCATCAACGTCTTCGCCGGGCTGCTGCGCACCTACGGCTTCACGCGCGCGTCCATGTTCGTCTCGCTGGGGATGAACGTGCTGCACGTGGGTGGCAACTACGTGCTCATCGCCGGCCACTTCGGCTTCCCCGCGATGGGCGTGGCGGGCGCGGCCATCTCCACCGTGGTGAGCCGGGCCATCGCGCTGGGCGTCTTCGTCTACGTCCTGTACCGGGTGATGCCGGTGAAGATGGCGCCGCGCGACTACGTGACGTTCTCCAAAGACTACGTCCGCAAGATTCTCAAGGTCGGCCTGCCCTCCGCCTTCGAACAGGCCACCTACCAGGGCTGCCAGACGGTGTTCCTGTACTACGTGACGTTCCTGGGCGCGGTGGCGCTGGCGTCCCGGCAGTACGCACACGCCATCTCCCAGTATGTCTTCCTGTGCAGCCTGGCCATCGGCATGGGGACGTCCATCATCGTGGGCAGGCTGGTGGGCGCCAACCGCGCCGACGACGCGTTCCAGCAGGCCCTGCGCAGCCTGAAGTGGGGCCTGGCCATCACCCTGGTGGTGGACGTGGCCGTCGTCCTCCTCCGCGTCCCCATCGTCTCGCTCTTCACCGAAAACACCGACATCGTCCGGATGACAGCGCAGGTCATCGTCATCGGGCTGGCCCTGGAGACGGGGCGCTGCTTCAACCTGGTGCTCATCAACGCCCTGCGCGCCGCGGGTGACGCGACGTTCACCGTCTACATGGGCATCGCGTCCATGGTCTGCATGAGCCTGCCGCTGGGCTACTACCTCGTCTTCCACATGGGCCTGGGACTGGCCGGCGTGTGGATGGCGGTGGCCGCGGACGAATGGGTGCGCGGCATCACCATGTGGCTGCGCTGGAAGAGCCGCGCCTGGGAGAAGCAGGCCCTGGTCTCCCCCGTCGCGGAGGCGGAAGCCACGCCCGTCGCCGCGCCCGCCTGAGCCGCGTGCTCAGCCGGTGACGACCATGCCGTCGCGCACCGTCACCGGCCACGGCGTGAGCCGGCCACCCGAACACGGCCCGCCCACGCACAGCCCGTCCTCCACCTGGAACAGGGCCCCGTGCCACGCACAGACGATGAGCCCCTTGTCGGGCGTCAGGTAGCGGTCCAGCTCGCGCGCGAGCGGCAGGCCCGCGTGGGGACACCGGTCCACGTAGCCGTGGACCGCGTCACCCTTGCGCACCAGGAAGCCGTGGAAGAAGGCGTCCCCAATCTGGAGGACGAGGTTGCGCGCCCCGGGGTCCTCCAGGGCGCTCACCGGGAGCAGCTTCACGTTGGCCGGCGTCGACCAGACGCGCTTGCGCCCCGCCGTCTCCCCTCCCGTGCTCACGCGGCCCTCAAGGCAACTTCGCCTTCTGGAAGCCCGCCCAGCACGCGTCGTAGTCCTGCTGAAGCGCCGGTGACTCCATGGCGAAGCGCGTGGGACGGATGACCCAGCGCGACTCGAACATGAAGGCCAGCGTGTCCTTGATTTTGTGAGGCTGCAGGTCCGCCTGGACGGCCTGCTCGTAGCTGGTCCGGTCCGGGCCATGGCCGCTCATGCAGTTGTGCAAAGAGCCGCCGCCCGGCGCGAAGCCGCCCGCCTTCGCGTCGTAGACGCCGTGCACCAGCCCCATGAACTCGCTCATCACGTTGCGGTGGAACCAGGGCGGCCGGAAGGTGTGCTCGGCCACCATCCACCGAGGCGGGAAGATGACGAAGTCGCAGTTGGCCGTGCCCGGCACCTCGCTGGGCGACGTGAGGACCGTGAAGATGGACGGATCCGGATGGTCGAAGCTCACCGTGTTGATGGTGTTGAAGCGGGCCAGGTCGTACTTGTACGGCGCCAGGTTCCCGTGCCACGCCACCACGTCCAGCGGAGAGTACGCATACCGGGCCGACCACAGCCGCCCCTGGAACTTCTGCACCACCTCCGTGGGCCGGTCCACGTCCTCGAAGGCCGCCACCGGCGTCAGGAAGTCGCGCGGGTTGGCCAGTCCATTGGCCCCAATGGGCCCCAGGTCCGGCAGGCGGAAGAACGCACCGTGGTTCTCACAGACGTAGCCGGCGGCCTGGCCCTCCGGCAGCTCCGCGCGGAAGCGAACCCCGCGCGGCACCAGCGCGATTTCGCCCGGCGCCACGTCCAGCACGCCCAGCTCAGTCACCAGCCGCAGCCGCCCCGCCTGCGGGACGATGAGCAACTCGCCGTCCGCGTCGAAGAACACCCGGTCCACCATGGAGCGGTTGGCCGCGTACAGGTGGATGCTGATGCCCGCGCCCGACGCCGCGTCCCCGTTGCCCGCGTAGGTGACGAGCCCGTCCACGAAATCAGTGGGCTGGGCCGGCGGGGGCTGGGGACTCCAACGCAGGCGGTTGGGCGAGGCGGGCACCTCGTCGAAGGGCCCGCTGCGCAAGAGCCCCTGCGCCAGCGGCTGGAACGCAGGGTGGTTGGCGCTGGGCCGGAGGCGGTACAGCCAGGAGCGCCGGTTCTCCCGGCGCGGGGCCGTGAAGGCCGAGCCCGACAGCTGCTCGGCATAGAGGCCGAAGGGCGCCCGCTGGGGTGAGTTCTGTCCCTCGGGCAGTGCGCCGGGCACCGCCTCGGTGGCGAACTCGTTGCCGAAGCCAGACAGATAGGCGCCGGGAGCCGTCTTGAGGACGCTCCCCGGCGACACCACGGAGGAAGGCTGGGTAGTCACCGGATTCTCCTCGCAAGCGCGGCGCGCGGACTAGTCGACCTTGATGACGCCGCGGCGAATCTGGTCCAGCTCAATGGACTCGAAGAGCGCCTGGAAGTTGCCGTTCCCGAAGCCCTCGTTGCCCTTGCGCTGGATGATTTCGAAGAAGATGGGCCCGAAGAGGTTCTCGGTGAAGATCTGCAGCAGCAGGCCCTCGTCCTCGCTGCCGTCGATGAGGATGCGGTTCTTGCGCATCCGCGTCAGGTCCTCGCCGTGGTTGGGGACGCGCTTGTCGACCAGGTCGTAGTAGGTTTCCAGCGTGTCCTGCAGCGCCACGCCGCGCGCGCGCAGCCGCTCCACGGTGTCGTAGATGTCCGGCGTGGTGAGCGCCAGGTGCTGGATGCCCTCGCCCTTGTACTGGCGGATGAACTCTTCAATCTGCGACTTGTCGTCCTGGCTCTCGTTGAGCGGAATCCGGATGGCCTTGTCCGGAGCGATCATCGCCTGGCTGAACAGGCCCGTGGCCTGGCCCTTGATGTCGAAGTACTTCTGCTCGGTGAAGCCGAAGATGCGGTTGTAGAAGGACGACCAGGTGCGCATCTGCCCGCGGCGCACGTTGTGGGTCAGGTGGTCCAGCGTCTCCAGGCCCACGCTGTTCTTCGCCTCGGCCTCCTCGGCGCCCGGAATCTCCTGCCAGGTGTCATAGAGCGACCCCATCGCCCCGTGGCGGTCCACCAGATACAGCAGGCTGCCACCGATGCCCTCCAGGACATAGGAGCCCTCGCCCAGCGAGCCCCGCTCCGGGTCCGCCGCCTTGGCGCCACGCTCCAGGGCCATCTCGTAGGCGCTGCGCGCGTTCGCCACGCGGAAGGCCATGCCGCTGGCGGACGGACCGTGCTCCGCGCGGAACTCAGCGGCCTGTCCTGCGGACTCGCGGTTGATGAGCAGGTTGATGCCGCCCTGCTTGTAGCGGACCAGTTCCTTGGACGGGTGCTTGGAGTACGCGGTGAACCCCAGCCGCTCGAAGAGGCGCTCCATCACCTCTGGCTGGGGGCTGGTGAACTCCACGAACTCGAAGCCATTCAGCCCAAGAGGGTTCTCTGCCGTATCCGCCATGACGCCGCCTCCGTGCGTTGCTGTGGCGCGGACCTTCACGGCCCGCGCGAGTCGCCGAAGCGCCCCGTTGTCGAGAGCGCCTCCACCCGCGAACGTAGGAATGGCTCCCCTGCATAAAAAGTACAAAGTCCAGCCAGAGACTGTCAGGGCATTGCACAGTGCCTTGCGTCGTGAATCCACCATCAACTTGCCCTGGGGACGGATGGCGCCCGGGCGGCGGAGGGCTGTTCACGGCACGACGCTGGGCGTGGTTCAAGCGCCTGCCTCCCCGCTTCGTCGCGATTCGGCCGGACGCATACGGCCAGGACGCGGCAGGCTGCATAGCTAGATAACGCACCCGCCCTGCATCTCACCGACCGCGTGAAACAACTCACTTCCCAGACTGAACTCCCTGTCCCTGGTGGCGAACTGGGCGAACTGCTGCGCTCGCACGATTGGAGCCGCACCCAACTGGGCCCCTACGAATCGTGGTCCCGCCCGCTGAAGGCCTTCGTCGCCATGATTCTGGAGATGCCGGCACCGGCCATCATCTTCTGGGGGCACGAGCTCATCCAGGTCTACAACGACGGCTACGCGGTCATCATGGGCCCGCGCCATCCCCGTTACCTGGGCGCCACCTACCGCGAGTGCTGGCCCGACACCTATCCCGTCATCTCGCCCTGGATGCGCAAGCTCCTGGCGACGGGCGAAGTGACGCAGGTGGCGAAGACCTTCTTCATGCTCACCCGTTACGGGTTCAATGAAGAGGCCTACTTCACCTTCGACTTCAGTCCGCTGCGGGACGACGCGGGCACCATCGCGGGCATCCTCCAGGTCGTCTTCGAGGTCACCGACGTCGTGCTCAGCGAACGCCGGCTGGCCACGATTCGCGCGCTGGCGCCCCGGGTGAACGGGCCTTCCGAGCGCGCCACCACGGATGCCATCCGGGCCCTGGCGGACAACCCCCAGGACATCCCCTTCGCGCTCATCTACCACTGGGACGAGGGCGAACAGCGGCTGGAGCTGACGGAGTCCACGGGGCTCGACGGGCTGGCGCAGCACGCCGTCATGGACCTGGGACGCATCACGGAGGCCACGAAGCAGGCCGTGGCGGCGAACGTCCCGGTCCTCCTGGAGTCGGTGCCGTCCATCCTGGGAGCCCGCCAGTTCGGCCCCTGGCCCGAGCCGACGGAGAAGGCGCTGGTGCTGCCCCTGCGCCGCACCAGCACGGACAGCCTCCGGGGTGTGGTCGTCCTGGGCATCAGCCCCCGGCTGCGCTTCGACGACACCTATCGCCAGTTCTTCGAGGACCTGGCGCGCGAGCTGGCCACCCACCTGGCCGTGGAGCAGGAGAAGCGCGCCGAGCGCGAGGCTTACGCACACGCCCAGCAGGCCCGAGCCCATGCGGAGGCAGAGGTGGCCCGGCGGGCCCAGGCGGAGGCGGCGCTCCGGGCCAGCGAGGAACGCCTGCGGATGGCCCTGGCCGCCGGTCAGCTGGGCGTCGTGGAATTGCAGTATGAGCGCGGCGTGCTGTCGTGGGACGAGCGGGCCCTGCAGCACCTGGGCCTTCCCCCCGGCAAGTCTCCGACGCTGGCGGAAGCCGCGGCCCGGCTCCATCCCGACGACCTGGACCGCGCCCGGCGCACCATCGAACAGGCGCTGCGCCCGGGTGCGGGGGCGATTCGCCTGGAGTGCCGCGTGCAGGGCTGGGATGGCGTGCAGCGCTTCCTGCTGGCCATGGTGAAGACGCACTTCGACGCCCGGGGGAAGCCTGAGCGCGTCGTCGGTGCGCTGCAGGACGTGACGGAGCGACGGAGCGCTGAACGGGAACGCGAGCGGCTGGCCACCATCGTCGAGCAATCCCCCGACTTCATCGGCGTGGGAGACCCATCCGGCCGGGCGGTGTGGGTGAACGATGCGGGGCGGCGCCTGCTGGGCCTGGGGCGCGATGAAGACATCACCCGGTACCACCTGCGGGACTTCTTCCTGGCCGAAGACCAGACCTACGTCGACGAACACATCGCGCCCGCCATCCTCCAGGGCGGCCGGTGGGAGGGAGAGTTCCGCTTCCGGCACTTCCCGACGGGCGAGCCCATCGCGGCGCAGTACCACACCTTCGCCCTGGTGGAGCACGACACCCAGCGGCAGATGGGCATCGCCACCGTCAGCCGCGACATCCGCGCACAGAAGCGACTGGAAGCGGAGCGGGAGCGGTTGCTCGCCCGGGAGCGCGTGGCGCGCGAGGAGGCGGAGGAGGCCAACCGGCTCAAGGACGAGTTCCTCGCCACCGTCTCCCACGAGCTGCGCACGCCGCTCACGGCGGTGCTCGGCTGGGTGCAGATGCTGCGGACCGGCACGCTGCCGCCGGAGAAGCGGGAGCGGGCGCTGGCCACCGTGGAGCGCAATGCCCGCGCCCAGGGGCAGCTCGTCGAGGACCTGCTCGACGTGAGCCGCATCATGACGGGCAAGCTGAAGCTGGAGGTGTCGTCCGTCGACGTGAGCCACGTCGTGGAGGCCGCGCTCGAGTCACTGCGGCCCGCCGCCGAGGCGAAGGGCATCCGCATCCAGGCCGCGCTCGACTCGGGCGGCACCATCATGGGCGACACGAGCCGCCTGCAGCAGGTGGTGTGGAACCTGCTGTCCAACGCCGTGAAATTCACCCCCAAGGGAGGCCGCGTCCAGGTACTGGTGGAGCGGCGCAACTCCTCGGTGGAAATCACGGTGGCCGACACGGGCCAGGGCATCTCCCCGCAGTTCCTGCCGCACGTGTTCGAGCGCTTCCGACAGGCCGACGGCAGCACCACGCGCAAGGCCGGGGGGCTCGGGCTGGGACTGGCCATCGTCCGGCACCTGGTGGAGCTGCACGGCGGCACCGTGATGGCCACCAGCGAGGGCGAGGGCCGGGGGGCCACCTTCATCGTCAGCCTGCCGCAGGCCGTGGCGCTGAGGCGGGAGATGCTGGTGCCTCCCACCCTCCGCGGCCCGTTGCAGGAGCAGGACATCCCCTGCCCGCCCCAGCTCGCGAGCCTTCAGGTGCTCGTGGTGGACGACGAGGAGGACACGCGCGAGCTGCTTCGCAGCATCATCGAGACGTGTGGCGGCATCGTCACCACGGCCAGTTCTTCGGAGGACGCGCTGGCCGAGCTCCGCAAGGCATCGTTCGATGTGCTCGTCTCCGACGTCGGCATGCCCGAGGAGGACGGGTACCGCTTCATTGCCCGCGTCCGGGCCCTGCCCGAGGAACAGGGCGGCGGCATCCCCGCGGTGGCCCTCACGGCCTACACCCGCATGGAGGACCGGACGCGCGCGCTGCTCGCGGGCTTCACCACCCACGTGCCCAAGCCCATTGAACCGGTGGAGCTGATGGCCGTCATCGCCTCCATGTCCAACCGGGGCCCACCACGACGGGCCTGACATGGCCTACCCCACGGGTTTGATTTCAATGGGGCGGCCGGCCCGTCTGGCCGCCCCGGGAATGTCAGACCCTTCCGGTAGTCTGCCTTCATTCCCGAAGCCGGAAAGGAAGGCCGAACCATGACCGTCACCCGTGAGAGTCCGCGCGTTTCCGTCAACAAGCTGGGCCAGTACCTCACCGCGACGCCGTCACTGCGAAAGCGCATCATCCAGGGCCAGAAGCACCCGGTGGACCCGCAGTACCTGCGCTACCCCGCCGCCGCCCAGGCCATCATCGAGTTCCTGTGCGAAGGCCGGGACGAGGTCATCCTCCGCTACCACCAGCGGCGGCTCCTCAACGCCCAGCCGGAATCCGACTACGACGCGCACCGGCTGGCCCTGTGCGCGGAGGCGCTCCAGCGTTGCCTGGTGTCCGCGGGGGGTCTGGCCACCCGCGCGATTGCCAGCCCCGTGGACGCGGACCTGCCGCCGCTGGCGCTAGCGGGCGTGGACATCAGCGTGCGCCCGGACGTGCTGCTGCGCAGTGTGGATGCCCAGGGGCTGATGCGCTCCGGACTGCTGAAGCTCTACTTCTCCAAGCACACGCCGCTGGACGAGCGCTCCGGGCAATACATCGCCACGGTGCTCCAGCGTTACGCCGAGGAGCGGCTGGAGCAGCGCGGCCCGGTGGACCCGCGGCTGGTGGGCGTGTTCGACGTCTTCGCGGGCCGGCTCTTCCAGGCGCCCAAGGCCCAGCAGCGCCGGATGAACGACGTCCGGCTGGCGTGCGAGGAAATCGCCGCCCGGTGGGACGTCCACTGACGCGCCGGTGAGCGGGCGTCCCGTCGCGGGCCTGTCCGTTTCCGGGACAGGCCTTCCCGCATCCGCGCACTCCCAGGGCGTGCTCCGGGGAGGCCACCCTCCACATGCCCAGTGGTTGCGCCCGCGAGGCGGTTGGCATGTCCTTCGCTCATGGCCGCAGCCATGGATTCGCTCCTCCAAGACCTCCGCTACGCGATACGCACCCTGACACGAACCCCCGGCTTCACGCTGGCCGCGGGCCTCACGCTGGCGCTGGTCATCGGGGCGAACGCCGTCCTGTTCAGCGCCATCCACGCGATGCTGCTGCGGCCCCTGCCCTTTCCCCTCCCCGAATCCCTGGTCCGTATCTGGTGCGTGCAGGAGTCGGTGAGCCACGCCTCGGTGGCGGCACCGGAGCTGCTCGGCTGGCGGGAGCATTCGAAGGGCTTCAGCCAGCTCGCGGGATTCGGACGCACCAGCCTCAACCGGACGGGAACGGACGAGCCCGAGCGGGTGCGGGCGGCGCGCATCACCCCCAACTTCTTCTCCGTGCTGGGGGTGCAACCCGCGCAGGGGCGCGACCTCCGTGAAGAGGACGCGCCGCCCGGAGGTGACACCTCCGTGGTGTTGGTGAGCCATGGCTACTGGCAGCGGGCGCTCGGCGGCGTCCCCGACGTGGTGGGCCAGACGCTGGTGCTCAACGGCCGGAGCCACGCGGTGGTGGGCGTGCTGCCGGAGGACTTCTCGTTCCCCGAGTTCGCCGAGGACACGGATGTGTGGGTCCCCGAGTGGCAGGACCCGCAGCGGCATGGCAACCACTACCAGTCGGTGCTGGGGCGGCTGGCACCGGGCGTCTCACTGGAGGCGGCCCGAGCGGACCTGGAGCGCGCGGCGCAGGGCATTGGCCACCCCGAGCCAGGGCAGAAGCGCCACACCGTGCGGGTGACGGGCTGGCAGGACCACCTCACGACGAACACGCGGGATGTGCTGTGGATGCTGTGGGTGGCGGTGGGCTTCGTGCTGCTCATCGCGTGCGCCAACGTGGCCAACCTCATGCTGGTGCGCACGTTGTCCCGGCAGCGGGATGGCGCCATCCGGGCGGCGCTGGGCGCCAGCCAGGGACGGCGGCTCCAGCAGTCCCTGGTGGAGAGCGTGCTGCTGTCCCTCTTCGGCGGCGTGCTGGGGCTCTTGCTGATGCTGTGGGGCATGGAGCTGGTGCGCACCCTGCTGCCCGCCAGCATGCTGCGCGTGGCGCCGCTGGAGCTCAACGGCACCGTCCTGGGCTTCAGCGTGCTGCTGTCGGTGGGCACCGGCCTGCTCTTCGGCCTGGCGCCCGCGATGCATGCGTCGGGGATGAACGTGCTGCCCCTGCTGCGGCAATCCGGCAGCGCCGTGGGCGCGCGCTCCGGGCATCCGCTGCGCAGCGCGCTCGTCATGGTGCAGCTCGCGCTCGCGCTGGTGCTGATGGTGGGCACGGGTCTCATCGTGCGCTCGCTGCAGAACATCCAGGCGGTGGACCCTGGCTTCGACGCGGAGGGGGTCGTCGCCGCGCAGCTGACGCTCGCCCCCGACGCGTACCAGGAGGACGCGCGCAAGCGGGCCTTCTTCGAAGGCGTCGCGGAGCGGCTGATGGCACGACCCGGGGTGGAGGCGGTGGGCTTCATCAACGACGCGCCGCTGGGGGGCTCGGGCTCCGGCGGGGACTTCTTCCTGGAAGGTGGCTCGGCCTCGCCCAGCGAGCGGTACTACACCGAGTACCGGGTGGCCTCGCCCGGCTACTTCTCCGCGATGCGCATTGGCGTGCGACAGGGCCGCGACTTCGGGCCCCAGGACACGGAGAAGAGCGCGCCCATCATCATCGTCAACGAGGCCTTCGTCCGGAAGTTCCTCGGTGGCGGGGAGGCCCTTGGCCGGCGGGTGCAGCTGAGCTGGTCTGAAGAGCAGCCCTTCCGGGAAATCGTCGGCGTGGTGGAGGACGTCCGTCACCAGACGCTCACGGAGCCCGCGGAACCGGAGAGCTACGTGCCCTTCGCGCAATTTCCCCTGCGGGCCATGACGATGCTGGTGCGCACCCAAGGCCCGTCTGCATCGGCGCTGGCCGCGCTGCGCGAGGAAGTCAAGGCGGTGGACGCCGAACAGCCCATCTACGACTTGCTGCCCTTCACCGAGCGCGTGGAGAAAATCCTGCTCCGCCCCAGGGCCACGACACGGCTGCTGGCGGCCTTCGCCGTGCTCGCCGTCCTCCTAGCCGGTGTCGGCGTCTACGGCGTGCTGGCGTATTCGGTGAGCCAACGGACGCGGGAGTTGGGCATCCGGATGGCGCTGGGGGCCCATCCCCAGCAGGTGCTGGGGCTGGTGCTCGGCCAGGGCCTGCGGCTGACCGCGGCGGGCGTGGGCGTGGGGCTCATCGCGGCCTTCGGCTGCACCCGCCTCATGGCGGCGACCCTCTATGGCGTGGAGCCCTTCGCTCCGGACATCTTCCTGGGCGTGGCCGTGGCGCTGTCGGTCATCTCCCTGGTCGCCTGCTGGCTGCCTGCGCTGCGGGCCAGCCGTGTCCCGCCGTCGGTGTCCCTGCGCGCGGAGTAGGCCTCGCGCCGGGGGCGGACGGGGAGCGGGCATCCGGGCGGCCCATCGAGGCCTCTCCGGGGCGATTTCCCTCCCGGCAGGTGGGCGGACGGGGCTGGACAGCACCTGATATGGAATAAGTCGTTCCAGCTTCCGTCGGAGTAGACGTGAACAAGCTCGCCAGCATCGCCGCCCTCTTCCTTGCCGCCACGGCGCTCGTGGTGGCCCTCTGGAGTCCACGTGAGACGGTGCAGGCTCCGCCCCCGTCCCCTCCGCCCGAGCAGCCCACCAGCGTCGCCGCGGACGTCATCAACCTGGAGCGCCGGGTAAAAGCCCTGGAGGACACGTCCATCAGCCTGTCCCGGCGGCTGATGGAGGTGGAGCGGCGCCCCACGTTGACGGCGGATGGGAAGGTGGTGGCCTCTCCGCCGCCCGCGGCGCTCGCAGCGGAGGTGGAGCAACTGCGCGCCGAGGTGCGCGGCATGGTCGCCGGCGAAGCGCTGAACTCCGAGGGCGGCCGCGACTACCTCAAGGACGCGGTGCGCAACGTCCAGGACGAGATGCGCAATGAGCAGCGCGCCGAGCGGCAGCAGCAGTGGCAGCAGGCACAGGTTCAGCAGCAGGCGCAGCAGAAGGAGCGCGTGCGCAAGTTCATCACCGACGCTCGGCTGAACTACACCCAGGAGCAGACGCTGACGCGCCGGATGGAGGCGGAGTCCACCAAGCGCCAGGCGCTCATGGAAGAGGTCCGCGCCGGAACGAAGACCATGCGAGACATGCGCCAGGCGCTGCGCACGGAGAGCCAGCAGACCGACCAGGAGATGAACGCCATCCTCGACGAGGGCCAGCGCTCCCAGTACCAGTCGCTGCGCCGCGAGGACCGGACCGTGGGTGGCCCCCCGGGCGGTCAGCGCGGTGGCCAGGGCCGCGGCCGCTGAAGTGCCGTGACGGAGGCCCCCGTCATTCGAACGGGGGCCTCGCGTTGTGGGAGATGACGAGCACCTCCTCCGGACGACGCTCCGAGCGTGCCCAGGCCAGCAGCGCGGCGAGCGCGTCCACCGCCTTCGCATCCGCCGTCTCCAGGGGCACATCCTCGCGGTACGGGTAGAAGAGGTCCTTGGAGCCCAGGCTCTGCTCCGCCCAGCGCCGCCATCCGGGCATCGTCCTGCCGGACGCAGGTTGCAAGCCCACCACCTCATAGCCCGCGGCGGAGAAGGGCCGGTACAGCCCCGCGACGGTGGCCCCCGTGCCGAAGCCACACACCACGCAGCGCACGGCGGGATACACGTCCCGGACGATGTCGAGCAGCCGCGTGGTCCACGACTCCACGCTCTCCACCAGCGCCCCATTGGCGAGTTGCCGGGGCCAGAACCAGCCCTGGCGCTCGTAGTCCAGCGCCAGCTCCCAGGCCTGCGTGAAGCCGTGCACGGTGCGCACCTCCCCACCGAAGCCGTTGGCGCGCAGGTACGCGGTGCCCATCGTGTCCGTGAGGGCCACCACCGGCAGCCCGCGCTCGCGGCCCAGCGCATCCAGCGCCAGCGCCGACGACGCGCCGGATAGCTCCACCAGGCCCTTCGTCTCCGCGGGCGCGGACTGGAGGTGATGGGAGAACGTCAGGTACTTCAGACTGCCCGCCGGAAGCGCTCCACCCCAGAGCACCACCGGCCCCCCCGGCCAGGGCCGTGACAAGGGAAACACGACGCGCATGCGTGAACCTCCATCCCCAACCTCCCCGGTGGGGACGTCCCACGCCAGCCGCGCGGCACGGGGGCTGTCCGGACGTGGACCCGAAGTCCGCCCGCTCACCGGCCCAGGACACTCGCCCCGGCCAGGAGGCTGAAGTGAAAAGCCTCTGGGGGAAGGCGGCTGTGCGATAGTCAGCGGCGGCTCCACATGCTGCGCCGGCTCCTTCCTACGCTCGTCGCCCTGGGTTGTGGCCTCCTGGCCCTTGGCTGGGGGCTGGTCAGCCTCCAGCGCATCTTCAGCCAGGAGCGTGATGACGCCCACGCGCAGCTGCGCTCGCGCCGGGACGCGCTGGCCCACGCGGCCGAAGAGGCCCTGCGGCAGAACCTGGCGAAGAAGCTCGATGAGAGCATCCCCACCCTCCACGCCGCCGTGGGAGACCCACTCGAGCCTGGCGAGGGCTACTACATCAACTTCCGCGGCTACCAGTTCCTGCCGCGCCTCACCATCCCCATGCCGGGCACCGGAACGCCCGCGCGGGACGTGCATGCCCGGTTGGGCGCGAGGCTGAAGGACGGCGCCCCCGCGGGGGAATGGGAACCCCGCCTCACGCGGCTGCGCGCGGTGGAGGCCGCGCTGGCGGCCCAGGACGCGCGGGGCGCGGCCACCCGCGTGGAGGAGCTGCTGCGCTACCACGCGGCGAACCGGCTGACACCCGAGCAGGAGCTGCCCTTCCTGCTGCTGGTGGTGGAGCGGCTCCAGCGAGGCCCCACCACCACGCCGCTGGTGCGGGCCCTGCTGCGAGAGGGCCTCCCGGAGGACCTGGGCGGCTTCGCCCGGGCGTCAGGGCTGCAACGGGACGTGCTGCGCGAGCGTTCACGCTTCACACAGGCGGACTTCGACTTCCTCCATGCGCGCATCGTCCGGGTGAGCGCCGCGCTGGACGAGCCCACGGGCGACTTCCTGGCCCGGGCGGGTGAGGCGGGCGCGGGCATGCTGGTGATTCCCGAGGAGCTCTACGAGCCCACCCTCCTGGGCGAGTCCTGGTACGTGGCGCTGCGCGGCGAGGCGGTGTACGGCATCGCGGTGGACGTGGCGGCGATGCTCCAGCCCATCACCCAGGACATGCAGGCGCGCGGACTCTTCGACGCGACGGGGCGCCTGCGGTTACGCGTGGGCGGCGCCGTCCTCCCCCTGAGCACGCTGAAGCTGGCGGTGGACATGCCTCAGTGGGCGCGGCAGGAGGCGGACATCGACGCGCGCTACGGTCTGAAGACGCTGCTGGTGGCAGTGTGCGGCGGGCTCGCGGTGGCCATCGTCGCGCTCGCGGTGGTGGCCCAGCAGCGCAAGTACCGCTTCCTGGAGCTCAAGAGCGACTTCGTGGCCACCGTCTCCCACGAGCTGCGCACGCCCCTGGCCTCCATCCGCCTGCTGGGCGAGACGCTGGAGCGCAAGCTGGCGCAGGCGCCGGAGGTGCGCGACTACCCGGCGCGCATCGTCCAGGCCGCGGACGGGCTGCACTTCCTGGTGGAGAACATCCTGTCGTTCAACCGCATCGACAAGGGCCGCTGGACGCTGCGGACCTCGCGCGTGCGGTTGGAGGAGCTCATCCACCCGTTGCGAGACGACCTGACCAACGCGACCAACGTCCCCGTCCACATCACCTCGGACCTGGAAGGCGTGGAGCTGGAAGCGGACCCGGGCCTGCTGCGGATGTTGTTCTCCAACCTGGGCCGCAACGCGTGCGCCTACAACCGGAGAAGCCCCGTCGAAATCTCCATCCGCGCGCAGATGATTCCCGGCTACGGCTGCACGGTGCTCTTCCAGGACAACGGCATCGGCATCCCCGAGTCCGAATGGGAGAACGCCTTCCTGGACTTCTACCGGCTGACGGTGCCCGGACCGGAGGTCCATGGCAGCGGGCTGGGCCTTGCCCTGTGTCGCAAAATCATGAAGCTGCACCGGGGCGATATCCAGGTGGCCTCCTCGGGACCCGACGGCACCACCTTCGCGCTGATATTCAACGAGCCGGCTCGATGAACACCGCCACATCCACCCCTCCCCTCCGTCCCGCCATCCTCATCGTCGAGGACGACGCCCACCTGCGCGTCGGCCTCCGGGACAACCTGCTGGACGAGGGCTACCTCGTCGCCGAGGCCCCCAGCACCCGCGACGCGGAGCGGCTGCTGCAAGAGCGTGCGTTCGACCTGCTCATCCTGGACGTCATGCTGCCCGGCGAGGACGGCTACAGCTTCTGCCGCCGGCTGCGGACACAGGGCAACAAGAGCATGGTGCTGATGCTCACCGCGCGCTCACTGGAGGACGACATCCTCCGGGGCTTCGAGGTGGGCGCGCAGGACTACCTCACCAAGCCCTACCGGCTGCGGGAGCTGCTGGCCCGGGTACGCGCCCTGGTGCGCCGCTCCGGCACGGCGCCGCCGGAGCAGATGGGCTTCAGCGGCTTCACCCTGGACTTGGGCCGGCGGCAGGTGTCGCGCGCGGACGGTTCGGTGGTGGAGCTGACGCGCACGGAGTTCGACCTGCTGGCCTTCCTGCTGCGGCACCAGGACCGGGCCCTGCCCCGAGGCGAAATCCTGGACGCCGTCTGGGGCCGCGACGTGGTGGTGGACCCGCGTACGGTGGACAACTTCGTCTCCAGCCTGAAGAAGAAGCTGGGGTGGACGAGCACCTCTGGATTCTCCATCCACACCATCCGGGGCGTGGGCTACCGCATGGAGGTCGCTTCGTCATGACACAACCGTGACGAAGCGATGGCCGACCCACCGCCATTCGAAGACGCCGACTCCGTAGGTTGACTCTTGCGTGGACAGGGCGCTCCGCAGCCACCCGTCCCCGTCGGTGCCGTCCGTCTTGCACGGCCGTCACCGGGAGCGCCTGACGCTGAGGGAGGCCATCCGGAATGTTCAATTCGGTCATCGAGCGGCAGCGGGCTGGACGTCTTGGCACGGGCGTGTGGATGTCCATCGCCCTGCATGCGGCCCTGTTCGGGGCGGTGCTCTTCATCTCCGCGAGGCCGCCGAGTCCGAGCGAGCCGCCGGAGCCGAAGGAGCTGGTGCTCCGCGTGGCGCAGCCCCCGCGCGTGGCGAAGGGCTCCCCCGCCCCCGCGCAGCCGAAGGCAGCCACCGCGCCACGCCCTCGCCCGCGCAACCGGGACCGAGTGCCCGCGCGCGTGCCGCCGCCGGTGGTGGATGCGCCGCCCAAGCCGGTGGAAGCGGTGGCGAGCATCGACACCAGCACCTCGACGGACGAGCTGGCGGACCCGGGGGATGGCGTGCCGGGTGGGCATCCGGAGGGCTACGAGGACAGCAACGTGGTTGGCGTGCAGTACGTGCCCGGCCTGGGCCCTGGGCAGGAGGGAACGGGCACCGACATCATGCCGTTCGGCTCGGGCATGACGCCGCCCAGGCTGATGGGAAGCCCTGGCATCGAATACACGCACCAGGCGCTCGCCGCCCGAGTGGAGGGCACCATGATTGCCAAGTGTGTCATCACGGTGCGCGGCGACGTGACGGACTGCCGCATCATCAAGGGCCTGCCGCACATGAACGAGTCCGTGCTCGATGCGCTCCACGCCCGCCGCTACACCCCAGTGCAGTACCAGGGCCGGACGGTGAGCGTGTCCTACGTGTTCACGCTGCGGCTCAAGCTGCCCCGCTAGGGCGACTCAGCCCCCGTGGCCTCCCGCCGGCACCAGGACGTGCGTCAGGACGTACTTCTTGAGGCGCCGGCGGAGCTCATCATCCAGGGTGAGCGCGATTTGAGGGTGGACGCGCGCGCCCACCTCGAACAACACCGCTTCCAGCAGCAGCCCCTCCTGGGCGATGGCGAAGAGCCGGTCCAGCGTGGGGTCCGAGGCATCCGTCTTGCCCTCCGCCTTCTGGCTCTCATGGACCGCCAGCGCCGAGGCCAGGCACTCCATCTCCTCCACGGAGGTGAACTGCTCCTCGGTGGAGCCCGTCATCTTCGCCCGGTGTGACGGCTCGCCCAGCCACAGGGCCTTGCAGTTGGCGAACGCCAGCCAGGCCGGGTCGTGGTTGGGGTCGAACTGGATGGAGACGCCCTCCGCGGCGCGCTCGGCGTACCCGCGCGGAACAATGGTGTCACCGCGGATGACCAACCCCAGGTGCGCGTTGGTGCGGAAGAACTGGCGGATGACGGGGTAGCGCGGGCTCAGCGCCAGGCACTGCGCCCAGGCATCCAGCGCCTCCTCGAAGCGCCCCAGCTTCGCCAGGGCATTGCCCTGGAAGAACCAGGCACGGTGGTCATAGGGGTTGAGGGTGGTGGCGCGGCCGTAGTGCTCCAGCGCGGTGGCCGCGTCTCCGGCGAAGTAGTCCGCGTCGCCCCGGAAGACCCACGCCACGTAGCACTCGGGACACAGGTCCGTGGCCTGGGCGTACAGCTTCGCGGCCTCGTCGTAGCGCTTCGCCTGGAAGTGGGGTTCGGCCTCATCGAGCAGGGCTTTCAGCCCGGCAGGCGTGGGCCACTCGCGGATGGTACGGCGGCCGTCCTCCACCTCCACCTGGGGGACGTCAATCAGGGCCACGCGCTGAGGCCACAGCTGGTCGCCCCACCCGCCCGGGGGTGAGTCCTTGCCTTCGACCCGATAGGCGACCTTGGAATCCTCCAGCACCTTCACGATTTCGGAGGGCGAGAGGTACCCCGGTGTCTCGTGCTCCGCCTGGGACGTCTCGGCGGCATCGGGAGGCGCTGCTGGGACGGGCTTCGGCGTGGACGCGCACCCGAGGACGAAGGAACAGCCGAGGACAATGAAGAATTGGCGCACGCGCGAGGGCCCCTTCGAAGGATGCGAGGACAACGGCCACCAGTCTATGCCCGGGAGCTCCTCCATCCGGAGCCTCGAAACACATCGACATGTCCCGAGCCCCTTCGGCTGGGAGATGTCCACCGCCAGGCAAGCACTCCGGAAGTGGCTTGAAAGGGCTCGCGGGGCTGGTGCGCCTTCGTTAGGACCCAAGCGCCGCGCCCCGCCCGGACCGCGGCGCCAGGCGGCGAGGGCACGGTCTTCCCGGCCGTCCTCCAAGCCGCCCCGGGTTTCGGGGCAGGGACGATGCCAAGCACCTGGTACGACGCGGTGGTGGTGGGCGCGGGCTTTGGCGGACTGGCCACCGCGCTGGAGTTGACGCGGCGAGGCGCGCGCGTGGCGCTCTGCGAGTCACTGAACTACCCCGGCGGCTGCGCCAGCACCTTCCAGCGAGGCGGCCATGCCTTCGAATCAGGCGCCACGCTCTTCTCGGGCTTCGAGCCACACCAGCTCTTCGGCCGGTGGATTCGGGAGCTCGCCCTGCCCATCACGGTGGACGGGTTGGACCCCGTGGTGGAGCTGCGGACCTCCACCGCGCGACTTCCCGTGTATCGGAACCGCGAGCGCTTCATCGAAACCCTGTGCGCCCTGCCCGATGCCCCCGCGCCCGCGGTGCGGCGTCTCTTCGCGCTCCAGGCCCAGGTGGCCGGCGCCCTGTGGCCCCTCTTCGACGACCCGACGCTGCTGCCCCCGCTGGACCTGCGTGCCCTGCTGCGCCACGCGGGCCGGGCGCTCCAATATCCCCCACTGCTGCGATGGCTGGGACGCCCCCTGGGCGCGGTGCTGGAGCACCTGGGGCTGACGACGTTCGCACCGCTGCGCACGTACCTGGACGCGCTCTGCCAGATTACCGTCCAGTGCAGCGCGGCCGAAGCGGAGGCCCCCTTCGCCCTGGCCGCCATGGACTACTACTGGCGCGGCACGGGCCATGTCCGGGGCGGCATCGGTCAGCTCGCGCGGGCCCTGGCGGGCGCGGTGGAGGCCCAGGGAGGCACCGTCCTGCTGGCCAACCGGGTGAAGGCCGTGACGCCGGTCGCCGGAGGATGGAGCGTGAGCGCGCGTCGAGGCGAGCTGCGGACACGCCACGTGGTGGCCAACGTGCTGCCGCGAAGCTTGAGCCGGCTGCTGGACGTTCCCCTGGAGACGATGCCCCGCTTGGACAGGCTGTCCCGGCGCGTCGAGTCCGGCTGGGGCGCGGCGATGCGATACCTGGTGGTGCGCACGCCCGACGGGGCGGATGGACAGGCGCATCACCTGGAGCTGGTGGAGGACCCGTCCGCGCCGTTCATCGAAGGCAATCACCTGTTCATGTCCATCAGCGGTGAGGCCGACACGGGCCGGGCGCCACCGGGACATCGCACCGTGACGGTGTCCACCCATGTGCCACTGACGACGCTCTCCGCGCTCCCCGTGGAGGCACAGCGCGGCTACATGGAGCACATCCAGGCGCGGATGGACCAGGGGCTGCGACAGCTCGCGCCGGAGTGGCTGGAGGGTCAGACACACGCGATGACAGCCTCCCCACGCACGTACCAGCGCTTCACGCAGCGCGACGCGGGCGCGGTGGGCGGCGTGCCCCGGCGCGCGGGACTGGAGAACTACCGACACCTGGGCCCCTTCCACGTCCGGGAGGGACTGTGGCTGGTGGGGGACTCGGTGTTCCCCGGACAGAGCACCCTGGCCACCTCGGTGGGCGGCGTGCGCACCGCCGCGAGCATCACCTCGCGAAGCTGAGGCCGGCGCCCCTCATGCGTCGAGCAGGTCCGCCCAGAAGCGCACCAGCCGCCACACGTCCATCAACGCCTGCGGCCCATCCATCTCCGCGTGGGTGATGAGCGGCGTGGCCAGCGCGTGGACCTCGGTGTGGGGGCGCAGGGCCGCGGCCAGCCGGCTGGACTCCATGGCGGGAATCACCGTGTCCCCCGCGCCGTGCAGCAGGAAGACGGGCGCGGAGGGCGGCGGCGAGCGCTCCGGTGACAGCGCCGGGTCCGCGGCGAACGTCTTCACGAAGGGAAGCAAGCGTGGGCCCAGCGCCGCCACGTTGCGCGTGTTCACGTAGCCCATCAACGTGGCCGCTGGCTCCGGCAGCTCCGCCTGGAGGGCACGCGCCTTGGCGAACGTCTCCGCCGCGAGGCGGCCATCCACCATGGCTTGATGCGATGCGCGCAGGAAGGTCCGGATGCCCGCGCGCAGGGGCTCCACCTGTTCGGGAGGAACCAGCTTCTCCGCCACGTTGAGCAGGATGATGACCACGCCATAGTCATGCGGGGCCAGGTGACTTCCATCCGGCAGCTCGCCCGAGCACAAGAAGGTGAGCACGCGCGGCAAATCCCCATGCCCGCCGAAGGAGAGCGTGGCCGCCACCCGGTCCTTCAAGGCAGGCCGTCCCGCCGCCACCACCGACAGACCGCCAGAGAAGCTGATGCCGAACAGGTTCACCTTGCCGTCGGGCGCCAGGTCCGCTTGCGACGCGGCCCACACGGCGGCGTCTTCGATGATGTCCGGCAGGCGCGGCGTGATTTCGTAGCGCAGCAGGTCCGGCGGCTCCGGGGTGAGCACCGGCTGGCCGCCCATGGCCAGGTCCTCCGCCAGCTTCACCAGCCGGGGCTCGTCGATGCCATCCGCGTGGACACCCGAGGTCAGCACCACCGTGCGCCCGCGCTGCGTCACCGGCCGGTACAACCGGGCGCGCACCAGCCCGTGCCGCGTGGGCACGCGCAAGTCGCTCACGTCGAAGGGCACCGTGCGCCAGTCCGCGAGCGCCGTCTCCATGCGGCCCTGCATGCCCGCCGCGCGCACCACCAGCGACAGGCCCTGCAGCCACCCCGGCACCACCCACAAGCCCACGGCCAGCAGCGCCACCAGCGACGCCGCCAGACTCCGCCGCACCGCCCGGCTCATTGGAAGAGGTGCTCCACGAAGGTGCACAGACGCTCGCGCTCGAAGGGCTTCTCCAGCAGCCCGCGCGTGCGGCGGCCCACGAACTCACGCGCCTGCGCGGTGAAGGCGCCCCCCGTCATGAGCCCGGTGCGCAGCGCGAGGTCCGGCGCCAGCCGCTCCAGCTCCACCACGAAGTCCAGCCCGCTCATGCCCGGCATCATCACGTCGCACAGGATGGCATCGAACCGCTCCCCCATGGAGAGCAAGCGCAGGGCTTCGCGCGCGTCCTGGACGACGTGAATCTCATACACGTCACGCACCAGCCGGCTCACCGAGTTGCCCACGGAGGGCTCGTCATCGATGAGCAGCAGACGCCGGCGAAGGCGAGCGGGCGCCGGCTCCAGGGCCTGCGCCGGCTCCACGCCATCCGTCCAGCCCGCGGCCTGCGTGGGCAGGACGATGCGGAAGGTGCTGCCCCAGCCGGGCGCGCTGGAGACCTCGATGCGTCCGCCCATGGCCTGCACCAGCGTAAGGCTGATGGACAGCCCCAGCCCCGTGCCCTCTCCGACGGGACGGGTGGAGAAGAACGGGTCGAAGATGCGGCGTTGCACGTCCGGCGCCATGCCGTGTCCGTTGTCGGAGACCTCCAGCTCCACGTGCCGGCTGCTGCTGGCGCGCAGGGACACCCGCACCCGGTTCTCCTCGGGCGCACGGTCCGGCAGCGCCTGGAGCGCGTTCAACAGCAGGTTCACGACAATCTGGGTGAGGCGCGCTTCGTTGCCATGAACGGGCAGCACCGGCTCCAACGTGCACGTCAGCCGGGCGACCAACCCAATCTGGTTGCGGAGCAGCCGCAGCGCGCCGTCCACCACGTGCACCATGTCCACCGGACCATGCAGCTCTTCATCCGCGCGGGAGAAGGTGCGCAGGTCGCGGACAATCGCGCTGACGCGGCCTGCGCCCTCCTGCGCTTCGGCCACCACCTCACGCAGCTCCATGAGCTGTTCGTGGGACAGCTCCGGCTGGGCGAGCAGCTCGCGCAGGTATGAGAGATTGGAGCTGACGTAGGACAGGGGGTTGTTGATTTCGTGCGCGACGCCCGCGGCGAGCGTGCCAATCGACGCCATCCGATCCGCCAGCACCCACTGCGACTCCAACTGCGCGCGGTCCGAGGCCGCGTGGAGGCCCGGCGTGGGAGTGGCGTCTCCATCCGACAACGCCGACTGGCGCCGGCGAAGGCTCGAGAGCCGCACGCCCCAGTGCGTCCCGGGCGCGGGCAGGCACTCATCCGCGCCGGCTGCGGCCAGGGCGTCGGCTTCCTCGGGCGCGCGCCCCGTGAGCACGACCAGGTGCGTGCGGGGTACGCCGCGCAGGGCATTCAACCGCTGACAACTCGTGCACAGCTCCGACAGCGGGCCGCCGTCGTCCCACAGGACGATGAGTCCTTCGGAGATGGCCTCGGGCAAGGTACCCGCCAGGGGCACACGCAAGATCTGGCAGTTCCGTCCCGCGTCGGACTCGAGAATCCCTCGCTCGACCTCCTCCGACACCTCGGGAGGTAATGCCACCAGCGTCACAAACACGGCGTCAATCCTCCGGCCCCATGAGCCCCGGGTTCCGCGCGCGGGAGCCGGAGCCACGTACCCATTGCAGCGCCCGGGCGCTCCACGGTCAACGTCGTCGCGTCGCCGACAGTTCTCTGCCCTTCCGAGCGGTGGTTCCTTGGACCCGGCGGGTCGCCGCCGCCACCACCTGTGGCCCCACGGCGCACGCCGGCAGCAGCGGGCAGCGACCGCAATTCTCCGCGATGGGTTGGGCAGGGCAGGCCCCACTCATGCCGTAGTGACACAGTGCGAAGTCGTAACGGACGGGGTCGGCCGGGTCCAACACGCGCAACGCGGCTGTCACCTCCTCCGCCGTGCGCCACGTCAAATCATTGCGGTGAGTCAGTCCCAGGTGCCGCGAGATGCGGCCAATGTGGGTGTCCAAAGGAATCAGGAGCGCGGAAGGTGGCACGCGCCTCCAGATGCCGAAGTCCACGGTGTCCGGCCCCCGCACCATCCACCGGAGGTAGAGGTTGAGACGCTTGGCCGCTCCCCCACCCAGCGGAGAGGGCAGCAGGTGGTGCAGGCCGCGCTCTGGCCCCAGCGCCTTGCGCAAGGCCTCCATGGGGATGGCGCGCAGGCCCGTCGTGAAGTGGTCCAACGCGCCGTGCAGGGTGTCACGCGCCTGGAGCCCCTGGAGGAACAACGCCTCCAGGCTGCCCAGCTCCCGCAGCACGCGGCCCATGCCCAGCAGGAGCACCGCTACGTCCGTGCCCACGTTGAAGCGGTACACGAAGCCTTCGAGCAGCGCCCGCGCGCCCACCACGTCCAGTGCCTTGACGAAGGCGGCGGGAGACGCGCCCATGCGGCGCAGCAGTGCGTCCACCTTGGGACGGAACAAGTCCGCGCGGCCGTACGCCAACCCGGCCGCCAGCAACGCGCTGACCTCGATGTCGCGCGGGTCTTCGTAGCGGTGCGGGAACTCCACCGGATCGAAGGCGATGCGTGCGCGCGCGTCAGTGGACGTCAGCACGGCTTCCAGCCGTGGCCGGAGGTGCTCGGCGGCTCGCGGGGAAAGGCCAGTGGCCGGGGCGGTGCGGCTCCTCGAGCGCGCTGTCACGACAGGGACTCCCACATGGTGCGAGAACGGCGGGCCGCCGTCCCGTCTTCCCTCAAAGCGCCAGCAGCACGTCCAGCTGTGCCTTCACGGCGCTCGCCTCGTCGTGCTTCCCCAGCTTCTCGTAGAGGGCCACCGCATCCCGCCGCTCTTGGAGCTCGCGGTCGATGACGGCCTTCACGGCCTCCGGCGTCAACGCCAGCCGGAGCACTTCTCCACGTCCCAGCCCACCCGCGCTTCCGGCGAACTCGCCACCGACGGCGGTGGGCGCCACGCGCATGTCCGGTGCTTCCGCGTTGTCGATGGCCGCGAGCGCCTCACGAAGCACCGCTGAAGCCTGCGTGCTCCGTGTGAGCATGGCCTCCTTCAATGCAGCGCGCAGTGCCGCCTTCCACTCATCCACGGTTCGCATGTGCGCACCCTATCGACGCGCGTGGGGCGACTCAAGGTGCGCGCTCCGTCGGAGGTCTCCAGGCCCAGGCAGCGATGCGGCCTGGAGACCCGACGCACCGGGAGCGTTAACGCAGCAACGCGGACGGCTGCACGGCGAAGATGAGGTCGTCGTGGTCGTTGTAGTTGCCTTCCATGCAAGGCGTCTGGCTTCCGCGGTTCCGGAAGACCGCGCGCACGGCCTGGGCGCTGCTGCCCTCCGGCAGCGTGTAGGTGACGGTCAGCGTGTGGAGGCCCTTGGACGGAACGGGCAGCGTGGTGATGACCTGCCAGACGGGGTTGTTGGCGTCGGCCGCGTAGAACAGGTCCAGCTTGTCGTTGAGCTTGTTGAAGGCGAAGACCGTGGCATCGATGCGCACCAACTTGCCCGGCGCGAAGTTCGTCCCATCCAGCGTGGACACCACGATGCGCTCGTTCGACTGGTCCAACAGGTACGCACCCGACACGCCATCCCGGCAGGAATTCTTGATGGTGTTGGGCGCGTTCGACTCGGGCCCGATTCCGGCGCGGCCGTTGAGCAGCGTCCCGGAATCACACGCGTTGGAGGCCGAGACACACCGCGGCGCCCTCAGGACCGAATCGAAGCCCGCCGTGCTGGTGGCATTGCTCACCGTCACGGACACCCCGCCGCTGGTCGCCGCGACACCCACGAGGTCCACCGCCCGCGCCGTCACGGTGTGGCTGCCATTCGGCACCGCGGCTGTGTCCCAGTTGAACGCGTACGGCGCCGTGGTGTCCGTCGCCTTCAATTCGCCGTCCACGAAGAACTCCACGCGGTTCACACCGGAAGCATCCGTGGCCGAGGCCGTGACGGTCGTGACTCCAGACACCGTGCTGCCAGCCGAAGGGCCGGTGATGGCGACCTCCGGCGGCGTCTGGTCAATCACCACCCCACCCTTCGCCAGCTCCGCCACGTACGCGGCGGCCAGCTTCGCGAACTTGAGCGCGTGACGGGCATCGCCCCCGCTGTTGTGGAGCGTGTCATTGACGGTGTGGATATACGGGTTGGACGCGCTCAGCGGCGCCTCGAAGGGCATCGAGGCCGCGAAGCCCGCGCTCGTCCAAGACGCATGGTCCGAGCACGCGTAGCCACACACCGTCGTGCTCCATTCGAGTTCAGGCTGATACGTGTCGATGAGGTTGGTGACGAACGTGTTCTGCGCCGCGTTCGTCCGGTCGCTCACCAAGGCCACGTCGATGTTCGACCGCAGGTTGTAGTTCGTCATGTCGAGCTGGAGCACGCCCACCACGTCGACTCCATCCGCCGCGTACTTGGTGGCGATTGCCGAAGAGCCGCGCAGGCCCACTTCCTCGGCCGCGTAGGCCATGAACTTCACGGTGCGCTCCGGGCGGTAGTTCTGGAGCATGGCCACGCGAATCACCTCGGTGAGCGTGGCGATTCCCGAGGCATCGTCGTCCGCGCCGGGAGCCGTGCTGCCGTTGCTGGTGGAGTCCAGGTGGCCACCGAGCACGACGACCTCTTCCGACATGGTGGCGCCGGTAATCGTCAGGATGACGGAGGGCTGCGCCCACGAGGCGTGGTTGAAGAATTCGACGGTGACGTCGGAGCGCGTCGCCGGAACCAGCGACTCCCAGTAGCCCTTCAGCCAGTTGGCGGACGTCACGCCCGTCGTCGACGTGTAGTAACGCGTCGCGTAGCTGGACAGGTGGTCGATGACTCCTCGGATGGCGAGTTCCTGAACCCCCGCTTGCAACGCGTTGACCGTCGACGCGTTGTCGAGGCTGTACGTGACGGCCGTGGCCTTGGCGGCCTTCGCCGCGACCGACGGGTCCAGGGCGGCGAGCGCGGCCGCTTCAGTGTCATGGTAGATGAAGCCACCACAGCGGTTGAGCTTCTCGTGCATCATCCGCGAGATGAGGTTGAGCTGGGACTCCCGCACGCGCAGCGCGGTGACGTCCGCCTTCTGCCCGCGCAGCGAGGGCGCCGCATGCCCGGCGCTGGCGAAAGCGGCGTTGACGTGTTCGAGGGCATCCGAGCCGAGGGTGATCCACACCTCGTGGTCGGGAGCCTTCGCCGGGGGCGCCTTCGCGAACGCCGAGACACTACAGAGCACCAGGAGGACTGAAGCGAGGCGCTTCATGTACATACGTTTCTCCACTGCCAGGCGGGGACGTGCGGTTGAGATGGCAGGGAGAGAAGTCCCTGCCTTCACCGTCAACTTACACTTCCCGCGAAAACAGGGGACACTGCTCGCGACGAAACACGCCGGCCTCAGCCATTCTCGTGGCTTGAGACAAGCGCGGAGCGGACGCTAACGCGACAGCTCACGGACGGCGTGGCCCAGCTCGGGGAGGATGAGCGCCTCCAACGCGAGCCGCACGGCCTTGGGCGAGCCCGGCAGCGCGAAGAGAATCATCCCCTGATAGGTGCCCGCCGTGGCGCGGGACATCATCGCCGCGCTTCCCACCTGTCGATAGGACAGCATCCGGAAGAGTTCACCAAACCCTGGCAGTTCCTTCTCGAACAGCGGGCGCAGCGTCTCCACCGTGCAGTCGCGCCGGCCAATGCCGGTGCCTCCGGTGAACAGCACGGCCCGGGCTCCCGCCTCGCGCGCGGATTCCAGTGCGCCGCGAATGGCTTCCGGGTCATCCTTCACCACGAGGGTGCCAGCAATGCCATGCCCCGCCGCCTCCAGGCCCTCGCGCAGGACCCGGCCACTGTCATCGCGCGCCGCGTCCCGGCTGTCCGAGCACGTCACGATGAAGGTGCTGACATGCACCGGCGCTCGCGCCTTGTGCTCCTCCGCCGGGCCGTGGTCTTGGCCGTGCGGGTGGTGGTGGTGATGATGCGCGTGGTCGTGGTCATGACCGTGGTGCCCATGAGGCCCGTGGTCGTGCTCGTGACCATGATGCCCGTGGGGCCCGTGGTCGTGATGATGGTGCCCGTGAGGCCCATGGTCGTGGTCGTGGTCGTGTCCGTCGTGTGCCATGGCAGGTACTCCCGAGTGCGAGAGGGACTTCAGGGCGTGTCGGGCCAATCGATGACGAGCGCGCCGTCTTCGACCGCGACCTGCACCGTCGGCTGGTCGTCACAGACCCCCGGCGAGGTCGCGTTGTGCCCGGTGTCCATGTCGAAACCGACCTCATGACACGGGCAGACGACCATGTTGTCCTCGATGCGACCTCCGGACAGCAGACACCCGGCGTGGTTGCACCAGTCATCCAAGCCCTTGTAGCGCCCGTGGATCTTCGCGATACACACGTTGCGCTTGCCGACCTCGTAGCCCCGCATTTCCCTCTCGGCGAAGTCCGCCGGTCCCAGCTTGATCTTCGTCATCGCGGCCCCTTTTCCCACAACGCGGGACTGGCTGCACTCCCGATGCCCGGGCATTACCTTCTCCCCGTGACTCCCGACGTGACCATCCCCACTGCTGTCGACAAGGCCACCGTCGCCCAGGTCCTCCGTGACATTTCCCTCCTGCTCCAGCTCCAGGGAGAAAGCGGGTTCCGCGTCCGCGCCTATGACATGGCGGCGGACCGCATCGCCGGGCTTCCCCAGGAGCTGGGCCCCCTGGTCGCGGAAGGCCGGCTGGAGAGCCTCCCAGGCATCGGCCGCGCGCTCGCCGAGAAGATCTCCGAGCTGGTGTCCACCGGCCGGCTCGGCTACCTGGAGGAGCTGCGGGCGCAGTTTCCTCCCGGGCTGCTGGAGCTGACGCAGCTGCCCGACGTGGGGCCGAAGAAGGTGGCCACGCTCTGGCGTGAGCTCCAGGTGAGCAACATCGAGGAGTTGGAGCGGGCCTGCCGTGAGGGCCGCGTGCGGCAGCTCCGAGGCTTCGGCGCGAAGAGCGAAGCGAAGATGCTGGAAGGCATCGCCCTGTACCGGCGCGCGCGCGGCGAGCGCAAGCTGCTGGGCGAGGTGCTGCCGGTGGCCACGGCGCTGCTGGAGCGGGTGAAGGCCGCGCCGGGCGTGGTGCGCGCCAGCCTGGGTGGCAGCGTGCGCCGGCAGGCGGAGACCGTGGCGGACGTGGACATCATCGCCTCCGCGCCGGAGGCCGGACCGGTGCTGGATGCCCTGGCGAACGCACCCGGCGTGGCCGCGGTGCTGGGCAAGGGCGAAAGCAAATGCTCCGTGCGGTTGGAGGCCGGTGACCTCCAGGTGGACCTGCGCGTGCTGCCCGACGAGGACTTCGCCACCGCCCTGCACCACTTCACCGGCTCCAAGGCGCACCACATCCGCCTGCGCAACCTGGGGCAGGAGCGCGGCCTCAAGATTTCCGAATGGGGCGTCCACCGGGACGACGGCACCAAGGTGCCCGTGACGGAGGAGTCCGGGCTCTACGCCCTGCTGGACATGCAGTACGTGCCCCCCGAGCTGCGGGAGGACAACGGCGAGGTGGAGGCCGCACGCGAGGGACAGCTCCCCAAGGACCTGCTCACGCTGGAGGACGTCCAGGGCGCGGTCCACGCGCACAGCACCTGGTCCGACGGGCGCAACAGCCTGGAGGAGATGGCGCTCGCGGCGCGGGCGCTGGGCCTGAAGTACCTGACCGTCACCGAGCACAGCGAGGCAGCCATCTACGCAGGCGGATTGAAGGTGGATGACCTCAAGCGCCAGTGGGAGGAGATCGACCGCATCAACGCGGCCGTCTCCGGCGTGCGGCTGCTCAAGGGCATTGAGGTCGACATCCTGGAGTCCGGCGCGCTCGACTACGCCGACAGCGTCCTGGAGCAGCTCGAGGTCGTCATCGGCTCCATCCACGTCCGGCACGGCATGGACGAGGACCAGATGACGCGCCGGCTGCTGGCCGCGCTGGACAACCCCTGCCTCCAGATTCTGGGGCACCCCACCGGCCGGCTCATCAACAGCCGGGAGCCCTACCCCGTCCGCATGGACGAGGTCCTGGAGCGGGCCGCCGAGCGTGGCGTGGCGGTGGAGGTCAACGGCAAGCCCGCGCGGCTGGACATCAAGGCCGAATATGTCCGGCAGGCCGTGAAGCGGGGCGTCCGACTGGTGGTGAGCTGCGACGCGCACCAGAAGGAGGACCTGAGGAACCTGGCCTTCGCGGTGGCCACCGCGCGCCGGGGCTGGGCCCGGAAGGGGGACGTGCTCAACACGCTCCCGGCGGACCGCTTCGTCACCGCGCTGCGCGAGCGCCGGTGATAGGCTGCGGCACCCGCCGATGTCCCGCCTGCCGCCGCTGCTCCTCCTCTGCCTCCTCCCCTTCGCCTCCGCCGCAGCGGAGGCCGAAAAGCCCTCGCGCGCCGACCTCCAACGGGTGCTGGAGCGACACGGACGCTCGGTGGTGCACGTCAAGGGTCCTCGGAACGAGGGGCCCGGCGTCTTCGTGGGGTCCGCGGGGCAGGTCCTCACCTCCGTCACTCCCGTGGGGGCCAGCTTCACCGGCCTGAATGCCGCCACGGTGGAGCACGACGGAAAGACGCTGCCCGCCCGGGTGGTGATGGCCAGCCAGGACCTCCAGGTGGCGGTGCTCGCCGCTCCGGATGGCGCGTACCCGGCGGCGCCCGTGAAGGTGCTTCGGGAAGGCGACAGCCTCGACGGCCGCTGGCTGGTGGGCGTCCTCCCCGCCAAGAAGGGACAGCCCGCGCGCCCCGTGCCGGCGCGAGCCCGGGCGACCCAGGCCCCCTTCTATGACATCCCCCTGGCCCTGCCCGCGGGCAGCCCCGTCTTCGACGCGGAGGGGCGGCTGGTGGCGGTAGTGGTGAAGAAGCACCGTCGCGGCTGCCGGGTGCTGCCGCTGAACGCGGTGAAGGTGGAGCTGGCGTCGGTGGACATGCCATGACCCAGGCCGTGACGACTCCCTGGCGACCGAACGCCGTGCAGGAAGCGGTGGGATTGTGGGCGGTGGGCTTCCTGTCCATCGTCGCCGCCTTCCTCCTGTTGGGCGGCACCAGCATCCCCAAGCTGGTCGCGACGGTGGGATTCCTCTACCTGCCGCTCATCCCCATGCGCTGGCGGGACGAGGACTACGGGGACTACGGCCTGTCGCTGCGCGCGTGGCGCGAGGACCTGCGCCTGTTCCTGCTGCTGTCCGCGGTGGTGGGCCCCCTCTTCTTCCTGGGTTTCGCCGCGTTCGTGGAGGTGCTGCCCCACCTGCCCCCGGCGCTGGCCAAGCACCTCACGCCGCTGATGGGCGAGGCCCGCTTCCAGCCCCGCCTGCCCCCGCGCTTCGGAGAGTGGTTCATCGACCAGCTCTTCGTCGTCGCGCTGCCGGAGGAGTTCTTCTACCGGGGCTACCTCCAGACGCGGCTGCGCGACGCCTGGCCCCAGGGCCGCAAGTTCCTGGGGGGCCGGCTGGGCCCCGCCTTCTGGCTGACGGCGCTGCTGTTCGCCCTGGGCCACCTGGCCATCTTCCAGGCGTGGCGGCTGTCCGTGTTCTTCCCGGCGCTGATCTTCGGGTGGATGCGGGAGCGCACCGGCACCGTCATCGGCGCCGCCTTGTTTCACGCAGCTTGCAACCTCTATGTGCGGTTTCTCGAGGTTTCTTTTTTCGGCTGATTTCCGCCGAGTTTCGCCGCGCCCCCACTCCGTGCAGCAGCGCCGCGCCCACCGTCCGTGAAACACGGGCGTGTTTACGCGCCCGCAACCTGATTTCAACGGAACTTCGACAAGGTTTTACTTGCCTTCCGGGAATGGCTTATTGCGTCGAAAATATCACAAGAAACTCCGAGCCACACTGCGGCGATAACTCTTCAACCCCCTTGCACTGAGTTCGAGCCCCCCAATGACGATTCGCCGCACCGAAGGTCCGAAGCCCACGATTCGCCCCACTGCTGCTTCCGAGGCTCAGTCGAAGACGGCTGCGAAGCCCGCGACCATCACCCCGAACGTCATCAAGGATGGGTTCGGCCCCGCGGCCAAGACGTCGGACCTGGCGCGCGCGGAGAAGACGCTGAAGCCGCTGCCGCCTCCCGTGGGCCGGCTCTCCCTGGACAGCCGCGAGGCGCAGACCGCCATCCAGGCGTCGCTGGCGCACCTGGCCCCCACCACCCAGACCTCCATCCGCAACCCCGGCATCATCGGCGGCGTGCAGTTCCCGGCGTACACGCCGAAGAGCGTGGAGCGTGACTCGCTGGGCATGACGCACGTGCGTCTGGACCGCCAGCACGAGGGCGTGAAGGTCTTCGGCGAGCAGGTCGTCACGCACCTCGACTCCGAGGGCAAGGTCAAGAACACCACCGGCGACCAGTCTGAGATCCCGGCCGGCCTGGGCACGCAGAAGCCCAAGGTGACGCACAGCCAGGCGCTGGACATCGCGATGAAGGCGTTCGACGGCAAGCCGGACCGCCAGCCGAACTCCGAGCGCGTCATCTACAAGGACATCTCCGGTGAGTACCACTCCGCCTACCGGGTGGAAGTCACCAACGTGGATGGCACCGACAATCCGCGCAAGATGAACTACCTGGTGGACGCCAACACCGGGAAGCTCTTCGAGCAGTTCAACGCCATTGACGGCTTCGCCCGCCAGCGCGGCGCCGCGCACGGCCACAGCCACGCCGAAGGCGCGGACCACGCCGACCACGCCCACAGCGCTGCCGCGACGCCTTCCGAGATCAAGGCCTCGGCCACGCCGAAGGCGGAGATCGCCGACCTGACCACCGTCACGTCGAAGATCAACGTGACCCAGGACGGCACTGTGGACCAGCTGAAGCTGGACCTGGACATCGACCACACGTTCAAGGGCGACCTGTCGGTCACGCTCACCAGCCCCTCCGGCAAGTCGGAGACGGTGCACAACCGCAAGGGTGGCAGCGCGGACCACATCAAGGGCAGCTTCGACCTGAGCGGCTTCGCGGGCGAGTCCGCGAAGGGCGAGTGGACGCTGTCGGTGAAGGACAACGCGCGCCGCGACACGGGCACGCTGAACAGCTGGGGCCTGACCATCACCCCGAAGGCCGTTGAGCCCAACGAGCCCGGTCCCGGCGAGAAGATCGCGGACGACACGTCCATGTACAGCGGCAAGGTCGCGCTGGAAACGAAGAAGCAGGCGGACGGCACGTACACGCTCGAGGACGGCACGCGCGGCAAGGGCGTGGCGACCTACGACGCGATGAACCGCGAGCGCGCCAGCGGCCAGACGCCCATCAAGGACAACAACGACGTCTGGGGCGAGGCCACGGATCCGGAGCGCAACAAGGCTGCGGTGGACGCGCACTACGGCGGCCAGATGATGTACGACTACATGAAGGACATCCTCGGCCGTGACTCCATCGACGGCGCGGGTGAGAAGCTGGTGTCCTACGTCCACGTCAGCAACAACTACGTGAACGCGTACTGGGACGGCGAGAAGATGAGCTACGGCGACGGCGACGGCCGCAACTCCGGTCCGCTCACCGCGCTGGACATCGCGGGCCACGAGATTGCCCACGGCCTCACCGAGCGCACCGCCGGCCTCATCTACCGCGGCGAGTCCGGTGGTCTGAACGAGGCGATGAGCGACATCATGGGCGCTGGCCTCGAGTGGTACGCGTCCCAGAAGAACCCCGACGTGAAGTTCAACTGGACGGTGGGCGAGACGGCCTGGACGCCGACGGACGGCGACCCCACCGACGGTCTGCGCTACATGGACGATCCGACGAAGGACAAGTACTCGATCGACAACTACAAGAACTACCCGAAGCAGACCGAGGTGCACGGCTCCAGCGGCATCGCGAACAACGCCTTCTACCTGCTGACCAACGGCGGCACCAACCGCACGTCCGGCGTCGAGGTGAAGGACGCCATCGGCATGGAGAAGGGCCTGAAGATCTACTACCGCGCCCTGGCCCACTACATGACGCCGAGCACCACGTTCGCCCAGGCCCGCACCGCGACCATCAACGCGGCCACGGACCTCTACGGCGCGGACTCCGCCGAAGTGGCGAAGGTCAAGGAGAGCTGGACCGCCGTCGGCGTGAACTAGTCCTCCCGCTTCACTGAAGACACCCGAGCCCGGCCCGGCCCGCGACACACCGCGGACTGGCGCCGGGCTTCGGCTTTCCAGCGGCTTCTCAGGCCGGCGACTCCCCTATTTCAGTGACGGGCGTCGTGGCCGGCACGCCCTCCACCAGCAACATGATGGAGTGCGCGCTTTCGTGGCGGAGCGCCTTGGCGGCGGCGTATTCCGGGGATGCCCACCAGGCCCTGGCGAGCTCCACGCTGGGGAACTCCAGCAGGACGAAGCGCGGGGGCTGCCAGGTGCCTTCCAGGGCCTGGGTGGGACCGCCCCGGACAAGGTAGCGGCCCCCGTAGGGCTTGAGCGACGGAGGCGCGAGCTGCTTGTACCGCTCGTAGGTCTGCGCGTCGTGCACCGAGACCTCGACCAGGACGTACGCAGGCATGGGCGCTCCTTGCGGCGGCTCAGAACTCGTATCGGAAGACGACGGGCGCTCCCTGCGTTCGATGCCTGGGAAACGTCCAGGCGCCTATCTTCTGCTGCATGCAACGCACGAGCGACGTGCCTCGCAGCCACGGCGTCTCGGTGGTGATGGACTCCACCTTCCCACTCGGCAGGACGCTCAGGCGCAGCACTGCCCGGTCCCCCTCCTGCGGCGGCGCGGACTGCTCCCGGGCACACGCCGAGAGCTCCGAACGCCGGGCATGCACCACCGCGAAGACGGTGGCCAGGTCGAGCGACTCGCGCGGCGCCGTCGGGTCGGGCGGAACATAGACGGTCGGCTTGTGGTGCTTGGTGGCGTTGGGCCCTGGGCCGGAGAGCATGCGGTCGAAGTCCGCGTCGGGCCCCAGGTCGTCCTCCGAGCTGCCAGCCGTCGCGGCTTCCGCCACAGTCGTCGCGGGCCGCTTGGCGGGCTCCGGCTCCGGAGCAGGCGCCACGGAGTGCTTCCCGATGACGAAGGCCACGGCGACGTCTCGCGAGGAGAGACTGCCCGTGGGCCGCTCGAAGACGCGCTCCTCCGGCGACGGCCGTCCGCCGCCGGTCGCGGCGCGCGCCGTGCTCTCCGTGCCGGTCAGCTCCGGCACGCGGCCTCCGCGATCGACCGAGGCGGCCGAGAGCGAGGGCGTCGACGGGCGTGTGGGCTCCCGCACCGGGCTCGGGTCGCGCGCGCTCTCGGCGGCCGACGTCGCGACGCCCGCGCCGCTGAGGCCCGGACTCGCGCTGCCAGTGCCGCCCGCTGACGTGGAGGTGCCAGACGCCGCGCCGCCCTGGCTCGCGGCCGCGACCGCTTCCGGCGTGGGCGCGGCGGCCACCGGCTGTTCCGCGGGCGGCGGCGCACCGGTGCCACGCGTCGTGTCCACGGCATCACCGGGGCTCGCGGCACCACGGCCGCCACCACCACCAAAGACGCCCAGCGCCAGGGCCACCGACATGCCGCCGATGGCACCACCCGCCAGGATGAAACCCAGCCTGCGCTTGCGACGCGCGCGTTCCTCGGACGACGGCGACGCAAGCACCGCGTGGGTCCCCACGGGCTCCGCCACGGGCATCGGGTCCGACGCCGGGGCTCCGTATGCGGCGAAGTCACTCGCGGCCGGCGCGGTGACAGGTTCCGGTGCGAGCGTCGCGACAACCGCTTCCGGTTCCGTCCCAACGAAGCCGCTCGCGGCCGGAGCCCCTGGGCCCTCCACGGGAAGCAGTGCGCCAGTCGCCTGCGGAATGGCGGCCGCGCTCACCGCGGGAGCCGCCACGACGGCGGCCGGTGCAATGGCCGCGAAGGGGGGCACCACCGTGCCCGGCGCGTTCAGGATTACCCGCTCCGTGGTGGCCTCGGACACGTCCACCGCGCGCGCGGCCTGGGGCATGAAGGCCCTGGATGCTTCCGGTGGCACGGGCGGAGGTCCCGCGGGCACGGACGGCGGCAACAGCGCGGACGCGAGTTCCGGGATGTGTCCCAGGGGCAGCCACTCACTGAACCCCTCGCGCCAGCACAGGGAATCAAAGCCCAGAAAACCCCGCTCCACGTGGGCCTTCAGGTCCGCGAGGTCGTGAGGACCGTAGGCCGCGCCGCCCGTGACGAAGTACCAGGCATGCTTCACGACGGGCGCGGCTTCCTTCGGCGGCGCCTCCTCCTCGCCCAAGGTGGACGCCCGTGAACGGCCCGCGCCCCGATGCAGTCGCTCCGACTGCGTGGCCTCGCGATAGCGCGGCTGCGCGCTGGGCCGGACACGAAGGCTCTTGTCCGTGCGCAGCTGGCCCACGATGGCGTCCAGCTCCGCATCCGACACGCCATCCAGCACGGGCGAATCGCCCTCGTCAGGGCGCTCTGGGGCGACCTCCCGGGCGTGTCCCGGGTTGGCGTTGTCTTCCCCTGAGTTGCCGGCCATCGACCCGCTCCTTGATTCCATCCGGTCCCGATTAAGCCGCACCATCAGACCTCACCCAATGGAATGCCACCACGGCGATTCGTCAACGGCGAGCATCTGCGCGGAGGTGGACACAGCCCCCACGTGGGACGGAGCCCTAGCGTAGTTCCCATGCCCCACCTTCGTACAATGCCCCGACTGTGCGGCATGAACACACAGCCGTCGACGCGCCACGCGTGGGAGCGAGAGCAGTGCCCTCACACCTCGCGGCACGCTCTGGCACATCCGGCTTCCCTGTCAGCTCCGTGGGCAATCGAACAGAGGACTTCGTGGGCGCGGGCACCACCAGGCCGAGCATCTCCTCCGCCAGCAACTGCGCGGCCTCGCGCTCCGCGGCGGCGCTGCGCGCGCCCGTGACCTCGATGCCGAGCAACGCCAGGCCTTCCTCCAGCCCCAACGCCGTCTCCACGCCTTCAAGCTGGATGCCCATGCCACAGCTCCCCCACCTTGGGACGGGAGCGGTGAGCGACCGCGAGCCTCACAGCCACACCTCGAAGTCCACCTGCGTGCCCTTCGGGCCGGTGCGCACGTCGAAGCGGTCCGCCAACCGCTTCACGCCCAACAAACCCAGGCCCATGCCCGTCTTGCTCTTGTACGTCCCCGACAGCACGCGCTCCAGGTCCGGGATGCCTTGTCCGGAGTCCTCGGCGCTGACACGCAGCAGCCGCTTGGGCGCTAGCTGCGGCGCGAGCTGGATGGTGCCGCCCCCGGCGTACGAAATCTGGTTGCGCGCCAGCTCACTCACCGCCGTGGCCACCTTCTGGCATTCGTAGCCGCGCCCGCCCAGGGACTCGCACAGCATCCAGGCGGCGAGCCGCGCGTGACTGGCGTCCGCTTCCGTGCGCACCAGATAGGCGGTGGCCCGCCCCTCCGCCGCGGCGGAAGTGGCCGCGCTCTCCGGCCCCGCCGAGGGCGCGAGCTGCGCGCGAAGCTGCGCCATCATCTGCGGCCGGCGAGAAGGGTCCACGAAGTGGCGGGTGGCGGGTTCCAGCGCCTCGATGATGCGCGGCAGGTCCGCCGAGGTCGCCGTGTCCAGGGACAGCCGGAGGGACTCCACGGTGCCTCGCAGCACCAACCGCGCCGCCGTCTCCGACATGAACTGCTGCAAGACGCGCAACAGCGCCCACACCAAACCACCGCTCAACCGTGCCTCCTTTTCGCCTGGACCACCACCCGCTTGCGCGCCAGCACCTCGAACCCACCGCCTTCGCGGTTGGCCACCTGGACGTCGTCGGTGAGCCGTCGCACCGCGGCCCCGCCTTCGCCCAGGCTCTCTCCAGGCAGCGGGCCCGGACGCCCTTCCCTGCCAGCGAAGAACCTCGATGGGTCCGCCATGCCGGGGCCGCGGTCGCGCGAGCGGATGAAGAGCCACTCCGCCTCGCGCCACAGCTCCACCCAACCCCGGCCACCCGCGTGGCGCACCAGGTTGGTGGCCAGCTCGCCCACCACCACCGCCACCTCGGCGCTGGCTTGCGCCGTCAGGCCATGGTCGCGGGCGTAGCGGCGGCTCAACGCGGCGGCGACCGCCGCATCCGACCTCAAGCGGACCTCGATGCTGAACATCGGCTCAACTTCTGAGAACATGGGAGACACGAGCACTGAAATCCAGCAAGTCTTCAATATTTCGATGAAACCCCTCCAATGGAAGCACTTCCCCTCTGGGGATGTAAAGCGGTCCGCGGTCATCCCGGACCCCGAGCGCCCATCTCGGGAAAGCCTGGATGTGAATGAGGGGTATTCGTGAAGCGCGGTCAGGAGTTCAGCGCTTCACGGTTGGACCGCCGGGACTTCCACGAGGTGGCGCCGAGGCCCGCATCCCCTTCGGGAGCGGCCTCCAGGCGCCTTCCTCGCGCACGTCGCTCACGTGCCGGACAGCTCGTGCATCTGCAGATCCGGCCCCACCGTGAGCGTGTGGCCATGCGCCAGCTCCACCCATCCCGTGGTGCGCTTGAGCGCGCTGGCCACCACCACGGTGCGACGGCGCCGGTGCGCTCCCACCGCGGGCTGCGTATCTGGCGTCGCAGGCGTCACCTCGCACAAGTCGCATTCGGCCGCCCCCTCCAGCCGCGTGCAGTACAAGGGATGTTCGCCGTACCGGGTCGCCGCCAGGATGGTGCCGTTGGTGGCCACCAGGTTGAGCGTGGGCGTGCGTGTCACGCCGGCCTGGGCCGCGGCCCGAGCCACCTCGCGCGCCGTGTCCGCCAGCACGCGTCCAGCGACCTCGGCCTCCAGCCGTGGATCCTCCGTGCGGCCCAGGTCGCGCAGGCGCCTGAGGAAGACGGCGAACAGCAGCTCCCCCTCGGTTCCGCCGCGCACCTGACGCCGCAGGTGGTCCGGCAGAGACGCCAGCAACGGGGCACGAAGCAGCTCGAAACCCTGTACGCCGCCATGAAGGGCGAACAACCAGCGCCGGGAGCGGAAGGGCTGGGTGTTCTCCTCCAGCGACAAGCCCACGGGCAGCCGGCCCGCGTGGAACAGCAGCGCCTCCGATTCATGCGGAGGCGCGAGCGAGTCCAGGGTCAGTTCCTCCCCGCTGGAGAAGCGCCGCAACAGGACCTCCTCCTGGGCGTAGGCTCCCACCCCCAAGGCGTTCGCCCTCGGCTCTCCCTGGAGCAGGACCTGGCCTTTGAGGCGGTGCAGCTCACAGCGCAGCAGGTTCGGGTCGGACGTCAGAGCGGCGAGGATGACGGACATGGATGAATAAACCCCCTTCGCCATGAGAGATAATGGCCTCGGAGCGCCCCCTCAAGCCAGCGGGCATGCTCCCTTGCACCCTCGCTAAGCCCTTGAAATGGCTAGGCTTTATTGACACGGGAACGTTGACACCCGCTTCTGGGGGTGCCTAACCTCCGTGCGCTTCACCGACGGACCTCTGCTGAAGGTCTTCACCGGAGACGGAATGGCGGACGACATCGCAATCGGCATCGACCTGGGCACGTCGTACTCGTGCGTGGCGGTGGTCCAGGACGGCCAGCCCATCGTCATCCCCAACGAGTGGGGAGAGACGACTCACGCCTCCTGCGTCTCGTTCCTCGAGGATGGCTCGGTCCTGGTCGGCAACGCGGCCAAGAAGAACATCATCACCAACCCGGAGCAGACCGTCTATTCCGCCAAGCGCCTCATCGGCCGCTACTACTTCTCCGACGAGGTGAAGAAGGCGCAGGCGGTGATGCCGTACCGCATCGTCGAGGGCGACAACAACTCGGTGCGCATCGCGATGAACGACCACTCCTATTCGCTCCCGGAGATCAGCGCGCTGGTGCTCAAGGAGATGAAGGCGGTGGCGGAGACGTACCTGGGCCAGGAGGTGACCAAGGCCGTGGTCACCGTGCCCGCGTACTTCAACGACAACCAGCGCCAGGCCACCAAGGACGCGGGCCGCATCGCCGGCATGGAGGTGCTGCGCATCCTCAACGAGCCCACCGCCGCGGCGCTCGCGTACGGCTTCGGGCGTGACGTCAACCAGCGCGTGGTGGTCTACGACCTGGGCGGTGGCACCTTCGACGTCTCCATCCTGGAGATTGGCAAGGACGTCTTCGAGGTGCTGGCCACCGCGGGCGACACGTACCTGGGCGGCGACGACTTCGACGACCGCATCATGACGTGGCTGGCGGATGACTTCCTGGCCCGGACGCGCCTGGACGTGCGGCAGAACAAGTTCTGCCTGCAGATGCTCAAGGAGGCCGCGGAGAAGGCGAAGATCGACGTGGGCCAGACGGGCTCCGCGGAGATTCTCTGCCAGGGCATCTGCCAGGACGCGGACGGCAACATCATGGACCTGCGTGGGCAGCTCAACCAGGACCAGTTCAACCGCATGGTGATGGACCTGGTGCAGCGCACCTTCAAGGTGTGCGACGAGGCGCTCCAGAGCGCGCGCCTGACGGCCGCCGACATCGACGCGGTCATCCTCGTGGGCGGGCCGACGCGGCTGCCCATCATCCGCAACTCGGTGAAGCACTACTTCCAGAAGGAGCCGATGGAAGGCATCAACCCGGACCAGGTCGTGGCCATGGGCGCGGCGCTCCAGTCGCACGCGCTGCTGGACAGCACGGCGCAGACGTTCCTGGTGGACGTCACGCCGCTGTCGCTGCGCATCGGCACGGTGGGTGGGTACACCGAGAAGATCATCGACAAGAACACGCCGGTCCCCATCGACCGCTCGAAGACGTTCACCACCAGCCGCGACGGCCAGGAGAAGGTGAAGATTCGCGTGTACCAGGGCGAGTCCAACCGCGCCGACGAGTGCGAGATGCTCGGCGAGTTCGAGTTCGCGGGCTTCCGCATCGGCTACCGCGGCGAGGTGAAGATCGAGGTCACCTTCGAGATCAACACGGATGGACTGGTGCACGTGTCCGCGTGCGACACGGAGACGGGTCAGAAGACGTCGACCTCCATCACCCTGTCCTCCGGCATGAGCGAGGCCGATATCCAGCAGTCCATTCAGGCCAACCGGAACACCCGGCTTGCCGGCCACAACAGCAACGACCTGCCCGCTGCGGCGCAGTAAGGCCGCGACTCGACCACGCCGATGTCCGAGCCTTCAGACCCCAGCGCCGGCAAACCGCCGGGAGCCACGCCCGAGACACCGGCCACGCCCGCCCGGCCCGCCGTCCCGCGCGTGACGGCCGCCGTGCCCGGCCCCGTCACGCCCGGGACGATTCCGTCGTCGCCCGCCGCCAGCGCGCCGACTCCGCCGCCTCGGCCCCAGGGAACACCTGTCGCACGTCCCACCGGCGTGACGCCCCCGGTGCCACCCCGGGCCACGACGACAGGGATTCCCACGGTGCGGACGGGCACAGGAGAGGGTGCGCCTTCCACTCCTGGACGTGCGACGGCGCCGGGTGCGAGTCCCGCGGCGACGCCGGCACGTCCGGCATCGGGTGCGGTGCCGTCGGTGCCGGGGTCGGGGATTGCGCCGCGAGGCACGCCCGCGGCGCTGCCGGCGATTCCAGCAGTGGGTGCCGCGACGAGCCCTGCCGCGAGGCAGCCGGCAACTGGCGCAGTGCCGGGGCAACATAGTGCTGCTGGAGATGCGCCATCCGCCGCGGTCGCCACGACGCCGGTGCCGCGCCCGGCGGGAGCTGGCACAGGGACCTCGGCGTCCGCGCCGGGTACGGCGGCGGTTCGTGCAAGTGCAACTGGTGCTGACGCTCGGACACCCGTGCCGCGCCCACCTGCCGGCGCAGCTGGGGCTGCCACGCCCGTACCGCGTCCGGTCGCTGGAGCGGCGGGCGCCGCCACGCCCGTACCGAGACAGGTGACGGGCGCAGGCGCCAACACACCTGTACCCCGCGTGGCCCCCGCAGGCACCACCACGCCCGCTTCGCGACCGGCACCGGCCTCCCCCGCCGCTGGCGCGAGTACGCCTGTGCCACGCGTCGCGACGGCTGGCGCCACTGCCACTGGAGCCCACACGTCCGCCCCGCGCCAGGGCTCGAATCCAAATGCCGCGGGAGCACCAACGCCCGCGCCTCGCCCGGCAGCAGCAGGAGGAAACACGCCTCCTCCGCGTCCGGCCGGTGCTGTTCCTCCGGCGCAGCGGCCCACCATGGGCGCCATCCCCGCCGTTGCCCCTGCCATCGCGCCCGTGGGTGCAACAGCGTCGCCATCCTCGGCTGGTGTCGCTCCCCCCATTGCTCCCGTGGGGGCCGCCTTTCCACTCGCGGGCGCAGTGCCCTCCATCGCGCCCGTGGGCTCGACAGCATCGCCATCCTCGGCCGGAGTCATTCCCCCCGTCGCTCCCGTTGGAGCCGCTGCGTCCCCAGTCGCGGGAGCAGTGCCCTCCATCGCGCCCGTGGGCGCTCCGGCGTCGCCCTCATCGACAGGCGTCGTCCCCTCCGTTGCCCCGGTAGCGCCCCGCGCACCGGTCCAGACGAGGACGGTCCCGACGGTCGCCCCGGCAATCCCCGCAGCCGCGCCGCAGGCAGGCGCCGTACCTTCCGCACCGGCGCGCCCCCAAGGAACAGCACCGGCGTCGAGGCCGCCTCCCGTACTCGCGTTGGGACAGGTCGCTCCTCCCGTGGCGCCCTCCACGGCCCCACAGCAGAAGCCCGGGGCACGGCCCACCATGTCCCTTCCAGCGCTGGTGCCCGCCGGCGCCACGCCGCCGCGCCCTCCCCCGTCCGTCGCGCCCGCCGTCCCAGGCATCGCACCGCTGACGCCGGCCCCACGCGCTCCATCCGGCGCGGTGCCCTCGATTCCTTCCGTGGCGCCCGTCGCCCCTGCCGCGGCCACGGCGGTCACGCCACCGCCGGCGCCTGCTGCGTCAACGAGCCCGGGCCTGGACATCCAGCAGCTCGCCGACCTGGAATCGCGCTGCGCGAAGCTGGACCAGATCGACTACTTCGAAGTGCTCATGCTGGAGCGGACCGCCACGCCCGCGGACATCAAGCGCGCCTTCTACCGGGAGAGCCGCACCTACCACCCGGACCGCTTCTTCCACATGGACTCCAAGGAGCTGAAGGAGCGCATCAACGAGCTCTACAAGCGCGTCACCGAGGCCTACTACGTCCTGCGCGACGACACGAAGCGCAAGAAGTACGTCGTCGACGTGACGGGCCCCGAGCGCGCCCAGAAGCTGCGCTTCACCGAGGCCTCCGAAGCGGAGACCAAGGCCGCCGCCAAGAAGGAGCAGGAAGAGCAGATCGGCACCCACCCCAAGGGACGCCAGTTCTTCCAGCAGGCGCAGAAGGACGCGGACGCCGGCAACTGGTCCGCCGCCGAGCGGAACCTGAAGATGGCGCTCACCTATGAGCCCTCCAACGCCCGCTACAAGGAGCGGCTGGCGGAGGTCCAGAAGCAGTCCCAGGACGAGTCCCGTGACAAGGGCGGCTCGTTCAAGATCCGCTGACGGCGGCGGCCCCCATGGTCATCGACCTCATCATCCTCGGACTGGTGCTGTTCTTCGCCATGATCGGCGCCATCACCGGGGCGTCGCGACAGGTCGCCAACGTGGTGGGCCTGGCGGTGGGCTACTTCGCCTCCCGCCGCCTGGGACCCGTGTCGGCCCCACACCTGGCCGAAGCCCTGGGCAGCCCACTGTTCCTGGGCGCCATCGTGGGCACGGTGCTCCTGTTCATCTGCACGTGGCTCGCGGTGCGCTACGCCCTGGGCGCGCTGCTGCTGCGCATCCTCTCCACCGGTCAGCACAATGAGTACCGGGGCGTGGACCGCTTCCTCGGCTTCGTGCTGGGCGGCGCGAAGATGGGCATCATCGCCTGGGTCGTCCTCAGCGCCATCGCCTTCTTCGAACAGCACGTCGTCATCGCGGGCCGCCGCGTGGGCCTGTCCCCGAAGGAGTCGCTCTCCATCGAGGTCGCCCGCCGCTACAACCTCTTCGAGATGACGCAGTTCGCCCCGGTGAAGAACCTGGTGGAGGTCGCCAAGGCCGCCAGCGATCCGAAGCGCGCGGGGAAGCTCCAGGACGACCCGGCCTACAAGGCCCTGCGCAAGGACCCTCGCTTCCAGCGCCTGCTGCAGGACCCGAAGCTGAAGCAGGCCCTGGCGCGAGGAGACACCGCCGCGCTGCTGCGCCACGACGGTGTGCTCCAGCTCATCCAGGACCCGGACGTGGCGGCCCGGTTGGGCGCCGCGGCCCGTGCCTCCGAGCGCGAGCCCTGACTCACACGTTCAGCTGCGTCGAATCCAGCCCTCGCAGCCGCTCTCGCACGAAGCCCGCGTCCACCGTCACCTGGCGCCGCCGCCGCTCGGGCGCCTCGAACATGACGTCCGCCATGACGTGCTCCAGGATGGACCGTAATCCTCGCGCGCCCAGCCCGCGCTCCACGGAATAGCGCACCACCTCGCGCAGGCCCGGGTCGGCGAAGTCCACCTCCAGGTCATCCATGGACAGCAGCTCGCGGAACTCGCGCACGATGGAGTCCGGCGGCTCGGTGAGCACGCGAATCAGGTCCTCCTCGCCCAGCCGCTCCAGCTGCACCATCACCGGAAGGCGGCCGAGGAATTCCGCCAGCATGCCGAAGTCCGTCAACTGGCGGGTGCTGATGCGCTTCTGCCTGCGCTTCGCCGTGTCCTCCGCGCCAAAGCCCATGGCGCGGCGCCCCTCATCCCCGTCGTCGTGCAAGTCACTGAACGTGCCCGCGCAGATGAAGAGGATGTCGCGCGTGTCCACCTGCACGAAGTCGCTCTTGTTCCAGGCCTGGGTGACGTTGAGGGGCACGTACACCTCGCGGCCCTCCAGCAGCTTCAGCAGTGACTGCTGGACACCCTCGCCGCCGATGTCGCGGCTGCCCGCGCCGTTGCGGGCGCCCTGGGAGCGGCGGGCAATCTTGTCCACCTCGTCGATGAAGATGATGCCCCGCTGGGTGTCCTCCACGGAGTGGTTCGCCTTGAAGAGGAGGTCGGAGATCATCACCTCCACATCCTTCCCGTAGTAGCCGGCCTCCGTGTACTCGGTGGCGTCCACGGTGGTGAACGGCACGTGGAGGATGTCCGCCAGGTTGCGGGCGATGTGCGTCTTGCCGCTCCCAGTGGGCCCCATCAGCAAGATGTTGGATTTCTTGATGAGCGACGTCCGGCGCAGCCTTCGCGCCAGAAGACGCTTGAGGTGATTGTGGGCCGCAATGGCCACGGCGCGCTTGGCGGCGTCCTGGCCAATGACGAAGCGATCCAGCCGCTCGTAGATTTCCCGCGGGGTCAGCACCGCTTCTTCCCTGCGTGCGGACGACTCCATGTACCCTCCCCTTGTTTCCACGCGTCCCTCAGGACTCACGGGAAAAGGGTAGGAATTGAATGGAGGGTCGGCCCGAGGGAGGAGGAGCACCGGGCGGCCGCCCCGCCAGCCCGCTTGCCCTCCGCACAGGCGGCTGTTGAATACCGAGGGGCTTTCCGATAGTTCCCGCGCGATTCCCGTGACCGTTTCCGTTGTTCATGGGAGTCCACCCCCCACCCTGGGAGCCTCGAGACGCCGATGCCCGCAAACGCCCCTCCCCACCGCTGGACCCTCGCCGACGCGCACGAGCTGTACGGAATCCGGAACTGGGGCAACCCCTACTTCGGCATCAACGAGAAGGGCCATGTCATCGTCCACCCGGACGGTCCTCAGGCCCCGAACATGGACCTGAAGGAGCTGGTCGACGAAGTGCGCCGCCGGGGCATTGGCCTGCCGCTGCTCATCCGCTTCACGGACGTACTGCGCCACCGCGTGGTCCACCTGAACGAGGCCTTCCGCAAGGCCATGAACGAGCACGGGTTCAAGGGCGGCTACCGCGGCGTGTACCCCATCAAGGTGAACCAGCACCGCTTCGTGGTGGAAACGCTCATCGAGGCGGGCAAGGGCTACAACTACGGGCTGGAGGCCGGCAGCAAGCCGGAGCTGCTCGCGGTGATGGCGCTGCTGGAGAACGAGAACGCGCTCGTCATCTGCAACGGCTACAAGGACGAGGAGTACATCGAGACGGCGCTCTTCTACTCGCGCCTGGGCCGCAACGTCATCCTGGTGGTGGAGAAGCCCAGCGAGCTGCCGCTCATCGCGGAGGTCGCCCGTCGGACGGGCATCGTCCCGCGGCTGGGCATGCGCGTGAAGCTGTCCACGCGCGGCGCCGGCAAGTGGGAGGCCAGCGGCGGTGACCGCTCCAAGTTCGGCCTGTCCTCCTCCGAGCTGATGAACTGCATCAGCTTCATGAAGGACGCCGGTCTGCTCAGCTCCTTCGAGCTGCTGCACTTCCACCTGGGCAGCCAGATCTCCAACATCCGCAACGTGAAGAACGCGCTGCGCGAGGTGGGCTGCTTCTACGTGGAAGTGGCCCGTCAGGGCGCGCCGCTGAAGTACCTGGACGTGGGCGGCGGCCTGGGCGTGGACTACGACGGCTCCCAGACGAACTTCGCCTCCTCCATGAACTACACCACGGAGGAGTACGCCAACGACGTGGTGTTCGGCGTCATGGAGGCCTGTGACCGGGCCGGCGTGCCGCACCCCACGCTGGTGTCGGAGTCCGGCCGCGCCGTGGTGGCGCACCACGCGGTGCTGGTGGTGGACGTGCTGGGCACCAGCGAGTTCGACCCGGCCCAGGTCCCCGAGAAGGTGGACGAGAAGGCGCCCTCCGTGGTGCGCAACCTCTGGTCCACCTACCGGGAGGTCACCAACAAGAACCTGCTGGAGGCGTGGCACGACGCGCAGGACGCCAAGGAGGAGAGCCTCACCCTCTTCTCGCTGGGCCACCTGTCGCTGGAGCAGCGCGTGGCGGCGGAGAACATCTACTGGGCCGCCTGCCACAAGATCATGCGCATCGCGCGTGAGCAGGGGGAGATTCCCGAGGAGCTGGACTCCCTGGAGAAGGCGCTCAGCGACACGTACTTCTGCAACTTCTCCGTGTTCCAGTCGCTGCCGGACTCGTGGGCCATCGACCAGCTCTTCCCGATGATGCCCATCCACCGGCTGGCGGAGAAGCCGACGCGCCGCGCGACGCTGGCGGACATCACCTGCGACTCGGACGGCAAGATTGAGCACTTCATCGACAAGCGCGAGGTGAAGGACGCCCTCGAGCTGCACGCGCTCAACGATGACGACTACTACCTGGGCATCTTCATGGTGGGCGCCTACCAGGAGATTCTCGGCGACCTCCACAACCTGTTCGGCGACACGCACGCCGTGCAGGTGTCGCTGGGGCCCAACGGGGGCTACCTCATCGACAACGTGGTGGCCGGCGACACGGTGACGGAGGTGCTCAACTACGTCAGCTACACCAAGGACGACCTGGTGGCGAAGCTGCGCAAGTTCACCGAGGCGGCGCTGCGCCAGGGCCGCATCACCCTGGACGAGTCGCGCAACCTGCTGCGCATGTACGAGGACGGCCTGTCCGGCTACACGTACCTGGAGCGCGAGGTGGACGCGAGCTTCGGCGGCAGCGCCAGCCAGCTGCGCCTGGTGCCCACGCCGGACGCCTCGGCCGCCCGGCCCACGACGCCGGCTCCTGGCGCGTCGGGAACGTCGGGCACCTGAGCCCCGCGCCAGAATGAAGTCCCGCCCCCTGTCGCTCACCGCGGCAGGGGGCTTCTTCATGCCCGGGTGTCCATCAGTGGTCCGCGACGAGGGGCTCCCCCGAGCCGAAGGGTTGCGGCTCCTCCGCGAAGGCCACGTCAGCCGCCTGGGCCCGCAAGCGCTGGAGCACGGAGCGCTGCGCCTCGCCGCGCTGCACGAGCGACTCGAAGGGAAACACCGCGAGCCGGGCGTCCTTCACCGACACGCGCGCCAGCGTGCGCCAGAGAGACAAGCGGCCCTCCGTGGCCGAGCACAAGCCTTCCAATTCCAGCAGCCGGCTCAGGGGCGAATAGCGCACCAGCGTTCCGTTCAGCTTCAGCCGGCTCACCTTCTCCACGGCCCACGCGGCGCGCGTCTTCAGCCCATCCCGCTTCAGCGCCAGGGCGTCCATCACCGACAGCAGCGTGGACTGGTCTTCCTTCAGCTCGGGGATGAGCGTCGCCAGGTAGCGGCCCAGCAGGTTGCCGTGGTTCTCCGCCTCCGTGCGGATTGCCAGCTCCAGCCCGCCCACCGAGCCCGCCAGGTGGTCATTGAGGTAGATGCCCAGCCGCTTCGCATGCATGCCATGTCCTCCAGGACGAGCCCCGCAGCCGGGGAGGATGAACACGAAGGGGCCCACCCGCAGCATTCGCGGGCAGGCCCCCTGGAGGGCAAGCGGCCTGGCGTCCTCAGTCCGGATAGCTGAACGTCAGCGGCAGCTTCACGTCCGGGTGGAGGCTGCGGGCCACCGGGCACTCGCGGCCCACCTTCTCCAGTGTGGCCCGGTGCTCGGCAGACAGGCCGGCCGGCATCTGGATGTCCAGCACCAGCTCGGCGATGCGGCGCGGCGGCGGTGACATCCGCTTCTCCACCCGAGCGCTCACCTCGCCCAGGGCAATGCCTTCACGCGAGGCGAACAGGTGCATCGTCGTCACCGCGCATGACATCAGCGCCGCGCCCACCAGGTCCGTGGGAGAGAAGCTGCCACCGGTGCCGCCGTTGTCGCGCGGCGCCTCCGTCTGATTCACCGTGCCCGACGGGCCATGGGTGAGCTGCGTCTTGAACTGGGGCTGGCTGACCAGCGTCATCACCACGCCCGTGGCGGGCGTCTGCGGCGGGCTCATGTCGGCGCTCCTCGAAGCAAAAGGGCTCCGCCGACATACCACCCCGAACCACGCTAGGGGCCGCTACTTGTTGCGCTTCCGGGCCGCGCCGCCGGACACCTTCGAAGGAGCCTCCGGGACGCGCTCGGGCGCGCCGAGCACCTGGGCCCGAACCTGCTCGGCCGGCAGATGCGAAGTGTCCGCCATGACACAGGACACGAAGGCCAGCTCCGCCAGGGCCCGGCGCGCGCGCTGCCGCACCGCGGGGTCCTCCGAGGACAAGACCTCGGTGGCGGACGCGACGTAGCTGCTCGCCAATGACTCGAAGAGGTAGACCCGGTTCTCGATGGTCGTATCGGACTTCTTGCCCATAGGGCTCGGACAGTAGCCACACCCTGGGTGGCGGCGGCACCCCCCATGCCGCAAGTTGGTGTGAAACCCGGCATAGGTCGCGTATGGGAAACATTCCCCCCACACCCTGGAGCCCGCCGTGATTGACCTGCACTCGCACACCACCGCCAGCGACGGTCAATATGCGCCCACGGAGCTGCTGGCGCGGGCGGCCGCCGCCGGGGTGACGGTGTTGGCGATTACCGACCACGACACCGTCGCGGGGTTGGCCGAGGCCGAGGTGGCGGCGCGCGCCCACGGCGTGGAGCTGGTGCCAGGCATCGAAATCTCCGCGTTCATTCATGGACGCGAGTGCCACATCCTGGGGCACTTCCTGAGGCCGGACGACGAGGACATCGCTCGCTTCGCCGACCGGCTCCGGCTGGAGCGCGAGCAGCGCATGGAAGCCCTGCTGGAGCGCATGCGGCAGCTGGGCTACCCCGTGCGCATGGAGCACGTCCGGGCGGTGGCCGGCGACGCGCAGCTGGGACGTCCCCATCTGGCCCGCGTGCTGGTGGACCGCGGCTGGGTGGTGGACGTGAAGGAGGCCTTCGACCGCTTCCTGGGCATGCGCGGCGCGGCCTGGGTGGAGCGCTTCAAGCTGGCCGGCGAGGACGCCATCCGCCTCATCCGCAACGCGGGCGGCACGGCCACCCTCGCCCACCCGGGTTCATCGCGCATGGAGCGGCTGGAGATCCGCGCGCTCGCCCTGGCGGGACTGGCGGGCCTCGAGGTGCTGCACGAGGACCACAACCCCAGCGTGCGCCAGAAGTATCTCAGCCTGGCCAAGGAGCTGGACCTGGTCCCCACCGCTGGCAGCGACTTCCACGGCGAGGCCATCTCCGCCGACCACCGGCTGGGCACCGCCTCCATGCCTCCCGAGCTCTTCGCCCGCCTCAAGTCACGCGCCCAGGCCTGAGCCGTCACAGGCGGGCAAAAGTGAAAATTCCGGGATTTTGTTAGTCTCCGGGCCGCCATGGGGTGCCCGAGCGAGACGACACTGAGCGACTTCCTCGAAGGGGCGCTCCCGGACGCGCACCGCACGCGCGTACTGGCCCACGTGGAGGGATGTGAGCGCTGCCAGGAGCACCTGGCCCTGGGCGCCAGTGCGCCGGAGGCCGCGTCCCTGCCCGTCGATGGCCCGCTGGTGACCCCGGGCACCCAGCTCTCACGCTACGTGGTGCAGGAGCGCATTGGCCGGGGCGCCATGGGCGAGGTGTACGCGGCCCATGACCCGGAGCTGGACCGAAGGGTCGCGCTGAAGCTGCTGCGCCCCGAGGGCCGGCACCTGGAGGAGCTGCGCCTGCGGCTGCTGCGCGAGGCTCAGGCCCTGGCCCGGCTGGCCCATCCGCACGTCGTCACCGTCCACGACGTGGGCGTCTGCGATGACTGCGTCTTCCTGGCGCTGGAGCTGGTGGAGGGCGCGTCGCTGGCGGAGTGGCTGGAGACGCCGCATCCATGGCAGGACGTGGTGCGCGTGTTCGTGGACGCGGGCCGGGGACTGGCGGCCGCCCACGCCGCCGGGCTGGTCCACCGCGACTTCAAGCCGGGCAACGTGCTGGTCGGGAAGGATGGGCGCGTGCGGGTGACGGACTTCGGTCTGGCCCGGCCCTCCCACCGGCGAGTCTTGGGCCACGCCACGCCAGCGCGCTTGGACACGGTGACGGCGCCGGCCTCGCTGGTGGACTCGCCGCTGACCCATTCGGGCGCGCTGCTGGGCACGCCGGCGTACATGGCGCCCGAGCAGCTTCAGGGACACGGCGTGGACGCGCGCTCGGACCAGTTCAGCTTCTGCGTGGCACTGTACGAAGCGCTCCACGGCGTGCGCCCCTTCGAGGGCCGGACGCTGGAAGCGTTGGGTCAGGCCGCGCGGGAAGGACGCATCCGCGCGCCAGAGCGCGAATCGAAAATCCCGGCCCGTGTGCGGCGCGCGGTGCTGCGGGGTTTGCGAGCCCAGCCGGAAGAGCGCTTCCCATCGATGGAGGCGCTGCTGACCGAGCTAGCCCCCCGCGCAGGAAGGCGCCTTGCCTGGGTGGGCGCCTCCGCCGCCGTGGCGTGTCTTCTAGGGCTCACCGTGGGCTACGTGGCGGCGCATCGGAGGCAGGCCCGTTGCGAGTTGGAGGCGGAGCGGCTCACCACCATCTGGGGACCGGAGCGCCGCGCTCGAATCCATGCGGCCTTCCTGGCCACGGGCAAGCCCTTCGCCGCCGCCGCGTGGGAAGCCGTCGCCAGCACGTTGGACGGACACGCGGACACGTGGCGCGAGCTGCGCACCGACGCGTGCACGGCCTCGCGCGATGACACCAAGGACTCATGGCAGACGGCCGCGTGCCTGGACACACGGCTGTGGCACCTGGCCGCCGTCGTCGACGTGCTGGAGGAGGCGGACGCGCGCACGGTGCAGAACGCGCCGCAGATGGTGGCGTCCCTGGAGGGAGTCTCCGGCTGCCGGGACGCGCCGGAGCTGGTGAACCGGCCTCAGCCTCCGGATGCCCTGCGGCCTCGCGTGGACGCGGCGCGGCGCAAGCTGGCCGAGGCGCGGGCCCACATGGACGCGGGCAACCACCCCGGCGCGTTGAAGGAGACGACGGCCTTGCTCCAGGACATCCAGGGGCTGGACTACCGCCCGCTGGAGGCAGAGGTCCTCACCCTGCACGGCTATGCCCATGGGCTCGCCGGCAAGCCCAAGGAAGCCGAGGAGCACCTCTACAAGGCGCTCTGGGCCGCCGAGGCGGGCCGCGACGACGAAACCGTGGCCCGTGTCTGGAACCTCCTCCTGTGGGTGGTGGGCGACCAGATGGCGCGCATGGAAGAGGCGAACCGGCTGGTGCACCATGCCCGCGCCGCGGTGGAGCGACTGGGCCGCGAGCGCTTCCCGCACATCGCCACCGACCTGCACCTGCGAATGGGCGGCTTGCTCCTGGTGCAGGGCAAGCTGGACGAAGCGGACGCGGAGTTCACCCAGGGCCTGGAGCTGGCGCGGCGGACCGCGGGCCCCTCACGGCCTCGCGTGACGTACTTCCTCACCGGCCTGGGGCGCGTCCGCGCGCGGCAGCTTCGCGCGGAGGAGGCCCTGGCGCTCTACCGGGAGGCGCAGGCCTACGCGTTCCAGGAGCGACAGTGGAGCCCCGAGCACCCGGTGCTCGCGCTCAACCTCAACAACATCGCCACCGAACTGCTCGCCCTGGGCCGCACGCAAGAAGCGCTCGAAACGTTCCAACGCTCGCTGGCGCTGCTGGAGGCCGCGCGCTCCAAGGACCACGCGAGCCTGGCCGCCCCTCTCAACAACCTGGCCGGCCTGCTGCGCCGCGAGGGGCGCCTGGGGGAAGCCCGGAGCCACTATGAGCGAGCCCTGGCCATCTTCGAGCGCAGCAAGGGGACGGACCACCCCAGCACCGTCACCGCGCTCGGCGGGCTGGGCATGGTGGCCTATGACTCCGACCGGCTCGACGAGGCGCTCGCCCACAACCAGCAGGCGCTGGAGCGCATCCAACGCAGCGTGGGCCAGGACTCGCCGCGCCTGGAGATGTCGCTGCGCAACCTGGGCCTCATTCACCTGCGCGCGGGCCGACCGGCGGTGGCGCGGCGCAACCTGACGAAGGCGCTGGGACTCCTTCAGAAGGCGAACGGCACCGACAGCGTGGTGGCGTGTGGCGTGGAGCGGGACCTGGCCCGGGTGGACCTGGAGACGGGCGCATTCCGGGCGGCACTTACCCGCTGCCAGCGCGCCCTGGCCCTGGATGAAGCCGCGCAGGGTGACGACAGCCCGGACGTCGCGCTCGACCTCGCCTGCCTCGGAGAGGCCCACCTGAGCCTGCGCGCGCCGGAGCAAGCCGTCCCGTTGCTCGAGCGCGCACGGCGCATCCATGCGCGCGTGTGGCTGGACCGGAAGGAAGCCGCGCGGGTGTCCTTCCTCCTCGCACGGGCCCTGTGGGAACGGCCCGCCCCGGATGGACGCGAGCAGGCCACGGCCCTCATCCGCGAGGCGAAAGCGTGGCTGGAAGCCCAGGGTCTGCGCGCCCGGCGCGAGCACGACGAGCTCGTGGCATGGCAGGCGCGGCACCTGCCCCGTGTGAGCGAGGTCACCCGATGAGCCAGGCTCCGGAAACGCTGACGCCGCTGCTGCTCGCGGGGGCACCCGAGTCGCTGCACGACACGCTGCGCTCCGCGCCCGCGCTGGAGGCCCTGCTCACGGAGCTGCTCGACCAAGGCCGCGCGGCGTGGCCCACCGTGACGCTGGCGCCCGCGGCCCTGTTGCACCACGTGGGCCGGCACCTGCGCGCGGAAGGCACACCCCTGGATGCGCTCAAGCAGCTCCACGCCGCGGACGTCTACCTGGCGTGTGCCTGTGCCCAGGGAGAGCCCCAGGCGTTGCAGCTCTTCGAGAAGCACGTCCTCCAGAAAGCCGCCGCACGGCTGTCCCGGCACCTCACGGCGATGGTGGACGAGGTGCTCCAGGTGACGCGCCAGCGGCTCCTGCTGGGCGTTCACGGCGGCGCGCCGAAAATCGCGGAGTACTCGGGCCGGGGCTCGCTGGGCCGCTGGGTGCGAATCGTCGCCTCGCGCATCGGCGGCGAGTTGCTGGAGCAGACCGGCCGCCACGAGCAGTCCTCCACACCCCCGGAGGCCTTGGAGCAGCTGTTGTCCCGGGACGACCCCGAGCGAAACGTGCTCCAGGCCCACTCGCGGCAAGCCCTGTCCGAATCCCTCCAGGCCGCGCTGGCGATGTTGTCCGAACGGGAGCGCGCGCTCTTGCGCCTGCACCATCTCCATGGCCTCACCATGGACCGCATCGCCACGCTGTACGCGGAGCCCCGCTCCAGTGTGGCACGCCACGTGGCCCAGGCCCGTGAGCGGCTCCTGAAGCAAACCCACCGCGAGCTGGCCGCCCGGCTGAAGCTGGACGGGCGCGAGGTGGAGAGCCTCCTGGGCCTGGTCCAGAGCCGCCTGGACCTCAGCCTCCACCGGCTGATGAGCTGACGCGAGCGCCACCTGTCCGCCTGGGCTGCCTCCCCGGGCTGCGACTCCAGGGCAGGTCCGCGTCCATTCCCCGCTGAGCACCTTCGCGGTGTCGCCCAGGGCACCTCGCCCGGGCCACGTGGAGGAGGCAACGGCGCATGTCGTTCATCGACAGACTGAAACGCAAGGGCAACGGGCAGGACGGCAGGGGCGCGGGACAGCGGCCGAACATCCTCGTCATCTGGGGTGACGACATCGGACTGTGGAACATCAGCGCCTATAACCAGGGGATGATGGGCTACCGGACGCCGAACATCGACCGCATCGCCCGCGAGGGCGCGTTGATGACGGACTGCTACGGCCAGCAGAGCTGCACCGCAGGCCGCGCGGCCTTCATCACCGGCATGAATCCCCTGCGCACGGGCCTCACCACCATCGGCATGCCGGGCGCTGACTACGGACTTCAGGCGTCGGACCCGACCATCGCGGAGCTGCTCAAGCCCCTGGGCTACCGCTGCGGGCATTTCGGGAAGAACCACCTGGGCGACTCCAACCGCTACCTGCCCACCGTGCACGGCTTCGACGAGTTCCACGGAAACCTGTACCACCTGAACGCGGAGAACGAGCCCGAGTGCCCGGACTACCCGAAGGACCCTTCGTTCAAGGCCCGCTTCGGGCCGCGAGGCGTGCTCCACGCGTGGGCCACGGACCGGGACGACCCCACGGATGAACCGCGCTGGGGCCGCGTGGGCAGACAGCGCATCGAGGACACCGGACCGCTCACGACGCAGCGCATGGAGACGGTGGACGAGGAGTTCCTGGCCTCGACGCTGTCCTTCATGGAGCGCTCGGTGAAGGCGCGTGAGCCCTTCTTCATCTGGCACAACACCACGCGTACGCACGTGTGGACATTCCTCCAGGAGAAGTACCGCAACAAGACGGGCAAGGGCTTGTACGCGGACGCCATGGCGGAGCTGGACGACTACGTCGGCATTCTGTTGGACAAGCTCGACGCGCTGGGCATCGCGGACGATACGTTGGTCATCTTCAGCACCGACAACGGCGTGGAGAAGATGGGCTGGCCGGACGGAGGCAACTCACCGTTCCGCGGGGAGAAGGGCTCCACCTGGGAAGGCGGTGTCCGCGTGCCCTGCGTCGCGCGCTGGCCGGGCGTCATCGAGCCGGGCCGCGTCATCAACGACATCTTCGCCCACGAGGACTGGATGCCGACGATGGTGGCCGCGGCGGGTGGCCCCGATGACCTCGCCGAGCAGTGCCGGCAGGGCTACCGCGCGGGAGACAAGACGTTCCGCGTGTGCCTGGATGGGTATGACCAGCGCGGGCTGCTCGTCGGAAAGGAGCCCAGCCGGCGCCACGAGTTCATCTACGTGCTCGACAGCGGCCAGCTCGCCGCGGTCCGGTACGACGACTGGAAGGTCATCTTCGCCTACCAGGAAGGCGACGGCCCTGACCTCTGGTTCAGCGGCAAGCGCTTCAATCCGTCCTGGCCCTACCTCATCAACCTGCGCTCGGACCCGTTCGAGGAGGGGCTCCATTCGGGCCTCTATACGCGTTGGTATGGCCAGCGGATGTTCCTCTTCGTCCCCGCGCAAGGCCTGGTGAAGAAGTTCGCGGAGAGCCTCATCGAGTACCCGCCCAGCCAGGCACCGGGGAGTCTCAGCATCGGCCCCCTCAAGGAGCGCGTGAAGGACGCGATGCGCAAGACGATGAAGGACGACAAGCCCTCCGTGGGCGACGAGGTCCTCCGATTCGCCAACGAAGTGGAGCGGCTCATCGACCGGACCCAGCAATCCCACGCATGAGCCCCGCGCTGATTCAGGCTGCGCGTCCATCGCGGGCGATGTCATCATCCGGGGAAACCCTGGCCGAAAGAGCCCTCAACGATGGCGCAAAAGAAGGCGAAGCGAGCGAACCGAGACCTGGAGAAGACGTACCCGCGCAAGGACTTCGTCGCGAAGCTGCGGCGGTTGGCGGACGCCATCGAGGAGGGCAAGGCCTTCAGCATCCAGGTCGCAGGCGAGCGCCTGCGCATCCCCGCCGACGCGCTCTTCAACATCGAGCACGAGCGCGAGGACGGCGTGGACGAGGTCGAGTTCCAGCTGCGCTGGCAGCGGGAGTGAGCCTCAGTTCCGCGTCGTCTTGAAGCGGCTGGTGACGGCGGTGAGCCCCTCGGCCACCGCCTGCAGGTCCTGGGCGATGCGCGTGGTGCGTCCCGTCGCGTCCACGCCCTGCTTCACCAGCTCCGCGACGTTGCGGGCGCCCTGCACGGCCTGCTCGCTGGACTGGCGCTGCTGACGGGTGGCGATGGTGATCTGCCGCGCCGCCTCGCTGGTGCCGCGCGCCAGCTCGACGATTCGCTGGAACACGGAGGAGGCCTGCTCGGCCACCTCCACGCCCCGGTCGCTGGTGGCCATGCCCACGCGGGCCTTGGCCGCCGCTTCCTCGCCGGAGTCCTGAACTTTCTCCACGATGCGGGCGATGTCACGCGCGGAGGCGGACACGTTCTCCGCCAGCTTGCGCATCTCCGCGGCTACCAACGAGAAGCCCCGCCCCACCTCGCCCGCCTTGGTGCCCTCCAGCGCAGCGTTCAGCGCCAGCAAGTCGGAGCGCTCCGCCACCTGGTTGATGACCTGGGCAATCTTCGACACCTGCTGCAGGTCCTGGTTGAGGCCGACAATCGCGTCCGCCACGCCCTTGGACTCGGTGCGGATGTCGTTGATGCCCGCCACCACCTGCGCGACCACCGCCATGGCCTCCGCCACGGCCTCGTGGGTGCGCCGCGCGCTCGACTCCACCACCTCCGTGGAGCTGGAGATCTGCTCGGCCGTGCGGCTCAGCTCCTCGAACGTGGCGGCAATCTGCTGCGCGTACGCCGCCTGCTGGCTGATGACGTGCTCCTGGTCCGCGGACGCCCCCAACAGGCCCCGCGACGCGCCGGACAGCTGCTCCGTGCGCGAAACCATCTCCATCACCGAGGTGCGCAGCGTGCCCAGCATCTTGTTGAAGGACTGCGCCATGAGGCGCACCTCGCCCGTGGCCGGCACGTCCAGCTCCCCGCGCGACATGTCGCCCCGGGCCACGTCCCGCACCACCTCCGTCACCCGGGCCACCGGTTCGGCGATGGCGCGGCTGATGAACAACGACAGGGCCAGCCCCAACACCAGCGCGCCCGCCAGTCCGGCGAGCACCGCGCCCCGCATGTCATCCACCGAGCTGAGCGCTTCCTGGACGCCGAAGCCCGCCACGTAGATGCGGTCACCACTGGCGCAGCGGACCGACACCTCGTCGTGGTGGGTGGACGTGATGCAGCCCTCCAGCCCCTCCACGCCGAGCGAGCGGATGGCCGTGGGAATGGGGCCGCGCCCATGCAGCACGGTGCCTTCCGCCGACACCAACCCCTGGTAGCGCAGGGTGAAGCCGCTGCGCTCGTTGAGCGCCTCCGGGGACTCCAGCATCGACAACACATCCCGCACCCGGGCCGTGGATTCCGGCGTGCTGTCCGCGGACAGGAGCGCGGGGTGCTGCGATATCAGCCGCGCCACCACCCGCACCCGCTTCTGGAGCAACTCCAGGGTGACTTCCCGCTGGTGCATGGGGAAGTACACGACGCAGAAGCTCACCACCGCCAGGCAGGGCACGAGCACCGCGATGGCCACCTGCGTCCGCAAGCCGAGCCGGCCCCACATGCTTGCCATCTCCCCGGTGAGAAAGTTTCACGCCGGATGGATGCCGGCGGTTCTCCGACGGTAGGCGTCCCTTCGCGGAGCGTCAAACCGGCAGGTGGGACTGGGGCCGTGCGGGCGGCTGATCCACGCCAGACGCGCCCTGGGGTACCATGAACACCGCTTTTCGCCGTCATCTCAAGGGGTTGGCGCGCCGCCCCCTGGACTTTCCCTTTGACATGGCGAGCGCGGTGTCATTAGGTTCCGCGCGCGATGACTCCGACTCCCCTCACGCCATACCTGCCGCTGGCCGTCGTCCTGCTGCTGGCGGGTGGCATGGCGATGCTCATTCCCCAGATCACCACGCGGCTGGGTCCTCGCCGCCCGAGCGCCATCAAGGCGACCAGCTTCGAAGCCGGCTCCGAGTCGAGCGGCCCGGCACGGCAGCGCTTCGCGGTGAAGTTCTACGTCGTGGCCCTGTTGTTCATCGTGTTCGACGTGGAAGCGGTGTTCCTGTACCCCTGGGCGGTGAACTTCCAGGCGCTCGGCTGGTTCGGGTACGTGGAGATGCTGGTTTTTGCGGTGACGCTGGTGGTCGGCCTTATCTACATCTGGAAGAAGGGCGCCCTGGACTGGGAGAGCTGAGACATCATGGCTGACGCAGACCTCGCAAACATCGTGACGACCCGCCGTGACGACTCCATGGGCTGGCTCCAGTCCATCGTCTCCAAGGGCCTGGGTTGGGCGCGCAAGTACTCGCTCTTCACCTATCCGTACGCCACGGCCTGCTGCGGCATGGAGTACATGTCCGTGGCCGCCAGCCGGCACGATATCTCCCGCTTCGGCGCGGAGTTCCCCCGCTTCTCGCCGCGCCAGGCGGACCTGCTGATGGTGGTGGGCACCATCAACCTGAAGCAGGCCCCCATCCTCAAGCGCGTCTATGAGCAGATGGCCGAGCCCAAGTGGGTCGTGGCCTTCGGCGTGTGCGCGTCCTCGGGCGGCTTCTACGACAACTACGCGGTGCTCCAGGGCATCGACCGCATCATCCCGGTGGACGTCTACATCCCCGGCTGCCCGCCGCGCCCGGAGCAGGTGCTGGATGGCCTGATGCTGTTGCAGGACAAGATTGGCAACCAGGTCCACCGCATCGCGGACCGCGAGGAGGCCAACCCCACGGCCGCGCGGCACAACCTGCTGCTGTCCATGAACAAGTAACGCGCCCCACGCGCGGTACCGCCAGGGCCCCGCCCGCTTCCCGCCTCAGTCGGCGGAAGCGCCGGGGCCTTGGTATTTCTGGCGCTGCTACCAGCGGTGGTACGCGGGGTGGCCCGGCTTCACGGCGACGAAGGTGCCCCGGCAGGTGGCCGTCACCTTCCCGCCCGCGGTCAGCGTGCCTTCGATGACGGCGCGGTCCCCCTGGATTTCCACCGGCTTCGCCTCCAGGCGCAGCGGCCCGGCCATGGGCGTGGGACGCTTGAGGGTGATGGCGTACTCGGCGGTGACGGTGCACGGCGGCGCGTCCCCGCCCTGCGCGCGCATCAGGTGGTACGCCGCCGTCCAGTTGCAGTGACAGTCCAGCAGCGTGCCGACGATGCCGCCGCTGAGCACGCCTTCGAAGGCGTGGTGGTGTTCTTGCGGCGTCCACTCCGCGACGACGGCATCACCCTCCACGCGGCTGCGGATGCGCAGGCCCTGAGCGTTGGCCGGGCCGCAGCCGAAGCAGCTGTTTTGGGGAGCGTAGCGTTCCTGAAGGCTCGGGGTGTCCGGAGTCGTCGACATGGCCGGCCACCTTACGCCAGCCTCCCGCCGCCGTCCGGCCCTGCACGCCGTCGAACCACGCCTCCAGCGCGAGGGCGTCCGGCCCTTCACAGTCGCCCTGGCAGGCGCGCAGCACCGTGCCGTTGGCCTGGGGCCGGTCCACCCACCAGCGCTGGCCGTCGAAGGCGCCCACGTCCTTCTCCTGGAGGATGCGGGTGTGGGCCGCGGGCCCCATCTCCACCACGCCATCCGGACGGATGCGGTACGCGTCGAACGAGCGAGGCGCCCCCGGCCAGTGCCCCGGGTCGAACACCTCCGGCAGCACATGGGTGAAGCCCGTCTCCGCGTACAGCGACAGCGGCCCCAGGTCCTCGCCGCGCAGCAGCGGCGCCAGCGACACGCCGTCCACATCCGACAGCCGCGGCAGCCCGGACAACTCCAGCAGCGTGGGCCCCGCGTCCACCAACCGCACCAGCGAATCCACCAGGGCTGGCGCCGTCCCCCGCCCCTTGGGCGGCTTCACCGCCAGGAGGATGCGGTTCTCCTCCTCCGACAGCCGCGCGCCATGCACCGGCGTGGCGCCCGCGAGGTCCGCGCGGTCCGCGTGGAAGCTCTCGCCATGGTCCGACAGCAGGAGGATGAGCGCGTCGTCATAGCGCCCCGAGCGGCGCAGCGCGTCCAGCAGCATCCCCACCTGCGCGTCCGCCTGTGCAATCAGCTCGTCGTAGAGCGCCTCTGCGCCCGCCCGGTTCCAGCCGCCCTTCGCGCCTGGAGACACCGGGGCGAAGTGCATGCGCAGTCGGCGCTCCAGCGGCTCCGAGGCCGGCACGAAGCGACGGTAGAAGGGATGCACCGGGTCACCCGGGAAGTGCGCCGCCGTCGCATGGAAGGCGAACAGCGTGGGGCCCTGGCTCGCCTCGTCCACCAGCCGCGAAGCCAGCCGCTCCGCGTAGCCCATGGGGTCATGGATGCCGGCCAGCGCTCGGTTGTCGATGAACTCGGGCAACCAGGCGGCGCCCAGCGCGTGGTCGGCGAACAGGCCCAGCGCGCGGTAGCGCAGCTTCTCCAGGAGGAAGTTCACCGCCCCGCGCGGCGGCTGCAGGCGCGTCTGGAAGCCGGATGCGGGCCCTTCCGCGTGGAAGCGTGAGCAGTCGGTGGAGAACACCGTGCGCCACCCCGCCTGCGCGAAGGACTCCGCGAAGGTGCGCTGGAGTTGCATCCGCGAGTCGGACGTCAGCGAGTAGCGCACACCCGTCTCGTGCGGCCACCGCGCGGTGAGCAGCGAACGCCACGCGGGCTCCGTCTGGGCGATGGGCGTGTACGCGCGGGTGAAGAGCGTGGCGTCCTCCAAAAGGCGCTCCACGTGGGGCGCCACCTCGCCCGAGCCTCCCTGCGACTTCAGCCGGTCCGGCCGGAAGGCATCGATGCCGATGACCACCACCAGCGGATGCCCAGGCGCGCCGCGTCCAGCCATCCCCTTTCCCACCACCAACAGCCCCGCCACGCCCGCCAGGGCCGCGCTGCCCCACAGCGCGCGCCGCCACTGCCGCGAGCGCACCACCCACACCGCGGCGTGCGCCACCAGCCAGGCCACCAGCACCGCGCGTGGATGCCAGGGCTCGCCATGTTCCACCAGCCAAGCCAGCAGCGACCGGAGCGCGGGCAGGTCATCGAAGAGGGCCGGACGCGCGATGGCCCGGTCCCACGCCAGCAGCACGAACAGCAGCAGCCCCTGCCCCAACGTCGCCCAGGCGCCGCCCCCTCCCCAGGCACGCGCCAGCAATGTCCCCGCCACGGCCAGCACCATGCCGGCCACGGCGTACACGGCCGCCACTCTCAACAGCAGGCCTGGGATGACAGGCCGCACGGCCGCCATCAACGCGGCGTAGGGGCCATCCACCGGGATGTCCATGCCCACGACACCCGAGCGCAGCAGCAGCCACGACTCGGCGGCGAACAGCAACACACCCAGCACGGCCCCCGCGAGCAGGCGCGGCCACCAGGAACGGAGAATGCCGGAAGGGGGGGATTCGGGCATGACCTCCTCTTCTATACCCGATTGAAACAGGCGTGTGCCGGCCGGACGACCGACCCCCGCCAACGTGCGCTCCGCGCGAGGGCATTGCAGAATCGATGGCCTTGACTCCGCCTCGACTGGCAGCCAGCGAGGGCCCTGCATCACCGCACGGCGCCCATCCCGATGACAGCCAGGACCTGGTGAACCGGGCGCTGGATGTCGAACGCCATCACAACGCACGGCAGATGGCGCGGTTGCGGCTGGTGGCTGTCACCCTGCTGCTGGGCGTCGCGCTGTATCAAGGCGTCGCGCGGGACATGGCGGACTGGAAGGTCTACCTCGCGCCCCTGGGCATCTACTGGCTGTGCACCGTGGCCGGACGGGTCGCGGTGTCACGCTGGCGGCAAAGTGCCTTATGGGCCGGACTGACGCTGGCCTTCGTGGACGCACCCGCCGTCTACTGGATGCAGCACCTGGCCATTCCGGTGTCGCCCTCCCCGGGCGGCGTGGCCGGCTTCACGCTGGGCATCTACACCGTGCTGGTGCTGCTGGCGGCCCTGTCGCTGCGCCGCTCCGTCACCGCGGTGGTCATGACGGTCGCCGCCATCGGCTTGGTCCGGCTGCAGCACGAGGCGGGCATCGGCATGGGCGCCCAGGTGGCCGCGGTCGTCCTCCTGGGCATCATGGCGGCCGGCGCCCACCACCTGCTCGGTCGCATCCGCGCCCTCACCGTCGCCGTCTCCCGGGAGGAGCTCAAGCGCGCCCGCCTGGGCCGCTACTTCTCGCCCTCAGTAGCAGAACGACTACAACGACAGACCTCGATGGCGCCGGAGCTGCGGGAAGTCACGGTGCTGTTCGCCGACCTCCGGGACTTCACCGCGCTGAGCGAGCGCATGCCGCCGGGCCAGGTGGTGGAGGTCCTCAACGAGTATTACGGCCGCATGGTGGAGGTGGTGTTCCGCCACGGTGGAACGCTCGACAAGTTCATCGGGGACGCACTCATGGTGTACTTCGGCGCGCCGCTGGAAGACGCGGAGCACCCCCTCCGCGCGGTGCGCTGCGCGCTGGACATGGTGGTGGAGCTGGAAGCCGTCAACGCCGACCGGGCCGCCCGGGGTGCCCCCGTCCTGCGCATGGGGGTGGGCGTCCACACCGGTCCCGTCGTTCTGGGGAACATCGGCTCCACCACCCGCCGTCTGGAGTACACCGCCATTGGAGATACGGTGAACGTGGCGGCCCGCATCGAGCAGCTCACCAAGGTGGCCGGCGTCGCCGTCCTCGCCTCCCAGGCCACCCGCGAGCACTGCGCCGAGGCCTTCGCCTGGGTGCCGGTGAACCCCACCTTGGTGCCCGGCAAGCGACTGCCCGTGGCTACCTTTGCACCGAGTGTAGGACAACCCGGGGTCGCGCTCGCAGCCGGCTGATCCACCCCCTGTCCGGGCCGCTGCCCACCCTCCCACCCGGTTTCGCGCAACGCCCGCTTCTGGGCCTCCTAAGTGGGCTACATGGTTGAGGGTTTACGTTGACGCACCCGCCGAGGGCTCCTTATAAAGCCGCGGATTCTTCTCCCTTAGTCATTGGGGCCCCCTTGAGCACTTTCGCGTTGGACAGGGTCTCCGCCCAGCTCCCAGAGGCGGTGGCGGATCGCTACGTGGATCGGACCGGAGGCGCCTGGGCCGTCATCCATGCAGACTCGCTCCCGAAGGTCGCCGCGTTCCTGAAGAACGACCCGGAGCTGGAGTTCAAGCTGTTCGGCTCCATCGACGCCGTGGATCGGCTGCACCTGGCGGAGAACGACCCTCGCTTCGAGGTCGTCTACTTCCTCTACTCCCTCAAGCGGCACGAGCACGTGCGGCTCAAGGTGCGGGTGAGCGAAGCCAACCCGGTGGTCCCCACCCTGGTGCCGCTCTTCCGCGGCGCCAACTGGTGGGAGCGGCTGACCTTCGACTTCTACGGCATCCGCTTCGACGGGCACCCGGACCTGCGCCGCATCCTCCTCTACGACGAGTTCGAGGGGCATCCGCTGCGCAAGGACTACGCGCTGCGCGACCGGCAGCCGCTCATCCCCGAGCGCCCCATCAAGGACATCTTCCGCGGCCCCGGCACTAGCGGGCTCTCCTGAGCGAGGACATCCATGGCTGACACCCTCAAGCCCGAAGCGCCGAACCCCGATACCGACGCGTACGCCCACGAGTCGGAGCTGGAAGCCCATCTGCAGACCAAGCGGATGGTCATCAACATGGGCCCCTCCCACCCGGCCACGCACGGCACCGTGCGGCTGAAGGTGGAGCTCGAGGGTGAGACGATCGTCAAGATCGACCCTGAGATCGGCTTCCTGCACCGCGGCTTCCAGAAGAGCTGCGAGAACGTCACGTGGACGCAGTGCCTGCCCTACACGGACCGGCTCAACTACCTGTCCGCGATGATGAACAACTTCGGGTTCCTCAACGCCGTGGAGAAGCTCATCGGCCTGGAGATTCCCGAGCGCGCCCAGTACATCCGCGTCATCGGCTCCGAGCTGCACCGGCTGACGGACCACCTGACGTGCGTGGGCGCCACCGGCCTGGAGATGGGCGGCTTCGCGCCGTTCCTCCTCGCCATGGAGTTCCGCGAGCTGCTCCATGACCGCACCGCCGAGCTGACGGGCGCGCGCCTCACGACCAGCTTCGGGCGCGTGGGCGGCAGCAACCGCGACCTGCCCGAGGGCTGGGTTGCCCGCGTCCACAAGACGCTGGACCAGGGCCTGGCGCTGCTCGACGAGATGGAAGGCCTGCTGACGAACAACCGCATCTTCGTGGACCGCACGAAGGGCACGGGAGTCATCAGCGCCGAGGACGCCATCGAGTACGGCTACACCGGCCCCGCCCTGCGTGCGTGCGGCGTGGACTACGACATCCGCAAGACGAAGCCGTACTGGGTCTACGACCGGTTCGACTTCGACATCCCGCTGGGCGAGCACGGCGACAACTACGACCGCTACCTGGTCCGGCTCGAGGAGATGCGTCAGTCCATCCGCATCCTGCGCCAGGCCATGGACACCATCCCCGCGGGCCCCATCATTGTGGATGACTGGCGCATCGCGCTGCCGCCCAAGCCTGAGGTCTACGGCACCATCGAAGGCGTGATGTCGCACTTCAAGCTGGTGATGGAGGGCATCCAGGTGCCCGCCGGCGAGGTGTACGACGCCACCGAGGCCTCCAACGGCGAGCTGGGCTGGTACCTGGTGAGCGACGGCCGCGGCCGTCCGTACAAGGTCCACGTTCGCGCGCCGGGCTTCCCCGTGCTCGCGGCCGTCCCCCACATCATCGAAGGCAAGATGTTGGCGGACCTCATCCCTACGTTTGACACCATCAACATGATCGGCGGCGAGGTCGAGCAGTGAGCGACAACGACACGAAGAAGCCCACCGGTGATGCGCAGCCGCCTCCGAAGGGGGCGCCCACGGACACGCCCGCGGCCAAGATTGGCCCGGAGCCGTCCAACCCGCCCGCCGGCGCGAAGCTGGACAACCCGCCCGCCGCCGCCAGCGGCCCTACGGGGACGCCGCCGCCCAAGCCGCCCTCCGGCCCGCCGCCCAAGCCGGCGCCGAAGAACCCGGGGTTCATCACCGCCACCATCGACGGCAAGGAAGTCGTGGTGAAGCCGGGGACGAACATGATCGAGGCGGCCAAGGCGGTCGGCTCGGACATCCCCTACTACTGCTACCACCCGCGCCTCTCCATCGCGGCCAACTGCCGCATCTGCCTCATCGAGGCGTCCAACGCGCCCAAGATGGTGCCCGCGTGCCAGACGCCCATGGCCGAAGGCCAGGCCATCAAGACCACCACGCCCAAGGTGAAGGAGCAGCAGCGCGCGGTGATGGAGTTCCTGCTGCTGAACCACCCGGTCGACTGCTCCATCTGCGACCAGGCCGGTGAGTGCAAGCTGCAGGACTACTACATGAAGTACGATTACCGGCCCTCGCGCCTGGAGGGCACCAAGGCCCTCAAGAACAAGCGCAAGGTGCTGGGGCCCCGCGTCGTCATTGACCAGGAGCGCTGCATCATGTGCACCCGCTGCGTGCGCGTGATGAACGAGGTGGCCAAGGAGCCGCAGCTGGGCGTGTTCGGCCGCGGCAGCCACGAGCGCATCGACGTGTTCCCGGGCAGCGAGCTGAACAGCAACTACTCGCTCAACACCGTGGACGTGTGCCCGGTGGGCGCGCTGCTCAGCCGTGACTTCCGCTTCAAGGCGCGCGCGTGGTTCCTGTCCGCCACCCCGTCGGTGTGCACCGGCTGCTCGCGCGGCTGCTCCACCTACGTGGACTGGATGTCGCAGGACTCGTACCGCTACCGCCCGCGGGAGAACGAGGCCATCAACAAGAGTTGGATGTGCGACGAGGGCCGGCTCACCTACAAGTACCTGAACCTGGGCCGCGTGCTGCAGGCGCAGGTGGGCCGCCGCGCGAACCGCGCCGGTGAGGCGGTGCCCGTCACCACGCGCAAGGAAGCGGTCCAGGCCGCGGCCAAGGCGCTGCGCTCGGTGCAGGGCAGCAAGCAGCTGGCGGTGCTGGCCTCGCCTCTGGCCTCCAACGAGGACCTGCTGGCCGGGCTGAACTTCGCCAAGAGCACGCTGGGCGTGTCCACCGTGTACGTGGGCGGCCGCGCTTCGGGCCCCGCCGACCACTTCCTGATGACGGCGGACAAGAACCCCAACCGCAAGGGTCTGGAGTTCATCGCGAAGGCGCTGGGCCTCAAGCTGGAGACCTTCGACGCGCTCACCACCGTGATGAAGGCGGGAACGGTGAAGGCGCTCTACGCCATCGGCACCGAGGTGCCGGGCGACGTGGACGCCTTCGCGGAGGCCGCCGGTCAGCTGGACGTGTTCGTGGCGCAGGCCTTCACCGAGTCCGCCATCACCGCGCAGGCCACGGTGCTGCTGCCGGCCTCCGTCCCCGTCGAGGACGAGGGCTCGTTCGTGCAGCAGGACGGCATCATCCAGCGCTTCCGCAAGGCGTATCCGCCCAAGGGCGACGTCGTCCCGGGCTGGGAGTGGGTCAGGGAGCTGACGCGCGAGCTGGGTGGCGAGTCCACCTGGAAGCGGGCCGTCGACGTGTGGCGCGAGCTGGCTGGCAAGGTGGCCGAGTTCGCGGAGTTCAACTGGGAGAAGGCGTCTCCGGCGGACCGGGAGAAGCCGGGCATCAATCCGCTGCCGGCAGGTGCCGACGGTCGCCCCGCGGGGTACCGTGAGTTCGGCACGCCTCGGGTGAGGGGTATCTAGTCATGAGCCGCGTACTGACGATTCTCGTCGCCATGTTCACCATCGTCTTCCTGATGGCGGGTGGCATGGCGTCGGCCTACCTCGTGGGTGGCCTGGTGGAGGAGCACTGGTTCACTGGCGCGAGCCGGCTGACCAACGTGCTGTTCCTCGTCCTCATCTTCGTGATGGTCATCGCCACGCTGCTGACCATGGCGGAGCGCAAGTGGAGCGCGTTCATCCAGGACCGCATGGGTCCCAACCGCGCCCGCATCGCCCTGCCCGGCCTGAAGAACCGCTCGCTGGGCGGCCTTCCGCACATCCTCACGGACGTGCTGAAGATGTTGACCAAGGAAGACCTGATTCCGGCCACCGCGAACCGGTTCATGTTCAACCTGGGCCCCATCCTGGCCTTCGCGCCCACCTTCGCCCTGTTCGCCGTGGTGCCCGCCGGTCCGTCGGTGCAGGTGTTTGGCCGCAACGTGGACATGGTGGTGGCCACGCCGGACTTCGGCGCCCTCTACGTGCTCGCCATCGCCTCGCTGGCCGTCTACGGCACCGCGCTGGCCGGCTGGGCCTCCAACAACAAGTTCGGGCTGCTGGGCAGCGTGCGCGCCACCTCGCAGATGATCGCCTACGAGGTCGCGCTCGGCCTGTCCCTGGTCGGCATCTTCCTCACGTTCTCCTCGGTGCAGTTCCCGGCCATCATTGGTGACATCGGCAACGCGCTCACCGGTGGCACCGGCCAGGGCCGCTACCTGTGGCGCACGGACGGCGCCTTCGACCTGGGGCTGCCCGCGTGGGGCATCTTCATCCAGCCGCTGGGCTTCCTGCTCTTCTTCGCCGCGTCCTTCGCGGAGACCAAGCGTGCCCCGTTCGACCTGCCGGAAGGCGAGTCGGAGATCATCGGCTACTTCGTTGAGTACTCCGGCATGAAGTTCGGCCTCTTCATGATCTCCGAGTTCGTGGAGGTCGTGGTGCTGGCCGGCGTGACGACGGCGTTCTTCTTCGGCGGCTACCACCTGCCCTTCGGCAACGAGTGGCTGGCCAACCTGCCCATCATGCAGGAGCACGGCTGGCTGCTGGGCACCATCCTGGGCACGGTGTTCTGGCTGAAGGTGCTGTTCCTCATCTGGGTGCAACTGCTCATCCGCTGGACGTTCCCCCGCTTCCGCTACGACCAGATTCAGTCGCTGGGCTGGAAGATCCTCCTCCCCCTCGGCCTGGTGAACATCTTCGTGACCGGTGCGCTGGTCCTCTGGGATCCGTCCCTGCGGGCGCTGGCGGTCCTCGGCATCGCGGAGATTGGCATCCTGGTGGTGTTGACCACGACGACGAAGGTCCCCGTAGGCGGTGCGCACGGGGCGCACGCCGGCCATGGTCACGGACATGGCCACGCCCACGGTGGGCACGGTGCCCATGACCTGCCGGCGCACGCCCACGGCGCGGCCCCGGCGTCCACCCACTAGGCCGCACCTTTCGGCCCCAGCATCCGGGAATCGAGAACCATCATGGCCTACAAGGTAAGCAAGGACCCTCGCACGGACATCCGCGAGCGAACCTATGTGCCCAACCTGCTCCGCGGCCTGGGCATCACCGCGAAGCACTTCTTCCGCAACCTCTTCGGGACGCGTGACACCAACACGCAGGTGGTGGACCGCACCGGCGCCAGCCTGATGACGACGGTGGCGTACCCCGAGGAGAAGCCCATCTACCCCGAGGGCTACCGCGGCCTGCACCGGCTGGTTCCGCGCGAGGACGGCAAGCCGCGCTGCGTGGCTTGCTACATGTGCGCCACCATCTGCCCGGCGCAGTGCATCTACATCGAGGCGGGTGAGTACGAGGACGAAGCCTCGGACTCCGAGGACCGCGTCATCGAGAAGTACCCCACCCAGTTCGTCATCGACGAGCTGCGGTGCATCGTGTGCGGCCTCTGCGTGGATGCGTGCCCCAAGGACGCCATCCGCATGGACACCTACACGCACACCCCGCCCGAGTACACGCGGCAGAACTTCGTCTACGACATCCCGAAGCTGCTCAAGGGCGCGCCGGTGTCCCACCCGTCGGACCCGTGGAACAAGCGCGAGGGCTCCGAGGAGCCGCACCACGTCCACAAGGAAGCGCACACGCGCATCGGCGAAGGCCTGGTGGAGCTCAAGCTGCCGCACGGAGAGCACGGCGGCCACGGCAAGGCGCTGCCCGCGGGGGCCCATGCGGGCCACCAGACGGTCGTCACGCAGCAGGGCCCCATCCAGGTGACGAAGTTCATCAAGTGAATCCAGATTCCCAGTGAGGCCGTATCGGCCTCACCCGGATTCCCGGCCCGCCCTCCCGCGTTGAAGCGGAAGGCGGGCCGGCGCTTTTTCAGGGGGCTGGTGGTGAAGCTGAACCTCTTCAATACGCTTGATGGCGGGCTCCAGGAGACGCCACCGTGAAGCGCTACCGCTTGTCGGTGTGCAAGGGCTCCAGCTGCAAGGCGGGCGGCGCGGACGCCGTCTACGCCGAGGCCCGGGACACTCTCTCCGGCCAGGGGCTGGTGCCGCGCTGCGAGCTGTACCGCGGCGGCTGCTACGGCTTCTGCCACATGGGGCCGAACGTCGTCGTCCGCGAGGACACCGGCCGCAAGAGAGATCCGCTCTCTCCCGAGGACTACCAGCTCATGGGCTGGCCAGGAGAGGTGTACTACTCGGCGATGACGGCGGAGAAGATGCGCCGCGTGGTGGCGGAGCACATCGCGAAGGACGCCCCCGTGAAGGAGCTCTTCGGCCAGCCGGACTCGGACGACGGCGAGGAGTGACTCACGCCGCCGCGGCGGTGGGCTCGCCCTCCTCCATGCCGTGCACGCCGTCCCAGTCCGCGGGCGGCGGCGTGACGAGGAAGCGGGCGCAGCGGCCGGCGTAGAGCGCGGCGACGGTGTCCTGGTACTCGTGTGAAGCGCGCTCGAAGAGGGCATGCGCCTCCGCGAAGCGGCGCTGGTGGTAGGCGGTGAGGGCCTGCTCGTGGAGCGCGAGCTGCTCCTGCATGCGGGGCGTGAGTTCTCCGCGGCGCGCCACCAGCTCATGCACGCGCACCGGCTGCGGGCGGCCCTTGAAGCGCACCAGGTCCACCACACGGAAGACGTAGCTGCCGCTGGCGAGCTGCGCGGTGGTGTCCCCGGCCAGCACGTAGGTGCCGTACACCTTGTTGATGGCCTCCAGCCGCGAGGCCAACCCCACCGCGTCTCCGAGCACGGTGTAGTTGGACTTCATCTCGCTGCCCAGGTCGCCCACCACCAGTTCCCCGGTGTCCACGGCCGCGCGGAAGCTGAGGCGGTGGCCGTACTTCTTCTCCCAGGCGGACTGACGCTCGGTCAGCACCTCCCGCATCTTCAGTGCCGCCTCGCAGGCCAGGTGCGCGTGGCGGTCCGTGCGCACCGGCGCCCCCCAGAAGGCCATCACCGAGTCGCCGATGTACTTGTCCACCTGCCCCGCCGTGGACCGCACCACCGCGGAAATCTCCGTGAGGTACGCGTTGAAGAGGCCCACCAGCTGCTCGGGCGGCAGGCCCTCCGACAGCCGCGTGAAGCCTTCGATGTCGCAGACGTACACGGACATCTGCCGGCGCTCGGGGCGCATCAGGCTCAAGTCCCGCGCCACCAGCCGGGCCACGTCCGGGCTGACGTAGCGGCCGAGCGCGTTGTGCACGAAGTCGCGAATCTGCCGCTCCGTGCCGTAGGCGTAGCGAATGGTGGCGACGAAGGCGCCCACCATGGCCAGCAGCGGCCCGGCCATGGCCACCCACAGCCGCTGTTCGACGAAGACGTATGCGGCTCCGAAGGCGTAGCCCGCGCCCGCCGCCACCAGGAAGCCCACGTAGAGCACGGCGCCGCGCACCGAGCGCAGCAGGAAGCTGAGCGACAGCGCCAGGAAGGCGCCGAGGAAGGCCAGCCCCAGCGTGAGGAGCAGGTCCAAATCGGGCGCCGCGCGGGTGATGCCCTCCGAACGGAGGATGTTGGCCAGCGCCTGCCCCAGAATCGCGCCCCCCGGCGTCTCCGGCCCCAGGGGCGTGGAACGCAGGTGCGCGGACTCGCCGGCGGTCCGCGTGAGGACGACGGTGCGGCCTTCCAGGTCATTCTCGAAGCGCGCGGGGCGCTCGTCCGCCACGTCGAAGACGTTGAGGAGCACGTTCCACGCGCGGATGGAGCGCGCCAGCGAGCCGCGTGAGCCCCGGCCCGCGTTGGGCGCATCCCAGCGCAGCAGGCTCAGTCCCGAGGCGCTCATCGGGAACGCGTACTGGTCCCCCACGTGCAGCTTGCCGCCCTCGTAGCGGAGCGAGCGCGTACCGGCCAACCGCATGGCCGCGGCCAGGGGCAGCGACGGCAGGATGTGGCGCTTGCCGCGCACGGTGTAGCTCATGAGGTGCGCCACGGCGCGCACGCGTCCGTCCTGGCCCGCCACGAGCGTGGACGCACCGAAGCCCGCGCTTCCGCTCAACAGCGGCACCACGGGGTGCTGAACCTGGCGCAGCTCGATGAGGTTCGCCGCGTCCAGTCCCTCCACCTGGACCTCCGCCAGCGAGATGAAGAGCTCCGTGGGGCCCACGCGGTAGCTGTCGTCCGCTGCGCGGCGCTCCTCGAGGACATGCGCGGTGGCTCCCAGGCGCGAGCCCAGCGCCTTGCCGTCCGCTTCGTCCATGGCGCCGCCCCAGACCTCTACCTGGCTGCCCGCGGGGATGATGAAGGCCGGGCGCTGCGCCGCGAGCACGGCCTGCGCGCGCAGGGAGGCCGCCTCGGACGCGTCATAGACGCCCAGCTTCACGCGGTACGGCCACAGGCGGCTGGCGGGGGGCAGCACCCGGGGCCCCTGCGCTTCCCAGGTGAACGACAGCAGCGCCCGGCCCGGCTCTTTCGCCAGCTGCGCGGCGAAGGCCGCGTCGTCGCAGGAGAGCGACGAGGCCGACGCGGACGAGGCTTCGGCACAGGCGTTGGGGCTCAGGTCCGTGAAGGGCAAGTCCACGAGCACCAGCAGCGCCCCCTCCTGGACCAGCCGGTGCACCATGCGGCCCACGAGTTGGCGCGGCCAGGGCTGCGTGGCGACGCCGGGGCGCACGTCCTGGCGGGCCTCGGCCAGCGTCTCGTCGTCGATGGCGATGACGACGGCCTCGTCGGGGCGCTCGGAGCGCTCCCCCAGTTCCCGCACGCGCCAGTCGTAGGTGACACGCTCCCAGCCTTCCAGCCAGGCCTGTGCGGCATCCACCGCCGCGGAGGGGACCCAGGCAGACGGCGGGTCCTTGGGCGGCACGATGCTGGTGGGGCGCAGGTACACGAGCAGCCCCAGCACGCCTCCGAAGAGGAGGGCCATCAACAGGGAGACGCCAAGCCGCTTCAGGAAGCGCCGGCCTGCGGAGTGAACACGGTGACCTTGCACGGGTGGCCCGGAGGATACCCCGAGATGGGCCCGAGCGCGGTCGTCGTTGCGGGGGTGCCTGCTATGCTCGTGTTCCCATGAAACGCACCCTGGTGTCCGCGGCGCTCGCCGCCTCCTCCCTCGCCTTCCTGGCTTGCGACCTGGACCAGCTCACCGCCGACCACGTCATGGTGGGCACGCTGCTCTCCACCCCAGAGGTGGAGGTCTCCGCTTCCGCGTTGGCCGGCTATGACGCGGGCACCTTCAGCCCGGACGGAGGCGACGTGCTCGCCCTGCCCGCGCAGACGGCCGCCATTGTCTTCCTTGGCAGCCGGACGGGTGAGAACTCGCAGCCCTCCGGCCTGGCTGGGGCCGAAATCACGGTGCAGCCAGTGGGTGGCCAGGCCACGGCGCTCGCGGACGAGGGCTCCGGCAACTACAGCCGCACCAGCGTGGGCGCCTCCGATTTCACCTACCAGCCCGGTGCCACCTACCAGTTCATCGCGAACCGAGGTGGCACGCGCTACGTGGGCCAGGTGGACAACGCGCCGATGAAGGAGACCATCGCCGCGCTGCACCCGCCCGAAGGCTTCCTGCGCATCGACGCGAGCACGCCCCTGGCCTTCGACCGGCCGGCGCCCCTGGCGAATACGGACCGCACGCTCGGCTTCGTCACCGTGGTGCCCCTGAGTTCCGAGGGCGCGCAGGGCGAGCCGACGTACACCAACCTGCCCTCCACGCCGGTCCAGTTCCTCCAACTGGTGGGCTTGCCGGGCCCGTACCGCGAGGCCCGCGTGACGATTCCGGGCACCGCCTTCCCCCAGCGCGAGCAGACCTACCTGGTCATCTTCCACGCCGTGCGAATGGGCGGCGCCGAATCCGGCAACCTGTTCGTTGGCAGCGCGCTGCTGGCGGGCACCGCCGAGGTGGGCGTCGTGCGCACGCGCTAGGACGGACCTGCCGGCGCGAGGCGAGTCAGCCCACTTCGATGTCCAGCCCGATGCGCCCTTCCAGCTTGAGGCGCAGCAGGTGCCCCGCGAAGCGCTCGGACTCCTCGCGGGAGAGGACGTTGCGGAAGGCCGTCCCGTCCGCGACCTCCACCTCCAGCACCACGCCCCGCTGAAGCAGCCGGAAGAAGTCCTCGCCTCCCGAAGGGCGTGGAACGAACACGGGGAGGAAGCCCTTCAGCGGCACCACCTCCCCTGCCCCCCGCACGCGCGACTCCAACCCCACCGCGTCCGGACGCACTTCGTCCGCGGCCACGCCCTCGTCGGCATAGAGCGGCGCGGGCGGCAGCGACACGTCCTCGGTCGCGTCATCCAGCAGGAAGCCGTACCGGGACGGAATCCTGGCCGCGAACAGGAAGCACAGCAGCACGGGCGTGTCTCCGGACACGCGCTCCAGATGGAGAATCGCGCGCTCCGTCCCCACGCGGCGCAGCAGCAACGTCAGGGATGGGCGGCTCGCGCTCAGGTAGCGCTGGACGCGGTCCTTGAGCGTGGCACGAATCTCCGCGAAGGCCTCGGCATGCTTCGCCTCGCTCTCCGCCTCTCGCCGGGCAAGCGCGTCGCGGGCCTGCGTCAGCTTGTCCTCCGCGTCCCGCAGGAAGTCCCCTGGAGCGGCGGGCGGAGTCACCAGCGCGGGCTCGGCGCCCGACGGGGGTGTCAGCCCCGCGGCGCGCACCGCGCCCAACAGGAACGAGCCCTGCTGCTCCAGCCGCTCGCGCTCCTCCCAGAAGCGGAGGCGCGACGCCGCGTGCTCCACCTGGAGCTCCAGCCACGCCTCATACCCGGACTCCAGCGTCTCCAGCGCGCGCAGCCGCGCCAGCGCCGCGTCCGGGCTCACGCCCTCGCTGGCCCCGGCGTGCTTCACCATCCCACCCTGCGTCGTCTCACTCACGGCCGTGGACTCTAACCGGCTCCAAACGGGAAGGCCCCCACCCGCGGCCGTTGCCGGCGCGAATGGAGGCCCCTGGCCCCGTCCGGGGCCGTGTGCGGCGGATGCCGCGAATCAGGCGGTGCGGGACACGGTGCCCTGCGGGCCCGTCTGCGCCGCGCCCTCAGAGGAGCGGCCCACCGCGTTGGACAGGTACTCCTGGCCGCTGTGCAGGCGCTGACGGAGGTCATCGCGCAGCTGGTTGCCCGGCTTGGGCGCCAGCAGCAGGCCCAGGCCCGCGCCCACGAGGATGCCCGCGGCGAAGGCGCCCACGACGGGCAGGAGCGTGTCCACCGTGTCCCGACGCGTCTCCAGGCCCACCAGGTGCAGCAGGTCGTCCTTGTCCAGCTTCTTGAGGTTGTTGAAGTTCACCATTTGAGACTCCGGGGGTTGTGGGGTGGAGGAAAGCCCGGCATCAGTACGTCGGCGGGCGAGGAGTGCCTGCGGAAGTGGCGTTCGCCGAGGCGGAGCCCTGCGGGCCCGGACCAGCCATACCACGTCCAGTTTGATAGCCCTGGAAGGCCGCTTCCGCCATGCCCAACAGTTCATCCTTGACCAGTGGCAGCGCCGCGAGGCGCACGCCGAGCCGGAGGATGCGCGCCGTCAGCGGCGTGAAGAGCCCGCCGCCCAGCAGATAGCCGACGCCCACGGCGGCCGCCATCATCCCGTACGGGTTGCGCTCCACGCGCCCCCGCAGGTCCAGCGTCTGCCCCAAGTCCGTCACCGCGCCGCGCGCGTCGGACCAGAGCTGCTGCGCGTCGCTGCCAATGTGGTCCACTCGCTGCCCGAAGCCGCCGCCCTGCGGGTCCTGCGGCGTGCCATTGCCCGATGCACCTGGAAACGTCGTCATGCGTTCATCCTCTCGTGTGGTTCCAGCGCGCGTCTTCAGCGGCGCGAGGCAATGCGTCCGACGAGGAAACCCACGGCCACGGCGCCCAGCAGGCACGTGCCCGGATTGGCGCGGATGAAGCTCACCACGCGGTTGTTCAGGTCCACGATGTTCTGACGGGCCTCGTCGATCTGCGGCACCACGCGGTCCTGGAACTCACGCGCCTTGTCGGCCATCTGCTGCGGATTCATCTCCATCGAAGCCATCTCCTCAATTGGGGGTACTACGGCAGTCGTCAGTCGCGCGAGCCCAACCACAGGCCCACCACGAACGCCGCGCCTACACACGCGTAGGGATTGCGGCTCACCCACTGGCGCCAGTCGGCGGCCACGGCCACTTCTTCGCGAAGGGCGCTTACCGACGTGGCCAGCTCGGCGCGCGTGCGCTCGATTTCGGCACGCAGGTCCGCGCTGCTGCGGGGGCTGTAGGCCTTGGGCTGTCCATTGCTACCGGCCATGCGGGGGCTCCTTGAAGATTTCACGGTTCGTCCCCTGGAGCGCATTCACGGACGCGTTGGGGACGGCGTTGGTGAGCGCGGCCACGCTGAGCGAGAGTTCCTGCGACGTATCGTCCATCATCCGGCGCGCCTTCAGCCGGTTCACCGCCCACATCGCGCCGCCCGCGCCTCCCACCAGATTCAGCAGGCCGATTCCAGCCAGCGCTCCGGACCATCCCAACCACGTGGAAAGCCACGCCGCCAGCGCCGCGCACACGAAGCCATAACCCACGAGGATGAAGGGCACGAAGGCCACGATCATCGCCACGTCCAGGCCCGTGGCCTTGACATCCTCGGCCAGCTCCATGCGCGCCAGCTGCAGGTGCTGCGTCACCAGCCGGCTGAAGCCGTCGGCCATGCGCCCGACGAGCGCGGAAATCCCGCGCTCTGCCTGTTCACTTCCCACGTGCATGCGCTCTCCGGCCGACGCATACGGCCTCTCAGGTGCGGGCCAACCTAGGCATGCACCTGTTCCGCGACAACCACGTCACGGAGTTTTTGTCCGGCGCACGCAAGCGTCGGCCAGTGAACGCGCGCGTCGGCCCATCCGCCCAGTCTACCCGATGAGCTGCACCGGAGGAGAGACGGAAGGCTCCACGGCGATGGGGGCCTCGAAGCGCAGCACGAGGGGCAGGTGGTCAGACGCCACCCGGCTCAACTCCGTGCGGTGAGGGTGGATGGACAGCGGGCGCACGCCCGCGTCCACGAAGATGCGGTCCAGCCGCAGCAGAGGCAGGCGCGTGGGATACGTGCGAGCGGGCGCGCCGAGCTCCAGCGCCGCGTCGTGGATGGCCTGGCGCACCAGCGAGGGCACCGGGCCATTGCCCCAGTAGTTGAAATCTCCACACACCACCAACGGGGCCTTCCGCGCGGCATCGCGGAGGATGTCCGAGGACAACAGCAACGCCTCCTGCCTGCGCCGCTCCCCCAGGCGCAGGCCCAGGTGGAGGGAGAAGACGTGGAGCTGCTGCCCTCCCCCGATGTCCAGGTCGCAGCGCAGCGCGCCGCGAGGCTCGCGGCGGCCCACGCTCAAGTCGTAGTTCTTCGACTTGAGGATGGGCAGCCGCGACAGGATGGCGTTGCCGTAGCGCCGGCCGTTGCGCACGACATTAGGACCAAAGGCCATGTGCAGCCCGAGCATGTCCGCCAGGTGTTCGGGCTGGTCCTCCCGAGGCGTCACCGCGCGAAAGTCGCCTACCTCCTGGAGAGCGACGATGTCCGCGCCCACTTCACGGAGCACCGCGCCCACGCGGCCCAGGTCGAAGCGGCCGTCCGTTCCGATACCACTATGGATGTTGTACGAAACGAGCCTCAGCTCCACGCGCGTCGCTCACCCAATCAGGACAGAGGAAGGATGCGGCCCGCGGCCATGCGGACGACCGTGACGGGCAGCAGGATGAGCCGGGACACGGCCTTGACGGCGTCGCCCAGTCCACCCCGCAGGGCCTGGAGCTGGTGCTCCACCTCGTCGCGAATCTCCGGCAGCCGCCCGCGCGGCGGCTGCTCGCGCGTGGGTGGCAGCGCGCCAATCGGCGCCGTTCCTCCCACGACGGGCGCGGAGGTCGGGCGCGCCTTGCCCTTCGACGTGCCACGTGCCGCCTTGAATTCCGGGCCGTGGGAGAACTTGGCGTCGGGCTCGGGCCGCGCCAGTTCCTCCAGCTGCGCCTCCATCTGATGCGCGATGTAGAGTTCTTCCGTCTCCGCGAAGCGCTTGCCGTAGTGAACGCCCTCGTGGCTCTCCATGGCCTCGGGATGCGCCTTGGAATGGGCCAGCCGCGCCTTGTCCTGCCGACGCAGGCTTCGCTTCGGCGCCGGCAGCGTCTTCGGAACCTGGTAGTGGTCAAAGCTATAGGGACGAGGCATCCGCGAATCTCCCAATCAACGAGTCCGTTCAGAAGCTAGGAAGCCCCCAGTCCCCCGGGTACGCCTTGACGGAATGTGCCCTGGTGGCCCGCCTGCCCTGCGGACAGGCAGGCGGCATGCGGACAAGATGCGTCGTCCAAGTACCGACAACCTCTGGGGTCGGCTTCGCGCAGAGGAGGCGTGCGGCCATTCTCCCACCCAGGCGACGAGCCAAGCGCTTTCGAGGGGCGGAGCAAGCATGCGGCGGACCGACACCACACTCCGGGAAGAGTTGCGCGCGACGTGGTGTAAAAACGGCCCATGCCTTCGCACGCACCCGGCCGGAAGTATTCCAAGTCCCCTTTCCTGCTACTCGCCCTGCTCGCACTTGGAGCGAAGGCCGGTGCGGCCGAAACCGCCTCGGTGCCCGTGCGCGCGTCCAGCGAGGACGCTTCCCTGGAGGCCCCTCCCCAGCTGACGCTGCAGCCCGGCGCAGCCAAGCCGGGAGACCCGGTGCTGGTGACGGTGAGCGGCATGACGGCGCCTCCCACCGGCACGCTCGCCGGACGCGCGCTGCGCTTCTTCCCTTGGGGCGATGGCTATCTGGCCGTTTCCGGCCTGCCGGTGGAGATGACGCCGGGCACCGCGCAGGTGACGGCCATGGGCCCCGTCACGCCGGGCGCGCCGCAGGTGGAGCTGACGGGCACGCTGGACGTCGTGGAGTCCGGCTACCCGTCGCGCGAGCTGCGCGTGGCCGGCAAGTACGTGAAGCCGCCCGCGTCGGTGCGCAAGCGCATGGCCGCGGACCGCCGCGCCTTCGCTGAAGCCTTCGCACAGGACTTCAGCGCGCCGCACTTCTCCCAGAACTTCGCGTGGCCCAGGGCGGACCGCATCACCGCGCCCTTCGGCGACCGCCGCACCTTCAACGGAAAGCTATCCAGTCAGCACTTCGGCGTGGACATCGACGGGGACCCGGGCACGCCAGTGCAGGCCGCCAACGACGGCACGGTGGTGATGGCGCGCGACAACTACGCGGCGGGCAACACCGTGCTGGTGCACCACGGCGCGGGGCTCTACACGGCGTACTTCCACCTGTCGCGCATCGACGTGAAGACGGGCACACAGGTGAAGCAGGGCCAGCTGCTGGGCAAGGTGGGCAGCACCGGCCGCGTCACCGGCCCGCACCTGCACTGGGGCGTGAAGGTGGACGGGCTGTGGGTGGACGGAGAGCGCCTGCTGAAGCTGGACTTCTTCCCGCACCTGCCGCCCAGCGTCGCCCAGGGCGGCAACGCCGAGCTGGGCACGCAGTAGCCGGCGTCAGCGGTCGTTCCACTTCGGGGGACGCTTCTCCAGGAACGCGGAGATGCCCTCCCCCGCGTCGTCCGCCAGCACGTTCAGCGACAGCTGCGAGGCCAGGTACTCCAGCGCGGCGGGCAGCGGCAGGTCCTCGGCGGTGAAGAAGGCACGGCGCCCCAGCGCCAGCACCGCCTGGCTCTTCCCCGCCAGCTTTCCCGCGAGCGCGCCCACCGCGGCGTCCAGCTCCGCGGCCGGCACCACGCGGTTGAGCAGCCCCAACGTCAGCGCCTCGCGCGCGGGCAGCCGGTCTCCGGTGAGCACCAGCTCCAGCGCGCGCTTGCGGCCCAGGTGACGCTGGAGCAGCGCCATCATCATCATCGGGAAGAGGCCCACGTCGATTTCGGGCGTGCCCAGGTCCGCGCCCTCCACGGCGACGGCCAAATCACACGCGAGCACCAGCCCCAGGCCTCCCGCCAGCGCGTGCCCGTTGACGCGCGCCACGGTGGGCTTGCGCAGCTCCTGGAAGCGCGCCAGCAGCTTCCCGTAGGAACGGCGGCCCTCGTGCGTGGACAGGAAGCCCTCGTCACCAGCCATGGTTCCCAGGTCCCCGCCCGCGCAGAAGACCTTCTCACCGGCGCCCGTCAGCACCACCACGCGCACCGCGGCGTCGGATTCGGCCCGCTCCAGCGCGGCCATCAGCTCGCGCACCACGCCCGGGGACAAGGCGTTGCGGGCCTTGGGCCGGTCAATGGTCAGGAGCGCTTGGGGGCCTTGGACTTCGTAGCGGACTTCTCCGGCTTCCATTCGGACACCTCCGCTGCCTGGGCACCCGTGAGGACGCCGTAAAGGAAGGAGTCGGCAATCTGCGACTTCGCCCGCTCCAGGGCGTCGGGGTCGTGCGCGTCGGCCAGCCCCACGACGAAGGCGGTGAGCGCCATTTCGATGTTGCCGAAGAGGAGCGCGGAGGCCAGGTGCGGGTCCAACCCCGGCCGCAGCTCGCCCCGCTCCTGCGCGGCGTTGAAGAGCGCCGAGCTGAGCCGGATGGCATCCACGAAGGCCGTCTGCCGGTTGATGCGCGAGCCCGCCGGACTGCGCGCAATCTCCAGGATGAGCACCTTCACCGCGCGCGGGTCCACCCGGTAGGCCTCGAAGGCCACCTCGACGATGCCGCGGACCTTCTCCGCCAGCGAGCCTTCGCCCTCCACCACCGCGCGCACGCGCGTGACGAAGCCGCTCCAGCCGGTGTCGAACACCGTCTCGAGCAGCTCATCCTTGTTCTTGAAGTAGTGGTAGACGAGCCCGTATGCGACGCCGGCCTCTTTCGCCACGTCCGCGATGCGGCAGCCGTGGTAGCCCTTGCGCGCGAACACGTCGATGGCCGCGCGGAGGATGGTGCGGCGGCGCTCGCTTTCGCGCGTGCCACTCTCCGCCGCCGGCTTGCTCTGCTGACCCACGGTTGTCCTCCACCGGCGGGTGATTCGCCAGTCAACCAGTGGAGAACCTACGGAGGGCGGGCCCTGGGGTCAATGCCTTCGTGGGCCCGCCCGGCGAAACGACGACGACTTACTCCACGGTGCCCCGGACGACGGGCCCCTGGACGATGGCCTCGTGGCCCTCAAGCTGTGCCGCCGTGTACTTGCAGATGGGCGTCACCCGCCAATCAACCGGAGGGTTGAAGACCGGCGGCGGGGGGCCTTCGGTGGGCGGCTCGTGCGCATCGCGGACCAGGTACGTCTCGAAGTTGAAGGACGGGTAGGTCAACGCGATGCCCGTGTTGGCCGGGGACACCGTGACGGGGCCGGACGCGCCGCCACTGCAACCGTCATTGCCGCTGTTCTGCGCCATGCGGTTGTACCAGGGGTCGGAGACGATGAACGAAATCGAGATGCCGCCGAAGTGGCTGATGAGCGGCGGCGGCGCGTTGGGCGGCGGGTCGAGCTGCCGCTGCGTCTGGTCCTTGTCCAGCCCGTGGGGCATGCCCGTCCAGAGGATGCGCTCCTGCACCCAGATGAGCGTGCTGGCGTCGTGCTGGCCATTCTTGCCCGTCCAGCGGCCGTCGCCGTTGGTGTCCACGTAGCGCTCGCCCGGATCCCACGTGCCGTTGTCGTTGTTGTCGACGAAGGGCTCGGTCAGGTCCTCGAACGGCTCGCCCGTGTCCCAGACGCCGTTGTTGTTGAGGTCGTCGAAGGCCTCCTCACCGCTGGTGATGGCGATCAGCGAGACCAGGTTGTCACGCGGGTTGAGGACGATGCCGGGGCGGATGGGGTCCGGACGGCGCGGCTCCGGACGGTCCTGCTGGGGCTGCGCGGCGTTGCCGTAGGCGGCAATGGGGTTCTCGTCCCAGAGGAAGGGGTGCATCCACAGCGGCGCCAGGTACTCGCCCGTGTGGGTCGCGTCCTTCTGCGGATTCCAGCTGAAGATGCCCGGCTCCACGTCCTGCGGCAGCGGCAGGGACGTCTTGTAGAGGACCTCCGCGTTGCCCACCACGTCGGTGACGGACACGGCGCTGGGACCGATGGTGCCCGCCTCGGTGAGGAAGGACACCTGGGCGCCCACCACGCCGTCACCGTTACGATCACCCACGTGGGCGATGCACCGGACCTTCACGCCCGCGATGAGGGCGCGCGTCTCGTCCCAGGCGCCAACGGCGTGGTGCAGACCGGAGCCGTTACCGGAGAACGAACCGCACTGGAAGGTGAACTGACGGGAGTTCGAGTTGGTGCCCGCGAAGCTGACCACCGGCGAGACGGCCCGCTTCATCTCGGCACCCGTGCCGGCGGTGGCGATGACGACGGCGGAGGCCACCCGGCCGCCGCGCGCGGTCATCTGCACGGACACGATGCCGTCACCCGTGTTGGTGACACCCTCGGTGGGCGACAGCTCGACGCCCGGAACCGGGGACTCCAGCGTGAAGGACACCGGGGTACCGGCCTGCGGCTGGCCACGGGAGTCCACCGCGCGGAAGCGCAGCGTGGTGATTTCTCCCAGTCGCGGCTGAGCCGGTGACTGGTCCACGAATTCAAGTGTGGCGGGGGCCGACGGCGAGCATGCAACGAACAGCAAGCTCGCGAAGGCCACCCACGGGGCCAGACCCGGACGCATCAGTGGAAACTCCTTGAAGGCGATGAAGGAAGCGGGCTGTACGCGAGCAGCGCACAGCGCATCTTCCGCATCTTCCCGGGCCACCTACCGTCCAGTCAAGGACAGGACAGGTGGACCGGAGCCCTCTTGCGTCCAGGGCCTGGAATCCCAGGGGGTCACGTCAGGCGGCGGTGCCGCTGAACATCACCCGGGCCACACCCAGTAGACGGTCCACGTCCCGGGCGGTGAGGCCACGGGCGCGCGCGAAGTCAGACAGGGGCCGCAGGAGGTCCTCCGTCTGAGCAAGGGTCTGCTCCGTTCCCGTGAAGAGCTCGCCCAGACTCACGCCCAGGGCGTTGGCGAGGGCCGCCAGCGTCTCCACATGGGGGACGCGCTCGCCACGCTCGATCATGGAAAGGAACGACACGCTGATCTGCGCCCGCTCCGCGAGCTCTTCCTGCGTCCAGCGCTCCGGCCGCTGTGTCCGAAGCTCGCGGATGCGCTGCCCAATTCGTTTTCCGAGGTCCGACACGAAGTACTTCTCCTGGCTGTTTCGGGGTTGGAGGAACCACCACCCACCGCTGGTGATTCCTAGCCTCCGGAACCAAAGGATCCGAAATCCGCCACGATGAGGTTGATGCCGGAGAATTCCAGCCCCAACTCTCGCCGCAACGTCACCACCCCCTCTACCCGCCAGCAGTCGCATGCAGGCCCATACGAGAGGCCGAATGTCTGCTGCGCAAGAGGGCGATTTTCTTGAGTTACTAGATCCTGGTAAAGCGGTTGCACAATTGCTTCGTACCGCACTCCCAGCCCAAATCCGAGCTTCAAACGCGTACCCGCGATGAGGGCTTGAGCCCGTTCGGCCGGAGGGAAGCCGGGCTCTACTCGGGATAGTCCGCCTACCAAGGTATCCAGCGAGCGGCGGAGCACATCTGGGCCCACGGAACGGGGATCCGCGCCGCGGTTGAGCGCATCTCCCCCGGCCCACAGCAGGTCGTCGAAGCGCGCGTACACGGCGTGCCCCTTGCCGTTGTCGACGTTCACCTCCGCGGAGAGCCCGGAGATGCGGCCCGCGTTGGGGTCGTAGCGAACGGTGCCCGCGGCCGTGAAGATTCCAGCGGTGGCGCTGAGGCGGGCGAAGGTGTCGCGCAGCACGGGCCCCGGGTCGTCCACCTTCCCCGCCGCGGGCACGTGCCGGGTGAGGTCGAAGCCCTGTCCGATGCGCAGGCGCAGCGGCTCGCGGATGTCGTTGCCGAGCTTGAAGCGCAGCGTCTGGTCCACGGCGAGCACCGCGTGGAGGAAGCCCCGGGTGCGGCCGTCGGCCTGGAACGGCACCGCGGCGTCCACTTCGTCATAGGGGCGGGCCAGGTCCTCCCCGGAGCCCCCGGCCGAGGGAAGCCGGCCCCACCCGCCCGGCACGTAGCGCAGCTCCAGCGAAGGGGTGATGGCATGGCGGAAGCTCGTCTCACGGCCCTCGAAGACGCGCGCCACCTGGCTTTCAAGCAGCAGCCCGGCGATGGGATAGCCCCGCTGCCACGTCCGGCCCGACACCTCGCCCAGCCACACGTCCTGGCGCAGGCCCAGCGAGGGCGACACGCGCATCAGGCTGCCCAGGCCGAAGGACGTCGACAGGCGGGGGAAGAAGTCCACCCGGTCGCGGGCTTCACGGTCGTTCGAATTGAAGATGCCGTCGGACTGCGTGGTGTCCACGGGCTTCGGCCACTCGGAGGAGCCGAACGGGAGGTAGTCCCCCCCAGGCCGGAAGATGCCGTCGATGCCCTCGTCGCCGTACCCGCCTCGCAGGGGCGCGAGCCGCAGGTACTGCACCGACAGGCCCCCCATGATTCCGCCCAGCACGGGCCGCTCCGGCAGGGCCAGGGTGATGGCCGGCAAGCGCTGGAACGTGGTGGGGCCCTTCAGGTCCGGGCGCGCTGGGTCCGTGGCCGCGGGGACGCGGTTGTCCTGGAAGAAGCGGTACCCCCACCGGATGTCCTGGCGCAGCGCAACGTCGAGCCCCGCATAGAGGTCGTCCTGGCGCTGGAACACCGTGCCCGTGCTGCGCAGGTAGGTGAACTCGCGAGTGACCAGGTCCGCCGTGAGGTCGCGGGTGTAGAAGCCATCGGAGACGAACGACGCGTCGACCCGGTTGTGCCACCCTCCCCCCATGTCCTGGGTGTGCTGCCACGACGCCTCGCCCCGGAGTCCTCGCCGCTCGTCGACGAACTCAGTCGTGGCAATACCGTCCACCGTCCGCCGAAAGAACGCGCCGGAGCGAGGGTCTCGGATGGGCCGGAAGTCGTAGAGGAACCCCAGCGTGGCCCGTCCCCGGGTCCGCTCGCTGGGCGCATAGCGGAACTCAGTGAGCAGCCGGGGTCCTTTCACGCCCAGGTAGCGAGGCTCACGAACGTCCTCGTCCAGACTGGTAACGCCATTGTGCACCCGGTGAACTTCGTCCGTGCCGCCGCTGAAGTACCCCGGCGTGAGCGTCACGTCGTAGCTCGGCCCCAGCGTGATGAAGAGGGGCTGCTCCAGGGAGAAGCCGTTGAGCGCGGAGATGGTGGGCTTGGGAATCAGCAGGCCGGTGCGCCGCTGTGACAGCGGCATGTAGAGCCACGGCAGCGCGAACACGGGCACGGACTTCACGTACACCACGGGCAGCGTCATCGTGGCGCGCTCGCCCAGGACGACGGTGGCCGACGAGGCCTCCATGCGCCAGCCGGGCTCACCCGGGCTGCAGTTGCACGGTGTGAAGGCCAGGTCCTCCACGAGGAAGGTGTTCTCCCCCGTCCGGCGGATGCGCGAGCCGCTCATGAGGAGGGGCGTCTCCCCCATGGCCCGCAGCTCCTGGGGCGTCTTCGCCGTGAACAGGGCCTCCTGCGTAACGCCCTGCTTCTGCATGAAGAGGCCGCCCTCGAGGTTCGCCTCGTAGGTGCGCACATCCATCTTCACGGTGTCGGCGACCGCGGCCAGGCCGCTGGGGCCCACGAACATGACACCGCCCGAGGCGGTGACGAGCTGGTTCACCTCGTCGTACGTCACCTCGTCAGCGCGAAGCTGCATCGTCTCCGTGCGCAGCACGGCGTTGCCGCGCGCGGTGACGACCTTCGTGTCCGCTTCGTAGACGACCAGGTCCGCAGCCAGCTGCGCCGTCTCACCGTTGGGCAGAGCCAGCGGGGTGGCGAGTGGCACCTGCGACGTGGAGACCAGCAGCGCGGCGGCGAGCGGAACCAGGAAGCTCATTCAGGGGTGCAGGGTATGCCGCGCCCAGGCCGAGCGGCCCGCCCTTTTCACCGGCCTGTACGCTGGAAGTCCAATGAAATGACGTTGCCCTCCTGGCGGGCCTGGAACGGCGCGGACTGCCGGAGCTGGATGGTGATGCGCACATCCCGCCCGGACGCGCTCGGGTCCACCCGGAGCACCGGCGTCGCGAAGTAGGACGTGTCCAGCGGCAGCGTGTTGTTGCTGGCGTCCACGCGGGTGTTCTCCAGCTCCAGCACCACGGAGCGGCCCCGCTCCGACACGGAGTAGCTGACCGGCTCGTTGGTGCGGATGAACACACGCGAGGCCCCCGACTGCTGCTGGAAACCCACCAGCGTCAGCGTCTTGCGACGCGAGGACACCGAGGCCTCCGAGCCGGAGCTGCTCGGCCGGGAGGGCTCCACCGCCTGCTTCTGGCGGCTCTCCCGAGACGCACGAGCCTCGGCCTGACGCTGACGGCGCTCCTCGGCGGCGGCCTCCTGCTGGGCCCGGCGCTCCTCCGCCGCGGCCTGCGCGGCGGCACGACGCTCCTCGGCGGCGGACTGCTGGGCGGCCTTCCGCTGCTCGGCCTCGGCCCGGGCCGCGGCCTTGCGCCGATCCTGCTCCTCGGCGGCGGCCTGCTGCTGGGCCCGGCGCTCGTCGGCGGCGGACTGCGCGACCTCCTCCTGGCGACGCTTCTCCTCCGCAGCGGCCTGAGCGGACGCCTTCGCCGACTCTTCCTGGCGCCGCTTCTCGTCGGCGGCGGCCTGCGCCGAGGCACGCGAAGCCTCCTCCTGGCGCTTGCGGTCCGCCTCGGCCCGAGCCTGCTCCTCCTGCTGGCGCTGAACGGCTGCCCGAGCCTCCTCCTGACGCTTCGCATCGGCCTCCGCGTCACGCTTCGCGGCGGCGGCGGCATCCGCGGCGGCCTTCTCCTGGGCCTCACGCTCGGCGCGAGCCGCGGCGGCGGCATCCGCGGCGGCCTTCTCCTGGGCCTGACGCTCCGCCGCGGCGGCAGCGGCGGCATCCGCGGCGCTGCTTCCCGCCTGGGGCTGCTCGGTGCCCGGCGCCTGCGCCACGGCCGGGCCTCCGCCGCCCGCGACGCGGACGACGAGCTGGTTGCCATTGGCCTGGATGTCCGCCTCCGCCTCGCGCTCGTAACCGATGAGCACGCGAGCGATGGAGGACGCCTCGGAGCCATAGCTGGCGGTGCGGATGGCCGTCACCGTGCCATTGCCCACCTGGATCTCCTCGGGCACGTCGGAGAAGACCGCCTCGGAGATGTCGATGACGAGCCGCGGCGGGTCCGTCATGGTGAACGTGGTGAAGTTGGCCTTCTGCGAGCCGGAGATGGTCACCGTCCCACCGTTCACCTGCACCGCGGTGATGGTGTTCAGGTTCGTGGCCGGCGCCTGCGCGAGCGCCACGAAGGGCACGAGCACCACACCGAGCAGCCACGCGGCAAACGGCTTCATCGACCACACCCCTTCACGTTGACAAAAGAGCGTGGAGGCTATCACGCACCAACGTGCCTCCAACTTTCCGTCCAGACGCGTCTAGCGGAGCCGCGGAAGGCTCGGCGAGCGATACCGGTGGGTCCGCGCGTACTCGATGAGGTTCTTGATGTCGTAGCAGATCTGCCGGATGTCATGCCCCATCGTCAGCTCGATGTGGCTGTTCCCCTTCACCGGACGCCAGAGCAGATACTCACTCTTGGCGGCGCGATACACGCTGCGCGTCGACTCCAGCGAGGCCAGCGGGTCCAGGTCTCCGAAGATGATGGCCATGGGAACCTCGATGCGACCAAAGCCCCGCTTGAAGTCGAAGCCGGTGCGGTAGCAGACCATCTCTCCCCGGCGAATCCACCGCGCGAACTGCTCCAGCACCCGGCGCGGCTCCCGCTCCCCGCCTTCGCGGAGCAACCAGCGGATGTCATCCGCGCTCACCCGCTCCGGATTGATGAGACGGTTCAACCGCGTGGTGAGCTGTTGATACAGCGGTGAGTCCTCGGCCTTCGCGAGCTGTCGCTCCAGCGTCTTGAGGATGATGTCCACTGGAACAGCGTCGAAGCGCAGCGTCCGCCGCGCTTGGGGTGACAGCCGGCGTCCCAGGCCCTTGTTCAACACGCCCACGCCCCGCGCGAGCAGCGAGCGCCCCGCCCCCTCCACCTTGCCGCCCACGTTGAGGCTGGCGAGCGTCAGGTCGATCATCCCGGCCAGCATGGGCGCGCCGTGCGCCAGCAGGCGCAGCAGCATGAAGCCGCGTCCCAGGTCCGCCGGGGAACCGATGGTGATGAGGCCTTCGAAGTCATTGTGGATGCCGGCGTAGCCGTAGCCCAGCATCCCGCCCATGGAGTGGCCGCAATAGAAGATGCGCTCGCGCCGGGTGATGCGCTTCACGCCGGAGACAGCCGCTGGCAGGTCGTAGAGGAAGTAGCTGTCGATATCCCAGCCGTAGTCGATGTCCGGCGGCAGGGGGCGCTTGAAGCGCTCGGTGCGCTCCTTCTGGAACGCGATGGAGCTCTTGCCGTGGCCACGCAGCTCCAGGATGTGGATGTCCACCCCGAAGAAGAGCAGGTTCTTGACGAACTGCCCGCTGGTCCAGGTGTGCCGGTTCTGTGAGAAACCGTGCACCAGCAGCAGGGGCTCACCAAACAACGGTTGCGGAAAAGGCTGCTTCACCGGACGGTAGCGGGTGATGACCAGCGACCAGCCGTCCGCCGTCTCCACGACGTACTTCGTCTTCGAATAAAGCGCCCTGAAATCGACTTCGTCGATGGAGGGGATGGGCGGCCCCGATGTCGCGGCGGCTCTCCAGTCCGGCAGGCGCATGTCTTGAATCTACGGCGGCTGATGCATCGCGCCAAGGTTTCGATACATGCGAGCCTTCATCATCCCGACAAGGAACAGTGAACCTGTACAAAGGACGAGGTCGTTCGCGGCTGCCCGCTTGCGCGCCGCGGCAAGGGCCGCGTCCGCATCCGGCCAGGCAGTCACGTCCGCGCACAGCGCGCGCGCCTCCGCCAGGTAGGCCTCGGGAGACAGCGAGCGAGGCGTCTCCAAAGGCGAGAGCTGCACCGAGGCGCACGCGGGAAACAGCGCTCGCATCATCGGTTCCCGGTCCTTGTCCCCCACCACCCCGAAGACGAGGTGGATGCGACGCTCCGGGTAGAGGTCCTTCAGCGACGCGAGCAGCACCTCCACGCCCGCCGGGTTGTGTGCGCCATCCAGCAGGAGGATGGGCTGCTGCCCCACCTCCTCCAGACGCCCTGGCCAGCACGCCGACGCCAGGCCCGCACGCGCGGCCTCGGGGGGCACGGTGACGCGGCGCTCCTGCAAGGCCTCCAGGCAGGCGAGCGCCACCGCCGCGTTCTGCCGCTGATGGGACCCCCGCAGCGCGACGGACAGCCCATCCAGGGACCAGGTCGCCCCGCGGTACGACAGCGCGCCATCTGGCTGACGCTCGCCCACGAAGTCACGCCCCTCCAACCGCACCGGGGCCCCGACTTCCTCGGCCTTGCGGAGGATGGCCTCCAGGGCCTCCGGAGCCTGCCGCGCGACGACACACGGCACGCCGGGCTTGAGGATGCCCGCCTTCTCGCCGGCGATGGCCGCCAGCGTGTCGCCCAGGTACTCCATGTGGTCGAAGGACACGGGGGTAATCGCCGTCACCACCGGGCTGGCGGCGGTGGTCGCGTCCAGCCGGCCGCCCAGGCCCGTCTCCAGCACGGCCACGTCCACGCGGACCTGGGCGAAGTGCCACAAGGCCACGACAGTGCCGAACTCGAAGTACGTCATGGGTGAGGACACGGCGCTGGGGTAGCGCTCCAACACCTCCAGGATGCGCAAACCGAAGTCCGCGTCGGAGATGTCCTCGCTGTCCACACGGATGCGCTCGTTGACGCGCACCAGGTGCGGAGACGTGTAGAGGCCCACGCGGTGCCCGGCGGCATGAAGCGACGCCGCCGTCATGGCACAGGTGCTGCCCTTCCCGTTCGTCCCGGCGACGTGGAGCGCCGGGTACCGCCGCTCCGGATGTCCCAGCGCGGCCAGGGCCTCCTGCACGCGCTCCAACCCCAGCTTGATGCCGGAGGGGTTGAGCTTCGTGAAGAAGGCCAGCGCCTCCTCAGCTGTCCGGGGCGGGCTCAGCCCAGCAGCCCTAGAATCTGGCCCAGCTTCGCGCGCAGGTCCTTGCGGTGAACGATGGCGTCAATCATCCCATGGTCCAGCAGGAACTCGGAGCGCTGGAAGCCTTCCGGCAGCTTCTGGCGGATGGTCTGCTCGATGACGCGCGGACCGGCGAACCCGATGAGGGCCTTGGGCTCGGCGAGGATGACGTCACCCAGCCACGAGAAGGACGCCGCGACGCCGCCGGTGGTGGGGTTGAGCAGCACGGAGATGTACGGCCGCGTGCCGGTGCGGAAGCGGGCGATGGCCGCCGAGGTCTTGGCCATCTGCATGAGGGAGAAGATGCCCTCCTGCATGCGCGCGCCGCCCGACGCGGAGAAGACGATGGCGGAGCACTTCAGCTCGTGCGCGCGCTCGAAGACGCGGGCCACCTTCTCGCCCACCACCGAGCCCATGGAGCCGCCCATGAACTCGAAGACGAAGCAGCCCACTGACACCTGGTGGCCCTGGATGCGGCCCACGCCGGAGATGAAGGCGTCCGGCTCGCCCAGGCTCTTCCGGGAGGACTTCAGCCGGTCCTTGTACTTCTTCGAGTCACTGAACCCGAGCGGATCCTGCGGCTCCAGTTCCTTGTCGAACTCCTCGAAGCTGTCGGGGTCCAGCAGCGCCGCCAGCCGAGCGCGAGCCGTCCAGTAGTGATGGTGCTCGCAGTGCGGGCACACCATCCAGTTCTTCTCCAGCTCCTGGCGGTAGATGATTTCGTCGCACGTCTCGCACTTCGCCCACAGGCCCTCCATGCGGGACGGGCGGGGCTCGGCTTGCGGTTCGGTGTCGACAGCGATGCGCGGCTTCTTCGAAAACCAGGCCATGGGGTGGGCGGGGTTAATCCGGCCGCTTTCGGCCGTCAACCCCTCCGTATGGCGCGACGCGTCTACAGCTCGAAGGTATCGCCCAGCTCCAGCACTTCCACCGGCAGCTCGGCCAGCTCCTTCTTGAGCTGCGACACGAAGGCGGGCTTGAGGTGATACAGCAGCACCGAGGCGCCGTTGCGCTCGAACTTCTGGAGTTCCAGGCTCAGCGTGTGCGGCGTGAGGTGGCCGGAGATGTCGGCCAGCGACTGGAGCTTGTTGGGGAAGGACGTCTCCAGCAGCAGCGCCTTGAGGTTCTTCGTCTCGTTCAGCGCCTTCCACAGCTTGTCCGTGGGGCCGGTGTCGCCGCTCATCGCCAGGGCGCTCTTGCCGTTGGAGATGATGAAGCCGCACGACTCCACGGGGTGGCTCACCGGCACGCTTCGTACGGTGTAGGGGCCCACCTGGAAGGTGCTCCCGGCCCGGAACGTCTTGATCTGCAGCACGGGCTGCCGCTTCGTCGGGATGCGGGTGAAGTCCGGCCAGAGCGCGTTGTTGAACATGTTGTCGCGCAGGGCCCGGGCGCACTCGCGCGAGGCGTGGATGGTGACCGGGGTGTCGCGCCGGCCGATGACCAGGTCCGCCATCAGCGGCAGGTCCTTCACATGGTCGAAGTGGCTGTGCCCCACCAGGACATGGTCCACGCGGCACAGCTCATCCAGCGACAACGTCCCCGTGAGCGCCCCCGCATCGAGCGCCAGCACGTCATCGACGAGGAAGCAGGTGCTCTTGCAGTTGGGTAGCTCGCCGCCGTGGCAGCCGAGGACTCGCAGCTTCACGCTAGAGGTCTCCGAACTTCCACTTCATCTCCAGGTATTGGAGGAAGTCGTGCAGCCTGGCCGTGTCCGGCACGGTCATCCGGTCCCCGTTCCGCTCGACCAGACCGGAACGCTCCAGCCGGTCCACCACTGCGCGGACCGCGGGCTCGCCCACACCAATCTGGCGCGGCAGTTCCCGCACCGCGAAGTCGATCTCCACGCCCTCGTCCAGGGGACGGCCCCGGTGCTGGCAGGCCTGGATGATCTGGTGCACCACCCGGCTGGCCGGGTCGTTGTGCAGCAGGTTCTCGATCTGAGCGTCCGCCTCGGAGAGGCGTTCGGCCAGCTTCTTGATCATCCGGACGGCGATCTCCGCATTGCCGCGGATCATCCCCTCGAACGTCTTGGGGTCGATGACCAGCAGCCTCGCGTCCTCGTTGACCGTGGCCGACGCATTGCGCGGCTTGTTGGAAATAATGGCCATCTCCCCGAAGAACTCACCGGGGCCCAGGACGGCGAGAACCTTCTCGACGTCACGGACCCGCTTGGAGATGGCCACCCGTCCTGCCTGGATGACGAACATCTCCTTGCCGGCTTCTCCCTCGCGGAAGAGCTCGGTGCCCTGGGGGAACTCCTTGCCGAAACGTTGAAAGAGGGTTTCCTCGGCGCCCATCCTGCAAAGGAGTCAATCAGCCCACACTCGCCCGGTCAAATTCCCTTTTCTGTGCGCGACGGTGGGACAGCCTCCACGCCACGCGAGACACCGGCGCGGGGGCCGGGTAGAAGGCCGCCCGTGGGAACGACCTACAAGCAGTCCGGAGTAGACATCGAGGCCGGCGACGCGTTCGTCGAGCGCATCAAGCCCCATGCCGCGCGCACCATGCGCCCTGAAGTCATGGGCGGAGTGGGTGGATTCGGCGGCCTGTTCGCCCTGCCGCCAGGCAAGTACCAGCAGCCGGTGCTGGTGGCCGGCACGGACGGCGTGGGCACCAAGCTGAAGGTGGCCTTTGCCGCTGGACGCCATGGGACGGTGGGCATCGACCTGGTGGCCATGTCGGTGAACGACATCCTCACCTGCGGCGCCGAGCCCCTCTTCTTCCTCGACTACTTCGCCACCGGGCGCCTGGAGGTCGACGACGCCGCCGAGGTGGTGAAGGGCATCGCCCTGGGCTGCGAGCAGGCCGGGTGCGCCCTGCTGGGCGGCGAGACAGCGGAGATGCCGGGCTTCTACGCGCGCGGCGAATACGACCTCGCGGGCTTCTGCGTGGGCGTGGTGGAGCGCGCGGCCATCATCGACGGCAAGAGCGTGAAGCCGGGTGACGCGCTCATCGGGCTCCCCTCCTCCGGCCTGCACAGCAACGGCTACTCGCTTGCGCGCAAGGTGCTGCTGGACGACGGGAAGCTGGCCCTGGACGCGACGCCCGAGGGCCTGGACCGGCCGCTCGTGGACGCGCTGCTGGAGCCCACGCGCATCTACGTGAAGGACGTGCTGGCGCTGCTCCAGGCGGTGAAGGTGAAGGGCCTGGCGCACATCACCGGCAGCGGCATTCCGGGCAACCTGCCCCGCTGCCTGCCGGACGGCACGCGCGCGGTGCTGAGCGAGAAGACGTGGCCCAAGCCGCCCATCTTCGACCTCATCGCGAAGCTGGGGAGCGTGGCCCGCGACGAGATGTTCAGCACGTTCAACATGGGCCTGGGGCTCATCCTCGTCGTGGCGCAGGAAGACGTCGCCCAGGCGCTGAGCGTGCTGAGCGGCCGGGGCGTGCAGGCCTTCGAGGTCGGCCGCGTGGAAGCAGGCCAGGGCGAGGCCACGGCGGTCATCGACCCATGAGCAGCCAGCGGGTCCGCCTGGGCGTGCTCGTGTCCGGCAGCGGGAGCAACCTCCAGGCGCTGCTGGACGCCTGCGCGCGGGAGGACTTCCCCGCCGAGGTGGCCTGCGTGGTGTCCAACGTCCCCACCGCGTTCGCGCTGGAGCGGGCGCGCAAGGCGGGCGTGACGGCCAAGGTGGTGGACCACAAGGCCCACGCCGCGAAGGCGGACTTCGAGAAGGCCCTGCTGGACACGCTGCGCGCGGCGAACGTGGAGTGGGTGTGCCTGGCGGGGTTCATGCGCCTGCTGAGCGCGGACTTCCTGGGCCACTACGCGGGGCGGGTGCTGAACATCCACCCGTCGCTGCTGCCCGCCTTCCCGGGCCTGCATGCGCAGCGACAGGCGCTGGAGCGCGGCGTGAAGGTGGCCGGGTGCACGGTGCACTTCGTGGACGCGGGCACCGACACGGGGCCCATCATCGCGCAGGCGGCCGTGCCGGTGCTGCCGGACGACGACGAGAAGGCGCTGAGCTCGCGAATCCTCGCGGAGGAGCACCGGCTCTATCCGCTGGCCGTGCGGCTCGCCGTGACGGGCAAAGTCACCCTGGACGCGGCGCGGACGCGCGTGGAGGCGCGGGCCACAGCGGATGAGCTGGCGCTTCGGAATCCCGGCGCGACGGTCGAATCGGCGTGAGCGGACCGAAGGCGCTTGACCAAGAGCCGGCGCGCCCCGGCGTCTCCTCGGGAGATGCTGGCGCTGTCCATCCAACGGAGGCCGCCTTGGGGATGGCCAACGAAGGGCTGACCGACGAGCGCCAGTCCACCGGGCCCATGAGCGGCCCTGCGCACCCACGAGACGGGCAAGGCTCAACCGCCCTGCCCTCGCAGGCCGAACGAGTCACCGCGGTCCAGGAAGCCCGCGTGGTGCTGGTCAGCGCCTGTCTACTGGGCGAGGCCTGCCGGTACGACGGCCGCTCCCAGCGCTCCGAGCGCGTCCTCGCGGCGCTGGCGGACAAGGACGTCATCCCCGTATGCCCGGAAGTGGCCTCGGGCCTGCCCGTACCGCGTCCTCCCGTCGACCTGCGCGGAGGCACGGGGGTGGACGTCTGGGCCGGGCGGGCCGTCGCAGTGGAGCGCGACGCGGGCATCGACCGGACGGAGGCCTTCCAACAGGGCGCCCGGCTCGCGCTCGAAGCGGCTCAACGCTTCGGCGCGACGGTGGCGCTGCTGAAGGAGAAGAGCCCGTCGTGCGGCAGCCAGCGGGTCTACGAGTCCGGCCAGCTCCGCACGGGCGAAGGCATCACCACGGCGCTGCTTCGCGCCAAGGGCATCACCGTCCTCAGTGACGAGGACCTCTAGCCACGGCCCCTACCCGCGCGCTGGCACCGTCCACGTGTCGTGAGACAGCGGCGCGAAGAGCGCCTCCACCATGTCTTCGGTGACCTCCGCCAGCGTCGTGGGCTGCCAGCGCGGCTTGTTGTCCTTATCGACGAGCACCGCGCGAATGCCCTCACGGAAGTCCGGCCGCACCGTCATCGACTGGCTGAGCCGGTACTCCACGTTGGCCATCTCGTCGTAGTCGCGGGTGCGCCCCATCCGGAGCTGGCGCAGCGTCACCTTCAAGCTGGCCGGACACATGTGAAGCAACGTGGCCCACGTCTCCTGGGCCCACGGCGTGCCCTCCACCTCCAGCGCCTGCTGGATGTCGTCCACGCGCTCGGCCGCGAAGCACCGGTCGATGGCGGCGTGCTGCACGCCCAGCGGCGACGTGCCCGCGTCCGCGTGGAAGCCTGCCAGCACCGTGTCCACCACCGTGCTCGCCGCGCCGGTGCCCCAGGGCGCGCCTACCAACGCGTCCAGCACCGCCTCCAGCCGCGCGGACTCCACGTGGTGCGTGGCGTAGCCCAGCCACATCGCGTCCGCCGCGCTGCATCGGGCCCCCGTGAGGCCCAGGTACGTGCCCGACTCACCCGGGAAGCGCGGCAGGAACCAGCCGCCGCCCACATCCGGGAAGAGCCCGATGGCCGTCTCCGGCATGGCCAGCACCAGCTTCTCGGTGACGACCCGGTGGGTGCCGTGAATCGACAGGCCCAGCCCACCGCCCATGCAGACGCCGTCCACCAGCGCGATGAACGGCTTGCCGAAATAGTGGATGCGGTGGTTCAGCCCGTACTCCGCGCGGAAGAACTCGCGAGACACCCGCTCCTTCTCGTTGACGGACGCGCCCCCCACCGACAGCGCCACCGCGCGCACATCTCCGCCCGCGCAGAAGGCTCGGCCACCAGCTCCCCGGATGACCACGGCCTGGATGGCCGGGTCCGCCGCCCAGGCGTCGAGCGCCGGGTGCAGCTTGCGGCACATGCCGAGGTTCAGCGCGTTCAGGGCCTTGGGCCGGTTCAGGGTAATCACGCCTACCGCGCCACGCGTCTCGAGCAGAAGGTCGTCCGTCATGGCGCCGGGGATATCAGGCGAGCAGTCCCTTGGGTGGATTCATTGGCCCACCGCGGGGGCAGACGCGCTATGGGGAACGCATGACCTCCGCACTGGCCCCCCTGCGTGCCGTCGTCTTCGACATGGACGGCACCCTCGTCGACAACATGCAGTTCCACAACGAGGCCTGGGTCTCGTTCGCCCGGAAGCTGGGCTTGACGCTGACCGCCGACGACTTCCAGAGCCACTTCGCCGGCAGGAAGAACGAGGAGATCATCCCCGAGCTGCTCGGCCGCCCGGTGGCCCCGGACGAAGTGGAGCGCATCGCCGAGGAGAAGGAGAATCACTACCGCACCCTGTACCGGCCGCACATGAAGCTGCACCGGGGCGCGGGGGCCTTCATCCAGCGCCTGAGGGAGGCCCACGTCCCGGCGGCCATCGCCACCGCCGCGCCCCAGGGCAACCGCGAGCTGGTGCTGGACGGGCTCGGCATCCGACCCCTCTTCGCGAGCATCGTCGGCGCCGAACAGGTGACGCGCGGCAAGCCCGCCCCGGACATCTTCCTGGCCGCCGCCAAGGCGCTGGGCGTGGCCCCTACCGAGTGCCTCGCCTTCGAGGACGCCGTCCTGGGCATCATGTCCGCCCGCGAAGCCGGCATGACGGTGGTGGGATTGACCACCGCCGCGCCGGAAGCCGACCTCCGCAAGGCCGGCGCGCACTGGGTGGTCCAGGACTTCATCCAGCTGCCCCCCGAGTTGGAGCAGCGCCTCTTCAGCGCCCAGGCTCGCTGATCCGCCCTCCGCGGGCGCGCCGTGGTGAAAAGGGCGCCAGCGGCGGGCACGTTGTGTAGTGTTGCCCGCCTCATGGCGACGTCCTCTGCCAAGCTCAAGCTTCCCGCCGGGCCGTCCCGGCATGTCTACGACGTCATCGTGCTCGGCAGTCAGCTGGGCGGTGCGCTCGCGGCGGCACTCCTGGCGAAGCGCAACCACCGCGTCCTGCTGGTGGAGCACGACGGCATGGGGCCCGGTTACGAGCACGGCGGCTACGTGCTCCCCTATGCCCCCTTCGTCGCTCCGCCGCTCAAGGCCATGCCCGCGGTGGAGGAGGCCCTCACGGAGCTGGGCCTCAACGCCAACGTCCAGCGCACGCTGCGGCCCCACGCGCCGGAGCTGCAGCTCCTCATGCCCCGCAACCGCCTGGACCTTCACGGCGACGCCGCCCGCGCAAGGCCGAGGTGACGCGGGAGCTGGGCGAGGAAGGCGAATCCCTGCTGGGCGCCCTGGCCGGCGCCGCCGCGCAGCACGAAGCCAGTGATGCCTTCTTCAAGGCCGGCCCCGCCCTGCCACCGGACGGATTCTTCGAGGGCTGGGGCCTGAAGAAGCTCATCCGGGCCCATCCCGGCCTGGAGGCGCCGCCCCGGCTCACGGGAGACAGCGCTTCGGTGTCCCTGGTGCGGGGGCTACTGCCTTTCGTCACCCACCTGGACCGTCCGGAGGCGCACCTGGCGCTGACTCGGGCCATGTCACAGGTGCTGTCAACGCCCTCCTTCTTCCCCGGGGGGAATGAGGGCCTGCGCGAGCTGCTCGCCCGCCGCGTGGCGGAGCTGGGCGGAGATGTGCTCGGGCGCGACAACCCGGCGGGCTTCATCGTGGAGGAGCTGGCCTTCGACGGCAGCAAGTTCGCGGGCATGAAGCTGATGCGCTCGGACACCATGTACCGCGCGTCCTGCCTGGTGGCGGCCACGGACGCGGGCGCGCTGCGACGGCTGGTGACGGACAAGAAGCACCACCGCGGTCTGCTGGAGCACCTGGACCAGTCCAACACCAAGGCCCTGCTCTTCACCGTGAACTGGGTGGTGCCGGAGTCGGCGCTGCCCCGCGGCCTGGGTGAGCTGGCCCTGCTGGACACGGGCGACGCGGAGCTGGGGCCCGTGCTGATCCAGGTCCACCCCGCGCGCGCGGCGCCGGCGCACGGCGGCAAGGAGGCCAAAGCGACGGAAGGGCTGCGCGTGGTGTGCGCGGGCGCCTTCGTCCCGGCCTCGGCGCGGGATCTGGGCGAGGAACACCTCCAGGGCCTGGCGACGCGCATCGACGAGCACCTGGACGCGCTGATGCCCTTCACCGCCCAGCACCGCGTGCTGCGCTCGGCCCCCTACCTGGACGCCGACGGAGTCCGTGGCAGCCGGCTGATGCCGCACCCATTGTTCAGCTTCGAGTCGGAAGCTGTCCTGGGCGTCACGGGTTTGACCCAGCGCACGCCGGCCAAGAACATCCTGCTCGCCAACCGCGAGGTCCTCCCCGGTCTGGGGCTGGAAGGCGAGCTGCTCGCGGGCATCCGGGCCGCGCGGCTGGTGCAGGACATGTTGAAGAAGAAGGATCCCCTCAAGGGCTGATCCTGGATCTAAGGCTGGATTTCCGGGCCGTTATCTGGCAGGTTCCGCCGCTCTTTTAATCGGCAGGCGTCCAACGCCCCAGTTTTCAAGGAGTTAGAGGTCATGGCGTGGAAGTGTGACTTGTGTGGCAAGCGTCCGCTGGTGGGTAACAACGTCAGCCACGCGAACAACAAGACCAAGAAGCGGACCCTGCCGAATCTCCAGAAGATCCGGGCCAGCGTTCAGGGCAGCACCCAGCGCGTTCTCGCGTGCACCCGCTGCATCAAGGCGGGCAAGGTGACGAAGGCCGCTTGAGGTCCTCTCGCTCGAGGGAGGGCATGACGCGCGTCTCACCACCGCGACTGCCCCCCACGAGCGGTTTCATTCCGTGCGGACGCCGCATCCCTGCTTGATTGTCGAGCAGCGCGGTGGTTCGCCGGTGGCATGACGTATTGGCCGCCATTCGTGCGGTTCGTGCCGTATTCCTCTTCAGGGAAGCGGTGTGAGCCGTCGCGGATGCTTTGCGGGCGCGCATCCTGGCAAGCCTGCCTTGAGCCCGTGGCCTCACCTCCAGCGCTGAGCCTCGCGGACCCGGGGCGAATGTCTCGCCGTCAACTGGCGCGAGGTGTCAAGTCGGACTAGGTAAGCTGACACCGTGAGCAGCGTCAATCTGATGGCCCGTGAAGTGGCCGCGAAAATCGTCTTCTACGGACCGGGTTTGTCCGGGAAGACGACCTCGCTGAGGAAGATCTACGAGACGGTCCGCCCCGCACACCGCGGCGAGATGATGTCCATCGCCACGGAGGGAGACCGGACGCTCTTCTTCGACTTCCTCCCCGTGAAGGTGGAGCGCGTGGGCGACTGCTCCGTGCGACTGGCGCTCTACACCGTGCCGGGCCAGGTCTTCTACAACGCCACCCGCAAGCTGGTGCTCCAGGGCGCCGACGGCGTGGTGTTCGTGGCGGACTCGCAGCCGGAGGCCATGGACGCCAACCGCGAGTCCCTGGCCAACCTGGAGGAGAACCTCTTCGAGCACGGCATCCGCCTGGACCGCTTCCCCCTGGTGATGCAGTGGAACAAGCGGGACCTGGACGGCGTGCTGCCGGTGGAGGTGCTCCGCAAGGAGCTCAATCCCCGAGGCGTCCCGGAGCTGGAGACGTCCGCCGCCAATGGCCGCGGGGTGCTCGACACGCTCAAGGCCATCACCCGGCTGGTCATCAAGGACCTGCGCGCCAAGCGCATCGTCCCGCCGCCCCGCCCTACCGCCGGCGCACAGCCCGCGGGCCTGGAGGCCCAGCTCACCCAGCATCTGCAGCACCGGCAGCAGCCCGGCACCATCGCGCCCGCGCCCCAGCCGATGCAGGGAGGCGGCCCGGTGCCTCGAGTGGCCCCGGTGGCAGTGGTACCGCCGCCGCGCGTGGAGCCGGCTCCCATCCCCGCGCCCCAGCCCGGACCCAAGCTGCTGGGTGCCGCCAGCGCCCTGGCACCGGGCGACATGTTCGACCACGCCCGCGCCGCCGAGGCTGCGTTCATGACGGGGGACTACACCACCTGCGTCACCGCCTGCACCGACGCCATCCGGCGCGCGCTGGCCTTCGCGGGCGAGGGTTCCCTGGGGCAGCAGGCCTTCCTGCTCCGCGTGGACGGCGCCGATCTGCTCCGGCTCCAGGGACTGGCCACGCAGCAGCACCTGCGCGTGGATGACGCCGCCTTCTCCCTGTACGTGATGATGCAGGTCTTCATCCGCCTCAACGCGGTGGGCCTGCCCAACGGGGAGTAGCCTCCGCCCCGCTCAGCGAGGGAAGACGAGCTGCAGCAGCCCCATGCGCTGCAGCTTCGCCAGCGTCTTCAGCGTCTCCAGCTCTCGCGCTGGACTGGCCAGCACCAGCGTGGACACGTCCCAGGTGCCATTCACCAGCCCGGCAATCTGCCGCTCCTCGGGCTTGAGCAGCGCCTGCCCCTGCGGGTCGTGAATCATGAGGGGCACCATCAGGGGCGGCATGTCCGAGTAGAGCGCCGCCACGTGCTCGCGCTGCACCAGCCGGGCAAATTCGCGCACGCGCCGGTCCGCCGGGTCGCTGGCCAACAGGGACGCGCAGACGATGCCCGCGGCGTCGTACTGGCCCTCGCGCATCAACACCGCGCCCTTCTCCAGCATCTCCGCCACCGGATCCGCTTCCACCTGCGGCGCCCCATCCACCTCCACCAGCTTCGACCGCAACAGCTCGTGCACCCGCCGCGTCACCGAGGAGCGGGACACGCCCATGGACAGGCGCAGCCGTCCCAGGTTCTGCGGCGACGTGCACAGTCCCAGGATGATCCGGTGCATCAGGGGCTGACTCGGGCTCGGCGGCGCCAGCGCGCGCACGCTGAGCGCGTCGATGGGCAGCGCCTTGTCCACGTCGGGCTGCTCATCCACCCACCGGAGCGATTCGAAGAGCAGCTCGCGGATGCCCATGTCGGACGGCACCCAGTCCTCACCGGAGCGGTCCGCGTCCTCCGTCCAGTGGAAGGTGCCGCGGCCGGCGATGGTCAGGTCCGTCATCGCGGCGAACAGCTCCTCACGGCCCAGGTCCCGAATCCACCGCGCCTGGATGCCGTGGATGTCAAACGCGGCGTCCACGTCCGGCGTGCGCGCCAGCTCGTCGAAGCCAGCCAGCACCTTCGTCCCCGATGCCAACTTGGACAGGGTGAGCAGCCGCGCGACGCGTCCGCGCAGTCCTTCGGCCGCGGTGGCACCCACCTGGCCGGAGAGCAGGAAGAGTTTGCGCTCGCCGGCCTCCCAGGAGAGCTGGAGCGTTCCCGTCTTGCGGGAGCTGTCCAGCCATTGAAGGAACTCGGGGAGCGGATAACTGAAGAGGTCGCCGTGGAGGGCCATGCGTGTCGGATTCGAGGATACAGTCCCCAGCCGTGCGCGTCGCGCTCCTGTTCATCGATGGTGTGGGCATTGGCCGGAAGGACCCGGCCGTGAATCCGCTCGCCCACCGGGAACACCTGCTATCCCACTTCGAGGACACCCCCAGCCCGCCCCTCCCCTACGGCGGCCGCTGCATCCCCACGGACACCACCTTCGGCGTCCCCGGCCGGCCCCAGTCCGCGTCCAACCAGACGGCCATCCTGACGGGGGACCCGGCCCCCGTGCTGCTGGGCCGCCACGTCCTCGGCTACCCCAACGCGCCGCTGCGGGGGTTGATGGCGGACCGCTCCATCATCCGGCGGCTGGGCGCGGCGGGCCGCACCGCCACCTTCGCCAACGCCTATCCCGCCCCCTATCTGGACGCGCTGGGGGTACCCCGCCGGCCCAGCACCTCCCCGCCGGAGTTCGTCCTGTCCCCGGAGTCGCGCCGCAAGGTGAAGCCCTCCGCCTCCAAGTTGGCCTTCGCCGCGGGGGGCATCCCCCTGCGGACGCTCGATGACGCCCGCGCCGGGGACGGCCTCACCCACGACATCACCGGCGCCAGCGCCCGTGCCTACGGACTGCCCGCGCCGGAGCGCTCGCCCGAGGAAGCCGCCGCCGTCTTCTGGGACATTGCTTCAGGCGCGGACTTCACCTTCTTCGAGCACTACCTGGCGGACGAGGCCGGCCACGCCCAGGACTGGACGGCCGCCCTGGCCGCGCTGGACGCGTTCGACGCCTTCACCCGCGCGTTGGTGGCCACGCGCCCCGCCCAGGCCCGGGTGCTGGTCTGCAGCGACCACGGAAACGTGGAAGACCTCTCCACTCGGGGACACACGCTTCACCCCGTGCCCGTGCTCTACTTCGGCCCGCCCGCGCCCGAGGTGGAGTCCTTCTCCACCGTGGCCGATGTCGGACGCGCGGTGGTTCGCTGGTTGGGTGCGGAGTGAGTCAGGAGTCACCAGCAACAAAGTGCCGTCGCGACAGCCCCGGCTGGGCAGCGGTGCTGCTCGTCCTGGGTCTGCTCTCCGGCTGCTACGCCTCCCAGAGCGCCCGCGTGCTCGTCGGCAAGGGCACCGGCGCCGGCATCGACGTCGAATACCAGCCTCGCGACACTGAAGCGGCCGTGCAGGTGAAGCTCGCTGTCGAACGCGCCATCCCCCGTCTCCAGCGCTGGGGCACCTTCGACGACACCGTCACCATCGTCGTCCACCCCAACCACGCGGCACTGGAGCGCGCTGCCAACCGCCCGGGGCATGACTTCCTCCGCGCCTGGGCGCGCTACGAGCAAATCGAGCTGCAGAGCCCTCGTACCTGGACGTCCCGAGGCGCCAGCCAGGGCCAGGTGGACGAGCTGCTGCTGCACGAGCTCACGCACAGCCTCATGTACCAGGTGGCCTCGGACCGGCTCGGCTGGACGCGCAAGCGGATTCCCCTCTGGTTCCGCGAAGGCATGGCCTCCTACACCGCCGAACAGGGCTACCGCGTCTCCAGCCTGGACGACCTGGAGCACTACTGGCGCCAGCACCCCAACGCCGACCCCTTGTCGCAAGCCGACGCGCTCTACCAGTCCGAGAGCGGCGTCGTGTATGGCGCCGCCCACCACGCCTTCACCTTCCTGGCGCGCCGCTATGGCGAGGACACCATCCGGAAGGTGCTGCGCGGAATGAGCCAGGGCCCGGACTTCGACAGCGCCTTCCAGCGTGCCGTGGGCGTCACCCAGGAAAGCTTCCTCCAGGACTTCCGCCGGTACGTGCGCCTGCGCGGATTCAAGGGCGCCAGACAGCTCCACCCGGCGCGCCCCCGGCCCGCGAGCCCCATGCCTATCGCCCCCTCGCCTCCCCCTCAGTAAGGCGCTGCTGCGCCCCTGCATCTTTCAAAAGTGCATATCGGACTCTCCCAGCGGTTCCACGGCGTGCTGGAAACCGCCCACGAGCGGCTGGGGCACTGAGGCGCGCGGCTACGGCTTCGCCGCCGGGGACTCCAGCGCCGCCGGGCTGGTGAGAATCGGCGGGCGGTCCTTCCCCTCCATGGTGCGCTGGAGCTCCAGCTCCTGCAGCAGCATGGCCGGCGCCACGGTGGACACCGGGACATTGCCACTCTCCGCGCCGCAGAAGCCGTTGAAGATGCCGGGCTTCTGCCCCGAGGCGAGGATGCGGTTCACCGCCGACAGCGGCGTGCCCACGATTTCCACGCCGCGCACCAGCGTCTCCTTCCCCGTCTTCACGTCCACCCGGTACACCATGCGCGGCACGCCCTTGAAGGCCTGGTAGCCGTAGCCAGACGTGTTGGTGTTGCCCCCGGTGATGTCGCGGATGATGAGGCCAAACGGCTTGCCTTGACGCTTCGCCTCGGCAATCAGGCGCTTCTTCAGCTCCGCGTCGCTCACGCCGTTCGTGCTCTCCACCATCAGGTTCGCCATGCGCGCCACCGGCTTCAGGTTGCCCTGGCTGCGGCCATGGCCGTTCGACTGGAGGAAGCCTTCCACCGGCCGGCGCCCCTGGAGGTAGTTGCGCAGCACGCCCTTCTCCACCAGCGTCACCCGCTGCCCGCGTACGCCCTCCTCGTCGAAGAGGTAGTAGCCGTTGAGCGGCTCGCTCTGGAGCACGCGCCGCGTCGGGTCGTCGTGGATGGAGATGAACGACGGCAGCACCTGCTTGCCCACCTGGCCCTTGAACGTCTTGCCCTCGTTGTCACCTTCCTGCCGGTCTCCCTCCAGCCGGTGCCCCACCGCTTCGTGGAAGAGCACCCCGGCCGCTTCCGGCGCGAGGATGGCGGGCCCCGTGTACGGGTCGATGGCGGGCGCCGCGCGCAGGGCCAGCAGCTCTTGGATGACGTCATCCGCCGCCTTGTTCAGGCGCGCCACGTCCGGCAGCCCCGCTTCGGCGGGCACATAGAAGTTGCGCGAGTTGTCCAGCAGCTGCCCGTCCGGCGCCCGGGTGACGGCGGAGACATGCAGGCCGTACAGCGTCTCCTCGGTGATGATGCGGCTGCCTTCCGAGGACACGAACAGCCGCGTCACCTTGTCCTTGGTGACGCGCACCTCCGAGTCGAAAAGCTCCGGGTGCGCGTTGAAGCGCGCCGACACGTCGCGGGCCACCTTCACCCAGCGCTCGCGGTCGAACGGAGCCTCCACCGGCGGCTCCACGTGCTTCACCGGCTTCTCACGCGTGAAGGACGGCGGACGCTTCGGGTCCTCCACCGCGTAGACGTCCTCGCCCTTCTTCTTCAGGTACTGGAACAGCGCGGACTTGTACTTCTCATCGGTGATGAGCCACAGCGAGGTGCGCAGCGCCAGCGGCGAGTCGTCCAGCGGGCCTTCCTTGCGCGACACATAGCTGGTGCCCTTGGTCGAAAAGCTGAACTCCAGCCCCTCCGCCACCGAGCTGTCGAAGTCGTAGTCACCGACGCGCACGTCGACGTACAGCTTCCGCTCGCGGTAGCCGTCGTCCATGAACAGCGCCCCATAGCGCGCGGAAATCGCGTGCTGTTCGTAGTCCTTGAGCTGGTAGCTCATGAAATACGGGGGTTCGTGGTTCTGCATCTTCAGCTGCTGGTGGTTGCGCGCCAGCTCTGCGGACATCGCCTCGAGCAGCTTCACGCGCGCATCCGGCACGGGCGCCGCCGCCGTCAGCAGCGCCGAGAGTGCCAGCAGGGGAAACACGGTTCGAAGGAGGGAGTGCACGGCCCCGACACTAGCCCATCCCTTCCACGATACGAGCAGCTCCACGCTCACGGATGCCGCGAAGGCGGAATCCGTGAGCGAGGGGCCCCCCGCCCGGAGGGTCGGTTTCCGGGCGGGCGGCGTATGACTGTCAGGCCTTCGTCACTTTCTCACGACCCTTGCTGACACCCTTGGTGGCGTTGCGCGTGTCGACGACGACCTTCGCGCGGTCCACCAACATGGCGTAGTCGATGTCGGAGTGGTCCGTGAGGATGAGGACCGCGTCGTACTGGCCCAGCGTCTCCGGCTTCAGCGGCACGGACTTCATCTCCATGTTGAAGCCGTGGCCCTTGTGCAGTTCGGGGACGTACGGGTCGTGGTACGACAGCTCCGCGCCCTTCTCCGCCAGCAGCGTCATGACGCGCAACGACGGACTCTCACGCATGTCGTCGATGTCCTTCTTGTACGCCGCGCCCAGGCAGAGGACCTTCGCGCCGTTGAGCGTCTGCTTGTTCTTGTTCAGCGCCTCCATCGTGCGCTGCACCACGTAGTACGGCATCTGCCAGTTCACCTCGCCGGCCAGCTCGATGAACTTGGTGTGGAACTCGTACTCGCGCGCCTTCCACGTCAGGTAGAACGGGTCAATGGGGATGCAGTGCCCACCGAGGCCCGGGCCCGGGAAGAAGGGCATGAAGCCGAAGGGCTTCGTGCTCGCCGCCTGGATGGCCTCCCACACGTCCACGTTCATTCGGTCGCAGAGCATCTTCATCTCATTGACCATGGCGATGTTGACGCAGCGGAAGATGTTCTCCAGCAGCTTGGTCAGCTCCGCCACGCGGGTGGAGGACACCGGCACCACTTCCTTCAACGCGCTGCCGTAGAGGGCAGCGGCCACCTCGGAACACGCGGGAGAGTAGCCACCGACGATTTTCGGAATCGTCTTGGTGTTGAAGCTCTTGTTGCCCGGGTCTTCACGCTCGGGGCTGAAGGCCAGGTAGAAGTCCTCGCCCGCCTTGAGGCCGTTCTTCTCCAGCAGCGGCTTGAGTACCTCCTCCGTCGTCCCCGGATACGTGGTGGACTCCAGGATGAACAGCTGTCCACGCCGCACGTGCGGCGCGAGCGCCTCCCCCGTCTGGATGATGTAGCTCATGTCCGGCTCACGCGACGCGGTGAGCGGCGTGGGCACGCAGATGATGACGCAGTCCATGTCCTTCGCCTTGGCGAAGTCCGTGGTGGCCTTCAGCTTGCCCGACTTGCTCAGCTCCGCCAGCGGAGCGCTGGGAATGTGCTTGATGTAGCTCTCCCCCTTCTCAATCTTGTCGATCTTCCGCTTGTCGATGTCGAGCCCCATGACGGGGAAGCCCGCCTCCGCGAAAGCCATGCCCAGCGGAAGACCGACGTAACCAAGCCCGACAACACCCACCCTCGCGTCCCGCTTCTTGATGCGATCCAGAAGCGGGCTGCTCACCATCACCCTCATCGTCCTCACCTCTCCTGATGCGACGTGCCGTTAAGACGGTCACGTCCCGACCCGACACTCAGCGGAAAACGACCACCCACCTCAGCCACGCCGGAGGCGTCACCTGCCCCCGGAACTCCACCGCCAGCGACGGCACGACCCGCCCGTACCCTGGCGAATACTTCGACGGCACCAACCGCGCCGTCAGTCCCTTCTCCAGCACCACCCAGGCGAGCGGGGCCCCTTCCGGCCCCAGCTCCACCACGAGCGGCTCGAACGACACCGGCTCCTCCATCACACGACCCGCGCGTGACAGGACCTGCACTTGAGGCGACACCACTCGCGCCTGTTCATCTGGCAGATGGAATCTGCCCACCACGTCATGCCGGCCCATGCCCACGAAGCGGTCACGTCCGGCCAGAGCGCGCTCGCCCCGGTCCAGCCGGAACGTGCGCTCGATTCCCACGGGCGCGGGCAGCCGGCGGTAGCCGTCATGCCGCACCAACAGCCTGTCCACCGACTTCCCCGGCAGGAAGGCCACCACCCGCGCCCGAGCCTCCTCCGGCAGCGCGAACAACCGCGCCGAATCCAGGGGCGCCTGCTCCGCGCCGTCCACCTGCACCGTGTTGTGCGCGGCCGTTCCGCGGAACCAGTTCCGCAGCGCGGGCTCTCGCGTATAGGTGCCGGTGCCCGGATCCACGATGACGGGACGCCCGTCGACGTGGAGTTCGAAAGAGAGTTTGTCGTTGTGGCTGTGTCCCCCGACTCCGCCTTGTCCCTGCTTGCCGGCGCTGACAGTGATAACGACACCCGCGCCGCGCAAGATGTGAAAACCACCCTCCGGAAAGCTCACCGACACGGGCTCCGGCGCGGGCGCGAGCGCGGCGAAACGCGCCTGCCCGGCGCGGCCCAGCAGCCACGCGGCCTCGTCCACGAACTCGCCACCACCCAGGCTCGCATCGCCGAAGAGCGCCGCGCCCAGGCCCACCAGATAGCCGTGCGCGTTGTCCTCGCGATCGCGCAGCGGGAAGACGCGGCCGGAATCGTTGTCGCCAATCTGTGGCGCCAATCCCTGCTCGGAACACCACGCGCGCACGGCGTGGAACATGCGGCGCAGCCGGGACTCGTACTTGGGCCCCAATGGCACACCCGCGCCCCGCGCGGCGAGGTACGCCAGGGTGAACAGCTCCACCGACAGGCGATGATAGGGAATGGAGCCCTCGAAGGAGGTGCCCTCGAGGTGCACCTGCTTCTCCATCTGTTCGCGCAGCCCCCCCACCGCCAGCGACACCTGCTGCGGCGCGCCCGGCAGCTCCGGGAAGAGCAGGCCCACCACCAACAGGCCCACGTAGTTGGAGACCAGGTGGTTGTTGGGCACCGCGCCGCGGTCCTCCAGGTGGGCCTCCACCCAGGCGGTGTGCTCGGCCAGCGCGCTCAGCACCGGCACCAGGAAGTCCGGCCGGGCCACCGCGGGCGCGGCGGAGAACATGGCCAGCGCTTGCGCCAGGTTCGCGGCGCGCAGCGCTACCTCCATGGCGCACGTCCAGTGCACGCCCTGCCCCACGGGGTTCGCCTGGAGGAAGTCCAACACCTGCGCCACGAAGGCATCCGCCAGCCGCGCGCGCACGTCACCGGCCGTCTCCACCCAATAGCCCTGGCCCAGCGCCACCACGCTGTCGAGCCGGCCCAGCACCCACGGGTACTTCGGGTCGCTCCCCGTCACGGCGAGCGACAGGCGCTCCACGGGCTCCACCGGATAGCGGTGACCACTCACCGGATCCAGGGACCAGTCCACGGGACGGCCCTCGCCGAAAACCACCGGAGTGCCGAAGACGTCCCACTCCTGGCGAAGCGCGGCCTGGGCACGAGCCCGCGCGCGCTCCAGGCCGCCGGGCACCGCGGCGAGCGCCTCCAGCACCGACGCGCGCTGCGAGACTTCACACCAGATGCGTGAGCTGCGCTGGCCCAGCGCCAGCTCCACCAGCTCCACGCCATCCGTCGCGCCGTAGCACTCGAGGAGCTGCACCTCGTCCGCGCGCTCGCGCCGACGATAGAGCGCCTGCCGCGCCACACCTTGGACACGCCGCACAGCGCTGCGCGCCAGTCCACCTGGTGCAAGTCGAGCGATCGCCGCGTAGTAATCGAGAGTCCCCATTCGCCCCTTCCGCCACCCGTGCCGGATGCCGGTAGCAAGTGCCTGGCCAGGAGCTGTTTCTTAGGAGTTGAGCGGGGTTGCGCGGCGCCTCCGTACCCCCTGACGGTAAAAAGTGGGGGGCTCACACGCCCTGAAGGGAAAAGGATTTCCGATTCGTGGGCGTCCGGCGCCCTCCCTGGGCAGTGTTGCGGCGCGTGCGTGGAGTGCCCATACCTTCCCGCGTGCTGGCAGGTGCTTGGACGGGGTGGCGCATCGGCAACGAGTCCGATGCAGGGGTGGAACAGGCGCTCGCGGAGGTTGCCGAACGTGCCTTCCGCTGTGGTGCTCGTGCGGGATTGGAGTCCCTGGTACGCGAGGCCCAGCGGATGACGGGCGCTTCCGGAGCGGCCTTCTATGACGGACGCGTCTGTGTAGCGGCGACAGGGGTCGTCACGGCCACGCGCGCCCGGGGAAGGATGCGTCGTCGGCCAGCCCTGGTCGTGTGGCCCGAACGGCTCACAGGCAGGGATGCGCGGGTGCTCGCGCGGATGTCGGCGTTCGGCGCCGTGCTGCTCGCGGCGCATACCCGGGAGTCGGACGCGGCGGCGCGGCACGTGCATCTGCTGAAGACGCAGCGGCGATTGGAACGGCGGGTGGAGAACCAGGAGCACCGGCGCTCCCGGGCGTCACACGACCTCAGGACACCATTGATGGTCATCAAGGGATACGTGGACATGATGCTGAAGGGAACGGCGGGCGGGCTGACGGCCCCCATCCAGCGCTACCTGGAGCGGCTGCGCCGCTCGGCGGACGACCAGAGCGCCATCATCGAGCGCCGGCTGGCGAAGATGCAGGACGAGGGCGTGGAGGACCTGCGCCCCATGCTGCGCACGGCCTTCATCCCCGCCGCGCGCGGCCACCGCGTCGTGGACACGACGATGACGCTCCCGGACCGGCCCGTGGCCATTCCGGGCCCCCGCGATGACGTGGAGCTGCTGGTGCGCACGCTGGCCCGCGCGGTGGCGGCGTCGGGCGCGCCCACGGCGGTGCGCGTGGAAGCCGCCGGGGACGCGGGCGTGTGGCAGCTGCGCGTCAACATCCGCGGCGGCAAGGCGCTGCCGGAGAAGACTGTCACGCTGCTGCGGCACCTGACGCAGCGGCTGCGGGGTGGCCTCTCGTTGCCGGAGGAGACCAGCAACGGCTGGGTGGTCCACCTGCCGGTGGATGACACCGTGCCCGTGGCGCCTCGCGACGCGTGAGGCGCGGCGCCGTCAGGATGCGGGCAGCAGCTGGCGCACCAGCTCCAGCAGGCGGCCTCGCTCCACCTCGCGCTTGACGAGGTACCCGTCCGCGCCCGCCTCCAGACCGGCGGCGCGGTCCTCGGGACTGTCGAGCGACGTCACCAGGATGATGGGCGTGCGGTGCAGCTGCGGGTGCGACTTGATTCGCCGCGCCAGCCCCACGCCGTCCAGCCGGGGCATCTGCCAGTCGCTGACCACCAGTTGGCAGGGCGTGCGCTCCAGGATGCCCCACGCCTCTTCACCGTCCGCCGCGGTCACCACCGGGTAGCCGGCAATCTCCAGCAGCGACTTCATGGCGAAGCGCGTGGTGAGCGCGTCGTCACACACGAGGATGCGAGGCCGCGCCGTCTCGCGGGCCACCGAGCGCGTCTCCGGCCGCGCCGCGCGCACCAGCTCCGCCGCGTTGAGCACTGGCACCACGCGGCCATCGTCCAGCACCGCCGCGCCCGCCAGGTGCCGCACGCCCTTGAGGTGGCGCCCCAGGGAGCGGACGACAATCTCCTGCTGCCCCACCACCTCGTCGATGGCGTACAGCACCTTGTCCTCGCCCACCGTCAGCAGCGCGGCGGCCTGCACCTTCCCGGAGTCCAGCGCCAGCGGCAGCCGGGGCAGGCCAATGGCCTCCGCCAGCGACAGGAACGTGAGCTGCTCCCCATCCAGCCGCGCCACCACGCGGCCCGCGACGGTGCCCACGTCGTCCGGGTTCAGCCGGAGGATGCGATTCACGCTGTCGGAGGGAATCGCGGACACCGTGGTGCCCGTGCGCACGAGCAACCCCAACGCCGCGGCCAGCGTCAGCGGCAGGTCCACGGTGAAGCGCGTGCCCCGGCCCGCCGTGAAGGCCACGTCCACCGAGCCCTGGAGCCGCTGCGCCGTCGCCTGCACCACGTCCAGGCCCACGCCCCGACCGGACGTCGCCGTCACCTGCTCCCGCGTGGAGAAGCCCGGCTGGAAGATGAGCCGCGCCGCCTGCGCGTCCGACAGCTTCTCCGCCTCGTCGGCCGGCAGCAGCCCCCGCCGCACCGCCGTGGCGCGCACCCGGCTGGGCGACAGGCCGGAGCCGTCATCCTCCACCACCACCGCGATGCGCGAGCCCCGGGGCTCCACCCGCACCGTCAGGCGCCCCGCCTCGGGCTTGCCCGCGGCCCGCCGCTCCTCGGTGGACTCCAGGCCGTGGTCGATGGCGTTGCGCACCAGGTGCAGCAGCGGGTCCTTCAGCGCGTCGAGGATGCGCCGGTCCAACCGCACCTCGCCGCCCGACAGCTCCAGCGTCACCTGCTTGTCCAGCCGCGCGGACGTCTCGCGCACGGTGCGGCGCAGCGGCTCCAGCACCTGCGAGGCCGGCACCATGCGCAGGTCGCGCAAGTCATCCCGCGCCACCTGGGCCACCAGCGTGAGCTGCTCACCGTCGCGGTGCGATTCCTTCGTCAGCTCCAGGAGCTGCTTCTGGAGCCCGCGCATCTGCGTCACGCCCGCGCGGAGCGGCTCCAGCGCGGGACCGCCGCCCGCCATCGCGAGCTGCGACGATGCTCGCTCCAGGTGCATCAGCACCTCGCGCATGCCGTCCATCAACACGCGGTGCGCCGCACCACGCCGCGTCTGCTGCGCGCGTCCGGCCAGGAGCAGCTCCACCTGGAGCGCGATGGACTCCAGCGTCTTCACCGACACGCGCACCGTCTGGTCTGCCGGTCCGCGGGACTCCGTCGTAGCCACGGCCCCCGTGGGCCCCTGGGCCGCCGCGCCTTCCACGGGCGCGGGAGACGGCGACGCGCGCAGCGACTGGACGGCGCGGGCCACCGCCCCTGCTCCACCCGCCGCCTCCAAGGCGGTCCGTAGATCCACCAGCGTGCCAGCCACGTCCGAGGCCGCCAGCCCCGCGGAGTCACCGCCCGGCTCCATGCGCGTGAAGCCCAGCGCCGCGGCTTCCGCCAGCGTGGCCACCTTCTGCGCCCCGGCGGACTCGGCGGACGCCTTCAGCGTGCGGGCCCGCTCCACCGCCGTGCGCACCACCGCGGCCCGATCCGGCACATCCGGCGAGCACAGCGCGCCCAACCCCGCTTCGAGGAGGTCCAGCACCTCCAGCCCCTGCGCGGCCGCGCCCGAGGCCGCCGTCTGGGGGATGGCCTCCGCGGACTCGTGGCCCAGGGCGGCCAGCAGCGAGGACAGCCCCTCCACCACGGGCGACTGTCCGGCGTCGCCACGGGCCATGGCGCCTTCGATGGCGGAGAGGCCGCGCAGCATGGCCTCCACCGTGTCGCGGGGCAGCCGCTCCTCCTGATTGAAGGTGGCCAGCCCGTCCTCGATGGCGTGCACCACCTGCTCGATGTCGTCCAGGCCCAGGCTGGCCGCGGAGCCCTTGAGGCTGTGGACCAGCCGCTTGAGCGAAGGGAGCAGGTCCGGCTCACGCCCCTGCGCCGGGCCCTCCAGCCCCAACACCTTCGACCCGATGGCTTGAATCTGCTCGCGCGTCTCCGCGGAGAACACCGGCCAGATGCTGCGCAAGAGCTGAGGATCCATGGCGCGTGCCTACTCCCCTTCGGGCCGCGTGGCGGACGGGCCCCCGAGCTGCTCCAGGTCCAACACGGTCAGCCGGTCCGGCGTGAGAAACAAGAACGGCCCAGGCGGAGGCTGAGACAGCTCCACCTTCGGCAATTCCTTGCGTCCTTCGACGGACTCCGCCGCCAGCCCGAACCCCTCTTCACTGTCATCCGCCTCGACCACCACCACCTTGCTGAGGTCCGACATGCCGCCACCCTCCAGTCCCAGGAGCTGGCGCAGGTCCAACACCGGCACCACGCGCGAGCGGCTCACCAGCGCCCCCAGCACGTGCCGGGGAGCACCGGGCAGCGAGGCGATGCCGCGCGCTTCGATCACGTGGTCCACGTGCTCGATTCGCACCGCATAGCGCTCGCCGCCCACCGTGAAGGCCAGCACGGAGAGCACCTCCTGGCGCTCCTCGTGGCGGGATTCGGCCAGGGCCCGGGCACGGGCGCTCAGCACCTCGCGACGCTTCTCGGGGCTCACTCCCTGCTTGCCGTCCAGCAGCGAGTGCGCCTCGGTGAGCTGGCGTCGCAGCCCGGCGTAATCAATCTTGGCGTCGTCCTTCGACATGCGCTCAGTACCGGGTCGCGGGCAGCTTCAGGATGTCGCGCACCTTCGAACGAAGGTCGTCCACGGACACCGGTTTGTTGAGGAAGGCGCTGGCACCCACCAGCTTGCCCTTCTGCCGGCTCGCATCGTCCTTCAGCGAGGTGAGCATCATGAAAGGGGTGTCGTGAAGTTGCCGGTCCGCGCGGATCGCCGCGCACAGCGCGAAGCCGTCCATCTCCGGCATCTGCACATCGGAGATGATGAGGTCCGGCTTGAGCTCCCGCGCCTTGGTCAGTCCAATCGCGCCATTCGGAGCGTCGAAGAACTCCAACCCCCACCCCATCAGGTACACCTGAAGAAGGTTGGTGATGGTCTTCGTGTCTTCGACGATGAGCACCTTTGCGTTCATAACTGGTACCTACCCACCAGGTCCGAGAACCGTTTCGAGAGATTGGTCAGATTGCCTGACACCTGTTCGATGCGCCGGGTGCTCTCCACCGAGTCTCCCATGGCGGATGTCAGCTCGCTCATGGCCGTGGAAATCTGCTCCACGCCAATGGTCTGCTGACGCGTGTTTCCGGCAATCTGCCGCGCCGCGCCCGACGACTCGCGGATGACCTCCGACAAGCCCAGGATGGTCGTCCCCGCCTCGCGAGCCAGCTCCATGGCCGCCTGCGCCCGGCGGCTGCCTTCCTCCGTGGCGCTGACGGCCTGCCTCGTCCCCTTCTGCACCTCGTTGAGCAGGCCGCGCACCTGCTCCGCGGCGATGCGGGACTGCTCCGCCAGCGTGCGCATCTCCGTGGCCACCACCGCGAAACCCCGGCCATGCTCCCCGGCCTTGGCCGCTTCAATGGAGGCATTGAGCGCCAGCAGGTTGGACTGCTCGGCCACGTCCTTCACCGTGCCGATGATGTCGCCAATCTGCATCGTGCGCTCACTGAGGTCGGTGATGGACAGGGCAATGGCCTTCACCTGCTCGCCCAGGTTCTCCATGCCGGAGACGCTCTCGCTGACGACCTTCTGCCCCTCCGCGCTGAGGGCTTCGGACTTCTGCGTCTGGGAGATGACCGAGTCCGCGTAGGCCGTGGCCTGCTTGGACGTCTGGGCAATCTCCGCCACCGTGGTGCTCGTCTCGTTGATGGCGGAGGCCTGCTGGTGGGCCATGGCCGACTGCTGCGTGGAGGTGGCCAGCACGCCCGCCGCCTCGCGCTCCATCTCCGCCGCCGCGCTGCGCAGGTCCTGCAGCAGGTGGGAGAGCGCGTCCGTCATCACCGCGAAGCTGCGCGCCACGTCGCCAATCTCATCCGAGCCCTGGAGGTCCACCTGCTGGCGCAAATCCCCCGCCGCGATGCCCGCCGCCGCGCGCGCCAGCCGCTCCAGCGGCACCACGAGCATCCCGGACACCAGCCATGCCGCCACCAGGCAGGCCACCAGCACGAGCAGGCTGATGATGGCCGTGAAGCGCGTGGCCTCCCGCAGCGTCTGGCTCAGCCCCTCCTCGTGGAGCGCCAGCTGGAGGGTGCCCAGATGCGCGGTGGAGCCGGCCGCGAGCACCGGCGTCGTCGTCTCCACCAGGCCCGTGCCCTTCACCGACCTGCGGCGGAGCACCGAGGCATCGCCTTCGACGGAGGCCGGAGCCTGCGCCTCGCCGTCGTAGCGCTCCGCGGCGGCCTCGCCCAGGAGGATGCCGTCCGCGTCATGGATGCGGACATAGGCGACCTCGGGCCCCAGGCTCAGCGCGCCCTGAACCAGCTCCTGGAGCCGCTCCGGGTCGCGCTTCGCGCCCAGCACGGGCGTCAGCGTCTTCGCCAGCTCCACGCTCACCGAGTTGGCGCGGCGGGACAGGTCATTGCGAAGCGCGTCGCCCATCTGCATCCACGTCGTGGTGATGAGGATGACGGCCACCAGCCCCCCCGTCGCCCCGGTGAGCGCGAGGATTTTCATCCGCAGACTGAGCCTGCTCCCCGGCGCGCGGCCCGGCGGTGTCAGGTGTGTCCCTTTGACGTCCACGTTGCCTCCCACCTCGTGCGGAGCGCGCGCCTCTCAGCGCACTCCATGCCAGCCAGCCTGCTCGACTGGCGCCAGGGCCTGCCTCAGGCCGCCGGCCGTCATCGTCTCCACCCCACGCAGCGGGTGTTCATCATCCAGTCCGTCCAGCGCGCGCAGGGCGTTCTGCCGCGCACGCTCCGCGTCCTCGGGCCGCTCCATGCGCCCATAGAGGGCCACCAGCGTGGCGTGCCCCAGCGCCAACCGGGGCTCCAGGTACAGCGCCTTGCGAACCGCCTCCACCGCCCCGTTCAGGTCGCCACGAACCTCGGCCACCATGGAGAGCAGCAGGTACGCCTCGGGAACGAGCGCCTTCGCGGCCTCGCGCGCCAGCGCCTCCGCCTCCTCGAAGTGTCCCGCGCGCGCCGCGATGATGGCGCGCTCCAGGGGAGGAACCTCCTCGGCGGCGAGTGCGTCCACGGACCGCGGCACGGCGTGAGTGGCGGCGGCTGGCGTTGACGAGGCCCACGCAGGACGCGACGTCCCAGGCTCGCTTGGAGATGGACGCCCCTCCGCCCCGCGCGAGTCGATAGCGCCGGGCGAAGCCCCCGTCGCGGAGAAATCCCCCGCGGCTGACGAAGCAGAACGGACAGACGCTCCCGCCAGACCCGACGCCGTGCGGCCGGACACCGAGCCGACACGGGAGTCCCCCAGGGACGTGCCGGACGTCAGAGGCCCTTCGCCTGTCGATGGCTTCGCACCCCAAGCCGGCACGCGCGCGCGGCGCGCCCTTGAATCGTCCAGCGCCTGAGGCCACCCGGCAGGCGGCACCGCCGAGGACACCTGATTCCGGCCCGCCCCCAGGCGAGGAAGCCGCGCCTCTGGCGTCACGGCGCGAGGAGCCCCAGGCACGGGGACCCGAAGCGCCACGCTGCCCTCGGCGTCCACTGTCTCCAGACCCAGGCCATTGGTGAGCGGCACCTCCGCCGGAGAGACGAAGAGCAGCCCACCGGGAGCCAGCGCGGAGATGAAGCGCTTCAGCACCTCCCGCGCGAGTTCCGTCGGGAAGTAGATGAGCACGTTGCGGCAGAAGATGGCGCCCAGGCCCATGAAGGGCGGCGGGTCCACGGCCAGGTTGTGGCGCCGGAACTCCACGGCGCGCCGGACCTGGGGGATGACGGAGTAGTCGTCGCCGTTGGCGACCAGGAAGCGCTTCTCCTGCTCCGGCTCGATGCGGCGCAGGGACCACGGACCGTACACGCCATCCCGCGCGCGCTGGAGCGCCCGGCCCGACACGTCCGTCGCCAGTACGCGGAAGCGGCCTTCGGGCAAACCCTCCGCCATCAAGGCCATGGCGATGCTGTAGGGCTCCTCGCCGCTGGCGCAGCCCGCGCTCCACACCTGGAAGCACGGGGCTGGGTGCGTCTGCGCCAGGCGCGCCAGGGCGCGCAGGTGCTCCGGGTGACGGAAGAAGTACGTTTCGCCAATGACGGCGTGCTCGATGAAGCACTCCACCGCCGCGGCCTCGCGCACCAGCAGCTTGCGCAGGAAGGCGTCGGGCTCCAGGCCTCGCGAACGCGCGGCCCGGCCCAGCGCCGTCTCCAGCGAGCGGCGCAGGCTGCGCGCCAACGTCACCCCGCAGGCCGACTGGAGGACGTCCTCGACCCGGGACAGCGTCGCGTCGTCGAGCACGCCCTCGCTCACGGCGCCTCCGGCCCCACGAGCACCGCGGACGTCCGAAGCAACGGGCGCACGCCTTCGGGCGTCCGGCACAGGCCCGCCATCAGACCGCTGGCATCCCACGGCAGCGGCGACGTCCCATCCGGCGTCCCGTCCACCAGCACCGGGGACTCCACCAGGTCACGCACGCGGTCCACCAGCACCGCCACCGTCCGCGCGCCGCCGCCGCAGACGACCAGGTGCGCATCCAGGGAGGCCTCTCGCTTCACCCCCAGGAGCGCCGCAAGGTCCACGACGACGGCCGGGCTGCCCCGGTAGACGAAGGTCCCCGCCACGTGCGCGGGCGCCCCGGGCAACGGCTCCAGCTCCACCAGCCGCACCACCTCCTGCACCGTCTCGGCGTCCATCAGCGCGCTGGTACCCGCCGCGTCCACCGCCAGGTACATGCCCGGCAGTCGCAGCTCACCCGCCAGCGACGCCAGCTCCTGGCGCAGCTGGACCTGCTCCTCCTCGAGCTGGCTCAGCCGCTCCTCGACAGAGAGACGGCGCGACTGCGCGACCATGGAATTGTCTGGGGTGTCTGCCATCGGGGGAACTCCCGCCTGTCACTGAAGCGCGGGATTGGAGCACGCTAGTCTGTCAGACAAAGAAGCGTCAATGCGGGCTAACCGGCATCCACTCTCACACGGATGGGCGAGTGATGGCGGCAACGGAAGGCATCAGACGTGCTGGATCGGACAGCCCCCTGGTGCGAAGCGCGCGGCAGGTATGGTTTGATGAAGTGCGGCGACACTTCAGGAGAACCGATGTTGCTTGCTGTATGGGGCTACGAATGATCAAGGGCGACTCGCCGAATCCCGAGGCACCCGCTGGAACGGGCGCGGATCCTCTCATCGGGCGGACCCTGAACGGCCGCTTCAGCGTCCTGGAACCGTTGGGCATCGGGGGCATGGGCAAGGTCTACCGGGCCCTGCAGGCACCGCTCGAGCGTGTGGTGGCGCTCAAGGTGCTCAACCCCAGCTTCCCCAGCAGCAGGGACCCTGGCTTCCAGAAGCGCTTCCTGCGCGAGGCGTCGCTGACGTCCAAGCTGCGCCATCCCAACACCGTCACCGTCATCGACTACGGGCAGACGGACGACGGCATCTTCTACATCGCCATGGAGTACCTGGACGGCCGGACGCTGGCCCAGGTGCTGGGGCAGGTCGGCCCGCTGGCGTGGTCCCGCGCCATCTCCGTCACCCAGCAGATCTGCCGCTCACTGCGCGAGGCGCACAGCCTGGGCATCATCCACCGCGACCTGAAGCCGGCCAACATCATGCTCCTCAACGAGCAGGATCAGGACCTGGTCAAGGTGCTGGACTTCGGCCTGGTGAAGTCGGTGGCGGCGCCCCAGGAGGGGCAACTCTCCCCCGAAATCACCCAGAACGGCACGTTCCTGGGCTCGCCGCAGTACATGGCGCCCGAGCAGGCGCGCAACGCCACCGACGCGCGCAGCGACGTGTACTCGCTGGGCATCGTGCTCTTCCAGATGCTGATGGGGCGTCCGCCGTTCATCGCGCGCGACCACATCGAGCTCATCTTCGCCCATTACAAGGAAGCTCCGCCCACCTTCCAGCAGGTGCGTCCGGACCTCCATATCCCGCCGGAAATCGAGGCGGTGGTGCGGCGCTGCCTGGAGAAGGACCCGGCGCGGCGCTACCAGACGATGGACGAGTTGCTGGAGGGCCTGCGTGAAGCGAGCATGGCCGCGGGCGGCAACAGCGGCATCTTCAAGCGGCCCGGCGGCGCGACGACGACGGGCCCCTACCCGTCCCCCGCGCTGTTCTCCAACGTGGGAAACAACACCGAATCCGGTGACACGCTGGCAGTGGACATCAGCGTGGAGGTGCCCAAGGACGTCGAGCGCGCCCGGCAGCGCACGCTGCTCACGGGTGGCCTGGGCGGCCTCGTGGTGGCGGGCCTCATCGCGGGCGGCGCGGTGTTCTTCATGGCGAACAAGGAAGCGGCGCCGCCTGCCCCCGCGCCCCAAACGGAGGCCCCGGCGCCCGTCGCCGCCGCACCCGCCGCGGAGCCTGCCGCCGAGCCCGCTGCCACCGCCAACGCGGGCAAGGTTCGCTTCAAGCTGATGAGCCAGCCCTCCGGCGCCCGCGTCTTCTACCGGGGCAAGGAGCGAGGCGTCACGCCCTTCACCCTGGAGATTCCGTCGGGACAGGATGGCTCCGTCACGGTGGAGCTGACCTTCGCGATGGAGGGCTACCAGATGGAGACCGTCGTCACGGGCGGTACCGGCGAGGTGGTGCTGTCGCAGAAGCTCCAGAAGCGCCGGGGCGGCGCGGGCGGCGGCCGGCAAGTCGAGGTGGCCTCCGTGAGCGCGGATGAGACGGCGGAGGAAGTCGAGCCGGTGGCCACGCCGGGCGGCATGTCCGCGCCGGTGATGCTCGCCCCCACGGCCTCGCCCGCCACGGAGCTCCCTGTCGCGGCGGCCGTCGGAGGCGCCACGGCCTCGGCAACCGACGCGGCTCCGGCCAAGGGCTCAGCGACCGGGCTCGCGCTGCCGGTCCTCCCCACCGCAGCGGTGGCCTCCGCGCGTGGCGACGTGCTCCCCTACAACGAGGACATGCCTCGCCCGGAGATGGTCGACCAGGGCAAGGACATCATCTACACGCGCGAAGCGATGGCCGCGAAGTCGAGCGGCGTGATGATTGTCCGCTGCACCATCACCCAGCAGGGCCGCGTGGAGAAGTGCCGGACCATCAAGTCCGTGGCCCACATGGAGCGCGCGGTGCTCGATGCCCTCACGTCCCGCACCTACAAGCCCATCGTCTACAAGGGCTACCCGGTGAACGTGGACTACACCTTCAGCATGCGCCTGGTGGCACCGCGCCGCTGAGGATGCATCGCTGACCGTCCCCGCCGGACCCGGCGCGCATCAGGGTCCGGTGGAGGGCACCACGGGTGGCGCCGGCGGAACGGCCGGCACATCGCCGCCGGGCGGCACACCCCAGTCCACCACCGGCCAGCCCCGCTTCCGGGCGTGGCGCCGCAGCCGGTGGTCTGGGTGGACGGCCACGGGCCGCCCCACCACCTCCATTACCGACAGGTCCGAATACGAATCGGTGTAGAAGGCGCACGCCGACAGAGCCACGCCCACCTCGCGCACGTAGGCCTCGGCACAGACGCGCTTGCCCTCGCCGAAGCAGATGGTCCCCAGGGCGCGTCCGGTGTGGAGGCCCTCGCCATCGACCTCGAAGCGGTTGCACAGCACCGCGTCCAGTCCCAGCTCCCGCGCCACCAGCTCCGACAGGTAGCCCGTGGACGACGTCAACAGGACGAGCCGCTCTCCGGCGCGCCGGTGCGCGTCCAGCACGGCCCAGGCTCCGGGCCGGTAGAGCGGCCGCACGTGCTCCTCGTAGAACACGACGGTGCGCTCCTGGAGCGGCTTCGCGGGAGTACCGGCGAGCTGGGCAATCGCGCGCGCCACGGCGTCCTGCATGGACACGAAGCCCAGGTGGTAGCGCGCGATCCAGAGGCTGGCGCGCAGCGCCTGGAAGCGGGAGATGTGCCCCAGCTCGAGCTCGCGGCGAATCCACAGCGAGCCCGAGTTGGCGGCGATGAGCGTCTTGTCCAAGTCGAAGAATGCGACGGCCACGCCTGGACCTCTAATCCCGCCGGAAGGACGCCGCAGCGTGGACTGCACGCCGCCGCACACGCATCAGGACGAGCGCGACCAGCCCCAGCGCCACCGGACCCGGTGCCGCCGCGCAGCCGCTGCCCCGGCCGTCCGCCTTCAACGCAAAACCCGCCCCCTCCCGCACGAAGCACTGGGTGGGCGGCAGGTGACGCGGGTAGATGTCACAGAACCCGGCGGCTGACCCCGAGTCGATGACGCGCTTGCGCGTCTCTCCCGGAGGCGCGGTGGCCTCCATGGTGGCGCCCGGGACGAAGACATGGTCCAGCCCCACCACGTGGCCAATCTCGTGCGTCATGGTGTTCTGGATGTCCGTGGCCACGCAGTCCACCGAGGGCTCGCCTTCACACACCGGTGAGTCCACCGTGGTGAAGAGGAAGCCATAGCCCCGTGCCGGCTGGGACGCGTTCAGCTCGATGTCCGAGTCCAACACCCGCCCGTCCCGATAGGAGAACGTGGACGTGGTGAGGCCGATGGTCCCAGACGGATGCTCCCAGCACTGGTAGACGTTGCCGCACGTCTCTTCGGTCCAGCACGCATCATCCGCCGGGGCAACGTCGCGGCACGACGTCTCCCGGAACGTGATGATGTTGTAGTTGTCCCGGGGACGCGTCTCGTCGTAGCCCACGGCGATCGGCGCTCGCCAGTCCTCGCCCCGGGTGAACCGGTAGTCGCTGCACCCGTCGGAGATGTTCCGCCACGAGTCGAAGGACGCCTCGATGGCCGCTACCTCGGAGTCTCCAGGCGTGCGCGCGCTGCCCGCCGCATCCAGGTGGTAGACATACTCACGCACCGGCCACACCAGGCACAGCGGGTGCCTGGGCACCACGGTGCGGCGGTAGGACGGCTCCTCGTCCATCTGCGCTTGAGCGGAGGTGGCCAGGCACGCGGCCGCGAGCGCCAGCGCCTTCCTCACCGGACCGCCTCCTCGCGACGGCGGCGGAGCGCCAGCCACAGTGACCAGACGGCCACCAGGGACAGCGCCCCACCCGGCCCCGCCGCGGAGCAGCCTCCAGCCTTGGGTCCCAGGTCGATGGACGTCACCGGGTGGAGGCACGACTGGCTGGCCTGCCCCTGGGGGTAGGCGTCACAGACGAAGCCGCGCGAGCCCGAGTCCACCACGCGCTTGGACACCTCTCCCGGCGGCGCGCTGGGGTTCATGGTGGAGCCGGTGGCGCGCGTGTGGTCCAGACCGATGAGGTGGCCGACCTCGTGCGTGGCGGTGTTCTGCACGTCGGTGGCCACGCAGTGGGTTGTCACCGGAGGGAAGCACGTGCCGCCGTTCGCCGTCGTGAAGGAGAAGCGCGCCGCGTTGAAGGAGATGTCCGAGTCGTAGATGATGCCGGAGCGCTCGTCGTACGTGGTGAGCGTGATGGCGATGGTGTTGTCGTCGTCATCCCAGCAGTCATACGTGTTGGCACACGTGTCGTCGTCCCAGCACGCATCGCTCGCGGGCGCCACGGTGTTGCAGTCCCGGGTGCGGAACAGCACCAGGTTGGTGTTGTTTCCCTGGCGCCGGTAGCCCACCTGGCGTTCGTCCACGCGCGGGCCTTCCACCAACGTGAGGTTGCCGCACTCGGCGAAGATGGTCTGCCAGCTCTGGAAGGAGGCGCGAATCGCGTCGAACTCGGAGTCACCCGCCGTGTCCGGGTTGCCGTAGGTGCTCTGGTTCCAGACGACGCGATTGGACGTCCAGAAGAGGCACTGCGTGCGCGTGTCACCCGCATCGACACGGCTGCGGACGTAGGGGTCCACCTGGCCCAGGGTCAGGGCCAGCATCAGGGGCGCGAGCAGCATCACGGCGTCTGCTCCCCAAGGGCTTCACGGATGGCGGCCTTCAGCTCCACCAGCGTCATGGACTGGAGCGCGGACGCGGCCGGCTTGCGGGTGACGGGGTCCAGCAGCTGCGACTCGGTGGGCTCCGGGACGGCCAGCGCCGTCTTTCCCTCGCGCTTCACCTGGAACTTGCCCTGCGCCATGTCGGACACGCGGAAGGCACGGGGTCCGCGCTTCTGCAGGAAGACCACCACCTCCTCGCCCGGCGTGAAGGACGCCAGGCCGTGCACCACCTGGCCAATGTCCCCCATGCGGCCCCCGGGCTGGGTGACGAGCACCGTGCTTCCAGGCTGGCCCTTGAGCGATTCCGTCACCTGGATTTCGACGTCGGTGAGGATGCGCATCTTGTCGCCGCTCCAGCGGCTCTCCACGCGCCGGACGACACCGTGGACCACGGTGTCCGCGCCTACCGCGAGCCCGGACAGGTCCACGCGGAGCTGGGTGGTGGCGGTCGCGGGCACGCCCACCAGGAGGACAGCCAGGAGCAACGTGCGAACTACCTGACGAATCGACATACGAGTTCTCCCTGGCCATCCAACTTACTCCAGGAAAGTCCCTCCGCGTTGACCCTCCATCCACGCCCTGCTAATCCGCGCGCCCGTATGCCTCCTGCCCTTCGCGTCCGCTTCGCTCCCTCGCCTACCGGTTACCTTCACATTGGCGGTGCCCGTACGGCGCTGATGAATTTCCTGCAGGCGCGGCGCCAGGGCGGCACCTTCGTCCTTCGCATGGAGGACACGGACCAGGGCCGCTCCACCCCGGAGTCGGTGCAGGCCATCCTGGACGGACTGAACTGGCTGGGCATCGACTGGGATGAGGGCCCCGGTAAGGAAGGCCCCTACGCCCCCTACTTCCAGATGCAGCGGCTGGACACCTACCGCAAGCACGCCGACCAGCTCATCGCCGAGGGCAAGGCCTACCGGTGCTACTGCACGAAGGAGGACCTCGACGCGCAGCGGCAGGTGGCGGAGAAGGCGGGCGGCGCGTTCAAGTACCCGGGCACCTGCCGTGAGCGGACCGAGCCCCCCGCCGGCCGCAACGCCGCGGACGCGGTCATCCGCTTCAAGATGCCCGCGGGTGACGGTTCCGTGTCCTTCACCGACAAGGCGCTGGGCACCATCACCAAGACGCACAGCGACCTGGATGACTGGGTCATGATGCGGGCGGACGGCATCCCCGTGTACAACTTCGGGTGTGTCATTGATGACCACCTGATGGACATCACCCTGGTCGCGCGCGGCCAGGAGCACGTCAACTCCACCTTCCCGCAGCTGATGCTGTACCAGGCGCTGGGGTGGACGCCTCCCGACTTCGCCCACCTGCCGCTCATCCTGGGCCCGGACCGCGAGAAGCTGTCCAAGCGCAAGCACCCGGAAGCGGACGTGATGGTGCACAAGCGCAACGGCGTCATGCCGGAGGCGCTGCTCAACTTCGTCATCCGCCTGGGCTGGAGCCACGGCAACGACGAGGTCATCAGCCGCGAGCAGATGCTCGAGTGGTTCGACTTCAGCGACGTGGGCACCACCTCCGGCGTGTGGAACCCGGAGAAGCTGCTGTGGCTCAACCAGCAGTGGATGAAGCAGCTGCCGGTGGAGACCGTGGTGGAGCGGCTGCTCCCCTTCATGGAGGCGAAGGGCATCCAGGCGCAGGGCGACCCGCGGCTGGAGACGCTGGTGCGCACGCTGCGCGAGCGCTCCAACACCCTGGAAGACATCGCCACCACCGCGGCCAACGTCTACTTCCGCTCCGGCATCACCCTGGACGAGAAGGCCGCCACCAAGCACCTCTCCGGAGAGTCCCTCAACCTGCTGCGAAAGGTGCGCGAGACGCTCGCCGCGCTGCCGGAGTGGTCGGTGGAGGCGCTGGACGGCGTGGTGAAGCAGGTGAGCGAGGCCTCCAGCGTCGGCATGGGCAAGGTGGCGCAGCCCATCCGCGTGGCACTCACCGGCAACACCACCAGCCCGGGCATCGGCGAGACGCTGGTGCTGGTGGGCCGCGACGAATCCCTGCTGCGCATCGACGCGGCGCTGACGCGCGGTTGAGCTGTCAGGCGCAGGTAGCGGTGGACGTCGGCAGCCCAGGCCCCTATCTTTCGGACCCATGATGCGTGCCCTTGACAGCCTGAAACGCGGTTTCTATAAGGCGCGCCCGCTCGGAGCGGCGCTGGTGGCGCTCTGGGCGGTTTCAGCGGGCGCCGAAGTCATCAATGGCGCGCAGTTGCCGGATGGGTCCAAGCGGGTCGGTGAGAATCGCTACCGGTCGCCCAGGGATTTCGATGGCACGCTGGAGTACTACCGCGCGGTCTACTCGACGAGCGGTTACCCCCGCCGGCAGATCGTGAACCAGCCGGGCGTCAAGGCGGTTCACATCAGCAACCCCTCGGGGAAGAACTTCGCGGGGCTGAACATTTACGAGGCGAACGACGAAGTTCGCATCTACATCGTCCCGACCCAGCAGGCAGCCAAGCCCGCCAAGAAGCCGGAGACGACGAAGAGCAGGAAGAAGTAAACGCCGCACCGAAGTTGTTGCAGTCCCGAAGTGGTATTGGTAGAGAAGCGCCGCAGTCGAGCAGGTCCTTGGGGAATCGTCTAACGGCAGGACAGCAGACTCTGACTCTGCTTATCTAGGTTCGAATCCTAGTTCCCCAGCTTGTAGTCCCGTAGTTGCAGTGCTCGTCGGTCCGAAGCAACCTGAGCAGGACGAAACAAAAAAGGTTGACGAGGGCAGACGAAAAAAGGTAGAAATCGCGGGCAGTTAGCGGCGGTTGAAACAAGTATCGGCCCTGTCGTCTAGCGGTTAGGACGGAGCCCTCTCACGGCTCAAACTCGGGTTCGAATCCCGGCAGGGTCACACTGAGGCGCCCACCTTCTGAAAAGAAGGTGGGCGTTTCGCTTTTGCGGGCCAGACGTCGGCAGTATGCGACGGCCCCCACGGGGCTCGGCGCCTCTTTCGAGGCCCGGCCCGCGCGCGCCTCCTCACGTCTCAATGGGGTTCTTCAGGGAAGCGGCGCGGCGATGCTCTGCCGGAAGGCGGCGAGCGCTGCGGCGAGCCGATCTTGCGCCCGCTGCACGCCCCGGCGCAGCAGCAACATGCGCACCTTCTCCGGCAGCGCGACGGCACCCTGGCTGGTGCCGAAGCCCACCAGGTCCATGCGCAGCGTAATCGCCTCCAACAAATCACCCAGGTCCGACTGGGGACTGGCGAGCAGCAGCACGTCGGGCGGTCTGCGCTGAAGGCGCTCGGCCAGCGTGCGCCACTGGGGGTCGCCCGTCTCCACGATGACGACGTCCACGCGCTCCAGTTCGGGGGCGTAGGGCGGCAGCTCTACCGCCTCGAACCCAGCGTCCTGAAGAACGGTGACGGTATTCGCGCTGCCCACGACGGCTATCCGGCCATTGAGGCCCAGGCGCACCGCTTCCTCGTAGGCCCGCAGCTCCGCCTCCAGGACTTCGTAGGCGAGCTCCGGCGCGTCCTGTCCGGAGGCCAGGAGGGCCGCGGCCTCGCGGGCCACCTCCCGGGCCTGCTCCCGCACGAGCAGGCCCGCAGTCCGGCGCTCCAGGGCGGCGCGCACCTTGGCGCGCAGCACCCGCAAGTCGTCAAAAGGCTTGAGGATGTAGTCACTGGCGCCCGCGGCGAAGGCGGCGACGACGCTTTCGGAGCTGGCGTAGCCGGTAATCATCACCGCTTCCATGGACGGCTGGAGACGGCGCGCCTCGGCGATGAGCTCCACGCCGCCCATGCCAGGCAGGTTCTTGTCCGTCACCAGGACGTCGAAGCGCTGCTCGGCCAGCAGCGGGAGGGCTTCCTCCGCGCTCGCGGCCAGCGTCACAACCAGGTCGGCATCTCGCTCCAGAAGGCGGGCACAGATGTCCAGCACGACGGGCTCGTCATCCACCACCAGCACCGTCGAGGCGAGCGTCCCCCCTTCCCCTCCTTCACCCTCACCGGTTTCGAACGGGAACTCCATGGCCGCGCAGATTCGCACAGCTCACTTCCAACTACGAAGCCCGCATTTGAGGCCCGCTATGCTGGAGTTGTGGCGAGCTTTCAGGACGCATTGCAGGACAACCGGGTACCCGGGCGGCTGGGCGACGTGCGGCTGCGTTATGACGGCGGCCGGCTGGTGGGCGAATCCCTGCCGCCGCCCTGGGAGCGGCGTGTCCTGCCCGGGCTGTTCGTCGGCGTAGGACTGGGGTGTGCGGTGGGCGCCGCCATCCTGGTGGGCGTCCGGGAAGGCGCGACGGCGGCCTTCGCCCTGGGATTGCTCGCGGCGGCCCTGGTGGGTCTGGCCCTCAAATGGGAGTCCCGGCTGGGCCGCCGGCGCTTCGTCCTGCACTTCCGCTCCGAATCCCTCCGATTGGAGCAACTGGCCTGGTCACCGGGCGCCACCCGCGCGGCGGTGGTGCCCTTCGACGCGGTGCGGGCCGTCCACATGGTGGAGCGCCCCGGTCCCCGTTACGCACTGGTGGTGGAGTACGCGCCAACCGACGCGGAGGGCCCGCTGCGCCGCGCGGTGCTGGTGGAGGACATCCGCGCCTCCGAGACGCAGACGCTTCACCGCGTATGGCGCATGCTCAGCAACGCTTTCGGAATCAGGGGAGCGGGGCTCGCCGGAGGGTGATTTCGATTTCGGTGCCCTCCCCTTGCGTGGAGGACAACCGGAGGCTGCCGCCGAACTGCGTGACGAGCTCCCGGCAGATGGACAGGCCCAGTCCGGTTCCCACGCCCACGGGCTTGGTGGTGAACATGGGCTGGAAGACGCGCTCCTGCAGCTCCATGGGAATGCCGCAGCCGTTGTCCGCCACCGTGAGCACCACGTCGTCGGGACGCAGTGTCCACCGGACCTCGATGCGCCCGGGACGTCCCGTGGTGCCCATGGCCTGCGCCGCGTTGACGATGAGGTTGAGCAGCACCTGGCACAGCTTCACCGGGCCGAAGGTGACGCGCACGGGCTCGCCGTTGCTCGTCAGCCGCGCCCGCTCCCGCACCTCGGCGCGCGCCAGCTTCACTGCGAAGGACACCACTTCCGCGACGTCCGCCGTGGCCTCCAGGTCCTCACCGCGGGCCTGGGCTCGCAGCCCCAGTGCCACCTGCCGCAGGTGCTCGGCGCCGTCCGCGAGGTCCTTGATGAGGGCGGGCAGGTCCTCCACCGTCTCCGCCACGGAGGGGTCGGGGTCCGTCTGCAGGTGCCGCGACACGTACTGGATGACGCTGCCCAGGTCGCGCTGCAGCGACGCCACGTTCTGCGACAGGTAGCCCACCGGCCCCATCAGCTCGTGCGCGATACCCGCCGTCACCTGTCCCAGGGTGGCCAGACGCTCAGACTTCATCATGCGCCCTTCCACCTCGCGGATGCGCAGCTCCAGTCGGGCAATCTTGAGCGCGTCATCGAGCGCGGCCTGGAGCTCCGTCCGGTCCCACGGCTTGACGAAGTAGCGCGTCACCTGGCCGCGGTTGACGGCGTCGATGACGGCCTGCATGTCCGCGTAGGCCGTGACGAGCATGCGCTTGGCGTCCGGCGCAATCGTGCGCGCCCGCTCCAGCAGCTCCACGCCCGTCATGCCGGGCATCCGCTGGTCGGAGAGGATGACGCCAATCTCGCCCCTGCGCTGCTCCAGGAGCGCCAACGCCTCGCTGGGCGAGGAGCTGCGAAAGATGCGGAAGCGCTGCCCGAAGTTCGCGTCGAAGACCCGGAGGTTCAGCGCGTCATCGTCGACGTAGAGGACCGCGGGGAGTTCAGACGGGTTCATGGCGCTCCTCCAGGCCAGCGTCCCATGAAGGGGGCCAGGCTGGTAAGGCCTAGGATAGCGCCTCAACCCCTTCGCGATCTGCTGGGTACCGCGCGCACCACCAGGATAGGGAGAGCGCCTGACGCGTCGCACCGCCCAGCGAGGCCCTGTCCGTCCTGGGTCGTGTCAGCGCGAAGAAGCCAACTGTTGCGGACCCGTGGCCTCCAGGTCGCCTTCCAGCGCCCGGGCCACCGCGTCCACGGAGCCGAAGCTGACCCGGGGAAGTGACCCCAGGAGCGAGAGCACCAGGGACGGGGCCTCGTTCTCACGGGCCACCCAGGTCAACTGCCGCGCGGACAGCGGGAAGACGGCGCCGTCGAGCGCCTTGTGCAGCGATTCCGCCAGCGGCAGCGGCGGGCCTACGCGCGACTCCAACTCCGACACACCCTGGGCAAGCCGTTCGCGTGTCATGTCGTCGTTCATTGGAAGCAAGTTAAGCAGCGAACGCCCACGGCCGCCGACCTTTTTTCGCGCTCGTAGGGCAGGCAGGGGGACAAGCCATGCAACCCGCTTGTGGGTGGTCAGCACGCGGCACACGTCCCACCGTTACCGCCACGAAGTGTGCCGGATGGCACCTGCTTGGGAGGACACACCATGGCGGACAGCAAGGGTAAATCCGAGGAGACGAAGCACAACGCAGCCGGAGATAACGGTTATGCGGAGCGCATCGAGCATGTGGAGGGCACGCGCCCAGAGCCCTGGCCCGGCATCCGCGGTCGCTCTGACGATGAGGAGAACGAACTGCCGACCGGAACGTCACGCGAGCGCCAGGCAAGCGTGACGGAGACTCAGCGCAAGCTGGAGCAGGAGGCGCACGGCCGCAAGGAGCCGACGCGCAAGTAACAAGGGTCCATCCGGGCCCTGCCCCGCCCTCGCGCGCCCCAGGACGGGCACGCGGAGCGGGGCAACCGGACGGCCTAGAACAGCAGCCGCGTGGGGTGCTCGAGCAGCCCGCGCAGCTCGCGCAGGAACTCGGCGCCAATGGCACCGTCGATGACGCGGTGGTCGCACGACAGCGTCGCCGTCATCATCTTCCGGACCGCCAGCTGACCATCGCGCACCACCGCCTTCTCGGAGACGGCACCCACCGCGAGGATGGAGGCCTGCGGCGGGTTGATGACGGCGACGAACTGGTCGATGCCGTACATGCCCAGGTTGCTGACGGTGATGGAGCCGCCGGTGTACTCCTCCGGCTTGAGGGCACGCTTGCGAGCGCGCTCCGCCAGCTCACGCACGCCTGTCGCGATGGCCTGCAGGCCCTTCTGGTCCGCATCCCGGAGGATGGGCGTGATGAGGCCTTCCTCCAGCGCCACCGCGATGCCCACGTCCACACTGTGGAACTGGACGACCTTGTCGCCTTGCAGCGAGACGTTGATCTTCGGGTAGCGGCGCACCGCCATGGCCACGGCCTTCACGATGAGGTCGTTGACGGAGACCTTGAGGTCCATCGCCTTCGCCTCTTCGCGCACCTTCGACGCCGCCTCCATGTCCACCTCGATGGTGAGGTAGAAGTGAGGAACGCCGGGCTTCACCTCCGTCATCCGCTGCGCGATGACCTTGCGCATGGACGAGAGGGGGACCACGGTCGGCTCGGGACGCACGCCCGGAGCGGGCTGCGCGGCCGGGGCCTTCTTCGCGGCAGGAGCCGCCGCAGGTCCTCGCGCGAGCGCCTCCTCGATGTCGCGCTTCACCACGCGGCCAGACGGACCGGAGCCACTCACCTGGGTGAGGTCCAGCCCCTTCTCGCGCGCGATCTTCTTCGCCACGGGACTGGCGCGGACACGCCGGCCACCCGCCTGGGCCGGAGCCGCCGCGGGCTTCGCCGCCGGAGCAGGCGCGGACTTCTGAGCCGCCGGCTTCTCGGGAGCCGGGGCAGGCGCCGCGGGCTTCGCCGCCGGAGCCGCCTTGGCGCCCTTTGCGGTGAGGTACGCGATGGGCGCCCCCACCTTCGCCATCTGGTTCTCACCGACGACGATCTCCGCCAGGGTGCCGTCGTCGTAGGCCTCGATTTCGAGGTTGGACTTGTCTGTCTCCACCTCGGCCACGGCGTCGCCGGAGGACACCTTGTCCCCCTGCTTCTTGAGCCACTTGACGATCTTCCCCTCCGTCATTGTCGGGGACAGGCTCGGCATCTGGATGGCGATGCGGTTGTCGCCGCCGCCCGACGACGCGGGCTTCTCGGCGGCCCGCGGCGCGGGGGCCTCGGGCGCCGGCTGGGGCTTCTGCTCGGGAGGCGTCGCGGCGGGCGCGGCCTGCTTGCCGGCGTCCACCTTTTCACCCTTCGCACCGATATAGGCGATGGGCGCGCCCACCTTGGCCATCTCGCCCTCGCCGACGAGCACCTGCAGCAGGTACCCGTCGTCGTAGGCCTCGATTTCGAGGTTGGACTTGTCCGTCTCCACCTCGGCCACGGCATCGCCGGAGGACACCTTGTCCCCTTGCTTCTTGAGCCACTTGACGATCTTCCCCTCCGTCATTGTCGGGGACAGGCTCGGCATCTGGATGGGAATGGCCATGCGCGTTCAGGCTCCCTCGCGGTACAGCACCTTCTTCACCGCGGCGATGATCTTCGGTGCGTCCGGCTGGGTCGCGTTCTCCAGGTTCGCTGCATAGGACATGTTGACGTCCAGGCCCGTGACGCGCTCCACCGGCGCGTCCAGGTCGTCGAACGCCTTGGACTGGATGATGTCCACCACGGACGCGCCCACGCCGGCGAGCCCCCAGCCCTCCTCCACGATGACGGCGCGGTTCGTCTTGCGCACGCTCGCCAGGATGGCCTCCTCATCCAGGGGCCGCAGCGTGCGCAGGTCCAGGACCTCCACGCTGATGCCCTCCTTCGCCAACTCCTCGGCCGCCTGCATGCAGAAGTAATACATGCGGCTCCAGGTGATGATGGTGACGTCCGTGCCCTCGCGCTTCACGTCCGCCTTGCCGAGCGGCACGACGTGCTCGCCTTCCGGCACGTGCCCCTTGATGGCGTAGAGCCGCTCGCCCTCGAACATGAGCACCGGGTTCTCGTCCCGGATGGCCGCCTTGAGCATGCCCTTGGCGTCCGCGGGAGTGGCGGGCGCAATCACCTTCAGGCCCGGGAAGTGCGCGTAGTTGGCCTCCAACGCCTGGCTGTGCTGGCTGGACAGCCGGCCGCCGGCGCCCCCTGGACCGCGGAACACGATGGGGCAGCGCAGCTGGCCACCGGACATGTGCCGCAGCTTGGCGGCGTTGTTGACGATCTGGTCCATCGCGAGAATCGCGAAGTTCCAGGTCATCATCTCCACCACGGGGCGCAAGCCCACCATGGCCGCGCCCACGCTCAGGCCGGTGAAGCCCAGCTCGGCGATGGGCGCGTCGATGATGCGCGCGCTCCCGAACTTGTCCAGCAGTCCCTGCGACACCTTGAAGGCGCCGTTGTAACGGCCCACTTCCTCGCCAATCAAATAGACGTTGGCGTCGCGCTCCATTTCCTCGGCGAGCGCCTGGTTCAGCGCCTCGCGGTACATCAACTCGGGCATCGTCGGCTCCGACACGAATTCGAAAAAGGGTTGGTAGACAGGTCAGCGCGCGCCTAGCGGATGAGGCCCGCCTTCTTGTCGGCCGCCTCGGCCTGCTCGCGCGGCTCCAGGTCCCACGTCACCTTCAGCTCCTGCCCACTGGGATACTTGGGCCAGGTCACCTTCTGACCCAACACGCGCTCGCGGGGGCGCACGTCCTCCTCGCCCTCCTCCACGATGGTGTCGCGCCACAGCTCGTCCAGGCTGGGCTCGGGCGACTCGTCGGCGAACTTCACCGCCTGGTCCACCAGCGCATTGACCTCCTCTTCGATGGTCTCGAAGACGTCGTCCTGGGCCAGCCCCTGCTTCTTGATGTAGGCGCGCAGCTTCGGAATCGGGTCGCCCTTGCGCTCCTCCTCCACCTCATGCTTGGTGCGGTAGGTGGCGGGGTCGGCCATGGAGTGACCGCGGAAGCGGTACGTGTTGGCCTCCAGCAGCACGGGGCCCTTGCCGGCGCGGCAGTACTCGGCGGCGTCCTTGACGGCCTCATACATGGCCAGCACGTCCATGCCATCCACCGGCTCGCCGCGCATGTCGTAGGCGCTGGCGCGCTTGTAGATCTCCGGCACCGCCGCTATGCGGGAGATGGCCGTGCCCATCCCGTAACGGTTGTTCTCGCAGATGTAGATGACCGGGAGCTTCCACTTGGACGCCATGTTGAACGTCTCGTGGAGGGCGCCCTGGCTGGCCGCCGCGTCGCCGAAGTAGCAGACGGTGACGCGGTCCTCGTTGCGATAACGGCTGGCGAAGGCCATGCCCGCCGCCAGGGGAATCTGGCCGCCGACGATGCCGTAGCCGCCTAGAAGTGATGCTCGATGTCGAAGATGTGCATCGAGCCGCCCTTGCCCTTGCTGTAGCCGGTGCCCCGGCCCATCAGCTCGGCCATGACCATGCCCGCGTCGCTGCCACGGGCCAGCGGCTGGCCGTGGTCACGGTACGCACTGAGCATGTAGTCATCCGGACGCAGGGCTTCCACCGGTCCCACCGCCACGGCCTCCTGGCCGATGTAGAGGTGGCAGAAACCGGCAATCTTCCCCAGCGTGTACTGCTGACCCGCGCGCTCCTCGAAGCGACGGATGAGGTACATCTTCCGGTACATGTCCAACAGCAGTTCTTTCGAGTACGGGCTGGCCACTGCGGAATGCCTCCATGCTGGCCGCCCACGGAACTCCCGGGGCGGCAAACGCCGAGCGACTCAATAGCCGCGCGGCAGGGGGACTTCAAAGCCTTTCAAACCCCGTCCACGCCAGGTCTGTTTCAGGCGCGGTGCGTCAGGAACCCAGCGCGAAGTGCGGGACGGAAATGACGCCATCCAGCAACTCCACCGGCCGGCCCGAATGGTCCGTGGCCAGATGGATGACGGTGGCCTCTGGAAACTTCCGCCGGTAGTCGTTCGCGTGCGTGGGCTCATTGTCGAAAGCAGCCACCACGCTCCCCAGGCGGCCCAGCCGTGCGTGCGCCTCCCGCTTGAAGGCGTCGTCGTCCTCGGCCAGCGTGGGCTTCATCACGAGGAGCACCCGGTCGTCATCTGGCAGCACCAGGCCGTGACGGCGCATGCAGGAGACGGAGCCTTCCCGCATGGCCTCGTGGCGGCCGGTGACGTAGACGAGCCGCGCCCCGGTGGCCACCACCTCGTGGGTGAAGCTGGCCGCGCCGTCGATGGCCTCGTCGTCCACGCAGTAGTCGCTGGTGAAGAAGCGCTCGGCCCAGAAGCGGCGGGCTTCGGCGAAGTGGGACTCCACCAGGGCGTCCTCCAGGCCGCAGGCACGCATGGCCTCCTTCATGTCCCAACCCGTCACCCAGTGGCGCGGCTCGCAGGCGGCCAGCACGGCCAGCGAGCTGGCGACGCCATATTCCCGGAGGATGCGGGCCTGCCGGGGCCGGTTGTCGAAGAGGGTGGAGTCCAGGTCGAACGCCAGCACGGCGGAGGAGCCCAGGGAGCGGGCGCGCTCCAGGATGGAACGCAGGGTGTCACGCCAGTCGTCGCGGATACGCTTCTTGAAGTCGTCGTAAGCCATGTGCGCCGGGGAGATTACCCGCGCGCGCGCCAGGGTGCCGCCGAATCCTCCTCCGCGGGCGTCATGCGCCCCCCTCCCTGCCTGGAGCGTCGGCCCCGCCTCAGGCCGCGGACTTCCACCCGGAACGGTTGGGGGGCGTTCCGGGACCAGGGTCCGTGAAGCGCTGCATGCGCTGGATGCCGTTGCGGTCCAGCACCAGCCGCACGAACTGGACGGAGTCCTGACGGCGGTCCGTCTCCTCCTCCACCACCGTGAAGCGGAACACCATGTCCACCGGGTAGCGCTTGGTCCCGCGGATGTGGCCCACGGACAGGTCCGCCAGGTCCACGTACTCCAGCGCCAGCTCCGGCTCGTCCATGTCGCGAAGGAAGCGCTCCACGTTGAGGCGGAGGATGTCCGTCACGCCCGTCAGCCCCCGCTGCGTGCGCGGCAGGTGCCGAGCATCCAGGACAATCTGCTTCTGGTAGCGGATGACCGTCTCCGACAGCTCACCCTGCGTCGCGGTGAGGAAGTCGTCGCGCTGACGCAGCGCCGACACCGTGTCCGGCACCTTCAATGAGGGCCCGTAGTCCACCCGCTCCTCGCACGCGCCAATGACGCGCCCGGTGACGGGGTCCACCAGGTTCGTGGTCCGGTCCGCCAGGTGCATGGCCGCCGCCCGGCTGAGCATCCGGCGCAGGCCTTCCTTGATGCGGTCCTTCACCATGTACCCCACCACGAGGATGAGGAAGAAGTTGAGGCTGGCCTGCGCGTAGCGCTCCTGCGCCCAGAAGGCCACCGCGGTGGCGACCGTCATCGCCACGCCCGCGGCCAGCGCGAAGAGCATCTCCTCCCAGCCCTGCCGCTTCTGCCGCCGCTTCGACGACAGGAACAGCACGTTCATGCAGAACTTCTTCAGGAAGCCCAGCCGAAGGATGTACTCCTCGTTGTCCCCCGTGGGGCTGAGCACGCTGCGCAGCCGGTGCTCCTTGCGGTACGCCTCCTCCCGCAGCACCGCCTCCATCAGCCCCTTGCGCAGCCCATGCCACGGCTCGCCGCGAGGCAGCGACTTCATGTCCGCCACCGCGCGCCGGAAGCCGCCCTCCACCAGCAGGCTGACGTATTCGTCCACCAGCCGCAGCGACGCCCGCGAGCGCTCCTGCAGGTGCAGCTCCCCCACCGCGCGCAGCCACACGCGGAAGCGCGCCAGCACCTGCGTCACACCGGCCTGCATGGCCAGGACCTCGGACTCCAGCACCGCGCACGCGTCCGTCGGCAGCGCCGCGGGGCCCTCGCACCGCGACTCCACCCCGGTGGCGAAGCGGCGCAGCGCACCGCGAAGCACGCAGGACAGGAGCTTGGCCTGGTACACGACGTCCTTCTCGGACCCCATCCCCGTGCGCAGCCACGCCTCCAGGCGCACCAGCGGCGAGGTGTCCGAGCCCAGCAGTTCGTTCACCGCCATCACCGGCGTCTTGAAGCGCACGTAGTTGTGGATGTCCGCGTAGAAGTCCGCCCGCGGGTACGTCTCCGCGTCGATGTTCAGGCTCCCCGGCAGGAAGAGATACGCCTCCACGAGGTAGCGCGTCTCATCCGCCCCGGAGGGCTGATACTCGAGCTTGATTTCAAACTGCTTCCGGTCGTGGACCTCGAAGCGGCTCTGCAGGGGTGCGGGTGACTGGGACACACCGGGAGTCTACGCTACATCCCTGTCACGCGGGAGTGACCCCAACGTCACACATCGTTGGGGCCACACGGATATCACCCGCCAGTACCGGTCCGATTCGCTGGCGCCGCCGGGGGCACCGGCAGGGTGGCCGGCACGGGCGTGGACTTCGGCTGGGGCCGGGCGTTCCACACCTGGGTGGCCAGCAGCAGCCCGAGGAAGGACAGCGGCAGCATGGCGTAGGGCCAGTTGCCCCAGTTGGCGGCGGTCTTCGCCTCGTCACCCATCGGCAGGATGGAACCCAGCAGGATGGACTGCAGCGCGGTGCCCGCGTACACGGCGCCGTCGATGATGCCAACCGCGAGGCCGGCGTTCTTCTTCCCACCGAAGTCCATGCTGGCCGTGCCGGACAGCATGCCATGCACGCCAATGACACACAGGGACATGAAGATGACCGTCCAGCCCAGGGCCACGCTCTCCAGGACGAACACGGAGATGACGGCGCCCACCGACATGCCGGCGTAGAGCACGGCGGACACGGGGCCGCGGCGTGAGTCGAAGACGCGGTCGCTGATGACGCCGGCGAACATGCCGCCGGTGATGCCCGCCACGCACAGCAGCATGCCCCAGTTGGCCGCGACGAAGGACTCGCCGAGTCCCGTCGCCTTCGCGAACTTGGGGTACCACTGCATGATGGCGTTGCGCATGAAGCCGCTGCAGAACTCGATGAAGAGGATGATGATGATGGCGCGGTTGGTCAGCATGCGCTTCAGCACGCCCGCCACCCCCAACTGAGGCCCGGTCTCTCCGGAGGACGCGTCCGCGGTGTCGAAGTCCGGATGGCCCGCATGGCTGGGCGTGTCGCGGATGACGAAGTAGTCCACCACCAGGAACACGGCGAGGATGGCCGCGGGCACGAAGAACGCCCAGTAGGTGGGCGCGGCCTTCACGATGAGCCGGCTCCAGTCGTAGGCGAAGTAGATGCCCAGCGAGATGAGGATGCCGAACACGCCGCCCAGCAGGCCGCGCTCGCGCACGTGGAACCAGGCCGCGTTCACCTTGACGATGGAGACCGCGCCGAAGCTCTGGAAGTACATGTTGACGGCGTAGAGGAACGACAGCGTCGCCACCAGGCCGCCCGGCGGCGCCCAGTTGTGCGTCAGCACCGCGTACACCACGCCGCCCATGGCCACGTTCGCCACCGCCGAACCCGCGGCCGACATCAGGATGGTCTTCCGGCCACCCAACTTGTCCGTCAGCGGGCCGTTGAGGAGGAAGGCCACGCCGTAGACGGCGGTGCCCCACGCGAAGATGGTGCCGAAGTCCGCGTTGGAGGTGCGGTCCCCCATGGCGCTGGTGGCCACGTTGAGGTTGTAGCGCCCCATGTAGAGGAACGCGTACGTCATGCCCAACGGGAACCAGTTGAAGAACCGGCGGCGCTTGAATGCCTCCGTGTGCCCCAGCTCCACCTTGGGCAGGCGCGCGAGGACGAGGCCGATGGCCCCCAGGAGGATGAGGATGGGCAGGAACTGGGCCAGCCAGGGGGGCAGCGACGACATGCAGCGACCTCTGCGGTGGATTGCGGAACGCCGCGCACCCTACCCCGGCACGCGGCCGCGCGAAACCAATGCACGCCCTTCAGGGCTGAAGGGCGAGCAGCCGCGTCAAGGCGACTTCCGTCTTCGCATCCGGGATGTCACCGCGCCGGCACGCGTCCAACACGTCCTGGATGGGACGCCAGTGCAGCTGCGTGCCCTCCTCTAGGGGCGAACCATCCCCTTCGGGCTCCTCGGGTGACAGCTCGGTGACGTCCACCGCGGCGGGAAACACCTTTTCGGACAGGATGCCCGGCGCCAGGAAGAAGGCGCCGCCCAACAGCCGGATGTCCTCCGGATTCACGTTGAACCCGGCCTCCTCATGCACCTCTGCCGCGGCGCGGCGACGCAGGCCTTCCTCGCCCTTGTCCTCCGGCTCCAGCAGTCCCGCGACAATTTCTTCCACGCGCAAGTAGCCAGACGCAGGGTCTGGAACGGTCATCGCGCCCCGGTTGTCCTTCCGGAAATACGCCGCGGGCCGGAGGTTCATCCGCGTCAGGACCTCCAGGCCTGACGCACCGCGGCGATAGACGAGCACCGCCACCGCGTCCAACCGGGGCCGGTCCACCACGTCCACTCGGTATACGGGAGAGGAAGAACCGTCCGCGCGCCGGTTGCGGCAGCGCAGCCGCCGAACCCTGAGGAAGCCCTCGTCGCACCTCGCGGTAGACGAGAAATCCTCGATGATCTCGATGTCAGTCACACTGGAATGACGCTGCCGCATGTCCGCCTGCTCTCCTGTGGAGTAGGAACGCCGATGGCAGGAACCTGGCCCGCCATGGTGGCGTTGCTTGCCCGACAAAGCTTGATCCCGTACCTTGCGCCCGCTTTACCGCTGTCTCCCCTCTGAAACACGGAATTCTCTTGATGCGTCGCCTCCTGCTCGGCCTCTGCTGCGCCCTGGCATCTGCTTCGTGCATGCCGGTGTTGGAAGGCCAGGACTACAACCTCGAGGGGCAGGAGGTGCGTCTGACGCTCCTTCATACCTCGGACATTCATTCGCGCCTCATCCCCTATGACTTCACGCCGTTGAAGACGGACGTGGACCTGGGGACCATCCCGGAAGCGGGCCCCTTCGGCGGCGCCACGCGCATGGGGGCGCTGCTCAAGCGCGAGCGCTCCCAGGGCGAGCGTGTGCTGCACGTGGACTCGGGCGACTGCTTCCAGGGCGCGCCCATCTTCAACCTCAACACCGGTGAGGTGGAGTTCAAGTTCCTCTCCGAGGCGCGGCTCGACGCGGCCGTCGTGGGCAATCACGAGTTCGACGCGGGCCTCCTCAATTTCACCCAGATGGCGCAGCAGCACGCGATGTTCCCGCTGCTGGCGGCCAACTACTTCTGGGACGACTGGCGGGCGAACGGCAACCACCAGACGGCCCTGGAAGTGGAGCCGTACACCATCCGCAACGTGAAGGGCCTCCGGGTGGCCATCATCGGCATGGCCAACATCTCCTCGCTCAACTCCATCGTCGAAGGTGGCAACAGCCTCCAGGTGACGCCGCTGGAGCAGAACGAGGTGGCGCGCGCCTACGTGGACCTGCTGCGCCCCGTCACCGACCTCATCGTGCTGGTCAGCCACCTGGGCCTCCATGAGGACCAGGACGTCATCCAGGGCTACGACGCCTATTACGAGTACTCCCGCGCCAAGGCCTACGTGCAGCGCCAGAAGGAGCCCTGGCAGGTGCTGGAGTGGTTCGGCCCCGAAGGGGACGACAAGTCCGTGGTGCGCGTGCGCATCCCCGGCGTGGTGGGCGTGGACGCGGTGATGGGTGGCCACCTGCACGTCGTGCTCAACCCGCCGCAGCTGCTCACCGACCCCGCGGGCCGCAAGGTGGTGCTCGCGCACTCTGGCGCGTTCGCCAAGTACGTGGGCCGGCTGGAGCTGGTGGTGAAGATGCCCGAGGTGCTCGGCACCGGTGAGGGCGGCGAAATCATCAGCCAGGACTTCCGCGTGTTCCCCATGGACGCCCTGTGGTGCGACGACGCCATGCGCCGCTTCCGCCACGACAACAACGTGTTCTGGGCGGAGGGCCAGTTCCTCCGCGACGAGCGCGTCCGTCAGGCCATCCAGGCGTGCACGAACCAGGAGGACCGGATGACCACGCATCTGCTCCAGCCGTACATCCTGGGCATGGACTTCAACTTCCAGCTGACGTCCATCTTCTCCTACGCGCCGCGCGACGTGCAGCGCCGCAACAACTCCACGGGTGGTGACTCGCCGCTGGGCAACATCGCCGCGGACTCCATGCGCAAGCGCCGCCGCGTCGAGGCGGAGATGGCGCTCACCAACTCACTGGGCATCCGCGACAACCTCTACGCGGGCGTGGTGAGCCAGGAGTCGATGTTCAACGTGTTCCCGTTCGAGAACACCATCAACATCATGTACCTCTCCGGCAAGGAGATGCAGGAGATGTTCGACTTCGTCACCGAGCGCTCCGCGGAGCGCGGCTGCGTCAGCCAGGCGCAGATCTCCGGCGCCCGCTTCACCATGGACTGCGCCCAGGTGCAGGTGAACGACCTGCAGACCGCCTGCAACCCGGCGCTCAACGGCACGGACTGCCCCAACCAGGACCGCCAGGGTCATGCGCCGTGGCAGTGCCTGGTGGACCAGAGCAACGACTCCAGCGTGGGCCGCTGCTACGCGCACCCGGGCACCGACATCCAGATCAACGGCAAGCCGCTGGACATCACCGGCACGTACAAGATCGCCGTCAACGACTACATCGCCAAGGGTGGCTCGGGCTTCAACGTCCTCAAGCGCAACACCACCCGCATCGAGACGGGCATCTCGCTGCGCGACTCGCTCATCGGCTACATGCAGGGCTTCTGCACCTGCGAGGACATCCTCGCGGGCCGCCAAACGTCCAAGTCGGGCCACTACTGCGGCAACCTCATCAACGGCCGCTGGACGGTGAACGAACAGGTGGTGGGCTCCTGCCGCGCCGCCGCCGACTTCAAGGCCGCGCTGGACAAGCAGGTGGGCAGCTGCGACTGCAAGGATCTGCTGGCGCTCCCCTCGGACGCCGCGGAGCGCTGCGGCGTGCCGGGCCTGACGGCCGAGGACATCCAGAGCCAGTGCGACGTGCCGGAGGGTCCGTACACAGGCCGCTGCAGCTGCCGGGATGTGCTGGCGGGCAACAACCCCATCTGCGGCACGGTGACGAACCAGCTGCGGAACTTCTGTGAGAACCCCACCTCCGTGTCCATCGCGGACGCGGTTGAGGATTCCCGTATCGGCCGGAGGGTGAAGTAAATGAAGCGCCTGCTCTTCCTGTCGGCCCTGGCGGCGGCCGGCTGTTACACCCAGGAAACGCCTCAGCCTGATGGCGTCGCCTCGTTCCGGGTCAACCTCACGGGCATCTACACCGGCGGCACGCGTACCCCGCTGCCGGTGGTGAATGAGTGCGCCACCGCGCACGGCGGCCAGAACCAGGTGCCGCTGGAGGTTCGCGGCACGGCGGACTGCCGGCTGGCCCTGCCCCGAACGCCGGTGGACTTCGACGTGGAAATCCTCGCCCTGGACGCGAAGGGCCAGCCCATGGAGTCGTTCAACGGGCCGGTGTCCTTCCGCACGGTGCCGGGCAACCTGATGGGCGAGTACCGCTACCGCTGGACCCAGCTCACCAACGGCCGGGGCACCGGCACGGTGCGCGCCGGCCAGCTCTACGGCGACGCCCACGTCTGGGTGCAGGATGAACCGCCGCAGGTGGACTACGCCGACGGACAGGTCGTTCCCGGCGAGCTGCCTCAGGAGCCGGCGACCCGCACCAACTCCACCGGCCTGTCGCGGATGATGAAGTTCGAGGAGCCGACCATCGCCACGGTCCAGGTTCCGCAGAACAGCGATCAGCTCACCGCATACGCCGGGACGTACATGCGCATCGGGCGCAACCCGGAGGCCGGCTCACCGCTGCTGCAGAACTGCCCCGAGGGTGACCCGAACGACAAGCAGCCGGTGACGCTGCTGGTGACGGGCACGGACCCGGGCGGCTTCTTCGTCACGGACATGACGGCCTGCCGCGTGGGCGAGAACAGCGTCCCGGGCGCCAACATCCAGACGGGTGAACCGGACGGCAACTACCCCGGCCGCTTCAACTCGCTCTACGTCTACAACTACTCCTTCCCCGAAGGGCTCGACCCGGGCGACCTGCTGTGGTCGGTGTCCGGCTCCGTGCAGGAGTTCACCGCCACCACGCAGCTCACCTTCCCCGCCTGGACGGTGCGCGAGCGCGTCCGGCTGCTGCCCCAGACGGAGTGGGACAAGTATCTGAAGTTGTCGCCGCCGGTGGAGATCAACGGCCGACTGTGCGGCTACAGCGGCTCGCTCTACATGACGGACCCGCTGTGTGGTTACAGCTACGGCAACTACAAGATGGAGAGCCTGGAGTCGTCACTGGTGAAGCTCAGCCGGGTGAAGTTCCCGCGCGTCTTCCACAACTGTGACGCCAACGGCAACGGCAGCGTCCCCTTCTTCTGTCCCAATACCCGCGCGGGGACGTGGGGAAGCTGCGGCACGGACAACCCGAATGATCCGGACATCGCCGAGCGGCAGTGCAACATCGACTGCACCATGGGCATTGGCCAGTTCGCCGGCGTCCACTGCGCCGAGCGCAACACGTACAACGGCTTCGGCCAGTTCGTCGTGGAGATGAACCCCACCGGCGCCGCCGCGGCGGGCCTGGACGAGTCCGTCCCCGGGCGCATCCAGACCTTCACCGCCTCCGTCAACGCGGACCCCACCGTCGTCAACTGGGCCCAGTCGGACACGTTCAGCAGGGATCAGCGCGTCAACGTGTCGTGCGACAAGCCGGCCAACGTGCGCTTCGGCGCCAACGGCACGCCGGTGACGCTGGCGGCCCAGACTCCGCTGCAGCACACCATGGCCTCGGGCGAGGGCGTCGTGTACGCCTCCGTCCAGAACCGCGAGGACGGCACCCTCACCTGCAAGGTGGCGGCGGACGCGCGCACGCGCATCAACCTGGTCACGAAGGACGCGGTGCCGGACCTGGCGCCCGACTGCAGCGAGGATGACCCGAACGCCGAGGCGGCCCAGCAGTGCCGCAATCTGCATGCGGCCACCTTCGACGTCGTGGGCCACCTGCGGCAGGTGAGCGCCGCCCGCCCGCGGTGGAACGTGTTGCCTCGCGACCTGGACGACATCTGCTGCTACCCCGGCCCGGGCATGGAGTGCCCGAAGCCGATCCGGCCTTGCGTCAATCCGTAGTCTTCTGATGATTCTCGCGACCCGGTGACGGGAAGCAGGGAGGAGCGGTCCACTGGACCGCTCCGTGGAGAGGGACATTGAAAACGCTGCAGAAGCTGGCCCTGACCGGCCTGATTTCCCTGAGTGCGCCCGCGTGGGCCAGTGACTTCGTGGACACCCGTCTGTCGTTCGTCTTCGCGGACGACAACGTGCTCGCGGGCTCTGGTGAAACGACGCCGAACAGCCCCAATGCGCGGTTCGGCGCCGGCAACCAGAACACGCAGTTCTACGACAACTTCAACACCCGGTTCTCCGGCTTCGAGTCCCTGTCGAACGTGGTGCTCTACAAGCGAGCACCGGCCTTCTTCGAGGGTTTGACGACCGAAGCGGCGCTGACGCTGCTGGTGCTCGAGCGGCCGTCGGGTGGCGTCGACATCCGCGACAACTCCAGCTACATCCGCCTCAACTATCAGCCGCCGGGCTGGAGCGAGAAGGAAGGCATCTCGCTCGTCGGCTTCCCGGTGTCCGCGGACCGTTTCCGTCTGGGCTATGCGTACCGCATCTCCTGGGGTGGCAGCGGCGTGTTCACCACCCGCGCCGCCACCAACGGCGTGCCCGGCGGCAAGCTGCAGATCACCCGCGACAATTGGTACGCGTACGTCGGCGGCAAGACGGCGCTCATGCAGAACGAGCTCATCCGCGAGGAAGAGACCAAGTACGGCCTCATGGCCGGCGCGGGTTGGGACATCCTGGAGACGCTGCGCGTCGAGGCGGGCGGCGGCTACTTCCAGAAGGGCCTGGTGCCCGGCCTGGCGACGCTCGGCGTGGAAGCGCCGGTGAACGCCGCGGGTGTGTCCGGACAAGTCGTCTACCACGTGGGTGTGCCCGTCGGCACCAGCGTGGACTTCCGGCTCTACAAGAACGACCCGGACATCTATCAGCGCTTCTTCGCGCCGGAGCAGTACCCGGGCGGCCTGTCGTACACCGTGTCGCTGGAAGGCAGCTACCTGTCGCAGACGCTGGAGAAGCCCAACGACTTCGGCGCCACCAAGCCGCAGGGCGCCACCGCCGTGGCCCTCCAGGCGCGCGCGAAGTACGACCTGCTCCGCGTCAGCCTCCTCGGCCTGTACCGCAGCCTTTCCTTCATCCAGTTCGAGGTGCCGGGCTTCCCGCCGTTCCAGGACTTCCCGGAGGGCACGGAGCTGAAGCCGGAGATGTTCATCGCGGTGGGCGCGGACTACCACCTGCCGAAGCTGCACTTCACGCCGGGTTTCATCCTCGGTGTGCAGCAACCGGCCTCGTTCCGCAGCCCCACGCCGGTGCTGGGCGGCAACAACCCACCGCCGAACCTCATCGGCACGCGCACCGTCGTGGTGCGTGACGTGAATCAGCTCAGCATCCTTCCGGAGACGTGCGGCCGCGGCAGCGCGGCGTGCAAGGCGGAGCCCATCTACTCCGCGAAGGCCACGTTCCGCTGGGACCTGTCCGACTCCGTCGCCGCCGTCGGCGAGGTCTACTACACGTACGACACCAACCGGACCACGTTCCGGGACGACGTGACGGGTGTGGCGCAGCCGAGCTTCGAGCGCCCGCACGCGCTGGGCTTCAACACGATGCTCCAGGCGCGCTTCTAGTCCACCACCCTGCCCCACCTGGGCAGCCGGAAGGACTCCGCGGCCCGGTCTCTCCTCGTGGGAGGCCGGGCCGTCGCGCGTCAGACGGTCGTCATCCGCACCACCTCGTCGAAGGCGGTGAAGCCCTGGGCCAGCTTGCGCACGGCGGCCTCGCGCAGTGTCCGCATGCCGGAGCGCCGGGCCGCATCCACCATCTGCGAATAGGGGGCCTCGCGGGCGATGAGGTCTCTCAGCTCGCCCGCGCTGGTGACGATTTCGAAGACGCCCGTGCGGCCCACGAAGCCGGTGCCACGGCAACGCACGCACCCTGCCCCCTTGAGCAGACGCACGCCACCGGGCAGCAGCGGCAGGGGGGCCTGGAGCGCGAGCAGTTCGTCCGGCGTCAGCGTCGTCTCCTGCGCGCAATGACTGCACACCCGTCGCAGCAGGCGCTGCGCCATGACGCCCAGAAGGCTCTGCGCCAGGAGGAAGGACGGCACGCCCAAATCCCGCATGCGCGCCACCGCGCCCAGCGCGTCGTTGGTGTGCAGCGTGGACAGCACCAGGTGGCCGGTGAGCGCGGATTGAATCGCGTTCTCCGCCGTCTCCGGGTCGCGAATCTCGCCCACCATGATGACGTCCGGGTCCTGGCGGAGGATGTGGCGCAGCGCTCCGGCGAAGTCGAGCCCCACCTTGGGCTGCACCTGCACCTGGTTGAAGGCGTCCCACACCATTTCGATGGGGTCTTCGATGGTGGTGACGTTGACGTCCGGACCCGCCAGCGCCTTGAGCGCGGAGTAGAGCGTCGTCGTCTTGCCACTACCGGTGGGGCCGGTGACGAGGATGAGCCCGTGTGGCTGGTCAATCCAGGACTCGAAGGCGCTCTTCTCCTCCGGGTCGAAGCCGAGCTGGGCGATGTCCTGCACCAGCGTCTCCGGGTCGAAGATACGGATGACCACCTTCTCACCGAACGCGGTGGGCAGCGTGGACACGCGGAGTTCGACCTCTCGGCCGTCGCGCTCCGTCTTGATGCGGCCGTCCTGCGGCTTGCGGCGCTCGGAGATGTCGATGCGCGCCAGCATCTTCACGCGCGAGACGATGGGTGGATGCACCGGCGCCGGCAGCGTGTGCACCGGATGCAGCACGCCGTCGATGCGCAGACGCACCACGCTGGTGGTGCGCTTGGGTTCGATGTGGATGTCCGAAGCGCGATTGTCGAACGCGTAGCGCAGCAGGTAGTCCACCGCCTGCACCACGGGCCGGTCCGACGCCTCCAGCTCCTGGGTGCCACTGAGCGAGACGAGCTGCTCGAAGTTGGCGACCTGGGCTCCAGCGGCGGCGCTGAAGTCGTCGGCGGCGCGCGCCAGCGTCTTCTTGAAGCCGTAGATGTCGCTGATGGACTTGAGGATGTCCGCCTTCGCGCTGAGGACGGGCTCCACAAGCAGCCCCGTCAGGCGGTGGAAGCTCTCGAAGAGCTCCCGGTCGAATGGGTTGGCCACCGCCACCAGCAGCCGGCCCTGCGGGGTGCGCTCCAGGGGAAGCAGCACGTGCTTCTGCGCGTAGGGCCTGGACACGGTGCGCGTGGCCAGCGCCATGTCGAGCTTGAGCGGGTCAATCTTCCGGTAGGTCATGCCGGCGGCGCGCGCGGCGGCCTCCGTGACGCGGTCCTCGTCCAGCACGCCTCGGCCGTTGGACAGCGGCACCTGGAACGCCGCCACGATTTCCACCGGAGACACGTCGTACCGCGCGGCCTCCTTGCCGCCGCCCGTGGTCCCCTGATGGGCCTTGAGCACCCGGGCGCGCGCGGCGCCCTCGCGGGCCAGCACCTCCTGGGCCTGCTGGGGTTGCAGCAGCCCCTGGGCAACGAGCGCCTCCAGCACGAACAGCGTGGTGAAGTCATCCCGGCTCTTCGGAGCAGTGCCACCCACGCCGCTCACTGGCTGTACCAAGCGCGTCTCCTTACACCCCGGCCGCCCGCCGGAGTGCGACCCCGAAGCGTACCAGACGGATTCCGGCACACAGCGGTGCACCGAGCGGAAAACACCCATGGTGCCCTCCGCGCCACCAGCCAGGCATGGAGCCGCTGTCAGGCCCGTCATGCGGCCGTGCGGGCACGGCGCCGCGCCACCGTCAGTGCACGGTGCTCGTCACCGCGAGCACGGCGGCATCCACCAGGGACTCTGGCGTCGGCCGCTCCGCGACGGCCGCCGCGGGCACGCCCAGCCGCTCCAGGGCGGACGCCGTCGTTGGACCAATCGCCACCACCCGTGCGGTGGCCAGGCGCTCGCGTCCGGCCTCTTCCACGAAGGCCTCGGCCGTGCGCGGCGAAGCGAAGAGCACGACGTCCGGCGGTGAGGCATCCAGCAAGGCCAACGACTCCGGTGGCAGGGGCGCGGGCGTGGCGCGATACGCCGTCACCCGCGTCACCAGGAGGCCGTGCTCTCGCAGCCCGTCTTCCAGCTCACGCCGGCCTTCCTCGGCGGCGGGAAGCAGGACTTCGTCACCCGGTTGCAGCGCATCCTTGATGAGGTTGAGCAGGGCCGCGCCCGTGCCCTCGGAAGGTTCGGCGACCACGTCCAGGCCGTAGCCCTCCGCGGCGCGCGTCGTGCGCGGCCCCACGGTGGCCACCTTCACCCGCTGTATCCGGTCCTGGGTGCCCGCCTCGCGCAGGGCCTCCATCAGCGCATCCACGCCGGTCGGGCTCGCGAACACCACCCAGGCGTAGCGCTGGATGTGCTCGGCCGCTGACGCCAGCGGACGTGGGTCCTCCGGAGGATGCAGTTCCAGAAGGGGCACGCTCAGCACTTCAGCGCCCTCATCCTCCAGGAGGAAGCACAACTCCTCGGCCCGCTCACGCGGGCGCGTCACCAAGACTCTCTTGCCTTCCAGTCGCCGTTCCACGCGAGCGCCAGTCTAGGACTCCCGCGCCTCGGAGCGGCGCGCGAAATCACGCAAGATGTCCGCCGCCCCACGCGACAGCAGGTCATCCGCCAGGGATTCACCCAGCGCATGGGCCCGCGACACGGGGCCGCGCACCTCGCCCCGCACCACGTGTGTGCCATCCGGACGTCCCACGAGTCCGCGCAGGAAGACGGTGTCGCCCGACACGGTGGCATGCCCGGCCAGGGGCACGGTGCAGCCCCCCTCCAGCTTCGCCAGCAGCGCGCGCTCGGCGGTGACGGCGATGCGCGTGGTGGCGTGCTCCAGCGGCGCCAGCAGCTCGCGCACGCGCGCATCGTCCGTGCGGCACTGGATGGCCAGCACGCCCTGCCCCACCGCGGGCAGGCTCACCTCGGGCGGCAGCACCTGGGTGATGACGTCCTCCAGGCCCAGGCGCTTGAGTCCGGCGTAGGCCAGCAGCGCCCCCGCGAGCCCCTGCTCCCGCGTCCTCGCCAGGCGCGTCTGCACGTTGCCGCGCACGCTGACGATGTCCACGTCCGGCCGGCGCGAGCGCAGGATGCAGCTTCGGCGCAGCGACGACGTGCCCACGCGCGCGCCCTGGGGAAGCGTGTCCAGCGTCAGCCCGCCCAGGCCACAGAAGACGTCGCGCGGGTCCTCCCGCTCCGGTACCGCGGCGAGCATCAGCCCTTCCGGGAACACGGACGTCATGTCCTTGAGGCTGTGCACGGCGACGTCCGCGCGGCCATCGAGCAGCGCCTGCTCGATTTCCTTCACGAACAGGCCCTTGCCGCCCACCGCGGACAACGGAGCGGACAGAAGCGGTCTCCCTCGGTGGTCATCTCCACCAGGGACACTTCCAAACCGGGATGATGCGAGGTCAGCAGCGCGCCCACGTGACGCGCCTGCCAGAGCGCCAGGGGACTCTGCCGGGTGGCGATGCGCACGGGCGCCATCACTTGCCCCCCGTGGCGACCTGGACCGGCGCGGCCATGACGGAGGGCGCGGCGGCGGCGGTGCCAACCTCCTCCTCCAGCAGCCCGAACAACTCGGCGGCGGCCCCCGCCAGGCGGTTGCCCTCCCCTTCCGGCCCCACGGCGCGCAGCCGCGCGGTGGGCTCATGCAGCAGCTTGTTGACGATGGCTCGACCCATGGCCTCGATGCTCTTGCGTTGCTTGTCGTTGAGTCCGTCGCCCAGGGCGCCCAGCGTGCGCTCCACCTCGGAGCGGGCAATGGCTTCCGCGCGCTGACGCAGTCGCGCCAGCACCGGCGTGCCCTCACGCAGCGCGCGCTCCTTGACGAAACGCGCCACTTCCTGCGCGACGAGCACGCCCGCCTTCTGCGCCTCTTCCGCGCGCGCCGCGGCGTTGTCCGCGACGAACTTCTGGATGTCGTCCACGTCGTACGCGTGCACCCAGTCCAGCGTGCCCACGGCCGGGTCGATGTCGCGCGGCACCGCCAGGTCCACCATGAACAGCGGCCTCCCCCGGCGCCCGCGCCCCAAGGCGCCCACGTTGTCCCGCGTGAAGAGCGGCACCGGCGACGCCGTGCTGCACACCACCACGTCCGCCGCGGCCACCAGAGCGAGCAGCTCCTCGAAGGGCCGCGCCTGTCCGCCCACCTCCGCCGCCAGCGCCTCCGCGCGCGACAGGGTGCGGTTGGTGACATAGAGCTTCGACGCGCCGGCCTGCTTCAGGTGGCGCGCCGCCAGCTCGCCCATCTCCCCCGCGCCCACCACCAGCACCGTCTTGCCCGCGAGCCCGTCGAACACCTTGCTGGCCAGTTGCACCGCCGCCGCCGCCATGGACGTGGCCGCGCGGCCAATGGCCGTCTCCGTGCGCACGCGTTTGGCGCAGCTGAACGCGGCCGCGCAGGCGCGCATCAACTCACCGCGCACCGCGCCCGCGCCCTGGCCCCGCTCGAAAGCGTCCTTCACCTGGCCCAGAATCTGGGCCTCGCCCAGCACCATGGAGTCCAGGCTGCACGCCACGCGGAACAGGTGCACCAGCGCCGCCTCGCCCTGGTGCTCGTAGAGGTGCTCCAGGGCTTCCACGCCGCCCAGCACCTGCAGCTCCGCCAACGCGCGCTGCCGCGCCATCGCCGTGTCCGGCGCCAACAGGTACACCTCCACGCGGTTGCAGGTGGACACCCAGAGGGCCTCCACGGGCGACTGGGCCAGCCGCTGGAGCACGTCCACCTGACGCGACTCCGGCAAGGCCAGTCGCTCGCGGACGGTAAGGGGCGCCGTCCGGTGGGACAGGCCAATGCAGATGAGCTCCATACTCAGGGCATCCTCATGGCCGCCTCCGAGGGCGACGACACGTCATACGAGGACAGGAAGGACACCATGACCAGGCAGAACCCCGCCATGGTGAGGAAGGCCACCCGCCGCCCCCGCCAGCCCGCGACGGAACGCGCCACCAGCAGCGCGGCGAAGACGGCCCACGCGACGAGGGTGGCCAGCGTCTTCCCATCCACGGTCCAGGGGCCCGGCGTGGTGCCCACGAAGAAGGCCCCCGTGGCGAGCGTGATGGACAGCGCCAGGAAGCCCCACACCACCAGGCGCCGGTTCAGCGTGTCCAGGAACTCCAGGGAGGGCAGACGGGAGAACAGCAACCCGAAGCGCTTGGCCTTCACCTGCCGCTCCATGAGCACGTACATGACGCCCACGCCCGCGGCCACCGCGAACGCGGCCAGCCCCAGCAGCGCCAGGGTGATGTGCAGCGGCAACAGCGGCTGACGCACCCCGGGAGGCAGCGGCGCCTGCCCGCCCTGCATCAGCAAGCCGGGCAGCAACGCGGCCAGCGCCAGCGGCGTGAGAAAGGCGCCGATGACGGGCCGGCGGTAGCGCACGTCCAGGAGCAGGAAGATGGCCAGCAGCAGGAAGGCCAGCGCGGAGAAGCCTTGCGCCAGGCCCACCGGCCGCCCGCTCTGCACCCCGAGCAGCTCGAAGAGCGCCACGCCATGCAGCGCCAATCCACCGCCCACCAGCACCCGCCCGGCCGTCGCCAGGGCCTCGGACTGGCGGACCAGGTAGGCCAGGTAGACGATAGCGGCGATGCCATACGCGTGGCAGGCGAGCGAGACGAGCGTGTGGCTCATAGGGGCAGGCTCATAACCACGGGAGACGGACGAATCAGCCCATCTTGTTGAGGATGAAGGCAGCCAGAAGGTCTGCTTCAGAGTCCGGCTTCTTGTCCGCGCCCTCTGGCCTGGGCGCGCCGGCGGCGACCTCCGCTACATACCCTGGAACGACCTCATAGGCGTTGTCCCCCACCAGCACCGAGTCGGCCATCTGCTCGGCACCCAGTCGGGCAAGTTGCTCCTCGGTCTTCACCCGGGCCACCAACCCCTGGGTGTCCTCGCCCGACACGAGCTGGACGAAGTGGACCGCGGGCGTGAGGGGGAAGGCCACGCCGCCTTCCGCCATCACCACCAGCCGGCCTTCGCGCAGGTCTGCTTTGTCCGCCAGCGCCCACTCCTCGAGCTGGGTCTGGGGCAGGAAGAGCTTCGTCACGCCTTCCAGCTTACACCAGCCACCCCTCCCCTGGGGGAACGCTTGGGGGAAATGGTTGAAACAGGCGCCATCCATCCGCATCTGAGCCGCCAGATTGGCTGATGGCCGGCCGATCCTTGCAGGCCCACCGGACGCGTACTACACGCGACGGCGGTGCCCGGACAGGGCACGAGGAGACACCATGGCAGGCGCGGACGTGACGAACATCGGGGATGGCGACTTCAAGCAGCAGGTCCTGGACTCCCAGGAGCCCGTGCTGGTGGATTTCTGGGCGACGTGGTGCGCGCCGTGCCGCGCCATCGCGCCCTCCATCGAAGCGCTGGCCTCGCAGTACAAGGGGCAGGTGAAGTTCGCCAAGCTCAACATCGATGAGAACCAGGACACGCCGCAGGAGTACGGCATCCGCTCCATCCCCACCCTGCTCCTGTTCAAGGGCGGCCGCGTGGTGGAGCAGATTGTCGGCGCGGTGCCCAAGGCCCGCATCGAAGAGGCGGTGAAGAAGGCCCTGACGTAGACTCGCCGCGCTGCGGGGTCGGACGCGCGAGAGAGCCCTGCTGCTCTTCCGCGCACCACCCGTGCGCCTCCTCCTGTCTCAGCCCAGCAACTCCACGCAGCGGCGGAGCACCTCCAGCCGCGAGTAGCGCTTGTCGTTCCCTGGCACCACGTGCCACGGCGCGTCGGGGCGGTGCGTGCGGTCCAGCATCTCCTGGATGGCCGCCTCGTACTTCTTCCACTTCGCCCGGTTCCGCCAGTCCTCGGGCCCCAGCTTGTAGCGCCTGGCCGGGTCCGCCTCGCGCTCGCGAAACCGCTGCAGCTGCGTCTTCTTGTCGATGTGGATGAAGAACTTCACCATCCGCACACCGTCCGCGGTGAGCATGTGTTCAAAAGCATTGATTTCATCGTAGGCGCGCCGCCATTCCGCCGGCTTCGCGAAGCCCTCTACCCGCTCCACCAGCACCCGGCCGTACCAGCTCCGGTCGAACATGCAGACCTCGCCCGCGCCCGGCGTCTTGCGCCAGAAGCGCCACAGGTAATGGTGTCTGCGCTCGTCCTCTGACGGCGAGGAGATGGGCCAGACCTTGTAACCGCGCGGGTCCATCAGCGTGGTGAGCCTGCGAATGGCGCCGCCCTTGCCGGAGGCGTCCCAGCCCTCGAAGACGATGACGGCCTTCCGCCCCGCCAGGTAGTTCTGGATCTGCAGCTCGAAGACGCGCTCCTGGAGCGTTTTGAGCGTCTTCTCATATTTCGCGTGTTCACCCGCCGAGACAGACGGGTCGACCGCTGCGAGTGTCACAGTGCCGTGAGGACATACGGGAAATACGTATCCATTTGCAGTCTTGTCATCAATTTTCTGAGATCGTTTACGAGTCAAGACAGACCCTCCAAGGTTGTATTGACAGCGATGACTTCAACCGCCAAATAGGCACATAGCAGTGTCTGTGTTGGCTGACTGTTTTCACTTGGAGTATTCATGGCACGTCCACGCAAAGAATTGTCCACCGTCCCGCTGACGCCGGCCATGGTGAACTGGGCCGAAGCATTGGGAGACGCCATTGGACGCGGCATGCTGCGCGCGCTCAACGACGGGATGCCCAGGCTGGGGAGCACCTCGCCCAGCTCCACCGCGCTCACCGCGGGCCGGCGCCGCGGCCGTCCGCCGAAGGTGATGGCGGGCGCCAGCCTGGTTTCACTGGATCGCCGCTGCACCATGGAGGGCTGTACTCGCGAGCAGCGCTCGAAGGGTCTGTGCTCCGCGCACTACCAGGCCGAACGCCGCCGCCAGATTTCGGGCAGCAAGTCGGCCTGAGTGCCTGCACACCGGACACCCGCCCACGGCCCTGGGCGATGACCGGTCCAACGCATCAGCCCTGCCAAGGGTCGGAAACGGACGACGTCGCCTTGAGCAGCTCCCAGGCCGCCAGCACGTCCACCACGCGCTCCACCTCGTTGGGCAGGGAGCGAGCCCGCTGGGACTTGAGATAATCCTCCGCGAAGGCCCGCAGCCGCATCCCCACGAAGAGCCGCGCCAGTGCCACCTCCGTCTGACCGCTGAAGTCGAGGAAGCGCACGCCAAAGCCGCTGCGGCCCTCCGGCCCGTTCCCCCGCTCCTCCCGCACGATTTCCGCGCGCGCCTGCACGGGCGCGGCGCCCGGCTCCAGCGCGAAGCTCACGCCCAGCACGGTGCCCAGCGGCAGATAGAAGGTGCTCTCCAGGAACGCCCCGCTGACGCTGACGTTGACGGACACGAGGCTCGCCTCGAAGCGACGCTCGCCCGCCTCGTCATCCACCCACACCTCGAAGCGCGTGGCGAGCTGGGCGCGGGGAAAGTGACGGTGCTCCGCCTCGCCCTGATTCATCTCAATCAACGGCGAGAAGGTCGGCCTCGGCTCGGGGCTCACCGCCGCCACGTTGCCACCAGGACGCGCCGGAACCACCGCGGGGCGGACCTCCTTCACCGGCGCCGCGGCCTGCGCTGGCGCTCGCGCGGGCGCGCGCACCGGCGCCTCCACCCGCGTGCTCCCGACTGCCTTCTGGCCACCCTTCCTCTGCATGACGCGTCCTCATCTGCCCGGGAGGACTCGCCCCACGTGCGTTGGTGGGGTGATTCATACACCACCCCATGCCGCGCGCCGAGAAACGCTTGCGCCCGTCTCGCGAGGATAAATCCGGAAATTCTCAGAACATGTGACGGCGCATGCTGATGTTCACCAGCAAGCCGATGCTGAGCATCACGGAAAGCAGGGATGAGCCGCCATAACTCATCAACGGCAGGGTGATTCCCGTCACCGGCAGCAGGCCAATCACCATGCCGATGTTCTCGAACACCTGCCAGAAGAGCATCGCCACGACGCCCACCGCGACGAAGGCGCCGAACCTGTCGCGCGCGTTGAACCCCACGCCCAGGCCGAAGATGAAGATGGCGCCATAGAGCACGAGCAGGACGATGCACATGACGAAGCCATGCTCCTCCGCCCACACGGAGAAGATGAAGTCGGTGTGCTGCTCGGGCAGGAAGCGCAGGCCCGTCTGGGTGCCCTCGCGCCAGCCCTTGCCGGACACGCCGCCGCTGCCCACCGCGATTTTCGACTGCGCCGCGTGATAGCCGCTGCCGCGCAGGTCCGCCTCGGGGTCCAGCCAGCCGGAGATGCGCTGGCTCTGGTGCTTCTTCAGGTGGTGCCGGACGATGGTGGGCCGAGGCTCCGGCACGTCGCGGATGTAGTCGTTCCAGATGACGATGCCGGCGGCGAACACGCCCGCCACCAGCGTGGCCACCAGATACCAGCGCACCTTCCCGAAGAGGATGATGGTGAGCGACGACAGGCCAATCATCAGCGCGGTGCCCAGGTCCGGCTGCACCAGCACCAGCGCGAAGGGCACGAAGACGACGAGCACCGGCTTCCACAGCCGCGTCAGGCTGTAGGAGGGCGCATTGGGCTGGAAGTCGTCGTGGTAGACCTTGGCCAGCATCAGCACGACGCCAATCTTCATGAACTCCGCGGGCTGCATGCGGAACGGGCCGATGACGAACCAGCTCTCCGCGCCCTTGGCCGTGTGGCCGAAGAAGCGCAGCGCGATGAGCAGCAGGATGTTGCCCACGTAGATGGGCAGCGCCATGCGCTGAATCCACCGGTAGTCCACCAGGCACACCACCAGCACGGCGACCATGCTGATGCCCAGGTAGCCCATCTGCGAGCCCCAGACGGGCGAGTGCGGCGGCCGTGACGCCGAGGCGAGGTTCCAGATGCCCAGCCCGCACACCGCCAGCACGGAGAAGATGAGGCCCCAGGGGATGTGGGGCACCATCCGGCGCTCAATCCGCAGTTGCACGCGTGCGATCCTCTTCATCGCCCGGAAGCCGGGCCGGTGGCCGTACCCTTCGCGTCAGCGCCGCCTCGTCGGCTGAGGGCGCGCGCGTCACGGAGGACGGCGTGTAGGGCTGATTGGGACGCGGCGGCGGCGCCGTGGCGTCCAGCTTCTTCAAATCGAAGTACTTCTGGAACACCGCCATCGCGGTGGGCGCCGCGTCCGAACCGCCGTGGCCGCCGTGCTCGTTGAGCACGACGATGACCAGCTCCGGCTTGTCCGCCGGCGCGAAGCCCGCGTACCAGGCGTGGTCGCGCTCGAAGTAGCTCATCTGGTGCGTCCGCAGGCGGATTGCCCCCAGGCGGGCCACCTGCGCGGTGCCCGTCTTGGACGCCACCAGGATGTCCTTGTCCCGCATGTGATTCATGCGCGCGCGATAGGCGGTACCGCCCGGCTCGTGCGCCACCATCACCAGGCTCTCCACCACTGCCTTGAGGTGCGCGGGCGGCAGGTCCACCTTGCGCACCACCTCCGGCTGGAACGACTCGATGGTCTGCCCGTCCAGGTCCTCCAGACGGTTCACCATCTGCGGCTTGTAGAGCGTGCCGCCGTTGGCGATGGCCGCGTACACCAGCGCCAGTTGGAGCGGCGTGACGTTGTTGTCGCCCTGGCCAATGGAGCTGTTGAGCGCCATGCCCTTGGTGTAGCCGCCGGGCGACGCCTTGTCGTGGTAGGCGCTGGTCGGCATGATGCCCGGGACCTCGGCCACCACGTTGACGCCCGTGGGGCTGCCCAGGCCCAGGGCCTTGCCCATCTCTCCAATGGGGTCCAGGCCGATGGTGTCCGCCACCTTGTAGTACCAGGTGTCGCACGACGACTTCATCGCCGTGAAGCCATCCACGAGCCCGTGTCCGGCGTCCCTGTGGCAACGCCAGGTGCGCGCGCCCAGGCGGTAACCACCGGGGCAGTTCACCACCGTCTCCGGGCGGAAGGCGCCGGACTTGAACGCGGCCAGCGCGGTGACGACCTTGAAGGTGGAGCCCGGGCTGTAGTGCTCGGCGGCCACGCGGTTGATCATCGGGTCCAGCGGATCTCTCGACAGGAGCGCCATCTGGGCGGGCGTCACGCGGCCGGTGAGCAGGTTGGGGTCGAAGCCCGGGCGCGACACCAGCGCGCGGATGAAGCCCGTGTTGACGTCAATGGCGACCACCGCGCCCGTCACGCCGGGGAAGGCCCGCTCCGCCTCCTCCTGCAGCCGCATGTCGAGGGACAGCACCAGGTTGCTGCCCGGACGCGGCGACACCACGGCGTTGTCGCCCAGCTTGTCGTTCAGCTCTTCAATGGTCTGCCCGCGCGCGTTCACCACTTCCTTGCGCACACCGTCGGTGCCACGCAGCCGCTGCTCGAAGTAGCGCTCCAGCCCGCGCCGGCCAATGTAGTCCCCCAGGGCATAGCGGGCGCCGTCGCCATTGAGGCGCTCCAGCTCCTCCTGGGTGATTTCATTCATGTAGCCCAGCACGTGCGACAGCACGGAGTTGGTGCGGTAGTGCCGGTGCGGCACGGGCGCCACCTCCACGCCGTCCAGGATGTCGCGGCGCGCGGCCAGCCGGTCGTACTCGTCGCGCGACAGGTCCACGCGCACCGGCACCGGCTGGAAGGGGGCGTTGCGCCGCCCCATGCGCACCATGTCCTCCACCTTCTTGCGCTGGTCCGGGTCCCACTGGAGCAGCTCCGCCAGGCGGGGGATGACCTGCTCGTAGCAGTCGGTGCAGAAGGCCGGGGTGATGAAGGCGTCGAAGGACGGACGGCTGTCCACCAGGATGGTGCCTCGCGCGTCCTTGATGACGCCGCGGTCGGCGCGCAGCCGCACCTCCTTGACGAAGTTGGCCACGCTCTTGGCGGCGTACTCCTCGCCCCGGGTGATTTGCAGCCGGTAGAGCTGGATGGAAATCAGCCCCAGGCCCGCCACCATGGCCAGGCCCAGCCACAGGAAGCGCCGCTTGAGCTCGCGCCCCGGCGTCGTGTTGCCCAAGGTGGGTGGCGTCACCGCAGCAACCCCGCGGGCCGCTCCTGAGACGCCTCGAAGCGCCGCAGCAACGGGTAGAGCGCCAGCGCCGCGATGCCCGTGAGCGCCACCTGCAGCGGCATCTCCGCCAGCTGCGAGCCCGGACCGTCGTCCTTCACCGTCAGCCAGGTGAAGAAGGTGGCCAGCAGCGAATGGCCCACGTCCGCGCCCATGGCGAACAGGGCGAAGGCCAGCGGGCCCCGGACTTCCACGAAGGTCGGCACCAGCCTTCCCACCAGGAAGATGAACACAGCCAGGAAGGTGTAGAGCCAGGTGGGCTGCCCGCTCATCAGGTCGAGCAGATATCCCACCGAGAAGGCGGAGAAGGTCCCTTCGAGCAGCGAGGCCCGCAAGGCCAGGAACGCCACCAGCACCACGGTGACGTCAATCCGGCCGAGCTCCAGGCCCGCCTGCTTCACCAGGACCGATTCCAGCGTGAGCAACGCCAGCGCCAGTGCGACAGACACCAGGAACTTCATTTCGACGCGCCCTCCGCGGTGCTGCCCGGCGCCATGGCGCTGTAGGGGCTGCCCACCACCAACACCTCTTCCAGCTTGCTCGTATCCACCGCCGGAACGATGTCCGCGCCCTGGAACATGCCGTGCTCCTTCTTCTCCAGGTTCGTCACGCGTCCCACTACCACGCCGGGAGGATAGATGCCGTCCGTGCCCGCGGTGATGATGAGGTCACCGTCCTCGACATCCTCGGTGCGCAGCATGTTCTCCAACTTCAGGGGCCCGCCTCCCGTTCCCGCCGCCGTACCCCGGGCCCGCGAGCGCTGCACACGCACCGCCACCCGGCTCTGCGGGTCCGTCACCAGCGCCACATCCGCATACCCGCCCGTCGCCCGGATGACCTGTCCCACGATTCCGTCCGGCGTCACCACGGACATGCCGCGAAACACGCCCTGCTGCTCGCCACTGCTGATGCGGACCGACAGCAGCTTCGCCACCGGATTGACGCCCACCACCCGCGCGGGGATTTCCGGCCCGGGCTCGGCCTCCGCGTAGTTGAGCAGCTTGCGCAGCCGCTCGTTCTCCATCCGCGACTCACCCAGGGACTGCACCGCCGCGCGCAGTTGGAGGTTCTCCAGCCGCAACGCGTCATTCTCCTGCCGCACGCCCCGGAGGTCCAGGTAGTTCTGGACCCCAGCCACCCCGCCCTCAATGACGGACGTCAGCCCCTGTTGCACGGGGGACGCCACGGCGATGATCGCCCGGTCGACGAAGTTGGGTTCCCTGCCCTTCCGGCCACCGAGCAGGAAGGCCACGAGCGGCGAAAGGAGCAGAAAGCCCACGATGAGGGGGCGGTAGTACCGCTTCAGGAGCGACCACACAGGCAGGAGTTTCCGGGGGTGTAATGGGGGAGCAGGGGCTGGCTAAGGGCTCTAAATCGCTTGCATTTTCCGGTGCGTTGTCCTAGGCAGTCAAGGCCTGCATGGGGGGCGGTTCCTGGTCCACCACCCACCGGCCGGGCTACCAACAACACCGCGTCGCGAGTCCTTCCGCACGGCTTTTCTCGGCGCGTTTGCCCCAGAAGTGACGACAATGGACGGTCTGAATCCCCGGAAGGTTGCCTCGCTCCTGTTCATCATCGGCATCGCGGTGGTGTTCACGCTCCAGTTCGGCCCGGGCAGTACTGGCTTCGGCGCCACGGGTGGGGCGACGGCGCCCGGTTCGGTGGCCTCGGTGAACGGCAAGGAAATCCCGCTGCGTGACTTCGCGGCGGCCTGGGCCCAGCAGATGAGCTTCCTGCGCTCCCAGGGCAGCCCGGTGCCCGAGTCGCTCGCCCGCCAGTTCGGCATGCACAACCAGGTGCTCGACCGGTTGGTGAACACGGAGCTGCTGGCCCAGGCGGCCGAGCGCCACGGCATCAACCCGTCCGACGAAGAGCTGCGCAAGCTCATCCACCAGAACGCGGACTTCCAGAAGGATGGCCAGTTCGACTTCGAGCGCTACCAGCAGGTGCTGCGCGACTTCTACCGGAAGACCCCGCAGGACTTCGAGTTGGAGCTGCGCCGGCAGCTGGCGGCCCAGAAGATGATGGGCGTGGTGCGCGCCAACGCGGTGGTGTCGGACGACGAGGTCCGCGCCCGCTTCGAGAAGGAAGGCAACCAGGCGAAGGTCGTCTTCGCGCGCTTCCTGCCGGCCATGTACGCCGACAAGGTCCCCAACCCCACGGCGGCGCAGCTGGCCGAGTGGAAGAAGGCGCACGAGAAGGAGATCAAGGAGTACTTCGAGGCCAACCGCTTCGTGTACCAGCAGCCGGAGCGCATCCGTGCGCGGCAGGTGCTGGTGAAGCTGCCTCCGGAGGCCACCGCCGACCAGAAGAAGGCGGCCCTGGAGAAGGCGCAGGCGCTGCGCAAGGAAATCGAGGGCGGCAAGGACTTCGCCCAGGTGGCGCGTGACAGCAGCGAGGACCCGGGCAGCAAGACGCGCGGTGGCGACCTGGGCTGGGTGGAGCGCGGCAGCTGGGAGCCGGCGCTGGCGGACGCGGCCTTCGCGCTGAAGCAGGGCGAGGTGACGCAGCCGGTGGAGACGAAGTTCGGCGTGCACCTGGTGAAGGTGGATGAGAAGCAAGCCGCCCAGGACAAGAAGCTCGAGGACGTCCAGGACGAGATTGCCACCACGCTCTACAAGCAGGACCGCGCCAAGCAGCAGGCCCGCGCCGAGGCGGAGAAGGCGCTGGCCTCCGTCAAGTCGGGCCAGGGCCTGAAGACGCTCTTCCCGCCGGAGAAGGAGCAGCCCGCGCTGCTGCGCTTCGAGACGGAGACGCGCCCGGAGGCCGTGGAGACGGACAGCTTCACCGCCGAGGGTGAGGCGGTGCCGCACCTGGGCCCCGCGCCCGAACTGGTGAAGGCGGCCTTCGCCGTCAGCGCCCCGCAGCCGCTCGACAGCGTGTTCCCCATGGGTGAGGGCTTCGTGGTGGCGCAGGTGGTGGAGCGCCAGAAGCCGGACGCCGAGGGCTTCGAGAAGCGCAAGGAGGAGCTGCGCACCCAGGCCCGTCAGGCCAAGCAGATTGAACTGACGGAGTCCTTCCTCAAGGCGCTGCGTGAGCAGGGCTCGGTGGTGACGAACACCGCCGCCATCGACTCCGTGGTGGGCACCGGGTGAGTCCCGGCGTCCAACCGTGACGCCCCCGAGGGCCGGGCCGAGGGTACTCCCCTCCCCGGCCCTCTCTCATTGCGGGCTTCGCGGCCAACAGGGCCGGAGCGCCAGCTACCGCTCCGGGAACTCGTGGGAGCCCGTGCCGCCGTTGGGCGCAATGGGCTCGGCGATGCAGAGCGCGTCCCGCCCCCGGGCCTTGGCCGCGTACATGGCGAAGTCCGCCGCGCGGATGAGGTCCAGCGCGGACGAGGCATGGTCCGGATAGGTGGCCACGCCCACGCTGGCGGTGAGGCGCACGTCCAGGCCCTGCTCCACGAGGAAGCCCCGCCCCCGGAAGGCCTCGCAGACGCGCTGGCCGATGACGGCCGCGCCCTCCTGGTCCGTCTCCACCAGCAACATGGCGAACTCGTCGCCGCCGTAGCGGAAGACGGCGTCCAGGTTCTGCCGGCCCAGGGTAATCAGCAGGTCCCCCACTTCCTTCAAGGTGGCGCTGCCCACCAGGTGCCCGTGGGTGTCGTTGACGCTCTTGAAGTGGTCCAGGTCCAGGAAGACGAGCGACAGCGGGTGGCGGAAGCGCTCCGAGCGCTTCACCTCCTGGTCCAGCAAGGCGCGCAGGTGCCGGGCGTTGTAGCAACCGGTGTGCTCGTCCGTAATCGTCAGCTCCTGCACCCGCCGGAAGTTGCGCGCGTTCTCAATCGCGATGGCCGCGTAGTCCGCGATGGCGGTGAGGATGGTGAGGTCCTCGTTGGTGAAGGGTGGGTCCATGGGCCCGTTCACCAGTTCGATGATGCCCAGCACCCGGCCCCGGGCCAGCAGCGGCACCGCGAGGATGGAGCGGGTGTGGAAGGCGGAGGCTTCATCGAAGCGCGGCGAGAAGCTGGGGTCCCCGCCCACGTCATGGACGAGCCGGGCCGCGCCGGACGTGAATACGGCGCCGGCAATGCCCTCGCCCGGGTTGAGCTGGAGGCCCTTGAGCACGTCCGCGCCGTCACCCACCGCGATTTCGAAGTAGAGCTTTCCGGTGCGCTCGTCCTGGAGGATGAGCGACCAGTTGCGAGGCAGCAGCAGGCTGCTGACCTTCTGCATCACCAGCGCCAGCACCTCGCGGAGCTCGAGCGTGGACGTCAGGGCCTTCGCCATCTCATTGAAGGCGGCCAACTGCTCCACTGTCCGCTTCATGGCCGACAGGAGGTCCGCGGGATTCATCCGTAGAGTCCACTCCGGGGCACAAGTCTGGTAAGGCCGGACCGAGCCGTAACATGCACATGAACGCAGATCAAACGTTGCTCGTCCTGGCCTCGGCGTCGCCGCGACGCAGGGAACTTCTGTCACAGCTGGACCTCCGTTTCACCGTTTCCGCGGCGGACATCGACGAAACGCCCCACGCCGGTGAGGCGGCGGAGGCCTATGTCGGGCGGCTCGCCCGGGAGAAGGCCCGCGTGGTGGCTTCCCGCCACCCGGGCGCCTGGGTGCTGGCCGCCGACACCACCGTCGCCCTGGGCGCCGAGTTGCTGGGCAAGCCCCGGGACGCCGAGGAGGCCCAGGCCATGCTCACGCGCCTGTCCGGGCGGACGCATGACGTCTACACGGGCGTGGCCCTGGCAGGCCGGCATGAGGAGACGCTGGTGGTCCACACCCGCGTCACCTTCCGCGCCCTGAGCCCCGGGGAGATGTCCTGGTACGCGAACAGCGGCGAGCCCCTGGACAAGGCGGGTGCCTACGCCATCCAGGGCAAGGGCGGTTTCCTGGTGGCGGGCGTGGAAGGCAGCACGTCCAACGTCGTGGGCCTGCCGCTGGGCGAGACGGTGGCCCTGCTGGAGCGGGCCGGCGTGCCCCTTCCCTGGAGGGCCTCATGAGCGGGAGCGTGGCGGAGCAGCTGGCGTCGGTGCGGGAGCGGGTGGCGGCGGCCTGTGCCCGGGCGGGGCGGCCCGTGGAGTCTGTGACACTGGTGGCGGTGTCCAAGCTGAAGCCCGCAGACCTCATCCGCGAGGCCTACGCCGCCGGCCAGCGCGACTTCGGGGAGAACTACGCGCAGGAGCTGCGGGACAAGGCCGCGGAGCTGGCGGACCTGGACGGCCTGCGCTGGCATGCCATTGGAGCGCTCCAGACGAACAAGGTGAAGTACGTGGCGCGGGTGGCTGGGGCCTTCCACGCCCTGGACCGGCTGGAGGTCGCCCGCGAGCTGTCGAAGCGCCGCGACGGCGCCCCGCCCCTGCCCGTCTACGTCGAGGTCAACGTGGGCGGCGAGGCCACCAAGAGCGGCCTGGCACCCGACGCGCTCGGCGCCTTCCTGGATGAGGTCCGCGCCCTGCCTGGCCTCCAGGCGGTGGGGCTGATGGCGCTGCCGCCCCCCACGGAGGACGAGGTCCGGGCCCGCGCGGACTTCCAGGCCCTGCGCGAGCTGGCTCGTGTCCACGGGTTGCCGGGCCTGTCCATGGGCACCACCCATGACTTCGAGTGGGCCATTGAAGAAGGGGCCACCGTCGTCCGCGTGGGCACCGCCATCTTCGGCGAGCGCGCGCTCAAATCTCCTTGAACTTCACCCGCCCCTCCGAGTTCACGCTGACCCTGAACTCGGAGCCGCAGTAGTTGCAGCGCACCTCGTCCCCGTGGGCGAGCGCTTCATCCACGGGGTTGTTGGCGTTGCACGAAGGACAGTCGAAGTCCTTGTGCGCCTTGCCACCTCCGCGCGCGGACTCCTTCTCGTCATCGTCGAAGTCGAACGAACCGCCACCACCAGACATGTGCCCCTCCTGCGGGATGGCGCCCGACACCGCGGGATGCCTCGCGCGAAGGCTACCAGCGGTGTCGTCGAGTGGACACGCCGCTGCGCGGCACTCCCGCCTGCCGGGCGAACAGGCCCCGGCCGGGAGGAGGCGCGCGGGAGCGTGACGTGGGAAAGTGTGCCTCCCCGTGAAGTGAGCGGCCATCAATTGAATGGCTGGTCAACAACCGCGTCAGTGGAAATGGGCGGTGGCGGGAATGGTTCCAAGCCGGGTCTAGCGCGGTGCGGCCAGGCTACCTAATTTCCAAGCGAGGGAGCTCACCCGATGCAAACGCAGTCCAAGTGGGGGTTCGCGGCGGCGCTCGCGGGTCTGGTCTGGTCGGCGACGGCCATGGCCCAGGAATCCGTGAACCCGGCGTTCGGCCCTGGGGAGCAGAGCTCCTACCGCGTCAGGTACCTGGGCATCACCGCGGGAACCGCGCAGGTGACGGTGGGCGCCCACATGAAGCAGTGGGGCCAGGACGTGTGGCCCATCGTCGCGGTGGCACGCTCCAACGACATGCTGGGCGTGTGGCCCATCAAGGACAAGTTCGTGTCCTACTGGCAGCCGGAGAGCCAGCGCGTGGTGGGCAGTGACTTGCACGCGGATGAGAACGGCTCACGCCGCCGGCAGCGCATCAAGATGGAGCCGGACGGCAAGACGGCCTTCGTGGTGAAGCAGAAGGAAGGCGAGTCCCCGCGCGAGTCCACCCGCGAGGTGACGGAGGGCACGCTGGATGTAACCGGTGCGACGTTCGCGTTGCGCAACCGGGAGCTGGTCGTGGGGCAGGAGTATGCCTATCCCGTCTTCACCGGAAGCAAGCAGTTCACCCTCCGCGCGAAGGTGGAAGGGCGTGAAGTCCTGGGCACGGCGCTGGGCGACAAAGAGGTCTTCAAGCTCAGCGTGAAGACGGAGTTCGGCGGCAACCTCGCCTCGAAGCGGGACATGTTCGTCTACTTCACCACGGACCCCAGCCACGTGCCGGTGCGGGTGGAGGCGGAGTTCGCGCTGGGCACCATCGTCGCGGAGATAACCGACTACAAGCCGGGCCGGAGCATGACGGTGGCCCGCGCCGAGAATGGCGGGTAGCACCCGCCGGAGAGTGAAGGGGGCGGATGGGCGCAGGATGGGCGTGGGCGGTGGTGGCGGCGTCGATGTCCGCCACGCAGGAGCCTCAGGTGGTGTCGCCCCTGGTCAAGGTCCGGCCGGGCGAAGCAGTGAAGGGACGCAAGGAGGCGCGCCTCAGCCTCGCGCGCGGTGAGTGTGAGGCCGTGCAGGTGGCGCTTCCCGGCCGGGTGGAGCGCCCCGCCGTGGAGTCGCTGACGTTGAAGGGCCCAGGCGCGGTGCTGAAGGCCAGCGTCTGGCGCGAGGCCTTCATCGACGTGAAGACGCCGTCCAACGGCCAGGGCCGCAAGGGCCCGTGGCCGGACGCGCTGGTTCCGGTGGATGCGCCGGGACATGACTCGAAGTTGCCCACCGTCTTCTACGTGGAGGTGTGCGCCCCGGAGAAGCAGGAGCCGGGGACGTACCGGGGACAGCTGCTGGTGAAGGCGGGTGACGCGAAGGTCCGGCCGGTGCCATTCACCGCCGAGGTGCAGCCCTTCGCCCTGCCCGCCACGTCCTCGCTGCCCAACAGCTTCGGGGTGTCGATGTACAGCATCGCCCGGGGCCACGGCGTGGCGCCGGAGTCGGCGGAGGCGCGCAAGCTGTTGCGTGACTACGGACGCGCGCTCCTGGAGCACCGGGTGAGTGCCCATGGCATGAGCATGACGCCGCCTCCCGTGCGCTTCGAGAAGGGCCGCGCGGTGCTGGACTGGCGCGAGTACGACGCGGAGATGGCGCCCTTCCTGGACGGCAGCCTGCTGCCCTCCGGCGCCCGCTTCACCAGCACCGACGTGCGTGACAGCAAGCAGGCGAAGACGGACGCGGAGAAGACGGCGTACTACCGCGCCTTCGCCGAGCACTTCCGCCAGAAGGGCTGGCCCGCGCAGCTCTTCTTCTACGCCAAGGACGAACCCAAGCCCGAGGACGTGCCGCTGGTGAAGGCCCAGTCCACGCGGGTGCGCGCGGCGGGCGCGATTCCCGTGCTCGTCACCAGCCCGCTGGATGACGCGCTGAACAGCTCGGCGGACATCCTCACGCCCACGCTCAACTGCTTCTATCCGCGCCCCGGGCCGCAGACGTGCCGCAGCGTGGTGGAGACGCGCGCGCTGCGCAAACGGCTGGCAGGTGACACCCGCGTGTGGTGGTACCAGAGCTGCAATTCGCACGGCTGCAACGGCGGCCCCCCTGCGGACAAGGCGGTGGACGCGGCCTACAGCGGCTGGGCTTCGTACATGGTGGACCACCCCGCCCCGCTCAACCGGGCCATGGGCGTGCTCGCCTTCTCCTCCGGCGTGGACGGCGAGCTCTATTTCGACACCGTCTTCGCCTACAACACGAAGAAGGACCCCTGGAAGGACGTCTTCGAGTTCGGCGGCAACGGCGACGGCACCCTCTTCTACCCGGGGACACCCGCCAGGGTGGGTCCTTCCGGCCACCAACCCATCCTCACGCTGCGGCTGAAGCACATCCGGGACGGACTGGAGGACTACGAGTACCTCCGGCTGCTCGCCGAGCTGGGTGACGCCACCTTCGCCCGGACGGCCGCGCGCAAGCTGGCGCGCACCGGTTGGGACATCAACGCGGATGCGGGAGAATGGGAGGCGGTCCGCGAGGAAGTCACCACCCGGCTCCGGAAGCGCTGGGCGGAATCCGAATATGCGAAGCGCCCGGACCGTCAGACGCCGCAGAGCACCCCGTAGTCCCTGGAAGGAAAAGGATGAGCCCCCTGCGCACCCTCTTCGCGGCCCTGTTGTCACTGTCCAGCGTCAGCGCCTGGGCCCAGTTGCCGGACGCGGAGGCGGACGCACCGGAGGCCGAAAGCGCCAAGGCCGAGGAACCCGAGGGGCCCCTCACCGTGGCGCCGTGCGACTCCGCGCTGCCGGCGCTGCGCACGCCCATGGCGTTCATGCCGGGTGAGGTGCTCGAGTTCGACCTCGACGCCATGGGCGCGCAGGCGGGCACCATGACGATGCGCGTCCACAAGCAGAAGGATGGGCACCTCCCCATCCAGGTGGAGGCGCAGACCAACACCTTCTTCTCCAAGGTGCGGCGCGTGCACGGCAGCGCCACCGCGTACCTCCACCCTCGCACGCTGCGCCCCAAGCGCTACGTCGAGGACACCCTGGAGAACGAACAGCGCCGCAAGGTGGACGTCGCGTTCGGCCAGAAGGAGCGCACCGTCAAGGTGGACTACCAGTTCGGCCAGCGTCCCAAGGGGCAGTTCAACTACACCTTCGACAAGGACGGCCTGGATGTGGCCGGGGCCATCTACCTGCTGCGCCAGCTGCCGCTCAAGGACGACCTCCAGGTGTGCTTCGACGTCTACGGCGTGCGTCGCATGTGGCGCATGCAAGGCTCGGTGGTGAAGCGCGAACAGGTGACGACGCCGCTGGGCCAATTCAATGCCTGGCACATGACGGGCACCGCCGTGCGCCTGGACCGGCCCAAGCAGAAGCGTGAAGTCCACGTCTGGATTTCAGACGACGCGCGCCGCCTGCCGCTGGCCGCCGTGGGCACCATCGACCTGGGCGCCGTGCGCGCCACCCTCACCTCCGTGTCGCGTCCGGGTGAGAAACCGCAAAAGAGCGAAGGTCAGGAAACGATGAAGTGGTGAGCGGCTGACGCCCCTTCGTTGCCGCACCTAAGGCCCGTGGCCCTGCGCCGCGGGCCTTCTCATTTGCCCACAAATTGAAATTGGTTTGCAGAATCAAATTCAAAGATGTACGGTGCGCGCCGCTCCGATGACCTTCTTCGCGTCCCGCTCGTTCTTGATGTCGTTGTGTGCTGTCTCACTGCTCACCGCTGTCCCCTCCGATGCGCAAGACGCGCCGCCACCCCGGCCGCCCTTGACGCTGGACATCGGCGGCTACGCGGACCTGCAGTTCGCCTACTTCAATCACGGTGAGAACCAGAACCGCGCGGGAGGCTCGCAGCGCGACTCGCGCATGGCGTTCGACACCACGCGACTGGTGATGGAGTTGGAGGCCGGCCTCCCCGAGTACGGGTTGAAGGCGGAGATGGAGGTGGAGTTCGAGCACGGCGGCACCGGCGCCTCGCTGGAGCTCGAGTACGAGGAGTTCGGCGAATACGAGATGGAGGTGGACCGGGGCGGCGAGGTGCTCGTCGAGGAGCTCTACCTGGCCAAGACGCTGGGCCCGAACGTCACCCTCTCGGTGGGCCGCTTCTACGTCGCGGTGGGCACGCTGAGCGAGTTCTATCGCCCCACCGACTACCTGGGGACCATCCGGGACGAGGCGGAGACGCTCGTCATCCCCAACACGTGGGACGAGATGGGCCTGCAGGTGAAGTGGCGCATCCCCTGGGGACTGCGCCTCACGGGGCAGGTCGTCAACGGCCTGGACTCCACGGGTTTCAGCTCGCAACGCTGGGTGGGCGCGGGCCACCAGCGCCGGTTCGAACTGACGCGCGCCACGGACCTGGCGCTCGTGGTGCGCGCGGACGTCACCCGCTTCAACGGCATCAGCTTCGGCGCCTCGGCGTATTACGGCGACACCACGCGCAACCGGCCCAAGCCGGACCTGGTGCGGCAGTGCGAAGACGCCAACCCCAACGTGGTGGCGCCCTGTGGCTACGTGTCCGCGCCGCTGCTGATCCTCGACGCGCACCTGTCGGTGAACCGGGGCCCTTGGCGCGCGAAGGCGCTGGTGCTGTTCGGCCACCTGGAGAACGCGGAGCTGGTGTCCCAGCGCAACACGCGCCTTTCCAACCTGCTGGACGTGCTGCGCTCGCCCGTCTCCGACAACGCGCTGGCCATGTGGGGTGAGCTGGGCTTCAACGTGGCTCCGTCCGTGGGCCTGAGCGACGCCCACCAGGTCGTCCCCTACGTGCGCCTGGACTACGCGGACACGCAGTTCAAGCCGCGTGAGGCGCTGTTCAACAACCCGCGCTTCCGCCGCACCGTCTACACGGTGGGCGCCGCGTACACGCTGCGCAACATCGCGGTCGCCAAGCTCGACTTCAGCCACCGCCGCCTCGGTTCCGACGCCTTCCGTCCCGAGAACACGGTGCGCCTCTCCACTGGCTTCTCCTACTGACGTCCCCTGCCAGAAAGGCTGTTTCATCATGTCCCGCATCCCCGTCCCCTTCCGCCGTCTCCTCACGCCCGTCGTCCTGGCTGGCGCCCTGCTGGGCAGCGCCTGTGGCAGCTCCGATGGCGACCTGGGCCCCGACTCGCGGCTCGAGCAGTCCCTGGTCACCAACTTCACGGACACCGTGGTGCTGCCCACCTATCAGCGGCTCGCCACGCGGCTGACGGAGTTGGACGCGTCGGTCCAGGCGCTGCGCAACGAGCCCACCCAGGCGAAGCTGGACGCGGCGCGCGCCGCGTGGTTCGCCGCGCGCGTTCCGTGGGAGCAGAGCGAAGGCTTCCTCTTCGGTCCCGTGGACAGCGAAAGGTATGACCCGGCGCTGGACAGCTGGCCGGTGAACCGCACCGACCTGGACGCCGTGCTCGCCAGCGGCGATGTCCTCACGCCCTCGTACGTGCGCAACCTCCAGGAGACGCAGAAGGGATTCCACACGGCGGAGTACCTGCTGTTCGGCGACGGCGGCACGAAGGTGCCCGCGGACTTCGCGCCGCGGCAGTTCGAGTACCTCACCGCCATCACCGCCGAGCTGAAGGCGGTGGGTGACGCTCTCGCCGGCGCCTGGACGCAGACCAAGGACGGCAAGCCTCCGTACCGCGAGACGCTGACTACCGCGGGCCAGGCCGGCAACGCCGCCTATCCGTCGCTGCAGTCGGCGGCGCAGGAGATGGTGGGCGGCATCATCAACATCCTCGACGAGGTGGCGAACGGGAAGATTGCCGCCCCGTACGACGCGAAGGACCCGGACCTGGTGGAGAGCCAGTTCGCCTACAACTCGCTGAGCGACTTCACCAACAACATGCGCAGCGTGGAGAACGTCTACCTGGGCCACCTGTCCGACACGCAGGCCCAGGGGCAGACGTTGCGGGACGTGGTGGGCGTGGACTCGGAGCTCGACGTGAAGGTTCGCGCCGAGCTGGCCGCCTCCATCCAGGCGCTCGCGGCGATTCCGGAGCCCTTCCGTGAGTCCATCCGCGCCCCGGCCGCCGCCCAGCGCATCGAGGCGGCCCAGGCTGCCATCAACACGCTCAAGCGCACGTTCGAGTCGCAGGTGCTGCCCCTGGTCAACCGCTGACACGGGCACGGCGACAAGCGCGAGTGAGGCGAAGCGCGATGAGACGAAGGTGGATGATGGCCGGGCTGGCGCTGCTGGCCACTGGCTGTGGCGAGAACGCACCCGGACGGCCCCCGGCCCCGCCGAGGGCCGGGGGTGAGACGACCATCGACAACCGGACGTCGCTCGCCTTCGCCCAACCCGCGCCGAACCTGTCCTCGGAGAACGACGCCTTGCACCGGGCGGGTGACGCGGCCTTCGCGGCCGTGTTCATCCCCGCCCCCGCGCGCGTCAACCCGGGGCTGGGGCCGGTGTTCAACAACACCTCGTGCAACGGGTGCCACCTGCGCAACGGGCGAGGCATGCCCGTCATGGGGCCTGGGCCGCAGCGCACGCAGTTGCTCGTGCGCGTCAGCCTCCCCGAGGGCACACCAGCGCATCCGCACGGCGCGGTGCCCGTTCCGGGCCTGGGCCTCCAGATTCGGGACCAGTCGAACTACGGCGTCCGTCCGGCCGCGTCCGTCACGCTGTCGTGGGTGGAGACGCCAGGGCAGTACGCGGATGGCACGCCGTACTCGCTGCGCGCGCCGCGCGTGAACATCCAGCCGACGGATGGCTCCGCGCTTCCACCGGACATGCAGGTGTCCCTGAGGCTGCCGCCTCCCGTGTTCGGGCTGGGATTGCTGGAAGCCGTGCCGCTGGCCACGCTGCGCGCACTGGCGGACCCTGATGACCGTGACGGGGATGGCGTCTCCGGACGGGTGAACGAGGTCTGGGACGTGGCGAGCCGTGCGCTGGTGCCGGGTCGCTTCGGATGGAAGGCGAACAGTCCGGACCTCTTCCAGCAGTCCGCCGAGGCGTACTTCAACGACATGGGGATTACGACGCACCTCTTCCCGGAGCCGGATGGCTCGTACGAGCTGCCCCGGGACGAGCTCGACGCGGCCATCTTCTATTCACAGTCGCTGGGCGTGCCGGCGCGGGCGTCGCTGGAGGACACGGAGGTCCTGCGAGGCGAGGCGCGGTTCCGTTCGCTCAGCTGTGAGCGGTGCCACCGCGAGACGCTGGAGACGGGCGCGCACCCGGTGGCCGAGGTGGCGCATCAGCGCATCCATCCGTATTCGGACCTGCTGCTGCACGACATGGGCGTGGGGCTGGCGGATGGGCGTCCGGACGGAGCAGCGACGGGCACCGAGTGGCGCACCCCACCGCTGTGGGGCCTGGGGCTGACGCAGACGGTGTTGCCGTATGCGAGCTATCTGCATGACGGGCGCGCCCGGACCTTGGAGGAAGCCATCCTCTGGCACGGCGGCGAAGCCGAGCCCGCGCGCGAGGGCTTCCGCGGGCTGGGGGCCTCGGACCGTGCCGCGCTGGTGAAGTTCCTGGGTTCGCTCTGAGGGTCGGTGCGCGTCGGCGCGCCGGGCTTCGGCCCTGACTGGAAAATTGACGGAGTGCTACCTGCCTGTAGCGTCGAGGCCATGCCCCCTCCGGCCCTGACCCTCGTCGCCCCTACGCCGTCGCGCCGTGCAGACCCGGTCCGGGTGGCGGTGGAACAGCTCGCCCGCTCACTGCCTGCGCGCACTGACGCGGCTGTGCTCGTGGACCTGCTGGAGGATGACCTCCGTGAGGGACTGGACGCGCTTGGCGAGGTGGAGGCCCATTTCACGGACCTGCTCGACACGCTTCGCACGGAAGCGGTGACACCGGCCGCGCTGGTGGACTCGGGTGATGACCTGCGCGTCCTTCAGCAGCTGGATTCACTCCATGACGCCGTCGTGCGGCTGCGCAAGCGCCTGTCCCAGGCCGCGAGCATGAGTCGGCTGGCACATGCGCCGGTGCGCAGCCGCTGACACTCAGCTGAGAAGCCACGTTGTTTCGCCTGTCCCAGCCGCAGGCAGTGCCAGCGCACGGCCGCGAACGTCGATGCAGTGCCCGCTGCAGGCCGAGAGCAGGATACGGCCCGCGCCAGCGCGTCGTCGCTCATGCCCACTAGCGAAGCCTCGTCGTAGGACCGGCTCCACGTCGCGAGCATGAGCCGACTCACACAAGCGCCAGTACGCGACCTCTGCCAATCGCCCAGGCAGCCTTGTCGTTAGGAACATCCACTCAAGGACCCGCCGCAGCAGGCGCGGCGGGCGCGGGAGCGGTCGTCGCGGGCCCCAGCACGAGAGAAGGCGTAGCGGGCAGCGGGAGCGCTGGCGCGGCGTTGAGCGGCGCGGGCGTCCCCAGCAACGGCGCCGGAGTCCCGGCATTCAGCGGCGCCGGCGTGCTCAGCAGCCCCGGCGGCGGCACGGCCGGATTCGAGTTGAGCGGAGGCTCGGTGGCGATGATTCCCGCGCTGGACTGCCCCGTACCGACAAACGCATCGAACGAGCCCGGCGCCAGCGGCTGCACCGTGAACGAACCAAAGGTGGACGTGGTGGGCGGCGTCGCGAACGCCCCCGTCGTCGTGCCACTCCCAGGCGTCCCCACCACCACGGTGGTCCCATCCAACGGCGTCACCGGAAGCTGTCCCGAGTAAGTCGCGGGCGTGTTCGTCACCGTCGGTACGGGCAGGCCCCCACTGATGACCTCAGGCGTCACCGGCGCCCCTGGCACCGTCGTGGTCGGCACGGGCGTAGTCGCCAGGCGCCCTGGAGCCGTCGCCGGCACCGCCACCCGCGTGACGGGCCCCGTACCCTGAAGCGTCGCCGTGCCGGCCAACCCGGCCGTCCCACCGCCCCCGATGGCCGACGGCGCGGGCGGAGGCGACGCGGTGACAGGCGCCCCTACCGTGGCGGAGAGCGGTACTGGCGTCAGCGAGCGCCAGCTCAGCGGCGGATTGCCCGTGTTCTCCACGAAGGGCCGCGAACTCACCGCGGTGCCGCCCACGTCGATGGCCACGTCCTCGAACACGAACTGGATGAAGCCGCGCGGCTCGAGCTGCGGCGGGAGGTTCCACACCAGCACCACGAGCTCCGTGTCGTCGTAGCGAGCCTGCCGCAGCAGCCGGTGGGTGTCGTCATCCGCGTACGCGCCAGCGGCCAGCGCCGCCGCGTGCACGAAGGCCGTGTCCGTCAGAAGCTGCCCGTTGCGCCAGACGCTGCCCACACCCCAGACCGCCACCGCGGCGTGGGTGCGCGTCATCGCCGTCCAGCCCAGGCCACTGTCCCCATAGAGCGGGACGTCCAGCAACACGCCGCCGCCAATGGCATGTCGAGGCGGGCGAGGAAGCGGGCCCGAGCCCCCCTGCCCCTGCTCCGGCGGGAAACCGGGCCGCGTCAGCTCTACCCGGTACTCCGTGGCCCCCAGGCGAAAGGACGCTTCCAGCGTCCCTTTATCCCCAAAGGTGGCGCCCGGAAGGGACACGCGGTCCTCCACCGTCAGCGACGCGCTCCCCGTGCCGCTTTCAGCAAGGTCCGTGAAGGGAAGTGAGCCCTGGATGAAGAAGCCGTCTGGCTGCTCGGTCCTCGCGCTGGCCTCGCGGCCCTCGAACGTGAACCCGCCTGGCGCCGTGGCCAGCAAACCGGACAGAACGAACGTGGTGAAGGGTCCCGCCATCGACGCTACCTCCTTGGTTTACAAGGTAGGCAGCGGAGCGGGGAACGGCATGCCCCACTCCTGCGAACTAGATGAGGCCGCGCGCCCTGCGGATCTGCTCGACCGTCTTGTTGTACTCGATGTCGAAGGCGCTGGTGCCCTCCTGCAGGTGCTTCAGGCGGGAGCGGGCTTCCTTGTCGATTTCGTCGTCCACGTCGAGGTGACGCTTCATGACGGCGAAGATCTTCTGACGCAGCCCGTTATCCGCCGAGAACACCTCTTCGACGTTCCGGCTGATGAGCAGGAATTCAATCATCTGGTTGATGACGTACTCGATGCCCTCGTCGCCCATCTTGAAGCCGCGGACGTCCGCCATCTCGCGCTTCACCTGGTTGAACTTGGAATAGTCGTAGCCGCGACGCTCCAGCGCTTCACGCGTCGCCTGGTTCACACGCTCCTCGTTCGCAAGGTACTCACGCATGATGGCTGACAGGTCCATCTCGGCGTCGGCCACGCGCATCGGCTCCACCTCGATGTCCGCGTCCTGCATGAGCTGCTGAATGGCCTCGCGCGAGATGATCGGGATCACCTTCGGATACAGCCTCATGTCGGTCCCTCGCCCTCTGTGAAACGTGCTCGGAATCGTCAACCGCTATAGTTCAGCGCCGAGCCCAGTCGCAATGAAAAACCCCAGGAACGTCGCGCTTCCAGCGCACTTCCCATCAGGTCTGCAGCGGAAATTAATCACGCTGCCCCGGGTGGCGACCCTCCCTGCGTTTTTTCGTCGACGGGTTCGTGCGCGTCGTCAAGGGAAGCCTCCCGTACGGGATCTTCCGCATCCTCTTCTGGATGCCCGTGGAGGCCCGCATGGACGCGTTCCGCCATGGCCGGTCCGACGACTTCCGCGAGCTCCTCGATGGAGGCGTCCCCCACCCGCTTGAGCGAACCGAAGTGCCGCAGCAGTTGCTTGCGCCGCGTCTCGCCCACGCCGGGGATGTCCTCCAGCGCCGAACGCACCCGGCTTTTGCGCAGCACCTGCTTCTGGAAGGTGATGGCGAAGCGGTGGGCTTCATCCCGCATTCGCGTGAGCATGAACATCTCCGCCGAGTTCTGGGACAGGACGATGGGGTCCTTGCGCCCCACCACGAAGACGCGCTCGGGGCTCCGGGCGCTCTCCGCGTCGCGGTCGAACACCTCCAGGTCGCGGCTCTTGGCCAGACCCACCACGTCCACCGAATCCACGCCCACGTCCTTCATCGCCGCGTGCGCGCTGGCCAACTGCCCCTTGCCACCGTCGATGACGAGCAGGTCCGGCAGGTCGTTATCCTCCAGGCCCCGCTTCAGCCGGCGGGAGATGACCTCGTACATGCTGGCGAAGTCGTCCTGCTTCTCCAGCGTCTTGATCTTGTACTTCCGGTAGCGCGACTTGTCCGCGTCCCCGTCCGTCACCGCCACCTGCGACGCGACGATGGCTGAACCCTGGAAGTGCGAGATGTCGAAGCACTCCATGCGGCGCGGGAAGTTGCGCAGCCCCAGCCGCTGCTGGAGCCGGGACAGCACGTTGTCCGTTTCGTCCTTCGTGCGGCGGCGCTCCACGAAGGCCTGTTCGGCGTTCTTCGCGGCCATCTTCACCAGGTCCAGCTTCTCCCCGCGCTTGGGCACCAGGACGCGCACGCGCTCGCCCTTGCGCTCCGTGAGGAGTGCCTCGAGCCCTCCGGTGCCGTCCTCCAGCTCCAGCGGCAGCAGCACCTCCTCCGGCACGAAGCTGCCCTGGTCGTAGTAGAGGTTGACGAACGAGGCGATCAGCTCCTCGTCGGGGAACTCCTGGCTGCCGAAAGGGAAGGCCTGCCCGCCGTTGAGCCGGCCCTGCCGGACCCACAGGACGTAGAACAGGATGCGGTCCCCTTCCCGGTGGAAGGCGAAGACGTCCTGGTCCTTGAAGTCGGTGGTGGCGACCTTCTGGCGCTCCAGGCTCCGCTCGATGGCGCTGAGCTGGTCCCGTATCCGCGCGGCCTCCTCGAACTTCAGCTCCTGCGCGGCGCGCTTCATGCGCAGGCGCAGGCCCTCCACCAGCTCCCCGGCCTTGCCCTCCAGGAACATCACCACCTCGTCCACACTGCGGTGGTAGTCCTCCTGGGGAACCGGGTACACGCACGGGGCGGGACAGCGGCCAATCTGGTGCAGCAGACAGGGCCGCTTGCGGTTGGCCAGCACATGGTCGGTGCACGTACGCAGGCGGAAGAAGCGGTTGACCACCCGCAGTGTCTCGCGAATGGCTCCCGCGCTGGAATAGGGCCCGAAGTAGCGCGCGCCGTCGCGCTCGTATTTGCGCACCACTTCCAGGCGCGGATAGGGCTGGGTGCGGTCCAGGCGCAGGGAGATGAACTGCTTGTCGTCCTTGAGCAGGACGTTGAAGCGCGGCCGGTGCTTCTTGATGAGCTCGTTTTCGAGAAGCAGCGCCTCCTTCTCGTTGCTGACGAGCACCGTCTCCAGGTCACCCAGCAACTGGTCCAACAAGGACACGAAGACGCGCGTGTCGCCGGTACGGTTGAAGTACGAGCGCACCCGGCTGCGCAGGTTGATGGCCTTGCCGACGTAGATGACCTGACCCCGGCGGTCCTTCATCAGGTACACGCCGGGCTCGGTGGGCAGTGCGTCCAGCTTCTCCAGGAGCTTCGCGTCCATGCCAGCCCCCGCCTACTTGCGGCTCCGGGCCCGCGCGGAGCGTCCGCCGCCCCCGCGCCCCCGGCCCTTCTTCGGGGCTTCCGCTTCCGCCGCCTTCGCCGGGGCCCGCAGCAGCGAGCGCGATGCCGGCTTCAGCCCCAGGTCCATGTCCTTCAAGAGCTGCACGCGGTCGCGATACTCGGCCGCCTTCTCGAACTGCATCTCGTCCGCGGCGGCGAGCATCTCCTTGGTGAATTCCTCGATGAGCCGCTTGATTTCCTTCGGCTGGAGGACGTCGTCCTCGCCTTCGGCCGCCATCGGCAGGGCGCCCACGTCACCCGCCTCGTAGGCCGCGTGCTCGGACAGGTCGGTGATGTTGCTCTTCACCGAACGCGGGGTGATGCCGTGCGCCTGGTTGTGCGCGCGCTGGATGTCGCGGCGGCGCGTCGTCTCCTCCAGGGCCTTCTTCATGGAGTCGGTGACGTTGTCCGCGTACATGATGACGCGGCCACTCACGTTACGGGCCGCGCGGCCAATCGTCTGGATGAGGGAGACGTGGCTGCGCAGGAAGCCTTCCTTGTCCGCGTCCAGGATGGCCACCAGGGACACCTCGGGGATGTCCAGGCCCTCGCGCAGCAGGTTGATGCCCACCAGGACGTCGAACTCGCCCTTGCGCAAGTCACGGATGATGGCCATGCGCTCAATCGCGTCGATGTCCGAGTGCAGGTAGCGCACGCGCACACCCACGTCGGAGAAGTACTCCGTGAGGTCTTCCGCCATGCGCTTGGTGAGCGTCGTCACCAGGACGCGCTCGCTGCGGGATACGCGCTGACGCACCTCCTCCAGCAGGTCGTCCACCTGATTGCCCACGGGGCGAATCTCCACCTCCGGGTCCGTCAGGCCGGTGGGGCGGATGATCTGCTCCACCACCACGCCCTGCGACTTCTGCAGTTCGTACTCGGCCGGCGTCGCGGAGACGAAGATGGCCTGGGGCACCAACTCCTCGAACTCACCGAACTTGAGCGGGCGGTTGTCCAGCGCGCTGGGCAGGCGGAAGCCGAAGCCCACCAGCGTCTCCTTCCGCGCCCGGTCGCCGCGATACATGGCGCCAATCTGCGGCACCGTCTGGTGGCTCTCATCGAGCATCACCAGCAGGTTGCGCGGGAAGTAGTCGATGAGGCACGGAGGCGGCTCTCCCGCCGCGCGGCCGGAGAAGTGCCGGGAGTAGTTCTCGATGCCGCTGCAGTAGCCGACCTGCTCAATCATCTCCAGGTCGAACATGGCGCGCTGCTCCAGCCGCTGCGCCTCCAACAGCTTGCCCTCGCGCTTGAACGTCTGCAGTTGTTCGGACAGCTCGTCGCGAATGGTCTGAATCGCGCGCCGGCGCACGTCCTCCTCGGCCACGTAGTGGCTGGCGGGGAAGATGACGATCTTCTCCAGCGCGCCCAGCGTCACGCCGCGCAGCGGGTCGAACTCGGTGACGCGCTCCACCTCGTCGCCGAAGAAGCTGACGCGCACGGCCCGCTCCTCCTCGTAGGCGGGGAACACCTCGACGGTGTCGCCGCGCGCGCGGAAGGTGCCGCGATGGAAGTCCAGGTCGTTGCGCTTGTACTGGGCCTCCACCAGCTTGCGCATGAAGGTGTCGCGGCCCATCTCCTCGCCCACCGCCGCGCGCACCGCCAGGTCCACGTAGCTGCGGGCCGCGCCCAGGCCGTAGATGCAGGACACGCTGGCGACGATGATGACGTCGTCCCGCGTGCGCAGCGAATGGGTGGCCGAGTGGCGCATCCGTTCGATGTTGTCGTTGATGGACGAGTCCTTCTCGATGAAGGTGTCCGTCGACGGAACGTAGGCCTCGGGCTGGTAGTAGTCGTAGTACGAGACGAAGTACTCGACGGCGTTGTTCGGGAAGAGCGCCTTGAATTCGCCGTAGAGCTGCGCGGCCAGCGTCTTGTTATGGGCCATCACCAGCGTGGGCCGCTGCACGTTGGCGATGACGTTCGCCATCGTGAACGTCTTGCCTGACCCGGTGACGCCCAGCAGGGTTTGGTAGCGGTCACCCCGCAGGATGCCCTGCGTGAGTTCGCCAATGGCCCTTGGCTGGTCGCCTTCGGGCTTGTGTTCGCTGACGAGCTGAAAGTCCGACATACCCGCGAGACTTAACACCGCGCGGGTGGGAAGGCCGGATGTTCGTGACCGCGCTACTTCGAAGTGTCCTGTCGCTTCAGCGCTTCCAGGGATTGCAGCCGGGCAGCCTCGAACTCATCCCCCTTGTTCCAGCGCGGCAGCTCCGGTTGCCGGGCGACATGGGCGCCCAACAGGAAGAACAGGCGGACGTCTTCCACCGCGCCGGAAAAGTCCCAATCCGGACGCAGCTCGTCCGACGGCTGGTGATAGTGCTTCGACTCCCAGACCTCCCGCTGCTGCTTGCCCCAGCCCTCCGGCTTGCCGATGAAGTCCATCCCACTGCCGAAGTACGCGGCGGGAATGCCTCGCTTGGCGAAGTTGAACTGGTCCGACCGGTAGAAGAAGCCCCGGTCCGACAGCTGGTCCGCCTTCACCACCCGGCCCTGCGTCTTCGCCAGGGCCACCAGCGTGGCGTCCAGGTTGGACTTGCCCAGGCCGATGACGGTGAGGTCGCGGGTGCGGCCATGGATGTTGGCGCCGTCGATGTTGATGTTGGCGGCGACCCGGCCGTGGGCCACGGGCGGGTGCTCGGCCAGATACTGCGAGCCCAGCAGCCCCTGCTCCTCTGCGGCCACGGCGGCGAAGAGGATGGAGCGGCGCGGAGCCTTGGGCAGGGCCTTGAACGCCTTGGCGATGTTGAGCATCGCCGACACACCGGACGCGTTGTCGAGCGCGCCGTTGTAGATGGTGTCCTCGCCCGGCTTGCCGCCTTCCTTGCGGCCCAGGTGGTCATGGTGCGCGGTGTAGAGCACCACCTCCTGGGACAGCTTCGGGTCGCTCCCAGGCAGCAGCGCCAGCACGTTGGCGGTGGGGCTGCGGCGCACCGTGTTGGTGAGGCGCGACGACACCGTCATCCCGAGCGGCACCGGCTGGAAGTCGCGCTTCTGCGCGGCGGCCCACAGCGCGCCCAGGTCCTTGCCCGCCAGTTGCAACACCCGGCGCGTGGCCTGCTCGGTCGTCCAGGCCTTCACCTGGAGGCGCGGCCCCTCCGCGGCGGGCAGTTCGAACTGCTCTCCCGTCCACGACGTCTGCACCACCTGCCACGGGTAGCCCGCGCTCGGCGTGGTGTGGATGATGATGGCGCCCGCCGCGCCCATCTTCGCGGCCTGCTCGTACTTGTAATCCCAGCGGCCGTACCAGAGCCGGGTCTTGCCCGCGAAGAGCTGCGGGTCATCCTCCGGGTCGCTGTTGAGGATGAGCAGCGTCTTGCCGCGCAGGTCCATCCCCTTGAAATCGTCCCACTGGTACTCGGGCGCCTGGATGCCGTAGCCCACGAAGACGAGCTCGGACGCATCCAGCTTCGACTCGGGGGCCTGCACGCCGGACACGGCGATGAAGTCGTGGTGGAAGTTCAGGTGCACCGCGCCCTGGGGCGCCTGGAACGACAAATCCTTGGGGCTGCTGGTGACGCCCACCAGGTCGAAGGGCTGCAGGTACGAGCCATCCGTGCCCAGCGGCTGCAACCCGAGCGCCTCGAACTGCGATGCGATGTACGCCTGCGCGAGCGCGTCCCCCCGCGTGCCGGGACCACGGCCCTCCAGCAGGTCATTCGCGAGGAAGCGCACGTGCGCACGCAGCACCTCCGGAGCGATGACACCGGACGCGGACTTCTCCGCGGGCGTCGTCAACTGCACGCGCTGCGCGAGCGCCGGAGCAGAGCAGAGAGCGAGAAGCAGGAGCAGCGAGCGCATCATGGTGTCCCGAGCCCTAACACGAAGCCCGGGACACCCGAAGCACTGCATCAGCCCTGGAGCGGCGCCACCTTCCACGTCGTGCCAGCGGGCGTGTCCATGATTTCCACGCCCTTCTGCTTCAGCTCGCTTCGCACCCGGTCCGCGGCGGCGAAGTCCTTCGCCGCGCGGGCAGCGGTGCGCTCGCCCAGCAGGCGCTCCACCTCCGCCACGTCGATGCCGCGCTCGCGCACGGCGCGCTCCCGGCGGCGCAGCAGCCACGCATCGGGCGCGTCCTCGAAGAGGCCCAGGACGCCGGACACCCTGCGCACGTCCTCACGCAGCGCCTGCAGTGTGCGGCCCACCAGGGCCTTGTCCTTCACGGGCGGCTTGTCGGTCAGCTCGTTCATCATCCCGAAGAGCCCCGACAGCGCGCCCAGGCCGCCCGCGGTGTTGAAGTCGTCGTCCATGGCGGACTCGAACTCACTGAAGAAACGCTGCGGGTCGCCGTGCAGGGCCCCCTTGCCGAAGTCCTTCCCAGAGATTCGCTCGTCCACCTTGCGGAGCGTCTCGTAGAAGTACTCCATGCGCGTCTCCGCATCCGCCAGCGCCTTGTCGGAGAACGACAGCGGGTGGCGGTAGTGCGTGGCGAGGAAGAAGAAGCGCAACGCCTCCGGGTCCACCTTGGTCAGCGCGTCGCGCAGGCGCACCACGTTGCCCAGCGACTTGGACATCTTCGCGCCTTCCAGGTCCAGGAAGCCGCAGTGCATCCAATACCGGGCGAAGGTCACGCCGTTGGCGGACTCGCTCTGGGCGATTTCGTTCTCGTGGTGGGGGAAGATGAGGTCCAGCGCGCCGCCGTGGATGTCGAACGTCTCACCCAGGTACTTCGCGCTCATGGCGGAGCACTCGATGTGCCAGCCCGGACGGCCGGGGCCCCAGGGGCTCTCCCACGCGGGCTCTCCCGGCTTGGCTGCCTTCCACAGGGCGAAGTCGAGCGGCTCGCGCTTCTGATCACCCGGCTGCACGCGCTCGCCCACGCACAGCTCGTCCAGGTTGCGCTTGGACAGCTTCGCGTAGTCCGCGTCGCTGCTCACGGAGAAGTACACGTCGCCCTGGGAGGCGTACGCGTGGCCCTTGTCCACGAGCTTCTGGATGATGGCGATGATTTCGGGGAGGTGGTCGCTCACCCGCGGCGAGAAGTCCGGCTCCAGCAGGTGGAGCGCCCGGGTGTCCTCGCGGAAGATCTCCACGTAGCGCGCCGCCAGCGCCACCGGGGTCTCCCCCGTCTCCGCAGCCGCCTTGATGATTTTGTCGTCCACGTCCGTGTAGTTGCGGACGTACCGGACCTTCAGGCCCCGGTGACGGAGATAGCGGACCACCACGTCGAAGGAGGTGAAGGTGCGGGCATTCCCGATATGAATGTAGCTGTAGACGGTAGGACCACAGACGTAGACCCCCACCTCGCCAGGAATGGCGGGCTGCAGCAGCTCCTTCTGCATGGTCATCGTGTTGAAGAGCCGGATGGCGGGCGGGGTCACGTGCGGCAATCCTCTCGGGTCCATAGGCGTGGGTGTGTCCCTCACTCTAGAGTCTCGGGTCGTGGACAGGCCAGTATTCGCGAGGGGTTCGTCGCCGCCCCCAATCTGGGAGAATGGGCATCATGGCTCCACCGAACCCAAAGCGGCCCCCTCGGCCGCCCCGCCCGCCCGGTACGCAGGCGCCCCAGGATTCAGACGTGGAGCTGCCCTTCGACGACGACGAGGTGGATCCGCTCCAGGCTGACGACCCGCGTCCCCAGCGGGTTCCCCAGTTTCCCGCGGGCTCCCGCCGCAGCCGGCGCCAGGGCCCGGGAGGGCGCGCCAACAGCGACCGCGAGCTCGCCTCCCGCTTCGACACCTCGAATGAGTACTCGGACCCCGGGTACGCGGCTGCCTTCCTGTACGTCGAGCGAGGCCCCGGCGCCGGACAGCTGGTGCCCGTCAAACAGGGGGCGCTGGTCATCGGGCGGTCCTCCTCGTCCGACCTCCGCCTGCAGCACCCGTCCATCAGCCGCCGGCATGCGCACCTGACCCGCCGCGGCGAGCGCTTCTTCCTGAAAGACCTCAGCAGCCAGAACGGCACCTTCCTCAACCGCCATCGCATTACCTCGGAGGTCGAGCTGATGCCGGGGGACGAGGTGTCCCTCGGCAATGCCCTGTTGCGCCTGCGCGGCCCCGGTGGAACCCCCGCCCTGGGTGTGCCCGCCGTCTCCCACGACGACAAGCCGCCTTCGCGCAGGGCCTTGAGCACGGTGGGTGTGGCCCTGGGCGCCGCGGCGCTGGGTTCAGGTGTGGCCGCGCTCATCGCACTGCTTTCCATGCGGATGGCCGGCGGCACGGAGCACATCTCTCCCGCCCCGCCACCGGCGGCCCCCCGGAATGCGGCCGCCGCTTCGCCGACCGTGGTCGTGTCGGGTGCGCCCACGCGGGTCGATATGGAAGTGCCCGCAGCCAGCAGCGCCGAGAAAACAGGCGACACGGTGGTTGTAGCCGCGACGGGCACCCCGGAGAATCCGCCTCCCGAAGAGGAGGACGCGCCCCTGACGCCCAAGGCCACGGGCATCAGCGCCCTGAACGTGGCTCGGGGCACCACGAAGCAGGTGCGTCCCATGGCCGTTGCCCCCTCGAACGAGCGCACGGCGGGAAGCACCGATTCGGCGGCGAACGCCCAGCGGCAGACACAAGGCGCTGACGCGGCTTCCTCCAGCGCGCTCGCGATGAGGGGCGCGGACTCCGCGGCGAACGCCCAGCGCCGGGTGCGCAGCGCGGATTCAGCGTCCTCGAACAAGCGGGCGGCTGGGGCGCTCGATTCGGCGGCGGCGCCATCCGACGCAACCTCCGCGAAGGAGGCCGAGGTCCTGCGCCGCTACGAAGCGGGAGATGTGGCGGCGGCCCGGGACATGGCCCAGGCGGAGAAGCTCACCGCGCTGCACGGGCAGCTCATGAGGTTCGAGACCGCCGAGGCGCAGGCGAAGAAGGCCCTGGCGAAGCGGGACTTCCCAGAGGCCATTGCGCAGCTGACGCTCGCCATTTCGGTGGACGATGCCCTGGCGCATGGCTGGAGCAAACACGGACCGCCCCTGCGCAAGCAATTGTCGCGGCTCCATGTCCAGGTCGGCACGGAGCATGCCGCCGCGGGCCGGGTGGACGAGGCGCGCGCCGCCTTCGAGCAGGCCCTGAAGCACGACACCGGCAACCGCGAGGCCCGCGAGCAGCTCGGCCGGCTCACCCGCGCTTCAGCCCCCTGACGAGCAGCATCGCGTTGAGCACCACGAAGGTGACCAGCGACAGGCACACGAGCAGCAATCCCCTGTCCGCGCCGGGACGCTCGCCTTCGATGAGCAGCCACAACCGGCCGTCCCGCGGTTGGAGCTCACCCATGCGCACCATCAGGGCCAGGGCATCGCGGTAGCGAGAGGCATCCTCTTGCGCCAGCAGCCGTCCTCGCACGGCGAAGGGACGTTGGTCGGGCTGCGGCGGCGGACGGCCTTCGGTCCACTGCTCCCCCGGGAGCGCTGGCCGGCGCACCACGAAGGGCGAGTCGCGCAGCCCCACGAGGACATACAGCGCGCCGTCCGCGCGCTCATAGGCGCCCCGGACCGTGGGCACGCCATGCACCTGGGCGTAACGGTTGGAAGTGAGCGCCTCGAAGCGATACGCCCCTTCCGCGCCCAACGTCAGCGGAACGCTTGGAGACAGGAAATACGACAAGTCCTTCCACTGCATGCCGAGCAGCACCAGTCCCACGGCGATGGCCATGACCGCGGCCACGGGACGCACGCCCACGCGGCGGCGTGACAACCGGGCCTCGAGCTCCGCGATGCGGCGCGCTCGCGCCTCTTCCGTGGGGGACTGCGGCAGCGGCTCACTCATGGGCGGACATGATGTGGCGTGGAAAGACGAAACCCCGAGCTCCCTGCTTGGGAACCCGGGGCGACGAGTCTTGGACGGCAGTCCTGTGGCTCAGGCCAGGTTGAAGATCTTCTTCAGGTCCGACTCGATTTCTTCCTCGGAGCAGTCCTTGGCCAGCGACAGCTCCTTGATGAGCAGCGAGCGCGCGGTATCCAGCATCTTCCGCTCGCCGAAGGAGAGGTCCTTGTCGCCCTTCAGGAGGTAGAGGTCGCGGAGCACTTCGGCGATTTCGAACACCGAGCCCGTCTTGATCTTCTCCATGTACTCCCGGTAACGACGGTTCCACGTCGTGGAGTCAACGGAGATGTCCTTCTCCTTGAGGATGGAGTAGACCTGCTTGACGTCCTCCTCGCTGATGATCTCCCGGAGACCGACCGACCCGACCTTGTTGATCGGGATCATGATCCGCATTCCGTTCTCCAGGATGCGCAGCACGTAGAAGGACTGGCGCTGCCCGGCCACCTCGGTGTGTTCGATACCCATCACTTCACCGACGCCCTGGCCCGGGTAGACCGCCTTGTCACCAGTCTTGAAGCTGGTCTGCACTCACTGCCTCCTTGAAAGACTCGTTCCCGGCCTTTCAGCCGGGCACTACTACCACAAACCACATCCACGGGCAACGATAACGCCTTGACCACCCAGGACGCGCCCGACTACGTTGTCGGTTTCTACACGCGGTGTCGGCAGATGTGTGCACCAGTGTGACGGGCGGCGGGTGGGGGTCGGAAGGTGGAACGTCATGCTTGGCGCGACCTGGGCGCGCGTCCTCTCTTCTTTCCCGCCCTGAGCCTGTCACTCGGAGCCCTCTGCGCCCCGGTAACAAGCGCGTACGCAGAACCATTTCTCGTTTGTGGGCTTTTACTGGGAGCGCTCGGACTGGCGCTCGCCCGGCTGCCTGGTGCGCATCTCGCCGTGCTGGCGTCACTCTGGGCGGCGGGCGCGGGGCTGGCGCGCTGGGAATCCCAGGTGGATGTGCCGGCGGAGCTGACCCAAGGCAACGCCATCGTCATCGAGGGAGAAACGGAGCGGGTGGACCGCTTTGACGGGACGACGCGTGTCCGGTTGGCCGTCGCACGGGCTGGCGTCCCTCCTGGACCGCTGGCCCCCGTACGGTTTCGGATGAACCTGTCGCTGCGCGGCGAGCCACCGCCGCTCCTACCCGGGCAACGTATCCGGGCAGAGACGAAGCTGCAGCCAGACGCGCCCCCGTCGAACCCCGGTGAGAAGGATTTCGGAGCGGCGCGACGGCGACAGGGCGTGGCCTTCACCGGTGGCATGGACGCGCGGCGCCTGGTGGTGCTCTCCCCTGCCCCGGCGTGGCGGGTGTCATTGGAGGACACGCGCACGCGGCTGGCGGCGGCGGTCCATGCAGTGTCGCCATCGACGGATGCAGCGGCGCTCTTCCTCACCCTGGCGGCGGGGCAACGCGCGGCGCTGGATGATTCATGGGAAGAGGCCTTCTCTCGCGCAGGACTGGCCCACGTGTTGAGTGTCAGCGGGCTGCACGTGGCGGCGTTGGCGCTGATGACCCTCGCGGTGCTGCGGCGGCTGGTGGTGCGCACCGGTGAGCGGTGGCGGATGCTGGATGCTCGGCAGGTGGCGGCCCCCGCGGCGGTGCCCTTCGTCTGGGCCTACGTTGTGTTCACCGACAATCAGCCGCCCGCGGTGCGCTCCGCGGTGATGGCCACGGTGGTGCTGCTGGGGCTGGCGCTCTGGCGGCGCGCGGACGGGCTCAACGGACTGGCCGCTGCGGCCGTGGTGCTGGTGGCCTGGGCGCCCTCCAGCGTGGCCGACCTGTCGCTGCGGCTGTCGTTCCTCGCCGTGCTGGGACTGGTGCTGCTGTCACCGCCGCTGCGGCAGGCGCTGCCCCTGGCCGAGCCCGACCCGTCCGAGCCCCACCGCGTCCGGCGCTGGTGGGGACAGGCCCAGGAGACGGTGGCGCAGACACTGTGCGCGAGCGCGGCCGCGACGCTGTCGGGACTCCCCATCGTCGCGGCGACCTTCGGACGGGTGAGTATCGCGGGGCTCATCTCGAACGTGGTCGCCCTGCCCTTATGCGGGCTGCTCACGGGCCTGGCCGCGGGTGGCGCCGCGCTCTTCGTCGTTGCCCCCGTGCTGGCGACGCCGGTGCTGTGGGCCGGCGCCTGGGCGTCCGAGCTGCTGCTGGTCATCACCCGGCTCTTCGCGGCGGCGCCGCTGGCCTCGGTCGAGGTGCCGTCACTGGGCTTCCTGTCGGCGCTCTACGCGGCGGGGCTGCTGACGTGGGCGCTCGGCACGGGACGCTGGCGGCTGGGCGGCTTGTTGGCTCCCGCGGCCGTCATCGCCGCCATCCTGGCACCGGTGCTCACGCCGCAGCCCGGGCTGCGCGTCACCTTTCTCTACGTGGGTCAGGGAGACGGCGTGGTCGTCAGCTCCGGTGGTGAGCACATGCTCGTGGATGGCGGCGGCGTTCCAGGCGGCATGGACACCGCGGAGCGCTTCATCCTCCCGTACCTGAAGCACGCCGGCATCTCCCGGCTGGACCTCGCCGTGCTGTCACATCCGCATCCGGACCATGCGCTCGGGCTGGCATCCGCGCTGAAGCAGATTCCCACCCAGCGACTGTGGATGCCCGCGGGCGACGGAGACGGTCCGCTCTCGCGGCAGGTGGTGGCCGCGGCGGGGACGGCGCTCGTAGAGGAAGTCGAGGTGGGCCATCCCCCCCTGCGCCTGGGCGAGGCGACCATCGAAGTGCTCGGGCCACCAGCGTTGGAGGCACGCGACCTGCTGGAAGGCGCGAACGACCGAAGCGTGGTGCTCCTGGTGCGCCACGGCGACGTCACCGTGCTGCTCACGGGCGACGTGGAGGCGGATGGCGAGGAGGCCCTGGCGGAACAACTGGGTCCGGTGACGGTGATGAAGGCCCCTCACCACGGCTCACGGACGTCCTCCACGGAAGCCCTGCTGGCACGCACACGCCCACGGCACGTCGTCTTCTGCGTGGGCCGGCGCAACCGCTACGGCTTCCCCCACGACGACGTGGAGGCGCGATACCGAGCGCTGGGAAGCGAGTGCTGGCGAACGGACCAGCATGGCGCCATCACCGTGGAAAGCGACGGCCAGGACGTCCGCCTGCTCACCTTCCTGCCCCACGAGCCCTCTCCCCGGGTCATGCCGGTTGCGCGGGCTGGGGGCCCATCACCAGATTGAGGCCGATGATTCCAGAGGATATCGACCTCCAGCAGCTCACCGCCGACCTGAAGAACGCGCTCGGCCCGGGAGAACCCATCGGGTACCTCCGTGGCAAGTCCGTGATGCGCAACCTGCTCGTGGACATGCGCGGCTTCTCGGAGTTGGAGGCGGAGGAGCTCATCGACACGATGGAGCTTCGCGGCTTCCTCCGCTTCCTGGGGGACCCCACCGAGCGGTCCGTCGCGGACGCGCACTGGGACATCAGTCCCCACGCGTGAGCGCGGGCGCCCCTATTCGAACACGAGCCAACCGAAGCGCGGCAGCGCATGGAAGTCGCCGACGAAGAGGGGCGAGAAGGACTGCCCCTCCACCGTGCGGCGGTCATGGTGCTCCAGCCGGTAGAGGTTGAAGCGCCAGCGGTCACCCGGCTGGGGCGGGATGTGCGGGACTTCGGCCAGCCGGTCGAAGGGAATCTGCATCTCCACCGACCAGCCCTCGTCGCGGTCCGAGGCATCATCCAACGTGCCCCGCACCTTCACGGCGGACGTCATCCCTGAATCCCAGGAGCGGTCCATGCCCTGCCGACGGGCGGGGAAGTACGCGTCGAAGATGACGTTGTGCGGTGACACCTGGAGTTCGTTGTACGTGCGGCCATCCGCGTTCGCGTCGAGGAAGATTTCCACCACCTCCTCCTCGTAGATGGGGTCATCGCGCTTGCGCAGTGTGCCCCACACGTCCGGGTCATCCAGGTCGAAGGCCACGTAGAGGAACTTGCCGTCATGGACGAGCCGCGCCTCGGTGCGCTGGCGCGCGGCGCTCCCATCGAAGCTCCGGCGCAGCACCACCGGTCTGGACTGCTTCCACGCCGCGTCGTCGAGCACGCCGTCGATGGTGGGCGGCTGGCTCACGCGCGGGACGGAGTACTCGGGCAGCTCCTGCGCGGCCCCGCCCAGCTGAGGCCCCAGCATCCGCTGCGAGCCGTCATGCGCATTGGCGTCGTCCACGGGCAGCCGGGAGTCTCCCCGCCAGAAGCCGAGCATCACGCGCGCGGGCGTGCCCGGCATGGGCACCGAGTGGATGTCCTCGATGACCTTGCCCACCGGCCATGACGCCAGCGGCGCGGCGCCCCCCTGTACCTCATGGTCCGCGTTCGTGAGCATGCCGCCACTGGCCGGGTCCACGACGTGGGCGAAGAAGGCGAAACCCTGCGGCGGCGGACGAACCGCTTGGAAGTAATGGGCCAGCCTCACCTGCGTGCCGGGCGCGGCCTTCTCCGGTGACACCTTGGAGCCCAGGTACACCACCGCGCCACCGGCGAACGTCGCGCCGCTGCGGAACGTGAGGTCCGCGGGCGCCGCGTCCAGGGTGCGGAGCTGCGTGGGCGCGGGAATGCGGGGCGTCTGCTGACGCGGCCCGGCCTGCTCATCACGACAGGCGGTGGCAAGACAGGTGACGGCCAGCAGCGGAGCAAGGACGGAGGACGGGAGACGCATCGGGGCCGCGCATCCTAGCGGGCTTCGCGTCCAATGGGTTCACCACGAGGTGAGCGAGCAGGCAACCATCGAGCCCCTCTCGCCTTGAAGTCCCGGCAATTGTCATGCCGAGCGGTGGCTCCCATCTTCTCGCCTCAACCGGCGGTTCAGGCCCAAGGGAGGCGCGAATGAAAACTCTACTCAAGGTGGGTGCGGTGGTGGGTGTGCTGGGAGCAGGAGCGCCATGGCACAGGAGCGGCTGGAGTCCTCCGCGGACATGCGCGGACTGACGTTCCTGGTGGGCGGCGGTGTCGAGGGCTACACGAGCGCACTGGGCTCCGACATCAACCCGGGCCTTGGCTACGGCGTGACGGTGGCCATCAAGCCCACGAAGGTGCTGGGCATCGAGCTGGGCTACTCGGGCGCCCTCAACGAGTTCGACCAGCGCGTGGTGACGGGCGCCCGGAGCGGCCCGGACCTGGTGCGAAACGGCGCGCACGTGGTGGCCACGCTGGGCCTGGGTGCCGCGCCCGTGCAGCCCTACGTCCTGGGCGGCGTGGGCCTCAGCCGGTACAACGTGCGGGCACCCACGGTCGCCTTCGCGGATGACACGGTGGGCAACATCCCGTTGGGCGGCGGCCTGCGCGTCCACATGGGCAACTTCACCGCCGATGCCCGGCTCCAGTACAGCTTCCTCCTGGACCAGCAGTTCGCGGCGAACGTCCCGCCCGGCGACGTCACGATTGGCGACCGGAACTTCAGCAGCGGCGGCAGCTACGCGGGCACCGTCAACATCGGCGCGACCTGGTAGCGACGCGGCCACCGATGCTTGGGCATGGAGCGAGCCCGGACACCTGGCCTCCGCCGAGCGCTCCCTCGTCGCAGAATGCCGGCTTCTGCGAGGGGTGAGCGCGAGGCACGCCCGCCGTCAGACGGGGTGGCGTCGGGAGAAGGCCCCGCATTAGGACGGAGGCATGAGCCCTTTCCTCACGGCGGAGTGGCGGTATCTCGTCATGCTCAACTACGAGGTGGACCCCGAGGTGCTCCGGCCCCTCGTCCCCCGTGACACGGAGTTGGACACCTGGCAGGGCCGGACCTTCGCCAGCATGGTGGGCTTCCGGTTCCTCGACACGCGCGTGCGGGGACTGCCCGTGCCCTTCCACCGGAACTTCGATGAGGTGAACCTGCGCTTCTACGTGCGGCATCTCGGCCCTGAAGGCTGGCGGCGAGGCGTGGTGTTCGTGAAGGAAATCGTCCCGCGACTGGCCATCGCCACCGTGGCGCGCGTGCTCTACAACGAGCCGTATGTCGCGCTGCCCATGCGGCACGTCGTGGAGATGGAAGGCGCGCACACCGGCGCCCCTGGCCGCGTCGAATATGCGTGGAAGGCGGGGGGAAAGTGGCAGCACCTGGCGGCGACGACGCTCGGGCCGCCGCAGGCCAGCGAACCTGGCTCGGAGGCGGAGTTCATCACCGAGCACTACTGGGGCTATACCGCGCAACGGGACGGCGGCTGCGCGGAGTACCGCGTGGAGCATCCCCGCTGGTCCGTGTGGCGGGTGGAGAACACGGCGCTCGATATCGACGTGGAAGGCATGTACGGCGCGAGGTTCGTCCCCTTCCTGCGCGGCAAGCCCAACTCCGCCTTCGTCGCGGATGGTTCGGCCGTGGCTGTGTACCCCGGCACGCGGACGGGCCCCGGTGCCGGCCAGTCGCGGGCCTCCGAGACGCCGCGCGCCGCCTGAGCAAGGTCCGCGTTTCCTCCGCGGGTGTCTCGCGCTTCGGACGGGCCCATCGCCACCGGGACGCACGTGGACGGCAAGTCCGCGGAACCCTGGCCTCCTGGGACGGCCGGCCCGTTGCTCCCGGGCTGTCTCATGCGCTTCGAATTTGAACACCTGGGCTCCACCACCCCCTTCGAGCTCGCCGATGGCATCCACCTCCTGGGAGGCGGCCCGGATGACCACATCCGACTGGAGGGCCTGCCCCCAAGCCTTCTCAGCCTGCGCATCGAGGCGCAGCGACTCATGGTCGAGGCCGCGCGCACCTTCTCCGTCAACGGCGTGCTGGTCCCCCCGGGTGTCCCGAGGCTGGTGATTCCCGGAGAGGCGCTCGGCCTGCCCGACGACATGGGACTGCGCGTGCTTCAAGAGGCCGTCAGTGAGCGCGGGCTGGGCACCGTGGCGCTCCTCAAGGGACTGCTGACGGGAACGGATGAACCGGCCCCATCGCGCGCGGCCACCCTCACCTGCCTCACGGGACTGGATGTCGGGCGCGTCCATGCGCTCGCCGAGGCGCAGACGGACATCGGACGGGGCAGCGACGTGGCGATGCGGCTGAGAGACCGGGCCGTGTCCAGGACGCATGCGCGCGTCCACCACGGCGAGGGAGGATTTTCCCTGGAGGACCTGGGCAGCCCCAACGGCGTCTTCCTCAACGGACAGCGCGTCGAATCCCGGGTTCCTCTGGCGGATGGCGACGTCATTGAAATGGGCCGCTCACTGCTCCGCTTCCAGGCCACCGTGGAAGAGCCCCCGCCCCCCGTGCCAGCTGGCGAACAGGAATCGCCCTCCGGCGCGGTCAGCCCTGCTTCCACCGAAGTCACGGTGGAGCCCACGCCCGAGGCACCTCCCAGCGGGCCCAAGCCTCACGGCGAATGGTGGCTGATTGGCCTGGGCGCGGTGGCGGCATTAGCGGGCGTGGCCGTCACGTGGCTGCTCGCGACGGGAAGCTGACGCGAGGCTCAGCCTGGAATGGCCCCAGCCCCGCGCGCTCCACGAGGAGCCGCGCGAGCTGCTGATGGTGCCGAAAGAAGCTGGTGAAGTGGACGAGGCCCGCCTTGCCCCGGATGGCGTAGACCGTCACGGGCCCGGGCAGGACATCGAGCTTGCGGATGTCCGCGAAGGTGAAGCGCCGCGTCCGCACCATGCCTTGGTAGGTCAAGCCCCGGGCATCCACGACGATGTGCGTGCGCCCGTAGTACATGAGCGACACGGCGAAGAAGAGGACGAAAAAGCCCGCTGAGAGGAAGGTCTTGAGCGGGACCTCATCGAAGAATCGGAGGAGGTACACCAGCACGGCAACCCAGAGGAGACCCGCGGCGGCCATGGCCGCTGCGAAGACCCGTCGGGGCCTGAAGACCTGCCGTCCGTTCGGTTCCGCGTCGCGCCCGGTCATTCATGGAAGCTAATGCTTGGGGCTGACACGGTCCACCTACCCTCAGGCTTCCTGCCTGCCGGTCAACGCAGGCGCGCCGCCTTCTGTCGGGATTCCTCCTGGAGCTGGGGGCGGACGTCCGCGGAGGAGGAGGCGGCATAGCGCTCGTAGAGGTCGCGTGCCTCCAGCGTGCGGCCCATGGCGCGGAAAGATTCGGCCAGTCCGTAAAGCGGAGACGCCGAGCCGGGCTCCAGCTCCAAGGCGTACTGATAGTCCGCCGCAGCTTCCGCGTAGCGACGCAGGCCGATGTTGGCGCTGCCTCGCGCGACGAAGGCCACGGCCAGCATGGGCTCATGTTGGATGGCCTGGGTGAGGCTGGTCAGCGCGCCACTGAAGTCCTTGCTGGCGATGCGCTGTACGCCCTGCTCATACGCCCGGCGCGCCAGCACGCGCGTCGTGTCAGCCACGGGGCCGGAGCCCGGTGCCTGCCCCGCGGCCTGGGGAGAAGCGCCCGCCTGCGCCATCTTCGCCCGCGCGCGGTCGATGTTCTCCTTCGCGCTCTGCTGGATGGCCGCGTCCTTCGTGAGCGCGGTGGCCCGCTCCCACTGCGCCACCGCCTGTCCGTAGTAGCCCAGCACCGCCAGGGCGTTGCCCAGCTTGAACAAGGCCTCCACATGGCCCGCATCCGCGTGGGACGCATCCAGGAATGCGAAGGCCGCCTCGCGGTAGCGGCGCTCCTTCATCAAGGCGTCGCCGTCGCGGATGCGCGACGCAGCCAGCGCCGGGTTGGACGTCACGGACTCCACGGCAGGCGCCGCCGAGGGCGTCGCAGCGGCCGGCGCGGTGGCAACCGCGAGCGGCTCGGCGCCCATGGCCTTCAGGTGCTCGGTCGCCTTGCGGACCCAGACCTGCTCCCCCTTGCGCTGCTCACGGGCGATGTACGCCTGGTACGCGGGAATCGCCTTGTCCTTCTGGCCGAGCTGCCGGTAGCTCTCCCCCAGCCCGTAGTAGCCGTCCGCGTCGCCGGGCTCGAGCTCGGTGTAGCGCTCGTAGGCCTGTGCCGCGGTGGCCGCATCCCCCGTCTTCCGCGCGGCATAGCCCAGGTTGAACCAGGCCATCTTGAAGCCGGGGTCGGCCTTCGCGGCGTCGCGAAAGAGCGTGAGCGCCTCCTGCACCTGCCCCTTGCGGAAGAGCACGCTGCCCAGGCCATTGAGGGCGGAGGGATAGCCGGGCGTGTCGGCCAGGGCCTCGCGGTAGGCGGTGGCCGCGTCATCCCAGCGGCCACGCGCCAGCGCCGACTCCCCGCGCAGGAAGGCGGCCCGGGCCGCGGCGGATGGCTCCGCGGCTCCCAGCAGCATTGCCGCGGACAGCGCGATGACGAACCTGCGCAAGACGACCATGACGGCTCCCGGGGTATCGATCCGGAAGCCGTAGCAGAAAAACCAGGGCCGCGTCAGCACGCCCGCGAGCGACGCCAGCCCTTCGCCTCCGCTCAGCTCCGGAACGGGTTCTGGAGCAGCACCGTCTCACCGCGGTCGGCGCCCACGGAGACGCACACCACGGGGACGCCGCTGACCTCTTCCACGCGGCGCACGTAGCGCTTGGCGTTCTCCGGCAGCTCGTCGAAGGTCCGCACACCGGCGATCTGCTCGTCCCAGCCCTGGAGCGTCTCGTAGATGGGCTTGACGCGCGCCAGGTCCTCGTAGTCGCCGGGCAGCTCCGTCACCTTCTGGCCGTCCAGTTCGTACGCGGTGCAGATCTGCAGCGTCTTGAGGCCGCTGAGCACGTCCAGCTTGGTGAGCGCCATGCCCCACAGGCCATTGACGCGCGAGGCGTAGCGCAGCACCACGCCATCCAGCCAGCCGCACCGACGGGGCCGGCCAGTGGTGGCGCCGAACTCGTCACCCACCTTGCGCAGCTGGTCGCCGATGGCGTCGTTCAGCTCCGTGGGGAACGGACCGCCGCCCACGCGCGTGGTGTAGGCCTTGCTGATGCCCATCACCTTGTCGATGGCCGTGGGGCCCAGGCCCGAGCCCACCGCCGCGTTGCCCGCCACGCAGTTGGAGGACGTCACGAAGGGATAGGTGCCGTGGTCCACGTCCAGCAGCGTGCCCTGCGCGCCCTCGAAGAGGATGCGGGCGCCGCGGCGCACCTGACCGGACAGGTAGAGCGAGGCGTCGTGGACGAAGGGCTTGAGCCGCTCGCCCAGGGCGGTGAACTCCGCCAACACCTGCGGCGCCTCGAGCTGCGGCACCGGGTCGCCCGCCTGCGCGCACAGGTCCTTCAGTTCGTCCAGCGCCGCCGGCAGCCGGGCCTCGATGCGCGTGCGCAGCCGGTCCGCGTTGAGCAGGTCCCGCACGCGGATGCCGCGACGGGCCACCTTGTCCTCGTACGCGGGGCCAATGCCCCGGCCCGTGGTGCCAATGGCGCTGCCGCCGCGAGCCTTCTCGCGGAAGCTGTCCAGCAGCTTGTGCCACGGGAAGATGACGTGGGCATTGTCGGAGATGAGGAGCTGCGCGTCGTCCTTGAGGAAGCCGCGCACCTTCAGCGCGTCAATCTCCCCGACGAGGACGGCAGGATCCACCACCACTCCGTTGCCAATCACACACGTCTTCCCAGGGTGGAGGATACCCGAGGGAATCAGGTGGAGAATGGTCTTCTGCCCGCCCACCACCAGCGTGTGGCCCGCGTTGTTGCCGCCCTGGAAGCGGACGACGACCTGGGCGTGCTCGGTGAGAAGGTCAACGACCTTGCCCTTCCCCTCATCTCCCCACTGCGCTCCGATGACGACGACGTTCGGCATGGTGCTCGCCGCTTAGCACGCGCGGGGGGCCGGGTGACAGTGTTCCGCGAAGCCACAATGCAGGGCTTGGCAGGCTGCCTTCTCCCTCCCATCCCATTCACCCCTGGCTTCACCGCGTGCCACTGCCCGTGCAGCCCCCGCGAGCCGCCCGGCGGCCTCCTCCAGGCCCCTCGTCCCGGACAGCCACTCGGGCTCCGGCTGGGGCTCTCGCAGGAAGACGACTCCCACCCGCACCGGCACCCCTTCTCGCACCATCCGCCGGGCCACCAGTCCCAGTGCCGCCAGCTCGTAGGTGTACGCGGCCGCTCCCAGTGGATGACGCCCACCGTGTTTGAAGGCCACCACCACGGCCTCCCCGTGGGGCGACTCCCACAACAGGTCCACCGCCCCCTCGACCCCCACCTCACCCTCCAGGGCAAGCATGAAGGGCAGGCCCCGGTGAATTGTCTGTGACGGCGCCCGCGCCAGTTCACGTGCGAACGCCGACGTCAGGAAGCGCTCCACGGTGTTCAGCACTGCATGCATGCCCTCTTCGTCCGGAAGCGCGCCCGCGTCACGCAGCAGCGTCTCCAGGTGGGCCCGCCGCTCGGAAGCGTCCACATCCGGCGCCGCCAATCGGAGGTCGACGCCGCGAAGCAGCCGCTGCACCAGGTCCTCGGGACGCTCAGCGGGAAGCCAGCCGTCAGGCTCCACCAGGGGCGGCGCGCCACGAGGCAGCACTTCCCAGGGCCACGGCGCACCGCGCAGCCCCAACCGGTGCACGTAGTGGAAGCGGCGCGGACAGGCGATGAAGTCCTGCAACGCCTCCGCGGAAGCCACCGCGGCGCCCAGTGACTCCGCTTGCGCGACACGCTGGCCTCGCACCCGCAGCAGCGCGGCTTCGACGCGCGCCTCGGCGAGCAACAGGGCATCCGGACCGGGCGGCTCCGGGTCCGCCGGTGGCGGGAGCGTGTCGACGTCCAGATCATCGACCAGGCCACGCAGGTCCGCGTCCACCTCCAGGCGCCCGTCAATGAGATGCCACCAGGAGTCCTTGCCACCGCGTGGCTCCGCGCCGCCCGCCAGCACCAACATGTCCTTGGCACGCGTGAGCGCGACGTAGAGCAGGCGGCGGTACTCGGCGTCCTCGCGCGCCTTCAGCTCCGCGCGCACCGCGTCGAAGCGGCTGGAGGTGTAGTCGTCCAGCGAATCCGGAACCCACGGCCGCAGGGAGATGCCATGCGTGCGCTCGAAGTGGGCACGGCCCGAGGTGCTGCGCCTCCGGCCGCCCGTCGAGGGCACCACCACCACCGGCCACTCCAGTCCCTTGGCGCTGTGGATGGTGAGGAGTTGCACCGCGCGAGGGTCGCTCGCGTCCAGCAGGTCCGCCTGGGCCTCCGTGGGGTTGTTCTCCGCCAGCATCCGCAGCTCGCGCGCGAAGGCCACGCAGCCGCCCGTGCCGCGCTCGTCCCGCCGCGACGCCAGCGCCAGCAGCTTCTCGACGTTGGCGCTGGCTTGCTCCGCATACGGCGAGCCCGCCAGCGCTTCGCGGTAGCCGGTCACGTCCAGCGCGGATACCAACAGCTCCCGCACGCCCATCCGGTCGCGCTCGCGCCTCAGGCCGGGAAGCGCGGCGAGGAAACGCTCCAGCCGCTGCCGCTCACGCTCGGACAACGACGCCAACACCTCCGGGTTCGTCAGCCGGGGCGACGACAAGGACAGGGGCGCGTCTCCCGCCAGGAGGAACAGTGACGCGTCCTTCAACCCCACCAAGGGTGAGCGCAGCACCGCCGCGAAGGCCAAGGCATCCTCGGCATCCGCCAGCAGCGCGAGCAGCGAGGCCAGGTCCAGCACCTCCTGCGCGCCGTAGAAGCCACGACCGCGCAGCACGCGGTGCGGGACACCGTGGCGGATGAGCGCCTGCCGGTACACCTCCAGGTGCGTGAAGGTCCGGAAGAGCATGGCCACGTCTCCGCCCCGTGCGGGACGCAAACCTTCGCCATCCTCGCGCGCCACGGACGCAGGTGCCCCCGGCGCCAGTAGGCACCGCAGCCGCCGGGCAATCGCATCCGCGTCCAGCCAGCGCAGGTCCGCCGCCGTGTCCGCTTCCTCCAGTTGCAGCCGCTCCACCACCGGCGCGTCCGACAGCGACGGCCTCACCGCGGCGAGGTCGTCCTGCTCCGGGACGTAGATGACCTCGAAGGGCCGAGGCGCCCGGGCATCGGCGGCGACGAGCACCCCCGCGAAGGTGCGGTTGAAGAACGACAGCAGCCCGGGCACGGAGCGGCGGTTGTGCTGGAGAAAGCCGCGCGTGCCGCCCTCGTCCACCAGCTTCCTCGCCAGGACGGAGAAGACGGACACGTCCGCGCCGCGGAACTCATAAATGGACTGCTTGCGGTCACCCACCGCGCAGAGGAAGGCGGGCTCCAGCGGCAGCGCCGTCGCCAGGTCCGCGTCCGGCGGCAGCTCGCGCGGGCCGTCCTCGCGCTTCTCCGCCAGCAGCAGCACCAGCTCCAACTGGAGGCGGTTGGTGTCCTGGAACTCGTCCACCAGCAGCGCGCCGATGCGCTCCTGCACCTGGCGGCGGAACTCGGGATGCGCGCGGAGCAGGTCGCGCGACTTCACCAGCAGGGACGTGAAGTCCAGCACGTTGCGGCGGGACAACTCCGTGTCGTGCCGCGTCTCCACACGCGTCAGCAGTTCGCGGAACGTCACCTCGAAGGGCGCGGTGCGCCACGCGGCCCAGGCATCATCCAACCGGGGCACGGAGCCATCGCTCTTGCCGAAGACGCGCCAGTAGAACTCTCGCACGGGCCCCGCGGCCCCCTTGCTGAGCCGCGCGAAGTTGCGACCATCCGCCTTGAAGCACGCGCGCAGCCACGGGAAGCGCTCGCCCTGCCCGAAGTTCTCGGGCGTCATGCCGTTGAGCGCGCGCTCCAGCCCGCCCAGCAACCGGCTCCACTCGCCCTTCGCGTCCAGGCCCCGCGCCTCGGCGCACAGCTCCAGGCACCGGGTGACCGACGACTCCAGCTCCGCGCGCGCTTCGGCGGCGTCACTCACGGCGGCCTTCTCCGCGCGCAGCCCTTCCTCGCGCAGCTTGCCGTAGACGGCCACCAACGCGGCCACCAGCCCATCAGAGAAACCCGAGCCGGAGAAGCCCAGCTCCTGACACAGCTCCCGGACCTGCGCGTCACCGGCTTCCAGTGCGTCCAGCACCACGCGCTCGCAGACGTCCTGCACCAGCCCCGTCGCCTCGAGCGAGTCCAGCACCTCGAAGTTCGGGTCGATTCCCACCGCGGGCGGCGCGCGCCGCAGCAACTGGCCGCACAGCGAGTGGAAGGTACCCACCGTGGCCGCGCCCAGTTCCTCACGCAGTTGCCGCCAGGCGTCCGGCAGCGGGAACGGCTTGTCCAACCGCGCCAGCGACGCTCGCAGCTCCACTTCCTGGTCCAGGCGCGTGTCGCCCTGGGCCAGCCCGTCCAGACGATGGCGAACGCGGGCGCGCATCTCCGCGGCGGCCTTGTCCGTGAACGTGAGCATGCACAGCCGCGACGGGCGCACCGCACCGCCGGCCTCGCGCGCGCCGGCCAGCAGGTGCAACGTCATGGTGACCAGGCTGTATGTCTTGCCCGCGCCGGCGCCCGCCATCAGGGCGAGGTTGCGCTCCAACGCGAAGAGGGACGGCTCGCCGCTCATCCCCCGTCCTCCGTGATGCGCCTGTCCGTAATCCGGCACACCGCGCGATAGCCACACGTCCCGCAGTCCTGGGGCCGCGCGGCGAACTGGCCCTGCCGCAGTGTGCCCACCAGTGCCTCCACGGCGTTGGGCAGGTTGAGGCCTTCCTTCTCCGCCACCTTCGCGCGGACCTCGGGGTCCTTCGACAGCAGCTCGTCCAGCTCCACGTCGGAGATGACCTCGGACAGGCGGATGGCCATGCCCGTGCGCAGAGAGAACCACGCGGCCTGCCGCGCTTCCGTGTGGCCGCTCTCGCGCGCCGCGTAGAGGTACAGCGGGAGCTGGAAGTCCGACGTCAGCAGCCGCTCCTTCAGCGAGCGCTTGTCCAGCCGGCCCGACTTGTAGTCGATGACACCCACCTCGCCGCCCGACTTGTCGAGCCGGTCGATGGTTCCCTCGAAGTACACGGGCTCCTCGCCTGCGTGCAGCACGACGTTGCTCCACTTGTCGTCACGGGCGGCGGGACCGAAGCGGAACTCGAAGTTCTCCGGCGTCATCGCGTCGAAGGGCAGACCGCGCCGCTCGTCCACGAGGATGCGGCGAGCCATCGCTCGGGCCCGCTCATGCGCCAGCTTCCACAGCTCCGGATGCCCCACGTGGTGCACGCGCTCGAAGTCCTTGATGGCGGCCTTGAGCGCGGCGTCCAGCACCTCGTCCGGAACCTCCTCCGGCGCCTTGCCCAACAGCTGCTTCTCCTTCAGGGCCGCGAAGACCTCCTCCACCACCTTGTGCCAGAAGGTGCCGCGGCCCCGGGCGTCGAACTCCTCGCCCGGCACGTCCGGCTCGGCCACCTTCAGGCCATATGAAAGGAAGCCCTGGAAGCCGCAGTTGCCGAAGCGCGCCAGCGCCGACGCGGAGAGCGGCCGGGTGATGTCGAAACGGAACGTCTCGCGCAGGGACTCGCGCTGCGTGTCGAGGTCCACCGAGCCGGAGTACGGGCCAGGCTGCACTTGCGGATCGCCGAAGAAAAACAGGCGCTCCATCTCCACTTCCGACAGCTCGCGCGCGCCCGCGTACCAGGCTTCGGGTGCGAAGCGGCGCCGAAGCACCGCGGCCGCCGCATCGGGTTCGGTGACGCGCAGCTTGGGCTGGGACAGGGCTTCCAGCGCCACGCAGCGCCGCAGCTCGGACTCGGTGAGTACTTCGTCCAGCGGCGGAATGGGTGACAGCGAGCGCGGCTCCCACTTCAGCGCGGTGAGCCGGCGCACCTCTTCCAGGAACGCCGATGGCACCTGCTCCTGACCGCCCGCGGACTCCACCGCGAAGGACAGGCTGACGCTCGCCTCGGCGGCAGCAAGTGCGCTGGCGAACAGCAGGCGGTCCTCGGTGAGGCGCCACGCCGCGCGCTCGTCGAACTCGCCGCCCGTGAGCCGGAAGACGTCGCGGCCCAGATGTTTGTTGAGCGCGGCGCGCTCCGCGTCCGCCAATAGCGGAGACGGTGCGTCACGCCCGGGGAAGCGGCCTTCCGTCAGTCCCGCGAGGAAGAGGTGCTGGAAGGAACGGCCCGGCAACTCGGCCACGTCGAGCACCTCGACGGCGGCACCACGGGGCCCGCGCGGAGGAAGGTGCGCATCCGCCATCGCGTCACGCAGCCAACGGCCAAAAGTCCGGCGGCGCATCTTCGGTCCGCCGCCCACCGCCTTCATCATCCGCGTCAGCCCCTGCACCCGCAGGCGGAGCGCTTCGCGCGCGGCATCATCCCGAGCCCGCGCATCCGCCGCGCGCGCGCCCAACCCACCCTCCTCGCGTGGCGCCAACGCGCCCTCCGAATCCACGAGGCCCAGCCGCTCCACCACCTGCCACCACGCCGCGAGCAACTCCGCGGCGGTGCCTTCTTCGGGAATGCGGCGGCAGGCTTCCACCAACAGCAGACAGCGCTCACGCAGCAGCTTCACGGCGTCGACTCGGGTGCTGTCCTGCGCCTTGCGCGTACCGCTGAGCGCGAGCAGCCGCCGGGCCAGCCCGTCCAATCGCACGTCGTAGGCGCCCCGGCCTCGCACCGCGCCCAGCCGGTCATCGCGCACGGCGGCCTGGGCAAAGAGCGTCGCGGGCGCATCCGGTCCACCGCGTGACAGCTTTGGCGCATAGCGGCTGCCCATCAGGTCCGCCATGCGCTCGACCGGAAAGCCATCCTCCACCAGCAGCGGCAGGTCCAGCGCCAGACGCACGGGCCCGGCGAGTCCCAGCGGCTCGCCCCAGGGCAGGCGCACCGGCACGCCCAGCTCCCCCAGCGACTCCGCGAGCCAGCCGGCCTCGGGCCCCAGCTCGCGGTACGCCACCGCGATGTCACCGGGCGCCACGCCTTCGGCCAGCAGGCGCCGCACGTCCCGAGCCAACAGACGCGCCTCGTCACGGGCCGTGGCCGCGTTCCACACGCGCAGGGACGGCACCGTGTCCTTCAACACGTCGCGCGGCGCCCGAGGCGAGAAGAGGTGGCGTCCCAGGTCGATGAAAGGCCGGCCCTCGAAGGAGACGTCCGCCTTGAAGAGGTCCACGTGCGTCATGGAATCGCCGCGGTTCTCGAAGGCGCGGAACAGCGCCGTCAGCGCCGCGTCCGCCGCGGGCGAGCCACCCACCGGCGTCTCCACGCGCAACGTCACCCGACGGGACTCACACGCCGCCGCCAACGCGAGCAACAGCTCCAACCCCGAGGGCCGCACGTCGTACACACCGTGCAGCACGAGCGTGCTCAGCCCCTCAAACCCCACGGGCCACGCGCCTCGGCCCAGTGCCTCGCGTGCACCGCGCAGCACATCCTCGCGGTCGGCGAGACAGAGCTCCGCCATCCGCTGTTCGTACAGGTGGTACAGGCGCGCAATCACGCGGATCCGGGTCCTGCGCTCCTGCGGCAGGATTTCCACCGCGTCCTGAAGCTCACGAGCGGACAGGCGCCCGGCCTTCAGGTCCAGCACCACGTCCAGCGCGGCGCGCGCGAAGGCGGGCTCTCGCACATAGTCGCCGAAAGGCGTAGGCCCCAGCTCCAATCCCAGGGAGGCCACCACCGCTCGCGCCGCCACCGCCGGGCATGGACGCCGGTTGAGCTCCCGCGCGCCGCCCATCGCTTGCAGCATTTCGTCCCAGGTCAGCAGGTGCGCGCCCACGCTCAGCCCACTGGCGTCGCCCATGGCCCGCAACGCGGCCTGACGCCGGCCGGCGTCGGGGAACACGTGGAGGGTGCGGCCAGAGCGGAAGGGCATGCGGGGCGGATTCTAGAACGACCGGGCGGGTGACTTTCATGCTCCATTCAAGGCCCGCCGCCCAGGTCATTTCCGCGCCTGCCCGGCCGCTGTCCGCGTATTCCCGGCCAGTCCATCGATATCCGCGCCGGGCCTCCCGGTTTTACAACGAGTCTCGGGGGCTCATGAGCGCGCCTCCAGTGGCAGCTCCAACTCGAGTTGTGTGAGCGGAGTCGGCCCCAATCCCGCGCCCAGGAAGAAGCGCGCCAGGGGGCCTTCCGGCACGACGGCGCTCACGGCCAGCGCCTTCCCGGGCCACCGCGCGGCCAGGGCACCCAGGAGCCCGCGGCCAGCGCCCTGCCCCCGGGCCGAGGGCTCCACCCCCACGGAGCGGACGACCAGCGTGGGCGCCGCCACATCCGCCACCACCGCCACCGCGGGGCCCAGCCGGAACGCACGCGCGGGCAGCGCCAACCCCATGACCGTCGCGGGAGCCAGTTGCCAGGGCAATCCCTCGGGCAGCAGCCGCGCGCACTCCCACGGGTCCACTTCCTCCAGCGCGGAGGCACCCGCCAAGGGCTCGGGCGTCCCCATGAAGCCCACCAGCCGGCGAACGCGCTGGAAGCCCAGCCGCTCGTAGAGCGTCACCGCGGGCGCGTTCTGCTCGATGACCTCCAGCAGCATCCGGGTGTCGCCCCGCGCTCGCGCGTCCTCCAACAGTGGACGCAGCATGGCACCGCCCAGTTTGCGATTCCGCCAGGCGGGCACCACCCCCATTCCCGCCACGCGGCTCTCCCGTCCCCGGCGGGCCATCAACACGAGCCCCACGGGCTCCCCGTCCACGCGCGCGACGCGGCTTTCCTCCAGCGAGATGTGCTCACTGCGCACGCGTGCGTCGAACGGGCCGGGGGCATCCGGCACGGTGACGAAATACCCCTCGAAGGCGCGGGCAAACAGCGTGGAGAGGGCGCGCAGCGGCAGGTCCGACGCGGGAGTCAATTGCATGAGGGGGCACGCCTCCAAAGACATGCGGGCCGAGTCTACGCACGAAGTCATGGGACTTCGCTGGAACCCGAAGGGATTGCGCCCCTATGCTGCCAGCCGTGCGCCTCCCTTATCGAGCGTTTGCCATTGCCGTCCTGCTGGCTGTCGTCCCCTTCTCCCCCGCCGCCGCGCAAGGCGGCTCGGACGAGCCGCGGCTCCATGAGCTCCGCTTCGACTGGACCCGGGATGGGGTCATCACCGGCGCGGCGGGCGTGCTGTGGATTTCCAGTGAGACGCTCTTCAAGGACAACCTGGCCCCGGCGCAGTGCCGCTGGTGCGACCGCGCGCCAGATGGGACGGACCGCCTCAACCGGCTGGACCGCTGGGGACGGGGCATCGTCGGGTCGACGCCGTCCGCCCGCAAACGGGCCCACAACTGGAGCAACATCATCGGCTTCGGCGCGCTACCGGCGGGAGTGCTCGGCATCCAGTACGCCATGGGCCATGGCTCGGGCGCTCCGACTCGCTACTTCGCCCAGGACGCCACCATCATCGTCCAGAGCGCGGTGTTCGCCTCCCTGGCGAACCAGACGGTGAAGTTCATCGCCGGCCGCGAGCGCCCCTTCGTCCACGTGCTGCCCGAGGACCAGAAGGGCCTCACCGACCACCCCAGCGACAACAACCTGTCCTTCTACAGCGGGCACACCAACCTCGCCTTCTCGCTGGTGGTGTCCGCGGGCACCGTCGCCGCGCTGCGCGGCTACAGGCACCAGGCGTGGATCTGGGCGGTGGGCCTGCCCGTGGCAACCTCCGTGGGCCTGCTGCGCATGGGCGCAGACAAGCACTACCTCACGGACGTGGCCACCGGCGCATTGCTCGGCTCGGCGGTCGGCGTCGCCGTGCCCCTGCTGCTTCATGGACGGAAGGGCGAGGCTACGCCGAACATCCAGTCAGGGCAGGTCCAGATGTCGCCCGTGGCCAGCGCGCGGATGGTGGGCATCTCCGGCACCTTCTAGTTCCGCGCCGGCATCGCTTCTCCCAGGCCGAACTCCGCGGGGGCGCCCTCTCCCTCCGCGGCCAGCGGAGGCAGCGAGTTCATGTCCCAGCGCTGGCCGGCGGTCCACGACACGGCGCCCGACAGGCCCCAGCCCGCGCGCAGGGCCTGACGGTCCTCGTACTCCAACCAGAAGATGGACTCCTGGGCCCTGGCCGCCTGGTCCAGGCAGGCGATGCGGGTGGCCGGACGTCCCGGGGCCTCCAGCGTCACCGCGAAGCCCTTGTGCGAGTGGCCGCACAGCATCCACTTCGGCAACACCGTGTCCACGAGCCGCCGCGTCACGGGATTGCCAATCCAATAGGAGGGCAACGGCCTTGGCGGTGACGGGTTCTCCTCCCGCGCGCGCTGGACGATGCCTCGCGGCCATTCGTGGACCAGCATCAGGTCCACGTCGCGCAGCTCCGCCACCTGTTCGACCTCTGGCGTGCGGAAGTAGCCGGCCTGCTTCACCATGTCCGGCGTGGAGGGTGGCTTCAGCGGCTGGTCGACGAAGCGCGGCGCGTGGATGCCCGACAGGTACGCCACCCGCAGTCCACACAGTTCGCGAACCCCGGCTCGGCCCAGGTACGTCACGTTCGGCGCCAGCTTGCCGCCCTGCTGGAGGTCGTGCAGCGCCTCGAAGTCCTCGTTGTTGCCCCCGATGAAGTACAGGGGCCGCTTCACTTGCCGGAGCCCATCCGCGTATTCCGCGAACTCGGCGGGCATGGCTCGCTTGGCGGCCTTGCGCCGGTGGTCATCCGCGCGGCGGAAGGCTTCGACGTCGCCCACCGCCAGCACCAGGTCCACCCGGCGGCCTCGAGCCTGCTCCAGCGCGTCCAGCCACGTCTCCACACGGTGGAAGCGACCATGGATGTCGCCCACGGCCGCGACGAGTAGGGGTTCCGGCATCTTGCTTGAAAGGCTGCACGCGCCGTACCGCCCTGTCGAGTCGAGATCATCTCATGTCGCCAATGGCTGACAGAACGCAACCTCTCCGGGCGGCCAAACCCCGGGCGGGACGGATGACGCACCCCGTCCAATCCGTGCCCATTGAGGTCCGAAAGCGGCCAGACAGCGGCAATCGGGTATGGGAGTTTGCCCCCCCATGAACGGCCTGGACGCCAGCGCGTGCTACCGCGCGATGCAGACCCGAGATGCCCGCTTCGACGGCCGGTTCTTCACCGCCGTCCGGACGACGCGCATCTATTGCCGGCCCATCTGCCCGGCCCGGACGCCCCGGTTCGAGAACTGCACCTTCTATCCGAGCGCCGCCGGGGCCCAGGAGGCGGGCTACCGACCCTGCCTGCGCTGCCGCCCGGAGACATCACCGGACCTCGCCTTCTGGCGGGGCACCTCCAACACCGTCGCTCGGGCCCTGGCGCTCATCGCCGAGGGCGGCCTGGATGACGACGGCGCCGGGGTGGAGGAGCTCGCGGGCCGGCTGGGCGTGGGCGACCGGCAGCTGCGGCGGTTGTTCCAGCAGCACCTGGGAGCCTCGCCCGTGGCCGTCGCCCAGACGCGGCGCGTGCTGTTCGCCCGGCAGCTCCTGCATGAGACGACCCTGCCCATGGCCGAGGTGGCACTGGCCTCGGGGTTCCGCAGCGTCCGCCGCTTCAACGACGTGTTCCGCGCCCTGTATGGACGGCCTCCCAGCGCGCTCCGCCGGAGCCGAGCCCCGGTGGGCGATGCCGCCGCGGGTGTCACGCTCTTCATCCCCTACCAGCCCCCCTATGACTGGGAAGCGATGCTGGCGCATCTGGAGGCACGGGCCCTACCGGGATTGGAGCACATCGAGGCCGGGCGCTACCGGCGGACCGTGGCGACCGCAGGCGGTCAAGGCGCCGTCGAAGTCTTCCGAGCCCCTGGACGCGACGGGTTGCTCGCGACGCTCCGCCTCCCCCAGGTTCAGGCCCTGCCCTCGGTGGTGGCACAGGTCCGGCGCGTCTTCGACGTGGGCGCGGACATGGACGTCATCCGGGAACACTTGTGCCGCGACCCGCACCTCGCTCCGCTGGTGTCCCTGCGGCCAGGACTGCGAGCACCGGGAGGCTGGGACGGCTTCGAGCTCGCGGTCCGCGCCGTGTTGGGACAGCAAGTCACGGTCTCCGCGGCGCGCGGACTCGGGGCGCGGCTGGTCGCGGCGTATGGCGAGCCCACCCGTGTCGAATCGACGGGAGACGCCCGGTTGATGCGCACCTTTCCCCGGCCGGAAAGACTGGCGCAGGAGGACTTGAGCTCGCTCGGCATGCCGGCCGCCAGGGCCCGGACCCTGTCGAGCCTGGCCGCGGCGGCCGCAGCGGACCCGAGGCTGTTCCAGCCACGCGCCACGCTGGAGGAGACCGTCGAACGCTTCAAGCGCATCCCCGGCATCGGAGATTGGACGGCGCAGTACATCGCGCTGCGCGCCGTGCGCGAACCGGATGCCTTCCCTTCGGCGGATGTCGCACTGCTGCGTGCACTCACGGGCGAGGATGGCGTGCGGCCTCCTCCAGATGAAGCGCTTCGTCGCTCCGAAGCCTGGAGCCCCTGGCGCGCCTATGCCGCGCAGCACCTCTGGGCCGCGGATGCCGCCCGGCCCGGGCCCACACCCCACCTTCCCCGCTCCCCCTCGCGACAGAGAGATGACGATGCCCCCGCCGCTGCGTTTGCTCATGGACCGCGCCCCCACGCCCATCGGCTTGATGCTGGTCGTCTGTGACGAAGCGGGCAGCCTTCGCGCGGTCGACTGGGAGGAGTACGAGCCCCGGATGCTCCGGCTGCTGCGGCTCCATTACGGCGTGAACGGCTACGTGCTCGAGCCCGCGAGCGACCCCTTCGGCAGGACGACCACGATGCAGACCTATCTGCGCGGAGACGTCAGCGTCATCGACTCGCTGCCCGTGGCCACCGCGGGTACGCCCTTCCAGCGAGAAGTCTGGCGCGCGCTGCGTGACATCCCCGCGGGCGCCACCACGAGCTACGGCCAACTGGCCCAGCGAATCGGCCGCCCCAAGGCCGTGCGCGCCGTGGGCATGGCCAACGGCGCCAACCCGATTGGCGTGGTGGTCCCCTGCCACCGGGTGGTGGGGTCCAACGCGTCACTGACGGGCTACGGCGGTGGACTGGAGCGCAAGCAGTGGCTGCTCGACCACGAGCGCCGCCATGCATCGTGCTCCGTGGCCTGACCTTCACTTCATGTGATTCCCGACCGGCACACCTTCACAGGAGTCCATTCATGACCACCGACAGCACCCGCCGCGCAGAGACGTTCCACGCCCTGCACCAGGGCCCCGACCTCCTCATCCTGGCCAATGCCTGGGACGCGGGCAGCGCACGGCTCATCGAAAGCCTGGGCGCGAAGGCCATTGCCACCACGAGCGCGGGCGTCGCCTGGGCGCATGGGTATCCGGACGGGGACGCACTCCCTCTCGACCGACTGCTCGCCACGGTCAGCGCCATCACCCGTGTCATCCGCGTCCCCCTCACGGTCGACTTCGAGGGCGGCTACTCCAACGACGCGGCTCAGGTGGGGGACGCCGCTGGCCGCCTCATCGATGCGGGTGCCGTGGGCATCAACATCGAGGACGCAAGCAGCCCGCCCGCGGCGCTGTGCGAGAAGATTGCCCGCGTGAGGCAGGTCAGCACCCGCCTGGGTGTCCGGCTCTTCATCAACGTGCGGACGGATGTGTATCTGCGAGGGCTGGTCCCCGAGCCGCTGCGGCAGCAGGAGACGCTGGCCCGAGCGGAGCAGTACCGCGCTGCCGGCGCGGACGGACTCTTCGTGCCCGGACTGGTGGATGCGGCTGGCCTCCAAGCCATCACTGCGGGCACGCTCCTTCCCGTCAACGCCATGGTCCGCCCCGGTCTCCCCAACGCCCAGGAACTGCGGCGCGTGGGGGTCCGCAGACTCTCCAGCGGCGCCTCCATTCCCCAGACGTTGCTGGGCGAAGCCGCGGCCCTGGCCACGGCCTTCCTCGCGGACGGGCGCTCCGAGCCCCTGTGTCAGAAACGGATGGACTACGCGGCCATCAACGCGCTGATGCCGTCGGACGCCTCGTCCTGAGGACAGACGCCCGGCGGCATCACGCTCCGCACACCCGTTCAGCCGCAGCCCAGCGGGTACGTCACCTCTACCAGCGAACCCGCCTCGGGCGCCGTGGGGCGGTCGAAGAGGATGGCATTCTCGCGGGCGTCGTACACCCAGCCGGACGTCACGCGGACGCCGTCCACATCGACGACGATGCTGCCCGGATCTTCCGGCGTCTCGGACAGGGGGAACTTGCGGTTCGCGCCAAACGTGCTGTCGGACAGCTTCTCCAACGAGCTGGCCCAGTTCGGCGTGCAGATGCTGTCCACCACGCCGCCCGTGGCCTCCGCCAGTTGGATGTAGCGGCTGCCCGAGCTGCTGGACGTGGGGCACCTGGCCAGGTCCGACGGCCCGACGATGGCATTGACGCTCAGCTTCGAGCGGTCATTGCCCTTCAGCGCCAGCAGGTACGTCTCGTAGAAGGACACCGGCTGCACGCTGAAGTCCTCCTCGTCCGACACGAAGATGATGGCCAGACGGGCGTCCTCGCGCAGGAAGCCTCCGTTGCCGTCGTTGGGCTGCGCGGTGCGCGGGTCATCCTCGTTGTAGAGCAGCGGGTCCGCCAGCGCGCGGTAGGCGGCCTCCAGTCCCTGCTCGTTCCAATGGCAGACACCCACGCGGGTGTTGTTGGCGAAGACGCCCGCGGCGTCCGGCGTCGCCGGAGTGATGATTCGCGGCCGGGTGCCGTCCACGGGGAACAGGCGGCCATTCTCTCCGCCCTGCGAGCCGCCCGGGCACTCAGACCAGCCACCTGGAGACGGGTCCAGGCCCGTGGTGGTGACGCCGATGCGGTAGTCCACCGAGGCGCCGTCCGCCGCGCTCAGGAAGGCCGCGAAGTTCTGCCCCAGGCTCTGCTGCTCCTCCATCATCGACCCCGAGTTGTCGACCACGAAGAGCACGTCCACCTTCGCCTGTGACTCCTGGAAGAAGCGGTCCGTCTGCTCCGCCTTCGTCACGCCCTGTCCCACCATGCCCACCGTGTAGACGGAGCCATCCGCCAGGGTGAAACGCAACGCCGCGGTGTCAGCGCCATCATCCACCGGGGCATACGTCGCCGTCAGCGCGCGCGTGCTCTGGCTCGCCAGCGTCCACGGGGCGTTGCCGCCACCATCCACGGCGAACTCGCCCGCGTCCGCGTCGAACGCCACCTGGCTCACCTGGATGGGCCCGACGCACGAGTTCACGGCCACCAGCTCCCGCGTGCGCGGGCCGCACGTCAGCTTGGTGACGCCGAAGTCCACCGTGGTGGGCTGCACCGCGAAGCATCCCACGACGCCCTCGCCCTGCAGCTCCACCAGCGGGTGTCCCTGCGTGGGGCTGTTCACCCAGGCCTCGGCCAGCCCCGAGAAGCCACCTTCCTCGGACGGTTTGAAGCGGACCACCAGCGTCGCCTTCGCGCCCGGCTCCAGCACGCCGTTGCGCATGGGAGACGCGGAGAACACCCCGTCCGAACCCTGGGCGAGCTGCATCGACGCCAGGTAGCAGGCCTCCGTGCCCGTGTTCCGCAGCGTCACCCCCAGCGCCACCTCCGCGCCCACCGGCACCTTGCCGAAGTCCAGCTGCTGGGGCAGCACGTACTGGCACGGCGCGAACACCCGACTCCGCCCCTCCAGCGCCACCGCCTCCGTGGTCGCGGAGCCGCTGTCACGCACCGTGACGGAGAGCTGTCCCTGGCTGGCGTCCGTGTTCCCCGCCTTGGGCCGGAAGGTGACGCTCACCCGGGCATTCTGCCCCGCGGGCACCATCACGCTGGCGGGCGCCTGGGCCAGGGTGAAGTAGCCGCCCTGCTGCGTGTCGAGTTGGAGGTCGGTGACGCTCACGTCCGCACGGCAACGGTTGTAGACGGTGACGTCGCGCGTCGCCGTCATGCCCTCCGCCACCGTGCCGAAAGCCAGCCGCCGGGGCAGCACCGTCACGCACGAGCCGCCGCCCTCTCCCACCAGCGACACCTTGGGGCCCGGCGCGCTGGAGCCCTGCTCGCGCACGCCAATCTCCACCCGCCCGTCACGCACCTTGCCCACCGCCGCAGGCGTGAAGGCCACGCGCAGCTCCACCGCCGCGCCCGGTGCCAACTGCCCGTTGGCCACCACCGGCTCACTGGTGATGCGGAAGACGCCCTCCGAGCTGTCCACGAGCTGCGAGCCCGAGAAGCTCAACGGCTGCGTGCCCTGGTTGCGCACGGTGATGACCTGCTCCGCCGTGGCCCCCAGCGCCACGCGCCCGAAGTCCACGCGCAGCGGCGTCACCTCCAGCTTGGACGCCACGCCCGTTCCCGTCAGCGGCACCACCGCCGGCTCACACCCGTCGCACACCGCCACGTGCAGCGCCGCCTCGGCCGCGCCCAGCCGGTGCGGGGCGTAGGCGACAGGCACCACCAACTGCTCGCCCGGAGCCAGCGAGGAGGGCAGGCCCTGCCCGGCGGTGAACTGGTCGGCGTCCGCGCCCTGCACCGACAGCGTCAGCGGACTGTCCACGTCCGATGGGTTGCGCACCGTCACCTCGCGCATCTCCACCAGGCCCATGGCCACGTTGCCGAAGTCGAGCGCCTCCGAGGACACCTCGATGAAGGCCTTCACGCCGCGGCCGGACACCGGCACGCGTCCGCCGACCTCCGCGTCGGTGATGATTTCCACCACGCCCTGAATCTCGCCCTCTACCCGCGGCAGGAAGTGGATTTCGATGTCCTGCTCGCCACCCGCGGACAGGATGAAGGGCTCGAAGGGGGGAATGTCGACGTTGGGCACGCTGGAGACGGCGCCTTCCACACGATAGGAAGCCCGGCCCGCGTTGGCGATTCGCAGCTTGAACGTCTTGGTATGCCCCAGCGCCGCGGGACCGAAGTCCACAGTCTCTGGCCGGACGACGAAGGCGCTCTTTGCCTTTTGAGAGGCGGGCCGTTCACACGCCCCTCCCGCCACCATCACCACCACCAACGCCACCAGCCCAAACGCCCTGCGCATAACGTCCTCCCCGCCCCACCGGGAGACGCCAGGAACACACCCTGGTTCACCTCACGGCTCAGCGGGGGGCCCTTTGCAACCCCGGTGCCCGGTCCACCCACAGAGAGGCGAGGGGCGCTCCCACGCGGCAACCCCCTGGCCTCGCAGGGAAACGCCAGAGCCCGCCCGGGAAATGCGGGTGTCCTTTCGCAGGACACTTCTGAAATTCCTTCAGGAACCCCAGGTGTCACACAGACGAATCCTCCGTCCGGGTGGGGCAGGCGGCCAGGCGTCGCGACTTCGCCCCCTCTGAGTGGCCTGGAAGGGGCTCGAAGATTTCAGGGACGCCTCCCCGCCTGAAGGGTCGCCAGATGTGGGATGCGGGGCGCAACCCAGGACGTTCCCCAGCATCCAGAGCGGTTCCAACGTGTTTCCCCCTACCGGAACACATATTCAGTGGTAGATCGCCCGCCCATGTCCGAGCCCGACGTCATTTCCCTCAGAGGCGCCAAGGAGCACAACCTCAAGAACGTCTCCTTGGACATTCCCAAGAAAAAGCTCGTCGTCTTCACCGGCGTGTCTGGTTCGGGCAAGAGCTCGCTCGCCTTCGACACCCTCTACGCGGAAGGCCAGCGCCGCTACGTGGAGAGCCTCTCCGCCTATGCCCGGCAGTTCCTGGGGCAGATGGAGAAGCCGAAGTACGACACCATTCGCGGCCTGTCGCCCACCATCTCCATCGAGCAGAAGGCGGCCAGCAACAACCCCCGCTCCACGGTGGGCACCGTCACGGAAGTGCACGACTATCTGCGCGTACTTTATGCCTCCATCGGGGTGCAGCACTGCCCCAACTGTGGCGTGAAGGTGGGCAAGCAGAGCGCGCAGCAGATTGTCGATGAAATCCTCAAGGCCCCCGCGGGCACCAAGCTCCAGGTGCTGGCGCCGCTGGTGACGAACCGCAAGGGCGAGCACAAGGACCTGCTCGCCGAGGCCCAGAAGCGCGGCTTCTCCCGTGCCCGCATCGACGGCGCGCTCAAGAGCCTGGAGGAGCGCATCGAGTTGGACAAGAAGTCCAAGCACGACATCGCGCTCGTCATCGACCGCGTGGTGCTCAAGCCGGACGTGAAGACGCGCCTCACCGACTCCGTGGAGACGGCGCTGCGAGAAGGCAAGGGCACGCTCATCATCACCGACGAGAAGGGCACGCTCGCCTCCGACCGGGTGATGTCCGAGCTCAATGCCTGCTCCAAGTGTGGCCTGTCCTTTGGTGATTTGACGCCCGCGTCCTTCTCCTTCAACAACCCCCTGGGGATGTGCACGGACTGCAACGGTCTGGGCACCAAGCCGGAGATGGACCCGGACCTCATCGTCCCGGACACGTCACGCAGCATCCGCGATGGCGCCATCGAACCGTGGGCCGGCAGCATGAACCGCGGCGAGGGCTGGACAGCCGACTTCGTGGAGAGCCTGGCCAAGGCCTTCAAGATTGATCTGGACGTGCCCTACGCGAAGCTGACCAAGCGCGAGAAGGACACGCTGATGTACGGCGCCAATGGCAAGTCCTTCACCGTCGCGTGGGGCGAGGGCGGCAAGTACAAGATGGAATGGGAGGGCCTGGTCGAGCGCATGATGCGCAACTTCAAGACGACCACCTCCGAGGCGCGCCGCACCGAGCTCCAGAAATACTTCAGCGACAAGCCCTGCCCGTCCTGCAAGGGCGAGCGCCTGAAGCCGGAGAGCCGCGCGGTGAAGGTGCACGGGCGCAGCATCGTCGAGCTGAGCCGGCTGACCATCTCCGACTCGCTGGGCTTCCTGGGCGACATGGCCCTGTCCGCGCACGAGCGGAAGATCGCCACCGAGCTGCTGAAGGAGATTCGCAGCCGCCTGTCCTTCCTGGTGGACGTGGGCCTGGGCTACCTGATGCTGGACCGCACCGCGTCCACGCTGTCAGGCGGTGAGAGCCAGCGCATCCGGCTGGCGTCGCAGATGGGCAGTGAGCTGACGGGCGTCATCTACATCCTGGATGAGCCCTCCATCGGCCTGCACCAGCGCGACAACGGCAAGCTGCTGCTGACGCTCAAGCGCCTGCGGGACTTGGGCAACTCCGTCATCGTCGTGGAGCACGACGAGGAGACGATGGAGGAGGCGGACTGGCTGGTGGACTTCGGTCCGGGCGCGGGCGAGCTGGGCGGCCAGGTGGTGGCCCAGGGCACGCCGGAGCAGGTCATGGCGAACGAGGCCAGCTCCACCGGCGCGTACCTCTCCGGGCGGCAGGAAATCGAGATTCCGCAGGAGCGCCGCAAGCCGGACCCGAAGCGCAAGCTGGTCATCCAGGGGGCACAGGAGAACAACCTGAAGAACGTGGACGCGGAGATTCCGCTGGGCGTCTTCAGCGCGATTACCGGCGTGTCCGGCGCGGGCAAGTCCACGCTCATCAACGAGATTCTCTTCCCGGCCCTGGCGCGGCACCTCTACGAGAGCCGTGAATCCCCGGGCAAGCACAAGGCCGTGCTGGGCATGGAGCACCTGGACAAGGTCATCGACATCGACCAGCGCCCCATCGGCCGCACGCCGCGCAGCAACCCGGCCACGTACACCAAGCTCTTCGACAACATCCGCGAGGTGTTCGCGATGACGCCGGAGGCGCGCGCGTTCGGCTACGGGCCGGGCCGATTCAGCTTCAACATCAAGGGCGGCCGCTGCGAGGCGTGCGAAGGCGACGGCGTGAAGCTGGTGGAGATGCACTTCCTGGCGGACGTCTACGTGCCCTGCGAGGTGTGCGCCGGCAAGCGCTTCAACGAGGCCACCCTGCGCGTGCGCTACAAGGGGAAGAACATCGCCGAGGTGCTCGATATGAGCGTGCGCGAGGCGATGGAGCACTTCGGCGCTCACCGCGACATCATGCGCGTGCTGCAGACGCTCCATGACGTCGGTCTGGGCTACATCCGCCTGGGGCAGCCCTCCCCCACCCTGTCCGGCGGCGAGGCCCAGCGCATCAAGCTGGCCCGCGAGCTGGCGCGCGTGGCCACCGGGCGCACCCTCTACATCCTCGACGAGCCCACCACCGGCCTGCACTTCGAGGACATCCGCAAGCTGCTGTCCGTGCTCAACCGGCTGGTGGAGGCGGGCAACAGCGTGCTCGTCATCGAGCACAACCTGGACGTCATCAAGAGCGCGGACTGGCTCATCGACCTGGGCCCCGAGGGCGGCGCGGGCGGCGGCAGGATTCTGGCCGCTGGCACGCCCGAGCAGGTCGCCGAGGTCGAAGGCAGCCACACCGGCCGCTACCTGGGCCACGTGCTCACCAAGGCCCGCCGGGCCCGCGTGGGCGTGCGTGTGGACGACCCGGTGCCCGTGAAGAAGGGCGCGCGGGGCTGACGGCGCACCGCGCAATGCCTCCTGGGAAAATGGAGCGGGGGGACGGGGGTGCCTTCATTCACCCCCACCCCCTCGCACCACCTTGGAGGAAAGACATCATGGGAAATGATAGGGATATTCCAATGCCTGTCAAACCCAGCCAGGCAACTTGAGTTGTATTAACAAACACGCACGCCCACCGGAATGACGCAGGTAGTCTTACCGGAGATTTCCGGCATGGGTGCGGCCAGGGAAGCGCCGGGTGGCGCGGCGGGGCCCTTCCGTTCGGTGGAGTCCCGGCGGCGCGTTGGGTAGGGTGCGGCTTCTCAGAATCTAGGAGCCCCCACCTTTCGTCACGAGGGAGCACCCCGTCGTATGGCCCAGGCAACCGCCGCGCAGAGCAGCAAGTTCCCGCCGCAAATCCCCTTCATCATCGGCAACGAGGCGTGTGAGCGCTTCAGCTTCTACGGGATGCGGAACATCCTCACGGTGTTCCTCATCGACTACCTGCTGCGCACGCAGATACCGGACAACGCGCTGCGCGAGGCCGAAGCCAAGAGCCTGATGCACACGTTCATGGCGGGCGTGTACTTCTTCCCGCTCATCGGCGGCTACCTGGCGGACCGGTTCTTCGGGAAGTACCGCATCATCCTGGGGCTGAGCCTGGTGTACTGCCTGGGCCACGCGTGCCTCGCCGTCTTCGAGAACAGCGTCACGGGGTTCTTCACGGGCCTGGCGCTCATCGCCATTGGCAGTGGCGGCATCAAGCCCTGCGTGGCGGCAATGGTGGGGGACCAGTTCAACGAGTCCAACAGCCACCTGGTGAAGAAGGTCTTCGCCATCTTCTACTGGACCATCAACTTCGGCTCGTTCTTCGCGTCGCTGTTCATCCCCCTGCTGCTCAAGCACTTCGGGCCGTCGGTGGCCTTCGGCATCCCCGGGGTGCTGATGTTCATCGCGACGTTCATCTTCTGGGCGGGCCGTCACAAGTACGTCCGGGTGCCGGCGACGGGCGCCAATCCGCACAGCTTCTTCAAGGTGGTGGCCAGCGCGCTGCGCAACCGCGGCCAGGGCGGCGGCTGGCTGGACGGCGCGAAGCGGAAGCACCCCGAGGAGGCCGTGGACGGCGTGAAGGCGGTGTTCAAGGTGAGCGCGCTGCTGCTCCCCTTCGTGCCCTTCTTCTGGATGCTCTTCGACCAGAAGGCTTCGACGTGGGTGGTGCAGGCCCGGTCCATGGACCCGCAGGTGGGGCCGTTCACCTTCCAAGCCAGCCAGATGCAGTTCGTCAATCCGCTGCTGGTGATGCTGCTCATCCCCTTCCTGACGGCCGTCGTCTACCCGGCCTTCCAGCGCTTCGGCTGGGAGCTGACGCCGCTGCGGCGCATGCCGCTGGGCCTGGTGATTGGCGCGCTGTCGTTCATCATCGCCGGCATCTTCCAGGTGACGATGGAGGGCGGCACGACGCTGAACATCGCGTGGCAGATTCTCCCGTACATCGTGCTGACGCTGGGCGAAATCCTGATGTCCACCACGGGCCTGGAGTTCGCGTACACGCAGGCCCCGCGTGAGATGAAGGGCACCATCCAGAGCGTGTGGCTGGTGACGAACACGCTGGCCAACGTGGCGGTGGCCATCACCGCGAAGCTCAACGTCTTCACGGGCTCCGGGCAGTTCTTCTTCTACGCCGGCTTCGCCCTGGTGGCCGCAGTGGGTATGGCCCTGGTGGCCCGCCGCTACGTGGTGCGCGACTACTACCAGACGTCCGCGCCCGTCCCCACCGAGGAGCGCACCGCCGCCGGTGTGACGCCCGGCTCGGCGAAGTCCGCGTAGCCAGGCGGTCAGCCCGCAGCAGTGGACGCCGGTGCACCCCTGAGGTGCGCCGGCGTTTGTGTTTCAGGCGTGGCGCGGACAGCGGCGCGAACGGAAACGCCGGAGCAGCCCCCCGGGCGCGTTTCGGCATCGGACCGGCGCGAGGCCGCCAGCTCCGCGAACAGAAACGCCGGCGCCCCATCGGGACGCCGGCGTCTGGACTTCAATCAGGAGGAGTCCGCGACCGCTCAGGCCGCCGCCACCGAGCCGCCCTGCTGCTCGGAGGTGGGCGCGGAGGGCTTCACCTCGTCCGTGCCGTGCATCATCCGCTTGAGGATGGGCGACACGACGAGCAGCAGCACGCCAGCGATGCCCGTTCCCACGGAGATGTAGAGGAATACGCTGAACTCGCCCAGCTTCTCCGAGTAGCCACCGAAGACACCGGCCAGCTTGTTGGCCGCCGCGTTCGCGAGGAACCACACGCCCATCATCGCGGAGACGATGCGCGCCGGCGCCACCTTGGTCACCATGGACAGGCCCACGGGCGACAGGCACAGCTCACCCATGGTGTGCAGCAGGTAGGCCATCACCACCCACCACGCCGCCGCCTTGCCCGTCGAGGCGCTCTCGCTGGAGGCGCCCAGCATGAAGAGGAAGCCGGCGGAGAGGAACAGCAGGCCCATGCTCATCTTCACCGGGATGCTCGGGTCCTTGCCGCGCGCGGCCAGCCAGCTCCACAGGCCGGCGAAAATCGGCGCCAGCGTGACGATGAAGATGGAGTTGAAGTTCTGGAACCAGGTCGTCGGCACTTCCCAACCCAGGATGCCGCGGTCCACCTTCGCGTTCGTGTAGAGGTTCATCAAACCGCCGGCCTGCTCGAACCCCGTCCAGAAGGCGACGACGAACAGCGCCATGATGAAGATGACGAGGATGCGGTCGAACTCATCGCGGCTGAAGCCCGACTTCTCCGGGGTGCCCGGCTTCGCCTCGGCGGCGGCCACCATCCGCTCCGGCACCAGGCCCACCTTCCCCAGCAGCTTGCTCTGCAGCGACACGAAGGCGATCAGGCCCAGGAGCATGCCCACGCCGGCGGCGCCGAAGCCCCAGTGCCAGCCCACGCGCTCACCCAGCGTGCCGCAGATGAAGTTGCCGAGCACCGCGCCCAGGTTGATGCCCATGTAGAAGATGGTGAAGGCGCTGTCACGGCGGCCGTCACCGGGCGCGTACAGCCCGCCCACCATGGTGGAGATGTTCGGCTTGAAGAAGCCGTTGCCGATGATGAGGAATCCCAGGCCCGCGTAGAACATCGTCACGCTGGGCAAGGCCAGGATGAGGTGGCCTATCATCATCAACACGCCGCCGAGCACCACCGCCCGGCGCTGCCCCATGTAGCGGTCCGCGATGAAGCCGCCGGCGATGGGCGTCAGGTACACCAGGCCCGTATAGGTGCCGTAGAGGCTGAGTGCGTCCGCGGTGGACCAGCCAAATCCTCCGTTGACCTTGCTCGTGAGGAAGAGCACGAGCAGGCCACGCATGCCGTAATACGACATGCGCTCCCACATCTCAGTGAAGAACAGGAGATACAGCCCTCGCGGGTGCCCCTTGCGGGCATCACCCGCGGCTACGGTGCCTTGCATGCAGGTCGTTTCCTTGAAAAAGGAGAGGTGCGACGAAAAAGTGGCGTGACTGTAGCAGACACGCGGGCCGTGCCCAGGAGGACACCTGAGCGGATAGGGAATTCCCCTTCTCCGCCGCCCGGGCGCCGTGGGCTCGGGCGGGGCCTTTGCGTCCTGCGTCAGCCCAGGCGGCCGACGCGCGGCTCGGACGCGAGGTCGGGCATGCCTCCCGTGACACGAGGCGCCACGGGGCGCAGCGGCAGGCGGACCTCCACCTGCGTGCCCTCTCCCGGAACACTGCTCAGGGCGATGCTCCCTCCGTGCTGGATGATGATGCGGCGGCTGAGCGCCAACCCCAACCCCGTCCCCTCGCCCGCCGCGCGGGTGGAGAAGAAGGGCTGGAAGAGCCGCTCCATGTCCTCCGGGCGGATGCCCACCCCGTCATCACCGATGGTGACGATGGCCTCCTCCGCCGTGTTGGCCGTGGAGATGCGCACGCGCCCCTTGTCGCCCACCGCGCGCAGGGCGTTGTCCAGGAGGTTGAGCCACACCTGGTTCAGGGCGCCTGGGTTGCCCCGGATGGGCTCGCCGCAGTGGTACGCGCGCTCCACCTTGACGCCCGGCGGCACCTTCCACGCCAGCACGCTCAGGGTGGAGTCCAGCGACGAGTCCAGGGACAGCACCACCGGGGACTCGCTGGTGCGCGTGAAGGAGAGCAGGGATTCGGCCAGGTGGCGGATGCGCTGGCCACACTCCTCCACCACCTCCAGCATGGCCTTGCTCAGCTCCACGTCGGCGGTGCCACCCGTCAGCATGTCCTTGAGCGGCAGCAGCGCGTTCATCAGCCCGTTGAGCGGGTTGCGCACCTCATGCGCGAAGCCGGACGTGAGCAGGCCGATGGCCGCCAGCCGCTCGTTCTCCGCGGCGCGCACGGCCGCCTCGCGCAGGCGCAGCTGGGTTTCGATGCGCGCCAGCAGCTCGTTCGGGCTGAAGGGCTTGCCCAGGTAGTCATTGGCCCCTGTGCCCAGGCCCTCCACCTTGGCCGCCACCTCCTGGCGCGCGGTGAGGAGGATGACGGGGATGTCCACCGTCTGCGGGTCATTGCGCAGGGCGGTCAGCATCTGCAGGCCGGACATGACGGGCATCATCACGTCCGACAGGATGAGGTCCGGCCGCTCGCGCAGCGCGCGCTGCCGCCCGTCGTCGCCGTTGATGGCCTCCAGCACCCGGTAGTGCTGGGCCAGCAGCCGGGCGAGGAAGCTCCGAATCTCCGGGTCGTCCTCCACCACCATGATGCGGGGCGCCTCGGGCCCAGGCCCCGCGTGGTCCCTGGCCGGAGGAGGCGCCGCGCCCAGGACATCCGCCCCCGTCGGCTCCAGCGAGGGGAAGGCCCCGGAGATTCGGCGCTCGCGGCGCACGGGCATGACGGCCTGACGCCGCTCGCGCAAGTCCTCGCGGATGTGCGCGGAGCCCTTGGGCAGCCGCACGTGGAAGACGGAGCCCTGCCCCAGCTCGCTCGTCACGGAGATGCCGCCGGCGTGCAGTTCCAGCGTCTCCTTCACCAGCGCCAGACCGATGCCCGAGCCACCAAAGCGCCGGGTGCCGCTGTTATCCGCCTGGGAGAAGCGGTCGAAGATGACGGGGATGTCCTGCGGGGCGATGCCCTGGCCGGAGTCCTCCACCTCGACGTGCACCTCCAAGTCGTCCTCGCGCACGCGCACCGTCACCCCACCCTTCTGGGTGAACTTCAGCGCGTTGCCGAGCAGGTTCTGGAAGACGATGTCGATGCGCTCGTGGTCCACGTGGACGGGCGTCACCGTGCCGCCCTCCAGCCGCAGCGTCACGCCCTGCCGCTCCGCCATGGTGTGGAACGGCGGCACCACCGTGCTCAGGAAGCCGAACAGCTCCAGCGGCTGGTAGCGCAGGCGCGCCTTGCCCGACTCCAGTTGCGCCAGGTCCAGCAGGTTGTTGATGAGCCGCAGCAGGCGCTGCGCGCTGCGCTCCATGTTCGTCACCAGCGGAGGTACTTCCGCTGGCAGCGACTCCGCCTGCTTCGCCAGCGCCTCCAGCGTCAGCAGGATGAGCGTGAGCGGCGTGCGCAGCTCGTGGCTGACGTTGTCGAAGAACTCGCTCTTGAGCCGGTCCAGCTCCTGCTGCCGCGTGAGCGACGCCTCCAACTTCGTATTGGCCTCGGACAGCTCCTGCGTCCGCTCGGCCACGCGGTCCTCGAGCGCCTTGTTGGCGGCGAAAATCTCCTCGTTGCGCCGCTGCAGGTCCTCCAGGGACGTCTGCAGGCCCTGGTGCTGCTCCGACAGCTTCTCGTCCTTGCGCAACAGGGCCGCGCGCGTGTCCAGCCATGCCCCCGCCGCCACGCCCACCATGCCCAGGGAGCTGACCGCGAAGATGGGGGGCGCCAGGTTCAACGTGCCCGACAGCAGGCCGGCCACCATGCCCGCCATGCCGCCCACGATGTAGCGCCACGCCAGGGGCGGCAGGCTCTGCCAGCGGATGTCGTACTCGCAGCAGTCCGCCCCATCCACCTGGCAGCGCAGCTCCTTCACCTCCGCCAGGGGCAGGTTCCAGATGGCGGGGAACGCGGACAGGTTGCCCTGGCGCGCGCGGCAGAAGTTGCGATCTCTTTCGCGGATGCGGCTGACGTAGCGCACCTGCACCCGCGAGTCGGTGAGCGTGTCGATGTGGAAGCCGCCCACGCGGTTGTACGTGTGGTCCAGCTCCAGCGCTCGCTCGTAGACGCTGCGCGGCGTGGCCAGCGCCTTCATCATGTAATAGAGGAAGCCCACCGCCTCCGGACTGGCGATGCTGCGCCCCGCCTTCGTCATGAAGTCCGGATCACCGGAGTCCTTGTCGAGCACGTCGAAGAGCCGCTCGGTGAACCCCACGGAGACGAAGTTGGTGAGCGTCTCCACGTACGCCAACGTCAGCGGCAGCGCCTCGCGCTGCCACACCCGCACCAGCCGGTCCCGGCCGTAGGTCCGCTCGTAGTACAACATCACGCTGCGCAGCATCCGGACACTCAGCTCGGGTGTGTCGGGGGCTGACGGTGCGGAGGCCAGTTCCGCGGGGACGGTCAACGCTTCACTCCTTCGGTCGTCAACACCATCGCATATTTGAGGGTGTCGGCGTCGTCCAGGAGTGCGAGGAAGCGTTCACAGAAAGCGTCATAGGGGCCGGAGCCCCCGAAGAAGGGCTCGGCGAGCGGGCGCAGCGTCCGGAAGCGGATGACCCAGTCCTCGCGGAGCCGCGCGTCCACCGCGCCCGCCGCCACGTAGAACGGGGAGATGTGCACGCGCACGTCCACCAACCCCGCCTTGCGGAACAGGTGGAACAGCTTGCGGCCCGCGTGCAGGTCGAAGCGCGCCGCGCGCAGGGCGGCGAGCAGCTTCTGGCTCTCCTCCTGGAGATCCTCCGGAAAGGGCCAGTTCCACAGCCCCACCCCGTCGATGTCCGCCACCACCACGCGCCCACCGGGACGGACCACGCGCACCAGCTCCGCCAGCGCGGGGCCCGGCTCTCCCAGGTACTCGAAGACGTACTGGCACCAGACGTAGTCGAAGTGGTCGGCGGGCAGATGTGTCTCCGGCAGCGCGCCCTGACGCAGCTCCACATTGGGCCTGCCCGCCAGCAGCCCCCGGGCCGCCGCCAGGTGTTCGGCCTGCGGCTCGATGCCCACCACGCAGCCGTGCGGCCCCACCACGTCCAGCATCTCCGAGGTGATGACGCCGGGACCACAACCCACATCCAGTGCGGCGTCCCCGGGCCTCAGCCCGGTGAGCCTCAGCCGGTCCGCGTAGGAGGTGGCGCTCGCCTGCGCTTGCAGGCGGTGCACCTCCTGGGCCGACTCCATCAGGTAGGTCATGCCGCGATGTCCTTGTCATCCACCCGGCTACCACCCCGGCCATGGGCCGCCAGCCGCTCGAAGACGGCGAGCAGGTAGGCATTCCAGTCACGCACGAGCCGGCGGTGGGCCGTGAACTCCATCACCTTGCCCAGGTTGTGGAAACCCAGTGTCTCCAGGGCGGGCAGGTCCGCGTCCGAGGCCAGGCACTCCGCGGTGGAGCGGCCGCGCCGGGCCGAGTCCGCCACCGCGTGTGTCACCAGCGCCTGACGCACGGCATCCGCTTCCCGCGCATCCGGCTCCACCATGACGAGCGAGAAGGCGTTGTACCACTCCGCCCAGAAGAGACCGGGCGACGAGTCCTCCATGAGGACGAACCCCTGGGGCCCGTCCTTGCCCTCCACCAGGGCGATGCTGCGCGAGCGCCGCAGCCGCGCGTCCGAGTAGCGCCCGCCCAGCGTCCCCATGGTCATCTCGCCCTCCACCAGGTCCGAGCTGCGCAGCCGCACCACGTCCTGCGTCTCCCGCAGGTGCTGCTCCAGCCAGCGCAAATCGGCCGTCTCCGCGGGGCGCACGCGTAAATCGCTCCGAGGCGGCGGCAACGCGGCGTCCACGGGGAGCCGGCACGGCGTGAAGGCATGCAGGCAGCTCAGTCCCGGGCGCTCCAACCGGCTGGCGATGGCGCCGTAGATTCGCGACGTCCACCGGTTGCGGCAGCGCCACAGCGCGCGCAGGTATTCCACGTCGTCCAGGCTCTCCGCGTAGTCGGCCGCGAGCGCCACCAGCTCCTGGGAGATGGATTCGTGCCGGTGGTACCCCGGCCGCACCACCAGGTGCTGCGACAGCCAGGTGCGCGAGTAGATGCGCAGCCCGGAGATGTGGCCGTAGAGCCGGCCCTCGCGCTGATAGACGATGGCCTTGGACAGGCCGTGGATGCCGTTGCCCAGCCGCTGGTGCGCGTCCACCAGCGGCTCGGGCGTCGCCGTCTCGTGGAAGGGGTAGTCGGGAAAGCGGACGTCCGCGGAGCGGAACAAGTCCCACACGTCGGAGAAGGGCAGCTCGGACGCATCACGCGCATCGGGACACCGCGCCTTGATGAAGGCATCCAGGATGGCGGCGCGGGCCTCCGGCGCCAGCTCCAGGATGCGCAGGCCGCAGCGGCGCGGGCGGCTCATGCTGGCGCCCTCCTCCGTCACCGTGAGCTGCCCGGTGTCCTGCACCTGGGCGCGGCAGCGCGAGCGCGTGCCGTCCGGCAGCTGCAACATCACGTCGTCCAGCACCAACCCCGGCGGGAAGGCCTCCCGGCCCGCGTCGAAGGGAAAGGCGAAGCCGCCGGTGTGCAGGTCCAACAGCGGGCGGACGATGGCCTCCCCCGTCAGGGGCGAATTGAAGGACACCGCGAAGGGCCGCTCTACGGAGGAGCGGAAGCGCAGGCTGTTGCGGCGGTGGTGCAGGCTCAGCGTGCGCGGCAGGGCCACCTCCACCTGGTTGGGCTCCGAGGCCAGCACCGCCGTGGTGCCCACATGGCACACGCCGCCGAAGTCCAGGCACAGCCGCACCACGTCTCCTGGATGGAAGAGCGTGCCCGGCTGCGACTGCTCGCGCAGCACCAGGCGGGACTCCTCCGGCAGCACCTCCGCGCGGGAGAAGTCCACCAACCGGTTGCCTTCGTGCGTGCGCAGCCCGAAGCCCACCCCCGCGCGCACGGCGCGGCGCAGCAGGCCGCGGATGCGCACCGAGTCGTTGAGCAGCGGCGCGGCGGAAGAGCGCGCGTGCTCCACGGGACGCTCCAGCGACACGCCCAGGTGGAAGCCCTGGCCTTCGTGCGCGCGCAGCGGGCGCACCATGCGCACCGTGGCGTGGCCGGCGCGCAGCACCAGCGTGTCGCCGCGCAGCACCTGGAGCCCTTCCAGCTCCGTGCCCGGCGTGAGCCGCTCGATGCGCACGCTGGACTCCAGGCGCAGGCCCAGTCCTCCCGTGGCCACATCGAGAAGCCGCGCGCGGAACGCCGTGCCATCCGCCGTGAAGCAGGCCTCCAGGACGCCGTGCGGCTCGCGGCGCTCGGACTCGCGCAGCTCCAGCAATTCCTGGACGGCGCGGCGCAGCGCCGGGCTGGGGTCATCCTCCAGCGTGAAGAACATGTGCCCCGCGGCGGCCACGTCCACCAGGCTGTGGTGGGCCTGCGCATTGTCCCTGGGGCAGAGTACCGCGCGGATGGAGCGCGGGGTGTAGCGCTCCAAGTCCTTCAACAACCGGGGAAATATGTCCGGATGCGTCAACACCAGCGCGGGAGCGGATTTCGAGAGGAATTCGACCGCCTCCTGCCGGTTGGAGGCCTCGAGCACTTCGTAGCCATCCAGCAAGGCGCGGAGCCGTCCGCGACGCTCCGCCTCCGGATGCACGACCAGCACTGCGCGCGTCGTCACGGTCATATGTCCTCCTCCACCGGGTCAGAGCCGCCTGCCCCCGGATGAACCACTTCACGGGTCGGAATGTGACCGCCAGCCTCCACCGCCCCGCCGGACCTTCCGACGGCGACCCCTCACATTCCCCCGTGGTTCGAAGTTCCCAGATGCAATGGCCGAACCGCATGCGCGGCGTCCGGCCCGGCTCGCCATCTTACCGGACCTCATGGGGAAGGGAGTGCCCCAGCATGAGGACAGGGCGGATGTTGGAAAAGGGCCGCCCGCTTGATTCGTGGCCGCCCGGGCATCAGCAAAGTGGGGCAAACCGCACCCTGGCCGGCACTTCCAGTCCCGGTTAAATGTGGGACTCGGGAGGTGCCATGAGCGCCGAAGTCGACTACGCGAAGGAAATCCAGGAGTTCAAGCGTTCCATGAACGCAGTCATCCTGGCGCACTATTACCAGGAGAGCGAAGTTCAGGACCTCGCGGACTTCGTGGGCGACAGCCTGGCGCTGGCGCAAGCCGCGGCGCGCACGAAGGCAGACGTCATCGTCTTCTGTGGCGTTCATTTCATGGCGGAGACGGCGAAGATTCTCAATCCGTCCCGGCAGGTGCTGTTGCCGGACCTCAAGGCCGGCTGTTCGCTGTCGGACCGGTGCCCGCCAGGGGCCTTCAAGGCGTTCAAGGACAAACACCCGAACGCCTTCGTGGTGAGCTACGTCAACAGCTCCGCCGCGGTGAAGGCCATGAGCGACGTCATCTGCACGTCGTCCAACGCGGTGAAAATCGTGAACCAGGTGCCGAAGGACCGGCAGATTCTCTTCGCGCCGGACCAGCACCTGGGCCGCTACGTGATGAAACAGACGGGCCGCGACATGGTGCTGTGGCCGGGCAGCTGCATCGTCCACGAAATCTTCAGCGAGAAGAAACTGGTGCAGCTGAAGGTGGAGTACCCGGAGGCGGAAGTGGTGGCCCACCCCGAGTGTGAGCAGGCGGTGCTGCGCCACGCGGACTTCATCGGCTCCACCAAGGCGATTCTGGATTACGCGGTGCGTAGCCCGAAGCAGCAGTTCATCGTGGTGACGGAGGCGGGCATCATCCACCAGATGAAGCGGGCCGCGCCGGACAAGACGTTCATCCCCGCTCCGCCGGACAACGGCTGCGCATGCAACGAGTGCCCGTACATGCGGCTGAACACGCTGGAGAAACTCTGGCGGTGCATGAAGGAGCGCACGCCCGAGCTGACCATGCCCGAGGACCTGCGCGAGGGTGCTCGCGCGCCGCTGCAACGCATGCTGGACTGGTCTGTGTAGTCTGCGGATAACCGGCAGCAGCGGACATTTGCCAACTCGCGTCTTGCACCCCGCGAAGCACAATGCGATGGAGCCACCGTGGCCTTCCGATTCCTCGCAGTCCCCGCGCACCGACTGGTGAACTTCCCCCAGACGTTGCCGGACGATGAGCGCCTCGAGCCGGAGCTGCCTCCGGTCCATGAGGCGGTGGAGCGCGCGCTCACCGGCGCTGAATTCCGAGACATGCGAGCCAAGGACAGGCTGCGCACCCTGCTACAGGGGGACCGTCCCCCGTCGCTGGGCGCGCCCGAGACGGGCTTCGGCCCGTCCGCCGTCTTCGCGCAACCTCCCCAGGACCTCCCGGCGCTGCTGCGGCTGGCGGACGAATTGGAGAACCTGGCGCGCCGCGAGGCCGGCGAGCGCGCGCTGGTATGGAAGTGCGGAGACTGCGGCGCCCGCTACGCGGTGCCGGTGGCCCTGGTGCGCCAGGTGTCCATCCGCTGCGAGCGCTGCGGCACGCCGGTGGAGCTGGCGGCCACGCGCAGCCTGGGTGAGGAGTCCCTCATCGACCCGTTCCTGGGCGCGGTGAATCACAGCCGCCGGGAGCTGGCCGCCTTCTTCCGCGAGGCCATGGCCCGCGGCTGGCCGGTGCTGGTGGCCGAGGACAAGCGCGTGCCACGCACGCAGCCCTCGGCCTGACGGCGTCCGGCGGAAAACGGGTTCTCGCGCCGCACGGGGGACGGTAGCCTTGCCGGCCCCATGCGGCGCGCGCTCGTTCCCCTCCTGCGATGTCCCCGGTGCCGGCGTGGCGCCCTCCAGCCGGAGGTAGATGCCCCGGTGCTCTTCTTCGGCCCCCTGCGCTGCCAGGCGTGCGGCGCCAGCCACCCGGTGGCCGAGGGCGTCGCCGACCTGGTGGTGGACCCCGCCGCGTCCGGCCCGCTGCAGCGCGGCATGGAGCAGCGCTGGGTGGCGCGCTCCTATGAGCGCTACATGCGCCCCGTGCTCCAGCGCGCCCTCACCCGCCAGCCGCTGGATGGCGACAGCGAGTTCGTCCTCTACCGCAGCCTCCTGGGCAAACCCGAAGGCACCGTGTTGGACGTGGGCTGCGGAACGGGGCTGCTCGCACGGCGGCTGGCGCATGAGCCCGACGCGCCGCCCGTGGCCGCGCTCGACGTGTCCCGCGCCATGCTGGAAGAAGGCGTGGCCCAGGTGCGCGAGGCCGGCGTCGCCGTGGACTTCCTGCGCGCCGAAGCCCCCTACCTCCCCTTCCAGGACGGTGTGCTGGGCGCAGTGTTGATGAGTGACGCGCTGCCCTTCGTCGCGGACCTGCCCAGGATGATGATGGAGGTCCACCGCGTGCTGCGGCCCGGAGGCCGCTGGGTGGCCAGCACCTACGCGCCGCCGGGAGCGCCTCGGGCACTGCTCCACCGCGGCGTGGGCCTGCATCCACGAGGGGAGGCCGAATTGCGCCGGGAGGCCGCGGCAGCGGGCTTCGTGCGCTTCGAGCGCGTGTCCCTGCCGTCGCTGCTGGTGGTGAAGGCGGAGAAGGGCTCCGCCCAGACGCCTAGATGAAGATGCCCGCGGACGCGTCGTAGCGCGCCTCGTCGAGCTGCAGGTTCGCGGGCTGGCCGCGCAGCGCGTCCATCACCTGGCGCTTGGGCTTCTTGCACTTGCTGCAGTCACACGAGCCCTTCTTGCACGTGCAGTCCGCCTTGCTGCCGCACTGGCACTTGGCGGCCATGAGCGAGTCCAGCACATCCAACGGGCGCTCCACGCCGCTGGTGGAGGGCTCGACAGCCTTCGGCGTGGCCTCCGTGGCCTTCGCTTCCGGGGCCGGGCGCCGGTGGGCCTCGCAGGCCTCCGCCGCGCCCGGTGCCAGGAGCAGGCCGCTCGCCATCAGCCCTCCGGCCACCCACATTCCGATGCGCGTCATGTTGCTCTCCTCGGGGCACTCCAGGCGCCCCTGCTCAAACGGCGCCTATACCGCAGCCCTTCCCGACTGCCAAGGCCGACAGCCATACCTTTGTCTACCTGGAAAACAGGCGCTGGCCGGGTTGCAAGGACGGCTCGCCGTGCAGGGAGGCGCCGCGTACAGTCCGCGCCTTCCGTGACGCCCCGACACTCCCGCCTCGTCCATGCCGCCGCGCTCGTCCTGGGGGTGCTCCCCCTGTGGGTGTCGCGCCACCTGCCCCTGGTGGACCTGCCCCAGCACCTGTACCTCATCTCCGTCCTGCACCGGCTGGATGACCCCACCACGCTGTACCCGCAGCTGTTCGCCGCGCGTCACGCGCTGACGCCGTACCTGGGCTACTACTACCTGGTCAGCGGCCTCAACTGGCTGCTGCCGCTGGAGATGGCCAACCGCGTCTTCCTCTCCGCCTACGTGGTGGGACTGCCGCTCAGCCTCGGCTTCCTGCTGCGCAGCCTGGGCCGGCCCACCTGGCCCGCCCTGCTGGCGCTGCCCTTCGCCTACGGCGACAGCTTCAACTGGGGCTTCATCAACTACTGCGCCGCGCTGCCGCTGACGCTGCTGTGCTGCGGCCTCTTCGTCCGGACGCTGGAGGACGCGCCTCGCCGCCGGACGTGGGGCATCGGGTTGGCGGTGTGCCTGGTGGCGGTGCTCCTCTTCCACGTGCAGGCCTTCGGGTTCCTCGCCTTCGGGCTGCCCTTGCTGCTGCTCACCACGCGCGTGCCCGAGGACGCACAAGCCCGTGGGCTCGCCGCGCGGCTGCGGCCTCGCGTGCCCGCGCTGCTGGGGGTGGTGCCCGGCGTCGCGCTGTTCCTCGGCTGGGTGGTGCTTCGCTTCGGCGAGCCCGCGGACATCCAGCCCGGAGTGCCCTGGAAGGCGTGGGGTCCCACCTTCTCTCCGCAGAACCTGGCGTGGAAGGGCTTCGAGCAGAACCGCGCCGAGTTCTTCCAGGTGCTCGCCAACACCTTCCGGGATGGCTCGGACCGGTGGGCCCTGTATGCCGTGGGCGCGGTGGCGGTGGCGGGCTGGGTCGCGGGGCTGCTGCGGCCAGAGCGCTCCGCCACCCAGGGCCTGGTGGCGCGCTCGCGGCTGATGGGGCTGGGGCTGCTGGCCCTGGCGCTCTACTTTCTGCTGCCCTTCGACATCCGCGGCTACGTCTACTACCTCAACACGCGCTACGCGCACCTGGCCGCCGCGCTCCTGGTGGCCACCGTCCCGGCGGCCATTCCCGCGTGGCGGAGGCCCCTGCGCGGCGCCGCCCTGGCCTGCGCGGTGGTGCTGGCCTTCGTCATGGCGCGCGGCTACCGCGCCTTCTCTCGGGAGGCGCAGGCCGAATGGGGGCCGCTGGTGGCCGCCACCGCCCCCCGCCCACGTGTCATGGGGTTGATGTTCGACCCCGGCTCCCGGGTGGTGCGACAGCCCGTCTTCATCCACAGCGCGGCGGTGCTGGCCCGGGCGCGCGGCGGCGTGCCCAACTTCACCTTCGCGTCCACGCCGCACTCCCCGCTGCGCTACACCGGCGAGGAGCCCCCCACCTTCCCCTCCGAGTGGCGGCCGCAGCAGATGGACTACGAGCGGCAGGGCGTCTGGTACGACCACTTCCTCGTACGCGGCGCGCCGCCGTCGCGCGTGTTCGGTCCACGGCTCCAGTCCGAGCTGGCCGTGGTAGCGGAGCCAGGCAAGAGCGCGCTGGTGCGCCGGCGCTGAGTCCTCCGCCGCTCGCCGCACTGTGACCTGGTGGGCGCAATGCCCGCGCGGGGCATGCCCCGGGACGGGCACCGTGCAGTAGAACGTCCCGTATGAGTTCCTCCTCTTCGGACCCTCGCTCCCTACTGGACGCCCTGCGCTCCAGCGCGCCGCTGCCTGCCTTTCCCGCCGAAGCGGTGGAGTCCGCCCGCGCCCTGGCGCACGACGTGCCCCAGGCCACCCTCGCCCGCGTGGAGGCCCTTCCGGAGCCCCTGGCCCTGGCCGTGCTCGAGGCCGCCGTGTCAGACGGGCACACCGCCCTGCCGGAGGCCCTGTCGTCCTCGGCCGTGAAGCCCCTGGCCAAGGCCGCGAAGAAGGCGCTGTACCAGCTTCGCTCGCGTGGCGTCGCCGTGGCCGGGCCCGCGCGTGCCGCCCCGGCCGAGCCACCCCGCGCCGCCGCCCCCGAGCCCTCAACGCGCTCGCCAGCGCCGTCACTGGTGGCGGCGAGCGAGCGCTCGTGCTGGCACGGGTGCTGCGCGGCGCGGGCGTGGAGGTGGTGCAGATGCAGCTGTCCGACGAGCGCGGCGTGGTGGCGCTCCAGTTGGGCGACAGGAACCGCGCCACCTGGCGGAAGCTGGTGAAGGACGGGCTGGCCCACGGCGGCATCGTGGAACTGCCGCCCGAGGAAGCCGCGGCCCTGCTGGCCGAGGCCGCCGGCACCAACCTGCGCACCCACACGCCCTTCCCCGAAGGACTGGACGTGGTGCTGCGCCACTTTGATGTCCAGCCGCAGCAGTCGCCCACCGAGCTGCCTCCGCCCGAGCCCGAGGACATCCGCCGCGCACAGGAAGCCGACGTCCTCCACGACACCGTGGAGCTGGCTTCGTGGCTGCCTCCGGAGTCCGACATGCGGGTCCTGGTGCAGAAGATGGACGAAGTGGTGCACAGCCCCCTGTCGCTGAGCGACATGCAGCGCCAGGAGCAGCTCCAGGCGGCGGTGCTTGGCGTGGCCCGGGATTTCTTCACCCCCGAGGTGCGCCAGCGCTACGCGCTGCGGTTGTGGCGGATGGCGGACTACTTCGAGCGGAGCAGCCGCCCACGCGAGGCGGACATCGCCCGGGCCGAGGCCCGCCGGCTCTTCCATGGGGCCCAGGAGCCCTTCTCCCGCTTCGCCGAGCGGCTCTTCGAGAAGGTGCTGGCCCTGGTGGCCGCCGCCGCGGCGCGGGCCGGTGCACAGCCCGGCGCGGACACCGGCCCCGCGGAGGCCGCGCCTGCCCCTACGCTGGAGCGGCGCAGCCCCGGCGGGCTCATCATCCCCTGAGCACAGGGGACCCACGCACGGCCACTCAGGCCGGCGTCACGCGGGCACGCAGGAGCAGGTCCAGGTTCTCCCGCTCCCACGCGAGGGCGCGGGCGTAGTCGTGGAACTGCTTCTCGTGCTCCATCAGCTCGGGCGGGTGGATGCAGCGCCTCCCGTCGTCGCCCTTCCGCGTCCGGTATACGTGGTGGAGCATCTCGTGGAAGACAATCCACTCCACGAAGTAGCGGGGCACCACCGGCTGGTCCAACGCCGGGTGGATGCGGATGACCTTCGAGTCCGCGGAGTAGGAGCCCATCTTGATGCTCTTGCGAGGCCCCTTCACCCGCGGCGCCGGGCCGTAGGTGATGGCCGCGTCGATGCGGCCGTCGAAGTAGCGCTCGTTCAGCCGGACGTAGATGCGCTCCAAATCGTGGTGCTGCCCCACGGGCTCCAGCCGGATGCGCTTGCGCATCTGCGCCGGAGACAGGCGCCGGATGTAGACGCGGTTGCGCTCGATGAACTTGTCCAGCAGCACGCTGGCGTCCGGGTCACCCTTGCGCACGAAGCTTGCGAGCGCCTGCACCACGTCGTCCGGAGCGACCAGGAACATGTGGTGCAGCCGAAGCCGCCACATGGCCCGCTGGCGTTGGAACGTCAGCATGGTGTGCGTGTTGTCGTGAATCTCCAACGCCACCTTCGCGCGCAGGCGCGTGCGCAGCCGGCGTTCGAGCACGCGACGCCAGACCTTCAGGAGCCTGTTGGGCTCGGGGACGAGGGGAACCTGCCGGGCCACCCGGCCGGCCGTGTAACTCCGCTTCCTGATTACGTTTTTCTGACTCTTCGGGCGCGCCATAAGGGTTCCGGATTCTACGGACCCGTCTGACATGTGTAAACGCGCTCAGGAAGGTGAAAGCCCTGGAATTCCAACGACTTAAGGCCACTCAAGCCCACCAGGGCCCACTTGTCCGCCGCTGGGGCAGGATGCCGCATACCCCTCAAACGCCCGATGTCACTAGCGTCGCTTCTTGCACGGAATCTGCAGGACGAGCGGCCCCTCGCTCGCTGGCTCTATGAGGTAGGGTTTTGTACCCTTCGGCTTCCGACGTCCCGGGCACTGGTAGCTCACCCGGATGGGGCCCGCGGGCAGCGAGACGAGGGTGTTGATGGGGAGGCGCTCGCCGCCCTCACGCCGCAGCACCGTACGGACGGGAGCATCGAAGCGGACGCTCACCCGAGAGACTTCGGCGGTGGCCGCGGGCGGTGCGTCCGCGTTGGCATCAGGGGACGCTGGTGCTCCCGGCTCCGGAGGCTTCGCCGGTTCAGTCGGCGCCGTCGCTTCCGGACGCCCGTCGTCTTGCGCCACGGGGGGCGCGTTCGTGAGTCTGGCGGCAGGCAGCGCCTGTCCCATGGCGGGCCGGACGACAGGTGACGCCGTTCCCTGCTGCTCCAACGCGCCGACCGACAAGTCCTGAGGCGGCCACGCCGATGCTCCGCGCGCGCCGACCAAGAACCACCACGTCAGGCCAATGCCCAGGGCGAGCAGCCCCACGACGCACGCCACCACCAGCGCCACCGGACGCTTGCGCTTGGGCGGCATGGCCCGCGTGTCGGCGGTGAACTCGCCCGAGTCCCCGCGATAGCCCATGGTGGACTCGTCATCGTCCGGATCATCCCGGAGCGTGGGCCGAGGGTCCGTGTACTCCAGCGAGGACTGACTCAGGTCGGTATGGAGGAAGTCTTCATCGTCCTCGTCCTTGTGCCGGGCGCCTCGGGACGGCGGCGGGCTCCGCGGTGGTGGCGGCCGCTGATTCACCGTGGCGGGAGTCAGGGAGACGGACTGGGAGAGCTCCAGGTCCAGCGAGGATGCGCGACGCGGAGGCACCGGCGTGATGGACACGGACGGAGCTGCGTCCTCCTCCGGCGGAGGGGGCCGGCGCGAGGCCGCCACGTGCGAGGGAGACGACGGGCCGGGGCGACGCGTACGGGACGGCTCCGCCACACGCGCCGGAGGAGACGCCATGTGCGGCGCGGAGCGGCGAACCGGAGCCGGAGCCGGAGGTGTCGCGGCAGGACGGGATGGAATGTCCTTGGGTCGACTCCGCTGCGGCACGGTGGACTCACCGTCGCCGATGTCCAGGTCCTCCACCACCAGCGCGGCGGCCCGGTAACCCACGGGCGTGGTGGCGACGGCGGTGGACATCTCCGAATCATCGTCGTCGTCACCCGCCTGGAGGGCAGGCAGGTCGCGCGGGCGCGCCATCAGCGTGGCGGGCTCGGGCTCGTCGCCGGAGAAGGCCACCGGCACCGAGTCCCCGGAGGCGCGGCGAGGCGTGGGCCGGGCGGTGAGGCCGGGCGTAAGCTGCGCGCTGGGCACCGAGGCCAGGTCGGACTCGGGCGTGGTGGCGGAGGACAGCGTGGGTGCGGTGGACTCCAGTACGGACGGGCGCCGCGGCGGTGCTGCGTCCTGGGAGAGCCGGGCCCCCTGCAGCGGCACGGTGGCTTCACGCCGGCCGGGGCCCTTGGCCTCGGGGATGTGGAGGATGGTGCGCTCCTCCTCCTCGCCCAGCAGCCGGCAGATGTACTCCGACACATCCAGGCTCTGCCGGAGGGTACCGGAGGCGAGGAAGGACTCCAGCGCGTCGCGCACCTCCGAAGCGCGCTGGTAGCGCTGGGCGCGGTCCTTGGTGAGGCAGCGCATGACGATGCGCGAGAGCCCCTGCGGGTAATCGTCGCGAAGCAGGTGCGGCGGCGACGGGTCCTCGTAGCGGATGGCGTAGAGGATGCCTTCCGTCGTCGGCTTGGCGAAGGGCTGCCGGCCAGTGGTGATTTCGTACAGCATGGTGCCCAGCGCGAAGATGTCCGCGCGGTGGTCCAGCCGCTCCTGCGACACCTGCTCCGGCGCCAGGTAGAGGAACTTGCCCTTGATGACGCCCGGCTTGCTGCGTTCCATGAACGCGCCCGCCTTGGCGATGCCGAAGTCGACCAGCTTGACGCGTCCGTCGTAGCCGATCATCACGTTCTGCGGGCTGACGTCGCGGTGGATCAACTCCAGCGGGCGCCCGTCCACGCCGCGGCTGTGGTGCGCGTAATCCAGGCCGGCGGCCACCTGCGCGCAGATGCGCGCGGCCACGCCATAGGGCACCGTGGCGCCGAACTTGGACTCCTCGGCCATGACGCGCCGCAGGTCCACGCCCTCCACGTACTCCATGGCGATGAAGATGTTGTCGCCCTCCTTCCCCAACTCGTGCACCTGCACGATGTTGGGGTGGTGGAGCTGCGCGGCGATGCGCGCCTCGTCCAGGAACATCTGGACGAACTCGGGCTCCTCCGAGAGGTACGGGAGGATGCGCTTGAGCACGACCAGCTCGGGGTCCGGCGGCCGCTGGGACAGGAACAGCTCTGCCATGCCTCCCACGGCGAGCCGCTTGATCAGCAGGTATTTACCGAACGGAATGGCCGTCTGGGGCGAGCTCACGAAGAAAGGCCGTCTGTCTAAAGGTGAATGGGCTGGACTTTTCCGGAGCTTACCCACAATCACCGGCTCCTGGGAGCCAGGGACCCGCTTCGGTGGGTTCCGGACACCCACCCCGCCTTCCGGGCCCAAAAAGAAGCCGCCCCTCCCCGGATGGGCGAGGGGCGGCCGAATCAACCGACGAGGGACACACCCTCGTCGCGGGCCCTTACTCCGTCTGGGCGCCGGGGGCGGCCGGACGAAGCGTCTCGGGCTGCGTGACCACACCCTGCAGGTCGTCACACCCCTCGGGGTAGAGCACCGTCGTCCACGTGTTCGTCGTGCCGGGGATCACGCCCGCGTCATTGAAGCAGCTGAACGTGCTGGTGCCACCGTCCATGCAGGGCGCGTGGGTGAAGGTGTCCCACACGCCGCGGATGCCATCCGGGAAGGTCACGGAGCCACCGTCGTTCACCATGACGCGGTAGTCGCAGCGCGGCGTGCCATCATCGGTCGTCGTACCGAAGGTGGTGAGGTTGTTCACGAGCACGCCGCCGGAGACCTCGAAGCCGAAGTGCATGGTGTCTTCGCCACCATCGGGAGTGGCGAGCCGCTTCATGGCCATGGGATTGGCGTCAGTCAGAGTCAGCGGCCCCTGGATGTGGACACGAGCGCCCAGGTGCTCCAGGTTGGGCCGGCCGACGCCACCATCCGCGTTACCGAAGCCGTTGTCGATGCTGACCGCGATGTCGTTGGGCGGTGTCATCGTGCCCGTCTTGGTGATGACCATCGGGGTGGCTTCGCTTGCGCCGCGGAAGTCGAAGTTATTCTTCAGGACCTTGCGGTAGCCCTCGCGGTCCCGGAAGCGGCTGTTGTTCTGGACGTAGCCCTGGATGGTCACGATGTCGCCCTTCGCAGGCACGTACGTGGTCGGCGGATCCGTCCGGTACTTCTGGACGAAGATGCCGTCCTGAGCGTTGTTCGGATCAGCCACCCAGAAGTCCGCCGAAACGCCCGTGTCCTTCGAAGAGACGTAGACCACCGTCGTGACGACGACGCCCTCCAGGATGATCTGAGGACGGTCGCCCAGAAGGCGCGCCTCGCGGATGGTCACCGTCTGAATGCCCGCGTCACCCGTGCCCGCGTCACCCGTACCCGCGTCCCCCGTGCCCGCGTCGCCGGTCCCGGAGTCCGGGCTACAGGTGCCGAGGCAGCCAGCGTCCGGCAGCGGATCCGTATCGTCGTCACGGCCAGAACAGCCAGCCATGGATGCCATCGTCGCCGCGGTCACCAGCGCCGCCGCGCCTAGCGTCTTGCGCAGTTGCATTTCGAGAATCTCCATTCGTTCCGGCGCCGCGGTTCGTGAAAACCGACGCCTGTCGGCCAGGGGGTTAGCGCCTTATACCGGTGCCTCAAGGGGGGCGGCAAGGAAGCCTCCTTGTAGAAGGTGTCGGTCTGGTGAAATCGCGACCCTCCCTGTTGCGTTGAGTGAACGATTCCTGCGACCGCTTGTCTGTCGTGAAATCCAGACTGCCGTGACGCACCGTGCGTGTTCGCGGGCCAGCGCGTGGCGCTCACGTCAGCGATCATCGCGAGCTGAGGGTCCATTCAGCCGGATTCCCGTCCGGCGATGGGAACACCGCCCCCCTCGTCCCGTGACCTGGCTTGCGCCGCACGCGGCATGCCACCATGGAATGCGTCCTGCACTCGTTCACTTCATGACCTCCAAAACGTGCCTCACCGCCCTGCTTGGCTTCGGCGTCCTGACGGCCTGCATCAATGTCCCCGACGTCGTCGAGCCTCCTGAACTCCCGGACAGCGGGACGCCCTATGTCAGGCTCCAACTCGCCGGGGGCGCGACCCACGTTCGCGACACGGTCACCGTCCACATCGAAACCAACGGCGAGTCGCCCGACGACGTCGAACTCCTGCTCGATGGCGCGCCCCTTGGGCACGTCACGGCTCCGACCGAATTCGCATGGGACACCTCGGCGCATTCGGAAGGTCAACACTCACTGACCGCCCGTGTCAGGCTCCAGAACGCGACGTGGCAGAGCGAGCCACTCGTCGTCACCATCGACCGGACACCGCCTACCATCGCCCTGAGAGCGCCGGCCGACGGGGAAGAGGACGTCAGCGCATCCCACCCCATCCGGGTCGAGTTCTCCGAAGCGCTCCATCCAGACAGTCTCGCCGCCTCGTGCGTCGAACTCCTCGTCAACGGCGAAAGCGTCGCCAGGACACTGAGCCTCTCCGAATCCCAGCGGGCCCTGGAGATTCAAGCCGGCGTCGAGCTTCCGCTGCCCCGAGATGTGGAGGTGAAGCTCACCGGTGTCCGGGACCTCGCGGGGAACCCAGTAGCAGCGCCTTCGGCGAGTTGGTCCTGGAGTGTCCCTGCGTGGCTCCCTGTCGGTCCCCGCGATGGGCTCGTCATCGAAGAAGGTGCTGCGACCCTGTCACGGCTGGCGCTGAGGGAGCACGCTCCGCAAGCCGCGATCGTTGCATTCCGGGTCGACAACGGCGTGGGGGTACGTCGCTGGACGGGGCAGACCTGGGAGCGACTGGGCTCCGTCCTGAAGCCCGCCAGCACCACCGCCGACCTCCACTTCAGCAACGACGGCGAACCGGTCGTTGCCTTCTCCCACTTTTTCAAGCGAGAGGACGAGGAACTCGGACTTGTCGACGTGGCCGAAACGGCCATCCATCGCTGGGCGGGCGCCGAATGGGAACGTTTTGCACTGACCGCCAGTGACTGGGACACGGCGTGGCCTACGAACTGGCCCGAGCAGCGCGAAGCCCCCTCCTTCGCGTTCGACACCGCGGGGACACCCTTTCTCGCGCACGGAACTGGCGCCTACTCGGGATTCGGCTGCCAGGGTGACGTCCATCTCACCGTCCAGACCCAGAGCGACGGAAACTGGCTTCAAGTCGACAGCCCGTCTCGCGGCGCTCCAGAACAGTGCGGAATCGTCTCCACCCCCTCCCTGTCGTTGAACAGCTCGCGGCTCCCCGTCGTCGCCTGGACTGAAGTCATGCACGAGGGTGGTACGCCGACCCAGGACGCGCGCATCTTCGTCAAGCAACGCACGGCCGTGGGCTGGAACGCGTTGGGCGGAGCCATCAGGCACCACGCTGGTGGCACCTTCGCGTCTCAGCCCGTCTTGAAGGTATCGGCCGCGGACGTGCCAGTCCTCGCCTGGAAGGAATCCAATCCCAGCGGCTCTGGCACAACGGCGACGGACATTTACGTGCGTCAGTGGGAAGACCGCCAGTGGAAGGCACTGGGCGGCCCTCTCAGCGCAGCTCCCGGCAACACCCCCGCGGACAGCCCCGCGCTCGCATTGGACAGCGAGGGCACCCCGGTCATCGCCTGGATTGAAGAAGAGGGCACCGCCAGACACGTGCACGTCAGGACGTGGACCGGCGATGACTGGCTGCCGCTCAACACTGCACCCAGTGCGATTCCGAAATCCAACGGCGCCGCCACGGTGTCGCTCCAGTTGGATACAGACGGCACCCCCTGGGTGGCATGGGACGCCAGCCCTGGTGGCGGCCCTGTACGAATCTTCGTCTACCGATTCAACCGCTAGCCAGCCCCACGCCGCCAGTCGCTACACTGGCGGCATGGCATCCTCTCCCCTCCCCTTCCTCCGCGGCCTGCGGCCCACGCTGCACATCGCCCACCGTGGAGGCGCGGCCGTGGCGCCGGAGAACACGCTGGCGGCCTTCCGGCAGGCCGTGGAGCGCTATCGCACGGACATGGTGGAGCTCGACCTCCACCTCACCCGGGACGGGGAGCTCGTCGTTGCCCATGACGCCACGCTGGAGCGCTGCACGGACGGCACGGGCCCTCTGGCCGCGCTCACGCTGGCCGAACTCCAGCGGCTGGACGCGGGCTTCCACTTCACGCCCGATGAAGGCCGCACCTTCCCGTTCCGGGGCCAGGGCGTGCGCATCCCCAGCTTCCGCGAACTGCTGCGCGCCTTCCCCAACCTGCGCCTCAACGTGGAGCTCAAGCCGGATGTCCCCGGCATCGAGGACACCTTCGCCCAGGTGCTTCAGGAGGAAGGCGCCCTGGAGCGGGTGTGCATGGGCAGCGAGCTGGACACCGTGGCCGAGCGGCTGGCGGAGCGTCTCCCTTCCGCCTGCCACTTCTATCCCCGCGATGCACTCGCGGCCTTCGTCATCGCCCTGCGTGGCGGGGACACGCCGCCGGAGGACCCTCGCTACACCGTGCTCGACATGCCGCTCTACTTCGGTGAGGTCCGGCTGGTGGACACGGACTTCCTCCAGCAGTGCGCGGCCCGGGGTAAGTGGGTCAACGTCTGGACGGTGGATGACCCGGAGGAGATGAAACAGCTCCTGGCGGAAGGCGTCGGCGGCATCATGACCGACCGGCCGGACGTCCTGAGGCAGATCATGGACGCCCCCTCGAAGCCGGGATAAGCCCCGGATTCATGCCTCGCACCACCGCTCGCACGCGCTCGAAGCCCGCCCAGGCCGCCCCCGCCCAGGAAGAGGCCCCCGCGGCCACCCCGCGTTCCCGCAACACGATGCGCGTCAAGGTGCCCAAGGCTCGGCGCTTCGTGGCGCTGGCGGGCAACATCGGCGCGGGCAAGACGACGGCGGCGAAGATGATCAGCCAGGCCTTCGGCTACGAGCTGTTCGACGAGCCCGTCATCGACAACCGATTCCTGCGTGACTACTACGCGGACATGACGCGGTGGTCCTTCACGCTCCAGCTCGAGTTCCTCATCCGGCGCGTCGAACACCACGAGCTCATCCATTCGTACCGCCGCAGCTGCGTGCAGGACCGCACCCTGTACGAGGACCCGGAAATCTTCGCCAAGTACCTCCACGGCCTGGGGCACCTGACGAACGCGGAGCTGGACCTGTACTACGAGTACTTCCAGCGGCTGTCGCGCCACATCATCCGGCCCGACAAGGTCATCTGCTTCGAGGTCGGCAGCGTGGAGGTGCTCCTCCAGCGCATCCGCACCCGGGGACGCGAGGAGGAGAAGGGCATCCGCCACCAGTTCCTTCGGGGCCTCAACGGCTACTACGCCAGCTTCCCCCTGGTGCTGCAGGAGAAGTACGGCGTGGACTGCCTCACCATGGACGTGTCGAAGCAGGACATCCGGCGAGGCCGGGGACGTGAGGAGTTCCTCGACCGCGTCTCCACCTTCCTGTCCTGAGCGCCGCGCCCGCGCCTGTCACCTGCGCGGACATTGTCTGGCCCATCGCGTTAGAGCTTGGGATATCCACCGGATGAACCGGCGCGGCCCGGCCGCAGGCTCCGTCCGACAACCCAAGGTGCGAGATGACCGACCTGAGCGCGAAGAATCCGAAGGACACGGAGGTGGTGATGACCCAGCTCATCCTGCCTCCGGACGCCAACAACCTGGATGCTGCCTTCGGCGGCAAGGTGATGCAGTGGATTGACATCTGCGGGGCCGTGGCCGCGCAGCGCCACTGCCGGCAGGTCGTGGTGACGGCCTCCATGGATGATTTGCACTTCCACGCCCCCATCAAGGTGGGCTGGGTCGCGCTGCTGCACGGCCGGGTGCTGGCCGCCTTCCGCACCTCCATGGAGGTGGGCGTCACGGTGCACGCGGAGAACCCGCTCACCGGCGAGCGTCACCTCACCACCAGCGCGCTGCTGACCTTCGTGGCCATCGACAAGGACGGCCAGCGCGTGCCGGTGCCGCCCCTGCTGATGGAGACGGACGCGGACCGCATGGCCTTCCAGGAGGCCCAGGCGCGCCGGACGCTGCGCCTGGCCCGGCAGAAGGAGAACCAGTCCTGGTTGAAGGTGATGACGCCCATCGCGGGTGCCTGACGCACGAAGGCCGGGCGAGGCATCCGCCCCGGCCCGGCCTTCCCGCCCGCGTCACGGGAGGTACCGCGGCGGCGCGGCTCAGGTCGTGAACGACGTGCCGCAGCCGCAGGAGGACTTCGCGTTCGGGTTGTTGAACTTGAAGCCCGAACCGGTGATGGCGGAGACGTAGTCAATCTCCGTGCCCCCGAGGTACTGGCTGCTCATCGCGTCGGAGGCGATCTTCACGCCGTCCTGCTCCCAGACGGTGTCACCGGCCTTGGACTCCTTGACCAGGTTCAAGTCATAGCCCAGGCCGCTGCAGCCAGCGGGCACCACGCGGATGGAGAAGAAGTAGCCCTCGAAGCCTTGGGCCTTGATGACGCTCTTCACCTGCTGGATGGCGGCGTCCGTCAGGCGCACGGCCACCGGAGTGGCCTGGGAAGCCGGCGAGGCGGCGGGGGCGGCGGAAGTCGTGGGGGTGCTGTCCATATCCATGTCTCCTCTGGAGGACTTATAACGCCCGGGCCCGGAAAATCCATGGGCCCAGCCCCTGGGTTATATGCATCCGACATGGCTCGGACCTTCCAGACGCTGCTGGCCGGAGTGAAACAGGAGATTCGAGAGGTCTCCGTGGACGATGTGAAGCGGCTGCTGGACGCCCGGGCCTCCGTGCGGCTGCTGGACGTCCGGGAGGCGGACGAATACGCCGGCGGCCGGCTGCCCGGCGCCCTCCACATTCCCAGAGGTTACCTGGAGTTACGCGTCGAAAGCCAGGTCCAGCGTGACGAGGAGCTGGTCGTCTACTGCGCCGGTGGTACCCGCTCCGCCCTGGCCGCCAAGACGCTGAAGGAGCTGGGGTACGAGCGGGTGGCGTCCCTGGCCGGCGGCTACAACCGGTGGTGTGACGCCGCCCTGCCGGTGGAGAAGCCCTTCGTCCTCACCGCCGAGCAGAAGGAGCGGTACCGCCGCCACCTGAGCCTCCCCGAGGTAGGTGAGGCGGGCCAGGCGAAGCTGCTTCAAGCCCGCGTCCTGCTGCTGGGGGCCGGCGGGCTCGGCTCGCCGGCGGCGCTGTACCTCGCGGCCGCGGGCGTCGGAACGCTGGGCATCGTCGACTCGGATGTGGTCGACCTGAGCAACCTCCAGCGGCAGGTCATCCACACCCGCGAGCGTCAGGGCCAGCCCAAGGTGGCCAGCGCCCGGGCCGCCATCGAGGCCCTCAATCCGGACGTGGAGGTGGTGGGCTTCGAGGAGCGCCTCACCTCGCACAACGTGCTGAAGATTCTAGAGGGCTTCGACATGGTGCTCGACGGCGGGGACAACTTCCCCACGCGGTACCTGCTCAATGACGCGTGCGTCATGCTCGGCAAGCCCAACGTCCACGGCTCCATCTTCCGCTTCGAGGGACAGGTGACGTCCTTCGTCCCCGGCCAGGGCCCCTGCTACCGCTGCCTCTACCCCGCCCCGCCCCCGCCCGAGCTGGCGCCCTCGTGTGCGGAGGCAGGCGTCCTGGGCGTGCTGCCCGGACTCATCGGTCTGCTCCAGGCCACCGAGGCGCTCAAGCTCATCCTCGGCCAGGGTGAACCCCTGGTGGGGCGGCTGCTCACCTTCGACGCGCTGGGCACCCGCTTCCAGGAGCTCAAGCTGCGTCGGGACACGCAGTGCCCCGTGTGCGCGCCGGGCGCGACGGTGGAGCTCATCGACTACGAGCGCTTCTGCGCCGCCCCCACGCCCGCCTGAGGACGTCACGCCATGCCCATTCCCGAGATTGCCCCCGCCCGCCTCGCAGAGCTGCTCGCCGGCCCCGCGGAGTCCCGCCCCGCCCTGCTCGATGTGCGTTTTCCCACGGAGAATGCGTGGGTGGCCCTGCCGGACTCGCTGCTGATTCCCCTGCCTGAATTGGAAGAGCGCGCGGATGAACTGGAAGCCCTGCGCGGTCGGCCCGTGGTGGTCTACTGCCACCATGGCGTGCGCAGCCTGGACGGCGCGGCCTACCTGATGTCGCTGGGCATCGACGCGGTGTCGCTGCGAGGAGGCATCGACCTGTACTCCCAGCAGGTGGACCCCAGCCTGCCCCGCTACTGACGGGGCGGCACGCCGCTAGCCCACGAAGGCGGACAAGTCCTCGGTCTGCTTGTTGATGAGGCCGGGCTTGATTTCGACCTCGAACATGAAGGGCTCCTTCAGGGGCCCGCCCTGCAGCTCCAGCTTGTGGCGGCCCTCCATGAGGTCGAGCTTCATGCCCTTGTTGCCCAGGTAGGTGCCCTGGTCCTGGCCATTGCGCTTCACGGAGATGCCGCGCAGACCGTCCGGCTTCAGCGTCAGCTGGAGCTGGCCCCGGCGGAACTCGTAGGTGAAGGACTTGGCCTGACCGGGCTCACCGAAGGCGAGCGTGTCGACCTCCTCCTTGTAGATGCCCTGCTGCTCATTCACCAGGATGAGCGTGTCCTGGAGATGGACGCCCGTCGCATTGACGAGGGGGGTCTCCCCCAGCTCCGTCACCGGCTGCGGACTGCCGCAGCGTTCGGTGTGGCGTACCGAGACCTTCACCTTCTCGTTGGTGTTGACCGACAGCGTCACCGACTGCCCGTCGGAGGCGCGGCTGTTGAGCACCGAGAGGATGGGCTTGTGGAACACCACCCCCACGGCCACCAGCCCCACGATGAACCCGGCCGTGGCGATGTTGCGCTTGGCCACACCCGCGCGAGCACTCCGTGCGGACTTCTCCAGCGCCCGGTCCACCTCGGCTTCCTCGGCGCGCGAACGCGACAGGGCGACGCTCGACGTCCTCGAACGCGGAGGGGCAGACGACATCTCCGCGCGGCTCGACGTGCGGCGGCGCGGCGGGGCCTCGGAGGGGTGGATGCCGGACTGCATCCCGGTCCGGCGGCGAGGAGGCGGCGCGGGCTCCGGCGGCGGAAGCATGGTCCGCTCGTCGTCCAACTCCTCGTCCTCCATCCGGGTGCGCTCATCGACCGCAGCCATGCTCGCGCGCGAGCGGGACGGAGGCGGCCCCGGGTCCTCCACGATGGGAGCGGCGCGCGTGGCGGAGCGGCGAGGCGGGGGCGGATCGCCCACGCCCGTGCGGCTCAGGTCCGAACGGGAGCTCGTCCGCGCAATCTGCGTGGAGTTGGGGTTGGACGGACGGCGCAGCTCCGCGGAGGTCCTGCTGCGGCGCGGCGGCGGCGGCAGCTCCTCCTCGACTCCGGACGGCGCCTCCCACTCACCCTGCTCATCGTCGGGGTCCACCACGGGCACCGCGGCCGAGGTGCGCCGGGGCCCCATGGACGTCCGGGAGGACGAGCCGCGCTGCCGCTCACGGACGGAGGCCTCGCCCGGAGGTGCTTCCCAGTTCATCTCCGCGGCGGCGGAGGTGCGGCTGCGGCCACGCTCCTGCGGCGGCGGCGTGGGCGGCATGGGCGTGCCGGAGTTCGCGGAGTCCTCGCCCACGGGGACGACCTGCCCCTGGGCCTTCTCCTCGGCCAGACGGTCGGCGAAGAGCGTCTCCATCAGCTCGGAGATCTGCACCGAGCCGGCCACCCAGCGCTGCCCGACCAGAATCTCTTCCAGCGCCATCTGGAACTGGCGCGCCTCTCGGTAGCGGTCGTCCGCGTTCTTCGCGATGGCCCGCATCACCACAGGGTCCATCTCCTCCGGAACGTCCGCCACCTGTGAAGGCGCGGCGATGGCGCACTCCATGGCGGCCTGCAGCGTGGCCAGCTCCGAGTCGCGCTTCAACGGACGCACGCCCGTGAGCAGCTCGTAGAGCACCAGGCCGATGGCGAAGATGTCCGCGCGCCCGTCCAGCGGCTTGCCGGCGGCCTGCTCCGGCGCCATGTACGCGAACTTGCCCTTGATGGCGCCCGACTTCGTGAGCGACGCCTGATCCGCGGCCTTGGCGATGCCGAAGTCCACCAGCTTCACCGAGCCGTCGAAGCTGATCAGGATGTTCTGCGGCGAGATGTCGCGGTGCACCACGCGCAGGGGCCGGCCGGCGTCATCCGTGCGGCTGTGGGCATAGTGCAGGCCCTCGCAAGCGGCGGCGACGATGCGAATGGCCAGCGGCCGCGCCACCCACTGCCCCGTGCCGGCGGCCTTGCGCATCACCCGGCCCAGGTCCTCGCCGTGGATGAACTCCATGGCGATGTAATAGGTGCCGTTGGCCTCGCCGAACTCGTAGACCTGGGCGATGTTCGGATGATTGAAGCGCGCGGCAATCAGCGCCTCGTTCCGGAACATCTCCACGAACTCACGGTCCTCCGCGAGGTGCGGGAGGATGCGCTTCACCACGAGGTTCTTGTGGAACCCCTCGATGCCCGTCTGGCGCGCCAGCCAGACCTCGGCCATGCCGCCCGTGGCGAGCTTCTTAAGAAGCTGATATTTCCCGAATGATTGAGGGTTCATCCCGGGACATTGCCGGCGGGGAGCAGGCTCAGGTGGAATGCAGCAGGGCAGAGCATCTTAGAGGACAGCCACTTCGGAGGCAAAGGCACCCCGGATTCAAATCCGGATGGGCACTGATCGCCAGCCTCCTCATTGCAACTACCACGGTTGCGGCTCCCGCGAACGATCAGATTCGTGTCGAACGCCGTGGAGACGTCCTGGAGCTCCGCTGGTCCGACGCGGAGGAGCGCCTCCAGGGGACCATCCACCCCGCCATGCCAACGGAGGGAGAGCCCATCTCCGTGTCGTTGCATGTAGGCAACTTCGAGGGTCCCGAATTCGACGGCCCCCTCACCGTCACCTTCCACCCCACCGGGTCGCCTTCCCAGCAGACGAAGACGCTGACGCGGGACGGGGTCAACTGGCACACCCAGTTCACTCCGGACGAGCCCGGACCATGGGACCTGGAGGTGAGATACCGCGGTAACCACCTGAAGGTGATCACCGCGCGATTCTCCGTGGCCAGATCGCCCCTGCCCCGCGGCATGGGCTGGGGGTTGATTCTGGTGGGTGCCGGCACGGCGCTGGCCCTGGGCCTGCGCAACGTCCTGCGGCGCGTGAAGTCGTCCGGAGCCACCCCTGGGACAACGGAGACTCCGCCCGCACCGGCGGCGCCCTCCACGCCGGAAGCGGGCAGCGTCCCCACCCCGCCGGCCGATCCTCCGTCCGGGCAGTAACTCCTTCCAACCGACGGGCATTCGTACAGGGTCGCCTGCCGCGGCATTGGGAACTTCCGTTCCCTGTCGCGGCAACGTGACGACCTGGTCACGGGTTTTCTGCGCCGTCGGGCCTGCTTTTCGTCCGGAACCGAACCTCCCCCAGCCCTCCGCGTCCGCTCATCGAACGGGCACCCGTGTTGCAGTGGACGCGCTCCGGTGGCGGTCGGGGAGGCGTGGACATGGGCGGGTGGCGGGTGAATGAGCGGGCGAGGCGGAACCTGCTCGTCGCAATCTTGATGGGCATGCCGGCATGGGCTGTCGCCAAGACACCCGGCCCACGGACGGAGGCAGTTGCCACGCCCGTGGAGGATGACCCTCTGTCAGGTGGCGTGGTGGACGGCGTTGAGCCTCCTGAGCCCTTGTTGCCGGAGGAGGACGACGCCACGCAGACGCAACTCGAGGGCGCCATGGCCCAGGCCCTGCCGCCTCCGTCGCGGCCTGCGCCCGGCGCGCAGCCGCCGTCCGTGAATCCCCTCCCCGGAGCGGATGAGGGGGCGACGGCCGAGCAGGACGCGAACAAGCGCAAGCAGAAGCAGCGGCCCGGTCAGGCACAGGACGACTCGCTGGGCGAGAATCCGGACGCGATTGACGACAAGCCCAAGGGCGAGGTGCAGACCATCCGCGTCATCGGACGCGTGTCCGCACGGGCCCGCGCCGACGAGCGCAATCAGTACCAGCGCCGCCTCTCCATCGCGGACGCACGCGTGGGTGTGAGCACGTCGCTGCCCAACCTGGAAGCCGAAGTGACGGCGGACCTGGCGGACTCGCAGATGCTCAAGGACGCCTTCGTGCGTCTGGCGGATGACCGCAAGCGCTTCCGCCTCTACGGCGGCCAGTTCAAGACGCCCTTCCTTCAGCGCTCGCTGGAGTCGTCGTGGGACCTGCCCATCCAGACCCGCGGACTGGTGGAGGAGTACATCACGGAGACCCATCAGATGGGTGGCCGCCGCATGGGGCTGATGGGCGAAGTCCGGCTGAAGCAGGTCTGGGGGCTCAAGATCTCCGCAGGCGTCTTCCAGGGGGCCGTCGACGAGGCGGGCGTGCGGTTGAAGGAGGATGCCGCCGCGCGCGTGAGCCTGCGGCCCTTCAACTTCAAGCCGCTCACCGTGGGCGTCAGCACCTACGTCTCCGAAGCAATGGACCTGGCGCGCAAGCACGCGGTGGCCGCGGACGCGGAGTTGAAGTGGGCGGGCTTCGTCTTCACCGGCGAGGCCATTTCCGGACGGCTGCCCATGGGGCCCTTCACGGCGCAGATGCTGCTGGCCCAGTACCTCATCCACGTGGGCAACGAATGGGCCATCCAGCCCGTCGCGGGCGTGGAGGCCTTGCAACTTCGCGGCGACACGGTGCGGGGGGACGGACATTCACTGGTGGGCGGCTTCAACGTGCTGCTCGGCACACGCTTCCGGGCCCAATTCCAGACGGAGCGCGCGCTGCGCCCCGGCGATGAATTCCCTGGGCTGCAGCATTCCATCGAAGTCGGCGCACGCTTCTGAGCACGGAGACCCAAACGATGCTGTCGTTCGCGGAAGGTGAAGTCACCAAGCTCCGGCGGGAATTCAAGCTGGTGCTGGAGGAGAAGACGGCCGCGGCCCTGGGCACGCGCCTGTCGCTGGAGCTGGAGGGGCACCTGCCGCCGCCTACGCGCATCGTGTCCGTTTACTTCGACCGGCCCGGTGGCCCGCTGGCGGCGCGGGCCCTGCTCACGCCGGATGACTGTCTCAAGGTTCGGACGAAGGAGTACTCACCGGACCTGGGCGCGGACGGCGAGGCGCGGGTGGTGCTGGAGGTGAAGCGCGAGCGTCTCGGCCTCACGCAGAAGCGCCGCGTCTGGGTGCCGCGCTCGGAGCTGGGCCGCGTGCTGCGCGGCGGGGCCAGCCTGCTGCCGCTCATCGCCGGAGGCAGCCTCAGCCCGGTGCTGGCGGTGACGTACACGCGCCATGTGTACCAGTCGTCGCAGGCGTGGCGGGTGACGGTGGATCGGAACATTCGCTACCACCGGATTGCACCGGAGCAGGCGCTGTCCCAGCTTGCGTTGTCGGTGGAGCGGCTGGAGCCCGCGCAGTGGGTGGAGCCGCGCGTGGTGGTGGAGGTGAAGCATCTCGGGCACGAGCTGCCCGAGTGGCTGGCGTCGCTCAATCCGGGCGGAGCGCCGGCCTACAGCAAGTTCGCAGAGGGAATGGCGAAGGTCCACGCTTTCGCCGCGGATGGCGTCGCAGGGGGATAGGGCACAGTGTTCATCGACTTCGAGGGAATTGACGGAAGCGGCAAGACGACGCTCTCCAACCTGCTGGCCGCGAAGCTGAAGCGGCTGGGCTACCGGGTGGCGCATGCGCGGGAGGGCGGCGAGCTGCAGGCGCCCGCGGCGCGGCGCATCCGGGAGCTGACGCGAGACTCCCGGCTGCTGGAGATGTCTCCACGCACGGAGTTCTTCCTCAACCTGGCGCGGGACGCCCAACAACTGGATGAAGTGGTGGCGCCCGCGCTGTCCCGGGGCGAGGTGTGCATCACCGACCGCTACCTGTACTCACAGCTGGCGCTCAGCGGTGGAGGCCGCGGGTTGCCCATGGACGAGCTGCGACCCGCGTGCGAGCTGGCCTCGCAGGGCCTGTGGCCGGACCTGGTCATCCTGGTGGACGTGGATCCGGACCTCGCCCGGCTGCGCAAGCGCCTGGGCAAGCTCCAGAGCAAGCGCGTCAATGATGGGGACAGCCGGAAGGGAATGGTGGGCGCGGGCCTGGCGGTACGCGTGCGCGAGTCCTTCCTGGAGATGGCGCGGAAGGATCCGCAGCGGTGGATCATCCTGGAGAACAACGACGTCCCCCTGCGCGTGCTGGAGCAGCGGCTGGTGGACGCCGTCGTCGCCCGGCTGGAGGGGCGCGAGCAGCAGGTGCAGCGCATCGTCCCGGCGCCGGCCCGGCCGCGGCATGCCAGCCCCACCACGCTCGAGAACCTGGAAGAGCGCTTCTTCCAGACGTTAGACACCGTGGAGCAGCGCGAGCCGGCGCTCGCGGTGTGGATGTTGAGCGGAATCCCAGGCCTGGCCGCGCACCAACAGCGCCTGGCCTTCGCGGAGCGCTTCCCGGGCCTCACCGCGCGCGGCATGGCGGGCCTGGATGACGTACCGGCCATGGAACTGCGCGAGCTGCTGGCGGACCTGGCGCCCGCGGAGGTGGCCTTCAGCCTCACGGGCCGCATGGACTCGCGCGCGGCCATGTTGCGGCAGCGGCTGTACGCGCGGGCCCCCACGGAGGTGCTGGCGAGCCTCAAGAACGATGGCTCGGCCCCGGCGTGGGCCATGCGCGAGCGCGCCATGCGGGACGGGCGGCTGGCGGACGTGCTCGCGGGGCTCGCCGGCCAGGACTGCGAGGAGTCCTGGTTGGTGCGCGAGGCGGGCATGCAGCGCAAGCTGTTCACGGAGGTCGCGAGCAGCCTCACCGGTGTCCCGGGGGCGCGGGCGGATGCGCTGCGCGAAGTCCTGCTGCCGCATGACCGGCTGGCGGTGCTGCGCAGCACCCAGGGCCTGGACACACCGGTGGCCCGAGGCCTGCGAGAGGCCCTGGCGGGCAAGGCGCTGAAGCTGGTGCTCCGCTCGCTGACGGGCCTGGACACCGAGGAAGCCTGGGCGCTGCGCGAGCGCGGCGCGCCGCAGACGAAGGAGGCGCTGGATTCGGTGGACGGCATGGATGCCTCGCGGGCCTGGAAGCTGCGTGTGGACCATCTGGGCCGGTGGCCCACCACCGCGCTGTCCTCCTTGAAGGGACTGCCCATGGGGCCGCACGCGGAGGCGCTCATCGAGCGTGTGCTGGCGGAACAGCCAGACCGGCTGCCGGTGCTGCGCAACGCCTACGCAGTGGCCGCAACCGCACGGGCGCTCGCGCAGCAGCCCGCGCGCACGGTCCGCGTGGACACCTCTACCCGAATGGAAGCCTAGGTCACCGCCATGGATGCATCATTCTCAGCCCTGTTCGAGGGTGCGAAAGCGGAGCTCAGCGCGCTGTCCGTCACCGCGATTCTGCCGCGGATGCTGGCCGCGGCGCTCATTGGCACCCTGCTGTCACTGCGGCCTTGGCGCCTGCTCATGAAGCGGGCGCTGCCCAAGGCGGACATGATTCAGGCGCAGGTGCTGCTGTGTGCGGCGGCGGCGGTCATCACCGCCGTCATCGGCGACAGCCTGGCGAAGGCCTTCGGGCTGGTGGGCCTGGGCGGCTTCGTTCGGTTCCGCTCGGGACTCAAGGACCCGCGTGACGCGGCCATCCTCTTCCTGATGATTGGCCTGGGCATGGCGTGCGGCCACGGCAGCCTGGGACTTGCCTCCGTCGGGACGGTGTTCGTGATGGCCCTGCTCTTCGTGCTGGATTGCTTCAACCGCGAGGAGGCGCCCGCCACGGCGAAGCAGCGGCTGGTGCTGTCGGCGCAGTCGGATGACCTGGTGGGCGCGGAGGCCACGCTGCGCCGGGTCCTGGGTGAGCGGAATGTCATGGTGAAGAGCTGCGCGCTCGACTTCGACGGGCGGCGGCTGGAGTTGGAAGTAGAGGAGCCAGAGCCGGGCTCCCTCGCCGCGGCGCTGGGCCGCACGGAGGGGGCGGCCCTGCGAGGCTTGCGGTGGACGGCGGTGAATCCGAGGAGCACACGGGAGGAGCGGGTATGAGGCGCAGCTGGGTGGCCGTGTTCGCGGCGGGGTGGTTGGTGGCGTGTGGCGGCAACAGCCTGCCCGCGGGAGATTCGCAGGACCCGACACCCGGCGGCGGACTGCCGGGAGAGCCGGTGGTGCCGGGAGGACCGGATGGACAGGGCAACGGAGAGGAGCCCACCGGGTCGCAGTCGCTATGGCCGCTGACCGCGGGCAGCACCTGGACCTACGACATCCAGGACCCCGTCGAAGGCAACTTCCAAAAGCAGGTGACGGTGGTGGGCCCCGGCGAAGTCCCTGGCCAGCCGGGCATCAACGCCGTCCAGGTGCACAGCCGCCAGGACCGCGTGCGCAACGGCACCCTCTATGAGGAGTATTCGTGGCAGGTGGAGCTCACCAACGGGCTCGTCGTGCGCCTGCGCGAGGACGACTACCGCAATGGCCAGCAGGTCCGCTCCACCACCTGGTCTCCGGCCACGGTGAAGTCCGTGGCGAGCGTCCCAGACTCCCTGCCCTGGACGTACAAGAGCGACGTGCTCGAGCACATCACCCTGGGCGACGGCTCGAAGGACCAGAAGGACCCGACGTACATCTGGAAGGTGCTCGAATCCGGCGTGACGGTGACGACGCGGGCTGGAACCTTCACCAACGCGGTCAAGATTCAGCGCGACAAGGTCAACAACAACGGCGAGGTGAAGCCGGACAAGACGCGCTTCTACTGGCTCGTCCCGGGCATCGGAAAGGTGCGTGAGGAAGGCGAACGCACCGAGGACCTGGCGGCCTACGACATCAAGCCTTGACGCCTGGCTGGGGAGTAGGCGGACACACGGGGCCCTGCCCCACCGTCTCCTACTCCGAGTGGGGGCAGGATGAAGGTCAGCGGTTGAACGGTTGCGCCTCCATCCCGAGCTTGTTCGGGAGGAGGCCTCATGCACCGGAAGACCCCCTTTCACCTTGCCCCCTGGACGGCCGCGCTGATGCTGCTGGCCAGCACCGCGAGTGCAGGGACGCTGTATCGAGACCCTTATCTGCAGAAGGTGGGGCCAGACACGGCGACGATCGCCTTCCGGCTCGCGGCCAACTGCCAGGCGGAGGTGCGCTACGGCGAGGGCGCAGCCAACCAGTCCGCTGTCTCCCAGGACGGCGGGAAGCTGCACTCGGTGGTGCTGACCGGGCTGAAGCCGGGCACCGAGTACGCGTACGAAGTGTCGGCCTGTGGCCTGCGCACGCAGCTCAATCGATTCCGCACCGCGCCGGTGCCGGGGACCCGCAGCGTGCACTTCGTGGCGGTGGGCGACTTTGGCACGGGCGGCTCGAACCAGAAGAAGGTCGCCGCGGCCATGGTCAAGCGGCAGGCAGAGCTGTTCGTCGCACTGGGGGACAACGCCTACGCCGCTGGCACCGAGGCGGAGATCCAGAACAACCTCTTCGTGCCCATGGAGGCCCTGCTGGCCCAGGTGCCGTTCTTCGCGGCGCTCGGCAACCATGAGTACGTGACGAACCAGGGGCAGCCCTACCTGGACAACCTCTACCTGCCCACCAACAACCCCGAGGGCACGGAGCGCTACTACTCGTTCGACTGGGGCCACGTGCACTTCGTGGCGCTCGACTCCAACTGCGCCGTGGGACTGGCGTCGGCGGACCGTTGCACGCGGGATGCGCAGAAGACGTGGCTGGAGCGGGACCTCGCGGGGTCGACGCAGCCGTGGAAGATTGTCTTCTTCCACCACCCGCCCTGGTCCAGTGGCGAGCACGGCTCGCAGCTCTCCATGCGCCGCCACTTCGGCCCCATCATGGAGAAGTACGGCGTGGACCTGGTGCTCACCGGGCACGACCACAACTACGAGCGCAGCAAGCCCATGAAGGGTGACGCCGTCGCCGGGTCCGGCGAGAAGGGCATCCCCTACCTCGTGGTGGGCGGCGGCGGCGCGACGCTGAGGAAGCTCCCCGGCAACAAGCCGGACTGGAGCGTCATCCGAGACAACCAGGCCTATGGCTTCCTCGACGTGACGGTGGTCGACGGCACGCTCACCGCGCAGTTGCTCGGGGTGAACGGAGACACCGTGGACCGCTTCACGCTGCAGAAGGAGCTGCCTCCGCAGGAGCAGCTTCCCGAGGGTGCGCTGACGCTCGTCGTGGAGGGCGAGCGGGGCGTGGCCCCCCACCGCGCCTTCTTCCGGGCCACGCCGTCCTTCGAGGCCGCCACGGTGACCTGGGATTTCGGCGACGGCGGCACGGCCGAGGGCGAGGTCGCCGAGTACGTCTTCGCCATTCCCGGGCAGTACACGGTGACGGCCACCGCCACCCAGGGCACGGTGAAGCAGACGGCCACCGCCCTGGTCCAGGTGGCGGAGACTCCCGGTGAGGAGCCCCAGACGCCGGATTCCGGCACGACGGACCCGGGCTCACCGGCTCCCCGCCCGGGGCTTCCGGATACTCCCGGCCCCCCGGATGACGGCATGAGCAGTTCGAGCGGTGGCTGCGCCGCGGGCCCCACCGCCACCCTCCTCCCGGCGGCCCTGGCCCTGCTGGCCGCGGGTCTGCTCCACCGGCGCCGCAAGTAGGGCCTACCCGCCCAAGGTCTCCCGCGCCCTCCGCCTGACGTCACACGGCGGAGGGGCGGGCGTCCGCCGGGGCGGATTTGCTTTCCGCGCTTGTCAACCCGGCCCGAGGAATGCAAAGCCGCATTCCGTCATGGCCACCCAACGCAAGTCCCGCCCGCACTCGCGGTCGGCCCCGAAGAAGTCCGGCGCTCCGTCCGGGAAGAAGCTCTCCCCCTCCGAGCGGCCCGAACGGCCCCTGCGAGAAGACCTGGTCCTCCAGGCCTGCCTGGAGGCGTACGGCTCGGTCCGGCACGAGGGCCGCATGGCCGACCGCGCGCTGGACTTCACCCTGCGCCGCAAGGCCAACCTCTACTCCAACGAGCGCCGCGCCGTGGCCGAGCGCGTCTACGGCCTGCTGCGCCGCCAGCGGACGGTGGACTTCCTGCTGTCCCGCGCCCACCCACGCTTCGACAGCCTGGAGACGTCGCGCCAGGACGTGCTCCGCCTGGCCGCCTCGCGCGTCCTCTACGGCGAGCCCCAGGGCCTGGTGGCCCGCCAGTCCGCGCTGGCGCCCCCGGATGCGCAAGCCCTGGGTGCCCTTCCCGAAGCCGCCGCCGCCCTGGAGGCCCTGCCCGCCCGCGAGCGCTTCCCCATCGCCGCGTCGCTGCCGGACTTCCTCGCCGACCGCTTCCTCCAGACGTTCGGCCGGGATGCCGCTCGCGCCGCGGAGGCGATGAACGAGCGCGCCCCGCTGGTCGCCCGAGCCAACCTCCTCAAGGGGGACCGCGACGCGCTGGCGCAGCGGCTGAAGGCGGAGACGGTGGACGTCAAGCCCACGCCGCTGTCGCCCATGGGCCTGGTGCTGGAGACGCGAATCAACGCCTTCTCCCTTGAGAGCTTCCGCGAAGGCATGCTGGAGCTCCAGGACGAGGGCAGCCAGCTGCTCGGCATGCTGGTGGACGCGCCGCCCACGCGCGTGGTGGATGCGTGCGCGGGTGCCGGCGGCAAGACGCTGCAGCTCGCCGCGCAGATGAAGAACCGGGGTGACTTGCACGCCCTGGACATCGATGAGCGCCGCATGGAGGACCTGAAGAAGCGCGCGCGCCGCGCGGGTGTGCACAACGTGCGCGCCCAGCTCATCCCCCACGAGGGCCCGGAGGCCGACGCCGCGCTGACGCCCCTCAAGGGCAAGGCGGACCGGGTGCTGGTGGACGCGCCGTGCAGCGGCACCGGCACCTTCCGCCGCAAGCCTGACGCGCGCTACCGCCTCACGCCGGAGGATTTGGAGATGCACGTAGGCCGGCAAAAGGCCCTGCTGGCGCGCTTCGCCACGCTGGTGAAGCCCGGCGGCCGGCTCATCTACGGCACGTGCAGCGTGCTGCGCGAGGAGAACGAGAACGTGGTGGAGGACTTCCTCGCGAAGCACCCCGATTTCACAGTGAAGCCGGTGGCGGAGCTGCTGGGGGTGGAGCTGGCCGAGAAGATCGGCCCCGGCCCCTTCCTCCGGCTGGCGCCTCACACCCACGGGACCGACGGATTCTTCGGCGCCGTCCTCGTCCGCGCGAAGTAACCTGCGGCCGGGGGGAGAGAGACACTGCTCATGCACCGTGCCGTCCGCTACCGCGTCTCCATGCCCCGGCCGCATACGCACCTGCTGGAGGTGGAAGCCTCCTTCCCAGGAGGCGCCAGCGTGCTGGACGCAGTGCTGCCGGTGTGGACGCCCGGCAGCTATATGGTGCGGGAGTTCGCGCGGCAGGTGCAGGACATGACGGCCCATGCGCCGGACGGAACGCTCCTTCCGGTGCGGCGCGCGGACAAGCGCACCTGGCGGGTGGACGCGAAGGGCGTGGCCGTCACGCTGCGCTACCGCGTCTACGCCAACGAGCTGACGGTGCGCACCAACCACCTGGACGGCTCACACGCCTACTTCAACGGCGCCGCCACGTTCCTCTACACGGAGGACACGCGCGGGCTGGAGCACCACGTCACGGTGGACGCGCCCCCCGGCTGGCGGACCTTCTGCGCGCTGGGCCAGCGCGCTAACACCTTCGTCGCCCAGGACTACGACGAGCTGGTGGACAGCCCCTTCGAGGTCGGTCCCCACACGCCGCTCACCTTCAGCGTGGAGGGCGTGCCGCACGAAGTCGTGGTGTGGGGCGACACGGTGCAGGACCCGGAGCGGCTGTGCGCGGACCTGAAGCGCATCTGCGAATGCCAGGCCCGCGTGTTCGGCGGCCTGCCCATGCCGCGCTACCTCATCCTGCTGTACCTGACGGACCGGGGCCGAGGCGGCCTGGAGCACAAGGCCAGCACCGCGCTGCTGTTCCCCCGCGTCGGACTTTCCACCAACCGCGGCTGGGAGGACCTGCTCACCCTGGTGGCGCATGAGTACTTCCACCTGTGGTTCATCAAGCGGGTGAAGCCGCGTGCGCTGGTGCCCTTCGACTACGCGAAGGAGAACTACACCTCGCTGCTGTGGGCCTTCGAGGGCTCCACGGCGTACTACGACAACCTCTTCGTGCGGCGCGCCGGGCTGATGTCCGCGCAGCGCTACCTCACGCGCCTGGGCGAAACGCTCACCGCGCTGCACGCCACGCCGGGGCGCCACGTGCAGACGCTGACGGAGGCGTCGCTGGTGAGCTGGGTGAAGCACTACCGCCCGGACGAGAACTCGCCCAACAGCGCCATCTCCTACTACCTCAAGGGCGAGGTCGTCTCCGCGCTGCTCGACCTGGAGATCCGCCGCGCCACCGGTGACGCCCGTTGCCTGGATGACGTCGCGCGCGTCTTGTGGCAGCGCTACGGCGACGGCGCCGGCGTTCCCGAGGACGGCGTCGAAGCCGTGGCCAGCGAGGTGGCCGGCGTGGACCTGACGCCCTTCTTCGACCGGGCGCTGCGCACCACGCAGCCGCTGGACTACTCCGTCTTCGCCCACGTCGGTCTGGAGCTGAACTTCCGTCCGCGCGAGGCCGCCAGCGACAAGGGAGGCACGCCGCCGCCGCGAGGCCGGGCGGGGGAAGGCAAGCCCAAGGGCTGGCTGGGCGTCACCACGCGGGGCAGTGGCACCGTGGCGGTGGTGATGGATGGCTCGCCCGCACAGGACGCGGGGCTCTACGTGGAGGACGACCTGGTCGCGCTGGATGGCTGGAAGGTGGACGGCGCCAGCCTGCTGTCCCGCTGCGAGGAGCGGAGGCCCGGCGAGACGGTGCGGCTCACGGTGTTCCGCCGTGACCGGCTGCTGGAAATCCCGGTGGTGCTGGGGACGAAGCCCGCGGAGGCGGCGTGGCTGTCCCGCGTGGAGCGACCCACCGACGCCCAGAAGGCCGCCTATCAGGCGTGGCTCGGAGCCCCCTGGGAAGAGTCCCCGGGGCAGTCGTAGGCTTGGGGGCCATGAGCCCCTCATCGCCCAACATCATTCCACCGGATGCGCCCCTTCCCCGCTGCCAGCGGCATCGGACCGCCGTGGCCGGGTGGCGTTGCGAGAGGTGCAACGAAACGCTCTGCCCCGACTGCGTGGTGGGTCGACGGGCCCAGACGGTGGAGCTGGTGGCGTGCGAGCGCTGCGGCGACGTGGCGCAGACCCTGCTCACCTCGCGCAGCCGGGTGTCCGTGGCGCAGCGGCTCAAGGGCGCGTGGCGCTACGTCTTCACCCCGTCCGGCCTGCAGGTCATGGTGGCGGTCAGCGTCTTCCTGGCGGCGCTCCGGTGGCTGGTGGAGCTGGCCATCTCCTTCTCGGCCCTCATCCCGCTGACAATTTACGGAGGTGTCTTCTGGGGCACCTTCTTCACGCTCGCGCGGGACTCGGCCCGCGGCGAGACGGCGCTGCGCTCGCCCGACTACCGCGACTACTTCCATGACGCGGTTCTCCCCGGCCTCCGCGGCGTGGTGACCTTCGCCATCGTCTGGATGCCCGCGTTCCTCTACGTCACCGTGCTGCGCCCGCTCCTCCAAGAGGGGCGCTCGGCGCTCGGCGCGTGGATTCGGGGCCTGGACACCCCCGGGCTGCTGACAGTGGACCCAGTGCTGATCGGCCTGCTGCTGCTCGGCGTCCTCTGGCTGCCCGCGGCGCTCCTCATCACCGCCGCGCGCCAGCCCCTGCTGACCCTGTTCGACGTGCCCGGAACCCTTCGCATCGTCCGCCGCCTGGGCCGGGACTACACGCTGGTCGCGGGAACGCTGATGGGCCTGGGCGTCCTCCACCTCATGACGCACGGGGTGGCGTTGCTGCTGCGCGTGCTGAACCTCTTCGTCATCTCACGCGTGCTGGCCGAAGCCGTCACGTTGATCATCCCCTTCACCGCCGCGCACGTGGTGGGGCTGCTGCTGTACACGCGGGGCGATGCGCTGGGGTATGGCCTCGAGCAAGACTACCTGGGCCCCGTGCTGGGCGACGCACAACCGAGCCGCATGGCGCCGCCCCTGCGCGAAGCCGGTCCCATTCCCTTCACCGGAGCAGCGGCCACCGCCGCCGAGACGGGAACCTCCAACGACGACACCCTGGAGGCACTGGCGGCCGCGGTGAACGCCCGCGATGTTCCACTCGCGATGTCGCTGTATGCCACCGTGCGGCAGCAATCGCGGCTGCGTGTGCCCCCCGAGCATCACCTGTTCGTCGGACAGGCCGCGGCCGTGGAAGGAAATTTCCCACTGGCGGTAGCGGCGTTGGAATCCGCGGCAGACACGGCGCCCGATGAGCCCACCGCGCCCCGTGCGTTGGTACTTCTGGCGCGTGTGTTGGGCGAACGGATGCACGACGCGCCGCGCGCGGAAGAAGTCTACCGCTACGTGCTACACCGTTACCCAGACACGGCAGCGGCACGCTTCGCGAGTGAACGCGTGGCTCCGACTTCCGACTGATACAGACGTTGCCGCGCCCGCACGCCAGCATCACCCTTCACGGCATGGTTCGCGCACGCTGGTTTTCGTGGCTCATCGGTTTCGGTCTCTTCGCGGCATGTGACCAGGCGCCTCGCATGGAGCGCGCGGTGGACGACTGCCAGGCGGAGTTGGTGTCGCTGAAGGTGGAGGTGCTTTCGGCGGAGGGCGCGCGCGTGCGCGGGGCGACAGTCACCGGCACCAACGTGACCTCCAACGTGAGCATCACCGGCGTGACAGACGACCAGGGCGTCAGCACCGCCATCAACGAATCGCTCGCGCCCAGCGTGGTGCGAGTGATGGCCACCGCGGGCGCCAAGGTGTCCGCGGCCCAGCAGGTGGAATGGGTGTGTGACGCCTGCAACTGCCAGCCAGAGCCGGCCACCCTCCAACTCCAGCTCAATCCGTAGGACCCGCGCCGCGCGACACTGAGACAACCTCGGTTTCATGGATTCATCTGAATGAACGCGAGGGAGGTTGTGCTCCACCCGCCCCATGGAGTACGGCTGGTGACATGCGTGACGCCCGTCAGCCTTCCCCGCGTCTGGCCCACCCTGCTTCCAGGGGGGCCCTCCAGTCGGCTTCCTCCGAGCACGGGGCCGCGGGGATGTGTTGCCGCTGTGCGCGAGGTCCCTGCGCATGGGGTCCTGTCAGCACACGTTCCAGGTAGGTCCGGGCCCTCATCATGTCCGCAGACACCGTGGAACAGCTGCTTCAGTGTGCGCTGTCTGAGTTGACCGCGCGCTTCGTCACCCAGGCCAACTCCGTCCCCGCCGGCTTGCTGGAGGCGTTGGACGCTGACCCGCGCGCGGGAGCGCATGCGCTCGCCCGGCGCATCCGTTCGCGCCAGGAGAAGCACCGCGCGGAGGGCCAGCGTCTGCGCAAGCTGCTCCGTTTCGAGACGGAGCTGTGGGAGCAGGGCCACACGCACATCGCGGGTGTGGACGAGGCGGGCATGGCACCGCTGGCGGGGCCCGTCGTGGCCGCCGCGGCCGTGCTGCCCAAGGGCTTCCGGCTCAAGGGGCTGGATGACTCGAAGAAGATTCTCGACGCCGAGAAGCGCGAGTCGCTGGCCGAGGCCATCAAGCGCGACGCGGTGGCCTGGGCCGTGGGCCGCGCGGAGGTGGAGGAGATCGACCGCATCAACATCTACCACGCGGGCCTGCTGGCCATGCGCCGCGCGGTGGAGGGGCTGTCGGTGAAGCCGGACCACCTGCTGGTGGATGCTCGCACGGTGCCGGAGTGCTCGGTGCCGCAGAAGGGCATCATCAAGGGGGACGCACTGTCTCTCAGCATCGCAGCGGCCTCCATCCTGGCGAAGACGACGCGCGACCGCTGGATGACGGAGCTGGATGCCCAGTACCCGGGTTATGGGCTCGCCGCGCACAAGGGCTACCCCACGCCGCAGCACCTGCAGGTGCTGCGTGAAAAGGGCGTGCTGCCCATCCACCGACGCAGCTTCGCGCCGGTGCGCGAGGCCCTGGGCCTGCCGACCAGCTCACCGCCTTCCGCCCTCCAGGCGGAGCTGTTCCCCGAGGCCCCTTCCCGAACAGGGGTGAAGTCATGAGCGCCGACCGGGACATCGACGAGTGGATGGCCGCGCGAGGCATCACCCTGCCCGAGGCCCGCGCGCGCACCCGCGCGGTGCTGGAGGAAGTGGGCCTCACCCGCCCCGGCCGCCAGCGCATGAGCGAGCCCAAGCTGGTCAAGGCGGCGGAGCTGCTGACGGGGCGCTTCTTCTCCGTGTGCGCGGACGGCGCGTGCCTCAAGGTCGCGCAGGCCAGCGGGCGTGAGCCGATTCGTGTCGAGCCACGGATGCACTGTGAGCGCTGTGGCGGCTCGGCCAACCGCCGCGCGGAGGTCGCCTTCGTGGAGACCTGCCAGCGCTACGGCGTGCGCCGCGTGGTGGTGGTGGGCGGCTCGCCAGCGGTGCGCGAGGAACTGGAGGCGAAGCTGGGCCACCAGATTGACTTGCGGATGGTGGACGGCACGGAACGCCGCACGGCGGACCGCGCCCGCAGCGACCTGGACTGGGCGGACCTGGTGCTGGTGTGGGGCGCCACGGAGCTGCACCACAAGGTCAGCGGCCACTACACGCACGGTGGGCCGGCCTACAGCCACAAGGTGGTGCACGTCGTGAAGCGGGGCGTGGCCGCGCTGTTGGAAGAAGGCATCACCCACCTGGAGCGGACGCGCTGAGTGCTGGACTCAGGCGACGCGCCAAAGCGACGCTTGAGTCCATGACGACCGAGTTCATCCTGCTCCGCCACGGAGAGACGGAGTGGAACTCCCTGGGGCGCCTCCAGGGACATCAGGACAGCACCTTGAGCCAGGTGGGCCTGCGCCAGGCAGACGCCCTGGCCGCGCGCCTGGAGCCCGTCCGATTCTCGGCGCTCTATTGCAGCGACCTGGGGCGGGCGCAAGAGACGGCGCGGCGCATCGCCACCCGCACAGGCCACACCATCCAGTCCGACACCCGCCTGCGCGAACGGGGCCTGGGCATCCTGGAAGGCCTCACCCGGGACGAGGCACGCCAGAAGCACCCGGACGTCTTCGCCGCGTACTCCGGTGGCGCGCCGGACTACATCGTCCCCGGCGGGGAGAGCACGTCCCAACGGCTGCGCCACGCGGTGGAGTGCCTGGAGGAGCTGGGCGCGCGCCACCGGGGCGAACGGCTGGTGGTGGTGACCCACGGAGGCGTGCTCAGCCTCCTGTTCCGTCACAGCCTGGGGATTCCACACGCGGCGCCACGCACCTTCTCCGTGCTCAACGCCGGGTGGAACCAATTCGACTACCACGAAGGTGCGTGGCGGCTGGTGACGTGGGGTGACGTCACCCACCTGCGTGCCACCAGCCTCGACGACACCTGAGCGCCCACGCGGTCGCTCGTGGAGGCTACAGCTCCACCTGCGGGCGCTGCTCGTCGCGGCGGGACGCGCGCGTCGCGGCCGGACGAACCTCCAGTTCGGCGCGGGCCTCGTCGATGGAGTCGCACACCCCGTCGGCGGCCCGCTGGACCTGCTCCAGCGTGTGGGACGCCATCACCTGCATGCGGAAGCGCGTCTCGCGCAAGCGAACGGCCGGGTACTCCACCAGGTTGGCGAAGATGTCGCGGTCGAACACCTTCTTCGAGGCCAGCCGCGCCACCTTCGCGTCGCCCACCTGCACGGGGACGACGTTGGACGGCTCGCCCAGACACGTCACGCCCCGCGCCTCGAAAGCTCCGCGCAGCGCCAGGATGTTCTCCCGCGCCTTCGCGCGCAGCGCGTCGCCCTCTTCCGAGCGGACGATGCGCAGCGACTCCAGCACCACCGCCGCCTGCATGGGCAGCAGCGCGTTGGAGAAGATGTGGGGTCCGCCCATGATGCGGATGAACTGGCGCACCGCCGGCGAGCGCGTGGCCACGAAGCCGCCATTGCTCGCGAACGTCTTGGAGAAGGCGCCCACCACCAGGTCCACCTTCCCCAGCAGGCCCTGCACGCCCAGGCTGCCCGTACCCCGGGGACCCATCGCGCCCAAGTCATGGGCCACGTCCACCAGCAGCGCCGCGCCGTACTCACGGCAGATGGACTGGAGCTCTTCAATCCGCGGCACGTCCGAGTCCATGGAGAACAGGCCCTCGGTGACGACGAGCACCGCGTTCTGCGTGTCGCGGGCGCGAATCTCCTGAAGCTTGCGCCGCATGGCGCGGTTGTTGAGGTGCGGCACGCGGCTCACGTTCGTCGTCGCGGCGGCGGCGCCCTGCTGGAGGCACGCGTGCGACAGCGCGTCGAGCACCACGTGGTCATCTGGACGCACCAGCCCGGCGATGACGCCGAAGCCCGCCCCCCAGCCGGTGGAGAACAGCGCCACGTGCGGCGTCTGCAGGTGCTCCGCGAGCGCCTTCTCCAGCATCAGCGACGGCGTCGTATTGCCCCCCAGCATCGCCGAGCCCGCGCTGTGCAACCCGTAATCCTGGATGGCCCGCTGGGCCGCCTCCACCACCGCCGGGTGCGTGGACAGCGACAGGTAATCCTGCGAACCGAAGTTCAGCCCCTGGCGCGCCGCCCCCGTCTCGCTGCGGACACCACACTCCGCCTTCGGTGCCGCCTTCAGGCTTCGCGAGTACGGCCACAGGCCCGCCTGCCGCCGCGACTCCTGCCACTCGAAGAAGGGTTCCGTCCGACCCAGCAGGTCAGGCCCCGTCGGCTGCGAGTAATGGGAGATGAAGTGGGTGAAGAGCGGCGAGTCGAGTTGAGCTCGGAAATCCATGAAGCACGTCCAGGGGGAAAGGTCGCGCTGTCAACGAGAGGCGCGGCGCGCGGGGAGGGGGGCGAGCGGCACATTTAATGCCTCTGCATCTTTCCAGTGTCAACCTGCCTACCCTGACGACTCCGCTGTATTCGTTTGTTCCGATTCGACCGGATGTGCTGCGTAGGCTGAAACAGGCGCAAGACACCCAGACAGACACGCATTTCCAGGGCCAAAAACGACGAATCCTGCTTTTTCACCCCAGGGCAGAGGTTGATTTTGACGCCCCCTGCCCTGAAGTGCGAGCAAGTGTCCGTCAGTCGTCGTTCTGCCTCAGCGCGGCCAGGACGTTGAGGTCCTCCAGGGTGGTGGTGTCCCCGGAGGCCTGGTTGCCCGCGGCCACGTCGCGCAGCAGCCGGCGCATGATCTTCCCCGAGCGCGTCTTCGGCAGCGCCTCCGCGAAGCGGATTTCATCCGGGCGGGCGATGGCGCCAATCTCGCGGCCCACGTGGGCGGCCAGCGTCTTCTTCAGCGCGTCGGACGGCGTGTTGCCCTGCTTCAGGGTGACGAAGGCCACCAGCACGGTGCCCTTCAAGTCGTCCGGACGGCCCACCACGGCGGCCTCCGCGACGGTTGCATGCGCCACCAGCGCGCTCTCCACCTCCGCGGTGCCCAGACGGTGGCCGGCGACATTGACCACGTCATCCACGCGGCCCATCAGCCAGATGTACCCATCCGCATCCGTGCGAGCGCCGTCGCCGGTGAAGTACATGCCGGGCAGCTCGTTGAAGTACGTGCGCACGTAGCGGTCCGGGTCGCCGTACACAGTGCGCAACATGGAGGGCCAGGGGCGCGTGACGAAGAGCAGTCCGCCCTGCCCTCGCGGCACCTTGTTGCCCTCGCGGTCCAGAATCTCCGCGTGGATGCCGGGCAGCGGCAGCGTGGCCGAGCCGGGCTTCGTCGGCGTGGCGCCCGGGAGCGGCGACACCATGATGCAGCCCGTCTCCGTCTGCCACCACGTGTCCACCACGGGGCAGCGGCCCCCGCCGATGACATCGCGGTACCACATCCACGCCTCGGGATTGATGGGCTCGCCCACGCTGCCCAGCAGACGCAGCGAGGACAAGTCGTGCTTGCGCACGGGCTCCTCGCCCAGGCGCATGAAGGCGCGGATGGCGGTGGGCGCGGTGTAGAGGATGGTGGCCTTGTACCGCTCGATGATGTCCCAGAAGCGGTCCGGCCCCGGCTGGGTGGGCGCGCCTTCGTAGAGAACGGTGGTGACGCCGTTCATCAGCGGGCCGTAGACGACGTAGGAGTGGCCCGTCACCCAGCCCACGTCGGCGGTGCACCAGTAGACGTCGTCTTCGCGCAGGTCGAACACCCAGCGCGTGGTGAGCGACGTATTCACCGCGTAGCCGCCCGTGGTGTGCAGCACGCCCTTGGGCTTTCCAGTGGAGCCCGACGTGTAGAGGATGAACAGCGGGTGCTCGCTCTCCACCCACTCCGGTTCACATTCCGCGGACTGCCCGCTCACCAGCGTGTCCCACGCCACCAGCTTGGGCCCGGACAGCGCCAGCGTGCTGCCCGTGCGGCGGAGCACCACCACCTTCTCCATGGTGGGCATGTTCGGCAGCGCCGCCTCCACGTTCTTCAGGAGCGGTACCACCGCGCCCTTGCGCCAGCCGCCGTCCGCGGTGAGCAGCACCTTCGCGCCCGCGTCGTTCATGCGCTCGTGGAGCGCCTCCGCGGAGAAGCCGCCGAACACCACCGAGTGCACCGCGCCAATGCGAGCGCACGCCAGCATGGCCACCGCGGCCTCGGGCACCATGGGCAGGTAGATGCCCACCCGGTCACCCTTCCGAACGCCCAGCGACTTGAGCGCGTTGGCCAGCTTGTTCACCTCGGTGGACAGCTCGCCGTACGTGAGGCTGCGGCGGTCGCCCGGCTCCCCCTCGAAGAGGATGGCGGGCTTGTCCTTGCGGGTGGCCAGGTGCCGGTCCAGACAGTTGTAGGCCAGGTTCGTCTTGCCCTCGACGAACCACCGCGCGTGCGGCGGCTTCCAGTCGAGCACCGTCTGGAAGGGCTCCTTCCAGTACAGCTCCTCGCGGGCGCGGTCGCCCCAGTACTTGTCAGGGTCCTTCGCGGCTTCGTCCCAGAGCTGCTGGTACTGCTCCATGCTCCGGATGTGCGCGCGCCGGGCGAACGCCTCTGGCGGCGGAAAGACGCGTGCTTCCGTCAGGACCGAGTGAATCTCATGCTTCGAAGCCGCCATGCGTTCCTCCAGCGTGGACAATGCCACCCTGTTCTAGGAACCCGGGGCGCGCGTCTCAACCCTCCGTGTCGCAGCGCTTCGATTCCTTGACGGCCTCGTAGCGCAGCCACATCTCGCAGACGCATTCGTCGGGGCGGCGCGTGTCGTAACGGACCCGCAGCACGCCGTTGAACTGCGTTTCGCACTGCGTCGTACCGTCAATGTGGATGTTGACCTGGTCCAACAGGCACTCCTGGCCGTTCACCTCGGCGGCGGCCTTGACCACGCTCCCGTCGATGGAGAAGTGGTCTCCGTCCTCCAGGAAATAGCCCACGAGGTGGCTGTCCAGGAAACCGAAGTCCAGGCGGACGACGCGCCCGCTGATTTGCAGGGTGCCGTAGAGCTGGTTGCGGTTGGTCTCCAGCAGACCGCAGTCGTCGCGAAGCACCTCGACGGGCTCGAAGACGTAATCGCCCGGCTCCTGGACGCGGGGCAGGCAGCCCGCCAGGCACGCCAGGAGCAGGCCGGAGAGGACAAGGCGATGGCGTCTCGGAGTAGACACGGCGCGCACCATACCCCACGGCACGCATCTAGGAAGTGCGGGCGTGACGGCAGCGGGTAGACTGGGGGTCATGCCCGAATACCGCAACCCCAAGCCCACCGTGGACTGCATCATCGAGCTGCCTGGTGAACGCATCATCCTCATCCGGCGTGCGAATCCGCCTGTTGGCTGGGCGCTGCCCGGTGGCTTCGTGGATGAGGGCGAGCCGCTCGACGTCGCCGCCGTGCGCGAGGTCCTGGAAGAGACGGGACTTCACGTGAAGCTGTCGGAGCAGTTCTTCACGTACTCGGACCCCCGGCGGGATCCTCGGCAGCACAACATCTCTACTGTCTACATCGGCTCGGCCGAGGGTGAACCGCAGGGCGCCGACGACGCGGCCGAGGCCCGCGCCTTCCGCGTAGATGAACTGCCGAAGGACCTGTGCTTCGACCACGACACCATCCTGTCCGACTACGTCACGTACAAGCGGACCGGACAGCGGCGGAAGCTCTAGGAGCGGCGCGGGAGGATGCATTACGCGCTCGTCCTGCTCGCCCTGGGAGGCCTGCTGACCCTCCACGAGTTGGGGCACCTCGTCGCCGCGCGGTTGCTCGGTGTGCGGGTGCCCCGCTTCGTGTTCGGTTTTGGTCCACCGCTGGTGTCCTTCCGTCTATGGGGGACCCAGTACGTGGTGGCGGCGGTGCCCCTGGGCGCCACGGCGCACCTGCAGGGGATGAACCCGCACCGTGCGGACGCGGACGAGGCCGCGGGCTTCGCCGCGCGCGGGCCGCTGCTGCGCATCCTCATCATCCTGGCGGGGCCGCTGGCCAACTATGCGCTCGCGCTGGGTGTCCTGTTCGCGCTGTACACGTCGGGCACGCACGTGGTGGTGCCGCTGACGGTGGGGACGGTGCAGCCAGGCTCGGAGGCGGCGCGCGCACAGCTGCTGCCGGGGGACCGCATCGTCATGGTCGCGGGACAGCCGCTGCGGAGCTGGTCGGAGTTCGTGGAGAAGGTAGGCGCGGCGCCGGGTGTCCCGCTGGAGCTGGGCGTGGAGCGCGGCGGTGATGCGCGCTCGGTGATGGTGCGGCCCCGGCCGGATGAGCGAGGCACGGGCCGCATCGGGGTGAGCCAGCAGTACGTCTACAAGGCGCACGGCGCGGGTGAGGCGCTGAGTCATTCGTTCACGCACACCGTCAAGGTGGCCGCGGAAGGCGTGGCGATGTTGAAGCGGATGATGCAGCACGGCTTGGAGAGCGCGGACGCGGCGAGCCCCGGAGCGCTGGTGCGGCAGGAGTCCGCGGATGCGATGTCGTCCGGGACGGATGCCCTGCTGCGGACCTTGGTGGCCGCGTCGGTGGTGCTGGCGTTGTTGACGTTGCTGCCCGTGCCTGGGCTGGATGGTGGCCGCGTGGTGCTGCTCCTGGTCGAGGCGGCGAGCGGCCGGCGGATCCCCCCTCGCGTGGAGACGGTGGCGCAGACGGTGGGGTTCCTGGGAATCGCCGTGGCCGTGGTCTTGATGGCGACCGCGGAGATTCGGCGCGCGTTGCCGGCGCGGTTCGGCATGGAGGAATCGCCGGCTCAGGATGCGGGGACGGCAGAAGCAGCACAGCCTCCGCCCGCGGCGTCGGATTCCGCGAAGGGTGCGGTCCCCTCGCCTGCCTCTATCGCGCCGGCGAAAGGGGGCGGCACGACAGGGGCCAATCCTGCCGGGACAGCCGCTGCCGGTACTTCGACTGGGTCCGGTCCTGCTGGAATGTCCGCGACGGGTACCGGCCCTGGTGGAACGGCCGCTACGAACGGCGGCCCGGATGCCGGCCCGGCTGGGAAAACCGTCCCCGGCACTGGAGCCAGCGCAACGACGGGCACGAACACTCCCTCTGGCACCATCCCCGCAGGAACAAGCTCAACCGCTGGCGGCGTCGACGCGGGGACTCAGGCAGCAACTGGTGCTGCCCCTGGCGCGGCAGCTGCTGGAACCAATGCATCGGGCGCAGCCGCACCCGGCGCCAGCGCTGGGCGGGAAGCGACGCCGGGCGCTGTGAGCGCAACACCCCCTGAGGCCGAAGCGGGAGGGAGCTCGGCTCTCCCTGGAGCGACTCCAGGCGCGGCGCCTTCGACAGGCCAGACCTCGAGCGGAGCACCCACGACTGTGGATTCGCCCACAGCTCCATCCAGCGCCGCGACGGCGTCCCCTGCCGTGACACCTCCGCCCTGACGAAGCATCTGGCACGCCTCCCGTCTCGAGGAAGAAGTCACCACAAGCCGAGCCCCTGCCCCATCCATGGCGCCAGTCCCCGGCGGCCACGCCATCCGCCACCGCGCGCTGCACCTCGTGTCAGGAAGGCTCTGCGTTGACGTCCCGTCCCGTCACGGCGGACGGTTGTTCAGCTCCGTCGTGATTGCGACACCCAGCCCCGACCTTCGAGCGCAGACGCGCCGCATGGGAGCCAGCGAGATGGGAAGCACCGTATCCGCAGATGAGTGAGCCGCGGCGACACGTCAACCGTTGCCGCGGCCATCTGCCCAAGCTCATCCCGGTACCCGTGGAGAGGCAGAGCGCCGCCAGATGTTCCTCATTTGTGCGGATGCAATCGTGCCTGACTTCAAATCCCCGTCGTGGAATCACTCCGTGCCAGCAGCGCTGTTGCTGATGGCTCCCTTCGACCTCCTGGCCTCACTGGCCATGGACATCTACCTGCCTGTCGTTCCGGCGATGCCCGGAATCCTCAACACCTCCCCCGCCATCGTCCAGCTCACCTTGAGCCTGTACATGGCGGTGCTCGGGCTCGGGCAAATTGTGTTCGGCCCGGTCTCCGACCGCATCGGCCGGCGCCGAGTCCTGCTAACGGGCGCCCTCCTGTTCGCGCTCACGTCCTTCCTGCTCGCGGGAACCTCGGATGCCGCGATGTTCGTCGGCCTCCGGCTCCTCCAAGCCATGGGGGCATCCGCGGCCCTCGTCGCCACGTTCGCGACGGTCCGAGATGTCTATGCGGAGCGCCCCGAGAGCGCGACCCTCTACAGCCTGTTCAGCGCCATGCTGGCCTTCGTCCCCGCGCTCGGGCCCATCGTGGGGGCGCTGCTCATGCAGCACTGGGGATGGCGAGCCATCTTCATCACGCTCGGAGTCCTGGCCACGGCGGCGCTGCTGCAAGCCTTGCCACGGTGGCACGAGACGCGCCCGACACAGGGCCTCCAGCCGCGTCCTGCGTTCCGGCACATCCTGCGCAGCGCCACGTTCTGGACGTACACCCTGGGCTTCAGCGCGGCCATGGGCTCCTTCTTCGTGTTCTTCTCCACGGCGCCCCGGGTGCTCATCGGTCAGGCCGGCTTCTCCGCGCTCGGGTTCAGCCTGGCTTTCGCCACCGCCGCGCTCGCGATGATTCTGACGACCCGCTTCGCGAAGCGCTTCGTGGGGAGTTGGGGGCTGGCGGGTAGCCTCACGCGGGGCATGGGCATGTTGCTGCTCGGTGCGGGGCTCCTGACGGCCGGACAGCTCCTGGCAACGCCGTCGTTCTGGACGTTCGTCGCGCCGATGTGGCTCATCGCGGCCGGCATCGTGTTCTCCGTCTCCGTCACCGCGAATGGCGCACTCCAGGCCTTTGGCGATGTGGCGGGAACGGCGGTCGCGCTCTACTTCTGCATCCAGAGCCTCATCGTCGGCATCCTCGGAACCCTGATGGTTGTCCTGCTGGACGGCGACACAGCGTGGCCCCTGGTGGGATACGCGTCCCTGATGGCAGGGGTGACGTTGACGGCGCTTCAGCGCCTCCGGAGCCGTCAAAGCGTCCTGACGGAACCCGCGCTGGCGGAAAGCTCCGACGCCCCCTAGCAAGCATCCCAAGACCGCACCGCGGGGGCCTGCTCCCGCGGCGCGGCGGTGGTTTCCGTCTTTCGCGCCTGGGACGGAACCCCGCCCGCCTCCCGGCTGTCCAGGGACCAACCGGGCGTCGGCCGTCTTTCGGAAGACGTCTCCTGCTCGATGAAGGAGCCGCGAGCCATGCAAGGCCCTATGCTTCCCCCCGCGATGAACACCAAGGCGGGCGGTGGACTCTTCTGTGAGCTGTACTGGGGCAACAATCTGTCCGAGGCGTGGAGCTATGGGCCGGAGCATTCGAACGTCCACGCCGCCCCAGACGAGACGGCGCCGCTGCCGCTCTACGGCTTCACCCTGCCCGAAGAGCCGTTCCTGCTCGCCGAGCGCACCGCTCAGGGCTGGCGCATCCACCTGCCGCCCGCGGCGCGTGCCGAGCGCGCCATCAAAGGCGACTCTTACGCCGCCGTGCCACCGACGGACCTGCGCCAGCACGACGGACGCACCACGGTGGAGCTCGCGGAGGGCATGACGCTTCGCATCTCGGAAGGCCAGCTCTCGCTGCGCATCCAGGGCTCCGTCGTGAAGGAGCAGGTCAACCGGCTCCAGTGGAAGGACTTCGGCTGGCTCATCATCGTGAGCATGCTCTTCCTCAGCCTGCCGGTGGGCTTCCTCATCGCGGGCCCCACGCCCCAGCGCATGGAGGAATCCAAGGTCCGCGCCATGAAGATGGCCGCCGACAAGGAAGCCGAGCGCCGCAAGGCCATGGGCCTGGACACGCCACTGCGTCCGCTCACGGATGAAGAGCTCGGCACGCAGCCCGACGGCGGTGACGACGTCACGGTCCCCGCCTTCCTGCGCGTCCGCTGAGGCGGCGCTTCAGGGCCCCAGGCCGACCCAGACCTCCCCATCCTCGAAGAACTCCTTCTTCCAGATGGGGACGTCCTGCTTGAGCCGCTCGATGGCGTACTCGCAGCCACCGAACGCCTCCTTCCGGTGCGGCGACGCCGCGGCGATGACGACGGCCAGCTCACCGGGCACCAGCGTTCCCACGCGGTGGATGATGGACAGGCGCACGCCGGGAAACCGCTCCGCGGCCTCCGCGCCAATCTCCGCCAGCTTCTTCTCCGCCATGGGCGCGTAGGCCTCGTACTCCAAGCGCAACACGCGGCGGCCCTTCGTCTGGTTGCGCACGGAGCCGCTGAACGTCACCAGCCCGCCGTACGACTCCCCGGTGACGGCCTCCACCACCTCTTCCAGCCGCAGGGGACGGTCCACCACCAGGAACTTCTCCGGTGCGCCTCCCGCCACGGGTGGAATCAGCGCCACCTCCGCCCCATCACGCACCGGGGCATCCGGACCGACGAACTCCTGGTCCACGGCCACGCGAAGGTGCGGCAGGAGTGGCGCCAGCGCCGCGTACCTCGCGGTCAACAGTCGCAACACGTCCCGCACGTGCGAGCCCTCGGGCACGTCCAGGGACTCACGCACCTGTCCGGTGCGCTCGCGCGCCGCTGCGAAGTAGAGGACGGTGATGCGCAGGCACCCGGTGTCCGCCGTGCCGCCGCTCAACGCGAGGCCTCCTGCGCCGCGCGCAAGGACAGGCGCCCCTTGAGCCGACCACCGCCCTCCACCGGGCTGAAGTCGAGGAAGCCCGAGTCCAGCGGCGTAATCCGGTCCAGCAGCGCTCCCGAGAGCGCCTTCGTCGCCCCGAGCAACATGCTGGGCACGCCGGGCACCTTCTCCGCAGCGCGCAGGTCCGCGCGCAGCCGGCCCAGGTCCACCATCACCGACACGTGGCCCGAGCTGAAGGCCTCGCCACCAAAGCGCTCCCGCAGCTCGGCGCCCACGTCCCCGCGAGGGCGGCCCTGCAGCAGCTCCCCCGCCTGCAGGCTGGCGCGCTCGGGCATGATTCGCAGCTCTACCGGCTGCTCCCGAATCCGCGTCCGGAAGAGCGTGCCATTCGCCTCCTGCTGCGTCGTGTAGCGCAGCACGGAGTCCTCCAGCTGCTTCTGCACGAGCGCCCGCACTGGCTCCGACGCCGTCAGCCCCGCTTCGACCACGATGGAGCCCTTGATGTCGGGCCGCTTGTTCCGGATGAAGTTGCGGAAGAAGGCCGGGATGTCGAAGTACGCGCGCAGCACCACGTCGCCGCGCAGCGCCTTGAGCAACGCCTCCACGTCCAGTCCTTCACGACGCCAGGACGCCACCATGCGCTCACGACGTTCGGAGCCCGGCGCACCGAACGCCAGCCGAGCCAGCTCCTCGGGCGGCACGGAGATCTGCGCCGCGGCGATGGGCCCCAGCTCCGCGTCCTTCAGCAACGCCGACGCGGGCGCGAGGGCACCCTGGAACAGCGGTGTCGAGGAGGACAGGAAGCCATCCAGGTCCAACTGCTCCGGCTTCACCGCGAGCGACGCGGCAAAGCCCCGAATCGGGTGAGCGTCGTCTTCATCAGGCGCCACGCCGGGATGCTGCCCGGAGAAGAGGTACACGCTGCCGTTCGCCACCTTCCCTCGCAACTCGGTCAGCAGCACATCCTCGGAGATGCCTGGCCCCGTGAGGCTTCGCACCGCCTGGCGCGCCACCTCCGCGTCGGGGATGGCCAACACCTGCGCCTGCTGAGGCTCGCTTTCGTCGGGTTCTTCCAGCCCCTCCGGCACGGCGAGATAGAGGTAGCCCCGGTCCTCGAAGAGCAACATCGGAGGCCCACCCGACGCGGGCTCCACGGTGACGGAGCCGTCCGGCTGCGGCATCACGCCGTGCCCCGCCCGCTCCAGTTCGCCGGCGACAGCGTTCAGTGCCGCCTCCGGCTCCGTGATGCCCAGCAGCGTCACGACGCCGTCGAACTCCGGGAGCAGGAAGAAGCCGAAGCCCTCGTCGGGGTCCACCACCGACCCGGTGCCGTTCTCCAGGTCCGCGAAGAGCAGCGGCAGCAGCGGGGATGACTCCACGGCCCGCCGCGCGTTCTCCGGCCCCACGAGCCGCGCGTAGAAGTCCATCAACGGGTCCACATGGCCCCGCAGCTCGGGCAGCCACATGACGGTGCGTGCGCTGGAGGGCACCGCGCGAAGCACTGGCCGAGGCACCACCGTCAACTGGACGCGGCCGACCTCTCCTCCTTCGTGCAGGGCGCGCACGGTATACGCGCCTGCTCGGGAGAAGGCGTGGGACACCCACGGCGCCGTCTGGGCGTCGCTGCCATCACCGAAGTCCCAGGTGACGGCGGTGGCGTCCTCGCGCTGCGAGCCGAGGTCGACCGGCACACCCGCTTCCACCGTCCGGTCCTGCCCCAGGTCCGGCCGCACCGCGCGACGGCAGCCGGAGGCCCAGGGGCCCACGGCGACCATCATCAGGAGAAGCGCGACAATGGACCCAGGGCGGCGCGGAATGAGCGGCATGAGCCGCTTAGTAGTCCAGCGCCAGTCCGAACATCCAGCGCCGGTTCGACAGGTTCAGCCCCGGACCGCCGAAGTTGTCCACATCCGCATAGGTGTACTCGGCGAAGATGTAGCTGTGGTTGACGCCCAGGTCGGAGTCGAAGTCGCGCGCGAAGCGCGGCTCCAGCACGTCCAGCATGAAGGCCACGCCACCCGTCGCGCCCCAGCCCCAGCGTCCGCCCGAGCCCCGATTCCCGCCCGCGGTTTCGGTCCCCGTGCCCTTGGTAATCCACCAGGGCGTGTAGATAAGCCCCAGCTTGCCGTAGGGCACCAGCGGGATGCCCCATTCGAATGCGGCGTAGTCGAACTTGTAGAAGGCGTTGAAGCTCAGGGGAATCAGGCGCAGCGCCGTGCGCTCCGCCGCGGCTACTCCCGAGGCCAGCTTTGCCGAGCCGTACTTCTCGCCGTAGCCTGCGGAGAAGCCCACTCCCGCCGTACCCACGCCTTGGTAGAAGTACCGCTGGAGTTCCACCTCGAACGTCAGCAGCGACTCGCCACCAAAGTAGTCCTCGTATGGCGTGCCAGTGAGCCCAGGCTCTTCGTCAATGAGGGGCTTGTAGCCCCCCATGCGAAACTGGATGCCGCCCGTGCGCGGCGAACGCAGCGAGACTTCCTCCTCCATCACTACCGCTTCCTGTCCCCAGGCGGGCAGTGTGGCGAGCAGCGCCACGACTCCCAGGGCCGATGCCCGACTCATGACCGCTTCCTCCTCGACGACAGCCAGATTCCGAGGGACGCCAGCACCGCGCATCCCGTGATGCCACCACCCGCCGCAGCGCAGCCACCCGTCTCGGCGCCGCCAGCATCAAGGTACCCCTGATAGAATCCGCTGCTCGCAACGGGCGTCCCTGTCGCCGTGGGCGAAGGTTCGCTTTGGTTACCCGCCCTGTCGATGGCAATCGCCTGGACGGCATACTCGATGCCGTTCTCGATCCCGTCAGCCATGCGGAAGACCGTGTTCGACGAAACCTGACGCTTCGTCGTAATCACTTCACCCGCGCCCACACCACCGTCCCCGCCCGGGACTAACTGAAGAACCTGCACCTCCATGAACACCGCATCGCTCGGCACCTTGACGGAGACACTCAGCGCGGCATCCAGCCCCGTGACGCTCGGAGCCTCCGGCACCGCGGGAGGCTCCGGGTCATAGATGAAGCTGATGGAGGGCGTCCCAATCGAAACGAACGATTCGTCGCAACCGCCGAGGTTTCCCAGTCGCTTGGTGGTGGCACAGAGGCGGAACGTCTTGGTTGCCGTCTGCGAGTCGCAAGTAGCGCCGTCCGCCGCCAATGCCTCGGATGCGTTGAAGGTCACCGTCCCCGTCAGCCGAGTATCCGTTACCGCGATCTCTTCGAGCGACAGGTCGCCCGCCCCTGGCGCCCCCGTGCAACTCGATTCGTTCGAGAGCCAGAGGTGGAGCACGTCGCAATTGCCGGCGACACGCGTCCAGTTGACCGTGCGGTCCAAGCCGCAGTTCGCCTGGGAGACGACAATCTGGTCGTTCTGGATGATGTCGCCCGTGGCTGAAAACGTCACGGTCTGCCCCAGGGCAGTCGACGCGAAGAGCAAGAGGCCAACGAGAGTGAGGCGCATGGGTACGCCCAGGCTAGCAAGCGGGAGGCCACATGAAACGTATTCCCGTCCGCTGGGCGTCACTCCGGGAGGGCCGTCTCGCCGCGCCAAACAGGCAGGACGGCCACGGAGGCTTTGCCAAATTGTCAGGCGGGGCGCTCGGCCAGGCGGAGTCCGGCCTCCACCAGGTTGAGGGCGGCGCCCCGGCTGGCGTTGTCCACCGAGGCGAAGAGCGTCACCCACTCCGGCGCCTGGGGGAATGCGCGCACCCGGCCCACATGGACCGCCGGGTCGGACGTGACGAGCATGGGCATGGGGTACACACGCTCACCGGGCACATCCAACACCTTCAAGGCCCCGGACGTCTTGAGGGCCGCGCGCACCTGCTCCACCGGGCCCGCCTTCTTGAGCTGCACGTTGAGGGTGAGGCCATGGCCGTAGAAGGTCGGCACCTGCACCGCCGTCCCGGCGATGACGGGCACATCCCCCTTGGACGAGAAGAGCCGGGCCGCCTCCAGCGTCCAGCCGCCCTCCTCCTCCGTCCAGGGTGAATTCACCATGAAGCCGCCCACCTGGGGCACCAGGTTGAACCCCACGCGGTGGGGAAAGGCGTGCGGCTCCGGCTCGCGGCCCGACAACAGGTCCGCGGTCTGCTTCTCCAGCTCCGCCACACCGCGCACACCCGCGCTGGACGCCGCCATCAGCGCCGTCACCTGCGCGCGCGTTACGCCGAAGGCCTTCCGCAGTGGCTCCACCACGTGCACCGCGGCGGTCGTCACGGCGCCCGGCAGACACACGATGCGGCCCTTGATGGTGAAGCCCGCGCCCAGCACGTCCGTGTTGAAGCCCGGCAGCACCATGGGGACATTGCCGTCCCCCCGGAAGGCATTGCTGGCGTCCACCACCCACGCGCCCGCAGCCTGCGCCGCCGGAGCCAGCTTGCGAGAGGCCTCGGCGGGCGTGGCCAGCAGCACCAGCTTCACGCCCCGGAAGGCGTCCGGCGTCGCCTGCTCCACCTCGAGCGAGTCCTCGCCGTACTCCACCTCCATGCCCTTGGAGCGCTCGGAGCCGAAGACGCGCACCTGTTCGGCGGGCACGTCCTGCGCGTACAGCGCGGCGAGCACCTCGCGGCCCACCACGCCCGTCGCGCCCACCACGCCAATCGTCAAGTCGTCTCTCATGGCGCGTCCTTTACGCCACTGGAGGCCGGGAGCGCGAGCACCACGAGGCGGCTCAGTCTTCCTTCAACCGTGCGGTGGGGGCCGGCCCGGGCAGCGGCGGGAACTTCGGGTTGCGCTCCGGCTCCGAGGCCCGCACGTAGTGCGGCTCCATGGCGAAGAGCGCCTCCAGCGACTGCTCTTCGGGGAAGCGCGCCAGTTGCGCCAGCGCCACCGCCGACGGGAAGGTCGGCGCCGCCAGCAGCCGGTGCGGCGCCACGCCCTGCGACTCCAGGGCGGCACGGTAGTCCACCAGCGCGGGCCCCAGCGCCACGGCCCGGGGCTCGGCGGCCATGCGCGCGGCCACCTCCGCGGGTGACATGGCCGTCTCCGGCTCCAGCGGCTCCACCGTCCCGCCCTGACGCACGTAGGCCCCCAGGTACAGGTCGTCCTTGCGCGCCACCGCCAGGCAGTACAGCGGCACGCCCTCGGGCCCCTCCAGCGCCACCGCCGCCAGCGACGAGGCCCCGGCAACCTTCAGCTTCGTCGCATAGGCCAGCGACTTCGCCGTCGCCAGGCCGATGCGCAGCCCCGTGAAGGAGCCCGGCCCCAGGCCCACCACCAACCCCTCCAGGGCGGGCAGCGTGGCGCCATGGCGTTCAAGCAGTTCCCCGACGATGCCGGGCAGCAGCTCGCTCTGCTTCCGCGGCGGCCCCACCACCACGTGCTCCAGCGTGCGCAGCGCGCCATCCGGCGCTCGCTCCACCAGGGCCAGCGACAACGTCAACGTCGAGGTGTCCAGCGAGAGAAACATGGGACGGCTCACTACACCGGCGCGGCCCACATTGCCTGCGGAATCTCCGACACCCGGTCCTCGCAGCGGTACAGCCGGACGCGCACCACGCCCTTGTCCAGCATGTCCAGCTTCCGGGCGGCGCCCTTGGACAGGTCCACGATGCGCCCGTCGATGAAGGGCCCCCGGTCATTCACGCGCACCTTCACCGCGCGGCCGTTCTCCATGTTCACCACGCGCAGGCACGAGCCGAAGCGCAGCTTGCGGTGCGCGGCCGTCATCGCCTCCTGGTCGAAACGCTCCCCGCTCGCGGTGGGCCGCCCGTGCAGGCCGGGGCCATAGAACGAGGCCAACCCTTCGCCCAGGTACGAGCGCGGCATCTGTTCGCGCCGCGCCACGCCGGGCGAGCCACCGCGGGACTTCGGCGACTTCGACGGGCGGACGGGTTCCTCCACCGGGTCGGGCCTGGCCGCGCGCGAGGCGCACGCGGAGGTGAAACCCAAGCAGAGCAGTCCGGAAACGGCGATTCCTCGCATGCGTCCTCTAGCGGGTGATGTCGTTGGTCACTGCCAACAGCATCAGCAGGACGAGCAGCGCGAGCCCCACCATGTTGGCCACCTCGCGGACGCGAACAGGGATGGGGCGGCGGCGAATTCCCTCCCAGGCGGCGGAAAGCAGGTGGAAGCCGTCCAGCACGGGGATGGGCAACAGGTTCATCACCCCCAGGTTGATGGAGATGAGCGCCATCAAGTGGAGGAAGCTGTCCAGGCCCTGCTCGGCGCTCTTCGACGCCAGCTGGTACATCATGATGGGGCCGCCCACGGTGTTCATCGGCACCGAGCCCACCAGCAGCCCGCCGAGGACTCGCACCATCTGCCCGACAATCTTCGGGACGATGAGCGCGGCCTGCTTCAGCGCGGCGCCCGGCCCCAGGTGCACCGTCACCTCGTCCAGCACCGGCATGTCCGCCGCGGAGAGCACCCAGTTGCGCACGCCCAGGACGATGGGCGAGCTCGCCGTGCCCATCTCGTCCTCCGTCTTCAGCGGCGCTTGCGCCAGCGTCTCCGTGCGCTCGCCGTCCGCGCCCCGCCACGTCAGCTGGAAGGAACGTTCCTTCAGGGCGTTCAGCTTCGAGGAGAACTTGACGAAGGACTCCGGCTTCTCGCCATCCAGGGCGATGATGCGGTCTCCGGGCCGCAGGCCGCCCTTCTCGGCCGCGCTCCCCGGCGCCACGGTGGCCAGGTACAGGTCGGACGTCTCCGCGCCCACTGTCGCCAGCCCCACGCCCGGCTGCTTCGGCACGGTGAGCTTCAGCACGGAGGGCACCCGCCCCGTCACGACGCCCGCCGCCACGGAGTCCATGCGCCGGAGGGTGAGCTCCAGGGGCGTGCCCTCCGCGTGCTTGTCCATCTCCTGCTGGAAGCGCGCTTCCGTCTCCACGCTCACGCCGTTGACGGCCAGGATGCGGTCGAAGGTCCGCAGCCCGGCCTGCTCTGCCACCGAGCCCGGCGGCACGCCGACGATGGGCGGCTTCGACACGGCCTCCACGCCAATGGAGCCGCGCTCCACCGTGTCGATGGGGGACGTCTCCACGTTCTTCGTGGGCGTCACGTCCAGCGTCAGCTTCTGACCGTTGCGCTCCAGGACGATGGAGACGGGCCGCTCGAAGCGGCCGACGAACGCCTCCCGCATGTCGTTGAACGTGCGCACCGGCTCGCCATCCACGGACAGGATGCGGTCTCCAGGGCGGATGCCGGCGGCCTGCGCGGGCATGCCATCGCTCACCGTTCCCACGTAGGTGGAGGTGGCCTGGTGCGGGCCCAGGAAGACGAAGAAATAGACGAGGATGGGGAAGATGAGGTTGAAGGCCGGCCCCGCCAGCACGATGAGGCCGCGCTTCCATGGGGGCTGCGCCAGGAAGCCCCGGCTGGCCTCCTCCGGGCTGAGCTCCTCGTGGGGCATGTCCCCCGCCATCTTCACGTAGCCGCCCAGCGGCAGCAGGGCAATCTGGTACTCCGTCTCGCCCTTGGTGAAGCCGATCAACTTGGGTCCGAAGCCGATGGAGAACTTCAGGACCTTCACACCACAGGCCTTCGCCACCAGGAAGTGGCCAAGCTCGTGCACCGTGACGAGCACGCCGAGCAGAATGACGAAGAACCCGATGTTTTGGAGCATGGGCGCAACAGTAATCGTGGGCGCCCAGGCGGACAACGCGCAACCGGGCCCGCCGAGCAGACGGGCAGCCGGAAGGGGCGGTCCCTAGGGCAGCAGGCCCCGGACGAACTGCACGTAGACGAACACCAGGGGCGCGTTGAACAGGAGCGCGTCGATGCGATCCAACACGCCACCGTGCCCGGGGATGAGGAAGCCCGAGTCCTTCACCCCGTAAGCCCGCTTCAGCATGGACTCACACAGGTCGCCCACCGGCCCCAGGATGCCGCCGGCGATGCCCAGCAGCACGCAGTCCCACACCGTGAACACGGGGAAGAAGAACTGCCGGGCAATGAACATACCGCCCACCGAGCCCAGCATGCCCCCGAAGAAGCCCTCCCACGTCTTGTTGGGGCTCACCTCCGGGTAGAGCTTGTGCTTCCCCAGGAACCGCCCGAAGAAGTAGGCGGCGGTGTCATTGGCCCAGGTGATGACCAGCGCGCAGATGACCCAGGCCATGCCGTGGTCGGGCAACAGGCGCAGCGCGGACACGGCCGTGAGGCCCACCGCGCCGTAGAGGAAGCCGTTGACCAGGTGCGCCGTGCGGGTGGGCGCCTCCGCCAGTGGCCCCTTGAAGAGGTGGTAGATCCACGCGAAGAACGCGAAGACGATGGTGAGCCAGAAGGCCGTCTCGCCCGTGCGCTCCGCGTCCCGCAACGGCAGGAAGGGCAACACCGCGGCGAAGGCCATTCCGACCCAGGAGGCCACCGTCAGGCGCTTCTGGACGATGAGGTAGTACTCACCCACGCACGCGGCGGCGGCGGCGCCCAGCAGGGCCGCGCTCCAGTAACCACCGAGGATCAGCAGCAGGAGGACCAGCGGCAGCAGTGTCACCGCGGAAACGACGCGGATGACGAGGTTTCGGTTCTTGTCGTTCACGCCTTGGCCTGCTGAGGAGCGTCCTCCCGCTGCACCTGTGCGGACGTGAGGCCGAAGCGGCGCTCACGCTGCTGGTACTGCGACACGCAGCGGAGGAACTCGTCAGTACGGAAGTCCGGCCACAAGGCGTCGGTGAAGCACATCTCCGCGTACGCCATCTGCCAGAGCAGGAAGTTGGACACGCGCAGCTCCCCACTGGTCCTCACCATCAGGTCCAACGGGGGCAGTCCCTGCGTCCAGAGGAACTGCTCGAAGTCGCTCTCCTCCAACCGTCCCGCCGCCAGTTCCCCACGCTCCACGGCCTCGGCCAGCCGCCGCGCCGCGTGGAGAATTTCCTCCCGCCCGCCGTAGGACAACGCCAGCGACAGCACCATGCCGGTGTTGTGCGCGGAGTCAGCCCGGAGCCGGTCCAGCGGATCACGCACGTAGCGCGGCAGCCGGTCCACGTCTCCAATGGCGTTGAGGCGGATGCCGTTGTCCATGATTTCGGAGCGCTCGCGCTCCAGATACTCCCGGAGCAGGTCCATCAATCCGGCGACCTCTTCCGCCGGACGTGCCCAGTTCTGCGACGAGAACGCGTAGAGCGTCAGCGCCTGGATGCCCAGACGGCGCGCGGTGCGCGTCACTTCACGCACACTCGACGTCGCCTCCCGGTGCCCTTCCAGCCGGGGCAGCCCTCGGGACTCCGCCCATCGCCCGTTGCCGTCCATGATGATGCCCACGTGGCGCGGCATCGGCCGGGCCTTGACGGCTTGTTCCAGGGTGGAAATCACTAAGGGGCGGTCCATGAAGCCGCGCACCCTAGCGATGCCGCCGCGCGCCGTCCACGGGCGCGTGCCCCAACCGTCACGGTCGGCCCTTGAACGGTCGCCCGGTGGCGGTGGGTGGCGCGCCCCGACAGAGGGCATGCATCATGTAGACAAAAGTAGGCAACCGTTCGCTCGGTGGCCTTTCAGCCCAGCGGCCAATCCGGGCTCGCCAACTCCATGGGGCCGTCACGCCAGGACATGTAGGCGTCCTCGTCCGCGACCCGGTACGGCCTGCCGAAGGCGCGCGCGAAGTAGTCGCCCCAATGCGGCTGGGAGCCGTCGGCGTCCGTGAAGCCGTACTCGCGGGCCAGGGCCCAGGAGCTGAAGACGCGACCGGCCTTGGCGCCCACGTTCGGATCCGCCGCGAGCGCCGCCACTGCCCGGCCCACGTAGGCAGGGCTCTCCGAGGCGATGAAGTGCGGATCCTTCGCCGCGCCCTCGCGCCAGTTCGCTTCCGTGACGCCGAAGTTCTCCAGCATCTCCTCGGAGCGGAGGAAGCCGGGCGTCAGCGCGAGCGCGGTGACCTTCGTGCGGCGCAGCTCCCGGGACATCCCGAAGGCGAGCCGGATGACGGACATCTTCACCAGGTCGTACCAGAGGTTGCCGCGGTAGCCGAACGTGTCCCCATCCGTGATTTCGACGATGAGCCCCCGCTCACCGCCCAGTAGGAGCGGCACGGCGTGGCGGCTGGTGAGCAGGTGCGTGAAGACGGCGCGCTCGAACATCTGCTGCCCCTTCGCGGCGGACTGTTTCCAGAACGCCGGGCCGAACTCGGTGAGTCCGTCGCCACCCCAGATGTCGTTCACCAGGATGTCGAGCCGCCCCTGCTCCCGCTGGATGCGCGCGCAAAGGGCCTCGACCTCCGATTCGACGGAATGGTCCACGCGGACGGCGATGCCCCGGCCACCCTTGGCGTCGACGATTTCGGCGGTCTCCTCGATGGTCTCCGGACGCGAGCCCGTCGCGGGCCGTCCTCGCACGCTGCGCCCGGTGCAGTACACGGTGGCGCCGGCCTCCCCCAGCATGGTGGCGATGCCGCGCCCCGCGCCTCGGGTGGCTCCAGCGACCAGGGCGACTCGCCCTTCGAGTGGCTTCATGGTGGGCACTCCTCCAAGCCCACGGGCGACCGTGGGCCGCAGTGGGTTCGTGTTCGCACCCTAGGCAGGGAATCCTGACATCCACTGTCATGATTCCTCGCCTAGACTTCGTTTTGGAACCTGCCCATGCGCGCCGACCGACTCGTCAGTTTGACGCTGCTCCTCCAGACACGCCCGAAGATGACGGCGGGCGAGCTGGCAAGGGAGCTCGATGTCTCCGAACGAACCATCCACCGGGACCTCGACGCGCTCTCCGGCGCGGGCGTGCCCGTGTATGCCACCCGAGGCGCCGCGGGAGGCGTGGCGTTGATGGAAGGCTGGCGTACCCAACTCACGGGCTTCACCCGGGCGGAGCTGCATGCACTGGCGGCCGTGGCAGCACCGGGGGCCCTGGATGACTTGGGCCTGACGTCGGCGCTGCGTTCGGGCCTGGTGAAGATGGCGGCCTCCCTGCCCGCACTCCAGCAACCCGCGCTGGAGTACGCACGCCAGCGACTTCACGTGGATGCGTCCTCGTGGTTTCCAGAACGCGAAGTCGTGCCTCATCTGGCGACGCTGCGCGACGCTGTCTGGCAGGACCGGCGTGTGTCGCTGACGTACCGGGACTTCGAAGGCAAGCCGAGCCGCAAGGTGGTGGACCCGTATGCGCTCGTCATCAAGGCGGACCGTTGGTACCTCGTCGCGAGCACGGGCGAGGATGAACCGCGTGTGTATCGAGGCTCGCGCGTCGACGGCGCACGGATACGCCCGGAGACCTTCATCCGGCCGGCGCGCTTCGACCTGCCCGCGTTCTGGAAGGCGTGGTGCTCACGCTTCGCGGAGAAGCGCGCGCAGTACGAAGTCACGCTGCGATTGACGTCGGAGGCGCTGGAGGCGCTGCGGAAAATTCGGCCGCGAGCGGAGGGTGCACGGCTGGATGCCGCGCCGCTCGCAGCCGATGGACGGAAGATTGTGGTCGTGGACTTCGAGCGGGAGTCGATTGCGTTCGGACAGCTCTGCGACGTCGGCACGGGTTTCGAGGTGCTCGCTCCGGAAGCACTACGAACGAAGCTTTTGAAGCTGGCGACGAGAATCCTCGCTTCACATGAAGGCGTCGCACCGAGGAGTGAGTCCGGGCGGCACACCCGCGCACGCGAACAGCGCCCATCAGACCCCTGAGAGCATCATCGGGTTCAAAGGACGTCGAGGCCCCACCTGCGCATCGATGACACTCCAAGCATTCGACATCGCTTCGTCTCTCAACAGGTTCATCGATTGCAGTCGTGTGCCGCCCCTATGCACACACCCCTCAGAGACTCCTGGACTTGTCACATCGCAGCGTTCCTGGTCGTAGGACTCGTCTTCACCGTTTGTGGTGATGACGGGCCGGAGCCAAGGGCCCGTGCCAGATACGGGCACTGAAAAGGATGCGGGCTCGGATGACGCGGGTGTGCCCGCCGCAGGCGGCAACGAGCCCGACGCGGGCCCTGAAGACGGCGGCGAGCCGGGCGCAGGGGAACCGGAATCGGACGCGGGCACTTCCTGTGAACCGTCGGCGACAGAACTTCTCGACAACGGCGAGTGGGACCCGCACTTCTCCATCGCGGGCGTATCCAGCATGGATGGCCACGTCCCGCACATCTACGACCTCGACAAGACGCCGTCGGGCGGCCTGCTGGCCACGGGGTACATCCGCTGGTTCGGCACGCAGGCGTCGACGCCGCTCATCCGTCGCCAGATCGGACAGTGGAAACCTGAACCCAGGACCTGGGCACAGGAGACTCCTGGCGGAGCAGGTTTCTCCGCCGTCGCAGTGAAGAACGACACCATGCTGGCGCTAGCGACCAACGACGTGTCCGGCGAGCGCAGCAGCGAGGTCTGAACTTCGTCGTCCAACGGCATTCAAGTCATTGGCCGTTTCACCGGCCTCGTGCGGAGTTGGTCGCGGACGGCATCGACGGGCACGTGCTCGCATTGGCGCTGCGTCCCGAGAACGACGACCCAGGCCGCCTCGCCTGCGTCGTCGCGGCGGACTTCACCCGCGCGGGCGAGATCCCGGCGCGCCGCATCGGCCCACTGGACCGGCACCGCTTTCGAGGCCCTGGGAGAGAGATTGAGCCCTCGCCCATCACGGTTGCATAGGGGCCCAGCGGCATCTCCGCGAGCACCAACCATGAAATGGACCTGAAAGGAAACTGAAACGCTGGACGAGGCGTGCGTGCATGGGCACGCCGCGTCCAGCTACAGGCAATTCAGTCATTCATGACAGCACGGGGTGTCACAACAGACTTCGCCACAAACCCAGCGCTTCGCTTCTTGTTCCTTTGACTGAGCCTGAAACCGCTTCCTGACCGCAACCTCGAAATGAACGGTCCCAAACCACATCACTTCAACGCTCGAGAAGGGCAACTTCGCCCACGTCCTCCCCGCGCCACGTATGCTAACAACGCCAGCCCATGAAAAGCAGATCTATCAGGAAGCACCAACCGTGGGCTTGGTTTCTAGGACTGACGCTCCTCGCGCCTGACTTGGCGCTTAGTCAGCCATCAGCAGCGCCGCCCAAAGAGACCTCGACGTCCAGCGCCACATTCCGGGCATACATCAGAGCAGCCGCACAACTGTACGAGGAACTCGAATACGAAGCGGCATTGAATGTACTGACCGTGGCGAGGACACAGGCTGCTTCTGAAGGCGAACTGGCTGAGACGGCGATCTATGAAGCCATCGTCCTCGCGGATTTAGGGCGTCGACATGAGGCAATCAAGGCCTTCGCGGAAGCGCTCCGACTGAATCCAGATGCCAAGCTTCCTGTCCGTGTCTCCCCCAAGGTCGTGAAAGACTTTGAGACCATCCAAGGACAAGCCCTTGCGGAGCAAGCACCTGCCCAGGCGAGCGCGAGCCCCCAGCCAAGTCCAGTCATCACAGACACTCCCACGCTTCCCCCGACTGACAGCCCGACGCCTTCTCTAACGACCGCAACAGCCTTGTCGGCCCCAGAGTCACCAACAATCCCTCTCGTCGAAAAGCCAACGCCCCAACAAAAACGTTCTGGCCTCAAACAAGTCCCTCTTGCACTGGTAGGAGCGGGCATACTGACCGGCAGCGTTGGCGCCTATTTGACCTCGCGTTCACAGAACAACTTCGACAAGGCCCACGACGCCACTGGACAGAGCCAGAGAATGACCTTGCAAGAAACAGCTCGGGCGCAGAACAAAGGAGCCATCGTCATGTACACTGCGGCGCTCGCGGCTCTCACAGGCGCAGCCATCACCCACATCCTAGACACTGACGAGTGACGTCAATCCCTTCAAAGCAGATGGACGAGGCCCTGCCCCACGCCCACTCGACCCGCTCGGCCTCCGTCACTCCGCATCGAGATTCAACTTGAACACCGTGGACTGGCCTGCCTTCACGTCAACGGCCCGAGTGACGTCTTTCCCCAGCTCTTGATTGACAAGCCGGAGGGTATGTCGGCCCGCCGGCACCTCAACGGAGTTGAGGGGCGTTTCACCCAGCATTCCCCCATTGAGATAGACAACCGCATAGGGCCGTACACGTAACTCCAGCCGGCCCTTCGCGACGACCGCGACCTTTCGAGGAGCGTTCCGCTCTTTGGGTTTGGGAGTCGCCAATGGCGGCGCTCTCAGAACAACTGGCTCGGCCCGCATTTCCTCGGGGACTGCAGCGTCCTTTGAAGGGCCAGCCGCATCGGCAATGCCCTCCTGCTTCATTTCGACCCCAGCGTCTTCCGGCGCGTCGACTGGCGATGGCTCAGGCACCACCTCGCGCTCAACCCGCTCAGCAACCTTGGCTTCTTCCTGAGGCACGGACTCCACAGGGGCCTCGGAAACCTGCGGCGTATCCACGAGTTCGGCTTTCTTCTCCTCACCACCAACCAGGACGAGGCCTACACCCAGCGCCAGGAGCATTCCCCCCACGCCTACAACCGGGACAGCCCACTTCTTCGCTCGCCCCGGCGCGAGGTACTCCGCACTTCGCGTATGGATGGCATCTTCCACATCCTCATCCACGATGGGGACAGGTGCCGAGGTGCCCACGCCTTTTGGAAGGAGCGCCGCGAGCGCCGCAATCTCCGCGTCCTTGTCCGTTCCACGCCCTTCCGTCGTAGAGCGCCTCACCGCGACGCGCAGACCAGTCCCCGGCAGAGAAACCGGGCGCGCTGCGGAATGCACTTCCTTTGCTTCAGGCGAAACACCGTGGAGAGCAAGACGAGGTCCGTCCAGCAGGGCCGGGGCCGCGGGCGTGGCGACACGCTCCGTACCGGGCCGCGGCGCGACGGACTCCGCATCCACAACCCTCACTGCGATGGGTAGCGACAACGCAGGTGCTGTCTGCTCCACGGGAGGATGGCCCACCTGGCTTCGCAGGGCTCGCGTGGGGATTGGCCTCGCAGGCGTCGTCACCTCGCCCGATGGAGGTGCCACCTTCGCCAATGCCTCTTGAGGCACGGGCGTCGTCGGCGACGTCGAGTCCAACGGCGACACCATGGAGGAGACAGGCACCTCGGAAGCGGGCGCTTTCGACTCCGCCTCCCTGGGGACTTTCGTCAAGCTCCCCGAGGTCAGCTCCGGCACCCACTGCGCGATGCGCTGGGCAATCTGATACGCGCCCACCGGCTCGCCAGTCGACAACACGAACCGCTCCAGGTCGTCCTGCAACGCCCGGCAGTCCGCGTATCGCCGCTCCCGATCCTTCGCCAGCGCCCTGTCCAGCACTTGCTGCAACGCCAGCGGCACATCCGGCCGCCGCTGCGACACCGGGATGAACGCCTCGAACAGAATCGCCTGCATCACGCTCACGTCCGTCGTCGCATCGAACGGACGCTTCCCCGTGAGCAGTTCGTACAGCACCACCCCGAGCGCGTAGACATCCACCCTCCGGTCCATGGCCTTCGCCTGGAGTTGCTCGGGCGGCATGTACGCCACCTTGCCCTTCACCACGCCCGTGAGCGTCCGGTGCCCCTGCCCCGCCACCTTCGCGATGCCGAAGTCCACCACCTTCACCGCGCCCTGCCGCGACACCAGGATGTTGTCCGGGCTCACGTCGCGGTGAATCAACCCCAGCGGTTCGCCCGTCTCCACGTCACGGAACTCGTGCGCGTACGCCAGGCCCTCCGCCGCGGCGGCCACCACCTTCGCGCAGAAGGCGGGGGGCAGCGCTTCCTCCGCGGCCCGCTTCACCAGCTTGCGCAGGTTCGGGCCGTCAATGAACTCCATGGCCAGGAAGAAGCTGCCCTCGGCCTCACCGAAGTCGAAAATCTGCACGATGTTCGGGTGCTCGAGCTGCGCCGCCAGCCGCGCCTCGCCCAGGAACATCTCTACAAAGGCCGCGTCCTCCGCCAGGTGCGGGAGGATGCGCTTGAGCACAAGCGTCTTCTCGAAGCCGCGTGGCCCCGCGGCCTTCGCCAGGAAGACCTCCGCCATGCCGCCTGACGCAAGCTTTCGCACCAGCTGGTACTTCCCGATTTGCATTGACTCGGGTTCTCCCAGGTTTGTCGGAAAAGTAAAACCACTTGCCGCCAGTTCTGCCGAGCGCCGAGCAATCAGGCGTTGTCAGCGTTGACCCTGACGTGACGTGGTCCGTAGGATTTCGGCATCCCATGCCCCCGAAGGTCATCGGTCCCTACCGCGTTCTTGAGACGCTTGGCAGTGGCGGGGCAGGAACCGTTTATCGGGCCCTGGACCGCCGCACCACCGACGAGGTCGCGCTGAAGCTGCTTTCAGCCGGCCCCGCGCGGGATGCTCGTGCCGCGCGCAGACTCGCCCGAGAGTTCGACACACTCGTAGACCTGTCTCACCCCAACGTCGTGAAGGTGTTCGAGTCCGGCGTGCACCAGGGCGTGCCGTACCTGGCCATGGAGCTCATCGAGGGCCTCACCCTCCGCCACTACCTCGACCTGAGCAGCGGCGACCGGAACACCCCTCCGGGCAGCCACACGCCGCGCAGCCCCTTGTCCGTCCTCCGGACCGCGGACGACGACTTCGGCCCCTTGAGCCGGAGCTTCTCCGATTCGATGGATGACTCGGACGACAGCCCGCATGACGGCACCTTCGGCCTGGAGGCCTTCGCGGAGGAGGCCCCCAGCGAGGACCTGGAGAGCTTCGCCGCCAGTGTCAGCCCGCACGTGGGCATCGGCTCGGATGATTCGCTGGAGGGCTTCGACCTGCCGCCCCCCATGCCGCGCATCCCGGAGCCCGAGGAGGAGCCGGGACGCGTGGTCCGCGAAGAGGACCTCAACCGGCCCGAACGCATGGGACGTCTCAAGGACGCCATGCTCCAGATTTGCGAGGCCCTGGCCTACATCCACGGCCACGGCCTGGTTCACCGCGACCTCAAGCCGTCCAACATCATGGTGGACGACGACCGGCAGGTGCGGCTGATGGACTTCGGGCTCGCCAAGTTCCTGGCGGACGACGCGGCCATCACCGAGGCCGGCAAGCTGGTGGGCACCTACCGGTACATGGCGCCGGAGCAGATTCTGGGCGAGCCCCTGGATGGACGCTCTGACCTGTACAGCCTGGGGGTCATCCTCTATGAGCTGCTCAGCGGGCGGCCCCCCTTCGACGCGAAGACGCCGCACGAGCTCTGGCGCCAGGTGCTGGAGACGGAGCCGCCCCCCGTGCTGGCGCTGAACCTACACGGGGACCCGCAGCTCGCGCGCGTCGCCCACCGCCTCATCCGCAAGGAGCCGGACGACCGGTTCCAGACGGCCGAGGAAGTCTACGAGGCCCTGTCCGAGTGAATCCCTCCAAGCTGCACACCCTCACCGTGGACGCCGACAAGGCGGGCCAGCGGGTGGACCTCTTCATTGGTGAAGCGCTGGGCCTGTCTCGCGCGCGGCTCAAGCGCCTCTTCGAGGCGGGCGCGGTGAAGGTGAATGGCCGCCCCGCGAAGAAGGGCCTCACGCTCACCGCCGGGCAGCACATCACCGTCGAGGTGGAAGAAGAGTCGCGCGAGGCCGTGCCCGACGCGGACTTCCCGCTCACCGTGCTGCACGAGGACGACTCGCTCGTGTTCGTGGACAAGCCCGCGGGCCGGCCGTCCCACCCCCTGCAGTCTGGAGAGACGGGCACGGTGGCCAACGCGCTGGTGGCCCGCTACCCCGAATGCGCCCAGGCCTCCGTGGACGCGCGCGAGGGTGGCCTGTGCCACCGGCTGGACGTGGAGACCTCTGGCGTCGTCGTGGCCGCGCGGACGCGGGACGCGTGGAACGCCGTGCGCGAGGCCTTTGGCAACCGCGCCGTGGACAAGCGCTATCTGGCGCTGGTGACAGGGCCCCTGACGGACGAGGGCGACATCGACCTGCCCCTGCGCCACCACCCCCGGCATCCGGACCGCGTGGAGCCCGCGCCCTATGGGGCCGAGGACGCCCGTGAGGCGGTGTCGAAGTTCACCGTGCTGTCGCGCTCGGGTGAGTTCAGCGTGGTGGAGGTGAAGATTCTCACCGGCGTGCTGCACCAGGTGCGCGCGCACCTCGCGGGCATTGGCGCCCCCATCGTCGGCGACGTCCTCTACGGCGGACGTGAGGCCCCGGAGCTGGGCCGCTTCTTCCTGCACGCCCGCTCACTAGGCCTGACGCACCCACAGACGCGGCGGAATATGACGGTCCACAGTCCCCTGCCCCCGGAGCTGCGCGCGGAGTTGGAGCGGCGTGGCCTGCCCCTGCCTCGCGGTGAGCAACGGGACTGAGGGCTTTCCACTATTCGCCCATCACCTTGATGATGACGCGCTTTCGGCGCTGGCCGTCGAACTCGGCGTAGAACACCTGCTGCCAGGGCCCCAGGTCCAGCTTCCCGCCCGTGACGGGGATGATGACCTGGTGGTGGACCAGCAGTGACTTGAGGTGGGCGTCGCCGTTGTCCTCGCCCGTGCGGTGGTGGCGGTAGTCGGGGCCGGCGGGCGCCAGGTGCTGGAGCCACTCCCAGATGTCTTCATGGAGACCGGGCTCGTCGTCATTGACGAAGACGCCCGCGGTGATGTGCATGGCGGAGACGAGGACCATTCCCTCCTGGATGCCACTCTTGCGCACCAGGGCCGTCACGGTGTCGGTGAGACGGACCAACTCCCGCCGCTGCGGTGTCTCGAACCACAGATACTCCGTCAGGCTCTTCATATCCGTATCCGCCAGGCGTCAGAGTGCCCCGCTAAAGTGACTCACACCATGCGAGCCATCATCCACGTGGACATGGATGCCTTCTATGCGTCCGTGGAGCAGCGGGACAACCCGGCCCTGCGGGGCAAGCCGCTCATCGTGGGCGGGCATGCCCAGCGCGGTGTCGTGGTCGCCGCCTCCTACGAGGTGCGCCCCTTCGGCGTGCGCAGCGCCATGCCCATGGCCCGTGCGACGAAGGCCGCGCCCCATGCGCTCGTCGTGAAGCCCCGCTTCGCCGCGTATGCGGAGGCCAGTGAGCAGGTGTTCGCCATCTTCGAACGCTACACGCCGCTCATCGAGCCACTGTCGCTGGACGAGGCCTTTCTGGACGTGACGGCGTCGGTGGGCCTCTTCGGCACGCCCGCGGACATCGCCCGGCGCATCCGCAAGGAGATTGCCGACGAGTTGAACCTTCCCGCCTCCGCGGGCGTGGCCACGGTGAAGTTCGTGGCGAAGATTGCCTCCGACCTCGCCAAGCCCAATGGCCAGCGAGAGGTGCGCGCCGAGGAGACGGTGGCCTTCCTCGCGGGCCTGCCGGTGTCGCGCCTGTGGGGCGTGGGGCCGAAGACGGAGGAGGCGCTCCGACTCGCCGGGCTGAAGACGATTGGCGACGTGGCGGCCCGGGAGCTGGACTGGCTGGAAGACAGGCTGGGCTCCAGCGGACGGCACCTGTGGGAGCTGTCCCAGGGCATCGACACGCGCGAGGTGGTGCCGGACCGGGCCGCCAAGAGCGTGGGCGCGGAGGACACCTTCGACGAAGACCTCGTGGGGGTGGACGCGCTCAAGCCGCACGTCCACGCCCAGGCCCTGCGCGTGGCCCGGCGGCTGCGGCGGGCGGCGCTGAAGGGCCGCGTGGTGCAGCTCAAATTGAAGTTCGCGGACTTCACGCTCATCACCCGGCGCACCACGCTGCGCGAGGCCACGGATGACGGGCAGACGCTCTACCGCGCGGCGCTGGAGCTGCTGGACAAGTCGCACCAGGGCAAGCCGCTGCGGCTCACCGGCGTCAGCGTGCAGTTGGACGAGGAGCCGCCCCAGTTGGGCCTCTTCCCCGCCGCCGCGCCGCGCACCGCGAAGCTGAACGCGGCGCTGGACAAGATTGCCGAGCGGTTTGGCAGCAAGGCCATCACCACCGCGGACATCGCCGGCAGCGAGGCCACCGACAGCGCCGAACACCGCTCCGAGCGCCCGGTGGACAAGGGCGGGCCCAAGGACTGAGGGCCCGGTACAGGTGGGGCCTCACGCCTGTTCGCGGAGCGGCCCCGCACCTGACGGCAGGGACTTCGACACGGACGCGACCTTGAGTCAGGCGTCGCCCGACTCGGAGGACGAACCGGCGCTCTCACCGGACGAGCCGTTTGCCGAGGGGCGGCGGCGGCGGCGGCGACGGCGGCGCTTGCGCTGGCCTCCCGCGTCGGACTCCTCGCCATCCGCGGCGGCGGCGCGAGGCTGCGGCACCTCGCCGGCCTTCCACGCCTCCAGTTGCTCGCGATTCTCGCCCGTGGCCTCCACCGTCATCTCGAACACGGTGAGGGCCTCGCTGAAGAGCGGGTGCCGCTTGAAGGCGGCGCTGCGACGACGGCGCTCACCGGACAGGGTGCGCTGGGCCAGCAGCAGCATGCGGCAGCGCTCGGCGATGCGGCGCGGCAGACGCGCGGACTGCACGAAGCCCGCGAGCAGGTCTTCCACCACCTGCGACACGGACGGGCGGCCCTCCTGCGACTCCTCGGGCCCCGTCGAACGGCTGATGGGAATCAGCAACATCGCCAGGAGGATGGCGTCGTCCAGCGCCTCGCCCGCGGACACGCGCTGGTCCAGCGACTCCGCGAAGGCGTAGAACGTCTTCTCCCCTTCCTTGCCGTGCTGCTTGAGGTACGCGTTGACGGGCGGCAGGAGGATTTTGAGCGCGTCCAGCGCGTCCAACAGCTTCAGCGCCGGCGCGGACACACCGCCGCGGATGAGGCGGAACGTCTCCTCCAGCAGGCGCGCGGGCGCGCAGCGGGGCAGGTCCTCCACCGCGCCTTCCATGGCCGCGTACGTCCGCGACTCGATGTCCAGGCCCAGCTTCGCCGCGAAGCGCACCGCGCGCAGGATGCGCACCGGGTCCTCGCGCATGCGCACTTCCGGGTCGCCAATGGTGCGGATGAAGCGCTCATCCAGGTCACGGCGGCCACGGACGTAATCGATGACCCGCCCTTCGGCCACGTCGTAGAACAGGCCGTTGATGGTGAAGTCACGGCGGCGCGCGTCCTGCTGCGCGGTGCCGAAGACGTTGTCGTGGGTGATGAGCAGGTCCTCACCGTCCCCCTCATCCTCACCGCCGTTGGGCGCGGGCTCCAGCTCCGTCGGATTCGCACGGAAGGTGGAGACCTCGATGATCTTCCCGCCCTTGAAGTAGACGTGCGCCAGCCGGAAGCGCCGGCCAATCAGGCGGCAGTTGCGGAAGATGCCGCGCACCTCGTTGGGCGTCGCGCTGGTGGCGATGTCGAAGTCCTTCGGCTTGCGCCCCAGCAGCAGGTCACGCACGCAGCCGCCCACCATGTACGCCTGATGGCCGTGCTGGTGCAGGCGGAGCACCACCTTGAGGGCGTCCGGGTCCAGCTCGTCGGGGTCGATTTCCGCCGGCTCGCCGGTGGGCCGGACGTGGGGCGCGTGCAGCGCGCGCTCATCGGGCGTCGGCTCCGGTTCGGGCTCCAGGACGATGGGGACGTCCTCGGCGTCCTCGCCCCGGGCCTCGGCGGCGTCCTCGGCCTCGGCGGCGGCCAGCGCGGCCTCGGCGCCCAGGACGGCGTCGTCCAGGCCCGAGTCGGCCAAGTCTACCTCGTCGTCATCATCCTCGTCGTCCTCGTCCTCGGCATCCGCGTAAGCGGGGGCCGGAGGCGGCTCGGCGGGGGTGGCGGCTTGAATCGTGGGGGTTTCAGTGGGGGCCTGCGCATCGGCGGCCACGGGCTTGGAGGCGCTGTCCTCTTCAGGGTGCGCCGACAGCTCCAGCTGGGAGTTCATGGGAACCTCTTGTTCGCCGCGCTCGAAAGTCCCTGCCGCCTCGGAAGAGGCAACCTCGCGCGCGTCATTCTCGGGCGCAGGTGGCAGCAGACCGCCGGCAGGCGGCGTCTCAGTCAAATCTCGCGTCATCAGCCAGGGACACCCCATCGGGGCGCTTGAAGGCCTGCCGTCTATACCGCATCCTCCGGGTAGGGAGTAGCGATGGACGACATTGTTGTCGGATGTCACCGGGCAGCGGGCTCCCCCGCCCGCTTTCCTGCTCCCAACCAGGGGACAGGGCACGCGCGAAGCGTGGGGGCCGCGGGCCTGTGTCCTGTATCAACACAACGTCCGCTGGAAACGTTCTGGGGACGGCCCGCGCGGGGAACGCCGGCCCACCCGAGGGGCAGCCGGGCGGCCTTCCCCTACTGCGGCTTGGTGCGGCCCTTGTGGTTCCGGGGCAGCGCGTGGTGGATGAGGGACACGTAGTCCACCGCCTGAACGGGCGGGGGTGGCGGCGGCGTGCCCAGCGCGGCCAGACGCTTGCTGAAGGCGGCCAGGATGTCCGGCATGGGCCGCATCGCCGCGAGCAGCTTGTTGGGCCCCTCCAGCGCCTGGGACAGCGCCACCGCCGCCTGCTGGAGCGGCAGCCCGCGCCGCAGCAGGTCCTGGAACGAGTTGGACAGGGTGATGATGTTGTGGCCCGCCGTCTGCACCATCTCCACGGCGATTTTCAGCACCTGCGGCGCCGTCAGGTGGCCGTCCGCCAGCAGCACCAGCGCGGCCTGGAAGTAGTTGAAGATGGGCACCACGCGCGGCCCGTAGGCCGTGAAGTGCGCGGGGGGCGTCAGCTTGTCCAGGTGGATGAAGATGCGGCGCACCGGGTCGCCCACGGGAATCTTCTTCCACGCCTCGCGCACCCGCAGCGCGTCGTCCGGGTACACCCCGCCCGCCTCCAGCACCTGTGACAGCACGCGCTCGTCCACGCGGCCCGCCACCAGGTCCGCGAAGAGCGAATAGATGAACGCGTCCGCCTCCGCGTCGTCACCGAAAAGGACCTCCTCCGCCTCCACCGGCGCGTGCACCCGGCTCTCCAGGATGGCGGGCAGCTTGTAGCCCACCTGCCCGCGCAGGGCCCGGAAGCGGCCGCGCAGCAGGTTGCCCACGTTGTCCTTGAGGACGAACTCGTCCCAGCGCACGCCGTCCAGCTTGAGCTTCTCCTCCAGCACGGCCCGCATCTGCTTCGGACTGCCGGAGACGATGCACAGCCGCGAGTCCCCGTTCTCCGACAGCTCGCGGATGAGCGCGCTGGCCCCCGGCACGGCCACCTTCTGGTGGGCCTTCTGGAACGCCGTCCGCACCAGGTCACGGAGCGAGTCGAACTCCGTCTGGAGGTACGTCTTGTCCAAATCCCAGCGGTAGATTCGCCGGGGCGGACGCGGGTCGATGCGGTCCGGCAAGCTCACTTCTTCAGGCCTTCCCGGATGGCGGCGCCCAGGTTGTTCGACACCACCTTCGCCGCGACCTTGCCCGCGTTGGCGATGGCCCGCGACTTCGAACGCCCGTGTGCCTTGATGAAGATTTTATCGAACCCCAGGATGGGGGCCCCGCCGTACTGGTTCCAGTCGGTGATGTCCTTGATGCGCTGGATGCCGCTGGACAGCATCGCGAGCCCCGCGCGCCATCGCAGGCTCTCCTTGTAGGCGTACTGGGCCAGCTCCACCACCGTGTCGTGGACGCCCTCCAGCATCTTCAGGCAGACGTTGCCCACGAAGCCGTCGGTGACGATGACGTCCGCGGTGCCCTTCGGGATGTCGATGCCCTCCACGTTGCCGATGAAGTGGATGTCCTTCATCTCCGACAAGCGGGCATGGGCCTCCACCACGCGGGGCGGGCCCTTCTGCGGCTCAATGCCGTTGGACAGGAGCGCCACCTTGGGGCGCTCGTTCTGGGAGATGATGCGCGCGTAGGCGGAGCCCATCACCGCGAACGTCACCAGGTCATCCGCGGTGGCCTCCACCGTGGCGCCCACGTCGAGGATGAGGGAGAACGGGTCGCCCTTCGCGCCGCGCACCGAGCGCGTCGGGTACACCGTGGCCAGCGCCGCACGCCGCACCCCGGGGATGAGCTGGAAGTGCCGGGCACACGCCAGCACGCCCGCGCCCGTGTTGCCCGCGGACACCAGCGCCTGCGCCTCGCCCTCCGCCACCAGCCGCGCGGCCACCGCCACGGACGCGTTCGGCTTGCGCGCCAGCGCCTCGCCGGGCTTCTCGTCCATGCCGATGAAGTCCGCCGCGTGCTGCACGGAGATGCGCTCGCCGTTGTGCTTCGTCTCCGCCAGCGCGTCGTCGATGAGGGTGCGGTCCCCCACCAGGAGCGTGTGGATGTGGGGGGACTCGAGCGACAGCATCGCCGCTCCCCGGACCACCTCGCCCGGGCCGTGGTCCGTTCCCATGACATCGAAGGCAATCGTCACTGGCTGCGGCTGCGTCCCCACCATGTCCTCCATCTTAGGACCTTTGCTCGGCCCCCGCGCCTGCCATTCTCGCCTGGGCCACCAGGGACAATCCCAGGAGCCCCGCCAACGCCACCATTCCCGCCGCCGTCCCGTACGGGGCCGCGGGCCCCATCCGGGTGAAGAGCCAGCCGCCCAGCGCCGGCCCCAGAATCCGCCCCAGCGAGCCGAAGGCCTGGTACGCCCCCAGCACCGCCCCCAGCCGCTCTGGCGGGGCATGCAGTGATACCAGGGCGGACAGACACGGTGTCACCAGCGCCGACCCTACCGCCAACAACCCCATTACCGGGAACAGCCACGCATAGTCCGGCGCCACGGGCAACAGGCCCAGCCCCACCGCCGTCAGTCCGAAGCCCGCCGTGGCCAGCAGCGCCTCGCGCCCCGGCCTGCTCCCGGGCCCACCCGTCAGCCGGCGCACCAGGCCCCCCTGCACACCCGCGGAAATCACCCCGATGGCCGCGAAGAGCCACCCGGAGCGCAGGCTGGCCTCGCGCAGCACGTCCAGGTCCGTCACCGCCGCCCGGAGGAACAGCCCCCCTTCCTGGAGCGGCACCGGCCCGGACGACAGGAAGCGCGTCAGCAGGTAGACGGAGAAGGTGCCTTCCATCTGCGCGAAGGCGGTGGTGAACACCAGCATCAGCACCAGGCAGCGCCCCACCACGGGCAGGCTCATGGCCAGCGTGGCGCCCGTCAGCGTGCGCGCGTGCCCTTCCCCCGGGCGCCCCTCCACCCGCGTCTCCGGCAGGAAGAAGTACGTGCCCGTCAGGTTGATGGCCACCAGCCCCGCCGCGAACAGACCGATGGCGAGGTTGCCGCCCCAGGCGCCCAGGAAGCCGCCCAGCGCCGGTCCCAGCACGAAGCCCAGCCCGAAGGCCGCGCCAATGACTCCCATGCCCCGCGCCCTGTCCTTCGGCGTGGTGATGTCCGCCACCACGGCCTGTGCGGTGGAGATGTTGCCACCGGAGATGCCGTCGATGACACGCGCCAGGAAGAGCAGCGGCAGCGACTGCGCGAAGGCGAACAGTAGGTACGCCAGCAGCGAGCCCACCTGACTCACCAGCAGCACCGGCCGGCGGCCGTACCGGTCGCTGAGCCGGCCCATCACCGGGGCCGACACCAGCTGCATCAGCGAGAAGACGGAGATGAGCAGCCCCACCGTGAAGGGAGAGGCGCCGAACCGCACGCCGTACACCCCCAGCTGGGGAATCAGGATGCCGAACCCGATGAGGTCCAGCGCCACGATTCCGAAGACGACACGGAGTGACGCCGCCCGCCGCACCACCAGTTGCCCCTTTGCGCAAAAAAGAAAACCGCCGGAGCGCGAAGATAGCGCTCCGGCGGCTGGAATGGGGGAGAAGTCCCCGGCCAGAGGGGCTTTACATCGCCTCGGCGGACTGGACGCGCCGGTTGGCGGTGTCGCGCTCGATGCAGCCCTTGGTCATCGTGTACTGGTAGGTGCCCAGCTCGTCACGCCAGTACTCGCCCTCGTACGGCCAGTAGAGCTGGTCGTCCTGCACGGCGACGGAGTACTTGTACTTCTTGACGATGGCCGTGCGGCCGCCCGCCTTGAGCTGCTCCTCCAGGAACTCCTTCTCCTTGGTGGTCGTCTCGAACTTGATGCGCAGGCCGTTGGCCAGCAGCTGCTTGAGCGCCACCAGCTCCGTCTCCAGCTTGCCCTTAGCCATGGTGCCGGCCTTGGAGATGAGCGCCGTGCGCTGCACCTTGAGCCCCTCCAGCAGGGACTTGCTCAGCTCGGAGTACTTGAAGGTGTCCGCCCGGTTCGCGAAGGCGTCCATCTCCGCCTCCAGCTCGAGGATGGAGTCGTTCGTCTTGCGCAGGTCCTGGTCGGTCAGGGCCAGCCGGAGGATGCGCTCCAGGATGACGTCCGTCTCGTTCTTCTCCAGGCCGTCCTTGTTCTTCTTCTGCACGTCGGACAGCACCGAGTAGTACTCGCTGGCCTCCATGTTCTTCTTCACCAGCGCCTCCAACTGGTCGTGCACGGGCAGGTAGGTGCGCTCGAAGTCCTGGAGGATGATGTTGGACTCCCGGTAGCGGCAGTTCTCGTAATAGATGACCGCCTTCAGGATGAGCGCCTCCGGGAAGTACTCCTCGCGGAAGAAGGGCGACGACAGGGTGATGAGGCTGCCCAGCGCCTGCTCGTACTGGCCCACTCGGTAGTTGGCCCAGCTGGACTCGAAGAGAGCCTCCAGCCACTGGGTGTTCCCGCGCTCCACCTTGCCCAGGTAGAAGAGCGCGAAGCGGTTCTGCTGCATGCCGTAGTGCGTACGGGCCAGCTGCATGAAGGCCAGCTCACGCAGCGACTTGTCCAGCTTCGCCTGGTCCGCCGTCTTGCCCGGCGCCGGACGCGTGAGGCGGACCACTTCCTTCATCGCCTCGATGGCCGCCAGCATCTCCCCGTTGGCGCGCTTGGCCGCCGCGTCCTTCTGACGGCTGCCGTTGCGGAAGGAGGACAGGCCCTCCAGGTACTTGGCGCGGGGGAAGAACGCGTCGGTGCGCGGAATGGTCAGCGCCAGCCGCTTCACCTCCGAGAAGCTCTTGTCCGCCTCCTCGGGCTGCCCCACCTGGTCCAGCGCGCGGCCACGCACGAAGTGGTAGCGCGCCAGCAGGTAGCGGAACTCGTTGCGGTACTTCTCGGGGAACTCCTGGTTCGCGTGGCGGGCAATCTCGTCGAGGATGACCGTCTCGTTCTTCGTCTTGCGGCTGATGAAGAAGAGCCACTCCAGGCTCGTCTTGAAGAACTTGGTGGACGGGCCCAGGGAGAGGATCTTGGAGAACTCGCCCAGGGACGAGTGGTACATGCCCATGCGGTAGAGCGACTTGGCCAGCACGTAGCGCGCCTCGGTGTGCAGGCCCGCCAGCTTCGGGTCCTCCAGCAGCTCGTGCGCCGCCATGGAGGCCTTCTCGTACTCGTCGTTCTTGAAGAGGCTGACGGCCACGTCCAGGCGCTGGCGGTCCGCCGTCTTGCCAGAGACGTCCACCGCGTCGAAGGACATGGTGGGCGCGGCCGGCTTGGGCGCCTCCTGCGTCAGGTCCAGGCCCATGCCCATGCTCCCGGTGTTCGCGGGAGGCGAAGCCGGGGTGGGCGCGGGCGTGGAAGGGGTCGCCGCGGGTGCCGTCTCCGCGGGAGACACGCTCGTGGGCGCCTCGCTGGAGGAAGCCGCGGCGTCATCGTCGTCCGCGTCCTCGTCCTGCACCGGCACGGACTTCGCCTTGTCGGCGCGGCTCTTGCGGGTGGGCTTCTTCTTCTTGGGGGTGGTGCGCTTCTTCTTCTTGGACTGGCCGGAGAGGTCCAGGCCCTCGAAGTTCTGCGCGTAGATGGGGGCCGTCCACGCGAGCGACAGCCCGAGGACGGCGACACGGATGAGCCGGAAGGAGCGCATCATGACTCGGACCCGAAGAAGAAGGAGACACCCAGCTCGAACAGGAGCTGGTTGCGCAGGTAGTTGCCGGAGACCTCGGTGCCCTTCTCCACGTAGATGAGGTCACGCAGCTCCGTGCGCAGCGTGATCCACCGGTTGAGGAAGAAGCGCGCGCCCACGCCCAGGTTGGCACCCGGCGTGAGGTAGTTCTGCGCCTCCGCGCCCAGCGAGTCACCGGGGCCGCGGTACTGAACCACCGAGGCGCCCGCGATGCCGTAAAGGTCGAAGTGGACGAAGGTCTCCGCCAGCAGCGACACCTTGCCGTAGATGGGCGCCCACTGGACGTCCGCGCCACCCAGCAGCTTGATCTGCCCTGGCGCGTTCCCGTCCAGTTCGTTGAGCGTGGGCGGCACACAGCCGCGCGAGGAGCCCTCGCCGCCGTCCCCGAACGTACACTTCTGCGCCGCGCCGGCCACCGTGTTGATGGCGTAGCCCACGCGCAGGCTGACACCCAACGTCTCCATGGGGTGGTACGTCAGCGTGCCGCCGAAGATGTACTTGCTGTAGAACGCGTCGCGCAGCGACAGCGTCGCGGACGGGCTGAACTCGAAGCGGCCCTTCTTGAGGAAGACGTGGCCGGAGACCGGCCGGACGCGCTCGCGCAGGGGCCCGAGCCGGTCCTTGTCGACCTCCGACACGTCGCCGGCCTCCGCCTCTTCGGTGGTCTGGGCGGAGCCCAGCACGGGCGCCGTCAGACAGAGGGCGAGGAGCACACGGAAGAAGCGCTTCATTCCGAGTCCCTCCCCGTCGACTTGAACGGCAGGAACAGCGAGATGCCTGCGTTGAGCGTCATGACGTTCTGGACGGCGCCCTTGCTGCTACCCAGGGGCTGATCCACATAAGAGGTGTTGATGAGGGCCACGTTGACGGCGATGTAGTCCTGAGCCACGAAGCGCATGCCCAGGCCCAGGTCAGCAGCCGGGTTGAGGCCTCGCCCCTGCAGCGCCGAGGTCTCCGTCCTCACCACGCCCGCGCCGGCCAGCAGGTAGCCGTCGAAGTGGAGGATGGAGTTGAGGAACGCCACCTTTCCGTAGATCGGGCTCCACTCCACGTCGCCCATCGCGGACCACTGGGGCACCGAGTAGTAGATTTTGCTGTTGAAGGTCCGCTTCGCGGTGCGCACGTCATCCGACGGCACCACCTGCATCAGCGAGGCCCGGGCGGAGATGGCCAGCGTGTCCGCCAGGTAGTAGGCGCCCCGGACCGACAACCCCACCTTCGAATAGAAGGGGTCGTTGACCGAGAGGCTCACCAGTGGCGTCAGCTCGAAGCGGCCCTTCTTGAGGTAGACCTTCCGCTGGACGCTCTTCACCCGGTCTTCCTGGGTGATGTCCGTCAGCGGCAACTGCGGATCCGCTTCCAATGGCTCGTCCGCGGGGCGGGACGCCGCGGCCGGTGTGGCCTCCTCCACCGGAGGAGGCGCGGGTGATTCTGCATCCTGCGATGACTCGGCCTGCGACTCGTCGGTGAGGTCGAGTCCCATGCCTTCCTGGCTCTGGGCGGATGCCAGTGCGGGCACCAGACACAGGGCGAGCAGCAACTTGGGGCGGTTCAAATCCGGAGGCTCCGTGAGGGAGGGGGGCGTAACTGCCACCGGGGGTTCAGCGCGACTCTCGGCTTCCACATCCTATCGGTCGTATTCCCAACCATCAACCGCGCTGAGCAAGCCAGGTTACCGCCTATCCCTCCGGTATTCCTTCACAATTCCACCCGCCGTACCGCCGTACGGGGACGTTGGTGTTCCAGGGGGCTGTGCTACCCTCCCGAGGCTCGCGGGCCCCGAGGTCCCGTGCCCCATCCCCCCTTTGTAGAGGTCAGAGCTCCCATGAAGATGTTCGTGCGAACCGCCCTCATGATGTCCGCCGCGCTCCTGTTGGGTGGCTGTGAGGTGGCCAGCGAGATTGGCAAGCCCTGCACGCTGGTGCGCAAGGCGACCCCCGAGGAGTCGGCGGCCAACAACAACTCCGCAACCATGCCCATCCTGGAGCGGGAGATCGCTAGCCAGCAGGACTTCATCTCGTTCGGGTCCGTGAACTGCGAGGATCTGATCTGCGTTCGGGACCAGGACTACCCTCGGGCCCTCAATGAGGATGGATCACTGAACGAGAATGCTCCGGCGATGGGCTACTGCAGCAAGCCCTGCGTCGAGGGCGGCTCGTCCTGCGACGTGACGGACACCGACGACGTCAATCCGGACCTGCCTGGCCGGATGTCGTGCCGCCCGATGCTTCTGGATCAGGACACGCTGGATGCACTCCGCTCGGCGGATGAGGCCTTCTACCGGCGGACGTTCGGCGAGAACAACTCGCCCTTCTTCTGCGCCGGCGCGCTCATCCCGGGTTGACCCACCCGACACTTTTCGCGCGGAGGGGTAGACCTTTCCGCGCGACTGGTTCGTAAAGGGAGGGCCCTCGCTGTTTCCGCAAGGAGCCCTGCCTCATGAACCGTACGGTCGTCTTCCTCAGTCTGGCTGGCGGTCTCGCGCTCACCGCATTGGTGCTGGGACTGCCCCAGATGGGCACCCCGCCCCCGCCGGAGCCGATCGTCGTCGTCCACCCCGCTCCACCGCCGCCCGTCCCGCCACCGCCCGTCGTGCCCGCCACGGTGGGCTCGCTGACGCTGACGAGCCGGCTGTCCCATCCGTACGTCCCCGCGGGCACCTCCGAGGTGTTCGCCACCTTCGACCTGTCGGGCGCGCAGGTGCCGGGGGCACAGCGAAGCCCTGTCAATCTGGCGCTCGTCATCGACCGTTCGGGCTCCATGAGCGGCTACAAGCTGGCCCAGGCCAAGCAGGCGGCGCGGCACCTCATCGGGCTGCTGAATGACCAGGACCGGCTGGCCATCATCCACTACGGCTCGGACGTGAAGAGCCTGCCGTCCCTGGAGGCCACGGCCGCCAACCGCGAGCGGATGTTCCAGTACGTGGACGGCATCTGGGACGAAGGCGGCACCAACATCGGCGCGGGCCTGTCCGCCGGGCGCTACCAGCTGTCCACCGCGCAGCGGACGTACGGCGTCAACCGCCTCATCCTCATGAGCGACGGCCAGCCCACCGAGGGCCTCACCGCCGACGAGGAGCTGACGCGGATGGCGCGGGAGCTGCGCGCCACCGGCCTCACCCTGAGCGCCATTGGCGTGGGCACCGACTTCAACGAGGACCTGATGCAGGCCTTCGCCGAGTACGGCGCCGGTGCCTACGGCTTCCTGGAGGACGCCGCCCAGCTCTCCACCCTCTTCCAGAAGGACTTGCAGCAGGCCGGGACGACGGTGGCGCGCGGCGTGACGATGACCTTCACCCTGCCTCCCGGCACGTCACTGGGCGAGGTGCTGGGCTACCGCGCCAGCCAGTCCGGCAATCAGGTGCACGTGTCGCTGCCCGACTTCTCCGCGGGCCAGTTGGAGCGCGTGGTGGTGCGACTCAACGTCACCGGGGACACGGTGGGGCGGACGGCGCGCGTGGTGGACCTGAAGCTGGCGTACACGGACCTCATCCGCGACGCGGAGGTGGCCAACGAAGCCTCGCTGTCCGCGGTGGTGACCAACCGGCGTGAAGAGGTGCTCGCCCGCCAGGACCGCGAGGCCACCGTCTACGCCGCCCGGGCGCGCAGCGCCGTCAACATGCAGAAGGCGGCCGAGGCCCTGAGCGAGGGACGCAAGGACGAGGCGAAGCTCTACCTGCAACGCAACCAGGCGCTCTTCGACGAAGCCAGCGCGGTGTCCGGCAGCGCCGCGGTGGCGGCGGACCAGGCCGAACAGCGGGCCGTCATGGACGAGTACGACAGCGCGGAGGGCGAAGAGGCCCGGCGCTCGCTCGTGAAGAAGAGCAAGGTGAAGGCGCTCAAGAGCTTCGGCAAGCTCGGCTCCACGTACTGAGAGTCGCGCCGTACGTCACCCAGACGCCCCGCCGCACTGCGTCGTGTTCACGATTGTGTGCAGGTGGGGCGTGAAGTTTCAGGAATGGGCCCACACAGGATGCGTTCAGCCTTAAGCTGCGGCACCTCAAACCAACCTGTTTCCGAGTGGAGCCCCCCTCATGCAGCTCCCGCAGTTCCAGACCCTCATCGACATCTTCAAGCGCAGCACCTCCACCTTCGGCAGCCGCGACCTCTTCGGAGAGAAGAAGAACGGCCAGTGGGTCTGGACGACCTACTCCCGCTTCGGAGAGATGGTCGACGACCTGCGAGGAGGGCTCGCTCAGCTGGGCGTGGGCGCGGGCGACCGCGTGGCCGTCATCTCCAACAACCGCCTGGAGTGGGCGGTGGGCGCGTACGCCACGTACACGCTCGGCGGCGCCTACGTCCCGATGTACGAATCGCAGCAGGTGAAGGAACTGCAGTTCATCCTCAACGACAGCGGCGCCAAGGTCGTTTTCTGTGCCACGGATGACATCGCGCAGCGCATTCAGTCCGTCCGCGCGGAGCTGCCGCACCTGGAGCACATCATCCGCTTCAGCGGCACCACCAGCGACACGGACAGCTTCGCGACGCTGCTGCGGCGGGGCGCCGAGACGCCCACGCCCCTGGTGAGCCCCAAGCCGGCGGACCTGGCCGGCCTCATCTACACGTCGGGCACCACGGGACAGCCCAAGGGCGTGATGCTCAGCCACGCGAACATCGCCCGCAACGTGTCGGCGATGCACGAAGTGTTTCCCATGGGGACGGAGGACCGCTCCCTGGCCTTCCTGCCCTGGGCGCACGTCTTCGGCCAGACGGTGGAGCTGCACGCGCTGCTGTCCATGGGCGCTTCCATGGCCATCGCGGAGGCGGTGGAGAAGATCATCGACAACCTCTCCGAGGTGAAGCCCACGCTGCTGTTCAGCGTGCCGCGCATCTTCAACCGCATCTACGACGGCCTGCAGAAGCGCATGGCCGGCGAGAAGGCGGTGACGCGGTTCATGTTCCACCGCGGCCTCGCGGTGGCGGCCCAGCGGCGCGCGCTCGCGGAGGCGGGCAAGTCGAGCGGCCTGCTGGACCTGCAGCACGCCTTCTTCGACAAGGTGGTCTTCTCCAAGGTCCGCGCGCGCTTCGGCGGGCGGCTGAAGTACGCCTTCTCCGGTGGGTCGGCCATCTCCAAGGAGGTGGCGGAGTTCATCGACAACCTCGGCATCACCGTCTACGAGGGCTACGGCCTCACGGAGACGTCGCCCATCGCCACGGCCAACTTCCCCAACAACCGGAAGATCGGCTCGGTGGGCAAGGCGCTGCCCGGGGTTCGCGTGGAGATCGACACGGCGGCCACCGGCGAGGCGACGCAGGGCGAAATCGTCGTCCACGGGCACAACGTGATGATGGGCTACTACAACAAGCCCGAGGAGAACGAGAAGGTGTTCACCGGGAACGGCGGCTTCCGCACCGGTGACATGGGCTACCTGGATCCGGACGGCTACCTCTACATCACGGGCCGCATCAAGGAGCAGTACAAGCTGGAGAACGGCAAGTACGTGGTGCCCAGCCCCATCGAGCAGTCGCTGGCGCTCTCCACCTACATCGCCAACGCGTTGGTCCACGGCATGAACAAGCCGTACAACGTGGCCATCATCGTCGTGGACGTGGACACGCTGAAGAAGTGGGCCACGGAGAAGGGCCTGGACACGACGTCCATGCCGGAGCTGCTCAAGCGTCCCGAGGTGCTCCAGCTCTACCGTGAGCAGGTGAACGAGTTCACCCGCGACGTGAAGGGCTATGAGCGCCCGCAGCGCTTCCTGCTCGTCAGCGAGGACTTCACCGTCGCCAACGACATGCTCACCCCCAAGATGAGCGTGAAACGCCGCAACGTCGTGGCCCGCTACAACGACGCCATCGAGGCCCTCTACCGCGAGGGCAGCGACCGCAACGTCTCCGCGGCCTAGCCGTCCTGCGTCCTGGGTGGCGGGCAGGGGCTCATCCCCTGCCCCACCCTGCGTGCGGGCGCGCGCCGGGAATGCGGGAAGGCCGGCGTGTCATCCTCGTCACCTTCGCCTTTCCGTGTTGACCCGCGGAATCCCCCCGCCCTATCTCCGCGTTCCTCCTGGTTTCGGCGGGACAGCGCACGGAGGCGCGCACACCAATGGCGAGCACGGTCACCCCGTGGGTCGGGGTCATCATGGGCGGTAAGAGCGACCTGGAGCACCTGCAGCCCGCGGTCGACATCCTCAAGGAACTGGGCATCCCGCACGAGGTGCGCGTGGTGTCCGCCCACCGCACCCCGGACTGGATGATGGAGTACGCGTCCACCGCAGAGTCGAGGGGGCTGTCCGTCATCATCGCCGCGGCGGGCGGCGCGGCGCACCTGCCGGGCATGGTGTCGAGCAAGACGCTGCTGCCCGTCATCGGCGTGCCCATGCCCACCACGCTGCTCAGCGGCCTGGACGCGCTGCTGTCCATCGTCCAGATGCCCAAGGGCGTGCCGGTGGGAACGCAGGCCATTGGCAAGCCGGGCGCCGCCAACGCCGCCCTGCACGCCGCGGCCATCCTCTGCCTCAAGTACCCGGAGCTGCGCGAGCGGCTCGCGGCCTGGCGCAAGGCGCGTACTGACGAAGTGCTGGCGCACCGGGAGCTGTCATGAGCCCCCGCGTGGTGCTGCCCGGCGGCACGATTGGCATGCTCGGCGGCGGCCAGCTGGGGCGGATGATGGCCCTGGCCGCGCGCACGCTCGGCTTCCAGGTCCAGGCGTTGGACCCGGACGCGGACTGCCCGGCCCACTCCGTGGTGGACCGATGTGTCACCGCGTCCTTCGGTGACACGGCGGCCGCGGAGACGCTGGCGCGCGCGTGCGACACCGTGACGCTCGAAATCGAGAAGATTCCCCTCGCTACGCTGGAAGCGGTGGCGCGGCACACCCCCATGCGCCCGGGCGCGGACGTGCTCCGCGTGATTCAGCACCGGGGACGGCAGAAGGGCTGGCTCGCCAAGGGTGGTTTTCCCCTGGGCCCGTGGCGCGAGGCGCACTCCGCCGCGGAGCTGGCCGAGGCCATCCAGGCGCTGGGCGGACGCTGCTTCGTGAAGTCCAGCGAGGGCGGCTACGACGGGCGCGGGCAGGTGGAGGTGACTTCCGCGAACGAGGCCGCCCAGGCGTGGCGCGAGCTGGGTGAGCGCTCCGTGGTGGTGGAGGCCGCGCTGGCGCTCCAGTCCGAGCTGTCCGTGCTGGTGGCCCGCAGCCCCAATGGGGAAGTGGCGGTGTATCCGCCGGCCTTCAATCACCACGAGGAGCGCATCCTCGCGTGGTCGCTGCTGCCGGGGCCGCTGCCGCCCGCGGTGTTGAACAAGGCCACGGAGCTGGCGCGCGGCATCACCGAGTCGCTCCAGGTCGAAGGCCTGCTCGTCATCGAGCTGTTCCTGCTGAAGGACGGCAGCGTGCTCGTCAACGAGCTGGCGCCGCGCCCGCACAACAGCTTCCACTCCACCGAGGTAGCGTGCCTCACCTCGCAGTTCGAGCAGGCGGTGCGCGCGGTGTGCAACCTGCCGCTGGGCTCCGTGGAGGTGGTGCGTCCAGCGGCCATCGTCAACCTGCTGGGCGACTTGTGGCTGAAGGACGGCGGCCCTCGCTTCCAGCAGGTGCTGGCCATGCCCGGCGTCCGCCTGCACCTGTACGGCAAGCGGGAGGCGCGCAAGGGCAGGAAGATGGGGCACCTGTCCGCGGTGGGCAGCTCGCCCGAGGACGCGCTCGCCCGCGTGCAGGCCGCCGCCACCGCGCTGGGGATGTGAGGCCGTGAAGACGAACACCGCCCGGCTCCTGGACTCGCTCGGCGTGAAGTACGCGCTGCGCGACTACGACGTGGACCTGGAGGATTTGTCCGCGGAGTCGGTGGCGGCCAAGGTGGGCATGCCCGCCGAGCAGGTCTTCAAGACGCTGGTGGCGCGCGGCGACCGCACCGGCGTGCTGATGGCGGTGGTGCCCGGCAACGCGGAGCTGGACCTGAAGGCGCTGGCCCGGCTCAGCGGAGACCGCAAGGTGGACACTGTGCCGCTCAAGGAACTCCAGCCGCTCACCGGATTCATCCGGGGCGGCTGCACGGCCATCGGCGGCAAGAAGGACTATCCCGTGTACGTCGACGAGACGATGGAGCTGTTCGACGCCATCGCGGTGTCCGCGGGCGTGCGTGGCACGCAGCTCGTGCTCGCCCCCGCGGACTACCTGCGCGTGACGAAGGCGAAGACAGGCCCCATCTCCCGCGACAAGGCCTGAGTCCGGCTCACGGTGATTCGGCCGGTGACTGTCCCTGCTCGGGAACGAAGAGCACCTTGCCGGACGTCATGTCCGCCGAGGCGATGCGCACCGCCTCGCCCGCCGACTCCAGCGGGAGCCGGGCGCGCACGGGCGTCTCCAGCGTCTGCCCCACCAGCGACGGCACGCCCATCAGCGCCTTGATTTGCGCGGCGCCGAAGCCTTGCCGGTGCCACTCCGACAGCCAGAAGCCCTCCACCCGCTTGCGCCCGAAGATGAGGTCCCCGGGCGCGATTCGGCACTCCTGTTCGGAGAGCGAGCCATATACGATGACGGTGCCGCCCTCCGGCAGCGCGTGGAGCAGCTGCCCGGTGAGCCGTCCGCCCACCGGGTCGAAGGCGAGCAACACCTTCAGCTCGTGACACAGGCGGAGCAGCCGCTCCTCGAACTCGGGCTCGTGGGTGCTCAGCACGTACTCCGCGCCCAGGTCATGAAGCAGGGCCACCTGCTCCGGGCGCCGCACCACGTTCACCATGGCCACGCCCCGGCGCTTCGCGAGCGCCAGCAGCATCCGTCCCATGGTGCCCGCGGCGGCCGTCTGGGCCAGCGCGGCGTGGCCACCCTCCTTCGCGCGCTCCATCAACACCCACGCGGTGAAGGGATTGATGAAGAGGCTGGCGCCCTGCTCGTCGGAGACCTGGCCCCGCAGCGGCAGGCACTGGCCCAGGGGCACCGCCGCGTACTCCGCCCACAAGCCGTCCCCTTCGCCGGGCGCCACACATGCCACGCGGCGCCCCACCAGGAGCCGGCCCGCGACGCCGCCCGAGGCCACCACCGTCCCGCTGGCCTCCAGGCCCGGCACCACGGGCAGCGGCTTGCGGATGCCGTACTGCCCACGCATGAACATCAGGTCCGCCGGGTTGATGGGCGCCGCCGCCACGCGCACCAGGACCTGGCCCGTGGTGGGCCGAGGCACCGGCCGGGATTCCACGCGCAGGGACTCCGGCCGTCCGTCATAGGCGGTGAGGACCAGCGCGCGCATCGTCTCGGGAACGACGGGGCTCTTCATCGGCAGACCTTTTTCGCCACCCATGCGTGAAAGGAACAGTTCCTGCCCGGCCTACATCCGTGGGGAGTCGATGAACGCCACTCTATTGCAACTCCATCATCGCGAGGCCTTCGAGCAGACCGTGACGCGCGCGCTCACGGCCGGTGCCGGGGCCGGCGTGTTGCATCTGGCCATGACACGCGTCGGGGTGCCCCTGCCGTTGGCGTGGCTCGTCCCCGCTGCCGTCGTGCTCGGGTGTGCACGAGGCGACAAGTGGGACCGCGTGCTGCTCGGGGGCCTGGGGGTGCTCCTCACCGCGCTGCCCTATGCCCTGGGCATGGCCCCTGGCTGGACGGTGGCGTTCAGCGCGGCGGCGGCGGGGGCGCTGCTGGTGCGCTCGCGGCTCAGTGAGCGCGGGGAGAATGGCCAGGTGGCGGAAGCCCGCCCCACCCTCTTCCACTTCGGACTGGGCGCGGCGCTGTGCGCGGGATTGACGCTGGGCGGCATGGAGGTGTCCCGCGTCTTCTCCGCGCGACTGGCGGACCTGGCCGCGCCGGCGCTGTTGGGCGCGGGCGCGGCGGGCGGCATCCTGGGCCTCTTCGTGGGACTGAGCGCGGTGGCCGCGCACCTCGCGCTGTCCGCCGACCCGGTGGAGGCGCGCGTGGAGGCACTGCTGCCGCAGCTCGCCGGTGACTTCCATGCGCTGACCGAACGAGCGCTGAACCTGTATCGGCAATGTGGCCAGTCCCTGGCGAGGCTCCCGCGTGAGCCCGCGCGCGAGGAGCTGGCGCGCACCCTGGGGAAGATGACGCGCGACGCGGCGGAGCTCGCGTCCGAATGGGCGGGCGTGGAGGCCCAAATCGAGGAGCGCGCGCAAGCGGACCTCCAGGCCGAGCGCGACGATTTGGAGCGCAGCGCCCGCGCCAGCACGGATGCCGTCGCCCGGCGCCAGCTCGAACTGGCCGCGGCCTCCCTGGGCGAGGAGGTGGAGCGGCTGGGCGCCCTGAAACACCGGCGCGAGCGCATCCTCGCCCGCCTGAGGGTGGAGGTGGCCCAACTGGAACGGGCCCGCGTGGCCCTGTTGTCCCTGCGCAGCGGACAGGCCCAGCTCAAGGCCGCGGAGCTGTCCGCCCTGGCGCGCCGCTTCCGCGCCCTCTCCTCCCTTCAGTGGGAGGAGGCCCAATCCATGGAGGACGTATCTTCAATGATTCAAGGGGCTTCCATGCACTCGCCTTCGTTGGAAGCCAGACAGGCGGAGGGGGAGGAAAGCCTTGTGGCTGGCCCAGCAGGCGAGCAGCCGAGGGTCCGCGAGTCCTGAGCGACGGGTTCCGGTCCTGGCGAATTGCCACGCCGTGACATACGGCCCTGCACCTTCTTTCCGGGAGGGCATGGAGCCTGCGGTGGGTTCGGCTACAATTTCCACACATGAGCCTGCCCCTCTCCTCCGCACCAGCCCCCGCCTGGCTGTGGAAAGGTGACGAGCCGAGCGTCACCTCGGTGTTTCAGCCCATCGTGGACTTGCTGCGTGGTGAGGTCATCGGGCACGAAGTGCTCTCGCGGGGACCGGGCGAGTTCCGCGAGCCGCACGTGCTCTTCACGCAAGCGCGATTGGAAGGCTACACGTGGGAGCTGGAGCGCGCGTGCTGGACGTCCGCGCTGCGCTGCATCTCCACGCTGCCGGAGGCGCAACGCAGCGCGCCCTTCTTCTTCAACGTCAGCCCGGATGTGCTGAGCGACCCGCGCTTCGGGGATGGCTCCACGGAGGAACTGCTCGCGCGCTACGGACTGAATCCGAAGAACCTGGTGCTCGAAATCACGGAGAAGGCGGCGTTCGAGGACAACGCGTTGCTGCAGCGGCTGACGCGACAGTGTTCGGCGCTGGGCTTCGGCATCGCGTTGGATGACTTCGGCGCGGGGCACTCCGGGTTGGTGACGCTGGTGAACAGCGCGCCGCAGTTCATCAAGCTGGACCAGGCGCTGGTGCGGGACATCCACCGGCACAGCTATCAGCAGCACCTGGTGAAGTCGCTGGTGGCCTTCGCGGCCAGCGTCAACGCGACGCTGATTGCCGAAGGTGTGGAGACCTGGGACGAGCTGGCCGTACTGCTGCGGCTGGGCATCCGGCACGCGCAGGGCTACCTGGTGGCCCGCCCCGCGCCCGTGCCCGTGCTCCCCAGCGTCGAGTTCGAAGCGCGGCGGCATGAAGCCATGCGCGCGCTCGACTTCCGCGAGGACGAGGACGACGACACGGTGGGCAGCATCGTCATCCGCCGCGTCTGCGTGGAGCGGCCCGTGCCGACAGAGGAGCTGGAGCGGTTCTTCCAGCAGAAGGCCGACGTGGACCACGTCGCCGTGCTGCATGGCGAGCGGCTGGAGGCGCTGGTGTTGCGGCGCGTGACGGCCACGAAGGGCGCGGCGCAGGTGGCGCCGCTCATCGTCGAGGACCGGATGGCGCTCACCACCCTGGCGCGGCTGGCCATGGAACGCGCGCCCGAGGCGCTCTATGACCCGGTGGCTGTCACGGATGCCCAGAAGCGGTTCCTGGGCACCGTCACCATGCAGCAGCTCATTCGCCGCGTCACGGAGCTGCTGGAGCGGCACACGCCGGCCTGATTACGGGCACGGCTGCGGCGCGATGCGCACGACGCGATAGTCCGACTTGTTGCCCCAGTTCACGCGCGGACCGCCGCAGGTGCAGCCCGACTGCCCGACGAGCTGCGTATGGCCGCTGTCCTGGTAGAACTCGTACCAGAACTGCAGGGCACACCCGGCGAGCGCTTCCTCCTGAGTGTCGAGGGACAGCTCGGCGTCCTCCTGCTCCACGCCGCCACAACCCGTCAGAAGTCCCGCCAACAACGCCATCTGACCGATACGTCGAATCATCCGCAGACAAGCCTCCTGGGTTGAACGGCAGTCAGCGCAGTTCCGACATGGCGCTGAATGCTCTGACTGCAATGGTGTCAAGGAGCGCCGATGCTCCGCCCTTCTCCACATGGCTTGGAATTCAATCCTGCCCCTTGCGGAAGCCACCCACTGCCTTGAGCACATTCCAGACGCCCATGAATGGCGGACCGGCCTCTCCCCGTGCTGCCGACAACGTTACTCAGTGATACTGAACAGCGCTTGCCAAACACAGGCGCGCCCCCTCTGCCTGCGGACAGGAGCACCCTTGAGCACGAAGCGGTACTTCAAGCGAGATGCAGAATCCGAGTACCGAGAAGGCATCTGCTACATGGAGATCACGGGGGACTGGCCGAGCCGGCAGATTGAAATCTACGGAGAAACGTGGCTCTGGGGTGACGAGAAACACCTCGAACACCTTGCGGTTCAACCGTTCGAGGTTCTCGACCTGGGCGAGGAGTACGAAATCCCATCTGAGGAATTCGAACGCGCCTGGCAGGAGGCAATGAAACGCACCCCGCCGAAATGAGGCAGGGCTCACTCAGCCCCGAAGCCTGGCCTTCTGTAGCGCGTTCCAATGGGCATCGATGCGCGACGCCAGCGACTCCAACACGCAGGGTCCCGCGGTCAGCAGCGTCGCCTCAATCTCATCGAGATTCGCCCACCACGCCGGGGCTCGGCTTGTCCCGTGAGCGAATGCCCGACACGCGCTGCACCACACCCAGGAACCTCCCAGACGACCACCGGGCCGCGCATGGAAACAGGCATGGACCGGCGCGTGTTCGCAGAGTGGACATGCGGCGGGCATGTGCTCGGGACGGCCTTCCAAGGCCTTCCGCAGCGTCGCGTCCAGCGCGTCGCACTCAGGTCCGTCATGCCACGCCGGCACCTCCGTAGGCGTGGAGGTCATGAACGTTCCTCAGGGCGCGATGTCCAAGCCCGCCACGCCCTCGAAGCGGACGGCGCTGCCCTTGCGGATGCCGACCTTCTCCGTCCAGCCACCGGGCACCTCCAGCACGTACTGGCTGGGCACGCCCACGGAGCGGGACTCCAGTGAGCGAGGCACCGCGCGCGACACGATGCCCGCGATGCGCAGGTCTGAAGTGATGAAGATCATGTCCAGCGGGATGAGCGTGTTGCGCATCCAGAACCCCTGGACCTCTTCGTGCGGGAAGAGGAAGAGCATGCCCTTGCCCTCCGCCAGCTCCTTGCGCCACATCATGCCCCGGGCACGTGTGCCCGCCGTCGCGGCGATCTCCACCTCCACCCGGTGCGCCCCGCCGAAGGCATCCTCCAGCCGCACATGTCCTCGCGGAAGCGGCTGCATGACGTAGTCCTCGGCGGTGACGTCGGTGACGCGCGGACGGGGCTCGGCGGCCTTCGGCGTGGCACGGGGCGCGCTGCCCTGCGCCTCCTGCTGGCAGGCCGATGCCAGCAACGGCACCGCCACCACCATCCACCGAAGGCCGTGCTTCATGAGTGCGAGTGCAGCGGCTTGTTGAGCAGCTTCTCCGTCAGCTCGCCGCCGAGGCTGTCGGACATCAACCCTTCCACCACCGTCTCGAACTCCACCCGCTGCGCTTCGCTGCTGTAGATGAAGCGGATGCCCATACCGGGCTCGTCCGCGTCCGCTTTGGACCAGACGACCTCGCCCAGCAGCTCGAAGGGGGCCTCCCGGTGTGGCACCGTCAGCTTGAAGAGGAAGCGCGTGCCGATGGGCAGCGGCTTCTTCGTCTTGATGAACGTGCCACCCTTGCTGATGTTCTTCGTGTAGTCCGCGAAGAACGAGTTGAGCTTCTTGTAGTCGACCTTCAGCTCGATGGGCGCGCGCCCGTTCTGGCGGTGCTCTGGACCTGTCTTCTGTTCGGACATGCTGGCCGGGAGTATAGGAGAGGCCATGCGGCAAGTCCTCACCCGCGCCTCTGGCCTGTTGCGTCGCCCCGCCGTCCTGGCCACCGTCCTCCTGCTCGCGGGCGGGGGCTCGGCGCTCGTCCTGCTCCCCCTCTTCGGCGTCCCGGGCTTCGAGCTGAGCCTGGCCCTCTCCATCGCCGTCGGCCTGCTCGGAGGGGGGATGGGCATCGCCGCGGCCGCCCAGGAGCGTCGCATCCTGCTGGGCACCGCACCGACCCCACCGGGCGCCCTCCGGCCACAGACGCCCGGCGGCGCGGTGGCCCGGGCCCTGGGCGCCGCCCTGCTCCTCAACGTCGGCGTCCTGGTGCCCCCCTTCCTGGTGGCCACCCTGTTCGCCTGGTTGCGCACCGCGTGTGACCCGTTCGCACTGGTGGGCTTCTATCCGATGCTCACCCTCCCTTCGGCCGCGCTGGCCGCCTCCGCGGGCGTGCTGTGCGGCTTTTCGGCCGAGCGCCCCCGCCGGGCCGTGGGGCTGTACGCGCTCCTCGTCCTCGTATCCGCGGTGCCCACCGCGTGGCCCATCGTCGCCGGGCCCCAGGTGTTCGCGTTCAACCACTTCCTGGGACACATGCCCGGGCCCCTCTACGACGAGGCCCTGGGTGTCTCCGCCGCGCTCGGCTGGTTCCGCCTGGAGACGCTGCTGTGGGTCACCGTGCTCGCGGGGCTCACCTGCGCCCTGCTGGACCTGGGCACCGGGCGCCTTCGCCGGACCGGCCTCCGCCGCGCAACCCTGGCCGCCCTGGTGCTGCCCCTGGCCGCCATCGCCTTCATGGAGGCGCGCGGCCCCGCCCTGGGCCTGCGGATGACGGACGCGTGGCTCACCCGGGAGCTCGGCGGCCTGCGGGAGACGGAGCACTTCGTCTTCCACTACTGGCGAGGCAAGCCGCGCGAGGACGTGGACCGCTTCGCGCGGGATTTGGAGTTCCGCTGGGCCCAGACGCGGCACTTCCTGGGCGTGGCCCCCACCGAGCCCATCCACGTCTGGCTCTACCGCGACGAGCATGAGAAGCAACGCCTGGTGGGCGCCGGCCGCACCCAGTTCGCCAAGCCCTGGCGCCACGAACTGCACATCCAGGACCGGCCCTTCCCCCACTCGGTGCTCCACCATGAGCTGGCGCACGTCATGGCAGCCCCCGCGGGCAGTGGCCCCTTCCGCGTCACCACCCGGCTGGGCGTCTGGCCGTTGATGGGCGTCATCGAGGGCTTCGCCGTCGCCGCGGACGGCCCAGTACAGGGCGACCTCACGCTGCACCAGTGGGCGGCGGGCATGCGGCGGCAGAAGCTGGCCCCGGACATGCGCAAGCTGATGGGGCCGCAGGGCTTCTACCAGTCGGCACCCGCGCGCGCGTACACGGTGGCGGGCTCGTTCCTGCGCTACCTGGCGGACACCTATGGCGCGGACCGGCTGCGGGCCGTGTATGCCCATGCGGACTTCGATGCCGCGTACGGACGTCCCCTGGGAGAGCTCGTCACCGAGTGGGAGCAGTACGTGGACGCGCTCCCCCTGGACGAAGCCTCCGTGGCGCGGGCCTTCGCGCGCTTCCGCACCGGCAGCCTCTTCACCCGCGCCTGCGCCCGCGAGGTGGCGCGGCTGTCGGACTCCGCCCGGCAGGCGCTGGCGAGCGACCCCGAGGACGCGCTGGAGCGCTACCGCCGCGCCGCCGAGCTCCAGCCCGAAGAGCCCAGCTTCCGCATCGGTGAGGCCGTCGCCCTGTCCCAACTGGAGCGATACGCGGACGCGGACGCCGTGCTCGCCGCGGTGGGCGAGCGCATGAAGGGCCAGGCCGTGCTGGAAGCGGAGGTCGCCATGGCGAGGGCGGACGTCGCGCTGCGCCGCGAGCAGCCCGGCGAGGCCCGCCGCTTCCTCGACACCGTGCTGTCGAAGGATGCCGGGCCGGAGCTGACGCGCACCGCCCAGGTGAAGCTCGCCGCCATGGAGGACGCCGCGCGCCAGGCCCCCATCGACGCGTACTTCCGGGCCGGCCAGGACGAGGTCCGCCTGCTGCTCCTCGCGCGCGCCCTGACCGCGGTGCCCACGGACCCGTTCCTCAACTACCTCATGGGGCGCCGGTTGCAGCAGGTGGGCTCGCCCGTGCTGGCCACGGGCTACCTGCAACAGGCCCTGGCGGCGGAAGGCCTGCCGGAAGCGCTCCGCCGCGAGGCCCTGCGCATGCGGGTGGAGTCCGCCTACCTGTCAGGAGACTGCGGCGCGGTGCGGCACGAGGTCGGTGCACTACCGGACTTTGGCGCCGCCTTCCGGGCCTCCGCGGACGAGTGGCGGGAGCGCTGCGACTTCGAGGAGAAGACCTTCCGCGGACTGCTGGTGCCACGACAGGCTTTCCGCTAGCCACGCTTTTCGGCTAGGCAGGCAGCCAGACAGCGGTGACGTGCCAGCCTGGCAAGGAGGACGTGGATGCGTTTCGAGTCGCGGCATCGGATTCAGGGGACGGTGGATGAGGTGGAGCGCGCGCTCCTCGACGAGCGGTACTTCGAGTTCCTCCTCAAGCACCACGGCGTGCTGCTGGAGCTGCAGCCCCTGGAGGTGAAGCCGGACGGAGACGTCGTGCGCCGCCGCGTGCGCTACCGCCCCAAGCCCGTCATCGAGAAGATTGGCCCCAAGACGGTGCCCCCGGAGTGGTTCGCGTTCGTCGAGACGTCCACCTATGACAAGCGCCGCAAGGAGCTGACGTTCGAGAACATCCCCACCTCGAACAAGATCTCCAAGATGCTGGTGAACACCGGCACCATGCGCTTCCGCGACGTGGGCGGTGGCCAGACGGAGCGGGTGATGGACGGTGAAATCTCCCTCAAGCTGCCCTTCCTCCTCAAGCCGCTGGGGCTCATCGCGGAGAAGGTCATCCAGGCGGAGGGCCTGAAGATTCTCGACAACGAGGTGCCGGTGCTCAACCGGTTCATCGCCGAGGTCATCCGCCCCGGTTAGTCGTCCACCCGCCCCCGGCGGGGCCTGGGAATGGGTTGACTTCCGTTGGGTTGTCCCAATAAGGCCCCGCCATGCTCAAACGCTTCCTCGCCTTCAGCGTCCTGTCCCTGCTGGCCGCGTGCGCCCCGAAGCGCATCCCCGGCACGGACATCGTCGACAACTCCGACACGCGCGCCATCCTCGCGGTCATGGAGCAGTACCGCACCGCGCTGGAGGCCCGGGACGCCCAGGCCATCCAGGCGCTCATCTCGCCTTCGTTCACGGATGACGGCGGCACGCCGAGCGACCCCAGCGACGACCTGACGGCGCAGACCCTGGTGCCCTACCTGGAGCGGGTGTTCCCCCGCATCCAGGGCCCTCGCATCGAGCTGAGTGTCCGCCGCATCCAGGTGGGCGAAGGCGTGGCCGCAGCCATCTACTACTGGAACGCCTCCTGGCGGATGCCGACGCTCCACTCGCGCCCCATGAAGGAGTCCGAGCTGGAGCAGATGGTGTTCCGCAAGGAAGACGGCACCTGGAAGATCATCACCGGCATCTGACGCCGTCGGGCCCTCACAGGCCCAACAGCGCGGCGAAGCCCTCGGGCCCCATGGCATTCAATGCCCGGGCCCGGTTGAGGTAGGTGCGGTAGTCCTTGCGCACCAGCTTGTCCGCAGGCAGCGGGGACAGGTGGTAGTCGCGGATGCGGCTCGCCGTGAAGCGCACCGCCCCGTAGAGCGCATGGCCGAAGAGGTTCGTGCGCTCCACGGCGGACAGCGGCCGGACGTCCACGTAGCCGCGAATGAAGGCCCGGCACAGCTCCGGCAGGTACTGCCCGCCGTCGAAGCACCAGGCATTGAGGGTGATGGCCACGTCCAGGCCGTAGTCCTCCCGGCACGCCATCTCGAAGTCGAAGAAGGCGCCCACGCGGTCCCCCAGCCACTTCACGTTGTCCATGAAGAGGTCCGCGTGGATGACGCCGCGAGGCTCCAGCCCCTGCCGCACCGTGCGCGCCGTCTCCAAGTCGCGTTGCAGTTCACGCGCCACGGCCGCCAGCTCCGCGTCCGGGTGCGCCGCCAGCGCCTCCAGCCAGCCGCTCACCGTCTCCGGTCCGTAGGGATTCTCCCGCGAACCGGAGAAGGACTGCGTGTCGCGGTGCAGCTTGCCCAGCTCCGCGCCCAGCCGCTCCAGGTGGTCAGCGGTGAGAGCCGGGTGGCGCAGCTCCTCGCCCGGCAACCAGCGGAAGACGCTGACGCGGCCGCCCTCCAGTTCCAGGAAGGTCGCGCCGTCACGCGTCGTCAGCTGCACGGGCCCGGGGAAGTGGTACGCGGCCAGGTGCGCGAGCAGCGCGGATTCGAAGCGCAAATCGTCCGCGGAGCGCACCGTGGTGTGGCGCACGAAGTAGCGCCCGCTCTGCGTCTCCACGCGGTGGTTGGTGTTGATGGAGCCTTGGGGAATGGGCGTCACCTCACGCACAGCTCCGAGCCCGAATGCCTCCGCGACCCGCTCGAATGCCTCGAGGGGTAGCGCCGTGTGTACCGCCATACCTCTGACCTCCATCGTCCGTGTTCACGCCGCCGCCCCCCGTTGACAGTCCAGGGGACCGTTCCTATCTGAGCGCGGCTTCTATACCCGGCACTACGGCCGGCGCACATCCAACTCCAGCGCGGGGGACAGGTCCATGGGCACCGAAGGGCGCAAGGACTGGCAGCGGCGCGAAAGCCTCACCAGCGCGCTGGTTCAGGTGGGCGTGGTGGCGGTGCTGCTCGCGGGCGCGGTGGTTTTCTTCGTCCACCGAGGCACCGTCCGCAAGCAGACGGAGGAACACCTGCGCGCGGCCCGCATGGCCGCCATGCGTGGCAACCCCGCTGACCTCGCCCGCGCGATGACGGAGCTGGAGGCCCTGTTCCAACTCGACGCCGAGGCCCGTGACGCCCAGGCCCTGGCCGCCGACATCCAGACGGTGCTGTGGCTGGAGCACCGTCAGCCCGGCGCGGACGCCAAGGCCCGCGAGCACCTGTCCCGCGCGGTGCAGTTGGAGTCGCAGTCCGGCGAGCGCTACGGCGCCCACGCCCTGCATCTGCTGGCCGCGGGCAAGTCCGCCGAGGCGGAGCAGTACCTGGCCGGGCTCGAGGCCCGCGGCGCCAACAACGCCCGGCTGACGCTGGCCCGGGCCCTGGCACTCCAGGCGCGCGGCGACCTTCCCGGCGCGAGGCAGGCCTTCGCTCGCGCGGCGGAAGCGTCCTGGCGCGATCCGCGCTTCACCACCGCGTACGGCGAGGCCCTGATGGACGAAGGCCAGTACCCGCAGGCGGTGGAGGCCTTCGCCAAGGCAACCAGTGTCAACCCGGACCACCTGCTGGCCCGCGTGTCCACCGCGCTGGCCCACACCTACCAGGGGCGCAAGACGGAGGAAGCGCAGCAGGTGCTCTCCGGCCTGGAGGCCCGGGGCGCGGAGCTGACGCCCGGACTGAAGGCCCGTGCGGGCGCGCTGAAGGCGGAGCTGGCGCTGGCCCGCGGCGCGCCCGACGAAGCCCTCTCCGCCGCGGACGAAGCGCTGAACGCCGTGCCCGATGAGCACTACGCCCTCTTCGCCCGGGCCCGGGCCCTGGCGGTGAAGCGTGACGCCCAGGCGCGCGCGGCCTTCGAGGCGGCCGTGGCCCGGCGCCGCAATGCCCCCCTGCTCTACCTGGACGGCGCGCGGGCGCTTCAGGCCGCGGGCGACAACGGCGGCGCGGTGGCCCTGCTGGACGCGTACGAGGCCACCTTCGGCCCGGTGCAGACCACCACCCCGGACGGAAAGAAGGCAGGCCTCTTGGAGAAGGACGGCCGCTACTGGCTGGCGCGCGGCGGCGTGCTGGAAGCCGCCTCCCGTCAGGACGATGCCCTGGTCGCCTACGACAAGGCCCTGGCGGCACGCGGCGTGGACCTGGCCCGGGCGCAGTACGCCAAGGGCGCGCTGCTGCTGGCGCGCAAGGACTACGAGGGAGCCCGCCCGCTGCTGGCCGCCGTGGCACCCGACAGCGGCGCGGGCACGATGGCGGAGGCGTATACCGCCATGGGGGACCTGCTCTTCGCGCAGGGCGAGCACGCCGCCGGCTGCCAGCACTACTTCTTCGGCCTCGCGCGAGCCCGGGCGCAGGGCACGCCCCGCGAGGCGCTGGCGGAGCGCGTGGAGGACATCCGCAAGCGGCTGGAGTCCGCCGGCCAGGCCAGCATGGCCAAGGCCTGGAAGGCGGAGTCGGGCTCGCTCCTGGAGCCGTGAACCCCAGCCCGTTATTCGAGGGTCATGTATGCCGGGTCAGCCACTCGCCGCGTCATCAGCGAGCCCGGGCCCCCACTGTTGACACAGTAACCCGTCGGATTGCCACAACCGGCCTCGGGGTTGCCCCAGTAGACCGACATGTTCATCCACTCCAGGCCGCCGATGTAGTTCCCCCGCCCTGCCAGGCCATGGGCACCACATGATTCCAGGTCTCCCACGCGAGCCCCGCGCTGGTGTCATCCGCCAGGAAGTCGCCGTTGCCGATGGTCTCATAGATATGCCGGGCCGCGTCCGGGTAGAGGCCGTGTGAGCCCTTCGCGGAGTAGGTGACCGGATGCCAGCCCGTGAAGGCGAGCAGCTTGTCGCCGAACGTGAAGGTCTGCCCATTCGCGTGCTGGCTCAAATAGACTTGCGACGGGCGACCATCGACGAAGCGGACGGTGAAGTGCTCCCAGTCCCCCACGTGGTTGCCAAAGGTGGAGTACCCACCGACGCAGCCAATCCCGCCGATATAGACGCCGATGCACACCCGCTTCCCGTTGTTGTAGGGGTAGAAGGACCAGTAGAGGACGTCCGTCACGCCGGCCAGCTGGCCCGACTGGGGCCGCGAGATGATCTGCGCATAGACGGGCACGGACGTCTGGTCCGGCCGCTGCCCATCGAGGAAGGCAGGGTCCGTGCATGAATCACAGCCCAACGGCTGATTCGTCACCAGGTGCCCGTTCACCTCGTGGACATTGGCGAGATGGAACTCCGTGCTGGACGGGAAGTAGGACTCGTCCGCATGCAACCAGATACGCGGCGCGAAGGAGACGACGGTCCGCGTATCCACCGCGCCCCCCCGCAGCTCCTCGTTGACCGTGGCGCTCTTGTTGAGGACCCAGTAGCGGCTGCTCCCTCCCGTGTCGCTGTGACTCGGCCGGGAGATGAACGTCGACGCGAGCAACCCGCGGTGGTCCTTGGGGACGGCCTGCCAGAGACCGGCGTCCCGGTCCGCCCCTGAGCCACTGTCCGTCCAGAGCGTCTGCGGGTCGGCGGCCAACACATACGCGCTCTTCACGCAACGAATCAGCTCGGTCGAAGGCTTGGAGTATCCCCGCACCGCGACGTGGCCAAGGCAGGTGTAACCCACCGGCGCGACAGGCTCCCAGAGCGAACCATCCGAGTCGCCACCAGAGCCCTTGTCGTTCCAGGTCAGCGCATAGTCGGTGGGCCTCGCCAGGAGGTCCCCCTCACCACGGACCACAAACGACGCCGACGGCGCCACGCCATAACGCGTCATGCCCACGTCTCCCAACGAGAAGAAGCCCGGGTGTTGGGAGAGGTCGGGGCGCCAGATGGCGATGTTCGACGATGCCCCCGAGCCCCGGTCGTCATAAATCCAGGTGAACCCGGTCACCGGCCGAAGCTCGAGCTGCTGCGAAAACCGCAGGGGCGCCTTGTCCGAGGACAGGGTGAAGTCACCAGCCTGCCCCGTCGCGGCGGTCGCGGCGACCAGTTGGTAGCTCCCAGGATTCAGCGCGACGCTGAGCTGCGCGTTCTTCCCACCACCACTGTGGTCATCCTCGGCCAGCACGTTGCCATTCGCATCGAGCAGATAGAGGTAGGTGTCCACGGAGGAAGACAGCTTGACTGTGACGATGTCCGTGGGCCCCGCGAAGTCCAGATGGAAGGTCGGGTTGCCAGCACTGGAGGGACTCTTCCCTCCAGAGGCTCGCCAGTGGCCATAGACGATGTTGCCGTTGAAGCCCGCCCTGCGCTCCCCCAGTTGCGTCTTGAAGCCGTAGTCCGAGGTGAGCCCACCGCCGATCGAGCCGTTACCCACGCGGAGCCAGCACGAGCGCTTGCCTTCGTTGAACGTCCCGCCCGTGCAGCTCGAGTCGTTGGAACAAGCGGTGTAGCACTGCGTCGCGCTGGTGGTGCTGATGAACCGGCGTTCGCCCGTCCCCCAGAAGGTCGCGCCCACGGTCATCCGGCTACGGAAGAACGCCTCACGCTCCGCGCCCCCCACCTTGAACGCCTGGTCCGTGGGGATTCCGCCACCAATCGCCCCGCTCCCGGTGCGCAACCAGCAGAGGCGCTTGGCCGGGTTGAACGTGCCTCCAGTACAGGACGGGTCGTTGAAACAGGCCGCCTGGCATTCATTGCCATGCGAGGTGGGGTAGGTCCGGAGCCCCCCTGTTCCCCAGAACGTCGCGGCGACAGTCATCGGAATGTACCCCGCCTCCACGGAGACTTCCGAAGTGACCTCGTGAACCGGCCCGTCAATCGCTGACAGGTCCTCCGGACCACATGCCATGGCCAAGGACAGAGAGGCTGCGACAAGGCCCCATGGTGAAAAGTGCTTTTTGATGACCATCAGGCGTGAACCCTCAGCGAAAAATTTCACCAGGGATTCACCCTAACACCACGGCTGTCTCGAAAAACCAGCTATTTAGGTCTTGAGCAAGATTGGCATCGTCGCGGACACAAGGGCACGGCGTCCGCGGAGGAGGCGTCCAACCGCCCCCGCCACGAACCGGCGCTAGAGGAGGTCCGCCGGGCTGATGGACTCCGGGCGGGCGCGCACCACGCGCCACTCGCCGTCCTCTTCCTTCTCGAAGGCGCCTTCGATGAGGTAGGCGTTCAGCACGCTGTCGGCGGCCAGGTCCTCCACCTTCTCCGCCTGGGAGCGGCCGAAGATGAAGCGCGCCTGGAACTCCCCTTCCGAGGGCGACACCTCGCGCACCTCCAGGTTCGTCACGAAGACGCGCACCCACTGGCCACGCAGCACCTGCGCGGTGAGGATGCCGCGCACGTCCTTCTTCGACCAGCCGCCCTGCCCGTTGGAGCGGAAGCGCTCGGAGACGTGCTCCATCACCCCACCCACGTCCTTCCCCTCCGCGGCGCGCGTCATCACCACCACCTGGCGGCGGATGGCCTCCTCCACGGTGAGCTGCTGCCGCGGCCAGAAGTACAGCACCGCGCCGGCCGCCAGCAGCGCCAGCACACCGCCCACCACCTGAGAGCGCGTCACGTTCACCATGGCCCCTCTCACGCCGCCTCGGGCTCGAGCACCAGTTCGTCCGCGTCGATGATTTCCGCGGGCCGCAGCGCCTCGCCAATCTGCTTCAGCCGGCGGTCCGACAGCTGCTCCAGGTACGTGCGGATGTCCGGAACGGCCGTCACCAGTTCGTGGAAGGCCGCGCGCTCCAGGAAGGCCGCCGCCGTCTTGCGCGCCGCCGCCACCGTGGCCGTCGCGCGCAGGCCCGTCAGCAGGGAGATTTCGCCCGCGACCTCGCCCTCGCGCAGCATGCCCAGCGTCACCACGCCGCCCGCCGGGTCCTCCTTCTGCACCACCAGCTCACCGGCCAGCACCAGGAACAGCCCCGGCGAGTGCTCGCCCTCCACCAGCACCTTCTCCCGCGCCTGGAGCGCCCGGAAGGCGAAGCGCCGCAGCAGCGCGCCCCGCTCCGACTCCGGCATCGTCTGGAACATGGGCGAGGTGGCCATCAGGTTGCGCGCCATGCGCTGCTGCGCGAAGTCCGCCAGCACCTGCGGCACCGCGGGGTGGCTCTTGGCCACCGCGTTGAGGTGCTCGCGGCGAATCTCGAAGACTTCCGTGTCCGACACCGCGGACACCGTCGCCGTGGGCGGCGCGCCCGTCAGCAGCGCGATTTCACCGAAGATGGAGCCGCCGCCGAGGAAGCCCAGCGTGCGCGCCTCGCCCTCCATCTGCCGCGTCACCTCCGCCTTGCCGGCGACCAACACGTAGAGGGAGTCGGCGGGCTCGCCCTCGCGGCTCACCGCCTCCTCCGGCTTCACGCGGCGCCACGCCATCAGCCGCACCAGGTCCACGAAGGCATCCCGGTCCAGCTCCGCGAACAGCGGCAGCGGCGGACGGCTGTTGGGGTCCGCGGCGCCGCCCGGGTCCGTCGCGGCCAGCACTTCGATGGCGCGGCTGGACAGCTCCTCGCCCTGCAGTCCCATCAGGTCCGTCTCTACCTTGCCGTCGTAGAGGGTTTCGGGCGGCAGCGGCGGAGGGACCACGGCGCGGCCCGGCGCGTTGCGCACCGCGCGCGAGTGCACGCGAAACAGCGTCTCCTTCAGGCGCCGCTCGTTGGGCGCCAGGTCCAGCGCCAGCTTGCACGCGGCCATGGCGGACAACAGGTAGTCCCGGCGCAGCAGGCCCTCCGCGCAGGCATGGTAGGCGGTGACGGCACGCTCACGCTCGCCCAGCTCCGCTAGGCAGCGCGCGGCCAGCATCCGCGAGCGGTGGTCCGCGGGGGCGCGGCGGACCGCCTCGGCGAACACGGCCAGGGCTCGCTCGAACTGGCGCTCCTCGATGAGGTCCATCCCGAGCTCACGCAGCGACGACTCGTTCATCCCTTTTCTCCCCGGCAAATCATGGTCGGCCCGCCGCCACTCACGGCTGGAGCTCGCTCAGATACATCTCCGCCTTGCGCTTGACGTCGGAGCCTTCCGAGGCCGTCTCGATGACGACCTTGAACATCTCCGCCGCCGCCTGCGGATCCCTGTCCCGCTGGATGTAGGCCCGGAGGAAGAGCTCCTCCGCCTTCTTCTGCAGGTTCTCCAGTCCTTCACGCGCCCGCCCGTCGCCCGGATTGAGCCGCAGCGCCTCGCGGAAGTGCGAGCCGGCCGCGCCCAGGTCCCCCTTCTTCAGCGCGCTCTGCCCCGCCGCCAGCGATGAAGACGCGAGCTGTTCGTCGATGGTGTTCCCCAGCGAGCCCCGGAAGCCAATCTGGCGGTACAGCTCCGCCGCGCGCCGCAGGGGCTTCGCCGCCGCCTCCAGCGAGTTGGCGTCCAGCTTCTTCTGCCCGTCCTCCAGCGCGCGCCGGAACTGGGGAATCAGACGCTTGAGGGCCAGGGCCCGGTCCTTCACGTCCTTGTCCGCCCGGTACTTGTCCGTCACCCGGTCGCACTCCAGGATGGCGCGCTGGTAGTCACCGCCATTGAAGCGGCGCTCCACGTCGGTGAAGGCCTCGGCGATGAACTCCTTGCGCTTCTCCTTGGCCACCTCCGCCGCGCGGGCGTTGGCGTTGCGGGTGCGGCGCGACACATCCTGGGCCTCCTTCGCCAGCTCGGACTCCAGGTCCGTCAGCTTCACCTCGTAGGCCGGCCGGTTCAGCGGCGGCAGCTGCGCGATGAGCGGGCGAATCGTCTCCGGGTCGCGCGAGGCGAAGGACTCCTCCACCTGCTGGAGCCGCCAGGCGATGTCCTTCTCCTCCAGCTCCGTCGCCAGCTTGCGGCGAAGGTCATCCGTCTTCGCCGTGCCCTGCGGCGTCGCCTCCAGCTTTGCGCGCGCCTCGTCGAACTGCTTCTCCTCGATGAGGCCCCGCACCGCGTCCAGTGAGGTCATCACCTCCAGCTGCGTGCGCGCGCCCCGGGCCAGGTTGTCCGCGTCGATGCCCGGAACCAGCTTCTCCGCCTCCCCGACGAGGCGGACGGCGTTGGCGAAGTCATCCGCGCGCACGGACTCGCGCGCCTGCTGCATCAGCACCTTCGCCTTCTCCACCTTCGGGTCCGGCGGAGGCGGGGGCGGCGGCCCGGACGGAATCAGCATCAGCCCGACGACCAGCACCACCACCAGCGCGCCACCGCCGCCGATGAGCGCCTTCTGCTTGCCCGTCAGTCCCCCGCTGTTCGAACGCGTCGGCGTGCTGCGGATGGGCGGACGGGGCCGGGGTACGGCCACCGCGCCCTTGCCACCGGAGCTCTCCTTGAGCGAGTCGGGCAGCTTGTAGTTGGCGTTGGTGGCCTCGTTGAAGCGCGGGTCGTTCGGATCCACCTCGCTGCCACGCGCGGCGGCCTGGTTCTTCCGCTTCTCCTCCGCCTCGCGGGCGGCCACCTCGCGCCCGCGCTTCTCCTCCGCCTCGCGGGCCTCCGCCTGGGCGCGCAGCTCCTTGATCTGCTCCGCCTCGTCCACGAAGCGCAGGCGCGTCTTGCCCACGGAGATTTCGTCGCCGTGCTTCAGCAGGCACTCGTCCACGCGCTGGTCGTTGACCTGGGTGCCACTGACGCTGCCCAGGTCCCGCATCACCACGCCGGCCTGCCCGTACACCAACTCCAGGTGCCGGCGGGACACGGACTGGTCCTCCAGCACGAAGTCGCAGTCCTTGTTGCGGCCCACCACCATCCGCACGCTCTGGAAGCGCTTCTTGCGGCCCTTGTCCGGACCCTCCAGCACCACCATCTGTACCGGCGGACCCGCGCGCGTGGCGTCCGCGTTGTCGTCTTCGTCCTCGTCGCGAGAGCGGCGCTCCGCCTCCACGGACTCGACAGAGGCCACGCGCGTCTCCCCCGTGCGGGAGCGGCCCGGTTCCTCCTCGCCGTAAAGGTCCGGGTTGGGCGGCCCGTCGTCTGGATAGCCGTCCTCGCCGGATGCGGGAGCTGCGAAGTCCTCGTCCTCGGACGCGGGACGGCGCCGGGCGGGGGACTTCATGGAGTCTGGGTCCTCACCCGCGGAACCACCGGAACGGCCGGCGCCAGCACGGGAAGAGGGAGGAGGACGAGGAGGCATGGGGTGGGTTCCAGTCTCGAAGCGCCGGGCATCTTAGAGCGCCGTCTCCATGGTGGGAATGCGGACAGGCCGCGGATCAGGGAAAGAACGGGGGCCCTTGAGCGTTGCTCCCGGCGGCGCCCCCTCCTATGTAGGCTGCCACATACCCCATCGACTTCACCGCGGGAGTTCCGAAATATGCCCCGAGCGTCTGCGCCCTCGAAGCGCGCCCCCTCCTTGAAGTTGGCCCCACCGGTGGCCCGGCGGTCCACGCCCGCCGCCCTGCTGCCCCAGCCGCTGGTCGAGCGCCTGCTCGCCGTGGCCATGGAGCGTGGGGGCGATTTCGCGGAGGTGTACATCGAGCGCACGCTCACCACGGCCGTGCGGCTGGAAGAATCCCGCATCAAGAGCGCGCAGACCGGCCTGGTCCAGGGCGTGGGCGTGCGCGTCATCTCCGGCGGGAAGGTGGGCTACGCCTTCTCCGACGACTGGGACGAGTCCGCCCTGCTGCGCGCGGCCTCCACGGCGGCCATGATTGCCCAGGGCGGCGGCGCCGAGCGCAGCTTCCCCGTGCGCCGCGCCGCGGTCCCCAGCTACTACCACGTCAGCACGCCGCTGATGGACGTGGAGGTGTCGCTGAAGACGGGCCTGCTCATGCGCGCCGACAAGGCCGCCCGCGCCTTCGACGCGCGGGTGAAGCAGGTCAACGGCGGTTACGTGGACCAGACCCGGCGCATCGCCGTGGCCAACACCCACGGGCGCTACACCGAGGACACCCAGGACCTGTGCCGGATTTCGGTGATGGTCGTGGCCCAGGGCAAGGGCGGCGAGCGCCGCACCGGCATGTACGGCGGCGGCGGACGCGTGCCCTTCAGCCACTGGGACACCTTCTCCCCGGAGGACGTGGCCCGGGAGGCGGCGCGTCAGGCGGTGGCCACGCTGGGCGCGGTGGACTGCGTGGCCGGCCCGCAGACGGTGGTGCTGGCGCCGGGCTGGAGCGGCATCCTGCTGCACGAGGCGGTGGGCCACGGCCTGGAGGCGGACTTCATCCGCAAGGGCACCTCGCTGTTCGCTGGGAAACTGGGTGAGAAGGTGGCGTCCGACCTGGTCACCATCATCGACGACGGCACCGTGTCCAGCGGGCGCGGCTCCATCAACATCGACGACGAGGGCAACCCCGGCGAGCGCAAGGTCCTCATCGAGAACGGCGTGCTCAAGGGCTACCTCTTCGACAGCCTCAACGCGCAGCTCATGGGCCAGCGCAGCACCGGCAGCGGGCGGCGCGAGTCCTTCAAGCACCTGCCCATGCCGCGCATGACGAACACCTTCCTGGCCCCGGGTGACCACGCCCCCGAGGACATCCTCAAGGAGGTGAAGCGCGGCCTGTACTGCGCCACCTTCGGCGGTGGGCAGGTGGACATCACCAACGGCAACTTCGTCTTCGAGGTCAGCGAGGCCTATCAAATCGAGGACGGCAAGCTGGGCCGCCCGGTGAAGAACGCGACGCTCATTGGCGTGGGGCCGGAGGCGCTGAAGAACGTGTCACGCGTGGGCTGCGACCCCATGCCGGACCCGGGCATGGGCGTGTGCGGGAAGAATGGCCAGTCCATGCCCGTGGGCGTGGGTCTGCCCACCGTGCGAATCGACAACATCACCGTCGGCGGAACCAAGGTCGCCTGAGAGAGAGCACCAACCATGGACTACCAACAGCTCGCGAAGAGAATCGTCCAGCGCGCCAAGCGCAAGGGTGCCCGCCAGGCGGAGGCCTTCCTGGAGGTGGGCCGCCAGAGCAGCGTGCGCGTGCACCAGGGGCAGATTGAAGACCTCACGCAGTCCACCAGCAAGGGCGTGGGCGTGCGCGTGGTGCTCAAGGACCGCCTGGGCTTCGCCTATACGTCCGACTTCGAGCCCTCCGCCGTGGACCACATCGTGGACCAGGCCCTGAAGCTGGCCGAGTTCTCCGCCCCCAGCAAACTCAACGGCCTGCCCTCCGGCAAGGACCTGGGCCGCTTCGGAGACACCGGCCTGCTCTTCGACACGAAGGTGGCCGAGCTTCCCGGGGACTGGAAGATCAAGACGGCGCTGGAGGTGGAGAAGGCGGCCCGGGCGGAGGACTCGCGCATCATCGCCTTCAATGGCGTGGGCGCCGGGGACTACGTGTCCGAGGTGTACATGGCCTCCACCGAGGGCATGACGGGCGCGTACTCCGGCACCTACGTGTACCTGTACGCGGCGCCGGTGGCCTCCGACGGCAACGGGCTCCAGACGGGCTACTGGATGGACTACCGCCGCTTCCTGGACGACCTGGACGGACCGGAGTCCATTGGCCGCGAGGCCACGCGCCGCGCGGTGCGGATGCTGGGCGCGAAGCGGGTGAAGACACAGCAGGTGCCCGTGCTGTTCGACCCGCAGGTGGCCGCGTCCTTCGTGTCGGACGTGGCGGGCGCGGCGGATGGCAACGCCGTGTACCAGAAGGCCAGCCTCCTGGCCCCGCTGCTGGGCAAGCGCCTCGCGGGCGCGCACGTCACGCTGGTGGATGACGGCCTCATGCCCCGCGGTCTGGCCACCGCGCCCTTCGACGGTGAGGGCGTGCCCACGAGGCGCACGCCCATCATCGAACAGGGTGTGCTCAAGTCCTTCCTCTACGACGCCTTCACCGCTCGCAAGGCGAAGGCGCGCACCACCGGCAACGCGTCACGCAGCTACAACGGGCTGCCCTCCATCGGCACCAGCAACCTGTACCTGGAGGCGGGCTCGAAGTCGCCGGAGGAGCTGCTGCGCGAGGTGGACAGCGGCTTCTACGTCACCGCCCTGCTCGGCCACGGCACCGACCCGGTGACGGGCGAGCTGTCCGCGGGCGCCAACGGCCTGTGGATTGAAAAGGGCGAGCTGACGCACCCCGTGCAGGAGGTGACGGTGGCGGGCAACCTGCTGCAGATGCTCAAGGAGTTGGACGGCATCGGCAGCGACCTCCAGTTCCGCAGCGGCGCGGTGGGCGCGCCCACTGTCCGCTTCCGGCAGCTCACCGTTTCAGGCGAGTAGCCCACCCCGGCACGTCCCCCTACCGTGCGCCGGCGGGGGGACGTGTCAGGGCCTCCTCGTAGAACGCCGAAGCAGCACGAGGAGGGTGCAGCCCATGGCAACGAAGTCCGCACGCAAGTCCCCCGCCGCGAAGAAGGCGGCCACGCCGCGCAAGCCCCGCCGCGCGAAGGCGGCACCGAAGTCCCGGGGCCTGTCCCCCGCGGAGGTGGCCAGCGACTCGGTGGAGTACCCCACGGAGTTGTTGGAGGCGGTGCGCGAGGACGGCGGCGAGGTGCTCGGCGTGTACCGCGACCCGCTGGGCGGCCACCCGGTGGTGTTCTCCGTGCTGCCCATCGACAAGGTGGAGCCCACGCCCTACCAGCGTGACGTGTCCGAGCCCCACGTGAAACGGCTGGCCGGCGCCATGGAGCGGTTGGATCGCTTCCTGGACCCCGTCATCGCCGTGCGCAAGGACGGCCGGTACTGGACGCCCAACGGCAATCACCGCCTCAACGCCAGCCGGCTTCTGGGCGCCAAGGCCATTGTCGCCCTGGTGCTGCCCGAAGAGGACGTGGCCTACCAGATCCTGGCCCTCAACACGGAGAAGGCCCACAACCTCAAGGAGCGCTCGCTGGAGGTCATCCGCATGTACCGCGGACTGGTGGGCGCGGAGCGCAAAGGGCCGGAGACCGCCTTCGCCCACCTCTTCGAGGAGCCCTCCTTCGTCACCCTGGGCGCCGCCTACGAGCAGCGCCCTCGATTCTCCGCGGGCGCCTACCACCCCTTCGTGAAGGTGGTGGAGGACTTCCTCGACACGCCACTCCAGGACGCCCTGCCCCTGCGCGAGGCCCGGGCCCGGCGGCTGCTGGAGCTGGACGACGCCGTGGTGGCCGTCGTGGATGTCCTCAAGGAGAGGGGCCTCCAGAGCCCGTACCTCAAGAACTTCGTCGTCGCCCGCCTCAACTTCCTGCGCTTCCGCAAGGACGGCGGGAAGCCGGACTTCGACGCCACCCTGGACCGGATGCTGGCCAGCGCCCGGAAGTTCAACGTCGACAAGGTGCGGCGCGAGGACATTGGCCGGATGGGCGGCGGACCGCTAGAGCCGGATGAGGAATCCGCTTAAGGGAACACGAATTGCAGGAGGTTGCGCCCAACATGACATCCCCCACGGTCCTGGTCGTCGACGACGACCGCGCGAACCTCGACTCGGTCATCCGCATCTTCCAGCGTGAGGGCATGGCCACGCTGGCCGCCGCCAACGGCACGGAGGCGCTGGAGCTGCTGCGCCGGCCGGAGGTCGCCGCCATGGTGACCGACCTGATGATGCCCAACATGGACGGCCAGGAGCTGCTGCGCGCCGCGCGCGCCATCCGCCCGGACGTGGAAGTGGTGCTGATGACGGCCTACGGCACGGTGGAGACGGCCGTGGCGGCCATGAAGGACGGCGCCTACGACTTCATCACCAAGCCCCTCAAGCGTCACGCGCTGGTGAAGGCCATCCAGAAGGCGCTGGAGAAGCGAGCGCTGGTGGCGGAGAACCAGTCGCTCAAGGCGAAGTTGGCGGAAATGAACGCGGCGGGTGGGCGCTCCATGGTGGGCCAGTCCCCCGCCTTCCGCGCCATGCTGGACACCATCCGCCAGGCGGCTCCCTCCACCGCCACGGTGCTGCTGCTGGGTGAGTCCGGCACGGGAAAGGAGCTGGCCGCGCGCTCCGTGCACGAGTTCTCCCAGCGGGTCCGTGGGCCCTTCGTCGCCGTCAACTGCGGCGCGCTGCCGGAGAACATCCTGGAGGCGGAGCTCTTCGGCGTGGAGCGCGGCGCCTTCACCGGCGCGGTGGCCCGGCGAGAGGGCCGCTTCGAGCGTGCCCACGGTGGCACCCTCTTCCTGGACGAAGTCGGTGAGATGCCGCTGCCCGCCCAGGTGAAGCTGCTCCGCGCGCTGGCCGAGGGCGAAATCGAGCGGCTGGGTGGCACGCAGACGGTGAAGGTGGACGTGCGCCTCGTCGCCGCCACCAACAAGGACCTGCAGAAGGAAGTGACCGAAGGCCGCTTCCGCGAGGACCTCTACTACCGGCTCAATGTGGTGGAGATTCGCGTGCCCGCGCTCGCCTCGCGCCGCGAGGACATTCCCCTGCTGGCGGACGCCTTCCTGCGCCGCTTCGCCGCCAAGAATGGCAAGGTGCTGCGCGGCTTCTCGCAGGAGGCGATGGGCGTGCTGGAGAACTACGCCTGGCCCGGCAACGTGCGCGAGTTGGAGCACGCCGTGGAGCGCGCGGTGGTGCTGGCGCGCGGCGAGGTGCTGGAGGCCAGTGACCTGCCTGAATCCGTGCGCAAGGGCCCGCTGGGCTCGGCCGGACAGCTCGTCATTCCCATTGGGACGCCCATGGAGGAGATCGAGCGCCGGGTGATCCACGAGACGCTCCGTCACACCCGCGGCGACAAGACGCTGGCCGCACGGCTGCTGGGCATCGCCGCGCGGACCATCTACCGCAAGCTGGAGCGCGAGCAGTCCACCGGGGATGGCCCCGCCGCCGCTCCACCCGGCCCCGACACCGACGACTGACAGGGCGTCACACGGCCCCCCGCCTGCTTTTGACAATTTGTCTGGCGGGGTTTCGGAAGGCCCGTCACGCGTCAGGGGCGCCTGCTATTCCGGAATAATTCCAAGTGGTTGGCCGTAGGTCCTGTCTTGCCCGCCTGGCCCGCGATGGCACCTGGCTTGCTCAATGAGGGCCCGGCTTTCTCCCGGAAGCGTGATGGAACTCTTCTTTCGAAAATACTTTTGGACGGTGAACCTGGTGTTCATCCTGCTCGTCGGATTGCTGGCGGCGAGCACGGTGAACCTGTTCGTCGAGTCCGCCATCTCCCCGGTTCCCACCGGGGGGTCGTCCGCCCGCGCGCCTTCACAGCCGCGCCGCAACGAGACGGCGATGGCGATGCTCGACCTGGACCGTCTGTCACGGCTGACGGGCATCAAGCTGCCCGAACCCGAGCCCGAGGTTCAGGAGCCCGGCGGCGCTTCAGCGGAGGTGGACCCCAACGCCGCGCCCGTGAAGAGCGGCCTGCGGGTCAAGCTGCTCGGCACGCTGGTGGCGAGCAACCCCGACTGGTCCTTCGCCTCCATCCAGGACATGACGACGCAGCGTTCGCAGACCTACATGGTGGGCAACTCCCTGCAGGGAGCCACCGTGGAGAACATCGAGCGCGAGCGCGTCATCATCATCAACGGCGGCCGCCGCGAGTTCATCGACGGCAACCCGGGTGACGGCTCCTTCGTGCCGCCCTCGCCCCCGGTGGCCCAGGCCAACACCGCGCCGCCCAGTGACGGCAGTGGCATCCGCGCCACCAGCGAGAATGAGTACGAAGTCCCTCGCGCGGAAATCGACAAGACGCTCAACAACCTCAACAACGTCGCCATGCAGGCGCGCATCGTGCCCGCGTTCAAGGACGGTCAGGCGGTGGGCTTCAAGCTCTTCTCCATCCGTCCGGACTCCATCTACTCCAAGATTGGCGTCCAGAATGGCGACGTCATCCGTCGCATCAACGGATTCGACCTCAACAGCCCGGAAAAAGCGCTGGAGGTCTATTCGAAGATGAAAGACGCAGCCCGCATCGAGATCGAGATCGAGCGCAACGGTGCGCCGATCCGCAAGTCGTACAACGTCCGTTAATCACCTCCGCAGCGCCCGCTCCTCCATGAAGACGCTCCCGTCCTGGATGCTCTGCCTGTGCCTCGCGCTCGCCATTCCCGCGCAGGCCCAGCGCCGCTCACCGCCCTCTGGCTCCGCTGGAGAGCGGACGATTTCCCCGCAAGGCTCTGGCGCTACCAGCGCTGGTGACGCCACCGCGGGCCCCCGCCGCACGCCGACGTGCGAGGAGGCCCGCCGCAATGCCCGTTACGGCATCTACTTCGACAAGGTGGAGATCGAGAAGCTGGTCCAGACGGTCGCGGACGCCACCTGCCGCACCTTCATCCTCCCGGAGAACGTGCGCGGGAAGATCTCCATCATCGGCCCTGAGAATGGCCGGGTGGAGGTCAACGCGGACGCCTTCTACTCCGCCTTCCTCGCCTCGCTCGACGCCAACGGGCTCGCCGTCTACCAGTACGGCCGGTTCATGAAGATCGTCGACAAGCGCTCGGCGAAGCAGAACCCCATCCCGACCATCGTCGAGGACGGTGAGCCGTACACCACCAATGAGCAGATGGTGACCAAGCTGTTCCGCGTGCAGAACGTGGAAGTGGAGCCGCTGCGCGGCGTGCTCCAGCAGTTGGTGTCCAAGGACGGCGACACGATTCCGTATCCGCCCGACACCATCATCATCAACGACGTGGGCTCCAACATCCACCGCCTGGAGCGCATCATCCACCAGCTGGACACGCGCGCCGCCAGTGACGAGATGCGCATCATCCAGGTGCAGTACGCCTCCGCGCAGGACGTGGCCAACACGGTGCAGCGCCTCTTCGAGGCCAAGGGCGCCCGCCCCGGCCAGCCCGCCGCCGCCGGGCGCACGGTGCCCCCCGCCTCGGCGCAGGCCGCGCCCCAGGCCGGACAGGGCCAGGAAGGCTCCACCGGCGGTCCGGTGACGCTGTCGCAGATCATCCCGGACGAGCGCACCAACAAGCTCATCATCGTCGCCAGCCCCGCGGCCTTCGAGCGCATCCAGGACATCGTCGGGCAGATTGACATCCCCACCAGCGGCGGCGGACGCATCAACGTCTACTACCTGGAGAACGCCAACGCGGAGGAGCTGGCCAGCACGCTCCAGTCGCTGGCCCAGGGCACCGGCAACACGCCCCGCGGCCGCACCCCGGTGCAGGCCCGCCCGCCGGGCGCTCCCGGCGGCCCCACCACGACGCAGGCGGCGGAGCTGTTCAGCGGCGAGGTGAAGATTTCGGCCGACAAGGGCAGCAACTCGCTGGTCATCGTCGCCAGCTCGGCGGACTACAAGAACATCGTCCAGGTCATCCAGCAGCTCGACAAGCCGCGCCGTCAGGTGTTCGTGGAGGCCGTCATCATGGAGGTCAACCTGGACCGCAACGCGCGGTTGGGCATGAACCTGCACAGCGGCTTCAGCCTGAGCACGGAGAATGGCGCGGTTCCTGGCCTCATCGGCACCAACACCTCCGGCAACGGCCTGCCGCCGTCCCTGTCGCTCACCAGCCTGGCGTCCTACGGCGGCTTCCTCGCCGGTATCCAGGGCCCCGTCATCCCCGCGCTGGAGAAGCTGGGCATCCCGGCCTTCGGTGTGGTGCTGCACGCCATGCAGCAGAGCTCGGATGTGAACGTGCTCTCCACGCCGCACATCCTCACCAGCGACAACGAGGAGGCGGAAATCACGGTGGGCCAGAACGTGCCCTTCCAGTCCGGCTTCAACCCGTCCTCGCTGGGCTCGCTCGGGGGCGGCGTGGGCGCCGGCGGCGTCGCGGGAGGACTGGGCGGCGGCCTGCTGGGCGGCCTGGGTGGCCTGGGCTCGCTCTACGCCCCCATCACCCGTCAGAACGTGGAGCTGAAGCTGACGGTGAAGCCGCAGATCAACGAGAGCGACTATATCCGCCTGGTCATCAACCAGCAGACGGAGGAGATCGCCTCCACCGACCCGGTGCTCGGTCCCACCACGTCCCGCCGCAGCGCGAAGACGACCGTCATCGCGCGGGACCAGGAGACGCTGGTGATTGGCGGCATCATGCAGGACCGCACGCTGGAGAGCGTGTCCAAGGTGCCGCTGCTGGGTGACATCCCGCTGCTGGGCCACTTGTTCCGCGACACCACGCGCCGCAAGACGAAGACGAACCTGCTCCTCTTCCTGACGCCCTACATCATCCGGGGGCCGGAGGACTTCCGCGTCATCTTCGAGCGCAAGATGAAGGAGCGGCAGCAGTTCGTGGAGCAGTTCTACGGCCAGGTGCCCGGCTACGACGTGGCGGTGGACTTCACCCGCAAGCCCGGTCCGCTGTCGCGCATGGGCCAGAAGGTGACGCAGGAGGAGCAGCGCGCGGAGAACGGCGGTCCGGGCGTGGCCGGCGAGCGCGTCATCACCCCGGCCCCTCCCCCGGCCAGCGGCCCGGGAGCCGTGCCCTCCACGCAGCGGCAGGCGCCCGTCGCCCCGGCGGAGGAAGGTGGACCAGCGGTGCGGGAAGGCATGCCGCCCCCGGATGGTTCGGAAGAACCAGTGCCCGCGCCCGCCCCGCAGAACTTCGAGCAGCCCCCGTCCGAGGCCATCCCGGTCCCCGAGGCAGGAGACGCCGAACGCCTGCGCATCCAGCCGGAGGCGGGGGAACAGACGCCATGAACCTGACCGCCGACCCCGTCCTCACCAATGCCGCCACCGGCAGCACGGCTCCCTCGCGCAACGACGCCACGCAGCTGGTGGCTCACGGACAGGCCTACCTCTGTGGCCGCCCGCTGGGGGAGATCCTGCGCGCCATCGTCCCCTCGCTCACCGAGGAGAAGCTCCAGGAGGCGCTCGCCATCCAGGACGAGAAGGGGCAGCGCATTGGCGAGGCCCTGGTGGGGATGAAGGCGGTCTCCGAAGAGGACGTGGCCAAGGCCCTGGGGCACCAACTGGACCTGCCCTACCTGGCGCGCATCTTCGCCGAAGAGGTGGACGCGGAGCTGGTCAAGCGCATCCCCATCAACTTCGCCAAGCAGTCGCGCATCCTCCCGCTGTCCCTGGAGGGTGACACGGTGGCGGTGGCGGTGGCCGACCCGCTGGACACCGCGGCGCTGGACCACGTGCGCGTGCTGCTGGGTCAGAGCGTCAGCCAGCGCATCGCGCTGGGCTCCACCATCACCGACGCCATCAACAGCGTCTACGACCGCTCCGTCAACGAGACGGAACAGCTCGTGGACGAGATGGAAACGCAGGACCTGGACGCCATCGCCCACGAGCTGGACGAGCCCAAGGACCTGCTGGACGAGGACGACGAGGCGCCCGTCATCCGGCTGGTGAACTCCGTGCTGTTCCGCGCCGCCAAGGAGCGCGCCAGCGATATCCACATCGAGCCGATGGAGCGCGAGCTGCTGGTGCGCTTCCGCGTGGACGGTGTGCTACAGGAGGTCATCAAGCCGCCCAAGCGCTACCAGAACGCCATCGTCAGCCGCGTGAAGGTCATGGGGCAGCTCAACATCGCGGAGAAGCGCCTGCCGCAGGACGGCCGCATCCGCATCAAGCTGGCCGGCCGCGACATCGACATCCGTCTGTCCACCATCCCCACGTCCTTCGGCGAGCGCATCGTCATGCGTCTGCTGGACAAGACGGCGACGCTGCTGGACCTGGCGGAAATCGGCATGAGCCAGAAGACGCTCGAGTCGATGGAAGCCGTCATCAAGCGCTCACACGGCATCATCCTGGTGACGGGCCCCACGGGCTCCGGCAAGACGACGACGCTCTACGGCGCGCTGTCGAAGATCAACACGCCCGACCTCAACATCCTCACCGTCGAGGACCCCGTCGAATACCAGCTCAAGGGCATTGGCCAGATGGCCATCAGCCCGAAGATTGGCCTGACGTTCGCGCAGGGGCTGCGCTCCTTCCTCCGCCAGGACCCGGACGTCATCATGGTCGGCGAGATTCGCGACAAGGAGACGGCGGAGATCGCCATCCAGGCCTCGCTGACGGGCCACCTGGTGCTGTCCACCGTCCACACCAACGACGCCGCCGGCGCCGTGACGCGTCTGGTGGACATGGGCGTGGAGCCCTTCCTCGTGGCGTCCTCGCTCACCGGCATCCTGGCCCAGCGGCTGGTGCGCCGCGTGTGCCCGGACTGCCGCGTGCCCCACGAGCCCACGGACGCGGAGCTGAAGGAACTGGGCCACTCGGTGGCCTCCTTCAAGCAGCGCTACGGCGTGGACCGCATCTACAAGGCCGCCGGTTGCCCCTCCTGCAACCGCAACGGCTACCGCGGGCGAACCGGCATCTACGAGTTCCTCCCCGTGGATGACGACGTGCGCCAGCTCGTGCTGAAGAACGTGGACGCCTCCACCATCAAGCGGTCCGCCACGTCCAAGGGCATGACGACGCTGCTCGATGACGGCGCGCGGAAGATTGCCCTGGGCGAGACGACCATCGCCGAGGTGCTCAGCATCACCCAGGAGGACATGTAGCCGACAGCTCCTCCCTGGGAGGGGCCGGGGTTCCTGAACCATGCCGGTCTTCGAGTACAGAGGTCTCAATTCCGCGGGCAAGCAGATCAAGGGCCTGCTCGAGGCGGACTCACCCAAGACGCTGCGGTCCAAGCTGCGCGCCGACGGCATCTTCCTCACGGACGTGCTGGCCCAGGCCGAAGGCAGCCGGGCCGCCGTGGCCAAGGGCACCAACGCGGCGCTGGTGGCGCGCGACATCGACCTGCGCAAGCTGGGCCGGGGCCGCGTCAACACCGACGACGTGGCCATCTTCACCCGGCAGCTGTCCACGCTGCTGGGTGCGGGCGTCACGCTGGTGGAGTCGCTCAGCGCGCTGGTGGACCAGGTGGAGAAGGAGCGCTTCAAGCGCGCCCTCTCCGACATCAAGCAGCGCGTCAATGAAGGCTCGTCCCTGGCGGAAGCCATGGGGCAGCACCCGAAAATCTTCCCCAGCATCTACGTGAACATGGTGCGCGCGGGTGAGGCCTCCGGCGCGCTGGACGCGGTGCTCACGCGCCTGGCGGACTTCACGGAGAACCAGGCCCGGCTGCAGCAGAAGATTCTCAGCACCATGCTCTACCCCGCCATCATGATGGTGGTGGGCGGCGGCATCCTCGTGGCCCTCATGGTCTTCGTGGTGCCGAAGGTGACGAAGATCTTCGAGACGATGAAGGCCACGCTGCCCCTGAGCACGCGCTTCCTCATCGCCTCCAGCAACTTCTTCCAGAACTGGTGGTTCATCCTGCTGCCGGCCATGGCGCTGGCCGTGGTCCTCTTCATGCGCTGGACGAAGAGCCCCTCGGGCAAGCCCAAGTGGGACCGCTTCATGCTCAAGGCGCCGCTGGTGGGCAACATGGTGCGCCTGCTGTCCATCTCCCGCTTCGCCCGCACGCTGTCCACGCTGCTCAAGAGCGGCGTCCCGCTGCTGGCGGCCATGGACATCGTCAAGGCCATCATGACCAACACCGTCCTGGCGGAGGTCGTCGAGAAGGCCCGCGACTCCATCCGCGAGGGCGAAAGCATCGCCAACCCGCTGAAGCGCTCCGGGGAATTCCCCCCGCTGGTGTACCACATGGTCGCCATCGGTGAGCGCTCCGGCCAGTTGGAGGAGATGCTCACCAGCGTGGCGGACAACTACGAGACGCAGGTGAACGTGCGCATCAGCGCCCTCACCTCGCTGCTGGAGCCCCTCCTCATCGTGGTGATGGGCGCGGTGATTGCATTCGTCGCGCTCTCCATCCTGATGCCGATTCTGCAGGTGAACTCGGCCATCCGGTGAGGTGTGGCGGAATGATGAACGACATGGCGGACCGTTGGATTCAACGCGTCACCCTGGCGGCAATGGTCGCCATGGCGGCGGCGCTGCTGACCGTGGGGGCCCGGTTGTACGGTCCCCAGCAGCCTCGCCCGCCCGCCGGGGCGGCGGACAGCGTCCGGACGCCCTGACAAGAAGACACGACGACACAAGGGTGGCCTGCCAGAAAGTCACCCGGGATGGAGAGCACACATGCGCCAGAGCCAGAAGCAGCAGAGGAAGCAGCGCCGCAACCGCGGCATGACGCTCATCGAAATCATGGTGGTCATCACCATCCTCGGTCTCATCGCCGCGGCGGTGGGTGTGGCCGTCATCCCGCAGCTGGAGGCCGCGCGCCGGGACCGCGCCGCGCTGGACATCAAGAACATCCAGGGCGCGATGAAGCTCTACTACACGAAGAAGGGGAAGTACCCGGACACGGCCTCCGGCCTGCAGGCGCTGGTGGAGGCGCAGGCGCTCGAGCAGATGCCCAAGGACCCCTGGAACAACGACTACGTCTACATCAACGAGGGCGGCAAGCCGGTCATCATCTCCTACGGCGCGGACGGCGCCTCCGGCGGCGAGGGCAACGACGCGGACATCTCCTCCGCGGACTCGGCGGCCTCCGCCAAGAAGTGACGAACAAGTCGCGCGCGACACACGTTGACAGGGCTTGGGCATGAAAGAGCACGACGCCATTCCATCCCCGACGCCCTCGCACGAGGGGCCGGACCGCCGCCGGAGACTGGGGCGGTTCCTCCTCGCGTTCGTCTTCGTGGCCGCCACGGGGCTTGCCTTCACGCTGGTCTACGTGACGGAGGACCGGACGCTGGACGCCAACCAGCGCCGGGCTCGCACGGACATCCGCCAGCTGGAGGGCATGTTCAAGTCCCACCACCGGCTGATGGGCCGCTTCCCCTCCCAGGCCGAAGGCTTCACGCCGCTCATCCAGGCCCGGCTCCTGGACCGCGTGCCGGAGGACCCCTGGGGCCATCCGTACGTGTACTGGATGGACGGCTCCACGGGCGCCGTCGTCTCCTATGGCGCCGACGGCAAGCCGGGCGGCACGGGGCCTGACGCGGACCTGAGCAGCGGCGGTGTGCTGGCCGCTGGTTGGGGGGAGCCATGACGAAGCGGAGCCACCGCGCCCAGCGCGGCCTGACGCTCATCGAAATCTCCATCGCCATCATCATCGTCGCGATGCTGTTCTCCGCGGCGGTGATGGGCATCGGCTCCATCACCGGCGCCAAGGCCAAGGGCAGCGCGGGCGAGCTGGCGGGCCTCATCCGCTCGCTCTACGACTCGGCGGCGCTGCGCGGGCAGACGTGCCGGCTGGTCTTCGAGATTCCCGACCCCAAGAGCGAGCAGGCCACGCGCTATCACGCCGAATGCGCGGAGGGCGCCGTCACCACCGCGAGAGACCGCGACGAGACGCTGCGCGCGGAGAACACCGAACGCGAGCGCGCCGCGCGCAACCGGGGCAGCGGCGGCGGCCGTGACGAGCGGCGCAGCTACCTGGGCGGCGGCAGCGGGACGAATGCCCCCAGCGCGCAGGAGCTGCTGGAGGGTGAGAAGCTGCGCGTGGAGAACGCGGCCCGCTTCTCCTCCTACACCTCCGAAGAGGTCCCCGCGCGCGAGCTGCCAGCGGACGTCAAGGTCTCCGTGTGGACGCGCCACCAGCGTCAGCCGGTGGAGAATGGCGTGGCGTACCTCTACTTCTTCCCGCAGGGCTACACGGAGAAGGCCTACGTCTACGTGCAGCAGGGAGACAACGTCTGGACGCTGGACGTGTCACCGCTCACTGGCAAGGTGCAGATTGTCGCCGAGGCGCTGGAGGTGCCGCGATGAGGCGCGCCCAGGGTTTCACGCTGCTGGAAGTGGTGGTGGCGCTCGCCATCCTCGGGATGGCGCTGATGGCCATCTTCGACCTCAACGCGGGCGCGGTGTCCAACCACGTCTATACCAAGCGCCTCACCGTGGCGTCGCTGCTGGCCCGGTCGAAGATGACGGACCTGGAGCAGGACCTCTACGACGACGGCTTCAGCCTCGACGACAAGGAGGAGTCCGGGGACTTCTCCGATGAAGGCTGGAACCAGTTCAAGTGGCGCGCGCGCATCATCGCGCCCAAGACGGACGGCGTGACGCCGGACCAGCTCATTGGCGCCATCTTCAACCTGCCCATTGGCGACAACGCCAGCGGTGATGACCCGATGTCCGGACTGGCGGGCCTCTTCGGAGGCGGTGCTGGCGGCAAGGACGGCGCGTCCTCCGGCGGGCCCCAGGCCGCGGGCCTGGGTGGAATGGGTGGCGCGGCCATGGGCATGGCCCAGCCCATGTTCACGCAGATGGTGGAGCAGATCACCCAGACGGTCCGCGAGGTGCACCTCACCGTCTACTGGCAGGAAGGCACGCAGGTGGAGAGCATCGACCTGGTGACGCACATCGTGTCGCTCGGGCCGGGCTCGGACCGCAACGGCGGCGCCGCCGCGGCCCAGGGCGGAGGCTCCGACAACCAGTGGGTGACGCAGGACGGGCGGCCCGTGGCCAACCCCATCCCCGGCCCCAACGGCGTCATGCTGGACCCGACGACGCGCCAGCCCCTGCGCCGCCTGTCCGACGCGCAGCAGGACCTGGGCAGCCGCCGGGGGAACATGGGCGGCAACCCGCTGGGCAACCCGATTCTGCCGGGCGGCTTCCGAGGGGGTCGATGATGCGGCGTCGCACGCGAGGCTTCACGCTGATGGAGGTCATGGTGGCCGTTGCCATCACCGCCCTCATGGGCACGGTGGTGGCCATGGCCTTCCAGACGGGCCTGACGGCGAAGGAGACGGTGGAGGTGGACGCGGACCGCTACCGGCAGGTCCGCGTGGCCATGAACCGCATGGCGCGTGAGATTGGCTCGGCCTACGTCAGCGACCGCTACGACTCCACCCGCTTCCGGGACCAGAACGACCGGCCCAGCAACTTCGTGGGGGAGCGTGGCAAGCTGCTGTTCACCACCTTCTCACACCAGCGCCTCTACACGGACGTGAAGGAGTCCGACCAGGCCATCGTCGAGTACTTCGTGGAGGCGTCGGAGGACCGGGAGGCCCGCGGCCGGCAGGACCTCAAGCGGCGCGTCAACCCGAACATCGACGAGCGCATGGAGCAGGGCGGCCACGTGGACGTGCTCTTCGAAGGCGTGAAGGAGCTGGAGTTCGCCTATTGGGATTCGGAGAAGAAGGAGTGGGATGACGAGTGGGACACGCGGCGCATCGAGCGCAAGGCCATCCTGCCCACCCGGGTGCGCGTGACGGTGACGGCGGTGGACGAAACGGGCAAGGAAGCCCGTTACGTCACCCAGGCCCGAATCATGCTCAACACGGAGCTGCCGAGGTACTGAGCCATGCCCCTGCCCTTCTTCCAGCAGACGCCCCGGCGGCGACGCAAGCCCCTGCCCCGCCCGGCGCGGCGGGAGCGGCGCTCGCGCGGCGTGGCGCTCATCATCGCCATTGTCTCCATCGCCATCCTGACGGTGATTGCCACCGACTTCGCCTACAACAGCCGGGTGGACCTGCAGCTGGCGGCCAACCAGCGGGACGAAGTGCGCGCCTACTACATGGCGCGCTCGGGCATCGCGCTGTCGCGGCTGCTGCTGCGCTTCCAGAAGCAGGTGGACCAGACGCCCATCCCCAACCCGGCGGCCATCCTGGGGCAGTTGGGCATCGGTGGCACGCCGCAGGCCGGGCAGGTGCAGCCCTCCTCGCTCAACATCCAGCTCTTCAAGATGGCACGCGTGGACTGCCACATGCTCCGCGGGCTGGTGAAGAACGACGGCGCGGGTGGAGAGGTCTCCGCGCTGGAGCCCAAGCAGGACGACAACTTCAAGCTGGATGACGAGGACGCGGACCCGGCGACGCGCGAGGTCGCCTCGCAGATGACCATGCGCTCCTTTGGCGGCTTCGAGGGCTGCTTCCTGGCCACCATCTCCGACGAGGAAGAGAAGCTCAACGTGCACCGCCTCATCGCGGGCGCGGGTGACGCGCGGCCCACGGCGCTGCGGCTCATGGACATGATGGCGGACCCGCGCTTCGAGTTCCTCTGGGAGCGGGACGACGCCAACAAGGTGCGCAGCACGCCCCAGGACGTCCTCCTGGCCCTCAAGGACTGGGCGGACGACGACCGGACGGGCTCGGCCTTCAACCCGGTGGACCCGGTGAATCCGCTGCCGGGTGGGTTCTCGGATGAAGGCGCGGCCTACAGCCGTTATGAACCCGGCTATCAGCCCAAGAACGCGCGCTTCGACAGCGTGGACGAGCTGTACCGGGTCCACGGCATCAACGACCAGTTCATGTCGGCGTTCCGGGACCGCCTCACCGTCTATCCGGACATCAACCGCCGGCCCAACATCAACACCGATGACCCGGTGATGATGGGGCTGGCCATCATGTCGGTGGCGGACCAGACGCGGCCGGACCCGCGCCTGAGGGACCCGGTGTTCCTCAACGAGCTCATCGAACGCGTGCGCGCCGCGCGCATGTTCAGCTTCTTCGGGATGTCCGTGCAGGACTTCGTCGCGGTGGTGGAAGCCGCGGGCATCCTGGTCGACCCGGCCGTGAAATCCAACGTCGCGGGCAACCGGCTCGTGGGCGACAAGAGTCAGACCTTCACCATCAAATCTGTGGGAGAAGCGGGCAACGTGCAGAAGACGCTGACCGCCGTCATCCGGCTCGACGACACCCTGGGCCGGCTCCTGTATTGGAGAGAGGAATAGCATGGCCCGTATCCTTGGCCTGGACCTCGGCAGTCACGCCGTGAAGGGCGTGGTGCTGGAGGCGAAGACGAAGACGCACACCACCCATGGGTTCGCCGAGGTCCGGCGTGCCCAGGAGGGCGAGCGCGCCGACACGCTGCGAGCCGCGGTGCAGGAGCTGCTGGGCCAGCTCCCGCCGGGCAACGTGGACCAGATTGTCATCGCCCTGCCCGGCCCCGCGCTCACCACGCACGCGCTGAGCCTGCCTTTCTCCGACGCCAAGCGCATCGAGGCGACGCTGCCCTTCGAGGTCGGCAGCCAGCTGCCCTTCGACATCTCCGACGTCGTCTACGACTACCAGGTCGTGGGCCTGAAGGAAGGAGAGGGCAAGGAGAAGGCCAGCGACCTGCTGGTGGGCGTGGTGCGCAAGGAAGAGCTGGCGGCGCTGCTGGCGCTGCTGGCCGAGCTGAAGGTGGACCCGCGCATCGTCACGCACCCGGGCCTGGCCTACCAGAACCTGTTCCAGCAGCACCCGGGCCTCTTCCAGGGCACGGGTGAAGGCGGCGCGGTGGCGGTGGTGGACATCGGCCACGAGCGCACCTCCGTGTCGGTGGGCAAGCCCGGTGAGGGCGTCCAGTTCGCGCGCACCTTCTCCGGTGGCGGCAAGGACTTGAGCAAGGCGCTGGCGACGGAGTTCCAGACGTCGCTGGCGGAGGCGCACCACTGGAAGGAGCAGCACGGCGCGGTGGCCAGCGCGGCGCAGGGCCCGGACGCGGAGCGCGCGGCGGCGGCCTTCGTGCGCGGCCTGCAGCCGATGCTGCGCGAGCTGCGCCCCACCCTCAAGGCCTACACGGCCCGCACCCGTCAGCAGGTGGGCGCGGTGGTGTTGTGCGGTGGTACGGCGAAGCTGCCGGGTATCGCCGAGCAGCTCTCCCGGGACTTGAATCTGCCGGTGCGGGTGCTGGCGCTGCCCGCGGACGCGAAGGCGATTCCCGCGGCCGAGCAGCCCGTGGCGGCCCAGGCCTATTCGCTGTCCCTGCGCGGCAACGCGGCGGGCGTGCGCGCGCCGCGCTTCAACCTCCGCCGGGGCCAGTTCGCCTTCAAGGGCGACTTCGACTACGTGAAGGACAAGCTGGGCTTGCTGGCGTCGTTCGCGGCCACGCTCATCCTGCTGCTCATCGCGTTCGGCGTGGTGCGCAACTCCGTGCTGGCGCGGCGCGAGGCGCAGGTGGACGCCGTGCTGTGTGACACCACCCAGCGAATCCTGGGCCGGTGCGAGAAGGACTACAACCGCGCGCTCAACATGCTCGCGGGCGTGGAGAGCCCGGCGGCGGCGCTGCCCCGGCTGACGGCGGTCAACCTCCTGGCGGAGGTGACGGGGCGCGTTCCGGACGACATGCCGGTGAGGTTCACCCGCATCCAGATCGACCTGGGCCGCGTCATCCTCGAGGGCGAGACGGACTCCTCGAAGCAGATCGACACGCTGTCCAACGCCATCAAGAACCACGACTGCTTCAAGGACGTCCGGCAGGGCAAGGTGGAGAAGACGCGGGACGGCAGCAAGATGTCCTTCCGCCTGGACGTGCAGGTGCAATGCCCTGGTGAGCAGGGAGGAGAGAGCTGACCATGGCCAAGCTTCAGGAAGTCTTCGCCCCCATCCAGACGTGGTTCGAGCGGCTCAGCGACCGCGAGCGCCGCATGGTGTCCATCGCCGGCGCGGCGGTGCTGGTGTTCGTCCTGTTCGCCGTGGTGATGACGTTCACCAACAGCGCGTCCGGGTACCGCAAGCGCACCGAGGAGAAGCTGGCCAAGCTGCAGGAAGTGAACACGCTGGCCGCCAGCTTCCGCGAGGCCCAGGCCAACCGTCAGTCGGTGGAGCAGCAGCTCACGTCCAGCAACGTTCAGCTCATCAGCTACATCGAGGACAAGGCGACGCTGGCCGGCCTCCAGGTGCCCAACATGACGCCCAAGGGCGAGGTGGGCATCGGCGACGGGAAAATCGTGGAGAGCGCCGTGGAGCTGACCTTCACGGACGTGGACCTGCGCAAGCTGACCGACTTCCTGCAGACGGTGGAGAGCGGTCCGGGCGTGGTGAAGGTGAAGCTGTTGCGCATCGAGCCGCGTCCCGCGTCGGACACGCTGACGGCGTGGACCACTGTCGCCACCTACCGGATGAAGCCCTGACCCATGTCCTCTGACTCCAAAGCCGCCCGCTGGAAGATTCTCCTCGGCTACGCCGCGTTCGCGGTGGTGGCCTTCGTCGTGGGCCTGCTCGTCACCTTCCCATACGACGCCATCCGCAAGCGGCTGGTCAGCGAAGCGGCCCAGGCGGGGCTCGCGGTGCGCATCGGTTCGCTGCGGCCTGGCCTGGCGGGCATCACCGCCACCAACGTGCGCGTGAGCAAGCCGCCCCAGCCGCTGAGCGCGGACACGGTGGCGGCCCTCTCCCGCGGCGAGGGCATGCTGGGCGCCGCGGAGCTGGGTGAGCCGCTGGTGCTGGAGAGCGTGGCGCTGCGCCCCGCCCTCTTCCCGCCGGGCATCGCGATGCGCGCCAGCGTCATGGGCGGCACGCTGAGCGCCTCCGTGGGCCTGCTGGGCGACACGCGCGTGAAGGTGACGGCGGACGGGCTCCAGGCCTCTGGCGGCAACCTGCCGGCCTTCACCGGGCTGGACCTGGACGGCGAGCTGAACGCGGCCCTGTCCCTGACGATGCCCAAGAACGGCGCGCAACCAGACCTGTCCCAGGCCAACGGCGAGCTGACGCTGGACACCCGCAACCTGGTCATCAAGGGCGGCAAGGTGGCCATCCCCATGGGTGGCGGCTCGGCGGTTCCCATGGACCTGCCGCAAATCGACCTGGGCGCGCTCACCGGACGCATCCAGTTCGTCAAGGGCCTGGGCACGGTGGAGTCGCTGCGCCTGAAGAGCAACGAGTTGGAAGCCCTGGCCACCGGCACGCTGAAGCTGGGCAAGCGGCTGGAGTACAGCGAGCCCGGCATGGATGTGAACATCAAGCTGGACCCGGAGTTCCAGAAGCGGCTGGGCCTGGTGGGCGCGGGCGTCACCATCCTCCCGCCGGACAAGAAGGACCCCAGCTTCCGCGCCGCCCGGCTCGCCGGCTTCCTCAACCGGCCGACGTTCCTCCCGCGGCGCTGAGCGCCTGCTCCCCCGCGTCCGCCGCCAGGGCGCGGGGTTGAAAGCTGAACACCAGGGCGTGTAAAGCGCTCTCAGGCTGGACTGCTGAGAGGGCTGGGATGCCGGAGCTGGTGTTCTTTCGTCGTGGCGACGAGGTGTTGCGGGTGGGGGTGGACCGGGCGCGGCTGGTGCTCGGACGCGGCGAGCAGAGCGACGTCGCCATTCCGGACCCCGAGGTGAGCCGCCTCCAGGTGGCCCTGCTGTGGGACGGCGAGCGCTGCCGGGTGGAGGATTTGTCCGGCAAGGGCACCACCGTCGCCGGCCAGTCCATCACCCACGGCGAGCTGCCGGACGGCGCGGACCTGGCGCTGGGCCAGTGGCGCGCGGTGTTCCGCCTCAGCGGCGGCGGCGAGGGCGCGGACGTCACCACCGAGGTGGGTCACACGACGTCCGTCCAGTCCCGTGACACGCAGGCCCCGCGCTGGCAGCCCGCCCAGGTACGGGTGAAGCAGGGCCTCAACGAGTCCGTGCACCGCTTCACGGGTGAAGGCTTCACCGCGGGCAAGGACTCCGGCTGCGACCTGGTGCTCCAGGACCGCTTCGCCTCCAGTCGGCACCTGAAGGTGACCCGCCGCGACAGCGCCTTCCACGTCGTGGACCTGCGCTCCACCAACGGGACGTGGCTGGGCCCGGTGCGCGTCTTCGAGGCGGAAGTCCCGCTGCCCACCGTGCTGCGCGTGGGTGAGACGGAGCTGGTGCTGGAGCCCGCCGCGCCCACCACGCGCAAGGAGCCCACGTCCTTCCACGGCATCATTGGCGGTGACCCGTCGGTGCGGCAGCTCTCGGAGTTGATTGAGCGGGTGGCCCCGTCCTCCGCGGCGGTGACGATTCTGGGCGAGTCCGGCACCGGCAAGGAGCTGGTGGCCCGCGCCATCCACGCCTGCTCGCAGCGGGCGAATCGGCCGCTGGTGCCCGTCAACTGCGCGGCCATCTCCAAGGAGCTCATCGAGAGCGAGCTCTTCGGCCATGAGAAGGGCTCCTTCACCGGCGCCATGGGCGCGCGCAAGGGCGCCTTCGAGGAGGCCGACGGAGGCACCCTCTTCCTGGACGAGATTGGCGAGCTGCCGCTCGACCTGCAGGCCAAGCTGCTGCGCGCGCTGGAAGGTGGCGAAATCAAGCGCGTGGGCGCCAGCCGCCCGCAGACGGTGGACGTGCGCGTGGTAGCGGCCACCAACAAAGACTTGCTGGCGGCGGCGCGCGAGGGCCGCTTCCGCGAGGACCTGTACTACCGGCTCTGTGTCATCCCCCTGCACCTGCCGCCGCTGCGCAGCCGCAAGGCGGACCTGGGCTCGCTGGCCGAACACTTCGTGCGCACCTACGCCCCGCGTGGCCAGTCCGTGCGCTTCACGCCCGCGGCCCTGGAGCGGCTCCAGCACCACGCGTGGCCGGGCAACATCCGCGAGCTGCGCAACGTGGTGCACCGCGCGCTGCTGCTGCGCAAGGGGCCCCTCATCGACGCGGGGGACATCTCCTTCGACCAGGAGCTGAACCGCGAGACGGGCATCGCCGTGCCGGAGCTGCCGCCAGGGATGACGCTGGAGCAGATGCTGGAGAAGCTGGAGCGTCAAATCGTCGAGGCGGCGCTGCGGCGGTACAACAACAACCGCGAGCGCGTGGCCCGCGAGCTGGGCGTGGCCCGCTCCACCCTCTTCAAGCGGCTGAAGGACTGGGGCCTCACGAAGCAGGACGAGCAGGAGTAGAGGCTGTCTTCCAGGGAGGTGGGGGTGTCAGAGGAAGGACGCCCCCGCCCCAGAAGAATGTGTCCCACGGTGCATGGCCCTGAAGGGCGATAGACCCTTCTGGCGGCTCATTCGTTCCATGTCCTGTACGTCCACCCCGGCGTGTCAGGAGAGCACCCGTCATGCACGCATGCGCGCTTCCGCCGCTGTCCGAGTTGTATACCGAGCACCGTCCTCGCGCGTTGGCCATTGCCCGACGCATCGTCGGTGATACCGCCGACGCGGAAGACGTGGTGCAGGACGTCTTCGCCCGGCTTGCCCGCCGAGCGCCTGGCTACGGCGGCCGCGCGGCGTGGAGCACCTGGCTGCACCGGGTCATGGTGAACAGCAGCATCAACTGGCTGCGGGCGCGCAAGCGCCGAGACAGGCTGAGCCACGACGTCCAGGAGCCCCTGTCCCCCGAAGCCCTCGCCGTGGGCGCGGAGATGGAGCGCCACTTCGGTGAGGCGATGGAGGACATCAACGAGCAGCAGCGGCAGGTCCTCTACCTGCGCGAGGTGCGCGGCCTGAGCTACCCGGAAATCGCCCGGCTGCTGCGCATCCCCGAAGGCACGGTGAAGAGCACGCTCCACCGCGCCCGCCAGCGCACGCTCTTCCTGATGGAAGAGCGTGGCCAGCAGCCCTGAGCGGGGACGTGCTCAGTCCTCGCTCTTCGAGCCGACGAACTGGTCCGCCTTCTCCTTGAAGAGGACGTTGAAGCTGGTGAGCGAGCCGTAGACGCGGGTGATGTAGCTCTGCATCTCCACCTTCTCCGCGTCCGACAGCTTCGGGTGCGCGTTGAGCTTCTGCTCCAGCACCCGGAGCCTGTCGCGCACCATGACGACCTTGTGGAACAGGTTGTCGATGGGCAGGTCCTTGGGCTGCAGCTCGGTGTTGGCGGGCACCAGCCGCATCGTGCCGCCCTCCCACTTGTTGGCCAGGGGCGGCGCGTCCAGCAACCCGGACGCCTCCCGGAAGATGTCCATCAGCTCTTCACGCGTCATGCTCAACCCTTCCAGGTCCACCACGTCGTTGGGGTCCGCGCGGCGCCGCACCACCACCGGCGCCACGCTGCGCGCGGTCCGCTCGCGCGCGGGTGCAACCGCCAAGGGGGCCGCGCTTCCCCGAGGCGTGTACTTGTCGCAAATGGGCGCGGACGGGGGAAAGTTGCCCCGCCACGAGTGCAGCCGGCATGTGCCCACCCAGCCCCGGCGCTCATCCACCGACTGCGGGCTGAACAGCTTGCAATTGCCACACACGCGCTCTTCCGGCTTGAAGACCGGAAAAGGAAGCGAGCCGTCCCCCGCGTCCGACATCAGCGCGTCTCCCCCGCCACCGGCGGGCCCTTGCGCACGCCCAGCTCGCGCAGCAGCACGTCCGCGTCCTCCACCTGGTCCAGCATCCAGAGGATGTAGCGCACGTCCACGTTGACGTTGCGAGCCACGTCCGGGTTGTAGCCGAAGTCGTTGGCCACGTTCTCCCAGACGCGGTCGAAGTTGACGCCCACCAACTGGCCCTTGCCGTTGACGGTGGGGCTGCCGGAGTTGCCGCCGGTGGTGTCCGCGTCCGACAGGAAGTTCACCGGGATGTCCTTCAGCTTCTTGTCCTGCCACGCGCCAAAGCGCTTCGCCTCGGCGACCTTGGAGACCTTCTCCGGGACGTCGAAGGGCTCCTCGCCGGTGTGCTTGGCCAGCATGCCCGACAGCGTCGTCTGCGGCGTGTAGATGGCGCCGTCCCGCGGCGCGTAGCCCTGCACCTTGGCGAAGCTGACGCGCAGCGTGCTGTTGGCGTCGGGGGCCACCGGCTTGCCCGCGTGCGCCAGCACCGCCTTGCGCCACTCCGGCCGCAGCCGCAGCGCGGCGCCCTGACGCTTGTCCTTCACCTCGTCGAGCGCGGCCTGCTCCTTCGCCAGGTCCAGACCGAACGCGAGCAGCGCGTCCTTGCGCGCCTCGAGCTGGCCTACCGACTCGGTGGCCATCTTCAGGCGCTGGTCCAGCGTCAGCACCTGGGTGCCCGCGTACATGGCGTCAATCTTCGCCAGGACGTCCTTCTCCGAGAACGTCTTGCCGAAGTGCTTGTCCACCGCGGCGATGCGCTCGTCGGCGCCCAGCGCCTGCGCGCGGCGCACGAAGGCCAGCAGCAGCTGGCGCTCGGCGGGGAGGAACAGGTTCTTCTGGTCGCGCTCCAGCCGGTCCTTGATGCGGACGTGCTCGCGCTCCATGTACTCCGGGCGGCGCTCCAGGTCCGGCTTCGCGCGCTCCGCGGCCAGCCGCGACACCGTCACCGCCAGGGCCGGGCCCCGCGCCAGCCGCGACGACGCGGCCAGGAGGAACTCACGCTCGAAGGACTTCGCGATGGCGGACTGCTCGACGAGCAGCGCGGCCCGCGCGTCCAGCGCCGGCTGCCACTTCGCGCCCGTCTTCTTCGCCCACACCGCGACGGCGGCTTCCGCCTCGCGCTGCTTCTCCACGATGTGGCCCCGCTTCAGGCCCGCGAGCTGACCGCCCGAGTTCTTGTAGACGTTGTGCAGGCCCTTGAGCTGCGAGGCGACGGCAATCTTGCCCGCGGCGTCCTTCTCGCCTTCCGCCTCAAGGATGCGGATCGCCTCACCGAACACGTCGCGCATGCGCGGGTAGAGGCGGGACTGGCGCTCGGCCATCTCCTCCGCGAGCAGCGCGCGGTACGTCATGCCCGGGTAGCCCAGCACCATGACGAAGTCGTTGGGCTTCACGCCCTGGGTGGCCAGCGGGAAGAAGAACTCCGCCTTGTAGGGGACGTTCTTGTCGCTGTACGGCGCGGAGGTCCCGTCCGGCGCGGTGTACGCGCGGAGGATGGCGAAGTCACCGGTGTGGCGCGGCCACATCCAGTTGTCCTCCTCGCCGCCGTACTCGCCCACCGCGCGCGGCGGCGCGTAGACGAGTCGCACGTCCGTGAGTTCCACCGCGTCCACCAGCGTGTAGTTGACGCCGCCATCGAAGGTGGCCACCTGGCAGCGGGTGGCGGGACGCTTCTCGCACTCGGCGACCAGCTCCTTCTGCTTCCGCTCGATGGCCTTGTAGCGCGTGATGTCATCCGCGTCCGCGGGCACCGCGGCGAGCACCGTCTTCGTCACGTCGGTGAAGCTGCGCGGGACCTGGACGCGGGAGCCCTTGCCGGGCAGTTCGTCCTCGCGCTTGGAGGCGAGGAAGCCCTGGGTGATGAGGTCGCGCTGCGGCGTGCTGTGCTCCTGGATGACGCCGAAGGCACAGTGGTGGTTGGTGATGACCAGACCCGAGGCGGCGATGAACGCGCCCGAGCACCCGCCGACGTTGACCGCGCCCGCGAGCAGGCCGGTGCCACGCTTCGGATCCCAGAGCTTCTTGGGAGAGACCTGGAGGCCCTGGGCGCGTAGCCACGCCGGGTCCAGCTCCAGGACCTGCTGGGGAGTCCACTTGCCTTCCCCGGCCAGAGCGGGGGCAGCCACGAGCGACAGGAGGAGGAGCGTCTTCTTCATGGTGTCCCCTCCCTACTCCGTCCGGCGCCCGCAAGCGAATCCCTTCGCCGTGACGCTTCGCGGCCTGGAGGCCGGGCTTTTTCGTGGAAGACGAACCCGGATTAAGTGTTGGAGTGTCCCAGGAGGGGAGCAACCGATGCGGACCGCCAGCGGTGCACAGCTCGATTTGGGCCGGTTGGCCTTGCTCGCCCTCATGCTGGGGGTGGGCTGGTATTTCTGGGATTCGCCCGCCCTGTGGCCCATGAAGGTGCTGGTGGTGATGATGCACGAGAGCGGGCACGCCCTGGCGACGCTGCTGGTGGGCGGCTCCGTGGACCGCATCCACCTGGCGGCCAACGAGTCGGGCTCCTGCCTGTCCCGCCTGCCTCCCGGGCTGTTCGCCAAGGTGGCCGTCTACTCCGGGGGGTACCTGGGCAGCGCGGTGGCGGGCGCGGGGCTGATGCTGGCCACCTTCCGCTTCCGGCTCCGCCGCTGGGTGCTGGGCACGGCCAGCGTGTGGCTCACCGTCATGGGCGTGGTGTACGCGGGGGACAGCTTCACCCTATTCTTCTGCCTGGGCACGGCCGTGGTGCTGGCCCTGGGCGCGAAGTTCCTGCCGGATGGGGTGGTGGACGCGCTGAACCTGTTCATCGCTGCCTTCACGGCGCTGTATGCGCTGTTCGATTTGCGCTCCGATTTGTGGAACAGCGCGGTGCGCTCGCAGAGTGACGCGGCGCTCCTGGCGGACCTCACCTACGTGCCCGCGGTGGTGTGGGCGGCGCTGTGGTCGCTGCTCGCCATCGGCCTGCTGGCGGTGGCGGCGTACACGTCCCTGCACGCCAGGCCCAAGGGGCTCCAGATGCCCTCCGTCACGGCGCGGGCGCGGCGGGTGTAGCGCCTCCCGCGGCCCCAGCCTGACACGCGATAGACTTCTCCGATGATGCGGACATTTCTGGTCTCTGCATTCTCGGTGCTCGCGCTGTCTTTTCTGGGGTGCTCCAACGCCGCGAGGATGCCCGCGTCCCAGGACTGGGAGACCGCGGAGGAGACGTGCGCCGCCGCTGATGATGCCCCTTGCAGCTCGCTCCTTTGCCATGGCGACGCGTGCGGACTCTATCGCTGCGAAGACGTGCCCGGAGCGGTAGAGCTGGCGCGGTTCCCGCCTGCGCGCCCTCCCGCGGCTGCGGCTGCGCCAGTGCGCGGTCCCCGGAGGAATTGGGGAGGAGGCCAGAACCTCCCGCGGGGCGCTGTCATGGTGTTCCCCAACTGGAACGGCGCTGCCGGTTGGGTGGTGCCACCTTCACGTTGGCTCACCCCCGGACGGTGGGAGAAGCACCACATCTTCCCCCAGGCCAGAGACCTGGCGGAGTGGTTCAGGGATAGAGGGCTCAGGATTCACGACTACACACTTCCGATTCCCCGGGACCTTCATCAGCGCATTCACAAAAGGGGGCAACAGCGGCGGTGCATGGAACCAAGCCTGGCGCGAGTTCAGACTCCGCAACGAGAACGCAAGCCCCGAGGAAATCTTCAAGCACGCGGGCGAACTCATCTACCGCTTCCAGCTCATGGGCGGGCCCATTCGCGCCTACCATTCCAAGCCAGGGACTTGAGAGATTGAGTGCATGATGCGGTTCTTCTGGATACGCGAGGAGCGGACGCCGCCCTTCAACGGCAGCTTCGATGCCACACACAAGTGGCGCCTGCCCGGCGTGAAGTGCGATGCCTGTGGAGTGACGTGGGGCGGGGCCGGGCACCAGTACCCAGGGGTGGACCTGTCTCACGTGCCCGAGCGGTCACGCTTCGTGCGCCCCTGGCCTGTTCCCGTTTCGGAACTCACGCAACTGCGAGAGCTGGTTCGCCCCTATGTCCCCCCCGGCGTGCCACTTCCGCCGGGCACGCACCTGGGGCCTCTTGAAGGCACAGCCGCTGGGAGGTTCGGCCCGCTGACGTCACAGGGGGACATTCTGTGGGTCGTGCGGCGAGATGCTCTTGAGCGCCTCCAAACCGAAGGCGTCAGGGGACTGCTCGGCTGTAAAACGGAATTGAGGTTCCGCCAGAAGGAGCCGCCGGAGTTGCTGGAGCTCCAAATCGAGCCGCGCGGCCGGCTCCATATGGACTGCCTTCCCTCGGACCTCGCTCCGCCATGCGACGCCTGTGGCCGGGTCGCGCTTCGACTGCCGGACGCGCCCCTTCTCGACGCAGCATCCCTGCCCATCGATCGCGATGTCTTCCGTGTAGGCGACTACGCCACCGTCATCGTTTGCACCGAACGGTTCATGGAGACAGTGCGCCAGCTCGGCCTGGAAGGAATGGCCTTTCGCGAGATTCCTACGCGCTGATGACGCTGGAGTCCGCCGCCGTTCAGATGCCCTCCGTCACGGCGCGGGCGCGGCGGGTGTAGCGCGCGGGGGCCGACTGACGTCGCGCGGGGCACAATGACCTCACCGAGAGTCGCCCGGACGCGCCCCGTGGGTTGTCGAGTGAAGGCCGCCGCCTCATATCGAAGCCTCCGGCCCGTCCTGTCCCGTGCACCTCCGAGCCCGCCGGCCATCCAGCCCGCGAGCGGCTCCGGACGCGGCACGAGGAGAGACGATGAAACTTCCTGGCATGTGGCGCGCGTGGATTCGCGGCGGACTCCTGCTGACCAGCGTGTGCGCCGTGGGAGGCGCGGTCGCCACCCAGACCGGGTGCGCGTCCACGCCCAACAGCGCGGCCCGCGAGGGAATCCCCCTGTCGCCCACGCCACTCTACGGCAAGTTCGTCTGGCACGACCTCGTCACCGACAACCCCGCAGCCGCGAAGCGCTTCTATCGCGACCTGTTCGGCTGGGAGTTCGTGGACATCCGAGGAGGCCGCCGCCCCTACTCCCTCATCCGCGCCCAGGGACGCTGGATTGGCGGCATCGTCCATCCTGCGAACGCGGCCGAGAAACGCGAAGGCGCGCTGTGGTTGGGCTACCTCTCCGTGCCCGACGTGGACCGCGCCGTTACCGAAGTGAGTGCTCGCGGCGGCAAGGCGCTCGACGGGCCCATCGATGTGCGGAACATCGGCAGAGCCGCGGTGGTCGCCGACCCGCAGGGCGCGGCGGTGGGCTTCGTGCGATCCCAGCCCGGAGACCCGGCCGACACGGGCGTGCCTGATGAGGGCCAGTTCTTGTGGATGGAGTACCTGGCCCAGGACCCCGTCGCCGCGGCGGACTTCTACAAGGAACTCCTGGGCTACGAGGTCCGTGAGCGTCCACTCGGCGGCGGGCCGCACTACGTCCTCGCGCAGGGACAGCATCCCCGAGGCGGCGTGCTGGCCAACCCGGTGAAAGGCGCACGCCCCAACTGGCTCACCTATATCCGCGTGAAGGACCCCGCGGCGCTCGCTTCGCGGGCCCAGGCCCTGGGTGGCCGAGTGTTGATGGCCCCGCGCCCGGACGCGCGTGGCGGCTCGCTCGCGCTCATCGCCGACCCGAGCGGCGCGGTGCTCGCGCTCCAGCGCTACCCCTTCGAAACGTCCAAGTCCGCTACGGCGCCCTGATGCGCCACCTTCGAGGAGAACCCCACATGCGTCTGCGTCGACACGCATCCCCCCGCTCGCTGTCCTGGGCCGTCCTGATGGCCGGTGCCCTGATGACGTCCGGTTGCACGGACCAGCCAGCGGGCGTCGGACTCGGCTTCACCACGCCTTCGCCATGGAACGCGACACCGCAGATGGAGATCACAACCACCTGGAACGGCGGGCCGATGTACTGGTCGCCCTGAGCATACCCGCCTCCTCGCCGCGCAGATAGACTGCGCGGTATGACGCGCGACGAGAAGATCATCGAGGAGTGTCTTCGTGCAGCGGTCGAAGGCCCGTTCTTCTCCGAAAGGGCGTTCCCCTCCGTGTTCGGACTCGACAGAGCGGAGGTCGCCGCCATCCTGGCGTCCTGGCCCGCGTGCGACGACCTAGCGAAACAGAAGTACGCCATCAACAGCACGCTGAACAACCTGCTCGGCTATCCGCACAAGAAATGGGCCCTGTAGCCCCAGTACATCTCGGCCTCGCCCGAAGAGGTCAAGGCCGTCTTCGCGCGCTGGCGAAAGGCCAACCCCTGGGAGGATTGAGCTCCCCCCTGAGCGCCATCGCCCGACGGAGGGGGAATGCCTCCCCGGAGGCGGGCAGCGGACCTCACCACCGCGCCTCCGAGGAGACGGCGCATCACGCCTGCGGGGCGTGCACGCCGTTGGACAGCTCGTTGCGGACGACCTCGGACACGCGCTCGCGGACCATCTCGCCCACGCGCTCACGGACATCGGCGCTCACGCTCTCACGCACCGCGCTCGCGATGCGCTCGGGGTCGACGGCGCCGCCGCCGCTGTGCTGCGTCGGCATCATGGACGGACCGGCGCGCATCGCCTCACCGAGCGCCGACCGGACGGCGTCGGGGAGCTGCGAGCGCAGCGCCGATTCCAGCTCCGAGCGCATGCTGCTGACGAGCCGCTCACGCAGGGAGTCCGCCAGCCGCGTGCGGATGGCGTCCGCCAGGCGCTCCACGTCCTGCATCCCCTGCCCCATCATCATGCCCTGCGGCATCATCCCGCCCTGCCCCATCATCATGCCCCGGTGACGCGCCATGGCGCCGCGCAGCATCTCGCCCATGCGCTCCCGCAGCACCTCGCGGACGCGCTCGCGAACCGCCGAGTTGATGCGCTCACGGAGCCCCTCGGACAGCCGGTCCTGGAGGGCCATCGCGATGCGATCGGGGTCGAACGAGCCGGCCGCCATGCCGCCCCACTGGCGCGTCACGAAGCCGCGGAGCCCGTCGGCCAGGCGCTCGCGCAGGGCCTCGCGCACGCGCTCCCGCAGGCTGTACACCAGTCCCTCGTGGAGGGCGTCGGCCAGGCGCCCGCGAATGGCGTCCGCCATCCGCTCCGCGTCGTGGGGGCTGAAGCCGGGCATGCGCTCCGACATCACCGAGCGCAGCGTGTCCGCCAGCCGCTCGCGCAGGGCCTCGCGCACGCCGTCATGCGCGGCGGTGTTGATGCGCTCGCGCAGGGCCTCCATCAGCCGCGTGCGCACCGCCTCCGCCAGCCGCTCGGCATCCGGGGCGCCGAAGCCGTGGGAGGACATCTGCCACTGCTCAATCAGCGCCGCGCGCACGCACTCGGCCAGCCGCTCGCGGATGCCGTCGCGGATGCGCTCGTGCACCACGGAGGCGATGCGCTCGCGCAGCGTCTCCGCCAGGCGGGAACAAAGCGCGTCCGCGATGCGCTCCGGCTCCGGCATGCCGTAGCCCTGGGGCATCATCCCGAACCCCTGCGGCATCCCGCCGCCGCGCTCGGACATCGCGTGGCGGATGGCCTCCCCCACGCGCTCACGCACCTCGCGGCCGAGCCGATCCTCAATCGCGGAGACAATCTGCTCGCGAACGGCTTCGACGACCCGCTCCTTCAGCGACTCACCGAACATCTGCTGCGACTGGGGAGAAAGCTGCTCCTGAAACATGAGAACGCTCCTGACTCGACGCCTGGACTGCGAGGAAAAACGGCAGGCGAAAACCCCTCTCCTGCCGGGCGCGATTCAATAGACAGGCACGCACTCAGGGTAAACGTGTCCTCGGTGTGAGGCCCCGTTGGCCGCCAGACACCAGCGGCGAGGACCGCTACTTGCGAGGCCGCATGCGGAACGCGACGAAGGCGTCCACATTGTCGAAGGCGAAGTACGGGTTCTTCTGCCGCACCGTCTCCATGGACGTCACCGGCACGTCCGCGTAGTCGTGGCCCGGATACAGCTTCGCGCTGTCGGGCACCTTCGCCAGCACCTGCGACAGGGAGCGGTACATCGCCTCCGGGTTGCCCCCGCTCATGTCACACCGGCCGCAGCCGTTGATGAACACGGTGTCCCCGGACACGAGCGCGTCACCGGCCAGCAGGCAATGCGAGCCCGGCGTGTGCCCGGGCGTGTGCAGTGCCTGGAACGTCTCAGTCCCGACGCGCACGTCATCCCCCGGCCCCAGGGGCCGCAGCGCGCCGCCCAGCTCGCGCAGCTCCGGGGAGAACTGGACCTCTTCACGCTGCGCGAACACCGGCACGTCCCACTTCGACAGCAGGTCCGGCAGCCCGTTGATGTGGTCGAAGTGGCAGTGCGAGACGAACGCGCCCACCACGCGCTTGCCGTCCTGTTTCACCGCCTGCTCGATGGCCTCCACGTCCCACGCGGGGTCCACCACCACCACTTCGTCCGAGTGCCGGGGGCCCACCAGGTAGACGAAGTTGTCCATGGGCCCGAGCTTGAGCTGCCGCACGTACGGTTCACGCATCGCGAAATCCTCCTCGTCGGAAGCCTCACTCTAACGCCCGGGACTTGATGCGGTGGGCCCCTTCCCTCTTGAATAGGCCCTTTTTGCCCCTGGGAGGTCTCCACGTGAAGCGCCCACTGCTCCTTTGCACCCTGCTCGCCGGCACCGCCTTCGCCGCCAAGGAGCGCGCCACCTTCCGCTATGCCGCGCCTCCGGATGGGGAGCGCCCCGTCATCGTCAACGCCGTCATTGGCCCCCAAGGCAGTGACTTCGCCATGCGCCTGCGCTTCGACAAGGTGCCGTGGGGCGACGAGTGCAAGAGCCGCTGCGCCAACGCCACGCTGCTGCTCGACACCGACAACAGCAAGCAGACGGGCCTGCGTCTGGCGACGAAGAACGCGCCCGGCAACGGCGCCGACGTCGCCGTCGTCATCCAGGGCGTGCGCGACTACGCGAAGCAGGAAGGCGCCCCGCCCGTGAGCTGGCTGCGGGTGAAGGTCCGCCTGCTCGGCAGCGAGGCCTCCTCCGTGGATGACGGCGAGCTGCTGGCCGAGTTCAACCACCGCCAGGACCCCGAGCGGCTCCACGTGGACGGCGAAACCATCTACCTGCTGGTGGACGCCACCAGCGCCGCCCTGCCCTCCGCTCGCAAGGCCCGCGTCGTCTACCAGCCGCCCGGCGCCAAGCCGCTCCAGGCCACCATTCCCGGGATGATTGGCAGCGGGAGCGGCAAGGGCGTGCGCATCTTCAAGGACGGTTCGTGGGGGAAGGCCCGCGACGCGACCCCCTAGGGCGTCCGCCTGCAGCCAGGGGGGACGAGCCGTCCTGTCCCACCCGCACCCACCGTCCCGCCCCATGCCCCAGCCAGGAGGCCTCCGACCTCGGAATTCCGCGGGGTTGGAGTGGGGTTCTGCTGGCAAATAGGACTGGACAGACGTATAGGTAGGCACTGTTGGAGAGTGCGCAACCCCCCGAATTCGTTCCCAATGTCAGGGTGGCATGGTAGTCCCGGCGCCCTGTTACATACCTCTGCCCCTCCAACGTGAGGAGTGCGCGGGTCGCGCGCCGCGTTCGGGGTGCGGGGCGTTCTCACCTGTGGATTGACGACCATGCTCGCAGAAGCCGAATCGAAATCGCGAAAGAAGCAGGGGGCCGGGGGAGGCGGCGGTGGCGGGAGTGGCGGCGCCGCGGGTGGCAACGGCGACGGGTCCGTGCCGGCTTCGCTCGCGGACGAGGCACGCCGCCGGTACATCAACTACGCCCTGTCGGTCATCACCTCGCGCGCCCTGCCGGACGTGCGTGACGGCCTCAAGCCGGTGCAGCGCCGCATCCTGTTCGGCATGTACCACGACCACCGGCTGACGCACGAAGCCAAGTACCAGAAGTCCGCCAAGGTGGTCGGCAGTGTCATGGGTCAGTACCACCCGCACGGTGACGCCTCCATCTACGAGGCGCTGGTGCGCATGGCGCAGGACTTCTCGCTGCGCTACCCGCTGGTGGACGGCCACGGCAACTTCGGCTCGCTCGACGGCGACGGCGCGGCGGCCATGCGCTACACCGAGTGCCGTCTGGCGATGCTGTCCAGCGAGCTCCTGACGGAGCTGGGCAAGAAGACGGTGGCCTTCCGGCCGACCTACGACGGCACGCTGCAGGAGCCGGTGGTCATCCCCGCGCGGGTGCCGCAGCTGCTGATGAACGGCACCACGGGCATCGCCGTGGGCATGGCCACCAACATCCCGCCGCACCACCTGGGCGAGCTGGTGGACGCGCTGGTGGCGCTCATCGAGAACCCGCAGCTCCTGACGAAGGACCTGCTCAAGTGGGTGAAGGGTCCGGACTTCCCCACCGGCGGGCAGATCCTCAACGACAAGAAGGAACTGCGCGACATCTACGAGTCGGGCCAGGGGAGCATCCGCATCCGCGGTGAGTACAAGCTGGAGGACCTCAAGCGAGGCGGCCAGCAGATTGTCATCACCTCCATCCCCTACACGGTGAACAAGTCCACGCTGGTGGCCAAGTTCGGCGACCTGGTGCGCGAGCGGAAGCTGCCGCTCATCACCGACGTGCGCGACGAATCCACCAAGGACGTGCGCATCGTCCTGGAGCTGAAGAAGGACGCCAACCCCGAGCTGGTGATGGCGTACCTGTACAAGCAGACGCCGCTGCAGACGAACTTCGGCGTCAACCTCACCTGCCTGGTACCCATCAAGGACAAGCCCGAGTTGAGCACGCCCGAGCGGCTCAACCTCAAGGACATCCTCTGGTACTTCCTCACCTTCCGCTTCGACGTGGTGACGAAGCGCTTCGAGCACGAGCTGGGCGAGCTGCTGCGGCGCGTCCACATCCTGGAGGGTTTCGAGAAGGTCTACGACGCGCTCGACGAGATGATCAAAATCATCCGCGCGTCGGAAGGAAAGCAGGACGCCGCGAAGAAGCTCATCGCCCGCTTCAAGCTGGATGAAGCCCAGGTGGACGCCATCCTGGAGATGAAGCTCTACAAGCTGGCCCGCCTGGAGATTCTCGTCGTGGAGAAGGAGCTCAAGGAGAAGCGCGCCGAAATCAAGCGCATCCAGGGCATCCTCAAGGACAAGAACAAGGTGTGGAGCACCGTCCGGGACGAGCTGGGCGAAATGAAGGCCCGCTACAACGACAAGCGTCGCACGCGGATTGGCGGCGCGGGCTCCGAGGAGATGGAGTTCAGCGCCGAGGCGTTCATCGCGGACGAGGACGCGCACGTGGTCATCACCCGCGACGGCTGGGTCAAGCGCGTGCGCGAGGTGAAGGACCCGTCCACCACCCGCCTGCGTGAAGGCGACGCGGTGATGGCGGTGCTGGCCGGCAGCCTGAAGGCGAACCTGGTGCTGTTCAGCAACTTCGGCACCGCGTACGTCACCCGCTTCAACGACGTGCCCGCCTCCACGGGCTACGGCGAGCCGGTGCAGAAGTTCTTCAAGTTCGACGACGGCGAGCGCGTGGTGTCCGCCCTGTCGCTGGACGCGCGGCTTGCGCGCCCGCAGAAGCTGGTGGGCGTGACGAAGCAGGGCATGGGCATGCGCTTCCTGCTGGAGCCGCACCTGGAGGTCTCCACGCGCGCCGGCCGCCGCTACGCGAAGACGGGCGAGGGCGACGAAATCATTGGCGTGCAGCCGGTGACGGACAAAGACCTGCTGGCGGTGCTGACGGAGAAGACCAGCGCCCTGGTGTGCAAGGTGGCGGAGGTCAACGAGCTGGCTGGCCCGGGCAAGGGCGTCACCGTCATCAAGGTGGACGACAATGACCGGGTGGTGGACTTCCTCGCCGTGTCGCCCGCCCAGAAGGACGCGAAGCTGGAGTTCGAGACGCAGAAGGGCCGCAAGCTGCACCTGTCCCCGGCGAAGTACGGGTTGACGGGCCGCGGCGGCAAGGGCCACGAGATGTCGAAGCGCGACGCCGTGAAGGAGGTGGCACGCCCCGTCACCTTCATCCCGTTGCCCGAGAAGAAGGACTAGGCAGAGGACGCCATGGCGACGAAGAAGGAAACTTACACAGGCGCGGACATCCAGGTCCTGGAAGGCCTGGAGCCGGTGCGCAAGCGCCCGGCCATGTACATCGGCGGCACCGACAGCACGGGGTATCACCACCTGCTGTGGGAGATCCTCGACAACTCGGTGGACGAGGTCATCAACGGCTTCGCCACCACGGTGGAGGTGACGCTCCACAAGGACAGCCGCAGCGTCACGGTGGTGGACAACGGGCGAGGCATCCCCGTGGACATCATGCCCAAGCACAAGAAGCCGGCCGTGGAGGTCATCCTCACGACGCTTCACGCGGGCGGCAAGTTCGAGCAGGGCAACTACATCCACTCGGGCGGTCTGCACGGCGTGGGCAGCTCGGTGGTGAACGCGCTGGCGCGCAAGCTCGTCGTGGAGATCAAGCGCGACGGCAAGAAGCACGTCCAGTCGTACGCGCGGGGCAGGGCCACCAGCACGCTGAAGGTGGAGGGCGCGACGCGAGGCACCGGCACGGCCGTCACCTTCGAGCCGGACCCGGAGATCTTCGGCGAGAAGCTGAAGTTCGACGCGGAGCTGGTGCGCGAGCGGCTGGAGGCCAAGAGCTATCTGCACAAGGGCATGACGGTCGTCTGGAAGGACGAGACGTCCAGCCCCCACACGTCGGTGACGTACAAACACGACGGTGGCATCGCGGAGTACCTCACCAAGGTGGTGACCGAGCGGAACAAGCCGCTGGTGCCCATGGGCAGCGCGGCCTTCTACCACTCGCGCGACAACGGCGTGCGGCTGGAGGCCTCGCTGGCGTGGACGGAGGCCACCGACGAGCACATCCGCTCGTACGTCAACGGCATCCCCACCCCGCTGGGCGGCACGCACGAGGCGGGCCTGCGCAGCGCCGTGGTGAAGGCGGTGCGCAACTACATCGAGACGCACGGCATCGCGCCCAAGGGCGTGACGCTCACCGCGGAGGACATCCGCGAGGGCATCACCGCCATCCTGTCGACCTACGTGGTGGAGCCGCAGTTCCAGGGCCAGACGAAGGGGCGGCTCAACAACCCCGAAGTCAGTGGCCAGGTGGACGGCGTGCTGCGTCCGGCGCTGGAGAAGTGGCTCAACGACAACAAGTCCATCGCGGAGTCCGTGGTGGCGCGCATCGTCCTGGCCGCCCGCGCGCGCGAGGCCAGCCGGGCCGCGTCACAGGCGGTGAGCCGCAAGACGGCGGTCAGCCACCGGCTCAACCTGCCGGGCAAGCTGGCGGACTGCTCGTCCACGGACCCGGGCATGAGCGAGCTGTTCATCGTGGAGGGTGACTCCGCAGGCGGCTCCGCCAAGCAGGGTCGGGACCGGCGCACCCAGGCCATCCTCCCGCTGCGCGGCAAGGTGCTCAACGCGGAGCAGGCGTCCACCGACAAGGTGACGACGAACAAGGAGCTCCAGGACATCGTGTCCGCGCTGGGCTGCGGCATCGGCTCCGACTTCGACATCAGCAAGCTGCGCTACGGCCGCGTCTTCCTGCTGATGGACGCCGACAGCGACGGCCACCACATCGCCACGCTGCTGCTCACCTTCTTCTACCGGCACCTGCGTCCGCTCATCGAGAGCGGCGCCATCCACATCGCCCAGCCGCCGCTGTACCGCGTGGACATCGGCAAGGAGACGTACTGGGCGCTGGATGAGCCGGACCGCGACCGCATCATCAAGGAGAAGACGAAGGGCAACGCCAAGCCCAACATCATGCGCTTCAAGGGTCTGGGTGAGATGACGCCCGACGAGCTGAAGGAGACGACGCTCGACCCCAAGCACCGGATGAGCCTGCGCGTCACCATTGACAAGCCGCTGGAGACGGACCGGCTCATCAATGACTTGATGGGCAAGGACGTCAGCGCCCGCTTCAGGTTCATCATGGAGCGTGCCAGCGAGGTCCAGGACCTGGACGTTTAGTCAGAGCGGAATCACCGTCGCGGGTCCCTCCCCACCCCGGAGGGGCCCGCGTGCAGCAGGGCTTTTGAGACGGAGCCCTGGCTCGGCTAGCATCCGCGCCGTGACTACGTTCCGCCGAACCTCCCTGCTCCTCGCGTTCATGCTGGCCACCTCTCCCGCCTATGGGCAGTCCACGCGGAAGAAGCAGTCCAGCAAGAAGCCCCCCGCCACCTCCCAGCCGGTGAAGACGACCAAGGCGCCCCCGGCGGACGACGCGGACGGCGATGAGTCCGACGAGCCCCGGGTTTTCGGTTCCCCGAACGAGGACGAGGAGACGTCCGTCACGCCGCTGGTGTCGCCGGACGCTCCGGCCGTGGCCAAGCCCGCGGCGCCGAGTGCCTCGGGTGAGCCGGCGGTGGCCAGCGCGGCGGTGACGGCCTCCGGGCCGGTGGCGCTCTTCGCGGTGGCGCGGACATCCGCGGCGGAGGAGGCCGCAGTGAAGCTGGAGGAGGAACTGCTGAGCCGGCTCAAGGCGAGCGGCGTGGCGATGGTGGACCTGGGCGCGGCCTTCCCGCCGTCCCCGCCGGCCTCGCTGACGCGCGCGGACACGCTCTTCGAGCAGGGCCGCACCGACTACGACAACCTGGACCCCGAGTCCGCCGAGGCGAAGTTCCTGGCGGCGGCGGAGGCCTATACGAAGCACCCGGCGGAGCTGAGCCCGGAGCGGCTGGCCAAGGCCTACCTGTTCCTGGGCGCCTCGCGGATGCTCAACGGCGACTCCACCGGGGCCCAGGACGCGTTCAAGCGCGCGGTGGTGGCGGATCCGTCCACGACTCCCGACGCCGCCCTCTTCGGACAGGACGTGCTGAAGTCCTTCGACCAGGCCCGCGCCGACGTGAAGGCGCGCCCGGCCGGCACGCTGGTGGTGGAGTCGAAGCCGGCGGGCGCCAGCGTCCTCGTGCGGGGCCAGGAGCTGGGCGTCACGCCGCTCAAGGGCGTGGAGATGACCGCGGGCCAGCACCCGGTGGTGGTGTCCCTGCCCGGCTACTCGGCCTTCGCCCAGTACACGGAGGTGGCGTCCGCCAAGAGCACCGAGGTGAAGGCGACGCTGGAGCCCACCCCGGGCCTGTCCGCCGTGCGTGACGCGGCGGTCCACGCCAGCACCGAACAGGCCTTCGAGCGCGACACGCCGCCGCCCGAGGCACGCGCCATTGGTGAGCGGCTCAACGCCCGCTACGTGGTGCTGGCGGCGGTGGCTCGCGGGGACAAGGGCCACCTCAAGGCCGAACTCCAGGCGTGGGACCTGCGCTCCAACGCGCGGCTGCGCGGGGTGGAGATTGCCCTGGCGCCGGGCGCGAAGAAGAACGGCCCGGACGCGGCGGCGGACCAGGTGCGCGCCTTCGTCAACGGCGTCGCGGCGCCCCGCGTGGCGGAGGGCGGCAACTCGTTCTCCACCCTCATCAAGCGCCCGTGGTTCTGGGCGGTGGTCGGCGGCGCGGCGGCGGTGACGGCCGGGGCCGTCTACGTGGCGACGTCCCAAGACAAGGGCCGCCCGTTCAACCCCGTTTCTGGTGGCGTCGGATTCTGAGGCGGAGCCGCGTGTTGAATGCCCGGACCGACTCCCGCGTCGCCTGTTTCAGAGGTCACCCCATGAAAGCCGCCCTCGCCCTCGTCCTCCTCCCCGCGCTGGCCCTCGCGGCCCCGCCCCAGGCGCGCCGCGTCAGCACCCTCCTGGTGCCCATGGACCCGGCCTCCGAGGCATCCAGCGTGCAGATGGAGGGCTACATGAACGACGCCCTCACCCACTTCGCCGGCATGACGGTCCGCAAGTCGGAGGAACTGTTCGGCATGCCGGAGGACCCGGAGGCCCGGGCCTCGCTGGAGCGCGGGCGCAAGGGCTATTCGGAGAGCCTGTCCGCCTTCGACAAGAAGGACTACGAGGAGGCGGAGCGCAAGGTGCGCGCCACCTTGAAGGAGCTGCAGGGGGCCGCGGGCGCCATGCGCGGGTGCTCGCCGCTGTGTGACGCGCTGGCGCTGTACGCCGCCGTGCTACACCTGCGCGGCGAGGTGGAGGAGGCGAAGCTGGCGCTCATCGACCTCATCGCGCTGTCCCCCACCCATGAGCTGTCCCCCAAGCGCTTCACGCGCGAGTTCCTCGCCCTGCGCGTGCAGGTGGCCACCAGCCGCACGTCCCAGCTGCGCGGCACCGCCACGGTGAACTCGCGGCCCGCGGGCGCGCGCGTGTACGTGGACGGCGAAGTCGTGGGCTACACGCCGGTGACGCTGCCCGCGCTACCCATTGGCAAGCACCTGCTGCGCTTGGAGCGTCCGGGCTTCCGGCAGTACGGGCAGCTCATGGAGGTGGCCACCGACGACGCCGAAGTCACCGCCAAGCTGGTGCCTACCTCTGCGTACAAGGCCTACGACGCGCAGTTGGACCGGGTGGCGGGCGAGGTGAACCGCGCCGGCGAGAAGGCGTCTGGCGTGGCGGCCATGGCGCAGTCGCTGGGACTGGAGCGGGTCATGGTGGGCACCCTTCGCGCCAATGGAGAGGGCACCGACCTGACGCTGGGCTACTACGACGCGCGCACCGGTCAGAGGCTGGCGGGGCGGCGCATGGCCGTCCAGGGCGACGAGTTCGGCCAGCTGAAGCAGGAGATGGAGCGGGTGGTGAACCACCTGGTGAACAGCATCGGCGAGAAGGTGACCAAGAGCCGGGACCCGCTGGACAACCGCGGTGGCATGGAAGACTGGTCGTCGGAGGACCGGGGCGGCCGTGGCAAGGCGCAGGACAAGAAGAGCAAGCCCAGCGACGACCCGCTCGACGGTGTGTCCGGAACCGAGGACTGGTAGCGCTGAGCGCTTGTCCCGGGACGGCTGTTGCCTAGAGTCCCGGGGCGTATGCGCCTGCTCGCCCTCCTGCTCCTCCCCAGCCTCGCGCTCGCCCAGACGAGTGTCCTCAGCCGGCCCGCCCTGCCCTCCCGGGGGCTGACGCTGCCGCCCACGGGCGCCGCGCTGGTGGATGAAGCCACCGCCCTGTCGCTCAACCCCGCGGGCCTGGGCTTCGTCAACGGCAGTCAGCTCTTCTACCTGCACGAGCGCAACCTCGTGCATGACGGCCTGGGAGACGGCGTCTTCCTGGCCACGCGCCTGCTCGGACTGGGCCTGGGCGGCTCCATGGAGTGGATTCGCGGACGGGCGGAGCCGGACTACCGCCGCACGTCGCTGGGGCTCTCCCTGGGCACGGGCGCGCTGCAGTTGGGCGGTTCGTGGCACTCCTACGGTTCATCCAACCGGGACATCGACGCGCTGGACACCTTCGACGTGGGCCTCACGGCGCGCCCCCTGCGGGCGCTGTCACTGGGCGCGGTGGTGCGCGACGTCAACGCCCCCTCGGAGGGCACGCTGGCGCTGAAGCGGCAGTACAACCTGGGCCTGGGTGTGCGCCCGCTGGATGAGCGCTACACGCTGGGCGTGGACTGGCTCTTCTCCGAGGGCGCCTTCCGCCAGGGCCAGGCGACGTACACCGTCCACGCGGAGGTGATTCCGGGCCTCCGCCTGGGCGCGGGCGTGTCGCACGGCTTCACCTCCGGGGTGCCCATCGCGCTCCAGGTGGCGGCCACGGTGGACACCTCGCACCTGGGCCTCACCTACGCGGCGGGCGGGACGAACGCGGGGTTGGACCACCTGGCGGCGGTGCGCCTGTCGTCGGAGACCTACCGCTCCATCGCGCCGCGCGGCGGCGTGGTGACGCTGCTGGACTTGAATGACGCATTGAGCGGAGGCACCAGCCCCGTCCTCTCCTGGCTGGGCGTCAGCGAGGCGGACCCATACCTGCGGCTGACGCGGTGGCTGGACCTGGCCACCCAGGACGACCGGCTGGCCGGCGTGGTGTTGAAGATGGAGAGCCTGCCCGGGGTGGGATGGGGCAAGGCGGAGGAGCTGCGTCAGGCGCTGCTGCGGCTGCGCGCGTCCGGCAAGCGGGTGATGGCGGTGGTGCTGTCCACGGACGACCTGGGCTACTTCGTCGCGTCGGCGGCGGACCGCATCTACGCGTTGCAGGAGTCGATTCTCTACATCAACGGCCTGGCCGTGCACCTCCAGACGTACGGCGGGACGATGGAGAAGCTGGGCGTGCACTGGGACGTAGCGCGGGTGGGCCGCTTCAAGACGGCCCCGGAGCAGCTCTCCCGAACCGAGCCCAGCGACGCGTCCCTGGAGTCCACGAACGCCTACCTGGACACGGAGGTGGCCGTCTACGAGAAGGCTGTGCAGGAAGGCCGCAAGGTGCCCGTGGAGCGGCTGCACGCGCTGTGGGACCTGGGCCTGCCCCACCCGAAGAGCGCGGTGGAGCTGGGGTTGATGGATGGCGTCATCTCCTCGACGGAGCTGGACAAGAAGGTGGCGGAGCTGGTGCCGGGCGGACGCTTCAGCACCACGTACGCGCCACGCGACGAGCGCGATGCCCGCTGGGCCCGCCGGCGCCGCATCGCCGTGGTGCCGGTGCTGGGCGACATCATCGGCGGCCGCAGCCGCGAGGACCCGCTGGGCTTCAGCCGCCTCGCGGGCGCGGAGACGGTGATTCGCGCGCTGGAGCAGGCGCAGTCGGACCCGAGCGTGGCGGCCATCGTCGTGCGCGTGGACTCGGGCGGCGGCGAGGTGCTGGCGTCCCACCTGATGTACGAAGCCGTGATGGAGGCGGCCAGGCACAAGCCCGTCATCGCCTCCATGGGGGACATGGCCGCGTCCGGCGGCTACTACGCCGCCATTGGCGCGCATGAGGTGTTCGCCCTGCCCACCACGCTGACGGGCAGCATCGGCGTCTTCTACATCAAGCCCGCCGTCGAGGGCCTGCTCGGCGGACTGTTGGGCGTGCACCAGGAGAGCCTGACCCGTGCGCCGATGGCGGACATCCTGGACATGTGGCGCCCCTGGACGCCGGAGGAGCAGCAGGCGGCCCAGGCGTGGGCGGACGCGTCCTATGACAGCTTCATCACCCAGGTGGCGCTGCGGCGGAAGATGGACAAGGCGAAGGTGGATGAGGTCGCCCGGGGCCGGGTGTGGAGCGGCCAGGACGCGCTCGCTCGCGGCCTGGTGGACAAGCTGGGCGGCCTGCTGGAAGCGGTGGACTCCGCGCGGATGCGGGCCGGAATCCCTCCGGACGAGGAGCTGGACCTGGTGGTGATGGGCGAGGCGCGGGGCTTCTTCTCCGCGCTGGGCGGTGAGCCCGGGGTGCGCGCGGCGCTGTCACTGCTGCCCGCGCCAGAGCCCGCCCTGCCCGAGTCCCTGCGGGCGCTGGCCCGCTCGGCGGGCCTGAACCTGATGTTGCTCCAGCCGGGCGTGAAGGCGATGATGCCCTTCCAGATAACCGTCCGCTGAAGTCCTGGCGGCGGGCCTGAATTGGCAGGTAGGGGTCGGCCGGACGACACCGCGCAAAAAAGCGGCGGCGCCGTCCCCGGCCTCTGTTACTGTTACTCCTGCACCCCGGACGGCTTTGGGCCGCCAGGGTGCTCCAGGAAACGGCGGTTCGGCCTGCTCGTCACCAGGGCCCCGCGTCCGCTTCCTGTCCCACGGCCTGAGTCACCTTGCGTCCCCGCCCTCCTCCTGGAGCGGCCGCCCGGGGCGCACACAGTCTGGAACTTTCATGAGCGAAAACCCCGATAACCGCGACCCACGTGATGCCCCCCCTGTTCCCGCCGCCCGCGCCGTGGCGCCGCCCGAGCCGGACGATGACGGTGGCGACGAGGGCGACGACGAGGGGCCCGACGACGGTGATTCCGGCGCAGGTGGCGCACAGGGTGGCGCCCCCGGGCAGCCCGGCCAGGCCACCGGCCGCCGCCGCCGCCGTCGGCGCCGTCGCCGTGGCGCGCAGGTCCTCTTCACCCCGGACGGCCAGGCCTACCGGATGCAGCCGGGAGCGGACGGCCAGCAGGTCCAGGTCTTCCTCACGCCGCAGGAGCTGGAGCAGCACCGCCAGCGGCAGGCGCAGCAACAACAGCAACAGCAGCCACCACCGCAGCCGGCGCACGGCGGCGGGGGCCAGCAGCACGCGCGCCACGCGCAGCACGGGGGCGGCGGCCAGCAGGCCTCGCAGCAGGCGAACCTGTCTCCGGTGGAGGGTGTGCTGGACACGGAGGCCAAGGGCCCCAACGCCTTCCTGCGCCAGCTCAAGCGCAACCTGCTGGCGGCGCCGGACGACCCGGAGCTGCCCAAGAACCTGGTCCAGAAGCTGCGGCTGCGGCAGGGCCAGTACATCACCGCCTTCGCGCAGATGCGGGGCCAGAAGGGCGTCATCCAGAAGGTGGACACGGTGGACGGCCGGCCGCTCGAGGGCGCGCCGCGGCTGCCGCACTTCGCGGACCTGACGTCGGTGGACCCCACCGAGCGGCTCAAGCTGGAGAACGGTCACAAGGAGATGGTGACCCGGGTGCTGGACCTCATCTCGCCCATTGGCAAGGGGCAGCGCGCGCTCATCGTCGCCCCGCCGAAGACGGGCAAGACAATCATGCTCCAGCGCGTCGCCCAGGCCATCCTCTCCAACCACCCGGAGTGCCACGTCATGGTGGTGCTCATCGACGAGCGTCCGGAAGAAGTGACGGACATGCGGCGGAGCATCAAGGCGGAGGTGCTGGCCTCCAGCTCCGACCGCCCCACCGCGGACCACCTCAAGGTGGCGGAGCTGGCCCTGGAGCGCGCGCGCCGGCTGGTGGAGTCGGGCAAGGACGTGGTCATCCTCCTGGACTCGATTACGCGTCTGGCCCGCGCCTTCAACAAGGAGGTCGACAACTCCGGCCGCACCATGTCCGGCGGCGTGGACAGCCGCGCCCTGGAGCGCCCCAAGCGCATCTTCGGCGCCGCCCGCGCGACGGAGGAAGCCGGCTCGCTGACCATCATCGGCACGGCGCTCATCGACACCGGCAGCCGCATGGACGAGGTCATCTTCGAGGAGTTCAAGGGAACGGGTAACTCCGAGGTCACCCTGGACCGGCTCCTGGCGGAGAAGCGCGTCTTCCCGGCCGTCAACATCGCCCAGTCCGGCACGCGCAAGGAGGAGAAGCTCTTCACCCTGCGCGAGTACGAGAAGGTGAAGAAGCTGCGGCAGATGCTCTTCTCCGTGAAGCCGGTGGAGGCCATGGAGGCGCTCGTGAAGCGGCTGTCCCGCTACACGTACAACGACGAGTTCCTCGACGAGCTGTAGTCCCCGCTTCGGGAGTGGTACGGCGAGCCCGGGTGTGCGTTAAGGTGGCGGCATGATTCAAGGCTCGGGCCGCTGCCACTACCACCCGGAGCGCGCCGGCCTCGGCGTCTGCGTGGAGTGCCGGCGTGTCATCTGCCGGGAATGCACCACGCAGTTCGAGGGCATCAACCGCTGCGCCAGCTGCCTGGACCAGCGCCTCAAGGCGCTGGAGGGCCCGGGTGAGCGCCGCGAATGGTCGGCGGGCAACGTGGTGCTGGCGCTGATGAGCCTGGCGCTCGTCTGGGGCGGCATCCTCCTGCTTGCCCAAGTGGCGGCGAGCTAGCCCATGGCCGTCTCCGCGCTCGAACTCCGCCCGCGCAACGCGGTGGCCTTGATGGACGCCGCGCTGCGCCTGTGCACCCGCAACGCGGGCGTCTGGGCCCTCACCCTGCCCGGCAGCGCGGCCGTGGTGGCCGCCATGTTGTACCTGGCGGAGTCGGTGCGCATGGGCTGGCCGCTCGTGGTGCCCTCGCTGCTGCTGACGCTGGCGTGGTTCCTCCGGGGCCTGGGCCAGGGCGCGACGTGCCATTACGTACAGGAGTTGCTGCTGGGCACCCAGGGCGAGCCTTCCGCGTGGGTCTCGCTCAAGGCGGCGCTGGGCCGGATGCCCGCGCTCTTCATCGCCGTGGCGTACCTGCTGGGCCTCAACACCCTGGTGGTGATGGTGACGGGAGGCTTCGGCTACCTCCTGCTGCAGTCCCACGGGGTGGGCTACGCGGCGGTGATGCAGGGGCGCGGCAGTCCGTTGAAGCTCTACGGCACGTGCTCACGGCTGCTGGGCCCGGCGCGCGGCACCGCGATGTGGGTCCGCATCCTCATGTCCGCGCAGGTGCTGGCCTTCTTCAACCTGCACATCGCCTTCAACTTCCTGCTGTTCCTGGGCCGCAAGCTGGTGGGCGTGGACCTGACGTTCGCGGAGCGCTACGCCTCGCTGGACAACGGCCAGTGGCTGATCTTCCTCGCGGTGACGACGTTCGCCCTCTTCGAGCCGGTGCGCGCCGCGACGGCCACGCTGCTGCTGGTGGACGGGCGCGTGCGTCAGGAAGGGCTCGACCTGCTGGCCAGCGTCCAGCAGCTTCCATCCCGGGATTTGGGACGCCCCCTGCCTCCGCCGGGCGCGACGCGTGGCGCGGCGATGCTGGCGGTGGTGCTGGGCCTGGGCCTGCTGACGGCGGCGCCAGCCCATGCCCAGGACACCGAGGAAGCCAAGCCCCTGCCCCCCGCCGAGGCGCTGCGGCGGCTGGGCGAGGTCGCGGAGGCGTGTGAGGCCTCGACGGCGGAGGATGCCGCGGGCCTATACGCGCCCCTGGAGTCCTTGGGGCCCGGCGAAGCCGCGAAGCTGGAGCGCTTCGTGCGCCGCGTGGAGCGGCAGGCCTTCGACGAGGAGGACTGCGACAAGGCCCGCGTCACGCTGACGCAGGGGCTCACCACGATGGGTGCGACCGTGGACGCCCAAACCCGGGCGGACGCGCGTTCCGCCTCCGCGCGGGCGAAGGACATCCTGGCCCGGCCCGAGTTCGCGGAGGCCGCGCCCAAGGCGGAGAAAGACGCCCCCGAGGAGCCCTCGGCCCCCCGAGAGGCGCCAGGCTGGTGGCAGCGCTTCATCGACTGGCTGGGGGCGCAGTTGAAGAAGCTATTCGAGCGGGAGCCGGCGGAACCGCGGCAGGAGACGGCGCAGCCATTCCTCACCGGCGCCAGCGTGGCCAACGTGCTGGTGGTGGTGCTGGTGACACTCACCCTCGCGGTGCTGGGCGTCGTGCTGCTGCGTGCGCTGAACCGCGACAAGCGCCGCGCGGGCGCGGAAGGCGTGCAGGTGTCCACGGTGGACGCATCCACGCTGGCGGGGGACGCCCACCACGCGCTGTCACGTCCTCCCGAGGGCTGGGCCCACCTGGCGGACGAGCTGGCCGCGCGGGGCGCATACCGCGAGGCGGTGCGCAGCCTCTACCTGGCGCTGCTGTCCCGGCTCCACCGCGACGGCGCCATCCTCTATGACGAGACGCTGAGCAACTGGGACTACCTGTATCAGTTCCGGGGCCGCGCGGAATGGAAGGCTCCCTTCCGCGAGCTGACGCGGCGCTTCGACTTCGCCTGGTACGGCAACCTGCCGGTGAGCGTGGACGGCTACCGCGAGTTCCGCGCGCTCACCGAGCCCCTGCTGGCCGCGCCGTCTCGCCCGGAGGTGGCTGGTGCGTGACCGTTTCCCGCTGCTGGTGGTGGGGGGCCTGCTGCTCACCGCGGTGCTGACCACCTTCCTGGTCCGAGGCGCCCGGCGCAACGCGTTCGCGGACACGCTGTCCACGTACCGCGCGCAGGAGGACGGCGCGCGGGCCCTGTTCCTGCTGGCCCAGGAGAGCGGGCTGCCGGTGACGCGCCGCATGGCGGACCTGCGCATCGCGTCCGGACTGGGTACGCCGGTGCTGCTGGCGGTGGAGGTGTCTGGTGCCTACGAGCACGACCCGGACCAGACGGCGCTGGCCGCCGAGCCCGACGCGGGCCTGGCCGACGAGCACGTCCCCCGCACCGGCTTCAACGCCTTCCGCGCGGCCGCGCTGGACGACGATGAAACCGAGCAACTGCTGAAGCACGTGCGAGAGGGCGGCAGCGCCGTCTACGTGCCGTGGGGCTCGCGGGAGAACCCGGTGCTGCAAGCCTTGAACGTGAAGCTCTTCAAGGCGGACACCACCCTGCCCATGCGCACGCTGGTGCCGCCCCAGCCCACGCCGTACACGCTGGGCGTGGAGCGCGTGGAGGCGAAGGTGCAGGCCTACCTGGAGCTGCCCGAGACGGCCGTTCCCGTCCTGGAGGATGAACGGCTGGGCATGTTCGTGGCGGCGGTGGTGCCGTACGGGCAGGGCCGCGTGCTGGTGGTGGGCGCCCCGGAGCTGGCCATGAACCAGGCGCTGGCGCGCGCGGACAACGCGCAGTTCTGGCTCAGCACCCTGGCGTCAATCGGCCCCGGCCCCATCGAGTTCGACGAGTTCCACCACGGCTTCACCAACGAGCGCTCCGTGGTGGACTTCGCGCGCCGCTACGGCCTGCACTTCGCCGTGTTGCAACTGCTGCTTGGCGTAGCGCTGTGGTCGGTGTCGCTCAAGCGCTTCGGCCGCCCGCGCCCCCCGCCCGAGTCCTCGCGCGTGGGCGCCACCGACGCGCTCTTCGCCATGGGCCGGCTGTACCGCGAGGGCCGCCACCACGGCTTCTCCGCCCAGCTCATCCTCCGGGGCCTCACCCAGGACCTGGCCCTGCACGCGGGCCTGCCCGCGCATGCGCCCGCGGACGCAGTGGCTCACGGGCTGCGCGAGCGTGGCCGCGCGGACCTGGCCCAGGGGCTCGAGGAGCTCACCACGGACAGCCGCGCGGTGACGCGCGACACAGACCTCCAGCAGTTCGCCGAGCGCGCGGCGCGGCTGCGACAACGCCTTCATTCCGCCGGCGCCGCCCGGCCCAGCCCTCCCGAAACGACATGAACGACACCCTGTCTGCCCCCTCCCCCGCCCCGGCTGGTAACGCCGTGCAGGCCGCCCACGCCATCCGCGAGGCCGTGCTGTCCGAGGTGCGCAAGGCCGTGGTCGGCCAGGATGAGGCCCTGGAGCTGATGCTCTGTGGCCTCATCGCCGGCGGCCACATCCTGCTGGAGGGCGTACCCGGCGTGGCCAAGACGTTGATGGCCAAGGCCCTGTCGCGCAGCATCGGCGCGGAGTTCAAGCGCATCCAGTTCACCCCGGACCTGATGCCCGCGGACATCCTGGGCACCAGCGTGTTCGACCTGAAGACGCAGGGCTTCACGCTGGTGCGCGGCCCCATCTTCACGGACCTGCTGCTGGCGGACGAAATCAACCGCGCCCCGGCGAAGACGCAGTCCGCGCTGCTGGAGGCCATGCAGGAGCGCTCGGTGTCCATGGAGGGCCGCGTGCTGTCGCTCTCCCCGCTCTTCACCGTATTCGCCACGCAGAACCCCGTGGAGTCCGAGGGCACCTATCCGCTGCCCGAGGCGCAGCTCGACCGCTTCCTGCTGAAAATCGAGGTGGGCTACCCCGCGCCAGAGGAGGAGGACGCGATTCTGGCCTCCGTGCACCGGGGCTTCGACTCGGGGGACCTGCAGCGCGCGGGCGTCAATGCCGCGGTGACGAAGGACGGGCTGCTGGCCGCGCGCGGCGCGCTGAATGAGGTGACGGTGGAGCCGCCGGTGCTGGCCTACGTCCGCAAGCTGGTGGCGGCCACGCGCGCCTCCAGCCGCATCCGATTGGGGGCCGGGCCTCGCGCGGGCGTGCACCTGCTTCTGGCGGCCAAGGCCCTGGCGGCGCTGCGAGGGCGCGGCTTCGTCACCCCGGACGACGTGCGCTTCCTGGCGGCGCCCGTGCTGAAGCACCGCCTGCTGCTGTCACCGGATGCGGAGCTGGACGGGGCCACGCCGACGGACGTGCTGCGCGAGGTGGTGCGCGGCGTCGAGGTCCCCCGGTGATTCCCACCCCGCGCCTCTGGGTGCTGCTGGCGCTGCTCGCGCTGCCGATGATGCTGGCGGGCTTCAGCCCCGGCATTGGCGGCGCCGTGCTCGCGCTGGACGCCCTGGTGCTGGCGCTGGCTGTGTTCGACGTGCTCACCGCGCGGAGGGCCCGGCTGGAGGTTCACCGCGTGCTGCCCGCGCGGCTCAACGTGGGCGTGGCCAACAAGGTGGTGGTGCGGCTGATTCACCGGAGCGGCGGCGCCGTCCAGGTGCGCGTCCGGGACGACGTGCCGGACGGCTTCGCCGCCACGCCGGACGAGGCACCACTTCACCTGCCCGCGCGGAGCGAGTCGCGCTGGGTGTACCGGGTAACGCCCGTGAAGCGCGGCCGTTTCCAGTTCGGAGACGTGCACGTCCGCGTGCGCGGGCCGCTGGGGCTGGTGTCCCACGAGCGCGTGTTCCCCGCGGCGCAGGACATCGCCGTGTACCCGGACCTGCGCGGCGCCAACCGGCTGCTGCTGTCGGGCGCGGCGCTGGACCTGGTCAACCTGGGCCTGCGGCAGCTGCGGCGCGACGGGCGCGGCAGCGAGTTCGCCCGCCTGCGCGACTACGCCCAGGGCGACAGCGTGCGGGACGTGGACTGGAAGGCCACCGCCAGGCGTGGGCGGCCGGTGACGCGCGTGCTGGAGTCGGAGCGCTCGCAGTCCATCCTCATCTGCGTGGACGCGGGCCGCTCCATGGCCGCGCAGGTGGACGGCCTCACCAAGCTGGACCACGCGGTGAACGCGGCCCTCTTCCTGGCCTTCGTGGCCGTGCGCAACGGCGACCGCGTGGGGCTGGCCGTGTTCGCGGATGGCGTGAAGGCCTACCTGCCGCCCGCTGCCGGACGCACGCAGTACCGGAAGATTGTCGACACGCTCTACGGCACCACGCCCAGCCTCACGTACGTGGACTACCTGGCGCTCTTCAAGGAGCTGAACCTCCGCCTCACGCGCCGCAGCCTGCTGTGTGTCTTCACCGACTTCCTGGACGAGGAGCAGGCCTCCACCATGGTGGCCCCACTGCACCGCCTGGCGCGGCGGCACGTCCCCCTGTGCCTGTCGGTGAAGGACACCGCGCTCCAGAAGCTGCTGCGCACGCCGCCGCCCAGCCCGGAAGAGGCCTTCCAGCACGCGGTGGCGTCGGAGCTGCTCACCGACCGCGAAATGCTCAAGGCGCGCGTGAGCCAGGGCGGCGTGCAGATGCTCGACGTGCAGCCGGATGAGCTGAGCCTGGCCGCCGTCAACCGCTACCTGGACATCAAGGCGCGCGGCGTGCTGTAGCCTCCGGGGCCACGTCCAGCGCCGGGGCGGGCAGCGGCAACCACCCCATGAAGCGGGTGTCCGGGACGTTGCCCCGCACGCGGTGCAGCACCTGCTTGAAGAGGGCGTAGACGCGGAAGAAGCGCTCCAGGCCCGCGCGCTCGGCGTCCGTCAGGGGCGCGGCGGCGCACACCACCTTCGGGTCCCCCCGTCCCGCGTCGACGAAGCCGATGACGCCCACCACGGGCACCCGCAGCCGCTGGCCCAACGCCAGCCGGGGCCCCATGACGACGGCGTCCAGCGGGTCGCCTTCATCCGACGTGAGGCCCGGGATGCTGCCGTAGTTGTACGGGCACGGCAGCGGCGACACGAAGTCCACCGCCCCGTCCGCGCGGCGCTTCACGAAGGAGAAGCGCGGGCACTCGATGAGGACCTCCGGCTCGCTGGGCAGCGGAGGCAGCCACAAGCGCTCATCCATGCGCGGACTCAGCGCCGCCGTCTGGCGCCGCGCGGCTCCCACGCAGCCAGTCCGACAGCAGGTACGCGTACACGCCCGCGCCCACCGTCAACGCGAAGGACACCTTGAACGCCACCGACAACTTGGGTGGATGAATCTGGGACACCGTGCCCTCGATGAAGCCCGCGAGCACGAACAGGACGAGCGTGCCGAACAGCAGCCTCACCGCCGTCACCGCCTCCTGTCGCACCGCCTGTCCACGGGGCAGTCCTCGCGGGGCCACCATGCCTCGCGCAATCACCAGCCCCGCGGCGCCTGCGATGCAGATGGCGGTGATTTCCGGAATGCCGTGCGGAAGAATCCACGCCCAGAACCAGCCCGCCATTCCCTTGGCCGCGTAGACTTGCGCGAGCGCGCCCAAAAACAGCCCGTTGACGAACAGCATGATGGCCGTTCCCAGGCCCACCGTGATGCCCAGCGCGAACGCCAGGAAGGCCACCTGGATGTTGTGGGTGAAGAGGTAGGTGGTGAACTGGGCCTGGTCTCCCACCGACATGCCGTCACCCGCGGCCTCGTTGGCCGCGCGTTCGACGGGGTCCAGCTTCAGGTGCTCAGCGGGGACCAGGTAGTGCGCCGCGTCGGGGTCCACCATCATCCCCGCGTAGCCGAAGCCCACGCCCGCCAGCAGCAGCAGCAGCGACGCCACGTACATCCGCCACTCGCGCCGCATCAGCGCGGGGAAGCCCCGTGCCACGAAGCCCCACACGTCCGCCAGTCGCGGGCGCCGGCCCGGGTACGTCAGCGCATACGCCCGGCCCACCAAATCGTTGAGGTAGGCATTCACGTCCGCCGAGCCACTGCGCGCGCGAACCCACAGCAAGTCACTGGAGACGGCGCGATACAGCCGGCCCAGCGTCCTGGCGTCCTCCAGGCTCAGCTCGCGCAGGCCGTGGGACTCGGACCGGTCCAGCAGCGACTCCAACTGCTCCCAGCGCGGCCTGCGGGACTCGATGAACTCCGCCATCTCCATGGGCCGGCACTCTACCCCAGTGATACGGCGGGCCACCCTGCCCTCCGATGACGCTTTGTGGGAAAACGCAGGACCATGACGTGTCGGATGGCGTTCCTGGGATGGCTGCTCGCCCTGCTGTCGGGATGCACGAGCATGCGCGCCCTGTGCCCGCTGGAGGGAGGCCGCCCCTGGGTGGAAGTGCGCAGTCCCCACTTCATCGTCCGCACCAACCTGGACACGGAGACGGCCGAGGAAGCGGCCCAGGAGCTGGAGCTGCTCCGCGAAGGACTGCTTCAGGCCTGGGGCGGCAGCTTCGACCCGCCGGGCACGGTGGACATCATCGTCCTCCACAACCGCAGCGCGATGGAGGAGTTCACCAACATCCGCATCGAGGGCTTCTCCACCCACACCGAGGACGGCCCGCTGCTGGTGCTGGCCGGGCACGCCTACGCGCTCAGCGAAGCCACCGCGGACATCACCACCCAGGCCCATGAGCTGACGCACTATCTCTCCGAGCTCGCGCTCGTCCGCCAGCCACGCTGGCTGTCAGAAGGGCTGGCCAGCTACCTGGAGACCATCGCCCTCAGGCCAGAGCGGCGCGAGGTCATCCTCGGGCGTATCCACGGGCCATTCTACACCCAGGTGCAGCGGCACGGCTGGCGCACGCTCGACGAGCTCTGGGAGTGGGACGGCAAGGGGCTGCTCGGCACCGCCGAGTCGCGGCAGTACTACGCGTCCTCCTGGCTGTGGGTGCACTTCTTCATCAGCCGGCACGGCGCGCGCTTCGAGGACTTCCAGAAGCGCCTCATGCACGGCGATGAACCCCGGCAAGCCTTCGAGGCCGCCTTCCGCGGCGAGGAGGACCTGGCTGGCGAGCTGAATGGCTACGTGCGCCGCCCTGGGCACATGAATTACCGCACCATCACCGCGCCGTTGGCGCCCGTGACGAGCCCGCTGCAATCGCGCCCCATGCGTGCGGCCGAGGTCCACGCCATCCGCGCCCAGCTGTTCCTGATGACACCGGGCGCGTCCCCCATGGAGGAGCGGCTGCCCCACATCGAACGGGAGATGGCGGAGGCCACGCGCGAGGAGCCCGGCAACGTGGACGCCATGCTGCTGCGCATCCGCTCCACGGAGGATCCGTTCCGCAGGCTCGCCCTGGCGCGGGAGCTGGTGGAGCGCCACCCCGACAGCGGGCACGCGTGGAACGCCATGGCGCAGGCGCTGGACGCCGCGGGCAATACGTCCGAAGAGCAAGAGGCCGCGAGGCTCCGCGCGGTGGAGCTGCTGCCCGGCAGCGTGAGCGCGCAGAACGGACTGGCCGGCTACTACGCGCGCACAGCCCAGCCGGAGAAGGGCCTGACGGCGGCGCAGCGGGCCCTGTCGCTGGCGCCGGGGAACGCGTCGGTGTTGGACACGTGGTCCACCCTCCTCTTCCAGCTCGGTCGCTGCCCGGAGGCGCTGGACGCCCAGCAGCTCGCGGTGGACATGCTCCACGAAGGCACGCCGCAGCGGCTGCGGCGGACCGTGCACGACACGCTGGCCCGCTATCAGGCCGTGTGCGGGCCCGATGCCCGTCCCTCCGCGGCGCCCCCGCCCACGGCGGCGCCTACAATGGAAACGCCGTGAGCCCACGGCCCCGCTGAAACGACGAAGCGCCGGAAGGGGCCCAGGTGGGCTCCTCCGGCGCTTCAAGGTCCTACGCAGCAAGCAGGACGGCGAGGACTACTTCAGCAGCTTCTCCAGCGGCTTCTTGTCGCTGCTCGACTGGTCCTTGGTCCAGTCCACCACCGGCGTCTGCCACGCCATGCCCGTCTCGGTGGGCTCGGGGGCCAGCTTCTCGAACTCGAAGCCGTCACCGCCGAAGTAGAGGTACTCCACCGTGGCGACCGTGTACTCCTTCTTCGGGTCCAGGGCCTTGCCCTTGGCGTCCTTGAACTTGCCCTTGCCCGCGGCCGTGAAGCCGGAGACGAGCGCGTTCGGGTTGGCCAGCTGCCGGGCCAGGTCCTCGCCCTTCAGCTTCACGACGAGGAGCGTGTTCTCGAAGGGCATCACCGAGTAGATGCTGCCGCGAGTCACCGGACCGGCGGGCAGGTCGCCGCGGATGCCGCCGCTGTTGAGGACGGCCGCGTCCGTGCCGAGCACGTTGCGCACCGCGCCCGCCACCCACTTCGCCATCTGGGGCGACGAATGGGGGATGCCGGCCTTGGAGAAGCCGATCTGCTGGCCCAGCACCTCGTCCAGCTGCGTCTTCCACTTGCCCACCAGCTGCGCCGTCTCCGCGTCCGGCGCGCCGCCCGACACCTCGACGACCTTGGTGTCCAGGCCGGTCAGCTTCTCACCCGCGGGCTTCGCCGGGTCGAAGGTGACGTGCGCGCGCAGGTACTTGCCGAAGCCACGGTCCAGCGACACGAAGCTGGTCGCGCCGTCCTTCAGCTCGACCGGCTGCGCGCAGCGGCCACCGGCCACCAGCGCCACCTTCCACTCGGGGTGCTTCGCCACCGCGGGCTGCAGATCGGTGACGCACTCGTCGGCGAGCACCACGACCACGTCCGCGCCGGCCTTGCGGGCCTCCGGAATGGCGGTGGTGAGCGCCTCCTCGTAGCCCGTCACTTCCAGGCCATCCGCGCGGCCGGGCATGGCGGTGCGGACCGTCTTCTCGGACGCCAGGCCCACCACGCCAATCTTGAGGCCGCGGCGCTCGAAGATCTGGAACGCCGGCATGGACAGGTCGCCCGCCAGCGCCGGGTCCTTCACCTTGAGGTTGGCGGCGAGGAACGGGAAGCCGCCCGCGCCGCGGTTCTTGAGGAAGGCCTCCTTGCCGAAGGCCAGCTCATGGTTGCCCAGGGCGGAGGCGGCGTAGCCCATGCGGCCCATGACCTCGGCCGTGGGCGTGCCCAGGAAGAAGGAGGAGATGGCCGGGCCGTTCCAATGGTCACCCGTGGCGAGCGCCAACGTGCTGGCGTCCGCGCACGTGGGCTGGCCCTCCCTCACGGGACCGGGACAGTGCTTCTCATCGGCCATCCAGCGGCCGAGCAGCTCCGCCGCGCCGCCCTTGCCCTCGGAGGGCTGGAGCTGGCCGAACGCGCCACCCGTCACGAGCAGCGTGACTTCGGTAGGAGCAGCGGGAGCCTTGGCTTCCGGCGCGGCGGCCGGAGGCGGAGTGGGATTGCTCTTCTCGCAGCCGGCAACGACACCGAGGGCGAGGACCAGCACGCCGGACAGCGGCTGGCGGAAGGGACGAGGACGGAGAGGGTTCGCGCTCACAAGTGCGCCTTTAGCACAACTCGGCTCGTGCTACGCTGAGACACGTGGCAGACAGCGACACGCGGCACGGCGGCTCCTCACCCGAAGGCAAGGTTCACAAGCACACAGAGCAGGGGTTTGCCGGCCAGGGCGAGGGCCGGGCACGCGAGTTCTGGGGAGAGGTGAGCGCAGGTGCGCGTCACTTCTCACTGAAAGATCGGAAACCGCCCGAAGGGCGCCTGCGCCAGTTCTTCTACGGCATGAGCCTGCCGTTCCACATTGGTGGAGCGCTGCTGGGCGACCCGGTCGCACGCAAACAATACATTCGTGTCGGGCTTCTCCAATCCGTTGCAGCTCTGGCATTGGCCTTGAGTTGCATGACTTCCGGAACTGAAGCGGCGGAAAGCGCCAGCAAGCGGGAGTCCCGAGCCGAAGCGCGCGCCAAGGCGGCGCAGTTTCGAAAAGTCGCCGAGGTCCTCGTCGACCAGCAGGTCAAGAAGGAGGCGGCGGCTGCCACCCGGCGCGCGAAGGAGGTTGAAGCGCAGACCCTCCAGCGCCTCCAGGAAATCGACGCGCAGGTTGCCCGGCGCAAGCAGGCCGACGCGCAGCACGCTGGCGAGGGGACGCCCTCTGGTCCCGAAGTGCAGCCCGAGACCGCGGCCATGGCTGGCGCCACCCCGAGCCCCTCCTCCGCCCTCTCGGACGACGAGTCCCCCGAGAACGCCCCCACCGGAGAGGCCGAGGACATCGAGGGAGCCACTCCGGACCCCCAGAAGCCCTCCCCCATCCCGGCGGACACGCCCGAAGCGCGGCTGGAGCAGCGCATCCGGGACGTGGAGGCCGCGGCCCAGGGGGCCGATGCGGGCACGTCCCTGGCGAAGGCCATCACCGCGCTGGTGATGGAAGCCACGAAGGACCTGGAGTCGGAGGCCCCGGCGTCCTCCGCCAAGGAGCGCACCGACGCCACGACGGACGACCCACACACCGCCGAGGACACCCAGGCTCCTGCTCACGAAAAGAGCACCTGGACGGTGAATGGCTTCTCCGTGTGGGGCTTGGCCTTCTGGGCGGCGCTGTTCGCCGCGCTGCAGTTGGCACAGTGGGTGGTCATCGCCCTGTCGCGGGACTACCACGACGCCATCTCCCGCAAGGCCAGCCTGCTCACAGGGCTGGAGCCAGAGGACGAGGAGTTCCCGCCGCGCGTGCGCCTCAACGTGGTGTGGCTGCGCAAGAAGATGAAGCGACGCTGGCGGTCCTTCCTGCTGCTCATGGTGGGCGTGCCGGCGCTGGTGGTGATCACCCTCCCGTTCATGTGCGCCTCCCGCCTCGTCTTCACCGCCCTGTTCACCGCCTGGGGCGCGTGGTGGTGGGTGGTCTTCACCGCCGCCAAGAGCGCGCGAGCCTGGGAGCCGTCCGCGGGGCCCACGCGGCCGCCCTGGTTCTTGCGGGTGTGGACGGTGCTCACCACGCGCGTGCCGGGCTTGCGGTGGGGCGCGCTTCAGCGGTACGGCGCGTCCTGGGGACGGCGAACGGAGGAGGTCTTCGCGCCCATCTCCAGCACGGAGCGCCACCCCTGGGTGTTCGCCGGGCTTGCGGTGGTTCGCTTCATGGGCTCATTTCCTCCGATGAAGTTCTTCGTCCGGCCGCTCATCCCCGTCGCCTCCGCGCACCTGCTGGACGAGGACGTGGCCGCGGCCAGGAAGGCGCTCGCCGCCGGTGCGAACGCCTCGCCGCCCGAAGCCGAGGTGCCCCGCCCCGCCGATGTGTGGTGACGGGAGGGACGTCCCCGCGCCGCTCGGCTCAGGAGTCGTCGCGCGAGCGGTCGTCGTTTCCATCCGGCGCCGGCCCATCCGGCAGCGGCGGCGCCAGGGGGCCCAGCGGCGCCGTCATCTCCAGCCGCTCGCCCGTCTCGCGCGAGTCCGGCAGGTCGATGAGCGCCTGGAGCTGCAGGCTCACCGCGCGGAAGAAGCCCGTCAGCAGCTCCGGCCGGTCCGCGAGCAAATCCAAGAAGTCACGCCGGTCGATGATGAGCACCCGCGTGTCCACCGCGGCCACCATGTCCGTGGGACGCGGTGCACCGTCGAGCAGGCTCACCTCGCCGAAGGCCTGTTTGCCCTGGAAGCGCAGCACGTGCTCGCCGTCGTGGAAGGCATCCACGGCGCCGTCGACGATGACGTAGAGCGCGTCGCCCGGGTCGCCCTGGGCGTAGATGCGCTCTCCCGCGCGGAACGACGCCTCGCGGGCCACGGCGGCGATGGCGGCGATGTCGTCCACGTCGCACTGGGAGAAGACACTCACCCCTTCCAGCGCGAACATCCGCTGGACTGTCCTGTCGCTCATGTCACCTTCCTGCGGGAGCACGTGCAGCCCGTTCACCCACGCCACATGGCGGGCACACGCGCGCAGCACTCCGTCTTCGCTCTGGACCAGCGCGGCCAGCCGCCGCCACAACCGGCCGGGCGCGCCGGGCGGAAGCTCACGGTGGTGCGCTTCCACCTGCTCCATCACCAGCTCCCGGTCCTCTTCGTCGACCAGGTTCTCCAACAGCTCCAGCGCCAACGCGCGACGGCGCGGGTCCGGCCCCACCAGGTTGTAGTGGATGCCGCGCATCACGTGCGACGGATGGAGCAAACCCAGGAGGAAGAAGGACAGCTCCAACGCCTGGTCCATCCGGTCGCCCACCGCGCGCGTGAGCAACGAGCCGTCCCCCAACGCCGCGCGCAGGTCGCGGAAGGCGCCCACCAGATTGCGGTAGACCTCCCGCCGCCGGCCCAGGGCCTCGCGCACGCGCTCCACGTCCACGGGGTGCTCGGGGTGCTCGTCGCGCAGGCGCGACATCTGCGCGCCAATCCGGAAGTGCAGGGACGCGTCGTCGCGCACGTTGGAGAACAGCAGCGCGTCCAGCGCCGCCGGTGTTCCGATGCCGCGCAGCACGCGAGGCAGTTGCAGCCGCATCGCCAGCGGCGCCACGCGGTTGTTGAGCTGGTCCTCCACCAGCGGCGTCACCTCGTCGCCCAGCGCCACCAGCGCCTCGCGTGCCGCCTTGCGTTCCTCCCGCCAGGTGAGGAACGGCAGCAGCCGGGGCGCCAGCTCCGCGTAGCCGCCCTTGCCCACCGCGACCAGGGCCACGTGCCGCACGGAGGCGTCCGCGTCCTCCAGATAGCGCGCCAGCGGCTCCGCGAAGCGTGAGTTCTGGATGCGCCCCAGCAGCCGCGCCACCTCGCGGCGCTCGGACACCGGTGCGCCCTCGCCGCGCGACAACATCGCCCGCAGCGCGTCCAGCGCCACGGCGCTCCCCGTCGACTTCACCAGCGCGCCAATGGCCGCGCAGCGCAGGCCCACGTCCGGATGGGTCAGCAACGCGGGCAGCAGGCGCTCCGCCCGCTCCGGAGACAGCCGCGCCAGAGCCCACACGGCCTGGTCCCGGGGCCGGCGTGGCCCTTCCTCCACCAACCGCTCCAGCACCGGCGCCAGTTCGTACGCCTCCAGCTCCAGGGCCAGGGAGACGCCGCGCTCCAGCACGCGCTCGTGCGGGTGGCGCAGCAGCGCGGGCAGGTGCGGACGCAGCGGCACCTCCGCCTGTTCCATCATCGCCACCGCGCGCAGCACCCGCTCCGGAGAAGGCGCCGCCAGGGCCTCTGCCAGCAGCCGCTGCTCCTCCTCGCCCTCCAGCGCCACGTCTTCTTCCTCGGGCGCCCCCACCTGCTCGCCCAGCGCGGCCACGTACGCGGGCTTCATCCGCACCAGCAGCAGGCCCAGCCCCGCGCACATGCCCACCACCGCCACGGCCATGAAGGCGCCGTTGGCCGCGCGCCCCGCGCCGATGAGCAGCAGGCCGGCCAGCACGACGCCGCCCTTGCGCAGCAGCCCATCCACCGTGGCGCGCAGGCCCTCGCGCTGGTCGTCCGGCACCGCGGCGTAGAGCAACTGGATGCCCACCGGGAGGATGGAGTAGCTCACCGCCGTCTCCACCAGCCGCAGCAGGTGCACCGGCCACAAGCTGGGGGTGACGAGCGCCGCGCCCGCCAGCGGGGCCAGGACCAGCGGCACCATCGCCACGTAGCGCAGGAGCCCCAGCCGCTTCAGCAGGCGCTGAGCCACCAGCAGCTGGAAAGCCACGCAGAACAGGCCAATCCACAGCTGGAGCGAACCGAAGAGCGCCGTCAGCGCGTCCTCGCTCAGCGTGCCTTCCAGGCGCAGCCGGAAGAGGTAGTCCACGAACGACGACAGCACCGCGAACGCGATGCCCAGCGCCGCCAGCACCTGGGCGTAGGGGCTCTCCGCCAGATAGCGCAGCCCCAGGAAGGACGCGGGGCGGCCGCGCGGCGGCGTTGGCGGCAGGCCCTTGTACAGGTGGTGGAAGATGGCGCCCGCGGCGAGCAGGCCCACGGCGCCGCTCACCACGATGGCCGGCGTGCCCAGCTTCACCGCCAGGCCCTGCACCAGCAGACCTCCGGCGATGCCTCCGCCCATGGCGAAGCCGTTGAGCGCGGTGAAGGCCCGGCGCGCCTCACGCGCGTCGAACGCGGCCGCCATGCGGCCCCAGAAGCGGAAGGACACGAACGTGGAGAAGGTGTCCGCGAAGAGGTACAGCGCCAGCGCGGGCATGCGCTGCCCCGCGGACAGGGCCCCCGCCAGCACCAGCGCCACCACGCCGCCCATGCCCGTGAGCAGGCCCGGGGACTCGAAGGGCGAGCCCGGCTTGGAGCGCGGCAGCACCGTCATGGCCGCCGTCATCAACGCGCCCAGCAAGTACAGGTACGGCAGCGCCTGGGACTCGAAGCGCGACAGCACCAGGGCGTTGGAAGCCGTCTTCAGCTGCGTCACCCCTGCGATGAGCGCGAACTGAAAGGCTGCCGCCGGCCAAAGGCGGCGGTTCCATGATGAAGAGTCGGAGGGGAGCACGGTGCGAGTGCGCGGCAGACTACCCCACGCCCTCTCGCCCCAAGAATAGCGCTGTCGTGCGAGGTGCCGCTCGCCTGCCCTCCGGACGGCGGGCAAGTCACTTCGGACACCTTCACCCGACTTCCGCCGCCCTCACTGAAATCGTTGGAGCCGCGACGAATGTGCCTCGAGCCGCCCGCACGTGCGCCGCCGCGGCTAGACTGTGTCGGTGACGACCGCCACCGACACCCTGCTGGACGGCACCCACACGGTGCTCACCCCCGAGTACGTGGAGTTCCGCTTCACGCTCGCGGGCCTGTACTCGCGCTTCCTGGCGTGGCTGCTGGACGCCGTCATCGTCACGCTGCTCACCGGCACCATCCTGACGACGCTCAGCCTGGTGATGTTCGCCTTCCCGGGCTTCGCCAGCGCGCTGTCCATCGTCATCTACTTCCTGGTGGACTGGGGCTACGCGATAACGCTGGAGACGGTGTGGAGCGGACGCACCGTGGGCAAGCGGGTGATGTCGCTGCGGGTCATCCAGGAGAGCGGCGTGCGCATCGGCTTCTACCACGCGGCGCTGCGCAACCTGGCGCGTCCGGTGGACCGGCTGCCCCTGTTCTACCTGGTGGGAGGGCTCACCGCGCTCGTGTCCGGCTCCCAGCAGCGGCTGGGGGACATGCTGGCGGGAACGCTGGTGGTGCGCGAGCGGCGCCTGAAGGTGCCCTCCGCCCTGGGAACCCCCGGCGAGGAAGGGCTGCTGGCGGATCCGCTCTTCGTGTCGCGCGTGAAGCGCCTGTCCAGCGAGGAGCGGGAAGTGGTGCTGACAGCGGCCCTGCGCCGCGAGGATCTGCGCATGGAGGCGCGGCTCCGGCTATTCGCGGCGCTGGGAGCACGGCTGCAGGACGCGCTGGCCATGGAGAAGCCGGCCCACCTCTCCGACGAGAAGTGGGCGCTGCTGGTGGCCGCGGCCCTGCTACCGCCGAAGGGACAGCCTAGAAGTACGCCGCAGCGCCGGCAGACAGCGTGAGCGTGCGCTGCGTCTTCTCGTTGAGCGCGATGTAGAAGTTGTACTGCGCGCGCGCGCCCACGCTCACCGAGTCCGACACGAAGAAGTCGATGCCGACGTTGGGGCCAATGCCCACGAAGTTGCTGACGCTGTTCTTGAAGACGACGAGGTAGCTCAGGTCCGAGCCCACATAGGGGCGGATGGACTCCTCCATCAGCAGGTACCGGATGCCGATGGACGGCGCCAGGCCCACCACGCGCTTCTCGTTGCGGTCCGTGGTGTCGCGCGGGAACGCGATCTTCGACAGGGAGACCACCTCGAAGCCGTTCTCGATGTAGAGGCTGGCGTCGACGCCCACGAAGAACGCGTCATCCAGGCCGTTCGTCCGGTTGAAGTCCATGTAGCCCAGTGACAGGCCCAGGCTGCGATTGGCGAACTGGGCATGCGCGGGGCTGGCCGACAGCAGTGCCAGGGTAAAGCCGAGGGTGCAGAGCAGGGTACGCATGGGCCGCCACTCTACCGGCGTAACCCCCGGAAAACAGCCTGGATTCAAGCCACTCCGGGCGTTGCCTGGGCGCGGGCGCTCTCCTACACTCGCTCCGCCATGCGTGTCCGCCGACTTGTTGCTGCGCTGTCCCTGGTCTCCGCCCTGCCCTTCGTCGCCTGCGTCCGGACCCCGCCGCCGCATGAGCGGGCGCTCATCAACAATGAGCTGTGCACGCAGGAGATGGCCAAGGGCGACCTGACCCGCGCGGATACGTTCTGCGACCTGGGCCTGGAGTTCTCCCCCCAGTACGCGGACCTCTGGTCCAACAAGGGCCTCATCGCCATGTACTCGGGCCGCTACGAGGACGCGAAGAAGCACTTCATCAAGGCCCTGCGCTACAACCAGGAGCACCTCCAGGCGTACCAGAACCTCGGCGCCATCTACATGCAGGAAGGTGCGTACGGGAAGGCGCACGACAACTTCCGCCGGGCCCTGAAGGTCAACCCGGACAACCTCGAGTCGCGCTACAATCTGGCCCTCTCTCTGATGAAGATGGGGAAGATGGACGAGTCCAAGAAGGAGCTGCGCACGCTCCTGGCCGTCAACCCCGGTATCGCCGACGCGCACCACACCTTAGGTGTCATCGCCTACTCAGAAGGTGAATACGACACGGCTGGCGAGCACCTCTCCCGGGCCACGCAACTGGTCCAGGATTCGCCCGTGATGTGGCACGACCTGGGCACCGCGCTGATGGAGCTGGGCCGCTTCCAGGAAGCGCGTGAGTCCTTCGCCAACTGCGCCCAGCTGGACCCCAGCAACAGCAGCTGCATCAACAACCTGTCCCTGGCTCAGCGCAAGACGGCCCTCACCGACGCGGCCTTCAAGGAGATCAAGGACACGCAGCAGGCGGAGAACTCCGCGCCCGCGCTCTACATCCTCGCGCGTCAGTACCGCGAGAAGGGCCTGCTGGCGGAGGAAGAGGCCACCTACCGCAAGTGCGTCAAGCTGGATGCGAAGTACGCCGCCTGCCACTACGGCCTCTACGAACTCTTCTTCGAAGCCCACAAGCGCGAGCACGCGCAGATCGCCTGCAAGAACTTCCTGAAGTACGGGACGTCTGAGGAATTCCCCACGGAGTACCAGACGTGTGAGAGATTCCTGAGCGACGCGACGTTCTGATGTCCCGCCTTCCCGACTCCCCTCCTCCTCGATGAGCGTTCGTCTCACCGTCACGCAGCGCAGCGAGGCCGGCGCTGCCCAGAGCACCGAGTTCGTCCTCGACGACGCGGTCATCACCCTGGGCCGCGACAAGGCTTGCCAGGTCGTGCTCGCCCAGCAGGCGGTGTCGCGCAACCATGCGCGCATCTGCCAGGAGGGGACGCTCTTCTTCGTGGAGGACCTGGGCAGCTCCTACGGCACGCAGATCAACGGCAAGCCCGTGCCCAAGGGCGAGAAGCGGCTGCTGCGCAACGGCGACGTCATCGCCATCGCCACGTTCGACGTCCGCTTCGAGCGGGTGATGGACCTGAACCCCGAAGCTGGAGGGGAAAAGACGTCCTTCATCGCCCGGGGCATGGTGAAGGACGCCATGCGCGGCCTGGCCGGCGGCGGCGAGGAGCGCTACCTGCGCTTCATGAACGGCCCCCGCGAAGGCGAGCGCATCGAGCTGGGGGACGCGAAGGAAGTCATCCTGGGCCGCGACGAGAAGGACGCGGACATCATCCTCAAGGATGACCTGGTCTCCCGGAAGCACGCCAAGGTGCGCCGCGACTGGTCCGGTACGCATGTGGAGGACTTGGGCAGCCGCAACGGCATCAAGGTGAACAAGAAGCGGGTCAACCGCCGGCAGCTCAAGGACGGGGACGAGCTGGAGGTGGGCGCCACCCGATTCCTGTACGTGGACCCCACCGAGCCGGCCGAGGAGCCCGTTCAGCTGGCCGCCGAGGTCAAGGCTCCGCCTCCGCCCTCGCCCCGTCGTCCGCGCCCGGAGCCCAAGCCCGTGGAGCCCCCGCCGGAGGAGGAGCCCGCGCCTCCGCCCGAGGAGCCCGCGCCCGCGCCGGAAGAGCCGCCCGCCGAGGACCCCGCGCCTCCGCCCGAGGAGCAGGTCTCCGAAGAGCCGCCCCCGCCGGTGTCGGCGGAGTACCCCATGCCGGATGAGTCCGCCCAGCCGGGCGCGATGGAGGCGCTCAAGGACAAGGGCAAGCTCGTGCCCCTCGTGGTGATGGGCGTGGTGGGCCTGGTCTTCCTCGTGCTGATGATTGCCGTGCTCGCGGGCGCCTAGCGTCTGGGCGAAGCCTATGTGCCCCAGGCGCATGGCGCCAGCGGCGCGGGAGGGCCTGTTCGCCCGAGGCGCCTGACTCCCGGCACGGCCCATGCGCCCTGTCACAGCACGGCAGGTCCTGCTCTGGGGAGACTCCGTGCGGCAGCCCCCCTCAAGAGGAGAGGCCCGCCCTGCGCGGGGGAACCGCACCTGCCCTCGTGAGTGGGCGGCCTTCCGCCCGCGCGTCCATGTCACGCGCGGGCGGAACTCAACCCGCGGCTAGCGCGTGGAGATGCGCGCCACCGGCTGGATGTTCAGCTCGGGCGACAGCTCCTGGTAGCTGAGCACGGAGAACGACGGGTTGAACTCGTACTCCAGCAGCTTGCGGACGTAGCGGCGGATGTCCATGGCCGTGAGGATGACGGGCCGCTGCGCGCTGGGCGGCAGGTGGCCACACTCCGAACGCACGGCCTGGACGATTTCCTGCGCCAGCTCCGGCTCCAGCGCCAGGTGCGCGCCCGCGGAGGTCCGCTTCACCGAGCCGCGGATGGCGTCCTCGATGTTCGGGTCCAGCAGGTACACCACCAGGGTGCCGGTGCCACGCGCGTACTTGTGGGAGATGTAGCGGCGCTGGGCCGCGCGGACATGCTCGGTGAGCATGACGTTGTCCGCCTCCACCTGCCCGTACTCGGCCAGGGCCTGGAGGATGCCGCGCAGGTCACGGATGGAGATCTCCTCCTCCACCAGGCGCTGGAGGATGTCCGTCAGCTTCAGCACGTTGACGACCTTGGGGACGACCTCCTTCACGATGGCGGGGAAGGCCTTCTCCAGCTGCTCCAGCATCGTCTGCGTCTCCTGCACGCCGACGAACTCGCGGGCGTTGCGCCGCAGCACGGCGGCGGTGTGCAGGATGATGTAGCCGGGCACGTCCCACGTCGTGAGGCCGGCGGCCTCTAGCGTGTCGCGGTACTGCTCGGGGACCCAGGCGGCGGGCTGCCGGGTGGCGGGGTTCACCGCCTCGAAGCCCTGGATGTTCATCAGCCGCAGCCGGTCCACCGTGTCGTTCACCAGGACGTGGCCCAGCGTGGCCTGGCCGGTGACGACGGGCACCTCGTTGATTTGAATCTGGTACGCGCCCGGCGGCAACGAGCCGTTGCCACGCGCACGCACGCCCGGGAAGCGGACACCCAGTTCCACGAAGAGACCATCACGCATGAACGGGATGAGCTCGAAGAGGAACTTCCCGTTGTCCTGGCGCGAGTCCACGAAGGGAACCAGCGCGTCAGAGACCTCCAGGACGATGGGCGTGACGACGGGGATGAACAGCTCGGAGTCCGGATTGAGGGCCTCCTTGGGCGCGGGCTCGGAGGCCATCGGCGTGCCCAGGTCCGTCTCCATGGCCGGACCGGCATCCTCCGCCTCCACCGCCTGCTTCTGCTTCTTCAGCATCGTCCAGGCGCCCAGGCCCGCGCCGATGCCCAGCAGGAAGAAGGGAATCTTGGGCAGACCGGGCACCAGGCCCAGGACGATGAGCATGCCGGCGGCGATGGCGATCGCCTTCGGATAGGCCGTCAACTGGGAGCCCACGTCCATGCCCAGGTGATTGCCCTCTTCCTCACCCGCCACGCGCGTCACGATGATACCGGCGCAGGTGGAGACGAGGATGGCGGGAATCATGCCGACCAGACCGTCACCGATGGTGAGCAGCGTGTACTTCTGCGCCGCGTCGCCCGCCGACATGCCCTTCTGCGTCACGCCGATGATGAGGCCACCGACGATGTTGACGACGGTGATGATGATGCTCGCGATGGCGTCGCCCTTCACGAACTTCATGGCGCCGTCCATGGCGCCGAAGAGCTGGCTCTCACGCTCCAGGTCGCGGCGCTTCTTCTTGCCCTGGTCCTGGTCGATGGAGCCCGCCCGCAGGTCGGCGTCGATGGACATCTGCTTTCCGGGCATCGCGTCCAGGGTGAAGCGCGCGGCCACTTCGGCGACGCGCTCCGAGCCCTTGGAAATCACGATGAAGTTCACGATGACCAGGATGATGAAGAGGATGGCGCCGACGACGAAGTTGCCCTGCACCACGAAGTTTCCGAACGCCACCACCACCTCTCCCGGGTCACCGGTGAGGAGGATGAGACGCGTGGTTGAGATGGTGAGCGACAGCCGGAACATCGTGGTGATGAGCAGCAGCGTCGGGAACACCGACAGGTGCAGCGCCGCTGGCACGTAGAGGGACACGAGGAGCAGCACCACCGAGATGCTGATGTTCAGCGTCAGCAGCACGTCCAGCAGCAGCGTGGGCAGCGGGACGATCATCATCCCGACGATGGCCACGACCACCACGGCGAGGACGATGTCGGAGTACTTGGAGAGGAAGCTGTTCGGATTGGTGGCAGCCATCAGCGGTCAGGCATCCTAGGACAACCCGGGTACCTTCTGTCAGGGGGGGCGTCGCGATGGGCCCCCTCCCCCACGGCGAAACCCGCCGTTCTCCCTCGTGCGGAAGCAGCCGGGCAGTCAACCGAAGTGGACATTCGTTCTTGCACCGCGCCCCGTCACGCGGGTTCATCCCCCCTGTCGTGCCCTGCCGTCCTGGAGGGCCGGGGCAGGCCACACGAAACCTGGGAGAACACGATGCGATTGAAGAATGCCTTGGGCAGGGGTCTTCCGCTGATGTTGCTGGGTGCGTCCCTGGCCTGTTCGGCCTGCTCGGACGGCGGCACCGGCGGCCCTGGCCCCTCTGTCGACAGGGAGAAGAACGTCGTCAAGGGCAAGGCCACGGACACCGCGGGCAAGCCCCTGGCCGGGGTGGAGGTGGTGGCCGACAACCAGGTCCTCTACAACTCCAATGTGGTGGGCGTGACGGGCGCGGACGGCACGTACCGGCTGGAGCTGGGCCAGGCGGCGACCACCTGGAACGCCAGCGCGCGGCTCAAGCGCGACTTCAACGGCCGCAGCTACACCTTCGAGCTGCACCCCAGCAGCGCCACCCCCTTCGCGGGCAACGAGGGCGCCGTCCGGGACTTCAGCTGGAAGCTGACCGGCGCGAAGCCCGAGGGCGGCGCCTACGGCAGCGGCGTCTACTTCAACCTGACGGACTACGTGGATCCGGCCGACCCGGATCAAGCCCTGCAGCGCGAGCACGTGGAGCTGACGCTCACCCCGGTGGGCTCGCTGGTGGACGGCAGCACCGGGACGCCGGTGACGGCCCGGGGCACCAACACGCCGGACGGCTTCGGCTTCCCGGACCTCCCGTTGGGACGCTACACGGTGACGGGCCGTTATGCGCCGCCAGGACAGGCCGTCCGGCCGCTGCAGGTCCGCGTGCAGGACCAGGGCACCTACGCTGAATCCGTGACGGCCGACTTCCAGCCCGTCATGGAGGGGTTGTACCGCCTGGACGTGGAGCTGAAGTTCCCCTGAGCCCAAGGGCCAGGGAAGGCGGGCCGGGGCCTTCGAGCGGCCCCGCCCGCGCCTACGCCGCGCCGTCGGAGGACGGCGACTCCTCGGCGCTCTCCAGCGCCGCGGCGGCCAGCATCCGAGCGCGGGCGCTGAGCGGATCCTGTCCTTCGGGGTCCAGACCCACCGCGTGATTGAAGTCCCGAGCCGCCTCGTGGACCTTGCCGAGCCGCAGGTGGACTTCCCCGCGGTTGACGAAGGGCGTGAGGTCCGTGGGGTCCAGTTCAATGGCGCGGTTGAAGTAGGACTCAGCCAGGTCCAGGTCTTCCAGCGCCAGGTGGCAGGCGCCCAGCGCCGTCTGGAAGTAGGCCTCGGTGGGGTCCATGGACGCCAGGGACTGGAACAAGGTCAGCGACTCACGGAAGCGGCCGTCCTGGAAGAGGTTGAAGCCTTCCGTGGCCCGTTCGAGCATCTCCGGGCCAGACAGGGGCTTCACGTCGTCGTTGGTCACCGTTGCCTTGGATTCAGTCGTCATCTGCACACATCCCTCACGAGGGCGGGAGGACGGCCCCGGAGCCGGTAGGGCAAGCGGTTCCGGGCGCCGGGAGCTTAGACTGTTATCGGCTTTTCCACCAAAACGGTGCGCCGCTTCGGAAGCGATATTCCCGCCGCCGGCGCGAAAAAATGGATCAGAAAATGGGGAGGAAACTTCCGGACCCCTTTCCCCCATAATCCTTTTGTAAGCAGCGCCGCCGCAAACCACCCGCTTCCCAAACTTTCTGGAGAACGCCATGACCACCGCCACCACCGCCGCCGCCGCCGCCACGAAGGCCCTCGGAGCCAGCCAGGGTCTCTCCGCCCTCGAGCAGAAGTCCCTCTCCGGTCTGACGGGTCCGGACCGTGAGCGCGCCGAGGCGCAGCTGATGCTCCAGAAGCAGCAGGAGGCCACCGCCTTCGTGGCCAACCTGATGAAGAAGCTCAACGAGATCGCGATGTCCGTCATCGGCAAGATCTAATCCTGCCGCTGTAACGCGACTCTCGGAGCCGGCTTCCCTCACGGGATGCCGGCTCCTTGCTTTTGCGGGCTTGAACGGGCCCCAGCACCACCCAATCCCCTCCCCGCCCGGAAACGACGAAGCCCGGACTGCGCGACGACTCGCGCGGCCCGGGCCGTGTGTGTTGCGACGGGAGGGGGCATGCCCCCGAGGGCCTACCGGGACTTCTTCACCTGGTCGGCCTGCTGCTTGAGGGTGCGCAGCGTCGCGTGGGCGCGCTGCGTGGCACGGCGCTTGAGGCCCGGGTCCAGTTGGATGGCCTTGCTGAGGTCCGCGAGCGCCTCGGGGACATTGCCCCGGCGCAGCTGGATTTCACCCCGGCCGACCAGCGCGTCCACGTGGCCGTCGTTGAACTGGAGCGCCAGCCGGAAGGCGTCGAACGCCTCGTCGAAGCGCTCCAGCGTCATGAGGGTCGCCCCGAGCTGCGCGTGGAAGACGGCGTCGGTGGGCGAGGCGGCCACGAGGCCCTGGAAAATCTGCAGGGCCTGCTGCGAGCTACCCGCCTGGAGGAGTTGATAGGCCTTTTCCGCCCAGGCGTAGAGCTGCGTGTTGGAGAGGTTGAGGAACTGCCCCAGGGTGATTTCGCCGCGGATCACCGCCTCGGCGAGTGTCTCCGGGACGACGACCTTCTCTTTTTCACCCCTGGGGGCCGAGTCGCTCACGACAACCTCGAGAAGGGCCAGGCAGTCCCCCACCTGGCCTGATGAAGTACGTCCAGCGGCTAGAACGACTGGGGACCGCGGAAGCGGACCATATCATTCAGCTTGGACAGCTTCTCCAGCGTCCCGAACATGTCACCCAGCGCCTTGAAGGACTGGGTCAGCCCGGACTTGTGCTGGTTCTTGTCGTAGGCGCCGAAGAGGTCGTCCGCCTTGCGGAACGGGTTGAAGCCGTTCGCGTTGGTGTTCTTGAGCTGGTCGAACACCTTGCTGATGGAATCGAACGTCTCGTTCAGCTTGTTCAGCTCGGGCTTGCCACTGCTCATGTCCCAGGGCAGCGGCTTCGCCTGGGGCAGGTTGGTGTTCATGTCCCAGTTCTGGGCCACCTCACCCGCCGCGGGGGCATCCGCCGCCGCCGAGTAGTTGAAGGCCATGGTGCGCGGCTCGGTGATGACGGCCTCGCCCACCTTGTGCACGTCGCCGCCGTTCTCGTGGCCGACAATCTCCTTGCCATGGAACGTCCAGTCGGCAGCGTTCTGCCCCATGTGGAAGACGTCCGCGGACTGGTTCGAGTGGAAGCGGACGACCTCGTCCATGCCCTTGTTGGTGACCTGGCCGACCTTGCCCTTGCCCTTGTCGATGTCCGTCACGCGCACGTGGCTGTCGCCGTAGACGACGTCCAGCTGGCCCGTCACCGTCATGCCGTTGCCCCAGGGCTTGCAGGAGCAGTTGATGCGGGTGCCGTCACCCAGGACGAAGGAGGTGTCGCGCTTGAAGTCGAACTTGCCGCCGTCGCTCTCGTCGACGTGCGGATCACCCCAGACGCGGGTGTTGTTGCCGTCCGGCCCCGTTACGCGCCACTCGAACTGGCCCAGCTGCTCGATGGTGTAGCCGCCCGGGGTGGTGATCTTCCCGGTGCCCTCTTCCACCTTCAGGGAGTTCGCCTCACGCACCGCGTCCAGGGGGTTGGGACGCTCGGCGGGGAAGGCGGCGTTGGTGCCCGTCGCGCCCGCCTGCTTCGTGGAGGCCGCGGCCTGGGACATCTGATCCACGGCCTTGCCGGCGACGCTCACCGCCTTGCCCGCCAGGTCAACGGCCTTTTCGACCAGATTCAGCGTCGACTCGATGAGCTGCGCGTTGCGCGCGATCGTCGAGGTGTTGACGTTACCCACGCCCTGCGTCGTGGTGAGCTGCCGGTTACCGCCAACTCCGCCGATGCCGTTCGACATATTCGGTGCTCCCTAAGGAGGGGGAAATGTTCGATGCTGCTTCACCGTGATTTTCGGTGTTCCGCGCTGGGAGTTTCGCCTCGGTGCGTCGCTTTTCTTAAAAGGAGGCACGAGCCGATCACGCGGGGCGGGGGCACCTCTTGCCAGGGCGGGAAAAAGAATCAGAAAATCCCGAGGAAACTTCCGGACCCCTTTCTCCCATAATCCTTTTGTAAGCAGCGCCGCCGCAAACCACCCGCTTCCCAAACTTTCTGGAGAACGCCATGACCACCGCCACCACCGCCGCCGCCGCCGCCACGAAGGCCCTCGGAGCCAGCCAGGGTCTCTCCGCCCTCGAGCAGAAGTCCCTCTCCGGTCTGACGGGTCCGGACCGTGAGCGCGCCGAGGCGCAGCTGATGCTCCAGAAGCAGCAGGAGGCCACCGCCTTCGTGGCCAACCTGATGAAGAAGCTCAACGAGATCGCGATGTCCGTCATCGGCAAGATCTAATCCTGCCGCTGTAACGCGACTCTCGGAGCCGGCTTCCCTCACGGGATGCCGGCTCCTTGCTTTTGCGGGCTTGAGCGACTCGCCGCGCCGCCCACTCCCCTTCCCCAGCACCCCGCAAAGCAAAACCGCCGCCCCGGTCAGAGACCCGGGCGGCGGCTTCAAGGACAGGCGTGCGGCGGGGCCGCTCGCAGTCGAGCTACTCGCCCCACATGTCCTTGAGGAGCTCCTTGCGACGGCTCATCAGCTTCCCGAAGAAGTTGTCGTCCCGCATCTTCTGGAACATCGCGTTCGTCTCGTGCTTCTTCGTCGTCGACTCGGCGTGCGACTTGACGTCGTCGGCGGAGGCGTTCGGGTTGCTCTTGACGAAGGCCTCCATCTCGCCCTGGACCTTCTCCTTCACCGTGTTGATCCGGCCTTCGCCCAGGTACTGGAGGCTGCCCTTGATCTCCGGCTCGTTCATCCGGTCCACGGCGGAGTTCAGCACGCCCTCCCACGCCTGCTTCTGGGCCTCGGGGGTCGTCGTCGTCGACTTGCGCGTCGTCGCGGACGCGTTGTTCGCAATCTTGGTGGTCACGGGGAAATCTCCTCGGAAGAAAAGAACGTCTCGAGGGAGTTATCGTCGGCGCCAGGCCCCAAGTTGCGTCCCCAAGGGCCAGGCGCCGACGCGGTGAGACTAGCCCTTGAGCTTGCCCAGGCTGGGGTTCTTCATCCAGGCCTTGAAGGACTCCAGGTCCTTCTGCTCGGCCTTGACGTCCGGCGGCGCGGCCGGCGGAGGCGGCACGTCACCCGTCAACGAGGCGTGCTTCTTGCTGCTCGTCTCAAAGGCGTCCTTCGCACCACCCGGCCCGGCGGGGGCCTTGGGCGCGGCGGCCGGAGCCGCCGTGGCGGCGGGCGCGGAGGCAGCGGCTTCGTCGGTGGAGAAGCCACGGGCGTTCAGGTACGCCTGCATCCACTCCACGGACTCCACCAGCACGGGCGGCATGGTGGCCAGGGCCGGCGTCTTCGTCGCCTCGTTCAGGTGCCGGGTAAAGGCGTCCTTCACGTCCTGGTAGAGCTGGAAGCTCAGCGAAGCACCGGGCTTGGTGTTGCCCAGCAGCGAGGACATCTTCCGCATCACCTGCTGCAGCGTACCCGTCGCGGACTTCGCCTGGTTCTCCAGCTCGGTGACGAGACGCTCGCGCTTGGCGACCAGTTCGGGCGGGGCCTCCGGAGGCATCTGGGCGGGAACGCGCGGATCAGGATTCGGGTTCGACATGTCAACGACCTCCCTGACGACGAAGAATTGAGCGTCGGGCAGCCTACCAGACTCCCCGGAAGAACAGTCGATTCCGGATGTGAAATGCGGCCCTCAGCGGCGGCTCAGGGCGGAGATCATGGCCGCCGCCTTGCGCACCACGGGGTCATCCCCCGGCTGCATCGCCGCCGCCCGGCGCAGATCCTCCAGCGCCTGGGGCTTCTGGCCCATGGCCAGCTTCACTTCCGCGCGCCCCACGTAGACGGACGGATCATGCGGCGTCAGCTTGGCGGCTACGTCGAAGGCCGCCAGCGCCCCCTGCCCGTTCCCAGCCGCCATCTCCACCACGCCCAGGGCCTTGGCGAAGTAGGCATCCGTCGGGTTGACGGCATACAGGCCCTGGAAGAGCGTGCGCGCCTCGCTCACCCGGCCTTGATAGAAGAAGTAGTAGGCCGTCTTGGCGATGGCGTAGAGCTCTTCGTCCGAGTAGCCACGCACGTCCCGCAGCGTGGCCTTGCCATCCGCCCAGCGCTGCAGAAGCGTGTCCAGCTTCGCCTCGTCCTTCGGATCATCCGGGTCCAGGACCGCCATGACGCTAGTAGCCCTCGTCCTTCTGCGCGTCCCACATGCGGCGGATGATCTCCTTCGTCTCCTCGTTCACCTGATCCACCAGGGAGAGCATGGCGGATTCGCGGTGCAGCAGCGCCTTGAGCCGCTCCAACCGGTCCGGGGCCGCCTTCACCTTGCCCAGGCCCCGCTCCAGCATCCGGCGCTGGTCCTCGTGCCCCCGGCCCGCCACGCTGGACAGGTGGGGCCGGTCGCTGAATCTCTCCAGGTCCGCCTCATGCCCGCCGGGGTGCGGCGGCAGCGGCAGGCGGAGCTCCTCCGAGGAGTGCGCCGGCCCGATGAAGTCCAGCAGCGCCGCGGACGCGAGCGCCGGGTTCTTCGGGTTGCCCGTCTTGCGGAGCTTCTTCCGGTCGACCTGCGCCGGGTCGACGAGCCGCTCGCGGACGCTGCGGGGACCGCCCCAGGGCCACAGGGACGTATTCGGAGGCGGATTGTTGATTCTGGCCATCGTGATACCGAACCTCACTCCAGATGGGTGGGGGACGTCCAGCCCCCCTAGCGCCTGGCGGCCGCGGCCGCCTGCTCCCGTTGCAGCTCGTAGACGAAGTTCAGGACCTCGGCCACGGCGTCATACAGCTCCTCGGGGACCTCCTGGCCCACCTCCACCCGGTAGAGGGCATTGGCCAGGTTCACGTTCCGCATGAGGGGGATGTTGTGCTCGCGGGCAATCTCGCGAATCTTCTCCGCCTTGAGCCGCATGCCCTTGGCCACCACGCGCGGCGCGCCGTCCTTCTCCTTGTCGTACTTCAACGCGATGGCGATTTCGGCGTCGTCACTCATGGGAGGCCCCGCTGTCCCTGCATGATAGCCACACCCGGCCCGCTCACGCGCGGCCCTCGGGGACCGGCTGGCCGGACTTCAAGCCGTAGACGAAGTTGAGGACCTCGGCGACCGCGTCGTACAGCTCCTCCGGGACTTCGTGCCCCACCTCCACCCGCAGCAGGGCGTGGGCCAGGGGCACGTTGCGCAGCGTGGGCACGTCCTGCTCGCGGGCAATGGCCTTGATGCGCTCGGCCTTGAAGTCGATACCCCGGGCCAGCACGCGCGGCGCGCCGTCCTTCTCCCGGTCGTACTTGAGAGCCACCGCCACGTGGTCCGGGTTGGTGACGATGACGTCGGCGTCACGCACGGCCTCCATCTGCGCACCCTCCATGATTTCCTGGTGCAGCTCCTTGCGCTTGGCCTTGTGGTGCGGGTCGCCCTCGCTCTGCTTGTACTCCTTCTTCACCTCCTCCTTCGTCATCATCATGTCCTTCATGAAGGACTTGCGCTGCCACCAGACGTCGAAGACGCCGAAGAGGACGAAGAGGAGCGCCACCCGCGTGGCGACGCGCGTCACCAGCTCTCCCATGATGGCCATGATGCCGCGAGTGTCCTGCCGCAACGTTTCGACCACCATGGGCATGGAGTCGCGCACCACGCCGTAGACGACGTAGGCGGTGACGGAGATTTTGATGAGGTTCTTCAGCAGTTCAACAATCGCCTTCTTGTTGAACAGGTTCTTCATGCCCTGGATGGGGTTGAGCTTCTCCATCTTGGGCATCAGCGGATCCATGGTGAAGAGCGTCCCCACCTGGAGGTACTCCAACAGTCCGCCGACAATGGCCCCGCCCGCCAGCACCGGCAACGACACCAGCACCACCGCTCGCACGCCCAGGTAGAGCAGCTGCCCGGTGGCGACCGACAGGTCCACCGGGTTCGTCAGGTGGTCGAAGGAGAACAGGAAGAGCGACGTCAGCTCCGTCTCCAGCATGTCCCAGCTGCCTTTGACGGCAGCCAGCCCCACCACGAGCACACCCACGCCGCTGAGGTCCTTGCTCTTCCAGACCTGCCCCTTCTTGCGTGAGTCATCCAGCTTCTTCTGGGATGGCTCTTCTGTTTTTTCGCCGCTCTCGTCCGACATGGCGCGTCCCGGATGAAGAGGCTCAGGACAAGAGCCGCAGGGCTTGGTTGAGGGTCCGCAGCATGATGACCATCTCCCCCTGCATGCGGTCCATCAAGGCGCCGAGCACCAGGAAGACGAGCAGCACGCTCACCAGGGGCTTGACGGACATGGAGATGAAGAACACCTGGATTTGCGGCGCCACGCGGTTGATGGCGCCCAGCGCCACGTCGGTGAGGAAGGTCGCCAGCATCGCCGGAGCGGCCAGCGACAGGCTCACCTTGAGCAGGTCCGCGAACACGCGAATCATCAGGTCGAAGAAGGGCCACGGCCCGTCGTGGAAGCGCGGGAAGCCGTCCAGCGGCACCGCCACCAGGCTGTCCGCCAGCGCCTCGATGACCAGGTGGTGCCCGTTCAGCGTGAGGAACAGCACCACCGCCAGCTGCACCTTGAAGCTGGAGAACAACGTCACCTGCTGCCCGAGCTGGGGCACGTACAGCTGCGCGTTGTTGCTGCCGGACATGGTGTCCACCAGGTTGCCGGCCACGCGCGCCGCTTCGAACAGCGTGTTGACGACGAAGGCGATGGTGAAGCCGACGAACACCTCCTTCGCCATCAGCGCGATGTACGGCAGGGCGCTCAGGGGGATGGACGTCACCGAGCCCGCGATGAGCGGATAGAGGACGATGGAGAGCGTCAGCCCGACGCCCATCTTCAGCTCGGTGGGGACCACCTCGCCGCCCAGGAAGGGGCTGAAGATGAGCACGGGCATCACCCGGCACATCACCAGCGCCACCGTGAAGATGACGGCCGAGACGTTGGCCCGGGTGCCCAGCTCTGCGACGAGGTCCGCGACGTTCATTTGATGAGCGCGGGGAACCTGTCGAAGACGTGGAACGTGAAGCGCACCAACTGGCTTCCAATCCAGGGACCGGCCAACGCGAGGACGCCGAACACGGCGACGACCTTCGGCGCGAAGGTGAGCGTCTGCTCCTGGATCTGCGTGGTGGCCTGGAACAGGGAGATGATGAACCCCACCAACAGGCTCATCAGCACCGGCGGCGCCGACGCGACGAGCACCAGGAACAGGGCCTCCTGAGTGATGAACGTGAGCTGATTCATGGAGCCCTTTCCCTACAGGTAGCCGACGACCAGGCCCTTGGCGATGAGATACCAGCCATCCACGAGCACGAACAGCAGCAGCTTGAACGGCATGGAGATGGTGGTCGGCGACAACATGTGCATGCCGAGCGCCAGCAGGATGTTGGCCACCACCATGTCGATGACGATGAACGGCACGAACAAGAGGAAGCCTATCTGGAAGGCCTCCTTGAGTTCGGACACCACGAACGCCGGGATGATGACCATGAAGTCATTGCTCTCCACGGCGTCGCGGTCCTCGCCCTTGCGCATCTTCTTGGCGAGGTTGAAGAAGAGCGCCCGGTCCTTGGTGGTGACCTTCTTGATGAGCCACTCGCGCAGCGGCTCCTTGGACTTGTTGGCGGCGCCCAGCATCGAGCCCACCGTCTCCGAGGAGAACACGCCGGGGCCCTTGGCCCAGATGTCCAGGCCGGCCGCGCGGTACATCTGCTGGCCCACCGGGGCCATGATGTAGACGGTGAGGATGATGGCCAGGCCGGTGATGACCTGGGTGGGCGGAATCTGCTGCGTGCCCAGCGCCGAGCGGACGATGGAGAGCACCACCGAAATCTTCACGAAGCTGGTCGCCATCATCAACGCGAAGGGCACCAGGCCCATGGCCGCGAGCGCCAGGATGAGGATGAGCGGGCGCGAGGCGAACGAGTCGCTGTTGACGGCCTCGTTGACCACCGAGTCGGGGATGGCCGCGCCCCCGCGCTTCTGAGCGAGCGCGGCGAACGGATGAACGGCGACCACCGCCGCGAACAGCCAGGGCGGGACGCGCGGGAGACGGGAACGGGCGGAGGAAGGGAGGTTCACGGGCACGGTCGTCAGGAGCCGGGGGGCTGGGAAGGCGGGCCACCACTGCGGCGGGAGAGGAGCTTCTGGAGGAATGGGCTCAGTGGAACTGCATTCGTCTGCAGGCGCTGCGCGCGGATGCGCTCCACCGCCTCCACATCCAGCTTCGACAACAGTTGCAAGCCGCCCTCGCCGCCGCCCAACAGCAGGTATTCGTCCGCGGCCTTCACCACGAACAGGCTGCGGCGCTGGTCCAGGGGCAGCCGCTCCACCACGGAGACCAGGGGCTGACGGCCCGCAGCCGCCCCCTGGAGCCCCATCAGCTTGCGCAGGCCCACGTTCAGCGTGAGGTAGATGGACGCCACCACCACGCCCAGCACGAGCAGCGTGCGCACCAGCGTCCAGCCCAGGCTGTCCGTTTCCTCGGACTCCGACAGGGCGTCCCCGCCCGCGCCGCTCCGGGCCGCCTTCGCGGACTCGCGAGCAGACAGCTCCGCTTCAAGGGCCCGGTCCGCTTCCAGCAACTCGACGTCGGCCTTGGGGTCCGCCTTCTCCGCGGCCGGTGCTGGCGTCGCGGGCGAAGCAACCGCTGGTGCCGGAGGCTGGGCCAGTGCCGCGGGGGGCACCACCGGATTCACGGTGGGTGCGGCTGGCGCGGACGTGGACGGAGCCTGGGCCATGGCGGCGGGCGGCGCGAACACCAGCGCGGCACCAAGCAACAGGCGCATGAGGGGGGGACGGAGGACTGCCATGGCTGGGCGCGAGGCTAGTGCATCGGCCGGAGGACCGCCACGGGCCCACGCCCGGCCGGCCGCTCCTGCTCGCCTGCCCTGCCCCGACTGGGACTCAGCTCGCCAGGGTGATGATGCGCACGCCGAGCTGGCCTTCCAACTCCACCAGCTCACCCCGGGCCACCACCTTGCCGTTGACGGACAGCTCCACCGGCTCTCCCGGCCCCCGGTTCAGCTCGAGGACCTGACCGGTGCGCAGCCCCACCACCTGCTGCGCGGTGACAGGCACGCGCGCCAGCTCCACCGCAATCTGCAGGGGCACGTCTCCGAGCAGGTCGCTTCCGTCCGGCTTGCTCACATCGTCCAAGGCCGCCCCTTCCAGTTCCGGAGGCACGTCCAACTCCGGGTTCGTGAAGTCCTCTTCTTCATCCGCAGGCTCCGCGCTCGCCCCGTCCGCGGAGCCCGGGTGGCCCGGCTCTCCCTGAACGAAGTCGGAGATGCGCGCCTGGTAGCGCCCGTCCTCGCCGACGAACACCTCCGCCTCGGCCCACCCCGCCGTCCCCTTCCCCACCCGCAGCCGCGCGGTGCCCGGCTCGCCCTTGTCCGGGCGCGCCGACAGCGTATCCAACAGCAGCACGTCCTTCACCCGCAGGCTCGCCAGGTCCTGGCCGGAAATCTCCGCCGAGCCAATCTCCGCGCGCAGCCAGCTGCGCACCGCCGACAGGCGGCTCGCGAAGGCCTCCAGGTCCGCCTTCCCCCGGGCCCGCCGCTGCGTGCTCTCCACCGCCGGCTCGGCCGCGTCCAGCACCGCCGCGGGCACCACCAGCCGCACCATGCCGCTGTGCGGTCCCAGCGTCGCGTGCAGGTGGACCGCCAGCATGGGGCCATCATCCCCCAGCCGCGCGGAGACCTCGTCCACGCCCCGCGCCACGCCGTCCAACCGGGGGCGCGGCACCGCCGCCTGCAGCCCCGGCACCAGCAGTTTGAGTCCCTCGAGGACGACGTAGGCCATCACGCCCTCCTCGATGTCCGTCAGCGGCCGCAGGCCCACCGTCTCACCGGCGCCGCCCAGCAGCAGGTCCACCGCCACGTGCGCCAGCGCGAGCTCCACTTCCAGCACCGCCCGGCCCTGGAGCGCCCCGGGCGCGAGCACCGCCAGGAAGGTGGGGTCGCCCAGGAAGCGCCGCAGCTCCGCCATGGGCCGCACCTGGACGGACTCCACCGTCAGGCGCACCTCCGCGTCGAACAGCTCCTTGAGCCGAGCCGCCACGGCCACCGCCGTGCCGTCCGCGGGCGTCAGCCACCGCAAGCGCTCCGCGAGCAGCCCCTGCGCCCGGGAGACCTTCTCCAGGTTCCGGAAAGCGAAGGGCCGCCAGCGCCGCTCCTGGCTGGCGGGTGGCTCCTGCCTGGCGGGTGGCTCCTGCGAGGCAGGGGACTCCTGCGGAGGCTCCTGGCGCGAAGGCCGGAGCTGGCGCAGGTCCACCAGCATCGTGCGCTCGTGGACGCCCGGTCCTTCATCCTCGGACTCGAGACTCATGCCTTCGCCTCGAAGCGTACGTCTTCAAGCCGGAGCCCACGGCCACTGAGCGCGGACCGCAGTCCCTCGCTGGCCCCTTCGAGCTGCTTGAGCACCTCGCGGTTGCTGCCGCTGAAGGTGGCCGAAATCTTCCCGTTCCGGGCGCTGACCTTGATGGACAGGCCACTGAGCACGTCGCCCCGCAAGTCGATCTGGAACTCCGCGTTGCCCGCGGCGTTGGTGCCCACGCGGACGCGGTCGACAATCTTCTGCGCAATCTCGGTGGCCAGGGCCCGCAGGCGCTCCGAGCCCGCGGTGTCCTTGGGCTTGGCCACGGGCACCGGCGCCATCAGCGCGGGGTTGAAGCGGAAGCCGGGGGCGATGGACTCCGACCCGCCTTCCTTCTTGTCCTTGCCACCGCCACTGCCCTTGCCGCCGCCCGCGTCGGCATCCGCCCGAATGGCGGCGCCCCGCTCGGAGCTGACCTGCCCCAAGGAGGACTCCGCCTTGCCCAGGTCCTTCTCGCGGCTCTCGGAGGTCCGCTTCTCGTCGGTGCGCCGGGCGTCCCGGGCGTCCGACGCGCGTGAGCCGCCACGTGCCTCCGCGGCCTGGCCCTGCGCCTGGGCCTGCGGCTGGGCCAGTTCCTTCATGGCGGGCTGCTGCTCCTGCTGCACCCGCTCACCAAACGTCTTGCCCTGCTGGGTGGCCCGCGCGAGGACGGCGCGCGCCAGACCGCCCTGTAGCTGCTGGGGCTGCGCGGGCGCCGGGCCCGGCGACGGGGGCGGCTGCTGGGCCTGCTGCATCAGCCGCTGGAAGGCGGAAGCCCCCTCCTGGCGCTTCTTGGCCTGCCCCTCGGCGAGCTTCTTCTCCTGGAGGAGGCGCTCGGCCATGCGCGCTGCTTCGCGATCGTCGTCAACTCGGCTCATGACGTCATTCCAGGGGGATGGGGAGGGCGCAGGTTACTTGCGCTGGCGCGCCAGGAACAAGGCGTTGCCAATCTCCTCCTGGTTCAGTTCCTCACGCTGCTGTCGCTCGTACTTCACCTGCTTCTGCCAGTTCTCTCGGTGCTTCTCGATGGCCTTCAGCTCCTTCGCCGCCTCGGCCATCTCCCGCCGGCGCTGCTCCACCAGCCGTTCGGCCACCTTGACGGCCTCCCGCTGGCGCTCCACCTCCAGCGCCACCTGCGCCTCTTCGTCCTTCAGGCGCTCCTCGAAGCGGTTCATCATGTTCATGCCGTTGATGCCGGCCCCCTTGAACATGACCTCCTTCAGGTAGGCGGCCACCTTCGCCTTGCGCTCACGCTTGCGCTGCTCCAGGTCGTCGATGAGACGCTGGAGCTCCGCCTTCTCCTTCTCCAGCGCCTTGATGGCGGAGGAAAAGGCCTGCTCCGCCTCTTCCTTGGCCCGGGCGCGCATGTCCTGCAGGGCCTGCAACCGGTACGGGGGCATGTTGGCCCCATCCTAACCCGGAATCCCCGCCGCGCACCCCTGGCCAGCGCCTTACTCGTCGAACAGGGCGATCAGCTGCTCCACCGTCTCCTCGAACCCGGAGTTGGAGTGGGTGTCCTGCTTGAGGAAGTCGATGATGGCGTCGTACTTGTCGATGGCCTGATCCGTGCGGGGATCCGTCCCGTACTGGTAGGCCCCCAGGAGGATGAGGTCGCGCTGCTTCTCATACGTGGAGAGCAATTCGCGCAGCCGTCCCGCCGCCTTCTTGTGGTCCTTGGAGACGATGCCGCTCATCACGCGGCTGAGGCTGGCGAGCACGTCCATCGCGGGCCACTGGTTGCGCTCACCCAGGGCACGGTTGAGGATGAAGTGGCCGTCGAGAATACCGCGGACCTCGTCGGCGATGGGCTCTTCCATGTCACCGCCGGCCACGAGGCAGGTGTAGATGGCGGTGCACTTGCCCTTCTCCGAGTTGCCCGTGCGCTCCAGGATGCGCGGCAGCATGGAGAACACGCTCGGCGGGTAACCTTGACGGGCCGGGGGCTCACCCACGGCGAGGCCAATCTCACGCTGGGCACGCGCCAGACGCGTCACCGTATCCAGCATGAAGAGCACGTTGCCGCCGCGCTCGCGGAAGTATTCGGCGATGGCGGTGGCGACATAGGCCGCGCGCAGACGCACGAGGCTGGGCTGGTCGGAGGTGGCGCACACCAGCACGGAGCGCTTCATGCCCTCCTCGCCCATGGCGTCTTCGATGAACTCACGGACTTCGCGGCCACGCTCGCCGATGAGCGCCACCACGCAGAGGTCCGCTTTGGTGTTCCGGGCAATCTGCCCCATCAGCGTGGACTTACCGACGCCGGAGCCGGCGAAGAGGCCCACGCGCTGGCCCTCCCCCACCGTGAGCAGCCCGTCGATGCAGCGCACACCCAGGGGCAGTGGCCGCTCGATGCGCTGGCGGGTGAAGGGGTCCGGGCAGTCGCGGTCCACGGACCAGTCGATGAGGCCCTCCTCCGGCAACGGGTGGCCGTCCATGGGCTCGCCGATGCCGTTGAGCACGCGGCCCAGCAGCGCCTCTCCGCACTTGATGCTCAGCGGCTTGCCGGTGGGGATGACCTCGCTGTCCGGACCGATGCCGTGCAGCTCGCCCAGGGGCATGAGCATCACCTCATCCCCCTGGAAGCCCACCACCTCCGCCTTCACCGCGCCGCGGTTGCGGCTCTTGATGAGCACCAGCTCGCCCACGCGGACGTTGGGCACGCTGGCCTTGATGATGAGGCCCGTCAGCTCCGTGACGCGGCCGCGCACGCGCACGACCTGGGCTTCCTTGATGAGGTCGAAGTACCGCGAGAGGTCAATGGCCATGGGCGAGTCCCTTGACGCTCCGGCTCAAGCCGGCCCTTCCTTGCGCGCGGTGTCCGGCAACAGGACGTTCTGGAGCATCTCCAGTTGCGTGGGAAGCTGTGCGTCCACCGTGCCGAACTCCGTCTGGACGATGCAGCCCACGGGGGCCACCTCGGGGTCCTCCTTGATGGCCAGGTCCACCGCGCGGCCGATGAGCTCCATGAGGACCGGCTTCTTCGCGCGGAGCACGGCGGCCGTCTTCGGGTGGACCCGCAGAATCATGGAGCGAGCGCTGCGCAGGTTCTCGATGGCCGCGGCGCACAGCTCCACCATCAGCTCCGGGTCCTTCTCCAGGCTCCGGCCGATGATCTTCTCCGCCACCTTGAGCGACAGCGCGATGACGTCCTGCTCGTGGCCGGTCAGCACCTCCCCCGCCTGCATCTTCGCGCGAAGGATGATTTCGGTGGCCTGCGCCAGGCCTTCCTGACGGCCCTGCTCACGCGTCTTGGCGAGGAGCTCCTCGCGCTCGCGCTGCGCCTCCGTGAGGATGCGCTCCTTCTCGCGCTGCGCCTCCTCCAGGATGGCCGACGCGCCCTGACGGGCCTCGAAGACCTCGGCGTTCATCACCCCCGCGCGGGGAGGCCGCAGCACGGGACGCTCGGGCGCGTGCGCCGGCTCCGCCGTCCCATCACCTCGAATCACCTTGCCGATCGCCATGGGCCGCTCCTTGCGGGCCGGATGCTAGCGCGTTCCGCCCTTGGTTCCACGTCCCCCTGCACCCGGAGGCACAGGACGGTCGGTACCCGACGGAGAGCGGGGACGACGCTGGACGGAAGTGCCCTCACCCCGGGGCTTGGGCATGGGCGCCAGGGACGGCGAGGTGATGGCCCGCCCCACCAGCACCCGGGGGGGACGCTCCGGCTCCTGCTCCGCCTCGGGGGGCTTGGCCCGGCCGCCCCCCTGGGCACCGGACGAGCGCGAGCGGAACACCCGGGAGACCTCCGAGTCCTCCCGGTCCGGCTCTGCTGCCCCGAACTTCATCCGAGCGGCCCGGGGAGGCTCCTCCGCCGGACGCTGCTGCCCCCGGGACGCGACGCGGGAGCGCTCATCCGCTGGGCGCGCCTGGACGCGGGAGCCTTCGGCCACCCGGGAGCGCTCATCTGGGGCTCCGGATTGGACGCGGGAGCCTTCGGCCACACGTGAGCGCTCGTCTGGAACGTTGGCATGGACGCGAGAGCCCTCTGCCACACGGGAACGCTCATCCGCAGGTCGGGCGTGGACCCGTGAGCCCTCCGCCACGCGGGAGCGTTCGTCCTGCGCACCGGCATGAACGCGGGAGCGCTCTCCCTGGCCTCCAGCCTGAACCCGCGAGCCCTCGGCCACCCGGGAACGCTCGTCCGGCGGGCGCGAATGAACCCGGGAACCCTCGGCGGCACGCGCGCGGTCACGCTCTGACAGCGTGTCGGGGTCCTGGGGGCGAGGCCGTGCACCGCGCTGCCCCAGCCGAGAAGGCGGCGGACCGATGCGCGCGCCCTCTGGATCCGCACGAGGCGGGCGCGTATCGGGTCCCTCACCCTCACGACGAGCCCCCGCGCCGCCCGCGTTCGCGGGCTCACGCCGGGCCGGCATCCGCTGCACCGCGGAGCCATCCTGTCGCTTCGCGGGCGTGGCCACGCGGGACGGCTCACGCGAGGACAACACACCCGCGTTTCGCGCCGCCCGCTCCGCCATGAAGTCCCGCCGGACCGGTGCTCCCGCGCCCTGGCGAGCCGCACCCGGGGCCTGCCCTCGCACCGGCGGTCGCGTCGGCACCTCCCGGCCAGCAGCCGGCGCCCCAGCAGGCGCTGCCCCACCGGGCGCCGCTGCCTTGGCCGCGGGCGCCGCTGCCTTGGCCGCGGGCGCCGCTGCCTTGGCCGCGGGCGCCGCTGCCTTGGCCGCGGGCGCCGCCGCCTTGGCCTCGGGTGGCGCCGCCGCGGCAGCCGCCTTCCGGGCTCCCGGAGGCGGAGGAAGAACGGCGGACTGACGCGGAGGCGGCGGTGTCGCCAGACGAACCGGCCGCTCGATGAGGCCACGCGTGGCCAGCCGCTCCAGGTCCATCACGATGTCGGTCCGGCCACCATCGCCTCGCGCGGTGGGACGCACGCGCTCCTCGCGCACCCACTTCGCCAGCAGGCTTCCGAACTCACCGCGGTACTTCTCCAGCATGCGCGCGGCGAACTCCGGAGACTGCGCCACGCATGCGCGCGCCAGCCGCTGAGCCCCCGCGCTGCGCAGCGCCACCGCGGGCCGCGTCAGGCCCTCGTGCGGCTCCAACTGCGCCCGGGCATCCTCCTCCGGCAGCTTGCGCGGAGCGTTGGCCGCCACGGCCTTGGTGGCCAGCAGCTTCAAGTCCGGCGGCAGCTGCTCCAGCATGGCCTCGCGCTCCGCGTCCGGAAGGCCCGCCAGCGCCGGCCCCAGCACCCGCGCGCCCAACCGGTCGCACATGGTGAGCAGCTCCCGCTGCTGAAGCTGAAGCACGTCCGCGAACTTGAAGCCCGCGGCCTGCTGCCCCGCGACCTCGCGCGCGAACAGCTCCTCCAGCTTCCACCGGACGATGTCCAGGACCTGCGGGCGGACTTCGCGAGTCAGCTTCACGCGCGAGGGCGGCAGATGCGCGCGCACCGCCTCCGCCAGCGTGCCCGGCAGCGCGCGCAGCACCACTTCCATCAACGCGCCCCGCTCACGTTGCAGCAGCGCGGCCAACCGCTCCGGTTCGGCGCTCCAGAGCTGACCACGGCGGTCCTTCACCAGCCGCTTGATTTCCTGCACCAGCGCGGGGATGCGCTTCTCGCGCGGAATCTGAAGCAGCTCCTGCGCGCGATGACGCAGAAGCGCCCCCTCCTCTTCGGGAAGGTGCTCCAAGGCGCCGAGGCTCTCCTGGCCGCTGAACGTCACGGCCGTCAGGAGCAGCATGCTCTGGCGCTTGTTGAGCGAGGTGAAGAACGAGTCCAAACGTCACCTCGCGGGCCCCACGGACGCCCGCTGGGAGAGGGAGGGAAGCCCCACCGTGAGGGGCGATGACGTCAGGCCTCGGGAGGACGACCGCGGGCTCGCGCGCCAGAGCGCGTGGCCGGGGCGCTGCTGGAGCCGCCGCGCATGAAGGTCCACGCCGTCAGGCCCAGCATCGCCAGCACCAGCGCGAAGGCGCCCGCGAACATCACCTTGAACTGGCTGGCGCTGGCCGCCGTCATGCGCAGCCCCAGCACGTCCTGCAGGCGGCTCTCCGAGTCCGTCTCCGCCGACGGCGGCAGTGCCTGCGTCATCAGCACCGTCACCGCGCTGGCCTTCAGCTCCGGCACCGCGGTGGCCGCGAACTGCTGCACCACGGCGGTGTCGATGGGCGGCTTGCCACCCTCGCCCGGGCGGTACTTGATGAACACCGACGCGGACGGCATCGGCTTGTTCTCCGGCTGCGTGAGGTCGTTGTTCTCCGGAATCATCACGATGGCGCGCGCTTCCAGCACGCCGTCGATCTGATTCAGCGCATTGGAGACCTCGCCGCCCATCGCCTTGAGGAGCATGGCGCGCTCCTCCGTCGCGGTGGGCACCATGCTGCCCTTGGCGAAATGGGCCAGGCCCTTCTCCACCGGCCGCGGCAGCGAATTGAGCTTGAGCAGCTCCGCCGCCTGCGCGGCATCCGCCTTGGGCACGGTGATCATGAACCGCACCTCGTTGCCGCCTTCTTCCTTTTCCTTCTTGGCGTTGATGCCGTTCTTGCTGAGCAGGACGTAGATTTCGTTGGCGTCCGCTTCGCTCAGCGCGTGCTGGAGTTCGATGTGGCAGCCCGTCAGGAAGAGAAGGGCAAGAAGCGAGGCGGCAAACGCGTGCGGTCGGCGAATCATGGGCGGGTCGGAGCTTACTAGGCCCCCGGAAAACGCGGAAGGGCGCCCCCTCCCGCTCGTAGAGGGAGGGACCGCCCTTCTCAAGGCCGCGCCGCCGGGGAACCGGGGTTGGGCCTACACCTGGGTCTTGACGACGTCCTTCAGGCCGGTGGTCGCCTTCTCCACGACCTTGCTCGTCAGGTCCAGCTGCTGCGTGTACTGGTACATGGAGGCCTGGAGCGACAGCAACTCCGCGTTGGAGAACGCCTTGCCGCTGGAGGCCTGCTTGATGATGTGCTCCAGGTTGACCTGGCCCTTCTCCAGGTCACCGACAATCTGCGTCATCATGTCGCCCGCCTTGGACGACTTGGACGCCTCGGCCTTGGCCGTCACCGGCTCCGCCGCCTTGGTCGTCACCGACTCCTGGGCGCCGTGTACCTTGTTGAGGGCGGCCTTCTCCGTCTTGTTGACGGTCTCCACCTGACGCACGGCATCCGTGCGCTGGGTGGCCTGCGCCGCCTGGGCCTTGTTCACCTGCTGGGCGGCGTCCACCTGACCGGCACCCTGCGCCTTGTCAGCGAGAACTCCGTCGAACTTCGACGCGCCCTGCTTGTTCGTCTGCTGAGCGCCCTGATCCTGCAGCTTCTGCTGGGCGACCTGCGCCGCGGAGACTCCGGCCATCGGACCCGCCATGTGAGACCCTCCTTGCATCCATCGGAGAAGGAGGAAGTTCCTCCTCCTCGTTCAAGAGTTCCTTGAGCCGGTCGATTGCTCGCGCATGCAGCCGCGACGCCCAGCTCTTCGACTGTCCTATCTCCGCTCCCGCCTCTTCCAGCGTCCTGCCCTGGAAGTAGTACCCCATCAGGAGCTTGCGCTCCTTCTCCGGGAGCTTCTCGATCGCCGCCCGCACCCGCGTCTTCAGCTGCTCCTGCTCCATCCGGATGTCGACGGGGAGCGACTCGTCGGTGTAACCCGCCGTGTCCGCGCCTTCGATGCTGCTGGCGAAAACCATCGCCAACCCCGTCACCGCATCCGAGATGTCATTCACATCATCGTCGAATGAGCTCCCGCGGTTGCCTGCTCCGGCCTCACGATCCGAAAGATTTCCCAGATACGCCGCCGCCCGCTCTCCCACGAAGGCGTTGCGGGCGTCCGAACCGCGCAGCACGCCCATCTTCCGAAGACCGTCGAAGATGGCGCCCTTGATGCGGTAGTGCGCGAAGGTGAGGAAGTTGGCCCCGACCTTCGGGTCGAACCGCTCGGCGGCCTCCAGAAGGCCTATCTGGCCGTAGGCCAGCAGCTCATCCAGCTCCAGCTGGGCATTGAACTGCTTGCGCACGGTCGCAGCCAGCGACCGGACGTAGGGGCCGTACTTCTCGAGGATGACCTGCCTGTCGTCGCCCAGAGCCAAGCGCCGCTCACTCGGCCTTAGACCACAGCCGCTCGAGGACCTGATTCAGCCGCGGATCATCCTGGAGCGCGTCTGCAATCTTGGTGGTGAGGGAAGAAGACTTCATGCGGAGCTTCTCCTTCAGGACTTCGGCGACCAGGGCCTGCGTCGCCTCTTCCTTGCTCTTGAAGCCCCCGTTCTTCAGCTTCCGGGCAATGGCCACCGCCTGGGAGGCCACTGGATCCGCGGCCTGGGGGCCCTGGACATTGCTGGAGCCTACCAGACCCGAGGGCCCGACAAGAGACTCCGTCCGGTCCACCCGGCCACCAAAGCTGGCGCCACCCGCCGGAGCCGCGCCGGCAGGGCCCTTCGCGCCACCCGCGCGGCCCTTTCCACCGCCTCGTCCGACACCTCCGACAGCCATCGCCGTGACCTCCGTCCTACGTCTTCGCCGGAGGCAGGACTCCCGCCTCCTTGGCCTGGATGAGGGACTGCGCCAGGCGGGCACCGTCCCCGTCCGGATCCAGGTCCATGGCGGCCTTCAGCTCCTTGAGCGCCTCGGGAACCTTACCCATGAACAGCAGCGCTTCGCCCGCGTGCGCCCGCGGGAGCGCGGACTGCGGGGCCAGGCGCTGCGCGACGCGGTAGGCCTGCAGGGCCTTGTCATGACGGCCCTGCGAGAACTCCACGGCGCCCAGCGCCAGCTGGGGCACCTCGCTCCGGGGCATCAGCGCGGCCGCCCCGGAGAAGATCTCCTTCGCCTTGTCGAAGTGGCCCATGTCGAGCCACAGGTAGCCGGCCTCCAGCAGGACCCTGGCCTGCTGGCGTCCGAGTGGGACGAGGCTGTTCGAAATCTCCGAGGTGTCCGCCATTGACGCTCCCTAGGGCGACGACGCCCGCAGTTAGCGGACGTTGCCGATGGAGTTCTTGATCGTATCGTTCCGCGACTTCATCACGTTCGAGATCGCGGTGAAAGTCTGCGATTCCTGCTGGATGGCGGCCTGCAGGTTCAGGAGCTTGGAGTTCTCCTCGGCCATCTTGTTCAGCGAGAAGTTACCGTTGACGGTGTCCGTGGTGCTGCCGGTGCCCTGCGCACCCAGACCCAGCGGCGAGCCGGAGCCAGCCACTGCGCCACCCAGGCCGCCGCCCGCGACGACACCGCCGCCGGCCGGCGCCACCGCGCCGCTCAGGTTGCCCGCCACCGCGGTGTTCATCACGCCCGCGTACGGCGCGCCCATGCCCGAGCCGCCCGTCGAGGAGAACGTGTGCATCGAGGAGACGGCGGCGGAGACGATCTGCCCGCCAGGGACCATGCCCGCCATCGCGCCCACACCCGTGCCCACGGCGCTGGCGGCGCTGTTGAGACCATTGTGAAGCCGCGCGCCGAAACCGGTGTCCGGCGTCTGCCGCGCCGTCGTGACGTTGGTCGAGAGACGAACGTTCGGGCCCATCATGTTGTCGATCTTCGCCATTGCTTCCTCCAGGCGCTGCTTCCAGCGGAAAGGTCAGAGATCATCGATGCTCAAGATGCTCTCTCTTGCATTATCGGCGGGGGGCCTCGCCGGTTGCCTAACCCCGGAAAAAAAGAGTCTCCCGGGGAAAAACCACCGTCATTTCCGGCCCTTGCCACCCTTCGATTCGGCAACCAGCCGCTCGCGGGTCTCCACCAGCATCTCCAGCAGCTCCTCCGCGCGGCCAATGGCGGCCTGGGCCTTCTTGCCCTGCTCCACCTTGGGGCCCTTGAGCTCGGTGAGGCCCGTCTTCACCCCATCGAAGAAGCCACGGACCTCTTCCACGGAGGCCGCCTCGAGCAGTGACTCGATGGCGGGAAACGAGGGCGCGGGAAGGTCCTGCGCGGTCTGGGACGGCTTGGCGGTCGGGGGCATTGCGGAGGCGGTCTCCTGTCGGGCCACCGGCCGGGCTGGCCAGTGGGCGCTGGGCCCCCGACGGTACGGGAAAAGCCCCGCTGCCTACAAGGCGCTCCCCTCTTCCCCGGACGCGCGCGGCCCCCGAACCACCGGCCGGAGAGCGAACGGCCACTCCAGCAAGGGGGTGAGCAAGCCCTGTCCGGTTCCACGAGCGCACCTAGGTTCTCTCCAACGGGGGACGTCGCCGCCCCCGCCCACTCACAACAACCACAGGAGAACCTCCATGAAGAAGCTCGTTGGCGTCTTCGCCACCATCGCCATGCTCGGAACGGGTACCGCCCTGGCCAACAACAACGAGAACAAGCCGAAGGACTCCTCGGCGGCCCAGGGTGGCTCGGGCCAGGCGGGGCAGACCGAAATCCAGCAGGACACCACCACCATCGAACGCGAGAAGACCACCACGCCCACTCAGCCGGGCCAGGGCGGCTCCGGCACCATGGGCCAGCAGGCCAACATGGGCCAGAAGGAGCTCAACGGCCGCGTGGTGAAGGCGGAGAGCGACAAGATCTACGTCGACATGCACGGCGCGGTGGTCCCCCTGGAGGTTGACCGCAGCACCCGATTCAGTGACCCGACCCTGAAGAAGGCCAAGGACCTGCGCCCCGGCCAGGAGATTCGCGCCAGCTACGAGGTGAAGGAGACCAAGAACGTCGCCAAGAGCATCTCCCTCTCGGGAACGGGCGGCGCGGGTGACCCGACGCTGACGCCGGACTCGTCCATCAACCAGGACAGGGACATGGGCGGCTCCGGCGTGGAGAAGCACGAGGGCACCGGTGGCGCGGGTGACAGCAGCACCCTGAACCCGGACACGGGCTCCAATACCTCGCCCGACACGTACTGATGACACACCTTTGGGCATGTCAGACCTGCACCCCATGAAGGGGATTTCGGGGCCCGCAGCCGCGAGTCGGCTGTGGGCCCCGCGCCGTGGCACGTGCGCATGGAGGGCTCGCCCCACCTTCCACTCCATACAGTTCATTCAGTATTGACTGAACGAAACCCCGCCGCCTAAAAGCCTGCCCGTCACCCCGGCTGCCGTGCGCTCCGCACCGCGACGCCCAGCCGGCGAGGTGTGGAGACAGGCATGGTGGAACTGGAAGCCGCCGAACGTCGCTTCATCGAATCGATGGGGCTGTACTTCGAGCGGCGGGGTGGCACGCGCATCGGCGGGCGCATCTACGCGCTGTTGATGCTTGCGGGCAAACCCCTGTCGAACAAGCGCATCGCCATGCTGCTCAACGTGAGCGCGGCGTCGGTGTCCACCAACCTCCGGGCCTGCACGGACATGGGCCTGGTGGAACCCGTCAGCGTTCCAGGGGACCGGCAGCACTACTACGTCATCCATTCACAGGGCTGGGAAGGCAAGCTGCGCGTCGCCGAGGAGTCCCTGAGCGCCTTCGCCCGCCTCTGCTCCGAGGCCCTCGCGGTTCCGCGTCTCGCTGGAAATCGTAACTTGCGAGAAGCATTCGCTTTCTGTGATTTCTACAAGGCTGAGCTTACAGGCATCGCCGAGCGGTGGCGCGCAGCGCACGCCCCCCGTCCCCCACGCCCCGTCAAGACTTCGAAAGGACGTACCGCATGAATCCCTCCGCTTCGCAGTCCTCCATCGTCTCCATCACGAACGTGACCAAGGACTACACCCTGGGGAAGGTGGTGGTCCCGGCGCTCCGAGGCGTGGACCTGGAGGTCCATGCCGGTGAGTTCATCTCCATCGCCGGGCCCTCCGGCAGCGGCAAGACGACGCTGCTCAACCTCATCGGGTGTGTAGACACCGCCACCGGCGGTGTGGTCCGGGTGGCCGGACAGGACACCAAGCAGCTCACGGAGCGCCAGCTCACGAACCTGCGCCTCAACACCATTGGCTTCATCTTCCAGAGCTTCAACCTGGTGCAGGTGCTCAGCGTCTTCCAGAACGTGGAGTTCCCCCTGCTGCTCCAGCGCAAGCTGGACAAGGCCCAGCGCCGGGAGCGGGTGATGCAACTCTTGGAGCAGGTGGGCCTGGCAAACCACGCCAAGCACCGGCCCAACGAGCTGTCCGGAGGCCAGCGCCAGCGCGTGGCCGTGGCGCGCGCGCTCGTCACGCGGCCCCAGTTGGTGCTCGCGGACGAGCCCACGGCCAACCTGGACTCGGTGACGGGCCAGAACATCATCGACCTGATGAAGGAGCTCAACCAGAAGGAGGGCACCACCTTCATCTTCTCCACCCACGACGCGAAGGTGATGAGCCACGCCAACGCGGTGGTGCGGCTGGCGGACGGCAAGTTCCTGGACCGCATCAGCGCCGCCGAGGCCAGCCGCGCCATGGCCTCTGGAGGCCACTGACCATGGGACAACTCCGTTTGCTGCTGCAGGTGGCCTTCCGCAACCTGTTCTCCAGCAAGATCAACCTGCTCATCGGCGGCATCATCTTCTTCGGCACCCTGCTCGTGGTGGTGGGCGGAGCGCTGATGGACAGCATGGACAGCGCGATGAGCCGCAGCATCATCGGCAGCGTCGCGGGCCACATCCAGGTCTACTCGGATGACTCCAAGGACCCGCTGGCCCTCTACGGCAGCATGAGCGGAGAGCCGGACCTGGCCGCGCTGGACGACTTCAGCCAACTCCGGCCATTCCTGGAGAAGCACCCCAACGTGAAGACGGTGGTGCCCCTGGGCACCAGCGGCGCCATCGTCACCTCCGGCAACACGGTGGACCTGACGCTGTCGAACCTGCGCGCGCTCTACAAGAAGCGCGACGACGCCGGTGAGACGCCCGAGCTGCGGGAGAGCATCGACAGCGTCAAGGGGCACGTGCGGCAGATGGTCAACCTGATGGCCGACCAGACGGCCAAGAGCGAGAAGGAGCTGGGCGGCGCCCAGAAGGACCCCGCGGAGGTGGAAGCACTCGCCCGGGCGCGCACGGACGCGTTCTGGGACGCCTTCGAGGAGGCCCCGTACAGCGCGCTGGAGCTGTTGGAGAACCGCATCGCCCCGCAGATTCCGGACGGGGACATGCTGGAGCTGCGCTACGCCGGCACGGACCTGGACGCGTTCCAGCGAACCTTCGACCGCATGGAGATCGTGGACGGACAGCCGGTGCCCACCGGGCAGCGAGGCATGCTGCTGTCCAAGTTCTTCTACGAAGAGTTCCTCAAGCTGAAGTCGGCGCTCCGGCTGGACCACATCAAGCAGGCGCGGGAGCTCAACCAGAAGACCATCGCCACCGACCCGGACCTGCAGCGCTGGGTGAAGGAGAACCAGACGCAGACGCGGGAAATCATCTTCCAGTTGGACCCCGTCAAGACGCGGAAGATGGTGGAGCGGCTGCAGAAGCTGCTGGGCAGCCAGGAGCCCGCGCTGGACAAGCTGCTGACACAGTTCTTCACCACCGACGACGCCAACTTCGACACCCGCTACGCCCAGTTCTACTCGGAGCTGGCGCCGCTGCTGGAGCTCTACCGGCTGCGAATGGGGGACGTGCTCACCATCACCGCCTTCACGCGCACCGGCTACATGCAGAGCGCCAACGTGAAGGTCTATGGCACCTACCAGTTCAAGGGCCTGGAGAAGTCCGCCATGGCCGGCGCGCTGAGCCTGATGGACCTGATGTCGTTCCGGGACTTGTACGGGTACCTCACCGCGGACAAGAAGGCGGAGCTGGCGGAAATCCAGAAGCAGAGCGGCGTGTCGGCGCTGAGCCGGGACGAAGCCGAGGAGGCCCTCTTCGGCGAGGCCAGCGACAACGAGCTGGTGGCGGAGGCCACGTCCACCGACGTGGATGACCAGGCCGCCTTCACCGGCGACCAGGGGGCGCTCACGCGTGAGAACCTGCTCCAGCGCGTCTACACCCAGCAGGAAATCGAGCAAGGCGTGGCCCTGAGCGCGGCGGTGATGCTCAAGGACCCGGAGCTGCTGGAGCAGACGATGGTGGAGCTGCGGCAGGCGGCGAAGGATGCGGGCCTGAAGCTGCGCGTGGTGTCCTGGCAGGAGGCGGCGGGCATCATCGGGCAGTTCGTGTTGCTCGGGAAGCTGGTGCTCTACTTCGCCGTCTTCATCATCTTCGTGGTGGCGCTGGTCATCATCAACAACGCCATGATGATGGCCACCATGCAGCGCGTGCGCGAGGTGGGAACGATGCGGGCCATTGGCGCGCAGCGCTCCTTCATCCTGGGCATGGTGCTGGTGGAGACGCTGGTGCTGGGGCTCGTGTTCGGCTCGGCCGGCTCACTGGTGGGCAGCGGCATCATGGCCCTGCTCAACAACGCCGGCATCCCCGCGGGCAACGAAGCGCTCTACTTCTTCTTCTCCGGCCCCCGGCTGTTCCCCACGCTGAGCGCCAGCAACCTGGTGGCGGCGTTCGTGATCGTCCTGGGCGTCTCCGCCATCTCCACCCTCTATCCCGCGTTCCTCGCGACCCGGGTCTCGCCCCTCCAGGCGATGCAGACGGACGAGTGAGAACATGCTCCAGCTCTTCCTCATCGCATTCCGCAACCTCGGCACCCACCGCAGGCGCACCCTGCTGCTGGGCGGCGCCATCGCCAGCGTCACCGCGCTGCTCGTCATCCTCATGGGCCTGTCCACGGGCATGAAGGAGTCGATGCTCCGCTCCGCCACCACGCTGTCCACCGGCCACGTCAACGTGGCCGGCTTCTACAAGGTGACGGCGGGCCAGGCGGCGCCGGTCGTCACGGGCTATCCGGCCATCCTGGAGCAGATCCGCAAGGACGTGCCGGAGCTGGACTTCGCCGTCCAGCGCGGGCGGGGCTGGCTCAAGGTCGTCAGTGAGACGTCCTCCATCCAGGTGGGCGTGGGCGGCATCGACATCCAGTCCGAGCCTGGCCTCCGTCAGGCGCTGCAGATTCGCGCGGGCGCGCTGGACGGCCTGGCCGAGTCCGGCACGGTGCTGCTCTTCGAGAAGCAGGCGAAGAAGCTCAACGTCCAGGTGGGCGAGTCCGTGACGCTGGCCGCCCAGACGCTGCGAGGCGCCAGCAACACGGTGGACGCGCGCGTGGTGGCCATCGCGGCCGACATGGGCATGCTGAGCGACTTCGGCATCTTCGTGCCGTCGGACACGCTGCGCTCGCTGTACCAGTTCAAGAGCGACACCGCGGGCGCGCTGCTGCTCTACCTGAAGGACATCAAGCACGTGCCGGTGGTGCAGGCCCGGCTGCGCCAGACGCTGACGGACGCGGGCCACACGGTGATGGACCACGACCCGCGCGCGTTCTTCATGAAGTTCGAGACCGTCAACCGCGAGGCCTGGACGGGTCAGCGGCTGGACATCACGAACTGGGAGGACGAAATCTCCTTCATCACCTGGACGCTCACCGCGCTCAACAGCCTCACCGGTGTGCTCATCTTCGTGCTGATGGTCATCATCGGCGTGGGCATCATGAACACGCTGTGGATTGCCATCCGGGAGCGCACCCGGGAGATTGGCACCCTGCGCGCCATTGGCATGCAGCGCACGCGCGTACTGATGATGTTCGTCTTCGAAGCGCTGCTGCTGGGCCTGCTGGGCACGTTGGCGGGAGCCAGCATGGGATTGGTGCTGTGCCTGGCCGTCAATGCCATGGCGGTGCACGTCCCGGAGGTGGTGGCGGTCTTCATCATGTCGGACACGTTGAATCTGGCCGTACACCCCTCGTCCATCCTGGGTGCCATGGCCTTCATCACCGCGTGCACCACCGTCATCTCGCTCATTCCCTCCTTCCTCGCCGCGCGGCTCAAGCCGGTGACGGCGATGCACCACATCGGGTGAACCCATGAGCCTCAAGAACATGCTGTCCGCCGCGGCGCTGGCCGTGGCGCTGCTGTCCGCCCCGGCCGCCCTGGCCATGGAGCAGGCCGAGCAGGTGAAGCTCCTGGCCACCATCGACGACCGCCAGCGAAACGGCGGCGACTACAAGGCGATGGTGTACATGGAGCAGAAGGAGAAGGGGAAGGCGGACCTCGTCTACGAGCTGGTCGTCTACCGCCGCGATGCGGACGACAAGCTGATGATGCTGTTCACCAAGCCCAAAACGGAGGCGGGCAAGGGCTACCTGCGTCTGGACAAGAACCTCTGGAACTACGACCCCAACGTGGGCCGCTGGGAGCGCCGCACCGAGCGCGAGCGCATCGCCGGCACTGACAGCCGCCGCGCGGACTTCGACGAGTCGCGGCTGGCCGAGGAGTATGACCCGTCCTACGAGGGCGAGGCGAAGCTGGGCAAGTACACGGCCCACCTGCTGACGCTGAAGGTCAAGCCCGGCGTGGACGTGGCCTACCCCGTCCTCAAGGTCTGGGTGGACAAGGCGTCCGGCAACATCCTCAAGCAGGAGCAATACGCCCTGTCCGGCCGGAAAATGCGCACGGCGCTCTACCCCCGCTGGAAGAAGATGTTCAGCGAGTCCAAGAAGGACGACGTCTGGATGCCGGAGGAGATGCGCATCTACGACGAAATCGAGAAGGGCAACTCCACCACCATCCTCGTCAAGACGGTGGACCTGCGTCCGCTGGAAGCCAACCTCTTCACCAAGGCGTGGCTTGAGAGCAAGAGCCGATGACCCCGCGCACGCTCACCCTGGCCGCGGCGCTGTCCGCGGCCCTCACCGGCGCGCCCGCGTGGGCCCAGTCCGAGGAGCGACCCGACGAGGACGCGCTCTTCGGAGGCGGGCAGGAGAAGACGCCCGCGGAGGCACCCACGGGCGAGGACTCGGGCCGGCCTGACGAGGATGCTCTCTTTGGCGGTGACGGCTCGGAGCCGACGGTGGACGTGGCCCCTGGCACCACCGGTGGCGCCACGGAGCGGCAGCCGCCGCTGACCGCGCCTGACGAGGACCGGGACGCGGACGTGTTGAACGGCCCTGCGACCCGGAGCGCCTTCGACACCGAGGACGTGGTGGACGATCCGCTGAAGATTGGCGGTCAGTTCTACCTGCGCGGCTTCATGGCGGGCAGCGAAAACACCTCGCTCCGCCAGACGTCCTTCTCCGCCCCCACGCTGGTGGACGGCTACCTCGACGCGCGCCCGTCCGACCGGATCCGTGGCTTCGTCGTGGGACGCTTGAACTACGACCCCGCCATGCCGCCCCGGAGCACGCCGGACGCCCCGGCGAACCCACGCGTGCTGCTGGACCAGGCGTGGCTGCGCTTCGACCTGGAGCGCACGGTGTTCTTCACCGTGGGCAAGCAGCACGTGAAGTGGGGCACCGGGCAGATCTGGAACCCCACGGACTTCCTGTCGCCCCAGCGAAGAGACCCGCTGGCCTTCGTGGACCTGCGCACGGGCGTGTCCATGTTGAAGGTGCACGTGCCCTGGGAGTCCAAGGGCTGGAACGTGTACGGCATCCTCGTCATGGATGACCTGGGCACGGACGTGGGCGCCATCACCGACCCGAGCGGAAGCCCCACGTCCCAGGCCGGCGGCAGCGACCCGGTCAACCGGCTGGGCCGCCTGGGCGGCGCGCTGCGCGCGGAAGTCCTGCTGGGGCCCGCGGAGCTGGGCGCCAGCGCGGTGGCGCAGAATGGACGCAAGCCCCGCTTCGGGCTCGACGTGTCCACGCCGCTGGGGCCGCTGGATGTCTACGCCGAGGTTGCGCTGAAGGAAGGCACGGACCGCCCGCTGTACCGCATTCCGGAAGGAACGACGCTCGAGGACATCGCGCAGAACGGCGTCCAGGTGGAGGCCTACATTCCCTCGGGGCTCACGCCGCAGATGACGGCGGGCGCGACCTACAGCTTCTCCTATGGGGAGAACGACCTGGCCGTGCTGGGCGTGGAGTACTTCTTCAACTCCACGGGCTACACCGGCTCGTTCGGGTATCCGTACCTGCTGCTGAAGGACGCCTTCAACCCTCTCTATCTGGGACGGCATTACGGCGCCGCGTACCTCTTCCTGGACCGGCCTGGCCCCCTGGAGCGGACGTCCTTCAACCTGTTCACGCTGGGCAACCTGTCGGACCGCTCGTTCACCACGCGGCTCAACGTGATGCACCGGGCGCTCACGTATCTCACGGTGGAGGCGTACGGCTCGGTGAACTACGGACGGCGCGGCGGTGAGTTCCGGCTCGCCGTTGATGTGCCGGAGGGACTCGTCGTGGACGGGCAGCCGATTCCGGCCTTCTCCGTACCCGCGCCGACGTTCCAACTGGGAGCGGGGCTCCGCATCAGCCTCTGAGTCCGTCGACTCGTCCTGAGGTGCCCAAGGGCCGTGCTCCCCTGCTTCCGGGAGCGCGGCCCTGGGTGTTTTCAGGGCTCGAGCAGGCAGTTTCGGGGCTGCCCGCCCTGCGAGCTTCCCGTCGGGCGCCGTACAGGCAGTTGGGGTGTCCGAGGGCGGACGGATGGACAGATTTCTGCCATGCCCCTTTGGATTGCCATCGCTGCAGGGTTGGGCCTCGGCCAGTCACCGAACGCGCCGGTCATGATTCCTCCCGAGGACCCTTCCATCCGGGACCCGGCCGCAGCGGCGCTCCAGGACGCGAACCAGCAGGCGGCGGAAGAGATTGAAGGGCTGAGGCCCCCGGCGGGCTACGTCTATGAGGCGCCGGAGGATGCGTCACCGCGCGACTTCGTGCTGACGCCCGTCCTGCCCGACGGCGCGCCACCGCCGACGGCGGGGCAGGTCGCCGCCGAGGAGGCCACGCAGCGCTACGAGCCAGTTCCCTCGCCCCTGGAGGCGCTGCAACAGGAACAGGCCGCGATGGGTGGGAGCGGACAGCAGACGGGGGCTGACGGCACCTCGACGGGCCAGGACACCACGGGTGGGACGACGAGCGGTGCGGGTGGTTCGGGTGTGACGGGGCAGGACGTGAGTGGCACAGGCACGACCAGCGCAGTCCCCTCCCCTGCCCCCGCGACGCCGGCCTTCATTGGCCGCTCGGAACCCATCGGCCGCTCCGAGCCCATTGGCCGCTCGGAACCCATCGGCCGCTCCGAGCCCATTGGCACGCCGCCCACCGTAGCGCCCGTGAACAACCCGATGGGCACTGGCGGCGCAGGAACGCCGAACACGAATCAGCCGACGCCCGCGCAGCAGATGGAACAACTGAATGAGCGGATGAAGCAGCTCGAAACCCAGCTCAACGAGCGCGACGCCGACCTCACCGTGCGAAACCAGGCCGTCCAGCTCCAGGCGGACACCTACGGCGACCGCGCGGTCGACGTGGAGCAGGCGCGACAGGACCGGCTGACCCAGATTCAGACCGCCGGACAGTGGATGCTCGCGGCGGACACTGCGCTGGAACAGGGTGAGCTGGACGTCATCAATGCGCTCGACATCGCCGACAACGCCTTCGTCGACTTGCGTGACAGCGCGGAGGAGGACGGCCAGGGCATTGTCGTCGTCCACGCGGAGCGCCTGCGCGCGCTGCTCAATCTCGCCCGTAACTTCGTCAACAACCGCGACGGATACAATGCCCGGCTCGCCCTCCAGGATGCAGGCATCCAGCTGAGCATCCTCCGCGCCGCCAACCTCGAGCGGCAGGCCACCGGCAACGTCCTGCTCAATCCGTGAACGACGGCGTCGCCCCCACGGGGGGACTCTGCGGACGAGCGATGAGGTAGCCCTGCACGAAGTCCACCCCGTGCGCGCGGACCCAGCGCAGCTCCTCGTGCGTCTCGATGCCCTCCGCCACCGTGCGGATGCCCAGTGTCCGCGCAATCTCCAGGAGCTTCTCCACGATGGAGCCCTTGTACGGGTCCAGGTGGACGTCACGCACCAGCTCCATGTCCAGCTTGATGATGTCGGGACGCAGCCGGTGGATGAGGTTCAGTGACGAGAAGCCCGCGCCCAGGTCGTCCAGCGCCACCTGGAAACCCGACTTGCGGTAGAAGTCCACGATGCCGCGCAGATGCTCCGCGTCCGCCGTCTGGTCCGTCTCGATGATTTCGAACACCACCCGCTCCGGCGCAATGCCCGCCGCGTGGATGGCCTCCACCGTGGAGCGAAGACAGACCGTGGCGTCGTAGATGGCCGTGGGCGTGAAGTTGATGAAGAGGTGCGTGTCCAGCCCGTGCTTCACCGCCTGCCGGATGGCCGTGGTACGCGCCGCCAGGTCCAGTTGGAACAGCAGGTCCGCCTCGCGCGCCGTCTGCATCATCCGTCCGGGCAGCACCAACGTGCCGTCCGGCTCCAGGCCTCGCATCAACGCCTCGTGCGCGAAGATGCAGCGGGTGTCCTGCGCATGGACGATGGGCTGGAAGTGCGTGGTGAGCCGCTCCTCGGAGAGCAAATCCACCAGCCACCCCGCGCGCGTCCGCGTGACGAGCCGCTGGAGTGAGCCCACCCGGGGATAGTCACCCAGCCCGGGCTCCGCCGCCCCCGGCATGAACAGCGCCCGGGTGGCCCGCGCCTCCTCCTGCGTGAGCGCGGCCAACAGGTTCGATGCCAGAGGCGACAGCGCCGCCTCCGGCACCCACACCTCGACGCAATGGGCTTCGGCACGCACCTGGACCTCGTGCCGCGCCTCCCGGAGGAAGGACAGCAGCCGGCCCTGGCTGTGCCCCACCGGGCTCCACAGGAACAGACGCCCGGCGCCCTCCGCGATGGGAGGAAGCGTCTGGCACCTGCCGCAGGACCGCGTCGGGGTGTCGCTCATCCAGACAGCCTACTCCGTCGTCTCGCGGAAGATGAGCAGGCCTCGCGAGGAATCCGTCGCGTACACGAATCCGTCGCCCGGCACGTGCACCTTGCTCAGTCCTTCGAGGAACACGACGCCGTGGCCCGCATCCGTCTCCCGCCAGGTGTTGTAGTAACCCACCTGCTGGGGCGAGCCGGGGACGGACACGTCCACGATGCGCAGGCCATCCTGACCATAGGCCATGTAGACCTTCGTCCCGGCGAACGCCACCGAGCGGATGGACACCTCCGGGCGCGTCCGGAACTCACCCGTCCGGGCCACCGTGGCCGGCGCGCTCACGTCCAGCACGCTCAGGTGCGCGCCCCAGTCCTCGCCCGCGTCGAACGCGTAGGCGCGGTCTCCCACCATGCCGACCGCCGTGGCGGCCGACGTGCCGTTGGCGAAGCGGCCCAACAGCTTCGGGCTCGCCGGGGTGGTGACGTCCGAGACGGTCATTCCGAAGGACCAGTTGCTCACGTAGAGCCGGCCGCCCATCGCCGAGACGTGCAGGGGCACCTCCCCCGCCAGGGGCTCCGCGCCCTCGACGAAGTACCGCCTGAGCTGCTTCGGCTCCGCGGGCGTGGCGACGTCGTAGACGTACACCTCCGCGTTGGGCGCGGGCGACGCCGCGTACAGGACGTTTCCGTCCAGCGCGAGGGAGTTCACCTCCACCACGGACTCGGGCACGGAGCGCAGGCGGACAGGTACCGCCGGGTTGGTGATGTCGAACACGGCGATGCCGCTGCGGCGGCTGGCCACATAGAGCGTGTTCCCGTTCACCAGCGCGTCCGTGTAGTAGTCGTTGGACAGCTCGTACTGGCGGACCTGGCGCGGCTGCGAGGGGTCGCTCAGGTCGAAGGTGATGAGGCCCTTGGCCCCCGCCGTCACGTAGGCGTGGCCATGGGCCACCGCGACGTTCGTGGCCGTGGCTTCGGTCAGCTTCACCTCGCTGACCAGCTCCACGCCGGACGCCTCCGCTTCACCCGCGCGGCGGCCCAGCCGGATGGCCTCGAAGGTGCCCTTCATGTCCGCAGTGCCATTGGCGCAACGCCGGAAGATGCCCGACATCTGCCCGGGCCCGGACGAGGAACACCCGGCGACGGCGAAGCGCATCGTCACGTTGTTGGAGCCCTGGAACTCGCTGGCCAGGAAGAACGACTCCGGGGTGCTCTGCCGCTCCGTGGCGGCGAGGCCCATCAGCATCTGGGTGTTGCTGCCCCCTCCCGACAACCGCATCGCGGCCGCGGCACCGGAACGGTCGTTGAGGTTGATATTGAGGTTCCAGATGCCCTCGGGTTGTACGGCGGAGAGGCTTGAAAGCTGGCAGGCCGACAAATCGATGGCCTCGACCTGACACTCCGCCTTGGGAACGGACGGATTGTCATTGCCGCAAGCGGTGGCGAGCGCCAGGGTGCTGGTGAGTGCGAGGAGGCGTTTCATGCCCCCATGCATATCATCCGGCGCCAGCACCCAACGAAACAGCGCGCTCCCCCGGCCTCCGAGGGGGCGATGCCCACTGCCCGTCAAGTAAACGGAAAGAAATCGTCGGGGCGCTTGTATACCTGGACCGCTGGGAGGCAGCCTCCCTAGCAGGTGTAGTCTCGCCGGTACCCCACCCACAGAGGTGCCTTCAGTGAACCCCCGTCCCCTCGCCGCAGCCCTGCTCGTCGTGCTCTTCCCGGGGCTCGCGCTTGCCCAGTTCTACGTCGTGCCCCGAAGACCCGGGAAAACGGCGGTGAACAGCTACGAATTCGAGTGGCGACACACGGATATCCTCGTCGGACCGGGGGCCACGGGTCTGGCGGAACCTCCCGAGCGGACGGCTCACGAACAGCCACCGGAAAGTCCGGGCGGCGCCAACCCGGGCGCGCCCACCACCTCGCCGGACGAGGGCGACACGAAGGCGCCTCCCACCGGTCCGCCCTCGGAGACCACGGGAGGCACGTCCGAGCCCCAGTCCCAGACGGGGCTGCCCGGCAGCACGCCGGTGGTGCTCGGGGGGGCGACCGACGCGGGCGTGCCGCCTTTGACGACGGGTGAAGACGGGAGCGTCCCGGAGAGTGGCCTGGCGGCCGCCGACGGGGGGACGGAGGACGGCGGTGCCCTGGCCGCGGCCGATGCGGGGACGGCGGATGGCGGCACGCTCGCGGCCGGTGGTACCGACGGCGGCGAGCAGGACGCGGGCGCCACCTACCTGATGGCCAGCGACTCCGATGACGACGGCGGGACGGTGCTGGGCGGCGGCCAGTCGGTGTTCGCGGGCGCGGACGGTGGGTTCAACTACACCTACGCGAAGTCGCTGGGGGACAAGTCGGGCGGGGTGCGCTTCTATTTCTATGAGCGTGAGCGCATGGTGGCCGAGCGCGCCGCGCCGCTCATCGAGGAGGCCTACCGGTACCTGGTGGATCAGTTCAAGTACGTTCCCACCAAGACGTTCCCGTACATCCTCTACAGCAGCTACCAGGAGTTCCTGCAGACCAACCTCTTCGCCGTGTCCGAGGGCACGCTCGGTCTCACCAGCACCGGCGAGGACCTGAAGCTGACGCTGCCGTACCTGGGTGACCACCGCCTCTTCGAGGAGGTCAGTACCCACGAACTGGCGCACCAGTTCACCATCCAGAAGGTCCGCACCGTGGCCGAGCAGGCCAAGATGTTCGGCGACCCGCTGCAGGCCATTCCGCTGTGGTTCATCGAGGGCCTCGCCGAGTTCTACGCCAAGCGCGGCATGGACCCGGAAGCGGAGATGCTGGTGCGGGACCTGCTGGTGAACCCGGACCTCTTCAAGGGCTACGCCTTCCTCGACTTCTTCTCCCCCGGGCCCTACGGCTACCTGTGGATCTACAAGGTGGGCCAGGTCCGTGTGTCCTTCCTCGAAGAGGAGTACGGCGCCGGCTTCATCCAGCGCGTGCTGGAGGAGTCACCGAGGCTGGCGGGTGGCTCGCGCGATTCACCGTCGCTCAAGTTCGAGGAGCTGCTTGAGCGGCTCACCGGCGACAACCCCAAGCGCATCTCCGCGCGGTTCGAGAACTGGCTGAAGCGCCGGGCCTTCAAGACGTACCTGGCGTCCGAGCAGTCCGCGCCGGCACTGGACCTGCTCGACAAGGCGCCCGGCTACACCACCGCCATGGCGTCCTCCCCGTCGGGCAACGTGCTGGGGCTGCGCACCATCGTCCCGGAGACGGGTGAGAGCCGGCTGTACATCATGGATCCGCGCGTGCCGGACAAGACGGTGAAGGTCGCGGGTGACGGCGTGCCGGGCGTGGAGTCGTTGCACCCCATCTCCGGACGCAGCTTCGCGCTGACGAACGACAAGCTGGCCTTCATCGCCGAAATCACCGGGCGCGACGTCATCTACGTGCAGGACTACACGCACAAGTCGGAGCGACGAGGCGCGGACGTGCTGGTGCGCCGCAACGCCATCCGGACCGGCATCGACCGGGAGGTGGGCCTGGTGGTCGACCTGAGCCTGGGCGGACGCACCGCGTACCGCATCGACCGGCACGGGCTGCTCGCGGCGTACTCGCCGGCCTTCTCGCCCGACGGCCGGTGGGTGGCCTTCATCGGCATCAACGACGCGGGTCTGCGGGACATCTACGCCATCGACCTGCAGGCGGGCCCGGACGCCCCGCCGCTGCAGCTCACCGACGACGTGTTCTCCGAGCGCGAGGTGACGTGGGGTCCCTCGGGCGTCATCTTCACGTCGGACGCGACGTCTCACCGCCAGTTCAACCTCTTCCGCGTGCGTCCGGACGCGCCCCGGCAGGTGGAGCGCCTCACCAGCGAGGAGCGGGACCACACGGCCCCGGTGGCCCTGGCGGACGGACGCCTCTTCTTCACCGCCTTCAACAACAGCAGCTCCGATTTGCACGAGCTGACGAAGGACGGCCGCATCGTGCGGCGCACGGACCTGACGACGGGCGTCTTCGAGCCCGGCCCGGGCCCGGACGGCAGCCTGTGGATGCTGTTCCACGTCTCCGGTGAGCGCCGGCCCGCGGTGCTGCGCCCGCCGCGCATGCTGGCGCTGGACGTCCCCGCCGAACCGCCGCCGGAGCCGCCCAACCCGCTGGCGGTGCGGCCCCTCACGGACGCACAGAACTACGAGCCCTTCACCCGGCAGAACCTGGAGTTCGGTCCCTTCTTCGGCTTCGCGGGCGCGGGCGGCGGCGGCTTCGTGGGCCAGCTGTTCGCGGCGGCCAGTGACCGCATGAAGGACCACCAGTTCCTGCTCACCCTGGCGGTGTACGGCAGCTTCGACCTGACGGACGGCTACCTGCTCTACGTCAACGACAAGTCACGCATGACGTGGGGTGGCGGCATCTTCCAGTCCCTGCGCTTCCGCGTGGACCGCACCTTCGAAGGTGAAGAGGGCGCGCAGAATGCCTTCTTCACGTCGGGTGAGCGCTTCTTCGGCGCGCTCGGAAGCGTGCGCTACCCGCTGAGCACCTTCCTGTTCGTGCAGGGTGACCTGGCCATTGGTGGCACCCGGTACTTCCTGGACGACTACACGGAGTTCGAGCTGTTCTTCCCCGAGCGCAACGCGGCCAACCGGGAGCTGCTGACGGCCTGGAACGCGCGAAACCGCGCCATCCGCTTCCAGACGGAGCTGAGCGGGCAGATTGGCTACGACAGCCTGAAGTACCACTACGCCACCGGCCCGCTGTCGGGCAGCGCGGCCATGCTGGAGACGACGGTGGGCGTGCAGCCCTTCGACAACCAGGCCTACGGCAACGTGCGCGTGGACGCGGAGCGCTACTTCCCCATCTACGGCCGCGCCAACATCTTCATCCGCGGCGGCCTGGGCACCACGCTGGGAGGCCGGTACGCGCGCTCCTACTTCCTGTCATCGTTCGACACGCTGCGCGGCGTGAACTTCGGCGACATCCAGTGGCTGCTCGGCCGGCACTACATCTACTCCACGCTGGAGGCGCAGCTGCCGCTCAACGACATCATCCGGGTGGCCTTCCTCAGCGACCTGGAAGCGATTGCCGCCATCGACGCGGGCGGCGTCGGCGAGGGCCGGGATGACTTGTGGAACCACCGCGTGGTGAACGGCGTCGTCGGTTTCAACCTCGCGCTGGGCCCCCTGCTGCTGCGCCTGCACTTCGCCCGGCCGTTCGACGTCGGCGCCGCTGCCGGCCGGCCGGACCCGGGCTGGGTGACGAACTTCTCGCTGGGCATCGCCGGCCTCAATGGCTTCTTCGACCAGGCGAACACCGGGAAGAGCGTCGGCCCATCGCCGACGCCCATGTCCCCGGCCCTGATGCCCTCCCTGGGAGGCGGCTACACCGCGCCGCGCCGCTGAGGCGGCGTCAGGACTGCGCGGCGACGAGGGCGGCGTTGGCGCGGGCCATGGGCCCGCCCTCCATGGGGATGCGCTCGAAGTCGCCGCGCAGCGCCTTGATGGCGAACTTCTCCAGGTCGATTTCCCGGCGGGTGCGCACGCCAAGCACGCGCAGCAGCTCGGACAGGGGGCTGAAGCCGGACACGCTGTGCTGGAGCAGCATGCCCCCCGCCACCGCGGTGAGCCTCCACCAGCGGCCGCCGTCCCGCTGGCCCAGCAGCAGGCCCAGCAGGCCCAGGGCCGACGTGCCCACGGCGAGGGCGCGGTTGATGTCCCACTCGCGCTCCAGCCGGGCGAGGTAGCGCGTCATCTCCGCGCGGTCCCCCTTCTCCGCCATGTACCGGACGCAGCGCTCCACGTGCTCGTCGATGCGCCGGTTCACCACCAGCGGCGTGTGGACACGCACGGTGTCTGACGACGTCTGGTTCCACGATTCCATATGAGGCCCTCTCTCCCTGACGCGGCGCGCCCCCTCTTCTCTTGAAGCTAGGACCGCCGCCGCCCCCCGTGCACAGCCCACGCGGGGAAAGGGGCCCCGTTCCGCCCGGCCGCCTGCCCCGCCAGGGGCCCCTTCGCGTCCCATTCCCTCCAGGGTGGGACAAGCAGCCAGGTTGGGTAATCCGTTTCCCTTGCACGCGACGGTGGGTGCCTGCGTGCCGACTCAAGCGTTCGCTCTCCACCAAAAAGGGACCCTGGAGGCGGGCACAACCGTTGCTTTGCGCCGGGGTTGATGACTCCTTCTCGATTGCTGCTGTGCCTGCCGCTGCTGAGCCTGTGGGCCTGTGATGGAACCCAGGCGGAGCGGCCACCGTCCCTCCAGGACCCTCCGGGCGTGGAGAATCCGCAAACGCCCCCTGGCGAGGAGGAGCCGCAGCCGACGCAGCCGACACCGGTGGACCCGCCTCCCGTCGACCCGCCTCCGGTGGATCCGCCTCCGGAACCGCCACCGCCCGTGCCGGAGACGGAGCGGCCCTTTGTGATGCCGCCCGTGCAGACGTCGGTGCCGCAGTACGAGCTCATCATTCCCGAAGAGACGATGCGGATGTTCGAGGCGGACCCTTGGACGCCAGAGCAGGGCGGCCTCTTCAAGGCGAACGGGACGACGTACCGCGTGCAGGTGCGCCTGCGGGGTGCTTCCGCGCGATTCTTCCCGAAGAAGAGCTGGAACGTGAGCTTCGAGGACGGCGTGCGTTTCGAGGGGAGGACGTCACTCAACCTCGTGGCCGAGTACGCGGACGCGACGCTGCTGGCGGAGAAGCTTGCCTTCGACCTGTTGGAGGCCATGCGCGTCCCCGCGTCGAAGGGCACGCTGGTGCGGCTCAACGTCAACGGCGTGTACCAGGGCGTGTTCCTGGAAATCGAGCAGGTGAACAAGGCCTTCCTGCGGGCGCACGCCTACGCCGACACGGATGGAACCATCTACCGGTGTGGCTGGAAGGACTGCGAATTCAAGATGGTGAAGGTGCCGTACCAGGGTGACTGGGCGAAGAAGACGAACGAGTCCCAGCCGGACGACAAGCTCTGGGAGATGGTGGGCGCCATCAACCACACGCCCGAGCCCCAGTTCGTCAGCGAAATGGAGAAGCGCTTCGAGCTGGAGCACTACCTGCGCGCCATGGTGATGGACGCGCTGATGTCCAACAACTACGTGGAGGACTCGGAGAGCTACTTCATCTACGACCGCGCGGTGGCCAGGTGGTCCTACGTCCCGTGGGACCTCAACAACGTGGACTCGCGCTGGTGGCACCCCATCAGCGTGGAGGACATGAGCCAGAGCACCAGCAACATGCGCCACCCGCTGTTCAGCTTCACCCTCACCGACGAATGGGTGGCGAAGATGTACGAGCAGCGCAAGCTGGAGACGGCCTCGTACCCCGGCTACCTGCCGGTGTTCTCCAACCTGGCCACCCGCGTGGTGATGAACCCCGTGCTGCGCGAGCGGCTGGAGGCGCGGCTGGACAAGGCGTTGGACGAGCTCTTCACCCGCGAGGTGATGGACGCGCACATCGACAAACTGCACGCGCTCATCGACCCGCACATGCGTGATGACCCCTTCATGGACTACGGCCGCTTCTCCGCGGGCCGCGCCTACCTGAAGCGCTACGTGCGCGAGCGCCGCGACTTCATCTTCAAGGAGCTGGAGCGGCTCGCGCAGCAGCAACCCACGCTGGTGCTGGAGGCCGTCCACCCGCGTGAAGGCTGGGTGGAGGTGGGCAACCGCACCTCGGCGCCCATTTCCCTGGCGGGCATGGTGCTGACGACGCAGCTGCGCATCAGCCTGGCGCAGAGCCCCGGCCACTTGCCCACGCAGGTGCGTGCCCCCATCGGCGCGGTGCTGCCGGAGCTGATGGTGGCCCCGGGGCAGCGCGTCCGCCTCAACGCCGCGCAGCTGGGCATCCAGATGCCCGCCAACGGCGAGATTGGCCTCTTCGACGGGCGCTCCGTGGTGGGCGTGAAAGACCTGCTCTTCTACGGCGACCTGGGCGCGGGCAAGCGCTACGAGCGCGGCGCGCGGGGCTGGGAAGTGCGCTGAGCGCGGAGGCGAGCCTCACCTGAGCGCGGCGCTCCTGGACTCCGGGGGCGCCGCGCTGCGTTTCAGGGCCGCATGCGGACCTCCAACGTCCGCTTCGCGCTCAGTCCCCGGTCATCGGTGACGAGAATCTCGTGGGAGCCCACGGACGGCGTCCACCACACGCGCTCATCGGCGCGCGCCGTCCCCAGCAGGGCACCGTCCACGAACCACGTCAGTGCCCGCTCGTGTGAGGCCTCCGCCTCCAGCGGCACCTCCTGTTGCGAGGCCGGGACACCGGGAATCAGCACGGCCACATGTCCCGGCGCGGGGGAGACAATGGACGGGGCCGCGCGCGCCCCCCCGGGCTCGCAGCCAGGCGCGGCGGCGGGTGGCTCCGGCAGGCGCCGGTGCTGCTCCTCAAGCCAGCGGCGGATGGTGGCCGGCCACGACACGTACACGCGCGTCTCCGTCTTCCGCCCCGTCCGGCACATGGGGCCCACCGACAGCCCCGTGGCCACGTCCACCTCCACGTGCTGGTGGTACGGGCAGCGCGTGGTGGGCACCGCCGAGCGCCGCGCGTAGACGTGCTTGCGCTGCACGCAGGCATCCGTCGGCAGGTGGCCCGAATAGGCGCAAACCTCCACCACGGCCAGGTCATCGGGCGGATTCATGCTCTCGTCCGGCAGGTTGAGGCCGCGCGGACCCACGCCCTCCAGGATGTCGAACAGCACCGGCCCCGCCGCGTCAGCGCCCACCAGGTGCACGCTGGGCGTGTGATTGAAGTTCCCCAGCCAGACGACAGCCGTGTGCCGCGGCCCCGAGCCCGCCGCCCACGCGTCGCGGTGGCCGAAGCTGGTCCCTGTCTTCCAGTGCACGCGCGCCGGCATGCCCGTCAGCCGACGGCGGGCCGGGAAGTCCGGCCGGTCCCTCAGCGACAGCGCCTGGCGCGTCAGCCAGGCCGCGCCAGGGGACAGCACCTCCACCGGCGCGGCCGCCTTCTCGTCCAGCAGAAGCCGCAGCGGCGGCGCGCGTCCATCCCCCGCCAGCGCGACGTAGACGCCCGCGAGCTCCAGCGGCGTCAGCTCGATGCCGCCCACCGCCGCGGACAGGCCGTAGTACCCGGGCTCCTGCACCAGGCTCGTGACTCCCGCCGATTGCAGGGCGCCCAGGAAGCGCTCCACCCCCACGCGCTCCAAGAGCCGCACGAAGGGCATGTTGAGCGACTGGGACAGCGCGTACTCCAGGCGCACCAACCCCTGGAAGCGGCCGTCAAAGTTGCGCGGCGCATAGCCGCCGTAGGCCGTGGGCACGTCCGCCACCAGCTGCTCCGGCCCCACCATTCCCAGGTCGATGCCCATGGCATACAGCAGGGGCTTGAGCGCCGAGCCCGGCGAGCGCGGCGTGGCGAAGCCGATAATCTGCCCGCCGTGCTTCTGGTCGAAGAAGTCGAAGTTGCCTACCAGCGCGAGCACCTCCGCCTGCTGCCGGTCCACCACCACCGCCGTCCCGTTGTAGATGCCCCGCGGCGCCAGCCCCACCGCCGCGTCCCGCATCAACCGCTCCACCATCCGCTGCGTGCCGGCCTCCAGCGTGGTGCGCAGCCGGGCCTGCTCCGGCCGCTGCGTGCGCAGCCACACCGCCACGTGTGGCGCCTCACGGGGAAAGGGCTTCAGGTCCGTGGGCACAGGCGTGTCGCGCACCTCGCGCAGCACCGTCTCCGCCGACACGCGGGCCGCCTCGGGCCCTCGGGGAAGCGCCTCCACGTCCAGCAGCCTTCGCGCCACGCCGTCGCGCGCCGACTGCAACCGGGCCGTGTTCTGCGCCGTGGGGAAGCGCCGGTTCGGGTTCTGCGGCACCGCCAGCAGCGTGGCAATCTCCGCGGGGCTCAGGTTCGCCGCCGTGTGGCCGAAGTACGCCAGCGCGGCCGCCTCCACGCCTTCGACGTTGCGCCCGTACGGGACGAACTGGAGATAGGCCGCGAGCACCTCCTGCTTGGACAGCCGCACCTCCAGCTGCATCGCCCGGAAGGACTCGATGATTTTCGACGTGAAGGTGCGGGGCCGCGGCTCCAACACGCGGACCAACTGCATCGTCAAAGTCGAGGCGCCGGACACCCGCCGCCCCGTGGACAGGTTGCGTGTCGCCGCGCGCAGCACCGCCAGCGGGTCCACGCCCGGGTGGTGGAAGAAGCGCTTGTCCTCCAGGGCCAGCAGGGCCTGGACGTAGTCCGGGTCCACGCGCTCCAGCGCCGTGGGGATGCGCCAGCGCTCGTCCGGGGCCAGGAAGACGTGGGCCGGCGTGCCGTCCCGGTACTCCATCACCACCGATGCGGGCGCGAAGAGACGGGCCGGCATGGGCACGCGCCAGGCGGCCACCCACGCGGCCACGGTGAGGCCCAACAACCCCAGGCCGACGGGCAAGAGCTTCCGGGTGATTCGACGGGCACGGCTCATGAGACGGTGAATCCCAGGCATATACTACGCGCAATGAATGCCTTTGAAATCGACGCCATCCTGACGTCCATTCTCGACGACCGGCGGCTGACACCCACCGAGCGGCAGGCGTTGCAGGCCGTCCTGGCGGAGCGGCGGGCAGGCGAGGCCCTGCTCACCCTCTTCCGCACCCAGGCCTTCGCCCTGGCGCGAGCGTCGATGAAGGACGCGCGCTCCCGGGAGGTCATCTCCTGGCTCGAGGAGACGGTGCAGGCGCTGCACGCGCCCGAGCCCGAGCAGACGTCGCGCATGGAGGCGCACTTCTCTCCGGGCGAGGGCCCGCTCAACGCCATCGTCCAGCAAATCCAGTCGGCACGCGGTTCCATCGACGTCTGCGTCTTCACCGTGACGGATGACCGCATCACCCGCGCGCTGCTGGACGCCCACCGGCGCGGTGTGCGGATGCGAATCGTGAGTGACGATGACAAGGCCATGGACCCGGGCTCCGACATGGAGCGGCTGGGGGACGCCGGCATCCCCATCCGCCTGGACAGGACGTCCGCGCATATGCACCACAAGTTCGCCGTGTTCGACCGGCTGCGGCTGGTGACGGGCAGCTACAACTGGACGCGCTCGGCCGCCGAGTACAACCACGAGAACGTCCTGGTATCCGACGACGCGCGGCTGGTGCAGCCCTTCAGCCGCGCGTTCGACGCGCTGTGGGAGACGCTCGGCTAGGAGCGTCTCCCCGCGCCGCGCTACAGCAGGTTGTCCTTCCACGGCCCGGACACCTGAATCGTCCGGCCCGGCTCACGCGCCCACAGGCGCGGGTCATACATGGCCTCCGCCTCCGCCGACGGCAGGGTGAAGGCACCCGCCGTCACCGCGCGCACCGCGTAGACGACCTTCTTCGACTCGCGAGGCCCCAGGCTGCCGAAGACCTCCATCCGGTCATCGCGGATGTTCACGTAGTCCGCGGACCACAGCGACGCCGGGTCCACCCAGTCGGTGGAGCCACCCCGGCCCAGGCGCGCGTTCTCGATTTCCCAGCCCGCCGGCAGCCGGTCCACCAGGGCGATGTTCTGCACGCGCTCGCCCGTCGTGTTGCGAATCTCCAGCTCCACGTAGACGAGGTCCGCCAACGCCACCGGGGCCTGCCCCATGGCCAGCACCGTGCCGTCCAGCTTGCGCCAGGTGCGCGTGAGCGCCAGGCCCTCGCCGCCCGTGCGGGGCTTGCTGTCCGAGCGCACGCCCTCGCTGCTGAGCACGAGGTACAGCCGGCCCTCGTCCTTGGACGTCACCTCCAGCTGAAGGCCCTGCCGCTCGCTGGCGCGGGCCAGGGCCCACGTCCGGTCCGACGAACGCACCGTCTTGTCCTGCACCGGCGTCATGACCTTTCCGTCCGCCTTGAGCACCGGCGCGGAGAACTGGGTGGACGTCCCTTGCAGCCGCTTGCCCAGGCCGGTGATGCCCCACACCAGCTCCTGCGTCGTGTACCAGCCGCTGGAGTGCCCCTGGAGCGATTCGGCCACCATGCGCGCCAGCGGCTCACCCGCCGCGTCCTTGCCGAACAAGTCCTGGAAGGTGCTGAGCATGAAGCCACGACGGCGCCGGTCGGAATAGAAGGACCAGTCGTTCTTCCGCTCCCCGGTGACGGGCGACAGGTCGGGGTTGCGCAGCTCCTTCTCGTAGCGCCGGTCGCCCGCAAGCCACAGCGAAGCCTTGAGCATGTAGTCACGCTCCTGCTCCTCGCCCGTGAGCGCCTTCTGCTTCGCCCGCTCCGCCAACGCGTCCACCAGCTTCTGCACACGCGCCTTGCGGCCCTTGCCGGCCACGGAGAGGACGTAGTGCATGTAGGCCTCCGCGCTGTCCGTGTACATGTCGTCGCGGCTCTGGCGGCCCTCGAGTTTGTTCAGCTCGGTGGACATCCACGTGAGCGCGTCGTTCAGCCGGTCCTGCGGCACGGGGTACTTCAGCTTCTGCGCGTCCAGCAGCATGTGCGCGGCATACGCCGAGCCCCAGCCCACCGGCTCCGTGGCGCCCGGCCAGTAGCCGAAGCCGCCCGACGGCGTCTGCATGGCCAGGATGCGGTTGATGCCCGACAGCACCATGTCGCCCACGGTCCCGCCCTGGGTCAGCGTGGGGTCCACGTCGTTCACCAGCTCGGACACGTACAGCAACGGACGGGTGGCGGACGTCGTCTGCTCCACGCAGCCGTAGGGGTAGCGCGCCAGGTACGAGAGGTGCTGCAGCGAGCGCGCGTACGGATTGGCCGTCACCCACAGCGTGGAGCGCTCCGTCGTGGGCACCCAGCCCTGGAGGTACTGCGAGACGTCCGTCGTCCCCTGCGCCAGCTCGATTTGCTGCACCAGGCGCTCGCGCGGGCCCGCCGGAGACAGCGGCACGTCCAGCGACTCACTCGAGGTGTAGCCGCCGCCCTCCACCGTCACCGACAGCCGCGCCGCGCCCACCGCCTGCACCGCGCGGGCCTGGAAGACGAAGGTGTGGGACTTGCCGTCCGCCACCCGCGCCGTGCCCTCGCTCTTGCCCAGCAGTTGAAGCGGCGAAGTGGCCGCCGCGGGCATCACCAGCCCCGGCACCGGCAGTGACTCCGCGTTGAGCGTCACCTTCACGTCCTGCGTCTTGCCGGACAGGTTGGTGACGAAGACGGGCACCTGGATTTCGTCGTGCTGCGTGAGGAAGCGTGGCAACGTCGTCTGGAGCACCAGCGGGTCGCGCACCAACACCTGCGCGCTGGCGCGGCCAATGCGCTGCGGGCCCGCCGTCACCGCCATCACCCGCACCGCGCCGCGGTACTGGGGCAGCTTGAAGGGCACCCGCAGCTTGCCGTTGGCCGGCACCGGCAGCAGGCCGCTCCACAGGGCCACCGGCTTGACGGGCTGCACGCGGCCGTCCGCGCCGCCCTCGCCGTCACCACCCGTGGAGCGGGACGCGCCGCCCGGCGGCACCAGCAGCGTCCAGCCCAGCGTCTCGTAGGTCTCCACGCCCAGCGCTCGCCGGGAGAAGAGCTGCTTCTGCGGGTCCGGGCTCTGGAAGCGCGTGAGGGAGAGGATGCCCTCGTCCACCACCGCGATAGTGGCGAAGGTGGGGCCTTCCTGCGGGCCCAGCTCCAGGTCCACCGTGAGGGTGTCGTTGGAGCGAACCTCCTTGGGCACGTTCATCGTCACCGACTGCGTGTACTCCACCGGCTCCAACGTGACGCTGCCCACGCCGAAGGCGCGGTCGGGCATGAAGGCCTCGGCGGACTCCAGGTGCGGGTCCTTCACCAGGAAGGCGCTCACGTACACGTTGGGCGCGAAGGCGGACGGCGTGAAGCTCCACGTCACCTCGCCGGGCGCCACCGCCACCCAGTGGGAGGCGAGCACGCGGTCCGTCTCCGCGGTGAAGAGCATGCGGCCCTTGTAGGGCGACTTCAGCTTCACGGTGATGGCCTGCCCCACGCGCCCCTTCGCCGGCAGCGCCAGGTCCAGCGACGTGGGCTTGAGCGGGCGCGGCGTCTGGTCCACGCGCGAGCCTTCGCCCCACCAATAGTAGCGGCCCTCCCCTTCCAGCTCCAGGTCCGTCTGGGCCCCACCCGAGCGCACGCGCACGATGTAGCCCGCGGCGTCCGCGCCCGGCGTCACGTCCAGCGAGAAGCGGCCGTCCTTCACCGCCACCGTGGAGCGGCCCTCACGCACCGGGCGCAGGTAGCGCTGGTAACGCTCGTAGCCTTCGTTCTCGTCATAGAAGGAGCCGTACTCCTCCTCCAGGCGCAGGAACTCCACGTCCACCGACTTGGGCGTCTTGTCCGAGGCGGCCAGCAGCTTGCCGTCCCAATCCACCACCACGCCCTTCACCGTGAAGGGCTTGCCTGCCTTCACCTTGCCCGTGCTGCCCTGGAGCCCCACGTAGTACGCCTCCGGGTGCACCGGCACCGTCACGCTGCCCTGGGTGGAGCGGCCGCTGCCCGACTCGAAGACGCTGGCCAGCGCGCTCAGCGCCCCGGCGCCCCGCAGGGCCCCCATGGCGCCCTGGGCCGGGCAACGAAGGACGGCCTGTCCCTTCGCGTCCAGCGTGCCCTGCACCTGGCCCAGCGTGACGGGGCGGGGCTCGCTGCCGTCCTGGCGCCACAGTCCGTAGGCGTACTGCGCGTTCTCCTTCGGCTTGAAGGCGGACGGAATCAGCCGGCACGTCAGCTCCACCGGGCTGCCCTCCGCCGAGCCGCCGAAGAGGTACGCGGCCTCCACGCCCACCGGGACTTCCTCGCCCTGGAGGTAGCCGGCCTGCTCCGTGCGCGCCTCCACCTTCATGCGCTCCGGGACGAACTCCTCCACGCTGACGGAGTAGATTGCCACTTCGCGGTCCGCCACATTCAGCACCACGCGGTAGCTGCCCGTGTCCTGGAATGATTCGAAGGGCAGGTCCAGCGTCACCAGGCCCGCCTCGTTCGTCTTCAGCGACACCTTCTTCAGCTCGCGCTCACGCGGGTCCACCACCACCAACTCCACAGGCATGCCCGCCGGCGGCGCCTTGTCGTCCTGCCCCCGCAGCACCGCGGCGATGTGCGCCGTATCGCCTGGGCGGTACACGCCGCGGTCCGACCACACCGACGCGCGGTAGGCCTTCTCCGAACGGTAGGACTCGCCATGTACGTCCGCGTTGGCGATCTCCGTCTTCAGCTCGCTGTACTTGAGGTACGTCAGCTCCTCGCCGTCACGGGCGATGAGCGCGAAGGGCGCGCTGTCGTCGACGCCGGGCGCGGGCACCTGGAGCCGGCAGCCATCCGCCGCCACCGTGGTGCAGCGGGCCACCGACTCGCCGCTCTTCTTCACCAGGGAGACCTCCACGCCCGACAGCGGCTCGGTGCTCTCGATGCCCAGCGCCCACACCCAGACCTCACCGGCGCCGTTGGAGCCCGGCGCGGCCTCACCTCGCTTGGCCACCAGGCTCAGGTTGGTGAGGAGGATGCGGCTCGCCGCCACGTGGTGGTTCTGCTTCGCGGTGATTTCCACCAGGCCCTTCGTGTTCGCGGGCACCAGGCTGGCCACATCCACGTAGGTGGTCGCCAGCGTGTCGGGGGGCGACTTGAGCGCCAGCGTCCGCTTCGCCACCACGTTGGAGGTGCGCTCATCCGCGCGCTCGCGGTAGTCGTCGCTCATCCAGAAGACGAGGTTCTCCGGCGGCACGTTGCGGACGGTGAGCTCCACCGAGTCCAGGTTGAGGTGCTGCAGCGGCAGGTTGCGCCACGCGCTGCGCGGCAGGTAGCGGCCGGTGGTCGCGAAGGACAACTGCGGCGAGCGCGCGGGGACGGCGAAGGCGTCCTCGTAGGTGGCCAGCAACATGCCGCCGCCCACCGAGGTCGTGCCCGCGTCGATGCGCAGCGCGTAGGAGCCGCGCTTGAAGTCACCGAAGATGCGGAAGCCGCGGCGCGACGGCGCGACGGAGACCTTGACGGCGGGCGTCAGGTGGATGGCCTCCGCGGCGACGCCGTCATCCAGCGTGCAGCCCTTGTTGCGGTGGTCCCAGTAGTACGGGTCATACCCTTCCGTCTCGCGCGGGGAGGGCGGCTCGGCGCCATCCACGTCCCGGCAGCTCACCTCGATGTAGAAGCCGGTGGTGCCCTGCTCCACCGAGGCGCGGGTGATGTCCATTCGCTTGCCGGCGCGGAGCTCGAACGCGCTGCGCGCGGCGGGGGCCGTCGCCTTCGCCTGCGACACGGCGGGCAGTCCCGCCTGGAGGCTGAAGTCGACCGTGCGGCCCTGCCTGAGCAGCCCGCCGCTCAGCTGCGCGCTGACGACGTTGCGCGTGGTGGGCAGGGTGCGCCACTTCACGTCACCCACGGCCTGCCCACCCACCCGGAAGCCCGCCCGCGAGCGCACCGCGGCGATGTCCACGGGACCGGAGAAGACGACCTCCACCTCCACGCGGCCCTTCACCGTGTCGAGCTGACGCGGCACCATCCGGACGAACTGGAAGGGCGGCGTGGTGAACGTGTGCGACCAGTCCCCAACCGCGGCCGGCTTCACCACGCCCGAGTCCAACCCCACCGACGACACCGAAACGGCGTACTTCGTGTCGAAGGCGAAGCCCGCGCCCGACGGCTTGAAGGTCAGCGTGGACGGGGAGGACCAGGAGAGGCTGCCCGGCACATCCGGAGTGATGGTCACGACGGTGTCCTTCAACACCGAGCCATCGTTGGGGCGTACCTCCCGCGGGAACTCGATGACGATGTCCTGCGGCAGCACGTCGCTGGTGGAGACCGCGCGGACGACGGGCGTCAGCAGCTCGGGCGCGGGGGGCGTCGGCGTCTGCGCCACGGCCGTCCCCGCGTCCGCTGGCTGCGCGGCGACGGGCGCCTGGGGCTGCGGCGCGGGCGGCTCGGTGGACTCCTGTTCCTTCTTGCAGCCTGCGAGCGTGGCGCTCACCAACATGGCCGCGAGGAGCCAGCGCGAGCGTTTCGCCCACGATGGCCGCTGCGTGACGACGGACTGCGAACCCATGATTCCTCCAGAAGATGACGCGTGTTCTTCACACGGCGTGCCGGACCAGGGCGCGCCGGGGAAGAGAGGGCTGTGGTCAGGCGCCCGCGGCTCTGACGCGTCCCCCGCGCGTCAGCGGACCCGCAGGGTGTCCAAGGGGCCACACCGTGTGTGGCTCCTGGGCGCCTGCGAAGGCTTTCGAGGCCCCCAGGGTAGCGGAGTCCGCGACGCGGCGGGACATCCATCCGCGGTCCTCGCGATGCGAGAAACCGCTAAGGTGCCCCGCGCATGGTGCTGCCCGTCCGATTCATCCTCATGCGCCCCCGCAACGCGGAAAACCTGGGCGCCGCCGCCCGGGCCCTGAAGAACTGCGGCCTGTCCGACTGGGTCTGGGTCCGCCCGGAGGTGGAGGATTTGGAGCCGGCGCGAAGGCTCGCCGTCCACGCCGGGGACGTGCTGGATGCGGCGCGACGCGCGGACACGCTGGAAGAGGCCGTGGCGGACTGTGTCTGGGTGGTGGGGACCAGCTCGCGCAAGGTCGAAGGCAAGCGCCGGCTTCCCCCGCGCGCGGTGGGTGAGGAACTGGTGGCCCGGGCACCCCAGGGGCCCGTGGCGCTCGTCTTCGGTGACGAGCGCAGCGGGCTCACCAACGCGGAGGTGGAGCGCGTGCATGACTTGTCCGCCGTGCCGACCGCGCCCGAGCAGCCCTCCATCAACCTGGCGCAGGCCGTGCTGCTGTACGCCTACGAGGTCCGCGTGGCGATGCTGGAGGCCGCCACCACGCCGCCCGGCCCGCTGCCCGCGGCGGCCACGGACGCGGAGCTCGCGCAGGTGGAGGCCACGCTGGAATCCGTCCTCACGACGGGAGGCTTCCTCGTGGACGCCCAGCCGGGCCGCACGGCGGTGCGGGACTTGTTCGCACCGCTGCGGCGCTCACGGCTGACGCGGAAGGAAGCCCGCTTGTGGCTGGCCGCGCTGCACAGCCTCCGCAAGCGTCAGCCCGCGCCCTAGACGGAGCGCGGCTTCTGGGGGATTCCCGTCCCCTTCCCCACGCCAATCCCCCCGGACCCGGACGTCGGCGGCCCCTTGCGCCCCGCCATGCGCACTGCGCCCCAGGCAAGGACAGCGGCGGCCACGACCAGCAGCAGGACCCACAGCCACGTGGATTGGGCGGGCGCGGGCTCCCCGCCGATGGGCGCCCGCGCCCGTGACTGGGCGAGCGCGAGAACGGGGACCAGGAGCGTCAGGTATGGAATCCGGGTGCGCATGTTCGGAAGGTGTCCACCGACGCACGTTCCTGCCCGCAATCCCGAAGGGCCACGGCGGCCGTGTGGACACGGACCGGCCGGCCGGGCGTCCCCCCACCAGCCGGCATCATCCCGCTGGCGCCTGCACGGGTTCGTACAACTCCCGCTCCCGCCCGAGGCCGGGCCGGGTACAGTGCCGCGCCCATGCCTCGCAAGCCCGACAAGCCGAAGCCGCCGCAGCAGCAGCACAAACGCTGGGAGGGCAAGGAGAAGCCGGACTGGCTGTCACGCGCGCTGGCCCGCGCGGGCGTCTTTCCCCAGAAGGAAGCGGAGGACGCCATCCGCGCCGGCCGCGTCAGCATCAACGGCCGAGTGGCGAAGATGGCGCTGACGCCCGTGCCGCCGGGCGCCACCGTGAAGGTGGACGGACTCGTCGTGTCCCTGGAGGCCCCGCCCACGCGCGTGCTGGCCTTCCACAAGCCCGCGGGCCTGCTGTCCTCCACGGAGCGGCAGCACCGCACCGGCACCGTCTTCGAGGCGCTGCTGCCCCAGCTCCCGCCGGAGCTGGCGGGCTACACGTGGCACGCCGTGGGCCGCCTGGACGTGGATTCCACGGGCCTGCTGCTCTTCACCAACGACGACAAGCTGGTGGCCCACGCCACGTCCCCGGACGCGCGCCTGCCCAAGCGGTACGTGGCCACCGTCTTCAGCACCGCGAGCGACGAGCGGGTGGAGCCCCTGCGCCGGGGCATGACGTTGGATGACGGTCCCGCCCGCCCCGCGAAGGTGAACGTGCGGGACGAGCACACGGTGGAGGTAACTCTCACGGAAGGCCGGCACCACCAGGTGAAGCGGATGCTCGGCGCCGTGGGCCTGCCCGTGCGCGCGCTGCACCGCGAGGCCGTGGGCGGCGTGGACCTGGAAGGCATCCCCGAAGGCACCTTCCGGCTGCTGACGGACGACGAGGTCCGCGAGGGGCTTCGCTACGAGGGGCGTGCGCCCTCGGCCCCCTAGCCGCTTGCATTGGCTTCAAACGACCGGCGGGGTCGCGTACCTTCGTCTCCATGGCGGACTTCGACCTGGTGGTGATTGGCTCCGGCCCGGCGGGTGAGTGGGGCGCGGTACAGGCGGCGCTGGCGGGCAAGCGCGTGGCGGTGGTGGAGCGGGAGCCCGTGCTGGGCGGTACCGCGGCGAACACGGGCACCCTTCCCTCCAAGACGCTGCGAGAGACGGCGCTGCACCTGTCCGGCTTCCGGGCGCGAGGGTTGTACAGCGTGGAGACGACGCTGCGGCACGAGGCCACGGTGTCCGACTTCCTCTTCCGCGAACGGCGGGTGAAGGACATCGAGCGCGAGCGCATTGCCCGCAACCTCCAGCGCCACAAGGTGGAAATCATCCAGGGCACCGGCGCGCTCGTGGACGCGAACACCGTCGTCGTGCGGCGCCAGGACTCCCCGGAGCGGCGCCTCACCGGAGGCACCATCCTGGTGGCCACCGGCTCGTCGCCGTACCGGCCGCCGCTGTATCCCTTCGAGGACCCGCGCATCCACGACTCGGACGAGGTGCTGGAGCTCGAAAGACTGCCGCGCTCGCTGGTGGTGGTGGGCGCCGGCGTCATCGGCTGTGAGTACGCCTGCATGTTCGCCGCCATGGGCATCCCCGTGACGCTGGTGGAGACGCGCGCGGAGCTGCTGCCCTTCCTGGACGATGAGTTCTCCGCGCTGCTGGGCCAGCGCATGGAGGCGCTCGGCATCCAGCTGCGCTTCGGGCAGGTGGTGGAGCAGGTGGACGTGCCACAGGACGCGGACACCCCCATCCGGATGCTGCTCTCCTCCGGCACCGCGCTGGAGACGGACCAGATATTGGTCGCCTCCGGCCGCACCGCCAACACCGCGGGCCTGGGGCTGGAGGCCCTGGGCGTGAAGGTGGGCCCGCGCGGACAGGTGGAGGTGGGCCCCACGTACCAGACGGCCCTGCCCCACATCTATGCCGTGGGGGACGTCATCGGCTTCCCGGCGCTGGCCTCCACGTCCATGGACCAGGCGCGCATCGCCGTGGAGCACGCGTTCGACCTGGGCGGCGTGCGCACCATGGCGCCGGTGCTGCCCTACGGCATCTACACCATCCCCGAGGTGTCGATGGCCGGCGAGACGGAGGGGGCCCTGCGCAAGCTGAACGTGCCCTACGTGGCCGGCCGCGCCGCCTTCGCCACCAACCCGCGCGGACAGATTCTGGGGGACACGCACGGCCTGCTGAAGCTGCTCTTCCACCGGGAGAGCCTCAAGCTGCTGGGCGTGCACGTCATGGGCCCCCAGGCCTCCGAACTGGTGCACGTGGGCCTCACGGCCCTGCTCACCGGCTCCAGTGCCCGGCTCTTCGTGGAGACGTGCTTCAACTACCCGACGCTGTCGGAGGCCTACAAGGCAGCCACCTTCGACGCGCTGGACCAGCTCAGCGGCTGCCCTTGAGGCTCCCCACGGTGAGCCCCGTGGCGAACGGAGCCGCTTCGTGAAGTTCGTCCGCCGAGCCCCTCGCCAGCCGGGGTGCCTCGGCGGGCGCTTCCCGGGCCGGCGTCGGCGCGGCGGCGCCACGGCCCCCTGCCCCTCCGAGCAACTCCTGGATGCGCTGCCAGCGCGCCTTCTCCTCCACCATCAGCCGGGTGAGCTCCGCGCGAGCGGACGCATCCCCCAGGTCGGAGGCGGCCGCCGCCACGCGGTCCAGGAACGGCATCAGGTATCCGAAGTCCCTGTCGAAAGCGCTGGGGTTCGAGTTCTTCGCCATTGGACGGCCACGCTAGCCCACTTCACGGAAGGTGGGGGGACTTCAGCCGTGGTACACCCGCGAGGCGACAATCCGGCCGTCACGCACCTCAAAGACCTCCGCCACCGGCATGGGGGCCTCCCCCGGCGCGTGGCGCAGGTACTCCATGAACACCCTGTCCTCGTCCGCGGTGAGGGCCACCAGCTCATACCGCAGCCCCGGCAGCCGGGCGTTGGCCGCCTTCCACCACGCGGACAGGGCCTGCCGCCCTACCAGTCGCCCGCCCGTCTCCGGGTGCAGCACCCGGATTTTGGGTGACGTGTGGGTGGCGTCCTCGGCATAGAGCGCCACCAGCGCGTCCACGTCATAGGCGTTGAAGGCGTCCAGCCAGGCTCGGGCGAGGGAGAAGTTTTCGGTCGCGCTCATCGTTAGAAACCTCAACTGATTACGGTATTGAGTAGGCAGAGGTAGGCCCAAGTGGGTCAATTTCCATGCGGATTTGGCTGGAAACTACGTCCTGTGGGAAGTAGAGGCCCCGCCTGCTCTGTTCCGTCAGGCACTTTCAAGAAAAGAAGGACCGGATCGTGGCCGCCAACGCACCCATCGAGAAGATTCGAAACATCGGTATCTCCGCCCACATCGACTCGGGCAAGACGACGCTCTCTGAGCGCATCCTGTTCTACACGGGTCGGATTCACGAGATCCACGAGGTCCGCGGCAAGGACGGCGTGGGCGCGGTCATGGACTCGATGGACCTGGAGCGTGAGAAGGGCATCACCATCCAGTCCGCCGCCACGTTCGCGATGTGGGGCGAGTACAACATCAACCTCATCGACACCCCGGGACACGTGGACTTCACCATCGAGGTGGAGCGCTCGCTCCGCGTGCTCGACGGCGCCATCCTGGTCCTCTGCTCGGTCGCTGGCGTGCAGTCTCAGTCCATCACCGTGGACCGCCAGATGAAGCGCTACCGCGTCCCGCGCATCGCGTTCGTCAACAAGATGGACCGCTCCGGCGCGAACTATGACCGCGTGGCCGCTCAGCTGAAGGAGAAGCTGAACCACCACCCGGTGAAGATGCAGATGCCCATCGGCGCCGAGGACCGCCTCAAGGGTCTGATCAACCTCATCGAAATGAAGGCGTATTACTTCGATGGCGAGAGCGGCGAGAACATCCGTGAAGAGGAGATCCCGGCGGAGCTGATCGAGGAGGCCAAGACGCGCCGCCAGCAGATGATCGAAGGCGTGGCCGAGGTCGACGACCAGCTCGGCGAGCTGTTCCTCGCCGACGAGCCCATCTCCAACGAGGCGCTGATCGCCGCCGTCCGCCGGGCCACCATCAGCCTGAAGATGACGCCGGTCATGTGCGGCTCCGCGTACAAGAACAAGGGCGTGCAGCTGCTCCTGAACGCCGTCTGCGCGTTCCTGCCCAACCCCAAAGAGGCGACGAACGAGGCGCTGGACCAGAAGAACAACGAGGCGAAGGTCATCCTCGATTCCGACCCGGAGAAGCCCTTCGTCGGCCTCGCGTTCAAGCTCGAGGATGGTCGCTACGGGCAGCTCACGTACATGCGCATCTACCAGGGCCGCGTGTCGAAGGGTGACTTCATCATCAACCAGTCGAACCAGAAGAAGGTCAAGGTTCCGCGCATCGTCCGCATGCACTCCAGCCAGATGAACGACATCAACGATGCCACCGCGGGTGACATCGTTGCGCTGTTCGGCATCGAGTGCGCGTCCGGCGACACGTTCACCGATGGTGTGGTGAACTACACGATGACGTCCATGCACGTCCCGGACGCCGTGATTTCGCTCGCCGTGGCGCCCAAGGACCGCTCCGCGCTGGCCAACTTCTCCAAGGCGCTCAACCGGTTCACCAAGGAGGACCCCACCTTCCGCGTGCACCGTGATGAGGAGTCCGGGCAGACCATCATCCGCGGCATGGGTGAGCTCCACCTGGAGATCTACATCGAGCGCATGAAGCGCGAGTACAACTGCGAGGTCCAGGCCGGTAAGCCGCAGGTGGCGTACCGCGAGACCATCAGCCAGAAGGGCGAGTTCGCGTACACGCACAAGAAGCAGACGGGTGGCTCCGGCCAGTTCGCTCGCGTGTGCGGCTACATCGAGCCGCTGCCCTCGGACGCGGTGCAGCAGTACGAGTTCGTGGACGACATCGTGGGCGGCTCCATCCCCCGCGAGTTCATCCCGGCCTGCGACAAGGGCTTCACCGAGGCCGTGAAGAAGGGCAGCCTCATCGGCTTCCCCGTGGTGGGTGTGCGCGTGGTCATCAACGACGGCGCCTTCCACGCGGTGGACTCGTCCGAAATGGCGTTCAAGACGGCCGCCATCATGGGCTTCCGTGAGGGCTATGCCGCCGCCAAGCCCATCATCCTCGAGCCGATGATGAAGGTGGAGGTCCAGGCTCCCGAGGACTTCCAGGGCTCCGTCGTGGGTCAGCTGAACCAGCGCCGTGGCACCATCCTCTCCACCGAGACGGCCGAGGGCTACGTCACGGCGGTGGCCGAGGTGCCGTTGAACACCATGTTCGGCTACTCCACGGACCTGCGCTCCGCCACCCAGGGCAAGGGCGAGTACACGATGGAGTTCTCCCGCTACACGCCGGTGCCCCGGAACGAGTCCGAGGCCCTGATGGCGGCGTACAAGGAGAAGCTGGCCGCTGAGCAGGCAGCGCGCAAGTAGTCCGCGCATCCGCCACACTCTGGCGGTAAGGAAGGCGTCCCTCTTCAATGAGGGGCGCCTTTCGCCTTTTCAGGAGTCCGATACCGTGACGCTGCTCCGCGCCGCCAACGTCCAGCTCAGCTTCGGAAGCCGCACCGTCTTCCAGGACCTCACCTTCACCATCGAGGAAGGGGAGCGGGTGGGCCTGGTGGGCGTCAACGGCTCCGGCAAGTCGTCGCTGATGAAAATCCTGGCCGGGGCCGCCCGCGCCGACACGGGTGAGCTCCAGCTGCGCCGTGGCGCCCGCGTCACCTACCTCCCCCAGGAGCCGGAGTTCCCCGAAGGCGCCACGGTGGCCTCCGAGCTGTCCGTGTCCCAGGGGCCGCTGAAGGAGGCGCTGGCCGCCCACGCGGAGCTGGCGAAGCGGATGGAGTCCGCCCCGGCGGAAGAGCAGGAGAAGCTGATGGCGCAGTTCTCCGCGCTCAGCGACCGCATCGAGCAGATGGGCGGCTGGGACACCGAGCACCACGCCAAGACGCTGCTCGACAGGCTGGGCGTGAAGGACTGGGACCGGCCCGTGGCGCAGCTGTCCGGCGGCCTGCGCAAGCGCGTGGCCATTGCCCGGGCCCTGCTGACGCGGCCGGACCTGCTGCTGCTCGACGAGCCCACCAACCACCTGGACGCTGACACCGTGGACTGGCTGGAGGAGGAGCTGGACAAGCTGCCCGGAGCGCTGCTGCTCGTCACGCACGACCGGTACTTCCTGGACGGGCTGGTGGACCGCATCGTCGAAATCCAGCCCGGCGCGGGCGTCACGTCGTATCCCGGCAACTACCAGGCCTACGTGGAGCAGAAGCTGGTGGCGCAGGAGAACGCCGAGCTGGCGCAGCACAAGCGCGAGCGTTGGATTGCGCAGGAAGTGGCGTGGCTGCGCAAGGGCCCGGAGGCCCGCCGCACCAAGAGCAAGGCCCGCATCGAACGCGCGCAGAAGCTGATGGCGGAGAAGGGCTTCGAGCGCCCCAAGGTGGCGGACCTGCGCGTGGCGGCGGCGCCCCGGCTGGGCCACACCGTCATCGAGGCAGAGGGCGTGAAGAAGGCCTTTGGCGACCGGAAGGTGCTGGACGGCGTGGACTTCCGCCTCCAGCGCGGCGAGCGCGTGGGCCTGGTGGGGCCCAACGGCGTGGGCAAGACAACCTTCCTGCGCGTGCTGCTGGGCGAGGTGGAGCCCGACGGCGGCAAGCTCGTCATCGGGAAGAACACGAAGGTGGCGTACTACGACCAGAGCCGGGCGCAGCTCGACCTGGAGGCCACCGTGTACGAATCGGCCTCGCAGGGCGAGGACTGGGTGGAGCTGGGCGACCAGAAGGTGGCCCTGCGCGACTATCTGGACGACCTGCTCTTCCCCGTGCCCATGCAGCGCATGAAGGTGAAGGCGCTGTCGGGCGGCGAGCGCAACCGGCTGCTGCTGGCGCGCCTGTTCCTGGAGGGCGCCAACGTGCTGGTGCTGGACGAGCCCACCAACGACTTGGACATCGTCACCCTCAACATCCTGGAGCGGCTGCTCCTGGACTTCGGGGGCAGCACACTGCTCGTCACGCACGACCGGTACTTCCTGGACAAGGTGGCCACCAGCATCCTCACCTTCGAGGGCGAAGGCCGCGTCACCCGCTACGAGGGCAACTACGCCATGTACCGGCGGCTGAAGGAGCAGGCGGACGCGAAGGCCGCGGCCCCCGCCGCCCCGAAGCCGGGCCCCAAGCAGGATGAGCCCGCACCCGCCAAGGCCGCGCGCAAGCCCGGGAAGCTCTCCTACAAGGACCAGCGCGAGCTGGACGGCATGGAGGCCACCATCGAGGCCGCCGAGTCGCGCAAGGCCGGCCTGGAGGCCCAGCTCGCCGACCCCGCCGTGTACAGCAACGGCCCCAAGGTGGCGGAGGTGCAGAAGGAGCTGGACGCCGCCGTCGCCGAGGTGGACCGGCTGTACACGCGCTGGCAGGAGCTGCAGGACCTGGCCGCCGCCAGCGCGTAGGCCGGCGCGCGTCTGTCCATTCCCAGCCATGTCTGGGAATGAGACTTCACGGAAACACGGGGAGAATCCGGACGACTGGCCCGTCAAGCCAGCAAGTTGTTTGGAACCCTGATACTTGCTGGACGCAAGGGAAGGCGTGCCGCCCTTGCACGGGACTGGCGTGTCGTGCGACTCGTGCGGGCCTTCGGGGCTGTCGCATTCACGTCGTGTTTCATTGGAGGCGTCGTCTTGCCGTCCCGGCCTGCGCTCGCGCTTGTCTCTGCGTTGTCTTCATTGGCCCTGTTCGTTGGCCCCGCTGAAACGCGGGCCCAGGGCCGGTCGCTCCCCACCTTCAACCTCCAGCGTCTGGAATTGGACCCGGCGGCGCTGGGCTCGCTGATGGTGGGCACGGGCCGCACGCTGCCCCAGGGCGAGCTGCGGATGTCGGTCCAGGGACACTACGAGCAGCTCCCCTTCCACTTCCAACGTCGATGGGAGCCGGGCGGCGGCAGTGGCCTGGTGGAGGACCGCTTCACCATGGACATGACGGCCGCCTACGGCGTGCTGCCGTGGCTCCAGGTCGCCGCGGAGGTGCCCTTCATCGTCAGCCAGGGTGGCTCGCGCTTCCGGGACTTCAACGCGCCGGAAGGTTCGGGAATGGGAACGCCCTGGCTGGGCCTGCGCGCGGCGCTGATGCGTCAGGACTTGGGCTTCCAGTTGGCGGCGGACGTGTCGGCCGCGCTCCCGGTGGGCAGCACGGCGCTGCTGGCCCGGGACGACTACGCGGTGCACCCCCGCCTGCAGGTCGGTTTCCTGGCGGAGACGTGGCAGATCGGCGGTGAGGCCGGCGTGCTGGTGCGCAAGAAGCACGAGCTCTTCAACGTGTCCGGCTTCTCCCAGGACGTCATCGGCAGCGAGCTGCGGCTGGGTGCCACGGTGACGTCGCGGGCCGGGGAGAGCACGCGCGGCGAGGTGAGCGTGGTGGCGGGGCTGCCGCTGCAAGGTGGCCGTCCGGGCGGCGAGTTGCTGCTGGCCATCCGCAAGCACGCGCTGTCCTGGCTGGACCTCTACGTCCTGGGCGGGCCGGGCTTGGGCGCCGGCATGGACACGCCCACCTTCCGCTTCGTGGCGGGCGCCTCGTTCTCCACCTTCCGGGTGGACTGAGGCGCCCCACCCCGCCGGCCTACTTGGGCATCACTCCGAAGGCCTTCGCCATCGCGATGCCGATGCCCAGCAGGCTCTCTCCCGCGATGAAGCCGGAGGACACCGGCAGCACCATGTCCTCCGCCAGCTTCGGCTTCGTGCGGCGCAGCAGCGCGGCGATGGCCGAGCCCAGGAAGAAGGCGATGGAGCTGGACCCCGGAATCACGATGGCCAATCCGAAGCCCGCGGGGGACGGCACGTAGGCCTTGGCCTTCGCCGGGGCCCAGCGCTCCAGCAGCACCAGGAAGATGCCCAGGATGGCGCCGCACAGCGCGCCCACGCGCGCCGAGCCCGGCAGCGCGGCCACGCCCGTGGCGAGCAGCTTCGACACGCCGGCCCACACCATGGAGGCGGGCGCGGGGAACTCCTCCGTGCCCAGCATGCTGGCGTCCGGCACGAGAATCTTGAACACGGGCACCACCACCGCCGCGCCGGCGACCACGCCGAAGAGCTGCGCGACGAACTGCTGGCGCGGGTTGGCGCCCAGCAGCCACCCGGACTTGAGGTCCGTCAGCAGGTCCGCCGAGTGGAGCCCCACGCCGCCCGTCGCGTTGGCGCTCATGACGTTGGCGGGGATGTTGCCCGGCGCCAGGCCGCCGAAGATGAGCTGCGTGACGGGGCCCAGCGCCTTGGTGGGCGTGGTGTCCGTCTCGCCCGTCACCCGGCTGGCGATGACGCCCATGACGACGGCCAGCGGCATGGCCAGCACGCCCGCCCACCACGGAATCTGGAACAGGTAGGCCATGAGGAACACGGCCACCGGGCCGAGAATCGCGAAGCCCAGGGGAAACCACGCGGGCGGGCACTCGATGCCGGCCAGCGGGTCGGCCTCCTCTTCCTTCGTGCTCTTCCCCCTGAACAGGCCGGACAGCGACTTGAAGGAGCGCGCCACGCTGCGCCACTGGAAGGCGAAGGAGAGCAGGCCCGAGGACACCAGCACCGCCGAGCCCGTCCACACCATCCAGCTGTTGATGGAACGGTAGGTCACCTCGGGAATGGCGCCCTGGCTCACCATGGCCGGGGCGAGGAAGCCGTAGGTGAGCACCGCGCCCAGCAGCATGGACCAGCCCGTGCGGAAGCTCACCAGCGCGCCCGCGCCCACCAGCAGCAGGCTGAACTCGAAGGACAGCGACCACGCCGACGCCTTCTTCCCCAACATCGTGAAGGGCAGGCTCACCTTCTCCGGGATGTTGGCCAGCCACGTGAAGCGCGCGTCCCGCAGCGCCACCAGGAGCGCGCCAATGCCACCCGCGATGCCCAGGAGCCGCGACTTGCGGCGGGCCACCTCGCCATGGCCGTGCAGCGCGCGGATGGTCTCCGCGGTGGCCGTGCCCGTGGGGAACGGCAGCGCCTCCACGTTGATGAGCTGGCGCTTGATGGGGATGGCGGCGAAGACGCCCAGCGCGGAGATGACGGCGAACCACACCATGAGCCAACCCGAGGACGGCAGCGTCCCCGTCAGCATCAGAAGCGCGGGCACCGCGGCCATGTTGCCACCGCCCGTCATGTAGCCGGCGGCCGACGCCACCGAGCCCATGGCGTTGTTCTCAAGGTCGGTGAACTCCGTCTTCAGCACCCGAATCGAGCGCAGCGTGCCGAACACCGCGAAGGCCAGGATGCAGGCGGTGATGGTGACGCCCAGGCTCCAGCCCGTCTTGAGGATGACGTACAGGTTGGACAGGCACATCACCGCGCCAATCGCCATGCCGGCGATGACGGCGCGCACCGTGAGCTGACGCACCCCACCCTGATAGACGTGCTCCAGCCAGTAGCGCTCGGGGTCCTGGGCCGCGGAGGCTCCCGCGTCACCCGGGGAGTCGGACGGTTGGATGCGGAGGCCGCTGGGACTGGGCGTCTGGGAGGGGGACTGGCTCATGGGGGCGGCGAAGATAGTTCACCCCCACGCCCCCCGCGAGCACCGCGTTTGACGGGGCGGGCCAACCTCCTGGGCTGGCCGCGCCGCGTCAGGGCGGCACGTCAGCCGTGCTCATGCCCGCCCGGCCCGTGGACGTGGCCGTGGGTGAGCTCCTCCTGCGTGGCGGCACGCACGCCCTTCACGGTGACGTCGAAGTGCAGCGTCTTGCCGGCCAGCGGGTGGTTGAGGTCCACCACGACGCCCTCATCGCGCACTTCCTGGATGCGCAGCGGGATGTCGCCCTGGTCCGTCTGCGCCATCAGCGTCTGGCCGGCCTGCGGCGCGAAGCCGGGTGGCAGCATGTTGCGCGGCACAGTGCGCACGCCCGCCGGGTCGTGCTCGCCGTAGCCCTGGCCGGGGGCCACCACCACCTGCTTGCTCTCGCCGAGGCCCATGCCCTCCAGGGCCCCTTCGAGCCCCGGGACGATTTGCCGGTGCCCGTGCAGGTAGGAGAGCGGCTGGTCGGGCGCGCTCTGGTCGATGACCTGGCCGTCTCCCAGGTGCAGCCGGTATTCGAGCGAGACGACGGAATCCTTGGCGACCCTCATGCGGGGCTCCTTGCCGATGACTGCGGTGGGACTGCGCTTGCTGCGGGGAAGGTGCGGCGGGAAATGCCCGGCGTCAGGAAGCAGAGGGGTCCACGGCTCCCTCTTCGGCCGGGCTGTCGGCCGGCTCTCCGCGCGCCACGTAGACGGCGGCGGCCAGGTCGCCGGTGACGTTGAGCGTGGTGCGGCACATGTCCAGGAAGCGGTCCACGCCCAGGATGAGGCCCAGGCCCTCCACCGGAATCTTGAACATGCCCAGAATCATCGCGATGACGGGAATGGAGCCCGCCGGCACGCCCGCGGTGCCGATGCCCGCCAGGATGCAGATGAACATGATGAGCGCCTGGTCGGGCAGGCTGAGCGGCACGCCGTAGACCTGGGCGAGGAAGAGCACCGTGACGCCTTCGAAGAGCGCGGTGCCGTTCTGATTCATGGCCGAGCCGGCGGTGAGCACGAAGCGCGACACGGTGCGCGGCAGCTTGAGGTTCTCCTCCGCCACCTTGAGCGCGGTGGGCAGCGTGGCGCTGGACGACGACGTGGAGAAGGCGGTGACGATGGCCAGCCGGCTGCTGCGGAAGAACTCGACGGGGTTGCGCCCGCCCAGGAAGCGCACCGACAGCGAGTAGACGACGAACATGTGCAGGCCCAGCGCCAGCAGCACCGTGCCCATGTACGAGGCGAGCTGCACGAAGATGCCGAAGCCCAGCCGCGCCGTCATGGAGAACAGCAGCGCGGCCACACCGAAGGGCGCCAGGCTCAGCACGCCGTCGATGAGCTTCATCATCACGTCGTAGAGGCCCTGGATGGTCTCTCGAAGGCGCTGGACGGGCTCGCCCGGGGTGAGCGCCACGCCCATGCCGAAGATGAGCGAGAAGACGATGAGGCCAATGAAGTCTCCATCCCCCGCGGCCTTGATGGGGTTGGTGGGCACCATGGAGATGAGCACCGCGCCGAACGAGGATGCCCCAGGCGCGGCGGCCGCCTGGATGGCCATCCCGCCCTGGGCCAACGCACGGGCCTCGTCACTGAGGCCCGCGCCGGGCTCCAGCGTGTTGACCAGCACCAGGCCGATGAGGACGGAGATGGAGGACAGGGCGACGGTGTAGCCCAGCGTGCGAGCCCCCAGCCGCCCCACCTGCTTGAGGTCCAGCTCCGCCACCGCCGCGACGATGGCGGAGAACAACAGCGGCACCACGAGCATCAGCAGCAGGCGGATGAAGATCTGCCCCACCGGCGAGGCGACGTTGTCCACGACGAAGGCCAGCCAGGGCGCGCCGCCCGCGACGACGTTGGCGACAAGGCCCGCCACCGCGCCGGAGGCAATGCCGACGAGCATCTTCTGGTGCGCCTTCATCGAATCTCCGAGCCCTCCTCGCCGGAGGAGAATGGTCCGCGCCACCGGGCGGTAGGCGAAGATGGCATGCTGTCCTCCTCGTGGAAACCCTCGTTCGACTCACTGAGAACGCCGTGCCCCCCCTGCTCTTCCGCCGCCTGCTGCGACGCTTGGGCGCCGTGGGCACGGAGCGCCTGCGTCAGACCTACCAGACGACCTTCTGGTACGACTTCGGCCCCGCGGCCAACGTGGTGGAGGACATCATCCTCACGCTGCGTCCGCACATCGCCGGCAAGCGCCGCGTGGCCGGCGTGGAGTGGTGGCTGTCACGCATGTACCCGACGGACGTGCGCGTGGACTTCCACCAGGACCGCGACGAGAAGCTCGCGCTGCGCACCGGCGAACTGGTGCACCCGCGCATCTCCTCCGTGCTGTTCCTCAACCGCGTGCGCGGCGGCGCGCTGGTGGTGACGCCCGAGCTGCCAGACCCGGCCAACCCATCCCTGGCTCCCGCGAACCTGGACACCGCCGACCTGGTGACGCCCCGGCCCAACCGGCTGGTGGTGTTCGACGGCACGCTCACCCACGGCGTGCTGGACGCGGACAACCAGATTCCCGACGGGAAGCTGCCCGGAAAGTCCCGGCAGCGCCGCACGCTGGTGATGAACTGGTGGGGCCACCGCCCCACCGACATCCCCGCGTGGGCGGACACGCGCCTCTACCGGGCGCTGGCGCGCTGAGCTTCCTCGCGGGCCGTCTCGCGCAGGCGGAGGGTGACGCGCTCGGCCCACTCCGGCTCGATTTCCAGGCACGCGGGCCGCCGGCCCAGCCGCAGCGCCGCCGACGGCATGGAGCCACTGCCCGCGAAGGGGTCCAGCACCGTGTCCCCCGGGCGGCTGTACGTGCGCACCAGCGGCTCCAGGACGGAGAAGGGCTTGTGGTGCGGGTGGCCGCCCCAGCGCTTCGCTTCGCCTTCATCGTCATAGCCGCCAACCACGGCCCAGACGGTGGGCAAATCTCCTGGCGCCAGCGGCGGCTCGGGCGTGCGGGCAATCACGAGCGCGACTTCGTAGACGCGCAGCGTCTGCTCATTGGTGTTCTTGTCCGTGGTGCGCTTGCCCCAGACGTACTCGCCGCGCAGGTGCGGATAGCCCAGCCCGCGCGCCGCGGTGAGGATGGGCTCCTTGCCCAGCAGGTTCGTCCAGATGATGAGCGGCGCGTCCGGGGTGAGGTGCGCGGTGGCGCGCGACAGCCAGGCCTCGGAGAAGGCGCGGTAGTCGCGCACCGTCTCGAAGCGGACGATGGGGTTCTGGTCGATCTTCTTATGCGCGCGCGTGTCTCGCAGGTCCCCGCCCTTGCGCCGCCGGGTGAGCAGGCAGTACGGCGGGTCCGTGTGGAGCAACGCGGCGCGGGTGTCGCCTAACGCGGCGCGGTAGCCCGCCGGCTCGCGGGAATCGGCGTTGATGCAGCGAAGGGACTCGGGCGGGGGAATGGAAGTCATCGGCCTGAGCGGCACCCTACACGGCGGAGCGCGGGGCTCAAGTCGCGCGCTTACAGCGCCTGAAGTCCCTCGAGTTTCATACTCCGCTTGCGGCCCTCGTCCCACAACTCGAGCGTGTACCGGCCGTGGTCCGCGGCCTCCGGCTCGTCCACGATGATGATGACGGGCTGGCGGCCGTCGGGGTCCACCGGGCCCTCTTGCCAGGGTGGGAGTGTCTTCAGCCGCTTGCCCTGAACGTCCGTGAGCGTCGCCCCCACCGCGCTCCAGCCATTCCACTCCCCCGACTTCACCGGCGTGAGCCGCAGCGCGGCCCACCGAGGGGACAGACGGACGAAGGCCACGCGCGCTGGGGCGACGTCCCCCGCCACCTTCCGGGGGACCCAGGACTGGAAGTGGACGATGCCCGTGTCCCGGAGCTCCGAGACCAGCGTCTCCCGGGTGTACTCGTCCCCCGTTCGGGAGCGCTGGAGCTGTTGCACCTGGCGCTCCAACCGGAGCATCCCCGCGCGGAGCTCCTCCACCTCCTGCCGGTAGGACGCCGCGGAGCGCGCGTGGCGGTAGAGCTCGATTTGACGCTCCGAGCGCGCGGCATCCACGACGAGCACCACGACGGCGCGTTCAGGCACCGCGCCATCATGGAAGCGGACCTCCAACCGCAGCCGCTCGCCCTCACGGAACGTGGACGAGGGGACCACCACCAGGTGGTCCTCGGTCACCCCGAAGCGCTGGAACCGCTCACGGCCCTCCAGGACCAGTTGCTCGGGGCGGATGCGCGCATCGAAGAACAAGGTGGTGGACAGTCCAGGGCTGATGCGGACCTCCGGGGGCGTCACCAGCATCCCCGCCTGGACATCAATGCGCCGGACCGCGGTGCCAGTGCCAGGCGTATCCAGTGCCGCGGCCTGTGCCGTGGCTGCCCACAACACTCCCCACACGAGCACGATGAATGAGGACGAACCATTCAAGAGCGAGCCACCTCCAGCAAGGGCGCGTCCACACCATGACAGGCGGGAGGCCTACTCGGGCGTCCCCATTTGACCGAGAACCTGTGACGTCATCAGGTTGATGCCCGAACTCATCAACAGCTTGTCGGGAGTGCTCTGCCAGTCGTAGCGCATCCCGACTCGCTTCGGGAAGGGACTGTCAACGATGTTGGCGCAGACCGGCAGCCGCTGACCGTCGGGCGTCTCCACCTCGGTGATCCAACCGTAGACGTCCGTCTTGCCCCGGAACAACGTGCCGTACATGCGGGTCCCCTTGGGGAACCGCCCCTCGTAGTGACTGACGATTTCCTCGATGGCGTGGAGGGTGATGGGGGTGCCGTCTGGCGGCACGGGGATGACGCCTTCGTTGGGGTCGATGTAGAGCGTCTCCCAGTTGCCCATCATCCTGGCGGTCTTGAAGCCCCGCTTCGCCATGCCCTCCAGCACCTCCGCCGGGCACTTGCGCTGGGGCGGCTCGTCCCGCACCTGAGGTCCGCTGGCGCAGGCGGCGGTGAGGCAGGCCACGGCGGCGGCCTTGCCCAGGGCGCCCCCGGCCGACTGGCGCTTCCTGGGCCGTGGCGCGTGGGCCGCTTCCCCCTCCGCGTCGGAGGAAGCCAATAGGGAGGACACCTCGTCCTGCGCGCCCGTGTCGTGGGCCGCGCCCACGTCCGGAGAGGACGGCACCGCCTCTGGGAGGGGCATCTCGGAGGGATTCGAAGAACGACTCGTCACTGCGGGACTTCCTTTCTCAATGGGAAGGGACGGGGCAGGAGCCGGGTCTCCCGCGGTGGGCAGCGCGAAGCGGCTCACCCCGAACACCACCAACCCCACGCCCAGCAGGGCGGCCACGCCCCACCCCATGGCGACTCGACGGCCCGGGCGCGGTGCTGACGGCGCGGGCGGCTCCGCCGCGGGCGCCTGCGCCGCGGGTGCATTGACCGAGGGCGCCGCCGGTGGCTCGGACGCCGCGGCGGGAGCACTCGCGCTCGCCACGGGGGCCTCCCGGGGCTCCGGATTGAGGGGCAGCACCGGCGCGACACCGGACGACTCCCGAGAGCGGACGGGCCGCGAGGACGTGGAGGCGTCGGGCACCATGCGCACCCGAGGGGCCTCCGCGTCCGCGCCCTCGGGAGGACGGTCCAGCGACACCTTCCAGGCGGGCTGCCGCTTCTCCTTGGCCACGTCCCAGAGGGCCTGGAGCAAGGCCTCCGTGTTGGCGTAGCGGTCCTCGGGGCGCTTTGCGAGCAGCCGCAGGGCGATGTCGCCCAGGGCGCGCGGCACCTTCGGGTTGACGACGTGGGGCGCGCGCGGCGTCACCGTTTCGATGGCCGGCAGCAGGCGGTCATACGGAAGCTTCGGGTCGAACGCGTAGCCATCCGTGAGCGCCTCGTACAGCAGCGCGCCCAGCGCGTAGAGGTCCCCTGGCACGCCCGCGTCGAAGTTGGCGCCCTGCTGCCAGGTGCCTTCGCGCAGGAAGGCGACGCACTCGGGCGGCAACAGATGGGGCGAGGCGGGCGCCACGCCCACCGTCAACGTCGTGGCCGCGGGCAGCCGCACCGTGCCCAGGTCGATGAGGAAGGGGCGTTCGTCCTCACGGCGGATGAGGACGTTGTCGCCCTTCATGTCCCGGTGGTGCACGCCCCGGCGGTGCAGGTCCGCCATCACGCGCACCACTTCCGTGAAGACGGTCAGCAGGTGCGCCGCCGTGGGCTTCACCCGCCAGCGCCACTCGTGGAACGTCTCGCCATCAATGTAGTCGGTGACGAAGTACAGGTAACCGTCGGGAGGCTCGGGCCAGCGGTCCACGGCGTGCAGTGCCGGGAGGTTCGGATGGGGAGCGCAGGCCAGCAGCGCCGCGACCTCGTGCGCCAACCGGCCGTTGATGTCCTCTTCCTCCGCCGCGTGGAGTCCCGCCGGGCGAAGCGCCATCTTCAGCGAGTAGCGGCGGTCCGCCCGCTCCACCTGGAAGACCCGGCCGAAGCCCCCCGAGCCCAGCGAGGCCACCACGCGCCAGGGGCCGACCTCGCTGCCCGGGACGAGTTGATCCGGATGGAAGGGAGGCGACCTCACGGCCACAGCCGCTGCCCTCCTCCCGCCCCACCCGTAACGTCACGCGCGGGACGCACGGCCCGTGGCGGTGCCAATCGCGCGGAAGACTCGGTAACCACCCAGGGAGCGGGGCTGGACAAGGGCAACCTCCAGGGTTGACCCTATCCTTTTCCCCGGGGATGTCACGTTTTCACTTACCCGCGAGGTAAGTCCGCTGCTCAGGAGGACCCAACGCCCTCCGTCGGGTCCACCGCCTCGGCGGCGTCCGCCCAGGCCCCGCTCAGCCGGGCCTCGGCGGCCAGCGCTTCGTCCCAGGACGGGCCGTCCGGCAACAGGCGCGCGGAATGCGTCAGGACGAGCCGCTCCAGCGCGAGCTCCTCACACAGCCGCCGCAGCCCCACCGCGTCCAATCCCAGGCGCGCGAGGTGGGCCTCACGGCGCGAGGCGGGCACGCGCTGGGCCTGCCACCAACGGGCCTCTTCCACCGCCACCTCGGCATCGGAGACGCCCAGTCCCAGGGTGCGCGCCCAGCCCGCGAGCAGCGCCCGCCGCAGCCCCGCCTCGGCCAGCGCCGGCGCGTCCGGGGACTCACGAAGGACGTCCAACACCTGTCCCGAGGACACGGCGCCCGCCTGCGTCGCCGTGACGTCATCCACCAGTCGCCGTCGCCGGACCAGGGACGACGGCTCGCGAGGAGCGCCGTGCGGCGCGGGCGCACCCGAGGCCACCCACTCCGCCGCCGTCCGGAGGCACGCGAGCGCGTCCTGTCGCTTCAGGTCCTCCGCGCCGCGCGGAAACCACGCGTCCCACGCGGCCCGGGTGGACGCGGACCAGCGAGGTGCCACGGACTCCAGCACCCGCCCCCACGTCCGCTCCTGGTAGAAGACGGACTGGCCCGCGTCGACGAGCGCCCGGGCCGCATCGCGCGTCAGCACCCGGGCCTGGGCCGCGCATGCCGCCGCATGCCGGACGTTGACCATGGGCACCGTGAGCGGGCGCCAGCCGTGCTCACCGTCCGCGTGCAGCAGCGCCACCTCCGAGTCATCCACCACCACGCCATCGCGGTACCACTCGAAGATGCGCCCCACGCCCACCACGCCGTGCGGCGCCAGCTCCGCCGCGCGCAGGGCCCCCATGCTGCCGCCTCCGAAGACGGCCACGCCCGCCTCCATCGCCGCCAGCAGTTCGTGGTGCCACACCGAGGGCTGCGCCTCGAAGACCCCATCCACCAGGGCGATGGCCCGAGGCCGCAGCCGCAGCGCGCGCCACACGTCACCCTGTCGCGCGGGCGGCAGCACCGTGCAGGGCGCCAGCCGCTTCGCTTCGGCCTCTGGAAGAGAAGGCCCCAGGAACACCACGAGATTGTCCGCGCGCCGCTTCATAGGAGCTCCGAGATGCGCATGCCCGGCACCACCACCCGCTGCACGTGAAGGCCCTCCACCGGTGACGACAACGCCACCGCCGCCGCTCGCGTGAAGCCCGCTCGCTGGAGCAGCGCCAGCACCTGGCGCACCTGCCCCGCCGCGGCGCCCTTCGCCTTCACCCCCAGGTCGGGCATGTCCGCGGCACGACGCCGGGGTCGGACCTGGGCACAAGCCTCCGCGAAGCCCCGCGCCGCTTCCCGGTCCGCGGCGGCCACGTCCTCGCGAGCGCCATGGATGTCCGTCAGCCGCGACTGCGCCGCCTCCAGCAAGGCCTTCAGCAACGCCGCCTCGCGCGTCAACGCGCACGCATAACCCGCGGTGAGCGGCACCGGGCCCTCTTCCAGGTCCACCAGCACCGCCGCGCCCACCGGCAGCCCCACCGCGCCCGGCGTGCGCGCGGCGGGCGTGGCGTCGAAGAGGTACACACCAAAACCCCGCTCGCGCAGCTGTCCAGCCAGGGCCTCCACGGCGGGAGCGAGCTCGAGCAGTTCGGGCGTTCGCAGCAGCCGGCGCTGGACGACCTCTTCCGTCCACCCCTCCGGCATCATCCGCGCGAGCTGGTCCCGCTCCGTGGCCTCCAGCAGCGCGTGCAGCAGGGCCCGCCCCGCATCCGGATGCGCGCCGGAGCCGTTGCTCGTCCACGCCACCGCCACCGGGCCCAACGCGGGGCTCCCGGCGGGAGGCACGTGCAGCCCCTGAGCGGGCACCCACACCGGCTCACCGGAGTACAGCTCCCGCGCCTCGAGCCAGGCACAGCGCACGTGCGGGCTCCACAAGCGCGGCGCCACCAGCGCCCCCGCCGAGCCCAATTCGTCCGCGCCCCACAGCGCGCCCAGGTGACCTTCCAGCTCCGCTCGCGAGCCCCACACGAAGGCGTCCGGAACCACCGTCTCCGCCGCCCACAACTCCGCCGTCTCCAGCAGCGCGCCCCAGGCCGCGTCGTCGTAGGTGAGGCCCTTGCCGTTGCACACCTGGAGGACGTGACCTCCCGGCCGCACCGCGCACGCCACCTCCACGCCGGTCCGGTCCAACCCGGTGACACGCGCCACCCGCGTCACACCCATGGCCTGGGCCAATCGTTGTTGAAACCGCCGTGAAGACAGCTCGTCCCTGGGAGCCCGCACGGGCGCGGACCTTAGCCTGAACGCATGTCCGGCGGGCCCATGGCAAACATGGTAGGGACCCGGGCGCATGCTTTCCGTCGGAGACACCGCGCCGGATTTCACCGCCACCGACTGTCACGGGGCCCCCCTGCGGTTGTCCTCCCTGCGCGGCCGGCGCGTGGTGCTCTTCTTCTTTCCCAAGGCCTTCACGGTGGGCTGCACCATCGAGAACCGGGCGTTCCGAGACAACCACGAGCTGATCAAGGAACTGGGCGCCGAGCTGGTGGGCGTGTCGGTGGACACGCAGCGCACGCAGTGTGAGTTCGCGGAGGCCGAAGGCATCCACTTCGCACTGCTGGGCGATGCGGACCGTGGCATCAGCCGCGACTATGGCGTGCTGTGGCCAGTGCTCAACGTCGACCGCCGCGTCACCTTCATCATCGGCGCGGATGGCCGCATCGAAGAGGTCATCCGTCACGAGGTCCGCGTCTACCGGCACCTGGACGACGTGCTCCGCTACCTGCGCGCGAACCCGCCCCCGGCCCCCTGACGGGCGCTCACTCCCACGTGCAGTGGTACTCGCAGTGCGGTGCGCCCCGGGCGCGGCACATGGGGTGGGTGACGTGCACGGCGCGGCCGCCACACAGCTCGATGGCGCGCTCGTGCCAGCCGATGATGGTGAGACAGTCCGGCTCGGTGACGTTCTCCGCGCCGAAGGTCCGCAGCACCGCGGCACACGGGCCTGTCTGCTCATAGGTGCGTGAGCCCACCGCGTAATAGAAGCGGTAGATTTTCGGCGCCTGGCTCAGCAGGAAGTGCGGCTCGCCTGCCTTGACGAAGACCTGCTGCGGGCCATGCAGCGCCTCATGGGCGGAAGCGCGCCCCATCTCCAGGAAGGCCCGGTCCTTGTCCTCGGGCGACATCACCCCCGCGATGGCCGCGTCCAACCGCAGGTTCAGCTCCAGGGGATACCAGCCGACGGGAAGCAGCATCTTCCGCAGCAGCGCCTGGTCCTCCGCGGGCAGCCGCCGCAGCACCGCGTCCACCACGACTTGCCCACCGTGCTGGCGCAGCATGTTGAGCCGCGAGATGAGCACGCCGCCCTTGATGCGTGAGCCAGTTCCTTGGGTCAACATGCCCCCGTCCCAGGTAGCAACCGCCCGCCCATTGTCCCCGCGCGGCCTGCCCGCCATCAACTCGGGAAGGCACGTTTCCTGACTCAACACCTTGAAACTCAGGGACAACCAGAAATCACTGTCGGAAATCGGCCAAAATTAACCTTTATCTCCGTCCGGGGTTGGAGCCACGTGAGCATCAGGGAGACAGGCGGCCGGGTCGTGTCCCTGCCCGCGCGCATGGCCCGGGCGGGCCTGGAGCGTGCGCCGGACGAGGCGCTCTGCCGCGCATTCCTGGAGGGTGAGCCGGCGGCCTTCGAGGTGCTGGTGATGCGGCATCGCTCGCTCGTCTTCTCGCTGGTGCGCCGCTACGTGACGCGCCCGGAGGACGCGGCGGACCTGGTGCAGAGCGCCTTCCTGCGCGCGTTGGAGGCCTCGCGCCGCGTCTTCGCGCGCTTCACGCCGTCGGGACCGGCGCCCTTCCGGGCCTGGTTGGTGCGCATCGCGCTCAACCTGGCGAAGAACCACGCCCGTCAGGGTCAGCGGTGGCGCCCGGTGCTGGTGGCCTCCGGGCCGGACGACGTGGTGGAGGACCCGTCGGAGTCCGCGCAGGACCGGCTGGAGCGGGCCGAGCGCGAACGGCAGGTTCGCGCCGAGGTGCTCGCCCTGCCCCGCCGCCAGCGCGAGGTGCTGACGCTGCGCGTGGACGGCGGGCTGGCGTTCAAGGACATCGCCGAGACGCTCGGCATCACGGAGAACAATGCGAAGGTGCAGTTCCACCATGCGATGAAGCGCCTCAAGGCGCGGGTGGGCGCGCCCGAGGAGAAGCACTGATGGCTGCGTGCCCTGACCAGGAAGAGCGGCTGGACCTGCACGCCGCGGGGGCGTTGGAGGATGACGAGGCGCTTGGGCTCATCCAGCACATGGAGGGCTGCGAGGGGTGCCGGCAGGCGCTCGCGGCATCCGTGGAGCTGCTCTCGCTGGTGGCGCTGCCCGCGCTGTCGCCCCAGGAGAAGACGGAGCTCCAGGAGCTGCCCCGGCGCACGCTGTCGGAGTGGCGGCGCGGCGCCCGGCGCCAGGGTCTGGGCTTGAAGACGCTGGGCGCGCTGGTGGCCACCGCCGCGGCGGTGACGTTGGTGCTGCTGGTGCCCGGCGCGTGGCGGCTGCCAGGTCTGGGACCGGAGGCCCCGGTGACGGCGACGGCGGCGCCCGCCACCGACGTCGAGGAACTGGACGCGGAGACGATGGCCGCCATCGAGGCCTGGGCGGGGCTGGAGCCGCTGGACGCGGTGCGGCTCGAGGACTCCGAGGGCTGGGACGAAGAGTTCGACTTCGATGTGGGAGAGACGCTGTGACGACGAGGGTGCGAACGCGGATGGCGGTGATGATGCTGGCCCTGCTGCCCTGGGTGGCGGTGGCCACGCCCACCGGGCGCGAGGCCCGCGCCGAGGAACGGCTGGAGCGCGCGGAGCAGCGGCATCGGCTGCGGCAGGTGCTGGAGCTGTCGGACATCCTGGACCTGGACAACGCGCAGGCGCTGAAGCTGGAGGAGACGCTTCAGCGCTTCGACGAGCGCCGCCGCCCGCTGCGCAAGCAGGTGCGTGAAGCGGCGCGCATCCTCCACCGGGCGTCGCGAGGCGACAGTGAGGCCCTGGCACAGGTGGACGCGGCGGCGCTGGGAGCCTTCGAGGCACGCGAGCGCATCGCGGCGCTCGACAAGGAGCTGTACCTGGCGCTGGCGAAGACACTGCCGCAGGAGAAGCGCGCCCGGCTCGCGCTCGCCCTGGCGCGCAGCGAGGGCCGCCAGAAGATGAAGCGGGAGCCCGGGAAGGACTCGTTGGGGCGCAGAGGATACGACGGCGGCATGCACTGACGCGGGGGCGTGGGGCCTGTCGGCGAGTTCACTCCTCGGTGGGCTCGCTCGGGTCCTTCCTACCGGTGGCCAGGTACGACTCCGCGCGGGCCTCGAGGTGGGCGGCGAGCCGGGGCTCCACACGCGACAGCACCTCCCATTCGATATCCGTGGCGCGGCGCACGACGGGCCTCGTCGGCGACAGGGGCTCCCCCGCGACGGAGGCCGCCGCCGCTCCTTCCCCCAGCTTCGCGTCCCGATTACCGGCGCCCATGCTCGGATGCGAGGGCGCGCGCCCGTTGGTGGTGTAGTCCATCCGGTAGGCCCGCACCACGGAGCGGCCATCCGACAGCGGATGGACCTGCACGAAGAGGCGGGACCAGTTGGCGCCCAGGTCCGTATTGCCCCGGATGCGCCAGGTAGTGTGGACGTAGAGCGGGTCCGAGCTGGGGAGCAGCTCGTACTTCTGCTCCACGAGCAGGCGTCGTGCCGTCGCCACCAGGGCGTCCGGCGGCAGCTTGTAGATGGCATTGCCGCTGGTGGTCTCCACCAGCTGCTGGCGGGTCTCGGGCATGACGGCGCAACCGCAGGCTCCCAACAGGAGCCCGGCCGTCACCCACGTCGAAAGGCGTGAGCGCATGACGATGTTCTCGGCATTCCCCTGGGGAAGACGGATGGAGCATGGCCCCCGAGCCCGGGGCCTGGCTCACGGAGGGCACCCCTGAGAACGCACCGGGTGTGCCCCTCATATCGCCGTGCGCGTTGAACGGGTTGGCACCCCTCCCGCAGGGCAGTGGACTCGCACTACGGCCGGGGAGGACCGGGCATCCAGCCCGAGGGGGCCTCGTCATGCCGTGCCTACCGTCAGGGAGGCAACGGCGCGCACCGCGCCGCCACCGAGGAGGCTTCCTTGCGGCTGCTGACCCGAATCGCCCCACCGCTGCTGGCGCTGGCTTTCGCCGCGTGCTCCAGCATCGACGTGAACACCAACTATGACCCTTCCGCCACGCAGAAGCTGGAGGGGTACCGCACCTATGCCTGGCTCCCACAGCCCACGGGCAAGGACGACCGCGTCTACAACCCCATCGTCGGCGCGCGCGTCGAGCAGACAGTGGACCGCTACCTGCTGGCGCGCGGCTACCGGAAGGTGGAGTCCACCGCCAACCCGGACTTCCTCATCGGCTGGCACGGCGCCATCCACAACGCGCTGAAGGCGGAGACGGTGGACGCCTACTACGGCTATCCCTGGGGCGGTCCCTTCACGGACCCCTTCTTCGCGGGCGGCGCCGTCACCATGCCGGAGACGGAGCTGCGTGAGTACGAGGAAGGCTCGCTCATCCTCGACATCGTCGACCCGCAGTCCAAGCAGCTCGTCTGGCGCGGCACGGCCCAGGCGGAGCTGGACGAGAACGCCAGCGCGGAGAAGCAGCAGAAGCGGCTGGATGAGTCCGTGAAGGACGTGCTGGAGCGCTTCCCGCCCAAGGCGAAGTGAGGAAGGTCCTTTTCGCACACCGGCCTCGCGGCGACGCGCCTCCGCGAGGCCGGGCTTCAAGGCGCGGGCTGCTCGGCGACCGTCCCTCCTCCACGACGCGGGCCGCGCGCAGGGACTCCGGGACGATGAGCGGCCGCTCCAGGCGCTCCCGCTCCCAGCCGCCCAGGTCCGCGCAGGCCTCGTAGGTGCTCTGGAGGAAGTCGAGCAGGTACGCCTTCGGGTCCTCCGCGCGCCGCACGTCGTCGTACGCCAACAGGTACTCCTTGATGTTGGCGTCGTACCGGGCCTGGGCCGGGCGCACGCTGGCGCGCGCGAAGCCCTCCGGCTCCGGGACCGCGTAGCTGTAGAAGGCCGCGCCGCCGGTGGCCTGCATGCCGGGCCAGAAGCCCGCGCTGCTGACCTCCTCGCAGTAGGCCTCCTGGGTGATGGGGTCCGCCCCGGGGCGCGCAGGCGCGGGCCGGCCGGAGAAGCGCGTCACCGCCAGGTCGAAGCTTCCCCAGAAGAAGTGCACCGGGCTGCACTTGCCGGTGAAGCGCGCGCGGAAGTCCTCGAAGACGAGCGTGGCCTGCAGCAGCGCCCGCCACCAGCGCTCCACGGCTTCACCGTCATAGCTGGCGTGGTGCCAGTCCTCACCGAAGGGCGTGGTGTCGTCGGGAATCTCGACGGGCTGCTCCCAGATGCGCACCTCGATGCCCATGGAGCGCAGCGTCGCCATGACGTCCCGGTAGAACTCCGCGACGGGCCGGGGCTCCAGCGCCATCACCCGGGACGGCCCACGGTTGGCGTGCACGTGCAGCTCGTGCGAGCGGAAGTCGAAGTCCACCTCGAAGGCGCCATTTCCGAAGGGAATGAGCCCCGTCGTCATGCCCCGCGCCGTCACGCGGAACGCGACGTTCCACCAGTGGTTCTGCGGCGGCGTCAGTGCCAGCTTCACCTTGCCGATGACCTGCGTGTACCGGTGCAACGTGGCGTAGGTGTCCTTCCACGCCTCCAGCGGCAGCGGCGGCCACGCCGTGTCCCGGGTGTCCATGGGGCCTCCCTTCAAGCCGAGTCGGCATTCAGGGTGAGCCCCCACCGGCGCCCATGCCAGGGCGCCAGCCACGGCCGCATGCCACCAGGGCGGGGACCAGAGGGCCAGCCCCCACGCGCCCTTTCAGGGACTATGGCTGCGCGAGCGCGCTGTCGATGGCTGCCTTCAGCTCGGCGCTGTCCGGCGTCACCGCGCTGGGGAAGCCGGCCTTCACCTGGCCGTCCTTGCCCACCACGTACTTGTGGAAGTTCCACTTGGGCGCGGGGTGGTGCTGCGCCAGGAACGCGTAGACGGGCGACTGGCCGTCCCCCTTCGTCTTCACCTTCTCGAACATGGGGAAGGTGACCTTGTAGCGGAGCTCACAGAACTTCTTGATCTCCTCCGACGAGCCCGGCTCCTGGCCGCCGAAGTCATTGGACGGGAAGCCCACCACCACCAGGCCCTTGTCCTTGTATTCCTGGTGGAGTTTCTCCAGGCCCGCGTACTGCGGCGTGTAGCCACATTCCGACGCGGTGTTCACCACCAGGACGACCTTGCCCTGGTAGCCGGACAGCTTCTCCGGCTTGCCGTCGAGCCGGTTGGCGGAGAGTTGATGGAAGGACATGGGCTTCTTCTCGCTCGTGGGTTCGGACTTCGCGGGGGGAGGAGGCTTCGGCGCAGCGGCGAGCGCCGGGGTGAAAGCCAGCGCCGAGGCCAGGGTCAACAGGGGGAGGGTTTTCATGCCGCTCCCCAGGATGCCCCAGTCCCCCGCCCGTTTCACGCCCGCCGCGCCGCGGCACGCGAGCGTGTGTCCTCCCCCGAAAAGAGCGACTTGAGCACCCGGCCGGTGGGCGTCTTCTGCTTCGCCACCTCGCGAGGCGTGCCCTCCGCGACGAGGTGGCCTCCCGCCTCGCCACCGTCGGGCCCCAGCTCCACCACGTGGTCCGCGGCGCCAATCACGGACGGGTGGTGCTCGATGACCACCAACGTGTCGCCGCGGTCCACCAGCCGGCCCATGAAGGTGATGAGCTTCTCCACGTCGCCCAGGTGCAGGCCGGTGGTGGGCTCGTCCAGCACGTACAGCGTGGGCTCGTGCCGGGCGGAGGCCGTCAGCTCGGCCGCCAGCTTCAAGCGCTGGGCCTCACCGCCGGACAGGGTGTTGGAGCCCTGGCCGAGTTGGAGGTAGCCCACGCCCAGGTCGGCCAGGCACTCCAGCGGCGCGGCCACGCGGGGCAGCGCCTTGAAGACCTCCTTGGCCTCGTCGGCGGACAGGCGCAGCACGTCGCCAATGGTGAGCCCGTGGTAGCGCACCTCCAGCGTGGCCGCGTCGAAGCGCGCGCCGTTGCAGGCCTCGCACGGCGTCACCACGTCCGGGAGGAAGGACATCTCATGGGAGATGGCGCCCTGCCCGTCGCACGCGGTGCACCGGCCGCCACTGGCCGAGTTGAAGGAGAAGCGCGTGGGCGTGAAGCCCTTGATTTTCGCCTCGGGCGTGGCCGCGAACACGCGGCGCAGCTCGTCCCAGATGCCCAGGAACGTCGCCGGCACCGAACGCGGCGTGCGGCCGATGGGGGACTGGTCCACCGACAGCACGCGCTTCACCGCCTCCGCCCCGTGCAGCGAGGTGAAGGGGCCGGGCTTCGCCGTGACGCGGTCCAGCTTCTCGCGCAGCGCCGGGTACAGCACCTGGCGAATCAGCGTGCTCTTCCCGGAGCCCGACACGCCGGACACCACGTTGAGCCGCCCCACCGGCAGCCGCAAGTCCACGCGCTTCAGGTTGTTGGCCCGCGCGCCCTTGAGCTCAATCCACTGCTTCGCCTCGCCCCGGCCCGAGGGAGGCCGCACCTGCGACTCCTTCAAGGCTCGCGCGGTCGGCGAATCACTCTCCAGCACCACGTCCGGCGGCCCCTCCGCCAGGATGTGCCCGCCGCCCCGGCCGCCCGTGGGCCCCAGGTCCAGCAGGTGGTCCGCCGCGCGGATGGTGTCCGAGTCATGCTCCACCACCAGCACCGTGGAGCCCGTTGCCACCAGGGCGCGAAGGTTGTCCAGCAGCCGGTGTGTGTCGCGCGGGTGCAGGCCAATCGTGGGCTCATCCAGCACGTACATGGCGCCGGTGAGACCCGCGCCCAGCTGCGCGGACAGGCGAAGCCGCTGCATCTCCCCACCCGACAGCGTGGCGGCGTTGCGGTCCAGGGACAGGTAGCCCAGGCCCACGCGCTCCAGGAACTCCATGCGGCGCAGCAGCTCCTGACGGGACGGCTCACCCAGGAGCGCCCGGTCCCCCTTGAACTTCCAGCCGCGCACCCGCGTCAGCGTGGACGCCACGGACTGCTGCACCACCTCGTGGTAGCGCGCGCCCTCCAGCCGCACGCCCCGGGGGACGGGGGCCAGCCGGCTGCCACCGCACGTGCGGCACGGCGCGACTTCGCCCTCGGCCATCGCCTCGGCGCCGCCCTGCACGCCGGTGCCCTCGCATGACTCGCAGCGGCCCTGCTTCGTGTTGAAGGAGAACCAGCGCGGGTCCAGCTCCGGCACGGCGGTGCCGCACTTGGGGCAGGTGCGCTCGGTGGACAGCAGCGTCTCGCCCTTGCCAGCGTCCACCTTCACCGCGCCCTGGCCCCAGCCCAGCGCCTTCTCGAAGACGTCGCGGTCCAGCTTCGACAGCCTGCCCTCGTACATGACGAGGTCGATGTCGTGCTCACGCGTCTTCGCCAGGCGCGGCGGGTCATCCGTGGACGCGAGCTTCCCGTCGACGATGGCCCGCGAGATTCCCGCGCGCGCAGCCGCCGCGAAGATGTCCAGGTAGGTGCCCTTGCGGGAACGCACCGCGGGCGCCAGCAACGTGCCTTCGCCCTTCATCGCCGTGAGCTGCGCGAAGAGCACGTCCGGCGACATGGAGGTGATGGGCGAGTCGTCATTCGGGCAGTGCGGCTCGCCCAGCTTGGCGAACAGCAGGCGCAGGTAGTGGGCCACCTCGGTGACGGTGGCCACGGTGCTGGTGGCTCCCGCTCGCGAGGTGCGCTGCTCCAGCGCCACCGACGGCGGCAGCGAGCTGATGCGCTCCACATCCGGACGCGGCATGGAGGGCAGGAACTGCCGCGCGTACGGGCTCAGCGTCTCCAGGAAGCGGCGCTGGCCCTCCGCGAACACCACGTCGAAGACGAGCGAGCTCTTGCCCGAGCCGCTCGGTCCGGTGACGACGGTCATCTTCCCCAGCGGGATGCGGCACGACACGTCGTGGAGGTTGTGCTCGCGCGCGTGCTCGACCTCGATGGCGGGCACCTCGCCCTTGCCCGGCTTGCGCAGCTTCACCGCGCGGCCCAGCGGCTCGCGCTCGCCCCGCAGCGCCTGGGCGGTGGCGCCCTTGCCGCGAGCCACGTCCTCCGGCGTCCCTTCCGCCACCAGCTGGCCACCGTCACGGCCGCCCACGGGTCCCAGGTCGATGACCCAATCCGAGGCCTTCATCACCGCCACGTCGTGGTCCACCACCAGCACGCTCGCGCCGAAGTCCACGAGCGCATTCAGCGCGGTGATGACGTGGCGCACGTCCTCCGCGTGCAGGCCGGCGCTGGGCTCGTCGATGAGGAACAGCGTCCCCTGCGCCTCACTTGCCAGCGCCCGCGCCAGCTTCAAACGCTGCGCCTCGCCGCCGGACAGCGTGGACAACGGCTGACCCAACGGGAGGTAGCCCAGCCCCAGCCGCGCCACCGGCCCCAGCGTGCGCTTCAGCGCCGCGTCGCCGCCGAAGTGCTGGAGCACCTCGTCCACCGTCATCTCCAGCACCTGGGCCACGCTGAAGCCCTGGTGGCGGACAGCCAACACCTCTTCCTTGAAGCGCCGGCCACGGCACACCGCGCACAGCAGCGCCACGTCAGCGAGGAACTGCATCTCCACCGTCTCGTAGCCCTCGCCCGAGCAGGCCTCACAGCGGCCCTTGTCGACGTTGAAGGAGAAGTGCGCCGCCGTGAGGCCGCGCACCTCCGCGTCGGGCTCGGAGGCGAAGCGCTCGCGCAGCCGGTCCCACGCCTTGGTGTACGTGGCCGCGTTGCCGCGCGAGGTGCGCCCCAGCGGGGACTGGTCCACCAGGGTGATGGCCGTCACCGCCTCCATGCCTTCCACCGCGTCCACCGCGCCGGGCGCCTCCACGTCCTTCACGCCCAGCCGCCGCGCCAGGTGCCGGTACAGCACCTCGTCCATCAGCGTGCTCTTGCCCGAACCGCTGGGCCCCGTCACCGCGCACAACACGCCCAGGGGCACCTCCACCGTGAGGTCTTTCAGGTTGTGTTCGCGAGCGCCCCGAATCACCAACGCGCCGGTGCGCGAGCGCGGCGTGCGCGTCACCTCGTCGACACCGGCCAGCAGCCGCCCCGTGGGCAGGTCCTGCTTCTTCGCCAGCGCCTCCGGCGTGCCATCGAATACCAGCCGCCCGCCCTGCTTCCCCGCCCCGGGCCCCAGCTCCAGCACGCGGTGCGCCGAGCGGATGACCAGCGGGTCATGCTCGATGACCAGCGCGATGTTGCCCCGCTCCGCCAGCTCCGCGATGGCCTCCGTCAGCGGCGGCACGTCGCCCGGGTGCAGGCCCACGGTGGGCTCATCCAACACGAAGAGCGCGCCGGTGAGGGACGTGCCCAGCGCGGCCGTCAGGGACACGCGCTGCGCCTCGCCGCCCGACAGCGTGCGCGCGGGGCGGTCCAGTGTGAGGTAGCCCAGGCCCACCCGCTGGAGGTAGCGCAGGCGCCCAGCCAGCTCGCGCCGCGCCAGCTCACCCTGCCCCGTGGTGGTGCGCAGCGCGTCCAGCCGCGCCAGCGCATCCGTCAGCTCCAGGTGGTGCCACGACGGCAAATCCAGCCCGCCCACGCGGTACGCACGCGCCTGGGCGTTGAGGCGTCCGCCGCCACAGCTCTCGCACAACGTGTAGGCGCGATAGCGCGCCAGCAGCACGCGCACGTGCATCTTGTACGTGCGGCCCTCCATCCACCGGAACCACGCGCGCACGCCCGGATAGGCGCGGCCCTCGTCGTAGTCGCCCTCGCCCTCCAGCACCGACTCGCGCTGCTCGGGCGTCAGCAGGCCCCAGGGCTTGTCCCACGGAATCCCCCGCGCCTTGCACCAGCGCTGGAGCATGCCGCGCTCCCACGTGGTGGACTGGCCGGACCAGGGACGGATGGCCCCCTGGGACAGGCTCAGCTCGGGGTTGGGAATCACCTTGCCCCAGTCGATGCCAATGGTGCGGCCGAACCCACGGCACGCGGCGCACGCGCCCACTGGTGACTGGTAGCTGAAGAGGCCGGGCCGCGCGGCCTCGAACTCCCGCGCGCACTTGGGGCACACCAACCCGCGCCGCAGCCGCTGGGGCACACTCTGGCCCGGGACGAAGAGGTGCGCCTCGCCGTCCGCGCGGTTCCACGCGTCCTCCAGGGCCTGCGTCACGCGCGACAGTTGCGCGTTCGTCAGCTTCACCCGGTCCACCACCACGCGCGCGATTCCAGCCGGGTCGGTCGCCTCGGCGGGACGGAGCGACTCCAGCTCCTTCACCTCGCCCTGCACCATCAGCCGGTGGTAGCCGTCCTTCAGCAGCCGGGCTCGCGCGTCCAGGAAGGCCGCCGTGTCGGGGATGCGCAGCGGGAAGGTGAGGATGGCCTGCGCGTCCGTGTGCTCGCGGATGGCCGCGGCCGCCGCCACGCGCGCGTCCGTCCGCACCGCCTCCACGCCGCAGGTGCCACAGACGGGCACGGCTTCACGGGTGAAGAGCGCGGACAGGTACGGCTCCACGTCCGCCAGCGTGGCCACCGTGGAGCGCGAGCTCTTCACGGGCGCGCGCCGGTCCACGGCCACGCCCGCGGCCACGGGCTCCAGGGCGTCCATGGGCGGCCGCTCCAGCCGCTCGAGGAACTGCCGGGCGTACGGGCTGAAGCTCTCCACGAAGCGCCGCTGCCCCTCGGCATACAGGGTGTCGAGCGCCAGGCTCGACTTACCGGCGCCGGAGACGCCAGTGACACAGACGAACTCTCCTTCCGAGAGGTCGACCGACAGGTCCTTCAGGTTGTGCGTGCGCGCGCCAACGAGGTGAGTCTTGTGCATACGGGTGGCAGGTTTAACGACTGGACACTTCGCCGCCAATCACAACTGAGGGAGCACCTGTGGGAACTCGCCTCCCTGGCTGGCGATGAGGCGGACACCCGGAGCCCGGAGGCCCGCTCAGGCGCCCGTCCAGCGTACCCGCAGGGTGTACCCCGCGGTCTGCCGCTCCAGCACCTCCACCTGGGGCAACACCTTGGTGCGCAGCAGGACGCCCTCCACCACGCCGGCGACGAAGTCCGGCAGCGGGTCCGGGTCCACGACGCGGATGCGCCATTCCCCCGCCTGCACCGGCTCCAGCAGCATCTTCATGTCCTCGCGCCCCGCCCGCAGATACGTGGGCAGTCGCGTCAGACACCGCTCCGTCCCCAGCAGGGGCGCGGCGGTGGCGAAGATGCGGCCCACCAGCGTCTGGGCGAACCCCTCCACATAGCGGTGCCCCAGGACGCGGTTGGCCGCCTCAGGCGGCTGCCCCACGCAGGCATGACGACGGGCCACCCCCAGCGCCGCCCGCCACACCGCCAGCGGGTAGTACTCCTGCGACGCCTCCATGTCGTAGCCAATGTCTCGCAAGGACTGGGCGAAGGGCCCCGTGGGCTTCAACGCATGGACGAAGAGCCCTTCGAAGTTCCGCCGAGGCACCTGCACCGGCAACGGTGGTGGCTTCCGCGGCTCGGTGGCCGTCTTGTCGTCCAAGCCCCGCCGTTCCATGAGTTCCCCCTGTCTCCACCGGTCCACCCCGGTCCTGAAGCCAGTGTAGCAGCCCGGGCGCTTCGTCACCTCCACGCCACACCGGCACGGCACCCCGCTTTTACAACAGCAGACGTCGTGTAACGATGAGCGTTCGTCATCAAGAGGTGTCCCATGCGGGTCCTGATTGTCACCCAGGGGGGAGGGGCGGACCTGGCGCCAGTCGAGTCCTGGCTGCGTGAGCAGGGACACACGGTGGTCACCGTGACGCGTGAGGCGGAGGTGCCCGCCGCGTGGCGCAGCGGCACGTGCGCGCTGGTGATGGTGGATGCCCGGACAGACACCTCCCGCGTCCCGCTGGTGCGCGCGCTGCGCAGCCTGCCCGGTGGGGAGGAATCCGTGCTGCTGCTCCTGGGCCACCGGGGCGCGCTGGGCACACTGCGGCCCGCCCTGGAAGCCGGCGCCGAGGACCTGCTCGCGTGGCCCGTGGATGAGGAGGAACTGGCGCTGCGGCTGGAGATGGCCCGCCGCCGCTTCGTCCGGCGCGAGGGCCGCAAGGGCCTGCCCTTCGGAGATGACCTGAAGGAGACGCTGCTGGCCGTCAGCCCCGTGCCCACGTCCATCACCACCATCACCGAAGGGCGCGTGGTGGCGGCCAACGAAGCCTACTTCGAGCTCTTCGGCTACACGCGCGAGGAGGTCATCGGGCGCACCACGGTGGAGCTGTCGTTGTGGGAGACGCCCGTGGACCGCTCGCAAATCATGGACAGGCTGCGGCGCCACGGCACGGTGCGCGGCGTGGACGCGCAGTACCGCACCCGCGAGGGCGAGATGCGGCACACGCTGCTCTTCATGGGCCTGGTGCTCTACGGCGGCACGCCCCACATCATCGCCTTCTTCCCGGACATCACCCCGCTCAAGCGCGCCGAGGAGAGCCTGCGCCGCTCGGAGGTGAGCTTCCGCACCCTCATCGGCAGCCTGCCGGACCTGGTGGCCGTCTTCGACACCAGCGCGCGCGTGCGCTACGCCAACCTCAAGGTCGCCACGGCCCTGGGCTACGAGAGTGTGAATGAGCTGCTGGGCAAGCACATCTCCGACATCATCCCGAAGGAGGACTTCGCCAGCGCCGACGCGCGCATGCACGAAGCCATCCGCACCGGCCGCGCGGCGCTCCAGGAGCGGCGGCTGGTCAAACGCGACGGCAGCGTGCTGCACGTGGAGTCCACCACCTTCCCCCTGCCCTTCGACGGCGAGGACTCCATCGTCTCCGTCTCCCATGACTTGACGGAGCGCTACCAGATGCAGGCGCGGCTGATGCTCGCGCAGCGCATGGCCTCCGTCGGCACGCTGGCCGCGGGCGTGGCGCACGAAATCAACAACCCCCTGGCCTACCTCACCGCCAACCTGGCCTTCGCGCGCGAGGAGCTCGCCGGCGTGCTGCCCACCGGCACCCGGAACGTGGAGCCCCGGCTGGCGGAGGCGGTGGCCAGCGCCCAGGCCGCGCTCGCCGAGGCGCAGCAGGGCGCCGACCGGGTGCGCAGCATCGTCCGGGACTTGAAGACGTTCAGCCGGGTGGACTCAGCGGAGAGCGCGGAAGTGGACGTCCGGCAGGTGCTGGAGTCCACGCTGAACCTGGCCACCACGGAGATTCGCCACCGCGCCCGCCTGGTGAAGCAGCTCGACGCGGTCCCCACCGTGGTCGGCAACGAGTCACGGCTGGGACAGGTGTTCCTCAACCTGCTGGTGAACGCCGCCCAGGCCATTCCCTCCGGGACGCCGGAGCGCCATGAAATCCGCGTCGTCACCCGCCTTTCGGGCAAGGGCCACGTCTGCGTGGAGGTGTCGGACACGGGCGCCGGTATCGCCAAGGAACACCTGCCGCGCCTGTTCGACCCCTTCTTCACCACCAAGGAGCCCGGGGTGGGCACCGGACTGGGCCTGTCCATCTGCCACAGCCTGGTGACGGCCCTGGGTGGGGAAATCCACGTGACGAGCGAGCCGGGCAAGGGCTCCACCTTCCAGGTGCTCCTGACCCCCTCCCAGCGGATCGGGACGGAGCACCCACCGCCCGCTCCGCCGCCCGCCCCCGCGGAGAAGCGGGGCCGCCTGCTGGTGGTGGACGACGAGCCGCTCGTCTGCACGGCCCTGGGGCGTACGCTGCGTCCGCACCACGACGTCACCCTCTCCACCCGGGCCCAGGAGGCCTTGGATCGCATCGAGGCCGGCGAGCGCTTCGACGTCGTCTTCTGCGACCTGATGATGCCGGGCATGAGCGGGATGGACTTCTACTCCGCCCTCCAGGCCCGCCACCCCGAGCAGGCCCAGCGGGTCATCTTCCTCACCGGCGGCGCGGTGACGCCTCAGGCCCGCGCCTTCCTGGAGTCGGTGCCAAGCCCACATCTGGAAAAGCCGTTCGCTGGCAGGGAACTCCTCTCCCTGATCCAGGAACGACTCGCGCACGCATAGCGAATTGTCAGCCTGTGGAAGATTTGGACAGGCCCCCCCACCCCCTGCCCCTATCCTCCCCACCGCCCCCGACCGCTGGGCAGGGAACCGTCCACAGGAGGCATGCGCAGAGTGTGCTTTTCGTGACTTTCCAGTGACACGCCGCTCCCAACCTGCCGGAATCACAGCGTTTTCTTGACGGCGGATTCGAGCCTGCGGGGCTGGTACGCGGGTTGCTGAGGCACTGACGCGCCGCACCGCGAGTCCACGCGGAGCGTGCGGTCGGGCGAGGTCCGGGACACCGGAGCCGTTCGGCGAAACCTCTCATTCGGAGGCGCTCGGACGTGACGTCGTTGCGGCAGAAAGCGTTGAAGCTGGGTGCGCCGTGGCTGTGTGCCGTGGCGGTGGCGTCGAGCGGCGCCGCCGTGGCGGCTCCGCCGGCCAAGGCCCAGACCGCGGCCACGAAGGGCACGACGGCCTTCTCCACGGAGACGGTGGTGGAGCGCGCGCGGGCGCTGGCGGCAAAGCCCTACCAGGCGCCGCCGAAGTCGCTGCCGAAGGCGTACACGCAGCTCAACTACGACCAGTACCGCGACATCCGCTTCCGCCCGGAGCGCGCGCACTGGCGCGACGCGGGCCTGCCCTTCCAGGTGCAGTTCTTCCACCCGGGCTTCCTGTTCCAGTCGCCGGTGGTGATGAACGTCGTGGAGGCGGGCCGCTCGCAGCCGCTGCGCTTCTCCCAGGACCTCTTCAGCTACGGCAAGGTCGTCAACAAGGCGTCCCTGCCTCGCAGCGGCGTGGACGGCTTCGCGGGCCTGCGCTTCCACCACCCGCTCAACCGCCCGGACATCTTCGACGAGCTCGCGGTGTTCCAGGGCGCCAGCTACTTCCGCTCGCTGGGCCAGGGCAACCTCTACGGCCTCTCCGCGCGTGGCATCGCCATCGACACCGCGCAGCCGAACCCCGAGGAGTTCCCGGAGTTTCGTGAGTTCTGGCTGGAGCGCCCGGCCTCCGGCTCGAACCAGGTGGTGGTGCACGCGCTGATGGACGGCCCGAGCATCACCGGCGCGTACCGATTCACCATCACCCCGGGCTCGAACACGGTGATGGAGGTGCAGGCCACCCTCTTCTCGCGCCGCACCATCGACAACCTGGGCGTGGCGCCGCTCACCAGCATGTACCTGTTCGGTGAGAACGACCGCGCGAAGTTCGACGACTTCCGGCCGGAGGTCCACGACTCGGACGGCCTCCTGGTCTGGTCCAAGGACGGCGAGCAGCTGTGGCGCCCGCTGCAGAACCCGCGGCAGGTGCGCACCTCCAGCTTCCGCGCGGAGGACCCGCGCGCCTTCGGCCTGCTGCAGCGCGATACGGCCTTCCACAACTACGAGGACCTGGAGGCCCACTACGAGCGCCGCCCCAGCGCGTGGGTGGAGCCCGTGGGCGAGTGGGGCGCCGGCGCGGTGCGGCTGGTGGAGATTCCGACGCCGGACGAGACGCACGACAACATCGTCGCCTTCTGGGTGCCAGACGCGCCGCTCACGCCGGGCACGCCGCTGCGCGTGGCCTACCGCCTGCACTGGGGCGCCAGGTCGCCCTGGGAGAACACCGGCGGCGTCGTCACCTCGACGCGCATCACCTCCGCCATCACCCCGGGCATGCCCGTGGGCGAAGGCGTCACGCCGGCCACGCGCCGGTTCATCCTCGACTTCTCTCGTACCGCCCGCGCCGAGGACGGGCCGGTGGAAGCCGTCATCACCGCGGCCAAGGGCCAGGTGCTGCGCTCCACCATCCAGCGCCATGAACCTTCCGGTGGCTGGCGCACCACCTTCGAGCTGGAGCCCGAGGGCACCAGTGAACCCATCGAGCTGCGCGCGTTCCTGCGGCGCGGTTCGGAGACCCTCACCGAGACCTGGAGCTATCTATGGATTCCGTGACGACGCCGAACACCTGCCCCTCCGTGCCGACCGACTGGGTCCGTCCGGAGACGTGCGTGGCGCTCGACGCCTTCTTCCAGGGCTTCGGCTTCGAAGCCGCCGAGGACCTGGCCGCGCTGGCCGCCTGGGCGCTGGAGGGTGTCACCGCGTCCAACGTGAAGCCGCAGGCCGCCGTGGCCCTGGCCCGGGCCCGCATGGAGACGTGGCTGACGCGCGTGCTGGACATGGACGTGGTGGGTGAAGGCCGCCTGCTGACCCGTGGCCGCGCCGCCTTCGTCCTCAGCGACGGCGCGCGCTTCGGCGCCTCCGTGCTCACCCGGGACGCGGTGCCGCGCGAGCTCTACCGCGCCCTGCGCGCCGCGGTGCCGGTGCCGACGCCGGCGCAGGTCGCCACGCAGATGCCGGAGCAGCAGCTTGTGCTGTGGCCGTTGGGCGAGCGCCTGCGCCGCTGGCTGCGCGCCGGGCAGCCGGACATGTCCGTCTCCCGCTGACGCAGCCCCCGCTCCGGGAGATTCCTCGCGAGGTTCCGCCATGCACGCTCATTCGTTCTCACCGGAGAGCGCCGGCATCCGGCGCCTCTTCGTCCTGGGCCTGGCCGCCGTGTCCACCCTCGTGGGCACGTGGGAGATGCACCGCCTGCTGAGCGCGCGCGGCACCACCGTCCCCGAAGGCGTGCTGCTGGTGCTCTTCGCCCTGTGCTTCGGGTGGATTGCGCTGTCCTTCTGGACGGCGGTGGCGGGGTTCCTCCAGCTCGCCGTGAGCAAGCGGCTGCCCGGCCTGCGCTGGCCCACGGCGGAGGAATCCGCCACGCGGCTCACCTCGCGCACGTCGGTGGTGATGCCGGTCCACAACGAGGACCCGGCCTCCGTCTTCGCCAACGTGCAGGCCACCTACGAGTCCGTGGAGGCCACCGGGCAGCTGGACGCCTTCGACTTCTACATTCTCAGCGACTCCACCCGCCCGGAGGCGTGGATCGCCGAGGAGCTCGCCTGGGCCGACCTGTGCCGCCGCGTGGGTGGCCAGGGGCGCATCTTCTACCGGCGACGCACGGACAACACCGGCAAGAAGGCCGGCAACCTCCAGGACTTCTGCGAGCGCTGGGGCCGCCACTACGACTTCACGATTGTGCTGGACGCCGACAGCCTGATGGACGGCCGCACGCTGGTGACGATGGCGCGGCTGATGGAGCTCAACCCGCGCGCGGGCATCCTCCAGGCGCCGCCGCTGAACGTGGGCCGCAGCACCCTCTTCGCCCGGCTGCAGCAGTTCGCCGGGCGCGTCTACGGCCCGGTGGTGGCCGCGGGCGCGGCGGCGTGGCAGCTGGGCGAGTCCAACTACTGGGGCCACAACGCCATCATCCGCACGGAGGCGTTCATCCAGCACTGCGGCCTGCCCGTGCTCCCCGGCCAGCAACCCTTCGGTGGCCACATCCTCAGCCACGACTTCGTGGAGGCCGCGCTGATGCGCCGCGCCGGCTACACCGTGTGGCTGGTGACGGAGCTGGGCGGCAGCTTCGAGCAGCCGCCCCCGAGCCTGCTGGACTACGCGCAGAGAGATCGGCGCTGGTGCCAGGGCAACCTCCAGCACCTGAGCCTGGTGGCCGCGGGCGGCCTGCACCCCATCAGCCGGGGCCACTTCCTGATGGGCGTGATGTCCTACGCGGCGTCCCCGCTGTGGCTGCTGTTCCTGATGTCCGGGCTGATTGCCGGCCTCTACGACGGGTGGCTGTCGTTCTCCAACCCGCACCTGCTGGAGGACCTGGGCCCGGAGGCGCTGGCGTTCGACACCACGGGCGCCGTGCGGCTGTTCTCCGTGTCCATGGCCATGCTGTTCGCGCCCAAGTGCTTCGGGCTGCTGCTGGCGCTGGCCAGCTCCCAGGACTCGGCGCTCATGGGCGGCCGGATTCGGCTGGTGCTGAGTGTGCTGCTTGAGAGCGTGCTGGCCACGCTGATGGCGCCGGTGATGATGCTATTCCAGTCGCACTTCGTCTTCGGCACGCTGCTTGGCTACAAGGTGACGTGGTCCAGCCAGCAACGCGACGACGCCGACCTGCCCTGGTCCGAGGCGGCCCGGCGGCACGCCGCTCACACCACCGTAGGCGTGGTGCTGGCGGCGGTGGCGTTCTTCCTGTCGCCCGGGCTGCTGCTGTGGCTGTCGCCCGTCGTGGCCGGCCTACTGCTGTCCATCCCCCTCTCTGTCTTCACGTCCCGTGCGTCACTGGGCATCTGGCTGGAGCGGCGCGGGCTGCTCGTCATCCCCGAGGAGACGGAGCCGCCGCGCGTATTGGAGCGGGCGCAAGAGGTGGCTGAGGAGCACGCGCTGGAGCCGGTGAAGGACGCGGTGGACCACGTCATCTCCGATGCCAAGGCGCACGCGCTGCACCTGGCGCTGCTGGAGTCCCAGCCCTCGCCGGCCGCCGTGCCCATGGCACTGGCCTCCGCGCGGCGCAAGCTGCTGGGTGACAACGTGGAGCCGCTGTCCCCGCCGGAGAAGACGGCGGTGCTGATGGACGCACACACGCTGACGGAAGCCCGCGAGCGCCGGCTGACGCTCGCGGTCTCCTGAGCACCCGCGGGACTACGCGAAGAGGCGGCTGAGCACGGCCACCATCTGCGCCACGTCGGTGGCGCAGGCCATCTCCCGGATGGAGTGCATGGACAGCATGGGGTTGCCCACATCCACCGTCCGGATGCCGAGCTGCCCCGCGGAGATGGGCCCAATGGTGCTGCCGCAGCCCAGGTCGGTGCGGGTGACGAAGTGCTGCGGCGTCACGCCGGCCTCGCGGCACAGCGCCGTGAAGAAGGCCCACGACTCGCCATCCGTGGCGTAGGACTGGTTCACGTTCGACTTGATGACCGGGCCCGCGCCCATGTGCGGCTGGTGCTTGGGCTCGTGCAGGGACGGGTAGTTGGGATGGATGGCGTGCGCCATGTCCGCGCTCACCAGGAACGAGTGCGCGATGGCGCGGTGGAACGCGTCCGGCTTGCCGTCCGAGTGCGCCAGCGTCAGGCGCTCCAGCAGCGTGCGCAGGAAGGGTGAAGCGGCGCCCTGCGCGCTGCGGCTGCCCACCTCTTCGTGGTCGAACAGGATGACGCCGCTGGTGGCCTCACGCGGCTCGCTGCTGGAGAGCAGCGCGGACAGGCTGGCGTGACAGCTGGCCAGGTTGTCCAGGCGCGGCGCGTGGAGGAACTCGCCGTGCGCGCCCGAGCGGATGGACGGCTGCAAGTCATAGAGGCACAAGTCGTAGCCGAGGATGTCCCCCGCCTGCGCCTTCACGCCGCCCTTGGCCAACTCCTCCAGCAGCAGCCCGTGCAGCTCCGCGACGCCCGCGCGCTCCAGGCCCAGCACCGGCACCATGTGCTCCTGCGCGTTCAGCTTGAGCCCGTCCGAGTTCACCCCGCGGTTGAGGTGGATGGCCAGGTTGGGCACGCGCAGCAGCGGCCGGCGGAAGTCCACCAGGTGCCGCTGGGGGCGCCCCTCCACCATCACCATGACGCGGCCGGCGAGCGACAAGTCTCGGTCCGTCCAGGTGTGCAGCAACACCCCGCCGTAGATTTCCACGCCGAGCTGCTGGTAGCCGTTCTTCGTCACCGCCGCGTTCGGCTTCACGCGCAGGTTCGGCGAGTCCGTGTGCGAGCCCACCAACCGGAAGCCCGCCCGGTCCACGGGCTGGGTGCCAAGGTGGAAGGCCGCGATGCTCGTGTCCCCCCGGGTGATGAAGACGCGCGCGCCCGGCTCCAGCGTCCAGGGCTCGCGCTCGTCCAACTGGCGGTAGCCCGCCTGCGTCAGACGGCGGGCCGACTCGCGCACCGCATGGTACGGCGTGGGCGAGGCGTCGATGTACTCGAGGAGGTCTCCGGCCAGGGCGTCGGTGTCGGTGGGGCTCATAGGGCGCCCCAAGCTAACGCCGTCCGGCCCCGCCGCCACTCCCGAAAGTCACCGGCCTACCGGGCGGGCGGGCGTTTCGCCGGAGCCTGCGCGGGGAGAATGGTGGTCGCGGGCCGGGCCCCCGGGGCCGCGTCCAGGAAGGTGCCCAACAACACCCACCGGCGAGAGGCCGCCTCCTTCCCCTTCCGGGCCAACAGCGGCGTCGTGTAGTGCCAGAAGGGCAACCGGTACACGGTGATGCCGCCCACGGTGCTGACGGGGGTCATCTGCGTGAAGTGTCCGTCCTGGGCATAGACGAGGTACTGGTGGTCCACCCCGGGCAGCGTGAGGCTGACGTGCATGTCCACGTAGCCGTCCCGGGCCTCGGGCTCCTCCGGATGGTGGTCGTTGTGCGGCCCGGAGTAGTCCCCCGGCCCGTAGCACAGCGCTTGGATGCCCCACTTGCGCCGCAGCGCCCGGCCCGTCACCGCGGCGGCGAACCCGGCGAAGGTGTCCGAGCGCAGCATGTCCGTGAGCCCCACGGACTCCGCCGCGCGCCACGAGCGGGAACGGCGGCTCTCCAGCAGCGCCGTGCTCACCCGCACCGTCTTGGGCAGCAGCTCCATGTAGTTCATCGTCTGCCCGGAGATGGAGTCCGCTGGAATCGGGTCCTCCATAGGCACCATCGTCTCGCGCATCGCCGCGTCCAACGCATCGCGGCATGCGGCGGCACGGCGTGGGTCAATGACACCCTGGAGCGACACGAAGGGACGGGCCGGGTCGAGCAGCGCGCCCACCACGTCACGCTCCTTGCCGTCGAGGATGCGGCGACCCCGGGGGGTCAGCCAGTCAGCGAACTCTTTGGGAAAGGCCTTCATCGGATTGGAACATAGCGCCCCACGCAACCTTTACAGCTGACTTGCGATAATCACCGACAAGCTGATTTTTCCCGGAGCCCCCCAGGCCATGTCCCGCATCGACAGCCGCCCCCGCGTCATCTCGAACCCCACCACCGCGCCTGCGCGGGCCCAGCCGGCAGCTCAGCAGGCGGCCAACGTGGCCCGTGCCACCGCCGTGGGTCACACGCAGGTGAACTCCTTCGAGGGCGCGGCCCGGGCCCGTCCGGCCGCGGCGGCCCAGCCGATTCCCGGTGCGTGGCGCGGCGGTCCGGACACCGAGGTGGGCAAGGCGGTGCAGTCCATCGTCTCGCGGCTCCAGTCGAACCCGGACGCGAACAACATCACCATCAAGGGTGACACCGCGGCCAGCCTGTTCAGCCGGGCCATCCTCGATAGCAAGCACGTGACGAACGAGCAGCTCATCGCCATGGCGAACGTGTCGCTGGACCAGCTCGCCAGCGACGAGAAGACGAAGGCGAAGGTCTACAAGAAGGTCCCGAACGTGCGCGACCTGCCGGTGCACAAGTTCACCGTGGCGATGATGTCCGCCGCGACGGGCATCGACCCGCAGAAGCTGTCCGAGGCCGTGCCGGACCTGGGCCTGACGGGCGCCCCCAACACGCCGCTGCTCTACGCGGCCAAGGGCGAGGGCATGCAGCGCTCCACCGCGCTGCACGACTTCACCGACTACCTGCGCGGCGCGGGCATCAAGGGCCTGAACAAGGCGGTGTGGGGAGTGGAGAACCGCGTCCTCTCCGCCATCGTCTCCGCCGTGGGCGGCGGCCGGTACTGAGCACCGCCACCGCGTCGCGGTGAGCACCGGGGCCGGGTCCTCCTGCGCGGAGGCCCGGCCCTTCGCCTTTCAGGCGCCCTGTCCCACGGCCTGGCTCGCGCGGCCGGGCCGCATCGAAGCGCTCCGCCAGAGCCGTGTGAGCAATGCCCGGCAGCGGGCGCGTCCCAACCTTCAGCCGCTCCGACCCGTCTCCTCTTGGATGCGCTGCCGGGCCGCCTCCAGCCGCTTCGCGCGCACCTTGCCAGCGACGCCCAGCAGCACGCGGTCCCGAGCCCAGCGCTCTCGCGTGATGGCATCCGTGGCGGCCCAGAGGGGTTCGCACCGCTCCAGCACTGCGCGCTTGGTGAGCGCCAGCCCTCCGCCCAGGGCCACGTGCGTGGACGCCGCCGTCGGGTCCAACTGGGACAGCCCCCTCATCATCACCGCCAGGGTGGACAGCTCCTCGCGCACGTCGTCCGGCCAGCCGCTGCGGCGCCCTACCTGGAGCAGCCAGCCCAGCATGGCGAGTTGGACGTGGCAGTCCTCCACGGTGCGGAAGGGCTTGAGGTAGCGCGCGTAGCCGTCTCCCGGAAGCACGTCCTCCGAGGCGACCGCCACGTCCTCCAGGGACAGCTCCGCGTGGGGAACCTCGGGGATGAAGGGCAGCTCCGGGAGCGCGCTCAGCCGCACACCGGGCCGCTTCGCGTCCACCGCCACCATGCGCAGGCGGTTGCGGCCCTGGGCGTCCTGCCCCTCCGACGCCACCACCAGCAGCAGCTCCGCGCGCGTGCCCAGGGTGACGAACGTCTTGGTGCCTGACAGGCGCGGGCCCGCGCCGGCATCCGTCAGCCGCGTCTCGATGGCATTGGGATGCGCGCCACCCGGCTCCGTGGCACAGAGCGCGATGATCCGCTCCGCCGGGAGCTCCGGAAACAGGCGCCGGTGCGCGGCGTGGTAGCCAGAAGCGAAGGCGAACCCCAACCGGTCGGCGAGGAAGCCCCCGGCCAGCGCCAGGTCCGCGGGCGAGGAGAAGCGGGAGGACAGCTCCAGATGCTGGCGCCACCAGGTGTCGACAGAGTCGAGGACCTGGGGCTCGGCGGGCGCGGTGAGCAGGAAATGGAGGACGTCGTTCACGGGGGGAGTCTATTGGCGGCCCTCGCCGGCTCGTCCACCAGTTCTTGAACGAATGGTTGAGCGGCCACCGCTCCCTCCGCCCCAGGACTTCTCAGGGCTGTATTACTGACTCTGGGTATTCTGAACCACGCGACAGCTGCTGCGACTGCACAGCAGGAGGTAGCTGGCCTGCTGGTCACAGCCTCTCGCGCCAAACGTGTCACGATTCAGCCGCTGGGTTGATATCGCGTCCTGCTCACATTTCAGGTCGAAGGCCGCCTGACGAAGAACGAGCTCCTGTATGTCGACCCCACGAGGTTCAGGGCAATACCCAAAGGCGTTGCAGCCAACCTCGTAGCGCCGAAGCTTCTGACAGCCTTCCGCATAGTACGCGCCCGACTCGTTCGGAGCCCCGGCGTAATCATAGACAGGATTGACTGCCAGGTCTTTCTCCGGACAGGCCATGTCCTGGGCAGCCTTCCCTCGGATGGCACTCAGAGCGCCGCTCCCACATCCGGATGATATCAACGCCACAACGAAAGCGAGTACGACGGCCCGCATGTAATTGGCTCCACAAATGAAGCTCGAAAAATGTTTCGGCAGGAAACGTAGGGGAACACGAAAGCACCGTCAATGAGCAGCCCCCTACGTACCCAGCACCATCACGGCACGCACACCCGGCACAGCGGCGCCCTCCTGAGGAGGGCGCTGGAACCTGCGCGCAGTTCAGCTCGCGCGCTTACGGCTGGGCGACTTCGCCCGCTGGGTGGACTTGCGGGTACCGGCGGATGACTTCTTCCCCGCCGCCTTCTTGGCCCCCGCGTCCTTGTTGCCCCGGGACTTCGACACAGACTTCTTTTTCGACGTCGACGAGGTCTTCACCTTCTTGGCCGACGTCTTCCGGGCCGGCGCCTTCTTCTCCGGGGCCAGGATGGTGCCCCGGCAATTGGGCGCGCCGCAGCGGCAGACGTAGAGAGCCTCGGCTTCAGGCCCCATGTCCTCGGTGCGCTCGTAGCCGTAGTCGTACACCAACTCATCACCGGGCTCGATGGTGGTGAGCGCGTAGATGTAGATGTGGCCCTTGTCGATGAGGGCTTCACAGTTGGGCGCGCACGAGTGGTTGATGTAGCGCGCCTCGTTGTGAATCGTCCCCGCGTCCAGCACCGTCCTCTTGTCGAGGTTGAACAGGAACGTGTGGTGCCGCGCCATCGATTCGTCGTCGTAGCGGACGTCCGCCTCCGCCTGCGTGATGCGCTCACCGAGGTACTCGATGATGCGCGTGCCCTTGCGGATGCGGCGGATGGCGAAGGCACCCTGGCCCTGGATGGAGGACGGGTGCAGCTCGAAGGGAAGCGGCTTCGTTGAAGGAATGAAGTTGGGTGAGGTCATTCTGTTGTGAGCGCCCCAGGTGTTGATGTCGGCCAGGACGCTCCGGCTGCGGCGGTGTAGCGTGCACCAGTCCGACTCATGATGAAAGGCGAACGATGATGCGGTGGTGGCTCGTCCTGGGTGCCGTGAACGCTTTCCTCTCCGTCAGCGCGGGGGCCTTCGGCGCGCACGCGCTGCGAAGCCGGCTGCCCCAGGACCTCCAGGTCATCTTCGAGACGGGGGCGCGGTACCACATGTACCACGCGCTGGGACTGCTGGCCGTGGGCCTGCTGGGGCACTTCCGCCCCTCGTCCCTGCTCAACGGCGCCGGCTGGGCGATGCTGGTGGGCATCGTCCTGTTCTCTGGCAGCCTCTACGCACTCGCACTCTCCGGCGTGCGCGTGCTGGGAGCCATCACCCCGCTGGGGGGCCTGGGCTTCCTCGCCGGCTGGCTCCTGTTCGCGGTGGCCGCCTGGCGCACCACGAACTGAGCCCCGCTCACTCCCTCCAGGACGGGGGGAGTGGGTAGTACCGGTCGAGGTCGTCGTGGTTGACGAAGCCACACGCCTCCCGCTGCACCATGAAGCACCAGCGCTGGTGCTCGGCTTCCTTGCGCAGGGCCTGGTGGCGGGCAATCTGCGCGCGCCGGTCGGCGGTCCGGTGGGACCGCAGTTGACGTTCGACCTCGGACAGCTCCCGCAGCGTCTCCTCCAGCTTCACTTCCAATTTCCGGAGCGAGGAGGCCTTCTCCGCCTGGAACTCGGCCTCTAGCGCCTGCAGTGCGTTCGAGCGGTCTTGGAAAGCCATGCCCGTCGAATTAACACCCAGGCCTTCCCGCCGCCCGAGCTTGTCCGCTCCCCTGCCTATGCGCGCCTTCCTCTTCGTCTCGCTGTTCGCCACCGCCGTGGCGACCGCTGCCGAACCGACGCACACCGTCCCACCGGCGTCCTATCTGCTGCGGCCCGACCGCGTCTTCGACGGTGTCACCCCCAAGCCGCACACGGGCTGGGTCGTCCTGGTGACGGGTGACCGCATCGCCGCCGCGGGGCCCGAAGCCAAGATGAAGGTCCCCCAGGGCACCACGTCCGTTGACCTGAGCGGCGCCACGCTGCTGCCCGGCCTCATCGAGGGCCACTCCCACCTGCTCCTCCATCCGTACAACGAGGCGTCCTGGAACGACCAGGTGCTGAAGGAGTCGCTGGCGCTGCGGGTGGCCCGCGCCACCAACCACGCCCGCGCCACGCTGGCGGCGGGATTCACCACCGCCAGGGACCTGGGCACCGAGGGCGCGGCCGACGCGGACGTCGGGCTCAAGCAGGCCATCAACCAGGGCATCATCCCTGGCCCGCGCCTGCTGGTGGCCACGCGCGCCATCGTCGCCACCGGCAGCTATGGCCCCAAGGGCTTCGCCTCGGAGTGGCACGTCCCCCAGGGCGCGGAAGAGGCGGACGGCGAGGAGACGCTCACCCGGGTGGTGCGCGCGCAAATCGGCCAGGGCGCGGACTGGGTGAAGGTGTACGGTGACTACCGCTGGGGCCCCAACAACGAAGCCCGGCCCACCTTCTCCCTGGAGGAGATGAAGCGCATCGTCGACACCGCGCGAAGCAGCGGCCGTCCGGTGTCCGTCCATGCGAGCACCCCCGAAGGCATCCGCCGCGCGGTGCTTGCGGGTGCGGAGAGCATCGAGCACGGGGACGAAGGCACTGCCGAGGTGTTCCGCCTCATGGCACAGCGGGGCGTCTACCTCTGCCCCACGCTGGCCGCCAGCGACGCGATGTTCGAACAGCGCGGCTACAAGCGCGGCGTGGACCCGGAGCCCGCCTACCTCCAACAGAAGCGCGCCACCTTCCGCGCCGCCCTCAGCGCCGGCGTCCCCATGTGTGCGGGTGGAGACTCCGGCGTCTTCCCTCACGGAGAGAATGCGCGCGAGCTGGAGCTGATGGTGGCCTACGGCATGACGCCCGCACAGGCGCTCCAGGCCGCCACCTCCGGCAACGCGGCGATGCTCCACCGTGAGGACCAGCTGGGCCAGGTGAAGGCCGGGCTGCTCGCGGACCTGGTGGCGGTGGAGGGTGACCCGACGAAGGACATCACCACTCTGCGCAAGGTGCGCTGGGTGATGAAGGGCGGCACGGTCGCCGTGGAGCGTCGCTGAGGCGCTACGGCTTCCAGGCCGAGGGCAACGCGCCCTGCTTGCCCGTCACCGGGTCCGCGCCAGGCAGAGGCACCTGGGCAATCCGCTGGACGGAGGCGTCATGCGTCGCCTACTCCGGGCGCTGCATGTCGTAGTCTCCCGTCCCCGCTGGATAGCCGCCCACCACGAGGAGTTACCGCTGGCCTCCAGCCGGCGGTGGCCCGTTCCCGCCGGGAGCACCAGCACATCCCCGGCCTGGACGGTGACCTCCTGCCCGGACTCGCCGCCCAGCTTCAGCCTCGCCGCCGCCACTCCTGGGAATGGAACGGACAAGCCCTCCTTCCCGCGCCGGCCGGAGTGCCTACGGACGCGGCACCGGCTCCGCCTTCACCTGGGCGAAGAGCCGCTCCACGTCCGCCCGGTAACATAGGTCCGTCCCCTGGGTGAGCAGCGCGGCCGTCCCGGAGGCGATGCCCCAGCGCAGCGCGTCCTCAATGGACTGGCCCCGCGCGAGCGCAAGCGTCATCCCCGCGACAAAGCTGTCCCCCGCGCCCACAGAGCTGTGCGTCCGCACCGGGGGCGGCGTCGCCCGGAACTGGGCGGTGCGCGTCGTCACCAGCGCGCCGTCCGCGCCCATGGACACCGCCAGCACTTCCGCGCGGCCCTGGGCCACCAGCTCGCGCGCCGCGGCGGCCTGGGTGGCGAAGTCTTCCGTCGACACGCCGCTCAAGTCGCGCAGCTCGCGGCGATTGGGCTTGGCCAGGAACACGCCCTCTTCCAGCGCGGCCCGCAGCGGAGGACCGTTGGTGTCCACCACCACGCGCACGGCCAGGCGCTTCCCCAGCCGGGCCACACGGGCATAGAAGTCCTCCGGCACGCCGGGCGCCAGGCTGCCGCTGGCGACGATGAAGGCCGCGCCCACGGCCACGTCCTCCAGTGCGCCGAGGCAGCGCTGCCACTCGCGCTCGGACAGCGTGGGCCCCGGCAGGATGAAGCGGTACTCACGCGCGCCCGTGCCTTCCGCCACCGTGAAGCTCTCCCGGGTGGCGTCCTGCAACGGCACGGAGCGGCGCAGCAGGCCCTTCTCCTCCAGGAGTTCCTCCAGCAGGCTCCCGGTGGCCCCGCCCCGCGTGTAGACGGCGATGGACTCACCGCCCAGCTCACGCACCACGCGCGCCACGTTGATGCCGCCCCCACCCGGGTCCCTGCGCACGGGGCCACAGCGCAGCTTGTGCTCCGGCGTGACTTCCGGCACGGACGTGGCCACGTCGATGGTCGGGTTGAGCGTCAGGGTGACGATGTGCGGCATCGCGAAGGGCCTCCTGGGTTGCATGGGCGCGAAAGGGCCGAGCCTGCCCCACCCCGCGCGCCTTCGCCAGCCATCCGAGCGCCCACGCCGCTCCGTCCCACGGGCAACACCCCACCCCGTGCATGGGGCCCTGGGGGGTTGCCTTCCCAGGTAGGCTCGCGAAGATGCGCCCCCATGACACCGCTCCGTCGCCCCTCACGAGATGAGCTGGACGCAGCCACCGGTCGCACCATGCCGGACGTCATCGCTCCCCGGCTGCGCGTGCTCTTCTGCGGCATCAACCCCAGCCTCTACTCCGCGGTGGTGGGCTATCACTTCGCGCGGCCCGGCAACCGCTTCTGGCCCACGCTGCATGCCGCGGGCATCACTCCGCACACATTCCAACCCACGGAGCAGGAGGCCTTGCTCGCGCTGGGCTACGGCATCACCAACGTGGTGGACCGCGCCACCGCCACCGCGGACCTGCTGAACCCCGCCGAGCTGGCCCAGGGCGCGAAGGCGCTGGAAGCCAAGGTGGCGCGCTACCAGCCCCGCTTCCTCGCGGTGCTGGGCGTGAGCGCCTACCGCATCGCCTTTGGCCGTCCCAAGGCCGCGCTGGGCACGCAACCAGAGCGCCTGGGCGACACGCGTTTGTGGGTGCTGCCCAACCCCAGCGGGCTCAACGCGCACTACCAACTCGACGCGCTGGGCCGCCTTTTCGCCGAGCTGCGACGCGCCGTGGAGCAGGGCTGACGACTCCCGGTACGAGTTCGCGGTGCCTCGCGCACCGTGCCTTGACCCATGGGTGCGCCCGCATGCAACGCTGCCCGCCAGGTTCCCCCGGACCTGCATCGCAACAGGCGCCCCCACCTGGAGCAGACCCCATGGCCTCGAAGGCATTCGCAGCAATCATGAACGTATCGCAGCTACTCCTGGAGCGCGGCTTCGAGACCGCGACAGTCTCGGAGGCCCTGGGCCAGGTGGGCGTCGCGCTCGACGTCGACCGCGTCTACATCTTCGAGAACGCCACCAGCCCCAGGGGCGAGCTGCTGTGCAACCAGCGCTACGAGTGGACCGCGGCCGCGGCCTCCGCGCAGTTGGACAACCCCGAGCTCCAGAACGTCCCCTACGCGGAGGTCATGCCCTCCTGGGTTGGTCCGCTGTCGTCGGGCAAGGCCGTCCAGGGACCACCCCGTAACTTCCCGTCGCCCGCTCGGGAGCTGCTGGAGGGCCAGGACATCCGGTCGCTGCTGGTCTGCCCCATCATCGTGGGCGGCGAGTGGTGGGGCTTCGTGGGCTTCGACGACTGCCGGACGGAGCGCCAGTGGCCGCCGACGGAGGTCTCCGTGCTCCAGGCCCTGTCCAACGCGCTCGCGGGCTCGCTCCGCCATGCGCGCCTGCGCAGCATGCTCTCCGGCGTGCAGTCCCAACTGCGCACCATCATCCAGCGCTGCGAGACGACGGCGTCCTGACGCGAGCAGCGTCCGCGAGGCCTCAGCGAAGAATGCCGGCCTCGCGGGCGAACCCGGCCACCACGGGCGCCACGTGCTCGAAGGCGGCGGCGTTGCAGGCCAGCAGGCCGCGGCGGTTCTGGAGCTCCGAACCGTCATAGGCGTACGGCGTCCCGCCCAGGTCCGTGAGGATGCCACCCGCCGCGCGCAGCACCGCTTCGGGCGCGCAGTTGTCCCAGCGATAGCTCTTGTCGCTGACGTGCAGGTAGAGGTCGCAGGCGGCCTCCGCCAGCAGGCCGCACTTGAGGCCCACTGAGCCACACGCCTGCTCGTGGGTGATGCCCAGCCGCCGGGCCACCGCGTCCGTCAGGCGCGAGCGGTGTGAGCGGGACACCACCAGCCGCAGCGCGGACGGCTCCGCCGTGTCCGATACCCGCAGGGCGCGGCGCCCCTGCGCGTCCTCCACGAAGCCGCCCTGCCCCACCACGCCCCAGTACAGCGTGTCTCCAACGGGCCGGTACACGACGCCCAGCGTGGCCTTCCCCGCGATGGCGAGCCCGATGTGGATGGCGAACTCGCCGTTGCGGTTGACGAACTCCTGCGTGCCGTCCATGGGGTCCACGAACCAGCAGCGCTCGAAGCGGCTCGCGCCGGAGGTGTTGTCGGACTCCTCGGCCACGACACCGTCGGAAGGAAATGCGTCGCGCAGCGCTTCCACGATGAAGGCGTTGGCGCGCTCGTCGGCCTCGGTGACGGGCCCCATGCCGCCCGCCTTGTCATGGACGGAGAAGGGCGTGGCGTAGACCTCCAGGAGGATGGCTCCCGCCTGGCGGGCTACGCGGCGGGCGATGTCGAGTTCGGCGTCGAGCGTATGCATGCAGTGGCCGCAGTCTGCCCCTCCGTCCTCCTCCAGTCACGGGTCAGCGAGCCTCCGGGGGAAGGTCGACAACGAAGGTGGCGCCCTTCCCCGGCTGGCTTTCGACGCGAATCGTCCCGCCGTGCGCTTCCACGAGCCGCCGGGTGATGAAGAGCCCCAGCCCCAGGCCTCCGTAGTTGCGGGACGCGGCGCGCTCGAAGCGATCGAAGATGCGCGGCTGCGCCTCCAGGGGAATGCCCACGCCATGGTCCTGGATGCGGATGCGGGCACCCTCCCCGACGCGTGACACCTCCATGCGGACGGGCTCGCCGGCGCCGTACTTCATCGCGTTGGTCAACAGGTTGATCATCACCTGCTCCATCCGGAGCCGGTCCCATCGCCCCAGGACGGGCGTGGGCGCCACCAGCTCGAACACGCAGCCCGCCCGGCCCATCTGTCCCCTCAGGTGGCCCGTGACGTCCCGGGCCACCGCCGCCAGGTCCATGTCCTCGCGCCGCAGGGCCACCTGGCGCTCGTTGACGCGCGACACGTCCAGCAGGTGCTCCACCAGGTGCGACAGCCGCCGGAGCTGGTCCCCGAAGACATCCAGCATGGCGGCCACCTTCTCCACGGGAAGCTGGCCGGACTCCTGCCGAGACAGGGTCCGCGTCAGTTGCTGCACACGCAGCTTCATGGAGGTGACGGGCGTCTTCAGCTCATGCGAGGCAATCGACAGGAACTCGTCGCGAGCGCGGATGGACTCCTGGGCCTTGCGATAGAGCTCGGCGTTCTCGATGGCGAAGGCTGCGCGCTGCCCCAGCTCCTCGGCCAGTGAGCGCTCGCGCGGGCCATACGGACGCCCCGGATGCGCCGCGACAACGGACAGCACGCCCAGGATGAGGCCCCGCGCCCGCAGCGGAACATTCAGTGATGCCCGAGCGCTCAGTGCCCTCACCGCGCTCCACCGTTCGTCTCGGAGCCCATCCGGGTCCAGCAGGCCCATGGCATCCGGGGACGACTCCGAATGTCCCGTCTCCAGCACCCCATAGGGACCATCCCGCGGACCGGAGACGGGGGGATGGGCCTGGAGGAACTCGCGAACGGTGCGGCCCCCCTCGGGCGAACTGGCGGCTACGGCCACGGGGCGCAGCGCCGCGTCCTTGTCCAACAGGGAGACGACGCACAGCTCCCCCAGGGTGGGGACGGACAGCTCCGCCACGCGCTGGAGCGTGGTCTCCGAGTCGAGCGACGTCACCAGCGCCTGGCTGGCCTCCGACAGGAAGCGCTGCCCCAGCTCCATCTGCTTGAGCTCGGTGACGTCGGTGGAGATACCGCACAGCGCATAGAGCGTGCCCGACGAATCGATGAGCGGGAACTTCTGCATGAGATGGGTGTGGACGCCGTCTTCCAGGGGGATGCGCTCCTCCCGCAGGACGAGCTCCCCGGTGGTGAAGACGGCCTGACTCGTCTCACGGAAGCGCGCCGCCAGCGGCCCGGGGAAGATGTCCGACGTGGACTTGCCAGCGACCTCCTGCAGCGTGTGATGGAAGAGCCGCTCCCACTCGCGGTTCACGAAGATGTAGCGCTCCTGCCGGTCGATGATGAAGAACACGGCGTTGGCGTTGTCCAGGATGGCGCGCAGCCGCTTCTCGCTCTCGACGAGCGCGTCCTCGGCGCGCTTGCGCTCCGTCACGTCGGTCAGCACCGCCAGCGACCGAACCATCCGGCCCGACGCGTCCCGCTCCGAGATGGCGGAGAGGAGGACGTCGAGCACCTCGCCGTTCTTCTTCAGAATCTGGTACGGCACGTCCTTGCAGACGCCCGTCTTGAAGAACGCTGGCAGGACGTGCTCGGTCGCAAACCGGCGAGACTCCGGCGTGAAGAAGTCCACGGAGCGACGGCCCAGGACCTCCTCGCGCGAATAGCCCAGGGTGCGCAGCCAGTACTCGCTGACGCTGACCAGCCGGCCCTCCGCGTCGATGGAGTGCATCATCGCGGGCGTGTTCCTATAGAGGCTCCGGAACTTCTCTTCCTCCGCGCGAAGCGCTGCCTCCGCCTGTTTGATGGCGGTGATGTCCCGGAACACGGTCGCCGCGCCGTAGACGTCTCCCGTCGGGTCGGTGAGCACGCGCGCGCCCACCAGCAGCCAGAGGCCCTTGGGGTGGCGGGCGTTGCGGACGTAGACCTCCGCCTGGTCCACCGCCTCGCCACGCAGCAGGGCGCGGGTGAGCGGCAGCGTCTCGACGGGATAGGGCGTCACGGTATCGGGAAGGTAGAGCCCGAAGTACTTCGACCACTGGGACACCGGCATCTCCGGCGGAGGCAACGCGCCGAAGATCTGCTGGGCCATGGGGTTGAGGAGGACGAACCGGCCGTGCCGGTCGACCACCGACACGCCATCACCCATGTTGAGGAAGACCGCCTCCAGGATGCCGAGCGGGATGCCGCCCTCACCGTCCGCGAAGGCATGCCCGCCGGGACGCGTGCCATCGTCCCGGGCGAGCGGAGCCGACATCCAGGTGCTGTCTTCCAGGTGGTCCATGGGAGGGGCGAGTCCAGCGCAAGGAGGCAACGAGGCGCCCTCCCCGTTGGCGTGCCTCCCGTCCACCAACGACTCCTGGACGCCATTCCTCGTCAACAATGTTGTCTCGTGGCCACGCCGCCAAGCCGCGCGTTCCGATGAGGCCAGCGCTCGGTGAAGAAGCCCGCTATAGGAAGGGGCCATTCCTTCCCTTGGAGCCGCCATGCCCGTCACCCTCCGTCCCGCCAAGCCCTCGGATGAGCCCGCCCTGGGGCGCATGGGCGCGGCGCTCGCCCAGAAACACCACGCCTTCGACGCCGCGCGATTCATGCTCCCAGACGACGTGGAGTCGGGCTTCCGCAAGTGGCTGGGCGACGAGGCCAGGAAGCCCGACGCGGTCGTCCTGGTGGCGGAGCTGGACGGAGAGGTCGTGGGCTATGCCTACGGCCGCGTGGAAGGCATGGACTGGAATGCCCTGCTGGACCGCAGCGGCGGCTTCCATGACATCTGGGTGGACGAGAAGGCGCGTGGCGCGGGCGTGGGCGTCCTGCTCGCGGAGGAGATGATGAAGCGCCTGACGGCCCTGGGCGTGCCGCGCGTCGTCCTCCACACCGCCGCGCAGAACGCGACCGCGCAGCGCCTGTTCGCGAAGCTGGGGTGGCGCCCCACCATGGTGGAGATGACGCGCGAGGCGCCCCCTCGCGACGCTACTGAATGATTCGCCGCAGCGAGGCACCGCTCGCTTCGAAAGTCCGCCAGACACTGCTCACCGAGGGCGCCACGGCGCGCTCGTCGAAGGACGTGACGGCGGCCGTGGACGTTTCCTTCAACCAGTGAGCACAATGGGCGCAATGACAACCACGTGGACCGATGCCGATCCGTTGGCGTTCCTCGCTAACGTGACGCCTGCAGGGCGCCGTCGCGACGCCCAGGTGCTTCTCGACTTGATGCGCGAAGTGACCGGGCTCGAGCCGAAGATGTTCGGTCCCTCAATCGTCGGGTTCGGAGAGTACGCGTACCAGTACGCGAGCGGCCACCGTGGCACCGCACCCGCCGCTGGCTTCTCTCCCCGCAAGGCGGCAACCGTCGTCTACCTCGCTGACGGCCTCAGAGCCCACGCCAGTGCGCTCGCCAAGCTCGGTCCGCACACGGCCGGCACCGGATGCCTGTACATCAAGGACCTCACGAAGGTCGACCTCGACGTGCTCACTGGCATCGTCCGCGCCTCGCTGAAGACGCTCACCGCAGGGACCTACGGCAAGCACGCCCACGAGAGCTGAACGACCGCTGACCGGTCCCCGGAGGTCGCCTTGTCGCGGCTGTGCCTCCCCAAAGGCATCTCGCCGTGGCCACGCTGCCCGATTCCGTCGACCACACCGACACTGTCCTGCTTCTGCTGCTTCTTCACATCCACCTCACGAGGGGGAGGCTATCCCCCAGAGAGGTGTCTCAAGAAATCCAGGGGCGGAGGAAGTTGGACATGTTCCACGGGTTGCCCGTGATGCCCTGATCGGTGAAGCCCGTGAGGTTGAAGTTCCATGCCTCGTTGAGCTTCTTCTGTGCTGTCGGGTCCTCGGGGAAATCAATCTGGTTCGCCGGGGCCAGGAAGCGATGCACGCCATCGGGGGAAGGCTTTGCCATGTCATGGGCTCCTTTTTTTCGACAGCCATTGACGCCAACCCTTGTCATGCATGAATGACTTCCTTTGCAAGACACCCCTTCACTTCTCATGAACAAGCGTCTGGCAGACAACCCGACTTCCGAACCAAGGAAAACCGGGGCGGCCCGCGAAAACAGATGCAATCACCCGCCCCCCCGCACGTACTGCGCGAAATGAAGGGGAGGTCTGAATGAGATGGCTGAGCGCGCGCCTCACGGGCGTACTGGTGGCATGGGTGCTGGTGGCGCCGCTGGCGGAGGCGGCGAACCGGAAGCAGGAGGTGGACCGGTACATCCGTGGGTTCCACCAGAAGGGCATGTTCAATGGAACGGTGCTCGTGGCCCATGAGGGAGGCATCCTCCTCAAGAAGGGCTACGGCTCCGCGAACCTCGAGTGGAAGGTGCCCAACGCGCCGGACACGAAGTTCCGCATCGGCTCCATCACCAAGTCCTTCACGGCGACCGTCATCCTGCAGCTCGTCGCCGAGGGAAAGCTCCAGCTCGATGACCCCATCACGAAGCACCTGCCGAACTACCGGAACGACACCGGTGGGCGCGTCACCATCACCCACCTGCTGAACCACACCTCCGGCATTCCCAGCTACACGTCGGCCCCCCATTTCCGGGCCGACTCGGTCAACCCCTATGGCGTCGCGGAGTTCGTGAAGAAGTCCTGCAGTGGCGACCTGGAGTTCGAGCCCGGCACGAAGTACGCGTACAACAACTGCGGCTACTACCTGCTGGGCGCCCTCATCGAGAAGCTCACCGGCCAGACGTATGCGCAGGCCGTGCAGGCGCGCATCTTCGGGCCGCTGGGCATGAAGGACTCCGGCGATGACGTCACCGCCACGGTGCTGCCCAAGCGCGCCAGCGGCTACACGGCCACGCCGGGTGGGTACGTCAACGCGCCCTACCTCGACATGGGCCAGCCCTATGCCGCCGGCTCGCTGTACTCGACGGTGGAGGACCTGTACCGCTGGGACCGGGCCTTCTACGGCGACACGCTGATGCCCGCGGAGCTCAAGCAGAAGATGCTCACCCCGGGCCTTCAGCACTACGGCTTCGGCTGGGCCATTGCCCCCGTGCAGCTGCATGACGGCAAGACGAAGCTCCCAGGTATCTTCCACAGCGGCGGCATCAACGGCTTCTCATCCCTGCTGGTCCGCGTGCCCGAGCGCAAGGAGGTCGTCATCCTCCTCGACAACGCGACCCACGGCGACCTCCAGGAGATTGCGGGCGGCGTGCTGAGCATCCTCCATGGCATCGCCCCCCGGCAGGCCCGGATGCCCATCGGCACCGTGATGATGGAGTCTCTCGGCAAGAACTCCACCGCCGAGGCCATCGCCAACTACCGCACGCTGAAGAAGACGAAAGAAGCCCAGTACGACTTCAGCGAATCGCAGCTGAACACGGTGGGCTACCACCTCTTGCGCGGCGGGCGCGTGGCGGATGCCATCGAGGTGTTCAAGCTCAACGTGGAGATGTTCCCCAAGGAGGCCAACTGCTACGACAGCCTCGGCGAGGCCTACGCCGCCCACGGCGACAAGGAACAGGCCATCGCCAACTACCGCAAGTCCCTGGAGCTGGACCCCAAGAACGAGAACGCGGTGAAGATGCTCAAGGAGCTCGAGCAGCCCGCCGCGACGCGGTAGGCCGCGAGCCTTCCGAAGAAAGCACCGTACCGGGTGCCGCCAGCGTGGGCGGCACCCGGAAGCACGCCAGGGACTACTTCCCCTTGGCCTGCTCCTTCGTCCACGAGTCCTTCAGCGTCACCGTGCGGTTGAAGACGGGCTTGCCCGGCTTGGAGTCCTTCGGGTCCACGTAGAAGTACCCGGTGCGCTCGAACTGGTAGCGCGACTCCACGGCGGCATCCGCCAGCATCGGCTCGACGCGGGCGTCGCGCAGCGTCTGGAGGCTGGCCGGGTTGAGGAACGTGGTGAAGTCCTTGGACTCGTCCGTGTCCGGCGCCTCCACGGAGAAGAGCCGGTCATAGAGGCGGACCTCCGCGACGGGCGCGTTGCCGGGCACCCAGTGCAGCGTGCCCTTCACCTTGCGGCCGTCCGGCGCGTTGCCGCCGCGCGTGGCCGGGTCATACGAGCAGCGCAGCTCCACCACGTTGCCCGCGGCGTCCTTGATGACCTGCTCGCACTTGATGAAGTACGCCGAGCGCAGCCGCACCTCCTTGCCGGGCGCCAGCCGGAAGAACCCCTTCGGCGGGTCCTCCATGAAGTCGTCCGCCTCGATGTACAGCTCGCGCATGAAGGGCACCTGGCGCGTCCCCATCTCCGGCTTCTGCGGATGGTTCTGCACCTCCAGCAGCTCCGTCTGCCCCTCCGGGTAGTTCTCCAGCACCACCTTCAGCGGGCGCATCACCGCCATGGCGCGCGGGGCCGTCTCGTTGAGGTCCTCGCGGATGCACAGCTCCAGCAGGCTCATGTCGATGAGCTGCTGCGCCTTGCCCACGCCCACGCGCGTGGCGAAGTCCCGGATGGACGCCGGCGTGAAGCCACGGCGGCGCAGGCCGGTAATCGTCATCATCCGGGGGTCATCCCACCCGGTCACGAAACCCTCCGTCACCAGCTTGAGCAGCTTGCGCTTGCTCATCACCGTGTAGTTGAGGTTCAGCCGGTTGAACTCGTACTGGTACGGCCGGTCCCCGCTGATGAGGTTGCCGACAATCCAGTCGTACAGCACGCGCCGGTTCTCGAACTCCAGCGTGCAGATGGAGTGGGTGATGCCCTCGATGGCGTCCGACAGGCAGTGCGCGAAGTCGTAGAGCGGGTAGATGGGCCACGCATCGCCGGTGCGGTGATGGTGCGCGTGACGGATGCGGTAGATGGGCGGGTCGCGCAGCACGGGGTTGGGCGACGCCATGTCGATCTTCGCCCGCAGGGTGTGCTGGCCGTCGGAGAACTCGCCCGCGCGCATGCGGTGGAACAGGTCCAGGTTCTCCTCCACGGAGCGCTCGCGGTACGGGCTGTTGCGCCCCGGCGTGGTGAAGTCGCCGCGGTACTCGCGAATCTCCTCCGGGGACAGGCTGCACACGTACGCCTTGCCCTGCTTGATGAGCTGCACGGCGAAGTCGTAGAGCTTCGGGAAGTAGTCGGACGCGAAGAACTTCCGGTCCTCCCACTCGAACCCCAGCCACTTCACGTCACGCTGGATGGCCTCGACGTAGTCGGTGTCCTCGGTGACGGGGTTGGTGTCGTCGAAGCGCAGGTTGCACGTGCCTCCGTATTGCTGCGCCAGCCCGAAGTTGAGGCAGATGGACTTGGCGTGGCCGATGTGGAGGTAGCCGTTGGGCTCGGGCGGGAAGCGGGTGTGCACGCGGCCCGCGTGCTTTCCCGTCCGCTGGTCTTCCTCGATGATTTCCTGGAGGAAGTTCAGGCCCTGCGTTTCGTTCGTCGTCGTCATGATGGGGGCGAATCCTCGTGAAGCAGCCGGGGGCCGGCAAGGGATTCCTACCTCATGTGCCGCCCGGCCGGGCCTCCGGGACGAAGGTGGACGCCCCGAAGCCGTGCAGGGGAACCCCCGGCGGGGGCACATTTCATCCCTCCGTCCGGAAGGCGGGGGACCGGGCCCCTCCCCCTCTGTCAGAGCGACGAGAGCAGGGACTCCCAGGCCTTGAGGGCGCGGTCGGCGGACAGCTCCTCGGAGCGGCGCCGGGCCCGGGCGGACAGGTCGGCCCGGTGCACGTCGTCCTGGACGATTCGCGCCAGGGCGTCCGCCAGCGCCTGGGGCTGCTCCATGGGAACCAGGACGCCGTGCTTACCGTGCTCCAGCACCTCCGCGGGACCGGAGGGGCAGTCGGTACTGACCACGGGGCAGCCCAGGGCCAGCGCCTCCAGCAGCACCATGGGCAGCCCCTCGAAGCGCGAGGACAGGGCGAAGGCCGCCGCCCGCCGCATCAGCGCATGTGGGTTGGGCGCGAAGCCCGGCAGGAAGACGGAGTCCTCCACGCCCAGGGACTTCACCAGCGCCTTCAGCTCCGCCTCCAGCGAGCCTTCCCCCAGGATGAGCAGGTGCTGGTCCACCCCGGCCTGGCGCATCAGCGCGTGGCTCCGGATGAGCACGTCGAAGGCCTTCTGGTGCTCCAGCCGGCCCACGGCGATGACCACGGGCTTGCGGAAGATGGGCTCCGCCCAGGCCGGCAGCGGCTGCGCACCGGCGGCGCGCACCCGGTCGCCGTCCACGAAGTTGGGGATGACGTGGAGCTGCTCGGGCCGCACCGGCACCAGGTCCTGGAAGGCCTTCGCTGAATCGTGGCCGCAAGCGACGATGCGGCTCATGCGCGGGTAGAGCCACCGCAGGCCCCAGAGCTGCCGCCGGGGCTGCTCCAGGTGGAAGGCGCCCCAGTCGAAGTGAATCATGCCCACCACGGGCTTGCGCAGCAGCCGCCCCGCCAGGCACGCCAGCAGCGCCGCCCGGCCCTCCTGCCCCGCGACGATGACGTCCACGTCGCGCGACTCGCGCACCAGCCGCCAGAAGAAGCGCGGCAGCATGCCCCGCCGGTACTCGAAGGCGTCGGTGCCCCACACCACCTCGGTGCGCTGCGGAATCCGGTCGCTCTGGCTCTTCGGATGGGGCCGGTGATGGAAGAACATCTTCGTGTCGAACCGGCTGGGGTCCAGCCCCGTCAGCACGTTGCACACGGACCGTTCGATGCCGCCCGAGCCCAGGAACACCAGCGTGAACAGCACCCGCTTCCGAGCGGCTACTGGAGGCGCCTCGCCCTGTGTCGTTACGAGCATCACCCGCACTCTCGCGTGCTTCGAGACACCGCGGTCCAGGACCTTCGGAGTGACAGGACTCCCCCCGGCTCCAACCTGACCCACCCGCGGTGTAACCAACTTGCATTCGCTCCGCCACCCCCACGGCTCAGCTAGGGTTCGCTTTATTCCAAGCCAATCCAAGATATCCGTGAAAACACGTACTCAATTCCGCTGTCTCATGGCGTTGGCGCCCCTCTGCGTGTTGCTCGCCGCGGCGGGATACCTCGGGGTCAACGGTCATCGCATCGGCCAGGGCCTGCTGCATCCGCGGCCCATTCCGGTGACACGTCCCCCGGCGGAGCCGGTGTTGTCGCCGCTGGAGGACGTGGCCTTCACCACGTCCGACGGGGTGCCGCTCAAGGGCTGGTACGTTCCTTCACGCAACCGCGCCGCGGTGGTGCTGGTGCACGGTTTCGCGGACAACCGCGCGCAGCTGCTCTTCGAGGCCCGGACGCTCGCGGGCGCGGGCTACGGCGTGTTGCTCTTTGATTTGCGCGCGCACGGCGAGAGCGGCGGCGACACGGTGACGTGGGGAGACCGGGAGCGGCGCGACGTGACGGCCGCGCTGGATTTCATCTCACGGCGCCCGGACGTGGACCCGGGACGGTTGGGCCTCTTCGGCTTCTCCATGGGTGGCACCACGTCGCTCCTGGTCGCCAGCGAGGACGCGCGGGTGAAGGCGGTGGCCGCCGCGGGGGCCTATCCCGCGCTGGAGGCGGACATCTACGCCGGCTATGGCCGCTGGGGTGCGCTGAGCGCGGAGCCGGTGCTGTGGACCCTGCGCCGCGCGGGCGTGACGGTGGACGCCGTGCGCCCCATTGACGGGATGTGCCGGCTGGGCGGCCGGCCGCTGCTGCTGATCAACGGCGACGTGGACCCGGACGCGCCCGCGAAGCTCCAGGCCAGCCTCTTCCAGGCCGCGTGCGAGCCCAAGTCACTCTGGGTCGTCGAGGGCGCGGGCCATGGCCAGTACGCGCGCGTGGCGCCAGAGGAATACGCGCGCCGGCTGCTCCAGCACTTCGGCGCTGCGCTCCAGGCCCTGCCTCAAGCCTCCTCGGGCGGCGCCACCCAGTGAGGCGCCGCATCCAGCGCGGGCCGCTCCTCCAGCAACTCGTGCGGACGGAAGGCGCCCTTGTAGCGCAGGGACGCGCAGGCCAGCACGCGGTAGCCCAGGTAGACGTGGGGGATGCCCCGCGCCTTCGCCAGCGCCACCTGGTGCAGCACGTTGGCCGTGCCCAGCGACAAGTGCGCATAGGCGGGGTCGTAGAAGAAATACACGGCGCTCCAGGCGCGCGGCGTCTCGTCGCAGATGCCCACGCCCACCAGCCTGGATCCGCCCTCCGCGCCGTCGTCGTACCACGCCACCTCGCGCGCGGACGGGTGCGGGTAGGAGAACTGGAGCGAGTATTCGCGCACGGTGATGGGTGACGGCGCCCACTCGCGCGCGGCCTCGCGCTCCGAATGCCACTGGCGATACAGCGCCAGGCGCGCGTCATCCACACGCGGCGGCCCCACCTCCACGCGCAGATGCGCGCACGCGGCACGCGCCCGGCGCTGGCTGCGGTTGGGCTGGAAGCCCTCCACGGGGATGCGCAATGACACGCAGGCATGGCAGTCCACGCAGGCGGGCCGGAAGTACACCAACCCGAAGCGGCGCCAGCCTCTCACCAGCAGGTGCTCGTACTCCTCCGGCGTGACGTCCTCCAGCACGAGGTTTTCGAGCGAGGCCTGCCGCTCCGGCAGGTAGCTGCAGGCCCGGGGCGGCTCGACTTCGTGTGCCAGGAGGAACGCCATGTGTGGCCTGTTCCTGTCGCGCCCGCTGTCCGGCGTCAAGTCTGACCCGGTGTCTCGAAGCCTCCGCTTCCGGGCAGACACCCGCTTCTCAGAGGGAAACGCGTCGTCCGCGGCACACCCGTCTGCCCAGCTGGCGGGCTGGCATGACGTCTGCACAACCAACGGCCAGCCTCGCGGAGTCGAGGCAGGAGGATGACCATGGCCCGCCACCGCACGCAGCCCTCGCTGAACCGCCTGTCGCACTGGGATTTCGGTCGAGCGGACAGGCAGGTCCGTGCGGCCACTGGCAGCCATGACTGGGTGGTCGTGAGCACCACACCCCCCTCCCGTCCGAGTGGGAATCGCCAGAATTCGGACATTCCTGTCCTACTTGCGGCGGTCCGGGCACAGGTCGAGTGCGACCCGGAAGAGGCGCTTGGAGTGGATTTCGACCTGGAGTTCGCGAGCTACTGATGTGACGGGGCGGCGCGCGGGCGGGCGGCTTCTCAGGCGTGGCCGCCAACGCGTATAAGTCCGCTATGTCCGTCATTGACGTCTCGGTGGTGATGCCCACCCACAAGCGGGAGAAGGAAGTGGTGGAGGCCATCCGCTCGGTCCTCCGCCAGGAAGGGGTGAACGTCGAGGTTCTCGTCCTGGACGACACACCCGAGGGCACGGCACGCGAGGCGGTGGAAGGACTGAAGGACGAACGGGTCCGCTACCTGGTGAACGACCCGCCGTCGAAGGGCCGCCCAGCCGTGGTGCGCAACCACGGCGCCACGCTGGCCCGCGGCCGATACCTGCACTTCCTGGATGACGACGACATGCTCGCCGAGGGCGCGCTGCACGCCATGGTGAGCGCACTGGACGCGCGGCCGGACGCGGGCGTGGCGGTGGGCTGGGTGGTGCCCTTCGGCGACGACGCGGACTGGCTCAAGGACAAGAGCACCTACTTCGAGTGGGCGGCCCAGGTGGGCGCCAGCACCCCCAACAGCGCGTGGACGGTGGCCCACATCCTCTTCCGCGGCACGCTGTATGTGAACTCCGCGTGCATGGTGCGCCGCGAGCACTTCGCCCCGCTGGGCGGCTTCGACGCCAGCATCCCCGTCTACGAGGACGTGGACTTCTACCTGCGCGGCATCCGCGCGTTCGGCCACGTGTACGTCAACCGGCCCATCCTGCACTACCGCACCGGCCGGCCGTCGCTGATGCACAACCTGGGCAAGGACGGCACGCTGGTGGTGCAGTCCAACGAGATGATTCACGGCAAGTACCGCAAGACGAACGGCATGCTGGAGTACCGCCTCATGCAGGCCGCCCTGCGGGTGCTGCCCTTCGAGGTCGCCCGCCGTCTGCCGCTGCGCCTGCGCAACCAGGGCCGCGTGTCATGAGCCTCAAGAGCCGGCTTCTCGGGACGGCCAGGCGCCAGGTGAAGCAGACGCTGCGCCCGGTGCTCCAGCGGGCCATGGCCCCCGCACGCAACCACATTCCCGCCTCGCACTGGGGCCTGCGGGACGTGCCCGGCCAGGGCCTGAGCCTGGAGGGCGTCCCGCTGGCGCAGCTGGTGGAGCGCTGGGGCTCGCCGCTGCACGTGGTGCACATGGCGGCGCTGCGCCGCAACGCGGAGCGCTTCCTGGCGGTGCCGCCGGGGCGCACGGGCGGCTGTGAAGTCTATTACTCGTACAAGACGAACCCGGTGCCCGGCGTGCTGTCCTTCCTGCACGGCCTGGGCGTGGGCGCGGAGGTCATCTCCGCCTACGAGATGTGGCTGGCGCTGAAGCTGGGCGTGCCCCCGGAGCGCATCGTCTACAACGGCCCGGTGAAGTCGGAGGCCTCCGTGCGCGAGGCCATCTCCCGGGGCATCCAGCTGCTGGCCGCCAACCACGCGGAGGAGATTGCCGTCTTCGCCCGGCTGGCCGCGGAGCTGGACCGCCGCCCGCGCGTCGCCGTGCGAGTGACGACGAACAGCGGCTGGTCCGCGCAGTTCGGCACGCCCATCGCGGGAGGCGCCGCGCTGCGGGCCTACCAGCAGGCGCGCGCGTCGAAGCACCTGGACGTGGTGGGCCTGCACGCGCACCGCGGGGAGACACTCCGCACGGAGGGCGACTTCACGGCCTTCGTGGAGTCGGTGCTCGACTTCACGGACACGCTGCACCAGGAGCTGGGGTTGGATTTGGAGGTGCTCGATTTGGGCGGCAGCCTCAACACGCCCACCGTCGAGCACATCGCCGAGCGCGACTGGCGCCTCAACCTCACCTTCTTCCGCGACGTGCCCGCGCCCGACCCGGCGGCGTCGTTGTCCATCGACCGCTACGTGGCGCTGGCGGTGGAGATGGTGGAGACGCACTACGCGCGGCGCGGCCGCCAGCGTCCCCGCATCTTCCTGGAGCCGGGCCGCGCCATGACGGGCGACACGCAGCTGCTGCTGGGCCGCGTGCACGCGCTCAAGGCGGGGGAAGACAGGACGTGGGCGGTGCTCGACGCTGGCATCAACCATGCCGAGTGCGTGCGCAACGAGTACCACCAGCTCTTCCACGTGAACCGGCCGGACGCGCCGGCCGACAAGGTCTACACGGTGGTGGGCCCCATCTGCACGCCGGGCGACACGCTCTACCACGCGAAGCGGCTGCCCGACCTGCGCGTGGGAGACACGCTGGCCATCATGGACGCGGGCGCCTACTTCGTGCCCTTCGCCACGTCCTTCTCCTATCCCCAGCCGGCCATCATCGCGCTGGAGGACGGGAAGGAGCGGCTGCTGCGGCGCGCGGAGACGTTCGATGACCTGGTGACGTTCGACGCGCTGGACAGCCGCGCCGCGCTCACCGGTTGAGCACCATCATCCGGATGAAGGCCCGGGGGTGGCGCGCGGAGCCGTAGAGAATCTGCGCCACCTCCACCGCGGTGGGCATCAGGTCATCCGAGTCGATGAGCGGGTCCACCGCCACGTCCCGGTGTGACGCCAGCCAGCTCCGCCACTGGCGGGCCTCGTCCTCCGGCAACGCGCCGGACAGCCGCTGGAGGTTGAGCAGCATCTCCAGCGCGATGCGGTTGCAGAACACCTCGCCGTTGCCGCGCCAGTCACGCGCGGCCCGCAGCTCGCGGCGCAGGGCGTCCCGGTCCCCCAGCGCGGCGTGGTAGGCCAGCAGCGGCAGCGGCAGGCCCCGGGCGATGTCGAAGCCCATCTGCCCGTAGAAGCGGGGGTTGAAGTCGATGAGGAGGAAGTCGTCCTTCGTCTGGATGAACTCCACCTCGAAGACGCCGTGGTAGCCCAGGCGCTTGCACAGACGCTGGAGCCCCGCGGCCAGCTCCTCGCGCACCGGAGCAGATTCAAAGCACACGCCCACGCCCAGCCGCCGCGGACGCTGGAGCACCTTCATGGCGCCGCGCACCTCGAACAGCTCGCCCGTCTCGTCCACGAAGCCGGAGAGGCTGTAGATGCCCTCCGCGGCCTCCGGGTGGAACTCCTGCACCATGGGGCGCGACACCGCGGGGTCGAAGCGCACCAGCATGGGCGCGTACCCGTCCCGAGAGAAGGCGCGGTACTCCTCCGCGAGCTGCTCGGGCGCCTGCACCGGCTGCCCCTTGCGGTGGGTGGAGTAGAGAATCTGCGTGGTGGGCTTGATGAGGACCGGGAAGCGCGCCTCGCGGGACACCACGTCCAGGTCCGCTTCCGATTCGGGGAACCAGGTGCGCGGCAGCTTCAGGCCCACCGCCTGGCCCGCCTCGAAGAGCTTGCGCTTGTTGAGCAGGCCGTAGACGGCGTCGACGCCCGGGTCGTAGAGGTGGAAATACTCCGACAGCGCCTCGCGGTGGACAGACACCAGCCACGCCAGCTCATCGCTCGTCGGATAGAGCACGTGCCGCATCGGCTCGCGGCGGCCCAGGTCCATCAGCCACTCGACGAAGGCCTCGGCCTGGGACTCCGGAGGACACTGCACGCGGCGGCCCACGAAGCGAGACCAGCTCGCGGGCCCCAGCTTGCCGGGGTCCGCCACCGTGACGTCAATGCCATTGCGTCCGAAGCAACGCGCGGCCGCGAGCGTGCCGTAGAAGCCCGCGGAGAAGAGCAGCACGGACGGCCGGCCCTCCATTCGAACCTGGGGTGCCTGCTCCAACATGACGGTGTCGTTCTCCCGCTGCGTTCCCGGCACGCCTCACGCGAAGGAGAGGAGGTGCCGTTTCAAGTCCTGGTCGCGCGAAGGATAACCGCACGCCACCCCACTTGGCTTCCCTCGGCTGCGCCCTCTCCTTCTCTGAGAAAGACGCAGCCCACTGTCGTCAAAAACAGACACCCCCCTTGGACCTCCAAACAACGTAGCCCTGGGACAAGAGCCACGGGTCGGTCTCCACTCCCTCCATTCGTGCGGAGAGCCCCAGCGCGGCTTCACGAAACGCATCGGGTGGGTGCGTATGGCCCATGGTCCGCGCCTGCTGCCAAGCGGCGCTCCATGCGGAGAAGAAGTCATGGATGGGCTCACCCGGACGTACCCGGCGGCGCAAGTCCCGGGGCAGCCAGTCCCGGAAGAGCATGGGCGCGAAGCCGAGGCTGAAGTCGGTGTGGAACAGAAGCGCTTCGCGCAGCGGCAGCTCCGCGCCATCCCCGACGCCGCGGCGCAGCAGGTGCGCGGACATCACCGCGCCCGTCGCGTCCGCGCTGCCCTCCACCAGCAGGCCCGACGGCAGCAGGTAGCGGGCCAGGGTGCGGTGCACCTCGGGGACGCGCTCGAGGGGGCCCTGACGGAGCAGGTTCATGGCGCGCACCAGCCGGGCGGGCTCGTCGGGACGAAGGGGCAGCGCGAAGCCGCCCTCGCGGAAGGACGTGCGGGCATCCGCGTCCACCTGTGCCGCCCGCGCGCGCTCCGCGTCCAGTTCCACGCCCACCACGGCGAGCTCCGGGTTGAGCGCGCGAAAGGCCTGGGCGCTCTCCAGCGTCGTCCACGGGTGCTCGCCGAAGCCCACGTCGACGAAGACGGCGTGGGCCCAGGGCCCGTCACGGCGTTCGAGCAACAGACGCTCGAAGCGGCACAGGTACGCGTCCAGCGCGCGCAGGCGTCCGCGCGACGTCCTTCCCCGTGTCTTCGTGTCCAGCGGTGGCATGGTGCGCTCTTGGGTGAGTCTGGCGTGGCCGTCAAGCCCACCCCACTCCGTACCACCCCCGATTTTCGCCGGACGCGGCGGCCCCCTAGAGTGGGCCTAACGTGGAAGCCTCGTCCCCCCAGGCATGCCCCCGCTGCCGGTCCCCCCGCGCCGCCGGGCCGGAGTGCCCCCGCTGCGGCATCATCTACGCCAAGGCGGAGGCCCGAGCGGCGCGGCAGCGCGAGGAAGCCGCCACGGTGGCGCCCGGGGTGCCCGAGGAACCGCCGCCGCTCGTCGACCCCGCATGGCTGGCGACGCCCGACCTGCGCCCGGACGTGCTGCCACTGGAGACGCCCGCCTGGGCCGGCGATGCCGAGGAGGCCGCGTTCGAGCACCGCCTGCGCACCTGGGCCATCCCCGTGGCACTCCTGGTGTCCTACGTGGCGCTGAACGGCAACTTCAGCGCCTTCGCGGCCCGGCTCATCACCATGCCGTTCCATGAGCTGGGCCACGCCATGACGGCCTGGTTCTGCGGCCGGTCCGCGTTCCCCACGCTGTGGAAGACGGCCATCTTCGGCCGCTCCTACGTCCTCGCGCTGATGCTCTCCGCGGTGCTGGGCGCGTGGGCGTGGTGGGGGTGGAAGCGCCGTCAGTGGCTGTGGGTGGCCTGCGGCGCGAGCCTGCTGGCGCTCCAAGCCGTGGGCACGCTGCTGCTGTCGCCGCAAACGGTGGACATGCTCATCACCTTCAACGGCGATGGCGGGATGATGGTGCTGGGCACGGTGATGATGTTGACCATCTATGCCCCGGCGGGCAGCTACCTCCACAAGCAGGCCCTGCGCTGGGGCTTCCTGGGGCTCGGCGCGCTGTCGCTCGTGGATGGCTTCCTCACGTGGTGGAAGTCGAAGAAGGACTTCAACGCCATTCCCTTCGGCAAGACGGAAGGCGTGGGCCTGAGCGACGCCAGCAAGCTCGTGGGGATGCCCCACAACTGGGGCGAGCACCAGCTCATCGGCAGGTACCTCACGCTGGCCACCGTGTGCCTCGTGGTGGTCGCCGGGGTGTACGTGGTGCAGCTCGTGCGCGGCAGGGCCCGGCTCGCCGCGCGCTGAGTCCCGAGCGCGGCGGATACGTCACGCCGCGTTGCCGAAAGGCCACACGAAGCCGGGGTGGCGCACCACCTCCGGCGTCCGCGCCCCCTTCCAGCGCAGCGACTCTCCCGGCCGCAGCACCAGGGGATTGGGAGCGTCCTTCATCGTCCGCCGGACCTCGGCGAGCCGCTCCGGGTAGGGGTCCGCGTCCGGATTCTCATCCAGGTGGCTGGCGCCGCTCACGGGCTCACCGGGATAGCCCGCGTAGCGAGGTCCCATGCCCTCACGCCAGTACCAGGGCGCCCCACCATCCGCACAGGGCACCACGTAGCGCGCGCCCAGCAAGGCGCCATAACGCAGCGCCTCCTCCGGCCCGGCCATGAGCCGCTGCGGCGCCCTCAGCATCGCGCGAGGGACGTTGACCAGGAACGCCTCCAGCGTGGTGAAGCCGAAGAAGATGGGCGCCAACCGGAAGCCTCGGACGCCGCAGAAGAGCACATCCACCGGGGCCTCGCGGCGCACGCGCCGGCACACCGCCGCCATGTCCCCGCGCACGTCGTGCCCCGAGTCCGCGAAGAACGCCGCGGAGAAACCGGGCGCCCGCACCAGCCACGCGTTGCCCTCGTTGAAGAGGTCCGGGTACGGGCCTTCACCATCCGTGGGCTGCTCGCCGTAGAACGGCAGCGCGCTCACGGTGACGTCGCCGACCAGCCGGGACTCGCCCCAGCGCAGGGGCTCCACCCGCGTGAAGCCCAGCTGCGCCAGCCGCAGGGCACAGTCCGTGGAGAACAGGCTCTCACGCGCCACCGCCGGCACGAAGATGCGCGTGTCGCGAGGCAACTGCAGCAACGAGCCCAGGTGGAAGTGGTCCCCATGTGAATGGGTGATGACCACCGCGTCCACCCGCCCCACGTCACGGGGCTGCATCGGCGGATAGCCCGGCGCGTCCACCGCGCCCTCGGGCCGGAAGTACGGGTCCACCAGCACGCGTCCCTCACGGCCCGCGACCAGCACCGTGTTGTGCCCCACGAAGAGCGCGCCGGGCGCGGGCACCTCCACGGGCGCCTCATGGCGCACGAGCCAGCCCGCCTGCCCCAGGTCCGCCACCAACTCCGCCAGCACGGGCAGCGCCGCGAAGGCCCGAAGCTCCGCGCGCGTGGCGCCGCGCGCGAGCGCCGCGAAGAAGTCCGCCACGGCGGGCCACTCGGACGCACGCACGGGCACATCCAGGCCCAGCTCCTCCTGGCGAAGGTGCAGCACGCGCGGCCGGTGTCGCGTGGCCTCCGGGAACAGCACGTCGGGACGCAACACGCGTCGGCCCATGCGCCGCTGCTTGCCCACGCACAGCGCGGCGTAGCGGGGGGTGTCCTCCAGCCAGCGGACCAGCGCCTCCGCATCGTGCAGCGAGCCCTCGCGCCCCAGCGTGGCGACGTGCCGCTTCAGCGGGAGGAAGGCCCGGCGGACAGGACGCGCGGTGGGGCCCTGGATGCTACAGCCCAGGTCCTCGTGGTGGTCGGCCTCCGTCCGGGCCGAGGCGAGCACGGCCAGGCTGACGCCCCGGTGCAGGGTGAATCGCATGGCGGCGGATGTTGCCACGCGTCACGCGCGGTGCGGCGTTTCTCCAACGTCCTGGCGAGCGGGCGGACCGTCCCCCTCACCCGACGGCCCAGGTTGTGACAGGAGCGTGGAAGGCCGGTACCCTCTGCCTCCGAATGTCATTGTCAGCCCCCTCGCTCCCCCCGGAGCCCCCTCCCCCGTCCTCGGGTGGCGCCCTCGCGGAGCCCTCCCAACGTCGCTTCCACTGGCTGCCCCCCGTGGGGACGTGGAAGTACCACCTGCTGCTGAGCGCGGTGGCCCTGTTCGTCCTGGGACCCCTGGGCGGCATCGCCGCCTCGTACATGAACTTCAGCGTGGGCTTCTTCGTCGGCGGCCAGGTGCTGGCCGGCATCCTCGGCAGCGCCGTCACCTACGGGTACGGCGCGGAGGGCAAGCACGGCGCCAACTACATGCAGACGATGGCCGCGTCAGTGGCCTCGCTGTGCGCCATGTCCGTGCTCATCCAGTCCATGGTGTGGCTGGGCATGGAGATGCCTCCGGCCTGGCAACTGATGCTCTTCGTCGGCTGCGTGGGCATGTTCGCCGTGGGCGTGGGCATGCTCTACACGCCCCTGCTCGTGGACAAGCTCCAGCTCGACTATCCGTCCGGGCTGGCGGTGGCCAACATCCTGCGCGCCCTCACGGACAAGCGCCTGCTCAAGGCGTCCATCTCCAAGCTGGGCGGCGGCACCCTGCTGGGCGCCCTGGCGGCGTGGATGACGGAGAAGGTGGCCTTCGTCGCCTCCATCGGCACCAGCGCGGCCACGCTGGGCGCGGGCATGATTGTCGGCAGCCGCATCACCGTGCCCGCCATCGTGATGGCCGTCATCGGCTTGGTGCTGGTGCCCACCCTGCGTGAGATGGGGTGGCTGGGCCCTCAGGACCCGTTCCGCAAGATCGGCTTCGTCATCGGCCTCGGGATGATTTGCGGCGCGGCCGCGGTGGACCTGTCGCTGCTGGCGGTCCAGGCGGCGAAGCGCATCCGCGAACGGGCCTCGGCGAAGGACGAAGAGGAGGAGTCCTGGAAGAAGGTCAACATCCCCCGGCTGCTGGCCTGGGTGGGTGTCTGGGGCGGCGCGACGCTGCTGGTGGGCACGCAGGTGCTGAATCAGCCCGTCGGCTGGCTTCTCTTCGGCATGCTGCTCGCCCTGCTGTTCGTGCTCATCAACGGCATCTCGTTCGGCATCACCGACCAGAACCCCATCTCCAGCGCCTTCGTCATCTCCGTGCTGATGATGTCCATGATGGGCCTGCGCGTCCCGCTGGTGGGCATGATGGCCGCCACCATCCTGCTCATCTCCACTTCGGTGGGCTGCGATATGCAGCAGGACCGCTCCACCGGCTGGCGCCTGGGCACCAACCGCGTCACCCAGTTCCGCTACCAGGTGCTGGGCGTCATCATGGGCGCGCTGCTGTGCGTGGGCCTGGCGCGCGTGTTCATGACCGCCTACCCGGCGCTCACCATCAACCAGCTCGACAACCCCAACGCCGAGGTAGGCCAGTGGGGCTCCGCGATGACGTACAAGCTGGTGGGCGCCATCCGTGACCTCGGCTCGCTGTCGCAGGCCGTCGTGAATGCCCTGCTCCTCGGACTGGCCATCGGCTTCGTCTACGAGCTGCTGCGCAAGGTGGTGCGAGGCAACGCGCGCTACCAGCAGTACGTGAAGGGTTCGCGCCAGGGCTTCGCCGTCGGCTGGACGGTGGACGCCATCCTGCTTCCCAGTCCCTACGCGTCGTCGTTCGGCGGCTTCGTGGCGTTCCCGGTGTCGCTGTGGTTCGGCGCGGGCGGCATCGTGACGTCCGTCTGGAACACGTTCTCCAAGCGTGGAGAGCCGGCGGTGAGTGGCAGCCCGGGTGAAGGCGAGGCCCTTCCGGAGGACATGAGCACCATGTCCCTCATGGGCGGTGGCCTCATCGCCGGTGAGTCGCTGTTCTTCCTCATCGCCGGCCTCATCGGACTCGCGTCGCTGTTGGCGTAGCAACACCAGCACGGGCCCTCCCATCGGGACGAGAGAGCGCCGGGTACAATCGCCCGCGCGCTCTCTCAGTCCTGCCTGGAGGTGTCCCCATGAAGCACGCTCTCGCCGCGCTGCTGGCCGCCGTCAGTCTTGCTGTTCTGGGATGTGGAAGCACGGAGGCCCTCGACGCGGAGGAACTCCCGCCGCCCGAGGACGCCGTCTCCCAGATGGCCGTCTGCACGGCGCAATGTGCCTACGGCCCCGCGGTCTCCTGTTCTGGAACAAGCTGCTCGTCCACGGACAACCACGGCGTCACGTGCGACGGCATGTTCACCGCCTGTCCGCCGGTTCCCAACAACTGTCCCGGCAATCTGCCCGCCTGCGATGACATCGAAGGCGCGACCTGCCCTCGGTCCGGCATCGAGACGCAGTGCTGCAGGGTGGACTCCATCACCACCTGTGCGTGCTTTGGCATTTCCACATCCCCCCGCAGGTGGCTGTGCTTGAACTGAAGCGGCGTCCGGGGCCGAGTTGACAATTCTCCGCGCCCCTCGCATCTTCTTCGCCGTGAGCTTCGTCATCATCACCACCACGACCACCGGCACCACGACTCGCTTCGGCGGGCGTGGAACCGTGCGCGTCACGTGGTGAGCTGACGAACGCACGGTTCCCTGCCCCGCCTTCTCCGGCCGGGGCAACCGTGCGCTCGCTCAGCGCTCCGTCCGGATGGCGTTTCACCCTTCCGAATCGGAGACGAAGCAATGCTCGACGAACACGACCACCGCGCGCTGGGCCAGCGCCTGGACCTCTTCCACCTGCAGGAAGAGGCACCCGGCATGGTGTTCTGGCACCCGCGCGGACTGCTGCTGTACCGGCTGCTGGAGGAGCACGTCCGCCAGCGCATGCGGCGCGAGGGCTACCAGGAAGTCCGAACCCCACAGCTCTACGCACAGCCCTTGTGGGAGCGCAGCGGCCACTGGGACAACTTCCGGGAGAACATGTTCCTGGTGGAGGATGGCGCGCGGCACCTGGGCGTGAAGCCGGTGAGCTGCCCAGGCCACATCGAGTTGGTGCAGCGCATGGCGCCCAGCTACCGCGACCTGCCGCTGCGCCTGGGCGAGTTCGGCCTGGTGCACCGCGCGGAGCCCGGCGGCGCGCTCCACGGCCTGTTCCGCCTGCGGCAGTTCACCCAGGATGACGGCCACATCTTCTGCGCCGAGCCGCAGGTGGTTCCGGAGGTCGTCCGCTTCGCCCGCTCGCTGAAGGAGTTCTACGCGGGCTTCGGCTTCGACGACGTCCAGGTGGCCTTCTCCGGCCGGCCCGCGTCGCGCGCGGGCCGCGATGAGCTCTGGGACAAGGCCGAGTCCTGGCTCCTCCTGGCCGCGAAGGAAGCGGGGCTCCACTGCCACATGCAGCCGGGCGAGGGCGCCTTCTACGGGCCCAAGCTGGAGTTCGTCCTGAAGGACCTGCTGGGGCGCGCGTGGCAGTGCGGCACCATCCAACTGGACCTCGTGCTGCCGGAGCGCTTCGACCTCCACTACGTCGACGCCTCCGGGGCCCGCGTCCGTCCGGTGATGCTTCACCGCGCGCTGCTCGGCAGCCTGGAGCGCTTCATCGGCGTCCTGCTGGAGCACCACGGCGGCGCGCTGCCGCCCTGGCTGGCGCCGCAGCAGGTGGTGGTGGCTGCCGTGGGTGAAGGCGCGGGCGACTACGCCGAGCGCTTCGCCGCGAAGCTCCAGGAGGCGGGCTGCCGCGCCAGCGTGGACCGGCGGGGTGAATCCCTGTCCCGCAAGGTCCTGGATGCCCACGCGGCGGGCGTCCCGTGGCTGGTGGTGGCGGGCACACGGGAGGTGGCCGCGGGCAACGTCCGCCTGCGGCAGCGGGACGGCGCGCAGCGGGACGTCCCGTGGGAGGACGCCGCGGCGGAACTCGTCGCGTCGTGCCGTCCGGCCTCGGACGCCTGAGGGTGACACCAGGGCGCGGGCGGTGAGAAACGCCGCACCGCTCGCGCCCCGTCGCTTCAGACCTGCTGGAGCCGCTCTAGCACCTCGCCCGCGTGCAGGACTTCCTCTGGCACCGTGGCCAGGTCGTCCAGGCTCAAGAGCCCCACTGGCCGCCGCTCACCGTCCACCACCACGAGGCGACGCACCATCTTCTCCTCCATCACCTTTTCCGCCACCTCGAGCGTCGCGTCCACGTCGCAGGTGATGACCGTGGCCGTCATCACCTCGCGCACGCGCGTGGTGTTCGGGTCCTGCCCCAGCGCCGCGGACCGCACCGCGATGTCCCGGTCCGTCAGCATGCCCACCAGTTGCCCACCCTCCAGCACCGGCAAGGAGCCGATGTTGCACGTGCGCATCCTCAGCGCCGCGGCCCGGATGGGCTCGCCCGCTTCGATGGTCTCCAGGTTCTTGGTCATCAGCTCGCCAATCCGCATTGCACGCTCCTCGCTTTGCATGACGCCCCTCCCACTCCCGTTGAACCCCGGCGCCCCGCCGTCGCCTCCCGGATTGCGCCTGGCCCTGAAGCGAGGAGCCAGACAAGCTCCCTCACACCTTGCTGCCCACCAGGCGCGACGCTGGGGCAGGATGCGCATCTGATGTGCGCGTGGGCCCCGGTCCGGGCCCGGACAAGGAGCAGGAAGGCATGGTCGACAAGCTCACCCTCAGCGACGACGAATGGCGCAAGCGCTTGAGCCCCCAGGAGTATGAAGTCCTCCGCCGCCACGGCACCGAGCGGCCTGGCTCCGGGTGCTTCCTGGGCACGAAGACGCCCGGCACCTACGTGTGCGCGGGCTGCGGCAATCCCCTGTTCAAGGCGGGCACGAAGTTCGAGTCCGGCACGGGATGGCCGTCCTTCACGCAGCCGGTGGCGTCCGACGCGGTGACGGAAATCCAGGACGTTTCGCACGGCATGATTCGCACCGAGGTCCGCTGTGCGCGCTGCGACGGGCACCTGGGACACGTCTTCCCCGACGGCCCACCGCCCACCGGCTGGCGCTACTGCATGAACTCGGTATCCATGAAGCACGTCCCCGAAGGCCAGCCGCTGGAGCTGGTCAAGGCGTAGCCTCCTCACGGAACGGGTGAGCGGGCCGGATGCTGTCCCGGCCCTGCTCCCCGCCCAGCGAACCCGCGGCGCTCAGCCCAACCAGACGCGGGCGTTGCGGAACATGCGCATCCAGGGGCCGTCGTCGCTCCACTCGCGAGGCCGCCACGAGTGCTGCACGGAGCGGTGCACCCGCTCCGGATGCGGCATGGTGATGGTGAAGCGCCCATCCCGCGTCGTCAGACCGGCGATGCCGTGGGGCGAGCCATTGGGGTTGGCGGGATACGTCTCCGCCACCCGCCCGTGGTTGTCCACCCAGCGCGTCGTCACCAGCCCCAGCCCGTTGACGCGGGCGGCGTCCTCCGCGCTGGGGAACTCCGCGCGGCCCTCGCCGTGCGAGGTGACGATGAGCATTCGGCTGCCTTCCATGCCCTGGTAGAAGAGCGACGGCGTCTTCGACACCTCCACCAGGGACAGGCGCGCCTCGTACTGCTCGGAGGCGTTGCGCACGAAGCGGGGGAAGTGCTCCGCGCCCGGGATGATGTCCTTGAGCTGCGACATCATCTGGCAACCGTTGCACACGCCCAGGCCAAAGCTGTCCGGCCGCGCGAAGAAGGCGGCGAAGGCGTCCCGCGCTCGCGGGTTGAAGAGGATGGACTTCGCCCACCCGCCGCCCGCGCCCAGCACGTCGCCGTAGGAGAAGCCGCCGCACGCCAGCACGCCCTTGAAGCCTTCGAGCGACACCCGCCCCGACAGGATGTCGCTCATGTGGACATCCACCGCGGCGAAGCCCGCCCGCGTGAAGGCCGCGGCCATCTCCTGCTGGCTGTTGACGCCCTGCTCCCGCAGCACGGCCACGCGAGGACGGGCCCCCTTCGCGATGAAGGGCGCGGCCACGTCCTGGGCCGGGTCAAAGGTCAGCTTCGGCGACAGGCCCGGGTCCGACGCGTCACTCCTCGCGGCGGACTCCTGGTCCGCACAGGTCGGGTTGTCGCGCAGCTTCTGCATCTCGTGGCTGACGCGGGACCACGTGCGGCGCAGGGCCAACGTGTCCGCAGACAGCAACGTGTCGCCGCCGTGGCGCACACTCACCTGGAGCGCCGTCACCGGGCGGCCCAGCTCGTGGACGTCCCGTGACAGGCTGTGCTGCGCCAGCACCTCGCGCACGCGCGCCACGTCCGATGCGCGCACCTGCACCACCGCGCCCAGTTCCTCATTGAAGAGGGCCGCCGTCACGTCGCCACCCAGCGGCGCCAGGTCCACGTCCAGGCCGCAACGGCCCGCGAAGACCATCTCACACAGCGTGGCCCACAGGCCGCCGTCGGAGCGGTCGTGGTACGCCAACAGCGAGCCGCTTTCGCTGAGCGCCTGCACCGCGGCGAAGAAGCCACGCAGCAGCGCGGGGTCCTCCACGTCCGGGCTCTCCGGCCCCACCTGCCCGTTGACGTGGGCCACCACGGAGCCGCCCAGCCGCTGCTTCCCGCGCGCCAGGTCGATGAAGAGCAGCCGCGTGTCGTCCGCCACGTCCACCAGCTGCGGCGTCAGGGACTTGCGCACGTCCAGCACCGGCGCGAACGCGGAGATGATGAGCGACACCGGCGCCGTCACTGCCTTGCGGGCACCGCCCTCCTCCCAGACGGTCCGCATGGACATGGAGTCCTTGCCCACGGGGATGGTGAGGCCCAGCGCGGGGCACAGCTCCATGCCCACCGCGTGGACAGCGGCGTAGAGGCTGGCGTCCTCGCCCGGGCTGCCCGCCGCGGCCATCCAGTTGGCGGACAGCTTCACGTCGGACAGCTTGCCGATGCGGGCCGCGGCGATGTTGGTGAGCGCCTCGCCCACCGCCATGCGCGCCGAGGCCGCCGCGTCGATGAGGGCCAGCGGCGTGCGCTCGCCCATGGCCATGGCCTCACCGGTGGTGCTCGTCACGGTGGACAGCGTCACCGCGCAGTCCGCCACCGGCACCTGCCAGGGGCCCACCATCTGGTCCCGGTTGCTGAGCCCGGACACGGTGCGGTCGCCAATGGTGATGAGGAAGCTCTTGTCCGCCACCGTGGGGTGGCTCAACACGCGCTCCGCCAGCACCGCCAGTGAGCCATCCAGCGTCAGCGGCGCGAACGACACCGGGCGCGACGTCACGTCGCGGTGCATGCGCGGCGCCTTGCCGAACAGCACGTCCATGGGCAGGTCGATGGGCGCGTTGCCGAACTGCGTGTCCCCCAGCTTCAGGGTCTGCTCGGCGGTGGCGTCACCCAGCACGGAGAAGGGCGCGCGCTCCCGCTCGCACAGTGCGGCGAAGCTGGCCAGGTCCTCCGGCGCCACGCCCAGCACGTAGCGCTCCTGCGCCTCGTTGCACCAGATCTCCACCGGCGACATGCCCGGCTCGGCGTTGGGCACCGCGCGCAGCTCCAGGCGTCCGCCCAGGTCGTTGTCGTGGGCCAGCTCCGGCACCGCGTTGGACAGACCACCGGCGCCCACGTCGTGGATGGAGCGGATGGGGTTCTTGTCGCCCAGCGCCCAGCAGCTGTCGATGACCTCCTGGCAGCGACGCTCCATCTCCGCGTTGTCCCGCTGCACGGAGGCGAAGTCGAGGTCCGCCGCGCTCGCGCCCTGCGCCATGGAGGACGCCGCGCCACCGCCCAGGCCGATGAGCATCGCGGGCCCGCCCAGGACGATGAGCTTGTCACCCGGCTGCAGGCGCCCCTTCTGCACGTGCGGCGCGCGGATGTTGCCCAGGCCACCGGCAATCATGATGGGCTTGTGGTAGCCGCGCACCTCCACGCCACCGGGCGTGGGGACCTGCACCTCGTAGCTGCGGAAGTAGCCCGTGAGGTTCGGCCGGCCAAACTCGTTGTTGAAGGCCGCGCCGCCCAGTGGGCCGTCCACCATGATGTCCAGCGCGGAGACGATGCGGTCCGGCTTGCCGTAGGGCTGCTCCCAGGGCTGCTCGAAGCCCGGAATGCGCAGGTGGCTCACGCTGAAGCCGGTGAGGCCCGCCTTGGGCCGGGCGCCACGGCCGGTGGCCCCCTCATCGCGAATCTCGCCGCCCGCGCCGGTGGCGGCGCCCGGGTACGGGGAGATGGCCGTCGGGTGGTTGTGCGTCTCCACCTTGATCATGATGTGGGCCGGCTCGCGCACGGAGCCCCACTCACGAGATTCGGGGGACGGGAAGAAGCGGTCCACCTCGAAGCCTTCGATGACAGCCGCGTTGTCCTTGTACGCGCCGAGCACGCCTTCCTTGTGCTGGACGTAGGTGTTCTTGATGGCCTGGAAGAGCGAGCGCTCCTGCGGCTTGCCGTCGATGGTCCAGCTCGCGTTGAAGATCTTGTGCCGGCAGTGCTCGCTGTTGGCCTGCGCGAACATCATCAGCTCGACGTCGGTGGGGTTGCGCTTCAGCTCGGTGAAGCGCGCCACCAGGTAGTCCATCTCGTCGTCGGCCAGGGCCAGGCCCAGCTCGCGGTTGGCGGTCACCAATGCCGCGCGGCCTCCGCCCAGCACGTCCACCGTCGTGAAGGGCCGAGGCGTGTGCCCGGCGAACAGGATGGCCGCGTCCTCCAGACGCCCCACCACCGTCTGCGTCATCCGGTCATGCAGCACCGGCCTCAGGCGCTCCAGATCCGCGTCCTGCAACGCCTGCCCGTTGGGGCCCGCGATGAAGAAGGCGGTGCCGCGCTCCATGCGCCGCACCCGCTCGCCCAGCCCGCAGTTGTGGGCAATGTCCGTGGCCTTGGAGGACCAGGGGGAGATGGTGCCCGGCCGAGGCAGCACGAGCAGCAGGCTGCCGGCGCGCGCCCCCGTGGCCACGCGGGGCCCGTAGTCGAGCAGGCGGCCCAGGGTGGCCAGGTCCGCCTCGGAGAGGGGCGCCGGAGCGTCGATGAGGTGCACGAACTCCGCATAGACGGATGAAACGGAGGGCACCCGCTCGCGGCACTGGGCCAGGAGCTTGGCGAGCCTGAAGTCAGAAAGGGCCGGAGCCCCACGCAGGGTGTGCATGCTGGACATGGGTCGAGATCGTGGCTCTGGGTAACAGCGGGGCCGTCCTTATCACCGTGCGTCGGCCCGGCGCGTGAAGAGTTCACGCCGGGACGCCTGCCGGACATGCGGGCAGGAGCCACGGTAGGTGTCAGCCGCACGTCAGAGCCTGCGCAGCGCTCGTGACAAAGCGGGAAGCACCGCCAACAGACTTACCGGTCCCCCAGGGCCACCCCGAGCCCCAGGCTCCAGGAGAACCCATGCGCCCACGTCACGCCGGGGTGACGCAGGCCTTGGTAGAGCACCTCCGTGCTGGCGACGAAGTTCGCGCCCCGCGGGAGCAAGCAACCTTCGCGGCCTCCTTCACGTTCCACCAGTGAGCAACCACCGTGCGGGATGCCCCTCACCAGGCGTGCTTTCGCGCCGCTATGCCGCTTCTCGCTCCGGGACCTCCGGAGGCGGCGCCTCCAGTGTCGCCAGGTGGGCCCTGGCCAACCCCAGGTTGTCATTGTCCAGCGGGTGGAAGGAGGGGCGCAGGTACTGCCGCAAGCCCCGTCCCAGCACCTGGAACAGCACCGGGTCCTTCCGGTGAGCGCGCCACAGCTCGCGCAGCAGCCCCATCCACCCCAGCCCACGCTCCTGGCGCAGCAGCGTCACCGTGGCGGCGAACCACAGGGCGAAGAGCGACAACACGGCCAGCACCATGCCCAACACGCGCAGCCCATAGCCCGGTGCCACCTTCCGCAGCACGTCGAAGGCCACCGCCTTGTGCTCAATCTCCTCGGCGGCGTGCCATTCGATGAGGTTGCGCATCGCCGGGTGGCCGTCCGCGAACACGCCCAGCGTCAGCGTGTTCTCGCCCATCAGCGCCGTGTAGTGCTCCAGCGCGGCGGTGATGGACAGCCTCAGCGACGGTGGAAGCTTCGCGTCGATGACGCCCCAGAGGAATGACTCGTACCGCTGCATGAAGCGGCGGATGTCGTAGCCCTGGGACTCCAGCAGCTCGATGTAGTCCTGGTGCTCGCGCGCGTGCTTGCCTTCCTGCGCGAAGAAGGCCTTCACCTGCGCGCGCAGCGCGGGCGTGTCCGCCAGCTGCCGCATGTAGTGGTTGACGCTGCGCACGAAGAACCGCTCGCCCTGGGGGAAGAGCATGTTGAGCCCGTTCCACAGGTGCGTGGTGCCAGGGCCGTTGCGGTGCCAGATGCGCGGGAAGCTCGCGTCGAAGGGGAACTGGAGGTGCGGTCGCGGCCGGATGCGTCCGGGGTCGTGGGGGGAGACCATGGAGAGCTCTCGTGACGGAAGACCAGGAAGGTTCAAGGGAGTGCCGGACGTCGCGGCCGGGCCCTGCTGACGGCCTCCGCGACGAGCACATCCCGGAAGGCCAGCAGCTTCTCGCGCGTGCCCAGGGCACCACTGCCCGCGAGCGCCGCGAAGAAGCGCTTGCGCACGCCCGAGGGCGTCGCGTGGAGGACCTCCGTCACGCAGAGGGCCACGCCGCCCCCCACGGCACACAGCGGCCGCATCGTGTTGAAGAAGAGCGGGGAATGCCGCGCCAGCGCTTCATCATCGTCGACCTCCAAGGTGATTTTGGACAGCAGGGCATTGCCTCCCAGGGCGGCGGGCACCTGCCGCAGCAAGGGTGTGAAGGCGAAGCCGTGCGTGGTGAGGGAGGGCATCCACCACGGCAGCGTCGGTGAGTACAACGTGGTGAAGATGTCCTCCAGCACGCCGCCGCCCCGCCGCGTCTGCTCCAGCAGGTGCGCGACGTGAGAGGGCGTCATCGGCCCTGTGCGCGTCCGCGAGGGCACCACCGCGATACCAATGCGCCGCCACTTCCGCGCCACGGTGTGCGGCGACGCGGGCAGCACCGGCACCAGCAGCGTGGGATTGTCGACGGGGAACACGCCCTCGCCGGCCCGCTGCACCGCCTGGAGCATCGCGCAGGTGAGGTTCCGGAAGTCGAGCCCCTCCGGCAGCTCCACTCGCAGCAGCGGCGACGGCTCCTCGGGACCGGTGAGCCATTCGCCCGGCGCCGCGCGCCCCGCCCTGCGCGGCAACCCCTCCGAGGCCGCCAGCGAGAGCTCGGCCATCGCGGTGCCATCCATCACCAGGTGGTCGAAGCTCAGCTCCAGGGCGCCCGTCGCCACGTCCACTCTCGCACCGAACCAGGCGCTCGACGTCAGCAGGTGGGACGTCCAGGCGCTGTCGCCTCGCGAGGCGCGGTCCACCAGCACCTGCGGGAACAAGCCATCCCGGCGTGCCTCGGCCAGCGAGCGGCTGGGCGTGCGTGCCAGCAACGCCGCCACCGCATCAGGCGTCAGCGCCGCGTCGTCCAGGGACAAACGCACCACCTGGAGCCCACCGTCCTCGCACGTGATGGCGGCGGTGAGGACGTCCGCGTCCTGGGCGCGTTGGCGTGCATCGGAGCCTTCACGGCCCAGGCGCGCCACCCAGACGTCCAGGGGCTGGTTCTGCCGGCGCACGCCGCGGCTGTCGCGGTACCAGCGCGCCACACGCGCCAGCAGCACCGGTGCCCACGTCCCGCCGTCCGTTTCCACGCCCAACGGCTGCACCGTCACCATGATGCGGCGCGAGCGGGGCTCGGTCGTCAGGAACTGCTCCCACGTCGTCAGCGCGGGCACCACCTGGGTCGGCCGCCGCGCCGGAAACAGCCGCCGCCACCCGTCGCAGAAACGCACGAGCCCGCTGATGGCATGACGCGCCACGGGATGCAGGTGTGGAAACTGATGCGTCAACGCCGCATGCACGCGTCCGATGACGTCAACGTCCTGGGCTTCATCCGGAAACGGGAGGGGACCGGATCCGTCCATGGCACACCTCCGAGTGGTCAACGGGGGGATGACCCACGGCATTGGCTGCGTAGCCTACCGGACACGCCACCTGTACCGTCAGGTCATTGCGCCATTTCACTTACAGCCACGCTTTTTGACCTGCCTGCGCGGGTGAAACACGACTCACGAAGGCGACCCCTCACGGAGCGCATGGGAAGCTCACGCAGTGGGCGTGACACACAGCGCATCAGCCGGGACGGAATCTTCGCGCGACGTGCCACGTCGGCCGGCAAAAATGTCTGCCATTGAATGCAAGCGAGCAAGCACGCCTGCATTCACCCCAGATGCCTCCTGGTATTCTTTGACAGCCCGACATTCCCATGCACTCCCGCCCGGGGTGTCGGCGCAGGAGCATCCATGTCTCTCATCCGCCGTCCCTTCGCCTGGAGTGCCGCCCTGCTGCTGACGTTCGCGACCGTCGCGGCGGCCGACCCCATCAGCTCCGAGCCCGAGGAACTCTGTGAAAACAGCGCGAGCACGGAGTCCTCGCTGGCCATCTGCTTCCAATCCTTCTGTGACGAGGACTGGCAGTGCGCGAACGCGTGTCCCAGCGCGCAGACGGCCACCTGCGTGAACTCCGTGTGCGAGTACACCTATCGAACGGGCGGCGGCACCGGCGGCCCGGGTGGCCCCTTCTGCCCGACGATGCTCTGTGCGGATGACTACCACTGTCAGTGCGGAGACCGTCAGGGCTACTGCGGCTTCGACTCCATCTGCTACTTCTAGGCCGCTCGACGCGTCGTTCCGCTCGTCAGGCTCCGGGAAGAAAGCCCGCGCCGGTGAGTCCGGCGCGTCGGTGGACACCTTCCCGGAGTCGCAATGCCACGCCTGCTCGACAGCCTTCCCCTTCTCTACCGCGACCTCCTTCCTGACTTCTTCCGGCAGGACGTTCCCGAGGAGAGCAAGGCCACCTGTTCGAACTGCGCCATGTGCCAGGACTCCGCGCAGGGCGCCGTCGACTCCGTGGACGGCGTGAGCCGCATGTTCCGGCCGGACACCAAGTGCTGCACGTACTCACCGCGCCTGCCCAACTACCTGGTGGGCGCGCTGCTGTCCGATGACCGCCCCGAGCTGGCGGAGGGCCGGCGCCGCATGGAGGCGAAGGTCGCCAGCCGCGTGGGCGTCACGCCGCAGTGGGTGAAGCCGCCCGCCAAGTTCCAGCTCCTCTACAAGAACGGCCACCAGTTCTTCGGCCGGGCCGCGTCCCTGCGCTGCGGCTACTTCTCCGCGGACAGCGGCGGCTGCACCATCTGGCCCTACCGCGAAGCCGTCTGCTCCACCTTCTTCTGCAAGTACGTGGCGGGCGCGGACGGCCGCAAGTTCTGGATGTCCCTCAAGACGTACCTGACGCTGGCCGAAATCCAGCTGTCACGCTGGACGGCGCTCCAGCTCCTCCCCGACTACGTGCTGTCCGGCAGGGACCGCGCGGAGACGCAGCCCGGGCCGCTCACCGTGGAGGACCTGGATGACACCGCGCCGCCCGCCAAGGCCTACGCGGCGCTGTGGAAGGGTTACGAAGGACTCGAGCTCGACTACTTCCGGGAGTGCTACCGCCTGGTGAAGGCGCTGCCCCCGGACGGCGTGGAGAAGCTGCTGGGCCTGGATGGCACCATCGAGCTGAAGACGCTGGAGAAGCTCCACCACACCGCCGTGGCGCCCCAGCTGCCGCGCACGCTCAAGCTCAACCCCGATGCCACCGTGCAGTGGATGCAGGACGGCAGCGTGGCCCTGGGCGCCTACAGCGAATACGACGCCGTGGCCCTGCCCGGTGAAGCCTATGGCCTGCTCGTCGACTTCACCGGACGCGAGCCCGTGGACGCCGTGCGCCAGCACCTGCGCGAGAACAAGCAGGCGGACCTGTCCGAGGACGTCCTGCTGGAGCTTTACCGGCACCGCATCCTCGTGGACGCGTGAGGCAGGCGTCCGGCTACGGCTGCTGGGACAGCTCGCCCAGCTCGCGCAGCATGCGGACGGAGGCCTGGGCGTTGCGCCACGCGAAGACCGTCTCTGACAGGTGGTCCGCCATCCACGAGCAGAAACCCGGGTCTCCGGCGCCCAGCCACGCGGCGGACTCGGACAGCTCCGTCTCGGCGGCTTCCCACGCGCGGCGGTAGGCGCTGGCCGCGGTCATCAGTTCGGACAGGGAGTGGGTGAAGGCGTCCAGGGCCGCGCGCAGCTCCAGCGGCGCGCCCGGCTCCCCCCGGCGAGAATCGCGCAGCCGGCCCAGGTGGACCAGGAGCCCCTGCTCCAGCGCGGCGGCGGTCCCCAAACGCGCCTGGGCGCCGTGGAGCAGGACCTGGAGGTCCTCGCCCAGCTCATGCAGCAGCTCCTCGTTGGAGCGCGCCACCGGGCGTCCCAGCCGCGTACACACCGCCTGCCACAGGCTGCTGTACCCCAGGAGCTCCGCTACGCCGCGGCGCACATGGGGCGGGACGCGGTCCAGGAACTCGAGCGCGCACTGACGGGCGGACATGGCCAGGGGGCCCGCGCCCGGGCCCGCCTTCGCGCACTTCAGCACCCGCCAGGCCCACTGGAGCGTCGTCTCGGTGGAGCGGAAGAGGGCTTCACAACCCGCGCTCAGCGTCCCCGCATGGCTGGCGTCCATCAGCGAGGTGGAGGTCGCGGGCACGGTCCGGGCTTCCTCGCCTGAGACCTGCTGCGGGCGTGGATCCCGTTCCGATGAACCGCGGTCCGGCGACATGCTCCGCCTCCCTAAACGCGACGAGCCCCCCAGGTATCGCATGCCATGCGCACAAGCTCCAACACCCCGTCTGGGGAGGGTTCAGGGCGCCGCGCGTGGCCTGAGACGGGCGGGATGCCCGGAGATTCAAGCCAGTGTCGTGTCGCACGGGTTGAGAAAAATCCGGCCGGGCGCCCGGAACGAGACACCCGGCCGGCGCGCATCCGCGCGGCACGCGCTTAATGAAGGGTGCGCTTGAGACGGCTGAGCCGCTCATGCGTCCGCTTCTGCGCGGGAATCAATTCCATCCGCACGAAGCGTCGATTCTCGCCATGCACCTGGTCCGCGTCGCGCTGGTAGTCGGCGAGGCCATGGTCCTCGCCCTCCTCCAGCGCCTGGATGGCGGCCTTCTCGCCCAGGACGTCCGCGCCGCCTTGGACCAGCTTGGCGAAGGTGCCCCACATGCCAGAGCTCTCCACGGGCTCACCGCCCATCCTCAGGATGCGCTCGCGAATCTCCTCGACCCGGTGCTCGTGGTCGTGCTGGCAATACTCCAGCGCGTCACGGGCCAGTCCGTCAGAGACGTGCCCGATCGCCTGACGATAGGTCTCCACGGCGGAGATTTCGCCGCGCAGGAACGAATTGAGCGTCTCGACGTCCTTGTTGGTGCTCGCCATCGATGGCCTCCATGGGTGACGGGTGAATCCGGCTCGCCGCAAAGGTGATGCCCGCTGCCGCATGGGCAACGAGGGCTCGCCTCCCCGCCTCCTTCCAAGGTCTGCGCGGACGTTCACCCGCTGGCGCCGTGTCCCGCCCCCCAGGCGGGCGGACGAGCGGACGTCCCCTCGGGCCGTCCCAGCCCCGCATGCCACATCGAGGCCGACCGGTTGACGCGCGCCTGAAACAGCCGCTAGCGTAGGTCTTCGCGATGACGCACTCCCACACACCGACCGCCGCGCCGTTTGCCAGCCGCTGCTGTCCGTCGTGTACGTGTTGTCGTCAGCCGGACCTGGGTTGTTGACGCGCATAGGGGAAGCCCTTCCAAGCATCCCTCCTCGCGCTCTTCCCGGCCCGGTCTCCTGTCCCAGGAACCGGGCCGTTTTCGTTTCCTTACCCAGCCCTGCACCGCTCGCCCATGACCTTCACCGCCGACGCCCGTGTCCCCCGTTCTCCCGTGCTCCCCGCCGGGGGTGATGACGCCTGTGCCACGGGTGGTGCGTGCTGTCTGTGCCGTGCGTGTCCCGAGTGTCCCCCCGCAGGCGGGTGCCGAGCATCGAGAAGCGTGTAGCGCGTCCTTCTCGAACCTTCTTGCTCGTGCGGCCCGCCCTCGAAAGAGGCGGGCCTTTTCTTTTCCTGGAGTCACCATGTCGCCCCCGCAGTCCCATGCCTCGGCCCTGCTCGCCGAAGCCGCCGAAGTGAAGGACGCCCCCGCGCAGGACCTCCTCGCCTGGGCCGAGCGCCGCTTCGGCGCGCGCGCGGCCATCGCCTCCAGCTTCGGCGTGGAGGACATGGTCCTCATCGACCTGGCGCGCCAGCATGCGCCCAGCTTGCGCCTCTTCACGCTCGACACCGGACGCCTGCCCCCGGAGACGTACGAGCTCATGGAGGTGGTGCGCAAGCGCTACGGCGTCACCGTGGAGACGTACTTCCCGGAGCGCGCGCGCGTGGAGGCGCTGGAGTCCACGAAGGGCTACTTCTCCTTTCGCCACAGCCTGGAGGCGCGCAAGGAATGCTGCGCCATCCGCAAGGTGGAGCCCCTGTCGCGCGCGCTCGCGGGCCAACAGGCGTGGGTGACGGGACTGCGCCGTGAGCAGTCCGTCACCCGCACCGACGTGGCGACGCTGGAGGTGGACGGCGCGCATGGGCTGCTCAAGCTCAACCCGCTGGCCAGGTGGAGCAGCCGGGACATCTGGGCCTACGTCCGTGCGAAGAGCGTGCCCTACAACGCGCTCCATGACCGTGGCTACCCATCCATCGGCTGTGCGCCCTGCACGCGCGCGGTGAAGCCCTACGAGGACGAGCGCGCGGGCCGCTGGTGGTGGGAGTCCGCGGAGAACCGCGAGTGCGGCCTCCACCCGGTCCGATGAAGCGCGCCATGCCTTCACACGCCCTGGATTATCCCGTGTGCCTTCGACTCGAGGGACGCTCCGTCCTGCTGGTGGGCGGCGGCGCCATCGCGGAGGGCCGTGCCCTCGCGGTGCTCGACGCCGGCGCGCGACTGCGTGTCATCGCGCCGGAGGCCACCGCCACGCTGCGGCGGCTCGCAGCCGCTGGGCGCCTGGAATGGCAGCCCCGCTCCTACGAGGCCGGTGACGTGCGAGGCCATCACCTGGTGCTCGCGGCGACGGATGACGTGGCCGTGGGCCGGCAGGTGGCCACCGAAGCCCGAGACCTGGGCCTGTGGGTCAACACCGCGGACGAACCGGCGCTGTGTGACTTCACCCTGCCCTCCGTCGGCAGGCGCGGCCCCATCACCGTCGCCGTGTCCTCGGCGGGGCGGGCCCCCGCGCTCGCCAGCCACCTGCGCAAGACGCTCACCGCCCAGGTGACGCGACATCACATCTGGCTGGCGCGACTCAGCAGCTGGCTCCGCGAGCACCTGCCCCGAGGCGAAGCGCGCCAGCGACTGCTGAAGCAGGTGGCGGTGGGAGACATCGGCGCGCTGCTGGAGCGAGGCGAGCGCAAGGCCGCCTGGGCTCGGCTCCGCGCGGAGTTGGAGCACTGGAAGCTTCCTGGAGAGACACGATGAGAGAGCAGACGAGAGGCCGAGTGTTCCTGGTCGGCGCGGGTCCGGGAGACCCGGAGCTGTTGACCTTGCGCGCCGCGCGCGTGCTCCGGGAGGCGGACACCGTCGTTCATGACCGGTTGGTCCACCCTGGTGTGCTCGAGCATGCGCGGCCCCACGCCCGGCTCATCTACGTCGGAAAGGAGGGCGGCGGCGACTCCGTGAGCCAGGAGGAGATTCACGTCACCCTCATCGCCCAGGCGCTGCTGGGGCGCCGCGTGGTGCGGCTCAAGGGCGGTGACCCTTTCGTCTTCGGCCGCGGCGGCGAGGAAGCGCTCGCGCTGGAGGAGGCGGGCATCCCCTATGAAGTCGTGCCTGGCCTCACCGCAGGGACAGCCGTGCCCGCGGCGGCGGCCATTCCCGTCACGCACCGGGGTGTCTCCGGCGCGGTGACGTTCGCCACCGCATACCGAGGCGGCAGCGCGCCGGACTGGGACTTCCTGGCGAAGGCCCAGACGCTGGTCCTCTACATGGCGGGCAGCCGGTTGGAGGAGACGGTGCGCGCGCTGGTCGGCGCGGGGCGTTCCGCGTCCACGCCGGCCGCCGTGGTGGAGGCGGGCACGTGGGAGCATCAACGGGTGGTGGAGGCTCCGCTGAGCCACATCGCCCAGGCGGTGACGCGTGACGCGCTCGGCTCGCCGTCGCTCCTCATCGTGGGCGAGGTCGTCTCGCTGCGCGCGCGCCTGCCGTCGCTGGTGGCGCAGGGAACCTCGGAGCATGGACACGCGCCAGCGCGCGTGGCGGAGGGCGGTCATGAGTGAGCACACGTTCGCGCGGGCGTCCCACCTGTCGGAGCTGGAAGCGGAGAGCATCCACATCCTCCGGGAGACGGTGGCCGAGTTCGCCAACCCGGTGATGCTCTACAGCATCGGCAAGGACTCCCAGGTCCTGCTGCACCTGGCGCGCAAGGCCTTCCACCCCGCGCCCCTGCCCTTCCCGCTGCTCCACGTGGACACCACCTGGAAGTTCCGGGACATGTATGCGTTCCGGGACGCCTTCGTGGCGCGCCACGGACTGCGCCTCATCATCCACCAGAACCAGCGCGCGCTGGCCGAGGGCATCAACCCCTTCGACCACGGCAGCCAGAAGTACACGCACGCGATGAAGACGCAGGCGCTGCTGGAGGCGCTGGCGAAGCATGGCTTCGACGCGGCCTTCGGCGGCGCGCGGCGCGACGAGGAGAAGTCCCGCGCCAAGGAGCGGGTGTTCTCCTTCCGGGACCGGCACGGACAGTGGGACCCGCGCCGCCAGCGTCCGGAGCTGTGGAACCTCTTCAACGGCCGCGTCGACGCGGGCGAGAGCATGCGCGTCTTCCCGCTGTCCAACTGGACGGAGCTGGACGTGTGGCACTACGTGTTGCGCGAGCGCATCCCCGTGGTGCCGCTCTACTTCGCGGCGGAGCGTCCTATCATTGACCGGGGCGGCACGCTGCTCATGGTGGATGACGAGCGCATGCGGCTGCGACCCGGGGAGAAGCCCGAACTCCGGCGCGTGCGCTTCCGTACCCTGGGCTGCTACCCGCTCAGCGGCGCCATCGAGTCCTCCGCCACCACGGTGGAGACCGTCATCCACGAGATGGTGAACGCCCGCCAGTCCGAGCGGCAGGGCCGGCTCATCGACCACGACGAAGAGGGCTCCATGGAGCTCAAGAAGCGCGAGGGCTACTTCTAATGGACACCGGCTTGCAGCAACTGCTCGACCAGCATGCCGCCCGGGAGCTGCTCCGGCTCGTCGTGGTGGGCTCCGTGGATGACGGGAAGTCCACCCTCATCGGCAGGCTCCTCTACGAGTGCGACGGGCTCTTCGAGGACCAGATTTCCGCCGTGCGGAAGGCCAGCGCGAAGCGGGCCGCCGCCGTGTCCGTGCCCTCCGAGGTGCTGGTCCAGGGCCTGAAGGCCGCGGCCGGCGCGGACGAGGAGGAGCTGGACTTCTCCCTCTTCACCGACGGCCTGCGCGCCGAGCGTGAGCAGGGCATCACCATCGACGTTGCCTACCGCTACCTCAGCACCGCGCGGCGCAAGGTCATCGTCGCGGACACGCCGGGCCACATCCAGTACACGCGCAACATGGCCACCGGCGCCTCCACGGCGGACGCGGCGGTCATCCTGGTGGACGCGCGACTGGGCGTGCTGCCGCAGACGCGCCGCCACGCGTACATCGCCTCGCTGCTGGGCATTCCCTACCTCGCCGTGGCCGTGAACAAGATGGACCTCACGGGCTTCGACCGGGACACCTTCGAGCGCATCGGCACCGAGCTGGTGGACTTCGCCCACGCGCTCGGCTTCGAGGGCGTGCGGCTCTTCCCCGTCAGCGCCAGCCGGGGGGACAACATCACCCGGCCCAGCGCCCGCACGCCCTGGCATGAAGGCGGCACCCTGCTCGCGTGGCTGGAGTCCCTGCCCCACCAGCGCCGGCAGGACGACGCGCCCTTCCGCTTCCCCGTCCAGTACGTGCTCCGGCCCCACCAGGACTACCGAGGGCTGGCGGGACAGATTGCCTCCGGCACCGTCCGCGTCGGGGATGAAATCCAGGTCCATCCCTCCGGGCGGCGCACGCGCGTGGCGGGCATCGACACCTTCGACGGACCGCTGGAGGAGGCCGCGTCCCCCGCGTCCGTCACGCTGCGACTCGCGGACGAAGTGGACGCCAGCCGAGGCGACGTGCTGGCCCATGTGGACCAGCCTCCGCTGTCGCTCCACCATCTCGACGCGATGCTCGTGTGGTTCGGAGAACAGCCGCTGGACTGCTCCCGCCGCTACCTGGTGAAGCAGGCCTCGCGGACCGCGCCCGCGCACATCGAGCGGGTGCTGTGGCGCAAGGAACTGGCGGACCTGTCCGAGCAACCCGCCGAGTCCCTGTCACTCAACGACATCGGCCGGGTGCGGGTGGTGTGCCGTCGGCCGCTGCTGACCGACCCGTACCGCGACAACCGCCGCACGGGCGCCTTCATCATCATCGACGCGCTCACCCACGACACGGTGGGCGCGGGCATGGTTCTGGGGCCGGTGGAGGACTCGGCGAAGGGCGAGGTGGCCTCTTCGCTCGTCACGCAGCCCGAGCGGCGGGGGCGGCTGGGCCAGCCCGGCGCCATCGTCCTGCTGCCCGCCACGCCGGACGCCAGCTCACGCGCATTCCAGCTGGAGCGCCGGCTGTTCGACCTGGGCTGGCATGTCGCCACCGCCCCTGGTGACGTGGAGGTGGCGCTGGCGCTCGCGGCGGCGGGACTGGTGGCCCTGGTCCACTCCGACACGCCCCAGACACGCCGGGCCCTGCGTGCGGACGCCCGCGATGCCGGCGCCGCGTGGCTGGAGCTGGAAGCCAGCGAAGACCTGGAGCAACACCTCGACCAAATCCTCACCCTCCGGGAGGCCGCACGATGAGCGCATCCCCTGCCACCCACGCGTCCCCGTTCATCAATGCGCTGCTGGGTGAGGACAAGAGCGCCCTGCTGCTCAAGCTCGTGGAGGGGCTGGACACCTCCGCCTTGAACTGGCTGAGCGGCTACACGGCGGGACTGGCCGTCCGTGCGCCCCAGGCCACCGTCGTCCCGGTGACGCCCGTGCCCGTGGCCTCGCCCGCCGTTCCCTTCACCATCATCTACGGGACGCAGACAGGTAACAGCCGCCTCCTGGCCGAGCGCCTCAAGCACCAGGTAGAGTCCGCCGGACTCGCCGCGCGGCTGTTCCGGGCCAGTGACTATCCGGTGCGAGAGCTGGCCAAGGAGAAGCTGCTCTGCGTGGTCATCAGCACCCAGGGAGATGGCGACCCGCCGGACGACGCACGCGGTTTCTGTGAGTTCATCCTCGGCAAGCGCGCGCCTCGGGTGGAGGGGCTGCGCTACGCCGTGCTGGGGCTGGGAGACTCCAGCTACCCGCGCTTCTGCGAAGTGGGCCGGCTGCTCGACGTCCGCTTCGCGGAGCTGGGCGCCAGCCGGCTGTTGGAGCGCGCCGATTGCGACGTGGACTTCGAGCCCGTGGCCAAGGGTTGGCTCGACCAGGCATTCACCCTGGCGCGCGAAGCACTGACTCCGCTGGCGACGGTGACGGCCACCGTCGTGCCGCTGCGGGAGCCGCACGCCGCGCCCGCGGTCACCAAGGAAGCGCCCTACACCGCGGAGGTGCTGCTCAACCAGCGCATCACTGCGCGCGGCGCGCTCAAGGACGTGCGGCACCTGGAGCTGTCGCTCGCGGGCTCCGGGCAGGAATACGCCCCTGGCGACGCGCTGGGGGTGTGGCCCCACAATCCGCCGGAGCTGGTGGCGTCCTTCCTGTCCGAGCTGCGCCTCGACGGCGAAGCGGCCGTCACCCGTGAGGGCCGCACGCTCCCGCTGGCGCGCTGGCTCAGCGACGAGTTGGAAATCACCAAGCTCAACCGCCCCTTCCTGGAGCAGCACGCCAGGCTGTCCGGCAGCGCGGCGCTGCGCGAAGTGCTCGAACCGGGCCGCGCCGAGTCCTTCCGCGCGCTGCTGGCGGGGCATCAGGTCATCGACGTGCTCCGCGCCCACAAGGCCACCTGGGACGCCACGGAGCTGGTCCAGGCCCTGCGCCGGCTGACGCCCCGGTTGTACTCGATTGCCTCCAGCTCCAAGCGCGTGGGTGAAGAGGCGCACCTCACGGTGGCGGTGGTGGACTACACGGCCTTCGACTTGCGGCACTTCGGCGCGGCGTCGTACCACCTGGCCACGCGCACGGCCGGCACCGACACGGTCCGCGTCTTCATCGAGCCGAACGAACGCTTCCGGCTGCCGGAGGACGGCGACAAGGACGTGCTGATGATTGGCCCTGGCACCGGCGTGGCGCCCTTCCGGGCCTTCGTCCAGGAGCGCGCGGAGACCGGAGCGAAGGGCCGCAACTGGCTCTTCTTTGGTGAGCAGCACTTCCGCACCCAGTTCCTCTACCAGACGGAGTGGCAGGAGGCCCTGAAGAAGCAGACGCTGCACCGGCTGTCGCTCGCCTTCTCGCGGGACCGCGCGCAGAAGGTCTACGTGCAGCACCGGCTGCGCGAGTCCGGACGTGACGTCTACGAATGGCTCGAAGGCGGCGCCCACCTCTACGTGTGCGGCGACGCCCAGCGAATGGCCCCCGATGTCCATGAGGCACTGGTGGACATCGTCTCCACCCACGGCGGCAAGAGCCGCGAGGACGCGCACGCCTGGCTCGAGTCCCTGCGCGAGCAGCGGCGCTACCTGCGCGACGTCTACTGACCCATTCCGATTGCGAGCAACGACATGAGCCACCAGCCCAAGCCGCTCTCCGAAGTGGAGCACATCAAGACCCAGAGCCGCCTGCTCCGGGGAAGTCTGGCGGAGAGCCTGAAGGACCCGGTGACGGGCAGCCTCGCCACGCCGGACACCAGCCTCATCAAGTTCCACGGCAGCTATCAGCAGGACGACCGCGACCTGCGCGAGGAGCGGCGTCAGCAGAAGCTGGAGCCCGACTACAGCTTCATGCTCCGCACCCGCCTGCCCGGCGGCGTCTGCACACCGGCCCAGTGGCTGGCGATGGACGCCCTGGCGCGCGAGCACGCCAACCACACGCTGCGCATCACCACGCGGCAGGCTTTCCAACTTCACGGCATCATCAAGGACGACCTCCGGCCCACCATCGCCCGCATCAACGAAGCGATGATGGACACGCTGGCCGCCTGCGGCGACGTGAACCGCAACGTGCTGTGCAACCCCAATCCGGTGGACTCGCGCGTCCACGAGACTGTGTACCAGTGGGCGGTGCGCATCTCCGAGCACCTGCTACCGAAGACGCGCGCCTACTTCGAAATCTGGCTGGGGAAGGAGAAGGTGGCCGGCGGTGAGGACGAGCCCATCTACGGCTCCACGTACCTGCCCCGGAAGTTCAAGGCCGCCGTGGCGGTGCCGCCCCTCAACGACGTGGATGTCTTCGCGCAGGACCTGGGCTTCATCGCCATCATCGAGGGCGACGCGCTCGTGGGCTTCAACGTCGCCGTGGGCGGCGGCATGGGCGCCACGCACGGTGACGCGGCCACCTATCCCCGGCTGGCGGACGTCGTCGGCTTCATCCCGCCGGAGCAGACGCTCGCCGTCGCCGAGGAGGTGGTGAAGATTCACCGCGACTTCGGGGACCGCACCAACCGCAAGCACGCGCGCCTGAAGTACGTCCTGGAGGAGCGCGGCGTCCCCTGGTTCACGGCGGAGTTGGAGAAGCGGCTCGGCTTCGCGCTCCAGTTGGCGCGCCCCTTCGCCTTCGAGCACAACGGAGACCGCTTCGGGTGGACGGAAGGCCATGACGGCCGGTGGCATCTGACGCTGCACCTGGACAGCGGCCGCGTGGCGGACCGGCCCGGCGCCGCGCACTTGACGGGCCTGCGGGAGATCGCGCGCATCCACACCGGGGACTTCCGTCTCACGGCGAACCAGAACCTCGTCATCGCTGGTGTGACGCCCGAGGCCCGCGACGCCATCGACGCACTGGTGACGGCGCACGTGCTGGACAGCTTCCGCAGCGCCAGCCCCGTGCGCCGCAACGCGCTGGCCTGCGTGGCGCTGCCGACGTGCGGGCTCGCCATGGCGGAGGCGGAGCGCTACCTGCCCGCTTTCGTGGGACGGCTGGAGGACCGGCTGCGGGCGCATGGACTGCAGGACGCAAACCTGCTGCTCCGCATCACCGGGTGCCCCAACGGCTGCGCGAGGCCGTACCTGGCGGAGGTGGGACTCGTGGGCAAGGCGCCGGGCCGCTACAACCTGCACCTGGGCGGAGATGCGCGAGGCCAGCGCCTCAACCGCCTCTACCGGGAGAACATCGACGAGGACGCCATCCTCGCCGCGCTGGAGCCACTGTTCGAGGGCTACGCACGCGAGCGACAGCCCGGTGAAGGCTTTGGCGACTTCGTGGTGCGCGCTGGGCACGTCCCCAGCCCAGCCGTTCAGCCTCGACCGTCCTGAGTCGACGCGCCTCAATCGGAACGCGGGCGGCGCAAGCCGTGGTCAGCCGCCCGCGCCCCGCACCGCCGTGAGGAGCAGGTCGTACTTGCCGCCCAGGAACGTGCGGAAGCCGTGCTGGTGCAGATAGCGACGGTAGAAGGACAGGTCCTTCACCAGCAGCGACAGGTCAGGCTCGCGCAGGTTCCGCACCCGCGCGCCGTAGACGACCTCGCCATCCCGGAAGCGGGAGTTGGGAAAGCCCAGCAGCAGCGCCGAGCTCGGCTCCAGGTGCTCCTGCACGAGCTTGCGCAGCAGCGCATGGTCATCCACACCGGGGCTCTGCAGCGTGCCCACGGACACCACCAGGTGGAAGCGTCCCAGGTCCTCCGGCAACGCATTGAGGTCGGCGACGACGAAGCGATGCCGAGCATCGGGGAAGCGAGCGCGCGCCTCTTCGATGGCGCTGGCGCTGTGGTCCACCCCCACGAAGCGCACGTCGGGGCTTTCCTCGAGCCACGAGAACGCCGCCAGTTCATCCCCGCGATTGACGCCCAGGTCGAGCACGCGAGCGGACGCCGGCAACCGGATGCGCCCAAGCGCTTCGAGCCAGGGCAACAGGAAGCCCGCGTCCTCCAGCTTGCGCAGACGCGCGAACGCGGAGGCCGCGCCGTAGCGTTCTTGCGGTGACACCGCTTCGTCCGCCAGGCCCCCCGCGTGCCAGGGCGCCTCGGGCCCCAGTCGCTCGAAGGTCAGCGCGATGTGCGTCACATCCACCGCCCGGGGCGTGAGCAGCCGGCACGCGAGCCCCTCCGCCAGGTCGCACCAACTGCGCAGGGGCCGATGGAGCAGCGCGCCGGACGGGCCCACACGCTCGCCAGGGTAGCACCCCCTGCCCAGGTCCGGGTCTGGCACCTCGATGGTGACGGGCCCCGCACCGAGCAACGCCAGCAAGTGCCGCTGGATGTGGATCAGGGACTCGGCATGGAAGCGGCGAGGGTGCGAGGCGGACTCGGTGGGGCTCGGCATGATGCCGCGGAGCCTATCGCGGCATCTGTCCTGTTCCGTGGCTTCCGCGCCGTGCACAATCTCCCCCATTCGAAGGCCCGCACCGCCGAGGTATTCCATGCATCGGTTTCGCACCCCTTCCGCCCTGCTCGCCGCCGTCGCCCTCCTGGGCTGTCAGTCCAACAAGGAGGACAAGCCGGCCGCGCCCCCTGCCCCCGCCGCAGCGCCCAGCGCGGAGGCCGTGCCCGCACCTCCGCCCAAGCCCGCTCCGCCTCCCGCCGAGGCACAGACGGAGCTCGGCTACCTCAAACCCACCGAGGACGCCGAACACTGCGAATGGATGCGCCAGCCCTTGAAGGGCACGGCCACCCGCGTCTTCCGCTTCGACGCCTATTGCGACAGGTCCTCGGTGTCATGGAGTCCGGATGGCAAGCAGGGACTCCTCTTCACGTGGCCCTCGGGCGAAGGGGAGGTCCCGCGTGCCTGGCGCGTGGACGTCGCCGCGAAGTCCGGGCAGCCACTGGACCTGAAGTCCCTGCCCGGAGGAAACAGCGCCGGAAACCCCAACGAGCCCTCTGTGTTGCGCGTCGGCTTCGACGCGCAGGGCCGACCGGTGGCGATCGTCGTCCTGGCCTCTGAATCGAAGGGGCCCATCACCTTCGATGGCGAGAGATTCCCCGTTCCGAAGGGCAAGGGCGTGCCGGGACTGGCCATGGCCTATCGCCTGGAGGACGGCGGCTGGAAGCGCATCGAGATCAAGGCGGCCCGCTTCCAGGAGGACTCGCCTTCCGAGTACGGCGTGCTCGAAGCGGAGGCGACCCTCACGCCGACATGGACGGCCTCACTGCCCACCCGGATTCCTGGCAGCAAGGCCGCGCCGACGATGGCGAAGGAACTGAATGCGCAGGAGTCGGGGAGCGAGGGAGCGGGCTGGTGGATGGAGCTGCCCGGCCCGGACGGCACGCTCTACTACCGGGCACGCCAGGAGGGCCCCATGCTCGTGCTTGGACAGCCCCTGCTCTGGGCCCGTGGAGACCAGCGCCTGTCCTTGAAGGACCTCACGGAGCCGGACGCGTACCTGGGCTTCCAGTTCGACCGGGGACTCCTGCTGGTCACCTCCTACGGAGGTTATGCGGCGGCCACCGTCTGGGACCCGAAGACGCAGCAGCGCGTGGTGTCCGTGCCGGACGTCTACGCGCCCGCCTTCTGGCCCACGCCCTGAGCGCCGGAAAGACGACGGCCCGGCGCCCACGTAGGGAGCCGGGCCGAAGTCGCGGCACGTCGCGGTGCGCTACGCGGGGCCGGCGCCGTTGTACCAGCCGGTGATCTTCCGCACGTAGTCCTGCGTCTCCTTGAACGGAGGCACGCCGCCGTACTTGTTCACGTTGCCCGCGCCCGCGTTGTAGGCGGCGAGCGCCAGCCGCACGTCACCGTTGAAGCGCTTGAGCTGCTGCGAGAGGTACTTCGTGCCACCCTCGATGCTCTGGCGCGGGTCCGTGCGGTTGGTGACGCCCAGCTCACGCGCGGTGGCCGGCATGAGCTGCATCAGGCCCACCGCGCCCGCGCCCGACTTCGCGTTCGGGTTGAAGGTGGACTCCTGCTGGATGACCGCCTTGATGAGGCGCGCGGGCACGTTGTACTTCTGCGACATCTCGTTGATGAGGTTGTCGTACTTGTTCGACGAGAAGCCGCTCAGGTCGTTGTTGCCCTTCGCGGGGCCCGCGTTGCCCGTGCCCTGCGTACCGCCCGTTCCACCCGTGCCGTTGGTGGCGCCGGCACCGCTGGCCACGGAGGCGCCCAGCTTCGAGAACGCCGCGCGCGTCAGCGGACCGTAGTAGCCCGTGTTCTTCACGTTGTTGGCGGCCTGGAACTCCTTGAGCGCCGACTCCGTGCGAGGACCGAAGACGCCCGGGCCCGTGTTCATCTCGGCCTGGGTCATGTAGCCGCCCTTCACCAGCGCCTGCTGGAGCTGCTCCACGGCGGGACCGCGCGCGCCCTTCTCCAGGTCACCCGCGGGCAGCTTCATGCCCTTCACCGAGCCGCCCGAGGTCGGCGGCGGCTGGGAGCCCACGCCGCCCGTGCCACCACCACCGTTCGTGTTGCCCGGACGCGGGTTGCCGCCCGAGAAGGTCACCAGCTCACCCGTCGTCTTGTAGCCCTGGGGGCCGCCCGACAGACGGTTGCCCTGGACGTTGAGGGTGATCTCCTTCCCCGTGGCCGGGTCGTTCGCGTAGTAGACGGGCTTGCCATTCTGCGTGCCACGGCCGGTGATGGTGATCCAGTGGTCGGTGCCGTTCGCGCCACCACCGCTGCCCGCCTTGTAGTCCACGCCCACGACCACCGGCCGGCCCGCGTCGACCTGCCGGTTGATGGTGTCCAGGTTCCACGCCTGCTTCGCGGCGCCCAGGCCGCCCATGGCCGCCGCCGAGCCCCACTTGAGCGCGTTGCCCGAGTAGCCGTTGTTGCGGTCCAGGTACGTGTCCATCTCCCCTGGGTTGATGGTCTTCCCGGTGATCTTGCTCACCGCCATGGCGGTGGCCGTCATGGCACAACCCGCCGCGGACAGGCTCGAACCGGTCCCCAGCCGCCGCGAGCCCCACTGCGCATCGCCCTGCTTGTAGAGCGGCGTGCCGTCACGGGACGTGGGGAACTGCCGGCCGTCGTCGTCGCGAACCTGACCGTTGGCGGCGCGCGTCGTCGTCGCCGCGGGGGTGAAGTTGTCGCCGCCCGCCGGACGGTTGGCCGTGCCGGATCCCGTCGTGTCACCACCCCGCGTGGGCGCGCTCTCGAACGTGTCCGGAATGGTCAGCTTCTGGCCCGCACGAATCTTGTTCGGGTCAGTGATGTTGTTGGCCTGGGCCAACGCGGAGACGGACGTGTTGTACTTGCGGGCCAGCGCGTTCAGGGTGTCGCCACTGCGAACGGAATGGGTCTTCAAGGCCAATACCTTTCGTCACCCGATGCGGCGTTGGGGCGGGGGATATTCACGATTCTCGCCCGTGACGAAACGAAGTTGCCTCATCCCCAGACAAACACCGATATCGAAATTGTCAAATCTGACAGGACACATCTGTCCGTCATTTCTGTTCATTTTCATAAACACCCAACAACGCGCGACGCACCGCGCAACGCGTGACACTTCTGTCAAAGAGCGCCGTGACAGCCTGTCACCCACACGTCGCCCCTCCGTGACAGGGAGGGATGGGTGAGTCCCGTGCGGGCAACGCCATCAGAGTGCGCGCGGCCCCGCCCAGGCCCTGGCCTCGTGATTGCTCAAGGGCCGCGTGTCACTCCCGAACGCAAAGGCACTCGGCCATGGCCAACCCACTCCGGAAGTACTTCTGGCTCGTCACCACGACATTCATCGCACTCGCCATGCTGCTCCTGGCGAGCACGACCAACCTGCTCCTGGAGTTCGCACTCACTCCACGCATCTCAAACATGTGGGATGAGCAATCATTACCGACAGAGGCTGCCTCACGCCCCCGCGCGGCATTGGAAGGCAGTCTTCTGGCAAAGCACACAGGACTGACACTCGACAAATCGCCGGAGCAGGCGCCGCCCTCTGGTGGCGGCACGGCCATGAACACGTCCCTGCGGCTGAAGCTGCTCGGCACCCTGGTGGCGCATGATTCGCAGTGGTCGCTCGCCTCAATCGAGGACCTCGACGCGAGGCGCATCCGCAGCGTGATGACCGGTGACGACCTGCAGGGCGCTCGCGTCGTCTCCATCGAGCGCGAGCGCATCACCTTCCTGGTGGACGGCCGGGAGGAGTTCATCCGCGCCGACCGCCATGGCGGCGTCTCTCCCTCCCCGGCCCTGGCGAACGTCGGGCCCGTGCAGACGGGCGTCCGCGCGGTGGGTGAGCACACCTATGAGGTGTCCCGCCGCGCTGTCGAAGACGCGCTTGCCAATATGGACGGCCTGCTCACCCAGGCCCGTGTGGTGCCGGCCTTCCGCGACGGCAAGCCCCAGGGATTCAAGGTCTTCTCCATCAAGAAGGGCTCCCTCTACGAGCAGCTCGGCATTCAGTCTGGTGACGTGCTCCGGCGCATCAATGGCGTCTCGCTCGACGCGCCCGACAGAGCCCTGGAGGCCTTCATGCTGCTGCGGGACGCTCCGCACCTCGAGCTCGACATCGAGCGAGGAGGGAGTCCGGTCCGCAAGGTCTACGACGTGAAGTGAGCGCCGCGTGGCCCGTCAGCCCCGGACCAGTGCCGCCGCGAGCCGGGGGAGCGCATCTCCCGCCCGGGCCTCCAGGTGCACGTCCGCGAGCTCCACGCCCCGGCACTCCCCCAGGTTGAGGATGGCGATGGGCATCCGGCGCTCGGACGCGCGCACCAGGAAGCGGTAGCCGGAGAAGATGGCCAGCGAAGAGCCCACCACCAGCAGCGCGTCGCCCTCCTCCAACAGGGCGAACGCCGACGCCACGGTGGGAACCGGCACGTTGTCGCCGAAGAAGACGACGTCCGGCTTGAGCGTGCCGCCACACACCAGGCACGCCGGCACCTGGAAGGACGACAGCTGCTCGGAGGTCAGGTCCGCGTCACCGTCCGGACGCAGCTCCAGCACCTCGTGGGAGAAGCCAGGGTTGAGCGACAGCAGCCGCGCCTGCAACGCCTCGCGCGCCTCCTGCGCGCCGCACGCCAGGCAGCGGACCTGGGCCAGCGCGCCATGCAGCTCAATCACCCGTGAGCTGCCAGCGGCATGGTGCAGCCCGTCCACGTTCTGGGTGATGAGGCCTCGGACGTGGCCCGCCTGCTCCAGCTCCGCCAGCGCAGCGTGCGCCGCGTTCGGCCGGGCCGAGGAGAAGCGCGGCCAGCCCATCAGGCTTCGCGCCCAGTAGCGCGCCCGGACCTCGGGACGCGTGAGGAACTCGCGATGTTGGATGGGGTTGCGCGCCCGTGCCCGCGTCCCTGGCCCCCGGTAGTCGGGGATGCCTGACTCGGTGCTGCATCCCGCCCCGGTGAGCACCACCGTACTGCGGCGCGTGAGCAATGAGGCCAGCGCCTCCACGCTCGGAGCGAGGCTGGGGACATACAGGGCATCGTGCGGGGCAGTCATCGCGGCCTACATACTAACCGCGCGTCCCTGGCCGCGCCGGACGTCCGCCCTCGCCTGGGCCCCGCCGGACGCACACCTGCCCCCGCTCGCTCAGGCACGCACGCCTGCCAGCCTGGCCAGCGGGGTGCTCACGCGTGCCGGGCGGGAGACAGCCTGCGCAGGAACGTCGGCGCGACGAGGAAGATCAAGAGCAGCCGTCCCACCTGGACCGCCAGCACGACGGACAAAGTGGCACGCGTGCCCAGCGCGATGGCCAGCACGGAGTCGGCGCCGCCTGGAGACGTCGCGAAGTAGGTGGTGAGCAGGTCCACGCCCGTGGCGGCGGACCAGCCCCACGCCAGCAGCAGACACCCCACCACCATCGCCACCGAGGCCGCCAGTGCGACGTGGGCGACGCGCTTCAGCTCCTGCACCGCCGAGGAATCGAACTGGCTGCCCACGCGCACGCCCAGCACCCACAAGCCCAACGGGAGGAGGCCCGGAGGCCACGCGCCCACCGGCAGGCCCAGCGCCGTGAGGGGGATGCCCAGCAACACGGGCCCCAGGAAGGCACCGGCCGGCAACTTCAAGCGCAGCCCCAGGACACTGCCCACGGCGGACACCGCCGCCGTCGTCAGCCATGCCCACAGCGGTGGCGGCGAGCCCGGCAGGTCCGCCGCGCGGGCCACCGCCACGTCCGGCGTGTCCCCCGCCCACCGCCCCACCACCACGGCCACGAGAATCACGATGCACAGGCGCATGAACTGGAAGAGCGTCACCAGCCGCGCGTCCGCGCCCAGCTCGTCGCTCAGCGCCACCATCGCGGACGCGCCCCCCGGCATCAGCCCCAAGGTGGCGGTGCGCGGGTCCAGGTAGCCCAGCTTCGCGCACACCAACGCCACGCCCTGCGCCACGGCCACGACGCCCACCACGGCGCCCAGTGACACGGCCCAGCTGTCCGCGAGCGCGCTCCAGGCCTCCGGAGAGAAGGACGAACACAGCGCGCCCCCCAGCACCGAATGCGCCACCAGCAGCCCCCGGCGCGGCACCGGGACGTGCACGGACAGCGTCAGCGACGCGGCGATCGACACCACCATCGCCCCCAGCAACGCCCCGGCAGGCAGGTGGGCGAGCTCCGCGAGTCCAGCGGCGAGCAGCGTCGCCACGGTGACGGCCACCACGCGGCGTGAGCGGCGTCCAGGCGCGGAGTCATTCGTCATCACGGTGCCGAGCGTACAATGAAGGATGAGACACGCGCCGGGTATCCGCCGAAGAGGGCCCCGCACGCTTACCCGTGCTAGACGCCCTCCTCATGCGACGCTGGCAATGGAAGTCCTTCCAGGCGCTGTCCCTCGACGAGTTGTACGACGTGCTCGCCCTGCGACAGGAAGTCTTCGTGGTGGAGCAGCGCTCCATCTACCAGGACGTGGACGGTTTCGACCGGAGCGCGGAACACCTGCTGCTCCACACGGAGTCGCAGGGTACCCGGCTGCTCGCCGCGTACTTGAGGGTGCTGCCTCCCGGTGTGAAGTATCCCCAGGAGAGCAGCCTGGGCCGCGTGGTGACGTCGCCCCGCGCACGGGCCCTGGGGCTGGGGCGCGAGCTGGTGGCGCGTGGCATTGCCCGGCTGGACAGCCTGTACCCACAGGCCGCCATCCACATCGGGGCCCAGCACTACCTCCAGCGCTTCTACGAAGGCTTCGGCTTCCAGACGCAGGGCGACGTCTACGACGAGGACGGCATTCCCCACATCGACATGGTGCGGCCAGCGGGCGGGACGCGCTGACGCCGGGCCACGGCCTCGCGATGGGGGACGAGACCGAGGCCTGGCTACTGCTGGGCATGGCGCTGCGGCACGCCCCCGCCCCCCGACGCCTGAGGCACGGAGGCTGGCGATGGGACGACAACACTTCCCGGACACCATCTGTCGCGTACCGCACGTGCCGGGGGACCCAGGCGGCCGGCAACTTCGCGGGCCCATGACGCGATGCACGTCCATGGCTTTCCTGCGAGGCCATGAGCCAGAGCACTCACATCGTCGACAATCCCTTCACCGGCGACGTCGCCGCTTCGGTCGAGCCCACCTCGCCCGCGAAGCTGGACACCGTGCTGGAGCGAGCCCGCGCCGCGTCGCGCGCGCTGCGCGCCCTGAGCGTGGCGGAGCGAGTGAAGCTGGTGCTGCGCGCGTGCGAGGCGATGGAGAAGAACGCCGACGCCATCGCACGGGACATCACCCGGCAGATGGGCAAGCCGCTGTCCCAGTCCCGGGGTGAGGTGGGCGGCATGGCGGGACGCCTGCGCCACATGGCCGCCATCGCCGAGGAATCCCTCGCGGACATCGTCCTGCCGCCCAAGGACGGCTTCGAGCGGAGAATCGCGAAGGAGCCGCTGGGCGTGGTGCTGGACCTGCCTGCCTGGAACTACCCACTCCTCACCGCGGTGAATGCCATCGCGCCCGCCGTGCTCGCGGGCAACGCGGTCATCGTCAAGCACTCGCCGCGCACGCCCCTGTGCGGTGGCCACTTCGCGCGCGCCTTCGCCGAAGCAGGCGCGCCCGACGGCGCGGTGCAGGCCATCTTCCTGGACTACCCAGGGACGGAGCAGCTCGTCGGTGACGCGCGTGTGGACCACGTCCTCTTCACGGGCTCGGTGCTCGGCGGCCACAAGATGCAGACGGCCGCGCGTGAGCGCTTCCTCCACATTGGCCTGGAGCTGGGAGGCAACGACCCGGCCTACGTCGCGCCGGACTGTGACTTCGACAAGACGGTGGAGAACATCGTCGATGGTGCCATGTACAACGCGGGGCAGAGCTGCTGCGCCGTGGAGCGGGTGTACGTGCACCGCTCGCTGTACGAGCGCTTCGTCGCCGCCGCGGAGCCACTCGTGCGCGCCTACGTGCTGGGCGACCCGGAGTCCGAGCAGACAACGATGGGCCCCATCGCCCAGCCCTGGCACCCCGCCGAGCTGCAGTCCTTCGTCCAGGACGCCACGAGCCTGGGCGCACGGCTCGTCACCGGTGGCCGCGCGACACAAGTGGAGGGACGGGGCCGGTTCTTCGAGCCCACCCTGCTCCGCGACGTGAGCCCCCAGGCGCGACTGATGCGTGAAGAGTCCTTCGGGCCGCTGCTGCCCATCGCGCCTGTGGACTCGGATGAGGAGGCCCTGGCGCTGATGAATGCCTCGCGGCTGGGCCTCACCGCGAGCGTGTGGACGTCCGACCGGGAGCGCGCGGACCGGCTGGCGCGGCAACTGGAAGCGGGCACCGTCTACATGAACCGCTGCGACGCGCTGGACCCCGCGCTGCCCTGGAGCGGCGTGAAGAACTCCGGACGCGGCGTGACGCTGAGCGCGCTGGGCTTCGACGCCCTGACGCGGCCCAAGGCGCTCCACTACCGCCTGCGCTTCTGAAGCGCGGCTACAGCTTGCGCAGCCTCACCCGCTTCACCTTGTGGTCGGGGCCCTTGAGGAGGATGAGGCGCGCGCGCGAACGGGTGGGCGCGATGTTCTGCGCCAGGTTGGGCCCGTTGATTTCGCCCCACACCGACTCGGCGAGCTGAATCGCCTGCTCGTGGTTCAGCTCGGAGAAGCGGCGGAAGTAGCTGCGGTCGTCGCGGAACGCCGTCTGCTGAAGCTTGAGGAAACGGTCCACATACCAGCGGCGGATGTCGTGCTCGTGGGCGTCCACGTAGATGGAGAAGTCGAAGAAGTCGGAGAGGAACGTCGCCGGCATCTGCTTCCCCTCCTGGGCCCCTGCCTGGAGGACGTTGAGTCCTTCCAGGATGAGGATGTCGGGCTGCCGGACGACCTGCGACTCACCGGGCACCACGTCGTAGACGAGGTGCGAATACACCGGCGCCGCCACCTCCGCGCGCCCGGCCTTCAGCTCCGCCAGGAAGCGCACCAGGGCGCGCCGGTCGTAGCTCTCCGGGAAGCCCTTGCGCTTCATCAAGTCGCGCTCGGTGAGGACACCGTTGGGGAAGAGGAACCCGTCCGTCGTCACCAACTCCACGCGCGGGTGGTCCGGCCACCGCTTCAGCAACGCCTGGAGGATGCGCGCCGTCGTGCTCTTGCCCACCGCCACGCTCCCGGCGATGGCGATGATGTACGGCACCTTCTGCGCCGAACCTCCCAGGAAGGCTTGCTGCTCCGCCCAGAGCCGCTGCGCCGCGGCCACCTGCAGGTTCAGCAACCGGGACAAAGGCAGGTAGACGTCCACCACCTCGTCCAGGTCGAGGTGCTCTCCCAGGCCCCGCAGTCCATCAATCTCCTCGGACCCCAGCGGCAGAGGCGTGGCGGCACGCAGCGCCCGCCAGGCCTCCCGTTCCAGGTCGATGAACATGGAGGCGGACGGACTGGTGGCTGAGGCCATGGATTCCACTCCAGGAGATGAACATCCAGGCCGCCGCGTAGCACAGCCGGGACGTTCGCGCTCGGACGTTCAGGCGCCAGCCGCGGGATCCCACCCGTAGAAGCGCTTCAGCTCCTCATAGAGATCCGGCGTCTTCTCCTGCATTTGCCGGGGTTTCTCGAAAAATGATTCGGTGGCCACCGCGAAGAACTCGGCCTCGTTGAGGCCGCCATAGTCATCCAGGACCTGTCGTTCTCGCCGCTGGCCCTGCTGAAGCTTGTGGAAGTGCTCGCTCATCACCGCGCTCCAGACCCGGTAATGCGAATACGCGCGCAGGTTGGGCGTGCCATCGAAGGCGCCGTCGGCCCGGTCCAACACGTGGGCGAACTCATGCGTGGCGGTGTCGTGACCATCGTCCGGGTTGCGCAGCCCCGCGAGCACCGACTCCCACGAGAGGATGACGGAGCCCCAGTTCTTCGCCTCGCCCAGCACCCCGCCCGTGCGGTCCGGGATTCGGAAGGCGCCGGGATAGACGATGACCTCCCGCAGCCGGTCGTAATACGACAGGCCCAGGTGCACCACGAGCTGCACCGCGGTGGCGGATATCACCACGCGAATCTCGTCGGTGACCTCCAGGCCGCCGGCGCCGATGAACTCCTTCTCCCACGCGAACACCTTGAGCTTGTCCAGGAAGGGCTGCCGCAGCTCCGGGGAGAGGCTGCGGAAGAAGGGCACGCGCGCGTCGAGGTAGCCCAGCCAGGCCTCCGGAAAGGGGCGGCGAAGCAGTCGCCGACGCCGGAACTGGCGAATGAAGGAGAGCATGCGCCCTGGCATAGCAGAGGGGCACGGCGCGAGGAGCACCTCCCGGGACGAAACTGGAGGTAGATTGCGCCTCGCGGGCGCTGGCCGGCAGCCCCTTTCACGGACGTGCAACGAGCGATGAGCAGACGCGTGTGGGTTCGATGCGCGGCGCTGGGGCTGAGCCTCCTGGCGTCCCAGGCACCGGCGCAAATCACGGAGTCAGACCCGGTCGTCGAGGAAGTGGTGGTCCGCGGCCCGGAGAAAACCCAGCCGGACACGGTGCGCGCCTATGCGCGTGTGGGGGAAGGAGACCCGCTCGCGCTCGAGGACCTGGCCAAGGTCGAGCGGCGGCTGGTCGCCACGGGCCTCTTCCAGGAGGTGAAGGTCAGCTACGAGCCTTCCGGGCCGGGCCGGGTGCGGCTGATTCTGGAGGTGGAGGACAAGGCATCCTGGGTGGTGGCGCCCACCTTCGTGCTGCAATCCGACAACGTCGGCGGCGGCGTGCTGTACGCGGAGAACAACCTCTGGGGCCGCAGCAAGAAGTTCGCGACAGCGGCCCAGGTGAGCACGGCGGAGAGCGGCATCTTCGCGGGCTTCCTGGACCCGAACCTCTTCGGGCTGCCCCAGCTCCGCTTCAGCCTGGAAGGCCAGCTTCGCAGCGACCGGGTAGACGAGTACCAGGCCGGCTCCGGCCAGCGGCGCCCAGAGGTGGTGCGACGGACGCGGATGAACTCCGCGTCCATCGCCGGAGAGCTGGGCTTCCTGCTGTTCGAGCGCGTACGCGCGGCGGCCAAGTACCGGCTGATGTCCATCGACGCGAAGTCCCCCGACACCTCCGAGGAGGTGACGACGCCCGCGTTCTCCCTGGGCCCGTCGCAACAGGATGCGTCGCTGCGGCTGATGGTGGGCATCGACACGCGGCAGAACCTGCACGCGGTCATGGAGGGCCTCAACCTTGAGGCATCCTACGAGCTCTCCAACCCCGGCGTCGGCAGTGACTTCCGCTACGAGCGCTTCGGACTGCTGTACCGCCATGGCCTGCGGCTGGTGGGTGAACACAACCTGGTGCTGCGCGGCGAGGCCGTGGCGGGGGTGGACCTGCCGTTCCATCAGGAGTTCGTGATGGGCGGCAATTCATTGCGCGGCTTCGTCTACCGCCAGTTCCGGGGCGACACGCGACTGTCCTTCACCGCCGAGTACCACTTCCCCCTCTTCACGGTGAACCCGCTGTCCTTCCGCGGCGTCGCCTTCTCCGACACGGGGATGATGATGTGGCGCAAGCTGCCCGGTGACCGGGAGCTGAGGGACGTCAATGGGCGCGTGGTGCGCAGCTACCTGCCCGACGCGGAAGACGGGCTGGGGAACGCCACGGTGGCCCAGGGCGTGGGCGCCGGCCTGCGGCTGTACCTGCGCAACATCGTGCTGCCCCTGGTGGGCGTGGACGCGGCCTACAGCGTCAACTCGGGCGAGTTCCGCTTCTATCTGGTGGCGGGGGTGAATCCGTCCTAGGGACGACACGTCAGGCGGCCCCGTGGTGGGGCGTCGGGTGCGGCGCGCCATGCCTCCATGTCATGAGGGCAGGCGCGTCTCCCCTCCCCGCTTCACGCGAGCCCGCCATGTCCGACGAACGCTTCACGACCAGCCGCGAGGTCTACCACCGCATCCAATGGGACCCGCGGTTCGACCCCCGCGAGTTCACCATCGGCTACGACGCCCATGGAGAGACGCGCGAGGAGATGCCGTTCGCGGCCTTCGTTCCGGACGGCGAGATTCCCTGGCACCGCGTCTGGTACTTCAAGCGAGGCCACCAGGTGGTCTGGGACCGCGAGCAGCGCTTGGACCTGCTGGATTCGCCGCAACCTCCGCCCGGGTAGCGGGTTGAAGGGGAACAGAGGCGAAAATCACGAGCATGTCGCGACCCCTGCTGGTCGTACTTGGAGTCGTCCTGGCTGTCTGTGGTGAATCGGACGCGCCCCCCCCGGATGGTGGAGCGTCCCCACCCGCCCCGGACGCGGGAGTTCCCCAGCCCGACGCGGGGAACCCGCCTGACGATGCCGGAACCCCGGAGCCGGACGCCGGCTCACCGTGGGTCACGGTGACCGCCGTGCTGGAGGCACGCGTCGCAGAGGCGGGTGCCTCCGTCCCGGGACTGGGCCTCGCGGTGTACGACGCGCAGGACCGGAAGGTGTACGAGCACATCGTCGGGGACTTCGCGCCGGACCGGCGGGTGGCCGTGGCGGCTCCCGGGACACGCTTCGAGTTCGGATGGACGCCCTGGGTGGACCGGGACGCGGGCGACTACGCCGTCCTCGGGATGCACCTGCAGCGGGATGACCCGGGCGCGGGCGTCGTCAGCTTCGCGATGCGCCTCTCCACGGAGGTGAGGCCCCTCATCCGGGCGGCGCTGGCGCCCTGAACCAGCGGCTATCCGTCGAAGCGCCTCCGCCGCAGGTCCAGCATCCACGCCTCCAGCGCGGCCACGGCCTCGTCGGGCGGCGACTCGGGCAGCACCGAGTCCGCCCGCGCGGCTTCAAGCACCTCGAACGCACGCGACACCTCGCCGCGCCACCGCTCGCTCAGGGCCTCCGGAAGCTCGCTCTTCTCCCCGCGCAGCTTCTGCTCCACCAGGGCATGGGCATCCGCGAAGCCGTACTGAGACAGCAGCTCCGTGACGTCCGTCTCCACCACGCCGGTCCGCAGCGCATGGGTCCCCGTCAGCGTGGTGCGCAGCACGTAGAGCAGCCGCTTCGCCGACCGGAAGCCGCTCTTCTCCCACTCGCGCAGCTGTCCCTGGGCAAAGCCGTTGTAGTGCCGGTACATCTTGCGCGACAACACCGCGCGCACCAGCGGACGCAGCGACTCCAGCTCCGGAGACACGCGCAGGGGGATGGCCCCCAGCACCCGCTCCAGGTAGTTCCCATTGCCTTGCAGGATGCCCTGGAGCACAGGCAGCAGCTCGTTGGACGAGTAGTCCACCTCCACGCCCTCCAGCACCTCCAGTCGCTCCGTGGGGACGTGCACGGGCTGCAGCGTCAACAACGCCGCGGTATGCGCGACGTGGATGCACTTCAGGTCCAGGTCGCTGTCCGGCGAGGGGAAGCCATAGGCGTGCGCTCCGGACAGGGAGACGACCAGATGCGAGCGGTGCCGGGACTCCTCGTCCAGCACCCGGTCCGCCATCGCGCGTTGATGTTCCGTCAAGGTGCCCTTCATTCCGAATCCCTCCACGCCATGGCCGGGGCCTCCGGCGCGTCACGTCCCAGTGGCCCGGGTTCCTTCAGCACCCAGCGCCGCGCCAACTCCTCGCCCACGCGCCGCAGCAACCGGTCCGCGCGTTCGTAGTCCGGATGCTCCGGCAGACGGCTCTCCCGGTGCGCGGCCTCCAGGTCCGGCGCCAGCGCCTCCGCGTCCCGCAGCACGTCCTCCAGCGGCACGCGGCCCGCCTTGATGTCCAGCAGCCGCGCCTTCAGTGCGCCAGAGGCCTCGAAGACGGGCGCGCCCTCGCGCAGCCACCCCGTCGCCGTGGCCACCAGCCGCAGCAGGTTGTAGGCGTTCTTCGGGCGCAGCTCGCGCGCGGAGGGAGGCCGCTGACCGCCGCTTCGCGCATAGGCGGTGAGCGCCTTGAAATCATTGGCCGCCAACAGCCCCTGGTCCCAGAGCGAGCGGTAGAGCTGCTTCACGTACGTCTTCGCCGCCAGCAGCGCATCCTGCGCCGACGGCGCCTCGCGGGGCGACACGGCCGACAGCCGGCGCGCCACCTCGTCCAGGTCCGGCGCGGGCTCCTCGCACAGCCACTCGAGCAGCAAGTCCCGATGCTCCGCCAGCCGCTGGCTGCGCGTGAGCTTGTCGAGCTGGCTCATGGCATACCGCCCGAAGCTGCCGAACAGGGCCTTGGACACGAAGGCGTCGCGCTCCGCCAGGAGCCACTCGCCCACCGGGTCCAACGCCTTCACGCCCGGAACGAAGAGCGTCTCCAGCGTGTTCGGGTCCGCGCGGAGCGCCTGCTCCACCGCCTTGTGGACTTCCCAGTACGTGGTGCTGCCATCCGCGCTCACCAAGTCCCTGGGCGCGTCGACCAGTCCAAACCGCCAGGGGAGCGGCAAGGCGAACACGCCGCGCACATCCACGTCCGAGCGCTCGTCGGCCAGCCCCCATGCATGGCTGCCCACGCGCGTCTCCAGCACCACACACGGCGTCAGCGCGCTCCAGGCCGCCTCGCGACGCTGGGCGAACTGCACCTGTCCCGGACGCCGGGGCACCAGCTCGTCCCGCGCGAACCACACCTCCCCCACGCCGACAATCTGCACGTCGAAGCCGCCGTCATGCGCGCGGACCACGCGGCCCACCACGCCCTGCGGGATGCGACGGCCTCCGGAAGCCAGGCGCTCCACGCGCGTCGTCACCTCGGTGCCGTGGGGCAGCGGCACCGACAACCGGTCCACCTGCTCCAGGCCCCGGATGCGCGCGCCGCCTGGGGAGGGAGCCTCCGTCGATGAATCACTCATGGGGTCGTCACCTCTCGAATCGGTGCGAAAGCCGCCCAGGGACGGCGGGACGAGCGCCGCCCTGACCCGAGGCGGGCCTCAACGCCGGGTGGACGCCGCCGCATCATGGCCCAACTCCGCCGCCATGCGCTCGTCGGGGTCCGGCCGCTTGTCGCGCAGGGTGACGAACTCCTCGGCCGCGGTGGGGTGGATGCCCACGGTGGCATCGAGCTGCTTCTTTGTGACGCCACACTTCACCGCCACCGCCAGTCCCTGGATGATTTCCGGCGCGTCCGTCCCCACCATGTGACAGCCGAGCACGCGGTTGGACTCGCGCTCCACGACCACCTTCATCATGGTGCGCTCGTTGCGCCCGCTCAGGGTGTGCTTCATGGGGCGGAAGCTGGTGACATAGATGTCCAGCTTCCCATGACGCTCCCGCGCCTCCTGCTCCGTCAGTCCCACCGAGGCCACGGGCGGCTGACTGAACACAGCCGACGGCACGTTGGTGTGGTCCATCTGCATCGGGTTGTTGTTGAAGAGCGTCTCCGCCAGGGCGCGCCCTTCCGAGATGGCCACCGGCGTGAGGTTGATGCGGTCGGTGATGTCGCCCACCGCGTAGATGCTCTCCACCGAGGTGCGGGACCACTCGTCCACCACCACCGCGCCCCGTGCGTCCAGCACCACCCCCACTTCCTCCAGCCCCAGTCCCCCCGAGTTGGGAACGCGCCCGGTGGCGAACAGCACCGCGTCCGCCTCCACCGTCTCGCCCCCGCCCGTCAGCAGGCTGACCCCGCCCTCGGCGCGCTTCTCGATGTCCCGGATGAAGGTGTCCGTCATCAGCTCGATGCCCTTCTTGCGCATCTCCTCCGTGAGGAAGGAGCGCACGTCGTCATCGAACCCGCCCAGCACGCTGGCGCCGCGAATCAGCATCGTCACCTGGGAGCCCAGCCCGTGGAAGACGCCCGCCAGCTCCACGCCGATGTACCCGGCCCCGACGACGGCCAGCCGCCGAGGCAGCTCTGGGAAGGACAGCGCCTCATCGGAGGTGACGGCGTGCTCGATACCGGTGATGTCGGGCGGAAGGTAGGGCCGCGAGCCCGTGGCAATCAGGATGCGCTCGGCCGTGTACAGCTTTCCGGCCACCTCCACCGTGTGCGGGTCCACCACGCGCCCGCGCCCCTCCATCAGCGTCACACCCGAGTCGCGCAGCAGGCGCGCATACACGCCACGCAGCCGGTCCAACTCCTTGTCCTTGGCGGCCAGCAGCTTGCTCCAGGTGAACAGCGGCTCCTGGACCGTCCAGCCGTAGCCCTCCGCGTCCTGGAACTCCTCCCGGAAGTGCGCGCCGTACACCAGGAGCTTCTTGGGCACGCAGCCACGGTGGACACACGTGCCGCCCACGTCGCGGTCCTCACACACCGCCACCCGGGCCCCGTGTGCCCCGGCCCGGCGGCTTGCCGCCACACCGCCAGAGCCGCCGCCAATGGTGAACAGGTCGAAGTCGTATCGGGCCATGCGCTTTGAATCTCCTCGGTGGCATTCGCGAATGAACCTGAAGAGATAGCGCTCGGATGGGGCGTCGCGCACCGTCGACGTGCGCCTCCGTCGCGTAATCCGGGCCGCCCCATGCGCCGCGTGTCAGGCGCCGGACAGGGCCAGGACGCTGTCACGCAGGCGGCCCAGCAGCAGCCGCGTCACTTCCAGCTCCGTCCGGCACCGCTCGAGCCGCTCGGGCATGTCCTCCAGCAGCCCGGAGTCCGCCTGCACTTCGATGTCGCGGGCCTGCGACTCCAGCGCGCTGGCGCCGAACCAGGCCGCGTTCGACTTGAGCGTATGCGCCGCCCGGCCCAGGTCGTCCGCGTGCCCACGCACCAAGGCCGAGTACGCGTCCTCCAGGAGCGCCGGCATGCTGTGCAGCGCGGTGTCGATGAGCTCGGGGAGAATCTGCGCCGCCTGTGCCCCCAGCTCCGCCCACAGCCGGGCGAGCGCGGCTGACTCCAGGCCCGGGATGCGCGCCGCGTCCGGCAGGCCTTCCATGACGGTTTGCAGCGGCGTCAGCGCGACCGCGCCGCTCGCGACCCGCCGCTCCGGTGCCACCTCCGAACGCCGGGGCTGGCAGCGCAGCAGCGCCGCCGTCAGCGCCTCCACGCGGATGGGCTTGCCCAGGAAGTCGTCCATGCCCGCCGAGAAGCACTGCTCCCGGTCGGAGTCCATGGCGTTGGCCGTCATCGCGATGACCCAGGGCTGCGCCTTGGGCGGCAGCTCCTGGCGGATGCGGCGCGTGGCCTCCAGGCCGTCCATCTCCGGCATCTGCAGGTCCATGAGGACCGCGTCGTAGCGCTTCTGGGACAACGCCTGCAGCGCCTGGCGTCCGTTCAGCGCCACGTCAGCGCGGTAGCCGAGCCGCTCCAGCACCAGCAGCGCCAGCTTCTGATTGGTGGCGTTGTCCTCCACCAGGAGGATGTCCAGCGGTACGGTGTCCCCCGGCCGCTCCCCCGGAAAGGGCCCTGCTCGCGAGGGCCGCGTCTGCCGGGGCTCCGGGAGCTGGGGAAGGTGCTGCGAGAAGCACGACACCAGCGCGTCGTAGAGTTGCGAGCCCTTCACCGGACGCGACAACACGCCCGCGAACAGGCCCTCGGGGGGATTGCCCCGCCGGCCCGGCGTCGACACCAGCACCAGGGGAAGTGCCCGCGTCTCCTCGCGCCGCCGGATGCGCTCGGCCAGCGTGGTGCCATCCAGCCCCGGCATGTGGTGGTCGATGAGCACCGCGTCGAACGAAGCCCCCGCCTCGAGTTGGGCGAGCGCCTCCATCCCCGACGCGAACTCCACGGGCACCAGGCCCCACGCCTGGAGCTGCCGGCCCAGCAACCTTCGGAACAGGGCGTTGTCGTCCACGATGAGCACGCGCCGGCCCTGCAACAGCCCCTGCTCCTGGCGCGGCTGCACCGCGTAGGCCTGTGGCGCAGCCTGGGCGCGCAGGGTGAAACGGAAGGTGGTGCCTTGTCCGGGCACGCCCTCACTCTCCACCCAGATGGTGCCGCCCATGGCCTCCACCAGCCGCTTGGAGATGGCCAACCCCAGCCCCGTGCCACCGAAGCGCCGCGACACGGAGGCATCCAACTGGTTGAACGGCTGGAACAGCCCCGTGCGCCGGTCCTCGGGAATGCCGGGGCCGGTGTCCTGCACGCTGAAGGTCAGCTCCCAGTCCGCCGCGCCCTCCGCGCTGCCCAGGGCCGAGCCCTCCACGCACACCACCGCGCCGCCGTGCTCGGTGAACTTGAGCGCGTTGCCCACCAGGTTGAGCAGCACCTGACGGAGGCGCGACGCATCGCCCACCAGCATCTGCGGCAGCTGCGGCGCGAGGTCACACCCCAGGTCCAGCCCCTTCTCGCTGGCGCGCACGGCCATCAGGTCCAGGACGGATTCCACGCACTGGCGCAGGTCGAAAGGCCGCAGCTCCGCCTCGAAGCGACCGGCCTCGATCTTGGAGAAGTCCAGCACGTCGTTGAGCAACGTCAGCAGCGCCTCGCTGCTCTGCCGGATGGTGGCGACGAAGTCGCGCTGCTCTTCCGTCAGCGCTCGGTCCAGGAGTAGACCCGTCATGCCGATGATGGCGTTCATCGGCGTGCGGATTTCGTGGCTCATGGTGGCCAGGAACAAGCTCTTGGCCTGGTTGGCCGCCTCCGCTGCCTTCCGTGCCCGTTCGAGGTCGGAGATGTCGTGGTAGATGGCGATGAAGCCGAGCTGCCGCCCGCCCACCGACACCGGCAGCGCCCGCAGCTCCACGTCCACCACACTGCCATCCTTGCGGACCCGCCGGGTGACGGAGCGCAGCCGCCCACGCTGCACGACCTCGCGCGACGCCTGCTCCGCTTCCGGGAGGACGGTGGGCTCGGTGGCGACCAGTTCGAAGATGTGCTTGCCGAGCGCTTCCGCCGGCGAATACCCGAACAGGCGCGTGGCCTCGGGGTTCCACGACAGCACGCGGAACTGGCGGGTGATGGTGATGATGGCCACCGGGCTGTTGATGACCACCGCCTCGAAGAACTCCTTCTGCTGCCGGAGCGAGGCTTCCACCTCCAGGCGGGCCGTCATGTCATGGAGCTGCAAGACCCAGCCCCCGTCCCCTTCTCCGGACAGGGGCAGCGTCACCACCCGCAGGTAGTGCGCGGGGCCGGAGCCGCCTGGGCGCTGTCCGGCCAGCTCCGTCTCGCGCAGGGCGGCATCGGCGGGAGCGCGGGGCTCGGGAGGACGCCAGCCGGGCAGGAGCAGCCCCACCGGCTGCCCCACGAGTCCAGCACGCGGCCCGAAGATGCGTTCCGCGGCGCGGTTGACCTCCACGATGCGCTGCCCAGCATCCAGCACGAGCACCCCATCCCGCGAGTGCTCGAAAACCGCTGCATGTGCGCTTGACGCCAGGTCAGCCACCCTTCCCCCTGCCACGAGAATGAAGGCCCGCTCGGACCGCATCATGCCAGACGCGCGCGCGGACCAGGACGGTGTTGCAACGAACCGTCAGCGGCTGTTCCACCAGGCCTTGAACTCGTTCCAGGAAATCTTCCCGGTGCGGTCCGTGTCGACGATGTCGACGGCGATTTCCAATTCCTCGTCGGAGATGTTCTGCCCCAGCGCCTCCAACAAGCGCGCGAACTCTGCACGGTCGATGGTGCCGGTCCGGTCGCGGTCATACCGCTGGAAGATGTCGAGCACCTCGTTGCCGGAGCTGGTGAACTCGTCCACCGCGGCGTGGACGGGAGCCAGGGGCTGGAGCCCCGCGGACGTCGTCTCCACCTGCTCGACGAAGGGTGACCCTGTCGTGGGCCGCTCACGCCGAGACTCGGAGGTCCGCCGCGTCGCTGCCTTTCGCGCGGGGGCCTTCTTCGCGGGGGCCTTCTTCGCCGCCGCCTTCTTCGCCGTGGTCTTCTTCGCCGCCGCCTTCTTGGCCGTGGTCTTCTTCGCCGCCGCCTTCTTGGCCGTGGTCTTCTTCGCCGCTGCCTTCTTCGCCGTGGTCTTCTTCGCTGTCGCGCTACGCCGGGATGACTTCTTCGCAACAGCCGTCTTGCGTGACTTCGTCGCCATGATGAACCCCTCCCTGGACGGCGCGCATCGTAGCGCTCCCTCGCTCGGGTCCAAGCATCAGCACGCGCCCCAACCCACCCGTTACGGTGTGCGGCCTCCGTCCCCTGGCGAACGCGGACGGTGGGGACGGCCTGGAATCAAGCCCAAAACATGGTCCAAGATGACCCACCCAGCGCCTTCAAAGCCCTGGCTACCCTGGAACCCCGGGAGACAAACTGCTAGCAGGCCGTCCGCCAGCCTTCCTGGCTGCTTGCCGCACCGTGTTGGTAGCAAGAAGGGCCCGCGAGATGTTCACATGCCGCCGTGCGCCGCGAACAGGGCCGCCCGCACGCTTGCTACTGCACCGCTAATCCTGCCCGGCCCCCACTGGAACCCCGCGTCGGAATGAATGACTCGCTAGAGACCCTCCTGGCCGATGGCATCATCGAAGCCATCATCGGCCAGTTGAAGACGGGCAAGGAGGCCGAGGTATGGCTGGTCCAGCACGCAGGCCAGGTGGTCGCGGCCAAGCTGTATAAGGAGCGCCACGAGCGCAGCTTCCGCAACAACGTGGGCTACCGGGAAGGCCGCGAGGTGCGCAACTCGCGCACGCGCCGCGCCATGGAGAAGGGCAGCCGCTTCGGCCAGAACGCCGCCGAGGACGCCTGGAAGAGCGCGGAGTCTGACTCGCTCTACAAGCTGCACGCCCAAGGTGTGCGCGTGCCCACGCCGGTGCTGTTCTACGAGGGCATCCTCCTCATGGAGGTGGTGCTGGATCCAGAGGGCCACCCCGCCCCGCGCATGGTGGAAGCCCCTCCCGCCACCCCCGAGGACGCGCACGCCCTCTACGTGGACCTGCGGGCGCAGGTCGTCAACATGCTGTGCGCCGACCTCATCCACGGCGACCTGTCCCCGTACAACATCCTCATGAGCTATGCGGGGCCGGTCATCATCGACTTCCCGCAGACAGTGGCGGCTGCTCGCAACAACCGCGCGGAGTTCTATTTCCGGCGCGACCTGGACAACGTCCGCAACTTCCTCGCGAGCACCGCGCCCTGGCTGCATGGCGCCGCGGGCGACACGAGCGAAATCTGGAATGCCTACGTGCGCCGGGAGCTCACCCAGGACTTCGTGCCGTCGGGCAACTTCCGGGAGGGGCCTCGCCAGAACGGTCGCGGAGGGCCTCGGAACCAGGGGTTCCAGCCCCAGGGTGACGAGCGCAGAGGCGGGTTCCGTCCGCCGCCGCCCGCGCCGGTCGAGCAAGCCGCCGCCCCCCAGCGCGACATGACGCCCGAAGAGGCCGCCGAGGCAGAGCTTCGGGAGTTGGAGGCGCTGGTGCTCAGGCAGGGTGGTGGTGAGCGTGGCAAGCCCGCGGTGGCGGCACCTCCGCCTCGGGGCGGGCGCAATCGGGGTTTTGCCGGAGGCCGCCCCCCGCCGAGGGGTGGAGGCAACGGCGCACGGCCGCCGCAGACTGGGCAGCGGACGGGCGGCGGTGCGCCTGGGCGCTCGGGCTCGAACGAGCCGCGTGCGAGTGGCGGTGCGCAGGGCGGCCCGCGCTCGAATGAACCGCGTGCGAGTGGTGGTGCGCAGGGCGGTCCGCGCTCGAGTGAACCGCGTGCCGGATACGGCGGGCTCCAGGGCGGTCCACGCTCGAACGAGCCTCGTGCAAATGGTGGCCCCCAGGGCAGTGCGCGCTCAAACGAGTCGCGTGCCGCGAACGGTGGTCACCAAGGTGGCGCTCACTCGAACGAGCCTCGTGCGACTGGTAACTCACAAGGCAGCGCGCGCGCGAACGAACCGCGTACAGCAACCGGCGGTTACCAGGGCAGCCCGCGCTCAAATGAGCCTCGCGCGAACGGCAGGTTCCAGAACGGCCCGCGCCAGAATGAGCAGCGCGCGGACGGAGCCAATGCAGAAGGCTCGCGTCCGTCCGGACGGCGTGAAAATGGAGGCCAGCCAGGAGGCTGGCGCCAGAATGAGTCGCGTGCGAACGGCAGAGGCATGGGCGCCTCCCAGCCGAATGAGCAGTTCGCGGACAGCGCGCCCTCAGGAGGCCCCCGCCAGAACGAACAACGCAATGGCCGGCCGCCCCGCTCCAACCCGCGCGGTGGCAATCCGGGCGCGCCCACGACTGAGCAACGTGCGTTCGACAACGGCCGTCCGTCACGGAACGAGCCTCGCGGCGACACCTTCGCCTCACCGATGAACCAGAGGGGTCCTCGCGGCGGCGGGGCTCGCTCCGACCGGAACGAGCGGCGCGGCAATGGCAGGCCGGAGCCTGTCGTCGAGACTCGGTCCATGCCAGGCGCTCCCGCGCAGAACACGGTCCGGGAATCCCGTCCGGGCAACAGCGGCAACGAGGGTAGCCCTCGACAGCCGCGCCAGTCCCAGGGCCGCGGAGGTCCGCGTTCACCGCGACCTGGCGGGCCCCAGGTCTCCTACGTGGCCCGCCCGGCCTCCTCGTCCGACCCTGGCTCGCACGAAGCGGGTTCCTGAGCCGTCATCGAGGGCTCCCGGAGCGAACTCCGGGGCCCGACTTCGATGACCTCGTCCCTGGCACCGGCGGAAAAATGCCGGTGCCTGGACGAAGCGGCGTCACGGATGCGCACGTCTGGCGATGGGGACTGCCTCACCCCACCCGGACGACCACCTTCCCGAAGTGCGCCCCACTCTTGAGGTGCTCGAAGGCAGCGCGTGCCTCGGAGAACTCGAAGACGCGGTCCACCACCGGGCGCACGGTGTGCAGCGCGAAGGCCCGGTTGAGCGCGTCGAAGCTCTGCCGGTGGCCCACGAAGATGCCCTGCACCCGCAGGTTCTGCATGAGAATGGGCGTCAGCGGCATCGCACCGGCGCCGCCGCTGAGCACGCCAATCACAGACACCGTGCCGCCGGGCCGAACCGCGCGCAGCGACTTCTCGAAGGTCCCCGCCCCACCCACTTCCACCACGTGGTCCACGCCCACGCCGCCCGTCAGCGCGCGCGCCGCCTTGTCCCAGTCCGGCGTCGTCCCGTAGTTGATGCCTTCATGCGCGCCGAGCGTCCGGGCTCGCGCCAGCTTGGCGTCACTGCTGGAGGTGATGATGATTCGCGCGCCCAGCAGCTTGGCAATCTGCAACGCGAAGATGGACACGCCCCCGGTGCCCTGAAGCAAGACGGAGTCTCCCGCCTTGAGCGCCCCATGGGTGACCAGCGCGCTCCACGCCGTCACGGCCGCGCACGGCAGCGTCGCAGCCTCTTCATCGGAGAGATAGGCGGGCGTGGGCACTGCGCCGTCCTCGTGCAGCAGCACCGTGTCCGCGAGGGCACCGTCCAACGGTCCGCCCAGCGTGCTCACCTGCGCCGCCCGCGTGGGCTCTCCGGCGCTCCAGGCCTGGGAAAAGAGGCTCATCACCCGGTCACCGGGCTTCACCCGCGTCACACCCGGGCCCACCGCATCCACCACGCCCGCCGCGTCCGAGTTGGGAATGAGTGGCAGCTTCTGCCGGGGGTTGTAACGCCCCTCCACCATCATCAAGTCGCGCGAGTTGAGGCTCGTGGCCTTCACACGCACCCGTACCTGCATGGGGCCGGGCGTCGGGTCCGGCCGCTCGACCTGAACCAGCTTGTCCAACCCGAACCCCGCTTGGATTTCATAGGCTTTCATGGGTGAGGAGTTGTACCGCGCACCTCCCAATCACGCCTACAGTGCGGGGCCACCGTGTCCGTGCTCGTCCTCTTCACCTGTTCGCTGCTGGCCACAGCGCCCACGCCACGTTTTCCCAAGGGCACCGCGCGAATGGAAGTGGGACCCGCGCCGCATGGCCTGCCGGACTGGAATGTCCAGCGCTGCGCGGAATGCCACACCGTCCAGGTGGACTCCTGGCGACACAGCGGGCACGCCACGGCCCGCACGGATGACGTCTTTCAGGTCGCGTTGACCGAGGACCGGCCCGGCTGGTGTGTGCAATGTCACGCGCCGCTCGCCCGGAACCTGGAGCGGGGCCCGCTTCCCAAGGACAGTCCTCCCGAGGAACACGGTGTCACCTGCGCCGGCTGCCATGCGCCCACGGGCAACGAAGGCCAGGCGCCCGGAATGCCCTGCGCGGGCTGTCACCAGTTCGGCTTCCCCGTGGTGACGAGCGCGGGGCAGCGGGTGCGGCTGTCCTCCACGCAGCTTCAACAGGACACGGTGGGAGAGTGGCGCCGCTGGCAGACCCAGAGCGGCGACACGCGCCATTGCACGTCCTGCCACATGCCCCAGGGGAATCACGGCTTCGGCGGCACGCGGCGCACCGAGTCTCTCAAGGCCGCGCTTCGGGTGGAACAGGCGGGCGCATCACTCCGCGTCTCCACACGCGAGGTGGGCCATGCATTCCCCTCGGGTGACGTCATGCGCTGGGTGAGCGTGGACGTGTCCGAGGACCCACTCTTCGAATCCTCCCGCACCGTGGCCACGTTCGGCCGCAGCCTGGAGGTCCGGGAGTGGCCCCACGAGCCCCTGCCCCACCTGGGCGCGGTGGAGGACACACGCCTTCTGCCAGGAGAGACACGCAAAGTGCCGGTCCCCGCGGGGGCTCGGTACGCGCGCGTCGTCTACCACCTCGTGTCCCGCGAGCAGGAAGACTCGGGGCTCTATCCGCCAGGCCTGTCCCAGCTCGTGCTCTGGGCATCGCCCCTCCAACCCTTTCCGCCGCCCCACACCCCGAAGGAACGCACGCCATGATTCTCCTGTCGCTCCTCCTTGCCGCGACACCGCCCGTCATGCTCGAGCCCGATGCGGGGTCGGCGAACCGGCTGCATCCCCGCCGTGTGACGGCCTCCTCCTTCCTGGAGAACGGCTGGAACAAGCACGCGCAGAACTACCTGCCGCTCTACATCGCGGATGACGACCCGGCCACTGCCTGGGTGGAAGGCGCCAAGGGCCGCGGCGAGGGCGAGGCCATCGAGTGGTGGGGACCAGCGCTGTCGCGCGCGAAGACGTACCGCCTGTTCCTTCGCAATGGCTTCCAGAAGTCCGACAAGCTCTTCCGCGCCAACGCCCGGCCTCGCAAGGTGAAGCTGGAGCCGCTGGTCCAGGGGGAGACGGGTCCCCAGGTGACGGGCACCGTGCTGGAGACGGAGCTGAAGGACATCCTCGGCTGGCAGGAAGTCCGCCTGCCCGTCCCGAACAAGGTCCACGGCGTGCGGCTCACGCTCGTCTCCACCTATCCCGGGACGTCCTACGACGACACCTGCCTCAGTGACTTCCGCGTGTACGTGGAGGGGGAAGACCCCTACAAGCCGGAGGCCGAGGCCGCGGCCTTCGAGCAGGTCCGCGCCTTCGCGCTCGAGCGGAAGCAGGCCGCCACCCGCAGCGGTAGCGCATCCAAGATGGAGTGGGCGCCCCGCTACGAACTGGAGACACTGCTCACGCTGGAGCGCTCCTACGAGGAAGGTGAACCTCCGCGGGGCAATACCTACGCCGTCGGACTGCTCTCCACGGTTCCGGTGAAGGACAGCTACAAGTCGGCGCTGGAGCGCGCGAAGAAGGTGGCCGAGCTCTTCGACCGCGCGAGCCTCGACTACGAAGGTCAGGACTCCGAGGCGCGCGCGAAGTGGACACGCGTCAAGCCGGCGCAGCTCAAGGCCCAGACGGCCTCGGCGCGCACGGCCCTGTCCGCCATGGAGAGCGACGGCATCGTGCGCATCGCGGGGCTGCTCCACCTGGGAGACGCGTCCTTCTTCGAGGCGGATGCCAGCCAGGCGCAGATGCTGGCGAGCATCGAGAAGTTGGACAAGAAGGAGGCCCAGCAGACCAAGGCCTGCATCAGCAAGTGCGAGAAGCGCCGCGCGGCGACCAGCGAGGACAGCTACGACTGCTCCTGCGCGGGCGAGTGCACGGGCTGCGGCGACCCCAACCTCCCCGCGGCAGAGAAGCTCAAACACCAGCTCACCGGCGGCGACTTCCTCCTGGGCTCACTCGCCCGCCCCACGGCATTCCTGCGGGGCAAGTCCGAGCTCTCCGGGAGCCGTGAGTCCTGGTACGCCTTCCGCCAGACGCTCGTCACCTACGCGGGCGAGAAGGCGGATGTCGTTCTCACGAACGACCACACGGACATCATGATGGAGGGCACCGTCTCCCTGCGCATCCATGTCATCGACTGGGGTGAGACGAACGGCAAGGCGAGCCCGACGGCCATCACCAGCTTCCTCGTCTCCGAGACCCGGGTCCAGGTGCTGCGCTACCGCCCGGCGCCTCGGGCCTGAGCCGCCTCAGCGTATCGACGCCCTCGGCGGACCCGGAAACCCTGTCCGGGTCCGCCGTGTGCGCTTCAGCCCCCGTGCTCAGGGCTGCTTCTGGAGTTGCACCGTCAGCGACGTCATGCCGCCGGAAGCACCAACCGTGACGGTGCCCGCGGCGAAGTGCTGCTCGGTGAAGCGCGTGACCAGGACATCGGTGATGGTGTCATCGGACGTCAAGTCCTCGTCCCAAAGGCGGAAGGTCCACGGCTCCGCCATCAACTGGCTCGCTCGCGCCGTACAGCCGCCCGTGGTCCACGCGGGCGTGTAGCTCTGCACCACGTCCGAAATGAACACGGACGTGCCTCCCGGGCAGGCCATCTCGACGAACACGTCCGGCGGAGAGCTGTCAGCGTCCCACGCCGAGCCATTGTTGCTGGTGGCAATCTGGGCGGAGACGGGCTGCACGCGCCAGACCCCCTCCGGGTCCACGCCGCAGGTCTGGTCCGCCTTGCACACCTGCGCGGTGCCACACGCCCGACACGTAGCCCCTGCCTTGCCACACGCGGAGGTCGACGTCCCCGTCTGGCAGACATTGTTGAAGCAGCAGCCCGCGCAGCTCGAGGCATCACACTGCACCTTCTGCGGCGTGCCGCCAGGGTTGTCGTCATCGCCACCACAGCCAACGAGGGTGGACAGGGTCAGCGCCACGACCATCGCAATCCGAAACATGTTCTCTCGCTTGGGAATCGAGTGCAGGTGCAGCTCGACGCGAACGATGTTCCGGAGCGGGCGGCGTGTATCTACCCCCTGGGTGGTAGGCGGGCCACGGCCTGCCGGGGCGTGAGGATGGCGAAAGACAAGCCCGCACGGTCCGCCATGGACAGCACCCGCTTGTCCTTGCTCACCAGCCACGCCGCTCCGGCTCGCGCGGCCAGGCTCAGGAACTTCTGGTCGTCCCGGTCCCGGCAGCGGGGCAATGACGGCGTGGGCACGGACTCGGCGGACGGAGCCAGATGGACCTGGGCCCGGTAGCGCTCGAACGCAGCGGTCCGCTGGGGCGCTCCCAAGCCGGGTTGAAAGTTGCGCGACGCCAGCACGTAGCCCAGCTCCGCCAGCGTGTCCGCGTCCGTCCAGGCGGTCAGCGTCCCCGCAGCAAGGGCCTCGGCCAGCGGGCGTGTGTAGGGGTCATCGAACACGAAGAGGTCCAGGACCACGTTGGTATCCAGGACCACCGGCAGCGGAGTGAAGGGCATCAGATGTTCCAATCCGGCCATCATGCCCTCCTGGCGGGCGGGAATCACGGCGCCTGACCCGCGAGGCCCTTTCCCACGAGGCCTCGCGACGTGGTACCCCCAAGCCGTGAGCGACTCCTTCGAACAACTGGGCCTCTCGCGGGAGACGCTGGGCGCCCTGCGCCGCGCGCGTTTCACGCAGCCCACCCCCATCCAGCAGCAGGCCATTCCTCCAGCACTCGACGGCAGGGATGTCATCGGCTGCGCGGCCACCGGAACGGGCAAGACGGCCGCGTATGTCCTCCCGCTGGTGGAACGGCTCGCGGGCAAGAAGGGCACGCTCGCGCTGGTGCTGGCCCCCACGCGTGAGCTGGTCCAGCAGATCGCTGAGCCGGTGCGCTTCTTCGCGGAGCCCCGCCGCCTCACGCACGCCACCGTCATTGGCGGCGAGGACATGGGCGCGCAGGTCAATGCCCTGAAGACGCTGCCCTCCTTCGTCATCGCCACGCCCGGGCGGCTGGTGGACCTGATGGAGAACACCGACATCCGTTTCCCGCACCTGGAAGCGCTCGTCCTCGACGAAGCGGACCGGATGCTCGACATGGGCTTCCTGCCGCAGCTCGAACGCATCGTCGCCCACCTGCCTCGCCGCCGGCAGACGCTGCTGTTCTCCGCGACGCTCGGGCCCGACGTCACCCGCTTCGCCAAGAGCCGGCTGTACAAGCCCGTGCGCCTGGAGGTCACCCGCAGCGGCACGCCCGCCGAGCGCGCCGAGCAACGGCTGTACTTCCTCCGGCCCGAGGAGAAGACGCCGCTGCTGCTCACCCTGCTGGCCCAGGACTCTGCGACGGCGCTGGTGTTCACCCGGGCGAAGGAGCGCGTGGACAAGGTCCAGCGGGCGCTCCAGCGCGCGGGACACCGGACCGCGGTGCTGCACGCGGACCGCACGCAGAACCAGCGCAAGCAGGCCATGGAGGGATTCCGGAACGGCACCTACCGCTGCCTCGTGGCCACCGACATCGCGGCGCGCGGGCTGGACGTGGAGGACGTGGGCCACGTCATCAACTACGACCTGCCCCATGCGCCCGAGGACTACGTGCACCGCATCGGCCGCACAGCCCGGGCCGCCGCCAGCGGCGTCGCCTCGACCTTCGCCACCACGCGCGAAGGGCAGGTCATCACGCGCATCGAGCAGCTGATGCGCTCGGAGATTCCCCGCGTCCAGGTGCCGCGCGAGGACCCCGTCTTCAAGGAGGCGTGGGAGAGCTTCCTCGCCGCGCAGAAGGACCCGGGCCCTCCGCAGAAGGACCACGGACAGTCGAAGCGCACGCCGGACCAGGCACCGGGACGGCACGCGCGCTCGCATGGCAAGCGCCGCTCGTAGGCGCGGGGCTGCCTTGCGTCAGGCCGGCGTGCCCGGCGCCTCGCGCGCCAGGGCATCGCGGAAGAAGGCGCTGCCCTGGGCGAGCTGCGCCATGTAGGGCCGCACGTCCTCGCGCGCCTCGGGGGAGAGCGCGGCGAACGGAATGACGTGTTCGTCCGGCACGTAGCGGAACGTCAGGTTGATGCGGCGGGTGTGGAAGTCCGGCAGCTCCGGGGCCAGCGTCTTGCCCGTGCGCGTGTCCACCCGCTGCACGCGGTGGAACGTCTGGTCCTTCCAGCGCGCGCCACCGAAGAGCTGGAGCGAGCCGTCATCCAGCCACTGCTCCAGCACCACCGCGTCGCGCTCGCCCGGGCGGGTGGAGGTGACGAACTGGATGAGGGCACGCTCACCGAAGGACAGCGAGGCCACGGGGCCCGGCTCGAAGTCCTTGTGCTCGCCCACGCGGGCGGTGTCCACCCAGCGCCCGTCCTCCAACCGGCTCCCGTAGAAGTTCACCAGGCAGGTGTTGAGGTGCCAGCGGGGAGGCATGTCCGGCCCGCGGTACATCCGCCGCGCCAGCTCCTCGATTTTCGTCACCTGGCGCTGGAGCACCGCCGGAAAGGGCTCGGCCTGGACGCACCGGTTCAGGATGCCCTTGGGCGGGTGGTAGTAGTCGAGGCACGCGAACTGCCAGTTGCCGAGCCAGTACACCGGCCGCAGCAGCCGCCGCTGGGACTGCCCCGGTGGCGGGGGGAAGTGCTTGGAGTAGCGCTCTTCCCACAGCGGGTGGAGCGTCGCGAGCCAGCGCAGGGCCTCCGCGCGGTCGGCGGCGGACATGAAGCTCGCGTTGTAGTGGTGGCCGGGGGAGCGCTGACGGGCCTTGTGGGCCAGCGAGCGGCCCTTGTGCGGTGAAAACGCCATGGACGGCCCGTGCCTACCACACTCCGGAACGAACGAGCCCCGTGTCACCACATGGGAGACACGGGGCCCAAGCCTGCATGGCCGGTGGAGGACAGGTCAGCGGCCGTGAGTGATGCCCGCGGCGCCCTCGCCCTTCTCGCGCGTCGGTACGACGGTGGGCTTCGCCGCCGGAGCCGGGCTGGACGCAGCGGCCTGCTCCGCCGGAGCCGGCTTGGCGGAAGCGGGATGCGCCACTGCGGTATCCGTGGCGGCGGGCGTCGTCGCCGAGGCCCCTTCCGCCGCGGCGGGAACCACCGTCGACGCCACGTTGACGGCGTTCGCGGGCTTCACCGTCGAAGCCACATTGACGGACGTCCCTGCAGCAGGCTTCACCGCAGCCACGTCCACGGAGGTCCCCACAGCCGACCTCACCACCGGAGCCGACGCCCCAGCGGGAGCGGAGGACAACACGGTCGAAGCCGCCTCGACGGAGGCCGCGCCCACCACGGGAACGACCGTGGCCGCCTCCCGCGCAACAGCCCCCTCCGGCCGCGCACAACCGTTCTCCGCCTTCGCCGAGGGAGCGGCGGCGACCATCGCCGGAGCCACCGCGTCCGGCGGCAGGCGCCGGGTGGGCAGCACGAACGGCGGCGGCACGGGACAGTTCGTACAGGGCCCGCGAAGGGGCACGGACAGCCGATTCCCGGCGCGCAGGAAGTTGTTCTTCATCCGGTTGGCCTTCTTGATCATCGCCACCGACGACCCGTACTTGAGCGCGATGCCGCCCAGCGTGTCACCGTTCCGGATGCGGTGCGTCGTCACATTGTGCTCCGGCTGGAGCGCCAGGAACGGCTGCACCCGACGGCCCAGCTCCTGGGCACGCGGATTGTGGAAGCGGATGTGGAAGTGGTCGCGGTGGCCGCGGGCGTGCCGGACGACGCCCGTGGGGCCGTCATTGAAAATCGAGTCCAACCACGCCTTGTCCTCGCCCGCGCGCACGGCGTGGTCGTAGATGACCTTCCGCACGCGACGGTCGACGAGAATCATCTGCACGTCCGTCTTCACGAGCACCGAGCGGATGAACTCCCAGTTCATGCCCACGTCGATGACGTGCTCGCGCGCGCGGGTCCGGATGGGGTCCACCGTCGGGTAGTAGAAGCCCACGTCCACGTCACGGCCGTTCTGGTGGCTCTTGTGAGGGCGCATGTAGCCGCCCTCCTTGTGGCTCATCCCATTGACCCGCAGCGGAGGCGCATTCGGGAAGCGGGCGCGCACGTCGCGGATGGCCTCGGCCAGGTAGTTGACGGTCTCCTCGGTGGCCCAGGCGCCCGCGGGAGTGACCACGATCCAATCGTCCCCCTGGGGGAACTGCCTGGCGTTCACCAGCCGGCCGCTGTGCGCGAAGCCCACGGCCATGGAGCCCAGCGAGGCAATCTCGTCCTTCCACCGCCGCGCCAGCTCCGCATCGGAGATGTCAGCCGTGTAGAGCGGCCCTGTCGAAGCGGCGCCCGCGGCCACGGCGTCCGGCGTCTCCTTCTCGCCGTCGTCGCCCTCGCCCTCGGCCAGCTCCTCCTCCTCGGACTCCAGGTCCTCCGCGCTCAGCGCGCAGCCATCCGTGGTGGACGTGGGCTCGGAAGCAGCCTCTGCCACCGGCTCGGCGGCGGGAGCGGACGCCAGCGGCGGAGCCTCTGGTGGCGGCTCGGCGGCGGCCACGGGGACGGAGTCCTGGGCACGCACGGCGGCGGCCGGCGCAGTGCCAGCATGGGGGGAGATACGCGCGGCACAGCCGGCGCAAACGAGGAGGAGCCAGATTGGGTAACGCACCGGGCCGGAGGATGGCCCGGAATCCCGCTGGGCACAAAGCACCGTCCGGGAAATCTGACCGCCCCCGGCGCTGGAAAGCGCTCCGAGAGCGGCCCTCTCGTACCTTCAGAGCGGACAGGCACCCTGCCCGCCTGCCCTCCGACAAGGCGCTACGGCGTGGGTTCGGCGTGTGCGACGTCCAGGGCGAGCTCAATCATCTCGTCGAACGTCGTCTGCCGCTCCTGCGGCGTGAGACTCTCCCCGGTGATGATGTGGTCCGACACCGTGAGCAGCCCCAGCGCGCGGGCGCCCGACTCCGCGGCCACGCCGTAGAGGCCGGCGACCTCCATCTCGACGGCCAGGACACCCATCCGCGCCAGGGTGGCATTGAGCTGCTCCTGCGGGTGGTAGAAGAGGTCGGAGGTGAAGACGGGGCCGGCGCGCACAGGCTTGTTGCGCCGCTCCGCCGCCTCCATGGCCCGGCGCGCGAGCGTGAAGTCCGCCACCGCGGCGAAGTCATGCCCCATCAGCCGCATCCGATTCACGTTGGAGTCCGTGCCGGCCCCCGTCGCGACGATGACCTCCCGGACCTTCACGTCGGTGCTCAGCGCGCCGCAGCTGCCCACGCGGATGAGCACGCGCACCCCATACGTCTTGATGAGCTCGGTGGCGTAGATGGAGATGGAGGGAACGCCCATGCCGTGCCCCATCACCGACACGCGCCGGCCCCGGAAGGTCCCGGTGAAGCCGAGCATGTTGCGCACGGAGGTGACCTCGCGGGCACCTTCCAGGAAGCGGTCGGAGATGTAACGAGCCCGGAGCGGGTCGCCGGGCATGAGGACCACGTCAGCGAAGTCACCAGGGGCAGCGGAGATATGAGGAGTCGCCATGGGCGCACCATATACCGCGTGCCCGCCCGGGAGCGCCCTCCCCAATCAACCGCAGTGCGTCGCCCGAGTTCAGGGCCCGGCCACCCAGGCCACGTGGAAGTGGGCATCCAACGTGGCGCCGGGGAAGCTCGCCGGCAGCGGCGGGAAGGGCGCGGCCTTCTTCACGGCCGACAGCGCGGCGGCATCCCACGTCTTCGAACCGGACTCCGTGGACACGTCGGCGGAGAGGAGCTTGCCGTCCCGGCCAATCACGGCCCGGACCACCGTCTTCTTTCCCAACCCGGGCGTGCCCTTGGCGCCGGGTTGCCGCCACTTCCCCGCGACGCGCGAGTAGACCTTCTGCTGGTAGTCGGCGCTGGTCAGATCCTGCTGGAAGAAGGCCTGGAGCTGCGGACTGCCCGCGGCGGCCAGGGCCATGGGCGACAGGGCCAGGACGAGCACGGCGGCGAGCGCCAGGCGACCATTTCGGAACAGGGTTTCCAAGAGCGTTCCCTCGTCAAGAAGAGGCCAATGTTAGTCCGCCAGCGTGCGCCCTCCAACGGGCCGGAGCCGGGCCCGGATGCGCTTCCCGCCGGGGATGAACACCCCATGCCCAGCATGAGGCTTCATTGCCAGGAAGGAAGCTCGCGGCCATGTCCATCCATCCAGCGGGTGCGTCGACCGCGGCGCCCCTTCCGCCCATGTCACCAGGAGCCCCGCTGCTCGGACATCTCCGTGCCCTGAGAAAGGACCCGCTCCACTTCCTGCAAGCCCAGGTGCGGGAATACGGCGACGTGGTGCGCCTCCCCATGGGGCCCGCCTGCCTCATCCTGGTGGCGCACCCGGATGGCGTGCGCCACGTCCTTCAAGACCATGCGCGCAACTACAGCAAACAGTCACGCGGATTCATGGTGCTTCGAGAACTGCTGGGCCACGGCCTGCTCACCAGCGAGGGTGACCATTGGCTGCGGCAGCGCCGGCTCGCGCAACCCGCTTTCCATCGCCAACGCGTCGCGGGCTTCGCGAGCACCATGGTGGACGCGGCTGAGGACCTCGCCGCCACGCTGGAGACCCGCGCCGACACGGGCGCCGCGTTCAATGTGGCCGAGGACTTCACCCGCCTGACGCTTCGTATCGCCAGCACGACGTTGTTCGGCGCCGACGTCAGCAGCGCCGCGCGTGACATCGCGAAGGTGCTGAGCCGGATGCAAGTGTTTGTCTACAAGCGGCTCACGCAACCCGTGCCGATTCCCTTGCGCCTACCGCTTCCCGCCCATCGGCAATTCGAGCGCGACGTCGGCAGCCTGGACCGCGTGGTGCACGGCATCATCGCGAAGCGACGGCGCGAGGGGAGTGAGCACCACGACCTGCTGCAGATGATGATGGAGGCACACGACGACGACACGGGCGAGCGGATGAGCGACACGCAGCTCCGCGACGAGGTCCTGACCGTGCTGATCGCCGGCCATGAAACGACGGCGAGCGCGCTGGCATGGACCATCATGCTGTTGTCCCAGCACCCGGGCGTGCGCAGGGACATGGAGTCAGAGCTGGCACGTGAACTGGGAGGCCGCAACCCCACGCACGAGGACCTGCCCCGGCTGGAACTCACCCGCCGAGTGGTGGACGAATCCATGCGGCTCTATCCGCCGGCATGGACCCTCTCCCGGATCGCCACCGAGGAGGACCTCGTGTGCGGATTCCGGATTCCCGAAGGCGCCCATCTGATGCTCGCGCCCTGGGTGACGCACCGGCACCCGCGCATCTGGGACAATCCAGAAGGCTTCGACCCGGACCGCTTCCTCCCCGAACAGGAGCAGGCGCGTCCACGCTTCGCTTGGTTCCCGTTCGGCGGAGGGCCGCGCCAGTGCATTGGCAACCAATTCGCGCTGATGGAGCTGGTGTTGGTGCTGGCCACCCTGTTCCAACGCGTCCGGCTCAACCTGACGCCGGGTCAGGTCATCCACCCCACGCCCGCCATCACCCTGCGCCCCAGGCCCGGCGTCTGGGTCACGGCCTCGCGGCCCTGAGGATTACTGGTTGCAGCAGACGCGGTAGGAGCCCAGATACGGCGGCCCGTCCGTGATGAGGCAGCGGTTGGTGATGGACCGCACCCCGCCGAGCCCCGAACAGAACTGCGGCGCGAAGTGGAGCGCCATCTCACAGGCCTCCTCCGACGAGACATAGGACTCCGGCCCCTGGACGTAGCCGCACGTCGACAGCGCCGACTCCTGCGCCTCCGTCTCGGGCATGTCCTCGGGAGCGGCGCCGCCGCACCCCATCATCAGCCCCGCTGCCACGACTCCAAGCAACACGTTGTGCAGCTTCATGTGCCAGACCTCCCTGTACTCACTGCGGTGGAAAGCACGGGAGCATACACAGGAATCACCGCCATCCCCGCGCTTCAGGAGACGGGTGCACGCCCAGATTGAGGGAGTGATCTGCCCCCGTTCTTCGGGCCACGCGTTACGAGAGTCCTGCGGCGCTGCTGACGCAGTGCTCGGGGGATGATGCGACGGGGCCGGCATGGGCGCCGCAGCCGAGCCGCGAACGCAGGCGATGCCGCGCCCCCGCAGCGGCCGCGGCATCGCAGCGCGCGGGTCGGGCGCGGAGGCCGCTGAGGCGCCGCCGCACGCCTCAGCGCGTGCCGGTCGCCGCGTGGCCGCCCACCCCCCAGAATAACAGGTCGATCTTGCCCTTCCCCGCATCGTGGCGCGCCATGTATTTGAGGTTGGCATCGAGCTGGACGGCGAAATAGCGCTCGCCGGGTTGCGCAAACCAGGGGCGGATCTCCGTCAGCTGGCCCGTCGTCCCGCCCCAGCTGTAGGTGCCGTTGGCGCGGATGGTCAGGCTGTTCATGGCGGCGCCTTGCGTATAGTTGCGATAGATGCGGCTGCCGTCGGCGCTGTACCAGATGCCGCCCGGCACCCACAGATTCCAGCGCCCCACCATGCCGGCCGGGACCTTGCCCTGCGGCTGGACGACCTCCGGATTGTCCATCGCCCGGGGATCGACCTGCTGGGTGGTGGTGGGGCTGGACCAGAGGCCCGGCTGGGACTGGCCGGGCCCACCCTCGCCCGGCGCGGACGACGTCGGGGCGGGCGATTGCGCCTGCGGGCGCTGCTGGGCCTGCGGCTGCTGTTGCGGCGGTTGCGACCATTGCTCGGTCTTCGTCGGCTGCGACCACTGCCCCGTCTGCGCGGTCGCCGGCGCGCAGGCCAAGGCGACAAGCGACGCTGCCAGCACCGACTTTCCAGACATGTTCGACCTCATCCATTCCATCGCGCGTCAAGCATTGTGGCAAGGTAAGGCCATGGGTTCGCCGGGCGCGTCGCGAGCCGCGCCTTTGACGCCGCCCGCAGGTGGGCCATGGCCGCAAAATCCAAAAATTCGACAACCTGAAATGGCGCACTTTTCACTCTCGCAGGCGATGTGAAAAAAATCAGCGGGAAATGCGCGCCCGGCCCAGGTCGCGCACTTCCCGCGCAATGCCGGCCCGCCGCCAGCGCCTTCCCGCCGAGCGGCACAACGGCCGGGGGATGTTCGGCGCAGCCCAGATGCGTCGTTCGGCCACGGCGACGACGCCGGCGCGCCGCCCGGCCGCGAATGAACAGACAAGGCCGACACGGTTGCGAGCGGCCGCGCCGGCGGGCAGGTCCATAAGGCCGGTCCGTTCCCCGCAACGGGTCAGCGTGGCCGGCATGGACCATGCCAAGGCGCGGCAGCCGCCGGATGTTCAGGCGAGTTCTGAGCGCCCGGCTGCTGCTGGTGCCCCTCAAGACGGGGCTGCAGCAGGGCGAGCTGCTCGGGCTCCAGTGGAGCGGCGTAGACTTTCAGCGCGGCAAGCTGCACGTGCGGCGCACCATCTGGCGCGGGAGAACGGGCTCACCGAAGGGCGGACGCGAGCGGACGGACAAGAGCGCCCCTTCGCGTGGTCCGTCCAGAGAGGGCGGGGCCCCTGCGGCACGTGAATGGACACACCGCTGCCGAGCGTGGGGCGGGAGAGCGCGGCGCCGAAGGCTGGGGGGCTGAGGGGTGAGGCCCTTACGGCCAGAAGCCTGGCGGCGGCGGCCCTCGTGCCGGTGCAAGAGGCGTCACGTCCACGGGCAGTTTCAAGCGCTCCAGCACCTGCCTGACCGCAGGGCGAGGTAGGCGAGGACACGGCGCCGTCCCCCCGAATGCCAGACAGGCAGGCACGGCGAGCCACGCGTCGTTCGAGTTGCATCCACCCGCGCTGTCCGGGACATTGCCTGCGGAGTAGGGATGATGCTCGGCTACCAGACGAATCCACAGTGGCGAGACATGTCTGACTTCGTGGTTCACTTCACGAAGCCGGGACCGCCCTATCTTGACGCCTACCAGAACATGATGAGCATCCTCGGCGCCCGGACGCTCATCCCCGGCGCCGAGGGCTTCGGCCTCGCCCGCCGGGAGCCCGCCGTCGCCGAGCGCCACCGCTCCGTGTGCTTCAGCGAGATTCCCCTGGACCAGCTCGCCCGGCTCGTCCAGCGCCGCAGCCTGTATGGCATTGGCTTCAGCAAGAGCTACATCCTCTCCCAGGGCGGCGGCCCCGTCTGGTACGTCCAGTACGCCTCCCCCGCGCACCTCGCCCTGAAGCATCAGGTGGAGCGCGCGCTCGCGGCGACTTCGCCCCAGCAAGAGCCCATCTGGTCCATGACGCCCTTCGTGGACATCCAGGGCGACCACCACAACGCGCCCTACAGCTACCGCTTCGACTGGGAGCGCGAGTGGCGCGTGCCGGGCCTGCTCCGCTTCACCGAGTACGACGTCGCCGCCCTCTTCCTCCCCGAGGAGCTCCACGACACCGCCCGCGAATTCTTCGCCTGGGCCGTGCGCGAGAAGGCGGGGCCCGGCTACTTCTGCCCCTGCCTGGACCCGCTGTGGAAGTCGGACCAGATCGCCGAGGCGCTCGCGAAGCACGCCTCTGATTCCGTGCGCCTCAAGGCTGGATAGCGCCCTGCTAGACAAGGGCGCTTGACCCTGCACCTTGGTGCAGACCGTAACGTTCCGCGCATGAACCGGAACGAACCCACTCGCATCATCCAGGCCAGCGCCCTCTACGACCTCGTCGTCACCGCCCCGTTCGCCACCCCGTGGACAGCGGGCTGGCTCCTGGAAAAGCTGCACCACCTCCATGTCGCCCTTGGCCTGCCCGGCGCCTCTCCGCCGGAGTTCGGCCCCATGCACCTCTTCTTCGTGAGCCTGATGGGCACCATCGTCACCGTGTGGTCCCTGCTGCGCCTGTGGAAGCCGGAGCCCGCCCTGGGCGCCGCGGACACCCTGGGCCGCGCCGGCTTCTCGCTGTGGATGGGCGTGGCGTTCGCATCGGGTCAGACGGGCATCCTCGCGGTCATGCTCGCGCTGGAACTGACGTGGTTCTTCGTCCAGGGGGGTGCCATCCTCCAGTGGTGGAGGAACCACCATGCCCACGCGCCCCGCTCCCAGACGGCCTGACGCCGCCCCCCTCCGCATCAGCGAGCTGGCCCGGGCCGCGGGCGTGGGCATTCCCACGCTCCGGTTCTACGAGCGGCGCAAGCTGCTGCCCCCACCCCGCCGGACGCAGAGCGGCTACCGCGAGTACACCCCCGGGGACGTGACGCGCGTGCGCTTCATCCGGCGCTCGCAGGAGCTGGGATTCACGCTGCGGGAGGTCGCCGCCTTCCTCGCGATGTCGGACGGGCGCATCCCCTCGCCCTCCGAGGTGGAGACCTTCGCAGCGGCGAAGCTCCAGGCCATCGACGCGCGCGTGAAGGACCTCCAGCGGATGAAGCGCGCCATCCAGAAGCTGCTGGCGCAGGGAGGTTGCCCACCCGACACCGCATGCCCCGTCATTGCCTCACTGGGCGCCCTCCCTCCGGCGGCGTCCACGAGCCGACAACGGCCGACACCGAGGGGGGTGCCAGGCACGTCACGGAATGGTTAATCCTGCGAACCGTGACGTGGCGTTGTTCGAGGGGGAGGGACCAGGTGGGAGGGGAACGCTTTCCAAGGATGTTTCTGGCCGGAGTCGCGGGGCTGCTGGTGGCATGCGGTGGCAACACCGGAAGCCGTGGCGTTCCGGCCCCCTCCAGCGAGGCCCCTGACAACGGGACGCGTCCCGACGCGGGCCTGCCTCCCGATGGCACGGACGGAGGGACGACACCCGATTCGGGAACCGGCCCAGGCACTCCGGACGGCGGCGAGCCCGATGGCGGCCCACCGCCGCAGTCCAACCTCTGCGCCCCCACCGCGGGCGAGCCACGCTGGGTGCTCGAGGGCGAGCCCGTCTCCGCCACCGTGACGTGCACCACCGGCCACGCAGCGCCGGACACGCGCTTCGTCGTGGACAACCTGCCGCCCGGCGCCCGGTTCGATGTGGCCACGGGCACCTTGAGCTGGACGCCCGGCAAGGACCAGGCCGCCGTGTGGCACCTCACGCTCCGGGAAGAGCGCACCGGCGAGACGGGCACGCTCAAGGTCGGCGTGGCGGAGAACGAGTCCGCGCCCGGCAACGTCCCCATCGTCGACCCGGCGGCCTACACGGAGGAGTTCGGCCTGCCGGTGTTCCACCTCTCCTACGAGGGCGGCTTGACGGCGGGCGGCTACCGGCCGGTGCAACTCGTCTACCGGAGCCAGCGCTTCGACCTGGAGGCGAAGTACCGGGGCGCCACCTCCAGCGTGTTCCCCAAGCGCAGCCTCACGCTGAAGTTCCCGGACGAGGACCTCTTCACCGAGCCTGTCTTCGGAAACGGCTTCGAGGACCGCAAGCGCGTGGTGCTCATCACCACGTTCAATGACAACTCCTATATGCGCTCGCGGCTCGCCTTCGACGTGTGGAGCCGGATGAGCCCGGGCCACATCCACCTGCGCACATACAGCGCGGTGCTCTACGCCAACAACAAATACGTCGGCCTCTACACGGTGGCGGACCACGTCAACAAGCGCCTGATGGCCGCGCACGGCATCGACAAGGACGCGGACGCCTTCAAGGCCGTGGACAACCGCGCCAACTTCTCGCGGCTGCGCAAGGACGGCACGCCCAAGAGCAGCCTCCACGAAGGCTTCGAGAAGGCGGAGGGCGCTCCCGAGGAAGGCGAGCCTGGCGCCTTCGCGCCCCTGGAAGCGCTCACCGCCTTCATCGCGGACTCGGACGCGGACGCCTTCCGCGCCGGCTTCCCGCAGCGGATGAATGCGCGGGACTACGAGGACTGGTGGATCTTCAACACGCTCATCCTGGGCGTGGACTCGCAGGCGAAGAATGCCTACCACGCCTACGACCCGGCCACCGGCGGCCCCTGGCGCTTCATCCCCTGGGACTTGGACGCGAGCTTCGGGCAGTCCTACGACACCACCCGGACCTCACCCACGGCGCGCCCCACGTTCCGCGAGGACAACCTGCTCTTCCAGCGCATGCTGGCCGACCCCACCATCGCCGGGCCCATGCGCGAGCGCTACCGGGCGCTGCTGCGCGACACGCTGAACGTGGAGGTCATGCGGGCCCTCATCGACGGCTACGTCCAGGAGACGGCGCCTTCCGCGCGGCGAGACTGGGCGAAGTGGGGTGAGAAGCACCGCAACTTCGGCGACCCGAATGACCCGTGGGGCGGCCACGGCAACTTCCCCCACTGGCACACGCGCCAGGACTTCAACTCCTACGAGGAGGAAGTCGAGTACGTGCGCCAGTGGATTCGGACCCGCTGGGGCGCGCTGGAGAGCCAGCTGCCCTGAATGGGTGGGTGTCCCCTCCATCAAGGAGGGGACACTCGGACGGCGATTTAGAACGCCGCGGAGCCCGGCACGCGCGGGTAGGGAATCGCGTCCCGGATGTTCTGCAGACCGCACATGTAGACGATGAGCCGCTCGAAGCCGAGCCCGAAGCCCGCGTGCGGCACGGTGCCGTAGCGCCGCAGGTCGCGGTACCACTGGTATCCCTCCGGCTTCAGGCCGAACTTCTGGATGCGCTGGTCCAGCACGTCCAGGCGCTCCTCGCGCTGGCTGCCTCCGATGATTTCGCCAATGCCGGGGGCGAGCACGTCCATGGCGGCGACCGTCTTCCCGTCGTCGTTGGCGCGCATGTAGAAGGACTTGATGGCCTCCGGGTAGTTCATCACCACCACCGGCCGCCCCACGTGCTCCTCGGTGAGGTAGCGCTCGTGCTCCGTCTGGAGGTCCTTGCCCCACTCGGGCGCGTACTCGAACTTCTTCTTGGCCTTCTTCAGGATTTCGACGGCCTCGGTGTAGTCGATACGCTCGAAGCTGGAGTTGATGAACTTCTCCATGCGCTCGGTGACGCCCTTCTGAACCCGCTCCTCGAAGAACTTCAGGTCCGGCGCACAGTCGGCGAGCACGGCCTTGAAGACATACTTGAGGAAGCGCTCGGCCAGGTTCGCGTCGTCGTTGAGGTCCGCGAAGGCAATCTCCGGTTCGATCATCCAGAACTCGGCCAGGTGCCGCGTGGTGTTGGAGTTCTCCGCCCGGAACGTGGGGCCGAACGTGTACACCTTGGACATGGCCAGGGCGTAGGCCTCCACGTTGAGCTGGCCGGAGACCGTCAAGTACGCCTCCTTGCCGAAGAAGTCCTTGTGCCAGTCAATCTTTCCGTCCGGCGTGCGCGGCGGATTCACCGCGTCCAGCGTGGAGACGCGGAACATCTGCCCGGCGCCCTCCGCGTCGCTCGCGGTGATGATGGGCGTGTTCACCCAGAAGAAGCCCTCCTCGTCGAAGAAGCGGTGGACGGCCATGGCCGCGCGGTGACGCACGCGCGTAATCGCGCTGAACGTGTTCGTGCGCACGCGCAGGTGGGCCACGTCGCGGAGGAACTCCAGCGTGTGCTGCTTGGGCTGGATGGGGTACGTGTCCGGGTCATCCACGAAGCCCAGCACCTGGACTTCATCCGCCTGGACTTCGTAGGCCTGCCCCTTGCCCTGGGACTTCACCAGCGTGCCTCGGCTGATGACCGAGCAGCCCGCGGTGAGGTGCAGGATTTCCTTCTCGTAGTTGGGCAGCGAATTCGGAGCGACGACCTGGATGGGGTCGAACGTCGACCCGTCGCTGACGTTGACGAAGCTGATGCCCGCCTTGGAGTCGCGGCGCGTGCGCACCCAGCCGCGGACCTCCACCTTCGTCCCCTCCTCCACCCCTCCCGCGAGGGCCTTCTTCACACTGACGACCTGCATTGACGCTCTCCCTTGAGCCGTTTCGGGGACTGCGAGTTAGCCGGGCCCCGGCCCCGAGGACAAGGGCGCTGTTCCCCAAGCGTCGCCACCCAGGCCGCCCAGAGGCGCTTCTGGGGGCTCCAAGCACCCCGCCAGGCCGCCTGAAACCCGGCCAACCGTGTCAGACCCCCCAGGTATCTTTCTCCCATGGTCGCCCGAAAAGGGGGCCAGCGATTCCACGAAACCCTCACGTCCCTCGCGGGCCTCACGGCCTGCCCTGGCCGTGCCCTACCTGGAGAGTCACATGGCTACTCGCAAGACGTCCAAGCGCAACGTCGTCGCCCGCAACCGCTCCACCGAGGCCACCAAGGCCGCCTTCGAGGAGCTCGCTCGCAAGGCGCGCAACAAGCCCATCGTCTCCACCAAGGAGCAGGACGCGCAGGAGGCCCACGCGAAGAACGTCCTCGCGGACGTGTCCAACCTCACCGCCGAATCCGCCGTGAAGAAAGTCACCGAGGCGGGCCTCACCATCAACAAGACGCTGGCCGGCATCAACGAGCAGGTCATCTCGCTGGTGGAGGAGCTGAAGCAGCTCGACGAGGCCATCCAGCTCAAGACGGAGGAGCTGAACGGGCTGCACGGCAAGGACGTGGCCGCCAGCGCCATCGACGTGCTCGTGGCCGAGTACGACAAGAAGAAGGCCGAGCTCGAGGCGGAGATGGAGCGGCTCCAGAAGGACATCGAGGACACCCGCGCGAAGGCCGCCGCGGACCAGTCCGCCGAGCGGCAGGCCACCGAGGTGGCTCGCAAGCGCACCGAGGAGGAGTACACCTATGACACCCAGCTCCAGCGCAAGAAGGAGCAGGACGCCTTCGCCGAATCGCTGCGCCAGCAGGCCGCCACCGAGCGCGACCGCAAGGAGAAGCTGGAGAAGGACTGGGCCACCCGCGAGGACGCCCTGAAGCTGCGTGAGAAGGAGCTGGAGGACCTGCGCAAGCAGGTGGCGGACTTCCCGCTGGTGCTCAAGAAGGAGACGGACACCGCCGCGGCCATCACTGGCAACCGGGTGAAGTCCGAGTGGGAGCTGAAGCTCACGCTCGCCACCAAGGACGCAGAGACGGCGCAGCGCGTCGCCGCCATGGAGATTTCCTCGCTCAAGGAGACCGCCACCAAGCAGGCCCAGGCGCTCCAGATGCTCCAGACCGAGCTGGCCGAGGCCAAGCGCCAGGTCCAGGCCATCGCCGAGAAGGCGCTCGAGTCCGCGTCCGGCGCCCGCGCGCTGGCCGAGGTCCAGGGCGTCATCGCCAGCCGCGACTACAGCAAGGGCAAGTAGGCCGGCGCGGTGGGCTCCCTGGCGCCGCGCCCTGTCGTGGCGCCGCCGGGGAGTCTCGAATTACGGCTTATTGCCTACATCCCCGATGATGACAGGCTTTGAGCGCTGTTAGACTCCAAGCATGGACAAGACGCCCGGCGGGACTCCGTTTCCCACGCAGCTACTCTATGAGCGAATCGGCGGCTATTGGCTCACCCAGGTCATCGGCGCGGCGGCCCGTCTGGGAATCGCGGACCTGCTCTCCAAGGGCCCGCGGAGCAGTGACGCGCTGGCGGACGAGCTCGGCATCAGCGCGGACGGCCTGTACCGGCTGCTGCGAGGCGGCATCCCCGCGGGCATCTTCCAGGAGGTCGGTGAGCGGACCTTTGCCCTGACGCCCATGGGCGAAGGGCTCCGCTCGGACATCCCCGGCTCGCTGCGGGACGTGGCCATCGCGCAGAGTGACCGCGCCCACTGGCTGCCGTGGGGGCAGCTCATCGAGGCCGTTCGCACCGGGAAGTCCACCGTGCGCGCCGCCCTGGGGACCGACATCTGGGAGCACTTCGCGCGTCACCCGGAAGAAGCGGAGCATTTCGCCCGGGCCATGGGCAACCTGTCGGCCCTGGTGGCCCACGAGCTGACGCAACAGGTCGACTTCTCCCCCTTCGCCCATGTGGCGGACATTGGCGGCAGCCAGGGAGCGCTGCTGGCGCAGGTGCTGCGCGCCAACCCCTCCTGCCGGGGCATTCTTTTCGACCTGCCGCACGTGCTCGAAGGCGCGAAGGCCCCGCTGGAGGCCCAGGGCCTCCAGGGACGGGTGGAGCTGGTGGGCGGCAGCTTCTTCGAGCCGGGCCTCCCCTCCGCCGAGGCCTACCTGCTCAAGCACATCCTCCACGACTGGGACGAGGAGTCCGCCACCGCCATCCTGCGGAACCTCCATGCCGCGGCGCCCGCGGGAGCCCGGCTCTTCGTGCTGGAGCTGGTGATGCCCGACAACCAGACGCCCTCCCCCGTGCCCCTGCTGGACCTCAACATGATGGTGCTGGTGGACGGACGGGAGCGCACGGCCAACGAATTCCAGGCGCTGCTGGCCCGGACCTCCTGGGAGCTGGTGGGCATCCGCCCCACCCAGGCCGGCACGTGCATCATCGAAGCCGTGAAGCGCTGAGCTACGGCGCCACCTGCTCGCGGAGGAGGAAGAGCTCCGCGAGCAGGTTGTCCACGGGAGCGAAGTCATCCGTGAGCAGCAACGCGGGGCCCGCGGCCAGATAGGCGTCAATCTCCGTGCGAGGCACCCGGCCCGTGCGCGGCTGTTCGATGCCCAGGCCGCGAAGCAGCTCCGGCAGGCGCTCCAGCTCCATGGGCCGTGCCGAGCCCGCGACGATGTAGACGCCCTGCCCCTTGGAGCCACTGCGTGCATCGTGGAGCAGCTCCACGTGGGGGAAGACGTCCTGCATCGTCCGGAGGGCCGAGCGCAGGAAGGAGCCCCGGGGAATCTCGTCGATGACGGTCAGCAGGTAGAGGCCGTCCGGCTTGAGCAGCGAGTGCACCAGCATGTCGTACTCGCGCGTCATCAGGTGGTAGGGCACCGACAAGTCGTTCACCGCGTCCTGGACAATCAAGTCGTACGCGCCGCGCTCCGCCATCTCCTGGAGGAACTGCCGCCCGTCCAGGCTGAACGAGGTGATGCGCGTGTCCGGCTTCACGCCGAAGCGCTCCAGCGCGATGCGCGTCACGGCCGGGTCTATCTCCACCACCTCCATCCGGACCTGCGGGACGTAGGTCTCCACCCAGCGCGGCACCACGTAGCCGCCGCCGCCAATCACCAGCACCCGGGGCTCCGCGGTGCGCGCGGCCACGTGGCGCACCACCTCCGAGTGGATGTACCCGTGCGGGTAGCCCAGGTACGACGGGTCCTCCAGGTCCACCATGGTGTGCGTCAGGTGGTCCAGTTGCATGGCCAGCAACCGCCGGCCGTCATGCTCCACCTGGTTGACCTTGATGCAGAAGTAGTCCGTCTCCTCCGTGCACGGAGACGCGAACAGGCCCAGCGCGCCGAACGTCCCCGCCAGCGCGAGCGTGCCCGCGGTGGCGCCGACGAAGCGGGGCCGCCGCCACACCTGCCCCACGAAGGCCGCCAGCGCCACCAGGCCCAGACTGGCCCCCATCACCAGCGGGTAGACGCCCACCTTCGCGATGAGCCACCAGCCGGTGAGGAACGAGCCCAGCAGCGCGCCCGCGGTGCTCCACGCGTACAGCCGGCCCACGGTGCGCCCCGCCCGCTCCACGTCCGCCAGCGCCAGCCGGAGCACCTGCGGGGAGAGCGTGCCCAGGGCCGTCACCGGCAGCAGGAACACCGCCGCCGTGTACGCGACGATGCGCGCCTGCAGGCCCAGGCCGTCGAAGTGGCCCTTCAGCACCAGCCACTGGTGGATGGGAGGAATCAGCAGGCAGCTGGCCGCCGCCAGCAGCATGGAGCCGGCGAGCACCTCCTGCCGGGGCCACCGGTCCGCCAGGTGGCCGCCCACGAAGTTGCCCAGCGCCATGCCCGTCAGCACCACGCCGATGATGCCGGTCCAGCTCAGCAGGGAGACGCCCACGGTGGGCGCCAGGATGCGGCTGGCCGCCAGTTCGATGGCGAGCGTGCAGAAGCTCGCGCTGGCCACCAGGAAGCACGCCAGCACGGGCCGGGCGCGAAGGTCCACGCCCGTCGAGGACGGCGCGGCGTCCGCTGCCGCCACGGCGCCGGCGGGCGCGGGGGCCACCGGTTCGACGGGGGGCGCGGACACGGAGGCCTTGGGCAGCGCCAGCAGCGCGCACAGCAGCAGCGCGCCCGACACGGTGAGGACGATGGTGGGCACGGGGAACCACGCCACCAGCACGAAGCCCGTGAGGAAGTTGCCGGCGAGGCTCCCTAGCGTGCCCAGCGCGTACAGCAGGCCCACGATGCGCCCCGCGCGCCCCAGGTCCGGCAGCAGCAGCCGGAGCGCCAGCGGCGTCACCATGGCCAGCACGAAGCTGACGGGGAAGAAGCCCAGGAAGGTGAGCAGGAAGGTGCGCGGCAGCACGGGGATGGGGCGCAGCGCGGCGCCATCCCCCAGCACGGCCACCCACCCCAGCGGCAGGAGCGCGAGCACCGCCCCCAGCGCGGTGAGGCCCGCCAGCCACCGGAACGACGCGCCCCGCTCCGACAGCCGGCCTCCGGCGTAGCTGCCCAGGCTGATGCCCGCGAGCACCACGCCGATGATGCTCGTCCACGTGTGGAGCGAGGCCCCGATGAAGGGCGCCAGCAACCTGGCGGCGGCCAGCTCCAGCACCAGGGTGGCGCAGCTCGTCACCAACACGAGGAGGGCAGCGCGAAGCACATCCAGACGAGACGCGGGGAGAAGAGCCATGCGGTGGCGGCGACTGTACCATCCCCGTCCGGTGCGCCCATCCGTGCTGGCGGGAACCACCCGAGGTGCGGGAAATCGCGCCCGGCGCATACGATGGCGCCATGTCCGCACGCCCCGACCTCCAGCGCCTCCCCTACCAGGGCCTCTGGCTCGACAGCTTCACCCTCACGGGCGTCGCCGGCGGCGCGCTCGTTGTCGGCGGGCAGGAATGGCATGCCCAAGGGGGCGGCAGCACCCCCATGACGGTGACGAGCGCGATGCGGTGGGACGCGGCTACCGATGCCTGGGAGGTGCTTGCCCCCATGCCCCAACCGCGCCAGGGCCATGCCGCGGTGGCGCTGCCCGACGGGCGGGTGCTCATCATCGGCGGGAGGAACACCACCGAGTTGGAGCTGGCGAGCACGCTGGTATGGGAGCCCGACACGCGCCGCTTCCGGGACGGTCCGCCCCTGCTCGCGGCGAGAGCCAGGCCCGTCGCGGTGGCCCTGCCGGATGGCGCGGTGCTCGTCCTGGGCTCCGACTTCGATGAGGACATGGAACGGGGAACGCGGGCGGAGCTGCTCCGTCCCGGCGCGGACGCGTGGGAGCTCGCGGGCCAGACGGTGCGCCTGTTCCACCCCGGTCCGGTGTGCGTGAGCGGCGAGCGCGTCATCATCGCGGGCGGAAGGGACAACGGCTTCGGCTTCGCCGTGGTCGACGGCGTCCACTTCGCCCCGCCGCTCGACCAGTGCACGGAGGTCTGGCAGCGCGACACGCGCGAATGGAAGACGAGCCACCCCCTCACCGAATCCCGAGACGGCCACCAGGGCGTGACGCTGTCGGACGGGCGCATCCTCGTCATGGGCGGATGGAGGAAGGGCGAGCTGCTCGGCTCCGCGGAGGTGTGGGACCCGGCGAGCGAACAGTGGACGCCCACCGGCGCGCTGGCCCACCCCCGCTCCAGCTTCAAGCTGGCCGCGCTGCCGGATGGGCGGGCGGCGGCCTTCGGCGGGCTCGGGCAGAACGATGCCGCGGCGTCCGCCGCCGTCGACCTCTGGGCGCCCCAGACGGGTGCATGGACTCCCGGGCCGCGCCTGGCGGCGCCCCTCTCGGACCACCACGTCGCCGCCCTGGAGGACGGCGCCTTCCTGCTGGTGGGCCTCATCCGCACCGGCCCCGAAGGAATGCCGCAGACCACGTCGATACACTGGAGGCCCTGACCGCATGGATACCGAAGCGTTCGCCCGAATCCCGGGCGTCAATCCGAACGTCCCCAACGCCGCCCGCATCTACGACTACACGCTGGGGGGCACGCATCACTTCGAAGCCGACCGGCAGGCGGCGGAGTACATGTTCTCGCTGGTGCCCTCCACCCGGAAGTGGGTGCGCATGCTGCGCGCCTGCCTGCGCACCGCCGCGCAGCGCCTGGCGGCCGACGGCTTCCACCACTGGGTGGACTTCGCGTCGGGGCTGCCCACCGGCGACCACGTCCACGCCGTGCTGCCAGACGCCCGCGTGCTCTACAGCGACGTCAATCCGCTCACCATCACCACCGCCCACCATCTGCTGGGGGACACGCCTCGCGTCCGCTACATGGAATGCGACATCCGCCAGGCGGGCGCCTTCCTGCGGCGGCCGGACGTGCATGCCTTCCTGGGGGGAGAGCGCCGCGTCGCTTTCGGCGCCAATGGCATCACCGTGTTCCTGTCCGCCGAGGAGAACCGCCAGTTCTTCCGCGACCTGTACGACTGGGCAGCCCCGGGCTCGAAGCTGTTCACCACCTTCGAGACGAAGTCACCGGACCTCAGCACCCCGAAGTGGGAGCAATTCGTCGGCATGTTCCGGCAGATGGGCGAGTCCTTCCAGCTCTACTCCCTGCCCGAGTACCTGGACCTGTGTGGCCCCTGGGCCCGGGATGCCACCGGCGTGCTGCCCGTGCGCGAGTTCCTCGGGCTGCCCCCGGAGCACATCACCGACGAAGACCGTGAGGGCGTAGGCATCGAGTTCTACGCCGTCGTCCTGGAGAAGCGCTGACCGTCCCCACCGGGTGGAGCGAGCGTGCTGGCAGGCGCTCGCGCCCATCCCCGCCGGGGCAGCGCCACGACACGCCTCCCTGCCGTCTGCCTCCCCAGCGGCGCGTGACTACCGTCTTTGCAGGCAACACGCGCACACGGAGAGGAGACGGAGCATGTTTCAATCGAGAAGGCGTCGGGTCTTTGCGGGCGTGATGATGGGAGCGGCCCTGTCGGTGGCAAGCGTTGGCTGCAGCTCGACGCGCTCAGCGAAGGTGGACGAGTCGTGGCTGGCCCGGGTACCGGAGGACCAGCTGGGCGACGTCCGCGAGGCCCAGACACAGCTGCGCATGGCCCAGGAGGAGGTGACCCGCTCCGACGTGGCCCTCAATGATGCGCGCCGGGAGCTGGAGGTGGCCAAGCGCAACGAGGACGCGGCCAAAGCCCGCCGGGAAGCGCATAACGAAGCGCTGAAGGCCGCCAAAGCCACCGGACAGAGCAGCAACATCACCCAGGCACAGGCCGAGCTGAAAAGCGCGGACTCCAGCATGAGCGCGGCCCAGGCCCAGGTGAGGTACCGCGAGCACGCCATCAAGACGCTGGAGGCCCAGAAGGAGCTGCGTGAGAACGAGCTGGCGGTGGCTGACGCGAAGCTCAGCCAGGCCGAATACAAGGCCCTGAAGGCGAACCAGGACGTGCGCGCCCAGAACCTGTCCGAGGCCGACTTCTCCTCCGCTACGGCGGACGCCCAGCGCAAGGTGGAGGAGTCCCAGCGCAAGCTCCAGTCGCAGCAGCAGCAGGAGCGGCAGGCTCGCGCCACCTGGGAGCGGATGCGCAATCAGGTGCAGGGCTACGGCGGCAGCGGCACCGAGCAGCGCAACCCGTAAGTCACCGCGACCACCGGCCCGGCCGAGCCAGAACAGGCACGGCCGGGTCCGTGGCTCACTTCGGCGGACGGAAGACGTACTGGAACACGGGCGTGTCGGGCCCCGGCGGGTACTGCGCGTCCATGAAGGCGAAGTGGGCGTGGCCGGTGATGACCGCCTCGTTGAGGCTGTCGTAGAGCACCGTCACGCCGGTGGCCCGGCCAGACGCGTCCACCTGGACTTGAACCTTGAGGTTGCCCTTGATGCCCGGCGTCTGCTGAAGCCGGTTCATGTAGAGCGCGACCAGGCCCAGTGACACCCGGTTGTAGATCTGGTCCTGGGTCCCCCGGGCGGGCTGCGACGGCAACCGGAAGTGACGCACCAGCGCGGCGGCCTCGCTCTCGGCCTCGGCGACCTGACGCTCGGGGGCCGCCAGCGCCGCACGGTAGGCGGCCAGGGCATCCTGGTGACGCTCCTGCTTCAACACCAACCGGGCCCGCAGCACATGGATGTCGGCGCGGGCGGGCGCTCGCTCGGAAGCCTTCACCAGGTGGATTTCGGCCGCCTTGGAATCTCCGCGAGCTTCGGCCAGCTCGGCCAGGCGAAGCAGCGGCTCCGGGTCTTCTGGCGCGGCGGCGACGAGCCGGACCAGGGCCTTGTCCTCCGCTTCCGCGCGGCCCAGCTCCCGGTACAACCGCGCCAGCAACCCCAGGGACGCAGGCTCCACACCGCCCAGCTCCGCGTAGCGCTCCAGCGACCCGGCCGCCTTCTCCTTCTCCGAGGCGGCCAGCCACAGGTCGGCCTGGAGCCGGTGCGCTTCTTTGTCCCGGGGCTTGAGGGCCACCAACTTCTCGCCCGCGGTCGCCGCGGCGCGCACGTCGTTGGCAGCCCGGGCCAGCTGCGCCAGCTTCCGCAGCGCCTCGGGCTGCTCGGGCCAGGCCTCCACCGTCCGAGTCAGCTCCGCGCGCGCGTCCGCTTCCCGCTCGGGAATCCCCGCCAGCAACATCGCCAGGGACGTCCGAATCTGCGGCGCATCCAACTGGGCGAGCGCCTCACGCAGCCGGACTTCCGCCTCCGCGGGCTTGCCCTCCGCCTGGAGCAACACGCCCTGCGCCCACAGCGCCGGCGCGAAGCCAGGGGCCTGCTTCAGGGCGGCGGCGATGGGCGGCCGCGCCTCCGCCAGCAGCCCCCAGCGCACGTAGATGAGCCCCATGCCCACGAAGGGCCACGGATTCTCCGGGTCCAGGGTGGAGAGCGCCTTCAGCTCGTTCCAGCACGCGTCCGAGGGAAAGGTGAGCCACGCCCGGTACATCCGCGGCATCAAATCCCCGGGCCGCGCCCGTGACTGCGCCTCCAACTCGCTGTCCATCGCACTGGCGCGGCCGCGCGCCCGGGCCGTCTCCAGTTGGCGCAGCGTCGCCATGACCTCTTCGGGCGGAGGCAACCCCGGGCGCACAACCGCCCCCCGTGCCGGAGCGGCGAGCACGAGCAACGCGAGGCACAGCGGAAGCGCGAACGAACGGGAGGCCATGGGGCGCGCGGACGATAGCAGACGCCCGTCCAGCGGAGGCTGCCTGCTCCCTTGGCAGCACGAACTCAGCGATTTCAGGGAAGCCCCGCTCCGGAAGGACGAACCTTCCGGAGCGGCGCCTCGACCTTCACCTCAGGACGACGGGCTCAGCCAATCTCCAGCCGGCACGTCGAGCTGCAACCGTCGCGGCTGACGGTGTTGCCGTCGTCGCACTCCTCGCCCTCGTCCTCCTGGGTTTCGCCGTCGCCGCATCGAGGGCCCCAGAGGCAGCCACGGCCGCACTCACCGTAGCCACCTGCGTTGACGCCGTCGTCGCACTCCTCGCCGGCCTCCTCGTCCACCACGGCGTCACCGCAGGTGGCGGTGCACTCGGTGCGGGCGGTGAGGAAGTTGTTGAGCGTGAGGCGGTACGAAGAACCGTGGGTGTGACGCTCAGCCTGGAGCACGACGACCTCGTAGATGCCACCCAGCCGCAGGCCCAGCGAGCTCGCCTGGCTCGACATGTTGATGGTGCCCGACGCCGGGCCGTGCACGCCACCCAGGTCCAGCGCCAGCCGGCCATTGACGAAGACCCACACGTCGTCGTCACCGCGGAAGGTCAGCACCTCGGTGCCCTTGTACGCGAACCAGTACCGGGCCTCGCTGGTGAAGTGGAAGTTGCGCTGCTGGCCGATGGTGTCCTCGCGCGTCGACTCGAAGCCCGCGGCCACCCAGCCGCCGCTGTAGAGCGGCTCGTCATCGAGCGGGAAGAAGTACTCGTTGTCGAACACGTAGGAGCCGTTCTGCTGGCGGTCGAGCACGAAGCTGCCGACGATGGTCTTGTTGACCTTGTCCACGGCCTTGTACCACTGGTCGAACGCGGCCCGGCCGTTGGTGTTGTTCGACGGCTGGCCTTCCTTCGCGTAGACGGGGCGGCCGTTCGCGTCGAGGCGGTTCTCCAGGATGCCGTCCTCACGGCCCGCATTCTTGTTCTGGAAGTCGATGTGTCCACGCGGCAGGTCGCCGGTGGCCGGCAGGTCGTACCCGCGGAAGTCACGGTAGACGACGGGGATGGACACCTGCGCCGGCGGCTCCTGCGTGACGAGCACACACGCGAAGCCATCCTCCAGCTTGCAGTCCGGCGAGCAGCCGTCATTGGCGCGCGTGTTGCCGTCGTCGCACTCCTCCACGGCGCTGTTGGGGAGGATGAGCCCGTCGCCGCACGTCTCCTCGCAGTTGCCATCCGAGCAGCGGGGCTCCTTGGTGCACAGCGGCGAGCAGCCGTCACCCATCACGGTGTTGCCGTCGTCGCACTGCTCGGTGCCCTCGGTGATGCCGTCACCACAGGTGGTGCGGCTGCACGGCTGACCCGGCGGGCACTTCCAGCCGTCCTCGAGCCGGCAGACGTCGCTGCAGCCGTCGCCCGGAGTAGTGTTGCCGTCCTCGCACTCCTCATCACCGGCGATGATGTTGTCACCGCACTCCTTGGCGCGGCAGCGGCCACCCTGGGCAGGGCACGCCCAGCCACTCTCGATCCGACAGCTCCCGTTGCAACCATCACCGCTGACCAGGTTCCGGTCGTCGCACTCCTCGCCGTCCTCGACGCGGCCGTCTCCGCAGTTCATCAAGCGAACGCACGGCGCTCCCGGCACCTCGCAGATGAACCCGCCCTCCACCGTGGTGCACGTCGCGTTACAGCCGTCGCCGTCCACCCTGTTGCCGTCGTCACAGGCCTCGCCGGACTGGCGCTGGCCGTCACCACAGTCGTCGCCAGCATCCGGCGTCGACCCGTCCGGGATGTTCGGGCCGGTGCCGGCATCGGGCTTCGCCGAACCTCCCCCGCCGTTACAGGCCACCAATGTGAAGAGAAGAGATGCGAGCAACGCGCTCGCCAGCCGAGATCTGCGATGGGGGTTCACCATGGGAACAAATGCTGAAAGTGCTTCGCACCGCTGTCAACGCGTCACGGCAAGTCGACGGATGCGAGGTGCAGACGGCGCACAGATGTGCAGGCAGAACGGACTTTCCATGTGCTCCCCGTCTCCTGCGCACATTTACATTCACGATAACAACGCCCGAAACATCACTTTCGTAGAAAGCCGGAAGCGGCGTGAGTCACAGGGCTCACACGTCTCGTGCGGGCCATTCAACCCGTTCCCACCGGCGTCACTGGGCCACGTTGCGGACGTACTGCGCATAGAAGCGCACCGCGTCCGCGTAGCCCTTCACCGACACGCGCTCGTCCTTGCCGTGGAGGCGTGACAGGTCGGCGCCGTCCAGGCGCAGCGGCATGAAGCGGTAGACGTTCTCACTCAGCCCGGTGAAGTACCGCGAATCCGTCGCGCCCAGCATGAGGTACGGGGCCACGACGACGTCGGGGAACACCTGGCGCACGCTGCGCTGGAGCTGCGCCCACGCCTCGGAGTCCATGCGCGACACGGGCGACGGTTCACTGATGAAGCCCAGGGTGCTCACCTTCACCCGCGGGTCATCCACCACGCGCCGCACGTGCTCCAGCACGCCCGCCACGGAGTCTCCCGGGAGGATGCGGAAGTTCACCACCGCGCGGGCGCGGGCTGGCAGCACGTTGTCGCGCTCGCTGCCCTCGAACATGGTGGCCGCGGTGGTGGTGCGCACCGCCGCGTTGGTGGTGGCCTTCGCGGTGAGCTGGCGCAGCACCAGCGGCTCGAACAGCCACAGGTTGGCGAAGAGCGTGCGCATCCCGAAGCCCATCTCCGGCCCCGCGAACTCGAACAGGGCCCGGCTGCCACCGCGCAGCTTCGCGGGCATGGGCGCATCCTCCAACCGGGAGATGGCGCGGCTCAGCACGCCCACGGCCGTCTGGGGCGGCGGCATGGACGAATGGCCGCCTTCGCCATCCGCCACCAACTCCGCGCTGGCGAAGCCCTTCTCCGACACGCCGACCAGGGCCACCGGTGAGGCCACGCCGGGCACGGTGCCGGACACAATCATCCCGCCCTCGTCCAGTACGGATTCCAGCGTCACGCCCCGCTCGCGGAGCAGCTTCGCCATCGCCTCCGCGCCCTCGCGCCCACCCACCTCTTCATCCCCACCGAATGCGAGCAGCACCGTGCGCTTGGGCTGGAAGCCCGCCGCGAGCAGGGCCTCCACCGACTCCAGGATGCCGAACACGCTCCCCTTGTCGTCCAGCGCGCCCCGGCCCCAGACATAGCCGTCCGCCACCAGCCCGCTGTAGGGCGGGTGAGTCCAGGACGCCTCCGTGCCGGGCGCAACGGGCACCACGTCCAGGTGCCCCAGCAGCAGCGCCGGGCGCAGCGACGCGTCCGTCCCCGTCCAGGTGTACAGCACCGAGTGCGCCCCCACGGGCTCGCGCTTCAGCACCTGGTGGAGCCGGGGGTATTGCTCCCGCATGTAGTCGTGGAGCGCGGCGAAGGCTGCATCCTCCGCGGGCTGCCCCTCCGCCGCCGCCAGCGTCTTGAGCCGCAGCGCACCACCCAGCCGGGCCGCGGCGGCATCGGCGTCCACGGTGAACTCCGCGGGCGCCTCCGGCTGGACCTGCCGCGAGGTGAAGCGAAAAGCCTTCGTGAGGAGAACCCCCGCGAGGGCAACGACGACAACCAACAACGACAAGAGAATGCGTTTCATCGGCAAGACTCGCGGTGGGGGCGCCTCACGCTAGCAAAGGCGGCCCGCCACCCCACTGCTTCTCCAGGGCAGAGCCCCACGGCAGGCCCCGTCTCCACGAATTACAGATTTACAGCATTGCAACCATTTTCCACCTTCACCGCGAAACACAAGTCGTGTAGATGACGCGGATCGTCGCAGGGGGTGTGCAGTGAAGAAGCCGTCCACGGTGTGGAGACAGCTCTGGCTTGGCCTGGTGCTGGGGACACTGGCTGGCTGCACCGGTGGAGGTGCGGAGGACCCGGGTCTTCCAGGGGCCCCGGGTGCGGCCACGGCCCAGGCGGCCGATTCCGAGGCCTTGGTGACGTGGCTGCCGCCCACGAGCGACGGCGGCCACCCGGTCATGTACTACATCGTGCGATGTGAGCCCGCCTGTGGCGGCGCCATCGTCACGTCGGACGAGTTCCAGGCCACCGTGCGCGGCCTCCACAACGGCTTCGCGTACACCTTCAAGGTCGCGGCGGTGAACATCAACGGGGAAGGTCCCGCCTCCGTGCAGTCGGAGCTGGTGACGCCGCAGCCCGGCCTCTCCATCTCCAACCCCACCGTCCCGGGCCAGCCCCGTGGCGCCCGGGCCACGCCGGGCAACGGCCACGCCTTCGTGAGCTGGCTGGCTCCGGCCAGCTACGGTGGCCGGCCGCTGCACCAATACCGGCTGACGGCGGAGCCTGGGGGCGTCTCCGTGACGGTGGACGCGCCGGCCGCGAGCGCCGTCATCCCCGGGCTGGTCAACGGCGTGCCGTACCGCATCACCGTGGCGGCCACCAACGAGAAGGGGGAAGGCCCCTTCGCGGTCGCCAACACCATCCAGCCCCGCGCCGGGGGCGAGCCCACCGAATGGGTGACGGGCTACTTCGTGGGCTACCAGCTGTGGATGCAGCCGGTGGACGCGGTGGACCTGGCGGGCATCACCCACCTCGTCGTGGGCCGCGTCAAGCCGAACCCCAACGGCACCCTCAACGCGAACTTCGACGCCAACATCGACGACAGCCACGGCCGCGCCATGGCCAAGGCCCTGGCGACGCGCGCGCACCAGCAAGGGCGCAAGGCGCTGCTGATGCTCGGCGGCTTCGGCGAGCATGAGAACTTCGTGCGCGCGGCGTCCCCGGCCCAGCGTGCGCACTTCATCCGCAACATCATCCAGCTCATGGACGAGCTGGGCTACGACGGCATCGACGTGGACTGGGAGCCCATCATCCTGGCCGCGGACATCCCGGAAGGCGCGCCCATGGCGCCCGATGACGGAGAGCCCCTGCTCGCGCTGCTGGAGGGCCTGCGCGCCGCGCGGCCGAACATCATCCTCACGGTGCCGGTGGACTGGCTGAACTCCAACTTCAACATGAGCCGTCATCGCGCTGACTTCATGAAGCAGCTGGCGTCGCGCGTGGACCAGCTCAACATCATGTCCTACAAGATGAGCGGCCACTGGGGCGGCTGGGAGAGCTGGCACTCCAGTCCGCTCTACGGCCACTCGCAGCTCCACCCCACCTCCGTCTCGCACTCCGTGGAGGGCTACCTGGACGCGGGCGTGCCCGCGGGACGGCTGGGCGTGGGCATCGGCTTCTTCGGGACGTGCTGGGGCGGCGTGACGGAGCCGAACACGCCCCTGGATGGCCGTGAGGGTGTCTTCGAGGGCCAGAGTGACAACTTCATGAGCTACACCAACATCATGACGCACTACTACCGTGCGGACGCCAGCCGCTGGGACGACGTGGCCAAGGTTCCCTACCTGTCGTTCCCCACCGGCCACGGCCCGGGGCTCTGCAACTACGTCTCCTACGAGGACCCGCGCTCCATCGCCGTCAAGGGCCAGTACGCGCGCGAGAAGAACCTGGGCGGCGCCATCATCTGGACCATCAGCCAGGGGCACTTCCTTCAGCCGACGAACGGCCACAGGGACCCGCTGCTGGACGCGGTGAAACACGCCTTCCTGGACCCGTGAGCGCGGGAAGCACTGGCGGCGGAGCGCCCGCTCCCGCACCATGGCGGCCATGGAGACTTCGAAGTCCGTGGCCACCGCGCTCACCATCGCCGGCTCCGACAGCGGCGGCGGCGCCGGCATCCAGGCCGACCTGAGCACCTTCGCCTTCCACCGCGTTCACGGCACCAGCGCCCTGACGGCCATCACCGCGCAGAACACGCAGGGCGTCACCCGCGTGGACGTGATGCCCCCCGAGGCCGTCGCCGCGCAAATCGACGCCGTGGCCTCCGACATCGGCGCGGGCGCGGTGAAGACGGGCATGCTCGTCAATCCGGCCATCATCACCACGGTGGCGCGGCGCCTGCGCGCGCTGGGCCTGGGCCCACTGGTGGTGGACCCCGTCATGGTGTCCCGCGCCGGCGCGCGCCTCATCGACGACGCGGCCGTGGGCGCGCTCAAGGAGCTGCTGCTGCCCCTGGCCACGGTGGCCACGCCCAACCGGCACGAGGCGGAGCTGCTCGCCGGCATGAAGCTGGAGACGCTGGAGGACATGCAGGAGGCCGCGCGCCGCATCCACCGGCTCGGCCCCCAGGCGGTGCTGGTGAAGGGCGGCGGCATGACGGGCGCGCTGCGCGGCACCGACGTCTGGTTCGACGGCGAGCGCATGGAGACGCTGCACCTGCGCGCGGTGGACACGCGCAACACCCACGGCACCGGCTGCACGCTGTCGGCGGCCATCGCCGCGCACCTGGCGCTGGGGCAGACGCCGCTGGAGGCCACCCGGCGCGCGAAGGACTACGTCACCGCCGCGCTGGAGCACCCCCTGCCCCTGGGCAAGGGCCCGGGCCCCTTCAGCCACTTCTTCCCGCTGGAGGGGTAGCCCGGGCCCGTCACCGGGCGACTACTTCGCGGCCTTCTTCGGCGCGACCTGCGCGGCGGGCACGGGGAAGCCGCGCTTGCGCATCAGCGCCTGGATGCCCGCCTCACGGCCCCGGAAGGCGCGGTACGCGTCGGCCGGGTCCAGCGTGTTGCCCACGGAGAAGACGTGCTTGCGAAGGAGCGCGGCCACGTCCTTGTCGTAGGCGCCCTTGCCTTCGGTGAAGCGCTCGTAGGCGTCCGCCGTCAACGTGTCCGACCACAGGTAGCTGTAGTAGCCCGCCGAGTACCCGTCACCCGCGAAGACGTGGCCGAACTGCGGCGTGCGGTGCCGCATGACGATTTCCTTCGGCATGCCCAGCGCGTTGAGCGTGTCGCGCTCGAAGGCGTCCGCGTCGATGGGCGTTGACCCCGCCAGGTGCAGCTTCATGTCCACCAGCGCGCTGGACAGGTACTCCACCGTCCCGAAGCCCTGGTTGAAGGTAGCGGCCTTCTCGATGCGGTCCACCAGCGCCTGGGGAATGGGCTTCCCCGTCTGGTAGTGCAGCGCGTAGGTGTTCAGCACCTCGGGCGTGGACAGCCAGTGCTCCAGCAGCTGCGAGGGGAACTCCACGTAGTCGCGCGCCACCGCCGTACCGGCCAGCGACGGATACGTCACGTTGGAGCTGAGGCCGTGCAGCGCGTGGCCGAACTCGTGGAACAGCGTGGAGGCATCCTCCCAGCTGATGAGGACGGGCTCGCCGGGTTGGCCCTTCACGAAGTTGGAGTTGTTGGAGACGATGGTGGTGACTTCACCCCGGAACCGCTCCTGGCTGCGGTACGCGTTCATCCACGCGCCGGAGCGCTTGCCCTTGCGCGCGTATGGGTCGAAGTACCACAGGCCCACGTGACGCCCGCTGGCCTGGTCCTTCACCTCCCAGACGCGCACGTCGGGGTGGAACACGGGCACGTCGTTCACCTGCGTGAAGGAGAAGCCGAACAGCTCGCCGGCCACCCAGAACATGCCCTCGCGCAGCTTCTCCATCTGGAGGTAGGGCTTCACCTCGTTCTGGTCCAGGTCGTACTTCGCCTTGCGGACCTTCTCCGCGTAGTAGCGGTAGTCCCAGGGCTCGATCTTGAGCTTCGCGCCCTCCTTGTTGGCCACGCGCTGCATGTCCGCGACCTCTTCGTGGACGCGGGCCACCGCGGGCTTCCAGACGGCCTCCATCAGCTCCATGGCGCGCTCGGGCGTGCGGGCCATGGCGTTCTCCAGCCGCCAGTGCGCGTGCGTCTTGTAGCCCAGCAGCGTGGCGCGCTCGGCGCGCAGCTTCAGGACTTCGGCGATGATGACGTTGTTGTCGCGCGCGTCGCCGTTGTCACCGCGGTTGACGTAGTTGCGCCAGACCTTCTCGCGCAGGTCGCGCCGCGACGAGTACGTCAGGAACGGCTCCATGGAGGAGCGCGTGTTGGTGATGATCCACTTGCCCTTCTCACCGCGCGACTCGGCCGCGGCGGCGGCGCCCGCGCGCACGGAGTCCGGCAGGCCCGCCAGGTCCGCCTCGGACTCCAGGACGACGGTGTAGCCCTCCTCGTCCGCGAGCACGTTCTGACTGAAGGATGTGTAGAGCGACGCCAGCCGCTGGTTGATGGCCGCCAGCTTCTGCTTGGCCGCAGCGTCCAGCTTCGCGCCGGAGCGGACGAAGCGCGTGTAGTGCAGCCAGGTGAGCCGCTGCTGCTCGGGCGTCAGCTTCGACTTGTCGGGCGACTGGTACACCGCCTCGATGCGGCGGAAGAGCGCCTCGTTCTGGAAGATTTCGTCGTCGAAGGCGGCCAGCTTCGGCGCCATCTCCCGCTCCAGCGCCTGGAACTCCGGCCCGCTCATGGACGAGCTCCAGATGCCGTAGAGCGTCTCCACGTCACCCTGCGTCTTGCCGGCGGACTCCAGCGCGACGATGGTGTTCTCGAACGTGGGCGCCGAGGTGTCGTTGGCGATGGCCGCCAGCTCGCCGCGCGTCCGCTCCATCGCGGCCTCGAGCGCTGGCTTGAAGAGCTCCACCTTCACCTGGTCGAACGGCGGCACGCCGCCATGGGCGCCCGTCCACTTCGCGAGCAGCGGGTTGGCCTGCTCCGGAGCAGCCGGCGCGGCGGGGGCGGTCGTCTGAGGCGCGGTGGCCATGTTCTGGGACTCCTGCGAGGTCGTCGCACAGCCGGCGGACACGAGTACGGCCATGCCCGCGCCAGCGAAGAAGAGCTTACGCATGTAGAGGATGTCTCCCGACGAAAGGGGCTGAAGAGGGGCGGAGCCTAACGGTATCCCGCCGCGAACCGGGGGACGGAATCGCGGGCGCACCAACATGCATGCCTGCTCATCTGTTCCCGGCCAACACCGTGGCCACGGGAAAAAACGCGGTGTGTTACACCCATGTGGCGCGCGCGAGCGCCCCTCCCACCACAGCATTCACCCTCCAGGAATGACCGTGACGAGCACGCTGAAGGACCGCATCGAGAACGCCGAGTTGCTGGCGAAGGTCGTCCCCGTCGAAGAGGCGGTGAAGCACGTCGTCCACGGCAACACCGTGGCCATCAGTGGCTTCACCAAGTCGGGTGAGCCGAAGACGTTCCTGCCGGCGCTTGCCTGGCACTTCTCCCAGACGGCACCGGACGCCCGCATCACCCTGCTGTCGGGCGCGTCCCTGTCCGAGGACGTGGAGGGCCCCATGGCGCCCTTCATCGCCAAGCGCGGTCCGTACATGTCCTCGCCTGCCTCGCGGCGCCGCATCCACGCCGGGGAGATGGACTTCACGGACGTCCACCTGTCCGCCTTCGCGCGCAACCTGATGTACGGCTTCTATGGCGACATCGACGTGGCCATCGTCGAGGTGTCGCGCATCCGGAAGAATGGCAGCGTCGTCCTCACGTCGTCGGTGGGAATCAGCGCGGAGGCGCTCGCACGCGCGAAGAAGATCGTGCTCGAGGTCAACACCTCCGGGCCGGACTACACGGGTTTCCACGACATCGTCCTGCCCGCCGTCCATCCGCACGTGGGCTGGCCGCTGCCGCTGGTGAACGTGAGGGACCGCATCGGCAACCCCTACGTGGAGTTCGACGTGAGCAAGGTGGTGGCGGTGGTGGAGTCCCGCACGCCCGACCACCCGGTGCCCTTCAAGGCGGCGGATGACACCGCCAAGCGCATCGCGGAGCACGTCATCGACTTCCTGATGCGCTGCCGCGAGCAGTACCAATGGGGCAAGCGCCTGCCGCCCATCCAGTCCGGCGTGGGCAACGTGGCCAACGCCATCATCGGCCAGCTCTACGACTCGCCCTTCCAGAAAATCCGCTTCTGGACCGAGGTCTTCCAGGACGGAATGCTGCGCTACGTGGAGGACGACGCGAAGTTCGAATACGCGTCCGCCACCGCGGTGTCCTTCTCCTCCGAGGGCCGCCAGCGCTTCCTCGACATGTTCGAGCGGAGCAAGGACCGGCTGGTGCTGCGCCCCATGTGGCTGTCCAACAGCCCCGAGATCATCTCCCGCCTCTTCGTCATCGCGATGAACACCCCCATCGAGGTGGACATCTACGGGCACGTCAATTCCACGCACATCGACGGCTCGCGCATCGTCAATGGACTGGGCGGCTCGGGTGACTTCTTCCGCAATGCGTACCTGAGCATCGTCCACACGCCGTCCACGCGAAAGCTGCGGGATGGCCGCACGGTGAGCTGTGTCATGCCGTACGTGCGGCACATCGACCACACCGAGCACGACATCAAGTGCGTCGTCACCGAGCAGGGCTACGCGCTCAACATGGACATCCGCTCGCCGAAGCGCCGCGCCCAGGACATCATCGACCGCTGCGCGCACCCCTACTTCCGGCCGCTGCTGCACGCGTACCTGGACATGGCGGGCCCCGGCGACGAGCCGCGCGCCACCGACATGAAGGTGCTCCAGGGCTGGTGGGCGGACTACGACGCGGCGACGCGTGCCTTCCCCCAGAACGGCTGAGACACCGGCGGTGGAGCGCAACGGCCGCGAAGCCTGTCCCCCGGAGCTGGCCGCCCAGCTGCGGGAGGTGGACCGCCTGCGACGAAGCGGGCGGTACACGTCCGCCCTCGCGCTCGCACGGGCGTTGGCGGAGGCCCATCCCCGCCAGGCGCGCGTGCTGCTGGAATTGGCGCAGACGCTGGCCATCTGGGGCGGCGTCCCCGCCGAGGCGCTGGAGTGGTACGAGCGCGTGCTGGCGCTGGCCCCCGGCCACCTCACCAGCCGGCTGCACCGTGCATTGTGCCTGTCGCGCCTGGGCCGCCATGAAGACGCGGTGGCGGACTTCGACGCGCTCGTCGCGGCGGGCTACCGCAAGGCCCTGGTGCTGCACATGAAGCGCGCCGAAGCATTGGAGGCGCTGGGCCGGGTTGAAGCGGCGGAGCGGGACTGGACGCTCGCGATTGAGGAGGCCCCGGGCAACCCGTGGCTGCTCCAGCAACGCGCCGCCGCTCGGGCCCGCTTGGGGCGGCTGGACGACGCGGCGAAAGACCTCACCGAGGCGCTCGCGTCCCAGACGGGCGACGAGGTGGACCCGGAGCTGCTGCACGCGCGCGGCGTGTTGCGTGAGCGGCAAGGTGACGTGGACGGTGCGCGCGCGGACTTCGAGGCGGGACTCTCCGCCTTCCGCGAGGGCGACCCGCCCGCGCTGCTGGACGCGCTTCGTGAAGGAACCATGCGCAAACCATGACGGGCCCTTCGCGGCCACGGCATGCGACAAGAATCGCCATGCACACCGCGGCTCCGGCCGCGGGTGCTGATTCCGGGCCTGATGCACCCGGAGGGGCGGGGTGCTCGCAAGTGGGGCCGTGCGCCGAAGCAATGCCTGACACCCCGTGAGAGCGCCGACTTGGAGCGGTGCTTGGGGACCACGGTGGTGGCGGGATGCTTCACGAGGGAGCGGACCACGCCGAGCGCGGCGGTGGGCCAGAGGGAATCGCATGCCGGGCCGAAAGGAAGCGGCTCGAGCCTGCGGTTCCCTCTGGTGTCGGGGTGAGGCTCCCCCGTCAGGCCGCGACGTCGGCTTCGGGTTCGCGCCGCACCTTCGCCAGCGCCGCCACGACGACCTCCGGCCCCGAGCCCTGCTTGTGGGCATTCTCACTCAGGTGCCTGCGCCACGCGCGCGCCCCCGGGAGTCCCTGGAAGAGCCCCAGCATGTGCCGGGTGATGGCGCCCAGCGGAGCGCCGCGCAGCATGGCCTTCTCGATGTACGGCAGCATGGCCTCGACGACGTCATGCCGCTGCGGCACCGGCGTGGTGGCGCCGAAGAAACGGCGGTCGGCCTCGGCCAGCAGGTACGGGTTCTCGTACGGAGCGCGGCCCATCATCACCCCGTCCACATGGCGCAGCTGCTCCTCGGCGGCGTCCAGCGTCTTGATGCCGCCGTTGATGCTGATGTCCAGGTGCGGGAACTCCGCCTTGAGCCGGTGGACCAGGTCGTAGCGCAGCGGCGGCACGTCGCGGTTCTCCTTGGGGCTCAGCCCCTGGAGCCACGCCTTGCGCGCGTGCACGATGAAGCGGGTGCACCCCGCCGCCGACACGGTCCGGATGAAGCCCTCCAGCGTCGGCCACTCCTCCAGTTCGTCAATGGCGATGCGCGACTTCACCGTCACCGGGATGCTCACCGCCTCTCGCATCGCCCCCACCAGCCGAGCCACCAGGTCCGGCTCCGCCATCAGGCACGCGCCGAAGCGGCCCGACTGGACGCGGTCGCTCGGGCACCCCACGTTGAGGTTGATTTCGTCGTACCCCCACTGCTCGCCAATGCGGGCCGACTCGGCGAGCGCCGCCGGCTCCGAACCGCCAAGCTGAAGCGCCACCGGGTGCTCCGCGGCGTCGTAGCCCAGCAGCCGCTCCCGGTCGCCATGCAGGATGGCGCCCGTGGTGACCATCTCCGTGTACAGCAGCGTGTGGCGGCTGAGCTGGCGATGGAAGTACCGGCAGTTGCGGTCCGTCCAGTCCATCATCGGCGCGACAGACAGCGGCATGGGATGAGTCGGCATCATGCGAGAACCCGGGGCAGCAGCCGGAGCGTCCCGTTCGGCGGGCCGCTCCCCTGCCGCCAGCATGTAGCCGGGTTTTCCGCCCCTGCCCACCCCTTTGCCGCCCCTCTTCCCTGGCCACCGGGCAGGCGCCCACGGCGAACCATTTCACTCCGGGCAAATCCACCCAGCCAGCGAGCCCTTCCCGCATGGTTGTCTGGCCGCCCTGACGGTCCGTGGATAGTCATGCCCGCATGAAAGCCTACGAACTGCAGCAGACAGGGAGCGCCGACGCATGGGTGCAGGTGGAGCGGCCGGAGCCCACGCCGGGCCACGGCCAGGCGCTGGTCCGGATCCGCGCGGTGTCCCTCAACTACCGGGACCTCTACATCGCCCTGGGCCGCTATCCCGGACCGCGCCCTGCCTCCCTCATCCCCGTGTCGGACGGCGCGGGAGAAGTCGTGGCCGTGGGCCCCGGCGTCTCATGTGTGACGCCGGGTGACCGCGTGGCCCCCACCTTCTTTCAGACGTGGACGGACGGCCCGCCCTCCCCGGAGAAGACACGGAACGCCCTGGGTGGCAGCGTGGATGGCGTGCTCGCGGAGTACGTCGTCGTGGACGCGGAGGGGCTCGTCCTCCTCCCTGACCACCTGTCCTTCGAGGAAGGCGCCACCCTCCCGTGCGCCGCCGTCACCGCCTGGAACGCGCTGGTCGCCGAAGGGCGGCTCCAGCCGGGCCAGACGGTGCTGGCGCAGGGCACCGGCGGCGTGTCCGTCTTCGCGCTCCAGTTGGCCAAGGCGCTGGGGGCGCGCGTCCTCATCACCTCCAGCCAGGACGCGAAGCTGGAGCACGCCCGGAGGCTGGGTGCGGATGGCACCATCAACTACAAGAAGCACCCGGACTGGGAGGAGCAGGCGCTGGCGCTCACGGACGGCCAGGGCGTGGACCACGTCCTGGAGGTGGCCGGCGAGGAGACCTTCCCCCGCTCCGTCCGGGCCACGAAGCCCGGGGGCCACATCTCCCTCATCGGCATGCTCAGCGGCGGCTTCGCCAGGCCGGACCCCGCCCTGGTGGAGCCAAAGAAGCTCGACGTCCAGCGGACTTACGTGGGCAGCCGCGCCATGTTCGAGGACATGAACCGGCTCCTCACCGAGCACCGCCTCAAGCCCGTCATCGACCGGAGCTTCCCCTTTGAGCAGGCGCGCGAGGCCCTGCGCTACATGAAGTCCGGCGCCCATTTCGGGAAGATTGTCATCGCCGTCTGAGCGGCCGGGTCACGAGCAAGCTGGCAAGCCCTGGCTCCCCCCTCTGCCCCAAGCGGGCGCGCCCTAGCGAGGGTGGGAGCCACAGGCAAGCAGAAAGGAAGGCTGGAGATTCTCTCCACATAGGGTAGTCACGGGCGCGCCAAGGGTGCGTGACAGACATGTCAACCGCCCTCAAGAACGGCGTCGCCTGCCCCCAGGCGACTTGGAGGGACGGATGCTCGAGAAGCTGATGCCGAAGTCGGACGAGTTCTTCGACGACTTCGATGCGCAATGTGCCGTCACCGTCGAAGGCGCGAAGATGCTCTACGAGTTGCTCAGTGACTACCGCGACGTCGCACCGCGGGTCCAGGCGCTCAAGGACGCGGAGCACCGTGGGGACGAAGTCACCCACACCGCCTTCAACCGTCTGCACCAGCAGTTCATCACCCCGTTCGACCGGGGGCAGATTCACACCCTGCTCTCCCGCATCGACGACGTGTTGGATTTGACCAACGCCGCCGCCGCCCGCCTGCACTACTACGAGATCCCGGCCAGCCTTCCGGACGCCACGGAGCTGGCGCGCCTGCTGGTGCTGTCCACGCAGAAGGTGCAGGAGGTGGTGGCCGCGCTGCGGCTCATCAAGAAGCCGGAGCAGATCCTGGCCGGGTGCAAGGAAATCAAGCGCCTGGAGTCGCAGGCGGATGAGGCCCTGCGCGCGGGTGTCGGCCGGCTCTTCAAGAGCGGCGCGGACACGCTGCTCATCATCAAGTGGAAGGAGATTTACGACTTCATTGAGACCGCCACCGACAAGTGCCAGTCGGTGGCGAACGTCATCGAAGGCGTGGTGCTGGAGCACAGCTAAATGCTACTCGCCGCCGTCATCCTCATTGTCGCGGTCGCACTCATCTTCGATTTCATCAATGGATTCCACGACGCGGCGAACTCCATCGCCACCGTGGTCTCCACCCGAGTGCTCTCCCCCAACCTGGCCGTGGCCTGGGCCGCCTTCTTCAACTTCGTGGCGGCCTTTGGCGGGGGCGTCCACGTGGCCAACACCATGGGCAAGGGCATCATCAACTTCGAGATGCTCCGGGCTCAGGGCCCCAGCGCGGTGCTCGCCGTCATCTTCTCCGCCCTCATGGGCGCCATCGTCTGGAACCTGCTGACGTGGTGGTGGGGCCTGCCCTCCTCGTCGTCGCACGCGCTGGCCGGAGGCATGATTGGCGCCACGCTGCCGGTGCTCGGCTTCGCGGGCCTGGTGGGCTCGGGCATCGCGAAGATCGCCGCCTTCATCGTGCTGTCGCCGCTCATCGGCATGACGCTGGGCATCGGGCTGATGGTGTTGAGCACGTGGACGGTGCACCGCCAGACGCCGCTGAAGGTGGACTCGTGGTTCCGCCGGCTGCAGCTCGTGTCGTCCGCCATCTTCTCCTACAGCCACGGCACCAATGACGCGCAGAAGGTGATGGGCATCATCGCCGTGGTGCTCTTCGGCACCATCTGGAAGGACCGGCCGTTCCACATCGACTGGTGGATGATCATCTCCTGCCACGCGGCCATCGCCCTGGGGACCTTCTTCGGCGGCTGGCGCATCGTCCGCACCATGGGCCACAGCCTCACCAAGCTGGCGCCCATCGGCGGCTTCGCCGCGGAGACGGGCGGCGGCGTCACCATCATCGCGCTGGCCCACCTGGGCATCCCCGTGTCCACCACGCACACCATCACCGGCGCCATCGTCGGCGTGGGCGCCACCCGGGGCTGGCGCGCGGTGAAGTGGGGCGTCGCCGGCCGCATCATCTGGGCCTGGGTGTTCACCATCCCCGCCGCGGCGCTGACCGCGGTGGTGGTCTACGGCCTCACCCAGGTGGTCATGCGCCTGGCAAGCTGAACGCCGGGGAGGGCTCGCGTTGACCTCCGCGAGCCCGTCCCCGTCATGCATGGACCTGCCGGGTCCCTTGCTTGACTTACCGCGGCAAGTTCGGCCAGCCTTCCCTTCATGAACGGCGTCAACGGCCAGCACGTGCAGCGCGAGGGAACGACGTTCCTCGCCCGCGCGTGTGTCCTGACGACCGTGCTGACCACCACCACGACGACGACCGCGACGACTCCCCGCCGGGCGCGGGTGGTCTAGCGACGGAACCACCTTGGTTTCCAGCTCGGCCCCGCGCTCTCCGGCGCGGGGCTTTTTTGTTTTCACATGCCGCAGGAGCCCCGACATGCAGCCCTCCCCGCAGTCGACGCCGCCGAACCCGCCGTCCCGCCTCGCTGCCTTCCACGCGGAGGTGCGCTCATGAGGGTGATGAAATTCGGGGGGACGAGCGTGGGCAACGCCGAGCGGATGCGCGGCGTGGCGGACCTGGCCGCGGCGGCGCGCAAGGAGACGCGGGTGATGATGGTCGCCTCGGCCGTCTCCGGCATCACCAACCTCCTGGTGGACGCGGCCCGCGCGGCCCAGGAAGGCCAGCCGGTGGAGTCGCTCCACGGCCGCTTCGAGGACGTCCACCGCGGCATCATCCGCGAGCTGGCGGCGGAGCTGGGGGAGACGCGGCTGCGCTCGCTGGATGAGGGACTTTCCACGCTGACCTCGGAGCTGCGCGGGCTGCTGCAGGGCGTGGGGCTGCTGCGGGAATGTTCGCCCTCCGTGCTCGCGCACCTGTCCGGCCTGGGCGAGCGCGCCTCGTGCCTGATCCTGGGCGCGCTGATGCACGCACGCGGACTGGCGCCGCACGCCGTGGAGCCACGGGACGTCATCCTCTGCGCGGGGGACCCACTCCAGGCCACACCGCTCCAGGAGGAGAGCCGGGCGCGCTTCACGCCGCTGCGCGAGGCCAGCGGTCCCGGGTTGATGCTGATGCCGGGCTTCTTCGGCGGTGACGCCCGGGGCAAGACGATGTGCCTGGGCCGGGGTGGCTCGGATTATTCGGCGGCGCTGGCGGCGGCGGCGCTGGACGCGGAGCTGCTGGAGATCTGGACGGACGTGGACGGCATCTTCAGCGCCGACCCGCGGCTGGTGCCAGAAGCCTTCCCGCTGCCCGAGGTGAGCTTCGAGGAGGCCATGGAGCTGGCCTACTTCGGCGCCAAGGTGCTCCACCCCAAGACGATTGCGCCCGCGCGCGAGCGCGGCATCCCCGTGCGCGTCTGCAACAGCTTTCGCCCCGACCACCCGGGCACCCGCGTCACCGACGACGCCGCGCCGCCCGAGCACCCGGTGCGCGGCCTCTCCTTCCTTCCCGGCATCGCCCTGGTGAACCTGGCGGGCGCGGGACTCAAGGGCGTTCCGGGCACCGCCGCCCGCGTCTTCGAGTCCATGGCCCACGCCAACATCTCCGTGGTGCTCATCACCCAAGGCTCCAGCGAATGCTCCATCAGCTTCTGCGTCCAGCAGGCGGACGCGGAGCGCGCCGTGCAGTCCCTGGAAGTCGCGTTCGAGATGGAGCGCGCGGCGGGCAAGGTGGACACCATCGAGCAGCAGCGCGGGCTCGCCGTGCTCAGCATCGTCGGTGATGGCATGCGCCACCGCGTGGGCGTGGCAGGCACCTTCTTCAGCGCGCTGGCGGACGTGGGTTGCAGCATCGCCGCCATCGCGCAGGGTTCCAGCGAGCGCAGCATCTCCGCGGTCATCGCGGAGACGGACGGCCCCCGCGCCCTGGCCCATGTCCACGGTCGGTGCTTCGGCACCACGGAAGTCGTGGAGCTGCTGCTGGCCGGCGTGGGCAGCGTGGGCGGCGAGCTGCTCAAGCAGATCCACCAGCAGGCGCCCAAGCTGCGCGCCCACGGCGTGGACCTGCGCGTCTGCGTCATCGCCAACAGCCAGCGCGTCGTGACGGCGAGCGAGGGACTTCCCCTGGAGGACTGGAAGCAGCGGCTGTCGGCCAGCAGCGACGGCGCGCCCCTGGACGCCTTCCGCGACTGGGCCCGCGCGAAGCGGCCGGGCCGGCCCGTCTTCGTGGACTGCACCAGCAGCGAGGACATCGCGCTCGCCTACCCGTCGCTGATGGAGGCGGGGCTCCACGTCGTCACCGCCAACAAGAAGGCCAACGCAGGCCAGTGGAGCCACTACCGCAAGCTGCGCGAGACAGCCTCCCGTCACCAACGCCGCTTCCTCTACGAGACGAACGTGGGCGCGGCGCTGCCCGTCATCGACACGCTGAAGAACATGCTGCGCACGGGAGACCGGGTGCTGCGCGTGGAAGGCATCCTCTCCGGCTCGCTGTCATTCATCCTGGGCCTGACGGAGGAAGGCGTCCCCTTGTCGCAGGCGGTGGGCACCGCCATGGAGAAGCGCTTCACCGAACCCGACCCGCGCGACGACCTCCACGGCACCGACGTGGCGCGCAAGGTGCTCATCCTCGCCCGCGAGCTGGGCCGCCACGTGGAGTTGGAGCAGGTGACGCTGGACTCCCTGCTGCCGTCGGACTTCGACGCCACCGGGCCGCTGGATGATTTCCTCGCCCGGCTCCCCCAGGTGGACGCCGCCTTCCAGCGCCGCGTGGAGGCACTCCGCACGGAGGGCAAGGTGCTACGCTACGTGGGCAGCGTCACGGAGGACGGTTGCTTCGTCGGGCTGGTGCCGGTGCCCCTGACGCACCCGCTGGCGGCGGTGAAGGGCGGAGAGAACGCGCTCAGCTTCACTTCGGAGCGCTACAGCCCCACTCCGCTGGTGATTCGCGGCTACGGCGCGGGCGCGGCGGTGACAGCGGCTGGCGTGCTGGCGGACGTGCTCCGCCTGGTCGACGGGCCGCTCCCCTGAGTTGACGCCCGGTACGACAGGTCCGCGGCCGATGTACGTTTGAAGTTGGCTGCGGACTTGTCGACAATGCCCCGCCTGCCCTCGAATGCGCGAGAGGCAAGGGGGAGAGAACGGAATGGACGTGACTCGCAAGCCGACCCGAGACCTCACCCACAAGGTGCTGGCGCTCGCATTCACCCTGGTGCTGACAACTGCGTGTCCCGGTGATGACGACGGTGATGGAGGCGGCGGCACCGGAGAGCCCGTCACCCTGAGCGGCACGGTGACGTACGACTTCGTCCCGGCCGTCTACTCGCCCTCCACGCGGCGGGGGACCCTGGACTTCGCCCAGTCCTCCAAGCGGCCCGTGCGCAACGCCGTGGTCCAGGTGCGGCAGGGCACGCGGGTGCTCGTCGATGGAACGACGGACCAGCAGGGGCGCTACACGCTCACGTACACCCCTTCCGGCAGCGGGGCGCTGTCGGTGGTCGCGCTCGCCAAGACGACCGAGCCGGAAATCCAGATTGAGGACAACACCGACAACAACGCCATCTGGGCGGTGGGTGACAACATCACCGCGACGGTGACGACCAAGGACTTGCACGCGAGCCACGGCTGGGCGGGCACCAACTACACGGCCAGCCGGCGCACCGCGGCACCCTTCGCCATCCTCGACAGCATGTACACCGCGTCGCGGGCTTTCATGGACGTGCGACCGGTCAACTTCCCGCTGCTGAAGGTGAACTGGAGCCCGAACAACATGCCCCAGCCGGGCAGCAAGCCGCAGGGCCGCATCGGCACGTCGCACTTCTCCTTCACGGAGAACGAAATCTACGTGCTCGGCCGGGACGGCGTGGACACCGACGAGTTCGACGCCCACGTCATCGTCCACGAGTGGGGGCACTACTTCGAGGCCAACCTGTCGCGAGCGGATAGCCCGGGCGGTCCGCACTCCAGCGGTGACATCCTGGACCCGCGCCTCGCCTTCGGCGAGGGCTACGGCAACGCGCTCGCCAGCATCTTGCTGCCGGAGCCCATCTACGCCGACACATACTGGGACGCCTCGACGCTGGTCGCCTTCGGCTTCGACGCGGAGAGCGAGCCCACGGCCCGCCCCGACGACCCGAAGAAGGGCGCCTTCTCCGAGATGAGCGTCTTCCGGCTGCTCTATGACTTGTTCGACTCCGGCACCAACGAATCGTACGACATGGTGTCGTACAACCTGGGCATCTTCTACGACGTGCTCGTGGGCCCGCAGAAGTCGACGCCCGCGCTGACCACCGTCGGCTCGTTCATCAACGGATTCATCGCCCAGCCCGGCGTCAGCACCGCGGACGTGTACCTGCTGCTGGCCCACTACAACATCGGGTCCATCAGCTCGGACTTCGGTGATGGGGACACGCAGTTGCGCGCCATCTACACCAACGTGCCGGGCATCCCGTACACCACCGAAGTGCCGCTGGTGGGCGGGCGCGACTACAACAAGCGCGAGCAGAACCAGTACTACGTCTTCACCGGCACGGGCCGGAACATGACCATCAGCGCGAACCACGCGACGGAGGACGTCGGCATCGAAGTCTACGGGCAGGGCCGGAGCCTGGCGGAGTCCGACATCGGCTACACCGGTACGGAGACGGTCAGCATCCCGACCCAGGCGGACGCGCGGTACGTCGTCGTCGTGTACGGCTTCAATGAGACGGCCGGCAACTACCGTCCCTTCCCCACCCTCTCCATCACCAGCCAGTGAGTCCGGAGCGCACATGAACCTCAAGGCAATCGCAGCCCTGTCCAGCCTCCTCGCGCTCACGGCGCAGATGGCCTGCACCTCCCCGTCGAAGTCGAACCCCACGCCCAGCGACAGCTCGGACACCACGAAGGTCGGCGCGCCGGTGAAGGTGGACGCGAAGCTGGGTGAGAACCAGGCCCGCGTCTCCCTGCGCTTCGATGCGCCGGCGACCGACGTCAAGGTCAGCCTCTCCGGCGTGGACGGCCTGGAAGTGAAGAGCGCCACCACCCCCGTGTCGGGTGGCAACTTCACCCAGGATGCCGTGTCCGAGTTCGACGTGAGCTTCACTCCAGGTGAAGGGCAGTCTCACCTCGTCGTCACCGTCACGGGTGATTTCCGGGGCACGCACCTGTCCAGGGTGTTCAGCTTCGCGGTGGGTACGCCCACGGCGGCGCAGCAGAAGACCGAAGGTACGACGGTGACGGGCGACGACGGGCAGCCCATCAAGGTCATGCCCTCGTCCAACGCCGAGTAGTCCGGTGGGCACAGCCGAGGCCCGGGAAACCGGGCCCGGCCGAAGCAGTCCCCTGAAAAAACACAGCGGGGAGCGCGCCCCCCGACGCACTCCCCGCCGCGTGAGCCACTCAGACGAGAGCTCCAGAAAAAACATTGGGAGCACGCCCCCTCGACGTGCTCCCAATGACTGCGCGGCCCGACTCCGGCGCGCCCTCCCCCTCTGGAAGCAACAGCCCCCCCGGGCTTGCTTCCTCCCCATCCCCACTTCGAAATTCAAAACGCACGGCGCCGAAAACCTTGAGGCCACCCCTGCGTTTTTTTTCGGGCCGCCTGGAGCGATGCTCCGCCCACACGGCCACACACACACGCTGCGTATGGGCCTTCGCGAGTTGCTCCCAGGATGACGACCGACCTTCCCGCCCCGAAGCCCTCGACCCACGCCTTCACAGGGACGCTGTTCCACCTCTGGGTCTTCCTCGGCTCCTTCCTGCTCTTCCAGGTGGAGCTCATCCTCGCGCGGCTGCTGCTGCCCTCGTACGGAAGCAGCGCGGCCATCTGGACGACGTGCCTGGTGTTCTACCAGGCGGTGCTGATGCTCGGTTACTTCTACTCGAGCCGCGTCGCGGTGGCCGCGCACCAGGGCCGCTACCGCTGGGCCCACCTGGGCTTCGTGCTGCTGGCGGTCGTCGTCTTCCCGTTCCGGCTGCACCTCTTCGAATTGCATCCCGTGGCGGCCATCCTGCTCACGCTGACGCTGTCGCTGGGGCTGCCGTTCCTCGCCCTTTCGACGACGAGCGTCGTCGCCCAGGGCTGGTTCACCCGCACGGAGCATCCCTCCCGGGGTGACCCGTTCTTCCTCTACGGGACGTCCAACGCGGGCGCACTCACGGCGCTGCTCACCTTCCCCTTCCTGGTGGAGCCGTCGCTCGACCTCCAGGAGCAGTTGGCTGTCTGGTACGCGGGCTACGGCGCGTTCGTCGTCTTCGCGCTGCTCTGCATCCAACGCGTGCGGCCGGCGCTTGCCGGTGGGAGCACGACGTCCGAGCCAGCGGCCCGGACCGAGCCGGTGCCCCGCGCGCCGCGCGCCTCACGCATCACCTGGCTGCTGCTGTCCGCGAGCGCCAATGCGCTGCTGCTCGCGGTCACCAACGTCCTCACGCTGGATGCCTCCATCCCGCTGCTGTGGATCCTCCCCCTCTCGCTGTACCTGCTCACGCTCATCGTCTGCTTCTCGAAGCGGCCCCCCACGCCCACCGGATTGAACCGGCTCGCGCTGGGAAGCCTCGCCGTCGCGGCGGGCGCGGCGCTCTTCGCGCTGGCACGCGCGCAGACGTCGCTCCCGTCCCTGGTGCTGCACAGCGCGGTGCTTTGGGTGGGCTGCCTGCTGATGCATGGCAACCTCGTGTGGTGCCGCCCGTCGGACCCGCGCCTGCTGGGTTCGTTCTATCTGCACGTCTCGCTGGGCGGTCTGGTGGGCACGTTGCTGCTGGCCCTGGTCGTTCCCCTGACGCTGGGCTCGCTGGCGCTCCCGTACCTGGACCACGGCATCACCGGCCTGCTCCTGCTGGGAGGACTGGCGGCGCGGGACATGATGCGCCGGGGCCAGGGGCTGCCCGTCCCGAAGCTGGCGCCTTACGTATCGAGCGGAGCCGCCCTGTTCGTCGTCGCGGTCCTGGTGCTCTCCGGGTGGATGCTCGCGCGCGGGCGCATCGAAGGCTCGCGCACCTTCTACGGCCTCTACACGGTCAAGGACGCGGAGGGCCTGAGGCTGTTCCAGCACGGAAGCACCGTCCACGGCGTGGAGAACCTCCACCCGGACGAGCGAGGAGAGCCCCTCTCCTACTACCACCGCGGCTCCGCGGTGGGCCGGGTGCTGGCCTCGGAACGGATTGTGCGTGAGCGCGTGGCCGTCGTGGGGCTCGGCATCGGCAGCCTCGCCGCGTATGGCCGCCCCGGCGAGCGTTGGGACTTCTACGAACTGGACCCGGAGGTGGAGCGGCTCGCGCGCCAGCACTTCAGCATGCTCGGCTCCAGCCAGGCGGAGCTCCGTGTCCTCGCGGGGGACGCGCGCCTTCGCATGGAGGAAGCCGAGGACGACGGGTACGACGTCATCGTCCTCGATGCGTTCTCCAGCGACTTCGTCCCCACGCACCTGCTGACCCGGGAGGCGCTGAGCCTCTATCTCCGGAAGCTCGCGCCGGAGGGGCTCCTGCTGTTCCACGTCTCCAGCCGGCTCTTCGACCTGGTCCCCGTGCTGACCCGCTTGAGCACGGAGCTGCGGGTCCAAGGGCTCGTGAATCAGACGGAGCGCCTCACCGCCGAGGAGCTGGCGTCGGGCCGCTCACCCAGCGTCTGGTTCGCCATGAGCGCCAACAGCGACGTCGTGGCCCGCCTCACCCAGGAGCTGCCCTTCCAGCCGGTGGACACGCCACCCGAGCTGAAGGACCGGCGCGTCTGGTCCGACAGCTACGTCAACCTGCTGCACGCGCTCGCGCACTGACACACGGCCTCGTGGCGCTTCCGAGCGGGCCCCGGAAGCGCCCTGTGGCCGCGGCGGCTACGCGGTCTTCTCCTGGGCCGTGAGCACCTCGGACGAGGGCTCGCCGGACTCGGCGATGCGCCGGGTGAGGCGGCGGCGGACGACGTCGACGTGCTCCCGGAAGAAGTAGAGGTTCTCCGCGTAGGCCAGGGGCATGGGGATGCGGTTCACCTCGCGCTCGGCCTCGTCGAGCCGCCGCAGCATCTCCTCCAGCATCTCCCGGCCAGGACCCTCCTCGAGCTGGAGCTCGATTTCCTTCAGCCGCGCGTACCAGCGGAAGATGCGCGAGCGCACGCGCCACTGGTACAGCGCCGGCGCCACCCGGCCCAGGGGCACCAGGACGGCGATGAAGGGCACCAACATCACCCAGAGCCGGTCCACCAGGCTGGCGGCCCAGAACGGCAGATAGCGGTGCAGGAGCGGAACGCCGGACTCGTAGTAGCGGCGCGCCTCGCTGCTGAACGGAAAGCCCGCCTCGAGCGCCGCCGGGAATTCGCCTGTGCGGTCCAGGATGCCGGCCTTGCCGTGGACCTCGCTGGCCGCGCGCATCAAGAGGTAGGCCAGCGCCGGGTGGAGCGCATCGGTGGCGACCAGGTTCGCGGTGGGCGCCAACATCACCACGTCATGGTCCGGCACGTCCGCGGCCAGGTCGAGCACGCCTCGCGGCAGCACGTGCCGGGACAGATAGGGGTAGCGGCGCACGTAGGCCTCGCCCCGCGAGAAGCTGAGGAGATTGATGTCCGGCACCCGCGCGAGCCGTTGGACGGGCGGTGACTCCGCTGGGGACACGATGAAGACAGCATCGACCTTGCCCTGCTTGAGCTGCTCGATGGCCTCGTCGCGCCCCAGGCTCAAGAGCTCCGTGGGCGCGGCGCCCACGCCGTTGGCCTCCAGCAACTTCATGGACAGGGCGCGCGTGCCACTCTCCTCGGGGCCCACGACGATGCGCTTGCCCTGCAGGGCGTTCAGGTCGTCGATGGTGGGCCCCCGGTAGAAGACCCACAACGGCACGTAGGACAGGCTTCCCAGGGACACGACGCGCGGCGCCTTGGTGGCGTCGGACGTCCCGCTCTGGACGAAAGCCACGTCCACGCCCGAGTGCTCGTCCTCCAGCAGTTTGATGCTGGTGAGCGAGCCGTCCGTGGGACGAATCTCCACCGTGACGCCGTGCTTCGCGAGAATCTCCTGATACTTGCGCGCGAAGTACCGGAAGCCGCCCTCGTCCCCGGCCGCGGCGATGACGAGCTTCTTCGGCGGCGCGGGTTTGACGAAGTAGAACGTGACGGCGAACGCGATGCTGACGATGACGAGCGCGGGGCCCAGCGTCATCCAGAGGTCCCACCGCAACGTGCGACGCAGGCGAGCCTTGAGCGAGTCCTTCTTCATGATGGGCGCGGAGTATAGACACGGCGCGCGCGTGCCACGGGGCCCGGCCGCCGGTGAAGCGGCCGGGCAGTCAGAAGGCGGTCACTCCACCCGCCCCCCCCAGGGACGGGCGCCTCAGTCCCGCCGGCGCTTGGAGCGCAAGGCATCCCTGACGATCAAGGCCCGTCCGCGCTCGTGGCGCCGGTTGTCGTGCTCCGCGGTCGCGGTGCGCTGACGGGCCTGGAAGGCCTGCTCGCGCCGCAGCCGCTCGTAGCTGGCGAGCCGCGCCTCGGGCAGGGCCCCCGACGACACGGCCGCGCGCACCGCGCACCCGGGTTCTCGCTGGTGCTGGCAGTCCGTGAAGCGGCAGCCGGCGGCCAGCTCGAGGATGTCGGTGAACGTCTGGCCGATGCCGTCATCCTCGCCCCACAGCCCCAGCTCGCGCATGCCGGGTCCGTCGATGAGCAGTCCGCCGCCCGGGAGCACGAACAGCTCGCGGTGCGTGGTGGTGTGACGGCCCTTGTCGTCCTCGGCGCGGACCGCCTGGGTGACCAGCCGCGCCTCGCCCAGGAGCCGGTTGACCAGCGTGGACTTGCCGACACCGGAGGAGCCGAGCAACGCCCCCGTCTTCCCGGCCTGAAGCTGCGCGCGAAGGGCCTCGATGCCCTCCCCCGTCCAGGAGCTCAGCGCGAACACGGGTACGCCTGGAGCCAGCTCCTCCACCTCGGCCACGAGTGAGTCCGCGTCCGGGCGCAGGTCCGCCTTGGTGAGCACCACCACGGGCGCGGCGCCGCTGGTCCACGCCAGCGCCAATGCCCGTTCGATGCGGCGGGGATTGAAGTTGCCGTCCAGTCCCGCGACGAGGAACACGACATCCAGGTTGGCGGCGATGAGCTGCCCGTCGCGCTCACTGCCCGCCTCGCGCCGGGCGAGCACACTGGCGCGAGGCAGCACCGCGTGGAGCAGCGCCTCGCCGTCCCCATCGGGGAGCTGGAGCGCCACCCAATCGCCGATGGTGGGCAGGGACTCGACGCCGGGGGCTTGATGGAGAAGCCGGCCCGCGGTGCGCGCCAACAGGGTGCGCGTGTCCGTCTGGACCGTGAGCAACCCTCGATGCTGGCGCACGACGCGGCCAGGGACGAGGGACAGCGGAGACTGCGAGACGAGCGTGGAGAATGCGTGTTCGAAGGCTGGACCCCAGCCGAGGGTTTCAAGCGACATGGTTGGAAGGACTCCGGACAGAGCGGTGCCAATGGCGCACCTGGTTCTTCAGGGCTCCCCGAGGAGCGCACGGCCGCGCTGTGACAGAGCTTCGCGGCCGGCTAGGCGGCCTGCGCCCTCGAGGCGAACAGGACTTCCACCGCGTCGAGCACAAGGGGCGAGTTCACGATGCCTCCAAAGGATTTCAAGGGGCGGTGCCCACCACCGCCCGGCACGGCATGTCTATCCCGGCGCGTGGCGGCGGGGAATGGCCACGTGTGCAGAACCGCCGCCAGCGCCCGGCCGTCCAGGTAGCGCAGCGCGCCGAGCACATGCCGCACCGGGCGAGCGCCCGCCTTGCTGGTGGGTTCCGGTGGAAACGGACATACCCCACTGTTAGGGGCAGATGTTCTCCAAGGAGCAGCCGTGTTCCGATTCGAAAACGACCGGGCGCTCATCGAATCCTTCCGCCCCAGAGACCGCCGCGTCATCGAGATGCCCCCGGGCATCACCTTCCCGCTCTTCGTGCGTGACTACCTCGCCTGGACGGAGACGTCCGGCGCGCGCGTGTACCTCATCTTCTCCGCGCCGGGCAGCCGCAAGCCCATTGGCATCATCTTCCGCCGGGACTCCCTGGGCGGCGAGCCCGTCACCCGCATGTGCGAGTGGTGCCACAGCTACGGCTCGGCTCACGAGGTGTGCCTGCTCACCACAGCGGTGGACAACAAGCGTCGCGTGGGGGTGAACCTCTGCGCCGACCTGCGGTGCAGGGAGAAAATGGAGGACGCGGCGGACCGCTCCGGTCGGCACCCGCTTGAATTTCTCGGAAAGCTCAATGAACGAATGTTTCGTTTCGCGCATGAGGCGTTGGGCATCGAGGCGCAGCCCGCCGCCTGATATCGCCGGGCAATCGAGCTTGACCGTGGCGGCATCCTTCGCTCTTTAGCGAAGTGATGCCCCCCCCTGTCCGCCTCCTCGTTCTCGCCTCGCTGCTGGCCGCGGGGCTCGCCGCCGCCGCTCCCGTCGTGCAAGTGCCGGAGGGTGGCCGCCCCGTGGAAGTGCTGGCCCAGGGTGTCGTCTGCGGGCCGGTCCGCAACGGCTGGAGCCTGGGCCCGGATGGTCGCTCCGTGCATCCGCCCGCCAGGCCGGACGACAACACGCGCACGCAGGACCTCAAGGTCGCCGACACCCCGGCGCAGTGCGCGACCAGTGAGCGAATTGTCACGGTGATTGCCACCGGGCCGTTGCCGCGCATCGACTTCTCAGGGACCTCCTTCTATCCGGACGAAGGCCGCCTGGAGCTGCGCGGCGTGGGGCTGTTGAACGTGGGCGTCGCGTGGTCGGGCAAGCCGCGCGGCGAGCCGGAGCGCCCCGCCATGGAGGGGCAGGACATCTGTCTGTCCCCCTCCAAGCCCCGGGGACTCGCGGACTGCGCGGTGCCCGTGCCGCAGGGCCTGCCCACGGACACATCGCTGTACTGGATTCCGCCGTACGGCCGCATCGGGCCAGACGTGAAGACCTACGACGCCCTCGGGAACCTGGTGGACCCCGAATCGCTCCGCATCCGCCCCGGCCGCACCATCCTCACCGAGCCCCTGGTGCTCTCCAACGGCATCGACGTGTCGAAGGGGCCGGGCAGCGTCCCCGTCAGCCACTCCGAGGCGATTGCCACCGCCGACTGCGGCATCGCCCGCTGCGAGCCAGACGAAGGCTTCATCTCCGTGCGCAACGTCCCGGGCGTGGATGCCACGGTGACGCTGCGCGCGCGGCTGGTGCCGCGTGTCTACTTCTCGCGCGGCGATGTGCTCGACCAGGTCATCACCACCACGCTGTCCGTGCTGGCGTGTCCCCTCACGGCAGTGGAGGGCTCGGTGCTGCGCGGCGCGGAGAACTCCGCGCTCGTGGTCCGGTTGGATCCAGTCTGCGCCCATGACCCGCGCACCCTGGTGTGGACCGTCAACGGCCTGCGAGTCCGCGTGGAGCGCGTGGTGAAGCTGGCGGAGGGCACCTATGTCCTGCTGCGCACGGGCGGCACGTCCGACCAGCAGGTGACCATCACCGCGCTGACGTCGCGGCAGGATGGAACGGTGGTGGCCTCGGAGACGGCGAAGACGCTGCCCCTGCCCGTGCCCCGGGCCAGCCTGGCGCTGCCCGGGCATGGCTCCATCGATTTCATCCCGACCAACCGGCCCGCCGTGGTGAGCATGGCGTCCAACGCGGGCCTGGGGCGCTTCGTGCTGGAGCCCTTGCCTGGCGCCTACAGCGTCACGACGCGGGAGTCCGTCACCCTTATCCAGGGCGAGGCGGCGCCGGGCGCCTTCGTGGCGCTGCGCTTCGGCTACCGGCTTCCCACGCTGCCCGCGGAGCTGGCCACCACCGACCTGGTGATGGTGGATGAGCGCTTCCAACGCGTGGTGCGCGAAGCCAGCGTGCCCGCTCGCATCGAGAACCTGGTGGAGTTCGTCTGCGCGGACAAGGACGGCAAGGACCAGCAACTGGAGCCCAGCCGCCCCCACCGGATTCCCTACGAGATGCGCAACACCTGTCGCGTCATCGTGCACCGTCAGCGATTGAAGCCGGAGGATGGGAACCAGGAGGTCCTGCTCCGCATCAGCGTCACGAAGCCGGATGGCTCGGTGCGCGGGGAGAGCGGCGTCGAGCAGCGGATGTTCCTGCGTCCGCAGGGAGAGCAGCGCGACATCCCCGTCCCGGGCAACCTGGGGCAGTACGACCGCATCACCGTCCAGGTCTCCCACGTGGCGGACGAGTCCCGCTATGCATTGAGCACGACGGACCGCACGGGCCTGCCTTCCGCGCAGTGGACGGCCATCGTCACCGGTGGCCTCTTCCGGCTCTACACGACGGCCGCCATTCCCGCGGGCCTCTACCGCGCCACCGAGCCCACCGGGCAGCTCGCCATCAACTTCGGTGTCGTGTCGCGACTGGCTTTGCTGAACAACGAAGGCCAGGAACGGCTGCTGGGAATCGAAGCGGGTTTGATGGGACTGGGGCTCGTGCCGCAGTCGGGTGACATCCAATTCCCGCCGACGCTCGCGGTCGTCTTGGGCCTGGGTCTGCGCGTTCCGATTGGACCGGGCGCTGCCGTGGGTGCGCAGGCGTGGCTGGCCTACGAGTTCCGCGGAGACATCCGGCGCCGTACGGGAGGAGACCCCTCGCTGGACCCGGTCGTTCCGTCGAGTAAATGGTCCTTCATCTTCGGGCCGAGCATCTCTGTCGGTAACGTCGGCTTCAATCTCTGAGCGCTGTTGAGTCGAACCGGTCCTCGCGAATGAACTCTTCCGCTGAGGACCGGCTCCCACTCGCCCATCCCACACACCCGAGCCGTCCGACTGAACGGGCTGCAATGCCCCGTTCTCCTACGCCACGCCCGACCATCCCGCCGACCTGCGATGCTTCTTCAGCGTCATCGCGTGCTGACGGTGTCAGTGCGACTGACCGGTGACCGGTGATGTTGTGCTGCCTGTGCCAGCGTGACTGACTGCTGACCGGTGATGCTCTGCTGCCTGTGTCAGCGCGACCGGCTGCTGAGAGGTGATGCCTGGGTCAGCCCGTTCGTGCGTTGACTGGTGTTGCGTGCTGCTTCGTCCTGTGTGCTGCCCTTACCGACGCGTCCTACCTGCTGCCTGTGCTGCGTACTGCCCGTACCGCCCCGTCCTACCCGCCGCCCGTGCTGCGTGTTGCCCGTACCGCCCCGTCCTGCCGTGCTGCCCCGTCCTACCCGCCGCCCGTGCTGCCCCGTCCTGCCCGCCGCCCGTACCGCCCCGTCCTACCCGCCGCCCGTACTGCCCCGTCCTACCCGCTGCCCGTACCGCCCCGTCCTACCCGCCGCCCGTACCGCCCCGTCCTGCCCGCCGCCCGTACCGCCCCGTCCTACCCGCCGCCCGTCCTACCCGCCGCCCTGACTGCCCCGTCACGCTGCTGCATCACCCCATAGCAGGGCGCGTGCCGCCGCCGTTCCAAGGCCCAAGGCCAGCATTTCCAAGCACTTGGAGACATCACCCCGGGCCAACGGGGCCAGAGCCCTCTCCGTCCCGGTAAGAAATCCGGTCCACCGCGGATGGAATACCGTCCCTCCGGTTCAGGGTTGCCCAGCGATGCCGCTCAAAACCAAACGTTGGTGTGTGCCTTCCGAGCCAGATGACGGCTTCCGCGTCCTCGTCTGCCGTTACCGGCCGCGAGGTCTGCCCAAGGCCAAGGAGACGTGGGACGCGTGGCTAAGCAACCTGGCGCCCAGCCCGGAGCTCTTCGACGCCTTCTATGGAAAGGGCCGCACGCCCATCACCCTGGATGCCTACCGCGAGCGGTACCTCCAGGAGATGGCGTCGCAGCAAGAAGCCATCACCGCGCTCGCCAATCGAGTGCGGCAGGGCGAAACGGTGACCCTCCTCTGTTCAAAGGACTGCATCCTCGAACAGGTCTGCCACCGAACGATTCTGGCCGGGCTCATCGAAGTGGAAGCAGCCCGGACGCACTAGAGCGGCTCTGTCCACGTCTGGCGCCGACCCGTCGCCGTCGCCTTCTCAATCGCGTCGAGCAGGCGATGCAGCTTCAGCGCCTCGCTGAAGTCGGGCGCCAGCCGAGTCCCTTCCACCACGTCACGCGCGAACGCCGCATACATCGGACTGGCTGCATGCAGCGGCACCGAGCGCAGGGTTTCCACATAGCCTTCATCCAACAGATCCCTGAGGTAGCGCACGCCCGGCGAGAGCCGGCGCTGGAGTCCAATGACGGTGCGGACCTTCGCCGCTTCCGCCAGCTTCGTGAGCGCGGCGGCCTGGGCCGTCGACGTCCCCAGCGGCCACTCGCAGAACACGTCCTTCTGCGCGGCGATGGCCGCGCGCACCAGCGCGTCGTGCTCGGGCGCCTTCACGGAGACGACCACCAGGTCCACCTCCGGATGGGTCACCAGGGCCTTGGGCCGGTTGAACGCATGGGGAACACCGTGGCGGCGGGCCACCTCGTCCGCGTGCTCCTGATTCGTCGCGCAGACCGCCGTCACCACGTACTGCGGCAACATCTTGAGCGCGGGCAGGTGTCCGAACAGCGCCCAACCGCCAGTCGAGCTCGCCCCGATGATGCCCACCCGTATCTTCTGCTTGCGCGCTCCCAGCCCGTGCTCCGCGACCGGCGGCAGCATAGGCGCGGGACCTCGCCTCCAACAGGCATCCGGGAACGGCGGAAGCCGCGGCCGGGGCGGCGGTGAACCTGCACCGTCACGCTCCAGACCGCGGCCGCCCGCGTGCGGCGTGGACTACTTGCTCATTTTCTCGATGGAGGACGCCATGTTCTCGGTCGTCTTCTCCACGTTGAACTTGGTCCGGACCTGGTCCCCCTCCTTGATTTCACGCCGGAGGTGGCTGTGGATGTCCCGGTGCTTCTCGATGGTCTTCCCATCGATTTGCGTGGAGTGGTTCACGCCGACTGGCACAACCGCTCCGTTCTCGTCCTTGATGTAGAGCTTGTCCTTCCGCATGGCCACCACGGAGCCGCTCAGCTCCTGCTGGCCCTGCATCTGGCTGCCGCCCATGCCGCCGGACATCTCCGAGCCGCTGCTGGGTGGATGCTGCATCGATGGGTCCTGCGGCATTGATGGCTCCCGTGGCGTCGAGGGTTCCGGCGGCATCGCCGGATCCTGCGAGCCCTGCGCCAGAGCCGCGCCCCCCCACGCCAGACCCGCGATCATCCCAATCACCTTGAGCTTCATGACCGACCCCTTTCGTCCAGGAAGGCGCGCCTCGCCTCCGAAGCCAACCGTGACCACGCCCCGCGGCGTTGCCAGCCGGTGCCACGGTGCGACCCACCCCCTGGAACGCGCCCCCAAGGTCGTCCGTCCCTCCTCGCGGGACGATGACCGCCGTGCCCCGTTGAAACGCAGCGGCCCCGGACGCCTGCTCAGTCCGCCCGGAGCGCCACCGCGGGGGAGACTCGCGCGGCCCGGCGCGCGGGCAGCAGCACCGCCAGGACGGCCACCGCCAACAGCACCGCCGCCACGGCCACGTACGTCAGTGAGTCCGTGGGCTGAACGCTGCTCAGCAGGTGCGTGATGCCGCGGCTGGTGGCCACCGCCAGCCCCAGTCCGATGACGAGCCCACAGGCCGTCAACCCCAGGTAGCGACCGAGCACCAGGCCCAGTACCTGCGCCTGACGCGCGCCCAGCGCCATGCGGATGCCCAGCTCGCGGGTGCGCTGCAGCACCGCATAGGCCACGACGCCATAGAGCCCCACCGCCGACAGCACCATCGCCACCGCCGCGAAGGCCCCCGCCAGCAGCAAGTAGAAGCGCAGCGGCGCTACCGTGCGGTCAACCACCGAGGCCAGCGTGCGGACACTGCCTGGCGCCAGGTTCGCATCCAACGCACGAATCTCAGCGCGAGCCGCGGGGGCTTGGTCGAGCGGCGCCCCCTTTGTCCGCAGCAGCAGCACCATGCTCGTGGTCCGCGCCTGCACGTAAGGCACGTACACCTCCGGCAGGGACGGCGCGCCAAGCCCTTCCAGCGCCATGTCGTCCACCACGCCCACCACGCGTCCGCCCATGGCACCGCTGCCCCAGTCCATGTCGGTGTCCAGCGTGCGCCCCATCGGCTCTTCGCCAGGCCAGAAGCGGCGCGCCGCCGCTGCGTTGACCAGCACGGCGCGCCCACCCGCGCCCTGGTCCGCCGCCGAGATTCCGCGGCCCTGCAACACCTTCACGCGCAAGGCCTCCAGCGCCCCGGGCGTCACGATGCGCACGCTGGCCTGCCAGGGTTCCGTCCCCTCCGGAACAGGCCGCAGCGGGTCCTTCACGGGAACAGTCCACCGGGCCCCATCCAATGGAAGCCCATTCACGGCGCCGACCTGCTCCACGCCGGGCAGCGCCCGCAGCCGCTCAAGCAACGTGTCGTAGAAGGCGGCGGGCGCGGCGGTGCCAAAGCCATAGTGCAGCGGCGGCAGGTCCACCTTCACCGTCAGCACACCCCCGGGGTCGAAGCCGGGTTCGGCCCGTTGCAGGTGCACGAAGCTGCGCAGCAACAACCCCGCGCACACCAGCAGCAACACCGCCAGCGCCGTCTCCGCCACGACAAGCACGGAGCGCGTGCGGTGTCCCTGGGCGCTCCCACCTCCGCCGCCGACCACTCGCTTCAATCCACGCACCAAATCCAGCCGCCCTGCCTGGAGCGCGGGCACCAGCCCGAACAGCAGTGTGGTCAGCACGGCCAGTCCCGCGGTGAAGGTCAGCACCGGACCATCCAGCGACACCTCTTCGATGCGGGGAATGTCCCGAGGCCCCCACGTGGCCAGCGCATCCAGCGCCCACATCGCCACCAGCAGCCCCACGGCCGCGCCCAGACCCGCGAGCACGCCGCATTCCACCAACAGCTCGCGGGCGATGCGGCCACGGCTCGCGCCCAGGGCGATGCGCACGGAGACTTCCCCCTCACGCGAGGCCGCGCGCGCCAGGAGCAGGTGCGTGAGGTTCGCGCACGCGATGAGCAGCACCACCCCCACCGCGCCCAGCATCAACAGGAGCGACGGACGGACGTTGCCCACCAGCACGTCGCGCAGCGGCTCCACGCGCGCGTCCTTGCCTTCGTTCGTCTGGGGGTACTGCTCCGCCAGACGGTGGGCGATGGCGGAGAACTCGGTGCGCGCGGACGCCAGCGCCACGTCCGGGCCCAGCCGGCCGTACACCTCCAGCCAGTGCGCCCCGCGCCCCTCGGGTTTCGTCATGCCCTCTTCCCAGAGCAGCGGGCTCCACAGCTCAGAGCGTGCGGGGAAGTCGAAGCCCGGCGCCATCACCCCCACCACCATCCACGGCTCCGGAGCGCCCAGGTCCACCGAGCGCCCCAGCACGGCGGCGCTCCCGCCAAAGCGCCGCTGCCACAGCGCATGGGAAATCACCGCCACCTTCGGAGCGCCGGGCCGGACGTCATCGGGATGAAGCGCGCGCCCCAACTGCACGCGAGCGCCCAGCATCGAGAAGAAGTCGCCCGTCACCATCCCCGCCTGCACCTTCTCCGGCGAGGTGTCCGCGCTGTCCGCCGCCAGCGTCATCGCCACGGGCGCCACCGCGGACAGGCCCTTCAGCGTGCGGCTCTGCTCCCGCAGGTCCATGAAGTCCAGCACGGAGGTGGGCCCCGGCCCCTGCATCCGCTGGCTGTACACGCGCACCAGACTCGCGTCGTCGTGCATGGGCAGCGGCCGCAGCAGCACGGCATTCACCACGCTGAAGATGGAGACGTTGGCGCCAATCCCAAGCGCGAGCGTGGCCACCGCGACCAGCGTGAAGGTGGGACTGCCACGAAGCCGGCGCAGCGCGAAGCGAAGGTCCTGGCCAAGGGTCATCGTCATGTCCAGGACGCCCGAGCATGCCGCGTGCCATCCCCGGCGTACAGGCCATCTGGACGAAGCGAGAAGCCCGGTTGCGCGGGAGTGGGAATCAGAGTCCCGCATCCGGACATCCCGGCCGCTTCCGCGTGTCATTTCTCCCACCCCGTCCAGTGCCCGCGGTTATCCCTCCGCCATTCCCGACCGAAGGAGCCGCGATGAGCCCGCAGCGACCGAACGAAGCCCTCCAGAAGCTGGGCATCCACCACCCCATCATCCAGGGCCCCTTCGGAGGCGGGCTCTCCACCGAACGCCTCGCGGCGGCGGTATCCAACCTGGGAGGACTGGGCTCCTATGGGGCCTATCAGCTCCCCCCGGAGGAGCTTGGCCGCGTTGCGGACCGGATTCGGGCGCTGACGGACAAGCCCTTCGCGCTCAACCTCTGGGTCTCCGACCATGACGCGGGCGGGGACGCGCTCAGCCTGGAGGCGTTCGACCGAGTGTACCGCCTCTTCGAGCCGTACTACCGCGAACTCGGCGTGGAGAAGCCGGCCATGCCCGAGCGCTTCCACTATCGCTTCGAGGACCAGGTGGAGGCGCTGCTCGAAGCTCGGCCGCCGGTCTTCAGCTTCGTATTCGGCGTGCCCTCCGCTTCAATCCTGGCGGAGTGCCGGCGCAGGGGCATCCTCACCTCCGGCGCGGCCACCACGCTGGCCGAAGCCGAGGCCCTGGACGCGGCCGGTGTCGACCTCATCGTGGCCGCGGGCTTCGAGGCGGGCGGACACCGTCCTTCCTTCCTCGCGCGCGCCGAGGACTCGCTGATGGGAACGCTGGCCCTCACGCCGCTCGTCGCCGACCGGGTGAAGGCGCCCGTCATCGCGGCAGGTGGCATCGCGGATGGCCGGGGCATCCGCGCCGCGCTCACGCTGGGGGCCCAGGCCGCGCAACTGGGAACGGCGTTCCTCGCCTGCGAGGAATCAGGGGCGACGGATGCCCACCGCGACCTGCTCTTCAGCGACCGCGCGAAGCACACCACCTTGACGCGGGCCTTCACGGGCCGGCTGGCGCGAGGCATGCGCAATCGGTGGACAGAGGAGATGACCTCTCAGCAGGCAGCGCTTGCGCCCTTTCCCATCCAGAGCTGGTTTCTGTCGAAGCTCAAGCCCGCGGCGGTCAAGGCGGGCCGCACGGACCTCGTGTCGCTCTGGGCAGGCCAGGCCACGCCCAACCTGCGGCACCGGACCGTGCCGACGCTGATGGAATCCCTTGTCAAGGAACTGGTGGCCTCGTGAAGCGGAGTGCCCGCCAGCCGGACAGAGACCATCCAGTTGCATAAGCGCGCCCATCTCCGTCACACCCTGAGCCCCCGTCGCTTCGTGAGCATCAAGGGCCGGCCCTGCCGCATCGCGTCGAGGGCCCCGCACGGCGGGCACGCCCGGCCGGCCGGCCCCCAGGTTGACCGGCGCCACCGCGGCCCATGCCCGCACGGGGATGGCCAACGTGAGGGGATGTCCCTTGCCGGGGACTTCAAGGAGCCTCGCCCATGGCCCAAACGGACATGCCGGTCCGCCTCGACGTCTGGAGCGATTACGTCTGCCCCTTCTGCTACCTCGAGCTCCCCATCCTCAAGCAGTTGCATGCCAGGCTGGGCACGGAGCTCGACATCCACTGGCGCGCGTTCGAGCTGCGTCCGACGCCCGCGCGGCCGCTTGCCCCGGTGAGCGAGCTACCGCGGTCGGCCTGGGCCCGCGCCGTCTACCCGATGGCCGAGCAGCGGGGCTTGACGATGAAGCCCCCGCCGGTGCAGCCGAGGAGCCGGCTGGCGCTCGAAGCCGCCGAGTTCGCGAAGGACGCCGGGGCTTTCTCTCCGTTCCATGAGGCCCTCTTCCGCGCCTTCTTCGAGGACGGCCGGGACATTGGAGACCTGCGCGTGCTGGCGGACCTGGCGGAGGACGTGGGCCTGGATCGCGAGTCCATGACACGCGCGCTGGAGGCGAACCGGTACACCGCGCGCGTGCTCGCCGACGAAGAAGAGGCCCAACGCCTGGGCATCCGCGGCGTCCCGGCCATGCGGCTCGCGGGCAAGGGGCCCGTGCTGCTGCTGAACGGCGCCCAGCCAGAAGAAGCCGTTCGCGCCGCCTTCGCGCGCGTCCGGCCGGGCCCCTCCCTGAGTGCCGTGCATTGAGCGCGCGGCCACCGCCGTCCTGGCGGGAGCACTTCGCGCCGAATAGGGTGCCGGCATGGAGCACCGCCCGACCCTTGTCTTCGCAGATGGCGCCTGTTCAGGAAACCCTGGCCCGGGTGGCTGGGGGAGCATCATCATCACGCCCGACGGGCTGGTGACGGAGCTGGGCGGCCATGAGCCGGAGACCACCAACAACCGGATGGAGCTGACGGCCGTGGGCAAGGCCCTGCGCCACCTGGAGCGCGCGCCGGGCCCCATCCACATCCACACGGACTCCACGTATGTGATTCAGGGCGCCACCAAGTGGGCGTTCGGCTGGAGCCGGCGCGGGTGGAAGACGGCCGAGGGCGGCGAGGTCGCCAACACCCTCTATTGGAAGCGGCTGATGGCGTTGCTGGCGCAGCGCAAGGAGAACCACGCCGCCGAGGCCGCCGCCGTGGCGTGGTTCTACATCCGGGGCCACGTGGGCGTTCCCGGCAACGAGCGCGTGGACGCCATCGCCGTCGCCTATTCGAAGGGGCGCGACGCGCGGCTCTACACCGGTCCGCTCCAGGACTACGGCGTGGCGGTGCATGACCTGCCGGAGGACATGTCCCTGCCACCAGAGAAGCCCAAGGAGCAGCGCGAGGCCTCCGCCAAGGCGTACTCCTACCTGAGCCAGGTGGGCGGCTCCGTGAAGCGCCACGCCACCTGGGCCGCGTGCGAGCGCCGGGTGAAAGGAGTGTCCGGCGCCCGCTTCAAGAAGACAAAGAACGCAGTGGATGAAGCCCAAGTGCTGGAGGACTGGGGCTTCAAGGGGCAGGACGTCCCGTCGGAAGACTGAGGCAGCCCCTCCAAGCCCATTGCCCCGCCGGTCCATTGCGCCTATGGGTCGGTGCCACTCCCATCCCGCGAGGACGCAGCATGGCTCAAGAGCCTCTCCATATCGCCTCGGAGTTCCCGGCCCCGTCGGTGGAAGACTGGCGCCGGCTCGTGGACAGAGATTTGAAGGGCAAGCCCTTCACCGCGCTCCAATCGCAGCTGGAAGGCGGCCTGTCGCTCCAGCCGCTGTACACGCAGCAGGACGCCGCCGTCGCGCCGCCCGAGCCGCCCGGCGTGGCCCCCTACGTGCGCGGCACCCAGGCCCTGGGCCTCACCGAGGGTGGATGGGTGGTGTGCCAGGAGTACAGCGAGCCGGACGTGACGCAGGCCGCCGAGGCCATCCGCACGGACCTGGACCGGGGCGGCTGGGGCGTGTGGCTCCACCTGGGCGACACGCACGGCGTTCGCGTACCGGATGCCGAGGCGCTGCGGCGGCTGCTCGCCCATGCGCCGCTGGACACGACGCCCGTCCACCTGGAGCCCGAGTCCGACCCGCTCGCCTCCGCCCACCACCTGCTCCACGTCGCGGAGCAGACGGGGGTGTCCCGCGCCGCGCTGAAGGGCAGCCTCGGCGTGGATCCGCTCGGCATCCTGGCTCGCACCGGCTCGCTGCCCGCGGGACTGGACGCGACGCTGGCCCAGGCCGCGCCCCTGGTCACCTCGCTGCGTGAAGCCGCGCCCGGCCTCCGGGTGTTGCTCGTGTCCACGCGCGCCTACGCGGACGCGGGCGCCACGTCGGTGCACGAGCTGGCCTGGGCCATCGCCACGGGCGTGGCGTACCTGCGTGGCTTGGAGCGCGCGGGCGTCTCCCCCGACGTCGCGGCGCGCTCCATCCAGTTCGCGGTGTCCGTGGGTGGACAGTTCTTCCCGGAGATTGCCCGGCTGCGCGCGGCGAGGCTCTTGTGGTCCAAGGCCGTGGCGGCGTGTGGCGGCTCGCCGGAGGCCCAGGCCATGGTGCTGCACGCGCGCACCGCGAGCACCACGAAGACGCAGCGGGACCCGTGGGTGAACATCCTCCGCGCCACCGCGGAGTCCTTCGCGGCCGTCGTCGGCGGCGCGGACAGCGTCAGCACCTCGCCCTTCGACGAAGCCCTGGGCACGCCCGACGCGTCCGCTCGCCGGCTGGCGCGCAACACGCAGCTCATCCTGCGCGACGAGTCGAGCCTCAACCGCGTCGCCGACCCCGCGGGCGGCAGCTACTACCTGGAGCAGCTCACGCAGGACATCGCTCGCGCGGCATGGACCGAGCTGCGGCGCATCGAGGCGCTGGGCGGCATGGAGCAGGCGCTCACGAGCGGCGACGTGGCCCGCGTGCTCGCGGAGACGCGCACGGCGCGCGACAAGGCCGTGCGCACCCGCCGCCTGCCCATTGTCGGCGTGAGTGAGTTCCCCCACCTGGGTGAAACGCCCGTCCAGCGGCAGTCCCGCGCCACGGCGTCCGCGGCGCCCGATACGTCGGGGCCCCTTCCACTGCGCCCGGTGCGCGTGGCCGAGTCCTTCGAGACGCTGCGCGACGCGAGCGACCGCTACCTCGCCGCGCACGGTGCGCGCCCGAAGGCCTTCCTGGCCAGCCTGGGCACGGTCGCCGAGCACACCACCCGCTCCACGTGGACGGCCAACGTCCTGGCCGCGGGCGGTCTCGAGCCGGCGGACGCGCACGGCTTCGCGGACGTCGCCGACGCGGCGGCCCGCTTCGCGGCGTCGGGCGCGACGCTGGCCGTCATCTCCGGGCCGGACGCGCTGTATCCGGAATGGGTGCCCGCGCTGACGGCGGCGCTGAAGGCGAAGGGCGCGCGCGCGGTGGCGGTGGCGGGCCGTCCCGGTGACCACGAGGCCGCCTTCCGCGCGGCCGGCGTGGACGTCTTCTTCTACGCGGGAGCGGATTTGTTCTCGCTCCTGTCCTCACTGCACCAGCAGCTCGGAGTGGCCTGATGCGCCCCCACGTACCGGACTTCTCGGGCATCGACTTCGACGCCCCCGAAACGCACTCCGCCGCGCCCGCGCGCGACCAGCAACTGCGTCAGGCCGGCGAGGCCACGCGCAACGCCGAGCGCTGGGACACGCCCGAGGGCATCCCCGTCAAGCCGGTGTACACGCGCGAGGACATGGAGGGCGTGGAGCATTTGGGCTCGCTGCCGGGCCTGCCGCCCTTCGTGCGCGGCCCCTACTCCACCATGTACGTGCAGCAGCCGTGGACGGTGCGGCAGTACGCCGGCTTCTCCACGGCCGAGGCCTCCAACGCCTTCTACCGCCGCAACCTCGCGGCGGGGCAGAAGGGCCTGTCCATCGCCTTCGACCTCGCGACGCACCGGGGCTACGACAGCGACCATCCCCGCGTGGCGGGTGACGTTGGCATGGCGGGCGTGGCCATCGACTCCATCAAGGACATGCGCATCCTGTTCGACCGGATTCCGCTCGACCAGATGAGCGTGTCCATGACGATGAACGGGGCCGTGCTCCCGGTGCTGGCGCTCTACGTGGTCGCCGCCGAGGAGCAGGGCGTGCGCCCCGAGCAGCTCAGCGGGACCATCCAGAACGACATCCTCAAGGAGTTCATGGTCCGCAACACGTACATCTACCCGCCCGGTCCCTCGATGCGCATCATCGGCGACATCTTCCGCTTCACGGCGGAGAAGATGCCGCGCTTCAACAGCATCAGCATCAGCGGCTACCACATGCAGGAAGCCGGGGCGACGCAGGACCTGGAGCTGGGCTACACGCTGGCGGATGGCGTGGAGTACGTGCGCGCCGGGCTCGCGGCGGGACTGGGTGTGGACGCCTTCGCGCCGCGCCTGTCCTTCTTCTGGGCCATTGGCATGAACTTCTTCATGGAAGTGGCCAAGATGCGCGCCGCCCGCCTGCTCTGGGCGAAGCTCATCAAGGGCTTCTCCCCGAAGACGGACAAGAGCCTGGCGCTGCGCACCCACAGCCAGACGTCCGGCTGGAGCCTCACCGCACAGGACGTCTTCAACAACGTCGTGCGCACCTGCGTGGAGGCCATGGCCGCCACCCAGGGTCACACGCAGAGCCTGCACACCAACTCGCTGGACGAAGCCATCGCGCTGCCCACGGACTTCAGCGCGCGCATCGCCCGCAACACCCAGCTCTACCTCCAGTTGGAGAGCGGCACCACGCGCGTCATCGACCCGTGGGGTGGCAGCTACTACGTGGAGCGCCTCACGCACGAGCTGGCGCGCAAGGCGTGGGCCCACATCCAGGAGGTCGAAGCGCTGGGCGGCATGACGAAGGCCATCGAGGCCGGCCTGCCCAAGCTGCGCATCGAGGAGGCGGCGGCGCGCACCCAGGCGCGCATCGACTCCGGCCGCCAGGCCATCATCGGCGTGAACAAGTACCCGCCCGAGCGCGAGGACTCCATCGAGATTCTCAAGGTGGACAACTCGGCGGTGCGCGAGGCGCAGATTGCACGCCTGCGCGAGCTGCGCGCGGAGCGCAACGCGGAGGACGTCCGCCGCAAGCTGGACGCACTCACCGAGGCGGGCCGGCGCGGCGAGGGCAACCTGCTGGCGCTGGCCATCGACGCGGCTCGCGCCAAGGCGACGGTGGGCGAAATCAGCGACGCGCTCGAGAAGGTGTTCGGGCGCTACGAGGCCACGGTGCGCAGCGTGACGGGTGTGTATTCCAGCGAAGCGGGCAAGGACGCCACGGGCATCATCGACGCGCGCGCGAAGGCGGACGCGTTCCTCGCGCGCTTCGGCCGCCGGCCGCGCATCCTCATCGCGAAGATGGGGCAGGACGGGCATGACCGCGGCCAGAAGGTCATCGCCACCGCGTTCGCCGACCTGGGCTTCGACGTGGACATCGGCCCCCTGTTCCAGACGCCCGAGGAGTCCGCGCGGCAGGCCGTGGAGAACGACGTGCACGTCGTGGGTGCCAGCTCGCTCGCCGCCGGCCACCTGACGCTGGTGCCGCAGCTCAAGCAGGCCCTCAAGGCGCTGGGCCGCGAGGACATCATGGTCGTCGTGGGCGGCGTCATCCCCGCGCAGGACTACGACGCGCTTCGCGCCGCGGGCGCCGCGGCCATCTTCGGCCCCGGCACGGTCATCTCCAAGGCGGCCATCGAGCTGCTCGACAAGCTGGCTGCTTCATTGGAGGAAGAGGCGTGAAGCTGCTGTCCGCGGACGCGTATGTGGACGGCGTGCGCGCGGGCGACCGCGCCATACTCGCGCGCACCATCACCCTGGTGGAGAGCGAGCTGCCGCGCCACGCGGTGCTCGCCCAGGAAGTCCTCACGCGGCTGCTCCCCGCCACGGGTGGCAGCCGGCGCGTGGGCATCAGCGGCGTGCCGGGCGTGGGCAAGAGCACCTTCATCGACGCGCTGGGCATGCACCTGGTGAACGCCGGCAAGCGCGTGGCGGTGCTGGCCATCGACCCGTCCAGCACCGTGTCCGGCGGCAGCATCCTGGGTGACAAGACGCGCATGGCGCGGCTGTCGCGCGAGGAAGCCGCATACATCCGCCCCAGCCCGTCCAGCGGCACCCTGGGCGGCGTGGCGCGCAAGACGCGCGAGACGCTGCTCCTGTGCGAAGCGGCGGGCTTCGACGTGGTGCTGGTGGAGACGGTGGGCGTGGGCCAGTCGGAGACGGTGGTGGCCGACCTGGTGGACTTCTACCTGGTGCTCATGCTGGCGGGCGCCGGGGACGAACTGCAGGGCATCAAGCGCGGCATCCTCGAGGTGGCGGACATGCTCGCCATCAACAAGGCGGACGGCGACAACAAGCCGCGCGCCGAAAGGGCCCGCTCCGAGCTACGCGCCGCGTTGCACCTGATGCGGCCAGGCGCCGAGCCGGAAATCACCACCTGCAGTGCCCTGGAGGGCAGCGGCATCGAGAAGCTGTGGACGTCCGTCGACACGCAGCTCGGGCGGAGCGCGGCCTCCGGCGCGATGGAGCGCCGCCGCAAGGCGCAGCAGGTGCAGTGGATGTGGACCATGGTGCAGGACGGCCTCCGGGCGGCCCTGCGTGCGCACCCCGAGGTGTCCGCACTGGTGCCCACGCTGGAGGCGGACGTGCGCGAAGGGCGTACGACACCGACGTCGGCCGCACTGCGGGTGCTGGGCGCGTTCCTCCCTGAAACGAGGGCCTGACAGCCCGCGTCGAGGAGCGGTCAGTCACGCTCCAATCCCTTGCCTCGACGCAAACGGCGCTCTTACTGTACGCGCCGTGCGAAACGTCCAGCAGACACCCGTTCCCCAGCCCTACAAGCCTCGTTTCCACGTCCGCATCGTGACGGCCGCCTCCCTGTTCGACGGGCATGACGCCGCCATCAACGTGATGCGCCGCCTCATGCAGGCCTCGGGCGCGGAAATCATCCACCTGGGGCACAACCGCTCGGTGGCTGAGATTGTCGACTGCGCCATCCAGGAGGACGTGCAGGGCATCGCAATCACCTCCTACCAGGGCGGTCACGTCGAGTTCTTCAAGTACATGATTGACCTGCTGCGCGAGCGGAAGGCCAACATCAAGGTCTTTGGCGGCGGCGGCGGCACCATCCTCCCGTCGGAGATTGAAGAGCTCCACCGTTACGGCGTCACGCGCATCTACTCGCCGGACGACGGCCGGGCCATGGGCCTGCAGGGGATGATTGACGACCTCATCTCCCAGTGTGACTTCGAGAAGCGGCCGGCGGACTTCGCGCCCCTGCTCGATGCGCCCTCGATGCGTGAGCCGTCCCGGATTGCCCCGCTCATCACCATCGCGGAGAACTTCGCGTCCCAGGGAGAGCCCCTGCGCGAGGCCATGTCGCATATCCAGGCCAAGGGGCCGCGCGTGCCCATCCTGGGCATCACCGGCACCGGCGGCGCGGGCAAGTCCAGCCTCGTGGATGAGCTGGTGCGCCGCTTCCTGGCGGACTTCCCCGACAAGACGCTCGCCGTGCTCTCCGTGGACCCGTCCAAGCGCAAGTCCGGCGGCGCGCTCCTGGGCGACCGCATCCGGATGAACTCCATCGACAACCCGCGCGTGTACATGCGCTCGATGGCCACCCGCCAGAGCAACCTCGCCCTGTCCAAGCACGTGGGCGACTCCATCGAAATCTGCAAGGCCGCCGGCTTCGACCTCATCGTGGTGGAGACCTCCGGCATCGGCCAGTCCGACACCGAAATCACCGAGCACTCCGACGTGGCGCTCTACGTGATGACGGCGGAGTACGGCGCGGCGACGCAGCTCGAGAAGATCGACATGCTCGACTTCGCGGACGTCATCGCCATCAACAAGTTCGACAAGCGCGGCTCGCTGGACGCGCTGCGCGACGTGCGCAAGCAGTGGAAGCGCAACCACAACGCCTTCACCACCGCCGATGACGCGGTGCCCGTGTACGGCACCATCGCCTCGCAGTTCAACGACCCGGGGATGAACCAGCTCTACCGGGCGCTCATGGACACCATCTCCGCGAAGACGGGCGCGCCGCTCAAGTCCGGCTTCGAGCTCACGCCGGGGATGAGCGAGAAGAAGTGGATCATCCCGCCCGAGCGCACGCGCTACCTGGCGGAAATCGTCGAGGCCTGTGAGTCCTATGACGGCTTCGTGAAGGCCCAGGCCGCCATTGCCCGGCGCATGTACCAGCTCCACGGCACCATCGAGGCGCTGCGCACCAACGTGGGCAAGAAGCGCCTGGAAATCGTCGAGCCCAAGGGCCCTTCGGACACGGTGCAGGTCACCGAGCACGTCGAGGGCGAGCCCGCCTACCTGAGCGAGCTGGTGGAGCTGTACAAGGATTTGGAGTCGCGGCTCCACGCCGACTGCCGGCGGCTGCTGGCCGAGTGGCCCGCGACGAAGCGCCGGTACGCCGCGTCCAAGTACCAGTTCCAGGTCCGCGACAAGGTCATCGAGCTGGACCTGTACGCGGAGACGCTCTCCCACCTGCGCATCCCCAAGATTGCCCTCCCCCGTTATGAAGACTGGGGCGACATCCTCACCTGGCTGCTGCGGGAGAATGCCCCGGGAGCGTTCCCCTTCACCGCGGGCGTCTTCCCGCTCAAGCGCGAGGGCGAGGACCCCGCGCGCATGTTCGCCGGCGAGGGCGGCCCGGAGCGCACCAACAAGCGCTTCCACTACGTGTCGCGGGGCCTGCCCGCCAAGCGCCTGTCCACGGCCTTCGACTCGGTGACGCTGTACGGCGAGGACCCGGACCACCGGCCGGACATCTACGGCAAGGTGGGCAACTCGGGCGTGTCCATCGCCAACGTGGACGACGCGAAGAAGCTCTACTCCGGCTTCGACCTGGCGGACCCGTCCACGTCCGTGTCCATGACCATCAACGGCCCCGCGCCGATGCTGCTCGGGTTCTTCCTCAACGCCGCGGTGGACCAGCAGTGCGAGAAGTGGATTCGCGAGAACGGCAAGGTCGACGAGGTCGAGAAGAAGATTGATGCCCTCTACCGCGAGCGCGGCCTGCCGCGGCCCCGCTACCAGGGTGACTTGCCGCAGGGCAACGACGGGCTGGGCCTGCTGCTGCTCGGCGTGTCCGGCGACGAGGTGCTCCCGCGCGACGTCTACGAGCGCATCCGCGCGAAGACGCTCCAGTCGGTGCGCGGCACCGTGCAGGCGGACATCCTGAAGGAGGACCAGGCGCAGAACACCTGCATCTTCTCCACCGAGTTCGCCCTGCGGGTGATGGGCGACATCCAGCAGTACTTCATCGACCAGAAGGTCCGGAACTTCTACTCGGTGTCGATTTCCGGCTACCACATCGCGGAAGCCGGGGCGAACCCCATCTCCCAGCTGGCCTTCACGCTGGCCAACGGCTTCACCTTCGTCGAGTACTACCTGTCGCGGGGCATGGACATCGACGACTTCGCGCCCAACCTCTCGTTCTTCTTCTCGAACGGAATGGACCCGGAGTACGCCGTGCTGGGCCGCGTGGCGCGCCGCATCTGGGCCAAGGCCATCCGGGACAAGTACGGCGGCAATGACCGCTCGCAGAAGCTGAAGTACCACATCCAGACGTCTGGCCGGAGCCTGCACGCGCAGGAGATTGCCTTCAACGACATCCGGACCACGCTGCAGGCGTTGCTCGCGCTCAACGACAACTGCAATTCGTTGCACACCAACGCCTACGACGAGGCCATCACCACGCCCACCGAGGAGAGCGTGCGCCGCGCGCTCGCCATCCAGCTGGTCATCAACAAGGAGTTCGGCCTCTCCAAGAACGAAAACCCCAGCCAGGGTGCGTTCATCATCGAGGAGCTGACCGACTTGGTGGAGGCGGCGGTGCTGGCGGAGTTCCGCGCCATCTCCGAGCGCGGTGGCGTGCTGGGCGCCATGGAGCGCATGTACCAGCGCTCCAAGATTCAGGAAGAGTCCCTCTACTACGAGACGCTGAAGCACGACGGGACGCTGCCCATCATCGGGGTGAATACGTTCCTGGACCCCAAGGGCTCTCCGACGGTGACGCCGCCCGAGGTCATCCGCGCGACGACGGAGGAGAAGAACTACGCCATCACCTCGCGCGATGCCTTCTGGAAGCGGAACGAGGCGACGGCGCCCAAGGCCCTGGAGGCCGTGCGCCGCGCGGCGCTGGACAACGGCAACATCTTCGCCGCGCTGATGGACGCCTGTAAGGTCTGCACGCTCGGCCAGCTCTCTCGCGCGCTGTACGAGGTGGGCGGGCAGTACCGGCGCAACATGTAGCCCTGATGCCGCGTCCCCGTCCGGGCGGAGGCGGCGATGAGACTCACAGGCCGAGGCGCTTGCCGCGCCTCGGCCTTTTTCGTGTCACGACGACTCAGCCCACTTCCACTTTGCAGGTCGCGCTGCACCCGTCGCGGCTGGCGGTGTTGCCGTCGTCGCACTCCTCACCCTCAGACTGCTGGACGACGGAGTCGCCGCAGCGGGGCGCCAACTGGCATGCGGCGGTGCACCCGCCGTAGGCCCCGGTGTTCAGCCCGTCATCACACGCCTCGCCCTCGTCGATGACCGCGTTACCGCAGAACGGGACGCACTCCGTGCGGCGCGTGCTGAAGCTGTTGAGCGTGAGCCGATAGGACGACCCGCTCGTGTGGCGCTCGGCCTGGAAGAGGGCGACCTCATAGATTCGGCCAGGCGCCAGTCCCAGCTCCGCGGCCCGAGCGGAGAGCGTGACGGCCCCCGCCTCGGCGCCATGGACACCGCCCAGGTCCAATGCCAGGCGGCCGTTGATGAACACCCACACGTCATCGTCGCCGCGGAACGACAGCACTTCCGTGCCCTTGTATTCGAACCAGGCGCGCGTCTCGCTGGTGAAGTGGAAGTTGCGCGGTGCCGAATCGAAATCGGGGCGCGTCGGCTCGAATCCCGCCGCCACCCAGCCCAGCCCATCCAGCGGGAAGAAGGTCTGGTCGTCGAACTGGTAGGCGCCATTACCCGTATGCGCCAGGGTCATCGAAGAGACCACGGCGCGGTTCACACCAGGGACGTCGCGGTACCACTGGTCGAACGCAGTCCGGCCGTGGGTCGTCGTGGAGGGCTGCCCCTCCTTCGCGTAGACGGGCTTTCCATCCACGCCGAGCGTGCTCTGGACGATGCCCCGCTCCACGCCATTCTTGTTCTGGAAGTCGACGTGCCCACGCGTCAGCCCCTGCCCGGCCGGCAGGTCGTACCCTCGGAAGTCCCGGTAGACGATGGGGAGGGAAACCTCCTGGGGCGGCTCCTCCTCGATGCTCACGCAGGCGAAGCCCGGCTCGAGTTTGCACTCCGGCGAACAGCCATCATTCGCACGAAGGTTTCCGTCATCGCACTCCTCCGTGTTGCCCGACAGGATCACTCCATCGCCACAAACGTCCTCGCAGACACCGCCGCTGCAACGCGGCTCGCGACGGCAGTCGGGGAGACAGCGGTCACCAAAGTCGTGGTTGCCGTCGTCGCACTGCTCGGTGCCCTGGACCTGACCGTCACCACAGACGGTACGTGAGCAAGGCGTGCCCACCGTGGGGCAGTGCCAGCCATCTTCCAGCCGGCACATGGAGTCGCAGCCATCGCCATTGATGACGTTTCCGTCCTCGCACTCCTCGGCGCCAGCGAGGATGCCATCACCACACATGGCCGCGGAACAGCGCCCACCCGCGACCGGACAGACCCACCCGGGTTCAATGTCGCGGCACGTGGCCGAGCAGCCATCGCCGGCCGCGGCATTGCCGTCGTCACACAGCTCCGACGCCTGCACCACGCCGTCACCACAGACGTGCGAGCCCGCATCGGGCTCCGTTCCTGCATCGGACTCCATCCCTGCATCGGACTCCGTCCCTGCATCGGACTCCGTCCCTGCATCGGACTCCGTCCCTGCATCGGACTCCATCCCTGCATCGGACTCCGTCCCTGCATCGGGCTCCGTCCCTGCATCGGGCTCTGTCCCTGCATCACCCTCCGTCCCGGAATCGGGCTCGGCACCCGCGTCGGGCTCGGAGCCAGCATCGACGTCAGCGCCTCCATCCTCCGGCTGTTCGCCAGCATCGGAGGGGATGGATGCATCCGGCGTCACACCGCCATCTGGCTCCGGAGACGTGTCTCCACCACACGCCGAAAGGACCAGCGCCAAGACCGCAAGCATTCGCTTTGCGGCCGACAATCGGCTCTCGCTGTTCACCATGAAACCGATGGTGAAAGCAGCCCGCACGGACTGTCAATAGCAGCCGCTGGCGGTCAGCGACCACACGCCGGGCGAGGCGGTTGCACGCCCGACGTCTCGCGAGGGAACAGCACCCCAGTTCCCGCGGGCCTCAAGGCACCACGGCGTCCGCGGGTGCCGGCAGCAGAGGCCGGGCCTTCAGTGCGGCCAGCCGCTCCAGCACATAGTCCAACATGCCCCGTGCCAGCGCGTGCTCGCCCATCACCACCCGGTCCACGCCAAGCGACTCCAGGTAGTCCCGCTCCTCGTCGCCATGCGTACGCACCACGGCGGGAAGGGACGGATTCACGCCCTTCACCTGCTCCACGATGGCGCGGGCCTGTAACGCGTCCGGCGTGGCGACGATGAGGATGGACGCCGTATCCAGGTGCGCGTGCTCCAGGATGCCGGGCACCGCGGCGTCCCCATAGATGGCGGGCACGCCCTCCTCACGAAGGCGCTCCACGTACTCGCGGTTCTGCTCCACGACCACGAAGGGAATCTTCCGCTCCGTCAGGCTCTGGCCAATCACGCCGCCCACGCGCCCGTAGCCAATCAACACCGCGTGATCGCGCAGCTGCACGTCCCCCATCCCAATGGGCAGGTCAGACAGTTCGTCTTCCTCGGGGTCCATGCGCGCGGCGAACCTTGGGTGCCGGCGCAGCCACGCCAGCAGTGGATCAATGGTCTTGAAGACGAGCGGGTTGAGGGTGATGGACAGCAGGGCCCCCGACAACACCAGGCTCTGCCCCTCTTTCGGCAGCAGCCCGAGCGTGACGCCCAGTCCCACCAGGATGAACGAGAACTCCCCAATCTGCGCCAGGCTCGCGGACACCGTGAGGGCGGTGTTCACCGGGTAGCGGAACGCCAACACGATGAAGAAGGCGGCCAGCGACTTCCCCAGGACGATGATGCCCAGCACGGCGAGGACCTGGAGCGGCTGCTTCACCATCACCATCGGGTCGAAGAGCATTCCCACCGACACGAAGAACAGCACCGCGAACGCGTCCTGGAGCGGCAGCGAATCCTCCGCCACCCGGTGGCTGAGCTCCGACTCACTGACCACCACGCCCGCGAAGAAGGCGCCCAGCGCGAAGGAGACGCCGAAGAGCGCGGCGGCCCCGAACGCAATCCCCAGCGACACCGCCAGCACCGACAACGTGAACAGCTCGCGGGAGCCCGTCTTGGCCACCTGGGTCAGCATCCAGGGCACCAGCCGCGTGCCGGCGACCACCATCAGCGCCACGAAGAGGCAGACCTTCCCCAGCGTGAGGGCCAGGGTCCAGATGAGGCTGTCTCCAGTGGCCGCCGTCGCGGACGTCTGCGTGTCGGCGGAGCCAAGGACGTTGCCCAGCGCGGGGAGGAGGACCAGGGCGAGCACCATCGCCAGGTCCTCCACAATCAGCCAACCCACCGCGATGCGGCCATTCACCGAATCGAGGATGCCCCGCTCCTCCAAGGCGCGCAGCAGCACCACGGTGCTGGCGGTGGACAGCGCGAGGCCGAACACCAGGCCCGCGCCCAGGCCCCAACCCCACCAGTACGAGACCACGGTCCCCATCACGGTGGCCGCCGCGATCTGCACGACGGCGCCCGGCACCGCGATATTGCGCACGGCGAGCAGGTCCTTGATGGAGAAGTGAATCCCCACGCCGAACATCAGCAGGATGACGCCAATCTCCGCCAACTGACCGGCAAGGCCCCCATCCGCGACGAAGCCCGGCGTGAACGGCCCCACGGCCACGCCCGCCAGGAGATAGCCCACCAAAGGTGGCAGCTTCAGCCAGCGTGCGACGAACCCACCAACGAAGGCCAGTCCGAGTCCAACTGCGATGGTGGCGATAAGCGTGGTGTCGTGAGGCACGGCGGAATCTCCCTGGGCGTTACGCGGAAGGGGGTATGAAAAAGCGGCGCAGCGAGGAATCCGGCCCTGGGGCGGAACCCTCGAACACCTTTCGAGCATGGGTGGTCTTGAGCGGACGCTCGCGCTGATGCAGTGAGATTCCGCCGGGCGGGAATCTACTACGGCGCGGGCTCGTTCCCAACCCTCATCCGCAGGCGGTGAGTGATGTGCTCGCCAAGCATCACTTCGAGTAGGCAACGCGCCATGTCACCCCATAGGCGGTGCGTCGGCGTGTCCCCAGCTTGAGGAAAGAGCACATCCCCGCGGAGGTCCCCCATGCGTGCCCCCCTGCCCTGTGTCTTGATGTTGGCCCTGGCGCTCGCCGGCACGTCCGCCGCTGCCGCGGAGCACTCGGCCCCGACCCTGGATTCCCTGGCAGACGGCGCGTTGCTGCTCGACGGGCTGGGGACGCACGAACGCCAGGTCACCACGGCCTCACCCCAGGCCCAGGCCTTCTTCAACCAGGGCCTGCGGCTGGCGTATGGCTTCAACCACGACGAGGCCGCACGCTCGTTCGCCCGAGCCACGCAGCTGGACCCCACCTGTGCCATGTGTTTCTGGGGCGTCGCGCTGGTGCTGGGCCCCAACTACAACATGCCCATGCTGGCGGAGAATGCGCCCGCCGCCTGGGACGCTCTCCAGCGCGCCCGGCGGCTCGCCCCCCGCACGACGCCAGTGGAGCAGTCCCTCATCGCCGCGCTCGTCCAGCGCTATCCCGGCCCGGAGGCCCTGCCACCGGAGAAGATGACCCCCTTCAATGATGCCTATGCCAGCGCCATGGCGGGCGTGGCCGCGCGCCACCCAGAGGACCTGGACGTGCAGACGCTCCATGCCGAGGCCCTCATGGACCGGAATCCCTGGAAGCTGTGGTCGCTGGATGGGGCGCCGGCCCCGGGCACGGAGCAGATTGTCGCCACGTTGGAGTCCGTGCTCGCCAGGGACCCCAACCACCTGGGCGCGAACCACTATTACATCCATGCGGTGGAGGCCTCGCCACACCCGGAGAAGGCGGAGCCTTCCGCGGACCGGCTGGGCACGCTGGCGCCCAGGGCGGGGCACATCGTCCACATGCCGGCCCACATCTACCAGCGCGTGGGCCGCTACGCGGATGCCTCGGAAAGCAATCGGAAGGCGGCGGCGGCGGACCTAGCCTACCAGAAGGAGGCGAAGCCGCTCGGTCACGTCTACCCCATGTACACGTCCCACAACTTCGGCTTCCTGGCGTACTCCGCGTCCATGGAGGGGCGGAAGCAGGAGACGTTGGAGGCGGCCCGGGCCTCGGCGCAACACTTCCCGCCGGAGCTGCTCACGATGATGCCGGGAATGGACTTCTTCGTGGCCCAGCCGCTGTTCGCCATGGTGCGCTTCGGGGACTGGGAGCGCCTCCTGGCCGAGCCCCGCCCGAACCCGAAGTACCCCGTCCAGACGGGCCTCTGGCTCCACGCGCACGGCATGGCGCTGGCGGCCACGGGGCAGTTGCCACAAGCCCGCGCGGAGCTGGCCGAGCTGAGACAACTGGCCCGCACCGTGCCTCCGACAATGGCCGCGAACCTCAACACCGCGAAGGACGTGCTGGGCGTCGCGGTGCGCGTGTTGGAGGCCCGCGTGGCCCAGGCCGAGGGCCGGCCCCAGGCCCTGACGCTGTGGCGTCAAGCCGTCGACGCCGCGGACCGGCTTTCCTACGCCGAGCCCGCGGACTGGTTCTATCCGGTGCGCCACTACCAGGGCGCCGCACTGCTGGAGGCCGGGCGCAGCCAGGAAGCGGAGGCCGTCTACCGCGAGGACCTGCGGCGCAACCCGAAGAATGGCTGGGGCCTGTTCGGCTTGACGCAGTCGCTCGAAGCGCAGGGACGTCAGGAGGAAGCGGCTCGCACCCGCGCCGCTTTCGAGACGGCCTGGGCGCGCGCGGACTTTCCGCTCACGACCACCGCGCCCTGATGGCAAGGGACACACCCTGACACCCCGCCGCACCCGGAACGATGCCCGGGTTGCACGAGGCTCCGCATGGGGATAGGGAAGCAGGCCTCGTATGTCTGCGACCGCGGAGCTGCTCGATGCCGTCCGGGAGGAAGCGCGCCCGGACACCTGGTCTGCCGGCACGGGGCTCGCTCGCGCGGGCGCCGTCTCGGTGCAGTCCGTGGATGAGGAAGAGGCCGTGCTTCGGGTGCGCGTGCCCAGCCGGCCCGCCCCCGTGAAGACGGTGCTCTACCTGGATGAAGCCATCTGGGAGTGCGACTGCCGCGGCCGGGTGGACCCCTGCGAGCACGTGGTCGCCGCGGCGCTGGTCCTCCATCAGCATTCCACGGCGCGGCGAGCCCCCGCGCAGCGCCCGGCCGCCCCCGCCGCGCGCCCGGGCGCGAACACCGTCGCCAGGCCCGGCGCCCCCTCGGCTGGCGCGCCCAAGCCAGAGCGCATGGTGTACCGGTTCAAGCGCGTGGACGGCGGGCTCCAGTTGGAGCGGCTGGTGGTACGCCCGGACAACACCGCGCGACTGCTGGCGCGCAGCCTGGCCTCGCTGCTCACCAATCCGGTGGAGGCCGCTCGCATCCAGACGCAGCCGTGCGATTTGCTCGCGGACAAGCTGCTGCTGAAGCCCACCCGGGGCGCGCTGCCACCCGAGCGGCTCAACGCGCTGCTGCGCGTCCTGGAGCCCGCGCGCACCGTGCTCTTCGACGGCGCATTGGTGTCGGTGACGAGCGAGCCCCTCATGCCCCGCGTCACCGTGGAGGACCGCGGTGAGAACACGGTGCTCAAGGTGGAGAAGGACCCGCGCGTCACGGAGGTGGTGAGCCCCGGCCTCGCGCTGTGCAGCGGGACGCTCTGTCCCCTGGGGGAACAGGGCCTCACGGGGCCCTGGTTGGAGAAGCTGCCACATGAGCGCGCCTTCGCGCCCCACCAGATGGGGGACCTGACGGGGAAGGTGCTGCCGGACATCGCGCGGCGCATGCCGGTGGACGTGCGGAGTCAGCGGCTGCCGCCCATCGACCGCACGCTGAAGCCTCGCATCTCCCTGGAGCTGAACCAGCTCGACGCGGGCCTCTCGGTGCTACCGACGCTGGTGTATGGCTCGCCGCCTACCGTGCGCATCGACAGCGGACGCATGGTGTACTTGAAGGGCGCCGCGCCCGTGCGCGACGAGGCCGCCGAGCAGATGCTCGTCCACCAGCTCCGCGACGAGCTGAACATGGCCCCCGGGCGGCGCGTCACGGTGCAGGGGAAGGAAGCCGTCCAACTCGCCGACAAGCTGCGGCGCTGGCGCGGTGGCCTCACGGGGGATGGCGCGGCGGTGGTGACAAACCCGAACGTGCAACTGCGCCCGGTGCTCAAGGTGGACACGGGCGCTGGCACCGAGGGCGTGCCGCACGTGGGCTTCTCATTCGACTTCCAGGTGGAGGGCGAGGACCGGGAGTCGCCCCGCTCCGTGGATGCGGCGGCGGTCATGCGCGCCTGGGAAGAAGGGATTGGGCTGGTGCCGCTGGAGGGCGGCGGCTGGGCGCCCCTGCCCGCGGAGTGGCTGAAGTCCCATGGCCAGCGAGTGGCGGACCTGCTGTCCGCGCGAGGCCGGGATGGCCGGCTCGCCAACCACGCCATTCCGCAGCTCACCGGCCTGTGTGAAGCGCTGGAGCACCCCTCCCCGCCGGGCCTGGAGCGGCTGGCGCCCCTGGTGAAGGGCTTCGAGAAGCTGCCCGAGCCGCAACTGCCGGAAGACCTCACGGCGACGCTGCGCGCGTATCAGCTCCAGGGCGTGAGCTGGCTCACCTTCCTGCGTCAGGCGGGGCTGGGCGGCGTGCTCGCGGACGACATGGGTCTGGGCAAGACGCTGCAGACCATCTGCACGCTGGGCCCGGGCACCCTGGTGGTGGCGCCCACGAGCGTGCTGCCCAACTGGGAGGCGGAGGTGAAGCGCTTCCGTCCCTCGCTGAGGGTCTCCGTGTACCACGGCCCCGGACGCGCGCTGGATGAGGCGGCCGACGTGACGCTGACGACGTATGCCCTGATGCGCCTGGACGCGGAGGTCCTGGGCGCGAAGCAGTGGAGCACCGTCGTGCTGGACGAGGCCCAGGCCATCAAGAATCCAGACAGCCAGGTGGCGCGGGCCGCGTATGGATTGCAGGCGGACTTCAAGCTGGCGCTGAGTGGCACGCCCATCGAAAACCGGCTGGAGGAGCTCTGGAGCCTGATGCACTTCACCAACCAGGGCCTGCTCGGCGGACGGAAGGACTTCGAGGAGCGCTGGGCGCGGCCAGTGGCGGACAACCACAAGGGCGCGGCGGAGCGGCTGCGGGCGCGCATCCGGCCCTTCATCCTGCGCAGGCTCAAGCGGGACGTGGCGCCGGAGCTGCCGCCGCGGACGGACGCCGTGCGCCATGTGACGCTCACGGAGCGGGAGCGCGCCGTCTACGACGCCGTCTACGCGGCGACGCGCGAGGAAGTGGTGTCACAGCTCGAAGCGGGCGGCAGCGTATTGAAGGCCTTGGAGGCCCTGCTGCGGCTGCGGCAGGCGGCGTGCCACCCTGCCCTCGTGCCGGGACAGCAGGCGAAGACCTCTTCCAAGGTGCAGGCCCTGGTGGAGGCACTGGGCACGGCGGTGGAGGACGGGCACAAGGCGCTCGTCTTCTCTCAGTGGACGTCGATGCTGGACCTCATCGAGCCCGCGCTCCAGGAGGCGGGCATCGGCTTCATCCGGCTGGATGGCAGCACGGCGAACCGAGGCGCGGTGGCGGCGTCCTTCCAGGACCCGAAGGGCCCACCGGTGATGTTGATTTCCCTCAAGGCGGGCGCCACGGGACTCAACCTCACGGCGGCGGACCACGTCTTCCTCGTGGACCCATGGTGGAACCCGTCCGTGGAAGCCCAGGCCGCGGACCGCGCGCACCGCATCGGGCAGCAGCGGCCCGTCATGGTGTACCGGCTGGTGTCTCAGGGAACGGTCGAGGAGAAGATCCTCACGCTTCAGGCGAAGAAGAGGGAGTTGTTCGAGGCCGCGCTCGGCGGCGGCTCTGGGGCCACCGCGATTACGCGTGCGGACCTGATGCAACTCCTTGCGTAGCCGTCGCCTCCGGTTCACTCAGCGCACGCCGCAAGTCCGCCGATGCCTTTCGGATGCTCCGTGCTGCCGGTACCACCAAGCAGCCCAAATCGGAGGGACTGCCGCCAACAGCACCAGGGCCGCCTGGGGCCGCTCCACCCGTGCCGGAAGTCCCAACGCCCTTATCGCCCCCTCTTGATCAGCCGCCCACGGGACGCATCGTGAAGGACACGGCCTCCGTGCCGAGCATGTACTCGTCACCGTCAGAGACCTGCTGCCGCGTGATGCGCTCGTTGTTGAACCAGGTCCCGTTCGAGGAGTTGAGGTCCTCGATGAAGACCTCATCCCCCACGCGGGTGACGACGGCGTGCTCGCGTGAGACGCGCTCCGACTTCACGACGAGGCTGCAGCGGGGCCCTCGGCCAATCGTGAAGCGCTCCGAGGAGACGGCCACCGGCGTGCCTTGCGCCCACCGGACGAAGACCTCCAGCGGCGCGGGAGCCTTCACGATGTTGGTGGTCTCCGCCGACTGGTCCTCCAGAATCGTCGCGGCTTCGTCAGGCAGCCGGATCTTCGGCACAGGGCGCGCAACCAGCGGACGTGCCGCAATCGGCGTCGCGACGGGTGCCTCCACCCCGGCATCCTCCTTCGGGTCCTCCACGACGCCCAGTGCCGCAAGTTCCGCGGCAATATCGTCACTGGACACATCCCCCTTCACGCCGCTGACGGATGATGCCTCGGCCTCATCGTCCGAGTCGTCCGCGGCCTCTTCGGACTCCGAATCGTCTGAGTCTTCGACGGACTCCTCGTCCGAGTCGTCCGCATCAGACGCATCGTCTTCCGAGTCCTCATCCGAATCCTCGTCGGACTCCTCATCGTCGGCGTCGTCAGAGTCCTCATCATCCGAGTCGTCGGGCTCATCGTCGTCGGCGTCGTCGGACTCCTCATCATCCGAGTCGTCGGACTCATCATCGTCGGCGTCATCCGATTGCGCGGCCAGCCCCTCCGACGGCTGCACGGATGCGTCGACCTCCGCGAGAATCTCCTGCATCCGCGCGAGCACCAGCTCGGTAGGGGGCACCTGCGCCGCGGCCAGAGGCACCGAGGTGACGCCAGGAGGCTCCGTCGCGGGCTCCTCCGTCGCGTCGTCCGCCGAGAACGTGTCCACGGCCGGGGCAGCAGGAGCCGCTGCCGGGCCAGCAACCGCAGCCGCGGCAGACACCAACTCCTGCGCACCGGCCCCTGGACTAACGAGCGGTACAGCCGTTGCCACCGGCTCGGCGACCGGAGGCGCGACCACGCTCGGTGCCTCCACAGCGGAACGCGCCGCCACGGGTGCAGCGGCTTGGAGCACGGGCTCCGAACCCGTCATGGCCCCACCAACCCCCTGCGCCTCCCCACCCAGCGACACCACCGTGGGGGCCACGTAGCCATTCTGGCGCGCGAACTGGAACAAGGCCTGCGCCACCAGCGCATCCCGGTCCACGCCCATGTCGCGGCTCATCAACTCCAGCGCCCGCCACAGGGGCTCGGCGACTTCAATCGTCTGACGAATCCGCTTCATGACTACCCCCTCAGATTGGCCTGCCACGGAGACACGTGGTTCGCGTCGGTCAGCCAGAAGAACATCGCCTGCGTCTCCGCGTACTGCTCTTCGGCAATCCCCGCCAGATTGGGATGCAGCTCCTGGAGGGCAACTCCTTCGAAATCGAACGTTGGCAGGTCCGGGTCGATGCGACCACGGGTCCGCCGGTTGCGGCACTGCCAGAGCCGCTGCGTGGCCTGACCCGCCGCATGACCGAAGTCCGCCGGAGGCGTCAGCGCATCCGGCATCCGAATCGCATCCTCCCCGCACGCCCACAAGAGCCAGGTCAGCGCGCTCCAGTCCCCACGGACCGCACGGGACAGGGCCGGAATGCCCATCCCCTTCAAGGACAGCGTCTCGTCGACGGCCACCGAGTCGCCATCCGCGTCCTCGACCTCCGTCTGCTCCAGCTCGGCGGGCCCGTCCGGCAGCAGGGACGACACATCGGGCGGCAGCCAGGGCACGTTCGCGCCGGGCTTGAAGCGGGAGAGAATCTCCGCGCGCAGCAACTGGAGCCGCGTGGCGTACTTGCGGACCACGGCCTGCACCGAGTCCAGTTCCTTCGTGGGCCCGTCGGGGACCTCATCGAACGTGCAGTGCGCGGGCTCACGCCCCGGCCAGAACTCGAAGCGAGGGAACAGCACCCGCCCATAGGCCGAGAGGAACTTCCACGAATCTGGCTCCGACGGCGCCAGCGCCTCCGCATCCTTCTGCATCTGCTCGCCCAGCCCCAGGTTCGCCATGATGAGGCTCCGGGTGAACAGGTACGCCGAGCGCTCCGGCGCGAGCAGCATCGCGGCCAGGATGAAGTCCAACGCCGCCCGGGGCCGGTCCTGTTGGTCGTGAAGCACCGCGAAGCCCCGAAGCAACGTCGCGGCCTCCGCGCCACGCATCAACGCATCCGCCAACGCCGCCCGCTCATCCCCCGCGCTGTTCATCACGCCTTCGGCATGCTCGCGAGCACTCGCCTCCGTGCGAGGCAGGGTGAGCGACTCCAGCCACGCCTTCAGCGGGCCCGCATCCAGCGACACGGCGCTCGCCCGCGCCATGGCCAGCAGCGCCTCCCGGTACCGCCGGTCCGCGCGAGCCTGGTCGGCGAACTCACGCCATTCAGCGGCGCTCTTCGGCAGGTTCGAGCACACCTCTGAGGCATCCAGCGCCTCGTGGTCCTGGACAATGCCCAGGTCCCGGGTGACGACGGCGTTGCCCTCCGCATCCAGCAACTTCCACGTGCCGCACGCGAAGTCGTCCTCCATCTCCCCTTCGTCGAACCGCACCCGAGCGTCCGCGTACTCGTTCACGGCGCGGGAGTGGTAGCGCCCGTGCCGGCTGCCCTCGTGGAATTCGCTCTCCCAGAGGAGCTGTCCCTCCCGGTCCCAGAACCGGCACAGCCCGTGGCGCTGGGCCTTCGCGTTGAGCGACACGGACGCCCATTGGTCCTGGTCCTCCCGGTACTCTGCCTTCTCCGGCAGGTTCGCGGGACGCGTGGGGTACGGCACGCCAGTGCTGGGCACCACCCGCTCACCGTCGCCGTTGTAGTGCAGCACCTGCGTCACGCGGCCATGCGCATAGACCATCACCGTGCGGCGGACCTTCTCGCAGACGCCATTCTCATGCATCCGCTCGGTGGTGAACTGGTCGGAGGCATACCAGGTGCGCGGGCCGTGCAGGTTGCCCTGCTCGAAAGCGCCGTCCTGGGACACCTCCCCGCTCTCATGGAAGCGCTTGAAGGGACCGTGGGGCTTGCCGTGGACGAAGATGCATTCGTTGCAGAGGGTGCCGTCGGCGCGCCAGTACTTCCAGGGGCCGTGCTTCTCCCCCTCCTCGTCGGTGTCGCCGAAGCACCACTCCTCGTCTCCATCATCCCATTCCGCGTGGGGCGGAATGCCAGGAGGCGGCGTCCCCTCCTCCGTCAACTTGCGGTTCGCGGCCCGCTGCTGCTCGACGGCCAGGTCCACGGAGTCCAGCTTGCTCAGCCAGGTCGCGAACGCCGAGGCCGACATGGCGCCCGAGGCGCGCCGGACCTCGACGCCATCCTTGAAGGCCACCAGCGTGGGGATGGAGCGAATCTCCAGCCGGCCGGAGACCTCTTCCTGAGCCTCCGTATCGAGCTTGCCGAAGGTGATGTTCGGGAACTCTTTCGCGGCGGCCTCGAAGGTCGGCGCGAAGCCTCGGCAGGGACCACACCACTCCGCCCAGAAGTCCACCACGCACACCCCCGCCTCCTGGGTGATGCGCTCGAAGTTCTCCTGGGTCAATTCGACGGTCTGTCCTGCCACGGCGACTCCCTTGCGAGGTGCGTGGGACGATAGAAATGAGCGGGGGCCCTCACGTCAACGGTGCAGTTCGCGAACGGCACAAGCGACGCTCGAACACCGCCAAGCCCGGGAATCCACTCGCGACTCCCGTCTCAGAAAGCGAAAAAGCCCAAGCCTTGAGAAGAACGTGCCCACGAAATACGGCGTGAGCCTCCCGGAGCGAGGGACACCGCCAGTAGACTCCGTGGATGCAAGCCGACGACGAGCCCTACGCCCTCTTCCGGCGCACGCCCCAGGGCCACACGACGGAGGCCGTCGGCAAGATGCTGCGCCCCTGGCTCGATGGGGTCCGTCCCACCTGGGAGAGGTCACCACGACCCCGGGTGAAACAGCTCCGAGAAACTCCTGAAACAATTACAATCCCGACAGGTCGCTGAGCGAAGGGCCTTCCGCGAATTCAACGGCGGCTGCATCCGTCATCGGGTGGATCGGCGCCAACGTTCTTCATCAGGCTCGGGTATACACGTTGCGTCATGAGTCGCTCATCCTTGGTCGAAACAGTGCTGGGGCAGAAGTATCGACTGCGCCAGCGGATTGGCGTGGGGGGGATGGGCACCGTCTACGAGGCGGAGCAACTCGACGTAGGCCGCACCGTGGCCGTCAAGGTGCTCCGGCAGCACCTCCTCGGCGAGCCGGCAGTGCACGCGCGCTTCCGCCGCGAGGCCCAGGCCACCGCGGGCGTGAAGCATCCGAACATCGTCGAGGTAATGGGCTTTCACGACGCACCGGATGAGCCGCCCTTCCTGGTGATGGAGCTGCTCCGAGGGCAGACGCTGAAGTCGCTGATGAAGAAGGAAGGCCCCCTGCCTGTGGGACGCGCGGCGGCCATTGCCCATCAGCTGGCGACCGCGCTGGTGGCGGCACATCAGGCTGGCGTCATCCACCGCGACATCAAGCCCGACAACATCTTCCTGGTCGACACGGGGACCGAAGCCCTGCAGGTGAAGCTGCTGGACTTCGGCGTCGCGCGGCTCATGCATGAAGACGACGCCACCGCGCTGGGCACGGAGTCAGGCGCCTGGGTCGGCACGCCATCGTACATGGCCCCGGAGCAGATCCGCTGCCGCCCTGTCGACGGACGCGCGGACATCTACTCGCTGGGCGCCTGCCTGTATCAGATGGTGACGGGACAGCGGCCCATCGACGTGGCGGACAACGTGGCCCTGCTCTCCGCCGTTCTGCACAATGTGCCCGCCCCGCTCAGCGGCGTGCGCACGGACGTGCCGGATGGCTTCTCCCAGGTGGTGGAGCGCACGCTGAAGAAGGACCCGGCCGCGCGCTACGCGGACTCCCACGAGCTGGCCCAGGCGCTCGAGCCCTGGATTCACACCGCCTCCGTGGCGCCCCCTTCGGCCCCTCCGCCTGAAGTCACGAGCGCCGTCCCCACGGAGCCCGCGAGCACAGCACTGGCGCCCTCAACGCCTGTCGCGGCGGAACACGTCGCCACACCCCACACGCCCGGCCCGCAGCCCGTCCTCGCCGCGGCGGAACACGTCGTCACACCGCACACACGCTCCCGCCTGCAGACCGTCCTCATGGTCGCCAGCGCGCTGGCGGTGGGCCTCGCCGCCACGGGAGGACTCGTCTTGACGGCCTCCGGGATGACGCCCTCGGAGGACCTCGCCCGCCTCCGGGTCGTCGAGCTGCCCCGCCTGACGGAGAACGGCGCCGCCGCACCCGCGCCACACGGGTACAGTGACGGCTCAATCGCCGAGTCCATTGAAGGGCGCCTGCCCGCGCTCGACAGCTGCTACGCGCGAATCGGCGAGGACGCCGCGTGCCGTCAGGACACCTACGCCCTGGTCTACTCTCCCAAGGCATCGTCCTCGGAGCACGCATGCACCCGCCCCAGCCCATCCCGCTCGCGCAGTGCATCAACAAGGTGCTCCGGGGGCTCGCGCTGGGCAAGCCACGCGAAGCCATCGCCGGCACCGCCACGGTCCTGCTCAGGCGGGAGTAATTCCTCCCAAGGGAATCAGAACCACAACTCCTCGACCGCTCCCGGAGTGAAGCCCGGCTCCTGGAAGTAGACGCGCCCCTGCGAATTGAGCGCCTTGTAAAGGAACTCCGCCAGCGAGTCGGCGACGCACACGCCAGTCCGCGACTGAGCGCTTTCCACCGAGTAGAGCGGGAGCTTCCCAGGCTGCTGTGGGTTGAAACGGTAGGCCAGGAAGCCGTGTTCGCCCACGTCACAGAAGCGCGTCCAGCCGTGCGGGTAGCCGCTGGATTGCGGATCTGCCAGACGGGTCTTGTTCCAGCGCGTCCCGTCGTGGAACTCCAGCGCCCCCGACGCCCGGATGCGGTACACGGCCGCGTCCCCCTGGCCGAAGAGCGACGCGCCGTCGCATGCGGCGTAGAACTGGCTGATGTCCGCCGGGATTCCACATTCCCCCCACAGGTCGCGCCAATTGCTGTGACGAGCCTCCGAGAGGGCCTCGGCCATGCGGTGCTCATCCTTGATGCGCCGGAGCATCGCATCCAGCCCCAGGTCCTCGTGGACCACCCAACCCGGCACCGGCCGCAGCGCCAGCGTTTCCGCGGACTGGAGCGTCCCCATGAAGCCCGCCGTCAGGGCCATCCGCGCCTTCACCATCCCTGAATCGGTGGCCACCGCGAGCAGGAGCGACACCCGGGACAGCCCGGTGGGCAATCTGTCACTGGAAAGGGTTTCGCCCTTCTCCGTGGCGTCGGGCTTGCCCAGCGCCTGGGCCTCCAGCATCGGATTGGGAAAGTCATATTCGCCCGTCAATTGATTGCGAAGGAAGGGGAACAGCTTGCCAATCCAGCCATTGAAGGTATCGCTGCCATAGGCGTGGTGCAGCTTGTAGATGGCTTGCCAGAACTTGCGGTCCTCCCGTCCCTCGGAAGCTCGGATGAACTGGTCGCACAGCGGCAGCAGGTGCCGGGCCCAGGTGTCCATGCCGTACCGAGGAAGCTGCCCGACCTTGTCCCGCAGCTTGCGCCAGTCCTCCGGTGAGCCCTCGAGCGTGATGGTGGGAATGCCGCAGATGCACATCACCACGTAGTCGAAGTACTCCCGCATCGCATCCATCAGCACGATTTGACTGACCACGCGCTCCACCGGCCCCGTCGTGGAGAAGTCGCACACCATCAGGTCGTGCAGCGCGGGCGAGTGTCCTTGAATCATCCCGGAGAAGTCGTCCACGACGCCGGGCCAGAAATCATCCGATGCGAGGTCCGTCTGGGACGCGTCGCGTGTCACCATCAACTGCTTTCGCCCCTGGTGACGCACCAGGTCAAATCGCAGCGCCTCCGCGTTGCGGGTGATGTGCAGGGCCAGCCCCTGGGCGATGGTGATCCAGAGGATGTCCGGAGACAGCACCAACGGGCGGTGCCCGCTGAAGGCCAGATGCACCGCGGCGAGCAGTGGATGGGTCGCCTCGGGACGCACGAACCGCGCCTCGCGATGGGAGGCCCCGAGCACCTTGGCGTCGAGTCGCCCACTCAGGGCCTCGGTGAGTCCGACCTCTTCCAGGGGCAGGACGGCGGGCTTCACGGCATCGACGGCGAACGTCACGCGATGGGGCATGCACGCATTACATCGCGCGTGCTCGGATGGCGGCAAGCGCCCTCGCGAGCGTGAAGGCAGACAGGGCTCCGGCTGGAAATCTCCAACTGCGCGCGGGGACTGGCACCCGCACCACAACGGGGCACGGCGATGGCAGACCGATGCGCTAATGTCTCGCAGCCATGGCATCTGCGGCACCGCGACCATCAACTGAGGGGTTCATGCTCCGTTCAAGAAGGTTGTCCCACTCCATCCTGCTTCTACTTCCGCTGCTGCTGGCCCTGACCCAGACGGCCTGCGGCGGCGACACGCCCGAGCCCAGCCAGGACGCAGGCATCCAGACGCCCGACGCAGGCAGGGACGACGCGGGGCCCTCCCCGGACGACGCGGGGACGGACGACGCGGGCACCGACGACGCGGGCACTGAGCCGGAAGACGCGGGCACCGACGACGCGGGCACTGTGCCGGAAGACGCGGGTACGGACGACGCGGGGACGGAGCCGGAAGACGCGGGGACAGGAGCGGAGGACGGAGGCTCGGGCCCGACGGACGGGGGCAGCGGAGACGCGGGCACGGAGCCGGACGACGCGGGCACGGACGACGCGGGGACCAACGACGCGGGCACCGATGACGCGGGGACGGACGACGCGGGCACGGGTGAGGAGGACGGAGGCTCGGGCCCGACGGACGGGGGCAGCGAAGACGGGGGCACGGAACCACCAGAGTGCCCGTTCGGGCCGCCGGATGGCGGTGTCTCGAACCCGGGCGACCCGACCGTCGTCCAGGACCCGACCGCGGACATCCTGGACCGGCTGCGGGCCATTCCCGGCCTCACCGTCGCGGAGAACCCCAACGGCGTCACGGTCCCCGCGGGTCACCGCTTCTTTGTCATGGAGTACGACCAGCCCGCCGACCACGCACGTCCCGAGTGCCAGCGATTCAAGCAGCGATTGGTCCTGCTGCACCGTTCGGTCACGGCGCCCGTGGTCTTCTACACGAGCGGCTACTACGTGTCCCTGACCGCGGGCCGCCGCGAGCTGACGACGTTGCTTGCCGCCAACCAGCTCTCCATCGAGCACCGCTTCTTCCTGCCCAGCCGTCCGGAGCCCGCGGACTGGAGCCAGCTCACCATCAAGCAATCGGCGGACGACTTCCACCGGGTCGCTCAGGCGATCAAGCAAATCTATTCCGCGTCCTGGGTGTCCACGGGCGTCAGCAAGGGCGGAGAGACCATGGTGTTCTACCGCCGGTTCCACCCGGAGGACGTGGACGCGACGGTGGCCTATGTGGCGCCGCTCGTGCTCGGCGAAGATGAGCGCTTCCCCGACTTCCAAGCCACCGTGGGAGGCCCGGAGCTGGCGTGGTGCCGCGAGCAACTCCATACCTTCCAGCGCGCCGTGCTGAACCGCCGCCAGGAGATGGTGGCGCTGCTCCGGAACTATGCCGTGAACCAGGGCCTCACCTACAACCAGCTCGGCTTCGAGCGGGCCCTGGAGCACGCCGTCATCGAGACGTATTTCGCCTTCTGGCAGTACTCCATCCCCCAGTACTGCGACGCGTTCCCGGATGACACGGCGTCGAGTGAATACATGCTGGACATCATTGACTGGGCGGTGGGCCTTGCCACGTTCTCCGACAACAGCAACTCCGGCATCGCCCCGTACTACCCCTACTACTACCAGGCGAGTCTGGAGTTGGGCTGGCCCAAGCCCTACGAGGCGCACCTGGGCAGCCTCATCCAGCACCCCGGAACGAACATCGCGCCGGTGTACTCGACGCCCGGCGTGCCCGTCGTGTTCCGGCCCCAGGCCATGCAGGACATCGAGGACTGGCTCGTGACGCATGGCCAGCGGGTGATGTTCATCTATGGCGACCTGGACCCGTGGACGGCGGCGGCGTTCCCGCTCGGCAACGCGCAGGACTCCTTCGTGTTCACCGTTCCGGGCGGCAACCACGGAAGCACCATCAACCAGCTCCCCACCACCCTTCGGGCCCAGGCCCAGGACATCGTGCGGCGCTGGGCAGGCGTCCCGTCACTGAAGCACGCCCCGGTGCCGCTCCCGGAGGCCGACACCATCGAGTTCGGCCCGCACCTGCCGCCCCGGCTGCAACCGCCCACGGCCCGGTAGCCCGCGGCGAACACCGCTCACCGGAGAAGCCATTCCGGTGAGCGGCTGAGTCCATCCAAGCCGCCCCAGGGGCCGGCACCGCCCTGGTGTCCGGCGCGCTGGCGCTGACGTGTCATCCCTCCAGCTGACGCGTCAGCGCCGCGTGATACACGGCGGCCCGCGCGCCAAACATCGAAAATCACATACATTTGAGCAGCAACCACCGTGGCATGTGTCGTGCTCAGGCCGCGGAGCGATGCTGCTACACAAGCACCTCACCTCCGAGCTGAAGTCCCGGCTCGAACGGCTCACGACACGCAACGGCTGGACGCTCCGGAAGGCCATCCAGAGTGGCCTGGACCACGGGGACTCCCAGATGGGTGTCTACGCGGGTGACAGCGAGTCCTACGCGCTCTTCTCCCCGCTGCTGCATCCCATCATCCGGGACCATTCGGGCCATGACCTGAGTGGACACACGAGTGACTTCTCACTCGACGGGCTGCCCCAGGACGACCTGGACCCCACGGGCGAGTTCATCCTCTCCACGCGGGTCCGCGTCGGACGGAACCTGGCCCGGTATGCCTTTCCTCCGGCCATTCGCGCCAGGGACAGGGCCGCGCTGGAAGCCGAGGTCGTCCAGGTCCTCTCCGGCCTGGGGGGCCACCTCGCGGGCGAATACCATCCCCTGGCCAGCCTCTCCGAGGCGGAGCGGCGGGAGCTGGTGCACCACCACGTCCTGTTCCAGCAGTCGGACCGCTTCCTGGACAGCGCGGGCGTCAACCGCGACTGGCCGCGCAACCGCGGCATCTTCCACTCCGCGGACATGCGCTTCATCGTCTGGGTCGGGGAGGAAGACGCCCTGCGCATCATCAGCATGCAGCCCGGCTCAGGGCTGGCGCAGGCGTTCCTGAGGCTCCAGACGGCGCTCGAGCAACTCCACGAGCAGCTCGACTTCGCCCAGGACTCACGGCTGGGCTTCCTCACGGCGTGCCCCACCAACCTGGGCACCGCCATGCGCGCATCCGTCCTCATCCGCCTGCCCCACCTGTCACGGCGGCCGGACTTCCGTGCGCGGTGCGCCCGCCTGGGGCTCGCGGTGCGGGGACTGCACGGCGAACACTCCGAAGCCCGGGACGGCATCCATGACATCTCCAATGCCGTCCGGCTGGGCGTCACCGAGCGGGACATCTACCAACAGCTTCGGACAGGCATCCACGCGCTCATGGCGATGGAATCCGCGGCGCGCAAGCGCGGACACCCGGGCGCGGCGCCCGGGAACTGAAAGCCCCCGGAGCGCCTCGCATCGCGCTCAGGACTTGGGAATCCAACCGTCCACGAGCGCCTGGTTCTTCTTCACCCACTCACGGGTGGCCTTCTCCGGCGAGGCCGCGGCCTCCTCGATGGCGCCCATCAGACTGCCGAGCTGCTGGTCATCCAGCTTGAAGTTGCGCAGCAGCGTCGCGACGTCGGGCAGGTCCTTCTCCAGGCCCACGCGGGTGAGCGTGTGAATGGACTCCTTGGCGCCATAGACGCCCTTCGGGTCATCCAGGAACTTCAGGTCCCAGCGCGCGAACTTCCAGTGCGGCTTCCAACCGGTGACCACCACGGGGCGCTTCTTGGCGATGGCGTCCTTGAGCTCCGCGGTCATCGCCGGGCCGCTGGAGGGCACCAGCTTCAGGTCCAGCTTGTACTCCGCGATGGCCTTCTCCGTCGTCGTCATGATGCCCGCGCCGGAATCGATGCCGACGATGGACTGGCTCAGGTCCTTCGCCTTGCCGTTGAGCTGCTCGATGCTGGTGATGTCCAGGTCCGCGGGGACGACCAGGCCAATCCGGGCGTCCTCGTAGTTGGTGCCCAGGTCCACCACCTTGCCCTGGAAGCGCTCCATGTAGCTCTGGTGGGTGACGGGCAGCCAGCCATCCAGGAACGCATCCGCGTCGCCGTTGGCGAGCGCGGCGAACACCGGGGCGACGTCCGCCATGGTGGTCTTCACCTCGTAGCCCATGCGGTCCTCCAGGATGGCCTGAACCAGATGCGTCATGGCCACGCCTTCGGCCCAGTTCACGTACACCAGCCGGACCACGGGCTTCTTCGCGGGGGCGGGCGACTCGGTGTCACCCGCGGCGGGCGCCTTGTTCTCCTGCTTGCATCCGGGGGCGACGAGCAGCCCCGCCACGGCCGTGAGCAGCAGGGGCAGGCGATTGAGAGAGGAAGTCTTCACGGGACGGGTCTCCTTCATGATGAGCGCGTCCGGGGCTTGCCCAGCGCGTGAGTCAGGCGGTCCAACACGATGGCCAGGATGACCACCGCGATGCCGCTCTCGAAGCCCAGTCCGATGCGGAGCTGGGTGATGCCCTTCAGGACCTGCTCGCCCAGTCCCCCCGCGCCAATCATGGCGGAGATGACCACCATGGACAGCGACAGCATGATGGTCTGGTTCACTCCGGCCAGCAGCGTGGGGACGGCGATGGGGAGCTGGACGTTGAGCAGCGTCTGGCGCGGCGTCGCGCCAAACGCGATGGCGGCCTCCACGACTTCGGCGGGCACCTGCCGGATGCCCAGGTTGGTGAGGCGCACCGCGGGTGGCATGGCGAAGATGACGGTGGCCACCACGCCGGGCACCTTCCCCAGCCGGAAGAAGAGCACCGCGGGGATGAGGTAGACGAAGGCGGGCATCGTCTGCATCAGGTCCAGGGCGGGCCGCAGCACCCGCTCCACGACGCGGCTGTACGCGGCCCAGATGCCCAGGGGGATGCCCAGCACCAGCGCCACCATCGCCGAGCTGAGGACCAGCGCCAGCGTCTCCATGGTGGCCTTCCACAGGCCCATGTCCTGGATGAGCAGCATGCCCAGCGCCGTGAAGACGGCCGTGCCCAGTCCGGACAGGCGCCAGGCGAGCACCATCAACACCGCGATGATGGCGTAGCTGGGCGGCAGGAGCAGCGCGCTCTCCAGGCCGTTGATGCAGGCCGTGAGCACCGAACGGATGGCGTCGAACACCGGCGCGCCACGCGTGCCCAGCCAGTCAATCAGCTCCTCGAAGCCTTCGCCGATTTTCAGTGTGCTCATGTCAGCTCTGCTCCCCCGCGATGCTGGCCAGCAGCGTGGCGCGGCTCACGATGCCCAGGAACGACTGGTCCTCGGCGACGACGGCGATGGGAATCTGAGTCGTGGCCGCCACCGCCACCAGCTTCGCCAGCGGCGTGTCCGGTGACGTGGTGGGCAAGTCGGTGACGAGCGCCCCTTCCAGGCTGTGCTTGTTCTCCGCCAGGAGCCGCAGCGCGTCCTCGATGCGCACCACGCCCACCAGCTTGCGGGCCTGGTTGGTCACGAAGAGCGTGGAGGTGCCCGACTCGCGCATGCGCTTGACGGCCAGGGCGGGCCCGTCCTTCGGGTGCACCACCGACTCCGGCCGCCGCATGATGGCCCGCGCGGTGAGGACCTTGGTGCGGTCCACGTGCTCCACGAAGGCGCGCACGTAGTCGTCCGCGGGGCTCCTGAGGATTTCCTCCGGCGTGCCGAGCTGCGCGATGCGACCGTCCTTCATGATGACGATGCGTCCCCCCAGCTTCAGCGCCTCATCCAGGTCATGGGTGATGAACACGATGGTCTTGTTCATCCGGGACTGGAGCTCAAGCAGTTCGTCCTGCATCTGCCGGCGGATGAGCGGATCCAACGCGCTGAAGGCCTCGTCCATGAGCAGGATTTCCGCGTCGGTGGCAATGGCCCGCGCCAGGCCCACGCGCTGCTGCATGCCGCCGCTGAGCTCGCGAGGCAGCTTCTCCTCGTAACCCTTCAGGCCCACCAGTTCGAGCGCCTGCATCGCCTTGGGCCGCGACTCCCGCCGCTCCAGGCCCTGCATCTCCAACCCGTACTCCACGTTCCGGATGACGCTGCGGTGGGGCAGCAAGCCAAAGTTCTGGAACACCATGGCCATCTTCCGGCGCCGGACGTCCAGCAGGCCCGCCCTGTCCGCCCGGGTGACGTCCACGCCGTCCACGTGCACGCTGCCGGCGGAGGGCTCGATGAGGCGGTTGAGGCAGCGGAGCACCGTGGACTTGCCGCTGCCGGACAGGCCCATGATGACGAAGATTTCGCCGGCCTTCACATCGAACGAAGCCTCCTGGATGGCGACGGTGCAACCCGTCTCCTCCAGGATCTGCTGCTTGCTCTGCCCCTTCTCCAGCAGGGCAATGGCCCGCTCCGGGTTGCCGCCGTAGATCTTCCGCAAACCACGGACTTCAATCTTCTCCATGGGGCATCTCAGAAGTAGTAGCCGACGTTGATGTTGAAGCGCGTGTCCCACGGGGCGTTCGGGTCGCCCTCCGCGAGCGCGTGGCCATAAGCAGGCCCCAGCCAGGGCTGGTTCTTCCCGCTGGCCACGTCCACGTAGGTGTAGACGGGCCCCGCGGTGACGAGCATGCCGAGCACGTTCTGCATCGACGTCTCGAACGCGGCGTTGGCTTTGTCGAAGAGGCTGAAGTCGTCGTAGAAGGTCAGCTTCGTAATGGGGCCCCACGACACGGGCACGTCGTACGAAAGGCCCGCCGCGTAGACGGTGCCCCGGGTGGCCATCTTGTAGGGCGCGTCATAGGCACCCATCGTCACGATGGAGTCGTCGTGACCCTCGGGGTTCTTCAGGTCGTAGCCGTAGCTGAGGACCTCCATGCGCAGGTTGAACGGGCCGTAGTAGCCGTCCAGGTGCACCGCGCCGGCCCAGTTCAGGCCATTGCGCTTGGTGACGCTGTTGTAGATCTGCCCGGTCTGCGCGGAGACGCCCACTTCCGTGCGGCCCAGGTCCCCGTGCTGGAAGGTGTACGCCGCGCGTGCATTGAGCTTGTTGCTCTCGTGGTTCGCGCTGTCCACGCCCAGGTACGCCTCGCCCGGATTGGCGCTGTTCACCTGCACCACGTCATACGAGTAGCGCGCGCTGTCCGTACTCCGGCCGGTGAAGCTGCCCTCGTCGTTCTTGTAGAAGGCGACCTGCAGGTCCCACGGACCCTGGGTGTGGACCAGCTTCAGTCCCAGGTCGTAGTCGTCCTCCATGCCCATGTAGTAGGGCAGGGAGAAGAACCAGTTATGTGAGGCATAGGGCAGCACGCCGAAGGGCACGCGGTGCACGCCGAACTGGAGCTGGGTCGCCTTCGTGAACTCATAGCCCACCCAGCCGTGGTGGAGCATGGAGTAGCCCGAATAGAGGCGGTACTCGGCGGACAGCAACATCTTGGAAAGTCTGGCGTCGACGTTGAGCCGGAATGTATCGAAAGCCACGTCGCCACCGCGGTTGCGGTTGTCTTCTTCTCCAGGCCACGTCTTGAAGAAGGCATTGAGGCGCAGCGCACCGCCGACCTTGAGCATGTCCGGGTCTTCCACCACCTCCTCCTCGGCGCGTGCGTCGGGCGCGAGCAGGCAGGTCAATCCAGACAGGAAAAGCGCATGCGAGAAACGGGTAAGACGGGTGGACAACCGCAACTCCTGGCAATGGACGACAGGCGCGAGCGGACCAGAACGGGCCACACTCGTCCTGAGCGCCAGACTTGGCACAAGGGGCGGTCCTCTCCCGGCCACACACAGCGAGGACGCTGGCGCGCGAGACAGTCCACCCAGGGAACAGTGCGGTCAGTCGTTAACAGGTCAGATGGATTACGTCTATACTTTTGAGCTCAAACGATGTGCGTACCGGGCGCCGCCCGCCTGCTCGCGAGGCATGAGCGGCGCGCCCGCCAACCCACACGGGCGGTTCAAGGCGCCCGTGTCACCGTCACGGGATAGGTCCGAGACGCCCTGCGGATAAGGAGCGTTGCGGGGCTGCCTGGCGCGCCCAGCTCGCGCTCGCGGGCGCATGTATCGCAGCAATGACGGCCTCCAGGACACGCGCTGGGGCATGCCCCCCCGAGGACGTGAAGGCCCTGTATCCGGAGGCGTGGATGACGTCGCCCCAAGGGGACCTGCGCGTCCATACGCAGGTGGCGGAGCGTCCGGCCACGCTGGACTTCGTCTTCGTGCAGGACAAGCTCGCGGCGGTGTCCGTGTCATTCGACCTGGAGGCCTCGCTGCGGGATGAGTTCAACGCCCTGTCGCGGCCCCGGATGGCCGCACGCTGCTCTTCGCGTCCATCAACCGGCCGGACAGTTTCGGCTCGGGAGAGCTGTACGTCGCGAAGCACGGCAGGTGGGGCTGGCAGCCCGCCCGCAACCTGGGGCCCACGGAGAACACCGAACTGGACGAGTACCCCCCGTCACTGTCGCCGGACCACGACACGCTCTACTTCGTGCGCCACCAGTACGAGCCGTTCGTCCCGGGTGACCTCTACCACGTCCGCGTGGGCCGCCTCCTGTCCGACGCGGACGTGTGCGACTGAGGCCCGGCGCCTTCCCGCGACGTTCAGCGGGGGGCGACGATGTAGCGGCCGAGCCGTGGCACGGAGGCGCTGACGGTGTTCGCCTCCGTGTCTACCACCACCCCGGGAACCGCCTGCGCGGGAGCGTCCTCGCGCTTTCAGGAGTGCGGTCAGCGAGCCACAACGCACCAGGAAGGATGGTGCGAATCGAGACATGTGAGAACGCCCTCTGGAATGAACCACCTTCACGGGGAGGATGTCTCAGATGTGACACCTGACAATCGGAAGCACGGCGAACCATGCGCTATGGCCATGACGTGCACCCAGGCCTGCCATCATGGTAAAGATAGGAGTCATCGAACTCACTACCAACCCAGAGTATCCATCATGACCTTTTTCTCGCGAAAAGTGCTCACCCTCCTTGTGTTCTTCATGTCCTCGACCGCGCTCGCCTCTGAGACGTGGGTCCAGGGCCGCGCGGTGCTCCACGCCTGTGTCTACGCCAGCGCCTACGAAGCCCACCTCGAGCTGAACTACCGGAATTACTCCCTGCCCTGGGGAACCTCCGTCTATCTCATCCACGGCTGGGGCGGCCTCAACAGCTTCGTGCCGTTCGACTGGGAGAACACGCAAACCATCGAAGTCTCCGCGTCCGCGCCGTACACGTGGAGCACCACGGTGACGAGCATCATCTCCAATCGCACCTCGCCCAAGTGGTACGAGCACTTCGACTTCGTCTGGAAGGTCGTGCTCCCCAACGGCCACGAGTTCTACGAGAAGGGCAACGGCTCCACCTGGGGCTACTACGCCGCCAGCCTGCTGGACATCACGGAGCGTCCCTGCACGTCCGACGGCAACTTCGTGGGTCCCTACTACCCGCTGTCTGTCACCTCCATCGAGAAGTGGTAGCCACTCCGTGACGCTTCAGCGGCCTGGGCGTCAAATTCAGACACCCCGCCGCTGTTGCCGGCGATGCCTTTCAAGCCCACGGGCGATTACTTCAATCAGTGTCAGTGGAGGGTGAACACGCCCCGCAAATCATCCCAGGCCAGCCCATGGCGCCGCAGAATCCGCGTCAGGTCCGGCTCCACGGGCGGCGGGTGTGCGAAGGCATCGAAGCTCAGCAGGTGGAACGTCCGGTCGGAAGCCGCTGCCGCCAGCCACGCGCCATCGGAAGAGAAGGCCACGGCGGAGACGAACCCCTGCAGCCCGGGCACCTCCCCCATGAACGCCCCGTCGGGAAGCCGCCAGACCTTCATCTCTCCTCCCATTCCGCCGGACGCCACGAACGCCCCCTGAGGCGCCACCGCGAGCGACAAGACGCCTACCGTTCGCGCATCCATCGACGTCAGCACGCGGCCGTCATCTGGGCTCCAGAGCCGGATGGGCTGGCGCATTCCCGCGGTCAGCAACTCCCCGGACGCCAGGAACGTGACGGCGCGGACTCGGTCGCCCGCCTCCAGGACGCGAATCACCGCGCCTCGCGCCACGTCCCAGATCCGCACCGTGTGGTCCGCTGCGCCCGAAGCCAGCCTTTGCCCCGTGGCATCGAATGCCAATGCCCACGCCTTCCCGGTGTGCCCTGTCAGCCGGGCCACCTGGGTCGCGGAGGGGACAGCCCACAGCACGACGTCCTGCGCCACCCCCGCGGCGAGCAATGCGCCGTCTGGGCTGAAGGCCAACGCCCGGATGGATTCGCGCGCGGCCGGAATCACCATCAGCTGATTTCCGGACCGGACGTCTCGCACGCGCACCTCCCCCTTCAACGTTCCCACCGCGAGCAACCGCCGGTCCGCGCTCACGGCCACGGCCCCCACGGCGTCCGGTGCCTCCAGGCGGGAGTGGAGTTCGCCGCCGGACGAGACCGACCAGTTCCGCAGACCGTCCTCCCCTCCCGACACAAAGCCGTCTGGCCCCACGGAGGCCAGCACCTCAGGCCAGGCGGGCACCTCCCGCAGCATGACGTCCGGAGGTACCTCGGACCGTGACCAGACCTTGAGGACGCCGTCCATGCCACCGGACGCGAACGTGCGTCCGTCCGGTGACAGGGCCACGGCCATCACGAAGGTCCGGTGTGCATCCAGCCGCTCCAGGACCTCGCCACCGCCGCGCACGTCCACGCGCTGCACGCGTCCCTCCCACCCCGCCTGCACGAGCTGCTGGAAACCAGCATCGATGGCCACGGCCGAAAGCGCCCCCGTGTTGCGCTGCACGTCCAGCAGGGCACCGGTCCGGGCATCCCAGAGACGGATGGCTCGGTCCGCGGACGCGGTCATCACCCGCTCGCCATCCGCGGAGAACGCACAGGACTCCACATTGTCCCCGTGTCCCGTCAACCGGTGCAGCTCGCGACGCGCCATCAGGTCCCACACCCGCGCGGTCCGGTCCATGCTCGACGACACGAGCCGTCCTCCGTCGGGGGAGAAGGCCACCGCGATGACGATGTCGTCATGCGTGAACCGCAGCACCTCCGCGCCACCACGGATACGCCAGACACGAATCGTCCGGTCCAGTCCACCACTCGCCAGCCACTCACCATCCGGGGAGAAGGCCAGGCCCCGCACGACATCCGTGTGCCCGGACAGCAAGGCCACCCTGCGCCCCTGCTTCCAGTCCCAGAGCCAGAGCGCGCCGGGCCTGCCCGCGGCGGCCAGCCACCGGCCATCGGGAGAGAACGCGACGGCATGGAGCTCGGCTTCGTGGCCCTTCAGCTCCGCCACCTGCGTTCCGGCCTCGACGTCCCAGACGCGCACGACCGCGTCATATCCTCCCGATGCCAGCAGCCTGCCGTCTGGTGAGAAGGCCAGCGCCAGCACGGAACCCTCGAACTGCTTTGCCCACTCGAGCGACGAGGCACGCTTCTCCGCCCACACCTGTCCCCAGCGCGCCGTGGGTGAGTCTTCCGTGTGTCTCGCGGACGCGAAGTAGCCCGCCGCCAGGGCCCATTGCTTCGTCTCGATGGCCGCGTCACCGCGGGCCCGGAAGAGTTCGGACCGAGCGTCTCGCACCCCAGGGACCTCGGACGAGGAGCGCCGCCCCACGCAGGACACCGTGAGCAGGACCAGGACCCACCACCACGAACGCAGGCGCATTCCGGATTCATCACCCGGGGCACGGCCCCGGCACAATCCCCTTCGCCCAGCACATGAGCCCGTGGCGGAACCGACACTGGGCATTACTCGTTTTACTGCTTTCGCCTTCTCTAGGGTGGTTGGTCGTGGGCGCCCTGGCGCTCCCACTGGCCTGTGGATCTCAATCGGAACGGGAGCCACCACGACGTACGACGTCACCGGACTGACGAACGGCACGGCGGGCGCGCTCATCGAGGACACCTCTATCGACATTCAGCCTACGCGCATGGGCGGACAGGGCAGCGACGTCAGAACGCGTAGCGCACTCCGAACCGCACCTGTAGCGGCGGCAGGACATACAAGGGGGGCACCCCGTCAGACTCCACCGAGCGCCCCTCTCCCAACCACGCCCCCGGCTGCGTATTCAACAGGTTGAGTGCAGCAAGTTCGAAGGACACCGACTCGAACCTCGATACTTGATACTTCAAGTCCACGTGGGCATCGAGGACGTGGACCCAACGATTCCGGGTCCCCAAGTCATCCCGTGGCGTTCCAGATGCGCCCTGGTAGGAAACCCCTGTGAGCAGGAGAAGCTTACGAGCCAGATCGAAACCACGGATACCGGTGGCCTTGATGGAATGAGTGCGGTCCGCCGGAAGCAACTGCTGCCGGGCCAAGGGGCGCCCTGCATCGGCGCCGAGTGGCTCGGTCTGGTTTCCGTGCAATCTCGACCATGTGTAGCTGAATTGGGTGCGCATCCAATGGAAATTCGGCTGTACCGACACTGTCACGGCATCATAAGTACGAACAGCCCTCGGAAGCGCCGCTGCGAGCCCGACACCCGGATTGCCAATCAGCACACCCGCATCGTCTGGGTTGTCGAGGGACGCCAGCGCGGCATCAAGCCGACGCCGAGCGTAATGCGCAGCCAACTGAAACCAGAGATTTCCGTTTTGCGTTGGACGAAACTCATGCGAAGCCCCCACGATGACCTCACGAGAGGACGTCGGGACGAGGTTGGGATCGAAGGTGACGCCTTGGCCCGATTCTGCATCCATGAGCCCGAGCGGCACCAAGTCGTGGTACTTCGCGAAGGATGCGAAGAGCTGCGAGTGATACATCGGCCGTGGATTGATGACCACGCCAGCCCTCGGTGAGAGCAGGTAGGTCGTGAGCGCCCGGCGCCCGTTCAATCCCTCCCACAGGGACTGCACATCATAGCGAGCGCCGCCTTGAAGCGTGAGCAAGTGACTCACGGTCCATGTGTCCTGCACGAATCCCCCCAAGACTGTGCTTGCCGCACGGGATGCGACCGGATGTACCGAGTCGTGCATGGAGTGCTCCGCGTCAATACTCGCCTTGAACACGTGAGTCCCCACGGCGTGCAGCAAGTAATATCCCTCGGTCTTCGCGTGAAAGCGGCGCTGCGCTCGCCGCGCATCGCCAGTCGATACGCGGCTGACGGCTTTGTGATTCAGCCATCCCGCCTTGAAGGAAAGGAGCAGATGATTGTCCAGGAACATGCCGTTGTAATCGAACATCCCCAGGACCGTCTCACTGTCGAACTCCCAAGGTCGGTCGGCAGTATCCGTCCCTCGTACCAACGAAGGCGTGGCGAGGACGAGCAGTGACGCATCATGACCAGGAGCGACATGGTACGTCAGCCGGCCCACCGCCTGGATTCCACGGTGGTCCGTCAGGTCATCGCGCCGCCCGTTGCGACTGAGCGTCGGCACAACGCCCGCGAAGAACGAGAGACGATTCCGCACGAGCGGACCGCCCAGGGTTATGCCGAAGTCTCCCAGGTTCTTGAGCCCATTCCGGCTGGTGCCCACCGAACCCGCGTTCGGAATGGATTCACGCGGCCCCTCCAGCCCGCCTGGGGTCCAGGAAGCAAAGGCGGAGCCGGAGATGCGGGTGCACCCTGTCGGCAATCGAGCCTCGATGACACCACCGTTCGCACGTCCCTGGTCCGGCATGGAGCCTCCCGCATGCACCGTCACGAGGGAAACGAACTCCATGCTGAGGGGCACCAGGTTCAATCCCGTGACGGCATCTCGGGTGGAGAAGCCCTCCAGCAGATAGCCGTTCTCGGATGCAGAGGCTCCCCGGATGGCGAAGCCAGATGCGTCAAGCAGCGTGACAGGACTGAGTTCAGCAAGACTCTCCGCGGCGCGCAGTCCTCCGCTCCCGCCTCGCGGCCTGCCCACCGGCAGGCCTACAACCACACGCGGTGCGGTATATGACCTGGGGGTGTGAGCCAGATCGCTGGAGATTCCCCCGCAGCGCACGTGGAAGGTGGGCGCTTTTTCACTCAGCCCGACATCGACACGCAGGGTCGAGCCCTCAGCGACCTCCAAGCGCTCCTGAGAATGGGCCGTGTACTTCTCCTGCTCGAACCGAATCGAATAGGTCCCAGGCGGAACTCCATCCAAGCGATAGGCGCCAGCGGCATCCGTCTCCGTCCGTATCTCTCCCGGCGCCGTAGATGAATTTGCCGTCACGCTGACGCCTGGAAGAGGGTGTTCCCATTCGGAATCAAAGACTGTTCCGACAATGGCAGCCCGAGGTCTCTCCGCAGCCCCCATGGACAACGCCGCGGCCAGGATGACACCCGCAAGCCGCTGAATCCCCCTCATGCCCATGATGGCAGCACCCTCCCTTTCAAGCCAGCATGGCACGGCGACTTGCCCTTGGATTGACAATCTCCATCCCGCGCTGCCGCTCTGGACATAGCCATCACCAGACAACCATCCGGGAGTAGGGCCCCCCAGACCTCGAACTCAAACCCTGTGGCTACGAAGGAAGACGAAGCTCCTGGTCTGCCCCCTCTCCCCTATCGGGCCTGCCAAGCGCCACGTCCTCGTCCCTCCGCCAACGCGTGCCTGGGCGCCCCCTCCCGCCCACCTGCCGTGAACGCGCCTTCGCGCTCGCCGACCGTCCCTAGCTTGGCTGTAGGGGGCCTCTCCCATCACGGCCCCACGGAGGAGAAAGCCATGCCCCTGGACCCTCGAAGTGAGCCTGCGCGAACAGGCGAAGGACGATCGCCCGGGCTGCCTCCAGGCCGGGTCGAGCAGCTACGGGCCCGCTTGCGCGGTCGGCTCGTGCGCCCCGGGGACGCGGACTACGAGGAGCACTGCCGCGTCTACAACGCCATGATTCACAAGCGGCCGTCGTTGATTGCCCGATGCGCCGACGTGGCGGACGTCCTCGCGGCGGTGGAGTTCGCACGAGAGCACGGCCTCATGCTCGCGGTCCGTGGGGGTGGGCACAACGGTGCTGGCCTGGGCACCTGCGACGGGGGGCTCGTCGTCGACCTGTCGCTCATGCGCGGCGTCCGGGTCGCCCCCGAATCGGGCACCGTGCGTGTCGCGGGAGGAAGCGTCTGGGGCGAAGTGGACCATGCCACGCACGCGTTCGGGCTCGCCGTTCCCTCGGGAATCATCTCCACCACGGGCGTGGGTGGCCTCACCCTGGGTGGCGGCCTGGGCCACCTCTCACGCCGCTACGGCCTCACCATCGACAGCCTGCTCGCCGTGGACATGGTGCTGGCGGACGGGCGCTTCGTCACCGCGAACGCCGAGCAGCACCCGGACCTGTTCTGGGCCGTGCGCGGCGGCGGCGGCAACTTCGGCGTCGTCACGTCCTTCCTCTTCCAGGCCCACCCGGTGGACACCATCCTGGGAGGTCCGACGCTCTGGCCCCTGGAACGCGCCGAGGAGGTGATGCGGTGGTACCGCGAGTTCATCCCCACCGCGCCCGAGACACTCACCGGCTTCTTCGCCTTCATGGTCGTCCCGCCCGCGGCGCCCTTCCCGCCCCACCTGCACTTGCAGAAGATGTGCGCGGTGGTGTGGTGCTACACCGGAGACCCGGCTCAAGCCGACACGCTCTTCGCGCCCGTGCGCGCCATGGCCCCCGCGCTCGACGGCGTGCAGACCATGCCCTACCCCGCGCTGCAGAGCATGTTCGATGCGCTCTATCCGCCGGGCCTCCAATGGTACTGGCGCGCGGACTTCGTGCGGGAGCTGGGGGATGAAGCCATCTCCCGGCACGTGGCGTTCGCCCACCGCCTGCCCACGATGCACTCCACCATGCACCTCTATCCCATCGACGGAGCGGCACACCGGGCGGCACCAGGCGACACCGCCTTCAGCTTCCGGGACGCGCGGTGGGCGGAGGTCATCGTCGGAGTGGACCCATCTCCTGACAAGGCCGGGGACATCACCACCTGGACGAAGGAGTATTGGGAAGCCCTGCATCCCTACTCCGCGGGCGGCGCCTACGTGAACTTCCTCATGGACGAGGGCCAGGAACGCGTACAGGCGACGTACCAAGACAACTACGCAAGGCTGGTGGAAGTAAAGGACCGCTATGACCCGACCAACCTTTTCCGCGTGAATCAGAACATCCGCCCCAGCACCGGCACGCCGCTTCGCCATTAAGCCACCATTCGCACGCGCCCTTGCTCGCTCGGAGCGGCCTCGGTTGGTACCTTCCGTGCCCGCAGTTCGCTCCACCACCAACCGCGAGGAGACTGAGGCATGGCGACGGGCTTCGAGGCTTACAGGATGGAGGACCCCACGCTCCTGGCGAACGTGCGCGAGGCCCTGCTGCAATCCTACTTCGCGGACTTCGATGTGGGCTTCCTGAAGACGCCGGCGGGCCAGTCGGACATCGCGGACCATGTGGATGGCCGCTACAACCGGTGCGTCGACCACGTACTGCCCTGGCTCGCGCGATACACGAAGCTGGGCAAGGCGAACGTCGTCGAGCTGGGCTGTGGCACGGGCTCCAGCACGGCGGCCTTTGCCCAGGTTGCCCGCCACGTCACGGGATACGACATCCACGCGCCCTCCGTGCGCGCGGCCCAAAGCCGCATGAAGGCCCTGGGATTGCGCAACGTCGACACGCGCGTCGTGGAGCCCGCGAAGTTGCTGGAACAGCTGAGGCAGGAGAACCCCGGGGGCGCCGACATCTTCGTACTGTACGCGGTGCTCGAACATCAGACGCCCGCCGAGCGACTGGAGACGCTCCGCACCGGATGGGACCTGCTGCGTCCCGGAGGACTGCTCGTCGTCGTGGATACGCCCAACCGGCTCGTGTACTTCGACGCGCACACGTCCCTGATGCCGTTCTTCCACTTCCTGCCGCCTGAACTCGGGTGGCCGTATGCCTCACGTTCCCCCCGCGAGAACTTCCGAGATTCGATGGCCCAGGCGTCCGCCGAAGATGCCCCCATGCTGCTGACCCGATGGGGCCTGGGCGTCAGCCACCATGAGCTCGAGCTGGCGCTGGGGGACATCGACCCCTTGCTGGTGGGGACGGGCTTCGAGCCAGAAGTGCTCGACATGTTCCCCGTCACACTCGACGAAGAGGTGCTGCGTCTATACGTGGAGAAGAGCGGCGCTCGCGTACCCAAGGCCCTCACCCGGAACACGCTGAACTTCGTTCTTCGCAAGGGTGACAACGCCGACCTCATCGCCCGCCGGCCTTCGCCGCCTCCGGTTCGACACCTCATCAACGAGACGTCGAACCCGGCCCAGGCCCAACGCCTCCACGAACTGGAACAGCGCGTCTCCGCGGACGAGCGGAAACTCCAGGAGCAGGCCCAGCGCATCCGGGAACTGGAAGAGCACATCGCCACCCCGCCCCTGCGACACCAGCTCGCCGATCAGCTCAACGGCGCCCTCAAACAGACGGCCCTTCACCGTCAGGCCCGGAAGCTCATTGAATGGTCGGTGGGCCGCGTCAAGCGCGGCTCGCGCTGAGTCTTCGCGGCCCCAGGGCTCCCAGCCGGGCGGCGCAGTGATACACGCGCCGCGCCGTCCGGCATCCCCACGGAACTTTGCCTTGCTGACGAAGCCCGCGAAACACAAAAACCAGGTAATCCCGAACCCAAGTCTCACCGCCTGTCGATGAAACACATACGGGCAGAGTTCGAGCGGCCGGGCGGGGTGAAGCAGACCCATTTTACAGGGGCGTCTCCCGCACCTGAGGATGGACGCATCCATGCGTCACATCCGCATTCCGACTCACGCGCCGGCGATTCACGCAGTCCCCGGTGTTTCACCTGTTTCACCTGCCGGCGCATGCATGTCTTCACGACGCACGTCGTGGTGCTGGGTGCTGCCGTTCCTCCTGATACTCTCCACCTCCGCGTGGGCGGACACAGGACGGCCCAGCATCGACTTGAATCAGGGCTGGCGATACCGCTGGGGAGACTCACCGCCGGGCCCCGCCGATGTACCAGCCTGGGCACTGGAGTCAGGGGATGAGCAGGCGTGGCAGCCCGTGGCGGCCCTCCGCGAGCCGCCGGGCCGGGGAGCGAACACCTTCCTCTGGCTGAGCATCCCCGTCCCGCAGGGGCAGTGGCTGGAGCCCGCGCTCTACCTGGGCACGGTAGCCAACGCCTTCGAGGTCTACGCCAACGGCCACCGCGTCCATTCGAGCGGGCGGCTGAATCCCTCGGGCACGGAGGAGACGGACAACCTCGCGTGGCGGCTCGTTCCCCTGCCCCCCACGGTGGAAGGCGCGCGCCTGCTGCTGCGAATCCAGGGCAGCGGTCCAATCATCGGCGTGGGAGGCGCGGCCCGGGTGGGGGCACACCATCAACTGCTCGCGACGGTGACGCGCACGGGGCTGGCGCCCTTCGTCATGGGCATGCTGCTGCTCACCATCGCCAGTGCCGCCGCCTTGGGTGCCCTGGTACGGCGCCAGACGCAGATGCTCCTACCGCTCGTCATCTTCACGAGCGGCTCGGCGGCCCTGCTTCTGGGCACGAGCGGCCTGATTCCCGCGCTCTGGGGCGGCTATCTGCTGGGGAGCCAGCTCACGCTGGTGGGCTCGCACTGCATCCTGCCCGCGCTCGCCTGGTTCATCTCCGACAGCGTCCTGGAGAACCGGATGCGCTGGTTCCGCTTGAGTGCCTGGGCCGCGTGCGTGCCGGCCTCCCTTCAAGTCATCATCGTGATGGCCGACCTGGGCATGGCGCAGCGGAACCTTGGCATCTTCGTCCTCTACTCGGTGCCTTGCCTGCTCGGGTGCGTCATCGTCGCGGGCATCTCGGCGTGGCGGGGCAACCCCGACGCGCGACTCTTCTCCATTGGCCTGGGCGTGTTCTTCGGTGTCGTCATCCACACCACGCTGCCGGTGTTCGGGCTGGTGGAGGCCACGGACTCGCTCATGCACTGGGGTTTCCTGGCGCTCACGCTCTCATTGGTGGGCATCGTCGTGCGCCGCTCGGTGCTGGTGGTGCGCGCGCTCGCGTCGCACACGCGCCAGCTCGAGGAGCGTCGTCATGAAGTGAAGCGGCTCGCCCAGGACATGGGGAGCGGCGCTGGCGAGCTGGCCGCGGTGGCGCAACAACTGCGCACGTCCAGTGAGGTGCAGACGGCGGGTGTCAGCCGGCAGGCCGCGGCGCTCCGCGAGGCGGAGCAGACGGTCCAGGAAATCCGGCAGGGCTCCCTGGTGACGGCGGACAAGGCGCGGCGGCTCGCGGGCTCCATCGAAACCGCCGAGGAGGCGGGGCGCGATGGCGGCGCGGCCATCACCCGCACGCTCACCAACCTGGAAGCCATCCGCCAGGAGGTCTCCGAGATGTCGAGCCGCATCCTCGCGCTGGACGCACGCACCCGCGAAATCTCCAGCATCGTGGACACCGTGAAGGGGCTTGCGGACCAGTCCAACATGCTGGCCATCAACGCCGCCATCGAGGCCGCGCGCAGCGGGGAGCACGGCCGGGGCTTTGGCGTCGTGTCGCGAGAGGTCCGCAGCCTCGCCGACCAGTCCATTCTGGCGACCCATCGCATCCGCGAGGTGCTCGACGGCGTGAGCCTGAGCATGCGTGAGGCCGCGAAGATGAGTGAACAAGGAGAGCAGCGAGTGAAGGCGAGCCTGGACGCGGTGCGCGTCTCCGGCACCCAGCTCCAGCGACTCACGGGCATCATCGACGACACCGGCACCAGCGTGCGGCAGATTTCCGCGGCGGTGGCGCAGCAGGACACGGGCACCTCCCAGATTGCCCAGGCCATTCAAGACCTGTCCGCCCAGATGCGGCACACGCTGCGCACCGTCGAGGAGACTCAGAAGGTGTCGGGCTCGGTGCAGGCGCTGGCGGAGAACATGGCGGGCACGGCCCGCATCGCGCTCCAGGCGGGAACGCTCGATGACTGAGCCGCGTCCCGTGACGTCCGCGCCGTGACGGATGGGAGCGCACCGGTTGCAGGCCCGCGCCAAGGGTGCTCAAAAGCCAGCATGGCGCAGAACATCTACGACGACCCCGGCTTCTTCGAAGGCTACAGCCAGCTGCGGCGCTCGATGGAAGGGCTCGCAGGTGCACCGGAATGGCCCGCGCTGCGGGCGATGCTGCCCGAGCTGCGGGGCCTCCGGGTGATGGACCTCGGCTGCGGCTACGGCTGGTTCAGCCGGTGGGCCCGGGAACAAGGGGCACTGCAGGTTCACGGGCTCGACGTCTCGGCGCGAATGCTGGAACGGGCCCGGCAGCTGACGTCCACCCGCGACATCGTCTACACCCAGGCAGACCTGGAGACGGTGGAACTTCCTCGAGTCAGCTTCGACCTCGTCTACAGCTCCCTGGCCTTTCACTACATCGAAGACCTGCCGTGCCTGCTCGCGAAGGTGCACGCCACCCTGGTTCCGGGTGGCGCGCTGGTCTTCTCCATCGAGCATCCCATCTACATGGCTCCCACCCACCCGGGCTGGCGGGTGGATGAACAAGGCCAGAAGACATGGCCCCTCAATGGCTACCAGGCCGAGGGGCCCCGCACCACGGACTGGCTCGCCAAGGGCGTCATCAAGTACCACCGCACGCTGGGCACCTTGTTGAACGCCCTGATTCACACCGGTTTCAGTCTGCGCCAGGTCAACGAATGGGGTCCGACCGAGGCGCAGCTCTCCGCCCAGCCGGAATTGGCCGAGGAGCGGGAGCGCCCCATGATGTTGCTCGTGTCCGCGCGGCGTTAGACAAACGCGGCGACGTCCACCCAGCCCCCCAGTAGCGCCCTGCCCTGGCGAAATGTCATGTGGCCGCCACGGAAATGATGGGGGTAGGCTTGAAGCAGCCTGTGCTGCTTCGTCTCGTTTTCCTCTTTGGCATTCCTTCTCTTGCCAGTGGGCGCAACGAGCCGTTCGCATGAGCCGGGGCCGGAGCACCAAGACCGCCTCGGCGAGAGACTGAGCATTGGCATCCATGCCAGCGCATTGAAGCTTGTCGCCAGGCCCGGCGCCCGAGCCCCTGTCTGGCCCTCCCCGCGCATGAGCGGCCCATCCCGGAGCTCCGGCTCCGGATTGCCGGGCATTGAAGCGTCCTGTGCACGGACGCGTGGAACCCTCCCAGTCAATGGCAGCCCTCCCTCCGTGTCCTCACCCTGGGCTCGCGTCAAAGGGGAGGCAGCTCATGAAGGGTTGGCGGCTGGGTTGTGCAGCACTCGCGGCGTGGTGGTTGGTTGGGTGCATGGGAGGACCCGACGAGCAGGCAGACAGCTTCGGGGAGCAGGCGGAGTCGGAGTCCGTCGAACAGGAAAGCGTCGAAGCGCAGTGGAAGGCCCCGGAGAAGAAAGTCTATTCAGAGAACTTCGGAGAAGGGGCGGGCCCCGAGTGGAGCCACCGCACCGTGTCCCGGACGCCGAAGGGAGAGCGAAAGTTCCTGGGGCCCTTCAACGAGCAGGAAGTCACGCTCAGCCTGGCCGACCTGCCGGACCATGACGAGGTCGAGGTCCAACTGGAGCTGTTCGTCCTCAAGTCGTGGGACGGTAACGACACGACGAAGGGGCCCGACCGTTGGGTCGCGAGCGTGGACGGCGGTCCCGTCCTGCTGGATGCCACCTTCTCCAATGACGACGCGCCGTTCGACGCACGCTACAGACAGTCGTACCCGAAGCCCTACCTCCAAGGCAGCTACCCGGGCCTCACCGGCGCATCGATGAAGGGCAAGCTCGGGTACCGCGACGAGTCCGGCTACGGCAGCCGCGGGGATGCCATCTATCCCCTGTCCTTCACTTTCAGGCACACCGGAGACCGGCTGACACTCCGCTTCGCGGACCCGCCTCGAGGCGAGGCCAACGAACAGTGGGGCCTGGATTCGGTGAAGGTGAAGGTCCGGAAGAAGAAGGTAGGCGACCTGCTGGTCAGCAACAACGTGAACAGCAGCGTGCTGCGCTACGACGGGAAGACGGGAGCCTTCGTGGGCGTCTTCATCCCGCCTGGCGCCGCCGGACTCAACAACCCGCAGGAGCTCGTCTACGGCCCTGACGGCAACCTCTACATCGCCAGCTTCGCCAGCAGGGAGGTGCTGCGCTTCAACGGGAAGACGGGCGCCTTCATCGACATCTTCGTGCCCGTGGGCAGTGGCGGGCTGGGCTTCCCCGGCGGCCTCATCTTCGGTCCTGATGGCAACCTGTATGTCGCCGACAGCTTTGGCGGCACCAACAGCGTGCTGCGCTACGACGGGACGACAGGCGCCTTCATCGACGTGTTCGCTTCGGGCGGCGGACTGCTCGTTCCCCAGAAGATGGCGTTCGACAAGAAGGGGAACTTGTTCGTCGTCAGCATCATCGGCAACAACGTGGTGCGCTACGACGAGAATGGCGCGCCCTTCCCCGCGGCCGGACAGCCCGGTGCCATCTTCATCCCGGACATCGACGCGGTGACGATTGCCATTGGCAAGGACCACAAGCTCTACGTTGGCACCACGGCCGGAGATGACGTCCTGCGCTTCAACGCCAAGACGGGCGCCTTCATCGACGTCTTCGTCGAGTCGGGGAGCGGTGGCCTGACTGATTTCGTGGACATGGAGTTCGGTCCCGACGGCAACCTGTACATCCCGGACTTCCTCCCGGCCACGGTGTTGCGCTTCAGCGGGAAGACGGGGAACTTCATTGACGTCTTCGTACCCGCTGGAACTGGCGCCAACGCGGCCACCCTGACGTTCATGCCCTCGAAGCGAAACAAGCCGCACGGGCACGAAGCGAACTGAGCGCCACCAGCGCTCGAAGGCTGGCGGGGTCGGGGTAGTAGAGACTCACTCCCGGCTCGGCGGACGTCCAGTCGCCGAGCACCTGCGCGAGCCGTCCCCTCAGGCGAGGAGCTCCGACGCAGACGGGTGCGCCAGCGCCTCATGACTCCGAGGGTTCGTCTCGAAACTCCGTGGCATTCCGGACCGCCCCCTCCCGGGGCCGCCGTCGCTCCCGCTCCGAGGCCCCGCTCCGAGGCGAACCTGGGTGAGCGGCGCTCGTGCCGGACACTTGCGCGGAGCCGCCACGTCGGCGACGGCGCCGACGCGGCGGAGGGTTTCCAGTGGCGCCTCCCAGCTCGCGCAGCACCCGAGCCCGGATACCCCCCTCCAGGCGGAGCTCCTGCATGAGCACCTGCACCTGCCGGCCCCCGTGCGGGTGGCGCAGGGCCTCGCACAGCCGCTCGACGATGTCGATGCGCAGAACCACGCTCCCGAGCACCTCGTACCCATAGGCACGTGCGTCCCGGCGGTCCAACTCGGAGAGTTGAAGCACGGGTTCTCGTGGCACCCCGGTGGGGCATGGCCGCTGGAGGAACAGCGACGTCAGCATGCAGCGCCGCTCCAGCGCATGCGGGCTGAGGGCCTCGGCGGCGTAGACGAAGCGGTGTCCTTCGCAGACGCCTTGCTCCTTCATGCGCGCACGAGCCTCCTCATCCAACAGCCGCCACTGCTCATGCGCCTCGCCCTGCGTAATCACGCCCAGCCCTTCGGACAGGCGATACGCGAGCCCACGCGCCGCCGCGTTCCGCCCCGCTCCGGAGAAGGACTCGGCGGGAAAGCCGCCCATGGCCTCGGTGACGAGGTCCCGAGCCAGCGCCAGCAGACGCCGCTCCAGCCGCTGCCGCGCGCCGCCCGTCCAGACCTCCGGCTCCGCCAGTGCCAGCAAAGGGGAGCGGCGGTCCGTCCCGCGAACGAGGCGTGCCAGGGGCTCGCCTTCGAAGGAGATGGCGCCAGTCGCATCCACCTGGAAGGCGTCATGGCTCGCGTCCACCACCCGCTGGACGAACTGCTCCTCCGTTATCGCGAAGCCCTCGGCGCCCGGCATCACCTCCAGCATCTGCCCCAGCTTGGCGAAGGGACTGGCCGAACCGGACGACGGCCGCGCGGTGGCCTTCACAAAGCGACGCGTGCTGCGCCTCGCGGCACGCTGCACGAAGCGCTCGACGAGCCGTTCATGGAGCGCGTCCCCCAGCGCATCCTCGATGCCGCGGGTCCGCTCCTGCCAGTGCTCCGCCTCATGCAGCCAGCCCGGCCGATGACTGATGTACGTCCAGATGCGGATGGCCGCCAGCCGGTCCATCAGCGTGTGGATGTCTCCGGACACGTCGTCGAGCGGCGCCACCTGCTTGTTCAGCCAGACGGCGTCCAGCTTTCCGTCCCCGGCGGTGAGTTGCAGGAACGTCTCACGCAGCAACGCGACATGCTGGCCGAAGAGCCCCTTGCGGAAGTCGGGTATCTGGCAGACCTGCCACAGCAGCTCCACCATGGCCGGCCCGGTGGCCAGGTCCTGGATGGCTGGAACACGCGAGAGGTCCTTCAGCGCATCGAAGTCATCCGCGCGCTCCACCCGGATGAAGGCACTGTGGCCCGGCGCGCGCGCCAGTGAATCCAGCAGGGCCTCCGGGCTCGCGAAGTCGAGCGAGGCATTGCGCCAGATGAGGCTCCGGACCGCCGGGAAGCGGTGCGTCTCGATGGCGGAGACCACCCGCGGCGGCAGCTCCGGCAACGTGTTCAGCGTGCCGAAACTCCCGTCGTTCAAGTGGCGGCCGGCACGGCCCGCGATCTGTGCCAATTCGTCCGGGTAGAGCTCCCGCTGGTCAGCGCCGTCGAACTTGGACAGCGCGGCGAAGGCCACGTGGTTGAGGTCCAGGTTCAGCCCCATGCCAATGGCATCCGTGGCCACCAGGTACTGCACCTCTCCAGACTGGTACATCGCCACCTGGGCGTTGCGCGTCCGGGGAGACAGCGCGCCCAGCACCACGGCCACGCCGCCTCGGAGGCGCCGCAGCGACTCGGCCAGCTCGTAGACGCGGTCCGCGGAGAACGCGACCACCGCCGACCGAGGCGGGAGGCTCTTCAGGGAGCGATGCCCCGCATACCGAAGCTGCGACAGACGGGTGGCGCGCTTCACCGACGCATGGGGGATGAGCGTCTGGACCATGGGCCGCATCGTGTCCGCGCCCAGGAACCAGGTCTCCTTGCGTCCCCGGGCATGGAGAAGCCGATCCGTGAAGACATGTCCGCGTTCACGGTGAGCAGCCAGCTGGATTTCATCCACCGCGAGGAAGTCGACGGACTTGTCGGTCGGCATCGCCTCGACGGTGCAAATCCAGTAGTCGGGGCGCGGGGGCACGCGCTTCTCCTCCCCCGTCATCAGCGCCACGCGGCCCTCACCCACCCGAGCGGTCACCCGGTCATAGACTTCACGGGCGAGCAGGCGGAGCGGCAACCCCATGATGCCCGAACCGTGCTCGAGCATGCGCTCGATGGCTCGGTGGGTCTTCCCCGTGTTCGTGGGCCCCAGCTCCGCCACGACGACGGACGACCGGCTGGATGGGCTGGAGTTCATCCGCGGATTCTAACCTTGGGCGGGCCCCTCCGCCCGGCTCCAGCGGCGGCGGGGCCCCTTCCCAGTCCAGCGGGGCCTACGGGTTGTTGCACTGCGTGCCAACGTCGTTGCTGGCGAAGACGTTCTGGCGGGAGGCCTCGGTGAAGGCGGTGATGGTGATGTGCTCCAGCGTGGAGTCGGCATCCCTGCTGAACTGGAAGCCCGCCCAATGGCCCTTGGTCGCCGTTGCATCCTCGGGGCCGAAGCGGGTGGGCGCCGCCGCCGTCCCCCGGGCCTGAATGGAGCCGGACAGCGGATTCCCGCTGCCGTCGTACGAACCCACCATGACGAGGATTCCTGACACGTCACGCCCCCCGCGGAACGCGTCAGCGGACGCGCCGCTGAGTGGCTGCGCGCGCCAACCAGCGGGAAGTACTGTGGCGCCGCGCGCACAGCACATGGCATGCGGAATGCTTTGGCTCGGGCAAACACCGACACCTCCCCAAGGAGCCCGCCGCATGTGCACTGACTTCATCGTCGTCGCCAAGGACTCGTCCGTCGTCGTTGGCCGCAGCATGGAATTCGGTAAGCCGCTCAACCCCATGCTGAGGGTCCACGCACCTGGAGAGGAGTTCCAGTCGCCCGCGTCCATGGTGAATCTGAAGGGCCTCTCGTGGAAGTCGAAGTATGGCTTCGTCGGCATCACCTCCACGCTCTTCGATCTCACCGTCATCGCGGATGGCATGAACTCGGAGGGACTGTCCGCTGGCGCGCTGTGGATGCCCGGTTCCCACTTCCCCACTGCAACCGATCCGTCCAAGGCCCTGGCGCCGGAGTTCTTCGTGACATGGGCGCTCGGCAACTTCGCCACCGTGGACGAGTTGTATGACGTCCTCGTGCGCAAGGAGGTCCAGATCTGGCACAGCGATTGGCTGTCGAAGCTCGCGCCGCTGCACTTCCCCATCCACGATGCGAAGGGCAACAGCCTCGTCGTGGAGTTCATCGACGGGGAGGTGAATCTCTACACAGGTAAGGACAATCCAGTGGGTGTCCTGACCAACCACCCGACCTTCCCCGACCAGTTGGAGAACCTCAAGAACTACGCGAAGCTGACGGCGTATGACATCGACCAGGTGACGCTCGGCTCCGCCACGTTCGAACCCCATGGCTGCGGCAGCGGCATGCTCGGACTGCCGGGCGACTCGACGCCGCCCTCGCGCTTCGTCCGCATCGCCTACCTCCGGCAAGCCGCCAAGCAGCCCGAAGACGCGGCCGCGGCCTGCACCCTCGCGTTCCACCTGCTCAACACGGTGGACATCCCGAACGGAACCAGCCGCAAGCACGCGAAGCCGGACAAGGACGAGCTTTGCGACTACACCCTATGGGCCGTCGCCAAGGACCTGACGAACAAGGTCCTGAACATCCGCTTCTACGACAGCCTCGCCGTGCAGTCGGTGGACCTGAGGACGCTCGACTTCGCCACTGCCGCGAAGCGGAAGAACATCAAGGTCGAGTCCATCACCAAGGGCATCGACATCACCGCGGCGCTGGCGGGCTGAGCCCACCGCACAGCCGCGGACACCCCGAGGCGTGACGCCGGGCATCCAAAGGTGGGTGCCCGGCAGTCCTCGTGCGTCGCCGCGAGTCCCACCCGAGCGCACTGGGTGTAGCGCGCGGTGGCTCAGTGGATGCGCAGGGCCAGCTTGCCCAGATGGTGCTTGCCCGCGGCGTCGAGCGCACGGCCCGCGTCGTCCAGCCGATACACCTGGAAGACTTCGACATGGAAAGGCCCTGCTTCAATGAGCCGGTTGAGGCGCGCGAGGACGTCAGCGTTCGACTCGCCATTGTAGGCCGTGAGCTTCACACCCTCGGGAGCCCGTGGCTCCGGCTCGACGCCATTCGGGTAGGCGATGTGACCTCCCTTCTTCACGGCCTGCAGCGCCGGGCCGTTGCCCTCGCCGCCCCTGAGCACCAGCGCCGCGTCGAGCCCGTCCGGCGCGAAGTCCCGAATCGCCTTCGCCACGTCATCACCACCCCGCCCGTCCACCGCCTTCTCCGCCCCCAGGCGCTTCACCAACTCCACGCCGTCCGGCCCCGAGGCCACCGCCAGGACCCGCGCTCCCAGTCGCCTGGCGAGCTGCACCGCCAGATGGCCCACGCCGCCGCTCGCGCCGTACACCAGCAGCGTCATGCCCTGACGAACGTTCAGCGCGTCCTGCACGCCTTGAAGCGCCGTGATTCCATCCGTGGCCAGGACGCCCGCCTGTTCGGCGCTCAAGCCCTTAGGCACGAGCGCCGTATTATCGGCCTTCACCACCGCGTACTCGGCGAAGAACCCGCCCTTCTCGTTGAGGAAGCCGGAGCCGTACACCCGGTCGCCCACCTTGCGGGACGTGACGCCTTCGCCCACCGCCACGATGGTGCCGGCCCCGTCCGTCCCCAGCACATACGGGAAGGATGATTTGCCGGGCTTGAGCGCCTCCATTTCCCCCTCGCGCTCCGCCGCGTCCCAGCTGCCGACGCCCGCGGTCTCCACCTGGATGAGCACCTCTCCCGCGCCCACGGCCGGAACGGCCACCGTCTTCATGCCAAGCACCTCCGGCCCACCGAAGCGGTCGATGGCGGCGGCCTTCATCTGCGACGGAATGGATGTCTTCATGGAGATTCCTCGGGGGCGGGGAGCTCACGCCCCGACAGGGTTCTTCCGGAGCGTGGGCACGCCTCCCGCGGAATGCAGAGGACACCCACGGCGCCGCGAGCCAGGGGCCGCCCGCATGCCCGCTACCGCGGCGGCCCTTCCACTTCGCAAGGCCACGTCGCAGGCCAGCAAGAAACCGTGCGAGCACGAAAAGCACGGCCAGAACACCTTTCGTGACCGTTCACCGGTTGGTGCCTGCCTGAAGGGACTGCCGGGTAGCGGACGGTGGGCGGGACGGCGCTCGGCGGTGGTGGCCTCGGCGTGACACACCGCCACTCGTGGCGGAGCTCGCCCCCAAGGCCGCGCGCATCAACGCGCTCGACGACGACACGTTCCACCGGCGCCGAAAGACCTACGCGCGAGCCGGGCGCATCCCGTCGAGTGAGCACGTGTTCTTCGGACTCCTCATCGACCCAGCGACGGGGGCCTACCGGAAGCCCGCGGACGTGAAGCCCCTCTTCGAGAAAATCGGAGCGCTCGACGCGGCGAAGAAAACCGTCATGCACTGCCGCGGAGGCATCGCCGCCACGGTGGCGGCGCTTCAACTCGCGCGGCTCGGCCGCGACGACGTCGCGGTGTACGACGGCTCGATGACGGAGTGGTCGCAGGACCCGCAGCGACCGTTCGAAGTGACGCCTTGAGAGCACGTCCCGTGGCGGATGCGATGTCCGCCACGGGACAACTGTTTCTCCGGCTGATGACAGGCGGGCGTGTCCCTTCGACGCGCTACTCGACGAACGACTTCGTGCTGTAGAGCGACGCATCCACCTTGCGCAGGACGGGCAGGTTCGTGCCGGGCTCGCGCTCGGCCTGACGGTCGATGTACGTCTGGAGGACGTCGGCATCGAGCACGCCGATGTCGGAGCGGCGCTCGGCGGGCACGTTGGCCAGCGTCGCGTAGCCGTCACCACCCGTTGCGTTGAAGCTCAGCACGAACAGGCGATAGGTGGCGGTCGGCTGGAGCTCGTTCCACTGGCCCGTCGTCTGGTCCAGCACCTCCAGGTTGCTGGCGCGCTGGCCGCGAGCCTGGGCGGCGTTGACGTCGAAGCGCAGGCCGCCGGTGTACGGATAGGGCCCCGTGGTGCCGCCCTCCCGGAACGTGGCGTGCAGCCCGTCCTCAATCATCGACTTCACCTCGATGCCAGTGACGTCCAGCCGGAACAGCATGTTGCCGAAGGGCAGCACCTCGATGACGTCCGCCGCCGTCACCGGTCCCTGCAGCGGCCGGCGCACGCCGCCCGCGCTCTGCAGCGTGATGTCCGCGCCGCCGTAATCCGCGTTCGCCACCTCCAGATAGGCCTGGGCCACCAGCTGCTGGATGTCGCCGCCCCGGCTGTGGACCTCGCCCAGGGCGTTGCAGCTCACGCTGGAGCGGCCCGGCTCCGTGTTTCCTGGCACGCGGCGAGTGCAAAGCTCGTCGCCCGCCGTGGCCACCACCGTCCGGCTGTACTCGTCGATCCGGCCCTGGAACGGCGCCAGCACCTGCGCGGCGGCGCCATCCGGCTGCGTCACCCGAAGGAAGCCGCTTGTGGCCACGCTGGCCAGCATCGCGGCGTTGTCGGCCTCGGAGACGGGCGTCCCATCAATGGAGAACTGGTTGCCGATGAGCACGTGGGGCGTGCCACCACAGGAGGTGACCACGCCATCGGCGTCGAAGCGGAGGGTCATCTCACCGACGACCTGCGAGTACTGCCAGGCCTGCCCCAGGCACACCGTTTCGCCGTCGCGGTTGCGCAGCGGCTCCGCGTAGGGCCCCGCGGGCGTTCCGACGTTGAAGGTCTCCATGGCGGCAGGCCCCAGCAGCGTGTGGGAGTCACCGCCGATGACCGCGTCCACCCCGCTCAGCTGCGGGATGATGGTCCGGTCGAGCTGGTACCCGATGTGGCTCATCACGATGATTTTGTTGATGCCCTGGGCCCGCAGCGCATCGATGGCGCGCTGGGCGGCGGGCACCTCGGCCTCGAACGTGGTGTCCACGTCCGGGCTGGAGGACTCCTTCGTCTTGCCCGCAATCGTCAGGCCGACGAGGCCAATCTTCTGGCCACCCCGTTCGACGACGGTGAAGGGCTCCACGTAGCCGGCTGCCCTGGAGGTGTGCAGGGCGGAGCCCGCGCCGAACTGGACGTTTGCGCTGATGACGGGCGTCTGGCACTGGCCGGCATGCAGGCGGTCGATGAAGTTCTTCAGCTCAGTGTCGCCCTTGTCGAACTCGTGGTTGCCCAGGGTGAAGGCGTCGAAGCACACCGTGTTCATCATCGCGGCGTCGGCCTCGCCAATCTGGCCCGCGCGGTTGAAGTACAGCGTGCCGGTGAGGGCGTCACCCGCGTGGAGCTTGAGCACGTTCTCCTTGCCAGCCACCAGCTCCTTCATCGCGGACGTCACACGCGCGAAACCCGAGGATTCAACCTCCGCGGCCACGGTGTCACCCGCGGCGTTCGTCACGTTCAGCTCCAGGCTGGAGCCTGCCAGGTGCGAGTGGTGATCGTTGATGTGGAGGATGGTCAGGTCCAGCGGCGCGGGCAGCTCGCCAGGGTCGACGTCATCGTCATCACCACACGCGGACAGCACGCTGGCCGCCATCCACGTCACCGTCAACCAGCGCGTCCGGCTCGACGAACGCGCACCCCTGCGCACTTCCTTCTCCGTCTTCAATCGCATGAACCGCTCCCAGGTGCCTTTCGGAAGGCGGCATGGTGTCGGGCGTGAATGACAGCCCGGTTACGCCTTCCTACGCGGCCGGTGACACTTTCATGGCGATTGTCCGAGCCCCAGGACCCAGCACCTTCACCCCGCCAGCATTTCGCGGGCAACCATGTGCATTCCGAGGAGCATCAAGCTGACCAGGAAACACGCCCGGAACAGCACGGGTGAGAGCTTCTGGCGCAGCCACTGCCCCATCTGCATCCCGACGAGCGCCGGCAGCAACATCAGGAGAGACTGGCTCAGCTGCGTCCCCACGCCAGCGGCGTTGACATAGAGCCCCGCCGCCAGGGCCAGCGTGGACACCGTGAACGAGATACCCATGGCCTGAATCAGCTCCTCTCGCTCGAAGCCCAACGCTTGCAGATACGGCACCGCGGGGATGACGAAGACGCCCGTCGCCGCCGTCACGAAGCCGGTGAGCGCGCCCACCCAAGGCCCCAGGCGCGCCTCCGCCACCGGGCCCACCATGAGTCGGGCCCCACTGAGCCCCCAGGCCGCATAGGCCACCAACGCCACGCCCAGGGACACCGTGGCCCACGCGCCCATGGGCGCGCCCAGCAGCCACGCTCCGACGAGCGTGCCGGCGCAAACGCCCACCTGCATCGGCGCCAGTCGCCGCAGCAGAGGCCCCAAGGTCGACCAGGGCCGGAGTTGCCAGACATTGGTGACCAGGGAGGGCACGATAAGCAGGACCGCCGCTCGGGCGGGAGGCATCACCAGGGCCAGCAGCGCCATGGCGATGGTGGGCAGGCCCAGCCCCACCACGCCCTTGACCAGGCCCGCGAGCACGAAGACGGCAACAGTCACCAGAAGGCTGTCGGACGATGGCATGAGGGAAGCTCCGAGCGGGAGAGAGGCACGCGACGCATTGATTCTGGGTGCCGCCCTCCGGACTGAAAATTCGGAATTGCCCGCTGCCGCCTCAGGCCCAACCTGAGGCAGCGTGCAACCTGCCACCAAGGCGCACTGCGGGAAGACCGCGCCGTGGCCCCCGAACCGCTAGCGCGGTGACCCACCAGGGAAGCGCCACGGCCCGGTGGAATAATGGGATATGTACGATCGTACATATCGCCAGCGGCACATCGAGGCCTCATGCCTCCTGCCGCATCCCCGGAGACCCACGTGGCCACGCGTAGACACGACCCCGAGCGAAGGGATCGCATCATCGATGCCGCGCTGGCGGTCATCGCCGAAGGGGGCGTTGCCGGCACGTCGCACCGCCGGGTCGCCGAGCGCGCGGGCGTGCCCCTGGGCTCGATGACCTACCACTTCACGAGCATGGACGAACTGCTGCACGAGGCGTTCAGCCGCTTCGCCCAGCGCATCAGCGAGCGGTTCGCCGAGCGAATCGCCGCGGCCACCGACCTTGACTCGCTGGTCTCCGCCATCGTCCACATCGTGCACGACGACCTCGCGGCGGGCCAGGACGAGCTCGTGCTCACGCTCGAGCTCTACACGCTCGCGGCGCGCCAACGGGCTTTCCGGCAAATCACCCACGACTGGATGCGCCGCAGCCGCGCAGTGCTGGAACGGTTCGTCGACGCCAGGATGGCGCACGAGCTCGACGCCTTGATTGAGGGGCTGTTCATCCACATCAGCCTCGACCCCGCCCCACGCAGCCGCGACCTGACCCGGGACGCCCTGCGCCGCCTTCTCTCGCGCTCCCCCTGACCTGCCATGCCCTTCACCTCCCCTCGACTGGCCCCCCGCGAGTACCGGGCGGCCCGCGCGGCCGTCGCGGCGCTGTTCCTCACCAACGGCGCCATCCTCGCCAACCTCCTGCCGCGCTATCCGCAGATCAAAGCCGATCTGGGCCTCAGCAACGCTCAATACGGGCTGGCGGTCGCCGCGTTCCCCAGTGGCGCGATGGTGGCGGGGCTCGCCGCCGGAGCGCTCATCCGCCGCTTCCGCTCCTCACGGGTCGCCGTCGCCGGCACGCTGCTGACGAGCCTGGGCGTGCTGGTCGCGGGCCTCGCGTCGTCATGGTGGGTGCTCGCCGTTTCGCTCTTCTTCGCGGGCGGCATGGACGCCATCACCGACGTGGCGCAGAACTCCCACGCGCTGCGGGTGCAACGGCTCTATGGCCGGTCCATCCTCAACTCCTTCCACGCGGTCTGGAGCGTCGGCGCGGTGGTCGGCGGACTCATGGGTGGGCTCGCTGCGGGACTGAACGTGCACCGGGGCCTGCATCTGGGATTCTCCGCCCTGCTCTTCGCCGGGGTGTCCTTGATGGCGCTGCGCTACACGCTCCCCGGCCCCGAGCCCATCGTCACCGTCGAGCCCGAGCCTGCGGCGGCGCACCTGGACAGCGTTCCCGCGCGGCGCCAGCCGACGGGGCGCGGGCGCATCTGGCTGATGATTGCCGCGCTGGTCTTGATTGCCGTCGGCGGCACGCTCGTCGAGGACGCGGGCATGACGTGGGCAGCCGTCTACCTCTCCGGAACACTCGGCGCCACGGCCGCCGTCGCTTCGTTCGGGTTCGTCGCCCTGGTGGGCGCGCAGTTCGTGGGCCGGATGCTGGGCGATGGACTGGTGGACCGGTTCGGTCAGCGCGCCGTCGCTCGGGCGGGCGGGGCCACCACGGCGGTGGGCATGAGCGCGGCGCTCCTGTATCCCTCGATACCGGGCACCATCGCGGGCTTCGCGCTCGCGGGATTCGGCGTCGCCACGCTGGTCCCCGCCGCCATGCACGGCGCCGATGAGCTGCCCGGCCTGAGACCGGGAACAGGGCTCACCGTCGTCAGCTGGCTGATGCGCCTGGGGTTCCTCGCGTCGCCCCCGCTCGTCGGGCTCGTCGCCGACGCCGTGGGCTTGCGTGTGGGACTGCTCGTGGTGCCGCTCGCGGGGACCATCGTCGTGCTGCTCTCTGGAGTCCTGGCCACCGTCCGCGCCCACGCCACCGCGCAGTGTGGCCAAGACCCCTCACTCCCGCAGACCCATTGATGCGATAGGCCAGCCGTTCCTCCTCAGGCCGGACGTTCGATGCGTCCATCCGCGTGCCGGGCGAAGCGCCCTTCCTCTCGCGGATGGACCGGTCCATTGGCCGGCCAGGGCCAGCCCCCGAAGCCCGTGCGCTGGTAGTCCGCGAAGGCATCCTGAATCTCCTGCCGCGAGTTCATCACGAACGGGCCGTACTGCACGACGGGCTCTCCAATCGGACGGCCCTGCAACATCAACAACTCCGCCTCGTCCGCGCCGTTCTCCAGCTCCACCGCGACGTCCGCCCGCAGCTCGATGCCATGCGACGGCGGGATGGCACGCCCCGCCACGCGCAGGCTGGAGCCGAGGAAGAAGTAGAGCATCCGGTTGCTGCCACGGGCCGCCGCTGGCAGCGTCCACCGCGCGCCCGGGGCCAGCTTGAGCGTCCAGATGGCCACGTCCGCCGCTGCCTGCGCGGCCCACGACTTGGGCGGCGGCGGTGGCGCCTTCACGTCTCCCAGGCTTCCGGCCACCACCGTGACTTCCGTGGCGCGCCCTTCCGCGTCCCGGGCGACGTGCCGCGGGATGACGTGGTTCCACATCATGGAGAAGTGCGGCTCCACGAGCTTGTTCGCCCGCGGCAGGTTGAGCCAGATTTGAAAAAGCTCCACCGGGTTGGGTTGGTCGCGATGGAGCAGCGGGAACATCTCGGAATGGTTGATGCCCGCGCCCGCGGTGAGCCACTGCACATCCCCACCGCCGAAGCGCGCCGCCGCCCCCAGGGAATCCGCGTGGTCGAGCAGCCCGCTACGCACCACCGTGACTGTCTCGAACCCTCGGTGCGGGTGCTGGGGAAAACCGGGCACCACGGTGCCGTGATACATGTTCCAGCCATCCCGCCCATCGAAGTCCTGGCCCAGGTTGCGGCCCGCCAGCGAGGCGGACGGCCCGAGGCGCTCGTTCCCCACGGGGTACTTGTCGTCGTGGTGGACGCAAAAAAGAAATGGATCCGGGGTCCGCCACGGCATCCCGAGCGGCTCCACACGAAGGACGGCTTCTGGCTGCTGACTCATCTCCTACGCCTCATCCCTTCCCGAGCCCCATGAAGATTCCCTGCGCCGGGACTCCCTCCGCTGAGCGTAACAACGAGCCCCCCTCGCCGCTTGCCCCATAGGGCCTCCGTCCGAATGCCGGGCCGCCCGCTGGGCGCACAGCGGGCGCGGCGAGTGGGGCACGTCACCTGCCCCACCGTCCCACGAGCCTCAGGCCCACAGCTCCTGAGCGAGCGTGTCCACCATCGCCACGGCGACCTCGGGCGGGGGCAGCCCGGCCTCGGACACGAGCACGGGATTCACCGGCACGGAGGCCTCCTCGCGCAGGGCCGCCGCGGCCCGCTGCTTCGCCAGCCGGAGCACCTCGCGCTCCCCCTCCGACAGCCGCGCCTGCGCCCAGGCATCAATCTTCCACGAGAGCTCCGCGTGCCGCGTCTCGTCCTCCGCGATGCGGGCCATGGAGGTGCGCACCTCGGCGTCCTGGGCATGAAGCGACTGGTGCCGAGCCACCAGCGCGCCGAACGTCTCCCGCACACAGCCCTCCACCGCGTTGTCCAGCGCCACCGCGAACAGGGAACGGGGCGCCGCCGCGTCCACCCGGGGAGCCTGGGGCGTCGCGCCGTGCCGCCCCGCCAGGCGGGCGCTGACCTCCGTGTGCATGACCTCCTCCAGGGCGCTCATCAGCGCCGCGTCCTGCAGCGCGAGGTCCGCGCCATGCGCGGCCAGTTCCTCCCGGAGCAGCAGGAAGGCCTGGATGGACGCGGCCTCCAGGTGGGCAATGGCGGCGAAGTGCTTTCCCAGCACATCGCCACACGCCACCGAGCCTTGTGAGCGCAGTCCTTCGGGCCTGCGCCCCACGGAACAGTTGTCCGTGCCCCGCTCCAACACCTTGCGCTCCTCCTCCACCACCTCGCCCGTTGACGACACGCGCAGGGCATACTGCGTCAACGCCGTCCCCTTACCACACGCCATGCCCTTGGTGCCGACGACGCCGAACGCACCGTCGCCCAACTCCTTCACCGCCCCATACTTGAGCCCGCCACAGCGCACTTCGTAGCCCGCGGCAAAGGCAGTCAGCGCGGCCTCCTGCGCCGTATCAATCGGCCCCAGGAACGACTTCAGGGCCTCCAGCGAGGAGATGGCAGACACCACGTCGCCCCGGGTCGTCGCGAGGAAATAGTCGGTGCAGATGAAACCGCAGGCGTCGCGGAACCCACGGGCAGGCGCCAATGCCTCGAGCTCTGACAGACATGCCTGGGTCTGGGTCGCCGTCGCGCAAGGTGTTCCCGCGGAGGTGACAGGGCTCGTTGCCACGGGCTCGCCCGCCGCATGGAAGCTCCGCAGTTGCACGAAGTCCGGCGCGGCCGCAGGCGACAATCCTGTCATGGCCAGCTCGCCATTGTCGCATGCGGGTGGCGAATAACCCGTCAGGTCCACCTCACCGTCACATCCGGCCAGCGTCAGGGGCGACAAGAGTGAGGCGCGAAGGGCCCGGGAGAAGAGCAGACGCAAGCGATTCGAATCCATGGGTGCAAAGCCTCCTGCGATTGGGAACCCGCACTTCAGCAATGAAGATGCCAACACCTGCACGTCAGGGAGCGCCTGACAGGTGTCGCGAAATGCCGACGTTTTCTGCCTGCCCTGCTCAGAAACCTGAGGGGGTGGTTCCTCTCGGCTTGGGTGACCTCAAGAGCGCCATTCCCGGCCAGAGGAGCGAAACAAAAACCAAGCGGTGCGTGAGCTGAACGCCCGCCGCGAATCCCTGGACGCCATTCAAGCGCAGGACGCCTTTCAAGGAACGGCTGCTGAGGCTGGCCGCGTCTTGTCAAGCCATCGACAGCCCCTTGCATGACCACCGGCAGGCGAGGGAACCTCCTGTCAAGCTCGGGGCCTACCACTGGAGGGTGAGGGACAGCCTTTCAGTCGGAGCCTATTGAATGGCCTGACACAGAAACTGACCCGCAGGGTTGCCTGACCAGGCAGGAAGGAAGCTCGCGTCGATGAACCTCTCCTCCCATGAATTCTTGCTCCGGGACAAAGTCATCGCGGCACTCAACAGCACCTTGTCCCTCCCCAAAGCGCTCGAATCCGCCCGGGCGCCCCTGCTGGAGCTGACGCCCGCCGACTACGTGGGCCTGTGTCTCATCAACCTGGGCCCCATCGTCGAATTCCAATGGCTGGTCCCCGGCTACCGGCTGGCCCTCCTGGATGAGTATTCCAAGTGGGTCGACTCCGACTTCGTGCGGGCACCCATCTTCGCCCAGCCGAGTGTGGTCCTCCGGGACTCGGAGATGATTACCCGCAAGGAGTTGGAGCGCAGCGCGCTCTACCAGCGAAGCAAGGAACTGGACCTGAGCCTGGAGCACGTCATGGCGGTGCTCCTGCCTGTCTATCCCCAGCTCCTGGGCGCCTTCACGCTCTACCGGGACCGCCGGCTGGCTTTCTCGGAGAAGGACGCCGCCTTCCTGACGAGCCTCACACCCCACCTGCTGAACGCGGTGCGCAACTGCCGCGACATGCAGACGGCCTCGACGGGCTCCCGCCTCCTGGAGGAGCTCTACAGCCGGCCCGACGCCGCCTACGTCGTGGTGGCGCCGCCCTCGCACGAGGTGCTGCGCTCACGCCGGGCCGCCACACTGCTGGAGCGGTGGTTCAAGCCCTCGGACCTTCATTCCTCGGGGATTCCGCTCGTCCTCATGGAGCGGCTGGAGGCCTTGACGCGGATGACGCCGGACGCACGGCTCCAGTGCGACCTCTGGGTATCCCTCCACGGGGATGCGTACCAGGTGGTGCGGTTCGTCGAGCTCCCTGAATCCGAGGGCCCGCGTCAGTGGGCCCTGATTCTGAACGAAATTCCCTTGTCGATTCCGCTCCCCGAAACCATGCGCGTGCAGCTCACGGCCCGGCAAGTCGACATCGCGCGGGGCATGCTCCGGAACTGGTCCAACGAGCAGATCGCCAGCGAGCTGGGCCTCTCCGAGGACACCGTGAAGACGCACGTGCGCGACATCTTCCGCCGGCTGAAGATCGACAACCGGATGGACTTCCTCTATCAGGCGGCCCACCTCAACAAGCCCGTCTGAAGCAACGTCAGAAGCGCGGCAGCTCCAGCAGGTTGTCCGTGAGGATGCCATTGGCCTTCGTGCGCAGGTACGGAGGCCTGGCGTCGACGACCTCGACCTTCACGTCCCGGGGCCACGTCTGCACGCGGGCGTCTCCCCCCGCCTTGAGCCACTGGACCAGTTCCAGGCGGCTGCCTTCCCCCACCTCGTTGCCCTCCTTCCAGCGAAGGCGGGCAATGTGCTCGTGAAGCGCGCCTCCCTCGAGACGGATCTGGGTGATGTAGCGCATGAAGACGCCTCCCACTTCGCGGACGACGATTCGAAGGGGAGGATCGCCTTCAGCCGCGGGGCTGTCTCTACCACCGGGGAGGTATGCGGCCTTCAGCGCTCGCGGAAGATGCCCGGGTAGATGCACCGCGTGGCGCGGGCGGAGAAAATCACCGCCGCCTGCTCCTCGGGGTCCGTCAGCGTCCGCAGCACCGCTTCCATCTCCGCCACATGGTCCCCGTCCAGCGCGCCGTGGCTGCGCAGGAAGGTGACGGACTTGCGGATGTCCGGAATCGCGTCGGCCGCAATCAGACGCTCCACGACGCCGGTCGCTCGCGTCTGGGACAGGTACTCCAGGACATACGCGGTCCCCAGCACCGCCGTCGGCACGCCGGACCGGGAGGTGAAGAAGTTCCAGCCGGTGTAGGCGTCCACCGCGGGGGTCCGCGCCGCGGTCTCCACGCGCACCTCCGGGCACCCCAGGTTCTTCAGGTCCGACAGCAGCCACTTCTCGTGGCCGCGTTCCTCTCCGGCCTTCTGCACCAGCAGCTCCGCCAGATGTGGGTGCCGGCCCTGGCGCTTGAGCCGGTGGCCCGCCTCCGCCAGCATCGGCGTGCTCCAGCGCGCATAGTGGTAGGTCTGAATCAGGTAGTGGATGTAGCCCTCGGTGTCGATGGTGCCGTCGAAGAGGCGACGGGCGTCGGGCTGCGCGTCCAGCGCGGCCACCAACCCGCGTGCCTCCTGCTCCAGCACCGCCACCCAGTCCACCTGCGTCGGGTTCTGCACTTGCGTGTTCACGGACGTCTCCTGTTTCCGGGCCGTTTCCGGTCCCCGGCTGCTGCGCGTTGAAGGTGAAGGAAAGGAAGAAGCGCCAGCGGCCTAGGCGGCGCGGCGAAGGGGGTGCTGCGCCAGCGCGTTGAAGCGCGCCAGGGTGCTGGCGGGAATCTCATCCAGCGCGGCGATGAGCGGCAGGGTGAAGCGGCGGAAGTTGGCGTCGTAGAGGGGCTCGGAGATGAAGCGCGCCCCCATCTTCCGGGCGAAGAGCGTGGGCGCCCTCGGCACGCGCAGGCCGTCCAGCAGGCCCTGCTCCGCGCGCAGCCGCTCCATGGGCGTGTAGTAGGGATTGCTGGGGATGGCGGGCGCCTCCACCGGCTCCGGCACGTCCACGCGCCAGCGCCGGCTCATCCAGCCCCGGTAGGCGGCCACCTGGCAGGACAGCATCGCGTCCTCGCGCGAATCCGTGTCCAGGTTCGCGGACGCAATCCAGTGCGTCACGCCGCGCCGCCGGCTCTCCTCGTAGATGCCCGCGTGCAGCCGGGTGACGGCCTCGGAGTGGCGCCAGCCGTCGAGCACACAGAACCGCGACGTCTCCGCGATGACCATGCCCGGGCGGACCACGTCGGACAGGTCCAGCTTCTGCTCCAGCTCCAGCCCCAGCCGTCCGCCGATGGCATCCGCCACCTCCGGGTTGGGCAGCAGCAGCCGCAACGTGGCCACCGGGGCCGCGTCCGCGTAGACGACCAGGTGCACGGTGGTGTCCAGCGTGTCGAAACAGCTCACCTCGCGACGCGACGGCGGCACCCACCCCGTCATCAACCCCAGCTCTCCGCCGAAGACGGCCCAGCGGACGCGGACCGCGTCGTCGAGCTCGCGCTGGGTGGTGGCAACACGACAATGCATGGACGTCATGGGTTTCTCCGAGAAGCGAAGCGGGTCCGGCGTCGCGCCGTCCTCGCCCTCTCATTCGCCGCCCAAGTCCCGAGTGCGCGCGGGCCCTGCTCTTTTTGCTCCCCGCGAATCCAGGGCCCGCGGGGTACGACGGGGAGCGTGTCCCAGGACACCGTCCGGGGTGGACACCGCAAAGAAGCGCTGCGCCAACCTGGAGAATCTGGCGTAAGAAGCCGCGCATGGCGCGGACCCTCGATGGAACCGAAATCAGCCGGGTGATGCGGGCGGAGATGGCCCAGGAAGTCGCGGCGCTCCAGGCCGCTGGCGTGACGCCCGGGCTCTCCGTGGTGCTGGTGGGCAACAATCCGGCGAGCCAGGCCTACGTCGCGAGCAAGACGCGGGCGTGCGAGGCCCTGGGGATGCGCGGCCAGACGCTGACGCTGCCCGAGGACGTGTCGAAGGAGGAGCTGTTCACCGTCATCGACCGGCTGAACGCCGACCCGGCCGTGCATGGCATCCTGGTGCAGCTGCCGCTTCCGGCCCACCTGCCCTACAAGGCCGTCCTGGAGCACATCCACCCGGCGAAGGACGTGGATGGCTTCCACCCGGTGAACGCCGGGCTCGCCTTCGTCGGAGACCCCCGGGCCTTCGTGCCCTGCACCCCCGCCGGCATCATGGAGATGCTCCGGCGCGAGGACATCCCCACCCGGGGCAAGCACGTGGTCATCGTGGGCCGCAGCCTCATCGTCAGCAAGCCGCTGGCGTCGCTGCTGATGGCGCCGGGCCCCGACGCCACCGTCACCATCACCCACCGCCACACGCCGGACCTCGCGTCATTCACGCGGCAGGCGGACATCCTCATCGTCGCGGTGGGCAAGCAGAACCTCATCACCGCGGACATGGTGAAGCCGGGCGTCGTCGTCATCGACGTGGGGCAGAACCGCGTCTCCGACGCGAGCTCGCCGCGCGGCTACCGCATGGTGGGGGACGTGGACTTCGATGCCATCCTGCCCATTGCCAGCGCCATCACCCCGGTGCCCGGCGGCGTGGGGCCGATGACCATCACCATGCTCCTGGCGAACACGCTCCAGGCCGCGAGGCAGGCCCGGTAGGACCGCCGGCGCTTCCACTTCTTCGGCGGTCGGACCACAGACCAGCACGCCCAGGGCAACGCGCATCGCGACGAACAGCCCCCGGAAATGGAGAGAACCCCTTTCCTGCCGCCAGGGCCGCTCTCGCGCGGTCGCGAAACAATCACAGGCTGCGCCGCGCCCTGGCTCTCCCATTCAGAGAATACAAGACACGCAGCCTCACTCAGCAAGGATTACCCTCTCCCCTCATCGTAAAAATCACCCCGCCCCACAATCCCTCTCAGCACCCAGCCAGCAAGCTCCACATCCATTGACACACGCGAAGTCCGTCTTGATTGTGACCTCCACTCAACACTCCCTGGAGGTTGCATGCGCCTGGCTGTCCGAGTCCCCCTGCTCTCGACGCTGCTGACGTCGCTGCTGTTGAACGCTTGCGGAAGTGAATCCCCCGAGCCATCTCTCCCGGTGACAGGCGATGCCCTCACCCAGGCCCCCGCCACGCCGGAGCCGCTGAAGCGGGCAGACGCCAGGCGGCGGTTCGCCCCGGGCCAGGCCATCGTGAAGCTGAAGGACACGGCCAAGGCGCGGCCCCATGCCGCCGCCGTGCCGTCCGTGCGCGGCTACCAGACGGCGCTCATCGAGCCGCTGCCCAGTGGCGCGTCCCTGGTGTCACTGGTGCGGGAGCAACCGCTCGCCCAGGCCTCGGTGGCCGAGGAGGAAGCCAGCACCCTGGCGGCCATCGAAGCGCTGCGCCAGGACCCCGACGTCGAGTACGCGCACGAGAACCTCTATTTCGAGTTCTTCGCCACGCCGACTGACCCGCTGTACTCGCAGCAGTGGAACTACCCGGCCATCAACCTGCCCCAGGCGTGGGACACCGTCACTGGCAACGTCACCATCGCCGTGCTCGACTCCGGACGCCTGGACCACCCGGACCTGCTGGGCCGCTGGACGACGGGCTACGACTTTGGAGATGGAGACCCGAACCCCTATGACGATGGCACCTGGCACCACGGGCTGCACGTGGCCGGCATCCTCGGAGCCCGGACGAACAACGGCGTAGGCGTAGCCGGTGTCTGCTGGGGCTGCCAGCTCATGCCGCTCAAGATTTCATCGTCGAGCGGCTACATCCCGATGACCGGAGTGAACGCGGCCATCCGCTATGCGGCGGACAACGGCGCGCGTGTCATCAACATGAGCTTCGGGTTGGGATACAACCCCAATGCCCCCTCCGCGATTCACCCGTGTTCGAACTACCCGGACACGCAGAGCGCGGTGAGCTACGCCTTGGGGAAGGGCGTGGTGCTCGTCGCCGCGGCTGGCAACCATGGAGCGGCGAACTACCAGACGGAGCACGTGACGCCCGCCTCCTGCCAGGGCGTCATCGCCGTGGGCGCCAGCACCCAGTCCGGCGGCGTGGCGACCTGGAGCAACAGGGGAAGCCGCGTTGACGTGATTGCGCCCGGCGGCTTCGCCAGCGGAAGCCTGTATGGCCAGGGCATCGGCTGCCCTTCCGACCCCGACCTGGATCCCCATGTCAGCGGCACCGACCAGGTCCTGTCGGCCTGGGCCACTGGCAAGCCTGTCTCGGTGCTGACCGCGGGTGACTACTGCTACCGCTACCTGGCGGGGACGTCCATGTCCGCGCCGCATGTCGCGGGTATCGCCGCGCTGATACTGTCGCAGAAACCCTCCCTGACGCCCGACCTGGTCGCCGCGCGCATCAAGAAGACCGCGACGCCCATCTCTGGCTGCGCCGGCCACTGCGGGACCGGCCGCGTCAACGCGGCGGCGGCCATCTACACCAACCTGCCGTCACTCCCCACCCAGGGGCTCTGGTGGAACCCGGCGCGCTCCGGCAATGCCATCGACATCCAGCAAGTCGCCTCCGACCAGCTCTATGTCACCTGGTTCACGTACACGGCGGCGGGTACCCCCATCTGGTACCTCAGCTACCTGCACGCGGAGCCCGGGGAGTGGCGGGGTGACTTGCTGCGGACCTCGTGGAATGGCGCCAGCGCGACGACCTCCGTCGTCGGCACCGCGCGGCTCATCCTCAGCGGCGGACAGTGGCGCTTCTACTGGACGATGGCAGGCCTCTCCGGCAACGAGCCCATCCAGCCGTTCGTGTTCGCCAGCGGCGCCCCAGCCATGAACCTGACTGGCACGTGGTTCAACCCGTTGCAGCCCGGCTGGGGCGTCACCTTCGCCAGCCAGGGCACGCTGCACGTCGCCAACATCACCGTCTACCAGGGGAGCAGCCCGGTGTGGCTGCAGGGCGTGGTGAACAGCAGTGGCACGTCACTCTCCTTCCCCATGAGCTACATCACCGGGAACAACCTGTGCCCGGGGTGCTCCGGCACGCCGTCCGTGAACTCGACGCCCGCGGGGACGTTCACCACCAGCGGCGCGGCGGGCATTCCAAGCGCCATGCCGTCCTCCCTGAACATGAGCTTCCCCGGCGGGACGTGGAGCCATCCCTCCTTCCCGCTCCACCGGCTGACCGGCCCGTAGCGCGCCGCGTGGCACCGTGCCGAGCCGAGTGTCGGCACGGTGCCTGATGCCCGCGCTGACGTCCCCTGGACGCCCGGGTGCCCTCCATCCCCAGCGCATGCGTGTCCGTCTTGCGATATCCACTGAGCGCATGAGGAACACTCGTCATGCGGTGCGTGGCATCGGCGCGGCCCTGGCGCGGGGACTGCTGGTCGCCAGCGTGGGCGTCGGACTGCTGGTGAGTGGGTGCAAGTCAGCCTCGCACAGCCCGCCGGACACCACGGGCGACAGCGGCACCCCGCCGCTCGCGCCCGACGCGGGTGCACTGGCGTGGGTGCGCATTCCCGCCTCCGATGCACGCGTGCAGTACCTCGGCCGGACGTACCGTTCGGACACCGGCGTCGTCTTCTCCCACCCCGGAGTGACGATCCGAGCCCGCTTCTGGGGAGACGCCGTTCGGATTGGAGCTCCACGACGCGGGCCAGGGTGGCGAGGTGGGGACCACCTACTTCGATGTCGTGATTGACGGGGCGCCCGCGCGACAGCTCGCGGTGAGCCGCCATCAGTCCAGCTACGTGCTCGCCACCGGTCTGGAGGCCGGGCTGCACACGGTGGAGCTCATCAAGCGCACCGAGTCCCTGGTCGGCCACAGCGAACTCGTGGCGCTGGAGGTCCATGGCGAGCTCCGGGAGCCGCCCGTGCGCGCGGGACTCCGGATGGAGTTCGTCGGGGACTCCATCACCTGTGGCTACGGAAGCGACGTCTCCCTCATCCCGGACTCGCCCTCCTGGACCGCGCCCACCTTCACGTCGAAGAACCAGAATCCCCGGCGCACCTATGCCTGGCTCACGGCGGGGAACCTGGGCGCGGAGGCGGTGCTCATCTGCTATTCGGGCCACGGGGTGTACCGCAACCTGGACATGTCCACGTCCGGCCTGGTGCCCGCGCTCTACGAGCTCGTGGTCCCCGGACACGGCGTCGCCTGGGACTTCTCTGGCGCGTCGCCCGATGTGATTGTCGTCAACGCGGGGACCAACGACACGTTCGCCGGCAGCGGCACCGACGCCTACCTTCCGGACGAAGCGGCCTTCAAATCCGCCTACCGCGCGTTCCTCACCCGCCTGCGGACGCTCCACCCGCGCGCCCACATCGTCTGCACGTTGGGGAGCATGTCGGACGGCCACAAGCAGCTCGAGCAGAACGGCACGACGACCTCGGTCCATGTCGGCGACTGGCTCACCGAGCTCGTTGCGGAGCGGCAGCAACAGGGAGACGCCCGCGTCTACCGGCATGTGATGGCCGTGCAGAATCCCAACGTGGACGGCGTTGGCGAGGACTGGCACCCGTCGGCGGCCACACACCAGAAGATGGCGGAGGCGCTGACCTGGTTCATCCGGGACGTCGTGCGGCCCTGAGTGCATGCCGCTCGCCCGTTCCGCCGGCCGCTGCTTGACGCACGCCCGAATCGGGAATATTCGATTCGCGATTCGACTTGTCGAAATCAAGAGGAGGCTTCCATGGCGAAGCTGGCTGCACTTGCCCGCCTCGACGGCGTGGCGCAGGCGGAGCTCGTTGCGAAGGGCGAGGTGAGCGCCGAGGAGCTGCTCGATGCATGTGTCGAGCGCATGGCGGCATTGAACCCGCTGCTGAATGCGGCGCCCGTGCTCGACTTCGAGCGCGCCCGGACGAGGCCCGCCGCGCCCGGCCCCTTCTCGGGAGTGCCTTTCCTCATCAAGGACGTCACCCCCTACCCAGGCCTGCGCTGGTCGCTGGGCTCACGGCTGTTCGCGGGCAACATCACCGACCAGGCCACGCCTTACAGCGAGAGGCTGGATGAAGCGGGACTTGTCACCGTGGGCAAGAGCGCGACGTCCGAGTTCGGCATGCTGGGCAGCACCGAGACGCTCCTGGATGGAATCACCCACAACCCCTGGGAGCTATCGACCTCGGCGGCGGGTTCATCCGGAGGCGCGGCCGCCGCGGTGGCAGCCGGGCTCGTCCCCCTGGCGCATGCCAGTGATGGCGGCGGCTCCGTGCGCATTCCCGCCTCCGTCTGTGGACTCTTCGGGTTCAAGCCGAGCCGCGGCCGCTGCGTGTCCGCCAACCTGGGGGAGTCGGACTTCGGAGCGCTGGTCAGCGAGCATTGCGTCAGCCGCTCGGTCAGAGACAGCGCGCTGCTCTTGTCCCTCACCGAAGACCGGGACGCCGGACTTCCACCCGTGGGCTACGTCCGCGAGCCCCTCTCACGCCGCCTGCGCATCGGAACATGGACCCGAACGATGACGGACGAGGAACCAGAGCCCGCCGTGCGGCGTGCGTATGACGAAGCCGTGGCGCTATGCCTGGCGCTCGGACACGACGTGGAGCCGATTTCGCCTCCCGTCGTCGACGGCGCGACGCTCGGGGAGGCGTTCTTCCTGTTCGGAGGCGCTGCCGTCGCGGGGGCGGTCCAGATGGTGGAGCACCTGCGGGGGAAGCCCGTGGCTCCAAACGAGCTTGAGCCCTTCAGTCAGGCCCTGACTGAGGTGTTCCGGCGAGGAGGGTCCAATGCGCTCACCGAAGCCCGCCGCGTGTTCGCGGACAGCGTGGAGCGCTACCTGTCCGCCGTCCGCGAGTATGACGCCGTCCTCACGCCCACGCTCGCGGTCGTCCCCTGGCGCATCGGCCACCTCTCCCCTGTCCTCCCGCGTGAGGCATTGATGCGCCGCATGGCCACCGCCGTGGGATACACCCCCATCCAGAACATCGTGGGGTGCCCGGCGATGTCCGTCCCACTGCACGTGTCGGACGACGGGCTTCCCATCGGCACGCACTTCGCCGCCGCGCCTGGAGCAGAAGCACTGCTGCTCGGGCTGGCGTACCAGCTCGAAGCGGCGCGCCCGTGGCACGATCGGTGGGCCCCCTACTCGTATCCCCGGCTGTTCGACGCCTGATGCCCCAGGTCCTCAAAGAGGAAATCCGCGAGCGCATCCTCACCGCCGCGCTGGAGGTCTTCGCGACGCATGGCTACGCCGTTGCGACCATGAGTGACATCGCCTCACGCGCTGGGCTCGGCACCGCGAGCATGTATCGCTACTACGGGAGCAAGGAAGCGCTGTTCGCCGCTGTCGTGACGCCCGCCCTGGCCGAGCGCTTCGAAGCGCTGCTCGAGGAGCGCGTGCGCGCGCTCGCGCACATGGCACTCAGCGAGCCTCCCGGCCAGGTCCACGAACGCGGCGAGGAGATGCTCCGATTCTGGGTGGAGAACCGACTCGCGGTCGTGGTGCTGCTCGACCGCGCCGCTGGCACGCCCTACGCCCACTACGGAGAGCGCTTCGTCGAACTGCTGGTCTCCACCACGCTCGCGCAGCTTCGCACCTCCACCCCTGGACTGCGCGTCAGCCCGACAGCGCGATTCGTGCTCACGCGGATCTTCGAAAACACCCGGCGCATGTTGGCCGCCATCCTGACGGAGCATGCGCGCGAGCGAGCGTTGCGCGAGGCCATCGAGGCGTTCTGGAGCTATCAGATTCCCGGGCTTCGAGGCTTCGCCGCCTGGATGACCACTCAATCCTGACGCCGGGCACGCGCGCATGTGCGTCTCATAGCGCCGCCATACGCAGAAACAGGCACCTTGGCGCATGACACGAAGATGTGCCTCCGGCGACGTCGCTCGTTTATCATCGGGCCATGCCCACCCATGCGACGAAGGCCGCCGTCATCAGCGGGAAGGAAACGACTGTTCCGTTGCTTCCCTGCGTCTCGGCTGACGAAACATTGGCGTTCTACCAGGCGCTCGGCTTTGCCGTGACGTACCAGATGACCAAGCCGTACCTGTACCTGGCGTTGCGCTGGAGTGACATCGAGCTGCACTTCGGCAAGGGCGCCAAGAGCCTGGACCCGAGCGAAGAGAACTCGGGTGGCTGCCTGGTCATGGTGGATTCGGTGGAGCCCTACCACCGGGCCTTCACGGACGCGCTGCGCGCGAAGTACGGCAAGGTGCTGGCCACGGGCAGGCCTCGCATCACCCGGTTCAGGCCCGGCCAGAGCCGCTTCTCACTGATTGACCCCACCGGCAACAACATCATCTTCATCCAGCGCGATGAGCCGGAGGACCTGGAGTACGGCGGCTCCGAGAAGCTCGCGGGACTGGCGAAGGCCATCGACAACGCGCGCATCCTTCGTGAGTTCAAGAATGACGACAAAGCCGCCGCGCGGGCGCTCGACATCGGACTCGCCAGGTACGAGGCAGAGGCGCCCGTGGTGGACCGGGTTCGCGCCCTGGCCGCCCGCATGGAGCTGGCGATTGCCCTGGGGGATGCCACGACGGGAAATGCCTTGAAGCAGCAACTGCAGGCCTTGCCCCTTCCCGAGGAGGCACGGAGCCAGTTGTCCGACGAGCTGAAGGCCGCGGAGCGCCTGGAGGACTGGCTCGCCCGAACCAAACCCGAGCCAGCGCCGTCCCAACGCACGGGTCCCCCGCGGCGGCGGCGCTAGCGTTGGAAGCCGCGCACAAGTCCCTCGCGCGTATCCTCAATTGGCGTCGGCGCCAGCGTCGGGATTCCCCGAGCCGCCCCGGCCTTCCCTGAACCCCTGGGCCGCCTCCCGGGCCGCGCCATGGGCTTCCTTCGCGGCCTCCCGGGCGCCTTCCTGGACCTCCTTCGTCGCCTCCCCCACTTCACGGCCCACCTGCCGCGAGTTCTCCCGTGCGGACTGCTCATTGCAGCCGGTGAACGCCGCGAGCGACGCCCCCAGGCCCACCAGCGTGAGCCACTTCCGACCCTTGCCTTGCATTGCACGCCTCCTTGGCTCTTGGTGCGTTCGCACCTTCCGCAGGCCAAGGTAGTCACGCCCCCGCGGTGCGGCTGCCCGGGGGGCGAGCGCTCCCCTGGCGCGCCCAGGCAATGGCATCCACGCCGGCATGTGCAGGAGAGAACTGTCGCCGCGTCTTCTGGCTGGAAGCTGACAATCGACGGGACCTAGGCTCTGTCCATGGACCTCATCGTCGAGAACGGCCTCGTATTCGATGGTCTGGGCAATCCCCCGCGCAAGCTCCATGTGGGCATTCGGGGAAACACCGTCACCACGCTTTCGGAAGCAGCGATTCCGCGCGCCCCACATACGCGCGTCATCGACGCCACCGGCCACTGGGTGACACCGGGCTTCATCGACTGCCACACGCACTACGACGCGGAGGTGGAGCTGGCGCCCTCGCTGTCGGAGTCCGTGCGACACGGCGTCACCACGGTGATGATGGGGAGCTGCTCGCTCAGCCTCGCGCTGGGCACGCCCGAGGACCTGGCGGACATGTTCTGCCGCGTGGAGGCCATTCCCTACGACACCGTCCGGTCGCTGCTGGAGGAGAGCAAGACGTGGAACACGCTCGGCGACTACCTGACGCACCTGGAGCAATTGCCGCTGGGCCCCCATGTCGCGTCCTTCCTGGGGCACTCCGCGCTGCGAGCCCACACCATGGGCCTGCACCGCAGCCTGGAGCCCGGCCTGCGCCCACGGGAGGACGAGCTGCGCGCCATGGAGTCCCTGGTGCGCGAGGGGCTCGATCTCGGCTACGTGGGCCTGTCCATCATGACGCTCAAGTGGGACAAGATGGGCGGCTCGCGCGACATCCGCAGCCGCCCCCTGCCGTCCACCTACGCCCGCTGGAGCGAGTACCGCCGCCTGACGCGGCTGCTCCGTGAACGAGGCCGTGTCTTCCAGGGCGTGCCCAACATCAGCACCAAGGTGAACGTGGTGCTGTTCTTCCTGGAGAGCATCGGGTTGTTCCGCCCGAGCCTCAAGACGACCGTCATCTCGATGATGGACACGCGCGCCAACCGGGGCATCCACCGCCTCATCGGCGTGCTCTCCCAGGTGGCCAACCGGCTGCTGGGGGCGGACTTCCGGTGGCAGGCCCTGCCCGAAATCTTCGACCTCTGGGCGGACGGCATCGACCTGGTCGTCTTCGAGGAGTTCGGCGCGGGCGCCGCAGCCCTCCACCTCCAGGACGCCGCCTCACGTGCGGGGCTGCTGCGAACGCCGGAGTACCGCAGCCGCTTCCGCCGCGAGTGGACGAACCGCTTCCTGCCGCGGGCCTTCCACCGGGACTTCAACGAGTCGCGCATCCTCCAGTGCCCCGACGCCAGCGTGGTGGGCAAGTCCTTCGCCCAGGTGGCGAAGGAGCAGGGGCGTGACGCGGTGGACGTCTTCCTGGACCTCATCTCCACCCACGGAGACGCCCTGCGCTGGTACACGGTGATGGCCAACGACCGGCGCGAGGAACTGGAGCGCATCTGCCGGCATCCGGACATCCTCATGGGCTTCTCGGACGCCGGGGCGCACCTGCGCAACATGGCGCACTACAACTTCCCCCTGCGGCTGCTGCGACTGGTGCGCGAGGCGGAGAAGCGCGGCGAGCCCTTCATGAGCGTGGAGCGCGCCGTCCACCGGCTGACCGGGGAGCTGGCCGGGTGGTTCGGCCTGGATGCGGGCGTGCTCGCAGAGGGCCGCCGCGCGGACCTGGTGGTCATCCAGCCCGAAGGCCTGGACGCGAAGCTCGACAAGGTGGCCGAGGCGCCCATGGAGAACTTCGGGGGCTTCGTCCGCCTGGTCAACCGCAACGACGCCGCGGTGAAGGCGGTGCTCATCTCCGGGCGCGAAGCGGTGAATGAAGCCGGCGTGTCTCCGGCCCTGGGCCGTGAGCGCGGCTTCGGCGGCGTGCTCCGCGCCCAGGCATGAGGCCCGGGAGCACGCCGGATCTGGAATCAAGGCGTGGTGGCCCGCTGCTGCGCCAGCACCCAATCCCAGAACGACTGGAGGACTTCACGGTGGAAAGTCCAGCGTCGCCCGGACCGCGTCGTGGTCCGAGCCTCCCGCACGCAGCACCTTCGCACCGGTCAGGCGAAGTTCGCGGCCAAGGACATGGTCGATTTCGACGACGCTCGGGAGGGGGGAGGCAGCGCCGGGCCAGGTGGCACCGCAGGCGGCGTCCGGTCCGTCACAGGCGTGCTGGAAACCCGCGGAGGCGAAGGCCTCCATGGCCTTCCCTGAGCGGCCTTCATTCATGTCCCCCAGCACCAGGACCGGTCCTCGCCATCGCGCATAGCGCCGCACCAGCGCCTCCGCCTGGCGCTTCCGAAGCACCGCGTTCTTCTCCATGGAAGTGAGCAGGTCATCTGCCCGCTCATGCCTGGCACCTGGCGCCATCAGGTGCACACAGGCCACCTTCACCAAGTGCTCACCGAGCCGGACGTCCGCCTCCAGCGCGGGCATCCGGTGTGGCGTCTGGGGGAAGTGCTCCGTTCGCAGCAGCCGATACCGGCTGGCGATACCCACACCCCAGGTTCCCTTTCGCGGCACCAGTCGCACGTGGGGAAACTGCTTCCCCAGTCGTTTCCGAAAGGCCCTGGCGAATCTCGGCGTCAGCTCACGCAGGCACAGGATATCGGGCGCCTCCTTCTCGATGACATCGAGCGACTTCTGCACGTCCTCCTCGGGAGCGGAGTAGAGGACGTTGTAGGTCATCACCGTGACGGGCTTGGGCGGTGAAGGCGCGGTACTTTCCTGGAGGGAAAGGACCCACGTGAGCACGAGGCCGGAGAGACACATCTCCACAACCTATGGCAAGTCCCGTGCCCGTGGCAGGAAAGCCGCACCGGCCTTGTGCCGAGGCCCCGTCATGGTCAGCTCCCAGCATGGATGGGCGGGCGACCGGCCCGTGCGCCGCTTCCTCCATTTTGAAGGCCGTTCCAGCGCCACCTTCGCATCCACCGAGGCGCCCACTCCCGCGATGGCGCTGCCCGTCACGAAGCCCTGCATGGGGCCGAACTCGCCGCGAGCCATGGCGCTCGCCTCGGCTCCCACCAGCGCGCCCGCGCCCACCTCCGCGCCGACATCGCCATTCTTCAGGTCGAAGCTGCCCTTGGCCTTCGCGTCCGCGTTGGCGCCGACCAGCACCTCGGAGTGCACGCCGCCGTAGACCTTGCGCGGGTCCATGAAGATGTCCTGGCTCCACTTCGTCTCCGGCTGGGTCTTGTCGATGATTCCGCCCTTGTTCGACTTGGGGCTGTTCGTCTCCGCGACCGACGGCGAGGAAAGAGAGTCACCAGGAGAGTGGTCAGGAACCGTGCGCCTCTACTTCCGCCATGCTTTGCTCAAGCGAGCAGCGCAGAAACCCGATTCACGACAGGAGCCCATCGAACCATGTTCAAGAGAGCGGCAGTCCTGATGTTGAACTGTGGCGTATTGCTGTCCGGCTGCGGGCCCGACTCACATGCCAGGAACGCTGAACTCCTCTCCAATCTGACCGAGGCAGGGTTTCGCCCCGACGACATCACCGTCGTCGATGACGCCGTCTACGTCGGGGGCGACGCGCATGTGCCGCTCGCGGCCTCCCGGGAGATGCTCCAGCGTGGAGAGGGAAGCAAGGAGCACTTCAGGACGACCAACATCGTCGGCTCCAGCGTGACGAGGATTTGCGTCAATCCCACGGCGGAGTTCCGGAGCCATGTCCGGCTCAACCAAGGTCTCGACATGGCCCTCGCCAACTACAATGCATTGGGACTCAGGATTACCTTTGTTCGAAGCCCGGCCACCGGCTGCAGCGCGAACATCACCGCGAAAACCATGGCGGGTGACGGTCACGCCGCGGGCTTTCCCTCAGGCGGACTTCCCTATGGGACGATTTCGATTGGCACCGGTCTGAACAGCTACGGCGTGGACGTGAGTGAACATGTCATCACCCACGCGCTGGGCCACACCATCGGCCTCCGCCACACGGATCTCTTCAACCCGAGCATCAGCTGTGGCAGCGGGGGTGGCGGTGGCGTGATAGAGCCGACGGGCACGGGCGCCTTGCACATCCCCGGAACGCCAACGGGGGCAACGCCAGGCGGGTCCATCATGAACGCCTGCTACCCGCCTGACACCGACGGTGAGTTCACCCCCTCCGACATCGTCGCGTTGAACTACATGTACTGAGATGCGGCGGGTCGATGCGCCTGCACATGAGGCGCATCATCCCCGCCGGCGATGTCCGATTTCTCCAAGCGCCGAAGTCACCGTTCGCGCGATGCTGGCGCCATGACAACGGAATCCACGCACATCAGCGTCTTTATCGCGCGCTCGAGCGCGGACGTTTACGCCTATGCAAGCCAACCGCGAAACCTCCCAGCCTGGGCGGCCGGCCTCAGCAGCGCCATCCATGAGGCGGACGGCCACTGGGTGGCCGACTCCCCCATGGGCCGGGTCACCGTCGCGTTCGCGCCCGCCAACGCCTTTGGCATCCTGGACCATGACGTCACGCTTCCGAATGGGGAGACCGTCTACAACCCCGTCCGCGTCATTCCGGCTGGAGACCACAGCGAAATCATCTTCACCCTCCGCCGCCGCGGCGGCATGTCCACTGAGGAGTTCCGTCGGGACGCGGAAGCCGTCGCAGCGGACCTGGAACGACTGAAGGCCCTGCTGGAGGGCCGAGGCACGCGCTGAACGCGCCGAGGTCCTACGGCGTCTCCAGCCGGAAGCGCCCGTCCGTCAACCCACGGCGGACGGCGCCCACGGTCTCCGCGGCGTCCTGACTGCTGGTATCGAGCACATGTCCCTCGGGGAGGGCCACCTCGCGGAAGCCTCGCCAGATGTTGCGCACCACGTCGGCATCGGTGAGTGCGTCCGCGTGGACACGTCTCACGGCACGCGCCACCGTCTCCGCTTCACCCGGAAGCAGGACGATGAGGCGCAAGTCGAGCCGATGGGTTCGGGCGGCGGCAAGCCAGGGCTCGAAGAACCAAGGGCCGATGACGCCATCGACCATGACCTCATACCCGCCCACGGCATAACTCGCCGCGCTCGCCGCCAGGGCCGTCATCACCGTGGTGTTCTGAGCGTGGGACTCCGGCAGCCAGGGCGCCAGCGCCCCCTTGCGGATGTAGGCATAGAAGTCGTCGGTATGGAGATGGACCGCACGCTCCAGGGGTGACTGCTCCGCGAGCCCTCGTGCCACGGTGGACTTACCAGCACCTGACGGGCCCGATACGAGGACGATTCGGTTCGCCTTCATGGGCCTCAGCGTAGCGTCTCGATTTCACCGACGGAACCGCTCGCGGCTTTCACAAGAGATAGGCGCTGCTCTCCGTGTGCACCGCATGCACGCGCTGGAGGAAGCCCCGCATGCGGGACGCGATTTCGTCCAGGTGCGTCTCCAGCGCCCAGTGTCCCGTGTCCAGGACGTGCAGCTCGGCGTCCGGAACGTCTCGAAGGTACGCACGTCCGGCGCCCTCGGGCATGTAGCCGTCGTGGGGCCCCCATAGAATCAAGGTCGGTGGTTGGTACTCGCGCAGATATGCCTGATAGCGGGGCATCCACGCCAGCGTCGTGCGCTGGTCCTCCAGCAGGTGGACCAGGTTCTCCTTCCGGCCGAAGCGCTCCACCAGGGACCAGGACAACGTCCACAGGTCCGGGCTGACGCGGTCGACGAGGTCCTCGGGAATCTCGCCGATGAACTCGTCCCGGAAGCCCTCCTCGCTCACCGCGGCCATCAACTTCGCGCGGCGCTCTGGCGTCGGATTCGCCCAGGACTCCTTCAGCATCCGGTACTTCGGCCCGAACTGGTCCACGTAGATGTCGCCGTTCTGGATGATGAGCGCCGCGACCCGTTCGGGCGCGCGCAACGCCAGCCGGAAGCCGAACTGCGAGCCGTAGTCATGCAGGTACAGCGCGTAGCGCCTGAGCCCCAACGTCTCCACGAACCGCGCCAGGAAGCGTGCGTACCCGTCAAACGTGTAGCTGAAGCGGCTCGAGTCCGGCGTCGCGCTGTACCCGAAGCCCGGCGCGTCCGGCGCGATGAGCCGCCATGCGTCAGAGAGTGCGGGCAGCAGATTGCGGAACTGGAAGGACGAGCACGGATAGCCGTGCGGCAGGAGCACCACCGGAGCGTCTTCGGGCCCGGCCTCGCGGTAGAAAATCTCGAGGCCCTCCACTTCCACCGTCCTGTGATGGACCGCCGGCATGCATGAACCTCCCTGACGGACGCCTGCCTTTCGGCGAAAACCTAGTCACCCGGGAGTCGCCCCGTGGACGAAATGCCGACCGCCGTCGCATGGTTGCTCGTGGGTCAACCGGGATAGAGTCCGCCCCACGGCCCGGTCGTGGCCTCCCACCTATTCGCCTCGCGATGACCATGACGCCCGTCCTGCCCAATCCGGATGATGTACTCGGAACGCACAACCCGCTCATCATTGTCCTGGACGACGTGCTCAGCGTGGAGGAATGCGCCGCGCTCATCGAACGGATTGAAGCAGAGGGGCCCACGGCGGCCCCCATCACCACCTCCGCGGGCTTCGTGATGCGCCCCGATATCCGGAACAACTCGCGGGTGATGTTCGACGACGTCCCCTTGGCGCAGACGTTGTTCGAGCGTATCGCGCCGCATGTGCCCCACCGGCTCGAACGCGATTGGACCCTCTGTGGCGCCAATGAACGTCTGCGCTGCTACCGGTATGACGTGGGTGAATACTTCGCCCCGCATTTCGATGGTGCCTTCGTGAGGACTCGCGACGAGCGAAGCCTTCTCACCTTCATGGTCTACCTCAACGAATGTCCGGGCGGAGGCGAGACGAACTTCCTGTCACTCGGGCACTCCGTGACGCCGCGCACGGGCAGCGCGCTGCTCTTCAATCACCACCTGCTCCACGAGGGCGCCACCGTCACCCAGGGCCGCAAGTACGCACTGCGCACCGACCTCATGTATCGGCGCCCGGCCTCATCCTGACGACGGCCCAGGAATTCTCGTAGGCGTCGCTGGAGCCCCTCCACGGGCCCATCCCCCGGTTGAACAGAGTCGTAGGCCTGCTGACAAGGCATTGCCTGCGGGAACGGCCGCCCCTGTCGGAGTCCCGGGCGTGCGCCTGGATTCTCCTGGGCCTCGCGAGCGTCGCGCTGCGAAGGCGGGCCATCGACGATGCCCAGCCACTGCTCGAAGGCGCCACGGCGCTCGTGGACACTTCAGTGGCCCGGATTGAACACCAGCTACCTCCTGACGCGGCTCGACACGAACGTGGAGCGAGCGGAGGCCGAGGCCCGTCCCTACCTGGAGCGCGCCCGGAGCACGCTCGATGCCGCCCCCAGTTCCTTCAACGACGCCGCGCGAAACAGGGGCGTCGCTTCCTTGAAGCGGCCACTGAAGTGGAAGTGTGCGTCCGTGAGGCGATGTTCGAACAGGCCCTCGGGCTTGCGTGTCACGGTGTTCTTCCCCTTCGCGCCCGGCCGACTCTCGGGCACGGCAGGTGCAGCGACCGTTCGCCCTTCAGCGTCCACGCCGCCTTCCCCTGGGCGGGGATGTGACGGACGAACCCCCATCCGCCCACGAGGACATCCCTCCCCTGGAGCGAATGGACGGCCCACACGTTCGTGCCAACCTTGCGCTGTTCGGCGACGCGACCACTCTCCACATCGAAGGCCACCACCCGGGAGGTGTTATCCGCCTCGAGGGTGGCCCACAGGCGCCGGGAGTCCGGAGAGAAATCGACTCCGATGAACTCGCCCGGGACGTTGAACGGAGCTGCGCCGAAGACGCGTCGAGAGGTCATCCGGCAATTGAATGCACGACACGCCTCTTCGCGAAAAGTGCGAAGACTCGCACGCGCCGGGTGCCCCCGGCGCGGAAGGCTCAGGTCGTCCCCGTCTTCAGCGCGGGCTGCTGCCGAAGCAGGCTCGAACCACTGACGATGAGAATCCCGGTGAGCACCAACACGGCCCCCACGGCGAAGAAGCCATCCGCATGCTCATTCAGCACCAGGATGCCCGCGCTGACGCCAAACAGCGGCGTCATGAAGGAGAAGACCGACAGGTTGGAGGCAAGATAGCGGCGCAGGAGCCAGAACCAGGTGAGGTAGCTGACGAAGCAGACGATGACGCCCTGAAACAACAGACTTGCCCAGGCAATGGGCGCCATTGAAATCGGGCCGGCCTGTCCGGTGAGCAGGGCCACCGGCAGCAGGAGCGCGACGCCGCCTACCAGCTGGTAGAGGAGTGTCTGGGTGGGGGGCGCATCGGATAGCGCCGACACGCGAATGGCCACGGTGGTGGCCCCCCAGGCCAGTCCTGCCAGCAGCCCCAGCGCGTCGCCCCAGAGCACGCCCGGGTTGATGCCACCTTGGAGCCAGCCACCGCCAAAGGCCAGCGCGATGCCCACGAAAGCCACGGCGATGCCCAACCACTGCGTGCGTCGCAGCCGCTCGGCAGGCACGAGCCAGTGCAGGCCCAGGGCGGCGAAGACGGGCGCGGTGTAGAGGAAGACGCCCATGTGCGACGCGTGGGTGTGGCGCAGCCCCTCGCCGACGAAGAGGAACTCCAGGGCGAAGAGCGCGCCCACCACGAGCCCTGGACGCCAGGGGCCACGGCGCAAGAGCCCTCGCTCGCCGCGCACCCAGCACAACACCCCCACGAGCAGCGCGCCCACACCCGAGCGCACCGCCATCTGCATCATGGAGGGGATGTGGGGAGCGGCCAGCTTGACGGCCACCTGCTGCATGCCCCAGATGGCGCACAACGCGAGCATGGTCGCGAGCGCGAAGCCGTCTGCGGGTTTCCGGTGAGAACTCATGCGAACATCCTTCGCATGGCGGGGCTGATTGATATAGCGAGATTCCGACAACCCATCCCGAGAAGGCGCCATGGCGAAGCAGCTCCAGGTTCCTTTCACCACAAAGCTTCCACACCCCGTGTATTTCCGGACGGCGAGCCTGCCTGCCGCGGCGACGTATCCCCGGCATCGGCACCCCTGGGGTGAGTTCGTCTACGCGTTCAGCGGGGTGATGGAGCTCAAGCTGGCCGGCAGCCACTACCTGGCACCCCCGCAGTACGGCATCTGGCTTCCACCCGATGTGGAGCACCGGGGCATGAACCGCTTCGAGGCAAGCCACTGCTCGCTCTACCTCGCGCAGGAGTGGTGCCGGGGCTTGCCCAAGACGACGTGCGCGCTGGCGGTGAGTCCGCTGATGAAGTCATTGCTGGAGCACCTGCGGACGCATGAGCTGGCGCAGCCTCGCACGAGCGCCGAGCGCCGGCTGTTCCGGGTGCTCATCGACCAGCTGACGCTGGCCCCCACCCATGGGAGCTACCTGCCCATGTCCGATGACTCGCTCCTGGAGCCGGTCCTCACGGCGCTCGAGCAACACCCGGAGGATGAGCGATCCCTGGCCGAGTGGGCGCGGGTGCTGCACACCACGGAGCGCACGCTGGAGCGACGGTGCCAGCAGCACCTGGGGCTGTCGTTCAGCGAGTGGCGCCAGCGGCTGCGCGTGGTCAAGGCGCTCGCGAGGCTGGAGCAGGGACACACCGTCGAGGCCATCGCGCTCGACCTGGGCTACAGCAGCGCCTCCGCCTTCATCGCGATGTTCCGGCGGATGACGGGCACCACGCCGGACAAGGTCCGGAGCCACGGCTTCGTGGCTTCGTGAAGGACAACTCCTGGAGCCGCTCGCTGAAAAACGAGGGCCGCGCCCCCCTTGGAATGGGCGCGACCCTCAGGTGCGGCATCGAAGGGTCGAAGGACTACTCGCAGCTACCCTGCCGCAGGTACGACAACAGCGAAGCATCGTTCTCTGAAGCCGGCTCCGCGCCCACCAGGCACTGCCCCTGGGCGACGACGACCTGCGAGTCATTCGCGGAGAGCAGCAGCTCGCCCGTCACCACCTGCAGGCCGCCCTTGAAGCCCGTGGCGCTGTTGGCGGGCGCTGCGCGCAGGCTCGGTCCCCCTGCGCCCCCGCTGAGACGCAGCCGATAGGTCGCGTCCTCATACGCCGTGGGGATCTCCGACGCGGGGTCCGCCTCAGCGGCGCCAGGTAGAAGCGCGTCACCAGGTCGAACTCCGGCTGCACCTTCAGCAGCGGCGCGCCGTCCGCCCCGCGCGTCAGCGTCACGTCGAAGTGCCGACCCGACTGCTCATTGAGGTCCAGCGCGAAGAGCTTGTCGTTCCCCAGGCTCACGTGGGTCTGCGCGTCGCCAAGGCCCAGGTTCTTCACCACGAAGTCCGTCTGGTTCTCCGTCGCCTCGACGGAGTACGAGATGCCGGCCAGGGACACCGTCCAATCCTTGCCACGCAGCGACGGCGCCAACCCCGTGTAGGGAAGGCGAACCTCCGTGGTGTTGAGGTCCAACGAGAAGCGCGCGCGCTTCGCCTGGCCGTCCGCCTCGAACGCCACGAGCGGCGCGGCCCGCGCGGAGGAGAACGCGAAGGTGCTCCCCTCCAGCGCCAGCTCCAGCCGCAGCGCGTCCAGGATGGAGGCGCTGACAATCCAGTGCGACTCGCCCTCCTTCGTCGCCTTGAGCTCGACCTGCCCCACCATCACCTTCGGCAGGAACCCGGCCGCCTCGGCGTCGAGCTGCTCCACCGCGCCCTTCAAACCTCCCAGGTCCACCACCAGCGAGACGGCCTTCGGAAGGAAGCGAAGCGCCAGCGGCTCCGCGCGGTTCGCGCCGATGAGCAGTTCCAGCTCCAGGGAGTTGTCCCCCAGGTTCGTTGCGCGAACGCGCAGCTGCGCATCATCCACGAAGCGGACACAGTCCGCGTCCGCACGCTCCCTGCCGTCCGTGCAGATCTGCTCGCCCTTCAAGCGGAAGACGGTGGCGTTGTCCTCCGTGGACTCCACGTTGGCCTCGGTGAAGACGCGCTCGCGCAGGAACCGCTCCAGTTCGTCCGCCTGCGCGTCCACTTCATCCGCGTCGAACAAGGCGGACAGCACCTTGCCTTCGTCCCCCGTCGGCAGCGCCGGGAGCGGCACGCCCTCGAAGCCCGCACCGAACAGCGCCATCGCGTCGTCCAAGCCATTGAGCGTCGACAGGCCGCTCACGGTCTTCATGCTGCTGCTGACACCTCGCAGCGTCTCCGCCGACCGGGAGGCGGCGATGTCGGCGACCTTCTTCGCGTCGGGAGCTTCATCGGAATCACAGCCCGTCGTGACGAATGCGACAGCCGCGACGGCCGCGAGCCAGGACCTGGAGTTCTGCATGGGGCGTTGCTCCTTGGGGTGGGTAAACAGTGCCCCCGCATCAGCAACGACCGCGCCAACCCAGACTCCGGGTGTTTTCAGGGGTTTCCGACACACCGCTGGCCTCAAAGTCGGGATTGCCGTGACATTCCTGTCATGACAACCCGTTCGGCGCCCCCTATCAGCCCAGGGGGTGATGCGTGCGCGGTGAGGGTCACTCCTCCCAGTCGCCGTCTCCCCTGAGTGACGCGATGAAGGCGTCCCGTTGCTCCAGCACCCGATGGGCATTCCTCCGTCCGGCGGTCTGGAGCACGACTTGAAGGAGGGCCTGGGTTCCCCCCCGCCCCGCTGCCACCCCGGGAGCTCTACTTCCGCAGCGATCGGCGGCTCGTGCCCAACACGACGGCGGAGCAGTTCGAGCAGGTGGCCCTGAAGTGGAACATCCACCCCGGCATGAAACCCATCCGCTGGCACATCATGGACACCGTGCTCGCGCCGCAGCAGGACCCTAGCTTGCAGCCGGATGACGTCGTGAGCGCGCTGAAGCGCGGTATCAAAGGCTGGAACGCCGTGTTCGGCCTCCCCGTGTTCGAGGCGGTGGTCGGCGGACGAGCTCACGCGGCGCAACTTCCAGCGGCTCTACCTGAACCCGGCGTCGAGCCGGGGCAGCTTCACCAGCGCCCCTCCGCCGTCCCCCGAGCTGCTCACACCCATGCTGGCGGACATCGAGGCCATCATCCTCAACACTGACGGCGTGCGCAGCCACGCGGCGCGCCGCACCTTGCTGGACGTCCTCAAGGCCCCGCGGTCGCTCGGCGCGTACCTGCTGCTGCGTGAGCTGCGCGGCACGCTCAACGCCAGCCTGCCGTCACTGCCTCCTGAAGAGCTGGTGCTGACCGAGGACCTGGTGACACGCATCTCGGCCGCGCTGTCTCCGGACTACCGCTGAGTGGAGCGTGAACCTCTGGGCGCGTGCATTGCATTTTCGAGGCAGGGGTCCAGAGGTTTCACCACGCGTGTTTCGCGACGCAAATGCTGCGCACCCTCCCGCATGGACGCAAAAATTTCGCGCCCCGGCTCCGGCCTCCCAAACGGCGTGGAAATTCATCCGCGATTGCGAGATGGGACTGGCCGTCTGCACAACCGTTGCTACGGTGTTCCGCGTGTCCTCGGCCTCCCGCACACTCCTGGCAGTGGCCCTGGGGCTCGCCCTGGGCGCGGCCATTGGCATCGGTGGCTACACCTTCGCGTACGCGAAGGGCGCGGCCTACCTGCAGGACGACCCAGCGGCCTGCGCCAACTGCCACATCATGACCGAGCAGTACGATGGCTGGCGCAAGAGCAGCCACCACGCGGTGGCCACCTGTAACGACTGCCACACGCCGGCAGGGCTGGTGCCCAAGTACCTCAACAAGGCGAGCAACGGCTTCTGGCACTCCTTCTACTTCACCACCGGCACCTTCCCGGACCCCATCCGCATCCGTCCCGCCAACCGGCAGGTGACGGAGAACGCTTGCCGGAACTGCCACGCCAGCCTCGTGGAAAGCATCGAAACGCCCCACGAAGACTCGCTGCAGTGCCTCACCTGCCACAACTCCGTGGGGCACCCCGAAGGCTCCGGGAACCCCGAACTCATCCGTCAGGAGGTTGAACGATGACCGAGAAGCAACGGCGCTTCAGCGGCGTCAAACTGGTGATTGCCGTGGCGGTGGCTGCCGCCCTGGCCGCCGCTGGCGTCACCGCGCTCCTGGTCAACATCATGGAGCGCAAGCAGGAGGCGAAGAATCCCTTCTACCGGGTGGTGGAGCTGGACGACACCATCACCGACCCGGAGGTGTGGGGGCGGAACTTCCCGCTGCAGTACGACAGCTACAAGCGCACGGTGGACCAGCAGCGCACCCGCTACGGCGGCAGTGAAGCCGTGGCGCGCACGCCGTCCCAGGCGGACCCACGCACCGTCGTCGCGCAGAGCCGGCTCGAGGAGGACCCTCGGCTGGTGACGATGTGGAGCGGCTACGCCTTCGCCACGGACTTCCGCGAGGAGCGCGGCCACGCGCACATGTTGGACGACCAGGTCTACACCGAGCGCCAGCACGTGACGCAGCAGCCGGGCACCTGCATCCACTGCCACGCCAGCGTGTACGTGCCCTACAAGAAGCTCGGTGACGGCGACCTCATCAAGGGCTTCGAGAAGATGAACCAGATGCCCTTCATGGAGGCGCGCAAGCTGGTGGAGCACCCCGTCTCATGCATCGACTGCCACGACCCCACCACGATGCAGCTGCGCGTGACGCGGCCAGGCTTCATCGAGGGCGTCGCCGCGCTCAAGGCCAGCCAGGGCGTTCCCAACTTCCAGGTGAATCAGGACGCGACGCGCCAGGAGATGCGCACGTACGTGTGCGGGCAGTGCCACGTCGAGTACTACTTCAAGGGCAAGGAGAAGCGCCTCACGTACCCCTGGGCCAAGGGCATCAACATCGATCAGATCATGGCCTACTACGACGAGGACGGGCACTCCGACTGGACGCACAAGCTCACGGGCGCCAAGGTGTTGAAGGCACAGCACCCCGAGTTCGAGCTGTACAACCAGGGCATCCACGCGAAGAGCGGCGTGGCCTGCGCGGACTGCCACATGCCGTTCATGCGTGAGGGGGCGATGAAGGTCAGCGACCACCACGTGCGCAGCCCGCTGCTGAACATCAACCGCGCGTGCCAGACGTGCCACAAGTGGAGCGAGGCGGAGCTGCTCCTGCGCGCGGAGACCATCCAGACGCGCACCTTCGAGACGCGGAACCTCGCCATGGACGCGCTGGTGGACCTCATCCACGACATCGAGTCCGCCCAGAAAGCGGGCCTGCCCGAGGAAGCGCTCGCCAAGGCGCGAGACCTTCAGAAGCGTGCCCAGTTCTACCTGGACTTCGTGGAGGCGGAGAACTCCATGGGCTTCCACGCGGACCAGGAGGCAGTGCGCATCCTGAGCAACTCCATCAACTTCTCGCGCCTGGGCCAAAACGCGCTGCGGCCCAGTGGTGGCGCCTCCACCAGCCCCACCACGCGGCCTCAAGGCGCTCCGGCGCCGCTGACGCCCGTGTCCACGGATGGCGCGGGTGAGACGCAGCAGGGCTCGAAGTAGGCACGGCGAGCGGAAGCGGGAGGTGCCCGCTTCCGCCGTCCGCCGAAGGTGCTACTCGGCGCGGACCCAGTACTGGGTGCGGCCCAGCAGCGACATCCCGACGTAGCCGCGGACCTTCAGCTTCTTGCCGCCATCCTCGACGGCGACCTTGCACTTGTAGGTCTTGCCATTCGCCGGGTCGAGGATGCTCCCGCCGGACCACTCGTCATCATCCTTCTTCAGGTCGCGAAGGATGGTCATCCCGATGATGGGCTGGTCCTTCAGCGAACCCTCGCACTTGTCGCAGAGTGGGTTCTGCTCTTCCTTGGGCTCGCGGAAGAGCTTCTCGATCTTCCCGTACAGCTTGCCGTTCTCTTCATAGATGGCGATGACGGACTTGGGCTTCTTCGTCTCGTCATCGATGGTCGTCCACCGGCCGACGGCGGCGTTGGTCGCGGCGGGGGCCTTGTCCTCGGCGAAGGCGTTCGAGGCCAGCAGCACGGTCAGGGAAGCGAGTCCAAACCAGCGGGTTGCGTTCATGTCTTGGTGTCCTTCCGCGCGGGGGCTCACGCAGGAGGCACCATGCGTACAAGCCCCGCATCACTTCGTTTGTACCCCACCGCCGTGTCGGCACGCAGCCCTTCCTGGCACGCTGTGCGCCGCTCAGACGTGCCGCCTCGCGTCATGGCTGTCTCATCGCGGTGTTATCGAAGACGCCCAGGCGGCCCCAGGAGCAGACTCGACGGAGGAATGCGGGTTTCTCCGGCGTTGCACCTCGAGACATGAGCGTGTACCCCGTCGGCGCGCCGTGTCCTCGCGGTGTCCGATTCTGGAGGCTCCGCCTGACGCTCCCCACCACTGCCCGTCCCCGCCTCCGCGTGCTCGCCGATGGGGTCGCGCGTTCCCGAGCCCACGACGTGGCGCTCGTGCTCGGCGGCGCGCTGCTCACGGCGGGGCTCGCGCAAGTCTCCATTTCGGTCCCGGGCTCGCCCGTCCCCATCACGGGACAGTCCCTGGGCGTCATCGTCGCTGCCGCCGCGCTCGGCCCCGTGCGAGGCATGGCCGCGCAGTTCCTGTACCTCCTGATGGGCGCGGTGGGCCTGCCGTTCTTCGCGGAGGGCGCCAGCGGCCTGGAACGCATCCTGGGGGCAACCGGTGGCTACCTGGTCGGCTTCGTTCCAGCCGCCTTCCTGGTGGGGCTGGCGGCGCAGCGTGGATTCGACCGGCTGCCGTGGACCGCGCTGCCGCTCTTTTTCGTGGGGCAGTTGGCCGTCTTCGCCGTCGGCCTGCCCTGGCTTGTCCTGTCCGCCCGGCTCGGCGTGGCCAAGGCCCTTGGCGTCGGCTTCACGCCCTTCCTTCCTGGAGGGCTCCTGAAGGCCGCCATCGCGGCCGTGCTGCTGCCTCTCGCGTGGCGGCTGGTGGGGCCGCGCAAGGTCTGACGCCTCGACGTCGGTCCCGTGCTTCGTCGTCGGCGCGCATGCGAAGAAGGCGGCCAGCGAACTCATCGACCTCTGAATCGGAGACCTCGGGCATCTCCCGCGCGCCTCACTGGCTTGGAACGTTCAGAGCTTGAACGGCCCCAGCGCCGCAACGCCAGGAGCCCGAGAAGCGCCGCGGCAATGACAAGCGCCCCAGCCAGTCCTGACAACATGGGCGCACCACCCTCGCGAGGCGCGGCGGCCACCAGCGCGGCGTCGCCGAGCACGACCAGCCCTGCCCAGGCCGCAGGTGGAAGACCCGCGTCGATGGCCTCGAGCTGTGCGGCCCGCAGCGCCGCGGAGACACTCAAGCCCGTAGCCAGGTGCCGGTAGAAATGCTCCACCAGGTCCGCCGCTTCCGCGTCGCGCAACGGCCACAAGCTGGCCACCACCGCGCTCGAGCCCGCCTCGAAGAATGCCCGCGCGAGGCTCAGCACGCCCTCTCCCGGCAGCACCGCTCCGGAGGCGCTGCGGCACGCGGACAGCACCACCAGCGCGCCATCGAGACGCAGCCGGATGATTTCGCGCGGCTGGAGAATGCCGTCCTCGTCCTCCGCGCCCGGGGCGAGCACGAGCGCGGAGCGCTCCGGCGCTTCGGCGTCCACCACGGCGTGCGCCGCCATGTGCAGCACCCGGACCAGCGACAGGTCCGCGCTCTTGAGCGCGCGCTCAGAGGCTTCCGTGCCCACCAGCAGCCGGGGGACGACGCGGGTGTCTCGCAGCTCCCGCTCCACCCCGAGCCCTTCGCGACGAGCCTCGGGCAGCGCGCCGAGCTGCGCGGCCTCGTCGAAGATTCCAGCCCGAGAGCGCGCCGCCGGCCGCGACACACCCTGTCCCAGGCCCCACTCAGGGTCCGCCAGCACCAGCGCCTCACCGACAGGCGTGAATGGGGCCTCCCCGTGCCAGTGCCGCCACAGGCTCGCCGAGGGCACCAGGGCCAGTTCGTAGCGAGCGACCAGTGGTGGCCCATCCCGACGCTCCCGCAGCGCGGCGAAGGGCAGGTCATGCAGCGGTCCGTCCGGAACCAACAGCAGCCGCCGAACCGTGGGTGGCAGCCCCGCGAGCGCCGGGCCGAGCAGCTGCGCATGGAGCGCCACCGCCGCGCCGCGCTCGGAGTCATCCCTGCGCTCGACGAGCCCGGAGAACAGCGTGGCCGCCGCAGCGAGCCGCGTGCGCACGGGGATGCGATGGACGTGGGTTCGCCCCCGTGTCACCACGAACAACCACGCACCACCCGCCGACGTTCCGGAGAGGTCCTCGTCGTCCCCCACGAGGAAGACCAGCAGCGCTTCGTCCTCCCTCAGCCCATTCTCCACGGACGCCAGGGAGGCGAACTCCCGCACACCGTGGCGAGGCGCTGGGCGCAGGTCCCGCTCGCGGCGCTCCAACTCGTGGAGTTCATTCAGGGCCGCCTCGCGTCCAGCGCCCGCAAGCGACGGGTCCAAGAGCTGGCGTTGGACCGCCACCAGCCGCGATTGCACCTCGCTTCGCTGCGCCCGGCGCTCGGGCGTGTCCCCGGAGTCCGCGCGTGCTCGGAAGGCGACCAGGGCATCGAGCAGCGTCCTCGCCCGGAGCCGTTCGCTCACGGCGAAGGCCCGCGACACAGCCTCCCTGAAGGGAAGCGTGGCGGGTTTGCCCGTCGCCCCGCCAGCCTCCAATGTCCAGCCCGCGAGCCGGTGGTAGTCGCGGGCCCACGTCGCGAAGAGCTCCGCCTGGCTGAAGGCATCACTCTGCGTCTGGCGCAGGGACTCCAGCGCGTCCAGGGCGCGCTCGGCATGCTCCAGTGCCTGGGGCAAAGGCTGTGTCCGGTACGCCACCGTGCCGCGGCCTCGAAGGGCCAGCGCCAGGAACAGCGGGTCGTTTCCTTCGGAGGCCAGTCGCAGTGACGCCTCCGAGTCCTGAATGGCGCCGGCCGGGTCCACGCCTGCCCGCCGCTCCGCGCGCGTCCAGAGACACGCCAGCCGCCGCTCGTCCGAATCCAGCGACTCCGCGAGCGCCATGCAGCGCTCCAGGAGCGCGTCCGCCTCACGGCGCTCTTCGGGTGTGTCTCCCAACAGGTCCGCCGTGAGACGCACCGCCCGGGCAACCAGCGTTGGGTTCCCCGCCCTCTCCGCGGCGGCCAGGGCCTGCCGCGCCAACTCCAGCGCTCGCGCCCGGTCCGCCGGAACATGGTCACGCTCGAGCCGCCGCAGCGCGACGTTGGCGAGCGTGAAGCGCGCATGCGCTTCCAGCAAGAGGTCGCCAGTGCTCCGGGTCAACTCCACCAGCCGGGCATTGACGTCCGAGGCCTCCTCCAACCGGCCCAGCCGCTCGCTCACCGTGCTCATGACGGACAGGTACTGCTTCTTCAGCCCTTCCGCGCCGTCCGGGAAAACGAGCGACTCGGCGCGCTTGAGCACGCGGAAGGCCCGGCCCAGGTCGAGCGCCACCTCATAAAGCTGGCTGGCTTCGACGATGAGCGCGCGTGCGTGGAGCTCCGGCCGGCCGGAGGCGCTCGCCACCTCCACCACGCGCCGCGTCCAATCCCAGGCCTCCTCGGTTCGTCCTTGAGCCAGGAGGATGGCGCGCAGGTTGATGGCCGCCAGCACCTCGCCCTCCGCGTCCTGGAGCCGGCGGAACGTCTGCGCCGCGCGACGATAGGGACCTTCCGCCTCCTTGCCGCTGGACAGCATCCCGACATGCCCGAGCACCAGGGGCAGCCAGCCATGGTCGGGGTGACGCTCCATCAAGGCCGTCAGCTCGCGCACGACAGCGTCACGAGCGGAAGTGACCTGGGCACACTGGTAGAAGCACATCGCCGACTCCCGGCCCTCTGGCTGCGAGGCGAAGCGCTCCCGGCATGACTCGAGCGAGGGAGGCTGGGGACGGCTCGGCGCGGCGGAGAAAGCCAGTGCCGGACACACCGAGAGAATGACCCCCATCAGGAAGGAGAGGAGCCTTCTGTTGCTTCCTTCGGACCGGTGCGTCCGGAGCGACACGTCAGCGGGTCGGCGGAGGTGGCGGGTCGACGGGCTCGCACTTGAGCGTCACCGGCCCGGGGGGAGGAGGCGGAGGCCTGGGCATCGGAACCAGCTCGAAATAGCAAACGAGGGCTCCGGTCCAGGAGGCCGGCTCCGCAACGGACCAACGCTCCACCGTCACCGCGGCCGCGGAGAGGGTTTCCGCGCTCACCGTGGCGATGGCGCGCGCGAACACCGGGGCCGCGGTGGGGGTCCGGTAGGTCAGGCGAAGGGGAGTCTCCTGGTCCACCACCCCCGTGGTCTGCGCGACGACGGCACCGGAGTGGTCGAGGAGCTGGAGCGTCACGGACTGGCTTTGGCCCGTGCGGACGCCCGTCTCCACCACCGAGGCCACCACCAGGTCCCCCGCCTCGCCGTGGCTGAAGGCCGTCTTCACCGCGCGGGTGACAGGAGCCGGCTGGCTCCAGGCCTGCCCTGCCCCTCCGGCCACTCCCATCAGGAGCGCCACCAGTCCTGCTCGCATCCACCGCCGTGTCTTCATGCCCAGCTCCGTTCTCATGAGGTCCCCCTTGGACTTCGGACCGCGCGCTTCACTCCAACCGGTTGATGAACGTGGCGCCGCGAAGCACCTGCCCGTCCGGCAAACGCGCTTCCACCTGCCACAGCAACGTCGTTCCCGGATGCAACGGCGCCAGCACCTCGGCGGGCACCCGGTACTCACGCGTCTCCAGCGAGTCCACGCGGTGGACCCAACTCAGGTCCTCCGTGGACAACCGCACGGACCAACGGGTCCCCTCGGGACCGCCGCTCCAGCGCAGTACACAGGCGTCGCGCTTGAGAGGCACCGCCTCTGGCACCTGGGAGGCGACCGCCGCCGTATCGCCGCCACGCAGCCGCGGCGGCTCGGGCTCTTCCCGCATCACCACGCCCACGACGATGAGGGCCAGGGCCGCGGTCGCTGCCACACCCCACAGGGGCTGGCTCCACGCGAAGCGGAAGCGGCGCTTCGTTCGCGCGCCACCGTCTCGGCGCCGGGTGCGCGAACTGTCCGCCGGGGGCTCCACGGGAGGCGCGGCCTCCGCGGCGGAGCGCGTCAGTTCGTTCGCGAGCCGCCAGGCCGCCGCCCAGGCCGGGTCCGCCGCCACACGCTCGACGACCGCGCGCCGCTCCTCGGCGGGCAGCTCGCCGCTCACCGCGCGCCATACAAGGTCCGCATCCACCGGCGCATCCGCGCGCTCCACCGGGTCCTCGGAACGCACGGCGGCGCGCAGACGCTCGACGGCCGCATCATCGGGCTTCGTCTCGCCGCGTTCTCGCTCGCTCATGGCTCGAATCCCTTCGTGGAGAGGCACAGGCGCAGCGCGGCCAGGCCCCGGTAGATGAGGTTCTCGGTGCGCTTGTCGTCCCAGCCCAACAACCGCGCGGACTCCGGCACGCTGTGGCCCTGCAGGTACAGCGTCACCGCCAGCCGGCGGTCCTGGACCAGCTTGCGCAGACAGTCGCGCACGGCCTGGGCAATCTGGGAGCCGCCCGCTGCCTTCTCCGGGTCGCCCGATGCCACCGGCGGCTCGGGCAGCGACTCCACCTCTTCCAGTTGGACCTCACGGCGGCGTGACACATTGCGCAACTCATCCACCAGCGCCGTGTAGGCGACGCGGTACAGGTAGGCGGAGGTCAACCGGCTGCAGTCCGGCTCTCGCCGCTGCAACTCCATGACGCGCATCATGGCCGTCTGCACCAGGTCATCGCGGCGATCGGCCATCCGGGGCGGACACACCCGGGCCACCGCACGGGCCAGGTCCTCTCGCAGTTGCTCCAGTACGTCCGAGGGGAGAGAGACCATGGCCTGTGCCGGCCTGTGTCGTGGCTCCACGTGGAAGTTCCTCCGAGGTGCATTCATGGTCATCGAAAGGTCCCTCCCGCGGCAAGTGTGATGGCGGACGTGAGGCGCCCCCTGGAAGGCGATGCGCTCCGCGATTCCGGGAGGCCGGACGACTACGGCAGGGCTGCATCCCAGACGACGATGCGCAGCCGCGTGTCGGCGACGGAGAGGCGCATCCGGCGCCTGGCGGAGTCGATTCCCCAAGTGAGCGTGGCATTGGAACGGGCCGTCGTGGGCGGCTTGCCACCCGAACGGAGGGCGGGATTTTTTCCCCTCACTTCACCCGTACGATTTCCGGCGAGGGCTTCTGGGTCGGGCGCTACGACAAGGCCCGGTGGTATCGCCTGGAGTGGCAAACCCACCGGGCCGCGGCCCCGCCATGCGGGCTGTCACCACAGAGACGCAGCCCGCCCCATTTCGGCGCGGCCAGCCTCAGCGCTTGACGCGAAGCACCTGGAAGCCCACGCCCGCGCTCCCGAAGCCGCTTGCATCCTCCACGCGCACCACCAGCTCTCCGGATGGCAACGTGCCCCAGGCGTCCGCGCGCGTCAGGTCCGCACCGCTCATCCGCTCGTACCGGTGTGACTCCTGCCACGTCACGCCGTCTTCGCTGATGAAGAGTCGCGCGGACACGTCACCGGACGCATGCACGTCCCCATCGCGGGACCAGGCCGTGCCCATCACCCACCCGCCCCCGGGCACCGCGGTGAGCGAGTACGCCGGCCCCGGCAGCTCCATCAGCGAACTCACGGTCCCCTCCGGAGACAGGCTCAGGAGCTTCGGGTGCTCGGGCTCGAACAACGTTGACTGGCCGAAGAGCAGTGCCCCGCCCGTGTGCACCACCCCCGCCTGGGCATTGGCCTTGTAGCCACGCAACAGCGGCGTCCAGGTCCACCCGCCATCCGTGGAACGAAGCACTGCGGCCTGTGCCTCGCTGCTCCCCATGGTCGCCCACAGCGTGCCCGTCGCCGGGTCCGCCACCAGGGCAGAGCCGTGCCGGTGCGCCGTGAACATGGAGCGCACGGACCACGTGGCCCCGCCGTCCGTGGTGGCCCATAGCCGAATCGGCACGGCGGCCGAGGTAAAAGACTGGTACTCGAGGAAGAACCACGTGCTCCCCAAGCGCGCGAAGCTCTGGGGCCCCCGCGCACGATACGTGCCCAGGCGCAGCTGGTTCCCCCACGTCATCCCCCCGTCCGTGGAGCGCTGGAGGAAGTACTCCCCGCTGTGACTCGCCACTGCCAGGAGCGCCCCTCCCTCCATCGCCGCCACCGTCCACAGGTTGCCACCCCGCTGCCCCCGAGCCGAAAAGGTGCGCCCACCGTCCGTGCTCGCCATCAACCGCGAACGCGGGCCCTCAGCGGGAATGCCGTACAACGTGCCGGCCCCGTCCACCGCGAGCAGCTCGTGCGTGGAAAGGGAGCGCACGAGCTCCAGGACGAAAGGTCCCTGTCCCGGCCCCGGCTCCGGTTCCGGCGGAGGCGCTTCATCGAGCACCAGCGACACCCGCGACACCGAGCCCCGCGAGCCCGCGTCCACCGCCTCACCATAGAGGCAGGGCACCTCGCCGCTGCCCTCCGGCAGGACATCCACCGCGTTGAGGTAGCCCTTGAACGTCGCATCCCCGTCGAGCGCCACCACGCGCCCAAGCGTTCCATCCTCGTCCACCGTGCGCACGCGCAGCTCGTAGCTCATATTGAGCGCCCGCACCTGGTTGTAGAAGACATACAACGTGTCGCCGATGCGGGTGATGGCAGGCTGGGTCGCCCAGTCCGAGCTGCCCTCCACCAACACGCGGGGACCAAAGCTGCTCCCGTCGAAGTGCCGGTAGTAGAGCTTCTCCAGCTCGTCCTTGTAGACGAGGTGCATGCCCTCCTTCCCATCCGCCACCGCGCTCAACGCCGCGCCATGGTAGATGCCGTCAAAGAAAGCCTGGCGCACCGGCTCCCACGTGCCCTCCGGGTCCGAGTCGGAGCGGATGCGCATGCGCGCGGGCTCCCAGCCGTCATGCATTCCGTACAAGAAGACGAGCTTCGTCCCCAGGCTGAGCAGCCGTCCCCCACCCCGTCGGCGGACCTTGTCTAGCGCCTGAGCCGAACCGAAGCCCTGCCCCCCATTCGAGGACACGGACACCATCGCCGTGGCGCCGCCGTCGAGCTCCAGACGGAAGGCCTGCACCCACAGCCGTCCCTGCGAGTCTCGCGCCAGCAAGGCCCGTGAGTAGGCCGTGCTGGCGTCCGCGTCGAACACCCGCACCGCGGGTTCCGGCGCCCAGGTATTCGCCCCGGGCTGATAGCGCCACCACTGGAAGTAGACGTCGTGCTGACTGGATGCCGCCAGTTGTGGCCCCTCGTAGGAGTAGACAAGTGCCACATCCATGCCCACGGCCAGGAGTTCTGCCCGGTCCGTGTGCGCTGCGTTGGGCTGGATGTCCCCCACCCGCCGCAGTGTTCGCAGTGCGTCCTCGGAGCGGTAGAGCACCAGCCCCTTGCCGTCCACGCCCCCGTGCTGGATGGCCACCAGCCACGTCGGCGGACGATTGCTTCCGGTTTCGATGCGAACAATGTGGCGCTGCGCCGGGAGCGTCAGGGCATTGCCCCCGCTCACCGGCACCAACGCCGAGCCACTCGCCGCCGCCATCACCACGGCGAGCATGGAACCAGCCAACCCCGTCATCTGTCCCCTCCTCGAACGTCTCGCCGGGAAACTGAGCGCGAGAGCGCACGAAAGGAAGGAGGCCCACGCATCTGAGACGATTCCACCGGAAGGAGTGAACGGCCCCCTGCCCGCGGATGCACTCGCCATCCCTGCGCACCAGCACCAACAGGGACTTCTGACGCGGACAGCCCGGCGAGGAGGACGAAGCACCCCTTGGTGAATTCTCCCCTGTGTTGGGAGGGCATCCCCACTACCGCCCATCACCAGCAACGCGCCCCCCTGCGAGCCTCTGAACACTCGGCGAGGTCTCGGGACAGAGCGCGTTTACAGACGCGAGGGGCGATGGCTGTTGGACTACCGCTGGTCGCGAGGCAGCGGCCTCCGTCACTGGTTGGCCAGCGCCGTTCGCAGGCTGTCGAGCAGGTAGGAGTTGAGTTCCTCGCTCGACAGCTTCGGCTCCTCCCGGAGTCGGGCCCGGGCGAACTGCTGCCACTCGTGCAGCTCTCGCGGCGTCGGCTCGCGCTTCATGTTCGCGGGCATGCCCCGGTAGGCGTGGAACATGAATTCGTAGGCCTCCCGGATGAAGCGCTCGATGTTGAGCTCCGCGGGCTTGCTCATGCCCGTCAGTTCGTTACGTACCGCATCGCGGATGGTAAATTTGAGCTCCTCCGGGGTGATGTCCGGGTCCTCCCGCCGCTTCTCCGCCGCGAAGGCACGCCAGGACTGCATCTCCTCGGGCGTGGGGGCGCGGGACGCGCCCAGGTAGCACAGCGACACCCAGCCGATGGCCTCCATGATGAAGCCATCGATGTTCGCGGGGGACAGGGTGTCCATCCCCAGTGCCTGCGCCCGAATGGCGTCGGTGATGGCGTGTCTGAGCTCCTCCGGCGTCATCTTCGGATTCTCCGCGAGCTTCGCGGTGGCGAAGGCACGCCAGTGCGCCATCTCCGCCGGGGAGGCGTGGCGCGTCTTGCTCTCGTAACACATCGAGACCCACCCGATGGCGTCTTCGATGAACCGATCGATGTTCGCGGGCGACGCGGAGTCCGTGCCTGTCATCTTCGCGCGGAGGGTATCGGTGATGGCGTACTTGAGCGCCACCGGAGACATCTCCGGGTCCTCCCGCAGCTTCTCCGCCGCGAAGGCGCGCCAGTACGTCATCTCCGCTGGGGAGGCATGACGCTCCTTGCCCTGGTAGCAGAGCGTGACCCACTTCACGGCGTCTTCGATGAACTTGTCGACGTTCTCCGGTGACGTCGAGTCCATCTTCATCACCTTCGCCCGCACCGCGTCGATGATGGCGTACTTGAGTTCGTCCGGCTGGATATCGGGGTTCTCCCGCTTCTTCTCGGCGGCGAAGGCGCGCCAATGGTGCATGTCTTCTTCGGTGGCGTTACGCGACTCCCCCTCGTAGCACCAGGTCACCCAGCCGATGGCTCCGGAGATGTACAGGTCGATGTTCTCGACCGTCGCGACATCCAGCCCGTCCCGCTCGAGCCGCAGCTCGTTCGCGATGGCGGCGCGGACCTGCTCGGCGGTGATTTGGGGGTTGCTGGCGCGAAGCTCACGCGCGAAGCCCAGCCACTTGGACCGCTCCGGTCCGCGCGGCCACCGGTCGCCCTGAAAGATTTCCCGGTAGGCCTCGTCGACGCAGCGCGCCATGCGCTCATCGGTCAACAGGCCCAGCAGGGAGGGGAGAACCTCCCTCGCATGGGCAGCCTGCTGCATGGCGTTGGAAGGGCCCAGGGACTCGATGTTGTAGTGGCGGGCAGCCGCGACCGGCGCGGCATGCTGGGCCGGAATCACCGAGCCGAGCAGGTCCACGAACGCGCGGGCGGAGCTCATGTCCGCCAAGGTCCGGACCTTGGGCGCGGAGACAGAAGGTAGACGCTCACCAATCCTCGTCATGAATCCCCCAGGCGAATGCGCTCTCATTGCCTCGGGTGGATTAAGTGGCCTAGCCGGGGGACGATAGGCCCCCTCTCAAGAAATGGCATCTGCCGGCGCGGGCCCCTCCCTCGTGGACTTCCTGGTGAAGACGTTCAGGCGCCAGGACCTGGTTCGGAAGCGCTCAGCGGGTTGAGCGCATCGAGCCGACGGACAGGTGCCTTCAGTCACAGTACCTGTACATCGTCCCCAATGAGCATCCCAGGCGCTTGCCGGTCCCCTTGCAGAACGGCCCGTCCTTCATTGCCTTGTCCTTGGCGATGACAGCCTGCAGGCTGTCTCCCTGGGTCCAGTAGAGGCACTCGTACACCGGCCCCGCCATCGGGCAACAGCCGCAGCCACAGGCTTCATACGTATCGCCGACATCGGGCGGAGCGCCCTGTGCCGTAATGGGGTGAGGCATTGGTGCGTTACACCCCACCGTGAACGCCAGTAGCACTCGCAACGCACGCATGTGTGGACAATAGGGAGAACCACGCGGGCGTGCCCATCCGCCAGTTGCCTGACAGCCGCTTTGCGGGTGTCACACCCATCCGGTATGGAACGCGCATGACTCGCCCGACCTCATCGACGGACTTCGATCCACAACTGGCCCCCCTCCTCCCGCCGCTGAAGGGGTATGTGCCCTTGCAGATGACGTTGGAGCAGCTCGAGCACTTCCGCCGGTTGAGCCACGTGACCCGGGAAACGCTGATTGGCGACGCGCAGGTCAGCTGCGTTGACTACAGCATCCCCGGATACCAGGGCGCCGAAATCGTGGTCTCGGTCATTTCCCGGCAAGGCCACTCGGTTCCCGGTCCCGCCATCTATCACATCCATGGCGGCGGCATGGTGATGGGCACCCGCTTCGCGGGGGCGAAGCCGCTCGTGGAGTGGGTGCTCCGCCATGATGCGGTCTGTGTCACCGTCGAGTACCGGCTGGCACCCGAGCATCCAGCTCCCACCCTGGTGGAGGACTGCTACGCCGGGCTGGCGTGGATGGCGGCGCATGCGGACATGCTCCGGTTTGATCCGAATCAGTTGGTCATCTTCGGCGGGAGCGGCGGTGGAGGGCTCGCGGCGGGCACCACGCTTCTGGCTCGGGACCAGCAGGGCCCTCGGCTGCTGGGCCAACTTCTGCAATGCCCGATGCTGGACGACCGGAACGAGACGGAATCCGCACACCGATACGATGGCGTCGGCGTCTGGGACCGCACCAGCAATCTGACCGCCTGGAGAGCCGTGCTGGGAGACCGCTGTGGAGGCCCCGAGGTGTCTCCGTACTCCGCGCCCGCGCGAGCATCGGACTTGAGCGGGCTGCCGCCCACCTTCATCGACGTCGGAGGAGCGGAGACGTTTCGAGATGAAGTGGTCGCCTATGCCCGCGGAATCCTGGCAGCGGGTGGTGAGTGCGAGCTGCACGTCTGGGGCGGAGCCTTCCATGGCTTCTATGACATCGCCCCGCAGTCCGACCTGGCGCGCGCATGCATCGCGACACGCGACGCGTGGCTCGCACGGATGTTCGCCCGCGGCGCCATGAGCCCGTGTCCTCCGTAGTAAAAATGAAGTGGGCTCAACGGGCTGCTGGCGGGCCGTGTATCTGCGGCCCCTGCCACTCCGTCATCACTGCCCTCCGTCTCCCCCTCTTGCTTCCAGGAATTCCCCCCATGCTCCTTACACACCGCGTCCCACGAGTCCTGGCCTTCGCCCTGCTCCCACTCCTCTCCGCCTGTTCCTCTTCCGAATGCACGGAGAACCGCGACTGCGCATCCCGTGGACCGGACATCGTCTGTGTGGAGGAGACCTGCGTTCAGGCCTCCTTGCCCGACTCGGGAACCGTCGACGCAGGCCTGGAAGACGCCGGGGTGGACGCGGGTTCGACGGAGCCGGGCTCGGATGACGGTGGCGTGGACGCAGGCTCGGGCGATGCCGGCGCGCCGGACTCGGGCACGGATGCCGGGAGTTCCGCGCCGGAGGCTTCGCTGCGCATCACGGAGATCAATCCGTACGTCCAGCAGGAACTCATCGAGCTGGTGGCTGTCACCGGCGGTTCGCTGACGGGCATCTCCCTCAAGGAGCTCACCAACTCCGACTTCACCTTCACCTTCCCCCAGGGCTACACGGTGGAGACGGGCGCGGTGTTGGTCCTCCACCTTCGCGGCGCCTGCACGGATGCCCCTGGGAACCCGGCCTCCTGTGGACAGGCCGCCCCATTCACCGCCGGGGCATGGGACTTCAGCATGCCGGGCGCGCTGAGCTACTCCGGCAAGGTCTTCGAACTCTTCGCGTCGGACGGCACGCCCATCGACGGCGTTCCCTTCGTCCGGGCCTCCGGGGAGATGCCCTCCAACATCGTCGCAGCGGTCCAGCGTCTGCAAGCAGACCGGGTCTGGGACCCGACGCCTTGTGTGCATGACCTCCAGACAGGGTTCGCCCGTGACCGGTACTGCCGGAACATCGCGGTGGACTGGTCCAACATGAACGCGGACGCAAACGTCATGCGCATCGCCGGAGACTCGCCGCTGACGACGCCCGGGACTCGGACACAGTGGAGCGGCCCCCTGCCTTCGCGCTGGGGCACCTACTAGCGAGGTCGGGGCCGGGCGCCGCAAGGCGAGGGCACTGTCGCTCGTATTATGCGCCCCGCATGACTCCAACCGAGGCGCAGAAGACTGCACCGTCATGGCTTCTGCTCCTGCCACTTCCCGCCATGATCCTGGGCGCCTTCGTCGCATGGCGAAGTGGCGCTCCCATCGCCGCATTCGCCATCAATGCGACGGCGGCGGCACTGGGTGCTGGCGTGGCGGCCATGGCAGGACGCCTCTCGAGCGCGATACTCCTGAGAGTCTCCGGCCCCCTCTCCGTCATCGCGGTGCTGCTCACCGCCTCGACGCTCCTCTTTCCGGGACTCGACGAAGTTCATCGATGGATTGAGCTGGGGCAGGTTCGTCTCCACGCTTCCGCCGTGGCGGTGCCGTGGGTGCTCCTCGGAATGAGCGATGCGCTGCACCGGCGCTTCTCCGCCGCTGCAGTCCTTGCCGTGGGGTTATCGGCCGTCCATGCCGCGCAACCCGACGCAGGCCAGGGGACTGCCTTCGCACTGGCGGCGAGCACCCTGCTCGCCCGCGCGCACTCGACGCACTGGCTCCAGCGTGCCTTCAGTTGCACCGTCGTTCTCCTCATCGGCTTCGGTGCATGGCTCCAGCCGGACCCACTCCCCGCGGTCCCCCACGTCGAGCGCATCCTCCAACTCGCCGCCAGTCTGGCGCCCGCGCTCGGCATCGTGGCAGTGGCCGCGCTTGCCCTTCTCCTTCTGCCCGCCGCGCCAGGCACCGCCCGATGGAAGACAAGCGATGGCCCTGGAACACCCCTCGCTACCAGCCTCTTCGTCTACATCGCCGCGACCCTCTGCGTGCCGATGCTCGGCAACTTCCCGGTACCCGTCATGGGAGCAGGGGCTGGTCCTGTTCTCGGTTGGTACATGGCAACAGGGATTCTCGCGGCGCCCAGGCGGCGGCTGACTCCGCGTGAGGACCCCACCCCCATGGCCGTTGCATAGAGGGCAACTGGGGATACCCCATGGCGGACGAACTCGACTGTTCGTTTCGCCAGCGCGTCTTCAGCAGGGGAAGAAGCGCATGCAGTAGCGCGCCTCGCCTCTGGAGGCCACGCCCGCGTGCGGCGTGGGGCTCCGGTTGCAACACCAACGCACCCAGAGAGCGACGGCCGCCAGGTGACGCATGGGTCCCCTATCAGGCGCCCTCATGCCGGCGAGACGGGGGCCGGTGCGTTGCCCTTGAGCAAGGTCAGCAGTCCGGCGAGCAGCCCGACCCCAGGCGAGCCTCCAAGGAGCGCTGCTCCCAGGATGGCCCGCGAGTAGTCGTCCCCTGTCGGTGCGCCCGATGCCTCGGGGCCACTGAACATCCACAAATAGGCTGATACGCCCACCACCACCGTGGATGCTCCGGAAATCAGCAGGAACCGCTTCCACGAGCCGCGCCCCTTTCGCACCGCGAACAGGTGGATGAGGAGTGACACGACCCCGAGCACGCCCCCTCCAAGGAGCGCCAGAAAGAAAGACCCGATGACGAAGATTCCCATGGCGCGGCATCCTAGACCGCCACCCCGCGCCTCGACACTACGGGTCTGGGAATGAGCGTGCCCGGCCCTTCTCAGTCGTGATGTACACCTGGATTCACGGCGGCATCAGGACCCGTGTCTGACAACTCTCACAGAGAGGCAGACCTGATGCATTTCTTGAAGCAGTTCTCTCCGCCTCACCGACATTCGCTCTCGCTGACGGCCCTGCTCGCGCTCTGCGCCGCGGGGTGCGGCGATGTCAGCGTGGAGTCCTCTCCCGAACCCCCGCTTCCCGTCGCCACCCGAACCTCCGCGCTGGGCGGAACCACGGTGACGAGGGAGCCCGTGGCCGATTCTTAGGTCACCTCCTCCGCACCGGACACCAACTACGGCCAGTATTCCGCGTGGGAAGTGAACCGCCAGTACAGTCACGTCTACCTGCGCTTCGACTTGAGCCTCCTGCCACCGAATATACGAGTGCGCTCAGTGCGGCTCTCCGTGACCGCCAACACTGGCGTCGCACATAGGGGCGACGGAAACGCCTACACGACCTACGTCCCCGATGACGATTGGCACGAGCGGACCATCACCTGGAACAACAAGCCAGCGGGCTCGGGAGACACGCGCGGGGAGCGGAACCTCTGGTACAGCGACACGACGGAAGCAGAGAAGATGGGCGTCAACTCGATTGATGGGTAGGAGTGCCGCGTCGTGACGAGCTTCAGCCTCGCGTGAGATTTCCATTGGCGATGCCAAGTCCGGCGGAAACCACACCGCCGCCGGAGAGTCCTCCAACGACGGCGTTGGGCCAACCGGTCAGTGCTCCGGCGGGTTCGTCGGGTTGACGGCCGCGCGTGACGTTCGCGCCTGCACCCGCTGGGTCCTTCACTGCACAGCAATGGATGATGGCGCGCGGGCCAGAAGCGCGCTGAACCGAGGGAGGCCTGCCCCCCGCGAGGACTTCGTTCCTCCACCCTGCCCGCCAAACCGAGCGGCGGACAGTCAGGCGCGAAGGGCCGGCGATCTTTTTTCCGACCGACCGATGATTTTCGGCGGCCATGGCGGTCCAACCCTCAAAACCGCTTCACGGAGAACCCCATGACCATGACGACCCACACCGAATTCCAGCACACCGCCCCGGCCCCCTGCCTGCAGTCGGGCACGCAGTCCTCCTCGAAGAAGGCCCTGTGGACGGGACGCATCCTGAGCGGCATCGCCGTCCTCTTCCTGCTGTTCGATGCCACCGGGAAATTGCTCCAGATTCCGGAGGCGCAGCAGGGCACGGTGGAGCTCGGCTACCCCGTGAGCGTTCTCTTCGGCTTGGGAATCGTTCAACTGGCGTGCCTGGCGGTGTACCTCACTCCCCGGCTCTCGGTGCTGGGGGCCATCCTGTGGACGGGCTATCTCGGAGGCGCGGTCGCCACCCACGTCCGGGTCGGCAACCCGCTCTTCTCCCACATGCTCTTCCCCGTCTACATCGCGACGCTGCTCTGGCTGGGGCTCTGGCTGCGCGATGCGCGGCTCCGCGCCGTCCTGCCGGGCCAGGCCCCGTCGCCAAAGTCTTCAGCCCGCCCTGGCGCGGAACCGTAGCCCGCTCTTCTCGCCGGGCCCCAGGGCGCCCCCTGGGCTCGTGAGGCAGGAAGCCGGCTCTCGTCCTCGTCGCGCTCCTCCTGGGCGTTGGCCGGTGGCTCTTCGGCGGAGTCCCAGGTGAGCACCGCCGTGACGCCCCCGTGCACGGCCCAATGGGGGGCGTTGCCCTGGCACCGCTTCGCCGTGAACGGGATACTACGGCCACTCCATACAATTGGTGCCTCGCTGCACAGCGATTGGCGATGGCGTGCGGAGCTCCGCCCGAGAGCCGAGCCTCTGTCCGATGTCCGGCACGGTCCGGCCGCCGGTTGAAGCGCGGACTTTCCACTCGACACGAGGCACGCGATGTTCATTTCCGTTCTATCCCCCAGGAGAGAGTCGCATGCGAACCCTGTCATTGCCCCTCATCGTCGCCGCCCTCCTATCTGGCTGCAGCCAGACGCCAGACCCCACGCCAACGCCCCAGGACTCGGGCGTCCCGCAGCAGGACTCGGGCCTCCCACCGGAAGACTCGGGCGTTCCGCCAGATGACGCGGGCGTTCCGCCGGACGACGCGGGTGTTCCGCCGGACGACGCGGGTGTTCCGCCGGAAGAGCCGCTTCCCACAGGCCCCCCGGTCCCGCAGGGGCCGCCCAACGTGCCCGAGTTCGATCCGGCCTTCCCCGGGCAGACACGCGTCCCAGCCATCCAGACACAGACGCCCATCCAGGTCACCGAGATTGCCTCGGGCTTCAGGAATCCCTGGGCCATCGCCTTCCTGCCCGACCAGCGCATGCTGGTGACGGAGAAGCCCACCGGCTCGCTCTACATCGTCACACCGCAGGGCGCGAAGTCTCCCGCCGTCGTGGGGCTGCCCAACGTGGATGGCCGCGGACAGGGGGGCCTGCTCGACGTGGAGGTCGGCCCCGACTACGCGCAGAGCCAGCTCATCTACTGGACCTATTCCGAGCCACGCCAGGGCGGCAACGGGCTCGCGGTGGCGCGTGCGAAGCTCGTGGACGGTGCGCAGCCTCGCGTGGAGGACGTCCAGGTCATCTTCCGCATGATGCCCACGCTCGAGTCGACGCTGCACTCGGGGGGACGGATGGTGTTCACCCCCGACGGCAAGCTGTTCGTCACGCTCGGGGAGCGCTCCATCCTCGCGGGCCGGGTGCAGGCTCGGGACGTGAACAGCCACTTCGGCAAGGTGGTCCGCATCAATCCCGACGGCTCCGTGCCCCAGGACAACCCCTACGTGAATACCGAGGGGGCGAAGCCGGAAATCTGGTCGGTGGGCCACCGCAACGTCCTGTCGGCGGCGCTCGACAGCCAGCACCGGCTGTGGACGGTCGAGATGGGACCGCGCGGGGGTGACGAACTCAACCGCCCCGAGGCCGGCAAGGACTACGGCTGGCCCACCATCGGGTATGGCGAGGAGTACTCCGGCGCGCCCATCCACGAGAGCCCTCGGGGCCCAGGCATGGAGCAGCCCGTGTACTACTGGGACCCGGTCATCTCTCCCTCGGGGATGACCATCTACTCGGGGACCCTGTTCCCCGAGTGGCGGAACAACATCTTCATCGGAGGCCTGTCCAGCCAGGCGCTGGTGCGGCTCATGATGCGGAACGACCGCGTGGTGGGCGAGGAGCATCTCCTCAAGGACCTGGGCGCGCGCATCCGCGAGGTGGTGCAGGGCCCCGACGGAGCCCTCTACCTGCTCACCGACGCCACCAACGGAAAGCTGCTCAAGGTCACGCCGCGCTGAAGTCACCGCCGGCCACGGCATGCTCCACGCTCCCCGAGCGACTCGGTCCTCGGGGGGCGCGGAGCTGCGGCTCCAGCCCTCCCCCTCTCAACACAGCCCCTCTCCGTCCAATCCGTCCGCATTCCGGAACCGCACCAGCCCCCGGGGTGTCTGGGGCCCGCGTCGAGCCAACAACCCCGGAGAATCCATGACGATGAGACTCGCCGTCGGCGCCCTGCTGCTGCTCTGGGGGTGCGCGACGCCTCCCGCCACCCCGCAGCGCACCCTTCCCGCGAAGGCAGGGCCCGTCTTCATGGAGAATGACTGGGAGGGAGCGCTCCGGGCGGGGCGGGAGGGCCGGCGGCCTGTCCTCGTGGAGGCCTGGGCCCCCTGGTGCCAGTCGTGCCGGTCCATGCGCGCCACGGTGCTGACGTCCCCCGCCCTGGATGAGTGGGCGGACCGCTTCGTCTGGCTCGCGGTGGACACGGACGCCGACACCAGCATGGCCTTCCTCCAGCGATACCCGGTGGACACGTGGCCCACCTTCTTCGTCCTGGAGCCAGAAACGGGTGCCGTCCTCGCGCGCTCGTTGGGTGCGGTGTCCCTCCCCCAATTACTGGGCTTGCTCGAGCAATCCGAGCGGACCTTCCAGCAAGGCCGCCTGGGCACGGAGGCGCTGGTCCGGGCGGATGCGCTCGCCCTCTCCGGTCAGCACGGCGAAGCCGCGGCGGCCTATCAGCGGACCCTGGAGCAGTTGGCACCCGCGGACGCGCGCCGCGCGGGCGCCCTCGTGTCCTGGAGCAAGTCGCTGGCCGCCACGGGCGCCTCCGCGGACTGCATGCGGGTGGCCGCGAGGGAGCTGCCGAAGCTCTCGCGCGTGGACGATCGCACGCGGCTGCTGTACGTGGGCATGGGCTGCGCGCTGGACACGGACACCGATGAGGCGCGAGCGGTGCGCGGCCAGTTCGCCGAGGAGGCAAACCGGGCCCTGGGTGCTCCCGAGACCGAGCTGACTCCGCTTCAGCGCTCGTCGCTCTACGAGCTGGCTTGCGAGGCCCGTGAGGCGTCCGGGGACGAAGCGGGGCTGCGCGACCAGGCACGGACCTGGTGGGCGTTCCTCCAGCGCCAGGCCACTCACGCGAATGGGGCCGAGGAGCGCGCGGCGCTCGATTCGCATCGGGTGATGGCCACCGCGCTGCTGGACGAGCCGGACGCCGCCATTCCCCTCTTGGAGCGCAGCGAGCGGGAGCTGCCCGGGGACTACAACCCGCCAGCCCGGCTCGCGGCGCTGTACCTGATGGCCGGGCGGAAGGATGAGGCGCTGACGGCGAGCAAGCGGGCCCTGGCCCTGGCCAAGGGAGTCTCCCGAGGCACCGTGCTCGCGGGCCATGCGCGCATCCTCATGGCACATGGCGAGCGGGCACACGCGGAGCGACTGCTGACCGAGGCCTTGAGCGAGATGGACCGGACGCCAGGCATTCCCCAGGACCATCTCCAGCGAAAGGTCCTCGAGCGAACCCTCGCGAGGCTTCGCACGAGCAACGGTGCGTCGCCGAAGTGAACGGCGGACGGAAGGCCGCCATGACCCGGCTCGGGTGCTCCGCGAGCACCTCTCATGCCCGCGTGTTTCGGAGCAGACTGGCTACCGGGCGTGAAGCAGGACGCGGAGTTCCAGTCCCCGCTGCGTGCCGCGGACCTGGCGGACCTGCTGAAATGCTCTGCCATACCAGGATGGGGACGGGCAGCCAGGCGGACGGGCGCCACCATTCCGCCCGAGACGGGCCTGTTTCGCCTACGCTGCCCGCCGTCTCCTGAAAGGCCGGTGTACGTCGCATGGGCGGTCGTGTCCTCTCTCCAGTCCTCCTCGTCGGTGCCGGAACGGGGGAGGCCACGTGCGGCATCCTGTACCTGGCGGGCTACCTGCGGCGCGGCGGCATCGAGGCCTTCGTGCGGCTGTACGACGGGGATGAGACCGAAGCCGAGGTGACACGCACCTTCGAGGGCCTCCTGCGCCGCGTACGCCCGAAGCTCGTGGGCATCAGCCTCAAATGGTTCCACCACGTGGACCGCGCGCTGCTCATCGCGAGGACGGTGCGGCGGCTCGACCCCTCCATCCGCATCGTCGTGGGAGGCAACTCCGCGTCGTACTGGTGGAAGGAGCTGAGCGGCTACGACAGCATCGACCACATCGTGCTGGGCGACGGAGAGGTGCCACTGCTGGCGCTGTGCAACGGCGAGGAGGCGCCGCCCAACGTCGTGACGAGGAGTCCGGACGGCCGGCCGCGCCGGCTGCCGCTGGAGTACGTGCAGCGCTCCACGAACACGGACGACATCTATTACTCGCACTTCAACGACATCTTCCTCAGCCAGATGGACCAGCACTCGTTCTCCGGCTGGGTCGCTCCCGGCAAGGGGTGCGGTGAGAACTGCCTGTATTGCGGCGGGGCGCGAGGCAACCAGAAAGCGGACTTCGGGCGCGCGAAGCCCTTCCTGCGCGCCGAGGAGAACGTGCGCCGCGACCACCAGGAGATCGCCGCCCGGACGTGGCAGATGCGCTACGACTTCGCGGGCAGCACCGCCGGGTTCCTGAGCAGCAGCTGGGCGGGCGTGGACCTCTCCAGCCATTGCTGCACGTACTTCCTGTGGGGCGTACCCCGGGTGGAGCTGGTGGCGGCGCTGGCCGCGACGTTCCAGCGCGTCTACATGGTCATCGATATCGGTTGCTTCTCCGAACAGCAGCGGCTGGAGCAGATGGGCCGGGGCCTGCTCAAGCCCTGCGCGAAGGACCACGAGCTGCTGGAAGTCATCGACGCCTGCCGCAAGTACCCCAACCTGGACATCGAAATCTCCGGCATCGGAGGCCTGCCTTTCGCGAGCAAGGCCACCCTGGCGGAGGAGCTGCGGCTCGTGGAGCGCATCATCGGCCTGGACTGCGTGGTGGGCTACCAGCGGCTCGAAGCGCAGCCCGGGGCGCTGGTGACGCAGCACCCCGCGCGCTTCGACATGGTGACAGAGGCGAAGACGTTCGCGGAGTTCCTCGGCTACTTCGAGCGCCGCGAGCCCGGTGACGTGTCCGTGCCGATGATTCGCTTCCGCGACGCGGGGCTGGAAGCAGCGGTCCAGCACACCTCCGACCGGGTGGACGCGCTGGCATGGAAGCACCGCGACACGCGCAAGAGCGTCGCCATCCAGGGCAGGACGCGGCTGCGCAACACCGCCCCCTGGACCCAGCGCTTTACCCTGGGGGAGTGGCTGGGCAGCCATCGCGCCCCCGCGAAGCTCGCGGGTGAGGCGGTGACGGTCCTCCGCTCCGTGGATGGCATCACGATGAGCTGCGCTCCTTCTGTCAGCCCGAAGCGGTTCTCCGACCCCACGCTCACGCAGGGCGAGGACGGCGCCATCCTCCTGGCCGCCCTGGCTGCTTTCGAGCACCCCACGACCGTCTCCAGCGCGGTGTCAAAGCTCGGCGCGAAGGCCCGGCTCGACCCGCATTCCGCGCGAGAGGTCATCGACCACCTGGTGGACGGACGCTTCCTCCAGCCGGAGTGAGCTTTCGCACCACGGGGACGGCTTCACGCAACTTCACGAGCCCCAGACAGGAGGGGCGCATAAGGAAGCCGGGAGGGAGGTGCCAATGGCATCCGCGAAGACCTTGCTGGGAAGTGTCCTGGGGCGTTTCCTCTTCACCGACAGCCGTGTGACGCAGGTCCACGAGCGCTCGCGCGTCTTCCGGCAGATTGACTGCGAGGGGCCCGCGTTGAAGGGACAGGGCTGGACCCCTGGCGACAAGGTGCAGGTCTTCCTGCCAGGGCTGGGCATGCGTACGTACACGCCGCTGTCCTGGAACGAGGAACGGGGTGCCACCTCCTTCCTCGTGTACCTGCACGGCGACAGCCCGGGTGCGAGCTGGGGCCGCGACGTGAAGGTGGGCGACACCGTCCAGTTCTTCGGCCCCCGGCGCTCGCTGTCCCTGGAGGCCGGAGACGCGCCGGTGGTGCTGTTCGGCGACGAGACGTCCTTCGCAGTGGCCTACGCATTCCGAACCGCGGCGAGGCGGGACGTCACGCCCGTCTTCGAGGTGACGGAGCCTGACGCATGCGTCCCCGTGCTCCGTGAGTTGGGCTTCGAGGGACAGTCCGTGGCGCGGGAGCCTGGGGACGCCCATCTCGCCCGCCTCCATGAACGGCTACGAGAGGCGATGGGCGCGAAGCCCGGGGCGGCGCTGGTGATGACGGGCCGGGCGCAGTCGATCCAGGCCCTGCGCGCCCGCTTGCGCGGCGACGGCGACCGCGCCACGCCGAAGGTGAAGGCCTACTGGGCGGTGGGCAAGACGGGGCTCGACTGATTCCTCGCCCCGGGAACGGTAGGGCGAATAAATCGGCCGGAAAAGGCCATGTCACATGCGGCCCCGGCTGCGTCGTCCTGAAGTTGAACGCAGGCACTTTCGCCCTGCCCGACACTCAGGAGCCGCCCATGAAGCCCCGGCTGAACCCGTACGCCGCCGCCCCCGATGCGATGAAGCTGACACTCGATTATGGCCAGAAGCTGCTGGAGTTGGGCCTGGAGAAGAGCATCCTGGAGTTCGTGAAGATCCGCGCCTCGCAGATCAACGGCTGCGCGTTCTGCATCCACATGCACACCCGGGACGCCCGCGCGCATGGGGAGACCGAGGAGCGCATCTACCTGTTGGACGCTTGGCGCGAGTCGCCTCTATACACCGAGCGCGAGCGAGCGGCCCTGGCCTGGACGGAGGCCCTGACGCACGTCTCCCAGACGCACGCGCCCGATGAGGACTACGCTGCCCTCAAGCCGCACTTCTCGGAGCAGGAAATCGTGCACCTCACCCTGCTCATCGGGATGATCAACACCTGGAACCGCATCGCCGTGGGGTTCCGCTCCATTCACCCCGTCACCGCTCCCCGCACCGAGGCCGCCTGACGTGAATCCCGCTGACGCCTTCGACCCACTGCGCCCCCGCTTGCTCCGCATCGCCTACCGGATGCTGGGCATCGTCGCGGAGGCAGAAGACGTGGTGCAGGAGGCGTACTTGCGCTGGCACCAGACCGACCGCACCGCCGTGCGCGACGCCGAGGCCGTGCTTGTCCGCACGGTGACGCGGTTGTGTCTGGATGTCCTGAAGTCCGCCCGCGTACGCCGCGAGGAATACGTGGGCACCTGGCTTCCGGAGCCCATCGTCGATGCGGTGGAGAGTGATGACTTGACGCTGACCCTGATGATGGCCCTGGAGCGACTGTCCCCTCTGGAGCGAGCCGCCTTCCTCCTGCACGACGTGTTCGGCATGGACTTCGAGGAGGTGGCGAAGGCCATCGACCGGGACCCGGCCGCCTGCCGCCAGCTCGCCAGCCGCGCGAGGGCTCACGTGCGCGAGGCTCGGCCCCGCTTCCCCGTGTCGGAGGCGAAGGGCCATGAGCTGGCCTCGGCCTTCTACGCCGCGTCACGAAGCGGGGACATGGGCGCGCTCCAGGCACTCCTGGCCCAGGACGTCGTCGTGTACTCCGACGGTGGCGGCAAGGTGAGGGCGGCCCTCAACCCCATCTACGGGCAGGAGAAGACGCTGCGCCTCTTCGAGGGATTGCTGCGCATCAGGGGCGTGAACTACTCGCAACTGGTGCACGAGGGATTCATCGACGGACTGCCCGCCTTCGTCACCCTGGAGAAGGACGGCACGCTCCAGACGACCGCCCTGGGCATCGAAGATGGCCGCGTCGTTACCATCTACGTCACCCGCAACCCGGACAAGCTCCGCAGCGTCCGCGAGTTGGTGAGGGACCAATTGCCGTCTTGAGGTGTGGCCCGTCTGAGCGCGGGGTGCGGGAGCTACCGCCCCCAGGTGCGCAAGGTGCTGCTGATCGCGGCTACACAGATTGTGCACCAGGCTTTGCAGCGACAGTGGACCGTAGCCCTCGAACACAGCGGTGCGATGGAGCTGCTCGGGCGACAGGCTCGCGATGAGCGCCACCGTCTGCGCACAGGCCTCCCGGAACTCCGCCAGCGCGAGGTCCGCGGGCCGGCTGCCGTAGGCGCGCTCCCTGGCCAGGGTATCGGTATCCGGCGACGCCAGCGTTGGATTCCATTCGTCCCGCGTGCGACGCAGGCGAACGTGGTAGCCCAGAATCTCGATGTCCCGCACGTGCCAGACCTGCTCGATGGCGGTCAAAGGCGCACTGGGCACGCCGTCCCACGAAGGGGGGGCCCAATGCTTGAAGTCCTCCGGGATGGCGGCGTAGTGCGCTTCGAGCTGCGAAGGGAAGTCCTCCAGGGCCTGGATTGTGATGGATGGGACCATGAGGGCAAGCCTCTGAAATGCCGGGCGATGGCGAAGCCAATGGTGGAACCGGGCAGCGCATGAGGTCAGAGCCCCCACTTTGACATTCAATCCACGAGGTGCCCATGCCGGCCCCGCCGCATCATCCCCCGAGCACGGCATCAGCAGCACCGCAGGACTCTCGTAACTCGTGGCCCAAAGAACGGGGGCCAGATCACAACCGTGGGACGCCCGTGCGTTGATTGCAACGTGAGGCCTCGCCGCAGCCAAGGTCGATGTCAATCAGTGCTCGGGCGTCACACGCAGGATGCTCTCGGGCATGGGCTCATCGTACGCGAAGAAATACCGCTTCCGCTCATTTCGTGCGTACGGAATTCCGGTTGTATTTCCGGAGGTCCATTTGTCGATGAGCACGGTCAGGGCCTCGATGCGCTGTATCGCCTCTTTGCGCCATCGTGGCCACCGCGATTCCTGCGGGACACGGTACCACCCTCGCCCGTTTTCCTGAGACATTGCCAAGAGCGCCGCGTACTGGCGCAGCAACTCCTGACGCCAGTCCCCATCCTTTGACTCATTCTCGTATCGCTCTCGCAGACGGAAGAACTCCTCCTCCAATCGTCCGAGCAACACGAGCAGGCGCACCCAGCGGTGTTCATCGAATCCAAACTCACGCCGCAATCTTTCCGCGGCACGACCACCCTTCTCGGCAATGGTCTGGATGGTGCCCACCCCCATGTTCAGATTGAGTCCCCCCTCCCCATCCGCCAGGCGGACGTGAGCCACCCGCTCTCTGTAACTAGGCAGGCGGGCTTGCGTATTGTCACGATAATTCTGTGCGGTATCGAAGATTGCCCCTAGAAACTCACGCAACCACGTAAGCGGGTAGACATGAGGCGTGAGGACACATCGGGGCTGTGCCAGAAAGACATCATCACTCCCCCGATGAATGGACGCCTCCCTGGGCCCAGTGATGTTCGTGGGCATCTGCGAGTCCGCCAGATTAATCCCAAACGTCGGACGTTGAGGCAACCAGTCATCAAACATGTGAATGGGGAAATTACTCGAAATCCCTCCATCACTAAACCAGTTCTCCAGCAGGTCGCTCTTCTCAGCACCAGCATCCTTCACCCGCAGCACATAGGGCCTTTTCCCTTTGCTCAACGTCTCTCGCATCTGAAAAACACTATGCCTGATGGTGTAGAGACGTACCGCACTGAGGAGCAAAGGGAAACTGAGACTCATCCTCGTGGCAACCACGACGGGCAGCGCGTTACCTGCAGGGAACGGATAGAAGCCTTTGTCCCGCGCCTTCTCCAAGTCGAAGTTTTCGAAAGCGGCCTTGGTTCGCTCACTTTGAGTCTTGTTGAGCGGATACGTTCTCACATCCATCCAATTTTTGAGATATCGCACCACCTCAAGGGGGAAGAGGCGACGCATGTCGTCGGCACAAAAGAGATACCCAGCGTCCAGTTCTTCCGGGTGCACGACTCGCCTGCTCGATGCGTCCGCGTCTTCGCCGTGCAACGTATAGGGCTGACGCTGACTCAGATTCGTTGTCACCATACGAAAGTCGATGCCAACAGCCTTGCCCTTGTCATCTTTCTTTTCCCGTAACCGGCCAAGAGTCAGGACGTCATCGCTGTCGAGTCCCGCGAGCTTCTGGATGTGCTCGTGCAGCCAGGGAGTCAGTGCCGGGTACTTCGGGGCCTTGCTCTCGGACGAGACATCCATTCCTGTACAAAGGGCGAAGAAGCTTTCGTCCTTGGCTCTCACATACGCAACCCCACCCTTGAGTGACTGCCAGATGTCGAGTCCCCTCCGCATCACGCCGGCCAAAGACCAAAGCGATGATCCCATTGCCAGCGTCTTCACGGGACGTGAGGCCCAACGTGCCATGGTCGCAACGGGCCATGCCATCAATGCAAGGGACTGACGAACTGCTCTAATGGGCAGTATGCCTCGCTGCGCTGCCACGTCGGGCCCCTGAAGAACCTTTCGCACCAACTCCATCCATTGAAGTATCTGTCGCTTCTCCCCAGGCTCATTGAAAGCGGTGATTGTCGCGACAACGGCATCGAATAACTTGCGCGCTTGAGGGGCCGGCTGGAAAAGATGGAGGAGGAATCCTGCTTGCTGAAGCTGCTCCATCATGCTGCGCAAACCGGCGAACCCTACGTCTGGGCGTGAATTCTTCTCTCGGCCATACTCGGCGGCGGCAGCTGCGGCAGCAGCGATAGCGCCGGCAGAAGTCCCTCCCAGCGAACGGAAGCGATACTGCCGCGCCAACTCCAGGATTGCCGGTGGATAGACGACACCGCTGGTGACACCTCCTTTCATGATGAGGTCACACTCATCATGAGGGTTTTGGTACGCGGTATTCTCGAAATGGCTCTTGCTTGCAGTTGTAGGTATTGCCAGGGTCATGGTTCCCCCTGAGAGCCCGTCAAGATTCAAACCGGGGCTCCCCATCAGGCCAAGTCTTGACACTCAGTTCAGGACGCGCCACCCGGAATATTGGCTCGCGGCCTTTCGAGCGCCCAAACTACTGAGACCATTCTGCAAGCCCGACGAAAGTCGGCGCAGACTTCCCGGGGGCCAGCGAATCCAGCGCAGAAGACCTCGTTCACCCTCCAAAGCCCTCGACGCAGCCAAGCCCTGTGGCGGACTGCGCGCTCCTCGCCCTCCTGCCCCTCCATTGGGCCACTCTTCGTGCGCTGAGCAAGCGCCTCGTTCCCTGTGCTCCGCTTACCCGTACGAGTGGCCGTTCACTCCTCTGAATGAGGGTGGGCTGTCCGTAACACCGAGCCAAAGCAGAAGCGGCTGAACTGGTAGCCGCCCGGCACCGCCTCCAGGTACGCCTGCCACAGCAGCAGTTGGGTGACGCCCTTCTTCTTCAGTTCCGCATGCACGCGCGCCCAGTCCTGCTCCGGACGCTCCGCCAGCACCTTCGCGTCCTCGGGGAACAGCAGCGCCGCCAGCGCCACGTCATCGTCCAGTTCCAGTGGCAGCGGCCGCCCGCCCCAGGGAGTCGCACACCGTGCCATTGCCGATGCCCAGGCTCGCCGCAATCGACCGCGTCGTCAGCTTCGCTTCGAACCTCAACCGGAACAGCTCTCTCAACTCCCGCATGGACAGCCTCTGTGCCGCCATCTCCTCCGAATCGGAGGCGCAGTGGCCTGCTGCTGCCCGGCGCCGTCATGGCGCCTGTCGCGCCCCTCCTCACCGCAGGTGCTCGACATGCCCCGGAACACGCAGTGGAGTCGTAGACGTCGATGCGATAGCCGCGTAACTACCGTCGGGTCCGAGAAAACGCAGCGGGAGAGCAGGACCGGCCGGTAGCGGAGGAATCCAGCCCTTCTTGGCCTTGCGCTCGGCGCGAGACGCATCGGCTACGCGCCGGCGGTAGCTGTCACCCTCGATGCTGATGATGCTCGCGTGGTGAATGACGCGGTCGATGTGGGCGATGGCGCACTCGGCGCTGGGGAAGATGGTCGTCCATTCCGAAAACGGGAGATTGGTCGTCAGAACAATCGGCTTCTTCCCATCCCTGCGCGACACCACCCGGAAAATCAGGTCCGCCTCCTTGAACGCAGTTGGCTCCAGAGCAACACCGGCCTTCGAGCAACCTGTCCCCTCACCCGCGCTCTTCTCCGGCCGCCATGCCATGGGCCACGGTTTCAGGCGTTCGTTCAAGGTGCGACGAAGCACGCGTGGATGCGTCCAGCGTCTGTCCATTCGCCAGCTTCAGCATGGATACCGCATTGCGACCACCTGCCCCCGCCGTGGACCCTGCCGCCGGACTGATGTTGCAAGGGGGCAATTCATGCGTGGACTGTCAAAGCAAACTCGTGGCTGGGGCGCGTTGCTCCTCGGGGGGCTACTCACCCTGGCGTGCGGCGGTGAAGCGGAGCTGTTCGAGGACAACGCTTCTTCGCAAGAGGACGTCGAGGCCGGGCTTCATGGTCCGGGGAACCAGGGGCCCTACCCGAACTGGTCGACACCGACCTTCTCGACGGATGCCCAGGTGGCCGAGGACGGAAACCAGTTCTTCGTGGCCTGGTCCGACGGCCGCCCCGGCCGCTTCTACGCCGCGCGCGTCTCGAAGAATGGCCGGCTGCTGGACCCGGATGCCATCCCCCTCAACCCCGGGCTTCGACCCGACGCCTACTTCCATGCGACCGCGTTCGATGGCCGGCAGTTCCTCGTCGTCTGGACCGGAGACAGCTCCATCTTCCTGACGCGTGTCAACCGGAACGGGACACTGGACGGCCCGCCGGTCACGCTCTTCACACCCACCGACCACCAGCCCGCGGGCTCCCCGGGCATCGCCTGCCACGACCGCAAGTGCCTGGTGGCGTGGATTGGCTTCGGCGGAACCGCCACTGGCGCGGTCCGCGGCATCACCCTGAACACGGCGAAGCCGGGCTTCGACGTCCAGGAGGTCTTCATCTCCAACCAGCTGTCTGCCATCAACTCCTATGGGGTCGCGGTGGCTTGGTCCCATGACCGGTACCTGGCGACATGGACGGACTCTCGTTTCGGCGGCCAGGACATCTTCGCCGCGAGAATCCGGCGCACGGGCGCGGTGCTCGACCCGGACGGCTTCGTCATCTCCGCTGCGCCGGGCAATCAGAACTTCTCGGCGGTGACGGCGACGAAGCAGGGCTTCTTCGTCGCATGGAGCGACGCACGCAATGGCACCGCCGACATCTACGGCGCCCGAGTGAAGGACGGGACGGCGAACGTCCTGGACCCCAGCGGCATCCCCATCGCCACCTCGAACACGAACGACATCACGCCCAAGGTCGCCTCCGAGGGCCACCAGGTGCTCGTCACCTGGAGCGCGCTGACGGCCGACACCGGCCGCGTCCGTGGCGCCCGGGTGAAGCTGAACGGGGACGTCCGTGACCGCCACGGCTTCGCCATCTCCCGGGGCGCGGCGGCTCGCCAGCTCGTGTCCGGCAACGTGGCCTATGCCAACGACAAGTACTTCGTCGTCTACGGGCGTGCCCCCGTGATGGATGAACCGCCCTACCAGGTCACCGTGGGGACCCGCGTGAAGCAGGATGATGTCTTGGACATCCCAGCCATCCGCATTTCGCACGCGCCTTCGGTCGAACAGTTCGCGCCGTGACGCGCGCCCTGGGTCAGGCGTTGTAGGCCCGCCCCACCTGGGACACACGCGCGGAGAGCAGTGTAGAGCGGACCGGAGCCGCTCACGGCGGAGTGCCGGGGCCTCTCGCCGGAGACGCCCGTGCTGTCCTCGGAAGTCGTGACGTTGGGATCAGAGGCACGGGCGCTCCTCGCCACCACGGCGGGGGCGCCCATGCTGCCTCGCACGTGCGTGCTGGACGCGGCCTGGGTGGAGGGCCGGGGCTGGGCGCTCCTGGAAGCCAACGCCGCGTGGGGCGCCGGGCTCAACGGATGCGACGCGGCCGAAGCCGCCCGCTGCATCGCCGAAGCCACGCGTGCCTGAGCCGCCTCACTTCCAGGGGCGACGCGTGGCCTACGAGCCCGTCCGCGGGTCGCGTTGAACGCGGGCGCCTCAGCGGCTGAACATGGCCTTGACGCTCAGGTCGTTCTGCTGACGGACCTCGGCCACCTTCGTCGCGTCGGCAGCGGCCAGGGCCTTTGGGGGATTCTCGGCGTCGAGGTCGGTGCAGTACACCGCCGTGCCCTGTTGCTGCCGCCAGGACCCCGACAAGGGGCCCGCGTCGATGGCATCGAAGCCCAGTGCGTCGACGAGCTGAAGAATCTGCTGTCGCGCCCGCGGGTCATCTGTTCATGGGACGAGCAACCTATTGAGGCGTTTCTCGGCGCGCTCGTCATTCCGCCGCGCCCCCTGCACCTGTGCGAGCAGCGCGCCCGTGGACAGGTCGAAGATGCGCGCGGGCATTTCGTTGGCAAGCATGACGAGCGCCTCGTCCCCAGGGCCACGGAGAAGGCCGGGGACGGGTGAGGGAACTCGTGCTGAAGCGCTCCCGTCCGTGCATCGAGGACGCGCACGCAGTGATGACGGGCGCCGCCGCCACGGGGAGGACCCCGCTGGGAGCAGGTGGCCAGGTCGACGAGCCCTCGGGCCCGCAGCATGGCCCAGTGCATCAATCACACACGCACCATGAACAATTACAGCAACACATCAAGGGGTTGTCTCTGTCGCGCGGGCTGGCAAGGCTGCGTCCCATGACACACAAGCGGCTGAAGAGGATTGGCATGGTGGGCGGGGGCGCCATGGGGTGCGGTATCGCGCTCGAGCTCGCCATCGCCGGCAGGCAGGTGGTGCTCTACAACACGCGCGCCGACAGCAGCGAGCGGGCGCGCGCGAAGCTGGAGCGAGACGCGGCGCTGCTGGTGGAGACAGGCCTGCTCGCCCCACAGCAGGCCCCCGCCGCGCTCGGACGCATTCGCCGCACCACAGTGCTCGCCGAGGCCGCCGTGGAGCAGGACCTGGTCATCGAGTCCATCCCCGAGGACCTCGCCCTCAAGCAGCAGCTCTTCCGCGAACTGGACCGGCTCGCGGCCCCCGACACCCTCCTCGCCACCAACACCACCGCGCTGAGCGTGACGGCCATCGCCCAGGACTGCACGCGGCCCGAGCGCGTCCTCTCCGCCCACTACTACCTGCCCGCGCACCTCATCCCGCTGGTGGACGTCATCCCCGGCGAGAAGACGTCCCCCGACGCGGTGGAGACGGTGCGGCGGTTCCTCGAAGAGCTGGGCAAGTCGCCGGTGGTGTTCTCCAGGGACGTGCCGGGCTCGGTGGGCCCGCGCCTGCAGCAGGCCCTCATTGGCGAGGCCATCCGGCTGGTGCACGAGGGCGTGGCCACGCCGGAGATGGTGGACCGCGTGCTCACCCAGGGCGTCGGACGGCGCCTGGGCGCTTCGGGTGTCTTCGACCGACTGGACCTGGTGGGGCTGGACTTCATGACGGCCCTCCTCCGCGGCACCGGCCGCCCCGTGCCGCCCGTGCTCGCGCAGAAGGTGGAGCGGGGCGAGTTGGGCCAGAAGGTGGGCCAGGGCTTCTACTCCTGGACGCCCGAGTCCACCGCCGCCTACGAGGAGCGCATGGCCCGCCACCTCGTCACCCAGCTTCGTGAGGACCGGGCGGCGGGCCGCCTCCGCACTCCCACGGCGGAGCTGGAGGAATGAGGACGGAGGCCGTCCTGCTGGATTCGGCGGTGCTGTCGGACTTCCTGGTGGACGCCATCCGCGAGTACACCACGTGCACCCCGGAGCTTCCGCCCAGGAGCTGGGCCGTGCTGCTGGGGCGCGTCGCCGGCGACGCCATGCGCGTGGAGCGTGTTCGCTTCGCCACCAACATCCGCGAGACGAATGAGCGCGTGCTCCAGGAGTTCGACACCACCATCATCCCCCGCTTCGGCGCCTGCTACGCCAACGGGCGTCGTGGCTTCTGGTGCGAGCCGCGGGAGTTGCTGCGCATCACCACCGAGGCCGCGGCCCAGGGACTGGACGTGCTCGGCTCCATCCACCTGCACCCGGACTGGCACCGCATCGGCCCGCTCCACGAGCGCGGCCTGCGAGTCAGCCAGGAGCCCACGCCCATGGACCGCCACCTCTTCCAGGGCAGCGGATGGCCGCTCAACATGATTCTCTACCTGGAGAGGCGAGAGGGCCGACTCTATCACTCGGTCGGAGCGTGGGCTCCGCCCGATGGCCTGGAGGCCGGCGCGGGCTGTCGCGCGCTGGCCATCCGCATGGAGACTCCAGAGCGGTGAACCGGTGCAAATCGACCAGCCGACGCCCCGGCTCCAGACCGAACCGGACAGAGACACCGCAGGGTGGGATGGCTGGGCTTCACAGTGGAGGCGGCGGGAATCGAACCCACGGGCAAGGCGATAGGAAACCCCAGGCAGGACGCGCTGTTACCCACTATCGCCTTGATCTCACGTCGGTTCGTTGTACCGCCCTATCCCGTCTTCCCCCGTCTTGTCCCGTTCTCATCCCCGCATGAGGGGCACACTGGGGGCACATGCGGCCACACAGGGTCAACCCGCTCACGGATGCGAGCGGCCCGAGTTCCCCAGTCTCGCAGTGCTCACGAGAAGCCCGTGGGAGGCTGACGGTAGCGAGTGCCCTGGCGAGGTGGGGCTGGGGAGGGGCAGGTGGAGGAGCGGGGGTGGGCGTACCGGCGGAGGCAGCCGGAGGGGACGGTGCTGTACGAGGCGGTGAGGGAGAACCTTGCCACGCTGCTGGCGGAGGCGCGCGACGTGGGGCGCGGCGTGCCCCGGTACGTGGAGCGGGACTTCGCCAGGTACCTGGAGTGCGGCGTGCTGGGGCACGGCTTCGCGCGGGTGCGCTGCGAGAGTTGTAAGGACGAACTGCTCGTCGCCTTCTCGTGCAAGGGGCGAGGGGTGTGCCCCTCCTGCAACGCGAAGCGGGCGCAGGTAACGGCGGTGCATCTGGTGGAGCAGGTGCTGCCGCGCGTGCCCTGCCGGCAGTGGACGCTGTCCTTTCCGCATCGGATGCGATGGGTACTGCTGAAGGAGAAGGGGCTGCTCTCGGACGTCCTCACCCTTTTCCTGCGAGCGGTGTTTGCCCTGCAACGTCGCAGGGCACGGCGGCAGGGCGTCCGCGGTGGACAGACCGGGGCCGTCTCTTTTCTCCAATTTTTCGGCTCGGCCTCGCAAGTAACGCCTCACTACCATGCGCTGGTGCCGGAAGGCGTCTTCGTGCCGGGGGAGGGCGGCGTGCGCTTCGAGGCGTTGCCGCCGCCCACGCAAGTTGATGTGGAGCGGCTGCTGAGGGTGGTGCGTCACCGGGTGCTGCGCCTGCTGGAGAAAAGAGGGGCCCTGCCCGCGCAAGGGCCTGAGGACGCGCTGCAACCAGGCCGGCGGCCCCTGCCACGCACCTGATGGGAGCGCGGCCTGGGCAGGCGTGGACCCCAAGGGGGTTCAATCGGTCTGTCCACCGGCCGGGAGCATCGCTCGGGAGGCCCCGTCAGCGGCCCTCCTCGGCCCCTCCGCTCCAGCCCTCACCCTCAACAGCGCCTCTATCCCGCCTATACGTTCGGTAGTGCATGGCGACCACGCCGCTGCGGAGCGGCTTCGCCGAGACCAGTTCGAGCCGCCGCGTGCTGGGCAGCCCACTCTGGTACAGGGTCGGGCCGTGGCCGGCGATCCTGGGGTGGACGAGGAACTTGTACTCGTCGATCAGATCCAGCCGGTCCAGCTCGGTCGCGAGCGTGCCGCTTCCGAGGAGCACGCCAGCCGGGGTCGCGTCCTTGAGCTTCTGCACGCCCGTGCGCAGGTCGCCGGCGATGTGGTGGCTGTTGGTCCACGGGAAGTCCTTGCGCGTCGACGACACCACGTACTTCGGCTTGGCCTCCAGCTTGACCGCCCACTCGCGCATCGCCGGCGGCGCCTCCGCGTCGCCGCGGGCGACCGCCGGCCAGTAGCTCTCCATCATCTCGTAGGTGACGCGGCCCCACAGCATCGCCCCGCCCTCGTCCATGAGGCGGGTGAAGAAGGCGTGTGTCTCGTCGTCGGCGATTCCCTCCTGGTGGTCGACGCAGCCGTCCAGGGTGACGTTGATGCTGAAGGTCAAGAGTCCCATGCGGCGAGTCTAAGCCATACAATCGCTTGCGGATATCCCGTCGCCTGCGCTTGTCGGTCGAGACGATCCTCCGCCTGCCCCCGGAGGTGCTGGGCTCGGCCGTCTTAGGCCGGCGGCCCCTGCCACGCACCTGATGGGAGCGAGGCCTGGGCAGGCGTGGACCCCAAGGGGGTTCAATCGGTCTGTCCTCCGGCCGGGAGCATCGCTCGGGAGGCCCCGTCAGCGGCCCTCCTCGGCCCCTCCGCTCCAGCCCTCACCCTCAACAGGGCCTCTATCCCGCCTATACGTTTCACGAGCGTCTCCGGAGAGAAGCCCAGCGATTCATCCAGAAGAGAAGGGCTGTCGCAGCGGGCCCGCGCGTCCGCGAGCAGCGCCTGCTTCTCATCGCGCCCCACCCGCTCCTTGAACTTCGGCAAGTCGGGCAGGCCCGCGTGATGCCCGGCGATCGCCAGCGCCAGCGGGAGCAGCCGACGATCCCGGCTCAACGCCCAGAGTGCTCCCGCCGTCGAGTGGTCCCGCTCCAGCGCCCCTTCCTTCTCCAGGTGCGCCTCGAAGCCGTTTTCCTTGCGGATGCGTATCTGGAAGTCCCGGGTGTACTTGCCCAGGTCATGCCACCGTCCCGTGGCCAGGGCAGGCGCGCGCAAGTCCTCACGAGGCGCCAGTCGAGCGGCCCATTGCCCTACGGCTTCCAGGTGCTCGCGCAACAGGTGAGGTCGACAGTCTTCCGTCACGTGAGCCAATGGCTCATTCGTGACCACGCGTGGCCGTGATGGCGCCCCAGGACGCTCCGGATCCTTGGTCATCGCACTCCCCCCACCGCGCACGAGCCCGCTCTCTCGAACAGACGCGTGTGGTTGGATTCTGGGTGCCGTCGAGTGACAGGCACAAGGCGCCTTGTCCTACGAACGCTCCAGATGCGCTCTCCCTCCCGGGTGGTATGTCCGAGCGTGGAGAGTGAGGGCAGACTGACTCACGGCGTCGAACCGTCCGCGCGCGTCACCCCCCGCAGGCCGCGGGATTGCGCGTGGGCAGAACCGTCGCTAGGCTCTCCTGAACTTCCTGCGTGTTCGCAGCCGGTGTCGCCAGCCGGACCCAACTCGGCGTCTGAATTGCCCTCGTCTCCCAGTCTGGTGTGGTCCTCGCGCGAGAACATCTGCGCGCAGTTGATTTCCCTCCTGAAGGCAACGCCGCCCGAGCACTTCGACACCCGGCGCCGAATCGTCTGGATGCTCGGCAGCTTCGGCGGCGTCGAGCAACTCCCCCTCTTCCGCGCCCTCCTGTTCGACCCGAACGAGGACTTCAACGTCCAGGACCTCGCACTACGCGCGGGCGCGAGGCACGGACTCCAACTCTCCCCACGGGAGTTCATCCAACTCGATGAGGACCATCGCGAACGCATGGGTCCAGGCTTCACCCTGGTCGACCTCATCTCCTTCGCGAGGCTGGCGACGTTCAGTCCAGACCTGGAGGCGGCGCTCCTCCAGCTGCCTCCCCGCCCCCGCGGCAGACTGCTCATCGCGCAGCGGCGCGGCCACAGCGCCCCGCAGTCCCCGGAACGCACACAGGCGCAACGCGCGAGTAAGGCCCGGCTCGACCGCCATCCCTTTCATCCCTTTCGCTTCCCCTTCCCCGAGTAAGGCGTCGTTGCTCAGCCGTACGCGCTCGCGGAATGGCTGTTCGAACGCTGGTACCACTCCGACCGTCACGCCATTCGCGAGGAGGTGGACCCCTACGAACAGCTCAACCTCTGCATCGCCCTCACGTGGAAGGAGCGGCCCGAAGCCTGGCGCTTGCTCACCGAGTGGTGTCAGGACATGAGCGCGGAGGAACTGGAAAGAGACTTGATTCGAGTGGACTGGGGCGTCTCTCGCGACGAACTGGCTCGAATCACGCGCACCCATCCGGCGCTCCACCACCGTGCCGCGGAAGCCTTACTGCTCCCCCTGCCAGACCTGATTGCGCACTGGGGCGAAGAGAGACTGCTGCATCGGCTCGAACGCGTCGTGCGCGCGGAGAGCGTCGCATGCAAGGTGCCCTACAACCTCGTGAAGCACCACCCTGCCTTCCACTGGGCCAATGACCTGCTGTTTCAATGGGACGTGGCCCGGCGCCGCGTGTTGTACCCACTCCTGTGTGACGCCGATGTGGCCTCGCAGGTTCGGAGCCACCTGCTGGAACACCTGTCGGACCATGACCGCCCCGCAGCCGTCCGCTGGGCGCGGGCCGCTGAGAGATATCCCGGCAACGCACCACTCATTGGCACCGTCGTCCAGCATGCCGCGCTCAACACACCCACGCCCGAAGACCGCCCGCTGCTCCTGTCCGCGCTGCGAAACCCGGACGCGAGGATTCGGGGCCTGGCCATCGAAGGTCTGCTCGCGCTCGGGGAGTCTGGCCCGGCGTGGGTCGACCGGCTCCTCTCCCTGGCCCACGAGCCTCATCCCGAGGTCCGCATCCCCGCCGCCGCGGGACTGGTCCAGCAAGGCCAGCGCGAATGGCTGACGCCGCTCCAGCAACTGACCTTGGACGCGCCCACCCCTTTCCTGCGCGCCGAGGCCCTCCGCTGGCTCGGCCTGCTGGACGGAAACGCCAGCCGGGCGCTGTTCCTCCAGGTGCTCGCCAGCGCGCCCTCCCCCAAGGGCGACAGCCACGGCTGCCCTTGCTGCCCCTGCCTCCCAGCTGTCTTCTCCCCCGAGGTCGAGGCGGCCATCGAAGCGCTCTCCCGGCTCGGCACGGACGAAGACCTCTCCGCCCTGCTCGACGCGGGCGTGCGGCTGGGATGCACCCTCCAACTCGAAGAACAGTGGACACATCACCTGGCGCGGCGCGGAGACCGTATGAACTGCAACGAACCGCCGGGCGGGTAACCGTCGACTCGGTAAAGCCAGACAGCCACCCGGGTGCTCACTCCCGGCTGTCTGCCGAAAGGCCATTGCACCCCGGTCGCAGCCGTTGCCGCGTTGCGGTTAAGTTGCACGCCATGAACCGCGAATACCACCGCTGGTACAGCGAACGGCTGCACCGCGACATGGAGCTGCTTGTCTTCGGCCACTCAGGCGAGCCCGTGCTCCTGCTGCCCACGAGCAAGGGCCGCTTCTTCCAGGCCGAGGACTTCGGCCTCATCGGCGCCATCGCCGACCGCGAAGTATAGGACGGATAGGAGCCCTGTTGAGGGCGGCGGGCTGGTGAAGAGGGGCCAAGAAGGGCCGCTGGAGGGTGACACGCGGGCTGTGCGCCGTGCCGGAGCAGAGGCTGTGTCGCCCCTCGGGGCACATTCCGGCCCAAGCGACCCATCCAGGCGTCAGGCCGCAGGGGCGTGGGCTTCCAGGTCACTGTGGGTGCTTGGGCTCAACACCACCCGCTCTGGGGTGGACCCTGTGCCGGGGCCAGCTTCGCAAGCCGCGAGGGCAATGCCAGGTGCTCCAGAATGGCGCGCCCCCCCACCGGGGGCCGTCAGGTATGCCAGCACCCGCCTGCGGCCTCCACACCGAGAGCAGGCGAAGACATCCAGCGCGAACGTCCGGCGCACCAGTCCCGCCCAATCCCATCGCGGCGTGCGCTCCATCGTCGACTCCAACCTCGCAGCCTGGGCCGGGCTCTCCTCCTCCAGCCCCGGCTCCGCCCCCGCTTGAGGGAGCTCTTCGTCCGGGTGGCACCACGCCCCCGCGAACCAGCGCAGGAGGGAGCCTCGCAGCTGACGGAGATCCGCGACGGATTCCAATACATCCGCGGCCACACGCACCTGGTGCCGTTCTTCGGCTACCTGGGATTCATCATGGTCCTCATCACCCTGGCCGCATTCCTCACGCCCTTGCAGACGGCGCGAAGCTTCGGGGACGAGGTGTGGCGGCTGACGGCCATCGAGATGGTCTTCTCGGTGGGCATGATGGTGGGGGGCGCAGCGCTCGCGGCGTGGGGCGGTTTCGACAGCCGCATGCGGACAATGGTCGTGTCCAACCTCATCATGGGCGCGTGCACCGTGGCCCTCGGCGTGGTGCCCCACTTGGGGGTGTACCTGGCGGCCATGGGGATCTTCGGCGTGGCACTGCCGCTCTACAACACGCCCGCCACGGTGATGCTCCAGGAGCGCGTGGAGCCGGCTTACCTGGGCCGAGTCTTCAGCGTGATGACCATGCTCTCCACCGCGCGGATGCCGCTATCCATGCTGCTCTTCGGCCCCCTGGCAGAAGTGGTCTCCATCGAGCGGCTCCTGCAGATCACCGGCGTGCTGGTGATCTTCCTCGGGCTGCTCGCGCCGCTCCACCGCCGGCTGATGTCCTTCGGCGAGCCCAAGCGTCCCCCAGTCGAGTCCCAGGACCTGGCCAGTTGAGGGCCTGTTCATGGCTCGGAGAAAGAGACCAGTCGTGCCCCGTTTCCGCGACCAGACACGCGGGCCCTCACTGACGAGGTGGCCCGCGTGCCCGGGCTCCGGTGTGGTTCGCTACGGCGCGCAGTAGATGGCGCGCTCGAACTTGCCCGTCACTTCGACGATGGAGTCAGCGCGAACCACGTACTCACTGGCACCCACACGCGTGTCGGCGTTGCACCAATCATACGTGTAGCCCAACCCGGTCCAGGGGTAGTGCGTGCTCTGCCAGAACCCATAGCTGGAGGCGTAGTAGGCGTTGATCCAATTCCTGTGCTCGGAGGTGGCGGAGGCAGGGAACTGAAGACCGCACGAGGCGTCGTCAATCTCCGCGTCCGGGCAGGGCCGGAACAGGTTCTCGGGCCGGACCCACAGCTCGACGACGTAGCGAGCGTTGTCGTTCTCCGTGGCCGGGGGCAATCCCAGGTACTGGTTGAGGCGACCCACGAGCTTCTCTTCGGGTACCGTCTTGCAGAACGTCTGGAGCTGAGGCGCGGGTGTGACCCAGACCTCACGGGAGAGCGTGTTCTCGCCCAGCGTGTAGCCAGCGAACGTGGTCCAGATGGCCATGCGCACGGCCGTCCGGGACTCGTTCCAGATGAGCCGCGGATTCGACGGGCTGATGGCCCACAGCTCCGTGGAGATGTCCGCCACCGTGGGTTCGGCCGCGTTGCGGACGGCCTCCGCATAGGTCTGTGAATCGCAGGCGAGTTCCTCGGGAGGACCCGGAAGCGGGTCCTGCGTATCTTCACCGCAGCCAGTGAGGGCCAGGAGCGCGGTGGTTGCAGTGAACGTTCGCAGGGTGCGCGAGAAGGCGCTGAACATCGTGACATCTCCGTGAAAGGATGGATTCGCGGAGAGTGTAGACGAATCTTGAAGGAACGAGAGCCTTGTCTCTCCGTGAATCGCACAGCGCCTGAGCCCGGCGCCCAGGTAGGCTCGCTCTCAAGGAGAACCGCATGTCGAAGCAGCACGAGCCCCATCCCATGAACGTGCCTGGCGACTTCTATGTCGTGGACCAGTGCTGCACCGCATGCGGCGTTCCCACACACATTGCGCCAGAGACGTTCGCGACCGAACGACTTGGCGGCGACTGCTACGTCCAGAGACAGCCCACCACCCCGAAGAGGTCGACCGCGCGCTCATGGTCGTTCGCTGCCAGGAGTTCGGATGCGTTCGGTACCGGGGGACCCACCCCGTCATCCTGCGCCGACTCACTGAAGCGGGGGAAGGCGACCAGTGCGATGCGCCTCTGCCCGCAGGGATCCGCCCTGTCTTGCGGAACCACGTCTCCGTCGAAGCACAGCGTCTCGATACTCGCGCTTGGGAGTCAGCGGCTGTGCTTGAGCGCTTCCGTCTTTGGCTGACGGGCCAACAACCCAACTATCGAACCACTCACATCAAGAGGAGCGCCTCCAGCGCCTCCTTTTCGTTCTCCTGGACCGAGAATGGGTTCCACGAAGTGACGGCCAACCCCATCGGCGACGTACCAGGCCGGTGGCTCCTCCAACATGCAGGAAATATCCCGGTGTCCGAGATCATCGCGGAGTGGCTGAAGGGCGCAGGTGAACTGGGCGCGGTGCAGTGGTACTCGCAGGAGGAGTGGGAACGTGGCCTTCCGGGCCAGGCCCACCCCTGGTAATGCGACGCACAGCCTGCGGGCGCCAGCTCCCCGGCGCACACCGGTCAGCAGCGCGGTGCGACCTCCACGAAAGTATAGGACGGATAGGAGCCCTGTTGAGGGCGGCGGGCTGGTGAAGAGGGGCCAAGAAGGGCCGCTGGAGGGTGACACGCGGGCTGTGCGCCGTGCCGGAGCAGAGGCTGTGCCGCCCCTCGGGACACATGCCGGCCCAAGCGGCCCATCCAGGCCGCAGGGGCGTGGGCTTCCAGGTCACTGTGGGTGCTTGGGCTCAACACCACGCGCTCTGGGGTGGACCCTGTGCCGGGGCCAGCTTCGCAAGCCGCGAGGGCAATGCCAGGTGCTCCAGAATGGCGCGCCCCCCACCGGGGGCCGTCAGGTATGCCAGCACCCTCCTGCGGCCTCCACACCGAGAGCAGGCGAAGACATCCAGCGCGAACGTCCGGCGCACCAGTCCCGCCCAATCCCATCGCGGCGTGCGCTCCATCGTCGACTCCAACGTCGCAGCCTGGGTCGGGCTCTCCTCCTCCAGCCCCGGCTCCGCCCCCGCTTGAGGGAACGCCGTGGATGCCGGCGCCAAGGTCAATGACAAGGCCTACGGCTTCCTGGCGGGCGCAGCCAAGGCGGTGGGCGCCGACGGCCTCGGCAACTCCTTCGACAAGGCGGGTGACGCAAACCGGAAGCTGGACTCGTACGTCAGCACGGACGCGCAGACGTTCCTCGTAGACCACCTGAAGGGATTGTCGGTGAAGGGCACCCTGGCCGGGAAGCTCGCGGGGAAACTGGAACTGCCCAACCGCGCGCTCGCGGGCGAGCTCAAGGGACAGCTCGAGACGAAGGTCGACATCGAATTCGGCAAGAACGGCCAGAAGCCCACCATCACCGTGGAGCAGTCCGGACAGCTCGAGGGCAAGGGCTCCGTCGACAGCGGCACCTTCTTGACGAAGACAGGCGAGGGCAAGGGGGCCATCAAGCTCGCCTTTCAGAACAAGTTCGAGGTCAACGGGAAGCTGGACCTGGAGGCGGCGCTGCAGGGCGGCTCCCCCGGGCTCAAGGTCAACCTCGTGGACTCCACGCTCTCCGCCGAGGTGGGCGTCTCCGGCAAGGGTGGCGTGGGCCTGGCCACTCCGGGAGGCACGCAGACGGAGGCCAGCCTCAAGGGCGACACCGGAGTGTCCGGCAAGCTGAAGCTCACGGGGAAGACGGTGGCCGTCGCCGCCGCGCTGGCGGACCCCAAGGCGCGCGAGGCCCTGGCCAACGGTGACTTCGGGCCGCAGGCGAAGAACCTGGGGAAGGTGCCCGTCACCGTGGAGGGAGAGTTCGCGGCGACGGCCGGCTTCACCGGGAAGCTGTCGCTGGACGCGGGGCGCGCCAGCGGCGGTGTCTCCATCGAGGGCTCCCTGAGCGACGTGTTCCTCAAGGAGAAGCGGGACCTGAGCGGTGACGAGCTCGCCGCGAAGGTCAGCAGCTTCCCCGCCTGGCTCCAGCAGCAGCTCCACGCCTGAACATCCGTCCCCGCAACGTCAACCCTTTGTGCCTGCCCAAAATTCGCTCGCTGCGTCATGAGCGCGTTGAGGTGAGCAAGCGAGGCGCGCGCGGGCCGGCGAGTTCCTGTAGCAGTGAAAGTGGGGTCGGAATCATCGTGACACCGCCCACGCCGTCCCGCGCAATCAAAGGCTGAGCACTCGTGATGAAGGGAGCGCCAAGCCGGCCCTGCCGACCGCCAGCCCATCGAGGACAACCGCGTGCCCAGGCGACCAGCGCAGCAGTGCTCTCGGCCAGGGCTCACGGGCGGGTCCGGATACGAGAGTTCGTGGCCTCAGACCATGGGGGCACGAGGCCCCGTCCGCCCCATCAACCCACGTGGCGCCCCACATCGTCTCCTTCTGGAGGATGGTGGGCGCCCTCCTCAATCCGCGACAATCGGGAACAAAGGCGACGAAGTTTGCGGAGACTCAATCGGACCCCGAATTTTCCCGACTTCGCGTAACCCATGATGTCTCTCGTGTTTTCCGTCGCAGTCTCTGGAGAGAATGCCGAGAACGAGTTCGCGCAGAGTTTCATTCGGGGAGAACCGGTAAGGCCCTTTTGTTTTACACGGGCCTCGCGATGAAAATCGCGGGGCCTTCATGCTCAAGCCCCTGAATCTCAAGGGATTTTGGCTCGCGGTACTGAAAGGGGGCCCTCCTGGCTCGCCCCTGAAGTGAGGGCTGTCGCAGGAGGCTTCTGAGCCGACCACAGCCGCCGCCTCTTCGCCGGGCACTCGCCCCTCCGCGAAAGGCTGACAGTTCCCCCGTCACACGGCCCCACGGAAGGTTAGCGCACGTGATCTTGATCTGCCCCCGTTCTTCGGACCACGAGTTACGAGAGTCCTGCGGCGCTGTTGATACCGTGCTCGGGGGATGATGCGGCGGGGTCGGCATGGGCACGGCGAGCTCCGACCTCCGCGGGTGTCTTGTAGCCCAGACTGCTGTGCGGACGCTTCTCGTTGTAGTCGTACCGCCACGCCTCAATGAGGACGACAGCCTCCCTCCTGTTGGCAAACCACTCCGCGGACAGGCACTCGTCGCGAAAGCGGCCGTTGAAGCTCTCGTTGGTACCGTTCTGCCAGGGCTTGCCCGGGTCGCTGTAGGCCGTCTGGATGCCGCTGGCCTCCAGCCACCCTCGCAGGGCCTTGGCGATGAACTCCGGGCCGTTGTCGCTTCTGAGGTACTTCGGCGGACCGTGCACCGCCACCAGGCGCGAGAGTACCTCGATGACTCGTCTGGAGTTGATGCGCCCCGCCACGTCGATGGCCAGGCATTCGCGGCTGTGCTCGTCCACGACAGTGAGGCACTTGAGCTTCTGCCCGTTGGCGCATGCGTCGTGCACGAAGTCCCAGGCCCATACCGAGTTGACGCCCTCGGGCTTCGGCTGCCGCGGCCGTCCGAGCCGAAGGCGCTTTCTCGGCCTCCTTCGAGTGAGAGCCAGCCCCTCCTTCTTCCAGAGCCGATGCACTCGCTTCACGTTGACCATAGGCCCTTCGCGCCGCAGCAGCGCCCAGGCCCGCCGGTAGCCGTACCGGGGACGTGCCCGAGCGATACCTCGCAGCTTCTCCACCAGCGCCGCGTCCTTCGCCTCCTTGCGACGGACGTAGCCCAGACTGCTGCGGGCCACCTGCAGTAGCGCGCACGCCCGGCGCTGCGACACGCCTCGCTCCTCGGCGTACCTCACCTGCCGGCGACGGACGGACGCGCTCACCATTTTTTTGTGGAGATTTCCTTCATGACCTCGATTTCGAGGTCCCTCTCGGCCAGCAGCTTCTTCAGCCGCGCGTTCTCCTTCTCCAGCTCCTTGAGCCGCGTCGCGTCGCCTGCCTCCATGCCGCCGAACTTCTGCCGCCACCGGTAGAGCGTCTGCTCGGCGACGCCGTGCTTCCGGGCCACCTCCACCACGCTAGCCCCAGGCGCCTCCGCCTCCCTCAGGATGCGGACCATCTGCTCCTCGGTAAACCTGCTCTTCCTCACGACCGACCTACCTCCTGGCCGCGAGGACTCTCTCACTCTTCAACTGGTCCGAAAATTGGGGAGCAGACCACACGCGCTGACGTGTCAGCGCGGAGGGCTGACACGTCACGGGGGACGCAAGGCGAGGTCTCCAATCTCTGCTTTCCGAGAGAGGGGCCCTTCCTGGGGGCCCGGCACGCCCACTGCAAACGCCTTGCACCGAGGCGCCTCCGCACACGGTGGCACACCTCGAACTCACCCGTAGGCACGAGACGCAAGCCATGCACCACTCCCATCCGACCTGCACCCATTGTGGTTGCAACAACCCCTTGATGGATACTCTTTGCAAAGAGCTGCTGACCCCGGATGTCTTCAGCCGCGTGCCGGTGGAACATGCCGCGCATGAGCCGGAAGCTCCGGAAAGCCTGCTGATCCGAGGGGGCACCATCCGCCCGATGATCAAAGGCTCGGCGGAGGAGGTGGAGGCCATTGGCATCCATCAGGGCAAGGTCGTCGCCACCGGCAAGTTCGCGACGGTCGAGGCGGCGATGCGGACACGTGGCATCCCGTTCAAGACGCTCGAACTGAAAGCCACTGAGGCACTGTTGCCCGGGCTGATCGAACCGCACATGCACATTGTGGCATCGGCAGTGTCTGCGGGGTTCACCGACATGGGCGCCTTCGACGGGCAGTCCCTGCGGCCCGACTACAACGAGAAGTGGCTGACAACAAAGATCCAGGATGAGGCGGCCACCATCCGCAACGTAAATTCGATGGTACAGTTCGGGCCGGAGGCGCACATCATTCCCACCGGCATCAAGCCCTATGCCTGGGTCCTGGGGCGCGAGGTCGATCCGGCACTGATGCCGTTCACGGTGAACCCGCCAGGCAAACTGAACAACCTGGTGACAATCGATGCCGACTTTCTCGACCAGTATGTCGCCGACGTGCCAGTCCTGCTGCTGAGCGCGTCGATGCACACCGCTTACCTGAACACGGCGGCCCTGAGGCATACTTATAACAACAGCCCTGACTTGCAGAGGGATTTCGGTACGTTCGAGAATTACAAGACCACCAACAAGGGCCAGCTTCAGGAAATTCCGGCCATGCAGCCGGCACTGCTAGCCATTCCCAAACACCAGATATTGGAAATAAAGGCCAAAGCCGTTCCGAACCTGACGCGGCTGTTCGAAACGGCGGTGGAACGGGGCGTGACCATGATCTATGACGCTGGCCTGGACGAGGACCAACTTGAGGTGTTGAAGGCATACCTGAAGGTGTATAAACCGCGTGTCCGCATTGGCGGGGCAAAGCTCATCAAAGCCCAGGAGGATGTCGAGGATGCTCTGAAACCGTACGAGCCGATGACTGATTACGAAGATCTCTATATCGGGCACCTCAAGGTGATTTCCGACGGATCGAACCAGGGCCTGACCGGATACCAGCAGGAGTACTATTGCTGCAACCCGCCGGAGAACCGCGGCATCTTCAACTTCACCGATGCAGGGGGCTCGCAGTCGGGCTCCACCAAGCCTCCGGACTTCGCGACCCTGGTACAGACGGCGGCCAAGAAGAACTGGTCGCTGATGATCCACGCCAACGGCGACAGGGCCAATGAGCTCACGACGCAGGCCTATGTCAACGCGTTGAAGTCCCTGACGCCGCAGCAACGGGACGACCGCCGCGACCGGATTGAGCATTGCTCGCTGCTCAGTCCCGGGCAACTGGATACCATGCACAGATGGGGCATCTCCCCCAGCTTCCTCATCGGTCACGTCGGTTACTGGGGCTATGCCTTCAACAAGGTGATTTTCGAGGAGAAGAAGGCCCAAACCCTCGACCTGTGCAAGTCGGCGTTAGACAAGGGGCTGCGCATCAGCCTGCACTCCGACTACGGCGTCACCCCGCTCGGGCCGCTGCGGCAGATGGAGCAGGCGATTACCCGGATCATGGAAGCCGATCCGGACAAGGGCGTCCTGAACGAGGACGAATGCCTGACGCCGGAACAGGCTCTGTGCGCCGTCACCTATGATGCAGCATGGCATTGCCGGGCCGAAAACTGGGTCGGGTCGCTGACGCCCGGCCACCTTGCCGACTTCGTGATCCTGGCGCAGGACCCACTGAGCATGGGGAAGAAGCTGCCCGGGCGTGGCCATGGCCACGATGTGGCGAGGACGGAGCAAGAACTGCCGCCCGTTGAGGCCATCTACCAGAACATGCGCGCCATCACGGTGCTGTCGACGTGGAAGGGCGGCGTTAAGGTCTACGCGGCGAAACCCTGATCCTGGTTTGTCCCCGGCCAGTCTGTCCGCCTGTCGAGGACACCCCGTTCAGAAGGCTTCCGGATGATGGGGCTGGTTGAGCCAGAGCAGCATCTGTGCCTATCCAAAATCCGGTCGCCGCATCATGGTGCGTCAAGCCTACTTCAGGGGTGCGTCAAGTCGGGTGAGCGAGGTGCTGGTACGGCTATCACCACGACGAAAACAGCCGACATCATCAGAAGGCATGGGCACAATTCGGCAGGGTCAAGTCCCGAATCTTGTGTAGTTGGTTCGGAGGGGGTTCGGGGGAGGAAGGCTCCTTGGCGGCATCAGGCAGCGGAAGTGACAGGGGATGATTTCAGCAGGGACATGTCGAGGGAGCCGCGGTCGTCCCAGACTCCAGTGACTTCCAGGGCGACAGCGGTGATGAGGCGCAGCGCTCCGCCAGTCCATCCCTGCGCCGGGCCGACCTCAGGCGCTCCGCCTGAGGTCGGCCGAGAATCATGACCGTTGGTTTAGTCCTACAGTTGTAGTTTGAGCCGCGCACCACGTGCGCGGTAGTGACAGCGCATGGCGACGGCCTGGTGATGGCGTCGCCAGTGACTCCACGAGAGGAGGTAGGCGACTGAGGGCAGTGTGCGCCACCAAAGCGCCAGCAGCAGTCTTCGTACCTCCTGGACGGAGTAGCGGACGAAGGTTGTCAGTGAAGGCCGCGCCGGACGAGAAACGCCCGCATGGGGTTTCTTCGAGTCGGCAGGCCGAGCGCTTTTGGGGGCAGTCCCTCCCGTGGCTCGAGGTTGGCCATGGCCCGTGCGCTGGCCAGGAAAACGTGCGCGACGAGGCACAGCGACATGTGTCGATGCCAGGCCGTCCAGGTACGCACCTCGTAGTCCGCCAGGCCCACCTCGCCCTTGGCGGACTCGAAATCTTCCTCAATGGCCCACCGGCTACCCGCCGCCCGTACGAGCGAGGCAAGCGAGGCATTGCGTCGTGCATGGGCAATGTAGAAGGCCACCTTCCCGTCCACTGGGCTGCGACGAAACAGCAGCTGCGTGTACCGGACCATGGTGAGCACCGATTCCGGTCCAAGGTGAGCACCTGTTCCGGCCCAAGGTGAGCACCCGTTCCGGGCATGGTGAGCACGGGAGGAGGCGACACACGGAGAGTTGACGGCACTGGGCAGCAGGGTCTCGCCTCCATCTCCTTCGAGGAGGTGGAGATGGCCCAAGAGAGGCTGGCGGTGCGCAAGTTGAGAGAGGTGTTGCGATTGCGGTTCGCGTCGAAGCTGTCGACGAGAAACATCGCCACGAGTCTGGGCATCGGGAATGGGACGGTGTGCGAGTACCTGGGGCGAGCGCGGATAGCAGGAGTGGGAGGTTGGCCGTTGCCGGCGGAACTGGACGATGACGGGCGCTCACCGCGCTGTTCTTCCCAGACGAGGGCAAGGCGATTGCGCACCGGCCGGAGCCGGACTGGGCGCAGGTGCATCGAGAGCTCAAGCGCAAGGGAGTTACCAAGCTGCTGTTGTGGGAGGAGTACCTGGCGGCCAACCCGGGTGGGTACCAGTACAGCCAGTTCTGCGAGCGGTATGGGCGCTGGCAGTCCGTCCTCGGCGTCACCATGAGACAGGAGCACCGGGCGGGCGAGAAGCTCTTCGTGGACTTCAGCGGGGATGGAGTCGAAGTAGTGGACGGCGACAGCGGAGAGGTGCGGGTCGCGAAGCTCTTCGTCGCCACGTTGGGGGCCAGCAGCTACACGTACGTCGAGCCCGTCTACTCCGAGGGCTTGGCCACCTGGGTGGGCTGCCACGTGCGCGCCATGGCCTTCTTTGGCGGAGTCCCGGAGTTGGTGGTGCCGGACAACCTGAAGTCAGGAGTCACACGTGCGCACCGCTACGAGCCGGAAGAGAACCCCACGTATGCGGACCTGGCCCGTCACTACGGCTTCGCCATTCTGCCGGCACGTCCTCGTCGCCCGCGTGACAAGGCGAAGGTAGAGGCGGCGGTGCTGGTGGCGGAGCGGTGGATTCTGGCCGTCCTGCGCAACCGCCGCTTCAGTGGCCTGCACGAGGTACGCGAGGCCATACGGCCGTTGCTCGAGAAGCTGAATGAGCGCCTGATGCGACATGTGGGGCGCTCGCGTCGCCAGTTGTACGAGGAACTCGAGAAGCCCGTACTGAAGGCCTTGCCGGTACATGCCTACGAGCTGGCCTTCTGGAAGAAGGCGCGCGTCCACCCGGACTACCACGTCGAGGTGGAGGGGCACCTGTACAGGTGCCGTACTCGCTGGCGCACAAGCAGGTGGAGGCCCGCTACACGGAGGGAAGCGTCGAGGTGTTCCTCGGGGGGCGTCGGGTAGCGAGCCACGTCCGCAAGCACGCCAAGGGCTACACCACGCTGAAGGAGCACATGCCCACCAGCCACCGGGCCCACGCGGAGTGGACGCCCGAGCGGCTACTGACGTGGGCGGAGAAGACGGGCCCCTCCACGGCCGCATTGGTGCAAGGCCTCATGGAGCGAAAACCCCATCCGGAGCAGGGCTTCCGCGGGGCCTTGGGTGTCATGCGATTGAAGGACAAGTACGGCGAGGCGCGGCTGGAGAAGGCGTGCGCCAGGGCCGTGCGCCACCGGGCCTACAGCTACAAGTCCGTGGCCGCCATCCTCCAGCACCACCTGGAGGACGCACGGGAGGAGCGCGAAGAGAAGCCGCCCCTGCCCGCCCATGAGAACGTGCGAGGCCCCCACTACTACCACTGACGTACCTCGCGCACGCAGAGAGGAGCACCGCCGCCACCTGCCGCGGTGGAGCCCCTTGGGTGCGCGGGCACTTCCCGTCTGGTGCGAGGCCTCGGTCCCCCGCACTCGGAAGGGGCCCGCGCGCTGAGAAGCGCGCGCGGGCAAGCCCCCACATGACCGACATGAGGAACAAACCCGATGCTGGTGGAACAGACGCTGGAGAAACTCAACGGGATGAAGCTGCACGGGATGGCCTCGTACCTACGCGACTGGCTGGCGAGGCCAGGGGAGCGAGACGTCAGCCCTGCCGACCTGGTGGGCCTCTTGGCCGACGCGGAGTGGATGCACCGAGAGAACAAGAAGCTCTCCTCTCGGCTGAGCGCCGCGCGCCTGCGACAGGCCGCGGCCGTGGAGGACATCGACTACGGGCACGCACGCGGGCTCGCCAAGACGCAGGTGATGGAGCTGTCCACCTCGAAGTGGGCGGCGGACAAGCAGAATGTGCTCCTCACCGGGCCCACGGGCGTCGGCAAGTCCTTCCTCGCATGCGCGCTGGGACAGAAGGCGTGCCGGGATGGCTACTCGGTGGTGTACCGCCGGGCCTCACGTCTCTTCGATGAGCTCGCCCAGGCGCGCGCTGATGAAACTTTGCGCACGTACTCAATCGCCTGGCCAAGGCCCAGGTGCTCCAGAATCGCTCGCACCCCTTCCGCCCCCTTCACGTACGCCAGCACTCGCCGCCTGCCTCCACACCTCATGCAGGCGAACACGTCGACGTCGAACGTCCTGCTGAGCAACTCGGCCCAGTCCACTCGCGGCGTCTTCTCCTTCATCGGCTCCGTGCTGGCCGCCGCCTCAAGCCCCACGCTCGCCTCCTGCGCACCTGCTTGAGGGAGCGCATGCGCGCGGAGAAGGCCGTGCGCTTCCTGTCCGACGCGAGCGCGCTGCTCGCCGAGTCGCTCGACTATCCGACCACGCTCCAGCGCCTGGCTCGCCTCGTCGCGCCAACGTTCGCCGACTGGTGCATCGTCGATGTGGCCGAAGCGGACGGCAGGATTCGCCGGGTGGCCGGGTTTCACTCCGACCCCGCGAAGCAGAGGGTCCTGCGCGAGCTGGGGGAGCGCTATCCGCCCCACTGGGGCTCGCTCCAGCCGGCCATCCGCGTCATGGTCCGGCAAGCCCTTCCTGCGCTCCGAGCTCTCGGAGCCCGATATGCACGACTACAGCCTCGACGCCGAGAATGCCCGGCTCATCCGCGAGCTGGGGACCCGGAGCGGCATGGCCGTGCCGCTCATGGCGCGCGGACGGACGCTGGGGGCCATCTCCATGGGCCGCACGGACCCGATGCGCCCCTTCGGGCCATCGGACCTGGCGCTCATGGAGGAACTGGCCCACCGGGCGGCCATGGCCATCGACAATGCCCACCTCTACCAGGAGGCCCAGGAGGGCATCCGCGTCCGTGAGGAGTTCCTCGGTGTCGCGGCGCACGAGCTGAAGACGCCCATCACCTCCATGAACATCGTGCTTCAGTCGGTGCTGCGGAGACGAAACGAGCGCCCCTCCGCAGAGCGGCTCATGCAGGCCCTCGAGTCGGCCGAGAGGCAGGTGCAGCGCCTCATGCGCCTGGTGGACGACGTGCTGGATGTCTCGCGGCTGCACGCCGGGCGGCTCGAGCTCCACCTGGAGCGCGTGGACCTCCTGGCCGTCGTGGGCGAGGTCGTGGAGCGGTTCATCGAGACCGCCGCCCGAACCGGGTCGCGGGTGGACATGCGCGCCGAAGGGCCCGTCGAGGGGATGTGGGACCGGAGCAGGCTGGACCAGGTGGTGGCGAACCTCCTCGGCAATGCCCTCAAGTTCGGCGAGGGCAGGCCCATCGAGATTTCGCTCTCACGCGGGGAGGGGACGGCCGAGCTCGTGGTGGAGGACCACGGCATCGGAATCCCGCCCGAGCGCCTGCTCCACATCTTCGAGCGGTTCGAGCGCGCGGTGCCCACCCGGCACTACGGCGGATTCGGGCTCGGCCTCTACATCGTTCGGAGCCTCACGGAGGCCATGGGCGGCACGGTGCGCGTGGGCAGCACGCCGGGCCTGGGCTCGAGGTTCACGGTGGTGCTTCCGTGCCAGCCCCTGAAGGAGGCCGCGGGAGAGTCGCAGGCGTGAGGAGACGCTGGCTTTCACGACATGAACGCATGCATGCCCCTCGGAAACACTGCCCGGCCCGGCTCCGTATGCCTATTTCCCCGCTGCTCTCAGGCGGGGCGCTACCTGGAGCGCAGGTCCTTCTCTCGCGCCAACAGAAAGATACGTCATGACCGCTTCCTTCATGAAGCTCCGGAGGCTCGCTTCTCTCGTCCTGTATTGCGCCGCGCTCGGCGTCTCGCCGCTCGCATCCGCGGAGCCGCCAGCCGCCGGCGAGCCCGCGGAGGCGGCGCCGCGCGCGGGCGAGCTCAACTACCGCTCCACGGGCCAGCGCCAGCCCCAAATCACCCAGCGGTCCGATGGCGGGCAGCAGATTCTCCTCTCCTGCCTTCTGTCGCGTCCCGGCCAGATCCAGCGCTACGCCGTGAGCTGCCCGGGCACGAAGCAGCTCGACGTCAAGGTGGCGGACTGCTGCATCCCAGGCGACCACTGGCAGGTGAAGGTGAAGTCCTGGGACTTCAAGCCCAACACGGCGGTGGCGACCTCGCCGGGCGGTGACGGTGACTTCAGCGCGCCCGCCCGCGTCTTCACCTACAGCAGCAGCCGGGACATGAACGCCCTCATTGAGTGCTCGTACCTGCACGGCGTCAACGTCTTCCCGGCGGAGTCCTTCCTCCTCGTGGAGAGCAGCGGCGGCGCATGTTCCGTGACGGACGTGGGCATCACCGAGGAGATTGACCGCTCACCGTGACAGGCCGGTCCGCAAGAGCCCTGTCCCCAGGGCTCTTGCCCCCCCGCGCAAGGTGACATGCTCCCAACTCCTTGAAAGGGGTGGGGTGGAGCGCCCGCTCCAACGCGAGGGAGGGGCGGGCACGTGAGGCCGCATTGCATGACGGTCCCCGGCGCTCAGACGCGGGCGGAGGACACGCCCGACGGCGTGGCCCTCGTCTTCACCACCTCCGAGGAGGACCAGGTGTCGAACCTCCGGCAGCGTGGCCGCAACATGATGCAGCGGCAGGCGGAGCACGGCGTATCGGGGCGCCGCGGCCTCGAGCAGCCTCCCGGCATCGACTACGAGGCCATGGGCGGTAGCGGGCTCCCGGGTTCTGCGGGGGCTCCGAGCGTACCGACCTACGCCCGCGTGGAGGACACTCCCCAGGGCGTCACCATCGCCTACAAAGCCGTGGACCCCTCGGATGGAGAGCGACTGCGCGCGGAGATCCACGAGACCGCCGGGAAGCTGACGCCGGGCCAGTGCCCGGGCATGGCCCCCCCGTGGAGTGAAGCCCCCCTCTTCTCCTACCGGGGCACGAGGTCATGGCAACCAGACACCCATACGGAACCCATGAAGCGCAAGGCCTATGAAAAGGAGCTTCGCAGGCTCCAGGCCCAGCTCTGCATGCTTCTGGCACGAAGACGCCGTCCGACACCAGCGAGTGGAAGTGCGGCGTCACCTGCAAGGCCGAGCCGAAGAACTGGATGAAAGAGACGGCCCCGACCTGCCCATGACGGATGCCCTGCCTCCGCGCTCGCCGACGTTGTAGGGCGAACACCGCGCGCAGGAAGACGGTGAGGACGTCCGAGAGCAGTCTTACGTCCTTGAGCAGCGCCCACCGCACCCGATGCGGAAAGGACAGCGTCCACTGCCGGTAGGGCACGCGCGGCAGCACCTGCTCCACCAGATGCACCGCCGTTACCTGCGCCCGCTTCGCGTTACAGGAGGGGCACACCCCTCGCCCCTTGCACGAGAAGGCGACGAGCAGTTCGTCCTTACAACTCTCGCAGCGCACCCGCGCGAAGCCGTGTGCCAGCACTCCGCATTCCAGGTACTTGGCGAAGTCCCGCTCCACGTACCGGGGCAGGCCGCGTCCCAGCTCACCTGCCTCCGCCAGCAGCGTGGCGAGGTTGTCCCTCACCGCCTCGTACAGCACCGTCCCCTCCGGCTGCCTCCGCCGGTACTCCCACCCGCGCTCCTCCACCTGCCCCTCCCCCAGCCACACCTCGCCAGGGCTCACGCTACGGAGGGGCTCCCACGGGCTTCCGTGGAGCCCCTTGCTGCTCGGGTGGTTCGAGGCGCGACCAGGACAGCGCGTCAGGAGGGGTGAACCCTGGACCGCTTCCCCGGCCTTGGTTCGGGACCAAGTGGCGGCAGCTGTCCACCGAACGGGAGCATCGCTCGGGCGGCCCCGTCAGCGGCCCTCCTCGGCCCCTCCGCTCCAGCCCTCACCCTCAACAGGGCCTCTATCCCGCCTATACGTTCACGGATTCACCACGCACATGGAGGGCCGCGGCTTCGGGCTGCACTCGCGCGCGCTGGCGGCCCAATTGATATACTCCGGTGTCGCGGGGAGATGGCGCGCGGACGTGATAGGGCCCGACCTGCTAGCGGAGCAACTGCTGTGACAATCATGATGGGGATAGATTCATGAATACGCAGACGAACCCGAGGCGGTGGCCGCCCCCTCCGGAAGTGGAGCAGCAGATCAACCTGGACCGCGAGCGTTTCCGCAAGTGTCTCGACTACATGCGGGAACACGCGGCAGGCGAGGTCGAGGGCGTTTACGGCCCCAACAGCGTGACCTGGGTGCTCTATCGCGAGCCGGTGATCCTTCTCGGCGGACTGCGCGCCATCCTGCTGCAACTCGCCCATCCGGCAGTGGCCTACGGTATCGCCCAGAACAGCAACTTCCGGAATGACCTGCTCGGCCGTGCGCGACGCACCTATACGGCGATGTACCAGCTCAAGTTTGGTGGCCTCTCGGAGGCGACGGGCGCCGCGAAGCGGATCCACAGCGTGCACAGCCGCGTCTACGGCGCACTTCCGGACGGTGCCGGCCCGCAGGGCTCCGGCCCCTATCGCGCGAACGATCCTTCGCTGCTGCGTTGGGTGCACGCTACCCTCATCGACACCGCCATGCTGATCTTCGACACATTCGTGCGGCCGCTCAGCGTCGAGGAGAAGCGCCGCTACTATCAGGAGACGCTGCTCGCCGCGGCGTACTTCGGGCTCCTACCGGAGCAGATGCCACCCACGCTCGAGGCCTTCTACGAGTGGTACAACGGGGAGCTGGCGGGGGAGCGGCTGAGCGTGGGAGACACTGCGCTTGAGCTGGCAGGCCTGCTCTTCAATTCGCCGTTCACCCGAGGACAGCTCGATGAGGTGCTCACCGCCGGCCTCCTACCGGAGCGCTGGCGCGTGGCGTACAGGCTGCCTTGGGGGCCGGGACAGCGGCTCACGTGGAAGCTCCTGAAGGGCTCGATGCATCGGGGAATCCACCTCACCCCGCCAAAGCTCCGCTACGTCACGGCCTGGCATCAGGCCCAGATGCGGCTGGCCATGGCTCGGGGAGAACGGCCGACGATCATGGCCCGGGTGCTGAACACCATCGACGCCTACGTCGACGTGCCGTTCAGCATCCGGCCGGTCGCGGCGAAGGCCCCAGCGGATAAGGATTGAGAACCGACTTGGGCGCTCAGCAACGCCAATGCGGTCAAGTCTTCCCGGGCCTACGTCATTCTGGGCTGTGAGAAGTCCCTTGAGCCAAACAACGCCCACGTCGTGTCTGCAAATAGGTCGGGGCCGTCCGGTGTTGACCGGACATGGGGCGAGGAGAACGGACCGACACCCTGTGTCTACCCAAAACTCGGTCGCTGCGTCATGGGCGCGTAAAGGTCACAGTGGGCAGTGCCTCAAGGCGCGTGAGCGAGGCGCGCACAAGGCAGGAAAGTTCCCGTGCTGATGAATCGCAGTGGGAATCGCTAAAAGGCACCGCTTGGGGTTCGGGCACCGCCCCCATCTCCACCAGGGCCCCCATCTTTCCTTGGCGTCTGTTTACTCGAGTGATGCGGCCCTCCACCGGGCACGGTCGTCACCTCGTCCGGATGGCGCGTCGAAGAGGCAATCGCCCGCGCGCCATTGGGGGCTCGGTCTGTGTCGAAAGCTCGTCCTCGCTGGCGGCCTCGGCAAGCGGCGGAGTAATGCCGCCCTCGTCTTCCGGTACTTCCAAGTCCCAGAGCCTGTCACCTGCTTCTATGAGCGCCTGCTGAACTTCCCTCACCACGTCTTCGCCCGCGTAAGGCCCCAACTGGGCCAGCCGCGCGCGCATGACGGTTTTCCAGCTCGGCGGCCGTGGCGAAGCGCTCAGCGGGGTTGCGCCTCAGCAGCGTGTGGAGGATTTCCCGGAGTGGAACGGGCAACCCTTTCGCCGCGTGCTGACCGCGTCGATGACCAGAATCCCGCGCTCTTTGATGACCGCCAACACTCCTTGCGACTGGCGTAGCCCAGGCTACTGCGGGACACCTGTAGTAGCGCGCACGCCCGGCGCTGCGACACGCCTTTTCCCATGGCGTACCGCACCTGCCGACGGCCGACGGGCGCGCTCACCATTTTCTTGTGGAGATTTCCTTCATGACCTCGATTTCGAGGTCCCTCTCGGCCAGCAGCTTCTTCAGACGCGCGTTCTCCTTCTCCAACTCCCTGAGCCGCGTCGCCTCGACTGCCTCCATGCCGCCGAACTTCTGCCGCCACCGGTAGAGCGTCTGCTCGACGACGCCGTGCTTCCGGGCCACCTCCACCACGCTGGCCCCAGGCGCCTCCGCCTCCCTCAGGATGCGGATCATCTGCTCCTCGGTAAACCTGCTCTTCCTCACGACCGACCCACCTCCTGGCCGCGAGGACTCTCTCACTCTTCAACTGGTCCGAAAATTGGGGAGCAGACCACCCATTGACGGTGACTTTCTTCGGCCCATTCGAGGCGTCCGAGGACTTGCCCAGGTTGGGATAAGGCAAGGGCACTGGTCCACCCGGGCTCGGCGTCTTGCAGACGTCGGGGAAGACAACGCTCTGTCCACCACTGTCCTCAGCGGAAATACCGCGCCCGTCAGCAAAGACTTTCGTTCCCATCATCCCCTCAGTATGCGGACGGCTCTTCGAGCGATACCACCCGGACTCCCACCAACTTCGCGGCCTCGACGGCTTGCTTCACGGCCTCCGACACGAGAATGACCAGTGAGTCCTCGGCAAGCCGAAACAGCGGCAGCCCCAGGGTCCTCGATTCGTCGACGCGGAGCTTCGTGAACTTCATCAGGGGCGGTTTGTAACCAGGAAGACACTCCGATCTGGGCAAATCCGCACAACTCACCAGACCAACGATGTTGACTGCCTTGTAGTGTGAATAGGTCTTCTCTCGCTCCCGATCAATGACCTCCGCGTCATACAGGTCGAGATTGCGAACTCCCGCCCCCTTGAGCACCTCAATGAGGCGCTGGGAAAAAGAGGGACGTCGATGATGAGTCCGGCATCACGGGACCGCTGCGCGGGTCGAGATAGCACGGGATGGGCTCTTGTACGGGGTCCGGATAACGGATGCCCATGGTCCAAGGGACGTCGACGTCGGGCGACTCATCCAAGGCAACACCCTCGACGCCATGTGCAGCAAAATCATACCTCGCATCCAACCTATAATACACACACCACCTCCGCGACAATCGACTAACCGCGCGTCTTCTTCGTCAAAGCGAGCTTACTGACAAGCAATTCCCCGCCCTGCCTGACCGCCATGTAGAGGTCTTCAGCCAGTGTCGACACCCATGATTTCCACTGTTCGGGCCGCCCCGTGATCCGCAGTGTCCGCCCAGACCTGCAGCAGGAGCGGCTCATCCCACGTGGGAATGAGCGCATCGTGCAGGTCGACCTGGGAGAGCTTCGCGATGGGCCCGCGCGCGAACCTCCGCCGAGGCGCGTCGATGCGCTCGATTCGCATCCCAGGCTCGAGTCCCACACGGGCGGCGACACTCCCCCGCTTGACTCGCGTTACCGTTACTTTCTCTCCGTCCGACCGGACGGTGAAGCCGAGGGGCTCCACGGTGACGAACACGGGGGCTGCCGTGAGCAGCCATGCGCTCGTGAGCGCGGATGTCATGAAGGCCAGGAACATGGAACGCCCTCCTGACCACAGCATTGCAGGAGGGCCGTCCCGGCGTCACGCGTGGGGACTGCCCGGCGCTGTCACCATGACGTGTCGCTGTTCACATCCGCGCGCGTCGTCCAAATCAAACCTGCTAGGGTTGAGTCATTCAAGGAGGAGGCACCGATGTCGATCTACGAAACGACCGTTCCCTGCTTCGCGCAGATGCTGCGTGCGCTGCTGGTTTTCCTGCAGAAGGGGGAGGCTCGTGCTCGCGAGCTGGGCTGTGACCCGAAGAACCTGCTTCAGTCGCGGCTGGCTCCCGACATGCACAACCTGGCCAGCCAGGTGCAGTTTGTCTGTACCCAGGCGCAGGAAGCGGTGCTGCGGCTTGGCCAGCAACCGCTGTCGCCGCTTGACGCGCCGGCTGACATGGAGCAGGCGAACGCCTTGATTGAGCGCACGCTACAACTGCTGTCGAGCGCGGACAGGGCGCGGATAGAGGAAGGCGCACAACGCCAACTGTCCATCGAGTTGCCCAATGGCATGGCCTTCGACATGACCGGCAGCGAATACGCGCGGAACTGGGTGACACCGCAGTTCTACTTTCACCTGGTCACGGCCTACAACATTCTGCGGCACAACGGTGTGCAGCTTGGCAAGGCCGACTACGTCCAGCACATGTTCGCTTACCTGCGCCAGCCAGCGGCCTGAGTCGGAGGCATCGGGTTTCAATGACTGAAGGAGCCCTGAGTCCACCGTCATGATTCCCGGTCCCGACGTGGTCATTGGCTGTCCGCGCTGTGGCGCCCTCCACAGGCGCTGGTCCCTGGCCTCCGGCAATACGTTCGGTGCCGTGCTCTGGAGTGATGGCTGGTTCGAAGCCCCCATGCGGCCGCTGCCCCCCTTGGTTGCGCGCTGCATGGGCTGCCATGCATTCTTCTGGGTCGCGCGCGCCGTCGAGCTGGGGCACGTGGACCGCGTCACCTCCCAGTGCGGTGAGACACTCACCACCCTCACCCTGGAGAGCACTGGGGCGCGTCGCATCGAGGTCATGCAGCGCCTGCGGAGCGACCTGGGGATGGGACTCCAGGAAGTGAAGCACTTCGTCGCCCAGCTCCCCGCGCGCCTCGGGGAATACGACCACCTGGGCACGGCCCGACACATCGCCGACCGCTTCGAGGAGCTGGGCGCTCGTGTCAGCTCGACGCGCATCGTCACCCAGCCCGACGTGCCCAAGCCCCCCAGGGAATGGACTGAAGCCCCGCAGGTACAGGACCTGAGCCATCCCCTCATATGAAGCCGAGAGTTTCCTGGAAGACGGGGTGGCGGTGAAGGAGTTCGGCGAAGCGCTCGACGAGCGGAAGCAGTCGCTCCTCCCTCATCATGGGGATGGCCTGGTAATACATGCAGCCCTGACGGAAGAGTGAGTAGGTGCGCGTCTTGGCCGTGTTGGCCTTCAATCCCTTCTCCATGCCAAGGCTCTCTCCGGCGGCGCCCAGCAGTGTCAGCAGGACCTGAGCCAGTGCGCTCACCAGCAGCAGCCTGTCGCGCCGCTCGGGACTCTTCACGCGCACCGCGGACAGCCCCATGCCGAATCTCAAATCCTTGACGTCCCGGAACGTCTCCTCACACGAGAAGCGTCGGGAGTAGAGGTCCACCACCTGGCGCGCGCTGGCACTGCCCAGGCTGGTGGCCAGACACCACGGCTCCTTCATGCCCTTCTGGTGCACCAGCACCACCGCCGGCACCGGCATTCGGTCCGCCGTGACGTGCACATTCGTCAGCTTCTTCGCGTGCCCGCTGGTGGGCATCCACTCGACCGCCGGACACCGCGAGCCGCCGGCTACCTCCACCTGCACGTTCTTGCGAAAACGCACCACGTACTCGAAGCCCGCTTGCGCCAAGAAGGCGTACAGCCGCTGGTCCGCGAAGCCCCGGTCCGCCAGCACCGTCACCTTCACCCCGTCGGGCACGCACTCCTTGAGCCGCAGCAGCAACTCATCCTCCGCCTGGGCCCGGTTGCCCGCCAGGGCGCTCTTCTGAAGCGTCAGCCACAACAAGGGCGTGGCGCGCCCATGCGAGGTGACGAGGCTGGCCACCAGGCTGGTGTGGTCATCGGCGTCGAAGTCCGTCCAGTCCAGCGCCACCAGCGCCTCGTCGCGCTCGGCCAGCACGTACGGCACCCATGCGGCCGCCAACTTCCACACGTCCACGGCTTCGTTGGACAGCAGCCGGTCCACCTGCTTGATGCCGTGCTTCTGCACGCCGCCCCGTGCCCATGCCAGCGCTTGGCCAATGGCGTGCACCGACAAGGAGGCCGCGTGCACCACGCCCAACGTCGCGTGCGACAGCGACAACACCCGCTTGGCGTGCAGGTCCTCCTCGAACAAGTTCGACAGGAACGTCCGCACCTGCTCTTCGTTGATGGCCACCTTGCGTACCAGCATGGCCTCTCCTTCTGCCTCCCACCACCCCCACCTCGCACGGAGCCGGCTGGCAGGCGGCTGGTGAGCAGCTCGCTGAAATGAGGGGATCGCTCAGGTACAGGACGTGAGTGAAGCGCTCTTCCTGGATGCGCTTCGCGAGGGGCTCGCGACAACCTCCGACGAGGAGCGCGAGCTGCGACAGTGGGCCTGGTGGCAGGGGAACAAGGCCTATCGTCGCGACGCGCCGTGGGTGCCGCTCTCCCAGCGCACGCCCCAGGTCCGCGACAACGCCGAGGCCCTCATGACCCTGTGCGCACTGGACGACGCCGAGCACAGGTGGATGCACGCGGAACTGCTGCGCGAGCTGGAGCGCTTCGAGGAGGCGCTCACCATCCTGAACCTGCCGCCGTTCCCGGCGCTCGAGCCAGGCCTGGAGTCCCTTCGTGACGCGGCGCGGAGGGCCGACTCGCGGCTCCTCCCACTTCCGGCAGGGTCGGCGCCCGCCGTGACTACCGCACCCGCTCGATGTGGTGTTCCAGGCCCTTGACGTCCCGGGTCATGACGCGGATGCCCCGACGTTCTTCGACGCTGGCTGTACGACGGGCAAGGCATGGCGCGCACACGGATGCTGGATGTAGGTAGGCTGCGATGCTCCGGCGTCCAGCCCCACGCCACGACTCCATCAGTGAGCGCTCATGAAGCTCGACAAGCCCCAAAACCTGTTTGCTGCCATCGAGCAGTGCGATGTCTTCGCAGTGGAGGACCTGCTGGCGAAAGGGGCCGACCCCGACGAAGTCGACCTCCACGGCTACCAGGCCACGCCATTGGCGTATGCCTGCAGTCACGGTGACGAGGCTGCCGTGCGCGCGCTGCTGGACGCGAAGGCCGCCCCGAATGCAGCGGCCTTCCAGCCGCCGCTGGTCGCGGCCACTGCGCATGGCTTCGCAACTCTTGTGACCTTGCTGGTGAAGGCCGGCGCAGATGTGAACGCGGGGGACGAAACCGGTGCCAGCGCGCTGTGGACAGCCGCCGCGAATGGCTTTGCCGACATCGCACGATGCCTGGTGGAAGCCGGCGCGGATCGCGAGCAGGCGGACAACGACGGCAAGTTGCCCTCCATCATGGCGTTGGAGAATGGCCATGTCGCGCTGTCGAACTACCTGAACGATCCGGCGAGTTACCCAGCCACGCATGCCTTCTGGCGCGGCAGCAAGAAGCGCGCGCGGCAAGCGGCGGAGGCACGGCGCGCACAGGTTGTCGACAGAGCCACGGACAAGGACGTCAGTGGCGCGGCTGCTGCCGAACCCGAATGGACGTTCTCTGGCGGCATTGCGCGCAGCCAGTGGGCGACCCAGGACTTCCCTTCGGTGGCCGCTGCCGGCAACCTCGAACTGGTGGGGCGGATGCTGGACGCCGGCCTCGACCCTGACTGGACGCAGTTCAAGGGCAACCCGACGGCACTGATGCTGGCCGCGCGCAGTGGAGAACTGGGTGCGGTGAACCTCCTGCTCGCACGCCGCGCCAATGTGAATCACCGTACGGACAAGGGACTCACCGCGCTGCACATGGCGCTGTTCAATCCGTCAGCACGCGTGCACGGCCCCATCATTCGCAGCCTTTTGGTGGCGGGTGCCGATCCCAATGTGCCCGACGATGAAGGACAGCGACCGCTGCAACGCGCATTGGCGCATGCGGTGCCGGCGCTCGTGCAGGCCTTGATCGAAGCCGGTGCCGACCCGTTCATACGCGACCGCGCCGGCCGCATGCCCGCCGACTGGGCGCCAACCGATGGCAAGCACGCCGATGCCATCCGCGAGTTGCTGGAGACGGCGCGCAAGGGACGGGCTGCCGACTGAGCGACCGCTGTCTGCCCTTCAGGCGGGTGCGTACTGCAGGCCGCTATCGCGTGCGATGGCCGCGTACGCGCAGGGAGCATCACGGGCGCAAGCGATTCTGGGACCGCGGCGTGCAAGCGCCGGAGCACGAGCCTCGAAGTCACCACGGTGCCCCTTCGCCGCTCCGGCGCGTGCGCGCCTTCGAGGCGGCTTCTTGCAGCGCATCCCCCAGGTCCAGGGCTGGAGCCACCAAGGACTCCAGCGTGTCGACGCTGTCGGGCATCCCGCGCTGCTCCGCCTGGAGTTCCTCATTTTCGATGGAGAAGTTGGCGCAGCGTTGCCGCAGCAACAGGAGTTGTTCGCGCACGCGCGGAGCACGCAGGGTGTCCCGGGCCTCGTCGGTCAGGTTCTTCATGTCGAGCGCCGCATCCAGCTCCGCGTCGCCGACTTCGTCGTCCCGCTTGCCGAAGACCTTGAGGAGCTTGTCCCCGAATCCCTCGGGACCGATGCGCAGGTCGGGAGGAAGCGCCGTGCCGAGTTCCAGCCGCACCACAGTGTAGAGCTGCGAGCTCTTTCCACTGCGGCGATGCTCCGTGTGCATCGAGAAGGGCCTTCCCCGATGGAGTCCCCCGACCTTGTACGACGCCATGGAATCGGTGAATCCCCAGCCGTGCCTGTCCGCGAAGTCCCTCCATGCCTGAAGGCGCCGCTTGTGGGCCTGCCAAAAGAAGAAGCCAAAGGCAATCGCGGCCACGACGATGCCGAGGTGCAGGAGAATGGACGACGGGTCGTCAAGATTCATGGATTTGTCTTCTACTCGGGTCTGCCGGCGCTTGCCGCTTCCCCGGTGCCCGGATGCAGCGACATGGGTCATCCAACGTGGACGCAGAACCCACCTGCGTGTTTCAGGGGTTCACAGCCACTCGACGCGCGCGTAGACGGTGGAGGCCGCACGAAGGTGCGCCATGGCAGGGGTGGAGAGCTGTCCCGTGCCACGAAGGACGAGTTCCCGGGTGCCAAGCTCCGCGGCGGCGCGGAGGGCCTCCGCGAGCACCCTCGCCCCGCTCGGGCTCACGAGGGTGGCCTGGACTGGAGCGCCTGAGCCCGGCCGCGAAGCGCTCCAGCCTGGGCGCAAGCTGGGACTGGGCACACGCGGTCACTTGAAGCGCCGTGGCGTCCGCCAGCTCCAGCTGAGAGAGTTGGGGCAGCTCCGCCAGCGCATCGAACAACGCGGCGTCGCTGGTCCCGTGACCTTTCGACAGCCCCAGGTGGCGCATGGGCAACTGGCCGAGGGCCAGCAGCGCGGGAAGGAGCCTCGGATCGCGAGGCCACCGCAGAAGCGTCTCCAGTTCTTCCTGCACCGCATCGGGCAGTGTCCGCTTCGCGTCCTCGACGAACCCCGCGAGCAGTCGTGGGACATCCAGCGGATGCCAGCGCGTGACGTGCGCGCGCCAGTGAGCGCCCCGTCTCGGGAAGAGTGGATGCGGAGGCGAGCCTGTGACGACGGCTCGGGCGCTTTCTCACGCGGCCTGTGCGGTCAACTCCGTCCCCGAACGGCGGGACGGAGCCGCGACGTTGCGACGGGGCTAGCGAGCCGGGACGCGCAGGACCAGGTCGTGCGGCGGCAGGTAGAGGTACTCGGTAGGCATTGCCTGGCCCTCGTTCTCCTGTCCCCACGTCACCACGGTGCCGTCAGCGAGGAAGGCCTGGCTGGCGTTGCTCGTGGCGGCAATGCCTACCACGTCCCTCACGTTGGAGGACGGAGCGATGGCGCTGTCGCCCCAGGCCACGACGGTGCCATCCGCCTTCAATGCCAGGACGAAGGAGTCACCTCCCGCGATGGCCACGACCTCCGAGAGGTCGGAGGGGACGCTCAGGTCCGAGGGAAGGTCACCGCCCCACGCCACCACGGTGCCATCCGCCTGGAGGGCGAAGGCAGTCGTTCGCGACGTGGCCACGCTCACCACGTCGGTGAGCCCCGCCGGAATCGGGTGGATGTCGGCCAGGGAGGGCCCACCCCAGACGGAGACGTGATTGGAAGCAAGGACGCCCACGCCCCAATGCTCCCCGTAGGCGACGGTCTTCTGGGGCACCACCCACACGGAGGTGGTGGTGTGCCGCCGCCAGGGCACCCCGGGCGTCACGACGATGTCGTGCTCGCCCGGAACGACGTGGTGCGCCACCCGCGCCACCACCTCCGTGTCGGACCAGGAGATGAAGTCGGTGACGGCTTCTCCTCCCACCGTGACGGTGAAGGGGCCGCGCTCGGCGCCGAAGCCGGAGCCCGTCAAGGTCAGGTGTCCCCCCTGGACCGCCAGCTTGGGCGCGGAGACTTCGAGCGCGCCCAGCCGCGACAGGGACAGGCTGACCGGCTGGGGCTCGCCTTCGCGCACGTCCAGCGCGGCCTCCGCCTTCGCGTAGTTCGCCTTGCTGGCCGCCAGGGTATGGCGCCCCTGGGGCACGTCCTCGAGGACGAAGTGCCCCTGGGCATCTGTCGTCGCGGTGGCGCCATGGCCGGAGAGCGACACGGTGACACCCTCGTGGTGGCTTTCGCCTTCGAGTTGGATGGTGCCCGTCACCACGCCGGGCCTGCGCCGCAGCGTGATGTTGACCACCGTGGTCTCCTGATTCCGCACCACCACGCTCCGCTCTTGAATCTCATAACCCGTCCAATAGGCGGACAGCGTGTACGTCCCCACGATGAGGCCACTGAAGGAGAAGCGGCCCTGGGCGTCCGTCAACACGGAGGCGTTGCTCTCCACCAGCGCCACCGAGATGCCCGAGGTGGTGTTGGCGTCCTCCAGCAGGACCACGCCCGAGATGTTCCCGCGAGCGCGGGACAGCGTCAGGCTGACCTGGGCCTGCTCGCCGGCGCGAACCTCCACGGTACGTTGGCCCGTGGCGAAGCCGTCCTTCTGGGCCTCCAAGGTGTAGGAGCCCGTGGGGACGCCAGTGAGGGAGAACTGGCCCGCGGTGTTCGTGCGCGTGCTGAAGGCCGTCCCCGCCAGGGTGATGTTGACGTCCACCGGCGCGCCCCCGCCCTCGAGCTGGATGACACCGGCCACGTTGCCCCGCTCGCGCGTCAGCGAGAGCGAGACGGTGGCCGCCTGGTTCTCCTGCACCTGGACGGACTCGCGCGCCACGGCGTAGCCGCTCAACCGCGCTTCCACCGTGTACGTGCCCGCGGCCACGCTGCTGAAGGCGAAGCGGCCCTGGCCGTTCGTGGTCGTGGTGGCCCCCGTCTCCGCCAGCGTGACGGTGATGCCGCCGTGGCTGCTCGCGCCCTCGAGCAGGGCCGTGCCCTCCACTCGGCCCTGGGCTCGCACCAGCGAGAAGGCAACCGTGGCCGCAGCGCCCGTGCGCACCGTGACGGATTGCTGCACCACCGCGTAGCCCTCCTTCTGGGCGGTCAGGGTGTAGGTGCCCAGCGGAAGCCCGGTGAAAGTGAACTGGCCTTGCGCGTTCGTCATCGTATTGGCACCCGTCTGCGTCACGGTGATGGTGACACCCGAGGGGGTGGCTCCGTCCGACAGTTGGACGGTGCCCGCCACGTCCCCGCGTACGAGCAACAACGTCAGGTTGACCTGGCTCGGCTGGTTCGCGCGGACCTCCACGGTCTGCTGCGCGTCCACGTAGTTCTCCCGCCGCACTCGCAGGGTGTACGTGCCCGTCATCACGTTCTGGATGTTGAACTGTCCCTCGGCATTCGTGGTCGCGGTGAGGGACGCTTCCACCAGGGTGACGACGGCGCCGGCGTGGTTGCTTGAGCCTTCGAGCTGGATGACGCCGGTCACGCTGCTCCGCTCGCGCGACAGGGAGAAATTGACCAGGGTTGAGCCCGTGCCCCGCACCTCCACCGTCTGCTGCGTCGCCAGGTAGTTCGTCTTCTGGAGCGCCACCGTGTAGGTGCCCTGGGCCAGGTCGGAGAAGGTGAAGAGCCCCGTCGCGTCCGTGGTCGTTTTGGCGCCCGTCTCCACCAGGGTGACGTTGACGCCCGAGGCATCCAGGACGCCCTCCACCTTGACATTGCCGAGGATTGAACCCCGTCCACGCACGAGATCGAGCCTCACGGAGGCCGTTGCTCCCGTGGCGACCGTGACGGACTGCCGAGCCTCCGAGTAGCCGGGCATTTTCGCCACCACGATGTGCGTGCCCGGGGCGACGTTCTCCAGGGTGAAGCGGCCGTCAGTGGCCGTGGTGGCGCTCAGCGAAGCGCCTTCCACGGAGACGCTGATGCCCGCGTGGGACGAGGCCCCCTCCAGAATGGCTTGGCCTTCGATGCGCCCGCCCTGCGTCCCCGAATCGGGCTGAGTCCCCGCGTCGGAGGGGGTCGTGGAGGTCGAGGAACAGGCGGAGAGGGCCAACAAGAGGGCCCAGAGCCAGGAAGGGCGTATGAGGCGCATGGGGAGTGCCACTCAGAGGAACCGGGAATGGGAAGGACTGCCAGGGAACGGCGAAGCTCCTGACGGTACATGGATTCTACGGTTCCGTGGAATGGAGTGGCCGCGGCAGGCGTGTGGTGGGGGGCGCGTCTGCCCCGCGACGGCATTCCACCCTGGCGCGCTCAGGTAGCCCTTGGCGCCGTGGAACTCGGACACGTCGAAGCACAGGCGATTGGCGACGGCACGGGGCCCCCTCTTCGGCACGCCCCTTCCGGGCCCCGCATGCGCACGCCGCCGCATTCCTGATATGCGACTGTGTCGTCCGCTCCCGCCATGCCCCAGCTTCTGGTCCTCCCCGACGGCCGCCGTCTCCCCTTGGACAAGCCCGTCGTCTCCGTAGGCTCCGACGCCACTTGTGACGCCGTGCTCCTTGCGCCCGGCGTGAAGCCGAGCCACGCGCTGCTGTTCCGCGACGCGCGAGGCTGGAGCGTGTCCCCGGCGGGCAAGGGCTGTGACATCAAGGTGCGAGGGCGGCGCGTGGACCTGGCGCCCCTGGAGCCCGGGGACCGCTTCCGCGTAGGCACGGTGGAGCTGGAGCTCATCGAAGCGGTGGAGTCCGTCGCGGGTGATGCGGCGGAGGTGGCCCCCCGGCGACAGGACGGCCGGCTGGTGGCGGTGCTGGCGGAGCTGTCCTCGCGGCTGCTGGTGCAGCGTCCCCCCCTGGAGCTGCTGGAGGTGGCGATGCGGGGGCTCGCCGACGTGGTGGGCGCGGACGTGGGCTTCCTCGTCGCCGCGGACTCTCGGGAGGGCCCTCGGCGCGTGCTGTGTTCCACGGGCGCCAGACCCGACGCGGCGGTGGTGGACAGCCTCGTGGACCGGGTGCTGACCTCGGGTGCCCCGGTGCGGGTGGCCGACGTAGAGGCGGACGCGGCGCTGGCCCGGGCGCCCAGCATGGAAGCACTGCGGCTGGGCTCCGCGCTGGTGGTGCCGCTGCGCGTGGAGCCGGTGCCGCTGTCCGTGGTGTACCTGGGACGGAGGTTGGGTGCTCCGGCCTTTTCAGCGGTGGCGCTGGAGGAGGCCATGGCGCTCTCCGCGCTGACGGCGCTGCTCCTGTCGACCCGGCGCGAATTGACGGAGCTGCGCGCGCAGGTGGAGGGCCTCACCCGCCGCATCGAAGCCGCGACGTTCGAGGGGCTCATCGGCGAATCCCCGTCGATGCGCGCCCTGTACCGGCAGGTGGAGCGACTGGGGCCCACGCCGCTCAACGTCCTCGTCACAGGCGAGACAGGGACGGGCAAGGAGTTGGTGGCGCGGGCACTCCACCGGCGCAGTGGCCGGCGCGGCCGGCTGGTGGCCATCAACTGCGCGGCGCTGCCGGAGAGCCTCATCGAACGCGAACTGTTCGGCCATGCGCGTGGCGCGTTCACCGGCGCGGGCACGGAGCGGGCGGGACTGGTGGAGGCGGCCGACGGTGGCACCCTCTTCCTGGATGAGATTGGGGACATGCCGCTGTCGCTCCAGACGCGTTTGCTGCGCGTGGTGCAGGAGCGCGAAGTCACCCGCCTGGGCGAACACCAGCCGCGCAAGGTGGACGTGCGCGTGGTGTCCGCGACACACGTGGCCCTGGAGGAAGCGGTGCGGCGGGGCACCTTCCGCGCGGACCTGCGCTTCCGGCTAGAAGAGGTGCGTGTGGACGTGCCGCCGCTGAGAGCGCGTGGTGAGGACGTGCTGCTCATCGCCCACCATGTGCTGACGCAAGAGGCGCGCAAGGCGCGAGGCTTCACGCAGAAGGCCTCGGAGGCGCTGCGGGGGCACCCCTTCCCTGGCAACGTGCGAGAGCTGGCGTCGCGCGTGCGCCGCGCCGCGGTGTTGGCGACGGACGAGTTGTTGCGCCCCGAAGACCTGGAGCTGGGCGGCGACGCAGCGCCCATGATTCCCCTGGAGGAGGCGCGGGAGGCGTTCGTCCAGCGCTACGTGCGGGAGGCCATTGCCCGTTGCGGCGGCAGCAAGAAGGACGCGGCGGCGGCGCTGGGCATCGGCCTTCGCTCGCTGTTTCGCTACCTGGGCGAAGGGGACTGACAGGCCGCCTCCTCTGGAGGGCCAGTCCGCGTGCCAGTCCTGGCACGTTTCCCCCGGCGGCAGGCGCTCGGAGGGCCAGGGGCGTCATGCAACCCCGTGGAATCGGGGCGATTCGATGTCTCGCGAGGCTTGGGCACGCACGTTGCTCTGGTGTTGCCCATCGCACGAAGGCGGAGAGCCGCCACGGTGCAGATGAACCTGACGGAGACGACGATGAAGCATGTGGTGATGGGATTGTTCCTGGCGCTGACGGTCATGGGCTGCGGCAGCACGAAGGACGATGACGGCGAGGGGCCCGACGGCAACCCCAGCGAGCAGGGCGCGGGGCTGTGCAGCGCGAGCAAGGCATGTCCTTCCGGGCAGTTCTGCTTCAACGGCCTGTGTGCCATCGGCTGTCAGTCGAACGGGGACTGCGCGGCGGACCAGTACTGCGACCTCGAGGACACGGGCATGGCCGTCTCCTTTTGCAAGAACAAGAAGGTGCCGACCTGCAGCTCCAACAGCCAGTGCCTGAGCAACCAGGTCTGCATCGAGGGCCTGTGCAGCCTGGCGCCTCCGGCAAACCCGCCCTCGTGCAACCCGAACACCAGCGACTTCAAGGACGGCTGCGACACCTATGCGGTGTGCCTGGACGCAGCGGACCAGGGCTCGCAGCAGCCGTACTGCGCCAGCTTCGCGCCCTGCCCCGAGGATGGCGTGTGCCCCACGGGCCTGGGCGGCGCGGTGTGCAACGACGGCTACCTGCCCAACAAGGGCCGCTTCTGCATGCAGGGGCTCTGCAGTGACAACTCGAACTGCCCCTCGCAGTGGAGCTGCGTGAAGCCCTTCTCCGGCGCGGTCCTCGGGTTCTGCAGCCCGGGCGCCTTCGGCTTCCCGTGCGCGGAGAACAGCCACTGCAAGAGCGGCCAGTGCTTCGGCGCGCCGGGCGTCATGGGCACCTGCATGTAGCTGGCGAAGACGGCCCCGTGTTCCCCAGTCGGGGAGCACGGGGCCTCTGGCGTTGTTGGGGGGTGCGCTTCGAGCCTCCCTGCGCCTAGAGTCGCCCGGGCCTTGGTGATGCGCCGACTCCTCCTGCTCTCGTTGTTGCCCGCGCTGGTGCTGCTCGTCGCGCCGGGCTGTCCGCTCGACATCCGAATCCGCTGTGACGAGCCCGACGGCTGTCCCCAGGGGCAGGTCTGCGTGCGAGGTGACTGCGAGCCCATGGGCACGGAGCGGATTGGAGAGGCCTGTGGCGCGGATGCCGAATGCGCCCCAGGGCTCACCTGTGGCACGGGCTTTCCGGGCGGGTATTGCCTGCTGGCGTGCTCCGAGTCGACACCGTGCCCGCAAGGAAGCGTGTGCGCGACGGGGCTGGGGCAATGCCTGCGGACCTGTGGCGAGGCCTGTGCTCGGCCAGGGTACGGCTGTGGGCCCGTGCCCGACGCGTCCGGCCCCCTGAGCGCATGTGTGCCGGTGACGACGCCGACGGATGGGGGCTGCACGGGCACGGGATGCGGGACGCCGGATGCCGGCTGCACAGGCACGGGATGCGGGACGCCGGATGCCGGCTGCACAGGCACGGGATGCGGGACGCCGGACGCGGGATGCGCGAGCACGGTGGAGGAGGGAGGAGCGTGCACGCAGCCATGCGAGTGCGCGGATGCAGCGGCGGCTTGTGTCGGCGGGACGTGCACGCTGACGTGCTCGACGGACTTCACGTGTCGTGACGGGCGACGGTGCACCAGTGCGCGATGCGTCGTGGGGCCTCGGATTGGAGAGGCGTGCAGGGACACATTCGAGTGCTCCGACTTCGCCCATTGCCCCAGGGAGCGAATGCGGTGCGAGGAGAGCTGCAACCCGGGGGGCACTCTCTGCGAGGCGGGCTACCAATGCGCTCCGGACGGGCTGTGCGTGAAGGAGTGCTCGGGTACCCCGGCCTCGGTGGGAGAGGTCTGCGAGAACTCGCTGGACTGCGCGCCCTGTAGCGTGTGCCTGTCGTCGGGGACGGAGCTGCGGTGCCGGCAGCCGTGCCGGCTGGACCGGGACTGCCCCGGGGGGGCGACGGGCGCCTGCGAGCAGGTGGGGGACACGAAGGCCTGTCGGCTGTCGCTGTAATCTACCAGGTTGCTCGCGGGAGCGCGCTCCCGGAGAATGCCTGGGTGATGACGGGTGAAGTGCTTGCGGGCCGGTACCGACTCGAGCGGGAGCTGGGGCGTGGGGGAATGGCCACGGTCTTCCTGGCCACGGACGTGCGGCTGTCGCGCCCGGTAGCGCTAAAGCGGATGCACCCGGGAGGCGGCACGGGCCGCGCGGAGCGCTTCCGGCGGGAGGCCGAGCTGGCCGCCTCGCTCCATCATCCCAACGTCCTGGAGGTCCACGACTACGGCGAGGATGAGGCCCATGGCCCGTTCCTCGTCTGCGAGTGGGTGCGGGGCGAGGACCTCCGCGCGCTGGCGGGGAGGCTCTCGCCGGTGCCTCCCGAGGCGGTGATGGTGTTGGGCTGGGAGCTCGCCCGGGCGCTGGCAGCGGCGCACGCACACGGCATCGTCCACCGCGACGTGAAGCCCGACAACGTGCTGGTGGCGGAAGGCGGGCCGCTGAAGCTGGCGGACTTTGGACTCGCCGCGCTGGAGGACCAGGAGCGCCTCACGAGCACCGGGGCGGTGACGGGCTCGTTGCCATACATGGCGCCCGAGCGCATCGACACGGGCGCGTACTCCCCTGCCTCGGATGTGTATGCAGTGGGTGTCATCCTGTTCGAGCTGTGCTCGGGCGCCACGCCGCACGCGGGCAAGGGCGCGGCGCATCTGGCCGCGTCGGTGATGACGAAGGATGCGCCGCCGCTGACGGAGGTGGTGCCGGGCACGCCCGAGCCCTTGTCAGCGCTGGTCGCGCGGTGTCTGGCGAAGGATGCGCGGGATAGACCGCGCGATGGGGCCGCGCTGGCGTTGGCGTTGGAGGAGCTGCTCCAACGAGAGGTCGGCCCGCCTGCCGACGTGGCGCGGGAGTTCTTGGGAGACCCGGTGGCCCGTGCCAGTCGATGGCGCCGGGCGCGCTTCGAGCGGTTGCTGGAGGAGGGGCGCGGACTGCTGGCGCGCGGCGAGGGGGCGCGGGCCGCGAAGGTCCTCAACGCCGCGCTGTCGCTGGAGCCGACGTCCGCCGAGGTGGTGGCGCTGTTGCGTCAGCGGCCGAGGCGTTCCGCGTGGAGGGCTGGCGCCGCGGGCGCGGGGCTCGTGCTCTGCGCGGCAGCGGGGTGGGTGTGGTCGCACCAGGACATCGAAGGCGTGAAGACGCCGCGTGACACGGAGTCCTCGTCAGGGAAGGCGCCCCCTGAGACGACCTCCGTTGACAGCGCAGCTACCGGTGAACGCCTTCATGCGCCCACGCCCCCGGGCCAGGAGATGCCTGCCCCGGGGACGGAACCCGGCAGGTTGGACGCTTCGCGGGAACCGGGGCCTTCGGCCGGAAGTGACACCACGAATCTGGCTGGGGCATTCGTGCCGACAGAACGCTCGGCGGACGGTGCCGGGGCGAAGCCGGCTCGGCCATCCGTTTCGACAGGGCGTTCGGGAGGAATGGATTCGGCGAAGCGGGCCGTATCGGCCCTGCCGGCAGGGCACTCGGCGGGAGCCGAGAGCACAGGGGCCGCGCGGCCCTTGGTGCCGGCGCCAGGCCCGGACGTGGGAACCACCCTCCCCGCGCGTCCCGCCGTGTTGAAGGTGACGGCGCGCCCGTGGGCGGAGGTGTTCGTGAACGGCGAGAGCCACGGCTACACACCTCGGGTGCGTGAACTCTCGCTGCCAGCGGGGACCCACCGGCTGCGCTTCGTCAACCCTCTGTGCGACGAGGTCGAGCAGGAGGTGACGCTCGCGCCGGGGGAGACCGTGACGCGCGACGTGGTGTTGTCACCACGCAAGGCGGAGGTGCGCATCCACGCTCCCGTGGGCGCGCGGCTCTTCGTGGACGGCCGGGAGGTGGGCGTCGCCCCCCTGTCCGGTCCGGTGATGGTCGAACATGGACGACACACGGTGACGGCACGCCGCGCGGGTGAACCTCCCTTGGTGCGAGAGGTGGACGTGGTCGCGGGTCGTCGGCTCGAAGTGGCGCTGGACGTGACACCATGATGGGCGCGGCCTTGATGCTGATGGTGCTCGCGGCGTCCCCGCTCGACAGCGCGCGCGGTGCCTACCAATCCGGCGAGCTGCCCAAGGCCCGCGCCGAGTTGGAGTCCCTGCTCTATCCGCTGCGGCTCGACGGAGAGGCGTTGGAAGCAGAAGCGCACCTGCTGCTCGCAGCCACCTATCACGCACAGGAGGAGCTGGCCCGCGCGGAGGACGAGGTGGTGCGAGGGCTGGCCGTTCACGGCGACTCGGCGCTGGACCCGCTGCTGTATCCACCGGACTTCCTCGCCTTCGTCGAGCGCGCGCGTGCCCAACACCAGACACGCATCGGGGAACTGCGTGCCCAGCGGAGTCCTCGGCTGTTTCCGTCGCCCTCCCCCATCGTCGACCCCATCCGCAAAGACGAGGTGCCCACCTCGCCGGCGCTGAGCCGTGCCTGGTATCTGGCGCCCTTGGGCGTAGGGCACTTCAAGCACGGGCGCTCGGGGATGGGCACGGTGCTGGCGGTGACGCAGGGGCTGGGACTCGCGGCGGCGGGAGTCTCCCTGGGGACCTCGCTCTCGCTGCGCGGGCCGGACGGCCGGTATCGCGCGAGCGACGCGGGGACGGCGCGGACGCTCAACGTGACGTACCTGGTGGGAGCCTATGCCTTCGCGGTGGCCTATGCGTATGGTGTCCTGGATGGGTTGGTGTTGACGCCCGCTCCACCAGTTCGCCCGGTTCCTTGAGGGATGGGCGGGCTTCACGTTTCGGGGTGCCGTACAACCTGGAGTCAAAACGAGCTTGCACATGCACTCGATTCGTTCAGCGAAGATGGCGGTGGTGGGTTGTGGTCTCATGGGAAGCGCACTGGCGCGAGCCTTCGCTTCGGCGGGCCACGACGTCGCGGTCTGGAACAGGACTCCCAGCAAGGCCACCGCTGTCGGTGGTGGCACCCGTGCCTTCGACAGCCTCGTCGAGGCCGTCTCGGGACGCGAGCTCGTCGTCGTCTCCCTCTCCAACTACGCCGCCGCCGCCGAGGTGTTCTCCGAGAAGGGCGTCGCGGCGGCACTGGCTGGAACGACGCTCGTTCAGCTCACCAGCGGCTCACCCGCGGACGCGCGCGAGGGGCTGGCGTGGGCCCAGGCCCACGGCGTGGACTACCTGGATGCCGCGATCCTCGCCTACCCGAGTTTCGTCGCCACCGAGTACGCGACCGTCTATTACGCCGGGTCACGCGGCGTCTTCGACCGGCACGCCGAGACCCTCCAGGCGATTGCCAAGAACTCCGTGTACGTCGACGAGAAGATTGGCGCTGCCGCGACGCTCGACTGCGCGATTCTCGAGGCCTATTACGGCGGCTCCCTGGCGTTCCTGCACGCGGCGGCCATGTGCAAGGCGGAAGGCCTGGACCCGAAGGCTTTCTTCGCCCAGAAGAACTCCTTTCTCGGCCTGATTTCCGTCACCGCCGACGCCGCGCAGGGAATGGTCGAGAAGAATGACTTCTCAGGCGACCAGTGCAGTCTCAACACCCACGCCGCCGCAATCGAACACATCGTCCGGCTGAGCCAGGACGCCCGCATCAGCGCACGCTTCCCGAAGGAACTGCTCGACAACTACAAGCGAGCCGTCAGCGCGGGGCTGGGGGACCAGGAGCTGCCGGCCGTGTTCCGAACCCTGACCCAGGAGTGACGCTCGCGCCTCCGCACAGGCCGCGAGGACCGCCCGCCACCGCGGGCTGCCCCTGAGAAAGCCCCAACGCAGACTGCTGATTCAGCAGCCTGCGAGTTGCCTCCGGTCTCATCGAGCGCGGGGGGGCGAGCTCGAACAGGGAATTGAGGTGACGCGCACGAGCTGCTTGCCCACGTTGCGGCCTTCGAAGAGTCCTCGCAGGGCAGAGGGGGCCTGCTCCAAGCCTTCCGCGATGGACTCCGCGCAATGGAGCGCGCCCTGGGCATCCCAAGCCGCCAGCTCGCGAAAAGCCTCAGGAAAGCGCGAGACGTAGTCGAGGAAGATGAAGCCCTCCATCCGCGCTCGCTTGAAGCCGAGCTGCATGTAGTTGCGCGGCGCGGTGCCGTAGTCACCGTCCTTGTATCCCGAGGCCACGCTGCCGGAGAGCACCACCCGCGCGCCTCGGGCAAGGTGGTCTAGCGCGGCTTCCAGGACGTGGCCACCCACGTTGTCGAAGACGACGTCCACGCCTTGGGGCGCCAGGGCGCGAAGCCGCGCCTGGATGTCTTCAGACTTGTAGTCGATGCAGGCATCGAAGCGCGCGGTGCGGGTGACCCATTCGGCTTTGTGCGGCCCTCCCGCGATGCCAATGACACGGCAGCCCCGGAGCCGGGCCACCTGACCCGCGATGGAGCCCACGCTGCCCGCGGCGGCGGACACCAGGACTGTCTCTCCCGGCGCAACGCGGCCCACGTCGGTGATGCCGAAGTACGCCGTCAGCCCGCTCGCGCCATAGAGGTTCAGCATCGCCTTCGGAGCGACGCCGTCCGGTACCTTGTTGAGGCCGAAGAGCCCCGCGTCGCCGGTCAGTACGTAGTCCTGCCAGCCGGTGAGCCCCGCCACCCAGTCACCCACCGCCAGCCGCTCAGTTCGGGACGCGATGACCATGCCCACGCCTGCGCCCCGCATCACCTCGCCGAGCGCGACGGGCTGGATGTACGTCGCATTCGCATTGAGCCAGGTGCGCTGGGTGGGCTCGATGGCGAGCCAGGTGACGCGGACCAGCGCCTCACCCGGGCCTGGCGTGGGCACGGGGCCCTCGCGCCACTCGAAGCAGTCGTCGGACACCGCTTCCCGAGGACGGGTCTTCAGCACCCACTGGCGATTGGACGTCGTGCTCATGGCGTCACCTTTCCGAACGCGGGCGCGGCCAGCCGGCGCGCGTGATTCCTGAGGTCGTCCGGCCAGCTTCGCGTCCACTGATTGAACCGGGCGCGGTGCCCGGCGTAGAGCGCACGGGCGGCCTCCTCGTAGCCGGGCAGGTTGCCGGCCATCGTGGTCATGAAGCGGTCCGCCGCGACTTGGGCCTGACGGCGCCGGTCGGTGTCGCCGCTGCTCGCGCGCGCGGCCTCCACCAACTTGCGCAGCGCGACGGAGGCACCACCCGGTTGCGTGGCCAACCACTCCCAGTGCCGTGGAAGCAGGGTCACCTCGCGCGCCACCACGCCCAGTCTCGGCCTGCCGGGGCTCCGAGGCCCGGTGTCTTCTTCCGTGGGGGCAGGCGCGGGCTGAAGGCGGGCCAGTAGCTCCTCGCGCGAGCCACGCAGGTGGAAGTCCACGGTCCGGCCCGTGGTGTCGTCGAAGAGCAACAGGGGCGCGGACTCCCCGGTGTCCAGCGCGCGGCGGGCCGCGAGGATGACGTCAGCCGGAGGGCCGGAGGCAATCAGGCGCTGTCCCGCGAAGGCGGTCCAGGTGGTCGAAGGCGTGGTCATCCCAGGTGCCGGAGGTTCGAGAATGGCCAGATATTACCCGGGTGAAAACCCAAGTCAATTCTACCCGGATGAAATCATCCGCTGGCGCGCGCTGCCGGGGAGTCTTGCTTCTCAGTCTCCCGTCGCGGCGGTCTTGGTGCTCCGTCCATCCGCTCGCGCGCCTCTTCCGCTTCCCCGTCTCCACGAGGCGCGTGGTCAGAAGCGACAGGGCTTCGAGGTCGGCTGCATGCGGGATTGGCAGTGAGCTGCATCACGGACCGGCGGAGGCCTTTGCGAGCCCCGCCGGTCCTACGAGCCCTCCCGGAAAATCCGGTGGAGGCCCTGATTAGAACAGGTCGTGCGCGGGCCAGGCGCCGACGCCGTTCACGACGTTCCACATGAGGCTGTCGAGGTTGATGTCGGGCGTACCCGAGCCGGAGCTATTGTTGGAGTTGGTCATGACGGACCAGGTGAACTCCTCGGAGCGGCTGGGCCCATAGCGGTCATCGGTGCGCACCAACAGGGCCCGGGTGCCCGGGATGTAGCCGCCGTGCCACCAGTTGGGGAGGCTGTTCACCGACCAGCCCTTGGCGTAGTTGACGGAGTTGCCCAAGGTGTCGAGCGCCGTCGTGCGTGTGGTCATCGTGGTGAGTGAGCTCGCGCTCAGCAGGTCCGAAACGGTGGAGAACCCATCCGCGCGCACGGCGACACGCAGCAAATCGATGGGCGTGGCGACCCAGCCACCGTGCGCATCCATGCGACGCACCGGCATGCCATACGGGCTGAAGGCCCCCGTGCCAAGCTGGTAGTAGACGGGCTCGTTCGGCAGACGCGCGCTCAACGTATCGCCCCCCACGGCGAAGCTGATGGCGCCGCTGGGCGCGAACACGTTGGCGCGCATATAGGCGTCATAGGTCATGCCCGTGACCCGCTCGATGATGCGGCCGAGGACGCTGTAGCCGAAGTTCGAATACTGGTACGTCGTCCCAGGCGCGAACTCGAGCGGCACGTTCTGCAACACCCATTGGATGAGCTGGGCGTGCGTCATGCCCGTGTTCATGAACATGGGGTCGCCCGTGCCGTCGGCGCCGTCATTGTCCCATGCGCCCGCGGTGTGCTCGAGCAGGTGCTGGACCGTGATGTTCAGGACGCGGTTGTCCGCGTAGGTGCTCTGCGCGCCGAACGTCTCACCGAGCAATCCACCCCTGCCGAAGACTCGGTCCGTCAGCCGGATCTGGCCGCTTTCAATCAGCCGCATGATGCCGATGGATGTCATCGGCTTGGACACACTGGCGACGCGGAAGCGGTGGGAGGTGTTGACCGGGGTGCTGCTGGTTCGGTCGGCCAGGCCATACCCCTTGGCGAACACGAGGCGTCCGTGGCGGGTGATGGCCAGCGACAGCCCGACGGTGTTCGTGCTGGTCATCGCCTGCTGGACGGTATCGTCAATGTGCTGCAGGTCGGCCGCGCTGAACGTCAGGTTCTGCCAGATCAGGGCGAACTCGGGCTGGCTCCCATTGTTGTGCGCCGCCACCAGGACGGGGCGATATCCCTGGTTCTTGAGGTCCGTCACGGCCTGTTGATACGCGGCGGCGGAGAGCCCATGACGCGCGGCGGTCGGAATCCCCGATGAAACATGGAAGATGGCCGCGTACCGGTCCGTGCCGCCCACGTTGTAGCCGCTGACCTTCGCGAGCTGGTAACCCTGGGCCGCGTTGGTATTGAACGTGGACTGGTACTGGGACGCGGTCAGCCCGTGGTAGGCCCGCCAGGCCGGACCGCTCGTCTGCTCCCAGATGGCCGCGTAGCGCTCCGCGCCACCGGACGTGTAGCCACTCACGTGCACGAGCCGGTAGCCCTGCCCTGCCCAGGTGTTGAACTCCGTCTGGTACTGGGACGCGCTCAGGTCATGGCGGGCCACCCACGCGGCACCACTGTCCACGTGGAAGATGACCGCGAAGTAGGCCACGCCTCCGACGCTGTACCCGTTGACCACCACCGGTCGGTATCCCTGCGCATTTTGATTGACGACGGTGGTTTGATACTGCGCGGAAGTCAGCCCGTGGAAGGCCCGCCAGGCCGGGCCGCTCGTCTGCTCCCAGATGGCCGCGTAACGGGCACTGCCCCCCTCTTCGTAACCGCTGACATAGGAGAGACGATAGCCCTGCCCCACCCACGTATTGAACTCCGTCTGATATTGGGCGGTGGTGAGCCCGTGGCGGGCAATCCAGGCATCATATGGACCGGCCAGTGCCTGGGACTCGGCGCTAGAAGAGGCGCGGGACTCTTCCTCTGGCACCCCGCATCCCACGAGGGATACGACCAGCACTGACAGGACTGCCAGTAGCGGCCTCATTCTGAAAGGTTTCATGCTCGAGAGCTCCTGCTTGACGTTGGTACTGCCCACAGGGAACGAATCCAGAGCGCATTTCCCCTCAGCCGCGGACAGCAAAAATAGAGCCCCCCTCGCGCGTAGCGCCAAACCCACATGCATTTCAGCAGGCGGGCCCACATCGCGCCGCCCCCAGCGTCCTCCACCGCTGCGCTCCACTCCGCCTCCTCTCAACAGGCCTTCCATCCTTCCCATGCTCTGTTCTCGGAGTGTCAATCAGGGAAGAATGCGGCGTGCTCCATCATCAACCCCTGCTCTCTCGGAGGTGTCTCCATGGTCGAGTCGAAGAAGAAGCAGAAGGCCACAGAACCCATGCGCAAGCTCAGCCTCCAGCGTGAGACGCTCCGAACCCTCCAAGAGGCCGACTTTCGGCAGATAGAGGGTGTGGCAGGTGGAATCAGCACCATCATCGTCATCACAATCGCGGAAACCAATCCGCCTACTGCAAGCATTCGGCTCTGCTGAGTTGTCGCGGCCCAGAAGCCGCCTCTCATTGCTTCATCGGTTGTGGGCTCAAAATAGCTTCAGCAAGTCGGTGGCCACCGCGGCCTCGATTGAGGCGTCCCCTGGCGCGGTCGCCAATCCCACCCGGAGGCTGTCGCGCCGCTCCACCAGGACCGTGTGCCATGGCTCCACTCGCGCACGACGCGGGGGGCGGATGTGATGCTATTTATCTGGAGTGGACGTGCTGTTAGCCTGCGTGGCTATGAACTTTCGAATGATGTTTCGACCGCTCCTTGGGGGGCTTGCCGTCGCGCTTGTCACTGCATGTGGTAGCTACAAGCGAGACATGGAGGATGCGTGTCATGCAGTGGAGCGCTCGAAGGCGCGCGAGCTTCCAATTGCCGAGGAGGAGATCCTGACAAGGGCGGCCTCGTGGGCTGCCGAGCGCGCCCGGACTTCGGATGGCCAGATGTTCTGGGCTGCTATTGTAAATATCAACCCCCAGGATAAGGCCAAGGTGCTCCGTGATGCCGCGAAGGAAGCTGGAGTCGTAGACTGCCCATTGGCGGATGCGCTTGAGGCGACCCTCCGTGCGGATGAACTGAAGCGGCAGTAGTGACTCCAAAACATGTCACGGAAATTCACCGCCTCGGACACTTCCTCCTGACAGGGCCCTTCGTTACTCCGGACCACGGCCTCCAGGAAGAACCGAAGGGAGCCCCGCCAGCCTGCATCGCCCCGCGCATCACACGTCCGGGTATTGAGTCCAAAGAGCGGCTCGGGCGCTACCGATAAGTGGTGGAGCGCAGCACTCTGGCCTGGAATAACCAGCTCCGCCGACTTCGAGTCCGCGACGAGCGCAGGGACGACGTCCACTTCGGCTTCCTCGTCCTCGGCTGCTGCCTCATGCTCCTGCGTCGCCTCTGTCCTGACATTTGTTAGAGGCTGTTAGGGTCAAAGCCAGTCGTGGTACGCGAGCTGCTCGGCGAACACCTCTTCCAGGATGCGGACCTGTTCGGTTCGATGCTGTTCGACCGTGTCGAAGAACTCCAGGAAGGTCCGCAGCACCTCCGTGATATATTCGTCTGTCGTCAAGGGATAGAGGCAGCAAATCACGGCCCGAACCGCGCAGGTCTTCCGGTCGAGGAGGTCGGAGCCCGCCTTGCTCGCGTCGAGGTGCCTCCAGCAACGGACGCGTGCGGCGGTCAGCTCGGCTTCACTGGTCTGCTGGTTCCAGTAGCGCCTGGCGACCTGGAGGGCCTGTTGTGCGACGGGTGGGAGCCACGCCTGGATGAGGGCACAGCATCCCGCCATGAACTGGAAGCACTGCTTGGGATTCCGCGCGAGCTCGCCCTGCCGTGCGAGGAGTTCCAGCACCTCCGTCGGCCGAGCGAACCCAGGTCTGGAGGGACGATGTGCCATCAGCGGTCTGTCCTGGAGGTAGTGGGCCCATCAGCGAAGTTAGCAGCAGTCCGTGCCGCGCGGTGGAGCGGATCTCCAGCGCGGCCGTGAGGTATCGTCCCATGAAGGAGGGACTCCAGAGGGCATGGCTGGAAGATGATGGGCTGGACCTCGCCGTTGGCGACTTCGGTCAGCGATATCTCGTTGCGATTGAAGGGAGCGTAGGGACAGCCACTCGGGCGGCGCGGTCTGCGGCCCTCCTCCGCCCTTGCGGTCCAGTCCGCCACCTCTCAACTGGCCTTCAATCCTTCCTATGCTCCGACGTGGATGATGGCCTTGCCGGTGGTCGTCCTCGCCGCCAGGGCTTGATGGGCGCTCGCCACGTCCGCCAGGGGGAATGTCTGTCCGACGACGACCCGCAGGGCTCCCGCCTCGACGCGGGAGAGCGCCTCGCGCAGCGCCGCCTGACGTTCTTCCAGGGGGAGGGTGAAGGTGGCGAAGCCGACGATGGACTGGTTCTGGGCGACCAGTCCCATCATCTGCTCTCGGCTCCACTGGGAGTCGAACATGCTCTCCGCGCCGAAGAGCACCAGCCGGCCCCGGGCCGCGAGGGCCTGGAGGCCACGCGCGCCGGCCTCCGCCCCTCCGGAGACGAAGACGACATCCGCTCCACGTCCGCCCGTGGCTTCCCGCACCCGTGCGGGCCAGTCCGGCTGCGTGGTGTCCACCGCCGCGTCCGCGCCGAGCCTCGTCACGAGGGCGCGCTTGGGCTCGCTGCTCGCGCCGCCGATGACCCGCGAGGCCCCCAGCGTCCTGGCGAGTTGCACGAGCAGCGTGCCCACCCCGCCCGCAGCGGAGGGAATGAAGACGGACTCTCCCGCCTGGAGGCGCGCGCCCACGCGCAGGCCGAGCAGAGCCGTGGGCGCCTGCGAGGGCAGGGCCACCGCCTGCTCGAAGGACACGGCCGCTGGAATCGGGAGCAGCGCCGACGCGGGTGCGAGCGCGTACTCCGCGAAGGCCCCCTGGTTCGGCAGGAGCGCGACGACCCGCATCCCCGACGCGAGGCCCTGGACGGCGCTGCCCACTGCGTCGATGACGCCCGCTGCCTCCAGCCCGGGAATGAAGGGCAGTGGAGGCGTGCCGAGCAGCCGTCCCTCCCGCTGCCCCAGGTCGGTGAAGTTGAGCCCGGCGACATGGACCCGGAGGCGGACCTCGTGGTCGCCCGGCGTCGGAATGGGCACTTCTTCGAGACGAAGTTGCTCGGGGCCGCCGAACTCACGCAGTTGGATGGCTTTCATGGCGCTGTGTCTCCTGTGAGGATGCGCCTGAACCTATAGTCTTCGTGGAAAGGACGAACATGCGCCAGAAGTCCGTTTCTCTCGTCCAATCGTCCGGAGCCCAGCTGCCGGGACTGGACGTCCTCGCGGATGCGCTGCGCGGCGTGCGGCTGCGAAGCCGCGTGGACGCCCGCTACGAGATGACCGCGCCATGGGGCATGCGCGTCGACGGGTGCCCGTTCCCGCTCTTCTACGCGGTGATGCGAGGCAACTGCCTGCTGTCCACGGACGACCAGGAGCTGTCCCTCGCGGGCGGAGACTTCGTGTTCATCCCCGCGGGCGTGCGCTTCGCGCTTCGAGACAGGAAGGGCACGCGGGCGCTCCCCATCGCGGAGGTGTACGCGACGCGCGGCCCTATGCGATGCGGGGGCATTCTCCACTACGGCGGAGGGGGCGCCGCGGTGACGCTGGTGGTGGGCTCGTTCACGTTCGAGGGCGAGACGCACAGCCCGCTCGTCAGGCACCTACCCACGCTGCTGCACGTGAAGGGCGACGCGGAGACGACGCCGCGCTGGCTGGAGCCCACGCTGCGCTTCGTGGCCGCTGAAGTCGAGGCGAAGCAGCCAGGCTACGAGACGGTGGTCAGCCGGCTCGCAGACGTGCTCTTCGTGCAGGCGCTCCGAGCGCACATGGCGTCGTCCTCCGGCGAGAACGGCTGGCTGCGCGCCCTGGTGGACCCGCGCATCGGCGCGGTGTTGCAGCGAATGCACGAGAAGCCGGAAGCGCCGTGGACACTGGAGGGACTCGCTCGAATCGCCAGCATGTCCCGCTCCGTGTTCGCGGAGCGCTTCCGCTCCCTGGTGGGCGAAGCGCCGCTGGCGTACCTCACCCAGTGGCGGATGCATCGCGCCATGGGGCTGATGCGCGAGCGGCACCGGTCGATGGCGGAGGTGGCGCGCGCCGTGGGCTACGAGACGGAGAGTTCCTTCGGCAAGGCCTTCAAGCGAAGCGTGGGCGTGACGCCTGGTGCGTTCCGACAGCGAGCGGGTGAGTGACTCGGCCCATGTCGTCGTCAAGCCGAAGGGCATCGAGATGCGCTTCACCCATGAGGTGCTCGACGAGCGATATCCCCCGTCCGGAGCTGGCCGGACCGCCATGCGTGGTGAGCGCCCTGCCCGTGCGTCAGGTCAGCGCCGCCGCCCGCCGCCGCCCTTCCGTCTTCCATCCCTGGGTGCCTTGCCGTGATGGCCCCGGTGCCCCCCAGGCCTGGGGGCGCCGCGCTCCCGGTCCTGTCGCGGGAGTGGACGCTCACGGGTGGCCTCGGCGATCTCGTCCGGCATCCAGGGCCGGTCGAGCAGCTCCTGGAGTTCGAGGAGCGAGCGAGCCTCGAGCACGCCCCGCCGGCCCCGGGCCACGCTGAAGCGCTGGGGGCGGTCGAGCAGCGGCAGCTCCTCCTCCACCAGCGTGCGCGCGAGCTTCTCCGGCAGGTGCAGCCGCGCCACGCCTCGCTGGGCTCCGTCCGACAGCATCTCCACGTCGTACTCGAGCGGCACCTCCTGCTCGCGCACCACCACGGCGTCCGGGAGCGACAGGAGCGCCTGGCGCGTCGCGGGCGGCACCAGCGCGTCCAGTTCGAGCCGCAGCGGGCGCGCCTTGAAGTCGTCGAGCGTGTCCACCCCCTCCAGTTGCGCCTCGTAGAGCGCGGTCAGCTCCGGCAACCCCAGCGGCGCGGTGGTCCCTCCCGAGCGTCGCCACAGCTCGCGCACCTCGTCGATGGCGACCCGGTGACGGTCCACCGCGGGATGGGGTACCTCGCCCTGCGCCAGCGCCTCGGCGAGCGCGTGCCGGGCCGCCTTGGCGAGCTCCGGCCCCCAGGCGCGCAGCACCTCCACTTCCCGTTCAAGCTCGAAGCCAAAGTAGTCCACCCGCGTTTCGAGCACGACCGAGCGGAAGCGCATGTCGTACACCGGCGCCGCCGAGTGACGGCGTGCGTAGCGGCGCAGCAGGGCCTGGGGTAACTGGGTGCCTTCGATGCCGGCCTGTGAGTCGCCGTTGCGGCCGGCGAAGTAGCGCAGCGTGCCCGCCACCGCGCCCAGGTTGCCACACACGCTCGTCTTCGACACGCGCGCGACCTCGCCCCAGGCGGTGCGCTCGTCGATGACCAGGTCGAAGGGCATGAAGCGTGCGAGCAGGTCGCAGAAGCGCTGGGAGACGCGCGGGTTCGCGAAGGGCATGCGCGCGGGCAGCGCCAGCCCCACGCTCCGGTACACGCTCGCCATCGCGAGCGCCGCGTCCTCCAGGGCCTTCACCAGCACCCCACGCACCTCCGCCCAGGCCGCGAGCTTCTCCGCATGGAAGACGTGGCGCGGCAGCCCCTGCACCTCCCCCACCGTGCCCGCTTCACGGAAGGCTTCGGCGTAGAGGTTGTACGCGGTCAGGTGGTCGCTGCCGGGCACGAGCAGCCCGTCCAGGTTCCGCTCCTCGCGCGTCATCCGGTGCAGCGACTCCACCGAGCTGCACACCGCGAGCAACGGCAGCAGCGCGTCCTCCGCGTTGACGATGAGCTCCGCCCACGGACGCTCCACCGGCAGGGCCTCCACCGCGCGGCCGTAGTCGGACAGCCGTCCTTCCGCGTCCACGATGTTGCGCGCCTGCAACTTCGCGAGCGCCCGGCGATAGGCATTGCGGTCCAGCGGCACGGGCAGGTCCAACTCATCCGCCCGCACGCCCAGGGCCGCGGCGGTGAGCGCCACCCGCTCCGGCTCGCCCGCGAGTTGGAACTCGGGTTCGGTGGGCCGCAGCGAGGCGAAGTGCAGCGGCCGGTCGCTCATGATGAAGACACGCCCGCCCTCCACCCGCCCGTGCACGCGCCCCGCCATCTGCAAGAGCTCGTTGTTGCCCAGGTGCACGCGGGTGAGGACGTTGCGGCCGCGCTCGACCAGGTTCGTGAAGCGCATGTCGTCGATGACGACCGTGTCCAGCCCTGGCACGTTGAGCGCGCTCTGCCCCGCCGCCGTCATCGCGAGGACGAAGGGCCGGGGCGCCGTGCCCTCCAGGAAGGGACGGATGGCGCGCAGCGGTTCGCCGCCGTGGTAGTGCGCCGCGTGGAGCTCCGGCGCGTTCGCGCGGACGTGGGCCGCCGCCTCCTCCACGCCCGCGCGCGTGGCCAGGAACACGCCCACGCCGCGCCCCTGCTGCTGCACGTCCCGCAGGAAGTCCTCGTCGAGGAAGGACAGCGGCTGACGACGCTCCACCTCCACCCGGGCCGCCTTCCTCGGGTCGAAGGAGGACACCTGGAGCACGTCCGCGCTGTCCAGGTAGCGCGCGTAGAAGGCCGGGTCCACGGTGGCGGACAGCCAGATGAAGCGGCAACCCACGCGCTTGCCCAGGGCCAGGCACAGCTCCAGTTCGGCGGAGGTCTGGTGGATCTCATCCACGATGAGCGTGTCCTCGCGCCGGATGGCGCCGCCCTGGAACCAGCGCCGCGCGATGCCGGTGGTGACGATGACCACGTCCGCGAGCGGCGCCTCCGCGGTGGCCTCCCGCTCGCGGTTGACCACCGCCACCCGCAGGGGCCGCCGGCCCACGAGCTCCTCCGCGATGGGGCGGATGGCGAGCGTCTTGCCCGTGCCAGTGCCCGCGACGATGCCAAACCCCTGCCCGCTCCGGGCCAGCTCTCGGAGGCGCTCGCCGTGGTGCTCCTCCAGATACGTGCGCAGCTCCAACCCGAGCGCCAGCTCGATGGTTTCGCACGCGGCGCGCGTGGGCGCGATGACCACCACCCGCCCACGCTGGGGCGTGACGGCGGAGGAAGTGTCGGGGCGCGGCGGCAGGTATCGGTCGATGGGCGTACGCACGAAGGCCAGTGATACGCACGGGCGGTGTCCAGGGGAAGCGATTCGCCCGCGCAAGCCCGGCCCCGGGGAGGCAGGCAACCGTGTGCGCCAGGGAATGACGTACTCGGCCATCGGGCTAGCGAGTCCAGCGCCCCCCCGGTGAACGTGGCCTGCGGCGCGAGGAAGCCCAGCTCCACGACGCGGTAGTCCGGGCCGAGAGCACCGCACCGTCCAAAGGACACATGCTCGCGGGAGCCGTCGCCCGCATGCGGGAGCCTGCGTCGCGTTCTCATCCATCAACGAAGCATCACGAGGCGATGGAAGTGAGCGCGACTGGACCTGCTGAAGATTTGCGACCAGGAACCCGGCGCTCCCCCTGGCCGCGGCTCTGCTCCGGACTTATCGCCATCGGGGCTGTCGCCCACCCGAGAACGAGGGGAAATCATGCGTGCATGGTGGCAAGTGGCATGGGTCTGTCTGGCAACCGCGGGATGCGGTGGGCCTCTTCCAGAGGCATCGCTCTCCGAGGAACACGTCCCCGAGGAGGCCACCGCGCATTGGGATGCCCCACTCCCGAAGTTGGGGCCCGCCACGCTGTTGAAGGACATCTACCCGCCTCCCCCGGGGCCATTCCCGGACCCGCTGGGTGGCCCGTCGCCAACGGATCTGGTGTCCTTCCGCGGCAAGCTCTTCTTCTCGGCCTTCGACTTCGAGGCGGACCAGGGCGCGCTGTGGCGGAGCGCGGGCACGACAGCGAGCACTGTCCCCGTGAAGCACCTGGACGATTCTCCCGGACGGCTGACCGTCGTCGGCCAGCAGCTCTTCTTCACCGAAGGATTCATGGAACACGGCGCGGAGCTGTGGGTGAGTGATGGCACCACTGCGGGCACGCGTCAGGTGAAGGACCTCGCCCCGGAGGGCGGCACCGCCTCCCTGGCGGACTTCATCGCGGTGGGCAACAAGCTCTACTTCTTCCGGTCGGTCCGGCCCACCCTCATCGCCGCCGAGAACCTGGAGCTGTGGCGCAGTGATGGCACCTCGGCCGGCACGGTGCGCGTGAAGAACCTGGGACCGAGGGACACCGTGAACGGGCCCTTTGACCTGGCGAGCGTGGGCAACCGCCTCTTCATGAGCCTCGGGGTGCCCGACACCGGAGTGGAGCTCTGGGTGAGTGACGGCAGCGCCTCCGGAACCCGCCTCGTCAAGGACATCAACCCGGGTGCAGCCTCCTCGTTCCCCCGGAGCCTGACGCAAGCGGAGGGGGTGCTCTACTTCTCCGCGGACGACGGCGTGCACGGCCGTGAAGTGTGGCGCAGCGATGGCACGGCCAAGGGCACGGAGCTGGTCGAGGACACCGTTCCCGGCCCCCAGGGCTCGGAAGCGCAAATCTTCGCCCTGTTCAAGGAGCGCCTCTACTTCGCCACCTTCACACCGGGCTTCACGGTGACGGAGATTCGCAAGCTCGACCCGGACCCCTCCTGCCACCCGCGCTCGAATCTCGTCGCGAGCATCCCCAACCCCTACGCCGACCTTCCCTTCGATTTCTTCATCTTCGTCGCCACGTCCACGGCGACCGAGAGAAAACTCTACTTCACGCTCTTCTACGACATCGGCAGCCCCGCCCCCTTCGACGTCCAGCTGTGGCGGACCGATGCCACCCCCCAGGGAACGAAGCTGCTGTACCAGCCACTCATCGTCTCTCCGGACCTCCGACCGCCCACGCCGGTCCCCACCGATGACGACCGCGTCGTCTTCTACGCCTTCGATGAAGCGCACGGCCACGAGCTTTGGGTGAGCAACGGACAGCCGAGCGGCACCAAGCTCCTGCAGGACATCGTCCCGGGCCCCGCCTCTTCCTATCCGCAGGACCTGCTGCGCGCGGGCAACTTCATCTACTTCACGGCACTGGATGGGCAACTCGGCCGGGAGATCTGGGTATTGCCCGTGCCAAAGCCGCGGGTCGCGAGTCACTGACGCCTCGCCAACCCATCGCGCAGGCGGCCTGCCGGTTCTCGGAGGCCGCCCCAACCCGGCCCAGGCCTCGGGCGCTCCCACTCCATCGCAGCGCGGAGCCTTCGCCGCCAGGGTGGAGCGCAACGCCGCGAGCACGAACTCCTTCTCGCGAGGCTGACACCCCGCCCCATGCGACTGCCTCAGATGACACACCTCACGATGCCGCATTCAAGACACACCACCGCTACCGGCAGGTGATACAAGCGAGTGAGGACAATCGCCTATATGGGGCCCCCTTACCCAAGGAGCCTTGCAATGGCAAACACGGTACGATTCGCCTTCACGCAGCACTCCCAGCCCAACTTGGAGTTCATCATCGAGTTGGCTGACGAGAAGACGATTGCACATGCACGGAAGATTCTCTCTGGCGAGGAGCGGAACGAAGTCCACGTCCACGGACGAATCATCAAGCGGGCCGCGGCCTACAACCCGAAGTTCTCCTTCCACCTGGACCCGAGCACCATCCGCTTCTTCTCGATGGCCATCGAGGTCTGCGATGCCAACATGACGTATGTGGAAGACCACCTCGACGAGGCGGGCGGTGCATTCCTCCCGGGCGGTCACTGGTGCCCGTGGGACTCCAAGCTGACGCGCGAAGTCACCTGATCCCCGTCAGGTAGGTCCGCGAGCAGAGCGCCCTGCGTGGCCGAAGAAGCCACGCAAGGCCGCAACCGTCTGACCTTTCACTCTGCGCGCGCTTCGATGAGCTGGCCCCAGGCCGCGTGGTGTTGAGGCTCGAGCTATCCCAGCCAAGCGAGCCAGGCTCCTGCCGCGCACCGCCTGGGAGCGCGGACAGGGCCGCGTGTCCCCCCAAAAGGCAACGCGGCCTGTCCACCCGCCGACAGAATCACTCCGGCGTCCCCGAGAAGGGCGTCCTCAAGCGGGAGACCAGACCGCCGCGCTCCCTGCCTTCACGGCCGGATGCCGGTGAGCGCGAGGCGCAGCACCCGGCTCGCAGTGAGCGGATCGTCTTCGTTGGCGACGGCAATCGCGTTCGCCAGCATCAGCAGGTCCTCCGTCGTGGCACGAGCATGAATCGCGCCTGCCGATGACGCCCGCGCCACCAGAACGCTCAACACATCGAGCAGCTTGTCGGTGGAGCAGACCTCCTCAGCCGTAAGGCCATCCGGGCCGGTCAACAGCGCTGCGGCAAGCCCGCGGTGGGTCGCCGTGTAGATCGTCAAGTCCTCGAGCCAGACGGCCAACTCGGCGGCGGGATCCTCTCCCGGTTGCGAGGATGCCCGCGCACAGAGTTGCGCGACGCCATCGCGGAATACCGCCTCCAACAGCGACTGCCGCGAGGGAAAGTGCCGGTGCAGGGTCGCCGAGCCTACCCCCGCCCGCCGAGCGATCTCCTCGAGCGACACCTGCGCACCATCCCTGCCGACCAGTTCCGCGGCGACCGCGACAATCCGCTCCCGGTTGCGCCGCCCGTCCGCTCGCAACGGCTTCACATGCTCCACCGCGACCGCCTCCTCACGAGAACCCGCGTTGACAAATGGGGTCCCCCTCCATATCTAACCACGAGAATAAACGGTGGGGTCCCCCACTTACAAAGGAGCGGTCCATGAGCAGCAACGAATGCGTTCTCGTCACCGCTGCCACGGGGCGTCAGGGCGGCGCCACCGCCCGGGCGCTGCTGGCCGAAGGCAGCACCCCGGTGCGTGTGATGGTGCGCAATCCCAAGGAGCCAAACGCGAAGGCCCTCGCGGCGGCTGGCGCCGAGGTGGTCGTCGGGGACCTCGACGATCCGGCTTCGTTGCGCGCGGCCTGCGCTGGGGCACGGGCGGTCTTCTCGATGCAGTCCCCCATCATCTCCACGACCGGCGTCGACTACAGCAAGGAACTCCAGCAAGGGAGGAACCTCGTCGAGGCCGCGCTTGCCGAAGGTGTCGAAACGTTCGTGCACACCGCGACCTCCGGTGTCGGCGACCACCGCAACGTCGAGGGCTGGGCGGAGGGGCGCTGGAAGTCGCACGAGACGTACTGGGAGAACAAGCTTGCCACCTGCGACCTCGTCCGCAGCGCGGGATTCAAGCACTGGACCCTCATCCTGCCCGCCACCTTCATGGATCATCCGATGTTGGATCCGGCTGGCTTCGTCGACGGGCGCCGGTTGCTCACGGTGATCAGAACCGATCAAACCATCGCGTTGGTCGCGCCAGAGGACATCGGCAAGGCGGCCGCGGCGGCGCTCAACAATCCCGCGACGTTCAACGGAGTGACGCTGCAGCTCGCGAGTGACCTGCTCACGCTTCCTCAGATCGCCGAGGTCCTCTCGCGCCTCGACGGCAAGGAGTACATCGTCCAGGTCAGCACGGTCGAGGAGGCCGTCGCAGCCGGCCTGCATCCTGGCGTGGCGCAAGGCCTGACGTACATGAACGTCGCCCCGGTGCTGGCGCGGCCCGAGATCGCGCGGTCCTATGGCCTTTCGCCCATGAGCTTCGAGACCTGGGCGCGCAAGCGTCGCGAGATGGCCTGACCTGCCGCCCAGTCGTCGCGGCTCCAATGCCGTGTCCGGGGCGAGCGGCTTCTCCAGCTTCGTGTCGCAGACGGGCACCGCACTGCATCCCGCGAACTGGGATTGGACGTTCGAGAGGGTCCGATGGGATGACCCGAGCCTGTTTGGCCTCGAGCTGTTCGGGAGCGGGCAGGACCTGGTCGCCATCCACCGAAATGCGCCACTGGCCGTCGAGGTCCACATCCTCAATCCGTGATGCCTCCGGGGGTGGTGGCGCCTCGGAGAATTCGAGGCGCTGTTGACGGCGAAGGACCGCTGACGGGGGAAGTACGAGATGATTGAATCGCCGCCAGGTCCTGGGACATCGGCACCGTCATCCCCAACCGGCGGAGCAGCGGCGCATAGGATGCGTCGACATGGACTTCCAGGCGCGACTCGAAGCGCTCACGCACCAACTCCGGCCCTGGTCCCCGCTCTGGTCCCGCTCCATCCTCCAGGGCTGGCCCGGGTCCGGCGCCGCCTATCCCGAGGACTGGCTGGCCTATGCCCGGTCGCTCGATGAAGCGGGCGAGCAGCGGCTGGACCAGGGGGCGCTCTCGGGCGTCCCGCCTCCGGCCCTGAGCGCACTCCTGGGCGCGCTCCAGGAACTGACGGCGCTGCCATGGCACGAGGGCCTTCACGCACTGACTGTCGCGGAGACGCAGGGCCTCAGCGCCAAGAAGACCCACGAGCTCGAGCGGGTGCTCGCCCTGCTCGCGCCGAGAACGCGCTTCATCCACGAGGCGGTCGATATTGGCGGCGGCATGGGACATCTCGCCCGCCTCTGTGCGCGAACGTTCGGGTGGACCTTCCACAGCATCGATCGGGACGCCGCGTTGCAGGACAAGGGCCGACGGTGGTTGACGAGAACCCATCCCCCAGGTGGGGACACGCTGTGTTTCATCCAGGCCTCCGTCGAGGACGGGCTCCAGACACAGCTCGATCCGCTCTTCTCCGGCCGGGACCGGGCCTCGATCGGTCTGCACACCTGCGGGCCGCTCGCCCTCACGCAGATCCGCAAGAGCCAGGGGGCGGGCTTCGTCCTGAACATCGGCTGCTGCTACGACAAGCTGGAGGTCCCGCGGGATTACCCCGTCTCCCGCTTCGGGAGCGAGCATCCGCTGCCCTTCACCCCGCATGCGCTGGCGTTGACGACGCGGGGACGGCATCACAAGACCGAGGTGGAATTCGCGCGGATGAAGCGGGTGTATGCGTGGCGCTTCGCATTCGATCTCCTATCGAGGCGGCACTTTCCCGAACGCGGCTTCGTGAGAGCAGGGGACGCGCCCCGGGCGCTTTACGCCGAACGCTTCGCCGTCTACGCACGCGACCGCCTGGAGCGCCTGGGCCTCGATCCCCGCATGACGGACGCCGAGCTCAATGCCTTCGAGGTGTCCGTTCGCGCCGAGACACGGGACCTTTTGCTCTGCCATCTGCTGAGGGACCGCTTCGCGAGGGCGTTGGAGGTCGTGCTCCTGCTTGATCGCGCGATCCTCCTGGAGGAATCGGGCTTCCAGGTCGAGCTCCTCCAGCTCTTCGACCCGCGCCTGTCCCCGCGCAACCTCGCACTCATCGCGTCACGGAGCGCTTGAGCACATCCCGGGCCGGCCCCCGGGGCCGGTCGCGCCTCCGTGATGCGGCCAGTCTGACGCATTGGTACATGCTCTAAGCCGACACGGTTTGCTTCTTCCGTTGCGTCATTGATAGCGCTGCGGTCCATCCATTTCGTACAGGACAGCGCAAAGTCGTGGAGCCAGAGGTCCCTGTCCCGAGTCCTCGTTCCGCGCCAGCATGAGCCCATATCGCGGACGGCTACGGCCAGGACGCGAAGCCAGCGAGGAGAATGCCATGCGACAGCTCATGCGATGGAGCCTCACGGTGCTCGCCGTACTGTTCCTGGGATGTGGCGCTGGGAACGAAGCGCCCGTGGACGTCGTGCCAGCCACCACAGCACAGGCGCACAGCTCGGACTCCAGTCCTCGGGAATTGTCTGGCGCGACCCGGTGGGCACAGCGACTCACCGGTCCGAGCGAGGAGGTGGCAGCCGATGTGGCACATGATGGAGACGGAAACTTCTTCATCGCCGCGGCCTTCGAGGGCAAGTTGTCGGATGCGAAGGGGACACTGGGGAAGTCCACAACGCGGGCCTCCATCCTTGCGAAGTACCGACCCAATGGTCAGCGGGTGTGGGCTCGGACCGTGCCCGCGCAGGTGAGGGCGCTCGCGACGAACCGAGCGCGGCACGTGCTTGTCACCGGCACCTTCGAAGGAAGCATCGACCTGGGCGGGGGCCCGCTCACCGTTGGTGAATTCCTGGCGGGCGTGTTCCTGGCTGCGTTCGACGCGAGTGGTCGCCACGTCTGGTCTGTCGCCTATCCGCTGGAGTTCTTCAGCTTCTTCGGCGCGCGAAAGATGCTCACGGACAGCCATGGCAACATCGCGGTCACCGGTGTGCTGCGAGGCGCCATCTACTTCGACACCGAGGGCGTCGTTGCGGACAGCGCGCCCGTCCTCCTCCGGTTCTCGCCAACGGGCAGCTACCAGTGGAGCTACGTCGAATCGCCGTACTTCGGTCAGTCAGGCGGCGTCGCCACGGACGAGGACGACAACCTCTACATGGCCGGAACCATCATCACGGACCTGTATCCGCCGCTGGATGTCATTCCCTTCGTGAACAAGTTCTCCCCGGCGGGGACGCGGCTGTGGCAGCGACAGTTGGACACCACCCTTGGCTATGCACAGAGCGTGGGAGTGCACGGAAATCGCGTGGTCCTCACCGGCACCTTCATGTCGCCGCTCTCCTTCGGTGGTCAGACGTTCTTCCCCCAGCACTCGCAGGATGGCTTCGTCGTCGCGCTCACCCGTGCGAACGAGGCGCGCTGGGCGAAGCAGCTCGGTCGCGAGGTGCTGGATATTTCGTTGGACCACCGCGACGACCTGGTGGTCGTTGGGAGGTATGAGGACGGAGATGACCTCGGCCTCGGGCCGCTCTGCGGCGTTCCTGGAAGTGATACCAACCTCTTCGCCGCGAAGTACGACCGGGTCGACGGACATCCCCGCTGGACGAGGGGCTTTCCCATGGCCCACCCGCCGGATGTGTCGACCGCCATTGACCGCTACCGCGTGTCGGTTGACGAAGCGGGGGCGTCGGTGTTTCTGGGAGGCCTCATCGCCCCCCTCGACGTTGGGCCCAAGACGCTCGTGCCTTCTGGCGTCCGCGACCTGTTCCTGCTGGGGCTGAAGCCCTGACGGGGCCTGCCCCGCCCTGGCTTGTTTGTTGTGACACTGGGTTTGAGAAGGGCTGTCCGACGCGCTCCGAACAGCCTTCCACCGTCACTTGAGTGGGCAGCCTGGGCCGGAGGCTCCTTGGTCACGACGGAGACCTTGCAAGCCGCTTACAGAGGCGAGCGGCCAGAGTTCCCCGGTCTCCATTCGCGGTAGGTCGGCGCGTCTTCTTCGCCGCCAGCGATGGGGGCCCGAGGGGCGCTGTCGCGTGGCCCTGGAACAGTGCCCCTCCTATGGTCGGGTGAAGACAGACAGAGCGCCCGCGCTCACGGACCCAGCCCCTCTTCCTCCAGGGCCGCGTGCCCGCCGCAGAACACCGGCCAGCCGTCCCCCACCAACACCGCTGGGCTTCTGGGCAACTCACGCACTGGAGGGTGATGGTGTCCCCTCCTCCCTTGCCTGCATGCATGGGGTTTGCGCCCACCGATGAGGTGGCCAGGCCTGGGAGAGGATGCGTGAACGAGCAGGAGAAGCAGCGGCGGCTCTTGACCTACGCGAAGCGGATCGCCCCCTCGGCCGAGACAATCGAGTCGCTGGCGACGGAAAGCAGCGCCCCGCTCGAGCCAGGTGCCGAGGTCCTGGAGCATGCCATCAAGGCGGCCCACGCGGTGACCCGGGGTCTGGAGTCCACCCTACGGCCAGAGGAGCTGTGGGCGCTCGAGGCCATCGTCCTGCCTCGGAACAGACCGGTCATCGACATCATCAACGGCAGCTACCTGCGCCCCGGGGCCCCCTGGAGCGCCCTGGATGACGCGAAGTTCCGCAAGCCCATCGAGGCGGCCATTCCCGCCATCGGACGCGTGGAGGTTCCCGAGCACCCGACGCTGCCGTACGTTGGAACGGGTTTCGTAGTCGGGCGCGGGCTGCTGATGACCAATCGCCACGTTGCCGAGCTGTTCACGCTGGGGCTGGGGATGCGGGGGCTGCGGTTCCAGCCGGGGCTCGACAACGTGCAGGTGGACTTCAAGCGGGAGCGCGGCTCGAGCGCGTCCGCGCCCTTCCGCGTGCGGCGTGTCCTGATGATGCATCCCTACTGGGACATGGCGCTGATGGAGGTAGAGGGGGTTGATGAACTGAGGCCCCTCTCCCTGGATTCGCGCCACGTGGACGAGGTGCGCGAGCAGGACGTCGTCGTCATCGGGTATCCCGCGCAGGACCCACGCAACGATGCCGCGCTCCAGCACCGCATCTTCCGGGGCGTCTACCAGGTCAAGCGCCTGCAGCCGGGCAAGATCATGGGCGCACGGCGCACCTCGAGCTTCGGCCGGATGGTGGAGGCGCTCGCGCACGACAGCTCGACGCTCGGAGGCAACTCTGGCTCGGCCATCTTGGATGCGCGCTCGGGCAAGGTGCTCGGGCTCCACTTCGGGGGCCGGTACCTCGAAGCGAACTACGCGGTGTCCGCCCATGACCTCAGCCGGGACTCCCGCGTGGTCGATGCCGGGGTGCTGTTCACGAAGGCGAACGTCGGAGGACAGCTCCCATGGGCGAACGCGTGGAAGGACAACCAGGGCCCCCCGGCGGTGCCGCCTTCGCCTCCTCCGCCGTCTCCCGTCCTCTTCGTCCCGGCGCCGCGCGGCGAGTCCTTGGCGCTCACCATTCCGCTCCACATCACCCTCCGCCTGGGGGTTCCCGCCCTGGCGGGGAATGGCCAGACCGCGCTCGTCCCCGGGCCGGCAGTGCCCGCGCCAGTGCCAGGTCAACCCGGGGGAGGTGTGGGGGCTGGGGCACCGGGCCTGACACAGGTCGACGTCGCGGAGGCTGTCGCGGAAGCCCAGCGGACGCGGGACCTCCCCTATTACGACGCCGAGGCGGACGCGCTGGACCGGGAGCGCTACTACGAAGGTGTGCAGCCGGACTCCGACCAGGATGCGTTCTATGACGGCCTGCACGGCCTCCTCGAACGGACGCATGCGGTCCGCCCATCTTACAAGCCGAGCCGCTGGCTCTACCCATGGGTGGACCGCCAGAAGGACCTCCTCCTCCGCTCGCTGTACTCGGCGGCGGGCCACTCCTTCACGCTCCAGGAGATCCTCCAGAGGGACCTCGAGGTGGAGAGGGAGCGTGCGCTACGGCTCCTGGAGCGGCCACTTACAGAGAGTCTCGACGAAGGCTTCCTGGAGCAGCTCGAGTCCGCCCTGCCGTACAACTGCGAGCACGTCGTGCCCCAGTCCTGGTTCAATGCCAGGGAGCCGATGCGCGGAGACCTGCACCACCTGTTCGCCTGCGAGATGCGCTGCAACAGCTTCCGCAGCAACAATGCCTACTTCGAGTTCCCCAGCACCGAAGCCTTCCAACAAGACTGCGGGCGGGCCGAGCAGAACCGGTTCGAGCCGGGCGCCGGGAAGGGAGCCGCCGCGCGCGCCACGCTCTACTTCCTTGTCCGCTATCCCAACGCCATCAACAGCCCGGCGGAGCTCGCCGAGGAGCGGCTGGAGACGCTGCTGCGCTGGCACCAGCAAGAACTCCCCTCCGAGTGGGAGCTGCATCGGAACCAGGCCATCTTCTCCATCCAGAAGAACCGCAACCCCTTCATCGACTTCCCGGAGTGGGCGGCGCGGGTACGCTTCGCCCGCGGACTGAGGCGCTGATCTGGCGCGGCCCCTTCCGTGCGCAGCAGGCGGGGAAGGGCCTCCGAGTCAGCGCCTCGACCTAACGCGCGAGCTCCGCGATGCGCGCATCCTTGGGGTCGACCTCGGCCATGACAGGCCGTGTCCCATGCGAATCGCGCCCCGGGTGCTGGCGGGCAGCACCCGGGCGGCGGAGCCGATCCGCACGCCCGAGTCGATGGCGGAGAGATTGTGGAGCCCGAGCCGGAGCACCACGTCGGCAGGGTCTCCAGAGCCGCTCATTCAGCCCGTCTTCTGGCGCATACCCCAGCAGTCGAGGACGTACGAGAAGATCAGCGGCGCCACGATCGTCGCATCGGACTCGATCACGAAGCGGGGCGTGTCGACGTCGACCTTGTGCCAGGTGATCTTCTCGTTGGGCGGTGCGCCGCTGTAGGAGCCGAACGAGGGCGTGCTGTCGGAGATCTGGCAGAAGTAGGACCAGTAGGGGACCTCCTCCTCCAAATCGAGGCGCAGCATCGGCACCACGCAAATCGGGAAGTCGCCGGCGATCCCCCCGCCGATCTGAAAGAAGCCGACCTTCGCGGACGAGGAGGTCTCCCGGTACCAGTCGGCGAGGGCCGCCATGTACTCGGCGCCGCCGCGGATTGGACTCCAGGTTTCCAGCTCCTTGCGCATCACGCTGGCGACGAACACGTTGCCCAGCGTGGAGTCCTCCCATCCCGGTACGAAGATCGGAAGGCGCTTCTCCGCAGCCGCCAGGAGCCACGAATGACGGGGATCCACCTGATACGAGCCGGCCAGCGCGCCGGAGAGGAGCAACTCGTAGAGGTACTCGTGGGGAAAGTGGCGGCGCCCGTCCCGCTCCGCCCTCTGCCAGAGCTCGAGGAGGGGGCGTTCGACCTTGCGCATTGCCTCCTCTTCCGGGATGCAGGTATCTGCCACGCGATTGAGCCCCTTGTCGCGCAACTCGGCCTCCTGCTCCGCCGTGAGGCTGCGGGGATCGGACACCCGCACGTAGTGCTCCTGGGCCACCAGGTTGAAGACGTCCTCCTCCAGATTCGCGCCCGTGGTCGTGATCGCGTGGACCTTGTCGCGGCGGATCATCTCGGCGAGCGAGATCCCCAGCTCCGCCGTGCTCATGGCACCGGCGAGCGTCACCATCATCTTGCCACCGTCATCGGCGTGCGCCGCCCAGGCGTCCGCTGCATCCACGAGGGTCCGGGCGTTGAAGTGCCGGAAGTGGTGCCGCAGCACGCATCGAACGGAAATGGTCATGTCATGTCCTCGAATGGAGAAGACGCCCGCACCGCCCCCAGGGGGACAGCACGGACGAACGAAGTGAAGGGAACGCCGCGCCTTGCAGCACGAGCGAGCCCGCCAGCTTTTCCGAACATTCGGATGGAGCACCGGCAGCGGAGGCGACAATCACGCGCCACACCGTCTGGAACCGGCAGGATTTCGCGTATCAAACGAACACCCATGGTGCAAGCCTGCCCTGCGGCCCATGCCAGGTTGCGGCGTGATGTAGGGGCTCCTCGCTTGAAAAGGCCGAGAAACCCGAAGCTGAAGCGGTGTCGGCACGACGCCCTGCCCTTTGCCGAGTCACCTCTCTGACCGGGAGCACAGACGCGCCGCGGCGCTTGAGGACCACGGAATCAGCTCTCTGAATCCCCTTGATGCGGAGCGGTACGTCGCCTGGCTCTCGCACCAAGCCACCCTCATGTCGGAGGGGCTCGCGTTCGCGCTTCTCGACGATGCGTTCGCCGGTCAACTCGGAGGGAGCGTGAGGCCGGACGTAAGCGGATACGCGCGCCCTCTACGACCTCGTGCCATCGCAGCGGGGGCGTGGAATCAGTGCACAGTTATTTCACGAGGCCTGGAGGTTTCACGCCCCCCAGGGAGTCCGGCACGACAGGGCACGGTGAACTCTTACGTGGACTGGGCAGAGCTGCGGAGGAGGTCGTCCGATGTTGACGTGTTCGCCTGCGTGAGGTGTGGAGGCAGGCTTAAGGGTCTTGGCGTACGTGAAGTGGGCCCCCGGGGTGCGGGCGATTCTGGAGCACCTGGGCTTGCCCACGGCCTGTGCGTGGTTGGCCCCGGCACGAGGGCCACCCCAGGCCGCGGGGTGTTGAGGCGCAAGACAGCCACCAGGCCGGCGGCCCCTGCCTCGCACCTGATGGGAGCGCGGCCTGGGCAGGCGTGGACCCCAAGGGGGTTCAATCGGTCTGTCCACCGGCCGGGAGCATCGCTCGGGCGGCCCCGTCAGCGGCCCTCCTCGGCCCCTCCGCTCCAGCCCTCACCCTCAACAGCGCCTCTATCCCGCCTATACGTCGTGGCGTACATGGTGCTGGGGGCGCAGTTCAACTCGTTCCTGCACCCCGTCACGGTGCTCACCATTCTGCCGCTGTCGGTGGCGGGCGCGGCCTTCGCGCTGCTGGCCACGGGCAGCACGCTGAACATCTTCAGCATGATTGGCCTGCTGCTGCTGATGGGCATCGTGAAGAAGAACTCCATCATCCTGGTGGACTACGCGCTGCAGGAGCGGGAGCGCGGGGCGGATGCGTTCCAGGCCATGCTGCGCGCGGGCCCGGTGCGGCTGCGGCCCATCCTGATGACGTCCACCGCGACGATGATGGCGGCGGTGCCGGCGGCGCTGGCGCTGGGCGCGGGCTCGGAGACGCGCGCGCCCATGTCCATCGCCGTGCTCGGCGGCCTGTCCGTGTCCACCGTGCTCAGCCTGCTGGTGGTGCCCGCCTTCTACGTCATCGCGGACCGGATGAAGACGCGGGTGGGAGCCAGGCTGGGGAAGAAGCCGGATGCCGAGTCGGGCCCGCACCCGCCTCGCACCGACGAGCCCCGGCCGGCCACGCACGGCTGAGAGGCGGAACGGAGCTTCCGTTCCACGCACGCCGCCAGCGCCCCCGTGAGTCCAACCGGGTGGGGCTGGCGGCGTCCTCGTCTCAGGGGGCCACGAGCCCCAGGCCCTCGAAGGTGACGTCGACGTCACCCAGGCAGTCGGCGAGCTTCAGCGGCGAATCGGGGCGGAGGCGGAAGTCGCCCACGTCGGCGTCCCTGAAGAGCGGCTCCAGCACCACGTTGCCGTTCTCACCTAGGACGACGCGCGGCGGGACGGCGTGGGTCTCCGCGACGTGCTGGTCATTCTGGAAGAAGACGTTGCAGCGGATGTCCCCCGTCTGCACGTACATGTGGCTGAGGCCCACGGCCGAGCCGGCGATGACGTTGCGCCGGATGTCGACCTGGCCCGCCTGCACGCCGAGGGCGAGCGAGGTGTTCTTCCAGAAGATGTTCTCTTCGACGACCGCCGCGTCCTGGAGGTGGTTGAAGGCGAGCGCGTAGTCATTCCTCCAGAAGAGGTTGCGGCGCACGTCCGCGAGCGCGTGGAAGTAGAGCAGCACCCCGGTGCCGTTGCCCTCGAAGATGTTGTTCGTCACGAGCGCGGACGTCGTCGCGTCATGGCCGTCCGCGAAGATGGCGGAGGCGTACCAGTTGCCGCCGCACCAGCGGTCCAGGTCGGACGTCATCGTGCACCACGTGTCGGAGCCCACGTTCCGGAAGGTGAAGCCGGAGATCTCCACGTCGCTGGCGCCGGAGTAGTCGATGAGGTTGAAGGGCTCGCCCAGGCCGTCCCAGAGGGTGATGGGCGCGCCCGCGCCGATGAGCCGGATGCCGCTCTTGAGGACGACGTGCTCGGAGTAGACGCCCGGCGCGACGTACACCGTGTCCCCGTGCTGTGCGGCGTCGATGGCGGCCTGGATGGTGTCGTAGTGCTTGGGCACCACGAGGGTGCGCGGCCCGCGGGGCTCGGGCTGCTCCGGGGCCGCTCCCGCGGGCTGCTGCACGTCAGGTGTGCCGAGTGCCGTGCCCTCGGCGTCGAGAGACTCGTTGGCCGCGGGGCTTCCACAGGCGGCCAGGCAGAGCGTGAGCAGCGTGAGTGAGCCAGGGTGCTTCCAGGACATGGTTCCCTCCTCCCAATGGAGTCACGAGACAGCCGGCCCCTGTCGCACCGCGAAGTGTTACCCGAATCCGAAGCGGAATGGCTCCTCGAAGATCTGAGGCTCGCGGCCGTTGAACCCTCAGAGTTCTGAGAGAGTGTGTCGTGTCCTGAACGCGCCGCACGCGACGCTGCGCCGCGTTCCTGATTCCCTTCGGAGGCTTCGTGAAGCGGCTTGCCCCTGTGTTGTCCCTGCTCACCCTCGTCCTGGGAGCTGTCGCCACGGCCCAGCCCGCCGCGTCCACCGAGGCGCCCCGCCGCGTCGCCGTGCGCGCCGCGCGGATGCTCGACGTGAAGAGCGGCAAGTACGTGGCCCAGCCGGTCATCCTCATCGAGGGTGACCGCATCGTGAAGGTGGGCCCCGGGCTGCAAATCCCCGAGGGTACGGAGGTGGTGGACCTGGGGACGTCCACGGTGCTGCCGGGGCTCATCGACTGCCACACGCACCTGATGGCGCGCGAGTCGGAGACGCCGAACGGCTACGAGCTGGCCCTGTTCACCAAGTCCCAGGCCACCCGCGCGCTGGAGGGCGCGGCGAATGCGCGGGCCACGCTGTGCGCCGGCTTCACCACCGTGCGCGACGTGGAGAACGAGGGCAGCGGCTTCGCCGACGTGGCCCTGCGCGACGCCATCCGCCAGGGGCTCGTGGAGGGGCCTCGCATGCTGGTGGCCACCCGTGGCATCGCGGCGGTGGGCGCCTACCACCCGTTTGGCACCTCTCCCGACGTGAAGGACGTGCCCACGGGAGCGCAGTTCGTCAGCGGGGTGAAGGAGGCCCGCCGCGCCGCACGTGAGCAATTGGGGCAGGGCGCGGACCTGCTGAAGTTCTACGCGGACTGGGCCACGCCCACGCTCACCGTCGACGAACTGCGCGTCATCATCGACGAGGCGCACAAGGCGAAGCGCAAGGTGGCCGTCCACGCGATGACGCCTGAGGGCATCCGCAATGCACTCGCCGCGGGCGCGGACGCCATCGAGCATGGCCACAACGCGGACCGCGCGGCCCTGGAGCTCATCCGCCAGAAGGGTGTCTTCCTGGTGCCCACGGTCGGCATCCTCCAAGCCCTGGTGGAGCGCGCCCCGGACGCGGCCACGCGGACCCGCTTCGAGGCGCGCCTGGCTGGGGCCCGGAAGACGGTAGCGCTCGCGCATCAGCTGGCGTACGTGAAGGGGGCCCCCGGGGTGCGGGCGATTCTGGAGCACCTGGGCTTGCCCACGGCCTGTGCGTGGTTGGCCCCGGCACGAGGGCCACCCCAGGCCGCGGGGTGTTGAGGCGCAAGCCGCCACAGCCAGCCAAGAGAGCCAGGCACCTGCCGCGCCCCTCTTGGGAAAGCGGCTGGGCTGGGCAGGCGTGTGTCTGCTGGAGATGAAAGGCTTCTGCGCCGGCTCGGCGTGCGGCTCATGGGCTCCCCGTCAGCGTCCCTCACCTCCCGCCCTGCTCCCGCCCGCTACGCCCAAGAGGGCGCCTGTCCTTCCTATGCTCGCAGGCGCCGGGGCTACTTCTTCATGACGGGCGACGAGCGGCCCTACGGCTATGTCTCGCGCAAGCAGGTGAAGCAGCTCATCGGCGACACGCTGGAGCAGTACCTGCCGGTGAAGCAGGTGGTGGACGAGCTGCAGCTCACCTACGAGCCGTTCGTCCTCATCCCGGACCTCGCGCGGCGGCGCAACTGCGAGCGCGACTGGCGGGAGCTGCTCGGCGACCGCGTCATCTGCCTGGAGGACCCCACCGAGACCGTGGAGGTGGCGGCGGGGCTGGTGGGGCTGTGCGAGGGCGCGTTCTCCGACCTCGATGCGCTCGCCCCGCACTTGAAGAAGCAGGACCTGTCGCGGCAGCGGCTGGGCGCCATCATCCGCGCGCTCACGCCCTTCACGGCGACGCTGGGACGGGACGGCATCCCCCGGCCCGAGTTGGAGGACGAGCACCTGCCCACGAACGACGACAACTCGGGGCACCGGCGCCTGCGCTGATTCGAAGCCTCTTCCGCGTCGCGAGCGGAAGGACCTCACGGGCATTGGCACCCCATGAGCCTGTTTTCACCCGGGCACAACCAGACTCGGGCGCCCGTTTCGAATAGAGCGTCAGGACGTCCGACCTCCCCGCGACAGGTGCCGCATGCCTCTCCCCAGACTGACCCTGCTTTCCGCCGTTCTGCTCTCGGGCTGTGCGACCAGCCCCGCCGCGAACCACACTGAATCCACTGAATCCAAGCCCACTCCCACGGCGTCAGCGCCCGCCGAGCCACGCACCGTCCGTGAAGCGCTCGCCCGGGAAATCACCGCGCAATTGCCGCACAAGCCCGTGGAGGCCGAGGGAGTCCTCTTCCGGGGCAAGGTGCTGGCCGCGGGTACGCCGGAGCTGATGAAGCGCCCCAATGGGGTGACCCTCCTCACCCTCCCGATTGGGACCTCCGAGCCGGTCACCTGTCTCTTCTACACGAGCGCCATCGATGCCGGCGCCGCGGTGAGGAGCCTGCTCGAGTCACTCCTCGATGACGTCACCGTGGAGCGGGTGCGCGCCACGGACGTCAAGTCCTTCACGGGCAGCCCCGCCATGTACCTAGAAGGTGACTACTCGCGAGGCGCCGCTCCGGCCGTGCAGGTGGGTCGCATCAAGGTGATGGTCCACGCGGCCCCCGTGCTCCCCAAGACCTGCTTCCACAACGAGCTGGGATACACGAAGACCTTCCTCGACGTCACCGAGTCCATCGCCACGGGCCTCACCTCCACGGCGCCGGAGCAGCCGGTGGCGCCCTACTACAGCGACGTGCAGGTGTTGCGGCTGGGCGACGTACCCCTCGGGTTCCAGTACACGGCGCTCTTCGGCTCCAAGGCGGGCGGGAGCATCCTTGAGGTCAGCACCACGATGGTGCGTCCCGGGGCCCCGGTCCAGCTCCAGTTCCAGGACACCAACATCACGGAGCAGGCGGACATCTCGGGAGTGCTCGTCGCCAAGAGCTATTCCAAGCGGGTCAACGACACGGTCGCCGCGAATGTGCGCCTGCGCCGGGAGCAGAACGGGAGCTACGGCGTCTCGGGTCAGGTGGCCGCCAAGGAGGTGCAGGCTCAGTTCGGGGGCGAACTCATCGGCGAGGTGGGGCTCGCCGCGCGGCTCCGCGAGGGCCTGCTGAAGGGCCAGGGCGACGCGCTCGAGGCCCTGCTGTGGGTGCCCCCCGCCGACGCGTCCGCACCGACGAAGCTGGTCATCCGCCCCCGCGAGGAGGCGGGAGCCCGCGCCGCCACGATGGAGCTGGGCCCGATGTCCGTGAAGGTGGAGCTCGACGCCCACGGCTTCCCCCAGCGGACTGAAATCCCCTCGGGAAGCGCCACTGTCGTCCAGGAGCGGCTGTCCCAGACTGGCGAGCCGTAGCGGCAGGCGGGCGTCGAACACAAAAGGGGCAGCGTCCAGGTTCGACGCGGCCCTGGACGCGAGCGGTTGTGAATGCACCGTGCGATGCTGTGGGCCGTCCCCACCTCATGCACACCCATGAGTCCCTCCCGCACAGCCCACCTCGTCGTTGACCTCGGCTTCGGAGACGCCAGCAAGGGCACGCTCACCGACTCGCTGGTGCGCCGCCGCGGCGCGGGGCTCGTGGTGCGCTTCAACGGCGGAGCCCAGGCCGGTCACAACGTCATCACCGATGACGGGCGACACCACACCTTCTCGCAGTTCGGCGCGGGCACCTTCGTCCCGGGCGTGCGCACGCACCTGGCGCGGACCACCCTCCTCCATCCCCTGGCCATGCGGGTGGAGGCCAGCTACCTCGCGGAGCGCGGCGTGCCGGGCGCGATGGAGTTGGCGCGCTAAAAAACTACTGTCGCACCCAGAGACTCGTCACGGGACGCATTCACTGGACTCTATCCGGCGCCATGCCGAATCAGGCGACCCGTGAGAACCACTCCCCCGTGGAGAACTGGGCCTCCAGCACCGCGGCCAGGTGCGTGTCCTCCAGCAGCACGCCCACTTCGATGTTCCGTGTCTGTCCTCGGTTCGTGAAGTTCGCGGACGTCACGAAGACCCACCGTGCGTCCACCACGACTCATTTCGCATGCAGGCTGGCGAAGACACCCCTCCTGGGTGAGAAGCCGTGGCACTCCGGAAAGGGCGGACCGAAGGGCCAGTGCTCCCGCAAGAACGCCGAGGCCACCGGTGCGCTCGCATAGAGCCTGCAACTCACGCCTCGCTGGAGGGCTTCGTGCAGCGGCCCCAACACGTCCGCCGCGTGGTCGAACGCGAACCCGGCCACCAGTACCGTGCTCGTGGCCTTGTGGAACAGGTCCGCCAGCACCACCGCCGTGTCGCGAGCGCTGCTCCAGCGGGTCTCCGGCCCCGTCCAGACCAACTCTGGCCGCCGGGCACCCGCGCGCCGCTCCACGAGCACCGTGTCCAGCAACACCAGCGTTCCCTCCCGTCCCAGCGCGTTCAACGCCGCGACCTCCCCCGTCAGCCGCTCCAGCCCCTCTCCCTGGAGCGCCAGTCGGGACAACGGAAACCCGAGCCGCCGCGTGCCCACCACGGCCTTCAGCCGCTCCAAGTCCAGCGTCGCCACGCCGCTCAGGTCCACGGCGTCTTCAGGAAGGCGACGTCCTCGTGGCCCAGCGTGGGCACGACGAGCGCGCGATCGAGGTACTGGTTGAAGCGCTCGCAAGAGCACTCAGGGAGGAAGAGGCACCCGTGGCACGCGGCACCCTCCAGGTCGCGGTCGTCACGGCCCGTGGGTTCGTGATGCGCGCAGACGGGGTCGTTGGAGCAGAGGCGCGCGTCCTCCAGCGCCCGGGCAAGGTGCTGCCCCAGTCGCCGGCCCTCCTCTACCAGGCCGCCCAGCGTGCCTTCCGCGCCCGTGGTGCCTGTCATCAACAGGATGCCCGCCATGGGGACGGCGTCGCTGTGCGGCGCGCAGTAGAGCCGCTCGCGGATGGAGCTCGCGGGATAGCCACACTCCAGCGCCACCTCCGTCATCAACAGGTGCGCCAGCGAATGGAGCAGGTAGAGCCGCACGCCCGGGAAGGGGAGCTTCGAACCGGAGCCCTGCTTCCAGCGCTCATATCCAGCCCTGAGCACCTCCTCGCGCCGCAGCACGGGCTCGGACATCTCCCAGGCATGCACCTGCTGCTCGTCGAGCACCAGCAGCATGCCCTCGCCCTGCATCTCCGTGACGGGTACCCAGTCCCGGTGGAGCGACATCGGCGCGAGCGCCACGTCCAGGTCGTAGCGGCCCTGGAGGTCCTTCGACAGGGGCTCCAGCCGCGTGAAGCCGACCTGGGCCTGGACCTCCCGCAGCCGTCGCGCCAGCACCACGCGTTCGACCAGCGAGGGCAGTCCCTGGGGTCGAGCGATGCGCCGGGCCCAGAAGACCTCGGTGCGGTCCCGGGGCATCTCGCCAGGCTTCTCCTGTGGCTGCGCGAGGAACTGGAGCCACTCCGCGGTGCGGATCTCCGGGACGGCTTCAGGCGTGTGCTTGCGCTCCGCCGTGATGGCCGCCAGCACCTCCGCGTTGGAGGCGGAGCCGAGCGCCGCCTGCACCTGGGCAATGGTCCGGAAGGCCGGCAGGGTCTCCGCGGTGGCTGACTGGAGGATGCTCCACGCGGACTGCACCTTGCGCCGGAGTGACTCCGGTTCAGGGATGGTGATGGCACTGGTGGTCTGCGCGAAATAGCCGTTGCTGGCGGTGCGGACCAGCAGCCGCTGCTTCTCGCCGCAGCGCTCCCGCGCCTCCAATCCCAGCCAGGGCCGCTCCCCGGCGCAGGGGTCCTGCTGCTCCTTGTGTGTCATGTCGATGAGGCGCCTGCGCTTGCCGCACGTCGAGCACGCGACCTCGATGTCACTGAAGTCACCGCTCACGCCCTCCTCGAGCTTGAGCTGTGGGGCGTCGCAAGGCTTGCGCTCGTGCATCCACCAGGTCCAGTCGATGTCCGACAGGTGCCCCCGCGGACAGGCCGCGACGAAGCGCACCGGCACGCAGCGCTCGGGCTTCGCGTCCACACCCGCGCAGCGGTGGCGGTATTCCTGGTTCACGCGCTCCAAGCTGTTGGCCCGCACCAGCGTGCGGCAGTGGGAGTTCTGGCAGACAAACCAGCGCGGAAACTCATACACCTGGATGCCGCAGGACTCTGTCGGCTCTCGCTCATCCCCAGCGGGGGGCTTGCGGAAGGGGGCCTCCTTGCTGAGCGGCCACTTGTTGCGGTGGTAGAGCGGTTCGACGATCTCCAGCAGCCGTGGCTCGTTGACCACCTCGCCCTGGCCCTTGAGACGCCAGAAGTCCAGGCCGCCCACGAGGACTGCGTCGTTCAGGAGGTCCAGCATGCTGCCCGGACCGAAGGTGGAGACCACCTGGCTCTGGCGCACGCGCCCATCCGGCGGCCGCGTCGAGCGGGCCCGGGTCCACTTCCTACGGTTCGTCATGCGCTCCCTCCTCCGTCGCTGCCTTCGGGGCGCGGTAGCCGCCCAGGGGTTGACGTGAAATCCACAGGTGCACCGAGGACTCCACGTCACGCATGGACGTGGGCGCCTCGAACTTGAGCTCGTCCTGGGTGAGGTTGTCGGTGGGGTCCAGGAAACCGCGCAGCAGGGGCTTGAGCCCCTTTCCCTCCGGGTCGTAGGGCGAGTACGCGCGCTGGGCGGCGTCCTTCTTCGCCTGCTCGATGATGTTGCGCCACGAGTCGAGCAGGCTTCGCGCGCGCTGCATCACGATGCCGCTGGCGCGCTCCGACTCCTCCTTGGGCAGCCCTCGGCCAGCGCGCTTCGCCAGGGTTTCGAGCGCATGCTCCAGCGCGTCCCGGTGCGCCTGCAGGGACTTCCACTCCAGGGGCGCGGTCATGGCGGTGTCCAGCAGCCGGCCCAGCGCCACCACCACGCCCGCGAGCCCCCGGTCGAGCGCCGGTGCCGAGAAGGGTGTCACCGAGGTGGCTTCGACGAAGCGATAGAACGACTCGTGGTACGTCCCGAAGCGCTCGTAGTGGCTGCGGTCGCGGGGCTTGGCCGCGTTGAGGCACGTCACCACGAGGCCGGGCTTGTTCATCTTGCGGCCCACGCGGCTGGACGCCTGGATGTACTCGCTGGTCGTCTTGGGCTGTCCCGCCACGACCATGAGTCCCAACCGGTCGATGTCCACGCCGACGGAGATCATGTTGCTGGCGAGCACGACGTCGATGCTCTGGGGCTGACCGTGCGTGAGCTCCAGGCGGCTCTTCGATGCCTTGATGTCAGCGGTCTTCTCCCGGCTGGTCAGCTCGATGGGCTCGCCGCGGATGGTCCTGCCTCGGTACCAGGGATGCTCGGCCGCTCTGCCGAAGTCTTCTGGACGACGGCGGACGCGGTCCATCACCAGTCGGCGCACCTCGTCCTCGACCAGCCGGCGCATGCCGCCCAGTTCGCGCAGGCTGTTGAAGTAGCCGACGAGCGTCAGGTACGGGTCCGCGCTCACGGCGCCGTGAAGTTGCTCGCCGCGCGCGGCGGCGGCGAGCAGGCTGACATAGACGCGCAGCAGGATGGCCTTCATGGGCCGCCCGGGCGCCGCCACGCCCACGTATTGGCGCGCGCCCTTCTTGCCCACGGAGGCGAAGAACGTCTCGGAGGCATCCACGCCTGGCGGAGGGAAGAGCGCGACGTCCCGTCCATAGAGGCGACTCACCTGCTGCCGGGAGCGGCGGACGGTGGCGGTGGAGGCCACCAACTTCGCCCGGGGCGCGAGCGTCAAGACGGCGCCTTCGTAGAGGCCCACCATGGAGCCCAGCGGGCCGGAGATGAGGTGCAGCTCGTCCTGCACGATGAGTTCCGGGGGAGGCAGCCCCTTCGGGAGCGTCACGAGCGCCGCCTTCACGTCCGCGTCATCGTTGCACGGGCCGACGAAGCGCTTCCCGGTGCGCCCCAGGACGCGACCGAAGAGCAATCCCGTCTCTCCACGCCACGGCAGCATGGCGAACTTGTCCACGGTGGCGACGAGGAAGCACGGCAGCTCGCGGTAGATCTGCTCGTCGACGAAGAGGACGGGGAGCCCTTCCGGGTTGCGGCCCAGGTTGAAGGCGCACGCGATGTTGGCGCAGCCGACGAGCACTTCCTCGGGTCTGGACTTGGAGGGCCGGAGGATGAAGCACTCCCGTTCGAACGGCGTGGTGCACCAGGGGCAGGTAGCGAGCGGGAACGGAGATTGCGCGCGGGCGCTGTTGTCGTTCTTGTACTCGGTGATTTGCGTGGATGCCTGCTCCAGCGTGTTGGCGGTCGCGGAGCGGCCGACCCACAGTCCGATGGAGAAGCGCACGGCTCCCAGGCGTTTCGGCTCTTGCTGGCGGAGCACTTCGAGCGCGCAGATGAGTGTCGAGGCGCGACCGAGTTGGTCGAGTGTGAGCAGCCGCAGCGTGTAGCGCAGTAGCACGGCCACGCCCAGGCCGCCGTGGAGGTGGGCCTGCCCCCGGAGGCGGCGCAGGAGCAGCGTAAAGGCAATGAGTCCCAGGTAGGCCTGCGTCTTTCCGCCGCCGGTGGGGAAGAAGATGAGTTCCACGAGCTCACGGTCCGCGTGGCCTTCGTGCTCGACGGAGGGAAGGTTGAGCAGGATGAAGGCGAGCTGGAAGAGACGCCATTGAGGCGCGTCTCCCTGCCGTACCTTGCGTTCCGACTGGGCCATGACGCTGTTCATCCAGCGGAAGGCGTCGAAGGCGAGAGGTTCTCGAGCCAGGAGCTGGATGCCCTCCTCGATGCGGTCCGCCGCGCGTCGCGCCCTGCGGATGAGCTCATCCCGCGTCTCCTCGCGGCGTTCGCTGCCGACAGCGACAGTGGCCTGGGTGGCCACCCATTCACGGTAGGTCCGCACGAGGGGGAGCAAGGCTGCTACAGCCTCCGAGGGTGTCGTGAACGCGGCGAGCTGCTCCATGCCCACCGTGACTTCGTCAATCTGCCGCGCTTCGACAGGGAGCACCTCGACGCGTGGCAGCCAGTCCGTTTCCACGCGGGCGACGGGGACGGAGGTGGATGGGACGCGCACGGAGATGCCATGACCCACGGCCCACCGCTGGCGGTCGCGGAACTGGAGGTCGTTGACGCGGTCGTCGTCGTCCTCGCTCCTTGCGTCGCTGGAATCCTGTCGGCTGACGAAGCCCCGCTCGCATTCCAGGGCGAGATGGGTCTGGAAGGCATAGGCCTCGTCCCGGTCGACGGCGGTGCTGGTGGGCGGGCGCGCGTTGACGAGGAAGATGGCGACCGCGAGCTCGCCTTCGCGTGTCTTCTCCACGTGGCCTTCCAGGCGCAGGCCCCGGCTGTCCTGGAGGTACAGGCCTTCCCGCAGAGCCGCGTCGTTCAGGGCCAGGGTGACGCTGCGTTGGTGGAAGGTGCGGCGCCACTGCTTGCGCCCCTCTGCTTCGATGCGCTGGTAGTCCGCCCAGCAGACATGGGCGGTGAGCTGGGTCGTGCCTACGGGGACGAAGACGGACAGGCCCATGGACGCGGGCAGGCGGCGCACCTTCTTGGCGGTCGGGTCGGGGCGGGAGGCTTCCTCGTTGTCCTCGTCATTGCCCGCGGCCAGGTCGTCTTCCTCGTCGTCGGGGTCATCCTCGATGACACCCTGGTCGAGCGGGACGAGGAATCCCGTCAGGTACCAGCGGGACGGCGGATTGCGGAGCGATTCCGGGGCGTCCGAGACAGGAGCGCCTGGAGGCTTGTGGAACGGACCGACGAGGTCCGCTTCGAGTGCATCAATGAGGTGGGAGCGGACCGCTCCCGTGTCAGGGACATTCATGGGAAGGCTCAGGCGGTCTGGGCGCGGGACTTCGAGGGACGGCGGACGGTGGGGTGGGCTTCCTCGTGGGCACGCTGGGCGTTCAGGTCGAAGAGGCGGTCGAGGACTTCGTCTTCGAAGGTTTCGAGCTGTTTGGGAGTGGCGCCACAGTACTGAGGGGCGTGGATGTCCTTCCAGCCGTAGGCATCCAGGACGGCCTGGTCCACGGCCACGTGCAGGTCCCGCAGGCGCTGCGTCGCAGCGTCGGTAACCGACTTGTCCTTGAGCCGGTTGTACGTCGTCGTCAGGCCGATGTTGTTGGCCTGCATGTACTGGCTGCGCTCGAAATGGAGCCGCTCGCCGATGCGGTCGAGCGCTGATGCATTCCCGAAGTCAGGAAAGGGGAAGGTCTCGAAGCAATCACTAGGAGCATAACGAAGGCGGTCCTCGAGAGATGACGACAGAAGCCGGGCCCAGACTTCGTGCACTCGCGATTGCAGCACCGTCAGCCAGCAGTCCTGCTCTACAGGAACGACAATGACTTGTTCGCTGAATACAACAGACGACGGTTGCCACGAGAAAATCAAGTGCTTCGACACGCGAGAATTCGCAAGGCAGCGCGTTCTGGGACGGAGGGCTTCATAGAGGGCAGGAGTGTATCGTCCATACTGCCACCAGTATGTTTTTCGCCTCTTGCCGTCGGCATTGTCCTTGAGCTTGATGCGCTCCGGTCTAACCAAGTCCTTTACGATGCGTAGAAGGTCAGGCCATAGCTCTGCCTCCTTCAACTCCATTTGTCCGAAGTTGATGACGTGCCTTTCGAGTTCGGGACTCGGGTCGGAGTTGAGTTCCTCGCCACCCACGTAGCGAAAGATGCGCGCCGCGTTCTTTGATGACTTCGAGACAAGAGTCGAGCGCTGCTCAGGACTGAGCACGAACCCCATTCCCAAGACGTACGTCCCAACGAAGCTCTTTCCTGCATTGACACCAATCGCCACTGGATCCGGGCGTTCAGATTTGCCACGTAGCCGAGAGTTGATGCACTTCACGGGCAGGCGATCCAGGCGAGGCTCCAGTTTCATGTCGGAGACGTGACCCTTCGCCAAGTGCACGACTGCCACTGAGACGTTGGCGCCAGCCACCGGCCACCTCATGGAGCGCACGGCGTCGTAGAGGTGGCCGCCGTGGTCCACCAAGTGCTTCAGTCCAGTGGCCCTCGTGTCCCCCTGCGCGATGGTGTTGGTGGCGATGAATCCGAAGCTGCCGTGTTCACCCAGCAGATGGAACGCACGGCGGAAGAAGTGCGCGGAGAGATCCGCATTGCCGTGCGCCCCCTCATGAACCGCCTGGAGCCAAGGGAGGTAGTTCTCTCCGCCCGTCTCGATGATGGCGTTCTTTCCCGCGAACGGAGGGTTCCCCACGAACCCATCGATCCATGCAGCCTTGTTGGGCTGCTCGTTGTCGAGCGGATCCGGCCGGCTCCCGTGGAAAACCTCCGGGAACTCCAGCGCCCAGTGGAACGTCCATGACGGCGCGGAGAACGCCGCGATGTCCGCCGGCATGGGAGGCGGAACACCATTCTTCGCCTTGGACAGCCACGCCCCAATCAGGTCCAACCGGCGGACGCGCTCATTCTCCCGATCCTTGTCCGAGCCATGGGCGAAGAACGCCCCGACGCACGCATTGGCGATCCGCTTGATGTCCTCCAACGCCGCGTCCGCGTCGCGGAGAAGCCCCTCCTTCACCCGGCCGGGATCCAGATCCAACTGCAGCGGCTTGCGCGCCGGCCCTTCCAGGTCGAGCGCGAGTTGGAGGATCTCCTCGCGCTTTTCCAGGGAGCGCGTCAGTGCCTTCTTGATGAACGCCCAGGGCAGTTCCGACTGCTTCTGGCGGGTCGAGTCCCAGTGGAACGCTTGAAGCTGCTCCAGGTCGAGCCCGACCAGTGAATCCCCACACTTGAGCGCATGGTCCAGGAATGTGAAGGGCTCCGTCTTCGCCAACGTCACGAGCCACAGCGACAGCTTCGCGAGCTTCACGGCCCATGGATTTTTGTCCACGCCGTACAGGCATCGCTGGGCCACCAGCCGGCGTGCCCGCATCACCTCGTCCTCGTGCTTGTCACGCTTCAGCACGCCCTCACGTGTCCAGGCGGCGACAACCTGGTCCGCGAGAAAGCGGCAGGACTCCACCAGGAACGCACCCGACCCCATGGCCGGGTCGCAGATCTTCAGGTTGAGGAGCCTTTCTGAAGAGGGCTGCGGCCCCATCGTCTTGAGCAAAGGCTCCAGAGCCCGGCGGACGATGGGCGATGACAGACTTCGAGGCGTGTAGTGACTGCTGGTCCGTCGCCGCTCGTCGCCAGGCTGGAGTACCAACTGGGATGCTCGCCGTATCTCGGTCCCCTTCACGCGGTACGACTCCAGCGCGGTCAGGACCATCTGCTGCGTGGAGGCCTGCTCCAGCGCCTTCGACAGGGCTTTCACCGTCTTCGCGTCGAGGCCCGCCTCCTCTTCCAGCCATGCAGCACGCCGCTTCGCGGGCTGGGCCAGCACATCGTCCGCGCAGACCCATACCTTCGAGGGCTTGAGGCAGATTCCAGCACCGGTCAGGCGCTTCACGTGGAAGCCCATCAGTCCCTCGTACACGGAGCCGATCTGCTCCACGTCGAGCGACTTGAAGCTCAGTCGCTGTCCCTTGAGGAAGATGAGCCGCTCCAGGACCTGGAGGACTGTCTCGTCATCAATGAGAGGAACCCGCGCCTCCGTGCCCGCATCGGCGGAACTCGCGCTTCCCAGGAAGGGGAACGTGTCAGGGTCGAAGAGCTGTCCGCGCCGTGCCGGCATTCGCAGCTTGTCGTGCGAAGCTCCCAGGTAGATGCACCGGAAGAGCGCCAGCAACCGTGGCCACGCACCGAAGCGCCGGTTCATCGAATCGGGGTATTGGCTGGAGTCCTCGACGAGTTGCGCGTGAAGTGCCTTCACCGACAGGTCATCGCGGTAGGGCGCCTGGCCCACGGGAAGCAGGCCCTGGTCCTCCGCGTAGAGGATGAAGACGAGCCGCAAGAGCGTGGAGAGGAGCCCGCCGTAGACATGGTCCTCACCTCGTGAGAGCGCCTCGTCCAGGGCCCGTGAGCCATCCCGTTCGGCGGCCGTCTCGAAACCCGTGAGAAGGATGCCGAGCGCGTCCAGGACCTGGTCGGCCAGTTCGTCGGTGACATCCGCCTGCCGGCGGCGAGACTGCTCCAGGAGCGCGGGAAGCTGATGCTCGGGCAGCACGCCGAAGAAGCGGCGCGCGTGCAGGAGCATCACCATCGCGTCGAACAGCGGACGACCGCTGGCGGTGACGATGTCCTTGAACCGGAAGGTGATGTGCCCTGACGTCTCTCCGTGGGGCGCATAGACCAGGCGCACGGAGTCCCCGTTGAACAGCAGACCGATGGGGACACGGGCCGCGCGCAGCAGGCGGTCGAACTTGGCGGTGGGCTCGTAGAACCACGCGCCCGTGGTGTCTTCCTTCTTGTCCAGGTCCAACCCGGCCGGCAGCTCCCACGTCAGGAGCGCGAAGCCTTCCGCGGCGCGGCTGATGGGCGTGGAATCATCTGGCAACCCTTCCGGCTTCGAGGGAGGAGGCCCTCGTCGCGACAGCCCCCGCGTGGGCTTGATCGTCTGTTGTCCCTCCGCGATATCGAGCTGGAGGTCCTCCGGAAACACCGTGGTGAAATCATCCTCGGTGTAGCCCAGCACCTCCCGGAGGAAGCGCGGGACATCCGTCACGCGAGGTGACTCCCGGCCCGCCAGCAGGACGAACCGCGACTGCGCGGACACCGGCAAGCGCTGCATGCACTGCGCGTCCTCGAGGACCGGGATGGAGACCACCAGTCCTTCGATGGGCTGCGCCATCCCCATCCATGTCTGGTGATAGCGACGCTCGACGTCCCCGCCAAGGTTCTCGCCGTTCATCAGCGCGCCCCCGGCCACAGGTAGACCATACCCACGGGCACCAGGCGAGCGACCCGCACGGCGTAGGTGGCCTTCAAGGATTCAGGTTGTTCGACGAGTTCCCTTCCGAGCGCTGTCAATCGCTGTTCAAGGTGCACCTTGTCCCTCCTCCACTGGTCCTGCTCCGCCCGGGCGTCGAGCGAGAGTTCGAGCTGCGCGCTCAGGGCCTCCTGGATGGCCTCCTGCTGCGTCAGAAGAATCTGTGTCAGCGCCTTGGCTTCGGACGCCCCCCGCGCCGCCAGCTTCTTGCGAGCCCCCTGCTCTCGCACCGAGGCCTGTTCCTTGATGGCGGGCCAGAGCTTCGAGAAGTCGGACTCGACACTGGCCAGCAGCCGTTTCTGGACAGCCTTCGGTATCGTGGAGAGCGCGGGCGCTTCCGCCAGCGTGGTCTCCAGTTGGTCGATCGCCTTGCGGTCCGCTTCGTCCGCGAAGGGCTTCAGGTGCCCGCGGCCGCCGCCGTCCAGCCACCTTGCTGAAACAGAGACCACCTCGTCATGGAGCCGCGCGGCGCCCTCGCCAAAGAGCGACAACCGGCCGAAGACGATGACGCGTGCCACTGCGTCGCGCTGGGTCTGGACCACCGTGACACGGCTCAGGTCGTTCGCGGAGAACCCCTGCGCCAGGAACCGCTGGAGCACCCGCTGGACGAGCGGATGGGACAGGTGCAGGTGGACGAGCTTGCTGGAAACGCCCGGAGGTGCTTCGAAGACGACGGGAGACAGGGGGCGCTTGCGCCACTCCCACGCTGCCTCGTCGTGCTCCCGGCGCGGACGAATGGAATCCAGGGTCGTGCTCCACGAAGCGGGAAGTGCGGGGACCTTCCAGGCCTCCAGCGTCCGGCCTTCTTCCGTGATGGCCTCCCGCTCCAACCGGCGCGCGCCGGCCAGCTCGAACCCCACGTCCAGCGCATCGCGCAGCAGGACGGGATTGAAGTCCATCACCTTGCCGCTGCGCTCGCGGAGCTCTCCAATCGCATCCAGTTCCTTGCGCAGGGATTGGAGCGTGCGCTGGGACTCCAGTTCCCGCTTCGTCACCTCCGTGCGAGTCGAGGTCGCAGCGCGGGAGAGGCGCTCCAGCGTGCTCTTCGTGATGCCCGAGGCGAGGGCATCGTGCATCTGGTCCATCAGCACGCAGCCCAGGCTGCCCAGCTCGCGCGTGATGGTCTCTACCTTGCGCGCGAGGGTGTCGAGCACCGCATCCTCGGCGCGCTGGCCGTAGACGAAGTAGCCACAGCGCACGGCGGACGCGGGTTGCAAGGCACGGTCGATGCGGCCGTTGCGCTGCTCCATGCGTGAGGGATTCCACGGAACGTCGATGTGGAAGAGGTCCGCGCAGTGGCCTTGCAGATTGATGCCTTCGCGCGCGGCGTCGGTCGCGAGGAGGACCCGCACGGGGAACTCCTCCATCGAGCCGTTGAAGGCGGCCTGCACCTCCGCGCGATTCACGTCATCGATGCCGCCCGTCAGCGTGAGGATGCGCTCATCACCCCGTTGGGTCCCCTCGAAGGCAGCGGTGAGCTGCTCCTTGAGGTAGCGGAGCGTGTCGCCATACTCGGTAAAAAGGATGACCCGGCGGGGCTTCCACGCGGCGCCTCGGGTGAGCGGGCATTGGTGCTCGCGAATCCAGTGGAGCAGGGCCCGCAGCTTCGCGTCCTGGGCAGCGCGGTGCCGGGCGCTCAGCTTGAGCATGTCATCCAGGAGCTTGCGCGCCTGGACGCTGGCGGACAGGTCCTGACTGTGCTCGCGGATGGTCTCCGCGAACGACAGCTCGAGTGCGTCGTCCGTCTCGCCATGCTCCTCGGACTCAGGAGCCGTGTCGCCGGTGAGTGCTCCGCCGTCGGGAGCCAGCACCCCCGCGCCGAAGGCCGCCGCGTGAACGGAGAGGGTGCGGTGGAATGCCTCGATGCTGGAGAGGAGGCGCTTCTGGAGGTTGATGAAGACCAGGCGCCCCTGCTTCGTACCGGGCGCCATGAGCTCCGTGTAGCGCGCGAGCTTCTGGGACAGTTCCAGTTCCGGGGCGGAGGCTTCGCCCAGGTCGACACACTGCTCGACAGTCTTTCCGTCCGGGGCGAGCCACTCGGCGTGCCAGCGTCCCGAGTCATGCGTCAGCCGCACGCCCACCACGTGCCGCTCGGGGTAGCGCTGTGAACTGCCCAGGGCGCGAAGGTCGCCCTTGAGCCGGCGCACCATGACGGGAGCCAGCTGTGATTCGCGGACGCGGGTGCCCCGCGTGAAGCGCTGTGGGTCCAACATCTCCAACAGCGCGGAGAAGCTGTTGGAGTGGCCGTTGTGGGGCGTAGCGGAGAGGAAGAGCCGGTGCTCGAAGCGCTCCGCCAGTGAGCGGATGCTGCGAGTGGTCTCCGTGTCGATGGCGTACCGGCTGGCCGATGCGGGCGCGACGACGTGCGCCTCGTCGAGCACCAACAGGGACTTGTGGTGACCCTTCTCCTCCAGGAGGGTCTTCAGCGGCTCGAAGTACTCGCTGCGCCGCAGCGTCTGGTACGACACGATGAAGCGTGAGTGCGTGGCCCAGACGGGGACCTGGAAGCCGCGCTCCTGACGGCGGCGGGAGACGAACTCGCTGTTGAAGATTTCGAAGCGCAGACCGAAGCGCTTCTCCATCTCATCGCGCCACTGGAGCGTCACCGACGCCGGGCAGACGATGAGGACGCGGTCCACGCGCTGGCGGAGGATGAGTTCCTGCAACACCAGCCCAGCCTCAATGGTCTTTCCGAGACCTACGTCATCGGCGATGAAGAGATTCACCCGAGGCAGCTCGAGCGCCTTCTTGAGAGGCGTGAGCTGGTGATTCATCAAGTGGATGCCCGCGCGGAACGGCGCCTGGAAGAGCCGGGCGTCGGTGGCCGTGACGGAGCTCCACTTGAGCGCGTGCAGATACGCGGCGAAGTGACGGGGCTCGTCGAACCGCTCAGGCGTTCCCAAGCCACCCTGTTCGGGTCGGATGACCCGAGCGGCGAGCTCACGCTCCCACAAGACAGACAGGGGGCGCCCCTGTGCGTCATCATCGAGACAAGTGAGACGAACGAGGGTGTGTTGCTCCCGGACATCCGAAGGAGCGATGACCTCGTTGACCAGATACTGACGGTGTCGGACCTGCGCGATATCACCCGCGCACGGCATGGGAGCGATGGGCACGGGAGCAACATTCCGCTACATGGCGTATCGCGCCCATACCACTCAGGGGTGATGTCTCGGCTTGATCAAGCCAACCATGCTGAGGGCGCCGATACGTCTATCCGCTCAGCGCAGAGACCTTCGTAGCCAGCGGCAAAGGTAGAAGCGAAGAAGCAGCGGACGCCGCGAGTGGATTGGACCGGGCTGCGGCACCAGCGGGTCCATGACCTGCGCCTCACCACATTCCCGTGGTCCGGGCCCTCCACCACCAGGTTGTGCTGGAGCGCCAACCAGTAGAGGCGGAACAGGTCGGTCACGGTCTTGAGCCCCGGCCTGCGCGTGACGGACTCGCGGCCTAGCGCGTCCAGGTGCTGTTTCAACTCCTCACGCGTCACGCCGCCGAGAGTGCCCGACGCACCAGGTGAGAGCGATTCTGGAGCGCCAGGGGTTGCCCACGGCGAGTGCGCACCTGGCCCCTGCGCGAGGGCCGCCCCAGAGCGCGTGGTGTTGAAGCTCAAGCCGCCACAGCCAGCCAAGAGCGCCAGGCCCCTGCCGCGCCCCGCCTGGGAAGGCGGCTGGGCTGGGCTGGCGTGTGTCTGCTGGCGATGAATGGCTTCTGCGCCGGCCCGAAGTGCGGCTCATGGGCTACCCGTCAGCGTCTCTCACCTCCCGCTCTGCTCCCGCGCGCTACGCCCAATAGGGCTTTTGTCCTTCCTATTCTCAATATCCGTCCCCGCTAGCGAGGATGCCTATGCACGAGGACTCGGCGCGGGGCTCTGTAAAAGAATGAAGGAGAGGAGGTCGGCCGTGTGAGTTCTACCTCCCCCGTTCTGTAACGATGCGGGTGCCCGCGGTGCTACCCTCCCCCGCCGCAAGATGGCAAACGGGACGGGAGTGACCGGTGGCAATGCTCTGGTACCAGTTGGCGATCGTGGTCACGTTGATCTTGGTTCGCCGCATCTCACCGAGGCACTTGCAAGGGGCCGCGCTGGTCTGGACGGCGTTGACGGTCATCAACCTGTTCTGGCCGCCGCTCATCGTCGTGCAGTTGCTCGTCATCTGGGGCGCCTACGGCGTTCTCAAGCGCCCCGACCCTCCGCCATCGCCGCCCAAACCAGCCGTCAAGCGCGAGCGCCAGATTATCGACCTCGGAGCTTCCGCCCCCCGCGTCCCCGGTGAGTCGACCCAGCGTCACGCCCAAGGACAGCTCGACAAGAGCCTCGGGAGGCCAGTCCCCCCCGCCGCCCCCTTACCCGCTCCGACTCCGCCGCCAACTGCAGCACCAGCGGTGCCTAATTCCCTATCGGGCAAGCAGCCGCCGCAGGCACCACCCTCGGGAACTCATGAGGGCACAAGATGGTCGGTTCAGCAGAATGCCATCTTCGATTTCTTTGCCAGGGGGGAGGGCAACGCGGTCGTTCGCGCGAGGGCGGGTACGGGCAAGACCACCACCATCCTGGAGGGCATCAGCCACGCTCCCGAGAAGGCCATCGTGCTTGCGGCGTTCAATAAGCGCATTGCGGACGAGTTGGTGACGAAGCTGAAGAACCCTGCCGCCACGGCGAAGACCCTGCATGGGCTCGGCTTCGCTGCGGTGAAGACGTACTGGAAGGGTACTGCGCTCGATAAGGACCGGGGGTTGGCTCTCGCCCGCCGGGCAGCCGTGGCCCAGAGCCCAGACCCGATGATGGTCAAGCTCATCCGGAAGCTCGCTGCGTATGGCAAAAACATCGCACCGTTCGGCTCCGTCGCCGACTTGGTCGAGTTGGCGATTCAGTTCGACGTCGAACCCGACGCGCAATGGCGCAAGAGCGGTTGGGACACCGAGAAGGTCGCCCGATGCGCCCATGAGGCCATGCGGCTTGCCACGCAGCGCGACGGCACCGTGGACTTCGACGACATGCTCTTCGTCCCCGTGGCGATGAAGATGGTCCACGCGAAGTACGACCTCGTGGTGATCGACGAGGCGCAGGACATGAACCTGACCCAGCTTTTGCTTGCCCAAAAGCTGGTCCGCAAGGGTGGGCGCACGGTGGTGGTGGGCGATGACCGACAGGCCATCTACGGCTTTCGTGGTGCCGACTCGAGGAGCCTTGACCGGCTCAAGAGCGAGTTGAACGCGGTCGAGTTTCCCCTAACGACGACCTACCGCTGTCCGAAGAACGTCGTGGCCCTCGCCCAGCAGCTTGTGCCCGATTACAGGGCCGCAGATACCGCCCCTGAGGGCATCGTTCGCAACATGTCGGAATCGAAGCTAGTGGAGGAGGCCACCCCTGGCTGCTTCATCCTCAGCCGCAAGAACGCGCCGCTCGTCTCGACGTGCATCAAGCTCCTCAAGCGGGGCAAGCGGGCGAAGGTGGAGGGGAAGGACGTCGGGGGTAGCCTCCTGACCATCGTTAAGAAGCTTGGTGGGACGACCATCGAGATCTTCCTCTCCAAGCTCGCCGCTTGGGAAGCCCGTGAGTCGAAACGCGCTCGCTTGACGGCGAAAGACCCAGAGCCGGTCATCGAGCGCATCGCAGACCAGGCCGGAATGCTCGTGGCCCTGTGCGAGGACCTCCTCACGACGAAGGAGCTGGAGGCCCGTATCGAGAACCTGTTCGACGATGCCGCCGAAGGCGCCCAACCTCTCATTGTTTGCAGTTCCGTTCACAAGGCCAAGGGGTTGGAGCGCGAGAGGGTGTTCCTCCTCAAGGACACGTTCAGCCGGTCCGGAACGGAAGAATGCAACATTGAATATGTTGCGATTACGCGCGCAAAGCAGGAGTTGATCTGGGTGGTCAACGAGGCTGCGAACCGTTCACTTGTGGGGCACATGAACCGATAGATGCCAGCCTCCACAGAGCGCCTGCCCTGATATGCATCCTGACGGGCGGCTCCAGAGTCCGGCCGCCTCCCCCCTACCCCCTGGACTTCCTCCCGTCGCGTTCTATCTAGCACGGTGATCACGGCGGTTGAGGAGAGTAGCCGCAGTAGGCGAACCAAGCGGCTGCATCCTGCGGCCGCACGGTCGAGAGCGCCTCGCGCATGGCCTGCAGGAGGGCCGCGTGGGTTCGCGCGCCGATGGCCCGCAGGCGCGTCTTCACCTTCAGCCAGCACGACTCAATGGGGTTGAGGTCAGGGCTGTAGGGCGGCAGGAAGAGGAGATGGGCCTTGCGGCTGCGAACGAGCGTTTCGACTGCGGGATGGTGATGGGCGCTGAGGTTGTCCAAGACAACGACGTCGCCGGGCTTGAGGACGGGAAGTAGCCCCTCTCGGACGTAGGTCTCGAAGCGTTCGCGATTGGTGGGCCCCTCGAAGGTCAGCACGGGCCCCACCCCCTGGAGCGTCAGGTCCCCAATCATCGTGAGGACCTGTCGACGCCCCATGGGCACGTAGCCACGTGCTCGACTCCCTCGGTGAGCACGTGCATAGCGGCGAGTCATCGTGAGGGTGGCGGCGGTCTCATCGATGAAGTGGAGATGCGAAGGCTTCAGCTCGGAGGTCTTATCCAGGTACCGCCTTCGCGCCTGGCGACTCTTCGCCAGCCGCCGCTCGGAGGCGAGGAGTGACTTTTTTTCTACGCCGGCAAAGCTCTCCTGAGCTCCCGCTCAATCGCTGCGAGGTAGGCGTTCGGATTGGCCCGGAATCGACGGCCCAAGACTCGCGCGTGTTGCCGTCTTCGAAGGGAGGCACGCAGATTCCTCCACGCAATGATGTCTTTGGGGGCCAGTTCCGCGCCGACAGTGGGGGCAAGTCGGGTCGCCACTGCGGCGACGACTCGCACCTGTCCGCGCACCACCAGGCCCTCACTTCCGCGGCGCCGGCCCGAGGCCCGGCGCTCGTGGTAGCGGCAACTGCCAAACAGGTGCTCCAAGTCATTGTCCGTGCGAGGCAGGCCGGGTACATCGTAGCAATGGAAGAGGCCGGGCCAATAGCGACGCGTTTCCAGGAGGAAATGCGCCAGCGCCGCGCGGTGGGGGGAGTGGGTGCGTCGCATGGCATGCGCCAGTGCGCCGACAAGGCCGGCCATGCGCCTTTTGACGTGACAGCCTTTCTGGCCGGAGGCATTGGTGAGGATTTCGGCGACACGCTCTACCCACCGGTAGGCCACCTTCAGTGGTGGCCATATCCTCGCCGTCTGCATCAGGCCGCGCCTCAATAGCAGGCGCAGTCGCTTCAGTTCTCTGGTGCGCGCCCCCCTTTTTCTGCCCGGCGGAGACTCGCTTCAATCGCTCGCAGTCGCCGGTGCAACTCCAAACCGGAGGGCTTCAGGGGCGGGCGCCTGTCGTCCGTCAAGGCGCTGCGCACCGCGGCGCAGTAGCCGCGGACGGCCTGTGCTTGGGCGTCCTGGCGCCCTTCGACGGCGCGCTCGATAACCCGCACTCCTCGCACATGACTCTTCAGCAACTTCTTGGCGTGCCGGTCCGCGTCGTAGAGGGGGCGGGCCGCCTCACGCAGGTAGTGGAAGTGGCAGAGTTGGTGAGGCACCCCAGGCAGCGCCGAGGCCACCGCGTTGCGGATGGAGCGCTGGCCATCCGAGACGACTCCGGCAATGGGCACCGCCAGCGCCGCTTTCACCTCCAGAAGCAGCGGGGCCAACTCCGCCTCACCACTGCCCAGCAAGCTACGGGCTGCCAGCACCTCGCCGGAGAGGCAGTCGCGCACCACCCACAACACCTCATGGCCCACCTCGGGCTGCAAGCCGTCCATGGCCAGCACCACCCGGCCCTGTTGACGTGTCACCTGCTGCAGTCGCCGGCTGTCTGTCATTCGCAGTGCCAGCAGCTCATCGTACCGGTCGAGTTGGTTGGTGACACTGCGCTCGGAAATGGAGACGCCCCGTGCGCGAAGGACTGCATGGATTTCCGGGACGCTGCGATGCTCGTGGTAGCGCAGTGCCCCAATCAGGGCGATGACGTCCAGGCCGAACTCATGGTCCGGCAGCGCCCACCGGCCCTCTTCTTCGGCACGCACGGGCTTCAAGTACAACGGGCAACCCTTCCGGTGGCACACTCGCACCTGCACCTTGAGGGCGACCACTGCCTCCAGCGTCACCACGTTCCGCCGTGCCCGGTAGTCCGCTGGGGCGGGCCCTCCGCACGCGGAGCACCGCCGTCGATGGTTCTCCAACCCCGCCTGCCTGCTCGCCGGTGGGTGGGCAGTCGTGCGTCCCATGGTGCCACCTCCCTATGGAAGCAACACCGAGGAGGGCAGGAGGTATTTGCCGGCGTAGTTTTTTTACGTGTGTAGCCCAGGCGCCGGAAGGCACGTCCCATGGTAGGGCGGCTCACCCGTACGCCTGTCGCCTTGGCGTAGGCATCCGCAATCTCCTGGGTCGTGCTGTCGGGGCAGGCGTCCAGCAGCCGCTTCACCTTGGCGAGTTGCGAATCCGGAATTCGGTAGTGGGGCCGCGGACCAGGACGCAACGGAGCGAGGGAGTGGGTGCGCTTCCAGCGGCCGACGAGCCGATCAACCGTCGCGCCCCCTACCCGAAACCGCTTGGCGAGTTCTTCCCACGTTTCCTCGTGTGCCAGATACGCCTCGAGGATGCGTTGCCTCAAGTCCATCGACAGTGGAGCGCCCATAGTCCCAATTTGAGGGCTCCGGAGCGCACTGCCTTGCTCCTGTGCTCCGGGACGCACCGATTCAGGGCTGCGCTGCTTGCTTCGCACGATCAACATCCACGAGCACCGTTGTAAACCACCGCTCGTGATTCTCGATCGCGGTTGGTGAGCGGGCGGGCGCGCGGGGCGACAGGAAGAGGCAGGGGCACATCCCGTTCGGCTCTGTGTGCGCAGAAGACCAGGAATCGGAAAGGCCCCGCCCAGGGACAAAGGTAGGCCCCGTCTTTCGCGGCTGCAGCGTCGCTCCCTCATCCGTTGGGGTGAAAGGAGCGGCTGCCCGCTCACCCTGCGGCGGTGCATGGCGGTGGTGGGAGTGTCGCGCGGCGAATCGTGCAGGCAGGTAGCGCGTGCTCTGGCGTGCGCCACCTCCACAGTCGTCTCTGCGGTCAATCGCTACCGGACAGGACGGCGTAAAGCCCTGGTGGACCGCAGAGCGGCCAATGGCGAGGTGAAGGTGGATGAGCGCTTCCTCGCCATTCTCTCGCGCGTGCTGGCGGGTACTCCCCGCGTGCTGGCGGGTACTCCCGAAGAGGTGGGCTGGTGCCGCCCGACGTGGACACGGGAGTTGCTCGCGTTGGAGATGGAGCGCCAGGGCCTGGCGCGGGTGTCGGTTGCCACCATGGGCCGTGCGCTAACCACCCTCGGTGCGAGCCTGAAGGCTGCCAAACCCGTGGTGGGCTGCCCTTGGCCGGGCTGGAAGCGGCGCCGGCGTCTCTTCGAGTTGCGGTGCCTGGAAGCATGGGCCCGGTCCGACGAGCCGGTCCTCTATGTGGACGAGGTGGACATCCATCTCAATCCAAAGGTGGGACGCGACTGGTGCTTGCCCGGCCAGCGCCGGGTGGTGCTCACGCCAGGCAACAACAAGAAGCGATACCTGGCCGGCGCCCTGGACTCGAAGACGGGCCGCCTCACCTGGGTGGATGGCAAGTCGAAGGCCAGCTCACTCTTCATCCAACTGCTTTGGCGCATCGCCGGTGAGTACCGCGGCGCCCCACGAATTCACCTCATCCTGGACAACGCCTCCATCCACAGCAGCCAGAAGACGAGAAAGGCGCTCGAGCAACTCGGTGGCCGGATTGTCCTCCACTTCCTGCCGCCTTACTGCCCGGACGCCAATCGCATTGAGCGCGTCTGGCTGGACCTCCACGCCAACGTCACTCGCAACCATCGCTGCCGCACCCTCCAGAAGCTCATGCGGCACGTCCATGCCTACCTGCACGCTCGCAACGCCCAGCGGCGTGCCAGTCCTATCCTCCGCAAGGTCCATCTGCGGCGCGCCGCCTGAGCGCGTGCGAGATTCATGATCGGGCGTTTAGCTTCGCCGACTCCCTTGCGGTGACACGCCGAAGGGGCAAATACGGGGCACATGTTCCAAGCGCCCGGGGCCGCTAGAACGGCTCCGGAACGCCCTGCAGGGGTGCACCACATAGTGCGCGCAGGTGGAGCAGAGCACGGTGAATCCTGTCAGCGAGCGTCCAGTCATCTCCCTCAAGAGGGGCGGAGCCGGGGTTGGAGGAGGAGAGCCCAGCCTTTGCCGCGACGGTGGAGGAGCCGAGGAAGGAGCGCACACCCCGTTTGGACTGAGCCGGGCTGCTGCGCAGGACGTTCGCCCTGGATGTGTTCGCGTGCTTGAGGTGTGGAGGCAGGCGGCGGGTCTTGGCTTACGTGCAGGGAGCAGTGAGCATCACCCGCTTCGGCATCGAGGGCCTGCCCACCGTTATCTCCCTCTCCAGCACCGGCGAGGTGCTCACCCAACCCCGCGTGACGGGCTTCCTTGCGCCCAAGGACTTCCTCGTCGAGAGGCGCAAGGTGAAGTGAGCCGCGCCTCCCTCGCCTCCGTGAGGCGGCCGTAGGGAGGGGGATCGCGCACCTCCTCCTCTCCTCATGGCGGAGGGGTGGGCGCTGGCCCCCCGCGTGGCCAACGTTGTGGCGAAAGGGGCTTCTCCCCATGGCCACACTTGCTCCTCCTCCTCCAGCTTCGGGCGTCCTTGCGCACGGTCTGCCAGCCGGTACGCGCGCACCCGAGCTGGACCTTCCATCCACCCCTGATGGGCGACGGGTCAAGCTCTCGGACCAGAAGGGCTCCCCTGCCGTCCTCGTCTTCTACCCGGGGGACTTCACCCCCGTCTGCACCAACGAGCTGGGGCTCTTCAACGAGCTGATGCCCGTGTTCGGCCAGTTCGGCGCGAAGGTGTTCGGCATCTCGTGCGACTCCCTCTGGAGCCACATCGCCTTCGCCAAGGAGCTCCACATCCAGATTCCGCTCCTCTCCGACTTCCATCCGAAGGGAGAGGTCTCGCGCCGCTACAACGTCTACCGGGAGGACGTCGGCATCTGCGAGCGGGCGCTCTACGTCATCGACGGCAAGGGCGTCATCTACTGGAGCTACGTCTCGCCCATCGAGCTCAACCCCGGCGCGGACGGCGTCATCGACGCGCTCGAGCGGCTGATCGGCAAGCCGATGGAGTTCCCCACCTTCCAGCCACAGCAGCAGCCACCTCAGCCGGAGGCCCGGACATGAGCAGACTTCGCAGAGGCGTGGACGCTAATGACTGGGCGAAGGGGCCGGCCGATGCCCCCGTCACCCTCCTGGAGTACGGCGACTTCGAGTGTCCCTTCTGTGGGCGCGCCTCCTGGGAGCTGAAGCGGCTCGAGAGCGCTGTCGGAGACCGGGTACGCTTCGTCTTCCGCCACTTCCCCCTCTCCCAGCTCCACCCGCACGCGCTGCTGGCCGCGGAGGCCGCGGAGGCCGCTGGCGCGCAGGGAAGGTTCTGGGAGATGCACGACATGCTCTTCCAGAACCAGCAGAACCTGGAGGCTCCCGCGCTGCTGACGTACGCGGCCGACCTGGGTCTCGACATGGGCCGCTTCACTCGCGACCTCCAGGAGCACCGCTCCCTGCCGAAGGTCCAGCGCGACTTCATCGAGGGCGTGCGCAGTGGCGTGAACGGCACCCCGACCTTCTTCATCAACGGGGAGCGCCACAACGGCGCCTACACGGCCGAGGCGCTGCTCGCCGCCATCGAGCAGCGGGTGGGGCCCGATATCGAGCCGATGACGGGGCTTCCCTGGGAAGGCGACCGCGTGCCGCGCATGGGCCGGCCCCAGTCGCGCATGTAGGACGCAGGGGCTCCCCGTGACGGTATCGCGACGAGAGTCCTCGGAGGCGAGCGCGAGCGTGAAGCGCGCGGACCAGCGGTACATGGGCCGCAGCTCCCGCCGCACGACGTCCAGTTCGTCGGCGCCCGGGGCAGCTACGTCCAGGGGGCGGACGGGCGCCGCTACGTGGACTTCATCACCGGCTGGTGCGTGGGCAACCTCGGCTGGGACGTGCGGGAAATCCGCGCGCGCCTGCGCCGCTTCGACGGCCCCGACTACGTCCACCCCTCCTACCTGTATGGGCCGTGGACGGAGCTGGCGCGCGAGCCCTTCCCGGAGGGGCCCCAGGAGGGCCCCGGTCCCCTGCACTAGTCCGCAGACAGCCGACGTCAGGGCAGGCCCTGCAGTGCTTCGGTCACCCTTCCGCCGCGCGGCCGGCTCCCTCGGTGGGGCGGGTTGTCCTGACGTGCGTTCCTGCCAAGGCTTGTCGAGGACTACTGCAACGCCATGCACAGGGGGCACCATGAAGGCACTCGTCTACGAGGGACCGCGCAAGGTCAGTGTGAAAGAAGTGCCGGACGCGAAGATTGAGCGGCCCACCGATGCGGTGGTGCGCATTCGCAGTACCAACATCTGCGGCTCCGACCTGCACATGTACGAAGGCCGCACCGACATGGAGTCGGGCCGGGTGCTCGGGCACGAGAACCTCGGAGAGGTGGTCGAGGTCGGCTCGGCGGTGGACAAGCTGAAGGTGGGCGACTGGGTGGCCGTTCCCTTCAACGTCAGCTGTGGCCACTGCGAGAACTGCGAGCACGGCCTGACCGCCTTCTGCCTCAACGCCAACCCGTCGGGGACGGCCGGCGCCGCCTACGGCTTCGCCGACATGGGGCCCTACAACGGAGGGCAGGCCGAGTACCTGCGCGTGCCCTGGGCCGACTTCAACTGCCTGCGGCTGCCGGAGGACGCCGAGGAGAAGCAGCTCGACTACGTGATGCTCGCCGACATCTTCCCTACCGGCTACCACGTCACCGAGCTCGCCGGGCTCATGCCGGGCGAATCCGTCGTCATCTTCGGTGGAGGGCCCGTGGGCCAGATGGCCGCGCTCTCCGCCACCATCAAGAGCGCGAGCAAGGTGATGGTCGTCGACTGGCATCCGGACCGGCTCGCTCTCTGCGAGAAGATTGGCGCCATCCCCATCGACTACTCGAAGGTGGACCCCGTCGAGCGGGTGAAGGAGCTTACCAACGGCAAGGGCGCCGACCGCGGCTGCGAGTGCGTGGGCTACCAGGCGCACGACCCGCAGGGGAGGGAGCACCCCAACCTGACGATGAACAACCTGGTGAAGGCGGTGAAGTTCACCGGCGGCATCGGCGTGGTGGGCGTCTTCATCCCCAATGACCCCGGCGGCCCGGACCCCTTGGCCAAGCAGGGTGAAATCGTCTTCGACTGGGGCATGCTCTGGTTCAAGGGGCAGCGCGTGGCGACCGGCCAGTGCAACGTGAAGGCCTACAACCGCCAGCTGCGCCAGCTCATCCACATGGACAAGGCGAAGCCCTCGTGGATCGTCTCGCACACGCTCTCGCTCGACAAGGCGCCGGACGGCTACCTGCACGTAACCGTCCGGCCAGTGATGTGGCGCGAGAGGTTGCAGGCGGACGAGGAGCGTGTTCGGCGGGCGCCGCGACGAGCGAGCTGTTCAGATGCAGAGCTGGAGAGGTGAGTTGGGCGGGTCGGCGATACGCCGTCGCTTCCACTCGTGGGGCAGCAGTTCGTCGATGCGGGAGTTGGGGTGCGTCTGAACGCGCAGCAGGACGTCCGCGAGGTATGCCTCGGGATTGACTTGGTTGGCCTCACAGGTGGCCACCAGCGCGTAGAGACCGGCCAGGTTCTCCCCCGCGGCCTCGTGGCCGACGAAGAGAAAATTCTTCCTCCCCAGGGCGGCCTTTCTCAGCGCCGCCTCCGCGCGGTTGTTGTCCAGGGGTAGGCGCTCATTCTCGACGAAGCGCGTGAGGGCCGCCCACTGCTTGAGGGCGTAGGAAATGGCCTGGCCCAGCGGACTCTTGGGTGGGTGCCGCGGCGTCTGTTCTTCAAGCCAGACGTGCAGTCGCGCGAGGACGGGGGCGCTGTGCAATTGGCGCAGAGCGCGGTGGGCGGCGGTGCGCACCACGTCCGCGCCTCTCGCCTGGGCCTCCACTCGGTAGAGTTCGAGGATGAGGTCCATGGCATGGCGCGCTTCGGGCGCGGTGGCCAGCGCGTCGAAGAATCGGCGGCGGCAATGCGCCCAGCAGCCGACGCGCACCCGGCCCTGGGGCAGCGTCACCGCGTTGTAGCCGGTGTATGCGTCCACCACGAGCGCACCCGAGGTACCTCCCAGGACTTCCTTGGGCGTCCTGCTCGCCCGGCCCATGCTGAAGCGGTAACCAATGAGCCACTCACCGGCTTCGTTCTGGGTGAGGAAAGTCCAGAGGTAACCCAGCCGCGTCTTCTTCACGTCCAGCACGCGCAGAGGCGTCTCGTCCGCCCACACCACGTCCGCGGCTGCAATGCATTGCAGCAGGTGCTGCGACAGCGGCAGCAGCACCGAGGCGGCTTGGTGGAAGAGGTCCGTCAGCGTGCTGCGACTCATGGGGACGCCACTGCGCTCAACACGTTGGGCCAGCCGGTGCAGCGGCATGGCGTCGGCACACTTCGACGTCACCACATGCGCGATGAAGCCCGGGCCGTACTCGCCCCTGTCCACTACTCTGGCCGGAGGCGGGGCGGTGACGACGCCCCGGCCGCACGCGCACGCCAGCACTTCCTGCACGTGCACTTGCTTCTCGAAGCGCGCCGGCACGTACTCGTACAGCACCGAAGCGCGGCCCTTGCCCAGTGGCTTCATGTCCTCGCCGCCACACGCAGGGCAGCGGCGCCCCTCGGTTGGCACCGCGTGGCGAATCTCCCGTGCGGGTGCCTCCTCCTCCTTCCGGGAGGCTCTCTCCCGGCGCTTCTGCTTCGCGGCCTCGGCCCGGGCCGCCGTCGAGTCCGCGTCCCCTCGCAGCTCGGCAGCCACTGTCGGCAACTTCTCCGCCCTGCGGCCGAAGACGTGACGCTGCAGGGCCGCCAACTGCCCCTTGAGTGCGTCCACCTCCCCGCCGATACGGCTCACCTCGGCCTTGAGTTCCTCCGCCTCCTCGCGCCAGGGGCAGAAGTGGTCTTGAGGGAGCTCTCGAGGCACCCAGCTTCAACATGCCTCCGCCACGCTGCGTCCCGGGCCCGGCGCGTCAGGTGCCCGTGCGCCCGGGAGGCGTCCAGGCAGGCTGGCGCCTCACCTGCGCCACGTCAATGCCGTCCAGCAGCATCGCCAACTGCGTGGCGTCCAGGTGCACCACCTGCGCGCCCGCGTCCACCGGTGGTAGGCGGAAGCGGCCCGTCTCCAGCCGCTTGTACAGCAGCACGAAGCCGCCTCGACTCCACGTCAGCACCTTGACTCTGTCGCCCCTGCGCGAGACGAAGGCGAAGAGGTGCCCCGAGTAGACGTCCTCGCCCCATGCGCTGCGCACCAGTGCCATCAGGCCGTCAATCGACTTACGCATGTCCACCGGCTCTGTCGCCAGCACCACGCGCACCGAGGCTGGAAGGGCAAACACTGCCTCACCGCCCCAGCGCGGCGACGAGCCGGGCCACGTAGTCGACGTCGGTGCCCTCCTCGAAGCGCACCCGCGCTCCGCTCGCCGTTACCACCTCCAGCATCGACTCCGTCGCCGTGGGCCTCGTCGCGACCTCCACCGGCAGCAGGCGCACTACCTCTGCCTGACTGCCGTGCTGGCGTCGGCGCCGGTACACCCACGACTGCAACGTGCTGAGCCGCACGCCTCGCTGCGAGGAGAACGCTTTTTGCGTCAGTCCGCTCGCCTCGAAGGCTTCGGCGACCCGGAACCACTCCTGCTTCTCCACCGGCTTTGACATTCCCACCAGGGTCCTCGGCGCCGACTCCTCACTCAACGCCTCTCAGCACGTCCTTGGCCGGACGGATACAGCGCGACAGCGGCTGGACCAAGGTCGTCCTGCAGCCGGCCGCATGAGCCGGCGCGAAAGCGGAGAAAGGGAGGAGGCCGCTTGATGGGCCCCCAGGGCCTCGCGATCTGCCAGAGGGGCCGCACCTCCTGCTGTGTGCGCCAGGTGGGGCCGGAGGTGCAGACGTGAGGCAGCGGCAGGCACGCTGCGGAGCGCTGCACGCCCCGAGGTTCGAGTGGGCAGCGATTCGGGACCTCATGGTGCGGACGCGTTGCGGTCCCTAGCTTTACGTTCAACCGGGATTCGGGGCGCCACCGATGTGACGGCCCTGAAGGGGGACTCTGCGCCATGGCCAACCTTTGTCAGCTCTGCCAGCAACGCCCCGCGACTACGCGGGTGACGCGGGTGACGCGGGCAATCTGAGAGTCCCCGCTTCCGTGGCTCTCCCGCACTTCGTGTGGACCGTAGGCTCAGACGGTGAGCAGCACGCGACGACGCAGCAGGTCGAAGCTGGCGCGGCCATACATCTGACGCTTGAGGAGCTTGAGCTTCGTGATTTGGTCCTCGGCCTGGGCGTTACTCCAGGGAGACGTCAGCGCGGCCCGGACGGCATCGCCGTCCTGTTCGAGTCCCTTCGCAAAAGTTTCCATTGCGCGCACACGGCACGTGCGAGCCTTACCCAGCCACGTTTCAAAGGGCCTACAAGACTTCGTTGGCTCCGCTCTACGTGCGATGCGCCGTGAGCGCACGAGTTCACAGAATTGCCGAGTCAATGCGATGACACGCGCGGCTTCCTCGTCCTGCTCGATGCGCGCCAACGTCGCGGCCTCCGTGGAGGCCAGCTCGGAGGGCCGCTTCACGCACAGCCACGCCAATTGCTTCGGCGAGGCGAGCGCGTCGGGGGGCGTGCCCGGCGACCACCCATTGCCGCCGGGGTAGTTGCGTGCGCCGAAGCGAGGCGGAACGGCCCGTCGCGTTTGGAGCCAATGGTGAACCTGACGTGAGGTGCCACGAAAGCCCTGGGCGCGAATCTCCCCCCAGAGTTCACATGCGTTCTCACACCCCGCTGGGCGTCACCCGCTCCACGCGACAGCCAGGAAGGGAGTGCAGCGTTTCCATTCCCAGGGTGTATTCGCCCTGCTGGCCGTCTGCCGCATCTGCCCATTGCTTCGAGGGACACCACATGAAGTGCGGGAGAGCCACCGAAGCGGGTGACGCTCACACTGACCATGTCCGATTTGACGAGGGCAGTTCCACACAGCAACTCCCGTGCGGCCTGTGCTCGCGACTGGCCACCAGCAACCTTGGCCACCGTCAGGCGCCGTCGCAGGGTGAGCGGGCAGCCAGTCCTCTCACCTCAGCGAATCAGCCGCCTGCAGTCACGACTGCGCAGGCGCAATTGTTCACCTCCCTGAGGCAGGACTCGCTTCTTCTTCTGATTCTTGCGCACACAAGGCCGAACAGAGCGGGTTCCTGCCGCTTCCCCACTCGTCCTGTGCCTGCCTACCCTCCGGGCCGATCGGAAATCACGCCTCGTCGTTTAGATGGTGTGGACGCCAAACGCGCGGAGCTTTCGCGGCAGATGGTCGTCGAGGTTGCGGATTTCATCGTCCGTAAGCTCAATTAGGCTAAAGCCGTTCTTCTTGTACAACTCCAGCTTCACCCGCTTGCGCTCGGCGTACTTGGGATTGGCCTCCATTCCCCAGTACTCGATGTAGACCTTGCCGGCGGGAATCCAGAAGTCAGAATAGACCTCCTCTTCGATAGGAAGCCGCCGCTCGTACGCGTGCACAATGGAGGCTTGGTAGAGCCAATTGTCGATCAATGCCTCCGCCTTCGAGCGGACGCGATGACCGTCCTGTGCGCGGTGCGGGGCCTCAAACTTCTCCCGGAACCCGATGGGCGCATCCCCTGAGGCCGTGAGCGGTGCTGCCAGCATGGCCGGAGGAACGAATGGCCGCGCGGCAGGTTCGAATGGGGAATCCAGCAGGCTTTCCCCAAACAACTCCTGCATCGCGGACTTGAGGGCCTTGTGCTCGAGAACGGAGGGTGGCCAGGACACGTACGGGACACCAGTTTGGAAATGCTCCTTCTGAACCGCCCCCAGCCGAAGTCCCTGACGGGTCGCACTCCACCCTTTGGGCTCCTTCGAGACCCATCCAAGCTCAGCGAGTACAAGATTCACGCGTTGTGCGGAGACGCCGAACGCCTCCCCGAGCTGCGTTGCAGACAGCAATGCACCTGAAGCCTTACCTGGCGTCTCTTGGAGGGGCACTGCCTCAGGTCGCCGGCTTCCCTTGTAGCAAGTGTAACACAGAGGCTTTCCGTCCTCCTTCGGCCGTCCGCACGTCGCACACAGCGTCAACTCCCCGGCCTGGTCCGCCTTCCAGTGCTCGTAGCAGAGCTTAAAGCCCTTCCGCGACACCTCGACGTCACAACCTTCGACGTGACAGACATCCATCGCGCACCGGCCTCCGTCAGCTGCGCTCAACTGCTGCACCAACTATCAACCTACCCAAATGCTCGTCAACGTCAGGCCCATCACCTTGCGCGTCACCCGCTTCGGTGGCTCTTCCGCACTTCATGTGGTGTCCCTCGAAGCAATGGGCAGATGCGGCAGACGGCCAGCAGGGCGAATACACCCTGGGAATGGAAACGCTGCACTCCCTTCCTGGCTGTCGCGTGGAGCGGGTGACGCCCAGCGGGGTGTGAGAACGCATGTGAACTCTGGGGGGAGATTCGCGCCCAGGGCTTTCGTGGCACCTCACGTCAGGTTCACCATTGGCTCCAAACGCGACGGGCCGTTCCGCCTCGCTTCGGCGCACGCAACTACCCCGGCGGCAATGGGTGGTCGCCGGGCACGCCCCCCGACGCGCTCGCCTCGCCGAAGCAATTGGCGTGGCTGTGCGTGAAGCGGCCCTCCGAGCTGGCCTCCACGGAGGCCGCGACGTTGGCGCGCATCGAGCAGGACGAGGAAGCCGCGCGTGTCATCGCATTGACTCGGCAATTCTGTGAACTCGTGCGCTCACGGCGCATCGCACGTAGAGCGGAGCCAACGAAGTCTTGTAGGCCCTTTGAAACGTGGCTGGGTAAGGCTCGCACGTGCCGTGTGCGCGCAATGGAAACTTTTGCGAAGGGACTCGAACAGGACGGCGATGCCGTCCGGGCCGCGCTGACGTCTCCCTGGAGTAACGCCCAGGCCGAGGACCAAATCACGAAGCTCAAGCTCCTCAAGCGTCAGATGTATGGCCGCGCCAGCTTCGACCTGCTGCGTCGTCGCGTGCTGCTCACCATCTGAGCCTACGGTCCACACGAAGTGCGGGAGAGCCACGGAAGCGGGTGACGCACGATGCGGCGTGCTGCGCTCAAGGTCATCCAGGAGTTGATGGGCCACGCGACCATCGAGCTGACCATGAGGTACGCACGTGTCGCCCGAGGAGCGGGAGCGCGCGGCGCAGGAGTTGAATCTGCCCAGCCCCGCCGCATTGGGTTAGCGACGACAGAGGGGCACACTGCGAGCACCTGAGGCCATGCGCCCAAACAAAAAGCCCAGCAACCTCTCGGCTGCTGGGCTTCTCACTCAGTGGAGGCGGCGGGAATCGAACCCGCGCTTTCCCGAGGAGGGCGACCCTCCCTCAGAGTTGGCCCCGTCTGGATACACTCTCAATCACGCCATTCAGCACCATGTTGGCCCAAAGCGACGTAGCAACGTAGCAGTCGCTCCCCTGCCTCCCTGTCCGCCGAGGTCGCCGAGTACCGGCGCAAGGTGCCGCCCCAAGAGGGCTGCCGCGCCTGCGCGGGAAGCTTCAAGCGCGTCCGGCAGGCCTGCCTCTATCACTCCATCGGTGCCGCGGTTGCAGAGGTGCGCGAGCTGCGCGCCCGCGTCGCGGACGCCGGACGGGAGTCCGAGTCCCAGGACGCAGCTAGCAAGACTGAGGGTGCCGCTGGCGCCCCGAAGAAGCACTCCACGGTGAAGGCACGGGGACGCGCGACGAGCGCGACGGACTGACACGCGGTCCGTCGCGCCGTCCTGACCCGGCACGGAACCCCAGACCGGGACCCATGCAGTGCCAACCCCCAACACCTGGAGTCCTCCATGAAGCGATTCACGCTGCTGCTGTGCAGTCTCGCCGTCGTCGGCTGCTCCGGCCCCGAACAGTACGAACGCGGCGTTCGTCCCATCACCCCGCGCGCACCGACGTTTCAGCCGCACCAGGATGCGCCCCACCGCGTTGGGCAGCCGGGGCACCGTGACCACCCGGGCGTCCAGCGCGGCACGGACACGCGTCACTTCCAGCCGCGCCGTGACGGCCGGCCCCAGATGATGGCCAGCGACAACGACAGCGCACGCGCCATCCGCCTGCTGCTGTCTGAGGACGCGCCGCCCGCCTACGACGGGCTCGCCGACTCGGCGCACCAGCGCTGCTGGAACGACGTCCTCGGCATCTTCCGGCAGGACTCCAGCATCTACAGCCTGTCGAGTGAGGATGTGCGCTGCATCCGTCTCCTCACCTACTACCACTGTGGCAGCAGGCACCTTGAGGCGGCGGAGTCTGGGCAGTCCGGCTTCCTCAACGCATTCCCGGGCCGATACGACTCAGACAAATTCGAGGCCGCCACCATGGACCGGGCGGCGCGGAAGGTCTGCGGCGGCCGGGACCGCAAGTACATGACGGACCGGGCCCTGGACGTGTCCCACGCCGCAAGGCGCTACGGCGATGACGTCCTCGGGTGGCGCCGTCCGAGCGCCCCCAACTAGCAGCCCCTCGCCGGGCGCGAGTGCACCGCCCCGCTGGCCAGTCGCACCGCCCCGCTGGCCAGTCGCGCCAGCGGGGCCCACGCCACCACCACACCGGAGACTCACCATGCTGGTAGCCAGCAAGCTCAAGCTTCAGGACGGGCTTCCGCCCGTCACCCTCTCCACCGACAAGGGCCCCGTGACGGTGCCGTGCGTCTTCCGCGAGCGGGGCGTCGTCATCGCGCGCCTCGACTTCGAGAGCGGCACCGAGTTCAGCGTTTCGCACGAGCCCTCTGGCGACAAGTTCGCCCCGTACCTGCGGAACGGTGCTCACGCCCTCGCGCTTGCAGCCGGACTCCTCCACCTGCCCGTGGATTGGAGCCAGGACGCGGACGCGGTGAAGGCGCAGATTCGGGGCCTGAGCGAGGCGCAGCGCGGCCTCCTCGCGTGCATCGGCGCCGGCCGCATCCTCTTCACGCCCATGGGGGTGGCGTGATGAGCACTCCCTTGACGGCAGAGAAGCTGGCCGCCATCCGCGAGCGCCACGCTGCGGCGACGAAGGGCCCCTGGCGGTGGTTCGGCTGGCTCTCGTCTGCAGACGTCGTGCTGCAGGCTGCGGACTGGGAGGAGGTCATGTCCTTCGCCCACATGGGGAGGTGGGCTCAGCCGTGTTTCACCGTGGAGAGCCGCGCACGCCGGCTCACGGACCTCGTCACCCCTGGTGCCATCGCGGGCAGTGAGCCCGTCACCGACATCAACCACCCCGACGCGAGGTTCATCGCCGCCTCCTGGGAGGACGTGCGGGACCTGCTCGCCCACGTGGCCACGCTGGAGGCGGCACTCGAAGACGAGACTCGCAAGTACAAGACGGCGTGGACGACGCTGACGAACACACAGGCGACCCTGCGCGCCGCCGAGGCCCGCGTGAAGGCGTTGGACGCGCAGTTCCGGGCGACGGAGCGAGAGAAGCGCGCCGTCGAGGAGCACGCGGCGAAGCTGGCGGCGCGGCTGGAGGATGCCGACGAAGCTCTGGCTGCGGCTGACGAGCAGTATAGGCGCGCCCCCACCCCGCCCCCGGGGCTGCTGGACCTCCTGGGCGATTTCCTGTCCACGCTCGCCTCCACTCCGCGCAATCCCTACCCGTCCGAGGACGACCCGCGCGCGGCCGGGTGGGCGGACGCGATGGACGCCGTGCGTGAAGGCGCCAACGAACTGGGCGGTGCCTTCAATGCAGCGCGTGCTGGCGTTGCCCCGACGCCGGTGCCCACCGTGCCGGCGCTGGTGGAGCGCGCCGGGAAGGACGGTGCGCAATGAGCGCCGCCCTGCACCAGGCCCAACGCCCCCGGAAGCTGACGGCCCCTGCTGGCGCGTTCGGCGCCTACGGCTGGAGGCACCTCACGACGCGCCAGCGTGACGTGTTCAAACGGCCGCGCACCATGGCCACCCTCCTGGAGCTGGTGCGCGAGCGGCCCCGCGGCGCGTGCTGCATCTGCTGGCGGGACATGAGCCGCATCCTGGCCGGCCGCGACGAAGCTGCCTGCGCGCGGCGCGATGGTGGCGGCTCCCCGTACTGCCAGCTCTTCGTCCGCGCCTGCCTCGACGAAGTAGCTGAGCGCCGCGAGGCCGCGAAGGCCTCCATCCTCGCCGAGCTGGAAGCGGCAGGAGGTGTCCATTGAGCGCCTTCACCAGCATCACCGGACGAGGCCCGCTGGGGCACGTCGTCACCCTCCGCGCGCGCGACGTCGAGGTGGAGTCGCACGCTTCCACGCGGCAGACGGCCGAGGAGGACGCAGCCCTCGCCCTCACGCGCGAGTTGCGCCGCCAGGACAGGGCCCATGCCCGCGGTGTCCACCGCACGCTGAGCCGGAGGTGGCCATGAGTGAGCCGCTCCGAATCGGGCTCGTTGGGTGCGGCAAGGCGAAGCTCGAGCACGCCGCGCCTGCCGGGCAGCTCTACACCGGCCGCCTCTTCCGTGGCGCCGTGCAGGTGGCCACCGCGCGATGCGGCCCGAACGTCATGGTGCTGAGCGCCAAGCACGGGCTCGTGCCGCTTGAAGTGTGCGTTGAGCCGTACGAGCTGTCGCTGCTCCGACTTTCGCGGGAGGAGCGCCGGCAGTGGGGCGAGCTGGTCATCAACGAGCTGGAGTGGCGCTTCATCGGCGTTGAAGAGGCCGAGCTCGTTGTCTTCGCCGGCGCCCCCTACGTGGATGCGCTTCGCCCGCACCTCCGCGAGGGATGGACGCTGACGGAACCGCTCGCCGGACTCCAGATAGGTGAGCGCCTGGCGTGGCTCGCCCGGGAGCGCACCGCCCTCGCCGACCGCGAAGCGGCAGGCGGTGTCCAGTGAGCGCGCGCGCCATTGAGGTGACCGTGCTGTCCCCGGGCGGCGATGTCCTCGGCAGGTGGATGGGCACGCCCACCAACTCCCTCTGGAGGGCCAGAGGCCAGACGCCCCACCTCACGGTGCACGGTGCGGCGCGGCCGTGCGAACGCCACGGCGAGGGCTGGGCGCTTCGTCTCCGCGAGGGGGAGCGCATCCCCAAGAACAACGCGAGGACTCGACTGTGACCGCCCCCCTCGGAGGCCCGTACCGCTACACGCGCGCCGGGCGCGGCGTGTTCCACCTCCCGCTCGAGCGGCCCTGGACATGGGCGCTAACCCACCACGGCATGTGGTCGGTGTTCGTCGCGGACACGGAGCCCGCGCGTCAGGGCGTCCCGGCCCGGCGACACCCGTTGCACCCGCCGCGCGAGCTGCTCGGCTGCTGGCTCGCCATCTACGCGACGCGCGACTACGACGCCGACGCAGTCCGCTGGCTGCGCGAGGCGCACGGACTGGAGGCTCCCGCCGGCGACGTGCTGCCGGCCGGTGCCTACGTGGCCGTGGCTCGATTGGCCGAGGTGTCCACGGTAGGGAACGACTACCGGGCGTTCGGCCGCGATGCATGGTGGGCGCCGAAGCGCGCGCCTTACTGCCGCGGGACCATCGCGTGGTGGTTGGAGGAGCTACAGCCCCTGGAGCCGCTGGTCGCGGCCCCTGCCAAGCGCCTGACGCCAGTGGACCCGGGGTTGGTGCCGGAGCTGCGCGAGCGCATGCGCCTGGCCCGTGACGGCATCTGGCGCCCGGAGGTGTACGCGGCGCCGACGTCGGTGCCCTTCCCGGCCCCGAGCCGTGAGCGGGCACCTGCGCCAACTCCGCCGCCCCCGCCCATGCCGCGTGTCGTGGACGACCGCCCGGTCCCGCCGATGCTCGCTAACCCCGAACAGTACGGACTCTTCAGCATGCGCGCCGCCTCCGAGGAGGCAGCATGAGAGCGCCCTTCCCATGGTTCGGGGGCAAATCCCGTGCTGCCCACCTCGTGTGGGAGGCCTTCGGCGACATCGGCAACTACGTGGAGCCATTCGCCAGCTCCCTAGCAGTGTTGCTGGCCCGGCCCACCGCGCCTGGCGTGGAGACCGTCAACGACCTGGACTGCTACCTCGCCAACTTCTGGCGGGCGCTCGCGGCGGCACCGGACGAGGTGGCGCACCACGCGGACTGGCCCGTCAACGAGGCAGACCTGCACGCGCGCCACCGCTGGCTGGTGGCCCAGGCCGACTTCCGCGCGCGCATGCGCCAGGACGCGGACTTCTACGACGCGAAGGTGGCCGGCTGGTGGGTGTGGGGCATCTGCCAGTGGATTGGCAGTGGCTGGTGCGCCCAGCCCTCCTGGGAGGCCCAGGACGCCGCCGGCGCCGAGAAGACGTGCGGCATCGCGACAGCGGAGTACGCCAAGCGGCCGATGCTCGACAAGCCGGGCCGGGGCGTCCACCAACTCGCCGTGCGCGGGAAGGCGACGTCCGAGCACGAGCAGCGCCCACACCTGACGGACGGCATCGGCGTGCATGCGCAGCGCCTGCGCGACCTGGGGCGAGCGTCGGAGTGGGGCAAGCGCCCGAGCCTGGGCCGCGGTGGGCGGGGCGTGCACGGCCTGTCGAACCAGATGCCGCTGGTCCGGGGCGACAGTGGCGCATCGGGCATGGGCATCCACGCCACCGGGAAGCAGGGCGGGCTCCACGCGTGGATGCAGGCCCTGGCGGACCGGCTGCGCTACGTGCGCGTCTGCTGTGGAGACTGGAGCCGCATCCTCTCGCCCAACGTCACGGAGCGCATCGGCGTGACGGGCGTGCTGCTGGACCCGCCGTACTCCGACGCCGCGGGGCGGGACCCGAGCATCTACGCCGAGGAGGACCTGCAGGTGGCCCATCGCGTCCGCGAGTGGGCGCTGGCAAACGGCGACAACCCCCGCCTGCGCATTGCCCTGTGTGGTTACGAGGGCGAGCACAAGATGCCCACCACCTGGCGCTGTGTCGCGTGGAAGGCCCCGGGCGGGTATGCGGCCGCGCGCGGGAACCACGAGAACGCTCTGCGTGAGCGCATCTGGTTCAGCCCTGGCTGCCTGGCCCCGGCGGAGGACCCGCTCCACGGGCTGCCGCTGGCCCGCGTCGTAGGAGGTGCCCGGTGAGCCTCTGCCTGCGCATGCGCGCCACCACGTGCGCTGAGTGCGGCGCCGTCCAACTCGGTGACGTCGTCACCGACGAGGGCCTCCTCACCTTCCACGGCGCCACCGCCGCGGGACTCGCCGTCCGCGCGCGCTACCCCGGCCCGTGGCCCACCTGCCGCCATGGCTACGGCTGGCGCTCCGACTGCCGGAACCGCCCGGTGCCTCCGTCGTGCTGCGTCCATCCGCCCTGCTCCCTGACGCCCCCTTCCATCAACACCCCGTCCGACACCCACGAGGAGCCATAGCCCATGGACGCCCGCGGTCTTCCCTGGTTCAAGTTCCGAAGCTCGGCCCCCGAGGAGTACGCGGTGCATGCCCTGTGCGCCCAGCTCGGCGCCGAGTCCGACGCCTACCTCTATCGTCTCTGGGCCTACTGCGGCCGGGAGCGCATCGACGGCCGCTTCGCCGGGCCCGGCGCAGCCCTGGCCGTGGAGCGCGCCGTACGCTGGCGCGGGCGCCGCAACAAGCTCGTGGAAGCGCTGCTCGCCGTGGGGCTGCTGCTCCTGGAGGGCGAGTCCCTCGTGGTGGCCAAGTGGATGGAGGAACAGGGCGCCTACGTAAGAAAGGTGCTCAGCGACCGCGCGAAGCCGGACGGGAGGACGCACGACGACAGCGAGGCCCCCGCCAATTCCCCGCGCGAATCCCTCCAAACTCCCGCGCGGGAGGACGGCGGGGAGAAGGGAGAAGGGAGAAGGGAGACGAAGTCTCCAGGACGTAAGGCGGAGAAGACAACGCCGCCTGGGCGCGTCACCGAGGCGCCCCAGCCACCGCCCCTCAAGGCTCCCGCCAGCGCTCCGCGAGGGATTTCAGCGGGAGACACCGGGGAGGAGTCCCTCCCGGACGGCGTCAACCGGGTGCACCTGGCCGTGAAGGGCGTGCCCTACGACTGGCGCCCTGGGCGGGATGACCCGGCCGGCCGCGAGTTGCTGTCCCGCGGCAGCGTCGCGGAGGTGCTGCGCCGGCTGGAGAACGGGCTCCAGGCCCGCTTCAAGCAACGGGTCGACACCCTTCCGGACCTCGTGCGGCGCTGGGAAGCCAACGCCACCCCCGAGCACCGCAACGACGCAGGGCAGGCTCCCGGCGCCGTGCGCAGGGCGGACGCCTCCGTGGGGCGGGGCGAAGTCCGCGCGGTGCCGCTGCCGGACACCCCGGCCGGCCGCGCCTGGGGACAGGTGCTGGACGTCATGCGCCGGGATGGATTCGGCTATGGCGCCGAGCAGCTCGCCGCCTGGGCCCAGCCGGTGAGCACTAACGGCCGCGAGCTGCTTGTGGAGCTGGCCGACAGCTACGCCATGCGGTGGCTCGCGGAGGACGGCTACGAGGCCGCGTTCAAGGAGCGCGCCCACGCCCTCGGCATCACCCTCCGCTTCGTCGTCGCGCAGCCCGCCCCTGTCCTCGCTTCGTAGCCCTCCCCTTCCGGCCGGCGTGTGCGCGCCACGTCGGCCCTCTCATCACGCGCGCATGGAGGCAGCCCACATGATTCGGGTCCTGGAGAAGCTCGTGCAGTTCGTTGCCGTGAAAGAAGCGCAGGCCAAGCAGTCGTATGAGCAGTTCCGCGCGGCGCTCGGCAACGTGGCCCTGCCGCCGTGGGAGGAGTTGCCCGGCACCGCCAGGCGCACCTGGCTCGCCGCGACGCATGCGGCGGACCAGCGTGCCGACATCGCCGAGGGAATGGCCAACCTCCTGCGCGCCGAGCGTGATGATGCGAAGCAGGAGTGCGCCCTCCTGCGCGAGAAGCTGGAGGCCGCGCGGCGCGAGCTGCACCTGCTGCGCGAGCATGCGCCTGCGGAGGGCTCGGCGTGACGGCGCCCCGTCGCTGTCCCGGGTGCGGCGTGGAGCTGGTGCCGGGTGACGACGGCAGGCTGGAGTGCCGGAGCGGGCAGCACCCGGACGAGGAGCTCCCGCGCATCTACTGGCCGGGGCGGAACGGCCGCGTGGTCCCTGGCTGCCGGGACTCAAGCGCCGTGCGCAGGGTGTGGCAAGACGACGACGAGGAGAAGCGTGCGTGAGCCAGCTGATGCACATCGTGGCGTGGGCGGTGGTAATGACGGGCACACTCGTCATCCTCGCCGCCTGCACGTGGCTGTCCGTGGTGGCCCTGCGCGTGGTGTTGACTTGGGCCGGCTGGTGGCCGGCCTTCCTCGCCTTCTACGCGCAGCGGCGCAGGGCGAGCCGTAGAGAGGACTCGCGCAGGTGAGACGTCACATGCACCGCGCGCAGCTCACCGCCCAAACCTTCCGATGGCGGCCCCGGAAGGACTTCTCGCCGCGCAAGGTGAGGCTACCTTCGCGCGGTGGCACGTGCGCGCCGCACTGGCACCTCCCGGCCCGGAGGTTCGGCCGGCGCCCACCGTCCGCCCCTCGGCACGCGGCCTCGAGGTGGCGCATGCCCGCCGCCGCCTCGTACCAGCACAACTCCCCGCGGAGGATGCGCCCGCCGCACCCTGCCGCGGTGCAGGTGCCCGGCTTCTTCGCTGTAATGACAGGCACGGCTATTCCCCCGCCAGCAGCGCCAACTGCCCAGGCTGGCCACGTCGGGCCGGCTGGGCATGCCGGGCCGAGGCCACGCGCAGGCGGCGCAGCTCGCCACGCATCGGCAGGGCGGCAGGCTCCGGCTCGGGGCACTCGACACCGAGTTCCGCGCGCAGCTTCGCCAGCCCAGCGTCACGCAGGCGGCGCACCTGGGCCTGCGTGAGCCGCAACTCCACGGCCAGCGTCCTCTCCGTGGCTTCCTGTCCACCGGGCCTGCCCAGGCCCATGCATGCCTGCACCACCTGGCGCTCCAGCCGCGGCAACCTGTAGAGCGCCCACAACACCCGCTCGCGCTGCGCCACCAGCGCCAGGCGCTCGGCAGTGCTGTCCACCAGCGACAACAGCACCTCCGTGCGCGCCGCCAGCCCGCGGTGCCCTCTGTCACTGGAGGCGTCCCGGCACTCGGCGCCGGCATCGCGGGAGGACAGCACCTCTTCCAGCGACAGGGGCTTGGCCACCGAGCCCTCGCCCAGGGCGCGCGCCGTCTCCGCGTCCAGGCCCTGGCGACGCAGCACGGACGACACCTCCACGCCCTCGGCCGCCGCCGTGCGCTTCGCGCGCTTCACCGCCTTGCGTGCGTGGTCCGTCAGGTGGACGGGGCTTGCCCAGGTGAGCGCCGCCGCCTGCATCGCCTGACGCCCCAGCTTCATGGCCCAGGCAGGGTACGCGCTGCGCCCTGCCCCAGCCGCCCCCGGCCGGAAGGGATGGGCGCGCTGGCGCTTCAGCACCGCGAGCAGCCCCTCCTGCACCAGGTCATCCACGGGCAACCGCCACGCCCGCGCCACCTGCCGAGCCACACGCACCAGGTGAGGCCGCACCAACTCGGCGAGGCGCGACTCCACGCGCCGGGCTTCGAGGCCACCGGCGGGCACCTCCAACAAGCGGTACAGCAGCGCCTCCATCTCCAGCGCGGCGGACAGCTTCGCGTCCCGGGCCTTCACTCCACACCCCCGCGGCGGACCGCAGGCGTCACCCGGAGCCGCCCCAGCACCTTCGCGGCCCGGTTGCGCGCCAGCGTCGCCCGCCGCTTCCGGGCCTGCTCGGCACGGCGGGCCCGCTCGGCCTCCACCTCCGCCGGCGTGGCCCACTCCTGGCCCTCCAGCACCAACTCCACGCGGGCCGCCTTGCCGTGCGCCCCGTCCGCGAAGGCCACGTCTCGGTAGCGCCGCACCTGGTTGTCGTTGAGGTACGCCACCAGCTCGAGCGCGTCTTCCAGCACCTTCAGCCGGTTGCCGAGGTCGCACTTCTGCAACGTGGGCGGGTACAGCGTGGCCGACAGCACCACGGGGCCCTTGAGGGCGCGCTGGCCCACGTGGGAGTCCGCCACCTCCTCCTTGTACTCCTTGCCCTCGTCACTGACGTGCGGCGTGGTGCCCCTGTCGCTGCGCCAGTAGCGGTTGCCCGAGGGCGGCCATGGAAGGGAGAGGCGCACCTCGGCGAGAGGTGGCGTGGTGCTGGGGGACTGAGGTGTGGCGGCTGGAAGGTGGCTGTGCATCGGCCGGGCTCCAACCCCGAACGCGCGCGCGCAGGGGGCGGTATACTGGTGGCCCCCAGCGGCGCTTTCCCGGTGTCCCTGGCACTCGCGGGCTCGGCCGTTCGCACCGGCCGGGCCCGTCCTCTTCCGACAGCCAATAGAAGGGGCGGCCCATAGCGCATGCGCGCGCGGCGGTTCGTGTTCCGCGCCCTCATTCGAGGCGCCGAAACCGGAACCTGGACGCAGCGCGCGCGGCAGGTAGAAGGACGCCGTGCCCACCCACGACAAGAGGAAGACGCGCCCGGAGCGCCGCAAGGCCGCCGCCGGAAGCACCGTCCGCCTTGAGGGACTGCACGTCTCCCATGCTGCATGGGCCCGCCTGGAGGCACTCGTCGCGCAGCTCGTCCGCGCGGGCATCCCCCGCGCGCACCGGAGCGGCGCCCTGGACATGCTCGTCCTCTACCCCGAGGTGGCTGCCCTGGTGCTGGCCGGCGGCTGCCGCGTCTCCTGGTGCGCCACGTGCGGCGCCTGGCTGCCCACGGCCCGGGACGCCCTCGCCCACCAAGACGAGCAGCGCGAGCACGTGCTGCAGGGCTTCCTCGTGCCGCCCGCCTGACGCGCGCCCCTTTTCTCTGGGCATGCGTCGAGACATTCCGCCCGCACAGACTGCCGAGCAGCTCCGCCGCAAGCGCGTGAGGGACGACTACGCCCGCTCCCTGCGCCAGCTTCGCGGCGAGCCCGAAGCCCCCGCCCCTGCCCCGCGCGTCATCCCTCCCGGGGAGCGCTGCACCTGTGGCGGTCCGCTGATGCTCATGGGGCGCCGGTACATCTGCGAGCTGGGCACGCACGACGGCTGAAGTGTCGTGGTGGAGGCAGACACCAGGCGCGGCTTCTCGCCTGCCGCCACCACACCCGCTGGGCACCGCAACCGCAAAGCAGGAAAACAAGATTGTCATGACTTTGCGTTTGTCCTATATGGACTCCAATTCCTGAGTTCGAGCAGGAGGGGTCCATGTCAGCAGTGCGGTTGGGACGCATCGCGGCGCTCAGCGTGGCTATCGGCTGTGCCGGTGCCCCTGAGCCGAGCGGTACGCGGGACTATTGGCGCTCAGGCCCCCATGTCTACGTCCGTGGGCCCTGGAAAGCCGTCACCCCGTCGTCCGACGTAGACGAGGTCATCGACCAGCTCTGCCCAGCCGTCATGAAGCTAGAGAACGCGACGGATGGCGACTACGGGCAGGAGTACTGCGGCGCCATCTACTCACTCGGAGACGGCGTCTACTACGCCAGCGCGGCCTCACCGTTGGGCAAGCCCGTGCCCGTTGGCCCCGCGAAGCTGAAGAAGTGCATCCCTCCGCGCTACGTCGTCGACGCCAGGGGCCGGGCGATTGTGCTCGGGGACTTCCACAGCCACCCATGGTCCCCCTCGCCGATGTCGGAGACGGACCGACTGAAAGCGACGCAAATCTGGAGCATCCGCATCCAGTTCGACCGCACCTGCACCATCACCAAATTCGTGCCGAATCTCGGCAGCGAGCAACCTGGCGAGGTCTATCTCCGACAACGCAAGCGATGGAAGCTGGTAGGCATCATCAAGGAAGAGGACAAGCGCCTCGGGGTCGTCACCGCGGTGGATGACTGAGGGATGAGCGTGTCGATGCACATCCGGAATCGTGGCCCGCACGGAGGCCCCATGAAGCGCGTTCTGTTGCCCCTTCTCTGCATGCTCCCGGCATGCGCCCTGTTCCAGAAGCCCCCACGCCCAGTCCACGCCCCACCGGAAGAGGCTGCGACCGTCGAAGTCCCGCTCGCGTTTCCGACCGAGGGGCGACAGGTCATCAGCGGCACCACCCTTCGCGCCATCCAGCTCGCCATGGACGACTTCCTGCCCTGGGACCGGAAGCTGCCCAGCGACGCCACGCCGCTCTACGAGTGCCTCAACCGCCGCGAGTCCTACGAGGTCGTAACGGCACCCGCCTCAGATGGCGTCGTGCTCGTCAGCATCATCCCGAACCCGGATGCATGCGACATCGCCACGGCCCCCATCCTGGACGTGGGTGCCACCTATGCGGTTGATGTGAAAGGCTGGCGCATCCTCGCGGTGCGGCTGTAGTCGCGGACTCCCCCGAACCCTGCACGGCGAATGCCGCGCTGACGCAACACGGCCCGCTCCAGTCGCCTGGGGCGGGCCGTGGCACTTCACCAGCCGAACGTGTAACGGGCCCCGATGCCGGCCATCCGCTCACGTGCGTTGGCCTCACCGAAGGCGAATAGCCCGAGGTCCGACCGGAGCCGAGCCCCCGCTTCCAGGCGCGCGTAGGCGCCGGAGAGCGAGGACACGCCGGCCTGGGCCTCCAGGTAGCCGCTCCTCACCGGCACATCGGAGAGGACACGGGAGAGCCCCGCGGACACTGCTACCCGCGGGGCGTCGAAGGGACCGGGAGCACCCCGCCCAGGCCCGAGCTGGTGATGGTGTGCGCCACGGCCAGGGCATCCGCGTCCCTGGCCTGCGACGCCTTCAGTGCGGCCTTCTGCTCGCCGTGGATGGCGCTGAAGGACAGCTGCACCACCGCCTGCTCGTGCGGCTTGAGCGGGCGCCAACCGTTGGCGCGCATCCACTCGTCCACCGCCTGGAGTCCGCGGGCCGCCTTCGACAGGGTCGTGTTGCCCGGGTTCTCGGCCGACCAGTCCTCCACGATGTTGAAGGCGTGGTGCGCGGCCAGGGCGATGCGTCGCTTGCGCCGCTCGTCGAGCCAATCCTTGCCGAAGATGAATCCGACGCCCGCGACGATGGCGCCCAGGACCGTGAGAATCCCGGTCGGCGTGAACACGGACGCGATGATGGTGTCGAGGATGCCGCCCGCCGCGGCCCCGGTGGCCTGGGCCAGCGCCACAGGTGCCGCGAGGAGGACGCCGAGGGCGGCGGAGAGGCAAAGGGTCTTGCGGTGCTTCATGGGTGCTCCTGGGGGACTGCGAGTTGACAGCCCCCAGGAGAAGAGGCGCTCACCTCACGAAGTGAAGGGCAGGCGGAAGACGCCGTCCATGCGCCGGGCCCGGTAGTCGAGGCTGCTGAAGGCCTTCACGCGGGCGTCGTCGCGAGCTGCGTCGGCCAGGGTGCGCGTCGCGCTGCCGCCGCCGGAGGCGCCCACCACGACGCCGACTCCGAAGCCCACCACCACCATCACATGCTCCGGCTTCGTCGGCTCGCCCAGCCGGTGGTAGAGCACCAGGTCGCCAGGAAGCACCAGGTCGCCCAGTCTCAGGCGAGCGCACTCCGTCCAGAGGCGGCCCGTGTGGTGCGTCGCGCGCCAGTCGGGCCCGCCGACCTCGCGCAGGGCCCACGTCACCAAGCCGGAGCAGTCGAAGACGCGCTGCCCCGTGGAAGGGTCGCGCTCCCCCTTCCCGCCCCACCGGTAGGGCGCGTGCATTTGAGACAGGACGGTGGAGAGAAACCGGGCTCGCTGCGACATGGACATGCTGACTCCCGAGGGCGAAGGGTTGCCCCCGGGAGAAGCGGCGCTCAGGACTCGTAAGCAGCCGCGATGGACGGGAAGACGCGCGCGGCGGCGAGCCAGCCGGCACGCACCAGCACGGAGCACTCGCGGAACGGCGGTAACAGGGCCCCCGTCACCGCCGAGCGCCCGTCCGTCACGGCGCCATACGACAGGTACATGCGCTCGGCCGTGTCGAGGTGCGCGGGGTTTGCGGTGGCGAGGGCTCGCTCCGCGGCGGCCACGAGCTCCGGCGCGGGCGAGTAGGCAGGGGCGGACGGCTTCGACTGGGCAGGTGCGTGCGACATGGGGCACTCCTTCAGTGGTGCTACGGGTGAAAGGCTCATGGGCGCGGCCGGAACACAGCGGGGCGCGGCTCCTCGTTCAGGCGCAGCAGCAGCCCCTTCATCTCGGAGAGGTCGGAGCGGATGCCGGTGACCACCCCGTCCATGCGCTCCTGCCGCAGCTCTGTGGCATGCAGGGACTTGCCCTGGGCCTGCTGGTTCGCGCGCAGCTCCAGCACGTCCTGGGAGAGGCGCGTCACCACGCCGTAGGTGACACCTGCGCTGAAGGCGGCGATGACGAAGCTGCCGGTGAGCGACAACGTCAACGTGGTGGTGGAGGACAGAGGTCGATGGGGTTCGGGCTGGGGGGGCGGGGAGGTCATGCCCCGTCAGAAGGGGTGCCGACGAAAGGGAGCCGCGGGCAGCCACACCCCAGCGGGCGTCCGCACAGGCGACACCGGGGAGCACGCTTCACCCTCATGGCGCGTCCGCTCCCCAGAAGTCGTCGCACTTTCCCCGGGCCACGCAGGTCGGGTCCTCGCACTTCGGGCAGGTGACTGCGCTCAACGGTTCCGCATGGTCATGCTTGCCCCCGGACAGCGACTCCAAGACGCGAGGACCGGGCGGTGGCGGCAGCGTCGGGAAGGCAGCCCGGAGAAACGCCCCCGCCGCCCCGTCCGCTGGCGTCACGACTTCGAGGCGGCGCCACAGGATGCGGAGCGCGTGCTCCACGTTGGCGCGCTCGACGGCCGCATCCGTCTGGGCGGCCTTGCACGCCTGCGCATCCTCCTGCGCATCAACCAACGCCTCGTGCATCGCGAGGCGAGCCCACGCGGCGGCCTGGAGGCGGCGGCAGACGACGAAGAGCACCACGGTGAGGACGAGGGCGACGACGGCGAGCAGGACGGTCATGCCCGCGAGAAGGGGCGTGACTCAGTGGGCGGCCGCGAGCCCGGGACGAGGGCAGTGCTCGGCAATCCCGGCAAGTATCGTGTCGAGGTCTGCCGGCTTGAGCATCATGCCGACTATCCCGTCAGGACGCGGTACGTGGTGCATCGCCGTCAGCACCAGGACCGGCAAACCCAAGAGGCGGGGGGCCGCCCGAAGAAGGGACAGGAATTCAAAGCCATCCGCGGTCGGCATGGCCAAATCGAGCAGAATCAGACAGGGCGTCCGCAGTGACGACACGAGCTCGAATCCCTCCTGCCCATCACCGGCGACGTGGACCAAATACCCCTCTGCGGCCAGCACCTCGCAGAGCACATCCCGAAAGTCAGCGCTGTCATCGATGACCACGACACAGCCACGGTTTGCCATCAGCAGTCCCCCTCTTGGGTCAGTGCGACGCAGCCAGTCATAGGGTGGCCGGAGCATGATGCCCATGTGCCGTGGTCCCCGCTCCTCGACTGTGTCTGGCACGCATCACGCCACACAGGCACACACCACGTCATTACAGTGCGACTGGACTCAGGTACGGGTACCCCGGGGTGGGAAACTGGGGAGTTGGGCCCAAAACGTGATTGCTCGGCGCGCACCAATCCAGGCACACGAATTTCCCAGGAATTTCCCCGGAAACTCCTAGACGACCCCCCATTTTTTTGGACCCCTCGGGTTCCTGGCGGGCCGCTGGCGCGCGTTCACTATTCGCGAGGGCGCTCGGGCGTTGGCGCGCTCACGTCGCATGGTGGGCCGCTGGCGCCCCTTCTGAGGGGGCATGACCAACACCACCCCCGAGTCTGAGTCGCAGTCCGTCTCTCCCCTTCTCCAGCGCGCCGAGGTGGAGTTGCGCGGCCAGGAGTTCATCCGCGGGGAGGCGCTTCCCAATGGCCTTCGCCTCACCGGGCGGAAGTCGCTCCTCGGCCGGACTGCCTTCCTCACGGAGGACGATGTTCGCCATGCGCGCGAGCAGCGCGCCCACCGGGCGCACAGTGACGGCCTGCGCGACGCCGCGATGTGGGCGCTCATCAAGGCTCCGGAGCCGAGGACGGCCGAGGCGCGCACCGAGTCCTGCCCCGCGCTCCAGTCCCTCGCGGACCACCTGCGCGGCCCCGCCGACTTCTGCGCCCAGGCACAGGGCAGCGGACTAGCGCTCTTCGCCGTCGGCTCGTCGCGCACCGCCTACCTGAGCGAGATGGTCGCGAACGCGGCCGTGCGTCGAGGAGGGATTGACGAACTGACGCGCCAGGCGAGGGCTGCTCTCGGCCTCGACGGCAAGGCCCCCATCGCCCATGTCAGCATCGAGGCCAGCATCGACACGAGCCAGGTGCATGCCGCCGCCAGTGAGTTGGGCGCGGCCGTGGCGGACCTGGAGGAGAAGCTCGACTCCAGGGCCGGCCAGCTCGCCGTCCTGCTCGCCGTCATCCCCGCCGTCTCAGGGGCAGTGGCCTCCATCCCCTCGGTGGGAACCGCGGAGGCGGAGCACGAGGTCGCTGCGACGCACCTGGTGGCGCTCGTGGAGAAGGCGCGGAAGCTCGCGCTCGGCGCCGAGTAGTCGGCACCCCTTCTACGGGGCGTGGCCCGGCACAAAGACTACGAACCCGAAGACGAGCCGGCCGAGGTGCTGGGTCTGGACCCGCTCGCGACGTACCGGCCCCTCAAGCAGCGGGGCCCGGCGAGCACCCTCACGGAGCCGCTGGGCCTCGCTCTCTGCCGCCACATCGCCGCCGGCCGCTTCCTCCGCGACGCGGCTGTCCTCGCGGGCACGAATGAGGGCGTGGTGCAGGGGTGGCTGCGCCGCGGGCGCGAGCACATCGACGCCGGCGAGGAGTCCCTCTACACCTGGTTCGTCATGGAGTACGAGGGCGCCGCAGCACACTTCCGCCGCGCGCTCGAAGAGCTGGTACTCACCAACATCGCCAACCGCCAGCTCCTGGAGAAGTTCATCCGCTGGCGCCTGTCGCTGAGCGACCCGAAGCACTACACCCTGCCGCGCACGGCGCCGGCAGCGCCCGCGGCGGACGGGCTCTTCGAGTTGGTGAAGCCCGAGGAGGCCGAGACGTCGCTGCTCGCGAAGGTGCGCCTCTTCCTGGCGGACGAGGAGAAGCGGCTGGCGGACGAGGAGAAGCGGAAGGAGCCGCCCCCCGAGCCCGAGGCTGACGATGAGTCGTAAGGCCTCCGTCACCGCGAAGAGCAACCCGCTCGCCGGGCTGCCCATCATCAACTCCGAGACGCACGGTCGCCACTCGATGCTGGACCGCGTGGCCCTCGCGCTTCAGCGCCGGTACGGCGCCGTCACGGGCCTGGCCGCGCCACTGGGACTCACCCAGCAGGAGCTGGTGGCGCTCCACTACTACACCGACCTGAGCTTGCGGCCGGCGCAGCTCCCGCCGGACATGCTGGAGGAGAAGTACGCCCGCTGGCGCACCTGGTTCCTCCTCGGGGGACGCGGTGCTGGGAAGACGCACGCAGGTGCGGCGGCCGTCGTCCGTGAGGCTCGGGCGGACCCCGAGGCGCGCATCCTCATCGTCGGGCCGACCGTCACCGAAATTGTGAAGAACCAGATTGAGGGGCCGTCCGGCATCCTCAAGCTGGCGCCGCCGTGGTTCCGTCCCGAGCATCGGAAGAGCAAGAAGCAGCTCGTCTTCCCCGGCGGAGTGGTCGCCGACTACCTGTCGGCGTCGGACGCCGACAAGTTCCGCGGCTACGGCTACACCTTCGAGTGGTTGGACGAGGTGGTTGCGTGGCGCAATGACCCGGTGGCCGTCTTCACGGAGTGCGGCCGCGTGGCGCGCGGCATGTCCACGCGAATGCGCAAGCTGGGCCTCTCACCGCGCAAGGTCATCACCACCACGCCCGCGCCCACCGAGCTCTTCCGCGAAATCCTCAAGGACCGGGAGGGCCTCGTCATCTCCCGCTCCAGCACCATGGAGAACGCCGTGGTGCTGGGCGAGGCATACATCCGCCAGGCGCGGGCAGTGGCGCACAGCACCGCGGGGCGACGCGAGTACGGCGGCGAGCTGGAGTTCGACTTGGACCCGGCGATGTTCGGCGGGGTGGACTGGACCAAGTCGTTCATCCACCCGAAGAAGCGCCCGAAGGAGTTCGACCTCATCGTCGTGTCGGTGGACCCGGCCACGGGCGAAAAGAAGGGGGCCGACATGCACGGCATCGTCGTGGTGGGTATCCGGCAGGAGAGTGACGGCCTGGACCACGTCTACGTGCTCGCCGACCTCTCCATGCGCAGTCCCGAGCCCAGCAAGTGGGCCAAGGAGGCCGTCAACGCCCTTCGTGCATGGGAGCCCTTCGCGAAGCGCTCATGGATTTTCGCCGAGACAAACACCGGCGGGCCCATGGTGAAGCACACCATCCACAGCATCGCGGACGTGCCCGTGAAGACAGCACGGGCGAAGCAGTCAAAGGCAACGCGGGCATCGCCCGTCTCGGCCTACGCAGAGTCGGGCTACGTCCACATGGTGGGCAGGCACAAGAAGCTCGAGGAGCAGTTGGGCAAGTTCACCGGCGCCGAGGGCGGCCACGCGCGCGACGACCGCGTGGATGCCATGTGCTGGCCAATCTACAAGTACGTCGTGAAGCGCCGAAAGAACGCGGGCGCGGCCGAGCGTGCCCAGGCCGGGGCGGCGCAAGAGGATGACGACGACGACGAGTAGCCGCCCCTTCTCGGGGCCATGGCCTCTCTCCTCCGCCGCGTGATGAAAGCCCTGGGCATGCTGCCCACCACCCGGGGCCCCCTCGTCCATGCCATCCCCGTCTTCTCGTTCGGTCCGCGCCGGGGCAGCCGGGAGGTACTCATCGCCTACCGCGAAAACGGATGGCTGCGCGCCGTCGTCGACACGGTAGCCGACGCCGTCGCGACGCCCCAGTGGCGGGCCTACAAGCGCGTGAGCTTCGAGGGCGTGAAGCACTACGACAAACGCTGGACGTCCGGCGTGCGCGACGTACGGCGCAAGGCCCTGGAGGAAGCCACCCAGGACGGCGAGCTGGTGGAGCTGCCCGAGCACGAGGTGCTGCGCGTGCTGGAATCACCGCATCCCGAGTACCCCGGCCGCGAGCTGCGCAAGCTGCTCCAGGTTCACCTGGACCTGGTGGGCGAGACGTTCATGTGGTTGCGCTTGGGCCAGGACGGGCGGCCCGTGGGCTGGGAGCCGGTGCCCCCGCATTGCGTCCACATGACGCCCCAGCCCGGCCGCCCCCACTTCGCACTCTCCTACGGCCAGTTCTCCGGGTACGTGCCCGCCTCCTCCATGCTGTGGCCCAAGCACCTCGACCCGGAGAATCCCCTCGGCCGCGGCGTTGGGCGCGGCACCTCCCTCGGGGACGAGCTCGACACCATGGAGGCCATCGGCAAGGCGACGAAGTCCACGTTCGAGCGTGGCGGTCTGCCGCACGTCATCGTCGGCCTGGACTCGAAGGACGAGGACTTCGAGAGGGACGAAGCCGCCACCAACCTGGAGAAGCGCTTCAAGCAGGAGTTCGGCGGGCCCGAGAACGCGGGCAAGGTGTGGTTCACACCGGGCGGGGTGACGATGGCGGAGGTGGCCATCAACTACCGCGAGTTGCAGGCGGACGAGTTGGGGAAGTCCCTGCGCTCCTACGTGCGGCACGTATTCAACGTGCCACCGGAGTTGCTCGGCGACACCACCAGCAGCAACCGCTCCACGTCCGAGGCGGCCAAGTACCACCTGGCCGAGTACGCGGTGGCGCCACGGCTGGAGTTCCTGCGGGACTGGTTCCAACACCGCCTGGTTCCGCTCATCGATGCGGACGTGATTCTCGACTACGAGGACCCGCGGCCCCAGGAGTTCGAGCGGGTGTTCAGGGCGATGACGACGCCCATCATGGAGTCCTTCACCTTCAACGAGGTGCGCGAGTTCGCCGGCTACGAGGCACTGCCGGAGTTGGAGGGCAAGCGGCCCGCGCCGCTGCCGGGCCAAGGCGGCGGCGGAAACAACGCCGCGAGCGCATCCGCCAACGCTACCCCGGAGCCGCCCAGGGACAGGACGGGCGAGGAGGGACGCGTGTAGCCGCCCCTTCTCCAGGGCATGAAAAGCTACCGCAAGCTGTTGGAGTCGAAGCCCACCGAAGGCGCTGCCGGCCCGGTGTTCCGCATCACCTCCACCAACCTGGACAGGCACAAGGACCGGGTGCTCGCCATCAAGGCGAAGGGCGAAGAGTTCCGCGTCCCGCTGCTATGGAACCACGACAGCTGGAGCCCGGCCATCGGCTACGCGCGGTGCTTCCGTGAGGCCGGCGAGTGGGTGATGGCGCCCGCCTTCGACGAGGCCTGCGACACCTCGAAGATGGTGGCGGCCAAGGTGAAGGCCGGAACGCTGGACCAGTGCTCCATCCGCTTCGTCCCCTGCGAGACGGAGCCGGTGCCGAACAAGGACGGCGGCTACGACTTCCCGTTGGTCGAGGTGCTGGAAGTCTCCATCGTGAACATCGCCGGGAACCAGGACGCGGTGCGCCTGCGCTCCGCGGAGGCGGTGGACGAGGACGAGGAGAAGAAGTACCGCGCCGCCGGGCTGGCCTTCCGCGCGAAGGTGGAGGGCGAGCTGGCCGAGTTGAAGGCCGAGGTGAAGAAGCTGCACAAGCTGCTCCCCGACGAGGAGGAGAACGGCCTCGAGGAGGAAGAGCCGGAGCAGCCCGAGGTCGAGCCCGAAGAGGAAGAGCGCGAAGCCCCCGAGGACGAGGAGCGCGACGGCGCCGAGGCGTCCCCCGAGGAGGAGGAGCGCAACGGCGGCGAGGAGGACGAGCAGGCCCTCTCCGAGAACACCCCGGAGGAGGAGCCGAAGTCCGACGAGGAGCCCCCGGCCGAGGACGAGCAGGAGGACGAGGAGGAGCTTCCCGAAGAGGAGGCGAAGTCCCTGCGCGCCCAGGTGGTGAAGCACCTCGGCTTCACCCCGGCCCAGGCCAAGGCTCTCTCCCCTGCCGACTTGCGCGGCTACGTGGCGCTGCTGCCCGGCTGAGCGCCGCCCCTTCTGACTCGCTGAGCCCCCTTCCGCAGCACCCCACCCTTTTCGTTGGAGTCACCATGAAGACCAAGCCCACCCCGAAGTCCGGCACCGCCGCCGCCCCGGCCCTGCCGCCCCACCTCCAGCGCGCGGTGAATGTCGCCGTCGTGAAGGGCGTTGAGTCCGCCCTCGCCAGCCGCCCCAATGCGCCCCAGGCCCCCGTCACCAGCAACGCGAAGGACCTGCTCCTCGACATCCCGAAGGAGAAGCGCCTGTCCGCGGCGCTCGGATACCGCCTCAAGTCCGCCTACCTCGCCCGCGCCGAGCGGCACGGCAAGGCCGAGGGCATGGGCGAGCTGAAGAAGTTCATGGAGCGAGTGAAGGCGGCGGGCCTCTTCGCCGGCGTCTTCGAGCAGGGTGGCCTCTGGGCTCGCGAGACGTGGAGCTCGGAGCTGGTGGAGGTCCTGCGCCCGCGCTCCATCCTCCTGGCCGCTGGCGCCCGCACCATCGGCGATTACGGCGCCAAGCTGAACATGGGCACCCTGGGCCAGGGCGTCACCGTGTACTGGACGGCCGAGGGCAAGCCCACCCAGAAGTCCAACCCCACCGACGGCGCCATCAGCCTGGGCGCCCACAAGCTGATGGCTCTCGTGCCCATCAGCAACGACTTGCTGCGCCTGGGCAACATGGACGCCACCGCCGTCGCCGGCGAGGACATGGCCGCCGCCATCAGCCTGGAGGTGGACCTGGTGGGCATCAAGGGCAAGGGCCCGAAGAAGCCCAACGGCCTGCGCCAGCAGATGAAGAACGGCAACCGCACGCCAATCTCCGGCACCGAGTTGGAGAACAAGATTGCCGACGTGGACGGCCTGGTGGAAGCGGTGGACAGCGCCGAGGTGCCGGGCGGCCTGGAGGGCAACTCGGGCTTCTACTACATGAGCCCGAAGACCTACTTCCACTTGCGCGCGCAGCGCGACACGGCGGGCTGGGTGTGGCCGGAGCTGCGCGACTTGCGGGAGCCGCGCCTCAACGGCATGCCAGTCTTCCGCAGCACCACCCTCAACGAGGACCGCGTCATCGGCTTCGGCCTCGCGCAGCAGCTCATCCTCGGCGAGGCCGTGCCGCTGGAGGTGGAGGTCGGCGAGGACGGCGCGGACTTCTCCTCGGACATGGTGACGATGCGCGGCATCACCCAGGTGGACTGGCTGCTGCGCCACGCCGAGGCCTTCGCCGAGAAGACGGGCGTCACCTACTGACGCGCTCCGGGCCGGCGCCAGCACGCGGCCGGCCCGTTTCCCTCCACCCTCACGGAGTACTCACACATGCACCCTTCCAACACGCAAATCGGCCACCTCATCCACGCCGCCAACCAGGCCCTGCCCCCGGACCTCCAGGGCGCCGGCACGCGAAACGGCGCGGCCCTGGACGTCAGCCGCTACCAGTCGGGCGTCCTGGTGGCCAACGTCGGCGAAGTCGCCGGCGCGCCCACCGCCACCAGCGTCCGCTACACCGTCCAGACGAGCCCCAACGGCACGGACGGCTGGGTGCCGCTCAAGGACATGGACGACGCGGACGTCGTGCTCACCGTCACCGCGGCCGGCACCTGCGCCGAGAAGGACTTCAACCTCCAGTACGCGGACGTGGACCACTCCTTCCTCCGCGTCGTTGAGGTCATCGCCTTCACCGAGGGCACCACGCCCTCCGTCATGGCCGGCGCAACCCTCGTCTTCGGCGGCGGCCAGCGCCTGCCGCTGTGAGGTAACACGGCCATGCCCGCGCCCCAGGACTTGCTGACGGCCGCGATGCTCCACCCCGCCGCGCGTGTCGGGGTGGAGACGGAGCGGCTGGCCCTCTTCATCACCGCCGCGTCCGAAGCGGTGGCGTCCTATGTCGGCTATCCGCTGCACCGTCGCCTGGGCATGGTGGAGTCGGTGGCGGGCACGGGCGGGCCGTACCTCTGGCTGGCGGGCGGCGCCGTCCGCCAGGTGGTGCGCGTGGACGTGCGCGGCGTCGAGGTGGACGCCGCGTCCTACGCGGTGGAGTCGGCCCTCATGGGGCGGCTGGTGGCGCGCTCCTCGCGCTGGCCCTTCACCGGGAGCTGGACGACGGGCGTCTCCTCTACGCCTCTGGAGGCGCGCGACACGGGCGAGGTGGTTGTCACCTACGACGCGGGCTGGGTGACGCCGGGCCAGGCCGCGCTGGACTCCTCGCTGCAGGTGGACCTGCCGGCGGCCATCCAGCTCGCCGCGGTGGAGTCCGTGACGGCGGCCCTCTCGCGCGATGGCAAGCCCGGCGACGTGGCCTCGGAGAATATCGGCGGCACGTCCATGAGCTACTTCGCCGGCGAGGGCGGTGGCCGCGCCGCCCTCCCCTCCACCGCGAGGCAGATGCTCACGCCGTACCGGAGGATGCGCTGATGCTCATGGGCCACGCCTTGCGCCAGACGTTCTGGCTGGAGCGCCTCCTCGTCACCAACGCCCGCGGCGAGCACGAGTACTCCGAGCCGGAGCTGCACCCCTGCCGCTACGAGGGCGCCACCAAGCGGCTCGTCACCGCGGACGGAAGCGACCGCGTCTCCGAGGCCATCATGTGGACGCGGGTGGAGGTGAAGCCCGAGGACAGGGTGTACCCGCCCGGCACGTCTCCCGACGACTACAACGCCGGCCGGGAGCCCTTGCGGTGCAGTCCGCGCCACGCACTCTCCGGCACCGTGGACCACTACGAGGTGTACCTGTGACGCCCCGGGACGTGGAGCTCGAGCTGGCCGCGTACCTGGAGGCGGCCGGGCTGAGCCTGTCCACCACCAGCAACCCGCCCACCCTGTACCCCGGCCCCTTCCCGCTCAAGGCACCGCCGCGGATGGTCTGCCTCCGCTACACGGGCGGCGAGGCGGGCCTCTACCTGGGCACCAGGCGAGGTGTTCTGGCGGCTGACGTCCAGGTCATCGTGCGTGGGCCCCAGGCCAGCTACACGGCCACGCGCGACTTCGCGGCGCAGTGCTGGGCCACGCTGCACCTGGCGCGAGTGCCCGGCTACGTGGACGTGCAGTGCGAGGGCGCGGGCCCGCACTACATGGGCCTAGACGCGAGCGACTACCCGCGCTTCGTCTTCAACCTCGCGGCCCGCTACTCGGCCTGACGGCACCCCTTCTCAGGGGCATGCCCGTCCGCGTTCGCTTCGACCCCTCCCGCATTCTCGCGCTGCGCCGCAACGCGCAGGAGGTGCTGCGCAAGCTGGACGTGCCGCTGCACGACGCCGCCCGGCGCACGCTGGAGTTGAGCGCGCCCCTCGTGCCGCGCCGTCCGCCCGCTGAGCACGCCGACGCCCCCACCTCTGACGGCCCTCCTCTGCCGCCGCTGGCGGACACCGGCTTCGTCTCCGACGCCGCCTACAACATGACGAAGCGCCTCTCCGTGTCGCGCTCTGCTGGCTACGAGCATCCCCAAGCGGGGCCGATTCACGAGGGCGTCCACTGGGGCAAGGACATCGTCAACCCGCCGCCCCATTTCTTGAAGAAAGCCTTCCGCCGCTCCCGCTCCGTCGCTCGCAAGGGCGTCCAGCAGGTGCTGGCGGACTACCTCGCGCAGCTCAACTCCCGCTCCCGCTGAAAGGAATTGCCATGCCGGAACCCTCTGCCGCCTACGTCGATGCTCTCCACCTCGCGGCCACCGCCGACGCGGTGCCCTCCGAAGCGAACAAGCTGGAGGGCATCAACGAAGCCACCGTCACCTTCAGTGCCGACCAGGTGGACACCAACTACTTCGGCAGCGACGGCTACAAGCGCCGCAAGAAGACGCTGAAGGACTACACCATTCCCCTGTCCGGACACCTCTTCAAGGGCAGCGCGCCGCACGTGCTGCTGCGCAGCTCCTTCATGTCGGACACCGTCATCTACCTCCTCGTCATCGAGGACGCGGACGGCGACGAGGGCGAGCGCGGCTGGCGCTACCCGGTGACGGTGGACTCCTACGAGGAGGGGAAGTCCGTCGCCGACCTCATCACCCTCTCCGTCACCCTCAACGGCGCCGGCGCCCCCGTCGCGTACTGACGCAATCCCTCTCACCCGCACCACAGGAGACACCCGCAATGACTGCCACTGCCCCCACTTACCGCAAGCCCATCGGACTCGGCCGCAAGATACACAAGCGCATCCGCCTGGGCGATGACTCCTACGACATCTGCGAGCCCAGTCAGGGCGACAAGGTGGCCATGCTCGCCGCGGCCCGGAAGGCCGGTGAGATGAACGCCAAGAACGAGGTGGTCGAAGACATCACCGCATGGAACTTCATCGTGCGCGTCGCCAGCACGTGCCTCTACCACCCCGGCGGCGTGCGCCGCGTCTTCGGCGACGAGGACCTGGAGGTGCTGCGTTTGGAGGCGTGGATTCAGGAGTACCAGGCCGACTTCCTCGCGGCTTTCGGCGGCCCCACCGTGGAGGAGGCCAAGGGAAACTCCGAGACCACCCCGAACTGAATGCCCTCTACGGGGTGGTGAAGTTGACGGGGCAGTCCCCCGACGAGGTGCGCAGGTGGGCCGCGAGTGACGTGGTCCACCTGCTCGCCCACAACGCGCTCGAAGTCGAGGACATCGAGCGCTCCGCGAGGGGGCAGACACCGCGCACGGGCCCGTCCGCCGCACGCGGCCAGTCGGAAGTGAAGTCTCTCACCTACCGCGTGCGTCCGCGCGCGAAGGAGTAGCACCATGTCCGGCCCCGGTGGCCTGAAGACAGGCGACTTGTACATTGTCGTCACGGCCTCCATCGGCCAGGCCGTCCAGTCCCTCGGTAGCCTCGTCAAGGCCACCGAGGACCTGGCCAAGAAGGTGAAGAAAGCCGCCGAGCCGCTGGGCAACCTGGGAGCCCTCGTCGCCGCCAGCATCGGCGGCGCCGTCGTGGCTGCCGCGAAGTCCAACTACGCGCTGCGCATGGAGCTCCAGCGTCTCACGGACCTGCTCTACACGCTCGCAGCCGAGATTGGAGACCTCTTCGCGCCCACCGTGAAGCGCCTGACGGCCTTCGTGGACAGGTTGGTGGCCACCTACCAGAAGCTGAGCCCCACGACGAAGCGCGCCGCGGCGGACCTCGCGGTGTGGGTGGCCGGCGCGGGCCTCGCCATCGGTACCGTGGGTAAGCTGGCTGGCGTGGTGGAGGGCCTCGCGGGCTCCACTGGCATACTCATCGCCGCCCTGGGCAGGCTGGACAAGTCGGTGGGGCTCGCTGGCGTCACCGCTGGCGTCAACAAACTGAGCGCCTCCTTCCGCGCGGCCCTCAACGGCAACAAGACAGCGGCCGTGGCGGCAGGTGCCGCCGCCACGAAGGCCGGGAAGGAGGCTGCGAAGGCCGCGAAGGACGCAGCGGAGGCCACCAAGGCAGTCGGGACGGAAGCGACCAAGGCTGGGAAGGAGGTGGCGAAGGCCTCGAAGGAGGCTGGTGAGGCCGCCAAGCGCGCGGGGAAAGACGCCGCCGCCGCCACGGGCTCCATCGGCCCCCTCCTGCGCAGCCTGGGCGGGCTGATGCTCCCCCTCATCGCCCTCGCGGCGGCGATTGCGGGCATCGTGCTCGCGGCCGGCGCCATCTACGGCTACTGGAAAGTGGCCGGCGACGGAATCAAGGAGTCCGTCTCCAAGATTCTCGGCTCCATCGGCAGCTTCGCCGGCAAGGTGTGGGACGTCATCACCACGGGCGTCCGGGCTGTCACCTCCGGCATCGAGTTCATCGTGCGCAGCTCGCTCTCCACCCTCGCGTGGATGATTCGGGAGGGCGCGAAGATGATGAGTCCGCTGGTCAAGGCGCTCCCGAAGAAGTTGGAGATGGGCCGCCTCAACGCGGCGCTGGATGTCGCGAAGAACGTCACCGGCGATGACCTGGCAGAGGGCGTCAGCACGGCTGTCGCGAAGGCGAAGGCTGTCGCTGAAGCGACTGCGGGCGTCGCCAAAGCCGCTGCCACGTCAATGGTCGCTGGTGCCGCCGAGGTAGGCAAGGCTGCGGCGGACGGCGTTGTCTTCGGACTCCAGGACTCGTGGAAACACTCGAAGGAGCTTGGCGAGCAGCTCGGCATCCCGAAGCTGATTGAGACGCTGGCCCAGTGGCTCCCCTCCCTGTCACTCCCCGGCGGCAAGGCCAAGGTGCGCATGGCCGACGACGACGAGCGGCTCGTTGCGGCCATGGGCCTCGACAAGGTGGCGGCCCCCGTCATCGAGGCCAACGAGCAGCTCGCCGCCTCCATCAAGGACTTGGCCAGACACGGCGGCACCGGCGCGCGTGCCTACTTCAAGGCCGTGGACGACAAGGCCCGCCGACTCTCCGCGGAGTTGGTGCAGGCGATTGAGGACGCCCGCGCGTCCATCGTCTCCCGGGTGCGCGCCGCCTTCGGGCGCGTCAACGACCTCATCAACACCTTCCAGGAGGGCTTCCTCGCCTCGGGCATGAACCCGATTGGCGGCATCGCCGCCGTCATCGGAGACCTACTCGCGCAGTCCGAGGGCTTCCAGGTGTTGATGGGGATGGTCAGCACCATCATCCAGAAGGTGGCGGATGCACTCGGCGCCGTCCTGATTCCGCTCCAGCCTCTGGTGGGCGCCATCTTCCTCGTCATCGACGCGGTGGTGGGTGCGCTCACGCCCGTCTTCGAGACGCTGGGCCAGCTCATCGAGCCGCTGGTGCCGCCGCTGGTGCTCATCGGCAGCATCCTCCAGGCCCTCGCGCCCATCCTCACCGTCATCGCCCAGGCATTCCTGCTGGTGATGACACCCCTGCAATACCTCGCGGGCCCGGTGCTCAAGGGGCTCTTCGACGTCCTCAAGTTCGTGGCCACCATCATCCTCACCGCGGCCCAGGGCATCGGCTACGTCTGGAACGCCATCATCGGCGCCGTCCAGTCCGTCGTCCGAGGAATCTCCAAGGCGGTGGAGTGGCTCGGAATCGACTCGTTGAAGAAGTTCGCGAACTCGCTCGACAAGGTGAAGGTGGACACAAACGCCATGGGCGACGCCCTCCAGGCGTTGAACGAGCTCACCTGGGAGACGGCGGAGGCCAAGGCGCGCGAGACGGCCGAGGTGTTGCGCAACACCGAGGCCCTCCAGAAGGCCACCGACGCTCTCTCCAACGTGCCGAACGCATGGAAGGTGGCGCTGCGTCGGTATCAGTCCCAGGACGCGCAGGACGGCCCCAGCAGCGAGCCCACGCGACAGCCGCCGCCCACACCGTCCGGTGGTGGTGCGCGCCCACCGCAGCCCGCCGGCGACGGCATCCTGCGCAATCGCGCTGGGGAAGAGCTGCCCGACTGGAAACAGCCGAACGACCCGCGCAACCGATACACGAAGACGGGCGCGGCAATGGCAGACACGCCCGCCTCCATCGTCGTGAACAACTACATCACCGGCTACGACATCGACGAGGCCATCGAGGAGAGCGGGCGCAGCCTACAGCGCACCCTCGCGCGCCTCTCCCAGCGCTTCTCCTTCCGCGGCACCTGAGCCCATGCCCTCTCCCTTCCTCGCCCTCTCCGGCATTCCGGTGCCAGTGTCGTTGTCCGGCGGCTTGCGCTACTCGCCCGTGCTGCTGGGCGAGAAGGTGCGCACCTTCAACGGCTTCCCGCGCAGCAGCGTGCGCCGGAAGCTCATGGCCTACGAGGGAGGCACCGGGCCGCTGTCCCTCGCCGACGCCGCGGCGCTGCGCGCGCTCATCGACGGTGAGGGCGATTCCTGGGACTTCGCCAACGGCACCATGACGTCGAGCCGCGGCCTGTGGCCATCCACTGTCGGCTCACCGTTGGCGCTGCCGGACCTCGGGCGGTACCAGGGATATGCGCTCGCGTTGAGCGCAGGCCACGTCAGTTGGGCCACGCAACTGGGCGAGGACTGGACGGTCGCGTACTGGGTACGCGTCTGGGACGGGTCTGGCGCGCAGTGGCACCACTACGTCCAGCGCTCGGACGGCCCCATGTACGTCGACGCAGCGGCGCCGTCTCCGGCCCTGGGACATACGTGGTCCTTCGACGCCGGCTTCGCCAGCAACTGGGGCATGGAGCCCAGCGACGTAGACGCGGGTCAAGGTGGCGCCGGACGGTATGGGCAATGCGCAGACTTCTACAGCGGCGCCTCGGCGACGTGGCCCACGGCGCTCGGCCCACAGTGGACGGTGGCCTACTGGGCGCGGTTCTCCACAGACAGCACCTGGCACCTCTACCTCCACCGGGCCGGACTGCCGCTGAGCCGCGACGGAGTGGTGGGCAGTCACCCAGCGTCAGCAGGAGCGCTCTACTCCTCCAGCGGCGACTACACGCAGTTGCCGGACGGCGCCGTCGTCCTTCTCAATCAGGAGGGCGACTCGCTCCTCATCGACGAGCTGGTCGTGTTGCCGTACACGGTGCCCGACTCATGGGTTGCGCCCTGGTACGCGAGCACGGCGCCGTTTCGCCTGCCCGGCACCACCGGGCTGGCCGAGGTGGACGACAACGGCTCGCTCACCGTGCGCCACCGTACCGGCGTGGCCGGTGGCTTCCCCAACCCCTCCAACGACTTGCTCCTCATAAGCGACCTGGTGGCGCTGCCCTACCGCGCCCCCGACGCGTGGTTTGCGCCGTGGCGTGACTCGGGCGCCCCTTTTGGCCCTCTGCCGTACCACCGCGCCAGCGGCTCCGGCCTGCACCGGCCCACCCTCGTCCAGGGCGACGCCGGCCAGGGCGAGGCCATGGAGTGGTGGGAGGGCGCCCAGCGCGTGCAGGGCGAGGACTTCGCCTTCACGCTTCAGGAGGCACCATCATGAGGATTCTGACGAACCAGGAGCGGGCCACGCTTCAGGCCGGCAACTACGGCACCCACCTGCGCGTGGTGGTGCTGCGCCCTGACAACTCCGAGGTGGACCTGAGCACCCTGCTCGGCCGCGACTGGGTGATGGGCGCGCAGTGGTCCGAAACCCAGGATGCGACTGTGTGCGTGGCCACGGTGTCCGTGCGCCGCAACGGGCCTGGGGGCGTCGTCTCCCTCTCCCCCATGGTGGACTCGAGCGTGGCCAACCGCGGGCCCACGGGACTCCTGGTGCCGCTGCTGAAGGAAGGGCGCCGCTTCCGGATTGAAGTGCAGACGACGTCCAACGGCCGCGCCCGGCCAGACGCCTGGCGGCAGGTGTTCCTCGGGCGAATCGACGAGGTGGACCCCGGCCCCGAGGAGCTGAGCTTCAACGGCCGCGACTTCGCCGGCGTGTTCCAGGACTGGTTTATCGAGACGGAGCGCGACTACGGGGAGAACACCGTCGGCGTCGCCGTGCAGACGGTGATGGCCCAAATCATCGGCGACACCATCCCCCCTGGCACGGGCCCCGGGCTGTACGTGCCCGTGGACCCAATGTGGCAGCTCGGCAAGTACACGCAGCAGCGCGAGCCCGTCTGGGACGCAGTGCGCGCCCTGGCCGAGCAGCTCGGCTGGGAGGTGCGCCTGCGCTGGCGCGAGGGCCACGGCTGGGCCTGGACGCTCCAGGCGCCGGAGCGCCTTGCGGGCGAGCCCGTCTGGACGTTCGGCCCCGAGGACTACGATGCCCTCAAGCAGGCCAAGAGGCAGTTGCGCGACATCCGCAACGTCGTGGAGGTCCTCTACACAGACAAGGACGACAGGGATGCACTCGGGAACGCGAAGCGCAAGACGGTGACAGCCACCAACCCCACCAGCATCGCCGAGCACGGGCGTCGGTACATGCAGGTGTCCGAGGCGGCGGTCTCCAACATCAACACACAGGCGGAGGCCCAGCGCCTGGCCGACGCCGCAATCGCCGACCTCTCCGACTCCTCGCTCACGCTCGAGCTGGAGGTGCCCTACCACTGGGCGCTGGAGGTCAACGACATGGTTCGGGTACTCCCGGACGGCGTCACCCTGGGCGCCCCCGTGGAGCTGGCCGTCGTCAACCTCGACCACACCTTCGCCGGAGGCATCGCCAAGACGAAGCTACAGCTGCGCGGCCGGCCCGCTACCTCCGTGCTGGAATGGCGCGCGCGTGACGCCGCGCCCCTGACTGCCCACAACGCCGCGTTGAAGAGCATTCAAGTCACCACGAAGCTCAAGGGCCCCGACGCGCCCAGCGACTTGCAGCCCACGCCCACCGTCAACGGCTTCGCCCTCGCCTTCAAGCCCAGCACCTCCGGCCCGGACTGGGACACCTACGAGCTCCACGTGTCCACCTCGCCCGGCTTCACCCCGGGCGCGGCGACGCTCAAGGCCGCGGCGAGCGCCACGCGCTTCGAGGTGGCCGACCTGGTGCCCGGCACCACCCACTACGCCGTGGTGCGCGGCCGCGACGTCCACGGCAACGTCGGGCCCACGTCCGCGCAGGTGGCGCTGTCGCCGCGGTTCGTGGCACCGAACGACTTGGCTCCGCTCGTCATCTTCTCCAGCCTGACCCCGAACCCCTCGTTCGAGGCGTGGACGAGAGGCGGGAGCGAGCCACCGGACGGCTGGCAGATGGCGTCTGGCACGTTTGGCGTCGATGCAGTCCGAACGACGGAAGCGGACACAGCCACCTATGCAGTGTCGTTTCCGGCGACGACGGCGGGCGCAAAGTTGCTCGTGTCCCAATATTTCGCCGTTACGCCTGGCCAGACGTATGTAGCGCGGCTTCGCTACCTGAAGCCGACAGGGACACCAGGGACGGGCGGAGCGCGACTGGAACTGAGGTGGTACGACGCAACGTTCACCGAAATCACCACGGGAGCCGCGTTGGGCCAAGGCACCTCTGTTGGTTCGTGGACCCCCCTGGTGAACCATGCGGTTGCCCCGGCTAGCGCTCGGTACGCCCGGCTATTCGCAGGCAGGGCGAGCGACACGGTAGCGGTGAACATCGACAATGCTTCCGTCGATCCCTACACCACACCTCAACAGGCCCCCAGGTCGGTCGTAGTCTTCACAAATGGATGGGGCCCATACGCGGCCAATGGCCGCGCGGCGCCAACGTTCTTCCGTGACAGTACGGGCCGCGTGCGACTTCAGGGCGCGATGGCCGGCACCACTGTCAACACCGTTGCGTTTACCCTTCCCGAGCAGTACCGCCCGCTGTCGGTCGTGGACCATCCAGTGGTGTGCGGCAGCGGAGTGATAGTGATGGGGGCGCTCGTCATCGGAACGGACGGGACTGTGACGCTAACCGCAGGAAGCGTGTCGTTCGTCAGCCTCGACGGTGTGTCGTTCAGGGGCGTGGAGTGAGGGGCACCGGGAGTCCTAGCGGGGCAACGGGGGTCGAGCCAAACCCGCCCCTAGGGAGGGACTGCCCCATTGTTCTTCGCGATTCTCCGATGTACGTCCCCGTCATCACAGGGGGAGTACATGGAGATGCAGTCGAGCGGTCAGTCACAGCAGAACTCGCTTGGGCCCAAGAAGAAGACCAGCATGGGCGTCCAAGTTCTCGCGTATCTCATCGGCTCATGCTTCGGCCTCGGCATTATCACGGCCATTGGAATGACAGGCACTCCCGGAATCATCCTGGGGGTGCTGGCAGTCGCAGGCAGCATCATCGCCATTGTCAAAGTGCCGCGCCTGCGAGTGCTCGCGAGCTTTGGCGCCATCGGGGGAGTAGTTCTTACGCTGCTCGGTCTCGGCGCAGTCGGCGCAGAAGAGACCGCCCAATCGCGCGCCCAAGCCAACATGGACGAAGCGAAGAAGAGGCGTCTTGAGGCTGAAGCCAGGGCGACTGAACTCGCATTGAAGTTCGAGGACCTTGCCGCCAGCAGCAAGAATGAGGACGTACTAGCGTTGTGCGAGCAAGCAGTGTCAGCGGGTGGAATTCCAGCCAACCACAAGGAGCGCTGCGGAGCCCTGCTCTATGCTCAAGGGCAAGCGCGGCTCAGCAAGGAGCGCAGTGAGGGACTCAGGTACTTGGCTCTCGCCGGGCAGATTGAATCGTCGAAGCGCGCGGACGCAGTGGCGCTTGCAGCCAAGACCGAAAGGGATGCACTTCGTGACGACACGAACGCATCGATAAAGGACGCCCAGGCCCAACTAGCCGCCAAGGACATAACGAGCGCCCGCGTAACCCTAAATGCCGCACACAAGCGCATTGCCACTGCGCTTCAGTCCGAGCCCAATGACAAGCCACTGGCGGCACTGCAGCAACGTCTTGAAGACCTCACTCAAAAGGTCGAGAAGGAAGAGGAGAAGCAGGCTAGTGCCAAACGGCGCGCGGACTACATCAAGGAGTCTTGCGCACAGGTCTCAAGGACATTTGGGCCCAGCTCGAAGCTCTCGGACCTCCAGAAGGACGAACTCTGGAAGTCATACAAGGGGAAAGGGTTTGCCTGGGACCTGGAGGTCGTAGAGGTGAGCGAAGGTATGTTGGGCGGGTATACCGTCCAATTCAAGTGCGGCCGGAACTCTCCATCGCTAATCCAGGACATCCAGATGTCCTTCTCGAAGCGGGCACGAGCCGCCGTAATGGAGCTTCAGAAGGGGGCAGTCTACGAAGTGGAAGGGAAGCTCACCAGCACGAGCACCCTCTTTGGACTCGGTGCGGAACCACTGTAAGCCCCCTCCGCGAATCCCGAGCGCGCCCGGAAGGGTCCACAGGTGGCGTGGCCCCTTCGATGCGGCTCTGCCCCCCTCAGTACCCCGAGGGCCGGGCCGCAAAGTAGCGCACGCGAGCTGGCGATTCCGTAACATCCGCGCCCGATGCTGGTATGCCCTACGGGCGACAGAGCGGGAGCGCACGTGATAGAGGCCGAGAATATCTGGCGCGGTGGTACGTCGGACAGGGCACGCGCAGCAACGCGCGACAACGCCCGGAGGTTCCGCCAGAGGCTGGACATCATCATTCGCAGGTACAGGCGCTCCCTGCTGGGGCGGCTGTACCAGGTGCGGCACGCCACTACGGGAGAGCCGTCCCTGGAGCTGGAACTGACCGAGAGGCAGCAACAGTTCCACCCGGACGTCGGGCTGGAGGTACACATCACCGCCAGCCCCGCCTCGACGGTGGCACCGCCGCGCTTCAGCCTGCGAGTCCATGCCACTGACGGCGCCTCCGACGCGGACGTAGCGCGCAACCTGGAGGGCACCTTGGCGCTGACGAAGGCGATGGTACAGACGGCATGCACGCGCAGCTCGCTCGCGGACACCATGGCGCATCTGCGCTCGCCACCGCGGCGACGCGGCCCCGTGCTGCGCTCGCGCCGCTGGCTGCGCAAGGTGCGCCGCGCAGCTCGCCGGACGTGGCGAAGCACCGGCTCGGCCACCACGGCCGCCCTCGCGCTCGTCGCGGCGGCCCTGGTGGGCGGAATATTGGTGCCGCCGCCTCCGCATGAGGCGCCTCCCGGCCCCGCCCAGACGGCGGCAGGGCCCACCGGGGGCTTCGTCCTCGCGGCCATGACGAACGACGCGCTCATGTTCGCGCTTGAGCTGCCGCCCCGTCCCTTTGAGGGACAGAAGACGCGCAAGTGCGACCCAGACCAGGGCGAGGTCTTCATCAACGGGGGGTGCTGGGTCGAGCTGAAGAAGGAAGCCCCCTGCGGCGACAAGCTCTACGAACACAAGCGCAAGTGCTACCGCCCCGCCGCGAAGCCCACCGAGGCCACGCGGTCGATTTCGCAGTAGGGGACTTGCACTCCCTGCCCCGGAGTGCTACCCATTTACACAGATTTCGCAGTTGACGTACCCAACGGCTCGCTGACGCAGTGACCTCAACCAGCGCCCCGTTTCCCACAGAGCTTTGGTCTCCTCATTCTCGTGAGAGGACCACCAGAAAAGGCCTGTGCACCCAGGTAGCGCTGGGACACGCGCCCTCCGGCGCTCTATCTGCGTTCGTTGAGGTCCGCAGATAGAGCGCCTCTACCCTTCTGGGGGCCTCGTGGAGACCGCTTCGAGTCAGCACAGCTCCTCCCCTTCCACGGTGCGTGCGGCCGGGCCGCGAGACACCGCGTCCACGGCACGGCACGCCTCCGGCCTTCGGCGCTGGCGTCACGCCCAGCGTCGGCCCCGTGGCGCACACCTTGCTCTACATGCGTGCGGTCGATGCGACGTGCTGCATCGACCTCGGGTGAGGCGCGGCCGACAGGTCGCGACCTCTCAATCAACTTCGTAAGTCATCCAGCAAGACCCGAGCGGGGGAGTCAATGGCAGACGTGTTGGAGGGGTTGCGCCGCATCATCCGAGAGGAGCTGCGCGGCACCCCCATGCAGGATGAGTTGCTGTCGCCAGCGGAGGCGGCGGTTGTCGCGGGCTACAGCGTGAGTTCGATTCAAGGCTGGCTGCGCGAGGGCAAGCTGACTCGCTACGGCACGCCGCGGCGCACCCGCGTCAGCCGCCGCGAGTTGCTCGCACTCCTCACTAAGCAGCCGGAGGCGCCGCTCTCCGATGCCGACATCGACGCCAAGGCGCAGCGCCTGCTGCGGCGGAAGGCCTGCTGATGGCCGCCAAGCGCAAGCGCACGGCCCGGACTGGCTCCATCTACCGGCGCGCGGACTCCCCCTTCCTGTGGATTGCCTACTACGACGCCAACGGCGCCCGCGTGCCGGTCTCGGCAGAGACCGCAGACGAGGAGACGGCCAAGAAGCTGCTCGCCGCCATGAACCGGCAGGTCAAGGCCGGGAAGGAGAGCGGGCTCACCGGGCAGGGACAAGGCCCCATCACCGTGGGTCGCTACTGCCGGCGCTGGATTGCGGAGCGCCGCGCACGCGGCATCGCGTCCACAGACGACGACGAGACGCGCATCAGCCACGCAATGCCGTATCTACAGGACCAAGTCCTGGCCGACGTGCGCCCGCGCCACATCCTCGCCGCCGTCCGCGCGCTCCAGGCGCTGAAGGCTGAGTCCGGCGCGGCGTACTTCGCCCCGCGCAGCATCCTGCACATCTACGGCGTGCTGCGCGTCATGTTCGCCGACGCGGTGCGCGAGGAACTCATCAGCGCTACGCCGTGCGTCCTCTCCTCCCGCCGCGGTGAGCTGCCCAAGAAGCGGGACAAGGACCTCACCTGGCGCCAGAAAGCCGTCTACACCCGGAACGAGGCTGTGCAGCTCATCACGAGCCGCGACATTCCGGAGCACCGCCGGGTGCTCTACGCGCTGCTCCTCATGACTGGCATGCGCATCAACGAGGCGACGCCCAGGCGCTTCAGCCACTACGAAGCCCACCTGGAGCCGCTGGGCAAGCTGCTCGTCGCCAGTTGCTACGACATCAAGCGGAAGGTGGAGAAGCCGGCCACGAAGACAGGTGTGGTGCGAGAGGTGCCCGTCCATCCCATGCTCGCGCGCATCCTCCATGCGTGGCAAGCGGAGGGGTGGGCCCGGTGCTACGGCCGACAGCCAACGCCCGACGACTTCATCATCCCGGGTGTGGACGGCGGCATCCTCAGCTCGACCTCTGCCTACAAACGGCTCCTGGAAGACCTGGAGCAGCTCGGCCTGCGCCCCAGGCGACAGCACGACACCCGTCGCACGTTCATCTCGCTTGCCCGGGAAGACGGAGCCCGGAAGGAGCTGCTGCGCTGGGTGACCCACGGTCCCGAAGGTGAGGACATCGTGGACGCCTACACCACGCCGTCCTGGCCCGTTCTTTGCGAACAGGTCGCCTTTCTGAAGCTGCCACTCCCCGAGGGGTTCCCCTCGGGGGGCGGCGAAACCGCTGTTGCTACGTCGTTGCTACGTGAAACGGAACTGCCTGAAATGACTACTGAAATGATGTGGAGGCGGCGGGAATCGAACCCGCGTCCGAAAGCCGTCCGTTCTTCGACCCTACGTGCGTAGTCCGCGATTTGCTACGTCCCTGAGGCTCCCACGGACGGGATACTCAGAGCCGGTCCTGGGAAGGTCTCGCCACCTCGGGTCCAGGCCCCCTCGGCAGCCAGCCTGCATTATGACGGTCTGTCCCAACCCCACAGGCCGAGGGCGGGGGGACCGCGCACTAAGAGCTGTTTTTAGGCAGCCAGCGCGAGCTCAACGTTGTCGTTGGCTTTTGTGTCTTTGCCCGGTTGGATTTACGAGCTACCTGACAAGCTCGGCACGCGTCTCGAACTTCATTGCCCCCGTCGAAACCAGGTCGCCCCCGGTAGGTTCACTGCACGTCACGCGGCCACTCACTGCGCCGCGTCTTCCTCAGATTAACCGCTGACGGGGGCGCGTCAATCCTCCTGAATGGCCGCGGGCACATCTGGGCGCACGGCCGTAGACACTCGGCGCACAAGCCCCTCCCCCACCGAGCCAGCCGTCGTAGGGTCGCCTACCCGCCGGGTCCCGCTTCTTCCGCCCCGGCCACGAGGCACCTGAATGAGACGACTGCTCCCCCTCCTTCTGCTCCTGCTGGGCCCCGCCCTGCCGGCCGCCGCCGCCCCGACCCCGGCGTCGGGCGCGTTCCCCTACACCCTCCACACGGACACCCTGCCCAACGGGCTCACCGTGGTCCGCGTGCCCTACCCGTCCAGCGGCATCATCGCCTACGTCACCGTGGTCCGCGTGGGCTCGCGCAACGAGGTGGAACCCGGCCGCACCGGCTTCGCCCACTTCTTCGAGCACATGATGTTCAAGGGCACGAAGACGCACCCGGAAGGCGACCGCGAGCGCATCCTCGGGAACTTCGGCTACGACGACAACGCCTTCACCACCGACGACATCACCCTCTACTACTCCTACGGCCCCACCGCCGGCCTGCCCCAGCTCATCGAAATCGAGGCGGACCGCTTCCGGAACCTGGAGTACAGCGAGCCGTCCTTCCAGACGGAGGCGCTCGCCGTGCTCGGCGAATACCACAAGAACGCCGCCGCCCCCTTCCTCAAGATGGAGGAGGAGCTCAACGCCGCAGCCTTCACCCGCCACACGTACCAACACACCACCATGGGCTTCTACAAGGACATCCAGGCGATGCCCCAGGCCTATGACTACAGCCGCACCTTCTTCGAGCGCTGGTACACGCCCGACAACACCCTGCTCTTCATCATCGGCGACTTCGACGACGCCAAGGTCATGGAGCTCGTGCGTCAGCACTACGGCCCCTGGGACCGCAAGGCAGCCCAGGTCTCCGTCCCTGCCGAGCCGCCCCAGAAGGGCCCTCGCACCGCCCACATCGACTGGCCTCAGCCCACGCAGCCTCGGCAGGTGATTGCGTGGCGCACGCCCGGCGCCGGAACCAGCCCGGCCGACGCCGCCATCCAGACGCTCCTCGTGGACTACCTGGCCGGCCCCACCAGCCCCGCCTACAAGACGCTGGTCCTGGACAAGCAGCTCGTGGAGTCCATTGGCAGCGACTACTCCGAGCACCGCGACCCGCACCTCTTCACCCTCACCGCCACCCTCAAGGACGAGCGCCACCGCGACACCGTCCGCAAGACGCTGCTCCAGGAGGTCAGCCGGCTCGCCGCTGGCCGCGTGGACGCCGCGCGCCTCAAGGCCATCCAGGACCACGCCCGCTACGGCGCGCTCATGGCCCTGGAGACTCCGCGAGACGTGGGCATCCAGCTCGGCTGGTACGCCGGCGTCACGGGCTCGCCCGACGGCTTCCAGCGCCACCTGCAGAGCCTGCCCAAGGTGACGCCCGCGCAGCTCTCCGACTTCACCAAGCGCTACCTCACCGCCAACAAGCTCATCCTGCTCAGCCTCACCCCCAAGACGGACGCCCAGGGAGGGACGAAGTGATGAAGACCCGAGCGCTCATGTCCCTCACCGCCCTGCTGGGGCTCGCCGGCTGCGCCACCACGCCGAAGCCGCCTCCCGACGAGAACGCGCCGCCGCCCGCGGTGCCCGCCCAGGCGGCGGCGCCCGAGCCCGCTCCGCGGCCCGCGCGCCCGGAGGCCGTGCCCGCGACGCCGCTGCGCCAGCCCAAGCCCATGGAGCAGGTCGTCCTGGCGCGTCCGGACTCGCCCATCGTCTCCTTCCGGCTCGTGTTCCACACCGGCTCCGTGGACGACCCGAAGGGCAAGGAGGGCCTCACCGCCCTCACCGCGCAGCTCATGGCCGAGGGCGGCACGCAGAAGCTCACCGCCTCGCAACTGCTGGAGGCCCTGTACCCCATGGCCGCGGAGCTGGACGTCTTCGTGGACAAGGAGTTCACGACGTTCTCCGGCCGCGTCCACAAGGACTTCCTGACGCGCTTCCAGGACATCTTCACCGACGTGCTCCTGGCCCCACGCCTGGACGCCGCCGAGTTGGAGCGACTGCGCGCCAACGCCATCAGCGACGTGGAGAACGGCCTGCGCAGCGCCAATGACGAGGCGCTGGGCAAGGTCGCGCTGGACGCCCTGCTCTACCAGGGTCACCCCTACGCGCACTTCACCGGCGGCACCGTGCAGGGGTTGAAGGCGATTACGCTGGACGACGTGAAGGCCCACGCCCAGCACGTCTTCACGCAGGACCGGCTCGTCATCGGCCTAGGGGGCGCGGTGGATGACGCGCTGGCGCAGGCGCTCAGCTCGCGCCTGTCCGCGCTGCCCGCGAAGGGCGCTCCGCGCGTGGAGCTGCCCGCCGTGCCGACGACGGCCGGCCGCACCGTCATCATCCAGAAGCCCACGCTCTCCACCGCCGTCAGCATGGGCTTTGTCAGCACCATCCGCCGCGGCGACCCGGACTTCTTCCCGGTCGCCTTCGCCATGTCCAACCTGGGCGAGCACCGCCAGTCCATTGGCGTGCTCTTCACCGAGCTGCGCGAGAAGCGCGGCCTCAACTACGGCGACTACGCCTACGCCGAGCACTTCATCGAGTCGCCCGGCACCACGTACAACCGCACCAACATCGCGCGCACCCAGCAGGACCTGTCCCTGTGGATTCGCCCCGTGGTGCCCACCCACGGCGTGTTCGCCACGCGCGGCGCGGTGTTCTTCCTGGACCAGATGGTGAAGGAGGGAATCCCCCAGGAGCGATTCGAGCTGATGCGCGGCTTCCTCCAGGGCTACACCCGCCTGTGGGAACAGACGGACCAGCGCCGGCTGGGCTACGCCATTGACGGGCTCTTCTACGGCACGCCCGACTTCCTGGAGCAGTACCGCCAGGCCATGTCGAAGATGACGCCGCAGTCCGTCCAGGAGGCGCTGCGCCGCCGCGTGCAGCCCGAGGCCCTCAACTTCGCCTTCGTCACCGAGGACGCGGAGGGGCTCGCCCAGGCGCTGCGCTCCGGTGCGCCATCGCCCATCACCTACGCGTCACCCAAACCCGAGGAGCTGCTGACGCAGGACCAGAGCATCTCCTCGTCCAAGCTGCCCCTGCGCCCGGAGGCCATTCAGGTCATCCCCGCGCAGCAGTTCATGGAGAAATAACACACGGCTGTAATCAGCAGTGCCGGGGGGTGGGTCGTTTCCTTCCACCCCCCGGAGTCGGGTGCTATGAGCCTGAAACATGCGAGGCTTCAGCTTGCGTGGCTCAGCCACCCGACTCGCCGTCCTGGGCCTGCTTCTGGCCTCGGTGGCTGCGCACGCCGACCACGACCCGTTCGCCCGCGGATTCGACGCCGTTCCCGTCAAGGCCACCGCGGCCCAGCACAGCGGTATCGCGCTGGAAGGAACGAGCAACGCGCTGCCCGCGGGCAGCTTCCGCGCGGCGCTCCTGTTCGACTTCAACTGGCGCATCCTCGCCCTGAAGCTGGGCGACGAGAAGCTGGGCGACCTCTTGCCCTACCGGCTCGATGCGCACCTGCTGTTCGCCTATCAGCTCCATGAGCGCTTGGAGCTGGCGGTGGATCTGCCCGTCACGCTGCTCCAGGGTGACAACTTCCAGTTGCTGCGCGACGCGCTGAACGCGCCCAACTTCCCGGGCGCCGCGGGCGTGGGCCGCACCACGCTGGGCGACATCCGCCTGCTGCCGCGCGTCCACCTGCTGGACCGCGAGACGTTCCCAGTGGGCGTGTCGCTCGTCGCCGAGGTCCGGCTGCCCACCGGCAGCGCCTCCAGCTTCACCGGCGAGCGCGGCGTGCTCTGGGCGCCTCGCATCGCGCTGGAGCAGCGATTCACCGCCCTCCCCGTGCCCATCCGCGTGCTCGGCAACGTGGGCGTGCGGCTACGGCCCCATGCGCAGTACCTCAACCTGCTCGTGGATGACGAGCTGACGCTGGGTGCCGGCGCCATCGCGGAGCTGCCCAACATGGGCCGCTTCACGGACGTGGAGGCCGTGGCGGAGATGCACCTGGGCACCCCGCTGGTGCGCCCCTTCAACTTCGACCAGGCCGACACGCTCAAGACGCCGTGGGAGGCGCTGGTGGGCGCCCGCGCCAAGGTCTGGGGCAACTGGGGCATGGAGCTCAACGTCGGCCGCGGCATCCACCTGTCCAGCGGCTACGGCCGCGAGGCCCTGCGGGTGATGTTCGCGGTGCGCTACGACGAGACGTTCATCGACTCGGACGGCGACGGCGTGCCCGACATCCGCGACCGCTGCCCCAACGAGCCCGAGGACATCGACGGCTTCCAGGACGGCGACGGTTGCCCCGACCCGGACAACGACGGTGACGGCATCCCCGACGGCGAGGATGGCTGCGCCAACGAGAAGGGCCCCAAGCACACCAAGGGCTGCCCGGACCCGAACTACGACACGGACGGCGACGGCGTCGTCGACGGCGAGGACGCCTGCGTCGACAAGCCGGGCCCCAAGTCCAACAAGGGCTGCCCGGAGGACGAGAACGACGCGGACGGCGACGGCATCCCCGACAAGCTCGACAAGTGCCCGGACAAGCCCGGCCCGAAGGACTACGACGGCTGCCCGGACACCGACGGCGACGAGGTGCCCGACAACGAGGACGACTGCCCCGAGCAGTTCGGTCCGCCGGAGAACAACGGCTGCCCGTACGACTCGCCGCCGTACGTCGTCGTCGAGTCCGACCGCATCCGCATCAAGGGCAACGTGCTCTTCGAGACGGGCTCCGCCGTCATCCAGAAGCAGTCGTACCCGTTGCTGGACGAGGTGGCGACGGTGCTGCGGAAGAACCCGGCGCTGGGCCCGGTCCTCATCGAAGGCCACACCGACAACCGCGGCTCGCGCGCCCTCAACATGGGCCTGTCCGACCGCCGCGCGAAGTCCGTGCTCGAATACCTGGTGGCCAAGGGCATCGCGCGCAAGCGCCTCAGCTCCAAGGGCTTCGGCTTCGACAACCCGATTGCCACCAACGACACGGCGCTGGGCCGCGCGAAGAACCGGCGCGTCGACTTCCGGCTCGTGCGCGCCGAGGTGGAGACGGAGAAGAAGGAGACCGTTGTCCCGGCGGGTCAGCAGCCGCCGCCGGGAACGACGCCGGCCAACGCGGCCCCGGGCAAGGACGGCAAGCAGTAGCCCGCGCGAGCAGGGGCGGAGCGCCCGTGAGGCGCCCGCCCCACTCAGCGGACGGGCGCCACCAACACCTCGCCCACCCAGACCTGCTTGGGCGAGAAGCGGGCGCCGCTACACGCGACGGCGACGCGGCCCTCGCAAGGATTCACGTAGACGAACTTGCAGCTGCCTCCGTTCTTCAGCCACGGCTCCCGCTGCGCCTCGCAGACGTGTTCCTTGTAGTGGCACTCGTCAAGCAACTCGTTGCTCGCCCAGTAGAGGCAGTGCCGCCCCGTCGGGGAGCCCCCATCCGCCGGCGAAGGCGCGTTGGGGCAGTACCCCGCCTCTCCACGCCGCGCGGGGGTGGACGCGTCCTCCCGCGCTCCGGCCCCGTTGACGTGCATGTTGAAGCCCGTCTCCGTGTAGAACATCGGCGGGGTCTCCGCGTAGACGGCCTCGACGGGCGCCGTCCATTCGCTGAGGCACGCCTGCAGCACGGTGCCGCAGCTCGGCTCCGAGGAGGGCAGGTCCGCGCACGGCCCGGCGCCGCGGATGGCCAGATAGTGGCCCCGGGGCGTGGGCTGGTGCTCCAGCGTCAGGGCTTCAGGCGTCACGTCATGGAACGCGGCGAGGTTGAAGTAGACGTTGGCGCGCGTCTTGGCGTCCGCGCCGCTCGCCTTGAGCGCGCGCAGGTAGACGGCCAGGGCCTGCTCTTGCCGGCCCTGCTTCTGGAGACACAGCCCCAGGTCCGCCAGCGTGGGGCCGTGCTCCGGCGCGAGCTTCGCGGCGCGCTCGAACAGAGGGCAGGCCTCGCCGAGCTTCTTCGCCCGGTAGAGCTTCGTGGCGCGCAGACGCAGCGATTCGGCGTCCTCCGCCTTCTTCGCGGCGCCGCCCTCCGGCGTGGCCGCGAGCAAGGACAGCGTCAGGAACCAGGACATGTCGAAAGTCCCCCCACTTCAGGCGTACGTGTCAGGGCTGCTTCAGCGCGCGCTCGATGCGGCGGCGAATGCCGTCCTCCGACAGCGCACCGCGCTGCGCGTCCGTCACCTTGCCGTCGCGGTCCAGGAAGTAGAGTGTCGGCAGCGCGCTGACCTGGAAGGCCCGCGCCACGTTGTCGTCCGCGTACACCACGTACGGCGCCAGTTCCGGCAGGTGGTTGCGCATGAAGGCCTCCACCAGTTTGGGCGCGCTGTCGCCGTCATCCCGGCTGGCCGCCACGAAGACGAGCCCCTGCGGCTCGTACTCCTTGGCCAGCTTCACCAGCGCCGGCATCTCCTCACGGCACGGCGGGCACCAGGTGGCCCAGAAGTCCAGCATCACCACCTGGCCCTTCAGGTCCTCCAGCTTCATCGTCCCGCCGCCATGGCGCGCCATCTCCATGGTCGGCGCGGTCGTCCCATCCGGCACCAGCCGGGCCCGCTGCGCTTCCAGCACGCCCAGGTACACCACGCCGCCCACGCCGAGCGCCCCCAGCAGTCCCAGTACCAACTTCGTTCCGCCGCCCGCCTTTTTCGGGGCCGGAGGCGGAGCCCCGATGCTATCCGTCACTCGAATCCACTCCTGGTCAGGCGGCCATACACCCGCCGCAGCACCCACCGCACACCCTCACGGGCCACCGGCCGCCGCGACACCCACGCCGCCACGTCAGGGCCCCACCGATAATAGCCCCGGATGAACACCCGGCCCGGCGCGCTCTTCCGCAGCACGTCGTCGCGGTAGGCGCGGAAGGCCACGAGCTCCGGCGCGCCCTCGCCGAACGCCACCGTGGCCACGAAGCACGAGGACGCCGGGCTCACCCACATGAGCCGCTGGTTGGTGAGGTTCACCACCGCCTTCAGCTCGCGCGCCTCCGTGTAGACGAACGCCAGCAAGTCGCGCCGCGCGGAGGGGAACTCCTGGCCGCTGGCCTCCTCGAACTCGATGCGCGTGCTGCCCGTGGTGCCGACCTCGTCCACCGTGAAGAAGTACCGCTTGGAGCTGCGGCCGACCTCCACCTCCAGTCCGCGCAGCTCGCCGAAGTACGCCAGGAAGGGCGTGCGGCAGACCGGACAGATGAAGCGGTTGTAGGCGTGGCTGGTGAGGAACGCGTAGTCCCCCACCCGCTTGCAGCCCATGTTCGGGCACACCAGCTTCACGCTCGCCTGGGGCGCGGGCCGCGGGTCATAACGCGACACACGCGAGCCCTTGTCGAACACCGGCGGCGGACGCGGCGGCGACGTCACCAGGTGGCGCGTCGGGTGCGCGGCGCGCTCCAGTTCCTGCGCCCGGCGCCAGGCCGTCTCCGCGGCCTCCAGCCGTCCGGCCGCCGTGTGGCAGAGCGCCTCGCCGTGGGCCAGCAGCGCGGCCACCAGCTTCTCCAGCGGAGCCACCGCCGAGACATCACGTCCCGCGGCCAGCGCCTCCGCCAACACCCGCTCGACTTCGGGGAGCAGGGCCTGGGCGGCCTTGCGGGAAGGGTCCTCCGCGCGGCGGTACACCGGCGGTTCGGGGATACGGACGAAGAGGGCCGAGGCCGCCGCGCGCACCCGCTCCACCGCCGCGTCGCCACGCCCTACGTCCAGCTGCGCGGCCCGCTCACGGGCCGCCTGAAAGAGTTCTTCGGGTTGCAAGCGCGCGGACATTAAAGGCCCCACCCCGCGCTGTCAGCGCATTGGACACCGCCGCGGTCGGAAACTGGCCACGCCCTCCTCCTTGGTGTAAGAAGAGGTAGGAGGCTGTGAGCGTGAACGCATTGAAGTTCATCATCTGGACGTGCTGTGCGGTGGGGCTCGGCGTCTTCCTGGCTTCGGGCAAGGTAGATGGCCGCACGCCCTTGAACCACATGGAGCGGGCGTGGAGCCGCTCGGTGAACCCGTCCGCGGTTGATCGGCTCAAGGACGGGCTGGAGGACGCGTACGAGGACGCCAAGGACGCCGTCGCCGGAAACAAGGATTCGTCGCCTCGTGAGCGCATCAGCGCCGAGGACCGTGCAGCGGTGAACCGCATCATCGCGCAGAAGAAGTAGTCCGCCTCCGGGCCCGCTTCCCCTGGCCTTCCCTCCTCCTTAGGTTGCACGGGAGGCGGATGGTCGGGGTGGAGGCGGGGCCATGGGCAGGGCGCGAGGCAAGAGTGTCATCCTGTTCGCCGCGCTGGTGTGCGCGCTGGTGCTGCCAGCACAAGCCACCGGCCGCGAGCGGAATCGGTTGTGGGTGGAGTCACAGAACCGCGCCCTCCAGAAGCAACGCTCCACGCTGAGCGACGTCGCCCGGCGGGCCATGCCCTCCGTGGTGTCCATCACCACACAGCAGGCCGCCGACGTGCAGGCCGTCGCCGCTGGAGAAGAAGCGCAGAAGGGCATCGGCTCCGGCTTCATCATCCATCCGGACGGCTACATCCTCACCAGCGCGCACGTGGTGGAAGGCGCGGTGGAGGTCATCGTCTCCGTCCTGCACCCGCGCGGCTACGTGGAGGAGTTCGAGGCCATCGTCGTGGGCGAGGACGCCCGCACCGACTGCGCGCTGCTGAAAATCGCCGCGCCCCGCAAGCTGCCCGTGCTGAAGCTGGCCTCCGCGTCGCACGTGCGTTCGGCGGACTGGATTGTCGTCATCGGCAACCCGTTCGGGCTGACGCACTCGGTGACGGTGGGCGTGGTCAGCTACATGGGCCGCACGGACGTGACGCCCAACGGGCGCGACGGCGACTTCGACTACATGCAGATGGACGCCTCCATCAACCCGGGCAACTCCGGCGGGCCGGTGCTGGACCTCCACGGGGACGTGGTGGCGGTGGCCAACGCGGTCAACGTGGCGGGCCAGGGCATCGGCTTCGCCATCCCCATCGACATCGCGAAGACGGTGATTCCGCACCTCCAGGCCCACGGCCGCGTGCGCCGCGGGTGGCTGGGCATGAGCGTGCAGGACTTCTCGCCGGAGGTGGCGGAGGCCTTCAACCTGCGGCGCGGCCGCGGGGTGGTGGTGACGGACATCGTCGAAGGCGGACCGGCCGAGCGCGCGGGCCTGCAGGTGGGCGACGTCATCGTCAGGGTGGACCAGCGGAGCGTGCGCCGGGCGCATGCACTGCGCTGGCAGGTGGCCGCCCGGGGCGTGGGCCGTGACGTGAAGTTCCAGGTCCACCGGCTGGGGCGCCCGATGAAGCTGACCCTCAAGCTGGACGAGATGCCCTCCGAGGAAACGCCCCTGCCCACGGTGGCCAGCACCGCGCCCGGGCGGCACGCGGGAGCCCCTCAGCCGGTGCTGGACGACCTGCTGTCGCCGGTGCCTCGCTCGAAGAGCCGCCAGGCGGCTCCGCCCTCGGGGGAAGCAGGCCCTGGGACGGGGGGTTCTGGACAAGACGCCCCCGCACCCTGAAGTCTGGGATGGCCCGCGAAGAACCCTGGTTTCCCGGCCTCCTTGCGTTCGGGTGTCATGGGCGCTAGACAGTGCGCCTTTTTCCGTACCCTTGCGGCGGGTCCACCTCGGTGTGGCGCCGCGACTTCGCATCGTTTCGCAGGAGAGTTTCGCAATGGCCGAGGCCCAGACGACCCAGAAGCGCACCAGTTGGCCGCGTTTCGCCAAGAGCAATGGCAAGAAGGCGTGCACCGTGGAGGGCTGCAAGCGCCCCTACCGCGCCAAGAACTACTGCTACTTCCACTACAAGCAGTGGCGCCAGGGCGACCTGCCGCACAGCCGTTACCGCACCTGCTCCAAGCCGGAGTGCCGCGTGAAGACGTTCAAGGGCGGCCTGTGCGAGAAGCACCACGGCGAGGCCTTCAAGAAGGACGCGGCGTAGACCGCGACTCGCCGTCGGCGCCGGGGCGGCCTCTTCCTCAGGTAGAGGCGCCCCGCGTCACCGCGCGCTCCAGGTGCTTGAAGGCCGTGAGCCACAGCTCCGCCTCGCGCTGGGTCAGCCGCGCTCGCATCAACGTCTGCTCCAGCTCGTTCAGCACATGCTGCGGCGCCTGCGGGTTGAGGAACTCCGCGCGCAGCATGACGTCCCGCATCCGCTTCGCCAGCGCCCCCAGCGTGCCCAGCTTCGCGCCCGGCGCCTCCTCCACCGCGGCCGTGGGCGTCAGCCCCTGACGGTGGCAGAGGTACAGCAGTACCGCTGACGACTGCGCCAGGTTCATGGACGGCTGCACCGCCGACGTGGGAATCGCGAGCACGTCCGTGCACCGCGCCAGGTCCTCGTCGGACATGCCCCGCTGCTCGCCGCCGAAGACGAGCGCCACGCGTCCGCGCACGCTCTCCTCCGCCAGCCGCTGCATGGCCTCCTCCGGCGTCAGCACGGTGCGTCCCTTGAGCTGGGTACGAGAAGTCGTGCCCACCGCGTACACGCAATCCTTCAGCGCTTCGCCCAGGTCGGACGCCACCTCCATGCCTCGCAGGACGAAGTCACTTTTGACCGCGAGACGCTCCGCGCCCTCGATGGACTTCAGCACCGGCTCGGACAGAATCAGCCGTGAGTACCCGAAGTTGGCCATGATTCTGGCCACGGCGCCGAGGTTGTCGGTTGAACGCGTCTGATGAAGGACAACGGTAAGCTGCTCCCCTGGCCGCATGCGCTGAGTTTAGCTGGTTGATCCCGAAGCAGATCGGTATATTCCCGATTGATGCGTCGCTGGCTCCCTGGGTTGCTCCTCTCTCTCGTGACGGTCCTCACCGCCTGTGGTGAGGTCGGTGCACCTGTCCGTGCAACGATGAGCGCGCGGCAGGCCCTCACCAACCCGCCGGAGTTCCTCGAGTTCGAGTCTCCGTCGACGCGGCTGGAGCTCTACCGCGAGGTGGCCCGGCAGTCCGTCGTCGAGGCCGGGCAGGCGGCGCAGGCCCTGGTCCTCTTCCCGGTCAGCCGTCAGGGCGAGCTGCTCGCCGCGCCAGGCTTCGACCCGAAGATGGACCTGTTCCAGGCCCCCGACGCGGGTGCCCCACTGGAGTTGGTGTTCGAGTCCGGCGGAGAGCGTTGGCCAGATGACCGCCGCGAGGGCCTCCAGGGCCTCTCCGAGCGTGAAGCCGCCGAGTTGGTGGCCCGCACGCTGCTCGCCCACTGGGGCATCGAGCCGAACGGCGCGGTGCAGGTGGACCGGGCGTCGGGCGCGCCGTACGCGGTCGCTTACGTGGACGGAATCCTGCGCATCAACCCAGCTTTCCTCTACCTGGCAGCGGCGTACGGTCCTTCTTCCCTGCCCGCTTCGCTCCAGTAGAGTCGCGCGCCTCAAGTCAGGCCCCGTTGCCTCTCGCCCTTCCCGCGAGAGAGGGGCCGCGAGGCGACAGTGAATACCTCCGCACTTCACGCGCAGCTTCCCCTCACCCTCCAGCAGACGGACCTGCCCGCGCTCGGCCAGCACTACCGCGGCAAGGTTCGCGAGACGTACCGCCAGGATGACCGGCTCATCCTGGTGACGACGGACCGTCTGTCCGCGTTCGACCACATCCTCACCACCATCCCCTTCAAGGGCGAGGTGCTCAACCGGCTGGCCGCGTTCTGGTTCGAGCGCACGAAGCACATCGTCCCCAACCACGTGCTGGACGTGCCCGACGCCAATGTCACCGTGGCGCGCGCCTGTCAGCCCTTCGCCGTGGAAGTGGTGGTGCGCGGCTATCTCACCGGGAGCTTGTGGCGCGACTACCAGAAGGGCGCGCACACCACCTACGGGCTGCCCTTCCCGGACGGCCTGCGCAAGGACGAGGCCTTCCCCGCCCCCATCATCACCCCGTCCACCAAGGCGGAGTACGGCCTGCATGACGAGCCCATCTCCGAGAAGGAGATTCTGGCGCGCGGGCTGGCCACACCTCGCGACTGGGCGCGTATCTCCGAGGCCGCGCTGGGCCTCTTCGCGGAGGGCCAGAAGTGGGCGCGCTCACGCGGCCTCATCCTCGTGGATACCAAGTACGAGTTCGGCAAGGTGGGCGACACGCTCTACGTCATCGACGAGATGCACACCCCGGACTCGAGCCGCTACTGGGTGGCCGACGAGTACGAGGCGCGCTTCGCGAAGGGCGAGGACCAGCGCATGCTGGACAAGGAGAACATCCGCCAGTGGCTCATCCGCGAGCGGAACTTCTCCGGCCAGGGCACGCCCCCGCCCATCCCTGACGACGTGCGCGTGGACCTGGCCGCGAAGTACGTGGCGGCCTACGAGCACATCACCGGCACCACGCTGACGCTGGAGCCGGGCGACGTGAAGGCCCGCATCGAGCGCAACCTGCGTGAGAAGGGCTACCTGAAGTAGCCCTCCTCCATCACCGGCACGGGGCGCCTACGCGCTCCGGCCGAACACGCGCTGGAAGACGTCGTCCATGTGGCGCGTGTGGTAGCCCGGGGAGAAGCAGTCGGAAATCTCCTCGGGCGTCATCATCTTCCGCAGGTCCTCGTCCGCGAGCAGGGCCTGCCGGAAGTCGAGTCCTTCCTCGTACAGCTTCATCGCGTTGCGCTGGACGATGACGTACGCGGCCTGCCGGTCCATGCCCTTGCGCGCCAGCTCCAACAGGAGGCGCTGCGAGTTCACGACGCCGCCCAGCAGGTCCAGGTTCTTCTTCATCTGCTCCGGGTAGACGCGCAGGTCCTCCATCAGCCGCGCGAAGCGGATGAGCATGAAGTCCGCGAGGATGGTGGCGTCCGGGCCGATGACGCGCTCCACGGAGGAGTGGGAGATGTCCCGCTCGTGCCACAGCGCCACGTCCTCCATGGCGCTCACCGCGTAGCCGCGCAGCAGGCGCGCCAGGCCGGTGAGGTTCTCCGACAGAATCGGGTTGCGCTTGTGTGGCATGGCGCTGGAGCCCTTCTGTCCCGCGGTGAAGGGCTCCTCCGCCTCACGCACCTCGGTGCGCTGGAGGTGGCGAATCTCCACGGCGAACTTCTCGATGCTCGAGCCCAGCAGCGCCAGCGCGGTGAAGAGCTCCGCGTGCCTGTCCCGCTGCACCACCTGGCTGGAGGCCGGCGCGGGCTTGAGGCCCAGCTTGCGGCAGACGTGCTCCTCCACCGCGGGCGGCAGGTGCGCGAAGGTGCCCACCGCGCCGGAAATCTTCCCCACGGCGATGCTCTCACGCGCGTGCTCCAGGCGCGTGCGGGCCCGGCGCAGCTCGTCGTACCAGATGGCCAGCTTGTGGCCGAAGGTGATGGGCTCCGCGTGGATGCCGTGGCTGCGGCCCATCTGCAGCGTGTGCTTGTGCTCGAAGGCGCGCTTCTCCACCGCGGCCATGACGCGGTCCACGTCCTTCAGGATGAGGTCCAGCGCGTCGCGCAGGGTGAGCGCCAGCGACGTGTCCAGCACGTCCGACGACGTCATGCCCAGGTGCAGCCAGCGCGCGCTGGGCCCCACCCGCTCCTCCATGAAGGTGAGGAAGGCGATGACGTCGTGCTTGGTGGTGCGCTCAATCTCCTCGATTTTCGCCGCGTCCTGGGACGTGAAGTCTCCGGCGCGAGCCAGGCAGTCCTGCAGCGCCTCGCGGGGCGCCAGCCCGGCCTCCACCATGCCCTCCAGGGCGGCGAGCTCCACGTCGCGCCAACGGCTGTAACGGGCCTCGTCGGACCAGAGGGAGGACATCTCCTGACGGCTGTATCGCGGAATCACTCGTAGACCTTCACGGCAAAGTCCCGCCGCGCCGCGAGCCGGAGGAGTTCCAGCACGGCGTCGGAGGACGGACCCAACTTCCTGGCGGCGGTGAGATTGAGAGACAAGTCCAGCCCCTCAGGCTGAACCACCGCCAGCGCTCCTGGATTCACCTTCTCGTGGATGATGCGGTTGGCCAGCCGCCCGGCCTGCTGGCCAATGGCCGTGGGACTGGGCGAGAGCGCCAGCGTGGCCCCTTCCTTCACCTGGCTGGGCGTCAACGCGGCCAGCGGCACCCGGTGCGCCGTTGCGAAGGCGATGAGCGCCTGGACGACCGCCGCGTTGCCCACTGTCTTGTCCGCCACCATCAGCAGCGCGTCCACCTTGCCCACCGCGCCGTCCAACGCCTTCTCCGCCCGGCCCCCCGCCTCCAATTCCAGCGGGAGGATGGACATGCCCCTTGAGGCCGCCGCCGCGCGGGCCTGCGTCACCGTCCCCGCGGAGAACCGCGGGTCATGCAGGATGCCCACGCGCTTCACCTTCGGCGACACGGCCTTCAGTGCCTCCAGCTCCGGCCCCATGTCGCTGGTGAGGGAGATGCCGGTGACGTTGGCGCCATCCAGGCCGTACTTCTCGTAGTAGGGCACCATGGCGAAGAGGACGGGCACGTCCTCGCCCAGCGAGCGCCGCGCGGCGTTGGCGGCCAGGGGCCCCAGGGCCAGCACCAGCGCGGGCTTCTGCGCCGCCAGTTTCTTGAAGAGCCGCGCGGCCGCGCCCGCGCTTTCGTCCAGCATGACCTCCTGCACCTCGGCCCGGGCCTCCGCCGCGAAGCCGGCGATGACGGAGGCGTACGGCGCCAGGTGGGCGGACTTCACCGCCACCACGCGGGGACGGGCTGGCTGCTGCGCCACGGCCACCGTCGGCAGCAGCGCGACGAGGAGCGCGGCGACGCGGCCGTTCATTGCCGCACGCTCGCGCAGCAGCGGAAGCCCACCGCGTTCGAGCGCTCCGTGGGCACGCCGTTGCTCCGCGCCGAGCAACGTGACGCCGGGTCCGGCTGGTCGAAGGCGCCGCCCTTCAGCGCGTAGCCCTGGCCGCCGATGCGGGTGGCCGTCCACTCCGCCGCGTTGCCCGCCAGGTCCATCACCGCGTAGCCCGACTTGCAGCGCTCGAAGCGCCCGGAGGCCGCCAGTCCACCCGGGTTCGCCGCGGTGTTGCACGCGCCCACGGCCTGCTCCTCGCCGAAGGGGAACCGCGAGTTGCCGGGACCCTTGCATGCCTTCTCCCACTCCTCTTCCGTGCAGAGCCGCTTGCCCTCGCGCTCGCACGTTCCCCGCGCCTCTTCCCAGGCCACGGCCACCTTCGGCATCGCGCCAGCCCGGTTGGGGAATTCGTACTCATCCACGCAGAACGAAGACACCTGGATGCTCGCGACGGGGCGCTCGTCCGGGCTGGCCAGTGCGTCGTCGTCGCTCCGCCCCATCTTGAAGGCCCCGCCACTCACCAGCCGCATGCCCGCGGGACATCCGCCCACGGGCGCCGCCAGCGCTGACGCGCCACCGGGCCCGGCAGCAGGCACCTTCCCCTGCCCTCCGGACTTCTGCAGCAACTTGATGGCCAGGAAGCCCCCGCCCGCGCCCAACGCCAGGCAGCCGAGGACGAGCAACGCCAACCTCAACATGGAACGCTGGGGCTTCGCCGCGCGCGTGGCGGACCTGGTGAGCACCGCTCCGCGAGGCGCGGCGCGGGAACTGGAGACTTCCGACGGTTCGCTCCGCTTCGCGCCGGAACGAGCGCCCGGGTCCGACACCTCCGAACCCCGGCGGCGGGTGCGAATACCGGAGTCCTCAGAGGCACGGCCGCGAGCACGGCTGCCGGTGTCCTCGGCGCCGCCTTCTCGCGAACGCGACGACGCCTCGTCCTGCGCGCCGTCGCGAGCACGCGACCGGGAGCGGCCCACCGCGGGCGCGGCGTCCAGCGTGGGCGCGGCGGGGCGGGGCGCGGGCACCGCTGGCGCCTCGTCCAGGGTCATCGCGCTGGAGCGGCCATCCGTCACCGCGGGGGCATCCACCTGCGTGGGCGCGGCGGAGCGGCTCAGCGCGGCCTCGGACTCCTGCGCGGACGCGGCGCCACGCTCACTGGCGTCCTCGGCATCCTTCCGCGCCGGCGCGGAGCGAGAGGACACGGGCGGAGACGACACGGGCCGCGAAGCACTTCCCTGAGCCGAGGGCGCGGCCTTCGCGGCGACGGGCGGCGCGATGAAGGGCAGCGCCTGTTCCGTCAGGTGCTGCGGCGCGGGCGCGGACGCGGGCTTGCCTCGGCCCATGATGGCGGCCAGCGACGCCGCATCCAGTGGCTGCGTGGCATCCACCGGCGGCGGCAGGTCCGGAATGGGCGCGGGCGGCTTGGGCGCGGCGACACCGGGAGGAGGAGGCAGGTCCTCCACCTGCACGGCCGGGAGCATGCCCGTGGGCACCGGGGGCGGAGGCCTCGCCGCCTGCCTCGCGGTGTTCGCGGCCGACGAGCCCGGAGGGGCCGGGAGGCTCCGCGCGCGTGACACCACCGCGGCCGGCGTGCGCGCCAGGATGTTGGAGAACTCGGTGAGGAACTCACCCGCCGTCTTCGGACGGGCCAGCGGGTTGAAGTTGAGCGCGCGCCGGTACAGCGCCTCGATGGAGGTCGGCAGGTCCGAGTGGTGCATCGTCAGGCCGGGAATGACGCCGTCCTCGGGCACCAGCCCGGTGAGCATCTCCCCCACGATGGCCGCGAGCGAGTACACGTCCATGCGCGTGTCCAGCTCGCCCCCGCCCACGTACTCCGGCGCGATGTAGACGTCCGCGCGTTGCCCCTTCTGGGCTTGCACGAAGGGCAGGTGTGGCACGGCCAGCCCCAGGCCGTAGTCCGTCACCTTGAGCAGGTCCGGCAGGACGATGACGTTCTCCGGCTTGAGGTCGGAGTGCGGCCCGAAGCGATGCGCCGCATCCAAGGCGGCCGCCATCTGCGACAGCAGCGGCTCCACTTCCTTCAGCGAGAAGAGCTGCCCCCGCGCGGTGCGCTGCTCCATCATCCGGCGCAGCGTCATGCCCTCCAGCAGCTGCATGGTGATGAAGGGCCGGTCCCCATCCACGCCCTCCTCGTACACGCGCAGGAGGTTCGGATGGTTGAGCTTCTTGGCCACGCGCATGGACAGCGCGAACTGCATGCGCTCCTCGGGCTGCTGCACCAGGCGCGGGTGCACGGCCTTGAGCGCCACTTCGACGTCAATCTCCTCGTCCTGGGCTCGGAAGACGAAGCCCATGGGCCCGGAGCCCACCACTTCCTGGATGGCGTAGCGGCCGGCGACGACGTCCCCTGGCTTGTAGGGTGCGCCGTCCGCGCCGCGCCGGCGAGCCGCCCCGGCGGGAGGACGCGCCGAGGCATCGTGCTTCAGCCCACAGGTGGGACAGGTGTCTTGGGAGGCAGGAACGAGGCTGCCGCAGCGGTAGCAGAGCAAAGCTGGCGTACTCCAGGAGGCAGTCGGGGGGCCACCTCGGGGGAAGGCCCAGCCTCTTATTCTGCACGCTCCCCTGTCATCAAGGAACGCCGAGCGAGGAAGTCAGCAACTAGCGTCCCGTGGACCCGAAGCCATTTCCACCCCGGGAGGTTTCCTCCAGTAGTTCCACCTCCAGGAGGGAGACCGGCGGCACGGCGGCCACCACCAGCTGGGCCACGCGGTCGCCCCGGCGCAGGGTGAAGGGCTCATTGGAGAGGTTGACGAGGATGACCTGCACCTCTCCCCGGTAGTCCGCGTCCACCGTCCCCGGCGAGTTGAGGAGGGTGACGCCATGCCGCAGCGCCAGGCCCGAGCGCGGACGCACCTGCCCTTCGTACCCAGCGGGTAGCGCGAGCGCGAGCCCGGTGGGCACCGCCAGCCGCTCCAGGGGCCCCAGCACCCGCTCCCCTTCGATGTCCGCGCGCAGGTCCAGGCCCGCGGCCTGTGCCGTTTCGTAGCGGGGAAGTGGCAGGGGCTCCGCATGGGTGCGCACGCGGCGCACCTTCACCGTGAGGGGGGAAGACATGCGCTGGGACTAACACAGCTGCCGCCGCTTCGTGCCACGGCGGCGTGACAACCGCGCGCGTCGGCCCCTCGTGAACCCTGGCCGAACGCTCCGATGCGGATGAGCCGCGCCGTCAGGCCGTCCGCCGCTGTGCGCACGGTGAAGTGAAGCCCCTCAGGGCGCGGTGTCCTTCGCCACGGACCGCAAGGCGGTGCGGAACTTCAGCGGGTCCATGGGCCGCGCCGCCAGCTCCAGCTGGTAGTGCAGGTGGGGACCGGTGGAGCGCCCCGTGTTGCCCGAGTGCGCCACGAGTTCTCCCCGGCTCACGCGCTGTCCCACCTTCACCAGCAGCTCCGAGTTGTGACAGTACGCCGTCGTCACGCCCCGCCCGTGGTCCACCACGAGCACGCGGCCATTCACGGCGTCCTCGCTGGCACGCCGGACGACGCCATCCGCCACCGCCACCACGGGCGTCCCCACCGGCACGCCCAGGTCCACACCGGTGTGCATCTTCCGGCGCCCCAGCACTGGGTGGAAGCGCTCGCCGAAGGGACTCGTTACACGCGCGCTCTCATGAACAGGCCACGCGAGCCCGAAGGCGGTGGCCAGCGCCAGGGCCTGTGCGGCGCCCACGGACGCGTCCTCGAAGCCCGGCGGGAGCTGGCCCGACAGGCGCTCCAGCGTGGGCGCCCCACCCTCCGCCTCCACCCGCTCCAGCGCGTAGCGCGCGGGGACACGGCCCGCGAAGAGCGCCGTGAGCCGGACCTCCTCTCCTGGAAAGTCCTTGGCCAGCGCGGTGTGCAGGCTGCGCGCGGCCGCCGGCCCCGTCTGCGGGTCCAACAGCGACGCGGCGGGGACACCCAGCTCCGCGGCCAGCTCCAGCGCGGGCTGGCGGGCTCGCACCTGGGCGCCCTTGAGCGCCAGGTGGGTTCCCCAGGCCAGGGCCTCCGCGTCCGTGAGGGCCCGAGACAGGGGCACGTCGGGAGCCATCAGTGGCGGCGACAGCGAGGTGCCACTGACGCCGTCGTAGTACGCGAGCAAGGGCCGCGCGTTGCTGCGCGTCCCCGTGGCCCATGCCGTGGCCTTGCGCACCAGCGCGCCCGCGGGCGTGTGGTGGTACGCCGCCCACAAGCACAGCGTCGCCATGCAGAAGTCCAGCAGTCCTTTCGCCTGGCGCGGGAACATGGGCACCTACCGGAAGAAAGACAGCAAGGGCATCGCATCCACCACCGCCGCCACGGCCAGCGGCACCACCACCGCGCAGCCCAGCAGCCCGCGCCGCAAGGCCGCCCTGCCCCCGGCTTCCTCACACACCGCGTCCGCGTGTTGCAGGTTGCGCAGCACCGCGCGCCACCCGAGCGAAACCAGGACGCCCACCAACGAGGCCACCGCCAGTGCCCGCGCCGCTACATCCGCGGCACCATCCCCGAAGAGCTCACGCCAGGAGAGGTACACCGAGCCCTGGATGAGCTTGGCCACCGCGCACGCGCCCGCCAGCACCACGGCCGCCGTCGCCAGAGGCCGTAGCCACCGCATGGGCGTGGGCTTGCGCAGACACCGCGACCACAGCTGCCGCCACGTCGGACGCGCGGCCTTCTGGGGCTCCATCACCGCGCGCCACGCCTCCGCTGGAACCGGTGCCGCGGACTCCCGGTAGCCCAGCGCGGGCAACGCCAGCACCACGTCCGCGGCCAGCTCCCACGCGAGCGCGAGGAAGCGCGCGATCCGAGTGCGCTGCTCCAGCGACACCCACTCCACCAGAGGCGCCGTCAGCGCGTAGCGGCCCACGAGCGCGTCGAAGCCAGCGTCCACCCGGTCCACCAGCGCCAGCAACCGCTCATCCAGCGTGTCCGCCGCCGAGTGCACCCCCACCGCCACCAACGCGACCAGGCCCAGCGGCATGAACGCCCAACGGAAGGCCCCCAGGAAACGGGAGACATCCGCCAGGAAGGGCGTGGACGATGACGGGGGCGGTGGTCGAGGTGGCAAACAGCCTCCGTGCGGATGGGGCTCGCACCTCAACGCACGGCCCGTCTGGAAGTGTCTAAGCCACCCCGGCCCGAAACGAAAACACCCCCTCCCGCGCGGTGGCGGAAGGGGGCGTCATGAGCGCCGGGCTCTCAGTGAAGGAGCCCGGGCCTTCGGGCACTAGGCCTTGGCGTCCGGCTGCGTGGGCGCGGGCGCCGGCTGCGCGGCGGCCTCACCCGCGGCGGCGGCGCCCTGCTGCGCGGCGCGCTCCGCCATGGCCTCCTTGCGCGACAGGCGAATCTTGCCCGTCTTGTCGATGCTGACGACCTTCACCAGCACCTCGTCGCCCTCGTTCAGCACGTCGGAGACGCTCTTGACGCGCTTGTCGGACAGCTCGGAGATGTGGATGAGGCCGTCGGTGCCCGGGAACAGCTCCACGAAGGCGCCGAACTCGGCGATCTTGCGCACCGTGCCCGTGTAGATCTTCCCAATCTCCGCCTCGCGGGTCAGCGCCTGAATCATCGCGATGGCGGCCTTCACGGCCTCACCGTTCGCGCTGGCGATGTCCACGCGGCCCGAGTCCTCGATGTTAATCGCGGCACCCGTGCGGGCGATGATGTCCTTGATGACCTTGCCGCCCGGCCCGATGACGTTCTTGATGAACTCGGGACGAATCTGGATGGTGGTGATGCGCGGCGCGTACTGGCTGATCTCCTTGCGGGACTCGGCCAGCGTCTTGAGCATCTCACCCAGGATGTGGAGGCGGCCCTGACGCGCCTGCTCCAGCGCGCGGCTCATGATTTCCGTCGTGAGGCCGGTGATCTTGATGTCCATCTGGATGGACGTGATGCCCTTCGAGGTGCCGCACACCTTGAAGTCCATGTCGCCCAGGTGGTCCTCGTCACCGAGGATGTCGGAGAGGATGGCAATCTTGTCGCCCTCCTTCACCAGACCCATGGCGATACCCGCCACCGGGGCCTTGAGCGGAACACCCGCGTCCATCAGCGCCAGCGTGCCGCCGCAAACGGAGGCCATGGACGAGGAGCCGTTGGACTCCAGGATGTCCGACACCAGGCGCACCGTGTACGGGAAGGACTCGCTCTTGGGCACCATGTTGCGCAGCGCGCGCTCCGCCAGCGCACCGTGGCCGACTTCACGGCGGCCCGGGCCACGCAGCGGCTCGTCTCGTTCACGCTGAACGGCGGGAAGTTGTAGTGCAGCATGAAGCGCTTGAAGGCCATGCCGCCCAGCATCTCCAGGCGCTGCTCGTCATCGCTGGTGCCCAGCGTGGTGACCACGAGCGCCTGCGTCTCGCCGCGCGTGAAGACCGCGCTGCCGTGGGTGCGCGGGAGCACGCCCACCTCGCACGTAATCGGACGGACCACGTCGTGGCCACGGTCGCCGATGCGGCCGCCGTTGACCGTCATCTCGCGCATGTGCTCGTACTTCAGGTCCTCCACCACCGACTTGGCGTGCTTCTCCACCAGCGGGGTGTAGCCGTCGCCCAGTTGCTCCTTGAGCTTGGCGAGCGTCTCCTTCTTCGTCTTGCCGAGCGACTCGTAACGCGCGCCCTTCTCCTTGATGCCGTAGCCCGCCTTGATGCCGTCCATGGCCAGCTCACGCACCTTGGCGCGCAGGCCCTCGTCCACGGCGGCGGGCTTGTCGAAGGAGCGGACCTGCTTGTTCAGCTCGCGCCGCAGCTCGTCCTGCAGGTCCAGCGCGGGCTGCGCCGCGGTGAAGCCGAAGTCGAGCGCCGCGACCATGTCGGCCTCGGAGACCTCCTCCGCGCCACCTTCCACCATGACGATGGCCTTGCGGCTCACCGCCATGACCAGGTCCAGGTCGCTCTGCTCACGCTGCTTCGCGGTGGGGTTGGCCACCAGCTGACCGCCGACGCGGCCCACGCGGATGCCGGCGATGGGGCCGTCGAACGGGATGTCCGACACCCACAGCGCCGCGGAGGCGCCGGTGATGCCGTGGATGTCACCCTCGTTCTCCGGGTCGGAGGAGATGACGCTGGCGATGACCTGCGTCTCGTACGCGTAGCCTTCGGGGAACAGCGGGCGGCAGGAGCGGTCGACCAGGCGGCTGGCCAGCGTCTCCTTCTCCGTGAGACGGCCCTCGCGCTTGAAGTAGCTGCCGGGGATGCGGCCGGCCGAATACAGCTTCTCCTGGTACTCCACCGTCAGGGGGAGGAAGTCGATGTCCTTCTTCTCCCGGGCGCTCACCGCCGTCACCAGCAGCATGGTGTCGCCATAGCGAACCACCACGGAACCGTCGGCCTGCTTCGCCAGACGACCCACTTCAATGCTCAGCTCGCTCTCGCCAATCTTGACGCTCTTCTTCAACATGTCCGTGCCTCTGGATCCTTCAGGGCGAAGACCCCACCGCGCGCACCCGGTCCGAGAAATGGACCCGGCACCCCGGGAGGGCCCTCGGGGTGTTTGAGCGGTCACCAGGGCCTGGGACAGGCGCCAGTTGAGGCAACCGCCAGCATGTACTGCGGAGGGCGCTTGCGGAGCGCCGGAGGGATGTCTCGGAACTTTTGATCCCTGGTCGCAGGGGCCGACCGCGGTCAGCCCATCCGAACGGAAACCAAAACCTCCGCAGCCACCACTCCCTTGCCCGCCTCCACCCACCGCGCTTCGACTGCTTCACGTCACTGCCTTACTGCCTATGTCCTAAACGCGCGGGGCGCTGGTTTCCGCCAGCGCCCCGGGTCCTGCTCAACTGCCTACTTGCGGATGCCGAGGCCGTCGATGAGCTTCTTGTACCGCGCGACGTCCTTGGACTTCAGGTAGTCCAGCAGGCGGCGGCGCTGACCGACCAGCTTCAGCAGACCGCGGCGGGAGTGGTGGTCCTTCTTGTGCGTCTTGAAGTGCTCGGTGAGCATGGTGATGCGCTCGGACAGCAGCGCCACCTGGACCTCGGGGGAACCCGTGTCCGACTCGTGGGTCCGGAACTTCGACACCAGCTCCGACTTACGCTCCTGGTGCAGCGACATGAGACTCTTCCTTGCCCGCTCCGGTGGAGGTTGCTGCTCGCGTCACCACGGTCCGCGGAGGGGTACAGACCGGGTGCATCCGTCTAACGAGCGGGGGGCTTATAAGCTTCACCCCCCGTGGGGTCAACCTTCGACGCCTGCCCGCCAGCCCCGGAAAGTCCGGGACAGTGAGAAGACGTACAGCCACAACCCCGCGAAAAATCCCGGCGTTACACCAGGACGCGCAGATAGCGCAGGCGGCCACCGGTCACTTCGGCCACCGCCAGCAGCGCGTCGTCCGGGCCCATGACGCGCACCCGTCCCACCTTCCCGGCGGGGACCTCCACCGGGACACCGTGGGAGACGCGCTTGGCGTCAGCGGCGCCCACCCGCACCTCCGGCAGCTCCACCAGCGCATGCGACATGGTCATCAGCCGGCTGGCCAGCGCGCCCTCCTTCAGCAGCTCCGGCACGTCCGCCAGCGGCAGCGCCTGCGCCAGGGAGAAGGGGCCACTGGCGGTGCGCCGCAGCGCCTCCAGGTGGGCACCACAGCCCAGCGCCCGGCCCACGTCCTGGGCCAGGGTGCGCACGAAGAAGCCCTTGGAGCAGCGCACCGACAGCTGCAGGCGCTCGGCGGAGAAGTCCCGCAGCACCAGCTCGTACACCGTCACCTGGCGAGCGGCGCGCTCCACTTCCTCGCCCGCACGAGCCAGTTCGTAGAGCCGCTTCCCGCCCACCTTGACGGCCGAATACATGGGTGGGACCTGGTCGAAGGTGCCCCGGAAGCGCGCCAACGCGGCTTCAATCAGCGCGGGCGTCAGGGCCGGTACGGGCGCCTGCGCCGTCACCTGCCCTTCCGCGTCCAGGGTGTCCGTCTCCGAGCCCAGGCGCACCGTGGCGTCGTAGGCCTTGTCGCCCTCGGTGATGAAGCCCGCGACCTTGGTGGCTTCCCCCAGGCAGAGCGGCAGCACTCCAGTGGCCAGCGGGTCCAGCGTCCCCGTGTGGCCCACCTTCTTCAGGCGAAGCAGCGAACGCACCTGACGGACCACGTCGAACGACGTGGGGCCGGTGGGCTTGTCAATGACGAGGACGCCGTCCATGGCACGCCAATCGTGGAGGCCCGGAGCTGGACCTACCAGCCTTCCTTGTTGCGGACTTCGCGCAGCAGCCGGTCAATCTTGTCACCTTCGCCCACCGATTCGTCGAAGGAGAAGAAGATTTCCGGCGACACGCGCAGGTTGACGGCGGACGTCACCTCGCGGCGCACGAAGCCCTTGGCGGCTTCCAGGCCCTTCTGCGTGTCCGCCCGCTCCTGCTCGCTGCCCATCATCGAATAGAAGACACGGGCCACGCGAAGGTCCGGGGAGACCTTCACGCCAGTAATCGTGATGTAGCCGATGCGCGGATCCCTCAGCATGCCCCGGGTGAGCAAGTCACCGATGGCCGCCTGGATTTCCTGCCCCACGCGCTCCGGTCGGGAATGCGTCGTCATTTCTTCTCCCAGTCTCGCGGGTTGCGCAGGGAACGGGCCCGAGCCCGTGCCTCGTCGAACGTCATCCGTCCACCGCTCGACGGAGACGGGCGGCCCGTGCCGCCATCCATGCCACCTTCATGGCGGCTTTCCCACTCTCCCAACCCCTCCGCCTCCGCGAGCGAGCCGCGCTCGCCGCGCAGGAAGCGGGCAATGGCGGCCTCCGAATGCGCCGCCGCCTGCTCCGGGGAAAGGTCCAACTCCTCCGCGTCCTCGTCCACAGCCCGCGCCGAGAAAGAACCTCGCGAGGCCGCCTGGCCGCTCGCGAAGAGCTGGTCCCCGAAGCCGAGGATTTCCGTCTCCCGCGACAACAGCGGGGCGACGTACATCTCCTCGACGGAGTGGATGATTTTCTCCAGCTGCTCGTCCACGTGGCGTCGCTCGTTGCCCACCACCGCGAGCGCCAGTGACGCCTTCTGCCAGAGATCCTGGTCCTCGACCTCGGCCACCGCCACGTTGAAGCGGGCCTTGAGTCGTTCCGTCACCCGGCGGAGCACCTGTCGCTTGGACTTCAGCGAGCCACTGTCCGGAATCTGCAGGGTGAGGCGTGCGACACCTACGAACATGAATGTCCCCCTTGCCACGGGTGGCCACGCCCGAAGGCGGTGGCAACCCGGGCATCAGCACCCTGGGAAGATGGGGTCTTCCCAGGGTTTCAGGGAGGCGCCGGGGCTCTCCTGCAACTAGGTGAGGCTCTGCCGAGTCTCTTCGATCTCGTACGCCTCGATGATGTCACCGGGCTTGAGGTCGTTGAAGCTCTCGATGCCGATACCGCACTCGAAGCCCTGAGCGACTTCCTTGACGTCGTCCTTGAAGCGCCGCAGCGACGCCATCTTCCCGGAGAACAGCTGCTTGTTCTCGCGCATGAGGCGGACGAAGGCGCCGCGCTTCATGACGCCATCCAGCACCGCCGCACCGGCGATGGTGCCCAGACGCGGCACGTTGAAGGTGTTGCGCACCTCCGCACGACCCAGCTTCCGCTCGGTGCGGATGGGCTCCAGCAGGCCTTCCATCTCCGTACGAACCCCGTCGATGAGCTCGTAGATGATGGAGTAGCTCTTGAGCACCACTTCCTGGGCCTTGGCCGCGGCCTCCGCTCCGGACTCCGGGTTGACGTTGAAGCCCAGCACGACGCCCTTGGAGGCCGCCGCCCGCATCACGTCGCCCTCGGTGATGGCGCCCACACCGGAGTGGACCACCTCCACCTTGACCTTGTGGGTGGAGAGCTTCTGGACGGCCTGCCTGACGGCCTCGGCCGAGCCCTGCACGTCCGCCTTGATGACGACGCGCAGCTCCTTGGGACCACCGCCCGCCTTCGTCTTGGCGAACAGCTGCTCCAGGGACTCGCGGCTGACCTTGGACAGCTCGGTCTGCCGCTCCTTCATGTTGCGGTGCTCGGCGATCTGCTTGGCCGCCTTCTCGTCCGCCACCACGTTGATGGCGTCACCCGCGCCCGGCACGCCGGACAGACCGACGACCTCGGCGCAGTAGCCCGGCTTCACTTCCTTCACCTGCTCGCCGCGGCTGTTCGTCATCGCGCGGACGCGGCCGTAGTGTGAGCCGGTGACGACGGCGTCACCCAGCTTCAGCGTGCCTTCCTGCACCAGCACCGTGGCGACGGGGCCACGGCCGCGGTCCAGCTTGGCCTCGATGATGGCGCCCACCGACGGACGGCTCGGGTTGGAGGTCAGCTCGAGCACCTCGGCCTGGAGGGCCAGGTTCTCCAGCAGGAGCTCCAGGTTCTCCTTCGTCTTCGCGGAGACGGGCACCATGATGGTGTCCCCGCCCCACTCTTCCGGCACGAGCTCGTGGGTGGCCAGGTCCTTCTTCACGCGGTCCAGGTTCGCGGCCGGCAGGTCCATCTTGTTGATGGCGACGACGATGGGCACCTCCGCCGCCTTCGCGTGCTTGATGGCCTCCACCGTCTGGGGCATCACGCCGTCGTCCGAGGCCACCACCAGCACCACGATGTCCGTCACGTCGGCGCCACGGGCACGCATGGACGTGAAGGCCTCGTGGCCCGGCGTGTCCAGGAACGTCACGTCACCGCGCGCGGTGCTGATGCTGTAAGCGCCGATGTGCTGGGTGATGCCACCGGCCTCACCCTGGGCAACGCTGGCCTTCCGGATGGCGTCCAGGAGGCTCGTCTTGCCGTGGTCGACGTGGCCCATGATGGCGACGACCGGCGGACGGGGACGCTCGTCCTCGGGACGGGCCTCCACCTCGGGCAGGTAGTCCTCCACCTCGAAGCCCACGCGGTCGATCTTCCAGCCGTAGTCGCCGGCGATCATCTCCGCCGTGTCCGCGTCCACCAGCTGGTTCGCGGTGGCCATCTTCCCCAGGCCCATCAGCTTCTTGATGAGCTCGGCGCTGCGCACACCCATGCGCTGGCCCAGGTCGGACACGGAGATGCCCTCCTGCAGCTTGATGACCTTCTTCTCCTCGGCCATCTGGGTGATCTGCGTCTTGGCGCCCTTCTTCGTGGGCTTGCGCTTCTTGCCACGGATGGGGATGGTGACGCGGCCCCAGACCATGTCCGTCAGTTCCTGCTTGGACACGCTCTGCGTATCACCGCTGGTGCGCTTGCGCTGGCCACGCTCCTTGTTCTTGGAGACGTCCACCAGCTCGCGGCCACGGCCCAGGTGGTCCGGGACCACCTTGTACTCACGCCGCTCGGGGATGCCCGTGCGGCCCGGCGCCATGGGGTACTGCTTGGCCTGACCGGCCGTGGGCGTCACGCGGCGCACCTGGATGAGCGGGCGCGAGATGACGACGGCCTGGGTCGCCGTGGGACGGGCTGTGCCCGTGGGCGACACCTGGGCGTGCGGAACGCCGCCGACCATGATCGTGGGGCCCTGCGGCGTCGGAGAGGCCGAGGCCGAGGCCTGCACCCCCGTGCCGGGCGCCGAGGTCGGACGCACCGGTCCCTGACCGGGACGCCCGGCGCCTTGATAGGAGCCCGGTCCCTGGTAGGACGGACGACCACCCGGACCACCGGGACGACCACCCGGGCCGCCCGGACCACCGGGACGACCACCCGGGCCGCCCGGACCACCGGGACGACCGCCCGGGCCGCCCGGACCACCGGGACGACCACCCGGACCACCCGGGCCACCCGGACGACCACCACCGGGCCCACCACGCTGCTGGTAGCCAGGCGCGGGGCCCCGGGAGACGACGGTCGCGGACGAAGGAGTGCTCGAAGACGTCCGGACTGCCGGCGGTACCGGTGAGCGTGGGGGGGGTTGGGGCAAGGTGGTGCTCTCCTGAACAGAGGGACGAGGCTGCGCGGCGGCGGGTGCCTGCACGGCAGCGCGGGGAGCCTCCACCGGGGCCTGAGGGGCCTCGGCGGCGGGCGGGGGTGAAGCCACCTCGGCGGCGGCAGGGGCCTTGGGGGCCTCGGCAACCTGCGCGGGGGGCGTAGACGTGACAGCAGTGGGAGCCGACGGCTCCGCCGCGGCGGCGACCGGGGCCTCGACACGCTGGGGCTCCGGTGCGCTCGGCGCCTCGACGGGCGCACGGGGCGCTTCGACGGGCGGGGGTGCATGCACCGGCTCCTCGGCGGCGAACGTAGCGGGCTCGGGCGCCGACGGCGGCTCATAGGCGGGTTCGGCGGCCTGTGAAGCCTCGGCCCCGCTGTCCGCGGTCGCACCGGCGGGCGGACCCACCTTGCGGCGCACGACGAAGCCCTTCGCCGTCACGGGCGGCGTGGCCTGCTTCGGCTTGCGCTTGTCCAGAATCTTCTGGACGGCAGCGGTCGCCTGGTCGTCATCGAGAGACGACGAGTGGCTCTTGACGTCGTAACCGAGGCTCGACAGCTCGGTGACGACCTCCTTGTTGTCGAGCTCAATCCCGTGGCTCTTGAGTTCCTTGGCGATTTCGTGGACGCGCTTCTTCGACATATTGCCCTTGATGGCCTTCTGCTCCGCCGACTCCGGGGCGCAGCACCCTAGTCCAAACCCGAAAATGTGTGCGAGTGGTGACTAACACCCACTCCCCCCCGCACCCCTCCGCTCACCGTCCCCCTGCTCCCATGCCTGTCCGAGCTGCGACGGGTCAACCTGGCCCGCCTTTCCGCGAAAGGCCCTACCAAACGCCTTCCGCTTCAGCGCTGCCGTCAGACAACCGGCACCGCACAGGTAGGCGCCCCGTCCTGGCAGCCGCCTCTTCCTGTCGACCTCGATGGCGCCTCCGGGCACTATCACGAACCGGGTAAGTTCCGCCTGTAGTCGCCGCGACCCGCATCCGACGCACGTCCGGACCGGACCTGACCCCGCGTTCTGAACTTCCGGCCTGGGCCGGCCAGCCGGGCGCCGCACGTCCCCTCCCTTGCTCGCTTAGCTTACGGCGACTTGGTGGCTTCCGCGCCACCCTCAAGTGTCGCCGTCATGGCGCCGCGCTCGGCATTCAGCTCCGCGCGCAGCTTGGCTTCCTCCACCAGATAGTTTTCCGCCGCGCTCTTCAGCTGGCGGGCCTTCTTGATACCTACACCCGGAACATCGCCCAACTTCGCCAGGTCCTTCTCGTTGGCGATGTCCTCCACCGAGCGGTACCCGGCGAGGATGAGCTGCTCGATGGTCTTCTCACCGACGCCACGCACGCGCGCCATGCGCTCGGGCTGGCTGAGCTCGTCCGGATGCCGCCGAGCCTCCGCGATGCGGGCCTGCTCCCTTTCATAATCCATGCGCGACAGTTCCGCCTGATCCTCGACCATCCGGGTCCGGGCGGCTTCCTGCATGGAGGGGATGCGGGCCGGGTCGATGCCGGGCAGCTGCGCCAGCAGCTCCGCGTTGGCCTCGGCGATGTCCCGAGCCTGACGGAAGCCGTGCGCGTAGAGCGTCTCCACCAGCATCTCGTTGATGCCGGGCAGCGAGCCCAGCGAGCGGTTGGCGAACTCGCGCAGCTCCCGCACCCGGCTCTCGCTGTTGATGTCGAGCTTCCAGCCCGTCAGCTGGGCGGCCAGGCGGACGTTCTGACCGCGGCGGCCAATGGCCAGGCTGAGCTGGTCGTCCGGGACGATGAGCTCCATGGCGTGGTTGGCCTCGTCGATGATGACGCGGCTGACCTCCGCCGGGGCCAGCGCCGAGCACACGAAGCGGGCCGGATCCTCGTCGAACGGGACGATGTCGATCTTCTCACCGCGCAGCTCCTGCACCACCGCCTGCACGCGGCTGCCCTTCATACCGACGCAGGCGCCCACGGGGTCCACGTCGGAGTCCCGGCTGGACACGGCAATCTTCGCCCGGCCGCCCGGCTCACGCGCCGCCGCCTCGATGACGACGATGCCTTCGGCGATTTCCGGCACCTCCATCTCGAACAGCTTGGTGAGCAGGTTGACGGACGCGCGGCTGAGGACAATCTGGGGGCCCTTGGACTCACGGAGCACGTCCAGCACGTAGGCCTGGACGCGGTCGCCGGGGCGGTACGTCTCACGCGGGACCTGCTCGCGCACCGGCAGCACGGCCTCGGCGCGGCCCAGGTCCACGATGATGTTGCCGCGCTCGAACCGGCGGGCGATGCCGGTGACGATTTCGTTCTTCCGGTCGCGGTACTCGTTGAAGACGTTCTCCCGCTCCGCGTCACGCGTGCGCTGGAGGATGACCTGCTTGGCCGTCTGCGCGGCGATGCGGCCGAAGCCGCGGCGGAAGGTCTTCAGGCGGAGGATGTCACCGTACTGGTCGTCCTGGGCCTTGGCCTCGGCGGCGTCCTCGTCCCGGTAGAAGATCTGGAACACGAGCTCGTCGCCCGGCTCCACTTCCATGCCCTTCTTGTGGGCCTCGACCAGGGAGATCTGATTCACCGCCTGGACCGGGTCGACAATCTCCTCGACCACGGTGATGGCCTGGAACAGCTCCACGACGCCCTTGTCCGGGTCGTACTTCGCCTCGAGCTCGCGGTCCTGGCCAAAGTGCTTCTTGGCCGCGGTCTTCATCGCGTCTTCGAGCGTGGCAATCAGCACAGCCCGGTCGATGCCCTTGTCCTTGGCGACCTGGTCCAGGACGAGGTTGAGGTTGACACTCGGGTTGGCTTGCTGCGTGGGCATGGTCTTCTCCTAAAAGGGTCCACGGGCGCCCTCGCGCGGAGGGGCACCCTGTATGTCGACGTCTAGAACTGGAACTCCAGGTTCGCCTTGGCGATGTCCTTGAAGAGGATGTGGAAGGTTCCGGCCCCTTCCACCTCCACCGAGATTCCGTCGCCTGCCACCTCGGTCAGCGTGCCGGTGAAGTTCTTGCGCGGGGGCTCCCCCACCGGGCCGAACGTCTTCACCTTCACCTTCTGTCCCTTCACCCGCTCGAAGTGCGTCGGCTTCCTCAGCGGACGGTCCACTCCGGGGCTGGAAACCTCCAGGCTGTACTCGTGGGGGATGAAGTCCTCCACGTCGAGCGACGGATCCACCGCGCGCGACACCTGGGTGCACTCGTCCAGCCCTACGCGGCCACCCGGCTTGTCGATGAACAACCGGAGCACCCAGCCCTCGCGCTCCCGGAGGAACTCCAGGTCCACGAGCTCCAGGCCTTCACCCGCGACAATGGGTTCGAGCAGGGCCAAGGCCCGCTCCTCCACCGTCTGCTTGAGGTTCTTCTCCGACATAAGCGGGAAACCAGTCTCCAAAAACACGAAAAGCGGGCACGCGGCCCACTTTTCGAAGTGCTTCATCGAAAAATGTCGGGGGCGTCCGTAGCACACGCCCCGTCGGGGTGTAAAGGAAGGACGCACCCTCCTGCTCCGGGTGAAACGCGCCCGGCAGAGCGAGGAATTCCCAGGGGTTCCGAGGCCCGACGGGGGTTATAACGCGCCCATGCACCTCATCGCCGCCGCGCAGATGGTGTCCACCTCCGACAAGGCCCTCAACCTGGAGGCCGCGACCCGGCTCGTCCGGCGCGCCGCCGGGCTGGGAGCCCGGCTGGTGGGCCTCCCCGAGAACTTCTCCTGGATGGGGCCGGAGCCCGAGCGGCAGGACGCCGCCGAGGGGCTCGACGGTCCGACGCTGTCCCGGATGGCCAGCCTGGCCCGGGAGCTGAAGGTGACGCTCCTCGCCGGCAGCGTGCTGGAGACGGGCGCGCCGGGTGGGCGCCTCTACAACACCAGCGTCCTCTTCGGCCCTGGCGGCGAGCGGCTGGCCGTGTACCGGAAAATCCACCTCTTCGACGTCGAGGTGGGGGATGGTGCGACCTATCAGGAGTCCGCGGCGGTGGCGCCGGGAACGGAGGTCGTCTCCGCGGAGACGGAGGTCGGCCGGCTGGGGCTGTCCGTCTGCTACGACCTGCGCTTCCCTGAACTGTACCGGCGGCTGTCCCGCGAAGGCGCCACGCTGCTGGCGGTTCCGGCGGCCTTTACCCTCATGACGGGCAAGGACCACTGGGAAGTGCTCCTGCGGGCCCGCGCCATCGAGAACCAGTCGTACGTACTGGCGCCCGCTCAGGGGGGACGGCACTCAGCCAACCGCGTCACCTATGGACACGCCCTGGTGGTGGACCCATGGGGCCTGGTGACAGCGCGGGCCTCCGAGGGTGAAGGGCTGGCGCTGGCGCCAGTGGACCCGGAGCTGCAAGCACGCATCCGCCGCAACCTCCCCTGCCTGGAGCACCGCCGTTTGGACTAGCGTGCGCGTACCCAGGCCCGCCCCCCTCTCGGGTTCACCTTCGATAGACTTCGGGTCCCCGGAACTCCTCTCGTGAATGGACGACGCTGGTCACCCATGCTGCTTGCGCTCGCGCTTTCGGCCCTCCCCGCCGGCTGCACCGCCGATGAGCGTCCGTCCGCGCCCGACGCGGCAACGCCGCCCACGGTGGCCACGCACCGCGCGCACCTGCGAGCCATGAAGGGCGGCGTCCAAATCAAGCGCGCCACGGCCGACGAGTGGAGCCCCGCCCGGGAAGGCCAGCCGCTCTACGAAAACGACAAGGTCCGCACCGAGGCGGGCGCTGGCACCGACATCGTCTTCGCCGCCAACGGCAGCACGGTGCACCTGGGTGGGGACTCGCTCATCAGCATCGCGGAGACGCGCACCCGTCCTGGCCAGCAGCGCACGGACCTCACCGTGCTGCGGGGCCGCATCGACGCGGAGCTGGAGAAGCCCGCCACCCAGTCCCTGTCCGTCACCACGCCGTCCGCCACCATCCAGGCGGGAAGGGAGATTGTCTTCCAATGAAGGCGGCGCTCCTCCTCGTCACATGGCTGGGCACGATGCCCCCGGGCACCGTGGTGGTGGGCCCCAACGAGTCCCTGCGCCAGGTGGCCCAGCGCACCCTGGGTGACGCGCGCGCCGTGGGGGAGCTGCGCGCATTCAACGGACTTTCCTCGGACGACGTGGCGGCGGGGACCCGGCTGAAGGTGCCCGGCCACGAGCGCGTGCTGGCGCAGAAGGCCCTGGAGACGGCGCGCACGCTGGTGGCCAGCTCGAAGGATGCGAGCGTGCCCCCAGAAGTCTCTACCCGGCTGAAGAACGCAGAGAGCCATTTCCGCGAGGCGCGCTACACGCAGGCGGCCTCGGAGGCCAATGCGGTGGGGAAGATGGTGGCGGCGGACCGCTCGCCGCAGTCCTCCGCGTTCTCCGTGGAAGTGGGCGACGGCGACAGCACCACCGTCACCGTGAAGCACGGCCCGCCGGTCCGCGTGGAGGCCGAGGGCGTCACCCAGCCCGTCGCCAAGGGCGAGTCCATCCGCGTGGAGAAGGGCCGTCCGCCCCCCGCGCCCCTCCCGCCGCTGGTGGCCCCCAGCCCCGGGCAACCGGAAGATTCCGCGCGCCTGAAGCGGCGCCCGGACCGGGACGGGCACCTGGGCCCGGTGAAGCTGACCTGGGAGGCGGTACGGGGCGCGGAACGTTATGAAGTGGAGGTGTCGCGCGCCCAGGAGCAACGCGCCGTCTTCACCCAGACAGTCACCAGCCTGGAAGCGAAGCTGCCAGTGCTGCCCGCGGGAAGCTACCGGTGGACGGTGCGCGCGGTGGGCCCCGCGGGCCCGTCCGAGCCCAGCGCGCCCAGGCACTTCGAACTGGTGCCCGAGCGCCTCAAACTCGAAGTGAAGAAGGGCCAGTGGCAGTAACCCCTGGAGGAGCCACGCCGTGCGCCTGTTCAAAGCCATCCTCCTGTTGATGCTGGTGGTGGGCGTCGTCCCCACGCTGATGGTGGGGTGGCTCTCCGTCTCCCACACCCGGGAGCTCCTGGTGCGCGACGCCCAGGAACTGGCACAGGAGCGCGTGAAGCAGCTGCGCCTCAAGGCCGAAATCTTCCTGGGCGAGCCCACCGACGCGGTGCTGGGCCTGGCCCGCGTGCCCGGCTTCTTCGGCCTGCCCTTGGAAGCGCAGCAGACGCACCTGGCCTCGGTGCTCAACCAGCGGCGCGATGTGCTGGCGCTCACCGTGTTCGACGCCGACCGCCAGCGGCTGCCGGGACTCCAGGCCTTCTCCAAGCACGACGTGCCGCCCACCGCACTGGCCGGACATGAGGAGCGCGCGCGGGCGCTGCTCGAGAACATCGAGGGCGTGCGCTACGCGGATGTGGTGAAGGACCCGCAGGGCAGCGAGCCGGTGCTGACGCTGGCCTTCCCCGTGGGCGAGCCCGTCCGGGGGTACATCGCGGCGGACCTGTCCCTGACCGACCTGCGGAAGATGCTGGAGCAGGAGCGCGTGGGCAGCACCGGCTTCGCCTATCTGGCGGACCGGCACGGGCACCTCGTGGCGGGCGGTGGCGGCGTCGCCGGCCTGGGCGAGGACGTGGCGCAGCGTGGCCCGGTGGCGCACCTGCTGAAGCAGTTGGTGGGTAAGTCGAACATGGAGCTGTTCCACGTCGGCAACTTCGGCGAGGGCCGGGACGCGGTGGTGGCCGCGTACACGGTGCTCCCCGAGACGGGTTGGGCCATCGTCTCCGAGCAACCCGTGGAGCACGCCTACCGCCAGGTGGACACCATGGAGCAGCGCATCCTCCTGGGTCTGGGGGCGGCCATCCTGGTGGCGGTGGTGCTGGCGGCGCTCTTCTCTCGGAACCTCACCCGGCCGCTCAAGGGCTTCATCAGCGGCGCGCTGGAGCTGGCGCACGGCAAGTTCGGCGTCGAGGTGGACATCAAGCAGAAGAACGAGCTGGGCGAGCTGGCTCAGACGTTCAACTACATGAGCAAGCAGCTGCTCGCGTACGACATGGAGAACCGCGGCCTCTACGAGAGCCTGGAGAAGGGCTACCTGGAGACCATCGTCGCGCTGGCGAACTCCATCGATTCGAAGGACGCGTACACCCGCGGCCACAGCCAGCGCGTGGGCGACGTCTCCGTGCAGATTGGCCGGGAGATGACGCTCACCGAGCGCGAGCTGCGGCAGCTGCAGTACGGCGGCATCCTCCACGACATCGGGAAGATTGGCATCGTGGAGTCCATCCTCTGCAAGCAGACGCGGCTGACGGACCAGGAGATGGCCATCATGCGCGAGCACCCCGCCATCGGTGACGCCATCATCGGGCCGGTGAGCTTCCTGGGCGCGGTGCGCGCGTGCGTCCGCCACCACCATGAGCGCTGGGACGGCACCGGGTACCCGGACAAGCTCAAGGGCGAGGACATCCCCCTGCTGGCCCGCATCGTCGCGTGCGCGGACACCTTCGACGCCTGCACCTCCACCCGCCCATACCAGAAGGCCATGCCGCTGGAGAAGGCGATGGAAATCCTCGACAACCTCAGCGGCGCCCAGCTGGACCCGAAGGTCGTCCAGGCCCTGAAGCAGGTGCTGGCGAAGCAGGGCGTGCGGCTGGAGGGCCACCGGCTGCCCGTGAAGCTCGCCTCCTGACGGCCGAAGGATGGTAGGGAGGGCGCTAGACTGTTGAGACTCTGGAAGGTGGAACGTTGAGCTTCTGGGACCGCATCAAGCCCGCCCCCCAAGCCGTCACCGCGACGGACGCACAGCTGTCCTCGGATGGCGCGCGCCTGGACCTGACGTGGGACGACGGGGCGAAGACGAGCGCCACCGCACAGGTGCTGCGCCAGCAGTGCCCCTGCGCCGCGTGCGTGGATGAATGGACGAACAAGCGGACGCTGGACCCGTCGAAGGTCCCCGCCGACTTGCGCATCAAGCAGGTGCAGCCCGTGGGAAACTACGCGCTGGCCTTCAGCTTCAGCGACGGCCACACCACCGGCATCTACCCCTGGCAGCTGCTGCGCGACATCACCCAGCCCGCCGCCTGAGCGCCCTGTGAACGAACGCTACCGGCTCGTTCGCCCGCTGGCCTCTGGAGGCATGGCGGAGCTCTTCCTCGGCGTCGCGCGCGGCGCGGAGGGATTCGAGAGGCCGGTAGCCATCAAACGGGTGCTGCCCCACCTGGCTCGCGAGCCGGACATCGCGCGCATGTTCCTGGCCGAGGCGCGGCTGGCCACGCTGCTGCAACACCAGAACATCGCCACCGTCTTCGACGTGGGCCAGGGCCCCGAAGGGCTCTTCCTGGTGATGGAGCTGGTGGACGGATGGGATTTGGGCGTGCTGCTGCGCTCGGCCGCGCGCCAGGGCGTGCGCTTCCCTCCGCACCTGGCCGCCTTCATCGTCCATCAGGCCCTGGCGGGGCTCGGCCATGCCTACCGGAAAGTGCATGACGGGCGGCCGGTGATGGTGGCCCACCGCGACGTGTCACCCTCCAACGTGCTGGTGTCTCGTGAGGGCGAGGTGAAGCTGACGGACTTCGGCATCGCGCGAATGGCCGGCGCGGCGCACACCGAGCCCGGCGTCTTCCGAGGGAAGGAGGCGTACACCGCGCCCGAGGTGCTGCAAGGCGCTCCCGCCACCGCCGCGAGCGACCAGTTCTCCCTGGGCATCGTGTTCTACGAGCTGCTCACGGGGCGGCATCCGTTCCACACCGAGAAGGACGCGAGCGCGGTGGCCTACGCCATCCTGACGCGGCCTGTGGAGCCACCGCAGGGCGTTCCCGCGCCACTGGCGGGCGCCGTCATGCGCATGCTGGCGAGGGCGCCTCAGGAGCGCTTCCACTCGCCGGAGTCACTGGCCGAAGGTTTTGCCCGGTGGTTGGCCCAAGTCGGCGAGCCCGCGACGTCGCAGACGCTGGCCGCGTTCCTTCGCGGGCTGGGATTGCCGCCGTCCCTGAGTGAACAGGCAGCGGCTTCCGGGCGCCCCGTGACGCGGGCACAGGTTGACGGGGGGGCGCCGGCGATGGCCGTGCATGCGGCGTCGCCCGTCGAGGCCGCTGCGCCGGAAGAAGAGCCGCTCTCCATGCCGGGCGGCGCGGCGCTCAGCGTCAGTGGGCGGATGGTGCATCGCTGCCCTCGATGCAACCACGTGCTCTCCTCGCCCCAAGCGCGGTGCTCACACTGCGCGATGTGGCCGGATGCCTCGAACGGCGCGGCGGCAACGCCTCGCACGCCCACCGCTCCGGGCGCCTTCGCTCCATCCGCGGGCCTCGAGCTCACCGCGCATCAGACGCTCGCGGAGAGTGTCCCCCAGACACACGTCACGCCGGGCGCGAAGAGCGTGCTCCAGACCGACGCCGATGCACTGGAGCTGGCGGAGCGCCCACCTTCACCCGAGAGCGACTGGCCCGATGAGGCGGCCCTCCTCCGGCGTTCGCGCCTGAAACGGGCACTGGGGCTGCTGCTCCTGGCGCTGATGGTGGGCACCGGCATCTGGCTGTGGCCCCAGCGCTCCACCCTGCTCATCCGAGTGATGTCAGCGACGGGGCTTCGCCTGTCCGCCCCGATGCTGCGCGTCGACAGCGACCCGCCCGGAGCCACCGTCTGGGTCCGGGACGCGGAGCTGGGGACGACGCCGCTGCTGCTCGAGAACCGCCATCCAGCAGGACGCGTCCCCATCCAGGTCCGGCTCAAAGGCCACCGCACGTGGAAGGGGACGTTCTCCGGCGGCGAGGCCGCCCACATCGAGGCGAAGCTGAAGCGCTGAGCGCGCCTCATTTCACCAGGCGGAGATGACCACGACGCGGCGGAGGTGGCTCGTCCGGGGGTCCGTCCGTGGGCGGAACGTCGGCGGGCGGATCATCGCGCCGCTCGCCCTGCACTTCCCGGAGGAAGGTGCGCGGGCGCTCCGCTGCCACCGGCACGGGTGCCACGGGCAGGGGCTGCGCCGGACGTGACGCAGCCGTCTGCTGGAGCAACTCCGGCGGCATGTCCTCCGGGTACATCCAGAACTCCTTCGTCACGTGGCTGGCGATGGCGAACAACGCCGACCACGGCACCGCGATGGTGAAGCGCGAGCCAGAGAAGCTCAGCGTGGAGCGCACGCCCCACTCGCCCACCGTGAGGTCCGGTGGGTCGAACCGGTACGAGAGATTGAGGCGCAGGTGCGCCTCCGTCTTGACGGAGGCTGGGACGAGCACGCCCGGACGGCGCGCGTCCAGGTGAATCATCACCATGCCCTGGTCGAGCGCGGCCAGCAGCCGCTCCTTCTTGTCGAGAACCTTCTTGTCGTCCATCGGTGTACGGCGAAAGAACTTCGGGCGCCCCTCTCAACGTCGGCGCATCGCCCGGTCCATCTCCCGCTTCGTCTCCCGCTCCTTGATGTCGTGGCGCCGGTCCTCGTGCGTCTTGCCCCGGCAGAGCCCCAGCTCCACCTTGGCACGGCCTTTCCTGAAGTACAGCACAAGCGGGATGATCGAATAGCCCCGCTCACGCACCTTCGCCGTCCAACGGTCGATTTCTCCTCGGTGCATCAACAACTTGCGACCCCGAGTGGGAAGGTGGTCGAAGACGCTCGCCGCCTTGTAGGAGCCGATGTTCGCGTTGAGCAGGAAGAGCTCGTCCCCCTTGGGGAGCGCGTAGGCGTCCGACAGATTGGCGATTCCGTCTCGCAGAGACTTCACCTCGCTTCCCGTGAGCGCCAGCCCGGCCTCCAGCTTTTCGTCGACCGTGTAGTCGAAACGCGCACGACGGTTTTCCGCGATGACTCTCACGCCGGGCTCGCTGCCCACTCCCTTTGACTTCCCTCCGGATGTCATACGCGTCCCGCGTTCTCCTCACCACCCAACTGCATGTTGTCGATGAGGCGCGTCGTGCCACTGAAGGCCGCGACGAGCAACCGGGCAGGCTGCCCGGGCGCCACCGCAGCCAGCGGCGTCAGCCGCTCCGCATCCACCAGTTCCACGTAGTCTTCCCGGAGCCCCGCCGCTTCCAATTCGCGCCGGACGGCCGCCACCAGGGGCTCCGACTCCCGCGTGCCCTCGCGCAGCAGCGCCTGGGCGGCCTTGAGCCCCCGGGACAGGGCCAGCGCCCGCTGCCGCTCCTCGGGGGACAGATAGGCATTGCGGCTGCTCATCGCCAGGCCGTCCGGCTCACGCACCGTCGGCATGCCGACGATGTCCGCGCCCAGGTGCAGGTCCTGATTGAGCGCCCGGATGACCTGGAGCTGCTGGTAGTCCTTCTCCCCGAAGAGCGCCACCTCCGGGCGGAACAGCGTCAGCAGCTTCGTGACGACGGTGGCCACCCCGCGGAAGTGCCCCGGACGCCGGGCCCCGCACAGGCCCTGGCTGACGTCCGTCACCTCCACGTATGTCTGGTAGCCCTGCGGGTACATCACCTCCGGGCCCGCGGGCGCGAAGATGGCCTGCGCGCCCGCGCTGATGCACTTGGCGACGTCCCCCTCGTAGTCCCGGGGGTAGCGGGACAAGTCCTCCCGCGGCCCGAACTGCGTGGGGTTCACGAAGATGGACACGGCCACCACGTCCGCGCGGCGCCGCCCCTCGCGAATGAGCGAGAGGTGACCCTCGTGCAGGAAGCCCATGGTGGGCACCAGCGCGAGCCGGTGCCCCTCCCGGCGCAGCCCCGCCGTCCAGTCCTTCACGTCCTCAACGGTTTTCAGGACGGCGGGAGCCATGACTAGGCGGGTCTCCCGTAGACGGGGCCCATCTTCTCGCCATCCTCGGTGGGCGCGGATGGCTCCACCCGGGCCGCCGGAGCCGGAGCCCCCGTCGCCAGCCGGATGTTCTTGTTCGCCTTGAAGGAGTGCTCCTCGTCCGGGAACGCGCCCTTGCGGACCTCCGCGAAGTACGTGCCCGCGGCATCCGTAATCGAGCCGTGGAGGTTGGCGTAGCGCTTCACGAACTTCGGCTTGAAGTCCGGGTTCATGCCCAGCAGGTCGTAGCAGACGAGAACCTGGCCATCACAGTCCACGCCGGCGCCAATGCCGATGGTGGGGATGGACAGGCGCTGCGTCACGGTGCGCGCCAGGTCCATGGGCACGCCTTCCAGCACCAGCGCGTAGGCCCCGGCCTGCTCCAGCGCCAGCGCATCGTCCAGAATCTGCCGCGCCTGGTCATCGCCACGGCCCTGGACGACATAGCCGCCCATCTTGTGGACGGACTGCGGCGTCAGCCCCAGGTGTCCCATGACGGGGATGCTCGCGCGGACGATGGCCCGCACCGTGTCCGCGAACTCGGCGCCGCCCTCCATCTTGATGCTGCCCGCGCCGCCTTCCGCCACCATCCGGCCCGCGTTGCGGACCGCTTCCTGGTTCGACACCTGGTAGCTCATGAAGGGCAGGTCGGCCACGACGTGCGCCCGGCGCGCGCCACGGGCCACGGCGGCCGTGTGGTAGACCATCTGGTCCATCGTCACCGGCAGCGTGGAGTCATGCCCCTGGATGACCATGCCTAGCGAGTCGCCTATCAGCAGTACGTCCGCGCCTGCCTCTTCGAGGATGTGGGCGAACGTGGCGTCGTAAGCGGTGACCATGCAGATCTTCTGACCGATCTGCTTGAAGCGCTTCAGTGTGTGGATGGTGACCTTGTCCTTCACGGTTCACCTCCTATGGCTACGGGTTGAACGGCCTGACGGGTCCATTCGCGCCTCGCCGTCCCCACAGGGGATCGCCGGGAGCCCTGGGCCCGCCACCGCACTCTAACGCCCCCGCGCCTGCCGTGGGGGCATTGAAGGCGGACGTCCCACCAGGAGCCTGACTTTCAGCCCCGGCGGGAAGCCTTCGGAACGTAATGCTGCGTCCCCGGCTTCGCCTTCCGGATGGTGGCAAGCAGGTCTTCCCTGTCTGCCTCGACATTCACGAAGTCGATGTCCGAGGTATCCACGACGAGGAGCGGCGTGTCCGTGTAGTGGAAGAAGAAGTTGTTGTAGGAGTGGACGAGCCCCTCCAGGTACGTGGGGTCGAACTTGCGCTCGAACTCCCGGCCGCGCTTCTTGATGCGGTGCAGGAGCACGTCCAGTCGGGCCTGGAGATAGATGACCAGGTCCGGCTTGGCCACGCGGGGCCCGAGCGCCTCGAAGACGCGCTCGTAGAGGGCCAGCTCGTGCGCGTCCAGATTGAGGTGCGCGAAGATGCGGTCCTTGGCGAACAGGTAGTCGCTGACCGTCATCGAGCTGAAGAGGTCCTGCTGGAACAGCTCCTGCTGCTGCCGGAAGCGCGACAGCAGGAAGAAGATCTGCGTCTGGAACGCGAACTTCTGCCGGTCCGTGTAGAAGCTGGAAAGGAAGGGGTTCTCCTCCACGACTTCGAGGATGCGCCGCCCCGCCAGACGCTCCGCGAGGATGTTGGAGAGGCTCGTCTTGCCCACGCCAATGGGCCCTTCCACCACGATATACCGGTAGTCCATCCGCCCGAGGCCTCCCGCCCGCGGAATGCGCTTTGAGACCGCGCGCGCGAGACATCGCGCGAAGGCGCGGCCACGCACGCGGGCGGATAACACAACACGGCCGCTGGAATCCGGCAATTTTCCACGGCGGCCCGCGTCCCTTGACGCTCCGAGACGCATCCCCTACGGTCCGCGCGACTTCTTGGCGTGTGCGCGGGGTGGTCTCCGGACATGAGCGGCAGACACAGGGCGAAAACAGTGGTGCGGCTGGAAGAGGCCCGCCAGAGCACGCCCACCCAGCGAGCGCCCACACCTCCCGTGGAGCCGGATCCGCTCTACGGCGTGGTGTTGCTCAAGACGGCCATGGAGCTGAAGCGCCGACAGGACGGCACCGTGGAGGACATCCTCCGCGGCGTGCTCGCCCGGATGCGCATCCCCGAAGCCGAGTTCTTCGCCTACCTGGAGCAGCAGGGCGGCCTGCTCCAGGCGCTGGGCATGCGCGGACGCTAGCGGCGCCCTACTCCGCGGGCGTAGGCGGGGCCGCCTTCACGGGGCCAAGCGCGCGCTCGATGGCGGCGAACTCCTCGGGAGCCAGCGTCTCCGCGCGGCGCTGTGGATCCACGCCCGCGGCCTCCAGGGCGGCGATGAGCGTCTCCGTCGTCCCGAGCGTCGGGTCCGACTTGATGGAGTTGATGAGCGTCTTGCGCCGGTGCGCGAAGGACGCCTTCACCACGCGGGTGAAGCGGGCCTCGTCGATGATGGGCGCGCGCGGCGACTTGCGGCGGGTGAGCCGCAGCACCGCGGAGTCCACCTTCGGGGGCGGATGGAAGCGCCAGGCCTCCAGGGTGAGGACGTTGTCCGCGTCGTAGTGCATGCCCAGCAGCACCGTCAGCAGCCCGTAGTCACGGTTGCCGGGCTCCGCCGCGAGCCGCACCACGACTTCCTTCTGGAGCGTGAAGACGGCGCGCGAGACATGGGCCCGCTGCTCCAGCACTCGGAAGAGAATGGGGCTGGTGAGGTGGTACGGGAGGTTTCCCGCCACCGCGACGTCGGGCGCATTGGCCACCTGCGCGAAGTCCACCGTGGCCGCGTTGCCAGACACCACGCGCACGCCGGGGATGGCCTCCTTCTCCAGCACCATCACCATGTCCCGGTCCCGCTCCACGGCGGTGACGCGGGCCCCGGTGGCGGCCAGGAAGCGCGTGAGGTGGCCCAGGCCCGGGCCCAGCTCCACCACCGGCTCATCGGCGCGCAGATTCAGCGCGTCGGCGATGGCCTCCAGCGCGTCCTCGTCTCCGAGGAAGTTCTGTCCCCAGCTGTACTTGGCGCGCAGGCCATGCCGCTTGAGGATGTCTCTTGGCGATTCCACCCGTCTGCTCCCCTCTACATGCGCCAGGCCGGGTCGGCGGCGAGGCGGAAATCTCCGCGCAGGCCGCGGCGGTACGCCTCATACCCTGCCACCGCAATCATGGCGCCATTGTCCGTGCACAGCCGCACCGGGGGCAGGAACATGTTCAACCCCCGCTCCTCGGCCCGCGCCTGACACAGTGCCCGCAGCCGCGAGTTCGCAGCGACGCCGCCGCACAGCACCAGCTGCTTGTGGCCCAACCGGCGCGCGGCGGCCACCAGCTTCTTCGACAGCACGTCCGCCACGGCCTCCTGGAAGGACGCGCACAGGTCCGCCAGCGCCTGGCCCTGCGGCACGCCGTGCTTCTGCACGTGGTGCAGCACCGCCGTCTTCAACCCGGAGAAGGACACGTCGAAGTTGTCGCCCGGCAGCGCGCGCGGGAAGCGGATGGCCTCCGGATTCCCCTGCTGCGCCAGCTGGTCGATGGGCTGCCCGCCCGGATATGGCAGGCCGAGGATACGAGCGGTCTTGTCAAATGCCTCGCCGGCTGCGTCGTCGCGCGTGCTGCCCACCAGCCGGTACTGCCCGTAGGCCTGCACCTCGTAGAGGCTGGTGTGCCCCCCGGAGACGACGAGCCCGAGGAACGGCGGCTCCGGCGCCACATCCAGCAGCCGGATGGCCAGCAGGTGGCCCTCCAGGTGGTTGGCGCCCACAAAGGGCTTGCCCGTCGCCAGGCTCAGGCCCTTGGCCACCTGCACGCCCACCAGCAGCGCGCCGATGAGGCCGGGGCCGGACGTGACGGCGATGAGGTCCACGTCGTCGAGCGTCTTGTTCGCCCGCGTCAGCGCTTCGTGGACGACGGGCAGCACCTGGACGATGTGGTTGCGGCTGGCCAGCTCCGGCACCACCCCACCCCACCGCCGGTGGATGTCCACCTGCGTGGAGACGACATCCGACAACGCACGGCGGCCGTCCTCCACGACGGCGGCGGCAGTCTCATCACACGAGGTTTCCAGTCCTAGGACGAGCAAGGCGGCTCACTTCTCAGGGGGCCAATGAAGGAAGTGGGACCGCCCCCGCTCAGTTGCCCAGCCCCCTGAGCAACGTGCGGACCTCTTCGGCGGAAGACCCCGTCGGTTCCAGCAACAAGTACTGCTTGTAGGCGTCGGCCGCCTGGGAATTCTTCCCGGTGAACTGTAGCGCCATGCCCAGCGACAGCCAGGCACGGGCGTTGGAGGCCTCTTCCTTGACGACCTCCTGCAGCAGCTTGGCCGCCTCGCGGTAGGCCCCGTCCGTGGTGAAGCCGTTCACCAGCGCGATGCCCAGACCCGCCTTCGCCTCCGTGGCCGTCGGCTTGAGCGCCAGCGCCTTGCGATAGCTTCCCGCCGCCGACCGGAACCGCTGACTGACGACGGCCGCCCTCGCCTGCTTCACCAGCGTGGCGAACTCGACCTCCGGATCCACGGCGGGCGCCGGCGGAGTGGTGGTCTCGGTGGGCGTCGCCTCGGGTGGCTTCGGCGCCTCGGCAATGGCCACGCCCGCATCTGGCGTAGCGGCGGGCGGCTCCGGCGGAGCCTCGGGAGCCTTGGCCGTGGCCTCCTCGGGCGGTGGCGCCTTCTCAGGGGGCGGCGTCTGCTGGGCGTCGCCGTTCGTGGGGGCCTTCGTCTCCACCACGGGAGGCTTCGACGGAGGCGTTTGCGACGGACCGCTGCCCGTCCCCGCGACGACGGCCGCGACCGCTCCGATGAGGACCACCGCCGCGCCGATGATGAGCCCGGTGCGCTTGGAACGACCCGCGTTGGCCACGCCTGCGTCATTCGCGTGCGTGGCCGCCGTCGGCTTCCTTTCGGCCGACTGTCCGGAAGAAGCGGGCTTCGCGGGCGCAACAGGGGCGGCGTCCGCTGACTTCACGGGCGTGACGACTCCGTCGTCGGTGGGCTTCGCGGAGGCAGCCGGGCCGGCCTCCTCGGGCGTCACGGACGCGGCATCCACGGGCTTCGAGGACGGCACTGGAGCGGTATCGACCGGCGTCGCGAGCGCGGTGGCGGCCGGCTCGGCGGGCTGCGTCTCCACGGCAGGCGGAGCCGATACCGGGGATGCGAGAAACGGTTCGACCGTGCTGGCCAGTGGCGCGCTGGGCGTGGGCGGCTCGGCGGACAGCTCGGGCACGCCGTGGCCCGGATAGGGCGGCAGCGCGCGCTGGGACGTGGCGGGAACCTCTTCGGCCACGAGCTCCGCATCGACCTGCACCGGCGGGATGGGCGGCGTCACGTAGCCGCTGCCACTCACCAGCGTCACCTCGGATGACGGCGGTGCCGGCGTCGGCGGGGGCACGGGCGGGAACGGATTGGGTGCCACGGCCGCGCCACCGAAGATGGGCGCACGCGGCGAGGGCACGGGCTCGAAGGCGGGCGCGCTCACGGCGAAGGCGGAGGAAGAGGAGGCGCCATGGGCCCGCGGCGAGTGCGACCAGCCAGAGCCGGGCCCCCACGTGGTGGGCGCGCTGATGCCCTCGGTGTCCACGCGGCTCCAGTCCAGCAGCAGGCTGCGACGCGCGTGCTCCACGGCGCGATGGGCCGGCGGCGGCTCGACCAGGAACGCCGAGCCCTCTTGCGCGGGGACCTCCGGAACCGGCTCGGCCGCCGGAACTTCGGGCGTGTACTCGGGCGTGTCCGAGCGCTTGGGCCGCGCGTGGAAGACGACCACGTTGGCGGGCTGCGCAGGCGCGGCGGTCGGCTGCGGCGGCGCGGCCGGCTCGTCCTCCACGCCCGCGGGAGGCGCGAGCACGCTCTGCGGCATGGACCGCGGGGAAGGCTCCGGCGCGGCGGCCACGGGCTCGGGGGCCGCTTCGGGCACGGCGGCTTCGGGAACGGGCTGCGGCGGATTCTCCGGCGCGGGAGGCGCGGGTTCCACGGTCGCGCTGGCCTGCGGCGCCGTGTTGAGCCACTGCTCGATGCCAGGCTTGCTGCTCTGCACCGGCTCCAGCGGCGCGTTGCCCAGCTCGCGGATGAGGCCCTCGAAGTACAGCTTGCTGATGATGCCCAGCGCAGCCAGGTCCTCGAAGTCCGAGTCCTCCACCACGCGGCTCAACGCGCGCTTGCCGTCGAAGAGCCTCAGGAGACCGTTCACCTCGTCCGGAATCTCCGACAGGCGGTCGGCGAGCTGGTGGTAGTCGATCTCGAACACCGTCTCGAGCGGCGGCAGCTGCTCGAGCATGCGGCCCCACTCGTCGAGGCGGCGCATGCCCTCCATCAGCAGGCCCTGCGTGGAGATTTCGATGCGCTCCGGACGGTCCAGCGCGCTGAACTGCACCTCGAACTGCCCCTCGAAGGTGTTCAGCATCCGGTAGAAGGCGTTCTCGCCCTTGAGCCGTCCCAGCTCCGCGTCGATGACGCGTCCGTCCTTGAAGTAGACAGTGCCGGTGCGCTCGCCCTGGATGTTGATGAGACCCGTCTTGCGGCCAATCTCGAAGGTCTGCACCAGGTCCACCACGCCCATGTCGGCGAGGCTGCCGGCGAAGCCACCCTTCGTCGTCTCCCGCTTCTCGATCCTCTCCTTCTCCGCCTTCTGGAGGATCATCTTCACGCGGGTGACGATCTCTTTGATGTAGATCGGCTTGGTCAGGTAGTCGTCACCGCCAAGCTCCAGGCCGCGCACCTTGAACTCGACCGACTTCTGACTCGTCAGGAAGACGAACGGGATGAACTTGAAGCGCTCGTCGGACTTGAGCGTCTTGCACAGCTCGAAGCCGTCCATCTCCGGCATCTTCGTGTCCGCGAGCACGAGGTCCGGAGGGCTGATCTGGACCTTCTCGAGCGCATCCTTGCCGTGAATGGCCGTCGTCACGGAGAAGCCAGCCTTCTTCAGGCTGACCTCCATGACCCGGAGGCTCTTCGCGTCACCATCGACCAGGAGCAGGTGCTGCTTGGCCACGTTCCATGCCTTTCGTCACTGCAGACGGCCCAGGGAGCCTGACGCGGGAGCATCCTGCCCGCTTTCCAGGCGTGTCAATGGCTGGGGCCGGTGGGTAACCTGGCTGGCCTCCTGCTGGACAGGCGGCTCGAGTCAGGTGCGGGGAGAGTCAAATCGGGCCGGGCTGAAGCACCCGTACCCAGTGTGAGGCCTGCCGCGTTAGCGGAAGAAGCCTCCCTTCTTCGGAGGGTTCTTCTTGCGCATGTCGATGAGCCGCAGCTCCTGGTTGGCCTCCAGGTGCTTGGGGTTGGCGCGCACGGCCTCGCGGAAGCAGCGCTCCGCGCGGTCCATGTCGCCTTCGACCCGGGCAATGACGCCGAGCTGGTAGTGCGCCCGATCACAATTCGGATCGGCGCGCACCGCGTCCGCCATCATCTGCTTGGCCTTGGCCATGTCCGCCTTGCGCGCCGGATCCATGTAGATGGCCCAGGCCCGAGCGGACAGGTACAGGGGCTTGGGGTCCAGCGCGTGGGCGCGGTCGTAGTGGTCGGAGGCCGTGGTGAAGTCGCGCTTGCGGAAGAAGACCTCGCCCATCTTGTAGAGGTCGTCGGCGTTGCTGTCGGCGCGGCCCTGCGGGCGGAGTACCGGGGCGGTCGGCGCGGACGCGGGCGGCTTGGGCAGGGCCTGCTGGGCCTGGAGGTTCTGCTGGTACGTCTTGCGCCGGGTGTCGTCGTAGAGGACCTCGTAGGCCTCTCGGATGGCTTCGAACACGGCGGTGATCTTCGGCGCCATGTGGGGCAGCGACGGCGGCAGGCGGTCCGGATGGAAGATCTTGGCCAGGTTGAGGAAGGCGGTCTTCACCTGGTCGCGCGTGGCGTCCTGCGGAACGCCGAGCACGTAGAAGTGGTCTCGCTTGGCCTGGACGTCCGCGAAGCGCTGCTCGAGCTGCTGGGCCAGGCGGGCCTCGTCGGGCCGGGGAGGCTCGGAGGCCGCGGGTGCCGGGGCGGCGGCGGGTTCGCTCGTGGGCGCGGGCGTGGCGCCCGGTGCGGCGGTCGGGCGCCCACCGAGGACACCCATGTTCTCCATGGCGCGGCGCAAGAGACGCTGCCGCCGGAGCTTTGCTGCCTCGTCGGGGTTGGAGGGATCTGCCGCCACGTCGTCCTCGTCAAAGTCCCAGTCGTCCAGGTCTCCGGACGGCTCGTCCCAGTCAGTCTGGCCAGTTGGCCATGAGTTGTCACCGGGGAAGGCCCCCGATGAATCCGGTGCTACCGGTTCGATGGTCGCCTCGACAATGGCCTCGACAGGAGGCTCGTCGAAATCGACGTTCGCCTGATTGACATCCGAGCGGACGAGCGACTCCAGGTGCGTATCGACCTGGAGGAGCGCGGCCTCGAACGACGCTGTCAGGGTGTCGGCGCCTTCGTCCTTGTCGAAGGCGACGATGCGCCAAAGGTCCTCGTCCCCTGACTTGGGTGCGGCCGGGCGCAGCGCGGGCGCGGACGGTTGGGTGGCCCAGCTGGCGTCGTCCTCCTCGTCGGGGGTCGCCTCCAGCAGGATGTCCGCGTCGTCTTCGGCGACAGGCGTGAGGACCGGAGGTTCGCCCGCGGCGGCGGGGCGGGCCGCGGGCGCGGGCAGTGGCTCGGCCACGGCCCAGAGTTCGGGCTCGGGTTCGACTTCCAGCAGCGGGAGTTCCGACTCGGTGTCGGACGCAGCGCTGAGGGAGATGGCCTCGGTGTGCCACTGCTCGTCCTGGACCGGGACACGGTCGTGCGTCCGGGTGGGCGGTGTCGGCTGGGGCGGCTCGTCCGCGAGCCAGGGCTCGAGCGGCTGGGACTTCGAGCGGCGCAGGGCCTCCTCCATGTCGTGGAGGAGCTCGGCCTGGGCCTTCTGCCGGGCGACACGCAGGGCGTCCGCGCTTTCGGGCAGAGCGGCCAGGTCCAGGTCGGATGCACCGGCGTCCTGGACGGAGCCGGCCCAGGAATCCGCCTCGGAAGGCTGAGCGGGAAGCTCGGTGAGCAGGATGTCGCCCACATCAAGCGTGAGGGCCTCGACGTCCGCGGCCGCGAGTTCGGGGATGGAGGCGGACTGCGTGGAGTCTTCGGTGGGACGGGGTTCGTCTGCCTGACGGGCCTGCTCGGCGGCGCGAGCTTCCTTGCCGCGACGGACGGCATCGGCGCGGCGGCGTTCGACCTCCAGGCGCAGTTCTTCGGCCTGGCGGGCTTCTTCGGCCTGGCGGGCTTCTGCCTCGACGCGTGCGACCTCGGCGAGACGGGCCTCCTCCGCGGCCCAGATCTCCTCCGCGCGGCGGGCCTCTCTCGCAAGGCGGGCGGACTCCGCGAGACGGCGCTCCTCGATGAGGCGGGCTTCTTCGGCACGGCGTTCCGCCTCGAGCCGAGCCTCTTCCGCGAGACGGGCCTCCTCCGCAAGCCGCTCCGCCTCTTCCGCCAGGCGTTCTGCCTCGAGCCGAGCGGCCTCCACACGCTGCGCCTCTTCCGCCAGGCGGCGCTCTTCTTCGAGGCGAGCTTCTTCCGCGATGCGGGCCTCTTCTTCGAGGCGCGCTTCTTCGGCGAGACGGGCCTCTTCTTCGAGGCGCGCTTCTTCGGCGAGACGGGCCTCTTCTTCGAGGCGGCGCTCCTCTTCGAGACGAGCCTCTTCCGCCAGACGACGCTCTTCGGCGAGGCGGGCCTCTTCCGCCAGCCGAGCCTCCTCCGCCAGACGACGCTCTTCTTCGAGGCGGGCCTCTTCCGCCAGCCGAGCCTCCTCCGCTAAACGACGCTCTTCTTCGAGGCGGGCCTCTTCCGCGAGCCGAACTTCCTCGGCGAGACGGGCTTCTTCAGCGAGCCGGGCCTCTTCAGCCAGCCGAGCCTCTTCAGCCAGCCGAGCCTCTTCAGCGAGATGGGCCTCTTCAGCCAAGCGACGCTCTTCTTCGAGCCGAGCCTCTTCAGCGAGACGCGCCGCCTCGTCAGCCAGGCGAGCCTCTTCCGCCAGACGACGCTCTTCTTCGAGTCGAGCCTCTTCCGCCAGCCGAGCTTCTTCGGCTACACGAGCCGCTTCTGCGAGCCGCGACTCTTCCGCCAACCGAGCCTCTTCGGCGAGGCGGCGTTCTTCTTCAGCCCGAGCTTCTTCGGCGAGACGGACCTCTTCCGCGAGCCGAGCCTCCTCCGCCAGACGACGCTCTTCGGCGAGGCGGCGTTCTTCTTCGAGGCGCGCCTCTTCCGCCAAGCGGGCTTCTTCAGCGAGCCGGGCCTCCTCTTCGAGCCGAGCCTCTTCCGCCAAGCGCGATTCTTCTGCAACACGTTCGGCTTCAAGCCGAGCCTCTTCCGCCAAGCGCGCTTCTTCAGCGAGCCGGGCTTCTTCAGCGAGCCGAGCCTCTTCAGCCAGACGAGCTTCTTCGGCGAGGCGAGCCTCTTCAGCTAGGCGAGCTTCTTCAGCGAGGCGCGCAGCCTCAAGAAGAGCCGCTTCTGCCAGACGCGCTTCCTCCGCCAGGCGCTCCGCCTCTAGCCGGGCCTCTTCCGCCAGACGACGCTCTTCTTCGAGCCGCGCCTCCTCAGCAAGTCGCGCCTCCTCCGCGAGGCGATGCTCCTCTTCAAGCCGGGCCTCTTCTGCGAGGCGGGCCTCTTCTGCGAGGTGACGCGCCTCTTCAGCCAGCCGGGCCTCTTCCGCGAGCCGAGCCTCTTCCGCGAGCCGAGCCTCTTCAGCCAGCCGAGCTTCTTCGGCTACGCGGGCCTCTTCTGCGAGCCGAGCCTCTTCTGCGAGCCGAGCTTCTTCGGCTACGCGGGCCTCTTCTGCGAGCCGAGCCTCTTCTGCGAGCCGAGCCTCTTCTGCGAGCCGAGCCTCTTCTGCGAGCCGAGCTTCTTCGGCTACGCGGGCCTCTTCTGCGAGCCGAGCCTCTTCTGCGAGCCGAGCCTCTTCCGCGAGGCGGGCTTCTTCGGCGAGCCGCGCCTCTTCGGCCAGGCGCTCCGCCTCAAGCCGAGCCTCTTCGGCAAGACGCGCCTCCTCCTCGAGCCGCGCCTCCTCCGCGAGACGCCGCTCCTCCTCGAGCCGCGCCTCTTCCGCGAGACGCCGTTCCTCTTCAGCAAGGCGCTCCGCCTCAAGCCGAGCTACCTCTGCGAGACGGGCCTCTTCCGCGCGGCGAGCCTCTTCGGCCACGCGACGCTCTTCTTCGAGCCGCGCTTCTTCCGCCAGCCGCGCCTCTTCCGCCAGGCGCGCTTCTTCGAGCCGAGCCGCCTCAGCGAGTCGAGCTTCCTCTGCCAGCCGGGCCTCTTCTGCGCGGCGAGCCTCATCCGCCAGACGAAGCTCTTCTTCAAGGCGGCGTTCTTCTTCAAGCCGCGCCTCTTCCGCCAGGCGGCGCTCTTCTTCGAGCCGCGCTTCTTCCGCCAACCGGGCCTCTTCCGCGAGCCGAGCCTCTTCAGCCAGCCGAGCTTCTTCGGCTACGCGGGCCTCTTCTGCGAGCCGAGCCTCTTCTGCGAGCCGAGCCTCTTCTGCGAGCCGAGCCTCTTCTGCGAGCCGAGCCTCTTCCGCGAGGCGGCGCTCCTCTTCGAGCCGAGCCTCTTCTGCGAGGCGAGCTTCTTCGGCGAGCCGCGCCTCTTCGGCCAGGCGCTCCGCCTCAAGCCGAGCCTCTTCGGCAAGACGCGCCTCCTCCTCGAGCCGCGCCTCCTCCGCGAGACGCCGCTCCTCCTCGAGCCGCGCCTCTTCCGCGAGACGCCGTTCCTCTTCAGCAAGGCGCTCCGCCTCAAGCCGAGCTACCTCTGCGAGACGGGCCTCTTCCGCGCGGCGAGCCTCTTCGGCCACGCGACGCTCTTCTTCGAGCCGCGCTTCTTCCGCCAGCCGCGCCTCTTCCGCCAGGCGCGCTTCTTCGGCGAGCCGCGCCTCTTCCGCCAGGCGCGCTTCTTCGAGCCGAGCCGCCTCAGCGAGTCGAGCTTCTTCCGCCAGGCGCTCCGCCTCGAGCCGAGCCTCCTCCGCGAGCCGCGCCTCCTCGGCAAGCCGCTCCGCCTCAAGCCGAGCCTCCTCCGCCCGCAGCCGCTCCTCTTCGAGCCGCGCGTCCTCCTCCGCCCGCTGCCGAGCCTCTTCCTCCTCCTGTCGAACCCGCTCGCGCTCCTCCCAGTCCTCCACGGAGAGCGCCTGCACCCAGCCCTCGCGCTCCAGCACGAGCAGCAGCGCTTCCTGCGCGGGCGTCAGCGACTCCGGTTCACGGAACTCCGCCAACGTCTCCAGGAACACCCGCTCCGAAGCATCCGCGAGCCACGGCCCACAGGCCTCGACATCCTCACACCGGAACACTCGCGCCGCGGCGCCGCCATGAATCGGCCCCTCCAGCGCCGCGCGCACCACCCGCACGCCCGCGATGGGCTGAAACCCCTCCGCCTCCACCGTCCCCGGCTCGAACGCGGCCTGCTCCGCCAGCGCACTCAACCGCCGGACATGCGCGAGCACCTGCTGCTCCGCCACCACGTCCGGCACCAGGTTGAATTCCTCCAGCGTCTCCTCGTCCGGAGCCCCCGCCCCACCCCGCGCCCACAGCGTGTCCAGCGCCTCCGCATCCAGCATCCCCGACTGGAGCAGGGCCTGCGCCGGGCTCTGGAACCCAAAGCCCAGCTGCGTCCCCACGAGGTTCCCCTCACGCAGCCACAGCTGGGACTCGCGCCCTCCCGAGGAAAGCGTGAGCCTCCCGGTGGCTCGGGACTTGTGGGCGGAATAGAGCGCTTCGGCGGCCTGCGACGGGGTCATGCGTCGCCGCAGTGTAATCCCTCTACACGGCCCCTCAACTTGCCGGGGGTGCTTGCCTGCCCGCTCCGGTGAAACGGACCTGTCGCAGAGCCTCATAGGTCCCGATTCCCACCGACGTGGACAGGTTCAGGCTCCGGCGGTCCTCCATCATGGGAATGGTGACGGCCGTCCCCGTGCCCCCCTCCATCACCTCCGGCGCCAGCCCGGACACCTCCGAGCCGAACACCAGGTGGTCCCCCTCCTCGAACCGGGCCTCATACAGGGATGTCTCAGCCCTGGCCGAGAACAGCCACCGCCGGGCCTCCGGGTAGTCCGCCACATAGGCCGCGTAGGTTGGATACAGGCGGAGAAATACCTTGTCCCAGTAGTCCAGCCCCGCCCGCTTGAGCTGCCGGTCGTCAATGGAGAAGCCCAGGGGCTCCACCAGGATGAGCCGGCAACCGGTCACCGCGCACAGGCGGGCGACGTTGCCGGTGTTGGGGGGAATCTGGGGAGAAACGAGGACCAGGTGGAGAGGACGCGCCAGGGGCTCGAGCATGGGGTAGAAGGCGCTACATGCGCTGGAAGGTGAACAACGAGACGCGGCAACGGCTGCTGGCGGACCGGGCCGACAAGGCCACCTCGTTCCTCCAACGGTTCAAGGGACTCATGGGGCGCCGCTCGCTGGAGGTGGGCGAGGGGCTCCATATCGTCCCTTGCAACTCCATCCACACTTTCTTCATGCGCATCCCCATTGACGTGCTGTTCCTGGACGCCCAGGGCCGCATCGTCAAGCAGATGCCCGCCTTGCCGCCCTGGCGTGCGACATCCGTGTATTTCCAGTCACGCTCGGTCCTGGAGCTTCCCGCGGGTGTCCTGGCGGCCAGCGGCACCCAGGAAGGCGATGTGCTGAGCTTCGAGCCGGTTCCTTGAGGCCCTGCCCGAAGTGCCCCTGCCTGTCAGGCCGGGATGCACGAGTTTTGACCGATTTCCGAGCGCTTTGTTAACCTCCGGCGCCACGTTTTCTCGCCCCTTTAGAAGAGTTCTCGCGCATGCGCATCGAGGTAGCTGGCAGCACCCACGTTGGGATGAAGCGGAATCACAACGAGGACAACTTCCTGATGCTCCCGGAAGAGTTTCTCTTCTGCGTGGCGGATGGCATGGGCGGCCACTCGTCTGGAGAAATCGCCAGCCGCATCGCGGTGGACGAGCTCGGCGAGTTCTACAAGCTCACGTCCAAGGACCAGGACTCCACCTGGCCCTTCAAGATGGACAAGTCGCGCAACTATGACGAGAACCGGCTCGCCACCGGCATCAAGCTCGCCAACGCGCGCATCTTCGAGAAGGCCTGCTCCGAGTCCAAGTACAAGGGCATGGGCACCACCATCGTCACGGTGCACTTCTCCCAGAGCGCCGTCTACGTGGGCCACGTCGGTGACAGCCGCGTCTACTACTTCCGCGGCGGCGCCCTGAAGCAGGTGACAGAGGACCACTCCCTGCTCAACGACTACCTCAAGGCGAAGAAGCTCTCGCCGGAGGAAATCGAGAACTTCCCCCACAAGAACGTCATCGTCCGCGCGCTGGGTATGAAGGAGAACGTCCAGGTGGATGTCTCCCGCGTGGAGCCGCAGGAAGACGACGTCTTCCTGCTCTGCTCGGACGGCCTGAGCGGCATGGTGACGGACGCGCAGATGCAGGAAATCCTGCAGCGCACGCCGGAGCTGGAGAAGGCCTGCTCGCAGCTCATCGACATGGCCAACGCCGCGGGCGGCAACGACAACGTCACCTGCGTGCTGGCCCGCTACCACGCCGCCTGAGCGGCGGCGCTCAGCGCCCCTTCAGCGGCGCGGCAATCCGGTGCGCGCCCCAGGCGAGCACCTCGGAGAGCGACTCCCCGGAGGACACCTCGGTGTCTTCGAAGACGGTGGCTCGCGAGAGCCGCGCCCCCGAAGCCACCTTCGCGCCCGGCTCCAGCGACACGCCCGGCCCCACGGTGGCTCCGGCAGCCACCGCGCTGCCCCGTCCCAGGTACACCGGGCCCTCCGCCGTGCCGTCCAGGCGGGCCTCCGCGTGCGCCCAGGTGCCACTCGCGCCGCGCGCGGTCCCCGCCAGCGGTGAGTCCGCGCCCAGCCACTCCAGCCGCACGCGCCCGGCGAGAACGTCCTGCACGGTGGAGAGGTAGCGCGACGGCGTGCCCAGGTCGGACCAGTACCCGTCCACCCGCACGCCGCGCACCGTCTGCCCCGCCTCCATGGCGCGGACATAGACGCCGCGGTTGATGTCCTCCTCACCTTGCGGCGACATGAAGTCGAAGACGCGCGGCGACATCACGTGCACACCGGTGAAGTGCCACGGCGACAGGCCTTCACCGCCGGGGCCGTGGCCGGCGATGCGGCGCACGCGGCCCTCCGCGTCCAGCTCCACCGCGGCGTACGTCTCCCCCGCTGGCATGGGCTGCAGCACCATGGTGGCCAGCGCGCCGGACGCCTGGTGCACGGCCACCACCGGCCGCAGGTCCACCGGGTAGAGGATGTCGCCGTTGAAGACGATGAAGTCGCCGTCCGACAGGAAGTCCCGCAGGCCGCGGATGCCGCCGCCGGTGCCCTGGATGACGGGCTCGTTGACCACGTGCAGCGGCAGCCCCGCGCGGGCGCACTCGGCGCGGGCCACGGCCTCCATGGTGTCCGGCAGGTGGTGGGTGTTGATGCCCACCGCCGTCACGCCCGCGGCCTTCAGCACCGCCAGGTGGTAGCGCAGCAGCGGCTGCCCCAGAAACGGCATCGCCGGCTTGGGCCAGCGTTCGGTGAGCGGGCGCAGGCGCGTGCCCAGGCCCGCGCAGAGGACCATGGCCTTCATCTCAGGCCGCCAGCTCCGGGACGTACTTCGCCACCAGGTCCTGCAGCTTGCGCAGCTCCGGCCGCCGCGCGAAGCCCTCACGCACGTAGCGCAGCGACGCGGGGATGGACACCAGGAAGCCCGGGTTGCCCTTCACGCGGTGGATGAACTCGAAGCGGCCCGCGTCCTTCAGCTTGCGCTGGATGGTGAGCAAGTCGAAGAAGGCCTTGAAGGACGCCGCGTCGATGCGCTCGCCGCTCACCTCCTGGAAGGTGGCGATGTAGCGGTCCAGCATCGCGTCCACGAAGTCGCGGTCCAGCTCCACGTAGCTGTCGCGCAAGAGCGCCACCAGGTCGTACTGGCGCGGGCCCTGGAGCGCGTCCTGGAAGTCGATGACGACCAGCTCGCCCTCCTTCACCATGATGTTGCGGCTCTGGTAGTCGCGGTGGGTGAAGCCACGAGGCGCGGCGGCCAGCTGCCGGGCGATGTCGCGGAAGGTGGCGTCCAGTTCGGCGCGCTCGGCGTCGGTGGGCGTCTTGCCACTCCACGCCTCCAGGCCCCACTCACGGAAGTGGTGCAGCTCCCAGTCGTAGAGGTCCTCGTCGAAGGCGCGGGTGAAGGCCAGGCAGTCCGGGTCCTCCGCCTTCTCCGCCGCCGCGCGCAGGCGCGCCAGCAGGTCCACGGCGCGGCTGTAGAGCGCCTCATGGTGCTTGCCGCCCTCCAGCGCGGACTCGAAGGTGATGTCACTTAAATCTTCAATCACCATCATCCCCGCCGGCTCGTCGTAGCGGAGGATGCCTGGCACGCGCACACCCAGCTTCTCCAGGTAGCGGTGCACGTTGACGAAGGGCAGCTCCTTGGGCGGCTCGCCCTTGGTGGCCTCGTCGCTCTTCTTCGTCGAGTCGGGCGGCATCACCATCACCACCCAGCTCTCGGGCGGCGCGCCAACGCGGTAGTACGAGCGGCTGCTCGCCTCGCCCTTCAGCTTCGTGATGGGGGCGTTGGGAACGGGACGGCCAATGGCCTGTCCCACCTGGTCGCGCAGGGCGGCCTCGAGTTCCATATCGACGGGGTTCTCCGGAGGGGGTTGACGCAAGTCGCACACGAGTATCGGAGGCGCGCCCATCCGGGTCAAAGGCCTGGCCGGGCGGATGGCCGGACGCCCCCCGGGCTGTCGCCAACCCGACGGGCGGCCAGCCATCCTCCCCCCTCGTCCGGGTGCGTCGGAACTCCCTGCCCGCCGGGGTGGGTTCAACGCTCTCCAGGGTCGCAAGAGGCCACACGCTGTCGACCGGGCCAGTGCGGCGGCATATAAGACGCGCCGCGAACCCTCATTAACTTACGGAAGCCGCGATGGACATCCACGAGAACATCCTCACCGCCATTGGCAACACGCCGCTGGTCAAGCTCAACAAGCTCGTCGGGCCGAACGACGCGACCGTGCTGGTCAAGTGCGAGTTCATGAACCCGGGCGCGTCCATCAAGGACCGCATGGCGCTCTACATCCTCGAGAAGGCCGAGCGGGAGGGGAAGCTCAAGCCCGGCGGCACCATCGTCGAGAACACGTCCGGCAACACCGGCATGGGCGTGGCGCTGGCCGCGGCGGTCAAGGGCTACAAGTGCATCTTCACCATGCCGGACAAGATGTCCCTGGAGAAGATCAACCGCCTCAAGGCGCTGGGCGCGCAGGTGGTGGTGACGCCGACGAACGTGCCGGCTGAGGACCCGCGCAGCTACTACGAGACGGCCAAGCGCCTGCACCGCGAAACGCCGGGCGCGTTCATGCTGAACCAGTACCACAACCCCGACAACATCGAGGCGCACTACAACACCACCGGTCCTGAGATCTACGAGCAGACCGAGGGCAAGTTCGACTACTTCGTCGCAGGCCTGGGCACCGGCGGCACCATGAGCGGCGCCGGCAAGTTCCTGAAGGAGAAGATTCCCGGCCTCAAGAACGTGGGCGTGGACCCGGAGGGCTCCGTCTACGAGGGCTACTTCAAGACGGGCAAGCTGACCGAGCCGCACGTCTACAAGGTGGAAGGCATCGGCGAGGACATGCTGTGCGGCGCCATGGACTTCACGAACCTGGACGACGTGCGCCAGGTCGATGACCGCCAGTGCTTCATCGCCGCGCGCCGCCTGGCGCGTGAGGAAGGCATCTTCGCCGGCGGCTCCTCGGGCGCGGCGATTCACGTCGCGGTGCAGTTGGCCAAGGAAGTCGGCAAGGGCAAGACGATTGTCGTCGTGCTCCCGGACTCGGGCAGCAGCTACATCAGCAAGTTCCACTCGGACGAGTGGATGCGCGACAACGGCTTCCTGGAGGAGAAGGGCGCCGGCACCATCCGTGACATCCTGGGCGACAAGCGCAAGGACGTGAAGACGGCGCGCCGCGGTGACAAGGTCGACCAGGTGGTCGAGACGATGCGCGGCCACGGCATCAGCCAGATGCCGGTGGTGGGCGACGACGGCCGCACGGTGGGAATGGTGCACGAGTACGACCTGCTCAACGCGCTGGTCGCCGGCAAGGCGAAGTTCTCCGACAGCATCGACAGCATCATCGCGCCGCTGCAGGGCGCGCTGTCGCTCGACACCAGCATCGCCCGCCTGCGCGAAGTCTTCGCTCAGGACAACGTGGCGGTGGTGAAGGACGGCGAGAAGGTGGTCGGCATCGTCACCAAGATCGACCTCATCGACTACCTGCACCGCACGGCGGCGTAGTCCCCGGCGCACTTGCGCCCGGGAAGCACCGAGGGCCTCCACGTTTCCCCAGTGGAAACGGGAGGCCCTTCGTGTTCAGGGACGCCGGCCGAAGAGCACGTTGGCCAACTCCGTCATCACCACCTCGTCCTTCTGGTTGCGCACCTCCATGCGGAGCTTGATGGCGCCCCGGTCCGGTTTGCTGCGCGACGGCGTGGTGGAGACGACCTCCACGCGCACGTGCAACGTGTCCCCCGGACGCACGGGCTTGAGCCAGCGCAGCTCATCCAAGCCGGGCGAGCCCAGGCTGGACGTCTGCCCCAGGAAGCTGTCCACCAACAGCCGGTGACACAGGGAAGCGGTGTGCCAACCGCTGGCCACCAGCCCGCCGAAGATGCTGTCGCGGGCGGCTTCATCGCTCAGGTGGAAGGGCTGCGGATCGAACTGCGTCGCGAAGGCGATGATTTCCTCGCGCGACACCACGTGGGGGCCGTGTTCGCTCACGTCCCCGGGCTGGAAGTCCTCGAAGTAGCGCATGGGCGCTACTTCAACGCGACGTGTCCTTGGATTCCAGTTCCTCCGGGTGGAACACGCGCGAAGCGACGCGATCCAACACCTCGGAGTTCCACTTGATGCTGACCTTCATCAGCCGGCGCATCTCCTTGGCGAAGGCGCGCTCGGACGGCATGCGGGTGTACGTCCGGGCCAGGTAGAGGCCCCGGTTCTCCCGCTCGTAGTCCACGGTGCCGCCACCGGCATCCGTGCCCTCCCGCTCCTCCGCCTGGAAGCCCTCGATGACGCCGGGCTTGGGCGGCTCGCGGAAGCGGTACACCAAGGCGCTGCACTTCAGCGCCTGGGTGTCCTCCAACCACTCGAAGTAGAGCGACGCGCCCCCCGCGGAGAGCCCGCCGAAGCCCTGGGGATTGATGCCCGGGCTGGGCGGCGTGCCCTCTTCATGGAGGAAGCCCTGGACCAGTCGCTGGGCAGACTCCCTCGTCAGCGGCGTATCCGCCTGAGCAGCGGGGCCCAGGCCCGAAATCCAGGACCTGAGCAGGCCAGCGAGGCCACTGCGGGGAGCGGTAGCCATGGGTTACTTGTCGAAGTTGCCTTCGCGGGCCTGGTCGAACGGCACGCGGTTCTTGAGGTAGACGTCCTCGAAACTGTGGCCGTCGAACGGGTTCAGGTGGAACTCGTTGAACTGGTGGACCTTGGAGCCCTTGCCACCGTCCGCGATGGGGTTCCACTTGTCCGGGATGGGGCCCAGGCCGAACATGCTGGGGACCGGGTCGCCACGGTTCACGTAGTGCACGTAGTTCGGGCCGTCCGGGTACGTGGCGGCGGCGCCGCCGAACGTCTCCACGTTGATCTTCCCCATCAGCGCCTTGGCGTCCTGCTTGGACATCCCATCTTCGATGCGCAGCCGGTTGTACACGTCGTTCAGCGCGCGGCTGGAGACGAGCCCCCCCTGGCTGTGCGCCATCAGGTGCACGTCACGGCCGGCCTTGATTTCGGTGTAGAGCGCGTCCGCCAGGGTGTCCACGGCGGGGTTGGTACCCTTGTCCAGCTTGTCCTTCACGGACTGGGCCAGGTCCGCGCCCATGCCCTCGGTGGCGTTGTGGATGCCGACGACGCGCGAGCCCGTCGCGTTGGCGATGGCCTGCAGGCTCTCGGACTGGGCCTCCTTCGTCGTCAGGATGCCGTTGACGTAGAGAACCGTCGACTGCGGGTTCGGGTTGTTGGCCGGCGTCACGCCCGGGATGTCCGCCAGCGGGGTACCCGGCGGGAACGTCGCGCCGTTCGCGCCCAGCAACTTGCCGTCGTGCACGCGGTCCGGCTGGTTGCCGCCGCCGAAGAACTCCTGCACGCCCCGCGCGGCGCCGCCGACGACGTTGCCCACGCCCCGGGCGGTGCCGGAGACGGCGTTCTCGAAGCCGTCCACGAACTGGCCGACCTTGCGGCCACCGGAAACTGCGGCGCCCTTCACGTTGTCGACGGCGTTACCCACGGCGTCCTGCGTACGGTCAATGGCCTTCTCGGCACCGGTACGGACCGTGTTGATGAGTTTCCGGCCGCGCTCGATGGGGTTCATGGGGGGCTCCAGACGGTTTGGAAGGAGTGGACTGCTAGTGAGGGAATTATCGCCCCAGGGTCTTGGAAGTTGCGGCGCCCCTCACTTTGCCGCACTGCGGCAAAGGATCAGCGTCCGAAGACGCGGTCCGCCACCCGGTTCAGGACGGTGCTGCTCCACTCGAGGCTGGCCTTCATCAGCCGCTTCATGTCGTCGTTGAAGATGGGGATCTGCGGCGCCGTGGTGTAGGTGCGGCTGAGGAACAGGGACTTGTTCTCCGGCTCGAAGTCCACGGTGCCGCCGCCGGTGTCGGTGCCCTTCTTCTGCTCGTCCTGGAAGCCCTCCAGGATGCCCGGCTTGGGGGTGTCCCGGAACCGGTGGATGAGGGCGCTGCACTCCAGCGCCTGCTCCTTGTCGTGCCACTCGAAGTAGAGCTGGGCATCGCCCAGGGCGACGCCGCCGAAGCCCTGCGGGTTGATGCCGACGCTGTTGGGGGTGCCGTTGGCGGCGAGGAACGCCTGCGCCAGCATCTGCGCTTCTTCTCGGGTCATGGGGGTCGGTCTCCAGGGGCGGACACTGCCTGAGCGGGCAGCCTAGCAAATCAGCACGCCGCCTCCAGCCCGGACGACGGCATGACAAGGGCCTCCGCGCGCTTCCACAAAGGAGAAGCGCGGGGAGGCCCTGGGCAACGGGGCACGAGGCCCTGACGGCTACTTCGCGGCGTCGAGCGCCTGCGCCAGGTCGTCCACCAGGTCCCGCGCGTCCTCGATGCCCACCGACAGGCGGATGAAGCCGTCGGTGATGCCCAGCTGCTCGCGCGTCTCCTTGGGGATGGAGGCGTGGGTCATGATGGCCGGGTGCTCGATGAGGGACTCGACGCCGCCGAGCGACTCGGCGCAGGCGAACACCTTCACCGTCTTCAGGAAGGTGCGGGCCGCCTCCAGGCCGCCCTGGATGTCGAACGTCACCATGCCGCCAAAGCCCGTCATCTGCTGCTTGGCGAGCGCGTGCTGCGGGTGCGACTCCAGGCCCGGGTAGGTGACCTTCTTCACCTTCGGGTGGGACGCCAGGAACTGCGCCACCTTCATCGCGTTGGAGGCGTGGCGGTCCATGCGCACGTGCAGCGTCTTCACGCCGCGCAGCACCATGAAGCTGTCGAAGGCGCCGGACACGCCGCCCACCGCGTTCTGGAGGAAGTACATCCGCTCAGCCACGTCCTCGCGGCTGGTGCAGACGAAGCCGCCCACCACGTCGCTGTGGCCGTTGATGTACTTGGTGGTGGAGTGCGCCACCACGTCGAAGCCGAGGTCCAGCGGGCGCTGGAAGTACGGCGTCATGAACGTGTTGTCGGCGACGGAGAGGATGTTCCGCTTCTTGGCGACCTCGGCGATGCGCGCCAGGTCGATGAGCTTGAGCATCGGGTTGGTGGGGGACTCCACCCACACCATCTTCGTCTTCGGCGTAATCGCCGCCTCGAAGTTCTCCGGCTTGGACAGGTCCACGAAGGAGAAGTGCAGCCCGGCCCGCCGGAACACCTTGTCGAAGAGGCGGAAGGTGCCGCCGTACACATCGTCCGAGACGACCACGTGGTCGCCCGAATCCAGCATGTGCATCAGCATGTCCGTGCCCGCCAAGCCGGAGGCGAAGGCCGCGCCGTACTTCGCTCCCTCCAGCGCGGCCAGACAGTCCTGGAGCGCCTTGCGGGTGGGGTTCTGCGTCCGGCTGTACTCGTAGCCCTTGTGCTCTCCGGGGCCGTCCTGGACGTAGGTGGAAGTCAGGTAGACGGGCGTCATGATGGCGCCCGTGGTGGGGTCCGGCTCCTGACCGGCGTGAATGGCAAGCGTGTCGAAGCGCATGCCGGGGGAACTAACACAGTCCCTCCCGGCCGCGCAGCAGGACCCGCCTATTCGAACTTCCCGTGACGCCCTGCCCCCTGGGCAAAACGCGTGGCGCCGACAATGGACTCCGACTCTAGCACCTTGACGCCGCGGGCGAACTCCTGACGCAGTGCGTCCTCGGTGCCCAGCCCCGCCTGGGTGTAGGCGGAGCGCCGGTCCGCGTTCATGCACGCCTGCGGGAAGGCGGCCACCTCGCGCGCCAGGGCCTCGGCGGCCTCGCGCGCCTGCCCCCGGGGCACCACGCGGTTGACCAGCCCCATGGCCAGTGCCTCCTGGGCGGACACGGCCCGGCCCGTGAGGATGAGGTCCAGGGCCCGCGACAGGCCGATGAGCCGGGGCAGCCGCACCGTCCCCCCATCGATGAGGGGCACGCCCCAGCGGCGGCAGAAGACGCCCAGGACGGCGTCCTCCTCGGCCACGCGCAAATCACACCACAGCGCCAGCTCCAATCCGCCCGCCACGGCATGGCCGCCAACAGACGCGATGACGGGCTTCGACAGCACCATGCGCGAAGGGCCCATGGGGCCATCTCCGTCCAGCTCCAGGCGGGGCAACCGGCCCTCGGAGACGGCCTTCAGGTCCGCCCCGGCGCAGAAGGTGCCCCCTTCTCCATGGAGCACGCCCACCCGCGCGTCCGGGTCCGCGTCGAAGGCGCGGAAGGCCTCCGCCAGCGCCTGGGCGGTGGCGCCATCCACGGCGTTGCGTACCTCCGGGCGGTCCAGGATGACGGTGGTGACGGGGCCGTTCTTCTCGACGCGCACGCTCATGGCGGCGGAGTCTTCTTCCCTCGCGTCCGGACCGCAATCCCGCCGCGGTGCTTCCTCACATGGGCGCGTGCACGCCCTCCCCTTCAGACAGGCCGTGGATGATGCGCGCCACCTGGCGCAAGTCGTCCACGAAGGCCTCCAGCGCGGCCTCCCTCGCCCGAGGGTCCGACGCGCGGAGGATGGAGGACGGGTGCACCGTGGCCACCACCACCCGCGCCCATTCCGACGCCATCGGCTGCCCACGCGACTGCGTCACCCGGAACGCCTTGCCCAGCAGCGCCTGTGCCGCGGTGGCCCCCAGGCAGACGAGGACATCCGGGCGGAACACGCGAATCTCCGCCTCCAGCCACGGCAGGCAGGCGCGAATCTCCGTCGTGGTCGGCTTCGCGTGGATGCGCCGGGGCCCCTGGCCGGTCCACTTGAAGTGCTTCACCGTATTGGTGACGTACACCTGCGCGCGGTCGATGCCGGCGGCCTCCAGCGACTCGTCCAGCAGTCGCCCGGAGGGACCCACGAAGGGCCTGCCGGCCCGGTCCTCCTGGTCTCCCGGCTGCTCCCCCACCAGCATCACCCGGGGGCCGGGGCGCGGCTGGCCCTCAGGCTCGCCAAAGACAGTCTGGGTGCCCGTGCGCCACAGCGGGCAGGCCTGACATCCCGCGGCCGCCTTTCGGAGCTTGTCGTACGTCGGAGACTCAGGGATGAGGGGGGCCGCAGTGGTCTGGACGGAAGGACGCTTGGGCATGGCTGACACACAAGGTACGCATGGCTCTCACGACGCAACCGGCCCCGAGGGCATGTTCGCCAACCGCCTGCGCAAGGGGGACAAGCGCTTCCGGAAGTGGGCCCGGACGCAGGGGCTGACGGCCTTCCGCGTCTACGACAGGGACATCCCCGAGTACCCGTACGCCATCGACGTCTACGGCGACTGCGCCCACGTCGTGGAATATCCCCGCCGGCGCGCCATCGCCTCAGGTGCCGCGGACACGCAGCGGGAGGAAGTCCTGGCCGCGGTGACGCAGGTGCTGGCCGTTCCCCCCGAGCGCATCTTCGTGAAGACGCACACGCCCCAGCCCTGGGGCCGCTCGCAGTACGGCCGGGTGGGCCAGGACAGCGGGCGCATCGTCGTGGAGGAGCAGGGCCTGAAGTTCTGGGTGAACCTGGGCGACTACCTGGACACCGGCCTCTTCATGGACCACCGCAACACCCGCGCGCGCGTGCGGGAGGAGGCCCGGGGCAAGCGCTTCCTCAACCTCTTCGCGTACACCGGGGCTTTCACCGTCTACGCCGCCGCTGGAGGCGCCGCGAGCACGATGACGGTGGACCTGTCCAACACCTACCTGGACTGGGCCGAGGACAACCTGGACCTCAACGGCCTGGCCAACGCGCGGCACACGCTGGTGCGCGCGGATGCCAAGGCCTGGGTGGAGGCCCAGGCCGACGCGCCAGAGCGGTATGACCTGGTGGTGTGCGACCCGCCGTCCTTCTCCACGTCGAAGAAGATGTCGGGCAGCTTCAACGTGCAGCGCGACCACCCGCGCCTGCTGGCCGCCATCCGGGCGCTGCTCGCACCCGGTGGCGTCCTCTACTTCTCCAACAACTTCCTGGGGTTCCAGTTGGAACCGAAGGCCACGCGGGGGATGGAGGTGGAGGAAATCACCCCTCGCTCCATCCCCGAGGACTTCCAGCGCAAGGAGATCCACCGCTGCTGGCGCATGGTGGCTCCCTGACGCTGGCGTCCGTCCCGACTACAGCCAGCAGACGCTGTCGATGCAGCGCTCGCCGGCGGGGCACTCGCAGTTGGCCTGGCAGCTGTTGCCGCTGCCCGTGTTGACGGGCTTGCAGACGCCGTCCGTGCAGGCCTGACCGGACGGGCACTCGCAGTTGGCGCGGCACACCGGGGTGGACGTCCCGGCATCCTGCACCGGAGGAGGAGGAGGCACCTTGCACTGGCCATTGGAGCAGACCTGGCCCGACGGGCAGTCGCAGTTGGCCTGGCAGGCCGGGCCCGTGCCCGCGTCCGGCGGCGGGGCCGGCGGACGGCAGTAGCCGTTGGTGCAGACGTCACCCGAGGGGCAGTCGCAGTTGGCCACGCACGTCTGGCCCGGGTCCGGGTGCGGCGCCTTGCACTTGCCATTGAAGCAGACCTGGCCGGCGGGGCACTCGCAGTTGGCGCGGCACTGGCCCCCGTCCGGGATGGGCATGCAGTAGCCAATCTGGCAGCTGAAGTCGTCCGGGCACTGGGTGGTGGAGTCGCAAGCCGCGCGGCACTGGCCATCCACGCAGTCCTTCCCGCCGGTGCAGTCCGCCGCGGTGGAGCAGGTGTTCGGGTCCACCGGGCGCGGACGGCACAGGCCGCTCACGCAGGTGTCCGTGGCGTCGCACCAGGAATCGTCATAGCAGCCGCGGATGCACTGGTTGTTGATGCAGTAGTTCCCCGCACCGCAATCCACGTTCACCCGGCACTGCTGAGGAGAACCCCCGTCCACGCCCGCATCCGGGCGCGTCCCGCCGTCGGAGCCAGCGTCCGGACGTGTCCCGCCGTCCGTCCCTGAATCCGGGCGCGTCCCGCCGTCCGTCCCCGAATCCGGGCGCGTCCCGCCATCGGAACCCGCGTCCGGGCGCGTCCCGCCGTTCCCAACGCAGTAGTGGTCGTCGCACCGCTGGCCCGAACCGCAGTCGGAGTCACGCGAGCAGAACTGCGAGCAGACGCTGTTGATGCAGATCTGGGACCCGGGGCAGTCCAGGGAGGAGGAACATTCGCCCGAGCCAGGTGGAACGGTCCGACAGACGCCGCTGCGGCAGCTCTCACCTGTGCTGCAATCCCTGTCGGAGGAGCAGTAGCAGATGTCGTCGTCGTAGTCGTCGTACCAGTCATCCTCTCCATGGACGATGCAGCCCGGGAGGACGGCGAGAACGGCGAGCAACGGCAGCCACATGAGGCTACGTATGGGGGTGTTCCGCATGAGTGGGGACTCCGAGAACTCAGGGGTACCGGTCCGGCCACCGGGGGTGTTTTCCGGTTTCAGCAGCGATGGACTCCGTAGCGCAGACGGATGATCAAAAAATTTATTTGATCGGCTTTCGTCTTTCCGGAGACCCATGGCCATGGAGGTATGTAGTGGCCTGGACCTTTCAGTCGGTCACCGGGCCGGGCTCGCATCGCGCCGGACCACGACGACCACCCCTTGAGGGAGAACCCCTGGTGTTCCTGCGTGGAGCCCGCTCATTCGCGCACGTCACCCACCTCCCCGAGGGGCGAAAGGGACGCGACGTGTCCGGTGTTCCCGCCCAGGACGAGGTGCGGCTCCAGGCACTGGTCCGGCGCATCCAGGAGGGCGACCTGACGGCATTCGAACAGCTCTATGCGCTCACGCAGGCGGATGCCTCGCGCACCTTGTGGCACCTGGTCGGCAACCGCGTGGACGTGGAGGACCTGCTCCAGGAGGCCTATCTCCGGCTGCTGACGGCCGTGAAGAGCTACCGGGGCGAGTCCCGGTTCCGGACCTTCTTCTATCGCGTGTGCTCCAACGTGGCCCTGTCCCACCTGCGCTGGAAGCGACGCCGGCCCGAGGACTCCGTCTGGGAGCTGCCGGAAGCTGCGGCGGAGGGAGAGGACCCCGAGCGGGTGGCCTCGCGGCGTCAGGCGGCCCGGCTGGTGGAGCTGGCGCTGGAGCGGCTGAAGCCAAAGAAGCGCATCGTCTTCGTGTACTACGAGCTGTGTGGAATGAGCCCGGACGAGATTGCCGAGGCCGTAGGCAGCTCACCCAACACCGTCCGCAGCCGCCTCCACCATGCGCGGCTGGAGTTCAACGAAGCCATGCAGCGGCTGCTCGGCGCCAACCGCCCCGGAGGTTTCCATGGCGCGCCATGAGCACCTCTCCCTGTGGGCCCTGGCCGCGGGCGAGTTGGACGCAGATGCGCGCGGCCGGGTGGAGGCGCACGTCGCCACCTGCTCCGAATGTGCCCAGGCGCTGGAGCAGGTGCGGCAGTCCCGCGCCGTCCTCCACGAGGGCCGCGGCACCATGCCCGCGCCGCGCACGGACGCCATGGGCGAAGGACTTCGCGCGGAAGCGGCTCGGCGAATGGTGCGCAGCGCGCCCAGGGCCCGCTGGCCGTGGGCCGTGGCGCTCGCGGGTGTCTGCGCGGCGATGCTGGCGTTCTGGATGGTCCGCGCTCCCCGGGCAACGGATGAGGGCGGAGCGCTCGTGGCTCGGGGGGATGCGCCCTCTGAGCCTGCGTCCGGCGTCTCCGTTCCGTCGAACGGCGGTGACGCGGTTCCCACGGTGCCCCCGGCTCCGGAGTCTGCTGCTCACGCCGCGGCCGGCAGCGAGCCATCTGTACCCTCGAATGCAGCGGAGAAGCTCGACGCCACCACGGAGACAGAACGGGTCGCCGTCGCGGGGGCCATCCTGCGCGAGGCGGGAGGCACGGAGCGCGCGCTCAAGCCCGGCATGCGGCTGCGTTCAGGCGTGGCGGTGCGGACGCCCGCGCGCTCCAGTGCGTTGCTTCGGCTGCCGGATGAGAGCCGCGTTCGGCTGTCGGCGGGCTCGGAGGTGGAGCTGTCCCGCGCGGAGTCGCGCGATGTGCACCTCACCGTGAACAAGGGACGCCTGTCCGTCGAGGCCTCACACACGGCGCGCCAAGGCTTCCTGGTGGAAGTGGCGGGCCTGCGCGTCTCCGTGGTGGGCACTGTCTTCACGGTGGAGCGCACGAAGGATGGCGCCGCCGTGGCCGTCGCGAAAGGGCAGGTCCGCGTCGAGGCGGCAGGCCAGCCGCCGCGGCTGGTCGGTCCTGGTGAGCGCGTGGAACTGCACGCGGCGAAGCACACGCTGAACCCGCGGAAGATGTCGAAGCCGGACCTGCGGGCCATCGCGGAGCTCCGGGACCCGGTGGACGAAGTCCCCGTGAGCCCGCCCCACCCCATCAGCGCTCGGCCCGCCCCCCGTCAGAAACCCGAGCCGACCGACGCGCCCGCCCCCATGACGCCGGGCGCGGTGGCGGCGGTGACGCCCACGCCGCAGGAGCCCATCGGGGAAGCCCCGGCGCCCGAGCCCGCACCGCCACCGGCGAATGCCCTGGCCCCCGTGGCCGCCGCGGGAGGTACCCCGACCGCGCCCCCGGCCCCCGTGGACCCGAACCACGAGTTCGCGCCCTACCCTGTGCCGTCGGTGAACGTCCCCATGTCGCCCACGCCGGAGCCCCAGCCGCCTCCGGGGGCCGTGGCGAAGCAATCACCGAAGAAGCGCGAGCCGTTGATTCCCATGGCGCTGGTGTCCAAGGACGCCGACGAGCGATTCCTGGGCTACGCCCGGCTCAAGGTGAACTCGCGCAAGTGCGAGAGCTTCCTGGTTGGCCTGGACGAGATTGCCCAGCGCAGCCCAAGGGCGGCCCACCGCGAACAGGCGCGCTACCTGCGCGCGAGGTGCTTCGAGGAGAAGCTCGAATCGCACCGGGCCAAGGACGAATACCGCCGGTACCTCAACGACTTCCCGCGAGGGCGCTACGCCAAGGAGGCCAAGACGGGACTGCTGCCCTGATGCGGGCGGGAGATGACGGCCCCATGTGCCCGCGCGCGACGCACAGCGCGGACGGTTACGGGCCTCGGACTCAGCTACCCGTGCGAGGCAGCTTCTGGGGCGGCTCGGTGGCGTTGCCTCGAGCCACCAGCTCGCGCACCACGGACTCCAGCGCGCGGATGCGCCGGCCCGCGCGACCCGGGGCCCACTGCGGCACCTCCGGCCCCTGCAACAGCGTCATCGCCTGCTCCACGCCGCCCGCCTTGCCCTTCAGCGCGCGCGCGGTGGCCAGGCGCACGCTGCTCGCCGGACGCCGGGTGATGCCGCCCGCCCACAGCAGCTCCAACGCGAACGTGGTCCACACCGCCAGCTCGTCATCGGGACGGAGGAAGGCCTCGAAGCGCTTCATCGCCTCGGCCCGGGGCTCGCCCGCGCGGAGGATGTCCTCCGACAACTCCACATGCAGCGGCGTACTGTAGGCCAGGGGCTGCTCCGGCGCGATGATGGCCTCGAAGCGCTCGCCCGTGGCCGGACGGCACGCCACCGCGTGCACCAGCTCGGTGGGAATCTCCTCGTCGCCCGCGGGGTGCGCATTCGCCTCGCCGTAGAAGACGACGAGCTTCTCGAAGCGCTCCGCCAGCGTGCGCAGCTCCAGCGGTGGACGCCACGGCCCGAAGTAGATGCGGCGCCGGTTGGGCGAGGTGCGCGCCGACTGCCGTTCCAACTGCGTATCCACCATGTACTCGAAGGCCCGCAGCATCGTGTCGAAGCGCGCCGCGTCCCCCTCCAGGATGCCCAGCATCTCCACCACGGCCTCGATGGTGGACACGCAGTGGTCCGCGGGCTCCGCGCGAATGCGGTAGTTGCTGGGCCGGCGCGGCACGAAGCCGATGCGCGGCAGCCCGGCCAGCACCGGGTTGCGCGACACGACCTTCTTCGCCTGCGGCCAGGTGCCGTCCACGACGATGAGCGTCTTGGGAGGATTCAGCCGCGCCTCCTCCACCGTGATGGCGTCCTCGCCCGGGAAGAGCACCGCGACTGAGTCCCGCTGCGCGGCCAGTTCCTCGATTCGCCGGTGGCCGGTGAAGTCCACGCCCTCATGCAACTCGGAGTTGCTCAGCGACAGGTGGGCCATGCGCGCGGTGCCAATGGCCACGCGGCTCTCGCGCGGGTGCTGGAGGAACACGACGCGCGTGCGAGTCTCCAACCGGGGCGGCAGTTGCGCGCAATAACACGCGCTCTCGGGACGGCGGCAACGCAGGCAGAGGTTACGCACGGCCACCGCCTTTACGGCACGCTCCGAGCAGGGGCAAGTCCCACCACGGGAGGGCCGGGCAGGCTGGGTGCCCGGGGACCGGCTTCCCCGGGGCTGAAGATTCCCCAAGCCTCCAGGCGACGGAGTACAGAGGCCCGGTGAATCTGCTGCTCCTCCTGGACGAAGACTTCCTGCCCGACGGCACCGCGCGCCTCACCGGACGGCGGGCCCAGCACGCCCGCGAGGTGCTGCGCGCCGAGCCCGGCGAGTCCCTCCGCGTGGGACACCTGGGAGGCCTCACCGGCACCGGCGAGGTGCTGGAGAACAGCGCGGGCGTGCTGCACCTGCGCGTCGCCCTCACCGAGCCTCCGCCCCCGCGCGCGGGCGTCGACCTGCTGCTAGCCATCCCCCGCCCCAAGGCGCTGAAGAAGGTGCTGCCCGCCGTGGCCTCGCTGGGCGTGGACCGCATCGTCCTGGTCAACGCGGCGCGCGTGGAGAAGAGCTACTTCGACTCCAAGGTGCTGGACCCCGCCTTCGTCCACGAGCTGCTCATCCAGGGACTGGAGCAGGCCCGGGACACGCGCCTCCCAGAGGTTCTGGTCCGCGAGCGCTTCCGCCCCTTCGTCGAAGACGAGCTCGACTCCTTCTTCGGCCCCCGGACGCTCCGCCTGCTCCCCCACCCTCCCGCGAGGCAGCCGCTCCGAGCGCTGGGCGTGGGTCTGGCCCAGCGCGTCGTACTGGCCATTGGACCGGACGGCGGCTGGGTGCCCTTCGAGGCCGACCTCCTGGAAGCCCATGGTTTCCACCCGTTTTCGTTGGGGCCCCGCATTCTCCGCGTGGAGACGGCCGTGCCCGTCCTCCTGGGACAGGTGGCGCTTCTCCGGGAGGACATTGCGGCACCGCCCGCGACAACTCTGACTTGAAGGCGCGCCGTGGCCGGGTGAAGAGTTGTCCATGGCCACGACCCGTTCTTCCGCCGCCGCTCAGCCCGCCCTGGGCGAGCAACAGCCGATTGTCACCTCCGAGGAGCAGGCTCCCGCGGCAGCGCCCGCGAAGCCCGCCACGCACGACACGGTGCCGCCGCCGGCCCTGCTCGACTTCATGATGAAGTCGTGGAAGCCGCGCTCGAAGAAGCTGCCCCCGAAAATCAAGCAGGCGGACGCCTTCAAGGCCCGCCGCCGCGCGCTCTCCAAGCTGTTCCCCGGTGAGACGCTCATCATCCCCACCGGCCACGAGAAGGTGCGCGCCAACGACACCAACTTCCGTTTCCGGCCGGGCAGCGACTTCTACTACCTCACCGGCAACCTGGAGCCGGACTGCGTCCTCGTCCTCCAGCCCAAGGAGAAGGGCGGCCACACCGACGTGCTCTTCGTGGAGCCCAACCCGGGCCGCACCGACGCCACGTTCTTCACCGACCGCGTGAAGGGTGAGCTGTGGGAAGGCCCACGCCTGGGCGTGAAGGAGAGCCATGCCCGCTACGGCGTGGACCAGGCCCGGGGCCTCAACGAGCTGCCGGACTTCCTCTCCGGCCTCAGTGGCGCGGCGAGCCGCCCCACGCGATTGCTGCGCGGCCTGTCGCCCAAGGTGGACGGCGCCGTGCCGGAGCCGGGTGAGAAGGACAAGGACAAGGGGCTGGCCCAGGCGCTGTCGGAGATGCGGCTGCTCAAGGACGCGCAGGAGCTGCGCGAGCTCCAGACGTCCATCGACTCCACGCAGCGCGGCTTCGAGGACGTCATCCGCGGCCTGAAGACGGCGAAGACGGAGCGCTACGTGGAGGGCATCTTCAACCTCCGAGCCCGCGTGGAAGGCAACGACGTGGGCTACCGCACCATCGCCGCCTCCGGCGCCCATGCGTGCATCCTGCACTGGCACCACAATGACGGGCCGCTCGTCCCTGGCGACCTGCTGCTGCTGGACGCGGGCGTGGAGGGCCAGACGCTCTACACCGCGGACATCACCCGCACCCTGCCCATCTCCGGGAAGTTCTCCAAGGAGCAGCGCGAAATCTACGAACTGGTGCTGGAGGCCCAGGACGCGGCCTTCGCCGAGGTGAAGCCGGGCAACGACTTCATGGAGCCCAACCGCGCGGCCATGCGCGTGCTGGCGGATGGCCTGGAGCACCTGGGCATCCTCGAGGACGCCGAGGAGGCGCTCAAGGACGAGCACCAGTTCTACAAGCGCTACTCGCTCCACAACGTCAGCCACATGCTGGGCCTGGACGTGCACGACTGCGCCCAGGCGCGGCAGGAGACCTACAAGTACGGGAAGCTCCAGGCCGGCATGGTGCTGACGGTGGAGCCCGGTCTCTACTTCCAGATGGACGACCTCACCGTGCCCAAGCGCTACCGCGGCATCGGCGTGCGCATCGAGGACGACGTCGTCGTCACCGCGCGCGGCTGCAAGGTCCTCTCCGCCGACATCCCCCGCAAGGCGAAGGATGTGGAGGCGTGGATGAAGTCACTCTGGACGGCGGACAAGGCCGCCCGGAAGGGCAAGAAGAAGTAGGCCAGGCGCGCTACTTCGGCTTCGGCGCGGCGGTGGCGGGTTTCGCCGCCGCGGCCGCGGCCCGCTCCTGCCACTCCGACAGCGCCAGGGGCTTCACGTCCTTGAGCGTGGACACCGCGACGTCGAAGACGCGGGGCTGCGGGTTCGCGTCCGGGCCGGCGGTGAAGTTGAGACGGTGGATTTCGTGCCCGTCCTCCGTCTCCAGCACCACGCGCCACTTGCCGGGCTTCAGGTTGGACGTCGTCGCGTAGAAACGGTAGCCGCCGTCCGTGCCGTTGCTGCTGACGGTGGCCATGAAGCCGTTGCCGTACGTCGTCCAGCCCTTCTGCGGGTCGTCGAAGTACCAGCGCACGCGGACCTTGTACGACTGGAAGTGCTTCGGCGCGAAGATGCGGAAGAAGTAGTAGGGCTTGTCTCCCGGCTGCATCAGGAAGTCCGGCCCGCCCCACGTCCACGGCTTGTACCAGGCGCCGGAGTCCACCGAGGACAGGTGGTAGACGCCCGGGCTCACCCGCTCCACCTGGTGGTAGATGCCCGCGAACTGCACGGCCACCGGAAGCGGCGGAATCACGCCCACCAGGTACAGCCCCAGCAGCGCGGCCTGCACGCCGAAGCCGGGGATGGCCACGTTGCGAAGCAGGTACCGGTTGTCCGGCCGCCAGCGCCGGATGAGGCGCATCACCCCGTAGATGCTCGCGCAGCCCACGGCGACGGCCAGCAGGAAGACCCAGAAGCCCATGCGCCCCAGCACCACCGGGAGCAGGCAGACGAAGTACATCGTCACGCACAGGCTGAGCAGCACCATGCGCATGACGGGGCCCAGCTTGCGGAACAGGGGCAACTCGTTGGCCGCCAGCAGGGCGAAGAGGCCCACCACGAACAGGTAGGGCAGCGCGCCCGACGTGCTCTTGAAGAGCAGCAGCATGAACGCGCTGAGCAGACTCCCCAAGAGGAAGTGGATGCCGTCCTCACGCCAGCGCCAGACCTTCTGCAGGAACTTCGGCGGCTCCACGCCGTCCGGGTAGCGCTGCTCCAGCAGCAGCAGTCCCGTGAGGACCAGCAGGTAGCCGAAGTTCTGCGCCAGCGTCAGCGTGTCATCGATGCGGCTGATGGTGAGGACGTCGTAGATGAAGCCGCCGAAGAAGAAGGCGGCCATCTCCCACTTCTCATGGCGGGCGCGGAACTGCTGCACCTTGTCCATGAGGGTGGGCGTCTTCGTCGTGTCGACCAGGTCGTCCGGGTCCACCGCCACGCCCGGCGCCTGGGCCGGCAACACGGTGTCCGTCAGGGCGACGGCGGCAGGGGGCTCTGCGACGGGGACGTTCGCCTCGACGGCGGGGCCCGCGTTGGGCACCTCGGCGGAGGCTTCGTCCGGATTCTCAGGGGCGTTGTGACGGGTAGCGGTGACCACGGCGGTTCCTCGGGGCAGCGGCCTTCCATCCTAGCCGCAGCGAGGGGAATCGGTCTCCCCTCGCCCGTCACGCCCCGAGGCCCCTTCCGCTAGGCCGGGCTCTTTCCCGCGACCAGGTCGGCCAGCTCACCGCGCTCGGCCAGCTCCATGAGGATGTCGGAGCCGCCGACGAACTGCCCGTTGATGAAAATCTGGGGGATGGTGGGCCAGTTGGTGAAGTCCTTGATGCCCTGGCGAATCTCCGGATCCGCGAGCACGTCCACCGTGTGGACCTCACCCAGGGGCTGCAGCAGCTGCAGCGCCCGCGCGGAGAAGCCGCACTGGGGGAAGAGGGCATTGCCCTTCATGAAGAGCACAATCTTGTGCGACCGGGTCTCCTGCTCCAACCGGGCCTTGAGTTCGGGCGTCATGGGTACCGCTCCTTCTAGCGAGTCCCGAGCTTCTTCCACTGCTCGGGTGAATAGGTCTTTAGCGCGAGCGCATGGAGCTCGCCGCTCTTCAGCCACTGCTGGAGAGGCGCGTACACGAGCTGGTGCTGCTGCACCATCGCTTTCCCAGCGAAGTCAGGGCTCACCACCCGGGCCTCGTAGTGGTCTCCCGTCCCAGTGTAATCCCGTACCTCCACCTCGGAGCCCGGCAGGGCCTCCAGGATGCGGGCCCGGATGAATTCGGCGTCGAGCATCAGTTCATTCCCCTTCCCATCACCAGCATGGCGGGGTCCACCCCCATGCCTCGCAGCGTCGTGTCCCACAGCTTCGACGGCTCCTGCCCGAGCACCGCCTCCGCGGAGGCCTCGGTGAAGAGCCAGGAGCCGGCGGCAATCTCGCTCTCCAACTGGCGCGGCCCCCAGCCCGCATACCCCAGGCAGAAGCGCAGGCGCGGGTTCGGGTTGGTCAGCAGCGGGCCCAACGCGTCCAGCGTCACGCTCAGGAACAGGCCGGGCAGCACCGAATGCTTCTCCCGCTGCTCCGTGTCGTCATGGAGGACGAAGCCCCGCTGGGGCTCCACCGGGCCGCCCAGGTAGACGGAATGTTCCTTCCGCCCGGCGGCGATGCCCAGGCTCTGCCCGCGCGCCAGCTCACCGAGCGTCAGGGGCGCTCCCCGGTTGATGACGAGCCCCATGGAGCCCGTCTCCGAGTGCTCCAGCATCAAGACGACCGAGCGGTAGAAATTCGGGTCGCCGAGCTGGGGCATGGCCAGCAGCAAGCCGGGAGCGAGGTTCTTCACGCCAGGAGCATCAACCGTTCACGCGGATGGCGCAACCGGAACCCGCCCCGGCGCCCCCGGCCAGAGGGGGGCCTCAATGCCAACTCGTGTGCCTGGACTGGAGGGCCTCGGCAAGCCGCTCCGGGTCCAGGGGCTTGCCGATGAAGAGGTCCGCGCCCAGGCCCTTGCACTTGCGCGCCATGGCCGCGTCGCTCATGGCGCTGACGCCAATGAGGACGGACTGGGGGAAGCGCTCGCGCAGCCGCGACATCAACGTGGCGCCGCTGCGGCCGGGCAGGAAGACGTCGACGACGGCGGCGTCCATGCGCTTGTTGCGCACGGCGAACTCGGCCTCCTCGGCGCTGCCCACGGGCAGGGGCTCGTAGCCCCAGCCCGCCAGCAACTCCACCAGGATTTCGCGGTGGGACGGGTCATCCTCGACGACGAGCACCGCGCCGCGCACGGGCTCCAGCTTGAGCAAGTCCGTGCGCTCCTCGCGCTCGCGGGTGTCGAGTTCGGTGGAGGTGGCAAGCTCTTCGCTGGGCGTCAGGGACATGATGGCACCAATGTGGGCAAAAGGTTTCCGTGTGAGGAGAACCCCTCCACCAACGTTGGGAATTCCACGTCGCGCCAGGGCGGGCGCCCGTGTCCCGTGCCCGTCAGGACGCCCGACGAGGTGCCCCGGAGAGCGCCTGGGAGGCGAGCGAGGCGCCGAGCACCAGCAGCACGAGCAGCGCCCAGGCGGGCAGCACGACCCGGCCGCCGCCCTCGTAGATGAGGGCCGCGTAGCTGGTGCCCAGGTAGCGGCCCAGGGACATGGGCTCCATCCGGGCGATGCCGAAGAAGCTCACGGTGGACTCGGTGAGGATGGCGGCGGGGAGCCGCGACAGGAACACCGCGAGCGCGAAGGGCCGCAGCGCGGGCCACAGGTGGACGCGCAGCAAGTGCAGTCCGCCTCCGCCGAGCGCCCGGGACGCGGCCACGTACTCCTGGGACTCGAGCGTCGCCAGTCGGTTGCGGAACATGCGCGCGGGCCCCGCCCAGCCCACCAGGGCCAGCGAGACGACCATCAATCCGAAGGGGCCCAGGCCGCCGCCCGCTCCCGCGTCGGAGAGCGACTGCCCCGCGAGCTGGAGCACCATCACCACCAGCACGTCCGGCAAGGCGAAGACGGCGTCCACGGCGCGCAGCAACGTCTGCTCCACCGCGCCGCCGGACAGCCGCGCCACGGCGGCCACGGTGAGGCCAATCGCGGTGGAGAGCGCGCCCGCCGCGAGCCCCACGGCGAGGGAGACCCAGAGTCCGCCGAAGGCGAGCTCGCAGACGGTGCGGTCCGGGCGCGTGGGGTCCATGCCCAGCGGACAGGTGCTGGCCAGGGCCTCGGGGAAGAGCCGCCCCGCCACGAGGCTGAGCAGGCCCAGTCCCACGAGGAGCGCCAGGCCAACGCGGGCGCGCACGGGAACGCGGCTCATGCCGAGGCCTCCCGGGAGCGCGGGTCCACGGCGTAGCGCAGCACCTCCACCGCAAGACTCACGACGACGAGGAGGGTCGCGAAGGTGGTGGTGGCGACGACGACGACGGCCACCTGCTTGTTGAGCACGGCCAGGACGTAGAGCTGGCCGAAGTACGGCAGGCCCAGGACGCGCTCCGCGGCGAAAGAACCGGCAAGCAGCGACGTGGCCACTGGCCCCACGGCGTCCAGCATCGCGGGCCACACGTTGGGCAGAACATGACGGCGCAGCACGGCAGCGCGGGACAGGCCCTTGCCCAACGCGGTGCGCACGTAGTCGCGCGACAACTCCGCCTCCAGCGAGTCGCCCACGAGCGTGCCCAGGAAGATGCCGGGCCAGATGGACGTCACCAGCGCCGCGCACAATTCCGGCAGCAGATGCCCACGCTCCACCACGCCAGGCGCGAGCAGTAGCGCGGGGATGAAGACGGGTGTTCCGAAGGCCACAGCGGGCACCACGTCACCGAGCGCGGCCCACTGGCCTTTCCTCCACCGTGTCCGAAGCAAGGCAAAGCCCAGGGCCCACGTCAGCGCGAGTGGCAGCGCCATCAAGCCCACGCCTACGCTGCCAGACAGCTTCGTCAGCAGCTCATCGCCGGTGATGCCCTGGGCGCTCGTGCCCAGGCGCTCGCCGCGAAAGAGCTTCTCCCACGGGCGCAGGAAGCCCAGCGGCTCGCCGATGCCCAAATCCCTCCGGTACGAGGCCGCGAGCTCACGCGACACCTGCCGCTTCGCGTCCGTCTCCGTGGTCAGCGGAAGCGAGGCCATGAGGAAGTACGACGCCACGGCCACGACGGGCACCAGAACCACCTGCCGCAACAGCCGCTGGGCGATGGCCCTCATGGCCCGCCTCCCCATCGACGACCAGCGCCAGCAACACAGCTCCGCATGCGCTGACAGACGCGAGTCGATTTCGCGTGACGCCGCTGCGCGATGCCATGGGCCCCACGCGAAGCGCATACGAGAGGCAGCCTGCAACTCCTTCCGCTGCCGCTCACGGCGACTCCCCCGCACGGGAGGTATCGAGCGTCGGCCCCAAGCGAAGCGCGCGCAGCGCCAGGAAGTTGAAGGGGTCCACGTCCAGTCCGCGCAGCCGCTCGCGCGCGCGGTAGTAACGGTCCGGATGGTACAGGGGCGCTATCACCGCCTGTTCCCCCACCAACACCTCCTGCGCCTGGACATATGACGCGTGGGCACTCGCCTCGTCCGGCGCGCCGTCCCCTGCCTCCAGCAGTCGCTCGAAGCGCGCCATGGGCTCGCCGCCCGACTGCGTCTCCCACCCCGTCTGGTGATTGCCCTCACGCTCGAACAGCGTGAAGAACGTATTCGGGTGCGCGTAATCCGCCCCCAGGCGCCTCAGGTACAAGTCATACGTGCGAGGCCCCCGCGCAGAGCGCCGGGAAATCTCCGCCGAGAAATCCGAGCGCGCCTCCAGCACCACCCGCACGCCCACGCGCGCGAACTGCGCGGCCACCCGCTCCGCGATGGCCACCTCGGGAACGAATCCATCCCCTGACCGGTAGACGAGCCGCAACGGCCGCTCCAGCCCCGCCACACCCGCCAGCTCCGCCCGAGCCTGCTCCGGCGCATCGTGCGGCAGCCGCGCGGCCTGCTCCGTCGTCGCGGCCCCCGGCAGCTCCGGCGGCAGCAACACATGAGACGGCCGCGCCGCGGGCAGCAACCCCGCCAGCAGCGCCTCGCGGTCCAACGCCCGGGACAGCGCGCGCCGCACCTCGGGCCTGTCCAGCGGCGCCTTCTCCGTGTTGAAGGCCAGGAAGTACGTGGACAGCAACGGCTCGCGGCGCAAGTCGTCCGGCCGGTGGATGCGCAGCGCCGCGGCGCTGTCCACGAAGACGAAGTCCACCCGCTCCCGCTCGTACAGCGCCGGGCCGATTTCCGACTTCATCAGCGTGATGACCGGAACGGGCGTCTCCCCTTCTGCCATCGGCGCTGGAAAGGCCGAAGCCGGGTTATGGACCAGCCGCACCCGCTCCCCCGCGCGGTCCCACCGCTCGACGCGGTAAGGCCCCAGCGCCAGTGGCCGGCCATCGCGCGGACGGTCGAAGTAGTCCCGAACCTCCTCGTCCGACTTCCCCTCCAGGTCCGCCGAGGGCGCCGGATAGAACAGGTACACGTTGGCCACGCGCGCCAGGAAGTAGCTGCGCGGCCGCGCCAGCGTCACCCGAAGCGTGTGCGCGTCCACGGCCTCCACGCCCACGCGCTCCAACGCGGCGCGAACCTCAGCCTCCGGCGCGCCCTGCTCCTGGAGCGCCAGCGCCTCGGAGGCCCCTTCCAGGTCCGCCATCTCCCCGCGCTCGCGGCCCTGCAGCGCGCGCCGCCAGCCCACGACGAAGTCACGCGCCACCAGCGGTGCGCCATTCGACCAGCGAACGTCCCGCCGCAGGTGGAACGTATAGACATCCCGCCCCTGCCCGTCCGTGACGCGCTCCCACCGCTCGGCCAGCCCCGGCTCCACGGCATGGTCCGGCCCCAGTTGCGTGAGCCCGCGCTGGGTGGCCAGCATCACCGGGTAGTTCGCCCAGCTGTCCGGGTCCGAGTGACTCCAATCCAGCGTGGTGGGCATGGCCGGCACCACCACCTTCACGCCGGGCTCTGGCTGGAAGCCACACGGTCCACACGACGCGGCCCACACGGCCAGCAGGTACCACCACCACCGGAGTCGAGCGCGCGGAGCCACCAAGGCCCCTTCTACCCCGAAGGTCCAGGCGCCAGAAAAGGAGAAGCCAGGAACCCGGCGACCTTGGTCGTCCGGCGTCCTGGCGTCCCTTCAGCTCGGCCCGGCAGGCGCGGCGGCCCACCGGATGCTGTCTGTCTCCGCTAGGCCGGAGCCACGGCCGGCGACGAGGGCAGCTCGGCACCCAGCTTGCCACCGTCGGAGACGGGCTTGCGGCCGAACTCCTCCGGCTTCTCCAGCACCAGCGCCTCGCGCAGCACGTCGTCCACGAACTCCACCGGGACGATGCGCAGCTGCTTGCGAATCTTCAGCGGGATGTCCTTCAGGTCCTTCTTGTTGGCCTTCGGGATGAGGACCGTCTTGATGCCCGCCCGGTGCGCGGCCAGCGTCTTCTCCTTCAGGCCGCCAATGGGGAGCACCCGTCCACGCAGGGTGATTTCGCCCGTCATCGCCACGTCGCGGCGGATGAGCACGCGGGTGAGCGCGCTCACCAGGGCGGTGCAGATGGTGACACCGGCGGACGGCCCATCCTTCGGAATCGCACCCTCCGGCAAGTGGACGTGGATGTCGTAGTTCTCGAACACCTTGCGGTCGATGCCGAAGCGCTCGGCGCGGCTGCGCACGTAGGACATGGCCGCCTGCGCGGACTCCTGCATCACCTCACCCAGCTTGCCGGTGATGATGAGCTTGCCCTTGCCCGGCATGATGGTGGCCTCGGTGGTGAGGATTTCACCGCCCAGCTCCGTCCACGCCAGGCCCGTGACGATGCCCACCTGATCCTCGGCCTCCGCCATGCCGTAGCGGTAGCGGGGCGTGCCCAGGAACTTCATGGCCATCTTCCGGTCCACGTCGATGTCCCGCTTGCCGTTCTTCAGCACGTCGCGGGCAATCTTGCGGAACACGCCGCCAATCTCACGCTCGAGCGAGCGCACGCCCGACTCCCGCGTGTAGCGGTGGATGATGGTCCGCAGCGCCGGGTCGGAGATGTCCACCTTGAGGTCCGACAGCCCGTTGGCCTCCTGCTCCTTCGGGATGAGGTATCGGCGGGCGATGGAGAGCTTCTCCGGCTCCGTGTACCCCGCGATGCGAATCACTTCCATGCGGTCCTGCAGCGGACCGGGGATGTTGTGCATCGTGTTCGCGGTGCAGATGAACATCACCTTGGACAGGTCGTAGTCGAGGTCCAGGTAGTGGTCGTTGAAGTTGTGGTTCTGCTCGGGGTCCAGCACCTCCAGCAGCGCCGCGCTCGGGTCGCCACGGAAGTCCGTGGACATCTTGTCGATTTCGTCGAGCAGGAAGACGGGGTTGTTGCTGCCCGCCTTCTTCAGCGACTGGATGAGCTTGCCCGGCATCGCGCCGATGTACGTGCGCCGGTGGCCGCGAATCTCCGCCTCGTCACGCACGCCGCCCAGCGACAGGCGCACGAACTTGCGGCCGGTGGCCCGAGCGATGGAGCGCGCCAGCGACGTCTTGCCGACGCCCGGAGGACCGACGAAGCACAACACGGGGCCCTTGAGCTTCTTCACCAGCTGCTGCACGGCCAGGTACTCGAGGATGCGCTCCTTCGGCTTCTTCAAGCCGTAGTGGTCCTCGTTGAGCACCGTCTCCGCCTCGGTGACGTCCAGACGGTCCTGCGTCTCGTCGTACCAGGGGAGGCTGATGATCCAGTCGATGTAGTTGCGGACGACGGTGGCCTCGGCGCTCATCGGGCTCATCATCCGGAGCTTCTTCAGCTCCTTCTTGACCTTGAGCGTGGCCTCCTTGCTCATCCGCTTGTTCTTCAGCTTCTCTTCAATCTCCTGGATTTCGTTCTTGAACTCGTCGCGCTCACCCAGCTCCTTCTGAATGGCCTGCATCTGCTCATTCAGGTAGTACTCCTTCTGGGTCTTCTCCATCTGCTTCTTGACGCGCGTGCGGATCTTCTTCTCCACCTGGAGAATCTCGATCTCACCCTGCATCAGCTCGTAGAGCTTCTCCAGGCGCTTGGCCGGGGACTCCGTCTCGAGCAGGGCCTGCTTGTCGTTCAGCTTCAGGGAGAGGTGCGCGACGATGGTGTCCGCCAGGCGCGCCGGGTCGTCGATGCTGGCCACCTGCATCAGCATCTCAGGCGGGATGCGCTTGTTGAGTTTGACGAAGGCCTCGAAGACGGAGTGGACGCTGCGAACGAGCGCCTCCAGCTCCACCGTCTTCTCCGTCTGCTCCTCCACCTCTTCCACCTCGACCATGAAGAAGGCGTCGTTGGGGTGGAACTTCTTCACCTTGGCGCGGCGCACGCCTTCCACCAGCACCTTCACCGTGCCGTCGGGCAGCGGGAGGAGCTGGATGACGTGGCCCAGCGTACCGAAGTGAAAGATGTCGTCGGGGGTGGGGTCGTTCGTCTTGGCCTTCTTCTGCGCAGCCAGCAGGATGACGGCCTTGTCGTCCGGCCCCTTGTGCGCCATCGCGTCCTTCAATGCCGCGATGGACTTCTCCCGGCCGACGAACAACGGCACCACCATGTGCGGGAACACGATGATGTCCCGAAGGGGCAAGAGCGGGACCGTCAAACCCCGCTTCTGGGCTTCCTTCTTGTCGTCACGTCCGAAGAACATGTATCCGCCACCTGCGGGCCCTCGGAGTTGCAGGCCCCTAGAAGAGTTGCCCGTCTGCTCGCTCGCCGAGCATTCGTACGGGATGCAGCAGTTCTATAACACGGCGATTCGCGGCGCCGTTCCCCGGCTCAAGATTGGGGAACGGCGTCGTGCCATCAAGGGAACACCCGAAGCTCCCTCGGGCGTCCGCTTGGGGTGTCAGCGGCCCTGCGCCGCCACCCCACCCTGTGCCCCCTGGACCTCCAGGACGTGGAACAGGAACGAATACAGGTCCACGCTGGACTCAATGGCCTTGGCCACCTGATCCGCGCCACCGTGGCCCGCGTTGGCCTCGATGCGCAGCAGGGCCGTCGCCGGGTTTCCGGGCGAGTTCTGCACCGCCGCCACGAACTTGCGGGCGTGCATGGGGTCCACCCGGTCGTCGTGGTCCGCCGCCATCATCAGCAGCGCGGGGTAGCGCACGTCCGGCCGCACGTGGTGGTAGGGCGAGTAGGCGTGCAGCGTCTTGAAGTCCTCGGGCTTCTCCGCCGTGCCGTACTCCGGAATCCAGGTCCGGCCGCTGCCGAAGAGGTGGTAGCGCACCATGTCCAGCAGGGGCACCGCGCACACCACCGCGCCGTACAGCTCCGGCCGCTGCGTCATGGCCGCGCCCACCAGCAGGCCGCCGTTGCTGCCGCCGTAGATGGCCAGCCGCTTGGGCTGCGTGTACTTCTGCTGGACCAGATACTCGGCCGCCGCGTGGAAGTCGTCGAAGACGTTCTGCTTCTTGTCCAGGCGGCCGGCGTCGTGCCAGGCCTTGCCGTACTCGCCGCCGCCGCGCAGGTTGGCCACCGCGTACACGCCGCCCGCGTCCAGCCAGGGCAGGATGCTCGAGCGGAAGTTGGCCTCCATGTTCACGTTGAAGCCGCCGTAGCCGTAGAGCAGCGTGGGCGCGTTGCCGTCACGCTTCAGGTCCTTGCGGTGCACCACGAACATGGGCACCTTCGTCCCGTCCTTGGACGCGTAGAAGACCTGCTCGACCTGGTACTGCTCCGGGTTCATGGGCACGTCCACCTTGGCCCAGAGCTCAGACTTCCCGGTGCTGACGGACGTCTTGTAGATTTGACGGGGCGTGGTGAAGGACGTGAAGACGTAGTAGGCGTCATCCAGGTCCTCCAGGCCCATCAGGTTGGACGCCGCGCCCACGCCCGGCAGCTGCACCGTGCGCACCGGCTTGCCCTTCAGCGTGGCCACGCGCACCTCGGACGTCGCGTCCTTGAGGTACTCCAGCGACAGGTGCCCGCCGACGATGCCGACGGACAGCAGGGACGCGGACGGGTCCTCGGGGACGATTTCCTTCCACGACGCGCGGGCCGGCTTCGCCGGATCCACCTCGAAGACGCGCTGGCGCGGGGCACCCTCGTCGGTGAGGACGTAGAAGCGGTCCTTCCAGGCGTGCACCTCGTACTTGGCGCCCGCGCCCTTCACCAGCAGGCGGAAGTCCTTCTCACCCGGCCGCTTCCAGTAGACGTCGTTCTCGCTCCAGCCGCGGAGGATGTAGACGAACAGGTACTTGCCGTCGCGGCTCAGGTCGCTCTGGAGGAACGTCGTCGGGTCGCCGGTGCGCTCGTGCACCACGGTGTCCTTCGACGGGTCCGTGCCCAGCGCGTGGTAGCGGATGGTGGTGTAGCCGGGGCGCTCGTCCACCTTGATGGACGGGTCCGTGGGCAGCCACTCGTAATAGAAGCCCTTGCTGTCGGGCGTCCACTTGGGCGTGGCGTACTTGCCGCCCTCGATGACGTCCACCTTGGACCACTCGCCGGAGTCCACGTCGATGACGTGCAGCACCGCCTCATCCGCGGCGTTGGGCTTCTGGGCGAAGGCCACCTTCTTGCCGTCCCAGGACACGGCCCACGTCCCCAGGGACACGGTGCCGTCCTTGCTCCAGCCGTTCGGGTCCAGGAGCACCTTCTCCTGCCCGCTCTCCCCCTGGCGCCAGTAGAGGATGGCCTTCTCCTTGTCCTTGTGGGTCCGGACGTAGAAGAAGCGCCCATTGCGGCGCGACGGGGTGGAGACGGAGTCGGTGTAGAACAGCTCCTTGAAGCGCGCGGCCAGGGCCTCACGGCCGGGGAACTTCGCCAGCGCTTCGCGGGCGTGCGCGTTCTGCGCCGTCATCCACGTCTGGACCTCGGGGGCCTTCTCGTCCTCGAGCCAACGGTACGGATCCGCCACCTGGACGCCGTGCAACGTGTCGACAACCTGCTCCGCCCGGGTCGCCGGGTATGACATGCGGGGAGACTCCTCAGGTACGGGGGCCGCGGAGGCTGCCGCGGGCAGCTCATCACGCGCAGCCTCCTTCTGGGAGGCACACGCCGCGAGCGACATCAGGGCGGGAACGAGCAGATTTCTCATGGGCCCAGCACATACAGAAAGGCCCCCGGCCGTCCCACAAAAAGTGTGGCGGGGCCAACGCAAGCCCGGCCCCTCCCCTGACGAAAGAGGCGCGCCCGGACCACACCAGGTGGTTCCGTGACGCGCCCCGTCAACCAGACAACACCGGGCCCCTACAGGGGCCCAGGCGTCATGCGGATTCCTTCTTCGGCTCCGCGGCTTCCTTCTCCGGCTGCGCGTGCAGCACCACCGGCTCGCTCTTCTTGAGAATCACTTCCTCGGAGATGAGCACCTCTCGGGCCGTCTTGCGGGACGGGATTTCGTACATCACGTCCAGCATGGCCGACTCCAGGATGGAGCGCAGGCCACGGGCACCCGCCTTGCGGCGGATGGCCTCGTTGGCAATGGCCTTGAGGGCGCCGTCGGTGAACTTCAGCGTCACGCCATCCAGTTCGAAGAGCTTGCGGTACTGCTTGGTGAGCGCGTTCTTCGGCTGGTTGAGGATGTTGATGAGGGCGGCCTCATCCAGCTCCTCCAGCGCGGTGATGATGGGCAGGCGGCCGATGAACTCCGGAATCATGCCGAACTTCAGCAGGTCCTCCGGCTCCACGTGCTTGAGCAGCTCCGTGAGGCTGCGTTGCTTCTTGGACTGCACCTCCGCGCCAAAGCCCAGGCTGCGACCGCCCATGCGCCGCTCAATCACCTGGTCCAGCCCGCCGAAGGCGCCGCCGCAGATGAAGAGGATGTTGGTGGTGTCCACCTGCAGGAACTCCTGCTGCGGGTGCTTGCGGCCGCCCTTGGGCGGAACATTGGCCACCGTGCCTTCGATGAGCTTGAGCAGCGCCTGCTGAACGCCCTCGCCGCTGACATCGCGGGTGATGGAGGGGTTCTCCGACTTGCGCGCGATCTTGTCGATTTCGTCGATGTAGACGATGCCGCGCTGGGCCCGCTCGATGTCGTGGTCGGCGGCCTGCAGCAGGTTGACGATGATGTTCTCCACGTCCTCGCCCACGTAGCCGGCCTCGGTGAGGCACGTCGCGTCGGCGATGGTGAAGGGCACGTTGAGGATGCGCGCCAGCGTCTGCGCCAGCAGCGTCTTGCCGCTACCGGTAGGCCCCAGGAGAAGGATGTTGCTCTTCTGGAGCTCCACGTCCTCCATCGCGACCTTGGACTCGATGCGCTTGTAGTGGTTGTGCACGGCGACGGAGAGCGTCTTCTTCGCCCGCTCCTGCCCAATCACGTACTCGTCCAGCACCGCCTTGATTTCGGAGGGCCGGGGGATGCGCAGCTTGGTGTCCTTCGTCTCCTCGCGGTCGATCTCCTCCGCGATGATGTCGTTGCACAGCCCGATGCACTCGTCGCAGATGTAGACCGTCGGCCCCGCGATGAGCTTCTTGACCTCCTTCTGTGACTTTCCACAGAAGGAGCAGCAGAGGGTCTGGTTGTCTCGCTTCTCCACGTTCTTGCCCGCCATTTCGTCCCTCGCTGCGCCTGAAAGGCCCCCGACCCCGAACTCCACCCCGTTCCTGGCTCGGGACCAATCTAGTCAGCCCCCGTCCGGAACGTCCACGCGCCTTCCGGGTACTTAACAGGGCCTGTGCCATGACGCAGAAAGCAGAAAGCCGGAGTCGCGGGGGCGCATTCCCGCGGCTCCGGCTGCCGACCGAGGCCCCGAAGCCTCGGCAATCCGCCTACTTCTTCTCTTCCTTGCCCAGTCCCACGACCTTCCGGGGGTTCTGGATTTCATCGATGATGCCGTAGGCCTTCGCCTCGGACGCGCCCATGAAGTAGTCGCGGTCCGTGTCCTTCTCGACACGCTCGATGGACTGTCCGGTGTGCTTGACGATGAGCTCGTTGAGCTTCGCCTTCATCCGGAGGATTTCCTTCGCCTGGATTTCAATGTCCGTTGCCTGACCGCGCACACCGCCCAAGGGCTGGTGAATCATGATGCGGCTGGACGGCAGGGCGTAACGCTTGCCCTTGGCACCGGCGAGCAGGAGGACGGCCCCCATGGAGGCCGCCTGCCCGACGCAGATGGTGGACACCGGACACTTCACGTACTGCATGGTGTCGTAGATGGCGAGGCCCGCCGTCACCGAACCACCCGGCGAGTTGATGTAGAGGTTGATGTCCTTGTCCGGGTCTTCCGACTCCAGGAACAGCAGCTGGGCGACGATGACGTTGGCCACGTCATCGTCGATCTCCGTGCCCAGCATCACGATGCGGTCCTTCAGGAGCCGGCTGTAGATGTCGTACGAGCGCTCACCCCGGTGGGTCTGCTCGATGACGTAGGGAACGGGCATGAAGGGCATGTCGACCTCGGTGAGGGAACCTTACGAATACTTCGCCCGGCTCCTCAGGAATTCAATCGTCTTTTCCTCCCTGAGTCGGAGAGACAACCCGAGCCGCTCGTCGGCGCCCTTGAAGTACTTCTGCACCACGGCGAGCGGCTGGCCCGCCTCGTTGGCGAGCTGCTCGATGCGGGCGTCCACATCCGCGTCGGAGGCCTGGATGCCCTCCTTCTGAGCGATGGACTCGAAGAGCAGCGTGCCCTTCACTTCCTGGAGGGCCTTCTCGCGCATGTCCTCGCGCAGACGGTTGAAGTCCAGGTTCAGCTGGCGGGGGTCCACACCGGAGCGCTGGAGCTGCTGCAGCGCACCACGCAGCATGGAGTCCATGGCCCGCTCCACCATGGCGCGGGGCACGTCGAAGGTGTTGCGCTCCAGCAGCGCCTTCACCAGCGCCTCGCGCTCCTCGCCCTCCACCTGGGACTTGCGCGCCTTCTCCATGTCCTCACGGAGCTTGGTGCGCAGCTCGTCAATGGACTGGGAGACGCCCGTCTGCTTGGCGAAGTCGTCGTTCAGCTCGGGGACGATTTCCTTCTGCACGCCCTTGAGCGTGATGTGGAAGCGCGCCGTCTTTCCGCGCACCTCCTCCACCTGGTACTCCTGCGGGAAGGCGTAGTCGATGTCCTTGGACTCGCCGACCTTCACGCCCTCCAGGGCGGCAATCTTGGACTCCACCAGCTCACCGGGCTGCACCTGCACGGTGATGCCCTCCGCCTTGCTGCCCGCGAAGGGCTGGCCGTCCACGGTGGCGTCGAAGTCCACGGTGGCGTAGTCGCCGGAGGCGGCGGTGTCGCGGTCGGTGACGGGCTCCAGCCGAGCCATCGACTGGCGCATGCGCTCCAGCTGCTCGTTCACCTGCTCGTCGGTGACGGCGGTGTCGGACTTCGTCAGCGGCAGCTCCTGGTAGTCCTTGGCCTCCACCTTGGGCTTCACCTCGACGCGAGCCTCGAAGGTGAACGGGGTGTTGGGCTTGAGACCGGAGTTGGTCACCTGCGGCGTGGCGACGACCTCCACGTTGTGCTCGCGGATGGCCTCCACGTACGCGCTCTGCACCACGCGCTGGATGACCTCGTCCTCCACCTGGTCGCGGTAGCGCTGCTCCAGGATGCGACGAGGCACCTTGCCCTGACGGAACCCTGGCAGCCGCACCTGGCGGCCCAGGTTGGAGTACGCGCGGGACAGCTCCTCCGCCACGCGGGCATTGTCGACCTCGATGGAGAGCTTCTTCTCGATGGGAGAAAGCTCTTCGACCTGGACCTTCATGCGGGCCTCGCTCGCCACCGCCGCCGGACAATCAGTCGTTTCGGGCGGTGCCGGAAAAGTGGGACGTGCGCCTTTAGGGGATAGGCACGAACGGGTCAACGCGAAATGGGCGAGGAGGGACTCGAACCCTCACACCTTGCGGTACCAGATCCTAAGTCTGGCGCGTCTACCAGTTTCGCCACCCGCCCGGGTTGCGTCGTCGTGCGCTGCACCGTCTTACCGTGAAACGTCCACGGAACGGCAGAGGGCCGGAAAAACAAAAAGGCCCCTCCATTTCTGGAGGGGCCTCACAGTGAGAGCGGAGGGAATCGAACCCACAACCTATGGATTAAGAGTCCATTGCTCTGCCAATTGAGCTACGCTCCCGGCACTGCCCCGGTCCGCCGCCTGCGCGGCGTCCAGGTGGCGGCGGTAACTACAGAACGCCGCTGGCTGTGTCAAAACGTTTTTTCGCGCCCCCCTTCATTCCTGTCCGTGGCGATCTGTCTCCGGTGATTTCCGGGGTCGATGCTGGTCCGCATGCTCTTCAGCCGGGCCCGGCGCGTGACACAGGCATGTGAAGCGAGCGCCCCACTCCGATGTTCAACATGGCCGTAGCACGCTGTTCGTCCCAGCCTGGCGGGACGGCGAGCGTGTGACGGCTCGCGGTCAGTCACCTCAAGAGCACCGAGCACCCCGCGGCAACCATGCGGGCGGACGGAGGTCGTCCGCCCTTTTCGCGCAGGACGTAGCAGGAGAAGACAGAGATGGAAGCCAACCCCCAACAGAAGGCGGAAGGAACGGCGGCCGGCCAGGGTGGCCAGCACGCCGGGTGGACGCGGGAGCGCGTGGAGCTCGTGAAGCGGACCATCTGCCCTCGCGGCATCAGCGAGGACGAGTTCGCCCTCTTCATCGAGCAGTGCAAGCGCAGTGGCCTGGACCCGCTCCTCAAGGAGGCCTTCTGCGTGGCGCGCCGGCAGAATGCCGGCAACCGCGAGCGGCCCAACTGGGTGACGAAGTACGAGTTCCAGCCCTCCGAGGCCGGAATGCTCGCGCGCGCCGAGCGCTTCCCGGACTTCAAGGGCATCCAGGCGAGCGCGGTGTTCGCCGAGGACGACATCGTCGTGGACCAGGGCCGAGGCGAGGTGGTGCACCGCTTCAACCCCGCCAAGCGCAAGGGCGCGCTGGTGGGTGCATGGTCGCGCGTGGTGCGCGAGGACAAGCTGCCCGTGGTGGTGTGGTTGGACTTCAGCGGCTACGTCCAGCAGACGCCGCTGTGGTCCAAGATTCCCACCACCATGATTGAGAAGTGCGCCCGCGTGGCCGCCCTGCGCAAGGCGTACCCGGAGGCCTTCGGTGGACTCTATGTGCGGGAGGAGATGCCCGCCGAGGACTACGAGTCGCACTCGGACGAGCACGGCAGCGGCCCCTACGAGGTGCTGGGCTCCAAGCCCGGTCCCCTCAAGGCGTCCTTCCCTCCACTGGCGCCCCAGGAGCCGCGCGCGTCCCAGGCCGCCGCGGCGCAGCTGGACATCGACGTGCCGCTCCAGCCCAAGCAGCCCCGCGAGTCCACGCTGGAGGCGGGGCCCGCCGCCCCGGCCCCTCAGCGGGAGCCGGTGGCCAAGGCCCAGCCCGCCGCCAGTCCAGAGACCGCGCCACGCCCCAAGCCGAGCGCCGTGGTGGTGGCGTTCGGCCCCCACAAGGGAAAGACGGCCTCCGAGCTCTCCGACGACGAGCTGAGCGAGTCCATCGACCTGGCCAACGAAAAGCTGATGGAGCAGCCCCGGGCGCGCTGGGCCAAGGCCATGCGGGAGAACCTGCTGGCGTTGGAGGCGGAGACGGAGCTGCGCTGCCGGGTGCCGGCGTCGACGGGCGGCGGCAACGGCGCGGCCCATGATGCGTAACGCTGAGCAGGAAACCGTCAGGCTGTGAGGGGCGCCCCCGCTGCGAAAATGGCGGGGGCGTTCCTGCTTCAGTCTGCTGGAAGGTGCGCGCTCGGAGGGACTTGAACCCCCAACCCCCGGGTTCGAAGCCCGGTGCTCTATCCAGTTGAGCTACGAACGCAATTTCGAGGGCGGGTAAAGAAGGGCGGCCAACCGGGATCGAACCGGCAACCTCCGGAGTCACAGTCCGGCGCTCTAACCAGTTGAGCTATGGCCGCCGTTACAGCTTTACCGCGAACGGCGTTTGAAGCGGCGGCTTCCCTACCTTGGAAACCAGGACCCTGACAAGGCCCAAATGTTACTTACGGCCAGGTTAGCGCCCCAGGCAGGGCTCGAACCTGCGACCCCCGGCTTAGAAGGCCGGTGCTCTATCCAGCTGAGCTACTGGAGCTGGCCGGGCCGCCTGCTTCCGATGCTGCACTTCAAGTCGGGGCGAGAGGATTCGAACCTCCGACCCCCTGCGCCCAAGGCAGGTGCGCTACCAGGCTGCGCTACGCCCCGAGAAGTCCGGCATTGTTGAACCATCCCGAACGGACGCGCAAGGCCGACGTGACTGACGGCCTCGCATTCCGGACGGCTACAAGCCCAGCAGGTGGGGCTTCATCTTCTGGAAGGCCTTCCCCCGGTGGGAGATGGCCGACTTCTCCTCCGGCGTCAGCTCCGCCAGGGCACGGTCGCCGCCCGGAAGGATGAAGACGGGGTCATAGCCGAAACCATGGCTCCCCTTCGGCGCGTGGCCGATACGGCCCTGGCACTGCCCCACCTCCACCTTCGCCTCCCCTCCTCCGGGCCCCACCAGCGCCAGCGCGCAGCGGAAGGACGCGGTGCGCTGCGCGTCGGGCACGCCGGCCAGCTCGGTCAGCAGCTTCTCGTAGCGGGCCCGGTCATCCCCCGGGGCATAGCGCGCGGACTTCACACCGGGCCTGCCGCCCAGCGCGTCCACGCACAGCCCGGAGTCATCCGCCAGGGTGAGCATCCCCGTGGCGTCCGCATAGGCGCGGGCCTTCTTCACGGCGTTCTCCTCGAACGTGGCGCCGTCCTCCACGGGCTCGGGCACGGGAGGCAGGTCCGCCAGGGACACCACCTCCACCGAGTCTCCGACGAGGCCGCGCAGCTCGCGCAGCTTGCCCTTGTTGGACGTGGCGAAGAGCAGCCGGGGCTTCACCGTCATCCCAGCACCTGCGCCTGCGCGGCGGTCAGCTTCTGGATGGCGGCCAGCCCGCCGTCCACCATGGCGTCCAGGGCCTTGCGGTCGAAGAGCTGGTGCTCCGCCGTCCCCTGCAGCTCCACCATGCGGCCGTCCGCGGTGGCCACCAGGTTCAGGTCCACATCCGCGGTGGAGTCCTCGTCGTAGTCCAGATCCACCCGGACCTCGCCCTTGACGATGCCCACGGACACGGCCGCCAACGGCGTGAGCTTGGGCAGCTTGGAGATGGTTCCGGCCTTCTGCAGCGAGCGCAGCGCCAGCACCAGCGCCACGTAGGCCCCGGTGATGGAAGCGGTGCGGGTGCCTCCGTCCGCCTGGAGCACGTCACAGTCCAGCGTCAGGGTGCGAGGGCCCAGGGTGGACAGGTCCACCGCGGCGCGCAGGGAGCGGCCGATGAGCCGCTGGATTTCCATGGTGCGGCCCGTCTGCTTGCCCTTGGCGGACTCACGCTGGTTCCGCGAGTGCGTGGCGCGCGGCAGCATGCCGTACTCCGCCGTCACCCAGCCGGAGCCCTTGCCCATCAGGTGCGGCGGAACGCGCTCCTCCGTGGAGCAGGTGACGAGCACCTTGGTGTGGCCGAACTCCACCTGGACCGAGCCCTCCGCGTAGCGGGAGACACCGGGGGTGAGGACGACGGGGCGAAGGTCCAGCGCACCACGTTGAAAGGAACGCACAGCAGGCTCCTGGGAAATGAGGACGAGCGTCCCCTTCTCTACCAGAGCCACGCCGCGCGGGTGTCGATTGCCTTGGCGCCGTTGCACTCAGGGCGACACGGGGCCAGCCACCTCGGTTCCCCGGGCGGCGTCCCGGCGGCGCGTCTCCTTGAGGAAGGCCAGCACGCCCTCGGTAATCGCCTCGGCCAGCTTCTCCTGGTACTCCGGCCGGCCCAGCCGGGGGCCCTCCACGGGATGGGAGATGTAGCCCACCTCCACGAGGACCGCCGGACACTCCACGCCGGAGAGGACGAAGAAGGGCGCCTGCTGCACGCCCCGGTTCACCGCGCGGGTGCCGCGCACGAGGCGCGGGTGGATGGCGTAGGCCAGGCGCGAGGAATCCGCGTGCGCCTCCGTGCGCGCCAGGTCCTGGAGGATGAAGGCCAGCGTGGAGTCCGTGCGCGCGGCGCGCGACATGGGCGCCTCCGCGTTCTCCCGGTCCGCCACGGCGAGCGCGGCGTCACCGGAGGCGCTGGCGGACAGGAAGTACGTCTCCACGCCCTCGGTGCGCGCGCGCATCCGCTTGGTGGGCATGGAGTTGGCGTGGATGGAGATGAACAGGTCGGGCGCGTGGTCATTGGTCCACGCCACGCGCTCCGTCAACGACACCAGCGTGTCGCGCTCGCGCGTCAGGAACACGTCGCCCCCCGCGGCCTCGAGCTTGTCCCGGAGGCGGAGCGAAATCTGGAGCGCGACGTCCTTCTCCCGCAGCTTGCCGGGGCCCTTGGCGCCTTCCTTCGCGCCACCGTGTCCCGGGTCGATGATGATGCGCGCGGGACGCTCCGCGGCCCCGGCGATGACGGGGACCAGCCAGAGCAAGGACAGGAGGCCGAGGAGGGGGCGGCGCGGCGACGGCATGCTGGGCCCCATGCTAGCGGAGCCCGGCCGCCAGAGCGAAATCCGGGCCTCAGCCCACCACGTCGATGCCCGGCTTCCCCGCCTGGACTTCACCAATCAGCGCCGCGTCCACGCCAGCCGCTTCCAGCGCCTTGAGCGCCTTGAGCGCCTGACGTGCGGGGACGCTGGCCAGGAGGCCGCCGTTGGTCTGCGCGTCCGCCAGCACCCACTGGATGCACTCGGGCAGTCCTTCGGGGAAGCGGACCTTCTTGTGGACATGGGCGAGGTTGGACCTGGTGCCGCCGGGCACCACGCCGTCCTCCGCCAGCGCGGGCACTTCCGCGATGAGCGGGATGCGCTCCAGGTCCAGCGTGGCGCGCGTCTTCGCCGCGGTCATCATCTCCAGCAGGTGCCCCAACAGGCCGTAGCCCGTCACGTCCGTGAGGGCGTTCACCTTGAACTTCCCGGAGGCGAACACCTCGCCGGCGGCGCGGTTGAGCGTCGTCATCACCCCCAGCGCCCGCTTCGCCAGCTGCTTGGACGCCACGCCCCGCTTGATGGCGGTGGTGGCGATGCCCGAGCCCAGGGGCTTGGTGAGGAAGAGCACGTCCCCCGGCTTCGCGCCCGCGTTGGTGAGCACCTTCTTCGGATGCACCACGCCGGTGACGGCCATGCCGAACTTCGGCTCGGGGTCGCGGATGCTGTGGCCGCCCAGGATGGGGATGCCAGCCTCGTCCGCCTTGGACTGGCCGCCCGCCAGGATTTTCGACAGCACCTTCAGCGGGAGCTCGTCCGGGAAGCACACCAGGTTGAGCGCGAAGAGGGGCCGCGCGCCCATGGCGTAGATGTCCGACAGCGCGTTCGCCGCGGCGATGGCCCCGAACTGGAACGGGTCGTCCACCACCGGCGGGAAGAAGTCCACCGTCTCCACCACGGCCATGCCGGGCGCCAGCCGGTACACGGCCGCGTCGTCGTTGGTGGAGAACCCCACCAGCGCCTGGGGGCCCTTCGTGGACTTCAGCCCTCCCAGCACCTGCGCCAGGTCCGAGGCCCGCAGCTTCGCCGCGCAGCCCGCGCAGTGGCTCAGCTCGGTGAGGCGCTTCACCTTGTCCGTCTTCTTCTCCGCCATGCCCGCTTCCCCGCGCCTCGCCGTCCCGGCACGGGCCCCGGCAAGGGCCCGGCCCGTTCACCGCTCAGGCCGCTCGGATGTAGTCCCGCTTGAGCAGCTGCACCACGGCCTCGGCGGTGACGACGTCGTCCGCGTCCGCGTGGTCCATCACCGCGTTCAGGGTGCCGTAGTTGTGCACCAGTTGCAGCACGTCCAGCAGCTCCGGCGCCAGCTCCTTGAGCGGCGGCGTCAGCGGAGAGGCCAGCGCCAGCGAGGCACCCGCCGTCGGCAAGCTCGGCTGCAGGCGCTTGATTTCGTCCAGCTGGCGGAGCGCGTCCATGAGGAGCGCCTCGGTGGACGAGTCCAGCTCCACCATGAACTCCTGGTTCTCCGCCGGGCGCAGCTCGAAGTCGCCCTCTTCCCAGGTGATGATGCGGTTGAAGCTCTTCTGCGGACCCAGGTTGTGGTTCTCGCCGATGACGGCGTAGTACACGCGGCCCTGGCGCAGGTAGATGCGCCCTTCCTGGTCGCTGCGCTGCACCACCAGCACGCCGTTCTTCTTGGACGTGTGGAACAGCTGGAGCAGGTCCGGGAGGGGAATCTCCTCGATCTTCCCCGTCATGGAGCTGGCCTTGTTGGTCGTCCGCGCGGCCTGGGCCGCGGCGGCCTCCTCCAGCTTCAACCGGGCGGTGCCCTCATCCACGCTGGCGCCTTCGGCGCCCTGGTGCACCAGCTTGAGGATGGAGGTCCCGATGAGGATGCGGTCCCCTTCCTTCAGGCGGGACTGCTTCACCTTCTCACCGTTGACGAAGGTGCCGTTGGTGGAGCCCAGGTCCTCGATGGTGATGCTCCCATCGGAGAAGCTGATGCGCGCGTGCTTGCGGGAGACCATGTCCTCCACGAGCACCATGTCCAGCTCACTGGAGCGGCCGATGACGATCTGCTTGTCCGCCTTCAGCGGGAATTCGCCGCCCTGGTACTTCCCTGAGATGAACTTGAGGGCGTAGGTCTTTTGGGTGTCCATGGTCGTCAGCCAGCCTGCTCCGCCTTGCCGGGGTCCTTCACCAGGTTGAGGTACATCTGCGCGCTCTTGTTACCGGGGCTGCGCACCAGCACGTCCTCCCAGACCTGCACCGCCTCCGCCCGCCGCCCGGCCGAGTACAGCGCGACTCCATACTGGATGTGTCCCGGAATGAAAGCCGGGTTCTGGGCGATGACCTGCTCGTATTCGATGAGGGCCGCCGCGTTGTCCCCCGCGTCGCGCAGGGCGTTGCCCAGCTTGAGGCGGATGTCCACGAACTGAGGACACAGCGCGAGCGCGCGCCGGTACTCCTCAATGGCCTTGGCCCACACGCCGCTGGAGGCGAAGACGTCGCCAATCTCGCCGTACATGTTGGCGATCTTCTTCTCCACGTAGGGGTCCAGCTCGTCCGGGCCGGATTTCTGCTGGGAGAGGGCGGCCTGGTAGACCTCCTTCGCCTCGGCGTACTTCCCCATGTCGTTGTAGATGACGGCCAGGTTGAGCGCCGCCTCGGTATAGGCGGGGTTGAGCTTCAGCGCGGATTCGAACGCGCGCTGCGCCCGGGCGAACTGCCCCTGGTCGTGGTAGATGATGCCGAGCATGTTGAATACGTCCGCGAACGTCGGATTCTGCTCGACGATCTTCGCGAGGTATTGCTCGGCCTGCGCGTACTGCTTCTTCTCGAAGTAGCCGCGCCCGAGGGTCAGTAGCTGCTTGAGGGGCTCGTCCATGAATCGGCCCGCCAGGGCCCTGCCTCCGAGACGGCTAGCCTACATGAGGCTGGCAGAAAACAAGAATTCATCACCACTGAGCGACAACGAGAGTTGCCGCTGGCCCCGGGTGTCCACCGGCCGCGCCGGCAGCGCCCCCTGCAGGCGCCAATGCTCCGTCACCACCGCATCGTCCCGCTCCAGCCGGACGTACCACGCTTCCACCTGGTAACCCCGCGCCCGGACTTGGCGCAATTGCTCCCACTCCGGCCCGCCCACGCCGGGCGTGCCCGGTCCCGCCAGCCGCCCCAGGGACTCCGCGTCCGCCGCCTGGAGCGCCCTGCGGCGGGACTCCAATGCCGTCACCAGCGCCTGGAGCCGGGGCGCCGCCGTCGTCTCCGGCACCCAGGACCCGTTTCGCACCACGAAGGGTACCCGCTCCACGCCTGCCGTGCCCACCCGGGTGTCGCCCAGGGCGCCCTCGAAGTCGAGCGTGGCCTGCGCTTCCGCCCGCTGACCTCCAGGCGCCACGTTGACGGTGATGCGGGCGAAGCGGTGCTGCCGGGACGTCAGGGGCACCGGCGCGCCGGGGACGGGCAACGACAGGCCGCTGGATTCCGTCGCCTTGAGCGCGGTGATGATTTCCAGCTCGGGACCGGCCGCGGCGCCCAGGAAGCGTGGGACGAACAGGGCCAGGGTGGCGCCCAGCGCCAGGATGACGATGAGGCCGCCACCGAGGCGGCTCCAGTCCTGGGTCGTTCTCACGAGCCCAGCATACGCTGGGCGCGCTCCGCGGCGGGCGTGCCGGGCAGTCGACGCAGCACCTGGCGCAGCGTGTCCTGCGCCTTCTGCGTGTCATTCAGCTTCACGTACGCGTCGTGCAGGTCGAAGAGGGCCTCCTCCTCGTACTCCGTGCCCGGGTAGCGGCGCAGCAGCCCTTCCAGGCGCTGAGCCACGGCCTTCCAGCGCTCACGCTTCTGGTAGAACTGGGCCGCGTACAGCTCGTGCGAGGCGAGCCGGCGCCGGGCGTCCTCCCGGTGCGTCTTCGCCTCCGCCACGTACTGAGACTGGGGGTACTGGCGCAGGAACTCCTCCATGGCCACCAGCGCGGAGCGGATTTCGCCCTGGTCCTTCTCGCGGGACGGCGGCAGGGCGAAGAACTCGGAGGGGTAGGCCCGCACGTGGGTCATCGCGGAGCGGAAGGCGGCGTAGTCCACCTTGGCGTGCGTGGGGTGGAGCTTGATGAAGGCCTGGTACTGCTCCTTGGCCTCGGGGAAGGCGTCGCGCTCGAAGTCCACGTCGGCCAGCTTCAGCTCGGCCTCGCGGGCGGCCTCCTGGTACGGGAACTTCGTCCGGACGTACTCGAAGTACTTCTGGGCGCGGAAGAAGTCCTTGTTCTCCAGGGCCTCGGAGCCGAGCCGCAGGTTTTCATCGGCGACGGCGGCATAGTCAGGCTCACCGGCCTGGCCCTGCGTGAGGGACGCACACCCGGTACCGAACAGCAGGAAGGCGGACAGAAAGGCGACGGCGGAACGCATCCCCACCACGCTATTCCTCCGGCCCCGAGGGGTCCAGCGAAGCTTCTCCGAGCAACCGGTAGATGACGTCCTCCGAGAAGCCTCGGCTGTCCAGGAGCCGTCCTGCGCGGGCCCGCTCCTTGACCCCCAGCGGGCGGCCGAGCAGTCCCCGCTTCTCCAGCACCGCCCGCGCCGTGGCCAGCGCGTCGAAGGACACCGCGTCGCTCGCCTCGGAGATGGCCTGCTGGGCGGTCCCCTCCTCCAGCCCGTGCGCCCGCAGCCGATGCGCCACCGCATCTGGCCCCAGCCGGCCTCGGCCCAGGAGCAGGGTGGCTCGCTCGCACGCGAAGCGTTCGTCGTCCAGGTAGCCCCAATCCTTCACGCGGGCGAGCGCGGCTTCGCACACCGCTTCGGTGAAGCCCTTCCGGGCCAGGGCCTGCTCCAGCTCGCGGCGGCTGCGCCCGCGCATGGACAGGAGCTTCAGGCACGCGTCCGTGGCACGGCGAACAGCGTCGGGCCCTTCGTCCTCCGGATGCATGGCGGGATACCTAGCATGTGGTAACAGGCCCGGCCATGCACCCCGTACTCGCCCGCTTCCTCGCCGCCGATGCCGCTCGGGAGACGCTCCTCAAGCAGCAGTCGGGCGGAGACCTCTCTGTGGAAGAGCAGGCCTTCACCGACGCCGCCTCCGCGAACCCGAAGCACAAGTCGGTGCTGCTGGGCGTGGGCGGCCGCACCCTGTCCACCGATGCCCAGGCTTCGCTGGTGCTGCTGGCGGCCCACGCCGCGGTCCGCGCGCTAGACCAGGACGCCACCCTGGCGGAGCCCACGAAGAAGGCCCGCGAAGCCCTGGCCGAGGAAGGCGCCAGCCCGGAGGAGACGGACGCGTTCCTGGCCTCCATCCTCCTGGAGGAGGCCTTCGGCTACGAGCAGGACGTGGACGCGTTCGACAGCGAATACGTGAAGGAGTCGCTGGGCGAAGTGCCCGCGCTGGCCGCGCTCACCAAGGAGGCGGTGGACGCGCTCTTCCTCACGTTCGTGAAGGCCGCCGCCAACGACGCGGAGCGGAAGGTGCGTGAGGGCGTGGCCCGCGCCCTCTTCGACATCGCGTGGTCGGAAGGGCCCGCGCCCATCAACCCCGAGCACATGGAGGCCGTGCTCGACGCGGAGGTGGTGGACCGGCCCGAGGAGGAACAGGAGGCCAAGGTGCAGGCGACCGCGCAGCTGCTCCAGGCGCTGTCCAAGGAGGGCCTCATCGGCCCCATCCGCTTGTCCCGGCTGCGCGCCCTGCTGGGTGAGGACGACGCGTAGCAGCCGCGGCACGGAACGCCCTGCCCTTTCCGGGTGGGCGCCGTGAACCGCTAGAAGCGCTCGATCTGGAAGTCGTCGTCCCCACCTGCCGCGGCGGGTGCCGGGGCCGGAGCGGGCGCTGGCGGGCGCGCGGCAGGCGGCGCCATGGGACGCCCCACTGGCGCGCCAGCCGGAGCCCCCGGACGCATGGTCTGCGGCGGCGGAACGCCCGGACGCATCTGCTGCGGTGCCGGAGCCGCCGGGCGCATGGGCTGTGCCATGGGCGCCGGAGCAGGCGCGGCCTGTGGCGCCGGAACAGCCGTGGGCGCCCCCTTCTGAGCGAAGGCGGAGGAGCCGGGGATGGGCCGCGACTCACCGGGCTTCGAATCGAAGTTGTCCCACTTGGAGTCGGACGTGCCGCTGATGCCGGAGAAGCGCAGCGCGAAGTCGTCCGGGTTGGTGGCCTGCCGGTGGGCCTCCTCGTAGGTGACGAGCCCCTGCCGCACCAGACTCATCAGGGACTGGTCGAAGGTCTGCATCCCGTACGTGTCCGTGCCCTGGGCAATGGCGTCGTGGATCTCCTTCGTGCGGTCCTTGTCTTCAATCATCTCGCGGACACGGGCCGTGACGCGCAGCACCTCCACGGCGGCCACGCGGCCCTTGCCGTCCGCGCGCGGCACCAGACGCTGGGACACCACGGCCTTGAGCACGCTGGCCAACTGGAGGCGCACCTGCTTCTGCTGATGCGGCGGGAAGGCGGAGACGATACGGTTGATGGTCTCCGTCGCGTCCAGCGTGTGCAGCGTGGACATCACCAGGTGGCCCGTCTCCGCGGCGTGGAGCGCCGTTTCGATGGTCTCATGGTCACGCATTTCGCCCACGAGGATGACGTCCGGGTCCTGCCGCAGCGCGCTCTTGAGCGCCTGCGCGAAGCTCATCGTGTCCACGCCCACCTCGCGCTGGTTCACGATGGAGCGCTTGTCGCGAATGAGGAACTCGATGGGGTCCTCAATCGTCATGATGTGGCTGGTCTCGTTGGCGTTGATGTGGTCGATCATCGCCGCCAGCGTGGTGGACTTGCCGGAGCCCGTGGTGCCCGTCACCAGCACCAGGCCGCGCTCCTCACCGCAAATCTTGGCGAGAATCTGCGGCAGCAACAGGTCCTGGATGGTCATCACCTTGAAGGGAATGACACGCAGCACGGCGCCCACGGTGCCACGCTGCTGGAAGACGTTCACGCGGAAGCGCCCGAGCCCCGGCACGCCGTAGGCCAGGTCCACCTCGTTGCTCCCCTTGAACTTCTCCTTCTGGAACTCGTTCATGATGCCAAAGGCCATGCGCGCCACCTCCTCGGGAGGGAGGCGGCGGCCGTCCTTCAGCGGAACCAGCGAACCGTCCACGCGGAACATGGGCGGCAGGCCTGCCTTGAGATGAATGTCGGAGGCACCGCCGCGCAGGGCGATCTGGAGGATCTCGTTGAGTTCCATGAGCGGCGCAAATCCTACCAGACGCTCGCGCACGCATGCGATGGGGCGTGATGGACCCCGAAAACACATCGGCGGAGGCCCTCGGATGAGGACCCCCGCCGCGTGAGGACAACCCAGCTGCCGAGCGAGTGGCTTAGCGCTTGGAGAACTGGAACCGGCGACGCGCGCCCGGCTGGCCGTACTTCTTACGCTCGACCGCGCGAGCATCGCGGGTGAGGAAGCCGGCCTTCTTCAGCGCCGGACGGAACTCCGGGTTGAAGGAGCACAGCGCACGGGCGATGCCGTGACGGATGGCGCCGGCCTGGCCGGAGAGACCGCCACCCTTGACGTTGACCGTCACGTCAACCTTGCCCTTCTGCTCGAGGATCTCGAGGGGCTGGTTGAGGACCATCTTGGACGTCTCACGGCCGAAGTACTCGTTCAGCTCGCGGCCGTTGATGGTGACGAGGCCAGTGCCAGGACGAATCCAGACGCGGGCGGTGGCCTCCTTGCGGCGGCCGGTGGCGTAGAAACCGAGCTCTTGGTGGATGGGCATGGACGTTATCTCCCTTACGCCTCGACCTCGAACGCGGCAGGCTTCTGGGCCGCGTGCGGGTGCGTGTCACCTGCGTAGACCTTCAGCTTCGTCATCATCTGGCGGCCCAGCGCGTTGCGCGGAAGCATGCGCCGCACGGCGTTGATGATGATGTCCTCGGGGTGACGCTGGCGGAGCTTCTCCAGGTTGGTGACCTTCAGGGCGCCCGGGAAACCCGCGTGCGGGTGCCGGTAGTACATCTTGTTCTGCTCCTTCGTACCCGTCACCTTCACCTTTTCGGCGTTGATGACGACCACGTGGTCGCCCGTGTCAATGGACGGCGTGTAGATGGCCTTGTGCTTGCCCTTCAGCAGGGTGGCAATCTGGCTCGCCGCGCGGCCCAGCACCTTGTCGGACACGTCGATGACGTGCCACTGGCGCTTGATGTCCCCAGCCTTCGCGCTGTAGGTCTTCTGCGACATTTCGTGCACTCCAGACTTCTCGCGGCCGCCGTGTGCATTCCAGGGACCGCTGCTCGTGCTTAATCAACCGCGGGTCGACCGTGAAAACTTCACGGAGGCCCGGAAAGGCCGACCGTCCTAGTGGGTGTGGCGGATCAAGTCAAGGTCACACCGCACCAGACGCCCGGATTCCCCGATCACCCCCGCCCCAACGCCCCCTTCAGGAGGCGGGCACCTACCTGGCTGCTCCCCCAGACGGCCCGGTGCCACCCGGAGGCGATCCCGGAATCCCGGGTTTCTTGAAGCGCTCCTTCAAGTTGGCGAAGAAGTTCTTCTCCTCCGTGGTCGGAGGCCCCTGACGCGGTGCGTCCAACTCCACTATCTCAATCACCTCCGGAGGCAGGTCCTCCAGGAAGCGCGAAGGCGTGCGGGGCACCTCCTTGCCGCGCTTCACGCGGGTGGCCGCGCGGGTGAGGTAGAGGACCTCCTTGGCGCGGGTGATGCCCACGTAGCAGAGGCGCCGCTCCTCCTCGAGGTTCTGCGCCTCGCCCTGCATGCCTCCGTGGGGCATCAGGTCCTCCTCCATGCCGATGAAGAAGACGAGCCGGTACTCCAGGCCCTTGGAGGCGTGCACCGTCATCAGGGTGACGCGGCGGTTGGCGCCCGGCACCTCCTCCTCCTCCTGCCGGGTGTCCAGGCTCAGGCGGTTGAGGTACGTCGGCAGGCTGGCCTTGGGGCCCTCGCGCTTCTCGAAGTTCTCCAGCGAGTTGAGGACGCCGTCCACGCCCTTCAGCTTCTTGTCCGCGGCGGTGGCGCTGGTCGCGTGGGCGCGGGTGGCCTCGCGGAAGCCAATCTCCTCCAGCAGCTTGCGCGTCACGTTGGCCAGCTGGCCGTGCTCGTACGCGGCGCGGTAGCGCTCCACCAGGTCCACGAAGTCCATCACCCGGGCCCCGGCCCCCGGCGGCAGGTCCTCGTAGTCGGCGGCCTTCTTCATCACCGTCCACAGCGTGACGCCCTCGCCCCGCGCGTGGACGTTCAGTCGCTCCATCGTCACGTCGCCAATGCCGCGCGAGGGCACGTTGACGATGCGCAGGAGCGAGATTTCGTCCAGCTTGTTCACGATGACCTTGAAGTACGCGATGACGTCCTTCACCTCGCGCCGGTCGAAGAACTCGCTGCCGCCCACCACCTCGTAGCCGATGTTCTTCTCCCGCAGCGTCTCCTCGATGGGGCGGGACTGGCCGTTGGTCCGGTAGAGCACGGCGATGTCGTCCGCGGAGATGCCCAGGGCCATGTGCTTCTGGATTTCGTGCGCGACGAAGCGGGCCTCCTCTTCGTCATTGGGACACGTCACCACCTTCACCTTCGTGCCCCCTGTGCGGTCGGTCCACATCTGCTTGGCCTTGCGCTCTGGGTTCTTGGCGATGACGGCGTTGGCCGCGTCCAGGACCGTCTGGACGGAGCGGTAGTTCTGCTCCAACCGGACCTCCTTCCCTCCCGGGAAGAGGCGGTCGAAGTCGAGGATGTTGCGCACCTCCGCGCCGCGCCACGAATAGATGCACTGGTCGTCGTCACCCACCGCGCACACGTTGCGGGAGCGGCCCGCCAGCAGCTTCAGCAGCTCCAGCTGCGCGGTGTTGGTGTCCTGGAACTCGTCCACCAGCAGGTAGCGGAAGCGCTTGGTGTACTTCTCGTAGAGGTCCGGATGCTCGCGCAACAGGCGCGCGGGCAGCAGCAGCAGGTCGTCGAAGTCCACCGACCCCTGCGCCTTCAGCGACAGCTGATAGTCCGGGTACACCATGTGGGTGATGAGGTCGTAATCATCCCCAATCCCCTCCGGCTTGGGCTCCGGCGCCTTGCCGGAGTTCTTCGCCTTGGAGATGAGGTTGAGCACCTTGCGCGCGTCGAACGAGCGGTCGTCGATCTTGTGCTCGCGCATGGCGCGCCGGATGTTGGCCAGTTGGTCGCCCATGTCGGCGATGGCGAACTTCTTGGGCCAACCCAGCCGGTGGATGTCCTCGCGGAGCATCTCCGCGCCAAAGGCGTGGAAGGTGCACACCAGCACGCCCTGCGCCCGAGGTCCCGCCATGTGGACCAGGCGCTCCTTCATCTCCGTGGCGGCCTTGTTGGTGAAGGTCACCGCCAGGATGTTGCGGGCCATGATGAGGCCCGGCCGCTCGTTGAGCAGGTGGACGATGCGGTGGGTGATGACGCGAGTCTTGCCGCTGCCAGCGCCTGCCAGCACGAGCAGCGGTCCCTCGATGGTGACCACGGCCTCGCGCTGCGGAGGATTGAGCTTCGAGAGGTCCATTGCGCGCGGGGCGGGGATACCCTTTGATTCGTTCGTGCGCGACTCTTTTTTCCCCAGGCGCTCTGGCGCTGTTCTCGCATTCGTCCTGGGCACGGGATGCCTCGGCGAGTCCGGCTCGTCCCCGGAGGTGACACCCGAGGTGTCGGCGGAGAACGCGCCCTGCGTGTACTTCAAGCAACTGGCGCCCTTCCTTCCAGAACGGCTGGACGGCTTCACGGTGGCGCACACCCAGGGCTCCACCGGGAAGTACGGCGAGGTGTCCGTCTCCGAGGCCGAGCGGCTCTACACCCGAGGTGAGGGACGCGAGGTGAAGGTGCGCATCGTGGACACCACCATGGGCGAGCGCATTGGCAAGGCCATCCAGGAGGCCGCCGACCGCTCCCGGGGCAAGGCGGCCAGTGACCCGTCCGCCCCCATCCACCTGGACGACGCCGTGGGCTTCGTGCGGTACGACGCGGAGGAGTCCGTGGCCGAAGCGAACCTCCTTGTGGGGGGGCGCTACGTGGTTGCCGTCACCAGCCGGGGATTTCCGGGTACGGTGGAGGTGCGCCGGGTGGCGCGCGGCATCGACCTTGCGGGACTGGCTCGCCTGAGGCCCGGTCCGAACTGATGAAGGAGTGTCCCAGGTGGTGAAGGACAAAGGAACGCGGCCCGATAAGGCGGACCTGGTCGCGCAGGAGAAGGCGGCGCGGGAGCTGGTGTCCACCCTGGGCAAGCGGGAGTTCCTGGATCAGTTCCAGAAGCTGGCCAAGAGCTTCGCGTCCGACCCGGGCAACCCCGGCTCCTACGCGTGCGAGGGCTGTCAGCGCTGCGCCAACTGCATGTTCTGCAAGGACTGCGACAGCTGCTTCACGTGCACGCACTGCACCCGATGCGAGCTGTGCAACAACTGCTCGCACTGCGTGGACTGCAAGAGCTGCAACGCCTGCGCGTACTGCGTCCAGAGCGAAAACTGCTCCACCAGCGCGTACCTGGTGCTGTGCCGCAACCTGCAGGACTGCAACTACTGCTTCGGCTGCGTGGGCCTGGCGAAGAAGGACTTCCACATCCTCAACGTGCCCTTCCCACGGACGGAGTACTTCAAGGTCGTGGGCCGGCTGCGCAAGGAGCTGGGGATTCCATAGGCCCCAGCCCCTCCCCTTCGCTCGCTAGAGGGCGCGCACGTAGAGGGCCTTCAGGTACTCCGTCTCCGGCAGCCCGGCCAGCACCGGGTGGTCCAGCCCCGCGCCCCGCCGCTCCAGAATCTGCACCGGCCGCTTCGCATCCGCGGCGGCCGCCAGCACCATCTCCTCGAAGGCGGCGCGGTCCAGCTTGCCGGAGCAGGAGCAGGTGACGAGCAGCCCGTCCGGCTTGAGGCAGCGGAAGGCGCGCAGGTTCAGCTCGTGGTAGGCGCGCAGCGCGGTGGCCAGGCCCTCACGGCGCTTGGCCAGTCCGGGCGGGTCCAACACCACGGTGTCGAAGCGGCGCCCGCTGGTGTCGAAGCGGCGCAGCACGTCGAAGGCGTTGGCGTTCTCCACGGTGACGTTGGCGCGGCCGTTGGCCTCGGCGTTGGCCTTGGCGCGCGCGGCGGCCTTCTCGTCCTGCTCCACCGCCAGCACGGACGTGCAGGTGCGTGACAGCGAGAGCGCGAAGCCGCCGTGGTAGCTGAAGAGGTCCAGCGCGTCGCCGCGCGCCAGCTCCCCGGCCCGCAGGTGGTTGTCCACCTGGTCCAGGAAGGCGCCCGTCTTCATGTCGCCCTGGAGGTCGACCTCGAAGCGGTTCTCCCCCTCGTGGTAGGTGAAGCGCGCGGCGCCCTCGCCGTGCAGCAGGCGCGCCTCGCGGGACAGGCCCTCGAAGTCACGGCCGGAGGCGTCGTCCCGGCACATGACGTGGGTGGCGCCGGTGAGCTCCACCAGCATCTTCGCCAGCGTCTCCTTGCGCGCATCCATGCCCTCGGAGAGCGTCTGGAGCGTGAGGCCCTTTCCGTAGCGGTCCACGAAGAGGCCCGGGAGCTGGTCCGCCTCGCCGTGCACCAGCCGCAGCCCGTCACGGCCGGACAGGAATGCCCGGCGCGCCAGGGCGGCCTCCAGGCGGCGGCGGAAGAAGGCGTCGTCCACCGGCTCCTCGGCGGGCCCCTTGCGCGTCAGCAGGCGCAGCGCCAGGGGCGAGCGGCGAGCGTAGAGCGCCTGGCCAATGGGATTGCCCTGGGAGTCCACCACCAGCACCACGGCGCCGGCGCCCTTCACGTCGGGCGGGGCGGCGATTTCGGTGCGGTACACCCAGGGATTGAAGTGCCGCAGCGAGCGCGCCCCCTTTGGGGTGACGCGCGCGACGGGCAGGGCTGCATGGGGGGGCATCAGGCTCACTCCAGGCCGCGAGCGGCCAGTTCTTCGTCGTCCTCGCCGCGAAGGTGCCCGATTTCGTGCAGCAACGTCACGCGGATCTGCTCGCGAAGTTCCTCAGGCGTCCGGACGGCGCGCGCCAGGTTGCGGCGGTAGAGCACCACGGAGCGGCACGGCACCTCGGAGCCATCACAGGGCTCAGCCAGCGGAGGGCCCCGGAAGAGCCCGAGAATCGTGGGCGACAGCGGCGGCTGGTTGGCCAGCAGGTCCGCGTCCGCGGGCAGTTCCTCCGCCGTGACGGGCACGCCGTCCAAGTCCCCGCGCATGTCCGTGGGCAGCTCGGCGACGGCCCTCTCCACCTCTGCGCGGAAGTCCTCCTCCGCGGGCAGCGGCGGCTCGGGGAAGTCGTCCGGCGCCAGCGTGCGCGCCTTGTCGAAGTGGCCCTGCGCCTGCTTCCACTTGCCCTCGCGCTCCAGCAGGAGCCCCAGGTGGTGATGGGCGTGCGCGGCCCGCTCCGGGTCGTCGACGAGGCTGGTGAAGGCGGTGCGGGCCTCGCGGAAGCGGCACAGCTCGAAGAGGGCCAGGGCGCGCTCGTAGAGGGCCTCGCGGCTGCCGGGGTTGCGCGCGAGGACGATGGCCGAGTGCGCCAGCGAGGACTCCGCCTGCCCCAAATCGTTGAAGGCCATGGCGGCCACCAGCGCGAGGTGCGGAATCAGCTCCGGGGGCGTGTTGGGCTGGGACAGGCCGCGCTCGGCGTAGAGGGCGCCCAGCTCGTCCCGCTCCCGGGTGGAGGGCAGCTGCACGGCGTACAGGTGCGCCGAGCCCAGAAGCGCGGACGGGTCCCCTGGGTCGATGGCGAGCGCCCGCGCGTAGGCGAGCTGCGCCTCTGTCTCGCGGCCCAGGGCGGCCAGCGCCACGCCGCGCTCCGCGTGGGCGGCGGCCAGGTCCGGCTCCAGCGCGGCGGCCTGGGCGGCGCAGGACAGTGATTCCTCGAAGCGGCCGTCCTCGAAGTAGCGGCGCGACGCATCCAACGGGGCGGCGCCGTCCGAGCGGCACACGGCCAGCGGCTGCATCCGGTGAGTGGCGTCCTCCAGGGGCGGTGCGGGACGCACGCTGGCGGTGGGCGCCCCGGCGCCAGGCGCGCTGAGGGCGGGCACGGCCGGACAGGACGCGTCCGGCGCTTCAGAGGCCGGAGGGCCGCGCTTGCAGGCAGCGATGAGGAGACAGAAGGCGAGCAGACCGCGCCGCGACATGGGCCGCTAGGGTACGGCATCACCCCGTGGCCGGGAAGCCGAGACGTGCACGCCCGCTTGCTGACGCGACCGGACACCCACCCGCCCCGCACTGCACTAGGTTGCCCATCCCATGAGCGAATTGATTCTGGCCTCCACGTCGAGCGCCCGGCGGGCCCTGATGGATGGACTGAGGCTGCCCTACCGCGCCGAGGCCCCCGGCGTGGACGAGCTCGTAGCCCCACACCTGTCGGTGACGGAGGCCGTGCGGGAGCTCGCGTCACGCAAGGCCCGCGCGGTGCATCAGCGGCACCCGGAGGCCTGGGTGCTGGGCGCGGACCAGCTCGTCGAGGTGGCGGGCGAAGTCCTCTCCAAGCCCGTGGACCGGAACGCGGCGCGCGAGCAACTGCGCAAGCTGGTGGGCAACACCCACGCCATCCACACCGGGGTGTGCCTGGTGGGCCCCGGAGGCAAGGTGCTCGAAGCAGTGGAGACGGCCCGGCTGACCTTCTACCCGGTGAAGGAGGAGGAGCTGGAGCGATACCTCGACCTGAACGAATGGGAGGGCTGCTGCGGCAGCTACCGCGTGGAGGACGCCGGACAGGCCCTGTTGGAGCGGCTCGACGGCGACCGCTCCAACGTGCAGGGCCTGCCCATGGTGACGGTGGTGCGACTGCTGCGGGAGGCGGGCTTCCGGTTCTTCTGAGCGCCGCTGACGCCCGCGCCGTCACGCGTCGGAGGACAGCTCCGCGAGAATCTCCGCGTAGGCGGCGCGCGCCTTGTCGGCCTGGTCCGCCTTGAAGCTCACCGCGGCCACCACCGGGTGTCCGCCGCCGCCGTAGCGCCCCGCGATGGCGGACAAATCGTGCCGCCGCAGCTCCGGCTTCCACGGGTTGGAGCCGATGGACACCTTGGCCCGCGAGGCGCCCTTCCCCACCCACAGCGTGTAGCGCGCGTCCGGGTAGAGGGCATAGGCGATGAACTTGTTGAGGCTGTCCACGCCCTCGTCCACCAGGTCGAAGAAGACGACGCCGCGCTCGTAGCGCGCCCGGGCACGCACCAGCTCGATGTTCGACTGGTGGCGCGCCAGCAGCGGCGCCAACGGCGTGGCGATGAGCGGCGAGGCGGCGATGTCCGCCAGCGACTCGGACTGCATGCGGCGGATGACCTCGGGGATGAGGCCCGGGTCCTTGTTGGCCTCCAGCACCGTCATGATGCGCAGCGCGGGCTCCTCCAGCGCCACCGCCATCTGCGGCGAGGGGAACTGGGCCCCATCGATGATTTCCGCCCAGTGGATGAGGTCCGCCAGGGGCGACGCATCCCAGCCGAAGCGCTCCCGGGCCACGTCCGCCAGGTACTTCGTGCAACTCTTGCGGTGCGCGTCGTGGAACTTGCGCCCGCTGGTGTCCGCGCGGAAGTGCGCCTCGTCCCCCGGCTGCTGGAAGGCGGAGGCGTGGTGGTCGAACCACCAGGTAAGCCGCGCGTCCTGGCTGTAGCGGAAGTCGACGATGACATTCTCCTCGCCGGTGAACACGGCCGGATCGATGCCCTCGGCGCCCGGCTTGTGGTTCAAACCGAGGTACCGGAAGGCCGCCTCCGGACGGATGCGCTCCCGGTAGAAGCGGGAGAACACGGCCGCGCTCGCGGCGCCGTCGAAGCAGCTGTCGTGAAAGAGGACCTGGACGTTCATGGCGATGAGCCCCTTACTGCAACGCGAGTCCCGCGCCCACCGTCGTGAAGGCCACCTCGTCCGCGCCGCCACTCGCCTGGGCAGCCACCACCGCCAGCCCCACGAGCCGCCCGTCCGCCAGCACCCCGCACGCCAGCGTGCCTCCCGCGCCACCCGGCGTGCGCAGCGGATGCACGGTGGCCTTGCTCCCCAACGCCGGAGGCGCGGGAAGTGACACCGCCTCACCCAACGTGCCGCCCAGCGCCTGGAGTAACCCCTTGCACCCCACGGCCGCCGCCTTGCCCGTGCCGCGCTCCACCCAGAGCAGGCCATAACGCCCCTGCGCCATGTCGCCGAAGCCCACGCCGCCGCCCTGCAGGGTGGACGCGGGCAGCACCAGGTGCGGTGCGAGCTGCTCGCGCGTCAGCTGTCCCCACCCCGCGGGCAGCTCCAGCCGATACCCCAGCTCGCTGCCCACCAGGGACTGACGCACACCCGCGCCCGACGTCCCCGCGATGGGGAGCGCCAGCAACCCCGCGGAGGCGACCGCCGCCCCCAGCCCCAAACCCAACCCCAGGTAGCGCCGCATGGGCCCCGGCTCGCCCACCACCATGACCAGCGCGAGCACCCCGAGGATGAAGTAGGCCACGTGGACGGGGGCCAGCGGTGCCTCGCGCGCCAACCAGCCCGTGGCCAGCAGTTGCACCACCACGCCCAACTGCGCCATCCCCTTCGCGGGGCCGCGGTTGAGCACCAGCACCAGCGCGAGCACCGCGCCCAGGCACACCAGGCCGTACGTCCACGTGGGGTCCTCCAGCGAGCCCAACAGGCCCGCGGCGCGGACGAACCAGGCCGCGGCGCTCGCCAGCAACACCCCCGCAGCAGGGCCCGGATGGGCGGACACCGCGCTGGTGACAAGGTCCCCGCCGAACACCGTGGCGTCGTCGTCCGCCTCCACCATGGGCCGGTCCAACCGCATCCGGCCAACCTTCTTGTGGGACTGGAGATGGTCGAACGGCTCCCCGCACGAGGGGCACGCTCTGGCACCGCGCGGAATGGGGCTGTGGCCGCAGTTCGGACAGAGAGTCTGGGGCATGCCCCCGGCGTATACCGCACTGCCCGCGCCGCCCACGAGGCCACGACATTCGTGTCAGGATGTTCTGGCTTTCCGCCCGGAAAGACGGACTTCTGCGGGAAGGCTCGACTCTGACATCGAGGTCAGATTGGACCTAGGTGCCAAGAATTGTAAGCCACGTGACGAAACGGGGCCGTTGAACGAAACGTCGAGATTGCGCTCAGAGTGAACGAAAACGCTCGATGAAACGATTCATACCCGGGCAGCACCGTGAACCCAGTGAGCTGACTATCTGCTTAACCCCGCTTTCTGCCTGGGAAATGAGGGGTATTGTCCCACCGGCCAGGTAGTCAGGCCGCTGGCACCTCAACTGCATGTGTCAGACCCACGGTGTACTCACCCGCGTAGCACGGTGCGGTGGGAGGAACCCATGGGCAAGCGGACGACTCGTAGAAGTGGCGCGGTTCCCAGGCAGGGCCGGCGGGTGATGCCCGCGCTCCGGCGAACGGCCCAGCGGGCCCGGGCGGCGGCGGGCAAGGTCCACCTGACGGTGGGCGAGGTCATCGCGGCGGCCTTCGAGACCTCCGGCGGGGAGCTGGTGGACGTGCTGGCCCAGCTCACCTCGCCGCAGATGACCCGGGCGCTGGGGCGCCGCATCGTCGTGGAAGGCTGAGCCCTCCGTCCCTGTCTCGGCCGGCGTGGCGCGCGCGTCTGCCCCCGCGGCGGCGTGGACGTCAGTCTCCCGCCATCAGGATGCCAGCGTTGTAGCGCTGCCGCGTGGGTTCTCCCGCGAGCAGCTTCTCGAAGTCTTCCGCGTTGTTCGGGTGCACCAGGAAGCTGCCGGAGCGTGTCTCCAGGCGCACAGGTGCGGCCAGCGGCTGTGGCTCCTCGGCCACGGCGCCACCACTGCCCTCGTCCAGGCTGTGAGCCGGCACGGTGGCGCAGGCGGTGAAGAGCAGGAAGCCAGGAACAAGAAAGCGCCTCATGCGGGTCCTCCGGTGGACGGGCCCAAGGGTGGGCCCGCGCGCCCCTCCCTATGCCGCATCTCACGCCGAGACAAGGCGCCGCGCGCCATCCCGGAAGCGACGAAGGCCCGCGTCCCCTGGGGAGACGCGGGCCTGGGACTTCACGCCGTCAACGGCCTGGGGCTACCGGGGCTGCCAGCGCGGGCGGTGGTCATCGCCGCGCGACGTCTGGAGGGTGTAGTCCCCCAGCGGGTGGACGATGGGGTCACCCACCTTCGCGCCCGCCGCCGGGTCAATCTGCTGGACGTAGAGCTGCCCCGCCTGGATGTAGGCCACGTAGTGGCCATCCGGAGAGAACGACGGGAGCGTGGCGCCCTCGGCGAAGCTGACCTCATCCCCCACCGGGGCGCCGTCCGCCGGGTTGATGCGGCGCAGGAAGATGATGTTGCCCGGGTCGCCGGCGCAGGGCGAGGTGCCGGCGCCGCAGAGCTCCGGCTCACCCGTGGTGGGGTTGAAGAAGTAGGCGCGCACGTACGCCACCCAGCTGCCATCCCGCGCCCAGGTGGGGTTGGCGATGTAGGAATCCACCGAGCCACCCTCGACGGCCGCCGTGCTGAACTCGGCAATTGTCTGCACGGCGGCGCCGCTCACGGGGACGATGTAGAGCGCGGTGTTCAGCCCCACCGGCCGCGAGTCATCCGGACGGAGGAACAGGAGCTGGTCATTGACGCGGTTGTAGTGCGGCTGCTCCGCCGTGGGGCCCGCGATGGCCAGCGGCTTGGGCGCGCCGCCACCCACGGTGTCCGTGGAGATGCCGACGGTGGCGGTGCTGAACGCGAACGTGTTGCCATTGCGCCAGGCCGGGGAGGAACCCAACGCTGTGACCTGCTCCACCTTGCCGCCCTCTGCCGGGACGCGGGAGATGCCGGAGATGCTGTCGCCATCGCGGCGCACGTACAGGAGAGAATCACCCGGCTCCCACTCCAGGTAGAGGAAGCCCTCGGTGCTGCCCGTGGTGCCGTTGGCGAGCATCGTGGGCGTGCCCGCCACCAGCGGCACGTCGCGCGCCACCAGCTCACCGGCCAGGTTCCCCGTCGAGCTGCCCGTCTCGGTGGCGCCCTGGACGAAGGCAATCCGGTTGCCGGCCGGGTTCCAGCGCGGGTAGAGGCTGTTCTCTGCGGCGTCCGACAGCCGCGTGGGCTCCGGCTCATCAAAGCGCGTCACCACCGCAGCCATTTCGTCGGTGTCGTCCATGGCCGTGAAGGCGACGTGCAGCGCCTGACACGTCATGGCCTCGGTCGTGCCCTCACAACGCAGGCCCGCGGCGCAGTCGGAGGACGCGGTGCAAGCCTCGCCCTTGGCCCCCGTGCCAATGACGACCACGCCACCGTCGTCGCCCGTGCCGGCGTCCACTTCAGTGCCCGCGTCCGCTTCGGTGCCAGCGTCTTCCTCGGTGCCGGCGTCCTCTTCCGTCCCAGCGTCCTCCTCGGGCGGCCGCTGGACATCGCGCAGCTCACAGTTGCCCGAGCGGCACGTCCAATCCTTCCCCGCCGGGGGTGGCCCGTTGTCGCTGCGGCAGTCGAATGCATCGACACACTCGTCACCGCACCCCGTCAACAGCACCAGCAGCACGCCACACAGCGCGCTGATAACGACACGCTTGGTCATGGAAACCCTCCGGAGAATAGAGGGCGCGTATACCGTCAGCCTTTCCGGGCGCGCTTACCCGGATGCGCAGGAGCACGCAGCGTGTTCCTGAATGAACGGCCCAAGGGAGCTGCCTGCTCAATGATAGACACCCATTGCCACCTGGATGCGTCCCGCTTCGACGCCGACAGGAATGAAGTCCTCTCACGCGCATGGGCCGCGGGCCTCCACGGCATCGTCATCCCTGGCGTGGGCCCGCATGACTGGGAGCCCTTGCTGGAGATGTCCCGCCAGGATGCCCGCCTTCAGGTGGGCCTGGGCATCCACCCGCAGCTCCTCCCCGACATGCCCCCGGAAGAGGACGACGCCGTGCTCGAACACCTGGACGCGCTGCTCGCGAAGGGCGGCGCGGCGGCCGTGGGTGAGTGCGGATTGGACGGCCCCAGCCTTCCGGGCGCGCCGCTGGAACGGCAGGTGACGGTGCTGAAGCGACACCTCGCGCTGGCGCGCAAGCACGGCCTGCCCGTGCTGATGCACTGTCACCGGCTGCACCCGGCCCTCATCGAACTGCTGAAGGAGGAGCCCCTCCCCGAGGCCGGCCTGCTCATGCACAGCTACAGCGGCGGCGTGGAGCTGGCGCGCTTCTATCTCCAGAAGGGCTGCCACTTCTCCTTCGCGGGCCCCGTCACCTGGGCGGGGGCCCGCAAGCCCCTGGATGCGCTCCGGGCCATCCCCCTGGACCGGCTGATGGCGGAGACGGACGCCCCGGACCAGGCCCCCACGCCCCACCGGGGGACGCGCTCCGAGCCGGGCTACCTTCCCCACATCCTGGAGGGCATGGCCCACGTCCGAGGGGAGCCCGTCGAGGAGGTCGCCCGGCAGACGACCGAGAATGCCCGCCGCTTCTTCCGGGAAGCTTTCCCTGCGCCTTCGCGGTAGGCGAGCGGTCGCGTTATAGAGGACCGCCATGAACCCGCAGCCGCTCCCCGCCCCTGCCCCTGAGACTCCGCCCACCGCCCCGGACTCGCTCGCCCGTCCCTTCAAGCTCTCCCGGCGCTTCGACCGGACCGGCCGCCTGCTGGGCGACTCCGCGATGGAGCGGCTGGCCAACGCGCGCGTGGTGGTGTTCGGCCTGGGCGGCGTGGGCAGCTTCGCGGCGGAGGGCCTGGTGCGCAGCGGCATTGGCCACCTGACGCTGGTGGACCATGACGACGTGTGCGTCACCAACACCAACCGCCAGCTCCACGCGACGGTGAAGGCCGTGGGCAAGCCCAAGGCGGAGCTGATGGCGCAGCGCTGCCAGGAAATCAATCCGGCGGCGAAGGTGGAGGCGGTGCGCGAGTTCTACCGCGCGGACGTGGCCGAGCAGATGCTCCAGCCGGGCCAGTACGACTTCGTCGTGGACGCCATCGACAACGTGAAGGCGAAGCTGCACCTGCTGCACCGCTGCGTGACGCTGGGCGTGCCGGTGGTCAGCTCCATGGGCGCCGCGGGCCGGTTGGACCCCACCGCCATCCGCGTGGAGGACCTGTCCGAGACGCACATGGACCCCTTCGCCAAGGACATCCGCAAGCTGCTCAAGCGCAAGTACGCGGTGGAGACGGACAAGCACACGGGCATCACCGCCGTGTACTCCATCGAAGCGCGGCGGCTGCCGGTGACGCTCCAGTACGACGACGCCACCGACGGCTTCCTGTGCGTGTGCCCGCAGGACAACGAGTTCCACACCTGCGACCACCGCACGCAGATTGACGGCAGCGTGGCCTTCGTCACGTCCTGCTTCGGGATGAACGCGGCGGGCGTGGTGGTGCGGCGGCTCGCGTCGGCGCGCTAGGCGCTCAGACCACCTGCTGCGGTTGGGGCACTTCGGCCGCGGCGCCCTCACGTCCGCAGGGACGGCGGAAGACACACCGCGCGCAGGACGTCAGCGACTCCGTGGGCGGAAACGCGGACGCGTCCAGCGGCGTGTTGGTGGCCGGGTCCTTCAGCAGCGAGCGCATCTTCGCCACACTCTGCTCGAAGTGCCGGTGGAAGGAGGCCATGGCCTCCGGGTCCACCGTGACGTCCTGCTCCTTGCCCTCGTTGAGGTACACGAGCGAGGCGCGCACCTTCTCCACCGGGAAGCGGTAGCGCTGGGCCACGTAGAGCGCGTAACCGAGCACCTGCTCGTCGTACCCGTCGCGCGACTTGCCCGTCTTCCAGTCCACCACCACCGGCGTGCCGTCCGCATCCACGAAGGCCAGGTCGGGAATTGCGAAGACCTTGAGGCCGTCCATCGTGAAGTGGGCGAAGTCGAAGCCCGCGTCCACCTCCAGCCACTGCTCGGGCTTGAGGCTGTGCGCCAGGTCCTTCCAGCGCGAGGAGAAGAACCACGACAGCGCGGAGCGCACCGTCTCCCAGTTCTGCTTCCACGCCTCGTCCGGCACGGCTTCGGCGTACTCGTGCTCCACCAGACCGGTGAACTGCTTGCGGTACTTCTGCGACCAGTAGTTCTTCGAGCGCGAGTGCCGGAAGTCGTCCTGCATCAGCTTGCGCGTGCGCGCCTCCACCGCCGCCGGGTCCACCTCGCGGCCCGCGCGCCAGTCCAACAGCACGTCCTTGATGCTCTCGTGCACCACGCTGCCGGCCCACGTGTAGCGGTTGCCCAGCTTCTTCAGCACGTAGAGCTCGCGTACGTCCTTGGGCGCGCTCGCCTCCCAGCCGCCCCAGGAGCGGTAGTAGTAGAGGTAGTACGCGCGAAGGCACTCGGAGAACTTCTCGTGGCGGCTCTTGGACCAGGAGAAGTCGTTGCTGAGAGGGGGGCGCCGCATGAAGGCGCGCATCCTAGGCGTTCGCCCGCTCCACCAGAAGGGGAACAGGCGAGGAAACAGGCCCCCGCTGGTCGCTGAAAGACAGTCCCCCCAGGCAACCGGGAAGGTATGGTGCGCGTCGGCATGAAGACCCAACCCTTCAAGGGCCGGGTGGTCCTCATCACGGGGGCTTCCGGAGGCATTGGCAGGGCGGCGGCGAGGGCCTACGCCGCCGCGGGCGCGGATGTCGTCCTGGCCGCGCGCCGGCTTCCCGAGCTCGAGGACGCAGCCCGTGAAGTGGCGTCACTGGGCGTGAGGGCACTGCCGGTGCGGTGCGACGTCACGGTGGGCGACGACGTGACGCGGCTGGTGCGCGAGACGGATGCTGCCTTCGGTGGGCTGGATGTGCTCGTCAACAACGCGGGCCAGGGACTCTACGGACCGCTGGAGGGCGTTGGGGAGGAGCAACTCCGGCAGGTCTTCGAGCTGAACGTCTTCAGTCTATGGCGGATGACGCGCGAGGCACTGCCGCTGTTGCGCAAGCGGCGTGGCGCGCAGGTGGTCAACGTCAGCTCCGTGCTGGGCCACCGGGGACTGCCGCTGCTGGGCGGCTACTGCGCGTCCAAGGCCGCGGTGAATGCAATGACGGAGTCGCTGCGCGCGGAGCTGGCCGCCGAGGGCATCCAGGTGCTGCTCGTGTCGCCCGGCTTCACCGAAAGCGACTTCCGGGAGAACCGCCTCCATGCGGAGGGCTGGCGACAGGACGCCATCCCGCTGAAGGCCATGTCCGCGGAAGAAGTCGCCGACGCGATGGTTCGTGCGAGCCGGAGTGGACGGCGCGACACCGTGCTCACGCTGCCCGGCCGGGTGATGGTGGTGGCCAACCGGTGGGTGCCCTCCCTGTTCGACCGTGTCGCCCGCCGCATGGCGGTGGCTTCGAAGAAGAAGGACGCATGACCTCCCGCAGTCCCCGTGTCCCCCGCACGAAGCCTTCTGCTTCAACGTCCGGCGGTGCCGCATCCAAGACTCGCTCGAAGCCCGCCATCGAGGACGTGCAGGTGCCGCGCGAAAGCATCGCCACGAAGACGCGAGCTGCCGTCACGGCCGCGGCATCACCCGAGGAAGCGCCAGCCCGGCAGACTCGCGCCGGGCGTCCTCCTTCCGCGCCGCCCGCGGCCACTGTCCCCCCCGCTCCGGCGCACCTCGCCAGCGTGCGTGGGCCGCTGCTGGACTGGTACGACCGGAACAAGCGCGACCTGCCCTGGCGCCGCACCCGGGACCCGTATGCCATCTGGCTGAGCGAAGTCATGCTCCAGCAGACCCAGGTGTCGACGGTGATTCCCTACTGGGAGCGGTTCCTCGCGCGATTCCCCACGGCGCGCGCGTTGGCCTCGGCGCCGCTGGATGACGTGCTCGCGGGCTGGAAGGGCCTGGGCTACTACAGCCGCGCCCGCAACCTGCACCGCGCCGCACAGGAAGTCGTCGCGCGCTTCGGCGGCACCCTGCCGTCCGCCGCCGCGGAGCTGCTCGAACTGCCCGGCTTCGGCCGCTACACCGCAGGCGCGGTGGCCTCCATCGCCTTTGGCGAAGAAGCGCCGCTGGTGGACGGCAACGTCGCGCGCGTCTTCTCTCGCATCTTCGAGGTCGAAGGCGCTCCAGGAGACCGCCAGCGAGAAGCCACACTGTGGGCACTCGCCACCGCGCTGGTGAAGGGCGAGCGGCCCGGTGACTTCAATCAGGCCCTCATGGAGCACGGCGCAACCACGTGCCGGCCAGAGAACCCGCTGTGCCTGCTGTGCCCCGTGCGCGGAGCCTGTGTCGCCTTCCGCAAGGGCCGCGTGGACGAGCTGCCCCCCGCCAAGGTGCGAGCCACGCCCAAGAAGCTGACGCTGGCCGTCGCCGTGTGGCCCCATGCTGGCACCCTCCTCTTCGCCCGCCGCGCGGACGCCGGGCTCTTCGGAGGCCTATGGGAGCTGCCGGCCGCCGAAATCGCCGACGACGCACCGGACAGCGAAGCCCGCGCCCGGCTCGCCGCCGCGCTGGGCGTCGACGTGACGTTGGAAGGCGCGCTGGGCACCGTGAAGCGGCAGCTCACCCACCGTGACCTCTCGCTGCGGCTGCTGCGCGTCTCCGGTCCTCGCCGGCCCACGAGCACACCCGCCTTCCAGGAGCTTCGCTGGTGCTCCCCTGCTGATGCGGGGGACCTCGGCATGAGCACCGCGATGCAGCGAGCGCTCGACGTCGTGCTTGGGGCGAGCGTGCTGTCAGGCGGTTGAGCGCTTCGACGCCGACCCCGCACGTCCCGCTGTCCGTCGCTCGACACAGAGGCAGTCCTCCTGTCGCACTGACAACCCCGGCCCCCGCATGCCGGTTTCTTTCAGCATCGACGCGCCCCAATCTCCGCGGACTCTTTCCACCGGAGGAATCCGAGCATGGCACGCCACACCGCCAACAAGCAGACGGGGCCGTCTTCGAGCAAGCCGCCTGCCCCCCCGGCCCCAACCAAGCCTCGGGCTCCGGAGTCGCGCCCCGGCCCCACCAACGAGCAGCTTGCCCGCCGGGCCTACGAAATCTTCCTGGCCCGGGGCGGTACGCACGGCAACTCCGAGCAGGACTGGTTTCAGGCCGAGCGAGAGCTTCGGCTCGGCCGTCAATGACAGTCCGCCGTCGTGTAGCCGCCAGGCCGACTCACTTCGCCACACGCCGCCGCGGGCGCCCCGCCGGAGCGCCCGCGGCGCACACGGAGGCACGTGGGCTGTAGTAACGCCGAAGCCAGCGGCTGAGCCCGTCGAAGCCAGGGAAGAGCACGCGCTCGGTAATGTTGCTCTGGTCCAGTTTGTCGCGCACCTCCCACTTGAGCGCGGCGGGAATGATGAGCTTGCGCACGCCTTCCGCCTGGGCTTCGAGAAAGGTGTCCAGGCAGAGCTCGGGCCCGTTCATCACCGAGAAGAGTGCGAACTGATTCACGATGCGGGCATCCAACGACGGTGGCTCCAGGAAGAGCACGAACGGGTGCTTCGCGAGGTGGTCGAAAGTAGAGAGGTCCGACGCCGCCATGGCCAGCATCTCCCCCGTGAAGACGTCCGCGCCTTCTCGCCGGAGCAGTGTCTTCAGCCGCCTGGGAAGGTGGCGATTCGTCTGGCGGTAGTCCACGCACCACACCACGCCGTCCTCGCCATACCGCTCCGGGTTCTCGGTGAGGAAGTGGAGCGCCACATAGGGGCTGAAGGTCCAATCCAGCATCCGCGTGGGCAGTCCATGATGCTGGGCCAGGGCGAGCCAGTCCCAGAGTGACTCCACGGACTGCGGGCTGTAGCCCCGCGCGTACTTTCGGAAGGCCCTCAGCAGGTCCTTCTCCTTGCGCACGAACAGGCCCTTGCGGTTGAGCGCCGTGGACAAATCGTTGGCCACCTGGGGCATGCCACGGAAAACGAAGGTGGAGCGGTGACGCCCCAACACCTCGCTCCACGACCCGGCGAAGAGCGCGTCCTGCAACTCCAACCATGTCCCGATACGCTGCTCCAACATGGGCGCATGAACCCCCGCGACAAGATATGCATCGCGGCGGCCCATGCCCCTGGGCAGGGAATCCTTCAGCGCGGGGGGATGAGCCCGCTCAGTGGGGATTCACGGTGTCAACGGAGGGACGCTCGGCGGAGAGCGCGCTCCGGAGCCGCCGCTGCGCCACCTTGAGCTCCTCCAGGATGCGCTCCGCGTCGATGACCGAGCGCATCGCCAGTCCACACGCGGGCGTCAGCACCACCGTGGACACCACCTGCGCGAAGGTGAAGCCGCGAGGCAGCGCCGCCTTCAGCGTGGCCTCCACCGAGTCCACCAGCTCTCCCACTTCATAGGTGGACGCCAGGTCCGTGGGGATGATGCCCAGGCTCAACGTCGCGCCCGCGCCGAGGAAACGCTCCAGCGCGGCGCCCGCCTCCACCATCGCGTCCAATGACAGACGCACGTCCAGGGAGAGCAGGTCCGGCTGGACATCCAGCAACGCGGCCCAGTCCGTGTTGCCGCAGCAGTGCAGGCCCACCAGCGCGCCTTCGCGCTGCAAGGCCACCACCAGCAGCTTCAGCTCCTGCATGGCAATCAGGTGCCGGGGATTCGTCCGCTGGAGCGCATAGAGCCCGGGCTCGTCCAGGTAGAACAGCGGCGTGGTGCCCGCGCGGCGAAGCGCCTTCACCATGGCCAGTGAGCGCGCCAGCGTCAGCCGGTACATCGCTTCATCCAGGCCCGGCACCTCCAGCGCGGGCTGTCCGTCGGTGGTGCGCGCCACCGAGCGCACCGTGAAGGGGCCCGCGAGCTGCGCCTTCGCGAAGGCCAGCTTCCGCGTCTCCACCTCCCACAGGAAGGGCCGCCACGCCCGGCATGCCTCGGGTGAGGGTTCGAAGGCCTCGAACTGGCCGGACTGGAACGCGGCCTCCAGCCGCGCCTCGAAGGCCGCGCGCCCCGCCTGCCAGGCCGCGAGGTCCACCGTACACAGGCCCTCCTCATCGAAGGCCAGGCCCGGCAGCCCCTCCAGCGCCGCGGGAATCATCAACTCCGAGGGCTTGCCCACCGGCAGTTGCGGCAGGAACGGGATGTCCAGGGCCAGCGCGGCCTGGAGCCCCAGCTCCACTTGCGTGTGCGGCAGGCTCCCGATTCCGGTGGTGGCACAGGCAGGCAGCAACTGGACGGCTCGGCGGATGTTCGGCGCGCTCATGGCGCGGACTCTATCCCCTCCCCGGCCTTCCGGTGTGGCTGCCCATCCCCGATGCGCCGGGTTCCCGACCTTCCTGTCCGGCAACAACGTTCCACCCGAGAACCGGGAGACACCCCGGCGGACAAGGGAGGGGGCATTCATGAACAGGCGATGTGGATGGGGGACGGGCACCCTTGCGGCGGCATTGCTCGCCAGTCCCGCCGTCGCGGAGACGCCCCGCGTCAAGGCGCAGCCCGCCCCGGGCTTCGGGGCATCCGGCCTGACAGTGCGCAGCGGCGTGACGACGTGGTCGGGCAACGTGGGCAGGGAGACGGGCGTGGGCGCGTTCCTGGCCCTGCTGGGAGAAGTCCCCATCGTCTCCGGTGTGGGCCTGGAGCTGGGCTACGAGGGCTCCGCCAACGGCTACGCGGAGCCCCGGCGCGGCACGCTGTGGCGGCACAACGGCGGCCTGCTGGCCAAGGTGGGCCCCACGCTCTTCTCGCAGTGGAAGCCCTTTGTCGGCGCGGGCGCGGGCGTCAGCTACTTCCACCCCACGCCCATGGACGTGGGCACCGCCTTCGAGAAGGGCTGGGGCGCGGAGGTGCCGCTCGCCGCCGGACTCGAGTACCGGTACAGCGGCGTCACCGCCGGCCTGCGCGCCACCTACCGCGTGCTCGTGGCGCGGGACTTCGCCCCGGGCAGCGCCGACGTCGGCAACCTCTTCAGCGCCGACCTCAGCCTGGGCGCGCGCTTCTGAGCCGCCACGTCACCTCACGTCACGGAGAAGTACGACGCCTGCGGGTGGTGGAAGACGATGGCGGACACCGAGGCCTCCGGCTCCATCATGGAGCCATCCGTGAGCTGCACGCCGATGTCCTCCGGCCGCAGCGCCGCGAACAGCTTCGACTGGTCCTCCAGCCGGGGACAGGCCGGGTAGCCAAAGGAATAGCGCTTGCCCACATACTCCGCGCGGAAGCGCTCCAGCATCGTCATGTCCTGCCGGTCCGGCGTGCCCCACATGCTGCGTAGCTGCGTGTGCAGCAGCTCCGCGTAGCCCTCCGCTGTCTCCAGCGCCAGGGCCTGCACCGCGTGCATCTTCAGGAACTCGCCCTTCGCCTTCAGCTCCTCGGACAGCTCGCGGATGCCGGAGCCCGCGGTGACGACGAACATGGCCACGTTGTCCGTCGGCGCGCCGCCCTCCAGCGGACGCAGGTAGTCCGCCAGGCACAGGCCGCCTTCGCGGTCCTGGCGCGGGAAGTCGAAGGACGCGGCCTCCTTGCCGGACGCGCCGTCGAAGAGCACCACCCGGTTGCCGTCACTGCCCGCCTTGTAGAACTGGAACACCGCGCGCGCCTGCATGAGGCCGCCGCGCAGGAAGCCCTTCAGCTCCTCCACGGCCTCCTTGAGGGCCAGCGCCTTGCGGCCCTCCTCCGTCTTCGCCAGCTCCGCCTCGGCCGGCGTGCCCAGCACCCGAGATGAAGAGCGAAGCCCCAGGTGCCGTCCGTAGAGCATCACCGGGTTGATGAACTTCCAGATGTGGTCCAGCGGCGTGTTGGACAGCACGTGCCGATCCCAGTCCGGCGCGGACGGCACGCTGTCCAGCACCTTCACCTCCGCACTGCGCCCGCGCGTCACCACCGCCGCCGGAGCCGGCCGCTCCTTCACCTCGCGCGCCAGCTTCTCCCGGCGGACGGTCAGCTCGCCGCGCAGCTTCTCGTGCGAGGACGGATCCACAATCTGCTTGGCCAGCTCGAGCCCGTTCATCGCGTCCTGCGCGTAGGCCACCGTGCCGGCGCCGTAGGCCGGGGCGATGTTGCGGTCCACGAAGTTGCGGCTGAGCGCGGCGCCGCCCACCAGAATCGGCACGTCCACGCCCGCCCGCTTCAGGTCCTCCGCGGTGGCCACCATCTGGTGCGCGCTCTTCACCAGCAGGCCCGACAGGCCCAGGATGTCCGGCTGGTGCTCACGCACGGCAAGCACCAACTGCTCGGGGGGCACCTTGATGCCCAGATTCACCACGTGGAAGCCGTTGTTGGCCAGGATGATTTCCACCAGGTTCTTCCCGATGTCGTGCACGTCGCCCTTCACCGTGGCGAGCACCACCTTGCCTCGCATGGCCGCCTGGGCCTTGCTCATGTGCGGCTCCAGGAAGCCCACCGCGGCCTTCATGGACTCGGCGCTCTGGAGCACCTCCGCGACAATCAACTCGTTGGCGCCGAAGAGGCGGCCCACCTCATCCATGCCCTTCATCAGCGGACCGTTGATGATTTCCAGCGGCGAGTACTTCTGCATGGCCGCTTCCAGGTCCGCGGTGAGGCCGTCACGCGTGCCTTCGATGATGTAGCGCTGGAGCCGCTCTTCCAGCGGCAGCGTGCTCACCTGGGCCCGCGCGGCCTTGCGCTCACGGAAGGCCGCGGCGAAGGGCGTCACCGGGTCCGCGCCGCGGTTGTAGAGCAGGTCCTCGGACAGCTTGCGCTCTTCCTCGGGGAGCGACGGGTAGCGCTCCAGCTTCTCCGAGTTGACCAGCGCCATGTCCAGGCCCGCCTGGACGCTGTGGTACAGGAAGACGGAGTTGAGCACCTCGCGGCCCGCGGTGGGCAGGCCGAAGGACACGTTGGAGATGCCCAGCACCGTCTTGCAGCGCGGGAAGCGCTGCTTGATGAGGCGCACGCCTTCAATCGTCTCCACGCCGCTGCCGGTGTACTGCGCGTCACCCGAGGCGCAGGGGAACACGAGCGGGTCGAAGTACAGGTCCTCCGGCTTCATGCCGTACTTCTTCGTCAGCAGCTCGTACGAGCGCTCCGCCACCTCCAGCTTGCGCTGGCGCGTGACGGCCATGCCCACCTCATCGATGCAACCCACCACCAGGGCCGCGCCGAAGCGGCGCGCCAGCGGCACCACCTTCTCGAAGCGCTCTTCACCGTCCTCCAGGTTGACCGAGTTGATGATGGCCTTGCCCTGGCTGTAGGTGAGCGCCATCTCGATGACGCGCTCGTCGGTGGAGTCAATCATCAAGGGCACGCGCACCTTCTTGATGACCACCTCCAGGAAGCTGCGCATGTCCTCCATTTCGTCCCGGTCCGGGTTGGCCAGGCAGATGTCGATGACCTGCGCGCCCCGCTTCACCTGCGCGCGCGCAATCTCCGACGCGTCGTCGAACTGGCCGGCGACGATGAGCTCCTTGAACTTCTTGCTGCCGATGACGTTGGTGCGCTCGCCCACGATGAGGGGGCGCTGCTCGTCCGTCACCTCCAGGTAGTCCACGCCGGACAGCGAGGCCCGGGAACGCGGCGAGCCCGCGCGTGGCTTCAGCCCTTGCACCGCCTTGGCCATCGTCTCGATGTGCCCCGCGTGCGTGCCACAACACCCCCCCACCACGTTGAGCCAGCCCTGCTCACAGAAGCGCCGCACGGAGCGCGCCAGCATCTCCGGCGTCTCCAGATAGTGGCCGTTCTCGTCCGGCAGGCCCGCGTTGGGCACACATGACACGGGGAACGCGCTCATCGACGCCAGCGAGCGCAGGTGGTCCGTCATGAAGTCCGGCCCCGTGGCGCAGTTGAGGCCCAGGTACAGCAGGTCCGCGTGCTCCAGCGACGCGGCCAGGCTCTCCACGCTCTGCCCGGCCAGCATGGTGCCCATGGGCTCAATCGTGCCGGACACCGCCACCGGCAGCGCGTAGCCCAGCTTCTGGAACGCGCGCTCGGCGCCCAGCAGCGCCGCCTTCACGTTGCGGGTGTCCTGCGCCGTCTCAATCAGCAGGTAGTCCGAGCCCCCCAGCGCGAGCCCTTCGGCCTGCACCGCGAAGTTGTCCACCAACTCCTCGAAGGTGACGCCGCCGGTGACGCTGATGGCCTTGGTGGTGGGGCCAATGGAGCCCGCGACCCAGCGCATGCGGCCGTCCTTCGCCTCGGCGGCGGCGGCGGCGTTGCGCGCCAGCCGGGCGGAGACCTCGTTGATTTCGAGCGCCTTGTGGCCCAGGCCGAACTCCGCCAGCACCAGCGGCGTGCCGCCGAAGCTGTCCGTCTCCGTCACGTCCGCGCCGGCCGCGAAGTAGCGCGCGTGGATGCTCTCCACCAGCTCCGGCCGCGTGAGGACGAGGTACTCGTTGCACCCCTCGTACTCCGGGCCGCCGAAGTCCGCCGCCTTGAGGTCCTCGTTCTGGAGCAGCGTGCCCATGGCGCCATCCAGCACCAGCACGCGCTCACGCATCGCGGCGCGCAGGGCCTCCACGCGACGGCCGTTCTCACCAGGAGGCAGCGGGAGGGCAGTGGGGACAGGGCTCGTCATGACGGTTTGACTCCAGTCAGCAGGAAGACACGAAAGGGGCTGGCCCCGTCCCGGGCGTGTGTCTCCCGGGTCAGGGACGTGAAGCCGGCCTCGCGCAGCGCGGCTTCGAGGGATTCAGGCGCGAAGCCCAGGTGCCGGTGGCCCAGCCGTTCCAGCACCCAGCGCTCCTCGTGCGGCATCAACTCCAACAGCACCAGCCGGCCGCCCGGCTTGAGCAGGCGGGCGGACTCGGCCAGCACCGCCTGCGGCTCCTCCACGTGGTGGAGGCTCTGCGAAATCACCACCAGGTCCAGGCTGGCGGACGCGAGCGACAGCCGGTGCAGGTCCTCGCGGAGGAAGCGGATGTTCTCCAGGCCCTCGCGGCCCGCCCGCTCCCGCGCCTGTTCCAGCGCGTCCGCGTTCTGGTCAATGGCCCAGACGCGCCGCGCCCAGCGGGCAATGGCCACGCTCAGCACACCGGTGCCGCAGCCGAAGTCGGCCACCTCCAGCGGTGGCAGCAGCGACGCCAGCGCACCCGCCCACAGGAACCACGACTGCCCTGGCTCCAGCAGCCGCTCGTTGAGGGCCTGCCGGTCCTCGCGCGCTCGCAGCAAATCCTTCAGCCGCGCCGAGTCCCCCGCCGCGTCCTCCGCCTGACGCGCCATCTGGATGAGCGGCCAGCGGCCATCCGCCTGCTCCAAGGCCAGCGAGTAGTAGCTGTAGCCCGCGTGGCGCTCCTCGCGCAGCAGGCCCAGTCCCTTCAGCTTGCCCAGGTGATGGGACACGGAGGACTGCGCCACGCCCACCAGGGACACCAGCTCCGTCACATTCAACGGGGCCTCTGCCACCAACCGGAGGATGCGCAGCCGTGTCGGGTCTCCGAGCACCCGGAATGACTGGGAGAGCTCTTCCATATCGCTGCATCAACATATGTCGATGCCGGGCCCGAGGCCAGCATTCTCTAGACGCGACGCGTTGCCTGTGCCCCGACAGTCGCGTACAGGCGAAGCATGGCGACTCCCACCCACACCCCGACCCTTCACGAGCTGCTCGCCGGCAAGCGCTTCGGACTCGTCCTCTCCGCTGGATATTTCGGCTTCTACGGTCACGCTGGCTTCCTCAAGGGGCTGGCCGCCGCGGGCCTCAGTCCTCATGCGTACGCGGGCACGTCCGCGGGCGGCATGGTGGCGGCCTACGCCGCGGCGGGCACGCCGGTGCGTGACGTGGAGGAGCTGGTGCTGCGCCAGACGCGCGCCAACTTCTGGGACCCGGACCCCATTGGCGCGGTGCTCAACGCGGACGCGGCGGGGCACGGCCTGACGGGCCTGCTCAAGGGCGAGCGCTTCCGCAAGCTGCTGGACGCCACGCTGCCGGTGCGCACCTTCGAGGAGCTGCCGCACCCGCTGCTGCTGGTGGGCGCCAACCTCACGCTGGGCAGCCACGACGTGTTCACCTCGGGAGAGCTGGCCCCGCGCGTCCACGCGACGTGTGCCTACCCCGGCCTGTTCCGCGCGGTGCCCCTGGAGGGCAGCCTGTACTGGGACGGTGGCCTGGTGGACAAGGCGCCCGCGCTGTCGCTGCACGAGAGCGCGGTGGGCGCGGAGCTGGACGCCATCCTCGTGCACTACCTGCCCAGCAAGACGCGCAAGGTGGTGGGCGGCCCCATGGCGTACGCGCAGGGCCTGGCCGCGGGCTCGGCGGCGCTGCGGCAGGACCACTTCCGCCTCCAGCTCACCGTGCTGGAGCAGAAGCAGGTGCCCGTCTACGTCGTCGTCTCCAACCTGCCGCCCGTGTCCCCCACCACCATGGAGCGCGGCTTCGACGCCCTGGACCAGGCGAAGCTGGCCGCCGAGCGCGCCCTGGCACGGCCTCCGGTGCCCTTCGCGCAGGCGGAGTGGTGAGCCTCAGCGCAGCCACACCATGAGCAGCGCGGGCGTGGCGGCCACGAGCACGCCCGCCCCGAAGGCCAGCAGCACCTGGAGGAAGAAGAGGTCCTCCAGCGTCTCCACCAGCGTCATCTCCACGCGCTCGATGCCCAGCGTCTCCAGGTTCCGCACCGCGGTGGCGGTGTCCGGCGCGGAGACGACGGCGCGCAGCGCCAGCACGCCCAGGACGCGACGGGATTGCTCCATGAGGAAGCGCTCCACCTCCGCCATGCGTGAGGACGGCGTTTCGCTCCGGGACTGCTCGACCTGCCGCAGGTGCTCACTCATCGATTCGTCCACGACGCGCGACAACTCCTCGCGCGACAGTGAGCCCGAGCCTTGGAGCCGCCGCGCCACCTGCACCGTGACGGGCTTGAGCACGGCATAGACGCGGGCCACCACGCCCCGCGCCTTGGCCTCCTCGGCCAGCCGCCCCGACACCGCCTGCAGCATGAACGCGTAGCCGCCTGCCACCGACAGGGCCAGCGGCGGCAACACCGCGCTCAGAATGACGAGCCACGTGGGCGCGGGCGGAACGCCCAGCCACCGGGGCAACGCGTAGGTGGCCGCGCCCACCGCCAACCCCACCAGACCGAAGAGCGCTCCGCCCTTCAGCGCGCCCCAAAGCCCCACGCCCATCAACCGGAAGGCGACCAGCAGCCCCTGCCCCAACGCGCCTGCGACCCGCATCGACCGATGCTCCCAGGACGGAAGACCGCCCTTGTCCCCCGCCGCGGCGAAAAGCCGGTTCCAGGGTGGAGCCACAATTCCACGAGAGATGCCTCCGCGCCAGTGACGCACCCCGTCGACGCGGGCGCGCGTCTCCTCCAACAGGGCGCGCCGATGTCGGCTTCCGGACGGACGCGGACGTCGGCTCCTCATTTCACGACAGATCAGAAATGCAAGATATCCATGTGAACCAGTCCACTGAGCAAGTGGACCCGGGACACAGCCGTCCTCTCTTCCGATGTGGAGGCTGTCCATGACGATGTCGTCGCTCCTGTCGATGCGCCCCCTGCGGTACGCGATGCTGTCCCTGTCGGTGCTCGCCTTCGCCCCCACGGCGGTGGCCGCTCCGCCCGCGAAGTCACTGAAGCCACGCGCGCTTGTCGCCAAGCCCACCGGCCGCGAACTGGCCGCGGACACCTATGTGGAGCGCATCGTGGTGAAGTTCCACGAAGGCAGCCGGGTGCGCCTGCGCGACCAGCAACTGGTGGCCCTGACGTCGGACCGGGACGCCGCGGAGCGCTCGCTGCTGGCCAGACGAGGGCTGGGCGACGCGCGCCTGGAGGCTGACCTGGACCATGTGATGTCACTGCTGGAGCGCGCGCCCCGCATTGGCGCCATGGCCCGCCTGTTCGACGACGCCGAGTCCACGCTGGAGGCGCGCAAGGCCTCCGGGGAGCGGCAGAGCGGTGAGCAACTGGCGGACCTGAACCTGTACTTCGAAGTCCCCTTGATGCCGGGCACCACATCCGAGCGCGTGGCCGACCTGGTCGCCGCGCTCAACGCGCTGGACGGCGTCGAGGTGGCCTACGCCGAGCCGCCCCCCGAGCCGGCCATGGTGAACTTCGGCATGGACGCGGCGGTGCGCAGCCTGCTGGCCGCGGCGGACCTCCCACCCGTCACACCGCTCTACGAGAGCAACCAGGGATACCTCAACGCCGCGCCTGACGGCATCGACGCGAAGTACGCGTGGACGGTCCGTGGCGGCCAGGGGCAGAACGTGAAGGTGGTGGACATCGAGGGCGGGTGGCGCACCACGCACGAGGACATGCCCGACCTCTTCCACATGGGCGGCACCCAGTACACCGACCGGAGCTGGCGCGACCACGGCACGGCGGTGCTGGGTGAAATCGTGGGCGCGAGCAACGCCTATGGCGTGACGGGCATCGCGCACCAGGCCAAGGCGGGCTACGAGTCCATCGGGGCCCAGAGCACGGCGAGCGCCATCACCAAGGCGGCCACGGCCGCGGGTCTGGGTGGCATCGTCCTCATCGAGCTGCACGCCCGCGGCCCCTCGGACGGCACGGCGTGCTCGTGCAACACCTCCCAGTGCGACTACATCGCAATGGAGTACTGGCAGGCCAACTACGACGCCATCAAGACGGCCACCGCCAACGGCGTCATCGTCGTGGAAGCGGCGGGCAACGGCAGCGCCGACCTGGATGCGCCCGCGTACGGGAGCGTGTTCAACCGCAACACCCGGGACTCGGGGGCCATCTTCGTGGGTGGTAGTACGGCCACCACGCGCTTGCCCATGTGCTGGACGAACTTCGGCAACCGCGTGGACGTGCACGGCTGGGGTGAGCGCGTCTACAGCATGGGCTACGGCAACGTGTTCGGCGCCAGCCATGGCGAGGACCAGTTCTACACGTCCAGCTTCAGCGGCACCTCCAGCGCGTCCCCCATCGTGGTGGGCGCCGCCGCCAGCGCGCAGGGCGTGGCCCTGGCCAACGGGCGACGCCTGACCAGCACGCAGATGCGTTCGCTGCTGCGCGCCAACGGCACTCCGCAACCCGCGAACACGCGCCAGATTGGCCCGCTACCGGACCTGGCCAAGGTCCTGCCCAAGGTCATCGCGGGCGACTACTGAGCCGGATGCTCGGCACGCCCCCACCCTCCGCGTCAGGACGGATGGGGGTGCGTTTCCTGGCGGCGAAGTGACTACCGCCCGCCGTAGCGGCGGTGGTCCACCATCAGGCAGCGGTCCTGGACCACCTGGATGCCCGCCTTCGCCAGCTTCTCCGCGGCGGCGTCGTTGCGGATGCCGGACTGGAACCACACCGCCTTCGGCTTCTTGGCGATGAGCTCGTCCACGTGCCCGTCGATGTCCTGCGGCCTGCGGAAGACGTCCACCAGGTCCAGGTCGCCGGGCACGTCCGTCAGCCGCCGGAACACCGGCTTGCCCAGGATGTGCGTCACGTCCGGGTAGTAGACGGGCACGGGCACCACCTCCACGCCCGAGCGCGCCAGGTAGTCCGGCACGTAGTAGGCCGGCTGCCCTGACTGCTGCTCCGTCTTGATGCCCAGCACCGCCACCCGCCGGGCACTCTTCACCACGCGCTCCACACCCGCTTCGTCCTCGATGAGGTTCTGCTCCCAGCTCATCGCGCCTCCTCCTGGAGCCCCTCTGCCCGGGACTCCGTCGTGACAGTCCACGCTTCGCCCGCCACCGTCGCCCGCACCGTGAGTTGGCGGCTCACGGGCATGAAGCGCCCCCGGCCCACCAGCTGTTCTCCCTCGCAAGACACGCCCGGCGTCAACTCCGGCCGGCCCGCCATCACCCACGCCTCCGACAGCGCGTCCGGCGCATCCTCCGGCACCGCGTCCAGGCAGCGCAGGCCCAGCACCACCGCGTCTCCCAGCGGCGTGTCCCGCGTGCCCTGGACCGTGCGCTCCAGCACGTAGGCCACCTGGCTGTCCCCCACGGGCACCAGGTCCACCACCCAGCTCTGCTGGCCCTCCACGAGGTTGCGCTGGAAGAGGCCGGCGAACTTCACCTCCCACTCACGCCGCGCCCGCGTCTCCAGGGCCTCGGGCTCGAAGAAGCGCTCCAGCACGCCCGCCTCCGTGCCCGCGGGCGCCACCTGGCGGAGCGCCTCCTGCGCGGCTTCGGGGGCCACCAGCTTCACGAAGGTGCCATCCGCTGCCAGCCACGCCTGCAGCGTGAAGCGCGCCAGCACGTCCGCCACGCCGGTGGGTACCTCCTGACCATTGCGCGTCAGGCGCGAGCGCGGCACCGCCTGCGCCAGCAGCCAGCCCCCTTCGGAGGGCGTGAAGCGCGTCTGCGTGGTCAGCTCCACTTCCTCTCGAAGGGTGTCACCCCGCCGCTCCACCGAACGCACGCTGCGCTGCGTCTCCGTGAGCACGCGGTCCACGGGGGGCTGGAAGTCCAGTCGCACCGACGCCGGCCGCGGCTCCGAAGGCGACACGGAAAGCGGCGCCTTGTGGCTGCAGGCAGTGGCGGTCAGTGACAGGAGAAGACTGGACGTCAAGGGGCCGGGACGCATGCGCGGTCGCACGCTGGCAGAAAGCGCCCGCGCCCGCGAGCGCTTCCACCAGGCCTCCCCTCCCCAACGCCCACCGGTTCACGGATGACGCGTCTGGCCGTCCGGTGCATCCTCCACCGCGTCCCGCCCGATGTTGCGGCGGTCCCGGTTCACCCCGTCATCGTCGTCCCTCGAGCCCCCCAGGGCGGAGCGACGGGACGCCTCGGAGAGGTCCCGCTGCACGGCCTCGCGGGTGGCGTACTCGCGGCGCGGCAGGCACTTGAAGAGGTTGATGACGTCGGGGGGGGCGCCTGCGTCAGCGGCAGCCGCCGCCAGTTGCTCCCGTTCGACGGGGTACTCCACCGCGTCGAGGTGCGGGGTGATGGAGAGCGCTGGATCCTCCGCGAGTCCATAAGCCATCGTCTGTCTGCCTTTCTGCCGGGGCGCGCTGGCCCCGGCACCGGTGCGTTCGTGTGCAATGACAACGTGGGGATGGCCGGGGCGCGGGACCACCCGGGGCGCCCCCGTCCCAGCCCCTGTCCAGCCAGGGGGACAGCCGCCCTGGCCCCTTCCCGGCTAAGGTGTCGGCCCGCGACGCCTTCCTCGCAGGAGTCCCACACCCCATGTCCGCCGCGCCCCTGCTGCTTGCCTGGCTCACGCTCGCCAGTACGCCCGCCGCCGCCCCGCCGCCCGTCCATGACGTCTTCGCCCTGGACGAAGCGGCCTTCGTCGCCCAGGCCCAGACCGACCTCGCGCTGTTGGAGCGCCACGTCCGGGGCCTGCGCGGGCTACAGGAGGCCGTGAAGCAGTCGCGCGCCGTGTACCTGCAGAAGCAGAGCGTGCCGTACACGCCGGACCAGAAGCAGCTGCTGCTCAGCACCTGGGCGGCCTTCTTCGACTACTTCGTGTCCGTGGAGGTCATCCGCCAGCGCTACTGGGACTTCGTGAAGGTGCCCGCCCACGCACATCCGAAGAAGCACGCCTGGGGCTTCCTCCTCACCCACGGCGCGCTCACCACGGAGCTGGCCCACGGCCTCACCTACGCGGAGCTCACCCTGGGCAAGAAGCAGCTCGAGGTGCTGCTGGACGAGCCCGCGCCCGAGTACGGCCTGCCCGCGCGCGCCTTCGCCCGGTTCAAGGACAAGGCCATCCACGTCTCCACCAGCACGCAGCTGCTCACGGGGGATGGATACAAGGAACAGCTCCGCCCGCTGCTGGTGAAGGCCGGCGCGCTGGACGCCCCGCGCGTGCCCTGGCTGCTGCAGGAGATGAAGCACAACAGCAAGGTGGCGAAGGGACTGCTCACCCGGCGCGGCGCCACGCTCTTCGCCAAGGCCACGGTGGACCTGACGGCGGACACCGCGCAGCGCGCCTTCTTCCCCGTGCAGCGCGCGGTGGCCGAATGGATGGGCGACACCCGCGTGCGCCGCGTGGGCCAGCCGCTCATCTCCCGCGAGCAGGCCCTGTCCCTGCTGGAGAAGATGGAGCCCGGCGACATCGTGGTGGCCCGGCAGAACTGGTACCTCTCCAACATCGGCCTGCCGGGATTCTGGCCACACGCGGAGCTCTTCATCGGCACGCCCGCCCAGCTTGGCGCGTACTTCGACGAGGACTCGGACGTGAAGGACTGGGTGGCCACCCTTCCCGGCGCACCGGGCTCGCTCACCCAGCACCTGGCGCGCGCCTTCCCCGCCAAGTGGGCCGAGTACAGCGGCAACGACGCGCACGGCGACCCCATGCGCATCATCGAATCCATCAGCGAAGGCGTGTCCTTCACCGGCCTGGAGCACGGCATGCGAGTGGACTACCTGGGCGTCATGCGCCCGCGCCTGTCCCGCCTGGAGAAGGCTCGCGCCATCGTGCGCGCCTTCACCTTCCAGGGCCGCCCGTATGACTTCGACTTCGACTTCTTCTCCGACCAGACGCTCGTGTGCACGGAGCTGGTGTGGAAGTCCTACGCTCCCGCGGGCGACATGGCGGGCCTGCGCATCCCCCTGGTCAGCGTGGCTGGCCGCCGCACCCTGCCCGCCAACGAGCTGGTCCGCCTCTTCGACGCGGAATACGGACGCGAGGACCGGCAGCTGGACTTCGTGGCCTTCCTGGACGGCCGGGAGGCGGAAGGCAACGCCAGGGAGGCGGACGCCACCGCTTTCCGTTACAGCTACCGCCGTGCCAAGTGGGACATCGCCCAGGAGTAGACACACGATGACGGAGCAGATGGCCGAAGAGATGCTGCAGCTGTCCACCCAGCTCTTCGAGAAGATGATTTCCCAGCAGCAGGCCAAGGTGCTGCGCCTGGCCCGCGAGGCCGTGCCCAACATCTCCCCGGAGGAGGTGCGCAATTCCCACGATTTCCCGGAACTCAAGGAACATCCTACATTTGAGTTCGAGGATGGAATCCTGTCCGGGCTGATTGCGGCCCAGATTGCCCTGCGGGCGGAAATCAAGGGACGGCTGCCGCTTGAACCTCCAGCATTCTGACGCTCGGCCGCCTGCCTTTGCCGTCCGGGCCCTCGTGGGTTACTGGTTCTCGCCGTGAGCATTCCCTCTGGATTCAGCCCACCGTTGGCGCGAGAGCGTCTGGTGTCGGCCCTGGCCGCGGAGCCCCCGCGGCTGGACCTGGCGGCGCTGGCCATCGCCACGCTGGACAAGCCCCTGCTGGACGCCCCGGGGTGCCTGCACATGCTGGACGTGCTCGCGTGCCGGGTCCAGGTGGAGGCGGAGCGGCTGAGCGAGAAGGGCGAAGTCCTGGCGCCGCTGCGCGCCTTGCGCCACGTGCTGGCGGACATCGAGGGCTTCCGCGGCAACGAGGACGACTACCACTCCCCGGAGAACAGCTTCCTGGACCAGGTGCTGGAGCGGAAGCTGGGGCTGCCGATTACGTTGTCCGTCGTCTATCTGGAGGTCGCGCGTCGCGCGGGCATCCCCCTGTACGGCGTCCCCTTCCCCGGCCACTTCCTGGTGGCGCACGACGCGGGGGACCACAAGCTGCTCATGGACCCGTTCCATCAAGGGGACATCCTCACCGAGCACGGCTGCGAGGAGCTGCTCAAGCGCGTGGCGCCGCAGCTCAAGTTCGACCGCAACATGCTGGCGCCCGCGCCGGTGGAGCTCATTACATACCGGATGCTGTCCAACCTGCGGCGCGTGTACCTGGGCCGAGAGGACTGTGAGCGCGGGCTGGCGGTGGTGGACCTGCTGCTGCTCCTGGCGCCGGACCACCCGGGCGAGCTGCGCACCCGTGCCGCGCTGCTCAGCAGCCTGGGTGCCTACCGCGCGGCGCTGAAGGACGTGGAGCGCTGCCTGGAGCTTTCGCCCGAGGCCCCCGACCGCGACCGGCTGGAGATGACGGCCCGCGAGCTGCGGGAGCGCGCCGCGCTGCTCAACTGACGGGAAGGACTTTCACGTGGCTCGAGAGGTGAAGCCCTGGCGCCGACTGCGGCGAGGGCTGGAGCATGACTTCAGCGTCGCCCGGGTGCGCGAGGACTGGTGGGCGGACCCGCGCACGGGCCACGAACACCCACGCGTGCGCGTCGACTGCGCGGACTGGGTGAACGTCATCGCGGTGACGCCGGACGCGCAGCTCGTGCTGGTGCGGCAGTTCCGCTTCGGCGTCGAGGCATCCACACTGGAGCTCCCCGGTGGAATCGTGGAGCCGGGTGAAGCGCCGGAGCGGGCCGCGGCGCGCGAGCTGGAAGAGGAGACGGGCTACGTGCCGGGCCGAATGGTGCCGGTGGGCCAGGTGCACCCCAACCCCGCGTTCCAGGGCAACGTGTGCTTCAACTTCCTCGCGCTCGACTGCGTGAAGCGGCACGAGGGGCGGCAGGACGCGGGCGAGGACATCGCCGTGGAGCTGCACCCGCGCGCCGACCTGCCGCGCCTCATCTTGGAAGGACACATCTCCCACTCGCTGGTGGTGGCGGCCTTCTTCCAGGAGCGCCTGCTCAGCGAGTCGAAGTAGGCCCGTGCATCAGGGACGCGAGCAGCCGCAGCCGCATGCGTCGAAGAAGGGCGACTCGCCCCGGGCGCAGACGAAGAAGACGACCTGGCACTCCTTCCTGTCCTCGGACACGTAGCGGCGCTGGGCCGCCTGTGCGTCGCAGGCGGCTCGGTCCGCCACGGGCTGCGACACGTCGGCCGCGGCGCCCTCTTCCGTGAGCGCACCGCAGCCCGCGGCCCCCAGGGCCGTCAGCAGCGTCAGAACGCCCCGCAAGTCGAACACCCGTCACCTCTCGAACCGGCGCATGTCCTTCGCGCCCGCATGGCCTGAAGTGCAACGTGGGGGCCTTCCCCGCGCACCGGGAGCCCCCTCGGGGACAAGCGTGCCCTGGGCGTGGACGGCGTCACATTCGCGGCGTGTGGAGACGGACAGAAGGCGGGGCTTGAGCCCGCCTGTGTCCGCCAACGCACGGGCACTTCGGCTTCGGGGGAGGCCCCCCCTTCAGCGGGCCTTCTTCGCGCGCGTCCGACGTCGCGGCGCAGCCGCCTCAGCCGGCGTGGCCTCCTCCCGCCGCCACGTGCCGGAGCGCCCACCGGACTTTTGCTCCAATTGCACCGCGTCCAGCACCATGCCGCGGTCCACGCTCTTGCACATGTCATAGACGGTCAGCGCCGCCGCGCAGGCCGCGGTGAGCGCCTCCATCTCCACGCCGGTGCGGTCCACCGTCTTCACCTGCACGCGGACCCGGAGCCCCGCGTCCTCCGGCGCCAGCGTCACCTCCACGCCCGAGAGCGCGATGGGGTGACAGAGCGGAACGAAGTCCGGCGTGCGCTTGGCGGCCATGATGCCGGCGAGCCTCGCCGCGGCCAGCACGTCCCCCTTCTCCACCTTCCCCGCCAGGATGCGCTCGCGCGTGTCGGGCAACATCCGCAGCAGCGCGGTGGCCACGGCCACGCGGCCCGTCTTCGGCTTCCCCCCCACGTCCACCATCTTCATCGGCGCACCCCCTGGGCCACCGCGGCGAGCAGGTCATCCACGATGTCGTCCGGGTCCTCCAACCCCACGGAGACGCGGATGAGATTCTCCCGGATGCCCGCGGCCTCCCGCTCCTCCGGTGTGAACCGGCGCGCGCTGGCGCTGGCCGCGTGCATCACCAGCGTGCACACGTCCCCCAGTGAAGGACCGGGCCGTCCCACCTTCAGCGCCTCCAGGAAGCGCATGCACTCCGGCCGCCCCGCGCCCTTGATTTCAAAGGCCACCATGGGGCCGCCGCCCAGCAGCAGCTCCTGCGCGGTGGCGTGGTCCGGGTGCGAAGCCAACCCCGGGTAGATGACCCGCTCCAGCAAAGGCGACTCCGCGAGGCGCCGCGCCACGTGCGCCGCGTGCTCGACATGCGCCTTCATGCGGACCGGCAGCGTCCGCAGTCCGCGCAAGGTGAGCCACGCCTCGAAGGGCCCCAGCACGTCACCCGCCAGCACCCGCGCGGCGCGCAGCGGCGCCATCCGCTCACGTGAGGCGCTCACCGTTCCGCCCAGCGCGTCGCTGTGCCCGTTGAGCCACTTGCTGGTGGACTGCACCGCGTAGTCCGCGCCCAGCGCCAACGCGCGCTGTCCCACGGGCGACGGGAAGGTGCCATCCACCACGAACGTCGCGCCCACGTCCTGGCAGGCCCGCGCCAGCACGCGCAGGTCGGGCACGCGCAGCAGCGGGTTGGAGATGCTCTCCGCCAGCACCATGCGCGGCTTCAGCTCACGGATGCGCCCGGGCACCTCGGGGTCCGTCATCAGGAACGCGTGCAGCTCCACGCCCAGCGTGGCGCACAGACTCTTGTACAGCGCGCGCGTGACGCCGTAGCCATCCGCCGGCATCACCAGCGTGTCCCCCGCCCGGAAGCCCTGGGCCTCGAAGACGGAGCGCAGCGCGGCCATGCCGCTGGCGTAGGCCACGCAGGCCTCGGCGCCTTCCAGCGCGGCCACCGCCTCCTCCAGCAGCGTCGTGTTGGGCGCGCTGATGCGGGCGTACGCGTAGTCCTTCCCGTCCAGGGCGCTGTCCAGGTCATCGCTGCTGTCGAACCAGTTCACCGCCGCCGGGTAGATGGGCGGCGACACCGGCACCGCCTTGCTTCCAGCCAGCCGCGTCCCGGCGTGCACCGCCACCGTCTTCTGCTTCGAGCTCATGGGGATTGCTGCGTCCTTCGCGGGAAGGGAAAAGCCGGCCCCGGGAAGGGGCCGGCCTGGGAATGCTCAGCGGAGCCGCGCGGGCGGGTGGACTACTCGCCGTGCTCGATGAGCCAGCGCTCCGCGTCGATGGCGGCCATGCAGCCCGTGCCCGCCGCGGTGATGGCCTGGCGGTAGTAGTGGTCCTGCACGTCACCACAGGCGAACACACCCTCGATGTTGGTGCGCGTGGAGCCCGGCACCGTCTTGAGGTAGCCACCCTGGTGCGTCTCCAGCACGCCCTGGAACAGTTCCGTGTTGGGCGTGTGGCCAATGGCCACGAACAAGCCGGTCGCCTTCACCTGATGGCTGTCGCCCGTCTTCAGGTTGCGCACCACCGCGCCATTCATCCCCTTCGCGTCGCCGAGGACCTCCTCCACCGCGGAGTCCCACATGAAGGAGATCTTCGGATTCTGGCGGGCGCGCTCCTGCATCACCTTGGAGGCGCGCAGCGTGTCGCGGCGGTGGATGAGGGTGACGTGGTTGACGATTTTCGCCAGGTACGTCGCCTCTTCCATCGCCGTGTCACCGCCGCCCACCACCAGCACGTCCTGCTTCTTGAAGAAGGCACCGTCGCAGGTGGCGCACGCGGAGACGCCGCGGTTCTTGTAGGTGTCCTCGCCCTTGACGCCCAGCCACTTGGCGGTGGCGCCGGTGGAGATGATGACCGTCTCCGAGCGGCAGCTGACGCTCTCCCCCTGGATGAGGAAGGGGCGCTGGGAGAAGTCCACCTTCACCACGTTCTCCATGTGGATGGTGGTGCCAAACCGCTCCGCCTGCTTCTGGAAACGCTCCATCAACTCCGGGCCGGTGATGGCCTCCGGAAAGCCCGGGTAGTTCTCCACGTCGGTGGTCACCATGAGCTGGCCACCCGGCACACGCTGCGGATGCTCCAGGGTGGGGCCCCCGGCGAACACCACCGGCTGCAGGTTGGCGCGCGCGGCGTAGATGGCCGCGGTGTAGCCCGCGGGCCCCGAGCCGATGATGGTCACCTTGTTGATCTTCTCCTCCACCACGACTCCTCCCAAATCTCGTTGATGGCCCCAAGGTACCAGAGCGCCTCGGGCGCGTGATACGAAGCTGGCCTCATGGATGCCGCCGTCCTCAAGAAGGTTGCGCTGTTCGAGGGTTTGACCCAGGGACAGCTCGCCAAGGTCGCCCAGATTGGCCACTCCCGGACCTACCCGGCGGGCGCCTTTCTGTTCCGTGAGGGGGAAACCGGCCAGGAGATGTTCGTAATCGCCGAGGGCAAGGTCCGCATCTCCAAGTCGGTGCCCGGCATCGGCGAGGAGGCGCTCGCCATCCTGGAGCCCGGCCAGTATTTCGGTGAGATGGCGGTCATCGAGGATTCGCCGCGCTCGGCGGACGCCATCGCCCACGTGAGTTGCGCCGTCTGGGTCATCGAGCGCTCCCGGTTGGACCAGCTGATGTTCACCGACAAGGACCTGGCGTACGTGCTGCTCTGGACGTTCGTCCGCACGCTGAGCGAACGGCTCCGCGAGACGAACGAGAAGATCAAGGGCTTCTTCGCCCTCTCCCGCTTCTGACAGTCCGTCTCAGCCCCCGAGAAGCCAGCTGGTGCAGGGATGTCCGTCCGGCATCCGAGCCCCTTCCCACGTGTCGGGACGGGTACGCACCCCACTCCCCAGGTAGCACAAGCAGGCACACGGGTTGCTTTGTCCCCGCCCCGTGGAGGGCGGCGGGATGGAGCAGGCGGCGGCGGGAGCGGCGTGGGCGGGCGAAGGGTCGGTGAGGGCGCGAGGGGTGGGAGGCGCGGAGGAGTCACGGGAGCGCCTCTTCCGGTTGGGGGCGGCGGCACTCACCGACCCGGAGCTGTTGTGCTTGGTGTGGAGCTCCGGGCCTCGCGCGCCTGGAGCGTGGGCGGTGGCGGGGGCACTGCTGTCGGAGGGCGGCGGGCTGAAGGGGCTGGTGCAGCAGGAGCCCCTGGCGCTGAGTCTGCGGCCCGGCGTGGGGCCTGTCCGGGCGGCGCAGGCACTGGCCGCGCTGGAGCTGGGCCGCCGCTCGCAGCGTGCCCGGGAGCGCAGGCCCAGGCTGCGCACGCCGAAGGAGATTGCCGCGTACCTGGCGCCGGTGCTGGGGGCGCTGCGGCGCGAGGTGTTCCACGTCCTGTGCTTCAACGCGCGCAACGTGTTGGTGCATGACGCGCGCGTGGCGGAGGGCACCATGAACACCTGCCCGGTGGACCCGCGGGAGGTGTTCGCCGCGGCGCTCACCTCGCGCGCCACGTCCATCGTGCTGGCGCACAACCACCCTTCGGGAGACCCGGAGCCCAGCGTCCAGGACCTGGGCCTGACGCGGCATCTGGTCGCGGGGGCGCAGCTGCTCAACATCAAGGTGCTGGACCACGTGGTGATGGGAGACGGCGGCTACGTGTCGATGCTGGAGCGCGGGCTGATGCCGGACGAAGCACAGGAGAAGCGGCGGGCGTGGAGCGCGAATGGAGGCGGCGGATGATGGTGAGCATGGTGGGGCTGTGGGGAGCGGTGCAGGTGGAGCTGCTGGAGGACGTCCGGGCGCAAGTGGTGCGGCTGGACACCGGACAGGCATGCACGGTGGAGCGCGCGTCGTTGCCCACGGGCGTGCGCGAGGGTGACGTCGTGGTGGATGGCCGGCTGGAGCCAGGGCAAACGGAGGCGCGGCGGCAGGACGTCGCGCGGATACGAGCGCGGCTGGCTGTTCCGGTTCCACCAGGGTTCGACCTGTGAGTGGAGGCCGCGCGCCGGCCTCGTTTCCGTTGACGGCTGGACCAGGATGATGAACATGCGCGCGATGCCGGTGGACCTGCCCTACCTCGAGGAAGCACAGCAGGGGCTGGTCCGCCACTTCGGCCTGTCCCAGTTCCGGCCGGGGCAGGACCAGGTCATCTCCTCCGTCTTGAGCGGCCGCAACACGGTGGTGGTGATGCCCACCGGCGCGGGCAAGAGCCTGTGTTACCAGCTGCCCGCCACGCTGCTGCCGGGGCTGACACTGGTGGTGTCGCCGCTGATTGCCCTGATGAAGGACCAGGTGGAGCAGCTCACCGCGCGGGGCATCCCGGCGACCTTCATCAACTCATCGCTGTCCGACCTGGAGCGCGCGGAGCGGATGCGCAAGCTGCGCGCGCGTGAGTACAAGCTGCTCTACGTGGCGCCCGAGCGCTTCCGCAGCCAGAGCTTCCTGGAGACGGTGTCCGCGCTGGGCGTGGACCTGCTCGCCGTGGACGAGGCGCACTGCATCTCCCAGTGGGGGCACGACTTCAGGCCGGACTACGCGCTGCTCGGACAGGTGCGAAAGCGGCTGCGTCCGCCGCGCACGGTGGCGCTCACCGCCACGGCCACGCCGGAGGTCCGCGCGGACATCGTGCGCGTCCTGCTGATGAAGGACCCGCAGGAATTCGCCATGGGCTTTGACCGCCCCAACCTCTTCCTGGGCAAGCAGGAGGTGGGCGGCGACGCGGACCGGCACGAGGCCTGCGCACGGCTGGCGTCCACGGGCGGGAGCGGCATCGTGTACTGCTCCACGCGGCGCGCGGCAGAAGACATCTTCTCCGAACTGCATGGGCGCGGGGTGAAGGCGGTGCTGTACCACGCGGGCATGGACGATGACGCCCGGCGCCGCGCCCAGGACACCTTCATGTCCGCGAAGGAAGCGGTGGCGGTGGCCACCAACGCCTTCGGCATGGGCATCGACAAGCCGGACATCCGCTTTGTCGGCCACGCCAACATCCCGCGGGCGGTGGAGGCGTACTACCAGGAGATTGGCCGCGCGGGCCGCGACGGACAGGCCGCGCGCGCGGTGCTGCTCTTCAACCACTCGGACGTCTTCACCCAGGAGCGGCTCATCCAGAGCAGCCACCCGGCCGAGGCCATCTTCGGGGACGTGTGGAACGTGCTCCAGTCAGTGGAGGAGTTCGAGCGAGGCGTGCACGCGCTCGCGGGCACGGTGAATGCCAGCGAGTTCGAGGTCTCCGCGGCGCTGCGCATCCTCGAACGCGAGGGCAAGGTGGAGCGTGGTGGCCGAGGCGAGGGCGAGCACGGCATCACCCTGCTGGAGAAGGCCACCTCGGCGCAGCCGCACTCGCCGGACGCACAGCGGCTGCTCAAGTCCTTGCTGGAGACGTTCCCCGTGGGCCGGCAGGTCACCACGGAGCTGCCCATCCTCGCGCGCCGCATCGGGCTGTCGGTGGACGAGGTCCGCCACGCGCTGGGCCTGTTGGAGAAGGCCCACGTGGTCAAGGTACGGCGCCCCTTCGCCGGGCGCTCCATCCGCGCGTTGGAGCGGGTGCCCTTCCGCGAGCTGGGGCTCGACCTGAGCCGCGTGCGGGAGCAGGAGCGGCAGAACCTGTCGCTGCTGCGGCGGATGACCGAGTACGCATATACGGACCGGGACAAGAAGTGCCGACGCTCGGCCATCCTCCGCTACTTCGGCCAGCGCGACACCAACACGTCGTGTGGCAACTGCGACGTGTGCACGCCGGAGAAGATGCCCACGCTGCTGGCCCACGGGCCGGCAGCGTCGCGCTCGCGTGGCACGGGCTCCGCGGCGGCGCCGGTGGTGACGAACTACAGCGAGCTGGCCTCCACGGAGCTGCGGCGCTGGCGCAAGGAACTGTCGAAGGACCTGGGCGTCGCCCCCTTCATCATCTTCAACGACGCCACGCTGCTGGGCCTGTCCGCGGCGCTGCCGGTGGACCGGGAGGGATTCCTCGCGGTGAAGGGCACCGGGGAGAGCCGCTGGGAGCGCTTTGGCCCCAAGGTGGTGGAAATCTGCCTGATGGCGCGCGCCGCGGGCCACGAGCCCCAGGCCGTGCCGGACGCCGCGGTGCGCGCGCGCAAGCCCACCATTCGTCGCCGGAGCTGAAGCCGCGGCCTCTTCAGGGGTGCCGGCGTCCGCCCTCGCGCAGGGAACGGCGCGCCAGCAGCGTCCGGACGCCGCCCATCACCGTGCCCACCACCATCGCGAGCAGGAAGATGACCACCATGGTGGTGATGCCGAACACGACGCGCACGCCCACCTCGGAGATGCGGCCGGAGAAGTAGGCCGCTCGCAAGGGCTCCATGGCCCCCGTCAGCTCCAGGGCCCGTGCCGGCAGCGAGTCCAGCGACAGCGACAGCCGCTGGAGGAAGCGCGAGGGGAAGTAGCGCAGGGCAATCTCCACCCCCAGCCCCAGCAGCAGGTAGATGAGCGACAGCAGGAACGCATTGCCCCACATGATGTGCAGCAGTGGGGAATCCGTCCGGGAGGAGAAATACCTCACGCTACCTCGCCGCCTTCTTCTTGAGGCTGGGCAGGGCCTTCTTCACCCGCGCGGCCTCATTCGAGCCACCGGCCAGCTTCAGGAACGCCTCGTAGGACTCCACGGCTCGCGGCAGTTCACCGGGCTCGCGCACCAACGCATCCGCGAGCGCCAGGCGCGCCAGGCCGTCCGCGGGCTCCAGCTCCACGGCCTTCTCCAGCGCGGCCCGGGCCACGTCCTCCTGCTTCTGCTTGAGCGCCACCATTCCCAGTGCAAGCTGGGCGCGCCCATCGAAAGGCGCCAGGCGCACGGCCTCATCCGCCGCGGTACGGGCATCCTTCACGGCCCCCGCCCCCAGCAGCGCGCGCGCCATGGTGGCCTGTGCGAAGGCCTTGTCCCAGACAGTCGGCGCCCTGGCCGCCAGGTCCTTGAGCGTCCGAGCGGCGCCACGCCCACCGCCCGGCAACTGCGCGTACAGCTCTCCCACCCGGCCACAGGTGGCGTCGGGCCCTTCTCGCCGGGCCGCGGCGAAGGCCGCCTCCGCGTTGCCACTGTTGCCCTGGCGCATGAAGGCGAGGGCAATCTCACAGAACGTGCCCGCGTCCTTCGGGTCCAGCTTGTTGGCGCGCTCCAGCGCGGAGAAGCCGCCCCGCGCGTCTCCCGCGCCGAAGAGGATGGCCGCGCGAAGCTTGTGCGCCTCGGCGTCATCCGACACCAGCTTCACCGAGCGCTGCACCGCGCCCTCCGCGTCCTTGCGGCGGCCAGAGTGGAACAGCGCCAGCGCGAAGCCCTTGTGCGCGGCCGCGCTCCCCGGGTTCTCCAGCTGCCACGCCTCGAACTGCTTGAGCGCGTCCGGCGTCCGCCCCAGGGCCAGTAGCGTGCGCCCCAGCGCGTCCCGGGCCTCGCCGTGCGCGCCGTTGCGCTCCACCGCCTGCGTCAGCGGCTTGAGGGCCATGTCGGGCAGCCCACGCGACAACATCAACCGCCCCAACGAGCACGCGGCCTCATAGTCACGCGGGTCCTTCTGGGCCTCCTCGAACAAGACCTGCGCCTTGTCGTAGGCCCGCTCGCGCCAGTAGAGCTGCCCCAGCGCCAGCCGCATGTCGTTGCGGGGCCGCTTCGCCGCGTGCAGGGCCTTCTCCAGCAGCTCCCGCGCCTGGGCGCCGTTGCCCTCGGCTGCGTCCGCCAGGGCCAGCCAGGAGACGGCCTCCGGGGGATACCGGTCATTCACACGCGTGCGCGCCAGCTCCGCGCGGGCCTTCTTCCAGTCTCCCAGGCGCGCATACGCGGCGCCGCGCACCAGGGCCACCTTGCGGCCCCCGTCGGCCTCCAGACGGGTGAGGACTTCGCGCTCCCGGTCGCGGTCCAGCAGCGTGCGGCCCAGCCCCTCGCGGGCCTCTTCGCTCTTGGGCCGCAGCTTGAGCGCGGCCTCGTAGGCGGCCTGCGCCGCGTCCAGCGTCCCGGCCGCACGACTGGCGGCGCCGAGCGCGAGCTGGAACTCGAAGGCCAGGGGGCCCTGGGTGCCCTTGGAGAGCAGCGCGCGGGCCTCGGCATGCTTGCCCTGAGCGGACAGCAGCTCGCCATGCACCAGCTGCTGGCGCGCCTTCAACGCCGCAGGAAGCTTCGGGTCCTCCGCGAGCCGCGCCACGTCCGCCAGCGCGGCATCCAGGTCCTGGTACAGCGCGAGCCGAGCCTCCGCCTGGCCGATGCGGGCCGAGGGGTGCTCGGGGGATTTCTTGCGCGCACGCTCGTACATCTCGATGGCCTGCGGAAAGTCCTCGGAAGCCTTGTAGTAATCACCCAGGGCCACCAGCGCGCGGACGTTGGCGCCAGAGGCACGAAGCGCGCGGTCAAAGCGCTCGAGCGCCTGCTTCTCGTCCTTCGCCTCCAGCAGCAGGCTGCCAGCGAGCGCGTGGACCTCGGTGCTGTCCTGCTGCGAGCCCAGCAGCGCGCTCCGCGCCAGGGCACGTCCGCGCTCGTCCGCCACCAGCACGTTGGTAACCAGCACCTGCGCGGGGGCCGCGTCCTTCACGCCCGGCCGCTCCAGCGCTTCCAGTGCCTGGCGTCGGTCCTCGGAGGCCTGCCCATGGTCCGCGTAGCGCAGCGCGTGCGCCCAGGCCGTCAGCGCCCAGGCCCGGCTGCTGCTTTCGTCCATGTCCCGCGCCTTCTCGAGCTGCGCCAGCGCGGCATCCAGCGAGGCCCCAGTGTCCTGGATGATGAGGTCCTCGGCCCGGGCCAGCGTCTCGCTCAGCGTCTGTCCGCCCTGGCTCGCGCGGATGTTGACGAAGCTGAAGACGACGATGGCCAGCACCACCACGCCCACCACGGCCCCAGCGACCTTCACGCCATGCCGGGCGATGAACGACGTCTTCGCCGCCTCACGCGCCAGCTTCGCCCGCAGTTCCTTCTCGTACTCGGCGGTGAGCGCTTCGGTGTCCGGCTTGCGCGCCTTGGCCTTCGCGGCGGTGGCCGCGGGTGCGGGCGCCGCGTCCGGGATCTCCTCCAGCAAGGAGCGCTTGCCCCCAGAGCCTCGCGGCGTCGCGGGCGTGCTCGCCACGACGGGCCTCGACGCCGTCGGCTCGGGAGGAGGAAGGTCGCCCAGGAGACCACCCGCGACAGAGGCCCCGGCGTCCTCGGCCGGAGCGGCCCCGGCCTGCTGTTCATCCACGTCACCGCTCGCCTCGGGCTCCGAGGCCGCGGCAGTCTCCTCCGCGACGGACACCTGTTGCGTCGGCGGGTCCGCGACAGCGCCGGAGTCCTGCTCGGCGTCAGCGCGTTGCTCGAACGCGGAGTCCTCCGAGGGCGCTTGGGTCACGGAAGCCGCTTCATCCACGCCACGCGGAGGGGCGTCGTCGTCATCACCCAGCCCCAGGTCCAGGCTCGGAAGCTCCGCGCCCAGGACTGACGACACCGGCACCGGCCGGTTCAACAGGCCCAGCGAGGCGCTCGCGTCACGGCCCCCGTCAGCACCGTCCCGCGGAGCCGCGTCACCCGAAGGGACTGCCGCTCCACCCTGCTCCGCCGCGCCAACGTCCGAGCCCGCCTGAGCGTTCCCTTCCGCGTCCGCGTTCGTGCGTCCCTGCTCCGAGTCCTTCGCGGAGGCTTCGGATGCCACATCCGCGCGAGCCGCCGCCGGGGCGTCTCCCGCCGGCACCGCACCGGCGCTCGCAGGCTTCAGCTTCGCCGCATCCCCCAGCGCGGCGGCGCGCAGCCGGGCAGCGGCCATGGGCGCCACCGTGGGGCTCGGAGCCTCGTCCTTCGACGCCTCCTCCGACGGCGCGTCCTCGTCCGACGAGGGCTTCTCCAGCCCCATCAGGTTCGCGAACACGGGAGCCGGTCCACCCGCGAACGCCTGCTCCGTCTGCTCCAGCCACTGCTTCACGCGGCCATCGTTCGGCTGCAGCGCCAGGGCCTTGCGAAGAATGGGAAGCGCGGACCGGTACAACCGGTGCTGGAGCAGCACCTCGCCAATCAGGTTGTAGGCGTAGGGGTTGTCCTTCTCGATGGAGATGGCCTGCTCGAACTGGTCCATCGCCTCGGCGGGCCGGCCCTGCTGAATGAGGGCCTTGCCCCACAGCACGCGCCCGACAACGGATGCTGGGTGGTGGGAGATGCCTTGCCCGCAGACCTCGATGGCACGCGCGGCGTCCCCCTTTTCCAGCAGGGCCTTGGCGAGTTCGACGAAAACGGAAGAGGTGGGGTCCTGCCGGAGGAGCTGCTCGTAACGCTCCACCATCGACTTGGCCATTGCGCTCGCGACTCCGGTGCTCGGGCGGGGAGCCGGACCATACCACCGCTCTCTCGTCCGAGGATGCTGCCGGGTGGTACCCTCCCCACCGTGAATCGCCTGCCTGCCCTGCTCCTCGCGCTCGTCCTCGGGGCGTGCGCAACCACGTCCAAGAAATCCAACCTGGAAGCACTCAAGCCCACCGTGGAGCGCTTTCACCAGGCCCTCCGGTGGAAGGACTTCCGGAGCGCCACCCGCATCCTCGTCCCCGAGCGGCGCAAGGACTTCCAGAAGGCGCGCCTGGAGCTCAACGACGACAAGGACCTGTCCATCACCGACTACGAAATCGAGGACGTGAAGCTGTCCGACGATGGGCACCGGGCCACGGTGCAGAGCCGCATCCAGTGGATGCGGCTGCCCTCGGCCTCCGAGCGCACCGCCATCGTCACCTCGGAGTTCGTCTTCCGGGACGGGGCGTGGCTCCTGGAGAGCCAGGACGATGGCCCCTTCGAGGGTGAGCTGCCGAGCCCGAGCACCAGCCCCGAGCAGCCCCCATCCCCCTGAAAAGAAACCGCCCACCGTCTCGGGGCCGGCCGAGGCGGTGGGCGTCGGGAGCTCCCCTATGGAGCGCCCTACAAGAATCCGCCCGCCGTCTCGGGGCCGGCCGAGACGGAGGGCGTCGGGAACTCCCCCATGGAGTGCCCTACAGTTTGACGGGGCGACACCGTTGCCGGGCCCATGTCGCCGCGCCGTGATGGGCAGCCACTAGAGCAATGAGAGTGCCAAGCACCGCGCCAGGAGCGGGCGCTGGCGGAGGGCTGGAGATTCAAGGGGTTGCAACGACTATCGGCCTGACGCCGCCCTACCCCCGGGGCAGGCCTCTGACATGTCTGTCAGGGGCCCCTGGGCCGGACGTCGCGCTGGGCCTGACAACAGTGTCAGGGGGCCTCGGACTTTCCAGCAGCTAGTCGCCCTGGACGGAGCGGATGGTGTCGCGCATGGAGTGGCGCGGCTTCCAGGCCACGTCCTTCACCCAGCGGCTGCCGTCCACCGCACATAGGAACTGGATGTGGTCCAACTCCGGCGGCGGGAAGTTGGCCAGCCGGTACTTGAACAGCATACCCAGCAGCGGCCGGGCCACGGGGTGCGGCACGGGGATGGGGGTATTGCCCAGCTCGCGCATCACCGCGGACAGGGGGACCTCGCCGGGGCCCACGACGTTGTAGACGCCCTTGGGCTCCGGGCGGAGCGCCTCCACCATGGCGCGAGCGACGTCCTCCACATGGATGAGCTGCACCATGGGGTCGAAGCCCGCCATCATCCAGGGCCTGCGCATGCGCAGGTAGTTGGACGGCGCGTTCTTGATGGTGGGCCCGACGATGTGGACCGGCCGGAGGATGACCGTCTCGATGTGCGGGTGCTTCCAGAAGAAGCTGTGCGCCAGCATGTCCACTTCGATGAGGTCGCGCACGCCGGAGAAGCGACTGGCGGCCATCAACGGCGCGTCTTCCGTGAGGAAGTTCGAGTTGTCCGGGCTGGGCCCGTAGACGTTGGCCGAGGACAGGACGACGACCTTCTTCACGCCGTACTTCGCGCAGTACTCCAGCAGGCGCGTGGTACCCACGACGTTGAAGGAGTGGTGCTCCTCTTCACTCATCCGGGGGTCATGCATGATGCCCATGTGGATGACGGCGCGGATTTCGTTCTTCCGGAAGACGTCCTCCGCCTTCTTCTTGCGGAGGTCGAGCTCGTACATCTCGACGTCCTTCGGCCTTCCCGCGAAGGGCCGCCGGTCGATGCCGATGATGCGCTCGTGCTTGTGCAGCAGCTTCGCGAGGGTGCGGCCGAGGTTGCCGCTGATGCCCGTGACGACGACGGCCGGTTTCATGGAACTCCCCTCTTTAGCACCGCCGCGTTTAGCGCTCACCAGAACACGCCCTGACGCTCCTTGAGGCCCTGATGGAGCATGGATTGGATGGACGCCTTCACGGTGCGAACCTTCTTGTCCAGCTCACTGTCCTCGTCGTCCGGGCGCCCGGAGAAGTGCAGCGGCTCCCCGAAGTAGATGCGGTACTTCGTGGGCAGGGGAATGGGCAGGCCCGTGGGGGTGATGGGGAAGGACGGGAAGCCCAGGAGCTTCGCCACCGGCTTCAGGTCCATCAGCGCCGGAGCCTGCTCCTCCGCGCCAATGACGGCCACGGGGACGATGGGCGTGTTCGTCTCCAGCGCCAGGCGCATGAAGCCCAAGCCGAACTCCTGGAGCTGGTAACGCTGGGGCCACAGCTTGTTGATGCCGCGCGTGCCCTCGGGGAAGACGAGGATGGCCTCCTCCGACTCCAGCAGCCGCCGGCAGTTCTCCGGCGTGCCAACAATCTGCCCCACGCGGGCCATGAAGGTGGACACGTACGGGAGCGACGACACCCACTTCTCCACCATGCTGCGGATGACGCGGGGCGGGCTGGCATCCAGCATCATCGCCACGCCAATCATCGCGCCATCCATGGGCAGCTGGCCGGAGTGGTTGGACACCAGCAGCACCCGACCGGCGGGCACGTGCTCGATGCCGAACGTCTCCACGCGGAAGTAGTTCCGGTAGAGCCACAGGAGCGGGGCCACCGCGGACAGGCTGTAGTCCAAATCGAACCCAAACGGGTCCACCCCATACTCGTTACCCGGGCGCGCCAGGCCATCGAGCCGCTGCTTCTGCTCGTTGTTGGCCAGCCGGTCCGTCCACTCGCGCAGGCCCTTCTTCACTCGGTCGGTGACGTTCTCCAGCATGGGGGCTCTTTACACCACCGGCCCCGCCGCCGGGAGGGTCCGTCGGCGGAAGCCCTCCCCCTGGCGTAGCAAGCGTGCCCCACGGACACCCAGGCACGGCAGGGACGTGCGCTGTTGGACAGGTGCCCTCGTGGGAATGCCTTACACCGAGGCCGACAGGCGCCCGGCGACGTCGCGCAGCGTGAGGACCTCGCGCTCCGACTTCAGCCAGCCGAACACCTCGCGCAGGCGCGCCATCTTCTGGGTGGCGCTGACGCGCAAATCCCGCTGCTGCCGCACCAGCTCCGGGGGAATCCCGTCCGACGCGTCCAGCACGTCCACGCCGTGCAGTTCGAAGTTGAAGAAGGTATCCCGGCGGCACGTGCGCCACAGCGCATGCAGGGACGCGCGGGGCAGCGTGGTGGCGAAGGTGCCGATGAGGGGGAAACGCAGCGCGGGCGTCACCGTCATGGGCAGCTCCAGCACGGTGCCCGAGCCCCGCCGGTAGGGCTGCGCCGGGTCGGGCCGGTACGGCACCCGAGGCGCCAGCAGCACACGGGGCGTATCCAGCACGGAGCGGGACGGACGCCCCAGCACCGACAGGGCCCCCATCACCGCCGCCTTCGCCAGGTAGTACGGCACGGCGGGGAACGCCGAGGAGCCATACCGGTAGCCCTGCGCCGCGGTGGCCGCGTACAGGTCCGCGTTCAGCGTGTAGCCCGGCGCGCGGAAACCCTCCGGCCGCACACCCGTGGCCGCGAGAATGGCGGCGTCCGCGCGCGCCAGGTCCGCGTGGATGGCCTCGGGGCCCCGGCGTGTCAGCGCGTAGTCATGGGCGTGGCTGTGGCTGGCCACCTCGATGCCCGCCTCGTGGGACGCGCGCATGCCCGCCACGGCGACCGGGTCGGACTCCAGGTCCTCACCGATGACGAAGAAGGTCCCCGGAATGCCCAGCCCGTCCAGCAGTTCCCGGAAGCGAGGCACCGCCACCGCGTGCACCAGCGAGCGGGCGCGGGCGCCCAGCAACGACTCCGGCAGGCCGTGGATGCGGCAGTAGTGGGGCAGCGAGTCGAGGTCGACGGAGATGGACGCCAGCCGCACGGTGCGCCCTCCCCGGCTCAGGTCCCGCGGACGCGGATGACGTAGAACAGCTTGCCCACGTTCTTGAGCACGTTGGGCACGCGCTTGAACAGGTGAATGGAGGGCTGGCGCTTCTCGTGAAGCTGGATGGGAATCTCCATCACCCGCAGGCCCTCGCGCCACGCGCGGATGACGAACTCGCTGGCGAACACGTCCATGTCCACCACGCACTTCTGGATGACGGGCAGCAGCGCCTCGCGGCGGAACGCCTTCAGGCCGTGCGTGTCCGTGCCCTGGAAGCCCAGCGCCACCTTCAGCAGCTTGTTGTGCACCCGCGTGGCCGCGCGGCGAATCAGCGGGCGCTGGTCACTGGCGCCCTTGGCCGCCTTGGAGCCCACCACCATGTCCGCCTCACCCCGCTCCAGCCGCGGCAGCGCCGCGTCGTAGAAGGTCAGGTCGCACAGGTCGATTTCATCGCAGATGACGTAGGTGCCCCGGGCCTTGAGGATGCCGGCCTTGAGCGCCACGCCGTAGTTGGGCGTCTCCGAGTGGAACCAGCGCAGGCGCGGATTGTTCGCGCACAGCTCTTCGAGGATGGCCGGCGTGGCGTCGCGCGAGCCGTTCTCCGCGAAGATGATTTCGTAGTCGAGCCCGCGCGCATCCAGCCCCTGGCGCAACTCCTCCGCCGCCGAGGCGATGATGGACTCCTCGTTGTAGACAGGGATGACGACGGTGAGGTGCGGGGCCATGAACTCGAACAGAGATGGCTAACACGCCCCAAGCCACCCGTCGACACAATGCGACGGGTGGGCGAAGGGGATGTCAACCGTTGAGTGTCCTCGCGCACGCACGCCCGGCGAGGATGGCGTCCTCCATGGAGGAGTACTCCCACTGCCCATAGCGGCCGGCAATCTGGATTCCGGCATGCTCCAGGAAGCGCAGAATCTCAGACTTCGCCGGTCCGTAGGCGTCGTCGTAGAGCACGTAGGCGTGGGGAATCTCGCGCGCCTGGGCGAAGAGGATGTCGTCCGCAGCGTGAATCATCTGCGAGCGCACCAGGTCCTCCACCGCGTACTTCTCCGCCGCGGCCGGGGACAGCTCGCCGTGGTGGCTGTACTCCACGTAGAAGGTGGACGTATCCGGCGGCGCCAGCGGCGCGTACACCGCGGAGGGCGAGCCGATGCGGTACGTGTGGAACTCCGGCTCCGGCAGGTAGATCCAATGCCAGGGCTGGCGGTTGGCTCCCTTGGCGCCCACGGCCACGTAGGTGACGGTGGTGGCGCGCAGCTGCTTCGCCGCGTCCTGCACCGTGTCGGGCACGCCGGCCTCGCCCTTCGCCAGCAGCTTCACCAACCCAGGCAGGGAGATGCTGGACACCAGCCCCGCATAGGGCTGCACGCTCCCGTCGGACAGCGTCACCTTCCGGGCCTTCCAGTCAATGGCGGTGGGCTCGGTGTGGGTGCTGAGCTGGCCGCCCTTCAGGTGGCTCAGCATGGCGCGGGCGAGGCTCTCGATGCCGCCCTCACGCGGGTACAGGAACGACGCGTTGTAGCCGACCGCATCGCTGCCAGCGCCCAGCGCGCCGTCCACCACTTCCTTGAGGTTGGGACGGGGCACGAAGCGGCCCACCCAGGCGGCGGACATCTCACGCGGGTGCACCGTCCACAGCTTCTGGTTGTAGGGCACCATGAAGTTCTTCGCGAAGCCCTCGCCCATGTAGCGGAGGATGAACTCCTCGAAGTTGCGCGGCTCGCGCTCGCGCAGCTCGCGGCCCTTCTCACCGTAGACGGCCTCCACGTAGCCGGTGAGGTTCTCCGCCACCACCTCCGGCGGCAGACCGTGGGTGTTCACCTGGTACGGGAAGCGGGTGAAGACTCCGCGCGTGAAGATGCCGGCCTTGCGCTGGATGCGGACCATCTGCTCCGGCAGCCACAGCGTGTTCACCAGGGCCTGGATTTCCGGGTCGCGCAGGTGGAGCCAGTGACCGGTGGGGTCAAAATAACACCCCTGGATGACCTCGGTCTTGATGAGGCCGCCGACACGGTCGGACTTCTCGATGAGGCGCCAGGGCTTGTTCAGGAAGTGGGCGGTGGAGAGGCCCGCGAGGCCCGCGCCCAGGATGACAATGGGTTCCATTGAGGGGCGGGTCTACCACCTTCCACTCCGGGAACGGCGAATCGAACGCGGCGTGCGCACCGGTGGAAGGCGAGAGCCCTCGCCCGCTTGCCCGGGAGGGTGCGCTTCAACCTCCTCGTGCGCGTTCTTTCCGGGCTGGAAACGCCTCTGGTAGCCTGCGAGCACCGCGAAGGCGCTCGGTCCCCCTCTCGCGAGCTCGGAACCCCATGAAAGTCTCCTGCCCGTCTTGCCAGACGAACTACAACATCGATGACAAGCGGATCCCGCCGGGCGGCGCGAAGCTCAAGTGCGCCCGGTGCCAGACCACCTTCCCCATCAAGCTCGAAGCAGTGAGCGCGCCCTCGGCGCCTGCTCCCGCCGAGCCCGCACAGGCCACCGCCATCCCGCTGCCGGGTGCCACGTCCGCCGCGCCCCTGACCGCCGCCATCCCGCTGCCGGGTGCCGTGTCCGCGCAAGCCGCCGCCATCCCGTTGCCCGGTGCCGCGTCCGCGCAAGCCGCCGCCATCCCGCTGCCGGGCGCCGCGCCGACCCACTCCGCCGCGATTCCGCTCCCTGGCGCCCCCGCGTCCGCAGCCATTCCGCTCCCTGGCGCCCCCGCGTCCGCGGGTGCCATCCCGCTGCCGGGCGCCGCGCCGACCCACTCCGCCGCGATTCCACTCCCTGGCGCCCCCGCGTCCACGGGCGCCATCCCGCTACCGGGTGCGGCGTCCGCGCAAGCCGCCGCCATCCCGTTGCCCGGTGCCGCGTCCGCACCGTCCGCAGCCATTCCGCTGCCGGGCGCTCCCGAGGCGTTCGGCGCCGCGCCCCACGCCGCCGCCATTCCCCTGCCCGGCGCGGCCGCGCCTCAGCCCACCGCCATTCCCCTGCCGGGAGGTGCCCCGGAGGCCGACCCGTTCGCCTTCGACATGGGCGAGCCCGAACAGGCCGCCGCCATCCCGTTGCCGGGAGGTGCCCCGGAGGCCGACCCGTTCGCCTTCGACATGAGCGTGCCCGAACAGGCCGCCAGCGTCCCGCTGCCGGGAAGCGCTCCCGAGGCCGACCCGTTCGGCTTCGACATGAGCGAGCCCGAACAGGCCGCCATGCCCCTCCCGGGCGCCGCGCCCGAGGAGGACGCCTTCGCCTTCGACATGAGCTCGCCCGCGGAGGCCGCCGCGGCCATGCCGCAGGCAGGTGGCCCGTCCGACATGGACGCGTTCGGCGACGACTTTGGCGAGCCGGTCCGGGACACCCGCGAGGTGACGCGCGTCGTCTCCATTCCGCTGCCGAGCGACGCCTACCGCGAGCCGCCCGCCGCTCCGGCGTCGGGCTACGGCGTGAATGAACCCGCGGGAACGGCGCGCGACTTCGACTTCGAGACCGTCGAAGCCCCCGTCGAGGACGCCGCACAGGGCTACGGCGTGAACGCGCCCGCGAGCACCGCCAGGGACTTCGATTTCGCCGATGACGCCCTGCCCGTTCCCGTCGAGGCTCCGCCCGCCGAGGACGCGTTCGCCTTCGACATCGAATCCTCCAGCGGTGCCGCCCAGGCCCAGCCGCCCCAGGAAGACCCCTTCGCCCTGCCGCCCCCTGCGGCCTACGCGCAGCCGGCCGCCCCGGTGGACGACCCGTTCGCCCTGCCTCCGCCGGACATGGCGCCCCAGACGGACGCCTTCGCGCCGGACGTGTACGCGATGCCGTCCGCGCCCGAGGCCTCGCCCTACGCGATGCCTCCGCCCGCAGCGGGAGCGCCGTCCTTCGACTTCGGCGAACTGCCCGTCCCCGCGAACGCCGATCCGTTCGCACTGCCCCCTCCGGGAGCGGACTTCTCCGACCTGCCCGCGCCCGCCGCGCCCCAGGCCCTCGAGTTCGCGGACCTGCCGGCCCCCGCCGCACCGGACCTGTCGTTCGACTTCAACGAGCCGCCCGCGCCCGGTGCGGACCCGTTCGCCGTCGACTTCAGCGCCCCACCGGCCCCCGCGGCGGATCCGTTCGCTGCCGATTTCGGCTCCGCGCCAGCGCCTGGTGCGGACCCGTTCGCCATCGACTTCTCGGAGCCTCCGGCCCCCGCGCCAGCCGTCGCCGTCAACCCGGCCGTGGACTTCGGTGACGTGGACTTCGGCGCGCCTTCTTCGCCCGGCATCCCGGACTCGCTCGAGTTCGACCCGACCGCCCGGCCGGATGACGACCTGGAAGCGGACCTCTCCGACCCGCTGCCGCCGCCGCCCAACGCGGGCCCCGCGGACGGCCTGGAGATGCTGTCCTTCATCGACGACGCCGCGGGTAAGGACGGCGGCGCCCAGGCGGGCACCAAGGTGCGCCGTTTCCACGTCCGCCGGCGCTCGGGCAAGGTGTTCGGCCCGTTCGACGAGGGCGTCATCGTCAAGATGCTCGAGGACGGGCAGCTCCTCGGGAACGAGGACGTGTCGCTGGACTCGGAGACCTGGTCCGCCATCGGCACGGTGCCCACCTTCGCCGCCGCCATCCAGCGGCTGATGGAAGGCCCCGCCAAGCTGGTGACGCCCACCGCGGCGCCCGCGGCGGCCGTCATCGACGCGCCCCGCGTGGACGGCGCCAGCCCGCAGGCCAACATGAAGCGGCTGGAGCAGCTCTATGAAGGCCGCATGGCCGCGGTGTCCGTGGTGGACCGCAGCGGCAACACGGAGAAGTGGAAGAAGCGCGTCCCGCTGATGATTGCCGCGGGTGTCGCTGTGGTGGTGGCGGGCATCGGCGCGGGCACGGAGTTCGGCACGCGCTACGGGGCCTTCGGCCGCCGCGCCCTCTTCCCCACCCGCCTCTCCGACGGCTCAGCCGAGGCGAAGCAGGTGGCGGACGCGAAGCAGGCGCTGCTCACGGACACCTTCGCCAGCTACAAGCAGGCCCGCGAGCTCAGCGCCAAGGTGCTCGCGCAGAAGGAGTACCCGGAGGTGCGCTCGCTGTGGTGCCAGTCCGTCTACTACCTCCAGCGCCGCTACGCCGCGGGCAATCCGAACGAGATGAGCCGCTGCCGCCAGGACATGGCGGACATCGAGTTCCTGGGAGAGAAGGACGTGGACGTCATCAAGGCGTCCGCGGCGATCGCGCTCACCTCCCGGCAGGCGGACTCAGTCATCCCCACCCTGAGCGGCGCCTACGGCCGCGAGGATACCCAGGGCGACCTGGAGCTGGCCTTCCTGCTGGCCGAGGCCTACTCGCAGAAGCGCGACGAGAAGCGCGCCCTGGACACGCTGAACAAGGTGCTGGTGAAGAACCCCAAGTCCGCCAAGGCTCACCACGCCGTGGGCAACCTGCACCAGGCCGCCGACCGCGCCGACGAAGCCGCCGCCGCCTATGCCGCGGCCCTGGAAGCGGACCCGAAGCACGTGGCCTCCGCGGTGGAGCTGGCCGCGGTGGAGCTGCTGGTCCGCAAGGACGTGGCGAAGGGCACGGAGGCCGTTGAGCGGGCGCTGGCCGAGGACGTCCAGTCCGCGCTGGGCCCCGCGGAGCTGGCGCGCGCCCGCGGCCTCAAGGGCGTGGCGATGTTCCAGAAGCACCAGCCGAAGGAGGCCGAGGCCGAGCTCAAGGCCGCCCTGGAGATGGACGCGAAGTCCACCTTCCTCCGGGGCCAGTTGGCGCGGGTGCTGCGCGCCCAGCGCAACTTCGAGGGCGCCCTGCCCATCTACAAGGCGCTGGCGACCGAGGAGCCCAACAACCTGGAGTTCGCGGACGGCCACATTACCGCGCTGGTGATGACCGGGAAGATGCAGGACGCGCTGGAGGCCGTGAAGAAGGCCAACGGCGTGTTCCCCAACGAGGCGCGCATCGCCTACCTCTACGGGCGCATCGAGGACGCGCTCGACAACCTCTCCGACGCGGAGGGCCACTACAAGCGCGCCATCGCCGCGGACGACAACCTGGTGGAGGCCCGCCTCTACCTGGGCCGCTTCTACCTGGCCCAGCGCCGCAACGCGGAGGCGCGGCCTCAGCTGGAGGAGGCGGCGAAGAAGGCACCGGAGAACGCGGGCGTGCGCGCGGGCCTCGGCGAGCTGGCCCTGGCGGAGAACAACACGCTGCTGGCCCAGCAGGAGTTCGAACGCTCCGTGAAGCTCGACCCCATCCTGGCGGACGCCCACCTGGGCCTGTCCCGCGTGGCCCTGCTGACGGACGACCTGGAGACGGCGAAGGCGGAGGCCAACCGCGCCCTGGAGTTGGACCCGCACCTGTTGAAGGACGGCCGGCTGCAGCGCGGGCTCGTGCTGTGGCGCCTGGGGCAGTTGGAAGAGGCCGTGGCGGAGCTGGAGAAGGCCAAGACGGAGGACCCGCGCTCCACCACCATCCCGATTACGCTGGGCGCCGTGCTGCTGGAGCGGGGCGATTTGCCGGGCGCGGAGAGCAACCTGGGCCTCGCGCTGAGCAACGAGCCCTCCAACCACGAGGCGCTCTACTACCTGGCGCTGGTGAAGGCGAAGCGGCTGGAGTTCACCCAGGCGCTGGACAACATGCGCAAGGCCGTGGAGCGGGCCCCCAACCGCCCCGACTACCACTACGCCTACGGCGTCATCCTGCGGGACGCGAAGAACCTGCCGGACGCCATGAGCGCGTGGCGCAAGACGGTGGAGCTGGATGGCACCCACGCGGACGCCCACGAGGCGCTCGGTCATGCGCTGCTGGAGGGCAGCCAGTTCGACGAGGCCATCACCTCGTTCGAGGCCAGCCTCAAGGCCGACCCCCGCCGCACGCGGGTGCTGGGCTCCATTGGTGATACGTACTTCGCCGCCGCGCGCTGGAACGACGCCATCAAGCGGTACCAGTCGGCCCTGAAGGCGGACCCCAAGCTCACCTACGTCTATTACAAGGTGGCCCGCGCCTTCACCGAGCAGGCCCAGCACGCCAAGGCCATCGACTGGTACCGCAAGGCCACCAGCCTCGATTCGGAGAATCCCATGGCCTACTACTACCTGGGCTTCGCCTATAAGGAGCGCAACAAGCGCCGGGAGGCCGTGCAGGCCTTCAAGGACTACCTCTCCCGCAAACCGGACGCGACCGACAAGAAGGACATCGAGGACGAAATCTACGACTTGCAGAACTGAGGTCGTCGTCCGCCGGACGTCTCTGCGCCCGGCGCCTCCCCTCCCCCACGGAGTCAGGGCGGAGGGGCGCTCGGCGTCCGGCCTTGAGCACCCCAGACGCGAGGAACCTTGCTGGCCTCACCCGGGGTGACTACAAGGCGTGCTCCATGCTGGACCTCCGGAACGTTGCGCAGAACTTTGATGCGGTGGTCGCCCGGCTCAAGACGCGGGGCGGCAACCTGGATTTGGGCCCCTTCCAGCGGCTCTTCGCCGAGCGCCGCGAGCTGTATGTCTCCGTGGAGTCGCTGGCCGCGCGCCGCAACGCCGCCAACGAGGAGATGAAGCGCAAGGCGAAGGAGGACCCGAAGGCGCTCGACGCGCTCCGCGGCGACCTCCGCGCCGTCTCCCAGGAAATCAAGGAGAAGGAAGCGCGCCTCAAGGACGTGGAGGAGGAGCTCAACCGCATCCTCCTGCTCATCCCCAACGTGCCCCATGAATCCGTCCCCGAGGGCGGCGGCGCCGAGGACAACGTCCAGGTGAGCATCTGGGGACAGAAGCCCGACCTGCTCTTCGCGCCCAAGCAGCACTTCGAGCTGGGTGAGAAGCTGGGCATGCTCGACTTCGAGCGCGCCGCCAAGGTGTCTGGCAGCCGCTTCACCTTCTACAAGGGCGCGCTGGCCCGGCTGGAGCGGGCGCTCGTCACCTTCATGATCGACGTGCACACCAGCAAGGGCTACACGGAGCTGCTCCCGCCCTACCTGGTGCTGCGCGAGACGATGATGGGCACCGGTCAGCTCCCCAAGTTCGAGGACGACGCCTTCAAGACGCTGGGCGAACCGGAGCGCTTCCTCATCCCCACCGCGGAAGTGCCCGTCACCAACTACCACGCGGACGAAATCCTCGAGGGCGAGTCCCTGCCCATCCGCTACTGCGCCTTCAGCCCCAGCTTCCGGGCCGAGGCGGGCGCCGCCGGCAAGGACACCCGCGGCCTCATCCGTCAGCACCAGTTCCACAAGGTGGAGCTGGTGAAGTTCGCCCACCAGGAGAAGAGCCTGGACGAACTCGAGGCCATGACGGACGACGCCTGCGACATCCTCCGCCGCCTGGGCCTCCACCACCGCGTCATGCTCCTGTGCACCGGAGACATGGGCTTCAGCGCCCGGAAGACGTACGACATCGAGGTCTGGCTCCCCGGACAGAACAGCTACCGGGAGATTTCGTCCTGCTCCGACTGCGGCGACTTCCAGGCCCGCCGGGCGAAGATTCGCTACCGAGCCCAGAGGGGGGACAAGCCCCAGCTCGCCCACACGCTCAACGGCAGCGGCCTGGCGGTAGGCCGGACGACCATCGCCATCCTGGAGAACTACCAGCGCGAGGACGGAAGCGTGGCCATTCCGGAGGCGTTGGTGCCGTACATGGGCGGCTTGAAGGAACTGAAACCGATTTGAGTCTGAATCCGGCTTGCAACGCGCGAAGAATCAGGTAGAAGGGCGGCCCCACGGACGTCGGTCCGGGGGGTGCCAAGTCGGCCCCGGTGGTATGGAGGCGTGGCCGAGCGGTTGAAGGCAGCGGTCTTGAAAACCGCAGAGGGTGAAAGCTCTCCGTAGGTTCGAATCCTACCGCCTCCGAGTTTTTGTTCTTGAATTTGTTGGCTCTTTGACAGAGAAGAGTTGGAGAGATGGCCGAGAGGCTGAAGGCACAGGTTTGCTAAACCTGCATACTCGAAAGGGTATCGAGGGTTCGAATCCCTCTCTCTCCGCCACTTGTTGTTGTAGCAGCGCCGGAAGAAATGCTCCCTTAGCTCAGCTGGATAGAGCGTCGGACTACGAATCCGAAGGCCGGAGGTTCGAATCCTCCAGGGAGCGCCACTTCTTTCGAGCAGTTCTCCATGAGTGACGAAGCTTTCATGCAGCAGGCGCTATCGCTCGCGCGGGAAGCAGCGGAACTCGGAGAGGTCCCCGTAGGTGCGGTGGCGGTGTTCAACGGTGAAGTCGTTGGCGCTGGTTTCAATCGCCGCGAAGTGGACCGCAATCCGCTCGCTCACGCAGAAATGTTGGCAATGGATGCCGCAGCCCGGAAAATCGGTGCCTGGCGGCTCTCGGGTGTCACCCTGTATGTGACGCTTGAGCCATGTGCCATGTGCGCCGGAGGTCTGGTGCAGTCTCGCGTGACACGACTCGTTTTCGGTGCCTTCGATCCGAAAGCGGGTGCGGTGGGTTCGCTGTACAACCTGGTCGAAGAGCCTCGACACAATCACCGGCTCCAAGTCACGAGTGGTATCCTGGCGGACGAGAGTCGCCTGCTTTTGAAGACGTTTTTCGGGCGCTTGCGCGCGAAGAAACGTGACAATTGAATACTGGAGAGCTGGCCGAGTGGTCGAAGGCACCTGACTCGAAATCAGGCATACCGGTAACGGTATCGTAGGTTCGAATCCTACGCTCTCCGCTCCAGATTTTTGGAGAGGTGGCCGAGCGGTTGAAGGCGCACGCCTGGAACGCGTGTATATCTGAAAGGGTATCGTGGGTTCGAATCCCACCCTCTCCGTTGTTGTTTCTGCAGTACGTGGTTACATTCTTTATGGTCGGGACAACGTGGGGGCGTGAACCCCGCCAGGTCCGGAAGGAAGCAACGGTAGCGTACTTCCGCGTGTGTCCCGGCCGTCCTTTTTGAAGAGCCGGTGTCCTGTCAAGGGCACCGGCTCTTCGCCTTTGCGGGCTGGCCGCTCCCCTCCCCTACTCGCGGGAGAGAATCGTCTCGCGGCCCACCTTCCGGACGATTTGGAAGCCGCCGGCCTGGAGCTCGGCGAGCGCGCGGTCCTCGAAGGTGACGGCGCGGTTGAACGTCCTGTCCCGCAGCGCGCGTTGGAACGCGCCGTCGTGGGGCCAGTCACAGGTCAGCCAGGGAATCTGCTTCCCCAGGTAGAAGAAGCCGCCCGAGCCCCACAGGCCCTCATTGACGATGAGCAGTCCCCGCGCATTGCCCCGGGTGGCGGCGACAATCGCGCGGAACTGGTCTGCCCGCAGGTCCCCGGATGGGAAGAAGGCGGCCGCGGACATGCTTGTGACCAGCGCGAGCCCGGCCAGGCCCCACCGCCCGGCTGGCCGCGCAAGCTGGACGAGGCCCGCCGCCACGGGTGGCGCCGCGGCCAGCACGCCCAGCACCAGGCCAGGATAGAGGAAGCGCTCCTCCTTGTGCGCGGTGGCCAGGAGCACGCCGGTGTACACGGCGGCGCACCACACCGGCAGGGACAGGGCGCGGTGCTGGCGAAGCGCGGCGATTCCAACGGGCACGGCGGCCCAGGCCCAGAGCGGCACGGCGGTGAGCAGCGGCTTCACGTAGAAGCTGGGTGCGTCCGCTCCGAACTGAGCCGCGGCCTTGCCCGAGAAGACGTTGAAGCGGGCATAGGCGAAGAAGGAGTGGAACGGCGAGCCCCACGTCGCCCAGTCCAGCGCGCCGAGCGCCACCGCCACGCCCAATCCTCCAGCGCACGTGAAGGCAAGCAGTCGCCACCGCCGCGCCGCCGCCAGCCACACCAGCGCCGCCAGGACGAAGATGGCCGACGGGTAACGGGCCACCACCGCCAGCCCCAGGGCCATGCCACCCACGAGCCCTGCCCTCGCGAGCCGCGCTCTCCGGTCCAGCGCCTCCACGGCGACGACGAGCAGCGAGGCGGAAATCGACTCGGCCATGGTGCGCCCCGCGAAGACGAGCAGTGGTCCATAGAGCCCCACGAGCAACGTCGACAGCAGGCCACCCGCGGTCCCCGCTCGGCGCTGGGCGAAGCGGTACGCGGCCCAGAGACTCCAGGCGTGCAAGGCCACCTGCGGAATGGCCACCACGACGCGATAGGCCCGCGGGTGGGTGATGCCCAGCAGGTCCGCCAGCTTGAGGAAGCCAGCCAGGACGCCGGGCACGGCCCAGTTGCGGAGGCCGTCACGCCACTCCCAGGCCAGGACGCCGTAGCCGTGGACACGCCACCAGGCGGGCTCCAGCGACTGGTACACCTCATCCGGGTGGATGCGGCCCAACTGCACCACCGCGATGAGGCCAGGCAGCAGCGCCACTGCCCCCAGCACCCAGCGCATCCAGTTCCGGACCGGCGCCACTTGGGGCGTGACCCCGGGCGCCAGGGAGGTGGGCTCGGGTGTCGGGATGGAATCAGTGGGCGCGGCGAGAAGGGGGGCGGACACGGGCGCGGCCGACTCTTCCCGCCCACGTTCCCGGACGCAAGGCGTGAAGCGTTCGTCTGCCCGCCCTGGGGCCGAGCCCGACGGGGAGTGGAATCCCACCTCGTGGGAGGGCAACGACATGGATCATTCACGCCGCCGTGTTTAGATGACGCCCCCCATGAGCTACCTCGTTCTCGCCCGTAAATGGCGCCCACAGAAGTTCGACGACATGACCGGACAGGAGCACGTCGTCCGGACGGTCGCGAACGCCATCAAGATGGACCGGGTCGCGCACGCGTACCTGTTCTGTGGACCTCGTGGCGTGGGCAAGACGACGGCCGCGCGACTGCTCGCCAAGGCGCTCAACTGTGAGAAGGGCCCCACCGCCCAGCCCTGTGGCGAGTGCCGTGCCTGCACGGAGATTGCCGCCGGCACCAGCGTGGACGTCGCGGAAATCGACGGTGCCTCCAACAACGGCGTCGAGAACGTCCGCGAGATTCGCGAGAACGCGAAGTACCTGCCCCAGCGGGACCGGCACAAAATCTACATCATCGACGAGGTCCACATGCTGTCGGGAGCGGCGTTCAACGCGCTGCTCAAGACGCTGGAGGAGCCGCCCGGGCACGTGAAGTTCATCTTCGCTACCACCGAGGCGCACAAGCTCCCGGACACCATCCTGTCGCGGTGCCAGCGCCACAACTTCCGGCGGATTCCGGCGGCGCGGATGCTTCAGCGTCTCCAGGAGATCTGCAAGGCGGAGGGCGCTGGTATCTCCGACCGCTCGCTGTCGCTGGTCGTGCGCCAGTCCGAAGGCGGCATGCGCGATGCGCTGAGCCTCCTGGACCAGGTGCTCGCCTCGTGCGGCGCCAACCCCTCCGACGAGGAAGTGGCCGACGCGCTGGGCGCCATCGACCGGACGTTGGTGCAGGACTTCGCCGATGCGCTCGTCCACAAGGACGCGAAGCGGGTGCTGGAGCGGGTGGAGGAGGTCTTCAACCGTGGCCTGGACTTGAAGCGCCTGGCCGAGGAGCTGGCCTTCCAACTGCGGCATCTCTTCGTCACCAAGACGCTGGGCAAGGCGCCCGACGAGCTGGCCGAGTCCGAGCAGAAGGCGCTGATGGCGCTGGCCCAGGACGCGGAGGCCGCGCAGCTCACGCGCTTGTTCGACGTGGTGCACGGTTGCATCTGGGACGTGTCGCGTGCGGCCCAGCCTCGGCTGGCCCTGGAGATGGCGCTGCTCAAGGCCATCCAGTTGTCGCCGGGTGGTTCGATTCCCGAGCTGCTGGCCCGCGTGGACAAGCTCGCGGCGGGGATGGGTGAAGGTTCCGCGAAGTCGAACGCTGGAGCGCCGGGAGGTCGCTCCAGTCCCGCGAACTTTCGCGCCTGAGGCACGACACGACGCTTCCGTGATGCAGGCGGCTGCCCCGGCTCCACGTCCGTGGGATGCGAGGGGTGCGCCCGTGGGGCAGGCGCCTGTTCGCGTCAGCGAGCCGCCAGCGCCGATGGCGGCCGTGCGCGAGGAAGAGCCGCCGCGCATGGGCCACGCTGGAGCCATGCGCCAGGACGAGCCTCCTCGTTTTGCACCTCCCGACGCCATGCGTCCGGACGAACCGTCACGGCCCGGGCCCCACATGGACGGCCTGTCACCGTCAGCGGCCCATCCCCTGTCGTTCCTCCGCAACGGCGGCGGCGCCACACCGTCCCCGCAGGGCTACCAGGCTACGCAGATGGTCCCCTCCGGCCCGGTGATGGAGGGACTTTCACCTTCCGCCGCGCGCCCGCTCTCGTTCCTCCGCAACGGTGGCCTTGCCCAGGCGCCCACGGCCCCTACGCCCCCCCCCTCCGCGCCCCCCGCGGGCGCCACGCCGCTGTCGCGCACCACCGAGCCCGCGCCATCGGTCCGCGTCACCAACATCCGCCGGCCCGAGCCCATCGCGCCGCCGGAACCTCCGCCCTACGCGGAGGAAGAGGACGCGCGCTACTACCCCGAGGAGAACTCCCCCGAAGGCTGTGCCTCCGGCGAGTGCCTCCCCGAAGTCGCCGCCGCGCCGCCGCCTCCCCCGCCGGCGCCCGAGCCCGTCATCCACCACGAGCCCGAGCCCGAGCCGCCCCCGCCGGCCCCTGTCACCCGCTCCCGGGACAACCCCAACCTGCCCCTCACCGAGCGTTGGCGGGCCGCCGTGGAGACGGTGAAGGCCTCCCATCCCCGGCAGGGCGCGGCGCTCTCCAACGGGCGATTGATGTCCATGAAGAACGGCGAAATCGTCCTCGGCTTCCTGCCCGTGGCCGGCTTCCACCGCATGGCCGTCAACTCCACCGCGGGCAAGGCCGCCGTGGACAAGGCCCTGGCCGAGCACTTCGGCCGCCCGGTGAAGCTCACCATCCAGGATGCGTCTCCGGACGACCCTCGTCTGGGTCCCAGTCTGGCCGATCAGGACGCACAGACGCGCGCTGCCCACGAGAAGAGCACGGACAGCAAGGTCCGCAGCCACCCCGCCGTCCGGGCGGTGCTCAAGTTCCTGGGAGGCGAAATCGAACACATCCAGGTCTACGAGCCCGAGCGCCCCGGGGCCGTGCCAGCGGACGACACCTCCGACGACAGCGCCTGACAACCGCCTCGCGCAACGGTAGGGTGGCGCCCCATTCCACGCCGGGGCGGGGCCATGTCCGTGGCGCCCGCTCCCACGAGCACCGAGGAAGCATATGCCTGGCGTCGACCTGAACTACTTCATCCGGCAGGCGAACAAGCTGACGGAGAAGATTGAAGAGCGGAAGCAGCAGTTGGCGGAAGAGAGCGTGGAAGCCAAGGCCGGTGACGGCCGGGTCACCGTCGTCGCCAACGGCATCCAGGAGATCCGCAGCATCAAGATCGACAAGGAAGCCATCGACCCCAACGACACGTCGATGCTCGAGGACCTCATCACCGCCGCGGTGAACGCCGCGCTGGCGAGCAGCCGTCAGCACATGCAGCGCGAGCTCGCGAAAATCTCCGGCGGCGTCAAGATCCCCGGCATTACCTGATACCGGATGACCCCCGATCCGCTGAATCGACTCGTCGCCCAGTTGGCGAAGCTGCCGGGCATCGGCGAGAAGACCGCGCAGCGCCTCGCGTTCCACATCCTGCGGGCGCCGGGTGAGTATGCCGCGGAGCTGTCGCAGGCCATTCGCGAGGTGAAGGAGAAGGTGCACCTGTGCGTGCGCTGCTTCTCCCTCACCGACGCGGAGACCTGCAACTTCTGCCGGGACGCACGGCGCGACGAGCGCGTGCTGTGCGTCGTGGAGACGTTCGCCGACCTGATGGCGCTGGAGCGCACCCGTGAGTTCAAGGGCCGCTACCACGTCCTGCACGGCGTGCTGTCTCCCCTGGAGGGCGTGGGCCCCGAGCAGCTCCGCATCCGCGAGTTGCTGGAGCGCCTCAACGACAGCCGGGTGGAGGAACTCATCCTCGCCACCAACCCGGACATCGAGGGCGAAGCCACCGCGCTCTACCTGACCCGCCTGCTCAAGCCCATGGGCCTGCGCGTCACCCGCATCGCCCAGGGCCTGCCCATGGGCGGCGACCTGGAGTTCGCCGACCAGGCCACGCTCGCCAAGGCACTCTCCGCCCGCCGCGACCTGTAGGCCACTCGCGGTGGCGGCGCGAGCCTCCTCGCGCCGCTACTGTGTCACCCGCCACGAGAAGGGCATCACCACCGTGACCTCCTGGTCCCGGTGAGGCGGGAAGCGAAGGCGCTCCGCCTGGGCCTCCAGGCAGCGGCCCACGCCCGACGAAGCCAACGGTCCCCGCGTCCCCGCCCGCACCTTGCCCGACGAGACGATGGTGAGCTGCACCTGCACCTCGCCCTGGCTCGAAGGCAGGTCCGCCTTGTAGCGCTCGAAGCACGTGGTGATGCGCGCCCGTCCACGCGAGACGACACGCTGCACGTCGTCGATGCCCAGCGTCACCCGCTTCTGCGACGAGGCCTTCTTCGACCGCACAGGTGCCGCGTCCGCCACTTCTTCATCCGCATCCGGCTCGACATCGGACGCAGCGCCAGTAAGTCCGGCTTCGTCCGTCTCCGTCGCGTCAGCGGCATCCACGGGTGGCGGCGCCGAATCCGTCACGGCCACGTCGCCACCCGCCCCATTGGCCACGGCTTCCGGCAGAGAACCGGCCTGAGCGGCAGCATCCTCCGGTGCCACGGCCTCCACGACGGGCGCCGTGGCCGGCACCAGCGACACCGAAGCGGGCGTCGTCACCCACTGCCGATATCCAACGATGCCCGCCGCAGCCAGCATCAGGCCGCCCGCCAATCCCACCGCCAGCGTACGCCAGCGTCGGCCTCCGGCCGTGGTGGCGGGCTCCGGCGACGTCGGCCCACGTGAAGCCGAGCCATGGGCAGGCACGCCCGGCGAGGAAGGCCGCATGGACATGCCGGGGCGCTGGGCGGACGTGGCGTCCCCCTCCCGGGCAAGCACGCCATACAGGTTCGTCCCGTGCGTCTCCGCACCCGGCGCCTGCCCCTGCGCCCCTGCCGCGGCGCCTCCGTACGTCGCGGTGAGCGTGGCCAGCGTGGGAATGCGTGAGCGCTCGGTGAAGCGCTCCTCACCAAAGTGCCCCTTCAAGAAGGCGCCGAGCGGCATCGCGCCCGAGCCACTGAGATGCTCCGAGAGGAACGTCTCCAGCGCGTCCGCGAACGCCTCCGCGGTGGGGTAGCGGTCCTCCGGCTTGAAGGCCATGGCCTTCAGGAGGATGGCCTCCAGTTCCTCGGGCAAGTCCGGCCGCAGCTCGCGCGGCGGCTTGAGCTCGCCCTGCAGCAGCGCGTTGAGCACCGCCAGGTCGTTCTCCCGGGAGAAGGGCCGCACATGGGTGAGGGCCTCATACAGGCTCACGCCCAGCGCGAAGACGTCCGCGCGGCGGTCCACCTCCTTGCCGCGAGCCTGCTCCGGCGCCATGTACATGTACTTGCCCTTCACCACGCCAGTGCGCGTGTTGACGAGCCGCGACTCGGCCTTGGCGATGCCGAAGTCCAGCACCTTCACCTGCCCCTGGTACGTCAGGTACAGGTTCGACGGAGAGATGTCGCGGTGGACGACGTTCAGCGGCTGCCCGGCCTCGTTGGTGAACTCGTGCGCGAAGTGCAGCCCGCGCGCCGCGTCGATGAGGACGCGCAGCACGATGGGGAGCGGCACGTAGTGGCGCTTGCGTCCGGCCAGCCGCAGCGTCGTGGAGAAGTCCTCGCCCGCGAGGTACTCCATGCAGATGTAGTAGCAGCCCTCCGCGAAGCCCAGCTCCTGAATCTGCACGATGTTCGGATGGGCCAGCTTCGCCGCCAGCCGCGCCTCGTCCCGGAACATCTCCACGAAGTCGGGGTTGTTCGTCAGGTGCGGCAGCATCCGCTTGATGACGACGTTGCGCTCGAAGCCGTCGGCGCCCAGCAACTTGGCGAGGAAGATTTCCGCCATGCCGCCTTCGGCCAGCTTTCGCACGAGCACGTACGGGCCATAAGGCTGAAGCAGGGGCACAAGGCTCGCTTCCGTCACAGGCAGGGTCGTCTGGGGGGGTGACATCCTCACGGCCCTCGCTGTTTCAGAGTGCGCACCGTATGGACCGCCGGGGCACCAGGACGCGTCATCTTAAACACCAATACGGGCGGCGAGCCCACCGGCTCCACCCAGGTGTTGAACCGGTGCTTGCCATCCAGCGCCACCGGGCGTCCATTGATGGACAGGCGGGCGTCCACAGGGGCGACACCGGCCGCGCGCACCTTCGCGCCCGCGGCCTGCCCGTTGCGCGGTGTGGACACCATGAGCACCGGCACCGAGTTGTCGTAGACCAGTTCCAGCTTGTTCATCCGTCCCCCCTTGAGCTGTGCACCCGTGGCGGAAAGCGGCGTGACGGACCAGAGGTAGTTGCCCTCGCTCAGCGCACCGGCGTCCAGCGCGGCGCGAGTCTCCGTCACGGTGCGTTCAGCCACCGGCGTATCCAATGTCCCCGCGCGGTACACGGCCACACGGTAGCGCGCCGCGGAGGTCTCCGCGGCATAGGTGAAGGTCACCGCCGGGGGCTTGTCCTGGTAGAAGATGGTCGTCTTCTCCGGCCCCTCGGGCACCACGTTGCGCACCCGCGCCAGCGAGCGCACCGCGCGCTCCGGCGCGAACGACGCGCTGCCCGACACCTGCGTCCCATCCTTGCGGCGCACCCGCCAGTGGAGCACGCCGCGCACCGGCGCCGGCACGTTGATGAAGGGACGGTACACCGTGCCTGACAGCACCGGCCGCGTGAAGGCCGCGTCCTCCGCGACCTCCACCGTGGCCTCGCCCTCCCCTTCCCAGGTGATGGCCACATCCTGCAGCCCTGGATGGAACACCTCCGCGCCGTCGACGACGCCCAGGGCCAGTGGCGCGGGCGCGAGCGGCTCGACGCGTGGCGCCTGCGCGGAGGACGCATCCACCGTGGCGCGCTCACCCGCGCGCAGCGCCTGCCGGGCGGCTCCGCGGACCAGCGTCACCTGTCCGGTGAGGGCATCCACCAGATAGCCCGCGGCCGTGCGGCGCACCGCCAGCCGCGCTTCACCGCCGCCCTCCACCTGCAGCCCCGGCAGCACCAGCCGGCTGGTACGCCCTCGCGCGAGCTGCAGGTTCAGCCAGCCCCTCAACAAGTCGAAGCGCGCCTCGTCCGTGGCGCCGCCCTGCTCCGCTGACGTCAGCACCAGCTCCGCGTCCGAGCCCAGTGACGCCACCGTGGCCGAGCCCTCCAGCGCCAGCACCGCGGAGCCTCCGCGCCGGGTGCGCACGCTGCCTCCCGGCGACAGCACCTCGCCCTGCTTCGCCACCGGACGCCAGTCCGACGCCCCCTTGGCTCGCACCTCCGCGCGCCCTGCCGTCAGCCGTACCGTCACCGGAATCGGCGCCAGCTCCAGGACACGCGCCCCGCGAGCCACCAGCTCCGTCCGGCCGGACGTCGCCTCCACCGCGTCGCCTTCGGACGCGCGCAGCGTCTTGCCATCACGGCCCACGAACTCGATGGCGCCCAGCCGCACCTCGACGCGGCCCGCGTCCTCGGCCACCTGCACGCGCACCTCGCTGGGTTCATCCGCCCCCACGCGCGTGAGGCCGAAGGGCGTACGGATGGTCAGCGCCACCTTCGAGCCCTGGCCCGTGCGGTTCGCATCAGCGGGCACGCGCGACAACAGGATGCCGCGCTCCACTTGAAGCACGATGCCCCCCGAGTCCGAGCCCAGCGCGAAGCGCGCGTCCGGCCCCACCTCCACGGAACGGCCGTCCGGGAAACGCACCGTGGCCGCACCACCCGCGGCCGTCTCCACCGCGTCGCCCCCGTACAAGGGCCCCTCTTCGGCGGGCGCCTGCTTGCCACCTCGCTCCAGGCGCACGTCGCCGCTCAAGCCCTCCAGGCGGCCCAGCACCTCGCCAGCGCCCGCATCGACCACCGCCGAGGGCCCGGGAGGCGGCGCCACGGCGTCATCATCACACCCCGCGCCGAGGAGCAGCAGGACCAGGAACCAACAACGCGGGGCTCTCACCGTTTCCCCCTCGGGAAGAGGTCGACATTGAGGATGGTCCGCTCACCCTCGCGCAGGGTGATGACCTTCGTCTGGGACAGATGCCCTCGCGCGGAGATGGTGATGCGGTAGGTGCCACCCCCCACCTGGACATTGAAAGCCCCCTTCGCATCCGTGCGCGCGCGCACTCGGGCCTTCGTCATGAGGAGGGTCGCCGCCAATGGCCTGCCCCCTCGCACACTGCGAACCTGCCCCACCAGCGTGGCCCGCGTCCCCTTCTTTTCCGACGCCAGGGGTACCGACAGCGTGGACTCCTGCCCGGCGATGACCACCGCGGCTTCATCCACGGACCGGAAGCCGGAAGACGCCACCGCGACAGCCACGGGCCCCGGAGCCAGGTCCCTCACCACCACCTGCCCTGTCAGGTCCGTGCGCACCTGGTCCGTGCCCACCGACACGCGAATGTCCGGCAGCGGCGCACCCGTCCGCGCATCCACCACCGTCACCCGCAGCGCGCCCGTCGGTGGCGGCAGTGGCGCGGCTCGGACCTCCAGCTCCGCGCGCACGCCCTCCTCCACCGTGACCGCCGCCTCCGCAGACGCGTATCCCTCCGCCGTCACCTGCGCGGACACCGGCCCAGGCGACAGGGACGCCACTTCGACGAGGCCTTGTGCGTCCGCCACGTGCGCCTCGCCCTCCACCATGACCCGCGCTCCGGGCAGCGGCGCGCCCGTCCGCGCGTCCAGCACGTGAAACCGCACGCTTCCGGGCACCACCACCACCGGCACGGGCACCTGCCGCGTCGTCCGGACACCGTCATGCCACGCCAACTCCAGCGCCGCGCCCATCCGCCGCAGCCGCTGCCGGGACTGCGTCCCATCCTCCAGCGTCACCGTGTCCTGCACGTGCTGGAAGTCCAGCACCAGCGTGCCCGTCCAGCGCTCCGCTCGCCGCAGCGGCACCAGCAGCGCGCCACCGGCGGAGAACCCCGTCGCCTCCGCTCGGGCGCCCGTGGCGTCGCGCACCGACAGCGAGACCGGCAGCTCACCGCGCGCTTCCAACTGCAGCCCCAGCAGCAGTGGGAAGCGCACCAGGCCGCCCACCACCACCGCATGCCGCACACCCCGAAGGAGCACGGGCTCGGCCGAGTCACTGAAGTGGGGAAGCTGCGAGAAGCCATAGCCCGCGCCCAACTCCGCGCGCACCGGGCCCAGGAAGGCGCGCGCCCGGGGGCCCACCGAGGCCCGCCACAGGCTGCCACCGGTGATCCGCAGCGCGCCCTCCCGCAGGTCGAAGGCCTCCCGCTGCAACCCGGCCCACGCGCCCAGCCAGGACGTGCCCAGCCACGCAGTGCCTACGGCCGCCATGTCGTTCGGCGTGAAGCCCTCATAGGTGAGCCCGGGCCCTACATCCGCCTGACGGCCGTCACGGAGGGACAGCCCGTAGCGAAGGCGCAACGAGGCGTGCTCGGCCACTGCGTCCGCGTGGGCGGAGGGAGTGGCAAGCAGGACGAGGAGCACCAGCGCCAGGCGCGCCACGGAGCAACGCGGGAGAAGCGGGGGCGGCAAAACGCAGCGGAGTATAGAGAAAGCCGGGAAGGCCCCCAACCCCGTGGGACGGGCCCGCTCAGACTCCACGCTCTCAGGGTGCGGATCCGTGGCCTCCACCCCACAGAGCGTCCGGAGGGCATGGGAACGGACACGGAACCTCCTCCAGGAAGCGGAAGGCTTCTTGCTGGAGTGGATACGCTTTGCTAAGCATCCTGATGGTCGGTAGCGCCTCGTCTAACCTCGTGGATTCACTCTAGAAACATCGGAGCGTCGCCATGAGCGGGACGAGCGAACGCTGAGGAGCGCATACGCCCATGGGCACGCAACTGGTGATGTACGAAGAGGAGTTCACCAAGATCAACGCCGTTTGCGACCGGCTTACCAAGGACGCGAACGCGAAGGTGGTCTTCCTCGTCGACAAGAACGGGCAGCTCATCTCCTCCGCGGGTCAGACGCAGAACATCGACACCACGTCACTGGCCTCGCTGACGGCCGGTAACGTGGCGGCGATGGGTGGCCTGGCCAAGCTGATTGGGGAGAACGAGTTCCCCAACCAGTTCCACGAAGGGGCCAAGGACTCGCTGTACATGACCATCGTCGGCAGCCGGGTCGTGCTGGTCGTCATCTTTGACAACCGCACCAGCCTTGGCCTCGTCCGCCTTCGCATCAAGAAGGCCAGCGACGAGCTCACGAAGATCTTCGAGAGCCTGGTGAAGAAGACGGACAGTCCTGGAGCTGGGTCGCCCTTCGCCGAGATCTCCGACGACGATATCGACAACCTCTTCAGCGAGTAACCCGGGAAGCCATGTCCTTCATCAATTACTCATCCCGCGAAATCAACTGCAAGATTGTCTATTACGGGCCCGGGCTCTGCGGGAAGACGACCAACCTTCAGTACATCTACAACAAGACCGCCGCGGAGACGAAGGGCAAGCTCATCTCCCTCTCCACGGAGACGGACCGCACGCTCTTCTTCGACTTCCTGCCGCTGTCGCTCGGTGAGATTCGCGGCTTCAAGACGCGCTTCCACCTGTACACGGTGCCCGGTCAGGTCTTCTACGACGCCAGCCGCAAGCTCATCCTCAAGGGCGTGGACGGTGTCGTGTTCGTGGCAGACAGCCAGATCGAGCGTATGGAAGCGAACATGGAGTCGCTCGAGAACCTCCGCATCAACCTTGCGGAGCAGGGCTACGACCTGAACAAGATTCCGTACGTCATCCAGTACAACAAGCGCGACCTGCCCAACGCGGTGACGGTGGAGGAGATGCGCAAGGCGCTCAACCCCCGCAACATCCCGGAGTACCAGGCCGTGGCTCCTACGGGCGTGGGCGTCTTCGACACGCTCAAGGCCGTGGCCAAGCTCGTCCTCACCGAGCTCAAGAAGGGTGGTTGAAGCAAGCGCCCAGGCGGGCGACCCCGGTCCCCGCCCACGGCGTGGCAAGACGTCCTACAGGCAAGGGTGCTATGTCCTCCCTTGCCGTCAGGTCGGACCGTCTGCCCACTGAGGTCGTACCGTGCGTGTCGCCGCCACCTTCCCGCTCCTCGCCCTGCTGGGCGCCGCCCTCTGTGGGCCGGCGCTCGCGCAGGAGCCCGCCGCATCCGCTCCTCCCTCGGTACAGGCCGCGACGACCGCGGACGAGGCGTTCGACACCCGCGTGAAGACGCTGGAGGAGAACGTCGTCGACCTGAAGGAGAAGATCTACCGCTCCAAGGCGCGCCTGCTGCTGCTGCAGGAGACGGTGCTGGGCGGTGACGTCTCCACCGGCGCTCGCGCCGTCATCATCCACAAGAACGAGATGGGCGGCTCCTTCGAACTGGAGTCGGTGGCCTACGCGCTCGACGGCGCGCCCGTCTACACGCAGGTGGATGAAGAGGGCCAGACGGACCTGGGCAAGCGAGAGCTCTTCGAGGTCTTCAACGGCCGCATCGTCCCCGGGCAGCACCAACTCGCCGTGCGCCTCGTGTACCGGGGCAATGGCTACGGAGTGTTCAGCTACCTGGAGGGCTACAAGTTCAAGGTGCAGTCCAGCTACACCTTCAGCGCGGAGCCGGGGAAGACATCCACCGTGCACGTGGTGGGCTACGAGCAAGGCGGCATCACCACGGACCTGAAGGACCGGCCCGCGGTGCGCTACGACGTCTCCGTCGCTCGTGAGTCGGGCCGCAAGGCCGCGCCCGCCGCGCCGCCGCCCGTCACCCGCTCCACTCCCGGGCAGTAGAGGGCCAGACGGTGAACGCGTCACTCCGTGCCCTCGCTCTCGCGGCGGCCCTGCTGGGGCCGGCGGCCGTCCGTTCCGCCGAGCCCGCGCAGGTGCCCGCGCCCCCGCCGACCGCGCGCGACCTGTCGCCGCGGCTCGACGCGGTGGAGACGGGACTGCTCGGCGTCGAGGAGAACCTCCACTTCGTGGAGACTCAGTTCACCCAGCGCGCCGAGCCCAGTGACGACGACGCCCGCGCGCGCCGCTTCTCCGACGGCGAAATCCACTACCTGCTGGGCGACTGGCCCGCGGCGTCCGTCCTCTTCTATGACCTGGTGAGCGACCCGCGCTTCCGCCCGCATCCGCGCTATCCGGACGCGCTGTTCTACCTGGCGGACTCGCTCCTGGAGCAGCGCAACGACATTGGCGCGCGCCTGTACCTGCGCGAGCTGCTGGCCCTGCCCCCGACTTCCGGGCACTACCGCGAGGCCCTGTCGCGCTACCTGACGGTGGCCGGCCGCCTCAATTACTTCGAGGGTGTCGAGGCCTACGTGGCGCAGGCCCGCGCGCTGTCCGGTGGGCAGCTGCCCCCGGAGATTGCGTACGTCCACGCGAAGTGGCTGTTCCGGCGCGCGGACCTGTCTCCGGCGGACCGCATCGCCCAGGCCCGCGCCGCCTTCACGCCTCTGGCGCAGGCGCCCAGCGGCGCCTTCCGGCTCCAGGCCGCCTACCACCTGGGCGTGTTGTCCGTGCAGGAAGGTGACCTGCCCGCGGCCATCACCCGCTTCCAGCAGCTGGCCACCCCGCCCTCCGCCCAGGCCGCACAGGCCGCTCTGGGCAGAACGGGTCCTCGCCGCTCCGCGCCCACGCCGGAGGAGGAAGCCCGCCGCGTGCGCGAGCTGGCGCTGATGTCATTGGGGCGGCTGCTGTACGAGACGGGCCGCTTCGACGACGCGCTGGACCGCTACGGCCAGGTGCCGCGTGACAGCGAGTCCTTCCCCGACTCCCTCTACGAATCCGCCTGGGTCCACGTGCGCCGGGGCCACTACCAGCAGGCGAAGAACGCCATCGACATCCTCCTGCTGGTGGCGCCCGACTCGCAGCTCGCGGCCGAAGGCCGCATCCTCCAGGGCAACCTGCTCCAGAAGCTGCGCCGATATGACGAGGCGACCGACACCTATACCCAGGTCATCGACACCTTCCGGCCCCCCAGGGAGCAGGTGGACGCGCTGCTGAGCTCGCACAGCGACCCGGTGGCGTACTTCGACCGGCTGCTGGTGCGCGCGGACGGCCCGCTGGACATGCGCACGGTGCTGCCGCATCTGGTGCTGAAGTACGCCACCACGCAGCGCGAGGTGGCGGACGCGGTGCGGCTGGTAGAGGACATCGACAGCGGTCGCCGGGGCCGGAGCGAGGCCGCGGCCATTGCCCAGCGCATCCTCCACGCCCTGGACACGCGCGGCCTGGAGACCTTCCCGGAGCTGCAGGAAGCCAACACGCGCGCGGACGCGGTCGACACCGCCCTCACCCAGGCGGAGGCGGAGTTGGTGCGGGTAGAGACGCTCGCGATGCAGGCCGTGCTCACGCCCGCCGAGCTGGCGCGGCTGACGGAGGCGCAGCACGCGCGTGAAGCCCTGGAGCGCCGCTTCTCCGCGCTGCCCACCTCGCTGAAGACGCTGGAGGACCGCCGCGAGCGCATGCAGCGGCGCGTGGATGAGTTGGACCGCGAGGCCCACCGGCTCGACTTCGAGCTTCAGTCGCTCAATGCCATCGCCGCCTCGATACGCAAGTGGGTGGATGACTCGCGGACTCACCGGCAGACGCCTCCGGACGAGGAGCGCGAGTTCCTGCTGCAGTTGCAGGCCGAGGTCCAGACGCTGAAGGACCTCAAGGCGGAGCTGACCGCCACGCGCGCGCGGCTGGCGGACGAGCGCAACGCCGTGGACACCACCCTGGCCGGCGAGCGCGCCATCCGCATCGCCTATGCAGATTCCCTGCGGCGCGAGCACGCCATCCTGCGCGAGGCGGAGCCCCGGGCGGACGCGGAGGTCCTGGCCACGCTGCGGCGCACCCAGGGCGTGCGCGGCCGGCTGGACGGCCTGCGTGGACGCGTGACGACGGCCCGGAACGTGGTGCGCGAGCGGTTGGAGAGCCGGGGCCGCGTCATCCGCGAGAAGGTCGTGGCCGAGCAGCAGCTCCTGGAGCGCTATGAGGCCGAAGTCGCCACCGTCTCCGGTGACGCCAAACAGTTGGTGGGCCGCATCGCCTACGACAGCATCCGCCGCGTGCGGCAGCAGTTCTACGACCTGGTGCTCAAGGCGGACGTGGGCGTGGTGGACGTGGCCTTCAGCGAGAAGCAGGACAAGACGACGGCCATCCAGACGCTCTCCACGCAGAAGGACGAGGCCCTGCGCGAGCTGGACGCCGAGTTCCAGGACGTCCTGTCCGAGGTGAAGGAGTGATGCGCTCCCGTCTCCTCGCCGCGCTGCTCGCCCTGGGTGGCCCCGCCTCCGCCGCGGAGGCTCCCGCCGCGCCCGCGTCCCCCTACCTCCAGGGCATGGGTCGCACGCCCGAACAGGAGGCGCTGTTCCAGGAGGTGAGCAGCGCGCTGGAGCTCTACGAGTCCGAGGCGCGCGAGTTCCACCGCGAGGTGCAGGAGCTGGTGGAGCAGCGCTACGAGCAGAAGCGTGGCGCGCTGGCGGCCTCCTACGAGAAGCGCATCAAGGACCTGGAGGCCCAGGAGCGCCGCGAGCGGCTGGACGCCATCGCCCGGTTCGAGGAGTTCCTGCGCCGCTACCCCACCGAGCCGCGCTTCACGCCGGACGTGATGTTCCGCCTGGCGGAGCTGTATTACGAGCGCTCGTCGGACGACCACCTGCTGGCGATGCGGGACTACGCGGAGCGGCTGGAGGCGCACGACAAGAACCCGGACGCGGAGTTCCCCACCGAGCCGCGCGTGGACTACGCGCCCTCCATCGCGCTCTACCGCAAGCTGCTGGCCACCTTCCCGGACTACCGCCTCAACGACGGCGCCTGGTACCTGCTGGCCTACTGCCTGGAGAAGCAGGACCAGTACGACGACAGCCTCCACGCGTACCAGCAGCTCCTCGCCCGCTACCCACAGAGCCGCTTCGCCACCGAGTCCTGGGTGCGCATCGGCGAGTACTGGTTCGACAACTACGAGGACCCGCAGGCCCTGCCCAAGGCCGCGCAGGCCTACGAGGCCGCCACGCGCGACGCCTCGCACCCGCTCTACGACAAGGCGCTCTACAAGCTCGGCTGGACGTACTACCGCATGGACCGCTTCGAGCCGGCGGTGGCGTCCTTCCTGACGCTGGTGGAGTTCTACGATGCCCAGCGCGTGGCGAAGGGTGACGCGACGGCCGGCGGCGACCTGCGCGAGGAAGCACTCCAGTACGTCGCCATCTCCCTGGCGGACGACACGTGGGGCGGCATCGCCCGGGCAGAAGCGCTCTTCGCGGAGCGTGGCCCGCGCCCCTACGAGGCCGAGGTGTACCAGCGATTGGGCAACGTCTACTTCGACCAGACGAAGCACGCGCCGGCCATCGAGGCCTATCGCCGGGTGCTGCAGAAGGCGCCGGACGCGCCGGACGCGCCCATGGTGCAGCAGCGCATCGTCCAGGCCTACGAGCGGGACCGCATGCTTGGCCTGTCCTTCACCGAGTCCGAGGCCCTGGCCAACCTCTACCAGCCCGGCGGCGCCTGGTACGAGAAGAACAAGGGCGACACGGCGGCCATTGCCCGCGCCAACGCGCTGGCCGAGCGCAGCCTGTACGGCAGCGCCACCTACCACCACCAGCAAGCCCTGGTCTTCAAACAGGAGGGCAAGTTCGAGCAGGCCCGGAGCGCCTTCGACATCGCCGCCCGCGCGTATGGCACGTACCTGGAGCGCTTCCCGCGGACGAAGAGCGCGGGCGACATGCGCTTCTATTACGCGGAGTGCCTCTACAACGCCTTCCAGTTCGCCGCCGCCGCGCGCGCTTATGAAGAGGTGCGCGACACGGACGCGGCCAACAAGCACCGCCCGGACGCGGCCCTCAACGCGGTGCTCGCGTGGCAGAAGCAGCTCACGCTGGACATCCAGGCGGGCACGGTGCCGGAGTCCAAGACGCTGCGCTCGACAGAGCGTCCCCAGGGCCAGGCGGTGAAGCCCCGCCCCTTCGCGCCCACCGAGCAGAAGCTGGTGGCCGCCGCGGACGCCTACGTGGCCCTGCTGCCCGCTGGCGAGAAGGCGCCCGGCATCGCCTACCAGGCCGCGGAGCTGTACTACTCGCACGACGACTTTCCCGAGGCGCGCCGCCGCTTCGAGGCCATCATCCAGGCGTACCCGAGCCACGAGGTGGCCCGCTACGCCACCAACCTCACCATCGAGACCTTCCTCATCGACGAGGACTGGCGGAGCGTGGAGTCCGTCAGCGCGCGGCTGGCCAGCAACGACAAGGTCATCGACCCGTCCAGCGACCTGCACAAGCAACTGGTGAAGTTCAAGCTCGCCGGCCGCTTCAAGCTCGCCGACCAGCTCATGGCCGAGTCGAAGTACGAAGAGGCCGCGTCGAAGTACATCGAGCTGGTGGACGAGTCGCCCCGCCACGAGTTCGCGGACAAGGCCCTCAACAACGCCGCGGTGGCGCATGAGAACACGCGCCGCTTCGACTCCGCGTTGAAGCTGTACGAGCGCATCTTCCGCGAATACCCATCGTCACCGCTGGCCGGCGGGGCGCTGTTCCGCGTGGCGGTGAACGCGGAGAACTCCTACGACTTCGACAAGGCCGTCGTCAGCTACCAGAAGCTGGTGAAGGACTACCCGGACTCGAAGGACCGGGAGGCGGCGCTCTTCAACGCGGCGCGCCTGTTGGAAGGCCAGCAGCGCTACCCGGAGGCGGCCGCCGCCTTCATGCGCTACGCGGACCTGTTCCCCAAGGCGGAAGACGCGCCCAAGAATCAGTACCGCGCCGCCATCATCTACGAGAAGCAGGGCAACCCCCGTGGCGAGGTCCGCGCGCTGCAGGAGTTCGTGCGCAAGTTCGCCTCGCAGTCCGGACAGGCGGAGCTGGTGGTGGACGCGCACCGGCGCATGGGCGACGCCCACCAGAAGCTGGGCAGCACGCGCGAAGCCCAGAACGCATGGGAGCGCTCCGCCGCGGAGTTCGACCGGCGCAAGCTCCAGCCGGACACGCATCCACTGGCCGCGGATGCCGCCGCCTACAGCCGCTTCCAGCTGGCCGAGCTGGAGTTCCAGAAGTTCGACAAGCTGAAGATTGGCGGCAAGGGCAAGGCGCTGGAGCGCAGCTTCACGGCGAAGCGCAACGGCGTGAAGTCCGTCAACACCGCGTACGCGCGCGTCTACCCGTACAAGCAGCTGGAGTGGACGCTGGCCGCGCTCTACCGCCGGGGCTACGCGCTGGAGCGCTTCGCCAACACCATCATCGAGACGCCCGTCCCGGTGGAGGTGAAGCGGATGGGCGAGGAGGCGGTGGTCGTCTACCAGGACGCGCTGGTCCAGCAGACCACGTCGCTGGAAGAGGCCGCCGTGGAGAGCTACGCCGCCACGCTGGCCGAGGCACGGAAGAACCGCCTCTCCAACGAGTGGACGCGCCGCACGCTGGAGTCCCTCAACCGCTTCCGGCCCAAGGAGTACCCGGTGCTCAAGGAGCCCAAGCAGGCGCTGGCCGCGGACGCCACCTACCCGGATGGGCTGGTGGGCAGCATCACCGGGCCCGTGCGCTCGACGCCGCAAGAAGGCCCGCGCCTGTCCGGGGAGGGAACGAAGTGAGTCCTGGCCCGCGTCTTTCGTGCGCCCGCGCGCTGACCTCCGTGGTGCTGGCCTCCAGCCTCTGGCTGTCCGCGTGCGCCACCACACCCGCCGCCACCCGGCCAACGCCCGAGGAGACCTCCGCCGCCGAGGAGGCGAGCACCACCGCCGCGCCACCGCCGGACGAGGGCGCCACCGCGGAGGCGCAGTCGCCAGCGTCGCCGCCCCTGCCCCGCCCGGAAGCGCCGCGCGGCACTGAGCGTGACTTCGTCGAGGCAGTGGAGATCGCTCGCCGGGGGGAGCTGACCGCGGCCGAAGCGGCGCTGCGCACCCTGGTCGAGCTGGACCCGAAGCTGGACTACGCGTGGACGAACCTGGGCATCGTCCAGGAACGGCTGGGAAAGACCGCGGACGCGGAGCGCTCCTACCGCAAGGCACTGGACGTGGCCCCCGAGCAGCAGTCCGCGTGGGACTGCCTGGCCCGCCTGTATGGCCGCACCGGCCGCACGGCGAAGCTGGAGGCCGAGCTGCGCGAGCGGCTGTCGTCCCATCCGGACTCGGTCACGCTGCGCACCGCGCTGGCCATCACCCTGCTCCAGGCGAAGAACCACGCCGCGGCCTCGGCCGAGGCCAAGGAGGCGCTGAAGGGGGACGAGCGGCACGTGCGCGCCATGCAGGTGCTGGCGCAGGTCTACTACCGCGAGGGCAAGCACGAGCTGGCACGCATGGTGCTGGAGAACGCCCGCGCCATCGACCCGAAGGACGCGGCCACGCACAACGCGCTGGGGCTGGTGTACCTGGCGCTCGACTCGCGTCCCCAGGCCCTGGAGTCCTTCAAAACGGCCGCGCAGCTGCGGCCCGACTTCGCGGAGGCGCGCAACAACTTCGGCGCCATGCTCAACGAGGCACAGGACTACGCGGCCGCCGTCACCGAGCTGGAGGCCGCGGTGCGCGCCGCGCCGGACTTCGCGTCGGCCCGCCTCAACCTGGGCAACGCTCACCGGGGCCAGGGGAACTTCGCGCGAGCCCGCGCCGAATACGAACAGGTGCTGCTGCTGATGCCGGGCGCCGCGGACGCGTACTTCAACCTGGCCATCCTCTACCTCGACGTGGAGCCGCCGGGGATGGAGCCGCTGAAGCGCTACAAGACGGCCCTCACCCACTTCGACAACTACCAGGCGCGCGGCGGACGCGACGAACGCATCCCCCAGTACGTGAAGGACGCGCGCAAGCTCATCGACCGCGAGGAGCGGCGCCTGGAGCGCGAGCAGAAAGACCAGCTCCGAAAGGCCGCCGAGGCGCAGAAAGCCGCCGAGGCCAGGCCTCCCGAGGGAACACCGCCCGCCCCCTCGGTGTCCAACCCGGAGCCGGGCACGCGCGTCGCGGCGCCTGGCGCCTCACCTTCCACCACCTCCGCCCCAAGCAGCCCGGCACCGTCACCGGACGGCGCGTCCGCTGCCCCGGTGCCCACCGGCTCGGGTAGACTCACCACCGACTCCCAGTAAATCCGCCATGCGCTCCGCCTTCGCCCTCATCGTGCTGCTCGCCGCCGCGCCCGTACTGGCCCAGGACGCCAGTCGGGCCTCCTCGTCCAGCAGCGGCGCCGCGTCGCCGAAGAAGGCCCCGCGCAAAGTCATCCGCCTGGAAGCCATCACCGTCGAAGGACGCATCCAGAAGCCCCAGGCCATGTACATCCTCCAGCGCTCCAACCTGAGCTTCGATGACCTCAGCCGCACCGAGAGCTTCGTGCCCAAGGTCGAGAAGAGCGTGGAACAGGAACCCTTCTAGTCCCATGGCCGCCACCTCGCAGAACAAGCTGCTCCGCGTCGGCGTCATCCAGAACGGCCGCATCGTCGAAGAGCACCACGTCCGCCGCGAAACGGTCACCATCGGCCACGACGCGAAGAACACCATCGTCCTGCCCGCCACCGAGGGCCGGCCCGCCCGCTTCGCCCTGCTGGAGAACCAGAACCAGCAGTTCCAGCTCGTCATCGCGCCGGACATGAAGGGCCGCGTCAACCTGGGCTCGTCCGACGTGGACTTCGAATCCCTGCGCGCGCAGGGCCTGGCCACCCGCCGCGGCGACCTGCACGTCCTGCCCCTGCCGGAGAGCGCTCGCGGCAAGGTGGAGCTGGGTGACGCCACCCTCTTCTTCCAGTTCGTCACGCCGCCGCCCGACGAGGCGAAGCCGGTGCTGGCCGCGGACGTCATGGTCAGCCGGTGGAAGACGATGGACCGCGTCTTCTTCGGCATCCTCGCCGCCTCGCTCCTGGTCCACTTCTCCGGCGCCGCCCTCATCATCACCTCGGAGACGCCGCAGGTGGCCGAGCTGGAGCTGGACGAACTGGATGACCGCTTCGTGCGCGCCATCATCCCCCAGCGCCCGGTGGAGGCCCCCAAGCCGGCGGACACCGGCGCCGCCGAAGCGCCCAAGAGCGACAAGCCCGATGCCGCGCCCAAGGACGACACGCCCGCGCAGAACAAGCCCGCGGGTGACGCCGCCCAGCAGCGCCGCGCGGAGGTGGTGAAGAAGGTCTCCGGCAAGGGCCTGCTGAAGATTCTGGGCTCCAATAGCGGCGGCGGCCAGGGTGCCTTCGCGGACGTGCTGGGCGGCGCCAGTGGCGGCGGTGACATCGCCGAGGCCCTGGCGGGCGCGGGCGGCGTGGGCGTGGCCCGCGAGGCCTCCGTGGGCGCCCCCGGCGGTCCTCGCGGCGGCGGCACGGGCACGGTGACGGACATCGGCGCCATTGGCACCCAGGGCGGCGGCAAGGTGGACCTGGGCGACAAGAAGGAGACGGTGGTGAAGGGCCGCGTGCAGGACGCCACGCCCGAAATCGAGAGCTCGGACGTGGACCGCGACGCGCTGGCCCGCTACGTGCGCGCGCGCAAGGCCGCCATCCAGAGTTGCTACGAGAAGGAGCTCAAGCGGAACCCCAACCTCAAGGGCAAGGTGGTGGTGCGCTTCACCATCAAGACGTCCGGCCGCGCGGGCGACATCGAAATCGAGGAGAACACCCTGGGCAGCGAGGCGGTGGGCAGCTGCATCCGCACCACCATCCGCAGCTGGGTGTTCCCCTTCAAACCCGACGACGAGACAGCCGTTTCCTACCCCTTCGTCTTCGCGCCGGCGGGCTAGGCTCCCGGTCGGGGAGCACCCATCCCGGGCCCCGGGGGGACCATGGAGAAGCTGTCCGTCATCGCCGCATCGCCGCTCTTCGAAATGCTCTCCTCCGCGGAGCTCGGCCACCTCGCCGAGCTGGCGCGGGCGCGGCACTTCGCGGCCGGGGACGTCATCTTCGAAGAAGGGGATTTGGGCGACAGCCTCTTCGTCGTCGTCCGCGGCCAGGTGGAAGTCGCACGCCGTCATCCCCAGGGCGGCCTGCATCCGCTCGCGGTGCTGTCCCCACCCGAGTTCTTCGGGGAGATGGGCCTCATCGACAAGGACTTCCGCTCCGCCACCGTGCGCGCGAAGACGGACGTGGACCTGCTTCAGCTCGGCGCGCAGGACCTCCGCGAGTTCCGGAGGACGCATGGAGATGGGTTCACCTTCATCGTGGTGAATATCGCCAGGAGCCTGTCTGCCCGTCTGCGCGAGGCCAATGTTCGTCTCGCGACGAAGGACTGACTAGTCAGTCCTGGCCACTTTCATCGCCCTCGTGTTGGTTTGACACCCCCCACCCCTGCCTCTACGCTCTGCGGCATCGTGAGCCGCATGCGCAACGTCGGAATGCTTGCCGTCCTGGCCGCCGGCATGGCGACGGCACAAAGCCCGTCCCCCGCCGCGCCGCCAGCCCCTCCCGCCGCCACCGCGGCGCTGGAGAAGGCCAGCGACGTGCCGGACTCGGCGAAGCTGGTGCGCAGCACGCAGGCCCTGGGTGGCATGCGCGAAGTACTGCGCTCGGTGTTGGGGAAGGTAGAGGAGGCCCGGCGCACCAAGGACGTGGTGAAGCTCAACTGCGCCAACGAGAAGCTCACTCAAATCAAGGGCCTGCTGCGCATCTCCGAGCAGGCGGACGTGTCCCTCCAGGAGGCGGTGTCCCGCCAGGAGTCCTCGTCCAGCGAGCACGAATTCACCAAGGTGATGATCGCCCGGCAGAAGGTGGGACAGCTCCGCTCGGAGGCCGAGGAGTGCATCGGCCAGCTCGCCTTCCGCACCGATGAAAACCTGTTCGTAGAGGTGGAGGAGCCCAACAACCTCCCCGGAGGAGACCCCAGCCGTCCCCTCACGCCCGACACCGTCCTGGTGCGCCCACCTCCCGCCAGCCCCGTCCGGTAACACCGCCAACAAACGTTCGGTCCGGCCTGACACGCATGTTATGACGCCGCCGGCCGCAAGCACGAAAGGTGGGAGGAGATGCACCTCACACCTGGGAAGCCCTTCTGAGCCATGAAGCAGCCCGCGACATTCTGGGGAGGACTGGGTGCACTGGCGCTGCTCGCGCTGGGCGGCACGGCCTCCGCGCAGGGCATCGCGGCGCCTCCCACCGGGGGAAACGGCTTCAAGGTGGGCAACGGGCGGCTGCACCCCTACTTCGACTTGGAGACGCGGCTGGACAGCGGCGTGGGCTACTTCTCGCCCACCTCCAACGCGGAGCCCAACAGCGACCCGGTATCGGCCAACCTGGCGAGCGACGTGGCGCTGCGCTTCCGCCCTGGCTTCCGGCTGGAGATTCCGTCGTCCACCCTGGCGTTCAACCTGGGCGCCAACCTGGACTACGTGATGTACACGGGCCTGGTGACGAAGAACTCCAGCGCGGCCTCGCGCATGGAGGGCGCGGCGGACCTCACCGCGCGCTTCAACCCGGACGCCCCGCTGACGCTGGAGGTGTCGAACCAGTTCGCGCGCTCGGACCGCACGCGCACCGCGGCCGTGGGCGTGGGCGTGCTCAGCCTCTTCAATGAAGCGCGCGTGAAGGCCCCGTGGCGCCCCGGCGGCGGCGCGCTGGAGCTGACGCCCAGCGTGGCCTACGCGGTGGAGTTCTTCCAGCCGCTGAGCTCGGTGAGCCCCGTCGGCTGCACCGAAAGCGTGTGCGACCCGGCCGCCGTGGAGCGCTTCGACTACGGCAACCTGCGCGTGGGCGCGGAAGGCCGCTGGCGCTTCCTGCCGAAGACGGCGGTGGTGCTGGACACCCACCTGGACGTGCGCAGCTACTTCAACGACAGCACGCCGGGGGCCTCGCTGTTGCGCATCATGGGCGGCGTGGCGGGCCTCGTGTCCCCCAAGGTGGCCGTCACGGCGAAGGCGGGCTGGGGCCAGAACTTCGGCAGCACCGGCGGCGGCACCTTCCTGGGGCAGATGGAGGGCACCTACCTCTACAGCCCCACCCTGAGCTTCAAGGCGGGCTACCTGCGCACCCTGGAGCCCGTGGCCGCCTACGGCTTCTTCACGGACAACCGGGGCTACGGCGAGGTGCGCGCCCTCTTCGGCGGCAAGCTGACGGTGTCCGGCGGGCTCGCGGTGGACTTCCTGCGCTTCGACGGCGGCCGGAAGGACACCGTCGTCGGCGTGAATATCGGCCCGGAGTACCAGTTCTACCCGTGGCTGACGGGCGCTGCAGGCTACATGCTGGGTCGCCGCTCCTCCTCGGTGGATGGCGGCGGCCTCAACTACTCGCGGCACGAGGGGTACGCCCGCCTCTCCGTGACGTACTGAGTGAGCGTCTGTCCCTCCTGGAGATGAACAGCTTCCGCGCCGCCTTCACCGCGCTGTCCCTGATGACGCTGCCCGGCTGCTTCGGCACGTCGCAGCGCCCGCCGCCGCCCGCTCCCACGCCCGCCGCGGAGGCGGAAGCCGCGCGCTCCAGCGGTGGCAAGCTGGGGCCCGGAGACGTCGTGGAGGTGCGTGTCTTCCAGGAGCCCGAGCACTCCGGCACCTGGCGCCTGTCCAGCGAGGGCACCATCGACTACCCGCTGTGCGGCAAGGTGCCGCTGTCGGGGACCACGCCCAGCTCGGCGGCGGACCAGCTGCGGGACTGCCTGGCGCGCTACGTGCGCCGCCCGCAGGTGTCGGTGCTCATCCGCGAGTACAACTCGCAGAAGGTGTTCGTCTTCGGCGAAGTGCAGAAGCCGGGCACCTTCCCCGTGGACAACGAGATGTCCATCGTCCAGGCGATTACGCTGGCCGGCGGCTTCACCAAGCTGGCGGCGAAGAACAACACGCTGGTGACGCGCGTGGTGGACGGGCAGGAGCGCAAGATTCGCGTGCCCGTGGAGGACATCGGCGTGGGGCGGGAGAAGAACTTCATGCTCCAGCCCGGCGACATCGTCTTCGTGCCGGAGAGCTTCTTCTAGCCTTCGCCTGAGCCTCAGCCGCGCGGAGGCTGTTCGCGCAGCCCGTCCACGAAGTGCTTCGCCTCGGACAGCAGCGCCGGGGCCAGCGCGGGCGCGGAGGCAATCACGTCACCGCGCAGCACGTCGAAGGGCTCGCCGGAGATGTGGCGGATGACGCCGCCCGCCTCCTCCACCAGCAGCGAGCCCGCGGCGATGTCCCACGGCTTCAAGCCGAACTCGAAGAAGCCGTCGAAGCGGCCCGCGGCCACGTAGGCCAGGTCCATGGCGGCGCTGCCCGTGCGGCGCATGCCCTGCGCGTGAAGGATGAGGCGGGTAAAGAGGCCCACCGGCCCATCCGGGCGCTCGCGCACGTCGTAGGGGAAGCCCGTGCAGAGCAGCGCCCGGTCCAACGAGGACACGGTGCTGGCGCGCAGCGGACGGCCGTTGAGCGTGGCGCCCTGCCCGCGCGCGGCGGAGAACAGTTCGTCCAGCATCGGGTCATAGACGACGCCGGCCAGCACGCCGCCGGGGCCCTCCACCGCCACGCTGACGCAGAAGTGCGGCACGCGGTGCGAGTAGTTGGTGGTGCCGTCCAGCGGGTCCACCAGCCAGCGCAGGCTGTCGGTGCCCTGCGTGGCGCCGCTCTCCTCCGCGAGAATGGCGTGGTCGGGGTGGCGCTCGCGGATGAAGGCCAGCAGCGCTTCCTCGGAGGCCTTGTCCGCGTCCGTCACCAGGTCGATGCCCCCCTTGAACTCGATGGTGCGCTCGCCCAGGAACCGGTCCGCGAGGATGCGGCCAGCAAGCCGGGCGCCCTCCTCGGCGGTGCGGCGCAGGCTGTCGGGCGAGTCCTGGGACATGACGCTCTCCTCTACGGGGTGGGCTCGGCGAGCAGCGCCTCGAGCTCCGTCTGGTACTTCGCGAGGAACTCCTCGGCGAAGCCTTCATGGACGTGGCGCACCACGCCCTTGCGGTCGATGAAATACGTGGTGGGCATGCCCCGCACCTTGAGGGTGCGCTCGGCCACCTGGGCGTTCTGGTCCAGGAGGACGGGCAGCGTCACCTTCGTCTCCGCCAGGAAGGTGGGGATGGCGCGCGGGTCCTCGTCGATGTTGAGCGCGTACACCTTCAGGCCCTGGGCCGCGTACTCGTTCGCGAGGTCCTGGTAGTAGGGCAGCGCGTCCTTGCAGGGCTCGCACCAGGTGGCCCACACGTCGAGCACCACCACGCTGCCCCGGTCCGAGGCGAGGTCATATGACTCGCCGCCGGGATAGCGCTTCACCTGGAAGTCCAGCGGCTGCGAGCCCTTGAGCCCGCTGCGCTTTGAAGTCCCCTGCCCCTCCGGCCCCGGCGGCGGAATGGAGGGAGCGCGCGCACAGCCGGACAGCGCGAGCGCTCCAACGACGGCGGCAAATGGCAGGCGCGGCATGTCAGGCTCCCTTCTGCGCCCGGGCCGAGAGGGCCGCGAGCACCTTGTCGATGAAACCACCAAAGGCCCCGTTGCTCATCACCAGCAGCACGTCGCCGGGACGGGCCTCGCGGGCGGCCAGGTCCACCAGGACCTGCACGTCCGTGGCACCCTCGGCGGCAATGCCCTGGGCCTGGAGGTCGGTGACGAGCTTGCGCACGTCCAGCTCCTCGCCCACGGGCACCTTGTCGTGGCGCTCGGGCACCTTGAGGCTGGCGCGGGCCGCGCCGGTGAAGGCGTGGGCGTAGTCCTCCTGGTGGATGTTGCGGCGGCTGGTGTTGGAGCGCGGCTCGAAAATCGCCCACAGCCGCCGCTCCGGGTAGCGGTGGTGGATGGCGGCGATGGTCTCCCGCACGGCCGTCGGGTGGTGCGCGAAGTCGTCAATCACCATGACACCGTCCGGCTCGCCGCGAATCTCCTGCCGGCGCTTCACGCCGCTGAAGGTGGCCAGCCCCTGCGCGATTTCGTCGAAGGTGAGCCCCAGGCCCTGCGCCGCCGCGATGACGGCCAGTGCGTTCTCCACGTTGTGCGCGCCGCCCATGGGGAGCTGCACCGTGCCCTGCACCTCGCCGCGCGCCACCACGTCGAAGCGCGCGCCGTCCGGGCCGAAGGACAGGTTGCGCGGCGTGTAGTCCGCGTCCGCGCCCTCCTTCGCGACGTACGTCACCACGCGCCCCGGACAGCCCTCGCGCGCCAGCTTCACCGCGTTGGGATAGGCGGCGCAGACGACGAGCTGCCCGTCCTGAGGGATGAGCCGGACGAACTTCTCGAACGTCGCCTCGTAGTGCGGCAAGTCGCGGAAGATGTCCGCGTGGTCGAACTCCACGCTGGTGAGGATGGCGGTGCGCGGCCGGTAGTGGAGGAACTTGGAGCCCTTGTCCCAGTACGCGGTGTCGTACTCGTCGCCCTCGACGACGAAGTGCGCCCCCTTCCCCACGCGGTAGTTGCCCGCGTAGTTCTGCGTGACGCCGCCCACGAGGAAGGACGGGTCCTTGCCCGCCGCCACCAGCACGTGGGCCATGAGCGAGGACGTGGTCGTCTTCCCGTGCGTGCCAGCCACGACGACGGAGTGCGAGCGGTCCAGGAAGAGCGAGCCCAGCGCGGCGGGGAAGCTCATCTGCTTGAGACCGCGCTCGCGCACGGCGGTGGCCTCGGGATTCACGCGGCGGATGACGTTGCCGATGATGACGAGGTCCGGCTTCGCCTCGTCCAGGTTCTCCGGACGGTACGGCGTGGCGGCGGGGATGCCCCACGTCCGGAGCATGTCGCTCATGGGCGGGTAGACATTCTCGTCGCTGCCGGTGACGTCGTAGCCGGCGGCCTTGAGCATGCCGGCGAAGGAGCCCATGCCCGTGCCCGCCACGCCCACCAGGTGGATGCGGCGCACGCTGCCGGGTTCGAGGGTGTCGAGGACGCTTCCGTTGTCGTCAGCCATGGTGTCCCTGCTTCGTTTCAGTGAGCTCGAGCGCCTCCACGACGAAGTCATGGAAGAGCGGTCGGAAGTCCCGGATGCGCGTTTCCTGGCGGCCGTTGGCCACGCGATTCGTCACCAGCGCCACCACCAGCGAGCGGCGCAGGTCCACCCAGAGGCTGGTGCCGGTGAAGCCCAGGTGCCCCACCGCGCCCGGCGGGGTGTCGCCAATGTAGTGCCCGGCGCTGGACACGCCCTCGGAGGGCGAGTCGAAGCCCATGGAGCGGGTGCTGGCCTGCACCTTCGAGTCCGTGGCCAGCGCGCGGTGCCACAGCAGCCCCGGCGCGATGACGGCTCCGCCCGCGCAGCCGTCCAGCACGGCCTGGCCGAAGCGGGCCACGTCCACGGCGGTGCCGAAGAGGCCCGCGTGGCCGGCGACACCGTCCATCACCCAGGCGTTGTCGTCGTCCACTTCGCCCGGGCGCGTGGACTGGGTGGGCACGTCCTTCCACAGCGTCTCCTGCCCCGGAGCCGGCTCCCGCGGGCGGGTGGCGCCGGTGGGCGCGGGCATGGTGTCCGCGGGGAAGTCGGTGAGGCGGTGGAAGCGGGCGCTGAGGCCCAGGGGCTCGGCGACGTGGCGGGAGAAGAGCGTGTCCAGCGGAGCGCCCGCGGCCCGCGAGAGGATTTCGCCCAGGAGAATGAAGCCAACGTCGCTGTAGGCGGCGCGCGTCCTGGGCTCGGCGGCGAGCGGCGTGGCGGCGGCGGCCTGGATGACCTCGTCGCGGACGTGGGCGCGCAGGGCGGAGGGACAGTCCGCGTCCAGCAGCTCGGGGTGCGCGGTGAGCGCCTGCGCGAAGAAGGGCACGAAGGGCGGCAGGCCGGAGCGGTGGTAGAGCAGGTCCGCCACGGTGACGCCCGCGTCGCCCACGGGCGTGCCCGGGAAGTAGCGGGACACCAGCGTCTCCGGGCCCACCTTCCCTTCCGTCCAGAGGCGGAGAAAGAGCGAGGTGGTGCTGATGACCTTGGTGAGCGACGCCAGGTCGAAGCGCGTGTCGCCGGAGACCTTGCCCGCGACGCCGCCGAACACCTGGACGCCCCGGTGCAGCACGACGGCCTGGGCCGAGGGGAAGACGCCCAGGTCACAGGCGTCATTGAGGACCTTCTGCAGAATCGCGATGGGGTGGGTACCGCCACTCATGCCCGCACGGCTCCTTCGAGGAAGGTGAGGCGCGCGGCATCCGCGTCCAGGCGGACCTGGGTGCCGAGCGCCACGGGGTAGTTGATGTCACCGTGGCCGATGGGGAAGCCCGCCGCGCAGGGAAGGCCCGCCTCGCGCGCGAGCTCACGGAGCACGTCGGCGCTGGAGTAGTCCGCGCCCTTCTCCTCGCACCCGGTGAAGTCGCCCAGGACGATGCCTCGCACGCGGGAGAAGACACCCGCCAGGCGCAGGTGGGTCCACATGCGGTCGATGCGGTACGGGCGCTCGGTGACGTCCTCCAGCAGCAGCACCGCTCCGTCGAGCGGCGGCATGTACGAGGTGCCGATGAGGCGCGACAGCACGGACAGGTTGCCGCCTACGAGGTGCCCCTCCGCCATGCCGGGCACGTAGGTCGCCGAGCCCGTCAGCGGGGGCGGCGCCTCGGGGGACTCGAGGAGTCGGAACAGGTACTCGCGCACCGCGGGAGGCTGCCGGCCGAGCTGCGTGAGGACGGGCCCGTGGAAGGAGACGCGCCCCAGCGCCTGGAGCGCGCCGTGGACGGAGGTGAGGTCGGAGAAGCCGACGAAGGCCGCGTGCGAGGCGTCCGCGAAGGGAAGGTCCGGCAGGAGCCGGGCGCTGCCGTAGCCACCGCGGGCGCTGAAGATGGCGCGGGCGTCCCGGTCCAACAGGGCGCGCGACAGCTCCCCGCCCCGGCGCGCGTCATCCCCCGCGAGGTAGCGGTGGGCGGCGAAGATGTCGGGGCCGTGGACGGGGCTGTAGCGCTCCGCGATGACGGCCAGGCCGGCCTCGAAGCTCGGGCGGTCGAAGGGCCCGGAGGGGGCGACGACATGCACGGCGTCGCGAGGACGGAGCGGAAGGGGCTTGAGCCAGCGCACGGGGCGCTTCATAGCACCCGGGGCCCGGGGGGCACGGTGATTCGAGGCCCGGGCGGGCGAAGCGTTGAGTTCCCCCGTCCGTCGGGACACGGACACTGCGACCGCCTGTCGCCCCCGTCCCTACCCTGCCGACCGCTCCAGGACGGCGGCGAAGAAGGCGTCCGTGCCATGCCGGTGGGGCGCGACGAAGAGGAATCCGTCGCGGAGACACGCGTCGGAGAGCCACCCCGCCCCGGGCCGTACGAGGCGGAAGTCCGGGCGCGAAGCCAGGAAGGCGGCGACGACGTCCTCATTCTCCGCGCGGTTGACGGTGCAGGTGGCATAGACGAGCCGCCCGCCGGGGCGCACCGGGCGGGCCCCACGCTGGAGGATGTCCTGCTGGAGCGCCGGAAACCGGGTGAGCACCTCCGGCTGGATGCGGAAGCGCTGGTCAGGGCCCCGGCGCAGGGAGCCCAGCTCCGAGCATGGCGCGTCCACGAGCACCCGATCCGCGTCCAGACCCTTGGGAAGGCTCCGGAGCACCTGGACTCGGGTGAGGTGAGCCCGGGCGGAGCGCTGGAGGAGCCGGTCGAGCCGCTCGGGGTCCGGGTCATAGGCCAGGAGCCGCCCCGAGTCCTTCATGTCCGCGCCCAGTTGGAGCGTCTTGCCGCCCGCGCCGGCACAGAGGTCCAGCACCGTCTCCCCGGGCCGGGCCTCCACGAGGAGCCCCAGGAGCTGGCTGCCCTCGTCCTGGACCTCGAACAGCCCCTTCTGGAGGGAGCGGAGGCCATAGAGGTTGGGCCGGGGACCCTCGATCTGGAGCGCCAGCGGGCTCCAGGGGCCGGGGCGCGTCTCGACGCCCTCGGAGCGAAGCCGCTCGGCAAGGGCCTCCCGCGAGGTGCGCAGGACGTTGGCCCGGAGGGTGATGGGCCCGGGGACGTTCAGGTGGGCGCAGAAGTCGTCGGCCTCGGGACCGAACTCCCGGGTGAAGTGCTCGGCGAGCCAATCCGGGAGCGAGGCACGGAGCGCGAGCGTGGGGGGGAGCGCCGAAACCAACGGGGGCGGCGCCTCATCCCCGAGCCCGGCCAGGGCGGCGGACTCCACAGCCGGGACGCCCGAGAGGCCGTGCATCAAGGCATGGAGCAGGAAGGGAGGAGCGGCGTCCTCGCGGCCCAGGAGGAACCCAAGGCGGCGCCGCCAGAGCCCGACGTTGAAGACGGCCTCCTTGAGAGCCTGGCGCTGCTCTCGGGTCAGGGAGCGCTGGCCACGCAGAGTACGGTCGAGCACGCGCTCGGCGGAGGAGCCGGCGAGCACCTGGGCGATGGAATCGGCCGCCACGGGGCCCAGGCCGTCGAGTGCGGACCAAGGCTGGAGGTGAAGCCGGGAGAGCGGATCAAAAGGGACTGTTGACAGAGCGGGCACCATTCTCTAGAAAGCGCCTCATCACGGCAACGCGGTTCCGCCGTGAGGACATATTCCCCGATAGCTCAGCCGGTAGAGCGGGTGACTGTTAATCACTAGGTCCGTGGTTCGAGTCCACGTCGGGGAGCTGAACGAAGGGCCCTACCAACCGGTAGGGCCCTTTTGTTTTACATGGGCCTCGCGATGAAAATCGCGGGGCCTTCGTGCTTAAGCCCCTGAATCACAAGGGATTTTGCCTCGCGGTGTTGAAGAGGGCGCTCTCGGCTCTCGCCATCGCAGAGCGAGATGCCCCTCTTCTCCACCGCCGATTGGGGGCTCTGAAGCGCTCTTTCGCCCGTTTTGGGGAGAGAGAGGCCGAGAGCGGTTAACAGGTGCTGTTAACTTTTGGGGAGGCGGTTAACAACACTCCCCTGGAGACCCGCTCTTTCCGCTCTGAGGTTTCTGAGAAGGCGTCTCTCTCTACTTTTTGGTTTCGTCTCTTACCTGCTTTGCTGGTCCCCGAGAGGGTGACGCAAGGCCAGCGGGGGCCCTCCCAACCAATACTCAAAGTGAGGGCGCTTTCAGGAGGCCTCTGATCCAGGCGTATCCGCCGCCGTTTCACGGGGGTCACTCGCCCTTCTCGCAAGGCGCCCGGCTCCCCCGTCCAGAGCCGCCCGAGAGAATCCAAGAACCCCAAGACTCCGCAGAGCACCCGCCCGTCGCGCGGCCTCCTGGATTTGCGGCGCCCCACTGGCGCGCAGCGCCTCCAACGCCGCACAAGCCCGAGTAGCCCCGCGCCAGACAGCCCCCCGGAGGAAGGGCCTCCACCGAGAAGCCTCGCGCCCACCAAGGTGGGCAAGAAAGCACGAGTCTCCGCGCGGGTTTCGAGCGAAGCATCGACTGCCACCTCCGTCGTCCTTGCAGCACGCGGAGAGGATATCCATAGCGGACGGCAGCCTGCTGAACCTCATCACCTACGGCTACGCCGGCCGGTATCGGTGAGCGTCAAGGTAGATGTCGAGAGAGAGGATTCAGCCGATGCGCATGAACTCCTGCACGGCCGGGGTGAGGTTTGGGGAGGGACCGAGACGGACGGGGCCTGCTGGTGTCCAGTTGCGCGTGTCGCGGCTCCAGCGCGCAGGGTGACGGGCTCGGGCGTGTTGGTACACCCTGTGGCGTCGAGCCAGCAGTGAGGCTTCTCGGCCGAAGTGCCTGTCGTCCGGCATCCTCCAGCCGTCGTTTTTAGTCACCAGCCCCATGCGTCTGCACTTTCGCAGTCAGAATGATGCAGGCGGGCAGACTTCTTCCCTACCGAAACAGGCTTTTAGCTCAGAACAACAACCGCTTTCCTTCTGGCAAGCTACTCCGCTGACAGACACTCGTCACGGATCGGCCGTTGAAGCTCTCGTTTGGCGCCATGCCTCCAGGAAGGCCATCTGAAAAAGGGCATCCATCAGCGACAAATCGGGCAGTTCCTCCTCCTCGTCAACGGAAGGGTCAATTTAGCCCCAGCACCCAACGCATCCAGTACTTGCCATACTCCACCGGAAACCCCTGCCCTCCTTAGGAACCTGCCCGATGACCACAGAGAAGCAAGTTCGCCTCGTCATTCCTAGCACGTGGACTAACGACCAGCGCGGATCTTTTTTTGAGACGCTCATGGCAAAAGCACTTCGGAAAATGCGCTTCGGTGTCACCTCACGCGTGCGTTTCACCGGAATGGAAATTGACCTACTCGCGGACAATCTCGACACAAGACAACGCATATTCGCGGAATGCAAATTCCAGAACGAACCAATCCAAAGCGGAGTACTTACTGACCTTCTCGGCAAAGCACTAATCCACAAAGTAGATCTGGTGTACCTATTCTCAACATCGCGGCTCGGAAAGGAAGCAAAAGGCCTCCTCGACCAGCGTGAGCGGGACTCAGATGCGCGAGGGGCACGCATCGCCTTCGTCGGACCCGACCAACTTGCAAGCCTACTGATTGACGCGTTATCCCTGCCCCCCCCACCCGACAATGCCGCCAAGACACATACGGGAAACGGCACCCTTCTCATCACAAGCGAAGGTGAGTGGTGGGCCTTTGAGCAGAGCACCAATGGAATCCCTAGCAGGGTAACAATCTACCCCGCCTCCTCAAAACCCACCTCGAGCTTTGAACCACTCTGCGAATCACTCAAGGAGGCCGAACTATGGCTTGGTCTCGAAATTGCCGACGGAAGCCTAATCACCACTAAAGCGAACAACCTACCAGCGCCAGCCCCCGCCGAAGACGAACTTATCACCACGGTAAACATGGCGGATCGCTTTGACGATTACCGCCCCTGCCGCCCGCAGGATTTCGTAGGGCGCCTCGACCTCCAAAAACAGGTCTGGAGCTTTCTTGGCAATGTCGCCAAGGAACAAACATCAACAAGAATCGTCTGCATTTCAGGACCTTCCGGCTTTGGGAAATCGTCCATCGTCCTAAAACTCTCCGATCGCTTCAAAAACAAAAAATGGAAGAAGCGCCTCTCCCTGTATCCCGTAGACGTTCGCTCCGCCAAGGGCCCTCTATTCATCACCAAAGCACTACACAGCGCCCTTCAGGACGCCGTCGACACAGGTTTCATTTCAGTCAAGAACAACCAGATCTCAATCACAAGCACCGAGGCCCCCTTATCAAGCGACTCAGTCCAAGAGGCATTGAAAGCCCTAAAGAACCAGCAGCGGGTCCTTGCCATTTTCTTCGATCAGTTTGAGGAGCTCTTCACAAAAGAATCCTTGCTTTCAACCTTTGAAGCATTTCGCCGACTTGCTTTCGAGGTCGACGCAGCCAAGGCAAATATCGTCCTCGGCTTCTGTTGGCGAACCGGGATCTCATTCTCCGACGACCATCCGGCGTATTTCATGTGGCAAAACCTCAAAGACAAACGACTCGATCTTAAGGTTGGCCAATTTTCAGGAAGAGAAACAGCACTACTCCTCAATCAATTCGAGAAGAATATACGCCTCAAACTCGACAAACAGCTCAGAAGAAGACTCTCAGAACAATCGCAAGGATTTCCTTGGCTTCTCAAGAAACTCTGCATCCACGTCCACCACCAGATCTCCAAAGGCACTAGTCAAGAAGAACTGATGGCGCGAAAGCTCAACATCAACCTGCTCTTCGATGAAGACCTCGAACCGCTATCTCGCGATCAGACCGCCTGCCTCAAATATGTAGCCGAACACTCACCGGCGGACATAATTGACGTCACTGAGAACTTTGGCAATGAGGTGCCCAACCAACTCTACCACTCGCGGCTGCTCATTCGAACTGGCAACAAGTACGCAGTATACTGGGACATCTTCCGCGACTACATTCTCAACGGAACCGTCCCATCGATTCCACTCACACACATCCCTCAGTCCGAATTGTCAATGGCGTTGAAGGCCATCGAGGAACTCAGAACAAGCGGGCTGTCCACCACCACAACTCTAGCCAAAACGCTTGGCTACCAAGAAAAAACTATCACAAACGTCCTCGCAGACCTCCAAAACCTACAGCTTGCCAAGCGCACAGGAGGGGACGTGTCGCTTGCCCGTCCCGGCTTTCATGAGCAAAATTCAGGCGCAATAGCCGATCACCTGGCATCCCAACTAAAAGATCATGCCTTCGTACTTTCGCTATACAAAAAAATCCCGCCAGGGAACCCAATATCCCAAGACGAACTGCGCGACTCCCTCATCTCTGCGTATCCTTCGGCAGACTTCAGTCTTCCAACGGCGGAAGTATACGCGAGGCGAATGTTGCCATGGCTAATCTTCGCGGGAGTCTTGGAGAGCAATACCAACGGCGATATTCACCGGCCACAGGGTGAAGGGCGCCAGAAAGGAACTCTAGCTCTAAAGCGACATCCGCGCGGAAAGAACTCAGGACTTCCTGCCCTTTTCATGGCTGCCTCTGGACCTAAGAAAGCCGTCGCACTCGCTAAGATTCTCCACCGGAAGCGCCGAATTGCACGCGGTCAAATCACATCTAGTCAACGCAATGCACTTAGTGATTTGGTCGCCCTAGGCCTCGCGACGACTAGCAAGCGAATCGTCACACCGACAGAGGCACTCCTTAGGGCTGCGGAAGCCAGTATCGAGACAGTTCTATGCTCCACCGCAGGCATGAGTCCGTTCCTCCAAGCTGCTGTTGCTGCCACTCGGAGCAAACGTCCAGCCGCCAAGTTCACAACAGCAGACTTTGGACAAATGATTGCGACAGCCCTCAATCGCAACTGGTCCAAGGGCTCTGCCCTCCGCTACGGTTCGGCTGCCAAGACATGGGTTTCGTTCCTGCGTGAACATCAAAACAACCGTCGCCATTCGCAACGGGCTTCTGATAAAACCACTACATGAATTTCTCAGCGCCCCAAACCATTTGGGGCGGGCAGACATAGGTTCCGGCTAGGAGCGATGTCGCTCCACCTCATGGAAGAACTGAGTGAGAGAGTAGTCCAACAGCGACTGGCGGGACTGCATGTAGCGACGGGCCCGGAGGAAGGGCAGCCAGATGCGCTTGCCAACACGCACCTGGGACTCATCCATCTTCGCCCGCAGCACCCACGTCCCGCCCAACCGCCGCACCAGCACGTCCCCCAGATAGGCACCGAGCGCCGGAGCTGTGTGACTGTCGATGAGTTCGCGCGTGTACCGCTCCGGGAAGTTCTCCCGCCAGAAATAGAAGTCGAGGTCCGTGAGGGACTCGGCCGTCTCGTCCATGATGGAGGGCACCTTGGTGTGCAGCGCGGCCACGAGGCCTTCGGACAAGTCGCCGTAGGACTCGAGGACGCGCTCCGGATTCGCCACGTCCGAGGGATGGGCGACAGGAAGCCACTCTTCCGGCACAGGAGGCCGGAAGGAGTTGAGCTCGGCAATCTTCCGTTGCCGCTCGCTGATGGCGAACTCGTCCGGCAGCCGCGAGAGGAACGGCGCCACGTCTGGATGGAAGCGCGGCTCGATGGGGACGAGTGCGGCGCTGCGCTCTCTCAGCGTGCGCAACACCGTCTCGAAGTCGAGGTCCAGCCGCAGGTGAACATGGGCGCGGGCCTGCGCCACGCGCGCCTCATCGCTGGCGAACTCGGATGCCGTAGGCCATAGCACCAGGAGGACAGAGCCGTTGGGCAGCTCCTCCACGAGGTGCGCTGGCGTCGAGAGCATCCGTTCTCTTCCCACCGCTTCGACCAGCTTGGGGCCGAAGACGTTGAGCCAGAACAACTCATAGAGCTTGTCGAACCCGTCCCGCTTCCATGTCGCATCGTCACGGCCGAAGGCGGGAGAATCCGCAAGTTCCAGGTCGGCTAGGCTGTGCGCTGCGGCGTACTCCGAGGGGTACCGGGAAGCCCAAGCACGGGCCGCGGCCACAAAGCCGCGACAGGTCTCCACCTTGTCGAAGAAGGAGAGTGGCTGCGCACTGAGGCTAATCCTAAAGGTGGACTGTTCGTCCACCGGCCCGAGATTAAGCACCAACGACACACTGGGGTTCTCCGAACGGAAAAGCCCGATGATCGTTCCGTACTCATTGCGCCGCTCCTCCAGCGCTCGCCACACAGCCTCTCGGGAGTATTTCCGCTTCCGGCCCGTCTTGACGAGGTTCGGCATCCACCCAACGGCGCATTCTTCGAGGGCATCAAGGAAGGGCTCCACTTCGCGCTCCAGCCCATTCCTCGGCTCGTAGGCTCCAGCAAAGGTGAAGCGCAGGCTATCCACCTTGCTCAGGTCACGCAGAGTCAGCACTTTCATTGAAACAGCACCTCCACGCCCTTGACGTTGCTCTGCGTCGCGTCCACCGCGTTGTTCAGCACTACCCGCTTTGGGGGCAGTAGCTCCCCGCCCTCATAGACAAGGCGCACCCGCCGAACATCCGCCTGCTGTCGCATACCGTCCCGAAGAATCTTCAGTGTTCCACCGTAGTACTTCATCGCGTTACTAGCGTCCGTGTTCAACTGAACAGGCAGCGTATCCTCGTCCAGAACAGCGAGATTTCGGCTCTTGAAGCTGAACGTCTCCACCCGAGGTGGATGGCCAGGCGGGGGGCGCGCCTCGATGACGAGGACGTCCGCGTACCGGAAGTCCACCTTCGACACTCCCACGTGCGTCTCGATGCGCGGCTGTTCGAAGTCGCCGAGCCAGCGCCGCTGTGCGCGGGGCAACGCAGCGTCCGCCTCCAGGATGGCGACCATGGTCCTCTCGAAGGCCATGCCCCGAGCATAGTAGGCGCGCATCCCCTCGTAGCCCTCCCACTTCAGGGGGCCCTTGACGGCGTCACCGTCCTGAATCTCCTTCAGCCGCCTCTTGCGGTAGGCGACGTACTCCTGCCAGAGCGCCGCCCCCTTCTCGACTCCCGTCGGCGGCTCCTCCAGCTTCGGGGCCATTTGCTTCAGCAGCTTCACGTCCTTCGGGAGCCGGGGCCCCAAGGACTCCAGCTCCGCGAGGAACAGCTTCGCCTTCGCGGCCTCCGCAGCGCCCACCTTGGCGTCCTGCGCGAAGAGGTCCAGGTTGACGTACCGCTTCCCGCTTGCGCCCCGTGAAGCCGCGGGCTGCGCGGCCTCGCGACTCGCGCCCCCTCTCGTCGCTGCAGCCCCGGAAGACTCGCGGCTGGCCGCCTGCGCCTCCGCAGCGGACACCTCGGCGCTCTGCTCGAAGAGGTCCAGGTTGACGGGCCGCTTCCCTGCAGAGCCCCTCGTGGCCACGACCTGAGCAGACTCGCGGCTGGCCGTCTCCATCAGCACGGCCTGCGCCTTCGCGGGGTTTCCGCGGGCCTCGTACAGCGCCAGCAGCCCCGCCTCCCCCCACTCAGCGGCCAGCAGGGCACCTTCGCGGCTCGCCTGGAGGTAGCGCAGCAGGTCGCGCGCGGCGTTGATGCCGAGTTGCTCTTCCAGGCGCGCCAGCAGCGCCTTCATGCCGGCCACGTCGAGCGCCGGCATCCGGAGCCGCCTCAGTCCTCCGCGCGACTCCACCAAGGCCCGGGCGCCCTTGCCTCCGGCGTACACCGCCACCGCCAGCGCGGCCGGCGCCAGTTCGCGCGTGGCCTGCTCGTACTTGCCCTGCGCCAGCGAGTACGCACCATGCCCCGTCCCCATCGCCAAGTGGTAGAAGCCCACCGGCACACCGAAGGTCAGATGGTCGAAGGCTCCCGCCGAGAGGCTTCCCGGCGAGTAGTGCCTCTCCATCAACGCCTTCTCCACCTCGTCGATGGCTGTTTGGTAGGGCGACGGCATCTGCCCACGCATCGCCATGAGCTCTGTGTACCGGGCCTCACCGCTCACCAGGGTGCTGGAGAGCATGTCGCGGCCCGCCCGCCCCAGCCCGCGCAACACGTCGCGGCCCTGCTCTCCCCGCTCCGGGAAGCCTTCCAGCGCCAGGCCCCGCCGCTTCAACTCCTCGCGGACAGAGGCCATGGCGCCCAGCGTGTCTTCTAACTGCTTGTCGCGGGCCAGCCGCTGCACCACCTCGCGCAGCTCGTCGTCGAAGGCCGAGTGGAGGACGAAGAGGGTGAATACCTCCGCGTACGGCACGCCGTACCTCTCCTCGGACGTGACGATGAAGTCCGCGCGCTTGCGACTGAGGACCTCCGAGGCGTGCTCGTCCAGAGGCCCCAAGGCGCCCAGGCGGACCGCGTCCCAGGGAGAGAGGGACTGCACCAGCGCGGCCATGTCTACCCCGCGCTGCATGGCAACGAACTCCGCGGGCGAGCCACACGGCAGGAAGGGCGCCAGCACTTCGCGGCTTTGAGTCAGGCGGGGCCAGTCCGAGGGCAAGGCCTTGCCGCCACAGGCAAAGGCCCCGCCCTCAGCGTCCGAGCCTCGCGGCCCCTCCTTCCGGTTGACGGCATTGCCGATGGGCCCGCGCCGATAGCCCATCGGCGCCGGCTCGGCCGTCCCACTCGCGGCGCCTGGCTCCTGTTCCCCATACACACCTGCCGCCGCGCTCCTCGTCGCCTGAAAGGGCACGGAGAGGGGGCTGAAGGCCAGGGCGGCCCCACGGCCCGCCTGGCCCGGCCTCGCCGGCAACGAGGCGCACCCGGAGGCCAGGAGGGCCACAGCCAGCGCGAGGCCAAGCCCGCCGCGCCAACGCCGCTCAGCGCGCATTGTCCACCCCCAGCCCCACGGAGGCGAAGGCGCCAGGCCGCAGCGTCCCTTCCGCCGTCGGGAAGAGCAGCGTGCCCCCCTGCCCCACCGCGTACAGCTTCCCTCCCAGGAAACGCCATCGCACCTCGGCCGATGCGAGGTAGCGCGCCCCCGGCTTGCCTGCGCCCACCGCCACGCCGCCCACCCCCACCGAGAGATTCCGGTGGAAGAGCTGCGTCTCCAGCCGGCCGTCCACGTCCACCCGGCCCCAGTTGAAGACCTCGGTGCCCATCGTCAGGCGGAAGTGACGCTGGCCGAGGACACCCAGACTCTCCGCGTCCCAGCTCAGAATCAGCTCGCCGTAGGCCGAGTACCCGTCCGGGAACGGCGCGTCCGCCTGCGGCACAGCATCCGGGCCCGCCACCTGAAAGCGCGCCAGCTCGTAGTCCGGGCCGAAGGCGCCCTGCCGAAAGCCACCGCGCTGGAGGCGGCCCTCCAGGCGCGCACGCATGTCCATCCTCGAGGTCAGGTACTCCGCGCCCAGCCCCGCCACCGCGCCCCACGCACCACCCTCGCCAGGACGTCCGCCCCAGCCCGCATTCGCCTGCAGCTCGAAGCCCCCCTCGGGGTTGCGGCGCCGCACGAGCATGGCCGTCCCATCCAGGTGGGCCAGCGTCATCGACTCGGATGTCCCTCCGGCCCTGCCCCAGTCATGCACCGCGGACAGCGCCAGCGTGTACTGCATGGGGTATGGAGCGCGTCCAAAGAGGATGTGCTGCACGTCCAGCACGACTTCGGCCCCCATCAGCCGCGCGCCCAGCACGTCCGAAGCGAAGGCCTCGACGTAGAGGGGCCTCAGCATCCCCGTCACCACCGCGCCGGCTGGGTTGTAGTTGGGGTTGCCCCGGTTGTTGTAGCGGCGCACCAGGTGCCCGGACAGCAGGGTGTAGGACTCCAGCGCGCCCACCCATACGAAGTTCGGCGCGTCCCCTCCCACCATCAGGTTCTGCACCACCTGGCCCCAATCGGAGAGCTCATCCCAGTCCTCCTTCCGCACAAAGCTGGCGCCCTCCCCTCCGCCCCACATGCGCAGTCGCACCGGAGCGCCCAGGTCGACTTGGAGGAAGCCTGGTCTGACGACCTCCAGCCGCGGGTGCACCTGCAGGAAGCCTTCATCCGTCCCCGCCCCTCTCCGCGGCAGAAGCGCCCATGTCGTGGTCTCCACGCTCAGCCGGTTCGCCCAGCGAGAGCCCGAGCCAGACGTGGCCGGCTCCTCTTCGACCAGGCCGTTCCCCTCATCCATGGAAGGCTCGAGCAGCGCATCCCCGCCTGCCTCAAGGGGGTCGACTTCCTCCTCGGCCACGTAGTCGTCGGGGTAGGCAACCTCCTCCGCCCACCCCGCTCCGGAAACCACCAGCAGCAACACGACGGCCCAGCGCATGAACATCGACGTCTCCTGTGAAGGCCCCGAAGGAGGGGCAATGGACAGAGGCCTCCCGTTCAGTCCGGCAGGGCGCCGGACTGCGGGGTGGATGCATTGCATTGCGGGAGTCGTCGGCAGGCCGACTGGGCCAAGCCATAGGCAGACGTGTCACGCCACGGCGCCAGGAATTCTGGCCCCGCCTGAAGCGGCAGGCAGACGTGTCACGTCACGGCGCCAGGACAGTCCGGCACCGCTCATGACTCCAAAAGGGCGAATGGGGATTGAGGAAGGGCTCCTCAGCGCCCGTCAGGCATGCGGCCCAACGAAGCGCAGACGGCTTCTCGGCGCACGAAGACCATCCGCACGTGCCTCACATGGCAGTGCGGGAGGTCCTCTGCGCAGCGCGAGAGCCCAACGCCTACTTCGATGCGGAGTTAGGAAGGTGGATCAAGCGCGTCGCCCTCCGGACGCTCTCCGCAGCCACCAAGGAAGCGCGCAGTCGCGCGCATGTCCAGCACAGTGGGGAACACATCGCCCTCCGGGGCATGCCAGAATGAACTAGACCAATAGGTACAGTCCATTTGACCCTAGATTGCCATTCGGCACAAGCCCCAATGCCGGAAACCCGTGAAAGGGCTTGGAAGTGGTGCCCGCAGGGTTAAGGGAAGGTGACGTTCCCCAGGGTAACGGTGCGGCGCCCATCCGCATCCCAAAGCTTCAGCATGAAGGGCCCTTGAGGAGACTCTGATGCTGCCTCAGCCTCTACCACCACGCGCTGGGTATCCGCGCCCGGGGCGAGGGGGCCGGACTGCCATACTTGAAGCACCTTCAGCTCCTCGTTGGCCTTGCCCCGGAGCGTCGCACCTGCTGCTGTCCACGGTTGGGCATCCCCCCCTGACACGAGGGAGACCTCAACAGCAACCCTGCGGGCTGCGCGATATGCATAGACATACTGCTTGGCTGCGGCCCCGCCTGGGGCCTGGCTCACCCCCTTGGTCAGGTCGCGGTAGTCAACGCCTCGCTTGCTGAGGACTTCCGTCGAGATGAGTCCCGTCAGCCCGTCAGGAGCACTTCGCTCCGCGCGCAGGCGCGCATTCTCCTCTTTATACTGCTCTGCCTCGAGGCGAGCCTGCCGGACTTCCTCCTGGTACGTCTCGACGCTCCTCTTGCGCCGATAGACTTCGACATGCGCCTCCGACCGTGCGGGGTGCGCGACCAGGACAAACGTCGCAGTGGCCGGGGCCGCCCCATCCTGGAAACGCACCGTCAGCTTGAGCCGCTCGCTCGCCGAGATTTTCTCTGAAGGGACCAAGCGCAAGGTCTTGAGCCCAGCGTCCACCATCGCGAAGCGCTCGCGTCCCTCAAGCATCAGCCCCTCTCGACTCACCTCCGAATCAAAGAGGAACACCGTCGAGAGCCCTGGGCTCACTGCCACTTCAGCCGCTGGCTGAGCATCATCCGCGACCAACTCGACTCGGCGAACGCTCAGCCCCACGGTGGATGAGGGCGACTGCGCCAGAGCTGCCCCCGCTCCTGAGAGAAGGAGGGAAAGCAGCACGGCCGACACGGAATGATGCACTCGACGTTTCTCCTGGACCAAGCCAGCGGCGACGCCGCTGGCGACTCACGAACGTCTGCCAGACAGCAGCACTTCACTCAAACTCACTCGCTGCCTTGACAGTAACGGCAGAGAATACGCGCGCCCTACCCGTCTCCCCTCCTCCACCCTCTATCTCCAGCCCGCGGTTGCCTGAGCTGTCCAGCACCTCCATGCACACGGGGAAGCTCTCTCCGCGAAATCGTGCCCGCGTCAGTCGGACATAGACGCGGTCGGCAATTATGAGCCGCCCCGACAGAGTGGCCTTGTCCGAGCCCACAATGATCTGCGCAGTGCCTTCTTTCACCGTTACGAACTTTGATGGCCCTCGGATGAAGCTCGCACCCGCCTCGTCCCCAATGTCCATGCCGAGCTGTTTCATGCCCTTGGTGGCGCCTGCCGGGCACGGTTCAGGGTCGGGAGCGGGGCGCACCTGGGGACCCGAGCAGGCCATCGCGCCGCAGAGGGCCGCCGCCGCCACTGCACTGCTGACGCTCCTCGTGGCCTTCTTCGCAGGCGCTGGCGGAGAGGAAGCGGTGTCATTCTGGGGGGTCGTCACGGTTGCAGTCACCTCGGGAAGCGTCGCAGGGGGCGCGACGGCCGCAGGTGTTGCCTCCGGCCCGATGGGAGCTGCGGCCGAGGCAGCTTGAGGTTTCTTGGCATATGTCGCTACTTCTTGGCCGGGGACGGCCTGCGGCTGCGGCGAAGCCGTCCGCTGTGAGAAGTACGCCCCAGACGCGAGGGCCATGGCCAGCAGTCCAGCGCCCAGCAGCCGCCCTTTCCTGATGCGAGAGAAGAGGGAGCGCTGTCTCTCTTCGACGACGGGGGCCACGAGCGCCGCTTGCGCGGCATCAGCCTCCCTCTCCGCCTCAAGCACCAAGCCCGGCAGGTGCGCCTCCACAGGCCGCGTAGCAGCAGCCACCGGGGAGGCTTGGGGCAGTGGCTCCGCGGGCGGGCCGGCGCCGGGCAGTTCCGGCCCGGGAACCTTGCCACGGCGCATCTGGCGCAGGGGCCGCTTCGCCCACCGAGCAAAACCATTCACCTTGCCCTCATTCTCCGTGGTGGCCGAGTTAGGGCCATACGTGTCGAACAAGGGGGTGTCCCACGCCTCGCCTTCTGCCCCGGGCAGCAGTTCCTCCAAGGACGCACAGACAGCGCTCGCGGTGGGACGCGCAGCAGGCTCCTTCTCCAACAACCGCATGCAAAGCTGACTCAGCCGCTCCGGGACGAAGCGGTTGACGAAGTGAGGGGGCACAGGCGACTTGCCCATGACGCCCTCGACGTACTCCGCGTCCGTCCCCGCGTCGAAGGGCAGCCTCGCCGTGAGGAGGCGGTAGAGGACAGTGCCCAGGGCCCACATGTCGTCCGAGGGGACGGACACGTAGCGGGCGCCCGACTGCTGGCCCAGGTGCTTCCTCATGAAGGCCCAGGCCTCGGGGGGCCGGTACTCCATTGTCCCCGGCGGCAGCATGGACTGGGTGACGCCGGGGGCGCCCTTGTAGTCCCCGATTCCGTAGTCCACCAGCACCGCCAGGCCGTCCGCGTCACGTACCATGACGTTGGCGTCCTTCACGTCTCGGTGCACCACTCCCGCCTCGTGCGAGGCCGCCAGCGCCCGCGCCACGTCGAGCGTCACCTTCGCTACCTGCCGGGCCGAGGGGTTCTCCTCCTTCACCCACAACCCGAGCTTCCGCCCCTCCACGTACTCCATGGCAATCAGGGCGAAGTCGCGCTCCCCGGCCTGCCAGTAGGAGAAGCCGCGAATCCCCACCACGTTGGGGTGCTTCAAAAGCAAGAGGATGGAGATTTCCTTCTCCACCCGCCCCTCCACGCGCTGCCTCTCCACCAACTTCAAGGCGCAGGGCTGCCCGTCGTTCGTCGCGAGGTACACGGTGCCGAAGCCGCCTCGGTCCAGGTGCCTCACCACCGTGTAGCCCTTCACCACGTCCCCGGGAGACAGCACGGCCGGGGGGCCGTTGTCCCTCATGGCGACGTCCTCCCGGAGACTCTGTAAGACAGCAGGACTGCGGCCATGCGCATGCAGCTCCCTCCCCGACGCCGGCCCACGGTACCAGAAGCCCTGGGAAATCGCGCGAAGTCTTCCCCCCGCATCCAAACACCAGCCACAGAGGCGCCAAGCCACACCAAAAGGTGAAGTCAACTAGACTCTCATGTATAGCCTGCTTGGAATGCACATCCACCCTGACGCCCGTGGCCTCGCCCCTCCGAAGGAGCCCTCCCGCCCTTTGCCTGGCATCGTCGGCGGCACCCTGCGCGCGGCCCGCCTTCGGGCAGGCCTGAAGCAGACAGAGGTGGCCCACCTCATCAACATCTCCCCCGTCGTCTACAGCCGGATGGAGTGCGGCCGAATACTCCCCAGCATCCCGACGCTGTACCGTCTATGCGCCGCCCTCCGCACGACGCCCAACGAGGTACTGGACTACCCAACCTCACTGCCACCGGACGACGTCGCTGCCGCCAAGGAGGCCCTGCTGCGCCGTGTGCGCCAGTTGGACGCACACCAGGCGCTCGCCCTCATCCGACTCCTGCCGGACGTGCGCTGACGGAATCGCACTCCCTTGACAACTCGCAAGTCAGGTATACTCACTTACACCTATGAACCAACAGCTTGCAGCGCACCTCGGCGCCATCGTCCGCCTCGCTCGGGAGCAGATGAGTCTGACGCAAGTCCAAGTCGCGGACCGCGTGGGGCTGAACTCTGTCGTCTACAGCAGAATCGAACGCGGGCACATGATTCCCAGCGTCGAGACGATGAAGAAGCTGTGCATCGAGTTGATGGTCTCCCCGGAGGACTTGATGGGCCTCACCGAATCCTCGGGCGGCGGAGCACGGGCTCGCCCGGAGGACGACACCAACTTGCGCCGGCTCATCTTCGTCGCACGGAAACTCGACGAGGGGAAGTTGGACGCCCTCGTCCACGTCGCCACCGAGCTGGCCCGCTGAAGCATCTCCCTGGGGCGGGGCGCCGTCCTCCCCCCGGCTCCAGACTACTTGGGGCCGGCACTCCGGCGTCTCCGAGCGGGGAGCAGGCCAGGCGGGCAGAGCCCCATGCTGCGGGGCCCTGCACCGGAGCGCGAGTCCCCGGCCCGCGCAGGCCGCAGCGACGACGAAGCGCCTCCCCATGCGAAGGAGGAGGCTCCCCGCTACGCCCCGCTGCACTCCCGCAGCTCCTCATTCACCTCCGCGAGCAACCTCTCCAGGCGCGTCTTCTGCAACCGAAGGCGGGAAACCTCGTCCAGCCCCGCCTCCTTGTCGAGGTGGCGCTCCTTCGGGGCCTCTGCCTCCAAGTCCTCACGCACCTCCACCGTGAGGACGTCGCCCGCGCGAATGTGGACGTCACACCACGTCAGGTGCTCGCGGTACTCCTTTCCCTCGGAGCCGCCCACATGGAGTGTCAACTCAGGGGTGGCGTTGGACTCGTCGTCGGGGCGGCGCACCCACGACAGTATGGTGTGAAGGACGCCGAAGTCCGGCACCCCCGCGGTGGTGAGGTGCCCGCCATTGCGGGCTACACGAAAGCAGAGCATCGACGGCCTACGCTTTCCTCAGGGCATCCAGCTCGTGCTTCTCCAGCCCCTCGGGGTAGAGGCCTCCCTCACCGAATTCCACCTGGTCCCTCAGCACCCCGCCCTCGGACACGACACGGGCCGCCTCCTTGGCGGCCTCCGCACGCCCATAAGGTTTGCGGAGCTGGGCGACACCCCGCAGCGCATCCCGCATGTCCGCAGCCGTCGCGAAGCGCTCCTCGGGGCTGAGGCGCAGCGCGGTGTGCAGCACCGCCTTGACGTCCTGCGCGAGGTGGCCCACCGCCTCCTCGACGACGTCCGGAGTGAATGTCTCCATGAGGGACTGCATCTGCTGCAGCGGCAACGAGGGCTGCACCTCCGGGCGGAACCGAGTCTCCTTCGCCGCCACCACCGGGACGTCGTGCACCTCGAAGAGGTGCTTGCCCGTGAGGACTTCCACCAGCAGCACGCCCAAGCTGAAGACGTCGGAGCGCGGCGTCAGCCCTTCCTTGCGCAGGTACTCCGGAGAGGCGTAGGCCACGTCGCCCCGGAGTAGCAACTCCGGAGACTCTTCACGCCCCACCAGCAGCGAGTACGCCGCGCCGAAGTCCAGCACCTTCACCTCCCCATGGAGGCCCAAGGCGATGTGCCGGGGATTCACGTCGCGGTGGACGATGCCCAGGGGCACCCCCTTCTCCGACGTCAGCGTGTGCGCGTAGTGCAGCGCGTCCGCAACCTCCGCACCCACGTACAAGCCAAACCCCTCCGAGAGGGGCTGCCCTCTCACCAACGCCGCGCACACCAGCGTCTCCAGCGAGGGCCCACCTACGTACTCCATGACGGCATAGGCGGCGTCTTCCTCGTCATCCGCCCGCACATGGAAGATTTGAGCGATGTTGGGGTGGTTGAGGCGGAAGGCCAACTGCACCTCTTCGTACATCCTCTGCCGCTGAATGTACGTGACTAGGCTGGTGAGCTGGCGGACCAGACAGGGGCCTGACAGCGCACCATCCGCCACGCGCCGCTCCACCTCCAGGAGCCGCTCGCCATTCGGCCGCACCTCCAACTCCCTCACGCCTTCAAACCGCACGCCCTCCACCTCGAAGTAGACGTGCGACGTACCGCGTGCAGACAGGGTGGGAAGTCTGGGCGGGAACTCCTCCGTCGACACTTCATCTTCCGAACGCTTCGACATGGCTGTGAATCCTCCTGAACGATGGGGCGCGGCTCCACGGACAACGGACCTCGCCGTCACCGGGCACCGCCCTAGAAACGCAAGGTCTAGTTGACTTGACCTTGGAATTAGCATGGCCATACTTTCCTGTGAAGCCCTCTGGCGCTCGTAGCGGACAGGGCAAAGCCCCATGAGCATCTCTCCTGGGTGCAAGGCGCCCCAGCCAGGGTTCCACCTGCAAGCCCTGGCCGCTCGCAAAGGAAACTTAACTCGTGAGTAAAACCATTGACTGGGGACTGATTCGCGCGCTGGCACGTCGTGCCCCCACCGAAGGAGAGCGACTGGCCTTCACGCGGAAGGAGAAGGCGCTGCTGAAACGCACGGCCGCCGAGGTAGGGATTAGCGCCAGCGAGGCCAAGAGCGCACTCGCCACGGAAGAGGGGGCGCTGAGTCTGTTGCAAGAGGAGTCCAGGCGCATCCGCGAGAGCACTCGCCGGCTCATGGACGCGCTGCACCGGATGTACCAGCACAAGGACAAGGGAGACTTCGACAGCGCCCGCCAGGAGATGCGGGACGTGCTCGCCGTGGAAGTCGTGCCCCACTACCGCACCATCGCCCAGGGGCAGCTCGACGCCATGGCCGACGAGCCGTAGCGACGAGCCGCAGGAGCGCCCTCCTGAGAAGGCGCTTCGCGGCCCAGGCTCAGGCTGGCGTCACCTTGTCAAAGGGGCGCACCACCCTCCTGGCGTCGGAGACACGCTCCAACGTCACCGTCTTCGCCTTCTCGTCGACGGCCTTCACTGTCGCATTGAAGGCGCCCCGCCCCTGCTTGTAGCGCACCTCCTGTCCCACCGCGAAGGCGACGGACGCCTCGGGACTGGGACTGGCGCTGGGGGCGACGGCCGGCGCTGTGCGTCCCGCTGCGCGCGGGCGCCCGCGGCTCTTCCGGGGCGAGGGCCCAGCCCGCGTGGGCTTCGGCGCGGCCTCCTCCCTCGCCCACTTCCGCACAGGCACGGAGGCCTCAGTGGTCACCCAAAACCGGCCAATGAAGGTCCCCTGAAAACCGGCCACAGGGGAGGGCCGAGACGTTCTGCACCGTGCGTGCCCACCTGGCGTCCAGAAAGGTGGCATCCAGGTACAGGTAGGGGAAGGCCTGGGTGAGGGGCTGGGTGCGCAGCGCCTCCACCTTCTCCTCCAGCGTCCTCGTCACCCGGCTCACCGTCGAGCGCGAGACGGCCTCGCCCATGAGGGCGCGCGTCACCTTGCCCATTTTTCTCGTGGAGACGCCCTGCACGTACGCGCTGGTAATCGCCTCGTCGAGCTCCCCGCTGCGACGCTTGTAGCGCCCCAGCACCGCTCCCGCGCTGCCGCTGTGCCGGGTGCGCGGCACCGTCACCTCCACAGCCCCCGCCGTCGTCACCAACGTGCGCAGGTAGCTTCCGTTGCGCACGTCCGCTCGCCCCACCATCCGCTGCCACCGGCCAGCCCCCACCAGCTCCCTCACCTCTTCCTCCAGCAGGGCTTCCAACGTCATCCGTATGGCACCGCGAAACAGTGCCCGCAGGTCGGTCTGCACCTCTTCGTGCGTGGAGGATTCGAACTCGGTATCGTCCACGGCAGGGAACTCCTCGGCCTCCTCGCCAAAGGAGGACCGTCTCGGTTGGTTTCACCGAGGAGCTTCCCTCTTTCCCGTTCGTCCCGCCTCGCCATCTACACACTTATAGGGACACGACCCATTGTATTGGCTGCCCCCTAAAGCCCGCAGCTTCTGCCCGTTGAGCGACTGTGGTGCCCTCTGTGCGGACGTACCACTCACAACCTTCTCTTCGACGAGATGACCGAGATTCAGGACTCGTTACGCTCAGGGTTTGCCTACTATTGGGCGTGGCCCCAGGCGGTGCTAAAGATTCTCGGCTCGCTCTGGAACCCGACCACTTCAGCCGAGGCGTGAATCAGCACATCCTTGGCCGGAAGGATACGGTACTTTAGGCGGATTGCTTTTTCGGAGCGTGAACCCAATGCTTGCCGCGGTTCTGACAATGAATGAGCCGGGACCGCTCCACGGAGGAGAACTGCAATGGCAAACATTACCGTCTATTACGAGGAAGATTTCAACGGCACGCACGTCGATCTGCCGCCTGGCAACTACACCCGGGCCCAGTTGGAGGCGCGGGGCATCGGGAACAACACCATCAGCTCGGTGAGGGTGCCGCCTGGCGTGAAGGCCGTCCTCTTCAAGGACGATAATTTCACCGGCGACCAGCTCGAAGTGGTGGCCAATGCCGAGTCGCTGGGCGCGCTGAACAACAACACCTCCAGCATCAGGGTCATCACCGTGCCCGTGCAGCCCAGGGCCAGGTTCTTCTACAAGGAGCAGTTCGAGGGCAAGGAGGTGGACCTGCCTCCTGGCCAGTATCTCCAGGCCGCTCTGGAGCTGTACGGCATCGACAACAACACCATCAGCTCGGTGAAGCCGGTGGGCTTGACTGTCATCCTCTACAAGAACGACAACTTCTCCGGCGAATCGCTGACCGTGACTTCCGACGCCTCGAGCCTGGGCTCGCTGAACAACAACACCTCCAGCATCAAGATCTCCTGACGTTGGCGCGCCGGCATTCCAGGTGACGGTCCCTGCCTCGGGGACCGCCACCCTTTCACCCCCTAGTGACTCTCGAACCACCTGCATCCACGACGGCAGAGTGCGGCCTCCACTGGGTGACCCCATTCACGCTCACGGCCGAGTTGGTGCCCTATTCGCCTGCACGCGCTCGTCCCTCCAGTCGAAGACGGCGAGCGCACGCGCCACGTCCGCGTACCAGGGCAGCCCTGGTGAGACCTCGGGCATCAGCGCGCCGATGAGCGAGCGTGGAGCCAACTGGAGGTCGTTGCGGCGCTGCACCTCCGTAGGCGCAGGCTCGAAGGTACACAGCGTGCCCTCGACGGCGAAGCCGCACTTCACTAACACGAGACCGCTGCGTGCGGTGGCCTCGTTGAAGACGCATTGCACGCGGTCGCAGCCGAGGTAGTCGAAGCAGAAGACGATAAGCATGCGGCTCGCGAGGGTGGCCACGCCGCGCCCCGCGTGCGCGACCAATTTCCGAGATCCCCCCGCGTGCGTTGAGCGTGCGGCGATGCAGGTCGATAGAGGCCAGGAACTCTTCACTCGCGGTGTCGAACACAGCGAGCACCTAGTCACCACCGTTCCAGTAACGGTCTGGCACGCCATCATGCGCTTGAGCAGCCCTTCGACGGGCTGCTCCAGATGGGCCTAGGGCATGAACTGGCGCAGCTCAGGCAGCCCCTCCTGCACCGCCGCATTCACGGCCGGTACATCGGTGAGGACGTGCGGGCGGAGGACCGAGTCCAGCACGCCCTGGCACAAAGTAAGCCGAGAGACTGGGAGCTTTAGGGAAACCTGTGGCGAGTGAGCCGTGCTTATCCCAGTGAGTTCCTTTCGATGCCGGTGGTCAGGAGACTGCCCGCGTCTGAATCAGCAACTCCCTCACTGAAGCGGCCGTGGACGGATTGCGCCACAAGAACTCGTTCAGCAGGGGTGCCGCCTCGTCGTGCTGGCCCAGTGAGCTCAACGATCGCGCCACGAGCGAAGCGCTGGTGTCGGAGGGCTCGGACGCAAGCGCACGCAGCGAATACGATTGGGCCTGCGCGGCTTCGCCGGCCGCGTCCAGCGCGAGCGCCCGCGTGAGCTGGCGGGCCAGCTCAGGCTGCTTGATCTGGCGAAGGTACGCGAGCGCATGCGTCGTGGCGCCTTCCGCCAGCGCGGCCCACGTCAACAGGTCGAGCGCCCGCGAACGCTCCTCCTTCCGGCGGCTCTCGTCGAGGACCCGCTTCCGGCGCCGTGCGGCCTCGCGCGCGTTCCCGACGTGGAGCGCCGGCCATCCCTCTTCGAGCCGCGCCGAGTTCTCCTTCGCGGAGGACTGCGGTCGGGTCGCGCGGGGCCGCGATACGTGCCAGGTTTGGAGGTTACGGAATGCGAGGAAGGCAAAGAGCAACGTCCTGTACCTGCGGTCATACGACGGGGCAGCGCCCGCCAGGAGATGCGGGACGTGCTCGCCGTGGAAGTCGTGCCCCACTACCGCACCATCGCCCAGGGGCAGCTCGACGCCATGGCCGACGAGCCGTAGCGACGAGCCGCAGGAGCGCCCTCCTGAGAAGGCGCTTCGCGGCCCAGGCTCAGGCTGGCGTCACCTTGTCAAAGGGGCGCACCACCCTCCTGGCGTCGGAGACACGCTCCAACGTCACCGTCTTCGCCTTCTCGTCGACGGCCTTCACCGTCGCCGAGAAGCTGCCCCGCCCCTGTTTGTAGCGCACCTCCTGTCCCACCTCGTACGTGGCGGACGTCGCGGGGCTGGGACTGGAGCTGGGGACGGACGCCACCGTGCGTCCCGCCGTACGCGGGCGCCCTCGGCTCTTCTGGGGCGCAGGCCCGGCCCGCGTGGGCTTCGCCGCGGCCTCCGGCTTCACCCACTTCCGCACGGGCACCGAGGACGGGCGCTTCTGCGCGCTCGCGGGCGGGCGCTTCGACGCGGGAGGAGGCACGGATGTGCGCTTCGGCGCGGACGTCGCAGGAGCCGGGCCGGACTCAATGCCCAGGAAATGAGCAATCTTCTCCAGCAGCGCCACCTGCCGGCCCATCGCCTTCTCCACCGCCTCCGCCACCGCAGCCTGGATGATGCCCTTCATGTCGTTCTGCATGTGCTCTCGCTCACTTTCGTCGCGGGGCGTACAACCCGCGCGCTCTCAACACGGACAACAATTCAGCCTCTTGCACTCACGCTACACCAAGGAGTCCGGGTATTCGGACTTTCGCCTCAGAATGAAGCCTTCACCTCACGCCAGCGCTCGCGCTGCTCCACCCACCTTCCCGCGTGTGCAATGGCCCGAAGGCTTCGCTCGCTGAGGGGCTCTTTCCCTTCCACGGCCTTGAGGAACAACACCTCCTCCTGGATGTCCGGCGCCAGCAGTTGCAAATCCAGCAGGTGCGTCACGCGCGCGCGGGTAAAGCCCAACTGGCCTGCGACGTCCGCCGCGCTCGCCACCAGTCCTCGCGCAATGGCGGATTCCACGTGGTGCGCCAAGGCCAGCATGCGCGCGACGTGCGCAGGCCGGCGCGCCGCCTCTCGCGGCAGGGGGCGCGCCCCCTCCCGGAAGCGCACCTTCGAGCGACGCACGCGGTGAAACTGCGCGCTGACGAGGCCGCCCTCCGCCGGCCGAGACTCGGGACTCGCGCTCACGCCGCCACCTCCTCGCGCTTGAGCGTCGCGGACTCACCGGCATGGGCCAAATGCACGTCGACCTGGCCCGTCGCCTCGTTCACCACCACCCGGCCAACGAGGGCCCGCAGCAGGCGCCCCCGGTTGGCGGCCGTGAGGGCGGCCCACACCGCGTCGAAGTCCGCCAGGGCCTGGGCCACCCACTCCGCCTCCACCTTCTCCCCCTCCATGGCGTCCAGGGCGCGCTCCACCTCCGCCAGCCGCTTCCGCATGCCGGCGACCTCCTCTTCCGCGGCCGTCAGCTTCTCCTCGACGAGGCGCCGGGCTGGGCCCTCCAGCTTCGAGAGGGAATCCACCCACTTCGAGGACTCCGCAGCGCGCTTGGCCACGTCTCTCGGAAGCTGCGCGCGCTCCGCGCGCAGGGCCTGGTGCTTCTCCTCCAACCGCGCCGTGAGGCGGGAATGCACCTGAGCGGCGAAGCCGTCACCTACCGAAACCTCCCGGAGCTGCGTGACGACGAAATCCTCCAGGGCGGCTGCCGGAAGGGGCGCGGCCCGGCACCCTGCCTTCCCCTCTTTGTCCCGGGTGACGCAGCGGTAGTAGCGGTACTCGCGCTCGCCCTTGCGCGTGCTGCCGGGAGTCATCGCCTCGCCACACAGGCCGCAGCGCAACAGGCCTCTCAGCACGTAGTCGGGGTTGCGCCCGTGGTACTGAATGCCGGGGCCCTCCAGCATGTCCTGCACCCGGTGAAAGGTGGCCCTCTCCACGATGGGCGGGTGCTCGCCCGGGTGCGTCTCGTCGCCATAGGGCACGAAGCCCGCGTACAGAGGGCTCCTCAAGAGGCGCAGCACATCCTGCGTCGTCCACTTCCGAGCCGCGCGCGTGGCACCACTCTGGGCCTCGTACCTCTTCGTCTTGCGCCCCTTCTCGTTGAGGAGGCGCGCCACCGCCGAGGCCTGCTGGTGCTGGAGGTAGAGTTCGAATGCCTCTCGCACCACCACCGCCTCGTACTCATTCACCACGAGGCGCTTGTCCTTCACCTCGTACCCCAGCGGCGCGCGCCCTCCTGTCCACTTCCCCTTGCGGCGCGCGGCGGCCACCTTGTCCCGCGTGCGCTCCGAAATCATCTCGCGCTCGAACTCGGCGAAGGACATCAGCATGTTGAGGGTGAGCCGCCCCATGGCGTCCGCCGTGCTGAAGTTCTGCGTCACCGAGACGAAGGAGGCGCCCGCCGCGTTGAAGCGCTCCATGACTTTCGCGAAGTCGAGAAGCGAGCGCGAGAGCCGGTCGACCTTGTACACCACGACAACGTCTACCCGCTTCGCGTCCACGTCCTGCAACAGTCGCTGGAAGGCGGGCCGCTCCATGTTGGCGCCGGTGAAGCCACCGTCGTCGTAGCTCTCATCCAACAACACCCAGCCGGGCTGGCGCTGCACGTAGGCGACACAGGACTCGCGCTGGGCGTCGAGGCTGTTGAATTCCATCTCCAGGCCCGCCGCCGTGGACTTGCGCGTGTAGACGGCGCAGCGCCTCTCTTCGGTGAGCGGTGCTTTGCTCTTCTTCACGGTTCCTCCGTCCCCGCTGTCGTTGTCGGCTGCACCGGCTCGCCGCTCGAGGACTCCTTCTGCCCGGGGAGCTGCTCCGCCACGGCCACCAGTCGCTCCAGGTTGTCGTTGAGACGCCCCAGTTGGCGGACGAGCTGCGGCATCGTCGTCTCGTAGAAGCGCTGGCCCATATACGTTTGGAAGAAGGCGGGGCCACTCATGACGTCACCGCCTTCGAGCTGCCGTCCTTGAGGCCGAAGAAGGTGAAGCCATTCCAGGCCGTGCCCGTAATCAGCTTGGCCACGCTGGAGAGGCTGCGGTGAAGCTGGCCGTCGTATTCGATTCCCTCCTCGCGCACCGTCACCCGGTGCTGCGTGCCTTTGAAGGCGCGCGTCAGCACCGTGCCCGGCGGCGGCAGACGCGCGTCGCGCCCGTCCACCGGAGCAGGAGGAGGCGGCGGCGCGGAGGGCTTCTGTTGGCGGTCATCAAAGAGCGCGGGATTCTGGTCATCGACGCGGTCATCGCGGAGCGCGGAAATCGGGTCATCGGCGAGCGCAGGTATCGAGTCGAGGCAACGCAAGACGGCCCCGCGCTGCGCTCCGATTGCGGGGCGCAGAGCGAGGCCGGTGGGCATCGGTGAGTCGCGGGGACGCTCAGCTCTTCCTTGCCTTGCGCTCCGCGCGTGATTCCTCGGCCATACGCCTGCGGTAGCTGTCGCCCTCGATGCTGATGATGCTCGCGTGGTGGATGACGCGGTCAATGAGGGCGATGGCGCATGCGGCGTTGGGGAAGATGGTGGTCCACTCGGAGAATGGGAGGTTGGTCGTCAGGACAATCGGCTTCTTCTCATACCTGCGCGACACCACCTGGAAGAGGAGGTCGGCGTTCCTGGCGTCGTAGGAGAGGTAGCCAATCTCGTCGATGACGAGCAACCCCGCCTGAGTGCAGTAGTGCTTCAGGCGCCTGTCGAGAGCGCGAGCGGAGTCCTGGCTTCCCAAGTCGAGCAGCAACTGGGAGGCGGTGGTGAAGAGGACGGAGTGCCCAGCCTGCACGGCGTTGTAGGCGATATTCTGAGCAATCATCGTCTTGCCCAGTCCCTGGGGCGCGACGAGGACGACGTTGGCGGGGCGGGCCATGAAGTCCAGCGCCAGGGCGCCCTCGACGGCCGTCCTGTCGATGCGCTTGGGCCAGCCCCAGTCGAAGTCGGCCATCGTCCTGAGCGCGCCGAGCTTGCTGCGCGACAGGCGCCGCTCCACGCTGCGCCGGGCTCTGTCCTTCGTCTCTTCCTCGGTGATGGCTTCCAGCAACTCGGTGGGGCCCCACCTGCGTTTGGTGGCCAGGGCAATGAGGTCATCGAGCGCGGCACTGGTGTGATGCAGGCCCAGGGTGTTGAGGCGTTCCTTCAAGGGGCTCATGACACTTGCTCCGTGTCGCGCCCGAGGAGGGCGTCGTAGGGGTTGAGGGAGTGCTGGGGGACGCGTTGCTCGCGCACGCGCGGGTCATCCGGCAGCACCAGGGGCAGCGGCGGAGGGGCGCCCCTTTTGCGGCTGCGTTGGTCGAGGACGTGGGCAACGGCGGCGGGGCCGAGTGCGCCGCGAGCGAGCGTCTCGGCGATGGCGGCGTCGGTTTCGGCGGAGCCGTACCTGTCGGCCAGCGCCAGCAGCTTCACGGTGTGGTTGCCGAGGTTGTCGCCGCGGCTGGTGAGCGCCTGGAGGAGTTGCTCGGCGTGCGGGCAGCGTGCGCGCAGCAAGTCCCTGCCACGCAGCTCGTGGGCGTGGGCCTTGCGCCTGGCCAGGGCAGCCAGGTGGCTGGCATCCTCGACGACGGCGCCCTTGTCCCAGCTGCGCACGTGCGAGGCGACTTCCACGGCGCCGTCGAGGAGGCGCACCGTGGTGGACGAGGCCACCAGCGTGAGGGGCCGGCGCACCAGGCCCTCGGGAATGGAGTAGTCGTTGCCGTCGAAGCGCACGTAGGGCGTCTTGCCGGAGGCGGCGGGGCGCACCACGTCGGTGGGCAGCGGGTGCGCGGGCAGCGGCAGCAGCAGGGGGCGCTCGGCTTCCAAGGCCTGCGCCACCGTGCGGCCCGAGGCGTCGCCGGGCACCCGGCGCTGGTGGGCCACCTCCTCCACCCAGCGCTGCAGTTGGCGGTTGACGTCGTCGAGGCCGTGGAAGGTGCGCGCAGAGAAGAAGGAGTCGCGCAGGTAGCGGATGGTGCGCTCCACCTTTCCCTTCTCATTGCCGCGGTAGGGGGCGCAGGGCTTGGGGACGAAGTGGTAGTGGCCGGCGGCTTCCAATATGCGCGGGTGGAAGTGAATGATGTCTCCGGCCCTCTGCAGCACGACGGACTTCAGGTTGTCGTAGAGGAGGTTGCGAGGCACGCCGCCCAGCGCTTCGAAGGCTTGGACGTGGCCCTGGAGGAAGCACTCCATGGTTTGGCCCAGGAAGAAGCGCGCGTACATGGCGCGCGAGTGGCCCAGCACCAGGACGAAGCAGGAGAGCGTCCGGGTGGCCCGCCCCACCCGCACCTTGCCGAAGCTGCCCCAGTCCACCTGGGCCTCTTCGCCCAGCAGGGTATTGCGGCGCAAGAAGGCCTCGGCCTGGGGCCCCGGACGCACCCGCCGCACGTAGCGCTTCACCTGCTCATAGCCGCCCAGGTAGCCACGGGCCTTCACCATGTGGAAGAGGCGCGTGGCCCTCAGGCGCGGGTGGGCCTTGAGGGTGACGTCAATGAAGTCCGTGTACGGGCCCAGCACCGTGGGCTTCGCCGTTCTGTCAGCACTGGCTACCGGCACGTCCTCAGGGCCGCCTCCACGGTGTCGTGGTGCAGCCCCAACTGCGTGGCGATGGTGCCCACCGGCCAGCCTTCCGCGTAGTGCAACTGGCGAATCCGGGCGCGTACCTCGAGGCCAATCATCCTCCCACCTCCTCAGGGTGGGCAGCGCCGCCAGCGCGGGCCCATTCGGGTGCGCGCCAGGGTGGTGTGACGGAGGAATGGATTGGCGCGTCCGCAGGACGTGCAAGCCGGAATGGACGGTGGTGCATACGCAGGTGGCCTCGCTGCGCTCGGCTCCGCGGACACCTGCGTGGTGGCCTGGGCCGGCGCGGGCGGCACCGTCACCTCCAAGGCCCCTGGCGGGGGAGACTGATGCGTCACTTTCCGCCGCCGTCCTCGGTACGCGGCCTGGCGCTCGGCGTGCGCATGCCGTCCGTCTCGGGTGCGCTGGTATCGCCGCCCGGCCGCGCGCACCGACTCCGCACGCGCCAGCACCCCGCACCTGCGCTCGCAGTAGCGCTGCCCCCTGTCGCACCGGCTGCACAGCTGAAACAGCCTCCGGCACTCCGGCCGCCCGCACACCACCAGACGCAATGACTCCACGCACACCTTCCCGTGCGCGCCGACTTCTGGCGCCGCGCCGCGGAGTGCGCTACCCCTCCCTCACCGGCTCGCCCCTCTCGCACACCAGGGCGCGCCCCCAGGAAGGCCCTCCAGGTGTCGCTGGTGGGCCTTCTGACTTTTCAGGACGCGCGCAGCCCCGGACTCCACCGGCTCGCGCTCCTCTCCTCAACTTTTCGGCGGCACCCAGCGCTGCCCCTGGCAGCAGAGCTCTCGAACTTCTCGCCGTCCATGACCAGAAATCCGCGCTTCCTGGTGACCATCAACAGCCGAAGGCCAGCGAGGAGAAGGACACGCGCCGCGCCAAGCGAGAGAAGGACTGACGTGTACGCCACGGTGGCCGACATGCGCGCCGAGGGCGTCACACCGGCCATGGCGGGCGACACCCGCCTGGCCGTCCTCCTCGAAGAGGCGACGCGCACCATCGACAAGGTGACGGGGTGGCACTTCGAGCCGCGCGCGGCAACGCTGCACCTTGACGGACGCGGCACTCCGTCTCTCTGGCTGCCGGTGCCACCCATCCGCCTCTACCGCCTGGCCATCCACGGGGCGGACGTGTCCTTCTCCAAGGAGCGCTTGGTGGTGGTGGGCTCTCCGGTAGGCGCGGGCTTCGACGGCCCCCGCCTCACCTTCCGCCATGGCCGCGTCTTTCCGCGTGGCGAGGGCAACGTCACAGTGGGCGCGCGCTGGGGTTACACCGAGTCGGACGGGACGGCCGAGGGACGCACACCGCCCGCCATCGGCCGGGCATGCATGCTCCTCGTCCTGCGCAGCCTCTCGCCGCTGGCGGAAGAGGCTTCCTTGGAGGAGCGCACGCGCTGGCGCGTGGTGGAGGAGCGGACGCGCGAGCAGAGCTACCGCCTCGACAGCGTCCGTCCCTCGGTGCGGCCTCTCACCGGAGAGCCGGAGGTGGACACCCTCCTCGCCCCCTACGTGAAGCCCTCTTTGCCCGGAGCGGCTTGATGAGGGGCAGGCTCATCTTCCCCTTCCTCGCGGAGCTGCACCGCTTGGACACCGCCGCCATGGCGGGGCCCGGCCCAGGTTCCCATGCGAGCGGGTACGACGCGGACTTCCGCGAGCCCGTGCTGGAGGACTCGGACGACGACGGCCTTGCCGAAGCCTTCCGCCGCGAATTTCCGCCTGTACGTGTCCCCTGCCAGGTGGAGCCGGATGCCTTTGAGTCATTGCGCATGACTCCTTCCGGCAACAGCCCCCGGACGAGCTTCGAGCTCGTCTTCCACTTCCGCGACTTGGAGCGCCTTGACCTCGTCGACGCGACCACGGGCGACGCCCTCATCCGCCCCAGCGACAGGCTTGGCGCCCTCTACGACGTCGCGGGCGCCCTTGTGCAGTCCGTGAGGACGCCTCCCGGGCTCTACGTGACGGAGGCGCGCCCCATCGGCTTCGGACTCCACCGCCGGAGGCCTCGCCGAAACCTCCTTCTCGTCACCTTCAACGACAGGCCCCAAGCCCGAGGACTCGCATGAAAGCACTGCTACTCACCCCACTTCTCGCTGCTGCCCTCCTCACCCGCTGCCGCGCGCCGGACGGGTGCGCACCGGTGTCCACGCGCTGCGCCGGCAACGTCACCGAAATCTGCAACGGCGACGGCAACTGGCAGACGCTGGCCGACTGCGACGCCGTCAGCGAGCACAGCAGCGCGGCCTTCACCTGCACCTACGTCAACGAGGAGGGCGTCGCCGGCCACACCTGCCTGCCTGCCACCGTGGACGCCGGCACCACCGACGCCGGTGCAACGGAAGGCGGTGTCCTGTGAAGGGTTACCTCCAGTCCCTTCCCGGCGTGGGCGGACTCTTCCAGCGCGACATCCAGCCCGCGGAGGTGTGGGCCTTCTGGAAGTACATGCAGGAGCGCCTGCGCACCAAGACGGCCAACAAGGCCGACTCCTCGAAATGCAACTGGCGGCCGAGGCGCTGCAGCGCATGGGCATCCTCGACAGGCAGCGCTTCCTGGAGAAGTACGCCACCACCGTGGGCCGCACCCTCTACCTGCCCTTCGAGGTGGGCGTGCCGAAGGGGGGCTGGGACTTGTGGGCCCAGGTGGTGGTGTGCGTCCACGAGCACCAGCACGTCGTCCAGCATGACGAGGAGGGGCCCAGTTACGAGTTGGCCTACCTCACCAGCCCCGCCGCTCGTGCCAAGTACGAGGCCGAGGCGTACACCTGCAACGCGGAGTTGCACTACTGGCGCTACGGCACCCTGCCCGCCTTGCGGCCCATGGCTGAGGGACTCAAGCACTACGGCTGCCGGCCCGAGGACGTCGAAGTCGCCGCCCACAGCCTGACTCTCGCCTCGGTGTCCGTCCGCCACGGCGCGGTGGTGAGCAAGGCCACGCAGGTGGCCCTCGAGTGGCTCAACTCGCACGTCCCCCACCTGCGGGCGAAGCAGGACTGAGGCGTCCATGGCCGTCTCGCGCACCGGAGACTGGGCACGGGCCCGCAGGCTACTGACGGCGGGCTCGTCGCGCCTTGAAGGGGCGTTGCAGACGGCCCTGCGCCAAGAGGCGCACGCCCTGCGCAAGGAGGTGGTTCAGGGCCTCACCCAGCAGGCGCCGGGTGGCGAGCCGCTCCGCCCGCCCTCGCCCCTCACGCTGGCGGCGCGCCAGCTCGCGGGCTTCAACGGGACGAAGGCCCTCCTCGTCTCCGGCGCGCTGCGCAACTCCATCAGTGCCGTCGTGGAGGGCGACGAGGCCTTCATCGGAGTGTCCCGCACGGCGAAAGGCCCCGACGGAGAGGCACTCGTCGACGTGGCGCAGCTCCAGGAGTACGGGGGGCCGCCCGTCGTCATCCCCATGACGCCGAAGATGAGGCGCTATCTCTTCGCGCTCCTGCGCCAAGCCGGCCTGGCCGGCCAGTCGCGCAACAGCGGCAGGGGGCGCGGCGTCATCGTGGCGCAGACGCCCGCGCGGCCCTTCCTGCGGCCGGCCTTCGCACGCTTTAGGCAGGGCGCCAGCCGCCGCTTCCTGGCGCGCGTGGCGAAGGAGCTGGGCCTCGGAGGGCCCGGGTAATGGCCGTCCCCTCCCTCACCTACGTGGCGCCCGCCTCGGGCCCCACCAGCGGCGGAGACATCCTCCGCCTCGCTGGCACTGGCTTCGCCGCTCGGGTTGCTGTGCGCCTGGGCGGACTGCGCGCGGAGGTGCTTTCCGTGCGCCAGCAGTCGGGAACCTCGCATGTCGACGTGAGGACACCGCCCCACGAGGCGGGCACCGTCGGCGTGGAGCTGCGCAACCTCTCCGCGGACGGACGCCCCGTTCCAGGCGAGGCCGCTCTCCTTCCAGGGGCCTACCGCTACCTGCGCCCGCGCGTCGCGAAGGAAGCGGCGCTCACCCGCCTCGTGCGCACCTTGCTGCGGGAGCTGAAGCGCCAGGTGGTGGCCAACGTCAGCGCCAGCGTCTCCGTCGACTACGACGACACGGTGGCGGACGGCCTCAACGTCATCGCCATGGCCTCGCTGCCCTCCGTGGTGCTGTCAGGCCCCACGCTGCGCGAGAGTCGTCGCTACTCCACCAACGTGTTGCACGAGGACGTCGTGCAGGGCCCCTCCGGCGCCGAGTTGGTGCGCAGGCGCCCCGCGTACACGGTGGACCTGGCCTTCACCCTCACGGTGGCCTCCAACCGCACCGCCGAGCTCTTCAACCTCATGGCCGCCGTGGCCACCTTCCTCAACCGCAACCGCTGGCTCTCCATGGCCCGGGACGCGGGGGACGCCTCGCGAGGCACCGTCCGCTGGGAGATGGACGCAGACGGCGAGGTGCGCACGCAGCTCGGCAGCCGCGACGACGTGCGCGCCTTCACCTGGGGACTGGCGGTGCGCGGCTTCGATGTGGACGAGGGCCTGCCCCTCGACATCGGCAAGGCAGTCGCTGGGACGCACCTCGAAACGGACTCTCTCCCTGGAGGCACCACATGAGTGTCACCCTCACCAATACCCTGGGCAGGCTCGTCACCTTCCTCTTGCCCCACGAGTCGTACTGCCTGGCGCGCGGCGCGTGCGCCTGCGGCGTGCAGCCAGGCCGGGGCGGCCGGCGCCTGCCCTCCTCTCTCACCCTGGCCACGGGCGTGACGCTGGAGGACGTGCCCGAGGCCGTCCTCTCGGTGCCTGTGGTGGCCGCGGCCATCCGCCGGGGCGAGCTCGCGCTGAAGCGGCAAGCCCCCTCCGCCCCGCCGTCCTCCCCATCCCTCCTCCCCGCGCCGGAAGCGTCCGCGCGCGTGTCCCGGAAGAAGCGAGGTGCCTCGTGAGTCGTGAGCTGCTGTCGTCGAAAATCGTGGTTGAGGAGGAGGAGCCGCAGGTCCGTGGCATTCCTTCCGCGCCCACCTCCGTGGCGGGTGCCGTGGGCCTGGCGGAGCGCGGCCCTATCGGCCAGGCCGTGCTGTGCACCTCCTTCGAGGAGTACCAAGCCACCTTCGGCGGCTTCACGCCGGACTCGGACTTGGCCCTCGCGGCCATGGGCTTCTTCGAGAATGGCGGCAGCAACCTCTGGGTGGTGCGCACCGCCCACTACGAGGACGCCTCCAACCCCGAGTCGCACACGGCCACGCGGGCGGCGGCGGCCCTCACCACGGGCGGTGGGCCCACGCCTGCTGTCGTGCGCGGCACCCTGCGGCCCCCCTTCACCCTTGCCGATGGCCAGCGACTGGGCGTGTCCGTTAACGGCGCCGAGGCGGTGGACGTCGTCTTCTCCGGCACCGCGGCTTCCGTCTCCGCAGGGCGCCCTGGGCCCTATGCACTCACCGCCGGCCAGTCGCTCCGCGTGCGCGTCGACACCGGGCGGGACGTCTTCATCCCCTTCCTCGAGGAGTCCTTTGGAGACATCGCCCAGGCCACCGCCCAGGAGGTGGCCGCCGTCCTCAACGCCGGACTCGTTGGGGGCCGCGCCCTCGTGGAGGACGGTGTGCTGAGAATCGCCAGCGACACCCAAGGCGCCGCCAGCCGTCTGGAGGTGGGCGACGAGGTGGCTGGCGACGTCTTCGGATTCCCAGGCGGCCCGCAGGTGGGGAGCGGCAACGTCCAGAGTCTGCGCGCCGTCGAGTTGGCGGAAGTCCGCGCCCTCGTGGAGGCGGCGGTGGCGGGCGTCCGCGTGGCGCCGTCGTCCCTCGGGACGCTGCAGCTGCGCACCCAGGCCACAGGCCCCTCCGCGTCCCTGCGCGCCCAAGGAGACGCTGGCCCCAGTCTTGGCCTGGACGCGTTGCCGCATACGGGCGATGCCTCGGGGGCGGTGGACATCCTCCACCTGGAGGCCAGGGATGCGGGCGCCTACGCCAACCGCATCGAGGTGGAGGTGCGCCCCGCGACGAATGGCACGCCTGACACCTTCGACGTCCTCGTCCTTGAGGATGGCACCTACCGAGAGTCCTTCCCCAACCTCTCCTCGGCCGAGGACGACGCGCGCTACGCCGAACGCATCCTCAATGACGAGCGCACCGGCTCCTCCTTCGTCCGGGCCTTCATGGTGCAACCAGGCGCCTTCCCCGACGAGCAGACGGTGGCGCTCGCGGGCGGTACCGACGGCCTCGTCGGCTTGGACGACATGGACTTCATCGGCTCGGAGGCCGGCGGGAGCGGTCTTTTACGCGCTCGACGAAGTGCAGGACCTCACGCTTCTCCTGGTACCCGGCCGGGCCACGCCTGCCGTGCACAACGCCATGGTGCGCTACTGCGAGGTGGCGCGCGACGGTTTGGTATTCGCGCTCTTGGACTCGCCCGCAGGCTTCAGGGCTGCGGACATGGTTCCCTACGTCTCGCAGGAGGCCGCTCTCGAAGGGCTCTCTGAGCACGCCGCCATCTACTGGCCGCGCGTGAAGGTGCTCAACCCCGCCCGCGGCGTCTTCGGCAACGTGGCGCAGCTCGTCGTCCCACCTTCCGGCATCATCGCCGGCGTCTTCGCGAGCAACGATGCCGCGCGCCCCGGCGGTGTGTATGAGGCTCCCGCGGGCATCGAAGCTGGGCGCATGTTCGGTGTCCTCGGCTTCGAGTCCAAGGAGTGCCTCGACGAGAAGAAGCGGGACATCGTCTACCCCCGCCGCATCAACCCGCTCACCACCGGGCCTGGCCTGCCGCGCTTCATCGACGGCAGCCGCACGCTGAAGGCCAACGGCAACTTCCCCTACGTCGCCGAGAGGCGAGGCGTCTCCTTCATCGAGAGGAGTCTCAAGTCGGGCCTGCAATTCGCGCGGCACCGCAACAACACCGAAGGGCTGCGCGCCCAGGTGCGGCGCTCCATCTCCACCTTCCTCCTCGCGCAAATGAAGAACGGGGCATTCCGCAGCCAGGAGCCCGCCAAGGCCTTCTTCGTCGACGTCTCGGACGCCCTCAACCCGCCGTCCGTCGTCTTCGCCGGAAAGCTGGTGGCGCGCATCGGGCTCGCCACCAACAAGCCGGCCGAATTCATCGTCCTGCGCATCGCCCAGGACACCCGCGCCATCGAAGCCGAGCTGGCTTCAGCGGGCCTGTGAGGACCTCACCATGGCCATCATCGGACAGCCGCGCAGCTTTCATAAGCGCTTCAAGTTCCTCTGCGAGGTGGACGGCCTCGGGCACTCTGGTTTCCAGAAGTGCTCCGAGCTGTCCGTCGAAGTCGCCAACGTCCAGTACTTCGAGGGCGGCAGCCTCATCCCCAACAAGTCTCCGGGACGCCTCACCTTCTCCGACGTCACGTTGGAGAGAGGCGCCACGCAGGACCACCAGCTCTTCGACTGGTTCCAGGACGTCGTCCACACCGCCAGCGGACTGGGCCTTCCGGACAGCCTCTACAAGCGCAACCTCGACATCGTCCAGCAAGACAGGGACGGCACCACGCTGCGCCGGTGGAGCCTCTCCCGCGCCTGGCCGGTGAAGTTCGTTGCTGGGGAATGGGACAACGAGAGCGACGAGAACGTCATCGAGTCCGTCACCCTCACCTACGACTTCTTCGAACTTGCGCGGTGAGCTTTGACATAGCCCCGGGTCACTAATGATTCACCTCCTGCGCCTGCTCGGACAAACGTACAATGGAGACTCTCCGCTTGGGGGTGCCTATGAAGATCTATGATGAAGGGTCCGAGCCACTGCACGAACTCCTGAAGGGTGCGAGTTCCGACCAAGGCGCGACGCTGCTGGTGCCTGACCTTCAGCGCCCGTATGTCTGGACTCCAAGCCAAGTCACACTGCTCGTTGACTCGTTGCTTCGCGGATGGCCGTTCGGCACTCTGCTCCTCTGGAAGGTGCACAAGGAGGACCTCGCAAGGATTCCGTCGCGGCCATTCTGGCGTGTTGCAGACCGCACAGGCGAATTCGACGACGAGCAGGTCAGCAAGAGCAACCCGCCAGCGGAATTCCGCATGGTCCTCGATGGCCAGCAGCGCATGCAAAGCCTCTTGCTCGCGTTCGGTGGCGATAGCTGGGGTTTTCGCTTGCTAGACCAAGAGTGGTCGACGGTACTCGATGCGGAGCGGCCTCGAGGACGCTATGCAAAGCGTCACTGGTCGATGGGCCACCTTTGCCTCGACGTGTGGTCGTTCCGCAATCGCGTGAAGGAGGCAGGCGGCATCGCAAACGTTGACTTCCGCGACGTGTTGTCCTGGGTTGTCCAGAGCCCCAGTGGGGGCCGGTCGACGCTGAAGAAACCCGTAAACTACAAGCATCCGATCACGAGCGCACAGGACACCGAGAACAAGGGACGCTTCGTTCGCCTGAGCCGCCTGTGGGACCTCGCGTCGACGCAGGCCGGCCTGTTCGAGAAGTATTTCCGCGACAAGCTCAGACCGCTCCTGGAATCACATGACGTTCCCAAGGAAGTCATCGACGACGTACTTGTACCGCTCGCAGAACTCGTCGTGACTCTCGTTGGAGTCAAGCAGTCAAAGGTATCCTACCTTCAGCTCGCACCGTTCAACGCGGAGGTCTTCAGCCAGGACCTCTACAACGATGCCATTGTCAACATCTTCACCCGCCTCAACACGGCCGGTCGAGCTCTCACGCGGCAGGAGATCACGTTCGCCTGGATCAAAACCGGGTGGGATGCGAGCAAGACCGGCAACCGCACTGCGGGCCGCTGCTTCGAGGAACTAAGCAAAGCTCTTGCCGAGGAGAACGTGAACATTGACATCGATGCACTCGTTGGCTCCGTGTCCGCGATGTGGTCGGTACTCCACGGCAGTGGCGCCTTGCTTACGGCAACCGACCTGCTTCGCGGCGAGAAGGTGCGACCGATGGCGCAGGACCTCGTGAAGAGCTGGGAAACCGTCTCGACGAATGCCATCGAAGGCGCGAAGCTGGTGAACGACCGACGCTTCCTTTTCGGCACGCACTACCGATCACTGAACGTCCTCACGTTACTTCTCGCCTGGCGGCTACTTGGCCGGCAGTGGCTTGCGACGCACTCCCTGTCGGTGCTGGCCAAGGATGGGTTTGAAAAGGCCCTTGATGCCGCATTCGGAAACAGCTGTGATCGTTGGATTCTCATGTCGCAGTGGTCGGGCCGCTGGGGGAAGTCTACTGACAAGGCGTTAGCCGACTATGTCAAGGACCTAGCCTCCGACTGGTCGAAGATTTCGTCACTCTGCGAGCCCGACGACGTCATCGCTGTACTCACTGCCCGCATGGAAGTGTGGAACGGTGCGCTGCAAGCCGAATCATCGAAGTACATCGACGACCTCGCAGTCCTCTCGCGCGACCGGGTGCATGATTACTACTTGCCGCTGTGGCTCTGGCATCGGATTGATACGCGGCGATGGAAGGCGTCGGATATTCCTCTCCGGGAGCCGAAGCGCGGAAGCCTGAGCCTCGATGTTGACCACATTGTTGCGGTGAAGCTCTGGGAGACGCTGCCCGGCGGTCTGCCGCAGGTTGACTCCGAAGACGAGGGGGCTTTGAGCGCCGACGACCTGTCGACGACGATGAACGCGATCGGCAACTGCTGTTTGCTCGAGAAGTCCTTCAACATCGCGAAGGGGGTCGAGCCACTCGGCGCATTTTTGCAGCGGATTCACGAGTTCAAGACCGGGAAGCATAAGGTCGACGACTGGACGAAGGACATCGGTGTAGACCCGATGCTCGTTGATCCCACCGGAAAGCCTACAACCGAGGTTCGGGCAGTCGTCGAAGCTCGAACCGCCGCGATGAAGTCCGAGCTAAAGGAGTATTTGGCCGGCGCGCGGCAACGCGCCGACCTGTAGCGCTCGGGGGAAAGGCTTGGCCGACCCTGTCCCGCATGTCCCCGATTTGCCGCCCGAAGCCTTTGTCCTTCCCGGAGGAAGGACATGGCGGACATCATCTCATGCCCCTCGGGGCTGACAGGCCGTATTCGGGGCATGCGAGTGCGGGAGGAGCGCGTCCTCGCGGACAGGAAGCTGGCGAAGAGCGGCGGCCAAGTGGATGAGCTGCTCTCCGCGTGCTGGGAGGAGATGCAGGAGGCAGGCCCCTACGCCTTCGCAGACGGGAAGGTGGACTGGAGCCGGGTGCTTCAGGGGGACCGATTCTACGCGCTCCTCCAGGTGCGCATCCTCACCTACGGTCCCGAGTACGCCTTCGCCGTCCCCTGCCAGAATGCCGCCTGCCGCTCCCGCATCGACTGGGAGCTGGACTTGACGCAGTTGCCGGTGCGCGCCCTCTCAGACGCCAGCCGCGCGGCCTTCATGGCTGGCAACCGATTCGAGACGGCGCTGCCCGACGCCGGCACGCGCGTGCGTTTCAAGCTGCTGACGGGTGAGGACGAGCGGCGGCTGCCGCAGCTCCAACGCGCCGCGCCCGAGAAGCTGCTGTCCTCCGTCCTCGCCTACCGGGTGCTGGACGTTGACGGCGTGGACGCGCGCGACAAGCGCCGCTTCCTCGAAGACTTGAGCCTGCGCGACGCCGACTTCCTCGTCGACGAGTTCGACCGCGTCGACTGCGGCGTGGACACGACACTCGAAGTCGAGTGCCCCGAGTGCTTCATGCGCCAGGAGGTGGAGCTCCCTTTCGACCGGGGCTTCTTCCTCCCGGGGCAAGCCCGGACGACGAGGCGACGGGAGCGCTCCACCTCTTCCCCGGCGTGACGCTGGAGACGTGGCGAGAGGGCCTCTTCAACCTGTGCTGGCACCAGCACGGAGGCAGCGGCCTCGCAGTCCCCCTCGGTGACGCGCTGGAGCTGCCCACCTCGGACAGGGACTGGCTGCTTGAGCGCATCGGACAGCAACGCAGCCGCGAGGCGAAGGCCTTGGAGCAGTCCGCGAAGCGGAGGTAGCGCATGCTCAACAACCTCGGACTGGGGTTCGTCTTCACCGCACGGGACTTGGCCTCCGGGGTCTTCTCCCAGGTCGAGGTCAACTTCACGCGCATGGACAGGCGCGTGGGGTTGGGCACCGCGCGCATTGAAGGTGCCTTCCAGCGGCTCGGCGTCGCCATGTCCCTCTTCACGGCGGGCGCCGTCACCCTGGGCGCATCGCTGTCCCTGGCCAACACCGCCGGCCAATTCGAACAGGCAGTGGCAGGCGTAGCAGCCGTCTCCGGCGCCTCGGCTGAGGTGCTTGGGCAGCTCCGTGACGCGGCCATCAAGGCGAGCCTCGCCACGCAGTTCACCCCCACCGAGTCCGTGTTGGGCCTCCGCGAGCTCACCCAGGCCGGCTTCACCGCGGCTGAGTCCATGGACTTGCTGCTGCCGGTGTTGGACCTGGCGGGTGGCTCGTTGGGAGAGCTGACGCCCCAGGGCGCAGCGGGCCTCGCGTCGCAGGTGATGAAGGCCTTCGGCATCTCCACCGACAAGGCCGCCCTCTCCGTCGACCAGATGCTCCAAGCCGTCAACGTCTTCGCCCTCAGCGCGAATGAGCTGCCCCTGGCTCTCGGCACCGCCGCGCGCGGTGCGCAGGCCCTCAACCAGTCCCTGCCCGAGACGCTCATCGCCCTGGGCCTCGTGAAGAACGTCGTCCCCGGCGTGGAGCGCGCATCCACCGCCGTGGCCGTGGCCATGGAGCGCATGGCGGACCCGCAGGTGCAGAAGCATTTGCGTGGCCTGGGCGTTGCCGTCACCGACTCCAAAGGCAACTTCCTCAGCTTCCTCGGCATCCTCGACAAGCTCTCGCCCGCCCTCGAGCGAATGACGGCGGCGCAGCGCTCCGCCTTCCTGCTGAAGGCCTTCGGCCGCGAGGCGCTCGGTGGTGTGAATGCCATCCTCACGCAGTTCACCAACGGCATCCGCAAGGACACCGGCGAAGTCGTCCGCGGCGCCGAGGCCCTCAAGTACCTGCGCGATGAGTTCGAGAATGCGGGCGGCACGGCCACGAAGTTCCGCGAGCAGATGCTGGACACGTTTCAGGGCCAGAAGACGCTGCTCGCCGGCAACCTGGAGACGCTCGCCATCGTCCTCGGGGAGCCCTTCAGCCAGGTGTTGAAGCCCCTCGTCACCCTCGTCGCCAGCGCGGTGCAGCAGGTGCTGGGTGTCTTCCAGGCGTTGCCCGGCCCGGTGAAGCGCGCCTTCGCAGCCTTCGCGCTCGGGGCTGGTGGCCTGGTTACCCTCGTCGGCGCCGTCATCGCCGCGAAGGTGGGCCTGGCGCTGATGGTGGTGGGCCTCAAGGTGCTGGGCCTCACCCTGGGCAGCCTCCTGGCCACGGTGCTTCCGGCGGTAGCCGCTGTCGTCCTCCTGGGTGTCGCCGTGGCCGGCCTCGCCTACGCCTTCCGCCACAATCTCGGTGGCCTGGGCGACTTCGCGCGGCGTGTGCAGGAGCAGGTGACGCTCGCCTTCTGCGGCCTCGTCCAGCTCTTCGAGGACGGGGGCTTCTCCGGCGCGGTGCGGGAGGAGTTGGGCCGGGCCCAGAATGCCGGGCTGAAGGACTTCCTCATCAACCTCTACCTGTGGGCACACCGCGTCCACAGCTTCTTCTCCGGCATCGCCGACGGCTTCTCCTCCGGGCTCGAAGCCGCGCGCCCCACCCTCGACGCCTTCCAGGCGACGTTGCGGCGGGTGGGCGAGGCGCTGGGCTTCCTCTCCGAGCGGGACGACGCAGCCACGGCCGCCGCGAAGTTCGCCGCCTTCGGCAACGCGGGGGCCACGGTGGGGCGCGCCCTCGCCCGCGTCTTCGACTTCGTCGTCAGGGGCCTGACGGCCGCAGCGGAGGTGGTGGAGGGCCTGGCGGGGCAGTGGGGCTACATGAAGGCCGGCGTCGACGTCCTGCTGGGCAGCCTGGCGCATCTCGGCCGCGTCCTCGGCGGGGCCCTCTCGGGCCTCTTGGGCACCAACTCCGCATTGCAGCAGGGCAGCAGTGGGTGGGCGCTCATGGGACAAGCCATCGGATTTGCCATCGGCAACATCACCACCGTCGTGGGCGTGCTGGTGTCTGCTGTCTCCCTCGTGGTGTCGATGGTGGGGGGCATCCTCAACGCCGCCCTGGCCGCCTTCTCCGGCATCGTCGACGTCTTCTGGGGCGTGGTGTTGACCCTCAGTGGCATCCTCACCGGCGACTGGGCCGAGGCGTGGACGAGCATGAAGCTCGTCGTCTTCGGCGTGGTGGACGCCATCTCCGGCGTCCTCCTGGAGTTGGTGGGCGCCATCCTCGGCGTCGTAGACGCGGTGGCGAGCCTCTTCGGCACGGACACCGGCCTCCAGCAAGCCCTGCGAACGGCTCGGCTGGGCCTCCACCGTGACTTGTCCGTCGCCTTCGGCCTCGAGGACTCCCCCGGCTTGGCCCCCGCACCCGTCGCCTCCACGGCCGCCACGTTGCCGGTGGACTGGCCCCTGGAGTCGTCGTCCATGCCGGCGGTGGCGGCCCTCCAGGCCTCGCTGCCGCAGGCCGAGGTGCTCTCCTCGCAGCCGCCCGCAACTCCCGCCGCACCCGTCCTCGTCAGCCTGCAGGTGGACGGAGAGGTGCTTGCCCAGGCCACTGCGCGCGCCGAGAGGGACGCCGCCTCCCGCAGCTTCTCCCCCATGCCGGCGTACTGAAAGGCAGGCCCCACGTGTCCATCGCTGCCGGCCTCGTCCGTCCTCCCCACTGCGTGCTGGTGAATGTCCTCACTGGCGAGGGCATGGAGTGCCTCTTCAACCCCACGCAGCTCACCGAGAAGCTCCAGGTGAATTGGAATCGCCTGGCGGTGCCGGGCCTCTCCCACCAGGTGCTCCAGTTTCAGGGCACCTCCAACCGGCAGCTGGCGGGCGTAGAGTTCTACCTGGACGCCTTCTTCGCCACGCAGCAGGGCGACGCATCCAACATCATGGCCTTCCGTGCCTTCCTCCGCGCCCTCACCGTCCCCCCGGCGGGTACCGAGGGTGTGCTGGCGACGGCGCCGCCGCGCGTCCTCGTCCTCTGGCCCGGCGTCCTCACCGTGGAGTGCGTCGTCGCCAGCGTGGAGTTCCAGTACCGGCAGCTCGCCGTCGACGGCCGCGTCCTCGTCTACACCGCCACCGTCACCTTTGAGGAGATTCTCGACACCCGCGTCACCTCCGAGCAGCTCCGTCAGGAGGTGCCGTAGTGGCCCCTCACGTTGGCAGCCGCTACTCCTTCTCCCTCGGCGTGCGCGACGAGGTGGGCCGCCTCTTCCTCACTGAGAGAGTCCCCTATGGCTTCCAGCCGCACGCGGACACGCGCGTCCACCTCGTCGCCCAGGGCGACTCCCTCTGGGGCCTCGCCGGCCGCTACTTCGCGCCCCTCCCGCGCGCCTGCGGCTTCTGGTGGGCGATTGCGGACTTCCAGCCGGAGCCCATCATCGACGCGACGCTGGAGCTGGACGCCGGGCGGCGCCTCTACATCCCCTCGCTGCGCGTCCTCACCGACGTCATCCTCAGCGAGCAGCGACGGAGGGCTAGCGAATGACGCGCCCCCTCGGCAGGAGCGCGCCTGGCGTGCGTCTCACGCTGCTTGCACACGAGAAGGCCCGCAGCGGTGAGCCCCTCTCCCTTGAGGGGCGCGTCCTCAGCCTCACCTTCGAGGACTCCGCCACGAAGGCTGACAGGCTGTCCCTCCAGTTGGACAACTTCGACCTGGCGCTCTTCGACAGGGCCGAGCTGGTGGGCGGCGCGGTGCTGGAGGTGTCCTGGGGCTACCCGGGACTCATGGCGCCTCCGCGGCGCGTCGTCATCAAGAAGCTGAAGGGCTTTCAGGTGCTCACCGTCGAGGGCCAGGCCCTCAGCGCCCTCATGCACCGCGAGGCGAAGACACGCGCATGGAAGGGCAAGACGCGCGCCCAGGTGGTGCGCGAGGTGGCCGCCGAGTACGGCTACGAGGAGGGCTCCGTCCACGTCGAGGACACCGGAGAGTCCTTCGACACCATCCACCAGGCCGGGGAGACGGACGCGAGGTTCCTCCGGCGCCTGGCCGCGCGGGAGGAGTTCGAGCTCCACGTCGACGACAGGGGCCTCACCTTCGGTCCGCGAAACCAGGCCGCCGCGCCTACCCAGGTGCTGTGGTGGTACGCCGACGCGGGCCGAGGCGACATCCTCTCCGTCAACGTCGAGTCGGAGCTGAGCCGTCGAGTGGGCCAGGTGGGCGTCCGTGGCCGTGACGCCATGGCCAAGGCAACCATCGAAACCCAGGCGAGCAGTGCCACCGTGGAGCGCACCACCCTCGCCGACTACCTCGAGGTGGTGGACAAGCGCGCCGGCACCACGTCGCTGCAGCTCCGCAACAGCACCTCCAGTGTCCAGCCCACCTCCGCCTCGACACCCGCTCAAGCCCAGCGCGAGTCCGAGGCCCGCTTCCGGCGCGCGGAGTCCGGCACTGTGAAGCTGTCCCTCCAGGTGGTGGGCAACCCCAGCTTGCGTGCGAAGTCCGTCGTGGAGGTGCGCGGCATCTCCAGCTTCCTGTCCGGGAAGTATTACGTCACCGAGGCGAAGCACGTCCTCTCCTCCTCCGGCTACACCACGGACTTGAAGCTGTCGCGTGACGGCACGGGGCAGCGTCAGCAAGCCAGCCCGGAGAAGCAGGGCCAGCCCCAGGGCGGGCAGCCCAACACCAGCGCACCCGTGACGACTGGGGCACTGAAGGAAGTGGAGGCATTCGAGAGGGACACCGGCACCCGGCACATCGAGTACCGCCGTGACGGGCAGCCCATCGGTGTCGAGGACCCGGAAGCCGGAATGAGTCTCCCCAGGTAGCGAGCCCACCATGAGCACTTTCGACGACGACATCCTTGCCCATGACACGCGCCTCCTCGGCATGTACGTGGGCTACGTCACCAGCCGCGACGACGAGGCGCAGCTCGGCCGCGTCCGCGTGTGCATCCCCGGCGTCCTCGAGCCCGAGTCCGCCTGGGCCTGGCCGCTGGGCACCTCCGGGGGCGGCGCCAAGGACACGGGCTTTTTCGCGGTGCCGCACGTGGGCGCCGAGGTGGCTGTCTTCTTCAACCAGGGCGACGTCGATGCCCCCTACTACCTCAGCGCGCACTGGGGAAAGCCGGGCGGCCAGAGTGAGGTACCCGAAGAGGCCCAGGTGTCTCCGCCCGACAACCGCGTCCTCGCCACGCCCACATTCCGCGTCGAATTGGACGAGTCCGCGGGGAAGCGGAAGCTGAAGCTCACCAACCGGATGACGGGCGACTGCCTCACCTTCGACGCGGAAACCAACTCCGTCACCCTGGAGGCCACCACTGCCCTCACCCTGCGCGCGGTGGGTGCCATCTCCCTCGAAGCCGCTCAAGTCACCATCGCCGGGCGCGTGGTGCGCCCCATCGCCGAGCCGATTTGAGGAAGCCTATGGCGCTGCCCATCTGCATCCACATCCCGCCGTTGCCCGAGGCGCCCACGCTCACCCTGCCTGGCGGCGCCACGCTGCAGCACCACCAGCTCCTGCAGGCCGTCCAGCCGGCGCTCGCGCCGCTTATGCCCATTTTCGACGTCATCGGCGCCGTGCTGGCACTCGTCGACGTCGTGAAGGCGATACCTGACGCGCTGGGGCCGCCGCCGGACCCGACAGCCATCGCCTCGGCTCTGCCGAAATTGGCCGAGAAGGTGTCCAAGCTGCTCCGCCTCGTCCCCCAACTCTCGGTGCCGTACACGGTGGTGGGCGTCATCGACATCGTCCTGGGTGAGCTGGGCCGTGCGCGTGCCCAGCTCGTCCACCTGCAACTGCGCCTGTCGAGCGTCGGGCAGGCCCGGCTGCGCGCGGCCCAGCTTGGGGACGCGGGCCTCCTCGCGGTGGCCGGCTGCGCGGAGGCCAACGTCGCCCAGGAGGCCGCCAACGTCGGCAAGGCCCTGGCCGCCCTCTCCCAGCTCATGGCCCTCCTCAACGTCTTCCTGGGGCTGGTGGGTGGGCCCCAGGTGCCGGACTTCTCCAGCCTTGAGGGGAGCCCGTTGGAAGAAGCCATTGCGCCGCTCGACGCCATCGTCCGCACGCTGCAGCAGGTGCGCGCGGCCATCCCAGTTCCATGAGGAGGACGTCATGAGTCGAGCACCCCACAATCTCCTCGTGCCCTTCCGACGCGACAAGAAGCGGGACTTCGCCTCCGGCACCGGGCCCGAGCTGCTCGCCTCGAAGGTGCGGCAGGTGCTGCTGACGGAAGGCGCCACGCCCCACTCCACCGGCGAGCTACCCTGGCGCACCAACTTCGGCGTGGGCCTCTCGCGGCTGCGCCACCAGCGCAACGACACGGTGCTGGCGGAGCTGGCGCGCGTATACATCCGTGACGCCCTCGCGCGCTGGCTGCCTGGCGTCCAGCTCGTGTACCTCGAAGTCAAACAGGAGGGGACGTTGCTCGCTGTGCACCTCCGCGTTCTCGAAGAGAACACAACAGCAACCCTGAATGCACCTCTCTGAGCCAGCGGATTCCCGAGGTAAGGAGCAGCCATGTGTCTAGTCTGACCCGGGGCCCGCGCATTGCAGGTCAGACTCGCCAAGCAGCCAGTTTACTCATTTCACACAAGAAGAGAGCAAGTGGCGGGGGTGCCCTCTGCGAAATGACGGGAGGGTCACCGGAACCCCTGGGTGCGCCAGCAAGCCCGCGTCTAGCTTCGTCAACACAGGGGGTTATACTCCAGTCTATGCGAACGTGGACAAACTGTGGTTCGGCAAGAATAAAGGCATGACGTTGCCCTAAACGGCCGAGTGTGGTTCTCGAACGCCCCTCACGGGAGAGTGCCCGCTCGCTCTGGTTCCGACATGCACCAGGAAACAGGGCGCTCCTCGGGACGGAGGGCTCGGACTAGTCTCTAGGCGCTAACCACGCGGAGCCACAGGGAGTCTCGGCTGATCGAGAATTGAATCGTGAGCGGCCGTTTTGCTCCAACGCTCCTCCGCAACAAAGTCCTGCCACACCAAGTCACCAGCCCCTATCAAATCAAAGCACACAAAAACATGAACTGGAACAACCTGCTCTCACCAAAACGACTTTCAAACGACGGCACCCTGATTTCAAAGGACGAGGAGAAGGAGCGCAGTACGTTCCATCGGGATTGGGATCGAATACTTTTCAGCACTGCATTCCGGCGAATGCACGACAAGACCCAAGTCTTTCCTCTACCAGAGGACGATGTTGTCCACTCACGACTGACCCACAGCCTTGAAGCGGCATCAGTGGGCCGGTCACTAGGTATGGCAGTCGGCACAAAGGTTCGAGAGCGCGAAAACCTCGATGCTCGTATTCCGTACGACATTGGCACCATCGTAGCAACCGCGTGCTTAGCGCACGACATTGGAAATCCTCCTTTTGGCCACAGCGGCGAATCGGCAATTGCGACGTTCTTCACTGATGGAGAGGGACAAACTCTCCTGAACCAACTCACAGGAAAAGAGCGCGCAGACCTGACACAATTCGAAGGAAACGCACAAGGCTTTCGACTTCTGACACGCCTTCAACTCGAATCAGACGGAGGACTACAACTTACCGCTGCAACACTAGCCACGTTCACCAAATATCCTCGCGAGTCTCATCCAGACGGAAGCCTCCCTGTTGATTCAAAATCAACGCGAGCCGATCTCAAAAAACATGGATTCCACCAATCCGAACGAGACCTATTCCGCCGAATTGCAGAAGAAGTGGGTCTAAAGAAGCAACCCTGCGCCCCTGATGGCTATGCCTGGGCTCGCCATCCGCTCGCATTTCTCGTAGAAGCCGCAGACGACATTTGCTACTCCATCCTAGACATTGAGGATGGAGTACGACTCGGATACGTCGATGCAAGAGATGCTGAAGCGGTACTTCGTCCGGTAGCCGAGCGAGTCCCCACATTCAAGATCGGCCCCGCCCGAAACGATGATGTACGTAGCCGCATCGGCTACCTACGCGCCTTGGCGATCGGCCAGTTCTCCAGAGAGTGCATTGGAGCATTCCTGGACAACGAGGCGCAGATTCTCGATGGCACTTTCAGCCATTCGCTCTCCAAAATAATCCTCTCAAAAGACGATCTAGAGACGCTTCAAACTCTCGCTCGCAAAAAATGCTACAATGCGGCAAGCGTCTTGGAGATCGAATTGGCCGGCTATGAAGCGATTGGCGGGCTTCTTAGTGCGTTCGCAAACTCCGCGTTGGCGGATGAGCCTTCAAAGCGAGAAAAGAAACTTATCGCGCTCATGACCCAACGTGCCGGAATGAAGCCAGCCCACAGCAAATATGAAAAGATACTTCGAGTGACAGACTATGTGAGCGGGATGACCGACCGGTACGCACTATCGCTTTTCCGGAGAATTCACGGAATATCCGTTCCGGGTCGAGCACTCTAAATCATCAGATTCACGAGCGCCCCATCGCCCTTCGGCTATGCCGCCACCGCACGACGCGGCGAGAGGCATCTGAAACGATGTCCCCGACGAAATCGAGGTCTGTGGCTTTGCCTCCTACTGGAGGCAATTGCCAACATGCCACTTCTTCCCGCGTCCACCGACTACACCCACCGTGACTTCGACGCCCTGCGCGCGCGCCTCGTGGCGCTCGTGAAGAGCGTCTTCCCGGACTGGACGGACTTCGACGTCGCCAGCTTCGGCAACCTGCTGCTGGAGATGTACGCCTTCGTCGGTGACGTCCTCGGTTTCTATCAGGACAACCTCGCCCGCGAGTCGCGCCTCTCCACCGCTACCCAGCGCCGCAACGTCATCACCCTGGCGCGCATGCTGGGCTACCGGCTTCACGGCGCCCAGGCGGCCACCGCCGAGGTGGAGCTGCGCTTGGCCCAGCCTCCCGCAGCCCCCGTCACCTTCCCCGCCGGCACCGTCGTCCGCACCCAGGAGGTGACGGAGGCCGTCCGCTTCCAGTTGCTCTCGTCCGTCACTATTCCGGCTGGCGCCTACCCACCGCGCGCCCGCGCCGTGGCCGAGCACTCGAAGACGCACACCCAGCTCTTCGACGCCCGCGGCCTCGCCGACTTCGAAGCGCACCTGGACTTCGCGCCCTACCTCGACGGCTCCGCCCGCGTGTCCACCGGCCAAGGCGCCTTCAGCGAGGTGGACACCTTCCTCAACTCTCGCGCCTCGGACGCCCACTTCCTTGCTTCGGTGGATCAGGGGGACAAGGCCACCGTCCGGTTCGGCACCGGCACCAACGGCCTGCCCCCCGCTGGCACCGTGGCGGTGGTGTACAAGACGGGTGGCGGCGCGGCCGGCAACGTGGACACGGGTCGCCTCGTCGTCATGGAGGGCAGCTTCCGGGACGCCCACGGCCACGCGGTGCAGGTGTCCGTCCACAACCCCGCCCCCGCGTCGGGTGGCGCGGATAGGCAGACGGTGGCCTCGGCGAAGCTGCTGGCCCCCGAGAGTCTCCGGGCCCTGACGCGCACGGTGTCCCGCGAGGACTTCGAAATCAACGCCCGGCGTCTGCCCGGTGTAGCCCGCGCCCTCATGCTGACGTCCAACGAGGACGCTACCATTGGGGAGAATGCCGGCATCCTCTACGTGGTGCCCATGGGCGGCGGGGTGCCCACGCCCGCGCTCAAGGCCCAGGTGCTGCGGCAAGTCACCGAAGTCTTCCCCTGCACCCTCACCTTTCAGGTGAGCGTCCAGGAGCCGGTGTACCGGCGCGTGGACGTCTCCGCGCGCCTCTTCCTGCGCCAGGGTGCTTCGGCCCAGGACGTCGCCTCGCGCATCCGACAGGCACTCGCCGCCCACTTCCGCATCAGCGAGCCGGACGGCACGCCCAATCCGCGCATCGACTTCGGCTTCAACCTCAAGGACGCCCAGGGCTTCCCTGCCGGAGAGGTGGCCTGGTCGGACGTGTTCAACGTCATCCGCGACGTGGCGGGGGTGCGGAAACTAGGCGACGCGCGAATGGACCTGACACTCAACAGCCTGCCCGCGGACGTGAAGCTGGCGGTGCGGGAACTGCCGGTGCTGGGCAGCGTCACCCTGCAGGACGGGGACACCGGAGGACTCCTCTGACATGTCCCTCCTCAACCCCAGTTTCGAGGACGCGGGCGCCCAGCCTGGCGAGGCTGCGCACTGGACGCTGACGGCAGTGACGCGCCTTGAAGCCCTGGCGGGCTTCGGTGTGCCGGAAGAGGCGTGCGAGGACTTCGAGCGCTGGTACGTGTGGCGCGCCGCCCTCTCCGACGGCCCTGTGGCCCTCGCCTTCTTCTCCGGCCAGCGCGAGGGCTTCGAGGCCTTCTCCCGGGGCTGGGACAACGACGGCTTCCTCTTCGAGCTGCCGCCCGCGCAGCTCGTCCCGCACCGCTTCGAGGGGCAGACCGTCGAGACGTGGGGCCAGGGCCCCTTCCTCACGGACTGGGTGGCCGTCACCTCCGTGGAGGGCCTCTTCAACGACTCGCCACGGGAGGAATTCGACCACGAGGCGTTCGCCTGGCGCTGGGAGGACGTGACGGCGCGCGGGGCCCTCTTCAACACCACGCAGCCCACCGAGGACTTCGACACCGGGTGGCCTCTGGCCGCCACGCAGTGAGGACACCATGGCACTCGCAGACTGGACTTACCTCAATCAAGGACTCGACATCGCCACCGTGGACAGGGGCGTGACGGCGGGCATTGCCCGCCCCCCGGGCGGCGGCAACTTCCTCTTCGCCTTCAACTCCCTCACCGCCGCCCAGGGCGCCGTCGCCCTCTTCGCCAACCTCCCCGACTTCGTCCCCATGGCCCGGGGCGGCAGCATCCGCGGCTGCCTCCAGCGCGGGCCCGGAGGAGGCCCCACCGGCTTCTCCCCCTTCCTCTTTCTCTGCGGCCAGGGCACCTCCGTCAACGACTCCGCCTACCTCCTGGGCCTCTCCGACGACGAGCCGCACCGAGTGGTGCTGCGCAAGGGCGCGGTGGCCACGGGGCTGCCCGACGCGGATGGGCCCGGTGTCTTGCTGAAGTCCTCGGCCAGCTTCACCCTGGGCACCTGGCTGCACCTGCGGCTGGACGTCATCGTCAACGCCAACGGTGACGTCGTCCTCAAGGCCCTCCAGAATGACTTGGTCGCGCACCCACTCGGCACGCCCCCTGACTGGCAGCCCGTGCCGGGCATGGCCGACTTCATCGACGACGCCCTCGGCATCAACTCCGGCAGCCAGCCTCTCACCTCGGGCCGGGGCGGCTTCGGCTTCGCCGTGCGGGACGTCACGCGCCGGGCCTACTTCGACTCGCTCGAGCTGTCCCGGCAGGTGTGACGCCCATGGCCCTCACTGCCTTCACCAGCCGCCTGGGCATGGGGCAGGGGCGCATCCGGCCCCAGCGGGCCGCGCCTGCCTCGGGCGAGTACCTCTTCGTCCTCGGAGACGCGGAACCTGGACGCCGCTTCGAGCTCGCCCCCGGGGACATTGCCGAGGTGACGCAAGCCGTGGACGTCACCGGCGTGGACCTGGTCCGCACCGCATTGCGCCTCCGTGTGCCGGCAGGCGCTCCGGCGGGCCTGGCCTGGGAAGCGTCCCTCGTCGTCGACGGGGTGAAGCACGCCCGCACTCTGGGGCGCCCCGGCCGCGAGCGCCTCGTCGGGGACATGGCCGCCAACGTCTCGAAGCTCTCCGGCGTCCACACCGTGGGCGTCCGCTTGGAGCTCGTCTCATCGTGAGGTGCCGCTATGGCCACGGTTGAACTGCCCGCCCTCTACATCGACACCGTCTCCCTTTCCGCCAGGACGCACCGCCCCCTCCTCCTCAACCGCGCTCCGGGCCCAGGGGAGGAGGACGTCCCCGCCGACTCCGCGCTGGAGCTGGAGGTGGTGGACGTCGGCGCGGATGGCATTGCCCGGGCGGCCACACGCGTCTGGGTGGACGGCTTCCTCGCCTTCGAAGGCGGGGCTGACATCGAGGTGCAACCCGCCTTTGCGGGGCCTCGGGCGGAGGTGACGCAGACGGCGGACGCCCTGCGTGTGGTGCTCCATCCGGCGGTGCCGCTGGTCAGCCAGGCCACCGTCTCAGTGCGCGTCGTCTCGGCCACAACCGGCGGCGCGCACCTCCTCGACGAGACGTACGCCTTCACCGTGGAGGACCGCACTGCGCCCCGGCTCGTGGGCGCCCAGGCCATTGCGCCGAAGTCCGTGCGCCTCGCCTTCGACGAGGACGTGCAGGTGCCGCCCTCGGCGCGCTTCACCTTCACGCCTCGCGGCGCGCCTGCAGTCCCAGTCGCCGCCCTTGAGGCCGCGGCCGACGGCCCCCTCGTCCACCTCGTCCTCGACACGGAGCTGACGCCGAACGTGGTGTACGAAGTGCGGGTGGATGGCGTGACGGACGCGCACGACAACCCGGTGCTCGCCCCCTGCCACCGCGCCACCTTTCCTGGCTTCCGTCCAGCCCGGCCGCCCTCCCGGCACTTCCAACTCTGGGACATGCTGCCCCGCCGCAACCGCCGCGACGACGTGACGGGCGACCTGCACCGCTTCATCTCCTGCCTCCAGGAGGTGACGGACCTGCTTCTCGCGGACCTGGACGCCTTCCCCGACGTCTTCGACTTGGAGCGCGCGCCAGAGTCCTTCTTGGACGCCATTCTCCAGGACCTGGGCAACCCCTTCGCCTTCGAGCTGGACGTCCTCGCCCGGCGCCGCCTGGCCGCCATCCTCGTGGACATGTACCAGCAGAAGGGCACCGCGCTGGGCCTGCGCAACGCCATCCGATTCTTTCTCGGCATCGAGGTGAGGGCCATCTCTCCCTTCGCCTCAGATACCCTAGTGCTGGGTGAGTCCGAGCTGGGCGTCGACTGGGTACTGGGCCCCTCGGAGCGCTTCGCCCGCTACGCATTCAACGTCGAGGTGGAGCGCCTCCTCACGCCAGCGGAGCGCCAGCGCCTGCGCACCCTCGTCGAGTACCTCAAGCCTGCCCACACCCACTTCATCGACTTGGTGGAGCCCCTGCCGCCCATTCTTCCTGAGCACTGGGAGCTGGGACTCAGCGAGCTGGGGGAAACGACGTCGCTGCACTGACGGTGAACATCGCCCACGTGGTATGCTCACACGCCATGGAAGACGGCGGAAAGAGCTCGGGCCTTCGGCCCCGAGAAGTGGTGGAGCGGTGGGTGGAGCGCTTCAACGCCGCAGATGTCGACGGGCTTGTCGCCCTCTATTGTGAGAACGCGGTGAACCATCAGGTGGCGAACGAGCCCGTAGAAGGCCGGGCTCGAATCCGCGAGATGTTCCAGCGGGAGTTCGCGGCAGCCAAGATGGTCTGCATCGTCGAGCAAATTCTCGAAGATGCCCCTTGGGCGATTCTGGAGTGGAAGGATCCGCTCGGCCTTCGAGGTTGTGGCTTCTTCCAAGTCGAGGACGGGTTGATTCGCTTCCAACGCGGCTATTGGGACAAGCTCTCCTTCCTTCGCATGCACGGGCTGCCAATCGAGTAGGCCACATAAGCGCCCTGTCCCTGAGAGCCGTCGCGGCTGGCTGTACTTCCCCGGAGGGGCGCGTATGCCCCGAGGTAAGGACATCGCGGCTCGCATCGACTGCGAGTCTGAGCTTGGCGTGGACTGAGTGCTAGGCCCCTCGGAGCGCTTTGCCCGCGACGCCTTCAACGTCGAGGTGGAGCGCCTCCTCTCGCCCGCGGAGCGCCAGCGCCTGCGCACCCTCGTCGAGTACCTCAAGCCCGCGCACACCCACTTCATCGACTTGGTGGAGCCCCTGCCGCCCATTCTCCCCGAGCATTGGGAGCAGGGACTCAGCGAGTTGGGCGAGACGACGACGCTGTGCATTGACACTGCCGAGGCCCACTGTGACGAGCAGAGGCAGCGGGCACGGCCCCTACCGCCGTAGCTTCCGCTCCTTCGCAAGCTTCGCGAACTCGGCCTTATGCTTCGCACAGAAGTGGGTGGATTTGAGGTCGATGTGCTGAATGCGAACGGGCGCGCGGAGTACACACACCGGCGCATGGCACGGAAAGCTCATGCCCATCAGCTTTGCGATGCTACTGGTGAGCTGGTTCTGGAGGCGAAAACGCGCGAGTTCGAGCGCCTCTCCCTCAAGGCGAGTATCAGGCGGCATGGAGAGGCCTTCCAGACTGCGCATGCGTGACACCGACGCAACGGCGCGTGCTGTGGGCAAGTCATAGATGGCGTACATGAAGTTGGCGCCATTGGCGCCGAGGTCCTCGTTAATCACATAGAGGGTGCCCTGTGCGGTTGGCAGCTTCGGCAGCAACTCATCCCAGATGACCTGCTCCCGGCGTTTCGAGTACGTGCCGTCTGGTAGCGGCTGAATGCCTTTCAAGCGGATGTCGAGCCCCGGGAATCGCTCGGCAAGAACCGTCACGATGCCATCGAGCTCGGCCGGGACCCGGTTTCCGAGGGGAACCAGCTCGACCCGCTTAATGGGCGGAGGCTTTGGAACCGTACTGGAATCCGGCTGCACGTAAGGACGCATGGCCCCTGCTTGTGCAAAGGCAGGAAGAGAAAGAACGCAGGCTAGCGAGACCATCCAGGACACGACAGGCGCGAAGAACCGTTGCATGAGGGAAGCCTAGACCTCATGCAACGGGAACTCCAGCCGCGAAGCCTGCCATATCCATCCCTCCTCAGTCTGCGCCATAGCTGGCCCCATCGCGGGCACCTCCGCGTACGAGCCTCGCGGACTCCCAGGCGTAGAATGCAGTCAGGCCAAACGCAGCTACGTAATGTCCCCGATTTCTCGCGCCATGCCTTTGCCTTCCTCTGGAGGGCGCAGGCATGAGCAACCGGTTGGATTTTTTCTTCAGGCAGCGCGTGACAGAGGCCGAGCTGGACCTGGCCTTCGCGCAGTTGGAGCAGGCGGACAGAAACCTCGCCTCAGACTTGGGCGTCCACGGCGTCATCTCCGGGGCCGTGCCCGCGCCGCATTCCCCCGTCCCCAACCTCACCGTCGACCTGACGGCCCCGGGCCGCGCCTACGACAACCTCGGCCAGCGCATCTTCTTTGGCACCGGGCAGACGGTGGACTGCGCAGTGGACTTGTCGGGCATCCCCACCGACGTCTCCACCTCGGGCAGCGAGCGGTGGGTGGGCATTTTCCTGCGCTTCACCCGCCTGCTGTCCGAGCCGCGCACGGATGGCAACTCCCAGCAGGTGTACTTCCGCCGCGACGAGTCCTTCGAGCTGGTGGTGCGCCAGGCGCCGGAGGGCCCCGTCGGCCAGGCGCCCAAGCCCGCCCTCCAGCCCGACGAGCTGCTGCTGTGTGACGTCCGGCGCCGCCCGGGGCAGACGCAGATTCTCGCCGCAGACTTGGACACCTCCCGCCGCCAGGCCTTCATCTTCGCCCGAGGCACCTCCGTGGCCGTGGAGAGCGGCACCTGGGACGTCCTGAGCCCCAGCGCGGACACGGTGCAGGCGACGCTGGACGAGGTGGACGCCGAGCTGGCCGGCCACTTCTCCGGCGCCGCCCGGAGACACGGGGCCGGTGCCGTGGACTACGCGCCCCACGGCTTCATCGCCTCCACCACCGTGCAGGAAGCCGTGGACGAAGTCGTCGACAAGCTCTCCTCGGCCGCTGCTGGCACGCCGGGCGCTTCCCGCGTGGGCGCGGACGCGGTGCCCGGCACGCCCAACCTCCTTCCGGCGGGCACCGTGGACGCGCAGCTGTCCTCGCTGCTGGGCTTCGTGAATGCCCACCAGGGCGCGGCCACTGGGGCCCACCACGCCAGCGCCATTGGCGCCACGCCCCATGGCTACGTCAGCAGCACCAGCGTCCAGGCGCAGTTGCAGGAGGTCGTCACCCGCCTCGGGGAGACGACGGCCGGAAGCCCCGGTGCGTCTCGTGTCGGAGGAGACGCACTGGCAGGGACGCCTCACACCCTCCCCGCTAGCAGCCTGCGGCAGCAGGTGGCCGCGCTTCTGGGCTTCCTCAACGGGCACGCCACACAAGGCGCGGGGGCCCACGCAGCCTCTGCCATCTCCGTTGCGGACACGGGCAACCTGCTGACGGCGAGCACCGTCGAGGCGGCCATCGCCGAAGTCCTTGGGGCATTCAGCGGCGGGCACTTCCGCGGCAACGAAACGACGGTGGGCCAGCACAAGGCCATCCTCCAGCCCGTCCTGGGCACCGGCCGCGTGTTGATGGTCACCAGGAAGCGCGGATTTCTGGTCATGGACGGCGAGAAGTTCGAGAGCTCTGCTGCCAGGGGCAGCGCTGGGTGCCGCCGAAAAGTTGAGGAGAGGAGCGCGAGCCGGTGGAGTCCGGGGCTGCGCGCGTCCTGAAAAGTCAGAAGGCCCACCAGCGACACCTGGAGGGCCTTCCTGGGGGCGCGCCCTGGTGTGCGAGAGGGGCGAGCCGGTGAGGGAGGGGTAGCGCACTCCGCGGCGCGGCGCCAGAAGTCGGCGCGCACGGGAAGGTGTGCGTGGAGTCATTGCGTCTGGTGGTGTGCGGGCGGCCGGAGTGCCGGAGGCTGTTTCAGCTGTGCAGCCGGTGCGACAGGGGGCAGCGCTACTGCGAGCGCAGGTGCGGGGTGCTGGCGCGTGCGGAGTCGGTGCGCGCGGCCGGGCGGCGATACCAGCGCACCCGAGACGGACGGCATGCGCACGCCGAGCGCCAGGCCGCGTACCGAGGACGGCGGCGGAAAGTGACGCATCAGTCTCCCCCGCCAGGGGCCTTGGAGGTGACGGTGCCGCCCGCGCCGGCCCAGGCCACCACGCAGGTGTCCGCGGAGCCGAGCGCAGCGAGGCCACCTGCGTATGCACCACCGTCCATTCCGGCTTGCACGTCCTGCGGACGCGCCAATCCATTCCTCCGTCACACCACCCTGGCGCGCACCCGAATGGGCCCGCGCTGGCGGCGCTGCCCACCCTGAGGAGGTGGGAGGATGATTGGCCTCGAGGTACGCGCCCGGATTCGCCAGTTGCACTACGCGGAAGGCTGGCCGGTGGGCACCATCGCCACGCAGTTGGGGCTGCACCACGACACCGTGGAGGCGGCCCTGGAGGACGTGCCGGTAGCCAGTGCTGACAGAACGGCGAAGCCCACGGTGCTGGGCCCGTACACGGACTTCATTGACGTCACCCTCAAGGCCCACCCGCGCCTGAGGGCCACGCGCCTCTTCCACATGGTGAAGGCCCGTGGCTACCTGGGCGGCTATGAGCAGGTGAAGCGCTACGTGCGGCGGGTGCGTCCGGGGCCCCAGGCCGAGGCCTTCTTGCGCCGCAATACCCTGCTGGGCGAAGAGGCCCAGGTGGACTGGGGCAGCTTCGGCAAGGTGCGGGTGGGGCGGGCCACCCGGACGCTCTCCTGCTTCGTCCTGGTGCTGGGCCACTCGCGCGCCATGTACGCGCGCTTCTTCCTGGGCCAAACCATGGAGTGCTTCCTCCAGGGCCACGTCCAAGCCTTCGAAGCGCTGGGCGGCGTGCCTCGCAACCTCCTCTACGACAACCTGAAGTCCGTCGTGCTGCAGAGGGCCGGAGACATCATTCACTTCCACCCGCGCATATTGGAAGCCGCCGGCCACTACCACTTCGTCCCCAAGCCCTGCGCCCCCTACCGCGGCAATGAGAAGGGAAAGGTGGAGCGCACCATCCGCTACCTGCGCGACTCCTTCTTCTCTGCGCGCACCTTCCACGGCCTCGACGACGTCAACCGCCAACTGCAGCGCTGGGTGGAGGAGGTGGCCCACCAGCGCCGGGTGCCCGGCGACGCCTCGGGCCGCACGGTGGCGCAGGCCTTGGAAGCCGAGCGCCCCCTGCTGCTGCCGCTGCCCGCGCACCCGCTGCCCACCGACGTGGTGCGCCCCGCCGCCTCCGGCAAGACGCCCTACGTGCGCTTCGACGGCAACGACTACTCCATTCCCGAGGGCCTGGTGCGCCGGCCCCTCACGCTGGTGGCCTCGTCCACCACGGTGCGCCTCCTCGACGGCGCCGTGGAAGTCGCCTCGCACGTGCGCAGCTGGGACAAGGGCGCCGTCGTCGAGGATGCCAGCCACCTGGCTGCCCTGGCCAGGCGCAAGGCCCACGCCCACGAGCTGCGTGGCAGGGACTTGCTGCGCGCACGCTGCCCGCACGCCGAGCAACTCCTCCAGGCGCTCACCAGCCGCGGCGACAACCTCGGCAACCACACCGTGAAGCTGCTGGCGCTGGCCGACAGGTACGGCTCCGCCGAAACCGACGCCGCCATCGCCGAGACGCTCGCTCGCGGCGCACTCGGCCCCGCCGCCGTTGCCCACGTCCTCGACCAACGCAGCCGCAAAAGGGGCGCCCCTCCGCCGCTGCCCCTGGTGCTGCCGGATGACCCGCGCGTGCGCGAGCAACGCGTCCCCCAGCACTCCCTCAACCCCTACGACGCCCTCCTCGGGCGCGACACGGAGCAAGTGTCATGAGCCCCTTGAAGGAACGCCTCAACACCCTGGGCCTGCATCACACCAGTGCCGCGCTCGATGACCTCATTGCCCTGGCCACCAAACGCAGGTGGGGCCCCACCGAGTTGCTGGAAGCCATCACCGAGGAAGAGACGAAGGACAGAGCCCGGCGCAGCGTGGAGCGGCGCCTGTCGCGCAGCAAGCTCGGCGCGCTCAGGACGATGGCCGACTTCGACTGGGGCTGGCCCAAGCGCATCGACAGGACGGCCGTCGAGGGCGCCCTGGCGCTGGACTTCATGGCCCGCCCCGCCAACGTCGTCCTCGTCGCGCCCCAGGGACTGGGCAAGACGATGATTGCTCAGAATATCGCCTACAACGCCGTGCAGGCTGGGCACTCCGTCCTCTTCACCACCGCCTCCCAGTTGCTGCTCGACTTGGGAAGCCAGGACTCCGCTCGCGCTCTCGACAGGCGCCTGAAGCACTACTGCACTCAGGCGGGGTTGCTCGTCATCGACGAGATTGGCTACCTCTCCTACGACGCCAGGAACGCCGACCTCCTCTTCCAGGTGGTGTCGCGCAGGTATGAGAAGAAGCCGATTGTCCTGACGACCAACCTCCCATTCTCCGAGTGGACCACCATCTTCCCCAACGCCGCATGCGCCATCGCCCTCATTGACCGCGTCATCCACCACGCGAGCATCATCAGCATCGAGGGCGACAGCTACCGCAGGCGTATGGCCGAGGAATCACGCGCGGAGCGCAAGGCAAGGAAGAGCTGAGCGTCCCCGCGACTCACCGATGCCCACCGGCCTCGCTCTGCGCCCCGCAATCGGAGCGCAGCGCGGGGCCGTCTTGCGTTGCCTCGACTCGATACCTGCGCTCGCCGATGACCCGATTTCCGCGCTCCGCGATGACCGCGTCGATGACCAGAATCCCGCGCTCTTTGATGACCGCCAACACCGCGTCCTTCTCCTCGACGCCCAGGGTGCGGGTGGCGCCGCCGCGCGGCTGCGCCTCTACGCCGACAGCGACTCGGTGTGGTTCACCCTCAACGCCGCCTGGAATGGAAGTGCCTGGACCCGGGACACCAGCGGGACGGCCTCCGGCGGCTTTCGCCTCTCACGCAACGAGGCGGAGTTCCTCCACGACGCCAACACTGGCGTCACCTTCACCACCTGGACGCGCACCTGGCGGCTTCCCATGAGTAGCACCGCCAGCAACACGGCCTTCGAGGTGGCGGGCACCGTGCGCGAGGTGGGCCGGCTCGGCCTCCAGTACAGCAACAGCGACACTACCTCGCACGACAACCTGGCCGGTGGTGGCGCGGTGACGTTCCGCAGTCGCTTTCCCACCGCGCCCTCCTCCATCACCCTCACCCCCTACTCCACCAGCGGAAGCTTCGTCGGCAACCCCACCGTCATGGTGCCGGACAGAGACGGCTTCGCCTTCTACAGCCACCAAACAATCCCCGCGCTGGGAGCCACGTACTGGTTCGGCTCGTACACCGCGGTCGCGTGAGGACGCCCCCATGGCCATTCACGAAGTCACCGCCGAGGACGTGCTTCAACGCTGCGCCCGGTGCGGCAGCGGCAATCGCCTCGCCCTCGACTCTTTGGAAGTGGGCGTCGCCCGCCGGGAGGACGTGGACGACGGCCTCGTCCAACTGCCGCCCTGCCCCACCTGCCGCTCCACCGAGTTCCTCATCCGCGCGGCCGAGAGAGAGCCGGAACATCCAGCGCCAGGAAGCTTCGGACACCTGCACCGACTCCTCGTCGACCACGTCCACGCGGAGCTCGTCGAGCGAGGGCGCTTGCACTCGGTGCTCAAGCCCAAGGGGGGCGGTGCCGGCAAGGTGGTGGTGCGTCCCCTGTCGCAGGAGGCTCGCGAGCGCTGGTTCCCGCAAGGCCTCCGAATCGCAGTGCCGCCCGACGAGCAGCCCCGCGCCCCCGAGGAGTCCAGTCGATAGACATACACTGTCAGCGAAACAGAGCCCCCTGCACCCGCCATGCTCCGGGGCGGCCCGAATCCCCCTCTCCTCGACTTGCTATGTCTCGAAGACAGAGCGTGTATGTCTTCACGCGCCCCCACTGCGCGCCAGGGAGACACCCATGGCTATCGGCAGCTCTACCACCTACATCGGCGACGAAAGTCCCAACCTCAAGGGCCAGCAGGTCCGCATCTTCGCGGTGCTGCGCGGCGGCCTCCGCCCCGACGCCAACCCGGACGCGGACGACTACTACGTGAATGACAACGAGACGCTGGCTCGCCTCGGGGGCGTCACGGCCGAGGACTGCATCGACGCGGCCCCCATTCGCCCGGACGGCACCACCTCCTTCGTGCATGTCGACCCGCGCGCCATCGACCTGGAGTGCTTCGCGCACCTGCGCAAATCCAGCGCACAATGACTTGCCATACGCGCGCAACAGAGCGCGTATGCCTCACGCGCGCCACTCAACAGCGCACCAAGGGATGAAACAATGCCCCCCCGCAAGCCCCGCACCGCCAAGCCTGCCCGGGCGCCCGAGGCAACCCTCGAACGCATCGCGAGCGAAGCACTCAACATTGAAACCTTGAAGACACGCAACAGCGACAGCCTCGACTTTCACGACGTGGCGGTGTGGCGCCTGAAGGAGGCTCTCGAAGCCGCCTATCAGGCCGGCCTGAGCGCCGCCAGCAACACCCGCAGCAAGTAGCGCCTCCTCTCACCACCCACGCCCCGCCCAGCGGGGCACCAGCGCATGAGGGCCGCCGGGCCACCCTCGTGAACGGCAGACGTGTACCCACGGCCCGAAATGGAAAACACCACCATGCCCCGCACCACCGCCCCGAAGACGAAGAAGCTGGAGTCCATGAACCTGACGGAGCTACGCGCCCGCTTCCGCGAAGTGGTGGGCGAGGAGACGCGCAGCCCGAACAAGACGTACCTCATCCGCCGCATCGAGGAATCCCTCGCCGCCAAGAAGCGGCGCAGCCCCTCCCGCCGGGCGACGGCCACCGCCCCCAGCGCCCCTCCTCCGGCCCCTGCTGCACCGGCCACCACCTCGGCCGAGGGCACACAACCCGCTCGCCAGCGCGGGCGCTTCGCCGGCATGTCGCTGCAGCAGTTGCAGGAGAAGTACCGCGAAGTCGTCGGGCGTCCGACGGGCAGCAGCAACGTCTCCTACCTCCAGTGGAAGATTAGGGAGGCGGAGGCTGGACGAATCAACGTAGGCCCGCGTCCCGAGCGCGAGGTGAAGGTGCGCGAAGACGGCAAGCGCGTCATCCCTCTCTCCTTCGACGCAGAGGCCCTGGACGCCCTGGACAAGGCCTGGCGCGAAGGGGGGATGCCGAGTCGGACCCGCTTCTTCATGCGCGCGGTGCACCGGGAACTCACGGCCATGGGCGCCACCCAGGCCGCCAGGCACTTCGCTCCGAACGAGAACGAGTGAGGATTGCCATGGCGACAAAGGAACAAGCCACCGACGCCCGCGTGTCGGTGGCACTTCGCAAGGCGCTCGCAGGGGCTCGCGTAGAGGTGAAGCTGACCCTTCACAGCAGCGGCTGCGAATTGCAGCCGGAAGTCGAAGTCACATTTCCCCAGGACACCTCCGCACGCCAGCGCAACGCGGCCCTCCTGCTTCTTGCCGCCCAGGTGGAGCTGCGCACCCCGCCGCAGGAGCATTGGCTCGTCGAATCAGAGGTCCTCGACGACGGCAATAGAGGCCGCATCTATCTGGTGCTGCTCGGCGTCGGCGGACCTTGGCCGACTCATGAAGAGGCAGAGCGCGGACTGCAAGTCCTGCACAGCGCCCTCCGCTGACATAGGCATGCGGGCGGCGCAAGCTGCCTCCCTGCCGCCCATTCAATGAAACATACGACGCCACAGCGCCAGAGAGGACTTGATACGCCCGCGCGACAGAGCGCGTATGCCTTTCGCGACGGGCGACAAAACGCCTCGCCAACCCCAAAGGAACGCGCACCATGAAGACCACCCCCAAGCCCCCTCGCCTTGGCCAGACGACGGCACCCGCACCCCAGAACGCCACGGTGACTCTGAGTCTCAGCAAGAACCGATACGGCACGCCTCAGCCGCAACTGGACATCTTCCTCCCGCGCGGCTCCAGCCACCGGGAGACAAGCGCGATGCTCTACACGTTCGCCGCCCGCCTGGAGCTGCGCACGCCTACCAGCGAGCGATGGATTGTGCAGACCGAGCGCCTTGAGGAGGCGAATCACGGCCGCGTCTACCTGGAGTTGGCCGAGGGGGACCATGCCGAAGCCATGCGGGGAATGGCGCTCCTCAACGCCGTGCTGCCGCGCTGAGCAGCAGGAACTGAGGGGGGAACCCGCGCGCAGCACCGCGCGCCCGCCAGCAGCCCGGCGCCGGTGGAAGGCCCCTCTGGCTGAACCAGCGGACGCGGCGGGGGACTCCGCGCCGACACATCCCGCCAATCCCCGGCCTATCGCCAGGATAATCACACACACTGGAATTCCGCCTACCGCCCAAGCCCAGAAGCGCCGGGCTGCGCCCCCCACCACAGTGGGCCGGCGTGAAACCCCGCGAATTCTCGCAACAATTTCAGACAGCCAAATCCACGCCGCCAAACGCCGAAGACGACTTGCTTCATCCGCACACCAGAGCGTGCATGTGTTTCGCGACGGGCGCCACAGCCCCGCGCGAATGCGAGAGGCAAACCCCATGAAGACGCTCCGGTTTGGAATTGAGATTGAGACGGTTGGCGCCACCCGCCAACAGCTGGCCTACGCGATTCAGAGCGCGGTGGGTGGACACGCCTCCGGCGACTACCGGGGTTGGCAGGTGACGGACACCCAGGGCCGCATCTGGAAGGTGGTGGCGGACGCCTCGCTGAGCGGGAGCTCTTACAGCGGCGAAATCGTCTCCCCCATCCTCACCTACCAGGACATGGACGCATTGCAGCAGGTGGTGCGCGCCGCGCGCGAAGCCGGCGCCCGCGCCGACTCCTCCTGCGGCATCCACATCCACGTCGACGGCAGCCGCTTCGACGCGAAGGGAGTCACCAACTTGGTGAAGATGGTGCACAAGCAGGAGCGCCTCCTGGAGACGGCCCTCGGGGTGAGCGAGGCGCGGCTGGGCCGCTACTGCAAGCCCATCGACGGGGCCTTCCTCCAGCGGTTGGAGGCTCGACGCCCGCGCACCCTCGCGGACGTGAATGAGGCTTGGTATGGGCACCGCAACAGCGTGCCCAACCGCTACGACTCCAGCCGCTACCACGGCCTCAACCTCAACAGCCTCTTCTTCCGGGGCACCATCGAATTCCGGTACTTCAACGGCACGGTGCACGCGGGAGAGGTGAAGGCCTACGTCCAACTGGTGCTCGCCCTCGCCGCCCGGGCCCTGGCCTCGAAGGCCGCCTCCAGCAAGCGCCGCGACTTCAACCCCGCCACCGCCAAGTACGACTTCCGGGTGTTCCTCCTCCACCTGGGCCTCATCGGAGAGGAATTCAAGACGGCCCGCCTCCACCTCCTCAAGAAACTGGAGGGCAGCGCCGCCTGGAAGGGGCAGCGCCGCGACCGGCGCGGCCCAGGCGGAGAAGGCACGCCCGGCAGCGAAGGCGCACAGGGCGGCAGCGACAGCGCCCAGGGCAGCACGCACGAGGCCCTCGCCGCCTGAAGCAGCCCCAACGCCGGGGCCCTTCGGGGCCCTGGCCAGCCACGACAACGGCGGGCCGCGCGCCCGCCTTCCACGGGAGAACCCCCATGCTCTACTTCGCCTACGGCTCCAACCTCGACAGGGCCCAGATGCGCATCCGCTGCCCCAACGCCACCGTCGAAGCCCGGGCTACCCTTTCCGGCCACACCTTGGTGTTTGGCGGGTACAGCCGCCGCTGGGGCGGCGCCGTCGCCAGCCTCCTCCGCGAGCGCGGCGCCCACGTCGAGGGGCTGCTGTACCGCCTCACCCCGGAGGACTTACGTGCCCTCGACGCCTTCGAGGGACACCCCTTCGCGTACCGGCGCACCGCGCGGCTGGTGACGGACAGGGCCGGGAAGCGCCGCCGTGCGCTGGTGTACCTCCAGCCCGAGGCGGGGTTCGAGTCCTGGCCTCCCGCCGGCCGTTACTTCCGCGTCCTGTGGCACGCATACGGGCGCTTGGGCTTCAACCGCGCCGCCCTCGCGTGCGCGCTTGGAGGTGCTGCGTGAAGCGCGCTTCAACCTCCGTCACGCGCGTCTTCGTCTACGGGACGCTGCTGTCCGGAGAGCCCAACCACCACCTCCTGCGTGGCGCCCGCCTCGTCGGTCCGGCGCGGACGCGGCCCTGCTTCACCCTCTACGACTACGGGCCATTCCCCGCCCTGGCCTCGAAAGGCCAGCACACCGTCGCGGGGGAAGTGTACGAGGTGGACGCCCCCATGCTGGCGGCGCTCGACAGGCTCGAGGGCCACCCCCGCTTCTACCAACGCAGTCCCATTACTCTCGACGGGGGCGCGCGCGTCGAGGCATACCTGTTTCCCAAGGCGCGGCTGGCAGGCTGCCCTACCATCGAATCCGGTTGCTGGCGTCTACATCTTCAAGAGAGGGAATCATGGTAATCGTCATGCGCGACGGGCGCGTCTTCCAGGGCACGGCCGTCCAAATCGTCCGCGCCATGCAGGACATCGCCTTCGGCGTAGAGCGTCTGTCCTTGCCCGAATACATCGACTGGGTGGTGACCAATGCGCGCAGATTCGACGAGGTGGAGCTCCAGGTACCCGGAGGCACCGACGAGGAGATGGCCGCATCGTTGGTGGCCGAGATGATTCGCACAGGCCTGACGTCGAAGGGGTGAGAGATGAACCCACTACTTGCGCTCTCCTTGCGATGGAGAGTCTCCATGCCGGCCGACGGACATTCTCCGACCGTGTTCCACCTCGAACCCAGGCAAGGCTGACGTAGAATAATGACCATGGACTCGATGACAAAACTGGTAGAGGTGCTGCGCGACTGGGATGATGGCCTTCTAAACAGGCTTAGCCTCTACGGAATGCTGGATGATTTGCTCAGCCCAGAAACCATCGACCAGGTCATCGCCGGCATTCCACCCGCTCTGCGCAAGAAGTATGTTGAACATCTACAGAACACTTGTGGTGGTCCCGACTTCAACGGGAAAGACCTCGTCCTTCTCTTTGGTGGCGCTGAGGACCGCGAGCGCCTCGATGAGCACCGAATCTGGAAGGAGAACGAGGAACGCCGAATTGTTGAGATAACAGCCCCTGCCGTACGGGAGTGGCTCGCCAAGAGGTCCGGCAGTCACAGGTAGTGTCCTTCGAGCGCGCGAGTTCCTCGTCCGCCAAGGGGCGCCTGCCTACCGAGTGACGTGACGCCATGTCCAGTCGGGACGTCCTCCTGCGAGGGAAGAGAGCTCTCGCAGACACCGCGCGCCTCCACAAGCACCAAGGCCTCGCGGGCGCCCAGCTCCACTAAGGCAGCTGTGGAGTTGCCCCCGTCAAATCGGACAGCTCAGGGATGAGAGTTAGCAGTACGGAACTCGTGGGGTGACTTCATCTTCAGCCCGCGGTGCGGGTGGCAGCGGTTGTAGTCGTCGAACCAGAGGGGCAATTGGGCGAGGACGTGTGAGGCCGAGGGCAGTTCGTTGACGTAGACGTAGTCGCGCTTGAAGGTCTTCACGAAGGACTCGGCCATGCCGTTGCTCTGGGGGGAGTAGGCGGGTGTGGTGCACACCCGCAGGCCGAGGCTGAGGCCGAAGTCACGGGTGTCCTGGGCGGTGTAGACGGGGCCGTTGTCAGACAGCCACTCCACTGGGTGGGGCGCCTTTGAGATGCCCGGGCCGAAGCGGGCTTCGAGCGTCTCGGCCATGAGGTCCTGGATGGTGAGCGAGGTGGGAGGCTGGGCGGCGGCCTGGAAGGCGATGGCCTCCCTGTCGCAGCAGTCGAGGCTGAAGGCGACGTGAACGACTTCGCCATTCCAGCAACGCACCTCGAAGCCGTCGCTGCACCACCGCAGGTTGGACTTGAGGGTGACGACCTGGCCCTCATGAGTACGCGTCGGCTTGCCGGTATGCCGTTGCAGCAGCAGGCGGCCTTGGCGCATGAGACGGTAGACGCGCTTGTGGTTGAGGGCGGGCCTGCCCTCCTGGCGGCGCTGCCGGTTGAGGACGGCGCCGGCTCGGCGGTACCCGTAGGTGGCGCGTTGGCCGACAACGGCCTTGAGTTCCTCCAGCGCCTGGTGGTCGGCATCGGTGTCGGTCGCCCGGGGCCGCCGAGGTCCCGGAGTGCGCATCAGGTTGGAGCGAGAGACGCCCAGCACCCGAGACACCGCACTCACAGCATGCCCTCCAGCTTCGACAAGGCCGCGGGCGACAGCAGTTTTTTTTCGCGCGCCAGGGCAATCGCGTCCCGCAGGATTTCCACCTCCTGCGTCTTCTTGCCCAACATCCGCTGCAACTCGCGCACCTGCGCCTTGAGTTGCTGCATCTCGGACTCGGGCACCACGGCCTCGCCGGCCTTCAGCCCCGACACGCTGCCGGCCTCCTTCAGCTGCCTCCAGCGGAACAACTGGCTGGGGTTGACGCCGTACTTGCGCGCCACCAGCGACACACTGCTGCCGGGCGACTCTGCCTCGGAGAGCATCCGCAGCTTCTCCTCTGCCGAGTAACGGCGCCGCCGTCCTCCTGGCTCGGCACCATCCGCCTCCGGGGCGACCTCTGTCGTCTTCTTCTCCATCATCAGACTCGCTTTCTAGCCGAACGAGCCTGTCCGACTCTTCAGGGGGCTACACCAAGCTGCCTCCGCCGCCCCATACTCCAGCTTCGCTTGGGCCAACCGCGTCCGCGCCGCGGGACTGCCGTCCAAGCACGCATACGCCCGCTGCAACTCCACCTCTGCCCGCCCTAGACGCTCCGCGAGCGCCCGCCGTGTCTTCATGCTCATGGCCGAGGGTGGAAAGCAGGGGGCATGCCGCACCTTCACTGACACCTCTTCGCGCGGAGCGTGTTGAGCGGCGGCCTGGCGCCCGCGTCCATCGACCTGTACTCCCCTGTCCGGGCCGGAAGACGCCAACGCCGCCCACGGGCGTGCATCCCTGGCGACGTTGGCCCGTGGATTGAACTGCCCCGGAGGGCGATGCCACCAAAGGGCGTGGCTTCAATCAGCCGAACTCTGTCCACAGGCTGACGGTGACTTGCCTTTCCGGCTTTAGCACGACTGCCTCGTCCGTGCGTTCTCCAGTTAGCGGTCGCAATTGCCACCGCATTTATAGCAATGACTCTCACGCGCCGACAGCCGGCGAGGCTGGAAGGCCTTCGCACATTCATGTCAGCCCTTGCAGCTACGCTTCGCGAAACCCAGGGGGAGAGAGCACCATGCTGTTGGTAGACGTGCTGGAGGAGCACCTCGACGAGGCCGAATTTCGGTGGCTGCAATGGGAGAAGGCGCTGGGGGCGACGGACTTCTCACTGGTTGAGACTGCGAGGCTGGAGGAGCTTCTCCTCGCGCACCTGGACGGGCTGGTGGTTGGCGCATCCACCGCAGCCGAATCCGTGCTGCGCCCCGCCTTCGAGTCAGAGGACGCATTCCGCACTTCCGCGGCGGCCTTCTCAATGCTGGCCCTCGGCGAGGTGGACGAAGTCCTGCTGCGACTGCGTGAGGCCGAGCCCGAGGCGCGTGCCGCTATCCGACGGGCTCTGGAGCTCAGCGAGGCCCATGGGCTGGGCGCACGCCTGCTCGACTTGTTGAAGCAGGAGGACTCTGCACTGCAAGTCGAGGTGCTGGAGGCGCTCGCGTTTCGGCAGGAAGCATCACTCGAGATGCTGGCGCGCTTCTTCAGGCATGACGAGCAGCGGGCGCGGGTTGCGGCCCTCCGTGCCGCCCTGCCCTTCCCACAAGACGCAGCGCGGACGCTGCTGCCAAGACTGCTGGACTCCTCCCACCCCGGCATTCGGGCGGCGGCGATGGAGGCAGGAGTGGCTTCCGGTGTGAGGCAAGCCTGGGAGATGTGCCGCACCGCCGTCCGCGCCCGCGACGCGCACAGCCTCGAAGCCATGGTGCTGCTCGCCATGGGCAGCAGCGAGGCGGACATCCCCTCGCTGCTGGCCCTTCTGGACGTCGAGGAACTCCGGGCCCATGCCCTCTGGGCCCTGGGCTTCAGCGGCCGGGTCGCGGCCATGGAGGCGTGCTTGGCACACCTGGAGGTGCCCGGCGTTGCACAACTGGCCGGGGAGGCCTTCTCGGCCATGACGGGCCTTCAACTGGAGGGGCCCTACGCCTTGCCCCCTGGCGAGAGGCCCGAGGACGCTCCCCCTCCGCCCGAATTCCAAGAGGACTTGGACGCGGACCTGGTGCCCAAACCCGAGGACGACTTGCCCTGGCCGAATGTGGCCACCGTTCGGGGCTGGTGGGACAAGGAGAAGGAGCGCTTCTTGAAGGGCACGCGGTACCTCCTCGGCAGCCCCTTCAATGGCAGCGTCCTGGTGGAGGCGCTGGAAACCAGCTCCATGCGGCGCCGCCACGTGCTGTCGCGCGAGCTGGCCCTGCGGAGTCAGGGCACGTTGACGGTGCGCACTCGGACCTTCACGTATGTCCAGCGCGCGGAGCTGGCCAAAGCCCGGGCCGCCAGCGTCCGAATCCGCGCGCAGTCCTTCGACAGCGGCCTGCGCTGAGGGCGGGCCCCGAGCCGCTCTCCTTCCAAGGGCACACCTCGTCACCAACCATGTGGGCACTTCAGAACAAGACACCGTATGCGGCCGAGCGGACGTGGGTCCGCGACAAGGACGGCCACCACCTCTGGGTCATCGCACTCAAGGCGACCTTCGACTTCGACGACGCGGGCCACCTCCGCCCTGCCGACGAGCAGGAGCCTCCACTGCCCGAGCCCGTCTACTGGGGCGAGCCTGGACACTCCAGCCTGCGCTACGAGGCCGAACTCGTCGCGCCCAAGCCACACACCGACGTCCTCCTCAACGCGTGCGCCCATGCGCCCGGTGGACGGCCCGCGCGCAGCGTCGAGGTGGCAGTCCGCATCCACGACGTGGACAAGATGCTCGTGGTGCACGGGGAGCGCTTCTACACGCGCGGATTGACAGGCTTGAATCCTTCGTCCCCCAAGCCCTTCGTCTCCCAGCCCATTCTCTACGAGTGGGCCTGGGGCGGCACCGACACTCGTGACGCGGACGCGCGCAAGCACCTTAGCGACTTACGCAATCCTGTGGGCCGCGGAGTGGCCAGCCGCGAGGCCCATCTGGTGGACCAGCCCGCGCATCGCATCGAATACCTGCGGGGAAACCCGACGAAATCGGGGCCGGCCGGGTTTGGCCCCATCGCCAGCTACTGGTCGCCACGCCTTGCGCTGGCAGGCACCTTCGACGAGGCCTGGCGGAAGACGCGACACCCGCTGCTGCCGCGAGACTTCGATGAGCGCTTCGCCCTCTGCGCCCCCGCTGACCAGCGGCCCTCACGCCGTCTCGTGGGCGGAGAGAAGGTGGCCCTGGTGCACCTCACGCCAAAAGGCACGCTCCACTTCACACTGCCGCGCCTGCGCTTCGGCTTCGCCACCTCCTTCGGCGCCGTCCGGCGCTTCCACGAGGCCACCCTGGGCACCGTCGTCATTGAGCCCGAGGTGAAGAAGGTGCGCATGATTTTCCAGACGGGCTTGAGAGTCGGCCCCCGGGACATCGACTGCCTCGACTTCACGGCCATTACCGAGAGGACAGACTGACATGAGTGTCGAGGCAGTACTCGTGGCATCGGGAGCACGTGCCCCCGTGGGGACAACAGCGGAGAGCGTCGCGGCGGCGGTGCGTGCGGGCATCAGCCGCGTGCGGCGCCTCCAGGTGCCGGAGCTGGGGCGCCGGGCGGACTCCTTCATCGCCAGGGACGGGCTGCTGGACGCGCAGGAGTGGAGCGGTGTGGCGCGCATGGCCTCACTGGGGGCAGCGGCGTTGGAAGAAGTCCTCGCCAAGCTGGCACCCGCCCTGCCTCCAGGGAGCGTCGAAGTGCCGGTGCTGGTGGGCCTCCCCGAGGAGCGCCCGGGCTGGAGGGCAGCGGATGCCTCGCGAGTCGTCGCCTCCCTCTCAGCCCTCGGAGGTGAGCGCCTACGCCTGCAGGTGGAGCCCCGGCTAACGGGCCACGCCTCGGCGCTGGAGGGGCTGCGAGAGGCAGTGACGCGTGTCAGCCGCGCCCCGCTGGTGATTGTGGGAGGCGTCGACAGCTACCATGACGTCCAGACGCTGGCCTGGCTGCGGGAGCGGAACCAGTGGCTGGAAGAAGGGACGCGCACGGGCTTCGCACCAAGCGAGGGCGCAGCCTTCGTCGCGGTGATGACCGCGCCCCATGCACGCCGGTGGGGGTTGGCGCCCCACGCCATGGTGCGTGCCGCCGCCACGGCCCGCGAGACGAAGCGCATCCACACCGATGACCTCAACCTGGGCGAGGGACTGACGGCCGCCGTGGGCGAGGCGCTAGCGCCACTTGAAGGCACGCGAGAAATCGTGACGTCCGTCCACAGTGACCTCAACGGCGAGCGCTACCGCTCCGAGGAGTGGGGCTTCGTCGCCCTGCGGCAGGGGGCCGCGTTTCGCGATGCCTCCGCCATTCACACGCCCGTGAGCAGTTGTGGCGAGGTGGGCGCCGCCACGGGCGCGCTCAACCTTGTCCTCTGCGCTCAGTCCTGGCAGCGCCGGTACGCGAGCGGCCCCCGTGCGCTACTCTGGGGCAGTTCGGAAGCTGGGTTGCGCGCCGCCGCACTGCTGGAAGAGCCACTGTCCGGAAGTGGCGGAGGAGCGAAACCATGGCCAAAGTAACCGTCAACGCCCCGAGGACGCCCGTGACCAAGGGCAGTTCGGGCGTCGCGTCAGCCACGCTGCCCAACGTCTGCAAGATGCCGGGCCCGCCGGCCCCCTTCGTGCCCACACCCTTGCCCAATATCGGCAACAGCGGCGACTCACCCGAGGGGTACTCGAAGACAGTCACCATCAACGGGCACCCCGTCGCCATCACTGGCGCCAGCTTCGGCAGCAAGGGGGACATGGCCAGCAAGGGGACAGGGGGCGGGCTCATCTCCAGCAACACCCACGGCCCGACGAAGTTCATCGGCCCCGGCTCAATGAACGTCAAAATCGAGGGGAGGAACGTGCAGTTGCTGGGCGACCCCATGCTCAACAACTGCGGCCCCTCCGGCAGCCCTGCGAATGCCGCCACCATGACGGGCATCATCCAGGCCTCTGGCGTTATGGCTGTCATCTACGGCGACGACATCCCGTGTTCGCTCTGCGGGAAGACGCACCCGCTGGAGGCAGGAGAAGAGACGCAGACGACGATTTCGAAGCTATTCCAGCGGCTCCAAGAAGCGCTCGACGCCCAGAAGCAGCAGGTCCTCCAGCGCAGCAAACTCGCCAAGGAAAAGAATCAGAAAGAAAAGCTCCTGGCTCAGTTAGAAGAAAAGAACACGGAAGAAAACAGAAGAATGGGAAGAGGGCTAAACTCGAAGCAGCGCGAGGAACTGATAACGCTACCAATCGAAATCTCGGCCCTCAGAGAGCAGGTCGACGCCCTCGATTCCTTCTTCAAGGCGAACGCCGTGCTCAGATTCTGTGGCGAAAGGAAAACCTACACCAAGGGCTACATGATTGGCGCCATGGCCTGTATATGCAGTAGCAAGAAAATTGCAGCCTGCTCAGGCCAAGCCCCTCCGGGCTTCGTAAAAGCTGTGCGGTCCGTGGGTTTTGAGTGCGCAAGTCCACCTGTCGGCCCTGAAAGTGAGCAGAAGATTTGGGACTGCGCCGCCAAGCAAATCATGGAAAAGCATGAAGGCCACAAGCCCAAGCAACTCATCGAGCGACTGTTCTACCCAGCACTCGAGGGTCTCAAGCCCGACCGCGGCCCCAGAGTCAAGTTCAAGGTTCGTCGAGAAGACCTGGACACCAAGAAGCTCTCCGAACCAGAGGAGTGCGAACAAGTCTTCAGCAGTGGCGACAACGTGCCCTCGTGCCTGGAGTGTCAAAACAAACTCCCTGCCCTCTACTGCCAAACAACGTGCCCCCGATAGAGCCCCCCATGAAAAGCTTCGTCGACTTCGTAGAAGAGTATCGCCCTGGTTTCTCCCAGGAGATTGTCCCAGCAGATAGATTCGACATAGCCGTCCTAGAGAAGCACGCGGGCCCACTCCCAGGTATCTACCGTCAGTTCCTTGAAACGATGGGCGCAAGCATCGGCGACCTTGAACTCGCAGAAGCCTCCCTGTCCATCGACGGAGCACTCGGCGCATACAGCCTCTCCTGGCTGAGTAATACTCGATACATCTATTTCGCTGGAGATCACGGACTCTCCAGTCGACATTGGTTCCTCGATCGCATGAGCCCGCATGGAGCCGACGACTGCATGGTCGTTCGCAGGGTGCTGGCAGAAAACAATCCTCCAGAGGCAAGCACGCCCCAGTACGTGGGGCTGGAAGAATTCCTCTACTACGAAGCCTTCAAGGAGCTTCGCCTGCCACAGCTACCCTTCCGGCGGAAGTTCTCGACACCGGATGACGCCGCTGCCGCAGCTCGCTACCGGGCCGACGTGGTGACTGCGCTGGCCGAGGAGAAGGGCTTCAAGCGGCTCCCTCCTGTCGAGCACTGCGCGCTGTACGAGCGAGGAGACGCAGCGCTGCTGCTCTATCGACATCCGACGCAGCCCACCTTCTCATTCATCCTGGGCTGCGAGGACTCGGCGGAGATGGAGCGACTGGCCCAGGATTTCGAGACACGAACGGGGCTGAAGAGCGTCATCACGCGGTAGGCAAAGCCTGGAAGTCGTAGCCCTCGTCGAGAGGTACGGAACATGCCCGGCGCTGACTGACGAGGTCGTGACGGACAGCAAAGTGGTGGAGTTCGTCCGCGGGCCACTGAAAGAGTGTGCAGGCGGAAGGCATCCTCAAGCAGTGCTCTCCTGCGGCTGTCACATCCCGTGTGCAAGTGCGCGCACCGCTATCGACTACGCCGCGGCCCTGGGGAATGGTAATCGTCTCCCAGCGTTGCTTTGTCGCCGCGTCCACAGCGGCGCCGTCGGCGCATCCGGTGCAACGCCTTTTACATATGCCTAAATCCCATCGTCTTCGCGAATTGCAGCCTTTCCACTACCCGAAGCAGGGCCTTTCTGGCGGCGCTCTTCCAGCGCAGTTCCTTGAGTCCGAGTTTCGGGCGGCCATTCGAGAGGAGGTTGTCGGTCCTGTCGCTACGCTCACCGCAGCGCTGAGTCGCCTTGCGCGGCGGTTGTCCGGAGCGCCGCAGCCTGCTCAGGCCGTGCGCACGGCGGGCCCCGCGCAACCGACAGAGGCTTCCCAGCCCGTCCGTGTGAAACCACCGCCGGCCGCCGCGCCCACGGCCCGGACCTGTGCCGTCATCGGATGCAAGCGCCCCCACCGCAGCCAGGGCTACTGCGCCACCCACTACCAGAAGCGGCGCCTCATGATGGCCACGGGCCGCCTGCACGCCGCGTGGGTGGAGGACGCCGCGCCCCACAGCATCCCTGAAGTCATTCTCCCGCGCGGGCGCAGGCCCAAGGCCGACGCCGCGCCTCCTGCTCCAAAGCCGCCCGTCAGCGCCACTCCTCGCATGTGGGTGCGCAAGAAGGGGGCAGCAGGCGCGGATGGCACCTCCGGCCAAGGGACGCCAACGCCTGCCGGGCAGCCGCCCCTCGCCTCGGAACGCGAGCGCGCCACGGCCACCGCCCAGCGCTGGGCCAGCGAGTTCCGCTCGGGAGCGCGGCGGAGAACAAGCGGCAACGCGCGTTAGAAATGGGCTTTCATTTCAGAGAGACTCCGCCCAAGCCAGCCTAATGCTGTAGCGCCGAGGGACTGCCCCGTGGTCCGGGGCGCACTCACTTGGAACACCGGCGGGCCCTGTGAATACCAGCCCACCGGTGCACTGGAGTCTGACGGATGGAGACTATCCCCTTCGCTCCCAACTAGACCTTGCGGGGACTTCTGCCAGGCACAACCCACGCAGGCTCTGCCCTGATGGCATAGGCACGATAGAAACGAGCCATGTCCTGCAGAACCCCAGAGAATTCATCGTAATTCAATGAGTCCAGGCGCCGTTGCACGTCGCCACTCCTCCACTTCTCAAACCGCGCTGGGCTTCCGGAGGGAAACAGCTCATCAAGAAGCGCTCCAAGCTCAGCGAATGCCTTGCTTCCGGGCGCGTAGGCCGAGAGCGGGCGGCCAGCATCTAGACAGTTCCCGAATGCAACTCGGTCGCGCAAGACTACCCCCAAGACATCAACCCCGCATTCGCTCCCAGCTTCACGAAGCGCAGCGATGCGTCGAGGACTTGTGCGTGGCTGCTCGTTTGCGATGACGACCTTGCTGACAAGATTGGGGTTTCTCCTGAGCCCCAGGGCAATCAACGCACGAGCATCATCCACCGCCCTCGCAGACGCCGAGGCTGTCGAACAAGGAATCAGCACGGTGTCGGCCCAAAGCATGGCAGCGTACTGAACCTCCAGTATTCTCGGACAGTCGACGATGACGAGCGAGTACCCCGAAGTCAGTTCAGCAAACTCCGGAGATGCAAGCATCCGATCTCTGATGGTTATTGAGGCTGGCCCTACGAATCCGCTGTTCTCCGTGCGAGTCGTCCAGTGCTGAATCGTATTCGGGTACTTCATTGGCTCGCCAAACGGAATGACGGCAGGCTGGAGCCCTACAAGCAAAACTCGCTCACCGCGCAAGTGCATCTCGCATGCGATTAAGATGGCTAGCGTGCTTCGACCGATGCCACCTTTCATCCCTGCGACTGCGATGACCTTGGCACGTTGGCCGAGAGCCCTCTCGCGTCGTCGAACTAGTATCCTTCTGGCGGTAGAGTAACTCTCACCGGTGGCACGAACGCGCTCCCGGATACACTCCTTAAACTTCTTGGACTCAGTCACGGCGGTCTCCATCGTGCCGCGCCGAGAAATGACCTCCGCTCACTCTCGGACGGCATACGAGGAAGACGGCCGTCGACCCGAGGAAACGAATCCCCTTTACCCCAAGAAGCCGCTTCGCGGAGGGAAGCGAACGGGGTCATGCGGTAGGTCACCGCACGGGCTCTAACCTATTGAGGGGCCTCAACGGGTGTCAAGAGCATCTCGCTTTTTTGCCTCGCGGTCTCCCTCGTCTGGAGTCAGCAAGGGCGACAGCGGCGAAGCCGGGAGCCTACTCATTGCGCCTCCCACAGCCAGGCCGCAAGCTATCGGGCACGTCTGCCATTTCATCCGCGACGCCGAATACACTCCAATCCTTCTTCACCCAGCACCTTACCGCCCCCTCTTAAGGAGACATCAATGCGAGCTATGCTTCTCACCGCGCTCCTCCTCGCCGCCTGCTCGACAGGAGAGAGAGGCCCCGAGGGACCTCCCGGACCTCAAGGCCCTGCTGGAGGTCCGCAGGGACCTCCGGGTCCCCGCGGAGAGCCCGGCATCACGGGGCCACAAGGCCCGCCTGGGCCCCAAGGTCCGCCCGGCGTGGACGGACGGGGGCCCCAAATCTGTTCGCCAGGGAAGATGTTCTGCAATGGCAACACGCTCTGGTTCTGCACTCTGTCGGGTACGGATGGGGTCTTCCCCAGCGAGTGTGACATGGGGAGCGACAACAACCCCACCTCCTGCCATCCCAATTGCGGCCCAGGCGGCGCGTGCTGTCGCTATGCAAAGCCCATCGTCAAATACAACTTCAGTGCGCCAACCATTGCCGGGGAAGGCTATGGCGGTAATGGCAGTACCGCCTCAGTAACCGGCGCATCCTGCACTGCTGATGCGGCCCTCTATGTAGCCGTCACACTCCCAGGAACCACTACAACGTGCCCCCCAGTACCGGGAGGAGCCATTTCTGTCTCACTCACCAGAGCGACAGTGCCCAGAGGCGACACAATCACCCTCCCGCATCCAGGCGTCACACTGTTCCGCAACGTCAGCGGGGCGGCATGCATCACCTGGAGGGGCACGCTCACATGGCACAATGACGCCCCCTCGTGGCGCGTCACCATCAACGCAACCTGCACCGAGACGGGCAAGACGGACGTCACACTCCAGGGAGAGTTGAGCGGCGAGGCGTAGACGCAGGCCCCCCCCTGGTGAGCAGGGAGGACACCACCCGGATGTGGTAGACCGCATGGGCTAAAAGTACGGCCCGCGACTGCCAAGGCGTGGTGTCCCCCTGTGCCGACCCCACATTCGGTCGTTGCGCCATGGGTGCGCAGTAGCCCTCGCGGCAGTGCGCCGATTCGGGAGAGCAAGGCGCGCGCGGTCATCGCTTTCCGTAGCCAATGATGCACGTGGGGGCTCCTGGCAACGAGCCGGCCCTCCCGCTCAACCCGTTCGAACGGGGTCGTGGATGCACGTTTGAACGCGGCTGCACTCAAAGGGAGACTGGCTTCGCGCTCACCGCGGCACGCGCTAGGCTCGGCCTCATGAACTATTGCGTGGCACAATGCAGTGGCAAGCACTAGCGGGAGGAATGAAGGACATGTTGACCTTCGCGATGACCGATACTGGGGCGGTCTTCGGCATTCGGGATGCTCTCGCGCTCCGCCGCACCGGTGAGCGCCTTCCGCCAGTGCACTGTCCGGTGTGCAGCACGAATCTGATCGCGAAGCTGGGGGAGAAGGTCTCCCATCACTTCGCCCACCAACCCAAGGTGGCCCCCTGCTTCGGCTCGACAGGCGAGGGGGAACTCCACATTTCCGCCAAGCTGCTGCTGCTCCGCTCGCTTCAGAAAATGGCTGACGAGGGGCAGACGCTGAGCATCACCCGCTCCTGCCGTGGCTGTGGGGCGCCAACCGCCGCAGCCGCGATGCAGCTCCTGCTTGGTGACCGCGCCGAGGTGGAGGTGTGGCTCGACCCGGCCCGGACGCTCAAGCCAGACTTGACGCTTTGGCGCGGCGAGGAGCGACTTGCGCTGCTCGAAGTCCTCGCGACGCACGCTTGTGGACCGGAGAAGCTGGCGGCGCTCGAAAGGCATGGCGTCCCCATGGTGGAGGTCGAAGCCCGGGCAATTATGGGCGAAGGAGGGCACGCGCCATGGGTTGCGCCCGCCCCCATTCCGTTCAGGAAGGAACTTGGCCTCCGGGTGCCTACGCAATGTGATGAGTGCCATGCTGAAGAAGAAGCGCATCGGAAGCAGCATGAGGAGTACGAAGCCGCGCGCAGACGCGAGGAGGAACTCGAAGAGCAGGAGCGGCTCGCACCACGCATCGAAGCGCGAGCTCACTGCTGGGTGCATATGTACCTGGAGAAAGGCGTCCGAAGGACTCTGCTCTTCATCTTGGTTCAGCACTGGGACAAAGGGGAAATCACCCACGCGGAATTGCATGAGGACAAGAAGGGGCGGGTCCTCCAGCGATGGGAGGGCGCGCGAGCGAAGGACTTCTGGCCTCTTCTCGATGAGGCGAAGGCGGCTGCCCGGCAGCACTGCCGCAAGTCGGCTACCAACCCCTGGGTGCAACTGGACACGTACGGTGGGTTCAAGCTCGGAAAGGTGGAACAGGAGCCGTTCCAGCGCTTCTGGTGGAGCGTCAAGCAGGCTCGATGGGTCAAAGTTGAGTTCCAAAGAGGGCTGCATCACCGACTGGGAGTCTCTCCCGAAGCTATCGAACGGCAAATCCAAGCAGGTCGCATCCGGCCAATCGAAGTAAAAATCTTTGCCTACGCGAAGAAGGTCACCCATGCCTTGGAGTCAGACGGCGTGGAGCAATTCGAAAAATGGCTCCGACAAAAGAACGGAGGAGAGCTACCCTTGCGGCGGTGGCGGAGGTGGAGGGCCGACTGAGCTGCAGGGCTGAGACAGCCCAAGCCCCAGTCGCCTCGTCTCAAGAATGCGAGCCTACGCACACTTCGGCCGCTGCGCCCTGAACGCGTCAAGCCCACAAACGGCAGTGCGTTAAAGAGAGTAAGTGAGGCACGGGCTTCGCGCGTCCCTGCTCTGCGAGGAGGCCCTAAATCACGGTCAGGCGGACGGCCACGCTAGGTCGATGTGGAGAAGCGGGTCCGCGGGCAGCTCCACTTCGCGACTCGTGCCTCGCGGAAGGCTTCGCCCAACACGCCGATGTCCGGGGCCGCGCGCGCCTGCCCGTCCAGACAGTAGCGGCTTTCTATCTCCGCACGCAGGTGGCTCTGCCCACAGCCGGCGAGCATCGACATCTGCGCCTTGCGGTCAAGTCCCGAAACGTGCGCAGTGGGTTCGGAGAGCGCTCGGGGGAGCTGCCTCCTCAGGGACATCAATCAGCGGCGGCTGTGGTTGATTTGAGCAAGGACATGTCAAGGTAGCGGCGGTCATCCCAGACGCCAGTGACTTTGTTCGAGGGCGGCGGCGGTGATGAGGCACAGGGCGCTGGCGCGGTCCGGGAAGGCACCGACACCGCGGATGCAGCGCTTCACCTCGCCGTGGAGACGCTCGAGACCCGCTTCGGCGCAGGCTGCCGCCGGGTACAGTCCCCCTGCCCCTGTCTGCGGTGCGACCAGAAGCCGCTGACCTCGGACATACTGCGGGTGCTGGTGCAGGAGCGGCTTGCGTGGATGTGAGGGGCTGGGACAGGTGTGACTCATAGCGGGAGTCCTGGGCGTAGGATTACACTCTGCGCCAGGCTCGGCCCGTAAAGAGCCCACGGAACTGACGTGGGGGAACATGGCGACGAAATGGCAGTGCGCAACGAGCACCTGCGCGGGCAGGGACCTGACCGACCTCGTCGAGGCGGCAAGGGGCAGGCAGTCCACCATCATCCAGGAGGTCGGGCTGCCGGAGGGCTTCACTCCTTCCTCGGTCACTGCCCTGCCGAGCGTCCTCGACATCGAGGTCGTCTGCCCGCGTTGCAAGACGCACCAGATGTTCGACCTGCGAAGGACGGACGCCAAGGTCCAGGGGCGGCCCATCCTCGACGGCGAGGCGTCGGAGCTCGCGAAACTGCGGACCCTCTTTGAGCCGCAGAAGTCGGCGGAGCGATTGGAAGCGTTCGGCACTTGGCTGTTTAACGGCACGGCCCTGTTCACGACACTGGTCGGTTTCTACGCGTACACCGTCCACGACAAGGTGAAGGCGGCGTCGCAGGTGTTCTTCACCCTGGCGCTGGTGTTGCTGGGCGTCAGCATGGCGTTCGCCGCGCGGATGAAGACTCCGGCCCGGAAGACCTTCAACCCGGATAGCCCAAGCAGCATGCTCAAAGCGCTCGACGAGCGGGCGACGGAGCGCGGCGACCAGCTCAAGTGGGCATCAGTCTTTTTTGCCACGGCCCTGGCGTTCACGGGGGCAGCTCCGGCGCTCGGAGCGCTGTTCACGTCCCGCCCGGAGTCAGGGGTAACGACCCAGTACACCCGGGACGCCAGCGGAAAGCTCTTGGCCGTGTTTAAGGCCACGGCGATGAAGCCCGGTGACGTCTTTGGCGCGAGGGTCCGGAAGGTGGGATCTCCCGAAGCGGTGCTCCTGGAGGGGGCTCAGTCCGTCAAGGCGGACGGCACAGGAGAGCTAACGCTGGAGGTGCCAAAGCTGGACGCAGCGGGCGGCCCGTGGGAGCTGGCGACGTATATACAGAGGCGGGACAAGGATACCACAGCGGTGAGCACGGGCGTTCACCTGCTGAGCGATGTAGCCCTGTCACGTCCGGAGCGCTCGCTGGGCGCCGCCTTCTCCTTCAGCCCGAAGGGGACGCTGGTGCTGGAGGCGCAGGGGACGGGACTGTCGTCGCAGGAGCCCGTGGAGCTGAAGGTGAAGCAGGCCTCGCGGGTACTGGGCTGGACTCGCGGGCTGGCTTCGCTAGAGGGGACGGTGGTGCTCAAGCTAGAGATCGATGCCTTGGACACGAGCAAGGATCCGGTCGTGCTCACGATGCACGGGGTCGGCCGGGACGGCCAGTTGGAGCAGCTGTTCGAGAAGCATCTGCCTGGTCCCGTGCAGCAAGCGACGGGGCGGTAGTCGCAGCCGCGTGGGACAAAGGAATCCACGTTCCAGAGGAATTGGCCTGAATGTCGCTCCTAAGCTCCACACAGCATAGCGTCATCTACCTGCGCCTCCAGGAGCAGATTGGCGACCAGCCGCTCAACACCATCGGCGCGTGGCTGGGCCTCGCTGTTCGGGACAAGCAGACGGTGATGCCAACCATCGGTGAGCAGCTTCGTGAGCTGATTCGCTTCTGCGAGGATGATGGACTCCACGGGCCACAGCCGCTGCTGCTGCAGCTCCTGATTCGGCCCGAGTTGCTCATCCACAAAGAGATCGCGCTAATCGTTGACGAGTTGCAGTGGAAGAAGGCAACCCTCGCCCAGAACGATCCCTTCGGGGAGTGCCTGCTCATGCGCAAGCCGTTCATCAACCGGTCGAGCTTTCGAGAGGTGCTCAAGGACTTCGTCGCGCGAAATCCCATGCGAGAGCGGTTGCTGGTGGTCAACGGACCTCCCAGGACCGGGAAGTCTTACTCCCAGCTGTACATCAGCCACCTCAAAGCTGCGTGCGAGGGGTTTGCGCCCGTCTGGTTCTCCGCCGTGCGAGGGCAAGCGGAGAGCTACACGCCGGACGAGGTGGCACGCAGCATCGTAGGCAAGGTGGGAGGGGACATCCGCCAGATGCCGGTGCAGCGCGGGACTGAGAACCGGTGGGCCCAGGAGCTGTCCACTTGGGTCATCAACCAGCTGAGCCAGCGCTACACGTCCTTCTGTCTGTTGTTGGATGGCTTCCGTGCTGCGCCGCCGGCGACGCACGCGCTCATATTCTTCCTGGCGGAGGCACTGACGTCGAACCTCCACCACGCCGACGGGCGCCTTGTCATCATCGACTATGACCCCGAGACACTCGCCGAGCTGGTTCACGGATTCGAAGAGGAGCGGCTGGACTCCATCCAGAAGGAGGACGTGAAGGAATTCTTCGTGCGTGTCCACCCGGCTCCTACGCCTGAAAATGTGGACGCGGCCGTCGCGAAGGTCTTCGCGAAGCTCACCGTGACGCCCGCGGACGAGGAGTGGCAGTCCGCCGTGTCGAAGGCCGTGATGGAGGTGACGCGTGAGCTCTAGCGAATCGCTGCCGAAGGAAGAGGTGGCGCGGCGACGTGCGCTGCTCCGCGAGTTCCAGGATGCGTCCGCAGCGGCCGAAGGTGAATTGCCTCCGGAGCGGTGGAACTACCGGAAGGCTGCGTGCGTGCTCAGCACCTTCGACCCGGAGACGCTCCGCCCCCTGGGGGGGAGGCAGGGCGAGGGAGGAGCATTGAGGTGGCTGATGGAGGATTGTGAGGTGGTCGCGGGAACGGGCCGCTGGATGTTGAAGGAGTCCGTAAGGCGGGAAGCCATCGAGCGGCTGGATTTTCCTGGAGGGCTGGGTGAAGTGTTGCAGTGCAACCCGGTTGAGAATCCGGATTTGCTTCAGCAGCTCATCACGCATTACTTGGAGCAGTACTCAGGTATTGAGAAGGTGCCGCATGTGATTCGTCGGTGGGAGGTTCCAGGGCACGCGCTCAGGGCACCGAGATCTGAATTCGACCGAACTGGCCTGGAGGATGCTGACGTGCTGGACCGGCAACTCCAAGTTGTTCGTTGGTTTGGCCCCAAGGTCATGGGCCAGGAGAGCCACAACGAGTATGAGCAGAGCCTTCGCCATGACCTAGCTCGGGCGCGTCTGCTGGCGCCATTCCGGAAGCTGGCGGGGGACACCTTCCGCGGCCGCAAGGCGGAACTGGGGCGACTTCGGGCTCATATAGGGGTGCTGGATACCTCCGTGAGGCAGAGACTCTCGGATGTGCTTGAGCGCACCCGGTTATGGAGTGGACGACGCGCTCCGCTGCTGATTCACGGGCCCGGAGGCATGGGCAAGTCGGCACTGGTCGCCCGGTTCATGCTTGAGCACAGCCGGAGTGTTGCATTCGCCTATCTCGACTTCGATGACCCGCATATCAACCTCGACAAGCCCGCGACGCTCCTGATGGAGATGAGCCGCCAACTGGGCCTCCAGTACCCGGGAGCGCCCCAGGAGATGCTTTCGCACTTCGAGGCCCGCTGCCGGAGGGCACTGAACGATGAACGCCAGCGCAGAGCAGTCGGGCTCAGTGGCGATGCTTCGGCGGCGGAGAGCGCCCGGCAGCTCTGGCTGCCGTTGGTGGAGGAGTTCGGGTCTCGGCTCGTAAAGTTGATGCTCCAGGACGAGGAACGCTCCAAACGCTTCCTACTGCTGTTCGACACCTTCGAGGAGGTCCAGTATAGAAATGCTGACCTCATGAGGGAGCTGAACCTCTTTCTCAAGGTCCTCAGCGAGCGATACGCGCCCCTGCGGGTCGTCCTGTCGGGCCGGGCACCCGAGCCTCAACTCGAGGCCACGGACCTGGCCCTTGAGGAACTGGATAGAGTGTCCGCCCTGTCACTTCTGAAAGCGAGTGGCGTGGAGGTGCCCTCCGTCAGGCAAGGGCTGTATGAGCAGGTTGGTGGCAACCCGCTCAGCCTGGTGCTGGCGGCAGAGGTGGTCCACCTGGAAGGTGCCGCAGAGGAGGGCATCCGGGCTCTGACGACGAAGCGCCTCTTCTTCTTCGCCGCGCGGGAGGCTGTGGTTCAGGGACAGCTCTACCGGCGCATTCTGGAGCACGTGCACGACCCCGTCGTGCGGAAGCTCGCGCACCCCGGGCTTATCCTTCGCCGGCTCACGCCAGAGGTCATCCGGGAGGTGTTGGCGGGGCCGTGCGGACTCGGAGAGCTGTCGCTGTCTCAGGCGAAGGCACTGTTCGAGCAACTCCGGCGTGAGGTATCGCTCGTTTCCTTAGGCGCCGATGGTGCCCTCTATCATCGGCCGGACGTGCGGAGCGTGATGCTGGCGCCGCTGAAGCAGGATCAGCCCGAGAAGGTCGCCGCCATCCATGCGGCAGCGGTGCGCTATTACGAGCAACGTACCGATGTTGCGAGCCGCGCCGAGGAACTCTACCACAGGCTGGCCAGCGCTCAGCCCCGTGAGCAGATAGAGCCACGCTGGATGTCCGGAGTGGAGGGCTACCTGCGCACGGCGGTGGATGATTTGCCCGCCGAGGCCCGGACGTATGCGGCCTCCCATCTCGGGCTGCACCTGTCCCCGAAAGTATGGGCCCGTGCCGAGCTCGTGGATTGGGAGCGGCACACGGCACGTCGAGCCAATGACGTGCTGCTCAATGGCGAGCCGCTGTTGGCGCTGGACTTCCTTCGGGTTCGGCGAGAGCGGACTCCCGGAAGCGCGCTGTACTCCATTGAAGCCCGCGCGCTTATCCTCTCGAAGCGCTTCGATAAGGCTACGCGGGTCATCGACGATGGGATCGACAGCGCTGGGTGGGGCGCGGACCCCGTTGAGACGTTGAAGCTGTTCCTTCTCAAGGCCCAGTTGGAGGCAATGCACGGCGAGCGGGAACGGGCTCAGACTGCGCTTGAGGAGGCGGACCTCATCGCAGTGAAGCGCGTAGGAGACCTGGCGTGTCTGCTCCCGCGAATGGCCATGACCTACCTCTGGGGAGTGGAGCAACCCCGCTCGCCACAGTTCCTCTTCGCCAGGAAGAAGCTGTCGGACCTGCTCCTGCAGTTGCCTGAGAGGGACGTGTATCGCGCACCCCAGATCTGCCTGACAGCGATTGACCTCCTGAACAACATTGAGCCTCTGGACGAAAGTGAGCCGCTGAAGGAAATGAGTAACTCCCTTCGTCACTTCCTCTTGCGTCCGAGCACACTCCGCCAAGCTACGGGGCTGTCGGACCCCGAAAAGGGTGAAGAGGCTTCCCTGGACTTTGTCGCGCGGCTGTTTGCCCAGTCCCTCTTTTCATCGCGCCCTGGATACAGAACTCGAGGAGAGCTGCTCGTTCCTCCATCGAAGGCAAACACCAAAGAGTTTGGACCGCTATTCTTCCTGACGGCGTTCGTGGCCTGAGGGGCACTGACATGACGACCTTCAAGTTCCTCACTGACGAGCAACTCGATGCACTCCTGCAGGAGGCCATCAAGGCGAACCTGGCGAACCCGGTCTCACACCAAGCCCTGCTGAGCGGGATGAATCCCTACTTCGTCGGGACGCTTGCGAACGTTCCGCGTCCCATCGACCAGCTCAAGCTGACGCTAGACCGACTCAACACGACTGATGAGTTGACGGACGGCAGCGTGCCGCTGGCCTCGTGGCTGCGCACCGCCGCGACGCTCGCGGGGCCGACGCCGGCCGCGAAGACCTTCACCAACACCCTTGCCGCCATCACCAGCCGCGCTCCCGCAGGCCCCGTCATCCCCCGCGAGCAACTCGCCGAGCGCAAGGAACGCATCGTTCATGAGAACGACCTGTTGCCCTTCGGCTTCCTCCTCGGAGGGCAGAACGCGGGCCGCTGTGTCGCTCGCGCCCTCGTTCCCCGCTTCGATGCGGGCCAGAAGCGCTTGCTCGCCAATGGCGCCCCCTTCCTGTTCAATGGCACCGCGTGGCTGGTGACACCGGACCTAGTGCTCACCAACCACCACGTCATCAACGCACGCATTTCGGGTGAGCCGGAGGCTCCACGTCTCGACCTTGACCGCCAAGCAGCGGAGACGGTGCTCGAGTTCGACTATGACCACACCAGCGCGCCCGTGGACGAGTCCCGGGTTGCGAAGCTGGAGGTAGTTGACCCAGGACTCGACTTCGCCTTGCTGAGACTGGCTGCACCACAGACTGCGCGCAAGTTCCTTCACCTGCGCACCGAGCCCGTGGTCAAGCACGCTCCCGTCAACATCATCCAGCACCCGCGTGGACTGCCGAAGATGGTTGCGTGCCGCAACAACCTTGTCACCTACGTCGCCATGACCGAGTTGCGCTACTTCACCGACACCGAGCAGGGCTCCTCCGGCTCGCCCGTGCTGGACGATGCGTGGCGTGTCGTCGCCCTCCATCGCGCCTCGATTGACGTGAACGATGTGGAGTACCAGGGGCGTAAGTCCGCTTGGGTCAACGTGGGCACGCCCATCGGCGCCATTCTGGCGCACCTGAAGGCACGGCACGCCGTGCTCTGGGACGAGCTTCGCGGGGTCCAGGGCATCCCGGACTGACTTGAGACGGGTGTGTTTATCCAAAACTCAGACGCTGCGTCGAGGCGAGTGAGCGCGACGCGTACGTGGCCACCGAGTTCCTATGGCAGCGAAGAGGGTGGTGCATTGGGGAGGTGGGCTCGGACTGCACTCTGCCGCTGCATGCGGCTGGTCCAACGCTACTCGTTGCAGCCATGGCGGCGGGGCAGTCCGGTCGCCCAGCTCCTTCGTTGAAACAGCTGGATATTACTCGCCTTCGGCCTCTCAGAGAGTTCGAGTCCTCTCAGAGAGAATCCGAGAACGAGTTCGCGCAGTGCTTCATTCGGGGAGCTACTTGAAGGGCCCTACCAACTGGTAGGGCCCTTTTTTTCTACGCCGGCAAAGCTCTCCTGAGCTCCCGCTCAATCGCTGCGAGGTAGGCGTTCGGATTGGCCCGGAATCGACGGCCCAAGACTCGCGCGTGTTGCCGTCTTCGAAGGGAGGCACGCAGATTCCTCCACGCAATGATGTCTTTGGGGGCCAGTTCCGCGCCGACAGTGGGGGCAAGTCGGGTCGCCACTGCGGCGACGACTCGCACCTGTCCGCGCACCACCAGGCCCTCACTTCCGCGGCGCCGGCCCGAGGCCCGGCGCTCGTGGTAGCGGCAACTGCCAAACAGGTGCTCCAAGTCATTGTCCGTGCGAGGCAGGCCGGGTACATCGTAGCAATGGAAGAGGCCGGGCCAATAGCGACGCGTTTCCAGGAGGAAATGCGCCAGCGCCGCGCGGTGGGGGGAGTGGGTGCGTCGCATGGCATGCGCCAGTGCGCCGACAAGGCCGGCCATGCGCCTTTTGACGTGACAGCCTTTCTGGCCGGAGGCATTGGTGAGGATTTCGGCGACACGCTCTACCCACCGGTAGGCCACCTTCAGTGGTGGCCATATCCTCGCCGTCTGCATCAGGCCGCGCCTCAATAGCAGGCGCAGTCGCTTCAGTTCTCTGGTGCGCGCCCCCCTTTTTCTGCCCGGCGGAGACTCGCTTCAATCGCTCGCAGTCGCCGGTGCAACTCCAAACCGGAGGGCTTCAGGGGCGGGCGCCTGTCGTCCGTCAAGGCGCTGCGCACCGCGGCGCAGTAGCCGCGGACGGCCTGTGCTTGGGCGTCCTGGCGCCCTTCGACGGCGCGCTCGATAACCCGCACTCCTCGCACATGACTGTTGATGGTCACCAGGAAGCGCGGATTTCTGGTCATGGACGGCGAGAAGTTCGAGAGCTCTGCTGCCAGGGGCAGCGCTGGGTGCCGCCGAAAAGTTGAGGAGAGGAGCGCGAGCCGGTGGAGTCCGGGGCTGCGCGCGTCCTGAAAAGTCAGAAGGCCCACCAGCGACACCTGGAGGGCCTTCCTGGGGGCGCGCCCTGGTGTGCGAGAGGGGCGAGCCGGTGAGGGAGGGGTAGCGCACTCCGCGGCGCGGCGCCAGAAGTCGGCGCGCACGGGAAGGTGTGCGTGGAGTCATTGCGTCTGGTGGTGTGCGGGCGGCCGGAGTGCCGGAGGCTGTTTCAGCTGTGCAGCCGGTGCGACAGGGGGCAGCGCTACTGCGAGCGCAGGTGCGGGGTGCTGGCGCGTGCGGAGTCGGTGCGCGCGGCCGGGCGGCGATACCAGCGCACCCGAGACGGACGGCATGCGCACGCCGAGCGCCAGGCCGCGTACCGAGGACGGCGGCGGAAAGTGACGCATCAGTCTCCCCCGCCAGGGGCCTTGGAGGTGACGGTGCCGCCCGCGCCGGCCCAGGCCACCACGCAGGTGTCCGCGGAGCCGAGCGCAGCGAGGCCACCTGCGTATGCACCACCGTCCATTCCGGCTTGCACGTCCTGCGGACGCGCCAATCCATTCCTCCGTCACACCACCCTGGCGCGCACCCGAATGGGCCCGCGCTGGCGGCGCTGCCCACCCTGAGGAGGTGGGAGGATGATTGGCCTCGAGGTACGCGCCCGGATTCGCCAGTTGCACTACGCGGAAGGCTGGCCGGTGGGCACCATCGCCACGCAGTTGGGGCTGCACCACGACACCGTGGAGGCGGCCCTGGAGGACGTGCCGGTAGCCAGTGCTGACAGAACGGCGAAGCCCACGGTGCTGGGCCCGTACACGGACTTCATTGACGTCACCCTCAAGGCCCACCCGCGCCTGAGGGCCACGCGCCTCTTCCACATGGTGAAGGCCCGTGGCTACCTGGGCGGCTATGAGCAGGTGAAGCGCTACGTGCGGCGGGTGCGTCCGGGGCCCCAGGCCGAGGCCTTCTTGCGCCGCAATACCCTGCTGGGCGAAGAGGCCCAGGTGGACTGGGGCAGCTTCGGCAAGGTGCGGGTGGGGCGGGCCACCCGGACGCTCTCCTGCTTCGTCCTGGTGCTGGGCCACTCGCGCGCCATGTACGCGCGCTTCTTCCTGGGCCAAACCATGGAGTGCTTCCTCCAGGGCCACGTCCAAGCCTTCGAAGCGCTGGGCGGCGTGCCTCGCAACCTCCTCTACGACAACCTGAAGTCCGTCGTGCTGCAGAGGGCCGGAGACATCATTCACTTCCACCCGCGCATATTGGAAGCCGCCGGCCACTACCACTTCGTCCCCAAGCCCTGCGCCCCCTACCGCGGCAATGAGAAGGGAAAGGTGGAGCGCACCATCCGCTACCTGCGCGACTCCTTCTTCTCTGCGCGCACCTTCCACGGCCTCGACGACGTCAACCGCCAACTGCAGCGCTGGGTGGAGGAGGTGGCCCACCAGCGCCGGGTGCCCGGCGACGCCTCGGGCCGCACGGTGGCGCAGGCCTTGGAAGCCGAGCGCCCCCTGCTGCTGCCGCTGCCCGCGCACCCGCTGCCCACCGACGTGGTGCGCCCCGCCGCCTCCGGCAAGACGCCCTACGTGCGCTTCGACGGCAACGACTACTCCATTCCCGAGGGCCTGGTGCGCCGGCCCCTCACGCTGGTGGCCTCGTCCACCACGGTGCGCCTCCTCGACGGCGCCGTGGAAGTCGCCTCGCACGTGCGCAGCTGGGACAAGGGCGCCGTCGTCGAGGATGCCAGCCACCTGGCTGCCCTGGCCAGGCGCAAGGCCCACGCCCACGAGCTGCGTGGCAGGGACTTGCTGCGCGCACGCTGCCCGCACGCCGAGCAACTCCTCCAGGCGCTCACCAGCCGCGGCGACAACCTCGGCAACCACACCGTGAAGCTGCTGGCGCTGGCCGACAGGTACGGCTCCGCCGAAACCGACGCCGCCATCGCCGAGACGCTCGCTCGCGGCGCACTCGGCCCCGCCGCCGTTGCCCACGTCCTCGACCAACGCAGCCGCAAAAGGGGCGCCCCTCCGCCGCTGCCCCTGGTGCTGCCGGATGACCCGCGCGTGCGCGAGCAACGCGTCCCCCAGCACTCCCTCAACCCCTACGACGCCCTCCTCGGGCGCGACACGGAGCAAGTGTCATGAGCCCCTTGAAGGAACGCCTCAACACCCTGGGCCTGCATCACACCAGTGCCGCGCTCGATGACCTCATTGCCCTGGCCACCAAACGCAGGTGGGGCCCCACCGAGTTGCTGGAAGCCATCACCGAGGAAGAGACGAAGGACAGAGCCCGGCGCAGCGTGGAGCGGCGCCTGTCGCGCAGCAAGCTCGGCGCGCTCAGGACGATGGCCGACTTCGACTGGGGCTGGCCCAAGCGCATCGACAGGACGGCCGTCGAGGGCGCCCTGGCGCTGGACTTCATGGCCCGCCCCGCCAACGTCGTCCTCGTCGCGCCCCAGGGACTGGGCAAGACGATGATTGCTCAGAATATCGCCTACAACGCCGTGCAGGCTGGGCACTCCGTCCTCTTCACCACCGCCTCCCAGTTGCTGCTCGACTTGGGAAGCCAGGACTCCGCTCGCGCTCTCGACAGGCGCCTGAAGCACTACTGCACTCAGGCGGGGTTGCTCGTCATCGACGAGATTGGCTACCTCTCCTACGACGCCAGGAACGCCGACCTCCTCTTCCAGGTGGTGTCGCGCAGGTATGAGAAGAAGCCGATTGTCCTGACGACCAACCTCCCATTCTCCGAGTGGACCACCATCTTCCCCAACGCCGCATGCGCCATCGCCCTCATTGACCGCGTCATCCACCACGCGAGCATCATCAGCATCGAGGGCGACAGCTACCGCAGGCGTATGGCCGAGGAATCACGCGCGGAGCGCAAGGCAAGGAAGAGCTGAGCGTCCCCGCGACTCACCGATGCCCACCGGCCTCGCTCTGCGCCCCGCAATCGGAGCGCAGCGCGGGGCCGTCTTGCGTTGCCTCGACTCGATACCTGCGCTCGCCGATGACCCGATTTCCGCGCTCCGCGATGACCGCGTCGATGACCAGAATCCCGCGCTCTTTGATGACCGCCAACACACATGACTCTTCAGCAACTTCTTGGCGTGCCGGTCCGCGTCGTAGAGGGGGCGGGCCGCCTCACGCAGGTAGTGGAAGTGGCAGAGTTGGTGAGGCACCCCAGGCAGCGCCGAGGCCACCGCGTTGCGGATGGAGCGCTGGCCATCCGAGACGACTCCGGCAATGGGCACCGCCAGCGCCGCTTTCACCTCCAGAAGCAGCGGGGCCAACTCCGCCTCACCACTGCCCAGCAAGCTACGGGCTGCCAGCACCTCGCCGGAGAGGCAGTCGCGCACCACCCACAACACCTCATGGCCCACCTCGGGCTGCAAGCCGTCCATGGCCAGCACCACCCGGCCCTGTTGACGTGTCACCTGCTGCAGTCGCCGGCTGTCTGTCATTCGCAGTGCCAGCAGCTCATCGTACCGGTCGAGTTGGTTGGTGACACTGCGCTCGGAAATGGAGACGCCCCGTGCGCGAAGGACTGCATGGATTTCCGGGACGCTGCGATGCTCGTGGTAGCGCAGTGCCCCAATCAGGGCGATGACGTCCAGGCCGAACTCATGGTCCGGCAGCGCCCACCGGCCCTCTTCTTCGGCACGCACGGGCTTCAAGTACAACGGGCAACCCTTCCGGTGGCACACTCGCACCTGCACCTTGAGGGCGACCACTGCCTCCAGCGTCACCACGTTCCGCCGTGCCCGGTAGTCCGCTGGGGCGGGCCCTCCGCACGCGGAGCACCGCCGTCGATGGTTCTCCAACCCCGCCTGCCTGCTCGCCGGTGGGTGGGCAGTCGTGCGTCCCATGGTGCCACCTCCCTATGGAAGCAACACCGAGGAGGGCAGGAGGTATTTGCCGGCGTAGTTTTTTTTAACACAGGCCTCGCGATGACTTCGTGCTTAAGCCGCTGAATCCCAAGGGATTCTGGCTCGCGGTGCTGAAGAGGGCGCTCTCGGCCCTGTGCCTATCCAAAATTCGGTCGCTGCGTCATGAGTGCGTCAAAGCTGCGTTAAAACGCGCGCCATGACGCGTGAGCGACGGGCACGACGAGCCGCCGGAACCTCTCGCATGCTTGACGGAGGTCGAAAGCACGTCCCGTCCAGTCGTCTCAACGGCTCTTTGGCTGCATGCGGGCGCACCCTTCCACTCTTGCGAAGGTAGGCAGGACGGCGCGGCGGCGGCAGGTCTCTAAGGCCGTTGCTGGAGGGGCCGAGATTCTATGCCGCTCGGCGCTCGTACCGGTGGTGGAGCCCGAAGACTTCCCGCAGCTCTATCACCTTGGCTCCTCGCTCCGGGCCCTGCACCTGACGCCTCTCGGGCGCATCCTTACCGAGCGACAGGTGCGTCCGGCTCGCGTTGTAGTAGCGCTGGTACTCGCGCAGCAGCCGCCGAGCGTGGGCTTCGTTCAGGACGACGACATGGTCCAGCAGCTCCCGACGAATTGAGCCGATGATTCTTTCGGCATAGGGATTCTGCCACGGACAACGCGCTGCACTCAGCACCTCTTGCACCCCCAGATGGGAGAGCGTGGCCCGAACGCCTTCGGTGTAGAGCTTGTCCCTATCTCGGTGCAAGTACCTTGGAGCGCTGGCCCAGGGGAAGGCCTCTCGCAACTGCTGCTTCGTCCATTCCTCCGTCGGGTGCGCTGTCACGTTGAGGTGGAGGATTCGCCTGTCCCTGTGACTCACCACCACGAATCCCAACAGCACTCCAAACGTCGCGGTCGGAATGACAAAGAAGTCCATTCCTGCGGACTCCGCCAGATGCAAGGGCATGAAGCTTCGCCATGAGGGCGATGGTTCCGGCTCTCCTGTGCCTACCCAAAATTCGATCGCTACGTCACGAGCGGCTCAAGGCGAGTGAGCATGGTGAGCACGAGGCCGGCGAGTTCCCGTAGCGGCGAAGCGGGGTCGGAATCACCGACGCACCGCCTACGCCATCTCGCGCGCCCGAGAGACTGCGCGCGCGTGACGAGGGGAGCGCCAAGCTGGGCCCAACAACCGCAATCCGCTCGAAGACGACCGCAGGCCCAGGCGGCCAGCGTCGCGGTACTATCAGCCAGCGGTTCGCCCCTCGCACTGCGCGTCGCCCGTGGTCTGCTCCCCAATTTTCGGACCAGTTGAAGAGTGAGAGAGTCCTCGCGGCCAGGAGGTAGGTCGGTCGTGAGGAAGAGCAGGTTTACCGAGGAGCAGATGGTCCGCATCCTGAGGGAGGCGGAGGCGCCTGGGGCTAGCGTGGTGGAGGTGGCCCGGAAGCACGGCGTCGCCGAGCAGACGCTCTACCGGTGGCGGCAGAAGTTCGGCGGCATGGAGGCAGGCGACGCGACGCGGCTCAAGGAGCTGGAGAAGGAGAACGCGCGGCTGAAGAAGCTGCTGGCCGAGAGGGACCTCGAAATCGAGGTCATGAAGGAAATCTCCACAAAAAAACTACGCCGGCAAATATGGCTTGAGTCCGAGGTGTTGACCTTCTGAGAGGAGGACTGCCATGGCTCGGACGACAGCTCGCCCTATTGCAACTCGGGAGGTGCGGCTCGACAGCGAGCGTCGGCGCTGCGAGGCATGCGGCACGAGGACGCGAGCAGATTGGCGCTCGCGGCGCTGCGTGACGACTCTCACCGGGTGCGTGGGATTGTCCGTCCAGGTACGGGTGTGCCACCGCGAGGGGTGTCTGCTGAAGGGGGTGTCGCTGAGGGCCGAGGGCGAGGGGCAATGGGTGCTGCCGGAGCATGAGTTCGGCCTGGACGTGCTGGCCTTCATTGGGGCGGAGCGCTACCGGGCGCACCGCAGCGTGCCGGAAATCCACGCCCTGTTGCGTCACAAGGGCATCGCCATTTCCGAGCGTACCTGCACCAACTTGCTCGACCGATACGACGAACTCGTCAGCCTCAAGCTGCTCGACGCCAGGCGGCTGCAAGAAACACTGAAACCTCAGGGGCGGGCAGTGCTTGCTATTGATGGGCTCGCTCCTGACGTGGGACACGAGGTGCTTTGGGTGGTGCGCGAATGTCTGTCGGGTCAGGTCTTGCTGGCGCGTCCCTTGCTGTCTGGGAGCGAGCAGGAACTCGCACCACTTCTCGAAGAAGTGAAGCGCGCGCTGGGGCTGGTGCCCATCGTCGGCGTGGTGTCCGATGGGCAGAGGAGCATCCGCAACGCTCTCGCCCATGTACTGCCCGAGGTGCCGCACCAACTCTGCCATTTCCACTACCTCCGAGAGGCAGCCCGGCCCCTCTACGAGGCCGACCGGCATGCGAAGAAGGAATTGAAGAAGCGGGTGCGCGAGGTGAGGAAAGTCGAACGCGCGGTAGAAGGCCGCCAGGATGCTGGCGCCCACGCTACGCGCGCCTACGCGGCGGCTGTGAGGAGCGCCCTCACCGACGACCACCGCCCGCCCCTCAAACCCTCCGGCCTGCTGTTTCGCCGGCGCCTGGAGGCCATTGAGAAGAGTTTGGAGCGGGTTTCAAAAGGGGGGCGTGCCCACCGGAATTGAGCCGTCTGCATGCGGTGCTACGCAACGCGCTGAAGGCAACGGCATGCATGTGGCCCAGCCTGGCACGGGCCTACCCATGGGTAGAGCGCACTGCGGCCATCCTCCGCAACGAGGCCGGCTTGGACGCGGCAGGTGTGCGACGCCGACTTGCCGCCCTGCTGGCCGCCCTGGTGCGCTGGACGCGCCGACTTCACCGAGGAATCCTGCGGCAGGCCCTCGCCCACTTCCTCCTCGAAACGCGCCGCTACTGGAAGGGCCTCTTCCACTGCTACGACGTGCCGGACTTGCCCCGCACCGACAATGACCTCGAACACCTCTTCGGTTCCTGCCGTTACCACGAACGGCGCGCCTCGGGCCGGGTGCGAGGGAGTGCGGGCCTCGTCGTGCGCGGCGCGGTGCGGATTCCGGCCATCGCCTCGGCCCACCTGCTGCCCGCCCTTGACGGCCCTCACCTGGCGCCTGGGGACCTCAACGACTGGCGACTGCTGCGCGCTCAGCTTGAGCATCGGCGCGTCCCTCGCATCATGGGCCGGCGCTTCCGCGCCGACCCGGATGGCTACCTCCGAGACATCGAAGAGAAACTCAGGCCATATTTGCCGGCGTAGAAAAAAATGGTGAGCGCGTCCGTCCGTCGCCGGCAGGTGAGGTACGCCGAGGAGCGAGGCGTGTCGCAGCGCCGGGCGTGCGCGCTACTGCAGGTGGCCCGCAGCAGTCTGGGCTACGTCCGTCGCAAGGAGGCGAAGGACGCGGCGCTGGTGGAGAAGCTGCGAGGTATCGCTCGGGCACGTCCCCGGTACGGCTACCGGCGGGCCTGGGCGCTGCTGCGGCGCGAAGGGCCTATGGTCAACGTGAAGCGAGTGCATCGGCTCTGGAAGAAGGAGGGGCTGGCTCTCACTCGAAGGAGGCCGAGAAAGCGCCTTCGGCTCGGACGGCCGCGGCAGCCGAAGCCCGAGGGCGTCAACTCGGTATGGGCCTGGGACTTCGTGCACGACGCATGCGCCAACGGGCAGAAGCTCAAGTGCCTCACTGTCGTGGACGAGCACAGCCGCGAATGCCTGGCCATCGACGTGGCGGGGCGCATCAACTCCAGACGAGTCATCGAGGTACTCTCGCGCCTGGTGGCGGTGCACGGTCCGCCGAAGTACCTCAGAAGCGACAACGGCCCGGAGTTCATCGCCAAGGCCCTGCGAGGGTGGCTGGAGGCCAGCGGCATCCAGACGGCCTACAGCGACCCGGGCAAGCCCTGGCAGAACGGTACCAACGAGAGCTTCAACGGCCGCTTTCGCGACGAGTGCCTGTCCGCGGAGTGGTTTGCCAACAGGAGGGAGGCTGTCGTCCTCATTGAGGCGTGGCGGTACGACTACAACGAGAAGCGTCCGCACAGCAGTCTGGGCTACAAGACACCCGCGGAGGTCGGAGCTCGCCGTGCCCATGCCGACCCCGCCGCATCATCCCCCGAGCACGGTATCAACAGCGCCGCAGGACTCTCATAACGCGTGGTCCGAAGAACGGGGGCAGAACAGCGGCACAGGCGCGAGCCTACGCATTCTCCCCATCATCATCGTCGTCCGAGGTCGGGTAGGCGGAGACGACCAGGCCCAATCCCCGCTCCGCGAACCAGCGGAGGTCCTCGGGGGTGAGCTGGACGGAAGCAGTGAACCGCGAATGGCTTCCGACCATCATCCCTATATCGATGAGGCAGGTAACGGTTCGCCGCTGGAGTTCAGCGAGCACCGAGGCAATCGGCTCCAGTCGCGCGCGTGCCTCGACGAGGGCAAGCAGGGCTGTCTCCGCTTCGGCGAGGGAGAGCGTGAAGCCTGAATCCTCATGCGCTCCCCGGAGCAACTGTTTATCGCCTCGCACCCAAACCGCGTCGGTTTCGAGGGAGGGATGGCGCTCAAGAAACGCCTTCACGTCGAACGCTGGCGCGAAGGCTCGCAGTACCACCATGTTCATATCCGTTGCTCTCCAGGCGAAAGGGCCCGTTCCCCCCTCCCTTCAGCCACGAGAGGACGGCGGAAGCGGGCCCTGACATTGCATCACCCGAACCTATGCGATCAGCGACTCATAGGGGGACTGACACAGTGACGGCATGATGAGGCAGGGATTGATAATAGGCGGAGCGGGAATGATGATGTCGAGGATGTCCCCCGGGTCGAACGAGTCCCCATCGTCGGGGCCGCACTTGCGCTGATTGCGCTTCTTGTCGGGCCCCGGCCTCTCCATGCGAGTCCATTCCCCGAAGAGCTCCATGGCCTCCTCCTTGGTCAGGTCGGAGAGTTCCATGGCGTTGCGGTGCGCCCAGTTCCAGAACTTCTTGGGCAATCCGTAGAGCCTATCGAACTTCGACATACCATCGGGGTCCACGTAGCGCAAGGGGTTGTTGCCGGCGTATGCGTAGGCTTCGACGGCATTGCCCTGGAGCGCGGACGCGAGCAGGTACCCCGGGGACTGCGCCAGGGGTTCCGGCTGGAGGAACCGTCCCAGGCCCGAAGCGTAGTAGCGCGCGCGGAAGTAGTAGAGGCCATCCGCGTCCGCCTCCCGCCCGGTGAAGGTCTGGGCATTGCCCGCAGCGTCCCCCGTGACCATCGACAAGCCGAAGGGGTCATAGGTGTACTCCGCCGCCACCGTTCCCATCTCATCGGAGAGGGCAACGGTCGAGCCCAGCGCATCGGTGAGGAAGCCCCGCGAGCCCGAGGACGTGGCGCGGCTGAACACCTCATCCATGTCGAAGCCGGTGAGGAGGCTGGCCGTGGTGCCACCACTCTGCTCCTGGATGAAGTTGGGGCCGCTGTAGAGATAGTCCCGAGTAGTGCCGGACACCGTCCTGTACGACCGCCTTCCCGTCGGCTCGTAGCCGAAGGTCGCCAACGTGCCCAGGGCACTGCCCACCTGTGACAACTGATTGCGCGCGTCCCACGTGTACGTCCGGGCTCCGTCGGACATGACGTTGCCGTTGGCGTCGTGAGCCAACGTACCGCCCTGCCAACTCACGAGCTGGTTCGCGGCGTCGTACACGGCCCCCGTGAAGCTCGCGGGCAGGAGGGTGCGGGCATACGTCCCGCCCACGGAGGTGGGGTTGCCATCCGCGTCGTAGGCGTAGGTCAAGTCCCCCAGGACCGTGGCGCCCTTCGAGAATTCGATGCGAGACGGGCGGCCCGTCGCGCCATAGGAGTAGGCCTGGGTGACGCCTCCCGGAAGTGTGGTCGTCGCCCGCCGGCCTGACGCGTCGTAGGTGAAGGACACCACGCGGCTGCCCTGGGTGATGCTCGTCAGGCGGTCCGCGTCGTCATAGCCGTACGTCACCAGTGTCTGCCCGGTCGCAGCGAGGCTCGTCTTGCGACCCGCGGCATCGTACGTGGAATCCACCGTGCCGTTGGCGGACTCCTCCCGGGTGAGCCGCCCCAGGCCGTCGTACGTCCGAACCATCACGGGTCCCAGGCTGTCCTCCAAGCGGATGCGCAGGCCTCCATTCTCATAGGTGAGCCCGATGGTGCTGGAGTAGGCCCCAGGCGAAGACGCGGTGGCCCCGAACCCCTGCGACACGAGTCGGCCGGCAGAGTCATAGGCCCAGCCTCGGACTTGGCCCTTGCGGTCGCGGTAGGTGCTCGGACGGCCCGCCGAGTCGTAGCCATAGGCCTCCGTGCGCCCGAGCGGGTCCATCTGCTCGGCCAGCAACCCCATGCTGTTGTAGACGTACTGGGTCAGGTGTCCACGAGCATCCTTCGAGGAGACCATCCGCCCCGAATCGTCGTAGGCGAACTCGACGGACTGCCCACGGGCATCGGTGTACCGCAGCAGGCGGTCCCGGCCGTCGTACGCGTACCGGTCCACGTAGCCGCCGGGGCTGCGCCGCGCGATGAGACGGCCCAGGGCATCGTGGGAGAACTCCGTCATCTGACCGGCGCCGTTCGTCACCGCGATGAGGTCCGGACCTTCATGCGTATAGGTGAGGGGCGCGTCGATGCCTACCTTCACTGTGAGCAGGCGGCCCAGCGAGTCATGGGTGTACGCCAGGGTCCGTCCCATCGCGTCCTCGATGCGGGACACGTTGTTGCGGGCGTCGTACTGGTACGTGGTGATGTGGCCGAGCGCGTCCTGGACGGTCTTGAGCTGATGGGTCGGCGTATATGTGTATTGCGTCGACACCGCCTGAGGCGTGCCCGCGAGACGGGTCACCTTCGTGACGTTGCCCCAACTGTCGTGCGTGTATTCGGTGCGCCGCCCCAGCGGGTCGATGACCGCCTTGCGCCGGCCATTGCTCAAATCCAGCTCAAAGCTCGTCGTGCGCTGCTCGGGCGTGCCCAGCGGATACACGTCATAGATGACGTAGCCCGAATAGAACGTCACCCGCCGCGTCTGCCCGGAGCGATCCTTGATGTCCGCAACGTTGACCTGGTCGCCCTCGCGCACGTTGCAGGGGCCGTTGGGCAGGCATTGGGCAATCATCGACATCACGAAGGTGAACTCGTACGTGCTGCCGTCCGCCAGCGTCTGCTTAGAGATGCGGCCCTTCGTCCCGTACTCGTTCTGGACGACGAGCCGGTCCTCCGCGTCCACCACGGTCTCCATGTAGTTGCTGGTGTTGTATGTGTACTTGCGGACGGCCCCCGTCGCATCCGTGACGTGGGTCAGCCTGCCCTGGGGGTCATAGACATACGCGACGGTCCTGCCGGTGTGGTCCTTCGCCTGGAGGGCCAACCCCGTCTGAGTGCCCATGCCGTTGGTGAACTCCACATAGCGGCCTGAAGGCCCGGTGACGCGGGTGATGGGGCCGGAGATTCCACTCTGGCGCGTGAGGGTCACGACGTTGCCGTTGCGGTCCGTCATCCGCTCCAGCCGGTGGGCATGGTTGAACGTCCAGCGGCGGCCGTCACGGAAGCTCAGGTCCCAGCCCTGCAACTCGGTGTTGAAGACGATGCGCGAGCCGGCCCACGGGCCCGGGTACGTCGTGGCGAAGACCGCCGACGGGGCATCCGTCCCAGGCGAGATGCGCTCATAGCGGATGCGCGTGCCGTCAGGGTTGACCAACTCGTACTCGGTGAAAGCGCTCGAGGACCGCCAGAGGAACCTCTCGTAGTCGCTGGTCATGCCGACGCCGAACTGCCGGCGCGTCAGGTCCAGCGAACGGTAGGTGCGCTCCACGCGCAGGGGGATGAGGTCCGCGACGGAGAGGTCCACCTCGCGGAAGAGGAACTGGCCGGAGGAGAGCTGGACGGGGTCTCCGCCCGTCAGGCTGCCGGGGCTGCCGGCGGAGCCACCACCGCAGTCGCCTCCACCGCCCTCCCCTCCCCCACCGAGGCCGCAGCACTCGGTGTTGCAGCCACCGCCCACGGGAGGCGGCGGCGCGTCCGGGTTGGTGAAGCCCGCGCCGACGAAGCCATACAGGGCCACCCCGTCATCGGGAATCACCTGGCGACCGTCCGCGCTGACACTGCCCAGGCCGTAGGCATGCCAGCCGCTGCCATTGGCGTCGTAGTTCCAGAAGTTGGCGCGCGCCCCGGGCAGCTCGCCCCGGTAGTTGGCGTAGTACAGCTTCGCGCCGCTGAAGCCCGGCGTCAGGCCCTCGAAGCGAGCATCCCCCGGCTGGAGCGTGAAGTACAGCGGCATGTCCAGATTGGGCAGCGGGAAGGGAGTCTGGTTGATGGGCAGCGGAGTGATGTTGATTTCGGTGAGCAGGTTGCCCGCGCGGTCGCGCACCACCGTGCCCGGAGGCAGCCGCAACTCCAGTCCGGGGATGGCGGGCGTCGTCACCGCGACCTCCTCCGTCGTAGGGCTGGGGATTGAGACGGTACCCTGCGGGTCCAACCGGGGCATCCACACCGTGTGGCCAAGGGGATTGGTGACGCCGTCCTTCACGTCCACGTGCATGAAGAAGAGGCCGTAGCGGACGTCGCCGTGATTGGCCGTCTGGCCATTGACCTCCAGCGTCTGGCTGCCCGGCTTGAGTCCCTCCACGAGGAAGCGTCCCTTCACGTCCGTCACCGTGGCCACGCCACGCACCACGATGCGGACACCCGCCAGCGGCTGGCCATTGAGGCGCAGCACGCGCCCGGAGAGGGCGGTGATACCCGGCGCCGCAGTAAGCGGCTCCACGGCCTCCACCTGGGGCTCGCTCGAACGCCAGTCCCCCGTGAGGTGCTCCGGCCCCGGCAGCCAGGTCTCCCCATCATCGAAGAAGGGACGCTCGGGCGCGCGCCACGCATAACGCCCATCCGGCAGCCGCAGCTCCGTGGCCCGCAGGGAGGCCACGGGCTGGGCCTTCGCCTGCGCGCGGCTCGACTTCGGCCGGGGGAGGCGCGCGTCCGGGCGTGCCTCTCCCGGAGCCAGGCTCGCGGTGGTGAAGCCCACCGTGGTGAGCGGCAGCTCCAGGCCGCCCTCGCCCTTCAGCCCCTGCGCGTAGAGCGTGTACGCCGTCGCAGGCAGCAGCGACTGCGTGGGAAGGAAGAAGAGCAGCCGTCCGCCCTCCGCGAGCGTGTGACGCCCCTCCACCGCGCCCACCGGTCCCATCAGGCTGACTGTGCTCCCGCTGACCTCGGACACGGGCTGGCTCAGGCGCACGGCCAGCAGGGTATTCACGGGCACCGAGATGGCCCGGTCCGCGGGCAGCGAGCCCGCCACCGCGAGCGCGGCGTCCGGCTTGGGCAGTCGCTCCAGTTCGGCGGCGTCCACCCGGAGGAACATCTCCCGCGCCGGGTCGAAGAGCTCCGCGGTGGGTGTCGCGCCCGGCGCATCCCCGCCCCACAACAGCACCCGGCCATCCGGCAGCAGCACGGCCGCGTGGCCAGCGCGGGCCACCTGCATGCGGGAGGGCAGCCGCGTCACCTGGAGCGTGCGCGGGTCCATGAGTTCGGCGGTGTCGCTGTCACGCGCGGCGGACGTCTCGCCACCGGTGATGAGCACCCGCCCATCCGTCAGCACCGTGGCCACGTGCCGAGCACGCGGCTCCAGCCGGAGCGCTTCCTCGTCCGCGAAGGCGCGGCGCTCCAGCGAGAACCACTCGGAGGTCGCGACCAGGCGCCCAGAGGCGTCCCGGCCTCCTGTCACCAGGATCCGGCCATCCGGGAGCACCGTCGCGGTCGCGTGGGAGCGCGCGTGCCGGAGGCCCGGCATCAGCGGCTCCAGGGCCCCATCTACGCCCTGGATGACGGCGTCGCGCGAGGAGGTCTCGCCGCCCAGCAGCAGCCAGCGCCCGTCCGACAGGCGCGCCGCGCCACGACCTTCTTGCCGAGGGAACCAGTCCACGGTCAGCGGCCGCACGAGCGCGTCCGGCACCGCCGCGAAGGGAGCTTCTTCCGCGCAGCCACCCATCACGCCCATCAGGGCGAAGCAGGCGGCCGCGAACACACGTCTGGCTCGATGCATGGTCTTTCCAGGTTGAATCAAGGAGGAATGGAGGTTCATCACTGGCCCCCGACGTGTGAGGGCGCGAACGGGGCGCTCTGGGTCTGCACCCGCAGGGAGATCTGCCCAGTACTGGCCAGATACGGGTCCACCGTGATGGCATGGAGGCCCGTCGTCGTCGGGGTGAAGTCGAGCGTGTAGCCCGAGGAGGAGCCGAGGGTCCGGGTGGCGAGCTGGGTGCCATCGGGCCTGAGGACGCGCACCAGCGTGTTGGTGACGAAGGTGTTGCCCGCGAGCACCAACGTCAGGTTGGAGCCGACGCCCGCCTCGAAGGTGTAGTAGCCATCCTGGCCCACGCGCGAGGTGCTGAAGGTGGCCGGAGGACCATCCACGAGGAGGCTGTCCCCCAGCGACGTGGACAGCAGCAGGCCTACCTCCACCGTCGCCAGACCCGAAGGGTTCACCGTCACGAAGTACGTGCCCGTCACGGGCAGTGCCGGCAGGTCGCAGTCGCCCGGCGCCGTGAAGTTGCCGCAACTGACCAGCGAGGTGCCGTCCGGCTTGAGGATGGAGATGGCGACGTTGTTGCTCGACGGGGAGATGGCGACGCTCGTCACGCCCAGGCCCAACCGGTCTCCGGCCGTGCCGTTGAAGGCGTAGCGGCCCTTCTGTCCCGCCCCCAGCGACACCGTCGTCGCCGCGCTGTCCGGGACGCCCGCGCTGCCGTTGACCTCCTCCACCAACTGGAGCGTCATCTGCCCGGTGCTGGCCAGGTACGGGTCCACCGTGATGGCATGGAGGCCCGTCGTCGTCGGGGTGAAGTCGAGCGTGTAGCCCGAGGAGGAGCCGATGCTCTGGGTGGCGAGCTGGGTGCCATCGGGCCTGAGGACGCGCACCAGCGTGTTGGTGGCGAAGGTGTTGCCCGCGAGCACCAACGTCAGGTTGGAGCCGACGCCCGCCTCGAAGGTGTAGTAGCCATCCTGGCCCACGCGCGAGGTGCTGAAGGTGGCCGGAGGACCATCCACGAGGAGGCTGTCCCCCAGCGACGTGGACAGCAGCAGGCCTACCTCCACCGTCGCCAGACCCGAAGGGTTCACCGTCACGAAGTACGTGCCCGTCACGGGCAGTGCCGGCAGGTCGCAGTCGCCCGGCGCCGTGAAGTTGCCGCAACTGACCAGCGAGGTGCCGTCCGGCTTGAGGATGGAGATGGCGACGTTGTTGCTCGACGGGGAGATGGCGACGCTCGTCACGCCCAGGCCCAACCGGTCTCCGGCCGTGCCGTTGAAGGCGTAGCGGCCCTTCTGTCCCGCCCCCAGCGACACCGTCGTCGCCGCGCCGTCCGGGACGCCCGCGCTGCCGTTGACCTCCTCCACCAACTGGAGCGTCATCTGCCCGGTGCTGGCCAGGTACGGGTCCACCGTGATGGCATGGAGGCCCGTCGTCGTCGGGGTGAAGTCGAGCGTGTAGCCCGAGGAGGAGCCGATGCTCTGGGTGGCGAGTTGGGTGCCATCGGGCCTGAGGACGCGCACCAGCGTGTTGGTGGCGAAGGTGTTGCCCGCGAGCACCAACGTCAGGTTGGAGCCGACGCCCGCCTCGAAGGTGTAGTAGCCATCCTGGCCCACGCGCGAGGTGCTGAAGGTGGCCGGAGGACCATCCACGAGGAGGCTGTCCCCCAGCGACGCGGACAGCAGCAGGCCTACCTCCACCGTCGCCAGACCCGAAGGGTTCACCGTCACGAAGTACGTGCCCGTCACGGGCAGTGCCGGCAGGTCGCAGTCGCCCGGCGCCGTGAAGTTGCCGCAACTGACCAGCGAGGTGCCGTCCGGCTTGAGGATGGAGATGGCGACGTTGTTGCTCGACGGGGAGATGGCGACGCTCGTCACGCCCAGGCCCAACCGGTCTCCGGCCGTGCCGTTGAAGGCGTAGCGGCCCTTCTGTCCCGCCCCCAGCGACACCGTCGTCGCCGCGCTGTCCGGGACGCCCGCGCTGCCGTTGACCTCCTCCACCAACTGGAGCGTCAGCTGTCCGGTGCTGGCCAGGTTCGGGTCCACCGTGATGGCATGGAGGCCCGTCGTCGTCGGGGTGAAGTCGAGCGTGTAGCCCGAGGAGGAGCCGATGCTCTGGGTGGCGAGCTGGGTGCCATCGGGCCTGAGGACGCGCACCAGCGTGTTGGTGGCGAAGGTGTTGCCCGCGAGCACCAACGTCAGGTTGGAGCCGACGCCCGCCTCGAAGGTGTAGTAGCCATCCTGGCCCACGCGCGAGGTGCTGAAGGTGGCCGGAGGACCATCCACGAGGAGGCTGTCCCCCAGCGACGTGGACAGCAGCAGGCCTACCTCCGCCGTCGCCGTCCTGGGAGGATTGACGGACACGGTGTACGTGCCCGTCACGGGCAGTGCCGGAACGTCGCAGTTGCCCGGAGCGGAGAAGCCGCCGCAGTCGACCAGCGAATTGCCGTCCGGCTTGAGGATGGAGATGGCGACGTTGTTGCCCGACGGGGCGATGGCGACGCCCGTCACGCCCAGGCCCAGCCGCTCCCCGGCCGTCCCGACGAAGTCATAGAAGCCGTTCTGTCCCACCTGGCCGACGAAGGTCGTCGCCGCCCCGTCCTTCTCCAGCACCTCCCGCGCGGCACGCACCAGAGCCAGGGACACGCTGAACCCGGTCGTCGTGCCGGTGGCCCGCACCACCGCAGTGTAGACGGCGCCCCGAGGCGCGACGGGGAGGTCGTGGACACCTCCCTCCGCCGACAGGGTGAAGCTGCCAATCTGCGCACCCATCTGGTCATGGACCAGCAGCGATGCCGAACTCGCGCCGCCCAGCACCACCGACGACGATACGACGCTCACCTGCTCGCCTCGCGACACCGGGAAGCTCAGCACCGCCCGGCGCGAGGCATCCGCCAGCGAGACCGCGCTGGGAGGCCCGCCCACCTCGGCCTGGAGCAGGGTGTCCGCGGCGCCAGGCACGAGGCTCGAGGGGAGCACCAGGAAGTCCGAACCGCTGGTCACCCGTCCGGAGGGAGTGGCGACCTTCACCCGCCCCGTCTCGCCCAGGTTCGAGACCTTCACCTCCAGCTGCGAGGGGCTGGCGGAGACCACGAAGGCCTGGATGTCGCCGAAGAAGACGCGGTTCAAGAGACGGTCGGGGTGGAAGTTGCTCCCCATGAGCGTAACCGTCGTGCCCACCGGCCCGCCCACCGGCGAGAAGCCGGTGAGAACCGGGCCGGGCACGGCGGCGGTGACGACGTAGTCCTCGGCGCTGGCCACCGTCGTGCTCCCCACCGTGACGCTGACCGGCCCCGTGGTGGCCCCCGCCGGGGTGGTGACCACCAACCGCTGCGTGCTCGCCGCAGTCACCACGGCGTCCACGCCGTTGAAGCGCACCGTATTGCCCGCAGGCGTCGGGTTGAACCCCGAGCCCGTCAAGGTCACCTCCGCGCCGGGTGGCCCGGAGTTGGGCGTGAAGTCGAAGATGCATATGTCCGTAGCCGTTAAGCGCTTTATTTCGAGAATGTTTCCACCCTCGTCATAGACGTACTGGGCACTAGCACCCGTCCCGTCGTAGACGCCCACCAACCGCCGAGCTCCGTCATACGCGTATTGAATGGGTGGGCCTGCATCAGCGCTTCCAGTGGCACGGGCAACAGTACCCATCGGCGCTTGCTCCAGAGCAGAGCCCTCACCGCCACATGCGACAAGGAGAAGAACACATGCCAAGACGTACATGCCAAGGCATCGCTCTATAGGAGGTATCTTCACCGGGAACTCCTATTTAGAAACGTTGAAGGAGCTGAAGCCGCCCCGGCAGGCACCGTGGCAAACGTTGAGCTCGTCATTGAATGAAGGAAGGCGACCAGGTCTTCTCTCTCGGAGGGGGTCAAGTCGCCCACCCGCGGCCCGCCTTCCGTGCGGTAGTAGAGTTCTCTCTCCACGGCCTCAGCCAGCGTGGGAATGCTACCGTCGTGCATGTACGGTGCAGTCAACGCCACGTTACGCAGCGAGGGCGTACGAAAACGGCCGATATCAGCCGGCCGGAGCGTCACGATGAAACGTCCCAGGGCTGCCACCTCGCTGCGTGTGGAAACTGCGGCCCGCCGCGCCTCCGGTGACATGCGGGCTGTAGACCGGGCTATTGCCGCAAGCTGAGAGAGCGAGGCCGGCGTAGCCACTTCACCGGGATGGAAGTCCCCATCCGAATGAGCCTCCTCCACCAAAGGATGGCAACGGCTGCATGCCGCACGGCCAGAGAAAAGGGCAAGGCCGCGCCGCTCGGAAGCACTGAGGGCGTCGGCTTGCCCTGCCAAGTGACGCTCCAATCGAGAAGGGCCTCCGACGAGGCTGCGCACATATGCCGCGAGGGCACGGGCTACCGTCGCTGGCGTTATGCCCTCGCCCGGGAATGCGCGTGCGAAACCGGGCGAATGACGTGCGCGCACGATGGGTAGAACCTGCTCCATGTCAGAAAAGCCGTGCTCCACCGGCGTGGTGAGGGGGTCCAGGACGAGTTCCTCAAGGGTGGCGCGCCGCCCGTCCCAGAAAAGTGCCCCCTGCTTCTCCAGTCCTAAAAGACTCGGAACGTTGCGCGTACCCACCCGCCCAAACACCCCTCTCGGGATGGATTCGCCACTAGAAAAAGCAACTTCGGGTCGATGGCAGGTGACACACGCTACTTTCCCGTCAGCACTCAAAGCCTTGTCAAAGAAGAGGGCCCTGCCCAGCTCCACGCTGGCACGTTCATCGGCACTTAAAACTGGCTCCCTAGCTACACCCGTCGCCGGCAATACAAACAAAATAAACACCAACCGACACGTATATGCCAACCACCTCAAACAAGAAAAGCAACGTGCACTACTCCAGAAACTCCGCAACAATCCCATTTCTCATACACCCCGAGCAAGTGGCGCGCATCTCTCCATCTTTGAGCCCCCAAACAAACGCCCTTCCCTCCACGCTGGGCCTGCCTACGAAGGGCGCCACCAACAAACCATCGCCAAGTGGCCCTCAAACGTCCATACACTAGGGCCCTGACAGAAGGTGCCAAGGCGCCCACCCTAGCGTCTCGACAACCCAAAGAGAGGGAGCCGGCGCCTCTCGACTGTGGCGGGCTAACTGTCCTAGGCGCGAGAATGGAGCGCAGCGACGTGACGTACGAAGCACAATAGACTTCCCCCACATTCAAACGAAATCTGCGGCGATTAGTGGTCCATTTGAGGCGACGCTCCTGTGGATGCGCCTTTCAACACCGCCGCCTTGCACTCCTTCGCACCGTAGCCATGTACGATTCAATCGCGCTCCGCTGAGAATGCGTGAAAGCCAGCACCGCTTGGGGTTGATCCTGTCTAAAGCCAAATGAAAGTCCCTCACCCCCGAAAGGGGAGTGTCACACCAGCTTCATTCCTTCATCACGAGGGAGCTACTCAGGCGCACCGACGTGGCCAGGTCCAGCGCCCAATCCCGCATCAGGACTCTGCTCGTCATCATTGACTCGCAGAGTATGAGCCTGCCCAGCCCTTGCCGATACAGCCCATCTGAACCGCAAAGCGGTCGATGGTCACCTCCATCCCGAACTCCTGACGGGAGTGCTGCATGAGTGCCATCACCCACCCCAATTTTATCAATAGGTTGCGCGCCAGAAGCCGTCCTGAAACTGGACGCCCATCCAACTTCCTAGACGCGCGTGGAGCGCCCGAGGCTTCGATGGCCCCGCTGCGCTGAATGGCGTGCCTGTGCCTTCCCCAAATTCGGTCGCTGCGTCATGGGTGCGTCACGGCCATCTTCGGCAGTGCGTCAAGGCCAGTGAGCGAGGCGCGCGGGGCAGGCGCGCCCCTTGTAGCGGCGAAGTGGGTTCGGAAGCACCGAGGCACCGTGGTGTAGCCCCCTGAAGAGTCGGACAGGCTCGTTCGGCTTGAAAGCGAGTCTGATGATGGAGAAGAAGGCCCAAGAAGGAGCCCCGGGAGAGGCCGAGGGAGGCCAGCGTCGCCGCCGGTACTCGGCGGAGGAGAAGCTGCGCCTGGTGGCCGAGTGCGAGGCGCCGGGCAGCAGCGTGTCCCTGGTGGCCCGCAAGTACGGCATCAATGCGAGCCTGCTGTTCCGGTGGCGGCAGTTGAAGGAGTCGGGCGGCGTCTCGGGGCTGCAGGCCGGTGAGGCCGTGGTGCCCGAGTCGGAGGTGCAGGCGCTCAAGGCCCAGGTGCGCGAGCTGCAGCGGTTGTTGGGCAAGAAGACGCAGGAAGCCGAAATCCTCCGGGACGCGGTGGAGCTGGCGCGCGAAAAAAAACTACGCCGGCAAATACCTCCTGCCCTCCGCGGTGTTGCCTCCATAGGGAGGTAGCACCATGGGACGCACGACTGCCCACCCACCTGCGAGCAGGCAGGTGGGGTTGGAGAACCATCGACGGCGGTGCTCCGCGTGCGGAGGGCCCGCCCCAGCGGACTACCGGGCACGGCGGAACGTGGTGACGCTGGAGGCGGTGGTCGCCCTCAAGGTACAGGTGCGAGTGTGCCACCGGAAGGGGTGCCCGTTGTACTTGCGACCTGTGCGTGCCGAAGAAGAGGGCCGGTGGGCGCTGCCGGACCATGAGTTTGGCCTGGACGTCATCGCCTTGATTGGGGCACTGCGCTACCACGAGCATCGCAGCGTCCCGGAAATCCATGCAGTCCTTCGCGCACGGGGCGTCTCCATTTCCGAGCGCAGTGTCACCAACCAACTCGACCGGCACGATGAGTTGCTGGCACTGCGAATGACAGACAGTCGGCGACTGCAGCAGGTGACACGTCAACAGGGCCGGGTGGTGCTGGCCATGGACGGATTGCAGCCCGAGGTAGGCCATGAGGTGTTGTGGGTGGTGCGCGACTGCCTCTCCGGCGAGGTGTTGGCAGCCCGTAGCTTGCTGGGCAGTGGTGAGGCGGAGTTGGCTCCGCTGCTCCTGGAGGTGAAAGCGGCGCTGGCGGTGCCCATTGCCGGAGTCGTCTCGGATGGCCAGCTGTTGCGAGGCGAGCTGGTTGATGGACGAGCGATCCGCCTGGTTGATGGGCATCACCGAGCGCGAGCGTCAGCGAGCGCGCTCGGTGATGGGACCGGCCTACAGAGCGGCGGCGTCGGTGTCGAGCACGCGTGCGAGTACGTCGCGCTCGACGAGCTTTTTCTTGCGACGCGCGGCCTCGCGAAGCGCAGTGGTCGCGAGCCGGTCAATGTCGCGGTGAGCGCCGGAGGCGGCCTCGTGGAGCATCGCCATCGCGTCGGAGGCGAAGAGTTCTCGCTCGCAGCCCGCGTTCTTCAGGCGCAGGCGGAGGTACTCCGCGGTGTCATCGGGCTGAAGCGCGTCGATGGTGAGCCGGCGTGCGAGGCGGGAGGCGAGGCTGCGGTTACGGCGCATCGCGAGCCGCGAGTCGAGCTCGGGCAGGCCGACGAGGATGAGGGAGAGGAGCGCCTTCGAGTCCCACTGGTAGTTCAGGAGGATGTGGAGGTGGTCGAGCACGTCCTGGTGGAGCAGGTGCGCCTCGTCGAGGAGGAAGACGGGGTGGACGCGCTCGCGACCGAGGTCCTCCACGTGGCTGGACACGGCGTAGAAGACAGAGGCCGCGGTGGCGGACGGCGTGAGCCCGAGGGCAAGACACAGCTGGCGGTAGAAGTTGCGGCGGCCCAGCGTGGCGTTGTGACAGTAGGTGAGGCGGAAGCCCGCCTGGGGTAGCCGGTGGCGGAGCGCGCGCAGGACGCACGTCTTGCCGACGCCGGGCTCGCCCACCAGCATGACGCTCTGCCGCTCGCGCACGGCTTCGCAGAGTTCCTCGACGAGGTCCGTCTTGGAGGCCGGCAGCCAGAGGTCCGCGTCGGCAATCTCCTTGGAGAAGGGCGCCTCGGAGAAGCCGAAGTGGGTGACGTAGGCGGGCGTCATGACTCACCTGCATCGCGATGCCGAGGAGGACGCCCGACGGCGCGGTCGAGGAGCGCGCGGGGCGGGTCAAACGCGGGGTGTGTGGCCGGTACGTCTCGTCGTGGACGGGAGGCCGACGCAGCGACCTCTTGCGGCGCGCGTTCTTCACCGCGTCGACTGGGTGGAGGGTGTAGCGCTTGCCCTCGAATTCGGCCCAGGGAGCCTCACCCAGGTCGACAAGGCAGCAGCACAGGTGCACGAGGCGCCCGGCGAGGTGGCCTGCGTCGAGCTCGTAGTCGGCACCATCGACAGCGACGGTGGTGTCGCGCCGCACGCGTCGGCGGATGCGGGTGGTGAGGGCCTCGCGCAGCTTCGCCTCGTCGAAGCCATCGGGCGCCCGGGGCGTGGCCTCGAAGACGGTTTTCGGTGTCGCGCCCATGAGGGCAGCGTGCGACGTGACGTGGTAGTGCGCGTCGAGGAAGGCGCAGAGGCGGACATTGACGTCGTGCAGCGAGGCGACGGGCCCGAGGAAGTCGAGGCAGCCCTCGCGCAGCGTGCGCCAGAAGCGCTCCATCTTCCCGCGGGCGGGGGCGTCGTAGGGCCGCGCGTGCAAGAGCGACGTGCCGATGCGAGCGCACGCGGTGGCGAGCGTCTCGCCCCGGTACGTGGCGCCATTGTCCAGGTAGAGAGCGTCCGGCGGACCGTGCTTGCGCAGGGCGCGCACCATGAGGCCAAGCATGTCCACCTCGCGCTCAGTGTGGTGGGCCTCCAACGCCACGACGTACCGACTCGCGTCGTCCAGCAGCGCGTGGATGCGCAAGGGCAGCGACTTGCCCCCGACGGTGAGTCCAGGCCCGTGACACACGTCCGCGTGCCACAGGGCCATTGGGCGCTCGGCCTGCCAACGCAGGCGCGTCTTCGTGCCGCTGCCGTCGCGCATCCCGACGCGGTCGAGTCCTGCTTCCGCAAAGAGGCGGCGCACCGTCGTCGCCGAGACGGCGTCCTTCTCGAGCCGGCCATCGGTGACGAGCGTGCGCAGGATGAGCGTCACGGACGCGGACGGGTACTCCCGCCGGATGTCGAGCAGCAGCTCGCGCTGGGCCACCGAGAGCTGCTGGGCGCGGCCCTTGTCGCTGCGGCCGCGCGGGGCGAGGCCTGAGAGGCCGCGCTTCTTGTACGCGTAGTACCAGCGCTCGAGCGTGGCCGCCGAGTAGCAGTGGCTCGCCTTGGCGCCCGGCGGCACGAAGCGCTGCTGGGCGAGGGATTCGAGCGCCGAGGCGAGCTGGCCTCGGTCCATCTGCGCCTGGGCGAGGGCGCCGATGACTCCGTGGCGAAACACCGCCACCGCCTCGGCGTGGGACTTCGGGGTGAGGCTCTTCATTTTGCGCGGACTTCCCGTACCGCCCCCTCATCCCGGCATGGGCCTCTTGGGAGAGCAGACGCCTACCGTCCCGCCGGAGGCAGCTCTTCGAGGACGGGGCGTGTCGGGTGGGACGGACTTCTGCGCGGGGCGAGCCGATGGCTGCGGAGCAAGTCCCTCAGCGAGCGCGCTCGGCTCCCCGGAACGAACAGGCGGACAGCGATGGCGGTCCCGTCGCCGGGAGCGCAAAGGCGGCGACTGTCGTCGCCGCTCGTGCGGCCACCGCTCGCGCCGTCCAGTCCGTGGGCGCCGGCCGCACGCAGCACAGGAGCGTCCCGCGCCTGGCCTCCCCGGCCCAGCGGCAGAGGGCATCCCAGCGCCCAGCGCTCCCTGGCCCCACCACGTCCCACGGACTCACGCGCCTGCGCACCGCCGCCGCCGGCAGCGACTCGAGGCCCCACAGGGCGAGCGCCCAGGCGATGGCCGCGAGCGAATACAGCTTCCTGCCCAGCACCTCCGCGGGCACTACCGTCTGCGACACGCCGCACGCACGGCAGCGGTAGCGTCGCACGCGCAGCTCTACGAGCACGGGCGACGCGCCAGCGTCCAGCGGCCCGCGCACCTGGCGGCTCCGGCTGCCATGCCCATGAAGCCCCAGAGGCGCTCCCACAGGGCGGCTCGCCGCGCCGCAAGCGGCGCAGCTCGCCGGGCGTACCGCCGACACGGACGGCATCTGTGCCGCCCAGGACTTGACGCTGACGCGCGTCCGTACGACTCCTTGGGTGCCTCGCTTCTCTCTCACACGTCGAGCGGGGCGCTCGACCTGTGAGCGTGTTGGCGCACGCTCCAGGTCACCTTTCTCGCACGCGAGCTGGCGAACACCGCCGCGCCCCGTCCTCTCAGAGCCCCGCGGACTACCTCACGCAGCGTGGCGCGCCAGAATCCGGCTCGCTGCTGGACTCCGCGCGGCCTGCAACATCCCTTCCCGGCAACCAGCGCGCTCGTCGCGACCGCGCTCTCCATCAACCACTTCGCTCAGCAACACCAGCGCTCCATCCGCAACGCGGTGGCCTCGGCGCTGCCTGGGGTGCCTCACCAACTCTGCCACTTCCACTACCTGCGTGAGGCGGCCCGCCCCCTCTACGAAGCGGACCGGCACGCCAAGAAGCTGCTGAAGAGTCATGTGCGAGGAGTGCGGGTTATCGAGCGCGCCGTCGAAGGGCGCCAGGACGCCCAAGCACAAGCCGTCCGCGGCTACTGCGCCGCAGTGCGCAGCGCCTTGACGGACGACAGGCGCCCACCCCTGAAGCCCTCCGGTTTGGAGTTGCACCGGCGACTGCGAGCGATTGAAGCGAGTCTCCGCCGGGCAGAAAAAGGGGGGCGCGCGCCAGAGGGCTGACACGGCTGCGCCTGCTATTGAGGCGCGGCCTGATGCAGACGGCGAGGATGTGGCCACCTGTGCCTATCCAAAATTCGGTCGCTGCGTCATTAACGCGTTAAAGCTGCGTCAAAACGCGCGTCATGACGTGAGCGATGCGCATAACGAGCCGCTGGGTCCTCTCTTCCATTTGATAGAGGTCGGAATTACGCCCGGCTCAGACGCCTCAACACCGCTCTGCCTGCGTGTGGACACTCCCCGCCCTTCCTGCGAACGCAGGTAGGCTGGTGCAGCACGCGCGGGTCGACGAGGGTGTTGTTGGAGGGACCGAGACTCTACCCAGCGCGGCGCTCGTACCGGTGGTGGAGCCCGAAGACTTCCCGTAGCTCTATCACCTTGGCTCCGTGCTCCGGGCCCTGCACCTCACGCGTCTCGGGCGCATCTTTCCCGAGTGACAGGTGCGTCCGGCTCGCATTGTAGTAGCGCTGGTACTCGCGCAGCAGGCGCCGAGCGTGGGCTTCGTTCAAGACGACGACATGGTCCAGCAGCTCCCTACGTATCGAGCCGATGACTCTCTCCGAATAGGGATTCTGCCACGGACACCGTGCTGCACTCGGCACCTCGCGAATCCCCAAATAGTTAAGCGTGGCGCGAATGCCCTCGGAGTAGAGCTTGTCCCTATCTCGGTGCAAGTATCTCGGAGCACTGGCCCAGGGAAAGGCCTCTCGCAACTGCGGCTTTGTCCATTCTTCCGTCGGGTGCGCTGTCACATTGAGGTGGAGGATTCGCCTGTCCCGGTGACTCACAACCACAAATCCCAACAGCACCCCAAACGTCGCAGTCGGAATGACAAAGAAGTCCATCCCTGCGGACTCCGCCAGATGCAAGCGCAAGAAGTTCCGCCATGTTGGTGATGGTTTCGGCGCTCCCCTTCTCGGCCTGGGCATGTAACGAGCGACCGTTGTCTGGCCAACCTCCATCCCCAACTTCAGCAACTCCCCGTGAATACGCGGGGCCCCCCATGTCGGGTTGGCTTCGGCCATGAGCCGAATCGACGCCCTCAGCTCCAGGGTTGCCCGAGGCCGTCCCACCCGACTTCGGGACTTCCAGCGCCAGAAGAGCCGAAAGCCCATCCGATGCCACTTCACCACCGTCGCCGGCCGCACCAGGCACAGTGGACGCCGCCATCCCTGCCAGAAGCGATGGAGAAATACCCAGAAGAGGCGATCGCCCCGTGCAAGCCTCGGTGATGGGCGCTTCTCGCGAAAGACCGCGAGTTGCTGGCGAAGAGCCAAATTCTCCAGAGCCAGTTCCGAACGGCTCCGCAAGACCGAGCGCAACGTCTGAGCCAGCGCCTTTACGAAGGCCCTCATCCTGCCATTCTTGCCGGCCGTAGCCAGCACGCCAGAATTCTGCCGCACCCCGTAACGGACCGCATGGCATCACAGAGGGAACCGCGCACACTCACCCTCTTTCGCCCAGTCAAACCCAGTATTCTTCGGACCCATCCGTAGGACTGTGCATACAATGACGCGTTCGCCGACGCACGCTTCTCGCCGGCCTCGAATATCCGGTAGTCACAGCCAGGTCCTTCTTCCACAGCAGGCTGGAGAGGTGCTCGTTATACGTTGAAATCAATCTGCAGGATGGGTGTGTCCGCTTCGATGTCGCGCCGGAACCGCCCCCACCGGTCGAGCGTGCTCTCGTCGAGCACGGCCGGGTCGCGATACTGGTGGAACAGCGCGTAATTCATCGAGCGCTGGAGCGCGAGCAGGTCCGGCACGGCCGCGAGCCACTCGCGCTCCATCCGTCGGAGCTCCCGATACCCTTCGAGGAACGGCCCCAGGAACGAAGCGACCGCTTCGTCGCGCGCCTCTCGAGCCTCGCCTCGCGCGATGTAGAAGAGGAGTACCGCGATGTCCTTGACGAACCACGAGTACTCGCAGTTGTCGAAGTCGAACGCGGTGATCTTCCCTTCGGCGAAGCAGAAATTGTGCATGTGGAGATCGGCGTGGATCAGCCCGTAGCTCTCCGGTGTTCGCGGTAGCCGGTTCAATCGCGCGATGATCGCCGCGGTGCGCTCGCGAACGAGCTTCTCCTCGGGGGGCGCGAACCGGTCGATGTCGACCACGTCGTACTCATGCCATTCCTGGCGCTTGAGCCTGGGGCTCGAAGGCGCGTAGGTCTCAGCGCGGTTGTGGAGCCGCGCGAACAGCCGGCCCAGCTCGCGGAACAGGGGGGGCTTCCAGTAGCGCTCCTTGAGCGGAGGCGCGTCGTCGAAGACGATGCCCGGCGCGCGCTCGAACGCGGTGGCGACGAAGTAGCTGCCGGGCTCGCGGTCTTCGATCCGCTCCACGAACTGCCCCGCCTCGGAGAGGATCGGCGAGGCGATTGGAATGCGCGCGGCGGCCAGATAGCGAACGAACTCGACCTCACCCAGCGTGTAGTCGATCGTTCGCCGCGTACTGTGCGAGATGCGCAAGATAAGGCCTTCGCCGTCGTCGTTCTCCGCCTCGTAGACGAAGTTCTCGAAGGCCGTGAGCTCGGTGAGCTGCTCGGGCGACAGGCCATACCGGCGCGCAGCCTCATCGCGAATCGGTTCGTGGAAGCGGCGGACAAGCTCTGGATGCATCGAACCCTCTAGTCCTTCAACGTGAGGCTGCTCTCACCGTAGCCCAGCACGGTCGAGGCAGAGTCGCTGGTGACCGAGACGCCCAGGCCGCGCGCGAGGGTCTCCGCCAACGGGGGGCCATTGCGCGGCCGCGTGAACACAGCCAGGTCTGCGCCGGTCAGGGGGTGATCCGGGCGCCGGAGCCGCTGGTTCAGCATCGCTTGCTCGCGCTCGACGACGCGCAGGCACCGGCGCTCGAGGGCGAACGCGCTGGCAGCGACGCCAGCGAGCTCACCGCAGAGGGGCTCCGCCACGGCCTTGTCTCCCGGCAGCCCATGCGCGAAGAGCTCGGCCAGTCGCCGCTGGCTCGTGGCCTGCTCGGCGGGATCCAGCTTCGCCAGTTCGTCCAGCGAGGCGCCCTGTGGCGTGCCGGGGAACGCCTCGCCGATGCGCGCGAACAACCAGCGGCTGAGCTTGATCTCGCGCTGGTATGTCTCGGCGAGTGGGAAATCGTCCCGGAGCAACGGGTAATGCGCGACATCGATGGGCGCCTCCACGCACTCTTGCAGCGCGGTGCGCGGGAGGTGTCCGGCGAACGCCGCCCGGAGCCGTTCGTGGAGCAGCCCCTGGGTCGCGCCGAGGAAGCGGACCACCGATTCGACGCGCTGCCCGAGCAGGCCGTAATCGAGCGCGGCGTCGAGATCGCCGAGGCGCGCTGCGATGTCGGGCTGGGCCTCGATGGGTGCCTGGGCCGAGCCGGTCAACACCTGCATATATTCGTTGATCAGCGCCGGCGGACCGGCGCACACGCCGTGCGGACCATGGAAGACCGCGTGACGCTCGGCATAGTCCACGATCGATTGCGCGGTGACGGGCTGCTCGGGGGCATCGCGCACCAGGTCGTTGGTGACCAGGCGAACTCCGTCGATCAGCCGGAACATGGCCGCGAGCCCGCTGTCGAGCTCTCCGTTCGGCACCGGTTGGGTGCCCCGCACCAGCACGTACCCGACCGACGCGAGCGTGCAGACGACCATCATGTGGAGCTCGCCCGCGGTGAGCACGCCCGGGGTCCGGGGCGGCATGCGCGCGAGGAAGGCCTTGCGGAACTGCCCGGTCAGCGAGAGCAGGTCCGGCCACTGACGCGCCATGCCCTTCATCGCGGTCACGTTCATCGGGCGTTCGCTCTGGTACCGGCTCCCCGCGTAGTGGCACTGCTTGCGCACGGTGGGGAGATCAAGGAACAAGGTGCGCGGTGCGACGTTGTTCTCGCCCACTTGCCGGCCGTCACCGTCGAGCGCCGGATGCGCCACGCGGTAGACCGGCACGACCACCTCGAGGTTCGAGAGCTCGAACGCCCGTCCGAACGCCTGTTCGGTCAGCACGGGGCAACGGTTGTCGCGGGCGCTGAACGTGAGCGGCTCACGCCCGGCTGGCACCTCCCCCAACCGCTCAGGGAAGGACGCCACGGTGCGGCCCGTGGGCGCATCCGAGACCCGCCTCAACACCCGCTGTTCGATCAATGTTTCGAGCAGGTCCCGGATCTTGTCCCAGGAATGGGGCGCGCCGTCCGACCACGCCATGGCGTCGGAGGCTTGAAATTGCTCGACCTGGAGCAGCTTCTCGCCCAGGGGCGCGATGTCCGGCTCGTCGAAGATGAGCTCCACCTCGCCATAGAAGAGGTGCAGGACCTGCTGGCCATCCCCCGCGTCGAGCCGGTCGTGCGTGAGCCGCCTTCGATTGGGGATGTAGAGCATCTCATCCGCTTGCAGCTGTGCCATGGCTTCTCACTCCCGCTTCAGTGTGACGTCGCGCGACCAGGTGCCGCCGAGCGAGCGATAGACCTCGACGCGATGGTTGAGCAGCAGCCGTTGCGCTTGCAGACTTGCGCGCTCGAGCCCGACCAGATTCGTCAGGGCGGTGAGCACCGTCAGATAGTCCGAATGCCCCTGCTCGAAGAGCCGCCTCGCCTCGTCCAGGAGCTGCCGCCCGAGCTGGACCTGCGCACGCAGGCTGCGCAGGCTCGTCGCCTCGTTCTCCTCCCGAACCACGGCATCCTGCACCCGTCCAATCGCGGTGTGCAGCGCGAGCTGGTATTGGATTTCGCGACGCTGGAGCTGGATCGGCAGTCGCATGTACTCGGTGACGCGCCTTCCATCGAACAGGGCCCAGGTCAGGTTCACCCCGACGACGGACTCGGCCAGGGCCGGCTCCGAGAGGCCGACCTTCAAAGCGCCCACGTTGCCCACCAGTTGAATCGTCGGAAGCCAGCTCGCCAGGTTCGCGTTGATGCGGTGCTCGACCTCGGCGACGCGAAGCTCCGCGAGCCGCATCTCGGGCGTGTTCACGTTCAGGTCGCCCGGCGTTCCGAGTTTCGGTGGGGGCGGGAGATCGGGAAGCTGTCGATCGAGTGGAATGACGTCGTCGGCGGGGGTTGGTACCCGGCCCAGCAGCGCCTTCAGCTCCGAATTCAAGAGCGCGTTCCGGGTGGCGATCAGCGGCACCTGCGATTCGAGGTTCACCAGCAACTGCTCCTGCTGCAGCACCACGAGCCGGGGCGTGAGGTGCTGCTCGAACCGCGCTCGAATCAGCAGGAGCAGTTCCTTGTTGTAGTCGATCTGGCGCAGCGTGAGGTCCCGGAGCGCGCGGGCCTCGAGGATGTCGAACCAGATCTGGGTGATCCGCACCGCGAGGTCCTGGACGCGGCCCTCGGTGAGCTGCCGCTGCTGCTCGGCGAAGTTCAATCCCGCGCGCCGCTGCGCACCGAGGGCTCCAAACAGGTCGACCTGGTAGGTCACGCCGAAACCGGCGGTGGCGACGTTGTACTCGGCCCGGGTTGGCGGCGCGGGCGGAAGGTTGGCGTTGGCAACGACATGCCTCAGCCCCGCCGGGTTCAGGATGCCGACCTGGAGCGGGTACCACCAACCTTGCGGCACGTTGGGGTCGAGCTGGTTCTCGTAGATCAGCTCCCGCACTTCGCGCAGGACCAGGTTGTCGCTGAAGCACTCCTGGATGGCCGTGTCGAGAGCCGGATCGGCGAACGCCGACCACCAGACTGCGTCCTGGGTGACGCGCTCGGCTGGCTGCGCGGGCACGCCCTCCTTCGACGGCTGCGGGCTTGGAACCCCGCCCTCGGGTGCGCTGGACGGTGGGGGCGGCTCGGCGCGCAGATCGACGGCGGTCGAGTAGCTGCTCGGCGTCGGAGGCGGTTTGACGACGACGGGACGGATCAGCTCGCAACCGGAGCAGGTCGTCGCGAGGAGGGCGAGCGTAAATCGAAGTCTCATGGGTGGCTGACGACCACGAGGGCTTTCGCGTGGTTGAGAACGCAGCGCTGCGCGACCCGCATGGTCTCGGGATCGAGGGAGGCGAAGCTCTCGTCGAGGATGACCAGCTCGACCCCCTGCAGCAGCGTGCGCGCGATGTAGAGCCGGCTCTTCTCGCCGTGCGAGAGTTGCCAGCCGGTCTCGCCGATCATCTCCTCGAGGCCGGCGGGCATCTTGGCGATCAGCTCGTCCAGCCCGAGCTCCTTGCACAGCGCGGCGGCCTTGGTCCGCAACTCGGGCGAGGTCGGCCACTCGCGCCCGAGCAGGAGATTGTACGCGAAGCTGCCGGACAGGACGTGGTTCTCGTGGAACTGCGGCGCGGCGGTGATGCGCTTGCGCCAGCCCGAGGAGCCGAACGTCGCGCGGTCCAACGCGTGCAGCAGCATCACACCGCCCTGCGGCGTCCTCAGGCCCGTCAACAGCGACACCAGCGTCGACTTGCCACCGCCCGATGGGCCCTCCAGCAGGATGCGGTCGCCCTGCGCGATCTGGAACGAGCAGTTCTCGAGCACCGGCCGAGTGCGCGCGTCGTGCCGGAAGGTCACGCCCCGCGCCTCGATGAGGGTTCCGCCGCCGGCGTCGGTGGGCTTGCCTCCCTCCATTTCGAGAGGGACTTTCGATTCGAGCTCGGGGCGGCCCACCGCGAGCAACAAGTCGCGGATCTGCTCGAACGACACCGCCGCCTGGGAGACCTGCTGGAAGTAGACGGCGACCTCGTCGAAGGCTCGCAGCGCGAGCAAGATGCCGCCCACGGACACCGCCAGCGCGCTGGCATTGGCCGTACCGCTGCTGAACGCCGGCAGCAAGGTCAGCAGGGCGAGCACCAACCAGCCGTCGCGCAGGAGCGCGGTCAGCTGCATGGTCCGGCGATCCATGACCTTCGAGATCTCGGAGTAGGAGCTCAAGCGGACGTCTTCGCCATCATGCCAGCGCTCGAGTGGAAGCTGCGCCAGCCGCGTTCGATGGCCGAGCATGCGCTCGAGCAGGTCGTGGGTGATCTCGACGCGCGCGCTCGACCACGCCCGCTGGACGCCGTAGTGGCGGCGCGCGAGGACGAACGCGACCACGACCCACAGGACGAGCACCATCGTTTGGGGCCACCCTCCCGCACCGAGCACGAGGATGACGCCCGCCAGGATCAAGTCGACGAGCGACAACACCGCGAGCAGGGCGCCGCCGACCGCAAGCTGCTCGACGACCTCGGCCTCGGCGACGCGGCCGAAATGGCGGCCGATGCCGTCGAGCCGCACCTCGTCGGGGGTCAGCTTGAGGGTTCCCGCAAGGAGCTGCTGCTTCAGCAGCGTTCCGAGCCGGATCGAGAACACGCCCTGCCACCACACCTCGAGCATGCGTAGCGGAATCGCGCACGCGATCACGGCGATCCACCCCAGGAACCAGCCGGTCTCGAGGTGGGCCTGGAGCGCGGCGCGACCGAGCAACCAGAACGAGCCAGCCAGCACCAGCGAGAGGAGCGTGTGGCTCACGAGGATGCCGGCGACGAGCGAAGGGATGTCGCCGAGCAGCGTCCGCCGGCTCGCGGTGCGCCTGGGGCGCATGATCCAGCCGGTGCGCAGCTGCGCCTGGCCGAGCCGCTGCAGCAGCATCTGTGAGCGGGCGTGCTCGCGCGCACGGGGCGACATCTCCACGCCGCCGAGCAGCTGGTCCACCTCGGCGACAGTGGCTTCCTGCTCTTCGCGCAGGAGCGCGATCGCGCTCTTCGTCGGGACCGAAATCGCCGTGGCATCGCGCGCGAGCAGGCGCAGCTTCCCACGCCGCGTACCCAGCAGCACCAGATAGGACGGGACGCCGTCTCGCCGGACCTGGAGGATGCAGGGCGCGGCGCGTGCAAGGACGTCGGGCAGCTCGTGGTAGAGCGGCGTGATCGGCTCGAGCTCCACGCCGAGTCGATCTCCGAGCGCGAACATCCAGACCCGGCTCGGCTCGACGGCCGCCGCGGGCGGAGCGATTTCGCCCGCGGCCCTGCCATAGCCTTGCCTCTGCGCCAGCTGCTCCAGCGCGTCGGGCAGTCGCTCGACCGGCCACAACAGGTCGGAGTGCGAGCGCGTCATCCCACCAGCTCCAAACCGCCTGCGGCGGGCTCCGCGACCGGCGTCTCCACCGGCTTCGGCGCCGGCCTCTCCACCAGTTGGCCGTCCGAAAGCCACCAATGGCGCCAGCGCCCACCGCCCCAGAGCAGCGTGCGATTCTCCTGGTCGGCGCGAAGGAGCACGGCGTACCGCGACTCTTTGTTCGCGAGCAGCTCCTTCGGCGGCCCGTTCTCGAGGATCCGACCGTTCTCGATCACGAGCACGCGATCGAACTCCTGGGTGTGCTCGACGTCGTGGGTGACACAGAGGAGCGTGATGTCTGCCCAGAGCCGCCGGGACTCGGCAAGGAGCCGCGCGCGCCGGTCGCGATCGAGACCGCGAAAGGGCTCGTCGAGGATGGCCAGGCGCACGCCGGAGCGAAGCATCGCGCGCGCCAGGCGCACGCGCTGACCTTGGCCGCCCGAGACGAGCCCTCCGCCTTCGCCCAACGACGTCTGCAGCCCGTCTGGAAGCGCCTCGAGGATGTCGAGCATCTCGGCGCCCTTGAGCGCCCCCGACAGTGACCAGCCGTGCGCGCCGTCGTTGCCATACCGGAGGTTGTCGATGAGGCTCTGGTTCCAGAGACTGATCGCCGGATCCACCCAGGCCGTGGTGCGCCGCAGCCGCTCGACAGCGGCCTGATCGAGCACCTGCCCGTCGACCTTGATCTCGCCGCGCGCCGGCCGGAGCCAGCCGAGCAAAAGGCCGACCAGCGTCGACTTGCCTGCTCCGGAGACACCGACCACGGCCACGTGCTCGCCGGGGGCGATGTTCAAGGAAACCTTGTCGAGGATGGTGTGACCGCCGCCTTTCACGCGGACCTTCTCCATCACGATCGAAACGCCGCTCGCGGCGTCCGCGGGCACGACAGGCTCCTGCACTGGCGCCTCGGGCCGGACCGGAGGATCCTTGATGTCGCCGATGACGTCGAGGAGCCGGCGAACCCGGTTCATCGCATTCGGGAACGCGCGGCTCAGCAGCATCAGCCGCTGGCCGAGGATGGGGAACCGCAGCGCCCAATAGACGACCAACAACACCAGCGAAGCCCGATCCGTGCCCGCGAGGTACGAATAGACGAGCAGCATGACGAGGCCGTAGCTCCCCAGCATCAGCCCGCCTTCGAACCCGACCGACAGCGTCTGGAGCCAATAGCGCGCCTTGCTCCAGCTGACGAGCAAGGTCTCCTGCGCGCGGCGCAGCGACCGCTCGGCGCCGTGGATCCGGATCGGCGTGAGCCCGACGAGCGCGTTCAGGGTGATCCGCTGAGCGCGCCTGCGTGCATCTGCACGCGCAGGTCAGGCTCGAAGAGCAGCTTCTGCGCGACCAGGGGCACGAGCAGCGTGACCGCCGCGAGCGCGAGCACGATGCGCCATGCGTGCGGTGCGGCCCAGATGAGCGCGGCAGTGATGCTCGCGACTTCGAGCGACAGGACCAGGGCCTGCGCGAGCAGGGGCGGCAGCGACCGCATCGCCTGGATGTTGTGCGTGCGAGACGCCATGTCGGAGGCGAGCCGGCTCTGGAAATAGCGGTCCTCCATCTCGGGGAGCTTCTCGAAATACGCCTTCCGCAGCCGCACCTCGAGCCGGCGGCCGATGCCGAGCAATCCCAATGAAATGGGGATTTGGATGAGCATGAAGCAGAGCGCGACGCCCGCGAGAACGGCCATGCCCGTCGCACGCTGCGCGAACGTGCCGAGGTCGCGCCCCAGGTCGAGCACGCCACGGAGCATCAGCGCTTGCAGGATCCGCCCGAAAGTGGCGAACACCAGTCCCACCGCAATCAGGCCCGGAACGACCCACGAATCTTCGCCTCGCAGGCGGAGCAGCGTTCGCGCCGGACTCACCTGCTTGGCGATGAGCTCCGTCGCCAGGTCGCTCGCGAGCACGGCTCTCGGCGCGTCTTCGCCTTCGCGCGGAGCCTCGCGCCAACCGCGAACCCGCATCAGCACCGCGCCGGTCATCGACAGCTCGCCCTCCACCTCGGGGTTGGGGCGAACGGACCAATAGGCAGCGGGAATGGGCACTTCGCCGGAATCGTCCTTCGCAATCATGGATTGCAGCAGACCCGCCGCCGTCCGGCCTCGCCGGACGGCGCCCGCGCGGATCATCGCTTCGGACGCCCGGCACGCGGCGTCGAGCCTGGCGATCGACAGATACCCGGGGTCCTCGAGCGCCCGGGCAACCAGCGCCCGCGCCTGCGTCGCACCCAGGTTCAGCAGGCGGCGCTCGAACGTCGCGACCGCCTCCTCGGACCCGGCCCATTCGCGCCAGCCGGTCGCCGGAACGGACGTGGTGTGCTGGTACAGGTGGCTCAGCAGCGTCGAAATCCGGGTCCAGTGACGGCCCGCCGCCGGGTCCATGACCTGGATGAACGGGCCGACGCGATTCCACAGCACCACGAAGTGCGGCCGTCCTCCCGCGCTGAGCGTGACGATGATGGCGGGAAGCGCCTTGGCTTCGGGGACCACCACGTGATCGAGCGGAAGCATCACCTGCTCGGCGTCGAGCCCGAGCTGGTTCGCGACTTCATCCAAGGTGACGATCGAGGTGCCATCGACGTCCGTCTGACACACTTCGCGAAGGACGCGATAGTTGAGCTCGGCGCCCATCCCCGCGAACAGGCTCTTGAGTGAAGCGGGGCCGCAATCCGTCGCCGAGATCTGGATCACCTCGGGAATGATTGAGCGCCGGCGCCTGGGAGGAGTCATGGTCAGCGGGCCTCGGCTTCGGGCCGGAACACGTTCGTGGGCCGTTCTTCAGGCTGCGGATTCCATTCGCCGACCGCCCGCATCAGCAGCGCGACAGGCGACGCCCGCGCGACCTCGACCTCCACCGACAGGGTCATGCCGTGGCGCAGCTGGATGCGCGGATCGTCCGGCGGTGCGAACTTGAGCTCGACGCGCACCGTACCGGGGATGGCCTCGGGCGTGGCGGTCTGGCCGGGCTCGGTCCCGACGGCCGTCACCCGGGCGGGGACCGTCCCGTAGATGGTCATCGGGTAGCCGTCGAGCTTGAGTCGCGCCGTTTGACCGGGCTGGATCAATCCGACGACCTCCTTCGGGAAACGGGCGCGCACCCGCACCTCGGCATTGCTCGCGACGATGGTGCCGACCCGCTGCCCGTCGGCGATGAACGCTCCCGAGCCGAGTTCCGCCACGTCGACCAGGTGGCCCGTGGCCGGCGCCCGATACAGCTTCCGCTCGATCTGGTACTCAAGGCGGTCGATGGTCCCCTGGAGTTCCCGGATCCGCCCCTCGGCGCCCAGCGCCTCGCGCTCGAGTTCCAGCAACTGCGCGGCGAGGGCTTGACGGCGCACGTTCTGCTCGCGCCGCAGTCGGATGAGCGCCAGGCCCTGCGCCGTCTGCGCGAAGCGGAGCGCGTCGACATCGGTCGTGCGCTCGAGCTTCTCCATCTCCGAGACCGCGCCCACCGGGCTCTTGAAGGCCAGCTCCGCGCGTTCCACCGCGAGCCGGTGCCTGGGCGCGAGCTCCTGTTCCCTCCCCAGCGCCTCCTTGACTGCGACCTCGTCCACCCGTGCCGTCAAAGCCGCCTCTTCGTGCTTGTTGGTGATCTGCTGGCGGATGATGGCGAGCTCCTTCTCGGTCGCGGCGAGCGTCGCCTTGCTCCGCTCGAGCTCGAGGCGCTCGGCCCGTGCGTCGAACTCGATGAGAAGGTCGCCTTCCTTGACCTCCTGGTCGAGTTTGAGCAGCGAGAGCACGACCCTGCCCGCGCTGGGCGGCTCGATGCGATGGACGGCGTTGTGTGGCTCGATCCGGGCCTGTGAGCTGGCCTTGACGAGCGGGACCTTGGCGAACAGCGACCATGCGATGAGCCCGCCGGCACACAACACCATCAGAGCGACGAACACGAGGCGCGTGTCCGACTCGTAGTTCAGGGAACGAAGGGTCCGCTCGAAGGGATATGCCATGGTCCGCTAACCAAAGTCGCCTTAATGGTCTTGCCCTGTCAACACCTCGGCCACTGCTTTGTGATTCACGCTCCCATTGCCTGAATACGAGCACCTCGATGCGACGCGGGACTTCGTCCGCATCGCCGCAATGCGCCACACATTGATTTTTGGTTCAATTTGACATCCAACTTCGAGTTCACTTAGCGTTTAACTCGAAAGGAGGCACGACATGAAGATCAAGATCCACGTTCGCGGCGGCCCGAAGGCGCGTTAGTAGTCAGGCGTTTTGATGCCAGCTGTTAAGGCTGGTCGTTCCTCGTTTCCGATCACCAGAGGGGGGGTTGATGAGGATTTTCCATCAGCCCCTCCTCTTATTTCTGGTTCTGGCAACGTCTTGATCTTGCAGGTGCTCGTTCCTGCCAGGTTGCTCCAGAACCTCTCATGCGCTTGAACCGAATATGCGCTGCATGCGGGCGGCCCCCTCCCCTCCTGCGAAGGTAGGCAGGATGGCGCGGCAGCGACAGGTCTCTGAGGCCGTTGCTGGAGGGGCCGAGATTCTATGCCGCTCGGCGCTCGTACCGGTGGTGGAGCCCGAAGACTTCCCGCAACTCTATCACCTTGGCTCCGCGCTCCGGGCCCTGCACCTCACGCCTCTCGGGCGTATCCTTGCCGAGCGACAGGTGCGTCCGGCTCGCGTTGTAGTAGCGCTGGTACTCGCGAAGCAGGCGCCGAGCGTGGGCTTCGTTCAGGACGACGACATGGTCCAGCGACTTCAATCGATTGGGTGACGGACATCACGTACGTGCCCACGCGCGAGGGCTGATTGTACCTGGCTGCCGTGCTGGACCTCTTCAGTCGGCGCGTCATCGGCTGGGCCATGCCCCCTGCATCGACCGACACCTGGTGTTCTCGGCCCTCGACATGGCGCTGAAGGGTCACGGTCCCCCTGTTGTCCCTACCCAAACTTCGACCTCTGCGTCCTGGGTGCGTCGAGGCACGTTTGGAAGCGCGTCAATGCGAGTGAGCGAGGCGCGCGGCTGTCGAACTCCTGTAACGGTAATTTGTCGCATCGGCTGACGTGCCGAGCAGCTACTCCAACTTGACCTCGACACCACCCCCGAGGCGCAATGCGAGGTTCGCGAGGATTCCACTGACGATGCCAACAGCAAACCCGGCGATGCCGTACAAGATGCAGGCTCCCGCCACCAGCAGAAGCATACCTCCCATGTCAAACTCACCGAGGTGCATGCTCTTGCCGAGAATGGAATTGGCGCCACGCGGTCCGAGCAGAAGCATCGCCGTGCTCGTCAGCGCCCCCAGGACGACGCCAACCAACGCATAGAAGGTACCCAAGCACTTGCCGAGCGAGATGACGCCGACGCCGCGAATTACCGTCATTCCCAATCCTCCCCTCCGCCACAAACGGGCGGGCCTTTCACCGATTCATCCCTCTAAGCTATGGACTGAGCGGGCGAAAATCGGAGGCTGCGCCTACCACCCATAATTCAGTCACTGCGTCATGAGGGCATCAAGGTCACCTGTGCCTACCCAAAATTCGGTCGCTGCGTCATGAGTGCGCTAAAGCTGCGTCAAAACGCGCGTCATGATGTGAGCGATGCGCATGACGAGCCGCTGGGTCTTCTCTTCCATTTGATAGAGGTCGGACTTACGCCCGGCGCAAACGCCTCAACACCTCTCTGCCCGCGTGTGGACACTCCCCTCCCGTCCTGCGAACGCAGGTCGGCTGATGCAGCACGCGCGGATCTTCGAGGGTGTTGTTGGAAGGACCGAGACGCTACGCAGCGCGGCGCTCGTACCGGTGGTGGAGCCCGAAGACTTCCCTTAGCTCTATCACCTTGGCTCGGTGCTCCGGACCCTGCACCTCACGCGTCTCGGGCGCATCTTTCCCGAGCGACAGGTGCGTCCGGCTCGCGTTGTAGTAGCGCTGGTAGTCGCGCAGCAGGCGCCGAGCGTGAGTTTCGTTCAGGACGACGACATGGTCCAGCAGCTCCCTACGTATCGAGCCGATGACTTTCTCCGCATAGGGATTCTGCCACGGGCACCGTGCTGCACTCGGCACCTCGCGAATCCCCAAATGGGTAAGCGTGGCGCGAACGCCCTCGGAGTAGAGATTGTCCCTATCTCGGTGCAAGTACCTCGGAGCACTGGCCCAGGGAAAAGCCTCTCGCAACTGCTGCTTCGTCCATTCTTCCGTCGGGTGCGCGGTCACATTGATGTGGAGGATTCGCCTGTCCCGGTGACTCACAACCACAAATCCCAACAGCACTCCAAACGTCGCAGTCGGAATGACAAGGAAGTCCATCCCTGCGGACTCCGCCAGATGCAAGCGCAAGAAATTCCGCCATGTTGGTGACGGTTTCGGCGCTCCCCTTCCCGGTCTGGGCATGTACCGAGCGACCGTTGTCTGGCCTACCTCCATCCCCAGCTTCAGCAACTCCCCATGAATGCGTGGGGCACCCCATGTCGGGTTGGCTTCGGCCATGCGCCGAATCAACACGCGCAATTTCGGAGTTACCCGAGGTCGCCCTGCCCGACTCCGGGACTTCCAGCGCCAGAAGAGCCGAAAGCCCATCCGATGCCACTTCACCACAGTCGTCGGCTGAACCAGGCACAGTGGCCTCCGCCAACCCTGCCAGAGGCGTTGGAGAACGACCCAGAAGATGCGGTCGCCTCGGGCAAGCCTCGGGGACGGGCGCTTCTCACGGAAGACTGCGAGTTGCTGGCGAAGAGCTAGGTTCTCCAGCGCCAGCTCCGAACGGCTCCGCAGGGCCGAGCGCAGCGTCTCGACTATCGCTTTCACGAAGACCCGCATCTTGCCATTCTTGCCGACCGTAGCTGGCAGGCCAGAATTCGGCCACGCCCTGTCACGCGCCGCTTGGCGCAACATAGACAGCCCCGCACGCTCACCCACTTCCAGCCCTTCTGTCCCCCATGCATTGGGGTCCCTGAACTCATGGGGGCCCATTCGAAGGACCGTGCATGAAATGACGCGTTCGCTAACGCACGCGTGGCACTGGACCCGAATTTCCGGTAGCCACAGGTCTGAAATCATCCTCAGGCTCATGGCCACGCCAGCTCGATGTGGAGCAGCGGGTCCGCGGGCATCTTTACCTTCGCGGTTCGCGCTGTGCGGAAGGCCTCGCCCAACACTCCGATGTCCGGGGCCGCGCGCGCCTGGCCGTCCAGCCAGCTGAAGCCCCAGGGGCAGACGGTAGGCCGCCACCGCGTGGCCCGGCTGATGCGTCGGGAGGGACTGCGCGCTCGCAGACACAGGAAATTCGTGTGCACCACGGACTCCAAGCATGGCTTGCCGTCGGCCCCCAACGTCCTGGCCCGCGACTTCAATCCGCCCGCGCCCGACCGAGCCTGGGCGACAGACATCACGTACGTGCCCACGCGGGAAGGCTGGCTGTACCTCGCGGTGGTGCAGGACCTCTTCAGCCGGCGCGTCATCGGCTGGGCCATGGACCACTGCATCGACAGACACCTGGTGCTCTCGGCCCTCGACATGGCGCTCAAGGGACGCCGTCCTCCCGCAGGACTCGTGCCCCACTCGGACCGCGACAGCCAATACGCCTGTGCGGACTACCAGCGAGCGCTGGCTGCCCGCGGCATCCGGTGCAACATGAGCCGCAAGGGCAACTGCTGGGACAATGCCGTGGTGGAGAGCTTCTTCTCCACGTTGAAGACGGAGCTGGTGCACGAGAGGGACTTCCCTACGCTTGAGTCCGCGAAGGCTGCCTTGTTCGAGTTCATCGAGGTGTTCTACAACCGCCAGCGGCGGCACTCCGCGCTTGGCGACGTCAGCCCTGTCGAGTTCGAGAAGACCGCCTCACAGGTGCCGCTGGCTGCTTAACCCACCTGTCCACCAAACCCGGGCAAGCGCATCCTCACGTCAGCACCTCTGGGTGGACAGAGGCTATGACTACGACGAGGTACGGCGGCTGGCGAAAGAGTTCTGCTTCACGCTTCACGTACCTCGACGAGGTAAAGGAGTGCGCACCAAGACGAGCCACGCTCGACAGAAGGCGCGACGGTGGAGCGCGGGCACTCCTGGCTGAATCGCTTCTGACGACTGCTGGTGCGATGGGAGAAGCGCGAAGACACCTATCTGGGAATGCTGCACCTCGCGGTGGGCATCATCACCTGGTTCCACGCGCTCCTACCGAGATCAGCGATAAGCTCCGGGATGTTGGCCCCTCAATTGCTTTGGGCTGAGGCAGCCCCCCGTCTCGTCACTGGAAGCCGAGCACCCATGCGTTCCCGCCCCTTCGTCTCTGTCCTCCCGGCCGCTTCCACCTCGTCTGTCCGCTCCAAGGAGGTGGCCCTGTGAGCCGCATCGCGGGATGGGTGGTGCTGGTGTTGGCGCTGGTCGTGTCGTACCGCCCGGCCGAGGCCGCGCAGGCGAAGAAGACGCAGGCGCAGAAGACCCAGGTGGCGGTGCTGCGCCCGGAGGGCCGCCAGGCGGATGCGCTGCGCAGGGTGCTGACGCAGGAGCTGGGCAAGAAGGGACGCGGGCGAGAGGTGCTGCCCGCGAAGAAGGTGGATGCCCAAGTGAAGCGCATCCGCGGCGGTCCGAAGACGGATGAGCAGCGGCAGGCGCTGGCGAAGAAGCTCGGCGCGGACGTGCTGATCCTCGCCTCGGTGAAGGGGACGAAGCGCTGGGACGTGGAGGTCCGCGCCTACTCCGGCAAGGACGGCACCCTCCTCGCGGAGGAGCGCTGGGACGTCCGCACCCACCGCGCCTTCCCCGACGTGCGGCGCGAGCTCGAGCCCAAGCTGGGCGCGGCCCTGAAGGCGGGCCCGGAGCAGAGCCTCCCGCCTGCCGCCGTCACGCCTCCGACTCCTGTCTCCGAGCCGGAGGTCACGCCCCCGGCCCCCATCGCGGAGGCACCGCGCCCGGCGGTGGTGAAGCCGCCTCCGCCCACCGTGAAGAAGGAGGAGCCGCCGGTGAAGCCCGAGCCGAAGGCAGCCGGCCTTCGCAACCTGGACGGCCCCATCCTGGAGGCGCTGCTGTCCGGACAGGGGCTGTTCCGCCGCTTCAACTTCTCGGGCAACAACGCCAACGAGCTGCCCGACTACAGCCTCAACAGCGCCGCGGCGGCGAGCCTCGCGGTGAGCTACTTTCCGCTCTCCCACTTCACGGATGGGATGGTGCACAACCTGGGTATCGTGGCGCGGGGCTCACGCGCCCTCGGGCTGTCCACGCGGCTCCCGGATGGCTCCAAGTACGGCACCACCGCGCAGCTCCTGGAGGGAGGCCTGCGCTTCCGCCTGCCGCTGCGGTGGCTGGAGGTCTCGGTGGGCGCGCTGTACGGCACCCACTCCTTCGCGGTGGAACGCCCGCCGGAGAGCACCTTCGCCCTGCCCGACGTGGACTACCGCTTCGCGCACGTGGAGCTGGGCCTGCGCAAGGCGCTCACCGAGCGATGGGCCATCGCCGCGCGCGTGGGCTACCAGCACGTGCTGAGCGGCGGCGAGCTGTCCTCGGACGACTACATCCCGGAGCTGAGCGGCTCCGGACTCGATGGCGAGTTCGCCGTGGAGTTCGCCCTGACGCGCATGCTGGGTCTGCGGCTGGGCGGAGAGATGCGGAGCTACTCCTTCACAGCCGACGCCGCGGAGGGAGCCCCGGTCTTCGCCGGCGGCGCCAAGGACCTGTACTTCAGCGGTCAGCTCGGCGTGTATCTGAGGCTGTAGCACCGGCGCATTGAGGGGGCCTGTCCCCCACGCATGTGGCGCCTCCTCCACACTTTCCGCGAGGCCCGTACGAAAAGTCGGGTCTGATGAACCACGTATGCACGCGTGACACGAGTTTTTCAGTATCCGTGTCATCGGGCCATGTGACCGACGCGCGTGCGAGTCGCGGCTACATTGACAGGAACGCGTCATCCATCTGATTGGTATGTCTCCCAATGATGGAGGCGCTCGTGCCGAGGATGCGGTCACAACGGTTGTCACGAGAGCCAGCGGAGCGGGGACGGTGGTGGCGCCCGGTGGTGCTCGGGCTGGTCTTGAGCGGGGCTGCTGGCTGCGAAGGAACGATCTCCAACCCGGAGGGCCCCGGTGGAGGGCCCGGCCCCGGTACGCCCCCGCCCACCGTCATCGAGAAGCCAGCCCCGTCCGTGCGGATGGCGCGCCTGACGCACGTGCAGTGGACCCACAGCGTGCAGGAGCTGCTCAGGCTGGACGCACCGCCCACCACGCTGGCGGGCACCTTCCGCGCGGACCCCGCCCAGAGCGGCTTCCTCTTTGACAACGATGCGCGCGCCCTCTCCGTCGACGAGGCCCTCTGGGGCGCCTACCAGCGCGCCGCCGCGGAGCTCGCCAGCCAGGTGACGACGGACGCGACGAAGCTCGCGCGCCTGCTGCCTCCGTCGGCCGCCACCGGCGAGGAGCGCGCCCGCGCCTTCGTGGAGTCCTTCGGCCTGCGCGCGCACCGGCGCCCGCTGACGTCCGAAGAGGTGGAGAGCTACCTCGGGCTGTACCGCAAGGGGCCCCAGGCCTACGCGGACATGTCGGCCTTCGAGGGTGGCATCCGGCTGGTGATCGAAGCCTTCCTCCAGTCGCCCCACTTCCTCTACCGCGTGGAGCGCAGCACGGAGGCCGTGCAGGACCGGGTGCCGCTCGACGACTACGAAGTGGCTTCGCGGCTGAGCTACGGCCTCTGGAGCGCCATGCCGGACGACGCCCTGTTCGCCGCCGCGAGCGAGGGCACCCTGCACTCCCGCGAGGGCGTAGCCACACAGGCGCGGCGCATGCTCCAGGACGCGCGCTCGAACAAGGTGGTGGAGGCCTTCCACCGCACCCTCTTCGACGTGCCCCGCTATGCCGCCATCCGGCCCTCCCTCACGCGCTACCCGCAGGTGTCCGAGCGCCTCGGGGAGTACGCGGCCCGGGAGACGACCCTTTTCGTCCAGGACGTCGTCTTCTCCCGCAAGGGCGGCTACCGCGACCTGCTCACCTCGCCGGCCACCTTCGTCAACGACGAGCTGGCGCGCGTCTACGGGCTGAGTGGCACATTCACCGCCGACTTCGTCCCCGTGACGCTGGACTCGCGCGAGCGCAAGGGCGTGCTCACCCAGGTGGGCTTCCTGGCCTCGCACGCGACGTCGGTGGACCCGGACCCCATCCACCGCGGCGTCTTCGTGTCCGAGCGCATCATCTGCCGGAAGATTGGCGCGCCGCCGGCCAACATCCCACCGCTCCCCGCCCCCCAGGGCCGCACCAATCGCGAGGTCGTCGCCTCGCACACCGAAGTGGCAGGGACTGCGTGCGCCAGCTGCCACTCGAACCTCATCAACCCGCTCGGCTTCCCCTTCGAGAACTTCGACGCCATCGGCGGCTACCGCACCACGGACAACGGACATCCGGTGGACGCCAGCGCGTCTCCCAACATCAACGGAGAGACGGTGCCGGTGCGCGACGCGCTCGACCTGGCGGACGCACTCGCGGCCAATGAGGCGGTGCATGCGTGCTACGCGCGGCACTGGGTGCAGTACCTCCACGGGCGCCCGTTCGCCAACGAGGATGTGCCGCTGGTGGAGCGGCTCGGAAAGCTGTCGAAGGCGGGCAACCTGTCCATCGTCGACCTCGTCGTGGAGGTCGTCACCAGCGAGGGCTTCGTGAATCGCCACCCGGAGGAGCTGCCATGAAGCTGAGTCGCCGGATGGTGTTGAAGGGCCTGGGCGGGACGATGCTGAGCCTGCCGTTTCTCGAGGGGCTGATGCCGAGGACCGCCCGCGCGGCGGACTCGGGGGCGCTGCCGTACGCCATCTTCTTCCGGCAGGCCAACGGCGTCGCATCGGCCCAGACGACGTCGGAGCTCGGCGCGGAGCCGGAGCGCTTCTGGCCGCGCGCCCTGGGTGCGCTCACCGCGGAGAGCATCGCCGGGCGGGCCGTGGGCGTGCTCAATGACCACCGCGCGCACCTGCTGCTGGTGCGCAACGTCAACATGAGGGACTACAACTACGGGGACGGCCACGCCCGCGGCGCCATGCAGGGGCTGACCGCGCGGGGCCCCGTGGTGGAGGGCGCGGGCGGCGGCTCCGAGTCCGGAGGCGAGTCCATCGACCACCGCATCGGCCGCGAGCTCAATCCGCAGCAGCGTGACTCGCTCGTCTTCTACGCGGGCCGGCGTGGCGGCTGGCTCGGGGGGCCCTGCCTCTCCTACCGGAGCAGCAACGTGCGCCGGGCCGCGCTGCATGACCCGTGGAATGCGTACCAGACGATGATTGGCGGCCCGGGAGGACTGACTCCCGAGGCTCGCGAGCAGCTCCTCGTCCGGCAGCGCAGCGTGAACGACCTGGTGAAGGCCCAGCTCCAGGCGCTCCAGCAGCGTCCCGAGCTGAGCGCGTCCGACCATGAGCGCTTGGACCTGCACCTGTCCAACGTCCGGGACCTGGAGGTCGCCCTGAGCTGCCGCATGCGCGCGGACCAGGAGCTCATCCTCCAGCAGCAGGCGCCCGGCTATGACAGCACGGACGGCACCGAGGTGCTCGCTACCGCCAGGCTGCACATGGACATCGCCGTGATGGCGATGGCGTGCGGCACCAACCGCGCGGCCGTCATCCAGGTGGGCAACGGCAACGACGGCGACACGCGCTACCGCAACCCGGACACGGGGCAGTTGATGGAGAACTTCCATTACGTGTCCCACCGTCGCTCGTCGCACGACTCCAGCGGCGGCATCATCACCGGTTCGGACCTGCTGCACCACCACGTGGACGTGCAGTTCGCGAGCGCCTTCAAGCACCTCCTGGACCGGCTGGTGGCCTACCAGATGCCGGACGGAAAGCGACTCATCGAGCACGGCGTGGCTGTCTGGTACAACGACCTGGGCAACGGGCCGGCTCACTCGGCGCGCAATGTGCCCTTCGTCCTGGCGGGGAGCTGCAATGGCTTCCTCAAGCAGGGCGTCTACGTCGAGGCGTCGGGCGGCGGCAATCCCAACCACAACCGGATGCTGAACACGATTGGCACCGCCGTGGGGCTGAGGAACGCGGCCGGCGGGAACCTGGACGACTTCGGCGACCCGGCGCTGACCAAGGGCGTGCTCTCCGAGCTCATCGCCTGAGTGGACGATTGCGTCCTGCTCCAGTGTTCGGCGCTGGAGCAGGTCGTTCAGGCAGCGTGACCACGCTGTCCGTGGAGCTGGGGCAAGCGCACCGGGATAGAGCACGGCGAAGCGTTACGAATCTTCGCATCTCAGTCATTCTTGCCCCTCCTGTGCCTGCCCAGAATTCGATCGCTGCGTCATGAGCGGATCAAGGCGAGTGAGCGTGGTGAGCACGAGGTCGGCGAGTTCCCGTAGCGACGAACCGGGGTCGGAATAACCGAGGCACCATCCACTCGAAGGCGACCGCACGTGATCTGCCCCCGTTCTTCGAACCACGCGTTACGAGAGTCCTGCGGCGCTGCAGATACCGTGCTCGGGGGATGATGCGGCGGGGTCGGCATGGGCACGGCGAGCGCCGACCTCCGCGGCTGTCTTGTAACCCAGACTGCGGTGCGGACGCTTCTCGTTGTAGTCGTACCGCCACGCCTCAATGAGGACGACGGCCTCCCTCCTGCTGGCAAACCACTCCGCGGACAGGCACTCGTCGCGAAAGCGGCCGTTGAAGCTCTCGTTGGTACCGTTCTGCCAGGGCTTGCCCGGGTCGCTGTAGGCAGTCTGGATGCCGCTGACCTCCAGCCCCCCTCGCAGGGCCTTGGCGATGAACTCCGGGCCGTTGTCGCTTCTGAGGTTGTGCCTACCCAAAATTCGGTCACTGCGTCATGAGTGCGTCAAGGCTGCGTCAAAACGCGCGTCATGACGGGAGAGCGATGCGCACGACGAGCCGTTGGGTCCTCTTTCCCGTTTGAAAGAGGTCGGAATTACGCCCAGACCAAACGCCGCAACATGTCTTTGCCTGCGTGTGGGCACACCCATTCCGTTCTGCGAACGCAGGCAGGATGGTGCAGCACGCGCGGGTCTATGAGGGCATCGGAAGGACCGAAGCTCTACGCAGCTCGGCGCTCGTACCGATGGTGAAGCCCGAAGACTTCCCGTAGCTCTATCACCTTGGCTCCGTGCTCCGAGCCCTGCAGCTCACGCCTCTCGGGCGCATCCTTCCCGAGGGACAGGTGCGTCCGGCTCGCGTTGTAGTAGCGCTGGTACTCGCGCAGCAGGCGCCGAGCATGGGCTTCATTCAGGACGACGACATGGTCCAGCAGTTCCCTCAGGGCGCGGCAGGAGTGGGTGCTGAGGTTGTCGAGCACCAGGTGAATGGTTTCTGCGTCCGGGCATTGACTGGCAATGTCTCGCAGCGCTTCGGCGAATGCCTCGCTCTTTCTGTTGGGCGTGGCCTTCACGAAGTGCCAGCCCGCTTTGGGCGCCACTGCGCAGAAGAGATTGGCGGTGCCACAGCGGAAGTAGGCGTAATCCTGGCGTGCCTCTCGTCCAGAGCAGGCCGACGAAGCAGGACGTACCCACTCCAGTAGTTGCACGGGCCTCTCATCGAAGCAGACGACGGGCTCAGCCGGGCACAGTGGCCGCGCGTACAACTCCAGAACGTCCTCCATGCGCTCGATGTACTGGGTGTCCAGTTCGGGCACGAACCACATTTTCCCGCCAAGGCTTCAAGTCATGACGAAGGAGCAGTTCGCGCACGGTCTCCCGCCCAACCTTCGCAACGAAGCCCCTGCGCACCGCCTCCTGGGCAATGAGGCGCACCGTCCAGCGGCCGCGGCCCTCCGGCGGCGGCGCACACACCATGGCGACTACCTCGCTGGCCTGCCTCTCCGTCAGAAGCCGCGCCGCTCCGGGCCGTGGCCTCTCATGCAGCGCTCCCACCAAGCCTTCCTGCTGGTAGCGGCGACGGACGGTGCGCGCCGTGGTTTGCGTGACGCCTACCGCCTCGGCTGCTCCCACTACCGTCCAGCCCTCGGACAGCAACTGCAGCGGATTGGAATCAGTGGACGGCCGTTGAGGTTTGCGCCGCGCAGAGGAGTCAATGCCCTCCACAGGTGTTTCTCAATCTGCTCTCCGGTCTTGCCGTTTGCAGGAACTCGCTGGTCGCGCTTGATGAATTCTGCGCGATGTGGGGACTCAAGAATGAGGATAACCGGCGCCAGCACCGTCCCCCTCTTCGGGACTGAGTTCCTGGAAAAGCTGAGCGGGGCATGGGTTGCCAGGAATAAACGCACGGAGATGCGCGCGTGAGACGTCCTGGAACACCTCGTCCAACTTCGCCATGCCCTCTCCAAGCATCTCGTCGATATCGATATCGGAACACTGCCACGACACTCGGAACACGTCGTTCGACGTAATCATCGCCGTTGAGGACGCAGCGGTTCGTCGGCGAGTGAGCCGCATGAGCGCTCGCGACACCCGGCTCAGGGGTGCGCGCCAACGGTGAGGTCGATGACCCTGGCAGCCCCGGCGCGCAGCACCTTGGCGTGCACGGTCTGGCCCACACGTTCCGGAGGCAGCTGCGCGACCAGGTCATCCACCTCTCGCAATGGCTGCCCCTCGAGCGTGAGCAGCGTGTCACCCGGATGCAGCCCCGCCTCCTCGGCCGGGCCATCCGGCTCCACGCTCGCGACCTTGAGGCCGCTCTGGGTGCCATGGACCTTCGCAAGCCTCTCCGGCAGCCGGACGGGGAAGGCCCCCATACCGAGGTAGCCGCTCGGCTTTTGTGCGGGCGCCTTCGTGGACGTGGCCTCGGTGCTGGGCGGCGACTTCTTCCCCCCTGGCTTCGCTGCCCCTCGAGCGACCTCGCGCGTTGTGTCCTTCATCGCCTTGCGCGCGCCTCTCGCAACCTCACCGCCATCGCGCGCTGCGCCCCGGGTCGCCTCGGCGAACACGCGTGTTGCACCTTGGGCGCTCTTGGTGACCTCGTCGAAGGCGCGTGTTGCGTCCTGGGCGCCCTCGGCGACGTCTCGCGCCACTTCCTTCGCCCTCACCGCGGGCTCTCGCGGCGCTCTCTCCTTCACGTCGCGCTTGCGTGGCGCCCCCTGCTTCGGCCCTCCAGCCTTCTGCAGGCGCAGGCGCGTCGCGGCCGGGGGCCGACCCACTCCACCACCATGGGTCGCCATGGACATGCCTTCGCGCAATCGCTCCTTGAAGCCCTCGGCCACTCCTCCCTGCGTCGGCGCTCCACCCGATCCCCCCCTCAGCAACCGCTGACGTGCGGCGGCTGGGGGCCGCCCCACTCCACCATGGGTCGCCAGGAACATGCTCTCGCGCAATCGTTCTCGGAAGGCCTCGGCCCCTCCCTTCTTGCCCCCCTTCTCCGCCATCTTACGGAGCAGCCGCCCGGCGAGCAGTCCAATGCCCAGCAGCCCGAGGATGGAGCTCCCCGGCCTCTCCTTCAGCTTTTTTTGCGCGTCGCGGAGCCACTCCTCCATCGACCCTTCCTGGAGATAGAGGGTGGTGTCCTGGAGAACGCGGCTTCCCCCCTCGAGCACGGGCCGCGTCAGCACGGTCGGCAACCGCCTGGCCGCGACCGTGAGGAGCCTCGCTCCGGACTGCGCAAAGTTGGCGATGAGCGCCTCGCGCTGCGAGTGGAACCATTCCATTTCCTGCGCCTGTACATCCTGGGGGAGCGTCTCTTGCTGGACGCGCTTGCGCGTGTTCCCCCCGTTCGCAGTTCCTTTGACCGAGGCCATGGGTGCTCACACCGCTGGCGCACACGCGTGCCGGACGCGCATGCGTTGTCCATGGAGAACGTAGACACGACAGGCGGCGAAGTTCAGGGAGGTGAGGCGGCCCCACCCCTCCCGCCCCGCCAGGTCGATCTGCCACCTCCTGGGCGATGGGCAGGGGATCGCCATGACTGACGAGCCCCCTCAGGCGATGCGCCGATACCCACCGACCAGGCATCACCAGCCGGCCCCTATCCGTGCCGCTCCTCGCTGAGCATGGGGCGGGCGGAATCCCCACCTTCGAGTCTTGCCGCTGGGCATGGAGGGGGGGATGCCAGAGCTTTGAATCACGACAGGTGGAGCAATGGCAGAGAAGACCGGCATCAGCGGTGGAGGGTTCCTCGAAGGAATCACCACCCTCGTCACGAAACTGGCGGAGCTCGCGGAGAAGGGCGAACAGCTCCAACGCTCCGGAGAATTCGGAGCCTCCGACAAGGGGCACAGGGGCGTCTATGGCTTCAACGTGCGGATCGGAGGAGGCGCACCCGGTCAACCGAGCGGCATTCCGCGCGTGGAGCCCTTCGGGAACATCCGCCAGGATCACCAGACCGGCAAGGCGGTCGTCCACCCCATCCGCGAGCCCCTGGTGGATGTCTTCGAGGAGGGGCCGGACGTGCTGGTGGTGGCCGAGCTGCCAGGTGTCGACCGCAAGGACATCACGCTGGAGCTCCGCGAAGACATCCTGACCCTGCATGCCGAGCACGAGGCGCTCAAGTACCACAAGGAGGTCCTGCTCCCCAGGCGCTTCACCCGCCGGCAGATGCACACCAGCTGCCGCAACGGCGTCCTCGAGATCCGCCTCACCGCCCAGGAGGAGAGCCACTCGTGACCGTCGCGACACGGGAACGTACGCAGACGCTGCGTGCCGCCGAGTCCCTCGGCAAGGACCTGGGCCGTGGCCTCGCCCGCATGGACCCCGCCGACATGCAGCGGCTGGGGGCGCAGATCGGCGACATCGTCACGCTGTCCGGCAAGCGCCGCAGCGCGGCCAGGGTGATGCCCTCCTACCCGGACGCCCGGGGGCGCGGAATCCTCCAGATTGACGGTGTGACCCGGGCCAACACCGGGGTGCAGTTGGACGAGCCGGTGAAGCTGACCCTGGCCCCCGCCCGACACGCCGAGAAGGTCGTGCTGGCGCCCCTGGAGTTCACCCCCGCGCAGCGTGACCTGGCCTACATCGGCACGCTGCTGGACGGACTGCCGGTGGTGAAGGGAGACCGGGTCCGGGCACTGCTGTTCGGCAGCCGCACGGCCGACTTCCGCGTCGTCGAGACCGCTCCTGTGGGGGCGGTGGTGATTCACCCCAACACCCTGCTGGAGGTCGCCAAGGCGCCGGAGAAGGAGAAGGTGACGCACGAGCGGGCGCGCACCGTCAGCTACGAGGACGTGGGTGGGCTGAAGCGGGAGCTGGGCCGCATCCGCGAGATCGTGGAGCTGCCGCTGCGGAATCCGGAGGTGTTCGAGCGGCTCGGCATCGACGCCCCCAAGGGGGTGCTGCTGTATGGCCCGCCGGGCTGCGGCAAGACGCTGATCGCCCGGGCGGTGGCCAACGAGACGGCGGCGGCGTTCTTCACCATCACCGGCCCGGAGATCATGCACAAGTTCTACGGAGAGAGTGAGGCACACCTCCGGCAGATCTTCGACGAGGCCCAGCGCAGGGCCCCGGCCATCATCTTCGTGGACGAGATAGACGCCATCGCTCCCCGGCGCGAGAACGTGCAGGGCGAGGTGGAGAAGCGCGTGGTGGCGCAGCTGCTGTCGCTGATGGACGGCCTGGCCCAACGCCGGCACGTCATCGTGCTGGCTGCCACCAACATCCCCAATGTGCTGGACCCGGCGCTGCGCCGCCCGGGGCGGTTCGACCGAGAGATCGCCATCTCCATCCCCGACCGCACGTCGCGCAAGGAGATCCTCGCCATCCACAGCCGGGGCATGCCGCTGGCAGAGGACGTGGACCTGGACCATCTGGCGGCCGTGACGCATGGCTTCGTAGGCGCAGACCTCCAGGCCCTGTGCCGTGAGGCGGCGATGCTCTGCCTGCGCCGGCTGATTCCCCACATCGACTTCGCCTCGGCCGAGATTCCCTACGACGAGCTGATGCAGGTCCAGGTGACGATGGCCGACTTCCAGGCGGCGCTGCATGAGGTGGGGCCATCGGCGATCCGCGAGGTGTTCGTGGAGACCCCGGACGTGGGCTGGAAGGACGTGGGCGGACTGGGGCAGCTCAAGCAGCGGCTCATCGAGGCGGTGGAGTGGCCGCTCCGGTACCCCGAGGAGTTCGCGCGGGCCAAGGTCCGCCCCCCCAAGGGCGTGCTGCTGAGCGGCCCTCCCGGCTGCGGCAAGACGCTGATGGCCAAGGCCGCCGCCCACGAGAGCCAGGTCAACTTCATCTCGGTCAAGGGCCCGGCGCTGCTCAGCAAGTTCGTGGGGGAGTCCGAGAGGGGGGTGCGCGAGACCTTCCAGAAGGCCCGTCAGGCGGCCCCCTGCATCATCTTCTTCGATGAGATCGACTCGCTCGTGCCGACGCGCTCCGCCGGGGGGATGGACGAGCGCGTCACAGAGAGGGTCGTCAGCCAGTTCCTGTCCGAGATGGATGGCATCGAGGAGCTGACCGGCGTGCTGGTGCTCGCGGCCACCAACCGCGCGGACCTGCTCGACCCTGCGCTGCTGCGCCCGGGACGCTTCGACCTGCTCGTCGACGTGCCTCTGCCGGACCGCGAGGCGCGGCGCGAAATCTTCCAGGTCCACCTGCGCGACAAGCCGGTGGAGAAAAACCTCGACCTGGACGTGCTCGCTGCACGCAGCGAGTCCTTCTCCGGCGCCGACATCCAGGCCGTGTGCAACCAGGCCGCCTGGGATGCCGTGCGTCACGTCATCAGCGGCAAGGGAAAGCGCCTCGTCATCACATCCGAGAGCCTGCTCAAGGCGATCCGTGGGCACAAGGAGGCACGCCGGCCATGAGAGCCCACGGCAATCCCGATGTGCAGGGGCGCCGCAAGGGCCAGCAGGCCCTGTACGTCTATGGCTTCACGCGGGCAGGGGCGGTGGAGCGCTTCTCCGTTCCCGGTGTCAGCGACGCCGCCGACGTGCGGACGCTGAAGCTGGGGAACCTTGCCGCCATCTGCAGTCCTCTCTCGATGGAGGAGTTCCTGGGGCCGGAGGGTGCGGACCACACCCAGGACCTGGAGTGGGTGGCCCCCCGGGCGGTCAGGCACGAGCGCGTGCTCGAGGAGGTGATGCAGTCCTCGCCGGTGCTTCCGGTGAGCTTCGGGGCGATCTTCTCCTCACCGCGAGCGCTGTCCGAGGTGGTCGACGCCCACCGGCAGGAGATCTCCAGATTCCTCGACGACATCGCCGACAAGGAGGAATGGGCAGTCAAGGTCTACGCCAACGCCCAGCGCCTGCGCGCTCATCTGGAGCGAGCGCCCGAGTTCCAACAGCGCCTCCAGCACCTCCCCGAGACTCCCGGCGCGCGCTACTTCCACGAGAAGAAGCTGCAGCGCGAGCTCGACGAGCGCAGCCGCAACGAGGGACAGCGCCTGGCGGCCCACATCCGCGAGGAGCTCGCCCCGGGGGCGATCTCGGTGAAACCCCTGCGCCTGGCAGATCGCGGGCTCTCGGGCCGGCAGGACGACATGGTGCTGAACTCCGCGTTCCTGGTGCACTCCGGGCAGGTGCAGCGGTTCACCCAGCGCGTGCAGCAGCTCGCGGCCCGGTACCAGGCGCAGGGGTTGACGGTAGAGGCGACCGGCCCCTGGCCTCCCTACAGCTTCTGCCCCAGCCTGGAGGAGCGGCCGTGAAGTCAATCGTGTACGGCATCCTGGACGCACGGCAGGCAGCGAATGAGGCGCTGCCGCCGGGGCTGAACCAGGCGCCGCTGATGGCGGTGAAGCACGGCCACCTGGCTGCGGCCATCTCGCCGGTGGCGGAGGAGCTGGCCTCCTCGGCCGGCATCGAGCAGGCGCTGGAGTACGCCCGGGTGGTCGAGCAGCTGCACCGCCGACTGGCGGTGTTGCCCATGCGCTACGGCTGCTTCGTCCATCACCCCGAACAGGTGGTGGAGTTCCTGCACCGCTACGAGCGGCCGTTCTCGGACGCGCTGGCCCAGGTGGAGGGCTGTGACGAGATGGGTCTGCGCATCCTGTTCCAGGAGTCGGACGTGGCCGAGCCCCCGGCGCAGACAGGGGCGCCCACCGAGGCGGACGCCCAGACCCGCGGACGGGCCTACCTGGACAACCGGCGTCGCTTCTACGCGCAGCAGACACGTGTGGACCGCGCTGCCCGGCGCGTGGCGGAGCGGGCGCAGGCGGCCTTCTCCGGGCTGTTCGTCCGCTGCACCTGGGACCATGCCGCTCGCCCAGACGGGCAGCTGCTCTCCATGGCCTTCCTGGTGGAGCGCCCCAAGCTCGCCGAGTTCCGGCGGGCCTTCCTTCGCTTCCAGAAAGACTGCCCCGGCAATGTGATGTGCAGCGGCCCGTGGCCCCCCTACGGCTTCGTGGCAGACCTGGCAAAGCCTGCCGTCGCAGCCCTCGCCGAGCTGGAGCACCTCCAAGAGAAAGGATGAATACGTCATGGCAAACGTCTCAACTTCTACCGGGACGTCCTCGACGGCCGACGTCATCGACCGGATCCTGGACAAGGGAATCGTGGTCGATGCCTGGGTGAAGGTCTCGCTGGTCGGCATCGAGGTGCTCTCTATCGAGGCACGCGTCGTGATCGCTTCGATCGAGACCTACCTCAAGTACGCCGACGCCATCGGCCTCACCGCCGCTGCGGCTGCGCCTGTCGCGGTCTGAATCTCCACCTGAACAGGACAGGACAACGTCATGCCACGCGCCAAGACTCGACACGAGAAGTCCACCCCGGAGGGACGCTACCTGTACGCGGTGGTTCCGATAGAGGTGGTCGACTCGCTGAACCTCGACACTCCCGGCATCCAGGGGGCAGACGTGCACCCGGTGACGTCCGGAAAGCTGGCGGCCATCGTCAGCAATATCGAGCAGCAGTCGCTTCGGCCGGAGCGTAAACACCTCAGCACCCACAGCGCAGTGCTGGGCCAGGTGATGGACCAGGCGCCGATGCTGCCGGTCGCGTTCGGCATCATTGCCGGCAGCGAACGGGAGGTCCGGAACCTGCTGGCCGAGCACGCGAACGACTTCCTCACGCAACTCCGTGCGGTGAGTGGGAATGTGGAGATGGGCCTTCGGATCCGGCTGAGCGCCCCCAATGCGTTCGGGTACTACGTCAACGCCTTCCCCGAGCTCAAGGCGATGCGGGACGACCTCTACCGCGAGGGGGAACCGTCGCGCGAAGAGAAGATCGAGCTGGGGAAGTACTTCGTCGACCTGCTCAACGGCTTCCGTGAGGCGACCGCCGACAAGGTGCTCGATGGAATCGAGTCCGTGGCCAGGCAGACCGTGGTCAACGAGCCGCGCAATGAGTCGGAGGTGGTGAATCTGGCCGCGCTGGTGCCACAAAAGAAGGTCGACGCCTTCAACGCGACCGTGGAGAAGCTGGGCGCGACGCTGCCCGAGAACTTCCAGGTGGACGTGACCGGCCCCTGGCCGCCGTACAACTTCACCCAGCTGCGAATCCACTTCGAAGAGGTGGAAGAGGCAGCGCAGGGGGCACCTTGATCATCCTGGACGACATCCTGATGGCCCCTGCCCGGAGCATCTCGTGGATCTTCCGCTCGGTGCACAAGGCCGTGCAGGACGAACAGGCCAAGGAGCAGACCGACCTCCGCACCCGCCTGAGCGACCTGTACCGGGAGCTCGAGCGCGGCGAGATCACGGAGGAGCAGTTCGACGAGCAGGAGTCGCAGCTGCTCGACCGCCTGGACGCGTTGAAGGAAGCACAGGAAGGGGCAGGGCCTGCGACTCCTGAAACAGGCCCTGGAGGTGAGAACAGATGAACGGGCAGGCGACGACACCCGAGGCACAGCAGGAGCGCGCCTCGGTGTTGGAGTTGCTGGACCGGGTGCTCAACAAGGGCGTGGTCATCAGCGGTGACCTGGTGATTTCGGTGGCCGACGTGGACCTCATCTACCTGGGCCTGCGGCTGCTGTTGACCTCGGTGGAGACGGCGCTGGAGGTGGGCACCCTTCCCGAACATCCGCAGCGCTTGCAGTGAGGCGGGTGGAGGACCCGCCCACGCGCGGGATGGGAGACGGGGTGAACCATGGCAGTCGAGGGCGCACCACAGGCGGTGGAGGAGCTCGCCCGAGCGTTGGAGCCGACGAAGCCGCCCAAGCTGGAACTGGACGAGGAGAACGTCCAGGCCGGACTGGTGCGGCTGGTGCTCGCCGTCGTCGAGCTCATCCGCCAGCTGCTGGAGAGGCAGGCGCTGCGACGGATCGACGCCGGCTCACTGAGCGAGGAGCAGATTGAGCGGCTGGGCGTCACCTTCCTGCGCCTGCAGGAGCAGATGGATGACTTGAAGAAGCAATTCCACCTGACGGACGAGGACCTGAATCTGGACCTCGGGCCGCTGGGCACGACGCTGTGAGGCTGGCCGAGCAGCGGACAGAGAGCGAGGAGCCATGGCCCAAATCGACGATCCCGTGACGACGCCCCCTCAGCGACACTACCCGCCCACCTCGACCCGCGGCAGCTCCGTGGCCGACATCCTCGAGCGGGTGCTGGACAAGGGCATCGTCATCACCGGGGACATCAAGATCAATCTGACGAACGTCGAGCTGCTGACCATCCAGATCCGACTGATCATCTGCTCGGTGGAGCGGGCGCAGGAGATGGGCCTGGACTGGTGGACGACCAACCCCAACTTCAGCTCCCGTGCGCGACAGCAGCTCTCGGCGGCTCAGGCGCCCGCGGCGGCTCCGGCCCCACGTGCTGCGCCCAAGCCCTCCCCCACGACCAGGCGCGCGCCCAAGGCCAAGAAGGTGTAGGGAGGGGCCGCACGCGCAAGACTCGCGCGGACCCCTTGTGCCTACCCAAAATTCGGTCGCTGCGTCAAAACGCGCGTCATGACGGTGAGCGATGCGCACGACGAGTCGCCGGGACCTCTCTCCTGCTTGATTGAGGTCGGAATTACGCCCGGACCAGACGTCTCAACGCCTCTCTGCCTGCGTGTGGCCCCCCTCCCTTCCTGCGAAGGTAGGCAGGATGGTGAGGCAGGCGCAGGTCCGTGAGAGTGTTACCGAGCGACAGGTGCGTCCGGCTCGCATTGTAGTAACGCTGGTACTCGCGCAGCAGGCGCCGAGCGTGGGACTCGTGCAAGACGACGACATGGTCCAGCAGTTCCCTGCGAATCGATCCGATGACTCTCTCCGCATAGGGATTCTGCCACGGACAACGTGCTGAACTCGGCACCTCGCGAGCCCCAAGATGGGTGAGAGTGGCACGAACCCCTTCGGTGTAGAGCTTGTCCCTATCTCGGTGCAAATACCGCGGAGCGCTGGCCCAAGGGAAGGCCTCTCGCAACTGCTGCTTCGTCCATTCCTCCGGCGGGTGCGCTGTCACGTTGAGGTGGAGGATTCGCCTGTCCCGGTGACTCACCACCACGAATCCCAGCAGAACTCCGAACGTCGCGGTGGGAATGACAAAGAAGTCCATCCCCGCAGACTCCGCCAGATGCAAGCGCAAGAAGCTTCGCCATGAGGGCGATGGGTTCGGCGCTCCCCTTCTCGGTCTGGGCACGTACCGAGCGACCATTGTCTGGCCTACGTCCATCCCCAGTGGAGTTGTCCGAGGCCGCCCCACCCGACTCCGGGACTTCCAGCGCCAGAAGAGCCGAAAGCCCATCCGATGCCACTTCACCACTGTCGCCGGCTGCACCAAGCACAGTGGCCTCCGCCAACCCTTCCAGAGGCGTTGGAGAACGCCCCAGAAGAGGCGGTCGCCCCGGGCAAGCCTCGGGGATGGGCGCTTCTCACAGAAGACTGCGAGCTGCTGGCGAAGAGCCAGGTTCTCCAGCACCAGCTCCGAACGGCTCCGCAGGGCCGAGCGTATCGCCTCGGCCAGCGCCTTTACGAATACCCGCATCCTGCCGTTCTTACTGGCCGTAGCAGGCAAGCCAGATTCCTGCTGCGCCCCGTCGGTAGCCACAGGTGCGCCCTCCATGAGGATAGCGGCGGCATCAAGGGCACTGGCCCGGGCGAAGTTCCGCACCCGTCATGAATGAGAGAGGGCCCGACGGTCCGTTGGACCTGTTGCGCCCCGTCATGGCGTGCGTTTTGACGCACCCGTGACGCAGCGACCGAATTTTGGGTAGGCACAGCCATGACGAATGCGGGACTTCATCTTCGCCGAGCGTTGGTACCGACGTGCCGTGGCCCGCTGACCCTACTTCGCGAAGGCCCCTTCGGTCGCGCGCAGGGCCCGGAAGAGGGCGTCCTGCGTCCCCTTGAGGCCCCTTGCCCCCTCGCGAGCAGCCGGCGCGAGGAGCCAGAGCGGAGGTCCTCCTTCGAGCTCTCTCTCCAATCGGAGCCGAGGGTCTCCATGAGCGAGAAAGCTCGGAAATGCCGCGAGTCCGAGTCCGGCACAGCAGGCATCTCGAATCCCGAGCAGCGAGTCACACAGAACGGCTTCGGGTGCCTCCTTCGGAACAAAGCGCCACCACTGCATCGAGGTCTTGGCGCGGAGGGCCGAGCTCGGAAGTATCCAGTTCGCCGTCCCGCTGGACCTTCGATAGACCCCGATCCGCAACCGTCCAAGCCGACGTCCACGTAGCGCGCCACCCGGTTCGTGCTTCGGACGAAGCGCGAGGTCGACGCGTCCCGGCACCAGAGCCATCTCCTGGTCGCTCACCAGTACTTCCACGGATTGCGTCGGTGAGATGGTGGACAGCGCCAGAAACAAGAGCGGAGCCAGGACGTCGCTCGTCGTAATCACCACTCGCTGCTGCCGTCCCCGCTGCTCCGCGGTCAACAGACCCGCCACCTCGGTTGCTTGGGTTCGCATCGATCCGGCGCGGAGCGCGATTTCCGCCGCCAGCGGGGTCGGCACAAGCCGCGAGCCGCGCACGAACAGCACCGCCCCGTACCGCGCTTCGAGTCCAGCGATGCGGCGGGACACCGACGAGTGTCGCAGCAAGAGCTCGCGCCCGGCTGCCTCGACGCTGCCCGTTCGTACCAGTGCCTCGATGGTCTGGATCTCGTCCCACGACATGTGCATGAACGCACATGATATGTGCAAAGACGCGGAGTCATCAATCGCGTCGAAAACAACTATTCATCGTGGGTACCGTCATTCGACGACGGACCCAGGAGAACTACGATGAAGTCGGACGTCATGCGGCGCGGGGCAGACGAGGGATGGTGCTACGTGATCAACGCCCCCTTCGGAATCAAGGCGTGACGTTGTCCAAGCGCGCCGTCCTGATCGGGGGCGGCGCCCTCGCGCTGTCCGGATGCTTTCGGCCTAGGAGACAATCGATGCCCCACCTCGTTCATCGCACCATCGAATCTCTTCCCACCACCACGCTGTCGTGGCTCTCGCTTCGAGATCACTTCGTCGCGACGGTGGGCCCAAGGGCAGGAGAAGGGCGACGCATGGGACCCGTTCTCGTGCTCGCTGACGCGACGTTCGCGCCGCACTCGCGCTTCCCAATCCACCCGCATCGCGAGATGGATATTCTCAGCGTCGTAGTCGACGGATCATTGTCGCATCACGGTGACCAGGCGCACGGCGTGACCCTCGGACCCAGGTCCGCTCAGTTGATCTCTGCACGCAGCGGAATCGTCCACGCCGAAGGCAACGACACCGACCAGCCGACGCGAATGCTGCAGATTTGGTTTCAGCCGAACACGTTCGGCGGGGCGCCCGCGTACTTCACTCGCGAGCTCACGGGCCAAGGTCGCCAGTTGCTGGCGGGCGATCCCGAAATGCCGCTCCGAGCCGATGCGCGATTGTGGTGGGTGGATCTCGTTCCGGGTAGCGAGGAGACTTTTATCGTCGACCGGGCGCGCCAAGGCTATCTGCTCGCGATGACGTCACGACTGCGGATCGCTGCGGTTGGAAGTGAGCCCACCCTCGAACTCGCGATCGGGGAAGGCCTGGAGGTTGGCCCGGGCGCGGTAAGCGTCTCGTCAGACCGTGCAGGTGCCGCGCTCTGGCTGGACGTTGCGTGAACCGACCTGTGCCTACCCGATATTCGGTCGCTGCATCCTGAGCGCATCCAGGCCGCGTCAAGGCGAGTGAGCGAGGCGCCGGTGGGGCAATTACCGCGACGAAAGCAGCCGTCAGCCCCAAGAGAGGCGGATTCAATTCGGCAAACGTTGGCAGACTGCGCCTGTGCCCCCAGCGCGCCAACCGACACCGCTTGGCGCGCGACGAGCAGCAGCTCCGAGTCAGGGCCGGTACCGCTCCGCCTCCTTGAAGAACTGGGTGAGCGAATACGCCAAGAGCGACTCGCGCGACTGCATGTACCGGCGCGCACGGAGGAAGGGCAGCCAGACGCGCTTGCCCACGCGTACCTGGGTCTCCTCCATGATGGAGGGCACATCCGTGTGAAGCACAGCCACGAGGCCCTCTGACAGGTCTTCATAGTGGCTGCGAACGCGCTCCGGGTTCTCCACGTCGGACGGCAAGGCGACCGGGAGCCACTCTTCCGGCTCGGGCGGTCGGAAGGCATTGAGTTCGGCGATCTTTCGCTGCCTGTTGCCCAGGGAGAACTCGTCCGGAAGCCGAGCAAGGAGCGGCGCCACGTCAGGGTGGAAGCGCGGCTCGATGGGTACGAGTGCGGCGCTGCGCTCCCTCAGCGTTCGAAGCACCGTGTCGAAGTCGAGGTCTGGCCGTAGGTGGACAAGGGCGCGGGCTTGGGCCACGCGCGCCTCGTCGCTGTCGAAGTCTGCGGCCGTGGGCCGCAGCACCAGGAGAACGGAACCATTGGGCAGTTCCTCCACGAGGTGTGCAGGCGTCGAGAGCATCCGCTCCCGGCCTACGGACTCCACCAACTTCGGGCCGAAGATGTTCAGCCAGAACAGCTCATAAATCTTATCGAACTCGTCCCGGGTCCATGTCGCATCGTCGCGACCGAACTTGGGGAATTTCGCGAGCTGCATGTCGGCATCGCTGTGCGCAGCAGCATGATTCGAAGGATATTGGGAGGCCCAGTGCCAGCGGGCGAGGGACAGCCAGGGCCCATGGCACTGGCGCTTGATGCACCCGCGCGCTTGGTGCGCCACCGCGCCGCGCCAGACGAGGCCAACCTCGGAAGAAGGGCGGCCCGTCCGGACCGGCACGGCGAGGCGGCGGTCCCGGAGCCCGCCCTCAATCACAGTAATACGTCGGCGCCAACTCCAGGACGCGCTGCTCGGCGATGGGGGAGAGCGCGCGCAGGCGTGAGAGGAAGAGGGGCGCCTTCATCCCCATTCCGATGAAACCCCAGACATACGAACGCTCCTGGGACTCGGACAGGTGCTTGTGTTCCTCCGGGGTGAACGTGCGCCCCACCGCCTTCTCCAGCGTCTGGAGATCGAGCGCGAGCTGGGCGTTCAACGTCCCCCGCAGCGCCTGGAGCAACTCCGCGTACTCCGTGAGGGCCGCGTCCAGGGTATCGGGTTCCCGGGCGAGGATCTTCTGCGCCTCCAGGAAGTCCAGCCGGGTGTGCTGCGCCTCTTCGAGCCAGTGGTGCTTGAGCAGGTTGCAGAACAGCGGATCCAGCGTCTCGGTCTTGTTTCCGCGGACCGTCTCCAGATAGTGCTGCTGCGTCATCAGCTCCAGGTGCAGGTTGAAAATGAGCACCCCCAGGTTCGACTTCGCCATGATGGCCCGTGCCACCTCGACGTGGTTGTCGAGCAGGGCCGGGACAACTTTGAACCCCCGGGCGAACGCGCCGGTAAAGCGCGCGAAGAGCTGCTGGTGCTTCAGCTCCTCCTCCGTGAAGCGAAGGAGCGCGCGCATGTGCGTCGCGTTCCCGTGCAGCTCCAGGCTGGCGCGCTGGGCGGCCAGGGCCACGGCGTACTCCTCCAGGAACAGGAACAGGTGCGCATAGCTGTTGGAGCGGATGTGATTCAGCATCAGCCGCTCCTCAGCGTTCAGGAAGGGAATGGCTTCCGCGCCCGTCAGCGCATCCGAAAGGAACCGGTGGCTGAAATCCAGGACCGTGTCCTTGGGCAACAGGTCATCAAGACGCCAGGAGACCTTCTCTGAACTCTGGAGACAGGATTGATATTCTGGAGTTTGATTCAACATTTGAAATAAATCTCCCTATAAAAGTCAAACACTGGTGGAACGAGTGGGCTTGCCGCGAGGGGTCGGCCCTCCTGAGATCAAAGCGCCCTCCATCCACCAGTCAAGGAGGGCGAAGTTTTCAATATACCATGTGAAGCACGACGATTTGCTGGCACGGTTTCTGGATGGGGGCGCCATGCCCCTGGTACGACCACAGCTCCCTCACGTTCGCGAGCGACATGTCCGCTCCACGAGCCACGCCCTGGCCAGCCCCCGGCCTCCCTGCCTCCTGCTGGAGGGGCTGGGAGGCGCGGACACCGGGCTGGGACTCTGGCTCAGGTGGAGACGGAGACGAGCGGAGGGTGCCTAGCGGCAACTCAGGTCGAGCATGTAGCCGACGTACGTGGAGGTGTTCGCGCTATCCACCACGAAGCCTCGAACAAGGCCATTGCCGCCACATTGGAAGGAGTACGTCTCCTTCCCCAGGATGCAGGAGCTACTCCCCCCCACCTTGGTCAGCGAGTTGATCTCGCCTGTCTGGAGGTTCCTGCACGACACCTCTATCGTCGAGAGGTTGATTTCACTCCACCTGGACTGATTCACAGGGGCCTTCGCCCAACCATTGATGCCAGTGACTTCGTGAAGGACGGCGCCCGGCCCGCAGTCCCGGGTGAAGGCCGTGCCCCCCGAGCCACCAATCGCGGTGGCGCTCGTCGCGGCGCCGATGATGGTTCCGGAGTCGGAGCGGGCACAGCGCATCCCCAGCGCGTCCAGCCAGGCGCCCGCCCTTCCGTGGATGCCGGCTGCCACTTCGTCCGCCGCGCACGTGAGCAACTGGGCCGTGCTGCTTTCCACGCACTTCGTGCCCGTGGAGTCGCGCCGGTAACCTGCCTTGCACGTCCAGGGACAGTCGGCCTGGGTCGCCGCCGGACTCGTATACTCCGCGTTCGCGGGCGCGTTCGTGCAGGCACGGCGCTCGTTGGAGTTCGCGGGAGACCAGTAGCCGCTCCCCACGTCGACACAGACGTCATTGGCAAGGTACTTGCCCGCGTCGCAGGTGAACGCCACGCATCGGCGGGGCGAGGTGGACGTGTCACACGTCAAGCCCACGTCGCAGTCGCTCTGCTGGTGACACCTCTTGCCCTTCCCACAGCGCGCACAGACGGGCCCGCCGCAATCCACGTCGGTCTCGCCCCCGGTCTTGATGCCGTCCTTGCAGGTGGTCGGGACACAGAAGACGCCATCGCTCACGCCCGACGTGCCGCCGGTATCCTTTCCCCAAGTTCGGTAGCTGCGGCATGCGTGCGTTGAGACTGCGTCAGGCAGCGCGTCAATGCGGGTGAGCGAGGCGCGCACGAAGGCGAGGGACGAACACTTCCGCCTGGTTGTGAGCGCGGCGGGCGAGCACGGCCTGGCCGCCCGCAGGCTTCTCACCACGCCCAGCGCAAAGTTGGCGGACACGTCAGCCTCCGTCACTGACGTGTCAGCGACACGGGTTCCCCTGGCACCCGGAGCCTGGCATCACCGCAAGGAGCTGAAATGACTGGAGCCGTTCTTCCGCAAGCCCTGGCGCGAACATTGCTCCCGTCGCCGGAGCATCCATCCACGGCACCTCGCAGCAACCTCAGAGTTCCCTGTGCAAGACAAGACCTGGACCGACGCGGCCCTCCTCGAGCATCTCCAGAAAGCCGTCTACTTGGAGCTGTGGACCATCCCCCTCTATCTGACGGCCGCCTATTCCTTGCAGGTTCCCGGCACGAACGCTCAGGTCCCACCCCAGCAGGTGACCGTTCGCGGAAAGAAGAACCCCAAGGGATACTCGCCGAAGTTCACGGGCGAATGGGCGCCGCGGTACGACAGGTTCCCGTCCTGGATCGCGGTCAACAAGCCCGTGAAGCTCGGGCCGGTGAACCCTGAGCAAATGTCCCTCCTGGCCGCCATCGAGACCCCCGAGCCCAAGAGCGATGGCGCGCCGAACGGGCCGCAAGATGCCTACGATTCCATCGGTCAGTTCTACAAGGCCATCGAGCAAGGCATCAATCAGCGCTGGAACGAACTCTACCAGCCCGACGCGGACCACCGGCAGAAGAGCGAATTCGCCAACCCGCAATATAAAAGCGACGACTACACCAGGTTCAGCAGCACCATCGGCGGTGACAGCCGCACCGCGCTGAAACAGGCGAATGAGGTGCTCCAGGCCATCGTCGGGCAGGGCGAGGGCAACCTGGGACCCGTCATCGACTCAGAGCTCCGCCCCGAGGATGCCAACGACCTAGAGAATCAGTTCAGCCATTTCGCGCGGTTCCGGATGGTGCAGGCAATGCTGAAGTTCGGCGGCCCGCTGAAGACCTATCCCACCACGGAGAGCAGTGGGCTCGCGGCCGCGCAGCAGCAGCTCACCACCGGATTCACGCGCCTCTTGACCGCGTTGGAGAAGGGCTATGCCGGGGACGACGAACTCGACCTCGGTAGCATGTGGGCTCTTCCCAAGCAAATCGTGTCCGTGTGGTCTGCGGGCGGAGTGCCGCAGTTCTAATCGTGTCACGGAGGATGCGCCGATGATGCTGGGCACCAGCTACTTGTCGCTGCGGACCGGAGCCAGCACTCCGAACGCCCTCTACGTGTCTCTGGAGGCCCCAGCCGACGCACGCCGTCGCTGTGTCGTTCAAGCAGTGCCTGGATTGACGCCCAACTCTGATGGCGAGACGCTGGACCTCTCGTCGGGTCCGAAGCCCCTGCACTTCGCTGCGGACTCGACGCGGACGCTCATCGTCACCGTCCTGCCCACGGGGCCCTATGACCCGGACCTCCGAGACGAGGACCGGTATCCGTTCTCGATTGTCCTCTCGGCTCATCCCTAATACCTGACCTATCCAAAATTCGGTCGCTGCGTCATGCGCGCGCCAAGGCTGCGTTCGGCAGTGCGCCAAGGCGAGCGAGGCGCGCAGTCATCGTTCTGCCTGGGTCGGCGAGGCGGAGTCGGAAGCACCCAGGGCACTACGCAACATTGAGGTTCGGACACATCCTCCTCTGCTGTCCCGCGCGAGCTCCCGGGGCCGCTGGCACGGTGCGCGTGAAGGACCTGGGTCCAGAGGAGGCCGTGAACGGTCCCCTGGCCTCCCAGGCCGCGTTTCCCGAGGAGCGCCCGGGCGTTTTGCCTGTTGGTAATTTTTCGTCATACCTGCACAGAAGTGAACAGTCGTTCAACCAAGGAAACAGAGGAGGTTGTGTGCTCATGCGGATGAAGGCCGGTCTGGCCCTGGCGGCTGCGGTCAGCAGTTTGATGATGGGCTGTGTGGAGGAGTCCTCTCGGGACCGGGCTCCAGAAGGGCTCGCGGGCAAGGACGATGCGCGCGTGCACGGCCTGAGCAAGGCGGCCAGTCGGGGCCGCGAATTCTGGCTGGCCTTCCCGGGGAACTACCAGGTCGATGCGGTGCTCACGTTGTTCATCGCCGGTGACACGGCGACGACGGGGCAGGTTCGCGTTCCGGGGCAGGGGCTGTCCTTCGACTTCTCGGTGACGCCGGGGCAGGTGACGGCGGTGGCGCTGCCCTCCTCGGTGGCACAGGTGGCCGTGGATGGCGTGGAGCCCAAGGGCATCCTCGTCACCGCGGGCGCGGACATCTCCGTGTATGGGCTCAACCGGCTCCTGCAAACGACGGATGCGTTCCTGGGCCTGCCCACCGCGAGCCTGGGCACGGACTACGTGGTACAGGCCTATCCGAACGTCAACGTCGTCAACGGCTCGCAGTTCTCCGTCGTGGCCACGGAGGACGCGACGGAGGTGACCATCACCCCCGCAAGTGTGGTGGGTAACCACGCCGCGGGAGTGCCCTTCCACGTGGCGCTGAATAAGGGGCAAGCGTACCAGCTTCGCAGCACGGGGGCCGCGCCCTCGGACGTCTCCGGAACGCTCGTTCATGCCACGCGCCCGGTGGCGGTCTTCGGCGGGCATCAGTGCGCCAACATCCCGGATGGCACCACGATCGCCTGTGACTACTTGGTGGAGCAGCTCCCCCCGACCTCGACGTGGGGGCGGCGCTTCGTGACCGTGCCGCTGGCCACACGCCTCGGCGGGGACACCTTCCGCTTCGCGGCCGCCAGGGACGGCACGCAGGTGAGCGTCAACGGCGCGGTGGTGGCACAGCTCCAGCGCGGAAAGGTGTTCCAGACGAACATCCAGGGCTCGGCGACCATCACCGCCAACGAGCCCATCCTCGTGACGCAGTACTCCAATGGCTCTGGCTTCGATGGCATCCCGTCCGACCCGTTCATGATGTTGGTGCCGCCCTTCGAGCAATTCGCCGCCCAGTACACCGTCACCACTCCGAGCTCGGGGTTCCGCAGCAACTTCGCCAACATCGTGGTCCCCAACGACGTCGTGGCCGAGGTGATGCTGGACGGGGCGCTCATCCCGGCGAGCCAGTTCCAGGCCATCGGGACCAGCGGCTTCTCGGGGGCCCAGCTCCCCGTCACGATGGGGGCGCACCGCCTGTCCGCGCCGCAGCCCTTCGGCGTCATGCTCTATGGGTTCGATGCCTACGACTCCTATGGCTACCCGGGAGGAATGGCCCTGGCGCCCGTGGCGGAGGTGAGCAAGCTCACGCTGTCGCCCAGAGGGGGCGTCGCCGTCGTGGGGGACCTCTTCTGCGTGACGGCCACGGTCCGGGACGCCGCGGACCGGCCGCTAGCGGGCGTGCGAGTGGACTTCGCTTCGTCCGGAGTGAACTCCGCCTTGGCCTCCGTGAACACCACCGCCGACGGGCAGGCAGAGTTCTGCTTCGAGGGCACCGCACCCGGCGAGGATGCGGTGACCGCGAGCATCGGCTTGGTGACCGACCACGTGCTGGTGACCTGGACGAAGCCCAATGCCCCGCCCATCGTGGACGCCGGGCCCGACCTGGAGGGCATGGCCTCCCAGCAGTTGACGCTGCGGGGCTCGGCCTCGGACCCGGATGGCGACCCGCTCACCTATGCCTGGAGCTATGTGGCGCCCCCGGGCGTGCACTGCACCTTCGGGTCGCCTTCAGCCCCGGTCTCGAGCATCCAGTGTGACGGGGCCGGCACCGTCACCGTGTCGCTGACCGCCAATGACGGCACCGCGACTGCCACCGACAGCGCGCAGGTGGTGCTCGGCTGGGCGTCGGAGCTCACGATGTGCGGCCTGCCCCGCTACACGAAGGAGACCTCTATCAAGGCGTGCGGCTGGGCCACCGCGGGCCGCAGCAGCACGGGCATCGTCTCCGCGTACTTCACCGTGGATGGCGGCGCGCCCATCCCCGTCATGCCCGACGCGGGCGGCGGCTACGTCTCCACCCAGCTTCACCTCACGGAGGGGACGCACGCGGTCCGGCTGACCGTCGTGGACGCGCTGGGGCACGTGACGTGGCGCGAGCAGACGGTGTCCGCGGACTTCACGCCGCCGGTGCTCGTCATCCTGTCGCCCACCGAGCAGGAGACCAACCCCGACCCGGTCGTCACGATGGTCATCCAGCAGCAGGACGCCAGCCCCGCCACGGTGGTGACCCAGGGGACCGTGATGGAGGACGTGCCCGCGGGCAGCAACGTGCTGCGGCACACGGTGAACCTGATGAACCGCGACTGGTCGCTCGTCCACGTCCGGGCCACGGACGCCGCGGGCAACACGACCGAGGTGGTGGCGCGCGTATACGTGGCGCCCTGAGCACGGCGCGGCCCAGGGCGGGAGCATGACGCTCGCCCGGGCCGGAACGCCCACCCGTGCGGCGCGCCGCGCGTCCCGTGCTCGACGGGCGCGCGGCGTTCGCGTCTCCATGGGGCCTCTCAAGGAGAAGCCCCATGCCCACGTTCCGCCTCAAGCAGGACCAGGCCGCGCTGCTCGTCGTGGACATCCAGGAGCGGCTGTGCGGCTTGGGACCCACCCCGCGGCCCGTTTGGACGAACTGCTGCCGCACCGCTGGCGCCCGTCCTCCGCCTCCGCACCCGACTCATCCTGAATCCACGCAAACCTCTGCGGTCAGGCACTCATGTGCGCGGCTACCACGCTGCGTGAGCGGATGCGTGCACCCGCTGCACGCCGACCGTCGGTCGGTTACCCCCTTCAAGGGCTCTCGACACGTCGCTCGCCGGACGGTTACGGCGATGAAGCCCATCGGCTGCCCCCTCTCACGCGACCTCTACCTTGACGCTCACCAGGAGGCTCGACCCATCTCGGGTTGTCCCCCCAGGAGCCTCCCCTTTCCTCTTCGTCTCTGCTCGCCAACGACACACTGACAGGAACACGACCCGCTCCCGAGTAGCCCCTCGGCACCACAACGCGCCATCAGCCCGTCCCCTGGTCGGGTCGCCGTGAAGCATCTTGGCACATGCGATTGACATGTCAGCGGCGAGGCTGACACGTCAATCCTACACACCGGGCCTGGTGGAAATCTTCACACGTCCGAACGAGTGTCCGTCCCCGGCACAAAATCATCCCCTCATTTCATGGCAGCAAGTCCTTTGCTTGGGAAGCCGCGCAGAGCGCGATGACCGCCAGCGGCCACCCACAGGCCCTAAATGACTGAAATTGCTAAGGTGCCAGATTCCGAGGTTAGCAATGCCTCACAACCAAACAGCACACATGAGTTCAAGTGACAAAAGGAGACCGCCCATCGCGGTCGCGTCTTGCGTCAACACGCGACGTGGCCAGCCCCATCCCCTCTTCATGACTCCCGGCCGCCACCGCTGAAGTCCGCCGACGCGCCAGCCTGGCACCGTACGTGCAAAGCCTCCTCGCGCAACAACCAACCTCGGCAATCAACCATCACCCAAGAATCATGGAGAAAAGCGCATGGCTACCAATCTGACTGGAACGTGGTTGAATCAGGGTCCGGATGGAGGAACGTACAAGATCCTCCAGGTAGGGACTGTCATCTTCTGGCGCGGTGAGAACAAGTCAGCTGGATGGAGCAACATCGGGTTCGGGAGTTTCGATGAGCAGCACAACATGGTCAGCATCACGTGGGGGGACCCCGATGGAGGCAATACAGGCAACCATGGATTCCTGCTCTTCACCGTTGCGGATAACAACCTCCTGAAGAAGGTCGGTGGCCTCGGCGGCGGCGATTTCAAACGGAGTTGACGCTCAGCAGCCGTGAGGCCGCTGTTCACGTCGAGTAAGTCGGCCCCCGAATGTTCGCGATGTCGCGTAACCCAAGATGTTTCTCGTGTTTTCTGTCGCGTTCTCTAGTACTACCCGGTCACATGCGTGACGGCCCCCGAGGAGGTGCGCGGGCGCTGATATGGCGCAGGCAGAGGGGGCAGTGGCCGATGCGGCGCAGCAGCAGGTACTGAAGGCGGCGGCGCACCTCGGGCAGCGTCCAGCGTGTTCTCCTCCGGGGGGAAAAGCGCTCGGCGGAGCGCGAGAAATCCGTGGGCGACCATGCAGAGGGTGGCGTGGTGGTGGAAGCCTCGCCACCCTCGCCCCTCGAAGTGGTCAAGCCCCACCTCGCCTTTGAGTTCCTGGTAGTCGCGCTCCACTCTCCAGCGCAGCTTGGACAAGCGCACCAACTCCTTGAGCGGCGTGTTCGCGGGCAGCGAGCAGAGCGAGTACTTCGACGGCGCCTTCTCCTCCTGGGGCCACTCGATGAGCAGCCACACCTCTTCACTCGGCGCAGCTCGCTGGACGTGCCGCTCCGCCGTCCGCACGCGCACGGCGGCGAAGCGGGAGGACTGCTCGCCCCGACTGCCCTCACGCCAAGAGACTGTCTGGAATTCCTCCTTGGGAAGTTGACGCGCCAACTCCTCGATGGCCCAGGGCTGCACGCCCTCGGCCACGTAGCGCGTGCGCGGGCGCCCGTTCTGGCCCGGCTCCCTCTCGGGCTTGCGCGGCTTGGCGCCGGGCGGCCACACCTTGTGCGAGCCCTGCACGCCCATCAGGTAATGCAGCCCCCGCTCGCGCACGCCGTCGCGGAACTCTCGCGCGTCGCCGTACCCGGCATCGGCCAGGACGAGGTGCCGGCGCACGCCCCACGCCAGGGCGTCATCCAGCTGGCTCAGCGCTATCCGCCACTTCTTCTGAAACTTCACTCCAGACGGGACACCCGCGGCCTTGCAGCGCTTCCTGCTGCGCGTCCACTCCTCAGGTAGGTACAGCTGCATGGCGATGCAGCCGCTGCCCTTCTCTCCAGCAACATGCAGGCTGACAGCCACCTGGCAGTTCTCCGTCCGCCCCAGGGTGCCCGAGTACTGGCGCGCCACCCCCACCGAATGCACGCCCTTCTTTGGGAAGCCCGTGTCGTCAATGACGAGGGCCTCCAGGCCCGGCAGCTCGCGCTCGAATTTCCGCGCCAGGCGTCGTCGCATTTCGGAGTCGTCCCAAGCCGCGCCGGACACGCACTGCTGAAGCCGCTGACGCATGGCTTCTGTCTGCTCGGGCGCTCCGACGAGCCGGGCCGCCATGGGCTCGATGCTCTTGCGTTCTCCGTCGAGCAGCAGTCCGGTGAGGTAGCCGCCGAGCGCGCGACGTCTCTCGGTCCGGCCCATTCCCTCCGTCATCGAGTCCAGGAACTCGCTCAGCTCCCGGTCAAGCTTGCGTAACTGGGCAGGCGTCATGCTCCGTCAACACGGGGCGACCGCGCCCGATTCATCTGACCGGGTAGTACTAGAGAGACTACCGAGAACGAGTTCGCGCAGGGCTTCATTCGGGTGGTCTGCTCCCCAATTTTCGGACCAGTTGAAGAGTGAGAGCGTCCTCGCGGCCAGGAGGTAGGCCGGTCGTGAGGAAGAGCAGGTTTACCGCGGAGCAGATGGTCCGCATCCTGCGGGAGGCGGAGGCCCCTGGCGCCAGCGTGGTGGAGGTGGCCCGGAAGCACGGCGTCGCCGAGCAGACGCTCTACCGGTGGCGGCAGAAGTTCGGCGGCATGGAGGCAGGCGACGCGACACGGCTCAAGGAGTTGGAGAAGGAGAACGCGCGGCGCTACCGGCGGGCCTGGGCGCTGCTGCGGCGCGAAGGGCTTATGGTCAACGTGAAGCGGGTGCATCGGCCCTGGAGGAAGGAGGGGCTGGCTCTCACTCGAAGGAGGCCGAGAAAGCGCCTTCGGCTCGGACGGGCGCGGCAGCCGAAGCCCGAGGGCGTCAAGTCCGCCGAAGTACCTCAGAAGCGACAACGGCCCGGAGTTCATCGCCAAGGCCCTGCGAGGGCGACTGGAGGTCAGCGGCATCCAGACGGCCTACAGCGACCTGGGCAAGCCCTGGCAGAACGGTACCAACGAGAGCTTCAACGGCCGCTTTCGCGACGAGTGCCTGTCCGCGGAGTGGTTTGCCAACAGGAGGGAGGCCGTCGTCCGCATTGAGGCGTGGCGGTACGACTACAACGAGAAGCGTCCGCACAGCAGTCTGGGCGACAAGACATCCGCGGAGGTCGGAGCTCGCCGTGCCCATGCCGACCCCGCCGCATCATCCCCCGAGCACGGTATCAGCAGCGCCGCGGGACTCTCGTAACGCATGGTCCGAAGAACGGGGGCAGATCAGCACTCTATACTTCAATGATGCGCCACCCTCTGATGGTCTCGATTTGTACCCTTTTGGCCTGTGCGAGCACCCCTTCTGCTCCGTCACACCCTACCCATTCCCCCGCTCCACCGCCGCGGTCGCTGGTAGCACCTCAGACCGCCGTGGCCCCACAGAGAATCGAGCCAGCGCCCCCGCCAGAGGTCACCTTCGCCATCAATCTGGCTTGGAAGGAGTCATACGCAGGGGACCATTCGAAAGCACACGAACGGTTGAAGCAGACCTGGGAACTGGGACACCGGTATCTGGAGGTAGCGTGGTACGCTGCATTCACTGCAGCGCGCGCGGGTGACACGAGCGCTTCGTACACCTGGGTAGAGCTCGCAGTGCGCCACGGACTTGCGGACCCTGGCGGCATGCTCAAGGCCAAAGCGTTGGAGCCGGTGCGCAAGCTGCCGGGCTACGACGCGCTGGTCGAACAAGCACGCCAGAACGCGCGCAAGGCCCGGTTGGATGGCGGCGTAGCCTCCGGCCTGACCAAGATATCGCCGCGCGCAGCAGGGCTGTCTGAGCCTGCGCTCGCGGCCCTGCTCAAGGCCGCTGAAGAGGCTGGCACTTCGGCCCTGGTGCTCATGTACCGCGGTGACCTCGTGGGCGAATGGCACTTCGGAGGAGAAAGCCACAGAACCGAAAGCATGTCGGCGACGAAGAGTGTGGTCGCGATGGCTATCGGGATGCTCATCGATGAAGGGAGGATTCCTTCAGTGGACACGCCCGTCTCGACTTGGTTCCCGGAATGGAAGGACGGCATCAAGAGTCAGGTGACGCTGCGCCACATCCTAAACCACACCTCGGGGCTGGCCGCCGAGCGCTCGGGCATGGGCATCTACGATGCACGGGACTTCGTGCGCTATGCACTAGACGCCGAGATGGTGGATCCTCCAGGCAGCCGCTTCTTCTACAGCAACATCGCCGTCAACCTGCTTCCGGGCATCGTCGAGCGTGCATCGGGCGAGAAGCTGGATGTGTATCTCCAGCGCAAGCTCTTCGAGCCGTTGGGCATCATGGATTTCCGCTGGGACAAGGACCCATCCGGGAACCCAGTGGGCATGGCGGGGCTCCAAATACACCCGGTGGACTTCGCGAAGCTGGGGCAAGTCATGCTTCAGCAGGGCACCTATCGTGCCCAGAGGTTCCTGAGTCAGACCTGGGTTCAGCAATGCACCACGTCGTCGCATCCTGATGGTTCCGCCAGTGGGCTACTCTGGTGGCACATCTACGAGAAGTCGCCCGCGATGACGCTCGTGCAACCCATGCTGGACGAGGCTCGTGAGAAGGGCTACTCGTCAGAGAAGCTGGCGAAGTTGAAGGACTTGGTGGGGCACCCCATGCCGCAGGAGGCGTTCGCCGCGGCCATCATCCAGCGACTGGGCAGCAACGAGGAACTCTCCGCCTTCGAGGCGAAGGTGGTCCGCGCCCAGTACGAGTGGAAGCAAGAGGGAGAGCCCGTAGGCTTTGCAGCGATGGGAGCCGGAGGACAGAAGCTCCTCGTCTTTCCAAAGCACCAACTCGTGGTCGTCCGCATGGCGGACATGGACGAGCGAGTGAGCCATCAGGCCATGGCGTTCAAGGCCCTCGTCCCGCTCGTGCTCGACATGGTGCGGCCCGCCAATGCGCGAATGAGGGAGCCAGGAATGGCGGAGATGCCGTGAACGCGACTCCGACTCCGAGCCGGTCTCCCCCAAGAAGCTCCCGAAAGGGCCTGACGGTTCTGAACATGCTCGACATGTGAGCTGCGCCCCCTGACGGACGCTCAGCAGCAGGACGCCCTCTTCCAGGCTTATGACGCGCGCAACATCGACAAGGTGGGCAGCGCCTTCCGCCTGCCGCCGCTGCTGCGCGGCGATGGGCGAGATTTCAATCGGTCCGTGGCCGAGGCCCAGTTGCGCTTCGCCGAGGACCCGGTGTTTCAGCCCGAGCGCGACGAGTTCGACTTCTTGTTGAATCGGAAGGTGCTCGCGGACATGGGCGTGCGCTTCTGGCGCTTCCGCAGCCAGACGACGGCCACCAGAGCCCCCGAGCGCATGACGGAGATGGTGGAGCGCCTGTCGCAAGGATGCCTGGCGCTCGCACGCCGGTACATGGACACCGAGCACGTCCCTGTCCCCCGGGCGGAGCTCGACACCTGGTTCTCGGGGCAGTCCACATGACGCCCGAGCAGATTCAGCGAGCGTGGGTGCTCCAGGCCCAGGCCGACGCCGAGCGCGGTGTCCTGGAGTGCCGCATGTGCCGCAGGCGTGGCCCCTTGGAGGAGACGACGACGCTGTGGAGCAACGGCCTGCTCGTCTTCGCGCTGTGTGACAGGTGCGCGGCCAGCCACGACGTCGTCTTCTCCCTCACCCCGGCTGGCGTCGAGGTGCGCGCCAGGCGCCGCAGCCCCGTGGAGTTGGTGACGCAGGAAGCCCCCATGTGCACGGCCCCCGCTGACGGCCTGCTCCTCTTGCACGAAGCGCGCGAATTTGCGGACGCCCTGCTGGGCGACGTCCTCCAGTTGCCGGTGGCGAAGGGCCTGGACGTCGGCACCGCTGCGGGCATGGAGCGCGCCGTGGCCCTGCTTGCGGCTCGACTACGCCGCGCCGTCGGGCGCGCGGACGTGGACGCCATGCGGGAGACGGTGGCCGTCCTCGACGTGGATTGGAGGACGACGATGGCCACCCAGCGCAGGCGCCTCGTCGCCCAGTCCCTGGAGGTTGCCGGCCGGCAGACAGCCGTCATCCCTTCTCGCACCCAGGCCCCCCTCGACGACGCGGCCGAGGAGGTGGTGGCGTCCACCCGCAGCCACGCCCGGCGCGAGCAGGGCGTCGCCCTCGCCGCCCGCTTCAACGCCGTCGACAGGCGCGTTCCCCAACACATCGTCCGCACCCAAGGCAACTTCGTTCGGAACGAGTACGGGCGCCGGCTGGACGCCTTCGGCGAGGAGGCCCGGCGTCTCGTGGCCGAGGGTCTGCAGGCCGGCCTCGGGAGAAGCGACATCGCCGCGTCCTTGGAGAGGGCCGCGCGCGGCGCGCTCATCGGGCGCGCGCCCTTCTATTGGGAAACGGTGGCGGCCAGCTTCATCGGCCAGGGGCGCTCCTTCACCCAGGTGAGCAGCTACGCCGAAGCCGGCATCCGCCACTACCGCATCGAGGCTGTGCTGGATGAAGCCACCACCCAGGTGTGCCGTTTCCTCCACGGCAAGACGTTCGCCGTGGCAGATGCCCTCCAGCGCTTCGAGCGCCTGGAGTCCCTCGGCCGTCCAGAGGATGTGAAGCAGGAGATGCCTTGGGTGCGGGAGCGTCTCGACGCGGACACCGGGCGCGCCCTCCTCTACGTCAACCGAGGAGGCCAGGAGACACGCCTGGCCGAGGTGCTCCGCTCCGCCTCCGGCACCCGCGACGACGTTGGCGAGTTCCGCTCGCTCGCTTCGGACAGTCAGATTGCGGAGGTGGGCGTGGGCTTCCCGCCGTACCACGGCCTCTGCCGCACCACGACGCTCGCAATCGTGTAGCAATATCCCTTGGCTTTCGAGCGAAATTCACTCCCTCTATTTCAAATATCACGTTCGTTGGCTTAGCCTGTCCGACCGAGTGCGAGGCTATGCTCGACCTGGGAGGACATATGAAGCGAGTCATGTGGGAAGTGATGCTGGGAGGAAGCTGCGCGCTACTCGTGGCCTGTAGTGCGGAGGAGGTCACCGAACAAGGTACGGGCATGACCACGTACGCTATCCAGGTGTCCATCCCCTTAGAAACGGACCCCTGCGGCGTCGTGACGGCGACGGCGTCTGTGCAGGGGCCGGTTCGCGACATCGGCCCCGTATCTCTCGAGGTGATGAACGACGCCATTCATGGGGCAATCATGGATGTCCCCGTGGGGTTGCAGCATCAGGTGTTCGTGAAGGCATATAACAGCAGCGGCCTAGCGGTGTACTCGGGGGTCTCGACCGTGGACGTCAACCAGGGAGGGGGAGGTATGGGAAGTGCGAACATCTTCATTTACAGCAGCCTCGAGAATTGCCCGGCTGGGGGCACGGAGGGCATCCGTATCCACGGCAGACTGGAGTCGGTCACCATCGATGCGGTCGGCAGCGCTGCGATGCTGGCCCCCCATCTCATCCGCTAAACCCAGGTTCTGTGCCACACCGGACTGTTGAGACACCAAGCCGGTCATGATCAAGCCGCCTGCTTCTGCATTAGCTCACGATGCTTCTGGTCTCTGAGCGAAGTACTGTCATCACGCCCACGCGCGAGGCGCGTGGGACCGGCAGCCAGTGCGCGAGCAGCGCCACGCCGAGCAGGAGGAGCGCCACCGCAGCGAAGACAAACGGGGCCGTGGTGCATACGCGAGCCCCCAGCTGAGCCCCCTGTGTCAGGGAAGAAGTCGCCTCGGCTGACGTGCCGAGCTGACAACGCCTTGGGTGCGAGAGCAGGCAGGACGAAGTGTCGTACACGGACGCATTCAAGGCGCAGATGGTGAAGCGGATGGTGGGCCCAGGCGCGGTGAGTGCCGCGGCGCTTGCCCGCCAGGTGGGAGTGTCCCAGCCGACGCTGTCGCAGTGGTTGCGGGAGGCGAATAGGGTAGCGGCCATGATGCCCCCGCCCGAGGAGAAGAAGCCCGCCGGCCCCAAGAAGTGGACGCCCGAGGAGAAACTGCGCGTGCTGGCGGAGGCGCATGGACTGGCGGGCGAGGCATTGGGAGCGCTGCTGCGCCGTGAGGGACTGCACGAGGGGCAAATGGCGGAGTGGCGGGCGGCTGCCGATGGAGCCCTCTCCCAGAGCACGAAGGAGGCGTCGTCCGGGGCCCTGACGGCCGGTCAGCGTCGGCGGCTGGCCGCCTCGGAAGAAGCGAGTGAAGGAGCTCGAGCGTGTTGATGGTCACCAGGAAGCGCGGATTTCTGGTCATGGACGACCAGGAGTTCGGGGGCTTCGTGGCCAGAGGTAGCGCTGGGTGCCGCCGAAAAGTTGAGGAGAGGAGCGCGAGCCGGTGGAGTCCGGGGCTACGCACGTGGCTGGCCACGCGGCGGCCCCCGAGGAAGACTTCGACGCAGGACTCCGTGTGGCGCAGCTCCACCGGCTTGCCCACCAGGGTGTACGGCACGCTGTACCAGTGGCCCTCCAGATCCACGTGGTAGTCGATATTGACGCGCGCCTTCTTCCAGAAGGCCAGCTCGTACGGACGCGCCGGCAGGGCCCGCAGCGTGGCTTTCTCCACCTGCTCGAAGAGTGCCCAACGCGACTTGTCCAGCTTGCGCATGGGCCGCGTGTTGAGATTCTCCAGCAGCGGCTTCACCGCCTCCCGCACCTGGGCGAGCGAGGCAAAGCGGCGGTGATGTAGCGCCGCCAGAATCCACCGCTCCGCCAGCAACACGCCCACCTCCACCTTGGCCTTGTCCCGAGGCCGCCGCGGGCGCGCGGGCAGAATCGCGAAGCCGTAGTGCCGCGCCCGGTCCGCGTACGTGGGGTTCAAGTCCGGCTCGTAGCGGTACGCCCGGGTGACGACGGCCTTGAGGTTGTCGGGCACCACCAATTCGCTGACGCCTCCGAAGTACTCGAAGGCACGCACGTGGCAGCCCACCCACGTGGGCACGTCCTCGCGGAAGACGGGCTCCACGTACGTCAGTTGCTGGCCCCCAGCACCGCCACGAAGAGTTTCGCCACCCGCACCTCGCCCGTGGCCGCGTCCACCACCTGCACCCCGTCCCCGCTGAAGTCCACGAAGCACTTCTCTCCGGCGCGGTACTCCTGTCGACCGCCCACCCCTCACCGCGGGTGCTCGGCTTCACCGGAATGCCTGCTCGGCTTCACCGGAATCGGTGCTCGACATGCCCGGAATGCCTGCTCGGCATCCCCGGAACAACTGCTCACCTTGGCCCGGAATCGGTGCTCGGCATGCCCCGGAACACGCATCTGACTTTCGGTGGCGCTTCCCCATGTTTCTGGCGGCCGGTGGCGATGTACCGCTCGACACCCACCGACTCCAGCCAGCGGACATTCTTCGCGGAGAAGTAGCCCGCGTCCGCGCTCAGCTTTCGGGGCACTTCTTCGAGGTGGGCGGCCACCCGATCCAGCAGCACCGGCAGGTGCGCGGCGTCCGGAGGGGCTGGTTGGTGAGGGCCTGCGCGACAATCACCTGGTGCGCCGAGTCCACCGTTGCCTGCGCGTTGTAGGCCTGCTCGAAGCTGGTGCCCTTCTTCATGATTCAGCTGTCCGCGCCGGTGAAGTTGCGCTGCGCATTCGACATCGGCTTCCCCTCCGCTGTGTAGGGCACGCTGTGGCCTGGCAAGTCCTCGGCGGGCGGCGGTGCGTCGTCGTCATCATCCTCGCCCTTGTCTGCCTAGGCGGCGCCCCTGGCTTCGGCCTCCAGCGCCTGCCGGGCCTCTCGAATGCGCTGCAACCGCGTCTGCGCGCGCCGTAGCTCCTCGGGAAGTTCATCGCCGCGCTTGCCCTTGCTCACCGCCGTGCTGCTGCGCGTGGCCGAGCGGCGAGCACCGCTGGGCGCCGTGCTCACGGGTGACAGCCTGCGAAGCAACGTGGCGGCGACCGGGAGGTGAGCCCGGCCACCGCCATTCCATCAAGAGAATGAGTAGACAAAACTACCTGGGCGTTGCTCTGGTGAGAGGCCTACTCATCCCCAGAAGCACCACTCTCGAACTTGTCCATTCGAGAAGAGTTGCCGAAGCGCCAATCGCCACGAGTCACTTCGCCATCCTGGCTTATCAGTAGACCCTCTACTCGAATCTCGTTTGGCCGATTCGTTGCAGGACTGATGAACTGAGGCCTGATTCTCACTCGAACCGACTTCGCCTCCGCGACGTTCGTTTCAGAATCAGGACGGAGGAGCGCCGCCAAATGTGCCTCGAACTCATGCCAGTTGCGGACTGGTTCGGACTCTTCAGTCGCCTCTTGAGACTCAGTCCCCTCCTGAGATTGTAATTCGCCTTCAGGGGTGACCTCATCATCGGGCCCAGCCTCTTCAACATCCTCTGGAGGAACCTCCCCCTTCGCGCGGTTGCGCGGATCCCAATCCAAATTGGTCACGGAGCCATTCTGGTAACGCGTTTGCGGGACGTAGTTGAAGAACTCGGGTGGTCCGCCGAACTGGGCACCAATGAGATGTCCACCTTCATCAAATCGATACTTGAGATGCTTCTCTCCAACTGCCCCGCCGCTTGACTTTACCTTCAACCGAGTCCGTTTCCCGCCTTCGCCATACAGGTACTCTCTATTCCCATTTTGCTGTGCCTTTTTGCTCCTGACGCCCTTACGGAGATGGAGGTCTCCCTCCACGGACATCACGCGTCCCCGAGAATCCGTCACATACAAATATCGACCATCCACCCAGTATGCGGTGTTCGGCTCCGGCATACCCAGTTGACGGTTTGATCGCCCCGTCGTGGCCCTACTGCTCTCGACCCTCACATTCGTCTTGGGATTGATATGCGGCGGAATCGCTCGCGCCACCCAGTCAGGAACCCCTGTCGGCAGGTCCCTGATACGCTCGGGGTTCACGACAGACTCTACCTCTCGTCGCTCATTTGTAACCTGGAGTGTTTGACCATCCCAATACGCGGTATTCGGCTTGAGGTCCGCCGGAAGCCCGCCCTCATGGACCACTACGTCCCTCGGACGGATATGTGGCGGCAGGACGTCCGAGACCCATGGATCCACCCCCTGAGGTAGCCGCTCGTCCGGCTCCGTCACGGGCGTGACGTCATTCTCGCGCGCCACGTACCCACGCCCCGTCGTCAGCGAGTCTACCTGCGCCGCATGGGTGCGCAGTTGGTTCTCCACGCTGGCAATCTGCCGCTCCAGGTCCTCGAGTTGCTCCGCCGTCGCGGGCGTGGGCTTGCCCATCGCATTCGTGAGTGTATCGTTGAGCTTCGCCTGCGTGGCCTCCAGGTTCTGGAGAATGCCGGAGAGCTTCTGCACCTCCAGCCGTGACTCGAATCCCTGGCTGCCATAGCCCGGCATACCGGTGATGGCCTGCTTCACCTTGTCGATGAGCTGGCGCACCTTGCCCATCGCTCCCTCGTAGCGCTGGAGAACGCGCGCCGTCTCCATGTGTGCCTGGATGTCCTCAGGCGTCGCGTCCGGCCCTGCCTCGATGCGAACTTTCCCGTCGTCGTAGCGCACATGCGTGGTGCGCCCAGGAAGTTCGGGGTTCCTCACGACTGGCACGGGACGAGGCCCAGATGTCGGGCTCTTCTCGTCCTGCACATCCTTGGAAGGAGGAGGAATCTCGACACTGGCCCCTGGGGCGCCTGGCTTCTTGGACTGTCCCGAACGTGAGGGCCCTCCATCCTGGGGCGGCACGGGCGTGAAATGCCCCGTCAAGGGATTCACCCGGTACTGGGTAGGCGACTCCCGGTTCGCCGTCGTGATTCGAGGTGACCGAGCGGACGGCTCCGCCCCATCTGTCGAGTCAGGTTGCCCATCTCCTCCCGCCAATGTGTTTCCAGACGTCTTCGAGGATGGCCCCGTTCCACCCATCGCTTCATTGCCCGTCGAGCGATTGGGGCCTCCTGTCGCGCCATTGCCTCCCGACGGCCCGTCGCTGCCCCCACGCCGCTTCCCGCTGCCAAGACTGACGGTGGTGCTTCCATTCCCGCCACCGCCACCCTCCGCCGTCACGTCGCGGTGCCGCGCATTGAGCTCGAAGTCCACCACCACCAGCTTCGCCCCCAATCCGACTTCGCGGTCCTTGAAGGTCCCCTTGGTGACCTTCGCGTCCTTCTTCAGGTCGTCGAAGGCGTTCTCGAACTTGCCGGCCTTCAACTTGTCCGTCACCGACTGCACTTCCTTGTCGGACAGCCCACTCACCTCCGCCGTGAAGTACTGGCCCTGGTCGCCTGTATCCACCGAGCCTTCCACAGTGATGCTCGTCTCCGAGGGCCCCGCGAGCGCATCACTCTTGGCGCCCGTCAGGAACGACAGCACGTCCTTGCCGTCCAGCTTGCTCGCATCCAGTGGTGTCTTCGTCTCGATGCTCACCGAGCCGCTGACCTCTCCGCCCACGTTGAGGTCCGCCTTGCCCTTGAGCCCCGTGGCCACTCCCGCAGCGCCCGTGCCCTCGAACTCCACCGTCCTCACCAGGTGCGTCGGCTTTCCCTTGTCGAACTCCACGCGCAGGCCCCCCGTCGCCCCCAAGCTGGCTGACAGATCGACATTTCCCGTACCAGCCTTGAACTTGACTCCTCCCTCCACCTCACCGCTGACGTTCACCTCCAATGCGGACAGGTGGTCTCTGAGGAACGCGTGGTCCTCGCTCCCTGGAGTCAGCGCCGAGGGCCCCTTGCCCAGGGTGAGGGCCGCCTTCGCGGCGTCCTCGGGTGTGTTGAACTTCCACTCCATGCGGCCACCGGCTCCCACCGACGCCGAGCCCAGCAGGCCCACGCCCACGTCCGCCGTCACCTCCGCCGACAACTGGTACTTGCCATCCTCGGTCCGCTCGATGGCGGCCTCACCCGAGATTCCCCCCTTCAGCCCCACCTTGACGTCCAGGTTGCCGCTCAGTGACACCGAGTCCCCGGCACTGTTGAGCTTCTTGATTTCGTCCGTCAGCGCCTCTTCCAGCGGCGCCGTCACGAAGTCGGAGGCGGCATCCGCGACGTCGCCGGCCGTGTCCGCCAGGGCCTTCAGCTCGTCGGCAACGAACCCCTTCGCGTCCTCGTACCAGGGGAGTTGGCGCTCCTTGTCGAGTTGCCGGGGCTGCTGGCCCGGAACCACCTTGCCGTCAGCGCCCACGTCGAAGTCGACGTGGTCATACCGCCACCGATTGTCGCTGGCTTCGTGGAGGCTCTTCACCTCGGTGGGCTGATGACGCATCCGACGCTGCCCGTTCGCATCCACCGTGCCCGAGGACTGGGACACCGTCTGCGTTCGGCTGGCATGGCCCTCTCCGAATCGAGAACCATCCGGGTCATACCCCGTCACCGTGGTGCGTTGGTTCACAACCCCAGGCGTCCTGGAGGAGACGGCCGGCAGCGCATCCGTAGAATCGGCGCTCGCCGGCCCGCGCGTCACCTCCCGCTGGCTGCGCACCACCTGCACGCCGTTGCCATTCTTGTCCGACTTCAACGCCTGCGTGGCCACTGACTCCGTCTTCCGCCTGGCGACGGCAGGCTCGCCCTTCGCGTTGAAGCGGGTTTCCTCCGTTATCGTGAGGCTCGACTCGCCCGGCTTGAGCGAGGCAGGAGGGTTGTTCGTCCTGTAGTGGTCCTCCCCCTTGGAAGCACTCTGGAACGCGGCGCCCTGACCCGCCTCGAAGGCGCTCACATCTCCCGCCCTGAAGCCCGGCGTCTGCACCTGCGTCGTCTTCACCTGCTTCGTCGGCAGGCCCTGCGCGTTGAACTGCGTCTCCGTCGTCACCGTCGCCGGCCCCTGGGGGACCCCCTTCTGCTTCGCGAGCGCCGCCGGAGGCCGCTCCATCCGCACCGCTTCCGTGCGGGACAGCGGCCTCGGCGGAGAGCGCGAGGTGTCGTACCTCGTCGTGGACGTCGTCGTGGTGGCACCCGTCTCCGCCTGCTGCTCCGTCTGGCTCTTGCGCGACTCCAGCCCCGTGGACTGCCCCTTCGCATCCGAGGACCTTGTCCACGTCGTCTCGCGCGTGCCGCCTGACCCCGTCGACTCCTTCGCCGTCACCGTGGACGTGTAGCTGCCGTCCGGCTTGATGGTGACGCTGCTGCCGCTGGCTGCGTCGGACAGAAGCGTTTCGCCCGTGGTGGCGTTCTTCCTCACCTGGTACCGGGTGCCGGAGGACGGGTCGGTGTACGTCTGCCCATCGTCTACATTGAAGGCGACCTTCGCGTCCTTGGCATCCACCGCGTCAAGCCGCGGCGGAGGCGACTCGCCCTTCTCGGGCTTCCGCGCGACTTCCCGCGGCGGAGGGGGCGCGAAGCCTAGGAGCTTCTCCAGGTCCGCCTTGCGATTCGTACCCTCGAAGGCCGAGTCGAGTTCATTCTTCGTCGGCTTGACCTTGTCGATGTCCGCCTGACTGAAAGGTGGCTTCTTGCATTCCTGGGCGGCCAGCGCGTTCGCCTTGCGCATGGACTCCTCGGCGCTCTTCGCGGCAAGGGCTGCCTTTTCCTCGGCCTCCTGAAGCTTCTTGTCCGCAATCGTTGACCGCTCGGAGGCCTCCGTGCGGTTCTTCTCCGCGGTGTCGGAGGACTCCTTGGACTTCTTCATCTCCGAGGGTGTCTGCCCTGGCTCCCGCGCGGCCTTGCGCGCGGCCTTGGCGGCAGTGTCCGCGTCGACCTTCTGTTGTCGCGCGGTATCCGAAGCACGCCGGGCCTGCGGCACGGCTTTCCGGGCATTCTCCGCCGCCTTGATCTTGCCTTTGGCGGCGAGCTCCGCTGCCGCCGCCTTCTGTCGGTCCGCCTCCGCTTTGCGCCGCTCCTCAGCGGGGTCTACTTTCGGAGCTCCAGAACCACTCGCGGGTGCGACAGTGCCCATGGAACATCCCCCTCTTGACTAGAATTCACAGCCCAGCATCGGAATGGACAAACTTCATTCGAGTGACGGCAAGGCGCCGAGCATGGGACAGGCCCGCAGCGCCGCCCATCCTCCGCAGAAGGCCTTGGCCACGGTCTTGAGGGTCATTTGCCGCACACGGCGGACCGCGCAGCCACAAGACAGGCGTTCGCCCGCGCAGGACTAACGGAGCGTTGAGAGCTCCTCTTGGAAGTCAACAACTGACTGAGACTCATCTGCGCTCCGTGTGCCAATCAACACAGGACTGCCCATGCAATCGTAGAGAAAGAGGGAATGGGCCAACCTCCGTCCCAAAAATCTCCCCTGCGGCATGCCCGCACGCGCAATCGAGTTCCCCTCCCTCTGCTATCTTTGGAGAACCGGAACGCGTTGCGGAGTCCTCCCCCATGCAGTCTTGTCCCCAAGAAGCGACGCTGACTGACTTTCTCGCGGGGCTGCTTTCCGAGGAGCACCGGACCCACGTCCTGGCACATGTGGAGAGCTGTGCGGACTGTCGGTGGGTCCTGGCCGCGGGAGAGGGCTCTCGGGCTCTATCCAGTGCTCCGACAGTCCCCCTGGAGGCGCCATTCCAGCCCTTGCTGCCTGGCACGCGGGTCGCCCGGTACGTGGTGCGAGAGCGCATCGGCTCCGGAGCGATGGGCGTCGTCTACGCGGCGGATGACCCGGAGCTGGGCCGCCGGGTGGCCCTCAAGATGCTTCGCCCCGAAGGACGCCAACGAGATGAACTGCAGCAGCGGCTGCTGCGTGAGGCCCAGGCGCTCGCCCGGCTCGCGCACCCAAATGTCGTCACCCTCTATGACGTGGGCACCCATGGAGACGCGGTCTTCCTGGCCATGGAACTCGTCGAGGGAATCACCCTCGCGGAGTGGATGCAGGAGCCTCGTCCCTGGAAGGAGGTGCTCCGGGTCTTTCTCGAAGCTGGCAAGGGCCTCGCCGCCGCTCACGCCGCGGGCCTCGTGCACCGCGACTTCAAGCCCGCCAACACCCTCCTGGGCAAACAAGGCCGCGTCTTCGTGACGGACTTCGGCATCGCCGGACAGCTCCATCAGGAGGAGGGCGCTCCGCTCCGCGAGGACGACAAGGCTCCAGTCGCTTCCTTGAGGAGCCTGACCCGGACGGGCCAGCTCATGGGCACTCCCGCCTACCTCGCGCCGGAGTTGGTGCAAGGCCAGCGCGCGGATGCCCGCTCCGACGAGTTCAGCTTCTGCGTGGCGCTCTACGAGGCCCTGTTCGGCGCGCGCCCCTTCCAGGGCGAGACGCTGAAGGAGCTGGTCCATGCCGCACAGCAAGGGAGGCTGAGCCCCCCGAAACGCGAGGTGAAAGCCCCGCCCCGGGTTCGACGCGCGGTCCTCCGGGGGCTCAACGCCAGGCCCGAGGAGCGCTTCCCCTCCATGCAATCCCTGCTGGCGGCCCTCGCTCCACCGCCGCACCGAAGGATTCTCACGTGGGTGGCGGCGATGGCGACAGGCCTGCTGGGGATCCTCGCGACCTATGGGGTGACACAGAGGCGCGAGGCGCGCTGCGAGCAGGAGGTGGAGAAGCTGGCGGCGGCCTGGAGCCCCGCGCGGCGCGAGCGCGTGCATGCGGCCTTCATCGCCACCGGCACGCCCTACGCCATTCCGGCCTGGGAGCGGCTCTCGGTGACGGTGGACGCCTACGCCGCCCAGTGGCGCTCGCTGCGGACCGAGTCCTGCCTGGCCGCAGGTCGTGACACCTCGGACCACACCGCTTGGCAGACGGCAGCGTGCCTCGACACGCGACTCTGGCAGCTTGCCGCCACCACCGAGGTGCTGGAGAAGGCGGACGCGCTGACGGTGCAGAACGCGCACCAGCTGACGGCCTCCCTCGAAGGGCTCGTCGGATGCCGAGACACGCCTGGGCTCTCCAGTCGCCCTCAGCCGCCCGACGACCTCCGCCCCCGGGTGGACGCGGCGCGGCACACGCTGGCGCAGGCCCGGGCCCACAGCGTGGCCCGCCGCTATCCCGAGAGCCTCGCGGTGACATCGGCCCTCCTCGATGAAATCAAGGGGCTCGACTACAAGCCGCTGACGGCGGAGGTGCTCCTCGTCCACGGCACGAACCATGGGGAGAACGACAAACCAAGGGAGGCGGAGGATTTCCTCTACCAGGCCCTATGGGCCGCCGAGGCCGGACGTGATGACGAGACTGTGGCGCGCGCGTGGCTGGAGCTCATCTGGGTGGTGGGCGAATCGTTGTCCCGCCCCACAGATGCGGAAAAGCTCGTCCGGCATGCCCAGGCCTCTGTCGAGCGGCTGGGGCACGAGCGCTTCCCGGACATCACGACGGAGTTGCACCTCCGCCTGGCTTCGCTGCGGTTTCAGCAAGGCAAGCTCGCCGAGGCGGAGCAGGCGGCACTCCAGGGCCTGGAGTTCTCACGCAGGAGGAATGGCCCGGACAGCCTCCGCACGGCCAACCTCCTCCATCAGCTCGGAAGAATCCGCATGACCCAGCGCCGCAACAAGGAGGCGCTGGAGTTCCACCTCCAGGCTCTGGAGATGAACAAGCACGTGCTGGGCACCGACAACCCGGGCCTCATTGTTTCCTATGACAGAGTCGCCACGGCCTACCAAAGGATGGGCCGGTACGCAGAGGCCGTCGACCTCTGGCGCAAAGCACTGGCCCTCCAGAAGACGGCTCCCGTCCCGGAAAACACCGTACTCGCGAGCATGCTCTTGAACCTCGCCGTGGTCACGCGCGCCGAAGGCCGACTGGAGGAGGCGCGGCCCCTGCTTGAGCAGGCGCGCAGCATCTTCGAGGAGGCCCGAGGACCCGACCACTTCACTGTCGTCCAGGTGCTCGTGGAGCAGGCGATGCTGCACGGCGACGAAGGCCAGCACGACAAGGCAATCATTGACACCACTGAGGCGCTGAAGCGTATCCAGCGTTCGATGGGCTCGGACACACCGCGCGCCACCCTGCCCCTGATGATTCGGGGATATGCGCACCTGCAGTCGGGCCACCATCCCGAGGCACGGAGAGATCTGCTAGCCGCGTTGAAGCGGATGGAGAAATCGCAAGGCTCGGGGGGGGCGGGCACGCTGTCCGTGCTTCTGCCCCTGGCCGAGGTGGCCCTGGCAAGCAAGGCTCCGAAGGAGGCGCTCGAATACTGCGAGCGTGCGCGGAGGCTCACTGAGACGGTCCAGAGCCAGGAGTCCGCAGACGGTGCCAACGCCCTAACCTGTGTCGGAGAAGCACATCTGGCGCTGGGCGCAGCGGACAAGGCCGTACCCCTGCTCGAACGTGCCTGGCGCACACTCACCCAACTGGGCCACCCCGGAGACCCGTTAATCGCAGGCAAGACCGCCTTCATGCTGGCCCGGGCGCTTCAGGAAACTCGCTCCTCCCCGGACCGGGCGCGTGCGCTCGCGATGGCCGAGGAAGCCCGAACGCGGCTGGAGTCCGTGGGAGTCCGGGGTCGGCCGGGGCTTCTCCAGGTGCTGGCCTGGCAGCGACGTGAGGCGAAACGATGAGCGCTGAACGGCAGACAGGGTCCCTGGCGACGCTGTTGCGGGAGCAACTGCCACGGTAGCGGCGCGCGGAGCTGGAGGCCGTGGAGAGGCTCGAAGCACTGCGGCACCAACACGTCGAGGCGGCCCGGACCGCGTGGCCACGCTTTCGCTCCCGGTCGAGGACTTCGTGGGGAACCTGGCCCAGCACCTGCCCGCGGGCAAGGTCTCGGAGGTGATGCGCATCCTCCAGGGTGCGGACCTGTACCTCGCGTGCGCCTGCGCCACTGAGGAGCCCTCGGCCCTCCGGGCCTTCGAGCAACACGTTCTTCGGCACATCCCCGCCCGGCTCGGGCGGTTGCCGCCGAACATGCTGGAGGAAGTGCTGCAGGTGCTGCGCGAGCGGCTGCTGGTGGCCAGCGGGAACACGCCACCGAGGATTGCGAGCGATAGGGGGCGAGGGCCTCTGCTCTCTTGGGTGGGCATTGTCGCCGCGCGCTTCTCCGGGGAGTTGGTGAACCGGGACGAGCGACTTCAGCTCGTCACGGAGCCTCCCGAGGAACTCGCGCGACTGTTGGCCCCGAGCGACCCCGAGTACGCACTGATGCGCGAAGACGCACGCCAGTTCCTTGTCGAGCCCCTCCGAAAAGCCATGGCGGTGCTCCCCGAACAGGAGCGGCCCCTGTTGCGCTTGCACCATTTCCATGGGCTCACGATGGACCGGCTGAGACTCATGTATGGCGGCTCGCGCCCCGGCTGCAGCAGGAGCGACGCCTTGAGTGAAGTTGCCCCGGTTCCGCAGAGTGCTCCGGGCTATCGCCATCAAGCAGCACCACGCAAATCAGAAGCACATCAGCTTCAACTCTCTTTACGAAAGTCGACACACAGCCAAAGACGAGGCCTCCTGCAGGTCCCTCTTGGAATCGCTGCCCTCCAGCCCTCACTCAAGATGAGGTAGACTCCGCTAGGGCTTGGGGTGCCCTGACTGCATCCCGGGCCATTGAATCCCAACCGCAAGCGATTACAAGGAACTACCGATGACCACAAGGGCGACCTTATTCACACTGGCCTGTAGTGCGTGGATGTTCGGATGCAGCGGTGGGCTCGAAGCTGAAGACGACACGCAGGAGACTATCGACAACCTCATCGACGCTGGATTCCCAGCCAGCGACATCATGATGGCCGAGGGAGTCGTCTATGTCGGGCGTGACATGGAGGTAAGCCTCCAAGCATCGCGGGAGATGCTCCAAAGGGGCAGCAGCAGCCAAGAGCAATATCGCACCACCAACTTGATATCCCCCAACTTGCGGTGGATCAAAATCAGGCCGTCGTCTTCGGTACTGTCCTACTCAAGGCTCAACCGAGGACTGGACGAAGCAATAGCAAACTTCAATGAGTTATCCCTCCGATTCAAGTTCATTCGCGAGCCTGTCAACCCGTGCGTCGATTGCCCTCAGTGCTGTCCTCCGAGCAGCATGGCAACCATCGATTTCGTGATCATTCCCGCCACTGGTGGCGGCGCCGGCGTTGGGGGGACGCCTTCGGGTGGCCTACCATTTCCACGATTCGGGGTCACAGCCAGCCTTGCAAACGAGTCCCAAGACGCAATTGAACACGTAATCACCCACGAGCTTGGCCACGTAATCGGGCTTCGTCACTCCGACTATTACAATCGAAGCATCAGCTGTGGCGGCAGTGCGGTCAATGAAGGCTCCGCGAGCGTGGGCGCCATCCTCATCCCAGGGACGCCAAGTTCAGCCACGGCGGGTGGGTCACTCATGAACTCCTGCATCCCGTCGGGGACGACTGGCGAATTCACCTCCAGCGACATTACGGCACTAACCTACCTGTACGGGCAGGAGTGATGACACGACAGGAATAGAATCCTGCAACTCGTGAAGACCGCTCGCCGCATCACCGTGCCCAAAGGTGCCACCAAAATCCCGATTGACGAATACCTCCTCGGCATCGAGGAGGTTCCACGCACTTCGGCCGCGCCCCCCAACACCATGGTTCGCCATGGGCGGCGCTGACTCCCGCCAGGAGCTGCACGCCAGCTTCGCCCTGGAGGGCCTCCAGGCCCGGCACGCACATGCCCTGGGCGCTGCGCGTGAGACGACACCCGCCGAGCGCGGCGAGGTGGACGCGGAGGTGGTGAGTAGCGACGACGAGGACCTCGACACAGCCTCTCCCGGGAGCCCCAAGGGTGACGGTCTCGTGGCTCCGCCCACGGACGTCACGCCCCCCGCCGACCCTGATTGAGACCGCCCTCCGGTAAGTGAACGCGGGCACCATCGCGTTCAGTTTCGCCGTTCACCTTCACCGCGCCAGGCCGTGTCTGGTCACTTTCACCGTCGAGCTCCGGCCTGGCGCGCGGAAGCACACGCCTGTCGCAGCAGACTCCGCAGAATCGTGGGGTTAAGGCGACCAGTCACCAGGCACTCGAGCACCGCGGTACGAGTCCGGGCCAGAACTCGCGGCCGGAAGCACACTCTGCCCAGCGGCCGGACTCGCGCACGTTCACGTCCCGGTGATCTGCCCTCCTCTCCACGCTGCACGCCGCTGACCGCCACCACAGGGCCGAGGACACCCTGTTGCGCAGCTTCGAGGGCGTGCCCTTCACGGAGCGGGAGGCTCACCTGCGGCGCCTCCTCTCCGTCGACCGCAGCGGCATCGGAATGAATCTCGCCCGCGACTTCCCGCAAGTAGTGGCGGAGAGCTTCACCAACGAAGCCAAGGAGCGCTAGGCCACCGACTTCAAGATTCGCCTCCAGCGCCGCGACGTCACCCTGCCACGAGAGCGCGAACTCGTCGGGCAGATTCACTCCATCAAGCGCCGCGTACTGCCCTCCGGGAAAGTGTCCTTCGACGCCGAGCGCACCAACCGCGGGCACGCGGACAAGTTCTGGGCCGTGGCCCTGGCCTGCCAGCGTGAGCGCATGCCGGAGCGCCGGGGTAGCGGCGAGATGTCCTTCGACAGGGCAGCCCGCCGTCGAGAGTCCTCCGCTTCAGCACCGGGCCCCGACCACCACGGAGGGGCTACGAGTCACTCGCGCGCGGAGAGGACGAAGGAACAAAGCCTCTCAACGACTCGCGCGTCCACGTGGCCGGGAATCATGTACTCCGCGGGCCCTGATCTTCCCTCCCCATGGATGAACATGTGATTGCTGCCGGGAATCCTCACCACGTCGACGCGGTCGACCTGGGCAAGCCCACGCCGCCATGTCGCCAAGTCCTCCTCGGTGCTTTGGTAGTCCCGCTCTCCTTGCATGATGAGGATGGGGCGCTGGAGCATCCGGGCCATCCCGACGCCGTCGCGCGAGTCCAGGTCATTCCAGTACGACAGCGGCAAGCCAAGGAAGCTCCCGGAGCTGGCCGTCCTGGCCTTCAATGGCTCGGCAGCCTTCTCGACCTCGGCGATTCGATCTGCCGGCGCGCCCAGGTACCGCAACTGCGCGGGAATCAGCTCCCACATGGGACGCCCCGGTGGCGCCAGCAGAACCGCGCCCGCGACCGGCGCCGAGCGGAGGGCAATCTCCGGCGCCAGGAGGGCCCCCAGGCTGTGCCCCACTACAAAGACCCGCGCGGCATCCACCTCCGGTCGCGCCTTGAGCACGCCCATGGCCGAGACCGCGTCCACCACGACCTCATCATCAATGGAGATGCCACTCGCGAACGGCTCCTTGTACTGGAAGGTGCGCTTGTCGTAACGCAGGACGGCGATGCCGCGCGACGAGAGCCCCTCGGCGAGGTCCTTGAATAGCGCGTTGGGCCCGAAGCGCACGTCCCGGTCATGCGGGCCGGAGCCGTGAACCAGCACGACGCCAGGGAAGGGGCCCTTCCCCACCGGCACCGTCAACGTGCCCTTCAGCAGGAAGGGCTCCTGCCCCACGGTGACCTCCTCACCCCGGAACGCCGCGCCGTTCACATACGGAGGACGGCCATCGGGCGTCACCGAGGCGCCAGCAACCGCCTCGGACCGTGGGGCCGTGGCCTCCACGTGGATGGGCTCCGGCCCACCGCGCCCGGGAGAACTCGCGCAGGCCGCGCCAGTGAGCGCGACAGCACCCAGGCATGCACCAAGAGTCAGCTTCTTCAACGTGCCACGGATATCGTGAAACATAGCCCCCCCTTCCTTCAGGCAGACCGACGAGAGTCCACACCGTCGGTCGGTCCGCGATTGCCCCCCTCGATGCGACGATAGAGGACGTACGAATAGACGATGGGGGTCACCGTCGCGACAGCGACAGCCGCGAGCACGGGGACCGGACCGCCACCGAGGAGCCCCGAGACGAAGACAATGACTCCCGCGAGGACAAAGAGCCGTCCTCCCAGGCGATGCGTGCGCAGCCAGACCTCATCGCTCGCGAGCGTCCAGGGCGTCCGGATTCCACAGAAGAAATTCTTGGTGAACTTCCCCATGTAGTTGCCCAGGACCACGAGGACCAGGCCCGTGGCCGCGGGAACCACACGAGCCATCGGCACGGGCACTCCAATGCCCGCGAGCAAGACCAGGGCGTTGAGCAAGAAGAGGAACGCGACCAGCACCGCCTGGATGCCCTCGAAGACGCCCTGGAACCGCGTCACGCGGAAGTGCCTGGGCGAAATCCGTGGCACGGCCACCAGCACCAGGTACACAGCAGCCATCACCAGCGGCAGGACGAAGGGCCCCCAGGGCTTGGGCGTATACCTATCCACCACCCCCGCGGCATTCCAGTGCGTGGGTATCGCCTCTGGCAATCGGCCGTAGAGCACGAAGGTCATCGCGAACGACACGATGACGAGTCCCAGACTCAACACATTGGCTCGGCTGATTCTCATGACGGCTCTCCATTCCCCTTATCGACCTTGAAGAGGTCGAGCAGGACTGCCGCTACGTCCTCGAACACGGTCGTGTTGAGGGAGTAGACGATTTGCTGTCCGCGGCGCTCACAGCGCACCAGGTCCGCCGCTTTGAGCACGTTGAAGTGATGCGATAGCGACCCCTTCGTGATGTCGAACGCCTCAGCGAGCTCTCCCGCTGACTTCGAGCCGCCCTGCAGGAGCTTGAGCACCTTGCGCCGGGTCGGGTCTGAAATGGCCTTGAAGACCTCCTGCGTTCGCATCACGACCTTTCGATAGTTTGACGACTCTCAAAATAATGGCCAGGAAAATCCTGTCAAGTGGACAGCACTCCAACGCACTGCCCCACATCAACCTCCAGCGCGCCACCCTGCCTTGGGAACGCCTGCCCGGGCAGGCGGATGAGAACAAGTCCTGGCTGGCGCTACTCCTGTTCCGAGAGTCGGACTTCGCGAACGGCGAGGAGCGGCCCCGGGTGCGGACGCTCACGCCGCGCGAGTTGCTGGCCATGCCTGCGGCCACGGCGCGCGTCCCTTCGCTGACGCTGGAGCCCGGACAGCAGGAGTCCGGACGAGGCCGTCGTCATCGACGTCCAGCGACGGCTGCTGGAGCCACTGGTGCCGACGTTGGCGGAACTGGAGTTCCTCGCCCACGCGCACGTGCACAAGAGCACGAGCGGCGTGCCCGAGGGCGAGGCGGAGGTGACGCTCATCTCCAAACGACTCCCGGACCCGGCCAGCCGCAACGACATGTACCTGGTGTCGCAGGAAGGCCGCTATCGGAACGAGGCGTTCGACTTCATGGCGCGGGGCCATCCGAGTGGATTCGCCTCGTGAGCCTGACGCACTGGACGTTCCACCGCGTGGACCCGGAGCAGCGCTTTGGCGCGCTGCTGCGCGGCTTGGACTGGGAGCCGGCGCTGCTGCGATTGCCCGCCGTGGAGGGCGCGGGCCCGGCGGCCCGGTACCTGAAGCAGGGCTACGTTCCCTTCACACACCGGCTGCGTCGTGGCAGCAAGAGCGTGTCGTTTGAGAGGTGCTCCTTGGAGTGTCGGAGCTGCCCTGTGCCTACCCAAGATTCGGTCGCTGCGTCATGAGGTGCGTCAAGGCCAGACTCGCCAGTGCGTCGAGGCGAGTGAGCGAGGTGCGTGGGTGTCGCGTTTCGAGTGCCGGCGATGCGAAGTCCGAACCACCAAGGTCTCAGCCCGGCCTTGAGATTCGGGTACCTACCTCTCCGCCACCATGGACTCCAGGGCACGCGTCCGGGTGGTGGATGCGAGCGCTTGGTCGAGCGAAGCATCAAGCGCCCGGGGCAGCCCCTGCGGCACCCAAGCACCTTGCTCTGGGCCCGCCTCAACGAGAGCCTCGCGCTACTCGAGTTCCACCAGCAGGCGCTCGCCGTCCCGAAGAACGCGCACCGGTCGCTGCATCCCAGCTTGGAAGAGTGGCGCCTCCATGGGCCGCACGAGGCGGTCTGCCGTAGCCTGGAACTCAGAGTCCTCGGAGGGGAGACGAATGGTAAGCGAGAAGCGGAGGACGTCGTTGCGCCCGTGGCTGAACTCGGTCTGCTCCCAGCCGAGGATGCGCGCCGTCCCTGCCTCACCCTGCGCGAGCACTTTTGCGCGCCGTACGTCAGCCCCCACTGTCCACCGAAGCAGGGCCACGAGTCCGACGACGAGCATGACGGCGAGCACGCCCACGATGATGAGTCCCACCATGGCCGAACGCTACCACATGGGATTCCGGGCCTGTGCCGGGCCGAACTGGGTGCCCCGACCTCATCAACTCGACAGTCCACCCGTTAGACCTGCCGCATCCGGCATGACGCGCGTTTTGATGCGCCGTGATGTAGGGACGAAATTTTGGGTAGGCACAGGCCCATGCCGGTGAGGACAACAGCAGCATCACAGCCCACAGCACGCGAGAGGCGGGAAGGGTTATGGTCGGGTCCGTCCGGATGACGAACATCGCATACGGCAGCGCTACAGGAACTCATCCCCTCCCCCAGCCTCCGGCTCCTGTGCGGAGAGGAGAACCTTCCCGGGCCGCTGCTCCACGCGGAGGCCCAGGCCCATGGCCGTCAACTCCTCGAGCGCGGCGAGCGCCTCCATGACGGGCTGGACATCGGCAACCCGGGCAGGCACGGCGATGCGCTCGAGACGTGAGCCCACCCGTTCCAGCAGCGCGTGCGGGGGGAGTGCCTCGATGTATCGGCCATACAGATAGGCGGGCGCGCTCAGCTGGGCGACCTCGGAGGGCGAGACGGTCGCGACACTCGTATCGAAGCGCGCCCTCACCTCCTCCACCGAAGTGTCCTGACGCCACAGGCCGAGCAGGGAGCGCAGGAAGTCCATCAACGGTGGCGACCGGGACGAGCCCATCTGGGCCGAGGCGACCTCCAGCGCCCGCTCCGCGCGTGCGGGGTCGGGCTCGACGAAGAACAGCGGCAGCACCTCCCCGATGCCTGGAGTGTAGAGGGGCTCGGCGAGCCGCTCCGGAGCACCCGCGAACGAGCGCAGCGTCTCGGGTTCGAGCGGCCCACCCGCGAGCCAGCGGCACCACAGCGCCTCGAGCGAGCCTGCGGCGAGCGACGCGCGGCGCAGCAGATGAGGTCGTGCCTGCTCCACGCCTCCGAACAACAAGACGGTCACCAGGTCCTCGGCGGAAGGCCCCTCGGGGAACTCGAGCGCATCCGCCCCCGTCCAGCGCGCGTACCGTTTGCGCTTCAGGTCTCGCTGGACCTCGCGTGCCACCTCGCTCCACGCAGACCAGGGCACACCGAGCGCCGCGTAGTCCGTCCGCAGGCCCTCGTCCGCAGGGGCCGAGACCTCGTTGGGGCGCTTCTTGAAGTCGGCCCGCACGCGCTTGAGTTCCTTCGCGAGCGCGGGCAACTCCTCCGCCGGACAGCCGCCGGTCAAGAGCCGGAGGTGGGCGATGGGAACGCAGTGCAACTTGAGCAGCCAGGATTTGAACGCCGACCAGGCGGGTGCGGAGAGGTATCGGAATTCCACGGTCTGTCCTCGCTCAGGCGCCAAGCCCGCTCCCCCGCGATGGGTCGTCGGGCCATGTGGACTGCTCCGCCATGATAGCTTCAGCTTGAGCCATGGAGGCCGGCCGTAGAGCAGGAAGAGCACCGGCACCTGTGCCCACCCAAAATCCGGTCGCTGCGTCGTGCGTACGTCAAGGCGAGTGAGCGCGGTGAGTACGGGGCCGGCGAGCTCCCGTAGCGGCGAAGCGGGGTCGACGACACCACGCCCCCGAGTTTGCGGCGCAAGGTGGCAGGAAGTCGCGAGCCCTCCATCGGAGGAGGCACGGACTTAAGGGGGCACGGCCCGTCGAGCGGCGACACCCACCTGAGTTCCCCCCACTTTTCCCCGACATGACTCGAACGTCTCATCCCCATCGTCGAGCCCTGAAGGTGGCGCTCGCCATCACGGGCGCGGCACTGGTGTTGACCATCGTGGCGATGGCCATCAAGCCTTTATGGCTCAGTGAGCGGCTGCGTGGACAGGTCGAGGCAGTAGCGACGCGCTCGCTTGGCCGCAAGGTGACCATCAAGAAGCTCGACGCGCACTGGCTCCCCACGCCCGGCGTCACCATCACGAACTTCCGTGCCGAGAGCGCGGGCTCCGAACCACCCTTCCTCGAAGCCTCCCGTGTGACGGCGACCGTCCAGCTCTGGCCTCTCGTGCGGAGCCTGGGCAAGGACGTGCGTGTGGGCTCGGTGCGACTCGTGGAACCCACGCTGAACCTGGTTCACCACGAGGATGGCTCCTGGAACCACGAGACACTCGAACGGCCTCCCGAGGCCCCCGACGGAGCATCGGGAAGCGACACGGCCATCGAGCACCTGCGCATCCGCGATGGCGTGGTTCGCGTGATGGACCAGGAGGCGGAGGGAAGACCCGCGGTGGTCGCCTTCCAGGACATCGACGCGGACTTGAATCACGTTGGGCCGGGCCAGCCACTCGAGGGCAAGGTGCGGATGGCGGTGGCCGCTCCCAGACAGAACGTGGAACTGGACCTGAAGGTCGATTCGCTCCACCGAGGGCTGCCTCAGGCGGGGCAGCCATGGCCTCGGGCGACAGCACGCCTGCGGGGCAAGGATGTGTCCGTGAGCGCGCTCCGTCGTTTCCTCCCAGCCTCCGCGACGAAGTACTTCACCGGAGGGGCGCTAGACGTCGACGCGGACCTGAAGACCGACCAGGGCCAGTATGTGCTCTCGGGACATGGCACGGCGAAGGACCTGCGGCTGCGCGGAGACGCGACGAACGGCTCGTTTGCCTTCGACTCGCGCATCGACCCGAACCAGCCGAAGGCGGCAAAGGTGGCGTTCACGCGAATCGCCCTGTCGGGCCCTGGAGTCGAACTGGGAGGAACAGCGTCCGCACAACTGGAACCCGCGCGCGTGCGGTTCTCCCTTGCGGGCAAGGAGCTGGACCTGGGGCACCTGCTCGGAGCGATGCCGCCGCGCTCCGCACCGGATGAGGCGAGCCTCCCCAACACGCCGCTTATCTCGAAGCGCGCGGGGATTGAGAAGGTGAACGTGGCTGGAACGCTCCGCCTCGCGACTCTGCGCCATGGCGCGCTCACGGCGTCGGACGTTGACCTCCAGGTTACGCTGGACGATGGCGCCCTCGTGCTCCAGCGAGGCACGGCGAATGTGTACGGCGGACGCGCGAACCTCACCGGCTCTCGCGTGGACTTCACGAAGGCGCAGCCTGTGTGGTCGCTCAGGGCGACGCTGGACGGAATGGACACGGCGAAGGCTTTCCAGGCACTCGCGGGACACTCCTCGGTCCAGGGCGCGGCCAGCGGTGACCTCCAACTCTCCGGGACGGGCCTGGACTGGGAGCGGGTCCGCGACCAGATGACGGGCACGGGGACCTTGCGGCTGCGGGATGGCGTCTACACGTCGACGGACCTGGGCGCGACGGTGGCCTCCTCCGTTTCGCAGGGGCTGGAGGCGCTGGGAAAGAAGGGAGCCTCTGAGTCGGTGCGGAAGGCGGGGCAAGGCACGCGCTTCAAGGACCTGGACGCGCACTTCCGCATCCAGGATGGCTGGGTGTCCTTCATCCGGCCCATGGCGTTCGATTCGGACCTGGGGAGGGGGGCGCTGGAAGGACGGGCGTCATTGGATGAGCGCCTGGAGCTGAAGGGAACGATTCAGGCATCCCAGCAGTTCGTATCCGAACTCACCCACGGCGCGCTTCCCCTCAGGGCGCCGGTGTCGGTTCCCATCACCATCACCGGCACGGTGAAGGACCCTCAGGTGAAGGCCGGCAGTCCCACGGACATCGCGCAGGGACTGCTGCCGGCGGTGCCCGCGCCGAAGGAACTCAAGGGCCCGGTGAACCAGGCGCGCAAGGGACTGAAGAACCTCTTCCAGAAGCGGCCCCGCGAGAAGAGATGAGTGCGCCGGCGGAGAACATCCGGCCCCGGTCCACCGTTGTCCGGGCAGGCCCCCCGATGCGCATCGTTCACGACTCCGACTGGGAGTAGCCCGGTGCCGTGGACACCCGAGATGTGATGGCTGGTATCGCGGAGCAATCTCCGTGGCGTTGCGTTCTACCCGCAGTCATCGCTCCCGGCTGCTCAATGCCTGCAGATGCTCAACCGTCGCCGTGACGCCACCGCAGACGATCACCGCGATGCGTGACGCTGCGGCAAGCGCCGACGACCCCGCGTCGAGCGCGGCCAGTGCGGCCCCGCACGCGGGCTCCACCAGAATCCGGTGTTCATCGAGAAACCGCAGTGAGGCCGCCACGGCTGCCTCATCGGACACAACAATGTTATCGACCGCATGGCGCGTCGCCCACTCAACCGCCGCGTCGCAAGGCCGCTTCGCGCCGAGCGACGTGGCAAGGCTCGTAATCTCTGACAATTCGACTGGCCGCCCCTGCGCAACCGAACGCGCATAGCAATCTGCGCCTTGGGTCTCGGCCGCGACGACCGGCACATCGCACCAGCTGTTGCGCGCCAACCCTTCAAGCACGCCGCACAGCAACCCGCCACCGCCAACCGCCAGCACGACTGCGTCTGGCTTCGGTCCGGCTGCCGCCATCTCGTCGATCATCGTTGCATGGCCCTGCCACAGTACTGGGTCGTCGAATGGATGCACGAACGCGTCGTGCGAGCCGATCATGGATTGCGCAAACGTGTTCGCCTCCGCCCAAGACGCGCCGTGGACGATCAACTCGGCGCCTTCGAGGCGGATCAGGTCGCGCGCGCGCGCGGACGTGCTCTCCGGAACAACGACGAGCACGGGCACGCCGAGTGCGCGACCGGAATAGGCCACCGCAATGCCTGCGTTCCCGCCCGACGACGACACGAAACGACGGGCGCCTGCTGCACGCCGCGCGTCGCATACCGCACCGACGCCGCGCAGTTTGAACGAGCCGGACGGCTGCATCGCCTCGATCTTGAACAGGACGTCTTTGCCGAACCGGCGGGACGCAGCTTGCGAACGGACGTAGGGCGTCTGGATATGGAGTGGCATGTGAAGAAGTGCGACAAACGTCCGCGACGCGCGGACAGTTGTAATGACGCTGGCCAACCTAGATTGCGCCATCCATACTTCCCAATACTATTCAATGTAGTACGCTATGCCTCCTAGGTATATCGACGGAACGGACAGGCACCGCATGCGACAGGTCGAATTGCGCCATCTGCGATACTTCGTGGCGGTCGCTGAAGCCGGCAGCATGATGGCCGGCGCCCGCGCAGTCGGGATTGTGCAACCCGCGCTTTCCCGGCAGATCCGCGAGCTTGAGGAGGCGATCGGCACCCCGCTGTTGATCCGCCGCTCGACGGGCATCGCGCTCACAGCGGCCGGCGCGAGCTTCCTGCAGGACGCTACGCGCCTGCTCGCCGAGCTGCAGGGCAGCCGCGAACGTGCGCTGCGCAGCGCGGCCGGCCACCTCGGCGAGCTGCGTCTCGGCGTGCTGCCGAACTATTTCCCGTTGCCGGTGGTGTCGAACGTTCTCAAGGCCTTCCGGAACGCCTGCCCGGACGTAATGCTGTCGATCAGGCCATTGCTGTCGGCCGAGCAGGCGACTGCGATCGCACGCGGCGAGCTCGATGGCGGCATCATGGCGTGGCGGCAGGACGAGGCGCCGCATCTGTCAGGCATGCGGCTGCTGCGCGACCGGTTCGTGCTCGCGATGCTGTCCACGCCGGGCCAGCGCTTCCGCGCGCCCCGTCAACTGGCCGAACTCGCAGGCGCGCCGTTCGTCTGGTTCGACCCACTACGGTCCGCCGCGCATCACCGGTTCTTGCTCGAGCAGTGTCGGCGGGCCGGCTTCACGCCGCGCATCGCGCAGGTCGGCAGCGACATCCCGACGCTGATCGGGCTCGTCGCAGCCGGAATGGGCTACGCGTTCGTGCCGGAAAGCACTTCACCTACGTGCCCGCGCACGGTGCGGCTGGTCCCGCTTGACGAACTCGACGGCCGCTTCGACGTCGAATTTGTGTACGACGGCCAAGCGGACTCGCCAGTCGTGCAGCAATTCCTCGCGGCGCTGCGCGCGACCGCTAACGCATGAGCGGGACCGAACCAGAGGTCGCAGCTCCTTCGCCAGCGAGCGCGAGGCCCTTCTCGGACCTCGGACTCGCCTTCATGCTCACCCGCTCACTCCGTCACGTCGACCGTCGTGCTCGACTGACTCGCGCTGGAGGTCAAGGATATCGTCACCGTGTAGCGCCCCGGCAGCCAGTAGCGATGCGCCAGCGCGCCGACCTGCAAGTCACCGCAGGGCTGGACGGTCCTGGGGGGCGAGCCATCTCCGAAGTCGACCGTGCAGGCGGACTCCGCGTCTGGACCGCGGCGCACACCCGCGCCCAGGAGTCGCGCCGAGACGCCCGACTCGACCGTCACGGGCCATCCCGCATCGACGCGCGGCCCCTGTGCCTTGCCCGTCGCGTAGGAGATGGCACCCCAGCGGGAGTTACACACCCACGTGTCCGAGCAGCCGATCACGGCGACACCGAGCGCACCGGGACCACCGAACCTGCCGGCGGTGGCGCTCCCGACGGTCGCCCCGCCTCTGGGCTCTATCTCCAGACTCCAAACCGGGTCCGCCTCCAGGTGCTGGTCTCGCTCGCGGTGGAGCGTCACGCGATACCTTCCTCCCACCAAGAGAGCGCTCCTTCCGTCGCCGAGGAGATCGACACGTGCCTCGAGGAGACTGCTGACGGAGGGCCACGCGGAAGTAGCCCATGTGCGAAACGGAGTCGCCTGCATGCCGCCGGTCATGCCTTCGTAGAAGTCGATGCGCGATTCACCATCGTAGTGGGTCGTCGCGATGGCCACCTCGCCGAACGTGTCACCATCCACGTCGCCCAGCCCCGCCACCGCCGCGCCGAAATAGTCGTCGGGCGTCAGTCCGAAGGCGCTCCACGAAGGCACCTGGGCGACGCCCGTGGCGCTGCCCCGGAAGAGCAGGAGCGCGCCACTGTTGAACGACCCGACGCCATGGTAGGGGGACCCGACGATGAGGTCTCCGAAGCCGTCACCGTCCACATCCCCGACCGCGGCGACGGTTTTGCCAAAGCTGTCACTCGACCACGCAGCGGGGGCCAACTGCGTCCACGACGCCGTCGGGCCGATACCGGACGCGGTGCCGCGATAGATGTACGCCGCGCCGTCCCAGGCTCTCCCCAGCGGGTCCAGGCTCAGGTAGGGAGTGCCCAAGGCAATGTCCGCGAAGGTGTCGCCATCAAAATCGCCACTTGCGAGGCCGACAATCCACGAGCTGATCGTCAACGCGCGCGACGGCGTGGTGGTCAGTCCACTCGCGCTCCCGTTGTAGACTCGAAACCCCAGATTCTCGGCGACGACGACGTCTGCATACCCATCTCCATTGACGTCCCCCGCCGCCTCGACACGCGAGCCGAGGCGCGTTCCCTGGACACCTGAGGAGGGCGAGTCCGCCGTCGTCCCCGTGACGGTCCATGCAGGTGCCTGACTCAGCCCCGCTTCGCCGCCGAGGAAGAGCAGCACCTGTCCCTTTCCGCTCTCGTACATCTCGTCCCCGACCATCAGGTCGTCATATCCGTCATGGTTGATGTCCCCCGCATTCGCGACGACCCTGGAGCCAGCGAGGAAAGGCGCCGTGACAGGTGTGGTGAAGCCCTCGCCCGGAACATCGGCCACCGGCTTCGCAGCCGCGGTGGGAGACTCCGCGCTCTCGCCAGCGCCGGTGACCGCCGTCACGACGATGAAGTACGGCGCGCCCACGGCGAGCCCCGTGAGTTCGAGGCTCTCACCCGATGCGATCACGCGCCGTCCATCAGGGAGCGTTGCGTAGTTGTCCTTCGTGGGGGCCACGCCGCGCGCGACATAGACCTTGTACTCCGTCGCGCCAGTGACTGGACGCCAGTCCACACGCAGCCCACCTGGCGTTCCCACCGCGACGACGGACTTGACGCAGACGTCACACGTCGTCGGCGCACGTACGACCTCCGGCAGCGTGGCGGCGACGAGCGGTGGAAGCCCGGCCGCGGGGCCCGGACACGCCTGAGAGGCGAATCGTGGCGAATAGGGGATGCTGGAAGCGGTGTAGCCGATGCGCACCGTTCCGCCGGCATCGACGAACAGCGTGGTGGCGTTCTGGCCCGCCGGCTGCGAACTGTAGGGCGTGTTGACCCACGCGCCGCTCGCGTTCGTCGCATGGTTCAGGAAGGGCTCGTCACCGCTCGGCAGCGCGACCCACGCCACATGCGCATGGCCCTGTTGGTCCAACGCAATGGACGGTGCCACGCCACCCTTGAGGAAGATGTCCTCGTATCGCGTGGGGTCCGGGTTGTAGACCGTCGCATTCGCGGCCGTCGTCACCACCCACGCTCCGCTCGCGTTCGTCACGTAGCGAATGGCCGTCTCCCCATACGTGTACGCGATGTGCACATGGTTGGAGGCATCGAGGGCAATCGCCGTCCTTCGGCCCCACGTCATGCTCGAGGTGGCTGACGCAGCCACTTCCTCGATGTCCCAGTTCGCGCCACGGAACCGGCCGTGCATCACCTTGCCGCCCGCGGTCCAGCTCGCGTGGAGCGACCCGTCCTGCCCTGCGGCCACAGCGGGCGTCCAGTCTTCCGTGTTCTTGTCGTCGATGCGACCGACACGCCAGAGCCCGCCTTGCCTCGATGCATGATACGGATATGCGCCGCCTTGGAGCCGCCTGAACACGATGTGGACGTTGCTGGCCACGTCGACCGCGATGCGGTGCGAGCCGAACACGGAAGAGAACACCCGTTCGGCCGTCCAGTCGCCGGACGCATTCGTCGCATACCAGAGCTCCGGGGAGAGTCCGCGCGTGGCGCTCACATGCACGTGTCCCTGTAGGTCGAGCGCGAGTTGGACGTCCCCGATGCTATAGCCATCGTTCGCCAGGATTTGCTGACGGACCCATCCGCCGCTCGCGTCCGTAGCGTAGTAGTAGGCCCGCGTCTTGATGTCGTAATACGCGGCGTGCTGGACGCCGTCGGCGCCGAGCGCGAACCCCATCGCGGCGGGCGCCCCTCCGGAGTCGACCACCTCGCTCGAGAAGTAGTCCACCGGACAGGCGGCGCATGTGCCGCTCAGGCAGACATTGTGGGTACCGCAGCTCGCGCCGTCAGGCTTGTTCTCCGCATCGGTGCAGACCGGAGCCCCGGACGCGCAGCGGATGGACGCCGTACGACAGGGGTTTGGCGATTCGCAGCTGGCGGACTCCATGCAGCTCTCACAGCTCCCTGCCGGACTGCAGACCTGGTTCGTGCCGCACGTCGCTCCGGGCGTCACGGGTGTTCCGGTATCGTCACAGACGGGCTGCCCGGTTTCGCAGGAGATCTTGCCCACATGGCAGACGTTGGCCGGGGCGCAGGCGCTCCCCTCGGAGCAGGCATTGCAGTTCCCCGAGAAGCAGACGCTGCCCGCGCCACAGGATGCACCGTTCGCGAGAGGCACGCCGGTGTCCACGCACTCGCCGGTGGCGCAGTCCAACCGGCCCTCGTGACACGGATTCGAGGAGGGCGTGCAGCTCATTCCTTGTGAGCAGGCCACGCAAGTGCCCGCGCGGCAGACCTTTGCGTCACCGCACGCCGCTCCATCCGGGAGGCTCCCGCGGTCCGTGCATACCGGCGCTCCGGTGGAGCATTCGATGGTGGCGGCGCGGCAAGGGGTCGAAGAGGCGCACGCCTCGCCAGCGGTACAGGCGACGCAAGCCCCCCGCGCGTCACAGACCCTGTCGTCACCGCAGGAACTCCCGGCGGGTCGACGCTCACCGGTGGCCGAACAAGTCGGCGTTCCGCTCGCGCACGAAATCGCTCCCAGCACACACGGGTCCTCAGGCACGCACGAGAGCCCGTCGACACATGCGCCGCAAGCTCCGTCCGAGCACACCCCGTTCGAGCCACAGGGGGTTCCGTCTGGCGAATTGCCGGCTGGTACGCATGCGGTGACCTGCCCCTCGCAAGCAATCGTTCCCATTCGACAAGCGATGCTCGGCTGACACGATGCTCCTTCCTCGGGACACAGCTCTCCGGTGCCACCATCGCTACCGCCATCGCTGATGACCCCGCCGTCACCGCCGATGCCTCCATCGCTATCAGCAGACTTCCCGCCGTCGTCCCCACCGCACGCAAGAAGCATCGCAAGCAGCATGAGTCCCAGCAGGCGTAAATGGGGCATCGTTGAATCCATCGACATGTACTCTCTTGGAACCGGCCCGAATGAGTCGCCCGGCAACGGCGCACTGTGCGACCAGTGCACTGGATATGCCAGGGCTATCGTTTTAGTGGCCCCAAGGAAATCCCAGCCACTGCGCTGATCGCCCGACGTCAGGGCGCAAGAAGGTGTGCAGGTTTCTGCACGGGGCTGCACACATCCTCGAGCCCCAGCTCGGCAGGCTTCTTCGGACCGCGAGCCGATAGCTCCCCCGCATCGCGCTGGAACCGCCACGCACTCATCAACGAGGAGTACAGCCATTCCCGGCGCAGGAGCGCCCCGACTTCACTGGGCTTCGCGCTGCGCTCTGCCTCCGCCAGCACTCCGCCGTGAATTGAGGAGGTGCACTTCTCATGGCTTGGCAGCCTCGCCGTCTCTCCGCCGAGCAGCAGCAGGAGCGACGCCTTGGGGCAGCACGACTGCCGCCTTGTCAGGACCGGGGCTGGGGCCTCGGTGCGGAGAAGCGCCGGAGCATTCGCTCCAGCAGCATGGGTGCTCCGCCTCGCAAGTACGACACAGCGATGACACCCGCGAACCCAGCGAACGCCACCCCCATGGCGGCTAGCGCGGAGAGGCGGTTGCCGTAGCCCGCGACGGCGAGCCCCACCAACAACAGCACATGGCCCAGATACCAAGTCAACGCCAGACGCCCCGTGGATACCAACGCCTCCCGAATGCGTCGCGGGAGGTGGTTCCCCAGGACGAAGCTGCCACCCAGGACCAAGCTGGCGATCCCCAGCGCGGAGAGCATGAACAGCGGCATGGAAGGAAGGGAGTGAGTGCCGAGGAGCGCCGTCACGACGTTTGCTCCCAGGCGCTCGCCCATCGCGCTTTGAATCGCGAGCTTCACCAGCCCCGCTGAGACGAACTCCGACAGAACGAACAGACAGATGCCCGCCCACAGCATCTGCCGCTGCGTGGCACTGTCGCGCCAGTCGAGACGCGCCAGCCGCAGGCCCAGCACGAAGAACGCCAACCAGGGGAGCAAGGGACGAAAGCCATCAACCACCAGGTTGAGGGCAAAGCCGGATGGAGTCCAAAGGCCCCGGTACGTGAGCGTTGCCCAGTCCCAACGGGCATCCCAGTCCACGAAGACGGCCGCGAGCGGAAAGGTGAGGATGAGAGCGGCCACAAGCCCCGAGAGAGCCTTGGATGACCAGCGGTGCAACCACGGCGCGGCCAAGAGCGCGACGCCGTAGAGCCGCAAGATGTCGCCGGGCCACACGATGAGGTTGAGAACTCCCAGCCCCCCCAGGAAGAGGGCTCGACGCCACAGCACGCGACGTGAGTCGGTGGTTTCCCTCCGCGAGAGAAGCTGCCCCACTCCCAGGCCCGCCAGGAGGACGAAGGTGGCGGCGGCGCGCCCTTCGGTCAGGTTGAACACGATGCGCTCCCAGCCCGAAAGACCCGAACTGGGAGGCCCCAAGACGAGGAGCGCGTGCACCACGAACATCCCGCAGATGGCGCAGGTTCGAGCGACATCGATGCCGTGAAGCCGCTCCGAGGGATTCGAGGTCATCGTGGGCGCGCCTTCCTCGCGCCAGCGAGGTGCCCCGTGCCATGGCCGTGAAGCAGCGTCTCGTGAAGCGTTCGAGCGGCATCGTTCGCGGCGAGGTCACCTTGGGCGACCGCCGTCCAGGCCGCGTACAGAAGCGCCTCGAAGGTGGCGAACAGCCACGCGCTCGGGAGGTCCTGGCGCAGCACGCCTTCGTCCCTGGCGCGCAGCAAGATGCGCATGATTTGTTCGTCCACCCGGGCTTCGGTGGCCTTGAGCGAGGGCTCCTGGCTCAGCTCGGAGACGACCAGGAGGAACCGGAGCCTGTCGCCCCATGGGGCCAGTGCGCCCACCAAGGACTCCAGAGCCACATCGGCAGCCTGCCGCTCGAACCGGTGCGCCTTCAACGCCTGTTCGAGCTGCACCAGGGAGTCCAACCCCGCCTCGCGGAGCAGTTCCTCGCGGGAGCCGAAGTACCGGTGAAGTGTCGCCCGTCCGACCCCCGCGGACCGGGCCACATCGACGAGTGGCGCGGAGGGGTCCACCGCGAACGCACGAGCTGCCGCGCTCAAGATGCTCGCTCGAGTATCCGAGCCAGACGCGACAGGCGAAGCTGCACTGGTTCTTTTTCGTCCCATATGAGACACTTTAGTCTCACTCAAGGCGCAAAGCAAACCTCGGGCCCGCGCCCGCTCCTGTGCCTACCCAAAATTCGGTCGCTACGTCATGGGGGCATCCAGTCTGCATCCGGCATTGCGACAAGGCGGGTGAGGTCATCGGCCCAGCCCAGCCTGACGTTAGCTTCAGGCTGGGCGGCCCCCGTGCACGGCCACCGGCGCGTAGCTTTGAGCGCCACCACCACGCTGGGACCAGGGGTCTCCGCCTCCCGTAGAATGCGGACCATCTGCTCCTCGGTAAACCTGCTCTTCCTCACGACCGACCTAGCTCCTGGCCGCGAGGACTCTCCCACGCTTCAACTGGTCCGAAAATTGGGGAGCAGATCAGTGCGTCTGGTGTCGTTCCTTATCAGTCATTCCTGATGGCGTTTCCACTCATCGTACAATCCATGCTCGTCCGCCGGGCGCAGAGGCCGCAAGGCGAGGGACTGGGCTTGGGGCCCGCGGGCCAACTGTGCATAGAGCGGCGCAGAGGAGAGGCCGAAGGCTTCGCCCTCCTCGTTGGAGTAGGCGAAATAGGCGCCCTGGATACCGCACAGGTGCATGGCGGCCAGACACATCGGACAGGGATGACCGCTGGCGTAGATGATGCAGCCGCTCAGGCTGGCGCTACCGAGGCTCTGGCTCGCATTGCGAATGGCCAGAAGCTCGGCGTGGGAGGTGGGATCCTTCGTTTGATTGACCTCGTTGACCGCGCGCGCGATCACCCGACCGTCGCGCACGAGCAAGGCCCCGAACGGACGGCCACCAGACTCGACGTTGGCGCGGGCCAGGGCGATGGCCTCGCGCATGAATTCTTCGGCGGATGGCTCCATCAGCGACCTCCGGCGGCGACGAGCATCTTGGCAATCGCGTCTTGTTTGCGCTCGCGGGCGTGCTGGAGCGGCGTGACGCCGTTTCCGTCCGCCACGTTGACGTCGGCACCGCCGTCAATCAGGAGACGTACGATCGCCTGGTGACGTGGCCCGCCGTCGCTGAGCAGGATCGCCTCGAGCAGTCCAGTCCAGCCCAGGCGATTGACGTGGTTCGGATCGACGCCGGCTTGCAGCAACATTTTCACGACCTCCACGTGGCCGCGTTCGCAGGCCGGAATGAGCGCGGTGCCGCCGTAGCGGTTGGTGCTCTTCAAGTCGGCGCCGTTCGTCAAGGTCAGGCGCAGGATCTCCAAATACCCCCGCGCTCCGGCCAGGAGATAGGCGCTGTCGAGCTGGCGGTTCTGGAGGTTCACGTTCGCTCCTGCCTCGATGAGGACGCGGACGGCAGCCACGTGGTTCCCGGCGGTCGCCAGCAAGAGCGACGTGTTGCCCGCAGAATCCCGGGCATCAACGGCCGCCCCCTGGCGCAGCAGCTCGGAGACCGTCACCGAATCGCCCTTTTCCGCGGCCTGCAAGAGCGCCTCGGGCGGCTTGGGAGAGCCGCCGTTCCCCGCTCCCGCAGAAGCTGCGCAGGCCATCGTGAACAGCGTCATGAGCATCACCCTCCAGATGTTCGCCAGGGACACGACTTCACCTCCTGACGAGGTGCTCTAATCCCCTGCCATTTCATCCGAAAACGAAATACTAGAATGACTCATAGTGGAGTTCTGAATAGTTCGACCGAGAGCTCTTCGTGGAGACACCCGAATGCTCGATCTCTTCTTGCTGCGAAGCTTCGTCGCGGTCGTCGAAACGGGAAATTTCACTCGGGCCGGCGAGCGCCTGCACCTGACCCAATCGACAGTCAGCCAGCAGCTCATTCGCCTTGAGCAGAGCCTGGGTTGCCGACTGCTGAACCGCGGCCAGCGTCACGTAGTGCCCACGGAAGAGGGGGAGCGCCTGCTTGGCTATGCGCAGCGGATCCTTCGCTTGGCCGAGGAGGCGTCCGTTGCGTTGAACCCCGGCGGCAGCGGCGGTGTGTTGCGATTAGGCGTGCCCGAGGATCTCGGGGGCGAAGCGCTGATGCCGCTGCTTACGCGCTTTGCAGCCGAGCGACCGCGCCTGCGTCTGGAGGTCGAGTGTGGGTTGAGCCACCACCTCTTGCGCCTCTACCGCAACGGCGAGCTCGATCTGTTGCTGGTCAAGCAGTGGGGCGCCGACAGCGATTCCCATGCGCGCTGGGCGGAGTCCTTGTGCTGGATCGACAGCGCGGCGCAGCCGGTGACGGCGAGGTGCGAGGGTAGCACGGATGTTCTGCCGCTCGTGGCGTTCCCCGTGGGGGCGCTCTATCGGCAGGACATGATCCACGCGTTGGAGAGCCGCGGGCGTGCCTGGCGGATTGGCTACTCAAGTGCCAGCCTCGCGAGCCTCTGTGCGGCGGTGAGCGCTGGGCTCGGCATCAGTCTGTTACCTGCGAGCAGCGTGCAGTCCGGCCATCGCGTGCTGGGCGAGAGGGATGGCTTTCCTGCCGTAGACGGGCTCGAGCTTGCCCTCTACGCCCGTTCGAATCTCGGCGCCGTCGGCCGGACCCTGCGCGACGAGCTGTCCGACCTTTGCACCCAGCGTGCAGAAGCTGCGGTTCGTGCTTGAAGACGTGGTGAAGAGCGTGGGAGGCAGCCCGTCACCATCTCCTCAGTCGCGGGGAATCAGCGTTGAACTGGCGACTCCTCACTCGCGAGGCCCCAGAGGCAGTGCCTCCGTGAAGCGTTTCTCCACCAGGGTGCGCGCCTCTCGTGCGCATGCCGTGTTATGCGGCTCCCGCTCAAGACCTTCCGACACGGAGCGAGTCATGCGAAGCATCATTCTCTGGACACTGCTGTTGTTCTCCACGACGGCTCTGGCAGCCGAGACACGGCTGGTTGTGAGGGCTCGCGCCCGGGACGGCAAGTTCGTCGGGACGTCAATGGGGGGCGTGCGGGTGGTGCTTCGGGATGCGCAGTCGGGCCAGGTGCTGGCCAACGGCGTCACCGCCGGCTCGACAGGCAACACCCAGACGCTGATGAAGCAGCCACAAGTGCGGGGGGCGCCGCTCGCGGACGAGTCCTCCGCGAAGTTCACGGCCACCCTGGACCTCACCGAGCCGCGGCTGGTGACGGTGGAGGTGTCCGGGCCCCTCGCGCAGCGGCAAGCACTCGCCACCAGCACGACCCAACTCTGGATGCTGCCCGGCAAGCACCTCGAGGGCGATGGCCTCATCCTGGAGCTGCCCGGCTTCGTGATGGATGTGGTGACCCCGTCAGCTCACGAGTTCTTCAAACTCCCGGCCGACAAGAAGCTCACCCTCCCTCTTCGCGCCAACCTCATACTCATGTGTGGCTGCCCTACCGAGCCCAATGGGCTCTGGGACTCCAACCGGTATGAGCTACAGGCCACGGTGAAGCATAACGGGAAGCCGCTCACCCAACTCCCCCTGAAATACGCCGGGAAGACCAGCACCTTCGAGGCAGCGCTGTCCGTCCAGCAGCAGGGCATCTACGAAGTCACCGTGACTGCATACGACCCCATCACCGGCAACACCGGAGTGGACTACACCACGTTCATCGTCGAGTCGTGACAGAGGCGATTCCGAGCAGCGCTCGTCATGGGGTTTCAAAAACAGGTGAGGCAAAACTTCCCATTTAGCACTCGAAAGTGCCCCCAAACTCGAACCTGAAGCCATGCGAGCCCGCTGGAGTGGCAACACCGCATTCCGCAATGACCTGACCGAGGGCGCCAATCAGCAGGGATGGAGCAGCGCATGGGAGCCACGCGCCATATGCTGCGCTCTTTGATGTCCGCCAACACAATGACGCCGTGCTGAAGGAACTCGCGCGCGTCTACGTCCGCGACGCCCTCGCCCGCTGGCTGTATGGCGCTGCGTTGGTGCAACTCGAAGTCGAGCAGGACGCAGCCGTGCTGACGATTTGACGGCGGCAACTCCATCGCAGGCTTCGGTGTGCCAGGGGAGACCTGCGAAGACTTCGAGCGGTGGCACACGTGGCGCGCCTCCCTCTCCGACGTCTCCGTCGTCCTCGCCTTCTTCTCCGGGCAGCGCGAGGTCTCCTGTGTTGGCGATGCGGCGAGAGAGGCTCGGGCACCGCCCCCACATCCACCCACGCAAGCTCCCCGGGCCGCGGGCAAGTGGCGGAGGTGAGCGCCAGGCCGTGTGGGCGCCCTGCCCCATCAGGTCACAATCCGCGTCCCGGGCCGTGCCAGCTCACCCATCCCGCGGTGCGGGAAGGGGCAACCTCGGCCTGTGCATCTGGACGGCGAGCGCGTGGCGCCCGGACGGATTCACGCTCGGGCCGCGAGAAGCGATATGCAGGGGGCTCCGCGTGGCTCGGCCGGAGTGGCGTGGGGGTCTGGAAGACGACGATGGGCGCCAGGACATGAGGGTTGGGAGGAAGCCACGGCTCTTGAACTTGTCCGACGGCGTCACCGGCACAGCGGTGGGTCTGGTGAGCGTGGGCATCAAGTGCGGCAGCCAGCGCGTGCACGTCCTCGCGACCAGCGCCCTGGGCACGTCGTGGGAGGGAGGCTTCCGCCTCTTCACGATGGTGGGCATGGGGGGGCACTTCCCGCTGGATACCGAGGAGCGCTATTCGCTCGACACGGATGTGTCCCACGGAACCTGGCAGCGGAACTTCTTCGGCGAGGCACCGAGCAATCATCTGTACCGCCTGCGAGTCACCGCGGCCTGGGAGATGCGACGCAGGTTCGCCCTCTTCGCCGGCCTGACCGTGAACCGCTTCGACGCCCCCGCGAGGACGAGGACCGGGCGTCAGCTACCTGTCGCAGTTCGTCGTAGGCTCGGACCGGCTCTGGCCCGGCGTCATCCTGGGCGTCCGTATCTGAGCCCCTTCAAACGATCCGACTCCCCTCTTGGGAATGAGGGGCGCGTCCCTCGAGAAATGGGCTTCACCCCTGGCAAGCCATGGAGTCATCTTGATGCGGAGCAAGTGGAACATGGGACACCCGAGGTCCAGTGCCTTCCGATGTGTGGGCGGGGTGCTCGCCCTGCTCATCTACGGTTGTCCGGCGGCACCTCGCGAGGTTGAGCTGGCGGTCAGCCTTGGACTCGAGGACGTGGAAGTACAGGCCACCCTCCGGGATCTCCAGGTCTGGACCCAGGAGCCAGCGGACGCGCTCCTCGCCGTCCATCAGATCGCGGGTCCGGAAGCGCCCTTCGTGGCCTCGCTGCTTCGGCAATACGCATGGCTTCCGCGACTCCAGAAGTGGGAGTGGCATGTCCGAGGCGACGCACTCGATCTGACCCTGCTGGGCTCGATGCCGCGGTCACGGTTCGACGCTTGCGTGGCACTCCCTCCCAAGAGTTCTCCCTGCGCGGGCTTCCCCTTGTGGAAGTCAGGGGAGGAGTATCACTCCATCCTGGACGTGAACCACCAGGATCCCGCGGCGGCGGGTTGGACTCCCGCGCCGCGTGTCGCCACGCGCTGGCCAGTCCGCGCGGACAGGCTTGAGACACGCGTTCTGCTGGGGAGCAGGTGGTTCCGTCCGTCAAGCAGTTCCGCGTTGCCGCCGTATCAGTTGCAGACCCGCGCTCCGGAAGTGGTTGCTTCCTACGCGGCGCTCATCGAACGGCAGCGTCTGGCCTTCCGAGCGGGAAACACCGCGGACAGCAAGGCCATACAGGCCGAGGCCACGAAGACCCTGCCTCCCGAGGTGCTATCGCTCTTTCAGGCCCAGACACGCCGCGAGCGGCTTGGCTTGATTCAAGCCCTGCTCAGGCGACACGGTCTTCGCCCGGCGAAGCTCCTCCGGAGACCCCTGGATCACGAATTCACCAACGCGGGCCCGGAGGACTATGCCCCGTCGCTCATCCCCCTCAAGCCGCCACCCGAGGTGCTTCTGTTACGGCTTGCCCGGCTTCATGATCAGGCGGCCGTGCGATTCGGGGTGGACTGGGAAACGGGGACCCGGGATTTCTCATCCTGGCTGGACGAGTCCGAACTCCGAGGGGTTTGCGAGGAGCTGAGCCGGAAGGCTTCCGGGTGGCGACGACCGTGCAAGCATTTGCTGGACACGGGTGTAGCCCCCTGAAGGCAGCTCATCAATGCGCGGGCCCTGAGCGAAAAGCGCGCACCGATGTCCCCAAAATCGAGCCCGAGGCCTTTGTCCTCGCAGGAGGTGAGGCGCGCGGCTCCCAACGCCCTCTCACGACGGGGGCGCCCTCCCACCATGCGCATTGCCTCCACCTGGTGCGGGAGGCCCGTCTGCAGCGCGTCGTCAAAGTCTTCGTCCTCTCCACTGCCTCGGGCGTGCCACACCCGGGCCGGAGTTCACCGTTGAGGCATCTCGAGACGAGCACGTTCGTCAGGAACATGCGCGCGCTGGCTGAGGTCGTCACGCGCACGACGACCGACAGCACCGCATGGAACGACTGATGCTTCGTTGACGCGGCCTTCCCGGGTTGGGGGCGCGGCGGGCTTCGTGCTCGGGACTCCGCCGCTGGTGTCCGGCCTGCCCGATATGGCGGTGCCCGGCATGCGTTTGAACGGCTCCTCGAAGTCCCCCAGGTGTATCGCATGACAAAGACTCACAGGGCGGCCTGGCTGCTGGCCATGGTACTCCAGGCGTGTGGGGACACATCCCTCGCAGAGCCTGCCCCCACGGAGCAGTCTGCGGCCGCGCTCGAGACCGCGGCGGAGCAAGAGGACATCCTCGCCCGGCTCCAATCCATTCCCGGGCTCACCGTTGTCCTCGAGCAGCCCTCGCCCTTCCCGGGCACGCGCTTCTTCGTGCTGCAGCTCGAGCAGCCCGCAGACCACGAGCGTCCCCAAGGGGAGCGCTTCCAACTCCGGATGACGCTCCTTCACCGCTCGGTGGACGCGCCCATGGTGCTCTCCACCGAGGGCTACATGCTGGCGACCAGGCCCTGGCAGGCCGAGCCCACCGCCTTGCTCGGTGCCAACCAGCTCTCCGTGGAGCACCGCTTCATGGGGACATCAGTGCCGGCATCGCGGGATACGCGGCTGCTCACCATCTACCAGGCCGCGAGCGACAGCCACCGCGCCGTCCAGGCCTTCAAACCCCTGTACCCCGCGCGCTGGCTCTCCACCGGAGGCAGCAAGGGCGGAGTGACGGCCGTGTATCACCGCCATTTCTATCCGGATGACGTGGACGCCACCCTGCCGTATGTCGCGCCCAGCAACCATGGGCTGCGCGACGTGCGCTATGTCCACTTCCTCGCGAAGCTGGGGGATGCGGACTGCCGCGCGAAGCTGGAGTCCTTCCAACAGGACGTGCTGCTACGCCGCGGGGAGCTGCTGCCCTTCGTGGACGCGCTAGGTACGAAGTGGAACACCGCCTTCACCGTCGTGGGCGGTCCGGACCGCGCGCTGGAGTTCTCCGCCGTCGAGGCATCCTTCTACTTCTGGCAGTACGGCACCGCGTCCGCGTGCGCGAGCATTCCCGCGCCCGGCGCGCCGGCGGCGGAGACGTTCGCCTTCCTGGACGCTGTCGTCGGCGTTGCCTTCACTTACTCGGACCGTTTCATCGCCCCCTTCGAGTACGCCTACTACCAAGCCGCGACGCAGTTGGGCTGGTCGCGCTTCCCCGCGAAGCACCTGCGAGGGCTTCTGCGCTACCCAGGGGAGAACACGCCCGACGTGTACGTGAGCTTCCCTGTGACGGAGCCGTTCGACATGCGGGCCATGCTTCGGGTGGAGCACTGGGTCCGCAACCATGGCAAGCGGATGCTCTTCATCTACGGGGAGAATGACCCGTATTCGGCCACGGCATTTTCCGTGCGCGAGGACAACGACGCGTTCCGCTTTTTCGCTCCGGGGGGCAACCACAGTGCGAACATCGGAGGCCTTGCCGAGCCCGAGCGGGCCCTCGTCCTGGAGCGCCTCTTCACGTGGATGGGGATGAGCGTTCCCTCCGCGGAGGTTCGCGCGCGGGCACTCGAGCATGCGACCGAGGCGGCGACTTCGAAGCCCGCTGCGTCATGGGTGCCACGAGGCCACCTTCAGCAGCGCGTCAATGCGAGCGAGTGAGGCGCGCCGTCATCGGGCTTCATCCGCCTGGACAACGACGCGTCCAACCGCAGGACGAGGGCGGAGTCGCTCCAGGCCCCGAGGGACCCGCCGGTGATGCCCACCCCCCTCACGGCGGGCGCCAGGGAACTGAAACTCACGGCAGCGGACCACGTGCTTCAGGAGGCCCCATGGCGGAGCCCCTCCGTGGCTGGGAGAGCTACCCTCACTCCAGGCCCGTGATGTCCGAGCTCAGAAGCAGCTCTTCCGACCCAGGAGGGGTCCGTTCGTCGTGAACTCACAGGCGCAGTTGCTCACCATGCACTTGAACGAGGCGGACTCCTCACACAGCGACTCTACCTTGCGCCAGGCGACGACGGGCCTGTCCCAGGTCAGATCCTTCGTATAGAGAACGCCGTTCTTGACCGCGAAGGCATGGGTCCAGTTCCAGGTATCATTCGAGGTTTCATTCTCGGTGTTGGAACAGCGGCTCGTCATGGTCATGACCAGACGGTCGTTCTCCACCTTCCAAGTCCCCAAATCGTTCCTCATGTCCGCCTCAATCAAGAGAATGGACTTCCCCTTGATGAGAATGGCAAACGGATAGCTGGAACCGCGCTCCCTGCGATAAAGGCCGTCGCTCAGCTTCCCCCCAGTCAGCGGGGGAGCATCCGTCACCTCCGCGCCGTCCGCATCCCACGTACTGCACCAACTCACGGAGTCACACTTGAGCGCGGAGTCCGAGCCGCCTCCACCTCCACCTCCACCTCCGCCTCCGTCCCCCTCCCCTTCGCTTGAGTCGCCACAGCCCACCACCAGCATGGATAGAAGCACCAGGTACCGTGTCGCCGCCTTCATGTCGTCCTCCTAGGAGTCCTCGGGGAGCCCCCATGCCCCCTACTGACTGGAAGAGACAGGCCGTGGGACACCGTTGCGTGAAATCGACCAACATTGGTGTACCCCCCTGAAGAGTCGGACAGGCTCGTTCGGCGAGACTGAGTCACAGTAGGTGCATCCCGGCTCTGTTACCGTCGCGCTGCCATGATTCTCGCGCGCCAGCCTCGGAGCCCCACTCTGGCTCCTCTCGTGGAATCCCTCTGGACGTACGACGGGCAGTTCGCCCACGGCTTCGAGCGCGTGCTGCCGTCTGGCCGTATGCAGCTCCTAGTCAATCTTCATGAGGACGCGTTCCGGGACTACAGGCTCGACGGCCGCCTTGCACACAAGACTCGTGGTGTAGCGATTCAGGGTGCCCACACCGCACCGAGAGTCGTCGACACTGCCTGCCAACGCTCCATCTGCGGGGTGAGCTTCGCCCCCGCGAGTGCGTCGCCGTTTCTGGGCATGCCGGCCTCGGAGCTGACCGGGAAGGTCGTCGACCTCTACGAAATCTGGGGGCGTGACGGCACCATCCTTCGTGAGCGCCTGCTGCAAGCCCCCACCTCCGCGACCCGGCTCGACGTGCTCGAGGCGGCGCTGCTCGCACGGGGACGCGCGTCCAAGCCTCGCGACGAAGCAGTGGCGGTCGCGTGCTCGCTGTTGATGGGCGGCGCGAGCGTCCGTGCGGTAGGAGTTCGACTCGGGCTTTCGCCGCGCCGGCTCATTGAGCGGTTTCAAGTACATGTCGGCGTCAAGCCCAAGCTCTTCGCGCGCATCGCCAGGTTCCAGAGCGTGCTCGAATCGGCCGGAGGGGAGAAGACCTGGGCCACCTTGGCCGGTGAGCACGGGTTTTCGGACCAGGCACATCTGGTCCGCGAGTTCAGGGCATTCTCGGGAGCCACTCCCGTCGCGTATAGCCCTCGGTCGGGTGAGGACCGCAACCACGTACCTCTCGACGAGCGGCAATTTCCTTCAATACGAGGCGGGCCGCCCCGGGGCACATTGCGCCAATGTCCCCAAACGGAACCCTGACCGAAGTCCAACCACCTCCCCTTGAGGACCGACCGTACGGCAAGCTCGAGGGTCGCGTGCGCGACCCGTTCAGCCACATGTGGCTTCTCGGCAGCCAGACTGAAGCGCTCACAGGAGAAGAGACTCGCAAGCAGATGGCCCTGTCGAAGCACGAAAAGAAGAGGCAATCGTGAAGGTCCTCCGTATCGTCACCAATGTGGACGTGACGACGCCAGCCGCCGCCAGACAATTTTATCGGGACGTCCTCGGGCTCGACGTCCTGATGGATATGGGGTGGATTGAAACCTACGGCTCAAGCGAAACGATGACTGTGCAGATCAGCTTCATGTCGCAAGGGGGCTCAGGCGCACCAGTGCCAGACATGTCCATCGAGGTCGACGACCTCGATGCAGCCCTCACCCGGGTGAAGAAGGCGGGAATCCCGATAGAGTATGGACCGGCTGACGAGCCTTGGGGCGTGCGCAGATTCTTCGTGCGCGACCCCTTCGGAAGGCTGGTGAACCTGCTCACCCATGACCTTTGAGCCATGCAAGGCATTGCTAACACCAGCATAAGAGCCACCATGGCCCTTACGCGAAGCGCGCGTCGAAGTCGGGGTCGACCATGGCGTCCACGGAACCTGTCAACGCGGATGAGACAGTGAGCTCGTGAGATGACTGCGCGTTCTTCCAACAAGAGGTGGTGCGCCGCGCGGGGTCGTTTATCCAGACGGCGTTGGGCAGCTGTGCCTACCCAGAATTCAGGCGCTGCGCCATGGGGGTGATACATCAGCGAGCACGCCCAAATCGCTGCCGGTGCCCACGGCGCCCCACTGGTGGATGACCGGGCGCTGACATGGGAGGACGCCCAGCATGCCACCTCGAGCAGCTCATGCTCCAAGGAATGGCCCGATTGAGCCCCGCTGTCAGGTCCGGGCCTGCCAGGTCAGCCACTCCCCCGGACGTGCCAGCTCCACGTTCACCTTCCGCGTGCGCGCGGCGGCCAGAAGCAGCGCTTCCGCGTCCGGGACCTCCTGATAGTCCTCTGAGGCAGCGAGGCCGTAGTGGATGGGCACGAGGAGCTTTGCTCCCAACACCACGGCCGCGGCCACCGCCTGCTCCGGCGTCAGGACGGCATGCACGTCGCTCACGGGCTTGCGCCAACCGAAGCGCGCCCCGTTGATAGGCAGGAATGCCGCATCGAAGGGGCCGAACTGTCGCCCGATGTGCCACCAGGAGCCATGCCACAGCGTGTCGCCGCAGTGGATGATGCGGCGGCCTCCACCGGAGACGACCCACGAAACCTGGGGATCCCCATAGCCGTCCGCCGCGGGAACGGCGGTGGCGGTGAAGTCATTGAGCAAGATGGGCTCGTAGAGCGGGGCGGACCGCACGCGGAATCCCGATGCGGAAGCCGCCGCGGCCATGTCTGGGGCGCACACCAGCGTCCCGCTATCCCCCAGCGCCTGACGGACGGCCACCCGGTCGAAGTGGTCGGAATGGCGATGTGTCACCAGGACGAAGCGGCCCCCGTCGCTCACGTCCACTGGGACGAGCGGGTCCTTCAGCGCGGCCCCCCACACGGTGGGGTCGCTCAACGGGTCCAGGAAGAGCGTGTCCTGTCCGAGCCGCAGCCGCACTCCGGCCCAGGCCAACCGCTGGGCGCGAAGCGCGGCGCTGTCGACAGGCTTCGTCGCACGGCCCGTCCCAGGGGGGAGCAGGACCGCGCCCGCTGAGAGCGCCACCGCCGCACGCAGGAAGTCCCGACGGCCCGTCCGCGAGGGCCGAGCCATCTCGCCCCGTCCCTCCGTGTTCGAGGGTTCCATCCGGAATGGGGAGAAGGAAGTCAGGGCGTCCTGGCTCACCGAGCCCCCGGGGAGGCCACGAGGTTGATGCCGAAGAGGCGCACGCCGGTCTCGGTCCGCGGCTGATGACGGCTTTCAGGCGGGAAGAACAGGTATGAGCCCGGTCCCAAGCGCTGCTCCCCCTCGATGAGCTCACCGCTCACCACGAGAACCTCCTCTCCGGTGTCGTGGACGTCCACAAAGGGCCACTGACTCCCGGGAGCCATGTCCACGACCCAGACCCTCACGTCGCGAGTACTCGGCAAGTCCCTCCGAAGGCAGCCGGGGCCGACGACGACCGGTTCAATGTCGTCAATCTGCACGGACGACCATGGAGGTACGACAAGGCTCTGCATCCTCGGAAAGCTGTCTGACTGGGGCATCCGTCCGTGCTCCTGGCTCTGGGACGCCAACGTTAAGGAGACCCGTTCCATAAGCGCAGCGAAACGATTTCTCGATGATGCTGAATTTGGTTCATGTGAAGCTGACCGGCATGCTCGAGCTCCGTCACTTCAAGCTGATTGCCGCGGTCGCCGACACTGGAAGCCTGGCCGCTGCGAGCCGGCAGCTTCACCTCACGTCCTCGGCGCTGAGCCACCAACTCCGCGATGCCGAGGAGCGCCTGGGCGTGCAGCTCTTCCAGCGCCGCCAGCGCCGCCTGCTCCTGACCGGCTCAGGCGAGAAGCTGCTCCTCTCCGCACGGCGGGTCCTGAGCGAGGTGGCCCAGGCCGAGGCGGTCTGCCGTGCGCACCCGCAGGACGACCTGCTCCGGCTCAGCACGGGCTGCTACACGGTGTATGGCTGGCTGCCGCCCATCCTCGGGCGGTGGCAGGCCGAGCACCCACGCGTCGAGCTGCGCATCGTCCTGGAGGCCACGCGTCAGCCTCTTGGGGCGCTGCTGAATGGCGAGCTGGATCTCGCCTTGACCACCGACGTCCCGCCGCAGGCCCGCCTGGCACAGACCGCACTCTTCGAGGACGAGCTCATGCTGGTGGTCCCCGAGGACCACGCGCTGGCGCGGCGGGGACATGTCACGGCGGAGGACCTGGTGCGGGAGCACCTGCTCACCTATGCCGCGCCTCGGGAGCAGCTCGATGTCTTCACGCGCGTGCTCTGGCCCGCGGGCATCGAGCCGCACCGGGTCTCCCCCGTCCCCCTCACCGAGGCGCTGATCGAGCTGGTGCGTGGCGGTATCGGCGTGACGGCGCTGCCCAAATGGATGCTGCCGGGCCAGCACCATGGACTGCAGACCGTCCGGCTCACTCCTCAGGGAATCCGACGCCGCTGGAGCGCCGTCACCCGCGCATCCCGCCAGCGCCCCGCGCCACTGACCCACTTCATCCAGCTGCTCCGCGAGCGCTTCTCCCTCCACGGTAAAGCAGGGCCACGGGCTGCCTCACGGCGAGCAGTGCCGCCCAAACGCTCTCGCTGCGTCATGGGTGCGTCACAGCCACATTCGACAGCGCGTCAAGGCGAGTGAGCGAGGCGCGCATGACAGACGCTCTCGAGGCCCCCTGGCGGGAGAGCCACGGAAGCCGTCGTAACTCCAGCGTGCCCACGGGCTCCCCCGCGGGCGGGCATCGAGCACCGCCAAGCGCTCACTGCGTCGGCCGCGGCCTGCGTCAAGCGCATCGCCTCCTCGTCGCTTCGGACGACCTCCTCGTAATCGGGCAGCCCCCGCATCTCCGGGGCCATCTTCCCCCGGATACACACCTCATCGACGGTGCGGAGCAGGGGTGCCCCCTCCTCCGGTCCACGCTCCCGTATCCGACGTACGGCGGTGCGCGCGTCGTCGCGGCACATCGAGAGCATTCCCTGAGGATTCCCGGCGTGAACCACCGTGGCGACTGCGAGCGTGGCAACGAAAAGCACGGGCAAGGACTTCAAGGAAAACACAGGGGGCCGGCGGAGTTCCGCGCGGACTGGGAGCACCGAAGCGTCTACCATACCGCCCTGCACCCGCCCTTCCAGCCCGACCTGGCCGCTCACGGATTCACAGACAGAGACACCGTCCAGGGCCGCGCCACCTGCGGAATTCGGCAGCCATAGGGCGCGGCCAGGGAGCACGTGGGCATCAAGTCCAGGGACTTGAGTTTTCGAATACGAACGTACCTCGATGTGGAGTGGTGCCCGAAACGGAATGACGGGAGATTTGAGCTTGCCCTGATTCCGTGGCGCTCGCGCATGTTATGTGATTCGCGAGCGAGGGTTCAGGCGGTGTCGGCGTGGTACCGCTGTATCGAGTACTACTGGGAATGAGAGAGGGTTGTACTCAATTCCAGGCTACTGGATAGAGCGTGTGACACGTCGCAATCCAGCGGGAACTATCGTTGTGGCGCGGCCAGAGAGCAGAGGCGTGCGCTGTCCTTCTGGTGGCATCTTTGCTCGTCTTCTCCGCGGTGTCGGACTCCTCCTGCGCCGCCTTGACCTTGTGCCTTGCCGCATCGGAGAGCCGCGCCGCCCCCGACTTCTTGACGGCATCCTCCGCTTTTGCAACTCCAGAACCACCAGCGGGTGAGACAATGTCAGCGGGAGGCCGTCGCCACGGCCTTGATTGTCCTTTGCCGAACACAGTGGACCGCGCAGCAACAAGGCAGGAATTCGCCCACGCTGAACTCACGGAACGTCGAGAGCCTCTCTTGGGAATCGAGAATTGAGAGGGATCCATCTCCGCTCCGTGCGCGAGTCAACGCAGTCCTGCCCGTGCGATCGAGGGGAAAGAGGGAACGGGTCAACCTGCGTCCCAATTTTCCTGGAGACCTGCCTGCACGCACAATCGAGCTCCCGACCTCTGCTATGTTCGGACAGCCGGAACGCGTTGCGGAGTCCTCACCCATGCAGTCGTGCCCTCAGGAAACGACGCTGACGGACTTGCTTGCCGGGCTGCTTTCCGAAGATGACCGGACCCACGTCCTGGCACATGTCGAGACCTGCCCCGACTGTCGGTGGGCCCTGGCAGCGGGAGTGGGCACTCAAGCGCCATCCAGCGCTCCGACAGCCCATGGAGAGACGCATTCCCAGTCACTGCGGCTTGGCGCCAGGATCTCCCGGTATGTGGTGCGAGAGTGCCTCGGCGCCGGCGCCATGGGCATCGTGTACGCGGCGGATGATCCAGAGCTCGGTCGCCGGGTGGCCCTCAAGGTGTTGCGCCCCAAGGGAAGCCAGCGAGAGGAGCTGCAGCAGCGGCTGCTGCGCGAAGCCCAGGCGCTGGCCCGGCTCTCGCATCCCAATGTCGTCACCCTCTATGACGTGGGCGCCTACGGAGACGGTGTCTTCCTGACCATGGAGCTGGTGGAGGGGACCACCCTGGCGGAGTGGATGAAGGAGCTGCGTCCCTGGAAGGAGGTGCTCCGCGTCTTCCTTGAAGCCGGCAAAGGACTGGCCGCCGCGCACGCCGCGGGACTGGTGCACCGCGACTTCAAGCCCGCCAACACCCTCCTTGGGAAGGACGGGCGGGTCTTCGTGACGGACTTCGGCATCGCCCGGCTCCTCCACCAGGAAGAGGGCGCGTCGCGCCAGGAGCACATCGAGGCCCCTGTCACTCCCACGGGTCAGCTCACCCGGACGGGCCAGTTGCTGGGCACGCCGGCCTACATCGCCCCGGAGCTGGTGCGAGGTCAGCGCGCGGATGCCCGCTCCGATGAGTTCAGCTTCTGCGTGGCGCTCCACGAAGCCCTCTTTGGGGCGCGCCCTTTCCAAGGGGAGACGATGCAGGAGTTGGTCCTGGCCGCGCAGCAAGGGAGGATGAGCCCTCCGAAGCGCGAGGTGAAGGTCCCGACCCGGGTTCGACGCGCGGTCCTCCGGGGGCTCAGCGCGAAGCCCGAGGATCGCTTCCCCACCATGCAGTCCCTGCTGGCGGCCCTCGCTCCACCGCCGCACCGGAGACTCGTGCCGCTTGTCGTCACGACGACCGTGGCCGGAACGATGGGCATCCTCGCGGCCTACGGGACGACGGCGCAGCGGCGCGATGCCAGCTGTGCGCGGGAAGCGGAGAAGCTCGCAGTGGCATGGAGCCCCGCGCGGCGCGAACGGATCCGCACAGCCTTCCTCGCCACCGGCATGACGTACGCAGCCCAGGCCTGGAAGCAGTTCTCGACGGTGATGGACGCCCACACCGCTCAATGGCAGGCGCTTCGCACGGAGGCCTGCCGGGCCACAACGGGCGACACCGCGGACCAGGCCAGGCAGACCGCCGCGTGCCTCGATGCGCGGCTCTGGCAAATCGCCGCCGTCACGGAGGTGCTGGAAAAGGCGGACGCGCAGACGGTGCAGAACGCGCGCCAACTGGCGGCATCCCTCGAGGGTCTCGTCGGATGTCGCGATACCCCCGGACTCTCCAGCCGCCCCCAGCCGCCCGACAACCTCCGCTCCCGCGTGGATGCGGCGCGGCACAAGCTGGCGCAGGTCCGGGCCCACCTCGTGTCGCACCGGTTCACCGACGGCCTCGCGGTGACGTCAGCCCTGCTCGAAGAGCAGAAGGGGCTCGGCTACAAGCCGTTGGAGGCCGAGGTCTTCCTGGCCCACGGCACCGTCCTCGGGGGCCTCAACAAGCCGAAGGAAGCGGAGGCATTTCTCTACCAGGCCCTGTGGGCAGCCGAGGCCGCGCGTGATGACGAGACGGTGGCACGGGCCTGGCTGGAGCTCATCTGGGCGGTGGGCGAGGAGCAGTCCCGCCCCGACGAAGCGGAGAAGCTCATCCGGCACGCCCGGGCCGCCGTCGAGCGGCTGGGGCGAGAGCGCTTCCCGGACATCACGACGGACCTGCACACGCGCCTGTCGTCGCTGCGAGAGTCGTACGGCCAACTCGCCGAGGCGGAGCAGGAGGCGCTCCAGGGACTGGAGTTCTCGCGGAGGAGGAATCGCCCGGACAGCCTCCGCACGCCCAACCTCCTCCATCAGTTGGGGCGCATCCGCATCGACCAAGGCCGCCATGAAGACGCGCTGAAGCTCCACCGCCAGGCCCTGGAACTGCGCGAGCGCATCCTTGGCGCTGACAATCCAGCCCTCGTGACGTCCTACAACCGGGTCGCCACCGCCTCGCTGGAGGTGGGCCGGTACGCCGAGGCCGTCAGCGCCTGGCGCAAGGCCCTGGCCCTTCAGGAGGCATCCTCCAATCCAGAGACCACCCCCATGGGGACGGTTCTGCTGAACCTCGCCGGGGTCTCGCGCGTCGCGGGTCGACTGGAGGAGGCACGCTCCATGGCTGAGCGGGCGCGCGCCATCTTCGAGCGCGCCCGGGGCCCCAACCACGTCACCGTCATCTTCGCGCTCTCAGAGCAGGCAGACATCTCCAGTGAGGCGGGCCAGGGCGACGAGGCGCTGGGCTTTGCCACCGAGGCCCTGGAGCGCGTCCAGCGTTCACTGGGCCCGGACACGCCACGCGCCGCCCTGCCGCTGACAGTCCGGGGACAGGTGTACCTGAAGGCGGGCCGCTATGCCGAGGCACGACGCGACTTGATGGACGCGCTACAGCGGCTCGAAAAGGAACATGGCCCGGAGGGCGGGAAGACGGTGAGCGTGCTGCTGCCCCTCGCCGAGCTTGCCCTGGCGACCCGAGCTTCGAAGGAGGCGCTCGCGTACTGCGAGCGGGCGAGGAAGGTCACCGAGAAGACGGGTGGCGCGGAGTCCCCGGACGGCGCTAGCGCCCTGGCCTGCGCCGGGGAGGCGCATCTGACGCTGGGCACCTCGGCGGAGGCGGTCCCCCTGCTCGAGCGCGCCCGGCGCATCCAAACCCAATGGGGCGAAGTCAAGGACCCGCGGGTCGCCGGCAAGACCGCCTTCCTTTTGGCCCGGGCGCTCATGAAAACGCGCTCTTCCCCGGAGCGGGCACGGGCGCTCGCGCTGGCCGAGGAGGCCCGGACGCGGCTGGAGTCCGTGGGGGTCCGGGGCCAGTCGGAGCTCCAGACGGTGCTGGCCTGGCAACGGCGTGAGGCGAAACGATGAGCGACGAACAGCGAACAGGCTCCCTGGCAGCGATGCTGCGGGCGTACGTGTCTCGGGAGCAGCGGGCGGAGCTGGAGGCCGTGGAGGGATTCGAGGCGCTGCTGGACAAACACGTCGAGGCAGCACGGACCCAGTGGCCCACGTTGCCACTCCCGGCAGAGACCTTCGTGCGGCACCTGGCCCGGCACCTGCCTGTGGGACAGGCCGCGGAGGTGATGCGCATCCTCCAAGGTGCCGACCTGTATCTCGCGTGCGCCTGCACCAGCGGGGACCCGGCGGCCCTCAGGGCCTTCGAACAACACATCCTCCGGCACGTCCCCGCCCGGCTCGGGAAGGTGTCTCCGCCCCTGGTGGAGGAAGTGCTGCAGATGCTGCGCGAGCGGCTGCTGGTGGGCAGCAGCAACACGCCACCGAGGATTGCGAGCTATGGGGGGCGAGGGCCCCTGCGGACCTGGGTGAGCATCATCGCCGCGCGCATCGCCGGGGAGTTGATGGGCCAGGACGAGCGCCATCAGCTCGTCGCGGAGCCTCCCGAGGAACTCGCGCGGATGCTGGCCCCGAGCGACCCCGAGTACGCGCTGCTGCGCGAAGATGCGCGCCAGCTCCTCGTCGAGTCGCTCCGAAAAGCGGTGGCGGTGCTCTCCGAACAGGAGCGGACCCTGCTGCGCTTGCACCATTTCCATGGGTTCACGATGGACCGGCTGACGCGCATGTACGGCGGCTCGCGCTCCGGCGTCGCGCGCAAGGTCGCTGATGCCCGCGAGCAGTTGCTCGAGCGCGTTCGCATGGAGCTCGCGCCAAGGATGAAGCAGGACCAGCTCGCCCTGGAGAGCCTCCTGGGGCTGGTCAGCAGCCGACTGGATATCAGCCTCGTGGGATTGCTGGACTGAAGCCCTCGGCGCCCATTTGCCGTCGGGTGCCCGACTGCTGGCACGCCTGACGCGCCCACGTCCCGCCGACTTGCCAGGGCAACGCCGCCGCCAGCGGTGCCCACGTGCGTAGAGGCTGACGACCCTGATTCGAGAGCGCTGAGCCACCGGCTCCGCCAGCGTCGTCTCCCGAGATTTTTGGGACGTCGGTGGGCCACCTCCCTCTTTCTTCTCGATTGCAGGGGCAGACACGCATCGACTCGCGCAGGACGTACGCACCTCGGGCATGCCTCATGCCCGGCCCTCCAATCACGTGCACGGCGCCTGTTTCAATCCTGACAAGGGGGCGCAAAGCCCCATCGAGAGGAGATGTCCCATGGGTTCAGTGACAGCGGTCGGTGGTTCTGGAGCTCCGAAAGTCGACCCCGCCGAAGCACAGCGCCGCGCGGAGGAGGCCCGGCAGAAGGCGGAGACGGCGCGGCTCGCCGCCGAAGCCAAGCGCAAGGCCGCGGCGGCCGCCCGGGACAACCTGACGCAGGCCAGGCGCGACGCGGATACCGCGCGACGGCAGAAGGCCGAGGCGGAGAAGACCGCCGCCGCTGCACGCAAGGCCGCGGAGAGGCCAGGACAGACGCCCGCAGAGGCGAAAAAGTCGAAGGAAGACCTCGCCGCCGCGGAGAAGAAGCTCAAAGAGGCCACCGAAGCATCCAGGATGGCGGCTCAGAAACTCCAAGACGCGGAGGAGAAAGCAGCCCTTGCCGCGAAGAGCGCCGAAGAGGCCATGCGCAAGGCGAACGCGGTGGCCGTCGAGGAATCCAAGACGCCCCCTTACAGTCAGAAGGACATCGACAAGGTCAAGCCGACGAAGAACGAACTCGACTCGGCCTTCGAGGGCACGAGCCGAAAGGCAGAGTTGGAGAAGTTGCTGGGATTGACGCCCCCGCCGCCGCAGGAAGTCATCCAGACTGCCGGGAGCGGAGCAGCGCCTGGGGCTCCGTTCGACGCAATGAAAACGATGGACGCGCAGGACGTCGCCCATGGTCCCTTTGGGCAGACATACATGGACTCGTCCACCGACGCCTGGTTCCACCAGCGCCAGGGCTCCAACACAGGGGTGGTGCCTTCCGACGCGGCCCGCGGAAACACCGTCCCCCCCAGTCCGGATGGCAGCGCCCCATCCCCGGTGACGTCGAAGCAGTAAACGAAGTCGGACGCCATGCGCGAGAGGACATCATGCATCCTTCCATCTACGACAATGCAAGAGTCGTTTTGTCGAGCGGCCTGTCGCGACATGACACCTGCGTCTGGCTCATGTGCCTCGGGCTCTCCCTTCTCCCCCTGAGCGCCCGAGGCGACGTTTCCCCAGACGTGCACCGCTGTGCGGTCTCCATCCACCGATTGATAGGGGACCTCGAGTACGAGCGAGCACTGGAGGAGGTTGTCCACGGCAAGGCGATGTCGAAGAGGCCTGAGGATCAGGTCGTGCTGGCGCTCTACGAGGGCGTCATCATGGTGGAGTTGAGCGGGCGGTTGAGCGACTCCGAAGCCACCTTCAAGGCGGCCCTCTTCTTGAACCCCGCCGCGAAGTTGCCGCTGCTTGTCTCACCCAAGCTGAAGCGGCACTTCGAATCGATGCGCCAGGATGTCCTGGACGAGCTGGCCGCGCGAGGCGTCAATCGTGAGCCCCTGAAGATGGAGGCCCCCTCAGAGGCTCAGCGGGTTCAGGCGCCACGAGAGCCGCTTCCCGCGGTGGCCTCGAGACTCCCGGAGTCTTCATCGTCTCCAGTGCCAGAGGTGTCCGGCTCGCACTCCTCATTGCGAGACCAAGCGCTCATCCCCGCGGTGGCGGGAGGGGCCCTCGTCGCCACAGCGGGCGTCTTCTGGGGATTGGCGGAGGGAAAGAAGTCGAAGCTGGCTCACAAGGCGCAGCACATCGGCTCACAGGCCGAGGCCCGGAGCGTGGCCAGCAGCGCGCGCGGGCTGCAGACAGTCTCCGTGGGGCTGCTGGTGGGAGGCCTGGTGGGTCTGGGCGCCGCCACGGGAATGTACCTGCTGGGGTCGCCAGAGGAGCCAGGCCCCCTACAATTCGGGCTGGATGGGACGTCCGCGTTCGTGTCTGGAAGGTGGCCATGAAGCCCCTGCTTCGCTCGACAGCCCTTGGATTGCTGGTGCTCAGCGTCCATCTCGCTGCGTGCCTCGACGTCGATGAGGCGGTGGACCAATTCTGCAACAGGGAACCTGGCGTATGCCTGGATGACGCATCGGATGCGGGCCCTGATGGCAATGGCAGCCTGGATGGAGGTAACGATGGAGGTGGGCCGCACGGCGAGGACGGCGGGCCGCACGGCGGAGGGGACGGCGGTTCGGACGCAGGCACTGACGGGGAACCTCCGGATGGCGGGCGCGAACCGCCGGGGTGGAAGTCGGTGGCACCGATGCAGACGCGGCGCACAGGACATACGGCCACGAAACTGGGAAATGGTCGAGTGCTCGTCGTTGGTGGGAGTAGCTCGGGCAACACCCCCACGAACACCACGGAGTTCTACACCGTCTCATCAAACAGTTGGAGTCCTGGGCCAACCCTCGGGACGGCGCGCATGGACCACACGGCCACCCTGTTACCGAATGGAAAAGTATTGGTGGTCGGTGGCCGGGGCCCCGGAGGTGGCGCGCTGAACAGTGCCGAAATCTACGATGCGGCTGCGAATGAGTGGATTCCTGCCAATCCCATCCCACTCGGAGCACGCGCCAGCCATGCCGCCGTCCTGCTTCCCTCGGGGAAGGTACTGGTGGCGGGTGGCGGGGACTCGCCTCTCGACGGGCTGAACACCGCCGCGCTCTATCACCCGGGCAGCGACTCCTGGACAGATGCTGGGAACTTGAAAGTCAAACGCAACGCACTGACGCTCACCCTCCTGGAAACGGGCGTGGTGGTGGCCATCGGTGGCTTCAACGGTGATGGAGCGGAGACGACGGCCGAGGTCTACGACTGGACTCAGCCGGCTGCGGGATGGCGACTCCTCCCGGCGCAGATGGAACATGGGCGCAACGGGCACGCCTCCACGATGCTGCCTCCTGGAAGAATCTTGGTTACCGGCTCCCTCAAGGGTGAACCTGGGAGCGTCCTCAAGGCAGCGGAACTCTTTCAATTGAGCAGCACTTCGTGGACGCCCCAGAGAGAAATGATGGAAGCCCGTTTCTTTCACACGGCGACCGCATTGCCCTCGGGCGAGGTGCTGATTGCGGGCGGGTATTCCAGCCCCTACGCAATGCCACATGCCTCCGCGGAGATATTCCGCCGAGATGGCTCCTGGGAGCTCATCGCCCCCATGTCATCGGCGCGCGTCTATCACACGGCCACATGGCTGGAATCAGGGAGTGTGCTCATCATCGGGGGGACCGACGGCGGTGCCGTACTGAACACCGCCGAGCGGTATGTCCCCTGACGCCTGTGCCTGTCTCGTACTCGATCGCTGCGTAGTGAGTTTCAAAGAACCCACTTCTTCAGCTTCTCGGGCCGAGCACCCACCCAGCGTCCGGGCCAGTTGCCTCGACGTCTGGCTTTCGTAAGCCACCCAGACTTCCTCCGGGAGGGCTGCCTGCATTCCGCCGTAGTACTCGCACAGGGGTCCAGCAGCTCCCGCTGTATCGAGCCGATGACACTCTCTGCATAGGGATTCGGCCACGAACAACGTGCTGCACCTGGCACCTCGCGAATCCCCAGCGTGTCCCTATCTCGGTAGATGTCGCCCGGGGGCATCACGAGCTCGTCGTGGAGGAGGTGCGTGTCCGAGACGGCGACGATGCGCATCCTCGCAGTATGCCTCGCCGCCGCCTCGTTTTCACCCGAGTAGAAGACGCAGAGGGACCCTGTGTTTCTCGTGAAAGGCCCTGCCAGAGATGACAGGGCCATTTTGCTTAACACGGACCTCGCGATGAACATCGCGGCGCCTTCGTGCCTGGTGCTCCTGCGTCGCCATCCCATACCTTGCCGTCGGACTCAGGTGCAGGTACCTGCGCTCCACCTCACATTGTGTGGGCGGCGATTCCATCTCGCAGCGGAGCGACCAAGTGCTCCGTCAACCCCCAGGCTGTGCGACTGTGCCTTTCAATTCCGAACGGTGACGGCACCAGCGCCTCACCGAAGGGCGTGATGCCGGATCCGAAATGGCTTCGCGGCCCAGCGCGCCGAGGCGACGGGGCAGCGTGTGCTCGTTCCGCTAGCGTCTACGTGCTTGCAGCTTCTAGGCCCCACCACAAGCTTTGAAGTGGACGCACAGAAGGAGCCTCGCGATGGAGATCAAGCCCCAGGCCATGGCCATTCCCAGGTCGACTGATCACCTCGAGCGGGGGAAGTACGGTCCGATTTTTCCGAAGACCCCTGCTTGTTATGGCTTCACGATTGTTGCCAATGTCAAGCCGGGGCGCGCCGATGCAATGCGCGGCTACGGCCAGAGGGTCGCCGAAGCACTCAAGGCCAACCCCGACCTTCTCGCGCCGCTCAAGCTCCACTACCTCCGCTGGGTGCTCTTCGATGACGACACCCGGTTCATGTATCAGGGCATCTTCGACACCGATTTCGACAAATACACCGAGGACGCGGTCGTACTCTTCACACAGTCCGGAATCAACACCGCCTTCGAGAACCTCGAAGGGTTTCCCACGGACTGGAAGACCAACACGCCTGCGTTCATCAAATTCATCCGAGACCACCAGTGCAACAGCTTTCTCGAGTACGGCGAGTACCCGTTCTTCACGGGCGATGAAATCAAGAAGGCGCTGAAGATCAAGGCCGCGCTCGCCGAGATGCTCGAGCAGATGCAGTAGAGGCATGTCATGAGCGAAACGTCGGGGCGGACGTACAACCAGAACCACGCGCCGAGGAGATACCTGCGGGGGCATCGGCGAGTCAGCGTCTACACGTCCTGGAGCTACCCCGGAGAAGCCAATCGAAACCCTGCCGAAATGGACAACCGGTTCTCGACGATGACCGAGGTTCGCCGAGCCCTCTGGCCCGTCTACGAGTCCCCACAGTGGGCAGACCCGCTGAGGTTCCAGCAAGGAGTCGCGGGCTCACTGGAGCTCTTCTTCTGGGCGTGGGTGAAGTTCCAACGGGTCATCGAGGAGGTCACCGGGCACCGGGTCCCCATGTTTCAGCGGGTCGATCAGGCGGGCTTCCCTCTGCCACTCGACGAGAGGGTCCTCTCCGATGCGGACACGCTGCTCGTCTTCGGCCTGGACCACAACGTCACCGGACAGGTGGCCGCCCCGGAGGAGATAGAAGCGGTCCGCGCATTCCTTGAGCGCGAAGGCACCTGCCTGGTGATAGGCCCACACCACGACGTCGGACACTCACCGGACCTGGAGGAGCGCGCCCTGGAACACGCCCATCATGGCGACCCGCTGGTGCCTCGTCAGCAACGCTTCGGCGGATATACGCGCTCGTTGATGAAGGGGCTGGGAGTCCCCGTCGAGAATCATTGGGGTCTGCGCCCTGCCGTTGTCGAAGGAACGAGCCGAAGCGTCCCTTTGACAGTGATGGAAGACCTGGATACGCGCGGCTGGCTCTCCGGGGTCCAGAACTTCAACTTCCACATGCACCTGCCGCACTACGCGGTCACGACGGAGGACTCCCATTCCGTTCGTGTCCTGGCGAAACAGCCGATCGACCTGACCAGGCCCCATCCCTTCACGAACGAGGGAAACACCGAGTTCAATGCGCTGGTGTGGATGCCGCCGAGCGACGGCAGGGCCGGCGACGTACTGGTCGCCGACTCCACCATCTTCAGCACCTTGTTCGGGGCGGATGAGAGCCTCGTGCGTTTCTGGAAGAACCTCGCCACGGCCCACTGAGATGCTCGAACTGGACGACATCCAGAGCGGAGTGCTGCGACCCCGCCCTTCTCCCTACGTCGCGACCTATATCCTCCTCCGCATCGATGACCGGAGCGCGGGGCGGGAGTTGATGGGGCGGCTCTGCTCGGTGGTGGCCACGGCCGCCCATCCGAGCAGCCCGATCGCCGATTGCTGGCTCAGCGTCGCGCTCACGTATCACGGGCTCGAGGCGCTGGGCGTGCCACGAAACTCGATGGACAGCTTCGCATGGGAGTTCCGACAGGGGATGGCCGCCCGGGCGAAGGCACTGGGAGACGACGGCGAGAGCAGCCCCGAACACTGGGAGCCACCGCTGGGAACGAGCGATGTCCATGTCGTGCTGACGGCGCTTTCGCCGACGCAGGTTCAACTCGAAACGGCGCTGGAGCGCGCGCGCAAGGCGCTGCGGGAGCTTGGCGGCATCAAGGCAATCTGGCGTCAGGACTGCCACGCACTGAGCACCGGCAAGGAGCCGTTCGGCTTCAAGGACGGCATCAGTCATCCGGCCGTCGAGGGCAGCGGCATTCCAGGAAGCAATCCCCACGAGGAACCGCTCAAGGCAGGCGAATTCGTCCTCGGCTACCCCGACGAGACAGGCGGCGTGTCCCCGATGCCCTGGCCTGACGTCCTGGGCCGCAATGGGACGTACGTCGCCTTCCGCAAGCTTCATCAGCGGGTGGCCTCGTTCAGGCAGTACCTGAAGGCCACCGCGAGCAGCCGGGAGGACGAGGAGTCTCTGGCAGCGAAGATGATGGGGAGGTGGCGGAGCGGCGCGCCGCTGGCGCTGTGCCCACACCACGACGATCCCGACCTTGGCGCCGATTCGTCACGGAACAACGCCTTCCTCTATTCAGATGACCCGACCGGGTACAAGACGCCTCCCGCGTCGCACGTCCGGCGAGCGAATCCCCGCGACGCGTCCGTCGCCGGCGTGGTCAGACTCCATCGGATGATCCGGCGCGGAACGGCCTACGGGCCCGAACTGCCCGAGGGCATCCTCGAGGACGACGGCGCCGAGCGAGGGTTGATGTTTGCCTTCATCGGCGCGCACCTCGGACGGCAGTTCGAGTTCGTGCAATCGGAATGGATCAACGGCGGTGACTTTCTCGGGCTGGGCGATGCGAAGGACCCCCTCGCCGGCGCGAACGACGGGACGGGCGTGTTCTCAGTCCCAAAGCGTCCCATCCCCAGGCGCATGCAAGGCCTTCCTCGGTTCGTGGTCACCCGTGGAGGCGAGTACTGCTTCATGCCCGGGCTCCGGGCTCTGCGGTGGCTGGCGGACCTCCGGACATGAACGGCTCGGAAAACATGGACGTCGTGGTCATCGGTGCCGGCCCCGCGGGGCTGCTCGCGGCGCTCCGCGCTGGCGACCTGGGCGCCCGGACCGCCCTCGTCACTCGCGACGCACTCGGCGGCATGGCGGCCCACGACGGGCCGGTTCCGGTGAGGACGCTGGCGCAGGCGGCACGGTTGCTCCGAGACGCTCGGCAACTGGGGCGCTATGGCATCGCAGTGAGCGAGCCCGTGCTGGACTACGCACGGCTGCTGACGCGCGTGCGCGAGGTCGCCGGAGAGGTCTGCGCGCGAGCGGCCCTGCGCGAACAAATCGCCGCGGCGGGGGTCACCGTATACGAGCACGCCGGCGCGGCGCGCTTCGTGGACCCGCACACTGTCGAGACCCAGCGCCGGCTGTTGTTTCGAGCGGAGAAATTCATCCTCTGCTCCGGCGGCGTGAGCCGGCGCCTCCCGGTCCCGGGATTCGATCTCACGGCGACCCACAGTGACGCTTGGAGCCTGACGACCGTTCCGCCGACCATGGTGGTCGTTGGCGGGGGCGCCACGGGAGCACAGGTAGCGTCGGTCTTCACTGCGTTCGGCACGCGGGTGCAGCTCTTCCAGGCGGCAGGGCGCATCCTGCCGACCGAGGACGAAGACGTGTCCACCGCTGTCGCGGAATCCTTTCGTCAGGCCGGCATGGTCGTGCGCGAGGACTTTGGCGCCATTGAACGCTTCGAGGAGGCACCTGGTGGTGTGCGGATGGTCTTCGCCAGAGACAACCTGAGAGACAGCGTCGAGGCCGCGCTCGTCGTCGTCGCGGTGGGCTGGACGGCGGACACCTCCGCACTCAACCTCGCGGCCGCGGGAGTGGAGACCGACTCCCGAGGTTTCGTGCGCGTCGACGCGCATCTGCGAACCTCCGTGCCGCACATCTTCGCCGCCGGAGACGTGACGGGGCGCCGGATGCTGGTCCCCCAGGCATTGCAGGACGGGTTCGTCGCGGGCTCCAACACAGCGCGAGCGCCCATGATTACGGTCGCGGACGAGGTGTGTCCCATTGGCAGCTTTACCAATCCCGAGTACGCGCAAGCGGGCCTGACCGAAGCGAAGGCGCGTCAAACGCACGACGTCGCCGTGGCCGTGGTGCGCTTCGACACGACGACCCGGACCATCATCGATGGGCGAACGACCGGGTTCTGCAAGCTCGTCGTCGACCGTGCTACGCGGAAAATCCTCGGTTGCCACGTCGTGGGTGAGCGGGCGGTCGACCTGGTCCAGACTGCGGCAATTGCCATTGCGGCGGGAATGCGAGTGGATGAGCTGGCCCACGTTCCGCTATCGTTTCCCACCTATACCGGGGTCCTGGGGCGTGCGGCCGCCATCGCTGCCCGCCAGCTGCAAGTCGACGTGGACCGGGCTCCCATCGCAGAGCTTCTTTGTAGGCAGGATGGCGCGGCAGGTCCGTGAGGCCGTTGCGAGTGGGGGCGAGACTCTACGCAGCTCGGCGCACGTCCCGGTGGTGGAGCCCGAAGACTTCCCGCAGCTCCATCACCTTGGCTCCACGCTCCGGGCCGTGGCGTTGGAGAACGACCCAGAAGAGGCGGTCGCCCCGGGCAAGCCTCGGGGATGGGCGCCTCTCACGGAAGACCGCGAGTCACTTCGTGGCGGGCACGGGGTCGACGGTGGTGTCCTGGCGCGGCGCATGGAGCGCGGGAGGCGATGCGCTCAGCGCGCCCAGGTAGAGCCGGCCGTGGAAGCCGTGGGGCTGATGGGAGGTGAAGAGCTGCAGGCCAACGGCCTGCTTGGAGGACTGCCGTGCCTCGATCGTCGGGCTGATGCCGAAGACGTTGCACTCCAACTCCTCGTCCCAGACGCTGTAGCGGCAGGCGAACTGGGTGCCTCGCTGGAAGCCCACATCCAGGGCACGCACCGAGGGCAGGGCGCGCACCACGCGAGAGCCCATGGGCTCGAAGTCGCCATCCCAGCTCACCTCCGTGGTGCGCGCGTGGACGCTGCCCGTGAGCACCAGCGTCCAGGCCTGGGGGCGCTTCGACTGGGCGTTCAGCAGGTGCTGGGCCATCTGCGCCTCGCGCTCATTGCCGTGGGCACTGTCGGAGTCGATGGCGGCCACGTCCACGTCCTTTCCGGAGACGCGCAAGCGGCGGGCCTGCTCGACGAGCCACAGCATGGCGCGGCTGCTGCGCCCGTCCTGGTATGCCCGGCGCCAGAAGGCGCTCCCCGAGAGGAGCTCCTGAACGGCCGCTGAATCGCCGTCGCTGGCGAGGTAGCTATCGAGGAGCGGCTGCTCGGAGACGGGAATGGACAGCGCCAGCGTCACCGGCAGTTCCTGGGCCGAGGCCTCGCACAACATCCGCAGCGCCGCGGACGGCACCTCCTGCGTGCCCAGGGGGTCCGCCACGAGCAGGACGCCTCCCGCTGAGAACAGGGACGAGGCTCCCGCCACGGGAACACCACACGCGGGAGCGGTGGAGGTGGCCGTGGTCCCACCCTTCTCGCCCCAGCTCTCCATCACCACCGAGCGAATGGGAACGGGGGAATTGCCGCCCACCAACTCCAGCGCGGGAGCCATCTCCAGCCGCTCCAGCAGCTTCTGCTCGATACCCAGGTCGCGGTAGCCATGCGCCGGCCGGTAGCCCTCCAGCCCAGGGATATTGGAGAAGGCACCCGGCACGGAGAGCTGCACGCCGGACTGACCGGGTACCTCCGCAGTATAGCCTCCCCCCTCCTGAGTGTACCTGATGCGAAAGACTCGAACGAGTGCCTGACGGGGCCCGAGCCGTTTCCCCTGGATGTAGTAGCGCTCGGGGGGGATGACGTCCGGAATGAAGGAGGAGTACATCTCCAGTCCCCCCTCCTTTTCCATCACGTCATAGCGGCTCTTCTCCAGGATGTACCGGGCCGTCATCATCGCGTCCTCGGCGGGCACCTGATAGACGACCTCGTGCGTGGGCGTCTCGTACCGCCCCGTCTCCGGATTGTACTGGGTGGCGATACCTCGCGTGGCGGTGGCGCACCCCACGCCCCACAAGAGCCCCAGCATCATTCCAAACCGCCGCATCGCATCCTCCCTGAGCCACAGTCCCTGGAGGCTGGTTTCGGGCCTCCTTGCCGCGTCAATCGCGGAAACGATTGGGCGCGTAGGACATACTGACATCGCCCGGTCGACGGTGGAATGGAGCAGGCACGGGGCTCACGGTGGTGACCTGGCGCAGCACCTGGAGCGCGGGAGGCGATGCGATCAGCACGCCCAGGTAGGGCCGGCCATGGAAGCCGTGGGGCCCCTGAGCCATCCCCTCATATGAAGCCGAGAGTTTCCTGGAAGACGGGGTGGCGGTGAAGGAGTTCGGCGAAGCGCTCGACGAGCGGAAGCAGTCGCTCCTCCCTCATCATGGGGATGGCCTGGTAATACATGCAGCCCTGACGGAAGAGTGAGTAGGTGCGCGTCTTGGCCGTGTTGGCCTTCAATCCCTTCTCCATGCCAAGGCTCTCTCCGGCGGCGCCCAGCAGTGTCAGCAGGACCTGAGCCAGTGCGCTCACCAGCAGCAGCCTGTCGCGCCGCTCGGGACTCTTCACGCGCACCGCGGACAGCCCCATGCCGAATCTCAAATCCTTGACGTCCCGGAACGTCTCCTCACACGAGAAGCGTCGGGAGTAGAGGTCCACCACCTGGCGCGCGCTGGCACTGCCCAGGCTGGTGGCCAGACACCACGGCTCCTTCATGCCCTTCTGGTGCACCAGCACCACCGCCGGCACCGGCATCCGGTCCGCCGTGACGTGCACATTCGTCAGCTTCTTCGCGTGCCCGCTGGTGGGCATCCACTCGACCGCCGGACACCGCGAGCCGCCGGCTACCTCCACCTGCACGTTCTTGCGAAAACGCACCACGTACTCGAAGCCCGCTTGCGCCAAGAAGGCGTACAGCCGCTGGTCCGCGAAGCCCCGGTCCGCCAGCACCGTCACCTTCACCCCGTCGGGCACGCACTCCTTGAGCCGCAGCAGCAACTCATCCTCCGCCTGGGCCCGGTTGCCCGCCAGGGCGCTCTTCTGAAGCGTCAGCCACAACAAGGGCGTGGCGCGCCCATGCGAGGTGACGAGGCTGGCCACCAGGCTGGTGTGGTCATCGGCGTCGAAGTCCGTCCAGTCCAGCGCCACCAGCGCCTCGTCGCGCTCGGCCAGCACGTACGGCACCCATGCGGCCGCCAACTTCCACACGTCCACGGCTTCGTTGGACAGCAGCCGGTCCACCTGCTTGATGCCGTGCTTCTGCACGCCGCCCCGTGCCCATGCCAGCGCTTGGCCAATGGCGTGCACCGACAAGGAGGCCGCGTGCACCACGCCCAACGTCGCGTGCGACAGCGACAACACCCGCTTGGCGTGCAGGTCCTCCTCGAACAAGTTCGACAGGAACGTCCGCACCTGCTCTTCGTTGATGGCCACCTTGCGTACCAGCATGGCCTCTCCTTCTGCCTCCCACCACCCCCACCTCGCACGGAGCCGGCTGGCAGGCGGCTGGTGAGCAGCTCGCTGAAATGAGGGGATCGCTCAGGTGGGGCCCCCAATTCGGTCGCCGCGTCATAGGCGCGCAACGACCACCATGAGCAGTGTGTCAAGGTGAGTGAGCGAGGCGCCGGTTCGGTGTGCCCATCGACGACCTCACGCGTGTCCCGCGCGGGTAGATTCTCCTCCGCCATTGCCAATTCGACTGCACTGAACAGGCAGCGACATCCCTCAGCGTATCCACGAGAGCAGCTCCTGCCCATGTTGCCCCTGGCCGTACTCCAGGGCAAAGCGATGGACGGGCAGGCCTCTGTTACGTCGAGGGAGAGGATTCGCAGGTCCCGGTGACTCACCACCACGAATCCCAGCAGCACGCCAAACGTCGCAGTCGGAATGACAAGTCAGTCTATTCCCGCGGACTCCGCCAGATGCAAGTGCACGAAGCTTCGCCAAGAGTGCGATGGTTTCGGCGTTCCCCATCCAGGCTGGGACACACCTGGTTGAGCCCTCTCACGCGACATCTACCTTGGCGCTCACCGGTGACGAAGCCAGAGCTTCCATGAGCGGCCGGGCATTGGCTCGGTGATCGGGCGTGTGCTATCCACGGGCATCACGAGCAGAGTCGAGGGGGAGTGATGCGCAAAGAATCGTGGCTAGCATTGGCGGCGCTGCTTCTGGGGAGCATTCAGGCACAGGCGCAGGAGGCGCCGGGCCCTCATGACCGAGCCGAGGCTGTCAAGATCATCGCGGAGCTCCGCAAGATCGTGGCGCCCGAGGGGATGGAGCGCACCGAGAAGCTCCGCCTCGGAGGCATCGACCAATGGGTCTCGATCCGCAGCCGCGACCTGCGCAATCCGGTGCTGCTCGTGCTCCATGGCGGCCCCGGCTGGGTGGCGATGCCGACGAGCTGGTATGTCGCGCACGGCTGGGACGAATTCTTCACCGTCATCCAGTGGGACCAGCGCGGCTCGGGCAAGACGTATGTCGCGAACGATCCGGCCATGGTCGCCCCGACGCTCACAGTCGAGCAGGTGCACGCCGATGCCGAGGAGCTCGTCAAATGGGCGCGCCAAACCTTCGGCAAGGAGAAGATCTTCGTCCTCGGCCATAGTTGGGGGAGCCTCCTCGGGCTCACCCTCGCGGAGAGGCACCCCGAATGGCTCCACGCCTATATCGGCGCCGCCCAGGGCATCGATGCGCGGGAGAGCGAGCGGCGCGGCTGGGCCTGGACGATGGAACAGGCGCGCGCGACGAAGAACGAAGAGGCGATCCGCGACCTCGAATCGATCGCGCCCTATGCCGTTGGCAAGAAGCCGGTGCCGTTGAAGGACATCCGGCTCCAGCGCCGCTGGCTCAATTTCTTCGGGGGTGCCGCCTATCGGCGTCCGGATGCGAGCTTCGAGGGCGCAGCGGTGAATCTGTCGCCCGAATACACCGACGAGGAGGTTCGCCAGGTCTGGAAGGCGCAGGAGCTCTCGGTCGAGAGGCTCCTTTCCGCGGTCCTGACGGCGGACCTGTCGCATGTGAAGCGGCTCAAGACGCCGCTGATCCTGTTCCTCGGACGCCACGACCACAATGTCTCGGCGATGGTTGCCGCCGAATGGTTCGCGGGCGTCAAGGCGCCGTCGAAGCAGCTCGTCTGGTTCGAGCAGTCGGCGCACGAGCTGATGGCCGAGGAGCCGGGCAAGGTGCTGCTCTCACTCGTCCGCCATGCCCGTCCGTTCGCCGAGCGCGCCGGCGATGTCGCGCCCGCCAGCACCAAATAGAGCAGGCCACAGAGGGGAAGGCTCCGCCCGCTCCCGCCTTTGCCTATCCAGAATTCGGTCGATTCCATCGCGTGCTGGCCGCGCAAGTATGTCTTCAGGGACTCTTGGCCGAGGGCTGCTCGATTTCCTTGAGAATTCGAACAGCGTCGGCGTTCTTCGGGTCGAACTCCAGTGAGCGGCGATAACTCTCGGCGGCGAGCGCTTTGTCCCCCCGAGCCAGGTAGGCCTCACCGAGGCTGTCGTGGACATTCCCATCCGTGGGGTACATCTCCACGTTGAGCTTGAAAATCTCAACCGCGTCCGCGAGGCGGCCTTCCTTCATGAGCTGGTAGCCGAGCCGGTTCAGCTCTCCGGGGTTGAACTTGTATTCATCAGGCTTCTGGGCCTTGAGGGTGCGGTAGGTGGCGATGGCCTCGGTGATGGTGCCCTTCGCGAGCGCCGTCATCACGGCCTCTGAGATGGACCGGCGGGGGGCCTGTGGCTTGACTCCGCGCAGGAGGCTCCAGATGCCGGACGCCAGCCCCTGCACGTTGGAACCACGGACGTTGGACAGGATGATGACGGCCTCCTTCGTCTCCGGCGAGCGGGAGATGATGGTGGAGAACCCCTCGACGCCGCCTCGATGGCTCTGGAGAGCGACCTCTGTCTTGCCGTCATCCAGCTTGGCGGACTGAACCTCCCAGCCAAACGCATAGCCCTGCAGGCCCGGGGTGAACATCCGCTGCTTGAGCGCTGGCGGGAGCAACGTGTCCCCATGGAGCGCCCGGTCCCACAGGTACAGGTCCTCCACCGTCGAGTACAACCCACCCGCGGCGAAGGGGGCATCCATATTGATGTAGGGGGCATTGCGGAGCCCGTCGGGCGTGGACACGTAGCCGCTCGCGCGCTTGGGGAGCACCGTCGCCGAGACGTCGTAGCCCGAGTTCTTCATCCCCACCGGGTCGAAGATTCGTTCCTGGACCACCTGTGCGTAGGGCTTGCCCGTCACCCGTTCGATGATGGCGCCGAGCAGGTAGTAGCCCGAGTTGTTGTAGGCGTACTTCGTCCCGGGCTCGAACTCCAGGTCGCCGCTGGCCAACTGCTTGATGAGCTCGGCGGCTGGGAAGGGATTACGAGATGCCTTCGCCACGAAGTCCGGGTGGTTGGTGAAGCTGGGGATGCCGGAGGTGTGATTCAGCAGGTGGGTGAGTGTGACGCGCGAGCCGGTGTCCTGGCGGTAGTCAGGGAGGAGCTTGCTGAGGGAGTCATCCAGCCCCACCTTGCCTTCGGCCACCAGCTGCATGATGACCATGGACGTGAACTGCTTGGTGATGGAGGCGATGCGGAACTTCGTATCCGGGGTGGCGGAAATCTGCCACTCGAAGTTCGCGAGCCCGTAGGCCTTCTTGAGGATGATGCCCTTCTCGCCCACGACGAGCACCGTTCCATTGAATTGCCGGAACTCGTGGTACTTGGTGGCGAGCTTGTCTATCGACTCCTTCTTGCTCGCGGCCATGGCCGGGGAGACCCCGAGCATCAGCACCAGTCCCACTGCGACTCGAATGTACGTCCACCTCTGCATCATGCGGTCCCTCTCCCACGCGGATTCACGTATCCGGGGACCGACACGAACGAGCGCGGATTCGATTTCGTGGGGGAGAGGAAGTCGCCCACCCGCGCATTCTCGATTTTGCCGGCGCCGTGTCCCAGCAGCGCCTTCACGTACCCCACGGCGGAGGCATGTGCTTCCCAGCTTCGGAAGTGAGGCTGCAGCCGGGCCTCTATCTCCTCCATCTCCGCCGCGAGCTGACCAAGCGCACGTCGCGCGCCTGCGTCCCTGCGTCGAGTGTTGACGACAGGGGAAGCCTCGTCTCCTTGTTCTTTCAACCAGGGAGCGCGTGGGGCATCTTCCGAGCTACAACTGTAGAGCCAAGGACCATACCAGTGGTGGCCGACATGAACGCATCCGTACCGGCTGAAATCACGCACCAGGTTTCAAGCGCCTGCTCGGTGATTGGCCGTAACCTCGCCAGTTCGCTGCAGGCCATACACCTCTTCGGCTCGGCAGTTGATGGAGGGCTGAAACCACACAGCGACATCGATCTGCTGGTCACCGTCAGCGCCCCATTGACCGAAGCCGTTCGACACGCGCTGCTCATGGAGCTGCTGTCGGTCTCGGCATGGCCAATGACGCGTGAATCGCTCCGCCCTCTCGAAGTGACCGTTGTCGTCCAGGATGCGGTCGTCCCATGGCGCTATCCGCCGTCGCGCGAACTTCAATTCGGGGAATGGTTGCGCGGAGAACTGGAAGCAGGCCACGTCCAGCCCGCCATCGTGGACCCCGACCTGGCAATCTTGCTGGCCAAGGCAAGGAGACACAGCATCTGCCTGTTGGGCGCGCCAGCAACCGACCTCTTCGACCCCGTACCCCGGACCGATTTGGCGAGAGCGTTCTACGACACCGTTCTCCAATGGAACGGACCCGCGGACTGGCGGGGGGACGAAAGGAACGTGGTGCTTGCGCTGGCTCGCATCTGGTTCAGCCTGTCGACGGAGGGGATCGCCCCCAAGGACGTTGCGGCCCAGTGGGTCATTGAACAACTGCCGGATGAACATCGAGGCGTCGTGCGCAGTGCGCGGGCGTCTTACCTTGGAGAGACGCAGGACGATTTGGCAGGGAGAGGCCCGGAAGTCGCCGCGTTCGTGCACTGTGCCAGAACGGCCATCGAACGAGTGTATTTGGAATTACAGACCGGCAATCCGGCAGCTCGCTGAACCACCTTCCTCCGCCTCAGGATTTCTTGAGGCACCTCTCTGGGGGAGTAACCTCCCCCTCGTGAGGTGGATGTGAAGAGGCAGCAGAAGCAGGACAGGGCAGGACAGCGGAGCGCCGAATCCCGAGGAAAGTCGCGGGTCAAGGCGATCCTGGCTCGGGATTGGGTTGTTCGGTTCTGCGGGTTCGAATCCCGTCTGGGACAACCTGGGAAGCTGAGCTTTTCTTCTGCCCCCGGTTCCACATGTGCCCTCAGTGTGCCCCTCCGGCATCTCTCGCCGGGAGGGGAGCGGTCGATTTCATGCAACGGTGTCGCCCAGCCCGTCTCTTCCCATCAGGAGGGGGTGTTCATGCCCCCTGTAACTCCTCGGGCGGACGACATGAAGGCGACGACGCGGTACCTGATGCTTCTCTCCATGCTGGCGGTGGGCTGTGGTGACTCGAACGAGGACGATGGGGGCGGGGACACCAACTCGTTCCCAGAGACCATCGAGTGTGGCGACATAAGCTGCAAGCGCGCCACTCAATACTGCGCGACCATCGTGACCGATGTGACGAGCCATGTGTGTCTGAATAAGAAGGAGAGCTGCAAGAGCTGCGACTGCGTGAATCTGGACACAGACCTCACCGCCCAGACCGGTCGCCAGGACTGCACCGCGACCTCAAAGCTAGATGTGTACTTCACATGCGCCTATTATGACGATGTGGACTACATCAAGACCTCCTGCACGGTACGCGCTCGCTGAGAGCATAAGACGGATAGGGACGCTGAGCGTCCCTGTGCCTACCCCAAATTCGGTCGTTGCCTCATGGGGTGCGCAAAGCTGCATCAAGGCGCGCGTCATGACGGCGAGCGATGCGCACGACGAGCCGCCGGGGCGCGAACAAACCTCGCGAGGAAGCAACCATCGCCAACGCGCAGCGGGAAAGAGACGAGCGCCACGTGCTCGCCTGTGCGCGCAGAGCGAACGCAACATCGTAGGGCCTCGCCTCTATTGGTCGAGACGAAGGGCTGCACCTCGTGCTCCTGGTCGCCCACTCCGCGAGCCGCTTCTTGCGCATATCCGCCCGCGGCCTGCCCCCTATCTGTACCCATCCCAAACTCGGCCGCCGCGTCACGAGTGCGTCAGAACGCACGGAAGGACAGGCCCGAGAGACGCGACATGCGGGCCCCGGAGCGCGCAAGAGTCGGTGCATCTCTTTCCGCGGTCACAGGAGTACAGTGCCACCCTTTCGCAGAGGGAGGTGCGCGTATGAGCCGCTACGTGATGGGTCTCCAGGAGATCGACCAGGGGCAGGTCGCGGTCGTTGGCGGCAAGGGCGCGCATCTGGGGGCGCTTTCGCGGCTCGAAGGCATTCACGTGCCGGCTGGCTATTGCGTGACGACGGACGCCTTCCAGCGGGTCATGGCGGATGCGCCGTCGATCGACGAACGGCTCGAACGGCTGTCGCGCCTGAAGCCGGACGACCGGGAACAGATCCGCGCGCTCAGCGCTGAGCTCCGCCGAACCCTCGAAGAGACCGTCATCCCTGACGAGCTGGCGGCGGCGATCACCCGCCCGCTCGGCCAGCTTGGCGAGCAAGCCGCCTACGCCGTCCGCTCGAGCGCGACGGCGGAGGACTTACCGACGGCCTCCTTCGCGGGCCAGCAGGACACGTACCTGAACGTCGTGGGGCCGGCGGCGATCCTCCAGCACGTCAGCCGGTGCTGGGCCTCGCTCTTTACCGAGCGAGCCGTGACCTACCGCCTGCGGAACGGCTTCGACCACCGGAAGGTCCGCATGGCAGTGGTCGTGCAGCAGATGGTCTTCCCGGAGGCGGCCGGTATCCTGTTCACGGCCGACCCTGTCACCTCCAACCGGAAGGTCTCCTCCGTGGAGGCCAGCTTCGGCCTGGGCGAAGCACTGGTCTCCGGCCTGGTGAACGCGGACGTCTACAAGGTGCGGGACGGAGAGGTCATCGCCAAGTCGGTCGCCACCAAGCAGCTTGCCATCCACGCCTCGCCGGCAGGCGGGACGCACGAACAAGCAATCGAGCCGGAGCGGCAGCGGCAGGCCGCGCTGACGGACGCGCAGGTCGTACGGCTCGCGCAGTTGGGCCGGAGGATCGAAGCGCACTTCGGTTGCCCCCAGGACATCGAATGGTGCCTGATCGACGATGGCTTCCAGTTCGTCCAGAGCCGGCCTATCACCACGCTGTTCCCCATCCCCTCGGCCGGTGACCGGGAGAATCACGTCTACGTCTCCGTCGGTCATCAGCAGATGATGACTGACGCCATGAAGCCCCTGGGGCTCTCCCTGTTCCAACTGACAGCCTTGCGGCCGATGTACGAGGCCGGCGGGAGGCTGTTCGTCGACGTCACCCAGGGACTGGCTTCGCCAGCGAGCCGCGCAGGCCTCCTGGAAGCCCTGGGGAAATCCGATCCGCTGCTCCGGGACGCGTTGGAGACCGTCCTCGGACGCGGCGATTTCATCCAGTCACTCCCAGACGAAGGTCCCGGCAAGGCGCCCGCTGACGGCGCGCCGGCCCCACTCGAGACCGATGCGGCCATTGTCGACGAGCTGATCGGGCGCAGCCAGGCTTCCATCACCACCTTGAAGCGTGACATCCGGACGAAGTCCGGACCGGCGCTGCTCGACTTCATCGTGGCGGACATCCAAGAGCTGAAGCGGCTCGTGTTCGATCCACGAAGCCTTCAGGTCATCATGGCGGCGATCGAGGCCACCTGGTGGCTCAACGAGCAACTGCAGGCGTGGCTGGGCGAGAAGAACGCGGCCGACACGCTCACGCAGTCCGCGCCCCACAACGTCACGTCGGAGATGGGGCTGGCGCTCCTGGACGTCGCGGATGTGATTCGCCCGCATCCAAACGTGGTGGCTTTTCTGCAGCAGGTCGAGGACGAGGGATTCCTGGACGAGCTAGCCACGCTCGCGGGCGGACGGGAAGCACGAGACGCCATCCAGGCCTACCTCGACAAGTACGGCATGCGCTGCGTCGGCGAGATCGACATCACGAAGCCGCGTTGGAGCGAACGCCCCACCACGCTCGTGCTCCTCATCCTCGGCAACATCAAGAACTTCGAGCCGGGCGCCGGCGAGCGGCGCTTCGAGCAAGGGCGGCAGGAGGCCAGGAAGAAGGAACAGGAGTTGCTGGAGCGCTTGCGGGCCTTGCCGGACGGGGAGCGGAAGGCCGAAGAAACCAGGCGGATGATCGACCGGGTCCGGACCTTCATCGGGTACCGGGAGTATCCGAAGTACGGCATGGTCAACCGCTACTTCGTTTACAAGCAGGCCTTGTTGCAAGAAGCCGAGCGCCTCGTTCAATCCCACGTGCTTCGTGAGAAGGAAGACATCTTCTACCTCACGCTCCAGGAGCTCCACACCGTCGTGCGCACGAACCAGGTGGATGACCCGCTCATCCGCCAGCGCAAGGACGCGTTCAGGTCGTATCAAGCGCTCACGCCGCCCCGGGTGCTCACCTCGGATGGCGAAGTCATCCCCGGGGCGTACCGACGCGATGATTTGCCAGCTGGCGCGCTGGTCGGCCTACCGGTTTCCGCCGGGACCATCGAGGGACGAGCCCGCGTCATCCTGGACATGGCGAAGGCCGATATCGAGGCGGGCGACATCCTGGTCACCGCCTACACGGACCCGAGCTGGACGCCCCTGTTCGTCGCGATCAAGGGACTGGTGACGGAGGTAGGGGGCCTGATGACCCATGGCGCGGTCATCGCCCGGGAGTACGGCTTGCCGGCCGTCGTGGGAGTCGAGCATGCCACCCGGCTGATACGGGATGGGCAGCGAATCCGCGTGCATGGAACGGACGGGTACGTCGAGTTCCTGCCCTAGCCGGGCCAGGAATTCCCCGCCTGCATGGGGGCCATGAGACCCTGTGACATGGGACCTGGCACACCGCCTCACGGTTCCATGATGGCTCCCGCCTGTTCGCATGCGACCACCATGGGCAGGGGGACACGCAATCGTCCGCCGGCCAGAACGTAGCCGCTCCGGAAGCCGCCAACCGGCTCCAGGAGACGTCGCGATGGATTCCGTTCTGGGTGGACTGCGTCAGAGCCTGCGCTCGCTGGGCCGCAGTCCCGGCTTCACGCTGGGGTGTGTGCTGATGCTGGCGGTGGGCATCGGAGCGAGCACCGCGCTCTTCAGCGTGGTGGAAGGGGTTCTGCTGCGCCCCCTGCCCTACCCGCGTCCCGAGCGCCTCGTGGAGCTGTCGCAGCGCGCGGCGGACGGCCACACGATGCGGTTTTCGGACCCCAACTTCGAGGATGTGCGGACGCGCGCTCGCACCGTTTCAGCGCTGGCCCAGGTGTCGGGAGCGGCGAGCGTCGCCGTCACGGGCGCCGACGAGCCGGCCCTCGCCACGCTGGCGCGCGCCTCGCGCGACTTCTTCCCCGCCTTCGCGGTGCGGCCAGTCCAGGGCCGCCTCTTTGACGAGGAGGAACAGCAGGCGGGAGGTGCTCCCGTGGTGATGGTGAGCCACGCCTTCTGGAAGCGCTACCTGGGCGCACGGCCACTGCCCCTGCCGGACACCCTCACTTTCGAGGGGCGCGCATTCACCGTGGTGGGCGTGATGCCCGAGTCCTTCGACTACCCGGTGGGCACGCAGCTGTGGGTTCCGCGAGAGCTCGAGGCTCCCCTGCCCAGCCGCACCGCGCACAACTGGCGGGTGGTGGGAAGGCTGGCGGACGGCGTCGACCTCCAGGCCGCGCGAGTGGATCTCACACACATCGCCCGCGAGCTCAAGGCCCAGTACGGCCGCGACACACAGATGCATGACATCGCCCTGGAGCCCGTCCAAGAGAGCCTGGTGGGCGGCGTGCGGCCCACGCTCTACCTGCTGTCGGGCGCCGCGGCCTTCCTGCTCCTGGTGGCGGGCGCCAACGTCACGAACCTGCTGCTCGCGCGCGCGGCCACCCGTTCCCGGGAACTCGCCATCCACGTGGCCCTGGGCGCGGGGCCCGGCGCGTTGATACGGCGGTTCCTCATGGAGTCGCTCCTGCTGTCACTGGCGGGAGGCGCACTGGGGGCCCTGCTTTCCGCCTGGGGCGTGCGCGCGCTGCTCGCGGCGGAGCCGGGCCACCTGCCACGTGTCGACGAGGTGGGGGTGAACGCCACGGTGCTCCTCTTCACCCTCGGGCTCTCGCTGCTGCTCGCACTGGGGCTGGGGTTGCTGACGGCGTTGCGCGCGGCGCGGCAGCCCCCGGGGGCCACGCTGGCGGGCGCCGGGCGCACGCATAGCGGAGGAGGGAGCGCCGAGCGCACGCGCCGAGCCCTCGTCGTGGGGCAGCTCGCGCTCGCATTGGTCCTCCTGGTGGGCGCTGCGCTGCTCGGGCGAAGCCTGATGGGGCTGCTCTCGCTGGACCCGGGGTATCGCACCGGGGATGTCGCGGTGCTCAGCCTCGTGCTCCCTCCGGCAAAGGACGAGGCGCAGGGGCGGCGAAACGTGCAGTTGCAGGAGCACCTCCTCTCGCGACTGGCGGCGCTGCCCGGCGTGCGCGCGGTGGGCGCCGTGAGCAACTTCCCGCTCGAGGGAAGCCCGGCGGGGGATGGCACCTTCCTCGTGCTCAACCGCCCCGACGAGGTGGGGGACTTCGACGATTTCGGGCGGCTGGCGCGCGAGCCCGAGCGCACCGGCTCCGCCGAGTACCGCGTGGCGAGCGAGGGCTACTTCGCCGCGCTCGGCATCCCGCTCGTGCGCGGGCGTCTGTTCGATGCGCGCGACAACGTCGACGCGCCGCACGTGGCCGTCATCAGCGAATCGCTCGCGAAGGCCCGCTGGCCCCATGAGGACCCGCTGGGCAAGCTCATTCAGTTCGGCAACATGGACGGAGACCTGCGTCCCTTCACCATCGTCGGCGTGGTGGGGGACGTGCGGGAGCAAGGGCTGGATGACGCGCCCAGGCCCATGTTCTATGGCGGCTCCAGGCAGCGTCTGCGGGCCTCCTCCCGCTTCCACCTCGCCGTGCACGGTCCGATGGGCTCCGCGGCCCTGGTCACCGCGGCGCGGCCGGTGCTGCGAGAGCTTGCCCCCGAGCTGCCCTCGCGCCTGTCCACGGTGGAGGAGCTGCTCGCGGGCTCGCTCGCACCCAGACGCTTCAGCCTCCTGCTGCTGGGCGCCTTCGGTGCGATGGCGCTGCTGCTCTCGGTGGCGGGCCTCGCGGCCGTCGTGTCCTACGCGGTGGCGCAGCGCACGCGGGAATTCGGTATCCGCTTCGCGCTGGGCGCGACGACGGAAGACGTGCTGGGGCTGGTGCTCCGGCAGGCGGCGCGGCTCGCGGGGCTGGGAATCGTGCTCGGCGTGCTGGGGGCCCTGGGGCTCAGCCAGGTGCTCGCGGGGCTCGTGTACGGAGTGAGCACCACGGACCCGCTCGTCTTCGTCGTGGTGGCGCTCCTCCTGCTCGGCGTGGCGCTGCTCGCGAGCTGGCTGCCGGCCCGACGTGCTTCGCGCGTGGACCCGATGACCGTGCTTCGCTCGGAGGCATGAAGCGCCCGTGCCTACCCGAAGTCCGGCTGCTGCGTCCAATCGTGCGTCACGGATGCTTCCCATGTCTCCCGTCGCGGTCTCGCGCAGGGCCCCGTGTGGGGAGCTAAGCAAGCCAGCGCCAGTCGGAGTCCTCCAGGAGCGGGAGCTGGCCTCTACGGCGGCGGGCGGAGACCTCCTCGTGCCAGGTCTCCCGTCCGCCCGGGAGCGGCCAGGCGCGTGAAACGGTGCCCCGCGGGCCGGGAGTGAAGTTGAGCAGCAGCATGCGGTTGACGCGGTCGACGGTCTCCGGCGTCGTTCCGGCGCGCAGCTGAAACTCCGCGCTGAACAGGGCGCCCTCCTCGCGGACGGCGCTCCCGGGACGAGGCCGGTCAATGAACGGCCACAAGCCCAGCAGCGGTGGCTCCACGCCTTCGAGCAGCGCGGCGTGCAGCCGGTCATGGCCATCCAGCACCACCCACTTCGCCAGGATGTCCACGAAGAGCAGCAGCACGGGCGGCAACGTCCCGTCCCTCGCGCGCTTTCGCCAGCTCTTCACGCGCCCATCCTCGGAAGCGGAGAGCGCGCGCAGCCCGAGCACGGCGCCCGGCCGCTGCTCCGGCAGCGACTCCCACCAGTCCTCCTTCCACGCGAACAGGAACCGCGTCATGGAGGCCAGCGAGTGCGGTGGCATCGGAGGCTGCCCGAAGCCCCACTCCATGGGGGAGACAGGGTGCCGCTCCGCCTTCTCCGCCGCGATGGCGCGCACGGGGCGCAGACACCAGTTGCCAGCGTGGAGCACTGGCAGGGGCGCTTCCACGAGCGCTCGCGCCACCCGCCAATTCCAGGCCTCCCACCACGCCTCGGAGCCGGGTGGGGCCTCCACGGCCCGGACCTCGGGTGCGGACAGCGGCGGCAGGACTTGGGGAGCGGCGGCCGTTCCCCGAACGAAGACCGCGCGGTCCCAGTAGGAATCGATGCGGGTCCATAGCAGCGTCTGTCCCCCGCCGCGCAACCGGATCCGGTAGTCCGGAGCGGACTCCAGATGCACCGATGGCCGCCGCGCCCAGCGGCCCGTGGAGGGCACGTGCAGCAGCAGCCCAGGGCCACGGGTCTCCAGTCCCCAGCTCCGGGTGTCGTCGGCGACGATGGAGACTCCTGGGTTCATGCGACGCACTCCTCGAGATGCCCGGTATCCATGGGCCCCTGGAGCGTACCCCGAGGGCAGGCTGACTGAGCCCGGCGACATCACGCGCTACCGGTCATCCGCATGTCCATCGCGCTCATGATCGACATTGAGGATCCACCATTCTTCGGGCCCCATCTTCAAGACGATGCATGCAATGACGCGGTTGCTAACACACGCTTCTCTCCGGCCCCGCCCATCCGGAGCCACACCTGGGCGATAGCCCGATCCCCAGGTTCCGGTGTCTATTGAGGAATGCACGAACACACGTGGAAATGGAGTGCGGTAGGGATGTTCCTCATGGGAATGCTCATTCCCACGCCGGCGCTCGCCTGTGTCGCGCCCAACTGCATGGTGGGGGTGCGTTTTCCCCTCCCCGAGGACGGCGGTGTGGTGCCCGCGAACGTCCCCGGAATGGTGACGGTTCCGCCCCTGCTGGAAAGCGTGGAGCCGTCCACCGTCCGGCTGCTGCTGCCGGATGGAACGCAGGTGCCCGCGACCGTCACGCCGGGCGCGCATCAGACGCAGGTCCTGGTCCCGGACGCACCGCTGGTGCCAGGCACCACGTACCGCATCGAGGCAAAGGGTGTCTGTCAGTTCCAGCCAACCCAGACCGAGTCCGTGACCTTCACCGCCGGCCCCGCCCTCCCTCTACCCACGACCACCGGCACCCTGACGGCCGACACGCCGAGCCAGGGTATCTTCAACGTGTACGGGGCATCGAGCTGCGGCGACAGGCAAGTGGAAGGGAACTCCACCACGCTGCGCTTTACGCCGTCACCAGAACTGGTGCCGTTCCTTCCGTGGGTGCATTGGACGGTGGAGGTGGACGGAGAGCCCTGGTCGTATGCGAAGCACAGCGGGCTGACCTCCACCGGCGAGGAGAGCCTCGAGCCGCGTCGCTACGAATACAACCGGCAGCTGCTCTTCCTCTATACCTTCTGCGACTACGTGAGCTGCGCTGATTCCTATCACCGGCCGCCGATCGACAGCCTCCCGCCCGGACGACACCGGGCCACGCTCAAGGCGACGCTGGAGCACGCCAACATCACGCTTCCCCCCGTGAGCGTGGACTTCGAGTTGAGCTGCGCGGCACGGGTCGCGAACGCGGGAATCAGCCAGATGCGCGGATGCGCGGATGGGGGCTCCGAGTTTGACGGCGGTATCGAGAACGAGGACCCGCTCCCCGAGCCGGTCGACACCAAGAAGGGCTGCACCCAGGCCGGGGGAGGACTGACGGTGCTGGGCCTGCTCTCCACGCTCTCGCTCTTGAGCGGCCGGAACTCGCGCCGCGCGAAATAGCAGGTCACACATGCGGCATGTTCTACGTACCCGCGGCAGCGCGTCATTCCGCCACGAGAATGAATGTGAGCTGAACAAGCGGCGCCGCGGGCTGCCTATCTCGCCCTGTGCAAAACTCTGAATAGAGCGGCATTCTCCTCCGTGCCATGCCCAGCGTCGATGGGCTGACGGAAGATGCCGACGGCGAAGTTTTGAATGAATTTCGTTTCAGGACAAGCACTTACAAATTCTTGAGTCATGCGTGTCGGGAAGGAGGGAGCATGGTGAGAAAGCAGTACGCCCCGGACTGCGGACTTCACGCGGCGCTGACGGTCATCGGCGGAAAGTGGAAGTCAGCCATGCTGTGTGAGTTGCATCTCCGCCCCGCGCGCTTCGGAGAACGGAGGCGGCGGGTGCCCGGCATCAGCGAGAAGGTCCTGTTCGAGCAGCTACGGGAGCTGGGAGCCGACGGCATCGTCAGTCGCACGGTGTTCGACGTGGTACCTCCCAAGGTGGAATACGCCCTGACGCAAACGGGCGCCGTGCCCACCCATGCCGTCAGCACCTTGGCGGAGTGGGGACGGAATCACGCGACCCTGGCGACAGCCGAGCGCCGCTGACTGAAGCTGTTGAGGGGCCAGCGCGTAGCCGCAATGGCTGAACCAGCCCTCGTTCTCCCGGCGCAGGCGGAGCTTGAGGCTGGGCCCCGTTGGGCACACCAGGGCCCCTCCAACGTTCACCGGCTTGCTCCCATACCGACCGAACGGTATGGTGTTTCCCATGCCACGCCCGCCGAAACACGAGCCTGAGCGAGGTGACGCCAGGACACGCCTTCTCGAGGCCGCGCTCGCAACAATCCGCACGAAGGGCTTCGCCGCGACCTCGGTCGACGAGCTCTGTCAAGCCGCCGCGGTGACGAAGGGCTCATTCTTCCATCACTTCAAGAGCAAGGAAGCGCTCGGCGTGGCGGCCGCGGAGCATTGGGCCGAGACGACGACCGCTTTTTTCGAGGGCGCGCCCTACCACACACCGGACGACCCGCTCGCTCGCGTCTTGGCCTACGTGGCCTTCCGCAAATCCATCATCGCGGGGAACCTGGCCGAGTTCACCTGTCTGGTGGGCACGATGGTGCAGGAGGTCTACGCGAGCTCGCCGGACATCCGCGAGGCCTGCGCCGCGAGCATCTTCCGGCATGCCGAGACGCTCGAGCCGGATATTCGCGCCGCCATGAGGGAACGACGCATCTCAGGCGGATGGACGGCCAAGAGCCTGGCTCACCACACACAGACGGTCATCCAAGGCGCCTTCGTTCTCGCCAAGGCAGGAAACGAATCCGCCTTGGCTCGCGAGAGTCTCGATCACCTCGACCGCTACATCCGCCTCCTCTTCGGCTGCCCCCTCAAGGAGAAAGCACTGCCATGATACAGCCCCCTCAGCTCAGCTGCGCCTGCGGACAGGTCCATCTCCAGGTGGAGGGAGCGCACATCGTCAGCGTCGAATGCTGTTGCAACAGCTGCCGTGCGGCCGGCGCCAGGATGCAGGCCCTCCCCGCGGCCCGGCAGGTCCTGGAATCCCATGGCGCCACGCGCTTCGTGCTCTACCGCAAGGATCGCGTCCGATTCCTTGAGGGCACCGACCGCCTCAAGGAGTTCCGCCTCACGCCCGAGGCGAAGACCCGCCGGTTCGTCGCCACCTGCTGCAACACGCCAGTCTTCCTCGAGTTCGAGAACGGCCACTGGCTCAGCCTCTATGGCTGTCTCTGGCCCACGGGAACGCTGCCCCGGCTCGAGATGCGGACGATGACAGGCGACCTCCCGCCCGGCGTGGTGCTGCCTGATGACGTCCCGAACGGCAAAAGCCAAACGCTCTCATTCTTCATCAAGCTTCTCAGTGCGTGGATCATGATGGGGCTCCGAAGCCCGAAGATCGCCATCAGCAACGGAACGCTCCAGGTCTGACAGCAACGAGAAGCACAAGACGGAGGGTGCCGTGTCGACCGCCACCGCTCCGTTCCACAATCCGCGAGGAGGTCGACACGATGCACGCGGCGTGGGTCCGACGAGGGGGGCCAGGGCCCGTGCGGGCTCAGTCGGCACCCGGAAGCAGCGAGGGAGCGGAGAAGAAGAGCAGCCCACGGCTCAGCATGGGGAGCCATGCGCTGTAGTGATCATCGCCGGGAAACTCCAGGTACTGGACCGCGAAATCGCCGCCGCCCATCGCCGCGAGCTCCACGGCGAGCTCGCGGGCATTGTCGACCATCCGCCGCTCGGCGGCGAACATGCCCCGCGTCCCCTCGCTCTTGCGTGGCTTCTGCTCCAGCCCTCCCACCGTGAGCAGCACGCGCGCCTTCACCGGGGTCCGCGCGAACCGCTCCAGGAAGGCCTTCTTCTCGGTGAGCACGTAGCGGTCGTTCCACCAGATGGACGGGCTCCCCGCGATGAAGGCGTTGAAGGACGTGGGCCTCGTGAAGAACGCATGCAGCACCAGGAGGCCGCCATAGGAGTGGCCCATCAGCGCGGTGCGCGAGCCGTCGATCGGCAATCTCGATGCAAGCGCGGGCTCGAGTTCCTTCTTCAGGAAGTCCAGGAAGCGATCCGCCCCACCCTGCTTCTTCGAGAACCGGTCCCCCGTGTTCGAGAGATTCGGGGCGGGTGGCGTGTAGTCCTCACCGCGTGCCTGGTCGTTGTGGGCCGGGTCACCCGGGTAGGTCAGCCCGACGATGACCGGCGTTGCCGCCGCGACGCCGAAGCCCCGCGCGAGCCTGGGGAGGGCGCGCGTGAGACGCTCCAGGGTGGGAAAGTGCGCGCCGCCATCCAGCAGGTAGATGACCGGATGGCCGGCGGCGGGCGCGGGGCCCTCGGGCACCGCCACGTACAACCGGTGGGTCCGTCCGGTGTGGGTCGAGTCGAGATCGAACTGGAAGGTGTCCTGGAGCGTCACCGGCGTCCCGTCCACCCGAGCCACCGGCGCGGTGCGTGATGCCGGCCCCGAGGAGCAACTGGCGGTCAGCAGACCCGCCGCGAGGAGCACGTGGATGCGCCTCAGGGGGCCCACGCCTCGGCTCAAGCGCGCGGGGCGTGCGGCGAGCAGCGGGTTCAGCAAGCGCAGCCCAAGGGAGCGCGCCAGCGCGAGGGGGATGAAGAGACTCATGGTGGGAGACCCGGTGATGACAGATGAACCGGAGTCCCCGCCCATGCACGGCGGGGGCTCCGAACGGCAGGCGGGTGGCTAGCGGATCCGGAGGAGGCCGCGCACCTGGCCCTCGACGACCGTCTTCGCGTCCCCGAGCCCCGTCTCGGGGCTCATGAGGCGGAAGCGCGTCTGGGCGTTGTCATTGATGAACTCCGGCAGCACCAGGAGCTCACCAGGGTTCTGCGGGATGGTGCGACCGTTGGTGGGCACCAGGTCGTCCCGGACGACGGGCGTCGCGGTCGGCGCGTCGCCGAGGGTGACCTCCCACAGGCTCCACCAGGCGCCCACGGCGGCGTTCTGCCCGTTGAACGGCCGCTCGGCGGCCACCGCGGCGTCCCAGGCGGACTGCGCGGCGGCCTTGTTCATCACCCGCAGGTAGCCCTTGCCGGGAGCTCCAGGCAGGAGCATGGCGGCAATGTCCCCCTCCGTCCCGGGGTTGATGAAGGAATCGAGCGTGGTGGACCACGCATCGAACTCGCCAGTCGCGGGATCGAAGCGGACCATGCAGGGCGCGCCGGTGGTCCCGGGAGACACGAAGTGCGCTCCGCTGCCCAGGGATTCGGTGGCGTAATAAATCTTCCCATCCGTGTGCTTGACGCCGTCGCGCGCCCAGCCGCAGCGATTGTCGACCTTGACGGTCACCTCGTCGGTCTGCGTGTCCACGATGACCAGCGCCGTCTTCGCCGGAACCGTCCGCACGTCCGCGGCGTGCCAGCCGCCAGCGATGATGACGTCGTCGCCAGCGGTGATGGCCAGGCTCTGCGAATAGCGGAACGTGAAGTCGCCGTTCTTGAGCTGGGACGTCAGGTCCTTGGACGTGATGATGGAGAGGTCCTGGGGATTCCAGATGACCAGCTTGTAGTTCACGTGGTCGAAGTAATAGGCCTTCGTCTCGCTGACGAAGTAGTGCTGGGACTGATAGCCACCGGTCGCGGCGACACCCTGGCTGGTGAACGAAAGCGGATCGCCGGCCTTGAGCGAGCCATCAGCGTTGAGGGTGTAGGGAGTCACCGTCGGCAGCCTCGAGCTGCTGACGATGAACTTGCCGGTGCCCGGAAGGCCGGCGGCGATGTACGCGTCCGCGGGAAGCTCGATTGCGTCGCCAATCCCGACGGTCTGCGCCTTCTCGATGTCGTCCAACGTCACCAGGTAGCTCTGGGTGTTTCCACCAGCGATGGCGACCTGGGTGATGGCGGCGTAGAGGGGCTCGGCGGTTCCAGCGTCGGGGTCCACCTGGGTGCCGCCATCCGAAGGCTTCGGGTCTTCCGAATCCGAGCAGGCGGTGGCGAACACGGCGAGGGCGAGGAGTGCGGTTTTCAGCTTCATCGGGCTTCCTTTTGGCGGAGGGTTCCTGCGAGGAGACTCGAAGCGCCTCATCGAGCGCTCAGAGATCAACAGTGGCGCGCGCGGAGAACGCGCGGCCCGGCTTCTGGACACCGACGATGTCGAAGGCGGGAGCGTCGGTGAGATTCTGGAGATTGAAGGAGAAGGAGAAGGCGCGTCCCTCGAACCGGGAGCGGTAGGTTAGCGCGGCGAAGTGCAGCACCTGGGTGGGCACCCGCGCCTTGTCGCCGCCCCGCCCGGCGCTCTCCCAGGAGCGGTAGAACGACTCGACGAAACGGGTCGTCCACTCCAGGCCAAGCGCGTCCTGGGAGCTCCAGAGCTGACGCTTCTGGAAGCGCGCGGTCGCCGAGGCCTGGAGCCAGGGAATGTTGGGCATGCGGTCCCCGTGAAAGCGGGCGAACTGGCCGTCCCGCGCGAGGTTGCGGAAGTCGAGCCAGGTGACGGTGCCGGTGAGCCCCACCCAGTCGCCGGGTGAGTCCCAGTCCAGGCCCGCGTGCGCCGAGAAGGAGCGGGCGTGGTCCACGTTCTCGTAGGCCTGCGTGGCGTCGCCAGGGAAGAGCTGGATGAGGTTCTCGACGTCGCGGACGCCCGCAACCGCGTTGGCACCGAAGCGGCCAACGGACGTGACGATGGGGAGGAGCTCCACGCCCAGGTTGGCGTTGTGACTCGACTCGGGGACGAGCGCCGAGTTCTCCACGAGCAGTCCCCCATCGCCGAAGAGTTCGTCCACCCTTGGCATCCGCGTTGTCCGCTCATAGGACGCCTTGAGGAGCAGCCCACGCGTCAGACTGAAGCGCAAGGTGTCACCGAAGCCTCCGGCCCACCGGCTCTCCGCGGCCTCCTGCCTCGTCCCCGAGGCGAAGCGCTGCAAGTAGCCCTTCACGAACACGGTGTTCTCCAACCTGCCGTCCCAGAGAAGCTGACGATGGGAGAGACCTCCGAAGGCGGACGTGAGCGCGAGCGGCACCCGGAGGGGGTCTTCCTGCTGCAGACGGGTGAGGTAGGCGTTCTCGCCGCTTCGGTCGCTGTCGTCGACGCCGAGCGAGACCTCGAGGTCCTCCGGGTCGAGCACTGTCCCGAGGAGCCGCACGCGCCCGAACAACGTCTGGCGCGTCTGGGTGTTCTCCAGGGGCGTCGAGCCAATCTCCCCGGCTCTCGCCCGCGTCGCACGGCAGGCGCCGTACCAGTCGTATAGACAGTCGGAGGCGTCGAGAAGCTCGCCCACACGCTGGTTGTATCCGGCGATGGCGAGCACCTTCAGCCGCTCATGGGGCGACACCTCATAGCGAAGCCCGAGGCCCCAACTCTCCTGCGCGGAGGTGACCGCGCCATAGGGCTGGATCATGAACTGATCGTGTGGGACCTCCTTGTCGTAGCGGCCGAGGTAGCCATTGAGAACGAGCCGGTCGATGCCCGGCAGTGCCTCGAACCCCACTTCGATATCGCCTCCGGTGCCCCGGTAGGCGTCGTGGTTGCGGCGCAGGGCGCGCGGCGAGACGCGCCCCGTCGCCGGGTCATCCACGGGGACGGTGACGACGTAGTCGTTCTGCGCGCGGTCGTGGAACCCCGCGGCCCGCACGAAGACGTGCTCGTGGGCCCGCCACGTCAGCCTGCCAGTCCCTCGGTAGCTGCCGAAGGACCCACCCTGGAGCGACAGGGACGCACCGGTTTCGGGCTTCGCGAGGTCGGAGCGCAGGTGGATGGCACCGCCCAGCGCGTCCGTCGCGAGGCGCACCGGGACGACGCCGTTGAAGACCTCAAGTTGCCGGATGAGCGAGACCGGAACACTTCCGAGTCCGTAGACATAGGGCGAGTACTCGATGGGGACGCCGTCGAGGAGGACTCGCACCTGGTCGCCGGAGAGGCCCCCGAGCGAGAGCTGGGTCCGGCTCCCCATTCCGCCCGTCCGCTGGACCTGCACGGCAGAGGCACGCGTCAGCACCTCCGCGAGGTCCTCGGCGCGCTCATGGGCCTTCTCCAATTCGACGACGTCCACCGCCTCCGAGCCGCGCACCAGGGCGCGAGCTTCGGTCGACCTGGCGCGGACGACCGAGGTGAAGCCAGGGGGAGCGGGAGGCTCGGGCTCCTCGGAAGGCTGCGCGGGCGCCTCTTCCGCGGGCGTGTCGGACGCGGCTTGGGCGACATCCTCGGCGCCTGGCGGCGCGACCTCGGGAGGACGGGCGAGGACGAAGTGGTGGATGAACTCGAACTGGCAGGGGACGGGGTTGCCGTCCTGCATCGCCGGGGAGAAGTGTGCGCTCTCGAGCGCGCTCACGGCCGCCTCGTCGAGTCCGTGCCCAAGTCCCTCGACCACCTCCGCGCGCGTGACCCGGCCCTCCGCATCAAGCGTCAGGAGGAGCTTCACCGCGCCTTCAAGCCCCGCGGCGAGCGCCTCGGGCGGATAGACAGCCTCTGGCTGGGCCAGCAACACCGGAGGGACGACCCCGCCGGATGGCGCAGGCACGCCCTCACCTTCCGGCGTCTGCGGGTGCGGTGTCCCGCTAGAGGGGGAAGCGGATGTCGCCGGCGCCGGGGTCTCGCTCGCATCCTGGGCTCGCGCGACTCCCATCGACAGCATGGAGAGGAGTGCGAGCGTGGGGACCAGAGAGGATGGCGCGGGGGCACCCCGCCAGCGACGAAGTGTGGGCATGTTCACGGTGTACAGACAGGGCTCGAAGGCGCGAGGATGATGTCGATATTGATACTCATTCTCAACGTCATGACGTCCTATCAGTGGCGGCGGTGGGGGTCAATTGGAGAGGACGTCCCGGGCGGGAATGACAGGCACCCCATGCCGGAGGTGTTCAAACGCCAATGGGCGCGAGGTGGGCAAGGGAACGCAGACGTCGGGAACTCGCGTCAAGCGCCCCGCGCTGTGACTGCAGTCACCAGGAGGATGGTGACAGTCACCACGGAGGGGCCCTCGCCTGTTTCGCGGACACGCGTCAGTCCTGCGGGTGGGCGCTCTTGCAGTTCCAATACTCCGCGCGTACGGGGCCGGCGGAGCCCGTGAGGGAGCTGAAGAAGCCACCGTCCGTAGGCGGAGTAGACTCGAGGTCGGGTGCCACCGAGGTCCTCCACAATTGCCGGCCGCTCGCCGCGTCGAACGCGGTCACCGTCGAAAGGCTCAGGAACACCTCGCCTTGTTGGATTCGCAAGCAAGGGTCCATGGCGACGATGCCTGGCTTCCGCCCCCAACCCTTCACGCCTTCGGAGACCGTCCAAAGCACACGGCCGCTGGCATAGTCACAGCACACGACGCGCACCACGAGGCAACCGCGCCCGTGTGCGTGCTCATTTCATCTCAGGTCACCGAAAGCATCGCGACGAAGGGCGCCTCAACGCGTACGCCACGAAGTGGAGGCATGGATTCGTCGTCATGTGCGCTCGCGAGATGGGCTCGAAGGAGGCTCAGCAGCAAGCCTGCGAGAACGAAACTCAAAAGGGCTGAAGCACCGCGGGTGGCGACTGGTGCGCTGTCCATGATGGCCCCAAGGCTCGGACGACGAGCTTCCCATCTGTCTCCTCGTTCACGCGCCAAGCGCAACACCGCGTCAGACGGTCCCCGGAAGTGAGGTACGGAAGCCAATCGGTAGCGGAGTCCCAATCCGAGCAGTCCTGCACGCGCACGTCCGTGACAAGAAAGACGGCGCGCAGTCTCGCCCACCAGCCAGAGCCAACCTGGAGTGCCCTGCGCCCCGGGCTGAAGCGGTAGCCCAGGAAGAACCACTCCCCCCTTTGGGCATCTGGGCAAAAAACGTCACGCGGGTGGCGTCCGCAGCGTCCTGGCAGGTGCTCGGGGTGGCCCGGGCCCGTTTCTTTCAATCCAGGGTATCCCTGTAGACTCGGGCCATGCTTTTTCGCGTGGTCTCTTCCGCCGTAATGCTCGCGTTCGTGGCGCTGTGGACGTCCATCACGGTGGCCGCGGACTACTTCACCGTCTCCAACATGGTCCTCCAGGTGCAGACGGAGAGCTGGCCCTCCGTGCAGGGCACCATCACCCGGAGCGAGGTGGATGCGGTGCGCGCGAACAAGGCCACCACCTACGACCTGAAGGTGGCCTACACCTACTCCGTCGACGGGCAGCATTATGAGGGCAGCAAGGCCCGCCCCTCCATGTGGCGCTCGGGGGACCGCGGATTCGCGGAGGAGCTGGTGGCACGCTACCCCCTCGGGGCCACCATCCCCGTGTACTACCGGCCCGGCCAGCCCTCGGAGGCGGTGTTGCAGCCGGGCATGGATGGGTCGGCGCTGTTCACGCTCATGCTCCTGATGCCCTTCAACCTGGTGATGCTCTGGCTGGGCACCTTGGTGGTGGGGGCCTGGAAGCCGGAACCGCCGCTCTTGTCCACCTTCTTCCGGGAAGACGGCAGCGAGTGCGTGACGCTCGAGGGGCCGTGGACGGCCACCTTGGTGTCCCTGGTTCTGGCGGGCGCCTCCCTGACGTGCGTCGCGCTCGCAGGAGTCACTGTGGGCCTCCATGCACCGCTGCCCGTGGCCGTGGGGGCCTGGGGGGTCGTCATCGTCTGCGGTGTGCTCGCCGGGCGGTGGTCACATGCACGGGTGGAGGCCGGGCACTACGACCTGCGTCTCCATCCCCAGGAGCGGAGCCTCTCCCTACCGCCCTTCTCCGGACGGAAGCACGTGCTCGACGTACGGTGGCGCGACGTGCGGTCGCTCCGCGTCGAACCCCAGGCTCCCACACAGAAGGGGGGGCAGGTGAGCCACTACCATCTCACGCTCGAGCTCTCCACCGCCGACGGAGGGGGGCGCCAGGAAGCCATCGCCAGTTTCCCCCGCCAGGAGCAGGCAGAGGCGCTGTCACGCTGGCTGCGAACGCGCCTCGAGCTGGGTGAGGTCGTTCCGGACGAGCGGCGCTCCGCCTGACGGGAAGGCTCCCGCCACCCAGGACGGCGGGAGCGTCTCCGTCACGGGAGGCCCGCCTGCGCCAGGACCTTCGCGATGGCGGGGCTCCGGTCCGTCTGCTCCCGCAGGAAATCCCTGTGCATGTCGTGTTCCTCCGCGCCCTGGATGCGAACCCCACCCGCGAGGAGCGCCTGGAGGACCCGCACCGCCTCCGCTTCCGGACAGGAGGAGTCCCCCCGCAGGGCCTGGGCGTACAGGTACGAGCCCGGCTCGCGGGCGATGGCTTGTGGAGCCATCTTGGCGAGCAACAGCGAGACGACCTCCGCACTACAGCCGTTGGCCGCGAGATTGAGCGGCGAGGAGCCGAAGTGCTCGACGTCGGTGCTCGCTCCGGACTCGAGCAGCAGCTTCACGAGCGCGGGGTTGCCCTTGTCCTTCTGGAGCCGGGCCACCGCGGCGAGCAGCGGACGTTCGTTGTCGAACCGCCTTCCGTTCGCATCCGCCCCCGCCTTCAACAGGACCCGGACAACCTCCGTGTGTCCATGGTGCGTCGCGCTCAGCAGTGGCCCGCGTGCTCCACCTTCCATTCCATTGGGGGAAGCGCCCAGCTTGAGGGTCCGCTCCACTTGAGGAAGGAGCCCCGCTTCTGCGAGCGGGGTGAGCGGCGGCCGGACGCCCGCGTCCAGCAGCGCATCGACGATGGAGACTTGATTGGCGGCCAGCGCCCCCTCCACCCATTGCTGGAGAACATTGTCCCAGCCAAGGCTCTTCTGGGTGGGAACGCCCGCGGTCAGCACAGCTCGAAGCAACGGCGTGTCCTTGTGGGCAAGGGCCGTCACCATCGCGTATTGCAGAACGTCGTCCGAAATTCGTCCCCGTCCCTTCCGGGCCAGGACCGCCACCTGGGACGCCTTGCGTGCCTGCACGGTGCGAAGGAAGTCGGCTTCTTCCAGGCAGGAGCCGGGAGGCGAAACGCCCGCGGACAGCAACCGCTCCTCCACGCGCTTCAACTTGCCGTAGCGAGCGAAGCACACTGCGCTCCAGCCGGGGGGGCGGCCAGTAGTGGTCATGCCTGGGAACGATCAGCAGCGGATCCGCTCCGACATCCAGCAGGAAGTGCGCGGCCTTCTCGCTTCCAGCTTCACACGCCACCATCAAGGGAGATTGGACGTGGGGGTAGCTCGGCTCGTCCGTGTCGTTCCGGGACGCCCCCTTCTTCAGCAGTTCGCGCAGGGCACTGACGTCATCGTCGGCGAGCGCCCGCATCATCGGGGGCGTGGTGGGCATGGGAGAGGACGCGTGGCTCGTCCATACGGCCAGGGAGGCCGCACCAAGCACCGCGCGGGACAGCAGACGCAGGGAACGCGAGGTCATGGGCACGTGAGGGAGGCTAGGGGTTCAACAGCTTCTGCAAGCGGGCATCGTTCGTCCGCAGCATCAGGGTTTCCAGGCACTGCTTCCGGGGCGCCCGGCTCCCCCGTCCATCCTCCTCGTACAAACACGCCAGCAGGTCCAGGTCGAACGCGGTGAAGGGTGCGATGGTTTCAGCCTGCCGCAGTTCCTGGACGTCGGTACGGCCCAGGACATCGCTGGCCCACCGCATGAGACAGAGGCGGACCGGGTCCGCCGCGTCCAGCGCCTCCAGGCATTGGCCCGGACGCTTGACGCCCGCGGGGACGTCGCGTGCGTTCGCGGAAGGACCTTCCGGGCTGTGTCCCCGGTAGCGGATCCGAGGCCGGGCCTTGGTGACTTCACAGTCCTCGGGGCAGTTGCAGCGCTGCTCCAGTACCCCACAGACACCGTCGCCACAGGCCAGACACTTGAGCACGTCGGTGGAGCTTTGCTGGGGCTCGCAGGCTCCCTCGGATGTCAGGTTGCCGCAGCGGGCCACCAGTCCCTCGCAACACGGCTCCGCCAGTCCAGCGGTGCCCTCCGAACCACAGACGTGGTCCCTGGGACGGTTGCCTCGGCTGGAGCAGAACTGCTGACCATCGCAGTAGGTCTGCCGGATGCACTTGTCCGTGAAGTCCCCGCATCGCTCGGGGGTGAGGCCCTCGCACCAGACATCCTCGTACGTCCCGGCAGATGTCTTCACGGACGCCTCCGAGTCAGAGGATGGCGCGGCGGCAGCGACCGGAGCAGCGCCCTCCGGCGGCGTGGAGTCGGAGCGGCGGGAACACGCCGCCTGCACGCCCACGAGCGCGACCACGAGCAGCAGGCTCCCGCGGTAGCCACGCTTCCGCGGCGAGCCCGCGCTCGTCGCGAGAGGAAGCCGGGATTTCCAATGGACGGACATTCTCGCATTCGACATGGAATCCCTGGAGGAAACGAGCCCCCTTCCCTGCCGCGGAGCGCGAGCCCGGCTGTGCCTATCCAAGGTCTGGTCGCTGCGTCACGGGTGCGCCAAGAGCAATGCGCACCATTGAAGTTCGAGCAGAGTTCGTTCCGCCGCTCGCGCGACCTACCGGGGCCGCGCCGGGGTCCAACGGGATGAAGTGTCGTCAACCCATCCACGAGTGCGAATCACACCCAGCCTGGTGTAGTGAGCAGAGATGTTCTGCCTCCGCCCCTATCGCGATGTGGCCGACCACGAGGCCATGGCTCGCCTCGTGGCGCAGGCCTGGGCGGCGCGGGCTGGTGCGCGCGCTCATACACGAGGGGCTCGGGCGCATGCACATGATGGGCGCCAGGCAGGCCATCGTGTACGCCTTCGCGGACAACCCGGTCCCCCTCGCCCTCTATCAGTCCGCCGGCTTCACCGTGGTGGACCGCAACCTCGCTCACACCCTGGCATCCCCATGAACGCTCGTCTCACCCGGACTTGCGGCAAGGGCCGGGCCAGCAAGGAGGACGAATGACGCCCGTTCACTACCGGCAAGCCTCCGGGAACATGCGGCCATCACGAACCCCAGCCTGAGCGACCGCACGAACTCGCGTGAGCAGTAGCCGTCACGAGCGCAAATCCATACGGTTTGCCACAGGAAGGCGGGAGTTGGGTGCCGTGAGCCTGCCGGAGGTAAGTCGACCAGGCTGGCCTGCGTCAAGAATTGGGCGTCTTGACACACCATCGCGCGATGGGCGTGTGGAAGGCGTTACTTTACGTTCGCGCGGCAGTGGGCGGGACCCGCCTGAGGAGACTGTCATGACGCGTCGCCGAATCGCTATCTGGATGTCCGGGGCGACTGCCTGCCTCTTGTTCACCGCCTGCGGTCCCATGGAGGAAGCGCTTGAAGTCGAGGCGTCCACAGCCGCATGGCTGAGCCCAGACGCGTCCCGGCATGGCCCCTCCCACGCACGCTGTACCGAACCCGTGCTGATCGCGGACCTCTCACCGTCTCCCAACGTCACGAACCTCGTAGGACATGCCGAGGTGGACGGAGCCTTGTTCGTCAGCATCTTCGTGGGCGTCCAGAGCACTTACTCGCTATGGCGGCTAGAGGACGTGTCGGGAGGCAGGGAGCCGCAGTGGGAGTCCGTCCTGCTCCTCGAGAACCTCGTGGACCAACCCTCGCCGCTTATTGGCATCGGCGGGCGGCTCCTCTTCACCCATGACGACGGTGTCCATGGCCGGGAACTGTGGACGAGTGACGGAACGCCCGAAGGGACCCAACTGCTCGTGGACATCTACGAGGGAAGCGCCTCCGCGTTCCCCAGCAACCCAAGTGACTTCCTGAGAGTCGGCGGGAAAGTCTATTTCAGCGCGGACGACGGCGTGCATGGCCGCGAGTTGTGGAGAACGGACGGTACCCCCGGGGGCACCCGGCTGGTGGCGGACATCGCTCCGGGGCTCGCCAGCTCCTCGCCGGGCCCCTTCGTGGTGGATGGCAGCTGGATTCTCTTCGCCGCTGATGACGGCATTCATGGCCGCGAGCTGTGGAAGACCGACGGCACTCGCACTGGCACCCGGCTGGTGGAAGACATCGCCGAGGGAAGCGCCAGCTCCTCTCCCGAGCGTCTGATTCGGGTGAACAACAACCAGACCTTCTTCACCGCCGACGATGGCATCCACGGCCGCGAGCTGTGGAAGACCGATGGCACCCGCTCCGGCACGCGCATCGTGGAGGACATCCACAAGGGAAGTCAGGGCTCGGACATCCAGTCTCTCGTCGCCGCGGCGTCGCGGCTCTACTTCACCGCCAACGATGGCATTCACGGGACGGAGCCCTGGGTATCCCAGGGCAGCGCGAAGAACACGCGGATGGTGGAGGACATCCGCCAGGGCGCAGAGGGCTCGGCGCCGCGCGAGCTCACCGCCCTGGGCAAGAAGCTCATCTTCACGGCGGACGATGGAACGCACGGCCGTGAGCCCTGGAGGAGTGATGGCACCCGGGGTGGCACGCGGCTGCTCAAGGACATCAGCCCAGGTGCCTCACCTGGCTACGCACCTCCCGCGATGCTCACCGAGGCGGACGGCCAAGTCTTCTTCTATGCCGATGACACCGTCACCGGCTACGAGCCCTGGGTGACGGATGGAACACCGTCGGGCACCCACCTGGTGAAAGACATCCATCCAGGGCCGAGCAACTCCATCTCTGGAGACCCCGACCCCATCTACCCCGTGCGCGACGGCTTCGTGGCCTTTCGCGTCTTCGTATCTGCGCTGGGGGTCGAGCTGGCGTGGACCGATGGCACCAGGTCGAGTACCCGAGTCACCGACATCGCGCCTGGAGCGCTCTCGTCCTCTCCAGGCGAGGTCTTCGTCGCAGGCCGCTGGGCGTACTTCACCGCGGACGACTTTGGCCCCACGCGAAGCGAGCTGAGGGCGTTGCCGCTGGCGTGCTTCTAAGCCATCGGGGTTGAGTCCGTTCAGGGGGTGGCGTTGACCTGCCCAAATTCTTCGGGCCATTGATGACGAGAGGGGCGCCGCTCCGGCTGGGTTGGGTACCAATGCTTCGCACTGCCGTCGAAATTCCAAGGGCGTGAGGTAGCCGAGACTCGACCTGATTCAACGGGTGCCCGGGGCGATGGGCGACATCCCAGGGCCAGGGACGTCTCTTTGAGCGAAGAGGTCCGCCAGTTAGGATTGGGAGATGAACCCGTTTCCCACGGCGTTGAAGCGCCAGGACTACATCCAGGAAGGCGCCAACCCGGCGTCTGGCGCGATGCTGCTGGCCTGCACCGTTGGCGACGATGACGATGTCCCCAAGAGCCGCGTCATCGTCGTGCGTGACGGCCTCGAGCTGGCGTTCAGCTTTTCCGGTGACGCCGCCGTATCGATTGACGCGGCGGCGAAGGGGCCCGGTTACGTGCTCGGAGAGAACGGGACGGTCATCCGCTTCGACTGGCGTGGGGCGACCTCGGCCGCGGAACTCGAGCAGTCGCGGCGGAGCTTCTCGATTCCCGCTGTCGAGGACCTGGGGCCATTGCGGCGACTGCGGCTGCTCGGCAGGGACCTCGTCTGCGCCGGTTCGGTGGGACAGGTCTACCAACTTGTCGGCGACCGGTTCACCGCGTTGCCCCGGCTGACGATCGACGGCGAGGACGTCACCATCGAAGACATCGCGGGCCCATCCGCCACCGACATGATCGCGGTGACCTCCGATGGCCATGGTGCGCGATTCGATGGCGAGGCCTGGCACAAGCTGGCGCTGACCGGCAGCTCCAGTCTGAATTGCGCGTGCCGCCTGCCGAGGGGGCGCTACGCGATCGCTGGCGACAACGCGACGCTGTGGATCGGCTCCGCGAACAAATGGCAGGCGGTGCCGGCGCCCCAACTGGAGCGCGACTACACAGGCATCGCCGCTGACGGCGCGACGCTCTACCTGGCACACCTGGGAGGCATCGACGTCTACGAGGGAGGAGCCATGCGTCCGCTGAAGATTCCGAGCCGACGGCGGAACGAGTTCGTCGTGCTGCGCTCCGGGCCTGATGGCATCGGGTCGTTCGCCGGGCGCAGCGTGGGGTTGATCGCGGCAGGACAGTGGCAGGTGATGGTCTAAACCGCCTCGGCGAGTCCGCTAAACATGGAGCCCAGCATGCTCGAAGAAGGAGCGGAGGACATCGGGACGATGCTGTAGGGCACGGAATTCTCTTCGTGCCAGGCGCATGAGGTCCGAAATGGCAGCGGGCGCTGCGTTGAGCCAAGCCTCCTTGAAGGCAATCGTCCTCCCGCTTCTTCGAGCCCCTTTTCAATGCGAGGCCAGGCTCTCTTTACCCAGGCGTCGGTGAGCACATCATCCCGCTCGCGGGCTTGGGGACGAGGGCGATGCGCGGAGAACCCCAGCCGATGCAGAGGCCTCGACAATGAGCGCGGGTGGTACCGCACGCCCCAGCGTCGCTCAATGAGACGCGCGATGCGTGGAAGGGTCCATCGCTCCGTGGGAAAACCGGCCCGAGCGGCGCCGGCCTTGAGCACTCGGGCCACTTGCTTCCACTGCGAAGGGCTCAGCCGCGAGGGGCGGCCCTTATGGGGCTTGCGCCGCAGACTCCTGCTGCCCCCCCTGCGCGAAGGCTTTGCCCCCACTGTGACACAGCTCCTCGGCTGACGCCGCACTCGCCCGCCACGTCTATCGGGCGCCAGCCCGATTTCAGCAGCGAAGCGGCGAACAGTCGCCGCTCCTCCATCTGCTCGGGCGTCAACCTGAATGGCTGCTGCCCCATCCCCCCTTCATCGGAACAACCGCTCCGGTGTTTAGGGGATTCGCCGGGGCGGTTTAGATGATGGGGGAATGTCCGGCGCCGCCGGGCTGCCGGCGGCAAGGCAAGATTCTCCAAGTCATCCCTCCCCCACTCCTGATAGCCAGGGCGGATGCGAACCACCCTCCTGCACCGTTCGCGCTCTGTTGCCGTTCTGGACTACCAGTGCGACGCGAAACCGGGCGAGGCCCCGGCCGAGGAACAGCATTCGGCCTTCTCCGTGTCGTACGTCCGCCGGGGGAGCTTCGGATACCAATCCCGCGGTATCGCGCGGGAGCTCGTGGCCGGAGCAACGCTCGTCGGGCATGCGGGGGATGAATTCTGCTGCACGCACGAGCATCATCTCGGGGGCGATGAGTGCCTGTCGTTTCAGTTCTCCGACGCGCTCGTTGATGAACTTGGAGCCCCCTTGGACGTGTGGCGCGTTGGCGCCCTTCCCCCGCTCCCATCCCTGATGATGCTCGGTGAGCTCGCACAGCAGACGGCAGAGGGCAATACCCACCTCGGGCTGGATGAGGTGGCGCTCGCGTTCGCGGCGCGCTTCGTTGACACCGTCTCCGGAAGACGTGAGGCATCGTCGCGGATGACCGCGCGGAATCGGCGGAGGGCCGTCGAAGCCGCGCTCTTCCTCGACGAACAGGCGGACGAGCCGCAGACGCTCGAAGCGCTCGCGGCGAAGCTCGGCTTGAGTCCGTTCCACTTCCTCCGCATCTTCCGAAGCGTGCTGGGTGTCACACCCCATCAGTACCTCGTCCACATGCGCCTTCGTCAGGCCGCGCGACTGCTTTCGACGGATGCGCCCATCACTCGCATCGCGTTCGACGTTGGCTTCGGGGACCTCTCCAACTTCGTGCGCACCTTCCGCCGCGCGGCAGGCGTCTCTCCTCGTGCGTTCCGGATGGCATCGCGCGGAGACCGCAAGATTCTCCAAGAGAAGATGGCGCTCACCGTCTATCGCTGTGGCTCCAGACCTTGAGGCATCAGGTCCAACACCACAGGAGCACACAACATGGCTTCGATCCGCAGGGACATCACGACGCGCGCCGCGCCCGAGCAGGTGTGGGATGCCATCCGTGATATCGGCGCCCTCCACACCCGCTTGGCTCCCGGGTTCGTCGTCGACACTCGCCTCGAACCGGGAGCCCGCGTGGTCACCTTTGGCAACGGGATGGTGGTCAGGGAGCCCATCGTGACGGTCGACGACGAGGGACGGCGCCTCGTGTGGGGCGCGGAAGGTGGACCGATGACCCACTACAACGGAGCGGTTCAGGTCTCCGCGGAAGGCACGGGGAGTCGAGTCGTCTGGACCGCAGATTTCCTGCCCCATGAGGCCAGCGCCGTCGTCGGCCCGATGATTGACGCCGGCATGGCCGCAATGAAGAAGGCGCTCGACGGGCCGGGGACCTGAGCCGCTGTTCCGCCACGGCATCCGGCCTTTCATCAACGGACCGATTCCGACCCAGGCATCGGCCTGTCGCTCGCTCACCTGGCCTTCCGTTGGGCCGCCGACGCCCATTCCCAGCTTCAACATCGCCCCGTGAATGCGTGGGACACCTGCGCGCCCCATGCCGTCAAGGCAAGAGGCTCGGATGCGGAGGCCTACACCGGATGCCCTCTTGTTTCCTACAACCCACCAGGGTGCTATCGGACGTAGGAAACGTGGGCAACACGGCCTCTCCACGGGAAGGCAGGAAGATGAAGCGTCAAACCAAGACAGATGGCGAGTCGGCATCGCAACTCATCAACGAAAGGATTGCCGAGCTGGGTGACTGGCGAGGCGATACACTCGCGCGGGTGCGTGCCCTCATCAAGGAGGCCGTCCCGGAGGTCGTAGAGGAGTGGAAGTGGCGGGGAACGCCGGTCTGGTCCCACGACGGGGGCATCTGCACAGGTGAGGCGTACAAGAAGGCCGTGAAGCTGACCTTCTTCAAGGGCGCTTCGTTGGAAGATCCCGCCGGGCTCTTCAACTCCAGCCTCGACGGGAACGTCAGGCGCGCCATCGACATTCACGAAGGTGAGGCGCTGGACGCGAAGGCGTTCAAGGCGCTCATCCGCGCGGCCGTCGCGCTCAATACGTCTAGCGGAAAGAAGCCCACGAAGCGCTCGACGTGAAGGTTGACCTCCGCGGCGAGGGTCGCTCAACTTGTCCTTGAGACGTTGAGAGGCCCGCCCTCGGGGTCCCAGTCACCGCCCATCTGGAGTGAACACCATGGCCGTCAAGTCGTCCAAGGTCGCGAAGAAGGCCACCGCCAAGCGGAGCACGGCGAAGGCGGCCAAACCGAGCAAGGCAGTCGCCAAGTCAGCAGCCCCCAAGTCCAAGAAGGCCACGGCGAAGAAATCAGCGGCAGCGCCCAAAGCCACCGCGGCCAGGCGCAAGAGCCCCGCTGCGGCCGCCAAGCCGGTCCTCCTCTCTGGCGGCAATCCGCAGATTGCGAAGGGCTACGGCGACGCCCCCATCCAGGCCTACATCGAGGCCATGCCGGGCTGGAAACGCGACGTCGGGCACCGCCTCGACGAGCTCATCGAGCGCACCATCCCGGGCGTAAGCAAGGCGGTCAAATGGAACTCGCCGATGTACGGCGTCGAGGGCCAGGGATGGTTCCTCGGCATCCACTGCTTCGCGAAGTACATCAAGGTGGCCTTCTTCCGCGGTACCTCGCTGCGCCCCATCCCACCCGGTGCGTCCAAGAGCCAGGACACGCGCTACCTCGATATCCTCGAGGACGAACCGCTCGACGAGGCCCAGTTCGCCGCCTGGGTGAAGCAGGCCAGCCAATTGCCTGGCGAACGCATGTAGGGCGTGCCCTCCGCGCATGACGTACGCCTCGTGCCACGGCCGTGAGGCGCGAGTGCCGCTCAGTCAGAAGCACTCCTGCCAGAGCGGGAGACGGCTTCATGCGCGAGGACGCGGAAGTGCTGCGCCGCGGGCGCTGGCCGCGTTCCAGGAAAGGCCACCACCAGCTCCGCGTGTCCGGGAGCGCCGCTCAGGGGGCGGAACACCACCCCTTTGGGACACAGCGCCTGGGAGGACGCGGGAGCGATGGTCAGCCCCAGGCCCGCTTCCACCATGCCAACGACGGACGGCCACGAGCTGGCTTCCTGGAGGATGTTCGGAGAGAAACCCGCGCCCAGACACATGCTCGTCACCAGGTCGTGCAGGCCCGGCGCGGAGTGACGCGGAAAGAGCACGAACGGCTCGTTCGCCAGTGAGGACAGCGCGACGACCTGCTGACGGGCTCGCGGGTGTCGAGCTGGCAGCGCGAGCACGAAGCGCTCCTGGAGCAGTCGCTCGACGGTGAGCCCTTCGTGACGGAAGGGCGCCCGGATGATGGCGATGTCCAGCTCACCCGAGGCGAGCGCGGCGCCGACATCCAGCGTCTCGCTGTCGTCCAACTCCAGCTTCACCTTCGGGAACCGCGTGCGGAAGCGCAGCACGATGTCCGGCAGCACGCCGAAAGCAGACGACGCGGCGAAGCCGACACGCAGCGTGCCCGTCTCTCCACTCGCCGCCTGCTGCACCGAATGGATGACATCCGCGCGCCGGGCCAGCAACGCGCGCGCATCCTCCAGCAAGCGGCTCCCGGCGGCGGTGAGCGCCACCCGGCGGCTCGTGCGCGTGAGCAGCTCGACTCCCAGCTCGGACTCCAGCCGGCGAATCTGCTGGCTGAAGGGCGGCTGGGCCATGCCGATGCGCGCGGCGGCGCGTCCGAAGTGCAGCTCCTCCGCCACGGCGACGAAGAGCTGGAGCTGACGGAATTCCATATCGAGACGATATCCATCTCAATGCGCATCAAAAGAGATATTGGTCGTGAAGGATGTGGCTTCTTACCATCGGCGCATGCGATTCCCCTTCGTTCCCCTCGGCCTGATGCTCACGGCGCTGACGGGAGCCCCCGTCCTTGCGCTGGATGACGCCCCCCTCCCCTTCGACCCCTCCGGAGCCACGCCGGACGCGCAGGTCCAGGCGAAGCTGGACCTGGCGGACCGGTTCGTCCGCCGGGTGGAACTCCTGCGCGACAGCCTGGTCCCCCCCAGGTGGCTGCGTGAGGGCGACCGGTTGGTCTTCTGGTCCCGTGAGGGCAAGGACGGCGGGACGTGGGTGCTGGCGCACGCGAAGACCGGGGAGCTGAAGCCGCTCCTTTCCGGTGAGCAATTGAGGCAGCAGCTCTCGGCGCTGCTGGGCAAGCCCATCACCGCGCCCCGCTTCTTCGACGTCGCGCTCGCTCCGGATGAGCAGGGCATCGTGTTCCGCCTGGAGGGGAAGACCTTTGGCCTGGGCCTGTCAGGCGGCCACGTCACCTTGCTGTCGCCGGAGGACCGGGCCGCGCTGACGCTGTCGCCGGAGCACTTCCTCGCGCCGAAAGGCGGCGCGCTCGCCGTGCAACGTCAGGGCGGCTTCGCGGTGCTGAACGCGGAAGGTGCCACCGTGGTCGAGCGCACGGGAGAAGCGAACCTCGACTGGCGGATTCCGGAGCGTCCCTGGTCACCGGATGGCCGCTTCCTGGTGGTGTGGCGGGATGACCTCCGCGCCGTTCACCAGGTGCCCGTCGTGGACTACTCCTCCGCGCTGGAGAAGGTGACGACGGTGCCGTACGCGAAGTCCGGGACGCCACTGCCGCGCGCGGAGCTCCATGTCGTGGAAGTGGCGACGGGCCGCGTGACGCGCATTCCGCCCGTCGAGGGCGAGACGTATGACTGGTTCGCCGGCTGGAATCCCGAGGGCACCGAGGCGCTGTGTCTCCACCTCTCGCGTGACGCCAAGCGGCTGGACCTGACCGTCGTGGAACCCGCGTCGGGCCAGCGTCGGCACGTGCTGCGCGAAGAGCGCCCGGAGACCTTCGTCACCGGCCTGGACTTCGCGGTGGGCGGCTGGGCGAAGCAGGTGACGGCGCTGCCAGGAGGACGCGGCTACCTCTGGATGTCCGAGCGTGATGGCTGGCGCCACGTGTATGCGTATGACCGCTCGGGGAAGCACGCGCGGCAGCTCACGCGAGGCGCATTTCCCGTGCACGAAGTGGTGGGAGTCGCCCCCACGGGAGATGCCCTCTACGTGCTGGCCTCCGCCGACAGCGGCGCGCCATACGAGCACCTCTTCTACCGGGGAAGCCTGAAGGGAGGCGCGTTGAAGCGGCTGTCCACGGGCTCGGGGATGCACCGCATCACGCCGTCCCCCTCGGGCCAGTACTACGTGGACGCATGGTCCTCGCGGACACAGCCCCGGCTGAGGGAGCTGGTGTCCGTGGAGGGTGGCAAGCGCGTGCGGCTCACCACGTCGGACGCGAGTGAGTTCGAGTCGCTCGGCGACACGCGGCCGGAAGCACTGCTCGTCAAGGCGGCCGACGGCGTCACGCCCCTGCACGGCGTGCTCTACAAGCCACGCGACTTCGACGCCTCGAAACGCTACCCCGTGCTCGCCTCCATCTACGCGGGTCCGTTCACCACCGTTGTTCCCTGGACCTTCCTGGGGACTTCGGATTCGCTGACCGCCAGCGGCCTGGCGCAGCTGGGCTTCATCGTGGTGTTGCTGGACCCCCGGGGTGGCCCCGGACGGAGCAAGTCCTTCCAGGACGCGAACTACGGCCGCGTGGGCCAGACGGAGATTCCCGACTACGTCGCAGGGCTGAAGCAGGCCGCTTCCACGCGCCCATGGATGGACCTGGAGCGGGTCGGCATCCACGGCGGTTCATGGGGCGGCTATTTCACGCTGCGCGGCATGCTGACGGCGCCGGACTTCTTCAAGGCGGGCTACGCCGGAGCTCCCGGAGCGCTGGAGGAAGAGGCCATCATCAACGAGCCCTATCTCAACCTCCCAAGCGTCAATCCCCAGGGGTACGCGGCGGGCGACAACCTCGCGATTGCAGACAGGCTGAGGGGCCACCTGAAGCTGATGCACGGCACGAGCGACGTGAATGCCACGCTCTCCGTGACGATGCGGATGGCGGACGCGCTCATCCGCGCAGGCAAGCGCTTCGAATTGCTCATCATGCCCGGCCAGCCGCACTCACCCCGGGGGGCCGCCAGCCGCTACTACCGGGACGATGTGGGCCTGTTCTTCCTCCGGACCCTGGGCGGTCCCCGGTAAGGGCGCCTCATGGGCCCTTGCGGCCAGGCGCTCGGCGGTCCGCATGGAGCCAGCGGCGCACCTCCTCCAGGTACTCCCGTGGGAGGGCATGCCCGCTGTCGAAGGTCTTGTGTGTCTTGCGACGGGACGGAGCGGCATCGAACAGGGCGCGGCTGTCCGCGACAGGCGCGAAGTCATCCTTGTTCGCCGTCAGCAGCAGCCAGTCCTGGTGAACGCTCGCCATGTGACGCGAGGGGGCCACCTCCTCCATCGACGGGTCGATGTGGGGCGGTACCATTGTGACCAGATGGGTGATGCGGGGCTCACGCGCCGCCAGCAGGATTCCCACCTGGGCGCCCATGCTGTACCCGGCGACGAGCACCCGAGGCGGCTGGCCCTTCGCGAGCACGGTGGTCAGCAGCGCGTGGGCATCGCGGACGGTGTCGGCAATCATCGCCACGTACCCTGAGGGCTCCCCTTGATGGGCCCGCTTGGCGAGCGCTCCCGGCCTGGCCTCGGGCGTCGCCCGCTCTCCGTGCCGGCGTGCATCGAGGAGATAGACGCGGTAGCCGGACCGCAGCAGTTCGTCCTTCAGCACACCGCCGTGGGTTGGCCCCTCGTTCGACAGCCAGTCCTCCTTGCGGCGTGTCAGGCCGTGCAGGAGGACGGCGATGGGTGGATTCGCGGCAGCTCCCTCCGGCTCCAGCACCCGCGTGGGGATGCGTTCTCCATCCGCGCCGCGAACGTCCAACGACGTTTCCGGGGCGGCGGCACGGGCCACGGAAGCAGATAGAAGCAGCAGGCACAGCGACAGCAAGCGGTTCATCGCGGTTCTCCCAGAGGTCAGAAGCCCGGCCACCTTGCCGCCATCCGCGTCAGCCACGCGTCAACACCCGGTTGACCTCCGGCTGACGTTGCGGCTGATAACCTTCCCGCCCATGCGAGTGCTCGTCGTCGAAGACAACCTGGACCTCCAGGCCAACATCGAGAGGTTTCTGGGGAAGGACTTCCAGCTCGACTTCGCCGCCACCGGGCCCCAGGGGCTCACGCTCTCGCTGGGCCAGGAATACGACGTCATCGTCCTGGACCTGATGCTGCCGGGAATGAGTGGCATCGAGCTGTGTCAACGCTACCGGCAGCTCGCGCCCCGGCTGGTGCCCATCCTCATGCTGACTGCGCGGGACACGCTCGAGGACAAGGAAGAAGGCTTCCGCGCGGGCGCGGATGACTACCTCGTCAAGCCGTTCTCCTTGAGGGAGCTGCGGCTGCGGCTCGAAGCCCTGGCGCGACGCCCCGTGCCTCCGAGCGGACGACGGCTGACGGTGGGGCCACTGACGCTGGAGCCAGACACGGCCCAGGCACGGCGAGGCGTGCGCGCCGTCCACCTCAACAAGACCGAGACACTCCTCCTGAGGCTGCTGATGGAGGCCGCGCCCAAGCCCGTCTCGACAGCCACGCTGGCCCACCACCTCTGGGGGGACGATGCGCCGGAATCCAGCGCCTTGCGCACCCACGTCTATGCCCTGCGCGGAGCACTCGCCGAGCTGGGGATGAGCGACTGCATCACCACCCTCCGCAACAAGGGATACTGCCTGGATGCGCGCGAGGACTAGGTCGGTCCGAGGTCTCCTCCTGGGCGCCATGGGCATGTCCGCGGCGCTCGCGCTCGTCCTGATGGGGACGTTCTTCACGCTCTTCAGCTACGACCTCGAAGACGCCATCTTCGCTCGGTTCGTCGCCACCGCGGCGGACGGACGCAGGGATGACACGGGGGCCATCCCACTTGGAATGACGGCCTATGTCGGCCACGAAGGCCTTCCGTCCTGGCTCGGAGACGCGCTCCCCCTGGACACACCTCGCGGCGAATACGAAGTCTTTGCCCAGGGCCGTGGGCACTTCCATGTCGCGGTGCGACCGGACGCGCCGGCTGGCACCACGCGCTACGTGGTCTTGGACACGACGGCGCTGACGAGCACCACCCGCCACCTGCGCCGGACGTCCGGACTGTTGCTGGCAAGTGCCCTGCTGGCCCTGTTGGGCGCCGCCGGGCTCTCCCTTGTCGTCGCGAGGAGGCTCAGCCGTCCGCTGGAACAGCTCGTGGCACGCGTCCAGTCGGATACGCCGGCGCGGGAAGAGGACGTCGGGGTCACCGAGGTGCGGGCCCTGGCCGAAGCCCTGCGTGTCCGGGATGCCCGAATCCAGGAACTTCTGGAGCGAGAGCGCGCCTTCAACCGGGACGCGAGCCATGAACTGCGTACGCCCCTCGCCGTGGCGCAGGGCGCGGTGGAGATACTGGAGTTGGACCCACCCGCGGACACGGAGACCTTCGGCCGTCTGCGGCAGGCCGTTCACCACATGGGCCTGCTGACGGAGGGCATCCTCTGGCTGGCCCGGTCAGGCCGCGCCGATGAATCGTGCGGACTGGTGAGCATCTCCCGCGAAATGGTCGCGCTGTACGGCAACCACCGCCCTCACGGCGCCGTGGAGCTCGTCATCGAAGCGAAAGAGGAGGTCCTCGCGCCGCTTCCCGGGTCCGTGGCGCGAGTGATGCTGGGCAACCTCATCAAGAACGCGCTCGCCTATACGCACCATGGGCGCATCGTCATCCACATCGCGCTAGAGGGATGGAGCATCTCCGACACAGGCGTGGGCTTCGGCCGGGTCGAGCCCGGGAACACGGGCTTCGGTATCGGCCTGTCGCTCGTGGAGCGGCTGGCGCGGCGGTTCAACTGCGACGTGGCCATCAGCGCCGTGGAGCCACACGGGACGACGGTGCGGCTCACCTGGCCTTCCGTTCGTGCGAGCCAAGCGGAAGTGTCGTTGCCCCCGTCAAATCAGACAGCTCGGATTTGGGAATGAGCAGCACGGAACTCGCGGGGGACCGGTGACTTTTGCCACCGGTCCCGCCTACCGCGGCCGCTACCGCTGATGCTTGGCGATGAGCGCGTTCGCCGCTTCCGGATTGCGCTTGCACTCGAGCAGAGCGCTGAGAATCAACGGAGCGACAATGGTGGCATCCGACTCGATGACGAACATCGGCGTCGTCTCGGTCAGCTTGTCCCAGGTGATCTTCTCATTGGGCGTCGCGCCCGAGTACGAGCCGTAGGACGTCGTCGAGTCGCTGATCTGGCAGAAGTAAGCCCAGGGCTTCACCGGCTTCTGCAGGTCGTACTTGATCGACGGAACGACGCAGATGGGGAAGTCACCGGCGATACCGCCGCCAATCTGGAAGAAGCCGACACCCTGGCCCTCGGACATCTCCTCGTAGCGGTCGTAGAAGTCAGCCATGTACTCAATGCCAGACTTGACGATGCTCGCGTTGCATTCGCCCGCCTTCACGTAGGACGCGAAGATGTTGCCGAACGTCGAGTCCTCATAGCCAGGGACGACGATGGGCAGACGGTGCCGCGCCGCCTCGAGCAGCCAGCAGGCCTCCGGGTCACCCTCATACGCGGAGGGGTCGAGCGCCTGGATGAACGCGTAGAAGTACTCGTGCCAGAAGCGGCGCTCGCCCTTCTCGGTCGCGCCCTTCCACATCGGGACGGCAATCTTCTCCACCGCGCGGAACGCCTCGTCCTCGGGGATGCTCGTATCGGTGACCCGGCGCATCCGCGCCTCGAGGATTCGCGTGTCGTCCTGCTTGGTGAAGTAGCGGTACTCGGGGAAGTCCTTGTACCCCGTATGCGCGACGAGCCGGAAGAGCGACTCCTCGATGTTGGCGCCCGTCACCGACAGGCCGTGAATCAGCCCCTCCCGGATGGCCGGTGCGAGCGTGATGCCGAGCTGCGCCGACGACATCGCGCCCGCGACGCTCCAGAACATCCGGCCACCGTTCGACACGTGCTCCCAGTAGGACAGGAGCGCATCGCGCGTCGCGCGCGCGTTGAAGTTCTTGTAGTTCGTGAGGACGAACTTGAGAACGGGAAGTTCAGACGAGGACATGTGAGCCTCCAGCAACAACGTGGTGAATGCTCGAGAGGCGCACGCCTGGCGGAGCCACTCGAGGACACCCTACGGTCGCAACGAGATGTCGCGGCCGCCATCGGAGCGTCAAGTGGCTCCGGCTAGCTAGCACAAGCGGACCCCGAGTCGCCACCGCGTTCCACGCCTCCCCGGTTGCCCCCCAACAGAGCCGGCCGCCTCAGATGCGCTGAACCACCCGCAGCGCGAAGCGCACGAAACGTGCGTCCAGTGGCTCATTGAGCATGAGGCGCTGCCACACCAGGCCGGAGAGCACGTTGACCACGAGCTCCCGGTCGACGGGCCGGCGGTCGGCGAGGCACGCCCGGAGCTCGTCACCCCGCGGGCGCACCAGTTGGGCGATGAGCCGCCGGTGGAGGTCCTCGTCGAATTGCGCCTCCGCCATCAGCGCTCGCAGCACGGGCGCCGCCTCCGAGGCCCCCCGGCAGAACTCCACCAGCGTCGAGGACAGGGAAGGCTTGCGCCGGCTCATACGGGGCGCCTGACTCACCCACTCGGAGAACGCGTCGAGCACCAGCGCCCCCTTACCCGGCCACCAACGGTAGATGGTCTGCTTCCCAGCCCCCGCGCGCTCCGCCACGTCAGCGGTCGTCACCGCCGCATAGCCCTTCTCCAGCACCAACTCCTGCGCCGCCGTGAGAATGGCCAGGCGCACTTTTTCGTCCCTGGGTCGTCCCGTCCGCATGACACGCCTTTACGAGACTTCGGGTCTCGGAAACAACCCACTTACGAGACTCACGGTTCCGAAATCGCGTAACGCAGTGCGCACCTGCGTAACCCGCGCGCGTTGACGGGGGAGAGGGCCCTGTGTACGACTGCGAGTGACCATGGCTAAACAATCAGGTTTGATGCGCCGTCTTGGGAATGTGGCGCTGAACGAGGTGAGCGAGCGCTTCGGCAGCCCGTCACCCACGCCTTCCTCCGGAGACACGCGCTTCACGCCGCCGACGCCTGCCGCGTCGAAGGACGAGGAATCACTCGAGGGCTGGGGCTTCGCCGACACGCGTTTCGTGGTGAAGCCCGACGGGAGCACCGTCCTCACGGGCACCCGCTACAACATCAGCAATGTCGCGCTGCCAGACTTGATGCCGTGGTTCGCCGGCAAGCTGGCCTCGCCGCTGGGGTACGACAATCGCAACGAGCCGCACTACCCACCCGAGATTCCCGCGGCGAAGAAGAACGACAAGCTTGTAGCGGCGCTGCGCGAGTTCCTGAAGGAAGAGCAGCTCACCGACGACCCCAAGCAGCGCCTGCGCCGTGGCCACGGCCACACCGGCGGTGAAATCTGGGCCATCCGCTACGGGAAGCTGGACCGGGTGCCCGACCTCGTCATCTTCCCGCGCAGCACGATGAGGTGGTGCGACTGGTGGAGGTCGCCACCCAGCACGGCGCCTGTGTCATCCCCTTCGGCGGCGGCACCAATGTGACGGAGGCGCTGCGCATCCCGCTCTCCGAGGAGCGCCTGGTCATCGCCGTCGACATGCGGCAGATGAACCGGATTCTGTGGGTGGACCCCGTCAACCGCATGGCCTGCATCGAGGCGGGCGCCACGGGCCGCCACCTGATGGAGGAGCTCGCGAAGTTCGGCTTCACCATGGGCCATGAGCCGGACAGCCTCGAGTTCTCCACGCTCGGCGGGTGGATTGCCACGAACGCCAGCGGCATGAAGAAGAACCGCTACGGCAACATCGAGGACCTGGTGCTCGACATGCAGGTCGTCACGCCCCAGGGCATCGTGGAACGCCCGCGTCAGGCCCCCCGGGAGAGCGTGGGCGTCAACCCGCGCCAGTACATGTTCGGCAGCGAGGGCAACTTCGGCATCGTCACCACGGCGGTGGTGAAGCTGTTCCCGCTTCCCGAAGTGCAGCGCTACGGCTCGGTCATCTTCCCCGACCTCGAAACGGGCCTCTCGTTCCTCTACGCGCTCCAGCAGTCCGGAGCGGTGCCGGCCAGCGTGCGGGTGATGGACAACACCCAGTTCCACTTCGGCCAGGCGCTCAAGCCAGCCAAGCACGGGCTGGCCGCGAAGGTGAAGAGCGAGCTCGAGAAGGCCGTGGTGACGAAGCTCAAGGGCTTCGACCCGTACAAGCTCGCCGTGGCCACCCTCGTCTTCGAGGGCTCGCGCGAGGAGGTCGCCTTCCAGGAGAAGACGGTGTACCGCATCGCCTCGGAGCACGGCGGCATGAAGGGCGGTGGCGCCAACGGTGAGCGCGGCTATCAGCTGACCTTCGGCATCGCGTACATCCGGGACCTCACCTTCGAGCACTGGGCCATCGCCGAGAGCTTCGAGACGAGCGTGCCGTGGAGCCGTGCCATGGACCTCTACGAGCGCGTGCAGCGCCGCGTCGAGAAGGAGCACGCCGCGCTGGGCCTGCCGGGCAAGGTCTTCTTCACCGGCCGCTTCACGCAAGTCTACCAGACGGGCGTGGTCATCTACTTCTACCTGGGCTTCTACGCGCGCGGCGTCAGCGACCCGGTGGGCGCGTACGCGGCGCTCGAGCATGCGGCGCGCGAGGAGATCCTGGCCGCTGGCGGCTCGCTGTCGCATCACCACGGCGTCGGGAAGATTCGCCGCGACTTCCTGCCCGAGGTGTACTCGGAGGCCGCGTTGACCCTCAACCGCAAGGTGAAGGCCGCCATCGACCCCGACAACGTCTTCGGCGCGTCGAACTGCGGAATCAACGGCCCGGTGGCCCTGACCCCGGATGAGGAGGCGCACTGATGTCCCGCCACGTATTTCTCACCGGCGTCACGGGGTTTGTCGGCAAGGTGGTGCTGGAGGCGCTGCTCGCGCAGGGCGTCGAGCGCGTCACGGTGCTGGTGCGCGAGTCGAAGGACCGCCAGGGCCGCGTGCATTCGGCGGCGGAGCGCTTCGCGAAGGTGGCGCAGGCCGAGTGCTTCTCGCGCCTCCAGGCTGGCTGGACGGAGCGCGTCGCGGTGGTGAGCGGCGACCTTGAGCAGCCCGCTTGCGGCCTGTCTCCCGCCGACGCCGACGCCGTGCGCCAGCACGTCACGCACGTCGTGCACTGCGCCGCCAGCGTGGAGTTCGACCTGCCGCTGGCGCAGGCGACCTCGGCCAACATCCGGAGCGCGCTGTCGGTGCTGGAGCTCGCGCGCACGTGCCCCAAGGTGGTGGGCATGGTCGACGTGTCGACGGCCTACGTCAGCGTGTGGCGGCCCGGCCCCATCGAAGAGAAGCTGGCGCACCTGCCCAAGCCCGCCGCGGAGCTCTACGAGGCCTTCCAGGTGGCGCAGGGCGACGGCCGCGAGTGGCTGGAGCTCACCGGCCACCCCAACACGTACACGCTCACCAAGAGCGTCGCCGAGCACCTCATCTGTGAACGCCGCGGCCACGTGCCCGTCGTCATCGTGCGCCCCAGCATCGTCTCGGCGGCCCACCGCACGCCCTTCCCGGCCTGGCTCGACAGCCCGGCGGCGCTCGCGGGCTGCCTGCTGTACAGCGGCCTGGGCGTGGTGCGCGCCTTCAATGCCGATCCGTCGGTGCGCCTGGACGTGGTGCCGGTGGATGTGGTCGCCAGTGAAGTCGTGCGTTCGGTGTTCGGCCCCATGCCGAAGCCCGGCCAGGCCGTCCCCATCGTTCACGCCACCATGGGTGTGCAGCGCGCGCTGCGCATCGACATGGCCGCGGCGTCGACCATCGAGTGGTTCAAGCACCGCCCCGGCGTGGTGAAGGCGCCCGACATGTTCGTCGGCCGCAAGGACCACGGCTTCGACGCGGTCGACCTGATGCGCCGGGAGCTGCCGGTGCAATTGCAGAAGGCGGCGCTCGCGCTGTTCGGCCAGGCCAAGGCCCACCGCCGGCTGGTGCGCGCCGACGAGAAGGTGCAGTACCTCAACGAGGGCTTCGCGTACTTCACGCACCACACTTTCGACTTCGTGCGCAGCACGCCGCTGGAGGTCCCCGGCTTCGAGCCCTTCGAGTACGTGCGCGTGGTGAACGAGGGCATGTACCGCCACCTGCTGTCGCGCGATGAGAGCCAGGTGTCCTTCGCCGGGCCGAAGCACGACGACGCGCGCGGCGACCGGGCGTGGGTCCAGGAGCGCGGCGTGGGCAATACCACGCACAAGGTGTTTGGCTATGCGCTGCGCAAGACGTTCCGCCACTGCACCAGCGACGTGACGTTCGACCGGCCGTCGTTCGAGCGCGCGATGGCGCAAGTGCCCCCCGGCACGCTGGTGGTGCTGGCGCCCACCCACCGCAGCTACTTCGACTTCCTGCTGACCAGCTACCTGTGCTTCCAGCACCCGGAGCTGGGCATCTCGATGCCGCACATCGCCGCCGCGGAGGAGTTCGGCCGCATCCCCGTGGTGGGGCCGATTCTCAAGGACTCGCAGGCCTTCTTCATCAAGCGCGGCGTGGGCCGCGAGGTGCCGGAGCTGGGCGAGGAGCTGCGCCGGCTCACCGAGAAGAACGCTTCGCTCATGTTCTTCGTCGAAGGGCAGCGCAGCCGCGCGCGGCTGATGCTGCCGCCCAAGCGAGGGCTGTTGCGCGCGCTGCAGAACACGAAGCGCCAGTTCGTCGTGTTGCCCATCGCCATCTCCTACGACCGGCTGCCGGAGGAGGCGTCCCTGTCGGAGGAGCTGTCCGGCAAGCCGCGTCCGAAGATGACGCTCACCGGCGTGCTGTCGTGGCTCACGAAGCTGACGCGGGGCCAGGTGCAGTTGGGCCGTGTGCATCTGTCGTGTGGCGCGCCGCTGGCGCTCAACCCCGACACCGACGTCCGCGCGCTGAGCCATACACTCATGGCCGAGCTGCAGCGCCACACCACGGTGAGCAGCTTCCATCTGCGCACGTTCCTCGCCGAGAATCCGATTCCGGGCGTGGATGAAGCGTGGCTGCGTGAGGCCATCGAGCGGCGCGGAGGCCGCGTGCTCGACAGCGACCTGCCCGTCCCCAGCCCCCTGTCTCCGGCGCTGGCGCACTCGCTCCGGAACCAGTGGCAGCACTGGTTCGCCGGTGACGTGCTGGCCCGGCAGCCCGGCAATCCCGCGCTGGAGGACCACCTGTCGCGCTACCGTTGGTGTGCCACGCCGCTGGCCGAGCTGAGCGACGCGCGCGTCGACGCCGTGGTGAAGGCGCTCTTCGAGCCCGTCGTGCGCGACTACCAGGAGGCGACGAAGGTGCGCGCGCCCGACGAGCTGAAGGCCGTGGCGGTGACGCACCGGCCGCACCTCGATGGCGTGGTGCAGGCGCTGGTGTCGCGCGACATCGTGAAGCCCGCGGGTGACAACTTCGAGTGGGGGCCGAACGCGGCGGAGCTCTCGCGGTTCCATGAAGCATGCGCCTGGCGCGGGGTTCAGCCGTGAAGACACTCGTGACGGGAGCCAGTGGGTTCCTCGGACGCAACCTGCTGGAGACGCTGGGCGACGACGCCGTGGCGCTGGTTCGCTCGCCGCTGCCGGGCCCGGTGGCCCAGGTGTCGGGCACGCCGCTCGACCCTGACGCGTGGCTGTCCCAGGCGCAGGGCGTGAAGGTGCTGATTCACTCCGCGGGAATGGTCCACCACAGCCGGCAGCACGCCGACGAGATGGTGCGCTTCAACATCGACAGCTCACTGGCCATGGTGCGCGCTGCGAAGGAGCTCGACGCCCGGCTGGTGCTGGTGTCGACGTCAGGCACGGTGGGCTGCTTCTCCCATCCGACCATCGAGGCAGACGAGCATTCCCTCTACGCCGAGGCGCTCGTGGGCCGGTGGCCCTACTACCTGTCGAAGATTCTCGCCGAGCAACAGTCGCGGAAGCTGGCCAGGCAGCTCGGCGTGGAGATGACGGTGGTGCGGCCTCCGGTGCTCCTCGGCCCCGGGGACACCTTGGGCCGCTCGACAACCAACGTGGCCCGCGTACTGAACGGGCGCCTCCCCTTCATCCCCACGGGTGGCATCGCCTTCACCGACGTGCGGGACGTGGCGCATGCGCTCGCCGTGCTGGCGAAGAAGGCCGACTGGCGGGACACGTACCACCTGCCCGGCACCACCCTGCCCCTGCGCACCTTCTTCGAGCGCGTGGGCGAGGTCGCCGGCATCCGGGTGAACCGTCCCGGAGTGCCGACGCTCGTCGTCGACGGGCTCGCGAAGCTCGGCTCCCACGTGCCGCTCAAGAAGCTGCCGGACCCCGTGGTGCTCGAGATGTCGACGTGCCACTGGGGGTTCAAGACGCTGTGGAGCCACGAGGAGCTCGACTACCGGCCGCGGAGCCACCGGCAGACACTGAGCGACACGGTGGCGTGGCTGCGCGAGGCGCAGGCGCGGCAGACGCCCCTGGCGGGCTGAAGTCTGGAGGGGCGGCGCTCCGTCGCTGCCCCTCCCCCTCAAACAACGAGGGAGCGATGCGGCGCATGGCCTAGACTGGGTCCGAACCAACCCTCTTACGGACCCGGTCGACCATGAAGCCCACGCCAGGAGACATCTTCGTCGTCCACACCCCTCGGCTTGACGCCTACACGGCGGTCCAGGTGACCGCCCTGAAGGTCGAGGGGAAGGACGAGCTGGCCTCCGTGCTGGCGCTGGACTGGGTGGGCCCCTCCCTGCCCGACGCCGCCGCTGTGGCGGCCATGGCCCCCGCCAACTTCAACTTCTTCTTCTGGAAGGACCGCCGCGACCATGTCTGGGCGTCCGCGGAGGTCCCCCGGGGCTACACCCTGGTGGGCCACCGGCCGCCCCTCGTCGACGAGGAGGTCAACAGCTACGGCGGCTGGCCATCCGGCAGCGACCTCTACAATCAGCGCCGCTGGGAGGCCATCCCCCAGGCGCAGCGCGACCTCTTCAAGCAGATGGACGCCGCACCCGACAACCGGGTGCTGTTCACGGTCGGCGACATGGAGGTACTCCGCTCGACGCAGCAGTTGGATACGGAGCACCTCGCCGCCGCGTCTGACCTGTCGGTGTTCGAGGCGCTGCCGATTCTGACGTCTGTCAATGCTGCCGCCCCCATCCCCGGCCTGTTCGACTTCATCCGGCGCCGTCCCTTTGTCTATGAATCAGAGGTGCTCAAGCATGGTGAGCGCCGGGTCGACCTGCGGGGAGCCCAACTGACCCAGCTCACGCTCGACGTAACGGGCGTCCACGAGCTCTATCTGAACGACGGACTGGAGCACCTGTCCCTGCTCGGCCAGCCCGACCCGGCGCTGAAGATTCACGGCGAGGCGGATGGGCGCTGGCTGACCTTGCGCCTGGACGCTCCGGACAAGCCCTGGTCTGGCCTGGACACACTGGACAGCCTGCATGTGGCGGCCGCGCGCGACGTGGATGCCTCGCGCATCGTGCGGCGCTTCCCAAACCTGACGGAGCTGCGCATCTGGGGCGCCCCGGGCTTCCTGAGGAACACCGCCGAATTGGCGAAGCTCCCGGCCCTGGCCCTGCTGACGTTGAGCGACATGTTCGGGATGTCACCCGACGAGTTCCCCGGCCCGGAGCAGCTCCCCCACCTGGGAATGCTCTGGCTGACGAGCATTCCCGCGGACGTCGCCGCCCAAGTGAAGAAAGCATTCAAGGCCGCTGCGCGCGAGGGCCTGGACCTGTCGGTGCGACAGCCGCGCAAGGCCGACTGGCTGGCGGAGAACCTGGACAACCCCTTTCGCGTCTGGGACGGGGCCGACAACATCAGTCCAGCCCAGGCGAAGAAGGCCGCGGCGCTGTACCGCCAGGCACGGTCGGCCGCGCTCAAGGCCGTATCCGAAGGGGACCGCTCCCCCGCCGCCCTCGTGTCCGCGCTCACCCCCATCGTCACGGCCTACACCGATGGCTTCAACAAGCTGGATGCCCGCAACACCTTCATCTTCACCGAGGAGCGTGAGCAGATTTATCTCGCGCTGGTGGGCATCTTCGACGCGGTGGATGAAAAGCTCCGGTCGACGGAAGGGACTCCCGCCGAGCCGCTCAATCGAGAGGCCCTGGTGTCGGTGATGGATTCGATTCGAGACTTCTAGGCCAACGCCATCGGTTCATTCCGAGCCGCGATGAGATGAGCAGTCCGCGATTCACGCTGGTGACTCCCTTCGGGGGATTCACGGAGCCCTGCATGCATCGGCTACTACGTTGGCTATCCGATTGCCTGGGGCCGCGAATGCCCTCATCGAGCAATCCGGCTATTTTGCGTAACAAATTTGTATCAATCCACAGGAGGCAGCCGGACGCAGTCATTGAATTTTTTCACATACTCAGAGGCATGTAGCGTCCGCCCGCGTGCTCCAACAGGGCATCTGTCCTTTCCGTATCGGAACACTTATTACCGTTTAAAACGGGCAAAACTGGCGTGCTATCTTCCGCCGCCATGCGCACGTCCCTCAGCTTCGCGTCCTTCCTCGTCGCTTCTTCCCTCACCGCTGGCTGTCTCGGTCCCGAGACGGACACTGATACGGATGCGGTTCAGTCCATCGAGCAGCAGGCCACGGACCCCTTGTTCCGCGTCCACAACATCGTCGAGGCCGTGCTCCCGGCCGCCAACTACGACGGTGTCGCTGGCAACGAGTGCATCGCGCTCGTGAACCCCGAGCACCGCCTCCGCAAGATCATCGTCGTCGAGACAGCCGGTGCCAACGGCGCTTGCGCGCTCAGTGCCTACAGCGCGGGCAGCGCCCTCAGCTTCACCTGGGGCGACACCTCCGTCTACCAGGGCCCGGCTGGCATCGCCTCCATCCGCGCCGCGCTCTCCGACAATGACGGCGCCGTGCACCGCCTCACCGGCACGCTCACCTCCGAGGCCACCACCCTCGCCCACCTGCAGTCCTTCCTCACGCAGACCAACACCCAGCAGGCCAGCGCGCTCGCCACGTTCACCTCGGAGCGCGTGCACTCCCGCTACGACTTCGAGGGCCAGGAGCAGGTCTACGCCGAGGCCGCCTACCAGGCCGTCCGCGTCACCCAGCCCTGTGAGACCCCCGGCTACCCGAGCATCGAGGCCCGCGTCCACAACGGCTTCGTCTATGGCTACAAGGCCAGCAACACGGGCAGCTGCCACAGCGGCTGGTTCACCCGGCGCTACGTCTACAACCGCAACTGGCAGCTCGTCGACAGCTACGAGTACTCCGAGTAGTCCGCCACGCCGCGGCTTGATGCGGCAGGCAGTCGCCGTTGCTCATTGATGGCCATGGATTGGCCTCTCGCGCGAAGCTGTCCAGCGGGAGGCCATCCATGAGCGCTCCGTCCAGAAGAGCGGCCGGGCACAGCTCTCCCTCGGGCTGAAGCAGGTTCTGACCTCGCTCCACCAGGCTGCGGCGCCGCCCTGCGCTGAAGGGCATCACATCGCGGCGAAACTGCCGTGAAACGTCACGGGAATGGCCTGGTCGAAGTGAACGGTCGCCAGCGGACCGTCTTCGAGATGCTCGCCGTCGAGCACCGCGACGTAGGAGTGGTCGGTCGTCGAGTCGAACACGAGGTCGAGCACGAAGGTGGCGTCCTGTGACGCTTCGCGCGGCACGAGCACGGGCTCGCTCGGCACATGCCCGGCCGGGAGTACCCACTCGGCGCTCCTGCCCCGGTCGAGGTCGATGCGCGTCACCCCCAGGATGTTCCGGTCCGCGACGTTCCGCTCGGTTTGCGCGAACACCGTGCCGTGCCGCGCGCCGTGCAGTCGCGGATGCACCTGAGGAAAGTCGCAGGGAACATCGAAGAGCTTCGTCTCACGCGTCGTGCCGGACTTCAGGTCGAGCTGCACACGCGTCAGCAATGGGAGGGGCCCGGTCGATTCCATTTCTCCAATCTCCCCGAGCGAGAACTCGGGGTAGCGGCAGAAGTCGACACATGGACCGTCCGCGTCCTCGAAGGCGTTCGAGAAATGCCAGAGCCAGAAGGGGTCGAGCTCGAACGTCTGGGGTGAATGGATGGCATCGAGCGGGACGACGATGAGCCGCGCCCCGAGCTCAGGCCTCCACCGAAAGAGCTGGGTGACATCTCCCAGGCCGACCATGGCGCGCAGGAGATTCAACTGCACGGGCCCCACGAACAGGATGAGGTGCCGCTCCGTCGCCATGAAGTCATGCACCATGCTTTGCCAGGGCGCCTCCACGGTGCCGAGCTTCGACGGTTCCCCGTCGTCCGGCAGCGCGTACAGGTCGATGTTCATCTTCCGGCCATACCGGACCCCGAAGTTGAACGTCGTCCGCAGCGAAGCGACACGGTGAGGGTGCGCCGAGAAGGCCCCCGTCACCACGCCCAGTCCCGTGGCGTCGAGCGTCTCCAGCGTCGTGGGGTCCATCTCCTGGAGCAAGCCGTTCTCCATCAGCGCGAAGAGCCGGTCCTTCCACAGGAACGTCGAGGTGTTGCCCGTGGTCTTCGCCGCGTCCCTCATCACCGCCCGCATCCGATCGAGCCACGACGCGGATGACGTGTAGAGAAACCGCCCCGCTATCTCCTCCGCACGGTAGCCGGCGCTCTCGACGATGCGGCTCGCGCCCTGCGCGCCACGGCCGTCGAAGCGTACCGCCGTCACGGCGCCATCCGCCTCGAACGCATGCGCGATTCGCGTGCCAAAGCGCTCGAAGAGGCCCGGTCCGGCGCGGAACAACGTCCCCCGGAGGAACTCGGGGAGCCGGCCTTCGACCCGCAGCGGCTCGAAGCCATGGGGACGGGAGAGGGACCGCAACAATGGACTCACGGCATTCGCGCTGCGCATCCGCTGCTCCTGGAGCGATGAAATCCGCGTCGAGACACAAAGTAAGTGACTCTTACTTGCTTTGCAACAAGGGCCAGTCCATCTACCCTGGCTTCACGCATGGCCACGAAGACGCGAGCACGCCCGTACCACCACGGGGACCTCAAGCACGCCCTGCTGGAAGCCAGCATCGAACTCATTCGCGAGGAAGGCGTCGACGCGCTCACCGTCGCGGAAGTCGGACGCCGCGTGGGGGTGTCCTCCGCCGCCCCCTACAAGCACTTCGCGGACCGCCTGGCCCTGCTGCGCGCGCTCGCGACGGAGGGAAACCGCCGACTCAACGCGACCCTCATCACCGCGACGGAAGGGACAACGGACCCGCACGAGGCCTTCCGACGCTCAGGGGTCGCGTACATCCGGTGGGCCGCAGAGAACCCGGCCCTGTACCGCATCGCGACGGACCCGGCGTACATCGACTACGCAGGCCCGCATCCGGACGAGCAAGTCCCCGAGCCGCTCAAGGGCTCGATGGACACGTTCTGGCCGGCGCTGTCGGAGCTCGTCCGGTCCGGGAGCGCGCTCCCCACCTCGCATCCGCTGATGGAGCAACTACGAGGTCGCGCGCTCGCACAGGGCCTGGCGAACATGTTCGTCAGCGGCGTGTTCGATTCACTCGGAATCGCCACATCCGACGCGGAGCGGCTTGCCCGCGCCGTCACCGGTGAAGACGTCCCGGCCACGACACGCAAGGGCAGGACTTCGCGGACGCGTTGAGCCCTGACGAAGGCACCATGCCCGAGCTGTTCGACCACATCACGCCCAGGGGACGCGAACCTACAAAGCACATGCCGTTGAGATTGATTTGCAACTCTACCCGGCAATCCCGAGCGTGCCAGACGGGCCCGCGGGCTCAGGTCACCACGCGTGCCCGCGCGCCATGGACCCCCATCTGAAGTTGGAGCGAGTAGATGCCTCCATCCCCATGTTCGCTGCTTCGAGTCCATTGGGGCCGGCCGGAATCCGCCGCGAACGCGACGAAGACGTCTTGGTACGAGACGATGACCTGCCCGTCTTCCACCAGCACCGACGCTGACGTGAAGTTCGGCGCATGAGCCGGCGCCACGCGCTGCGTCCAGAGGGGGCGGCCACTCTCGTAGTCGAGCGCGTGGACATCGAGGAAGACGCGCTTCTTCAAGACGCCCTCGGAGCCGCCCGCGAACACGTACACGCGCCCATCCCGCACCTCCACGTGCGTGGGACGCGGGCGCATCCCTGGGACCGACTTGCCAGGAACGGGGAACGTCCATGCGGTACTGCCGTTCATGCGGTCGTAGGCAGCGACCAGGCCATTGAAAGCCGTGACGAGGAGTGGACTGGACTGGTGCGGTGCGTTCATGCCGCGACCCGTTACCACAGAAGCCCAGAGCCCCCTCCTCCGCCCCCCCGGACTGAGCGCACAGCCCTACGGGGCCCCCGGGAGAAGGCCGCGCCATGGGCGTCGCCTCCGTGGAGACGGGGCCTTGAATACGTACTGGCCCGTATCTTTCGTAGAATCGCGAGTGAGTCCGGGCACTTGGGGCCCATGGTGATGCAGCCACCCGCCCCGCCTGTCGTCTGGACTCGCGCCCCGCATGAGAACCGGCCCGGCACTGGAGGCCGTGACGCACCCGCCCAGGACGTTGGTAGGACTCCCAACCTGCTGGGGCGCGCCTAGGAAACTCCCAGATTGCGCTGAAATCAACTATACGCGCTCCGTACAAATTTCGCGGCACACGAGCGACCCGGTCGGCGAGGTCAGGCTCCCGGGACGTCTCTGGAGGATTGGATGGAGTTGTCGAGTCTCGAGTCGAGTTTCTGGGCAATCGCACCGGGCGTGGTCGGCGCCGTGGGGCTGCTCTTCGCTGCGTTCTTCTACTTCCGCGTCAAGGCGCTCCCGGAGGGTGACGCGACGATGAACCGCATCGCGGGCTACATCCGCGAAGGCGCGATGGCGTTCCTCGTCCGCGAGTACAAGGTGCTCGCCGCGTACTGCGCGGTCATCGCGGTGGTCATCGGCCTGGCGCTGGGGCCGCTCGCCAGCGGGAGCTTCGTGCTCGGCGCGTTCCTCTCGCTGCTGGCCGGATACATCGGCATGAAGGCCGCGACGTACGCGAACGTGCGCACCGCGCAGGCCGCGCGCACCGGCTCCAAGCCGAACGCGCTGCTGGTCGCGCTCGACGGTGGCGCGGTCATGGGCCTCGCCGTCGCCGGCCTGGGCCTCATCGGCATGGGCGGCGTCTACTACGCCTTCCAGGGGCATGCGCAGCTGTCCCCCGTCCTCCACTCCTTCGCCGTGGGCGCCAGCTCCATCGCGCTCTTCGCCCGCGTGGGCGGCGGCATCTACACCAAGGCCGCTGACGTCGGCTCCGACATCGCCGGCAAGGTCATTGAGAACATCCCCGAGGACGACCCGCGCAACCCGGGCGTCATCGCCGACAACGTGGGCGACAACGTGGGTGACGTGGCCGGCATGGGCGCCGACATCTACGAGTCCATGGTGGCCGCGATTGTCGCCGCCATGGCCATCGCGCTGACCGCCAGCGCCGCGGACCTCTCTCGCCTCGTGGTGGACCCCTCCGCGATCGGGAGCGCGAAGGTGGCGGGCGTGGTTATCCCGCTGGTGCTGTCCGCCGTGGGCCTGGTGGTCAGCCTGCTGAGCATCTTCATCGCGCGCGCGCTCAAGCACATGAACCCCGCGCAGGTGCTGCGCAGCGCCCTCATCCTGCCCCCCGTCATCCTGGTGGGTCTGTCCTTCGTGATGATGCAGGTGTTCGGCCTGTCCCAGGCCATCACGGTGGCGCTGGCCGCGGGTGCCTTCGGCGGCGCCATCATCGGCCTCGTCACGGACTACTACACGTCGTCCACGCCGGTGCAGCGCATCGCGGAGGCCTCCGTCACGGGCGCCGGCACCAACCTCATCCGCGGCCTCGCCGTCGGCATGGAGAGCGTGGGCATCCCGATGGCCACCATCGCCCTGGTGGCCTACATCGCCGACCAGGCGCTTGGCCTGTACGGCATCGCGCTGGCGGCCGTGGGCATGCTGGGCGGCACCGCCGTGGTGATGACCGTGGATGCCTATGGCCCCATCTCCGACAACGCCGGTGGCATCTCCGAGATGTCCGGCCTGGGCCCCGAGGTCCGCGCCATCACCGATGAGCTGGACGCGGTGGGCAACACCACGGCGGCCATCGGCAAGGGCTTCGCCATCGGCTCGGCAACGCTCACCGTCATCGCGCTCTTCTCCGCCTTCAACCTCGAGGTCAACCACACGCGCATCGCCGCTGGCCTTCCGGAGATGAGCCTGCAACTGACCAACCCGAACGTCATCGTCGGCCTGCTGCTGGGCTCCATCCTCCCGTTCCTGGTGGGCGCCTCCACGATGCTCGCCGTGGGCCGCGCGGCCGGTGCCATCGTCGAGGAGATTGGCCGTCAGTTCCGCGAGATTCCGGGGCTGATGGAGCTCAAGGCGGACCCGGACCCCAAGAAGATCGTCGACATCGCCACCAAGAGCGCCCTGCGCGAGATGATCTTCCCGGGCATCATCGCCGTCGTCGCCCCGCCCCTGGTGGGCTACCTGCTGGGCCCTGGTGCGCTGGCGGGTCTGCTGGCCGGCTCGCTCGTCGTCGGCGCCACGATGGCCCTCTACATGGCCAACGCGGGCGGCGCGTGGGACAACGCCAAGAAGTTCATCGAGAAGGGCAAGCTGCCGGGCCACGCGAAGGGCTCGGCGGTCCACAAGGCCGCCGTCGTCGGTGACATGGTCGGTGACCCGTTCAAGGACACCTCTGGTCCTGGCGTGGCCATCCTCATCAAGGTCATGAGCGTCGTCTCCCTGCTCGTGGCCTCGCTCATCGCGCTTCGGTAGTCGCACCGGCGCAGCGCCTCGGATGCCGAGGCGCCGCGCCACTCCCGGCAGCTCGCACCGCGCGGCCCATGAGCCGCGCGGTGCTCCGGAGCGCCGGGGGGAGGCCGAGGCCTTGCCTGCCCGGGAGTCCCCTGGGCTGCGGGCGGGCACGCACTACACTCACTGTGTACCGCGACCGCCTGCGCGCCAGTCCTCAGGTCCGGCAGCACCGGCCCCAGCGGCCTGTCGTGCACGTGTTCGCCCCCATGCCCTCGGGTGAGAGGGTGGCGTGTCTCCGTTGTTGTGCTGTCAGAGAGGTGACCCATGGTCCTGGAGCTCTCCCAGCAGCAGATCCACGTCCTCCACGCGTGCCTGTCTGAAAGCATCGCGGAGTTGCATGACGAGGTCCTTCACACCGACGAGCGCGCCCTGCGCGAAGCACTGAAGCTCAGGCTCGACCAGCTTCAGGGCATCCAGCAGCAGGTGGAAGCCTTGATGCAAGCCCAGGAAGGGGCCTCTCCTGGCTGAATGCAGATTCCAAGCTGCCCGAGGCTGCAGCCGAGCCCCGAGCGAGAGACAGCGGTGCTCCAGGTCGATGTCGCGGGCAGCGCGGCGGTCGCCAAGCTGACCTTGCGCACCGCGAAGGCGGACGTCGTCGCTCGCGGGCCAGGTTCAGGCCGTCACGGGCCCCACACGGGCCCGCTTGGAGTGACAGTCATCCCCTGCACCCCCGCGCGCAGCGGCGCCGGGGTGGCCGCGCCGCTGGCGGCGTAGCCGAAGCTGCCGCCTGTGCTCTCAATCCCCTTCTCGAAGCGGACCACCGCGCTTCCGCGGGTAGGGTGACTCAACGTCACGCTGTACGCGGTCGTCGTCTCGTCGAGCGTGAGCTGCAGCGCCGCGCTGTCGGCCACAGCCTTGGCCTGCACGACGTGAAGGAAGTGACTCACCACCTCCCCGCGGGTCTCAATCTCTCCACGGAACTGACCCACCGGGTACGGGTAGGTGCCATCGCCGCGCACCGGGCCGCGCTCGTCGACGATTCGCCGGACCGGATTGGCTGGAACCAGGGTGCTGACCCGCAGCTGCTGCCCGCCACTGCTCGCGGACCAGGTGTTGCCCATAAGCACCGGGGGCTCCGGGAAATGAATCAAGAAGGTCTTGGCAACCGTGGCGTCATCCCGTGCGCTTTCGAGCCGGTCGAACACAATCAGGGTGTCGAGCGGACGCACGAACAAGGTCTCACGCACCACCCGGCCCGCGTGCGGGTTGCCGACCTCGGCCTCTCGGTGGGCCCACTCGGCGTTCAAGTCATACACGCCGGTGAGGTCGACCGCGGCGTAGCTCGCCACTGACGACGACTCCAGGCGCAGCATTCGCGGCGCGTGGTGGTAGTAGCCGACCGTGCCCAGCCCCTCGAACAAGAGCGTGTTGTGCGCCACGGGTGATGCGCAGTCGACCGCCGCGCCACCGGCGTATCCGACGATGGAGTTGGCGTAGCCCACCGTCTCGCGGGTCAGGAACTCGCCCGCGCGCCACACCTGGAAGTTGCCGGAGTCACGGTGCTCATGGCCCGCGTTGGCCGTCACACCGAACTGCAGGTTGACCAGGGTCGCATCGGGCGCCCACGCCGTCTTGGCGTACACCATGCCCAGTCCAGGTGCGTGGTAGTCGAGCGGCAACTCCGCGAGGTCACGTGACGGCACCGCCGCCAGCGTGTCGCTGTAGACGTACCGGATGAGACGGTCGTCAATCGGATGGCCGGTGAGCTCCAGGAAGCGCTTGGCATAACCCGCGACGGGCTGGTCCGACCACTCCTCGATGAGCGGGGCGAAGTAGCTGCCCAGCGACGTCTGCGCGGTGTTGCTGGGATTCCACCGGTTCAGCCAACGCTCGTCGTCATTGAATGGGAAGGTCTCGAACAGCTGGAACTGGCCCCTCCGGCTGGGCCCCGGCGTGGTCGAGTAGATGGACCAGAAGACCGACGCCATGAAGTAGTCGGTCTGGTTCCACATGTCGTGGCCATACAGGCCCAGCGTGGTGAACGGCACCGTCATGTAGCCGAACGTCCGGCGGCCGTAGGTCGAGCCCTCGTGCGGCGCGCCGCCCGCCCCCGGCCCATCCAGATAGGGCCGCAGCGAGAAGGCCCAGCGTGATTTCATCGCGTACTGCAGGAGCTCGTTGGCGAACGGCTGGTTTTCATGCCAGCTGGCAATGGCCCACAGGAGCGCGTTGCGGAAGTACCCCGTGTAGTAGTTGTTGCCCTCCATGCCGATGCCGCCCCACGGATTGGCGTTGAGCGCCTCGATAGCGAAGTTCCACCGGTTGACCAGGAGCGTGCGCTCCGCCGGAAGCAGGTGGGCGAAACACCAGTCGTAGGTGAGGATGACCGCCTCGCCGTACCAGCGGGCTGGATCGCTCGACACCGTGTTCTCGGAGATGGGAATCTCGGTGCGTACCGCCCAGTCAATCGCGGCGCGGCATGACGCCTGGGTGCCGGTGAGCAGCGAGTGCATCGCCGCATCGATGGCCTGCTCGGGCGCTTGCACGTTCGCGACGGGCGTGTACGGGTGCTGCGCGAAGTACGCCTGGGCCCGGGCAAGCCGGTCCGCCGTGAACCACACCCGAGGATGCGCCACCGGGATATCGAGCACCACGGGCGGCCCGTTGGCGATGGTCAACATGACTGGCGCCGAGGTGGTCCGGTTGCCGGCGCGGTCCCGCGCCACCGCCGTCACCGGGAAGGTGCCGTCACCCAGCAGGGTGGTGGAGACGTTGATCCAATAGGGATAGCTGAGGTCTTCGCCCCCGAAGTCCTGTCCGTTCACCTGCAACTGCACGCCAGCAATCCTCACATTGTCATGGGCGTCGACCCTGACTTGGAGGGTACCGCCCACCGTCACGCCGCTCTCGGGCGCGACGATTCGGACCTGGGGCGGCGTGACGTCGGGAGGGGGCGCGCTCACGTTGACGGATACCGGCGCGGAGACGGTGACATTGCCAGCGGCATCGCGAGCCACCGCGGTCAGCTGTCTGAGCCCATAGGGCTGGAGCGCCTCGGTGTCGAGTGTCACGGACCAGGGTGCGGCCACGTCCGCCGCGCCGACCTGAACGCCGTCGAGTTCGACGTGGACCCGGGTGACGCCCACGTTGTCGCTCGCGCTCATCCGCACCGTGAAGGGACCGCTGACCGTCTCTCCCGCAACGGGCGCGGTCACCTGCACCTCGGGAGGCGTGGTGTCGACAACCGCGTTGGCGACGGTGACGAGGACCGGCGCCGAGGTGGTGAGGTTGCCGGCGGCGTCGCGCGCGTGCGCGGTCAACGAATGGTTGCCATTGCGGAACAGGCGGGTGTCGAGCTGCGTCGAGTCGAGGTCGCGGCCGTCGATGCGCAGCTGCACGCTGGCCACACCGACGTTGTCGCTCGCGTCCACGGCGATGCCGACCACGCCCTGCACCGTCGCGCCCGCCGCGGGCGACGTGATTGCAACGGATGGAGGCGTGGTATCGCTGCGCGGCGCAGGCGGGGTGTACTCAATCGTGAGGAGCGGTCGACGCTCAGGCTGGGTGGCCAGGCTGGTGAAGACCTTGGCCACCTTCCCAATCCTCGAGTTCGCCAACATCACGCCCTGGTTGGTCGACGGGTCGTCGACCCACGACTGCACCACCGCCACGTCGAGTGGCACCTCGTGCACGCTCACCGTGCCCGGAAACGTGGAGACCTCGAACGACGAACCGGCGACCAGGTCCGTCCCCTGCCCGGCCGCCCCCAGCCGGTCCCACTCCAGCCCGTCGTCGCGAAACTGCCATCCCAGTCCGCTGGCCACCAGGTTCCAGGGCGCCTGCACGTACGCGCCTCGAATCGAGAAGTCGCTGGTGTAGGTCTCCACCGCGAAGCGCAGCGTCGCGCTCTGCACCACCGCCCCAGCCGGCACGCCCGTCTGCGGGAAGCGCAACAAGGCCTCGACCTCATAGTCCTCGGTCTGGAACACCCCGAGCAGCACCTGATTGCGATGCGCCGCGCCGTTCTGCGTCATGCCTTGGCTGGTGATGGCCACCGCCTCTGACACAGTCACCGGCGAGGTCACAGCCCGCAGCACGGCCCCCGTGCCGGCCTCCGGCGCACCATCCTTCGTGCAGCCCGTGAGCAAGAGCGCGCCAAGCACCGCGGCCCACAACCCAGCCACGCTGTTTATTCTCGAGTTCATTGACTAACAACTATTAGCGCACCGGTAACGGGAAGTCCAAAGGGGCGTCTGCGTTTGCGCTGCCGGCTCTCTGTCAGGGCCGAACCGGGGCACTCGTGCTGATGGCGGGCGGCTGTCGTGACAGATCCACTCGCTCCGCACGCAGATGGCGCAAACGACGGCTGCTGCCCCTCAGCCCGTCTATCCCACCGGTCGCCGACCGCGTGAAGGTGACCGCGCCGAGCGAGCCGACGAAGCGGTCCCCACCGACGGCATCCAGCACGACCTCATCCCGGCGTGGCCAGCGAATCACCAGCGTGTTGTCCGCGATGCGCACGGTGTACGACATGTCGAGTTCGTCGCTGCGGTAGCGCCCGAGGGCAGGGGCTCCGACCCCCGGATGAAGTCCCGCGTGGCCGGCCAGGTATCCCGGATGCTCAACGCACGCGGGGCACCCTCGGGGGCGGAGAAGCACCACACGTGCATCGACTCGCCCGGGCGGAATGCGCCTTCGCCGATGTGCACGAATGCCGTGGGCATGCCCACCTGACGCTGCGCCCCGCCCGTGACCTCCAGCCGCTGGTCCGGGAAGAGGAGCGCCTCCGTGCGGTAGCCGGCTTCCATCCCGTCGTGGCTCACGGTTCGCAGCCCGCGATACTCCGACAGATGCAGGCCGCTGCCGTAGCCGGTGACGGTGCCGTCGTTCAACCTGCCGGAGGTCCGCATCGCCGCAATCAGCTCCGGCCCGCCGACGCGCGCGTCGAGCAGGTTCTGTTCCCACTTCAGCAAGTCAGTGATTGTGGTGAACAAACTGGTCGAGCCGTAATGGTCGATGTGCGGCATGCTGATTCTCCAGCCACCGCCTTGCCGGGCGCCGTAGCACGCCGGGGCACCACCTCGGCGTGGTCATCGTGGAAATGGGTGTCGGCCATGCCAAGCGGCTTGAAGATGCGCTCATCCGCGAACGCTCGCAGCGGCTTGCCGGACACGCGCCGCACGATGACGCCCAGCAGCGTGTACGCGGCGTTGCCGTACACAATCTCCGAGCCCGGCTCGAAGTTCACTCCGCGCTGCCGGGTCAATGCCTAGAGGATGTCCGCTTCGGTGTACAGGTCGTCGCCACGCCACCCAGCCAGGTTCAACAATGCGCCCTGCTCACGTAGCCCGTTGGTGTGATGGAGCAGGTGCGCGATGGTGATGGTCCATTCATGGACGGGCATCTCCGGCAGGTGTTTTCGGATGTCGTCGTCCAGCGACAGCTTGCCCTCCTGCTCCAGCAGCCGGATTGAGAACGCGGTGAACTGCTTGGAGATGGAGGCGGTGTGGAAGCGAGGCACGAGCCCCCTGGGCATGAGCGCTGGGCCCGTGGAGCCCCCAGGCGAAAGCGAAGGCCACCAGCAGAAGGGAGGGACGAGGAGGTCGCATGCTCGGAAGGCCCCTTGCACGGGTCGCGGAGGGAGGTCGCCCGTATGCGCAGGAGGAGTCCCTACCCGCTGCACTGAGGCAGGACATCTCTGCGAAAGCCCTCATGGTGCCGGTGAGTCGCGCGATTTCAGCGGTGAGCGCCGGGAGCGCGAGCTGCTGCTCCTTCCTCGTGGCGTCTCACCCGCGTACCGTCGGAACACTCGGCGGAACGCTGCGGTGTCCGCATACCCCACCCGGGCAGCGACTTCTTCGACCGACGCCTGGGTCGTCTCGAGAAGGTGGGAGGCGTGAGCGATGCGCACCCGCTGCACGAACTCGAGCGGCGTCATGCCTAGGCCAGCCTGCACCCGCCGCGCGAGCGTACGCGTGGAGGTGGCAGCGGCACGGGCGAGTTCATCGAGCGTCAGTTGCCGGCCCAGGTTCGCGGCGACGAATCGCTCCACGGCACGAAGCGCCGGGTCCGAGACGCGTAGGTGCTCCATCACCATGTACCTGGCCTGTGAGACACGCTCGTCGAGCACGAGGTAGCGGGCCACCAGGTGCGCGAGCGATGGGCTCGCGACCCGCGCGACGATGGCCAGCATCAGGTCCGCGTGTGCGAAGGCCGAGCCCGCCGTGAGGATGCCGTCGCTCTCGACAACCATCCGATCCGGCTGGAGGGCGACCTCGGGGAAGCGACGCACGAACGAGGGGACCAGCCACCAGGTCGTCGTCGCGCTCCGCCCCGCGAGGAGGCCGGACGCCGCGAGAACGAAGGTCGCGGAGCACGAGGCCGCGACCATGGCGCCTTTCGCCGCCGCGCGCGCGAGCAACGTGATGCCACGCGCCGCATTGGTCCGCGAGAGCAGCTGCTCGATGGCGCGCTCGCTCGCCGCGGAGAGTCCAGGCACCAGCAACACGTCTCCCGCCTTCACACCCCGGAGGCTCAGCGCGCCGTCCACGGAGACGGAGCGTCCCGTCCCCGAGCGGACCGGCTGACCGTCGAGCGACACCACCCGCTGACGCAAGACCTGGGCGCCTCGTGGAACCGAGGCGAGCCCTGCCTCGACGAGTCGCGCGGCCGTGTCGACCACGTCGAGCCCCACGCCCAGCGAGCCCTCTGCCACGCCATCAAACACGACATGCGTAATCACGGTGGCAAGATTAGCCCGTTCATTGTCAATCTCGCCACTGGTTGCCGGGGGTGGACATCCCGCATCGTCCAGGTATGCACGCATCCACACCTGACTCCACAGCCGACGACCCGCTGGATGACTTCGCCCGACGACCCGTCACCCTCAACGCCGCCACGCGGACGGTCTACGTCGCCGGCCACGGCCCCGCCGTCATCGTCATGGCCGAGATGCCAGGCATCAGCCCACACGTCGCCCGCTTCGCGCGTTGGGTGCGTGACGCGGGCTTCACTGTCTACATGCCTTCGCTCTTCGGCAGGGACGGTGCCTACCCTCGCGCGGAGGAGGGGCGCGCCATCCTGCAACGCGCCTGCGTGAGCGCGGAGTTCCGAGCGTTCGCGGCGAATGAGTCGAGCCCCGTGACGCAGTGGCTGCGTGCCCTGGCAAGCCTCGCACATGAGGAGTGTGGTGGTCCGGGGGTCGGCGCGATTGGGATGTGCTTCACGGGGAACTTCGCGCTCTCCATGATGCTCGAACGCGCAATGCTCGCTCCCGTCGTGTGTCAGCCGTCGCTGCCCCTGAGCGATACCGGCGGGATTCAGATGGCGCCTGACGAGCTCGCCGCCGTGAAGGAGCGCCTCGAACGTGACGACCTGACGGTGCTCGCCTATCGGTTCGAGGGCGACCGATTCTGCACGGCGCAGCGATTCCAGGCGTATTCGGCCGCGCTCGGAGCTCGCTTCGTTCCCAGGGTGCTGCCTGCGTCCGCCGCGAACCCGACGCCTCCCCCCTTCTTCGCGGAAGTCGTCGGGTGTCCCCACAGCGTCGTGACAGCCCACCTCATCGATGCGGAGGGAGAGCCCACGCGCGCGGCGCGAGACGAAATCCTCGCATTCTTCGCCCAGCGGCTGGGACGCGCGGAAGCACAAAGCACGACGTGATGCGCTCATGCTCCCCTGGCGTCAGCGGGCCACGCGGGCCCGTGGCGCCAGGCGGACCAGCAGGGCCACCAGCGCCGAGACCGTCGCCAGCACCGTCACCGGCACCCAGCCCTACGGGGCCAGCACGAGACTGCCGCTGGCGGCGCCGATGGACATCCCGATGAACAGAACCGCGTTGAGCCGGCTGCGCGCTGCGGGGTCGATGCCGAAGACGATGGTCTGATGCGCCACGAGTGACATCTGAGCGCCGAGGTCGAAACCAATCGCGCTGCCGCCTCGGCAAGGGTCAGATCGAAGTCCTAGTCCCCGTGCGGTCTCTGGAACAGCGTCTTCTCACCGGACGACAAGACCGCATCGGCATCCAGCCGAGGAAAGCGACTCAAGAAGGCCTTCACGTCGAACGCCGGAGCAAAGACCCGCAGCACGACCACATTCATGTTCGATGTCCCTCGGTGCCACCAGCGTATCGCCCCCAGGAGAAACCGAAGAAGTGGGGGCTCCTCGCTGCTCCCCCACCTGGAATGAAGCGCGAGTGCGCCACCGGGCGATTGCCCCGCGCCGCGGTCCGCTCTCGTTACGGCCCCTCAACTGAGGACGGTGCGCAGGTTCATCGGCCCCGCGGGGACACCCACGTCGCGGCCCGCTGGGTCATCGGAGGGCGTCTGCCAGGCATTGGCCTGCGTCACCGTCTTGCCGGTGGCCTCGTTGGAGATGGACATGTTGCCATTGTGGCCCGCGGGGCTGATCTGACTGGTGTTGTAGCCGCTCCACCCCGTGGCGGCGTTTCCGAACGTCGCCTCACCCCACGTCTGCCCGGAGTTCGCGCCTGGCTTCGCCGAGCCGTCCTTCGACACGCACCACGCGACACTGCTGTTGTTGTCGAATGCCACCGTCTGCGACTGTCCGGGCTGGAGCGTGAACGTCTTCGGCGTACTCTTGTCGAAGTTCTGCCCATCGTTCGGGCCGCCCTTCTCTCCCACCTTGTTCCAGAGGGTGATGGTCTGAGGCTGGCCCGTGGTGTTGGTGAAGGTGTTCGTGAACTTGAACTGGCTCTTCTGCTCCGGGGAGATGAGCTGCATGTTGCTGTTGTAGGGTGCACCCACGTTGTTGACGCTCAGCCAGGGCTGACTCGCGTTGTACACAGCGCCGCTGGACGGAGCGCCAAAGCCGGGGCCCGCGTCGCTCACATGGGACGTCGCGGCGGCACGAGGTGCGGAAGACACGCCGCCCAGGTCGATGCCCTGCCCACGCACGGCGGGCTCGAAAGCGTCGGTCATGAGCTTCTGCCAGGCGTCGCTCCGAGGCTGTGACGCCTGCGAGGCCTTCCCGCTCGGCGCCTGCGCTGAGACAGACGGGGCATAGGCGGTGCTCACCTGGGGAAGGGAGAAGCACGAACGGGAGGGGAGCGAGATAGCCATGGCGGACTCCTTGAGACCGGCGAGAGGAAGGCCTGCCCTGGAGGGGCAACCGTGCCGGCTGTGCGCGACGTACCCCGCTGCAAAGCAGGACACATGCCACTGCCCAGGGCGCCATGCGAAGGCGTCCGGGCGCTCCAACCTCAAGAAAATCAGTCACTTGAAATACGCATGGAGCCACGCTCACAGGTGACAGCACGCACCACCTGGTGTCTCTGGTCACCAGGTGGGCGCCGCATCAATCGCGCGTCGCCTTCACGAACGCCGCGAGCGCGGCCTCGAACTCCGCCGTCGCTTCCAGGAACGGCAGGTGCCCCACGCCAGGGAGCCACGTGCCCCGCCCCTCACGTGCGCACGCGAGCACCACCTCCGAACTCATGGCCGGAAGGACCACCTGGTCGAGCTCGCCATGGAGCGTCGCCACCGGCCGGCTGCATCGTGCCAACTCCACCGAGTAGTCCTCCACCCGTGAAAGGAGTGCACGGCGGACATGCGGAGGTACACGCAGCATCGCGCGAAGGGCCTCCTCGGCCCGAGATGCGTCGAGTCGTTGCACCGAGCACGCCTCGATGAACGCCCGCGCCGTAGCCTCATAGATGGCCGGGTCCTCCGATAGGAGCCCTCGCGCGTTGGACATCATCCCCGGCCCGAACAACGCTCGCGCAGGCTTCCCCGTCCTGACGGAGGCGGCCACGAAGAAGAGGCCACCCAGCTCGCTATCGCCTCGGTGCCGGAGATAGTCGCCGGCAACGACGCCGCCATACGACCAGGCCACCACCACGGGCTTCTGCAGACCGAGCTGCCCGATGACCGCCGAGAGGTCGCCCGCGAAGTGAGCGCCGTCCACATACGGAGCGTCGCCCTCGGGCTTGTCCGAGTCACCGTGCCCCCGAAGGTCGAGCGCGACCAGGCGGTGGTCTTGCGCCAACCGCCCGTCGAGCACGCCGTGCCAGCTCTGGCGGCTCTGCGCAATGCCATGCAGAAAGAGCACGGCTGGAGCACCTGACGACGGGCCCGACTCACTCACCGCGAGCCGAACGCCCCCAGAACCCTCGACGAAGCAAGTGCGTACCATGGTGCCCACAGCCAGTACGCGCCCGCGGACGGAGCGTCAATCCTTCGCGCGGGGGCTCCGGTTTTTTGTCGGCAAAGCCGCCTGAGTCGCAGTACCCGCCGCGCGCAATCCCGGATGACCCGCGAGGACAAGCTCGGTCGTCCGCGCGATGTGCTCGGTCAGCAGCGCACAGGCCCGCTCCGCGTTCCGATCCAACGTGGCCTTCACCAGGGAGGAGTGCTCATCCTCCACGCTCCGCCCCGCCTTGCCGTACGCCTGCGCGAGCCGGCGGTAGCGCTCCGTCTGGTCGAACAAGGTCGCATGGAACTTGAGAAGCCACGGCGACCCGCACGCACTCAGCAAAGTCGCATGGAAGCGCGCATGCTCGAGTTCCCAGGTGTCGTCGAGCGTTCCGCTCCCGGACGCAGGCGCCCGCCGCTGAAGGCGATGGAGGGCCGCGGTCACCTCGCCCTCCCAGGCGATGTCGCCGTGAGCGATGGCGGCGCGAAGCGCGAGCGTCTCGATCTGCTGCCGCGTCCGCGTCAGGTCCAGCAAGTCAGCCCGGGAGATGGGCGCCACCCGGAAGCCGCGCTGGTCCACGATGGTGACGAGCCCCTCGGACGCAAGACGACAGCACGCCTCGCGAAGCGGCGTCCGCCCGACACCGTAGCGTGGCGCCAGGTGTTCGAGCCGAAGCTTCTCCCCCGGCTGCAATACCCCATCGAGGATGTCACCACGCAGCCGGTCCACGACCGCCGAGGCGAGCGTGGGTTCGGGCACCGGACCACGAATGCGGGATGGAGCAGCCATCGTTCTCCTCACAAACACACGACCTATACGACACCGCACAGAATTGACACAAGGCGCCACACTGGATGCAAAGGACATTTTGTCGACATTCCATTGAGGTCGAGCACCGCTCCCGCTAGCCTGCGGCGTGTAGCCGAGGGAGATGAGCCACCATGCGGATTGCTTCGATTCTGGTGAGGGATGAGCCTGCGCTGGGTGTGCGCGCGGCCAAGGGGATGGTGAATGTGACGGCGCTCGACCCATCCGTCGGGACTTCACTGCGCGCGCTGCTGGAGCGAGGCCCGGACGCGCTCGCGGCCCTGGCGAAGCGCGTGTCGGAAGCGACGGCCCCCCAGGTACTGTCCGACTCGGAGTTCCGCTACCGGCCGCTCGTTCCCGAGCCGAGCAAGTTCCTCTGCCTTGGCCTGAACTACGTCGCGCATGCGGCGGAGGCCACCTACGAGACGCCTCGGCACCCGGTGGTCTTCACGCGCCTCCCGTCGAGTCTCCTGGCCCATGAGGAGCCCATGGTGGTGCCCACCTGCTCGAACCAGCTCGACTACGAGGCCGAGCTGGCCGTGGTGGTGGGGCGCCCCGGACGCAACATCCCTCGCGAGCGCGCGCTGGAGTGGGTGGCGGGGTACACGCTCTTCAACGACGGCTCGATTCGCGACTACCAGAAGCGCACCCACCAGTGGACCGTCGGGAAGAACTTCGACGGGACGGGCCCCCTGGGCCCGGAGCTCGTCACGCCCGATGAGCTGCCCGAGGGCGCCCGCGGCCTCCGTATCCAGATGCGCGTGGGCGGAGAAATCCTCCAGGACGCGACCACGTCGGACATGATTTTCGACGTCGCCACCGTCATCGCGGACCTCTCCGAGGCCATGACGCTCCAGCCGGGAGACGTCATCGCCATGGGCACGCCCAGCGGCGTGGGCGCCGCCCGCAAGCCGCCGCGGTTCCTCCGCGCCGGTGAGGTGTGCGAGGTCTCCGTCGAGCGGATTGGCGTCCTGCGCAACCCCATCGCCGACGCAGCCCCCGTGCATACAGGTACGCCGCCCGCGCAGGCGGCGAAGTAATCCCTCGTCGTTGAGCACACCCCAGGGAGGACGAATGTCCACGCAAGCGAAACTGCCCGGCCGACTTCACCACACGGCGTATGTGACTCGGGACTTGGAGGCGACGCGGAAGTTCTACGAGGAGCTGGTTGGCCTGCCCCTCGTCGCGACCTGGTGCGAATCGGACGAGCTGTTCGGCGCCGTCCGCACCTACTGTCACACCTTCTTCGAGCTCGCGGACGGCAGCGCGCTCGCGTTCTTCCAGTTCGAGAAGCAGGAGGACCAGGAGCTGTTCGGACCGCAAATGCCGGACTCGCCCTTCCACCACATCGCCCTGGACGTCACGCTCGAAACCCAGCGCGGCATCGAGGAGCGGCTGCGGGCCGCGGGCTACACGGAGCCTGGCATGTACGTGCTCGAGCACGGATACTGCCGCTCGCTCTACGTGAAGGACCCCAACGGGATGATTGTCGAGTTCACCTACGACAGCCCGGACGCCGTGAAGCCCGAGCTCGTACAGGCCCGCCGCGCCAGGGCCCACCAGGAGTTGGCGCGCTGGCTCGCCGGGGACCGCGCTTCCAACAACGTGTTCCGGTGAGCCTCCTCACGCTCTCGTTCGACAACGGGCCCGACCCCGAGGTGACGCCTCGGGTGCTCGATGTCCTGGCGTCGCACGACATCACCGCGCAGTTCTTCGTGCTGGGAAAGCAGCTCGTCACGGAGGAAGGGCGGTGCCTTGTCGCGCGTGCTCGGGACGCGGGGCACCTCATCGGCAATCACTCCTTCACCCACGCCATCCCGCTGGGAGAGGACCCGCGCCCGGACGCGGTGGAGGCGGAAATCGCGGCCACCGACGCGCTGCTCGCGCCGCTCGTCCCCGCCCCCAAGTGGTTCCGGCCTTTCGGGGGTGGCGGCAAGCTGGGCCCACACCTCCTGAGCCAGCGCGCCGTCGACCATCTGGTCCGCCACCGCTATTCGTGCGTCCTCTGGAACAGCGTCCCCGGCGACTGGCTCGACCCCACGGGATGGCCGGAGCGGGCGCTGGCGGACTGCGCGGCACAGCCCCACACGCTGATGGTCCTGCATGACATCCCCAACGCGTCCCTTCATGCGCTCGACGGCTTCATCCGCCGGGCGAAGGACCAGGGCCTGCGCTTCACGCCGGAGTGCCCGAGCGACTGCGTGCCCATCCTGGAGGGGCGAATCACGCGCGACATCACAGGACTGGTGGCGCCTGGCGCGTGAGCGCCGCCACGCCCGCTAGCGAGTTTCCTGGGAGGCCTCCAGCCCGCGCACGTGCTTGCGGACCATCAGGCTCAGGGGCACGGCCACCAGGGCAATGGCCGTGGCCACCAGGTACACGTGGTTGATGCCCGTCACAAACGAGAGCACCTCGATGTGACGGCGCTCCGTCATCCCCTTCCGCGCGAGCACCTGTGCCTCCCGGGCCGCGAAGGTGGAGAGGAGCGACGTGAAGATGGCAATCGAGAAGGCCCCGAACACGTTTCGCAGCCAGTTGCTGATGGCCGAGGCGTGGCCACTCAGCTCGCGGGAAAGCTGCTCCATGCCCGCGTTGCTGGCCGGCATGATGGAGAGCGAGATGCCGACGTTCCGGACCAGCATCCACATCAGCACATAGGTGTGGGAGACGTCCGGCGTCAGGCGGCTCAAGGCATACGTGCCGCCCGCAATCAGCAATACGCCCGCCGTCATGAGCGTGCTCGGCCCGAGCTTGCCGTACATGCGTCCGACCAGGGGCATCAGGAGCGCCATAGCCAGGGAGGCCGGAAGGAGAATCAACCCCGTCTTCAGCGGCGTCACGCCCTGGATTTCCTGGAGGAACAACGGGATGAGGAACGCGCCTGAATACAGGCTGATGGTGATGATGCTCGAGATGAGCAACGTCACCACGTAGCGGCCGTTGGCCAACACCCGCAGGTCGAGCAGCGGCGCATGCGTCCTCAGCTGGCGGACGACGAAGTAGACGACTGACACCGTCCCCAGCACGGCCAGCGACACCGTCTTCGCATCCGTCCACCCCCAGGCCCGTCCCTGACTCAAGGCGATCAGCAGCGCCAGCGTTCCGGTGATGACGGTGAGCAGCCCGGGGAAGTCGAACGCCTTCGGGACCTCCAGGCGGTAGTAGGGAACGGTCCGCACCGCCATCGCCACGGCGGCGAGGCCCAGCGGCACGTTCATGAAGAACAACCACCGCCAGTTGCCCAGCGTCATCAGCCAGCCCGCCAGCGTGGGGCCGAAGGCAGGAGCGAGCATGGAGGACAGGGCCCAGAGGCTCGAGGCCAGCGCCTGCCGTTCACGCGGCAGCAGCTGGTAGATGAGCGTCATCGTCACCGGCATGATGGCGCCACAGAACGAGCCCTGAATGAACCGGAAGGCCACCAACGAGCGCGTGTCCCAGGCCACCCCACACAGCACGGAGGCCACGAGGAAGCCCACCAGGCTGGCCACGTAAACCCACTTGAAGCTGAAGCGTCCGCCCAGATAGCCGGTGAGCGGTGCGCTCGTTCCCATGGCGAGCATGAAGCCCGTCAGGGTCCACTGCACCGAGGACAGCTCCGACCCGAAGTGCCGCTGGAGCTCGGGAATGGCGATGGTGATCGTGCTGGAGCTCAGCACCGACATGAACGACCCGACAAACAGGGTGAACATGAACGGCCAGAAGCGGGGAACTGTCGGCTCGTCGGCGGAGTGCATGGGCGGCGGCAGGCGCTGGAGCGCGAGACGGAAGCCACTCATGAATCACGGCTGACGCTGAGGGTCCAGCCCTGAGCCATCCCCTCATATGAAGCCGAGAGTTTCCTGGAAGACGGGGTGGCGGTGAAGGAGTTCGGCGAAGCGCTCGACGAGCGGAAGCAGTCGCTCCTCCCTCATCATGGGGATGGCCTGGTAATACATGCAGCCCTGACGGAAGAGTGAGTAGGTGCGCGTCTTGGCCGTGTTGGCCTTCAATCCCTTCTCCATGCCAAGGCTCTCTCCGGCGGCGCCCAGCAGTGTCAGCAGGACCTGAGCCAGTGCGCTCACCAGCAGCAGCCTGTCGCGCCGCTCGGGACTCTTCACGCGCACCGCGGACAGCCCCATGCCGAATCTCAAATCCTTGACGTCCCGGAACGTCTCCTCACACGAGAAGCGTCGGGAGTAGAGGTCCACCACCTGGCGCGCGCTGGCACTGCCCAGGCTGGTGGCCAGACACCACGGCTCCTTCATGCCCTTCTGGTGCACCAGCACCACCGCCGGCACCGGCATTCGGTCCGCCGTGACGTGCACATTCGTCAGCTTCTTCGCGTGCCCGCTGGTGGGCATCCACTCGACCGCCGGACACCGCGAGCCGCCGGCTACCTCCACCTGCACGTTCTTGCGAAAACGCACCACGTACTCGAAGCCCGCTTGCGCCAAGAAGGCGTACAGCCGCTGGTCCGCGAAGCCCCGGTCCGCCAGCACCGTCACCTTCACCCCGTCGGGCACGCACTCCTTGAGCCGCAGCAGCAACTCATCCTCCGCCTGGGCCCGGTTGCCCGCCAGGGCGCTCTTCTGAAGCGTCAGCCACAACAAGGGCGTGGCGCGCCCATGCGAGGTGACGAGGCTGGCCACCAGGCTGGTGTGGTCATCGGCGTCGAAGTCCGTCCAGTCCAGCGCCACCAGCGCCTCGTCGCGCTCGGCCAGCACGTACGGCACCCATGCGGCCGCCAACTTCCACACGTCCACGGCTTCGTTGGACAGCAGCCGGTCCACCTGCTTGATGCCGTGCTTCTGCACGCCGCCCCGTGCCCATGCCAGCGCTTGGCCAATGGCGTGCACCGACAAGGAGGCCGCGTGCACCACGCCCAACGTCGCGTGCGACAGCGACAACACCCGCTTGGCGTGCAGGTCCTCCTCGAACAAGTTCGACAGGAACGTCCGCACCTGCTCTTCGTTGATGGCCACCTTGCGTACCAGCATGGCCTCTCCTTCTGCCTCCCACCACCCCCACCTCGCACGGAGCCGGCTGGCAGGCGGCTGGTGAGCAGCTCGCTGAAATGAGGGGATCGCTCAGGGTCCAGCCGGAAGGGACCCGCCGCAGCCGCCGGCCCTCGGCTGCGCTCTGCTCAGACTCCTACCTGGACCACCCCGGCCCCACCGACATCTCGTAGTCGAGGCGAACCACTTCATTGACACCAACCGAGAAGTCCGTGCAACGCCCGAACGTCGTGCAGATTCGATAGTCACCCAAGGCCAGGGCGACTTCGTAGAAGCCGTCCTCGTTCGACGTCACGGAAGCCACGTCCGTGTCCTGGGGCAGGGACTTGACCAGCAAGGTCATCGACCGCGGATCGCGCTCACATCCAGAGGAACACACGTCATTGACATAGGAGGTCATCCCATAGACCCCCTGCGATATCGTCACGGCCTCTTCGGGGTCGCCATCACCACATGCCAGGCTGCTCAAGGACATGACTGCGAGCAACGCCAGGTATCCTCGGGGGTTCATTTTCATCAGGACAGCCTACGCCACAGCCCCCTTTCAAAACACGACGCAGACACCTGCTCCGGGAGTGGCCTGACATCGCTACGACGAAGTGTCAGGACTGTACCCACCGCCAGCAAGGCAATGAAAGCAACGTCACGCATGGAGTTCGGCTGGACGTCGATGAAGCGGCTTGCGGGCCGGAACATGACCGTCTCCTCTCCGCGGTCATGAGACCGCGGGATGGAACAACAACGTGGATGGAGCGCCCCAGGCTACGGGGCGGTGGATTCGAGCGCCGCCGCCAGCCGCTTGCGCGCCAGGTGCAAGCGCGACCACGCGGTGCCCTCGGGAATCCCGAGGACGCTGGCAATCTGGGCGTGTGACAGGCCTTCCACGGCGAAGAGCGACAGCACCGTGCGGTGCTCCAGCGAGAGTGTCCTCATCGCCACCTCGAGTCTGCGCTTCCGCTCCCGCGTCTCGAAGGTCTCCTCGATTCTCGCCCGAGGGTCTGCCATCTCGATGTCGACCGCGTCGCCCCGGTGACGCTCGCGCCGCGCCTTCGCGGCCACGGCTGCCCGCACCGCGATGCGATAGGCCCACGTCGACAGCTGCGCATCCCCCCGGAACTGCGGCAGGGCCCGTTGAATCGAGAGGAACGTCTCCTGAACGGCATCCTGGGCATCACTCGGGTCCCGGGTGATCCCATGGCAGAGCACGTACAGCTTCCCGCTGAGCGCCTCGTACAGATGGCGCATGACATTCTCTCGCGCGGCGGCGTCGCCCGACACCGCGGCGGCCCGCAGGGCCTCTTCATCGAAAGGCACGCGCGGCGTCACGGCGCGACCTCGAGTTCGGCGCGCTCGCGCAGTAGCCTCGGCCTGCGCGTCCGAGCGAGGTAGACCGCCATGCCCAGGTTCACTGCCGCGGCAAACAGCAGGGTGACGACTCCCAGGAGCCCCTTGTCGCGCATCAGAAAAGCCGTCCCCACCATCACGGCCGACATCGCCGGGAAGAGCCACAGGAGGGTGGCCAGGTCCTTGAGCTCCGTGCCGATGCGCGCCCGCCGCTGCGCCATCCACGCGTCCACACCGACACTGGCCGCTTCGACGGCACGCCGTTGAAGGCCGCGCAGCGTCAAGGCGAGCCCACCCGCGAAGAGCACTCCGACCGCCGAGACAATGGCCCACAACCGCAGGGGCGCCTCCGGTGCGAACAGCGGGCCCAGGAACACGCCCTGCCCCACGAACGACCCGAGCGCGACCCACGGGCCGTACTTCAGCCAGAAGCGGTCCTTGGCGAGCGCCCGCGAGACTTCCGCGTGGCGCGGCGCCGGAATGCTCACGCAGCCAAGCGCATGGTCCAGTTCCGCCGAAAGCGCCAAGGCCCGCTGGCACTCCGCACACGTCGCGGAATGCTGCTCCGCTTCCTCTTTCTCCCGCACGTCGAGAGCACCGTGGCGGCTCATCTCAAGCGCGAGCTGATACACATCGCAACTCTTCGAGGTCATCCCTCCTCCTTCCGCCAGCTCAGAGGCGCGAGGAAGAAATCCCTTCACGGCAGGCGCTTCTTTTTCGAAAAACGGCGGAACCCCTCGGAATCACCAGGGGTCTCCAGGCCTGCTTACGGGGCTTCACGGCCCCCCATGATGAACTGGGGCAACAGCTCCTCACGGAACTTCCGCCAGATGGACACGTCGAGGTCCAGCGCGGGGACCACCATGACCAACTGTCCCCCGTTCCCGCTCGCTTCGTATTGGGAGTACACGTGGTCCCCCACGCGGAGCTCGTGGCGCCACCACGCGTAGCCACAGGTCCGGCCATCGCTCATGGTCGCGTGTTTCGCCGTGGAACGCAGGTCATGCGGGCGCTCATCTCACGGCCTCCTGAAGAACGACACCTGTTGGAAGCGCAGACCGGCAAGAATCTGTTCCACCCGCGCGTCCGACAGCGACCCGATTCGCTCTCCCAGACGCGACTTGTCGACCGAGGACACCTGCGACACGACGACGACGCTCTGCTTGGGGAGGTTTCCCTCTCCCACTTCGAGCAGCACGTTCCCCGGCTCGCTGGCCCGGTGCAGGTTCGACGTCAGCGCACACACGACCACCGTCGTGATGCGTGAGTGATTGAAGACGTCGTCCTGGACCACCACGTGGGGGTGCGAATAGCTGGGGACCGGGCCTCGTGAGTCGTCGGGCTCCACCCAGAACACATCACCGCGGTTGATTCGCTCGGGGGGCATGCCCTCGGAGTCTCCTGTCCCCGCCTCCGGCCTGGCGGCCCGGCCTTCTTAGCGAGCGCGGAGGCTTCCACCAAGGCATCCTCCGTCGGAGAACGTGACCCTGCCTCCGGGGCTCTTGCGGAACGTGTTCAAGGAGAAGGATGTTGCCGAACGCGGCGCCTGACACGGTGTAGGGTTGGCCCAAACGACCCGAGCCGCGAATGCCCCACACCTCCCCGTCCCTCGAATCGCTGACCGAACTCTCCACCCTCGAGGGGCTCCTGGCGGAGCGTGGCCTGGACGCGCTCCTGGCCACCTTCGACGAGGTGCTCGCCGGGACGCCGCCGGACGCGCGTATCCACAAAAGCGAAAGCCTGTCGGTCAGCCCCAGGACGTTGCAGGTGCTCCGGCGAGCGCTCGCGCAGGACGCCGCGTTTCTCCGAGCGCACCCCGAGACGCTCTTCCAATGCCTCTACAACCGCCTGCGCTGGTTCGACGCGCCCGACACCGCTCCGCACTTCGCGCCCACGGACGCGGGGCCCTGGAGCCACGCGGAAGCGCACCTTTGGAAGCTGGCGGAGCATTGGCGGGGGCAGTGGGCCACGCGGGGGGGCGTATCCTGGGTCGAATCCCTGCGGCCCCTGCCCGGGGCGCTGGAAGGCAATGACCAGGTCCTGCGGCACGACGCCCAGGTGCTGTGCGCGGCCTTCAGTCCTTCGGGCGCGTGGCTCGCCACGGGCTCCTGGGAGGATGGGCGGAATGTTCGCATCTGGGACGTGGCCACCGGGACGCTCATCCATCAACTGGCGGGACACGAGGGCGAGGTGCGCAGTGTCGCTTGGAGCCCGGACGGGACGCGGCTGGCGTCCGGCTCACGCGACCACGACGCGCGCATCTGGGACGTCGAGACGGGCGCGCTGCTCCACGCCATGACGCGCCAGGAGGGCCAGGTGACGTCGGTGGCCTTCAGCCCGGACGGGCGCTGGCTCGCCGCGGCGAACCTTGGGTGGCGGGTGCGGCTGTTCGACGTGGCCTCGGGCCGGGTGGTGCGCACGCTCGAAGGGCACGAGCAGTCCGTGTTGACGGTTGCCTTCCATCCCTCCGGCCGGTGGCTGGCATCAGGCGCGTCGGACGACACGGTGCGCATCTGGGACCTGGAGACAGGCACGCAGACCGCTCGCATCCGCAGCACCACCTCCGTCTCGTCCGTGGCCTTCAGCCCGGATGGCGGATGGCTCGTGCTGACCTCCATGGACGGCCTCATCCGGGTGGAGACGGCAAGTTGGACGCGCGTGCCCGGAGCGCTGGGCCAGGGCCCCTATTCCCAGGTCGCCTGGCTCGAAGGCGCACGGCTGGGCGCCCTCGCCTTCAACCGGGTGGAGCTGCTCGACGCGAGTAACGGAGATGTGCTCCGGGCGCATCCCTACCCTTCCGACGGCCGTGAGCGCGGCGCCGCCTTCCTTCCGTCCGGCAAGCGTTTCGCGCTGACCGCGGCGAATGGGCGCACGCATGTCAGCGACCTGGATGCGGCCCCCAGCCCTACCCTGCTGGCCGAACAAGACCGCGTCATGAACCTGTGGGGACATTCCGAAGGGGCGTGGGGCATCACACGCCTGCATTCGGAGACGCGCGTCATCGATTCACGGGGGCAGGCCACGGCACTGCCTCCCGGCGCTCCGGCTGCCTACGCGCAGACCTGGAAGGTCAGTCCCGACGGCGCATGGCTTGCCCAACCCGAGCTGTCCTCCCACGAGCGGCGCTACCAGTTGGGAATCCTGCTGCTCGACGCGCGGAGCCTCGCCCCCGCGCGCACCCTGCTGGCGCCGCCTGGCGACCAGGCCGCGAAGGCCCAGACGCGCCTCGTCGACAAACTGCCGATTGCCTTCTCTCCCGACGGACAGCTGCTGGCGGCCGCCATTCAAGAGGGCGCGGTCCACCTCTGGCGCGTGGCGGACGGAACCTTGCTGCACAGGCTGCGCGGACCTGGTGGTCCCATCACCTGGGTGGACTTCACGCCGGATGGCACCTGTGTCGTGTCGGGCCATGCGGCCAGCGAACGCGTGTACGTCCACGAGGTCCGGAGCGGCAAGGTCGTCGTCAACACCGAAGCGGTGGTCGACCCCTCCCCCGCCTATGCGGCGGCGGCCAGCGCGCCCCTCATCGCCGTGGGTCGAGCATCGGGAGAGCTCGCGCTCATCACGATACCCACCGGTGCCCAGCAGGTCCTGACGGTAAGTCCGGAGCCCGTCATCAGCCTGGGACTCTCCGCGGACGGCACGCGCGTGGCGGCCTGCAGCCTGGATGAGTGCGTGCGGGTCTTCGACGTGCGGACGGGCGCACGCCTGCATGAGCTTCCCCACCCGGCCCTGCCCTTCTCCGTCGCGATGAGCGGCGAGGTGCTCGTCACGCTGGCCAATGACATGCACACGCGCGTCTTCGACCTCGCCACGGGCGAACTGCGCACGGAGTTCGCGGGAAGCGTCCCCACGGACGACGTCGTGTCCCGGCGCTACTGGGAAACGCTGGGCGAAGGCCCCGTCACGTTCCACCTGCTGCGGGACACCACTCCCCGGGCCTGCTTCCCGGATGCGATGGAAGAGATTCTCATCCTGAAGGATGGGCTCGTCCTGGGACGAGGCCGCACCGAGCGGGACTTCTTGTACGTCCTGAAGCTCCACATGCCCTGAGCATCAGGAACCCGCGGAAGCCTCTCTCCCCTCTCTGCTGGACTAGAGAGAGGCCCCGCGACCTACGTGCTAGCAGTCCTTCCAATCCGCACCCACGTAGCCCAGCCCCCGCTTCGCGCACTGGTACTTTCCGTGATTGCGGCAGTTGCCATACACGACATTGGGATAGGGACCTCTCCAGACGTTATCGGAGCACCGGATGAAGCAGCAGGCCCTGAGGGCGCTGACCGTTCCACCCTCGGTGCTGGGCTCCTCCTGTTCCAGGTACTGCTCGGGAATGGCGATGGACTCCTGCTGCTCCTGCGACTCCTCGGGCAGCGGACCACCACACCCCACGGCCAACAGCGCCCCCATCCACAGCGGCAACGTGCTCTTCATTTGATTCCTCATGGCTTCAGCCCTCACGTGTCCTTGCACATCCCCAATGGCTAGCAGTTCCGCCAGGCGTGCCCTTGATAGGTGAGCTTCTTCTGCGGGCAGTAGTACCTGCCGTACTTCGCGCACAGGTCGTACTTGATGGAGGGAAAGGGCCCGTACCAGGTCCCGCTGCACTTAACGTTGCAACAGATGGCGGAGCTCTCGACCTCGCCCTCGCCGAGATACTCGGCGGGAATCCCTGGCGGGGAGGATTCCTCCTCGACCGGTTCGCCCGGCTGCGTTGCCTCTCCGTCGGCGGGGCCGCATCCCACCAACAGCACCACGCCAGCAATCCACGCGAACCAACGTCCATGGCCATTCTTCATGGAATCCTCCCAGGCTCAATCCAGACAAGAAGGCCGCGAGCCACCGGCCTCCTGTCTATTGGACCGAATCGAGGTTCCAGGCGTTCCCGTTCCACCCCTGTGTCATTCCAAACCAGACAAGACAGACAGGCTCCGTGCAGAAGCCTCCAGTCCGCTGCGACTTCCCGGCTGGAGCACGAAATGACATCAGCCCCTCTCAGGGCCTCAATCTCTGACGCGGCGGCATTCCGGATTCCCTCAACCCAATAATGTGGGATGGCGCGGACGTGGGCCAAGGGGCGCACCTTCACCCGCCCCCTGCGCTCCGCTTACTGGAAGCGCACCTTCCCTTCCTGCTGGTAGCAGACGTGGGCCACACCATCAGTGGGCCGGATGGCCACGCTCGGACGCGTGCCGTCCTCCACCGTGCCCAACTGGGTGTAGGTCCAGAACCCCTGGGCATCCGTCGTGCTGAGCTCCAGCGCCGTTCCACGGCGCAAGGCGACCACGGGCTTGCCTCCACCATAGGCCAGGTCCGAGGCGTCATACGTGTAGTTGACGGGTGAGCCCTGCACGACACTGGAAGAGAGGGGCGTGGCCACCGTGATGTCGTCGATGGCGCCCCACTCCCCTTCCCGGATGACATTCGCAAGGGCGTACAGGTGAGAACCCGGCCCCCAGACCATGGCGCTCCAAGAAGGGAGATTCATGGTCTTCAGCCGGACGGACGCGCTGGTCGAGCCCTGGATGGCATGGAGGAAGTGGGTCGAGACGCTGGTGGTGCGCTGCTGCATCACCACGTACAGCGTCCCGTCTGCGCCGAAGGCGGGTTCACCATTGAGGATGGAGGTGCCGACGTCGGGCTGTTGGATGCTCCAGGTATTGGCCGCCGTGCGGGCCGCCATGCGGAAGCTCCCTGTCTGACCGTTGCCGAAGACGATGACAGGCTGTTGACCTTGCGCCGGGTTGAGCGCGATGCCCAACTGGGTCGTCTCCTGGCCGCTGACATCCTCGCGAACCCACGCACCGTTGACGCGCGTCGCGTAACGGACGCGCATCCGCGCGCTCGACAACTGCCCCGCGCCTTCGCGATACGCGACGTGCGGCGTCCCCGTCCCCGGGTCGACCGCCAACACGGGGTTCGCCGTGAAGGTCCCCGCGTTGTTGAGCCCCGGGCCGTCTATCTGCTCGGTCACCCAGGCCGTGCCGTCCCAGGTCGCATACCAGAGGGAATTACGGGTGTCGTTCGTATAGACGGCATGTCCCCGGCCCGAGGCATCGAAAACCAATTCGCACACGCGGCCCGTGACGTCCGCACCGGTGTCGATGACCGTGCTGGGCGCGAGCGGCGCAGCCACCACGTTGAAATGGAACGTGCCCTCCGCCTTCTTTCCTGACGCCGTCTCCGCCGAAACGAACAAGGACGCCGTTCCTTCCGTGGGCAGCGTCCACGTGACTCGCTCCGAATCCGGCTGCAGGGCTCCCGCATTGGCGCTCCAACGCACCGCCTTGAGGACCTCACCCGAGGGGACGACGAGCCGGAAATGCTCGGCCGCGCTTTCGACATACGGCCCTGAGCCGCCCTCTCTCTCAATGAGCAGAGCCACCTCTCCTGGTACATGAGAGGAGATGACCTCGACCGGTCGGGTCTCACTTCCACACCCCGCGGACAACGTCACGCTTCCACACATCAGCATCCCGGCAACAGCCCACTTTTTCATCGGTGAATTCCTCGTCGAGCGCCGGCGAACACCACTCGCCAGACCTTGGGGGTGTCTGAGTCAGCAACCATCAACGAATGGATTTCCCTGAAGTTCTGCGGGCCCCGACGCGATTCGCTTGCGCCCGCCCCTCACCCCGGACATCATTTCAGTGAACAGGTTCACCAAAATAGAGGGGGAGGCCATGGTGACGCGGAACAAGGCCGGAGCGACGGATGGGCCCAAGCGGGGACGTCCCCGAGGCCGGACGGAGCAGGGCCACGAGACGCGCCAGCGGCTGTACGCGACCGCGCTGGGGTTCATCTCCGCACGGGGCTACGAGGCCACCCATCTGCGGGACATCGCCAAGAAGGCGGGGGTGAGCGTTGGCCTGCTGTACCGGTACTTTCCCAGCAAGCGCGCCATCGTCCTGGCGCTGTACGACGAGTTGTCCTCGACGTATGCGGCGCACGCCGAGGCGTTGCCCGCCGGCCCCTGGCGGGAGCGCTTCCTGTTCGCGCTCCGGGCCAGCCTTGGCGTGCTCGGGCCGCACCACGAGGTGCTCAAGGCGCTGATTCCCGTGCTCGTGGGCGGAGAAGAGGACGGCCTGTTCGCGCCGCAGACGGCGTTCTCCCGGCAGCGGGTCCAGGCCGTCTTTGAAGACGCCGTGGCGGGCGCCGCGGACGTCCCGGGCAACGCCACGGTGGCCCGTGCACTGGGCCGGCTGCTCTACGTCGCGCACCTGGCCGTGGTGCTGTGGTGGCTGCTCGACAAGAGCCCACGTCAGCGCGCCACCGAGGGCCTGGTGTCGCTGCTGGCGCGCCTGCTGCCCCCTGCGTCGCTCCTGCTCCGGCTGCCCGGCGCCGGAAGCATGGTCCTGGGCGCGGACGCCCTCTGCCGACAGGCGCTCTTCGGCGAGCCGGCGCGTGCCCAGGCGGGAGAGGTGACGCGATGAATACCGCGATGCTGGGACATCCCGAGGTCTCCCTGAACGGGCAAGGCGCAGGCGAGCCCCGCGCGAGCACCGCATCCCTGTTGCCTCCCGGGGTGGGCCGCTTGCGCTTCGATGCGGCGCGGACGCTGTGGCTCTGGGGCATGCTCATCCCCGGTGTCACCGTGGGGCTCGCGGCGGCGACGCCCACCACGGTGGCGGTGTCGCTCCTGCTCACCTTCGCGACGCTCTGCCTGGGACACTCGGTGGGCCTGCATCGCGGCGTCATCCACCGCACCTACGAGGCGGGCCCTCTCACACGCGGCGTGCTCGCGTACCTGTTCGTGCTGAGCGGGCTTGGCGGTCCCCTGTCGTGGGCACGCCTGCACGCGGTTCGCGACTACTGGCAGAACCGTCCCGACTGCCCGCCCTACTTCGCCTATGGGCATTCGATGGCCCGCGACTTCGGCTGGAACCTGCACCTGCGCTTCGAGCCCGCGGATGACCGGGCCCTGGCGCGGCTTCCTCCAGACGTACTGACGGACCCGTGGCTGTGCTTCCTGGAGCGCACGTGGCCGCTCCACGTGCTCGGGCTGGCGGGGTTGGTGCTCGCGGTGCTGGGCTCCGAGGCCGTTGCACTCTGCGTTTGCGCCCGCACGGCCACCAGCATCCTCGGACACTGGGCCGTGGGCTACGCGGCCCATGTCTGGGGAGAGCGGCGCTACGCCCTCCCGGGCGCGTCGGAGAGCGGTACGAACATCTGGGTGCTTGGCGTGCTGTCGTTCGGCGAGGGCTTCCACAACAACCACCACGCCTTCCCAGGCTCCGCGCGCATGGGCCAGAAGGCGCACGAGCTGGACCTGGGGTGGTGGGTCATCCGAGGGCTTCGCCGGCTCGGGCTCGTGCGTGCTGTTCGTACTTGAGCAAGGCCCCGGCTACTTCTCGCGCAGCACGTGCAACACTTCGCGCGCGGTGTCGGCGGACGACGCCGGGTTCTGCCCGGTTGCTCGCGGTCCGCGACTGGCTCCTGGACGGGCCGTGATGCATTCGTGACCAAAGCATGCGCCCTGGGTGAAACCACGCACCCTGCGGGTGAATGAGCCTGTTCCCGAAACAAGCCGCGCCGGCAGGAGTGGCGCACACACGATACGGGGAACCGGATGAGTCGCAGCAACACCTTCGACACCACACGCCAGCCATTCCTCCCATGGCTGGGATTGCTCACCCTGCTCACGTTGCTGTCCGCCTGCGCCGAGGGGCGAGGCGACATGAACGGCGGGCCGAAACTGCCGCCCGTCGAGCTGTCACCCACCACCGTCGGCGTCGCCTACGAAACCGTCTTCACGGCGTCGGGCGGCACGCCGCCGCTGCACTACCTGGTGACGCCGCCTCCGGGCTTCTCCTTCTACACGGGCGAAGGGCGGCTGACGGGCCCCGGCACCGAGCCCGGTGATTACGCGCTCACCGTCAGCGTGCGGGATGCCCACGGGGCTGAAGATTCGCACACGTACGCGCTGAAGGTGTGGCCCCGGCCCGTAATCTCCAGCAACGCGCTTCCCGCCGCGGACGTGGGCGTCAACTACGAGCACGTCCTCGCCTCCACGGGTGGGCGGCCTCCGCTGCAATGGTCCGTGGCGGAGGGTTCGCTCCCGCCGGGTGTCTCCCTTTCGTCCGCGGGCGTGCTCAACGGGCTTCCCCAGGAGCGCGGCACCCATCCCCTCACCCTTCGCGTCCAGGACGCCCACGGCGCCACGGCTGATAGGCAACTGGAGCTGGAAGTGCGTGGCCCGGGCGCGAATCCGGATGGAGGACCGCCGCCTGCATTCCCGCTGTCCGTGGGCAACTGGAACATCGAGTGGTTTGGAGACGTGGCGAACGGCCCCAACAATGAACCCCTGCAACTGGCCAACGTCCAGGCGGTCATCGCCGACGCAGGCGTGGACTTCTGGGGGGTGGTGGAAATCGTCAGCTCGGCGCAGTTCAACGAACTCAAGGCCCGGCTGCCGGGCTACGACGGATTCCTCGCGGACGACACCCGGCGCGTGACGGCTGGCACCGGCTACTACTCCGCCAATGACCAGAAGGTGGGCGTCCTCTACAAGTCGGACGTCGTGCGGGTGATGCGGGCGGAAGTCGTGCTCACGGAGCATCGCTACGACTTCGGCGGGCGGCCTCCGTTGCGGGTGGACCTGCGCATCCAGCGCGGGGACGAAAGCATGGACGTGACGGCCTTCGTCCTCCACATGAAGGCCGCCGCCACCGCGTCGGACTACGCGCGCAGGGCCTCCGCTTCCGGACACCTCAAGAGCTACCTGGACCTCCGGCTGCCCACGCAGCGCGCCATCGTGGTGGGGGATTGGAATGACGACGTGGACGTGTCGTTCGCCACCAACCCGGAGACCGGAACCCGGTACGACACGCCCTACCGCGGCTTCGTCAACGCCCCGGCCAGCTACACCTTCAGCACCCAGGCATTGTCGCTAGCGGGCGCGAGCAGCATGGCGAGCCGCGTCTCGTTCGTCGACCACCAGCTCGTCACCAACGAACTCTGGGCGGACCACATCCCCAACTCGACCGTCGTACTCCGCCCGGCCATTCCCAGCTACGGGTACACCACGTCCGACCACTACCCCATCATCAGCCGCTTCGACCTGGGGCGGGACGAGCAGACGATGCGCGGACTCACGCCCAGCCCGGCGGATTGAAAAGAGGAGCGCGGCGGGGCTTCCGGGCGCTGACTGGAAGCCCCGTGTCGGTTGGCCCTCGACACCAGCACGCTCACTGAGAGGTCGCTTCCATCCACTGGACCACGACCTGGCACAGCGCCTTCTTCTTCGCCTTTACCTCCGCCAGGTCGCGAAGCGTGACGACGGCGCGGTCCGGGGCGGCCCACTGCAACAGGCCACTGGTGTCCTCGAAGGAGAAGCCTTGCGCCGCCTTCACCTTCGCGCCCCGGTGGAAGATGAGCTGAACGCAGTCCTTGGGCTTCAGCTTGAATGTCACCCGGTCATCGCCCTGGAAGCAGAAGCTTGGCGCGTTCCACTTGATGCGCTCCGTAATGCCCGGATGGGCAGACAGGATGGCGGTGCGCAGGGTTTCGACTTCGTCCCTCCGCGCGTGTTCGAGTTCCTGCATGAATCGCTCGACGTCTTCGGACCGGTTCGACACGCGCGTCGCCTCTCTCCAGCACCATGACATTGCGAGCGGGCTGGTGGACGCGGCATAACCCGGCCCATGAGCGAAGTCAGCAGCCAGCAATGGGTGCAGCAACTCCGCGACCTCGGCGTGCGGGAGGGTGGTGTCCTCGTGGTGCACACGTCCTTCAAGGCCGTGCGTCCGGTCGAAGGCGGCCCGCTCGAGCTCATCCACGCACTGCGTGAGGCATTGGGGAGCGAGGGAACCCTGGTCATGCCCACGATGACGGATGGCGAGGGCGTGTTCGACCCGAGGACCACGCCCACCGAAGGAATGGGCATCACCGCCGAGCTCTTCTGGCGCCAGCCCGGCGTCCTGCGCAGCACCCACCCAGGCGGGTCCTTCGCGGCCGTGGGCCCCCATGCTCGGGAAATCTGCCGCCCGCAGCCGCTCTCGCCCCCCCATGGCCCCGACAGCCCGGTGGGCCGGGCACATGACCTGGGCGGCCAGGTGCTCCTGCTCGGCGTCACCCAGGGCGAGAACACGACCATCCACCTCGCGGAGGCCCTGGCCCCCGTCCCGTACTCCGTCACCCACCCGTGTGTCGTCGAAGTGGATGGCGTTGCGCGGACGGTGGAGATCGCCGAGACGGACCACTGCTGTCAGGGCTTCCAGCGTGCCGACGGCTGGCTTCGTGCCCGCGGACTGCTGCGCGAAGGCAAGGTGGGGCGCGCCGACGCGAAGCTCGCCGACGCGCGCGACATCGTGAACGTCGTGGTCGAGCACCTTCGGGCCGACCCGCTCGTCTTCCTCTGCCCGGCGGGCGCGGGCTGCGAGGAGTGCGACAGGGCCCGCGCGAGCGTGGGCAACACGGCGCGTTAGCCGCCGCACGCGCGGGCCACCTCGTCAGAACGAGGAGCCGAAGCGCAGGATATCGAGATTCAGGACGCCGACGCCGAACGGGCTGCGCTGCTGGCTCCAAGAGCCGCCCACGGCGAAGCCCATGCGCGCCTACTTCGACCGCGGAAGCACCACGGGCTCCAGCTGATACGCCGCCGTGGATGGCGCGAGGTCGAGCGTCCCCAGCGCATGCTCCCCCGGGTCAGCCGGATTGAAGCGCACCTGGAGCGGCTGACCGGGGGTGAGCAACCGGAAGCCCTCCTCCTGGCGGCGCGCCAGCGCCAGGTGGGCGCGGCGCTCCTTCCGGGAGGTTTGGGGCGCATGGTCGCTCGGCGTCATCCGAGCCAGGGGCGGCTGGCACTTCACGGCGAACACGTAGCCCGTCGCCCCCACGTCATAGTGGTAGTGCGCATAGGTGGTGTTCCCGCTCCCCGCCAGTCCGCCGAAGCGGGCCTCGACGGGCGTCCAACCCGAGGCCTCCGGCGCGCCCGCGCTCAAGAGATACCGCCCGCGCCGGAGGAAGCGCAGCCTCGCGTCCCACTCCTGGATGTCGCCCAGAACCTCCGTGGCGCCCGCGGCAAGCAGCCTGGGAATGGCGGGACGCGTCCCCAGGTACCGGAGCGCCCGCTCCATCATCACCTTCAGCAGCGGGTCCAGAATCTCGTGCCGGGAGGGCTCCGCCACCGCATGACGCACCTGGAACGCACGCGGCATCTGGAGGCCGTCATACCATTCGGGAGGTTGCCCTCCGGCGTAGGCCCGGTGCGTCTCGTCCCACGGCGTGTCGTACAGGAAGCAGTGCTCGTCCTCCCCCACGTTGTAGCCGTAGAGGAACAACGTCTCGTCCGCATATCCCAGGGTGCCATACAGCACCGCGTCACACGTCACGGCGCGCCCCTCCACGGGCGCGGCGCGGTACTCCGGCAACCGGAAGTGCCAGGCGGGGAGCCGCGACAGCAAGGTGCGGACATCGGGCAACGGCTCGGCGGGCATGGGCGCAACCTCGGCAATGGACAAGCGCGATGATGACTTTCTTGTGAACACGACCTTCTCATCATTTCAAGGATGCTGGGCGAGTCAGGGGTCTGGTGTATGGAGCCTCGTCCCCCGCCGTACCCCCAGGAGGCATCCTCGATGCGTCGTCTTGTTCCAGCCCTTCTCTCCGCGAGCCTGATGGTCGGATGTGGTCCCACCGGCTCCGAGTCCGAGCCGTCTTCTCAGTCCACGGAGCACCAGGACGCGCCGCTCACCACCACGGACGTGGACGTGGCCCCGGAGTGTCAGGGCCTGCTCACCTTCGTCAACACGGCGTCTGTGTCCACGCTGGACGCCTACCTCCCCAGTGACGTCGCCCAGAACCTCGTCGGCCACCGCGCGACGGCGCCCTTCTCCACGTTGGCGCAGGTGTCCGGGGTCCGGGGTGTCGGTCCGGTGCGCCTGACTCAAATCGAGGGTGGCGCCCGCGCGCTGGGCTACATCACCAGCACCTGCGCCGGCATCCTGGACGAGCTCGCGCTCTCCACTGATGACGCAGCGGCGGTGGTGTCCCTGGTCAACACCATCAACAGCGACGCGCTGTACGCCGTCCTGCCGTACGCGTGGAACGGCGCGACGAACCTCCTCAACCTGCGGCCCCTCACGTCCGTGCAGGCCATCTCCGAGGTGACTGGCATCGGCGCGGTCAGCCTGCGCAACCTCCGCAACGCGGCCACGCAGGGCTACGCCCTGACGGCGCTCATCGCCGCGGTGAACGCGCAGGAGGAGAGCCTGTGGACCTCCCGACTGAGCCAGAACTTCAACGTGGAGGACGTGATTGCCGGCGCCCACGGCAACGACCAGTTCAAGAGCGCGCAGTGCTTCGGCATCGACCCCAGCCTCTTCCCCAACGAGCGTTGGGAGGTCCGTCCGCAGCTGGCCACGGGCACCGAGGTCGTCAACCAGGTCGCCAGCACGGTCGACTACGCGGACCGCAACGAGCCGCTGCCGGACGCGCTCATCACCGACGGCCTGGCGGAGCTCCAGGTGAGCACCGCCGGTGGCACGTTCAAGGGGTGCTACATCAGCTACAGCAAGGGCCCCTGGGCCGGCATCCAGGTCACCTTCTTCATCGACACGGTGACGGGCTACCGCGTGCTGACGGAGCAGCACTGGGTGGAGTGAGCCGGGCTTGATGCACCCCAGGAACGCGAAGCCCCCTGTCACCCACGAGTGACAGGGGGCCTCTCAAGCGGAGAACTGGCGCGTGATTACGGAACCGTGGCCGTCACGGACACGCCCGAGTAGGACGAATAGCCGCGCACGGACACGTACCAGGTGCCAGCCTGGGGGTTGGAGAAGGTGCAGGTCTCCTCGTTGCCGGACTGGTAGGGCCGGCAGTTGTAGGAGCTGGTGGTGGGCTGCGAGCCGCTGCGCACATACAGGTCCGCGTCACCCGTGCCCCCCGACTGCGTCACCGTGAGCAACGTGGTGCCGGCAGGGATGCTGATGGGGTAGTGATTCCAGCTGCTGGAGGCGCCAGACAGGTTCGTCTGGGAGAGCAGCGTGGTACCGGGCGGCGGGGTCGTCCCATCGATCTTGGAGTCAATCCAGCTCTCGAAGTGCGACACGCGCGCGTACATGCCCGGGTAGCGCGAGTCGGCGCAGCCGTAGCCCCAGCTCACGACACCCGCGAGCTTGCGGACGCCGCCGTGCGAGACGGTGAGCGGACCACCACTGTCGCCCTGGCACGAGTCCTTGCCCGGTGCCTTGGCGCCAATCTGATCCGGGCCAATGTACTCATTGGGGTAGCTCTGCTGCGCTTCCGTATTCGAAATCACGTTGACGTCCACCGTGCGCAGGGTGGAGGACCCCGAACCGCCGGAGGAGGTCGCGCCCCAGCCCGTCACGCGCGCGACCACACCCGGGTTGGTGGCGCCGCTCGAGGCATCCGCCGCCGAGATGCGGGGAATGGCCGCGACGGTGGTGCCATTGAGGTCCAGCGACGTGGACAGCCGGAGCAGGGCAACGTCGTTGCCGGCAGAGCCGTAGTCCTCATGAATGATGACCTGCGCCACGTTGCGCGTCTGGCCCGAGCTCGTGCTCGTGCTCGAGGTGGAGCCCGCCACGATGCTGCCGACGGTGTAGCCATCCACGCAGTGTGCCGCGGTCAGAATCCAATCCTTGTTGAGGATGGAGCCGCCGCACCAGTGACCGCCCCGCCGCAGGGACACCTGCCACGGATTCGCATTGATGGTCGTGGTGGTGCCACCGACGATGTCCTGCTCGATGGTCGCCGGCGCCACCGATTCCGCCTGCTCCTCGACCATCTCCGGACCGCAACCGACCAGCAACGACATCGCGCCAACCGTCGACCACCGCCGCATGACCTTCACTGACATCATGGAGACCTCGGGTATCTGGGGGAAGACGTGAAGCGGCAAAATGAGATTAACCGCCTCACGACTCAAAAACCGTAACACACGATCTTCCCCATCTACCAGCCCCAGCCCCGGTTGAAGCGCTGCCGCTTTCGGAGGCGCTCACGTTTTGCGACATGCCTGTTTCATTACATCTCCGTCACACTTTGGAATGGGATGGAGCGTTGATGACTTGTCATTGGAGCCGCGGGCCGAAGTGACGACGGCGACATGAAGCAGCCCGGCGGTGTGATGCCACACACCACCGGGTCTGTCACACCCCTGACTATGGGCGGTTTTCCTGCCGCGTGTTGCTGCTCGCGGTGGCCGCGGACGATGTGGCGCGTGGCAGCTTCGGCGGAGGCGGCTTGGCGAGGCTGTCCAGGAAGGGCATGAGGTTTTCGGCGGCTTGCAGGATGTCGCGCTCGAAGTCCGTCACCCCCTGCGGTGAAACATCCAGTCTCAGCAGCCTGTCTTGCGTCTCCGTGTGCCCCTCCCAGCGCACCTGGGCCACGGGTCCGGGCGCGCCCGTGCGCGCGAACTGGACCAGTGAATCCACCAGGTGACGCATGAAGGTCCGGTCCTCCTCCGTGAACAACTCTCCGGCGGGCGGTACGTCCGCGGCCGTCTCCAGGAAGTAGGACACCTCGCCCCCATGAGGCACCCCCAGCCGCTGCCGGGGGACGAGCAACTTCGCGCGGTACTCGAAGTAGTAGCGCCACACGGCGGCGCCTCGCTCCGCGTGGCGCGTGGCCAGCAATCGAGGAATGACCGTGAAGACGAAGTCGCGGCACATCCGCCGGCCAATCTCCCGGTCATCGTCCACGTCGGGGTAGAGCTGGCGAATGGACTCGGCGAAGGCCCCCAGGCGTTCGAGGATGGTCGCGGGGTCGATTCCGAACGCGGACACCACGCTGGAGTCGTCACTCGTGCTGCCGATGATGAGCGGCAGGGAGAGCTGCTCTCCACGCGCGAAGGTTTCGCGAATGGGCTCGGGAAGGACAGAGTCTCCGTAGATGGGGCTGGGCGCGTTCGCGGTGTCCGCGGGGAGCATCCAGAACTTCTCCGGACTCAGCTCGCGCAGGTCCTTCATGGTGGCCAGGAGCCGGTCCAGCCCGTTCCTCCACGCGAAGGCCATGCCGGCCAGCCGTGCGTCCGCCAGGGGCTTCTCCTGGAGCACGTACGCGCTCATGGCCACGCCCCGGCGGAAGAGGTTCTTCTCCCGGACCTGCGGCGACGTGAAGAGCGACAGGACGCTCTTGGCGCCCGCCGATTGCCCCATCACGGTGACGTTGCCAGGGTCGCCGCCGAACTGCGCGATGTTGTCGCGCACCCATTCCAGCGCCAGCATCTGGTCCAGCAGGCCGAAGTTCGCCGGCCCACCCGGATTCTCCTTCTCCAGCGCCGGATGCATGAAGAAGCCCAGGTGCCCCAGGCGGTAGTTGAAGGTCACCAGCACCACGTCGCGCGACGCCAGATGAATCCCTTCATAGAGAGGCAGGCGGCCCGAGCCGATGACGAAGGCGCCGCCGTGAATCCAGAACACCACCGGCAGCTTCGCGCCCGCATCCAGCTTGGGCGTCCACACATTGAGGAAGAGACAATCCTCGTGCATCTCACCGGGGTCACCACCGCCGGTCTCGATGCAGGCCTGACGGGACTGGTGTGCGGAGAAGCCGAAGTTGAAGGCCTCGTGGACACCGGGCCATGGAGTGGCGCGCTCGGGCGCCTTCCAGCGCAGCGCTCCCGTGGGAGGCTTCGCGTAGGGGATGCCCCTGAAGACAGAAATCTTCCCCTCGACCAGGCCCTGCACCCTGCCTTCCTTCGTGGGTACCTCAGGCGTCTTGATGACGTTCATCGACCGGCTCCCTTTGGTTGTGCGACTGTACGTGCGACAAGTGAAGACACACGCACCCAGACTCCTGCGGAGAAGCCCTCGTGCACCAGTTCGGTCTAGATGAGCGAGCGGGAGATAGAATTGAATGGCAATTCCTGGCAACACACCCCTGCCAGAAACCCGCATTGCTGAAAGCGATAGCTGGGAACACGACACCCGCCCCGTCCCGGAGTCGGGCGGGCGCGGCTATCCAAACCGCTCGCGGAGCACGGCCGCGTGGCTCCGGCTGAGCGGCAGCGGTTCCGGGACGCCGCGCAGGAACACGTCCCCGCTTCCCCCCAGGCCCCGGTCCACGCGCTCGACGAAGGTCAGGTTGACCAACGCGGAGCGGTGGATGCGCGCGAAGGTGCGCGCGGGAAGCCGCAGCTCCCACTCCTTCAAGGGACGCGGCGAGAGCGTACGCAGGCCATCCGCCGTGACGACCTCCGCGTAGTCCCCCGCCCCGCACAGGCAGACAAGCTGGTCCACCCGCACGAACCGGGACTTCGCGCCGTTCTCCAGGAACAGCATGTCGCCCTCGACGAGCTTCTGGCGAACGGGGCCCGGGGCGGGCGCGGGCCTTCCCTGTTCCCGGACCGTGAGCCGCGCCAGCGTCCGCGCGAGCCGCTCCGGATGGACGGGCTTGAGCAGATAGTCCAGCGCGTTGACCTCGAAGGCCCGCAGCGCATGCGCGTCATGGGCCGTCACGAAAATCACGTCGAAGGGACACTCGGGCAGCCGGGACAGGAGCTCGAAGCCCCCCTCCCCCGGCATCTGCACGTCCAGGAACAGCAGCGACGGCCGCAGCGCCTCGATTTGCGCGAGCGCGGAGGCCACCCCATCCGCTTCCCCCACCACCGTCACCTGTGCGTGGGGCGCCAGCAGCTCTCGCAGCTCCGCTCTCGCCAGCCGTTCGTCATCCACCAGCAAGGCGCGCAACGGGAACGTCATGGGACTCCTCGGTGATGATGGGCGACCATGCCACGGCCGGGATTTCAATGGTGATGTGGACCCAGCCGTCCTTCTCCTCGGACGACAGGTGCGCGCGCTCCTGGAAGAGCTGCGCCAGCCGCTCGCGCACGTTGCGCAGGCCCGTGCCCGTGCCCTGTGGCTCCGGCGCGTTCGCCGGTGGCGCCCATCGGCCGGAGTTGGCCACCCGGATGCGGAGGACGTCCTGTTCCCGGGCTACGTCGACCCGCACGCGGACGGGCAGCTCCCCCGAGGCCATGCCGTGCTTCACCGCGTTGTCCACGAGCGGTTGGATGAGGAACGCGGGGATGGAGAGCTGCTCGGTGCCGGGCATCACCGACAGGCGCACGTCCAGCTTCTCCTCGAACCGAACGGATTCGATGCTCAGGTAGCTGCGCACCATGGCGAGCTCCTCCTCCAGCGGGACCTGAGGTGCATCCCCCTTCTGCAGGGAGAAGCGCAGGAAGTCCGCCATCTCCGTCACCATCCGCCGGGCGCGCGCGGGGTCCTCCGCAATCAGGGCGCGCACGGAGGTGAGCGCGTTGAACAGGAAGTGCGGATGCATCTGGTGACGCAAGGACGCGAGCCGGGCCTCCTGCGCGAGCGTGTCCGCCCGGAGCGCCCGTTCCCGCTCCAGCCGCCACGCACGGGCGTGCTTGATGCCGAAGTACAGCCCGCTCCACCCCAGCAGCGTGACGGCATAGTCGAGCGCATACCGGGGGAAGCTGCGGCGATGCTCCATCCAGCGGTAGGTCTCCGAGTAGTACCAGCTCGCCCAGAGCTCCCCCAGGCCCATCCAGAGACATCCAAAGGCCGCGCTCGCCACCATGGACCAGACCGCCTGGCGCCGGAACGTTCCGGGGAAGAGCGGCCGGTAGCACAGCCGCATCAGGCTGGTGATGAGCAGGCCGTAGGCCGCACGGGCCCCCTTCGCCAGAACGAGGCGCATCTCGCCGTCGGCGGCTGAAATGGGGAGGAAGGTGACGATGAGCAGAAGCGCATAGAGCCCCCATCCCCCGAGCTGCACGGACCAGAAGGAGGGGGCGGAAGCCAGCCGGCGAAGCATGGGCTGGAGCCTAACCGACGGCATGGCCTCAAACCCTTCAGCGCCGGGGGGGGGGGTGGACCTGGCACGGAACGAAGGCTAGGGGGTGACGTGGCCGGCTTCGTGGGCGCATCTGCGAAGACACGGAGCCGTCGGTGAAGGGCTCCGTCCCGTCGGTGAGCGTTCCAGTCTTGCTCGCGCCAGCTTCCGGACGCCGTGTTAGTACTACCCGGTCAGATGAATCGGGCGCGGTCGCCCCGTGTTGACGGAGCATGACGCCTGCCCAGTTACGCAAGCTTGACCGGGAGCTGAGCGAGTTCCTGGACTCGATGACGGAGGGAATGGGCCGGACCGAGAGACGTCGCGCGCTCGGCGGCTACCTCACCGGACTGCTGCTCGACGGAGAACGCAAGAGCATCGAGCCCATGGCGGCCCGGCTCGTCGGAGCGCCCGAGCAGACAGAAGCCATGCGTCAGCGGCTTCAGCAGTGCGTGTCCGGCGCGGCTTGGGACGACTCCGAAATGCGACGACGCCTGGCGCGGAAATTCGAGCGCGAGCTGCCGGGCCTGGAGGCCCTCGTCATTGACGACACGGGCTTCCCAAAGAAGGGCGTGCATTCGGTGGGGGTGGCGCGCCAGTACTCGGGCACCCTGGGGCGGACGGAGAACTGCCAGGTGGCTGTCAGCCTGCATGTTGCTGGAGAGAAGGGCAGCGGCTGCATCGCCATGCAGCTGTACCTACCTGAGGAGTGGACGCGCAGCAGGAAGCGCTGCAAGGCCGCGGGTGTCCCGTCTGGAGTGAAGTTTCAGAAGAAGTGGCGGATAGCGCTGAGCCAGCTGGATGACGCCCTGGCGTGGGGCGTGCGCCGGCACCTCGTCCTGGCCGATGCCGGGTACGGCGACGCGCGAGAGTTCCGCGACGGCGTGCGCGAGCGGGGGCTGCATTACCTGATGGGCGTGCAGGGCTCGCACAAGGTGTGGCCGCCCGGCGCCAAGCCGCGCAAGCCCGAGAGGGAGCCGGGCCAGAACGGGCGCCCGCGCACGCGCTACGTGGCCGAGGGCGTGCAGCCCTGGGCCATCGAGGAGTTGGCGCGTCAACTTCCCAAGGAGGAATTCCAGACAGTCTCTTGGCGTGAGGGCAGTCGGGGCGAGCAGTCCTCCCGCTTCGCCGCCGTGCGCGTGCGGACGGCGGAGCGGCACGTCCAGCGAGCTGCGCCGAGTGAAGAGGTGTGGCTGCTCATCGAGTGGCCCCAGGAGGAGAAGGCGCCGTCGAAGTACTCGCTCTGCTCGCTGCCCGCGAACACGCCGCTCAAGGAGTTGGTGCGCTTGTCCAAGCTGCGCTGGAGAGTGGAGCGCGACTACCAGGAACTCAAAGGCGAGGTGGGGCTTGACCACTTCGAGGGGCGAGGGTGGCGAGGCTTCCACCACCACGCCACCCTCTGCATGGTCGCCCACGGATTTCTCGCGCTCCGCCGAGCGCTTTTCCCCCCGGAGGAGAACACGCTGGACGCTGCCCGAGGTGCGCCGCCGCCTTCAGTACCTGCTGCTGCGCCGCATCGGCCACTGCCCCCTCTGCCTGCGCCATATCAGCGCCCGCGCACCTCCTCGGGGGCCGTCACGCATGTGACCGGGTAGTATTAGGGTGGCCGCCGCATGGCGATAGAGAAGGCGCTTCTGCTCATCGCGGATATCGGCGGGTACACCCGCTTCATGAGTCACCATCGCTTCAGCCTCGCGCACGCGCAGGAGACGGTGGCGCAGCTGCTCGAGGCCGTCATTGATGCCTCGGGTCCGCTCAAGCTCGCCAAGCTCGAAGGAGACGCGGCGTTCTTCTATGCCGTGGGCGACGACTTTCCCGCATTCGCCCGGCAGGTCGCGGACATCCGCCGCGCCTTCGTTTCACGGCGAGAGCAGTTCATCGTCGACCGCATGTGCAAGTGCGACGGCTGCATGCAGGTCAGCGCCCTGACGCTCAAGTTCGTGGCCCACGCCGGCGAGGTCGCCTTCCAGCGCGTGAAGCACCTCACCGAGCTGGCGGGCGTGGACGTCATCCTGGTGCACCGGATGCTGAAGAACGACGTCCCCGTCACGGAGTATGTCCTGATGACCGACGCCGTGCACCAGGGGCTCGCGCCGGAGCTCCGTCAGCTCACCCAGGGGCTGGAGCACGACTTCGAGGGCATGGGGCGCACGGCGACGCACTACCTGGACCTGAACGCGTTCGTCCTCGCGGCGCCCGAGCCCGTGCGCCCGAGCCTGCCGCGCAAGCTCTGGGCCAAGCTGAAGCTGGAGCTGAGCTCGATGAAGTACGTGCTGGGCATCAAGCAACCCTGCGAGGACTTCCGCAACGTCGAGGTCGTGGACGCCCAGAAGCCGTAGCGGGCGCCCCGCCTCAAGGGGTGGGCGCGTCGGCGTCACGGTGCAACGCGGAGAAGTACGGTGCCGCCATTCCCCGCGCGTCATGCGACGCGTTACCCTGGCGGCCGGGGCGCAACGGCCAGGACGAAGCGCGCGTAGCCAATCTCCGCCGCGTTCTTCATCAACTCCAGGCTGGCCCAGGCCACGATGTCCCCGAAGGGCTTGCCTTGCAGCGGCCAACGCGTGCGCTCCGTGGAGCGGAGATCGTCGTCGCTGAGTTGCTCGATGGCGGCGCGCCACTCCGTGTACCGCCGCGAAATCAAGTCGCGCACGGCGTCCGCGGTGCCCGGCCACTCCACCTGCTCCCGCGTCAGGGTGGCATCCCCGAACGAGTGGTTGTGAACCATGGACCACCAGAACCCCAGGTGCCACGTGAGCCAGGCCACGCTCGCCGGCCCCAGGTCATAACCTTCATGTTCGGGCCACTCGGCATGCCACTTTCCATCCGGGCCCTGCTGGACATGGAGGCCCACGGACGCGGGCCGACGCAGGCAGTCCTCCGTGGTCAAGCCATCCAGGTGATAGAGGGTGAGCGCCCAGGCGATGTCGAGCTGCCCCAGGAGCGTGTCTCGGAGTGGGTTGGACATGGGCGCAGGATAGACCGTCGTCCCGCTGACCCGACAACGAACGTGTGCCAGGAGTTGAACCAGAAAGAGGGGATGACATGAGCGATGAGCGATTGGTGCTGATGCGTGGAGACATCACCCAGGTCCAAGCGGATGCGATTGTGAACGCGGCCAACTCCGCACTGTTGGGAGGCGGCGGTGTCGACGGGGCCATCCACCGCGCGGCGGGCCCCGGGCTTCTGGCCGAATGCCGAACCCTAGGCCGTTGCCCTCCGGGAGAAGCTCGCATCACCGGAGGCCATGCCCTTCCGGCCAGGCATGTCATCCATGCCGTGGGACCCGTGTGGCAAGGAGGAAGCAGCGGAGAGGAGACCGTGCTCGCGCGCTGCTACCGGCGGGCCTTCTCCCTGATGGAACAGCACGGCCTTGGCACCGTCGCCTTCCCGTCCATCTCCACGGGCGCCTATGGGTACCCCATTGAGCGGGCCGCGCGAATCGCCTTGCGCGAGATTCTGGCCGCGCTGCAGCGCATGCCGACCCTCCAGCGCGTCACCGTGGTGCTGTTCAGCGACAGGGACCTCGACGTGTACCAACGCGCACGTCAGGCGCTGGAGCCCAACCCTCCGGCATGAAGGGTTCGCGACGCGCCAGACTGACGGGGCTCGCGCGCGGATACAGCGATGCACCACTGCGCGGCCCAGTAACACAGCATGATGCCGTAGCCCGAGCCCGGCAGCGGGCGCACGAAGAGCTTGAGCGCCAGCAGTCCGTCACTGACGGCAAAGAGCAGCGCCCCCGCGAGCGCGAACCCCTGCGCGCGACGCGAAAGCCCCGGGCTCCCCAGCATGGCCCACGCCCGCCACGTCATCGTGCAGATGACGGCGACATAAGCCGTCACCGGGAGCGCCATCTCGCCCAGGTGGGGCCAGAGATAGACGCTGGCCCCCGCCGCCAGGAACACGAAGGGCAGCGCCCTGCCCCACCGCGGCTGGCGCGACACCGTGACGTACGCGGCGACGTAGCACACGTGCGCCAGCAGGAAGGCCCCCAGGCCCGGGAGGAACAGCCCCGGGCCCACGTCCAGCAGCACGTCTCCCAGCAGCGACAGCGCCAGTCCGGCGAATATCCACCGCCCGTAGCGTCCGCGCGGCGGCCACTGCCACAGGAGCAGACAGAGCATGGGCAGCGCCTTGGCTGCCACCCGGACGTCCGCACGGACCACGTCCAGCGCGAGGAGGTACCCCACCGCCCCCGCGGCCCCCACCGCCGCGAGGAACTTCGTCGCACTGCCAGACGCGCTGCGCATGGGCGGCACCTTACCCCGGCCGCCCGGCCGTGACGCTCAGGGACGCGGCGACTCCAGAATCTCCACGTTGGCAATCCAGTTGCGCTTCCGGCGCGCGAGCCGCGTCGCGGCATCCTCGTTGTCGAAGCTGCCCGAGCTGCGGCGAATCCGCGCCGGGTCGATGCCCTCGGAGGGCGCGCGGCTCAGGCCGGCAGCTTCTTCAGGAAGGCCAGCAGCGCGGCATTCACCTCGGCGGCGCGCTCCTGCTGAACCCAATGCCCCGCGCCGGGAACGACGTGGATGTCGGCCAGGTTCGGCACCAGGGACTTCATCGGGTCGACGGGCGAAAAGGCACGCACCGGGTCCTTCTCTCCAACGATGTAGAGCGCTGGCTGCGAGATGTCCGCCGTCGCCAGCTCAGGCAGTTCGTGCCAGTCCCGGTCCATATTGCGATAGCGATTGAGCCCGCCCCGGAATCCACTGCCGGCGAGCTCCTTCGCGAAGTACGCGACGTCCGCCTCGGTGAGCCAGTCGGGCAACGTCTCCGGCACGTCGAGCCCCGCGAGGAAGCCTCCCCCCTTCTTCTTCGCCAGCACGGCGGGATTCGTCACATCGAAGCCGGGGGTGCCCGTGAGAATCGTCCGGACCGTCCTCGGGACGTCCGCCTCGAACTCGGCCTCGGCCACGCCGGGCTCCTGGAAGTAGAGGATGTAGAACCACTTCTCACCGAACATGTGCTGGAACAACTGCATGGGCGGCATGGGCGCGCGCCCCAGATGGGGAACGCTCATTCCCACCACCGCACGGAAGCGGTCGGGATGCAGGGCGGCACAGTTCCAGGCGATCGCCGAACCCCAGTCGTGGCCGATGACGATGGCCGTCTTCTCCCCCTGCGCATCCAGCAAGCCAACCGCATCACCCACCAGCTGCTTCATGCTGTACGCCTCGATGGCCTCCGGCTTGTCGCTCTGGCCGTAGCCACGGACGTCTGGAGCCACCACGTGGTACCCCGCCGCCGCCAGCGCCGGAAGCTGATGGCGCCACGAGTACCAGGACTCCGGCCAACCATGCAGGAGCAACACGAGCGGCCCTGAACCCGCCTCCGCGATGTGCAGGTTGATGCCATTCGTCTTGACGGTTCGATGCGTGATGTCAGCCATGGGTGTGCTCCAGAGGTGACGGTACGGTGGGGGCGCACAATAGCGCCAGGCGCGTCAGGCATGAGGCTTGACGCGCCGCTTCACGGCACGAGCGTGACGGCGGCGAACGCCGCGTCCCAGGTCCGCCACGGACGTGCTGCGAAGGTGTTGCATGAGCAGCGCCGCGGCCTGGTCCAGCGCCTTTCCCAGCGCATCATTGACGGTCTGCTCCACGAGACAGCCCGGACTTTCATCATGGGGGCCGATACTGAAGAGCGTCGGCGTTCCGAGCGCTTCGTACACGTCCCCCAGCGTCACCGTGTCGAGCGTGCGCGCCAGCGACCACCCTCCCCCGTGCCCCTTCACCGAGGTGAGGATGCCTGCATCCCGAAGTCCGGCCATGGTCCGCCGGACCACCACGGGATTGGCCTTCAGCAGTCGCCCCATCGCCTCTGACGTCACCACGGGGCCCATGTCCTCCATGTGAAGGAGGACATGCAAGGCGACGGAGAGCCGACTGTCGCGTCTCATGCCACTTCATATGTGGCGTGAGACGCGGCCAGTCAAGCGATTCGGCAGGTGGGGTGGCTGGGTGGGGTGTCGTGACTCAGTAGTTGACCACGCCGTTGGGGAGCAGCAGGCGGTGGCTCCCCAGGTCCACGAGGGAGCGCGCCACGTCGAGCTGCACCACCGCGCGGCCACGCAGCGCCAGCTCGTGCACGGGCGCCTCGAAGGTGACCGGGGCGACGCTGGCGTCGACGAAGCCGGAGCCCTCCGCCCGGGCATAGCCGCCCAGCCCCTCCAGTTGGAACGTCACGCGGACGCGCTCCACGCCTTCCGGCACGTAGAAGTAGGCCACCAGGTGCGCGTGGTCGGCCTGGGCCACATCCACGCGGTCTTTCGCCAACTCCACCTTGAGCGGGACCCCATCCGCGGTGACGCGGACGGCACCGATGGGAAGCTCCAGCTTGTCGTAGCCTTCTGCCGCGGAGCCGCGGAGCCGCAGCTCGAAGCGCTGCCCATCCTCTGTCTGGACGGGGCCAGACGGAGCGGGCGGCTCGTCCTGGACGGAGTCGAGCCGTTCACTGCCCCCACCGCAGGCCGTCAGGGCGAGGGCCGCGCAAACGCACGTCGACAACATGATTTTCTTCATGGCGTGTCTTTCCTTGAATCTTGAAGGGAGTCTTGAAACGAATTGGGACCGGCTCAGGGCGAGCAGCTCTGGCCGGAGTTGGAGGTCGGGTCGACGGCGATCGCCTCCGCGGCCTGGGGCGTCGACGGACCAGGGATGAAGCCGGTCGGGAGCGGGAGCGAGTCGCAACCGTTGTTGAAGGCGTCCACGGGGTCGATGAGGCCCGAGATGACATCGCACTGGGTGGTGTTCAGGGCGGCAACCGCAGCCGTGAGGAGCGACGCCGGGTTGGGCGTCGCGCCGAACAGGCGCTGGTTGCAGATGCCCACCAGCGTCTGGCGCGCGAGCAGGAAGCGGAGCCGGTCCAGTTGGCTGCGCATCCCTCCCGCCGGGTACATGGCCGGGCTGCCCCACAGGATGCCTTCCGCGGCGGGCAGCGTGACGATGGTCCCGATGGCGCCCAGGTTGATGGGCCCCTGCGCCAGGCACTGCGTGAGCGTCAGGATGCGGTTCTTGTAGAAACCGAGCGTCCGCGTCGGGCCGGTGCACTCGACGGGAGGCGGCTCTTCCCGCTCGCACGTCAGGCGCGCCGAACACATGGCCGAGCCCAGGTCGAACGTCACCCTGAACGTGTTGTCGATGTGATTGTCCGCCACGCCATCCTGCGCGGCAATGGTCACGCACTCGTCATAGCTGCCGATTTGCAGCGCGAAGTTCGACGTCAGTGAGCCGTTGACGGGAATGCTCACCGGCGGCGGCGGTGAGAACGTGAAGCCCTCGCTCGACAGCACGTCATCGGTCGCCGTCAACAAGATGGACGGCAACGTCGGATGGACGTTGGTGACCTTGAAGCTGTAGTTCGCGGTGAAGGGATAATCGTCCGCCACCACCACCGACTGGCCATTGACCTTCTTTTCGCAAATCAGGTCGTGGGCATTCGCGACTCCGCTCCCGCCCACCACCACCGCACATACCGCTGCAACCCACTGCTGCTTCTGCTTCATCCGCATTGTTCCGACCTCGTTCATGAGCACCAGGCTCGGACGTGGCGGATTTCACCGTTTGTGCCATGTCTGGGAAGACGCGGGGCGACAAGCCCCTGACACAAGGATTCCCCATGGGAGGTAGGTGTTACGCCCTTCCTCTCGTCGAATGGAAAATCACATCCCACAGTGGGGACTGCACCGGTGGACATGAAGCAACATCAGGGCTCTGCGAGGAGGGTAATTGCCCCACCCGCGACCGTCCGCACACCCTGTTGACCTGGGCAAACGCTTCCCATGTCCCGCGAGATGCCTCGGCAGTGAAGTTCCCTGCACCCGACAGGCATTGGCCCCACGGGGCGTTGCGACGCTTTTTCCTCAGACGCCCGGGCGGGAGAACGTCACCCGCTGGCCGTTGGCGCCCAGCTCCAGATGCGTCACGTCGGCGCTGGGAGGCCCCAGCACGGGCACGATGAACCAGCTGGCGCGCCGCAGCGTGGCAGGCTGTCGCAGCGCGGCGCCGGGCGCCAGCATGCGCTCCACGCTCCCGCCCGGCCCGTGGAAGACGACGCGCAGCGCGCGAAGAGCACCATGGGCGCGGACGTAGAAGGCATACCGGTCACGGCCCCCACCCGCGTGGCCCGCCGCGACGCCAAGCACCTCCATGTCCTTCTCACGGAAGACCAGTGGCATGACCCCATCAGGCAGTGGCGCGGGTTCGGACCGGGGCGCCTCCAGGTCATAGGCTCGCAGCGCGGCATCCGGGGGCACACCGGGGACGGGGGCGTAGCGCTCCGCGAGCGGTGAGACGAGGTAGGGGTGATAGCCGCGCTTGCGAGCACTCACGATGTCTGGCGGCCGCCGGTACGCCATGCGGTTGCTCCAGAACATGAGGCTCAGGTACTCCATGGAGTTGGGCACGTCCGAGTCCTGCGCGAGGAAGAGGACACTGCGCGCTGGCGTCTGCTGTTCGAGCGCGCGCCCCACTTCGCGGGAGTAGGTGACGTACAGGTCGTCCAGGTGTTTGGATTGATAGTCTGCCTTCGCCTCCGGAAAGGTGACGGCCAGCAGCCACGCGAGCACGCCCGAGGCCAGGAGCCCCAGCCCCAGGGGCGCCCAGGACAGCTTTCGCGGCAGGCGCCAGCACACGAGCGCGACGAGCAGCGCCGCCGCCGCGGCCACGACCAGGCCCTCGGCGAGCCCGGGACGGGCTCGCGTCTGCGCCAGCACCGTGGGGAGCACGGCGCGGACATCACCGAGCACCGGCAGGTGCTTGACGAACCACGGCGTGGCGGCCGCCGCCAGGAGCGCCGCCGCGAGCGCGGGGTGTCGTCTGGCATCCGCGCCCGCGATGGCCAACGCGGCCAGGACGGCGGGCACCGCGCCCCAGGCAATGGCGGGGACCTTCACCACGCTCAGTGACAATACGAGCCAGGTGGCCCCCACCCACAACGCGAGCCCCACCACCTCGAGCTCTCGCCGACGCACCGCGCGCACCAGCAGCCACACGAAGGCGAGCAGCGGCAACGCAGCGGGCAGCGGCGCCAGGCTCTGGGTGTTGACCTCGTTCAGGAGGGCATCCACCGGCCGGTGCCAGGGCCCCACGTCCACCGTCGGGTCGGCGAAGAGGTGGGCGCGCGTCACCCGCGCCTCCAAGTCATGCAACTCCGGCCAGCGCCATGCGGAGTAGAAGCTCCATGGCGCCGCCAGGAGCACGGCGATGCCCACCATGGCCACCACCGTGCTGAACCTCGGCCCCGGACAGAAGCGCAGCCGGCCGAGCGCCCACAGCGTGGCCGCGATGCCCAGGGGCGTCAGCGCGAGCCCCGTCTTGCAAAGGAAGCCCAGCCCCACGGCCGCCCCTGCCGCCAGCCCCCACCGCCAGGAGCCCTGGCGCGTGGCGTGGAACAGGAGTGCCACCGCGACGGCGTTGCAGCCCGTCAGGGTGCAATCCGTCACATCGCCGAAGATGCGCCCCTGGACGAGCTGCCAGCCAAAGGGCATGGCGAGGAAGCCCGCCGCGCCCAACACGGCCCAGAAGCGCCCGGCCGGCCTGCGCGCGATGAGATAGATGGACACCGCCGCGGCCAGGTGCCCCAGGAGCGAGGCCAGCCGCAACGCCAGCGGCGTCACGCCCACCACGTGCATCATCAGCGCGCCGAACCAGAAGGGCCCGGTGGGCTTGTGCATCCACACGTGCGCGGCCCACCAATGGCGCGGGTCCGCGGGAAAGACCGGGTCCTTGTAGATGTGCGGCGTGAAGAAGGCGTCGTGCGTGCCGCGCGCGGCGGCCTGATGCATCGCCTCGTCCCAGATGTAGATGGCCGGATGCGCCAGGTGGGGCGCGAGCTGAGTCAATCCCCAGACGACGAGCGCCACGATGAGCAGTCCATCGAGACGCTTTTGAAAGACATCGGGGAGCGCGGCGGCAGTCGGGGCGTCGGTGCTCATCGGGGCGATGCGTGGGGATAACACCCCAAGCCCGCCAGAGTCACCCGGAGCCGTGCGTCAGTCGCGCCCGATGCCAATGTAGGTGAAGCCATCGCTCCGGGCGAACCGAGGGTCGAGCACGTTGCGACCATCGAAGATGATGGGGCGGCGCATCAAGGCGCGGAGCCGCTTGAGGTCCGGGCGGCGGAGCTCGTTCCATTCCGTGACGAGGAAGCGGACGGCGCGTCGTCTAACCTGCGTGGACCTCACGCGCCCCTCCCTGCCCGGACGCCACCGGCCGCCCGAGCATCAGGGTCCGCAGCCAGTCGTGGAGCCGGTCCACGCCCTCGGCGACTCCCACCTGGGGCGCCCACCCCGTGGCTGCCTGGAACTTGCGGGTGTCGGAGACGTAGTAGCGCCGGTCCCCCGTCCGCCAATCCTCGAACTGGAGCGCGGGCCGCAGGCCGGTGCGCTGTGAGATGAGGCCCAGCAACTCCAGCAGGCTCACCGTCCGCGACGGGCCGCCGCCGATGTTGAAGGCCTGCCCCTTGAGCCGTCCGATGTGCTGCTGCGCCAGGCCGAGCGCCCGCACCAGGTCGCCCACGTCGAGGATGTCCCGCACCTGCTTGCCATCCCCGTAGAGCGTGAGGGGCCGGCCTTCGAGCATGCGCAAGAGGAAGTGCGCCACCCAGCCCTGGTCCTCGGTGCCGAACTGCCGGGGGCCGTAGATGCAACTCATCCGGAACACCACCGTCCGCAGCCCGTAGGCCCGCGCGTAGTCGAGCACGTACTGGTCCGCCGCGCCCATGGAGCAGCCATAGGGGCTCTCGAAGTCCAGCGGGCAGGCCTCCCCCACGCCGTGACCGCGCAGGCCCGCGTCCCGAGGCTCGTAGCGGCTGGGCTTCTGGACGAGCTCCACGCCCGGCATGCAGCCGTAGACCTTGTTGGTGGAGGTGAAGACGAGCGAGGCGGGCCGCTCCATGGCACGCAGCGCCTCCAGCACGTTCAGGGTGCCGCCCGCGTTGACCTCGAAGTCGGTGACGGGCGTCTCCAGGCTGGTGGTGACAGCCACCTGGGCCGCGAAGTGGAAGACCTGGCTGGCGCCGACGACGGATTGCTTCACCGCATAGGCATCCCGTACGTCCGCCGTCATCACCTCCAGCCGGGCGCCATGCCGAGCCTGGAGCCAACGCAGGTTGTGCACCGCGCCGGGGCGCGTCAGGTTGTCGACGACGCGCACGGTCCGCCCCTCGGACAGGTAGTGGTCCGCCAGGTTGGAGCCGATGAAGCCGGCCCCACCGAAGATGACCGTCCTGCCCCCATCCACCTTCCAAGGTTCCGCCGCGCTCATACGGTCAGCCCTCGCGCCTCGAGTTCCGCGCGCGCCTCCGCCACGCGGTCCGTCGCCACCTGGTCTTCTAGCCACTAGCCACGACGACAGCTCCGCGAGCCCGTCGTGGAAGGAAACCCGGGGTGCGTACCCCAGCAGCTCACGCGCCAGGGAGATGTCCGCGAAGCAGTGACGGATGTCGCCCATGCGATAGCGACCCGTCACCGCGGGGCGGAGGCCGGGGCGGCCCATCACCTCCGCGGGCGCATGACCCGTCGCCTGTCGGAGCCCCCTCGGGCGCGCGGCACTACCTTTCAGGCATGTCCCTGCGGCAGCTCCTGTTCGGCAGGCCCATCTCGAACGAGCAGGCGGAAGAGGAGAAGATAGGTCCGCTGACCGGTATCCCCGTGCTCGGGCTGGACGCGCTGGCCTCCGCCGCCTACGGGCCCGAGGCCGCGCTCACCGTCCTGCTCGTGCTGGGCAGCGCCGGGCCGCGGTACATCGGCCTGATCACCAGCATCATCGTGGCGCTGCTGCTCGTGGTGCAGTTCTCCTACCGGCAGACCATCGCCGCGTATCCCGACGGCGGCGGCTCGTTCTCCGTGGCCCGCGCCAACCTGGGCGTGAGGCCCGCGCTGCTCGCGGCCGCCGCACTGGGACTGGACTACGTGCTCAACGTCGCGGTGGCCATCTCAGCCGGCGTGGGCGCGCTCGTCTCCGCCATCCCCAGCCTGTTCCCCCACACCCTGCTCCTGTGCCTGGTGCTGCTTGGCCTCATCATGGTGGTGAACCTGCGAGGCATCCGCGCCGCGGGCATGGCCTTCCTGCTGCCCACCTACCTGTTCGTCGGCTGCCTGGGCATCACCCTGCTCACGGGCGTCTGGAAGGTGCTCACGTCCGTTGGAAGTCCCGTCCCCGTCGTCGCCCCACCCAGGCTCCCGGAGAGCACGGCCACGGCGAGCCTCTGGCTGCTGATGCACGCCTTCGCGAGCGGCTGCACGGCGATGACGGGCATCGAGGCCGTCAGCAACGGCGTGCCCATCTTCCGCGAGTCCCGCGTGCGCAACGCGCGCCGGACGTTGATGTGCATCGTGAGCATCCTGGTGATGCTGCTCGGCGGCGTGGCGTGGCTGAGCCATGCCTATGACATCGGCGCGACCGCGCCGGGCCAGGCCGGCTACCAGAGCGTGCTGTCCCAAATCGTGGCCGCGGTCACCGGGCGCGGTGCCTTCTACTACGTGACGCTGGCGGCCATCGTCTGCGTGCTCTGCCTGTCCGCCAACACGAGCTTCGCGGACTTCCCCCGCCTGTGCCGCGCGCTGGCGCTCGACAGCAACCTGCCTCCGGCGTTCGCCCACGTGGGCCAGCGCCTCGTGTACTCCACGGGCATCGTCACCCTGACCCTGATGGCCGCCGTGCTGCTGGTGGTGTTCAACGGCGTGACGGACCACCTCATCCCGCTGTTCGCGGTGGGGGCCCTGTCTGCCTTCACGTTGTCCCAGCTCGGCATGGTCATGCACTGGCGGCGCCTGGGCGGGCACGGCACGCGGCGGTTCCAGTGGGTGAATGGCGTGGGCGCGGCCTGCACCGCCGTGGCGCTGTGCGTGGTGGCGGCGGCCAAGTTCGAGGAGGGCGCCTGGCTGACCGTCGTCTTCATTCCCCTGTCCTATGCGCTGCTCCGGACCTCGCGGCGCCACGCCGAGCGCGTCCGCGCCGCCACCGAGACACTCCACCCCATCCCGGTGCAGGCGCTCGCCGCGCCCGTGGTGGTGGTGCCCCTCCGGCGCCTGGACCGGGTGGCGCAGAAGGGCTTGCGGCTGGCCCTGTCCATGTCCCCGGATGTGTACGCCGTGCAGGTCCTAGGACAACCGGACGCACCGGAGCAATTGGCGCGGCGCTGGGAGTGGCAGGTGGCCGCCCCCCTTCGGAAGGCCGGACGGCCCGTGCCACGACTGGACGTGCTCGTGCCGACCTATCGCCAGGTCATGGACCCGTTGCTGGGCTACGTCCGGAAGCTCGCCGCGGAGCATCCGGGCCGGTTCATCGCGGTGCTGGTGCCGGAGCTCGTCGAGCGCCGCTGGCACCACTTCATCCTCCCCAGCCACACCGCCACGCTGTTGAAGATGATGCTCCTGGTTCGCGGCGGGCCCCGCGTCGTCGTCATCAACGCGCCCTGGTACCTGCGCGAATCCTCGGGCCGGCGGGGGCGGCTCAGATGAGGTTCTTCATGCGGACGACCAGGTTCTTGTCGCTGCTCCCCAGCGTGCTCGCATCGTCCGTGGGGATGACGTAGCCCTCATCGGCGCCCACATGCTTCCGGTAGAAGTCCACGACGCCAGCGTCCTGGACGTTGGACGTGGTGCTCTTCTTGATGCCATACACGGAGCCGTCCGCGTTGCGCGCCTTGATGGAATCCGGCGCGGCGGACAGCAGGTCATCGTGCGTGCCCGACACCCGGCCGCCCTCCTCGGGCTGCATCGTCATCGAGGCGTTGTGGCCCTCGATGTAGCTCACGTCGTAGTACGTCTTTCCGAAGCTCCCGTCGAACTTGACCTCGCCCAGCGTGGCCGCGCTGCCGTCACCGGACGTGCTCCGGAAGTTGCCGGACCAGTTCTCCGGGAACTGAAGCGTCTGCGTCTTGCCCGGCGCCAGGGTGACGGAGTCCAGCTCCTTCTCCCCCGCGTTGGGTGTGAACTTGATGGTCATCGGCGTGTTGCCGTCGTTGGTGAAGGTGATGGTGTTGCCGTCCTTCGACACGCCCGGCGCGCCCGTGGGGCCCGCGACGGCCTTCGCCTGCGAGCCGGCCGGAGCGGCGGGGGCAGCCGGAGCGGCCGGCGCTGGCTCGAAGCGGTCCACAGCCCGGTTGGCGGGCGCGCTGCCCGGGCCCTTCGCCTCGGAGACCGGGTGAGCGCTGCCCTGCGGACGCTGGGCGCCCTCACCGCCCAGCACGCGGGTGGCCTCCGTCAACAGTTGGGCCAACCGGGAGAGATTCTGCGCCAGCGCCTCCACGCCCTGCCCCTTCGCCGCCCCCTTCGGGCCATCGAAGCCGTCCAGCTGGAACAGCTGCCGCAACGGGTCCATCTGCCCCGCCCCCGTCATGGACTGCCGTGGCGTCGCGGGTCGCTCCATTCCGGAAGCGCGCTGGAGGGTGGGGCTGGAGACGCACGAACGGGAAACGGGGGAGAGCGCCATGGCGAGGGGTCCTCGGCTTGGGGTGGATGCAGCCACATTAAGCAGGCGCCGTGCCATCTCCCACCTTCCGACCGGCCTCCGCACAACTCATTGAAATCGCTCGGTGAGGGCGCTGATGGCGGCCACGTGGCCTCAATCCTGGAGGGCGGCGTCCTGGTGACTCTCGCACCTGCCTGGTGTTCGCAGTCACCACCCGGCGTGGGCCCCGTGTGCCGCTCGACACGCCCTCACCGCGGCCCTGGAATCCCACACACGGCACGCGGTTGAATACGCCCGTCGCTCACGGAGGTCCGCCCATGCGCCGTCTGGCCATCATTCCGCTCTTCGCGCTGTTCGGCTGCGGCTACGTGCAACTGGGTATCCCAGGAGGCGCTGTCGACCTGGGCTCGCCCCGGAACGCGAGGGTGGGCGTCTTGATTCGCCAGCCCGCGAATGAACCGCTGGAAGGAGAGCCGGAGCGCGAGGACAAGGCCCCTGACGCGCCGGTCCCGAGCAGCTCGGGCGCCGACACGACGCCGGCCCCCTGAGCAGAGGGCCTACAGCAGCTTCTGCCCCAGCACGTCGAACGCTTCCAGGTTGCTCGCGGCGGCGGGGCTCGACCGGTAGTCCTCCGCCAGGAGGGTCCAGAGCATGATGTCGCGCCACGAGCCGTCAGCGGCCTGGAGGCGCTGTCGCAGGGTGCCTTCGTGGGTGAAGCCCAGCTTGCGGGCCACCGCGACGCTCGGCACGTTGAGCGGGTCGCAGTGAATCTCCACCCGGCGCAGGCCATCCAGCTCGAACGCGACCCGGACGAGCGCCGCCGCTACTTCGGTCGCGAGCCCCTGACCGGTGTGCTGGGCCGCAATCCAATACCCTATCTCCCGGCCCCCCTCGCCCACGCGGGGATGCAGCCCGCAGCCGCCCAGGACCTCCGTCCCACCCCGGTCGAACACGGCATAGGTGAAGTCCTGTCCCAGGTCGAAGCTCCCGCGAAAGCGCCGCAGGACGGCGGCCTGCTGCTCCACGCTGATGGGGTAGTGCCGCGCCCAGTCCAACCAGGGGCGCAGGTGGTCGCGGCTGGCGTCGATGGCGCGGAGCGCACGCGCGGCGTCAGCGGGTGACCAGCAGCGGAGCAGGGTTCGTGCTGTCTGGAGGGTGTACGCAGGCCCGAAGGGAATCGGAGTCATGACGAACCAGTGGAAATAGAAGTGATTTTGGCCCCTTCCATCCCACGGAGTCTACGACAGAGACAGAAGCCAGACAGGCCCGGGGCCACGAGCAACGCGACGGCCACGGCAATGGCTTATTCAATGCCTCGACGCACTCCGTCCCGTCTAACGCACCACGTGCATCTGGGAGGCACTCACCCCGTCGCCTCGCACCCGCACCTCCAGGGCCCCTGCCTGTTCCGCGCGGAAATAGAACACCGCTTCCTGCTGCGGTCCCTCCAGGTCCATGGCGCCGCTGCCATTCAGAGGCACCAGGGCCTGCGTACACGCCGCGTTCCGGAAGAAGGTCACTCCTCCAACGTTCCCCTCCGCCTCCACCACCAGCAGGGACGAAGCCAGGGCGGACAGATTGCCCATGGCGTCCTGGCTCTGCACCACCAACGCCTCGGAGCACGCGCCCGCCGCCACGTCTTGCTGGGGTGTCAGGAAGGCCACCTGCGCCGCCGCGTCCGCCACCACGTCCACGTCGAAGGTAGCGCCCGGCAGGGTCTCCCTGGCATAGCCCGCGCCACTGATGCGGTTGCGGCTGATGACGTTGGCCCCGCCCAGGTCCGAGATGGCCGCCTGGTACGGCATGCCGTTCGCCACCACGTGGTGGCTCAACGTGTTCTCCACCACGAGCAGCCGTGAGGATTGCGCCAGCGGCCCGCCGTCCGCCTCCGCCTGCGACAGGTCGATGCCAATGTCGTTCGCCTCCAGTGTGTTGCCCTGGATGAGGACGTCCTCGCACACCAGGCCGCCGTAGTAGGCCCCACCCGCGACGAGGATGCCGGCCGCCACATAGCCGGTCCCCGTATAGACGTTGCCGGTGACGCGGTTGCCCAGCACCTGTCCCGTGGCACCGAAGCTCAGCTGGATGCCATTCCTGGCGATGATGGCCGACGGAGCGCCGCCCTCCACCACGTTGTCCTCCACGGCCACGTCCACCCGGCCCGAGGCCACGATGCCCGCCTTCTGGTAGCCCACGACGTGGTTGCGCAGGACCTCCACCTGGTCCACGCGGGACGCGTCCTGGGCGTTTCGCACCTCGATGGCCACGCCCTCCTGGCAGGCGCCCCGGCCCTCATCCTGATGCAGCGCGCGCACCTCGCTGTCGGTGACGGAGCCACTCGCCCCCATGAAACGGATGCCCGCGAGGCCAGCCTCGCCCGCGTCACACGCCAGCTCCGACAGGCCGCGCGCCTCCACCGTCACGTCGTGGACGTGGGCCGTGTCTCCCCGGTTGCGGAGCACCGCCCCCTGGAAGCGGCCGCCTTCGGGGTCCACCGCCGTCACCACGTGTCCGGCGCCGTCGAAGGTGACTCCATCCGGGATGTACAGCGTGCCCTCCGTCGTGCAGTCCGCCGTCAGCGTCACGCGGACGTTCTCCCACCGGGCGGAGCAGGGAGGAAACGCCCCACAGCGCCGGTCGTCCCAACGAATCCGGAACACGTGCGTCGCGCTCATCCCCGAGACATTCGTGACGGTGAGCCGCACGGAAGGCTCCACGTCCGCCGGGATACAGGACAGCGCGGACCAGGGCACCTCGCCCCGCGTCCCGTCCTGAGTGGCGGTTCCCAGGAGGCCGGTGTTCGCGGACCACTGGAAGGTGAGGGCCTCGCCGCGAGGGTCCTCCGCCACCGCCTGGAGCAGAACGGGCTCCGCGCCCAGTGCCTCCGTCCGCGACTGAGCCGTGGAGACGATGATGGGCGGCAGCCGCTGCACCACACACACGTCCACCGAGCCGACGTGCTCACCGCCACGGTCATCCCGCATCGTGACGTGGAACTGGCACGCACCACAGGCCCCCGAGGGCGGCGTGGCCGGCTTGAAGCGAGGCGACCGCGCGCTCGCGTCGTCAAAGGTGCCTTCGCAGGTGGCCGTCCACGCGTAGGTGAGCGTGTCTCCGTCCTCGTCCCGGCCTTCCGCCAGGAGTTGGAGGGCGTCGCCGTACTGGACCTCGCCGGAAGGGAGGGAGCCCAGCTCCACCATCAGCGGCCAGCGATTGAAGGCGGCCGCGCCGTCCGCGCCGAAGCCATGGTCCCGGGCCACCCGCACGGGGAAGTCCAGCGTGGCCCCCAGGCCCACCGCGTTCGTCACCTGGAGCGTCAACGTGACGAAGCCGGACACATCCGGCGCCGTCCAGACGGGCGCCACGGCGCTGGCGTCACTGAAGCTTCCAGCCGAGGCCCGCCAGGCATACGTGAGCGCCCCATTCCCGGACGCGGCCTCCGCCACCGCGCGCAGCGCCACCTCCCCTTCGGGCCGGACCTCCGCCAACGAGCCCAGCACCGCGTCGATGAAGGGCGCTCCGGGCACGCCGGAAACGGTGGCTCGCGGAAGCAGGACGACCAGCGCCGTCCGGTGTGCGTCCAGGCCCACGTTCGGGACATCGATGTGCGCCAGGACCTCACCGCCATCGCCTCGGACGGTGGCACTCGCCTCAGCCTCCCGTCCAGAGGCAATCCGTCGCACCAGCCCCTGCCACAGACCGTCGCCGCCAGACAGCACCGCGCCCGCCTCTTCCCCCTCCACGGGCGTGAGCGTGGCGCGGACCTCCGTGACGGACCCGGACGCCAGCGTGCGCGGCAGCACCACCATCACCCGCGCCGACGCGGAGGGCTCCAGGTGGATGGGCAACGGGTCCTCAGGGAGACACCCCGTCGTGGCCACCAGCATCAAGAGGCCCGCGAGGCGCCAGGGGCTCAGCGTGTCCAAGGGACTCATCACGGCATCCTCCAGGCGGGACAGGAATTCGAAACATTACCGGGTGCCTCCCGGTGGCGCGAGGAACCTGCCTTCCATGCAACGCGTCAGCGGACCTTCCGGCGAGCCCCCCTCCAGGGCATCCTTCCCGTTGACTGCGCGACGTGGACACTGGCGCCACCGCGTCAAGCGTTGCCGGGCTCCTGTCCCCCATGCCCATGCGGCCTGGCCGAGAGACACGCCCCCAGCGCCACGCCCCCAGCGCCACGCCCTGGCCCGGCGCACGGGGCATCATCCTACCTTCTCCTCCCCGCATTCCGTTGCCCCCCAATCACATCCACCCCCATCTGGACATCTCACCAGGACCCGAGCAGGGGGGACTGTCCACATCCAGCACCACCGCCATCCGTGGAGTCCATATTGCGCTGCACAACTTCACACTATCGATTCCTTCTCACCGAGCACCCGCTCGGAGAGAGGAAACTGTATGAGTCGAAATCGATGGCGATGTTTCGGAAGCCTCCTGGTTGGAACCCTTGCACTGGCAGTCGTGGGGTGCTCGGGCGAGGAACCCAGTCACGAAGAGGTCCACAGCAGCCCGACTGAGGACATCCACACAGCAGCGCTGAGCACGGCGTCTCCCCAAGAGGGCTTCCAGGACGCCACATGCGGGTACATTCCCTGCCCTGTCATCCAGAACGGAAACGTTCTGACGCTGGCGGGCACCTGCGCCACCTACTCCACCCTGCTCATTCCGGATGGGTACGTCCTGGATGGGGCGGGGCACTTCGTTATCGCGCTGGACCCGCCAGGAAGCCACTTCACCGGTCCCATCGCGCGCAACTGCGGCAGCAGCGCGTTCTACGTCAATCTCAGGCTCATGATGATGAATCTTTCAAACGTCTGCGACGCGGGCGACGACACACTCGCCGGGATTCGGTTCGACAATGCTTCCGGCTCCGTCATCAGCACTCAGATCTTCAACATCCGGCAGGGAGACGGAACCGGAGGCTGCCAGGAGGGTGTTGGCGTCTTGATTCGCAATCAGGACTCCCTGGGCCCGATTCAGTTCGTCGGTGTGCAGAACAGCCTCCTGCTGGGCTACCAGAAGGCCGGAGTCGTGGCGACTGGCAACGTCTCGGTGAACATCACCGCGAACCGGTTCGTGGGTTCGGGGCCCATTGGCAATATCGCCCAGTCAGGAGTCCAGGTCGGGTTGGGCGCCACCGGCCAGATCGTCAACAACAGCATCTCCGGGCATTCCTACACCGGCGACGGCGTGGCAAACGGCATCCTCGTCTACGGGGGGGCGCTGTACGGAGGCCCGTTGTCCTCGAACATCATCATTCAAGGCAACCAACTGTTCAACAACGACATCGGCGTCTACCTGTCCCAGGGCGACGAGAATGAAAACCCTCCGGCGGTGCAGACGCGCATCCAGGTCGTGGACAACCTGATCCACTTCGACGGTGTGACGAATGGCTACGTCTACCAGGCCGGTATCTCGGACCTGGGTACGGCCAATGTCATTCACTCCAACATCATCACCGGCGCGGGGTATGACCCGGCCACCCTCCCCGGCTCCACCTTCGCCGTGGATGTGCTCGCGGGTCCCGCCGCGAGTCTTGCCTTCCTCACGCCGCCGCGGCAGGTCCCCGTGGGACTCTGCTCCGGCCCGCTCATCGTCCAGACCCAGGATTCGAGCGGAAACCTGGCCGTCGCCTCCACGACGACCTTCAACATCACTTCAGCGGGCCCTGCCTCCCCCGGCATCCAGTTCTACGCGGACTCCGCTTGCGCGGGTCCCGCGGTGACGACGCTCGACCTGGCGAACCCCCAGGCCCAGGGCCGCTTCTACTTCCGGGCCACCACGCCGGGCAGCGTCACCGTCTTCGTCTATAATTCGAGCTGGACACAAGGCCAGACGCAACTGGTCTTCATCCCCCTGAAATCGGCGCCACCGCTCGCCGTCGCCCCACGGATGGAGCCGCAACACTGACGTGATGCCCGGGTGGCCAGACGGCTCGCCCACGCTCTGGCCACCCGGGCCGCCGGCAGCAATAGACATACAAATACAACTCACCATCAATACATCCCGGAACGAGGCGACCGCGCCTGACCCTGTTCGAAAGCAGTGGCTGCGCCGGGCCGACTGAGGGAATGTCACCGCCTCCCTGGTCCCGGAAGGCGCCCCTTGGCGCTCGGATGCAGAGTCCGAGACATCCCCCAGACAAACACATTTCGACTGTTGCATTGAAAGTCATTGAGGCGACCTTGGGGAGGGCTTTGCCATGAAGGGCTCCTCACCCAGGTTGCCCGAGGCCCGTCAATCTCAGCCAGGCAATGGAGCCGTGTAGCACGGCTCGCCGTGTATGAGCGAGGAATTCCAACGGGCCTCGACAGGAGAAGCGAATGAACCGGTTGGTCGTATGGTGGGTTTCATGGACGGCCTTGGTCCTGGCTTCTGGCGGCAGCGCGGCTTGGGCCGCCCAGGCGGAAGCAAGGCCTCCCGCGGCAGTGGTTGACCGGGATGAAGGCGTTCCCCCCGAGCGGGTCTCCGTCACGACGAATTGGATCTACCGCGACGCCATGGAAGCACCGTGGCAGGACTACTCCTGGGCCCCCCACTCCCTCACCAACACATCCCCCGTCGCGGCGGGGCGCTACTCCATCTCCGTGACGATGCGCTCCAGAGAGGCGCTGTATTTCAATACATCGCCGCTCACCTCGAACGCGGGGATGACGCTCACCCTGAGCGTGCATGGCGGGACGTCCGGCAACAACGCGGTGGTGCTGGCCCGGGCCGTGGTGAACGGCGGCATCACGCCCGGTACCGAGCTGGGGCCCTACTGCACCGGAGGCCGTATCCGCGCCAATACCTGGACGACGTGCACCGTTCCCATCTCCGTCCTGGCGCCGCAGGGGGCACGACTGACGGGCCTGGTGCTCCAGGAAGGCCAGGGATTGAGCCTGCCCACGCTCTACTTCGACGAGCTGGGCGTGCGCATGGCCGAGCCGCCTCCGCCGGTGGGAGTGGCCATCAACCCCTCCTCCGCCACGGTTCCGGCCGGGGGGACGCAGGCCTTCACGGCCACGGTGACGGGCAGCACCAACACGGCGGTGACGTGGTCCGTGCAGGAGGGCGCGGCAGGAGGCACCATCACCCAGGCGGGCCTGTACACCGCCCCGTCCACCGCGGGGACGTACCGCGTGGTGGCGACGAGCCAGGCCGCCCCCACGAAGTCGGCGGTGGCCACCGTCACCGTCCAGAGCGCGCCGCCGCCGAGCGGCAAGTGGGTGTCGGGCTACTACACCGGCTGGAACTCGGACCTGTACCCGCCGGAGAAGGTGGACTTCTCCGCGCTCACGCACATCCTCGTCGGCCGCGTCACTCCCAATCCGGATGGGACGGTGAACACCCAGTTCGACAACTCGAACGGCCCGGCCATCGCGCGGACGCTGTCCACGCGGGCGCACGCGGCCGGACGCAAGGCCATCATCATGGTGGGCGGCGCAGGTGAGCACGACGGCTGGGTGGGCGCGGCGTCCAACGCGAATCGCGCCCGGTTCGTCCAGAACCTGCTCAACGCGGTGGATACCTTTGGCTATGACGGCCTGGACCTCAACTGGGAGCCGGTGGAACAGGTGGACAAGCCGGCGTTGCTCGCGCTGATACAGGCGCTGCGCGCGGCCCGGCCGCAGATGCTGCTCACCATGCCCATCGGATGGGTCAACAGCAACTTCCCCGAGGATGCGGACCCGTGGTTCACCAACCTGGTCCCCCACCTGGACCAGATGAACGTGATGACCTACGAGATGACGGGCCCCTGGGGCGGCTGGTTGTCCTGGTACACCTCCGCGCTCACGGGAGAGTCGGGCAACCACCCCACGTCTGTGTCCGCCAGCCTCAGCGCCTGGGCCAACGCGGGCATCCCCAAGAGCAAGCTGGGCATGGGCATCCCGTTCTATGGCATGGCGTGGCGGAACATCACCGGCCCGTATCAGCCGTACACGGACTGGTCCGACTACGTGGGCAGCGACAATTCCTTCACATACAGCAAGATTCTCCAGCTGTCGGCGACGGGCGTCTACCACTGGGACGAAGCGGCGAAGGCCAGCTACGTCACCTTCGACGTCCCCGTGGAGGACGGCACGGTGCGGTGGATTTCGTATGACTCACCGCAAGCCATTGCCGCCAAGGGCGCCTTCGCCCATGACAACGGCTACGGAGGCACCATCATCTGGACCATCAACCAGGGATGCACCAATCCGCAGACCGGCGCCAATCCGCTGCTCGACGCGGTGAAGGGCGCCTTCCTGCCATGACCAGATGAAGGCAAGGGACCGCGCTGTGCACGCAGCGCGTCCCATGACTCCACGAGAAATGCCCTCCCTGGGGTGTCAAAACGCCCCCGGTGAGAAGCGACGACCACTGCCGGCACGCGGCGCGGGCATTGACCAGACACCATCGCACCTGTTCCCGGGGGCGCGAGCGCCGTGCTCGCCTGCCCCCGCGACGGGGACGCGAATCTTCCCACCGACACCTTTGGAGCGGCACTCCGATTGCTCATGGCCGCCCACGATGGATGCGTGACTGCCTACAGCGGGCATCACGAGGTCCAGGGCAGGCCGTGGCGGCACATGGGGGCAGACAGTGATGCGTTACGGGTGGAAGGCAATGGCGGGCGCAGTGGGCATGTGGGTCGTCACGGGGTGCGGCGCCGCGCCACAGCCCGAGGACATGGAGCTCGAGCAGGCAGGTGCGGACTCGCAGGCGGAGCCCCTGGGGGCGGACCTGCCCAGGGTTCCGATGGAGAAGGACGCCGCGTGGGAGCTGGACATGTACCCCATGACGGGCGCGGGCGGCCTGTCCCCCCTGAGCCTGGTGAAGTTCTGGACCTACGAGCGCTTCATCATCAACGGTGACAAGGGTATCTGGACCCGTCCCGAGTTGGAGCGGAAGCTGCTGGCGAAGGCGGAGGTGGACGAGTGCTTCTCCTCCATTGGCGGCCCCATCAGCCAGCCGCCCTGCGAGCCGGGCACGCAGCCCAAGCGCAACCAGGCCTACGTCTGGGGGTTGGCCAAGGCGGACAAGTCCCTGTATTTCGGAACGGTGGCCAACACGCTGTGCCTGGTGCAGCAGGGCTTCCTCGGCTTCACCACGCCCGAGCAGAACCCCTACTGGGTATGCGAGTTCGGCGACAGCCAATCCGGCACGGGTGACTTCCGCCCGCCGAACCTGCAGCGCTACGACCTCCGCAACCACGAGCTCACCTCCCTCAACGAAAGCCTTCCGGGTTGGGCGGAGCTGCTGCGGCGCACCACCTTGGGCCTGCGCTCCGCGGGCGCGGAGAACGGCGTCGTCTTCCTGGCGGGTCCCAGCGTCATCTCGGGCATCAACCTGTTCGCGTTCGATTCGGAGACGGGAGGCTTCCTCGGGGCGAAGAACATCCCGCAGTACAACAACATCCGCGAGTGGGTGAACGTCCGCGGGGCGCTCTACACGGGCGTGGCGTACAGCGACGTGCAGGGCAACTCGCCGGGCGGCGCCGTCCTCCGGTGGCGTGGCTGGAAGTCCAGCAACCCCGCGGTCCTCTTCAACTTCGAGGTCGTGGGCAAGACGGACGCGGAGGTGGCCAACCTGGTGGAGCACGCCGGCCGCATCTACGTGACGACGTGGCCCACCTTCAACACCGGCAGCGCCCGGTCGCCGCAGACGGCGCGCTTCGCCGGCGTGTGGCGCAGCCCCCGCCTGGAGCACCACGGGCTGAATGACAGGGACGCCCGCAAGTGGGACAAGGTCTGGGACATCCGCGACTACGAGCCGGACCTGCTGGCCGCGGCCGTCACGGGCGGCGGCGCGGTGGCGTCATTTGAAGGCCGGCTCTACTGGGGCACGATGCACGTCCCCTTCCTGGCCACGTCGGTGGCGCTGGGCGCGCATGCCGCGGGCCTGGTGGACCTGGACGCGGACGGCGACGGCAGCCTCGGCTGGCTCGAGCTGCTGAACACCGCGCTGGGAACCCACCGCTCCACGTCCGTCTTCCAGAGCGACGAGCTGGGCAACGAGGACGAGAAGGTGCGCGTGATTTACGGCGAGAAGTACTTGCCCACCTATTCGCGCTACGCGAAGGGCTACACCATCGAATTCGACGCGGCCCACCGCAACCGCCTGAAGAACCCCGACCCGCGCTGGGGCTCCTCCGGCCTGGGGAACTTCTTCAACGCCTACACCTGGGCGTTCAACGTCTACAACAATGACTTGTACCTGGGCACGTTCGACTGGAGCCAGCTGGCGCTCGTGGGACTGCAAGAGGCCATTGGCAACGGCCCCCTGCCGCCCATGGCCCCGCCCGAGCTCGCCGCCGACGTCAGCTCCGTCGAGGACGCGCGCCGGGCCCACCATGACTACCTCCGGCTGCTCAACATCGCGCTGCCGAAGCCAGGGGCGGACCTCTTCCGCTTCGGGAACCGCAACAAGAGCGCGGTGGCGGAGTCCCTGAGGGGCCTGGGCAATGACACGAATTACGGCGTTCGCACGCTGGTGAGCGACAAGAAGGCGCTCTACGTCGGCACCGCGAACCCGATGAATCTCCATCCGGACGGCGGCTGGGAGCTCCTCCAGCTGAAGAAGGACTGAGGCGGCCCTCCCCCGGCCGAGGCCCAGGCCTACAAAGTCTGGGCTTCGGCCGGGGTGCCAGGAATGGAGAATTCCTATCAGATTGCAGTCAAAACTCCGTGTCGGCCCATGGGGAGTGGATTCGCGAACGTGGAGGAAGGGCTAAATAGGCCGCATGACCCTCTCCTCCCCGTTTTCCATTGCCGCCCTGAGTCTGTCTTTCCTTGCACCAATGTCCGCCCTGGCGTCCGGGACCACCGTCGCCAACTCGTATGTGGACGTCTCCGCCTACCTGACGTCGGAGGCGGACATCGAGGCGTGGTACCAGCTCCGGGCCTCCCTGAAGCAGAACTTCGATGACATCTGTGGCGACACGTTCTGCGAGGGCGAATACAGCAACATCGAGTTACTGCGCTTCCGCTGTTCCGTGAATGCCCTGACGGGCCGGATTGGCCAGTGCGTCTGGGTGTTCGCCGCCAGCAACGAGGAAGTCGACCCGGCGACGGGCGCGGTGACGGTGGATGCGCGGACCTGGGCCTGCCAGGTGCCTGTCGCCCCGCGCACCACGATTCAGCAGTTCCTGATGGCGCTCGCGGGCACGTCGCCGCTCTACGCCACGCTGCCGCGCACCCAGACCACCCTCTACGAAGGCCTGGGCAACTGCCTCTGAGTCACGGCGACGCGGAGTCCAAGGGCGCCCCCTTCACGAAGGGGCGCTCACGAGCGCATCTGAAATCGTCGATGACGGTGACGATGTGCGTCGAGAAGTCCCGGAAGTGCTTGGCGTGATTCGTGCCCAGCAACCGAGGAAGCCCGAAGGTCTCGTCGTGGTTGTAGGCGACGACACCGAGCTCTCACTCGACGTCTTCGCCATGCGAACTCCAACCACGGACCAGGACGAGCCCTGGTGCGCGCACGGTAGTGCGTTGCCACGCGCAGTCCATGGCGCTCAACGCAGCAGCGGCCGCTTGCGAAGAAGCCGCTTCGCGACATCTTCGTAGGACCAGCTTCCGTCCTGGCTCACCACGTCCGCGCTCAGCAGCTTCGCCAGCTCCGGACCGATGACACTGCTGTGTCCGTCCAGGCGGTGGTCCGCCCGCACGTCATCCACGGCATCGAAGCGGTCATCCGCCACGACGATTCTCGCCTTCAGGGCATCCGCGTAGGTCGAGTAGTCGTTGTAGTAGGTCCACGCCACCTCCTGCACGGTGATGGGGCCCAGCGACACCAGCTCGCCGTGGAAGAGCAGGTTCTTCGCGGAGAGCGCGCCGCCCGTGAAGAGCAGCGCATAGTCGAAGCCCTCGTGGATGATGCTGCCCTCCACCTCCAGGTCACCCGCGACGAGCAGCCGGGACTGGTCCTCCAGGACGAGGTTCCCCTTCACCACGACGCGTGACGCTTCCAGGACGCGGTCATCACCCTCGGAGAGCTTCAGGTCTCCGGACACCACCTCCGTGGCACCGGAGTTCGTCAGCTTCGCCTTGAGCGCGGCCCGCTTCGCCATGGTGCCACAGGGCGTGTGGAGCGAGCCTTTCTTGAGCAAATCATCGAGCAGGGACATGGCCGCGCATCAAGGCACGGTGCACCTGGACTCTCAATGCTCCAGACCTAGGCTGCGGCCCATGCACGAGCAAGCGCTGCAATCGCGTTACCGGGAGTTGCTGGAGAGCGTGGAAGCCTGGGCGAAGGGGTTTGGCGGAAGGCTCGTCCTGGGCCCTCCCGTACCGGACGAAGACATCGACCTGGTGCCGGAGCTGCTCGGCATCCCGTCGTCCAACGGAAGGCCCGTGCTGCCCGCGGGGCTCCGCGAATTCTGGCGGCGCTGCGCCTTCGCGCGCGTCGAGTTCCGCGACTGGGATGATGGCGGCGCCTGGACGCCCCTGCCCGCCAACTTCCGGGTGTACTCACCGGACGAGGTGCTGGAAGAGACGCGCTGGGTCCGCATTCCCGCGGACGTGGCGCAGGGCAACCGCCTCCTGTCCACCACGCACCTCTACGCGCTCGCGGCTTGTGACGTGCTGCCCCGGGATGCGCAGTGGTGTGTCGCGGCGAGCGGAGGTGCGTTGACGGCGCCCGCCATCGTCCTCAACCACATGGGCGACCTGACGTGGGCCCAGTTCCAGGACTCGGGGCAGTTCGTCTGGGCCGAACGGCAGACGGCCCACGGCGCCACCTTCACGACGTTTCTGGACTGGTTCGAGCACTACGTCCGGCACACGTGCCAGCTCGCCCCCGAGTCACTCTACCCGGACGGCGTCACGGCCCGCCCCGGGTAGGGACAACAGGGGAAGAAGGCGGAGGCCCAGGTGTGGCCCCCGCCCTCCCGGGACTTACTTCAGCGCGGGGGACACGACCTTCAGCTGCGGCGCCACCACCTTCTGGTCGCCCACGACGATGAAGGTCATCGCCTCACGCGCCAGCATCTTCGCGGCCAGTTGCTGCACCTGCTCCGGCGTGACGGCCATCACCGACTGCACGTAGTTCTGCAGATACGAATCCGGCAGGCCGTGCAGGTCCACGAAGCGGAGCTGGTTGATGATGCCGCCGCGCGACGAGTTCTGGAGCAGGAAGGAGCCCGCCAGGTAGCTCTGGACTGCGCTCAGCTCGTCGGCGGGCGGCGGCGTCTTGCGCAGGGTGGCCACCTCCTTGAGGATTTCCTTCAGCGACTCGCCCGTGACGGCCGTCGTCACGTCCGCGTTCTGCACCCAGTAGGCATCCTCCAGGTGCGTGGACACGTCGCTGTAGGGCGAATACGTGTAGCCCTTCGCCTCGCGGATGTTCGCGGTGATGCGCGAGCTGAAGTAGCCGCCGAGCAGCGTGTTCAGCACCGTCTGTTTGACGTAGTCCGGGCTGGAGGGCGGCAGGCCCTTCACCGCCACGCGCACCGTGGACTGCACCGAGCCGGGGCGGTCGATGAACTGGACCGCCTTCGCCACCTTCTGCTTGGGCACGTTCTGGAGCCGCGCCGGGCCGGCCTTCCAGCCGGTGAACGCGGCCCGGATGGCCTTCTCCACCGACGCCGACTCGAACCGGCCGACGACGTACAGCCGCGCCCGGGCCGCGCCGATGTTGGCGTCGTAGTGCGCGCGGACGGCCTCCGGCGTGTAGCCCTTGAGCTGCGCCTCCGGCGGGAAGTAGCGGCCATACGGGTGGTCACCGTAGAGCGACTGGAGCAGCCGCTCGTCGGCGAGCGTGCCCGGCCGGCTCTTGTAGATGGCCATCTCCCGCACGAGGTCTCCCTTGACGCGCTCGACCTCCGCCGGCGGGAAGGCCGGGTTCTGGATGACGTCCGCGATGAGGGCCACGGCGTCCGGCGCCGACTCGGAGAGGACCTCCAGGCCGACGAAGGTCTGGTCCATCGTCGTGCCGATGTTGAGCGAACCACCCAGCTGCGCGGCCGCCTGGGCAATCTGCTCCGCGGAACGGGTGGTGGTGCCCTCCGACAGCAGCTTGCCGGTCAGGTCCGCCAGCCACGTCTCCGTGGCCTTCTCGTGGATGTTGCCGGTGTCGATGGCCAGCTGGATGGCGACCTTCGGCATGTCGCCGTAGGGCAGCAGCGAGACTTCCAGCCCGTTGTCGAGCTTGAACTCCGTGCGGACGGGGACCTTGAAGGGCTTGGGCGCGGCGGCGGCCGGAGGCGCTTCCTTGGTGGGCGCCGGGGCGGGAGCGGCCGCGAAGGCAGGCGTGGACAGCATCCCGAGCACCATCAGCGCGGGCGCGACAAGGCGGGTGCGAATTGAGTGCGTGGTCATGGGTGCGTGTCCTCAGGGGGCCTGCGTCTTGGTGGCGGTCGCCGCGGCGGGCGTCACCGTCAACACGGTGCGGTTCTCACGGCGCAGATACTCCTTCGCCGTCTTCTGGATGAGCTCCGGCGTCACCTTCATCAGCTCCGTCTCCAGCCGGTTGATGCGCGCCGGGTCATCGAAGAAGAGCGCGAAGGACGCCAGCAGGTCCGCCCGGCCGAAGCCGAGGAAGCCCTCCAGCTGGCCATACAGCCGCGAGCGCGCCTTCACCCGCGCCCGCTCCAGCGTCGCCGCGTCGATGGGCTGGCTCTGCAGCTGCGCCACCACGCCGTCGATCTCCGCGAGGAGGGTCTCCGTCGTCGTGTCCGCGTCATGGAACAAGTACGCGGTCCACTGCATGGGGCCGTTGTAGTTCCAGTGGTTGCCCAGCTGGTTCACCCCGCCGGAGACCTCACCCGTCAGGCCCTTCTTCTGCACGAGCTGCTGGTAGAGCGCGCTGTCGTTGCCGCGCAGGAGGACCTCGTCGACCAGCGCCATGGCGAAGTACTCGGGCGTCCCCACGTCGGGCATGTGGTAGCCCACCGCGAGCGCCGGACGCTGGGCCAGCTTGTCCTGCTTGTCGTGGCGCTTCTCCTTCGTCTGGCGGGGCTCGGAGATGTCCGGCTTCGACGGCTGCGCCACGCTGGGCAGCGGCCCGAAGTACTTTTGAATCCAGCCCTTCACCTGCTCCGGCTCGAAGTCACCGACGATGACCAGCGCGGCGTTGCTGGGCGCGTAGTACGTCTTGAAGAAGGCGCGCACGTCCTCCAGCGAGGCGGCCTCCAGGTCCTTCAAGTCGCCGTAGAAGTTGTGGGCGTTGTACCAGTTGCTGTTCGCCACCTGCGGCATGTCCAGCCACGGGAAGCCGCCATAGGGCTGGTTGAGGACGTTGACCTTCACCTCGTTCATCACCACGCCCTGCTGGTTCTTCAGGTTCTCCTCCGTCACGTCGAGCCCGCGCATGCGGTCGGCCTCGGCCCAGAGGATGGGCTCCAGCGTGTTGGAGGGGACGACCTCGAAGTAGTTGGTGAAGTCGAAGCGGGTGGAGCCGTTGAGCACGCCGCCGTTCTTCTGGATGAGGCGGATGAACTCCATCTTCCCGAGGTTCGTCGAGCCCTGGAACATCATGTGCTCGAACAGGTGCGCGAACCCGGTGCGGTCCTTCGGCTCGATGCGGAAGCCGATGTTGTAATAGACGGCGACGACGGCCTTGGGCGCCGAGCTGTCGCGCGAGAGGACCACCTTCAAGCCGTTGTCGAGCTTGTAGTAATCCACGGGAACCTGAAGCTTCGGCTGTTCGGCGGGAGCTTCCACCTTCGCCGCTTCGACGGCGGGCGGTGTCTCCGGCTTCTGGGCTTCCTGCGTGGTCGCGCAGCCGGTGAACGCGGCCAGTGCTACCGCTCCGAATACTTTCCTCATCGGACCTCCCCTGGATGACCTGGCATCTCGTCGAATGACGGAGCCACTACGGCGCTGTGCGCCTCCCGATTGCCAAAGATTCAGGGTCCCGGCAACCCGAACGCACCGCAAGGGAAGATCTGTTGTCCTATGTCACGAGGAATGGCGCAGCGCAGTAGGGGCAAACCACCTTGTCCCCCGGCTGGACGGCCTCCGCGCTCACGGGGGCATCACACGAAGGACAACGGCGGGCGACATTCTTCCCCCGCTCCAAAGCTTCGCGGTGGAGGTAAACGCGCGAGTCGGCGAGGTAGACGAGGTCCACCTCGTGACGGGCGATGAGCGTGGTGAGCATCGCCGCGACCTCCTCCTCCGGGAGCCGGAGCTGCGAGGCCACGTCACTGACGCGGATGCGCGTCTGCGCGCGGATGAAGCCCAGCAACTGCTCGCGGCGGCGCGCGGTCCGGAAGGGAGACAGCCCCTTCTTCCACGCGAAGCGGCCCACGGCGACGAACACCGCCGCTATCAGCAGGATGCCCACGCCATCCGCGGTCGTCTTTCCCTCGTCCGGCGAGACGCTTTGCACGGCGCCCACCATCACGCCCAGCGCGCCGACGAAGCCGATGTTCGCCCCCCACAGGGCCAGCAGGGCCCCCAGCCCCATCTTGAGCCAGTCCCAGTATCTCCGCGGCGCGGGCGCTCGAACGGCATGCGGACGGGGGACGGCTGTCACGGAGGGCGACGGGGCATCGCGAAGGTGTGGGGCGTTCATGGGTTCTCGCGAAACGAGCCGGCGCATTCTAGGGGTCGACCCCGGCGCGTCACCTCCGGGAAAAACAGTCAGCACGACAGCTCCCGCCCGCCGGGCCCGGCTCAACTCCATGCTCTCAAAGAAAAACCTGTATAACGAGAGGGAATCCGCATGGCCAGACAGGGTGTGCCCCTCGTGTGCGGGCTGGAATCTGCCTACGCTCCAGGTTTCCACCAGGAGGTGGCGCGATTCTACCTTCGTCCTCCCAGACCTCCCTCGCCGGCTGGCACGACACGCTCGTGCGACACCTGGAACCGCTCCTCGGCGGGTTCACCGCGAAGATGGCCATCCAGACCGCCGCCCTGCGGACCCTCAAGCGGCCCCCCGAGCAGCTCAAGCGAGAAGACCTTCCGCAGCTGCTCGAAGGCCTCAAGCCCATGCTGAACACCTTCATCGGCGCCCTGCACGCGAAGGTCATCCTCGCGGAGATTTCCGCATCCTTGGAGAAGCTGCGATGAGCGCTCATTCGACGGGCCGTGCGGCCGGAAGCATCGTGCCCTGGTTCGGCGCGGTGCTCGTGCTCCAGTTGGCGCACGCCTTCGCGGCGGCCTCCGCGCTGGACGCGCCGCGTTCGCTCTCGCTCGTGCATGACATCGCCGGCTGGGGCAGCGGCGTGCTGGCCGTGCTCGGGACGCTGGCGGCGGCCCGTTCGTTCGCCCAGGGTGACTACCTGCGCAAGGTGTGGGGCGGCCTGGCCGCGGGCGCGCTCCTGTCGCTGGTCAGCACCGCGCTGCGCAGCTACTGGCTCCACGCGGTGCCGGACGTGCCCTTCACACAGTCACCGCTGCTGCCCGTCCGCATGCTGGTCGTCGTGCTGGCGAACATCAGCACGACGTACGCGCTCATCCTGCTGGCGATGACGTACCGGCAGTCCGGACTCCAGCCGCCGTCCAGCTTCCGCTCCAACGCGCTGTGGGTGGGGACGGCCGTGGCCGCGCTGGCCGTGGGCGTGCCCGTGCTGGCCACCGAGGTCCGCCACCTGGGCACGGACGCCATCAGCACCATGTCCGCCGTCATCAGCCTGGCGTCGACGCTGGCCGACATGACGACCATCCTGCTGGTGGCCCCCATCCTGGGCGTCGCGTACATGCTGCGCGGCGGACGGCTGGCCTGGGTGTGGTGGGCCATGGGCATCTCCGGCGCCATGTGGCTCTTCTACGACGCCCGCGGGTGGCTGGCGCCCCTGCTGCCCGGAGACGCGGCGCAGAACGCGGAGCTGCTCCGCACGCTGCGCACGTCGGGCCTGGTGCTCCTGGGGCTCGCGGGCTGGCTGCAGCGCACCGCCCTGGCGCCGCAGCAGTCCCCCGCGGCCGAGTCCTCCGCCCAGACGCACGCCGGCATGTCCTGAGCCGTCCCGCGCGCGGCTACGCCCCTTCCAGCGCGGCCGCCGGCTCCGTCAGCACCGTGAGGATGGGCTTCGCGTCCTCGAGCGAGGGCGCGAAGAGGGAGGGCTGGCCGGGGTCGTCGAACACCGTCCGGAAGTCCTCCGGCGTCAGCGCGCGCACCAGCCGCGCGGCGAACGTCTCACGCAGGAGCCGCACGTAGTACTCCACGTCGTAGTCGCGCGGGTCCTCCTCCCGCGACAGGGGCCGCGCCGTGCCCGGGTCATCCGCCTCCGGAATGGGGAGCAGGCCCGCCCGGCCTCCCACTGCGCGGTAGACGCGGACCTGCTCACCCAAAGGCCATTCCTTCCGGCCGCTGGCCAGCATGGCCTCGTAGGGGAGCTCGCGCCTGCGGGGACGGAGGGCGAGGTACTGGGCGCCCGACTTCGTCAGGCGGACGTGCGCGCAGACCTCCGGCGTGGGCAGCTCCCGGCGGCGCAGGGCCATCACCGTCGCGACGTACACCTCACGCACGCCCGGGATGTCTCCCGCCAGGAGACAGCGCAGCGCGCGGCGCAGGAAGGCCTCGCCGAAGGGCTCCGCGCGGCTGGAGCGGAAGGCCACGCCCCGGAGCACCAGCGGTCCGTCATACGGCTGGAGCGCGTAGTTCTTCGGTTCGTGCGACAGCATGGCGGCGTAGCGCCCGTCGAACTCCAGCTGCACCCGGGGCGGGAGCAGCGCGGCGACCTCCGAGACGACCCGGCGCTCATCGGCTTCCCGCCAGTCCTCCGGGACGGCGAAGTACACGCCGTCCGTGTCCGCCTCCAGCAGCGTGACGCCCCGGCGGGCCAGCTCCCGGCAGAGGAGGCCCAGCACCGCCCGGCCCTGGCGCGTCACCTCGTTGGCCGCGTGCACGTCCGAGAAGCGCGTGAGCCCCACCGCGCCCAGATAGCCGTAGGCGGAGTTGACGACGATTTTCATCGCCGCCGACAGCGCCTCGTTCGTGAAGCGCTCCTGCGAGCCAGGCGCCGCGGCACGCGCCCTGCCCTTCGCCGCCAGCCGCTGGTCCACCAGGCGGTCCACCAACGCCAGCAGCACGCCCAGCCTGTCCCGCTTGGGGCCAATCCGGTACTGGCGCATCAGGGAGGGATAGAGGCTGGCGACGTCCGCCTTCACGATGCGCCGGGCCACGCCCGAGGCGAACAGGTGGAGCGCCGCGCCGCTGTGCGACGTGCCATCCCCCTCTTGGTGCGCGGGCAGCGCCGCGCCCTCCCGGAGATAGGCCCGGACGAGCAGCGGGTCCAACACGCCGGTGGCCGGCCCCGCGTCCGCCAGCCGCTCGTAGCGGCGGGGCGCCATGCGCGCGAGCGCGAAGGCCGCGCCCCCGAGCAGCCTCGCGAGGCCGCCCGCCTCCGTCACGTCATCACGCGCATAGCGCCGCACGCGCGCCGGGTCCGTGCGGAAGACGTCGTACACGCGGGCACCGGGGATGTGCTCGCGCTCGGGCCCCGCCAGGCCCAGGTGCTTCGCGACGGCCTTGAGGCCATGGCCCGGCAAATCCCGCGTGGAGAAGTCATGCCGCAGCACCGCGTCCAGCGTGTCGATGAACTCACGGCCGGGCACGGTGTAGCGCGCGCGGCGCATCGCATCCGGAGGCGCGCCGGGCACGGGCCGTCCCAGCGAGGCCCCCCTGGCGGACGGGCGGTGCCGCAAGCCCGGTGCCCCCGCGCGGCCCAGCGCCAATGACACCCCCAGGTGCCTGGCTCGCCGCGCGAGGAACGGCAGGTCGAAGCCGTGCAGGTTGTGGTTCTCGATGACGTCGGGGTCCCAGGCGCGCACGCGCTCCGCCAGGTGGTAGAGCAGGTCCGCCTCCGCCGAGTCGTCATCCCCCTGGGCTTCGAGCGTCTCCGTCGCACCGTCCGGGCCTCGCAGCGCCACCAGGAAGACGCGGTGGTGCGCCGGGTCCAACCCGGTGGTCTCCAGGTCGAACTGCATGCGGCGCAGCGCATCGAAGGCGAGGTCGCGGAAGTACGTGCGGCCCGACATCGTGAGGTATTGCTCCTCCGGAGGCAGCGCGAGCACCGTGTTCGCGCCCAGCTCCTTCAGGTGACTCACCGGCTGGCCCAGGCGGCGTGACGCGCCTTCCAGCACCGCGCTGGTGAGCGCGCGGCCGTCGTCCCCGCGGACCAGGTAGCGCAGCGCTCCAGGCCCTTCGAGTTCCTGCCACGTCACCCGGTAGCGCGCGGGGCCATCCGACTCCGGACGCAGCCGAGGCCCCAGGTGCGCCAGGTCCTCCAGGGACGCGAGCAGCAGCCACGGACGGAAGCGCACGTCCTCGCGAAGCAGCTCCCCCGTCTTCGGGACGCGGCGCCAGACGAAGGCGCGGCCGTCGGGCTCCGCCCACACGGAGACGATGCCCGGCGTGGGGTCCCAGCCCCAGAGCCACTCGTCCTCCATGGAGTCCCTCCGGGCGGAAGTGCCGCGAACGCGCGCGATGCAAGCCGCTCGCGGCGTGGGATGCAAGGCACGTTGCTCCAGGGACATCACGTCATCTTGAGGGAGAGGTGTGACAGTGGTATGTCAGGTTTCCTCTCCATGCTCCATCTCCATGCAGCGCACCGAGCGTCTCTTCGCCCTCGCCGAATACCTCCGGGGCCGCCGTACCGGTGTCACCGCGGAAGTCCTCGCCGAGCGGTTCGGCGTCACGGTGCGAACCATCTACCGGGACCTGGATTCGCTGCGCGCCTCGTCGATGCCGGTGTCCGCCGAGCGCGGCCGTGGCGGTGGCTACGCGTTGGATCGCAGCTACAGCCTGCCGCCGGTGAACTTCACCGCGCGCGAGGCGGCGCTCGTCGTCGCGCTGGGGCGCTTCGCCATCGACATGCGGCTGATGCCCTTCGCGGGCACGCTGGAGTCCGCGCTGGACAAGGTGCGCGCGGCGCTCTCCACCTCCGCCCAGCGCGAGCTGCTCACCCGGCTGAGGGAGTTGGCGTTCATCGGCGTGCCGTCACTGCCGAGCAAGAAGCCCGTCCGTGAAGCGTTGGAGCGAGCGTGGTTCGAGCAGCAGCCGTTGCGCATCACCTACGTCGACAGCAACTTCCTGGAGACGGTCCGCGACGTGCGGGTGATGTCCGTCATCATGAACCGGCACGAGACACGCGTCGACGGGGAGGACCTCACCACCGGGGAGCGCCGCCACTTCCGCCTGGACCACATCACCCGCGCCGAGGTGCTGCGCGCCACCGGGCCGTGAAGGCCGCACAGGAGCGCTGGCTGCGTTGACGTGAGGGGAAGTGGATACTGCGTCCTCCCGGGGGCGTGGGCGCCGTCCCGGAAGGTTGCCCTGGGCACCACTGACCACGTGGCAAGCCCAGGCGGCACGATATTGGGCTCAAATCTCCAGCGGCGGCTGGGGACCGGGAATGATGTCCGCGATATCGGGGTCGACCTCACCCGGCTGGCGCGGCCCGCGCTCGGACTTCTCCTTCTTGCGCTCCTCGCGCTTCGCGTTCTTCTCCTGCTGGTGCTGCTTGCGCGCCTGCTCTTTCTGGCGCTTCGTGGATCTTCCTTGCATGGAGCCTCCCTCGCTGAAAACAAAAGCCCGGCCTCGCAGTGAGGAGACCGGGCTGATGGTGCTGAGCCTGAGCTCTCAGCCGACTACGCGGACGTTCTCGGCCTGAAGGCCCTTGGGGCCCTTCCGGGTCTCGAACTCCACCTTCTGGCCTTCGGCCAGGCTACGGAAGCCATCCGTCTGGATAGCGGTGTGGTGGCAGAACACGTCGGCCCCACCGTCGTCCTGGGCGATAAAGCCAAAGCCCTTCGCGTCGTTGAACCATTTCACGGTGCCAGTTGCCATGTTTCTTCTTCTTTCTGCGTGCGGCGCGAGGCCGCGGCCCGTCCCATAGAGCGAGACAGGCAGCCTCTAGCCTGTCGAGGGGCCAATGTCGAATGTGGAAGGCCCCGAATCTCCACCGGCTGTTCGCCGCGTGAAGGAAACGTGGCGTAGAACCGAAGAATTCCAGCCCCTTGACTCGTGGTACCACGCCCCGAAAATCGTCTGACGCCCCTTCAACGCCGGACGTTCCTTCAATCTGGGGGTGCCCGCGGCCCCTGGGGAGCGCCCTGGAGGGCACATTCCTGGACGCCACTGGCCCCCCGCCCTCCCGGAACGAGGAGCAGCCGGGGGCTGACTTCCTGGCCTGGCCCGCTAGGCGCCGGGGGGCGTGCGCGGAAGTTCCGTGCCAAACACCACCTGGAGCAGGTCCATGAGCCCGGGCCAGGCCTCGGCGGCCAGCCACAGGCCCTCGGACTGATGCTCGGCGGTCATGGCCAGGGAGGCCGAGTCGAACAGCCGGGCGGGCAGCACGCCCTCTTCGGGCAACGGCCCTTCCACCTGTAACACCTGACCGTCCCAACGAATGCCGGGAGGAAGCAGTCGCTCCGCCAACACCCGCATCGCGGCCCGGCCCGCCCCCGCGCGGAGCACGCCCATCATCAGCGACGAAGCCGTGCGGGACTCCTCCAGCTCCACCACGCCCGGCGTCTTCAACCACAGCCGGTAGCGCCCGGAGGCCATCTCCACGCGCTCCAGCGCCGTCTCCACGCGCAGCTTCCAGCCGTGCACGGAGAAGCGGACGTCATAGACGTTCTCCCGCGCGGACCACTCCCGCAGCTCGAAGTTCTTCAGCCGGGCGAGCAGCTGGCGCACCACGGTCTCCACGCGCGCATGCGACAGGCGCACCCGCCTGCGGCTCACGTCCACCGCCATGTCGTTGGAGAGCGCGGTCGGCAATCGCTTCGCCCACTCCCGCGCCCCTTCCAGCATCTTCGCCGCCAGCGACTGACCCGACATCCGTGTCCTCCCGTGACGCCGCCTCCCTGGGCCCTGGGGCCTCGTACCGGCGGCCCAGCGTCGTGCGCGCAGCATGCACTGGATTCGGGGCCAGCGCGCGTCCTGCCCGCTGGGCAGACAGCCTGGCGTCGCCTGGCTGGTACTGCTCCGCCCCCGGGGGCGTGGACATCACCTGGCCGCCTGCCCTCCCTGGGCACCCGACAGCAGGGGCGGGAAGACGAGCGTCGGCGTGCCACAGCCCTCGGCGGTGGGGAAGAAGGTCAGGTCCGTCCCCACGCCGCGCAGCGCGCGGAAGGTTTCCAGCACGGGGAGCTCCAATTCCACCGGAGCGATGCGGCGCACACGACGGCCGTCGCGAACCTCCCAACCACCCGCCACCAACGTGACGGTGCCGGGACGCGGCATGGTGGTGAAGGTCTCCACGCGTGCGATGAGCTCCGTGTAGTGCGCGGGGAGCGGGTCGGCCCTGGGCATGACGAACGGGTTGAGGGCGTTGGGCGTGGGGCCCGCGAGCATCGAACGCAGCGCCCGTCCGTTGGAGACGCCACCCAACCTCGGCGCCGTGGACGCGGTGTGGAGGAAGCCACTCAGCCGGCCTTCGTCCACCAGCCGCACCGGGTGCATCGGCATTCCCTCGTCGTCCAAGGCACGCCGGCGTGTGCCTTGCGGATGGGCCGCGTCATCCTCGAGCCCAAGTACCGACGGGAACAGCTTGCGTCCCAGGGCACGCGCGAGCGCGGGCGTCGCCGCGGCCACGTCTCCCCGAAGCATCCACACGAGCCCCGCCACCAGGGGCGCCGCCACGGCGGGGCGCAACACGAGCGGCAGCGCGGGGTCCACCGCGTCCACGGGGCCTTCCAGCGCATCGAAGGCCTCCGCGAGGCGGGAGCGGAGTGCCTCCAGGGCGTGCGCGCCTTGCCCCGCCCCCAGCGCCACCGCGTCCACCACCGCGCCCCGCTCCGTCTCGCAGCGCACGAAGACTTCCTCGCGCGATTCCACGTGCGCCCGGGATGCACCTGCGAGCACGTGGGCCGTCCATGTCTCGGACTGGCTGAGCACCAGCGCCTGGACAATGCCCGTCCGTGGCACCACCGTGCTCGACACGCGCGCTGCCCAGGCCTGGGCCCGCACCCGTGAGAGCGCTGGCAACGCCACAGGGGAAGAGGCCGCCCCCGGCGCCAGCGGCTCCGGCAACGCGCCAGCCATGGGCGCCGCAGCGGCAGCGCCCTCCAGCAACGAGGACAGCTCGCCGGGGGCGCCGACATGGCGCGAGCTCATGCCCACGCCGTCCACGCGTTGCACCCGCGCGCTCGCCCACAGCGACTCGCCGGTGCTCGTGGTGAAGGCACCCGTGCGCGCTTCGAGTTCCAGATTGAGGCGTCGCTCCGCGGACAAGAAGAGCTCGCCCTTCACGGCCGCCGAACAAGCGGCGTCCCTCAACGCAACCAGGTCCACGCCCGCGCACGTGCGCTCATCGACTCCAGGCATCCGAGGATCCACCGTGCTCACGAGTACTTCGCATCATGCCTCATGCCGGAGCGCGCGGTGACCGCGGCGTCCCTGGCGGTTGGTGATAGGATTCCCAGGAGGAGACACCTGCATGGCGGACTGGTTCTTGGAGCGGCGTGAGGTGCGCGATTCCGTCCACGTCCGCTCGGGGCTCCGCCTCCAGGCGCCTCTGACCGAAAAGGGTTGGGCCTCGTGCCGGAGCCTTGCCGGCGGCGTGGAGTGGCGGTGGGCGGACCTGCCAGGCGACAAGGTGCCCCCCGGCGAACTGCCCTCGGAGGTCGCGGCACGCGGTGAGTCCTTGCTCGCTCCGCCCCCCCTGCGCTCCGCACCGGACGAAGCCGTGGAAGCGGCGCTCCTCCACTTGGTGGAGACAGCTCGCGCCGCGGGGGCCTCGCACCTGGAGATTCTGCTGCGCGAGGTGGACCGAGGGGCCCTGTTCCACGGACACGACCGCCAGACGGAGGACCGGCAGCGACACGCCCTGCTGGAGCTCAAGGCCTTCCACACGGAAGGCGGCACCAGCGTGGACGCCTGGCGGTGCTCGGCCTTCCCGGATACGGACCAGCTGCTGGCGGACCTGCCAGCACTGTCCGCGCGGGTGGAAGCCATGGTGCGAGCGCTGCGAGAGAGCGCGCCCGTGCAGCCCTGCCCCACGGGCGCGTTGCCCATCGTGTTCCCTCCCGGGGCCGCGTCCGCGTGCTTCTTCCACGAGGTGTGTGGCCATCCACTGGAAGGCGATGTCGTCGCACGCGGAGGCTCCTACCTGGCGCACCGGCGGGGCCAGCGCGTCGCGGGTGAGCACGTCTCCGTGTCCGATGACCCGACGGATGCGCACGGCGCGCTCACCTTCGCCTGGGATGACGAAGGCCATGCCGCCAGGCCCGTCCCGCTGCTGCGCGGGGGAATTGTCGGCACGCCGCTGGTGGACACCCGAAGCGCCGCGGTGCTGGGGCTGGGCTGCAATGGCCACGGCCGCCGCGTCAGCTACCGGCATCCGCCCCTGGCCCGCATGGGCCACACCCGGGTGGAGCCTCACCAGGGCCGGCTGGAGACGCTGATGGCGGACGTGCCCCACGGGCTGTTGGTGCAGCACCTCACGCCCCGGCACATGAACCTACTGTCGGGCGACTTCAGCTTCTACGTGGTGGAGGCCCGCGAGATTCGCGACGGCCACCTGGGGCGCCGTGTCTCGCCGGGAATCCTGCGCGGCAATGGCCTGGAGGCCCTGGCAGCCATCGACGCGGTGGGCGAGGACGTGAGCAACCTCTTCGCCACGCGAGGCTGCCGGAAGCTGGACCATGGCCCGCTGCCCGTGTCCTTCGGACAGCCCTCCATTCGCTTCCGGCAGCTCTACGTGGAGCCCTGGCGCTAGGCCGTCACCGGCACATCCAGCCCAGGTCCGGCTCGGGCACCGGCTCCGCGTCCGGGTCGAACGGCGGCGTCACGGACGGAACGGCGAGCACCCGGGCGAAGCCCACGCCGGGTTCGGGCGTCAGCGTGAGCGGCGGGACGTTCCAGGGCCGGATGCGGAAGGGGCTCTCTTCCTCCGGAGGGCTGGTGCCCTCGTCCACGAAGCTCACCGTCACCGGCTCGGTGGTGCCCGGCGGCAGGACGACGGCGAAGTAGCCCAGTGAGCTCGTCGCCTCGGGCGTGGCGAAGTAGCCCAGGGGGGACTGGCCCGGGAACAGGCCCGGCGGCGCCCACTCGATGGCGTAGAGCGAGCCCGCCGACGTCTCCGCCGCGATGCTGTCCGCGGGGATGTTGAACAGGTCGAACGCCTCGCTCGGCGCGTACACCCAGACGAGCGCCACCCCACCCGTCCGCGTGGGGTCCACGAGGTCCGCGGGCGTGGTGGGGATGCCCATGTCCGTGCGCAGCGTCGCCACCGCGGCCAGCGCGCCCGCGTCACCCACCACGCCGGCCACCTGCACGAGGCAGGACGAAGGCCCCGCCGTGAAGGGGCGCAGCGTCGACGTGGGGTAGTAGGTCGCCTCGGGGATGGGTTCGAAGGGGGGCGCGGGGAACATCTGCGGCGCGCCCATCACCAGGCCTTCCAGCGGCGGCTCCACCTTCAGCTTGTACGCCGTCTCGTTGCCCGACGGCACGCCGCGCACCTGCCAGAGGCCGTTGGGCGCCACCGGCCCGCTGGAGTCCAGCGACACCCCGTCACGCACGACGCTCACCCGCGCGCCCACCGGCGCGGAGCGGAACACGTAGGGAATGTTCTCGAACAGGAAGGGCGGCGGAGGCGGCATCTCCGGGTCCATCACCGGGAACGTCGCCATCGAGAAGAAGAACGCCTCCGGGTCGAAGGCGATGCCCGACACGGTGGTCTTCGCCTCCGGCAAGTCCGTGTATGCGTCGTCGGGGGTGGACGTGGGCGGGCCGTCGCTGCCCGAACATCCACCGGAGAACGCCAAGGCAAGGCTGGAGGTGACTGCGAAAGCCCTCAGGGAGGTCTTCATGGCGGTCGTTCTCACTGGGGCGGAAGGATGTGCTGCATGGGCGGCGTCTCTGCGTGGCAGGCGTTGGCGCAGTTGCCATACGCGTTCGGCGTCACGTGCATCTCCGCGAAGTACAGGTCGTAGTACTCCGTGCCGTGCGACTGCACGTGGCAGCCGTTGCAGGACATGAGGCTGGGCCGCAGCGTGCTCTCACGCGTCAGGTGGCACAGGGTGCAGTCCGCGCGGTTCTGCGAGTACTTGCGGGAGGAGGCGTGGATGCGGTGGACGATGTCCGACACCTGCCCCACGGCCTGCTCGAAGTGGCACGTCTTGCAGAGCTCCACGTGGTCCACGGCCATGCCGTGGTGCACGTTGGACAGGGAGTTGGTCCCGTTGTGGCACACCTGGCAGTTGCCGATGCGCTCCGGATAGGTCGTCTTCTGCTCCTGGCCCACCTGGAAGAAGAAGGGATCCAGCCGGTTGAGACGCTCGCCCATGTAGCTGCGGTGGCCCTTGAGGACGATGGCATAGGTACCGGGCTTCGCGTCCGGAGGCAGCGCGACGGCGTAGCGGGCGGGCGGCTGTGAGTCCGCGTAGCCAGGGAGGATGGACGGCAGGCCGGGCTCCACGAAGAAGCGCGGTTCGCTCGTGCCGGGATAGGAGAAGTACGGCAGTTGGTAGGTGCCGTTGGCCACGCGGAGGTCCTGCAGCGGCCCCACCACCTTGAAACCGGACTCCGAGCTGCTCGTGTCCCGGTAGGTGAAGATCATGAAGTCGTTGAAGTAGGCGAGCCCGTTGGAGTCGCCGTTTACGTACTCGTTGTAGGTGGGTAGCAGGTCGCGCGAGTGCAGGCCGTTGCCGTCGCCGTCACGCAGCGACACCATGAAGTCCACCGTCTCACCCGGCATGTAGTAGCGGCCGTTCTGCGGCGTGCGGATGCGCACGGCCTGCTCCAGTCCGAAACCACAGGGCACCTGCTCGTCCGTCGCGAGCCCATCCGGCCCCAGCCGGAAGCAGGTGGCTGGACGCTCCTGCTCCGGGACGAAGGTCACCGGGAAGTAGAAGGGCGCTTCGGGCATCAGGCTCCAGGTGACGCGAATGGCGCCGTCCCCGGAGATGTCAGGCATGGTGATGGACTTGAACGGGTTGGTGGCGTTGGCCACCGAGACCTTCACCACCGTCTGGTAGATGGGGTCGACGCCGGGCGGCTGCGGTTCCGGATCATCCGGGAAGCGGGGCCGCGCCAGCCCGTCCACGGCCCAGCTCACGCGCGTGCGGCCGGTGGTGGCGTTCTCCGCGAGGAAGTCCCGGCGCAGGTAGGTCTGCGACGCGCGCGCGTTGCCATCCGAGTCCAGCACCTCCACCAGGAAGGAGTCATTGTTGGAAATCATCCACGCGGCGTTCTCGAAGTACGTCTCGCGCTGGAAGGCGCCGCTGCCCCGGTCCCGCCAGGTCTCCTGGCCGATGGTCAGCCCGCTCCAGTCGAGCGACTTGAACCGCGACTGCCGGCGGGCCCAGGTCGCGGGCGCCTGCCGGTTGTTGAATTCGGTGTGCTGGCCGAAGACGGTGTCCACCAGCGTGATTTCACGCAGGAAGTAGATGGTGCCCGGCGTGACGTTGAAGCGCGCGAAGGGCGGCATGGGCGGACCCAGCGGGGCACCGTCATTCAGCCGCGTGCAGACGTCTGGATACGCGCCTTCCGGCAGGTTCACGTCTCCTCGCGCCACCGGCTCGCCATTGGGGAGGATGGCGCAGCCATTGAAGGCCAGGAGGCTGAGGGAGATGGCACCGGAGGCCGAGCTCGAATACGGGTCGAAGGCCCTCGCGCCACGACCACGCGTCCCCTCCGCGTCAGAGATGTCGAGCAGGTTGCAGCCCGAACCGAGCGCCCAGGAGGACAGGCATAAGAGAAGTGCGAAAGGCTTTTTCATGAGGGGGCGGAGCGACGACGCGGGGGAACAGGGTCTCGCAGTCTAGCGGGCATCCCGAGTTGGAACCAAAAAGCGTCACGGTGCTTCGGCGGCACGGGCAGGCACCGCGGCGGGCACCGTCCGGAGGTAACGGTACATGGCCCGCAGGTCCTCCTGGGACAGCCCGGCGTAGAAGCCCCAGGGCATGACGAGCTTGTTGACCTGCCCCTGGGCGCTGGGCGCCGGGGCCAGGTCGCGGAAGGCCGTGAAGCGGGCGATGAACGCCTCTTCGCTCAGGGTGTGCAGTCCCTGCGCGTGGGGTGTGAGGTTCGACGCGACCTCCGGCGCGTAGGGCGTGGGCATGGGACGGCCTCCAGCGAAGGGCGTGCCCGCCTCATCCATGCCCGCGTGACATGCGGCGCACTGCGCCACCTGCGTGAGATAGCGGCCCCGGGCGACAGGGTCATCCGCGGGGGGCGGCACGGGCCCCGGCAGGGCCGAGGCGAGCCCATCGAGCGCGTTCATCATCTCCTCGGGCAGGCTCGAACGAGCCACGACCTTGGACGACGCGGGCACCTGACGAAGCCACGCGACGACCGCCTTCGCGTCGTCGTCCGACAGCTCGCGGTAGAAGAGGTACGGCATCATCGGCACCAGTACCCGGCCGTCACGGCCAAAGCCCTCGCGCAGGGCCCGCAGCAGCTCCGCGTCCGTCCACTTGCCGATGCCGTGCTCGGGGTCGGAGGTGATGTTGGGCGAGCAGACGCGCCCCGGCAGCCCCCACTGCTCGTCCTGGCACGCGCCCGACAGCGGGGCGCCCTGGACCGGCCCCCCGTAACGCGTCCAGTCCCGCTCCGAGTGACAGGCGCCGCACGCCAGCACGTTCTCCACCAGGTAGCGGCCTCGCTCCAGCCGCTGTGCCTCCGGGCTCTTGGGCGCGTCACCCTGCGTGCGCACGGCGTCTTGCCGCGGCGCGGCGGGAGGCCTGGCCTCCTGGGGGGCTTCCGCGCGCGGCTTGCAGGCACACAACCCCAGCGCCAAGGCCAGGACGAGGAGTCTCACGATGTCTTGCCTCCCCGGGCATGGAGCCCGGCACGTTCATTCCGGAAGAGGGCCGCCATCCGCGGGCGCACGGCCCTGCCGGATGGCAATCACGCCCCGGCGGTACTCGGCGGGAAGCCGGTCCGCCTTGGTGAAGATTTCACCCGCGAAGCTCGTGGGGTGGGCCCGGGGCCGCACGCCCTCGAGGACTCGCCGGTCCTGTTCGAGGATGGCCTGCTCGCTCTTCAGGAACATGTCCGGAAAGTGAGCGCGCAGCCGAAGATGGTACGAGCAGAAGTAGAAGCATCGCATCTTTTCTTCCGACACGGGCGAGGCGATGGCGTAGACCGTGTGGACGTAGAAGAGCGTGGGCTTGAAGGCCAGCTTCACGGCGAAGGGCCACGTCACCTCATACGTGAGCGTGGTGCGGTCCACCCGGGGCGGCGCCCCACCGATGGACGGCGACAGCGCGGGATAGACAATCTGTGCGCGCACGCCGTCGGGACGCGCCTCCACGTCATAGGGAGGAACCTCCTCCTGGGCCGGATTGCCGAAGGTGCCGTCGTGCACCCACGACAAGTGGGCCACGTCGAGGATGACCTCCACCATGCGGCCGGCGGACACATCCCAGTCGAGCAGGGGCAACGCGACCGTGGCCACGCTGTTGTCCTCCAGTTCCGGCCACTCGGGCAGCGGCGCGGCCGGCGCTGGGGCCAGACATACCCACACCAGACCGTAACGCTCCGTGGCACGAAATGACGCAAGCGCCGCGCGAGGCGGGACCGCCACTCCGGGTTGCGACGGAATTCTCACACAGCGTCCGTCCGCGCCGTAGGTCCAGCCATGAAAGGCACAACGGATGCCATCCGCCGTGGGCTGACCGTCACGGAGGTCCGCGCCTCGGTGTGCGCAATAACGCTGTGACGCCGCGACGCCCTGGCCCGTGCGCCACACCACCAGGTCGGTTTCGAGCAGACGCGCGGCGAGCGGGCGCTCGCCCAGCTCCTGCGAGAACGCAACCGGGTGCCAGTACGCGGAGAATGCTTCGTTGTAATGACGCACGAGGACGTCGGTCCGGCTCACGCGAGGGCGAGCGGAGCGATCTTGCTTTCGATTTCCTCGAGGAGGAAGTCGATCTCCTCAATCTCGTCGAGCTTTTCGGGAGCGGCGGCGAGCTCCGCGGAGGGCTCCGAGGGCTGGGCACTCACGGAGGAAGCATCCACGGGGTGATGCACCTGCTGGAACGTGTCTTCCGACGCCATCGAAGTGGACTCCAGGGGGTGAGGGGGTTGCAATGCTGCCGTGGTGGCTCATGAGATGTCAACGCGGGCTGGCCCTTGAGTGCGTCAGGCCAAACGGTGCGCTAGGCTCTGGGCGACACGACTGTGCAACACACCGCACTGTCCGTCGCGCGGTCTCCCCTGGCAGGCCCCCGCCTCCCCTTCGTGGCTTCACGATGCCCTTCACCATTACGTCCGCTGCACTGATTCTCCTCGGGGCAGCGCTCACCACGGCTGCGCCGCCAGAAGCCACGGGCACCGCCGTGGAGCCTCCCGCCAAGGTCCGGCGCACACAGAAGCCGAACGCATCGAGCCTCACCAAACGCCGCGTCACGAAAAAGAAGCGCACGACCCCGGCCCGGGCCCGGAGTGAAACAAAGACATCGCGCTCCGTCTCATCCGAGACAGCCGAACCGGCGCAAGCCCCGAGCCCACCCGAAGTCGCGCCGGAAGCGCCCGTGACTCAGGCGCCACCGCCTCCCGCCGAGCCGAACCTCCCCGCGCGAGTCGACACACCCGACCCGCTGATGGTGCAACCCGCCGTGGTGGAGGAGCCTTCGGACACGTGGGACCCGTTGATGGTGCGCCCGGTGTCGATGGAGGCGTCGGATGACGACACCTTCCCCGAGCCCTCGCCCACCCACGCGGACAAGCAGCCGTCCAAGACGGACATCCGCGAGACCTTCCGCCAGCCACAGTTCGTGGATGGAGGCCCTCCGCGAGCCGCGAACGATGATGGGCCTCCGGACATCCTCACGCTGGGCGGCGCCTACTTCCAGCGCGCGGAGCTGAGCGCCTCGCGCGGCGGCCCGGGAACGCCGCTGACGCCCGTGCTGCCATCGCTCGCGGACCTGTATCTGGACATCAATCCCTCCGAGCAGATTCGCGGGTTCGTGCGCGGGCGGCTTCTCTACGATCCGCTCGACATGCAGTTCTCCACGCCGAAGTCGGTCCTGGACCAGTTCTGGTTCCGCTTCGGCCTGGCCCACCGCGTCTTCATCACCGCGGGCCGCCAGCAGGTGCGCTGGGGCAGCTCCCGCATCTGGAATCCCACGGACTTCCTCCAGGCGCCCAATCCCCGGCCGCTCGACCCGGTGGACCTGCGCACCGGCGTGGACATGCTGAAGGTGAACGTGCCGTGGGAGGAGATGGCCTCCAGCCTGTGGCTCATCGCCACGGCGGACCTGAACGGACCGGAGGACCGCCCGGTACGCTATGGCGGAGCGCTGCGCGCGGAGGTGGTGCTCGGCCCCAGCGAGCTGGCGCTGTCGGCGGCCTTCCAGCAGGGCCGCCGCCCCCGGTATGGCATCGACTGGTCGGTGGGCTTGGGGCCCTTCGACCTCAACGCGGAGATGGCACTCCTGCAAGACCTCCCCGCGCGCCTGTGGGAGCGCGGGGAGGCCGGCTACGTCGAGCGCCCCTTCGGGGGCCCGAAGCCGCAGGTCAGTGGCGGCATCAAGGGCACCTTCCGCGTGGCGGACGTCTACCGCACCATCATCCGGCTGGAGGGCTTCTACAACTCGCTGGGCACGGATGATCGCGCGCAGCTGACGTGGCAGCGCTCCACCGCGGACTACCGGCCTCTGTTCTTCGGACGTGCTTATGGCATGGCCCTGGTCAGCATCGACCGGCGCAGCCAGTTCGAGCCCCGCCTGACGCTCACCGCGCTGACGAACCTGAGTGACCCCTCGATGCTGGGCCGCATCGACTTCGACATCGCCGTGCTGCGAGACGTGGTGGCGCAGCTCTTCGTCGAAGCGCCACTGGGGCCACGCGGCACCGAGTTCCGCTTCCAGCCTGACGCCTCCGTGGTGGAAATCCCGCCCATGGGCCTGCCGCTCTTCCGCACGGGCGTCAGCGTCTACATCAAGATGTGAAGTTCCCCCCGAGCATCGACATGACCTCGCGTACCGACCTGGACTCGCTGACTCCGGAGGAGAAGCGCGCGCTGCTGCAGAAGCTGCTGAAGCGCGGCACTCCGGACACCGCCACCGGACAGAACACCCTCCAGGGCACGGGGCCCACCCGGCGCGGGGACGACACGCGAGCGGAGCCCTCCTCCGCGCAGGAGCGGATGTGGTTCCTGCACCAGCTTGCTCCCGCGTCCGCCGCGTACAACGTGGTGCGCGCGGTGGAGCTCGCCGGTGACGTGGATGCCGGCGCGCTCGACGCGGCGCTGCGGCAACTGCTGGCACGGCACCGCGCGCTCCGCTCCATCATGCCCTCCTCACCCGAGGGACATCCCCTGCTGGGTGTGCAAGACGTCGCCGCACAGGTCCTGGTGACCGAGGACCTCTCGACCGATGCGGCGCCCGAGACGTTGCTGGAGCGCCGGTTGCGGGAAGAAGCCCAGCGGCCCTTCGTCCTGGCCCAGGGGCCCCTGTATCGCTTCTGCCTCTTCCGCATGTCCGCACAGCGGCACGTCTTCACGTTGTCCCTGCACCACCTCGTGGTGGACGGCTGGAGCTACAACGTGTTGATGCGCGAGCTGGGCGTCCTCTACACGGCGCGCGTCCGTGGGCAGGCCCCCGACCTGACGCCTCTGCCGCTGGAGTACACGGACTTCGCGGCCTGGCAGCGGACGCCCGCTGTCGCGGCGCGCGAGGCGGCCCACGTCGCGTATTGGAAGGAGCAGCTCGCCGGGGTTCCGCACATCCTGGAGATGCCCACCGACAAGCCGCGCCCGCCGGTGCGCACGGACCAGGGCGTCCAGACCCAGCTGCTCCCAGTCTCTTCGGCGCTGGCCGAGGCCGTGCGCACACTCTGCCGCGAGCGGCAGGTCACCCCGTTCATGGTGTTCTACACGGCCTTCGCCGCGCTGCTGCACCGCTACTCGCAGCAGTCCGACTTCTGCGTGGGCACGCCCGTCGCGGGCCGCACGCACCTGTCCCTGGAAGGCGTGGTCGGGCTGTTCATCAACACCGTGGTCCTGCGCGCCCAGGTGCGGACGGGTGACACCTTCGCCGGGCTGCTGACGCGTGCGAGGGAATGCGCGCTCGCCGCGTACTCACACCAGGAAGCACCGTTCGAGCGAGTCATCGAGGCGGTGCAAGCGGAGCGCAACCCCGGTCACTCACCGCTCTTCCAGGTGATGTTCGACCTGTACCAGGAAGAGGACTCGCTGGCGGGCGCGTTCTCGGGCGTGGGCGCTCGCGCGCTCCATGTGGATACCGGGACCAGCCAGTTCGACCTGTCGCTCACCATCATCGAAGGCCCCTCTGGCTTCGGCGTGACGGTGCAGTACAGCACCGACCTGTTCGAGCACGACTCCATCCAGCGCATGGTGGGCCACTACCTGCGCCTGCTCGAGGGCGCCCTCGCTGCTCCCTCCGCGCCTCTCGCCTCCATCGACCTGCTCTCCTCCTCCGAGCGCCAGCAGGTCCTCTTCTCCTTCAACGCCACCTCCAGGCCTTTCGACTCCCTCGCCTCGGTGGCCTCCCTCTGGACGGCGCAGGTCGCTCGCACTCCCGACGCCACCGCCCTTGTCCTCGCCTCCTCCGGCCTTCGCTTCTCCTTCTCCCAGCTCCACGCCCGCGCCACCCGTCTTGCCCAGCACCTGCTGGGCCTGGGCGTCCTCCCAGAGGACGTCGTCGGCCTGTGCCTCGAGCGCTCCGATGACGCCGTCGTCGGCCTCCTCGCCATCCTCCTCAGTGGCGCTACCTGCCTTCCCCTCGAAGCCACGCACCCGCCCGAGCGCCGTGCCTCTCTCCTCCACCGCGCCCGCGCTCGCTTCGTCCTCTCCCGCCCGGAGTTCTTCTCCGACTCCTCGCTGACGATTCCCCTCGTCCAGCCAACGCCTCCGGCTTCCTCTTCTTCGCTCCCCCTTCCTCTCGTCCTTCCGGACTCGCTCGCCTACCTCCTCTTCACCTCCGGCTCTACTGGCGAGCCCAAGGGCGTCGAGCTTTCTCACCGCTCCCTCGTCCACGCCTTCGACTCCTTCGACGCCCTCTACGACACTCGCCCCGGTGACTGCTGGGCCTCCTCCAGCAGCTTCTCCTTCGACATGCATCTGGAGGATGTCCTCTTCTGCCTGACACGCGGAGGGACGACGGTGCTGCGCGACGTGGGGCCGCTGGGGCTGGGGCGCGACATCACCCGCCACGGCATCACCCACATCGTCATCACACCTTCATCGCTGGCCACCGCGATGGAGGAACCTGGAGCGCCCGAAGCGCTGCGTTCCATGAAGGCCATTGTCGTGGGCGGTGAGGCCTTGCCCGAGCCACTGGTGGAGCAATTGGCGCTGACGCGAACGTCGCTCATCAATGCCTACGGCCCGACGGAGACGACCATCTGCGTGGTGGCCGAGAAGGTGGAAGCCCACCGCCCCGTCCGCCTGGGCCAGCCGCTGGCTCGCTCTCAAGCCTACGTCCTCGACGAGGCCGGCCTGCCCACTCCCATCGGCGTCCCGGGCGAGCTCTTCCTCGGCGGCGAAGGCCTCGCTCGCGGCTACCGCGCCCTGCCTCACCTCACCGCTGAGCGCTTCGTCCCCGACGCCTTCTCCTCCACCCCCGGCGCCCGCCTCTACCGCACCGGCGACCGTGTCCGCTGGAATCCCGACGGCACTCTCTCCTACCTCGGACGCACCGACTTCCAGCTCAAGGTGCGCGGCGTCCGTGTCGAGCCCGAGGAAGTCGAGGCCGCCCTCTGCCGCCTCCCGGGCGTCCGTCAGGCCGCCGTCCTTCCTCTCTCCTCTCCTCACTCCTCCGACGTCCGCCTCGTCGCCTTCCTCGTCCTCGACGACGCCACCCCCTTCCTCCCCTCCTCACTCCGACACCAACTCTCACGCCTCCTCCCCGAGGCACTCCTTCCTTCTCCCCTCGTCTCACTCCCCTCTCTCCCCACCACCACCAACGGCAAAGTCGACCGCCGCGCCCTCTCCTCCCTTCCTCTCCCCGCCTCTTCCTCCGACGCGCCCTTCCAGTCGCCCTCCGGCCCTCTCGAAGTCGCTCTCGCTCAGCTCTTCTGCCAGGTCCTCGGCCTCTCCTCTCTCTCCCGCAACGACGACTTCTTCTCCCTCGGTGGCCACTCCCTCAGCGCCACCCGTCTCGTCGCTCGCATCCGCTCTTCTCTCGGCGTCGACCTCCCTCTCTCCTCCTTCTTCTCCGCCCCTTCCGTCGCTTCTCTCGCTCGCGAAGTCGAAGGACTGTCGGGCACCGGGACGTCGCTCCTGCCTGCGCCCACTCCGAGAGCCGAGGCCTCCGCGCCGGTGCTCTCCTCCACTCAGGAGCGCTTGTGGTTCATCCAGCAACTCCAGCCCGACTCCTCCGCCTACCACATCCCCGAAGCCGCTCTCCTTCAGGGCGCTCTGGACGTCGATGCGCTGGAGTCCGCTCTCCGCTGGCTGGTGTCACGCCATGCCGTGCTGCGACTCGCCGTCCCCTCTGACGAAGGACGTCCTGCTCCCTTCCTCCGTGACGTCCCTGAGCGCGTCCTCCGTCACCAGAAGGCGGAGGACGCCGACGAGGTGCAGCCCTGGACGCGTCAGGAGATCGACACGCCGTTCTCGATGGAGCATGGCCCGCTCTATCGCTTCAGCCTGCTGACGCTGTCCGCCGAGCACCACGTCCTGTCGCTCGTCTTCCACCACCTGGCGGTGGATGGCTTGTCCCTGTCCATCCTGGTCCGCGAATTGGGCGTGGCCTATCGGGCGTTCCAGCAGGCCGCAGCTCCCGAGCTGCCGCCTCTGACACTGGACTGGGCGGACGTGGCGGTCTGGCAGCGCAGTGCCCCTGTGCTCGCGAGCGAGGACGCGCAGCTCGATTACTGGAAACAGCAGCTCACCGGCGCACCGGCAGTCCTTTCGCTTCCCACGGACAAGGCGCGGCCCCCCCTCCTCTCACCTCGGGGACGGCTGACCCGCCGTGAGCCGCTGTCCATTCACCTGAACGAGGCCGTGCGCGCACTCTGCCGCGAGCGGCAAGTCACGCCATTCATGGTGTTCTACGCGGCCTTCGCCGCGCTGCTGCACCGCTATTCGCAGCAGTCCGACTTCTGCGTGGGCACGCCCGTCGCGGGCCGCACCCATCCGGCCACCGAGGACATCGTCGGTACCCTGGTGAACACGCTGGTGCTGCGCAGCCAGGTGCGCGCGAAGAGTTCCTTCGACTCGCTGCTCTCCGAGGTCCGCGCCACCACCCTAGAGGCCATGTCCCACCAGGACGTTCCCTTCGAGCGCATCGTCCGTGCGCTTGGCGTGGAGCGCACTCCCGCTCACTCACCGCTCTTCCAGGTGATGTTCGACCTGTACCAGCAGGGCGATGCGTTGACGGGCGCATTCCCTGGGCTTGATGCGCGCCCGCTGGAACTGGACATCCACACCACGCACTTCGATCTGTCGCTGACGGTGCACGCCAGCACGGAAGGTTTCGGCGTGACGGTGCAGTACAGCACCGACCTGTTCGAGCACGACTCCATCCAGCGCATGGTGGGCCACTACCTGCGCCTGCTCGAGGGCGCCCTCGCTGCTCCCTCCGCGCCTCTCGCCTCCATCGACCTGCTCTCCTCCTCCGAGCGCCAGCAGGTCCTCTTCTCCTTCAACGCCACCTCCAGGCCTTTCGACTCCCTCGCCTCGGTGGCCTCCCTCTGGACGGCGCAGGTCGCTCGCACTCCCGACGCCACCGCCCTTGTCCTCGCCTCCTCCGGCCTTCGCTTCTCCTTCTCCCAGCTCCACGCCCGCGCCACCCGTCTTGCCCAGCACCTGCTGGGCCTGGGCGTCCTCCCAGAGGACGTCGTCGGCCTGTGCCTCGAGCGCTCCGATGACGCCGTCGTCGGCCTCCTCGCCATCCTCCTCAGTGGCGCTACCTGCCTTCCCCTCGAAGCCACGCACCCGCCCGAGCGCCGTGCCTCTCTCCTCCACCGCGCCCGCGCTCGCTTCGTCCTCTCCCGCCCGGAGTTCTTCTCCGACTCCTCGCTGACGATTCCCCTCGTCCAGCCGACGCCCCCGGCTTCCTCTTCTTCGCTCCCCCTTCCTCTCGTCCTTCCGGACTCGCTCGCCTACCTCCTCTTCACCTCCGGCTCTACTGGCCAGCCCAAGGGCGTCGAGCTTTCTCACCGCTCCCTCGTCCACGCCTTCGACTCCTTCGACGCCCTCTACGACACGCGCCCCGGTGACTGCTGGGCCTCCTCCAGCAGCTTCTCCTTCGACATCCACCTGGAAGAGCTGTTCTACGGGCTCACTCGAGGCGCCACGGTCATTCTGCGTGACGTGGGGCCGCTGGGGTTGGGAGGAGACATTGCCCGCCACGGCATCACTCACGTCAGCACCACGCCGTCGTCGCTGGCCACGCGATGGAGGAGCCCGGAGCCGTTGCGGCGCTTCGCTCACTCAAGCGCCTCATCTCGGGAGGCGAGGCGCTGCCGGACCCGTTGACGCGGCAGCTCCAGGATTCGTCCCTGCAACTGCTCAATACCTACGGCCCGACGGAGACGACCATCTGCGTGGTGGCCGAGAAGGTGGAAGCCCACCGCCCCGTCCGCCTGGGCCAGCCGCTGGCTCGCTCTCAAGCCTACGTCCTCGACGAGGCCGGACTTCCCACTCCCATCGGCGTCCCGGGCGAGCTCTTCCTCGGCGGCGAAGGCCTCGCTCGCGGCTACCGCGCCCTGCCTCACCTCACCGCTGAGCGCTTCGTCCCCGACGCCTTCTCCTCCACCCCCGGCGCTCGCCTCTACCGCACCGGCGACCGTGTCCGCTGGAATCCCGACGGCACTCTCTCCTACCTCGGACGCACCGACTTCCAGCTCAAGGTGCGCGGCGTCCGTGTCGAGCCCGAGGAAGTCGAGGCCGCCCTCTGCCGCCTCCCGGGCGTCCGTCAGGCCGCCGTCCTTCCTCTCTCCTCTCCTCACTCCTCCGACGTCCGCCTCGTCGCCTTCCTCGTCCTCGACGACGCCACCCCCTTCCTCCCCTCCTCACTCCGACACCAACTCTCACGCCTCCTCCCCGAGGCACTCCTTCCTTCTCCCCTCGTCTCACTCCCCTCTCTCCCCACCACCACCAACGGCAAAGTCGACCGCCGCGCCCTCTCCTCCCTTCCTCTCCCCGCCTCTTCCTCCGACGCGCCCTTCCAGTCGCCCTCCGGCCCTCTCGAAGTCGCTCTCGCTCAGCTCTTCTGCCAGGTCCTCGGCCTCTCCTCTCTCTCCCGCAACGACGACTTCTTCTCCCTCGGTGGCCACTCCCTCAGCGCCACCCGTCTCGTCGCTCGCATCCGCTCTTCTCTCGGCGTCGACCTCCCTCTCTCCTCCTTCTTCTCCGCCCCTTCCGTCGCTTCTCTCGCTCGCGAAGTCGAAGGACTGTCGGGCACCGGGACGTCGCTCCTGCCTGCGCCCACTCCGAGAGCCGAGGCCTCCGCGCCGGTGCTCTCCTCCACTCAGGAGCGCTTGTGGTTCATCCAGCAACTCCAGCCCGACTCCTCCGCCTACCACATCCCCGAAGCCGCTCTCCTTCAGGGCGCTCTGGACGTCGATGCGCTGGAGTCCGCTCTCCGCTGGCTGGTGTCACGCCATGCCGTGCTGCGGCTCGCCGTCCCCTCTGACGAAGGACGTCCTGCTCCCTTCCTCCGTGACGTCCCTGAGCGCGTCCTGACCGTGCAGACGCTGTCGGACGCGCCGCTTGTGCTGGAAGAGCGGCTGCGCCTCGAAGCCGAGCGCGTCTTCCCCATGGCGGAGGGCCCGCTCTACCGCTTCCACCTGTGGCGGCTCTCACCCGAGCGGCATGCGCTGCTGCTCGTATTCCACCACCTGCTGGTGGATGAACTGGCCCTCTCCGTCCTGGTGCGCGAACTGGGCGTGGCCTATCGGGCGTTCCAGCAGGCCGCAGCTCCCGAGCTGCCGCCCGTGACGCTGGACTGGGCCGATGTCGCGGCCTGGCAACGAACCGAGGCCGTGCTCGCGCACGAAGACGCGCACCTGGCCTATTGGACCCGCCAGCTCGCGGATGCACCCCGGCTGCTCTCGCTTCCCACGGACAAGCCTCGTCCCGCCGTGCTGTCGAGTCAGGGGCGAGTGACCGCACAGCGGCCCCTGGCACCTGAGGTGTCGGCGGCCCTTCACGACTTCTGCCGCCTGCAGGGCGTGACACCGTTCATGGTGCTCTACGCGGCCTTCGCGGCACTGCTCCACCGTTACTCGGACCAGCCCGAAGTCTGTGTGGGCACCCCGATGGCGGGGCGAACCCACCCGGCCACCGAGGACGTCGTCGGCCTCTTCGTCAACACGGTGGTGCTGCGCACGCACGCGCAGCCGGAGGATTCCTTCGCGTCCCTGCTCGCACGGGTCCGTACCACCGTGCTCGAAAGCATCGCCCACCAGGACGCCCCCTTCGAGCGGGTGGTGCAGGCCCTGGATGTGCAGCGCAGTCCGCGCCACTCCCCGCTCTTCCAGGTGATGTTCGGATTGATTCGCGCCGGACACGCCCTGGCGGAAGCACTGCCTGGACTCCACGGACGGCCCCTGTGGCCCGAGCTGGCCACGAGCCAGTTCGACCTGTCGGTCGTGATGACCGAGTCGCCGGAGGGGTTCTCACTCGCCGCCAGCTACAGCACCGACCTGTTCGAGGCCGAAACCGTCGAACGCCTGCAGAGCCATTACTCGCGCCTGCTCGAACATGCGCTCCAGTCGCCATCCTCTCGGCTGGACACCCTGCCCATGGCGTCCGACAGCGAGCGGGGGCAGTTGCTGCGCGCCTGGAACGACACGCAGCGGATGTTTGCCTGGGAAGGCGCATTGCACGAGCGCTTCGAGGCGTGGGCGCTCCGGACACCGGACGCGCTCGCCGTCGTCGATGGCCGGCAGGCACTCACCTATGACGCGCTCAATCGCCGAGCGAACCAGGTGGCCTGGGCCCTGCGAGCCCGCGGCGTCGCCCCCGAAGTCCGCGTGGCCCTCATCCTGGAGCGCGGGGTGGACCTGGCCACCGGCGTGCTCGGCATCCTGAAGGCAGGCGGGGCCTACGTTCCCGTGGACGCGGCCTATCCTCGCGAACGAATCGCGCGCGTGCTCCAGGACAGTGGAGTCCAGCTGGCGCTGACTCAATCGTCGCTGCTCGCGTCCGTCGAGCCATTCGGCATCCCCACCCTGTGCGTGGACGCCGTGGCGGACATGCCAGCGCAGGGTGACGCCAACCCACCTCGCGTCACCGCGCCGGAGCATCTGGCCTACGTCATCTACACGTCCGGAAGCACCGGCCAGCCCAAGGGCATCATGGTGCAGCACGGCTCGATGATGAACCTGCGTGCAGCGCTGGCGGAGTCCGCCTACGCCGGCACGACAGGCCCGCTGCGCGTCAGCCTCAACGCATCGATTTCGTTCGACGCCTCGGTTCAGCAACTGGTGCAACTGGCGGACGGGCACACGCTCTGCGTCGTTCCCCAACCTGTCCGTGACGATGTTTCGAAGCTGTGCGCATGGCTGGTGGAACAGCGTGTGGACGTCTTCGATTGTGTCCCGTCGCACCTGCGGCTGCTGCTGGACGAGGGCTTGGGTGGGCGTCACCCGCTGCGCGTGCTCGTGGGCGGCGAAGCCGTGGACGAGGTGCTGTGGGAGCGGCTCGTCCGCCATCCGGGCCTCACCTGCTTCAACGTGTATGGCCCCACCGAGTGCACGGTGGACGTCACCGCGCATCCCATCGACGCCGGGCGGCCCTCCATCGGACGGCCGTTCGCCAACGTGTGCATGTACGTCCTGGATGCGCACCTGGAGCCCGTGCCACTGGGCCTTCCGGGCGAGCTGTACATCGCGGGAGCGAGCCTGGCGCGTGGTTACCTGGGCCAGCCGGCGCTCACCGCCGAGCGCTTCATTCCCAACCCCTTCGGCACCACGCCCGGCGAGCGGCTCTACCGCACGGGTGACCAGGTCCGGTGGCGGGCCCATGGAACGCTGGAGTACCTGGGCCGCGTCGACACCCAGGTGAAGGTGCGGGGCTTCCGCATCGAGCTGGCGGAAGTGGAAACAGCGCTCCTTGCAGCCCCCGGCGTGCGCGCCGCGGTGGCCCTGGTGCGAGAGGACGCCCCGGGTGACTCGCGCCTGGTTGCCTACGTGGTGCCCCAGTCCGTGCGCGCCTCCACGCTAGAACTGGCGTCCCTTCGGGCGCACCTGAAGCAACTGCTGCCAGAGCACATGGTGCCTTCCGCCATCCTCGCGGTGGATGCACTCCCCACGACAACCAGTGGCAAGGTGGACCGTGGAGCCCTGGCGGCACTGCCCTCGCACGCGGTGGAGTCAGCGCCTCGGGGTGAGCCTCCACGGGGTCCCGTGGAAGAGCTTCTGGCGCAGGTGTTCTGCCAGGTGCTCGGTGTCACGTCTGTCGCCCGAGACGATGACTTCTTCAGCCTGGGGGGGCATTCGCTCAGTGCCACACGGCTGATGGCCCGGGTCCGGCAGTCCTTCGGCGCCGCGCTGCCACTCACCGCCCTGTTCGCATCGCCGAGCGTGGCTGGACTCGCGCGGGAACTGGCTCGAGTCCAGGGCACCGCGGGGCTCGTGTTGCCGGCGCCCGAGCGTCGTGAGGATGGCGAACGCGCGGTGCTTTCGTCCGCGCAGGAACGGATGTGGCTCCTGCACCGGTTGCAGCCCGAGTCCAGCGCCTATCACCTGCCCGAGGCCCTGGAACTCACGGGACCGCTGGACGTGGCGGCACTGGAAGCTTCGCTCCAATGGCTGGTCTCACGGCATGCCGTGTTGCGGCTGGTGGTGCCTGCCTCTTCCGACGGGAACCCGGCGCCGAGGCTCATCGCTGTTCCGGAGCGCGTGCTGGAGGTGGAGACGCTTGAGCTCGCGCCAGAGGCACTCGAACAGTGCTTGCAGCAGGAAGCCGAGCGCCCGTTCTCCATGGAGGATGGGCCGCTGTACCGCTTCCACCTGTGGCGGCTCTCTTCTGAGCATCACGTCCTGTTGCTCGTCTTCCACCACCTGCTGGTCGACGGGCACAGCCTTTCCCTGCTGCTGAACGAACTGGCGGAGGCGTACCCGTCCTTCCAACAGGGAGGGTCTCCTGCGGCTCCACGCGTCGCACTGGACAACGCGGACGTCGCCACCTGGCAGCGCACCGAGCCTCTGCGCGCGCATGAGGATGCACACCTGACGTACTGGATGCGCGAGCTCGCCGACGCGCCACCGTTGCTTCAGCTTCCCACGGACACACCGCGTCCCGCCGCGCTCACGGGCAAGGGTGGACTCGTTTCCGGTCTCCGTCTTTCGGCCGAGCTGGATGGAACGCTGCGAGCCTTCTGCCGCGAGCACGGGGTGACGCCGTTCATGGCGCTCCAGGCCGCCTTCGCCGGGCTGCTGCACCGCTACTCCGGACAGCTGGACGTCTGCGTTGGCGTTCCTGTCTCCGGACGCACGCACCCTGCCACCGAGGACGTCGTCGGCCTCTTCGTCAACACCGTCGTCCTTCGTACACGCTTCCTCTCCGACGACTCCTTCTCCTCACTCCTCTCCCGCACGCGCACCACTTCTCTCGACGCCTTCTCTCACCAGGACGCTCCCTTCGAGCGCGTCGTCCACGCCCTCGGCATCCAGCGCAGCGCCAACCACGCGCCGCTCGTCCAGGTCGCCTTCGTCTGGAATCGCGCTGGCGCTCCGCTTCACCTCGGGGCCAGCGCTTCTCGTCCGCTTTCCGTTCCGTCTTCCAGCGCGAAGCTGGATCTCGCGCTGCTGGTGCGCGAGGACTCGCAGGGTTTTGAGCTCGCGACGGAGTACAGCAGTGACCTGTACGAAGCAGGCAGCGTGGAGCGGATGCTCGGGCACTACCTGCGGCTGCTCGAAAGCGCGCTCGCCGCGCCTCAGGCCCCGCTTGCCTCACACTCGCTGCTCTCCGCCGAGGAGCGCCAGCGAGTGCTGCATGACTTCAATGCCACTGAGCGGCCCTTCGACTCCCTCGCTACCTTCGTCTCGCTCTGGGACGCTCAGGTTGCGCGGACGCCTGCCGCCACCGCGCTGCTCGTCGCCGACTCCGACGACTCCCTCACCTACCAGCAGCTCGACGCTCGCGCGTCTGCCCTCGCAGGCCACCTCTCGGCCCTTGGCGCCGGCCCCGAGTCCGTCGTCGCCGTCTGCGTCGAGCGCTCTGCTTCGCTCCTCGTCTCCCTCCTCGCTGTCCTCAAGGCGGGCGCTGCTTACCTTCCTCTGGAGCCTTCGCACCCTGAGGCTCGCAGGGCTTCTCTCATTCAGCAGGCGGGAGCGCGCCTCGTTGTCGCTTCTCACTGCCTCTTCTCCCAGCCGCTGACTGGCGTACGCCTCGTCTCGCCTGATGCATTCGGCCTCGACTCCGCGCCGCTGCGCCCAGCCTCGCCTCACCACCTCGCCCTCGTCCTCTTCACCTCAGGCACCACCGGCCAACCCAAGGCCGTCGAAGTCTCCCACCGCAGCCTCTCTCACCTCTTCGACGCCGCTGACGCCCTCTACCCCTCTCTCCCTGGCGACTGCACCCTCGCCGCCGCCTCCGTCGCCTTCGACGTCCACGTCCTCGAGTTGCTCTACCCCCTCACTCGCGGCGCTCGCGTCGTCCTCCGCCCCACTGGCCCCGACTCACTCTCCCGGCACGCCTCCCGCTACCGCGCCACCCACCTCCTCGCCACACCCTCCGTCCTCCTCGCCGCCCTCGAAGAGGCCGGCGCTGAAGCCGCCTTCCTCAACCTCTCCTTCCTCCAACTCGGCGGCGAGCCTCCTCCCCCTTCTCTCCTCCTTCGCCTCTCCCAGGGCCCCGTGCGCCTCCTCAACGGCTACGGCCCTTGCGAGGCCACCTGCCTCTCCTCCCTCCACCTCCTCTCCCCGGGCGCGCCTCCCCTCCTCGGACGCCCCCTTCCTCGCGTGCGCGCCTACGTCCTCGACGACGCGGGCCTCCCCGTCCCCATCGGCGTCCCGGGCGAGCTCTTCCTCGGCGGCGCAGGCCTCGCTCGCGGCTACCGCGCTCTTCCTCACCTCACCGCCGAGCGCTTCGTCCCTGACGCCTTCTCCTCCACCCCCGGCGCCCGCCTCTACCGCACCGGCGACCGCGTCCGCTGGAATCCCGACGGCACTCTCTCCTACCTCGGACGCACTGACTTCCAGGTGAAGGTGCGCGGCGTCCGCGTCGAGCCCGAGGAAGTCGAGGCCGCCCTCTCCCTCCTCCCCGGCGTCCGTCAGGCCGCCGTCCTTCCTCTCTCCTCTCCCCACTCCTCCGACGTCCGCCTCGTCGCCTTCGTCTCCCTCCTCCCCGGCTTCTCCTCCGACTCCCTCCTCCCCTCTCTCGCCCTCTCTCTCCCGGCACCCTTGGTGCCCTCTCGCCTCCTCTCCCTCGACTCCCTCCCCACCTCTCCCAACGGCAAAGTCGACCGCCGCGCCCTCGCCTCCCTCCCTCTCCCCTCCGACGACTCTCCCCCCTCTCTTCCTCCTCAGGGCCACGTCGAGGAGCTCCTCGCTCAACTCTTCTGCCAGGTCCTCGGCCTCTCCTCCCTCTCTCGCCACGACGACTTCTTCTCTCTCGGCGGACACTCCCTCAGCGCCACTCGCCTCGCAGCTCGCATCCGCTCCTCCTTCGGCGTCGAGCTTCCTCTCTCCTCTCTCTTCTCCTCTCCCTCCGTCGCCGCGCTTGCTCGTGAGTTGGAGGGAATCCAGGGCGCTACCGAGACGTCACTGCCAGCGCCGACGCCTCGTCACGACGATGAGCGCGCGCGGCTTTCGTACTCGCAGGAGCGCATGTGGTTCCTGCACCAGTTGCAGCCCGACTCCAGCGCCTACCACATGCCCGAAGCACTGGAGCTCACGGGGCCCCTGGACATCGAGGCACTGGAAGCCGCGCTCCACTGGATGGTCTCGCGACACACGGTGCTGCGATTGGCGGTTCCCGCTTCACGCGACGGACATCCCGTCCCACTGTTGCAACCAGCCGCTCCGCGCGTGCTGTCCGTGGAGCATCTGGAGCCAGACGCATCCGCCACAACGCTGACGGCACATCTTCGACACGAAGCAGATCGCCCCTTCTCGATGGCGGAAGGACCGCTCTACCGGTTCCGCCTGTGGCAGCTCACGCCACAGCGGCATGTCTTGTTGCTCGTCTTCCACCACCTGCTGGTGGATGGGACGTCGCTGTCCGTCTTGATGCGAGAGATGGCCGAGGCATATCTCGCCTTCACCCAGGATTCGCTTCCCTCGCTCGCGCCGGTGGACCTGAGCTGGGCCGACGTGGCCGTATGGCAGCGCATGCCTCGGCTCCAGGAGCGTGAAGAACGCCAGCGCGAATACTGGGTGCGCCAGCTCGCCGACGCGCCACGGCTGCTTCAGCTTCCCACCGACAAACCGCGCCCCTCCGTCCTCACTGGAAGGGGAGGCTCCATTGAGGGACAGCAACTCTCACCAGCCCTCACCCAGGCGCTGCGAGCCTTCTGCCGCGAGCACGGGGTGACGCCGTTCATGGCGCTCCAGGCCGCCTTCGCCGGGCTGCTGCACCGCTACTCCGGACAGCTGGACGTCTGCGTTGGCGTTCCTGTCTCCGGACGCACGCACCCTGCCACCGAGGACGTCGTCGGCCTCTTCGTCAACACCGTCGTCCTTCGTACACGCTTCCTCTCCGACGACTCCTTCTCCTCGCTCCTCTCCCGCACGCGCACCACTTCTCTCAACGCCTTCTCTCACCAGGACGCTCCCTTCGAGCGCGTTGTCCACGCCCTCGGCATCCAGCGCAGCCCCAACCACGCGCCGCTCGTTCAGGTCGCCTTCGTCTGGAATCGCGCTGGCGCTCCGCTTCACCTTGGAGCCCTGTCCTCTCGTTCGGTCCCCGTCTCCCCATCCAGTGCAAAGCTGGATCTGTCACTGCATGTCTTCGAAGACGGTGACAGCCTGCATGTTGGAGCGGAGTACAGCAGTGACCTGTACGAAGCAGGCAGCGTGGAGCGGATGCTCGGGCACTACCTGCGGCTGCTCGAAAGCGCGCTCGCCGCTCCTCAGGCCCCGCTTGCCTCGCACTCGCTGCTCTCCGCCGAGGAGCGCCAGCGAGTGCTGCATGACTTCAATGCCACTGAGCGGCCCTTCGACTCCCTCGCTACCTTCGTCTCGCTCTGGGACGCTCAGGTTGCGCGGACGCCTGCCGCCACCGCGCTGCTCGTCGCCGACTCCGACGACTCCCTCACCTACCAGCAGCTCGACGCTCGCGCGTCTGCCCTCGCAGGCCACCTCTCGGCCCTTGGCGCCGGCCCCGAGTCCGTCGTCGCCGTCTGCGTCGAGCGCTCTGCTTCGCTCCTCGTCTCCCTCCTCGCTGTCCTCAAGGCGGGCGCTGCTTACCTTCCTCTGGAGCCTTCGCACCCTGAGGCTCGCAGGGCTTCTCTCATTCAGCAGGCGGGAGCGCGCCTCGTTGTCGCTTCTCACTGCCTCTTCTCCCAGCCGCTGACTGGCGTACGCCTCGTCTCGCCTGATGCATTCGGCCTCGACTCCGCGCCGCTGCGCCCAGCCTCGCCTCACCACCTCGCCCTCGTCCTCTTCACCTCAGGCACCACCGGCCAACCCAAGGCCGTCGAAGTCTCCCACCGCAGCCTCTCTCACCTCTTCGACGCCGCTGACGCCCTCTACCCCTCTCTCCCTGGCGACTGCACCCTCGCCGCCGCCTCCGTCGCCTTCGACGTCCACGTCCTCGAGTTGCTCTACCCCCTCACTCGCGGCGCTCGCGTCGTCCTCCGCCCCACTGGCCCCGACTCACTCTCCCGGCACGCCTCCCGCTACCGCGCCACCCACCTCCTCGCCACACCCTCCGTCCTCCTCGCCGCCCTCGAAGAGGCCGGCGCTGAAGCCGCCTTCCTCAACCTCTCCTTCCTCCAACTCGGCGGCGAGCCTCCTCCCCCTTCTCTCCTCCTTCGCCTCTCCCAGGGCCCCGTGCGCCTCCTCAACGGCTACGGCCCTTGCGAGGCCACCTGCCTCTCCTCCCTCCACCTCCTCTCCCCGGGCGCGCCTCCCCTCCTCGGACGCCCCCTTCCTCGCGTGCGCGCCTACGTCCTCGACGACGCGGGCCTCCCCGTCCCCATCGGCGTCCCGGGCGAGCTCTTCCTCGGCGGCGCAGGCCTCGCTCGCGGCTACCGCGCTCTTCCTCACCTCACCGCCGAGCGCTTCGTCCCTGACGCCTTCTCCTCCACCCCCGGCGCCCGCCTCTACCGCACCGGCGACCGCGTCCGCTGGAATCCCGACGGCACTCTCTCCTACCTCGGACGCACTGACTTCCAGGTGAAGGTGCGCGGCGTCCGCGTCGAGCCCGAGGAAGTCGAGGCCGCCCTCTCCCTCCTCCCCGGCGTCCGTCAGGCCGCCGTCCTTCCTCTCTCCTCTCCCCACTCCTCCGACGTCCGCCTCGTCGCCTTCGTCTCCCTCCTCCCCGGCTTCTCCTCCGACTCCCTCCTCCCCTCTCTCGCCCTCTCTCTCCCGGCACCCTTGGTGCCCTCTCGCCTCCTCTCCCTCGACTCCCTCCCCACCTCTCCCAACGGCAAAGTCGACCGCCGCGCCCTCGCCTCCCTCCCTCTCCCCTCCGACGACTCTCCCCCCTCTCTTCCTCCTCAGGGCCACGTCGAGGAGCTCCTCGCTCAACTCTTCTGCCAGGTCCTCGGCCTCTCCTCCCTCTCTCGCCACGACGACTTCTTCTCTCTCGGCGGACACTCCCTCAGCGCCACTCGCCTCGCAGCTCGCATCCGCTCCTCCTTCGGCGTCGAGCTTCCTCTCTCCTCTCTCTTCTCCTCTCCCTCCGTCGCCGCGCTTGCCCAGGTGATCGGCACGGCGGCGCAGGCCCAAGACGTCCTGCGGCCCGCGAGCCCCAGGCCATCGCGAATCCCCGCGTCGCTGGTCCAGGAACGCCTGTGGTACGCGCTCCAGCTCCCGGACGCTCCGCCCTACGTGGTGCAGGTGTCCCTCGTGCTCGAAGGCGCACTCGACGCGGCGAAGCTCGAAGCCGCCCTCGAAACCGTGCTGGAGCACAACGAGACCCTGCGAACGACCTTCCACCTGGAAGCAGACCGCGTCATCGCCAGGGTGCACGGCCCGCAGCGTCCGGTCCTCTCGCGAACGGACCTGTCACACCTGCCGCTCGAAGAGGCGCAGCACACCGCGCGCGCAGCCGCTACGCGAGAGGCCCAGCGGCACTTCGACATCCAGAAGGGCCCCCTCTATCGCTTCGAGTTGCTCCAGCTCGACACGACGGGGCTGCTGCATGCCTTCATCGCCTCGCTCAGCCACCTCGTCACCGATGGCGTGGGCACGCAGGCGTTCATGGAGGAACTGGTCGCGGCGTATCGAGCGGCTCGCACCGGCGCGCCCGCGCCACTTCCACCCGACATCCAATACGGCGACTTCGCGCTCTGGCAACGCAGCCCGGAGCACCAGCGTCAGGTGGACGCGAGCCTCGAGTCCTGGAAGCAGGCCCTGGCCCACGCGCCGCCGGTGTTGGACCTGCCCACCGACTTCCCGCGCCGCGCTCCCGCGCTCAACGCGAACATGCGCCCCACGCGGCTGACACTCGCGTCCGGGGACCTGAGCGCACTGGAAGCACTCGCGCGCCAGGAGGGCGTCTCCACCTTCACCGCGACCCTCGCGTTGATGCAGGCCTGGCTCCACCGGCTGAGCGCCCAGTCGCACGTGGTCGTGGCCTCGCCGTCCTCCGGACGCACCCTGCCGCAGACGGAGCACCGGGTCGGCTACTTCGCGAACATCCTGCCCCTGTGCACCGATGTCTCCGGGCAGCCTTCCTTCCGTGAGCTGCTCCGCCGCGCCCACGGCGTGGTGCTGCACGCCACCACTCATCAAGAGGTGCCCTTCAAGCGCATCGCGGACGCCGTGCAGCCCGACGCCAGCCGCACCGCGCCGCTCCTGGCACAGGCCCTGCTCGTCCTGGACCGCTTCTCCAGCCCTTCCTTCGAGGGACTCTCCGCGTCGGAGCTGCTCGGCGACAGCGTCATTCCCGCGTACGACGTGGTGCTCAGTCTGGTGGAGCACCCCGGAGGTGGCATGGAGGGGCTGCTCGCCACCGACAGCGCCCTCTTCACCCCTGCGACGTCCAGCCGCATGGCCCATGCGTTCGAGCACCTGCTGTCTCAGGCCGTGCGTGCCCCGGACGCGCCATTGTCTCGGCTGCCCTTGCTCTCGGCGGCCCAGCAGGCGCAATTGCTGTCAGCTCTCGCGGGTGGACCACAGGACGTGCCCGCCGGCACCTGCATCCACACGTTCTTCGAGTCCCAGGTGCGCCGCACTCCGAACGCGCCCGCGGTGGCCCATGACACGACGACCTGGAGCTACGCGGAGCTGAATGCCCGCGCCAACCTGCTGGCGCGGTACCTGCTCGAACGCGGCCTGCGTCCCGAGGAGCGGGTGGCCATCGTGATGGAGCCTTCCGCGCAGGGCATGGCCGCGCTGCTGGGCATCCTCAAGGCGGGAGGCGCTTACGTCCCGCTGGACATCAACTGGCCCGAACCCCGCAAGCGCACCGTGCTGGAGCGCGCCGGCGTTCGCAGGTTGTGGGCGGACGCGGAGGCCCTGGCCGCGCACCAGGGGCTGGTACCAGACGTGGAGGTACCGCCTCGGCCCGAGCACGTGGCGGAGGACCTGGAGCCCGGACCGCGCGCGGTGGCGGACACCCAGCTCGCCTACATCGTCTTCACCTCGGGCTCCACGGGCGAGCCCAAGGGGGTGATGGTGGAGCACCGCTCCGTGGTCAACCACAACCTCGCCATGGCCGCGCGCTTCGGACTGCGGCCCGGGGACCGGATGCTCCAGTTCGCGCCGCTGAGCTTCGACGCCGCGGCGGAGGACCTCTACCCGCCGCTCGCGGTGGGCGCCACGGTGGTGATGCGCAGCGGGCTGGTGCCCGCGCACGCGATGACGCCGTACCTGGAGGAGACGGACATCACCATCATCAGCCTGCCGCCCACGTACATCGAGGAGTGGATTCGTCAGATGGAAGCGCTGGGGCAGCGGGTGCCCGCGCGGCTGCGGCTGCTGGCCCCCGGCGGTGACGTCCTCAAGCGCGAGACGTACGAGGCCTGGGTGCGCGTGGGCGGCGGCCATGCCCCGTGGCTCAACGTCTACGGCCCCACCGAGTGCACGATTACCTCCGCCACGTGTGACATCCCCGGCGCGGAAGGCGTGGGCACCGACGCCACGTTCCCCATTGGCCGTCCGATTCCGCGCGTGCGCTTCTACCTCCTGGACGAACACCTGACGCCGGTGCTGCCGGGCCTTCCAGGGCGCGTGTACATCGGCGGTGCGGCGCTCTCCCGCGGGTACCTGCGAGCGCCGGACATGACGGCCGAGCGATTCATCCCCGACCCGTTCTCCGCCGAGCCGGGCGCGCGCATGTACCACACGGGGGACCTGGCCCGGATGCTACCCGACGGACGCCTGCGCTTCCTGGGCCGCGCGGACCACCAGGTGAAGATTCGTGGCTTCCGCATCGAGCTGGCGGAAATCGAGGCCTGCCTGCGCCGCTTCCCACGCGTGGAGGAGGCGGTGGTGCTGGCCCGCACCGCGTCCACGGGGCTCCAGCAGCTCGCGGCCTATGTCCAGGCGCCACCGGATGCCGTGGCCGTCGAGGCACTGCGCGGGCACGTGGCGGAGCAGCTTCCGTCGTACATGGTGCCCGCGGCTTTCGTCGTCATGGAGGCGCTCCCCATCAACGCCAACGGCAAGGTGGACCGCCATGCCCTGCCCGACCCGGAGGCCCACGCCGCGGCCACGAAGGCGCCAGAGCCCACGGCGAACCCCACCACGGCCCTGGAGCTCCGCTCCACGCTGGAGATGCGGCTGTTGAACCTGTGGCGAGAGGTCCTCAACCAGCCCGGCCTGGGGCCCGACGACGACTTCTTCCAGCACGGCGGAGACTCCATCCTGGGCATGCGCCTCCTGGCGCGCATGGAGGAGGAATTCGGCCTTCCGGTTCCCTTGGCCACCCTCTTCCAGTACCCCGTGCTGAAGGAGACCACCGACGCGCTCCGGGAGTTGCTGGAGCAGGGGCCTCCGCTCTCCAGCGTGGTGCGCCTGTCCGGGCCGGAAGCCTCCGCGGAGGCACCGCGGCTCTTCCTCATGCACCCCGGTGATGGGGAGCTGCACTACTACCGCCACCTCGTACCCCTGCTGTCGCCGCACCTGCGCTGCCACGGCCTGCAGGCGCCAGAGACGATGTCGCACCGCGGGTTCGACACCTTCGAGGCGCGCGTCGCCGCCTACGCGGAGGACATTCGCGCCGTGCAGCCTCACGGGCCCTACCTGCTCGCCGGATTCTCCTTCGGTGGGTACCCGGCCTACGGCGTCGCCGCGGCGCTCGAGGCTTCGGGCGAGGAGGTGCGCATGCTCGCCCTCATCGACACCCTGACCGTCCGGGCGCTCAATGCCGTAGCGCCGCTGACGCTGCCGCCGGTGCTCCAGCTCGCGAAGACCTTCGAGGTGCTCGACGCGGCGCTGGAAGCGGAGCTCGCGGGCCTGTCATCGGAGGGCGCGCAATGGGAGCGCGTGGCGGCCCGTGCCAGGGAGCGGGGCACCGTGGCGCCCCACTTCACCGGCGCGGACCTGAAGCGCATGTGGCACCTGGCCGGAGAAATCCTCCCGCCGCAGGTGCGCACCTGGCGCGTGCCCGACGTGCGCGCGCGGCTGCTGCTCTTCCGGGCCGAGGGCAACCCGTCGCTGGACGAGACGCTCGGCTGGAGCCAGGACGTGCCCCGCGAGCGCATCGACGTGGTGCCGCTGCCGGGTGGGCACTCGGGGGCCATCGAGCCCCCGACCGTGAGTGTGCTGGCGCGGTACCTGGTGGAGAAAGCGCTCGGCCAGACGTAGCCGGCGCGGCTAGCGCAGGCGCCCCTCCAGCCACGACTTCGTGAAGAGGTTGGGGCTCAGGGGCGCCAGCTGCACGTCCTCGTAGCGCACCACCAGCTGCGTGCCCTCCTCCTCCTCCTGCTCGAAGACCTCGCGGTAGTGGATGATGGGCTGCTGGGTGACGGGGTCCTTGAGCTTCTGGTAGCTGCGGACCAGGTCCGTGCGGAGCACCCGCCCGGAGGGCGCATAGCCGATGCGCTTGACGATGTTGAGGTCCGGGTCCAGCCACAGCCGCAGGTGCGCGAAGCTCACCTCGGTGTCGGGCCGCGCGGAGAGGTACAGCTTGCGGTAGCGCGTGCCCTGGATGACTTCCTCCCCCTCGTCCACGGCCGTGTAGTCCTCCGCCAGGCGGGAGCGGTCGAAGTCCCCTTCGCAGGCGATGGTGCCCACGATGTTGGCCCGCCGCGTGGTGCGCTCCCAGTGGCCCAGCGCCGCGTTGTACTCCCACAGGTTCTTCCCGATGCGCAGGTAGCCGCCCCCCGCCATGTTCCGCGGCTGGGTGATGACCATGAGGAAGTTCTGCGACGAGTCCCGGCGGTACACCTGCATCTCGATGAGCCGCTCGATGCCGTCCTTGCGCGTCTCCCGGATGCGGACCACGCCCCGGTAGTCGCTCTGCATGGACATGCGCTTGTCCACCTGGCGCACCAGCTCGTCCGCGGAGGGCTTGGCCTCCGCCGCGGCAGCCAGCACGGGTATCAGCAACAGCGCGAGGACGAATGAAGGCAGCGGAATTCGAATGCGCATCAGAGCGAGTCCATGGCGGAGCGAGGAGAGAGGGAGGAAGCGCGAGCAGCCGGGATGATGGACGCCAGGGTCGCCCCCACCGTGGCCAGGACGACGGCGGCCACCACATGCCCGGGGCCCGGCGCCAGCGGGAGGGTGTCGCTGAAGAGGAAGCCGGACAGGGCCTCCGGGAGGGAAATCGCATCGCGAAGCAGGACGCACACGCCCGCGGCCACCGCCGCGCCCAGGCCGGAGGACACCGCGCCCAGCAACATGCCTTCCAGCATGAACATGCCGACCACGGACCGGCGATGCATGCCCACCGCGCGCAGGGTGCCCACCTCGCGCGTCCGCTCCCGCACGGCGACGCTCAGGGAGACGAACAGCCCCATCATCACCACCGCCAGGGTGATGGCGCCCACCAGCACCGTCAGCGCCGCCAGGCCCGCGGAGATGAAGCCGAGGAAGGCGGACTCGTCCTCCCACGTCGTCACGTCCACGCGCTGCCCCGCCCAGCCTTCGCGCAGCAGGGGTGACAGCTTGTCGCCGTAGGCCTCGCGCGCCGGTGGCAGCACGGTGAACCCCGCCTGCCGCAACGAATCACGGAACTGGCCCGCAAGCCCGTCCACGTCCAGCCCGCCACCGTCCACGCCGGCGCAGGCCACCTGCAACACGCCCGCGGAGCCGGGCCGGTAACCGTCCAGCTCGCGCAGCGTCGCGTTGGAGACGAGGATGCCCGCGCTCTCGCCCAGCAGGCCCGCGCGCTCGGTGATGGCCACCACCTCCACGTCGAGCGCGTTGCGCTGGCCGCCCACCGTCTGCGTGAAGAGCGTCGCCATGTCACCCACGCGCACATGGAGCCGCCCGGCCAACTGCGTGGACAGGGCCACCGTGCGCGGCCGCGCCAGCGTCTCCAGCGCGCCGTCCTTCACCTTGAAGCGGCGCAGCGCGGCGCCCTCGCCCTCCACGTCCAACGCCACCACATAGGAGCGCACCCGGTGACGGCCCGCGCCCGCGGTGGCCTGTCCCCGTCCTCGCTCTCGCAGCAGACAGCCACCCGGAACCAGGGGCTCCACGACGGCCCGCACCTTCGCGGCGTCACCCACCACCGGCGAGATGCTGTCGGGATGGACCTTGAAGTACCCGCCCACGTTCAGCTCACCGCTGAGGAACGTCGTCACGACGTCCTTCTGCGTCGCGGCGACACCCGCGCTCAGGGACATCACTCCCACCAACACGCCGCTGGCGGCGGCGATGACGGCGAAGAGCAGCAGCCCCTGCTCACGGCGGAGGAACAGGTTGCGCAACGCGATGCCAAGAAGGCCCCTCATCCGTCCATCTCCCGCAGGCGCATGGCCACCGCTGGCGTCACCGCGCTGCCGCGCCACGCCGGAATCCAGGTGGCGACCAGCACCACCAGCGTCACCCCTATGCCCACCACGGCCGCGTGCCACGCCGCCAGCTCTGGCCGGAGCACCGCGCCGCCCAGGAAGAACTGCAACGCCTCGTCCCGAACCGCGATGCCGTCCGAGCCAAGGCCCCACAGCAGCGCCGCGCCCAGGCCATGGCCCAGCAGGCTTCCCACCAACCCCAGCACCAGTCCCTCCAGCATCAGCCCGAGGAAGACATCCCGGCGCTGCATGCCCACCGCGCGCAGGGTGCCCACCTCGCCGACCCGCTCACGGGCCAGCAGCAACAAGGTTCCCGCCGAGACGCCCAGCACGAACAGCCCCATCATCCCGCCAAGCGCCACCAGCAGCACCTGCGTCATCCCCACCATGCCGGTGACGAAGCCGCCCACCTCGCGCCAATCCGCCGTCGCCAGGGGCACGCCCTTCGCCTGCGCGAGCTGCTGGATGCGCTCCGCCACGGCGTCCGGGTCGGCGTCCTGCGTCAGGACGAGCGCGGCGTGGAAGATGCCATCCTCCAGGTCCGCCGCATCGAAGGTGGGGGGCAGCGACGCGCGCGCGAAGGTGGGCGCCGGCGCTTCGTCGGTGGGTGCCGACGGTTCCGCGTCGAGCATCTGCGGCGGGCTGAACGTGTCGAACGACGGGGCTTCCGCCTTCGCATCCATGCCCACGGAGGCCAGCAACTGCTTCGCCTCCTCCATCTGCTCGCGCGTCATCCGCCCGGACAGGTGACGCACGGTGGCCAGGTCCAGGAGCGATGCGCCATTGGCCTGGCTGCCGTCCCCGCCCAGTCCCCGGAAGCGGTAGGTGCCCCATACCTTCACGGCCACGCCCGGGTCGTTGTCCAGCGTGCCCTTGAGCACCAGCGTGTCCCCCGGACGCACCCGGTACAGCGGCAGGTGTGGCGCCAGCGTGCTGTAGAACGCCTGGAAGCGCGCGTCGAAGTTGCCGTCATCCAGCGCCCAGAACTTCTCCAGCAGCGGCTCCAGCTCCCCGGGCTGCCCTAGCACCGCCTCCAGCGCGGCCCGCAGCGCCGTGGCTCGCTCCACGTCCAGGCGCGACAGCAGGTCGGGAATCTCCGCGAGGCTGCGCTCCACCAGCGTGCCCAGCCGCTCGTCGCCCGCGAAGGTCGCCCCTCGCTCCCGCTCACGCTTCAGCTCGTCCAACCGGACGGCCATGGGCAGTTTGAAGGAACGCTCATAGACGGCCTGCCCCAGCAGCAATCCTCGCGTGCCCCGTGGAGGCAGCTCGCCGGAGACGAGCTCGAAACGGCCGAACGCCTTCGCGAAGCCCCCCAGGTCCGTGCCCACGTAGTCGAGGTACATGGACTCGCCTTCGCCCACCTGCTTGGCCACCCGGTTCTCCAGGAACTCCAGCACCGGGAGGGGCTCGGCCACGAAGCGCTCCCAGAAGGACGGCGTCAATGCCTGCTCCAGCGCGCGCGTGTCCTCATCGCTCCCGGCACTTTGGGAGAAGGCCTCTTCGCGGCGACGCGAGTCCCGAGCGACGCGTTCGAGCGCGCGCCGGAGGTCATCGGCCATGCGGCCCAGCCGCGCGTCCCTTTCGGCCGAGACCGGCGCGCGCGCCACGTCGCGCACCGCGGAGAGCTTCTCGTCCAGATAGTTGCCGCGGAACACCCGGCCGGTTCCCACCTCCAGGGGAACGACGTCGCGAACGCCGTCCACACCGAGCAACAGCTCGCGGGTGCGGGCGTAGTCCGGCAGGGGCACCATCTCCGGAGCCCCGCCCGGCCCCAGCGACATCTGCGGCCCTTCGGCGGAGTTGGCGTTGTAGACCTGGAGATGGCCCGCCCCGCTCTCAATCATGCTGAGACGGGTGCCGTCGTAGATGCTGCCGACCAGGGACAGCCCCAGCGTCAGTAGGGCCGCCATGCTGGCCGCGAGCAGGCCGACGAGCCAGCTCCGGGGGCGGGAGCGCACGCTCTGCAGCGCGAAGTGGAAAAGCATGAACCCCGAATCCTAAGGATTCGAGTCCCGTGAAAACAAGCGCCGCACTCAGGAAGCCTGCATGACGCTGAGCAGCAGGGCCACCTGCGCATCGGTGAGCAGTGAAACATCGAGCTGCTCGGGGTCGACGAGATGCCGGACGTGCGCCGCGAGCCTCGCGACGGAAGCGTGTTCGAACAGCGCCGTCACGGGCAGCCGCAAGCCGGTGCGCTCCTGGACACGAGCCAGGACGCGAGTGGCCTGCAGCGAGCTGCCCCCGAGCACGAAGAAGTCCGCGTGCGCGCCCACGTCATCCACGCCTAGCACGTCGCGGAAGGCCTCCGCCACCACGACCTCCAGCGGCCCCTCCGGGATGCGCGCGCCGCCGCCCGACAGCATCGCACCAAGCGCCTCGCGGTCCACGGCGCCACTGGCCTGCCTGGGCAACGACTCCAGCACGTGCACCTGTGCCCCCGCTCCGTCCACACCGGCCGCCCCCGAGCCGCCCGCCGCGAGGAACACGTGCGCCACGTCCAACGACTCCCCCTCCCCCAGCCCCACGGTCCGCCAGGGCAGCGCTGAACCCTCGACACCCGCCAGCACGCGGGCCTCGCCCGACTCCACCGCCAACGCGAGGGCGGCCAAGGCCTGGGGTAGTTCCAGCATCCGGTAGCCTGGGGGCGACGCCGTCAGTCCACGGGCCATGCCCGTGTCGCGCACGGAGCTGAAGGCCACCGACACCGCGCGCCGGCCGTCTGTCACGAGCGCCTCCGCATACCGGTCCAGGAAGCCCGTGGCCGCGCAGTAACCCGCGTGGAGCCCTGCCCCTAGCGTCCCCATCAACGAGGAAGCGAAGACGAGCAGGGCCTCCGGCCGCTCCCGGAACGCGTCCGCGAGCGCCACGGCGCCCAGCACATGGGCCGCGGCGCCCTCCACGAACGGCGCGGGCGCCTCGCGCATGAGGGGCACGGAGTTCAGCGTGCCCGCGAAGTGGAAGGCGCCATCAAGCCGCTGGCCGTGGCGAGCCTCCGCGTCGGCCAACACCCGCCGCAGCGCCTCCGGCTCCGTGACATCGGCCGTGACATACTCCGCCGCCCCCAGCTCACGCTCCAGCGACGCCACGGCGGCGTCCCGCTGGCGGCGCCCCACGAGTAGCAGGCGCGCGCCCAGGCCGTTTCGCAGATGGCGCGCCCAGGCCTGTCCCAGTCCGCCCAGCGCTCCCGTCACCACGTAGAAGCCCGCCTTTTTCAGGCGCACCGGTTCGGGGACCTGGGACGGCGTCCAGGCCACGAACCCGCGCTCCCAGCGGCGCCCTTCCCGCCAGGCCAGCTCGAACGCCGGACGCGGCTGCGCCAGCTCGGTGGCCACGCTGTCCACCGCGGCCGGGCGCTCTTGCGGAACCCACAGGAGCGAGGTCTCCAGGCCCAGCACTTCCGCCTCCGCCGCGCGGAGCAACCCCGGCAGCAGGTGGGCTCCCGCCCCGGTCTCGAGCGAAGCCCCCACTTGAGGCACGACCACGCGCAGCCGGCAGGGCGCGGCTTCCACGAGCGGCGCCAGGGACTGAACCAACCCCAACAGGGGCGCCACCGCGTGCACCAGGGTGTCCCGCGAAGGCGCGCCAGTGGACGGCGCCGCCACGTAGACGACTTCGTGCACCCGGCGCTCGGCGGAGGGCAGGTGCCGCGACAGCGCGGAGCCATCCTCCGGCTCCGCGTGCAGCACCTCCCGAGGAGCCATCCGCGCGCGCAGCGCCTCGGCCCAGGAGGCGTCTCCCACGACGAGCACGGCCCCCGCATCCGCGCCGCCAGCGCCGGGCTGCCGCTGCCGCCAGCGAGGCACGGCGAGGCACGGGGGCAACGTGAAGCGGCCACCCAACAACCGCTCCGCCACGCGGCGCTCCTCGGCCAGTTCCCCGGCTTCGAAGCGTCGGCGCAGCTCGGTGCGCCCGCGCTTGCCCAGCTCCGTGCGCGGCACCTGCTGCCGGGCGAGCGGCACCAGCCATGCCACCTGGAAGCCCAGCCGCCGTCCCACGGCCTCGCGGATGGCGCGCAGCAGTCCGCCCAGCGGAGGCGCGTCTGGCGCGGGGACGAAGAAGACGACGATTTCATCCGTCTGCGCGCCGCCCACGCGCGTGGCGCATGCCACGGAGTACGTGGGCAACACGCCCGGCACCTCCTCCACCACCGTCTCTATCTCCTGCGGATAGACGTTGTTGCCGTGGAGGATGAGGACTTCCTTCTCGCGTCCGGTGATGGCCATCTGCCCGTTGCGAACCCAGGCGAGGTCCCCCGTGCGAAACCATCCGTCGGTGGTAAAGGAGCGGGCATTGAGCTCCGGGTCATCCAGGTAGCCCGCCAGCACCGAGGCGCCCCGCACCTGGAGATGCCCCACGCGCCCCTGGGGCACCACCTGGTCCGCGTCATCCACGATGCGCAGCGCCGAGCCCGCGGGCGGCGGTCCCAGCTCCACGGCGGCCTCTCCGTCATGCGTCCGGACGCCCCGGGTGTTGGTGAAGAAGGAGGTGGTCTCCGCCATGCCCCAGCCCGGACACACCACGTCCCGCCGAAGCCCCTCACCCGCCAGCGCATCCGTGAAGCGCTGAAGCGTCCGCGCGACGAGCGGCTCACCCGCGCAGCTCAGCACCCGCACATGCGACAAGGTCCAGGCACGGCGCTCGCCGCGCTCCAACCGGTCCGCCACCAGTCCGAACGCGAAGTTGGGCGCCCACCCATGGGTCCCCTTCAGCTCGGACAGCAGGTCCATCCACCGCAGCACGTCCGCCAGGACATGGTCGCGGGACACGAGCGCATGCGACGTGCGCGCCCGCAGGCAGAGCAGGTGCGAATAGGTGATGCCCGCGACGTGGTCCAGCGGCATCCAGCTCACGCCCACGTCCTGAGGCGTATACCAGCCGCCCGCCATCATCGCGTCACACATGTCCAGCAGGTTGTCGTGCGTGAGCACCACGCCCTTGGGCAGCCCGGTGCTGCCGGAGGTGAACGACATCAGCGCGGGAGCGCCCTCGGGCACGGCGGATGGCTGTCCGTCCCCCCCCGTGTCCAGCGCGGCGAGCGTGGCCACTCGAAGCCCCTCGGCCTCCAGCGTGCCGACCGCGGCGGGCCCCGCGAGGACCCACGGCCCGCCCAGGCGCTTCGCCACCGACAGCACGCGCGCCATCGTGGGATGCGAGCGCTCGAACGAAGCGGGCCAGGCCAGCAGCGACGGCACCACGCCAGCGAGCGTGCACGCCCAGAACGCCCGGATGACCTCGCCTGGGCGCTCCAACACGAGCACAGCCCGGTCCCCCGCTTTCAGCCCGCGTGCTTGCAGGCCACCGCACAGCCGCAGCGCCTCGCGCCAGAGCGCATCGAAGCGCAGCACCTCGCGGCGGCCCTCCACATCGATGAATGTCAGCGTCTTCTCCGGATGCAGCGTCACGGCCCGGAGGAGCATCTCCCCAAGCAGGCGAGGCTCTCCCTCCGGCCGGCACGGCGGGCCGCCATCGAGCAGCGCGGGCGGGGCTTGCTCCAAGTCGACAGCATCCGCGGAGGACGTCTGGGACGAAGCGCCCGACGCCTCGCCTGGCCTGGGCATCAGCGGCCCGGGCAGGAGCTCATCCAAGGGGGTGTAGCGCTCCTCCCGCACGCGGGGCCCGGCCAGCACGGCCACCTCCCGGCCGGAGCTTCGCCATCGCGATTCCATCTGCTGGAGCATGGCGGGCGTGGCGGACGTCCACCGCGCGAGCCGCGCCTCATCCGGCGTCCCCGTGTCCTGGAGCGGCAGCGCGTCCACCAGCGCCACGGCCGGAGCGGCGTCTCCCAGGTGCTCGCGCAGCAGCGACTCCAGGGCCGAGGCCTGGACCGCGCGACGAGGCACCACCCATGCCGTCGCGGTTCCGGAGAGCTCCCCTACGTGGACGTCCTGGACCCGCGAATCCTCGCGCAGGAGGTGAAGGGCCGCGTCCACCGGAGTCGTTCGAGGAGCCATGGGCGCCATCGTAGCGCAGGGCCCGCCGCCCCGGGGTTGCGCCCCGGGACAGTGAAGGGCGAAGCTGAAATCCCCCCGGACGAGGTATCGATGACCGTCGACCGTCGCACCCTGGCGCAGTCCCTCCACTTCTGGGCGCGCAATGCCTCGAACGAGTCGGCCCTGCTCCGCACCGCACTGTCACTGGGACTCTTCGACGCACTACCGGTGAAGGGGGGAGCCCCGCCCGTGTCGATGACGGAGCTGGCACGGCGCATCCAGTGCACACACCGGGGAACTCGGGCGCTGACGGAGTTGCTCGTCTGCCTGGGTTTCGTCCATCTCGACGACGCGCGCGAGCTGGCGCTCACCCCCACCGCCGCGGCGTTCCTGCGCGACGTGGATTTCCGGAAACGGCTCGAAGCCCAGTATCCATGGTGGGACGCCGGTGGGCGGCTGGACGAGGCGGTGAAACAAGGCGGACCGGTGGCGCACGGTGGCGCGAGCTGGGACGTGCTCGGCCACTACCGCGCGCTGTTCCTCACGGCTCCCGCACCGGGGCCCTCACCTGAGGCCGAGGACTTCTTCGACCGCTTCGCGCGCAGCGCCCTCCGCATGCAGGTGCTGCTGGCCTCGGGCCGGCTGGGGCTGCTGGAGGCCCTGTCCTCGCAGGCGCATACCGAGCAGACGCTGGGAGCCGCCACGGGGCTCGGCGGCGAGGGACTGTCGCTGCTGGTCGCATTGCTGGAGCAGCTCGGCATCGCCCAGCAGGAAGGAGCAACGTGGCGGCTGACGGACGAGGCCCGGCGACTCTTGGACGGGAAGGCCCTGCCCTACCTGCTGCGCTCGCTGTCCGTGTCCGAGCGGTACTGGGAGGCCTTGGGCCGGTTGGATGAGACGGTGCGCGAGGAGCGCTTCATCCTGGACCTGAAGGACCCGGAGCTGAGCCAGCGCTTCTACGCGGACAACTCGAGCCAGATTACGGCGGTGTTCGCCTCGCACTTCCAGCTCAGCCGGCGCGCCGCCACGACGGTCGCCCAAGCCCGTGCCCTGGAAGGTGCCCAGGTGCTGGACATCGGCACCGGCTCGGGTGTGTGGGGCGCGGCCTTCGCGCGTGCCACACCCACCACGCACGTCACCTACTTCGACCAGGCGGTGGTGCTGGAGCAGGTGCGCCGCAACGTGGAGGCGCTGAAGGTGTCGGACCGCGCGCGCTTCTGGCCAGGCAACCTCTTCACCCAGGACTTCGGCGAGGCGGACTTCGACCTCATCATCCTCCCGCAGGTGCTCAACGTGCTGCGGCCCGAAGACCTCCCAGGCATGTTCGCCCGCGTGGCGCGCGCCCTGCGGCCCGGCGGCGTCCTCGTCATCGCGGAGTACGTCCTCGACGAGCGCCGAGATGGCCCGTTGGACCACCTCTACTTCGGACTGCGCCGCTTCATGACCAATGAGGGGGACCTGCTGTCCGCCTCGGAGTACGGCCAGTTCCTGGCGGACGTGGGGCTGTCCTCCAGCGTGTGTATTCCCCTGCCCACCCAGGAACTGGTGCTGGCCGCGCGCCCTGGCGTGCCCCTGCCCACGACGCTGGCGCCGCCTCCGGACAGTTCCCGAAAGAGCGCGGCCTGACGCGGAAGCTCAACGCGACGACACGGGCTCCGCCCACGCGACGTCGCCCCGGTGAGCGATGACGACCTGCTGGATGGGCATGTCGAAGCCGCGAGCCTCCGTGAGGCCCACGGGCGACAGCAGCGCGCGGAACTCCGGAAGGGAGAGCACGTCGCCCTCGTTCGTCACGTACCGGCGCAGCGCGAAGTAGAGCGCGTCCAGAGGGCCATCGCGCCGGTCCGTCAGCAGGTAACCGGAGATGAGCAGCAGCCCGCCGGGACGCAGCGCCCGGGCCAGCCGAGCGAAGAAGCTCGGAAGTTCCGAGGGCGGCAACGCGGGGATGATTTGCGGCAGCAGGATGACGTCGTAGCGGGACTCGCCGTAGTCCACGGAGAGGCAGTCCCCCGCCCACAGCTCGGAACGGGCCTCCAGCTTCAGCTTCGTCAGGTGGGGGCGCACCGCGTCCAGCACGTGCGGCGAATCCAGGTAGGTGACGTGCGTGGTGGGGTCCGCCAACCCGAAGGCCGCGCCCCACACGCCCGAGCCCGTGCCCACGTCCAACACGCGCGCCTGTGCCAAAGGCCGCATCGACCGCACCAGCGCCGCGGCCTGCCGGCTCAGCCGCAGGTGCGAAGCGAAGATGCTGGAGATGCGCGAGGCGTTCTCCTGGTAGATGCGGCGCGCCGTCTCCGGGTCGCGCAAGTCCAACCGGAAGCGCTGCTCCCGCACCGCCTCGTCCAGGTGCCCCAGCGCCTCCCAGTAGGCCATGGTCGCCGGCAGCGCCCGCTGGAAGTACGGGAGACTCTGCGCGTCCAGCGCCCGGCCCGCGGCCTCCGTGAAACCCCAGCCTGTCTCCTGTGCCTGGACGATGCCCATCGCCGCCAGCGCGCCCAGGAGCACCTCCAGCGCCTCCGCCGACGCACCCACCTCCCCCGCCAGCACGTCCAGCGGCACAGGCCCTCGCACCAGCTTCACCAGCACGTCCAGCTCCGCGGCCGTCACCAACGCCAGCGTGCGCGCGGGGTGGCGGGCGAAGCGGTCATGGAAGTCCCGGGCCTCGGCGCTCGGGGTGGATGGCGCAGGCGACAGGAACAGCGCGCGGTACCACCCGAGCACGTCCCACGACTCCCCGCCCCACTCCACGGGGCCGCCACCGCGCACGGCCTGGGGCAGCAGCGACAGCGGATGCCACCACCGCCGCGCCTCCCGCAGCCCCGCGGTGAACGCCTCATCCCGGAGGAAGGCCGCGGTCGACGCGGGCAACGAATACCCCCGCCCGTCCTCCAGGTGGACGAAGCCCAACGCGACCAGCGGCTCGACGACGGAGCGCGTCCCTCGCCAGGTGCCACCCACCCGCTTCGCGAGCGCATCCAGGGACACCGGCTCGCGCGAGCCCGTCTCCGGAAGGTGTCCGAAGAGGCCGAGCGCGAAGGCGGCCTGGAGTGCCGCCGCTTCGTTGCTGGCGTCTCGCGCGTGGAAGTTGAGCTGCTGAACGAAGGCGGGGGACGGCGCGGAAACGGGCTGTGACACGAAGCAGCGCTCCTTTACGTCCAGCGGAACCAACGAAGGGCCAACAGCAGTGGCACCACGGTCCACGCGGCCAGCACCAACATGGGCGCACCCAGTGAAGCCAGGCCCGCGCCCTCCAGCATGACGGCCCGCAGCGAGTCATTGATGGCCGTGAGCGGCAGGGCCCGGATGACGGGCTGCAACCAAGAGGGGAAGTTCCCCGACGCGAAGAAGACGCCGGAGACGAACATCATCGGCAGCGAGACGAGGTTGACGAGCCCGCCCACCGCCTCCTCCGTCCGCGCCCGGATGGCCACGAGCACGCCGAGCGCGGCGAAGCACAGCGCACCCGCGAGCCCCACGAGCGTCAATGTGAAGTAGCTGCCGAACATCGGCACGCCGAAGAGCCAGCGCGCGAAGGCACAGAAGAAGAGGACCTCTGCCAGCGCGAACCCCGCGCGCGCCAGCATGTAGGACAGGAAGAACTGGGAGCGCCGCATGGGCGTCGCGGCCAGCCGCTTCAGCAGCTTGCCTCCGCGCATCGCCACCAGCGAGCCCGCCACCACCCACAGGCTGCTGGACATCAACGACAAGCCCAGCAGGCCGGGGATGAGGAAGTCGACGTAGCGGTTTCCCGGCTCCGACACCGGCGTGGCCTTCACCACGGCGGGACGCGCGGTGTCTTCCGGCGCGGCGAGCGCCTGCTCCACCAGGAGCCGCGCGGTGCGGCCCTCCGCCTGGCTGGGGTCTACCAGCGCCTCGGGCACGGTGCCCGGCAGCAGCACCAGGGAGAGCTGCCCGCGCGCCAGTCGCCGCCGGGCGGACGCCTCGTCCGCGACCTCGGCCGACAGCTCCGGCACACCCTCCAGCTTCGCCATCAGCGCCGGTGCGCCCGGCCCCTCCGCCACGGCCACACGCACCGGGCCCAGGGAGTCGTTCCGGAACGCCAACCCCAGGAACAGCGTGGTGACGACGGGGAAGATGAACGTCCAGAACAGCACCTCCGGCTGCCGCATCAACATGCGCAGCCGCATCAACACCAGCTGGCCCAGGGCGTTCATCAGGCCGCCTTCTCTTCCGCGGACTCGCGCAGGGAGCGGCCCGTCATGTCGATGAAGACATCATCCAGCGTGGGCCGCCGGGTGGACAGGTGCAGCAACTGGCCGCCCCCCGCCGCCACCTCGCGCAGCACCTCCGGCAACGCCAGGTGCAGCTCCCGCACCCGCAGGGTGATGCGGCCGGCGTGCCGCTGCGCGGCCACCACCGCGGGAAGGGGACGCAGCCGCTCCAGGTCCGGCGACGGCTCCGCCTCCAGCTCGATGACCTGCTCCGCGCCCAGCGAGGTGATGATGTCCCGCGGCGTCCCGCGCGCAATCACCCGGCCCCGGTCGATGATGACCAGCCTGTCGCACAGCACCTCGGCCTCATCCATGTAATGCGTGGTCAACACCACGGTGCGCCCGCGCGCCTTGAGCTGCGCCACCACGTCCCACAACGCGCGGCGCGACTGGGGGTCCAGTCCGGTGGTGGGCTCGTCCAGGAAGAGCACGTCCGGGTCGCCCGCCAGCCCCAGCGCTAGCGCCAGCCGCTGCTTCTGGCCACCGGAGAGCTTGCCCACCCGGGCATGGCGCTTCTCACCCAGCTGCACCAGCCCGATGAGCGCCTCGACCTCCAGGGGGCGTGGGTAGAAGGAGGTGAACAGCCGCACCATCTCCTCCACCGTGAGCTGATCCACCAGCCGCGTCTCCTGGAGCGTCATGCCAATGCGCTCTCGCAGCACCGGCGCGTCCGTCTCCCAGCGCAAACCCAGGAGCCGCACCTCCCCCGAGGTGGCCATCTGGAGGCCCTCGAGGATTTCCACGGTCGTCGTCTTCCCCGCGCCGTTGGGGCCCAGGAGGCCCACGCACTCGCCGCGGCGGATGTCCAGGTCGATTCCGTCCACGGCGGTGACGTCGCCGAAACGTTTGACCAAACCCTTCACCTCGATGGCGAGCTCGTCCTGGTGTGTCATGGATGGGGGGGCTGGGGGGAGCGCGGGCGAGTATCGCTCAACACCCGGCGGGTGCCCAACGAACCCGGTGTGGAAAGCGGCGGGGCTGGGCACGTCGGGGTGCTACGGTGCCCCCGTGGCCCTGACCGACTCATTGGAAGCCCGGGTGGACCGGCTGGAACTGCCGTTCAACGAATACGGCGTCGACCCGTACGGCATCTCCAAGTCTCACGTGAAACATGCGCTGCGCGTCTTTGGCGCCATCTACCGGTACTACTTCCGCGTGCGCTGCTACGGGGTGGAGCACATCCCCCCGCGGGGCCGCGGAATGCTGGTGGGCAACCACTCTGGCGGCGTGGCGGTGGACGGCGCCATGGTGCTGACGTCCACCATGTTGGAGATGGACCCGCCCCGGCTGGCGCAGGGCATGGTGGAGCGCTTCCTCCACAACTTCCCTGTGTCCTCGCTGTGGGCCAGCCGCACCGGCCAGTTCATCGGGCTGCCCGAACACGCGAAGCGGCTGCTGGAGGATGACCGGCTGCTGATGATCTTCCCCGAGGGCGCGCGTGGCACGGCCAAGCTCTACAACGAGCGCTACTCGCTGGTGGACTTCGGCACCGGCTTCGTCCGCCTGGCGCTGCAGACGCGCTCGCCCATCATCCCCTTCGCGTTCCTGGGCGGGGGCTCGGCCGTCCCCACCGTGTTCAACGCGTACACGCTGGGGAAGCTGCTCGGCGTGCCCTACGTCCCGTTGACGCCCTACCTGTTGCCGCTGCCTTTGCCGGTGCAGTTGGAAATCCATTACGGCGAGCCGCTCGTCTTCCAGGGCACGGGGGATGAAGAGGACCACGTCATCGAGGGTTATGTGGCGAAGGTGAAGCAGCGCATCGCGGGGCTCATCGAGCGCGGCCGCGCGCAGCGGCACAGCCGGCGGATTGGAAGGAACCTGCTGCCATGAGGGTGCTGATTCCAGGCATCTCCGGAGGCATTGCCCGCCAGCTCGCGCTGCACCTGCACGCGCGCGGACATCAGGTGGCGGGCATCGACACCCGCCCCTGGCCCGAGGCCAACGAGGCCGGCATCCAGGTCTACCGGGGCGACGTGCGCAAGCGCGCCGCGGAGGACGTCTTCCGCCGCTGGCGTCCCGAAGCCGTGGTGCACATGGCCACCGTCACCGCGTTCACGGTGCCGGGCAAGGAGCGTGGACGCATCAACCTGGACGGCACCAAGGCGGTGTTCGACCACTGCGCGGCCCACGGCGTGAAGCAGGTCCTCTTCGTGGGGCGGCACACCTTCTACGGCGCGGCGCCGGACTCGCCGCTGTACCACTCCGAGGACGAGCCACCCCGCGCGCTGGAGGCCATTCCGGAGCTGGCGGACCTGGTGGCCGCCGACCTGTACGCGGCCACCGCGCTGTGGCGCCTGCCGAAGATAACGACGGCCGTGCTGCGGCTGCCCTACACGCTGGGGGCTCCCGGCACCGGCACGCTGTCCTCCTTCCTCAAGGGTCGTCGCGTACCGCTGGTGCTCGGGTACGACCCGCTGTTCCACGTCCTCCAGGAGGAAGACGTGGTGACGGCGTTGACGCTGGCGCTGGAGAAGCAGGTCCGGGGCCTCTTCAACGTGGCGGGCCCTCCGCCGATTCCGCTGTCCGTCATCGTCCGGGAGACGGGTCGCACGGCGGTGCCATTGCCCGCGCCGCTCCTGTCGATGCTGCTGGGCCGGGCGGGCCTCCCCCGCCTGTCGATGGGCGCACTGGACCACCTGCGCTTCCCCATCGTCGTGGACAACCGCCGCTTCCTGGACGCCACGGGCTTCGAATATCGCCACAGCGTGGCGGACTCGCTGCGCATCTACCGCGAATCCGCGCCCATCCTCCCCGCGGGCGGCCAAGGACGTTAGACTTCTCCCCGCAGCGGACCTGCTTCCGGGGGGAAGTCCATGTCGGCCGACATCGAGGAAGTGGAGGTAGTCATCGCGGGAGGCGGGCCGGTGGGCGTGCTCACCGCCAACCTCCTGGGACTCCAGGGCGTGCGAGTGCTCGTCCTCGAACGGGAGGCCGCGCCGCATGGCCAACCCCGGGCCTTCTCCTGTGACGACGAGGCCCTGCGCATCTACCAGGCCGCGGGCCTGCTCGACGCGCTGAAGCCCGACCTGCGCCAGGGCCGGCACGTCACCTTCACCGGCGTGGGCGGCCAACCCATTGCCCAGGTCCAACTGGGCCAGGTGGACTTCGGTTACGGCCACGCGCCCATCTGGTTCTTCCACCAACCACTCCTGGAGAAGGCCCTGCGCGAGGGCCTCTCCCGCTTCCCCGCCGCCGAGCTGCGCACGGGCACCGAGGTGGAATCGCTGGAACAGGACGGCGCGGGCGTCACCGTGCGCTACCGCACGTCCGGTGTCCGGCACGGGGTGCGCGCCCGCTACCTGGTGGCCTGCGACGGCGGGCGGAGCACGGTGCGCGCGCTGCTGGGCATCCCCATGGAAGGACGCGGCGGCCAGGAGCCGTGGATTGCCATCTCCGGCACCGTGGCGGAGGAAGACGCACCCGCCGAATGTCATGTCGTCTGCGACCCGGCCCGCCCCGGCTTCGTGGGGCGCGGTCCCTTGGGGCGGTTCCGCTGGGAGTTCCGCCTGCGCCTGGGCGAGACGGGCGAGGAGATGACGCAGCCCGGCACGATTCGCCGCTTGATTGGGCCTTATGTGAATCCGGACCGGGTGACGGTGGAGCGCGCGCAGCTCTACAGCTTTCATTCGGTGGTGGCGCAGCGCTGGCGCGTGGGCCGCACCTTCCTGGCGGGAGACGCGGCCCACCTGTTGCCGCCCTTCATGGGTCAGGGCCTGGTGTCCGGACTGCGCGACGCGGCGAACCTCGCGTGGAAGCTGGCGTGGGTCCTCCAGGGCCGCGCCCCCGAGGCCCTGCTGGACACCTACGCCGTGGAGCGCCGTCCGCACGTGCGCGCCTTGCTGGAGGCCACCGCGAGGCTGGGCTCCGTGTTCACCGCGCGCAGCACGCCCATGGCGTGGGTCCGGGACACCGTGCTCCGGGGCCTCCAGGCCGTTCCAGCCGCGCGCCGCTTCGTAGAGGGCTTCCGCTTCAAGCCGGCGCCCGCCATCGAGGAAGGCTGGCTGCTGGGCGGCCGCCGCTCGGGCCGGAAGGCCGCTGAAGGAAGCTACCTTCCCCAACCTCGCGTTCGGCGCGCGTCCGGTGAGGAGCACCTGCTGGATGACAGCCTGGGCTCCGGCTTCGCCGTGCTGAGCCGGGGCCGCAGCCCGGGGACGGAGGTGGCCCGCGAACTGGCCGAGTCCCTGGGTGCCCGCGCCGTCACCGTGCGCTCTGCGGGTGTCCCGGGACTGGGCGACGACAGCGTGGAGGACCACACCGGCAGGCTGTCCGAGTGGTTCCGGGAGCACGGCGCCGACGTGGCCGTGGTGCGGCCGGACCGCTTCGTCTTCGGCGCGGTGCCCCTGGCCCGGATGCCCGAGCTGCGCGCGGCGCTGGGCGTGGAGGACGTGTGAGCTGTTGCACGGACGACAGACATTGCAAGCACGGGGGTCCGGAAGACCTCGGGATGTAATGCCTGACTCGCCCGAGCATAATCACTCTCATCTGTCCATACCTCCCCCCGGGGTTGCATCGGAGTCCATGAGAGGAGCAGGCTTCCAACCCTCCGCGATGGCAGACCACCACGCGACCTCGGGGGAAATGGCTTGCAGCCACGACTGGATGCAGCGCTTCTCGACTCACTGGACCGGCATGCCCGGAGACGCGCGCAAGGCATTGCAACGCTGAGCACGCTCGTCGGGCCGCCGGAGCGGGCGCTGACCGTCTGGACGGAGTGGATTCACCGCCGGGGGCTGAGTGTCGTCATCGTGGACGGGGATGACGTGCGCGCCGTCGTCTCGGCGTGGGCGGCGGCGCTCGCCAGGGAACGGGACCTGCTGGGTGACGCGGAGGCGTTCGTCGTTCGCTCCCAGCCGCCGAACCGGGCACAGACGCTCCAGTTCCGAGGCAAGACGGCGCACCAACTGCAGGTGTTGATGGAAGGCCTGACGCCCCCGCAGGGACAGTCCGCCACCTGGGAGCTGTGCCGGGCCCTGCTGGAGAGCCCGGCCCCGCCGCCGTCCGGTGCGCTTCCAGACGCGGTGAGCCAGGCCATTGCGCGCGCGCCGCTGCCGGCCCTCCAGGCGCTGATGGCATTGGTCCCCGCCGGAAGCACGCCGGCCCTGCGCGTGCGGGCCGGCCCCTCTGACTTCCGGGCGCTCCGCACCGCCGCGGCCCTGTGCACCGCGGCCCCCGCGCTCACGACGGGTTGCGTGCTCGCCGCCGAGGTACTCGCCGAGTACCTCCGGAGGGAGGAGTCCCACATCCTCGCCATGCTGCGGGAAGGCCGGCTGGACCTACCCGAGCCGGAGCTCGACGAAGACACCCGCGAACTCCCCGATGCCGCGGTGGCGTCCACGCGCGCCCGGCTCCAGCAGGAAGGCTCGTCCGAACAGGTCGTCGCGCTCTACGACTCAGCGGTGCGCACCATCGCCTCGGCCTACCGGGACGCCAATGGCCGCGCCCGGAGCGAGGCGGAGAAGTTCCTGCACGCCCGGCTCCAGGACCATGCCTCCACCCGGGGCCTCTTCGTCCTCAATGGCCACGTGGACCCGGTCGGAGGTGGCCGAAGGCTGGAAGTGGACCTGCTCTGCACGGAGCTGAACCTGGCCGTGGAAATCGACGGCTACTTCCACTTCCGCAGCCCCGACGGCTTCCGCCGAGACCGGCGCAAGGACGTTGCGCTCCAGTGCTCGGGCTACTGGGTGGTCCGCTTCCTCGCGGACGACGTGGTGACGCGACTGGAAGAGATTCTTGAAACCCTCGACACGTTGATTGCCACCCGCAGGGGTGAGTTCACCGGGAAGGAAGCATCGAATGGGAAGCGCTGACCACCGGCTGTCAGGCATTGCCTTATCCTGGCTCATGACGCGCAGCGAGCGGCGCGGCACGCGCAAGGAGTTGGATGATGCGCTCCGGCCCTTCGTGGAGCATCAGCTCAGCCGTGCGGAATGGAAGCTCCGTTTCGAGGCGCTCATGGAGGCGCTGCTGGGCGGAGGAACCGTGGCGGTGCGCGGGCGCAGCGGCTTGGAGCTGACGCCCAAGGGCCGGACAGAGGTGCTGCGCTTCCTCCAGTTGGACCAGCCGCCGCGCGGGCTGACGTGGAAGAAGCTGAAGGCCACGCACCTGGTGGCGCACAGCTTGGACCTGCCGCCATCGAAGACGGTGGTGGCGCGGATGAAGGGCGCCGACGGCGTGCGCGCCGCCGCGCTTCAGCGCCAGCATGGACTGGACGCCGAGGAAGGCCTCACCCTGGCGCAAACGCGGGACCGGTTGTTGTGGCGGCAGCTCGGCGTCGAGACGAACCGGCCTTTCACCCTGAGCGCGGTGCAGGCCCACCTGCTCGGGCAGATGCTGGACGCGAAAACGACGGACCCGCGCAAGGGCGTGGAGCAGCTCGCGGCACGTGCGGCTGGCGCCCCCCGCGTGGATGCGGAGGCCGTGCGCTTGTCACTGATGCGACGGTGGGCTGTTGCACAGGACGCCGGCGCCTCCGAGGACAAGCCAGCAGCCCGTGCGTCAACGAGCCCGGCGGCACCGGCCTCGACGCCGTTTGGGGCGGGCGCTGCTACACAGGGCACTACGCCGGATGAAACCGCGATCCCTCGCCGCAGCGACGACGGGGCCGACACGAAGCCGGGCGCCCCTCCCTCTCCGGCCGCCTTCGCCGAGCGCGTGTTGTCGGTCGCCCGCGCCCTTCCCACGGGCCGCTTCGGCGAGAACAAGGTCTTCATCTCCCACGTGTGGAAGGCCCTCCAGCCGGAGTGGAGCACCCGCGAGGCATTCGACGCGGCGCTCCTGGAGGCCAACCGGACCCGCCTGTTGTCGCTAACGCGCGCGGACCTCGTGTCCGCCATGGATCCGAAGGACGTCGCCGAGTCCGAGGTCCGGTCCTTCGGCGCCAGCTTCCACTTCGTTGTCGTCTAGCCCGAACCCAGGAGCGCCCCGTGGCCAACGACCCCCGTCTCGAGATCTTCCTTGATGACTCTCGCGAGGTCTTCACCAGCGTCGAACAGGGCCAGCACATCTGGCAGGCGGACCCGTTCGACGTAGAGGCCCTCAACGCGCCGGCTCGCCGTTCCTTCAAGCGGCTGCTCGACAAGGCTTCCTCGGACACGCCCCCGAGCGCCGGAAAGCTGCTGCTCCTGCTCGGCGAATCCGGCAGCGGCAAGACGCACCTGGTGCGCGCCTTCCGCAACCTCGCGCATGGTCAGCGGAAGGGCTTCGTCGGCTACATGCCGATGACCGTCGATGCGACACAGTACGACCGCTACATCCTGTCCAACCTCATCGATTCCCTGGACAAGCCGTTCGTTCGGGCGGGAGGCGATGACGACAGCGGGCTGATGCACCTGTCGGACGCGCTCATGGCCCAGTGCAACAGCGCGTTCGTGCTGCACCTGCAGGACGAGAAGATTCTGGAGGATGAAGAGCTGCACGGCACCATCCGGGCCGTGGCGGACGAGCTGCTGCTGGACCCTCGCTTCCGGGAAGTGGAAGTCGACCTGCTGCGCGCCCTCATCTACCTGCATCGAAGAGACCCTCGGCTCAACCGCCGCATCTTCCACTGGCTGCGCTGCGAGGAACTGTCCGAGGCGGACCAGCGCGTCATTGGCAACCTCATCCCCCGGACCGCCGACGATGCGCCGGCGCGGATGGTGGAACATCTGGGACGGCTGATGGGCGGCCTGGGCCAGGCGCTCGTGCTCTGCGTCGACCAGGTCGAGGACGTCAGCGACTTCGAGCAGCGCCCGCAGATGGAGAGCTCCTTCCGGCGCGCGATGAACAGCTTGGCAGCCATCGCGAGCAAGGTGCCTCGCGCTGTCGTGGTCTTCTGCTGCCTCGCCGACTACTGGGCGAAGATGAAGCCCCTGCTCAACCAAGGAACGGTGGATCGCATCGAGAACGACCCCGAGCCCGTGACGCTGGAGCAGACGGTGACGGCCGATACGGCCAGGGACCTCGCGGCGCGGCGACTGCAAGACCTGTTCGAACAGCGAGGCTTCACGGTCTCCCCGTCGGACCCGACCTGGCCCATTCCGGCGAACGGCTTCGACGCGCTGGGCGGACACCGCGCCCGTGACGTCCTGGATGAGTGCCGCCGCTACCGCGACCGCGCCATCCAAGATGGCAAGCTGCCCGCCAGCTTCCCGCTGCAGCGTCCCCAGGGACAGGGCGTGGCGAAGCCACATGTGGCTCAGCAGCCCCAAGCCTCCAAGCCGGACATGGACCAGCTGTGGACGGACTTCCGCGCCACCCTGCGAATTGACCCGCCCGAAGAGCCCGCGGATGTCGCGGAACTGCTGGCCTGGGCCATTGAAGCCGGCGGCAAGGAGCTCGGAGATGCGAAGCGCTTCGACGTCAAGCCCAAGGACAAGGAGATGCTGGACGTCCAGGTCCGCCCGGAGGGAAGCAAGCTCCTCGTCGCGCTGTGTGAGAGGGACTCGCGTGGCGGCGGCCTCGGCAGGCAGATGACCGAAGCGCTCAAGAAAGCCTCGGGAAAGACACCTGTGATTGTGCGGACCACCGACTTCCCTCCGGCCCGCCCCGGCGGTGTCGTCGCCGAGCAACTGGGCGCGCTGCTCCGCAAAGGCGGGCGCCGGGTCGTCGTCGGAGACACGGAGCTTCGGGACCTCATGGCCCTGCGCACCTTCCGTGAGCGGCATGCGGGTGAAGCCGCCCTCCTGGAATGGAGCCGGACGGCTCGCCCCATCACCCGGCTCAAGTCCGTGGGCGACATCCTGGGGCTGGAGAAGCCGGACACCACGCCCAAGGGTGGCACGGGTGTCCCGACGGCCAATGTCGGAGCCCGGAGCACCGCAACCAAGGCACAGACGGAGCTGTTCAACAGCCCACCGACCTTGCCGTATGGAACGCCTGTCCCGGCCGAAGTCCTCTCGGGAGCGAAGTCCACCCCTCCTCCTGCCCGTGCCGGAACGAGCGCACTGGAGGCCAGAGACGTGCGCTCCGCCCGCGAGCCCATCGTCGCCCAGGGAGCCAGGCAAGGCCGGGCCGAATCCCTTTCGGATGACCCGTTGCAGGACATCACCATCGAATCGCCGATGCTGACGGGCCGCACCGTGACACCGCCCCAGGGAATGAAGCCCCCCATCGGCTTCAGGGGCAACGAGAGCCCCTCCGCCCCGCCTCTCTCGGAAACACTCACGGGGCCACTGCGGATTGGCTCCTCGGAAGGTGTGTTCAGCCAGGTGGTGACCGTGGACCCCTCTGAGTTGACCCGCCACAGCGCCTTCCTGGGCACGACGGGAAGCGGGAAGACGACGCTGGCGCTCAACGTCCTGGAGCAACTGCTCCTCCGAGGCGTGCCCGCCATCCTCGTCGACCGGAAGGGGGACCTCGCCGCGTACGCGCGAGACCTCTCCTGGGAGGAACGTCTGGACGACCCCGCCCTCATCGAGCGGCGCCGCCTGCTGCGCGAGCGCGTCGAGGTCGCGCTCTACACGCCGGGCCGCTCCGACGGACGGCCGCTGGCCATCCCTGTGATTCCACGCGGCCTTGAAAGCCTGCCGCCGGAAGAGCGTGAGCAGGGCGTGCAGCAGGCTGCGGACGCCATCGCAGGCATGCTCGAATACAAGACCAGCCCCAATGACAAGGCAGCCCGGGCGCTGCTCACGCAGGCCTTGCGCCTGTTGGTCCAGCGGCCTCCGGGCACAGAACTGACCTTGGAGATGGTCCAGAAGTTCGTCGCGGAGCAGGACGAGTCGCTCCGGCAGGAAACGGGGGGCCTTCCGACGAAGACGTTCGCCAAGCTCGCCCAGGACCTCGAAGTGCTCCGGCTCGACCTCCGCCCCCTGCTGGCAACGGGTGGAGAACGTCTGGATATCAGCGAACTGCTTGGGCGCGGCGCCGCGAGCACACCGGGCAAGACGCGACTGAGCATCATCAGCACAAAGTACCTGGGAGACCTCAGCCGCGTCCGCTTCTGGGTGTCTCAATTGCTGCTGGAGGCGAACCGCTGGACCAGCCAGCACCCCGCATCCAAGCTCCAGGCCGTCATTCTCTTCGACGAAGCCGACATCTATCTGCCCGCGACGAGCAAGCCCGCGACGAAGCAGCCGATGGAGAACCTGCTCAAGCGCGCGCGCTCGGCGGGTGTGGGCGTCATGCTGGGCACGCAGAGCCCGGGAGACCTGGACTACAAGTGCCGGGAGAACGTGCGCACCTGGTTCGTCGGCGGGGTGAAGGAAGACAACGCCCTGAAGAAGCTCAAGCCCATGTTCACCGAGGCCCGCATTGACGCCGAAACCCGCCTCCCCGGCCAGAAGCCGGGCCAGTTCCATGTCCTGCGCGAGGGGAAGGTCCAGCAACTGAAGGCAGACCGCTCCGCGATTCGCACCGACCAGCTCTCCGAGGACGAAATCCTCAAGGAGGCACGCCGCACGCGGGAACGCGGCTCACGCTGACCGCACTGCCTACTACAGGGCGCCCCCGGACGAGGTGGCGTGGAAGGAACGTTCCTTCCACCGCGCCCCCCTCCCAAGGGGGGCCCATGGAACGAGGCGGCATGGACGGAACGTTCAGTCCACCGTGACGCCCTGCCCAAGGGGGGCCCATCGCCGAGGCGGCCTGGACGGAACGTTCCTTCCAGGCGGCGGCCGCCGCCGTTCCTGGTATCAAGCGCCTCGACATGAGCCGCCCGCCCTCTCCCACGCGCTTCCCGGACCGGACGTCCTTCGAGACGTTCGTGGCCCAGGGCTACAACCAGGTGCCCGTGGTGCGGCGGCTCCCGCTCGGAGCGCTGCGTCCCGTGGACCTCCTGCGAGCCCTCCCAGCGGAAAGCCGGTTCCTGCTGGAGAGCACCCGGGTCAGCGCCGAGGGGCGCTATTCGTTCCTCGGCGCGAAGCCCTTCCTGCGCTTCACCACGAAAGAGGGACAGTGCTTCATTGACGGCGCGCTCCAGCAGGGCACGCCGCTGGAGGTACTGCGCTCGCTGCTGCGCCGGTGGCGTGGCGTCCGTCATCCCGGAATGCCGCTCTTCTGCGGCGGCGCGGTGGGCTTCTTCGGCTACGAGGCCGCGCACTGCTTCGAGTCCCTGCCCCGGCACCCACGAGACGACCTGCGCCTGCCTGAGATCGACCTGGCGTTCATCGATACCTTCCTGACGGTGGACCACCACGAGGGCCAATTGCTCGCGGTGGCGACGGGCTCGGACTGGGAGGACTGTGAGCGCAGGTTGGACGCGTTGGAGGCCCACGTCCGCACCGCTACGCCCACTGCGCCACGCGTGCCACCCGCGATGGATGGGCCCACCTCGGCGTATCGCTCCAACTTCACCCACGATGCCTACCTGGACGCGGTCGAGCGCGTGCGCGAGTACATCCGCGCCGGTGACACGTATCAGGTCAATCTCTCACAGCGGCTGGAGGTGGACTTTCCCGGTGAGCCGCTCGCGCTCTACGAGACGCTGTCCGCCATCAACCCCGTCCACTTCGCCAGCTATCTCGAAGGTGACGGCTTCCACGTCGTCAGCGCCTCACCGGAGCGGCTGGTACGCGTGGAGAACGGCCAGGCCACCACGCGGCCCATCGCCGGAACGCGTCGGCGGGGCACGCCCGAAGAGGAAGCGCGCTTCGTCCACGAACTGCGCACCAACGAGAAGGAGCGCGCCGAGCACGCCATGCTGGTGGACCTGGAGCGCAACGACCTGGGCCGGGTGTGCACCTATGGCTCGGTCGAGGTGACGAAGCTGATGGACATCGTCGAGTACGCCCACGTCCTCCACATTGAATCGGAGGTCGTCGGCCAGCTCGCGCCGGGCGTGGAGCCGCTGGACGTGGTGGGCGCGCTCTTCCCAGGGGGGACGATTACGGGCGTGCCGAAGATACGCACGATGCAAATCATCACCGAGCTGGAGCCACATGCGCGGGGGCTCTATACGGGCTCGCTGGGGTACCTGTCCTTCACGGGTGATTTGGATTTGAACATCGTCATCCGCACGCTGGTGGTGAAGGACGGCCAGGCCTACGCGCAGGTGGGAGGCGGCATCGTCCACGACTCGCAGCCTCGACAGGAATACAAGGAGACGCTCAACAAGGCGCGCTCGCAGCTCCTGGCCCTGGCATCGGTGGGGAGGCCGGGATGATTCTCGTCATCGACAACTTCGATTCCTTCACCTTCAACCTCGTGCAAGCGCTGGGTGCCCAGGGCGCCGAGCTGAAGGTGGTGCGCAATGACGCCATCACTGTCGCGCAGGTCGAAGCGCTCCGGCCCGACCACATCCTCATCTCGCCCGGTCCCTGCACGCCCCACGAAGCTGGCGTGTCCATGGACGTCATCCGGACCCTGGGCGGGCGGGTGCCCGTGCTCGGGGTGTGCTTGGGACATCAGTGCTTGGGCCAGGTGTTCGGCGCGAAGGTGGTGCGCGCACCGGTGCCCGTGCACGGCAAGACGGCGGCCATCGAGCACTCGGGCCAGGGCGTCTTCCGGGGACTGCCCGCCCCCTTCACCGCGGCCCGTTACCACTCCCTGGTCGTGGACGCGGAGAGCCTGCCGGCGTGCCTGGAAGTGACGGCGTGGCAGGATGGGCTCATCATGGGCCTCAAGCACCGCGAGCTGCCGCGCCTGGAAGGCGTCCAGTTCCACCCCGAATCGTTCCTCACGCCCCAGGGGCCCCAGCTGCTCGCCAACTTCCTGGAGCCGGCGCACTGAGCGCACGGGAGGCCGCCATGTTCTCCACGGTCGCGATGGACGGTGAGGTACGGCGCTGGGAAGAACTGCACCTGCGGGACTTCGCGCAGGGCTTCTTCTTCGGCGCGGGCTTCTTCACCACCTTCCGCATCGAGGCCGGCGAGCCCTGGTTCCTCGCCCGGCACCTGGCGCGGCTGCGCGCGAGCCTGGCCGCCTTCCCCGGCGCCGTCCGCACGCCACCGTCGGAGCACCTCGCTGAAGCCGCGGTGCGCGAAGCGATTGAGCGCTGCCTGCGAGCCGACGCCGCGATGGGCCCCACGTTCCGCGGTGTGGGCAAGTTGTCGGCAAGTGATGGCCACGTGCTGCTCACCTTCCGCGAGCACGCCCCAGACCTGGAGCGGATGCACCGCGAGGGACGGGCCCTGGACAGTCAGGAGCCGGGGGCCTACCGCCGCGGCGAGTCCACGCTGAATCACAAAGGCCTCGCCTACTTCCGGCAGTACAGCGTGATGGAGCGCCTGCCCCTGCTCGGCAATGAGGCCGGCGAGGTCTGCGAGCTGCCCACGGCCAACGTCTTCTTCCAGTGCGGCGGGGTACTCGTCACGCCGCCTCTGTCCGCGCCGTGTCTCCCCGGCATCATCCGCGAAGTGCTTCTGGAGGCCGGACATGTGGGGACACTGCCCATCGTGGAGCGGCCTTTCTCGTTCGCACAGCTCGCGCAGGTGAGCGCCTGCGTCTTCACCAACTCCGCCCAGGTGGCCACCGGCGTACCGAGCCTCCTCGGCCGACCGCTCCCCACCAGTCTGGCGCTGGCCCAGGGCCTTCGGAGCCTCGTCGAGGCCGTCGCGGCGCGCGAGCGCTGAGGCCCACGCGGAGGATGCCTACGGCGCGGGGACCGCCTCGCGTCCGTCCACGGGAGACGCGCGGCCCACGGGACGGATTTCCCAGACGGTGTTCCACACGGTGGACCAGTAGGCGTTCGTCTCCAACCGGGCGACCTCGACGGCCTCGAAGGCAGCCGCGTCGACGGGCGGAGGCCTGGTATCGAACCAGAAGAAGCGCTCGTAGGCGGCGCCGTGCCGCCGCAGGTAGGCCCCCAGTGTCTGACGCGTCAGGAAGCCTCGCTCGGGGTAGCCATCCGCCACCACGGGGGCACGTGAGAAGGGATGGACCCACCAGAGCTGCGGCCCCAGGAGCAGGTCCCGCTCGGTGACGTGGGCCTCTACCCACGCCGGCAGCGGGGCAATGCGCTCGCGAAGGTGATGGAGCCCTTGCCGGGGCTGACGGACGCGCGCGTGCAGCGGCGCCCAGAGGTGTCCCGCCACCACCACCACTCCGGTGATGATGAGCACCGGAGGTGACATCAACCGGGAACGCTCCACGAGCGACACCAACACCGCCGCCGTCACCGGCACCAGCCCCACGCCCAGCGGCGCCAGCAGCCGGCCATCCAGCGTGTCCATCTGCGTGCGGGTGGCCGTCCAGAACAGGCCCGCGACATACGACATGGCCATCAGCGCCGCGGGCTGCAGCCGCTCCAGCGATGCATCCGGCAGGCGCTCCCCTCGAACACCGCGCAGCGCGGGCAGCAGCAGCCACACCGTGGCCGCCACGCAGAGCACACCAAACGCGCCGAAGGACGCCTCCCCCAACAGGGTCTCCACCCCACTGAGCAGCGAGGACACGAGCCCCGCGCCACGTGGCGCCCTCGGAGGCCCCATGGCGCTGCCGAACAACACACCGTTCCGGACGAACCACGGCGCCACCACGAGTCCGAGCCCCGCGCCCAGCGCCAGTGCATGCACGGCATGCCGCCGCGGCCCCCCCGCCTCACGCGCCCGGACGAAGCGCCACAACAGGAGCCCGGGCAGGACGAACAGCGCCGCGTAGCGAGTCAGCACCGCCAGGCCCAGCAGCGCCCCCACCAGGAAGGAACAGCCGGCACTGTCCGCGCCCCGGACCTCCCACGCCAGGGCGAGCGCGAGCAATGCGACGCACAAGGGCTCGGACCACGCCGCCGCCGCCACGTGCCCGAAGGGACGGTAGAGGACGATGAGCACCGCGCACGTCCAGATGTAGCGCGCGCCCTGTCCCTCGGGAGCCATGGAGAAGAGCGCCGCGGCGAGCACGGCGAAGCACAGCAGGTGCAGGGTGACGACCGCCGAATCCGGCCCCAGCCACAACAGGGCCGCCCAGGCCATGGGAAACAGGGGCGGCCACAAGTCCAGCGGCCGGGGCATGGCCGTGTCCACCGCGAGCAGCGTGCCCGACAACCCCGAGCCCGACAGCAGCCCACGTGCCACGGAGAGGTAGTGCAGCGAGTCCGGCGTGTACTCGACGCCCAGGCAGAAGAGGCTGAAGGCCGCCGTGACGCCGAAGACACCGAGCCAGAAGGCCCGAGCGGGGAAGCCGCCACGCTCACGGGCCGCGGAATCGTCCATGGCCCCGAAGTCTACACTCGGCGGGCGGCGCCTCAGGAAACGGAGAAGGACAACCCCTGGGACACCTCCTCGTCCGTCAGCAACCGCCACGCGCCCTCGGGCACGTCCAGCGTCACGCCGCCCACGGCCTCGCGGTGCAGGGTCCGCACCGGATGTCCCACCGCCGCCAGCATCCGCTTCACCTGGTGGTTGCGCCCTTCCGTCAGGGTGAGCTCCACCACGTCCGGCGCGCGCAGCCGGGCACCCGCGGGCCGCGTCGGGCCGTCCTCCAGCACCAGGCCCTCACGCAGCCGACGGAGCGCATCCTCCGGCGGCGGCCCCACCACGCCCGCCACGTAGCGCTTGGGCAGGTGCCGCTCGGGCGACGTCCCGTGTTGGACCAGACGCTCGTCGTTGGTGAAGAGCAGCAACCCCGTGGTGTCCCGGTCCAGACGGCCCACCGCGAGCCACTCATAGTCGCGCAGCGGATGGGTGAGCCGCTCACGCAGACACTCGAACACGGTGCCCACGCCTTCCGCGTCCGAGCCGTGCACCACCAGCCCCACTGGCTTATGGAACATCAGCGCCAACACGGGCGCCTCCAGGTGCCGCGCCAGCCCGTCCACCCGCACTTCCATCCCCGGACGCACCGGCGCGAAGGGCTCGTGCTCCACCCGCCCATCGAGCGTCACCCGTCCCTCGCGGATGGCTGCTTCCGCCTGGGCGCGAGGCATCACTCCGGCCTTCCCCAGGGCCCTCGCCAACCAGTCCGACCTTCCAGAGGGTTGCACGTCCTCCGGTCCCCTCCGCCGTGCCGCTTCCAGCCACCTCGGGGTCCGCTGCTTGCGCACCATCCACCCACGTCCTCTCTCATTCCACCCACCTTCGCCCGCGCCCTCCACCGCCCACCCTGCCTGCGTACCAGTCTCCGTCCAGGCCAGCCATGCAGCATGTCTACCTTCTGAGGTGAAGGCACGCGGGGACGATGACCTGTGAAGCCCCCGCGACAGTTTGCCCCCTCGGAACCTGAAGGAGTCAGCATGGGAAGCGTCATTGACGGCAGCATCCAAGGCAGCGGGTACGGACAGCGCTCGGAAGAGGGCTCCCGCATCGCCCGTGGCGAGTCCGGTACGTCCGGAATCGGGCAGGCCGGCAAGGAGCAGGCGAAGCAATTGGGCAGCGCCGCGAAGGAGCATCTCTACCGCCAGGTCGAGAGCCGCCGGGGTGACGTGGCCAAGGGAATGCGGGGACTCGTCTCCACGCTGGAGAGCATCTCGGACAGAGACGAGGCGAAAGTGGCCCGGCCGCTGCTCGGCAGCGCGGCGGGGCTGCTTCGCCGCACATCCGACCGACTGGAGAACGAAACCACCGAAGAGCTGCTCGCGGATGCCCAGACACAGGTCCGCGAGCGGCCCGGACTCTTCATCGCGGGGTGCGTGGCCGCGGGCTTCGTCCTCGGCCGGCTCATCAAGTCCTGAGGGGAGCGTCCAGCATGGAACCCACGATTCCCCACCGGGACGGAGGCGGCTTCGGAGCGCTCTTCTCCGAGTTCACCGAGCAGGCACGCCGCCTGGTCCGCGCCGAGGTGTCCCTGGCGCGCGCCGAGCTGCGAACGGAGGCAAGGAAGGCATCTGCCGGAGCGGGCCTGCTGACAGGCGGCGGCGGGGTGCTGCTGCTAGGGGCCATCACCTTTGTCGCCTTCCTGGTGGCGGTGCTGGCCGATGCCCTGCCTCTCTGGGCCTCCCTCCTCATCGTCGCGGCGGTGCTGCTCGCGGTGGGCGGCGCCATGGCCTGGAGCGGGCGCCATCGGATGAAGCGGGTCCACGGGCCTGAACGAACGATTCAAACCCTCAAGGAGGATGGGCGATGGGCGAGCAGGAGCGCGCACTCCATGAAATCGCAGATGCACGGGCACGCATGAGCGAACTCGCGGGCGAAATGGCCCGGAAGGCCGAACCCGACCGGCTGAAGGAACGCGCCCGTGAGGCCGCCACGCACAAGGCCACCGCGCTCAAACAGCACGCGAAGGAGGCCGCCGTGGAGAAAGCCACGGAACTCAAGACGCAGGCCAGGGAGACAGTGATGCACCAGAGCATGGAATTGAAGGACCGGGCCGACTCGCCCAAGGGCTGGAGCCTGCTCGGCGCCCTCGCGGGAGCGGGCGTTGGCTCGGCCCTGATGCGCAAGGCCTTCACCACACGCGCGGCGCGCCAGGACAGCGAGCTCGCATGGAGGAGAGACGAACGGTGGCGCCATGACGGCCTGCGCGCCGGGGCTGGCAGCGAAGGCCCCCACACCGACATGAAGGCCAGCGCCAGCGACAAGGCGCATTGAGGTGAAGGGCAAGGCGCTCGATAAAGCCAGCGCGATTCGGGAGCGGACCACGGGCGCCGTGCACATGGCCCGGGAGCGGGCTTCACATGCGCGCGAGCGGGTTCCCTCGCGTGAAGCCGTCCAGCATCAGGCCTCCGACTGGCTCAACCGCACGGTGGATGAGCAACCCCTGCTCCTGGCCGTGGGAGGCCTCACGCTGGGCATTCTGGCGTCCGCCCTGCTGCCGGTGACCGGCAAGGAGCGCAAGCTCATCGAGCCCGCGAAGCGCCGCGCGACAGAAGGTGTCTCCCAGCTCCGTGGGCAACTCCAGGAAAAGCTCCAGGGAGAGGAACAGCAAGCGCCTGGCGGCACAGGGAGCTCGAATCAGGCAGCGTCCGACACCTCCAGCGTCAGCGCGGGCCACATCGAAACAACCCGCTTGGAGGATTCAGGAAAAACGCTCTGATGGGCGGAACTCCCAGGAGGAGGCGGACCTGAACCCGCGACGTTGAAGGTGCGAGGCGCCGGGCCCAATCAGGTGGGCGGCCCCCTGGAGCCAGGGGTGTGCCCCACTGCCGTTTGACTCGGCCTGGAGCCTCTGCCATGTGCGCCGCCGTGGCCGTCCCTCCCGAACTCCTCACTGCCGTCAGTCATCCCCCGCCGCCGGGCCCCGCCGTCGCCTTCACCATCCGGCTGGGCGAGGCGCTGCACCGCTACGGCACGCCCGCGCATCGCCTGGAGCTGCTGATGCAGCGGGTGTCGGAGCGCTTCGGACTGGAGGGGCGCTTCTTCTCCACACCCACGTCCATCTTCTCATCCTTCGGACCGCCGGAGGCCCTGCGCACCTCGCTCATCCGCGTGGAGCCGGGGGACATGGACCTGGAACGGCTGACGCTGCTGGACACGCTGGCGGACGAAGTCATCCACGGTCAGGTGCCCCCGACGGAAGGGGCCCAGCGCGTGGACGCCATCCTCGCGCAGCCCGAGCGCTTCGGCCCCGCGCTCCAGCTCCTGTGCTGGACGCTCGCGGGCGGCGCCGCGGGGCGGTTGTTCGGCGGAGGCCTGAAGGAGATGGCGGTGGCCGGGTTCAGCAGCCTGCTCATCGGTACCCTGGGCGTGCTCACCCGGAAGCAGCCCACCACGGCCCGGGTGCTGGAGCCGGTGGCCGCCATCCTGTCCTCCGCCGTCGCCGCGCTGGCCGCGAGCCTGATGGGGCCGCTGTCCGCGCAGGTGGCCACGCTGGCGGGCCTCATCGTCCTGCTCCCCGGCTTGTCCCTGACGGTGGCCATCAACGAGCTGGCCACCCGCAACCTCATCTCCGGCACCTCACGGCTCACGGCGGCAGCGCTCGTCTTCCTCCAGTTGGGCTTCGGCGTGGCCCTGGGCAGCCGGCTGTCGGTGGTGCTGCCCGCGCCGCCCGTGACGCCGCTGCCGCCCGCGCTGCCGGACTGGACGCAGCTGCCCATGCTGCTGGTGGCCATCTTCGCGGTGTGCGTGCTCTTCCGCGCGCGCCCCAGGGACTGGGGCTGGATTGCCGGAGCCTGCACCTTCGCCTTCGCGGGGGCCCGTCTGGGCTCGCTGCTGCTGGGGGCTCAGCTGGGTGCCTTCGTAGGCGCGCTGCTGCTGGCCATGGGCAGCAACGCGCTGGCCCGGCTGCGCAACAAGCCCTCCATCACCACGCTGGTGCCCGGGCTCATGCTGCTGGTGCCCGGCAGTGTGGGCTTCCGCAGCCTGTCATCCCTGCTGGAGCGGGACGTGGTGGCCGGCGTGGACACGGCCTTCTCCATGCTGATGGTGGCCGTGGCGCTGGTGGCCGGACTGCTGTCCGCCAACGCCCTGGTCCCCACGCGCAAGGTGCTCTGACTCAGCCCAGGCGGGTGACGTACACCGCCACCAGCGTCAGCAGGAAGTAGTGCACCAGCCCGCCCGCGCCGGCGTAGTCCTTCGCAACCCGCTGGCCGAAGAAGAGCGCCACCAGCGACACCGCGGAGAGCAGCGCGCCCCAGAAGGCCAGCGTCGCGCTGCCCGTGGCCACCAGCGCCACCAGCCCCGCGGCGCTGAGCGCGCCCGCCGCCAGCTCCAGCACGGTGACGGTGGCCAGCATCAGCGGCACCACGCCGCGCAGGGGGCTCTTGGAAAAGTGGCCCGTGAGCCAGCCCAGGTTGCCCTTCCAGTCGATGACCTTGTCGAGGCCAGACTGGAGGAAGAGGATGGCCAGGAAGACGGCGCAGAGCGCCTGGAGCAGCCAGACAGTGAATTGGGAGGATTCGAAGGGCGGCATGGCGTGGCCACTCTAGCCGCCTTGGGGCCGGGCCCAAGTCTTCTTGGCAGGACAGCAGGCGGGCAGGCAAAAGCGCCGCCCGTCCCTACCCTTCTGTGATGGCAGCCCTACCTTGGCGGGTATGGCAACCGAGCAGACCGCCCGGCGGGTGTTCACTGGCCTCATCATCCTCTCCATCATCCTGCTGGCCCTGGTTGTCCGCCCGTTCGCCAAGGCATTCTTCCTGGCGGCGGTGCTCGCGGGAACCTTCTACGGCCTCTACTCGCGGCTGAGCCGGAAGCTCCGCGGACACAACAACCTGGCGGCGGGGGTCATCGTCTCGGGAGTCATCCTGGCCCTGCTCCTCCCCCTGGGAGGTCTCACGGCCTTCGTCGTCACCGAGGTGTCGGACGGCGTGAAGTTCGTCTCCGACACGGTGCAGCGGGAAGGGATGGAAGGACTGATTGGCAAGCTTCCCAGCCCCGTGCGAGGCCCGGTAGAGAGGCTGCTGGAGCGCATCCCCCTGGAGCAGGCCCAGCTCGACGAGACGCTACAACAGCAGGTGAGCACCCAGGGCGGCACAGCGGCGCGGGCCGTCACCGGGGCGGTGGCGGCGACGGGCTCCATCGCGTTCCAGACGGTGATGATGCTCATCGCCCTCTTCTTCCTGCTGACGGAGGGCGCGCGGCTGGTGAGGTGGGTGGAGAGCGTCTCGCCACTTCGGCGCGGCCAGACGGGGGAAATCCTGCGGGAGTTCCGCAGTGTCTCCGTGGCGGTGCTCGTCTCGTCGGTGGCCACCGCGGGCGTGCAGGCGGCGGCGGCGCTCGTCGGTTTCCTCATCGCCCGCGTCCCCGCGGCGCTGTTCTTCGCGGGCGTGGCGTTCTTCATGGCGCTCATCCCCGCCGTGGGCGCCGCCATCGTGGTGCTGGTCGCCGCGGCGCTGATGTTCTTCAGCGGCCACCCGTGGGCGGCGCTGTTCCTCGCCATCTGGGGCACGGTGGTGGTGGGGCTGGTGGACAACATCGTGAAGCCGCTGCTGGCCAGGCGCGGCATGCACCAGCACGCGGCCATCGTCTTCTTCGCGCTGCTCGGAGGCCTGGCCGCGTTTGGCACGGTGGGCCTGCTGTTGGGGCCCCTCATCGTGGCCTTCTTCCTGGCCCTGCTGCGCATCTACGAGCGCGACTACGGCCGGCCCACGCCGCGCCCCGGGGACCCGGCCACGCCCGGAGGCCCGGGCGGCGAAGGCCTCATCATCCGCCCCTCCGTGCTGTCGGCGGAGACGCGCGAGCGCGTGCCCCTGTCACCCACGCCGCCGGAGAACCACTGAGGCTCCACTGAAACAACACGGCCCCGCTTCCCGCGCGAACGGGAAGCAGGGCCGCGACACTTCAAGCGGGGAGGCTCAGAACGCCGAGCCGTTGACGCGACGGCCCGGCGAGGCCTGCAGGCTGGACAGGCTGGTGTGCAGCACGAAGGTCGCCGTGGCGCCCAGGTCCGGGCTGCGGTTGGCGGACACGCCATCCGTGCCACTCACACCGGAGGACAGCACCGCGGACTCCACCACCGTGCCGGTGGCCGTCTTCACGGTGACGGTGTCACCGCTGTTGGACAGGCCCAGGGTGCCCGTGGAGGCGGACACCGCGTTGGGCGTGCCGGCCGGGATGCCCGCCGCGCCGCCGAACACCACGATGACGCCGCCCGCCGCCAGCGAGGTGCCACCGGGGAAGGTGTGACGCAGGCTGGCCGCGTCGGACACCGTCCACCCGCTCAGGTCCACCGCCCCGGTGCCCGTGTTCACCAACTCCACGAACTCGCCCGCGACGTTCGAGCCCGGCTCGTTGACCATCACCTCGTTGATGATGACATTGCCCGTGCCACCCGCCGGAGCCGTGGTGATGGTGAAGGCCGCGTTGCTGGTGTTGCTGACGCTGGCGTTGGACGCGTCGCTGATGCGGACGCGCGCGGTGGTGGTGGCGCTGGACGGCACCGTCCACGCATAGCTGCCCGCGGAGGCGGCCGTGCTGGCGGCCAGGGTGCTCCAGGTGCTGCCATTGAGCGTGTACTCCAGCTTCACGTTCGTGACACTGGTCGACGTCCAGGTGATGTTGCGCACGCTCCCGCCCGCCCAGCTCTCACCGCCGGTGGGCGACGTCACCGTGACGGAGGCATTGTTGCCGGGCGAGCTGTCGCCCGGGATGATGAAGTCCTTGATGACGGCCATGTGCTGCATGCCGGAGGCCCCGCTGTCACCGGACAGCGCGGGCGCGATGTCGCTCAGCGGCGAGTAGACGCGCGTATCCACCACCAGACCGTTGGTGAAGGTGCTGCCGCCGATGACAACGGGCGTCTGGTACGCGAACAAGTCATTGTCCACCAGCACGTGGTCATACGGGGAGTTGCGGCCCGCGTTGGTGTTGGTGTTGCCATTCTTGTCCGCCGGGTGCGGGCCCGCCGTGCGCACCACCTGGGACAGCGTGCCGAAAGCGGACTCGTTGCGGCTGCCGGTGTTCAAGTCTCCGCCGATGACGAGGTAGTCGCCCGCGGGGATGTTGGCCTTGATGCGGCTGACCAGACTGCTGGCCTCCGAGTTGCGGCTGCCGCTGCTCGTGGTGAGGAGGTGCACGCTCACCGCCCAGAGGTCCTTCGGGCCCGGCACGTCGATGCGCGCCCAGGCGAAGTCGCGGTTGGAGACGTACGGGTCATCCCACTCGCCCGAGGCGATGATGGGGTAGCGGCTGATGATGCCGTTGGGAATCTGCGCCCCACCCTCGCGGTAGTAGTGGAACTGCGTGCCGAACGCCGTGTCCACGAAGCCGCGGAGGTCCGCCGCGGAGTTCGACTTGTAGTTGAACTCCTGAATCATCACCACGTCAGCGTCCGTGCCCTGGAAGATGCGGATGCCGTGGCCCGGGTCGTAGTCCTGCCCGTTGCCGCTGGACGTGTTGGCCGCCACCAGGCGAAGTCGGACCTCGCCCAGCGCGTCCTGCCGCTGCCCGACTTCCGCGCCGTCGAGCCCCACGGACTCCAGCGCCGAGTCCTCGCCACCACACGCCGCGAGCACCGCCAGCAACAGCGCGGCGGCATGTCGCCGCCAGTTCGACTGCACATGGCTTGAAGGAGTTGCGTCGTCACGCATGATGTCCGGTCCTGCCCCTGACAAGGAGCTGTTGAGTGGTCGGATGAGACATCCACACGCTACCCGATTCACGGGGAATGCGATGCTCACCCGTCTCCTTTATCGAGCGGAACGCAGACACGTTGCGTGAGACATCGGTGAAACCGTCCGGGACGGGCCCTACAGCGCGGCGGCGGCGGACAGGGCGACAGCGAGGTAACGAAGGCCCTTGCCGAGCGTGACGAAGAAGACGAAGGGCAGCGGGCGAACCCCCAGCATGCCGCCGGCGATGACGAAGGCGTCACCCACCACGGGCAGCCAGGACATGACGAGCGCGGGCGCGCCCCACTTCCGTGTCCAGGCCTCCACGCGCTGCATGCGAGGCCCCTCCTTCTCACGGCGCCGCGCGTACCAGCGCCCCAAGGCGCCACCACCACCGCCCGCCACCCACCGGCCCAGCACATAGAGCGACAGCGCGCCCAGCACGTTGCCCGTGGTGGCCACTCCGATGGCGGTGACGGGCGCCGTCCCGCCGTAGACGAGCGCGGCCAGCAGCGCCTCCGACGGCACTGGCACCACGGAGCCCGCGAGCATCGCGATGAGGAACAGCCCCGGGAGGCCCCAGGTGGCGAAGACGGACGGGTCGGGCATCAACGATTCGAAGGTGAGAGCCCCAAGCCTGCCATGCCTCCCGCCGCGGCGCACGCGCTCAGACACCCAGGGCGCAAGGGCTGCGCCCCACCCCACCCGCGCGCAGGAATTGCGCCCCATCCCCGCCCGCGGACACGTGCCCCAGGGGAGAGAAGGCCACGGCGCAGCGCTTGCTATGGGGACGGGCATACACCCGAAAGGGAAGGAACGCCGCGCCCATGAGCAGCACCGTTGCCCCAGTCCCGAGCCCGAGCCAGAGCTCCGACCTCCGCCTCGTGCCGGTGGAGATTGCCCCCGAGACGTTCTGGGTGGGCAAGCGCGAGCCCGGCAACATCTTCTACGCCAACCCCTATCTGCTGCGCTTCCGCGGCACGGACAAGAAGACGCAGCGGCCCACGGAGTTCAACCTCCTCATCGACCCGGGCTCGAGCAGCGACTTCTCCACCATCCACACCAAGGTGACGTCCCTCATTGGTGGCATGGAGCGGCTGTCGGCCATGTTCATCAACCACCAGGACCCGGACGTGGGCTCGTCGGCGAGCATCATCTCCGCGCGCTACGCGCCCCGGGCCGGGCTGCTGTGCTCGGAGGACACCTGGCGGCTCATCGTCCACCAGAACCTGCCGCGCCACCGATTCATCCCCACGGAGAAGTTCGCGCAGGGCCTCAGCGTGCCCACCGGCCACCGGTTGCTGCCGGTGCCCTCGCCCTTCTGTCACTTCCGCGGCGCCGTCATGCTCTATGACCCGCAGACGCGCGTGCTCTTCACCGGAGACCTCTTCGGCGGGCTCACGGACTCCAACGCCAAGGGCATCTGGGCGGATGAGTCCGACTGGGCGGGCATCCGCGCCTTCCATCAAATCTACATGCCGGTGAACGCGGCGCTGCAGCGCACGGTGGCGGCCATCCGCAAGCTGGAGCCGGGCGTGGAGATGATTGCACCACAGCACGGCCGCATCATCCGCGGGCCGCTGGTGCAGCAGTTCCTGGACCGCATGGAGAAGCTCCAGGTGGGCCTGGACATCATGGACGAGGCGCAGGACCGCACGCACCTGCAGGCCTGGAACTCCGTGTTGGACCGGGTGGTGTCGCTGGCGCGCGGCTACCTGGGCGACTCCGTGGAGGCCAAGCTGGCCGCGAGCCGGGACCTGTCGGACACGGCGCAGTACGACGGCACGCGTCTGGTGGTGAGCCGCCTGGGCAAGTGGACGGTGGAGCACGTGGTGGACCTGCTGTGCCACGGCGAGCCGCCGGAGATTGCCGGCCCCATCATCGTCGAGGCCACCAGCGCCGCGTCCGAGTACAACCTGCCCACGCCGCACCTGGACATCGAGGGCGTGGGGGCACCGTCCCACGTTTCGCTGCTCGACCCCTGATAGCGACGACGCGACGAAGCAGCCGAGGGAGGCCGAGGTGCACTCGACCGACGACGAAGACGGCGTGGCGTACCTTGGGGACGCCGCGCCGGAGCCACTTTTGCGGGTGACCCCGCCGCCGGCCATCGTGAAGCCGCCGCCCCGCGCCGGCCTCCCCCCTGTCCCGCCTCGGACGGAAACCCCTCCCGACGCGACGTTCCATCCGGTGACGCCACCTCCGGCCCTGTCGCTCGGGGAGACACTTCGCCCGGTGACCCCCATGTCGCCGCACGGCACGCTGCTCCAGGGCATTGTGGTGCCCGCGGCCTCCAGCGTCATGCGAGGCCTGGTGCCCGGCCAGACGGTGGCCCAGCGGTACCGCGTGGAGCGCTGGCTGGGCGCTGGGGGCAGCTCCACCGTGTACGAGGCCATCGACCTCCACCAGGACCTGCGCGTGGCCCTCAAGGTCCTCGCGGTGCCCCACGCGGATGCCGCGATGGTGGCGCGGTTCCGCCAGGAGGTAGAGCACGCCCGGGCGCTGGAGCACGTCAACATCCTGCGTGTCTTCGATGTGGGCGTGGACGGCGAGCGGCACTTCCTCACCGTGGAGTTGCTGGACGGCGTGGATTTGCGTCAGCGGTTGCTGGAGCGGCGCGCCACGTTGGCGGAGGCGCTGCGCTGGCTCACCCACGCGACGGTGGCGCTGGAGCACGCGCACGGCCGGGGCGTGCTCCACCGCGACGTGAAGCCCGCCAACCTCTTCATCACCCGTACCGGCGTGCTCAAGCTGATGGACTTCGGACTCGCCAAGAGCACGCACGTCATGGGGACGACGGCCCAGGGCGCGGTGCTCGGCACGCCGGAGTACATGGCTCCCGAGCAGGTGACGGGAAGTCCCGCGGTGTCACCCGCCACGGATTTGTACGCGCTCGGCGTGGTGGCCTACGAGCTGTTCACCGGACAGCTTCCGTTCCGCCACCCGGAGCCCGTGCCGCTGATGTTCCTGCACGTCCAGGAGCGCCCCGTGCCGCCGCGCACGTTGCGGCCGGGACTGCCGGAGCCCTTCGAGCGCGTCGTGCTGCGGCTGCTGGAGAAACGCCCCGATGACCGCTACCGGACCGCGGCCGAGCTCCGCTCCGCGCTGGCGAAGCTGTGGCCCCATGCGCTGAACGGAGATGCCCCGGCGCCGGCACGAGCACCGACGCCGCCCCACGCGCGCGCACCGGCCCCGGGAGGCGCCACGGGCTGAGCGGAACGTGCCAGCCGTCACGCCCCCGATGCCGCTGGCTCCGTCCTTCCCGGAGCCAGCAGCGCCAACCCGAGCGCCGCGACGGCCGTGAGTCCAGCGGCGATGCCGAACTGCAAGGCGAAGTGCCCGCTGGCCAGCGCGAGCAACGCCACCGCCAATGAGCCGCCCAGCAGTCGCGTGGCGTAGAGCGCGCTGGTGACGATGCCCCGGTGGTGCCAGGGCGCGCGGGACTGCGGTCCAATCAACGACGTGCTCGCGGCGGGCCCCAGCCCCAGGCCCAGCACCGCCAGCCCCACCAGCGCAGCGGGCACACCCCAGCCCCGCGCGGCGGCCAATGACAACCACCCGGCCCCCAGCGCCGCCACCGCGAAGCCCACGCCCGCGCTCAATCGCATGCCCCCGCGCATCAGCAGCTTCACGCCGAAGGTGGAGCCCACGGACCAGCCCAACAGCATCGGCAGCAGCGCCAGTCCCGCCGCCAGCGGCGTGTGACCGCCCTGCTCCGTCATCCACAGCGGCACCCACGCGGCCATGCTGTACAGCAGGGAGCCACCCGCAATGCCGCCCACGACACCGCTGAGCACCGCACGGTCTCTCAGCAACTCCGCCGGGAGCAACGGCGACACCGTCGTGCGTTGCTGCCGCACCAGCAGCCAGCCCGCGCCCACGGCGGCCAGCGCGCATGCCCACCGCAGGCTCGCGGCCCCCGGCTCCAACGAGAAGAGGAGCAGCGCCGCCGAGGAGCCCGCGAGCACGGGCCCCCACCGGTCCGTGCGGACCTCGGGACGACGAGGCGGGTCGCGGTACGACAGGTACAGCAGCGCCGCGGCGAACAGCCCCACCGGCACGTTGACCAGGAACACCCAGCGCCACGAGGCGTGCATCACCAGCCAGCCGCCAATGAGCGGCCCCACGACGTTGCCCGCGCCCCAGGCCCCCGTGAACAGCCCCTGCACGGCGGCGCGCTCGCGCAGCGTGTAGAGGTCGGCGGAGATGGTGAGCGTGGTGGGCTGCAACGCCCCCGCGCCCAAGCCCTGGACGACACGGAAGGCGATGAGCCCCGGCACCGAGTCGGCCAGGCCACACAGCGCCGAGCCCACCAGGAACAACCCCATGCCCGAGAAGAAGACGGGCTTTCGGCCCAGCCGGTCCGCCAGCTTCCCGGAGACGAGCACACCGACGGTGGATGCGAAGAGGAAGGCGGAGAACACCCACGAGTAGAGGTGCTGGCCTCCCAGCTCCCGGGTGATGGTGGGCATGGCGCTCGTCACGACGGTGCCCTCGAACGCGCTGACCACCAGGGCCAGCAACACCGCGCCCGTCGCTGTCCGCCGCGCCACGCCTGGACGCGCGCTGACCATGGGCTCCGCTGTGACGCCGCTTCCGTCCATCACCTCCCTGTACGCCCCAAGTCCTCATGCGGAAACCGCATCTTCCGCATAGACTTCTTGCGGAATCCGCATGACCTCCGAACAGCTCCGAGCCTTCCTCGAAGTCGCCCGGGCGGGACGCCTGGGCACCGCCGCGCGTGGGCTGGGTCTGTCCCAGTCCGGCCTCTCCCGGCAGCTCCAATCACTCGAGGCCGCCCTGGGCACGCGCTTGCTCGTCCGCACGCCTGGGGGCGCGGTGCTGACAGACGCGGGAGAGCGCTTCCTGCCTCACGCCCAGCGCGCCCTGGACGCACTGACGGCGGGCACCTCGGAGCTGGAGCGGCTGTCCGGGACGCCACACGGCGTGGTGTCGCTCGGCACGCTGCATACCGTGGGGGCGTACCTGCTGCCAGACATCATCCCAGCCTTCGCCCGCCAGTTCCCGGAGGTCCGGCCGCGGCTGAGCGAGGGACTGGCACCGGCCATGGAGGAAGGCGTGGCACGCGGGGCCCTGGACCTGGCCATCCTCTCCCTCCCCGTGCGGCGCGCAGACCTGGTGGCGCAGCGACTGTGGGAGGAGTCACTGGTGCTCGCCGTCCCGCGTGGACACCGGCTGACGAAGTCAGGCAAGCCCGTGACGATGGACGAGGTCGTGGAAGAGCCCTGGGTCATCATCCCCGACATGAGCGGCACCCGGGCGATGGAGGCCGCCTGTGAGGCGCGGGGCGTGACACCCCGCCTGGCGGTGGAGACGGACAACGCGGAGGCCATGCGCCGCATGGTGGAGCGCGGCCTGGGCGTGGCGGTGGTGCCGCAGTTGATGGCCCGCGACCACCATGCCCGGGGCTTCGACGTGGTGCCCCTGGCGCGCGCCGGGCTGAAGCGGCAGGTGGCGCTGATACACCGGGGAGAGGGCTACCTCACGGCCGCGGCGCGGGCGCTCAAGTCCTTCATCGTGGAGAGCGTGCGCGCCATGCCGGAACCCTGGGGCACGAGGAAGGCCGCTCCAGGCCCTCGGGTGCGCTAGCGTGCCGCGGCCGGTGGCGCCGCCTTCACGAGGCCCATCGAGACACGGAGACGCATCATGGCCCGGACGGACAGCTTCGTTGAGTACACGGTGGAACTGCTGGAGAAGCTGGGGCCCGTGAAGTCCCGGTCGATGTTCGGCGGCTGGGGGCTCTACTTCGGCGGACGGATGTTCGGGCTCATCGGCGGCGGGCAGCTGTTCCTGAAGGTGGATGACGTCACCAAGCCGGACTTCCAGGCCGCCGGATGCCGGCCTTTCGTCTACGAAGGCATGAGCACCCCGGTGGAGCTGGGCTATTGGACTCCGCCCGCGGACGCGGCGGATGACGCCTACGCGCTCCTGCCCTGGGCCCGGAAGGCCGTGGACGCGGCGAACCGGGCCGCGCTGAAGAAGGCGAAGAAGACGCCGCGAAAGAAGGCGCCGGCGAAGAAGCGCACCTCGCGCGTCAAGCCGTCTTGATGGCCGCGGCGTCCTCCAGCCCCAGCTCGACGACGGACGCCTCGCGCATCTTGAACTTCTGCACCTTGCCCGTCACCGTCATCGGGAACGCGTCCACGAACTTCCAGTAGCGGGGAATCTTGAAGGACGCGATGCGGCCCGCGCAGAACCGCGCCAGCTCCTCGCCGGTGAGCGTGGCGCCGGGCTTCACGCGCACCCAGGCCATGACCTCCTCGCCGTACTTCTTGCTCGGCACGCCAATGACTTGCGTCTCGCTGACGCCTGGGTGCGTGTGGAGGAACTCCTCGACCTCGCGCGGGGAGATGTTCTCCCCGCCCCGGATGATGGTGTCCTTGATGCGGCCCACCACCTTCACGTAGCCCTCGTCGTCCATCACCGCGAGGTCGCCCGTGCGCATCCACCCGGCGGCGTCCACGGCCGCGGCGGTGGCCTCGGGGTTGGCCCAGTACCCCAACATGACGCTGTACCCGCGCGTGCACAGCTCGCCCGGCGAGCCGCGAGGAACCACTTCCCCCGTGCCCGCGTCGATGACCTTGACCTCCAGGTGCGGATGCACGCGCCCCACGGTGGACACGCGCTTGTCCAACGGCTCATCCAGCGCGCTCTGCGTGGACACCGGCGACGTCTCCGTCATGCCGTAGCAAATGGTCACCTCGCGCATGTGCATGCGCGACTGCACCTGCTTCATCACCTCCACCGGGCACGGCGAGCCCGCCATGACACCGGTGCGCAGCGTCGACAAATCGAACTCACCGAAACGCGGATGGTCCAGCTCCGCGATGAACATCGTGGGCACGCCGTACAGCGACGTGCAGCGCTCGGCCTGCACCGTCTGGAGCACCGTCAACGGGTCGAACGCCTCGGCGGGAATCACCATGGTGGCACCGTGGCTGGTACAGGCCAGGTTGCCAATCACCATGCCAAAGCAGTGATAGAACGGCACTGGGATGCACACCCGGTCCTCGGGGCCGTAGCGCAGGGCCTCCCCGATGAAGAAGCCGTTGTTCAAGACATTGTGGTGCGACAGCGTGGCGCCCTTCGGAAAGCCTGTCGTTCCCGACGTGTATTGGATGTTGATGGCGTCATCGAACTGGAGCGACGCCTCGCGGGTGGCCAGCGCGTCCTCTGAAACATCCTTCGCGCCATCGAGCAGCCGCTGCCAGTCGTCCTCCAAGACGAGCGCCGTCGCCAGGCCGGCACAGCGCGGCTGGACCTCTTTCACCATGCCCCGGTAGTCCGTCTGCCGGAAGCCCTGTGCGTGGAGCAGCACCTTGGCGCCGGACTGGTTGAGGGCGTACTCCAGCTCCGAGGTGCGGTAGGCCGGGTTGATGTTGACCAGGATGGCGCCGATACGGGCCGTGGCGTACTGGACAGCCACCCATTCGAAGCGGTTGGGTGACCAGAGCCCCACCCGGTCCCCCTTCTGGACGCCCAGGGCCATCAGCCCCCGAGCCACCTGCGAGGTGAGCGCCCAGAGCTGTTGATACGTGGCCCGAAACCCCTGGGACGCCACCACCAGGGCCTCCCGGTCGCCGTGGCGCTCGACGGTGCGGCGCAGGTTCTGGCCAATCGTCTCCCCCAGCAGCGGGGTGGTGCTGGTGCCATGGGCATAGGAAGGGACCGGGTTTTGGGACATGGCGTCATCGTCCCGCCGAGGAGGACACGCGGCAAGCGCCGCGAAACACCGCTGTCCAACGCGTGCCAGGGGGGCATGGGGGAAGGCGGCATGCACTGCCAGCGAGGGCCCCCGGGGGCCAGTCCCCTCCTGGGAAACGACAGTCGACCCTGGAATCAGCCATTACGCCGTGCAGCCAGCCCACGCACTGCGTTAGAAACAGGAACTCATGGATGACTCCAACGCCAGGCTGGTCGCGGCCCTGCTGGAAGCCCGGCAGCGCCACTGCTTCCCTGCGGACGTACGGCGCGCTGCCCCCGAATTCGTAGGCCAGGTGCTCGGCCTGCTCTTCCCCCACTTCGCCGAGCGCTTGGAGTGTACGGCCGCCGCCGTCCACCGCGACGTCACCACCGTGGAGGCCAGCCTCCACCGCATCCGGGACACGCTGGCGCCCCTGTATCCGGGCATTGAACGGGACTTGCCGGCGCGCTTCATGGAGCGGCTGCCCGGCCTCTACGACTGGCTGCGACAGGACGCGGACGCCATCTTCGAGGCGGACCCGGCCGCACGCACCGTGGACGAGGTCATCCTCACCTACCCGGGCTTCACCGCCATCGCCATCTACCGGGTGGCCAACGCGCTGCATGCCCTCGGCTTCCCGCTGCTGCCTCGCTTGCTCACGGAGTACGCGCACCAGCGAACCGGCGTGGACATCCACCCGGGTGCCACCATTGGCCGGCGCTTCGTCATCGACCATGGCACCGGCGTCGTCATCGGTGAGACGACGCTCATTGGTGACAACGTCAAAATCTATCAGGGCGTCACCCTGGGCGCGCTCGTCGTGGAGAAGGGGCTGACGGACAAGAAGCGTCACCCCACCATCGAGGACGACGTGGTGGTGTACGCCAACGCCACCATCCTCGGCGGAGAAACCGTGGTGGGCCGGGGCAGCATCATCGCCGGCAACGCCTGGCTCACGCAGAGCATCCCCTCTCAATCCGTGGTTACCCGCCGCAGCGAAGTGCGTCAGCGCGGCGCGGATGGCTCGATGGACGCACTCGAATTCCACATCTGACCCACCGACGAGGCGCCCCACATGAAGGTGAACAACATCCTGGAGACCATCGGAAACACGCCGCACGTGCGCATCAACCGGCTGTTTCCGTCCCGAGTGACGGTCCATGTGAAGCTCGAGCGCGCCAACCCGGGCGGCAGCATCAAGGACCGCATCGCGTTGTCCATGATTGAGGACGCGGAGCAGCGCGGCCTGCTCAAGAAGGACAGCGTCATCATCGAGCCGACCAGCGGCAACACTGGCATCGGCCTGGCCATGGTGGCGGCGGTGAAGGGCTACAAGCTGGTGCTCGTCATGCCGGAGTCCATGAGCGTCGAGCGCCGCCGGCTGATGGCCGCCTACGGCGCCACCTTCGAGCTGACCCCGCGCGCGCAGGGCATGAAGGGCGCCATCGCTCGCGCCAACGAGCTGCTGTCGCAGGTGCCCAACTCGTGGATGCCGCAGCAGTTCGAGAATGAGGCCAACATCGAGGTCCACCGCCGCACGACGGTGCAGGAAATCCTCAAGGACTTCCCGGAAGGGCTGGACTACCTCATCACCGGCGTGGGCACCGGCGGGCACATCACCGCGTGCGCCGAGGAGCTGAAGAAGGTCTGGCCGAAGCTGAAGGTCTTCGCCGTGGAGCCCACCAAGTCGCCCGTCATCAGCGGCGGCCAGCCCGGCCCACACCCCATCCAGGGCATTGGCGCCGGCTTCATCCCGAAGAACCTGCACAAGGACGCGCTGGACGGCGCGATTCAGGTGACCGAGGAGGACGCCTTCGAGTTCACCCGCCGCGCCGCGCGCGAGGAGGGCATCTTCGTGGGCATCTCCTCCGGCGCCGCGCTGTCCGCCGTGAATCAGAAGCTGGGCGAGATGACCGACGGCAGCCGCGTGCTCGTCTTCAACTACGACACGGGCGAGCGCTACCTCTCCATCGAGCCGCTCTTCCCGGCCCAGTAGTCCCGGGGCCCTCAGCCGCGGTGCGTCCGCACCAGCTCCACCAGCCGGTCCATCTCCTCGGGCAGGTTGTAGAAGTGGGGTGAGAGGCGGACGCGCCCGCGGCGCACCGAGAGGGCCACGTCCCGTCCGGCGAGCCACGCGCCGAGCGCGCGGGCCTCGCCCTCCGGAGGCAGGAACGTGAGGATGCCCGCCCGGTGCTCCGGCGCGGGCCCCACGTCGCAGCCCAGCCCACGCAGCCCTGTCTCCAGTTGACCCAGCAGCTCGCGGATGCGCGCGGAGATGGCGTCCACCCCCACCTCGTGCAGCAATTCCAGCGCGGCCCCCAAGGCGTAGATGCCGGTGTACGCGGCGCTGCCCTCCTCCAGCTTGCCCGCGTCCGGGCGCAGCTCGAAGTGGCTGCGGTTGAAGTTCCACGCGTCGGTGGTGCTGCGCCAGCCCACCAACACCGGCCGCAGCTTGGGCAGGACGTCCTTGGCCACGTAGAGGAAGCCGATGCCGGCGATGCCCAGCATCCACTTGTGGCTGTCCGCGCTGAGGAAGTGGATGCGGCTCTTCTTCACGTCCACGGGGATGCAGCCCACGCTCTGGATGCCATCCACGCAGAGCAGGACGCCCGCCCGCTCACAGAGAGCGCCCACGGCGTCCAGGTCCGTGCGGTAGCCGGTGGCGAACTGCACGGAGGACACGGCCACCAGCCGGGTGCTTGGGGTGAGCGCGGCGGCCACGGCTTCCGGCGTGACGCCCCCTTCGGGCGTCTGGATTTCGCGCACCGTCACGCCGCGGTCCTTCAGGTGCAGCCAGGGATAGACGTTGGAGGGGTACTCCAACGAGGAAGCGACGACGACCTCGTCGCCGGGCTTCCAGTCCAGCCCCTCGGCCACCAGGCCCAGGCCGTGGCTGGTGTTGCGCACGAAGGCAATCTCGCCGGGCTCGGCGTTGATGAGGCGGGCGGCCAGGCCCCGCACGCGCTCGCAGTGGGCCTCCCAGCCGCGCTCGTGCTTGATGCCGTGGTGGACGATGTCCTCCATCCACCCGCGCACGGCCTCGGCGGCGCGCAGGCTGGTGGGGGCCACACCGGCGTGGTTGAGGTAGAGCTGCTCCCTCAGCACGGGGAAGAGGTCTCGGTAGGACTCGAGCGAGCGCGTCATGGTGCCTGGAGTGTAGCCACGTCGCCGCACCGCGCCGTACTTCGTGAAGGCCGGGTGTCCGCCCTGGACAGACGGGGTGGTTTTTCCGTCCCCCTCGCGGATGCGATATGCGTCGGGTCTTGCTCGACGCGGAGGACCCATGCGCCGCACCATCCTGGACGCCATGAGGAACACGTTGTTCGTGGGAGCCGCCCTGCTGGCGGGCTGCGCGGGAACCGTCCACGCGCCCTACCCGCCCATCCGCGCGGACCTGTCCCCCGCCGCCCTGGAGCGAGGGGCCGCCATCTTCCACGCGAGCTGCGAGTCATGTCACCGCGGGGGCGACGCGGAGACGGCGTCGGGCGCGCCGCTGCGCGAGCTGCCCTCGTACATGGGGCGCTTCTACGCGGCGAATCTCACGTCGCATGCCAAGGCGGGCATCGGCGCCATGACGGATGAAGAGCTGGCGCGAGCCATCCGCTACGCCGTGAGCCGCGACGGCCGGTTGATGGTGATGCCCAGCTACGGCATGGGCGACGCGGACCTGGCGGCGGTGCTGGGCTTCATGCGCTCCGGGCACCCGCTCTTCACGCCGGATTCAGTGCCCGCGCCCCCGTCGAAGTTCAGCTTCTTCGGCGGTATCGGCTTCCGCTTCATCACCGGGAATGAGCCGGTGGAACGGCCCGCCTCGGGCATCCCCGTGCCGCCCAAGGCGGCGACCCGGGAGTACGGCCACTACATGGCGCATGACGTCTATGACTGCGCCTCGTGTCACACGGATGGCTTCAGCCCCCGGAAGACAGAGGGCGATGACGTATTCGCGGGTGGCATGGCGTTCGTCGACCCGGAGGGAAGGAACGTTCATTCCAGCAACATCACGTTCCACGAGACGGGGCTGGCGCACTGGACGTTGGAGGACTTCACCCGCGCGGTGCGTGACGGACTGGCACCGGATGGCTCCGTGCTGCGCTCACCCATGCCTCGCTTCCGGGGCATGGACGAGGTGGAGGCGCGAGCGCTCTATGACTACCTGCGCTCGGTGCCGAACAGGAAGAACGCGGTGAAGGGCGCGCGGCCACGGCTCACCTCGGCGTCGGTGCGCCCGGACTGGGTCGCGGAGGAGCAGAGCGCGGGAGATGTTCCCAGTGCCCAGACCTCCGTGAAGGGAGCAGAGGAAGAAGTCTCGGCTCCGCCAGCGCCCCTCGCGCAAACGCTCGCCATCCCTCAGGACACACCGGGAGAAGACGCTCATGCCGGCGTGACATCTTCAGCCCCGACGACCGATTCCGGCGCGACCACGCGCACAGGGCCCGGCGCCACCCACGAGAGCGCGGCATCGGCACCGTCCGCGAATCACGACGCGGCCAACACCGTTGCGCCCGGCCCCTCGACGCTGGCCAGCAAGCCCGCCCCCACCCGTAAGCCGCGCCCCGCTGCGCCCAAGGTGGACGCCCCCGCCCTCTTCGTGAAGCTCGGCTGCGCGAGCTGCCACGCCCCTGGCGCGCGGTATCACGACCGGCTCGCCAAGGTCGCCTCGCGCAGCGAGGCCGAGCTGGTCCGGTGGGTGCGAAACCCCGAGCAGTTCCTCCCCGGCACGCCCATGCCCACCTACGCGGAGTTGATTGACGAGAAGACCGCGCGTGCGCTGGTGCGCTGGGTGAAGGCTGGAGGCCCGGGCACGCTGCCCTCCACCTCGCGCTGAGCCGCCCCCTGAGGCACGCGGAAAATCGTCCCGGAAATGACCGAGGAAAACCCCTGCTGGCGTATCCCGCTTGGAAGTTCTCAGCGGGCACCTCGTCGAGGCACTCGCTGGGCGCGTACCACCCCGGTGCCAACCGGCCCCAGCCCCGGGGTGGTGCGTGAGACTTCCCACCGCACCGTCGGCTGGCACGCCAGCGTCTCCGGCTACAGGGACGGCTGCACCCGCGCCGCCGCTCGCGTACGGTGCGCCGCATGACGGAGTGCCTCCTCAACGTCGACCTGGGCGAGCTTCCTGGTGAAGACGAACAGCTCTACGCGCTAGCCCATGTGGCGAACATCGCTTGCGGCGGGCATGCCGGGGATGATGCCTCCATGCGCCGGGCGCTGGAGCTGTGCGAGCGGCACGGCACGCGCGTGGGCGCGCACCCGTCCTACGAGGACCGAGAGGGCTTCGGCCGACGCGCGCTCGACGTCACGCCGGAGCACCTCCGGGCGCAAGTGGCCGCGCAGTGCGGCCGGCTCGCGAAGCTGGCGGCTGACCGTCATCTGCCCGTGGCGTACGCCAAGCCCCACGGCGCCCTGTACCACGCGGCCCATGCAACACCGGCCCTGGCCCGCGCGGTGGTGGCGGGCATCGTGGAAGCGCTGGGGACCGCCGTCACCTTCATTGGCCCCGGCACGGGCGCGCTGCACGACGCGGCCCTGGCGGCGGGACTGGCCTACGCCCGCGAAGGCTTCGCGGACCGAGGCACCCGGCCAGACGGCTCGCTGATTCCCCGAGGACAGCCCGGCGCGGTGCTGACCGACCACGCCCAGGCGCGGGCCAACACCGTGCAACTGGCCACCAGCGGCAGCGTGGACACCGTCTGCGTTCACGGCGACACGCCCGGCGCGGTGGAGCTGGCGCGCGAGGTCCGCGCCACCTTGGACGCGCTCGCACTTCGCTCCGAGCCTCTGGGTGAAGGCGCCCTGCGACTGGTCCTTCCCGAGGGATTGGAGCGACGCGCCACGCGCGAGGCCCTCTGCGCCATGCCCGGCGTCCTCGACGCCGTCATCACCGAGGAGCACGCCTGCGTGTACTTCGCCCCGGATGCACCACCCGAGGAGCCTCGGCTCGCGCTGGCGCGGTTGCTGCGCATCCCAGCCCCAGTGGCCGGCCGGCCCCTCACGACCATCTCCGTGCGCTACGACGGGCAGGACTTGCGCGCGGTTGCGGAACGCGCGGGCCTCACCGAGGACGAAGTGGCGCGGCGCCACACGGCGCGCGAGTACACGGTACGCTGCGTGGGCTTCCTTCCCGGGTTCGCCTATCTGGGCGAAGTCGACCCAAGCATCGCGGTCCCCAGGCTGGCCACGCCCCGCACGCGAGTGCCTGCCCTCGCGGTGGGAATCGCGGGTGGGCGCACGGGGGTGTATCCCTTCGCATCGCCTGGAGGCTGGAACCTCATCGGCACCGCGCTGGACTTCACCGCCTTCACACCCGAGGAGGGCTCGGTGCTTCAGCTCGGGGACCGGGTGCGCTTCAAGCGGGTGGACCGATGACGGGCTGGCTGGACATCACGGGCGTGGGTGCGCCCGTCACGGTGCAGGACGCGGGACGGCCGGGGAAGATGCACCACGGCGTGCCTCCGGGGGGGCCGCTGGTCCCGGAGCTGCTCGCCCTGGCCAATCTCGCCGTGGGCAACGCGAGCGGAACGGCGGCCCTGGAAGCCTTCGGCCGGTTGGAGCTGCGCGCCCGGGGCCGAAGCGTCCGTGTATCCATGGACGGACGCGCCTTCACGGTGGCGGACGGAGAAAGCCTCACCGTCCCCGCGCCCGAGTCGACGAGCGTGCGCTATGTCGCGGTGGACGGCGGGCTCGAGGTGCCGGAAGTGCTGGGAGGACGCGGCACACTGCTGGTTGCACGCCTGGGCGGACACGAAGGCCGCCTGCTGCGCCCGGGAGACAGCCTGCCCCTGGGTGACGCGAGAGAGCACGCCGAGACACGAGCGCCCGGTGCGTCACTGGATGCAGCGGCCCCCATCCGCGTGACGCTCGGACCGGACAACCGCCGCTTCGAACCAGCAACCGTGGCCACCCTGCTGTCGGGCGCTTTCACCGTGTCCGCCGCCACCGACCGCGTGGGGATGCGGCTCCAAGGGCCATCGCTCACCCATGGCGATGAAGGCACGGGCACGTCGCGCCCCATGGTTCGTGGGGCCATCCAGGTGACGCTTTCAGGAACGCCCATCGTGCTGGGCCCCGACCATCCGACGACAGGTGGCTATCCACTCATCGCGACAGTCATTCGCGCCGATTGGGGACGGCTGTGCGCCCGCCGTCCAGGAGCCGCTGTCCGGTTCCAGGAGGTAAGCCTCGAAGAGGCACGGGAGGCGTGGCGACAACACGCGGAGCACTCGGTATCGGGACGCACCTGACGAAGCCGTAAGCCGCGGCGCCAGGGCTCAGGGCGCTTCCAGCTCCGGGGGCCATAGCGCGCCCAGGTCCAGCTCCAGGTCCTCGAACGGCTCGGCGCGCACGCACGCATCCCCCGAGTACTGCCCGCGCGCGACCCATTCGCCTTCCCGTCGAGCGAAGACCTCCAGGGCCTTCGCTGTGGGGTCCACCAGCCACACGTGCCCCACGCCTTCGCGCGCGTAGATTTCCCGCTTGCGGTTCCTGTCCAGCTTCCGGGTCGACGGAGATAGCACCTCACAGACCCAGTCCGGCGCCAGCGTGAAGAAGGGGACTCGCCGCATCACCGGCATGCGCTCGCGGCGCCATCCCGCGATATCCGGCACGAGGACGTCCTGACCGAAGTGCAGTTCGGGCTCGGTAACAATCCACCACCCTCCCGGCGCTCGTTGCCCGACCTGGAACCGGGAGACGAGCAGCCCGCCCAGGACGGAGTGCGCCACCGCATGCGGGCTCGCGGGCCTCGGCAATGCGATGAGCTCACCGTCGATGATTTGCCCGACCATGTTCTCGGGCAGCGCCACCAGGTCTTCATAGGTCGCGGGACGCTTCGTCTCATTCCCCATCTCGGGACTCCCCAGGCCAGCTGCCCCCCACCCCTCTATCATCCGCCTTGCCTCCCCCAAGTGGAACCCCACCTGAAACAGCGTGTCTAGGGATTCCTACCTCAGGGGTCTGACATGCCCTCGGGGGCAGGGCGTAAATCTTTTCCCGATTTCCACCGATAATACGGGAATGAAGACTCCCCACCCCAGTCCCCGTGCCCCCGAGCGCCCCACGGAGTCCGGGGAGTCAACGCGTCCTGTCCGCAACGAGCTGAAGCCCTCAGCGCCCGCGGTCACACGCCAGCAGCAGGCCGCGAACCTGACGCAAGCGGCCCCACTCCGAGGACCGTATGTCGAGCAGGGTACCTACCCCTCCCCCGCGGACGTGCGAGCCATCTGCGCATGCAGGACCTGGCGGTCCGCAACTACGCGGTGACGCAGAGCTACTCCGACCTGTCCAACGCCGTGGGTCAGCTCCTGGGCACGGAGAACGCCAACTGGTCCACCTTCGCGACCTGGGCCTCGAAGCAAGCCGGCGTGAGCATCCGCGGCGAGGACATGCCCAAGTTCTTCACCGACGTGCTCAAGGGGCTCGACGGCGTCACCCGGCCGCTCTCCAAGGTGGACGACCTGCTGCGCAAGCTGGGCCTGCCCGCGCTCCCCCTGGCTGACATCGGCTCGGCCGGCAATGACGCGCTCAAGAACGTCAGCCTGGTCATCTCCGAGGGCAACACACGGGTGTTCGAGGAAGTGGGCCAGGAGCTCTCCCGCTTCGTGACGACCTTCCAAGGTGACACCCAGTACGACGCGGCGAAAGTCGCGCAGTACCTGAGCGAGTTCCCCGCCGACAAGCCGGTGCTGGAGGAAGCCTTCGGCCACTATGCCCAGGCCCTGTTCGAGACCGACCCGAACAAGAAGGCCGAGCTGATGCTCCTGGCCAACAACAAGGTGGGCCAGCATGAGCAGCGAAGGCTCCAGCCGCAAATCGAACAGGCACTCAATGCCCCCATGAAGGAGACCTTCCACGGCATCCTGATGCAGGCCATCGAGGCGAACATCAACGCCCTGCTCTTCCCCGCCAACCTCGCGGGCAAGGCAGCGCTCAAGTCGGGCGTGGTGGACGCCGCACTCCGCCCCGTGGTGGAGACCATGGCCGGCGCGTTCCGCCGCTTCGCCACCGAGCACATGATGAAGCTGGCCGTTCCTGGAAGCGCGCTGAAGCTGGGCAATGAGTTGCCGCCACCTCCAGGCATGGAGTCGACGCTCTTCCCACCGCACCTGCGCTCCATCGAGAACCGCGAGCTGCGAAAGCTCCTGGGCCAGCTCGACAAGAGCCCGGACAGCCTCAAGGGCACCGGAGCGGAAGACTGGAGCCGCTTGGACCAACGGATGAACTACATCATCGACCTCTTCCGTTCGCGCCAGTCGGACCCGGCCCTGTTCGACCCGCCGTTCGGCCTGCGCGGCGCCCGATGGCCACCGCCCGGTGGAACGGGTGAGCCTGGAAGGTCGACCTCACCCCCTGAGTTCCATCATCCAGGGGACGCAACTTTTTCCGGTTTCAACCGATACTAGAGAAGATGAGTCCCCCAAGAATCGGTTCCCGCGCCCCCGCCCGTCCCACCGAGCTCCGCGAGCCGCCCCGCCCCGCTCGCAACGAGGTCAAACCCCAGGCCAAGGCCCAGGTGACCCGGCCCGGCATGTCCGGGGTGTCCCAGTTCGAGTCCCCGCCCGCCCGGCAACAGCCCGTGGCGCTGAATGCCCCCGCGGCCCTGGCGCGCGGCCCGAGCGTCGCGCCGGGCAGCTATCCCACCGCCGCGGACGTGCGGAACATCGCCGCCATGCAGGACCCGGTGGCGCGCAACCATGCGATTACCCAGGGCTATTCGGACCTGTCCAACGCCATGGGGCAGCTGCTGGGCACGGAGAACGCCAACTGGTCCACCTTCGCGACCTGGGCCTCGAAGCAAGCCGGCGTGAGCATCCGTGGCGAGGACATGCCCAAGTTCTTCACGGACGCGCTCAAGGGCGCCGACGGCGTCATGGGGCCGATGTCCAAGGTGGACGACCTGCTGCGCAAGCTGGGCCTCCCCTCGCTGCCGCTGGCTGACATCGCCGCGGCGGGCAATCAGGCGCTCCAGAACGTCAGCAAGGCCATCGCCGACGGCAACAAGCTGGTGTTCGAGGAGGTGGGCCAGGAGTTCGCCCGCTTCGTGGAGACCTTCCAGGGCGACACCCAATACGACGCCGCCAAGGTGGAGCAGTACCTGAGCGGCTTCCCCGCGGACAAGCCGCTGCTGAAGGAGTCCTTCGGCCACTACGCCCAGGCCATGTTCGAGAAGGACCCGAACAAGAAGGCCGAGCTGATGCTCCTGGCCAACGACAAGGTGGGTCTGCACGAGCAGACGCAGCTCCAGCCCTACGTCGAGAAGGCGCTCAACTCGCCGGTGAAGGACACCTTCCGCGACATCCTCAAGCAGACCGTCGAGGCGCAAATCAATGCGCTCCCCTTCCCCGCCAACCTCGCGGGCAAGGCGGCCTTGAAGACGGGCCTGGTGGACGCGGCGCTGAACCCCGTGGTGGATGGTGTGGCGAACGTGTTCCGCCGCGTCGCCACCGAGCACATGATGAAGCTGGCCGTTCCTGGAAGCGCGCTGAAGCTGGGCAATGATTTGCCGCCGCCTCCGGGCATGGAGTCGACGCTCTTCCCGCCGCACCTGCGCTCCGTCGAAAACCCCGAACTGCGCGCGCTGCTGGGCCAGCTCGACAAGAGCCAGGACAGCCTCAAGGGCTCCGGGGCGAAGGACTGGAGCAAGCTGGACCAGCGGATGAACTACATCGTCGACCTCTTCCGCTCGCGGCAGTCGGACCCGGCGCTGTTCGACCCGCCGTTCGGTCAGCGGGGCACCTACCCGGTGGCGCCCTCGGCACCGCGCGTCTCCTAGGCGCGCGGCTCCAAGGCTCACGCCTCGTCGACGACGAACTGCTCCAGCCGGGCGATGCCCAGCTTCTTCATCCGGCTCTGGAGCGTGGACGGCTTGAGCCCCAGCAGCGCCGCGGCCCCATTGGCGCCGTAGACGCGGCCCCGCGTGAGCGTGAGCACTCGCATGATGTGCTCGCGCTGCACGGCCGCCAGCGTCAGCACGGGGGCCAGCTTCGGCCCTCCCGCCGCGGGCGCCGGCTCCTCCGGCAGGGCCGCCACCATGGCCGCGCCGCGCGTGGGCACGTCGAAGGCCTCCGGCCCCAGCTCCGTCCCTCGCGTGAGGATGGTGGCCCGCTCCAGCGCATTGGCCAGCTCGCGCAGGTTGCCCGGCCACTCGTAGGCCTCCAACCGCACCAGGCCCTCTGGCGTCACCCGCATGCCCCGCCGTCCCGTCCGGCGCGCCTGTTCCTCCAGGAGGAAGGCACACAACTGCGGCAGGTCCTCGCGGCGCTCGCGCAGCGGCGGCAGGCGCAGGGGGAACACGCTCAAGCGGTAGTAGAGGTCCTCGCGGAAGCGCTTCTGGGCAATGGCTTGCTGGAGGTCCACGTGCGTGGCCGCCAGGATGCGCACGTCCGCGCGCACCGTCTTGTCGCTGCCCACCGGCTCGAATGTCTTCTCCTGCAGCGCCCGCAGCAGCTTCGCCTGGAGATCGAAGGGCAGCTCGCCCACTTCATCCAGCAGCAGCGTGCCGCCATGCGCCATCTGGAAGCGTCCGGCCCGGTCCTTCGTGGCGCCGGTGAAGGCGCCCTTCACGTGGCCAAACAGCTCGCTCTCCAGCAAGCCCGCCGGAATGGCAGCGCAGTTGAGCGTGACGAAGGGCTGGTCCGCACGGGCGCTCCAACGGTGGATGGCGCGGGCCAGCCGCTCCTTGCCCGTGCCCGTCTCACCGGTAATCAGCACCGGCGTGTCCGTCTCCGCCACCTGCCGCGCCCGCCGCGCCAGGTCTCGCATCACCGGGCTCTTCGACGTCTCGAGGATGCCCTCCGAGTCTCCGCCGAGCTGCGCCTCCAGCAACTTCGCGTGCTCGTGGTCCTGACGGTGGAGACGCTCGAAGGTGGCGCGCTGCTCGGCCGACTGGATGGCCGTGGCCAGCATCTGCCCGTACACCTCCACCAGGTCCACCACCGGCTGGGGGTACGTCTCACACTCGGCGCGGTCCAAGGAGAGCACGCCGTAGCAGCGCTCACCCGCGCACAGCGGCACCACCATGCACGAATGCCCCGGCGGCAAATCCAGCACGCCGTCGAAAGGGTCTCCATCCCCGTGGGCATGGTCCTCTTCCGTGAAGGCCTTCGCCCGCCGCGTCTCCAGGGCCTGCCGCAGCGAGGGGAACTCCGACAACTGCAACGAGTGCTGCCGCACCTTCGCGTTGGCCAACGGTCCTCGCGCGGCCACCGACACCAGCCGGCCCTCCTTCAGGAGGAAGACCGTGGCCAGGTCGAAGCGCACCACCCGCGTCAGCCAGTCGAGCCCACGGCGCAGCAAATCTCCGACGGAATCCTCCGCCGTTGCCAGCTCAAGGAGGTCCCGAGCGTCCTTCGCGCCGTCGATGGCGCCTGAAAAGTCGTCCTGCATGCCTACGAAATAATAGCGTTCCACCGAAATTGCAGTGCGGCAGGCACCGAGATTTCGTGGCCCACCGTCCAAGCAACCGCTCCAGGCCAGAAGATCCGTCGCAACCCCCGGAATACAAAGAGATTCTTTTGAACATTCGGGGGAGGCCCGCTCGGCCGTTTCCCACCGGCACCCCGAGCGCATCGCGCCATGCACTGGCTGCGAGTCATTGCCGCAACTTCTTCATCACCCGTTGGGCGCTGCCCAACCTGGAGTACTTCGCACAGGCCCAGCCAGGCTGGAGCAGCCAGACGATTGTCGCGGGCGATGACACCGTCGCCAGCGGCGGCGTGGCCCTGCTGACGAATGGCGCCGAGGCCACCACCGGAATCCCTCCGACGGCGAGGCGCGCGTCACCACGCTGAGGTTCTCCTCACCTTCGAGCACCCCGTCCTCCGTCACCCTGCCGCCGAGGCAAGCCCGGGGCTCGAACATGACGCACCGCATTAACACTCAGTCGCCCGTTGTAGGTGAACGGAGCACGCGTTCGCGGCCGCACATTCGAGCCGTTGCCTGGCCGCAGAGGATGCAACCACCTGAAGCTTCTCGTATTTTCCGCCCGCTCGTGAGGGCCACGAGCGGCCAGTCTCCACCCGGCTCGTCGATCCACCGAAATTGCAGTGGCGAGACGCACCGAGATTTCGTTAGACACCGGCCCAGCGGCACCGACCCAGCAGGGGTGAAATCCAACCCCTTGGAATCATTGATTCGATGTTCTGGCACGGTAACTGCTAAGCGGTAGGACAGAACCCATTCACTGGGGTCGGCTCACCGCCGGGCCCCCATCCCAAGGAGCCGTAATGCTGACCGTTGGCGACAAGATCCCGAACTTCAAGGTGAAGGCCACCGTGTCCCTGGAGAAGGGCAAGGAGTTCCAGGACATCACGAACGAGACCTACAAGGGCAAGTGGCTGGTCCTGTTCGCGTGGCCGAAGGACTTCACCTTCATCTGCCCCACGGAGATCGCGGAGTTCGGCAAGAAGAACAAGGACTTCGCTGACCGTGACGCGCAGGTCCTCGGCCTGAGCACCGACAGCGAGTTCGTGCACCACGCGTGGCGCACGCACCACCCGGACCTGAAGAACCTGCCCTTCCCGATGCTGGCGGACCTGAAGCACGAGCTGTGCAACGCGCTGGGCATCCTCCACAAGGAGGAGGGCGTGGCCCTCCGCGCGACGTTCATCGCGGACCCCGAGGGCATCATCCGCCACGTGACGGTCAACGACCTGTCCGTGGGCCGCAACGTCTCCGAGACGGTTCGCACGCTGGACGCGCTCCAGACGGACGAGCTGTGCCCCTGCAACTGGACCAAGGGTGAGGAGACCCTCACCCAGAAGCTGTCGAAGGCGGGGTAATCCACCATGGCCTCGCTCGAAGTCGTCCGCTCTGAACTCGCGGACTCCCACAAGGACACCCGCCTCAACCTCCAGGGTGTCCTGGAAGGTGGCAGCCTCACCGCGGAGCAGCGTTGGGGTGTTGCCGTGGCATGCGCCTTCGCCGCTCGGAATGAGCGGCTGAAGGAGGCCATGCTCAACGAGGCGAAGAAGGCCCTCGCGAATCCCGAGCCTGTCATCGAGGACGCGCGTGCGGCGGCGTCGTTGATGGCGATGAACAATGTGTACTACCGCTTCCGGCACATGATCGGGAAGGAGTCCTACTCGACCAAGCGCGCCGGACTGCGGATGAACCGGCTCGCGCAGGTGCTGACGAACAAGGTGGACTTCGAGCTGGTCTGCCTCGCCGTCAGCGCCATCAACGGCTGCGAGATGTGCATGCAGTCCCACGAGAAGATCGTCCTTGAAGGCGGTCTCTCCGAGGACCAGGTGCACGACGCGGTTCGCATCGCGTCGGTCATCAACGCGGCGGCGGTGGGGCTGGAGTCTTAAGCCCCTCTGTCGCGAGGCATCGCCGAAGTTTCAAGCGCCCTCCGGTGGAAACACCGGGGGGCGCTCCCTTTTTGCCCGCCGCGCATCCAACCTGCCGACACCGACCAACACACAGCCGAAAGGAAGACACCATGTACCGCAGCCCCAGCCCCCTGCCCGAGAAGACCCGCGCCGCCATCGCTGAATCGCTCAACGAGCGGCTCGCGGACGGGCTCGACCTGCACTCGCAAATCAAGGTCGCGCACTGGAACATCAAGGGTCCGCAGTTCGCCTCGCTCCACCCGCTGTTCGAGACGTTCGCGGTGAGCCTGGCCACGCACAACGACTCCATCGCCGAGCGCGCGGTGACGCTGGGTAGCAGGGCCTACGGCACCAGCCGCCACGTGGGCAAGGCGAGCCACCTGCCGGAGTATCCGCAGGAGACGACGCGCGACATGGAGCACGTGAAGCTGCTGGCCGAGCGCATCGAAATCTACCTGGATGGCCTGCGGAAGAGCCGCGCGCTCTTCATCGAGAACGGGGACTCGGACTCCGAGGGCCTCACCACGGACATCATCACCGAGTTCGAGAAGCATGCGTGGTTCCTGCGCGCTTCGCTCGAAGGCTGAACCGCCTTACCCGGACGGGCCCGCCGGGGCTGTGCACCACGCTGCACGCACATCCCGGGCCCTGTCCCGGCCGCGCCTCGTGTTCTCGCGAGGTTGCGCTGGGCATGAGGGTTGCTCTCCACGGGGTATGACTCACCGCGAAGCCGCGGTGCCGTGCAACCCCTGGAGAAGCGCCCATGCGACGCATCACCTGTCTTGCCCTCACCTTCCTCGTCACTGCCTGTGGCGGCGGCGCCCCCACGCAGGAAGAAGTGGACGCCGCCCGTCAGCGCGTGGAGCGCGTGGTGGCGGCCTCGCATCAGGTGCGCGGCGCGCTGGAAGCCCTGGGCGTGCTGCCCGTGTACACCTGCGGTGAGCCTCGGCGCGCCTTCCTCAGCACCGCCGCGCATGACGTGCGCAAGCGGTGGGCCTGCGCCCGCGCCGCGGTGGAGCCCCATGACAGCGTAACGGACCGCGTGGTGCTCACCTTCGATGAAGGCGGCTGTGACGTGCACGGCCTGCGCTTCGCCGGCCAGGCCGCGTTCCTCTACCGCGGCGGCGAGGACCTCATGGAGGTGGAGGCGGACCTGCGCGGACTGACGGTGGACGGACACCCGCTCCAGGCGGAGGTGGGCTACGGCACCTGCGGCGACGAGACGCGCCTGTGGGCGGACGTGCAAGGCGGCGTCCCTGGACGGCAGGGCCACACGTTCCGCGTCGATGGCCGTGTGGGCATGCGAGCCGGCATGCCCGTGATTGGAGGCACGTCGCTGGTGCTGGATGGTCCGGGCGAGCTGACGGGCCCTCATGGCACCGACCGCCTCACGCTGACGGGGCTGCACTACGAGGTGGGCGAATACCTGCCGAAGGAAGGCACCGCGGTGCTGGAGACGGCGGACGGGCGGCGCGTGGAAGCCCGCTTCCAGCCCGTCCTGTGGCGCCTGGGCAAGGCCGAGGTGACGGTCGACGACCTGGAGCCGGTGACGGTGCCCATCGTCCGCTGAGCGGGCGCGCGGAGGCAGCGCGCACGGCGCGGACTTCCGCTAGGGTGTGACGCCGTGAGCGACGACGTTCCCCTTCCGGCATTCCGCGCCGTGCCCCGCACCGGCGTCATCTTCGTCACCGCCGAGGCCTCCCGCCGCGGCTACCGCTCCAGCGACCCGGAGTGGTGCAACCTGGGCCAGGGCCAGCCGGAGACGGGAGACCTCCCCGGCGCGCCGCCCCGGCTGAACCAGGTCACCATCGACGTGGCCGACATGGAGTACGCCCCCGTCGCCGGTCTCTGGGAGGTGCGCGAGTCCATCGCCAGCCTCTACAACCGGCTCTACCGCCGGGGCATGCCCAGCCAGTACAGCGCGGAGAACGTGAGCCTGTCCGGCGGTGGCCGCGCGGCGCTCACCCGCGCCGCGGCCAGCCTGGGCGCCGTCAACCTGGGCCACTTCCTGCCGGACTACACGGCCTACGAGGAGCTGCTGGACGTCTTCAAGGCGTTCACCGCCATCCCCATCCTCCTGGAGGGTGAGCGCGGCTATGCCTTCACCGCGGAGGACTTGCGGCGCGAGGTGCAGGGCCGCGGCCTGTCGGCGCTGCTCTTCTCCAACCCCTGCAACCCCACCGGCAAGCTGGTGCACGGCGAGGAGATGGCGCGCTGGGTGAGCGTGGCCCGCGAGCACGAGTGCTCGTTGCTCGTCGACGAGTTCTATTCACACTACATCTGGACGGGCCGCCCCGGGCACCTGCCGGTGGAGAGCGCCGCCCGCTACGTGGAGGACGTGAACAAGGACCCGGTGGTCTTGTTCGACGGCTTCACGAAGAACTGGCGCTACCCGGGCTGGCGCATGACGTGGACGGTGGGGCCGCGTCAGGTCATCGAGGCCGTCTCCAGCGCGGGCAGCTTCCTGGATGGCGGTGGCAGCCGGCCGCTCCAGCGCGCGGCGATTCAACTCCTCCAGGAGGAACCCGTGGTGGCGGAGACGATGGCCATCCACAACGCCTTCCGGGAGAAGCGGGACCGCTTCCACTCCCGGCTGGAGCGCATCGGCATCCGCACGGACCGCGCGCCGGACGGCACCTTCTATGTCTGGGGCAACGTGTCTGGACTGCCGCCGCCGCTCAACGACGGCATGGGCTTCTTCCGCGCCGCGCTGGACCAGAAAATCATCGCCGTGCCGGGTGAGTTCTTCGACGTGAATCCCGGCAAGCGCCGCGCGCGTCCCTCGCGCTTCCGCGGCTACGTGCGCCTGTCCTTTGGCCCCTCCATGGAGACGCTGGAGAAGGCCTTGTCGCGGTTGGAGGCCATGGTGCTCCACTACTCGCGCACGCCGGGTCAGCCGCCTCCGGCGCCCTGACGTGATGTGGCCCGGCCCCTCCACGCGAGGGTGCCGGGCCAGGGCGCCTCGAGCCGTGCTCAGCGGGGCGCGCCGCCCGTGCCGCGCTCGGGGACGACCCACAGATAGAGCGTCCGTCCCTCGCTCTGCACCGTCTTGGTCGGCGCCCAGTCCCCCATGTCGAAGCTGTGCGACACGATGCGCGTGCCTGGCTTCAGCTCCGAGAGCAGCTTGGACTTGAGCCGCTCGTTGACGGAGGGCAGCAGGTAGAGCGTCACCACCGACGCGTCACTGATGTCCGCGTCGAAGAGGTCTCCCTGGCGGAACTCCACCTTGTTCTTCACGCCCGCCTGGCTCGCGTTCTGGTTGGCCTCGGCGATGCGCTCCGGGTTGATGTCCACGCCCACGGCGTGCTTCGCCCCGTGCTTCTGGACAGCGGAGATGACGATGCGGCCGTCTCCGCTGCCCAAATCATAGACAGTGTCCCCGGGCTTCACGCCAGCCAATGCCAGCATCCCATCCACGGCACCTTCCGGCGTGGGGACGAAGGGAACGTCGGGTGCCTGAATCGCGCCGCCTGATGGGCCGCGAACCTGCACCGTCACCGTCTGCTGCGCCGTCGAGACACTCGCGGCGTTCGCGGCCATCCCCACCATGGACGCGAGAACCATCATCCTTCGCTTCATGTCGCCTCCTTCGTTCGTTGCAATCTGGGAGAAGAAGAGGCCTTGGGGGAGGCACCCTGCGAGCCCCTGCGGGTCCGCGCCGTCTCCACGGCGAGCAGCACGCCGCCCGTGGCCAGCACGGCCAGCCCCGCGAGCGCGCCCAGCCCGGTGAAGGCCAGGCTGGAATAGAGGACGTAGGCGCAGATGCCGATGAAGAGCAGCGGCGTGAGCGGATACAGCGGCACGCGGAACGGCCGTGGCGCATCCGGCTCGCGCACGCGCAGCACCATCAGCGACACGCCCGTCAGCAGGAAGAAGAGCCAGAAGACGGGCGCGGTGTACTCCACCATCGTCTCGAAGCCCTGACGCGTCAGCGTCCCCAGCCCCACCAACGCCAGGGAGATGGCCCCCTGCACCAGCAGCGCGCGGGACGGGCCATTGGACTTCGCGCGCCACTGCCCCAGCCCATTGAACAGCACGCTGTCCCGCCCGAAGGCATAGTGGGTCCGGGCCCCCGTCAGCACCGTGGCGTTGGCGGACGTCAGCGCGGAGATGGCGATGATGACGCTCAGCACCAGCGCGCCCCCGCTGCCCACCGCGCGCTGCATCAGGTCCGCGGCCACCGCCTCCGAACGCGCCATGCCTTCGAGCCCCAGGCCGCGCAGGTACGCCACGTTGACCAGCAGATACAGCGCCGTCACCAGCCCGATGCTCGCCAGCAGAGACCACGCAATGGCGCGCCGCGAACCCCGCACCTCCGAGGACAGGTACGCCACCTCGTTCCAGCCGCCGTACGTCAGCAGCACGAACACCATGGCCAGGCCCCAGGCGGTCCCCGACGACGCGGCCGGTGTCGGCGCCACCTCCGCGGGCACCAGAGCGGGCGTGAACAGCAGCCCCACGATGACGACAGCCCCCACTCCCAGAACCTCCAGGGCCGTGAGCAGGTTCTGCGTACGGGTCCCCTGCCGAAGTCCGGCGATATTCACCGCCGTCAGCCCCACCACCAGCGTGGCCGCGTAGACGGGCGACGAATACGGTCCCAGGGGGAAGAGCTGCGTGGCGTAGTCCCCGAAGACGAAGGCCAGCAGTGCGATGGAGCCGGTGGGGATGACGGTCAGCCGCGCCCACGCGAAGAGGAAGGCGGGCCCCTTGCCCAGGGCGCGGTACAGGTAGTGGTAGTCCCCGCCCGGGTGAGGCCAGGCGCTGGCCAGCTCCGCGTAACACAGCGCCCCCACCAGCGACGCGACACCGCCCAGCAGCCACGTGAGCAGCATGGCCTCACCACTGGCGGACTGCGCGGCCACCAGCGAGGGCGCCTTGAAGATGCCTGCCCCCAGGACGATGCCCACTGTAAGGGCCATCACATCCAGCACGCGCAATGACGGAGACGGCGCGGACTCACCACGCTTCAAGGCTTCGAATCCTGCTTGCTGCTCCTGCATGGTCACATGCTCCACGCGCCTCGGCAGCCTCCGCCGTCCGGCGCAAAATGAGGCCGGGTTCCGGCCGTGGGGAGGATGAGCCTAGAGACCGCCCCCTCCCCGTCCATGAGACGGAGGGCTCCTCTGCACTGCCGTGGACAGGGCTCCACATCCAGACTGGCGAGCGGACACTTCCTCGTTCCCGACATGGTGGCTCTATGCTGGGTATCAATGAGACTCCCGTCGTCCCGGCTCGCCCTGCTGTGCATGCTCTACTTCGTGCAGGGCCTGCCCTTCGGCTTCCAGGCCACCGCCCTGCCGGTGTACCTGCGCTCGCAGGGCGTCTCGCTGACCACCATTGGACTGCTCGGCGCGCTGTGGTTGCCCTGGGCCCTCAAGGCGCTCTGGGCGCCCCTGGTGGACCGGTATGGCTCGGCGCGCATCGGCCGGCGCAAGTCGTGGATTCTGCCGATGCAGGCGGGGCTCGCGGCCAGCTGCGCCGCGGCGGCGGTCGCGGCTTCACGGGACGCGCTCCCCGCCCTGCTGGCGCTCGTCTTCCTGATGAACCTGTTCGCCGCCACGCAGGACATCGCGGTGGATGGCTTCGCCGTGGACACCCTGCGCCCCAGTGAGCTGGGCCTGGGCAACACCGCGCAGGTGGTGGGCTACAAGCTGGGAATGCTGACGGGCGGCGGGCTCCTGGTGTGGGCCAGCGCGCGCATCGGCTGGTCCGGCCTCTTCGTCGCCATGGCGCTGCTGTGTCTGGCCGTCTTCACGGTGATGCTCTTCGTCCGGGAGTCTCCCCCCGAGGCGCATGCCACGCCGTCCACGCCCACCGCCCGGCAGGAGCCGGATTGGCGCGAGCTGTTCCAGCGGCTCAAGAAGGCGCTCCTGCTGCCGGGCGCGGGCTGGCTGCTGCTCTTCATCACCACGTACAAGCTGGGCGAGAGCATGTCCGACGTGCTCTTCAAGCCGTTCCTCGTCGACGCGGGCTTCACCGCCGCGCAGATTGGCCTGTGGGTGGGCACGTGGGGCACGGGCGCGTCCATTGCCGGCTCACTGGCCGGAGGACTGCTGGCCTCTCGCATGCCGCTGCTGGGCGCCGTGGGGCTCACCGCGTCCCTGCGGGTGATTCCCCTGGTGGGGCGGTGGCTGCTGGCCACGGGAGGCGTCACCGACGCGGGCGTCATCGGCGTCACCATGGCCGAGGAGTTCTTCGGCGGCGCCCTCACCACGGTGATGTTCGCCTTCATGATGTCGCGCGTGGACCGCCGCATCGGCGCCACGCACTACACGCTGCTCGCCAGCCTGGAGGTCTGGGGCAAGGCGCCCGCGGGCCCGCTCGCGGGCTGGCTCGCGGACCCGAAACACGGGCTCAACCTGGGCTACGCGCCCGTCTTCCTGCTGGGCATCGTCCTGTCCGTGGCCTTCCTGGTGCTGCTGGTGCCCATGCGGCGCCAGCGGCATGCCCCGAGCACCGCGCTCAACACCGCCTGAGGCCACAGCCCAGGAACGCTGTCAGCCCTCCACGGGCGGCGCGTCGGGGAGCTCCGCCGAGCGCCACATGTACCAGCTGGCCACCGAGCGCCAGGGCCTCCAGCGCTCGCCGTAAGCGAGCAGCGCCTTGGGCTTGGGCATCTCCGGCAGGCCATAGGCTTTCATGAAGCCCTTGCGCACGCCGTAGTCATCCACGGGCAGCACGTCGGGCCGCTCGAGTTGGAACATGAGCAGCATCTCCACCGTCCACTGGCCAATACCGCGCACCTGGGTGAAGTGCTCGATGAGCTCGGCGTCATCCATGCGCCGCACCTTGGCCAGCGGCGGCACGGTGCCGTCCAGTGTCTTGCGCGCCAGGTCCTGGAGCGCGGCCAGCTTGTTGGCGGACAGGCCCGCTTCGCGCAGCGACGTGTCCGGAACCGCGAGCAGCGCCTGGGGCGTGAACTTCCGTCCCGAGCCCACGCGCTCGCACACGCGACCGAAGATGGTAGCGGCCGCCTTGCCGTGGAGCTGCTGGTAGACGATGGACTCCGCCAGCGCGCCGAACGGGCTGTGCAGCGGACGCACCTGGAGGCGGAAGGGACCGACCTGCTTCATCAATGCGCCCAGCGTCGGGTCCGCGCGCGACAGGGCACGGCGGACCGAGGGCGTGTAGTAACTGGGGTATCGAATGACGTCGGGAGGAGGACGCGGCATGGGCGGCAGCCATGATGCCGCCGCCCAGCCCCCTTCACGCAACCCGATTCTTGCGGCAAGCCGCCGCCGCTCAAATCGGCGCGGCGTGCTCCGTCTCGGCGGGAACCTGGGTGCGAGGCTCGCCCTCCATGAGCTCCTCGAACTCCTGCTGCATCTGGACGCCCAGGTCCACGAGCTGCTCCTTGGACATGTGCTTGCGGACCTTCTTGAAGAGCTCGCCCTCTTCCTCTTCGACGTGGTGCTCAATCTGTTCCTGGAGCACCTGCATCTTCGCGTCGAACTCCTCGTCCGCCGGCTCCAGGTCCAGCAGGTCGGCGATGAGGCGCTTGGCGGACAGGTGTTCCTCGGCGGCCTCGCGCAGCAGGTCTTCCGTGTCCTGGGCCTTGGCCGCGGGATAGAAGTACTGCTCCTCGATGGAGGCGTGCGCGCTCAAGCGGTCGGAAATCATCTCGAAGAGTTCCTGGCGTTTCGCCTCCGCTCCCTCCGAGAGCTTCTCGTATTTCTTGAACAGCTTCTTCACCTCGTCGTGCTGCTGCGTCAACAGTTCGATAGCGTCCATGCGCGCCCTCTCCCGTGTGGATGATGTGTGTCGTGTTGAGGTGTGAAGACGTGCTCAGGTCAGCAGCTTCTTCGCCGGCAGGTCCTTCACGGCGGGGCCGTTGAGCACCTTGCCGGTGGGACTGAAGCGCCCCCCGTGACAGGGACAGTCCCAGGAGCGCTCCGCGCCGTTCCAGTGCACGTGGCAGCCCAGGTGCGTGCACACCGGGGACACCGCGTGCGTGGTGCCGTTCTCCGCGCGGTACACCGCGACCTTCTGTCCCGCGACCTCCAGGACCTTGCCCTCACCGGGCGCCACGTCCGCCAGCCGGTGCCCGTCCGGCCGTGACAGGCGGTCCGCGACGAAGTGGAAGGCGACCTCCGCGTTCTCCTGGAGAAAGTCCTTCGCGCCCGCCTGAGGCTTCACCCGCGTCGCCGAGTAGAGCGCGGCGAAGGGGTTCTGCCTGTCGAGGATGGCGTCGGAGAGAATCATCCCCGCCAGCGTGCCGAACGTCATGCCCGTGCCGGAGAAGCCGGTGGCCACGTACACGTGGCGGCTGGCCGTGTTGCGGCCGATGTACGCCAGCCCGTCCGCGGGCTCGATGACCTGGCCGGACCAGCGGTGGGTGATGTCCGTCACCGGGAAGCGCCGCAGCGTGTAGGCCTCCAGCGCGGCGTAGCGCCGGGCAGTGTCCTCGTCGGTGCCGACCTTGTGGTCCTCGCCGCCCACGATGACGTAGGTGCGCCCGTTCACCTGCTGCGTGCGGATGTAGTGATAGGGCTCCTGGCTGTCGTAGTACTGGCCCGGCTCCAGCGGCCCGTTGAGCGGCCCCGCCACCGCGTAGGTGCGGTAGGGGTAGAGCTTGGTGTGCATGGCCACGCGGTTGAGCGGCGTGGTGGTGGCCTCCACCACGGCCGCGGCGGTGACGGTGCCCCGGTCGGTGACTACGCGGCAGGGCGCGCCGTCGTGGACCTCCGTCACCCGCGTGTTCTCGAAGAGGTGGCTGCCATCGCCGGGAATCCGGTCCGCCAGCGCCAGCAGGTACTTGCGAGGATGGAAGAGCGCCTGGTCCTCCACCCGCAGGGCGCCCTTCACGGGATACGGCAAGGGCACGTCGTGGGTGAAGGTGGCCAGCAAGCCGGCCTCGCGCGCGGCGGTGACTTCGTGGTGCAGGTCGGCCAGTTCGCGCTCCGTCTCCGCGTAGCGGTACATGGGCACGCGCTGGAAGTCACAGTCGATGCCGAGCTCGTCGACCAGCGCGGCAATCTGCTCGATGGCCGCGCGGCTGGAGGACGCCGCGAGCTGGGCCCCCTTCTCACCGAAGTCGCGCCGCAGCGTGGCGTAGGGCGTGTCGAGCACCTCGGTGAGGTGCGCGGTCGTCTGGCCCGTCTGCCCCGACAGGATGCGGTGCATGTCCAGCACCGCCACGCGCTTGCCAGCGCGCTTCAGGAGCCACGCCGTGGTCAGCCCGGCCATCCCCCCGCCGATGATGGCCACGTCCACCGTCACGTCACCCGGCAGCGCCGGGAAGTCGCGCGGGGGGGCCGTCACCGTCCAAAGCGACCTGTGCGCCCGCTGCTCGTCGTCCATGGCCCAAGGCTAGGAACGGCGCCCCGGAGCGATAAGCCACGGGAGCGGACCTCATGGCTGGCTGCCTACCCAGCTTCGAGACGTTGCAGATGTACACGAGCGAACACTGCCGGCCCTCTCGTGTTCGCAAATCACGGTGCGGGCAAGCCTGTTCTGGGGCGGCTCGCCGACGCGCGTTACAAAAACCCGGCCCCAGGAGCCGAGGAGCTTCGACGATGCCCGTGGAAAGATTGGCTGGAAGCGCCAGCCTCGTCGACGTCCTGGACCGGGTGCTGGGCCGGGGTCTGCGCTGGGACACGAACGTCCACGAGCAGGCGCTCCAGGACTGGCCACCCGCGTCCACACGCACCATCGTGGTGAAGTTCGTGGAGGTGCGAACGCCCACCCCTCATTCCCGCGGAGCCTGACGCAGTGGCCCCCCCCGCCGCACTGCCCACCCCAACGCCCGAGCCAGACGTCGAAGCACGGCTCGCCCTGGCCGAGCAACTGCTCGCCTGCGACGAGCCACGTCTGTGCGCGCGGCACGTGGTGGCGTGGCTCACCCGCGAGCGGCCGTCGGACGTCGCCGCCTGCCTCGCGCGCGACAGCGGCACGGGAGGGTGGGTCTGCCTCGCGGCCCGCAACCTCTCCGAGGCCCAGCGCGACGCCCTGGCGTTCCAGCCCGGTGAGGCCTCCCATCCCCTGGCGGAGACCCTGACGCAGGGGGCACCTCGCTTCTTCGCCACCCCCTGGGCCCCACTTCCGGCCGTGGGGTGCATCGCGGTGCCCCTGGGCCGTCCCGGAGCGCCCGCTGCGGGCCTGCTGCTGCTGTCCGCGGACGGCCCCACGCTGACGCCGGACGCCGCCTGGGTGAGCGCGCACGTCGGCCCCCGGCTGGCCGCCATGCTGCCCACGGAGCGCCGCGAGGTGGCGGGCGGCGAGCTGCTCCGTCGCATCATCGACACCGTGGCGGACCCCGTGCTGCTGACGGACCTGGAGGGGCGGCCCCACATCGCCAACGCCCGCGCGGAGGTGCTGCTGGTGGCGGGGCCGGATGCGAGCGAAGGCCGCCGCCGGGCGACGGAGCTCAACCGGCAGGTGTTCTCCTCCGCGCTGGCCAGCTTCGCCAGCGGTGACACATCCACCGTACGCCGCCGGGAAGTCCCGCTGGTGGACCCGGTGGAGGGAATCGACCTGCTCTTCGAGGTCGTCAGCACGCCCGTGCTCGAGCCGGATGGCCGCGAGGCCCTGGTGAGTGTGCTGCGCAACGTGACGGACCTGGGCCGCGCCACCCAGGCGCTGGGGGAGAGCTACCGGCGCCTGCGCGCCACGGAGCGGGAGGCCCGCAGCGAGCGCCACCGGCTGGACCGCGTGCTGGACTCCGTGCCGGACCCCCTCATCCTGTCCGACCCGGCGGGCGGCATGGTGATGATGAACGGCCCGGCGGAGAAGCTCTTCGCCACGCACCCCGACAGTGGAGAGGCGGCGCTGCGGCGGCTGCGCTCCAACAACGCGAGCTTCTCGTCGTTCCTCGCCAACCTGCTGGACGCGGAGGGCCGGCCCCGCTGGCGCGGGCAGCTCGGGCTGTTGGACCCGGCCACGGGCGCCACGCTCCCCATGGAGGCCGTGGCCAGCAAGGTCCTGGGCGACTCCGGTGAGCTGACGGGCATCGTCACCCTCTTCCACGACCGCAGCGAGGCGCTGGAGAAGGCGCGGCTGTTGGAGCGGGTGAAGGAAGGCTCCGTCCACCTGGAGGCGCGCGTGCAGGCCGCCACCGCGGAGCTGGCCGAACAGAACGAGATGCTGCGCCGGCAGGCCATCCAGGTGGAGCAGGCCAGCGCGGCCAAGTCCCAGTTCCTGGCCAACATGTCCCACGAGTTCCGCACGCCGCTCAACGCCATCCTCGGCTACACGAACATGCTGCTGCAGGGCGTGTCCGGCGAACTGAACCCGGCGCAGAAACGGAACCTCACGCGCATCGACTCCAACGGCAGACACCTGCTGGAGGTCATCAACGAGATTCTGGACATCACCCGCATCGAAGCGGGCCGCATGCCCTTGAACCTGTCGGACTTCGGCATCCCGGAGCTGCTCCAGGAGGTGATGGCGGAGATGGACCCCATCATCGCGCGCAGCAAGCTGACGGTGAGCGCCCACCTCGGCCCGCGCGTGCCGGCTGTGTACAGTGACCGGCAGAAGGTGAAACAAATCGTCCTCAACCTCCTGTCGAATGCGTTGAAGTTCACGCACGAAGGTTCAGTGCAGGTGCAGGCGGAGTACGTGGCTGCTACGTCCACGCTCACCATCTCCGTGACGGACACGGGCATTGGCATCGACCCAGCGAACCAGGAAAAAATCTTCGAGGACTTCCAGCAGGTGGACAGTTCTCCGACCCGGGCCTATGGAGGCACCGGGCTGGGGCTCTCCATCTGCCGGCGCCTGGCGGCCATGCTGGGGGGACGCGTCACCCTCCAGAGCACCCAGGGCGAGGGTTCGACATTCACCCTGCACTTCCCCCGACGCGCGAGGCGCGCATGACGAACCCATCTGAGACCCCGAAGCCCCTCGTGCTCGTCGTAGACGACTATCAAGATGCCCGGGAGATGTACGCCGAGTACCTGGAGTTCTCGGGCTTTCGCGTCGCCGAGGCGAAGAACGGCCAGGAGGCGCTGGACAAGGCCTTCGAGCTGCGGCCCGACATCATCCTCATGGACCTGTCGCTGCCCATCATGGACGGCTGGGAGGCGACACGGCGGCTGAAGGGCGACGACCGCACGCGCGCCATCCCAGTGGTGGCACTCACCGGCCATGCGATGACGGGGCAGTCCGACGAAGCCAAGGGCGCGGGCTGCGACTCCTTCGTCACCAAGCCCTGCCTGCCGGACGCGCTGGTGGATGAAGTCCGCCGCGTGCTCGCCACCCACGGAGGCGCATCGGCGAGGTGAAGCGCACCATGTCCCGGACGACACGGCCCCGGAAGGGCGCGGCTCACGGCGACAGCCGCACGGCCCAGGTCGCCCGGCCTTCGCCTCCCACGGCGGAGACGGTGACGCCCGACGGGCTCCGGTATCTCTACGGCATCGTCCGTGCCACCGCGGCCCTGGACGTCGGGCGTATCGGCTTGGGCGCCGTTCCATCACAGGTGTACGCGGTTAGCGAGGCCGGCCTTGCCGCCATGGTGTCCGTGGCCCCCGGCCGCGTGGTGGACCCGACGCGGGCGAACCTGCTCGGGCACCAGCGCGTCACCGAAACCCTGCTCCGTGAGCACACCGTGCTCCCCGTGGCCTTCGGCACCGTCATGGCGTCCGAGGCCCAGGTACGCGCTGTCCTGCGCACGGCCCATGGCGAACTGTCCGGCGTGCTGGACGCGCTGGAGGGCAAGGTGGAGCTGGGCCTGAAGGTGCTCTGGCACCGCGAGCACCTCGCCCAGCGGTTGGTGCTGGAAGACGCCCAGCTTCACCGGCGCGATGATGAGCCGGAGGCCGAGCACGAGCGCCGCTTGGAGGCCGCCGTCGAGGACCGCGCCGGGCGTGACATGCGGGCACTGCTGGAAGGCCTGCGCCCCCGTGCCGCCGCCACGCGCGAGCTTCCCCCCGTAGGAGAGCGGATGCTGCTCAACGCGGCCTTCCTCGTCGAGCAGGCACGGCTGGAGTCCTTCGAGGAGAAGGTCCGCTCCCTGGCCGCGCGCTCGGACACGTACTCATTCCGCTTCACCGGCCCCTGGGCGCCGTACAGCTTCGTGGACGTGCACCTGGGCCTGCGTGACGAGGGCGCGGTGGGGACCTGAGTCCAGGTCCCCGCGCGTCACTTCCCTGAAGCGGCGGACACGGGCGCCGTCACCCTCGCCGCCTCTTCCGCCAACGCGTCAATCCCGGCGTGGAGCCGGGCCCAGCCCGAGGTGTGCTCGGTCCGGGCGTAGAAGCCACCCTCGCCCTTCGCCACCATGACGTGGCCAACGGCCCGCCCCGCGCGCAGGTAGTCCACACGGAAGGCCTCCTGCGGCTCGCCCCCAGGGAGCGGCTCGTCGCGGCCGAGCAGGTCCACCGGCATCATCCGCCACACGCGGTCATGCCAGTTGCGCGCGAAGTCGTCCGGCCGCTCCGGTGCGTCCTCCGGCGCCAAGACGACCGGGCCGGGCGCCTTGCCCGTGGCCCGGAAGGCACGGGTGGCGCCACCCGCGCTGATGGTCACCGCGTCGAAGTCTCCCAGGTCGAAGGTGTGCAGCCGGCGGTCCACCAGACGGCTGTTCGCGTTCTCCAGGTCCGGCAGCATCGCCGGGCCCAGCAGGTACACGCGGCCGTCCTCCTCGCTGCGCAGGTACGGCGTCCCCCATCCGCCCGAAGGCGACGCCAGGGCGAACACACGCGCCTTGCCGCCCACCGTCAGCGTCAGCTTGCGCGGAGACGTGGCCAGGCCGACCTCCTCCAGCTTCTTCGCGTCCAGCTCACCCAGCGCCCGCATGGCGCGCATGGGCGCGAAGCGGGAGAACAGCTTGTCCGCCACCTCGTTGGCGCGCAGCTCGCGCGGCGGAGGCGGTTCCTCGCGCACGGCCACCGGCGGCAGTCCCCCGGCGGCGCCGGTACCCGCGTCCGTGCCCACCGCCGCGGTGGCCACGCCCGCGTCGGTGGCGCCCGCATTCGCACCGCCGGAGGCCGCCCTGGAGGCCTTGTAGCCCAGACGCACCCAGAGTCGGTCCCGCCCACTGGCATCGCGGAACACGTCCACGAAGCGAGAGTCGTCCTCGTAGCGGATGCTGTCCAGCGCGCGCGCCGGGACATCCACCACCGTGACTTCACCCGGGCCCGCGGAGGGCTCGCGCTGCCAGACGACGAACGCCGCGAGCAACGCGGCCGCCGCCAGGGCCCCTTGGAGGGCCAGGTCCCGAACCTTCATCGCTCACCTCCCGCCACCGCGGGGCGAGGCGCGCGGCGTCCCCGCCGGCGCGTCGTCACGAAGCCCACCGCCAGCACCAGGGCTGGCCCCAGGAACACCGTCGCGTAGAACCAGAGGACGTCCTGCTCCCGCGTGTGCTGGATGGGCGTGTCTTCCTCCGAGGACACGGCGCCGGAGATGGACTCCTCACCGGTGAGCCACCGCAGCGTGTCCACCGCGAGGTACGCGTTGCCCATGTTGCCCATCAGCAAGTCACTCACCGCGTCCGCGTCCGCCATCACCACGGCGCGCATCGACTCCTGGCCGGCCGGCGCGGGCTTCTCCACCGCGATGACCAGGGGCCAGGGCCGCCGCGTCTCGCCCGCGTCCAACGTGAAGTTGCCATTGGCGTCCGCGAAGGTGGCGCCGTGCGCGCGCACCGACACGTCCTGCGCGAGGCCTCCCGGCAACGGCTGAAGCTGCTCCAGGGCGCCCGCGCTCAGGAAGACAGCCGGCGCCTGTCCCGCCAACGACGACAGCGACGTGACGGACGGGTGCGAGGAGAACGTCGCCGTGCCCAGGTTGCCGCGGTCGCTCTGCTGCCGCGACGTGCGGAAGTACACCTGGTCATTGGCCAGCGGCGTCTTGAGGTACTTCAGGCCCAGGGGCTCCAGCAGCGGCTGGAAGTCCGGCCCCTCTGGCTCCAGCGCCAGCCACAGCCGGCCGCCGCGCGCGGAGTACTCGCGCAGGGCATTCAGCTCCTCGGGGAGGAACGCCTGCGTCGGGCCCGCCACCACCACCACGGAGGCGTCACGCGGCACCTCGGTGCCCAGGCCCTCGGAGACACCGAGCGGCCGCACGTCCACGTTCTGCGCGCGCAGCAACTCCTTCAGCGTCTCCACGGACGGGCGGGTCGTCTCGCCCGGCACCGCTCGCGACTCGGCGCGCTCACCGTGGCCGGACGTGAAGTAGACGACCCGGCGGGGCCTGGCCACCGTCAGCAGGCGGCGCTGGACCTCCTGGTCCAACCGCTGGAGTTGGCCGCGCGCCCGCTCGATTTCCAGGCCCACCGTGAGCGGCTCCTTCCGGTCGCCGCGAGCCAGGACGATGGTGCCGTTGTTGTGGACGCCCAGCGACTTCGCCCGAGTCGGCTCCACCGCCTGGTCCAGCCGCACCACGTTGAGCAGGCCCGGACTCTCCACCGCCAGGTCGCGGAAGTACTGCCCCACCGCTTCGCCCACCTCGTTCGCGGGTGGGAAGAAGAGCGTCACCTGGAGCGGCTCATTGAGCCCGCGAATCACCTTGCGCGTGCCGTCGCCTGGCTTCGCTGTGCGGAAGTAGGACAGGTCCCACGTCACGTCTGCCTGGGTGGCGACGAACATGGACGCGAAGGCGAAGACGAGCACGAAGGCCAACCCCAGCCCGGAGTACAACGCGCTGCGGACACGGCCCGTCTCCAGCACCGGCGCGCGCGTCATCGCCGCGGCGGCGACCTCCATCATCGCCAGCGGCAGCAAGCAGCACGCGAGCAACGCCGGGAAGAGCGCCGCCAGCGACACCGCCAGCCGAGGCGCCCTCTGGGACAGGGGTCCACCGAAGAGTCCGGTGCCCACGTCCGCCTGGACGAAGTAGAGCCCCAGGGCCAGGAGGCCCACGCCGTAGAGGCCTGACACCCACGCCTCGACTGCACGCCGGTCCGCGCTGGCCGACCGCATGCGCGCGAAGCGCCAGACCAGAGCGCCCACCGCCACCGCGACGCCCAGGCCAGACAAGACGGTGCGGCCCATGCCGATGCCAAAGAGCCGCTCACCGAGGAAGACCGCCAGCAGGCCCGAGACGAAGGCCAGCGTCACGGGGAGCCCCCCGCTCGAAGGACGCGCGCTCATCGCCACCTCCGCGCCTCGAGCACCCGCGTGGCCGCGAACAGCGCCACGTAGGTGACCACGAGGTAGTAGACGACGTCACGCACGTGGATGAGCCCCGCCTGGAACGGCGGGAAGTGCTGATTCCACAGCGACATCGCACTGAAGACATCCGCCAGCGGCTGCTCGGTGATGCGCGCCAGCAGCCAGCACAGGATGAGGGCCACCAGCATCACCGCGGACGTAATCGCCGCGAGCAACTGGTTGCGCGCCAGCGCCGAGCCGAACGTCCCCACCGCCAGCGACGCGCTGCCCAGCAACAGCAGGCCGAAGTACCCCGCCGCCACGTGCCCGAAGGACACCTTGCCGTTCACCAGCACCAACAGCGGCATGTAGACGGTGCACAGGAGGTACAGCGCGAGGAAGGCCAATCCCGCGAGGAACTTGCCCAGGACGATGTCCCGGTCGCGTAGCGGTGACGAGTACAGCAACGACAGCGTGCCCGTCTGGCGCTCCTCCGCCAGCAGACGCATGGAGATGAAGACCGAGGCGACGACGGTGAAGCCGCTCGAGTAATAGAAGAACTGAGACAGCACCTCGGCGGAGCGCTTGCTGGCGCCGCCCAGGGCATACGCGTTGAAGAACAAGCCGTTCAACGCGAGGATGACCGCGATGATGACGTAACCGCTGAGCGTGCGCAGGTACGCGGACAGCTCGCGGCGGGCGATGAGCAGCGCTTTCACGCGCGCACCTCCTGGCCGTGTGTCAGCCGCAGGAAGATGGATTCGAGCTGACCGGCGCCCTGGTCCAGCCGCAACAAGTCCAGGCCCGCGCCCACCACCGCCTGCGCCACCAGGGGTCGCTGGTCGGGAGAGGCCCGCACCGTCAGCGCCACCAGGCCGTCCGACGCGCGGTCCACCTCCACCGTGCCAAAGCGCTGGAGCACCTCCACCGCGCGCGCCTTGTCGCCGCGCACCTCCAGCTCGATGGTGCCCCGGCCGCCCATCTTCGCCGCCAGTTCCTCCTCCGTGCCCTGCGCCACCAACATCCCCTTGTGGATGATGAGCAGCCGGTCACACGTCTGGGAGATTTCCGGGAGGATGTGGCTGGAAACGAGCACCGTGTGCGCGCCCTTCAACCCGCGGATGACGTCGCGCATCTCCACGATTTGCCGGGGGTCGAGCCCGCTGGTGGGCTCATCGAGGATGAGCAGGGCGGGCTTGTGCACCAGCGCCTGCGCCACGCCCACGCGCTGGCGGTAGCCGTGACTGAGCGTGGAGATGAGCTCACCGTGGACGTCACGCAGGCCCGTCTTCTCCTCGGCCTCGCCCACGCGGCTGGCGGTGTCCCGGGACGTGACGCCGCGAAGCTGCGCGACGTAGGTCAAGTACTCACCCACTGTCATCTCGTCGTAGAGCGGAGGCACGTCCGGCAGGTAGCCGATGCGCTGGCGGACCTCGTGGGCATTGCTCACCACGTCATGGCCGTCGATGACGACACGCCCCGAGGTCGGCAGCAGCACGCACCCCAGGACCTTCAGCGTCGTCGATTTTCCAGCGCCATTGAGGCCCAGTAAGCCAATGACTTCTCCCTGGCTGATGGTGAAGGCCAGGTCCCGGATCGCCGCGTGCTCACCGTAGTATTTGGTCAGCCCTTCGACCTGAATCATCAGGAGTCCTCTCCCCTTCGAAAGCGTCGTTCCTTCTGTCGCAGCGGAGGGGATTGTCAAGCGCCGGACTCGCTAAGAATGGTGGTATTCAGGGCCCTTCGTCGTGCGCCCCAGCGTGAAGCGCAGCGCGCTTTCCAAGTCGGGAAGGAGGAAGGCGAACCCCAGCCGCTGGGCTGCCTGAGGCACGATTCGCGCGCCATCCAGCAGCGCCTCCTGCCCCATCTGTCCGAAGAGGGTCCGCACGACGGGCGCGGGGACCGGGAAGACGGCCGGACGCCGCAGCACCTTGCCCAGCATCCGGGCGAAGTCCGCCTGCCGCACCGCCCCCGGCGCCACGGCGTTGATGGCGCCGCGCGCGGCGTCGGTGAAGACAGAGAAGTGGATGAGCCCGAGCAGGTCCTCCAGCGACACCCAGCTCATCCACTGTTGCCCGGAGCCGATGGGCCCGCCGCCTCCCGCGAGGAACGCTGGCAGCATCTTCGCCAGGGCACCCTCGCGCGCGTCCAGGACGGGGCCGATGCGCAGGTGCACCACGCGGATGCCCGCGGCCTCGGCGGGCGCGGCGGCGGCTTCCCACTCGCGTGATACCTGGGAGAGAAAGCCCTTCCCGTCCGTGCTGCTCTCCTCGGTGAGGACCTCGTTGCCGCGGTCCCCGTAGATGCTGCTGCCGCCCGCGGAGACGAGCACCTTCGGCTTGCGCTTCATCCGCGCCAGGGCTTCGGCCAGGGTGCGGGTGCCCTGGGTGCGGCTCTTGAGGATGGCGTCCTTGTACTCGGGAGTCCAACGCTGGCCGGCCACGTTGACGCCCGCGAGGTGCACCACGGCGTCCACGCCTTCGAGCGCGTCGGTGTCTACCTCGCCCTTGTCAGGCACCCAGGCGACCTCGTTCCGCGAGGAGTCCGCCTTGCCGCGCACCAGGCGCTTCACTGTGTGGCCGCCCGTGGTGAGAAAGGGCACCAGCGACGAGCCCACCAGCCCCGAGGCTCCGGTGACGGCGATGGTGAGCGGCCCCTGCCCCGCGAAGGCGGCGTGACGCTTCAGGTCTTCGAACGTGACGCGGTGGCGGTACGCGAACATCCGCTCCAGGGTGCGCCGGGCGAAGCCTCCGCCGAAGAGGCTGCCCAGGGGGCCTACGGGGAGGACGTATTCCACTTCGTCATCCAGGATGGACGTGCCCGTGGTGGGCTCGGGCCACATCCGGTGGGTGTGGACCCACTTCGAGAAGGGGCCGGACACCTGCGTGTCCTGGAACATGGCGCCTTCGGAGTAGGCGGTGTGCTCGGCCACCAGGCGTTGAGGGACGGGACCCACGCGCATTCGGACGACGACGCGGGCACCGGTGCGGATGCCATCACCGGTGCGCTCCAGGACCTCCAGCCGTTCCCAGGGAGGCGACAGGCGCTCGAACGCCCCTTCCCGGGCATGCCAGGCGAAGAGTTCAACGGCCGGGACCGGCATCCGACTGCGAGCATCGAAGACGTGCGACTTGCCCATGTTCCCTCCTGGGGCGACAGTGCGGCGGCGCATGATTGCTCCAGAGTCCCTTGAACGCGCGGTGGAATTGCTGCGGCACGGCGGTGTCGTCGCCCTGCCGACGGAAACCGTCTACGGTCTGTCCGCCAACGCGGAGGACGAGCTGGCCGTGCGCCGCGTCTTCGCCATCAAGGGCCGCCCCGCCACCCACCCGCTCATCGTCCACATCCCGGGCGTCGAGCACCTGGACACCTGGGCACGCGAGGTCCCGGAGGCCGCACGGAAGCTGGCCGAGGCCTTCTGGCCCGGGCCGTTGACGCTGGTGCTGCCGCGCACGGCACGGGCCACGGATGCCGTCACGGGTGGGCAGGACACCGTTGCCCTGCGCGTGCCGAATCACCCAGTGGCGCTCGCGGTGCTCCAGAAGCTGGGTGGAGGGCTGGCCGCGCCGAGCGCGAACCGGTTCGGCAAGGTGAGCCCCACCACGGCGGAACACGTGAGGGAGGACCTGGGCGGAGACGTGGACCTCGTCCTGGATGGAGGCCCGTGCACGGTGGGCGTGGAGTCGACCATCGTGGACTTGAGCTCGGATGAGCCCGCGATTCTGCGGCCCGGAGGTCTGGCGGCGGAGGACGTGGAGCGGGTGCTGGGGCGCAAGGTGCCGGTGAGGACTTCGTCCAAGGTGCGCGTGTCAGGCTCGTTGGAGTCACACTACGCGCCGCGTGCCGGCGTGGTGCTGACCGAGCCCGCGCAGGCTGTAGCGCGCGTCCAGGAACTCCGCGGACAGGGATTGCGAGTGGGGGTGCTGGGACCTGCGAGCCTTGCGCTGCCACCCGACGTGTCGCGCTTCGATGTGCCGGATGAGCCCGCAGGTGCCGCGCGAGTGCTGTACGCCCGGCTGCGTGAGGCGGATGCACAAGGGCACGACGTACTGGTGGCGTGCCTCCCGACTGAGAGCGGCCTGGGCATCGCTGTCCGCGACAGGCTGTCGCGTGCCGCCGCTCCGCGCGGGTAGCGATTACGCCAAGCAGCTTGGGTCTGCCTTTGAAGGTAGCGCTTGGGGTAACTTCCGACTGACGCCTGCACGACGTGAGTCCGGAAAGGCCCATACTCTTGCGCACACTCGCTTCAACTCTGCGATTGCTGGTGCTGAGTTGTTTGGTCGTCGCCTGCGCGTCCGCTCCTCCCACACCAGATCCGCCACGTGGCATCGCGGAACTGGAATCCGCGGAGCTTTGCGAGGCCACCGAAGCCGCACCATGTGTCTCCCTGGCTTGTGACGAGGGCTGGTGCGCCTTCTTTCTTTGCGAAGACGTGGCGCCGCGGGTCGAGCCTGCGCTCATGCCCGTTGCTCGGCCACCGCTGCGCAGAGGCTGGGGTGTGCGTCTGGGCATACGCAATGGAGCTCAGCCGGTCATCACATTCCAATGGCGCCCGCACGTCCAGGTTCGGCCGGTCTATCAACTCCCGGCAGGCCGGTACGTCAGGCACCACATCTTTCCCCAAGCGCCTGACCTCGCGCTCTACTTCCAACGAGCCGGCATCAAGATTCACGACTTCACGTTGGTGATTCCCGAGCATGTCCACCGGTACATTTATGGTGGCGGGCCACGCGGAGGACGATGGAATGACGCATGCGCACAGTTCATCAAGGCCCATCCACATCCTCCGCGCCCCGATGTCATCTACCGCCACGCCGGCGACCTGATCTTCCGCTTTGAACTGATCGGGAAGGTCATGCCCTACTACAAGCGCTGAGATTGGCCACCTGAGGAGGCTGGGCTCTTGAAGTTCTATGTGGTCGAAGAAGACAGGAGCGCTGGGTTCACCGGAAACCTACGAGCCCTTCCGCCCTGGGGGTTTCCCGGCGTTACTCCTTGCGATGCATGTGGAGCCGCAGGCGGCTGGGCTGGCCTTCAGTACCCATGTGTCGACCTGTCGGGCCTCCAGGAGCGAGAGGCGCTCGAAAACCCAGGCCGGCAGGTCAGCGTCGAGGAATTCTCCCGGTTGAGGGACCTGGTCCGTCCTTTCGTTCCCAGTTGGGCTCGACTGGAACCAGGCGCCGACTTCGGCCCGCCCACCGGTACGGGCAGCGGTACTTTTGGCGACCTCTTCATGCAGAACCCCTGGTCACTCTACATCCGCCGTGAAGCCCTGGAGCGACTACAGGACGCAGGTATTCATGGCCTCTCAGGCTGCCCGATGAACGTGCGGTTCCGTGGAAAGAACCCATCCGAGTTGCTAGCCATGCAGCTGGAACTCCATGGCCGACTGCACATTGGTGGCGTGCCCCCAGAAATGAGACGTGTCTGCCCGAACTGCGGGATGCAGCGACACGAACTACCTCAGCCGCCGATTCTCGAGGTTCATTCGATGCACGAACCTCCAGAGCTTTTCCGTCTACACGACTGGCCCACATTCATCGTGGCAAGCGAACGAATGGCGGATTCCGTGCGGCGACTCCCCTTGACGGGAGTCCGCTTCAACGAACTCGCGGCCCGATAAGGCCCCCGTTCCGTTTCGGATGAAGGCCGCTCGTCTGCTTCGCGAATGGAACCTCCGCCGAGTGCTACAACCTCACTGCGGATAAGCCGCCCAGAAGGGGGCCGCTGGGTCGGCTGGAACTGGCTCCTGGGCTATAGCTACTCGGATATAATGCTCAAGCCATCAGCAATTCCCTCAGTCGCTCAACAATCGGCTTTTGCTCATCCATGGTCGAGACCGCTTCATACAGCGCCTCAAGCCAATCGTCCCCCTCTCCAAGAGCATAGGACAAGGCGGCAAATGCTCGGGCCTTCGAAAACTTCACCATGGCCTTGAGGTCCACCCGCCCTTCCTCTTCACTCCGGGAGAAATACTCCTCGTCGTACTGAGCGACCAGCCCATCCAGGTCCTTTCGCAGGGCGTCCGTCCCTGAACTGCCACTCCGAATGAGCTCCAGGGCATTGCTGGCAACAGGCTCTACCACTCCGGCATTGCGCAACCCCGCATCACAGGCCGCCACCAAGATCGCCCGTTGGCTCGGCAACGATGCACGCAGGAACTCGTCCGCGAACCCTTGAGCGACAGAATCAATCCGATAACTCTTCTTCACTTTCTCGTTCCTTTCAGAGGCGGGGCCGAGCGAACTCTCCATGGAACCTTCTTCGACTGTCGATGCTGCGCTGGCAAGACCCCGTCCTGAATGGCTTCCGATCTTCGGATGGACCTGGGTAGCGCTCTTCGCAGCCCAGACCTTCGAATTCGTGAGCAGGCGGGTGCCGGACGAGTTGCATTACTCACTGACAGGAAGGCAGACTGCATGAAATTCGGCTGCGGGGCTTCGGACATCATGACAGGCCTTGCGCAACTCATGTTTGGGCTGGCATTGTCATCACCGAATTCGTCAGCTACGGCCCTGCCGCCGATCTCGTCGCGTGGTTCGGTGTCTCGACTCCATCCGAAGTGGGGCCCCTGCTTGGCTCCGCATTTTTCTGGTGGCCGTTGAGAGGCATCATCACCACCGTCAATCCCGTGCTCCCATGGAGAACATGGGGCCTATTGGTCATGTTCGGACGCGAAGCCCCTGCGGATCAGTGCCGAGTCCGGGGCCCCTCCTCTTCCCCAGGTGGAGCCAGCCGCTGAGACAACAGCCCCAGCAACTCCTGTGTCGACAGCCGTCCCGCCGCGTCCTTTCCTTCCAGCACCCCCGCCACCAGCGCGCGCTTGTGCTCGTGCAGCGACAGCATCTGCTCCTCGATGGTCCCCCGCGTCACCAGGCGGTACACCGTCACCGGCCGTTCCTGCCCAATCCGGTGCGCGCGGTCGGAGGCCTGGTCCTCCACGGCGGGGTTCCACCACGGGTCCAGGTGAATCACCGTGGTCGCCGCCGTGAGATTGAGCCCGAAGCCACCGGCCTTGAGCGAAATCAGGAACAGCGGCACGTCCCCCTCCTGGAACGCGCGCACCCGCTCCGCCCGAGCCCCCGCGGGCGTCTGCCCATCCAGGTACTCGTAGTCAATCCCCTCCGCGTCCAGCACCTCGCGCACCAGCGCCAGGTGGGACGTGAACTGACTGAACACGAGCGCGCGATGCCCCTCCGCTCGGAGCTCCCGCACCAACTCCATGAACCGCTCCAGCTTGGCCGACTCCAGCTTCGACCCGGCGTCATACAGCCGCGGATGTGACGCCAGGAGCCGCAGCCGCGTGAGCGCCGCCAGAATCTCGATGCGCCGCTCCTGCTCCTTCATCTTCGGCTTGCGCGTCTCCAAATCAGAGAGCGCCGCCAGCCGAGCGTCCTCGTAGAGCGCCCACTCCTCCGACGAGAGGACAATGGGCACCCGGATGTCCGTCCGAGGCGGAAGCTGCGCCTCCACCTGCGCCTTCGTCCGGCGCAGCAGGAAGGGCTGGAGCACCCGAGCCAGCGCGGGCGCGGCCGTCGGGTCCACGCCCCGCTCAATCGGCGCGGCGAAGCGCGAACGGAACGCCTCCCAGCTCCCGAGCAACCCCGAGAAGACGACGGCGAAGAGGCTCCACAGCTCGCCCAGGTGGTTCTCCAGTGGCGTGCCCGACAGCGCGAACTTGAAGTCCCCCTGGAGCGCCCGCGCCGCCCGGAACCGGTGCGTCGTCGCGTTCTTCAACGTCTGCGCTTCGTCGAAGATGATGGTGGAGAAGCGCAGCTTCGACAGCCGCTCGATGTCCCGCGTGAGCAGGCCATAGCTCAACACCAGCACGTCCTTGGGCCCCAGTTGCTCCAACGTCCGGCCCCGGTCCGCCGCGTCCGAGAACAGCGTCATCCGCAGCGACGGCGCGAAGCGCTTCGCCTCGTCCATCCAGTTGAAGGCCACCGACGTCGGCGCCAGCACCAGCGCGGGCCCCCGCTTGCTCCGGTCCAGGAGCACCGTCAGCGCTTGCACCGTCTTGCCCAAGCCCATGTCGTCCGCGAGCACCCCACCCGCGCCCCACGAAGCCAGCCGTGTCAGCCAGCGGAAGCCCTCCAACTGGTAGTCCCGCAGCTCCGTCTTCAAACCCGTGGACACACGAGGCTTCAGCTCCTTCGCCGCGAAGATGCGCTCCACCAGGGACTGCCACGTCTTGTCCGCCTCCACCTCGGCGCCCGCGTCCTGGAGCGCCGTGAGCGTCTCCACCGCGGAAGGCCCCACCTCCAGGCCATGGCGCGTGGCATGCGCATGGTCCGCCAGCCGCTCCAGGTGCTGCCGCAGCGCCCCTTCAATCTCCACGTAGGACGTCGAGTCCACCTGGACGAAACGTTCCTTCCGCCGCGCCGCATCGAGCAGCCGCGCCAGCTCCACCCGCTCGCCTTCCACGGAGAGCCCACCCAGCACGCCAAACCAGTCCCGCTTCCGCTCCAGGATGACCTTCAGCGCCGGAGGCGCGGCGGCATGGAACAGCCGCACCGGCGCCCCCACCCACTCCAGCTCCGGCTTCGGCTCCAGTTCCACACAGGCCGAGAGCACCGCGAGGCCGCCCTGCGCGCTGGTGAAGCGGAAGGTGAAGGGCAGCTCCTCGGGCTCCGCCGTATCGAGCGGCAACCGGGACTGAAGCAACTCCGCCGCGTCGCGCTCCTGAACGAAGTCACGCACCGCGTGCACGGCCCCCGTCCCCCGCCGGACGTGGACGTCGCGCGCCCCCTCGCCCGGAATGAACGTGGGACTGTCCGGCAACGGGCGCGTGCGCAGCTCCACACGGACCGCCCCGCTCGCATGTGCCTCCATGCGCACCACGGGGGCGTAGCGAAGCGGCACCGACTCCCCCAAGACGCTCCGAGGCAGCGCCACCGGCACGCGCAGGGACAGCTTCGACAGCTGGTCCAGCAGCGCGACGTGGCTCTCCGGCGGAAACGCATTGCCGTGGCGGTTCAGCGCCGTCAGCAGCGCGCGGACCTCGGGGCCCGCGTCCAGCACCGTGAGCACCCGCTGGCTGTCATCCCAGATGTAGAGCCCCTCCTCCGGCTGAGCCTTGCGCAGCCGCTCCAGCATCGCCGTGGGCAGCATCGCGCCATCCACACCCGCGCTCACGATGACCACCCCGTCCCGGTCCTCGGCAACGAGCCCGACCTTCGCGCGCTCGATGCGCACCAGCAGGTCCGGATTCTCGTCCAGGTGGATGCGAGGATGCCCCACCAGTTCGAAGAGCAGCGCGCGCGACGCGGGGGTTTCCGATTCCGGCAGCAACGCCGCCAGGCGCGCGTCCGCCGCCGACAACTGCGAGCCGTGGTCCTGCAGCAGCTTGCGCCGGCTCACCTTCGCGCCCGTGCTGCGCTGGCCCTTCTTGTTGCGCTTGTGCACGTAGGCCGCGAGCTCCACGCCGTACCCGTTGATGACGTCCAGCCGCCAGGAGACCTCGCCGCCTCCGGGCCCACCGGGACTGTCATCGACGGCCCGCTCCAGCGCCCGCAGCGCGCGCTCCCAACCGGGACGGACCAGTTCCTCCAGCTCCTCTCCAAAGGACTCGGACCAGGGCTGGCGCAACCACAGCAACGCCGTGTCGATGGCCGCCAGCAGGTGGACGCAGAATGTCGCGCCACAGGAGCAGTCCCCCGTCACCTCGGTGGGAGCGAAAATCAGCCGGGCCTCGGGAAGGATGAAGCCCGCATGCGCCCCCACAGGCAGCTCGGAGATGCGCGTCTCGCGGAGACGGAAGCCCGGGAGCGGAGCGTCATACTGCATCAGGTCCGGCACCAGCGCGTGCATGGGCCGGGGAGCGACGGACGCCGGAACGCGCGCACGCAGCGCCAGCAGCAGGCCATGGACGCGGTGCGTGCGGGACTCGGCGGGCGGAGCGAGCCGCTCCTCGAGCGAAGCCCGCGACGCCTCCGCCCCTAGCCGCTCCGCCTCCACGAAGCGCCAGGCGAGCGTGGGCAGCAACTCCTTCATCCGGGGAGACGGCATCGCCTCCGTCATCCAACGCGACAGCGAGTCCGTGCTCAGCAACTCCACGAGCCTTCGGCGGGCGAGCACGGGACGCGCCTGGGGCAGCCAGGCCGCTTCCACCAGCGGCATCAGCACCGCCAGGCTCAGCCGCGACAAGTGCTCGAGCCCCTGCGCCCGCAGCCACGCCAGCGCGTCACGGGTCGTATCGAACAAGGGAGTCACGGGCTTCTCAGGCGGCTCGGACATGCACCCGCTTCTTCGCAAAGCACGCACGAAACGCAAGCAGACCCGTGACACGAGGACGCAAGACGGCTGGCTGCCCCTCCACGGCCCCGCTCCACTTTCCGTATGTCCCTGCCGATATGGCCCCCCTGGCCGTGGCGTTTTCACCCAACGACACGCGTACCGCGTCCCGCACGGAGGCCCGCCGATGACGATGAACCCCGCGCTCGTAAGCATCCTCACGCTGCTCGCACTGGTGGGTTGCACGAACCAACGCCAGACGCTGCTGGAGCGCACGAGCAGCTATGTGGTGTACGACATGCCCGCACGGCAGGTCATGAAGGCCGCCGAGGCGGTCCTGAGTGAGCGCGGCTATGCCCTGCTACCCAGCACGGACCCGATGTTCCTCATCACGCCGTGGAAGGTCTCCGGCAACTACGACGTCTTCACCCACTGGTCCCGCGTCTACGTCGAGGGGCGCAAGCGTCCCGACGGCCGGTTCACCGTGCGCGCATACCATATGGCCGCCAACATGCCCGCCCGGACGCAGTCGCTGCCGACGCCGGAGACGACGACCATGACGGCCCCCGAGGAGAAGCAGAACATCATGCCCACGGTCCTGCTCTCCACCGAGCCCGTGCTGGTGCGCTCCGCCAGGCCCAACCTCCGCAGGGACCTCGAGCTCGAATGGGCCATCATGGAGCGGCTCGACCCAGACTTCGCCGGACGCGTCAAGACGCAGGTCGACGTGTATCTCGCGCAGTCGTCCTCGAAGCGGCCGGGTGACGTACTTGAATGACCTCGCCTGCTTCGATATCCCGCGAGGGCTGCCAAGGAGCGTCCCCGCGTGAAGCAAAGCGTGTTTGGTCTGGTCGTCGCCCTGTCACTGACCGCCTGCAAGGAAGAGCCCCGTGGGAAGATGGAGCCCATTCCCCGCCCGCCGGGGATGAAGGACGCTCCGCCTCCCGCGGAGGCCGCTCCCGCTGCTGCCGCGGAGCCGCCCGTGGACCCCTCGAAGGTGGTCCTCCGGTGGAAGATTGCCCAGGGCGCGCCCACGTCGTACCGGCTCGACGTCGAGCGCACCGGCGGCGCGCCCGCCAGCACCGAGGAAGTCACTCCCTCCAAGAGCGCCAAGGGCAAGGGCAAGGAGAAGCCCGCCGCCGTCGCCGCGGCCCCCGCGGCCCTGCCCGGTCCCGTCACCTACTTCATGGAGCGGACCGACTCGGGTGACTACCGCCTCCGCGTCGTCCCCGTGGGCAGCAACGCCGACGCGGACACGGCCACGCTGAGCGAGCGCGGCTTCGTGCTCGACGGCCTGCAGGGCGCCACCCGCAACACCGCCACCCTGGTGCTGGAGCTTCCGAGAGATCCGGTGGGCACCGGTGACGCGTGGTCGCTCGGCACCGAGCTCATCCTCATGGAGGCGCTGGGGCCCCAGTTCCAGGCCGGCCAGCCCGAGCGGAGCAACCGCGTGAAGCTCGCCAGCCTGACGCCCGCCGACGGGGGCGAGCAGGTGGCCACGCTGGAGTACGACATCTCCGAGAAGCTGTCCGGCAAGGTCCGCGGGAAGGACGAGCCCCCCACCTCGCCCGCGCGCGCCGCAGAGGAAGACGCGGAGGCGGACGACTCGGGAGGCCCCCGGCCCCGGGCCACGCCCGAAACCAGCGCCAGCGCCGAGGTGAGCATCACCGGCCGCGGCGAGTTCCTGGTGAAGGCCGGGCGGTGGCGCTCCTGGGAAGGCACCGTCACCTCGGTGACGAAGGGCGGCTTCCCCACCGCCGCGCTCCAGGTGCCCACCGGCGCCCTGAAGCTGCGCCTCACCGCGGTGGAATCGGCGCCGGCGCCGACGGCCCAGCCACAGCAGTAGGCGGCCCGTCCGACTCGCGCACCATGCGCACCACGGCGTCCACCCAGGCCGGGTGGGCGTTGAGGGAGGGGACCAGCGTCAGCGACTCCCCTCCCGCCTCCAGGAACTGCTCCCGCGCGCGGAGGCCAATCTCCTCCAGCGTCTCCAGGCAGTCCGCCACGAAGGCCGGGCACATCACCGCCAGGCGCCTCACGCCCTTCTTCGCCAGCTCCGGCAACACCACGTCCGTGTACGGCTTCACCCACGGCGTGCGGCCCAGCCGCGACTGGAAGGACACGCTCCACCCATCCGCCGGCAGTCCCAGCCGCTGAGCCAGCCCCCGCGCCGTCGCGTAGCTCTGCGCGCGGTAGCAGTGGCGGTTGGCGTCCGTCATGGCGTCGCAGCACGAGGCGGTGGACAGGCAGTGCGTCCCCGTGGGGTCGCTCTTGCGCATGTGCCGCTCCGGCAGGCCATGGAAGCTGAAGAGGACGTAGTCGGCGCGCGCGTCGTCAATCACCGGCCGCGCCACGGCGGTGAAGGCATCCAGGAAGCCTGGGTGCTCGAAGAAGGCCGGCACCGCGCGCACGAAGGGCACGTCCCACGACTGGGCCAGCACCTCGTAGGTGCGCGCCAGCGAGGACGCGGTGGAGGACGCGGCCTCCTGCGGGTACAGCGGCAGCACGGTGAACTCCGACACGCCGCGCGCCTTGAGCGCCGCGATGCCGTCGGGGATGGAGGGCGAGCCATACCGCATGGCCAGCACCACCTCGTACTCCCCCGCCAGCCGCTCGGCCACCTGGGCCGCCAGGGCCTGGCTGTACACGAGCAGCGGCGAGCCCTCCTTCATCCAGATTTTGCGGTACGCCTCCGCGCTCTTCGCCGGACGCACCGGGAGGATGATGAAGTTGAGCAGCGCCCAGCGGCCCAGCGGGTGGATGTCGATGACGCGCGGGTCATTGAGGAATTCGCGCAGGTAGCGGCGCACCGGCCCCGTCTGCGGAGCATCCGGCGTCCCCAGGTTGACGAGCAGCAGCCCTCGCTTCGAAGTGGGCGTTGGCATCAGTGCAGGGAGTTGGGGAGGGTGAGCGCGAACTCGGCGATGCGCGCATCGAAGTGCGTGCCGTCCGGCCGCACCATGTCATAGGTGCCGCGCATGGTGCCGAAGGGCGTGCGCAGCATGGCCCAGCTCGTGTACTCGAACCGCTCTCCGGGCCCCAGGTGGGGCTGGCGGCCCACCACCCCCTCGCCCCGCACCTCTTCCACCTTGCCCGTGGCATCGGTGATGACCCAATGGCGCGCCTTGAGCTGCGCCGGCGCGTCGCCCTCGTTGGCAATCTCCACCGTGTACATGAAGGCGAACTGCCCGGACTCCGGAGCGCTGCGCTCCGGCCAGTAGGCGGGCTTCACGGTGATGCGGATGCCGTCGGTGGTGGCGCTGGAGGACATGCCCCCAGATTTGGCGGCAACGGCAGCCACTTGCAAGGAAAACGCTGGGTTGGAAGCCCCAGCGTCCGGCTACGTCTTGGCGCTTTCCCGGTCCTGTCCGGGCTCGGGCTGCTTCGGCCAGACCAGCGAGGCGATGATGGCCGCCACCAGCACGCCGGCAATCACGCCCAGGGAGATGCCGATGGGGACGTGGATGTCGAAGAAGGTGATGAGCATCTTCACGCCCACGAAGCCCAGGATGGCGCTCAGGCCCACCTTCAGGAAGTGGAACTTCTCCATCAGGCTGGCCACGACGAAGAACAGCGAACGCAGGCCCAGAATCGCGCACACGTTGGACGTGTAGATGATGAAGGCGTCCTGGCTGATGCCCAGCACCGCGGGGATGGAGTCCAGCGCGAAGAGCAGGTCCGTGGCCTCCACCACCAGCAGCACGATGAAGAGCGGCGTGAACTTGCGCCGGCCGTCCTCCGTCACCCGGAAGCGGCTGCCTTCACCCAGCCGGGCCACCGGCAGCACCCGGCGCGCGAACTTCACGATGCCCTTCTGCTCCGGGTCAATCTCCTCGTCCTTGGACACCAGCATCTTCACCGCGGTGAAGACGAGGAACGCGCCGAACAGGTAGATGAGCCAGTGGAACTGCTTCACCAGCGCCGTGCCGGCGATGATGAGGCCAGCGCGCATGACGAACGCGCCCAGGATGCCCCAGAAGAGCACCCGGTGCTGGTGCTCGGGCGCCACCCGGAAGTAGCTGAACACCATCAGGAAGACGAAGAGGTTGTCGACGGAGAGCGCGTACTCCACCACGTACGCCGTCAACCACTGGAGCCCCACGGTGGGCCCCTGGTAGTGCCAGATGCCCGCGCAGAAAATCAGGCTGAGGGTAATCCACACCAGCGTCCAGAGGCCCGCCTCCTTCGGCGTCACCGCATGGTCCTTGCGATGGAACAGCCCGAGGTCCATCGCGAGCATCGCGAGGACGAAGACGTTGAAACCCACCCAGAGCGCGACTTGCGTGTTCACGTAGCAATCCTGTTGCAGGGTACGACGGGGCGCACCCTACCGGCGGGATGCCTGGGCGTCGACCCCCGCGTGAAACCCGCTGAACCTCCGACTTTCGTCCAGCGGGCCCCCTCCGGCCCCGCGGGGGGCTACTCCGTCGCCGGGCGGCGCAGCACGGCCAGGGAGCGGCCCACCACCTGCACGGTGCCCCCCGCCGGCGTGTGCGTGCGAGGCGACTCCCCCGCCAACGCCGTGTCCACCACCAGCTCCCAGTCCGCGCCCCATTCGACAGCGGGCAGCATGAAGGTGATGGGCTCGTGGTGGGCGTTCATCAGCACCAGGATGGTGTCCCCCACAATCCGGTTCCCTTCATCGTCCGGCGCGGTGATGGCGTCACCGCCCAGCAGGAATCCCAGGGAGCGCACGTAGGGCTTCTCCCAGTCGTCCTTGCGCATCTCCTTGCCGTCGGGCCGGAACCACGCCAGGTCCTTCAGCTCGCTGTCCCACATATGGGCGCCGCGGAAGAAGCGCCGCTTGTGCAACACCGGCTGTTCGCGCCGCAGCTTGGTCAGGGCGCACGTGAAGTCCAGCAGCGCGCGCTGCGTGTCGTTCAGCTCCCAGTCCACCCACGACAGCTCGTTGTCCTGGCAGTAGGCGTTGTTGTTGCCCTTCTGCGTCCGGCCCATCTCGTCGCCGGCCACCAGCATGGGCACACCCTGGGACAGGAAGAGCGTGGCCAGGAAGTTGCGCTTCTGCTGTTCGCGCAGGGCGTTGATCTTGGCGTCGGTCGTCTCGCCCTCCACCCCGCAGTTCCAGGAGTGGTTGTCGTTGGCGCCGTCGCGGTTCTCCTCGCCGTTCGCCTCGTTGTGCTTGTCGTTGTACGTGACGAGGTCGTGCAGCGTGAAGCCGTCGTGCGCGGTGACGAAGTTCACGCTCGCGGCGGGCATGCGGCCGGACAGTGAGAACAGGTCCGAGCTGCCGGTGAGGCGATAGCCAATCTCCGCCGCCTGCCGGTCATCGCCCTTCCAGTAGCGGCGGATGGTGTCGCGGTACTTGCCGTTCCACTCGCTCCACAGCACCGGGAAGTTGCCCACCTGGTAGCCGAAGTCGCCCACGTCCCAGGGTTCGGAGATGAGCTTCACCCGGCTGAGCACCGGGTCCTGGTGGATGATTTGGAAGAAGGCGGCGCGGGTGTCGTAGCCGTACCGGTCCCGCCCCAGCGCGGTGGCCAGGTCGAAGCGGAACCCGTCCACGTGCATCTCCTCCACCCAGTAGCGCAGGGAGTCGGCGATGAGCTTCAGCGCGTACGGGTGCGTGGCGTTCCACGAGTTCCCGCACCCGGTGACGTCCATGTAGTAGCGCGGGTCCTTCTCCGTGAGCCGGTAGTACGCCGCGTTGTCCAGGCCCTTGAAGGACAGCGTGGGGCCCAGCTGGTTGCCTTCGCACGTGTGGTTGTAGACGACGTCGAGCAGCACCTCGATGCCAGCGCGGTGCAGCTGCTTCACCATGCGCTTGAACTCGTCCACCTGCCCGCCCATCGAACCCGAGCCGCTGTAGCGCGCGTCCGGCGCGAAGTACCCCAGGGTGTTGTAGCCCCAGTAATTGACCTTCTCGCGCTGGATGAGGAAGGGCTCGTCGACGATGTGCTGGATGGGCAAGAGCTCCACCGCGGTGACGCCCACCTTCTTCAGGTGCTCGATGCTGGCCGGGTGCGCCAGCCCCGCGTAGGTGCCCCGCAGCGCCTCTGGGATGCGCGGGTGCAGCTTGGTGAAGCCCTTCACGTGGACTTCATAGATGAGCGTGTCGTGCCACGGCACGCGAGGCGGGGCATCTCCCGCCCAGTCGAAGGTGTCCGCGCCCATCACCACGCCCTTGGGCACTGCGGCCGCGTCATCGCGCGTGTCGAACGCGAGGTCGTCCTCCTTGGTGCCCGGCGTATAGGCATAGATGGGGGCCTGGTAGTCCACCTGGCCGTGGATGGCCCGGGCGTACGGGTCCACCAGCAGCTTGTGGGGGTTGAAGCGCAGCCCCTTCTTCGGCTCGTAGAGCCCATGCACGCGCAGCCCGTAGAGGGTGCCCGCGGCCAAGCCAGGCACGTAGCCGTGCCACACCTGGTGCGTCGTCTCCAGCAAGGGAAAGCGGCGCGTCTCCTTCGCGGGGTCCTCCGGGTCGAAGAGACAGACTTCGACCTTCTTCGCGTGCTCGCTGAAAACGGCGAAGTTGACGCCGTGCCCATCGAACGTGGCGCCCAGGGGATACGGCTTCCCTGGAAGCACCTCGGCCCTCCTCATCCGGCGCTCCTCTCCAGCAGAATCACCGGAAACTCCGCCAGGAGCGGCCCCAGGGGCAACATCGCGCCACCCGGTCCACGCTCGGGCCGCACCTGACGTCCGGTGAACACATCGCGAAACATCATGCCCGCATATGCCTCCGGAAGGTCCAGGAACGTGCTGCCGTAAGCGCCCGCCAGCCCTTCGGGGGCCTGCAGGGCGGACAGGGTGTAACGCGGCGCGCAGGCCACCACCACCGTGTCGCCGTGCTCGCGGGCGAAGGCCACCGCCGCTTTCGCCCGGGCGCCGGTCAGCTCGAGCGCCCGGTAGCCGCCCCCCCGGAAGAGGGCTGCCTGCCGCTGACGCAGCCGCAAGGACTCCGCCAGGACGTAGAGCTTCACCTGCCCGTCCTCGAGGTTCGCCGCCAGCCGTGCGCTCAGCGCGGCACGGTCCTTCTCCGCCTCGGCGTCCAGCGCCTCCAGCAGCCGCGCGCGCAGCGCGAAGTCCACCGGGCGCCGGTTGTCCGGGTCCACCAGCGACAAGTCCCACAGCTCGCAGCCCTGGTAGGTGTCCACTACGCCGGGCGAGGCCATCTTCAGCAGCAGTTGCCCCAGTGCGTTGTACTGGCCCGCGCGCTCGATGGAGCGCTTGAAGTCCCGCGCGTCCGCCAGGAAGGAGCCCGCCCCCTTCGAGTCGAAGCAAGCGTCCACGTAGCGCGCCACCGCGTCGTCATAGGCGCTGTCGGGGTTGGTCCACGAGGTGCGGACCTTGGCCTCCTTGATGGCCTTGCCCATGTACTCGCGCACCCGGCGCTGGAAGTCCGCCATCTCCTCCTCGGAGTGGGAGTCGCCCATGGGCCACGCCCCCACCACCGTCTGGAAGAAGAGATACGTGTCATTGGCCGTGGGCGCCGGGCCGGACGGCAGTTGGGATACCGCCTTCTCCGTCTGGCGGGCCCACTTCTTCACCCGCTTGCGCCACTCCTCCGGCACCTCGGTCAGCACGTTGACGCGCGCGCGCACGTCCTCGCTGCGCTTGGTGTCATGGGTGCTGGAGGTGAGCTGGCTGGCCGGCCACCGCTCCGCGCGCTCCTGGTTGCGCAGGTGGAAGGTGTTGGCGTGGACGCCGAAGCGCTCCGGTTCGCCGCCCACCTCGTTGAGGCTCACCAGCCGGTTGTAGATGTAGAAGACGGTGTCCTCCAGCCCCTTGGCCATGACGGGCCCCGTCACCTGCTGCAGCTTCATGGCGAAGCGCAGCATGTCCGCCCGCTCGCGCGCGTCGGTGTGCTCCGGGTAGCGGCGCAGGAGGACGTCGCGCAGGAAGTCGAAGATGGACGCGTTGGTGGTGGCGTTGCGCGCCTTGGCGCGCTGGATGGTCCACTCGATGTACTGCACGTCGCGCCCATCCAGCTCCGGGCGCCAGCCATCCACATAGGTGCGGTACACGGGGAACAGGGCGATGAACTCCACCAGCGCCCGCCGCAGCGAGTTGAGCGTGAAGTCACGCGTGCGCCGGTTCATCTCCGAGATGCGGTTGAGCGCGTGTGCCAGCACGTTGATTTCGCTGGCCATGGACACGCGCATGATGAGCAGCTTCTTCTGGTAGACGAGCTCGGCGAAGTCCGCCTGCCCTCCCACGAAGCGCTCGTACGTCTCCGTCAGCGCCTTCTCCGCGTCCGGCTGGACGAACAGGCCGCTCACCGCGTTGGCGTAGCGGTAGCCCGTGGTGCCGTGCACGGCCCAGGATTCGGGCATGCGCTCGCGGCCGCCCTGAATCTTCTCCACCACCACGTACAACGCCTTGCGCAGCCGGCTGTTCGGCTGCTGCGTCACCTCCGCGCGCCAGCGCTCGCGCAGCGTGGACTCCACCGCCGGCCAGCGCGTGTCATCCTCCGCATGCGTCTGGAGGAACAGCGCGTGGGCCCGCTCCACGAAGTACGCCTCCTGCAGGTCCAGGAAGTAGGCGGTCGGGTCGAAGAGGCCGTCCGGGTGGTCGATGCGCAGCCCCGTGACGAGCCCCTCGCGCAGCCAGCGGAAGATGAGCGCGTGCGCCTCCTGGAAGACGTCCGGGTCCTCCTCGCGCAGCGCGGCCAGGCCGTTGATGTCGAAGAAGCGCCGGTAATTGATTTCCTCGCCCGCCACCCGCCAGTGCGCCAACCGGTAGCTGCACGCCGCCAGCACCGAGTCCAGCAGGTCGTATGAGCGCGGGTTGCCCTGCTCGCCATTGAAGACGCGGACGTTGTCCTCGATGTAGGCCAGCATCTCCGGGAACTCCGCCGTCACCGCGGCCAGCCGGCGCTTGATGACCTCCTTCTCCCGGTGGCGCTCCACCACCTTCGGCCGCTCCACCTCCGTGCGCGAGGGCAGGTAGTCGATGGCTGTGAGGATGGACAGGAACTCCAACATGCCGGGGTGCTCCCCCCCCAGCCGCGACTCCAGCCGCTCCAGACCATGGCGGAGGATGCGGGAGTACTGACGCGGCGCCACCGGCAGCAGGTGCTCGTAGTAATGGAGGAAGAAGGCGCCGTCGCGGAAGGACAGCTTCAGCTCCCCTCGCTCCAGGACGATGCCGTACTGGTCCCCCAGAATCGGCAGCAACACCCTGTCCCGCAGCTCCTCCTTCACCGGCGACCAGTCGATGTCGAAGAACTTCGCGTAGACGGAGGACGGGCCGTTCTCCAGCACGTCGAACCACAGGCGGTTGTCCCGCTCGATGCCCATGTGGTTGGGCACCACGTCCAATACCTGCCCCATGCCCTGCTCACGCAACGCCGCGCAGAGCGCCGCGTGCGATTCGGGCGTCCCGACTTCGGGATTCAACTGTTGGTGGTCCACGCAGTCGTAGCCGTGCGTGCTTCCGGGCGTGGCCTTCAGATAGGGCGAGGCGTAAAGGTCACTCACCCCCAGGCGGGCCAGGTACGGCACCACCTGCCGCGCGTCCTCGAAGGTGAAGCCCTTGTGGAACTGCACTCGGTACGTGGACAGGGGCGTGTGCGGACGCGCATCCAGCTCGGCCTGGACGCGTGCATAGAGCCCTTCGGCCAGGGCCTCCGCCGTCATCGTGGCGCCACCCGCCCCATTCGAGGCGGACCCCTCTTCTTCCAAGGCGTCGAGCAACATGTGGCCCAGAGGTAGGCCGCCCGCGCGCCGACTGCCAGCACGCAGAAACGCGTCCGCCCTCTATCCAACGCTCCGCGGCGACACGCCAACCCCTGGAAATGCAAAGGGCCCGCCGCTTGTCGCGGCGAGCCCCGAGTACGGCGACCGGGAGACCCCGGCCAATGCTCAGCTCAGCTGCTTGTTCACCAGCGCCGTCATCTCGAACATGGTGACGCTCTTCTTGCCACCAAAGATGGGCTTGAGCTTGTCGTCGGCGTTGATCTGCCGCTTGTTCTTCGCGTCCTGCAGGCCCTGCTTCTTGATGTAGGCCCAGAGCTTCTTGACAACCTCCGTGCGCGGCAGCGGCTTCGCGCCGACGATCTCAGCGAGCGCGGCAGACGGCGTCATCTCCTTCATGAACGACGCGTTCGGCGTGCGCTTCTTCGCAGCGGGAGCCTTCTTCGCGGCGGGAGCCTTCTTCGCAGCAGCTTTCTTGGCGGCCATTCGTCTTGAGTCTCCTCCCCTCCGAAGGGGACGTTGTACGGCTTTGCTTATGTGAAGCGAGAGCCGATGCGGCGTAGAAGTAGCACGCCCAAGCCCGAAAAACAGCCCTCTCCTGCGTTTTTCCCTCTGAGCGCCCCTCTGCGAACGCGGCTGGAGCCCGAGAATCAGCCTCCGGAGCGCTCGGCCCCCTCTCGCGCCTTCGCTTTGAAACGCGTCCGGAGCCCGAAAATCAGGCTCCGGAACGATATCTGTCCTCGGGAAACCCCTTACCGGCGTGGATCAGCACCGAAGCAGCCGCCGGATTCTCCTTGCGGACGTGGTGTGTTTTTTTGGATGAAACCCCGTCATGCGAGCCCTCATCACTGGTGCAGGCGGCTTCCTGGGAACGTGGCTGGCCAAGGCCCTGGCCGCGCGCGGAGACACCGTCACATGCCTGTTGCGCCCGGGAGGAGACGCCTCGGGGCTCGCGGGAGTGACCTGTACGCGGGTGGACGGCGACGTGACGGTGCCCTCCACACTGGCCGCCGCGGTGGCGGGGCAGGACGTCGTCTTCCATCTCGCCGGCGCTCGCCGCGGCGCGACACGAGACGACTTCATGCGCGTCAACGCGGAGGGCACCCGCCACCTGTGTGAGGCCATGGTGGCCGCGGGCCACCGCCCCCGGATGGTGCTCACGGGTTCGCTGGCCGCCTGCGGTCCGTCCACGCCCACCCGGCCGCACGTGGAGGAAGACGCCTTCCACCCCCACGAATGGTACGGGGAGAGCAAGGCGGAGGCCGAGCGCATCGCCTTCTCCTATGGAGACCGGCTGCCCGTCACGGTGTCCCGGCCGCCGCGCATCCTGGGCCCCGGGGACAGGGAGAACCTCCCCTTCTTCAAGATGGCCCAGCGCGGCATCCGGCTGGAACTGTCCGGCGGCCCCCGCCCGCTGACCATGGTGGATGTGGAGGACGTGGTGGACATCCTCTTGCTGCAGGCCACCCACCCCGCGGCGATTGGTGAGGCCTTCTTCTGCGCGGGCCCCGGCGAGCCCCTGTCCCTGGAGGAGGTGCAGGACATGGGGGCGCAAGCCCTGGGACTCACACCCCGCACGGTGCGCGTGCACCCCGCGGTGCTCCGGGCCCTGGCCACGACGGCGGACGGGGTGTCGCAGCTGACGGGCCGCAAGCTGGCCCTGAGCCGGAAGATGGCGAAGCAGCTGTTGGCGCCTGCCTGGACGTGCTCCGGGGCCAAGGCCGAGCGGCTGCTCGGCTTTCACCCCCGGCGCGACCTGGCGGACTCCATCCGTCGCAGCGTGCGGTGGTACCAGGAGCAGGGCTGGCTGTAGCCCCTTCTCTCCCCGAGCCGCCGGGAGACGCGCCAAACTCCCGGCATCATTGACCTCCCCCCCCTCGAAGTGTCAGGAAGCCCGCAGCCCCATGTCCTCGAAAGCTGCCTTCTTCGATGTCGACGGGACGCTCGTGAAGACGAACGTCGTCCACGTCTACGCGTACTACGCGATGAACCGCGGCTCCGTCCTGGGCATCGCGGGACGGACCCTGAGCACCGCCCTCAGCGTGCCGCTCTTCGGTGTCATGGACGCGGTGGACCGCAAGACGTTCAACGAGTTCTTCTACCGCTACTACGCGGGCCTGAGCGAAGACCGCCTGGTCACCATCGCCGAGGACATGTTCGAGGACGTGCTGCAGCCCGCCCTCTTCGAGCAGACGCAGGACCTCATCGACCAGGCCCGCCGCAGCGGCTGCAAGATTGTCCTCGTCACGGGCGCGCTGGACTTCACCATGCGCCCGCTGGCGCGCCACCTGGGCGCCGACGACATGATCGCCAACAAGATGCAGTTCGTGGGCGGCAAGGCGACGGGCAAGGTGATTCCGCCCATCATCGAAGGCGCGAACAAGGCGAACGCCATCCGCGCCTACTGCACCAAGGAAGGCCTGTCGCTGGACAAGTGCCACGGCTACTCCGACAGCGCCTCTGACTACGCGATGCTCGCGGTGGTGGGCCGTCCCACCGCGGTGAACCCGGACCTGCGGCTGCGCTCCATCGCGCGCGCCTACAACTGGCCCATCCTCGACCTCAAGTAAGAGCCCCCACGCCATGCGCCCGTTCAAGACGCTCCAGAAGCTGTACGACGAGGAAAGCCAGGTCGTCATCACCGAGAAGGGCAGCCCCCCGCGCGTGCTGTTCCACGGTGAGAACTTCCTGCAAGAAGACCTTCCGGTCGGCACGCGCGTCATCTTCCCGCGCCCGCCCCTGGCCGGCGTGCCCAACGTCAAGGCCGCCATCCGCTACGCCATCAACAACCCGGAGGGCATGGAGCCGCTGCACGCGCTCCTCAAGCCGGGCATGCGCCTGACGTGCGTCATCGACGACATCAGCGTGCCGCTGCCGCCCATGGTCACGCCGGACGTGCGGCAGACCATCCTGGAAATCGTCCTGGAGCTGGCCGCCGACAGCGGCGTGGACGACGTGCACCTCATCATCGCCAACGCCCTGCACCGCCGCATGACGGAAGGCGAGATGAAGCGCATGGTGGGCGAGAAGATCTTCGACGCCTACTACCCGGACCGCTACTACAACCACGACGCCGAGGACCCGGACGGGATGGTCGCGCTGGAGCGCACGTCCCACGGTGAAGAGGTGTCGGTGAACCGCCGCGTGGCGGAGAGCGACCTCATCGTCTACGTGAATGTGAACTTCGTGCCCATGAACGGCGGGCACAAGTCCATGGGCACCGGCGTGTCCAACTACGCGTCGCTGCGCCACCACCACAACCCGAAGACCATCCGCGCCTCCGACAGCTACATGGAGCCCAAGACGAGCGCGCTCTACAAGAGCAACGAGCGCATCGGGCGCAACATCGACAAGCACCTGAAGGTCTTCCACATCGAGACGGCGCTGAACAACCGCATGTTCGGCGGCCCCACCGACTTCCTGGCGAAGAAGGAAGAGGACTACACGGAGGCGGACCGGCTGAAGTTCCAGGCCATGCGCTTCGCGCTGTCCAAGCTGCCGCGCGCCGCCGCGCGCAAGGTGCTCAACTCCGTCCCCGCGCCCTATGACGTCACGGGCGTCTATGCCGGCGCCACGGAGCCCACGCATCAGAAGACGCTGGAGACGAGCTACAAGCAGTACGTGGTGCCGGTGGAGGGACAGAGCGACATCGTCATCTTCCCCATCCCGTTCATCTCCCCGTACAGCGTCAACTCCATCCTCAACCCGCTGCTGGTGCAGGTGATGGGGCTGGGCTACTTCTACAACCTGAACCGCGGCGTGCCGCTCGTGAAGAAGGGCGGCGTGCTCATCCTCCTGCACCCGGCCTACGACGAGTTCGACCCGGAGCACCACCCCAGCTACATCGAGTTCTTCCACCGGCTGCTGCCGGAGACGCGGGACTCCATGAAGCTGGAGCACAAGTACGAGCGCGAGTTCGCGGAGAACCCCAGCTACGTGCACCTGTACCGCAAGGGCAACGCCTACCACGGCGTGCACCCCTTCTACATGTGGTACTGGGGCGAGAATGGCCGCCAGCACGTGGGCAAGGTCATTGTCGCGGGCGCGGAGAACAACCACGTCCCCGCCTTGATGGGCTGGGACCGCACCGACACGCTCACCGAGGCCATTGAAGAAGCCCGCGGGTTCATGGGCCGCTCGGCCACCATCAGCCTGCTGCGCATCGCGCCCACGGTGATGGTGGATGTGAAGTGAGGACGCCCATGGCCGCCCTTCCCGAGCTGAACGTCACCCAGACCTTCACCGGTAAGCGCCTGCTCTTCGCGGGCGCCACCGGCTTCGTGGGCAAGGTGACGCTGTCCATGCTGCTGACCCGCTACGGGCAGGACCTGGACAAGGTGTACGTGCTGGTCCGCAAGGGCAGCGCCGCGTCCGCCGAGCGCCGCTTCTTCGACAAGGTCGCCACCAGCGAGCCCTTCCAGCCGCTGCGCGACAGCCTGGGGGACGAAGGCGCGCTGGCCTTCATCCGTCAGAAGGTGGAGGTGCTGGACGGCGACATCACCGACCCGTGGATGGGCCTGGAAGAGCCCCAGGTGGAGGCGCTCACCGGGAAGGTGCACGCGTTCATCAACTGCGCCGGTCTGGTGTCCTTCAACCCGTCGCTGGAGGTGGGCCTCAACGTCAACACCCACGGCCTGAAGTTCGCCGCGGCGCTGGCGCTGCGCTGGTCCGTCCCGCTGATTCACATGTCCACGGCCTTCGTGGCCGGCAACCGCAGCGGGCTCGTCTTCGAGGACGAGGAGGTTCGCGGCTACTTCCCCAAGCGGGAGGAGATGGACGGCCGCGACTTCAGCTTGGAGCAGGAGCTGCAGGACGCGGCGCGCATCGTCGCGCGGCTGCGCGAGCAGGCCGAGGACCGGGCCCTCACGTCCACCTTCCGCAAGAAGGCGCTGGACCGGCTGGAAGAAGAAGGCCGCGACACCAACGACGAGAAGACGCTGCGGCTGGCGGTGGGCCGTGAGCGCAAGCTGTGGCTCAGCGGCGAGCTGGTGCGCGCCGGCATGGAGCGCGCCGCCCACTGGGGCTGGCCCAACACGTACACGTACACCAAGTCCCTGGGCGAGCAGGTGCTCGCGGCCACCCCGGGCCTGCGCTACTCCATCGTCCGGCCCTCCATCGTGGAGAGCGCGCGGCACTACCCCTTCCCCGGCTGGAACGAGGGCTTCACCACCTCCGCGCCCCTGGCCTTCGCGGGAATCAAGGGCCCCGGCGGCATCCCCGCGGGCGAAAACACCATCCTGGACATCATCCCGGTGGACCAGGTGGCGGGCGCCACCATCGGCATCACCGCGCATGCCATGGACGTGGAGGAGCGGCGCATCTACCAGCTCGCCTCCGGCGACGAGAACCCCTTCTACGCCGGCCGCTCGGTGGAGCTGGTGGGCCTGTACCGGCGGCGCTACTACCGCAACCGCGAGTCCGGCAATGCGCTGATGAACAAGCTGCGCTCGCGCGTCGAGCCGCAGCCGGTCAGCAAGAAGGAGTTCGAGCTGTTCAGCGCGCCCATGCTGCTGCGCGGCGCGCGCTTCCTGAAGAAGGCCATCGACGAGGTGCGTCCCGCGTGGGGCGCTCCGGCCGTCCAGGCCATGCTGGACAAGGCGAAGGTGTCGCTGGACGAGGTGGACGACAACGCCCAGGGCATCATCGCCCTGACGGAGCTGTTCCTCCCCTTCCTCTACGAGAACCGCTACGTCTTCCGCTGCGACAACACGCGCTCCGTCTACGCGCGCATGGCGCACGCGGACCGGTTGAAGGTGCCCTGGGACCCGGAGCACATCGACTGGCGCGAGTACTTCCTGGGGACCCACCTCCCCGGCCTGGAGAAGTGGGTGTTCCCAGGCATGGAGTCGGAGCGCGAGAAGCGCACCGTCATCCCCGCGCACCGCGACCTGCTGGAGCTGATGCAAGCCACGGTGCACGCGTACCGGCACCGTGTGGCCTTCCGCATGGTGGCGGGCGAGAAGGAGGAGCGCTTCACCTACGGCGAGGTGCACCGCTACGCCGAGCGCGTGGGCAGCTTCCTGCTGGCCGCGGGCATCAAGCACGGCGACCGCGTGCTGCTGGTGTCGGAGAACCGGCCCGAGTGGGGCATCAACTACTTCGGCATCCTGCGCGCGGGCGCCACCGTCGTTCCGGTGGACCCGGGCTTGAGCGAGGCGGAGCTCGTCAACATCGCCCGCCGGGCGGAAGCGCGCGCGTGCCTCGTCTCCGAGGATGCGGCCCGGGACTTCCCCGGCCTCTTCGCCGCGCTGGGTGACGGCGTCACCGTGGCCAGCCTCGCGGAGGCGATGACGGGCGACCCGGCGTACCCGGACCGCATCGGTCCCGTGCGCAAGTCCGCCGCGGCGGACGACCTGGCCAGCATCATCTTCACCTCTGGCACCACGGGCACACCCAAGGGCGTCATGCTCACCCACCGGAACTTCGCCGCGCTGGTGGCGAAGCTGGCGGGGACCTTCGACATCGGCGTGGGCGACGGCGTGCTGTCCGTGCTGCCGCTGCACCACACCTTCGAGTTCGCCGCTGGCTTCCTCACCCCGTTCTGGCGCGGGGCGGAAATCACGTACATCGACGAGCTGACGTCGGACCGGCTGGGCGAGGTGTTCGAGACGGGCCGCATCACCGCCATGGTGGGCGTGCCGGCGCTGTGGCAGCTCTTGCACCGCAAGATTACGCAGGAGTTCGCCAGCCGCCCGCCGTTCATCGAGCAGGCGCTCAAGGCTCTGATGGCCACCCACGGCGAGCTGCGCAACCGCAACAACATCAACCTGGGCAAGCTGCTGTTCTGGCCGGTGCACCGCAAGTTCGGCGGGCGCATCAAGGTCATCGTGTCGGGCGGCTCGGCGCTGCCGGACGACGTGCACAAGGCCTTCCACGAGCTGGGCTTCAACATCACGGAGGGCTACGGCCTGACGGAGGCCGCGCCGGTGCTGGCGGTGACGAAGCCCGGCAACAAGCGCCAGCCTGGAACGGTGGGCCGCGCGCTGCCCGGTATCGAGCTGCGCATCCTCAATCCGGACAACGACGGGTTGGGAGAAGTGCTGGCCAAGGGCCCCAACGTCATGCCCGGCTACTTCGGCGACCGTGAGGCCACCGAGGCGGTGCTCAAGGACGGCTGGCTCCACACGGGCGACTTGGGACGTCTGGACGCGGAGGGCCACCTGTACCTGGTGGGCCGCGCGAAGGACGTCATCATCGACCACAACGGGAAGAACATCTACCCGGACGAGTTGGAGGAGCTGTACCAGGACCACACGCACATCAAGGAGCTGTCCATCGTCGGCCTGCCCGACGACGCGGGCGGCGAGAAGGTGGCGTGCCTGTGCGTGCCCGACTACGCGGACCGCCCGCGTGAGGAAGTGCGCCGCGAATTGGAGGAGCACTTCCGCAAGGTGAGCGCGGGCATGCCCTTCTACCGGCGCGTGAAGGTGTTGCGCCTGTGGGACGGCGAGCTGCCCCGCACCGCCAAGCGCAGCGTGAAGCGCAAGCAGGTGGTGGAGGAGCTCAAGCGCCAGGAACGCATGGCGGCCAGCGCCAGCAAGGCGCGCGAGAAGGCGGCCAACCCCGCCACGGGCGGCATCGCGGACTGGCTCTTCCCGCTCATCGCGGACGTCAGCCACCGGCCGGTGTCCGACGTGCGTCCGGACGCGCTGCTCAGCGGCGACCTCGGCTTCGACTCGCTGATGCTCACCGAGCTGTCCTCCGCGCTGGAGGCGGCCGGCGTGCCGCTGCCCGCGGTGGAGGACCTGACGCAGGTGCAGACGGTGGAGGACCTGCGCAAGGTGGTGGCGTCCTCCGGCAAGCGCCCCACGGTGGAGACGCGCGCGAAGGAGATCTCCAAGGAGAACGAGCGCGCGGAAGAGGTGGAGATTCCGGTGCCCGACGTGGTCGCGGACGTCGGCCGGCAGCTCTTGTCCTTCGGGCAGAAGGTGCTCTACGGCGGCGTGTTCGACGTGAAGGTGACGGGCAAGTCCTTCATCCCGCAGAACCGCAACTTCCTCGTCATCGCCAACCACTCCAGCCACCTGGACGCGGGCCTGGTTCGAGTGGCGCTGGGTGACCAGGGCGAGCGGCTGGTGTCCCTGGCGGCGCGCGACTACTTCTTCAACACGCCGCTCAAGCGCGCCTGGTTCGAGAACTTCACCAACCTGGTGCCCATCGAACGGCAGGGCTCGCTGCGCGAGTCGCTGCGGATGGCGGGCGAGGCGCTGCGACAGGGCTTCAACGTCCTCATCTTCCCGGAGGGCACGCGCTCCACCACCGGCGAGCTGATGGAGTTCAAGTCCACGCTGGGCTACCTGGCGCTCACCTTCAACATGGACGTGCTGCCGCTGTACATCGGCGGCGCCTTCGACGCGCTGCCCAAGGGCAGCGTGCTACCCAAGACGAAGACGCCCCTGCGGGTGAACATCGGTCCGGTGCTGGGCCACGCGGACCTGCGCACGCGGGTGCAGGGCATGGCGCGCTCGGAGGGCTACCGCTACGTCACCCGCATCGCGGAGGACTCGATGCGGGCGCTGCGCGACGGCCGGGTGCTGAACCTGGAGCGCGTGGACCTGCCTCCGGCCGGGGCCAGTCCCCGCGCGTCCACGTCCACGGAAGGGAAGGACTCGTGAAGCTGCTGGTGACGGGAGGCACGGGCTTTCTGGGCACGCACCTGGTGCCCAGGCTGGTGGCGGCGGGCCACGAGGTGCGGCTCATCGGCCGCTCGCAGCCTTCGGGCGCGCCCTACGCGGGCACGGAGTTCGTCCCCGGTGACTTGAAGAACCGGGACGCGGTGCGCCGCGCGCTGGAGGGCGTGGACGCCGTCTACCACCTGGCGGGGCTCGTCTCCTTCCAGCCGAAGGACGCGCGGAAGATGTTCGAGCTGCACGTGGACAGCACCCGCGAGCTGCTGCGGGACGTGCGCGAGGCCGGCGTGAAGCGCGTGGTGCTGGCCTCCACCTCCGGCACCATCGCGGTGTCGAAGGAGGCGCACGTCCGCGACGAGAGCGCCGACTACCCGATTACGGTGGTGGGCCAGTGGCCCTACTACCTGTCGAAAATCTACGAGGAGAAGCTGGCGCTCGCGTACTGCCGCAAGCACGACATTCCCCTGGTGGTGCTCAACCCCAGCCTGCTGATGGGGCCCGGGGATGACCGGCTGTCCTCCACGTGGACGGTGGTGAAGTTCCTCAACCGCGAGATTCCGGCCATGCCGGGCGGCGGCATCTCCTTCGTGGACGCGCGCGACGCGGCGGACGCCTTCGTCCAGGCGCTCACCCGGGGCGAGGTGTACGGCCGTCACCTCATGGGCGTGAATCTGTCCATGAAGGATTTCTTCCAGCGGCTGGAGCGCCTGTCCGGCGTGCCCGCGCCGAAGCTGAAGCTGCCCTCCAAGGTCAACGTGCTCGGCGGGAAGCTGCTGGAGCGCTGGGCCAAGGTGCGCGGCACCACGCCGACGCTGGACCCGCAGGAAATCGACATCGGCGAGCACTGGTTCTGGCTGGACGCGTCCAAGGCGGAGGCCAAGCTCGGCTTCCGCGCGCGCGACATCCAGGAGACGCTCTCCGAGACGGTGCAACACATCTACGGGAAGATGCCGCCCCAGAGCCTGCCGGGCACCAAGGGCCGGCTGGCGGAGCTGCGCGAGAACACCTGAGCGGGATTCTGGCGGGAGCTTCCGGGCACCGAAATCCCGCCCCCGGCTGGGCCGCGGTGCGCACCGTGGCCCGCCGTCGCGCCGCTACCGGAGACGACTGGGCGAGCGCACGGCAGCCCGACGTCCCGCATTGACCGAAACCGCCCAGACGACACCGCCTGGCTTCGACGGCACGGAGCCAGGCGCATCACATCGCGACTACCGCTGCGGCACACCCACCGTGCGCCGGGCGTTGTCCACCAGGCGCGCGGCCCAGGGCTCCGCGCGGTGGCTCCACACCCAGGCCGCGCCGAGGAAGACGCAGCCCAGGAGCACGAGCACCAACCGCGCGAGGAAGGACGGGCCCGCTTCGCTTGCGCTGGCGGCCACGGCCTAGCCCACCACGCGGTTTCGGCCCGACTTCTTCGCCTTGTACAGGTTGGCGTCCGCCACCTTGATGAAGTGCGTGGGCTCCAGCATGTCCGGCGTCTGCTCGGCCACGCCAATGGAGATGGTGACGGGGATTTCCTTCTCGTCGTAGACGAAGGACTTCTCCGCGATGAGCCGACGAATCTTCTCCGCGAACAGGCGCGCCTTGTCCGGGCCGTCCTCGGGGAGGACGACGGCGAACTCCTCGCCGCCGTAGCGGGCGAAGCACTGCTCGCGGCGCACCAGGCGCTTGATGGACTGGGCCAGCTCCCGCAGCACGTAGTCCCCGGCGAGGTGGCCGTGGACGTCGTTGATCTGCTTGAAGTGGTCGATGTCGAACATCATCAGCGTGAGGGTGCGCTGATAGCGGGTCGACCGGCCCATCTCCTTCTCGAGGTACTCCAGGAAGTACCTCTTGTTGTTGATGCCGGTGAGGCCGTCCGCGATGGTCAGCGTGTAGATGGTCTCGTGGTACTGGGTCTCGATGTTGTCGCCATCGAGGAACTTGAAGATGGAGCCTCCGACCTTGACCAGGTCCCCGCTGCGCAGCGGCGAGGCCTGAAGCACTTCCTGGTCATTGAGGAAGGTACCGTTGGTGGAGCCCAGGTCTTCAACGAGCATCTTCCCCCCACGCCCCAGAATCCGGGCGTGGCGGCGGGACACGTTGTCCAGGTCCACTACGATGTGGTTGTGCTGATCCCGCCCGATGGTGAGTTCGGCATCCTCGATGAGGTACTTCTTGCCGAGCTCCGGGCCGTGAATCTGCACGAGACAACACTCCGTGCTGCGGTGGGCATGCACGTTGAGCGTTGAGATCTTGGTGACGCGGGTTTCGTCGCCGGCCATCGGAAACGAGGCTAGCACGATAGCCTCGGCAGACGCCATGCAACGCAGCCGGGGCCGGTTCTTCGGCCCTTGGCGGCGTTTCTCCCACATGCCGCCCGGGGGCGGCCTCCAGGCGCGGCGAGGCCCGGAAACCCGAGGCGTCGGGACGTCCAGCGCCGGTCAGGACACCTGAACAGGCGGTTCGGCACTCAACGATGGCTGGCAGGCAGGCACACGTGCCCTTGCCGGCCCCCCGGGGACGACTAACGTCCGGAACACCTATGTCCAAAGTCCTGGCGATGATTCTGGCTGGAGGCGCTGGCACGCGCCTGGAGCCCCTGACGCGCGAGCGCGCGAAGCCCGCTGTCCCCTTCGGCGGCCGCTACCGCATCATCGATTTCGTTCTCTCGAACTTCGCCAACTCCGGCGTGTACCGGATGAAGGTGTTGACGCAGTACAAGAGCGACTCGCTCAACAACCACCTGTCCCGTGCCTGGCGGATGACGGCGTTCCTGGGCCACTACGTGGAGCCCGTGCCCGCGCAGATGCGCACCGGGCTGGACTGGTACAAGGGCAGCGCGGACGCCATCTACCAGAACCTCAACATCATCACCGACGAGGAGCCGGACTACATCTTCGTCTTCGGCGCGGACCACGTGTACCGGATGGACACGCGCCAGATGCTGGACTTCCACTGCGCGAAGAAGGCCGCGTGCACGGTGGCCGCGATTCCCGTCCCGATTGAGCAGGGACGCGAGTTCGGCATCATCGACGTGGGGCCGGACGGGCGGATGCGGCAGTTCCTGGAGAAGCCCAAGGACCCGCCGCCCATGCCGGGCAACCCCAAGATGTGCCTGGCCTCCATGGGCAACTACCTCTTCTCCACCGACGTGCTGGTGCAGGAGGTGGTGCGGGACGCGGCGAACGAGACGAGCGCGCACGACTTCGGCAAGTCCATCATCAGCGAGCTGTACAAGCGCGCGCCGGTGTACGTGTACGACTTCGCCCAGAACGAGGTCCCAGGCCAGGAGGCCAAGGAGCGCGGCTACTGGCGGGACGTGGGGAACATCGACGTCTACTACCAGTCCAACATGGATCTGGTGGAGGTGGACCCCACGTTCAACCTCTACAACGACCGCTGGCCCATCCACACCCAGCCCAACAACTACCCGCCGGCGAAGTTCGTCTTCGCGGACGAGCAGAACAGCCGCGTGGGCCACGCCATGGACACGCTGGTGGCGGAGGGCTGCATCATCTCCGGCGGCAGCGTGCGGCGCTCGGTGCTGTCACCGAAGGTGCGCGTCAATTCGTACTCGGAGGTGGAGGACTCCCTCCTGTTCGAGAACGTCACCATCGGCCGGCGCTGCCGCATCCGCCGGGCCATCATCGACAAGAACGTGGAGATTCCGCCGGGGATGACCATCGGGTTCGACCCGGTGGAGGACCGGCGGCGCTTCCACGTCACGCCCGGGGGCGTCGTGGTGATTCCCAAGGGCATGAAGGTGACCTGAGACGACCATGGGCGCGGACGGACTCCTCCTGAGGCCCGCGAAGGAGTCCGACCGCCGCACGCTGTGGCGCATCCACACCCTGGCCGTGGAAGCCCTGTGCCCGCGCGCGTACGCGCCGCACGAGGTGAGCACCTGGGTGCGGCTCTTGAAACCGGAGGGCTACCTGCGGCCGGAGCGTCCGCGCACGGTGCTGGTGGCGGAACGCGGCCGGCGCGCGGTGGGCTTCGGCCAGGTGGACGCGGCGCTAGGTGAGTTGGAAGCGCTCTACGTAGTGCCAGACGAGGCGGGCCATGGCGTGGGCCCCGCCCTGCTGTCGGCCCTGGAATCCGCCGTCTGGCGGGGCAGCGCGGCGCTGCTGGGGCTGGATGCCAGCCTGAACGCCGAACACTTCTATCAGCGGCACGGTTATGCCTCCGTCCACTCCGCCCGGCGCCCTCTCACGGTCGACGTCCAGTTGGAGTGCGTGCGGATGCAGAAGCAGCGGCCGACCACGGCCCTGGGGCGATGGCCGGCCTGGCGCCGCGGCTAGGTGAAGGCCGCCTTCACCTCGGGCTTGTTGAGCACCACCAGGGCCCAGATGCCCACGGGGATGCCCAGACAGGCGCAGGGGCCGCAGCAGGGGATGACGGCGATGATGGCGGCGGCCATTGCCAGCCCGTAGCTCTGCAGGTTCTTCATCTTCAGCGCGCCGAAGAAGACGATGCCGTTGAGCACCAGCGTGGGCAGCGCGAGCAGCAGCTGTCCGCCCGTGCTCGTCATCCCCGACAGCATCTCCCGGGCGCCTTCGGGCAGGTCGGGGTTGTTGAGCGCCTCCGCGACTGCGGGGTCCGCTCCACCGAAGGCCTGGAGCACGTTGATGAGCCCCAGCAGCACGGTGATGGCGGACAGGACCATCAGCAAGATGGCCGGCAGCGACACGGCCTCCTTCGCGCCCGCTCCGCCGGGAGAGTTCATCGCTCCGTAGGTGTTCTCCATGGTCCCCAGTTCCCCTCGATGCCGCGTGAAATGCCGTGCGGGCAGTGGGCCCGCCGCGCGGCCATTCCACTCGGAGACGGGGGAGCACGCCAAGTGAAATGACGTGCCCCCTCCCTCCCTGCTCAGGCCTTGAAGGTGAGCAGCGGGGAGAGCCGGGCTACCTCCCGGACGATGCCGGCCTCCACCTGCGCATCCACCACCGGGCGGATGGGCTTGTACGCCACGGGCGCTTCTTCGACGCGGCGCTCCGCGCGAAGGGTGATGCAGTCCACGCCGGTCAACCCCAGGGCGGCCTCGCTCTGGTCCGCGCCGCCCCGCGACAGGGAGAAGCGGGAGCGCGCGCGACCCGCGCCGTGCGACGCGGACTCCAGCGCCCGCGCATCCCCACACCCCACCATGAGGAAGGACGTGGCCCCCATGGAGCCGGGGATGATGACGGGTTGCTCCGCCCCCGCCGGGCATGCGCCCTTGCGCGCCAGCCAGCCGCCCTCGTAGGGCAGCGTCAGGTTGTGGGGCACGTCGTAGACGAGCGGGGCCTCCACGTCCCCGAAGAGCTCCCGGAGCGTCTGGCGCAGCAACTCCGCCAGCAGCAGGCGGTTGAGGAAGGCGTAGTTGGCCGCCGTCGCCTCCGCCTCCAGGTATTCGGTGACGAGCCGCGCATCTCCCAGGGGGAGGATGCCGCTGGCCGGAAGCGGCGTTCCCGCGGGCCACGCCTGGCGCGCGCGGTCCTGCCAGGCCACGCCCACATGCTTGCCCACGTCCCGGCTGCCGGAGTGAATCATGAACGCGAGCTGCCCCTCACGCACGCCCCAGTCCCACGCCCGAGCCCGGTCCTCCACGGCCTCCACGCGCTGCACCTCCACGAAGTGGTTGCCGCCGCCAATGGTGGCCAGGCCCGCGTCGCGCACCAGCCCTTCGCGCGTGAAGGACTCGGGCGCCCAGCGCGGATGGCCCTTCAGCCCGCCGCCCAGGTGGATGCGCGACACCTCCGCGTCGAGTTGGGCCAGGTCGGCCCGTCCCGCGCACCCCAGCGGCTGCTCCAGCGTCTCCAGGAGCCAGCCCTGCACGCCGTCGCGCAGCAGCGCCTCGGAGGCCCGCGAGCCCATGGTGACGTCACGCGTGCCGAAGAAGTAGTGGCCCTTCATCCGCTCGACGAAGGCCGACCGCTTCGCCAGGAAGTCCTCCACGGAGAGGTCCGCGACGTGCAGCCGCATGCCGCAGTTGATGTCGGTGCCAATGGCGCCGGGCACCACCAGCCCGCGCGTGTGGAGCACCGAGCCAATGGCCACCCCGGAGTCTCCCGGGTGGAAGTCTGGCGTGGCACGCACCCGCAGCACCTCGCCACCACCGGGGTGTCTCAGGGCCGCGAGCTGGGCGAGTTGTTGGAAGGCCTTGCCCTCCACGGGCAGGTCCGGCGGGAGGAGGACTTCGGCGGGCGGCGCGTGAGCGTCACCCAGGAGGCGGACGGAATAGAGGCGGCCGTCATAGGCGACCTCGAGCCCCTCGCGGGCGAGCGCCCGGAGAAGCCGGTTCAGTTTCGGCTGCATGACCCAACTCAGGAATGCCCCGGGGTCCTTTGCGTGGACCTGCCAGGGGGACGTGACGGAGAGATGAGGGACCTGGGGTCAGCAGCCGCGGTCGCCAGACGGCGCGAAGCCGTCTTCACCGTCCACACACGGGCACCCGGCCCGTTCCTGACGAAGGGACATCAGACGGCCGCGGACAGGCCGCCATCCACGTTGATGGCCGCGCCGCTGATGTAGCCACCGCGGGGTGACAACAAGAAGGCCACGGTGTCCGCGAACTCCTCCGCCTTCCCCACCCGGCCCAGCGGAATTCCGGCGTGACGCGCCATCTCCTGCTGGAAGGACTCCACGGGCTTGCCCACCTCCTTGGCACGACGCGCCCACTGGCCACTTTCGATGATGCCCACCAGCACCGCGTTCACCCGGATGGCGTGGGGGCCCAACTCCTTGGACAGCGCCTTCGTCAAGGCGAGCCCCGCCGCGCGAGACACCGACGACGGCGTGGAGTTTGCGCCCGGCGTCTTCGCCGCGATGGCCAGCACGTTGACGATGGCGCCGCTCCCCGACTCCTTCAGGAAGGGCAGCGCCTGCCGCGAGGCACGAATCGCCGCGAAGACCTTGAGCTGGAGGTCGGCCTCCCACTCCGCGTCACTCACCGAGGCGAAGGGCCGGCCCGCCGCGGTGCCCGCGTTGTTCACCAGCCCGTCGATGCGTCCGAAGCGCGCGTGGGCGGCATCCACGAAGTGCTCCACTTCCCACGCACGTGACACGTCGGCCTGGACGGTGAGCACATCCCCACCCTCGGCGCGCAGGGCCGCGGCGGTGGCCTCCAGCCGCTCCGCCCCGCGGGCACAGAGCGCCACCTTCGCGCCCTCCCGGACGAGCCGCCGGGCCACCGCAGCCCCCAGCCCCTCCGAGCCACCCGTCACCAGTACCACCTTGCCACCCAGTTCCAGGTCCACGTGCCACCTCCTCGCGGCCGGCGCCGGCCCCGCGAGGCGACTGCACCTCGCACGGGGCCGGGACGCCGGACGTCACGTCATCAAGCGGGCTGCTTCACCAGGTGCCGCTTCTGGTCGAAGGCCGCCAGCGTCTGGGCGATCTCCTCGTTCACCGCCCGCAGCATGTCCTGCTTCTCCCGGAACGGGAGGAAGGCGCTCTTGAAGCCGGAGACGAGGATGGTGGTCAGGTCCTCCAGCGACAGGCCCAGCGCGGAGTGCGCCGTCCACAGCTCCTTGGTCACCGTGGTGTCGGTGATGAGGCGGTTGTCCGTGTTGATGGTCACCCGCAGGCCGTAGTCGAAGTAGAACTTCAGCGGGTGTGCTGACAGGCTCGTCACGGCGCCCGTCTGCACGTTGGAGGTGGGGCACACCTCCAGCGGGATGCGGTGGTCGTTGACGTAGTTGAGCAGGTCCCCGTCCTCGCGCAGCCGCGTGCCGTGGCCGATGCGGTGCGCGCCCAGGTTGTGGATGGCCTGGGAGATGGACTCGGGGCCGTAGGCCTCGCCCGCGTGCGCGGTGCAGTTGACGTTGTTCTTGAGGATGAGCTGGAAGGCGTCCCGGTGGTCCTTCGCCGGGAAGCTCGCCTCCGCGCCGGCCAGGTCGAAGCCGATGACGCCGCGGTTCTTGTAGGCCACCGCCAGCTCCGCCAGCCGCATGGACGTCTGCGGGTTGATGTGGCGGATGCCGCAGACGATGACGCCGCACTTGATGCCCGTCTCCCGCTTCGCGGCGCGCAGGCCCTCCAGCACGGAGTCGATGACCGTGGTCATCTTCAGGCCCTTCTGCAGGTGCAGCGCGGGCGAATAGCGGACCTCCAGCCAGCGCACGTTCTCCGCGGCGGCGTCCACGGCCAGCTCGTAGGCGGCGCGGTAGAGGGACTCGGCCGTCTGGAGCACGGAGAGCGTCACGTCGAAGGCGACGAGGTACTCCTCCAGGCTCTCGCACACCTCGCCCATGTGGATGGCCTTGGCCAAGCCATCCTCGGTGTCGGCGAGCAGCTTGATTTTCTGCTGCTCGGCCAGCTCCAGGATGGTCTTCAGGCGCATGGACCCGTCCAGGTGGCAGTGGAGGTCCGTCTTGGGCAGCGCGCGCAGCAGCTCTTCCGTCACCGCCAGGGTGGGCGGTGGCACGAAGTCCGTCCGCCGGGCGGACGAGGGAATGCCGGTGGCGCTGGGAATCTCGTCATCACGAATGGTAGGCATGGTCCAAGTTCCTTCCTTGCGCCATCCTCCAAACCATGTCGTCTCGCGCCTGTCCATGCACGCCCTTGCTGCCCGCCCTGGCGCTGACACTGGTGGCCGTCATGGGGTGCCGGGAACCCGCGACGAGCGACTTCCGCCATTCCACGGACGCCTCGTCCCGCGCGGGACTGGTGGCCCTGAAGGACGGCGTCCTCACCGCCAATGAGGCCGGCACCGTCGTCCGCCTGGAGCGGAGCGGCCGAGTCGCCTGGCGGGCCGCCATGGACCGGGAGGTGGCCACACGCCCTGCCCTGCTGGGAGACAGCGTCATCGCCGGGACGGTGGGCGGAGACCTGGTCCGGCTGACCCTCGCGGATGGCGCGGTACAATGGCGCCTCACCGGAGAGCCCCCCGTCCTTACCGCACCTGTGGCGGATGCGGAGGGGAAATTCGTCTTCCTCGTCGCGCCGGATGGGGCCGTCCGCTCCCTCTTCACGGACACGGGAAAGACGGACTGGGAGCGCCCCCCACCCGGAAAGCCCGAGCCGACGGCCGCGCCCCGCGGATATCCCGTGCCGGTCCTCCAGGACGGCTTGCTGGTGGTGGCGCTCGGTGACGCCGGGCTGATGGCCCTGGCCACCCAGGATGGGGCGAAGCGCTGGCAGCGGAACGTCCAGGACGTGCTGGGGATGACGTTGTGGCAGGACACACTCTACGTGAGCACCCGCCAGGGCCACGTCCTGGCGCTGCGGCTCGGGGACGGCACGTCCCTGTGGGAGCAGGCCCCCGCGGAGGCCCTGAGCAGTCCCCCGTCGCTGGCGCTGGGAACGGTGTGGGTCGGCACGGCTGGGGAGGCCTCCGCGCTCGTCGGCCTGTCCCCTTCGGACGGAAAGGAGGTGGCGCGCGTCACGCTGCCCGACCCGCTCGTCTCGGAGGTGACACCGGTGCGGGAGGACCTGCTTCTGGTGCCCACCAGCGGGCGTCAGGGACGGCTCATCGCGTTGAACACGGCGACCTGGGCACAGGCCTTCTCGGTCCGCGCGGATACGCCGCTGCGCACCCGCCCCGTGGTGCTGGGTGACCAGGTCATCGTCCTGGGCCTGGACGGACGCGTGCTGTCATGGCGGCTGCGCAAGACCGCCCCTTGAGCCGCCCTCCGTCAGGACACCGTCGCGGGACTCACCACGTCCGCAGCGTCGACAGCGAGCGCTCCACGCGGGCGGACAGCACGCCGTAGTCACGCTCGGGCGCGGAGAAGGTGACCAGCACGAAGCCGTCCTTCCTGGGCACAAAGTACACCAGCGTGCGCGAGCCGCCCGTCTGTGAGAATTCGTAGCGCGCCACGGGCCCCGCCGGGAGCGTGCCCTCCGTGTCCTGGAGCAACTTTCCGGGCGCCTTCAACCCCGCCGCCGCCAGCACGGCCTCCGGCCCCGCATCCAGGGCGGGCGCCGCGCCGCGCACCGAGCGCAGCTCCAATCCCCCGTCAAAGCGGGCCAGCGCCGGGGGCCCGGCATCCACAGAGCGCAGGCCCATGCCCGAGGGCGGCTCGTACTGCACACCGAGGTCCTGCGAGGAGAAGCTTCGCGAACAGCCGAAGCCACACCACACCAGCAGGAGGCACCAGGTCAGCGAGGCGAGTCTCACGCGCCGGACTCTGCCACCAGCGCATTCGCCCTGTCAGGCGCGCGGGCTTTCTTTCGTCACTCCCACCACACCCGGCCGGACAGGCCCTACACGCTTAGGACTTCGCTGGTTCGAATCCAGCCCCCTCCGCGAGGAGGGGTAGCCAAGTGGTCGACGGCACCAGCCTTCAAGCTGACAAGTCTCCAAACCGGCTTGTCCACTCGGGTGACCCCTTCTCAGCCCGGTATCAGGAAACGGGCGATGATGCGCTTGAGGCCCACGCCTCCGCCGAACTCCACCGTCACCTTCGCGTTGGGGCCGTTGCCGTCCGCGGACACCACGCGGCCCACGCCGAACTGCTCGTGGCGCACGCGCATGCCGCGCACGTCCCCGCCCACGCCGTCCATGTCCGACGCCTGCGAGTACGAGCGGTCGATGCGCGGCCCGTCGTCCTCATCCCAGGTCCGCTTGCGCGGCGTCGAGGGCACCATGGGTCGAGGCGCTTCGGGGACTTCCTGCTCGCTGATGCCGAACAGCGCCGGCGGCACGTCCCGCAGGAAGCGGCTGGGCGCGTTGTAGCGCAACTCACCGAACAGCGAGCGGCACTGCGCCAGGCTCACGAAGAGCCGCTTTCGCGCACGCGTGAAGCCCACGTAGCAGAGGCGCCGCTCCTCGGCCATCTCCTCCGAGGGCTCCCCATCCGTCGAGGCGACCTCGTTCAGGAACGTGGACTCCGACTTCACCGCGCGCGAGTGCGGAAAGACGTTCTCCTCCATGCCGGTGAGGAAGACGGCGTCGAACTCCAGGCCCTTGGCCGCGTGCAGCGTCATCAGCGCCACCCGGCCCTCGCCCACCTCCGCGTCCGCCTCGCCCACCAGCGAAATCTGCTCCAGGAAGGCCTGCAGCGCCGGCACGTCCGCCGTCAGCGGAGCCGCGTCCACTTCGGGAGGAACGTCGCTGGGGGGATTCGCCGCAGCCGCCACCGCCGCGGCGGCCCGGTTCAGGTCGAACTCCTGCGCCGCGCCCAGGAACTCGCGGAGGTTCTCCGCGCGCGTCTGAGACTCGTCGCTGCCCTCGGCCTGAAGCGTCTCCACCAGCTTCGTCTCGCGCAGCATCTGGTCCACCGCGCCCGCTGCTTCCTCGTTCGTCTGGGCGAAGGCCGTCAGGGACTCCAGCAGGTTGCGGAAGCCCTTGAGCCGCTTCACGGCGGCGCCATTGAGCGAGGGAATCTGCTCCGGCTGGGACAAGGCCTCATAGAGGCTCACGCCGCGCGAGTTGGCGAAGTCCGTCACCCGCTCCACCGTGGTGTCGCCGATGCCACGCGCCGGGATGTTGATGATGCGCAGCAGGTCCGCGTCCGAGCGCGGGTTCACCATCAGCCGCAGATACGCGGAGGCATCCCGCACTTCCGCCCGGTCATAGAAGCTGCGTCCGCTCACCAGGGTGTACGGGACGCGCGCCAGGCGCAGCGCCTCTTCCAGCACGCGGCTCTGCGCATTGGCCCGGTAGAACACCGCCATGCTGGAGAGCTTGATGAAGCCCTCCCGCTGCAGCGCCAGAATCTGCCGCGCCACCTCCTGCCCCTCGGCCCGCTCATCGCGGTTGAGCATCAGGTTGAGCGTCTGGCCCCGCTGGCGCTCGGACCAGAGCTTCTTCTCCATGCGCCGCGTGTTCTTCCGGATGACCTCGTGCGCCGCGTCCAGGATGTTCTGGTCGGAGCGGTAGTTCTGCTCCAGCTTCACCACCTTCGCGCCGGGGTACTGCCGCGGGAAGCCGAGGATGTTGTCCACGTCCGCGCCACGCCACCGGTAGATGGACTGGTCGTCGTCTCCCACCACCACCAGGTTGGCGGAAGGGGGCGGCGCCAGCTGCTTCAGCAGCGCGTACTGCACCGGGTTGGTGTCCTGGAACTCATCCACCATCACGTGATGGAAGCGGCGCCGGTAGTTCTCCAGCACGTCCGGCCGGGTGCGGAACAGCGTCACCAGCAGGAGCAGCAGGTCTCCGAAGTCCACCGCGTTGGCCGCGCGCAGCCGCTCCTGGTAGGCCGCGTACACCTTGCGCACCAGTTGGCCCCGCTCGTCGCCGGGCGCGACCTGCATGTGCTCCGGCAGCCGGGCCGCGTTCTTCTCCTGGTCGATGCGGTGGAGGATTTCGCGCGGCTGCATGGACTCGATGCCCGCCTCGCGCATGGCGCGCTTCACCACGTTGAGCTGGTCCGAGTCGTCGTAGATGACGAAGGAGCGGGTGAGCCCCACGTGCTCCGCCTCGCGGCGGAGAATCTGCGCCGCCGCCGAGTGGAAGGTGCTCACCACCAGCTCGTTCGCCTGGGCCCCCAGCAAGTGCACCAGGCGCTCGCGCATCTCCCGCGCCGCCTTGTTGGTGAAGGTGACGGCCAGGATGCGCCACGGGTAGACGTTGTGGACCTTCACCAGATACGCCACGCGCCGGGTGATGACGCGCGTCTTGCCGCTGCCCGCCCCTGACAGGACGAGCAGGGGGCCGTCACCATGCAACACGGCCTCGCGCTGTGGCGCATTGAGGTCTTCGAGGAGGGCGGATTCGTGTGGGTTCGCGGGAGACATTCGGGAGGGAACCCATGCTTCTAACGTCTTTCCCCCACCAATGGGCGCCCTTCCGCAGTCCCGCCCGGCCGCCCGGCCCCCAAGGCATGTGGTGCGCTTATATAATGGTGCGCCTCCATGTCCGACTCCACGTCCGGCGCCCCTACGAGGCCTTCCCAGGCTGACCTGGACCGTTACGCCGAGCAGTTCTCCCAGAGCCTCACCCTGCGCCTCTTCGGCGCGCAACTCAGCTTCCCGGAAGGCCGGAAGGTGGTCGTCACCATCCCCGAACTTCGGCCCGAACACCGGGGCGGCGCCGGCAGTGCCAGCGCCGTCAACGGAGGCATCCTCGCCGCCCTCTTCGACTACGCCGTGGGCTGCACCGGCGCCCTGGTGGACCCAGGCCGGCGCTGCGCCACCGTGCAGTTGTCCATGAGCTTCGAGCGCGCTGTCACCGGCGACAGTCTGCGCGTGGAGTCTGAAATCGACAGCCAGACGGTGTCCCTCCTCTTCGCCACCGCCCGGGTGTACGACGGTGAAGGCCGTGTGTGCGGCCGCTGCCAGGGCGTGGTGAAGCTCTCCAACCTCCGCTGGGCGTCGGGAGACAGTCCCGCCGTCAACTGACCCTTGCCCACCCCGCCCCACATCTTCCCTGCCCCCATCGATATGTCCGCGCCGGACACACGTTCTGGGGACACTGGGGAGCAGGCGTGCTCCCCGGACGCCTCTGAGCGACGGGAAGACGGCATGAGTGCAGCCGTGCAGGGCCTGCGGATGACGACGCTGCGATTGTCAAAGGAAGCCGACGAGCCGGCCGAGGCGACGGCGCCCGGGGAGGACGAAGCCCTCCTCGCGCGGCGCGCCCTGGCGGGTGAGAGGGCGGCCTGGGACGCGCTGGTCGCACGCCATCACCGGCGGGTCGTGGTATCGCTGCTCGCACGTGGCGTCCGGGTGGACCGGGCGCAAGAGCTGGCCCAGGAGACCTGGGCGCGGCTCATCCAGCAACAGCAGCGCGGGCTGCTGACGGAGCTTCGCCTGCCCAACCTCGCCCTCACCCAGGCGGCCTTCCTGGCCGCGGACGACGCACGACGGGCCCGTCGCGAGTCCATTGCCGGGGCGGTGGATGAACTGCCGGAGCGTCACCACCCGGTGGACCCGTCGGTGTCCGCCGAGCGGCGCCTGCTGTCCGAGGAGCAACTCTCCCGTGCCCATGCCGCGCTGGCGCAGGTGTCTCCCAGCGCACGAAACGTCTTCCTCCTGGCCTGTGACGGCCAGGAACTCCCTCATGCCGAAGTCGCCTCACGCGTTGGCCTGTCGGTCCAGCGCGTGCGGCAAATCCTGTGCGAGGTCCGCAAGAAGCTGCGCACCGCGCTCGAGGAGGAAACCCATGCTTAAGCCCCACCTCACCCGCGACTCCGCGGAGCAGTACATCCTGGGGGCGCTGGCACCAGAGAAGGCCGCGAGCCTTGAGGCACACACGCTGGAATGTGATCCGTGCGCCCGCCTGCTCCAGGAAGAAGCCCTGCTGTCGGAGCAACTCCACGAAGTCGCCAACACCTATGCGCCCGCCGTCCACGTCCTCCGCCCGGCCCGCTGGGAGACTCGACGTCTCACGGCCGGCCTGGCCGGTGCCGCACTGGCCGCGGCGGCGGCCTGGGCCTTCGTCGTGTTGCCCGGTGGACGGCAAACTTCCGACGCGCCCAGGACGCTGGCCCTTCATGTCGAGCCGCCCTCGGTGGAATTGGAGACGGAGGTCGCCGAGCCTCAGTCCATCGTCGTGGCGTGCCCGGACCTGGCCACACAGGCTTCCTGCACCCAGGCGGCCGAGGAGCGTGGGCTGCTCGTCCAATATCCCTGGGGCACGGGTGAAGTCCCGCGCTATGAGGCCCGCACTGGCCTCCCCGAGGGTGCGCTGAGCGCGCGCCGCCCCGTGTCGCTGTGAGGATTCCCGTCATGGACTTCCGGAAGAAACTCGCCGCCCTTCTGCTCGCGCTGGCCTCCACCGGGGCCGGTGCGCAGCCGTCGGAAGGCGCCCAGAAGTTGCCAGTCGGCTGGTATGTGACGGAGAGCGCCCCCAAGCGCTACGAGGCCGGCGTGGACAGCAGCGCCACGTGCGAAGGCAACCGCAGCGCCTACCTCCGCTCGCTGTCGCCGGATGAGAATGGCTACGGCACCTTCATGCAGGCCTTCGGCGCGCACGACTTTCGGGGCAAGCGGCTGCGCTTCTCCGGCGCGCTCCGCATCAAGGACGTGGAGGGCTGGGCTGGCCTATGGATGCGCGTGGAAGGGCCCGACCCGAAGCAGCCCCTGGCCTTCGACAACATGCAGTCGCGCGCCCTGGTGGGCACCGCGGGCTGCAAGCGCTACGACGTGGTGCTGGACGTCCCGAAGGAAGCCACCACCATCATGGCCGGCCTCATCATGAGCGGCACGGGACAGGCCTGGCTGGACGGCGTGCGCTTCGAGATCGTCGACACGTCCGTGCCGGTGACGGACCTGCTGGCCTCACGGCCGGTGGTGGCCGCGGCCGGGCCTTCAGGACTGGAGGACGAACCCGCGCCGGTGGCGAAGAACGACCAACTGCCACTGGGCCGCGTGGGCGACGTCTGGTTCAACCACGGCCGCATCGCCGCGGACAAGCCGTACACCCGGCGCAAGGACGGCGTCTGGGTGAGCATCCTCGGCGAGGAGGTCTACGAGCACGGCATCGCGGTGACGGGCACGCTGGGACAGCGCGCGCTCGAGCTGAAGCTGAAGGCCGGTGGACGGCGCACCCTCATCGAGGGGACGTGGGGTGAGGAGCCCGTCAACATCCAGCTCACGCCAGAGAAGCTCACCATGCGCTGGGGCCGCAACATGCGCGAGATGGCGCGACACCTGGACCCGCAGGTGGGCGCCACGTGCAACCGCTACCAGCGCACCGAGGGCCCCCGGGTGCTGGACCAATTGGACATCTGCGGCGCGGCGCTCGGCACCCGCCCACCCAACGCGCAGCTCATCATCGCCCTCCTGGTGAATGGCTTCAGCCCCACGTTGCCGGCGGGGAGCATTCCCATTCCGCAGCCCCCCGTGCGCAGCCGTCAGGCGCTCGACACGCAGCGGACCGCAATCCCCATGTCACCCTGAGCGCGGAGGGCCCGTGACCACGGGCCCCGGCGTGAAACGGGGACCTCCCGTCAGAAGGCGAAGTCGCGCTCCAGGGTTTCGCTCCCCGCCTGCACGGACAGGTGGGCAGAGCGCGCGCCGGTGGACGACGCGGACGTCAAATCAAAGGCGATGCCCTCCGGCCCATGGGCCGGCTTGAGCGAGGGACGGCCGGGGCTCAGGAACACCGCCGCCGTCACGGTCCGTCCAGTCAGGGGCTGCACCAGCAGGCGCACGCGCTGACGCTCACGCACCAGCACCACGCGAAAGTCGCGGCGCTCATCCAGCACCTCGCGCTGCTCCGGCAGGCGGGCGGCGTGAGCGCGGTGGGAGACAGGCGCGCGCGAGGTGCGCGCGGAGCGGGCCACCGTCCCGTCCTCCTCCATGTCCAGCGCCTCTTCGATGGCCGCCTCGCCCTCGTCCAGCGCCAGCACGGCCTGGGCACACTCGCCGCAGCGCGCCGTGTGCGCATCCAGCCGGGTCCGCTCGTCCTCGGACAGCAGCCCCATGTCGAGGCGCCAGAGGTCGTCCGCGGTGAGGTGCCGGCGGGGAGGCATGTCCACGGGCGCGGCATCCGCCATGTCCGCGCGGCATGCGTCGCATTCCTGAAGGTGGGCCGTCAGCGTCTGGGGAGTCGCCGTCCAGGTGGCGACCAGGTCATCGCAGCCGGCGCGCGCGGAGAACCACCAGGCGGCGTCCTGCTCGGCGGGCTCGAGGAGGTCGCGCTCCTGCCGGCGCTGCGGATTGAGTGGGATGAACCAACGCGCTCGGGGACGGAGTGCTGAGTCCAGACTCTGGAGCGCGGCGAGAAAGCGGTCTCGAAGCTGCGCGGACTCGCCGTCGAGGGCCCCGTGAAAGCCCTCCCAGACGGCCAGGGCGTGTGCGGCGGAGGCGGCCCGGTCGCGAGCGGAAAGTCCCTCCAGCGCGGAGGCCCGCCACATGTCCGCCTCTTCGCCGCCGTCGAGCGCCACCTCGACAGCTTCTTCCGCGGCCCTCAGCAGCACCGGTTGCAGCGACTGCGGCTTCTGCGACTTCAACCAGGCTTCCACCTGAGGTCGACCCAGGCCCCGCAGGGCGGCGTCCACACCTTCGGTCTCCAACCGGGAGCGGCGGCGCAGCAGGTCACCCGCCGCCTCGAGCACTTCACCGGGAGAAGCAGTGCCCGACAGAAGCTGCGAGCGGCGGGCGGAATAGCGGGACAGCGTATCTCCAACAATCATGGGTTCATTCCTCCTGGGTACCCCGGGTGTGGCGGGGAAGGAGGCGGCTCACGCTTCCTCCCCATGCGACTCGCGATGAAGGTCCAGCAGGTAGAGCTTGAGGTAGGCCTGGGCCCGGCTGACGCGCTTGTAGCTGTTCACCACGGTGATGTTCAGGCGCCGGGCACATTCTTCGTGATCCTCGACGTCTTCGTGGTGGTACAGGTCCCAAGCCGAAGCTTCCTTCGGGTGCTCCTGCTGGAGGCGGGCAAATGCCGCCCAATACAGCTCCTGGGCTTCGGCGCGCTCTTCACGCCGCTTCCCGAACTCGACGGCGCGAGCCACCTCGGAGGGTGGCTCTTCCATGGCGTCATCGGGGTCCGAAGGAGGCGCCGCGAGCTCCTCGCGGTGCTTCCGGTAGAAGTCGATGGCCACGTGCTTGACGATGCGCAGGAAGAACGTCTTGGGAGACGCGCTCCGGCCGGGCATCTGCTCCGACACGCCGCGGAACTGGTCCAGACCCCGGTCGATGAACTTCCCGACCGCGTCCTGGAAGAGCTCGTCCGCGTCCGCTGGGGAACCACGGCCGTAGCTCGCCTGAATCTTGCTGATGACGTACCGCGAGGGTCGGGCCCACCGCTGCACCAACGCCCCGAGCGGGCCTCCAACGGGCTCGCCAGTGGCGCGGCGGCGGACCACCTCCGCGAACAATTCGTCATCCGTGAGCTGCTCGTACACCGGAAGGACCTGGGGGCTGCGCCGGGGAAGTCGCCCCGGGATGTTGGGTTACGGGGATGTGGCGCGGCAAGGTACCACGTTGGCATCCGCAGGCAGCCTCCGAGACAAGCAGGGAGCGCCAACCCGGCGGAATCACCGGACAATTGGCACCCGCGAAGTCGGACGAAAGCCGCGTGGCGTTCCTGACGGGATTTATAGAGCAGGCGTCAGGAACCGGGCCCCGGAAAATCACCTGTCAGGAACAGCGGGGGCCCGCGTCTTCGCCCCCATCGCTTTCGAGCGCCCGGCCGAAGCGGCCCTACAAGCCGTGGTTCGACTCCACACATATGCCCCATGGGCATGTGCCGACGGGTGGTCCGTCACTGATCCTGGAATCAGCCAACTGGCTTCTTCACTCGGGCGCTCAACTTTTCCCTTCTTGAGGATTCGCGTCATGTCCCGCCGCACCATCGTCATCGGAGACCTTCACGGCTGTTACGACGAAGCCGTGGAGCTGCTCGACAAGGTGGGCGCGACCTCCAGCGACCGGATCATCTTCGCGGGTGACCTGGTGGACCGCGGCCCGAAGCGCCGCGAGTGCGTGGAGCTGGCCATGCGGCACGAGGCCATCCTCGGCAACCACGAGGAGAAGCACCTCCAGCAGCGCCACCGGGCGGACGAGCGGTTGCATCCCGACCACCTCGAGACGCGCCGGGTGCTCGAACCCGGGTACTACGACTGGATGGCACAGCTGCCTCGCTACCTGCGGCTGCCGGAGCACAACGCCATCGTGGTGCACGCCGGCATGCTGCCGGACATCCCTGTCGAGAAACAGGACCCGTACCACCTGCTCCATGCCCAGTGCATCCGGCCCCCAGCGGCCAAGAGCTACTGGCCATCCAAGGCGCCTGAAGGCTGGACCTTCTGGACGCACCACTGGAAGGGGCCGGAGCGGGTCATCTTCGGCCACACCGTCTTCGACGCGCCGCTCGTCACCGAGCACGCGGTGGGTATCGACACCGGGTGCGTCTACGGACGGTCGCTGACAGCGGTGGTACTCCCTACCTGGGAGCTCGTCTCGGTGCCGGCCCGGAGTACATACCGGGGCGGCAAGGACGTGGCCCGGATTCCGGTCCACGGCGACGTGTCCGTCTTCTCGTAATCAATTTCGCGCCCGGCCGACGGGGCCCAACACGCCATACAGCTGTCGCGGGTTCGAATCCCGCCGGAGCCATTCGTGGCTCCGTAGCTCAGCGGTAGAGCACTGGGACCGTTAATCCAAGAATGGCCTCGTCACTCGGGCGCACCCTTTCCTCCACATTCTGACTTCGCACGGGCCGCCTTCGCTGAAGCGCAAGGCACCCGTGCGTCCACGCGCGGTGCACTCCGCTCGCCTCGTCGCGAGTGGTCCGCCCCGCGCCTGACCCGCGGCACGTCCCAAGGGAGACACCATGATGACCCAGACGCAGAACCCGAACGCGCTGCTGCCCGAGTCGCAGCGCGGTCCCGCCGAGCGCCTGCTGGACCTGGTGCTCGGAGGCTCCGCCCACCTGTGGCACAACCGGCCTGGCCTGGATGTGAATGGCACCTGGCACGCGGCGGCGCACGCCACGCCGTTCCAGCGTGAAAAGGGGCGCCCGGTGAAGCCGGGCCTCTTCGTTCCCGCCGCGGTGAAGCTCTACCGGCAGCTCCTGGACATCTACCGGCTCAACGCCGAGTTGATGGCGCACTTCGCGTCGTACGCGCTGACCCAGACGGACTGGCGCGACCTCAAGGTCGCGACGTGCGCGCTCATGCTGGTGCAGGAGCACGCGGGCCAGCCCGTGCGCGATGAGCAGGGCGGCGTGGCCTTCCACGACGACGACTGGCGGGCCATCGGCGAGGCGATGGTGCTCCACTACGAGCGCAAGTCGACGCGCATGCTCACGCCCAAGGCGGTGCTGCGCGTGGCGGAGCTGCTGGAGCATCCGGAGATCGCTCAACTCAACCGCGATGCGGGCTTTGGTGACCCGGCGTCCCGAAAGGCGCCGCTGGGCCGCTGGAAGCGCGTAGCGTCGAAGTGGCTGGCGGCGCGTGAGGCCAACATGCCCATGCTCCAGGGTCTGGTGAAGGCGGGCTACAAGGAGACGCTGAAGAAGCTGGCGCGCAAGGCCGGCTACAAGCCGCGCGCGCAGGGCTTCTTCGAGGTGCTTGGCTGGAAGCAGAAGCAGTCCGCGCAGGGCCACCGCGAGGTGGGCCTGAATGGGCTGACGCTGGTCAAGCGCGAGCGCTTCGACGGCCTGTCGGAGGCGGAAATCTGCGAGTGGATCGACCTGGAGCGCCTCTCCTACAAGGAGGTCGTGGGCCGGCTGCCGAAGGACGTGGGTCTCACGCCGGCCATCATGGCAGCGCTGTTGCCCTCGCTGTCGGACCGTGACCTGCGGCTGATGACGCCCACGCTCGAGGAGCTGGGCCTGCTGACAGACCCGGCCATCCGCGCGCGTTGGGAGAAGGCGGTGCACACGGCCACGGACCAGCGGGCGCTGAACATCGCGAAGAACGTCCGCAGCGAGGTGCTGCGACGCAAGCTGGAGGAGGCCAGCGACAACGCGGCACGGCAGGCAGTGGCGGAGGCGACGGCGGAGACCGACGTGCGGGTGATGTTCCTCATCGACAAGTCGGGCTCCATGGAGGGGGCCATCGAGAGTTCGAAGGAGGCGCTGTCGCGCATCCTCGCGGGCTTCCCGATGGACAAGCTGCACATCGCCGCGTTCGACACCCTGGGCACGGTGCTGCGTCCAAAGGCCGCCAACCGCATCGCCGTCCAGCACATGCTGGCGGGGCTGCGGGCGTCGGGAGGAACGGTGCACGCGTCCGCGCTGCACGCGTTGCATCGTGACGGCGTTCGCGTGCCGGAGGACGCGAAGCTGGTGGTCATCGTGGTGGGAGACGAGGCCGGAGAGGCAGGCGACCAGTTCGCCCGGGCATTCCGTGACCTCCGTATCCCGGTGTCGGCGATGGCCCTGATGGTGTCGGTGGCACATGCGCGGGGCTCGACGGTTCGAACCTGCGCCGCGCAGCTGCGAGTGCCCTTCAGCGAGGTGAACGTGGACCAGTTCGACGACCCGTACCAAGTCCCCCGGGTGCTCAAGGCGCTGATGGATGCGCCCACGCTGCCCGGAACCGCCCAGTCCGGCTGGGTGGAGCGGGTGATGCGCACGCCGCTGCTGAAGGTGGCGTGAAGCCAACGCAGTGAGGAAAGAGGAGGCGTCGTGGACTACCGGAAGTTCCTCGGGAAGGTGGAGTCGGTGGTGCTGCCGTATCTGGGCGGTGGCACCGTCGATTCCGCCTCGCGACGCCTCCGTGTCACCACCCCGGTCACCCCGGGGTGGTGGCGCTTCGATGTGAAGGGACGAGACGCCACGCCGCGTGAACCCTCCGAGCCTGAGTGCATGGAGGCGCTGCCGCGCGTGCGGGGACATGCCTGGGGACGCCGGCTGGTGCGAGAAGGCGCCGTGGCGGAGCCCCTGGAGTTGATGCCGGAGGAGGAGCCGCCGCGCCTGGCGCCGGTGAGTGCGCGCCGATGGTTTGACGGCGCCCTGCTCTTCGAAGGCGAGGATTTCGAAAGCGAAGCCGAGGGCGCGGCACGCCTCGCGCTGGAGCAGAACCAACCCCTCGCCCACATTCGGGGCGTGAGCGCCCCCCTGCGGGCCGCGTTTGGCTACGCCCTGCTGGAGCGTGTCTCGCGCGACCTGGGCATCCGCTTCGCACCCGCCGAGGTCCGAGGCCGGATACTCGCGGTGGCGGAGGGCGGCCGCGTTCCGGCGGAGGATTGCCTGCGTCGTCTGCACCATGAACGTGAAGCCCAGACGGCACGGACGCAACAGGAGCGAGAGTACGCCGAGCGACGGGCCCGGTCCGCGGAATTGATTGCGGAAGCCCAGCGGCGCATCGCCCGTCTGGAGTCGCGGGGCGTCCGCGGGAATCCGAGGGAGGATGGCATGCAGCGCGCGCAGCAGGCGTTGATGAACGCGGGCGCGCGTCCGCTGGACTTGCGGCGGCTGGCGGGCCAGCGGCTGGAGGTGACGTATGCCTTCATGGGGGAGCGCTTCGTCTCCATCGTCGCGGCGGACTCGCTCCAGGTCCTGGACTCAGGCATCTGCCTGGCCGGTGCGGACGGAGATGTCACGCTGGAGAGCCTACCGTCCGTCATTCGCGAGGCCATTGAAACGGATGTCCTGGTGGTGACCCGGCATGCCTGAGGAGACGGCCATGTCCACACGAGAGGTCTGCCTGCTCATCGGCCACGGCGGCGAAGTGCTGTGGTGCGACGCGTCCGACAGCCCGAATCAACTGCCCGACTCACGCGCCCGCTGGGAAGCCATCTGGCGGCTGCGTGACGTCCTTGAAGAGGTGGCGCACAGCCACCCCGACGGTCCGCTCGGCTTCTCCGCCGAGGATGAGAGCACCATGGCCGCGCTCACCTCCGCGCTCGGGAAGCCCCTGCGCTTCTCCGTCGTGGCGCCCGAGGGCATGGTGGCGCGGCTGCGAGGCCGGGACGTCCTGGTGGCGGCCGAGCCATGGTGGGCGGAGGCGCTTCGCAGCGCCTCTGGCATCCGCCATACCCCCAGCGGCCTCGCTTGAGTCTTCAGACGGTGCGCGTCCAGAGGTCGCGGATGTCCGGCGGAAGCTGGCCCATGACGTCCTCGGACTCCCCTTCGGTTATCTGGTGGCGGACGGCATCCATCACCGCGCGCACCACCGGCTCCACCGCGTCTGGGTGAAGGCTCAGGTCCTCCCCGACCCGACGCAGAAGGTGCTCGCGGTGGAACTTGGGAGGCAGCTCTTCCTCGTGCTTCTCACAGCGGTGCAGCAACATGGTCAGCTTGCGAGGAAGCTGGTCCTCCAGGTCGCTTGCCTCCTCACTGAGGATTCGCTGTTCCAGAGCGCAGAGGACGGACACCGCGGCCTTTTCTGCCACGGCGGGTGACATGCCGCCTCGCTCGCACAGATGATTGATGAAGGCCGTGTACGTCTGGCTGGTGCGTGACTCGTGCCGCAGCCGCCTGCGGACCTCGATGGGTGTATCCCGGCGGCTGGTCTGACGCTCGCTGCCCTGCGGAGCGCCCTTTCCCTGCTCACGGTCATTGGGCATGGGCTGTCCTTCCTTCATGAAATGGCGTGTGCGCCTCACGGTGCCCACGCCATCCATAAGGAGCACGACGCAGCGGCACGAAGTCCGTGCCGCCGCCTCCCCGCTCGCTACGCAGCCTTGCTGCGCACGTACGTCTCGAAGAGTTCCCCGAAGAAGAAACGTCCGAAGCGGGCGAGCGCGGCCAGCCGCTGCACCGTGCCCTGGGCATGGAGCACCCGCAGGGTGGAGAGCTGCACGGCGAAATCCTTGGCGTTCAGCCGCAGGTAACCCCGGGAGATGCAGGGCCCCGAGGCGTTCTCGCCACGGTAGATGGACACCAGGAGCCGCGTGGTATCCACCCACAGGTCCGGACCGTCGTCGTCATGGACGTCCTTGTAGCCGTCGACAAAGAAGCGCTCGCCGGACTCTGAGACCAGCGGAAGTTGGTAGCGCATCCGCCGTCCGCCAGGACGAGCGCCCTCGTGGGTCATCAGGTGCAGCACGCCCTGCTCCACCGTCATCGGACGGGAGGACAACACGGGCGCCACCACGCAGCCCGACAGCTGCATGGGGTGCAGCGGATGCGCGAGCGTCTCCTCCAAGTCCCGTGAGTCCACTGTGACGATGAAGCGAAACGGCGACGTGTCCCTGCGCGCGGGGTCCCCGGCTCGCAGGAAGTCCTCGTCGGCCCCCGCGGAGATGTAGCCGTACATGGTCTCGGTGAACTGCACGGCCAGGGGCTGCGTGGGCCGCGGCCCCGGGGCCTCCGGAACCGGCGCGTAGTCCACGCTCCAACCGTGCCGCCGGGCCATCAGCGCCACGGTGCGCTCCGCCACCGCGGAGATGGTGAGCAGCGGGTTGATGCCCAGCGGCCTCGGAATCACGGAGCCGTCGCTGACGTAGAGGCCCTCGTGGACCTCCGTGCCCTCGGGCCCCGCGAAGACGCGGCCCTCGTGGTCCACCACGCCCTCCTCCGCGCGCTCGCCCATGGCGCACCCGCCCAGGGGATGGGTACACAGAAGCTCGTGGCCGGTGAGCTTGTTCCAGAGCGGGTTGCGCACGAAGGTTCCGCCCAGCGCCTCCGTGGCGCGGCGCAGGCGTTCATCCACCCGCGTGAAGACGGCCTGCCGCCCCGCGCCCGGCCAGTGGACGCGGACCCGGTCGCCCGACAGGCGCAGTTCACCCGCGCCGTCATCATGGGACATCACGAGGAACGTCTGCGTGTTGCGCATGGCCCCGTGGTACGGCCCGCGCACGGCACTGTCCGCGATGCGCGCCAGTTCCCCAACTCGGTCGATGACGCCCCGGTCCGTGTCCTGCCCGGCGATGGCCGACGCAGCGGCGAGCAGCGCCGTCACGGGACGCGCGAGCGCGGCGGGAATCGCGCCGTTCTCGATGATCATCCCGTCTTCCTGCCGCAGCGTGGCCCGGTCATCGATGATACCGCTGATGGTGGGGCCCACGGGCTCGCGCCCCGCGGAGGGCGCCTCGCCCAGACCCACGCCATGGACAGGGACGTCCGTGTTGTAGCCGAACGCCATCACGTCCCCGTTGTTGCTGAAACGCTGGCCCAGACGCCCGGAGAGGGACAGCCCCAGCGCCTTCGAGCGAAGCAGGAGCTCCGCGGTGCCCATGGTCCCTGCCGCGAGGATGACGCGGTCGGCGGTCAACCACAGGTCTGGCGCATCGAAGCGCTCGCGGCCGGCGTTCATCGGCCGGTAGTACACGCGCCACCGGGCACCTTCGCGCGCCAGGTAGCGCACGCCCACCTCGGTGAAGAGCTTCGCCCCATGGCGGTGCGCGTCCGGCAGGTAGTTCATCAGCACGGAGTTCTTCGCGCCGAAGTTGCAGCCCGTCATGCAGTCACCGCACAACGTGCAAGCGCCCTGACGCACCCCCGCGGCGTTGACGCCCTCCTCGAAGGTGACGGCCAGGGGCGGCCGGCGAAAGGTGCCGCCCAGCTTCTCCGCCGATTTCGCCAGCGCCGACAACGTGGCCAGCGGCGGCGCGGACTCCGGATAGGGCAACGGCCGCAGCATGTGCTCGGCCCAGGCGAAGCCGTCCTCCAGCAAGCCGTCCACGTCGACGCGGAACGCGTCCGGCCAACGTGCGTCCAGAAACACCCGAGGGTCCGGCCGCATGGCCACGTTGGCATTGATGAGCGACGTCCCACCCAGGCCGCAGCCCGTGACGACGGATACGTCCCCGCCCCGGTGGAGCTCGAACAAGGCCGTCGGACTGCCCACGTCGGCGGCGGCCTCGGGGTCGAAGTGAACCTGGAACTCGGACATGAACTCGGCGTCCGTGCGCGGGTAGTCACCGGGCAGGAGCTCCCGGCCTCGCTCCAGGACACAGACCTGCTGGCCCGCGCGTGCCAACCGGCTGGCGGTGATGGCCCCTCCATACCCCGAGCCCACCACCACCACGGCGTAATGCGACGCCAGCTCACTCCAAGGTGACGACAACCTCCGCATTGGCGCTCCCAATGACATCTCCCGCCCTGGCCCCAGCCCCTTTTCGCGGCCTGAGGTGCTACCGCCAGTATGGGCTGGCGGGAAGGGCGGCCAGGGAGACAGACGCCCGAGCTGCCGTTCCTTGAGGCCCCAAGCGATGGAGCCACCTCCGGACATAGAGTCGGTTGGGACGGCGGTCAAAATCAGGGGCCGGGCACCTACTCCAGTTCGGCGGCCTCTCCGTCCGCGCGACGGAGTGCGTTGACCAGCCGGTGCGCATACCGCGTGGTCTCCGGCTCGCGGTACTTCGGGCTCACCTTGAGCACCAGCTCCACCGCCGTGGGCAGGTCCATCAGGTGGCCCGGGGACACGTAGACGGGCTGCACGCCCTTGCGCGTGCGCACCGCCATGCCAACGACCTCGCCCCGGTGCATGAGGGGCGCGGTGGAGCCTCTCGCCTCGCCCAGCGGTCCGTGCGTCCCCACCAGCAGGGACTTGGCGCAGCCGATGGAGGGCACGCCGAACAGCAACCCTCCGTGACACGCAATCCCCATGCGCCGGGGATGGGCGGTGCCTTGTCCATCGAAGATGACCACATCGGGGCGCACCGTGAGCCGCTCCCAGGCAGCGGCGATGATGGGCAACTCGCGAAAGGACAGCAGGCCCGGCACGTAGGGAAAGTGCAACGTCACCGCGGCCCCAGACTGGGCCACCGGCGCCAACGTCTCCACGTCCAGGACGACGAACCCACCAAAGCCGGTGTCCTTCCCCTTCTCCGTGGAGATGTCCGCGCCCGCGATGCGCTCCACCTTCAGCCCAGGGGGCGGCCGGAGCACCAGTTGCTCACGCAGCCGGCGCTGCAGCTCCACCGCCTCCGAAGGCGTGACCTCCCACCGGCTCACCTCGGGCTGAAGCGCCATGCACACGCAACCTCCACTGCCAATCTGAAGGCTCTGACCTCAAGGGCAACCCATGACGTCCCTTCAGCGTGGACTGGTGAACTGGCCGCGCCCCTCTGGAACCCGCGACCCTCCACGCGCGAATAGAAACCGCTGAGCCTGTCCTGGCGACCACCGAGCCCACCGGATGACCTTGGCGGACGCGTGCGTGCTCAGCTCTCCGCCCATGCCACGACCCACCCACGCCCGCTTCCGCCGGACGGGCCTTCCCCTTCTGGCGCTCTGTGCATGCCTGGCCGGCACCGCAAGAACGGAGAGCCCGGCAGGTAGCGACCATGCGCCGCCCCGTCCTCCTTCCGCATCCCAGGGACACGGACAGCTCTCCGCACCCGCGCTGGACGCACTGGAACAGCGCATCCTCGGCGAGGGGTGCGAGACGACGTTGCTCGGCGATGCGAAGCGCCGCTTCGTCGAGTCACAGCTCCTCTGCGATGGCCACCTGTCCTTCATCCTCGTTCAGGCGGCGCTGGACGGCCATCCCCTGCCAGACACGCAGCGACGACTGCATGCGCTCCTCGCGGACGCGCTGGGACGGGCCAGGGCCCCCTTCATGCGCGGTGGGACGGACGTCGTCCTGGGCCACGCCCTGCCACGGAGCATCCTCTACCGGGGCTACGTGCTGCTGATGCTCGCGGGCATCGAACGCGCGGGCATGCAGGACGCTGCGTCCACGGCGCTCTTCGATGCCCTGGCCAGCCAGGTCGTGAAGGCGCTCGAACACCAGTTGCTGCTGCCCAGCTTCAGTACCTCCATCTGGCCGTGTGACAGCGCGCCGGCCGCCGCGGCCCTGCTGCTCCATGGCCGGCTGCGAGGCCATGCGCCCTCCGAGGCCGCGGCAGAGCGGCTCATCGCGCGACTGGTGGAACTGTCCGCCCTGCCCTCGGGCTTTCCCACCCAGGTCGACGCGAAGGGACTCGTCGTGGAACGTACGCAACGGGCCACCACGCTCGCGTGGACGGGCGCCTTCCTCGCCATGGCCGCGCATCCCGCCGCGGGAACCTTCACCGCCACCCTGGTGCGGGACTACTGCGCTCGGCCCGCGGGCTCGCTCCTACCGCTGGCGGCCTGCCGGGAGTGGCCTCGCGGAGTGAAGGGGAAGGAGGACTCCGCCAGCGGTCCGCTCGTCTTTGGCGGCTACTCCGTGGGCGCGAGCGCGCTGGCCATCGCCGCGACGCGACTCTCCGACACGCATGGCACGTGGCATGCCCACCTGGTGAACGCGGCACGAGAGATGGGCATCAACGACATCCTGTCGCGCCCCGGGAAACGTCCACTGGAAACAGTCTTGTACGTATGGGGAACCACCATTCGTCCGTGGTAGGTCATGGCCAGACATCGCGCCTTGGAGCGCCATGGCATGTTCAATCACGGACCGCTGGCTCATCCCTCCGGGTTGATTCATGAATAAGCCGTTTTTGATGTACACCCGTTTTACCCATCACAACCAATTTCCTCTGGGTAAAACATGAATCGACACACACTGAAGCTGTTCGTCTCCGTGGGCATGATGTTGCTGATGGGGGCATGCGCATCGCGGCAGGTGCCCTGCAAGGACCGCACGGCCAGCAGGCCCACGATGGGCCAGAAGCAGACCGGCAAGTTCATCACCGTCCGAAAGAAGATTCCGGGTGAGTACATTGTCGTCCTGAAGTCACCCGCACAAAGCCTCGAACAGGTCGAGGTCCAGCAAGCCACGACGAGCCTCACCACGGCGTACGGTGGCACCGCATTCGCGATGTATGAGAATGCGTTGCGTGGTTTCGCGGCCAAGATGACGGAAGCCCAGGCGCGGGCCATGGCGAACGACCCCGCAGTGGACTACGTGCAAGAGAATGGCGTGGTCAAAATCGCCGAAAGCCAGCAGGGGCCCACGTGGGGCATCGACCGGATGGACCAGCGCAAGCTCCCGCTGGACAAGGTCTACACCTTCACCGCGACGGGCCAGGGCGTGCACATCTACATCCTGGACACCGGTGTGCGCTTCTCGCACCGGGAGTTCGGTGGCCGGGCCTCCATCGGCTACGACGCCATTGGCGACAGCATGCGGGGCAATGACTGCAACGGCCACGGGACACACGTCGCGGGCACGGCGGCGGGCGCATCCTACGGCCTGGCCCGCAACGCGATTGTCCATTCCGTCCGCGTGCTGGGCTGTGACGGCTCCGGCGCCACCTCTGGCGTCATTGAGGGCATCGACTGGGTGACCCGGAATCACGTCTCGCCCGCCGTCGCGAACATGAGCCTGGGCAGCGACGAGGACCCGGCGCTCGACGACGCGGTCCGCCGCTCCATCGCCGCGGGGGTCACCTACGTCGTCGCTGCGGGCAACGAGGACAACGACGCCTGCAAGCACTCCCCCGCCCGTGCGCCAGAGGCCATCACCGTTGCCGCCACCGACAGCAAGGACAAGCGCGCCACGTTCTCCAACTGGGGGGACTGCGTGGACGTCTTCGCGCCGGGGAACAAGATCAAGTCCTCCTGGCACTACGGCGACCGCGAGAGCCGGGAGCTGAGCGGCACCTCCATGGCAACCCCTCACGTGACGGGACTGGCCGCGCTGTTCCTCGAGGTAAACCCCATGGCGAAGCCCGAGGCGGTCGCCAATGCGGTGTTCACCAACGCCACCGAGAACACGGTGTCCAACCCGGGCTGGTGCTCGCCCAACCTGATGGCGTACTCGGGCTTCATCACCGCGCTCCCGGGGTTGCCCGTCGTGCAGCTCAAGGACTTCCTTCCCAAGCCCGCAGTGGTCAGCAGCAGCGAGCCGCGGTAGGCGTCTTCCCTGGCAGCCCGGCTTCCCGTGAGGGGAGCCGGGCCCTGTTGGCAACGCCGCCGGCCGATATCGTCAGGCGCCTGCCCCCATCGCCGTCCCGGCGTGAGTCCCACCGGGCGCACCCTCGCGCTCCGCCGGGCGCGTGAGGAGGCGCACACGACGATGGCCACGCTCAACATCACCTACGACGGCATGTCCGCGGACGTCCCGGTGGAGCTGGACGGCCCCGTGCCGGACACCGACATCCGCCGCATCGCGACGGAGCTGGTTCGTTCGGGCGGAGTGCCCGGCCTTCACCTGAGCCAGCTTCGCGACGACGCGTTCGCCCACTTCGTCGTCGACCGGTTCCGGGGCGCGCGGGGTGAGGAGCGCATCTACCTGCGCCCCAAGGTCCCCTTCGGGGCCCGGTGAGACACCGCCATGCGAATCCTCTTCTGTGGCGTGGGCGCCATCGGCTCCACCGCGGCGGTGCTGTGCCGCAACCTGGAGGCCACCCTGGTCTTCGTCGACTTCGACCGGGTCGAGTCCAAGAACCTGCTCGCCCAGGCCTACGTGAAGCCCTCCGTCGGGAAGAACAAGGCTGAGGCGCTCAAGCTCCAACTCCTCAACCTGCACGGGGTGAAGGCGGAGTCCCACGGCGTGCGGCTCACCCGAGACAACGCGGAGGCTCTCTGCGGTGGCGCGGACCTGCTGGTGGACTGCATGGACAACCAGCACAGCCGGCAGGTGCTCATCGACTACGCGCACCAGACGGGAAAGCCGCTTGTCCACGGCGCGGTGAGCGCCGATGGCACCTTCGGGCTGGTGCGATGGGATGAGCGCTTCACCCCGGATGCCGAGGACGCCCAGGGCCAGGCCACCTGCGAAGGAGGCGCACACCTCCCCTTGCTGGGGCTGCTCTCCGCGACACTGGCCCGCGCCATTCAGGACTTCGTGAAGCACGGCACCCGCCGTGATTCGCTGGTGAACCTGAGTTCGGTCCTGTCCCAGTGACTCACGGTCGCATGCGCCGGACTCGGCGCCGATACGCGCCTGGCGTCTCGCTGAAGTGACGCTTGAAGACCTTGGTGAACGCGCGCTGTGAACGCGCGCTCCGTCTCATAGCCGACGTGGTCTGCTCTCCAATTTTCGGACCAGTTGAAGATTGAGAGAGTCCTCGCGGCCGGGAGGTAGGTCGGTCGTTCAGTCGCGCATTCGTGTGATTCCGCGGGGAGCGCCCCGGCGTATATCGGAAGAGCGCTCGAGCGTGCACGCCTCGACTCCGAGCCGACGCAGGACTGAGCGGCCCCGTGTCTCTCACAAGATGCAGCGCCGCGGGCTGTCAGGAGTGAATTTTCAGCGCGTCATTTCACCCAAGAAAGGGGCGTGATGCCATGACGATGACTTCGCAGAAGTTCTTGAAGAGCGCCCAGTATCCCAGCAGCCCGTGGCTCAACATCGACGCGGCCCCGTCTCTTTCTGGCGGTCTCCGCGCGAATTCCAAGAGTCCGCCCGACTCCCGCTGACGCACGCGTACCTGATACGGACGCGGCATGCGCCGCGGAGGCCGGGCTCCCATCAGGGAACCCGGCCTTTTGTCGTTCCGGCCCTGCTGGGTTCGACCCCCAGCGTTCCCAATCACAGCCAACTTCACTTCTGGGTGTAGCTCAGTCTGGCCAGAGCGCACGGTTCGGATCCGTGAGGCCGCAGGTTCAAATCCTGCCACTCAGACACCACGCCTCCGTAGCTCATCGGTAGAGCACCCGCCTCTTAAGCGGGTGGCGAGGGTTCGAATCCCTCCGGAGGTATCGCATTCCCCGGCAGCTCAACTGGCAGAGCACGCGGCTGTTAACCGCGGGGTCGAGGGTTCGAATCCCTCCCGAGGAGCTGAACGAAGGGCCCTACCAACCGGTAGCCCCCTGTGTCAGGAAAGATGTCGCCTCGGCTGGGCAGCAGACATCTGTCCCTCTTCCTTCGTAACCGTCCGGTGGGCGTCGTGCCGGAAGGCTTAATGACGAACGGAACTTGTGCTTGGAGGCATTCTCAAGCACCAAAGGATGGGGTCGGCGGGGTGGACCTGAGTCGTGTTGGGAGAATCAAAGAACGCGGGATTCTGGTCATCGACGCAGCCGCGGACCTGCTGAGCCTGCTGGAGTTGACCGACACCGTGGTAACAGGCGACGCGAACCTCCTGACGGGCGCACTGGCCGACGGCATCGTGAAGGCCGGGGGAGGCCATGTCCTGACCCTCACGGGCAACCGGGGGCCCTCGCACTCCGCGGTGTGCGAGAGGCTGTGCGTCGTGGGTAGCAAAGACGTGCTGGATGAGGCGCGGGCAGAGCCCTTGTGCGATTCGCGCACGGACAGTGGGGAGGAAGCAGGCCATGTCCGAGAAGAGCAACGACGTGGTTGGGCATTTGACGTGAAGCACTTCCCTGGCGTGCAGCACTACCTGCCGCACGCCAGGAGTGTGTTGGCGCTGGCTCGAGAGCGTTCTGTCGTTACGCCGAACAGCACCGAGACAAGCCGCGAGCTGCATTTCTTCGTCAGCCCCCGCGTGCCGCCATCGCGTGAGAGGGGAACCCAGCAATTCTCACACTCGGACGGGAAGAGGTGCTTGAACTCGCTCACCTTCTCCTCGGAAACAAGCGCGCGTGTCAGGCCTTTGTGTCCCGGCTGACCGCCGCGCTTCTTCCCACTCCCGCACTGCCTGCGCCGCTCGGTCCGCTGCCCCAGCGTGTCGCTCGACGGTGGCCGGTTCGAGTTGCCCGAGTTCCGCCGCAACTGTTCCCGGAGCTCCCGCACCAGTCGAGTCAGCTCCTCGACCTGACGCTCGAGCTCCGCGATGCGCGCATCCTTGGGGTCGACCTCGGCCACGACAGGCCGTGTCTCATGTCCCACGCCGCGTCAGCGAGCGACAAGCCTCCCGCCGGCTGATGGCCTGCTCCTTCTTCAACCGCCCAGCCCCCCCCTGAACGCTTACCTATCTCGGGCACTGGGGGCGCACAAATTTGTAGAGTCCCTCGGGGAGTAATAGGGTGCCCCCGTTTCTCTGAACCGAGACTGACACTCAGCTCTTCGTCTTGAATCACGTCCCTATCTCTGTCATCAAGGCTGGGCTGTACGTCTCCGAACGCCATGGAGTCCCTCGCGCGACGCTCCTGGGCAGGCCGTCCGTCGAGGAGCGCGAGCTGACCGGACCGCTTCGTAGAATCAGTTGGGATGCCTTCTGCGAATTCAACGACCGGATCGAACAAGCATGGAGTCCGCTGGGGGGCGTCGAGCAGTTCGCCCTGGCGGTGAACGAGCAAATCCCCGAGATACTGGCGGTGGCCCGACGGGTGCTTTCGCCTCTTCAGCTCCTCCGGTTGGTGATTTCCGTCGGGAGTTGGGCGCATCCTCGGATAATGGTCCGGAGCAAGCTGCTCGGGCCGGATCGGCTCCAGCTCGAACTTTCGCTGCCGGATGATTGGCGCGATTCGCCGGCGTTCTTCCGCATCTGCAGCGCCTCGCTCGCGAACTCGCCGCGGCTCATCGGCCTGCCCCGGGCTCAGGTGGAGTTGGAGCTCGCGCCACGTCGAGCCGTCTATCGGTTCCTGCTCCCGCCCTCCCGAACGGCCTTCGCTCTCGGAAGCGAGGTGGCCAGCCAGGCCCACCTGCTGATGCTGGAACGAATCTCCCATCTCCAGGCGGAGGTCAGTGCGCTCCTGAGAATGCCTCGAGGAAAGAGCGCCACGGGGGCTCGCAGACGGTTCCCTGCCTGGCACGGGGCGCTCACGGCCCGCCAGGCCGAGGTCCTGGAGCTTGTCGTTCAGGGAATCTCGAACCGGGACATCGCGAACCGCCTCCGGTGCGCCGAGCGCACGGTGGAGGTGCACATCACGGACATCCTCAAGAAGTCTGGCAATCAGAGCCGAGCCCAGTTGATCGCCGCGTTCTGGGGGGCGCAGGACTGAGAGCGTTGCGCCTCGTGGAAAACCACTAGCCACCTTTCCACTCTCCGCCTGGAAGGCCGGATAGGGCTTGAGTCTCCACGTAGCCCGCACCGATACAGATGCGCGCAATACTCACCCTTTGGAGGAAGTGCCATGCGCGCTTCGCGTATGCGTTGTTTGCTCGTTTCCCTCTTCATTGCTGGCTGTGGCGCCGACTCTGGCAAGGAAGATGATCCGCCCCCTCCCAGGCCCACGCCTACGGACACCACCATCACCGTCGCGGGGAGCAAGAGCACTCTCGCTGTCAATGAAGTGCTCGCGTTGACCGCCGCGGGGCGAGACAGCCGTGGCCAGCCGGTGGTGCTTGACGACGTTACCTGGAGTTCGAGCGAACCCTCCGTCGTGCGTGTGGAGCGGGACGGGAGGGTGACGGGAATGGGGGCTGGGACTGCGACGGTCACCGCTGCGTCGGGGAACAAGAGCGGGAACCTGACGCTAACGGTTCGGGGGGCCATTCACTCAAACGGAAGCATCTTGACCAGCGAGACGTGGCGCGAGGTGGACAACCCGCATATCGTCCTTGATGACATTGTCGTTGCGGGTTCCGGCACCCCGGTGCTCACCATCGAGGCGGGGGGCATCATCCGCTTTGAGCATGGCGCATCAATCGAGATCGGCTACGGCAGCGAGGGCGGGACGCTCCGGGTCCAGGGGACAGCGGAGAAGCCGGTGACTTTCACGACGAATGCCGACTCGCCGGCTCCGGGCCAGTGGCAGGGCGTGTACTTCTTGGAAGGGGCCACCTCCAGCAGCATCTCCCACGCCGTCGTTGAGTACTGTGGTTCGAATTCGGGCTACGGCACCGCGAACGATGCCTGCATCATCGTGAGTGGAAGCACCGTGCGTCCCAACTTTCAGGACGTGACGATTCAGCACAGCGCGTCCCAGGGCATCACGTTCATGCACGAAGGTGCCTTCGGCTCGAACTCAATGGGGCTGACGGTGACGGACGTGGCGAATGCCCCCATCTACATGGGAGTCAACCAACTCGGAAGCCTCCCGGGTGACAGTGTTTTCATGTCCAACGGACGCAACGTCATCCGGTCGCCGGGCGGGCAGGTGGACCGCTCGCAGACCTGGGTCAACGTTGGCGTCCCCTACGCCATGGAGGACTCCGTCTATGTCGATGGCGCAACCACTCCGACGCTGACGTTGAGCCCGGGAGTCACGCTGCGCTTCGGTCGCCTGAGCTACTTCGAGATTGGCACGGGAGAGGGTGGAAATCTGCGTGCCGAGGGAACGGCCGAGGCCCCCATCACGCTGACGGCCGACGCGGAGTTCCCCATGTCTGGCCATTGGCAGGGCCTTGTGTTCGGCGAGATGGCGACGGCTGCTAGCAAGCTGACGCGGGCCGTGGTCGAGTACGGCGGCTCGCGCGCGAGCGATGGGAACCCAGACGCGAACGTCAGGGTAATCGTTGACAAGGGTCCCATCATTACCCAGACCACGCTCCGTCACTCCATGGGGTGCGGAATCACTCGTGCGAAGACCCCCAACTATGACACCTTCACCACGGATTTCACCGCGCCGAGCCTGGGGAACGTGTTCTCTGATAACTCAGGCCCCGCGCAGTGCGGCCATTGAGCCCTGATGTGTGAGGTGGGGCGTGGGACCGGATGACGGTCTCCGTCCCTCGCTCGTTGCCGCCACCGCCTTTCTGTGGCGGCAACGAGTCTGGAATCTGCTTCGCTCAACTCCCTGTGCCTATCCAAAATTCGGTCGCTGCGACATGGGGACGTCAAGGCCGCGTCGAACCATGCGTCAAAGCGAGCGAGGCGCGCACCGCAGCGGCGACAAACTCCCTGACACAGGGGGCTCTTCACCGACTACACACGACTCGGGACTTGACCGGCACGAGGGCCGTCAGCGCGGAGTCTAGGGGGCATGGCTTGTCAGGGGCGGGCTGACACCCTCGATGCGCGTCTGACCGTCCTTTCCGACCTCCAATCGGACTTGCGTCTTGCCAGCGGCGTCGCGGATCTCCACGGTCGCGACGCCGCTCTCGTTGACACCGAGGGTGATGCGCTCTTGGGGGGAGTTCCCATCGTTCGAGCGAAGTTGAATCGAGGGCCTCCCGTGGATGGTTGAGACACACACGGCCTCATAGCCCTCCGAGCTGTCGAAACACAGTCCGTGGAAGCCTCGCTCGTCCAGCATTCCAATCCCTCCCATTTCCTGGCCCGACGGGCCCAGGAACTGAAGTCCATAACCGGGCGCGGCACGTGGCCCCGGGAGGGGGGCCCCGATGCGGACACGTGTCTGTCCTTGCGCGTCCACAATGTTCAGTTCTCGAAGGTTCATTGATGTCGGTGGCGCCTGCTCCGTGCACGAGGCGAGCGCACCCGCCAACAAGGCGACACCGCCGGCCCACGAGGATTTGCCAAATGCACCACGCATGAAGGGCGACCTTTCTGGTTGAGAACCGACAATGGGGTTCTGCATCGGCAGCATGAAGGGGCTCCGGGCTCCATCGCAAGCTCCATGCGACACTCAGTGTCACCGCCACGTACCCGAGCATCCCGCTTATCACCAGGACCGCGCACGGCCGCGCGACGACCCGCATGCCTTGTCTCGGCGACACCACCTGCCACGGGGACATGAATCGCAACAGTGAAGCCCGAACAATCGAGCCTTGTCAGGAACAATAATCACCGGACGTAGAGTCTCCTCGAAAGGAGCGGCGACCATGACGACGTTGACGATGCAAACGAACCCGATGAAGCGCAGCTATCGCAACAACCTCTGGTCCCAGCTCGACGCCGCCTCCTGCTCCCTTGTGAGCTTCGATTCGAAGTGCATCTTGGGATTTGACCGGATTGGCGGCCATCCGCCCGTACCCTGCTGACGCTCGCGCCCCATCACCGGCGCGCCAAGCCACGCAGAGGCCGGGCTCCCATCCAGGGGACCCAGCCTCTCGGCTTTTTGGGCCCCCGCTCCTCCGGGAACGTAGAGCGTTAGGGGAGACGCGCGGGCCTGTAGAGCCCGAGCCTGACAGGGCCCGCTGGGTTCAACTCCCAGCGGGCCCATGCAGCACGAGCGTGGCCCGCCACGCCCAGTCGCACACACCTCACGGGGTATCGCTCAAGGGCAGGGCACTCGTCTGATACGCGAGAAATCTCGGTTCGAGTCCGAGTACCCCGACAGACAAGCGCCCTGACAACTGAATCGTCGTGGTGAATGCATGCCGTCTGCTCGTTCCTGGGGCGGCACACAACACACCTCCGTAGCTCATTGGTAGAGCATCTGCCTCTTAAGCGGACGGCGAGGGTTCGAATCCCTCCGGAGGTATCTGAAGCAGCAGCACATACCGGAGTCGTCCAACCAGCGAGGATGGCGGACTCTGACTCCGCAGGTGCAGGTGCAAAGCCTGCCTCCGGTTCCACCTTTCCACCCCCTCAGAGCGTTTGCGCGCTCCTTGGGGAGCAGTTCGTCATAGGCCGCGCTTTGGGAGCAGCTTGGACTCCAAATCCGCGCATGCAGGGTTCGATTCCCTGGCGGCCTGCTCTCGCAGCACATGGGTACGTAGCTCAAGGGGAGAGCACTCGGCTTGCACCCGAGGGATCCGGGTTCGAATCCCGGCGAATCCACTTCACCAACGCCGGAGTAGCCCAATTGGCAGAGGCACCAGGTCGAGAACCTGGAGGGTGCGGGTTCGACTCCCGCTTCCGGCACAACCCACGAGGCTCCGTGTCATGGAGACGCTGGTCCTGAGTCAGTCGTTCGAACCTGTCGCACGTGTTCCCTGGCAACGCGCGGTGATGCTCATCTTCCAGGGCAAGGTCGAGGTGGTCGAGGAGTACGAGGACCGCGTCGTGCGCTCGGTGACGGTGGAGATTCGCATGCCCTCCGTCATCCGCTTCATCCGAGGCCTGCGCCGGCGGCCCAAGGGCGTGAAGTTCAGCCGGGAGAACGTCTACCTGCGGGACCACTGCCGCTGCCAGTACTGCGGCATCAAGGTGACGCGCCCGGAGGCCACGTATGACCACGTCCTGCCGCGCGCACAGGGTGGCAAGACGAGCTGGGAGAACATCGTCATCGCGTGCGTGCCCTGCAATCAGAAGAAGGGCAACCGGACGCCGGAGCAGGCCCGCATGGCCCTGCGCACGGCGCCCATGAAGCCGAAGAAGGTGCCCGAGGCGATGCACCTGACGTTCCTGTTCGAGAAGGGCATGCCCATGTCCTGGGCGAAGTTCCTCAGGGACGTCGCCTACTGGCACGTGGAACTGCAGGAGTAAGGCCGTGGGGGAAAGGGGAGCCACCCGAGGTGGCTTCCGCCTCCTGAGTGTTCCGCCCCGGCGGTGGATGCACTCGGAGGTCCGGGAGTCCGCCAGAGGCGGCTCCCACCCCGACAGCCGCCCCGCGCGCCAGCAGGCGGGATGTCGCTGCTGGCGGTTTTTCTGGAAGCTGAACTGGCGATGGCGCCAGGCCCCGCTGCTAACGGGTGCGAGCCGCTCTTCGGCCCGAGGTTCGAGTCCTCCGGCTTCCGCTGCGTATGCCCCGCCGGTTCTCGGGCCACACGGGACTGTATGCAGCGTGACGTGATGCGACACCGGCACGCAGCATGGCAGTCCCCCCGAGCGTCCCTACGATCCCGCCACCGGGGCCCCCCGGCCAAACAAGGGGACGGACACATGATGCATGCGCGGATGGGACGGTGGGTGACGGCGGGCTGGGTCCTCCTGGGCGTCGCGGGAGGTATCGGCGTTGGCTGCGGGTCGGATGGCTCCGCCCAAGAGGGGCCTCCCGGAGGAGAGCAGGCCCAGATTCCCGTGGGCGCCGAGGACCAGGAGCGCATCGACATCGGGCTTCGAATCTCGCCCGTGCCGTTGAAGCTGGAAGGCCTGGACCGGGGTGGGATTGGGGAGCTACATCCTCAATGCCCAGGCCGGCTGTAGCGACTGTCACACCCAGCCGGGCTATCTCCCCGGAGGCAACCCGTATCAGGGCGAACCCGAGCAGATCAACACCACGAACTTCCTCGCGGGAGGAAAGCCGTTCGGTCCAGGCCTCGTCTCCTCCAACATCACCCCGGATGCGCAGGGTCTCCCAGGCGGCATGACCTTCGAGGCGTTTCTGGCGCTGATGCGGACAGGCCGTGAACACGGGGCCATCATCCCGGTGATGCCCTGGCCCACCTACGCGAAGATGCGCGACCAGGACCTGAAGGCCGTCTACGAATATCTCCGGGCCATCCCCTCGGCCCAGCCAGGAATGGCCCCGCCGCCAGCCCCTTGAGCGGGGCCGTCACGGCCGCGTCCCCTTCGGGTACGCATTTGACCGGGATTGCGCGCTCACCCCCGCGGTTCAAGGGGGTTAGAGTGCGCTCCCGGCGAGGGGGCGGCTGAAAAGACATGGCGACGAGGAAAAGCGAGGACCAGGAGCGGCTCATCGACCGCGACCTCACCGCGCTGGCACGGGAGAACAAGTTGCCGGCCGCGCACGGAGTGGACGCCGCGGTGACGGAAGTGCTGGGCCTGCTCACGCGGGGCGGCAAGCATCCCCTGCTGGCCGGTGAGCCTGGCGTGGGAAAGAGCGCCCTGGTGCAGGAAGTGGCCCGGCGCATCGCCGAAGGTCGTGTGGACGCCGAGCTGGCGAACGCACGGGTGGTGGAGGTGTCCGTCGCCAACATCCTGGCCCGCAGCACCCAGCGCCAGGCGGCGGAGAGCTTCGAGGAGCTGCTGGCCTACCTCTCCCGGCACCCCTGCCCCATCGTCTACATCCGGGACCTGCCCGCGGCCCTCGGCGGCCCGCTGGCGCCCGTCGCCGTGCGCGGGCTGCGCACCGGAGGCCTGCGCTTCATCTTCGAGACAGAGCCCAAGCGCGTGCAGGAGCTGCTTCGCTCCGACGAGGCGCTGGCCGAGCGGCTCCACCTGCTGCCCCTGCACGAGCCTCCAACGGAGAAGGCCCGCTGGGTGCTGGGCCGCGTGGCGGAGGAGCTGGAGCGCGAGCTGCGGCTGCCCATCGACCCGGCGGCGTGCGACCTGGCGCTGCGCCTGTCGTCCAAGTTCCTGCTCGCGCAGCGCATGCCGCGCAAGGCCATCGAGCTGCTTAAGGAGACGGCCGCGGAGGCGGCGAGCGCGGCCAAGGACCATGTGGGTCCCGAAGACGTACTCACCCGCTTCTGCGCGGCCACGCGACTGCCTCGCTTCGTCGTCGACGACGCGATGCCTTTGGACCTGGAGGAGACGGAGCGCTTCTTCGGCGAGCGGCTGCTGGGACAGACGGACGCGGTGGGCGCGGTGCTGCGCTCAGTGGCGCTGCTCAAGGCCGGCCTCAACGACCCGCGCCGCCCCCTGGGCGTGTTCCTCTTCGCGGGCCCCACGGGCGTGGGAAAGACGCAGCTGGCCAAGCTGCTGGCGGAGTATCTGTTCGGCTCGGCGGACAGGCTGGTGCGCCTCAACATGGCGGACTACCCCAACGACGGTGACGAGAGCGTCCCCTTCGGCGCCACCTGGGCCCCCGCGCTGGAGACACGGCGGGGAGAGCTGAGCGCGCTGCTGGACGGCAAGGTGTTCACCGTGCTGCTGCTCGACGAGTTCGAGAAGGCGGCGCGCAGCGTCCACGACCGCTTCCTCCAACTCTTCGACGAGGGCACCTTCGTCAACGGGGCCGGCGAGACGGTGTCGTGCAACAACACGCTCATCGTCGCCACGTCCAACGTGGGCGCGGAGGTGTATCGCGAGTCCGGCATGGGCTTCACGGGCGCGCGCCGCGCGGAGGAGATGGTCCCCGAGGTCGACCGGCGCATCGGAGAGGCGTTCCGTCCGGAGTTCCTCAACCGCTTCGACGCCATCTGCCACTTCCGGCCCCTGTCCAAGGTGGACATCCGGAAGATTGCGCAGCGAGAGGTCGGCCGAGTGCTGGAGCGCGAAGGCATCCGCGCGCGCGCCCTGGACGTGGAGGTGACACCCGCCGTGGTGGACCTGCTCGTGGAGCGGGGCTACTCGCCTCAGTTCGGCGCGCGGTACCTGCAGCGTGAAATCGAGAAGACGCTCACCGCGGCGCTGGCTGTGGAGATTGCGCGCAGGCCGCTGCCTCCGGGCACGCCCGTCCGCGTCGAGGCCCGCTTGGGCGGCCGCGTCACCGCCGTGGCGGAGCCCGCCGCGCCGCCGCCCTCCCCCACCGCGCAGTTGCTGCTGCCGTCCGCGCGCGCGGCGCCGGTGAAGCGGCGGCTGGACCGCAAGTCACTCCTGTTCGAGATGGACCGCCTGGTGGGCAAGGCGCGCGCCCTGGCGGACTCCGCCGGCCGGCCGCAGCTGGAGCAGCGCCGCGCGGAGCTGCTGGCGGAGACGCAGGCGCCCAACCTCTGGGACGACCCCACGCGTGCCGCCGAGGTCATCCGCGCCTTCCGCACCGTGGAGGCGCAACTCAACGAACTGGAGCGACTGGAGGCCGCGGGCCTGTTCGCGCGGCGGCTGGTGCGCGAGGCGAAGAACGAGGTGCAGCTCGCCTCCGCGGCGCGGCAGGTGGAGGACGTGGCGCGCGAGGTCCAGATGGCGGAGGCCCTGCACGCCTCCGGAGCCACCACCCAGGACACCGAGGCACTGGTGGACATCTGCGCCAGTGACTCAGCGGAGGCCCAGGCGACCTGGGTGCAGGAACTGGCCACCATGTACCTGGGCTGGGCCCAGCGGCGCGGCTACGAGGCGGTCGCGGTCGCCGAGGCGGAGGAGCCTTCGCGCGTCGTCGTGCGAATCGCCGGCCCGGGAGCCTATGGCTTCCTCGCGGGCGAAGCAGGCATGCACCGGCGGCTGGAGGACGAGAAGCGCCAGCGCGCCTACGTGCGCGTCCACCGCGGCGGCTCGCTCTCCGAGGAAGAGCTGGCCTACCTGGAGGTCCAGGGCCGGCCCATGAAGAGCCACGAGGGCGCCTACCTCCAGCGCGTCCGCACCGAGGTGACGGTGAAGGACGAGTCCTCCGGACGCGTGCTCACGCTCACTGGCGCCACGGAGATCGACGAGCTGAAGGACATCGCCGCGCGTGTCGTCTACGGCCAGGGCAGCAACACGGACGAGGCACGGCGTTACTACCTGGGACGGGGCGCCCGGGTGGAGGACCCGCGCACTGGCGCCGGCACCCCGCGCGTGAAGGACGTCCTGCGCGGCGAGCTGGACGTCTTCATCGCCGCGTGGATTACACGGCCACCCACCGAGCCCCAGGCGCCCGGCAGCTGAGCGGGGCGCGAGGCGTCAGCGGGACATGTCCACGACTCGGAGCGTCGAAAGGCTCTCCGAGGCCGAGGCCATCGTCTGGCCGAGCTTGCGGGCGCTCTCGGGGAAGGGGCCCCGTCCCAGCTCCTGCCCCGACGGGCTCAGCACCTTGGCGACGACCTGGCCGAACCCCTTCTTCAGCCCCATGGCCTGATGCGGCTCGCCCTTGGCGTCCGCCACCATGAAGAGCGACGACTCCAGCTCGGGAGGCGGCGCCTCGCCGTGCTGACGGAAGATGTTCCGCATGTGCTCGATGGACTCGCGGTGGCTCTTCTTGATTTCGCCCCGCGCCATGCCCTTGAAGAGGCCGGGGACGTCCCGCAGGTCCACGTGAATCAGGACGATGGGCCGCTCCTCGCGCAGGTCGTAGATGAACGAGTAGGCGTGCTGGCGCAGCTCGTCCCGAGAGCCCCGGTTGGCGTACAGCACCAGGGTGGGCCGCCCCTTGCCGATGGGAACCTCACGGCCGAATACGTCCTTCAGCTCGGCGGCCTGAGAGGAAGTCGCTCCCAACAGGGCCAACAGACATGCGAGCGCGGCGACTTTCTTCATGCAGCGAGTTCCTTTTCCAAGGGCCTACGGTGGCTCGGACGAACACGGGGCACCGCTATTCGAATCCCTTCCCCGCACCTGCCAGGTCCACGCCGCTTGCCCAGGGGGCCCGGCCGGTTGCCTGGCGTCCGTTCCGTCTGGTATCGGATTCATCATGCCGCACGAGGCTGACTCGCCTCGGTGGGGGGAAATCCATGTCCAGACCGCACGGGGTGTTTCGAAGGTTCGTCTCGCTGCTCCTCCTGTCGCTGGCGCCGCCCGCGTTCGCCGCGGCGCCCTTCACCGAGGGAATGGTCACCATCACCCTGGACGACGGCTGGGCCACGCAGTTCTCGCTGGCCCGCCCCGAGCTCAACGCGCGGAACATCCCCGCCACCTACGGTCTCGTCACCCTGGCCATCCACGAAGGCTGGGGTGGCTACATGTCGCTGACGCAAGCCCAGACGCTCGTCTCCGAGGGCAATGACATCGCCAGCCACACGCTGACACACCCGGACCTGACGTCGCTGTCCCCGACGCAGCTCGTGGCCGAGCTGCAGGACTCGCGCGCCTGGCTGGAGAGCGCGCTGGGCCTGCCCGCCGTCCCCAATCTCGTGGTGCCGTATGGCCTGCAGAACGGCCCGGTGCTCGACGTCATCCGCCAGCATTACGCCAGCGGCCGCACGGTGAACGAGGGCCGCAACTTCCGCGACACCGTCGTCTACGAGCTCCGCGCCAACGACGTTGCCCGCACCGTTCCGGTCAGCACCGTCCAGGGCTGGGTGGACCAGGCCATCGCGGAGAAGAGTTGGCTCATCCTCGTCTTCCACGAGTTCGTCAACGGCACGCCGCCCCGTGACACCCAGTACGAGACGTCCCACTTCGCGGACATCCTCGACTACGTGCAGACGCGCGGCGTGCGCACCGTGACGCTGGCCGAAGGACTGGCACTGACGGAGGGGCGCACCGAACCCGACCTGACAGCGGGCCTGTTCGTCTACACCGACGCGCTGCAGAACGGCTTCGCCAACTGGAGCTGGGCGGACCACTCGCTCGACGAGACAGGGGTGGTCCATGCGGGCTCGGCCGCCATCCGCTTCGAGCCGGACACGTGGAATGGCCTGCTCTTCCACCACCACGGGCTGAACCTGGCGCAGCACCAGTCCATCCGCTTCTGGGTCCACGGCGGTACCGCGGGAGGACAAGCGGTGCGGCTGGTGCTCCACGATGGCACCCAGATGCTTGGCACCACGCGCCTGGACACCGCGCTGGGGGCGCCCATCGCCCCGGGGGTCTGGCAGCAGGTGACGATTTCCCTCTCCAGCATCGGGGCCACCACGGGCACGCTGCGGGACATCTACTTCCAGGACGACTCCGGCACGGACCAGCCGGTGATGTACCTGGATGACGTGGTGCTCCTGCCGCAGTGACGTCCTCAGTCCCGCGGCAGGCGCATCGTCACCGCGCCAGCGACGCGCCCGGCGACAGGTGGCCCAGCAAGTGGAGCTGGCCGTCCTCCGCCATCACCCGGTAGGCAACGGCACCCTCTGGCTGCGGAGCGGTCTGGAAGATGACCCGGGAGGGCAGCAGGAGCGGACGGCGGAACTCCGAGGACAGCGTGAGCGCGGGGGCCTCGGCGGCCTCGCCCATCTCCGCCACGCAGCGGCCCACGGTCCACATTCCATGGACGATGGCGCGGGGAAAGCCGAAGGGGCGCGCCGTGAAGCCATACAGATGGATGGGGTTGTAGTCGCCCGAGGCCCGGGCGTAACGGCGGCCCGCGTTCTCCGGAACGGACCAGCTGGCCGGACGACTGTTGGCGAAGACTTGCGCCTCCTCGGTGGAGGGAGGACGCCCCGCCTCACGCGGCCGCTCCCCCATTCCAGGCAGGCGGCGGAGCATGGTGGTGACGGCGCTCCACACCTGCGCGCCGTCCGACTCCACCACGGTGTGCAAATCCAGCTCGCGCCCCTGCCGTGCCTCACGCTGGCCTTCGACCCAGGCATGGACGGAGAGCATGGCCCCAGCGTTCAGGCGGTGATGCTGCTGGATGTGATTGCGCACGTGCACCATGCCCAGCAACCGGTAGGGGAACGCCGGGTGGTTGAGCAGCGTGAGGTGCAGCGACGTCGCGAGCACCTGAGGGAAAGGCAGCGGCAGGTAGCCATCCTCGGGAAACCCACACACCTCCCGGTAGCGAGCCAGTTGCCTGGCGTCCGGGGTGAAGCCTTTCACCCGCACATCCAGGCGGGGCACCTCTCCGGGCCGCGAGGGCCGGCGTGCCACGGCGGCACGCAGCAGCTCCTTGGCGAGCAGCGGAGGCTGGGAGAGCTCGAGCGAGGGCGAAGTGTGGGACACGTTGGGACTCCAGGATGACGCAGCCGGACGTACCGCATCGCAGCACGCGCGGCCCACGGCGTGAAGCAGAGAGTCCAAGAAAGGACCGTTTGGAATGTAAAGCCCCCCTTTCTCGGGAACACGGAGCGTGGGAGAACGTTGCCTCCGTGTCCTGCTTTGACGAAATCACCGCGCGTGCGCTCGCCGCTGGACAGCTTCATGCTTCGGAATCCAATCCATTGCGCAGACATGCGGAAGGTTGCCGCAAGTGCGCCCAGTTGCTGGCGCGGGTGACGCCGCCTGGCGCGGCGGCGCAGCGCACCGCCGTCGCGCAGGAAATCTCGACGGACACGTCCACCCTGACGGCGGGTCGCGGTGATGACGACACGCTCCCCACCGAGCTCATCCGGATGGGGAACCGGCCCACGGCCCGTGCGCCATCATCGTCGTCGCCATCGGGCTCCAAGCCTTCCGAACGGCCCGCCCGCCCCTCCATCCGCCAGACCGGGCACGCCCCCCACCTGGACGTGCCTCCCAAGGCGACGGTGCCGACCGCTGAGGCCCGCCCCCCGGAGCCGGTCGCCCCCCACCGTCCCGCCGCGCCGGTGTCGATTCCAGCCCCCGCGGGGCTCGCCGCGCCACCCGCCCCGCCTCCACCGGCAATCCTCTCGATTCCGCCACCCGCGCCGCCTCAGGACCTGAGCGCGCGCATCCTGCCCAACGCACACGCCGCGCCGGGTCCCAGCGCGAGCCCCAAGAACTTCGCAGGCGCCCATGTGCTCCCGCATGGCGGCCGGCTGCTCTCCGCCCCGGACGCGGCGGAGGGACGCGGCTCTCGAGTCACCCTGTCCATGCCCCTGGCGCCCTCGCCGGCCAAGCCGCTTCTGGCGAGCCCCGGGGGTGGAAAGTCGGGCCGCCCCCCCGCGCGCAGGGATGTCGAGGACACCGAGCCCCGGGATTCGGCCCAGATCCGCGTGGGCCGCTACCACATCCTGGACACCCTGGGCGCGGGCGGCATGGGCGCTGTCTACAGCGCCTATGACCCGGAGCTGCACCGGCGCGTGGCCATCAAGCTGCTGCACCCGGACGCCAACCCGGCGGCGCGCTCGGACGGCGCGTCCCGGCTGCTCCGCGAAGCCCAGGCGATGGCGCGGCTGTCTCACCCAAACGTGGTCTCCGTCTACGACGCGGGCACGTTCGCGGGGCGCGTCTTCATCGCCATGGAGCGGGTGGACGGCCTGTCCCTGCGCCACTGGCTCCGCGCCGAGCACCGCACCTGGCGAGAGGTGCTCGACATCTTCCGCCAGGCGGGCCGAGGGCTCGCCGCCGCACATGCCGCTGGACTGGTCCACCGGGACTTCAAGCCCGCCAACGTGCTGGTCAGCAAGGACGGCCGGGCGCAGGTGACGGACTTCGGGCTGGCCCGCACCACCGCGGACCTCGATGCGGCCGAGGCGGGCCGGGGCACCACGCCCGTGCTGCCGCGCCTCGCCCCGGAAGACCTGCTCCAGACGGCGCTCACCGAGGCCGGGCTCGTCATGGGCACGCCCGCGTACATGCCGCCCGAACAGCACGAAGATGGGCGCATCGACGCGCGAGGGGACCAGTTCAGCTTCTGCGCGTCCCTCTACGAAGCCCTCTACGGACAGCTTCCCTTCAACGGCAAGCGCCCGGATGAGTACTTGGAGGAAGCCCGCGCCGGCCGCGTGCGCCCGCCTCCTCGGGGCAGCCGCGTCCCCACGTGGGTGCTGCGCGCCGTGACGAGGGGCCTGTCCCCGGCTCCCGAAGCGCGCTTCCCGTCCATGGGCGTGCTGTTGGATGCACTGGGCGCAGACCCGCTGGCGGCCTGGCGCCGCCGTGGCGCGGTGGCCGCCGCGTCCATGCTGCTCAACAGCGTGGTCGCCGTTACCTGGCTGCTGGTGGGCTCGCAGCGGGACGGCCCGTGTCCGGATGCCGAGGCCCGGCTCACCGGCGTCTGGGACACGGCACGCCGGGCGGAAATCCAGAAGGCCTTCGCCTCCACGGGCAAGGTCCACGCCTCCGCCGCTTTCGAACGCGTGGCGACGACCCTGGATGGCTTCGCGCACGATTGGACGCGCATGCACCGCGAGGCCTGCGAGGCCACCCGGGTGCAGGGCCACCAGTCGGACCACGAGCTCGCGCTGCGCATGGCGTGCCTGGACCGGCGCCACTCGGCCCTGGTGGCCTTGACGGGCGTGCTCGCACAGACGGATGCGGAGGCGCTGAACGCCGCACCGGACGCGGCCCAGCGCCTGCCTCCCATCGCCGCCTGCGCGGACGTGGACGCGCTCTGGCGGGGCCTGTCGGAGCCCGAGGGGCAGCGGCAGCAGGTGGAGACCCTGCGCGCCCGGGTGGACCGGGCCACGGCCCTGGTCGACGCCGGCCGCTACCCCCAGGCGCAGGAAGAAGCGAAGGCGGTGCTGACCGAGGCGCGGCAGCTCGGCTACGGGCCAGTGCTGGCGGAGGCGCTGGAGTTGGAGGGCCGGCTCGAGCTCGTCGCGGGGGATGACGCTCGCGCCGCCGCGGCCCTGCGGGAATCCCTCTTCACCGCGCAGGCGCACCGCCATGACCACCTGGCGGCACGCGCGTCGGCGCGGTTGGTGACCGCCGTCTCCTCCGACCCCACCCTGGAGTCCTGGACGGTGGAGCAGGCTCGCTCGTCCATCCAGCGCGCGGGCGGCGCCTCTGAATCGGAGGCCTTGCTCCAGACGAGCCTGGGCCGCAACGCCTTCCTCCGAGGCCAGTACGCCCAGGCAGCGGAAGCCTTTGGCCGCTCCGCGACGCTGCGCGAGCAGGAGCTGGGTCCCGAGCACCTGCTCACGTTGGAGTCGCTCCGCAACCAGGCCGCGGCCCTGTCCCGCACGCCCGAGACGGAGCGCGCCATGGGCCTGCTGCACCGCGTGCTGGAGACGACGGAGCGCGTGCTCGGCCCGGACCATCCCCAGACGGCCATGGCGGCCAACGCCATGGGCTACCACCTGGTCATCGTCCGCCGCTTCGAGGAAGCCATCCCCTACCTCCAGCGCGCCATCCACCTGGAGGAGCAGTCACTGGGGCGCGACAGCGCCACGCTGAGCTATCCGCTCAACAACCTCGCCGAGGCCCTGGAAGCGCTTGGCCGCAACGCAGAGGCCCGCCCCCTGCGCGAGCGCGCGCTCGTGGTGGACCTGAAGGCCTACGGCCCCGAGCATCCGGAGACCGCCACCGACCTGGCCCTGCTCGGCGCGCTGGCCCTGCGCGAGGGAAAGCCACGCGACGCACTGGACTACGCCCGCCGGAGCATCGCGGCCTACGAGGCCTTCCAGAAGGACCACCTGGACACGGCCGCTCCGCTCACCACGCTGGGCCTGGCCCTGCACGCCCTGGGCAAGAGCCACGAGGCCCGCGCCATGCTGGAGCGCGCGTTGGCGCTTCGCACCGCCCATCCGGGCCCCGCCGAGGACCTCGCGAGCACCCGCTTCGCCCTGGCCCAAACGCTGGTGAAGCAGGACGGGCCCCGCGCCCGGGGGCTGGCCAACCAGGCCCTGCTCTTCTACACAGCCGAGGAGCCCACCTACGCCGTGGAGGCCAGCTCCGTCCGCAACTGGCTCCAGGACCTCCGGCGCCGGAGGCGCTGAGCCACAGCCAGGGCCCACATCTGCCGAAACAGCGCCCCTGCGCACACATTCTCAGGTGGGGACGCGATAACTCCAGGGAGCGGTCCAACATGGGCCCGCCGTGCCCGTCCGGAGCCAGTCATGCGCCTGCCGTCCCCTGCCCTTCGGCCTGTCAGTGCCACGCCCTCGCGCCATGGCACGTCCGCGCCAGGACGGGAAAGCCCTCGCACGCCGGCCCCACAGGGCCGTGAGGGGACGTACAAGCCTTCCTCGGACAGCGCCTTCCAGGTCGAGTCCGGGCGCGGCGTTCCCATCCGCATCTGATGAAGTCACCCCGAGGGCCGCAGACAGATGGGCGCGGCTCACGTCCCATTCGTTAGACTCCGCCCAATGCTTCACGTCATTCCGCTGGGCGGCCTGGGCGAAATCGGCCTCAACTCCATGGTCATCGCCTGCCGTGGGGAGATGCTGCTCATCGACGCCGGGCTGATGTTCCCCTCCTCGGGGATGCCCGGCGTGGACATCATCATTCCGGACTTCAGCCACCTGAAGCAGAACGCCGCGCAGCTCAAGGGCGTGCTGCTCACGCATGGCCATGAGGACCACCTGGGCGCCCTGCCCTACCTGCTCAATGAGGTGCCCGTCCCCGTCTACGGCACGCGCTTCACGCTGGCCATGGCGCGCCACCGGCTGGAGGAGCTGGGCATCGAGGCGGACCTGCGCGAAATCGAGCCGCGCGAGCCCTTCCCCGTGGGCACGGCCTTCCGCGTGGAGGCCAGCCGCGTCACGCACACCGTGCCGGACGCGGTGGGCTTCATCCTGCGCACGCCCGAAGGCACCCTCATCCACACCGGGGACTTCAAGCTGGACCCGGACCCCATCGACGGGCTGCGCACGGACCTGGAGCGCTGGGGCGAGGCCGGCGAGGAAGGCGTGCTGTGCCTCCTCTCCGACTCCACCAACTCCGAGGTGACGGAGGAGACGGGCAGCGAGCGCGTGGTGGAGCAGACCTTCGAGCGCCTCTTCCAGGGCGCCACCGGCCGCATCGTCGTCGCCCTCTTCTCCTCCAACCTCCACCGGGTGCGGCACCTGCTGGCGCTGGCGGAGCGGCTGGGGCGCAAGGTGGCCCTGCAGGGCCGCAGCATGCTGCGCAACGTGGAGATGGCGCGCGAGCTGGGCTACCTGGACGTACCCGACTCGCTCTTCGTCCACCTGGACACGGTGCCGGCGCTGCCCGCGCAGCGGGTGCTGGTGCTGACCACCGGAGCCCAGGGCGAGCCCCGGGCCGGGCTGTCCCAGCTCGCGTCGGGGGATGGCCCCGTGCGGCTGAATCCCGGCGACCTGGTGGTGCTCAGCTCGCGGCCCATCCCCGGCAACGAGCGCGCCGTGGGCGCGCTCATCGACGCGCTCCAGTGGCGCGGGGCGAAGGTGGCCTACGCCCAGGTGGAGCCGGGCATCCACGTCTCCGGCCACGCCAGCCAGCCCCAGCAGCGGCGCGTGCTGGACCTGGTGCGCCCGGCCCACTTCATCCCCGTCCACGGCGAGGGCCGCCACCTGCACAAGCACCTGCTCACCGCGCGCGAGGCCGGACTGGAGCCCGCCCAGTGCCTGCTGGCGCAGGACGGCGACGTCGTCACCTTCGAGGAAGGCCGGGGGCGCTTCACCGGCAGCGTCCCGTCCGGACGCATCCTCAAGGACCGGTTCGGCCCCGGCCTGGTGACGCCGGACACGCTCCAGGAGCGCGTCCGGCTGTCGGAGACGGGCATGGTGGCCGCGGTGGTGGTCCTCCAGCGGGGCTCCCAGAAGCTGGTGGCGGGGCCGCAGCTGTCCGGCCAGGGGCTGTCCATGGACGAACAGGTCCTGCTCTCCCGGGTGGCCCAGGACGCGCGAGTGCTCTTCGAGGAACTGTCCCCCGTCCTGCGAGGCGATGACGCCCTGGTGAGAGAGGAACTCACCCGGGCCGTGCGCCGGGCATTCAAGGCGCACACGTCCAAGCGCGCCCTGGTGGTGCCCTTGGTCGTCCGGGTGTAGGTATGGTAAGGGCCGCTGCCCATGCCATCCTTCGACGTCGTCTCGAAAATCGACCTCGCTGAGCTCGACAACGCGGTCAACCAGACCAAGAAGGAGATCAGCACGCGGTACGACTTCCAGGGCACCCATGCCGACGTGGTGCTGGCCCCGGACCATACCGCCATCACCGTGAAGGCCAACAGCGAAGACCGCGTCCAGGCCGCCAAGGAAGTCCTCCTGGTGAAGCTGGCCAAGCGGAACATCAGCCTGTTCGCGCTGGAGTACGGCGACATCGAGAAGACGGGCCTTCACAACGTGAAGCAGTCCATCAAGCTCCAGCAGGGCATCCCGGTGGAGAAGTCCAAGGAGCTGGTGAAGCTGCTGAAGGACTCGAAGATGAAGGTCCAGGGCTCCATCCAAGCCGACCAGCTTCGCGTCACGGGCAAGAACCGGGACGACCTCCAGGCGGCCATCGCCCTGTTCCGCAAGGAGCAGGACCGGCTGAAGCTGGACATGCAGTTCACCAACTTCCGCGATTGAAGAGGCCCATGCGCGCGACCGCCCTGTCCTTCTGCCTCCTGTTCTGCGCCCCGGGCGTGGCGTCCGCCCAGGCGGACCGTCCTTCCAAGCCGGTTCCCTCCCTCACCAAGCCCCCGCGCATCCAGGGCGGGCTCAAGGCCTTCGCGTCGCCGCTGGTGCTCAAGCCCGTCGCCGTGGAGGGCGCCACCGCCTCCTTCACCGCCAAGGTGGGCGCGCGCAAGGACACGCTGTACGTCGGCGTGGAAGCCACCGACGACCAGCTCCAGGCCGGGGACCTGCTCACCCTGTCCCTCTACTTCCCAGGCACCGGCCCCACCGCCACCGGCCACACGTGGCGCTTCGCCTTCGACGGCAAGCGCGCGTCCGGGGCGGAGAGCGGCACGCCGCAGTTCGCGCAGGACCTGGTGACGGCCGCCGTGCAGCGCCAGGGCAACACGCTGCTGCTGATGGCGTCGGTGCCGGTGCGCGCCTTCCCCCGCCTCCCCGCCGTGGACCCGATGGTGATGGACCTGTGCCTCACCTACGAGGACCGGGACAGCGCGGACAGCAAGGCCACGTCCATCTCCAACTGCCAGAGCGGCACCATGGTGGGTGACGCGCTGCGCCTGCCAGACGAGACTCGCAAGGGCCTCAAGCTGAAGCTGCCGGAGAACGTCACCTCGCTCGAGCCCCGGGAGGACGGGTGGCTGGGCTGGGACTACATGAGCTACCCGGCCTGGGCCCAGGCGGACGACGAGCTGACCCCTGCCTCGCTGCGCAGCCTGGTGGCGCCGGACGCCGTCGTTCCCTCGTCCGTGGACCTGAACGTGCCGGATACGCTCACCCTGGAGGACGGCGGACGCATCGTCACGGTGGTGACCGGGAAGAATCCGTATGCCGTCGCCGGTCAATGTGACGCCGATGACGAGCTGCGGTTGGGTCTCTACCTGGTGACCGGGAAGGCAGCGCGGCGGGTGCTCGAGTGGCCGGCCGCTACCTGCGCACTGGGGCGCACGTCGTCGGTGGAACTGGATGAAGAGGGCGTGCTGTCCATCCGTTACTCGAACGGCACGTCCATGAACTTCGCCTGGAGTGGGACCCACTTCTCGCGAACCGAACTCGGAAAGCGGTAGACGCAGTGGAAACCACCAAGAGCCTGTACATGATGACCCTCGGCTGCCCGAAGAACCGGGTGGACTCCGAGGTGATGCTGGGCACGCTGCGCCACCGCGGCTACACGCTGGTGCAGGAGGCGTCCGACGCTCAGGTCATCGTCGTCAACACGTGCGCCTTCATCGGTCCCGCCAAGCAGGAGTCGGTGGACTCCATCCTGGAGATGGCCGAGCTGAAGAAGTCCGGCGCCTGCAAGACGCTGGTGGTGACGGGCTGTCTGTCCCAGCGCTACGGCGAGGAGTTGTCGAAGGAGATGCCGGAGGTCGACCACTTCCTGGGCACCAGCGCCTACGCCCAGATTGGTGACCTGCTGGCCGCCGAGGCCTCGCCGCGTCAGGTGATTCCGGACCCGGACTACATCCACGACGCCAATACGCCGCGCATCAACTCGATGCCGAAGTACACGGCGTACCTCAAGATTTCCGAGGGCTGCGACAACGCCTGCGCCTTCTGCATCATCCCCACCCTGCGCGGCGGTCAGCGCTCGCGGCCCATCGACGACATCGTCGCCGAGGCGAAGCAGCTGGCCGACAGCGGCGTGCAGGAGCTGAACCTCGTCGCGCAGGACTTGACGGCGTATGGGCATGACCTGCCGGGCCGTCCGAAGCTGCACGATTTGCTCAAGGCGCTGGTGCAGGTCGACGTGAAGTGGATTCGCCTCCACTACGCCTACCCGCGCATCTTCCCGGACGAGCTCATCGAGGTGATGGCCTCGGAGCCGAAGATTGCCCGCTACCTGGACATGCCCGTGCAGCACGTCAGCGACAAGCTGCTGCTGTCCATGAAGCGCGGCCGCAACTCGGAGTTCCTCAAGGGCCTGCTGACCAAGCTGCGCGACCGCGTGCCTGGCCTGGTGATGCGCACCTCGCTCATCGTCGGCCTGCCGGGTGAGACGGAAGAGGACTTCGAGATGCTGAAGGAGTTCGTGAAGACGCAGCGCTTCGAGCGCCTGGGCGTCTTCCAGTACTCCGACGAAGAGGGCACCGCCGCCTACGACCTGCCGGACAAGGTGCCGCAAAAGCTCATCGAGCGCCGCTGGCGCGAGGTCATGGCCATCCAGAAGCGCATCAACCGCGAGCAGAACAAGAAGCTCGTGGGCAAGCGCCTGGAGGTGCTGGTGGAAGGCCCCGCGCCAGAGACGGAGCACCTGCTGGTGGGCCGCCACCAGGGCCAGGCGCCGGACATCGACGGCATGGTCTACATCAACGACGGCCTGGCGTACCCGGGGGAGATTGTCACCGTGGAGGTGACGGAAGCCCACGACTACGACCTGGTCGCCCGCGTGGTGGAGCGCCCGGACCCGAAGCAGCGCGAGCACACCGCGCGCGACGCGCACCCGGCCCCGCTGCCGGTGTCGGTGACGCAGCGTCCGGCCCCTCGCGCGGAGTAGGCGCGAAGGCCCCGGACGCCGCGGGAGCCCTCAGCGCGAGGGCTCCTCCAGCACCAGGGTGCGTCCCGGGCTGACGGCGCGCAGGCGCTCGCGCAGCTTCTCCCGGTCCGCCTTCGCCGACTTCGGCGTCGCCGCCAGCTTCTCGTGGAGGTCGCGCGCCGTGGCGTCGTACCAGACCTCGCGCACGGGCCCACCCTCGGCCATGTGCCGCGCCACGCCCGCGAGCAACCGGCAGCAGTCCTCCCAGCCCGCGTCCTGCTGAGGGCCGCCCTGCTCGCGGGTGAAGGCGATGGCGTCATCCAACGTCTTCCCGTCCTGCAGGTAGACATTGATGAGCGCCCGGGCCGCGCGGTTCCCCGCGTCCCGCATGTTGAGCCACAGGAACCACGCCTTGCCCTCAGGCGCGGGCGACTCCACCGCGTAGATTTCGGTGACGGGCGCGGGCGCACCATCCGGCCCGAGGCCCACGAGCCCCGCCTCGGGCGACACGAGCAACACGAACGCATCCACGGGCAGCTTCAGCGTCTGCGCCAGCACCGTTCCCGGCGTCTCCTTCACCAGGCGCCGGGCCAGGTCCGCCGCCACCTCGTAGCGCTGCCGGCCCCGCTCCTCGTGCACCACCAGGTGCCAGTCCCGCAGCACGGCCTGGAGGTTGGTGTGGGCCCACTGCTGGCGGAACTCGTAGGTGTCCACGCCCTTGCGCCGGCAGATGTCGTCCAGCGTGGAGCGAAGCGCATTCAGCATCTCCTCGTCCTTCAACATGTCGACGTAGTGCGTGTGGCCCACGCGCTCCGCGACGCGTTCGATGACGGCCAGCAATCCGAAGCGGATGGCGCCACTTGCGTCCTGCACGGACAACCGGCCCCGCTCCACTTCCTTGGAGAGGGCGTCGTACATCCGCGAGACGCCCTCCTTTTCCAGGTAGCGGCGGGCCAACTCGATGGAGCGGCGCTGTTCGGTGTACTGACGGTCGAACTCGGTGGGAGACGGGCGCATGTGCGCCAGAGGAGAGCGCAGCACCCCCGCCCCTGTCCAGGTAACGCTAACGGGGGTCTTCTGGCTCCAGCTCCCGCTCCTCAGGTGGGGGCTCACGCGAGGGAGCGCCTCGCGCCGGCATGGCCACGCCCTCGCCCAGCGGCGTGGGCTGGCACTCACACACGGTGCGGCGAGAAGCCGTCTCCGTGACGAAGGCACAGGCCGTGGGGCACTCGGGCTGGCGGCCGTCCTCGAACAGGCCCAGCGTGAAGTCTCGCGCGGTGGACAGCGCCGCATGGCAGGCAGGCAGCGTCTGCGCCAGGGAGCGCCAGGGCACGCGGTGCTGCGTCGTCAGACCCCTGCTGGTGGGGGGGAAGCTCAGCCCCACGCCACAGCCTCTCACCAGCTTCTGCCCGTCCGGCCCCAGCGGCTCCAGGTGAAGCCGCCCTCCTTCTGGCAGGTCCCGGTACACGGCGCCGCTGATCGAGACGCTGCCATCCGGCTCACGCCGCACATGCAGGCCGTAGCAAGCCTCCTCACGGAAGGTGCCATCGGGCGCGGCGCAATGGCTGGTGGCGGAGCCTTCTGACGTACGGACGCGGGGACGCCGCAGCACCAGGGCACCGCCCTTTGCGTCCAGCGTTGCCGTGAAGCGGCCCCAGACATCCGGCCCCAGGCGGCCCAGGCTGCTCGGCGAGTCCCAGCGCCCGGCGGCCTCCACCACCAGCGGGCGGACACCCAGGCCCTCGGCCACCTCGACTGCGTCCAGCGCGAAGGTTCGCGGCGGCAGGTTCGCGGCCGTTTCGAGCGGCTGAAGCCCCTGTGCCTCGGCGAGCCGCACGGACACTCGCGAGAAGGGCTCACGCGAGCCAAGGACGAAGGGGCCCGTGAGATCCGCTCCGCCCTGCGTCATCCGCGTGGCCAGCAGGGGCCAGTCGCCCAGCGGCTCGCGGCTGAGCTCCACCACGTGCACCTCGCGCGAGGCCTCCGTGGCGGTCGCTTCCGCCGCGTAGTCGGCGCGTGGGCGAGAGGCCGTGAAGGTGACTTCCCGCCGCAGTGGGTCCACGGTGAGCGCGTAGAACTCCAGGACGTCCGCGCCCAGCGTCACGGCGCAGACCTTCTCACCGGACAAGCCCGCGGTGCGCACAGGCGACCGCACCGGGCCCACCGAGAAGGCGGGCAATGGCACCACGGGCCAGGAGCGGAAACCTCCCGCGGGCTCGGGCGCGCGGATGGTGCCTTCGGGGGAGGGAAGCGCGCCGTCGAAGCAGCCTCGCGACACGAGCGAGAGTGGCCGCGCCACGTCCAACACCACCGGCACTGGCCGCGTCCCCAGCTGGCCCGCCACGGTGAGCCGCAGCGCGGGCGAGGCCAGCAGCGGCAGCGTCTGACCATGGAAGCCTTGCGGACGCTCGGCGCTGGCGGCCGGTTCCCGATGGCACCCGGTCCCGGCCAGCCCCATCCACCCCATCAGCAGGAACGCGCGACGCACGCTCCGCAGGTTACTGCTTCTTCGCCTTCGTGAAGTCATCCACGCGGGTGTCGTCCGGCACGTCCAGCTTGAAGCTGTCCGCGTCGAGGCCCACGTTCGTCTTCAGGTTGAGGAAGGAGATGGTGTTCTCGCTGCCGTCCGGGTCCACCACCGTGCTCTTGAGCACCTGGGCCGTGGACGGGTCCACCTCCAGGCGCACCTGGCGGAAGCGCGGCTCGTTCTTCAGCGGATCCAACACCAGCAGCGTGCCTTTGCAGTCCTTGCAGGCGCCCTTGGTGATGTTGAACTCGTCCGCGAGCTTTCCCTGGCCGAAGAGGAACGTCACCGACGCGGAGAGCTGGCTGGTGTCCACGTTGGCCACGGTGAGGCTCTGCGCCGCCGGGTCGTACGCGTACACCTTGTTGCCCGCCAGCACGAAGGTGCGCGGCGAGGGCTTCTGGTACTCCCAACGCATCAGGCCGGGCTTCTTGTACGTGACGGTGCCTTCGGACGTCTGCGTGCGCCGGAAGGTCTTGTACTTGTAGTCCTGGCGGAAGCCCGCGCGGAAGTCACCGGTCTTCTCGTAGAAGGACTGCATCCGGTCCACCAAGGACTTCACTTCCGGCGTCATGGGCTTCGCGGCGGCGGGGGCCGCGGGCGCGGCCTGGACCGTCGGAGCGGGCTTCACCGGGGTGGCGGCAGGGGTGGCAGGGGCGGACAGGAGCGTAGCGAGCAGGGCTTCGAAGAACATGGCGTACCTCCATCTAAACCATCCCGACGGGGCCTGGGCCCCGGCATTCATGGGGCCTTCTTGAACAGGCGCTTCCTCTGTTTGATGGCCAGCACGTAGAAGCGCTCACGCAGGGCCTGGGCATCCTCGGGAGACAGGTCTCCCGACTGCCCCAGGTGCTCGTCCCGCCAGGCAATCGCCCGGCTGATGCAGGCGGACGCCGCCGCGGAGATGTTCAGGCTCTGGCTGAAGCCCTTCATGGGGACCCAGAACGTGCCGTCCACGCCGGCCAGCACGTCCTCGCTCACGCCACGCCGCTCGTTGCCGAACACCAGCGCCATCTTCCCGTCGAAGCGCAGGGTGTAGAGGCTGGTGGCCCCCTCCTGGATGGCGGAGGCGTACAGCGAGAAGCCACGGGACTTCAGGTGCTCGCGGCACTCGGCGAACGTCTTGTACAGCTTCACGTCCAGCCACTTGTCGCAGCCCTGCGCCACCCTCGAGTTGGGAACGAAGGGCGCTTCCGGGTTGATGATGATGTGGACTTCCTGCACGCCCATGGACTCGCAGGTGCGCAGCACCGCGGCCATGTTGAAGCTGTCCTCCAGCCGGTCCAGGACCACCGTGAAGTTGCGCGTCCGGTGACTGACGACGCGATCAATCTTCTCCTTGCGCACGTCGAGCAGGAACTGCTCCGGCTCGAACTGCTCCCGCTCGTAGCGCTCGTAGCGCGCACCACCACCCGACATGGACTCAGCTCCTCCCGCCGCCCGACTTGCGCGCCGGAGCACGCTTCGTGGCCGCGGATGACTTCTTCCCCCCGGCCTTGCCCGACGAGCCGCGCTTGCTCGCGGATGCCTTCTTCGCGGTGGCCTTGCCCGACGCGCCACTCTTGCTCGCGGATGCCTTCTTCGCGGCGGACTTCTTCACCGGCGCGGTGCCTGACTTGCGAGCTGGGGCCGTCTTCGTCGCGGCCTTCTTCGCCGCAGCAGTGCCCACCTTGCGCACTGCAGACGTCTTCGCAGCTGCGCCCGCCTTGCGAGCCGGAGCCTTCTTCGCAGCGGCAGAGGTCTTCGTAGCTGCGCCCGCCTTGCGAGCCGGAGCCTTCTTCGTCACGGCCTTCTTCGCAGCCGCAGACGTCTTCGTCGCAGACCTCGTCGCCGCAACTGCGCCCGCCTTGCGAGCCGGAGCCTTCTTCTCCGCGGCCTTCGCCTTGGCCTTCCCCGCCCGAGCCGCCTTGGCGGGAATCTCCACGTGGAGCTTCTCGGTGCGCCCCGTGAACAGCACCTCCGCCACGGAGTCCATCAGCGGCTGCATGCCCTCGCCGGTGGCGCAGGACACGGGATACACACGGATGCCGCGCGCACGCAGCGCCTCCGTGAAGCCCTCCAGCCGGGCCTGCGCGTCGGGCAGATCCAACTTGTTGGCCGCCACCACCTGCGGCTTGGACGCCAGCTCCGGGCTGTACTTGCCCAGCTCCGCGTTGAGCACGTCGAAGTCGTGCAGCGGCGCGCGGCCCTCGCCCTCCGCCCCCATGTCGATGAGGTGGATCAGCACCTTGCACCGCTCCACGTGGCGCAGGAACTGGTGCCCCAGGCCCACGCCCTCGCTGGCGCCCTCGATGATGCCGGGGATGTCCGCCATCACGAAGGACAGGCCGTCCTTGTACTGGACCATGCCCAGGTTGGGGACCAGCGTGGTGAAGGGATAGTCGGCAACCTTCGGCCGAGCCCGGCTCACGCGGGAGATGAACGTGCTCTTGCCCGCGTTGGGGAAGCCCAGCAGTCCCACGTCCGCCAGCAGCTTCAGCTCCAGCCGGAGCGTCAGCTCCTCGCCCTTCGTCCCATCCTGGGCGAAGCGCGGCGTCTGCCGGGTGGAGGTGGCGAAGTTCATGTTGCCCAGGCCGCCGCGCCCGCCCTTCGCCGCCACCCAGCGCTGGCCGTCCTCGCTCAGGTCGACCAGCAGCTCCTCGGTGTGGGCGTCCTTCACCAGCGTGCCCACGGGCACCTTGAGCACCATGTCCTCGGCGGCGCGACCGTTACAGTCGCTGCCCATGCCGTGCTCGCCATTCTTGGCGCGGTGGTGCTGCTGGTAGCGGTAGTCGAGCAGCGTCGTGAGCTGAGGATCCGCCACGAAGACGACGGAGCCGCCGTTGCCACCGTCCCCGCCATTGGGGCCACCGCGCTCGATGTACTTCTCCCGCCGGAACGAGACGGAGCCGTTGCCGCCATCCCCCGCCTTCACGAAGATGCGGACCTCGTCGACGAACTTCATCTGGAACTCCTGGATAAACGAAGAGCGGGCCGCCTCGCATCCCGCTGCCGGAAGGGCGCGTGGACTGGAGAAGCGACCCGCTCGTGGGTGCCGCACGGTTGCCAGCCTCAAGGGCCGGCTAGCCGTCAGGCGCTCGCCTGCTCAGCGGCGGCCGGGTAGACCGAAACCTTCTTCCGGTCGCGGCCCAGGCGCTCGTACTTCACCACGCCGTCCACCACCGAGTAGAGGGTGAAGTCGCGGCCGAGCTTCACGTTGGCGCCGGCGTGGATGACCGTGCCGACCTGGCGAACGAGGATGCTGCCCGCCGACACCGTCTCACCGCCGTACACCTTCACGCCACGATACTGCGGGTTGGAATCGCGACCGTTGCGCGAAGAACCCTGTCCTTTTTTATGAGCCATGACACCGTGCTCCTGAAGTTTGAGGTGAAACCGCCCGGACTAGCCGGCGATGGAGGTGACCTTCACCTCGGTGTACGGCTGACGGTGACCGCGGCGGCGGGTCCAGCCCTCCTTCTCCTTCCGGAAGTGGAGGACGCGGCGGTGCTTGTCCTGAGCCAGGACCTTGCCCACGACCTTCGCGCCGGCGACGGTCGGCTGGCCCACCTTCGGGCTCTCCGAACCACCGACCAGCAGAATCTCCGTGAAGGTCACTTCGGCCCCGACGTCGCCCGCGATCTTCTCGATCCGGACCACATCGCCCTCGGCGACGCGGTACTGCTTCCCGCCCGTGCGAATCACTGCGTACATCGTCAAACCCCTGTCATCTGTCGGGTTGGGTCAACCCGTGGAATCGACCGCGCATTTCGGACGGGTGGACCATCCAATCGCGCCAAAGGCGGCGGGATTTACGGGAGATACCCTGGGGAGTCAAGGCGGTTGAAGGATCAGAACGCGACTCCCCGGCCGTTTACTCGACCCCTGGGTCAATGCTAACTCGGAAACCGGGCTTTCGGCCGCCCTTCCGCAACCCGGCCTCTTAACCTCGTCCAGAGGGGGACACTATGAAGAAGCTCCTGATCGGCCTCGTGGCCAGCAGCGCCCTTGCCTTCGGCACCGGCTGTGGCGGTGGCGATGATGACCTTTGCGAAGACCTGTACAACAGCAGCAACGAGGTTGACAAAAAGGGCCGTGCCTGCGGAGTTACTGGACTATCGGATAACGAGATGGACGCCGCCATCCAGCAATGCAAGAGCGGCCTCGACAAGTGCACCGATAGCGACAAGGAGAAGATCGAGCGAGCCGTCAAGTGCCTCGACGGGGTCAACACCTGCTCCGAGGGCAACGAGATGCAGTACTTTGGCGAACTGATCGGCTGTGCGGCACAGCTCTCCGGGATCAGCGAGGCCTGCCGGGCCGCTGTTACCGTGGAAGACCTGGACGAAGAGCCGTAATTTCGAGCGACCTTCCATCCCAGGAAATGGTCCAGGGCCCGGCTCCTTCTTCAAGGTGACCGGGCCCTGTCATGTCCGGCCGCCGCTGTCGCCCGCCCGCCCAGCACCCGGCGGAGCCGCCGGTAGCGCTGGAGCATGTCCACCTCCAGCGGCGCGAGCTTCAGCCCCCGTTCGTACTGCTCCAGCGCCTGGGAGAGCTGGCCGTCGCGCTCCAGCGCGCCACCAGACTGGAAGTGGATCCGCGCCGTGCCCATGGCCTGGGGCCTGCGCGCCAGGAACTCGCGCCGCAGGGACTCCAGTTGCTCGGCGGTCAGCCCGGCTTCCAGGCACTTCGCCACCCCGCGGTGATTGCCGCGCCAGGCATCGTAGAGGGCCCGCTGCACCGTGGCGCCCAACGCCTCGGCCGCCTCGCGGACGCGTACGCGCAACGCGTCCACCTGCGCGCGTTGGGGAGGCGTCAGCGAGTGCTGTTCCAGGGACTCCAGCGAGCGCCAGGCCTCGCGGGTCCGCAGGCGCACCGTGCCCATGTCCGAGTCCGGCTCCAGCGCCAGCACCGCATACGCGTCTCCCGCCGAGCGCTGACGCCAGGCCTCCAGCAGGCGCGCCACGGCCGGGTCTTCCGTGGGCGGAACTTGCGGGACAGCACGTACCGGCTCGCCCTGGAGGAGCGCATCCACCGCGGCCTTGAGCACGGCGGTGGCCTCCACGAACTGGACGCCGAAGCCAGTGGGCATCCCCCAGACGCGCGCTTGCGCGGGCGGAACGAGCCGCACCACTTCACACATGACCGACAGGGGCCCGGACGCCAGCTCCAGCACCACGGGCAGCCGCGAGCACAGCGGCGGCAGTACGCGCCCACCGTGAAGGAACAAGCCACCCCGGGACAGGCCACTGCCCCTGAGCCGCACAGGGCTTTCCCCTGGCCGCAGCACGACCTGCACCGGCACTTCCACGGTGGAGGCGCGGGGCGCCGTCGGCACGGCGGGGGCAAGACGCCGCTGGGACGTGCTCGCGAGCAAGGAAGGCACCTGCCCCGCCCGCGCGCCCACGGCAAGCCGCCCCCGCGCCTGGCCTTCGGTGGGCATTCCTGGCGCGACGGGCGCCCGCTCGAGCACCGCGAGTCCTCCGGGACTCGTCTTCCGCGCCGACACGCGCACGTGCTCGGCAAGCGCCACCTGCAGCGCGTTCCGGAACGATGCGATGGAGGCGTATCGGTCCTCGGGCTTCTTGGCCAGGGCGCGCAGGATGACGTGCTCCAACGCGGCGGACACGGCCGGGTACACGGAGCGGGGGGGCGGCGGTGGCCGCAGCTGATGGGCCACCAGTTGCGCGGCCAGTCCCTCATCGTTGAAGGGAAGCCGGCCGGTGAGGAGCTGGTAGGCGATGACACCCAGCGCATACAGGTCCGCGCGGCCATCCACGCCGCGCCCCATGGACTGCTCGGGGGCCATGTACTCGGGCGTCCCCACGATGATGCCCGCGTGCGTCTGGGGCATGTGCGCGTCCGCCAGCTTGGCGATGCCGAAGTCCAGCACCTTGACGAAGGGCGCGTTGCGCTTGCGCCGGACCAGGAAGATGTTGTCCGGCTTCAGGTCGCGGTGGACGATGCCTCGCGCATGCGCGGCCTGGAGCGCGTCGCACACCTGCGACAGCACCGAGACGACCGCGCCCGCGGCCAGGGGCGTCCCCACCCACGCGGACAACGGCGCCCCATCCAGGAACTCCATGATGAGGTAGGGGCGCGGCGGCGTGGCATCCATGTCGAAGATGCTGACGATGTTTTCGTGGCCGATGAGGTTCACCGCCCGCGCCTCCGCATGGAAGCGCTGGACCAGCTCCGGGTACATCGTCAGGTGCGCGTGCAGCACCTTCACCGCGACCCGGCTGCCAATGGAGACGTGCTCGCCCAGGTAGACGGCCCCCATGCCACCCCGGCCCAGGCGCCGCACCAGCCGGAAGCTGCCGCACCGGACGCCCACCAGGGGGTCCTGCGCCTCCACCACGGGGGCACACCTGGGACGCGCCGTTCCCCCGGCCCCCACGTCCGCGCGCACCAGCGTCGAACACGAGGCATCCGCCCCATGCCGCCGGCCACACGCCCCACACCCACCACCGCTGCTCACCTCGGGCATCCGCCTCCCCCCAACCTGCTCGCCCAACATGGACTCCGGGAGCACTGACTTCCACAGAGGATGAGGGCGGATGTCCGATGGTGCCGCACCCTCGAAGCCACAGTCGGAGAACAGGGTCCTCTGGCGGACGCTGTGCGTGCCGACAATCCATCACGGTGGTTAGAGTGCGGCGCCATGTCGCCAACCCAGCGCCGCATCCCCGTCGTCAACCTGTCCCATTACCGCACGGGCACGCCCCAGGAGCGCGCCCGCTTCGTGCAGGTGTTCGGCGACGGCATCAAGGAGTTCGGCTTCGTCACGGTGGAAGGCCACGGCATCGACGACGGCCTCATCCGCCGCACGTACACGGACGTGGAGCGCTTCTTCGCCCTGCCCGAGGCCACCAAGGCCCAGTACGCCCAAGCGGGGCACGGCGGCCAGCGCGGCTACATCGGCTATGGCCAGGAGCACGCGAAGAACCGCCAGGTGGGGGACCTGAAGGAGTTCTGGCACGTGGGCCGCGAGCTGCCGCCTGACCACCAGTACCACGCGCTCTACGGTCCCAACGTGTGGCCCACCGAGGTGTCCACCTTCCGCGAGCACACGCTGTCGCTCTTCAACGCGCTGGATGGCGCGGCGGGCGTCATGCTCCAGGCGCTCGCCGAGTACTTTGGCGTGGCGCGCGACACCTTCAGCGGCATGGCCACGGACGGCAACTCCGTGCTGCGGCTCATCCACTACCCGCCGCTGAAGGAGCGCTTCATCCCGGGGGGCGTGCGCGCCGCCGAGCATGAGGACATCAACCTCATCACCCTGCTCTGCGAGGGCACCGCGTCCGGCCTGGAGCTGCTCACCCGCGACGGGGAATGGCTGCCGGTGGACACGCTGCGCGGACAGATTGTCGTCGACTCGGGCGACATGCTCAGCCGCGTGACGAACGAAATCATCCCCGCCACCACGCACCGGGTGGTGAACCCGCGCAGCAAGGAAGAGGACACGGTGCGCTACTCGATGCCCTTCTTCGTCCATCCCTACGCGGACTGCGTGCTCCAAGCGCTGCCCTGCACCCAGACGGCGGACACCCCGGCGCGCCACGCGCCCATCACCGCGGATGCCTTCCTCAAGCAGCGGCTGCGCGAGAATGGCCTCCTGAAGTAACGCACCGTGGACACGGCCACCGACATCGTCGAACTGTTCGCCCTCCAGCCCCGCGTCTCGCTGGAGGACTACGCCTCTCCGGCCGCCTTCGCCGCGCGACACCGTGCGCTGGCGGCGAAGGTGGATGCCCTGCGCGCCCGGGATGCGGCAGGCCAGCCGCGCTACCCGGCGCTCGTCGTGTGGCCGGAGTCGGTGGGGGCACCGCTGCTGTTCCTGGGCCACGTGCACCGCGTGCGACGAAGCACCTCACTCCAGGGTGCACTGAAACGCGTGGTCCTCTCCGAGGTCTGGGGCGTGTGGAATGCCTGGAGCGACTTCCGGCCGCCGTCGCTGACGGAGTGCCTCTACGCCGCGCGAGCGCCCCTCGTGCACCGGACGCTGTGGAACACCTTCTCTGGCATCGCGCGGGATTTCGGCCTGTGGGTGGTGGCGGGCAGTGCGCTGCTGCCCGCCAGCCGCCGGGGGGAGGACTCGCCAGACTTCGAGCCCTTCAGCGCTCGCACCTACAACACCAGCTACACCTTCTCCCCCGAAGGCAACTGCGTCGCGGCCTCGCGCAAGGCCAATCTGGTGCCCTCCTGGGAGGACGGGCTGCACCTCAGCCCTGGCCGCCCGGAGGACCTGCCCGTGCTCCAGACGCCCTTCGGCAAGCTGGCGACCCTCATCGGCTATGACGGCTTCGCCCAGCCGCATACCCGCGACGAGCCCTGGTTCGTCCCCTGCGCGCAATACCTCGACGCCATGCGAGTGGACGTCCTCGCCCATCCCGACCTCCACGCCGGGCCGTGGACACGCCCTGCCCAAGGCGAGCGCTGGCGACACGAAGGCCTGCCCGCGCAGCTGCGCACGCTCCGGAACGTGCGCTACGTGGTGAGCGCGCAGCAGGTGGGCAGTCTGCTCGGCGGCACCTTCGAGGCCACCTCGCACATCCTGGAGCGCACGGCCTCCGGCGACGTGCGAGTGCTCGCCCAGGCCCAGACGACGCAAGAGGAGGACGTGGTGCACGCCACCGTGCCCACCACGGCACCAGGCACGCCTTAGTCGCCGAGCTTCTTCTTCAGCAGTTCGTTGACCAGGGCGGGGTTGCCCTTGCCCTTCATGGCCCGCATCACCTGGCCCACGAAGAAGCCGAACACCTGCTTCTTGCCAGCGCGGTACTTCTCAATCTCCCCCGCGTTCTTCGCGAGGATGTCGTCCACCACCGCCTCGATGGCGCCGGTGTCGCTCACCTGGGCCAGGCCCTTCTCCGCGATGATGTCCGCGGGGGCCTTGCCCGTGCGGAACATCTCCCCGAGCACATCCTTGCCCGCGTTGGCGGACACCGTGCCCTGGTCGACGGCGCCCAGCAGCGCCCCCAGCTGCGCCGGCGTGAAGCGCAGCGCGGACAGTGGCGTGCCCTCCTCCTTCAGCAGGCGCATCAGCTCGCCGAGGAACCAGTTGGAGAGCTTCTTGTAGTCCTTGTAGTGCCCGGCGCAGGCCTCGAAGTAGTCGGCCAGCGGACGCTCGGCGGTGAGGATGCGGGCGTCATACGCGGGCAGCCCGTACTGGCTGATGAAGCGCTGGAGCTTCGCGCGAGGCAGCTCCGGCAGCGCCTTCGCCGCGGCGTCGATGGCCTCCGCGCTCACGTGCAGCGGCGGCAGGTCCGGCTCCGGGAAGTACCGGTAGTCGTGCGCCTCCTCCTTGCTGCGCATGGAGCGGGTGACGCCCTTGTTCACGTCCCATAGGCGCGTCTCCTGCACCACCTTGCCGCCCGACTCGATGACGTCCACCTGCCGGGCAATCTCGTACTCGATGGCCTGCTTGAGGAAGCGGAACGAGTTGAGGTTCTTCAGCTCGCAGCGCTGGCCGAACGTGGTGGAGCCCTTCGGCATCACCGACACGTTGGCGTCACAGCGGAAGCTGCCCTCCTCCAGGTTGCCGTCGTTGACGCCCAGGTAGACGAGCACGTCCCGCATCGACTTGAGGTACTCCACCGCCTCGTCCGCGTCGCGCAGGTCCGGCTGGCTGACGATTTCGAGCAGCGGCACCCCCGCGCGGTTGAGGTCCACCAGGCTCTGGCCCCCACCGGCGTCATGCACGCTCTTGCCCGCGTCCTCTTCCATGTGGATGCGGAGGATGCGGATGGTCTTCTCGCCCTGCGGCGTGTCGATGACGAGCCGACCGTGCTCACAGATGGGCTGGTCGAACTGCGTAATCTGGTAGCCCTTGGGCAGGTCCGGATAGAAGTAGTTCTTCCGGCTCCACACGCTCGTCGGGCGGATGGTGCACTCCAACGCCAGGCCCGTGCGCACGGCGAACTCCGCCACGCGCTGGTTGAGCACCGGCAGCACACCGGGCATGCCCAGGCACACCGGACAGGTGTTGCGGTTGGGCTCGGCGCCGAACGCGGTGGAGCAGCCACAGAAAATCTTGGACTGCGTGAGGAGCTGCGCGTGGACCTCGAGGCCGATGACGGGCTGGAAATCGCTCACGGGCATGGCGGTGTCACCAGGGCGGACGCTCGCGGGCCCTACAGGGGCGCGGAGCGACGGAAGAAGTCGTGCTCGCGCTCGTACGCGCGGGCGATTCGCAGCAGGCCAGCCTCGTCGAAGGGCCGTCCCAGAATCTGCAGGCCCACGGGCAGGCCCGCCTTCGTGAAGCCGCAGGGCACCGACAGGCCGGGCAGGCCCGCCAGGTTGCAAGGCAGCGTGTAGATGTCCATGAGGTACATGGACAGCGGGTCCTCCACCTTCTCACCCAGCTTGAAGGCCGGCACCGGCGAGGTGGGTGACAGCAGCGCGTCCACTTGCTGGAACGCCCGCGTGAAGTCCTCGCGGATGAGCGTGCGGACCTTCTGCGCGCGCAGGTAGTGAGCGTCGTAGTAGCCGGAGGACAGCGCGAAGGTCCCCAGCATGATGCGGCGCTTCACCTCCGCGCCGAAGCCCTGCTCCCGCGTCAGCGCGTACACATCCCGCAGGCTGCGCGCGTCCTTCGCCCGCAGGCCGAAGCGCACGCCATCGTAGCGAGCCAGGTTGCTGGACGCCTCCGCGGGCGCGATGAGGTAGTACGTCGCCAGCGCGTACTTCGTGTGGGGCAGCGACACGTCCACCAGCGTCGCGCCCAGACGCTCGTACTCACGCAGGGCCTCGCGCACCGCGGCCTCCACCTCCGGGTCCATGCCCTCGGTGAAGTACTCGCGCGGAACGCCCAGCTTCAGGCCCCGCACGCCAGCCTCCAGGTCCGCCGAATAATCCGGCACGGGCGCGTCCGCGGACGTGGCGTCCCGTGCGTCCGGCCGCGCAATCACCTGGAGCAGCGCCGCCGCGTCCGCCACCGTGCGCGTCATCGGGCCCGGCTGGTCCAGCGACGAAGCGAAGGCGATGACGCCAAAGCGCGACACCCGGCCGTAGGTGGGCTTCAGCCCCACGGTGTTGGTGAGCGCCGCGGGCTGGCGGATGGAGCCGCCCGTGTCCGTTCCCAGCGCGCCGAACACCTCGCGCGCGGCCACCGCCGCCGCCGAGCCACCTGACGAGCCGCCCGGCGTGCGCGACACATCCCACGGGTTGTGGCAGGGGAAGAAGGCGCTGGATTCGTTGGACGAGCCCATCGCGAACTCATCCATGTTCAGCTTGCCCACCAGCGGCAGGCCCGCCTCCTTCAGCAGGCGCACCACCGTGGCGTCATAGGGCGGAACGAAGCCCTCCAGGATGCGCGAGCCGGCGGTGGTCTCCACGCCCTCGGTGAGGAAGATGTCCTTGAGCCCCAACGGCACGCCGTCCAGGGCACTGGCGGGACTGCCCGACTTGCGGCGCACGTCACTGGCGCGAGCGGCGGCCAGGGCACCGGCTTCATCCACGCGCAAGAAGGCGCGCACCTTCGGATCCACCTGCTGGATGCGCGCCAGGCTCGCGCGGGTGGCCTCCTCGGAGGAGACCTCTCCCGCGGCCAGCTTCGCGGCCAGCTCCAGCATCGTGAGGTCCGTGAGCTGCATGGCGTGGAATCTCCGGGACTACTCGATGATTTTCGGCACGGCGAAGGACGTGTCCGACTTCGCCGGCGCGTTGGCCAGGGACTTCTCTGGTGGCAGGGACGGCCGCGTCACGTCCTCACGCAACCGTGAGGACGTGAGCGTGGCGTGGGAAGTGGGCTCCACGGACTCCACGTCGAGCGACTGGAGCTGCTCCACCGCGTCCAGCACCGCGGACAGCTGGGTGGTGAAGCGCTGCTCCTCTTCCGGAGTCAGCGACAGCCGCGCCAGTGTGGCCACATGGCGCACCTGCTCGAGCGTGAGCGCCACGGCGGCCTACTTCTTCTTGAAGAGGTTGAGGATGGCCCCCATCACCTTGCCACTGCCCTCGTGGCCGTGCTGGGCGACCAGCTGGTCCAGCTCCCCGGCGTCCAGGAAGATGCCGTGGCAGTTGAAGCAGGTCTCGATTTCGACATTCCCCTGCTTCAGCGTCTGGAGGTCCATGCCGCACTTGGGGCACTTCATCCAGTGGAGCTTCTTGAGCTCCTCGCGCTGCTGCGCCGCGTTCGCCGCGGCCTGCTCCAGGGCCAGCTTGCGCTTCTTCTCAATCTCCTCCCGGGCGAAGTACTCCTCCTCGGTGGATGACGGCTTGTCGGTACGAGCGTCGGCCATGTGATGTTCCTCCACGAAGTCCCGCCGCCGCGCGGCATGCGCGCCCGGACGGCGATGTTGGGCGGCACCATACCCCCTCTGCGGAGGGGTGCAGCCGAAATGTAGGTCCCCCGTCCGGGGCTGGAAAATTGACCGGTCCCCCGCCCTCCCTACACTCGCTGCGGGCATTGCTACAGCCCGCTACGCGGCTGAGACGCGCAGAGGGAAGACGGACATGACGGCGAAGAAGGGTCGGGCGGAGAAGGCGGTCCTGTCCCGGCAGGAAATCGCGACGCGCCGCAGGGCGCTGGCGGACAAGCGGATGAAGGCCGGCAAGGGCGGAGACGTCGCCACCCGGGCCATCATCGGCGTGTTCCTGCTGGCGGCGTCGTTGATTGCCCTGCTGGCGGTGGCCACTTTCGATGCGAAGGACCGGGTGGGCCCGGGCTTCAACAACGCGGTGGGCCCCATGGGGCACCTCATCGCGGAGTCACTGCGCGGCCTGTTGGGCGTGTGCGCCTACCTCATCCCGGTGGGTGGCATCTACACGGCCATGGTGCTCTTCGTGGGCAGCCGGGACCGGAAGCGAGGACCGCAAATCATCAGCCTGGCGCTGCTGACGGTCAGCGTGTCCGTCCTGGCGCAGCTGATGTTCGCCGGTGACAAGGGCTGGGCACACCCGCCGGGTGGCGCGCTGGGCGCCAGCCTGGGCGGCGTCATGTCCGGCCTGTTCTCCACGGTGGGCACCGTCATCCTGGTGACGGCCATCAGCGCGGCCGCCCTCATCGTGGGCACCCAATACACCTTCCTCAAGCTGTGCTCGCTGGCCTGGGCCGGGCTGTGCGTGGTGGGCCGCCGCGTCCAGGAATCCGCCAGCGTGTTCTGGGAAGCGCAGAAGGTGGCCTACCAGGAGCGGCAGGAGCGCGCCGCCGAGGAGAAGCTGGAGGAGGCCGCCTTCCTCGCGCAGCTCGAGGCTGACGAGGAAGAGCTCGCCGAAGCCGAGCGCCTGGCCGAAGAGGCCGAGGCCGCCGAGGCCGAGGCCATGGCGGAGGAGGCCTTCCGGCTGTCGAAGCAGCAGGAGAAGGAGCAGGCCGTCGCCGCGAAGCTGGCGCTCAAGGAGTCTCGCGAGCGCGAGAAGGCGGAGAAGCTGGAGAAGAAGCTGCTCCCGCCGACCCGCGAGGCCGACTCGCTGCCGCCCGCCCCCGCGCCCGTGCTGGCCCTTCCCGAGAAGGCTCCGGCGAAGGCGGAGAAGCGCCCGGCCCTGGGTGCCGACCCGGCCTGGGCCGCGTCCTTCCTGCCGCCCTCGCCCAACCTCATCATTCCCGCCGACGGCGCCGACGCCACCGAAACGCCGCGCGCCCGCCGCAAGCCGAACATCGTCACCGGCCCGGCGCCGGTCCCCATGGCCGACGTGGAGACCGAGCCTGTCGCGCCCGTCATCGCCGCCCCCGTGGCGCCGGTGGCGCCCGCCCCCGCCGCGCCGGCCGACATCGTTCCCGCGCAGCCGTCCGCGCTGGCGCGCATGCCGCTCATCGTGGAGCCCAAGGCCCCGCCCAAGCCCACCGTCAAGAAGAGCCAGGACCAGTTCGAGTTCGTCGGCGACCGCAAGAGCTTCTCGCTGCCGCCGCTCGACGTGCTCGAGTGCGACAAGACGGAGCGCTCCGCGCTGGACAAGGACGTGTACCTGTCCACGGCGGAGAAGCTGCGCGCGAAGCTGGCGGACTTCGGCATCGTCGGCGAGGTGGTGGAGATTCGCCCCGGCCCCGTCGTCACCATGTACGAGTTCCTCCCGGGGCCCGGCATCAAGGTGAGCAAGATTGCCGCGCTCGCGGACGACCTCGCCATGGCCATGGAGGCCATGCGCGTGCGCATCGTCGCCCCCATCCCCGGCAAGGGCGTGGTGGGCATCGAGGTGCCGAACAGGGACCGCGAGACCGTCTACCTCAAGGAGATCGCCGAGCAGGACGCCTTCAACAAGGGCGCCAGCAAGCTGACCATGTGCGTGGGCAAGGACATCGAGGGCATGCCGTACGTCCTCGACCTGGCCAAGGCGCCCCACCTGCTCATCGCAGGCACCACCGGCTCCGGTAAGTCGGTGGCGGTGAACTCCATGATCATGAGCATCCTCCTCAAGGCCACGCCCGAGGAGGTCCGCTTCATCATGGTGGATCCGAAGATGTTGGAGCTCTCCGTCTACGAGGGCATCCCCCACCTGCTGCTGCCGGTGGTGACGGACCCGAAGAAGGCGGCGCTCGCGCTGCGCTGGGCCGTGGAGGAGATGGAGCGCCGCTACCAGATGCTGTCCGAGGCGGGCGTGCGCAACATCGCCGGCTTCAACAAGCTGGTGGAGAGCACCGCGGTGGAGGTGAAGACGACCACCGAGTCCGCGCCGAAGAAGAAGGCGAAGCCGAAGAACGTGCTCGTGCTCGACGGCGAGAGCCCCAAGTCCTCCATGCCCGCGGGCGGCGAGAGCCTGGGCGTCGCCGCACCCCGGGACGACGAGGACGACGTGCTCGAAGCGCAGGCGTCCGAGGACGCCGAGGCTCCGGAGCTGGAGGCCGAGTCCGAGGACACCGAGGCGCTGGAGGCCAGCGAGTCTACCGAGCCGGAGAAGAAGCAGCTCAAGAAGCTGCCCTACATCGTGGTCATCATCGACGAGCTCGCCGACCTGATGATGGTGGCCAGCCGCGAGGTGGAGACCTACGTCGCGCGCCTGGCGCAGATGGCCCGCGCGGCCGGCATCCACCTGATGGTCGCCACGCAGCGCCCGTCCACGGACGTCGTCACTGGCGTCATCAAGGCCAACTTCCCCACGCGCGTCAGCTTCATGCTGCGCTCGAAGCCGGACTCGATGACGATTCTGGGCACGGTGGGCGCCGAGGCCCTGCTGGGCATGGGCGACATGCTCATCATGCCGCCCACCAGCGCGCACCTGCAGCGCGTGCACGGCGCCTTCGTTTCGGAGAACGAAATCAAGAAGGCGGTGGACCACCTCAAGGCCCAGGGCAAGCCCGTCTACGACGATTCCATCCTCAAGCCGCGCGACGAGGACGTGGAAGGTGGCGGCGAGGAGGACGAGCTGTCCGACGAGCTGTACGACCAGGCGCTCGCGACGGTCAGCGAGATGCGCGCCGTCTCCATCTCCATGCTCCAGCGCAAGATGCGCATCGGCTACAACCGCGCGGCGCGCATGATTGAGCGGATGGAGCGCGACGGCGTGGTGGGCGCGGCGGATGGTGCCAAGCCCCGCGAGGTGCTCATCCGGGGCCTCGGCGACATGCCCGGCGCCGGGGCCATGTAAGGCCCGCGTGGCCGCCTTCTCCCAGATTGGATGGGAGGCGGTGGCGCTGGCGGTTCCACTTCACGGGGGCGTCCTGGCTCGGCCCGGACGCCCTCGCTGTTTTCCACCGAGGCGTGCCCATGATTGTCGCCATCTCCCGCTTCCGGCCGGCCCCCGAGGAAGCGGACCGCCTGGTCGCCCGCTTCCAGGCGCGCACGCGGGCGGTGGACGGATACCCGGGCTTCCTGGGGCTGGAGGTGCTGCGCTCCTTCGAGCGGCCGCCGGAGCTGATGCTGGTGACGCGCTGGCGGGACAAGGCCTCCATGCGGGCCTATTTCCAGTCCGAGGACTTCCAGCGGGCCCGGGAGGCGAGCGCCCAGCAAGAGGACGCCACCTTCGCCCTCTACGAGGTGGTGGGCACATGAAACGCGATGCCGGTTCCCAAGCGGCCCGGTGTCGTCTATGGGCGGAATCCCATGGCTGAACGCATTGCCCTTTTCGCCACCGCCGCTCGCGGCACCGAGGACCTCCTGGCCGACGAGCTGAAGGAGCTCGGCGCCCGCCGCATCCGCCAGGACCGCGGCGGTGTCCGCTTCATGGCCACGCTCGACGAGGCGCTCATGGTGGCGCTCTGGTCCCGCATCGCCATGCGCGTGCTCTACCCGCTGGGCGCCTTCGAGGCTCGGGGCGCGGAAGGCCTGTACGAAGCCGCCGCCAGCGTCCCCTGGGAGGAGCACCTCACCCCCGAACACACCTTCGCGGTGGATGCCACGCTGAAGGACAGCGAGCACAGCCACTCCGGGTTCGTGGCCCTCAAGGTGAAGGACGCCATCGTCGACCGGATGCGCGATACGAAGGGCGCCCGGCCGGACGTGAATACGAGGGACCCGGACATCCGCGTGGTGGCGCACCTCGCCCGTGAAACGCTGTCCCTCTCCCTGGATTTGTGCGGCGAGCCGCTGCACCGCCGGGGCTACCGCGTGCGCCCCACGCCCGCCCCCCTGAAGGAGACGCTCGCCGCGGCGGTGCTGCGCGCGGCGAATTACACCGGGACCGAGGGCCTGGTGGACCCGATGTGCGGCTCCGGCACGTTGCTCATCGAGGCAGGCCTCATCGCCCGCCGACGCGCGCCCGGGCTCAACCGGGACTTCGCGGTGGAGCGCTGGCCGGAGCTGGGCGCCCGGGCCCGCGAGCTGCTCGCGGACATGCGCGCGGATGCCCGCCGCAACGAGCGGAAGGTGGAAGTACCGCTGCTCGGCTTCGACAAGGACCCGGAGGCGCTGGAGGCCGCCAGCCGCAACGTGCGCGCCGCGCGACTGACGGAGGAAATCCAGTTGGCCGAAGGTGATGCGACCCGGCTGCCGCCGTTGCCGGAAACAGGCGGATTGCTCGTCACCAACCCGCCCTACGGCGACCGGCTCGGCACGGGCGGCCAGAAGGGCATGAAGAGCTTCTACTTCAAGCTGGGGGAGTCGCTCCGCGTGCCGGGCTGGCGCGTGTGGGTCATCTGCGGCAACCCCGGCTTCGAGAGCGCCTTCCACGCGCGCCCCTCCGCGAAGCGGGACCTCTGGAACGGCCCCATCGCCTGCTCGCTGCTGGGCTACCGGCCGCCAGACGGTGGCAGCGCTCGGGGTGACACCGGGGACGGCTCAGAAGCGCCGCTCGGTGCGCCGCGCCAGCCGGAGGATGTTGCCCCTGTGCGTCCACAGCATGAGGGCGAAGAGGAAGGCTGAGAGTCCCGCGTACTCCACGGCCCGCGCGGTGAGTGCCGACGTGCCCACCGCCGTGGCCCCCGCCGCCAGCGAGCCCAGCGAGCTCACGCGCGACACGGCGAAGACGGCGACGTACGCCAGCGCGCCCGCCAGCGCGGCCTGGGGCACCAGCACCAGCAGCACGCCCAGCGCGGTGGCCACGCCCTTGCCACCCTGGAGCTTGAGCCACACCGGGTAGATGTGGCCCAGCACCGCGGCCAGCCCCACCGCCACGTGCACGGTGGGCGCATCCGGCAGCAGGCGCACCGCCAGGACCACGGGCAACGCGCCCTTGATGGCATCCAGCAGCAACACCACCGCGCCCAGCTTCTTGCCCGCCACGCGCGTGACGTTGGTGGCGCCGATGTTCCCGCTCCCGCCCTTGCGCACGTCCACCCCGCGCAGCCACCGCGTCAGCAACACACCGAAGGGAATGGAGCCGGCGAGGTAGCCCAGCAGGACGAGCGCGGAAGTCACGACGCAGAGGCTACAGCAGCAGGTGGGGGAAGCGCGTCTTCACCACCACGTAGGCGTAGTTGACCAGGATGATGATGGGCGTCAGGACGCCCAGGACGCTCCACTCGCGGGGGGAGAGCTCCACCTGGGGGATGGGCATCGCGAACACCAGGTGCAGCACCATGACCACCGCCGCCAGGGCGAACACGATGGCCGCCACCGTTCCCAGGGGGTTGGCCTCCCAGGCGCCAGCGAAGTTGAGGTGCGATACCCGGTCGGCCACGCGCGTCAGACCGCAGCCAAGGCAGGGCCACCCTGTCTGCTCTCTGAGCACACAGCCCCAGAAGGGGATGATGCGGGCCACCGGGATGTAGCGCGCCACGAGCAGCCCCACCACGCCGGCGAGGCCCATGGCGTCCACGGTGCTGAAACGGCGGTTGCGGGGAGGGATGACGACCTTCAAGCGCACCTCGTCAGCATGTGCGGATGGATGGACTTTAGTACGGGGGTCGCCTTGCCGGAGCAAAGACTTTTGGCTAAGCGGACGGGGTATGAACACGCTCCGCACGTCCCTGATGCTGCTGGTCGCCGTTCCCCTGGTTGCCCTCGCGGGCGACAAGTCGTCCGCCAAGGCGGGCAAGGCCGCCGAGGCCGACTGCCACCACCCGCCCGCCCCGCAGGCGCAGACCGCGCCCAAGGCCGAAGGCGCGCCCGCTGCGGCGGCCCCCGCGAACGATGGCTGGAAGCTCACCCGCGGCGATCCCCTCAAGGGCGCCAAGGCGGTGAAGCTCGCGGACGTGCTGGCCAAGCCGCAGGCTCACGACGGCAAGACGGTGCTGCTCGAGGGCCAGGTGCGCAAGGCGTGTGAGCGCAAGGGCTGCTGGATGGAGTTGGCGGCGAACGGCCAGGACAAGGGCCCGGGCGTGCGCGTGACGTTCAAGGATTACGGCTTCTTCGTCCCCCTGGACTCCGCGGGCGCGCAGGCGCGTGTGGAAGGCGTCCTGAAGGTGGCCGAGCTGACCGACAGCCGCGCCCAGCACTACGAGTCGGAGGGCGCCATCGTCCCCCGCGGCGCCGACGGCAAGCCGCGTGAGGTGCAGTTGGTGGCCACGGGCGTCGAACTGCGCCGCTGAGACGACATGGCACGAAGCTTCAGCATGCGCGGCGTGCAGAGCGCGGCGGACCGCGCCGTGCAGCACGCCCGCGCATGGATGTTGGAGACGGAGCCGGGCTCGCGCGTGCATGACGTGCAGTTGGACCCGCGCTTCCAGCACCGGGGTGTGGACCTGCTCTGGGAGCTCCCCTCGGGAGAGGTGCGCGGCATCGAGGTGAAAGGCGACCGCAACGCCACCCGCCGCCGCTACTTCTTCGAGCTGGTGTCCAACCTGGAGAAGGACACCCCGGGCTGCTTCCTCTACAGCGGCGCGGACCTGCTGGTGTACGTCTTCCTCTCGCAGGGAGAGCTGCACGTCGTGCCCATGAAGGCGGCGCGCGAGTGGTTCCTCCCCCGGGCGAAGGAGTACCCGCTCAAGCACGCCTTCACGCAGACGGGCGCCATCCGCTACACCACCGTGGGCGCCGTGGTTTCCGTACGAGACGTGGCCGAAGGTGTCCCCGGCGTGCTTCGCGTTCCGCTGAAGCGCAGGGGCGGCGCGAAGGACGTGCCGGAAGAGGTGCCGCCCGCCTCCGAATCTCCTCAAGGACAGGAGACGAACAGCTAGGACGGAGGGGCGGAAGCGCGGCTCCCTGGCGCCCTCTTCCTTGGCGGAGCCGGCGAACGGCCCCACTCTTCCCACGGGCTGTGACAGGAGGCCACGCAGGCCCCCTGTCACGCGCGTGCCTCAGCGACCGTGACGGTGACGGCGGTGGCCGGGGTGAATCTTGTCGTGGGCCGCCTCCAGGCGCTCGGAGATGCCCATCAGCTCCAGCAGCGACTCGCGGTCGTTCTGCGCCTTGTAGACGTGCTCCAGGCGGGGAACGAGGTCCAGCGCGAGGTGCAAATCCCCACCCTGCTCCGCCGCCGCGAGCAGCGTGCGGGCCGCCGCCGCCGCCTGACCGTGCGCCTTGATGTGGATGAGGCCGTCCACCGCCAGCAGGCGCGCGATGGGCGAGCGCTCGGTGTCCTCGGTGAGCTTCACCATGTCCTCGGTGGCGGGTCCAAGCTCGCCCTTCGCCGCGCGGACGATGGCGCGCGAGATTCCACGGCGGTCCGGCAGGAGGAACTCCTCCAGGTCCGCAAAGGACTCCGCGTGGCCCACGTGGCCCGAGGACGCCAGCGCCTCCGCGAGGCTGTCGAAGATTTCGGCCTGCTTCTCCGTGAAGGGCGCCAGCGCCTCGCGCATGAAGCGCTCCTGCGGCGCCCCCTTCTCGTCGAGCGGCATCTTCGCGCGCACCGCGTTCATCTTCTCGAAGGCGGCGTCCACCGCCGCGTCCTGCCGCCCACCCAACAGGAACGACAGTTGCTGCATCAGGTTCGCAAGCGTGTCGGCCATCTCCATGGGCGCCACGCGGTCCGGCAGCCAGCGGCTCCACAGCTCCACCGCCGCCGCCACCGCGAAGTCCTTGAAGGGGCCGGTGCCCTTCCACTGCGGCCGCCACTGCTGGGCAATGCCAATCGGGAAGGCCGACTCCGCCAGCTTGCGGAAGTCGTCCTCGCCCACGGCAATGCCGTAGTGGCCGAGCGTCCCGAGCAGGGCTTCCGTCGAGTACTCCTTCAGGCCCTTCTGCTGCCACGACTTGTCCACTCGCTGCGTGCTCACCTGGTTCTCCGCTGCCCTGGACGCCGGCCATCGGCGCGCCAAGCGGCCTTCTAGCGGAAGCCGGGGCGGACGTGCACCACCACGTGCACTCCCGCGTCAGGCGGCGGACGCCGGGGGCGCTGTCCTCGGCACGGTGGGCCACAGGACGGGGTTGCGCCGGCCGTCCGCCACCCGCCGGGCCAGGTACGGCTCGCAGTCCCGGGCGTCGAAGGCCCGCTTCCACGCCGCGAAGTTCCCTCCCGCCTTCCAGGCATCCATTGCCGCCAGCCCAGCCTCCGGACCGCACTGGGCCAACATGTACTCCACCCAGGCCCAGCGCGCGGACGTCGGGCGCACCTCGGCGCGCCCCCGAAGCCCCTTGCGCAGGCGCTCCAGCCGCCCCTCCACCTCGCGAATGCCCGCGAAAGGAGCGCCATCCAAGGGCGTGTTGCGCTTGGCCACGAAGGGCGCCACGCCCAGTGCCACCGGGAGGATGCGGGACAGCTCGCTGGTGAAGCGAATGAGCTCGTCGATGTCCGCGTCCTCTTCGGTCGGCAGACCCACGACGTTGTACACCTTGAGCTGCTTCATCCCCGCCGTACGAGCGAAGGTCGCGGCCCGGACAATCTGTTCCTCCGAGTGCTTCCGGTCGACCATGTCCCGCAGGCGCTGTGATGGACCGTCCGCCGCCACCGTGAGGTTCGTGGCCCCTCCCCGCCGGAGATGATCCACCAGTTCCTGGGTCAGCCGGTCCGCGCGCAGGGAGGACACCCCCACCTCACGGCCGGAGTCCACAATCGTCCGGAGCAATTCGACGATGCGCGGATGGTCCGTCACCGCCGCGCCCACCAGCCCGACCCGGCGGGCATGCTCCGGAATCAGGGACAGGATCCGCTCCGGCGGCACCGTGCGCATGCCCCCATTCGTGGTGCGCCGCATGACGCAGTAATGGCAGCCCCGGGAGCAGCCCCGCTCCGGCTCGATGAGGAACATCGAGCGCAGCTCGGTGTGCGGTGTCACGATTTGTGACCGGGCAGGCAGCCGTGAATCCGTTGCCTTGGCCACGTGGTATCGCGCCCCGCCCCGCCCGGGCACGCGGAAGCCCGGGATGCGCGCCAGGTGCGCCAGGAGGGCCTCGCGCTCCATGGTCGCCGCGGCCTCCACCAGCAAGTGGATCAAATCCTCCGCCTCGCCCTGGACGAGCACGTCAACGAAGGGCTCCAGCGGATCCGGGTTGGAGAACGTCAGCGGCCCGCCGCCCACCACGAGCGGATAGCGGCCATCCTGGCGCTCCTCCGCCAGGAGCGGGATGCCGGTCAGCTCCAACATGGAGAAGAGCCCCGTCAGCTCCAGCTCATAGGCCACGGAGAAGGCCAGCATGTCGAAGTCAGCGACAGGGGCCTGGGACTCCCAGGTGAAGAGCGGCGTCCGGGTGCGCTTGAAGGCGTCCACGTCATCCGGAAGGAAGACGCGCTCGGCCGTCGCTCCGGAGTGCTCGTGGATTTCACGGTAGATGGCCTGGTAGCCAAGCGAGCTCATGCCCACGTGGTAGGGGCTGGGGTAGCAGAGGGCCACCCGGTAGGGCGCCGCCTTGTACAGCGTGCCCTGTTCGTCCGCCAGCAAGCTGCGAACGCGCTCGATGAGTGAGTAACGGCCCTCCATGTGCCTCCAGTACAGGTCCAGCCTTTTAAACACCGCGGCCCCGGTCAGCCACTCCCATGTGGGGAGAGACCGCCGGGGCCGAGGTGCGCCACCCAGGTGGGGTGGCGCGGTTCAGCAGACGACTTGTTCGACTACTTGAACGACGGGACCTGGTTCGTCGGGACGCAGCAGTTCGTCTCGCCCGCGAAGATGGCGCAGTTCGCGGTGGTGATGCACGTCGCCGCGAAGTCCGGGTTCAGGCCGGAGCCCGGACCGCAGTTGTCCGCAGGGGCATCCGACTCGGGGTCGCAACCGACGGCCGGCCAGATGGCGTTCATCACGTACTTCGAGGTGCAGCCGTTGTTCGTGTAGGTCAGCTCGCCCGTCATCTGGGTGCCCGGAGCCGAAGGCGCCGAGTACACGCGAACATTAGCGTACTGGTACACGATCTGGTTCGCCGGGGAGGCCACGTTGACGCGAGCCGCCGGGAAGCTCGGCGCGTTGCAGAAGTCCTCGGCGTCGCGGTCGGTCGCCAGGTCGCCCAGCGCGGTCTGCTCGTTCTGGCCGGTGGTGGTGTCCGCGGTGCCACGGCTCGCAAGGCCCTGAGGACGGAGGGCGAGCTTCGCGGTACCGTCATCGAGATTGATGTACCGGTACACACCCACCATCTCCGCGGGCGGAGCGACGGTGTCGCACGCATTGCCAGCGGCATCCCGAGGGGCCTCCACCTGCTCGTACTTCACGGCCCAGTGGGGAGATTCCTGCACGAAGCAGCCGGGGTCAGGCTGCTCGACGCTGCAACCCGACAGCAGGCCTCCCGTGCCCAGGAGAACCAACGCAGTTTTCACGATGTTCTTGGTCATGTGACTGTTGTTCCGATTCCGTGATTGGGCCTGGGATTAGAACGTGTACCGGATGCCGAAGCGGACCTGACGGGGCGCCTGGTACGAGGTCGGGTTCTTGAAGTTCTTGTTCACGTCGCCGTCGACACTGCCGAAGGGCTCATCACGCGGCGCCTGGTCCTGGAACTCCACGCGACCCGGCAGGTTGCCCGGCTCGAGGTCGGCAGGCGTTCCACCCGGGATGGGCTTGATGTCGCGCAGGGTGTACGTCTGGTCGACCGTGTTCACGCCCTGGAAGTTGAAGAGGTTGAACACGTCCAGGGTGAACGACACCACGCTGTCCTTGCTGACGCGGTAGTTCACGCCAATGTTGGAGTCGATGGTGTTGATCCACGGCGTACGGCCACCAGCGCCACGGGGGAGGACGAAGGACTCGTCCTGGAGATAGGCCCAGTGGTGACCCCAGTAGTTGATCGGCGTACCAGAGCTACCGCGGTAGGAGACACCCACGCTCGCCGACAGGGCGTTCGAGATGTTGAACTCCTTCGCACCGAAGACCTTGATCTGGTGCGTGCGGTCGAACGGCAGCAGGCCCGTGCGGTTCTCCAGGAGCTCGATGAGGTCGAAGTCCGAGAGGATGTTCGGATCCAGCTGGCCCGTCTCAGGACGGAACAGACCGGGGTAGTTACCGTACAGGCGCGACCAGGTGTAGTTGGCCTGGGCAAGCCAGCCGTCGGCGAACGTGCGGTTCAGGTAGACGGTGACGTTGTCGTAGTTACGAACCGGCTCCGGGAACTCACCAGCGAAGCCGCTGCCGGGGTTGCCGAGGAAGTACGTGTTGCCGTCGTCGCGGCTCATGTCCTCGATGACCGAGTTCATGTTCTTGTGCGTGTAGCTCGCACCCAGGCGGGTGTTTGCCAGCACTTCGTACTCGGCGCCGACCACGATTTCGTCGGACGACTGGGGCTTGATGTCCGGGTCGACCGGTGTCCCGCCAGCCGTGCCGCCCGTGTAGAAGCGGTTCACGTTCCGGCTGCTCTCCGGAATGGCAAGCAGGTTCGAGTCGGAGTTGCACGTAGCCTGCTGGCTCTCGAAGCTGGACGGATCGCACGAGGTGGCCGTGCCCTGGCCCGGCTCCGCAAGGGAGCGACGCGCGCCGATGCGATTCTCACCCGGGAACGCGCGGTCCATCAGGTTGAGCGGAACCTGCTCGTAATAACGAGCGAAGTTCACGAACACCTTCGCGCGGCCGTTGGCGAACGGGTCGACAATCGCGCCGATACGGGGCGACCACTGGTTGCCGAGCAGCAGCGCGAGATCGCCGTTGCCGCCGTAGAGCGCCTGCACGTCGTACCGGACACCCAGGTTCAGGGTCACCCGGTTCGCGATGGACCAGGAATCCTGGAGGAAGCCACCGACCGTGGTGCTGGTGGTCTTGGCAACCTGGGTGAACTGCGTCACCGCAGAGTCAGGACCCGTCTGATACCCGTAACGACGCGCATCGTGCACGGCGGGGCCCTGGCCAGCAGCCCAGTTTCCCCCCTCCTGGTAGTACACGCCGCCACCGTACGCCTTCACCTGATCGAACGACAGCAACTCGACGTCCACGCCCGCCTTGAACACGTGGGTACCCAGCGCGTTCAGCAGGTAGGTGGCCTTCGCGTTGGCCTGGTAGCGATCAAGCGTCTGGTCGCTCATGAAGGCAGGGCCACCCACCCCGTAGCCCGTCACCGGGCAGCGGAGCAGCTGCTCTTCCGGCGTGCTGCCGCAGGCGCCTTCCTGCCCTTCGGGCAGGGCCTCGAACAGGGTCAGCGGGCGCGGGTTGATGTAAATCATCCGCGAGTAGCCAGCCAGGCCCGTGCGATCGCCCAGGTTGCTGCCGTCACCCGGCAGGGTGGACGCGGTCTGGTGGAACCAGCCGAGGTTCGCATCAACGAGGACCTTCTTGTCCGCGAAGGCACCGGCGTACTTCAGGGCCATCGACGTCGTGTTGGCCTTCGTCTCCGTGAGACCGAAGTCACCCGGACGGGAAGCCAGCACGCCCGGCAGGCCTCCCGACTGGGGATTGACGCTCAGCTTCCCAAGGCCACCCGTCGAGGTCGGCGTGCCGTTCAGGGCGAACGACACGTTGTGATCCTGATTGATGAGGTACGTCAACTTACCCATGTACTGAATGGTACGGGAGTCGGCGTAGTAGTTCCTGGCCGAGCCGGGGATCGGATCCACGACCGAGAAGTCGGACTCGTCCCGGACGGGGTTGCCCGCGTCATCGACGCGCAGCGCGTTGAGCGTGCGGGTGTGCTGGTAGCGGGTGAACGACGGCGCGAAGCCGGCGAAGAACCACAGCTTGTCCTTGAGGATCGGACCACCGAGGGTGGCGCCGAAGTCGCCCAGGTTCTGCAGCTGGTTCTGGCCGGTGATGACCGTGCCCTCTTCACGAACCTGCTTGCGGGTACCCTCGAGGGTGCCCGGCGTCCAGTTCGCGAACACGGAGCCGTGGAACTCGTTGGAGCCCGACCGGGTGACCGCGTTGATGACGCCGCCGGTGGACCGGCCGAACTCCGGCATGTAACCGCCGGTGATGATGTTCACGTCCTGCACGAACTCGATGCTCAACGGGCTGGCGTTCACGCCGAAGGCCGGGTCGTTCGTGGACAGACCGTCCACCACGTAGCCGTTCTCAGGCGAGGTCGAGCCGTTGATGGACACGCCGTAGTTGTCGTTCTGGGCGCCAGGCGCGAGCTCGGCCAGGGACTCGAAGGAGCGGGTCGCGCCGCCCTTACCACCCGGACGCGCAACGGCGATGCGCTTGATGAACTCCTGATCGACGTTCACGCCCATCGTCGTGGAACCCACGTCGATGGTCGGGGGCGCGCCGACGATCTCCACCACCTCACCGAGCGCCTCGGGGAGCAGCTCCACGTTGACGCGGATGGTGCGGTTGAGGCGCAGCTGGATGGCCGAACGAGCGTACGGCTTGAACTGCTCCTTCTCGAACCGCAGGGTATAGTCGCCGGGGGGCAACTGGGGGATGCGGTAGTTACCCTGCGCGTCGGTGACGACCGTCTGCTCACCCTGAAGGTTGGGCGAGGTGGCGGTCACAACGACGTCAGCGGCAGGCTGCCGACTCTGAGCGTCGATCACCGTACCGATGATCGTGCTCGACTGTGCGAAAGCCGCGGATCCGTACAGCAGACCTGCGGCGACAACAACTCCGGTTTCCCGGAGCACTCGGTTCAAGTGCATACCAGACCCCTCCAAGGTGGGCTGCAAGTGAAAATGACCCGGGAAAATATCCGAGGTCGAGCAGTTGTCAATAGACCGTTGCTTTTTGGTAACCAGTGGGGCAATTGCCCGATCACGCCACAACCGTCGACCATGCTTGCTTGAACCCGGAACGCGTTTCTGTATGGTAGCGCGCCCTTTCATCCGGGCGGAGCGTCGCCGATGGGTGTCCATTGGTGAAGAGGAGTCTAGTGCATGTTCGATTCAGTCCTTGACCGTGGTCAGGGGCCCAAGTCGCGATTCGGCGTCGGGGCTACTGTCTCGGTTATCCTCCATGTGGCGCTGTTCGGCCTCGCCGTCTGGCTGTCGACGCGGCCGCCCGTCGAAGAGGAGAAGGAGATTGAGGTCACGCTGAAGGCGACCATGGCACCGCCTCCGCCGCCCCCTCCGCCTCCGCCTCCTCCTGCCTCTTCGAGCAAGCCGAAGACGGAGCCGAAGAAGCCCAAGAAGCCGGACGCCATCGTCCAGCCGAAGGAGATTCCGAAGGAGGTCCCGAAGGAAGTGGAGCCCTCCGACGAGCCTCCCGCTGAAGAAGAGGCGAGCGAAGAAGTCGTCGAGGGCGGCGTGGAGGGTGGCGTGGTCGGCGGCGTCGTCGGTGGCGTGGTCGGTGGTGTGATTGGCGGCGTGGTCGGCGGCCAGTTGGGCGGGACGGGAACCGACGTGCTTCCGTTCGGCGCGGGCATGACGCGCCCAGAGAAGCTTTCCGGTCCTCAGCCCGAGTACTCTCGTGAGGCGCTCGAGGCTCGCGTCCAGGGAACGATGATCGTGAAGTGCATCGTCACCGTGGAAGGTCGAGTGGAGAACTGCCGGATCATCAAGCCCCTGCCCCACATGGACCGGGCCGTCCTGGACGCGCTGGCATCGTCGCGCTACAAGCCGGTCACGTTCCAGGGCCGTCCTGTGCAGGTGGACTACACCTTCACCCTGAACTTCAAGCTGCCGCGCTGAGTCAGGGCGCGTCGTTTAGAGGCGTATTGCCGACTACCCCGCGCTCGTGAGGAGGAGCGCTCAACCCAACCATGCAATTCACTCTCGCAGAAATCTGGGCGCACACGGGCCTCTTCGCCCGAATGATCATCTTCACCCTGGGCATCATGTCCATCGCCTCGCTGGTCGTGATGGCGGAGCGCATGATCGTCTTCCGCAAGACGCGGTCCGACAGCCGCAACTTCGCCGCGAAGATGGGTGCCATCCTGGCCAAAGGCGACCTGAACACGGCCGCCAACACCAACCTGGGCAAGGACGTGGGCCACCTGGGCCGGGTGATCAACTCCGGACTGACGGCGTACCGGATCAGCCCGAACAACAAGGACGTGGCGGTGGAGTCGGTGGCGCGCGCGCTGGAGCGTCAGGCGCAGCGTGAGGTCCAGAGCATGAAGCGCGGTCTGGGCCTGCTGGCCACGGTCGGCTCCACGGCGCCGTTCGTCGGTCTGCTCGGCACCACGATGGGTATCGTCAACGCCTTCCAGCTGATGGCGCAGGCGGGCTCCGGCGGTCTCGGCACCATCTCCGCCGGTATCGCCGAGGCGCTCATCACCACGGCCTTCGGTCTGCTCGTGGCCATCCCCGCGGTGATGGCGTACAACTTCCTGCAGGGCTGGGTGGACGCGCGCTCGGTGGACATCTCCGAGTCGTCCAACGAGTTCCTGGACGTGGTTGCCCGCCACCTGGGTGGTGGCGCGCACTCCTCGAACGCCGCCTGAGACGTCCCGGGCGAGCCGGGGACGACCCGATGCCCTTCACGGTGACTCTGTCTCCAGCTCTTCTTCGGGGAGCTGGAGGCCCACCGTGAAGGCGGGCACCTCCTTACCAGGAAACAGGTAAAGACATGGGAATGTCAGCAGGCCCCAAGGGGGGCGTCAAGAGCGACATCAACGTCACGCCGCTGGTCGACGTGGTGCTCGTGCTCCTCATCATCTTCATGGTCGTCACCCCGATGCTCCAGCGTGGCAAGTCCGTGGAGCTCCCGAAGGCCACCGAGATCGAGAAGGAAGGAAAAGGGAAGGAAGCCGACCCGCTCATCCTCTCCATCACCCCGGACAAGAAGGTGTTCGTGGAGAATGACCAGGTGGATGAGAAGGGGCTCCAGGAGAAGCTCACCGAGGAGATGTTGAAGGATCCAGGCAAGAAGATCCTGCTCAAGGGCGACAACGCGCTCAGCGTCGGTGACGTGCGCAAGGTGCTGGACGTGGCCCGCAAGTCCAAGGCCAAGCAGATCTCCCTGGGCGTCGAGGAGAAGAAGTAATGGCCGGCCGCAAGCAACGACAGTGGGTCAAGCCCCAGGCGCAGCCGAACTCGGAGATCAACGTCACGCCGCTGGTCGACGTGGTGCTGGTGCTCCTCATCATCTTCATGGTCGTCACGCCGCTCCTCGAGAAGGACATCGTGGTGCGCGTGCCGGACACCGAGGTCGAACAGGAGCCGACGCCTCCCGACCCGAACGACCAGCAGTTGGTGGTCCAGCTTGACAAGGACGGTGGCTACTCCATCAACACGGAGAAGATTGCCCCCGCCGACTACGTGACGCGGCTCAAGCGCATGCTGGCGGCCAAGAAGGCGGACGACAAGGTCGTCTTCTTCATGGCGGATGACGCCACCAACTACGGGCGGCTCATCACCGCGCTGGACGGCGCGAAGGCCGCTGGAGCGAAGGTGCTGGGCATGGCCACGGAGCTGCCGCAGAACGCCATCATCCAGGGCACCTCGGTCGATACGCCGACCCCGCCCCCCGCACCCACGCCCTGAGACTCCTCTTCCGGAGCCTACGCTCCGGGTGGGTACGTGGTTCACATCGAGAAGCTCGTCGGCTAGAGTTCACTCCTCATGGCCGACGAGCTTCTCATTTTCGAGCAGACCATCGAAGCCCTGTTCCTGCGGGCACTGCACGGGCGCCTGACGCCTGAGTGCAAGGCACGCCTGCGTCAGGCAGGGCTCGATGTGGACCAGAAGCTCCGGCCAGCCTACACCTTCGACGCGTGGATGACGTTCCTTCGCATCACGTCGGAGGAGCTCTTTCCCCAACTCTCGCTCGAGCAGGGAACCTGGAAGCTGGGTGAGGCCTATATCGAAGGCTTCCGCGAGACGATGCTGGGACGCGCCGTCCTCTCATTGCTTCGCGTGCTGGGGCCCCGCAGGACGCTGATGCGGGCCACGCAGAACTTCCGGGCTGGCAACAACTACACGGAATCCAAGCTGCGTGAGCTGGGGCCCACTCAGTTCGAGCTCTGGATGAACGAGGTAGGCCCCTACCCTGCCTTCACCGCGGGCATCATCCACGCGGGGCTGCGGGTGGCCGGTGCGCAGGACATCGTCATCGAGATGTCCGGCTACGACGGCCACGCCTGCGTCTACCGAATCAACTGGAACGAGGCCTCGGTCTCTTCCGGCGTGGCGGGCAGCGGAGACTCCAAGGCCGCCAGGAGGTCGGGGTCCATCAGCTCCCTGTAGATGAACTCCGCCAGCAGGCCCGTCACCATCCAGATGGGCAGGATGTAGAGCGAGGTCATCTGCCAGAGAATGGCGCCGGCATCCGCGTAGTACCAGATGCGGTATCCCGTGAGCCGCTCCAGCAGGACCCCGGAGAAGCCTTCAAAGAGCAGGATGACCACGCCGTACACAGCGGCTCGCAGACCCGTGTGCTGGTACAGCATCCAGCGGTAGAGCGGCTCGATGAAACAGAAGCACGCCACGCCGTAGATGACGAACATCCACAGCGAGCACTGTCCATACGCCGTGGAGATGGGCGTATCCCAGATGGCGTTGAGTCCCAACCGGTCGTCCACGCGCCATTGGAAGCGGAAGAGCGCCTCCAGCAGCGGCACGTGCTGGGCAATCCGCACCAGGTTGTAGAAGAAGATTTCGGCGCTGAGCCCCACCATGCCGTAGAGGCAGAAGCGGAACACCCCGAACGCCACCTTCATCCGTTGGCCCCGCTTGATGTCCGCCCTGCGGATACGAACCTGCCGGCGCTGACGAACGACCCCCGATTCCACTGCGGCCTTTGCCCCCATCGCGTCCCCCAAGGTGGGTGAAACGCTACCGGACTCATCAGGGCATGGCTAGTCCCGGCTTCACAAATACCAGGACACTGAAACTCAAACCTCCCGAGGCTGGGATGGGCATCCGCCGCCGCGGATTGGCGAGCGCGGGTCTACGCCTGGAGTGGCTCTCGGTACGTGCGTTGCTGAAGGACTCCGCGCGGAACGGCGAGAGGACGGGTCATGTTGGCGAGGGTGCGGTCGGGGGCGTTGATGGGTATCGACGTGGTGGTGGTGGAGTGTGAGGTCGACATGGCGCTCGGCCTCCCCTACTTCAACGTCGTGGGGCAGGCGGAGGGCGCGGTCCGGGAATCGAAAGTCCGCGTCATCTCGGCGCTGAAGAACACGGGCTTCGAGCTTCCTCAGAAGCGAATCACCGTGAATCTGGCGCCCGCGGATTTGAAGAAGGAAGGCGCGGCGTTCGAGCTGCCGATTGCATTGGGCGTCCTAGCGGCGGCGAAGCTGATGGATGAAGCCCCGCTGGGACGGCTTCTCTTCGGAGGCGAGCTGTCCCTGGACGGAACGCTCCGCCCCATCAAAGGAGTGCTTCCGTTGGCGGTGGCGGCGCTCAACGGCGGCTTCGAAGGCGTCATGGTGCCCTGGGCCAATGCCGCGGAGGCCGCGCTCGTCGAAGAACTGCGCGTCTTTCCCGTGAAGACCCTGCGGGAGGCGGTGGACCACCTGACGGGGGCCTGCAGCATCACGCCGTACACGCGGCAGCGTGAACCCAGTCTTCTGGCGCCCACGGGCCAGGCACCTGACATGTCCGATGTCCGTGGGCAGGCCGACCTGAAGCTCGCCCTCGAAATCGCCGCGGCGGGAGGCCACAACGTCTTGATGTCCGGGCCCCCGGGCTCGGGGAAGACGATGCTGGCGCGGCGCCTGCCCGGCATCCTTCCGGAGATGACGTTCACCGAGGCCATGGAGGTGACGAAGGTCTACTCGGTGCTGGGCTTGCTGAGCGAAGGCCACGCATTGATGCGCGAGCGCCCCTTCCGCGCGCCCCATCACACCCTCTCCGACGCGGGCCTGGTGGGCGGCGGCCTCTCGGCGAGGCCTGGCGAACTCTCGTTGGCGCACAATGGCGTGCTCTTCCTCGACGAGCTTCCGGAGTTCCGGAAGAACGTGCTGGAGGTTCTGCGCCAGCCCATGGAGGAAGGCGTCATCCACCTGGCACGCGCCAACCAGAACATCACCTATCCCTGCCGAGTCATGTTGGTGGCCGCGATGAACCCCTGCCCCTGCGGCTACTACAACGTCCCCAGCCGCTCCTGCACTTGCGGTGAGCAGCGCGTCTTCGACTACATGACGCGCGTGAGCGGGCCCCTGTTGGACCGCATCGACATCAGCCTGCAGACGCGCCCGGTGGAGTATCACCACATGGCCCGCTCGACGGTCCAAGAGCCCTCGAGCCGCTACTACCGCGAGCGGGCCCAGGTCGCGCGCGAGCGTCAACGCGCCCGCTATCGCGATGAGCCGGGAATCCACTGCAACGCGCAGCTTCCCGCGCACCTGCTGCGCCGGTACTGCGCCATGAGCGAACGGGCCGAGCACATGCTGCAGCAAGCGGTGCGAATGTTCGGCCTGTCCGCGCGAGCCCATGACCGCATCATGAAACTGGCGCTCACGCGGGCAGACCTCGAGGGACGCGACCGCATCGACCAGACCGACATGCAGCTCGCCATCAATTGCCGCATGCTGGACCGGCGAGGGGCGATGCAAGGCAAGCTTCACGGAGCCCGCCCTGCCCCTCCGCCCGAGGACGCCGCCTGGCGGAACACCGGGCCCTCCGGCAGGGCCAGCCCGCTGGAGGACCTGGATGGCTGAGGGCCACCGCGCGCGTCAGTGCGTCACGGGCGTCGCGTGAGACGCCGTCGTCTGGAAGTGGGTCTCCGGGATGGACGGTGTCTCTCCACCCTCCGGCAAGGCGTGAGTGGGCTGGAGCCGGTCCAGGCGAGGCGCAGGGCCGGTGATGATGCGCGCCGACTTGCCAAACGTCAGGTACGAGTAGGCCCAGTTGAGCAGCACCGCCAGCCTGCTGCGGAAGCCGATGAGGAAGGTGATGTGGATGAGCAGCCAGGCCAGCCAGGCGACGAAGCCCGTCTGCTTGAAGCGACGGAAGGCAATGCCCACCGCGTGGCCTCGGCCAATCACCGCGTAGGAGCCACGGTCCCAGTACGAGAAGGGCTCCATCGGCTTGCCCTGCAACTGGCGGCGGATGTTGTGGGCGGCCTGCTTGCCTTCCTGCATGGCCACGGGAGCAAGGCCTGGCACCGGCTTGCCCTCCGCATCATTGAGCGACGCCAGGTCGCCTACGACGAAGACGTCGTTGTGGCCCGGCACGGTCAGCTCGGGCGTGACCAGGACGCGCCCAGCGCGGTCGAGTTCGACACCCAGCGACCGTGCCACTGGCGACGCCGCCACGCCCGCGGCCCACAACACCGTCCGCGCGGGGATGAACTCCTTGCCGATGAAGACCCCTTGCTCGGTGATGTTGGTGACCCGAGCCCCCGTGCGGACCTCCACCCCCAGCTTCTCGAGCGTGCGGCAGGCCTTCTGTGACAGGTCATCCGGATAGACGGGGAGGACCCTGTCCACGCCCTCGATGAGGATGATGCGCGCATCCCGCGGGTCGATGTTCCGGAAGTCGCCTGGAAGCGAATGCCGGCTGATTTCCGCCAACGAGCCCGCGAGCTCCACCCCCGTGGGGCCGGCTCCGATGATGACGAAGTTGAGCAGCGAGCGGCGAATCTCCGGGTCCGTCTCCCGCTCCGCCAGCTCGAAAGCCACCAGGATCCGCCGGCGAATCTCCACCGCGTCCTCAATGGACTTCAGGCCGGGGGCGAACTGAGCCCAGGCGTCATTGCCGAAGTAGGAGTGCGTGGCTCCCGTGGCGATGATGAGGTAGTCGTACTTCAGCTCTCCGTCCGAGAGCAGCACGCGCTTGCCGGCGGTATCCACCCCCGTCACTTCCGCCAGCACCACCGCCACCTGATGGGGCCCCACCACCGCCCGGAGCGGCGCCGCAATCTCGCTGGGACTCAGCGTCGCCGTGGCCACCTGGTAGAGCAGAGGCTGGAACAGGTGATGATTCTGCCGGTCCACCATCGTGACACGCACGGGTGCCTTGTAGAGATGGCGGGCGGCGTAGAGGCCGGCAAAACCACCGCCGAGGATGACCACGTGGGGCAGGTCTTCGCGCTTTGATTTCGGGCTCACGCAGGGAAGGTCATGCCTGCCCAGCCCATCTTCAACGCAAAGCGCCATCCGCTATGCCGCCAAGCGTGGGCTCCCATACTTGTTTCTCATGCGACTCCCGGGATGGCGTGCGCACACTCCACACTCCTGGACACACAGCCACGTACCCGGACGCCTGCACTCCCGTCTCTGAGGGGGGAGCGGGCGGCACAGGCGTTGCTCACCTGTCTGCCCGCCGCGCTGACGGCGCCATGACGGCGTCCCTGGATGCGGCACCCAACACAGCAAGGGCGGCGAGGGAGTGACAGACGCGATGAGCAAGCTGGCGGAGAAGCTGAAGGCGGTGGCGGCGGCGGTAGCGAGCATCGAGAAGCAGTTCGGACGAGGCTCGGTGATGACGTTGGGCGGGGAAGCGCGCGAACAAAAGGTCGCCGTCATCCCCTCCGGCTCGGTGGGAGTGGACCGCGCGCTGGGCGTGGGCGGCTATCCGCGGGGCCGCGTGGTGGAGGTCTTCGGGAACGAGTCCTCGGGCAAGACGACGCTCACCCTGCATGCGATTGCCCAGGTGCAGGCGGCGGGAGGCGTGGCGGCCTTCATCGACGCGGAGCACGCGCTGGACGTGTCCTACGCGCGAAAGCTGGGCGTCCGTGTGGAGGAATTGCTCGTGTCGCAGCCCGACACCGGCGAACAGGCGCTGGAAATCACCGAGCACCTGGTGCGCTCCGGCGCGGTGGACCTCATCGTCGTCGACTCGGTGGCGGCCCTGGTGCCGCGGGCCGAAATCGAGGGCGAAATGGGAGACGCGCACATGGGTGTCCAGGCGAGGCTGATGAGTCAGGCGCTGCGCAAGCTGACGGGCGCGGTGAGCCGCTCGGGCACGTGCATCATCTTCATCAACCAGATTCGGATGAAGATTGGCGTGATGTTCGGCAATCCGGAAACCACCACCGGTGGCAATGCGCTGAAGTTCTACGCATCCGTGCGGATGGAGATTCGCCGCACGGGCAACATCAAGGACGGTGATGCCGTCGTGGGCTCGAAGGCGCGAGTGAAGGTGGTGAAGAACAAGGTCGCCCCACCCTTCCAGGAAGCGGAGTTCGACCTCATGTACGGCAGCGGCATCCACCGCGTGGGGGAAGTGCTCGACCTCGGCGTGGCCACGGGCCTCATCGAGAAGTCGGGGAGCCACTTCAGCCTGCGCGGAGAGCGCATCGGCCAGGGCCGGGAGCGCGCCGCCGAGTGGCTGCGCGAACATCCCGACGTGCTGGAAGCGCTGGGCAAGGAGATTACGGGGACCTCCGCCCTGCCCTCCTCGCCCGCGCCGGTGGAGGTCGCGGCCTAGACGGAGGACGCCAACGCGTCCAGTTCGACCGGGACGGCGAGCTTGCGCTGACCGACATTCAGCACGAGCCCGCCGTCGGGCCCTTCCTCCAGGAGCTGTCCGAGCTGATACTGCGCGTCGCGCGAGAGGCGCGCATGGGCCCGCCCCTGCTTCACTCGGCAGGACAACACGCCGTCCGCGTCCAGATGCAGGCTGGCGACGTCCAGCGCCTCGGCGGTGCGGTCGCTCAGACGCACAGACACCCGCTCGTCGGGGGTGACGTCCACCGTCCGGACCTCGTAGGCGGCGCCTTCCACCTGGATGAAGCACCAGTCGTTGCCAATGCGGAGCTGGTAGCGGTCCGCGTCGTCCAGCACGAGCGAGGCGTTGAAGAGCTCGATGATCTTGGGATGGAGGATGGGCTCGTCGTCGTGCCACCAGCGCATCCTGGCGTCGAGGCGGATGCCGCTGTCCTCACGGGTATGCCAGCGCTTGCCGGGGGGCGGCTGTCCAGTGGGTGGTTGCATGACGTCTCTCATCTGCGCGTGGAGCGCGAAGGATTCAAGCCCATGAAGCGTGGGGCGCTACCAGTTCCGGACAAGTTCCGTGTAGCCGCGGAAGGCCACGGCCCCCCAGAAGTTCACCAGCACGCCAAGCGCCACCGCGGCCAGCACCGCCCGATTCCGCAGGGACCAACCACTCAATGCGAAGAGCAGGAGGAGGTAGGGCGTGTAGTCGAGGCTGAACCGGAAGCCGAACTGCATGTAACCGGTGTTCTGATAGAAGAGCCCAGGCAGCGCGCACACCGCCACGGTGAGCCACACCGGCCAATGCAGGCGCGGGCGCGTCTTCGGCACCAACAGGAAGACGAGCAGCGGCAGCGTCAGCAGCAGCGTCAGCCCGTGCGGGTCATATCCCAGCTTCAGCGGAGACAAGGACACCGAGGGCAGCTTGAAGAAGGCCGCCTCCAGGTTTCGTGGCAGGTACTCCCAATTGAAGAGCCCCGTGCGGTCGATGTCCACGTTGACGCGGTTGTTGAAGAGATACGCGTGCCCGAACTCGCTCAGCCGGCCGTAGCGGTAGACGTTGTACGCGGCCGCGAGCCCCGCCAGCGGCGCGGCGCCCAACGTGAAGAGGCCCAGCTTCTTCGCGGCGGGCTTCCAGTTCCGCGCCAGGGCCTTGAGCTGCGCCAGGCGAGGCTCCGGCCCGGGACACAGCGCCTCCAGCACGAAGAAGAGCCCCGTGAAGAGCAAGGGCGTCCGCGTGAGCGTCGCCATGGAGAAGAACAGGCCCGCGAGCAGCGGACGATGCGCCCGGACGGAGTTGCGCACGTAGAGACAGGTGAGCGCCACGCCCATCACCTCGGCGCTGAACCAGACCTCTCCCCGGATGGCGCAGTAGAAGAACAGGGTGCCGAAGGCGAGGATGAGCGCCAGGGCCACGTTCTCATTGCGGTTGCGCTCCGTCTCCCCTTCCTTCGCCAGGAAGCGCAGCAGCGAGAAGAAGAGCGCCACCGCCAGCGCACCGACGATGACGCCGAACGAAGTGTCGTTGAACTGGTAGCCGTGCAGTGCGACGAAGGGCAACATCGCCACCGCGGGGAAGGACGGGAAGCTCACGAACCAGCGGTCCGTTGGGAGCGGGCGTCCGGTGCAACGGACCTTGTCGCCGTTCACCATGCGGACGCAGGCCCAGTCCTCCATGTTGGGCAGCACCTGCGGGTCCACGTCCAGCCGCCCCTCCAACCAAGCCTGGGCCTGGTAGACGAAGTGAGGCGCGGCGCTCTGGCGCAGGAAGCGCTGGGAGCTGAAGCTGGCGAGCACCACGAAGGCGACCACGAACAGCACCACCTCGACGCGGTAGGCGGACAGCCACACGCGCGCGACGTTCAGCGGCAGGCCTCCCGACACGGGGGTGCCCGGTGCGGACGCGGGCTCGGGTGACACCGAAGGCGAGGCGGCGTCAGGCTCGGCGGAAGGGGCTGGCGCGCTGGCGGCTGCGAGCCCCGCCTCCTGGTGCGGAGCGATGGGCGCGACCGATCCTGACGTGGCCGGATTGGAAGCTCCCGGTTCGGAGGAGGACGGACGGGGGCGCTTGGACTTGGAACGGCTCATGGGGTGGCGGGCGCGGCGAGCAGGTGCTGCCGCAGCATTTCAAGCGTGTGGGAAGCGGCGAACAGGCGCACGCGGTCGCGGTCGCCGGTGACAGAGATGCGCTCACAGCGGGTGGGCACGCCAGGCGCCGACAGCGCGCAGTACACGGTGCCGACGGGGTCCTCCGGCGTGCCGCCACCAGGGCCCGCGTATCCCGTCACCGACAGGCCGTAGGTCGTGCCGCAGGCATCGCGCACGCCCTCCGCCATGGCTTCCGCCGTCTCGCGCGAGACAGCCGTGTGCCGTGCGAGCACGTCGGGAGGAACGCCCACCCATGCGGATTTCATCTTCTCCGAATACACCACCGCGCCGCCGACGAAGACCTCGCTGGAGCCCGGCACGGCCGTGAGCTGCTGGGCGATGAGGCCGCCGGTGCAGCTCTCCGCCACCGCCAGCGTGGCGCCCGCCCGACGAAGCGTTTCGAGGACCACCGCGGCGTACGCTTCCGAGTCCACACCGAAGAGCTTCGTGCCCAACATCTGGCGGCACTCCACCTCCACGGCGGCGAGCGCGGCATCCGCCTCCGACTGGGAGGAGGCCTCCGCCATCAGCTTCAGGTGGTTTTCGGGGGCGTGGGTGCGGAAGCCGAACACGATGCGGGGATGCCGGGGTCCCATGGGGGCAACCGCCATGTCGAGCTCCGACTCCGGGATACCCACCGTGCGCAGCAGCCGGAAGGCCCGGTAGGTGCGCTCGGGGCGGGCGTCCAGCGTCGCGCGGATCCGCGGCAGCACCTCGCCCTCCAGGAGCGCCTTGAACTCACGGGGCACCCCTGGAAGGAAGAACAACTGGGCGCCACCCAGCTTCATCACGACGAGCGGGGCGGAGCCCTCGGGGTTCCTCACGGGCTCGGAGCCCCGGGGGACGCGGGCCATGCGCAGGGCGCTCGGGTTGGGAGACAGACCTCGCGCGGCGTAGCGCTGGTGCAGCCAGTCGAGGACCTGGGCATCCTCCTCCAGCGGCACACCCGCGGCCTCCGCGGCACATTCGAGGGTGAAGTCGTCCGCCGTGGGCCCCAGTCCTCCCGACACCACCACCACGTCCGCGCGCGAAGCGGCTTCCTTCAGCGCCTGGGTGATGTCCGGCCGCACGTCTCCCACCAGGACCACGCGCTCCACCTTGACGCCAAGGTCGAAGAGGCGGGCCTCCAGGTACGTGCTGTTCGTGTCCGTAATGAGGCCGGTGACGAGCTCGTCACCGGTGCACAGCAGCTCGACGCGCATGGGCCGCGCATCCTAGCGGCAGCCGGACGGCTGGGCACGGACCGAAGCGCACCCAAGCCGCAACGCCCCCTGGTCTGGAAGGGGGCCGAGCGGGAAACAGCGTCCTCCAGGTCAGAGGTACGCGGGCCCGTCGTTGCCCTGGGTGGACTCCGCGTCCTCTTCTTCCTCGTCGTCGATGACCGTGGCCACCGCGACCGCGGCCACCGCGCAGGGGTCCGCCACCTTGCGAGCGACCAGCCGGCTGCGGACCAGCACCGCCGACTCCACCAGCCCCAGCGCGAGGTAGGCGCCGCAGCACGCCACCAGCACCCAGGCCGGGTGCAGCTGCGTGGCGATCACCGTGCCGCCCACCACCACGAGCATGAAGGCCAGCGCGCTCTTCCGGTTGGGCCGCGTGTCCTTGAAGGTGCGGTAGCGCACCGTCGACACCATCAGCAGCGCCAGGCCCGCCACCGCCACCGCCATGGGCACCACGGCGCTCTCGGCCAGGGGCTCCCCCTGCGTCGCCGCATGGTGGGAGATGATGACGGAGACCAGCATTCCGGCCGCTACGGGGATGGGCAGGCCTACGAAGAAGCTGCCACCGCCTCCGTGCGGGTTGCGCGCCGCCAGCACGTTGAAGCGCGCCAGACGCAATGCGCCACAGGCCGCGAAGGAGAACGCGATGAACAGCCCCATGAAGCCCAGGGGCTCGAGCGCCCACTTGTACACCAGGAGGGAGGGCGCCGCCCCGAAGGAGATGACGTCCGCCAGACTGTCGAGCTGCACGCCGAAGTCGCTCTGCGTCTTCGTCAACCGGGCCACCCGGCCATCGAAGCCGTCGAAGAACATGGCGAAGAAGATGGCCAGGGCCGCCTGGTACAGCTGCACCGGTTCGGCGTCCCCCGTGCACAAGGTGATGGCGTAGAAGCCGCAGAAAATGGACGTGACGGTGAAGAGATTCGGCAGCACGAACATCAGTTTCCGCAACTTCATCATTCCCTCGACTTCCTCTGATGGCCGTGACTTCCCGGCGGCAGGACGGCGGGTGAACCGACCTTAGCAGGGTTTTATTTTTGAAAAGGAGGATGCATGGACTCTTCGCAGTGGGTGGTGTGGGTACTGGTCGCTGGGGTCGCACTCGTTCTGTGGAACGTCCTTTGGGTCGTGGCCGTGCGACGATGGTACCGACCCAGGGCGGAGTTGCCCCAGGTCCTCCGCGCCCGCTGCGAGGACGGATGGGAGCTGGTGATTCACGCGCGACGCGCGGCCGTGCGCCGGTTCGAGGAACCCGTGCTGCTGTGCCACGGGCTCGCGGCGAACCGGTTCACCTTCGACTTCGAGCCCCCCTACTCCGTCGCGCACTACCTGACCGAAGCGGGTTTCGACTGCTTCAGCGTCGAGTGGCGCGGCACCGGGCACTCACGCCGGCCGCCTCGAGGCCGGAGGTACACGGACTTCACCATCGACGACCACATCCTCCAGGATGGACCCGCGCTGTTGGAGCTGGCGTTGAAGGAGACGGGTGCGAAACGCGCCTTCTGGCTCGGCCATTCCCTGGGCGGGCTGGTGGGCTACGGCGTCGCGCAAGGCCCGCACGGGGAGAAGCTTGCGGGGTTGCTCGCGCTGGGCGCTCCCGTGCACTTCAAGTCGGAGCCCTTCCTGCGCACGCTCATCTCCATGGGCGTCCGTGCCGCCTGGCCCGCACGCTTCCGGCAGGAGTGGATGAGCGCCAGCCTCGCGCCCTTCCTGGGCTACGTCACCCTGCCCCTGTCGGACCTGCTGGTGAACCCCGAGCACATCCCTCCGCGCATCCAGCGGCAGGTCTACGCGAACATGATGTCGTCGATGAGCCGCAAGGTGCTGCTTCAGTTCCAGGACTGGATTGAGCACGACATGTTCCGCTCCTTCGACCGCACGAAGGACTGGCGCGCCGGTATCGCACAGCTCCAGCTTCCGCTGCTCGTCATGGGCGGCAGTTCGGACCGACTGGCCACGCCGACCAACGTGGAGTCGCAGTTCGCGCTCGCCACCGCGCCCGACCGCACGCTCCACATCTTCGGCACGGACCACGGCGACAAGATGAACTACGGGCACGGGGACCTCATCTTCGGCACCGGCGCGCCAACCGAAGTCTACCCCGTCATTCGCGAGTGGCTGGAGCGGCATGCCTCCGCCCTGCCCGCCGCCATCACCGACCCCGCTCCCGACCCAGTGGAAGAGGAGCCTCGCGAGCCGGAGCGCTCCGTCCCCTGAGCATCCAGCGGGATGGAGCAACCGTTGCTGTCGTGCCGGTTCACTTCGGACTGGCGTGGACACAGCGCGCCGACAGGCCCCGCGTGTCCTCGGAGCGGAACGCCTTCAGGTGCACCTGCGTGGCGCCCTCGCACTCCGCATGGATGAACCCCGTCTCCAGGCCACTCGCGGAGAGGGATTCCACACGCAGCTCGCCGTTTCCCAGAGCGCCCAGCGCCGTCGCCGCCCCTTGAATGTCCACGTTGGCGGCGTTCATGCGCGCCAGGGTGTCCGTCAGCAGGCCCACGTACCCGCAGGTCTCCAGCTTCGCGCCCCGCAGTGACACGCGGGCATTCTGCGCCGCGAGGACACACGCGCCCTGCGCATCGCGCACCACGACGCCCTCCACGTCCGCTTCGACCTGGCGCAGGTGCAGGCCATCCCCGGTGACACCGTCCGCTGTGTGCACCCGGCGGATGTCCACGTCACGGAGCCGCAACTTCCCACCCAGCGCCATCACCCCGTACTCGGCGGCGCCGTCCACCCGAACGCCCTGGACGTCCAGGTCCCCTCCCGAGAACTGAAGCCCACCATAGGCGCCGCTGTCCCGCACCACGATGTCCCGGAGCCGGACGCGTGACATCAGCAGTCCCATTCCGGCCCGAATGGCCCGCACCGACGTGAAGCGGTGCACGTCGAGCATGCGTGCTTGCATGGAGGACACGCCGTACTCGTGCCCCGTCACGGAGACGTCATCCAGGATGAGGGTGCCGTCCATCACCGAGAAAGCCGCCGCCTGCCCACCTTCCGCGGTGGAGCGCCGCACCTCAGCGTACGCACCGTCCACGCCGACCGCTGTCGCGGCACCAGTGAACTGGAGGTCCTCCAACGTGGCCCGCACGTCCGCGCCGCGCAGCCGCACGGCTCGACGATAGGGGCCGGTGAAGGTGCTCGCTCGGATGTGGGCCTCCACGATGGCTCCGGCATGTTTCGGGCCTTCCTGCTGCCCTCCAGCGCCCGTGGCGGCCTCGCTGTCGTGAGGCGCCTGCATGGATCCGTCCGTGTTCGACAGCACCTCGGGCTTGGACGAGGCGTCGTGTGGGGACGATTGCTCGCCGCTATCCGGAGACGCGGCCCGTCCGCTTTCGAGCAGCACCCCCACCGTGGCCGCTCGCGCCGCCTCGAACCGGCTGTCCTCCACGTCCAGCCGCCCGGCCTCCACGCGCACCGCTCCCGTCACCTGCCCGCTGAAGCCCACTCGCGTCAGCCGGACATGGCCGCCGTCCGTGAGCTCCAACCCCCAGAGCCCACCCCGGACGACAAAATCCGACAGATCCGCACCTTCACTCACCTGAATGACCGTGCGAGCAGCGCCCTCCGCTTGCAGCACCACCCCCGGCCCCTGCCCCTCCACCCGAACTCCGGGTGGGATCAGGAACGGCCCTGTGTAGCGCCCAGGGGCTACCCGCACGGTCAGGGCTCCGGGCCGCGCCAGTGCCTCGCCGAGCTGGCGCAACGGGCGCTCACGCGAGCCGTCGCCAGGCTCCGCGCCAGCTGCGTCCACCCAGAGGGTGCCGGGGGCCGTGGACGACGCGGTTGGTTGGGCCTCGCGATGCGAAGGGATCCGACAGGCACTGGCGAGCAGCAGGATCAAGGGCAGGAAGGTTCGAAAACGCACGCAAGCAAGCATCCTAGCGCCTTCCCGCCGGGGCTCACGCGAACGCGATCAGACCCCCTTCACAAGTGATCAATATTCCAAAGACTTTCTTCAAAACACGATCACACACAGCTTTTTTCCAATTCACCGCGAGTAGGTCGCGCTGATGTATCGGAATCGACTCTCCACGCTCTTCCTACGCCCGGTGTTTCAGAGGGCCAACTTTTCGTCTGGAGGCCGATTTTCCGGCTCCAAACCGCGGCCGGCATTGACAGGGAAAAGAGCGATTTGTTACCACCGGCCGGGTTAAAGCACTTCAAGGCCAGACAACGGACGGAGGGGCGTAATGACCAAGGCAGAACTCGTCGAGGTGGTGGCGGCGCAGACACGTCTCACCAAGAAGTCGGCGGCGCAGATCCTCGACATCGTCTTCACCAATATCGGTAAGGCGGTGAAGAAGGACGCCCGCTTCAGCTACCCCGGCTTTGGAACCTGGTCGGTTCGGTCGCGCAAGGCTCGCAAGATTCGCAACCCCCAGACCAACGAGATGATGAAGCTCAAGGCGTCGAAGACGATCGGCTTCCGGCCCGCCAAGGAGTTGAAGAACTCCCTCTAGGCCACCGCTGAGGGATTTCGCGCAGGGGCGCTCACCCGAAAGGGGGCGCCCCTGTTGCATTGCGGGCTAGCGGCTTACGGGCCCACGGGCTACCGACGGCACGGGCTCCGGAGGCGGCTCCGCGTCACCCAGCGCCTCCAGCGGGTCCATGGGCTGGCCGTCACGCCACAGCTCGAAGTGGAGGTGGACGCCGGTGGCCAGCCCTGTCTCCCCTGCCAGCCCCACGGCGTTGCCTCGCTCCAGCACCTCGCCAGGGTCCACCAGCACGCGGGACAAGTGGCTGTAGCGCGTCACCCAGCGACCCTCATGCTGGATCTCCACCTGGAGGCCATGGTCGCCATTGTGGCCCGCACGCAGCACCACGCCCTTGTCCGCCGTGTAGATGGGCTGGCCTTGCGTCGCGGCCAGGTCGACGCCCAGGTGGCGCCGGTGCACGCCTGTCACGGGGTGCCAGCGGTAGCCGAAGAGGCTGGTGACGGACACCGGCTCCACCGGCCAGGAGAAGCGCGGAAGCGCATCCTCGGCCGGCTCGGGCGGCTGCTCCAGGCGGCGCAGCTCGGCGGTGCGCAGCGCCAGTCGGCCCACGCGCAACACCACCGCCTCGGCCAGCGGGGCCGGCATGTCGCCATAGGTGAAGCCGTCCCGCTCCAACTCGGCTTCCAGGACGCTCTGGGCCTGCAGCAAATCACCCGAGCCGACGCGCGGCGCCGAGGGACGCGACAGGAAGCCGTCCAATGCGAAGGTCACCTGCTCCCAGTTCTCCACCTGGGCGGCGGGCATCGTCCCGCCTCGCGCCACCTGCTGACGAAGGCCCTGTGCTCGCGACGCGAAGGCGGCGAGCACGGCATGCAGCTCCGGAGCAGTCTCAGGCGCGGGCGGTCGCACTCGGAGGGGCGCTGGCGCTGCATCTGGCGCGCGCGACCGTGAAGCCGAGGTGGCGTAGAGCTCCTCGAAACTCATCTTCGGCTCCGCGCCACGGGTAGCGCAGGCACAAGCTGTAGCGAAGGCGAGGAGGCTGAGGCGGCGCACGGCGGCGCGAGCCTACCATGGCCCGCCCGGAGCGCTCCTTCCCCCCGTGTGCGCGCCCAGGGATGTCCGCGGGCGCGCGTTTCACCCCAAGGCTGTGCTCAGCCCACGGCGCGGCGGATGCGCTGCAGGGCTTCGTCGATGTCGGCAGCGGACACATCCAGGTGGGTGACGAGGCGCAGCGTCCGCGGAGCGCCCGCGGGGTTCGTCAAGACCCCGTGCTGCTCCAGTTGCGCCACCATCTCCAGAGCGGACTGGGAGAACTCCGCGAAGACCATGTTGGTCTCCACCCGCGAAGTGTCCACCTTCACGCCGGGCAGCTCCGCCAGCCCCGCGGCCAGCCTGCGGGCGTTCGCATGGTCGTCCGCCAGCCGCTCCACATGGTGCTCCAGTGCATGCAGCGCGGCCGCCGCCAGGATGCCTGCCTGCCGCATGCCACCGCCCAGCCGCTTGCGCAGCCGGCGCGCCTCGCGAATGACGTCCGCGCGCCCCGCCAGGGCCGAGCCCACCGGAGCGCCCAGGCCCTTCGAGAAACACACGGACGTCGTGTCCGTCAGCGCGGCCCAGGCGGACACCGGCACGCCCAGGGCGACACCGGCGTTGAAGAGCCTGGCGCCATCCAGGTGGACGGCCAGCCCCGCCTTGCGCGCCGCTTCCACGACGGCTCGGAAGCGCTCCACCGGCCATACCGAACCACCCCCCCGGTTGTGCGTGTTCTCCAGCGACAGCAGGCGCGTGCGCGGGTTGTGGATGTTGTCCTCGCGCACGGCCGCGCTCACGTCCACTGGCGACAGCAGACCGCGCTGTCCTGGCAGCGGCTGCGGCTGCACGCCCCACAAGGCGGGCACCGCGCCTCCTTCGTAGTGGAGGATGTGGCTCCCTGCTTCGGTGAGCACCTCGTCGCCCGCCCGGCAATGCGCGCCGACGGCCAGCTGGTTGGCCTGCGTACCCGAGGGCACGAAGACGGCGGCCTCCAAGCCGAGCCGCTCGGCCACCAGTGCCTCCAGACGGAGCACGGTGGGGTCTTCGCCATAGACGTCATCCCCCACTTCGGCTTCGGCGATGGCGCGCCGCATGGCGGCCGTGGGCTGGGTGACGGTGTCGGAACGGAAGTCGATGCGCTTCATGAATCTCCCCGAATGGGTGCGTCCAACCGGTGCTTGGGCTCGCAGCCGGTGTGACATACAACGGCGCCGTGCCTGGACGTGAGACGGTCGCGGAGAAGCGAAAGCGCGCGTTGCTGGTGATGGACCGCCTGGCCGCGGACATGCCGGATGCCCGCATCGAGCTGGACTACCGGACGCCCCTGGAATTGCTGGTGGCCGTCATCCTCTCCGCGCAGTGCACGGACAAACGCGTCAACATGGTGACGCCTGCCCTCTTCCAGCGCTTCTCCGACGCCCAGGCCTATGCGAAAGCAGAACCGTCGGACGTGGAGCCCTTCATCCGCACCTGCGGCCTGTACCGCGCCAAGGCGAAGAACATCGTCGCGGCCGCCCGGTCGCTGGTGCAGGAGCACGCCGGGCAGATTCCCTTGCAGCGGGACGCGCTGGAGAAGCTGCCAGGCGTGGGCCGCAAGACAGCGGGCGTGGTGTGCATCCACCTGGGAGGCGACGCGGCCTTCCCCGTGGATACGCACGTGAAGCGGCTCGCCTTCCGGCTCGGGTTCACCACGAAGGCGGACCCGGACAAGGTGGAAGCCGACATGCAGGCCGTGCTGCCGTCGGAGCGGTGGACCCTGGGCCACCAGCTCCTGGTGTGGCACGGGCGGCGGACCTGCTTTGCCCGCTCGCCCGCGTGTGAGCGCTGCGTCGTCGCGGACCTGTGCCCGAAGAAGGGCGTGAAGGTCCAGAAGGACGCGGGCGCTACGGAGACGCCGGCGCGCTCGCCTCGCGCTCGCGCGAAGTCTTGAGGCGCTTCATCCGCTTGCGGATGAACTCGCGCTTCAGGGACGAGATGTGGTCCACGAAGACGGTGCCGTTGAGGTGGTCCGTCTCGTGCTGCACCGCGATGGACAGCAGCCCGTCACAGCGCAGCGTCTGCTCCTGGCCGTCCGGGTCCAGGAACTTCACGGTGACCACGGCGGCCCGGTCGACATCCGCGGCCTCGCCGGGGATGGACAGGCAGCCTTCGTTGTAGGTCGTGTCGCCTTCCATGGCGATGATCTCCGGATTGATCATCGCAATGGGCTTCAGCTCCGGCTGGCTGTGCGTGGTGTCCAGCACGATGACGCGCTGGAGCACGCCGATTTGCGGGGCGGCCAGGCCCACGCCTTCAGCGGAGTACATCGTTTCGAACATGTCCTTCACCAGCGTGCGGGTGGAGTCATCCACCTTCGCCACCGGCTTGGCCTTCTGCTTCAGGACAGGGTCGGGCCAGATGAGGATCTCGCGGACCATGGACGCCGTCTTAATCTCCCCGGAGCGGACGGGCAACCGCTCCGGGTGGGCCTCCCTGCACTCCCGGGAGGCCGTCCGTCCGACGGGCGTCAGTCGAGCAGGCTTCGGGCGTACTCCGCGCGCAGCCGGTCGTCTCCCAGGGCCTGAGCGGCCTCGGCGAGCACGGTGCGAATCTGCTGTGCGCGGTGCTGGAGCGCCGGGTCGGGGTGCCCCGCGAAGCGCAGCGGGTGGAACTCGGCGGCCAGCAGCTCGTAGGCGCGCTTGACCTCCTCGCCCCCCGCCGAGCGGGCCAGCCCCAGCACCGTGAAGTAGTCCGCGTCCTGGATCTCCTCGAACTTGGATTCCAGGCGCCGGACGTCCAGCTCCGGCGGCAGGTCCCCGGCGTCTTCGTCCGTGGCGGGCGCCAGCGAGACGAGCCCCAGCGTCCGCGCCACCGCGAGCGACTTCAAGGCCGAGTCCTGCGGCAGCCCCGCTCCCAGGAGCAGCGCCTCCAGCGTGTGCTCTCCATCCACCTGGGACAGGAGCTGGAGGTCCCGCGAAGGCAGGCCGAAGTCATCCGGGGCCAGGTGGATGTCGCCGCGAGTGACGCGCGCGCGCAGGCTTCCGGCGGCCTCCAGCAGGGATTCGGAGGTGAGGGTGTTGCGCAGTGCCTCGGCCAACAGGTGCAGCGGCGGACGCGTGGCGGCGGCGAGCGCCACCTCGTGCGGCGCTGGCTCCGGCACCAGGCGGTAGAGCGTCGAGGGCTCCGCCAGCGCGTCCAGGAAGACCTGCTCGGTGTAGCGCTGGACCAGGGGCACGGCTTCGGATTCCCGCAGGTAGCCCCGGCCCCGCAGCGCGTCCAGCAGCGCGGCCGTGGTGGCGCTGCGCACCAGCCGCAGCTCCCCTTCCTGTCGCGCGTCGATGAGTCCGTCCGCGCGGGCCCGGTCGACCAACGACTCCCCCTGCGCGGAGGAGACGGCTCCCACGAGCGCTCCATCCCGCAGCCAGAGGACGCGCAGGGCGTTCATCACCTTCAGCTCCAGCCGCATCTCCATGCGGGCCTCGCAGAGCCGGAGCACCAGCTTCGTCAGGCCATCCTGGGTGACGCTGCCACTGCGGGCCACGGCCAGCTCGGGTCTGCCGGGAGGTGCTTCCAGGGGAAGCATGGATGCTCGGGCCTGTGCGGCGGCCTCCTCCGCGTCTCGGAGCGCGCGCTCCTCCAGTTCCAGGCGCTCGCGCTCGGAGCGGGCCCGCTGTTCGGCGGACTCGGTGCGCAGTGTCTCCAAGGCTTGCTCGAGGGACTCGCGTGCTTCGCGCTCCTTCGCCAGGTTCTCTCGGGACTGCTGGTGCTCGAGGCGGAGCGCGGCGAGTTCCTCGGAGATTCTGGCGTTCTCCGCGAGGAGCCGGGACTCGGATTCGTTGCGGGCACGGGACTCTTCTTCGAGCCTGGATTCCAGCGTCGTGCGCTGCTTTGCCTCCGCGTCCAGGCGGACTTCGAGGGCCGTTCGGTGGCGGCCTTCGGCCTTCGCACGGGCGGTCGCTTCGGCTTCGGCCTGGGCGGACTGCTGGACGCGGGCTTCGGCCTCGGCACGGCGCTTCGCCTCGGCATCGGCGCGGGCTTCCGCTTCGGCACGGGCCTGGGACTCGGCTTCGGCCTGGGTGACGCGGTGTTCTTCTTCCGTTCGGGCGCGTGCCTTCTCGGCGGCGAGGGACTCTCCTTCTCGCCTGGCCTGTGCTTCCGCTTCGGCGCGCTGCTGGGCCTCCTGCTCGGCGCGAGCTTCCGCTTCGGCACGGGCCTGCGCTTCGCGTTCGGCGCGGGCTTCGGCTTCGGCACGGGCCAGCGCTTCACGTTCGGCACGGGCTTCGGCTTCCGCGCGCCGCTCCGCCTCCGCGGTGGCCTGGGCTTCAGCCTCCGCGCGTGCCTGGGTCTCCGCCTTCGCTAGCACCTCGGCTTCGGCGCGCAACGTGGCTTCGTGCTCGGCACGTGCCTCGGCTTCTGCTCGAGCCTCGGCCTCACGGGAAGCACGCGTGTCCGCATCGGTTCGCGAGGACGCCTCGCTTTCCGCACGGACCTCGATTGCCGCACGCAGCTTCGCCTCGCGCTCGGCGCGGGCCTCGATTTCGGACCGTGCGGCCACCTCGGCTTCTGCTCGGGTCTCGGCTGCGGCTCGGGCCTCGGCCTCGATTTCCGCGCGGGCTTCGGCTTCGCGTCGCGCGACGGCCTCAATTTCGGTTTGGGCCTCCGCGGCTTGTCTTGCGGCGGCCGCTGCCTCGGCGCGGGCCTCCGCGGCTTGCAATGCGGCTACTGTGCTCTCAACTCGGGCTTCGGCCGCTTGCTGCGCAGCGACAGCATTCTCGGTTCGGGCATCCGCTTCTTGCAATGCGGCCGATGCGCTCTCGGCTCGGGCCTCGGCGTCCTTCAGTGCGGCTGCCGCAATCTCGGCTCGGGCCTCGGCGTCTTTCAGCGAAGCTGTCGCTCGCTCAGCGCGGGCTTCGGCCTCAAGTCGTGCAGCGGCTTCTTGCTCCGCACGGGCTTCGGCCTCCGTCCGGGCCGCAGCCTCGCTGTTAGCCTGGGCCTCCGCGTTTGCACGTCGCTCCGCTTCTTGCTGAGCCCGGGCTTCCGCCTTCTTCGCGCGAGCCTCCTCATTCGCACGGGCCTCCGCTTCCTGTCCGGTGCGCGCATCAGACTCGGAGGTGACGCGGGCTTCCACTTCCTCACGTGCGCGTGCCTCGGCGTCGGCTCGGGCTTCCGCCGCCTGGCGAGCCAACGCCTCGGCTTCAGCACGCGCCTCAGCTTCCACTCGCGCCGTTGCCTCAATCTCGGCTCGCGCCTCTGCCTCCGCACGCGCCGTGGCAATGGACTCCAGACGCGCCTCAGCGTCCACACGGGCCGCGGACTCAATCTCCGCCCGCGCATCCGCCTCAGCCAGGGCCGTCGCGACCGATTCAACCCGGGCGTCGGCCTCGGCGCGCGCCGTGGCCTCAATCTCCGACCGCGCCGAGGCTTCGGCAAGCGCTGCCTCCGCGGACGCAAGCCGTGCTTCGGCATCCACGCGGGCCGCGGATTCAATCTCCGCTCGGGCCTCCGCTTCGGCTAGCGCAGTGGCCACGGACTCCACACGGGCGTCCGCACCGACTTCCGCCTGCACACGCGCCTCGGCGTCCGCCAGAGCCCGAGCAGCCAGTTCCGATTGGGCTTCCGCTTCCGCCAACGCACGCGCAGCCAGCTCCGCGCGCGCCTCGGCCTCCGCCTGTGCACGCGCCGCCAGCTCCGCACGCGTCTCTGCTTCCTCAAGGGCTCGCGACAGGCTCCGCGCACGCGTATCCGCTTCGAGCCGGGCCTGTGCCTCCACATCAGCACGGGCCTCCGCGGCCTCGCGGGCACGGGCTTCCGCGTCGATACGCGCTTCCGACACCGAGGTCAGGTCCTCGGCGGACTCGACCCGGCTCTCCGCGGCCTGACGGGCCTTGGACTCCGACTCGGCGCGGGCCTCCGAAACGACACGCCCCGCGGCCTCTGACTCCAGGCGCGCTTCGAGCGCCTGCAACGCCTGCGTGCTCGCCGCTGCGCGAAGCTCCGCTGCCTCACGGGCCTGCGTCTCGGCCTCCGCACGGGCCTCCGCGTCGATGGCCCGCAGCTCCGCCTCCGCGCAGGCATCCTCGAACTGGCGGACCTGGGCCTCGACCTCGGCGGTGAGCGTCTCCGCTTCCTCACGGAGCCGGACTTGCGCTTCCAGCTCCTCGCGCAGCGCCGACAGGTCGCCAGTCTCCTGCGCGTCGCGCGCCAGGGCCGCCCTTGTGGCGGCGTCCATGGACGAAGGCGACTCCCGCTGACGGAGCCCTTCCAGCTCCGCCTCGGCTTCCGCCCGCAGCAAGGACTCCCGCGAGTGCTCCTCTTCTTCCGCCGCGAGCCGCTCCTGGAGCCCCTGGACCTGCTGCGCGAGTTCGCGGCGCAGCGCGGCTTCCCGCTCCAGCGCCTCGGTGACGGCGCTCACACGCGCGTGAGCTTCCTCGAGCTGGCGCTCCGCCTCCTCCTGCTGAGCCTGCCACTGCGCCATCAGCGCGGGGACCGCGAAACCACCGGCGCCCGGGGCGGGCGTCTCGGCGACGGGCGGCGCCTCTGGCGCGGGGCTCGACGCCTCCGCATCCGAGTCGAACCAATCCTCCCCGATGCTGCGAGGCTCCTCCTTCGGCGTCTCGGTGGACTCCCCGTCGAACCAGTCATCCCCCACGCCCGACGCCTGCGGCGCCTCGTCATCCTGGGACTGGGCTGACGCGGATTGCAGCTCCGCCTCCAGCAACTCCCAGTTGGACGCGGAGACCGCCGCCGCGTCCGGCTCCTCAGCGGCCTGTTCCGGTTCCGGCGTGCCCGCGGGCTCACCGAGCGCCGCCTCCGTGCCCCACGTGTCTTCCGTCTCCGATGACGGCGATTGCGGCTCGGCGTCCACCGCCTGCTCGGGCTCGGGCTCCGTGGACGGCGCCTCACCGGGTACATCGCCCGCCACATCCCCCCTCGAGCCCACACGCCCAGCGTGCGCCATCTCGGGGTCCGGAGGCAGCTCCGTCCAGGGCGAGCCCTCCGTGCTCACGGAGTCGAAAGAAGGCCCCCCACGCATGGCGGCCAGCTCCGCCTCCGCCGCGGAGAGGGCGTCTCCCGTCGGGCCCTCCGGCGTGTCGACGTCGAAGAACCCCTCATCGCCCAACCGAGGCGCCAGGGCCGCCGTGCGCATCGAAGGCTGAGAAACAGCCTCCTCCGTCCATGCCAGCCGTCCCACCGGCGGCGCATCCTCAGCCGGCGCGGCGTCCTCTCCCTCAAGCCCCGCGGACGCTCCCTGCGCGTCGTCTCCGGGCACCTCGGCGGCCGTCTCAGCGTCCACCGCCGAGCCCCAGTCCTGCCCCTGCGAAGGCTCGCCCCACCCATCCGCCGCGTCCGGAGCAAGCGCCGAGTCGATGGAGGCCATCGCCTGGGCTTCCACCTCCAGGTGCGCCCGCTCCATGGCGGTGTCCAGGTCGCGCGTGCTCTGACGCTCGCGTTGCTGCGCCGCCTCGTGGGCGGAGCGCTCCGCGTCCGTCATGGCCGCCAGCTCCCAGTCCGTCTGGTGCAGCGGCGCCAGGTCCCCGAAGAGCGCATTCGCCAGCGCGGGGTCGCCCGCCACCGAGGGCGGCGGGGTCGCGTGCCAGGACTCCGACTCCGCACCCGTGGCCGCCGAGACACCACCACCCGACGGAGGCAGCTCCCGGTTCTCCACCACGTGCCAGGCGTCCGCATCCGCGGGAGCCTTGACCAGCGAATCCACCAGTTCGACGAAGGCCGCACCTTCCAGGGGCAGCTGGGCCACGGGGGCGCTGAAGCCGGGGATGGACTCGCCCAGGAGCAGCACCCGGGCCGACTTGCCATCCGGGTGCTGGAGCAACTCCTCCAGCACGAGGTGGCCCCGGCCACTCTCCACGCCGGGCGCGAGCACGAGCAGCACGGGCAGGTGGTGCCCGTACGCAATGAGGGCATCCGCGGCGGAGGTGGCGAGGATGACCTCGTACCCTTCACGCGTGAGCAGGCGCCGCACGGCGGCGATATTGGCGATGTCGTCGTGGACGAGAAGGACCGGTGCGCCCATGGGGGGGCACCGAGTCTACAGCATGGCCCCCGGATCCACGTCGATCACGACCTTCACCGCGGAAGGAACATCGACCAGGGCCGCTTCCACCCGGGCGAGCAGCGGGGCGAGCGCCGTATGCGTTGGCCCCTTCAAGAGGAGTTGCCAGCGCGTCTTGCCACGGATGCGGGAGATGGGCGCCAAGGCTGGCCCCAGCATGCGGACCCCGGCGGACGCAGGGGGCATGTGCCGGGAGACGATGTTCCCCAGGGAGCGCGCCACACTGGCCGTCTGTTCGGGGTGCTCCCCCTCCAGGCGGACGGCGGCCATGCGCGAATAGGGAGGGTAGGCCAGCGCCTTGCGCCACTCCAGTTCTTGATTGGCGAAGCCGTCGAAGTCATGGGCCAGCACGCGCCGCACCGGCTCCGCGTCCGGATTGTAGGTCTGCACCAGCACCCGCCCCGGGTCCTTGCCCCGGCCCGCGCGGCCGGACACCTGGGTGAGCAAATGGAAGGTGCGCTCGGCGGCACGGAAGTCCGGAATGGACAGCGACGTGTCCGCCATGACGACACACACCAACGTCACGCCCGGGAAGTCGTGCCCCTTGGCCACCATCTGCGTGCCTACCAGGACGTCCAGCTCCCGGCGCGCGAACGAGGCCAGCATCTCCGTCAGCCGCTCGGCGCTGCTGGCCGAGTCCCGGTCCAACCGGGCGACACGCGCGGCGGGGATGCGCTCCAGCACCTCCGCTTCCACGCGCTCGGTGCCGATGCCCAGCTTGAGCAGGGGGCCCGTGCACTCCAGGCACTGCTCCGGCACCGGCATGGCCAGGCCGCAGTAGTGGCACACCACCCGGTTCTGCGAGCGGTGGTGCGTGAGGCACACGTCACACTCGCTGCACTTGAGCGACAGGCCGCACACCTCGCACAGGAGGACGGTGCTGTGGCCCCGGCGGTTGAGGAAGAGGATGACCTGCTGGCCGCGGCCAATCGTCTCCGCCATCGCCTCCAACAGCGGCGGGCTGAGGATGGGCGCCTCTTCCGTCACCACGCCCTCGCGCGGACGCTCCACGCGCAGGTCCACCAGCTCAATGGTGGGCATGGGCCGGTCATCCACGCGGCGCTTCAGCTCCAGGAGCTGGTAGCGCCCGCGCTTCACGTTCTCCAGCGTCTCCAGCGCGGGCGTGGCCGAGCCCAGCACCACCACCGCGCCGGCCTGCTTGCCGCGCACGACGGCCAGGTCGCGCGCCTGGTAGCGCAGCTTCTCCTCCTGCTTGAAGGACGGGTCGTGCTCCTCGTCCACGACGATGAGCCCCAGGTTGTCCACCGGCGCGAACACCGCCGAGCGCACGCCCACGGCGATCTTCACGTCGCCCCGGCGCAGCGCCTGCCAGTGGAAGAGTCGCTCCCGGTCCTTCAGCGCCGAGTGCAGCACCGCCACCTCCGCGCCGAAGCGGCTGCGGAAGCGGCCCACCAGCTGCGGCGTCAGCGCGATTTCCGGCACCAGGATGAGGCTGCCCTTCCCCAGCGACAGCGCATGCTCGGCCGCGCGCAGGTACACCTCCGTCTTCCCGCTGCCGGTGACGCCGTGCAGGAGGAAGGGTTGGAAGGCCGCCGCGTCCAGGGCCGCGCGCAGCACCACGCCCGCCGCGTCCTGCTCCGGCGTGAGGTGGTCCGGACGGCCCTGAATCAGGCCCTCCTTCACGCTGGCCTCCACCGTCTTCTCCTCCAGACGGGCGAAGCCGCGCGTGGCTAGCTTCTTCAGCGTCTCTCGCGCGCCCGGAATCGCGTGGGCGACCTCTTCCAGCGGCGCGCGGCCTCCCACCGCCAGCAGGTACGCGAGCGCGGCGGACTGGGCGGGCGCGCGCGACAGCTCCGGCGGCACCTCGTTGACGAGCGCCACCGCGAAGTGCTGCACCTCCGGCCTGGCTTCCTTCTCATCCACGGCCTTCGACAGGCCGGGCGGCAGCGCGCCGCGAATCACCTCACCCAGCGGGTAGCGGTAGTGCACGGCCGCGAAGCGCAGCAGCGCGATGAGGTCCTTGGGCAGCGACGGCGAGTCCTCCAGCACGCGCTGGACGGCCTTGAGCCTCACCTTCTCGCCAGTCGGCGGAGACGCGGGCCCCAGGTAGAAGCCCAGCGCCGTGCCCCGGCCGAAGGGCACCAGCACGCGCTGCCCCGGCTCCAGGCGGCCCGCCAGCTCGTCCGGCAGGGTGTAGGTGAACTCGCCCCGGACGGGGCGGCCAACGGCGATGGAGGCCAGGACGGGAGTGCTCACTTCGGCGCGCACTGTAGCGGCGGCGGCGGGCTCGGACAGTTCCCGGCGGCTTTTCACACCGGAGGTGCGCACCGCCCTGGAACCCCGCGTCGTGGGGGCCTTCGCGGGCGCCGCATCCGCCCCGCTCCACAAGGGTCGCTGTTCCATGACACTCCCTTCAACCACCACCCCGGCCCCATCCGTCCTGCTACCGGGGTCCACAGTGCGCGAAGGGTCTGACATTCCCCGCCGGGTCCCGCCGTGGGACGGAAACCCGGGGGTGTCAGCAGGCCACTTTGGGGCTCAGGCCCCGGTGACCTTCTTCCACGAAGGACGGCTCCGGACGCGCTCCCACCAGGCCGCCACGTTCGGGTACTTGCCGACGAGCTCCGCGCCGCCCGCGGCGACGAAGAAGTCCATGTAGGGCATCCACGTCACCTCGGCGAGCGAGAAGCCGTCTCCCGCCAGGTACTGCTGCTTGCCCAGCACCGGCTCAATGATGCCGAAGACGCGCTCGACGCCCTGCAGGCCGTCGCTGATGCGCGCCTCGTCCGGCGCGCCGCCGCCCATCAACTTCTTGAAGAGGCGCTCCCAGATGACCTTCATCGCGGAGGGCGAGAAGTAACACTGCTCCACGCTGATGAACTGCTCCATGCGCGCGTACGCATGCACGTCGGACGGCGTCAGCGAGGTCCCCGGCAGCTTGCGGTCCAGATAGCGGATGATGGCGCGCGACTCGTAGAGCCGGAAGCCGTCATCATCCTCGAAGGCGGGGATGACGCCGAAGGGGTGGCGCTCCATGTGCGCGGGGCTCTTCTGCTCCCCTTCGTGAGGTCGACGAGGACGAGCTCCGCCTCCTGGCCCTTCTCCGCCAGGGTGGTGAGGACCGAACGCGTGGCAGTGCTCATCGGGAGGCCGTACACCTTCATGGGACATTCCTCTGCGTGGCGGGCCGGGGAAAGTCCCGGCCAGGCGGGGCCAGACTCTTCATGGCCGCCGCCAGCGCCGCAAGGACTTCAGGAAAGTGCCGACGTTGACTACAGGGTGAAGAGCGAGTCGGGCAGGTTGGCCCGGTTGTCCCCCTTCAAGGCGGTGAAGCGCAGGTTGCGCTGACCGCCGCGCCACACCTCGATGGTGCGGGGCAGCCACTCCCCCGTGGCGGGCGAGTTGTAGTCCAGGAAGCGGACATCCCAAGCCGTCCCCGACGCGTCCGAGTAACGCAACCGGGCCGGACGGAAGGAGTCCTTGTAGACCCAGAACTGCGGGCGGCCCTCGGCCATGTCGCCGATGACGTAGGCCACCTCGCCGCCGAAGCGTGCCAGTCCGGTGCGCCCCGTCTCGATGCCCAGGTTCTGGAGGTGGCGAATCACCGCCTCCTTCAGCTCCTGCACGTTGCCGCTGCCCGTGGCGAGCAGCGGGCACACCTGCGAGACGAGCGCCGACATGGAGGGAATCTCGGTCCCCTGCACGCGACGGCGGCCACCCGACTGGACCACCGCGGACTGGGCGTTGCCGTCGGGCACGGAGGCCTCGAAGCGGCAGCGGCCGGGAACGCGGATGGACAGCACGCCGTCACCCTGCACCTCCGGGCGGTCCGTGGGCGTCCCCAGCGCGGCGCCGGCCTCCTTGACGGCCGGGCCTCCGAAGCTGAGGGAGCCTTCCACGCGCAACGTGGACAGCCTCAGCTCGGCGCGCTCCGCCGACATGCGGCGGATGATGGAGCTGCCGGGCAGCACGTAGGCCGCCGCGGCGAAGGAGACCAGGACAGCGAGGAGTGCAACGGTGCGCTTCACGGCTTCTCCGTCTTCACGACTTCACGCATGTACTCGAGCAGCCCGGCACGCAGGTCCGGACGCTTGAGCGCGTAGGCGATGTTGGCCTTCAGGTACCCCACCTTGTCGCCCGCGTCATAGCGCTGACCCTTGAAGCGGTAGCCGAGCAGCCCCTTCGACTGCTGGAGCGTGGCCAGGCCGTCGGTGAGCTGGATTTCGCCGCCCACACCCGGCGTCTGGTTCTCCAGGATGGGGAAGATGTCGGGCGGCAGCACGTAGCGGCCGATGACGGCGAGGTTGGAGGGCGCGGTGCCCTTCTTCGGCTTCTCCACGATGCGGTCGATGCGCATGACGCCATCACCCAGGTCCGTGCCCGCGGCGATGCCGTACATGTGCGTCTCACTCTCCGGCACTTCCATGAGCGCGATGACCGCCTGGTTGTACTGGCGGTACACGCGAGCGAGCTGGCGGATTCCCGGCTCCTCGGCGTCAATCATGTCGTCGCCCAGCAACACGCCGAAGGGCTCGTCGCCGATGACGCTCTTGGCGCACAGCACCGCGTGGCCCAGTCCCTTGGGCTCCTTCTGACGGATGCTGACGACGCGCACGAGGTCCGCGATGGCGCGCAGCTTGTCGGCCTCGGACTCCTTGCCGCGCGCACGCAGCGTCGTCTCCAGCTCGAAGCCGATGTCGAAGTGGTCCTCGATGGCGCTCTTGCCGCGGCCATTGATGAGGACGACATCCTCGATGCCTGCGGATACCGCCTCTTCCACGATGTACTGGAGCGTCGGAGTATCGACGATAGGCAGCATCTCCTTGGGAACCGCCTTGGTCGCCGGCAGGAAGCGCGTGCCCAAGCCGGCTGCCGGGATGACACACTTGCGGATGAGGGGCTCTACCTTCGAGGTTTTGGAGGCCATGAGGGCTGGGAATCTATTGATGGCCCCTGACCCCATCAAGCCGGATAGGATGGACTTGTCATGTTGCTCCGCGCCCTGGTGCTGATTGCCCTTTGTGTGTCCACTACCGCTCTGGCGCAGCCCGCCGAGGACCTTCGCGATGTCATGAGCGCACGCGCCTATGGCATGGGCGGCGCCTACCGGGCCCTGGGGCTGGGCACGGATGCCATCATGGGCAATCCAGCGGCGATGGTCCTCTACCCGTCCTACCGGGTTGAAGGCACCGGCGCGTGGGATACGCGGCAGAAGGAAGGGTTGCTGGGCGTCTCCGTCATCGACGCCGCCACGAGCCGCCTGGGGATGGGCGTGGACTACCACTGGGTGAGCGTGGGGCGCGGCGGCGCGCGTGCCAGCGCCCACCTCAGCTCGATGGGCGTGGGACTGCCCATCAGTCAGGCGCTCATGCTCGGCGCCACGGTGCGTTATCTGCGCATGAGCGGCCAGTCGCGGTTCGCCAACTCCGTCACCGGCGACGCGGGCCTGATACTCCGGCTATCGCCGTCACTGATGGCGGGCTTCTCCGCGCACAACATCGTGGACACTGGCAATGAGGAGCTGACGCGCTACTACTCGGCGCACGTCGGGGTGATGACGGGGCTGCTGACGCTCGCAGGCGACGTGCGCGCGGACTTCACGACGAACGACACCAAGACGTTCACGTACCACGGCGGTCTGGAGTACATCCTGGGCGAGCTGTTCCCGGTGCGCGCGGGCTACTCCTACGACGGCTTCACGCGGACGTCGCAAATCAGCACGGGGCTCGGCTTCATGTCCGAGGGCGGAGGCGGCCTGGACTTCGGCTACCGCCACGACCTGGGCGGCCCCAAGGGGCGCATGCTGGCGCTCACCATCAAGCTGAACACGAACTGAGTCAGCGCGGCGCCCGGAGCGGCAGGTAGCGCTCCGACGCGGCGAAGCGCAGCAGCTCCACCAGCTCCGCCTCGTTGCCCCGGCGGGTCCGCAGGACGGACAGCGCGGGGCCAATGCTTCCGCAGGCCACCAGGCCCGCGCGGTTGGCGGAATCCCGCGCGGCATCTGCGAGCGCCGAAGCCTTGAAGTTCTGGGTGCCGGGCTCCAGCAAGGCCATGGCGCGCTCCAGGGCGCGCGGCGAGAGGGACTCGCGCACCACGCGGGCCTCGGCTCCGGAGGCACGCGGGTCCTTCAGCACGGTGGCCAGCAGCGCCAGGGCGCGGAGGAGCTGGCCCCCCTTGAGGGCCCGGAGCGCGAGCAGGTCCGGCGACAGGGACAGCAAGGCGCGGCCCACGTGGAAGCGCAGCTCCGGGAGCGGCATGGGCTCACGCAGCAGGAGCCGGCCCACGAGGAGGCGCGGATGGCCCGCGTGCACGGCGGTGAAGGGCGGGCCGTCGTCCTCGGCGAGCACGAGCTCGGGCAGGTGGACGTCCAGCATCCGCGCGGCGGTGTGCAGCGCGTCGAGCACGGCGGGCGCACAGGGGCCCGCGGTGGCGCGCAGCAGCTCCGAGGAACCAGCGGCGCGGCCCTCCGCTGGGAACAGGCGGCAGAGCGCGATTCCGGTGCAGGCCAGCAGCTCGCCCGAGGGCGTGCGCAGACCGGGGTGACGCAGGCCGGCGCGCTCGTCGGAGGTCAGCGGTGGACGCTGGCCGCGCGGCGCGGGAGTTTCGAGCCCGTCGAGCGCGTCGGCGATTTCTCGCATGAGCGAGGCACGCGCCGGGTCTCCTCGCTGGTCGAAGTACTCGGCGAGGAGCCGATAGGGCTGCGCGTCGAGCGGGCGCTCGCGGATGTGCCGGAAGGCATCGGGCTCGGTGTCCGGTGATGGCGCATAGGCGGGCGCGGGTGATTCGCGCGGGTCCATGACGCCGGGGACAGGCCGAGGAGGCTCGGGCGCCGCGGGAGGCTTCGCGATGAACGTGCGGCCCGGCGCCGGGGCGGAAACCGTGCCCTCCGGACGCGCGCGGACGACGCGGCGCACCGGGTCCATCCGGCCGGGTGGCGCTTCCCAGGAGATGACGCGGGTCTCCGGAACGGGAGCGTCACCGAGGTCCACGACCTCGCCCGTGATGAGGTCGGTGGCCCGTGGACGACGTGCTCGGGCCTCCGCGTCGCGAGAGGCGGGCCCTTGCTCCGCTTCGCTTCCAGACGCGGCGGCGCGTGGCGCGGCCTTGTCTCCGCGCGAGGACGCGGGGGAGCGTTGAGCAACCGGCGCCTTGGGGGAGACGGCGGCGTCCGCGGACTCAGCGGGAGCGCGTGGCTGCGGGGCCGCTGTGTTGCCCGGGGATGAAGGCGGGTTACGGGCCTCGCCCCTGGGGGACGACGCGGGCGCACGTGCTTCTGCCTTGGGTGGCGATGCGGCGAAGGCTTCCACTGGAACGCGCGGTTCACCTTGCGCTGGCGAGACGGTGGCGCGTGCCTCGCCCTTGGGAAGCACGTCAGCGGAGGTTGCAGCGGCGCGAGCGTCACCCCTGGGCTGAGGCGCAGCGGAAGCATCCGCCGGGGCCACAGCGGCGCGGGCCGCCGCCTTGGGCTGGGGAGCCGAGGAAGCATCCGCCAAAGCGGGGGACCCCCGCGCGGGTGAGGCCGCGGAACGTCCCTCCCCTCGCACGGGAGCTGCGGCAGTGCGCGCCGCGCCCTTGGGAAGCGGTGCATCCGCGGCCAGCGCACGCGACTCACCTCGCACTGGCGCTTCCGTGGACCGCTCGCCTTGCGCCCCGGCGTCCATTCCAGACAGGGCCTCGCGGTCGGAACGGGCCTCCCGCTTCCCCTTCCGCTTCGAAGAAACGGGCTCCGGCGAGGCCTTGCGGCCCTGCTCCACCGCGGCGCCCGGAGAATCTCTCCCAGCTTCATCGCGGGCCGGCACCACGCTTTCGGGCGCGGATGGGGCAACCCCGATGTCCGTGGTGGGCGTCTCCTCCTTGGCCAGGCTCTGGAGGTTCGCGGATGCTTGCGTCAGCACCGGGGGCGCCGCGATGAGTGGCGCACGGGGGCCGCTCGACTCACGGCGAGGGACCGCGGAGCGCGGCGGCTCGGGAGGCGGCACTTCACGCTCTGCTCGTGCCTGCCGGATTCCCTCCGCCCGACGGGCGTAGACTTGCGCGCGCTCGGGATTGCCCATCACCTCGCGCCACAGACGCGCGAGCCGGTCCCAGGTGCGCTCCCGCTCCGCCTCGTCGTCCATGGCGGTGGCCGCGTGCTCCAGGGCCCAAGCCGCCTCGCCCAGGTGGTCGCGTTCGAGGAGACGCTCCACGAGCATCAGCCACGCTTCCTTGTGGCCCGGCTCGTAGCGCACGGCCTGACGCAACTCATCGAGCGCGGCATCGGCGTCGCCCTGGGCATCCAACGTGGCGACCAGCTCCAGCCGGGCCTGACGCGCGGCGGGCCCTCGGGATTCGCGGGCGAGCTGAGCACGCAGAAGCCGGCTGAGCACCGTCGTGTCGCCGAGCTTTCGCGTCAGTATCGTGAGCTGTACGCGTGCCTGCTCACTGTCGGGACTCTCCGTGAGCACCTCACTCCAGGCCCACTGCGCGAGCCGCAAATCGCTCAGCGACTCCTCCGCGACCTGGGCCAGGACGCGCAGCGCCTCCACACGGTCCGGCGCGCGGCGAGGTGCCCCCGCCAGTGCCACCCGGAGCCGTTCCGCGATGGCGGGCCGTTCCGCGTCCGACACGCAGCAGAGCATCCCCGCGAGCACGGGAAGCAGGCCTGGCGAGGAGGACTCCGCCGCCTCGAAGTCCGCGCGAGCCTTCTTCAGCTCGCCCATGTGGAGCCAGCGCTCGCCCCGCGTGAGCAGAGCCCCCGCGCGTGCGCGGCCAGCGGGCGCGCGCCGGATGGCCTCGTCCAACGCACGGCGCACAAGGGACGCGTCCCCTCTCGCGGCGAGCAACCGCACCTGATCTCGAAGCGCGGCGCGGTCCCCCGTCAGCTCCACGATTTCCCGGTACATGCGCGCGGCGCCCGCGGGGTCGTGGAGCTCGTTCTCCATCAGCTCCGCGAGACGCGCCAACGCATCGGCGCGCAGGGACGCGTCCTTCGCCCGGTCCGCCCGCTTGAGGTAGAGCTGAGCCAGTTCGGCCCAGGCCCGTCGAGCGATGAGCTGGGCCTCGACCTTCTGCGAGCGGGTCAGCTCCTCGGTGTCTTCTCCAGGAAGCCCCGCGCTCGCCTCGAAAGCGCGGCCTTTCTTGTTCGGTGCATCGCCAGAAGCCGAGGCGAGCGCGGCCTCCAGCTCCGCCAACGACACCTCCATGGTGCCGGAGCGGGCATCCGGCGCGGGTGCGGCACTGGGGGGGGCTGGAGGTGGCAGAACCTCTGACGGAGGCGGGGGCTTCCGTCGCTCGCTCTTCGAGGAGGCAGGAGCCTGCTGGCGCGGTGGCGGACTCGATGCGGCAGCGCCGCCGAGAAAGGGCTGTGCCTCCGAAGTGACTTCACTTTCGTCGGCGTCGTCGAAGGTGGCTCTGGCAGGACGCGGTGCCGGCGGTACTTCGCGGGCGACCGACGCGGGTGCGGCAGCGTCGTCGTCTGGGGCATCGGCCCAAGGCACGGACAGTGGCGCGCGCCCCGGGACGAACGTTTTGACCGCACCTGAAGACGGGGGCACGGCGGCGTCCCCCAGGGCGGGCATCTCCACTTCTGTCTTGCGCGCCTCGAAGTCAAATCCCCCCGGTGGCACAACCACCGCCGGCATTTCCACGACGGTCCTGGGTGCTTCGGGAGCAGAGGCACCGCGAGGAGTCACCGCTGGCAACTCCACCGCCGGCATCTCCAACACCGTCTTGAGCGATTCAGTGGGTGGCGTCTTCACGGGTGACGTCACTGCGGGCAGTTCCGTCGCGCTCTTGCGCCCCTTGGTACGGGGCGCCACTGGCGACGGGGCTGTTGCAGGCAGCTCCGCCGCGCGCTTCTGCGGGCTCGCGGCAGGCACCACGGGGGACAACTCCGCCACGTGCGAGAGCGAGCTCACGACAGACGCGACAGGCGCCTCGGCATCCATCGTGGCTATTTGAGGCATACGCGCATCGGCATCGGGCGGCGCCTCGCCCACCTTGGACGAAGTCGTCGCGCTCACGTCAGGCCCAGGCGGCGGGACCGAACTCGACACGGGCCCACGTTGTTCCGAGACGGGCGGAACCTCCGCCTGAAGCCCTTCCGCGCCGCGCTCGGGTGACGCGGCCGCTGGCGCTCCTCCACCAGTCTCCGGGCGCTGCGACGCCAACGACTGCGAACGTGCCTCCGTCGCACCTACCGTGGAAGCCGACGCCGAGGCCGTCCTGGCAGAAAGCGGCGGCCCCACCACCGTTTCGATGAGGTAGACGCCGTCGTCGTTCTCCCAAGAGGCCGCGGCCTGCGCGCCTTCCTTCCGCGCGGGGAGCTGTGCCAGCACACCCTGCTCGTCCTCATCAACCTTCGGGGCGCTCGCACCAGCGTCGGGCAACACCTTGCCCTCGATGCGCGCACGCAGCACCTGGAGCACGCGCTGGGCACGCCGGTCCTCGGGCCATTCCACCAGGAGGGCTTCGAGCGCGGCGGCGGCACGCGGCAGTTGGTCCACCCGTCGCAGTACCCGCGCGAGCTGACGCCGGACCGCGCGCCTGCTGGAGACCACCGTAGGCGCCACCTCCAGCAGGGTGATGGCCGCCGCCTCGGTGCCCGCCAGCAGCGCCATGCGCACAATCCCGGCGGCCAGGCGCGGCGTCATCGGGAGGGTCCGGCTGGCGCGCGCAAGCTCTCCGAACGCGCGCGCGGCGGAGCCCTCTCGCAACTGCCGGGCCGCGGACCGGAAGTGCCGGTCCACCACGTCGCTGACATCCTCCGCGGGCTTGACGTCGGACGCGCCGGGCTGCAGCGCCTCCTGTCGGACCGCTGCGGGCTCCGGCGTGCCGGCGTTCTTGCCGTTTCTCACGCCACCCATGGGTGCGGCAGTCTACACACAACGATGCCCGTTCCGGCTGTTACTGTCCTCCTCCCCGCGCGAAACGCCGAAGCCACCGTGGCCCGCGCCGTCCGCAGCCTCTTGACGGGCACCTTCCGCGACCTCCGTGTGCTCGCGGTGGATGACGGCTCCACGGACGGTACGCGCGAAGTGCTGACCGACCTGGCGGCGAGCGACTCCCGCGTGGAAGTCCTTGACGGCCGGGGCCGAGGCCTGGTGGCGGCGCTGAACCTGGCGCTGGGGGAAGCCACCTCTCCCTACGTGGCCCGGATGGACGCGGATGACGAAGCCTTGCCCCAACGCCTGGAGGCGAGCCTCACCACCCTGGAGGCGGAACCCAAGCTGGCCGGCGTGGGCACGGCCGTGGAGGTGTTCCGGGATGACCACCCCGTGAGCCCCTCGCTCCAGACCTACGCCACGTGGATCAACGGGCTGACCTCCGCCGAGCAACTCGACCGGGAGCGCTTCATCGAAAGCCCCCTGTGCCACCCCTCCGTCTGCCTGCGCCGGGACGCCCTGATGGCCGCGGGAGGCTGGAAGGACGGCGACTTCCCGGAGGACTACGCGCTGTGGCTGGAGCTGCTGGACCAAGGCTTCGCCCTGCGCAACCTGCCCGAGGTATTGCTCCGATGGCGCGACAGCGACGGACGGATGACGCGCACGGACCCGCGCTATGCCCGCAAGCGCTTCATGTGGACGAAGGCCCGCTACCTGACACGAGGCCGCGGTCCCCTGGCGGACGGGCGCCCCTGCACGGTGTGGGGCGCGGGCCCGAGCGGCAAGACGCTGACGTACTTCCTCCACCAGGAAGGCGCCCGCGTGCGGCGCTACGTGGAGGTCCACCCTCGCAAGGTGGGCACGCACATCCATGGCATCCCGGTCATCTCTCCCCAGGAGCTCGGCGCTCCTGGAGATGGACACCTGCTGGTGTGCGTGGGCGTCCGCTGGGCCCGCGCGGAGATTCGCGAGGACCTCATCGGCTGGGGCTGGGTGGAGGGCCGCGACTTCACCTGCGCGGCGTGAGAACTCACTCCGCCCTGGAGCCCGCGCCGCGAATGGCTCCCGAGGGCGCCGGGACGCCGGCGGCCAGGAAGAACCGCATCAAGTCCTCCGGCACCGGCGCCTCGATGCGCAGCAGCGTGCCCGTGCGCGGATGTCCCAGCTCCAGCGCCTGGGCATGCAGCAAGCACCGCGCGGCCTCCACGCCTTCCGCCCGGGCCGCGCCGCCGTAGCGCGCGTCCCCCAGAATCGGAGCGCCCAGCGCCGTCAGGTGCGCGCGGAGCTGATGCGTGCGGCCCGTGTGCGGCAGCAGCTCGACGACACAGAACGCAGGCCCCGAAGACAGCGTGTGGAAGTCCGTCAGCGCGGGCACGCCATTGGCCGCCCGAGTCGCCCGCCAGCGGCCAGGGCGCGACGGGTCCTTGGACAACGGCAGGTCCACCGTGCCCGACGGGGGCAAACCCGGCCCGGTGGCCGCGACGTAGCGCTTTCGCGCCCGTCCCTCCCGGAACTCGGCCGCCAGCGCCGACGTGGCCTCCGCCGTCTTCCCGAACACCGTCACGCCGGACGTCTCCCGGTCCAGGCGGTGCACCAACCCCGCGGGGCGTCCCAGCTTCGCCCCCACCAGGTCCACCAGGCTGTCTCCCACGCGCCCCTCGGTGGGCTGCGCGGACACACCGGCCGGCTTGTCCACGGCGATGACGTCCGCGTCCTCATACAGCACACGCAGCTCGGGCGCGGGGGGCGCCTCGGATAGAGGGCTCTGCCCGCCCTCCTCCAGCACCACCGTCACCACCTGCCCGGCCGTCAGCCGCGCATTCGCATCCCGGCTCCGCTTGCCCGCCACGTAGACGGCGCCCACCTCCACCAGCCCCCGGGCCCCCGGCTCGGGCAGCCCCAATTCATCCGCGACCGCGCGGGCCACGGCCTTCCCCACCAGCGCCCCTTCCACCCGGAACGTCCGGCGCTTCATGCCGCCACCTCGCCCACCGGGCGGACAGCCTCAGCGTACGAGCCCGCGCCATGCACCACGTGCTCCGGCACGCCGCCCCCCATCCCTGTGTCCACCGCAGATGTCATGCGGCGGCACTCTACGCGCGCATCGCCCTTTCGCGCCGCCCGCTTCCTGTTACCTTCCGCGCCCCCATGGACCGTCCCCTGCACTCCGTCCGTACGCGGCTGGACGACTTCCTCGCCGAGCTCGCCACGCTGAACTACCGGCAAGGCGCCGGGCTCGCGCTGGATGTTTCCCCCAGCCAGCTCCACGCCGCCTTCCCCGAGCTGTCGTCTCCGGACACCTTCGCCGCCGCCAACGAGGCGCTCGCCAATGCCCAATCGAAGAACGAGCCCCTCACCGTCCGCCGCATCCGACTGGTGCGTGAGCTGGTGGCCTCGCACGTCGAGGACGCGCTCGCCGCCCGTCACGTGGAGGCCATTGCCTCGCTGGAGGCCCAGGCTCGGCTGATGGTGGACGACCAGACCTACTCCTTCGGCGAGGCGCTGGGCCGCATTCACCACGAGTCCGCCCGGGGCCGCCGCGCCCTGCTGGAGCGCGCAACCGGCGAGTTCCTCTGGCAGAACCGTACCCGTTACGGCGACCGGCGCGATGCGGCCCTGAATACCGCGGAGCAACTGGGCGCGAAGAACTACCCCGCCCTGCGCCAGGACGTCACCGGCATCGACTTCGCCAAGCTGGCCGAGTCCGCCGCGAAGCTGCTCGCGCGCACGGAGGACGCCTACCGCGACGTGCTCGCCTACGTCCTCAAGAAGGTGGACCCGCTGCTGCGTCCATTGCCCGGCGGAGAGGCCCGCAGGCATGACTTGCAGGCCGCGCTCCAGGCCCCGTGGATGGACGGCCTCTTCCGGCGCGAGGACGCCTTCCCCGCCGTGGTGCGCTGGCTGGGCGAGTGGGGCCTGACGCCCAACGCCGGAGGCCGCATCCGCATCGACGACGAGGCCCGGCCCGGCAAGTCACCGCGCCCCTTCGTCGCCGTGGTGCGCGTACCGGACGACATCCGCCTGGTGCTCCAGCCTCGCGGCGGCATCGACGGGCTGGCCAGCCTGCTCCATGAGATGGGCCACGCGCAGCACCGCGCCCACGTCTCCGACACGCTGCCCATGGAGTTGCGCCGGCTGGGCGACGCGTCCGTGACGGAGGCCCACGCCGCCGTCTTCGAACGGCTGCTCCTGTCCCCCGAGTGGCTCAAGCGATACCTGGGACTGCCCACCGTGGCCGCGCGGGACACGGTGCGACTGGCCGCCTTCCAGGCCCTCACGCTGCTGCGGCGTCACGCGGCCAAGCTGACCTACGAGCTGTCCCTGACGCAGCGGGGCGCCTCCACGGAACGCGCGGACGAATACGCCGACGGGCAGCGCCATGCGCTCTTCGTCGAGCCACACCCTGGCTTCTTCCTCCACGACGTGGACCCGCAGCTGTACGTGGCGCACTACCTGCGGTCCTGGGCCCTGGAGACCCAGCTCACCGCGCGCCTCACGGAGCGGTTCAACGAGGACTATTGGAGGAACCCCGCGGCCGCCGCCTGGTTGAAGGGGCTGTACGCACGTGGGGGCACTGACGATGCGGAAGGACTGGCCACGGAGACGTCAGGCACGCCGTTGGCGTTGCCCGAGGCCGGGGAGCGCCTCGTGGCCATCCTCAACCGGTAGGGGACACCCGCGAGACGACTACTTCTTCTTGCGGAGCGCCCGGACAATCTTGTCCTTGGTGGGATTGGCGGCGGCATCCCGCGCGCGCGTGGCGGCGACGGGCTTGCTGCTGGCGGTGGCCGCGGGCTTGCCACCCGCGCGAGCGCGCATCGCCTTCATCAGCTGCATCTCGATGAGGAGCAGCTCGTCGCCCAGCTCCTGGTTGTCACCGGCGGCACGGGGCAGCGGTGCACGGGTGCTGGAAGCGCCAGCACCGTGGCGCATGCGCAGAACCTTCTCCTCTTCGGCCGACAGCGTACGCGCCTTCTCCAGCGCCGCTTTGACCTCCTTGGCCGTCACCGTGCTACTTCCGACCTTGCGCTCCATCGCCGCTCCCTTGCTGTGAAGCCCCGCTGAACATCCGAGCATGTCGGACGCGTCCGGGCCGCAACCGTCGAGGATTGTAGAGGACGCAAGAGTCAGCGCAAATTTTCTTCCAACATCTCGCTGCCGAGATGTAGCGCAGCCCCCTCCACCCCCGTCCGGGATACCCTGGAGTCCCGGCCAGCTGTTCACCGGGAAACGGCGCCCGGAAAGGGCGCCGGAACCACGTCAGGTGCCCTCTTCGTCCTCGGGCTCCGGGACCGCCTCCGGGCTGGCCGAATCCGAGTCCGAGGGCTTCTTGCGCTGGATACCGAAGGTGTCGAGCGCGTCGGCGATGCCCTGGGGCTTGTCCGCGTCCGGGAGGAAATCCTCGGGCGGCTGGAGCCGTGGGTCCTTGCCTACCTCGGTGAGGGCGGCCTCTAGCGTCAGGCGCAGCTCGGCCGCCTCGGGCGTCTTGTCCCCGGGCACGCCCATGCGCCCGTCCAGCCGGGCCTTGAGGACCACGGAGGTGGCGGAATCCACCAGCACCTCGCCGTCCAGCGAGCGCGGCAGGCGGTGGGCGAAGAAGTTGGCCCGGCGGACCGTCGTCTCGTCCGCGCCCCCCTTCTTGGCCTGGGGCATGGGCGGCAGGGGCCGGGATGCGTCCGCCTGGGTGGCGGGGGCCAGCGTCACCACGTAGCGCCAGGCCGTGCGGCCCTCATGGGTGACGGTGCCCTCGGGCGTCAGCTTGATGCGCCCCTGGAAGAGGCTGTCGAAGTCGCGGATGGCGCCGGTCAGCTCCGCGCGGGTGCGCTCGGCCATGCCTCGGTCGCGCAGGCGCTGGCGGAAGGGGCCGTACCGGTTGCGGGCGAACACCTGCCCACCCACACGCATCACCTCCAGGCCCTGGTCCCGGGAGTTCTCCAGCACGCCGTGGAAATCCCCGCTGACCCCGCCCGGGCCGGCACGGAAGGTGCGCGTCTCGGTGAGCTTCACGGGGATGGAGGCCTCGGAGGACCACTCGTACCCCAGCGTCGCCTGGTAGCGGTGGGGGCCCAGACGCTCGGTCACCTCGGCGGCGTCCATGCCCAGGATGCGGCGCGCCACCTGGGGGTTGTCCGCGACGTCCTCGGGGGGCAGCTTTTCCTTCGCGGACGCCACCACCTTGGGCGGGTCCTCCGGCGAGAAGATGCGTGCCTTGGCCGCCTTGTCGACCGGGTCCGAGCAGCCGGCGGCGGCCAACGCCACGGCGAGGGTGAAGGCGGACTTCTTCAGACGGCTCACGACTCCTCCGGAAGGGTACGACAAGGCCGGCAAGTTACGTGGGGCATACACGAGCAGCAAGCAGTGGCTTGCGTGCGGCCGTGCAAGGGATAGAACGCCCAACTCATGCAGAACCTGCGCGACAAGCTATTGAAGGCGGGCCTCGTCACCGAGGACCAGGCCAAGAAGGTGGAGTCGAAGCCCAGCCAGGCGGAAGCCCGGCGGCCCGGACCCCAGGAGGGCGGCCGTTCAGGCGGCAACCGTCCTCCCCCCCGCCGTGATGACAACCGGACACAAGGTGGCCCGCCCCCCCGAGGCGAAGGCGGAGGCCGTCCGAGTGGCGGCCGTGACGCCGGCCGTCGTGAGGGCGGCGGACGTCCTGGCGGCGGCTTCGGGGGTGCCCCCCGGCACGGCGGAGGTCCCCAGCACGGGCGGCCGGCCGCGGCGGCGCCGGAGCGGGCCATCCCCAAGCTGCCCCCCATGCCGGGCTCCAAGGCCTACCAGCGCGCCGAGTCCAAGCGGCAGGTGGAGCTGGACCGCGCCCTGCGCGAGCTGGTGCTGGGCTCCCAGGTGCCCGTCGAGGCGGGGGAGACGGCGTTCTACTTCATGACCCGCAAGGGCAAGCTGCGCCGGTTGGAGCTGAGCCCGGCGCAGGCGAAGCAGCTCGAGGAGGGCGAGCTGGGCGTGGTCGAGCGCCCCGAGCCCGCGCAAATCGAGCACTCGCTGGTACCTTCGTCGGCGGCGGAGCAGATGTTCGCGCTGTCGAAGAAGTCGGTGCGCTTCCTCAACCGCAAGGAGAACCCCGTCGGCTTCATGAACGACGAGGAGCTCAAGGCCCAGCAGGCCGCCGAGGCGGCGGGCACCGCGCCCGAGCTGCCCGACGAGCCCGAAGGCGGGTCCGAGGCTTCGGCCGAGACCACGTCGGAGGATTCGGCCGAGGCTTCTGCTGAGACCGCGTCCGAGGGCGAGGCGGCCCCGACCGAGCCGAAGGCCAGCAACGAAGAAGCCCAGAACGGCTGAGCTGGACACCGGCGTCTTCCCACCCTCCCCGTCCCTCGTGGATGTGGGGAGGGTGGCCATGTGGCCCGTGCCGGCAGCGCCACGCGGCCCTGGCACGTCTTGCTGCCAGCATGAGGGCCCGGCGCTAGGCTGGCCTCATGACGACGACCTCCAAGACGGTGGTGGTAACGGGCGCGAGCCGAGGCATTGGCCGCGCGGTGGCGCTGGCCTTCGCGAAGGCGGGCCATGACGTGTGGGCCCTGGCGCGTTCGACGGAAGCGCTGGAGTCGCTCCGGCAGCACGGCGGTGAGCGCATCCGGCCGCACGCGGTGGACGTGGCCGACGAAGCGGCGCTGGTTGCCACGAGCCAGCGAATCCTCGCCGAGGGGCCTCCGCGCGTGCTCGTGAACAACGCGGGCATCACCGTCTCCGCGCCCCTGACGAAGACGCGCACCGAGGACCTGGCCCGCGTCATGGCCGTCAACGTGACGGCGCCCTTCCTCCTCTGCCGCGAGCTGATGCCGGCCATGGCCCAGGCGGGCGGCGGACGCGTCATCAACATCGGCTCCATGGCCGCGGTGCGGGGCGTGAAGTACACGTCCGCGTATTGCGCGTCGAAGCATGCGCTGCTGGGCCTGACGCGCGCGCTCGCGGTGGAGTACGCGAAGAAGCAAGTCACGGTGAACATCGTGAATCCGGGCTGGGTGGAGACGGACATGTTCGCCGGCGCGACCTCGGCCATCAGCGCCTCCACGGGCCGCAGCGAGGAGCAGGCGCGCGAAGCCCTGGCGTCCATGAACGCCATGGGCCGCATCATCACGCCGGAGGAAGTCGCCGCGCTGTGCCTGTTCCTCGCGTCGGACGCGGCGGGCGGCATCACCGGCACGGCGTACGCCATCGACGGCGGCGAGCTGGGCTGAGACTTCACTCCCATTCCGCCTGACTGCCTGCCCGGCCGCCACCCGTGGCCGGGTGCGTTGCGCACCGGGAATCCCAACCCCACTGTGCGCGACCACCCCGGTGACAAGCCGCGCGGTGGCCAGCAATCGGGAGGTGGGCGTGAGTGGACTGCGAAGCATGGTGCTGGGCGCGTGTCTGTGGGTGGGCTGTGCGTCCTCTGTGGAGGACGGAGCGGCGCCCACCGTCGAGACACCCGCGGATGTGACGCAAACGCCCACCCCTGGTGGTGAGACGCCCGCTCCGCAGGCGCCCACACCGGAGCCTCAGGTGCCGCCGCCGGCGACATCGGCGACGTGCTCCGGAGCGGATGGCACGGCGCGACTCGCGTGGAGCTACGACGCTGCGTGGAACCTCACGGTGGACTTCCGGGGGACCATGGACGCGGACGGGCACACCTACTGGACGGAGTGCGAGAGCAGCTATTGGGTGGACAAGGACCCGAGCCAGCTGGCGTGTCAGCTCGTCTCCGTCACGTCTGAAGGGACTGAGCGCTACCGGCGCGACCTTCCGTCCCCGGGAGCCTGGGGCGTTCACACGGTGGCGGGGAGACAGCTCTTCGTCACGGGCCGGCTCGCCCTGCTCTCCGCTCGGGACGGCGCCACCGGACAGGAGCGCTGGAGCGTGTCGCTGGGGGCCGTGAAGGACGAAGACCCGCAGGCGCACCATGCGCTTCGCATCGAATCGCTCGTGCTCAGCCCGCCCTATCTGCTCGCGCTGGTGCACGACACGTTTGGAGACGTGGGCGCCGAGGACTTGCTCGTCGCGGTGCACGCGGAGACCGGCGCGGTGGCGTGGAAGGCACCCGTGCCGCCCGTCCATGCGCCACTGGTGGTGGATACGGAGGGCAACGTCTATGGCGGCGCAGCCAACGTCCTGGCGCAGCGGACGGAGCTCTTCTCGTACGCGGCGGATGGCCAGCTCCGCTGGCGGACGCAGCGCACGGGCGTGCTCGAGCCCACGGCCGTGGACGGAGGGACGTTGATGCTGGGCCGCGCGGAGCTGGTGGACGCGGCCACGGGAGCGCCGGTTGCCACGCTGGCGACTGCTTCCGCTGAGTCCTTCTATTACTCGCTGGGCCGCTCCAGCTCGACCTTCGGCCGCGCGGCGATGCAGGCGGACCGGCTCCTGGTCCTGCCCGACATGCGGTGCACCACCGAGGGCTGCCCCACCACCACGCATCCGGGAGGCACGTTCCTCTATGGGCTGGATCCCTCGAACGGCGCGGTGCGCTGGCACCGGGCCGTGGGCACCTGGCCGATGTCACCGCTCCTCACCCAGCGTGGCTCGCTGCTGCTGGTGGACCGACCAGTGGGCGAGACGTGCGGCGAGCACGCCTGCACCGGTGATGATGCCGCGTTCGGTTCATTCCTGCGGGAGCTGGACCATGACGGGAACGAGCTGTCCGCCTGCGCGCTGCTGGGAAAGGCGCCGTACATCACCCCGCCCGCGCTGCACCGGGGACGCGTGGTGCTGGGGGCCTGGACGAACTGGAATGCCAGCAATGACTGGACGCAGCGGATGAGCATCCGCGCCTTCGACATGACAGCGCCCGATGAGCCGGCCTCCAGCGGCTGGGTGAGCGCGGGCGGCGGCAATGCCCGCTCGGGCCAGACGAAGCCCACTGGCGCGGCGGCTCAGGCGCGAGCCACGGACCGATAAGCGCGCTAGAGCTGGTACCGACCGACGATAGCGCTCAGCTCGGCGGACGCCGCGGAGAGCTGGATGGCGGACTGCTCGCTCGCGGCCATCCGGTCGACAATCTGGTCCGCCAGGTCGGCCATCGAGCTGAGCGCGGCGAACAACTCCGCGATGCCCGCGTCCTGCTGGCTCACGGCATCGGCGATGCTGCGCACCGTCTTGCCGTTGCTCTGGATGATGCCCGCCAGCGAGCGGAGGCTCTCGCCCGCCGCGCGCACCTGCTCCAGGCCACCTTCCACCTCGCGCGCCCCGCCCTCACTCGTGCTCACCGTCTGCGAGATGGCCCGGCCGATATCACTCAGGATGGACTGCACGCGCGTGGTCGCCCCCGCGGACTGGTCCGCCAGCGACCGCATCTGCCGTGCCACCACCGCGAAGGAACGGCCCGAATCACCACTGCGCGCCGCCTCGATGGAGGCATTGAGCGCCAGCACGTTCGACTGGTCCGCCAGGTCCTTCACCGTGCGGGTGATGTCGCCCACCTGCCGCGTGCGCTGGTGCAGCTCCGCGACGGTGCGGCCAATCTGCTCCACGTGCGACCGGATGTGCGTGAGCCCGCCCACGCTGCCGGACACCGCGGCCTCGCCCGCCTCGCCAAAGCCACTGGCCTTGTCCGCCTCACGCAGGATGACCTCCACGCGCCGCGCCGCCGCGCGCGAGGCTTCCTGGAGCTGCTGCGCCGCAATCTGCGTCTCATGCAGCGCCACCGCCTGCTGCGACACCGCCTCGTTCTGGACGGACGCGGACTCGGTGAGGTGCGTGGACGCCGTTTCGAGTTGCTCGGCCGAATGGCGCAGCGCCATCAACAGCTCGCGCAGCTGCGACATCAACTCCGAGAACGAACTGGCCAGCTGACCAATCTCATCCTTCGAGCGCACCGCCAGCGCCCCTCGGAAATCACCTTCCGACACCATCCGCGTGGTGGCCACGGTCAGCTCGCGCAGCGGCTCCATCATCCGCCGCACCAGCAGGAAGATGGCCGTGCCCGCCGCCGCCGTGACGATGATGCCCAGCAGCACGACGAGCAGCATCGACGCGCGGAACTGCTCCGCTTCCTTCCCTCCGTCACGCGTGAGCAGCAGCTCCACGCCCGGCCCCATCTCCACCCGGCGCAGCCACAACGACACGCCATTCACCGACACCTCGTCCGGCCGGCCCTTCCCCTCCAGTGCCGCGAGCAAGGCATCGTCAGGCACCGCGCTCAGCGCGTGCGCCACCGGCTTCCCGCCCACGGTCAACACGCCCTCCACACCGCGCTCGTCACGCAGCGCCTGGAGCTCCACCTCGCCCAGGACCCGCCCCAGCACCACGTACCCCACGGTGCGGCCCTCGGCCGTCATCACGGGCTGCGCCACGGCCTGATGGGGCACCTCATCCACCAGGATGACGCGCGCGCCGCCCTCCTTCACCAGGGCCTCCATCCCCGACAGTGCACCGGGTGGCGTGCCCACGCGCACACCCGCCGCGGTGTCCACCGCGAGCAGCAGGTCCACGCCCAGGAGCGACTGCTGCGCACGCAGCGAGGGCTCAAGATGCTCCCCGACCACGGAGCCGCTCGACAGCACGGTCTGCAAGGACGTGCCCGCCGCGGCGACGCGTGCCAGGGCCGTCAGCGCGAGCACCTCCTGGGACTGGACGCGGCTCCACGCGGCTTCGTCTTGCGCCAGACGGGACGTGACGGCTTCGTGCGACCACGTCCGAAGCGACACACCCGTGAGCGCGACGCTCAGCGTGGAGAGACAGAGGATGACAAGGGAGAGCGCTGCGGTCAGGCGCGCGGCAAGGCTGTGCGTCATTCGCTACAAGGCCAGGGGATGGGCGGGGGGAACCCAGTGGGGGATGGCGAGCCTACCGCGACAGCGCCCTGCTGTTGAGCGAGGAACAACAGGTGGCAGGAATGACCCGGCAGCATGTCTCACATGACACAAATCGAGACCTACACCGATGTCATGCACCTACGTCCTCGGCGGCGGCGCGCGCGGGGCCATGGACACTCACCCTGGCGTTGCATTGACCGGTGTGGAAGCGGCGCGATTGCGTGCTTGGCATGCGCTCGACCTCCATTCCAGCGGCACTGGCCCTGCTTGCCCTCACGCCCAGCGGACTTCGCGCGGAGGAGGCCGCCGGAGAGGCGCGCGCGAAGGCCGAGCCGCCTCGCACGACGCGCAACTTCGGCAACCTGCGCGTGGGCGGGTCCACGGCGAACGGCAATGGCCGGCCGGACCTGTGTCTGGAGTTGTCCCCCGTGGCGTTCCTGTCCGTGGAGAGCTGTGGCACGGGGAGTGGCTTCCTGCACGGCGACCCCGAGCCGGAGGTCGCGCACTTCCGCGCCAAGCTGCGGCTGGCCAGCTTCGACGTGGAGCGCTGGGGCACCTTCCAGCCCTTCCTCGCCGGGGGCTTCGCGGAGGCGCAGGTGGGCCGCGACGACCCAGGGTTCCAGTTCAAGGGGACCGATCGACGCCGCGTGGCCACGGCAGGGCCCGAGGGGGGACTCGGGCTGCGCTTCCTCCGCCCGCTGGCCGCGGGCTTCGAACTGGTGGGCGACTTCAACTTCAGCCTGGCGTGGATGCCCCACGCTCCCGAGCTCATCCAGCCCGGGAACACGTGGCTGCCGTCCGCCAGCCTCTCCTTCGGCGTGGGCTTCTGACGCGCCTCACGCTTCCGCGACGCGCAGCACCACCGCGGTGATGTTGTCCTTGCCGCCCGCCTCGTAGGCGTCCGCGACCAGCGCGTCGCAGACCTCGCGCGCGGAGGACATCGTCAGGCGCTTCATCAGGCCATCCACGCCCAGCGGCTCATAGAGCCCGTCCGAACACAGCAGGAACACATCGCCCGGCTCCGTCTGAAGCCGCTGCACGGTGGGTTCCGCGTTCTCCGTGCCCAGCGCGCGGGTGATGAGGTGGCGCAAGTTGCCCGAGCCTCCCGGCGGCTCCATGCCCGCGTCCCGCAGCTCCTCGATGAGCGAGTGGTCGCGCGTGAGCGACTCCAGCTTTCCGCCACGCAGCCGGTACAGGCGGCTGTCGCCCACGTGCGCCACCGCCGCGCCGTGCTCGCTCACCGCCAACGCCACCACGGTGGACGCCATCTCCCGCAGCCGGCCCACGCGCTGCGCCTGGAGGTTGCGCTGCGCCAGCGCCGAGCACGCCGCCAACAGGTTCTCTTCACGGCTACGACGAGGGTCCGGCACCGTGGGCCACGTCGAATCCCGGTCCTGTCCCAGGCGCAGGCCAAAGCCCACGAAGGTGTCCACGACACACCGGCTGGCGACTTCTCCCCCCTCTTGTCCGCCCAGCCCATCCGCCACGACGAACAGCCCCAGTTCCGGCGCGACGCAGAACGCATCCTCGTTGTGCGGCCGCCGACCGATGTGGGTCTGTCCCGCGCTGTCCATTCTCATGACTGCCTCCTCGGGCCTTCCACCAGCAAGTGGGAGGCCAGCGTCCTTCCCCCCGACGGACGCAAGGAACGGATACTCCGGTTCTGGGGATTCCTGGGGAGGGACCGCCACGGCGCCGTGACAACCACCCCTCACCCGTCCACTGGCAGACGCTGCAAGTGCCCTCCATCCGTCAACAGCCCCCAGAACGTGGGGGCGCGACCCCACACCTCCTCCTGGCGCCCAGGCCCCATTCCCCGAGGGAGGCGCTTGTCCGCCAGGACGCTCCCGTCAGGGTGCGCGAATGCCATGACAACGAAACGAGGAACCCGGCATGCCCGGGCCCGTTCCCTGGCAACTTCTCCGGTGACGAGGCGACAATTCCGATGCGGCCCGGAGTGTGCGCCGCAGGGAGCCCTTGATGTCGTCCATCCGCCGCATCACCGCGAGCATCTCCAGCGCCATCTCCCGCGCCCGGCTCGACACCCGTCTGGAGTCGGTGTCACCGCTCGCGCCCCGCGAGCCGCTGCAGCCGATCCCCGCGGTGCGGCGTGGCTATGCCGACGAGAGCGAGTTCCAGGCGGAGGTGGATGACCTGGACACGTCGCTCGCCGCGCATGCGCCGATGCTGGCGGGCGTGGACGCCGCGAATGCGGAAGCGCCCGAACACCTGCGCGTGTTCGCCGGCGAGAGCTCCTTCGAAGCGGCCCCCCCGCGGTATTCGCAGCTGCTGGGCTCGCAGCTTCCCACCGCGCTCGGCGCGCCCCGGGAGTCGGTGAGCGGCGCGGCGCACCGGCCCGCCTTCCGAGGTGCCAGCGCCCAGGACATGGGCAGCGACCTGCTCTCACCGGAGGCCGCCGCGTGGGAGCTGCAGAACCGGGACACCTCCACCGCGCCCACGCCCATGGAAGCGGAGGACGTGCTGTTCATGCTGAATGGCCCCGGCGCCGCGGCCGACCTGGAGCCGCCGCTGGAGCTGGGACTCGAGGACATCTTCGAGGAAGCCCCGCGACTGCACGCCGCGGAAGACGCGCTCTTCATGGCTGGAGCCGATGACGCTTCAGCGGCCATCTCCGGCGCCACGGAGACCCAGCAGCCGGGCCTCGCCGCCGCTCGCTCCGGCGCGCCGGTGAACTTCGCGACCGAGGCCGCGGGCATCGATGCCGTTCCCGCCGACCTGGTGACGGCCGCGGCCGGTGACGCGCGCGTGGATGATGCGCCCGCGGGCTACGCGCTGGGCAGCGCCTACGCGGCCACCTACGGGCAGCAGTTCGCCGTGAGGCAGGCGCTGGACCCGGCGGTCAGCCCCGCGGGCCCGGACGAGTTCCTCGCGGACCCGAATGACTTGAACATGCTGCTGCCGGATGAGCCGTCCCTGGACGATGCCGCCGTGGCAGGCGTCCTGGGCTCCATCTCCGCCAACCCCGCGGCGGCCAGCGCGCCGGTGGCCGCCACCTTCGCCTCACAGGGCGTGGAAGTGGTCGCGGAGGCGTTGGAGCCGGAGCTGCGGCCCGAGGCGAACCCCAACACCACCGAGGCACCTGCGCCCGAGAATCCGCGGGACTGAGCCCCTCACGGCCTGGGTGGCGCTTCTTCCAGGTCGATGTTGTCGAGGTGCGTCTGCGCCTCGATGACGTCCCGGTTCAGCTCGTCCAGATAGCGCCGCCGCTCCGGGCTCTGCCACTCCGCGGCGGAGAAGGACGTGGGGGGATAGTCATTCGTGGTGTGCACGTACCCGCGCAAGCTCGTCATCAGCTCCCGGTCCGGGTCTCCCCGCTCCTTGAGGAGGAAGCCCTCCACGTCGCGCAGCTTCAGGGGGAAGGTGGGCACTTCGTCCAGCACCAGGTTGCCGGCGATGGTGAGCTTCACCTCCTGCTCGCCGCGCTTCAGCTCCTCGTTGAAGGACACGTGCGCGAAGGGCATGCCGCTCTCATCATCCACGCGGCCCGCCACCACGTACCGTCCGGCCTTCTGGACCTGAATCCCGAGGTAGAGCTGAAGCGAGCCTTGCTCCAGCACCTCCCGCACCCGGCCCGTGAAGAGCGCCGGAGGCGACGGCGTGTACATGATGTCGAAGAACGCGGTGCCCTCCTCGCCCCCCGAGCGCACCTGCACGTCCACGCGCAGCGTGCCTGAGTAGATGGGGAACCCCTGCTTCGACGGCTGGAAGCGCCCGGTGAAGGTGCCATCTCCGGAGAGCGCGTCGCCCGCGGCGCCGTCGTCCGAGAAGACGAGGGGAACCGCCGGCATGACACCCGCGCCGGGCATGTGCTCGGCCTCGTGCGCGGAGGCGGACACCACCTGGCAGGGCCTGGGCATGCGGCGCGCGTCCTCGCAGCCGACGAAGAAGTGCACCACCTCGTCGCCGACGACGAAGACGCGGTCCTGCTTCAGCCGGAGCTGGATGTCGGAGCCGTCCTTGTTCAGCGGACGCGTGCGCTCCGGCTCCGCCATCTCCATCTGGTCCGGGTGCTCACTGGCGGGACGCGACTCCGGCGGATAGCGCGTCGCCTTCATGTACGACTCCAGCGTCTGCTTCGCGCGCGCCAGCCGCTGCTCCCACAGCTGGCGCCGCGCGTCCCGCTCCGCTTCCTCCGGGCTGCGAGCCGGGTCCTGCACGGCCACTCCTGGCACGCTCCCCGTCGGCCCGCCCATGCCGCCTCCCGACTTCCGCGGCGCGGGGTTCGGCATTCCAGACGGCGAGGACGCTTCCCATGCACCGTCCTCGCCGAAGGACTCCGGGCCGGCACCTGCTTCCATCCACCACCACCCCACGCCCCCCAGCACCAGCGGGATGAGGGGAATGGCCCACAGGGCGCGGCGCATCCGGGACGCGGGGGCGGAAACGGTGCCAGTCGGAGTCATGTCGCTTCTTGCGGTGGAGGGGGCTCAGTACGCGTAATTGACCACGTCCTGGCGGACCGGCGCGATGATGCCACCCCAGTTGCCTCCGGCGTAGTGGTTGTACGCCTCCCGGTCGTCACGCAGCTCCACCGTGTGGTAGCTCCACTTCGCGCGCCCGTCGCTGGTCGCGGCCGTGCCCAGGTTCAGGGTGCCGCCACAGAACCAGTCACCGGGGTTGCACTGCGAGCTGCCCGCGCTGCCCGACACGCCCCCCGTCGAGTGGTACGACACCGCCTCATCGTCCTGGCCGGGGAGCACGCCGGAGTACAGCGTGCCCTTGGCACCCGCGAACATGTAGAACCACACGTTGCGCGTGGTGTTGTGGTTGTACATGGCGCGCGCGGTGGTGGTGACCAGGTCGCTCACCAGCGGCTCATTCACCGCCCACTCGCCAATGTCGGCCAGCTCGCTGCCGCCGCCCGCGCCCGACGCCACGTTCACCCAGCGGATGTTCCAGCCCGTCTGCTTCGCGCCGCCGCTCACGTTGCCACACACGCCGTTGGCGTTGGGGGACGCGTTCTTCACCTCGCGCTGCGAGCCGCCATACATCGACAGCGCGTAGCCAATCTGGAGGTTCCCCGCGCTGTGCGCGGCGACGTAGCACCAGTTGTCCCCCGTGCAGAAGCAGTCCAGCGCGTCGCGGATGCGGTAGTTCTGCGAGCCGATGCGCTGACGGCCGTCCCAGTTGACGGCCTTCTTGTTCACGCCCGCCTCGACGCTCGCGGAGCCCCAGTAACTGAAGTCATTGTAGTTGCCGGGCTGCGTCGTGCCGCCGTTGCGGCCATGAATCCACAGCGTGTAGTTGGCTGCGGCGGCCTCCGTGCCCGCCAGCATCGTTGCGGCGGCAATGACCGTACAGAAGAGCTTCTTCATGTTGAGCGCCTCCAGCGCTGCATAGGGGGTACCAGCCCGGCGGGGGACCAGGCGGCGGGGCGTACTGTAGAGGCGCGGTGTGTAAAAGGTCGAGGTCACGGAAACCTTGAAGTGCGTGCGAGAACTGACGCAACGCATCACCCCTGTGGATTCCCGCGGGGAGGTGACATTCGAGACGGCCGCGTCAACGCGATGTGTCGACCACGTAGCGCTCCAGTCGTTCCAGCGCGTCGGGCAGATTCGTGCGGCCCAGCCCCAGGCGGAAGTGGTTGCCGGGGAAGTCGTAGACGTCTCCGGGCAGCAGCAGCACGCCTTCGCGCTCGCGCAATTCCTCGGTGAAGCGGGCCACGGGCGTCTCACGCAGCAGCCTGGGAAAAGCCACGCTGCCCGCGCGCGGGCGTACCCACTGGAAGGTGTCCGGGTGCCGCGCGAAGAAGCCATCCAACAGGGCGAGGTTCGCCGCGAGCAACTCCCGGCTGCGCGCCAGCACCCGCGCCTTCGCGCGCAGCGCGATGAGTGACAGCACCTCGCTGGGCGCGCTGTTGCAGATGGTCGTGTAGTCCTTGTAGGCCGCGCAGCGCCGCAAGAGCTCCACGTCACGGCAGGCCAGCCACCCCACGCGCAGCCCCGCCAGTCCGAAGGCCTTGGACATCACCCCCAGGCTGATGCCGTGCGGCGTGTGGCTGGCCGCGGGCGGCAACGTGTCGCGCGTGTCGTACTCCAGCAGCCGGTACACCTCGTCGGACAGCAGGTGGATGCCACGCTCGCGCGACAGCTCGCACAGCGCGTCGAAGGTGGCCCGGTCCAACAACGCGCCCGTGGGGTTGTGGGGGAAGTTCACCACCAGCAGCCGCGTCTGGGGCGTCAGCGCGCGGCGCAGCGCATCCAAATCCAACGCCCACCCGTCCTCCTCGCGCAGGCGCAGCAGCGTCACGTCCGCGCCCGTGGCGCGCGCCACCTCGTGCAGGGACTGGTAGCCCGGCCAGGTGACGACGGCGTGGTCCCCAGGGCCCAGCAGCACGTTGACCAGGACGAAGAGCGCCTCCTCCGCGCCGGCGAAGGTGAGCACCTGCTCCGGAGAGAGCCCGGGGTACAGGGCGGCAATCTCCTCGCGCAGCGCGGGCAGGCCGGTGGATTCGGTGTAGCCCAGCGTCAGCCCGTCCCAGCGGGCCCGCTCGTCCGGGCCGGCGAGCGCCAGCAAGTCGCCCATCCGCCAGCCCTCGATGTCCGAGGAACACAGCAGGTACGGCGCCGCGAACTCCCAGCGCGCGAAGTACCGCTCCAGCTTGAAGTCGGGGATGCGCATGCCGTGAGTGTCTGCCTGCTTCGCGGCCTGCCGTCCAGCGACGCCCGGAAGCGGCCACGCGTGCCTAGCTTGAGTCGCGTCCTTTCCGAACCCAGGCCCTGTTGGAGCCCCTATGCCCACGCTCGACATTCCCATCACCCTGCTGGACCCGGACGGTGGGTGGATCAACATGCCCGTCCACGTCTCGGAGCTGGATGAGCTCCCCGTCCTCCTCCACTTCTTCTCCGTCAAGCAGCGCGGCGCTGACGAGGACATCGACGCGGTGAAGCGCATCCTCGCGGAGTACGGCTCGCGTGGGCTGAAGGTCATCAGCGTGGATGTCACCCACTCCGACAAGGAGCTGCGGGACACCAACGCGGTGGAGTCCTTCGCGCGAAAGCACGGGCTCTACCACCCCATCGCCGTGGACGACGGCTCCATGGCGCGGGCCTACGACGTGGCGGACACGCCCGCGTGGCTCGTGTTCGACGCGGACTCCGGCCGGCTGCGCCACCACTTCTCCGGAAGGAATGCGTCCAACCACATGCGGCAGGTGCTGGAGCGCTTCGTCCAGGCCAGCGCCGCGGCCCCCTCTCCCGCCCCCTGATTCCAGGAGCCCACCATGCCAGCTCGCCGCAAGGATTCTGACTCGTCCCGCTTCTCGCTCGGCACCGTGGCCGCGGCCGGCATCGGCGCGGCGCTGGGCCTGCGCCGCATCCTCCGCTCCCGCTTCCAATTCAAGGACAGCACCGTCCTCATCACCGGCGGCTCTCGCGGCCTGGGACTGGTGCTGGCGCGGCAGCTCCTGAAGGAGGAGGCCCGGGTGGCCATCTGCGGCCGGGACGAGCAGACGCTGGAGCGGGCCCGCGAGGAACTGGAGCGCACCGGCGGCGAGGTCTACGCCATCCCCTGCGACGTGCGAGATCCGGTGCAGGTGGAGGCCATGGTCTCCGCCATCCACGAGCGCTGGGGCACGGTGGACGTGCTCATCAACAACGCCGGCGTCATCCAGGTGGGGCCGCTGGAGTCCATGACGCTGGAGGACTTCCAGGAGGCCATCGACACACACCTGTGGGCGCCGCTGTACACCACGCTGGCCGTGCTGCCGGAGATGAAGCGGCGCGGAAAGGGGCGCATCGTCAACATCGCCTCCGTGGGCGGCAAGGTGAGCATCCCCCACCTGGTGCCATATTCGGTCAGCAAGTTCGCGCTGGTGGGCCTGTCGGACGGCCTTCGCGCGGAGCTGCGCCAGGATGGCATCGTCGTCACCACGGTGTGCCCGGGACTGATGCGCACGGGCAGCCCACGCAACGCGTACTTCAAGGGCCACCACGAGGCGGAGTACGCGTGGTTCGCCACCGGGGACTCCCTGCCCATCACCTCGCTGAGCGCCGAGCAGTCCGCGCGCAAGATTCTGGACGCGTGCCGGCGAGGCGACGCCGAGGCGCTGCTAGGCGCACCGGCGAAGCTGGCCGCCGTGGTCCGCGCGCTCGCGCCCAGCCTGACGGCCGCCCTCACCGCCTGGGCCAACCGCTTCATGCCCCAGGACAGCAGCCAGGACCGCTACAGCGGCAGCCAGAGCGAGACGCCGCTGACCCAGTCCTGGCTCACCGAGCTGACGCGGCGCGCGGCCGAGCGCAACAACGAGACCGGGGTGCCGCTGCACTGACGGCCCCTGGCGGCGAACGCGAGCGCTAGTCCTGCGCCATCTCCATGGCCCAGTGGCCACGGTGCTCGTAGGCCAGGGCCAGCTGCTCGCGCAGGGCGGCCAGCATCCGCGTGTTGCCGTCCTGCTCGTAGCCCTGGAGCGCCTGCTGGCAGCGGGGCACGCGCGTGAGGAACTCCTTCACCGCGTCCACCGTCAGCGTCTTCACGTACATGCCGTACCCCAGCTGCTCCAGGTACAGCGCGTTGATGACCTGCTCGAACTGTCCCTCCAGCGGCACGCTCAGCACCGGCTTGCGCAGGTACACCGCCTCGCTCATCAGCGTGTAGCCGCCGCTGGCCACCACGCCTCGCGCGGTGCGCAAATCATCGATGAAGCCCTTTTCACTGAAGGGCCGGTACGTGAGGTTGCCGTCCACCAGGTCCTCGGTGATGTCGCGGCGCAGCCCGTACACGCGGCAGGGGATGCCCGCGGCCTTGAGGATGTCCGGCAGCGCCGTGTTCGTCGTCGACGTCTGGTACACGAGCAGGTGCTCACCGGGCTCGGACTTCGCCTCCAGGATTTCGGGGCGCAGAATCGACGGGGCCAGCGTGGTGCGCCGCTTGCGGAGCTCCGGGTAGAAGAACGTGGTGACCAGGTAGTGGAAGGCCCCCGGCAGCTTCGCCTTCACGATGGCGCGCGACGTCTCGAAGCTGTCCTCGTGGCCCGCCAGCAGCGCCGGCTCGTGCTTGCACCGGTTGATGACCTGCATGTTGTCCACGCTGATGACGGGCAGCCGGTGATTCCGGGCGAACATGTAGCTGAACGACTCGAAGTCGCTCACCACCACGTCCGGGCGGAAGTCGTCCACCAGCTCGAAGTACTGGCGGATGTTCTGCGGCCAGCCCTTCACGGCGCCCGTGAGGTTCTGCAGCACCGTCTGCCACTTCTTCACCGAGTTGCCCTCGTACGCGAGCGTCAGCCCCCAGATGCCGTGCACGTTCTGGAAGCGTTTGGCCAGGTAGTCCTGGGCCCGGCCGGAGACGACGATGTGGACCTCGTGCTCCTTCGTCAGTTCCTCGAGGAGGACGCGGGAGCGCGTCGCATGGCCCATGCCTTCGCCGACGACACCGTAGAGGATTCGCATGCCCGGCAGCATACGCGCCCGCCACGCTCCCGTTGAGCCCGCCCCACCCTCGCGGCTATAGCTGCCCGCATGCCCTCCTCTCCGGAGCCCTCTTCACCCCAGCGGCCGTCCCTGGGCCGCTCCGCGGCGACGGGCCTGTTGGGCGGCTTCTTCCTGGGCGGCCTGGGCCTGCTCGCCGTGGGCCTGAGCAACAGCTTCGCCGCCCTGAGCTGCGATGGCCTCACCGGCCCCGAATGCCAGCTGTTGACGGACGCCACTCGGGAGGTCGGTCGCACCCAGCTGCTCGCCGGGGGCGCCCTCACCGCGCTCGCCGCCTCCCTCTTCGTCCTGTTCCGCCCGCGCCCTCCGGCCCCACCCGAGGGGCCTGAGCCGTCCTGAGCCCCGTCCGCAATCCTCCTGTCGTCCGATGAGCGGCCGGAGGCCGCCCTGGCGAGTTAGGTAGTTTGGCGGCCAAGGAAAGGCATTCTAATTATCTCTGGCCTAATCATTGGATTTGAGGGTAGGAGATGACCTTATGCAGCTCGAATCCTTGAAGATGTTCTGCGACGTGGTCGAGACTGGCTCATTCTCCCGCGCCGCGCAGCTCAACCACGTCACGCAATCCGCGGTGAGCCAGCAAATTCGCGCGCTGGAGAACCGGTACGAGCAGAAGCTGCTGTCGCGCAGCGCGCGCCAGGTGACGCCGACGCCGGCCGGGGAGCGGCTGTTCCGCGGGTGCAAGGAGATCCTCGCCCGCTTCTCCGAAGTGGAGCAGGAGATTCGTGAGCAGGCCACCGAGGTGGCGGGCACCACCACGGTCTCCACCATCTACTCGGTGGGGCTGCACGAGCTGAACTCGGTGCAGAAGCAGCTGCTCAAGTCGCACCCCAAGGTGAACATGCGCCTGAACTACCGGCGCAACGACCAGGTGTACGACGACGTGATTCTGGGCGCGGCGGAGATTGGCATCGTCGCCTATCCGCAGCCCCGCGCGGGCGTGGACATCCTCCCCTTCCGCGACGACAAGCTGTCGGTCGTCTGTGCCCCCGGCCACCCCTTCGCCACGAAGCAGAAGGTGAGCCTCACCGCGCTGTCGGGCGTGCCCTTCATCGCGTTCGACCGCGAGGCGCCCACGCGCAAGGCGCTGGACCGGCTCTTCCGCGAGAAGAGCATCGACATCACCCCGGTGATGGAGATGGACAACGTGGAGACCATCAAGCGGGCGGTGGAGATGGGCCTGGGCGTGGCCATCCTCCCCTTGTCCACGGCACAGGGCGAGGTGAAGGGTGGCTCCCTGGTGGCCAAGCCCTTCGCGGAGGGGCCGGTGTCGCGCCCCATTGGCCTGCTCATCCGCAAGGGCAAGTACCTGGACCGCGCGTCCGCCGCGGTGTTGGAGGCGTTCAAGGCCGCCGCCAACCTGCCGTCCTCCGACGACGCCTGAGCGTCAGTAGAGCTTCCGGAGGCGCGCGGCGAAGAACCCGTCGAAGCCCTCCGGTCCCGGGAGCGTGCGCAGGTACGCCTGGGACAACGGCAGCTTGAGGCCGGGCAGCACGGGCGGCTCGGCCGTCCACTCCGGGTGGCTGCGCAGGAACATCTCCACCTGGTCCTGCCCCTCCTGCGGCTCCATGGTGCACACCGCGTACACCAGCAGGCCCCCGGGCGGCACCGCCTCCTGGCAGTTCTCCAGGATGCGCCGCTGGAGCGTGGCCAGCCGGGAGATGTCCTCCTCCTTGCGGCGGTAGCGCAGCTCCGGGTGGCGGCGCAGCGTGCCCAGCCCCGAACACGGCGCATCCACCAGGAACGCGTGGAACTCTCCCCACTCCTCCGGGAAGGGCTCCGCGGCGTCGTGCGCGTAGGCCTTCAGGCGCGGCTGCAGGCCCAGGCGCCGGGCCTCCGCGTCAATCTTGCGCAGCTTGTGCGCGTGGAGGTCCACCGCCACCACGTCATGTGACTGCGCCTGGTGGCAGGACTTGCCGCCCGGCGCGGCGCACGCGTCCAGCACGCGCGCCGTCTCCGGAATCGCCCCGTAGACGCCCACGAGCTGCGCGGCCTCGTCCTGCACCTGCCACAGGCCCTCCGCGTAGCCGTACACGTCCTCCACGCGGCCCACGGACGGCAGCGTGATGCCCACCGGCGACACGGTGGTCGCCTTCGCGTCCACGCCCATCTCCTGGAGCTGGGCGAGCAGCGCGTCGCGCGTCACCTTCGCGGTGTTGGCGCGCACCACCACCGCGGGCGCCTGGTTGTCGGCCACCAGCATGGCTTCGGCGCGCTCGCGGCCGAACTGGCGCAGCCAACGCTCCACCAGCCACTGGGGATGGCTCTCCCGCACCGACAGGTGCAGCGCCACGTCGGACGCGGACGGCAGCGGCGGCGCGGGCAGGGCCGCCAGCTTGCGGAGGATGGCGTTGGTGAAGCCCGCCGCGCGCGTCAGCCCTACTTCCTTCAGGGCCTGCACCGTCTCCGCCACCGCGGCGCGCGCGGGCACACGGGTGTGGAATATCTGGTAGGCGCCGATGCGGAGGGCCGCCAGCACCTTGTCCTCCAGCGCGTCCAGCTTGCGGTCGGCGAAGCGGGTAATCGCGTAGTCCAGCGCGAGCTGCCGCCGGGTGGCGCCGTAGGTCAGCTCGGTGACGAGCGCCGCGTCGCGCGGGTCCTTCGGCGGCGACTCGGACAGCTGCGTGTCCAACACGACGTTGAGGTAGGCATCCGTCGCGCGGACACGCGCGAGGACCTGGATGGCGAGTGCGCGGGCGTTCATCCTTCGTCGAGCCGGGTCAAGAGGTCCACGAGCTGCTCATCCGAGAGCCGCGTCGCGGGCAGGTTGGAGAGGGTGAGGCGCTGGAGGCTCTCCTCCAGCAGCTCACGGTGGCCATTCTCCGCCGGAGCGCCACGCTGCACCGCCTGATACTGGGAACGCGCCCAGGCGGCCAGCTCGGCGGCGGAGAGCCTTCCGGAAAGCCGGTCTGAAATCTTCTGGCGCACCAGCGCGCGCGTGAGCAGGTCCGCCGCGGGAGTGAGCCCCTTGCCGCCGCCGCGCCCCAGCGTCTTCGCCTGACGGGCCGCGCGCAGGTCCTCCACGGGCGCCAGCTTGCGGCCCAGCGTCTTCGTGGGCCCCGCCGTCTTCACCGCGCGGGCCAGGGACCTGGCCGTCTCCGACGAGCCCTCCTTGCGCGCGGCGCGCTTGAGCACGGTGATGGGGGTGACCTTCGCGCCCTTGGGGCTGCTCCCCTTCTTCTTCCCCAGGGCATTCTTCGACTCCGGCTTCTCCGTCGTGAAGACGCCGCTGCCGAAGGTCTCCAGGGCCTGCAGGTAGGGCTCGAAGCCGGGCCCTCCGTGAATCTGGAGCACGCAGGCCTCCCCCACCACGGATTCGCGGGCCGGGGGCTTGAGCAGCACCTCGATGGCGGGCAGCCCGGCGGCCTCCAGCCCCTCCTTGAGGCAGTAGGAGCCGAACAGCCCGGCCGGGTTGATGATGATGCCGTCCAGCTCCTCCAGCTCCGCGCCGAGCGTGTCCAGCAGGTCGCCTTCGTGGTTGGACTGCACCACCGTCAGCTCCTGCCCCAGCTCCTCCGCCCGCGCGTGCAGCGCCGTGTCCAGGTCCTCCAGCCGCCCCCCGGACGAGCCATCCCGCACGCCCAGCAGGTTCAGGTTGGGTCCGTGCAGTACCAGCAATCTCATGACCATCACCCGTTCTCCCGTCAGCCCGCGACGAAGGGCTGGCTGCCCGGCGCCAGCTTGTGCCCCTGCAGGAAGTCCGCGGCGCGCATCACCCGCTTGCCTTCCGGCTGGAGGTCCAGCAGCACCAGCGAGCCTTCGCCGCATGCCACCTCGATGCCGTCCGGACCGGACGCCAGCACCGTGCCGGGAGCCCCACTACCACCACTGGCCTGCGCGCGGTGGACCTTCAGCAGCTTTCCGCCCAGCGTGGTGAAGGCCCCGGGCCACGGCGTGAAGGCCCGCAGGCGCCGCTCCAGCTCAATGGCGGGCTTCGTGAAATCCAACCGGCCCTGGTCCTTCTCGATGATGGGGGCCAGCACCATGCCCTCGGAAGGCTGCGGCACCGGCTTCAGCTCCCCGCTCAGGTAGGCCGGCAGGAACTCGCGCAGCACCTCGCCGCCCAGCGCGGCCAGCTTCGGGTACAGCGAGGCGCTCGTCTCGTCCGGGGCAATGGCCATGCGCTTCATCGCCAACACCGGACCGGTGTCCAATCCTTCATCCATCACCATCAGCGACACCCCCGTCTCCGTGTCGCCGTGGGCAATGGCCCACTGGATGGGCGCGGCGCCCCGGAAGCGCGGCAACAGCGAGCCGTGCACGTTGACGCAGCCGTGGGTGGGCAGCTCCAGCAAATCCTTGGGGAGGATGCGGCCATAGGCCGTCACCACGCAGATGTCGGGCGCGTACTGGCGCAGCTCCTCCGCGAAGGGCGGCGTGCGCAGCTTGGTGGGCTGGAGCACGGGCACGCCGCGCGACAGGGCCAGCTCCTTCACCGGCGGCGCCGTCACCGTGTTGCCGCGGCCCTTCGGCTTGTCGGGCTGGGTGACGACGGCCACCACGTCTCCCAGTTCGAAGCAGGCGGCCAGTGAGGACACCGCGAACTCGGGGGTGCCCATGAAAACGATGCGGGGTCTGCTCATGGTGTTGCGCTTCTCCTGCGCCGGGCGACTCAGGCCACGGACTTGAAGGTGCTCCCGGTGGGAGTGTCCACCGCCTGACGTTTGCGCGTGTGCAGGGCGCTCAGGGTGCCCAGCGCCTCCAGGGCCTCGGGCGTGGTGGCCACCGGCCGCAGGGCCTCCAGCACGGTCTCCAGCGCGTAGGCCTCATCCGCCTCACGCTCCCGGATGCGCGTCACCGCTTCGGTGAAGCGGTCGAAGAATTGCTTGAGCTCGTCCCCGCGCCGCAGCGGTCGCATCCGGGGATAGCGGCCGGCCGCCAGCGACGCCACGTACAGGCTCATGACGTGGACGGGGCCCGCCACCCGGTGGGTGAAGACGAGGCCAAAGAGGCCCATCGCCACCGCCGTGCCCAGCGCGCCCACCGCCGTCAACCACAGCAGCGTCTGCCCGCCGTCCAGCCCCAGGGCCGTGGACGACACGTGGACGCGGTGCGCCAACAGCCCGAACACGAGGATGCTGCCGGCACCAATCCCCGCCAGCAGCAGGATGTATTTGAGCTGGAAAGGCCGGTCCAGGATGTACGTCCGGCGGACGTGGCTCGGGCGCACCGTCTTTTGATTCCCATCGGACATGTCGTTGACCAGCGTACCCCAGGTGCCGGGGGCGGTTTGCTTCCTTCCTCGCGTGAGGTTTACACGGAAGACAGGACAACCTCGCAGACGCAATGGAGACCGCATGACCCGCTCTCTGACCGCGTTGTGTATTGCGCTCTCTTTCCTGGTGTTGGCTGGGTGCAAGGGGGACCCAGCGACCCCGGAGTACTGGGAGTCAGGCATTCAGCAGAGCCGCAGAGCGGAGGACCGCATCCGCATGGTGGAGGCCATGCGTTCGTCCGGGAAGATGGACGAGCGCTTCCTGCCCATGCTCCACGGGCAGCTCGACACCGAGCGCAAGCCGGAGGTGCGCGCCGCGCTGGCCCGCGCGTTGGGAGACTTGAAGCATGCCTCTTCGGTGGAGCCGCTGACGAAGGCCCTGGACCCGGCGGCGGGCGACATGCCCGCGCAGCTGGCGAACAAGGCCATTGTCGCGACGCTGGGGGCCATTGGTGACCGCCGCGCCATCCCCGCGCTGGTGCCGCTGCTGCGCGCGAAGGACAACTACACGCGCATCGAGGCGGTGCAGGTGCTGGGCGACATGAAGGCGAAGGAAGCGGTGGAGCCGCTCATCACCCTGGCCACGGACGACACCGTGGAGCCCTTCCTCAACAAGAAGGCCATTGAGGCCCTGGGTGACATCGGTGACGGCCGCGCGGCGCCCGCGCTGGTGCGGATGCTGACCAAGGAGCGCAAGGGCAAGTCCTTCTACGTGGAGAGCTCCTTCGCGCTGTACCAGCTGGGCGCGCCCGCCGCGGACGCGCTGCTGCAGGCGCTGGAGGGCCAGGACGCGGACCTGCTGAAGTGGGCGCGGTCGAACGGCGTCAACCCCGCCAGCTACGCGATGAAGGCGGCGACGGTGCTGGGCGACTTGCGGGAGAAGCGGGCGGTGGCCGCGCTGATGAAGCAGCTGGCCTTCACCAACGCGGACCCGCAGATTCAGGCGCTGGTGCGGATGCAGGCCGCGGACGCGCTGGCGCGCATGCGCTCACAGGAGGCGGTGAAGCCGCTGGCCGGGCTCGTGTCGGAGACGGACGCCACCGTGAGGGATTCCTACGTGAGCGCCCTGGTGCGCCTGGGCGGACGCGACGCGCTGCCCGCGCTGGAGAAGGCCGCGGGCACCGGAGACTGGTACGCGCGTGAGTCGGCGGTGAAGGGCATCGCCATGCTGGGCGACGCGCGCGAGCTGCCCTTGCTGCAGAAGCTTGCCGCGGCCGAGCCGGCGCGGACGGCGGCGGACTGCAAGCAGGCGGAGGACGAAGGCTGCGATGACGCGGCCGCGCTGGGCAAGCGGCGCGCGGACCAGATTGCGGGCCAGTCCAAGCTGCTGGAGGCCGCGCAGGCGTGCGCGGGCAACGCGGGCTGCTGGGTGCAGCGCATGGAGAAGGCGGAGCCGCGGATGATGGAGCGCGCGGCGCTGGAGGTCGGCCGTTCGGGCGCGGCCGAGCACGCGGGCGCGCTGGCCTCGCGGCTGGGGGAGCGCGACACCGAGGCCCGGCTCGCGCTCGTCCTCGCGGTGGGCTGGCTGGTGGAAGGCTCGCAGGACGCCGCGAAGAAGCTGCGCGAGGCTTCCCTGCCCACGATGCGAAAGCAGCTCGCGGACGAACAGGGCAACACCCGGCTCGTCAGCGTCAACGAGGACCTGCGGCGCCTGGTGGCGACGCTCGACCGGCCCTGACGCCCTCCTTGAGCCGCAGCGACGGGACACGCTCCGCCGCGTGGTGCAGCACGGTGAGCTGTCGCACGAGCCGCTCCACGTGCGCGCGCGACAGCGCATCCGCCCCACCCGCCGGAACCGTGGCGGGCATGGGCGCGGGCCGGCGCTGCTGCTCCATGGCCGCCGCCAGCTCGTCCAACACGCCCCCGGCGAAGCGCACCACCTCGGAGAGTTCCCGGGGGGACGCCGGGTCCGCGCGGCTGGCGGCCAGCGTCGTCACCGCCGACGTGAAGCGCCGCGCGTAGACGAGCAGCGCCATCACCGGCTCCAGGTCCTTGGCGGGTCCGCTCCACTCACTCAGCAGCCGCTGGAAGGACGCCTCCGCCGCCAGCAGTGCCAGGCCCATCTTCCGCCGGGCCTCGCGCACCGCGGGCTCCGCGTCCGAGTGCGCGGCGGCCACCGACATCAGGTATTCGCGGTCCGCGCGCAACGCGAAGGCCACCTGCTCCGGCAGGCGCAGGTGCTCCGGGCTGGGCCACAACAGCCGCGTCACCGTCAGCGCAATCAGCCCCCCCAGCAACGTGTTGACGATGCGCACCCCGGCCAGCTCCCAGTCCCCTGTCTGGAGCTCCGCCAGCAGCACCAGGGCCGGCGTCAGCAGCACCTGGAACGCGGACAGGCTGAGCGGCTGGATGCTCATCGCCACCGCGAACAGCACCCCGATGGCCAGCAGGATGATGGCCGGCTCCCTCACCAACGCCACCAGTCCCGCGGCCAGCGCCGCGCCCAGCAGCGTGCCCGCGATGCGCTGCAGGCTCCGCTGGAACGTGAGGCCCGCGTAGGGCTGCAGGACGACGGTGACGGTGATGATGACCCAGTAGCCGTGATTCAGTCCCAGCGCCCCGACGAGCGCGGTGGCCAGCGCGGCCGCGACGCCCAGCCGCAGCGCGTGACGGAAGATGACGGAGCGGACGTTGAGATTCTCCCGCAGCGGCTCCAGGAGGGCCTGCCGCGGCGCCGCCTCCACCCGCCGCGCGGGCAACGCCAGGGCGTCCGGCACGGGCGCGCGGCCCTCCAGCCGCGCCGCCACCTCCACCGTCGCGTGGGAATAGTCCCGCAGGCGGTCCAGCAGCGTGTGCACGTATTGATAGCCGGCGCGCACCGGCTCCGGCACGTCGCCCGCCTTGTCCAGCGCCTCCAGGGCCCGCTTCACCCGCTCGGCGTTCCACACCGGCTGGGCGCTCACCTCCGTCCCCTTCTCCAAGGCCAACCGGACGCGGCGCAGGTCCGCGGCCAGCTCCGCCAGCGCGCGCTGCACCTCCGCTCGGAGCGCGTGATAGCGGGGCGCGGCGGGCGCCACCTCCAGCATCTCCGTCAGCGCGATGAGCGTCACCATCATTGAATCCGCGCCTTCGGCCAACACCAGCAGGTGTTCGCCCCGGCCGCTCTCCCCCGCCCGGCCCATGCGCGTGGAGGCCAGCACGGTGCGCGCCTGTTCGATGAGCTGACGCATGCGGGCCTGCCAGGGCGCCTCCGGCAGGACACCCGCGGCGGCGGACGACACCCCTTCGAGCGGCCAGCGCCCCACCTCTTCCGCGTGGTCCGCCAGCGCGTCGTAACACAGCGCGATGGCCAGGCGCGCGGGCCGGTAGGGCACCAGCGGCCACAGCATCAGCGCGAGGAACATGGCCCACGCGCCGCCCACCAGGAACAAGCCGGAGCGCAGCAATGCGTCAGCCACGTCCTTGGCGGGAAGCGCGAGCGACACCACGAAGTAGTTGGCGAGCACCACGCCCATCAACCCGGGCGTGTCCCCATACGAGCGGGCGAAGCCACACGCCGTCACCCAGAACAGCGTGGCGATGACGGCGGCCCACGCGGGCAGGTGCAGCGCCGCGGCCAGGCCCACCACGGAGCCCAGGAGCGTCATGGCGCCCATGGTGAGCGCGCGGTCCCGGTAGGGGCCGCCCCGGTCCACCAGGGCAACGAAGAGGGCGGCCAGACCGACCCACGTGGCCGCGGGAAGGTGCAGCAGGGCCGCGACGGCCATGGGGCCACCCACCGCGAGCGCGGCGCGCAACCCCGCGCCATACGCGGGACGGCCCGGCTCCACGCGGAGGAAGGCCTGGAGGTGATGACGGAGCCGACTCATCGCGCGAGCAATCCCAAACCACTCCGTCCTATGTCACAGGTCCGCGCGCGCATCGACGCTTCCGTGGAACCACCCCACGAAGGTGATGTCCAGGCGTGAACGCGGCCGGGCCCGTTCCACCGGATGGATGGAGGGCGAGCGGCCAGGGGCCCGCGTCAGCCGGCCTCGCGCTCCGGTCCCACGTCCTCGAAGTCCTCCTCGACGGGCGCGGCCTCCTGGAAGGCGCTGGGCAGCAGGCTGAAGGGCAGCACCTTCCCCAGCGCCGCGAGCAGCAGGATGCCGCCGGGCGCCGCGAAGATGGCCAGCGCGGGAATCGCCTTGGCCACGTCGACGAGCTGCGCGCGCATGCGCCGGCGCTCGTCGCCCGTGAGCGCCTGACGCCGGGCCGCCTTCGTCAGCAGCACCGCCAGGTCGCCCGTCTCGCGGACCTCCTGCATCAGCCGGTAGAAGTTCTTCTCCAGCGTCTCCTGGATGCCGGCCACCAGGTCGTCGCCCATGGCGCCCGCGGCGTCCGACACGGTGAAGACGTCCACGATGGCGCGGTGGCGGGCGTAGAACTCCGCCATCTCCAGCTCCAGCCGGTGCAGCTCCGCGTCCGGGACCTGGAGCGCCTGCGCCAGCTCGCGGATGAAGACGCGCTCGCGCCGCGTCTTGCGGCCATCCACCAGCGCCGCCAGCAACGTCTGCTCCAGCAGGAAGTGGCGCACGTCCACGCTGCGCACCTGGCGCACCACGTCCCGCACCGGGCGGCGGCGGGCGAAGGACTGCTTCACCGCGGCCTTGAGCTCGGACGTCATCGCCGCCGGCAGCCGCAGGTACTCCACCTGCCGCAGGATGGCGCGGCGCGCGGGCGGGCCCGGCACCCGGTCCACACACGCCAGCCCCGTCAACACGTCCACCAGCAGCGCCTTCTGCCGCGCCGCGAAGTCCAGCCGCCGCTGCGCCCGCTCGCGGTGCAGCGCGCCGCGCGAGAAGTAGTCAATGGCCTGCCGGCAGAACAGCTGCGCGTCCGCGTACTGCGCGCCGTTGTGCAGCACCAGCCCGTACACCGGGTCCCCCGCCAGCACGGGCGAGCGCTTCACCAGCGACGCTTCCACCTTCGCCACCAGCCGCCGGGACACCGGACGCCCCGAGGCAATCGCCGCGTCCACCGTCTCCGCCAGCTCCAGCTCTCCGGTGAGCACCGCGAACAGGACCAGGAGATGCTCGGTGCGAACGGCTGTCGGAGCCCCCACGAGCCGGCCCAACTCCAGCGCCATCAGCGCCAGCGTCCGCACCACGGCGTGAAAGAGCTGGTCCTCCAGCACGCGCGCCTGGAACTCGGTGGGCTGGGCCACGTCCGCCGCGGCGGGTGCGTCCGCGGGCGTGCCGTACAGCAGGCCACTGGCGCGCAGCGTCCGCCGCAGGTACGCGCGGGCGCGGGCCCGCCCGGAGCCCAGCGGCGGCGCGGACGGAGCCGGCGCGCCCGCTTCGAAGGCGACCGTCTCCGTCAGGAGTGGCAAGAGCCACCCCGCCTTGGTGAAGTCCAACACCGGAACACCCCTGGACCGCGGGGAAAGACCCACACGCGGAGAAAAGAGCAGGATGTAACCCAGGGGCATCCCGGTTGCCACTCGGCCACGGGACAGGGTCAAGGCCCGGAAGTCAGCGGGCATAGAACCGCCACTTCTACCGGGCCCAACCATCTGCTCCCGGTGCCTACAGCGCGGTCGTCGCGCCGGGCTCCGGGACCACCACCTTGGCCGTGCTACGCAGCTTCTTCAGCTCGCCGGTCAGCGCGTCCGGGGTGCCCTGGAGCAGCGGGAAGGTGCCGTAGTGCATGGGAATCACGCTCTTGACCTTCAAGAGCCGCACCGCCTGGGCCGCCTCCGCGGGGCCCATGGTGAAGTGGCCGCCAATGGGGAGCAGGGCCACGGTGGGCTTGAACTGGGTGGCGATGAGCGACATGCCCTCGAAGGGTCCGGTGTCACCCGCGTGGTACAACGTAGGGCCCTTGTCGATTTCCAGCACGTAGCCCAGGGGCGCGCCCGCATACTGCGCCGGCGACTTCGAGTCCGCGGCGTAGCTGCTGGAGTGGACCGCCTCCACCAGGTGGAGCGTGACGTCCTTCACCTGGAAGGTGCCGCCCGCGTTGGCGCCCACGGCCTGGGCCTCCGGAAGGCCCAGCAGGTTGATGAGCTCGAAGGAGCCGTAGACCTTCGCGCCCGTCTTCTCGGCCAGCGCCTTGGCCTCGCCCACGTGGTCGAAGTGGCCGTGGGTGAGGAGGATGGCGTCCAGCGCCTCCGGCTGCGCGGCGCCCCGCGGGGCCTTGGGGTTGGTGAGCCAGGGGTCGATGGCAATCACCGCGCCGCCCGGGCTGCGAATCACGAAGGCCGCGTGCCCCCACCACGTCACCTCCGTCTTGCCGCGGGTTGCCGCCGCCGGGGCCTTGGTGGCCGCGACCTTGGCGGGCGCCGGGGTGCCCTGCGCCGCCGCCGTTCCGCCGAAGGCCATTGCCGCGCCCGCCACCACTGCCATGAGCTTCGTCCGCATATCCATCCACTCCTGCTTTCGAGGTGAAGACCTGCCGCCACCGTGGTGACACGTCCCCCACGGCCGGATTGCCACCTGACACTGACCGGGCGGCCATTCAAGGGCCTGCCATGGATGCCCAAGTGCGCGCCGCGTCTCAAGCTCGATTCGGCTGTCGATACGACGGGGGGCGTGCGCTAACGTCGGCGGCACGTGGACCACCGATTTCAAGTCAGCCTCCGCGGGGTCATCGACCTCCTGTCTCACCACCTGTACAGCTCCCCGGGCGTCTACGTACGCGAGCTGCTCCAGAACGCCACCGATGCCATCCGCGCCCGCCAGCTCGTGGAGCCCGGCCATGCGGGCACCGTCCGGCTGGAGCTGATGGAGAAGCAGGACGGCAGCCCGCCCACCCTGCTCTTCACCGACGATGGCGTGGGGCTGACCGAGGACGAAATCCACCGCTTCCTGGCCACCATCGGTGAGTCCTCCAAGCGGGAAGCCCTGGAAGCCCGCCGCAACGACTTCATCGGCCAGTTCGGCATCGGCCTGCTGTCCTGTTTCATGGTGTGTGACGAGCTGCTGGTGGTGACGCGCTCGGCGCGCGGCGACGGGCGCACCCTGGAATGGCGGGGCCGGCACGACGGCACGTACGCCGTGCGGCCCTCCGAGCACCCGCTCGCCCAGCCCGGCACCCAGGTGTTCCTGGTGGCCCGCCCGGACATGGCCCATTGGTTCACCGCCACGCGGCTGCGAAACCTCGCCAGCCACTACGGCGGCCTGCTGCCCTTCCCCATCCACCTCACCACGGACCAGGGCACCGAGCGGCTGGACACCTCCGGCGCCCCCTGGCGCCGCGAGTACGACAGCGCCTCGGAGCGGCGCAAGGCGCTGCTCGCCTACGGGCGCGAGCTGTTCGACACGGACTTCGTCGACTGCATCCCCCTGCGCTCCACCGCCGGAGACGTGGACGGGGTGGCCTACGTGCTGCCCGCGTCGCCGCACTTCAACTCACGGCAGAAGCACCGCGTGTACCTCAAGCACATGCTGCTGTCGGAGAGCGCGGAGAACCTGCTGCCGGACTGGGCCTTCTTCGTGAAGTGCGTGGTGAACGCCAACGCGCTGCGGCCCACCGCCAGCCGGGAGTCCTTCTACGAGGACGACGCACTCGCCGCGGCGCGCGAGTCACTGGGGCAGTCCCTGCGCGGCTACCTGATGGAGCTGGCGCGTGAGGACCCGCGCGCGCTCCAGCGGCTGATTGCCCTGCACGGGCTGAGCGTGAAGGCGCTGGCGCTGGATGACGATGACTTCTACCGCCTCATCATCCACTGGCTGCCCTTCGAGACGTCGATGGGGATGATGACGCTCGCGGACTACCGGCGCGCGCACCCCGTGGTGCGCTACACGTCCACAGTGGACGGCTTCCGGCAGATTGCCCAGGTGGCCAGTGCCCAAGGTCTGTGCATCATCAACGCGGCGTACACGCACGACACGTCACTGCTGGAGAAGCTGCCGCACGCGGTGCCGGACGTGCAGGTGGAGCCCTTCTCCTCCGCGGACCTGCCGCAGAGCTTCGAGGAGCTCACCCTGGACGAGCGCGAGGCCACCTTCCCGCTGCTGCGCATGGCGGAGCGCGTGCTGGCGCCGTTCCGCTGCGGCGCGGTGGTGAAGAAGTTCTACCCGGCGGAGGTGCCCACGCTCTACAGCTCGGACGCGGAGGGCGCGTTCCGGCGCGACGCCGAGCGGGCCCGCGAGGAGTCGGATGACCTGTACGCCGGGGTGTTGGACAGCGTCATGGCGGCATCGGGCAGCGAGCCGGCGCAGCTGTGCTTCAACCTCCACAACCCGGTGGTGCGGCGGCTGGCGGCGGTGGCGGACCGGGACATGCTGAAGCTGTCGGTGGAGATGCTCTACGTGCAAGCACTGCTCTTGGGACACCATCCGTTGAACGCACAGGAGATGGTGCTGCTGAACCAGGGCCTGCTGGGCCTCATCTCCGCGCAGTTGGGCGGGGATGGCGAGCGCGGCGGCGAAGGCAGCGGCGGCGCGGGTCCCCGGGGGCTGCACTGATGAGCGGTGACTGGCGCGAGCAGGCGGAGTCGCTCTTCGAACAGGCGGACGGCCTGGCGGAAGGCGAGAGCAAGGTGCGGCTGCTGGAAGAGGCGGTGCGCCTGGCGGACACGCACAAGGACGTGGGCCTGGGCTACCGGATGCGGGACGCCCTCATCGACGCGGCGACCTTCGGCGGCTTCCCGGACAAGGCCCTGGTGGCCTTCGCGTGGTGCCGGGGACAGCAGAAGAAGGACCCGAAGCGCTTCGACCCGGAGGAGATGTTCTGGAAGCAGAAGTGGGTGGTGGGGCGCATCAAGGAGTTCCCTCACATCACCCGCAAGCAGATTCAGGACGCGCTGGACGACGTGGAGCAGTGCTTCAAGGCCACGGACTCCGGGGTGCGCGCGGTGCTGAAGATGCGCTACCAGGCCGCGCGGGAGATGGGTGACGCCGCCGAGGAAGTGGAGCGGCTGTGGAACGGGTGGCTGGAGGCGCGCCGCGACCACCTCACCGACTGCCGCGTGTGCGAGCTGGACGACGAACTGGACCACCACGCCGACAAGGGCGAATGGCAGCAGGTGCTGCGCAAGGCGAAGCCCATCCTGGACGGCCGCAAGTCCTGCGCGGAGATTCCGCACCTGACGCTGGGCACGGTGCTCTACCCGCTGTTCAAGCTGGGTGAGCTGGAGCAGGCGCGCGAAATCCACCGCCGCGGCTACGCCATGGTGACGAAGAACCGCGAGTTCCTCTCCACCGTGGGCGAGCACATGGAGTTCCTCGCCCTGACGGACAACCTGTCGCGCGGGCTGACGCTGCTGGAGAAGCACCTGGGCTGGGCGCTGGACCACCCGAGCTACCGGGACCGCTTCACCTTCTACGCCGCCGCCGCCTTCCTGCTGGAGCGGGTGCTGGCCGCCGGAGACAGGGACGTGGTGAGCCTGCGGCTGCCGAAAACGTTCCCCAATCACCAGGCGGATGGCGGCTACGACGTCCGGGCCCTGCACGCCTGGACGCTGGGGCAAGCCCGGGACATCGCGACCCGCTTCGACACACGCAATGGGACGGACCGGTTCGCGAAGCTGCTGGCGCGCAACCAGGTGCTCGCGGGGGAAGTCCGTCCCTTCCCCATCGACGCGAAGTGAGGCGACGCCCCGTCAGCGCTTGAGCTTGCTGAACGGGTTGTTGAACGGCTCCGGGCCCTTCTTCTCACCGGGCCCCGACGGCGGCTTCGGCCCCGGGCCGGAGGCAGGCCGGGCGCCCTGACGAGGAGGCCCGCCGCTTCCGCCGCCGCGCTCCGTCATGCGGCCCGGCCCCGTGGCCCCACCGACGGGGGGGCGGCCCGACGGCTGCGGCGCCCCACCCTCCTGCACCGCTCGCACGGAGAGCGCCAGCCGCTTGCGCGCCAGGTCCACGGTGAGCACGCGCACCGTCAGCCGGTCGCCCACCTTCACCACCTCGGAGGGGTCCTTTACGAAGCGCGTGGAGATTTGCGACACGTGGACGAGGCCGTCCTGGTGCACGCCCACGTCCACGAAGGCGCCGAACGCGGTGACGTTCGTCACCACGCCCTGGAGCACCATGCCCTCCTTCACGTCCTCCAGCGAGCGCAGGTCCTCGCGGTGCTGGGGCGCGGTGAAGTCGCCGCGCGGGTCGCGGCTGGGCTTCTCCAGCTCCGCCAGGATGTCCTTGAGCGTCATCTCGCCCAGGTCCGGGCCCAGATAGCGCTTCGGGTCAATCTTGCGCACCAGCTCGGCGTTGCCCACCAGCGCGCTCACGGCCACGCCCAAATCCTTGGCCATGCGCTCCACGACGCCGTAGCGCTCCGGGTGGACGGCGCTGGCGTCCAGCGGCTCCGTCCCGCGCACGCGCAGGAAGCCCGCCGCCTGTTCGAACGTCTTCGGCCCCAGGCCGCTCACCTTCAGTAGTTCGCGCCGCGTGGTGAAGCGGCCCTTCGACGCGCGGTGCGCCACCAGCTTCTTCGCCAGGGACGGCCCCACGCCGGACACGTGCTCCAACAACTGCGGAGACGCGGTGTTGACGTCCACGCCCACCGCGTTGACGCACGAGTCCACCACCTCGCCCAGCTTCTTCTTGAGCAGCCCCTGGTCCACGTCGTGTTGGTACTGCCCCACGCCGATGCTCTTGGGGTCGATCTTCACCAACTCCGCCAGCGGGTCCTGGAGGCGCCGGCCAATGGACACCGCGCCGCGCAGGCTGACGTCCAGGTCCGGGAACTCGTCCCGGGCCACCTCGGAGGCAGAGTAGATGGACGCACCCTGCTCGCTCACCGACACCACGGGGACCTGCGAGCCCATCGCCTTCAGCGTGTCGCGCACGAAGACTTCCGCCTCGCGGCTGCCCGTGCCGTTGCCCACGGCCACGAGCTCCGGCTTGTGCTTCTGCACCACCGCGGCCAGCAGCTTCGCCGCCCGGGCGCGTTCGTCCGCGCCGCGCTCCGAGTAGAGCGTCACCGTCTCCACCACCTTGCCGGTGACGTCCATCATCGCCAGCTTGGTGCCCGTGCGCAGGCCCGGGTCCAGGGCCAGCACCGCGCGGGCGCCCGCGGGCGGCGTGAGCAGCAGGTGGCGCAGGTTCTCCCCGAAGACGCCAATGGCCTGCCGGTCCGCGCGCTCCTTCAGCTCCGCGCGCAGCTCCGCCTCCAACGAGGGGCCCATCAACCGGTCCCAGCTGTCCTCCACGGCGGAGCGCAACTCCTGCGCGAACAGGGACTGCGGCTTCGTCACCACGCGCCCGGCCAGCAGGCCCTTCACCTCGTCGTCGGGCAGGGAGAGCTTCACCTTCAGCACGCCCTCTTCCTCGCCGCGCAGCAGCGCCAGCACGCGGTGCGAGGGGGCCTGGGACAGGGGCTCCTCGTGGCCGTAGTAGTTCTCGAACTTGGTCGTCTCGCCCTTCTTCGCGGGCACCACGTTCGAGCACAGCGTGCCCCGGCGCGCGCTCACCTCACGGGCCTCGCGGCGCAGACCGGCATCTTCGGCCACGCGCTCGGCGCAGATGTCTCGCGCGCCCGCGAGCGCCGCGGCCTGGTCCGGCACGTCCTTCTCCGGGTTGATGTAGGGGCGCACGCGCGCGGCCACGTCCTCGCCGCGGCGGCCGTCCTGCTTCCACATCAGGTCCGCCAGCGGCTCCAGCCCGCGCTCCCGGGCAATGGCGGCGCGCGTGCGGCGCTTGGGCTTGTAGGGGAGGTAGAGGTCCTCCAGCTCCGTGCGTGTCTTCGCGCCCTTGAGCGCCTTCGCCAGCTCCGGCGTCAGCTTCCCCTGCTCCTCAATGGTGCGGAGGATGGTGTCGCGCCGGGAGTCCAGCTCGGCGCGCTCCGTGGCCCGGTCGAAGATGGTTTGAATCTGGACCTCGTCCAGGCCGCCCGTGACTTCCTTGCGGTAGCGCGCGATGAAGGGGACCGTGGCTCCGTCCTCTTGCAGCGCGAGGGTCCGGTCCACCTGCTCGGGCCTGAGGCCCAGCTCCTGGGAAAGCTCAGCGGCGTAGGGGTGCATGGCGCCGCTTCTATAACCCGGGCCCCACACTGCTCCCAGAGACCGGCCGTCCGAAGCGCTCAGCCCGCGACGAACGCGGCGCGCCGGGCGTCCCACTCCGGGCGCAGCAGGCCCCAGAGTTGCTGGTCCCTGCGTTGACCCTGGAACAGGCAGTGCCCACGCAGGGTGCCTTCCATCGTGAAGCCCAGCTTGCGCGCCACGCCCTGGGAGCCCGTGTTCTCCGCCAGCGTCAGCAGCCACACGCGCTGGAGGTAGGGCAGCGTGAACAGTTGCTCCAGCATCAGCCCCACCGCGCGCGAGCCCAGGCCCCGGCCGTGGTGCGAATCCGCCATCATGTAGCCCAGCTCGATGCGGCCATGCGCGCGCGACAAGTCCCGCGCGGACACCGTCCCCACGAGCTCTCCGTCCGACTCCACGAACCACCGGAAGCTCCGCGCCCGCGGCTCACCCAGCGCGCCCGCCTCCAGGATGCGCCGCAGGAGCAGCTCCCGCGTGTCGTCCTCCGTGTCGACGAAGCGCCGCGCGCCGGGGGCCGCCCGCATGTCCAGCCAGAAGTCCACGTGCTCCGGCCGGGCGGGAACGAGTCGGACATCGGAAACGGGAGCACCGGGCAACATGCCTCGCTTCTAGCGCGCCCCACGCCGCGGCGCAGCAATCAACGGCCGAGGGCCGCGGCCCGGAGCACCTGGCTCCCGGCGCGGCCCTCGCTCCTCACCGGGCAGGTGAGGCGTTCTCCACTCAGGCGGAGGTGATGGTGCCGTCCTTGATGACGAAGTCGCGGCGGGTGAACTTCGCCGTCAGCTCGGAGGGCTGGCGCAGCGAGTAGTCCTTGGCGATTTCCGTGCCCGGGATGAGGTGGAAGGCCGCCTTCGCCTCGGTGCCGCCGACCTCCAGCACCACGAAGCCGTGGGCATCACCGTCCACGAACGCCATGCCGGGGTGCGCTTCCTTCAGCGACTTGTCCAGCTCCGCCACGATGTACCGGTACACCGTGCTGCCGGTGGAGAAGCCCGCGCCGATGACGGCCAGGCCCGCCAGCTCCTTGATGGAGCCGGAGGAGATGGCCGGCGTCGTCAGCGCGGGGATGCCGGACTCCACGGACGCGAAGGACGCGTGGATGTCACCGGAGATGAACATCGCGTTCCGCACCTGGTTGTCGCGCAGGAACTTCAAGAACTCCTGCTTCTTCGTGGGGAAGCCGTCCCACTGGTCGACGTTGAAGTAGAAGTCCTGGCGCAGCGTGGGGTCCGGGACGTCCGCCTTGTCGCTCAGCTTGAACACCATGGAGGTGAGCGAAATCGAGGAGACGATGATCTTCCACGCGTTGGTCGCCTCCGCCACCGACTCCTGGAGCCACGCCTGCTGCTCGTTGCCGAAGATGCCCTCCGAGGCCCCCGCCGAGCCCATGTACTTGATGGCCGCGTACAGGTCGAAGATGGGCTTCACCACGACGTAGCGCGAGCCCTGGATGCCGAAGAGACCCGTCTTGCCCATGTGCGCGAAGGCCAGGCCGCGCGGCGTGCCCGTCACGGGGATGAGCGGCACGGCCGACTCACCCGCCGCCACGCGCGCCTGGTTGACGGCGTTCAGCACCTGGTTGACGTAGAACAGCGCCAGCCCACCGGAGACCCAGGAGGCGGCCTTCACGGACGCCTCTTCCGGCGTGAGCCCGGCGGCGACGGCCTGCTGCACGTACACGCCCGTGAGGATCTGCTTGTAGGGCGCCAGCTCCGCGGCGTCGATGTCCACGTAGGCGAACATGTCGGACTGCAGCTGCGCCTGGACGGCCTCCGGCAGCGTCGGCAGCACCATGGCCAGCTGCTCGGCCGGCACCGCCACCTTGCCCGGGTACGCGTCCTCGGGGATGAGGTGGTCCGGACGGTAGGTACGCGTGTCCGTCACCAGCAGCTTCAGGTTCCGGCCGAACTCGAAGTCGCGGTAGATGCGCGTCGGCTGGGACACCACGGCGTTGATGTCGATGGCGCCCGCGTTGCTCGCGCCGTGGTCCATGGGGATGTACTCGAAGAAGGCCTGCTCCGCGTTGCGGCGGCGCTCGGTCTGCTTCTCGTTGGTGCGCTCGTCCGTGTACGTGGCGACGTCGCCCCAGCAGTCGTCGGAGAACTCGTGGTCATCCCACGTGATGATGAACGGGTAGCGCTCGTGCACCTGCTGGATGACCTTGTCCGTGCGCAGGGTCTTGTAGAGGTCGCGGTAGTTGGACAGCGAGTTGGCCGCGTAGAACGCCGTCAGGCCCGTGCCCTGGCGGAGCGCCTTCTCCGGCTCGCTGAAGACGATGCCGCGCCCGTCCACGGACTGGAACGACGCGTCGCCCGTCGTCTCGTAGACGTAGTCGCCCAGGAACACGACGAAGTCGAGGTCCTCGTTGAGCTGCAGCAGGTGCTGCCACGCGTTGTAGTAACGGCCGATGTAGTCCTGGCAGCTGGCGAAGACGAACTTCACCGGCACGTCGTCGCCCGCGGCCGGCGCGGTGCGGGTGCGGCCCGTCACCGTGGAGTGCTTCTGACCATTCGCGTCGATGGTGAAGCGGTAGTAGTACGTCGTGCGCGCCGACAGGTTGGTGACCTTCACCTTCAGCGCATGGTCGAACTGCGCCTGCGCGGTGAACTGCTGGTCCAGCACCAGGCTGCTGAACGACTCGCTGGTGGAGACCTCCAGCCGCACCTGCGTGTTCGCGCTCGCGTTGTCCGGGTCCACCGCCCGCACCCACAACACCACGCTGTCCGGACGCGGATCACCCGAGCACACGGACTGCGGGAAGTACTTCTCGCCCGCATCCGACGTCGTCTCGTCGTCGGAACATCCGAACGCAGTGGTCGCTGCAACGGCGACGACGGCCTGGAGGAAACTGCGGCGTTTGAATCGGTCGAACAAGGCGGGACTCCGGGTTGCGCGGGTTGGGTAACAGGGCCACGAGTCTAGAGCGCTCTTCCACTCAGCAGGAAACATCCCCACGGAATGAAACGACAACGCGTCGTGTCACCCACGCCCGGTGCGAACCCACGCGAGGGACGCCGGACGCCAAGCAAAAGGGCCGCCCACCTCGCGGCGGACGGCCCTCTGACTTTCATGGTGGATTGCCACCATCCGGGGAAAACGCCCCAGAGACCGGACTACTTCACGGCCTTCACGCGGCCGCGCTTCTCGCTGCCACCTTCGGCCGGCGCGGACTCGTCCGGCACCGCGGCGACGGGCGCACCCGACTTGCCGATGCCGTACTTCTCCAGCACGCGGCCTTCGATGTCCTTGGCAATCTCCGGGTGCTCGCGCAGGTAGTCCTTCACGTTCTCCCGGCCCTGGCCGATGCGCTCACCATTGAAGGAGAACCAGCTGCCGCTCTTCTCCACGATGTTCTCGTTGGAGGCGAGGTCGATGAGGTCGCCCTCACGGGAGATGCCCGTGCCGTACATGATGTCGAACTCGACTTCCTTGAACGGCGGCGCGACCTTGTTCTTCACCACCTTCACGCGGGTGCGGCTGCCCACCACGTTGTCGCCATTCTTGATGGCGCCGATGCGGCGGATGTCCAGACGCTGCGACGCGTAGAACTTCAGCGCGTTACCGCCCGTGGTCGTCTCCGGGTTGCCGAACATCACGCCAATCTTCATGCGGATCTGGTTGATGAAGATGACGCACGTCTGGCTCTTGGAGATGGTGCCCGTCAGCTTGCGGAGCGCCTGGCTCATGAGGCGGGCCTGCACACCCATGTGCGCGTCGCCCATCTCACCCTCGAGTTCCGCCTTCGGCACGAGCGCGGCCACCGAGTCCACCACCAGCACATCGATGGCGCCCGAGCGCACCAGCATCTCCGCGATTTCCAGCGCCTGCTCACCGGTGTCCGGCTGGCTCAGCAACAGGTCATCGGTGCGCACGCCCAGCTTGCGCGCGTAGCCCACGTCCAACGCGTGCTCCGCGTCCACGTAGCCGCAGATGCCGCCGCGCTTCTGCGCCTCGGCGACGATGTGGAGACACAGCGTCGTCTTACCGGACGACTCCGGCCCGAAGATTTCGATGATGCGGCCCTTGGGCACGCCACCCACGCCCAGGGCGATGTCCAGCGAGATGGAGCCCGTCGGGATGGCCTGAACGTCTCGCATCAGCGGCTCGTCGTTGCCGAGCCGCATGATGGACCCCTTGCCGAACTGGCGCTCCACCGCGGACATCGCCAGTTCGATCGCCTTTTCCTTCTCCTGATTCACGGCCATTGCTCGTAGCTCCTTGTATTGGCGAGCCACCCCGGCTCACCTGAACGCGCTTTTAGTACGCGATGGGTAGACCCTAGTCCACCCCTCTGACATCCGTGCTGCATCCTGCCGGTCAGCCCTCGCGGAGGGCAGCCAGGAAGGCGGCCACCAGCCCCGCCAATCCCACCCATAGCCCCGTGTGCGCCATGCCCAGGAGCGCCAGCACCGCCCCGACCAGGGAGACCAGGGTCAGCATCACCATCCCCACGCGGTACACGGGCGTCCGGGGCGGAGCAAGCCACAAGGCGGCCATCGCCAGCAGGGACAGCCCCACCTGCGAGGTGAGCAGGCTGGCGTCCCCTTTGGGGAACAGCGCTTCATGGACAACTTGCGCCCCAATGCCTCCCACCAACACCGCCATGCACGTACCTGGCTTCAGGCGCTGCGTCTTCCGCTGCAGGGTGTTGGCCCGCAGGTGCGCCAGGTCCTCGGGCTGGACTTCCAGGGCGTAGGGGAAGCCCAGGGACAGCAAGGCCTCCACCGCGGCCGCGCGGCAGGTGCGTCCCTTCGCATCCGCCAGTCCGGTGAGCCGCCCGCTCTCCAACAGCCGCAGGAAGGTGTCCGCCACCAGCCGGTCTCCGCCCGTCCTGGCCATCCGGGACAGCTGGAGGTTCAGCCGCGCCGCCACCAGGGGACGCGCTGCCTCCGGCACCCGCCGGGCCTGCTCGGTCAGCACCAGCACCGGCAGGGGGAGGTCCAGCGGCGGCGTGGGCGTCCCCCGGAGCAGGGGAACCGGAGTGGCTTCCGTCAGCATGGGCTCGGGCGGCGCCTCGTCCTCGTCCTCCATGGACCGCTGCGTGGGCGGATGTATGCGAGGCGCGTCGGGCACGGAGGAAACTGTAGCCACGGCCCCCGAGGAGGTTCAAAGCGAAGTGCCCCCGCAACTTTCACCGGGCAACGGGGTTGATGTCGGAGTGGACGACGCGGATTCGGACGCACAGGCAATGCGGAGGGTGGCGGCGGGAGACCGGCGGGCCTTTGCCTCACGCGGAAACGACGAAGCCCGAGCCCCCTTCGCGGGAGCCCGGGCTTCTGGCGCTTCAGGTCCGAAGATGCGCGGCGGCTACTCCACCGTCACGCTCTTGGCCAGGTTGCGCGGCTGGTCCACGTCGTTCCCGCGCAGGTCCGCCACGTGGTAGGCGAGCAGCTGCAGGGGGATGGTGGCCACCACCGGCGCCAGCAGCGCGCAGGCCGCCGGAATCCGGATGACCTGGTCGGCCAGCGAGGCCACGTGCTCGTCGTCCTCGTCGATGATGGCAATCACCTTGCCACCGCGCGCGCGGACTTCCTCGATGTTGCCGATGATCTTCTCGTACGCGACGTGCGGCTGCTTCGGCGCGATGACCACCACCGGCATCTTCTCGTCGATGAGCGCGATGGGGCCGTGCTTCATCTCACCGCCCGCGTAGCCCTCCGCGTGGATGTACGAGATTTCCTTCAGCTTGAGCGCGCCCTCCAGCGCCACCGGGTGCATGGGGCCGCGGCCGAGGAAGAGGAAGTCCTGCGAGTCCATGTACTCACGCGACACGCGCGTCACGGCCGGCTCGCACTTGAGGACGTCCTCAATCATCTTCGGCACCTTCGTCAGCTGCGTCAGGTGCTCCTGTGCCGCCGGCACGGACAGGGTGCCACGCATGCGGCCCAGCTTGACGGCCAGCAGGTACAGGGCCACCAACTGCGTGGTGAACGCCTTGGTGGACGCCACGCCAATCTCCGGGCCCGCGTTGGTGAGCACGGAGAAGTCGGCCTCGCGCGTCATCGCGCTGCCAATGACGTTGCAGATGGCCATGGCCGTGGCGCCGCGGGCCTTGGCCTCCTTGAAGGCCGCCAGCGTGTCCGCCGTCTCGCCCGACTGGCTGATGGCGATGGCCAGATGCGTGCCGTCGACGATGGGGTCGCGGTAGCGGAACTCGCTCGCCAACTCCACCTCGACGGGCAGGCGCGCCAGCGACTCAATCATGTGCTTGCCCGCGACACCGGAGTGCCACGACGTGCCGCACGCGAGGATGGTGATCTTGGTCAGCGAGCGGACCTTCTCCGCCGACAGGTTCCAGCCCTCGAAGTGGACATCGCCTTCCGACAGGAGCATCCGGCCGCGCAGCGTGTCCGCGACGGCGCGGGGCTGCTCCCAGATTTCCTTGTGCATGAAGTGCTTGTGGCCGCCCTTCTCCGCCATCATCGGCGTCCAGTCGATGCGGCGGGTGGGCCGGTTCACCTTCTGGCCCTGGCGGTTGAAGATGTCCACGGCCGCCGCGGTGATGACGGCCAGGTCACCCTCTTCCATGTAGACGAAGTCGCGCGTGTGCTCGAGCAGCGCCGGCACGTCGCTGGCCAGGAAGTTCTGACCCTGGCCCAGGCCCAGCACCATGGGCGAGGCGTCCTTGGTGCAGACGATGCGGCTGGGGTCGCTGGCCGTCAGCACGGCCAACGCGTAGGTGCCCTTCACCTGGGCAATGGCCGCACGCACCGCGTCCGGCAGCTCCAGGCCGCGCTCCAGCTCTTCGGAGATGAGGTGCGCGAACACCTCCGAGTCCGTCTCCGAGGAGAAGACGTGCCCACGCGAGCGCAGCTGCACCTTGAGCGCCAGGTGGTTCTCGATGATGCCGTTGTGCACCACCGCCACGTCCTTGTACGTGTGCGGGTGCGCGTTCTCATCGGAGGGCCGCCCGTGGGTCGCCCAGCGGGTGTGCCCGATGCCGATGTTGCCCGGCGGCTGGTCCGCCACCACCCGGTTCTCCAGGTTGCGGAGCTTGCCCGTGGCCCGCACGACGTTGAGCTTGCGCTGATTCAGCACCGCAACGCCCGCCGAGTCATAGCCACGGTATTCGAGCCGCTTCAGGCCCGACACCAGGATGGGGGCTGATTCCTTGTCACCGACGTAACCAACAATCCCGCACATAGTTGCACCTCTCTCTCACGCCCACGCCCGCCGGAGCAATCCGCGGGATTCCCCTACATCCCTGCCGGGCAGCGCTCTGCCTGGTACCCAAGCAAGAGCCGCGCCGCCTATCCCGCCCGCGCTTTCGCCTGCCGCGCCTTCTTGGTGGCCACCCAGCCCTCCTTGGTCACCTGTGGCGTCCGGGACACAGCGAGGCTCCCAGGAGGCACATTTTTCGTCACCGTGGTGCCCGCGCCGACATACGAGCCGTCGCCAACCTTCACGGGCGCGACGAGCTGCGTGTCGGAGCCGATGAACACCCCATCACCCAGCTCAGTGAGGTGCTTGTTCACCCCGTCATAGTTACAGGTGATGGTGCCCGCCCCCACGTTGCACCCGGAACCAATGACAGCGTCCCCCAGGTACGTGAGGTGGTTGGCCTTCGAACCTTTTCCGATGCGGGCCTTCTTCGTCTCCACGAAGTTGCCAAGATGCACGTCCTCGGCCAGCTCCGTCCCGGGGCGCAGCCGCGAGAAGGGGCCAATGACGTTGCGCTCCCCCACCCGGGCCTCTTCCAGCACGGAGTAAGGCTTGATGATGGTGCCGTCCGCCACGGTGGAGGCATGCAGCACGCTGCCCTGGCCAATGGTGCAGCCCTTGCCCACCACGGTGCCGGCGGCCAGCGTGACGGAGGGACCGATTTCGGTGTCGGGCCCCACGGTGACGCCTTCCTCGATGTAGGCGGTGGTGGGGTCCTGCAGCGAGACGCCGGCGCGCATGTGCGCTTCGTTGATGCGCTGCTGCAGCACGCGCGCGCGGGCGGCCAGCTCCACCCGGTCATTCACGCCAGCCGTCTCCGTGGCGTCCGCCTCCACCGAGCCCACCGGGCCCCGCTTCGCGGCCATCTCCACCAGGTCGGTGAGGTAGTACTCGCCCTGGGCGTTCTGCGGCTTGATTTCAGCCAGCGCCTTCCAGAGGAAGTCCGCGTCCACGGAGTAGATGCCGGCGTTGCACTCGCGCACCGCTCGCTGCTCCGGGGTGCAGTCCTTGTGCTCCACGATGCGCGTCACCTTGCCACCCTCGCGGATGACCCGGCCGTAGCCCGTGGGGTCCTCCAGGGTGGTGGACACCATGGCCAGCTTGCCGCCCGCCTGGTCATGGGCGGCCAACAGCGCCTCCAGCGTCTCGCGGCGCAGCAGCGGCACATCGCCGTAAAGAATGAGGACCCGTCCGGAGTACCCCTTCAGGGCCTCCTCGGCGGAGCGCACCGCGTCCGCCGTCCCGCGCTGCTCGCGCTGGAGCGCGAAGCGTAGGGGGGCATCCGGGAAGAGGCCTCGGACGGTCTTCTCCACCGCTTCCGCCTGGTGGCCCACCACGGGGACCACCGACGTGGCGCCCAGTTCAAGGGCCCGCTTGAGGGGATAGGCGCAAATGGGCCGACCGAGGATGGGGTGAAGGACCTTCGCCTTCTCCGACTTCATCCGCGTGCCCTTGCCCGCGCACAGCACCACCGCCGCCAGAACGCTCATGCGGCGGAGAATTAGGGACAGCCAATCGAGTCGTCAACCGCGCGCGGATCAGAAGGCGGGACGGTGTCCACCGGCCGTGCCTTCGCACTGACCGAGACGCACAGGGTGTTGCGCTGAATCGTGATGCCGAAGCTGGGCTTCAAGAAGACCGTCACCTCGGCCGCGGTAGGCGCGGCGCCAGGTAGGGCCTTTTTCTCGGGTATGGCTGGCGTGCTCATACGCTCCCCCGGACGCGATTCATGATGGGACCAGGATGCACGCCACCGGAGAACAATCCAAGAGGAAAAATGTTGTCAGGCTGAAATCCTGGTCCTGACCACACGGTTCGTGCATACCGGGACACATGTAGTCCGTCTGGTCCCCTGGCGTCGCCGGACTGGAGGGTAGGCTTTTGTCGCCCGGGTAACACACCACCCAGGACGAAAGCCAGCGATGGACTGTTCAGACAGCGCGAGGAGGGCTGAACCCGTGAAGGACACGAGCTTCCGCGGTGCGGTGCTGAAGCGAGGGCTGCTGGCCGCGGTGATGATGGTGGCGTGTGTGGCGCAGGCGGCGCGGCCCTACCGGGGTGGCGCGGTGGCCACGGCCTACCCGCAGGCGAGCGCGGCGGCGTTGGAGATGCTGGAGAAGGGCGGCAACGCCACGGACGCGGCGGTGGCGGCGGCCTTCGTGGCGGCGGTGGTGGGTCCCTACCACTCCGGCATTGGCGGCGGCGGCTTCGCGCTGGTGCACGACGCCAAGAGCGGCGACACGAAGGTGCTGGATTTCCGCGAGGTGGCTCCCAAGGCGGCCACGCGCGACATGTACGTGAAGGACGGCAAGGTGGTGCCGGGCCTGTCCACGGACGGCGCGCTGAGCGTGGCGGTGCCGGGCGCCGTCGCGGGCTACCTGGAGTTGCTCAAGGCGCACGGGAAGCTGAAGCCGGCGGTGGTGCTAGCGCCGGCCATCGCGGCGGCGCGCAAGGGCATGTGGGTGACGCCGCGCTACCGCACCATGGCGGAGGGCCGGCTGGCCTGTCTGAGCCGGGACGCGGAGGCCTCACGCGTGTTCCTGGTGAAGAACGCGCAGGGGCAGTGGGAAGCCCCGCCCGTGGGGCACGTCATCCGCCAGCCCGACCTGGCGCGCACGCTGTCCTCCGTCGCGAAGGGAGGCGCCAAGGCCTTCTATGCGGGGCCGGTGGCGAAGGCCATCGCCACGTCGGTCCAGGCTGGCGGCGGCATCCTCACCCAGGAGGACCTCGCGGCCTATAAGACGCGGAGCGCCATGCCCCTGGAGGGCACGTACCGCGGCCACCGCATCCTCACCATGCCGCCGCCGAGCGCGGGGGGCGTGGCCGTCATCCAGGTGCTGACCGCGATGGAGCAACTGCGTCCCCAGGGGGTGACGTTCCGCGACGCGGAGGCGCTGCACCTCTACGCGGAAGCCGTGCGGCGGGCCTATGTGGACCGCGCGAAGTACCTGGGGGACCCGGCCTTCGTGGACGTGCCCCTGGCGCGGCTGGTGTCGCCCGGCCACGTCGCGGACCTGGCGGGCTCCATCGACCCGAAGAAGGCCACGCCCAGCGCGTCGCTGCTGGCGCCGAAGGAAGGCGTGCGGGGCTCCACGCTGACGGACGAGCCCACCACCCTGACGCCCGAGCCGGAGAAGAAGAACACCACGCACATCTCCGTCATCGACAAGGACGGCAACGCGGTGGCGATGACGACCACGGTGAACTACGGCTTCGGCTCGTGCGTGGTGGCCACGGGCACTGGCGTGCTGCTCAACGATGAGATGGATGACTTCGCCGCGCAGCCGGGCGTGCCCAACGCGTACGGACTGGTGACGGGCGAGCCCAACGCGATTGCGCCGGGCAAGGTGCCGCTGTCCTCCATGTCCCCCACGCTGGTGTTCTCCAAGGAAGACCCCCGCCGCGTCATGCTCGCGGTGGGCAGCCCTGGCGGCTCCACCATCCCCACCACCGTCATCCAGGTCATCAGCAACGTGGTGGACCACGGCATGGACGTGGCGCGCGCGGTGAACGAAGGCCGCGTGCATCACCAGTACCTGCCCGACGAGCTGTGGGTGGACAAGTGGGGCCTGGAGCCGGCGACGCTGTCCGTGCTGGAGGCCAAGGGCCACAAGGTGCGCCGCGTGGAGCAGTGGGGCGACGCGGAGGCCGTCTACAGCGACCCGAAGACGGGGCTGCGCTTCTCCGCGAGCGACCCGCGCAACGAGGGCGCCGCCCTGGGACAGGACTGAGCAGTGCCCACCCCACCGCCCATCTTCGACGCCCACCTCCACCCGGAGAGCCTGAGCGACCAGGATCTGGAGTCCATGCGCTTCTTCGGCGTGGAGCGGGCGCTGGTGGTGGCGCACCACTTCCCGGAGCCCACGTCCAAGGCGCTGCTGCGGCACTTCGATGACCTGGTGGAGCGCCAGCTTCCCCGGCTGGAGCGCCTGGGCATCCGCGCCTACGCGGCCCTGGGCGTCCACCCGCGCTGCATCCCCCGGCGCGGCTTGAGCGAGGTGCTGTCCGCGCTGCCCGACTACTTCCAGGGCGGGCGCGTGGTGGCACTGGGCGAGACGGGCCTGCACACGGGCGGCGAGGAGGAAGAAGAAGCCTTCCTGGAGCAGCTCGCGCTGGCCCGCAGCCTCAAGCTGCGCGTGGTGGTGCACACCCCCACCACGGACAAGGAGCGTCACACGCGGCGCATCCTCACGCTCCTGCGGCAGTCGGGCCTGCTGCCCTCGCGCGCGCTGGTGGACCACGCCAACGCCCGGACGGTGCGCACCATCCTGGAGGTGGGCCACTGGGCCGGGCTGACGCTGCACCCCGAGGCGCTCAAGGCCGAGCGCGCGGTGGTGCTGGTGCGGCGGCTGGGCAGTAAGCGGCTGATGCTCAACTCCGACGCGGGCGACGGCGCCGGGGACATCCTCGGCCTGGCGCGCGCCGCCAACCTGCTGGCCAAGGCCAGCCTGTCCCAGCGCATCGTCCGCCGCATCACCCACGAGAACGCCGCCCGCTTCTTCCAGGTGGGCAACTGACGCTCGCGCGACGCAGCACCGCCACCGTGGCCAGCGCCCGTTGACCCGGGTCCGCCATCCTCCGTGGCGGAATCTTTCGATGAAACGGCGCGCTCTTCGTCATTCCCATCGGGAGCACGCAGCGGAAATAGGCCGGTCCCCCGCACGTTGCCCCATCACCCGCGCTGGGAGTGGCACTTGCATCGCTTGGTCGTCTTCGTCGTCAGCCTCGCGCTCGCGGGCTGCGCTGGCCTGTCCTCCGCTCAGCGCCCTGCGTCATCCACCGAAACGCCGGTGCATTGCGCGCCGCGCGCCCTGGAGCCTGACGCGGGCCGCCAACTGACCGCCACATCCGGGCGCTTCCTGGCGACCTGCCTGTGCGACGTGCAACGGGCCTCGGCGCGCATCGACGCCTTGCTGTCACTGCCCGAGCCCCGGAACGTGGAGGCGGCCCTCACCGCCTACGACGACGCCATCGCGTTGCTGGATGATGCCAACGGCCGCGCGGGCATCGGTGCCAACACCCACCCGGACGCCGCGTTCCGCGCGGCGGCGGCGCGCTGCGGCCAGGCCGCGGATGGCATGCGCACGGACGTGTCGCTCAACCCCCACGTCTACGCGGCCCTCGCCGCGTTGGACCTGCGCGGACAGGACACCGCCACCCAGCGCTGGGTGGACCTGGTGCTGCGAAACTTCCGGCGCGCGGGGGTGAATCGGGACGCGGCCACCCGCGCGCGGCTGCGCGAGCTGAACGATGCGCTCACGCGGCTGGGCCAGACGTTCAGCCAGCACATCCGCGAAGACGTCCGGCACGTGGACGTGGCCCCCGAAGCGCTGGAGGGCCTCCCCGACGACTACCTCCGGGACCATCCGCCGGGACCCGACGGCCGGGTGCGCATCACCACCGACGCCTCCGACGCCCTGCCCGTCCTGACGTACGCGCGCGACAGCAGCGCCCGCGAGGCGCTCTGGCGCGCGAGCCAGCAGCGCGGCCATCCCCGCAACCTGGAGACGCTGTCACGCCTGCTCCAGACGCGTCACGACCTGGCCACGCTCCTGGGCTATCCGAGCTGGGCCGCCTACGCGTCCGAGGACAAGATGGTCCGGCACCAGCACGTGGCCGAGGACTTCATCGAACAGCTCGCCACCGCCACCACCACGCGCGTGCAGGACGACTACGCCGCGCTGCTGGAGCGCAAGCGGCGCGACGTGCCCGGCGCGTCCCGCGTGGAGCCGTGGGAGCAGACATACCTCAAGGAACAGGTGCGCGCGGAGCGCTACCACTTCGACTCGCGCGAGCTGCGGCCCTACTTCGAATACACGCGGGTGAAGCAGGGCGTGCTGGACATCACCTCGCGGCTCTTCGGGCTCACCTACCGCCGCGTCCGGGATGCGCAGGTGTGGCACCCAGACATCGAGGCCTGGGACATCTACGAGGGCCCCACGCGCCTGGGGCGCTTCTACCTGGACATGCACCCGCGCCCGAACAAGTACGCCCATCCGGCGCAGTGGGACCTGGCCACCGGCCGCGCGGGGAGGACGCTTCCCGAGGGCGTGCTGACGGGCAACTTCCCGCGTCCCGGCGCCCACCCCGCGCTGCTCCAGCACTCCCAGGTGCAGACGTTCTTCCACGAGTTCGGCCACCTGCTGCACCACGTCCTCGGCGGCCGGGCGCGCTGGGCCGGCCTGTCCGGCTCGCGCACGGAGCGCGACTTCGTGGAGGCCCCCGCCCAGGTGCTGGAGGAGTGGGCCTGGCGCCCGGAGTCACTCCAGACGTTCGCCCGGCACGTCGTCACCGGCGAGCCGCTGCCCACGGAGACCATCCTCCGGATGCGGCGCGCGGACGCCTTCGGCAAGGGACTGTGGCTGCGCCAACAGCTCTTCTACGCGGCCGTCAGCCTCCAGCTCCACGCGAGCGACCCCGCCGGCGTGGACACCACCGCGCGGGTGAAGGCGCTCCAGGAGCGCTACATGCCCTTCCCCCCACTGGACGACACTTACCCCCATCTCTCCTTCGTCCAGCTCGACGGATACTACTCCTCCGCGTACTACGCCTACCTCTGGTCGCTCGTCATCGCCCGGGACCTGCTCACACCCTTCCTGGAGCACAGGCTGATGGACGCCTCCACCGCCCAGCGCTACCGGGACACCGTGCTGGGTCCGGGCGGCTCTCGCGACGCGGCGGACCTGGTCCGGTCATTCCTGGGCAGGGACTACGGCTTCGAGGCGTATACCCGTTGGCTGGACGACGCCTGACGCTGCTCGTCAGGGCCTGTAAAAACCAAGGGCCCCGCGATGTGAATCGCGAGGCCCCTTGTGTTGTGAATCCGTCAACCCGTTGACACTCCGCTCACGCGGAGGCAGCGCTCAGTGCACCGAGGGTGCGGCCACCGTCTGCTCGGGCTGCAGGGTGATGCCCTGGGAGCCCGCATCGAAACGGACCTGCACGGGGACGCCCTGATAGCGGTACTGGGCCAGGGAGTCAGCCGCCTCGTCGAGCTGGCGCTGATAGCGCTCCTCGAGCTCCACGGCGATCAGCAGCATCGTCTCGCCCGCGTCCTCGACGCCCGGGCGGTACACCTGGCACCGCTGGAACCGCGCCCAGCGACCGTTCTCCATCTTCACCAGCTCGCCGTCGTAAGCCATGCGCAGCTCCTCTGCCGTAAATCCAACGGAATCCAATGTAGGGCCGGATTAACTCCGTGTCATCCCCCCACTTGAAAATTCGTCAAAACCCTAGAAGTCCAAGGGGTTACAAGCACAAATGGCAGGCATCCAGGCGAGGAGCCAGGGGCAACTGCTCAAAAATGTAAATTGAGCGGGCCGTCAACGTGGTTAAGGCCGGCCTCGCGGGGCGGTGGCACGGGAGCAGTGCGTCACCTATGCTTTGGGGGAGATGAAGCTGCCCGGGCTGTTTCGCAAAGAGCGCACCACCATCCAGGCCGCCGACGCGCAGGACCATGCCGAGCGGCTCCTCGCCGAGTCGCTGCGCATGCTGGGTCAGGTCTGCGCCAAGGTCGCCGACGCCATCGAGGCGCAGCGGCTGTCCCGCCAGGGGTACCCGCACAACACCTACCTGCGACGGACCGACGGGGACGAGGACGACACCGTCAAGAAGGCGTAGACGGGTGGCTCGCCATGGCCACCGACTCCGACGCTGACGTGCCCGTCCCTTGTCTGGCCTCCGCGCCCACGTGGCGGGATTCCGGCATCCGCATGCCCATGCCCGCCCTCCAGGACACGGAGGGCCCTCGCCTGCCCAAAGGACTGCCTCCCGTGGTGGACGCGCACGTCCACCTCTTCCCGGACCGGGTGTTCGAGGCGGTGTGGCGCTGGTTCGACCAGTACGGCTGGCCCATCCGCTACAAGCTGCACACGCGGCAGGTCGTGTCCTTCCTCCTGTCGCGGGGGGTCCACCGGGTGGTGGCGCTGCATTACGCCCACCGGCCAGGCATGGCCCGCGCGCTCAACGCCTACGTGGCGGAGGTGGCCCGGGAAGAGCCTCGTGTGCTGGGGCTCGCCACCGTGCTCCCGGGCGAACCCGATGCCACGGCCGTGTTGGAAGAGGCGTTCGACGCGGGCCTGCGTGGGGTGAAGATTCATTGCCACGTCCAATGTTTCTCCCCTGACGCGCCGCACCTTCACGAGGTGTATGCCGCGTGCGCGAAGGCGGGCCGTCCGCTCGTCATGCACGCGGGACGGGAGCCCTCCAGTCCCCACTACAACTGCGACACCTACGCGCTCTGCGCCGCGGAGCGGGTGGAGCGTGTGCTGAAGGACCATCCCACGCTGAAGCTGTGCGTGCCCCACCTGGGCGCGGACGAGTTCGACGCCTATGCGCGGCTGCTCGAGCGGCACGACAACCTCTGGCTGGACACCACCATGGCCCTGGCCGGCTACTTCCCCGTTCCCATCCCCCGCCGCGCGCTGGAGGTCCGGCCCGAGCGCATCCTCTACGGCACGGACTTTCCCAACATCCCCTATGCGTGGGACCGTGAGCTGCGGACGATGCTGGGGATGAAGTTGGATGACGCGGTACTCGCGGGCATCCTGGGGCAGAATGCGCTCCAGCTTTACGGAGCGTGAGCCCCGTGGGCATCCGGCCCCGGATGCATGCCTCGTCCTCACGGGCCGTTCGCTGTTGAAAAGCATCGGGGCCCCTTCCGGAATGGAAGAGGAGTTCCCATCATCCTGCCCATAGAATTTCGCGGCGACACACCCAGCCGCAGCTTCCGAGGCCCTGCCATGTCCCACATCCTGGTCGTCGATGACGACGCGAGCCACCGCACGCTCATCTGCGATGCCCTCGAGGAAATGGGCTATCCCACGGTTCAAGCGGCCAACGGTCGTGAGGCGCTGGACCTGCTGGAGGGAGACATGCCCTCCGCCGTGCTGCTCGACTTGAGGATGCCAGTCATGAGCGGTTGGGGATTGCTCGACGCACTCAAGAAGATGCCCCGTGCGCGGGGTCTGCCCATCATCATCATCTCCGGCTACGGCTTCGAATGGGAGGCCGAGCTCGTGGGCGCCGCGGGCTACATCTCCAAGCCCGTGGACCTGGACAAGGTGCGGATGACGGTGCAGCAGATTGCCGGTCCGCCGGAGATGTCGTTCGTCCACTGAGACGGCACCGTAGGAGCCGGCGGGCATCCCCCTGTTGACGGGTGGGGATTGTCCCCTGGTGCCGGGCTCGGGTGAGATGGAGGGCATTCCATGACGCCCTCTCCCACTGATGACCTGGCGGTCGACGCCCGCGGACTGCAGAAGCGCTTTGGCGGCTTCAGCGCGCTCAACGGCCTGGACTTGCAGATTCCCCGCGGCGCCTTCTACGCGTACCTGGGCCCCAACGGGGCCGGGAAGTCCACCAGCATCGCCTTGCTGACGGGGGTGTACGGCCCCGACGCGGGCTCCATCCGGATGCTCGGGGTGGACGCGGTGGCCAGGCCCATGGAAGTGAAGCGCCGCGTCGGCGTGGTGCCGGAGGAGCTGAGCCTCTTCGAGCGGCTCACCGGCCGGCAGTACCTCACCTTCTGCGCGCGCATGTACGGGCTGGACGGCGACGAGGCCGCCGCGCGCGCCACCGAGCTGCTGGAGCTGACGGAGCTCACCTACAAGGCGGGCGCGCTGGTGGCGGAGTACTCCAAGGGCATGCGCCGGAGGCTCGCCATCGCCGCGGCGCTGATCCACGCGCCGGAGCTGGTGCTGCTGGACGAGCCCTTCGAAGGCATCGACGTGCTGGCCGCCGGTGTCATCCGCGAGCTCCTGCGCGAGCTGAGCCGGCGCGGGGTGACGCTGCTGCTCACCACGCACGTGCTGGAGATCGCCGAGCGGCTGGCCACGCACGCGGGCATCATCCGCGGCGGCCGCATGCTGGACCAGGGTCCGGTGGGCTCGCTGCTGTCGCGTTACGAGTGCCCGTCGTTGGAGGCGGTGTTCGAGAAGCTCATCTCCGTGCCGGCCTCGCGCAACGCGCGCCTGTCCTTCTACGGTGAGGCGCCCGCGTCCGTGACGCCGCTGCGCCAGGAGACCGCATGAGCCGCCCCGCCGTGCCCGGCTTCTTCCGGCACCTGTGGCTGCTGTGGGGGCTGCGCTTCGACATCGGGTTGAATCAGGGCCCCGGACGCAGCCGGATGCTCGCGGTGGCCGCCTTCGCTGCGTCGAGCGCGCCGGGCCTCTTCCTGGGCCTGACGTTCTTCGCGCTGATGCGGCTGCGGCCCATCGCGCAGAGCGACGTGTGGCCCTACTTCATCCTCAACCTGCTGTGCTTCGTCACCTTCTCGGTGTGGGTGACGTGGCCGCTGTTGTCCGCGGGCGTGGATGACCACTCCGAGCTGAGCCGCTACGCCGCCTTCCCCATCTCGCCCTTCCGGCTACTCATCGCATCGACGGTGGCCAGCCTCTTCGAGCCGCGCGCGCTCGTCTTCTACGCGCCGCTCACCGGGGCCGCGCTGGGCTTCGCCTCCGTCTACGTGCTGTACATGCCGTGGATGGCGGTGGTCCTCTACGTCCTCTTCGCGCTCCTGTGCGCGGCCTGGAGCCGGGTGGCGCTGTACGCCGTCATCAACGTGCTGCGGGCGAAGCACAGCGCGGAAATCATGGGCGGCGGGCTGGCGCTCTTCCTCCTGGCCGCGTCGTTCATCCCGCCCATCGACACCTCCTGGCTGACGGCGGTGGGCGAGGCGGGCGTGGACGCGCTGGACATGTCCCTCATCATCAACGCGGCGGTGGCGCTGGGCCGCGTGCCCCCGGGGCTCTTCGGAGACGCGCTGGCGCAGCTCGCCTGGCACCGGCCCCGGGTGGCCATGCTGGAGGCGGCGGCGCTGCTCTTCTTCGCGGGCGTGGGCATGGCGGTGGCCTACGCGCTGCTGATGCGCTTCCACCGGCAGGCGGGCCGCGCGGGGGGCTCGCGCAAGGACTCGGGGGACAGCAACCCGTTCGCCACCACGCGGACGCGCTACACCACGCTGGTGACGCGCGAGGCCCTGGACCTGTGGCGAAACCCGCGCGCGCGGCTGCTGGCATCGGTGCCATTCATCCTGGCCATCCTGCTGAAGCTGCTGTCCGGAAGGGACTTGTTCGTGTTCCTCCTGGGCGGCTCGGCGGATGCGTGGCTGATGGGGGGCCTGTGCATCTACGGCGCGGTGGTGATTGCGTCCACGTTCTCCCAGAACACCTTCGCGTATGACGGACAGGGCTTCGCGGCCTTCCTGGCGGCGCCCCTGGACCTGGCGGACGTGCTGCGCGCGAAGAATCAAGTGCAGGGCGCGGCGGCGCTCGGGATGGCGGCGATGGTGGCGCTCTTCTACCGGGTGTACTTCGGCTTCGGCACCGGGCTGGACATGCTGTGCGCCATGGCGGCCGTGGGAGCCGTGGTGCCCATGCTGCTGGCCGCGGGCAACTTCCTGTCGCTGTACTTCCCGGTGAAGTTCCACGCGAGCCTCAAGCGGCGGGACAAGGTTCCGCTGACGGCCTCCATGCTGGGCATCCTCGCGGCCAGCGCGGGCTGCATGCCCTTCGGCTGGGCGCTCAAGCTGGCGGGCAAGGAAGGCCCCACGTGGCACACGGCGGCGATGATTCTCCTGGCCGCCGCGTTGAACGTGGCGCTGTATCGCGGGGTGCTTCCCCTGGCGCTGCGGCTGCTGGAGCGGCGGCGTGAAGTGGTGCTCCAGGCGGTGACGCGGGAGTAGCGCGCGCGGCCTTCCCGGGGTGATAGACGGAGGGGCCATGCCCATCGCCGAGCTGAACGGACAGGGAATCTACTTCGAGGACTCCGGTGGAAACGGCCGGCCCATCATCCTGGGTCATGGCTTCCTGATGGACCACCGGATGTTCGACGCGCAGGTGGCGGCGCTGGCCCCCGAGTTCCGCGTCATCCGCTGGGATGCCCGCGGCTTCGGGCAGACGCGTTGGGACGGAAAGCCCTTCACGCCGTGGGACTCGGCCGCGGACTGCGTGGGCCTGCTGGACCACCTGGGCTCCGCTCGCTCATCGACCGGGACGACATCTCCGGGCGGCTGACGGAGATTCGCTGCCCCGCCATCGTCTTCCACGGGCTGGAGGACCACGGCATGCCTCCGGTCCACGGCGAGCACCTGCACCAGACGCTGCCCGGCAGCGTGCGCTTCGTCCCGGTTCCCGGCGCCGCGCACGCGGCGAACATGACGCACCCGGAAGACGTCAATCCGGCGCTGCTGGAGTTCCTGCGCGCCCACGCCTGACACGCGAAAGCCGCGGACGCCTCCAAGCGCGCCCGCGGCTTCCTGTCCCCCGCTTCACTGGCGCTCAGTAGGCGATGTTGTAGCGGGCGGCCTGCGCCTTCACGCCCTTCATCACGTTGGCGTCGAAGGCGTCCTCCTTCTCGGGAGCGTTCTTCGTCAGCCACGCCTCGCGCTCCGCGGCCAGCGTCTCCGCCTTCTTCTCCAGCGCCTTCTTCTCCTCGGAGAGCGCCTTCACCTTCGCGGCCTGCGCCTCCTTGGACAGGCCCTTGAGTTCGGAGGGGAGCTCGTCCGCTTTCACGCCATCCAGCGCGGACGGCGCCTCCACCAGGTCCACCGCGCCGCCCACCGCCTTGGGCGCACTGCTCGCGGGGGCTCCCGCGGCCCCACCGCCGCGCGTCTTCTTCATGTAGCTGATGCGCTCGGCCGCCGCCTCGGGCGCCAGCGCCCCCATGGAGGCGGCGCGCGCCATGTTCTCCGCCTGGACCTCCCTGCGGCCCGTGTAGAGCGTCTTGGTGGCCAGCTCCGCGTTCACCTTCGCCAGCTCCGCGTCATACGGCGTGGCGACGGCGACCATGCCACCGCCCTGGTCAATGGTGTCGAAGGTGCCGTCCGTCAGCTTCGCCACGAACCGCCACGACGCCTCCGTCTCGGCATCCCCGCCGCACCGCACGGTGTTCACGACGATGTGCTTCTCCCGGGCCTTCTTCGCCCAGTGCTTGAAGTCCCAGTCGTCGTTGCGCTGCGCCGGGGGCGCGTCCCCCACCAGGAAGATGGCCTTCATCACCTCCCGGTTCTTGCTCCAGGACAGCTTGGACACGGCCTCGCCCAGCCCGCGCCCCACGTGCTCGGGCGTATCCCCGCCGCCACCCGCCTCGAACTTGCGCAGGTTGGCGAACACCGTGTCCAGGTCGTCGCTCAGGTCGAAGCGCTTCGTGACGTAGTCGTCGCCCACGTCGCGGTAGGCCACCAGCCCCACCTTCAGGTGCGGCGTCGGACGGCCCTGCGCGATGCGCGAGGCGATGGAGTAGATCTTCCGCTTCGCTCCCTCCAGCAGCCCGCTCATCGAGCCCGTCGTATCCAGCACGAACACCACTTCAATCTCCGGCCGGGCGGCGGCGGGGACCTGCTGCTGGGACGGCGCCGGCTGCGCGGGCTTCTGGTTCGGAGCGGGCTTCGCCTGAGCGGCCGGCGTCGCCGCCTTGGCGGGCGCGGGCTTCTCCACGGGCTTGAAAATCGGGCTCTCCTCGGCCAGGGACAGGGCAGCGGACAGAGCGGTGACGAGCGCGGCCGACAGCGCGGCGCGCGACAGGGACTTGCGGTCCATGGCGTTCTCCAAGGGGAAGGACGACAGCGAGGTTCGAAACGAACGACTTCGCCCCCGGGTCTACGCCCCCGGTCGATTTCTCACACGCGCCGCCGGTTGCACCCGCCCTGCCCTGGCGTTAGGGCTCCCTCCGCGTGCGCGTCTTCCATTCGGACAGCTACGAAGTCCCGTTGCCTCCCGGCCACCGCTTCCCCATGGAGAAGTACCGACTGCTGCGCGAGGCGCTCCTGGAGCGGGGCGTGCTCTCCCCGGAATCCCTCACCGAATCCATGCCCTGCCCACGCCAGGACCTCGCGCGAGTCCACACGCCCCGCTACCTCGACGCGCTGTCCCAGGGCACCCTCACCGACGCCGAGCAACGGCGCCTCGGCTTCCCCTGGTCGCCCGAGTTGGTGCGGCGCTTCTCCGCCGCGGTGGCCGGCACCGTCGACGCGGCTCGCGCGGCGCTCCAGGACGGCATCGGAGGCAACCTCTCCGGCGGCACGCACCACGGCTTTCCGGACCACGGCGAGGGCTTCTGCGTCTTCAATGACATCGCGGTGGCCATCCGCGTGCTCCAGGCCTCGCGCGACATCCGCCGGGCCGTGGTGGTGGACCTGGACGTCCACCAGGGCAACGGCACCGCCGCCGTCTTCACCGGCGACGACTCCGTCTTCACCTTCTCCATGCACGGAGAGAACAACTTCCCCTTCCGCAAGCAGCCCTCCCACCTCGACGTGGGCCTGCCGGACGGCACCGGAGACGCGGCGTATCTGGACGCGCTCGCCCTGCACCTGCCCGAGGTGCTCGACAGCGCGGGCGCCTGCATCCTCTTCTTCCAGGCGGGCGTGGACCCGCTCGCGGAAGACGCGCTGGGACGGCTGTCCCTCACTCACGCCGGACTGAGAGCGCGAGACAGGCTGGTGCTGGAGGCCGCACGCCAGCGGGGCATCCCCGCGGTGCTCACCCTGGGCGGCGGCTACGCGAAACCTCTGTCCGCCACGATTGATGCGCACGTGGGCACCTACGAGGTGGCTCGTGCGTTGTTCCGCTGAGCCCGCCTGCTCTGGAGCGGCTTGCCCAGGTGCCACGGTGGACGGATGCTGGCACTCACCAGGAGATTCAAGAACATGACCCCATCCCTCCGCCGGTCCCTCATCGGGAGCCTGTTCCTCGTCGGCAGCGCGCTCGCTTTGTCCTGCGGCAGCGACGGGCCCTTCTTCCGCATCGCCTTTGACCTCCCCGACACCCTCACCGCTATTCCGGGTGAGAGCCTTCCGGTGGACATCACCGTGCGGCGCGAGGGCGACGACCAGAGCGCGTTCCGCATCAACCTCCAGAATGCGCCCGAGGGCGTGACGCTCGCGCCGGAAATCGCCCTGCCCGAAGGCGAGCCCAGCGTCACCGCGACCGCCACCTATTCGGTGGCGCAGGACACGCAGGCCCGGGGCATGATGCGCGCCCTGCTGATGGCCACCAACGCCGCGGAGACGTTCGCGGCCAGCGCCAACATCTTCCTCGTCATCCTTCCGCCGCCCGTGGCCCAGCCGGACTTCTCCGTCACCATCGAGCCGCGCCAGTTGGACCTGTTCGCCGGTCAGAACGAGAAGGTGCGCATCACCGTGACGCGGGCGGAGGGCTTCACCGGCCCCGTCACCGTCGCCCTGGAATCGCCCACCCGCCGCATCAGCATGCCCACGGTCACCATCCCCGCGGACCAGACGTTCGTGGAGCCCTACATCGACACCGACCGAGGCATGACCCGCGTGCCCGTCGCCGCCTCCATCATCGCCACCAGCGAGGACGGACGGCAGGCCAGCACGGGCACCACCATCAACGTGCGCTAGCACCGCCACGCGAGGCGCACGCCGCGGCCTCCAGAGCAGCCTGCGGAGCATGAGCCCACCCGCTGGAATCAGGGAGCTTCGTCCCGGAGCCGCGTCATGCCCGAATCAATTTGAGAGCCCACCCCGGCCAACCTGAAATCCCTCGTCAGACGGACGACGGGGCCCCGTCCAGCGCCGGGGCCTGCACGCACGACAGCGGTGCACGAAGGGGCCTGGGAGGGATACCTTGAAGACAGCCATGAGCATTTCACCCACCCGCCGGCAGGCCGCGCTGGACGCCCTCAAGCTGGACGACGAGTCCCTCCTGAAGGCGTGTGAGGTGGACTACTTCATCGCCTCGGGCCCGGGGGGACAGCACCGCAACACCACCGCCAGCGGCGTGCGCCTCACGCATGCCCCCACCGAGCTGTCCGTCAGCGCCACCGAGCGCCGCAGCCAGGTGCAGAACAAGGGAGTGGCGCTGGAGCGTCTGCGCGAGGGACTCAAGGTCCTCACATTCGTGCCCAAGGTGCGGCGGGCCACCAAGCCCACCGCCGGCTCCAAGCGGCGGCGCCTGGAAGGCAAGAAGCGCACCTCCGAAAAGAAGGCCCTGAGAAACAGCAAATCTGGCTGGTAACCCAGGGTCCATTCGGACTCCAGTCACCCTGTCGCCGGACAGTCAGGGTGCGCCTAAAGTTTGCGGGCTCGCAGACATTGCAAGGTCGCCTGCTGCTCGTCGGGACCTCCTCCTGGAACTTTGCCGTGGAGTGTCGGGGGCTTGGCTCACCAGGCGGGGAGGCACGAGGTGTGCAGAAACACCCCGCGTGTCTCCATTGCCCCAGCCCCCAGGGGTCATTGTGCCCGCAGGACATTCCCCCATGCCCTTGCTCACGGTTTTTCCGACACCTTCCCTGAAGTACCGTTCCCGCGAGCCCCGCTGGAAGCTGTGGGCACCCCTGGCGCTGACGCTGGCCGCCTCCGCCGCGTGGGCCCAGGACGCCGCCACCGACCCCCCCGCCGCCGCGCCCGCGCCGGACTACGCCGTCGAGGCGAAGAACGCTCAGCCGTCCGGCCTGGTGGTGCGGGTGGCGCCCCTTCATCAGACGCAGTTCATCGTGGAGAACGCCGAGCGCGTGAGGGTCCAGGCCTCCGCGGTGGTCGAGGCGTCTCTCGGTGAGCCGAATCAAATCATGGTCCAGGGGCTGAGCCTGGGCGTGTCCGAGGTGCTCGTGTGGCGCCAGGGCACCAGGCAGCCCCTGAGCGTGCGCGTGGAGGTCGCCAAGTGAGCCGGCGCGACGCACGCGGAATGACGCTGCTGGAGGTCAGCATCGTCCTCGCCATCATCGCGGTGCTGGCCGCGCTGGCCTACGCGGGCTACGCGCAGCTCAGCGCGCGGGCGGGTCCGCAGAACGCGGCCGCCGACCTGTCCGGCGCGCTCGCCGAGGCCCGGGCCCGCGCCGTGGACCGTCAGGCCGACGTGTGGCTCATCATCTACCCGGACATCAATCCGGAGGGTCAGGCCGGCGCGGGCCATGGCGCCTGGTTCCTGCTGGAGGACCGCCTGCGCAACTTCGGAGACGCCGCGGGCGCCAGCGGACAGCTGAGCTTCGGCACCTTCTCGCCCCCGCTGGACATCCAGCCCTCCGCGGACCAGGGCCGGTTGATGGACGCCATGTACCTGGACCGCTACTCGCAGCGCACCGTGCGCTTCGGCGCCAGCGGCAACCTGGCGTGGACCGGCATCTTCGAGGGACTGGCCGCCACGGACTGCAGCTTCTGCAGCGGCGCGCCGCGGCGGGGCGCCATCGTCTTCCGCGGTGACGGCTCCGCGCGCTTCGTGGACGGCGCGGGCCAGCCAGTCATCCCCGCCGGCAACGGCGCCGTGAACCGGGCCGCGTCGCTGGCGCTTCTCTCCACCGACGGGCAGCGCGAATACCTCTTCGCCGTCTCCGCGCCCGTCGGCTTCGTCGACATGAGGGTCAACCGATGAGGCGCCTGAATCCCGCATCCCGCCGCGCCCACATGCGCGGTGCCACGCTCATTGAAGGCATGGCGGCCGCCGCCATCCTCGCCATGGGCATCAGCGGCGTCTTCGGCGGGCTCATCTTCGCCAGCCAGCAGAACGCCGCCGCCAACCGCCTGTCGCAGGCCAGCGCCATCGCCTCGCAGGTGCGCTCCGGCCTCCAACTCCAGGGCCGCTCCCGCCTCTTCGCCGGCGCCGGGCCGCTGTCCAGCGCGCGCTGCGCCGGCGCCGCGGAGACGCTCGAGCTGGCCGGCGGCCTCTCCACCCTGCCCGACGCGTGCGTCGTGGACCTGGACGCCTTCGAGACCGCGACCGGCGACCCGCTGCTCCGCGTGGTGCCGGGTTACTCGCCGGAGGAGAGCGAACACTACCGCCGCGTCCTCGTGTGGACGCCGGCGCAGGCCATCGACTCGGTCGCGGTGGTGGTGTCCTTCCGCAGCGCCGGCCAGCGTCGCTACGTCAAGCAGTTCGTCGCGCTCTACAACCCGGCGGAGAACGGCGCGGGGGTTGAACTGTGAGCACGTCCAGGACGCACGCGCGACGCGGCTTCACGCTCATCGAGTTGCTGGTAGGCATCACCGTCTCCTCGGTGGTGCTGCTGGCGGTGGCGGGGACCATCATCGCCGTCAACAACATCTTCCAGAACAACACCATCTCCAAGACGGCAGTCGAAGGCAGCCGCGTGGGCTCCGACTACCTCAACCGCACCCTGCGCTACGCGGGCTACGGTCTGGACCCGGCCATCGCCTTCAACTTCGACACGGTGGGACTGCCCGGGGACCGCAAGGACAACTACACGGAGGAAGTGGAGGGCTGGGGCAACTTCGTCACCGACGACCTGGCCTTCCGCTACCGCGACCCCATGTTCCTGCGCCGTGGCCAGCTCGACGGCACCGGGACGGAGCCCTTCCAATTGGAGCTGGAGCCCGCCGCGACCTTCGGCCAGCCGCTGCGCCAGGGGCAGGCCGTGCTCATCGCCTGTCCGGGCGGTCAGGACTACTTCCTCGGGCGGCTGACGGCGGACGTTGCCGCGGATGGAACCAGCGCCACGCTGAACACCGCGCTCGCCGCGGGCCTCCCGGGCGATGTGCCCAGGGCCTGCATGACGGACACCGGCCGCATGCCCTTCGTCATGCTGGTGCATGAGAAGCGGCTGCGCGTGGAGGCGTACGGTGGCCGCCCGTACCTGGTGGTGAGGCACGGCTGGGCGCAGAACGCCGACTTCGACCCCATCGCCGTGGACGTGGAGTCCTTCCAGGTCAGCTACCAGATGAACCGGCCGCCCGCGAACTCCGCGTGCTGCGCCGGCCTGCCCGCGCCCGACGGCGCCGTGGGCAGTGGCATGGCCTGGGTGCTGGGTGACGAGGACTCCGTCGTGCTGCCCAAGTACGACGCCGACGTTCCGCCGCCCACGTACAGCACGCCGTACGACGCGCCCCTCCGCTACAACATGAACCCGGCCAACATCCGCTCGGTGGGCGTGGGCCTCACGGTGCGCTCGGTGCGCCCGCTGCCTTCCGGCAAGAAGAACCAGGGCCGCAAGCTCTTCAACGCGGACCCCGTGAATCCCGAGGACATGTTCTTCCGCACCACCGTGGAGACGTCTCTCCGCATTCCCAACATGACGTCCCGCGCCTTCTTCATCCCCGAGCTGCGCTCCGAAGGCGTCGCCGGTGACATCAAGAACGTCTGGGGAGGCTAGCCACCATGACTCACTTCGCCGCACGCCGGGGCAGCGCCCTGGCCATCACCCTGATTGCCCTGACGGTGCTGCTGCTGCTCGTGGTGGGCGCCATCACCTTCACCGGCCGCAACCAGTCCGCCGCCGTGGCCAAGACGCGCAGCGACCGCGTGGAGGCCTGCGCGGAGACGGCGCGGCGCTACCTCCTGTCGCGGCTGAAGGTGTTCGGCACCGGCGCGGTGCCCGTCACCAACATCAGCCTGGAGCAGGTGCTGCAAGACGACCAGGTCGTCGCCGACAGCAGCATCATGCGTACTGCCCACCTGGGTGACACCGCGTCGGCGCCCACGGCGGCGGTGCTCGCCTCGTCCTCGTTCAGCAGCGGAAAGGACCAGGTGAGTGACGCGGCCAACACCCTTCGAGAAGGCACGGCCGGCGGCAGCTACTACCGCGTGGTCGTCATGTGTGACGAACCCGGAGGCCGGCAGGCCGAGACCGAGTTCGTCTTCCGCTTCGGCATCTGACCCCTTCCGACTCCGCCATTCCCCGAGCCCCCCATGAAGGCACTCTTCCCCACCCTGACGGCCCTGTCCGTGCTGCTGGCCGCCCCTGACGCGCTCGCGCAGGACCCGGCGTCTTGCAGCCTGCAGTCCACCTCCCGCCTGGACGCGCTGCTCAACCCCGCGCGCGGCAGTGACGAGCGCTTCTTCACCAGCCCCAGCGGCCCGCCCAACATCCTGCTCATCCTGGATACGTCGGGCTCCATGGCGTACTGGCCCATCGCCTGGAGCAACGACAGCAACCACAGCTTTGACAGCTCCAGCGGCGGCGCCTCTCCAGGCTGCCGGCAGGCCAACATCGACGAGCTGAACTACGACGCCAACGTCGAGTACCCGCGGATGTGGCTGTCGCTGACCAACCAGGACTCGCCCTGGTTCGTGCCGGCCAAGTACTACAGCTTCGCCGGAAACGGCAGCGGCACGCACACCAGCTTCGGGATGAACAGCAATCCCGTGCGCTTCGACCAGCCACCGCCCAACACCGTCATCAGCGACAACGCGGCGGCGGCATGCGCCAATCTGGTGGGTACCAACAACAACGGCAACCGGCCCGCCGCGCGAGCCGCGTGCGCGCAGTGCCTCGCGACGAAGGGCTACTTCCAGTACACCTCCAGCCAGCGCGTCGCGTCGGGCAACTTCCTCAACTTCTACTCGCCGCGCGGCCACTCCGCCGTCAACGTCATCAGCCAGGTGCTCAAGGACTCGGAGCGCACGCGCTTCGGCGTGGTGACGTTCTCCGCGAGCAGTGAAGCCACCGACACGGTGAAGTGGAGCGGCCAGGACGTGGTGCGCTTCGAGCGCTTCGGTCCCAGCTGCGGCGAGTCGCTCAGCGGCGCGAAGCGTGAAGAGCACCGCAACAACCTGCTCAGCAAGATGCGGAACGGGCTGCGCTTCAACACGGGCACGCCCCTGACACAGGCCTTGTGGGGCGCCAGCACCTACTTCCGCTCCGCCGGCAGCGACCCATTCCCCGGATGGTTCGGCAGCGGATACCTGTTCGACTCGGGCTTCAACGACGAGGCCGCGCCCGGACGAGCCGCCGCCTGCTTCACCTGCGGCTTCAACGCCATGATTCTGCTCACGGACGGTGAGCCCAACGAGCCCAGCGGCAACTCCGCCCAGGTCCCGGCCCAGGTGCGCAACCTGGACGTCCCCTGCGCCAACTGCGCCGCGGCCGGCCAGGGCAGCAACAGCGGCGGCTCCAGCAGCCACATCCACCGCATCGCGAAGTGGATGTGGACGAACGACCTGCGGCCGGAACTGGATGGGGCGCAGCAAGTGGCCACGTACACCGTGGGCTTCGCGCTGACGAACACGCAGGCCATCAACCTGCTGCGTGTCACCGCGGACGCGGGCGGCGGGCGCTTCTACGCGGCCACCAACTCCAGCCAACTGAAGTCGGCGCTCCAGTCCATCGTCGACGACGTGCAGAACCGGAACATCGCGTTCGCCGCAGCGGCCATCTCCTCGTTCCAGACGGGCAGTTCCACGCTCAGCGCGCTGATGCCGCGCATGTCGCCCGCCTCCGGTGACAGCGCCTGGCGCGGAGACTTGTGGCGCTTCAACCAGTTCAACGAGTTCGTGGAAGGTGTCGACAAGAACGGCGACGGCGACATGGACGACATCTTCGTCGTGGACCGGGACGGGGACATCGTCGTCGAGGACACATCCGGCAACTTCGTCAAGGACGGCGGCAGCACCCCGGCCAACCAGTTCTGGGAGGCGCGCCGCGCGCTGATGGCCCGCGCGCTGAACAGCCGGAAGATCTACACGGTGACGGACAGCAACCAGGACGGGCGCCTCACCGCCGCGGACAACGCGGCGACACCCATCGAGTTCACCGTGGAGAACCGCGAAGCGCTGAAGAGCTACTTCGGCATCCTCGGCACCCCCGTCTGCCCGAAGGTGCAGTCGCTCAGCCCCCTGGACATCGACCCGGGCACGCTGATGACGGGCCTCCGGCTGACGCCCCAGCAGGCCGCCGCGGCCATGAGCGTCGCGGTGCCCGGCTTCGGCAGCGTGACGCAGGCGCAGACCTGGTTGGACGACGTCTGTGTGCGCACGCTCATCCAGTACGTGCGCGGCCAGGACCTGGCGGACGAGGACGGCAACGGCAACCGCACCGAGGTGCGCCGCTCCGTGTTGGGCGACATCTTCCACTCCGCGCCGGTGCTGGTGGACCCGCCCATGGACAAGTTCCTGTGCAACCTGGGCATGAGCAACCAGTGCACGCGCACGCTCTACAGCCAGCAACTGGGCGTGTCGCCCACGCCGCTCGCCACGGAGAACATCAGCCGCTGCGGCAACACCGTGGAGGTGGACGCGTATGACGCGTACCTGCACCGCTACCGCCGCCGCGACAAGCTGGTGCTGGTGGGCGCCAACGACGGCATGCTGCACGCCTTCCGCGACAGCACCGCGAGCAACGACAACTGCGAGGGCGGCCTGCCCATGATTGAGTACTCGCCCAGCAGCGGCGAGGAGGAGTGGGCCTTCATCCCGCCCGACCTGCTGTCGCGCCTGCACGAGATGGCGGGCGGCCACCAGTACTACGTGGACGGCGACATCATGGTGCGCGACGTGTGGGCGGACGGCTCGGACGGCTCGCAGCCGGACGGCATCAAGCAGTCCACCGAGTACCACACGATGGCGGTGATTTCGGAGGGACGCGGCGGCGTGCACTACCTGGCGCTGGAGCTGCGTGCGGACTCGGGCACCGGCCGCTTCGGCGCGCCCCGGATGCAGTGGATGTACCCGCAGCCGGACTCCCCGGAGGCCGCCCTCTTCGGCAAGACGCTCTTCTCGCTCAGCCCCAAGCCGCCGCCCATTGGCCCCGTGCTGGTGGAGGCAGGCACCGCGGCGGGTCCCGTGTCCCGCTACAACGTGGAGACCCAGGAGCGGTGGATGGTGGCCCTGTCAGGCGGCTGGTCCCCCGGCCAGGAGAAGGGCCGCGGCATCTACATGGTGGACGCGTGGTCCCCCGAGGTGAATGGCCGCACCGACAACCTGTGGTGGAAGTTCGAATACGACCCGAACGCCACCGGTGAGCAGCACGGGCCCGCGCGGCACCTCACGCACAGCGTGGCGGCGCCCGTGGCGCTGGTGGACTACGGCGTAGCCGGCAACGTGCAGCAGGACGGCTTCTTCGACACGGCCGTCTTCGGTGACATGCGCGGCCAGCTGTGGGTGGCGCGCATGTCCGTGCCCGGTGCGCTGGACCCGAGCACCCGACTCATCCGCAACTGGAGCGCCGCGCGCGCCTTCCAGATGGACCGGGACGCCGTGGGGCCGTCGGGCGGCCAGGGCGACAGCCTCACGCGCACGTGGCCCTTCTATTACGTGCCCTCCATTGGCATCCAGCCGGGCACGGGCGCCATGCGCGCGCTCGTCGGCACGGGTGACCGCTACGCGCTGCTGGATGACCAGGCCGGCATCTGCCGCTTCGACAACCCGCAGGCCTGCGCGCGCTACGGGTGCGGCAACGTGGAGGTGGACTACCGCGTGGACCGCATCGGCGAGAACATCACCCAGTCGCGGCACCAGTGGACGCAGCGGGGACTGGCACAGTCCACGCTGACGCGTGGGACGGCCTCGCAGCCCGCCTGTGGCAACCCGGGCCAGACGGTGGTGTCGGCCCGGTTCACCCGGCACGAGGCCCGCTCCTGCCCGGGAGCGCCCCAGGACTACACCTCCATGAGCCCCGCGCGCGTGGAGTGCGGCAAGGACGCCGCGGGCAACTTCCGCTGCCTCGACGTGAGCAACGTGGCGCCCAACTTCGCGGACCTGGAGCTGACCCGCACCGTCAACGCCATTGGGAAGAATCGCTTCTACGGCGTGCGCGTGTACGGCGTGGCCGGAAAGACGTTCGCCGAGGATGCCACCGCTGTTTCCGCGGAGGGCCCCATGACGGCGAGCCAGTTCGACGCGGAACGCCTGAGCGACCGCACCAGCGACAACGACACCAGCGGCGACCTGGTGGACGTGACGAACATCACCTGCGACGCGTCCGGTGCCTGCTCCGCGACGGGCGCCCTGCCCGAAGGCGACGGATGGATGCTGGAGTACACGGACAACCACACCCACAAGACGGCGGGCGGCGCGGCCACGGTGGCCAGCTGCACGCTGTGGAACGTCATCTACCCGTCGCAGGACGGCGAGGTGTGCAGCAGCACCGCCGCCCGGGCCCGCTTCTACCAGGCGGACTTCCTCAGCGGCCTGCCCAACTGCGCCGCGTCCTTCGAGAACGCGCGCTACCAGGAGCGCGCGGTGCTGTCGCCGCCGCCCGAGCCCGCCACCGCGGTGATGATTTCGCCCACGGGCAGCGTGAAATACAGCGCCATCATGCAGGAGCCCGGACAGCGCCAGGCCACCTCGGTGGACGTGTCGGAGAACAGCGAGGTGCTCCAGAACGTGTACGAGCTGCCCCTCACCCAGGAGCAGCACGCCTGCCGCCACGAGAACGCGGCCAGCTGCCTGCCATGATGACGTGAAGGCCCGCCCTCCCCGCTCGCCTGGGGAGGGCGTCTGGCGTTAGAAGACGGGCATGCCCGCACTCGAAGACGCCATCGCGCTCGCGGTGGCCGCGCATCACGGCCAGCGAGACAAGGCTGGCCAGACGTACATCCTCCACCCGCTGCGGGTGATGATGCGGCTGGACACGGACGAAGAGCGCACCGTGGCCATCCTCCACGACGTGGTGGAGGACACGCCCTACACGCTCGAGCGCCTGCGCGAGCTGGGCTACCCGGAAAACGTCCTGGGCGCGCTGGACGCCCTCACCCGCCGCCAGGACGAGACGTACGAGGCCTTCATCGAACGGCTGCGCCCGCTGGCGCTCGCCCGCCGCGTGAAGCTGGCGGACCTGGAGGACAACATGGACGTGCGGCGGCTGGCCGCGGTGACGCCCAAGGACGCCGAGCGCCTGGCCCGCTACCGCGCCGCCTGGGCCCGCCTGCGCGAGCCCTAGAAGACACGACGGCCCGGAGTGCCACGGGGGCGACTCCGGGCCGTAGTGCTACCAGCGCCCGCCGAGGAAAGCAGGGCGCCGGTTCCTTCAACTCCGCGCTAGGCCTTGGCCAGTTGGCGGAGCACGTACTGCAGGATGCCGCCGTGGCGGTAGTAGTCGAGCTCGTTCGGCGTGTCGATGCGGCACACCACCGTGAACTCCTTGGTACCACTCTCACCCGTGGCCTTCACGGTGAGCTTCTTCTGCGGCGCCAGGTCCTGCGCCACGCCGGTGATGTCGAACTTCTCGTGACCGGTGAGGCCCAGCGACTGCGCGTCCTGGCCCGCCTCGAACTGGAGCGGCAGCACGCCCATGCCCACCAGGTTGGAGCGGTGGATGCGCTCGAAGCTCTTGGCGATGACGGCCTTCACGCCCAGCAGCATGGTTCCCTTGGCCGCCCAGTCACGGCTGGAGCCGGTGCCGTACTCCGCGCCCGCCAGCACCACCAGCGGCGTGCCCTCCGCCTGGTACTTCATGGACGCGTCGTAGATGCTCATCCGCTCGCGCGTGGGGATGTGGACGGTGACGCCGCCCTCCACGCCCGGAACCAGCAGGTTCTTCAGGCGGATGTTGGCGAAGGTGCCGCGCACCATCACCTCGTGGTTGCCGCGGCGCGCGCCGTAGGAGTTGAAGTCCTTGGGCTCCACGCCGTTGGCCATGAGGTACTTGGCCGCCGGGCTCGTCTTGGCGATGTTGCCCGCGGGGGAGATGTGGTCCGTGGTGACGGAGTCACCCAGCAGCGCCATCACGTGCGCGCCATGGATGTCCTGCGTCGCCTTGGGCTCCTTCGGCAGGTTCTCGAAGAAGGGCGGCTTGCGCACGTAGGTGGACGTGTCGTCCCACTGGAACGTGGAGCCCTTGCCCACCGGCAGCTGCTGCCAGAGCGCGTCGCCCTCCATGGCGTTGGCGTACTGGCTGCGGAACTGCTCCGGCTTCACGGAGGTGCGGATGACCTCCTGAATCTCCTCGTTGGTGGGCCAGATGTCCTTGAGGAACACGGGACGTCCGTTGGGGTCGGTGCCCAGCGGCTCGTTGTCCAGGTCCATGCCCACTTCGCCAGCCAGCGCGTAGGCGACCACCAGCGGCGGGCTGGCCAGGTAGTTCATGCGCACGTGCGGGTTGATGCGGCCTTCGAAGTTGCGGTTGCCGGACAGCACCGCGGCGACGACCAGGTCACCCTCGGTGACGGCGTTGGCCACGGGCTCCGTCAGCGGACCGGAGTTGCCGATGCACGTCGTGCAGCCGTAGCCCACGATGTGGAAGCCCACCGCCTCCAGGTAGGGCAGCAGGCCGGCGTCGCGCAGGTACTCGCTGACGACGCGGCTGCCCGGGGCCAGGGACGTCTTCACCCACGGCTTCGGGTTGAGGCCGCGCTCCACGGCCTTCTTGGCCAGGATGCCCGCGCCCACCAGCACCGCCGGGTTGGAGGTGTTGGTGCAGGACGTAATCGACGCAATCACCACCGCGCCGTGGCCCAGCTGGTAGCTCTGGCGGCCGTTCTTCACCGTGACGGTCTGCGCCAGACGCTCGGGAGGCACCGCGGCGGCGGCGGCCTTGCCCTTGCCACCCTCCTCGTCCTCGCCCTTGCTCTTGCCGGCCGACAGCATCTCCACCAGCGACTTCTCGTAGCCGGACTTCATGTCCTTGAGGGGCACGCGGTCCTGCGGGCGCTTGGGGCCGGCGAGGCTGGGCACCACGGTGGACAGGTCCAGTTCCAGCGTGTCGCTGAAGAGGGGGTCCTCGGCGTCGTCACGCCGCCACAGGCCCTGCTCCTTGGCGTAGGCCTCGGTGAGGGCCACCAGGTCGTCCGGACGGCCGGTGAAGCGCAGGTAGTTGAGGCTCTCCTCGTCCACCGGGAAGAAGCCGATGGTGGCTCCGTACTCGGGCGCCATGTTCGCGATGGTGGCGCGGTCCGGCAGGGACAGGTTCTTCAGGCCGCTGCCGTAGAACTCCACGAACTTGCCCACCACGCCCTTCTTGCGAAGCATCTGCGTGACGGTGAGCACCAGGTCCGTGGCGGTGGCGCCCGCGGGCAGCTTACCGGAGAGCTTGAAGCCCACCACCTGCGGAATCAGCATCGTAATCGGCTGGCCCAGCAGCGCGGCCTCGGCCTCGATGCCGCCCACGCCCCAGCCCACCACGCCCAGGCCGTTGATCATCGTGGTGTGGCTGTCGGTGCCCACCAGCGTGTCCGGGTACACGGTGCTGCCCTGGCGGAACGTCACGTGCGCCAGGAACTCCAGGTTGACCTGGTGGCAGATGCCGATGTCCGGCGGAACCACGCCAAAGCCCTTGAACGCGCTCTGGCCCCAGCGGAGGAACGCGTACCGCTCACGGTTGCGCTCGAACTCCAGCTCGGCGTTCTCCTTGAACGCGGCGGACGTCGCGAAGGAGTCAATCTGCACCGAGTGGTCGATGACCAGGTCGGCCGGGTTGCGCGGGTTGATCTTGTCCGGGTTGCCGCCCATGGAGGCCAGCGCCTCACGCATGGCCGCCAGGTCCACCACCGCGGGCACGCCCGTGAAGTCCTGGAGCAGCACGCGGGCGGGGTGGAAGGAGATCTCCACGTCCGGGGTGGCCTTGGGGTCCCACGCCAGCATCTTCTCCACGTGCTCGCGCTTCACCACGCGGCCATCCTCGTGCCGCAGCAGGTTCTCCAGCAGGACCTTCAGCGAGAACGGCAGGCGGTTCACCGCCGGGTGGGATTTGGCCAGCTTGCCCAGGCTGAAGAGGTCATAGGTGGCGGAGCCCACCTTGAGCTGGGACTTCGTGCCGAAACTGTCGGTCATGTATGTTGCCGTCCTTCCTTGCGCGGGATGCGGGAACTTCTAGGCCCCCCTTTGACGCGTTGCAAAGGGTTCCTGCGAGGGCATTGAGGGCCGGACGCTTCGAGCCGCGGGTGTGCAGCCCCGCTCATCGGAACCATGCGCCCCGCTGAGGGGGGGGCAGGCCTGGCTCAGATGATTTTGCGAAGCAGAGACAGCGCCCGCTCCAGCAGCTTCTGCCACAGGGGCCGGCGGCGGAACTCCGCCAGCGTCACCTCGCGGCAGTCCCCGCAGTCGGTGCGGAAGGAGTCCTCCAGTTGCTGTCCCAAGCGAGGGTCGGCGAAGACCGCGTTCACCTCGTGATTGAAGGCCAGGCTGAGGCGCTCCAGGTTGAACGAACCGATGGTGCCCCACACCCCGTCCACCACGGCCGTCTTGGCGTGCAGCACGCCGCGCTGCCACTCGAAGATGCGGACGCCCGCGCCCAGCAGCCGCTCGTAGAAGGCCCGGGCCATGAACTCCAGGATGGGGTGGTCACTGCGAGCGTTGAGCAGCAGATGGACCTCCACCCCGCGCCGGGCCGCCTCGCGCAGCGCCATCACCATGCGCCGGTCCGGGATGAAGTAGGCGGCGGCCACCAACACGCTGCGCCGGGCCCGGCGGATGGCGTGCAGATAGGACCGGTGGATGCTTCGCCGACTGGACAACACCGCCAGCCCCACCGCGCCGCGCCGGGGTGGCGGGTTGCGCAGGCGCTCCAGCCGCCGGGTCAACCGGTGGAAGCGGCCCTGGAACATCATCCGCCACGTGGCGGAGAAACACCGCTCCAGTTCGTGGACGGCCGGCCCTTCGATGCGCAGCACGTCGTCCCGCCACGCCGCGCCAATCTCCGCGGGTGCCCAGTGGGCGGAGATGTTCACCCCGCCGGTGAAGGCCACCTCACCGTCCACCACCAGGATTTTGCGGTGGTCCCTCCGCAGCAGGTGCCGCAGCCCGCGTGACAGGCTGAAGGGCTTGAAGGCGCGGATGTCCACGCCCCGCGCGCGCAGCCCGGCGAAGAAGCTCCGGCGGCTCGTCCAGGAGCCCACCGCGTCGTACAGCACCTTCACGTGCACGCCGCGCTCGGCCGCCTCCGCCAGCGCCTCGCCGAACAGTTCGCCGACGGCGTCGGAGACGAACATGTACGTCTCCAGGCGGACATAACGGCGCGCCCCGCGGATGGCCTCCAGCATCGCCGGGTAGGCCTCCACGCCGTCGCGCAGCAACTGGCAGGCGTTGCCCTGCACCACCGCGTGGCGGCGCGGCAGGTAGTAGCGCGACAGGAGCAGCCCGGAGACGTTGGGACTCCACACCGGCCCATGCTCCGGCACGGGCCCCGGGGGCGTGGGCGCACGCCGCGGCGCGCCCGTGTCCGCTTCACCCGACTGCTCGGTCAACGCCTCCTGGTCACGCATGGCCTCCCAACGGTGCGGATGCCCGCGCGACCCGGCAACCCGAGCCGCTTCGCAGCCTGTCTTCCCGTGCCAACCGGTGTCCGGAAACCGACGGGACAATCCCGCGACTTCACGGACACCGGAAAGCCGTGGCGCGTCCTAGAGGCCGTACTCCGCGCGCTTGGCGTCCGCGCGGGTGGCGCACGGCTGGTCGAACTCCGGGAAGTACTCCTTCACGTGGTCCAGGGTGGCGGAGGCGCTCTTGTAGTTGCCTTGGTTGTAGTAGCCCTCCACCTCCAGGAGCAGCTTGGAGCAGGTGCGGTCCAGCTCCTGCTGCGCCGCCTTCATGCGCTCCTGGGCGTCGTAATAGAGGTCCGGCTTCGGCTCCGGGTGGGCCTCCAGCATCAGCCACGACACGCGGAAGGACTTCCAGGCCTCGTAGCGGTTGCGAGCGCCGATGTCCGGCGTCTGGAAGTGCTTCAAGCCCCGCTTGTGGTACTCGGTGGCCTCGCGCACCAGCTCCTCGGGCAGCAGGTCCGGCAGCAGCGCGCGCTCCACCCAGATGTTCCAGATGACCCACGGGTCTTCGCCCGGCGGATTCTTCACGTTGTCGAAGATGATGCGGTTGGGCTCGCCCTTCTTCAGGTGCTGGGCCGGAATCATCAGTTCGATGGAGCGGTCCTGGCTGGCCAGCGTGTCGGGCGGCACCTTGCCCACGTCCACGCCGTTGACGCTCACCACGACCTCGTCCTTGGAGATGCTCCGGGCCTGGTAGTGGAGGATGACCACCGCGCGCGTGGCGGCGGTGTACTCCCACTCGAAGACCTTCATGTCCGCGCGCTCCCACGTCACGCTCGGCCCCAGGCCGAACGAGTCGCGGATGGGCTGCCCGCTGAGCATCGAGGGCTCCTCGCCCACCGGCTGGCCGTCCTCGCCGCTCAGCACCAGCCAGTAGAGGACACCGAACAGCGCGAGCACCATGGCCACGCCGCCACCGATGATGCCGGTGCGCACGCCCTGGCTGGCGTCCGCCCAGAAGAGCTTCGCGCTGGACACCACGCCAGGGGACTCACGCCGGATGCGCGCGCGCTCCGCCGCGGACAGGCCACCACTGCCCCCGGCTGCTGGCGCCGGACGAGCCCGGACCGGCGGGGGCGAGCTGGACGGCCGCTTCGCGGGCGGTGCCGCTGGCGCCGAGCGCTCGATGGCCGCCCGTGAGCCGCTCTGCCCCTGGGACACAGGGCGCAGGGCCTGCAGGTTGGAGCGGGTGGCGCCCTCGCGGATTTCGTTCAGCTCCTCCTGGTCGGCCCCCTCCGGGGCCAGCGCGACGCCCTTGTTGCGCTGCCGCTTCAGGGAATCCAGGGAGACGATGCGCGTGCTGCCATCGCCTTCCTGGGCGCCGGCGGGGAGCTCCTCTTCACCCGTGGCCGGCTCGTCCGTCAGCATGGCGAAGATGAACGTCACCGGGCCCAGGGTCAGCTTGTCGCCGTCCTCGAGCACCTGCGTCTTCACCGGACTGCCGTTGACGAGCGAACCGTTGGCGCTGCCCTGGTCCTCGACGGCGTAGGCATCACCGTCGAGGAAGATGCGGCAGTGGCGCCGGGACACACCCGGGTCGAACAGCGCGACGTCGCAATCCGTCGAACGGCCGATGAGAACGGAGTCCTGGTCGAAGACGAACTCCTTACCGGCTTCTCTACCCTCGGAGATCGTCAGCTGGAAAGGCATGGGGGGTTACAATCCTACAGAGGCCCGCGCCGCTCGGGCAACGGCCGCACGCGCGGAGGCCGGTTCCATGACCTGCGCCTCGCCCCCAAAGGACAGGACCCACTGGGTGAGCCAGCGTTCGCTGTCCCCCGCCACCAGCACCTCCACGCCCCCATCGGCAAGCGGGCGGGCGTCCTGGCCGAAGCGCTCCTTCACATAGGGGGCGGCCACGGAGGAGAAGCGCACGCGCACCGAAGAGTCCGTCAGGCCCCGCGCCGGGTTGGGCACGTCCGCCCGGGCGTCCGCGGGCGGCTGGAAGGGCACGTCCGTGACGAGGATGTCCTCCATCCGGTCCAGGCGGAACAGGCGCGCGTCCTGCCGGGTGTGGCAGTAGCCCTGCAGATACCACTGCCCCCGGTGGCTGAGCAGTTCGTAGGGGCGCACGGTGCGCGGCTCCGGCGACCGGCCGGGGCTGGCATAGCCGAACGTCACCTCCAGGCGCTCGATGATGGCCCGGGTGAGCGGCCCCAGGGCCAGGGGCGCCTCCGTGGACGCATCAATCTTCCGGTACATCTCCCGGTAGCGCTCGCGGGTGGCGGGCGGCAGCACGCGCTCCAGCTTCTGAAGGGCGCTCTGCAACGCGTCCCCCGTGGCCGGCCGCAGCAGCTCCGCCGACGCGGCCAGCGCCGCGGCCTCGCCCGGCGTCAACCGGGGCGGCGCGAACAGGCGCTGGTCCAGGTCCACGTAGACGCGGTCGTTGTCCACGTAGATGTCGATGTAGTCGTCCGGGTTGAAGGGCGGCCGGCCCACGCAGGTGAGCAGGTCCAGCTCCTCCAGCAGGTCCTCGCGGCTGACGTTGAGGGCGCGCGCGAGCGCGTCCACCGTGACGCCGGGGTGCTTGGAGACGTAGGGAACCAGGAACAGCAGGCGGCGGAGCCGCTCGTGGACGTTGCTCATGCGCTCACCTTGTCCAGCGAATCGTCGTGGCACGACACGATGCGCGAGGCCATCTCCCGCAGACGCGCCTGCGCCCGCTCCGGGCCCTCCACGCGGCAGTCCGGCCCCAGCGCCAGGCAGAAGCGCATCAGGCCGTCCACGAACGTCACCGGCAGCCGCGCCCGCACCGCCCCCTCCTCCGCCGGTTCCAGCGTGGCGCCGGGCAACAGGCTCGCGGCCCGCGAGGCGAGCGTGCCCGACAGGTGGAGCACCACCTCCACCTGCTCATGGAAGCGGTGCTGCCACGGGAAGTACGCCACGTGGGCCTCCAGCGAGAAGTCCGCCGGCACCTGGAAGTCCGGCGTGCGAGGGCGCGCCGTGTTCACCTTCAGCTCGCGAATCCGGTGGACGTGGAAGGTCCGCAAGTCCTTGCGCAGGTGGCAGTAGCCCACCAGCGTCCAGGCGCCGCGGCGCAGCGCCAGGCCATACGGGTCCACGCGCCGCTGCGTGGTGCCGGCCTGCTTGGGGCTGGCATACGTCAGGTCCACCCACTTGCGGGCCGCGCACGCATCCCAGAGCTGCTCCAGGCGCGCGGAGACCTCCTTCTCCTGGCCCTCGTGCACGGAGCCCAGCTCCATGCGCACCCGGGGGGTGGGCAGGGATTGACCGGCGAAGAAACCGATCTTCCGCAGCGCGTGCGCCAGGTCGTCCCGGCCCGGAAAGGCGCCCGACGCCAGCGCCGCGGAGCCGGCGGCGTAGAGCACGGCCAGCTCTTCCTTGGAGAGGTCCGCCTCCGGAAGGTAGTAGGCGTCCCGGTCGACGATGTAGCCGTCCCGCCGCTCGTCATCGCCCTGCACGTACGTCAGCGGAAAGCCCAGCTCCACGAGCTCCGCCTTGTCGCGCTCGAACTTGCGCTCGGCGGCATCATCGGAGCCACCGTAGTCACCGGGGAAGTGCTCGCGCAGCTCGGCCCAGGAGATGGGCTCGCGCGCGTCGAGCAGAAGGGCCACGAGGTCGAGGATGCGTTCGGTGCGGTCCATTGGAAAGGTCGGCGACGATGCCGGGCGGACCCGGGAGGGTCAAGAAGTGGACGTGTGGGTGGGAAACAGTTGAGCGGTCCGTCCGCGTCCGGCGAGATAGCCGGACGGACCTGAACAGACAAGCAGGTAATCATCTGTACGTACGGTTGTCCTCATTCCAGCGGGCAAGGACTTGGGAGGGGGGCTCGCACTGCGGGCATGATCTGGGTTATTGCTGCACCATTCCGTGGAAGTGGAGACGACGTGGACGGGCTCGCCTGTCCGGATGCCGCATGGCCGAAGCGGCGAGCGGAGCCTCCGAAGGGACTCACGATGAGCGGCATCACCCTCGTCCGTAATATGGTGGCCGGGTTGGCGATGTTCGTGGGCTTCACGAGCATGGCCGCGCCTGCGCCCGTGCGCGCGGAGCCCCTCTACTTCGCCGTCGAGGTCCGTCGCGACGGGCGCCTGGTGGCCCAGCCCAAGCTGCTGGGTGAGACGGGCCGCACCCTTCGCGCCGAGCGCCGCCGTCCCGGAGCGCCCCTGCCCGACTACCGGCTGGTCCTCACGCCCAAGGCCGAAGGCCAGTCCTTCCTCCTCCAGCTCGACCTGCTCCTGCCCGAGGCGAAGGGTCACTCCGAGCTGGCGCTGCTCCACGGCCAGGAGCGCAAGCTCCAGCTCGGCCGTGTGCCCGGAGAGCTCGAGGTCTCCCTGCTGCTGATGAAGGTGGACTCGCCGGAGTTCCGCGCGCTCATGCAGCTGGGCGAAAGCTGCGGCAAGTCGCTGTCCACCTCGTCCATCTGACCTGCTACAGCACCGCCAGGTCGTTGCGGTGCACGGCCTCGTCCAGGTAGCGGTAGCCCAGCACCGCTTCGATGTCCGCCGTGTGGTGGCCGGCGATGCGTCGCAGCTCGTTGGCGTCGTAGGCCGCCAGCCCCCGCGCGAACACGGCGCCCTCCGCGTCCACCAGGTCCACCGGGTCTCCGCGCCCGAAGTCGCCCTCCACGCCGCGCACGCCGCTGGGCAGCAGGCTGCGCTTGCCGGTGACAATGGCCTCGCGCGCGCCGGCATCCACCGTGAGCGTCCCGCGTGCGCGCAGGGCATGGGCAATCCACGCGGCGCGGGCGCTGCGGCGGCTGCCAGTGGGCTCGAAGAGGGTGCCCACGTCCGCGCCTTCCAGGACGGCGCGCAGACGGCCGGGCACGGCGCCGGACGTAATCACGCAGTGGATGCCAGAATCGGACGCGCGCGCGGCCGCCCGCACCTTGGTGCTCATGCCACCCGTTCCCACCCCGCTGCTCGTGCCGGTGGCGAGCGCCAGCACCTCGGGCGTCACCTGCATCACCGTGGCCAGCAGCTCCGCGCCCGCGTCGCGCCGGGGGTCTCCGGTGTAGAGGCCCTCCACATCCGACAGCAGGACGAGCGCGTCGGCCTCCACCACGCCGGCCACCAGCCCCGCCAGCGTGTCGTTGTCACCGAACTTCAGCTCGTCCACGGAGACGGTGTCGTTCTCGTTGATGACGGGGACGACACCCGCCGTCAGCAACCGCTCCAGGGTGTGCTTCACGTTGAGGTAGCGGCGGCGCTCCTGCACGTCCTCGTGGGTGAGCAGCACCTGGGCCACCGCCTTCCCACGCGCGGCGAAGGCCTCTTCGTAGGCCTGCATCAGCCGGCTCTGCCCCACCGCCGCGCACGCCTGCTTGCCTGGAATGTCGCGAGGGCGCGAGGGCAGGCCCAGCCGCTCGACCCCCAGGGCAATGGCCCCGCTGGACACCACCACCAGTTCGCGGCCCTGCGCGGCCCACAACAAATCCTGGCCCAGCGCATCGAAGTGCTGACGGTTGAAACGTCCGGTGGCGTTCGTCAGCGCGTTGGTGCCGATTTTCACCACCACCCGCCGGGCCGAGCGTAGGGCGGTGCGTCCCGTGGCAATCGAACTCACGGGGCGTCAGCGTAGGTCAGAAATGGAAGGCGCGCGCGTCCGGCGTGTTTTCCCCACAGCGGCAGTCATAAAGTCCGTACGGAAAAGGTGGGGGCCCCAATGCCTCCGCCAGGAGAGCACGGTTTGAAGGAAATCTACGGCAACACCCTGGGCCTCAAGTCGAGCGAGCAGCACCGGTTGCGCAACACCTTCCGCCGGCGCGTCCCGCCGCACGAAATCGTGTCGCCCGAGCTTGCCCGGCACCTCACCGAGCTGTCGCGTGAGCTGAACCGGCAGGTGGGTGTGCTCGTCAACCGGAAGGGCGAAATCGAGCACGTCATCGTGGGCAGCGCCCACAAGCTCGAGCTGCCGGACATCGGCCGCGCTCGCGCGGGCCAGGTGCGTCTGCGTGGCCTCCGCCTGGTCCACACCCACTTGAAGAGCGAGCCGCTCACCAAGGACGACCTCACGGACCTCGCGCTGCTGCGCCTGGACTGCGTGGCGGCCATTGGCGTGGGCCCCGAAGGACTGCCCGGCGTCCTGCACTACGCCTACCTCATCCCGGAGAACGGCTCCGGCGACTTCTGGCATGTCGAGACGCTGCCCTCCGTCCACGTGGAGCAGCCGGACCTCGTGGATACGCTGGGCGCGTTGGAGGAGGAGTTCAACCGCAAGGCGGCGTCGCGCAAGGTGGGCGGCCGGGAGAAGGCCATCCTCGTGGCGGTGTGCCTGGACGGCAACCGCGCCCTGGCCGAGTCCAGCCTGGCGGAGCTGAAGGAGCTGGCGCGCACCGCGGGCGTGGAGGTCATCGACTCCATGCTCCAGGTGAAGCGCGAGGCGGACCCACGCTACCTCATCGGCCGCGGCAAGCTGGAGGATCTCAACCTGCGCTCCATGCAGTCCATGGTGGACCTGCTCATCTTCGACAAGGACCTCACTCCGTCGCAGGGGCGCCACATCGGCGAGGCCACCAGCCTCAAGGTGCTGGACCGCTCGCAGCTCATCCTCGACATCTTCGCGCAGCGCGCGCAGAGCGCCGAGGGCAAGCTCCAGGTGGAGCTGGCGCAGCTGAAGTACCGGCTGCCGCGGCTGGTGCAGAGCGACGATTCGCTCAGCCGGCTCATGGGCGGCATTGGCGGACGGGGTCCTGGTGAGACGAAGCTGGAAATCGACCGCCGCCGCGTGCGCGAACGCATCACCCACCTGGAGAAGCGCATCGACGCGATTGGCCGGGAGCGCAGCGTGCGCCGGGCCCAGCGCAACCGACGCGAGCTGCCCGTCATCTCCATTGTCGGCTACACCAACGCCGGCAAGTCCACGCTCCTCAACGCGATTACGAACGCCGAGGTGCTGGCGGAGAACAAGCTGTTCGCCACGCTGGACCCCACCAGCCGACGGCTGCGCTTCCCGCAGGAGCGGGAGGTCATCATCACCGACACGGTGGGCTTCATCCGGGACCTGCCCAAGGACCTGGTCGCCGCCTTCCGCGCCACGCTGGAGGAGTTGTACGACGCCAGCCTGCTGCTCCACGTCGTGGACGCGGCGGACCTCGCCCGCGACGAGCAGGTGGAGGCGGTGGAGAACATCCTCGAGTCGCTCGACTTGATGGAGAAGCCGCGCCTCATGGTGTGGAACAAGGCGGACCTGCTGCCGCCGGACGAAGTGGAGGCGCTGCTGCGCACCCGGGGCGGCGTGGCCATCAGCGCCGCGACGCGCGAGGGCCTGGCGACGCTGCTGGCCAAGGCGGACACCACGCTGTTCGCCGAGGGCGCCACCGAGGCCATCGGCGCCGTCTGAGCCCGCGGTTGCCGGGCAGGCACGGCTCCCCGTAGAGTCGGGGGGCCGTGTCGATTCCCTCGCTCACACCCCTGCTGCTGGCCCAGGCTGACTACGCGAAGCCTGTGTCCTCCATGTCTCCGAAGTACATCGAGCTGCTGGAGCAGAACAGCCACATCATCTATCCCGTGCTGGCGGTGCTGACGCTGGTCATCATCGCCGCGGGCGTCCTCCAGGCCTGGCGCACGCAGGACCTGGACGGACTCCAGAAGAACGAGTTCAAGCGCGCCATCGTCAACGAGCTGCGCCGCAACATCAGCGGCATGCCCGGTGACCAGTTGGCGAAGTCCGTGGGGCTGGACCGGCTCAAGACGAACCGCCTGCTGGAGCAGATGCAGCAGGAGGGTATGGTGGTGAGCCACACCAACTCCCAGCGGCTCACCGTGTGGCGCGTCCGTGGCGCCACGCCGGACGCCGCGCCGCGCCGCTACTGAAGGCCGCTCAGACGCCCGCCAGCTCCGACTTCGGCTGGCGCGTCATCAGGTCCACCACCGCCGTGCGCGCGCTCTTGCCCTCGTGGGCAATCAGGTACACCTGGTGGCAGATGGGCAGCTCCACGCCCGTCTTGACCTCCAGTTCGTGCGCGCTGCGGGCCGTCTTCACGCCTTCGGCCACCTCCTTCATGTCCGCGAGGATGTCCGGCAGCTTGCGGCCCTTGCCCAGCTCCATCCCCACGTGCCGGTTGCGGCTCAGCTCGCCCGTGCACGTCAGCACCAGGTCGCCCATGCCGGACAGGCCGGAGAGCGTCAGCGGGTTGGCGCCCTTGCGCACCGCCAGGCGCGTAATCTCCGCCAGGCCGCGGGTGATGATGGCCGCGCGCGCGTTGTGGCCCATGCCCAGGCCGTCCGCCATGCCGGCGGCAATCGCGATGACGTTCTTCAGCGCGCCGCCGTACTGCACGCCCACCACGTCCGTGGAGGTGTAGCTGCGGAACGTCTCCGTCTGCAGCGCCTTCTGGCAGCGCAGCGCCACCTTGTCCCAGTGGGAGGCGATGGTCACCACCGTGGGCATGCGCCGCGCCAGCTCCTTGGCGAAGCTGGGGCCGGACAGCACCGCGAGGTACGGGTGGAACTCCTCCGGCAGGCAGTCCTCCAGGAGCTCCGTCATCGTCAGCAGCGTCCCGTTCTCGATGCCCTTCGACACCGTGACGATGGGGACATGGCGCGGCAGGTACGCCTGGGCCTTCGCCACCACCTCGCGCGTGGCGTGGCTGGGCGTGGCCAGCACCACCAGCTCCGAGCCCACGAGCGCCTCCTGGAGGTCATTCGTGGCGCGCACGCGCTCCGAGATGGGGATGCCCTTCAGGTAGGTGGGGTTCTCGTGCTGCGTGTTGATGGCCTCCACGACGGAGGACTCACGACCCCACAGACGAACCTCCTCGCAATTGACCGCGAGCACGTTCGCCAGGGCGGTACCGAAGGAGCCGGAGCCGATGACACTGCCACGCATGGAAGACCTCGCTAGAAACCAGTCACGACGCCAAAGGTGATGACGGGCATGAAGTCCGTCTCGTCAGGCCGGGTCCGGATGTCCCCGCCAATCGTCAGAGCGTAGGACGTTTTCTCACTCACGGGGATTTCCGCGCCCAACCGCACCGGAAAGGCGCCGGACAGCGCTACGTCAGGGGGCAGGCCGCCCAGCGGCACCCCTTGAATGGGCTCGGTGTCCAGCGCCATCAGGTAGCGGACGTCCAGGAACAGTCGCGGCGAGCGGGCGCCCGCGATTTGGAGATTGCCGACGACGCCGGGCAGCACGTTCCAATTGCGGCGGCCGCTGTAGTAGCGCGCGCCCCGGTCCTCCACGCTCGCGGGCCGCAGGAAGAAGGCGTGGCTTCCCTCCACCGCCACGCCCACGCTCCACCGGGGCCCGCCGTCGAGCACCATCCACCGCGCGCCCACGCGCAGCTCGTTCATCAACCCGTAGGCGCTGTCCACGCCGGCCAGCACGTCCACGCGGCGATGGACGCCCACGGCGACTCGCGCGGACACGATGGGAAAGCCCAGGGCCAGGCCCACGGCCATGCCCCCCGCCCCCATCGTCCGGGCGCCGAGCAGGCTCACGCGGTTGGGGACGGGCGGCGGCCTGACGGGAGCCGGCGGCGTCCGGGGCGCGGGGATGGCGGCCTCGTCGACGGGCACCAGCGGCGGAACTTCGGGCAGCTGGGGCAGCGTGGCCGCCGCCTCCGCATCGGGGACAGCGGTGGCGCCCGGGAAGGACTCCCAGGCCGCGTCGTCCGGAGCTTCGTTGCGAGCGGGCGCGGCGACCTGGCCGGGTTGCGCCCAGGAGGTGTCCGGCGCCGGGTTGCGCCGAGGCGCCCCAGGAGGCTCCGCTGGCGCAGAAGCCGCCGCGGGCGCGCTTCCCGAGGACACACGTGCCGGTGCCCCGCCTCCAGACGCAGGCGGTCCTGGCTGGGACGGCACGGATGCTTTCGACGAGCCCTCCGAGGGGACACGCGCCTTCGAAGCCTCGGCCCCCGCCACCCTCGCCTGCGACGGCACGACAGCCGTGGACGCGCCCTCCGCCGGACGAGCTTGGACGTCTCCCACCAGGGCAAGCACAAGCAGGGGCAAGGAGGGGGCGGAGCGCATGGTGGGAAGCCTCAGCTTAGTCCGACGGGCATATAAGGCACGAGGCAAGCCCGCCCGCTTGGAGGCCAAACCGGGCCTGCGTCCGGAAGCGGTCAGCGGCATGCGGGAAACGTCGCCGCGCGAGGCATCCTCCGGTCTACCATCCGCGCCGCTTCGGCAGGCGCACACGGGAGTCACACGGGATGAGGGCTGGAGGGCGCGCGGCATTGTTCATGGCACTGGCGCTGGCGGCGTGCCGGAGCCGACCCTCGGACTCACCCGCGGTGGACGCGGGCACCACGGCGCCCCCTGTCGAGCGCGCGGCGCTCCCCGACTGCGAGGTGCTGCTGCCAGCGGACGACCGCGAGCTGATGCTCCCCGGCTTCACCATGAAGCAGGAGCGCGCCTGCCCGACGTGTGGCCCGCTGTGCAGCTTCCGCTCGGACGCGGAGCCCGGCCTCGCCGTCTCCATCACCTGGGACTGCAACGCCCGCTACGCCCAATCGGACATCCAATCGTTGATGGCCCCGACCCTCCAGGCCGGCGGCGTGGCGGTGCCCGCGCTGGGCCGTGCCGCGGTGCGGCGCGCGCCCGCCCAGGGCATGTCCCAGGTGCTGGCCTGGGATGACGACACGGACTGCGCGGTCGTCGTCACCTGGCTGGGCGGTGAGACGGAGCGGGCCGTGGAGGTGGCGCGCTCGGCGCTCATCGCCACCACGCCCGCCGTGCTCGACGCGGGGACACCCGGCGCCCGGGAAGAGGACGCGGGGGACTCCGGCGAGCCCTGAGGCCCACCGGACAGCCCCCGTCCCCTACAGCGTGAGCAGGTACGCCACCAGGTCGTCGACCTCGGCGTCGGTGAGCTGCGCCGTCACGCCGTGCTGGTTCGACTCGCGGCCCTGCATCAGCCGGTCCTTCAGCGACACGGCGCTGCCGTCATGCAGGTACGGCGCGGTGCGGGCCAGCCCCAACAGCGACGGCGTGTTGAGCCCCTGCTTGCGCACCACCGGGTCATCCTGGAGCGGCCCCGAGGTGACGAATGTGCCCACGTCGGCCTGCGTGTTGAGGGTGAAGTGCTCCCCTCCGTGGCAGGTGTCACACGCGGCCTTGCGGAACACGGCCTCGCCGCGTGTCTGCGCGTCGGTGAGGACGTCAGCCCTGTGCGGGTTGTCCGGCGCGGGCAGCACGTCGATGAAGTCGGACAGCTGCGCCACCATGACGCCGTCCAGCACCGTCCCGCCCATGCGGTGGCGCACCGTCGCGTCGAGGAAGTCCCGCATGGTGGAGAACTCGCCGCTCCAGTGGAACGGCCCCGTCTTCGTCATGCTCCGGCCCGCGAGGCTGGGCGTCTGACGAGGCCCGTCCGGGAAACCCCAGACGTGGCCGTCCTCGCGGCCATCGGGATGACAGCTCGCACACGACGCGCCCACCGACGTACTGGCCATGCGCGAGTCCAGCGCGCTGAAGAACAGCTTGCGGCCCGCCACCTCGTTGGGCGCCAGCACGTCGCCTGCGATGGGCAGCGGCGCGCCGTCCGTGCGGATGTTGGCGGTGCCACCCGCGCCGTCGCTCACCAGCGTCGTCACCGTGTGGTCGAACGCGTTGTAGACATAGGCCTTGCGCCCATCCCGCGTCATCGCGATGCCGGTGGGACCGGAGCCCACGCGCACCAGCTGACGCACCGTGCTGCCCAGGCCGGCCATCAGGTCCGAGCCCGAACGGCGCCCCGTGGGGATGATGGCGACGTTGTCCGTCTCCCGGTTCACCACGAAGGCCCAGAGGCCCGTCGGGTCCACCACCGCCGCCACCGGCCCCTGGATGGGGTGCGTCAGCTCCGGGCTGATGATGGTGGAGGGCGGAAAGTCCGGTGACAGGTCCGGCGGCGGACGGCACCGGTCCAGGTCATCCACCCGGGGCGTGCCCGTGTCCGTGTCGAAGGTGACCAGCCCCGGCGCTACCACGCCGCCCGTGTTGCAGGGCCCTCCGCCGCCGTAGAGCGAGCCCCCGGTCGGCGGGGTCGGCGTCCCGTCTGGAGACAGCGGGTCCTCCCGCGCCCACATCACGGTCGCCAACGCGCGCTCTCCATCCGGCGTCACCGCCACGCTCGACATGCTGCGCGGCTGGAAGCGGATGTCCGCGGCCGGAGGCAGCGGCGTCAGCCCGTCCGGGGCCGCGGCCACGTTGTCCCGGACGTTGGCGCGCGCGTACAAGTCCGTCTGCTCACGCGCCACGCGGGGCCGGTCCGCGTCCGTCAGGTCCACGGAGACCAGGTCGCCCTGACGGAAGCGGGTGATGAGCGCGCGCTTGCCACCCTGCGCCAGCGCGATGCCTCGGGGCTCATCCCCCACCGGCAATTCCCAGCGCACCGACAGCGAGCGCGTATCCACCGCCATCAACGAGCCGTGGCTCGACGTCGCCAGCGCGGTGCTGTTCACCACGTACAGCGTGTCCCCGGCGGGCGACACCGACAGGCCCACGGGCTCCACACCCACCGCGATGCGGGCCGCCTCGTTCCAGTCGCCCCGGCGGATGACGGACACGCTGCGCGAGCCGCGATTGGAGACGTAGACGGTGTCGTCCGGCCCCACCGCCACGCGCTCGGGAAGGAGGCCCACCTTCACCTCGCCCACCTTTTCACGACGCGCCGTGTCCACCACGGCGAGGACGCCGTTGTCCGAGTCCACCACGTAGAGAAAGGCGTCATCCCGGCTGAGCGCCACCGAGCCCGACGCCTGGGTCCAGGTCGCCTGGGCATCGCGGTCTTCACACGCCGGAAGCGCGAGCATCGAGGCCAGCACCGTGGCCAGGACCGTCCGTCTCATGGAGGGGTTCCCTTCCTCGCGGCGGCCCGTCCCACCCACCAGACACCGGGCGGCCGCGTCCTGAGCGGGGAAGAAGGCGGCCGGCCCACGTCGCACGCCTGCCCCGCAGCCGCCCATGCTTGCACCAGAACACCCCCGAAGTCGATGACGTCCGCACACACTCCAGGTGGTGGTGGACACTCCCCTGTCGGGGGCGTGGGTGAAACGCCACGAGCGTGTAGCGCCGGGTGGGAGTAAAGGAGAGGGGCCGTGTCCCGCACTCCGCCCCGCTTCCTCAACTTCCGGCGCACGTTCGCGCTGCTCATCGTCCTGGTGGTGGTGCCATCCGCCGGCCTGTCCGGCTTCGGGGTGGTGGCCATCATCAACGAGCGCGCGGCCGTGGAGAAACGGCTGGAGGCCGCCTGGCGCGGCACGCTGGAGTCGCTGTCGGAGGAGCTGCCGGGCATCCTCGCCTCGGCGAGCCTGGAGCCGGTGAATGACCAACTCCAGTTCATCCTCCCCGACGGGCAGCCCGTGTCGGAGCCGGACGGCGCCTTCCAGTTGGAGGACGGGCAGGTCCGCACCCGGGACACCCAACTGGCGGAGGCGCTCTCCACCGTGGTGCCCGAGGCGGGCGGACTGCCCACCGAGCCCACCGTCTTCTCGCTCACCGCGGGCGGGCGCGCGGTGCTGGTGGCCGCCGAGCGACGCGGCAGCGTGGTGCACGGCGTGCGGCTGTCGGTGCAGAGGCTGGAGGCCCTGCTGGCCGAGCGCGTGGACCCCCGGGCCGTGTCCAGTGAACCGGTGCGCTTCGCCCTGCTGCCCGTGCCCCGGGAGCCCTCCGATGGCGGACTGATGGGGCGGCTGGTGTCCGAGGTGGCGCAGGCGCGCGCCAGCGCCATGGGGCCCACGGGCCTGGCGGAGCGCGTGCTGCCCTCGCCCCTCCAGGACTTCCGGCTGGTGGTGCTGCCCACCGGCGAGGACCCGGTGGCGCGCGCGTCCACGCGCAACCGCGTGCTGTACGGCGTGCTGCTGGGCCTGTTCTACCTGACGCTCACCTTCGGCGTCGTCTACACCGGCCGCGCGCTCTACCGCGAGGCGCAGCTGTCGCGGATGAAGACGGACTTCGTGTCGCTGGTGAGCCACGAGCTGCGCACGCCGCTCACGTCCATCCGCATGTTCATCGAAACCCTGGCCCTGGGGCGGCTGAAGGACCCGGCGCAGATGCAGGAGGTGCTCACCCTGCTGATGCGCGAGACGGAACGCCTGTCCATCTTCGTCGAGCGCGTGCTGGACTGGGCGCGCATCGAAGGCGGGCGCAAGGTGTACCAGCGCGAAATCGTGCCGGTGCCGGAGCTCGTGAACGCGGCGGTGGAGGCCTTCCGCACCCAGCGCATGGAGGACGGCGTAGACCTGACGGTGGATGTGTCTGACGGCTTGCCCGCGCTGGACGTGGACCGGGCCGCGGTGGCCGGCGCGTTGCTCAACCTGCTGCAGAATGCCTACAAGTACAGCGGGCCGGAAAACCGCCGCATCACCCTCCAGGTCCGAGGCAACGACAAGTGGGTGGACCTGTCGGTGGAGGACAACGGCTTGGGCATTGCTCCCAAGGAGCGCAAGCGCATCTTCGAGCGCTTCTATCGCGTGGACAACCTGCTGACGCGCAGGACGGAAGGCAGCGGGCTGGGGCTGGCCATTACCCGGCGCATCATCGAAACCCACGGAGGCCGCATCTCCGTGCAGAGCGAGCCAGGCAAGGGAAGCCGGTTCACCATCCACCTGCCGGCGGGGAAGGCATGAGCGACAAGACACGGAGCATCCTGGTCGTGGAGGACGACCTGTCCATCCTCACGGGCCTGTCCATGAACCTGCGCTTCGAGGGCTACGAGGTGCTCCAGGCCCAGGATGGCCGCACCGGACTGGCGCGCGCGCTGGACGAGTCGCCGGACCTGGTGGTGCTGGACGTCATGCTGCCGGAGCTCAACGGCTTCGAGGTCCTCAAGGAGCTGCGCCAGCGCGGCCGGGACACGCCCGTCGTCGTGCTCTCCGCCAAGGGCATGGAGACGGACAAGATTGTCGGCCTCAACCTGGGCGCGGACGACTACGTGGTGAAGCCGTTCGGCCTCCAGGAGCTGCTGGCCCGAATCAAAGCCGTGCTGCGCCGGCGCTACCCGTCCGCGGGGGCGGGCTCGCCGCCTCCGGTGACATTCGGCGACGTGAGCGTGGACATGGCCGCCCGCACGGTGGCGCGCGCAGGGACGCCGGTGGAGCTCACCGCGCAGGAGTTCAAGCTGCTGGCGCACTTCCTCGCGCACCCGGGGCGCACCTTCACCCGCGAGGAGCTGCTGTCCGGCGCCTGGGGCTACCACTACGAAGGCAGCGCCCGCACCGTGGACAACTTCATGCGCCAGCTGCGCCTGAAGTTCGAGCCCGACCCGGAAGCCCCCCGCCACTTCCTCACCGTGCGCGGACTGGGCTACCGCTTCGAGCGCTGACGGGCGCTCACGGTCCGGCGATGCCGATGTGGCGCGAGTCCTCCAGGTCGAAGGGCTTGCCGTCGAAGCGGCCGTAGCGCTCGCGCGGCACCAACCCCGCCGCGGTGAGCGCCGCGTCCAGCTCCTCCGGCGTGAAGTGCCGCAGCTTGAGGCGGCGGATGGGGCTGGGCCCACCGGGCGCACGCCGCTCGCGCAGGTGGAGGGTGAAGAGCGGGCGGCGGGGCTCCAGGCCGGCGCTGGGCGCCTCGTCGTCCCGGGGGAGCACCGGCTCGCGGGGCGTGTTGAGCACGTCGTAGACGAAGGAGCCGTCCGGCGTGAGGTGGTGGCGCACCGTGGCCAGCAACGCCTCCAAGTCATCCTTTCCCGGCATCAGCCCCAACGCGTGCTGGGGCGCGAGCACCAGTGGGAAGCGCTCGGACAGGCGCAGCGAGCGGAGGTCCGCCACCTGGAAGCGCGCCCTGCGTGAGACGTCCTCGGGCTCCGAGCTCCGCTGTTCCTCGGCGGAGCGAATCATCACCTCCGAAGGGTCCACGCCCACGGCGTCATGGCCATGTCCCGCCAGCGCCCACACCACCCGGCCATTGGCGGCTCCCAACACCAGCACGGGCCCGCCATGCTCGGCCGCCTGACGTGTGTAGAACAGGAGGTCCGGCTCCTGACCGACAAGAGAAAGTGGCATCCGGCCCCGCGCGTCATGACCACCCATTCGAGGAAGGAAGTAGCACGAATCCGGCCTCGCCCGGGACAGGCCCGTACGCACGCTGGGAAGCGGATTACCCACATCGTGTCTGGCGCCCAACGGACACGCCGCGCTTCAAGGCTGCTCGTGCTGGCACCGTCCTTGCCAACGAACGGGGATTGAACACGACGACCCACTTCGGGCCGATCGGCTTTTCAGCAGGGGACGGTGACGAGATGAAGCGCGGATGGGGATGGGCGGGCGCGCTCTTCATGGCGGGCTGGGTGTGGACGGGCTGTGGCTCGGGGAGTGGCACGACGGACGGACAGGACTTGGACGTCCCGCCCTCGGAATCCCCCCAAGCCCCGGAAGGCGATGCAGGCACGCCGGACTCGGGCACGCCGGATTCAGGGACAGCGGACGAGCCCGACGCGGGAGAACCGGATTCGGGCACGCCGGACGACGACGGTGGCACGCCGGATTCGGGTACGCCGGATGACGACGGTGGCACGCCGGACGGGGGCCCTGTGGAAGTGCCCCTGCCCACGCCTTCCGCGGCGAACTGGGAGTTCTTCGGCCGCGAGGCGGGCGGCCCCCGCTTCATCCACGGCGTGAGCGCGGACGCATCCGGCAACATCTGGGTGGCGGGCGGCGAAGAAGGGCTCTTCCTCATGAAGAAGGGTGAGCGCACCTTCCGGCGTTACACGATGGCGGAAGGCCTGCGCCCGTACGGCTACATGCCGGACGGCAGCGCGCCGCCGGGACCGAAGTACCTCAAGGTCATCTCTGTCGCGGGCGCTTGGAACGACACCGTCTTCGTCGGCTACGAGGGCATGCCGGGCGACGGCGCGCTCCACTGCGAGAACAACTGGGACAGCAACGCGCCGGACCCCGCGCGATACAAGAGCGGTGACGCCGACCGTGTCGCACTGCGCGCGGACGGCACGCTCGACGTCGTGCACTACGACATCTTCTCGGGACCGAACGTCGTCGAGGCCGAGCTGCGAGGCCGCGAGAAGCTCTGCAACATCTGGCGCATCGCATATGACGCGAAAACCAACAGCGTCTGGTTTGGCGCCAACCACGGCCTCGCCCGCGGTGATGCGGACTACCGGGGCGACCCGACGTGCAACGGGCAGTTCCACTGCTGGGGCGTGGAGGAGCACTCGCACCCGGGCATCAACGCGTACATCTACACGAACCCCACGGCGGACCGGGCCCAGTACGGAGAGGACCGGAGCCGGTGGAGGGTTCAGCCCGCGCTGCTCACGGATGCGTACTGGGGCCTGGGCGTGCGTCCGGACGGCGACGTCTGGGTCGGCGGCGCCAACCGGACGACGCGCTACTTCTACGGCACGGTCGCGAACGATTTCTGGGAGGGCCAGACGCGTACGGAGTCCCGAGCCTCCGCATGGAACCGCATCGACATCTGGAAGGACGCGGTGGGCGAGGAGCGCTACTCCCGTCCGGAGCAGCGCACGGATGACCTGGTCTCCGGCATCGCCGTCGTGGGCACCTCCGCCTGGGTGGGCTCCTTCGGCCACGGCCTCGCGGAGCTGAACGACAGCGGCCAGGTGGTGCGCACGCTGAAGAACGAGCTGGCCGCGCCGCACGTGGCCAGCGTGGCGGCGGACCCGGCCAACGGCAGCGTCTGGGCCGGTCACAGCTGGGGCGGCGGCCTCTCCCGTGTCCGGGGCGGCTCCGTCTCCCACTACGGCCTCTCCGTGCTCGGGCGTGAGCTGTCCAGCATGCGCGTGCCGGACATCCAGGTGGACCGCTCCGGCCCGCGGCGCCGCATGCTGGTGGCCTTCCAGGGCACCACGCTGAGCGATGGCACCGTGATGCCGGGCACCATCGGCGTCTACTCCGGGGACTAGCCACACCTCGCGGCAGGGCCGTGGCGGCCGCTTCGTTCCAAGGGAGCGGCCGCTCCTATTTGTACCAGGGGTACGTCAGGTTGGCGGGCAGCAGGAACGCCCAGCCCGCGTCGATGACGATGGGGCCCCGGCCGGGCCTGCCGTACACCTGCACCGGCGCCAGGGAAACGCCTTCCTCGAAGGGATAGGCCAGCGGCTTGTACCCCTGACGAAAATGCACGTTTTGAAGCACCACGCGCTGTTGCTTCGGGGTGTACAGGGTGGCGACGAACAAGACATCGTTGTCGTCTCCGGGCAACTCCTTCCGCTCGACCGTCATCAGCAGCGAAACCCGCACATCGGCTTCCACGCTTCGCACCAGCCTCCGCGTGTAGCGAGGCGCCAGCCAGAAGGCGAGCAGGCCGATGACCACGAGCAGGCTCCCCCACACCGGGAGCTGGGCACTGAACGGCCATCTGTGTCTTCCGGCATCCAGTTCCTGCTGGAACGACGACCACCCATAGAGCACCGCCAGGGCCCCCAGCACCACGCTCGCGCCAGCCCAGCGAAAGGTGCCCGCGAGGTGCTGTCGCAGCGCATCAATCAATTCGTCACGATTCCTCTGTACGGGCTTCGCCTCGGGGCGCACATCCGTCATCACAGAGTCCTCCAGGTTCGCTGCCCCGCGTCCTAAGCCGCCACGCCGCCCGCCGATAGCGTCCAAATCGAGCGCCGACGTCCGCCGCCGGCCAGGACGCCCCGGGTCGAACCGATGCGGGCTGACCTCCTTCATGTGTCTCCGTGCGGTGACAGCGGGCCGTGGGCAGCCCGCTTCCGCCCTGCACCGGATGCCCACCCTGCCCCGGCCGGCCCACGGATGGCCGGCTGCTGGGCGGGCATCATCCTGAGGGACAGGAAGTCACCACGAGGCGCGAAGCCGTCTAGAATCCCCGCCGGCCATGCCCGCCCTGCCCCCCGCACCCATCCCCTCTCACACCGTCATTGGCGCACGGACTCAAGGGGAACGGCTCTCCGCCCAGCTCTTCCACCTCGTCCTGCTGGACACCGAGCGCGCCGGCACCGTCTTCCCCCTGGCCAATGAAGCCCTCCGCGTGGGCAAGGCCCCGGACAATGACGTCGTCATCGACCACCCCACCGTGAGCCGCAACCACCTGGTGGTGCGCCGCCAGGGGGACCGCTTCCTCGTGCAGGACCTGGGCTCCACCAACGGCACCTTCCTCGACGGTGCCCAGGTACGTGAGGCCTTCCTCCGCCCTGGCGCCCTGCTGGAAGTCGGCGACGTGCGCCTGCGCTTCAGTCCCCAGGTCTCCCCGGTCCAGGTCGAGCCCATCCTGGAGGACCGGCTGGGCGACCTGGTGGGCCGCAGCCTGCCCATGCGGCAGATTTTCGCGCTGCTCCAGCGCATCGCGCCCACCGACTCCACCGTGCTGCTGGTCGGTGAGACGGGCTCCGGCAAGGGCGCCGCCGCCAAGGCCACCCACAAGCTCAGTCCCCGCGCGGGCGGGCCGCTCGTCGTCTTCGACTGCGCCAGCGTGTCCGACTCCCTCATCGAGAGCGAGCTGTTCGGCCATGAGAAGGGCGCCTTCACCGGCGCGGTGAGCCAGCGCATCGGCTGCCTGGAGCGCGCCAACGGCGGCACCCTCTTCCTGGACGAAATCGACGACCTCGCCCTGGACCTGCAGCCCAAGCTGCTGCGCGCCATCGAGGACCGGGAGTTCCGCCGGCTCGGCGCCTCCTCCCCCATCTCCTTCGACGCGCGCATCATCGTCGCCAGCAAGAAGGACTTGTGGGCGGAGACGCAGGCGGGCCGCTTCCGCGAGGACCTCTACTTCCGCCTCTCCGTCTTCACCGTCAGCCTGCCCTCGCTCCGGGACCGCAAGGAGGACATCCCCCTCCTGGTGGATGCCTTCGCGGGCGAAGGCCTGTGGCCCCGGCTGCCGGAGAAGATTCGCGAGCAGTTCACCGGGCACACCTGGCCGGGCAACGTGCGCGAATTGCGCAACGCCCTGGAGCGCGCCCGGCACATGGTGGACATTCCCGAGCTGGCCGGGGACACCCTGCTGCGCGAGTTCACCCGCGAGGCCCCCGCCGCCGCCGGGGACTCCCTGCCGGTGGAGTTCACCGGCCCCTTCAAGGTCTGCAAGGACGAGCTCATCCGCGCCTTCGAGCGCGAGTACCTCACCCGGCTGTTGGGCCGCGCTAAAGGCAACATCGCCCGCGCCGCCCGCGAGGCCGAGCTGGACCGGAAGCACCTGTACTCGCTGCTCCACAAGTACGGACTCGTTCAGAGCGAGACGGACTGAGGCACCCGCAGGCGTCTGGCGCGTCGGACTGGCAAACAGCGGACGGAGCGTGGAAGGGGCTCGTGACACCCGTGCGAGCCGTGGCATGTTCGCGGCGCACTGGGAGTCAAGCCTCCCCCCTCTAGGAGACGTCAAAGAATGAAGCGTCCGTCCCCCTGGCTCGCCATGCTGTTCGCCGGTTTCATGTCCATGCACGCCACCGGCTGCTTCGGCCAGTTCCAGCTCACGCAGAAGATCTGGAACTTCAACAAGAACATCTCCGGCAACAAGTTCGTGCAGTGGCTGATGTTCCTCGTGCTCACCATCATCCCCGTCTACGGGCTGGGCGCGTTCATCGACGCCATCGTCATCAACAGCATCGAGTTCTGGACGGGCAGCAACCCCGTCGCCAGCGTCGATGGCGCGCCGGAGACCACCCGCATCGTCAAGCTGAGCCCCACCGACACGCTGCGCCTGTCGCGTGACGTGGAGACGGGCGTCATGCGCATGGAGCTGGCGCGCGAGGGCCAGGAGACGATGGTCCGCTACTTCGAGCCGCTCGAGGACGGCATGGTGGTCCGCGACGACGCCGGCGCCATGCTCATCCAGGCCCAGGAGGCGACGGACGGCGCGGTGGCGGTGACGGATGCCGCCGGCACCACGCTGACGGTCCACGCCCGTGACGCGCTGGCCGTGGCCCGCCGCGTGTACGAAGAGGGTGGCGCGCAGGCGCTCGCGCAGCACGCCGTGGCCCAGGCCTCCGTGTCCCAGGGCCTGGCCAGCAACACCTGCGTGGCCCAGTAGCCAGCACGTCCACGGCTCACTGTTCGGAAATGTCGGGACATTCGCGGCACCAAAACCCCCGACATTTCCGAACAGCAGCCCGCTCGACGCGCTCCAGCCCCTCCCGCTATTCGGGAGGCGTGCCCGCGTCGGGAGGAACGCCGCCGTCGAGCAGCTCGCCTGGATCCGGGCCGAAGCTCGCGTCCTGCGCCACCACGGAGAAGGTGCCCTCCAGGTTGCGGCCGGCGCCAAAGCCGTCACCCCGGCTGAAGGACATGGAGAAGTCTCCGCGCGTGGGTTCGCCCGGGTTGCCTCCAGACTCCAGCTGCAAGTCACCCTTGTTCACCGGCCCGAAGACGCGCGCGGGCTCGCCCGCGTTGAGGTGCACCACCGTGGCCCGCGCCTGTCCCGACGGCGTGGTGCCCGCGAGGTTCACCTTCGTCCCAGGACGCAGGTCCAGCCCCTCGGTGGACACCGTGAGGCGGACGACCAGGTCCACGTCCAGGTCGTTGTTCCGGTAGTAGCTGACCTGGAACGCCTCCGCGTTGCGCAGCACCTCCACGCGGGACACCTCCAGCGGGAAGAGCTCGGACACGCTGCCGGCCAGCGAGTTGTCCGCGAGGCCGCACGCGGCCAGCCCCGCTCCGGCCATCAGGACCGAGAGGCCCACGGCCGCCAGCGTGCGGACCGCGCGCGTCATCGCTCCACCGCGAGCTTCAGCACGCCCTTGTCCTGCGCCACCACCGGCGCCCGGTACAGGACGACGCGCTTGCCATTGGACAGGTACGCCAGCTTCGGCGACCAGCCACCGCCGGCGTCCACCAGCATCTCCCGCCAGATGCCCTGGATGCGCGTGGAGATGACCAGCGCGTCGTCGTTCGGGTTGCAGCTGGTGTCATTGCGGCTGGACTCGGCGGCGCAGATGTAGAAGGCGATGGACGGCTCATGGTGGACCGGGTCGAAGGCCAGTGACGGATACCAGCCGCCCGTGCCGCTGTTGAACACGGGGTCCGGCATGGACCAGTCCCGCTCGGACGTGCAGGACGTCGCGGAGGCGTCAGCGCATTCCGTGTACGTCAGCGTGTTCGAGTTCCTGTTCAGTACGGCGATGCCGAACCCCTCAACCGGGTCATGCGCCAACGAGGCCCCCAGTTGCGTGTTGGGAACCGCCTGCACGCGCACCAGCGGCGTCCAGGTGAGACCGTCCGCGTTGCGCCGCTGGAAGTGCACGTCCGTGCCAGTGGCCTGCGCTGCCTCTGGCGCCTTGTCGTGCACCAGGGCCGGCTGGGCCCCCGCCATCACCAGGGAGATGTGCCCACCGTAACCCAGCTTGGTATCACCGGAGGACACCGCGACTCGGCGCTGCCAGTTCGTGGGACCACCGCTGGCAATCTCCAGGTCACTGGCCTGGAAGTCCTGTCGCTCGAACTGCCCGCTGTGCCCATCCCGGTAAGCGACGATCGCCTCGCTCCCGTTGAAGACGATGGCGGGGTTGAGCCCCACCAGGAAACCCACGTCCGTCGTGGGGTTGACGGGCTGCGCCTCATTCGATTGCCGCACGACGATGCGCTCCGTCCACGCGCCGGAGGCGCTGCGATAGGACACCGCCAGGTCGCTCTGGAACCAGAACGACGAGGGATCTTCCCGGTCGCCGCCCAGGTACGTCACCACCGGCTGACCGTCCGACCCGAAGGCCACGGACACACCGTACACGCGCTGCACGGTGGCGATGCGCTCCGCCGCGCCGAGCTGCCCGCCGTTGAACTCGCGGTACATCAGGTCCATGTTCTCCACGTTCTCCCGCATCGTCCCGTTGCGGACGAAGTACGCCATGCCGATGCGGTCCTGCGGACCCACGGCCATGGCGATGGAGGAGATGGGGTCGAACTGTCCCTCGCTCGAATCCACCACGAACTTCGCGAAGGCCGAGGTGTCGATCGGACCGCCGTCGGGGTTACCGCCCGCGTCAGGGGGCGTCGGGTTGCTGTCCTTGCCACACCCCAGCGCGAGCACCAGGCCCAGAGCCCAGGCATGCCGTTTCATGTGCCACTCCTCGTGTGTTGTCGGCCCTGCACGTCGTGGCGGCATCCTACGCCAGCGCCGCGCGGCGGGGAGCAACCGAGCATGTTTCATGAAGACAGCGCGAAGAGCCTGCGTGCGCTAGGCTCGCGCGCCGTATGACACGTGCGCATTCCAACCGGGGGCGCCTGTCCCGGCGCTCCCTCATCCAGCGGCTGACCTTCCTGGGCGGAGGTGTGGTGCTGCTCGGCCCCGCCTGCAAGCGCTCCTCCGAATCGCAAGAGAAGGCGCCGCCCTCCGACACCGGTCCGCTGGCGGCGAAGCAGAACGGCCAGGCCCCGCGCACCTTCTCCTCCTTCGAATACGCGGTGGTGGCCGCGGCCACCGAGCGCATCCTCCCCCGGGATGAAGACCCGGGCGCCCTCGATGCGAACGTCCCCGTCTACATCGACCGCATCCTCCAGACACCTGAGCTGGAGCCCGTGCGCGAGGACTTCCTCTCCGGCGTGGCGGCCCTGGAGCGCCGCGCCCAGCGCATGCACCAGAAGGGCTTCGCCGCCCTGACGGCCGAGCAGCAGGACGAACTGCTCACCCTCTTCAAGGACAGCCCGCCTCGCAGCGGCGAGGCGCACTTCTTCGAGCTGCTGACGGTGATGACGCTGGAGGGCTTCCTCGGGGACCCGTCCTACGGCGGCAACCAGGGCAAGGTGGGCTGGCGGCTGATGGGCTTCGACACCGTGGGCACCGTCGCCTCCGCGCCCCCCGAAGGCTACGACGGGCCCAAGTGCCTGCGTGAATGTGGGGTCCACCGGTGAGCCTGCCCGAAGTGGACGTCTGCATCATCGGCAGCGGCGCGGGCGGCGCGCCCATGGCGCTGGAGCTGGGCCGCGCGGGCATCAAGGTCGTGCTGCTGGAGAAGGGCCCGCACTACCAGCCCAAGGACTTCATCCACGACGAAATCCTGAACAGCCGCCGGAACTTCTTCATGCCGGTGCCGTGGGAGGAGCCGCACCTGGTGCGCCAGGGCGCGAAGGGCCGCTACGAGAAGACGAGCGCGGCGTGGACGGCCAACTGCGTGGGTGGTGGCACCGTCCACATGAGCGGCTTCTTCTACCGGCTCAAGCCGGTGGACTTCCGGCTGCGCTCCACGCTGGGCGCCGTGCCCGGCAGCACCGTGGCGGACTGGCCCATCTCCTATGAGGAGCTGGCGCCCTTCTACGACAAGGCCGAGGCGGAGCTGGGCGTGTCCGGCGAGTCCGTCCCCCACCCCTTCGCCGAGCCGCGCAGTGGCCCCTACCCGCTACCGCCGCTGGACGTGCATCCGGTGGCGAAGGAAATCGACAAGGCGTGCGGCGCCATGGGCTGGCACTCGCTGCCCACCGCGCGCGGCATCCTCAGCAAACCCTACCGGGGCCGGGCGCCGTGCTCGTACTGCGCGCTGTGCGGCAGCTACGGCTGTGAGACAGGCGCGAAGAGTGGCACCAACGCCAGCCTCATCCCCGCCGCCGTGGCCACCGGCAACGTGGACCTGCGCCCCGGTTGCATGGCGCGCACGGTGGAGGTGGACAAGCAGGGCCGCGCGAGGAGCGTCGTCTACATCGACGCGGACGGCGTGACGCGCGAGCAGCCCGCGAAGGTCATCGTCGTGTCCTGCACCGCCGTGGAGAGCGCGCGCCTGCTGCTCAACTCCACCTCCAGCCGATTCCCCAAAGGCCTGGCCAACGGCAACGGGCTGGTGGGGCGCAACCTCACCTTCAGCTCGTTCGGTGAGTCCCACGCCACCTTCCGCCTGTCGAAGCAGTCCGCCGCGCGGCCGTGGCTGAAGGACCCATCTCCCTTCGTGAACCGCAGCCTCCAGGACTTCTACCTGATGCCCGACGCCCAGTTCGGCTTCCGCAAGGGCGGCACGCTGGGCTTCATGTGGGCCCACCCCAATCCCATCCACGCCGCAGTGGGGCTGGCGGGCAAGGGCGAGAAGGCCCTCTTCGGCAAGGCGTTGAAGGACAAGATGCGGGAGTACCGCGACTCACGCATCCTCCAGTTCGAGGTCTACGCCGAGTTCCTCCCCACCGCTGGCACCTATGTCAGCGTGGAGGACGGCGTGAAGGACCGCTACGGCATCCCCGTGGCGGCCATCACCGTGGACCGGCACCCCATGGACCTGGCGGCCACGCGCTTCCTGGTAGAGCGCGGCGAGGAGGTCCTCCTGCGCCTGGACCCGGATGACGTCCGGCGCGGCACCACCAGCGGGGAGACGTCCATCCTCCAGCACGGCACCTGCCGCTTCGGCGACGACGCGGCGACGTCCGTGCTGGACCGCGACTGCCGCGCCCACGAAGTGCCCAACCTCTACGTGGTGGACGGCAGCTTCATGCCCACTGGCGGCAGCGTGCCGTCCACGCTCACCATCAGCGCCAACAGCTTCCGCGTGGCGGACCACCTGGTGCGCAAGCTCAAGGGCTGACGCTAGCGATTGCGCAGCGGCGTCACGTCCACCTTGACGATGTAGCGCGCCTGCATGTCGGACTCGAACTCGATGAGGTGGTCGCCCACGCCGGTGAGCTCCGCCTCCTCGGTGAAGGCGCCCTGCCTCTCCATCACGTCCAGCACCGCGCGGCCTTCCGTGGCCCGTCGGATGCGCGCACGGCAGCCCTCTTCATGGAAGAGCATCACGGTTTCACTTCCCGCCGCGGTGACGTCCTCCAGGAAGAGGCTCACCTTCACGGTGGAGGCTTCCTTCAATTGAACGATGAGCTGCTGCCGGCCAGGGAAGCGGCCTTCTGAATAACTTTCCGAGCCGAGAATACAGCCCGCCACGCGGTCGCACACAGGCCAGGCCGCACCGCAGGTGTCCTTCACACGCGCGCCAATGAAGTCCTCACGCGTGCCGTCGCAAGCGCCCCAAAGCGACGCAAAAAGCAGCACCGCTGCTGCCTGGGCCTTGCGGCCAAACACTGTTACAACCGGCGTCATCTTCAGACCCTCATGCGAGGCGTGTATGTCCATGCGACTGCGTACCCGTTGGCTCCCCATCATCTTCTTCGCCCTGGCTGGCTGTGGGAACGAGACGGAGCTTCCCCAGGCGCCCACACTCTTCATCGACCGCGCGGCGCTGACGTTCAACCGCGAATTCGAACACGGCACCTACGTCGGGCAGACGACCTTCAACTCGCTCGCCATCCAGAACCGCGGCCTGGACCCGCTGGACATCTCCGCCATCACCCTGTCCGCGCCGGGTGTCTTCACGCTCCAGCTTCCCGAAGGCTTCACCCCGGGCACGCCGCTGCGGCTGGAGACGTATGACCGCGCCTTCCTGACGGTGGCCTTCCGGCCCACCGATGACACGGAATACAACGGCACGATTACCATCGAATCCAACGCCGCCAACGCCGCCAAGCAGGTCATCACCCTCAATGGGCTGGGTGTCGCGCCCTGAAGTCCTCGCGGACCACCGCGTGACGGGCGGGAGCCAGCGCTCCCGCCCTGACGCCACCCGCATCATGGCTGGTAGGTGAAGTTGCAGCCCCCGGCGTAGTTCTGGATGACGCCGCCATCTCCGTCCGGCGTCGTCCCACCGTCGGTGACGACCGGGCACGACACCGTCGTCCCACCGTCCACCGGGTAGCTCTGCGGATAGTCCCCGTGGCCGGTGCGCAGCGTGTAGTTCACCCGCTCGTAGTCCAGCCGCTCCGACGCCGTCACGTCCACGCGCAGGGTGCCGCCGCGGATGAAGCGCCGCTCCAGGCAGCCGCAGGCATAGGGCGCCAGGGTGACGACGGTGGAGTTGGGACGGTCCTCCAACTGGTAGAGCGGCTGCAGGCTGCTGGTGCCCGCATTGGACGGCGTGTGCCAGGCGCGCAGCGCGTCCGAGCGGTAGCCCAGCGTCAGCGGCCCCCGGTTGCCCGTGCGCACCGGCGTGCACGTGCCAACACCGGCGTCCGTCGCATCGCCGTCACAGAAGGTGAGGTCCAGCGCCAGGCCGTGCGGCGTGCCACCGTCGGCCAGCTTCGCCACCTCCCACTGGAGCAGCCACGTCCGGTCCTCCGGCGGAGGCACCGACGGCAGGTCGAACACGTACGAGTCCACGTCGGAAGGCACGGCGTCGTAGTCCAGCGGGCCACGCACCCCGAGCCCGTTGACGCGGTCCATTCCGCCGCGCAGCCGGCCGTGGCCGTGCGACAACTGGCCCGTGACGGAGAACTCCGCCGTGTCGGGCGGCGACGGGAAGGCCGTGGTGGACGCGAGCGTCCGCGCCACCGGCGCCTCCGCGCCATTGACGTAGCGAGACAGCTCGTCCGCGTCCTCCGCGTCCCAGCTCACCTCCAGGCGGTAGTCCTTGTCGTCGACCCACGAGCCGTTGTCCTGCACCAGGAAGTAGTACATCAGCGCGGCGTCATGCGCCGGAACCGGGATGACACCCCGGAAGTTGCTCAGGGCGGTGAAGCGCGAGTTGCCCACGGCCTCCTCGCGAGACGAGTGCAGACACATGGGCGCGGGCAAATCCGTGCGCCGGCAGAAGCGATCCACCAGGCCCCGGGCGTCGGGATTCTCCGAGAAGTCGCGCGGGCAGACGGCGGCGTTGGTGGCGCAGTTCTCCCGCGACTCGCCCAGCGGGCCCTCGACCAGGGTGAACACGTGCACCACGCGCGAGGCAGTCACCGGCAGCGCGGGGAAGCGGCCACCCGTATCCAGCGGCACCAGCCGGTAGCGCAACAACGTGGGGGTGCTGAAGGCCGGCAGCCGCACCGAGTACCAATCCCGGTCGGGGATGTAGCCCAGGCGGCCGGTGAAGGAGACAGACGAGCCGGCGCCGCCGGGCGTGGCGCTGACGAGGTTGCGCGCGGTGGCCTCCTGCGCGCGGTCATTGCCCGTAGTTGTGCGGTCCTGCGCGTCCTCCTCCTCCAGCACGCGAACCTCCACCTCGTAGGGCTGCGCGAGGTCTCCCTGGGCCGTGTCCCGGTCATTGGTGCCGCGGTAGCCCTTCACCACCAGCGTCCACCGCCCCGCGTGCTCCACTTTGATTTTGCGCGCGGTGGCCAGCTCGCCGCCGCGCACCTGGGGCAGCACCACGCCTTCGTCTTCCTTCTCCGTGAAGTCCGGGCGCCACAGCTCGTAGGACAGCGCCAGTTGGGCACGAAGTCCAGGTCGGGCGCGCTGATGTGCACGTAGGCGACCTTCCCCGCCGCCAGGTCGAAGGCGTAGTGGTCCACGTCGTTGTCGGTGGCCAGATAGCCGGTGGAGGCGCCCATCAGCATCTCCCCGGACTGCGTCAGCACCAGCGGCGTGGCCGTCTCGTGCGTGTCGTTGGGCTCCTGCTCGTCCGGGTTCTGGTCGATGCGCACCGTCAACCGGTACTTGTTGCGCGCGTCGAAGTTGGGCCGGGACGGCACGTCTGGCGCGTCCTGCACCAGCACCAGCAGCGTCTGGTTCTCCATCCCGTCACGCAGCGGCAACACGATGTCCACCGGACGGGGCGCGCCCTGGGCGTGCTTGTCCTCCTTCTTCGCCAGCGAGCCCTCCTTCCCGTCCGGCAGCGGCCCCAGGATGGTGACGGACAGATTCACCGCGGTGCTGGACGCCAGGTACGTCCCGTTGACGTTCAGCAGCGTGCGGGCGTTGGTGCCGGGCGGCAGGACGATGCGGTACCAGTCCTGGTCACCGGCGCGCGGCTCGCTGTCCAGCGCCAGGAAGCGCTCCAGCGGCTCGCCCGGCTTGAGTTCGCACTCGGGCCGCGTCAGCGCCTCCTCGCGCGAATTGCACAGGTCCTCCACCACGGGAGTCCCCGCGTCTGGTGTCTCGCCTCCTCCAGACGAACAGGCGACGAGGACGAGCAACACGAGCGGCAACAGACGGACAGAGGTGGGCATGGCGTCGGTTCTCAAGGCGTCGGGGGCACGTCGTCGGGGCGGCCGGGGCAGCCGTCGACGAACTGCTCGGGTTCCACGCGGATGACGCCGTCGGCGGGCGACTTGATGCCGCCCACCGGGTAGCGCACGTCATTCACGCGGAAGGTGCGGACAAGCGTCCGGGCGGTGGGGTCGTCTCCGGGCACCATGGCCACGGACATCGCGATGTCGTTGAAGCCCGCCCCGCGCTGCACCACGCCCGCGTCGTCCGCGGACGCCATCGTGGGGGCCAGCAGGACGTTCTCCACGCGGAAGCGGTAGCACTGGCGGCCCAGGTTGTCCGGCGGGCCGTCCGCCTCGAAGGCGTAGCGGTAGCCATTCACCGACAGGTCCGCGGTGTCCACCGCCAGCGGCCGGGTGTGCATCCGCAGCTCCATCCGGTTCGTCAGCCCGTCGTTGTCCGGGTCCTCGTCCAAGTCGTTGCTGGCGCCCTGCGTGCCGCCCAGCCACTCCATGCCGTCCGGCACGCCGTCCCGGTCACTGTCCGCCAGCGTCGCGTTGGTGCCCACGAACTGCTCGTCGCAGTCCAGCAGGCCGTCGCAATCCGAGTCCACGCCGCGCAGCGCCGGCGGGCAGCCGCGGTCCAGCCCGCCGCCGTCGGGCAGGGCCTCCTGCGTGGGGTTGAAGTCCACGCCGCGGTCGCGGAAGTACACCTCCACGCCGTCGCTGAAGCCGTCCCCGTCCGTGTCCACCTTGTGCGGGTCCGTGCCCAGCTCCAGCTCGCGCGCGTCCGTCAGGCCATCACCGTCCGAGTCCGCCTCACCCACCGGGCTCCCTGGCGGCGCGGAGAAGTTGAAGGCCACCATCTCCTTCACGATGAAGGCGCGGCGCACCTGGCCGAAGGTGAAGTCCAGGAAGTTGATGGGCTCGTTGTTGCGGAAGTCGCGGAAGTTGCCGCCGCCCAGCGAGGCCATCTGCTCCAACCGGTCCGCGTTCTGGTTGATGATGAGCAGCGGGCAGCCCCCGTCACCAGACAGGTCACACACCGAGGACACCGGCTGCGTGGGGTTGAAGACGTGCACGGTGTTGACGCGCACGTCCTCCACCAAATCCCGCAGCTGGCGAATGCGCACCACCGCGTCACCCCGGAGCAGCTCGTCGTCCTGGTCGTTGGTGGGCTTGCCGTCCGACAGGAAGATGACGGAGTAGCGCGCCTGCGCCAGCGCCTGCGCACCGCCCGGGTCCAGCCGGCTGCGCGCGATGTCCGTGTTGATGAGCGAGTAGATGTCCGACAGCGGCTTGACGAAGTCCGTCGAGTCCCGGTTCGGCGAGGTGTCGGGGTTGCGGAAGGTGAGCAGCTGCTCGGACAGGCGCCGCAACGTGGCGTCATCCATGGAGGACACCTGGACGAAGCCGTCCTGAGGCGGGTTGCCCGGCTGCTGCGTGAGGAAGGCCGTGGTGCTGCCCGCGAAGAGCATCACCGCCAGGTGCACCTCCGGGTCCCTGGGCAGGTTCTGGATGAGCTCCACCAGGGCGGTGGCGCGCGCGCCGTCCGGGTCGCTCACCCGCATGGACTGCGAGGCGTCCATGGCGACCACCAGCTTGATGGGCCGCACCACCTCGTTGCTGCCCACGGTGCAGAAGCGGCCTTCCAACGTCACCGCCCGGTCCACCGGCACTTCTGTGTCACGGCGAGGGTCGTACAGATAGGAATCCGTACACGCCATCACCATCGCCACGGCCACCAGGACGCCCGCCAGGACTCGGACAACGCGGCTCACGGATTGGCGCTCCCCGAGGGCGGGATTCCGACGCAGTCGTTCTGGTTGTTCCACGGGTTGCTCAAGGTGTCGGGCCGGCGGAAGTCAGCATCCTCGAAGGTCAGCTCGGGCCCCACCGGGACCCGCACGCTGGGCGGCGCATACTGCGCCCAGGCGCAGGCGGTGCGCCACACGCCGTAGTCCGTGCTCACGCCACTCTCCGGTGCCTCGGCGAACCACACCTTGAAGAGGTTGTAGCCCTGCTTCACGCCCGCGCGGTCCGGCGGCGTGACGAGCTGCAGGTTGGACACGGTGAAGTCGTAGCAGAGGCTGCCGTCGGGACGGACCTCCGCGATGCGCGTCTCGTACTGGTAGCCGAAGCGCTCGTGGAAGGCCTTGTCGCGGCGCGTGGGATTACTTCCCGCGCGCAGCTCCTGGGCGTCCGGGATGCCGTCACCGTCCGTGTCCAGGCCCGACACGCTGTTCTCCAGCGGGTTGAGCCCCCAGCGCGCCTCCAGGCCGTCCGGCACGCCGTCTCCGTCGCTGTCCACGATGCCGGTGCGCGTGCGCAGGTAGTCCTCGGCGAACTGGGACAGGCCGTCACCGTCCGTGTCGCGGCAGACGCAATTGGGCGTGAGCGGCGAGGCCGGGTTGCACCCGCGCGCGTCCAAATCATTGGCGGCGCGGAAGCCCTGGTCCTCGCGGCGGTATTCGAAGCCGTCATCCAGGCAGTCGCCGTCGCTGTCCGCCACGAAGGTGTTGGTCTTCAGCGTGAAGCTGTTGTCGATGGAGTCCGGCACCCCGTCCCCATCGCTGTCCAGCACGCGGCCGGTGTCACCCGGCGCGGAGCTGAGCGACTCCACCATCAGCGTCTTCATCACGTTGCGCGAGGCGAACGACGAGTAGTCCAGCGCGCCCAGGCCCAGGTTGGAGATTTCGCCCGTGTCGTTGAACTCCTGGTACACGCCGTTACCGATGTCCGCGAAGCGCCGCAGCAGCCACGCGGCGATCTTCTTCGCGGCCTCCGGATAGCGCGCCGGCTCCACGCCCGGGTACACGCCGTAGATGTCCTGGCAGATGGGGCCACACGCCCGCACCGCTTCCTGGTTGAAGAGCAGCACCGTGTGCATGCGCAAATCGCCCACGTTGTACTGGTCCTTCAACTCCATCAGCCGCCGCACATAGCTGAACAGCTGGTAGTTCTGGTTGCGGTCCGTCCCCACCTCGAACCCATCAATCTGGTCCGTGGTGTTGGTGAGGTTGCAGAAGTCTCTCAGCGAGTCCGCCCACGTCAGGTCCGGGTTGTCCGGGTCGGCGTAGACGCTGAGGTTGTCGGTGGCCGAGCAGCGCGGATACGGCGTGCCGTCGGTCAGGAAGACGACGACGTAGCGCGTGCGCGGCAGCAGCTCCGGGTTGGACTGCGCCACCGCGTTGATGTCGCTGGAGATGAGGCTGTAGGCGTAGGACAGGGCGCCCTGGTAGTCGGTGCCCTTGCCCAGCTGGCTCTGCAGGCCCTCGATGTAGCTGTCGATGTTGTTGTCCGGCCGGGCGAAGCGGTCCCCCGTCGTGGTGGGCGGCCAGACGTTGCGCACGTTCGTTTCAAAGGGGGCGACGGACACCTGCACGTTGCCGCCCTGCGCATTCACTTCCCGGAACTGCTGCACCAGCCGCTTGAGGGCGCGCACGCGCGCGGGCTCGGTGACGCCCTCCGGGATGATGTCCAGAATCTCCCGGCGCTGGCAGAAGCCGTTGTCGAGCTGCGAGCCCGGCGGGTCGGAGACGCACATGCTGCCCGACTCGTCGATGACCACCACCACCTTCACCGGGAAGCCGGAGGGGCTGGGCGGGCGCGTGCACACCCGCCCCTGGAGCGTCAGCCGGTCATCGAGGTTGGAGAGCGCATCCACCCTCGATTCGAGCATGGCGTCCGAACAGGACCACAGGCCCGAAGCCAGGAGGCCCGCCGCGAGCAGCGAGGTACGAACGAAGCGGCGCATGCGGAAGGGACCTCCTGGTGGGGGGGGCTGCGAGGTTACTGCTGGGGACGGCGGCGGCGCATCAGCACGCTGAGCAGCGCGGCGCCCAGGGCGGTGGCGCTGAAGCCCGCGGGCACCGAGCTGCAGTTGTTGCCCTCCTCCGAGTCATCCCCCACGAGCACCGTGAGGGTGGAGGCGGACACGCGCTGGTCGGGGAACACGCGGTCGGAGAAGGCCAGGCGCGCGGTCAGCTGGAGCTGGTACTCGCCCTTCTTGTCCGGAACGAAGGTGGGCACGCTGCCGTCGACGTACATGTACTGCCAGTCGCGGCTGAGCGTCACCGCGCCCTGAGGACGCTCCACCACGGCGGTGGAACCCGAGGGACGCTTCACCACCACCCACTCGTACTCCATGGCCGCGCCGTTGCGGTTGGCGAACAGCGGCGGGCGGATGGTGATGCCGGCCTTGTCCGTGCGGAACAGGCCACCGGCGCTGACGGTGAACGGCGACTTCGGGTCCAGGCAGTCGTCGGGGCGCTCGGGGTTCGTCACCAGGCAGTAGCGCGTGTCGCACGCGTCGCCAATGCCGTCACGGTCGTCGTCGCGCTGGTCGCGGTTTTCGACGGCGGGGCAGTTGTCCTGCGTGTTGAGCACGCTGTCGCCGTCGATGTCGGGGTCGCACGCGTCGCCGACACCGTCACCGTCCGTGTCACGCTGGTCGGGGTTGGGCACGCCGGGGCAGTTGTCGCTGCTGTCGGAGATGTTGTCGCCGTCCGCGTCCACGCGGCACACGGTGATGTCTTCGGGCATCACCGTCTGATCGACATTGGCGAATCGGGGGCAGTTGTCTTCGCCGTCGAGCCAGCTATCGTTATCGTCGTCCAGATCGCAGACGTCACCCTGGCCGTCCTTGTCCAGGTCCTCTTGGTTCGGGTTGGGCACCAGCGGGCAGTTGTCCTCCGCGTTGGGACGGCCGTCGTTGTCCTGGTCCGGGTCGCAGTCGTCGCCGATGCCGTCGCCGTCCGCGTCGCGCTGCTGGAAGTTGGAGAGCGTGGGCAGTTGTCGCAGGCGTTGCCCACGCCGTCACCGTCGTCGTCCGCCTGGTCGCGGTTGGAGACGAAGGGACAATTGTCGCGGTCATCCGCGCGGCCGTCGCCGTCCGCGTCGTCCGTGTACGACAGCGTGTCGCCGTCGTCCGTGTAGTTCACCCAGATGCTGCCGCCCGCGCCGCAACCACAGCCACCGCCGACCTCCAGCGGCATGCCGCACCGGTCGCCCAGGCACTCCGGGTTGTCGGGGTTGTTGTTGGACTGTGCCAGCGCCCCCGTGGGGCCTAGGACGAGGAAGGCCCCCAGCGTGAGGGCTGAAGCGAAACGAGCGCGTGTCATGGTGACTCCTTTCAACACCGGACGCCTAGCAAGGAACGATCCGTACCAGACACTTGGAGGAAGCCCTGGAATGTCAGCGGGTTGGGCACAAGCAGGGACGCGTCGAACAGAAGATGTGGGGGGGACTCCCCAGTGGAGGCGAGGGGTAGACCCCACATCCAAGGGAGGGCTTCAGGTCCCCGGGATGAAGGTGTCGGGCTCCAGGGGGATGATGCCCGCCGGCAGGCGGCCCCCCTCTTCGCTGTATTGGATTTCCTGGATGAGGAGCGAGCCGATGCCCGCGCCCCGTGGATCATTGTCCCGGCCGGCCTGGAGGTAGAGGTACACCTCGTTGGTGCCCGCCTTGATGACTTCGCCCGGAATGAAGGGGTGTGGCCGCTCGCGGGTGGGGACGACGGTGACGTTCTCCACGCGGACCTGGTAGCAGCTGCGGCCATCCACGGTGGGCGTGGTCTCCACCAGCTCGTAGCCGTAGCCGCGCTCGCGGTGGAAGTCGAGGTCGGCGCTGAGCGGGTCTCCGTGCGCCTCCACCTCCGCCACGTTGGTGATGCCGTCGCGGTCCGTGTCGAGCAGGTCCTCGGGGATGAGCGGGTTCGTCATCGCCAACGCCTCCACCAGGTCTGGAAGCGCATCCCCATCCGTGTCGCCGATGCAGGCGTTGGTGCCCAGCACGCGCTCCTCGCAGGTGTTGAGCCGGTCGCCGTCCTCGTCCAGGGACACGCTGCAGCCGTTGATGACGTCGGGCTGGAGCGGGTCCAGGCCCATGCGAACCTCGACACCGTCCATCAACCCGTCCTGGTCCGTGTCCTGGCGCAGGGGGTCGGTGCCCATCAGCACCTCATCCTCGTCGGGAAGGCCGTCCCCGTCGCTGTCGACGAGCACCTGCCCGGCGCGCACCACCACGTTGCGGTTGTAGGCGAAGAAGCGCTTGAGCTTGAGGGTGTTGGTCCGCGCGGCGTACTGGATGTTGGTGAGGGTGCCCGACAGGCCCGCCGCGTCCGTCTCCAGCGGCTCGGTGCCGCCGGCGTTGGCGATGGCGGCCACGTGCTGGCGGGTGATGGGGTCTGGCGTCTCGCCGCGCACGTAGATGGGCTGCACCACCACTTCGCCCGCGCTGAACTGCGAGGCCAGCGCCTTGATTTCGCCGGTGACGGCGGTGAGCTCACACTGACTGCACGCCGACGTGTTGCCCAGCGCGCTGCAACGCGAGTCGAGCCCCACGTTGAAGGCCGGGTTGGCGCAGCTGGTGTCCTGGCTGCGCACCACGACGACGATGACGTAGCGCGTGCGGGCGACCTCGCCGCGGCAGGATGTCTGCATGTCGCCCGACAGCAGCGTCTTGGCCAGCCGCAGGGCGGCGCGGACGCTCACCGGGCCGGACTCCTGGTAGGTGGCGTAGCGCGGCAACGCGGCCTGGAAGTCGGACGCATCCGAGAAGCTGCCCAGCAGGCCCGTCGCCACCGTGTGGTACGCGACGAGGCCAAACTGGACGAAGGGGCCGGAGAAGCGGCTGGAGAGCGTGGACAGCGCCTCGGTGGCGTAACCCACCACCTCGCGCTCGACGCCTTCGCCGCCCTGGAGCGCGAAAATCACCTTCGTGGGAAAGGCCTCGCCGCCCGCGAGCGGAACGCAGACGGTACCGGCGAAGCTGGCGCGGTCCTTCCCGCCAGGGCCCGGCCATTGAGCGCGTAGAGGCCCGCGTCGGAACACGACAGCAACAGCACGGGAATGAGCCAGACGGACCGCGTGAGGGCGCGCATCAGTCCGATTCTACACCTTAGGCCCCGGTGACAACGCAAGCGCTGGTGACACGAAGCCTGTAAGCACCGCTCAAGTGGCACAGCACGGACCGACAATTCGGCCCCCCGTGGAACGGCGCGGAGACACCCAGAGGCGCCGTGAATCCCGGTGTCCTCCGGGTATGGGCAGCCAGGTGACGGCCTACAGCGTGAGCAGGAACGCCAACAGGTCATCGCGCTCTTCCGGCGTGAGCGCGCGGGCATCGCCATGCTGGGGCCCGGACGTCTCCAGCAGCGCGCGCAGCGCGAAGCGCGTCTCCACCACGAGCCGGTTGTCCTTCACCCCGTAACCGGCGGTGGCGCTCGTCAGCAGGGGCCACACGTCCCACGCCCCTACCAGGGAAGGCGTCGCCGCGCCGGGCACCAGGTCCTGTTGCTCCAGTCTCAGCGGCAGCGCCACCGGCGTGCCGACCTCGAGGTACCGGCCCCGCGTGGCCAGGTCCTGATCCAACGTATAGAGCGGCGCCGGGTGACACGTCGCACAGGCGCCCTTGCCCTCGAACAGCGCGCGGCCTCGCGCCGGCCGCCCCACCCTTCCGTCCGGCAACGCCACCGTCTCCAGCGGGGCACCATCCTCGCCGCGATGGGGGTTGGGCGGGGTGACGATGAGCGCGTTGAAGAGGGCCAGCGCCTCCACCTCCGACGGCGACGGGTCCGGGTTGCGGAAGCGGTTGCGCGCGCCCACGAAGCGCACCGTGTCCACGAGGCTGATGTGGCTGGCGGGAGTGAAGTACGGCGGCGTGTCGCGGCTGCCTCGCAGCGTCGTGGAGCGGTAGATGCGGTTGGGCTGCGTCTTCTCGTAGAAGATGCCTCCCGTATGGCCCTCGATGTGGCAGCCGTCACAGGTGATGCCCGTGCGCCCCAGGTCCGCGTAGTAGAGGACCTGCCCCAGCCGGCGCTTGGCCTGCGCGCGAGATGTCTCCACCGGAAGCTGACGCACCACCCGCGCCTTGCCCGCCTTCGCCTCGCGCACGTCCACCACCGCCACCGTCCGGGTGAAGCGGTTCAGCACATACAGCGTGCGCGCGTCAGGTGACAGCGCCAGCGCGCTGGGGCCCGAATGGAGCGCCTCGCCCGCCCTGCCCCGGACCCCGAAGTCCTCCGGCGGACGGATGCGCGGCGTGCCTTCAGGCGGCGCCACCGTCACCTCCTGGAGCACCGCGCGCCGGGCGGGCGCGTCCCCCGACACCAGCGCTCGCGCATCCAGCACCCGCACGAGCCCCAGTCCCACGTCCGCCGCGTAGAGAAGTCCCGCGCCGTCGTCCAGCGCCAACCCCTCCGTGCCGCCCGCGCCGAAGCCCCGGTGCCGCACGTAGGTGCCCCGCGAGGGCTCCACCACCGACACACCGCTGTTCGCGCTCACCTCCATGCGCTGGGGATTGGGCCCCACGTTCGGCCCCAGGCTCGACATGAAGACGTGCCCCAGCCGCTCGCTCGCCACCAGGAAGCGCGGCGCCTTGCCGCCCATCACCTGCTCGCGGAAGCGCTCGGTGTTGCCCCCGACAATGGACACCCCTGGGCCCGGCGCCACCGCGGCGACGAGCGCCCCATCCTCCTGCCGCAGCAACTCCAACTGCCCCGTCTGGAGGCTGCCCACCGCCAGCAGGTCCTTCCACCGCGCCAGCGCCCGGGGGTTGGGGTCCACCGGCGCCGACCACCGCACGCGCCCGTCCGCCAGTGACAGCGCCTGCACCTGGTCCCGCACACGCTCGGCCACGAAGGCCACGCCGGCCCGGCCATCCACGGTCAGCCCTTCGGCCCCCAGCGGCGCGGGCAGCACCCGAGGCGCGGCGTCCAGCGCGTCCAGCGCGTACAGCCACAGCTCCGGCTGATACCGGTGCGTTACGCCCAGCCAGGGCCGGCCGTCCGAATCCGTCCAGGCCGCCAGCGCGGAGGGACCGTCTCCCGTGGCCAGCCGCGACACGCGCCCGGTGTCGACCTCCAGCGCGAACACCGTGTCGGTGGGCGGCGAAGCGATGAAGAGCGTCCGTCCATCCGGCGCGGGCACCATCACCGTCAGGTCGGTGAAGGCCGCGTCATTCACCACCGTGAGCCGCCCCGAGCCCTCCGACTCGGTGCCGTCCGCCCCGACGAGCCGCGCCTCCACCACCGCTTGCGGCGCATCCTCCGGCAGACGGAGCCCCGCGGGCAGCCGCGCATAGGCGTGCGTGTCATCCACCACCGTCAACGGCAGGCGCAGCGACAGCGGAGGGCCCAGCGCCAGCGACAGCCCCGGCACCAGCCGTTCCCCCTGGATGGAGAGCGGCTGAGATGTCTCATTGCTCGTGAGCCGAGGCCCCACGGACGACAAGACAGGACGCGCGGCGGCGGATACCGGAGCGGGTGCGGCTGTTTCACGGAGCCGATGCACCACCACGCCCGTGGCGACCATCGTCACGCTCAGCACCGCCAGCACCGCACGCCTGCGGTTCCTGCTCATCCGCGCCCGTAGCATCCGCGCGGGAGCATCCCCCATCCCCCGCCGTGCGGGGATGAATTCATGTCTCGGTTACCCATCAGCCCGGCGAGCTCGAAACGCAGCACCGCACGCCATCTTTCCAGCGTCCCGGCAACATCCCGCCTCACCGTGGTGGACGCGCCCCACATGGGGTGGAGTGCCCTCTACACCTGGGCGCGCACAGCGTCACATGCGCGCGCCGGAGTGTGCGTTGACAGCTCGGTACACGCATCGCTTAACCTGTTGATGATGCGACGCTTCCTCCTCTGCATGGCTGTCGCCCAGCTCCTCGGCGTCGGTACGCTGGCGGCTCCGGCCGAAGCCTGGGCCCAGAACCGTGGCCGTACCTCGCGCCAGGCGAAGTCCAAGCCCGCCAAGAAGGCGGCCTCCAAGACGCCGCCGAAAATCGAGACCAAGGGCTCCGCCGTAGTGGACCCCGTGACGGGCGATGCGGCCACGGGCGCCTCCAGCGCGCTGCCGCAGCGAGGCCCGGCGCGCATCGACTTCGATGACCGGCTCATCCAGGGACAGACGAACAAGTCCGGAGCCGTGTACCTCTATGACCGCAAGGAACTGAAGACGCGGTCGATGATCCGCGAGCGGGAGAGCTTCCGCTCCGAAACGCTCTCCACGGTGTACGACCCCTAGGGCAGCACCGCCCCCCAGCCCTTGAATGGAGCGTCACCGTTGAGCGGCCAGCCCAGCGTCCTGCAAGTCGTCATCCTCCGCGACGGTCTCCTCGTGGGCACCGAGGTGTTCGTCCCGGGCACCTATGCGCTCGGCTCGGATCCATCCTCCGACCTGCGCCTGGATGACCCGTCCGTGGAGCCGCGGCACGCCCTGCTCTACTTCCAGAACGGCCGCGCGGCGGTGCAGGACGCGGGCTCCAGCACGGGGCTCTTCGTCAACGGCCACCGCGTCTCCGCTTGTGAAATCCGGCCGGTGGATGAGGTCCTCTGTGGCCCCTTCATCCTGAAGACGCGCGTGCTGTCGCAGAAGCCGCAAGAGGCCAAGCCGCAGCCGCCGCCCGAGGTCGCTGCGCTGCTCGGCGCGGCCCAGGCGCCCACGCCGTTCGCCGCGCCGCCGCAGGCCGCCGCGCCCGCGGCCCCTCCGCCCTCCGCCGCGCCCGCGCGGCAGCTCCGTCCGGCCACGGGCGTCCCGCCGCTGTCCGCCACCATGCCCGCCGCGCGCGTGCCACAGCAGGTGGCCGCGGTTCCTCCCGTCCACGTGGCGACGCAGGTGGCCTTCCCCACGCCGGCGCAACCCGTGCCCGCGGTGGCCGTGGTTCCCCCCGTGGCGCAGCAGGCCGCCGTCCGCGCCGCTGGCGACCACGCACATGGCCTCCCGCAGGCACAGCCCGCCCTCATCCCCGTGCCTGGAGCGCAGCAGGCTCCCGCGGGCGTACCGGCGAGCACGGTGCCCTCGGTCCGCCGCAGGGCCGCGCCAGAGCCGGCCCCCGTGGCCAACCCGGGCATGCAGTTCGCGGACGAGCTGATGGCGGACCTCGCCCTCGACCCGCTCCCGAAGCCCACGGGGCCGCTGCTGGAGGAGCAGCGCACGCTGACGCGGCCCACGCATGCGCCGCGCATCGCGCCCGGCAAGGGCACCGCGCAGCTCTACCTGGAGCTGTACTGGGGCGCCGTCCGCCGCGACGCGCGCCGCTTCGCGCCGGACAAGAAGAAGCCGGTGCAGGCCTCGCTGGACCTCGAGGGGGCCATGCCCCTGTGGGGCTTCACGCTGCCGGAGGGCGCGCCCTTCACGCTGGCCGAGCCGCTCAACAACGCCTTCCGCCTCTTCGTGCCGCCGGGCACCGACGTGGAGAAGAGCAGCGGTGACGGCCGCTTCACCCCTGTCACCGGCGCGGCCCTGGAGTCCGACGGCAGCCGCCGCTTCCTCACGCTGCGCGAGGGCACCGCCGCGCGCCTGACGCAGGGGCAGATGTCCCTGGTGGCCTACGCCGCGCCCAAGCCCGCGCGCGTCTTCGTCAACCCGCTCAAGGGCCTGCCCTGGCTGACGCTGACGTGCCTGGGCCTCTTCGCCTCCGCCATGGCCGCGTTCCTGGTCATGAAGCCGCACCGGCAAGAAGTGGCGGACTTCCAGCAGAAGAGCCTGCCGCCCGTGGCGCTGCGTCTCATCGCGCCCGAGCCGAAGAAGAAGGAAGAGGCCAAGAAGAAGCTGGAGGCCATCAAGGAGCAGGCGAAGAAGCCCACCAAGGAGAAGGTGGCGGAGAAGGCGCCGCCCAAGCCGGTGGAAAAGACGCCGCCGCCACCGAAGCAGCCCGAGCAGGCGGTGGCCGCCGCCGCGCCGCCGCAGAACAAGGCGCTCAAGGCGCTGGCCAAGCTGTCCGCCGCGGGGCCCGCCACCAACGATTTGCTCGCCGCCGTGGACAAGCTCGGCAGTGGCCCCGGCAGCAAGAACGTGAAGAACTCCAACTACAAGCTGTCCGGCCTCATCGGGAAGGCGCCCATCGCCAACGCCGGCCTGGGCACCTTCGGGTTGGGCGGCGGCGGCAAGGGCGGCGGCGCCACGCTGGGCGCGGAGCTCTTGCGCGGCAAGGGCGGCGGCGGCATCGGCGCGCTGGGCGCGGGCGGCGTGGGCAAGGGCAAGGTGGGCGGCACCGTCACCCGCGCCACGGCCCGCAGCATCGCCTCCACGCAGGGCACGGTGGACCGTGAGGCGGTGGCGCGCGTCATCAACAGCAACCTGCACGAGGTGCACGGTTGCTATGAGCGCGCGCTGCTCAAGGACCCGGGTCTTGCGGGCAAGGTGGTGCTGGAGTGGACCATCGGCACGAACGGCCGCGTGGTGGCCGCCAAGACGAAGTCCTCCACGCTGCGTAATGCCTCCGTCGAGTCCTGCATCCTCTCCAAGCTGAAGTCGTGGACGTTCCCCTCCCCCAAGGGTGGCGTCGTCATCATCACCTACCCGTTCCTCTTCAACTCGGTCGGCTACTGACGTGGCCTCAGTCCGCGCGTCCGTTCCCGTCCTCCCCCAGGAAGCCCCCACCGTGCGATACGCCCTGCTCATCCTCTTGCTGCTGACGCCCGGACTCGTCCGCGCGCAGGCCGAGGCGCTGGAGAATCCCGGCGCAGTGTCCGCCATCCAGGAGCGGCGATTCCGGATGCACCACGAGCTGCTGCTCGGCGTCGGCGTGCTGCCGGCCAACGCCTACTACAAGGGCCTGGTGGGCACCGTCGGGTACACGTACCACTTCACTGACACCTTCGCGTGGCAGGTCGGGCGCGGCACGTACAGCTACAACCTCCAGACGAGCCTGCGCCGCCAGCTCGAGCGCGACTTCAACACGTCCCCCAACGCCGCGGCCTTCCAGGACCAGGTCCAGTGGATGGTGGGCTCGGACCTCATCTGGAGCCCGCTCTACGGGAAGATGGCCTTCCTCAATGAGTCAGTGCTGCACATCGAGGCCTTCCTGCTGGGCGGCGGCACGGTGGTGAAGCTCGACCGCGACGGCGGCTTCCGGCCCGCCGTCAACGTGGGGCTCGGCCTGCGCCTCTTCACCGGCAAGACGCTGTCGCTGCGCCTGGACGTGACGAACAACACCGTCTTCACGGGCGCCACGCGCGTCATCCAGGTGCCCCTCATCCAGTTCGGAACCGCGTTCAACTTCGGCGCCACGGAATGACCTCCCGCTCGCTCATCGCCGCGCTCACCAGCGCCGCGCTCCTCGTGTCTCCAGCGCCCGCCGCCGCGCAGTCTCCGGCCGCCGCGCAGCCCACGTCCCCCGCTCCCGCGCAGGGCACGCCTCCGGCGGGAGGAAAGGCTCCGGCCCCCGCCGACGCCAAGGCCGATGCGCCCGACGCCGCCAAGCCCGCCGCGAACGCCCCCGCGGCGGCCGCGGAAGCCCCGCCGCCCGCGCCGCAGAAGGTGGACCCGGCCGTCTTCGACAAGGCGCTCAAGGACTACTTCGACGGCAAGCCGCGCGACGCCGCCGGTCCGCTCCACGCCTGGCTTCAGGCCGCGCCCAAGACGGACGAGAACTACGCCTGGGGCCAGTACTTCCTCGCGCGCAGCCTCATCGACCTGGGGCTGACGCACGCGGGGGCCTCGTACCTGGCCCGCATCGCGCGCGAGCGCTCCAACCCCAACGTGCTGCCCCGCGCCCTGGACACGCTCAAGGCGCTGACGGACCGGCCGCACGACGAGGTGATGATTGACGAGCAGGTGTTCGGCGCGCTGGACCTGGGCTTCCTCCCGGAAGACACGGGCGCCTATGCGCACTACCAGCAGGGCCTGGTGGACCTGCGCGTGGGCAACGAGCGCTGGGCCAACACCCACTTCGCCAAGCTGTCGGAGACGAGCGCCGAGGCCAGCCGCGCGAAGTTCGCGCTGCTCGTCACCCGCCTGAAGCAGGTGAAGGAGCCGTCGGACGAAATCATCTCCGACTTCCTGGCGCTGTCCGAGGACGAGAAACTCACCCGCGAGGCGCGCAACGAGGCGGCGCTGGCGGTGGCGCGCCTGCGCTACGAGCGCAAGGACTTCCAGGGCGCGTTGGAGGCGTATGACCGCGTGAAGCTGCCCGAGCTGGACCCGGGCCGCGCCAGCCTCTACCTGGAGGAGGCGTGGACCCGCTACAAGCTGGGCGAGCTGCGCGCGTCGCTGGGCATCCTCACCACGCTGGACGCGCCGTCCTTCCGCGACGAGTTCCTGCCGGACAAGTACCTGCTGCGCGCGCTCATCTACCGTGACTTGTGCCACTACCTGCCGGCCAAGCGCGCCGCCAAGGAGCTGACGCGGCGCTTCGCGGACTCGCTGGAGGCGGTGCGCAGCCGCGAGGACCTCACCCAGGACGTGCGCCTGCGCCGCGCCGCCAACGCCCACGGAAGCACCCAGCGCGCCGCGCGCTTCCTGGAGACGTTGGAGCTGGAGGGCGAGCGGCTGGGCCGCTACGCCGGCAGCTTCGGCGACCGGCTCTTCTCGCACCTGACGAAGCTCTATGACTTGTCCCGCGCCGAGGCGGTCCGCGTCCATGACGCGCGGCTGGCCGAGGCCGTCCGCCAGGAAGCGGACACGCTGCTGCGGGCCGCCGAGCAGGTGCGCCTGATGGAGTACGAAGTGGGCCTGAAGCTGTACGAGCGCGTGAAGAAGGGCGCGCGGATAGTCGCGCCGGAGGACGAGCAGATTCTGTCGCCCACGCAAACGGCCTACCGTTTCGACGGCGAGTACTGGAACGACGAGCTGCGCTCCTACCGGGTCCGCATCGACAGCCGCTGCATCGAGGAGACGCCATGACCGGCCACCTGACGGGCCTGATTGCCGCCGCGATGCTCGCGGCCGCCCCGGGTGGCGCTGGACGTCCCGGCCCGGGCATCAACCCGATTGTCTCCAAGGCCAAGGAGCGCGACGAGCTCATCGCCAAGCTCAAGCGCGACATCTTCAAGGTGGACCGCGCCATCGGCGAGACGGAGCGCCTCATCTCCAAGAGCCGAAACGCGCCCTACCTGCCGGACCTCCAGTTCCGGCTGGCCGAGCTCTACGTGGAGAAGAGCCGCTACGTGTACTACCTCCAGGCCGAGTCCCGGCCGGAGGGGGCCAGCGGCGCCATCGTGTCCCCGGAGACGCGGCTGCTGAAGCAGAAGGCCGTGCAGATGTACTACCGGCTGCTGCGCGAGTACCCGGACTTCAAGGACGGCGACCAGGTGACGTTCTACCTGGCGCACGAACAGCGCGAGCTGGGCCAGTTCGACGAGATGCTCAAGACGCTCGGCGACCTGACGCGCAAGTTCCCCGGCAGTCCGCTGCGCCTGGAGGCGGAGCAGATTCTGGGCGACCACTTCTTCGACAAGGCCGACCTGGGTGAGGCGGAGAAGCACTACCAGGCCATCCTGGAGGCCCCGCCCTCACCGGTGCACGACCTGGCCCGCTACAAGATGGGCTGGATTCGCGTGAATCAGGCCAAGCACGCGGAGGCCGTCACCTTCTTCGAGGCCGCAGCCGCCAGCGCGCCGCTGCCCGGCGTGGACGTGAAGAAGGCGCTCAACGTCAAGCGCGAGGCCCTGCTGGACCTCGTCTACAGCTACACCGAGGCCAAGCCGCCCAAGGGCGCGCTCAACTACTTCGAGAAGCTCAGCGACAGCCGCGCCACCTACGCGCTCGCGCTGGACAAGCTGGGCAACCGCTACTTCATCAAGCAGCAGTACGAGTGGGCCATCCCCGCGCTGCGCAAGCTGATGGAGATTCAGCACGACCCGGAGCTGGACCTGGAGCGCGGCCAGAAGCTCTACGACGCCATCAAGGCCTCCAAGGGCAAGGTGCTGCCGGACGCCGAGGACCTGAGAATCCTCGTGCGCGCCGCGGTGCAGAGCAAGACGGACCCCGAGCTGGCGGAGGCCGAGCGCAAGAAGCACCTGGTGGAGTTGGAGGAGATGGCGCGCGACCTCTCCACCCTCCTCCACGTGGAGGCGCAGAAGAAGAACGACAAGGCGCTCTACGTGAGCGCGGCGGAGGCCTATCAGGCCTACCTGGGCCTCTTCCGGCCCGAGCAGCACGTGCGCACGATGATGAAGAACCGCGCGGACGCGCTGTACTCCGCCAACGCGTACCCCGAGGCCGCGCGCCAGTTCGAGGAGCTGGCCCGCTACCATGTGAAGGCCAAGGACGCGAAGGGTGAGGAGGAAGCCCTCAACGCCGCGCTGCTGGCGCACTTCTCCACGCTCAAGCCGGAGGAGGCGCAGACGCGCAACGCCTTCGAGGTGGCGGACGCGCGTCAGGCCATGAAGCTGCTGGGCGCCGACTTCGTGTCGCGCTACCCCCGCAGTGAGAATGCCCTGGTGGTGAAGTTCAACATCGCCCGCGCCTACTACGAGGACGGCGAGTACCCGAAGGCCGCGGAGCTGTTCACCGCCTTCGCGCTGAGCCACCCGCAGCACAAGGAAGCCCCCATCGCGGGCAACCTGGCGCTGGACAGCCTGCGGCAGCTCAACGACTTCAAGGGCCTGGATGAGACGGGCAAGAAGCTGCTGGGCGCGCCGCTGCCGGCCAGCTTCCGCGCGGACGTGCAGAAGATTCTCACCCAGAGCCGCGCCGAGGCGCTGGATGAGCTGGCCCTGCAGAGCGCCCAGGAGACGGGCGACGTCATCCAGGGTCTGGTGAAGGTCGCCGACGAGAACAAGAACTCCGACATCGGCGAGAAGGCGCTCTACGGCGCGTTCACCGCGGCGCGCGAGAAGCGTGACATGCAGGCCCAGCGCGAGCTGGGCACGAAGCTGGTGCAGGACTACCCGAAGAGCCAGTACCTGTCGGACGTACTGCTGACGCTGGGCCGGCACGCGGCGGAGGCCGCGGCGTTCGGCGAGGCGGCGGGCTGGTTCGAACAGGTGGGACAGAAGCTGGGTGGCGACTTCGCCGCCGTGGACGGCTGGCTGGCCGGCGCGCGGCTGCGCATGGCGCTGGGCGAGCACAAGGAGGCGGCGCGTGACTTGGAGGCCGCCGCCGACATCGCCGGCGCGCGCAAGGCGGAAGTCCTGGTGATGCTGGCGGAGACGCGGCTGAAGCAGAAGGACTACGCCCGCGCGAAGACGGCGGCCGAGACCGCGCTGAAGATGGACCGCCACAGCGCCGCCGCCGCGGCGGTGCTGGCCGAGGTGCAGGCCACCACGGCGCCCACCGCGCCCGCCGACGCGCTCATCGCCACCCTCACCACCGCGGTGCAGGGCCCCAACGGCGGCACCGAGGAGGCGGCGAAGGGCCTGTGGTACCTGGGCGAAATCCTCTACCGCGGCTACAGGGACCTTCCCGCGGACCAGGTGGAGGAGAAGGTCGCCGCGCTCCAGAGCATGGAGGGCATCTACACGCAGGCCGCGTCGCTGGGCTACGCCGAGTGGGCGGTGGCCTCGCTGTGGAAGCTGGCGCTCGCGTACGGCCACATCGCGGACGTGGTGGAAGGCACGGCCGTTCCCGCCGGCCTGTCCGCCGCGGAGGCGCAGCAGTTCCGGGCCGCGGTGAAGGAGCAGGTGACGCCGCTGAAGGCGCGCTCCGACGAAGCGTTCAAGGCCTGCTTGTCCCGCGCCGAGTCCCTGGAGGTCTTCAGCGCCGCGGTGGTGGGCTGCCGCGCTCGCACGGAGACGGCGGCGCTGCCGGTGCCGCAGCCGGGCACGCCCACGCAGCCGGCGTCCCTGGAGGAGCTGCGCAAGAAGGCCGAGCGCACGCTCAACGCGGAGGCGCTGGAGGCGCTGGGTCTGGCCTACCTGGACGCGCGCCAGTACGGCATGGCGCAGCTCACCCTGGGCCGCGTCACGGAGCTGCAGGACACGCGGGCCTCGGCGCACTCCGCGCTGGGTCTGGCGCTGCTCCACATGGGTGACGCCATGGGCGCGCGCGAGGCATACGGCCGCGCCATGGACTCCGACCCCACCTTCGGCAAGGCGCGCCTCAACCTGGCCGCGCTGCGCTGCCGCTTCGGTGACGTCGACGGCGCCCGCCGCGAGCTGGCCGTGCTCAAGGACGTGGCCTCGCTGGGCGGCAACGACGTGGATGGCGGGTGGAAGGCATGCAAGTGAGGCCCGCGCGTGCATCGTGGCTCGGCGTCCTGCTCACCGCCGCCCTCTGCGCCTGTGGCGACGAGGGCGGGAGGCTGGAGGGCAGCGTGACCTCGCTGCTCGACCTGCGCTACGACCGCGCGGAGGCGCAGCTGGCCGAAGGTGAGCTGGCGGTGAACTTCGTCACCCAGCAGGGCACGGGCACCAACACGGTGCTGAAGGTCAGCGCCCGGGTGCAGGACATGCTCCCGGAGGGCTACACCGGCTCGCTGGACGTCAACCTGGCGGAAGTCCTGGCCAACGGTGCCCAGCGCGGCGCCATTGGCCGCAACGTGCTGGATGAGCCGGCGCGGACCTTCCCGGAGCTGCGGGTGGGTGGGCTGAAGGTGAAGGCCCTTCCCAGTCAGCAGGGCCAGCGCATCTCCGGCGAGTTCCACGTCACGTTCGTCAACGGCACCCACACCTATTCCGGGCGCACCATCTTCGGAAGCTTCGAGGCGACGGTTCCATGAAGCGCTTTGTCCTGCTCACCCTCCCCCTGCTCTCCGCGTGCGGCGCCAGCTACAACATGCGCGTGCCCGACTCGCTGGAGAAGAAGCTCCCGTACGAGGCGCGCATCGAGCTGCTGGAGGCGGAGAACAACCTCGCGCTCGCCATCGACAAGGTGGACGAGGCCGACAACGAGATTGGCCGCGCCCGCGACAACATCCGCCGCGCCCGCTCCCGCAAGGAAGCCGCGGAGGATGAAGTGGACCGCGCGTCGGACGAGGTGTCCCGCGAGGTGGCGAAGCTGGCCATCGCCGAGGCCGAGGCCCGCGTGGAGTACCTGCGCGCCCGGCAGCGGCTCAGCGTGGGCCTGCGGGACGTGGAGCGGCTGGCGCTGCGCTGCGCCTTCGCCGAGTTCGAGCTGGCCCGCCTGCAGGCCGCCCGAAAGGCGAAGGTCGAGGGCAGCGAGCGGCTGGACCAGAAGGAATTCGAGGAGCAGGTCTCCGAGTGCAAGGCGGAGGTGAAGGAAGAACGCGCCGAGCTCGCTGGAGACGAGAAGGAAGAGAAGACGGCGCGGGAGGCGTGGGAGGCGAAGAAGGCGGCGCTCGCGAAGAAGACCTTCGACGCGCGCGCGAGTCCCTACGTGGAGAACCTATAATGAAGACTGCCAGCTTCCTGGTGCTCCAGCTCCTCACCGCGCAGGCCGCCGAGCCCGACACGGCCACGCTCGAGCGCACCGCCGCCGTGGAGAGCGCGCGGTTGGCCGAGTCCCCTGACGACGCGGACGCCCTGTACCGCCTGGGCACCGCCTTCCTCGCGCTCAACACGCCGAGGAAGGCCGTGGCGCCCCTGAAGAAGCTGGTGGCCCAGGAGCCGGACCTCATTCCGCCGAAGCTGGCCCTGGCCCGCGCGCTGCGGCTGTCCGGTGAGCCGGAGCAGGCGCGCACGGTGCTGGACACGGCCATCGCCGCCTTCCCCGAGGAGTCCACCCTCCGGGCCGAGCGCGGCCTGCTGGCGCGCGTACTGGACGAGCGCGACGTGGCCATCAGCCAGTACGCGGTGGCGGTGGAGCTGGCCCCCCAGGACGCGGAGCTGCGCTTCAACCTGGGCGAGGCCCTGCAGCGCGCCAGCCGCACGGACGACGCCATCGAGGCCTACCGTGAGGCGCTGAAGCTGGACGCGAAGCTCAACGTGGCCCGCGTGAATCTGGGCAAGGCCCTGGCGGAGAAGGGCCTCAACGGCGAGGCCAAGGAGACGCTGCGCGAGGCCACCCGGCAGAAGCTGGGTGACACCGAGGCGCACTACAACCTCGGCGTGCTCCTCATGCGGGAGAACGACCTGGACGGCGCCATCGCCGAGTACCAGCGCACGCTCGCCGCCGACCCCAAGCACGCCAGCGCGCACAACAACATGGGCGTGGCGTTCAACGAGAAGGGCGACCCGCGCAAGGCCACCGACGCCTTCCTCAAGGCCATCGCCGCGGACCCGAAGTTCGCCGAGGCGCACTTCAACCTGGGGCTGGCGTACTACCAGCTCGGTGACAACGTCCGGGCCTTGAAGGCCTTCGAAAAGGCCGTGGTGCTGGAGCCGCAGCGGTCCAGCGGGCCGTACACGCAACTGGGCCACCTGTACCTGACGCAGGGCAAGAAGAAGCAGGCCGTGGAGGCCTTCAAGAAGGCCATCGAGAAGAGCGCCGAGGACGGGAAGAAGACGACGGAGGCGTACCAGGGACTTGCTCGCGCGTGGCTCAGCCTGGGCAAGGCGGACGAAGCGGTGGCCACCCTGAAGACGGCCGTGGACGCCTTCCCGAAGGATGCGAGCGCCCGCGCCGCCTATGGCGAGGCCCTGCGCGCCAAGGGTGACTTGGATGGCGCCATCGCCGAGTACGAAGCGGGTGTGAAGCTCTCTCCCACGCCGGAGAACCGGCTGGCGCTCGCGGATGTGTACGCGCAGAAGCGGGTGGGCGCGAAGGCACAGCCGCTCTACAAGGCCCTCCTGGACGAGGACCCCGCCAATCGCGCCGCGAAGCTGGCGCTCGCGGACCTGCTGCTGGCCATGGGCGACTATGTGGCGGCGGAGGGGCTGCTCAAGCCCAAGGACGGCGAAGAGGCCGACACCGCGGCGCTGGCGCGGCTGGGCATCGTCCACTCGCGGCGTGGGCGGCCGGAACTGGCCGTGTCGGAGCTCGAGGCGGTGGTGGCGAAGGACCCGGCGCAGTTGGAGGCTCGCGCGGAGCTGGGCTTCATCTACCTGCGTGGCGGCGACGGCGCGAAGGCGAAGAAGGTTCTGACGTCCGTGCTGTCGGTGGACCCGCGCCACTCGCTGGGCCTGCTGTACATGGGCCACACGCTGTACAAGCAGGGCAACACGAAGGGCGCGGAGAAGTCCTTCCGCAACGCCGTGCAGGCGGACCCGAACTTCGCCGAGCCGCACAACGCACTCGGGCAGTTGCTGGAGGCGACGAAGCGCCTCGATGAGGCAAGGGACGCCTACAAGATGGCCGTGCAGTTGCAGCCGGACCACTCGGATGCGAAGGACGCACTGAAGCGGCTGACGGCGTCCGCACCCACGCCGTAGTCCGCTCGCGAGACGTCTCACCGCGATGCTCGCGCGCGAAATGAACTGACCGAGCGCGGGCTCCAGCGGAGCGTGCGGGCGAGCGTATGGGCATCGCGCCCGTGCAGTCCCATGGTGAACCCGCCGCCTACGCTGGCACGCCGAGCAACAACGCGCCCACGGCGACGAGCGCGGCGCCCGACAGTTGCCGTCGGCCCAGGCGCTCCCCCTGGAGCGCCGCGAGCACCAGCGCGAAGGCGATGGAGGTGTTTCGAAGCGTCAGCACCGCTCCTGCCCCGCCCCCCGCCAGCGCTGTCAGCAACAGGCCGAACGACAGCGCGGAGATGAGCCCCGCCGTCAAGACAAGCCCCGGTGCGAGCAAAGCCTCCCGGCGGAAGGCAGCCCACCCCTGCTGGCGACCCCGCTCCAGGATGAGCACGGGCAGCGCGACGAGCAGGCCGGTGGCGAACAACGCAGGAGGCTGCGCGCCCGTCCCCAGCGCCATCTTGTAGCTCAAGTGGTAGCCCGCGATTCCCACCGCCGACAGGGCCGCCCATGTCACGCCCGTCCCCGTGGACCCCGAGGGACGGGACAGGTTCATCACCGCGAGCCCAACGCAGAGCATCGCCACGCCCGACACCGTCCACGGGGACACCGCCTCCCCCAGCCACACCACGGACACGGGCCAGACGAGCAGCATCGCGCCACCACGCGACACCGTGTACGCGAGCCCGAGTGGCGCCTGACGCAGCGACCGCGCGAGCCCCGCGAGGTAAACGCTCTCACACACGCCCGCCCACAGCGCCCAAACGAGCCCCTCCGTGCTGGAGAACGCGGGGCCACGCATCCCCAGCGCCCAGATGCCACTGGCCAGGATGACCACGGAGATGACGCTCACCACGCCCACTTCCGGATTGGGATGACGCTTGAGCAGCGCGTTCCAAGCCGCGTGCAGGAACGCGGACGACAACACCAGCACCAGCGCAGCAGTCTCCAATGCGGCTCCTCGACGACGACCCACGTCCGTGACTACTCCAATCGCCGCGCGGGCGCAGCGCCCCCTTGGAGGCCGTTCGCGAGCTCGCTGTTCGGAAATGTCGGGACTTTTGAGCGGACACCCCCCCGACATTTCCGAACAGCGACCTGCCAGCCTCGAACCAGCCCCCCCTTGCGGTCAGGGCTCCTCGTCCGTGGTGCCAGAAGGCGTGCCGTCCCCCGTCATGAACACGGCGGGCAATTCAGGTCCCGTGGGCACAGGCTGGCGATCCATCACGAGCGCCCGACCGAATCGATGGCGCGCCTCCGCGTGCACGCCCAAGGACGCGCCCACCGCATGCGCCACCAGCACGAGGTCTTCCATGGGCGGCGTGCCCGTCTCGAAGGCCACGCCGTACGTCACGGAGAGCACGCCCTCCCCACTCCAGCGGGAACGGTGAAGGTGACGGCGCCCTCCGTCAGCGTGGCGCCGGCTGGAAGCGAGAGCCGCACCTCAACGGGTACCTCGAAGCCCGCGCGCCGCTCCACTTCGGCAACAAGCCGCACATGCCCAGACGAGGACGCCACCACCGTCCAGCCCACGCGCAGGGGCGAGGGAAGCCTCGCCGTGAGCCCAGCTCCCGGACCGGTGGTATGCGCATGCCCAGGAGCGGGCGGCGCGAGGCGCTTGCGAGTCTTGCCGCGGATGCGCTCCACCCCCGAAGCCACGTCCCTCCGTCTCCACGCAGCCCGCCGCGCACTCGCGCGTCCGCCACTGTCCCTGGACGCAGGCCTGCCACACACCGTCCGCCGAGCACCGCGAGCCACCGCCCAGGCACGCCGCGCCCGCGGAGCAGTGGGCTCCGCCCTCCAGCACGCAGGCCTCGGTGGCACTGCAATCCTCCTGGATGCGCACGCCCTCCACGCACCGCTCCACGATGCGAGTCCCCAGACACCGGCCACCCTCCGGCATGGAGACACAATCCGCCGCGGCACGCAGGGCTTCGTCCGGAAAAGCGGAGGCACACGCGCGGGCGCGGCACACCGTGTCCTCCGGCGCGCAGGCGGCATCACACGGCGGCCCGTCCTGCTCCGGCCCGCACGCCAGCACGAGGATGCCCAGGCACACCACCGCCGCTTCGAAACGCAATGCGTGGCACCTCCGCGCCCGCCGAACGGAGACGGGGTGAAGAGGCACGACAGCACGCCCATCGTGCGGCGTGGGAGCACCGGGCAGGCCACGGCTCCCCTGCCCGTCTGCCGCCAGCGTGGCGGAACGGCGCCCCCACGGGAAAGGCCCTGGGCCATCACGCGCGGTGTGGAGGGGCACCGGGCGCCAAGGGCCTTTCCCGCGAGGAGCTGAATCCAGCGGGCACGGCTCCGTCCGTGCTCAGGGAGGCAGCGGCGCGCGGCCCTCCGGGATGACCAGCGGACCGGGCGAGCCCGGCCATTCGACGACCTGCACGCGCAGGCCGAAGACGCGGGCCACCAGTTCCTGGGAGAGCACCTGCGCCGGTGCGCCCAGTTCAACCACCCGGCCCTCGGCGAGCACGGCCATCCGGTGCGCATACCGCGCGGCCAGATTGAGGTCATGCAGCACCGCCAGCACCGCGCCACCCTCCTGGGCGAAGCGTGCCGCCGCCTCCAGCACGAGGTGCTGGTGGGCCAGGTCCAGGCTCGCCGTCGGCTCATCCAGCAGCAGGTAGCGGTGTCCGGAGGCCAGCGGCTCGGAGAGCTGAGCCAGCACCCGCGACAACTGCACACGCTGCCGCTCACCCCCAGACAGCGTGAGATACGAGCGCGAAGCCAGATGCCGCGTGTCGGTGGCATCGAGCGCCGCCACCGCCGCCGCCAGGTCCGCGCTGCCTTCAGCGCGGCTCGCATGCGGACTCCGCCCCAGCAGCGCCACCTCCAGCGCAGTGAAGCCGAAGCCCAGCGACGACTCCTGGGGAAGCACGCCCAGCCGCACGGCCCGCTCCCGCGGCTTCCAACGCGACAAGGGAATGCCGTCCAGGAGCACCTCGCCCGTCGAGCACCGCAGCTCGCCCGACATGGCGGACAGCAGCGTGGACTTGCCCGCGCCGTTGGGCCCCACGACGGCCAGCACCTCGCCGGGCTGCAGGGCCAGGTCCATGGGCCCCAGCGTCCGTCCCCGGCCACGCCACACCTCGATGCCACGAACCTCCAGACTCATGCGGCCCCCTTGCGTGACAGCAGCCCGATGAAGACAGGAACGCCCAGCACGGACGTGAGCGCGCCCACGGGCAGCTCGGCGGGAATGGCCGCCGTGCGAGCCAGCAGGTCCGCGCCCACCAGCAGCGAGGCCCCCAGCAAGGCGGACGCGCTGAGCAGCCGCCGGTGGTCCGGCCCCAGCGCCAGCCGCAACAGCGCGGGCACCAGCAAGCCCACGAAGGCGATGACCCCGGTGACGGACACCGCCGCCCCCACACCCAGGGCCGCGGCGAGGATGAGCCGGCGCTTGAGGCGCTCGACATCCACGCCCAGGTGCCACGCCTCGCGCTCCCCCAGCAGCAGGAGGTTGAGGGTGCGCGCCTCACGCAGCAGCAGGCCCAGGGCGATGAGCAACGGCAGCGTGGCTGCCCCCACCACGTCCCAGGACGCACCGCCCAGGCTGCCCCAGGTCCAGAAGGTGATGGAGCGGAGCTGCGCGTCGGTGGCCATCTGCGTGAGCAGACCGATGCCCGCGCCCGCCCCCGCGCTGACGGCAACGCCCGCCAGGAGGATGCGCGCCGTCTCCGTGCGACCGCCGCCCCCACCCAGCCGATGCGCGAGCAACGTGGCGCCTAGCGCGCCCAGGAAGGCCGCGCCCGGCACCGCGAGCATCCGCAGCGAGCCCAGGTGGGCGCTGAGGGCCACGTCCATGACGATGGCCGCCACCGCCCCCAGCGCCGCGCCGCTGGAGGTGCCCAGCAGGCCGGGCTCCACCAACGGATTGCGGAACAACGCCTGAAGCGCGGCACCACAGGTGGCCAACACCGCGCCCACCATGATGCCGAGCGTCACGCGCGGCAGGCGGATGGACAGCAGCACCGCCTGCTGCACGGACTCCAACTTGTGGCCGATATCCAGGCCCACCAGGTCCAACAGACTGCCCGCCAGTGCCAGCAGAGGCACCGGCACCGCGCCCACGGCGAGCGACAGGAGCACCACGCCCAGCAGCAGTGCCGTCAGCAGCAGCCACGGACGCGGGGCGGCTGGCTGGATGGGCTCCTGGGTGCGGTAGGTGGCGGAGACGGGCGCAATCCCCGACGCACTCATTTGCGGCCCCGAGCCGGGGCCGCGTACCCATCCTGCAAGCGGCTCACGGCCTTGCCCAGGTGGGGCCCCAGCCCCATGAAGTGGACGTCGTCCACGGTGATGAGGCGCCAGCCGCGCACCTGCGACAGGCCGGGCGTGCGCGACAGGCCCTCCTCACCGCCCACCGGCTCCAGGGAGCTGGCCGGCATGAGGATGAAGTCCGGCGCCGCTTCGACCACCGCCTCCGCCGTCAGCGGCTTGTGGCCCGCATAGCCGGCGATGGCATTCACGCCGCCCGACAGCGTGACGAGCTCGCCCGCCGCCGTCCCGGCGCCCGCCACCATGAGGACGTTGGCCCCGCGCGCGTACAGCGCGAGGACCCGCGGCGGCTTCGCGTCCTTGCGCGCCGCCGTGCGCTCCTGCGCCTTGCGCAGGTCCGCGTCCAGTTGCTTGACCAGGGCCTCACCCTGCTCCGCCTTGCCCAGGCGCTGCGCGAGCGTCCGGATGCGCTCGCGCGTGGCGTCGACGGTGTGCTTGTTCGGCAGCACCACCACGTCCACGCCCACGGTCTTCAGTTGCTCGAGCACGCCCGGGGGGCCCGCCTCCTCGGACGCCAACAGCTGCGACGTGCCCAGGGCGACGATGGCCTCCGACGACAGCGCCCGCTGGTAGCCCACCTTCGGCGACTTCCGGGCGACCTCCAGCGCCAGGCTGGTGTCGTCCACGCCCACCACCTGCCCGCCCGCGCCCAGCGCGAAGACGGTTTCGGTGATGGCGGGGCCGACGGTGACCAGCTTCGCCGCGTTGACCGGTGCCTTGGCCGCGGCCGCCGCCGCCTGTGGCTTCGCGGGCACCGGCGCCGCCGCGTGCGCGAGCGAGGCCACCGCCATGAAGACCAGTGACAGTCCGGACGCGCGGCTCATCGCGCCACCTCGCTCGCGGGCAGCGCCTTGGCCAGTTCCTCGGCCAGCGCCCGCCACTCGGGCGACTCGGGCTGCCCCGGCTTCCGCTTGCCGAAGATGAGCGCGATGTTGTCCCCCGCCTCGTTGAACAGCTCCACGGACGTGACGACGCCGTCCCGCGTGGGCTTGCGCACGACCCACGCCGAGTGGACGTGGTCCGCGCGGACGTGGAGGTTGAAGCCCGCGTCCAACACGTTCATCCACGGGCCCATCGGCTTTACGTTCTTCACCGGGCCGGTGTGAATCTGGATGCAGCCAGGGTTGCCCACGAAAATCATGATGGGCAGCTCCGTCGCGGCCGCCTTCTCCAGCACCCACGTCAGCGAGGACGTCGCCACCGGGGTGGTCAGCTCCGGCTCGGCCAGGCGGAGCGCCTGGGTACGCGCCACGCTGAAGCGGTTGAGCAACATGAAGAACTCATGCGTGTCCTGGAGCGCGCGCCAGCCGGAGCGCAGCCCCTCCGCGTCAATCTCACTGTCGGGCTTGGGCGCCGCCGCGGGCGTGGCCGGGACGATGCTGAGCACCGGCGACTGGTCCGCGTGGGTGAATTCCTTCACCAGGGTGTCGAACGTCTCCTCGCGCCCGGCCTCCTCCACGTAGATTTTGTGGACGGCCGTCCCCGACGCGTCGAAGAACTGGAGGCTGCGGCGGATGCCATCGCCGTGCGGCTCGCGGATGGCGAAGCCGAAGCTCCAGCGCGTGAAGAACAGGCGCAGGTCGATCTCCTCGTCCAGCACCAGCCCCTGCTTGCCGTGCAGCTCGATGTTGCGCCAGGTGCCACGCTTCTCGTGCACGGCATGCGCGTTGCGCGTGAGCGACATCACCCGCCCCAGCGACTCGAAACGAGGCAGGAGCGCATCCAGCCGGAGGTCCAGCCGGACGACGCTCTCGCCAAGTCCCGTGGCGAGCAACTGCGCTTCACTCACACCCAATTGCTCGGCGGCGTCACGGATACGGGTGCGAGGCTGCTCCTCGCGGAGGGTCTGCCAGCGCTGGCGCAAACGGGTGGGCTCGGAGACGACATCAGAGTTCGCGGTCTGATTCATGTTGGACACCTGGAAGCGGAAGGATGCTCAGTAGGAGGACGGCTGCGTCACGGCGCTGCCGCTGGAGGCGGGGCCAGGCACCTTCGCCCAGCGGAACGACAACATCCCCGGCGTGCCCGCATCGTCGTAATAGGACTGCATGGCGACCTTGAAGTAGTCACCAGCGTCGGAGCGGACGACGTACACATTGCGACGCGCCGTGAGGGCGTGCGTCGTCATGTCATAGGCGTACCACCCGTCGCCCTGCTGGAAGGCGCTGTCCGGGTCCTCGCCCCGGTCTGGGCCGTCCTCGGAATCCGCGACGTAGCCGTCCGCCGGCGCCTGCGTCACCGCCGCGAAGTCCGTCTCGAGGAGCACCGCCACCGCCACGTTGCCGGTACCACTCACGCCGCCCCGGGTGCGGACGTTGAAGCGGTTGAAGGCCAGGTCCCAGACAGTGTCCTCGGAGGCGCTCACCTGCGCGCCCTTGTCCAGGTCCAGGCCAATCCAGTCTGCGCTGCTCATCGCGTTCACGGTGGTGGTGTACGAGCCGTCATCGTTGGCCACGTGCTTCACGTGGGAGCCATCCGTCGGCGGGTTCTCTGGTGGCAGCTCGAGGTCATCGCCACACGCGGACAGGGAACCGGCCAGCAGCAGGGCGGCGGCGGCGCGGCCCAGGAAGGATGAGCGGGGAGAGAAGCGGGACATGAGGACTCCTTGAGAGAATGAGAGGTGGAAGGAGGCGTCAGAGCCGGGCGGAGATGCCGGCCTGGATGGCGCGAGGGGGAATGGGGAGGTCGGTGGGGCTGCCCGCGTTCGCGAGGTTGGTGCCCAGCACGAAGAACTGGAGCTCCTCGCGCATGCGCCAGCCCAGCCGGGCATCCACGGTGACGTAGGTCTTCGCGTCGTACGGGTTGGCGACGCCGTCACCGTCCGTGTCCGGGTAGAAGGGACGCGGCCCCACGAGCGCGCCGCGCACCCAGGCCTCCAGGCCCGACGTCCGGTGACGCCAGGTGGCCTGCGCGGTGAGGCGCTGGCGCGCCTGCCCTTCCAGCGCCAGCCCCGTCTCCTCCGAACGGCCGTCGGTGAGCGTGTAGCCCAGCTCCGCGGAGATGCGGCCAGGCAGCTGCTGACGCGCGCCCAGCTCGCCGCCGCGCACGCGCGCCCGTGCGATGTTCACGTAGGTGAAGATCTGCTGCGGACCGACCATCTCCGTGGAGACGCCAATCATGTCCTGAAGGTTGTGCTGGAAGGCGCTCACCCACAGGAGCGAGGACTCCGCGGGCTTCACCTCCACCGACAGGTTGAAGCTGCGCGAGCGCTCCGGACGCAGGTCCGGATTGCCGTGCACCCGGTAGCCCACGCTGGGGTTTTCGAAGTCGAGCAGCATCTCCTGGAAGCCCGGCGCCCGGAACGCCCAGCCGTAGCTGCCGCGCAGCGTGAGCCAGGACGTCGGGTCCATGCGCGCCGCCAGCCGGGGCGTCACCGCCGTGCCGAACTGCGTGTCCGTGTCCACGCGCGCACCCGGCACCAGCGTCAGCTTCAAGCGCGGCACCAGGGTCCAGTTGTCCTGCACGTAGATGGACGCGCGGGCGCGCTGGCCGGTGCCGTCCTCGCCCAACCGGTCCGCTTGCAGCCATTCTCCGAGCAGCTCCGCGCCCGCCACGAAGGCGTGGGCGTCTCCCACCTTCGCGTCGAGCTGCGCGCCCAGCCGGCCCTGCTGCTCGCGCGTGTCCTCGATGGTGTCCAGCGCGTTGGAGCGGCGCTGGTCCCTCAGGTAGCGCCGGTTGAACCACGCATAGGCGCCATCCACGCGCAGCGAGGCGTTGTTGGACAGCGTCCACCGGGGAGACAGGCGCACGGAGAGCGAGTCATCCCGGCTGGCGCGGTCGAAGATGGCGCCCGTCACGCCCACGTCCACGCCGCGCTGCACCCGCCGCGCATAGGTGGCGTTGGCCTGCAGCGCCGTGCCCTCACTGACGCGCAAGTCACCGCCCGCGGACGCGTCGATGCCATCCAGGCTGCTGCCCGTGGTGCCGATGCTCGTCGGGTCCAGGAGGTACGCGTCCCGCCGCGCCAGACCGCCGCTCAGACGCAGCCCCCAGTTCTCCCCCTTCGCCTCGCCGGTGGCATCCAGCTCCAGCCGCTGCATGGAGCCGTAGGAGGCGCGCAGCTCGGCGCCCAGCGGACGGCGGGCACGGCGGGTGATGAGGTTCACCACGCCCGCCACCGCGTCGCTGCCGTAGAGGACCGACGAGGGGCCCTTCACGATTTCCACCTGTTCGATGTCCTCGGTGGACAGGCGGGACAGGTCCACGCTTCCGGCCACCCGGCCGGCCACGCGCTCACCGTCCACCAGCACCAGGACGTACTCCGGCGACAGGCCCTGCAGCTGCACCGTGGCGCCCGCGAACGTCTGGACCACCTGGAGCCCAGGGTGCGCGGCGAGCAACTCCGACGCGTCCCGCGCCCCGCTGGCCAGGATGTCCGAGCGGGTGATGACCTCCGTGGCCACCGCCGAATCCTCGAGCCGCTCCGGCGAACGCGACGCCGTCACCACCGTGCGCGCTTCCGGCAGCTCCTCCCCGTCGGACGCGGGCTCCGGCCGCGCATCGGCCTGGGCCACCTGTGCATCGGGCGGAGCCTCCGCGGTGGAAGCCTCGCTGGAAGCCACCTCCGTGGCAGGCGCTTCACTGCCACCGCCCCACGCCGTCCACGGCATGGAACAGGCCACGAAGAGCAAACACCCACGCCACGCCATGCTGCGTCCTCCGGCGCAAGGCCGGGGGCCTTTCGCGGAAGGCCCTGTAGGGCGCTGGGCTCAAGGGCCTCGGGCCTCAGGAAAAGACCTCACTGCACCGGGCCTGCGTGGCCCGGGAACGACGCACACGTCAGCGGCCTGAGCCGCTCACCTGCGCACCACCACCACGGCCTCCCGGCGGCGTTCGCTCCAGGGGCACCACCTGCGTCCGGTGGCAGCGGCGACACTTGAGCTCCACGCCCTCCGGCACCAACCGCGCCAGCAGGCTGCCGCACATGCAGCGCAGCTCCTCCGCCCCGCCTTCACCGTGGCAACCGTCGCGCATCACCGCTCCTGGCTCGAAACGGTGGCGACGATATTGATACTGATTTTCAAAGTCAAACGATTGGCGGAAAAACCGCCCCTGTGCGAATCAGGGTGTGCGGGAGCGCGCCGCTCAGTGAACTTTCGAGCGCGCGGAGGTGTCGCGAGACAAACGCACCTTGGGCGTCACCATGCGCGCGACACCGGAGTAGAGCTGGTCCTCGGTGTAGACCTTCCGCACCCGGCGCGGACTGCCGGGGTGGTAGGCGGGACCGGGCCGCTCCAGCCACTGGAGGATGCTCACCTCGCCGGAGTGGGCCATGGCGGCCAGCAACTCCGGGGGGCACAGCTTGAGGTAGCGGCGCACCAGCGGCTTGAGCTTGCGGGAGAAGTTGCGCCCCAGCACGGCATGGCGCCGGCCGGAGTGCAGCGTCCCGTCGAAGCGGCGCGACAGGTGGAAGAGCTCGTGAATCACCGTCTCCACGCGGGCCTGCGCGGTGGACCCCCGGAAGAAGAGCGGCCGGAGGGTGACGCAGTACAGCATCCGCTTGCCCCGGATGCGGATGATAGGCTTGCGGCGTCCGGTGCGGTCCGTGCTCTTCCCACCCCGGAAGCACAGGGGCTTCACGGTGCCCCGGGAGGCACGGCGGGCCTCACCGGCCACCACGAGGATGCGGCCCGCCTTCACATGCCCGAACTCCGGCATCTTCGCCGCGATGTCCCGGATGAGGGAGCGGAGCGTCTTGTTGAAGTTGGGGCGGCGTCGGGCCACGGCTGGTGGACAGTCTAGCGGAAAAGCCCTTGAGAGGGCTCCTGGGGGTGGCCACATTGTCTAGCGTCATGCGCTTGCCATCGCCCATGTTCCGACTGGCCGTGGTGCTCTCCCTCTGTGCGGGGTGTGCTTCCGCCCCCACCCGGCCCTCCAGTCCCGCCGTCCTCACCGCCCAGCGGACCGTCGTCGCGTCCCAGGGCCTCACCGACGCCACCCTGCGCTTCGAGGCCCAGGTGACCAGCCCCGGGGAGGGGGTGGTGGAGCGCGCCGACTACGAGCTCGTCGCCGACGGCCAGGTGGTGAAGACGGGCACCGCGAAGCTGGACGTGGCGCTGACGCCCGGCGAGCCCATGGACCTCTCCTTCGAGGAGCGCGCGCCCTACGTGAAGAACGCGGACGACCTGGCGCGGCTGAGCGCCCAGGAAGGCACGCTGCTGCTCGCCCTGCGCGGCACCCTCGTCGTGCGCTCGGGAGGCCAGGAGCAGACGATTCCCTTCGCCGCCAGCCGCACGGCGCGGATGCCCCGGCTGCCCACGGTGGTGGTGGAGGAGTTGGACGGGGCGCGCTATTCGGCCGAGGAGGTCCAGCTCAACCTCCGCCTGGGCGTGCGCAACCCCAACCCCTTCCCGCTGCGGCTGGAGGGCCTGACGTGGACGGCGTCGGTGGCCGGCAAGACGCTGGACAGCGGCACGCTGGCGCAGGCGGACACCGTGGACGCGTCCGCCACGGGCGTGTACCCGGTGGAGCTGACGGTGACGAAGGACACCTGGGGCCCGGAGGTGAAGGCGCTCATCTCCAAGGGGCTGCTGCCCTACGGGGTGACGGGGGAGGTGACGGGCCCGCTGCTGCGCGTGCCCTATTCGCTCACGGGCGAGGTGAAGCTGAACGTCTCCCGGTAGAGTGGCATGCCGTGCCCATCTACCTGTTGAGTGACGAGCACCCGGAGCTCTTCCCGCCCCCAGAGCGCGCCGACAAGAGCGGCGTCGTCGCCGTCGGCGGTGACTTGCGTCCGGAGCGACTGCTGGCCGCCTACGCCCGCGGCATCTTCCCCTGGTACAGCGAGGGAGACCCCATCCTCTGGCACTCGCCGGACCCGCGCTTCGTGCTGTCGCCGGACAAGCTCCACGTGGGCCGCTCGCTGCGCAAGACGATGGCGCGCGGCGTCTACGAGGTGCGCTACGACACCGCCTTCCGGCGCGTCATCACCGAATGCAGCCGGGTGCCTCGGCCCGGACAGACGGGCACCTGGATTACCGAGGAGATGATGGAGGCCTACGTCACGCTCCACGAGGCGGGCTTCGCGCACTCGGTGGAGGCGTGGGCGGAGGGCGAGCTGAAGGGCGGCCTGTACGGGGTGTCCCTGGGCGCGGCCTTCTTTGGAGAGAGCATGTTCGCGCTGGCCCCGGACGCCTCGAAGGTGGCCTTCGTCACCGCGGCGGAGCGCTTCCAGGGCTGGGGCTTCCAGCTCATCGACTGCCAGGTGGAGACTGAACACCTGGCCCGCTTCGGCGCGGAGAACTGGCCCCGTAGGCGCTTCCTCTCGGCGCTCGCCCGAGCGATGAAGGAGCCCACCCGGCGCGGGACGTGGACGGAAGGCGCGGCGGCGGGGCCCTGAGCGGCTGGGGCTTTCGAAATGGCGCGGACCCCTTTGAATATTGGAAGCGGCGGGCCGTCACGGTCCCACGCCACCGCCAGAGGAGCCGCCCATGCGATGGAGTTCCGCCCTGTTGCTGCCGCTGTGTCTCGCCACCACCGCCTGCGGCACGTCCGCGAAGCACCAGGCACTGCTCGAACGCCGCGACGCCATCCGGCTGGCGGACGTCGAGCGCGAGCAGGGCGCACGGGAGCAGTACCGCAGCAGCTCAGGCTTCCAAGACACCCGCTGGGGGATGACGAAGGACGAGGCCATGTCCGCGCTCCCCTTCCACGCCCGGGTCATCAATGAATGGGGGGACGTGCACGTCGCCGACGTCGTGGCGGGCCGCCGCGCGGACGCCTACTACGTGTTCGCCCAGGGGCAGCTGGCCGAAGTCACCCTCCACTTCCACGCGCCGGGCGCCGTCCGCGACAACTTCAACTCGGTGGCGGAGCTGCTCACCATGAAGTACGGCAAGCCCGCATCCCTGGAGGACTCGGCGCGCGACGCGGAGGACCGCCTGGCGTTGGCGCAGATGGCCAACAACCTCTCCGAGGCCTCCGCGAACTACCACGCGTGGCGCTCGGGCGTGCAGCCCAGTGGCCCCGCCGTGGACAACTTCGGCCGGCAGATGGAGGCCAACGCGAGAACGAATGCAGCGCTCGCGGCCCACGAATACCTGTTGCAGGGGACGTGGGATGACAAGGAGACTGGGCTGCTGCTCAGCGGAAGCCAGGAGCCCGGGGCGCGCAGCCTGACGCTCACGTACACGAGCCTCAGGCTGAAGCCCTACCTGTCCAAGGAGCTGGCCGTCCGCGACCAGCAGCGCAAGGTGGAGCAGTCGCGGGAACTGTAGCCGCTCCACTCGGGTGGCGCCGCGGGCGGGGACGCACCGCGGCGCTCAAGGACCGAGCGAAACGACCCAGTCCCCGGCGTACTGAGACGTCATGGGCGTGCGGGCCAGCGGAGGGCAGTACCGGAAGTGCTCGTCGTAGCGCGCGATGTCCGCGCGCTCGGAGAGCCTGAGCAGGGCGAGCCCCTCCAGCCAAATGGCTCGCTTCGGCGCGAAGCGCGTCACGGGGGTCGTGAAGAGCTTCGCGCGCTTCTCGATGTCCTCTCCATGCACGAGCACCGCGTGCTTGAACGCCTCGGAAAAGGCCTCTGCGTCACCATCGAGCAGGGCTCGGGCACAGGCGGCTCGGTCCGTCTCTGTCTCGAGCCCCAGTCCCTCCATCGCCTCCACCCTCGGGATGACGACGTCCCTGGTACCGGGCGAGACCATCGCATGGAAGAGCTGGGCGCGTGCATGCTCGGAGCGGTACTCCTCGTCCGGAAGCCACCGCGTCTCGGAGAGCTCCGCGACCTGTCGCGCCAGACTCCAGTGCCCCGCCGCGATGGCACCGAACAGAGGATCCATGTGTCGCGAAGCAGGGAGCGCCCACTGCTTGAGGCGGCAATGCGTGAGCAATCGCCTCCAGTTCTCGGCGGCGCGGCACAGGTTCAGGAAGAAGCCCTGCGGGTCGCCATCCACGAGCAGGGTGGCCACGGCCACGACGTGGAAGTGGACACAGAGCTCATCCACGGTCCGCACGAGGACGTCCCGGCTCGCTGTGGGTTCGACCTGACGCATCAACTGGAGAATGGCCCGCCCGGAGTCCTCCCGCAGAGCCGCAAGCTTTGCCACGCAGCCTCCTCCAGGTTCAGGCGAACATGTCGTCGAAGCCTTCGGCGGGATGGGCCCTGAAGCCCGTCAGCCCCGCCTGCTCGAAGGCCTGCTTGGTCCGGTCCGAAATCAGGATGAGCTCCATCATGTTCCGGGCGCGGAAGATATCGGCTTTCGGGTCTATCTTTCCTTGAGTCAAAACAAGATTACCAACCCGAGTCACTTCCTTCTTCGTTATTGGGTCAATGTCACAATCTGACCTTTCCAAGTCGATAACGTCCTGAGAGCCCAAAACATTGAGGATTCCATATCCCTCGGCGACCGGGCTCCACCGGTGATCACACATGGCAACTGGAAGGAACTCCGCGTTATCGACTTGCAACTCCTCCAGCACCAGCCTCACGCGTGACGACACCAGCAAGACACCCACGGTGTTTCGCACGAAGTCGTAGAGCTTGCGTCGGTCCGGGAAGTGGTCCGAAAACGACACCTTCCCTCCGGTTGAAAACTGTCGCGCGAGCGGCTCCCCCCGACTGAACTTCCAGTTGGTAGGGCTACCCTCGGGCAGTGCATCAATGATTGCACCATCCGCCGACTCGGCTTTGAGAACCCAATAGTCTATCACAGAGAACACTCAAGCGAACATGTCGTCGAAGCCTTCGGCAGGATGAGCTCGGAAGCCCGTCAAGCCAGCCTGTTCGAAGGCATTCTTGGCCCGGTCCGAGATGAGGATGAGCTCCATCATGTTGCGGGCTCGGAAGATGTCGGCCTGCGGATCAATTTTTCCTGCTGTCAGCACCAGGTTACTGACATGACTAATTTCCCGAGAGAGAGCACTGACGTCGTAGGTCGATTTTTCCATATCGATCGCATCTTGGGAGCCCAGGACATTCAGGATGCCATAACCATCAGCCACCGGACCCCACTGGTGATCACACATAGTAACGGGAAGAAACTCTGCATTTTCGACCTTCAAGCTCTCCAACACATGTCTCACTCGCGACGACACGAGTATGACACCAATGGTATTTCGCACAAAATCATAGAGTTTACGCCGGTCCGGGAAGTGGTCCGAGAACGACACCTTTCCCCCAGCAGGGAAACTCCGCGCTAGAGGCTCGCCCGTACTGAACTTCCAATTGGTCGGACTGTCCTTGGGCAAAGCATCAATGATGGCCCCATCTGCAGACTCCGCCCGTAACACCCAATAATTAGCCATGCTTGCTCCTACCAAAGGCTGCCCCACTCATAGCGCGTTCCACCATCTTTATTGGCGTACCTAACGTGCTCTGAACCAGGGCCGACATATCGGACACCAGCGACTTTTGCTTCAACGAGCTTTCCGCTGAGTTTGACGATAAATGTCCAGAACCGATTCTCCAGCTTTTTGAGCTCTTCAAAGATGAGTTCTGGCAAGTTGCCGTGCGGCTTCCCACTATCAATCAGCTTCTGCAAATCGTTGGACACCTTCCGCATCTCATCCATGACCCGCATCGTGTAGGACTCGTGGTCGCTCGGATGGCAGATGAGAGCATGGACCGGGACAGCCCAGTCCTCGGCGGGGAGATTGATGATGTTGTGCCCGTGGTTGATGTTGTACTCGGACAGCAGCAACAGCCGAATCTGCTTGTACGTGAAGGCCGGCTTGCCGTCCTTCATCATGTAATAGAAGGCCGAGCCCGGCAGCATGTGGTGAGCTTCCCAGGCGTACGGATACTGCTGGGTGTACGTAGGGTTGAAGTTCTCCTTCGGCCCCCCTGGAAACTCTGCCCGCTCCTTCACCATGTCCCGGACTTCGCGCAGGTGCGCATGGTCAAAGTTGCGGTACACCCCCCGGCCGTCCTGGGCCTTGAGGTAGGTGTAGCCTCGGCGGGCATAGTTATCGCCCTTGGCCAGCACCCCAGTCAGCGGCGCGTTGGGGTCCAGATGTCCGTCAGGAGCGGGCTCTGCCTTCTTCTTCGGCTTGCTCTTCTTCGCCTCCTCCTTGGCCGCGGACCGGGCGGCGTCCTTCCGATCCAGGCTGCGCTTGAAGATGCCATTGAGCCTGCGCGCCATTTCCGTATTGGGATTGTGCCGGGTGTCACCGGTTGTCATGGCAGAGCTCCTCTGGACGGATGCGCAGCAGTGGTTCCTATCAAGACGGCGCCTCGGCCGGAATCGTCCGCGCTGGCGAAGACAAGGCTCACGGAGGAAGGCGTATTGCCGCGTTGCAGTCCTCTGACCGCGACACAAGCGCTGACCGCGCCCATCGCGGCCCCCACGTCCCCGAAGCCGATGGAGGGATACCAGGCCTGAAGTCCCCCCAGCGAGGCGTCCAACTCCCGCAGGTGCAGCAACACCATCCCCCACTCCCGCGCCCTGCCCTCTTCTCCGTTGTGGTCGCTCACCAGGAGCGGCCGGGCACGAAGGGCCCCCGCGCCTGCGAGCACCGCCTCGGCACATGCCGCCAGCGCCCGTCCATCCGATGGTCTGTCAGAGCCCCTTGGGTGCGGCTCTTCTCCGAGCCGCACCGCATGCAACACCACCTGGGGCTCGCCCATCGAACGTTGCGCTGGCCTCTCGGTGGTCAGCAACAAGGCCGCGCCCGCTTCACCGGGCGTCAAGCCCACAGGCTGCTCCGGCGTCTTCAACCGTCGTCCATCCGCCAGCGCATGGAGCGTCGGCTCTTCGACCAGGCAGTCCACCCCCATCACCAGGCACGAGCGAAGCCCGCCGTTCCGCAGCGCTGCCTGGGCCGCATGCAGCGCCCTCGCGAAGGCCACGTGCCCTCCGCCAAAGAAGCATCTGGGCCCGGGCCATTCCAGGCCCATGTTCCGCAGGCTCGCCTCCAACACACGGCGACCCAGCGCCTCCACTCGCAGCGCCTCCGTGGCATCCGGCTCGCCCAGGTCCAGGCCTCGCTCCCACGGGTCCGGCAGCGCCAGATAGACGCCGGTCTCCGGCCCGAGGCCCCGCAGGTCCACGCGAGTGCCCACATCCTTGAGCACCTCGCACGCCAGCACCACCAGTCGGCCGACGCCCGAGAAACCGAACGTCGCCACCGGGAGCGCACAGATTGTCACGGGCCGAGGTGCCTCATCACCGGGGTGGGCGACGTCCACGTCGGGAGACGGCGAGGGGCGCAGCAGATTGGCCCGGAACGCAGCGCACGCGGGAATCACCGGCCCCAGGCATGAGGCCATCCCCAGGGCCTCGACGAACACCTTCATGCCCCACCCCACGCGCCCAAGCTCCCCTCCAGCGACTGGGCAAAACGCGCTGGCGGCAGGCGCCTCGCGGCGTCCTCTTCCGCGCGCTGGGTCCGTGTCCAAGCGCCCACGCCCAACCCCAGTGCGCCCCGGGTCCGCAGGGCCACAGCCCACCAGAGCGACCGGCGGCGATACATCGACCCTTCTCGTAACGCGTCGAGCAACGACACCGGTCCCAAAGGCAGTCCCCGCACGTAGCGCACCGTCGGCTTGAACCGGGGGGCGTGCTCGGCCCACCACGCCTCCACACGGGGCACATCCGGCAGCGGGAGGTCTGCTTCCGGCGCGAACTCCACGGCCGCCTCCTCGTCGCCCGACTCCACGCCCGGAGCCACCGCGGGGACCTCCATGCCTGTCACCAGCGAGAACGACTCCGCCGCCAGGGGCGCCCATGACGGCTCGCGCATCGCCTCCAGGCAGGCCCGAGCAGCCTCGACCGTCCCCACCAGGCCGACCACCCTCAAGGTCTCCGTCCCTCGGGCAGCGTCTCCCAGCCCCGCCAGCAGCAACTTCTGGGCGTCCGGCCCGCCCGCCACGGCCAGCGCTCGCAGGGCCATCTGGCGGTGCGGCCCGCCCTCCAAGACCTGACGGCGGCATTCCCACCACGCCAGTCGACTTCCCGCCAACAGCCCTGCCTCCAGAGCAGCGCCAGAAACCTCGGCGGAGGATGAGCGCAGTCCCAACTCCAGCGTGGATTCGGACAACCGGACCGGCCAGGAGCGCAGGCAGCGAAACGCGGCGGCCCGCACCTGGGCGGCCTCATGCGTGAGCGACGCCTCCAGCGCCGGCCCAGGGTCCACTCGCCACGCCCCCAAAATCTCCAGCAGTGTCGCGAGTCCTCCAGGCGGAGGCGATGCGTCGACCATGGGCCGCAGCCATGACTCCAGCCCCCGTCCGCCGGCACAGAGGAGCGCGGCCTGGATGCCCGCGCGCGGGCCCTCCTCCTCCGCCTGGAGCACCTCGAAGACACTCCGCACAGCCGCCTCCAGGGCTTCCTCCTGAAGCAGCAGCCCGAGCGCGGCGCACTCCACCCTCCCCGGCTCATCCGCTTCGGCCAGGGCGGGGACGAGCAGCCTCGTCGCGGCCTTGCGCCCAGCGAGCACGAGCGCATCCACATGGGCGAGGAGTCGCGCCTCCACCCCTGCTACGTCATCGAGGACATGGTCCGGCGCCACGAGGGCACGCTTCCACTGCCGCCACAGGAATCCCGCCTCGTCGAGGTGTGACGCCAGCATCTCCCAGGAGATGGGGAGCGCGAGGTGCCGGGGCAACGGGTTCATCACGTCATGCCCCCTGCCTAGTTGATCTGCGTCTTGCCGCCACGAAGGCGCAGCACCTGGCCCGCGTCGACGAGCACGTGCTCACCCCGAAGCAGAATCTGACCATTGCGCCGCAGGACCAGGCTGGACCTGCCGCAGCGAAGCTCGAGCTCCTCGGTGGCGCCGTCCAGAAGCCCCTCGATGGGGACTCGCTGGCCGTTGGCGACGATGGCGACCTCTCCATCCTGGCGCTCGACATCAGGCGCTTCGAGCATGGCATCCAGGAGGGGCGTCTCACTGCGCGGCTGGAGCAGACCGAGCACAATGGGGCACGTCGGTGTGCCCCGCTCGAAACAGAGCACCGCCTCCTGCCGCGCCTCTATCGCCCGAAGCAGCGTGGCCTCATCCACCGCGACCGCGAGCCGGGCCTCCAGCGGCCCATGGTGGTTGCCCTCGAAGTCCACCTGCACCGTGCCCATTCGCCCCCGTCCAACGAGCCGGCCGATGAGGTTTCCCAGGATGGGCTCCTCCTCCCCAGAAGGCGGGCGCCCGGCGTCCTGTTCGTGTGAGGCCATGGGAATCCGCCCCCTCGCGCTACATCTCTTTTTCGCAGACCAGGCAGTTGCACCTGCCCGAGCCCTGGCCGGCCGCCATCACCGGTGGCTGCATCAGCGGGAACGGAGGCGTGTTCTTGTCGTTGTGCAGCATCAAGTCGAGGGCCCTCGCCACGTTCTTCCCCTCGACCTGGACGTCGAAGGAGAAGTTGACGAACTCGGCCTTGCCCTTGGTTTTGCCAGAGACGACGCCACCCCCCGCCGTTCCGGCCTCATCCCCCGTGCTGGTGCTGAAGTTGGAGTCCTTCACGCACAAGGGGCTCCCCTCCACCGCCACCGTCTTGCTGCCCTGCGCGGTATCGGCGGAGCGCGCCACGTTCGGGTACGGCAGGGGGATGGGGCCCGCCGGGCTGGGCGTCTTGCAGACATCTGGAAACGCCACGGAGACGCCGTTGGAGTCCTTGGTCACCACGGACATCTTGTTGACGCCGACCGTATTGGCCATGACTCCCCCCTGTCCCAGAGCACAGCAAGGGGAATCATCTCGCAGTTCGCTCCGGGGACTCAACCCCGACGCCCTACTTCTTGCACGGCGACAACGTACGCTTCCCGTGCGCCAGCTCCTCCTCCGTGGGGCTGCCGTAGCGCACCGCCTTCGGCGCCACCTTGGGCTTCGCGGCGTCATGGACGTTGAGCACGCCCAAGGTGCGGCTGAGGACTGTGCGCAGTCCGGTGCTGTCGTAGAGCGCGCCGAAGAAGGCCCCGCCTGAGCGCATCGGAAGCGGCGCCAGCGCCCCGGCCGGCCGGAGCAGCAGCGCGGTGTGGTCCTCCGTGGCCCACTCGCAGGGGTCCTTCTTCCCATCGCGCTTCATCCACGACACCGCGATGTCGAACACGGCGCTGCCGTCATCCCACCGGCTGCTGAAAATCTCCCACTTGCGCTGGCACTCCGGGGCCTCGCAGGACGCGCGCTCGGGAATCACGTCCGACAGCTCCAGGGGCAGCCCCCGGCCCTCCTCGCTGGTGGAGTTGTCGTCGGCGCGGCGCAGCTTGCAGCCGGTGGGCGCGTCCTTCTGGCGCAGCGCCACCGGCGTGCCCGACAGCCGGCCCGGGGGCAGCACGTCGCAGTCCACCTTCAGCTCGGACATGAGGTACGTCTTGCGGTCCGCGTCCGTCCCCATCCGCACCGCCCACCACACCACGGGCACCGCGCGGCAGGCCGCCGAATCCGCCTTGCCGAACACCCACAAGGGCACGGACGGGTCCGGCGCGCCCAGCTTCCGGACGTCCACGTCCTCCGGCACCAGCTTCACGCCGGAGCGGTCGCGCTCGGTCTCCGTGAAGAAGCGGTCCTTCGACTCCGGGACGATGGCCTGGTGCGCCAGCCAGCCCGAGCCCGTCAGTCCCACCAGGTTGCGCGCCGTGAAGGGCACCACGTCCGGGCGCTTCGGACAGCCGCGCTCGGGCTCGGCGGCCGGAAAGGTGTCCACGTCATCGAACTGCGCGGACGCCACCAGGGGCATCAGCAGCGCCAGGCTCGACACCCACGCCTGCGCGGTCAACCGGACTGCCAAACGCATCGGGCTCCTCCACGAAGAAGCGGCCGCGGCCGACTGAGGCACGCGGGCGAATGAGGGAGCCTCCCGTCATACCGCAAGCCCGCGACACGCCAAGCCGAAGCCCTCAGCGCTTGCGTGACTTCTTCGGCGGCGGCAGCACCTCCACCGGAATCTCACGCTCCGCCTCCACCGCGGGCGTGGCTGCGTCCGGCGCACCGGCGTCGGTGGGCTCGGGCGGCTTCACTTCCTGAATCTGGTCGTCCAGCGGCACCCGGCCCACGGAGCGGTGGAACAACTCCCACAGCGCCTTGCGGTGCACCTCCGGCGAGCCCGCGCCCGACACCACCACGCCCGCGCCGCTGTAACGGGCCTCCAGCCCCAGCGGCTTGAGCCCCTCCCCCAGTGAAGTGAGCTGCTCCTGGAGGACGGGTAACTCGAAGGTCAGCTCCAGCTCCCGGGCCACGAAGGCGTCCGTCTTCAGCAGCTCCAGCAGCGCCAGCCTGCACGCGGAGTCCTTCACCGAAGCACTGAGGGAGCGCTCCGCGCCGCTCGTCGCATTCAGGTCCGGACAGGCCTTGCGGGCCGCGGCCAGCCGGGGCGCGGGGTCCTCCGGCGGCGGAGCGCCCACCGTGAGGCGCCACACGGCGAAGCGGCCCCCCGCGTACAGCAGGAGCAGCGTCCGGCCCGCCTTCTGACCGGTGAGCAACAGTTCATTGCTCCCGGGCAGCAGCTCCGCGTCCGCCACGGAGGCGTCCGCCACCTGGACCCAGTCCACGGTGTCGAGCTTGTGGAAGCGTTCCTTCCCGGGCTCCAGGGGGACGACCAGGTCCACCGGCCACGCGCGCGCGAGCGTCGGGACGAGAAGGGCCAGGAGTGCTCCAACGGCGTACATGCGAGCGGACATCAGGGCTCCAGCGCAGTGGTGTGGACCCTTAGCACGGGATAAGAACAGGGCTCTATGCCTACCTGGACCCTCTGGGTCGCCTGCCTGGCGCTGAGTTTCGTCAGGGCCCTTGTCGCCGCTTCGGAGTCCGCGCTCTACGGCGTGTCCGACCTGCGAGCACAGGAACTGGCGAACACGCAGCCGGGCCGGGCGACGCGCCGGGTCCTCCGCCACAAGACGGACCGCGAGCCCGTGGCCACGGCGCTGCGCCTGGGCATGGTGCTCAGCGGCTTCCAGGCCGCGGCCATTGGCGCCTTCGTCCCGCCGCGCATGCTGGACTTCAGCCGCTACGGCGAATCCGCGTGGCTGCCGGTGGCCACCGTCGCCGCGGGCGCGCTGCTGGTGGGCGTGCTGGCCACGCTCATGGAAGTCACCATGCGGGGGCTGGCCAACGGCAGCCCGGAGCGCTGGGCCCTGCGGCTGTCGGGCTTCACCTCGCTGCTGGTGACGGTGCTCTACCCGCCCATGCGCGTGGCCATGGTGGTGCTCAACCTGATGGCGCGCACCTTCGGCCGCACGCTGCGCTTCGAGCCGCCGCCCCCGCCGCTGGAGGAGTTGGAGAAGCTGCTGGCCGCCCAGGCCGCGAAGAACGAGGTCGACAAGAGCGCCCCGCAGCTCATCCGCTCCATCTTCGAGCTGTCCGACAAGCGCTGCCGCGACGTCATGGTGCCGCGCACGGAAGTGGTGACGGTGGACATCACCATCACCCCAGACGAGTTGCTGCGCCTGCTGGCGGAGGAGAACCACTCCCGCATCCCCGTGTACCGGGACGACGTGGACCACGTCATCGGCGTGCTGCACGCGCGCGACATCATCCCCCTGCTCCAGCACCCCGAGCTCATCGTCCTGCAGGACATCATCCGCCCGGCGCACTTCGTGCCGTGGATGAAGCCCATTGGCGACCTGCTCCGGGACATGCAGAAGCAGAAGATCCACATGGCCATCGTCGTCGACGAGTACGGCGGCTTCATGGGTGTGGTGACGCTGGAGGACATCCTCCGCGAAATCGTCGGCGACATCGGCGACGAGTTCGAGGTGGAGGAGAAGCAGGTGGAGAAGCTGGCTGACGGCAGCTTCCTGGTGGACGCCGCGCTGGAGGTGGACGCCTTCACGCAGACGTTCGGCTTCCCCCTGCCCGAAGGCGACTTCGACACGCTGGGCGGCTTCCTCTCCTCCATGGCGGGCCACCTGCCCGACGTGGGCGAGCGCTTCGCCTACAGCGGCTGGCAGTTCGTCGTGGCGTCCAAGGAAGGCCCCCGCATCGACCGCGTGCGGATGTCGCGCGTGAAGTCTGGCCTCACCAAGGACGGCAAGGTCACGGAGTCCCGCGACGGGCTGGCGCGCGAGCACGGCCGCGAGGAGCAGGCCTCCGCGAAGAGCTGAGGCCAGGAGCGACACCGGCCCCACTCCGGGGCCGGCGCCCGCGCGCTACTGGGACCAGTAGCACTCCAGCGTCTCTCGCGCGGACTTGCCAATCAGCTCGCAGTTCTCGAAGCGGGCGCGCTCGCTGCCTCCGAGCTGCTGCCCATAGCGGTCCGCGAAGCGCCGGAAGTAGGAATCCGGAAGCGCCTTGGAATCGAGCCGGAAGTCCGCCGCCGGGGCGCGCTCGAACTCCAGCCTGAAGCCGATGCCCCGCCCGGCGACGAGCCGACGGACGCTGGCCTCGTCGGTGATGGCCTGCTCCACCAGCTCGTTGAGCGGCTGCCCCAGCGACACGGCGCCGTCCTCTCCGGTGCGCCCGGTGCGCCGCGCGGCGCCCAGGGAGACGCTCCAATGCAACGGGCCCTTGAGCGCGAAGGTCCGCTCATCACAGCGTTGGGAGCGCTCCTGCTCGACCTCGCCGGTGACGACCTCCTCCTGGCTGACGTCCTCGTCGGTGAGCGCCGTCACCAACGGGTAGATGGAGGCAAGCGCCAGCACCACGCCGAGCGTCATGGTGATGTCGACGTCGTCATCGGACGAGCCGTCGGACATCGCCATCAAGACGCCGCCACCTCCGAGCATCGCGAGCCCGCCGAGCAACGAGCCCATGGGCGGGCTGGTCGTCGTGTCGATGCGCTTCTTGCTGAACTCGGTGGAAATCTCGGTGCAGGTGGTGCGCTTCACCGCGACGCGGCCCACGTAGGACGCATCCACGACGCTCTCCAGCGTGTCGCGGTGAGTCTCTCCCAGGGACGCCTCTCGCAGGCGCTCGCCGCGCACGTACTCGGACGTCGTGCTGCAACCCGTCTGAGAGAAGAGCAACGCCGCCAGCCCCGCTGCCCCGAACCTAGAAGAGCCGGTTGCGCGCATCTTCCATCGCCCCACAAAGCCGCGAGTAGTGTTCGAGCGCCCGCTCCAGCCGCAGGCTCTTGTCGACGTCCGTCTGCCGTCCGGGGACGAAGTCCCGCACCGACGTCACGGAGAGGTCGACATAGGGCAGGCTCTGGAACTTGCCGGTGGGCTCCGCGCAGTAGCGGTTCTCCGCGCTGCACTTGCGGAACATGGAGTACGTCCCGGTGTGCTTCTCCTTCACTCGAAGCCGGAGCGTCGCATCGTTTCCGCCGTTGAGCCGGATGACCTCGATGGGCAGCAGCAAGCCGCGCAGGTCGACGATCTCCGTCCGCTCACGGGGCTTGTCCAGCACCATGATGCGGCAGTCCTTCACCGTGACGTGCACCTCCGAGTCGTTCCACGCCTCGATGTGCTCGCGCAGCCATGCCTCCGTCTGCGCCTTCGTTGGGTCGACCTTGCGCGAGGGAGCCGGCGGCTCAGGAGGGGGCGACTTCTCCGCGGCCAGCACGCTGGTGGAACCCAGCAACGCCAAGGAGATGGGAAACATACATTGTCGGAAAAGCGACATGGCCAGCACGCTGGCACGTCACACTGGCCGCCGGCAACGCACAACTACAATGACACCGCATGGGTGGCGCCTACCCCACGCGTGAGCGGCGGCGGCCTCAGTCCCCGTCCAGCGGCGGCACCCAGGCCAGCGGCAGCACGCGCTCGGACCTGAAGGGCGCGCGCCGCTCGGTGCCGCCGAAGCGCAGCACCACCCCGCCCTCCACCTGCACCCGCCGGGGCACGGGCTCCGGCCCGCCCGTGGCGCGCGCGCTGGCCAGCGGGAAGAGCACGCGCAGCGGGGCGCTCCCATCCGCCGCCAGGGGCGCCGCCACCTGCTGCGTGCCCACCGCCACGCGGCGCCCGTCCACCCGCAGCGTGAAGTCCACCGCGGCCAGCGTGGCCGCGTCCGAAGCGGGGTTCGTCACCGCCAGGTCCAGGTCCAGGACGCCGGTGCCGTCCTGCCGGAAGTCCACCTGGAAGCCCACCACGCGCACAGCGTCTTCATAGGCCCGCGGCCGGAAGGGCACCGAGCCCAGACACCCGGACACGGCGAGCCCGCCTCCCAGCAGTCCCAGGATGACGGCGCGGCGCGAGCGCATCTCAGCCCCCCAGCAGCGGCTGGAGCGCCTCCACCGTCAGCGGCCAGCCCGCGCGCCGGGACAGGGACTCCAGCGCCTTGATGAACTCCGCCGCCGTCTGGAAGCGCCGCGCCCGGTCCGCGAACAGCGCCTTGCGCGCCACCTGCACCGCGTAGTCCGGCAGCTCCGGGGAGGACGTCAGCAGCGGCACGCGTGCGTCGCGCACCTTGTGCATCAGCTCCGCCTCGTGCTCCCCGGCGAAGAGGCGGCGGCCGGACCACAGCTCCCAGAGGATGATGCCCACCGCGTACAGGTCCGTGCGCGCGTCCACCGGCAGGCCCAGCACCTGCTCCGGGCTCATGTAGGGCAGCGTGCCGCGCAGCGCGCCGGAGTCGCCCCGCATCATCCCCTCCACCTCCGCCACGCCGAAGTCGGTGAGCTTCACGTCGCCGTTGATGCCCAGCAACAGGTTGGCCGGATTCACGTCGCGGTGGACGATGGTGGCGCCGTTCTCCCCCACCTTCGCCCGGTGGATGTAATCCAGCGCCTTGAGCAAGCACCAGGCGATGTAGCAGGCGGACTCGGGCGGCATGGCCGCGCCGGCCTTCACCAGCAGCTCCTGCATGTAGCCCAGCGTCCGGCCACTCACGAGCTCCTGCACCATCAGGTAGTCCGGCCCCGCCTTGAACAGGCGGTAGGTGCGGACGATGTTCGGATGGCGCAGGCGGACCGTCAGCTTCGCCTCGTCGACGAAGGCTTTGACGTAGGCGGTGTCGCTGCGAAACGACGGGTGCAGCCGTTTGATGACAATCTCGTCCGGTTCACCCGGTGAGCGCTGCGTGGTGACCCGGGCTCGCGCCTGGTACACCTCCGCCATGCCGCCCACCGCCAACCGGCCGACCACCTCGTAACCACCCAGGTCCGGAGCATCCGCCACGGCACAACATTACTGCGAATTTCCGTCCGCACCCACTATTCCGCCACCAGGTCGTGGAAGAGCGCCTCGTATCGGCGGCCGGACGCCCCCCAGGAGAAGTCCTTCTCCATGCCCCGGCGCCGGAACTCGTCCAGGCGCGGCGGGTCCGCATAGAGGGCCAGGGCGCGGCGGATGGCCGCCAGCAGGGCGGACTTGTGGAAGGCCTCGAAGAGGATGCCGTTTCCGTCCAGCCCCCCCTCCACCGTGTCCACCAACCCGCCGGTGGCCCGGACGATGGGCACCGTGCCGTAGCGCAGCGAATACATCTGGTTCAGGCCGCACGGCTCGTAGCGGCTGGGCATGAGGAAGAAGTCCGCCCCCGCCTCCACCAGGTGGGAGAGCCCCGGGTCGAAGCCGATGTGCACGCCCACCTGCTTCGGGTAACGGGCCTGCAACGCGAGCAGCCCCTCCTCCAGGGGGCCTTCGCCACTGCCCACGCCGACGACGCGGATGTCCGCGTGGAGCGCGGCCGGCAGGGCCTCCAGCAGCAAGTCCATGCCCTTCTGCCACGCCAGCCGGCTGACGAAGCCGAACACCGGCGCGGGGCCGTCCTCCAGTCCGAAGCGGGCCAGCAGCTCGCGCTTGCACACGGCCTTGCCGGACAGGTCCTTCAGTCCGTAGCGGGCCGGGAGGAAGGCGTCGTCCTCCGGGTTCCACTCGTGCGTGTCCACGCCGTTGAGGATGCCGTGGAGCCGGTGCGCGCGGTGCCGCAGCAGGCCGTCCAGCCCGTGGCCCTGCTCCGGCGTCTGGATTTCCCGCGCGTAGGTGGGGGACACGGTGGTGAGCGCGTCGGAGAAGACGAGCCCCGCCTTCATGAAGTTCACCGTGTCGTGGAACTCCAGCCCGTCATGGGCGGTGAACAAGTCCCAGGGCAGCGCCAGGTCCCCCATCACGTCCTTGGGGAACTGCCCCTGGTAGGCCAGGTTGTGGATGGTGAAGACGCTCTTCGCGTGCGCCAGCGGCCCCGTCTGGAAGCCGCGCCGCAGCGCCACCGGCACCAGCCCCGCCTGCCAGTCGTTGGCGTGGATGATGTCCGGGATGAAGCGCAGCCGCTGCGCCGCCTGGAGCGCGCCCACGCTGAGATAGGCGAAGCGCCGGTGGTTGTCGGCGAAGGCGCCCCCCGCGTCCCCGTAGAGGCCGTGGCGGTTGCCGAAGAGGAACTCGTTCTCCAGGAAGAGCACCTCCAGCCGCTCCGACACGCGGGCGGAGAGGATGGGGCCCGACAGCTCGCCGAAGGGGAAGCGCAGCAGCAGGGACTGGCCCGTGGGCTCCAGCCGCTCCGCGCCTCGCAGGTCGCGGTAGCGCGGGGTGATGACCTTGACGTCATGGCCCAGCGAGGCAAGCGCGGCGGGGAGGGCCCCGGCCACGTCCCCCAGGCCCCCCGTCTTGGAGAACGGGGCCACCTCCGAGGAGATGAAGAGGACATTCATGTGCGCACATTGACGTGTGTGCCGGATGAGTCAACCGCGAAGGTGCACACCTGTCCCGCCCCCCTTATGTTGCACCGCGTGACGATTCCTCCAGACCCCATCCAGCGCTTCGCGGAGCTCTTCGAGCGAGCGAAGCAGGCCATCGCGGTGGACCCCAACGCCATGGTGGTCGCCACCGTGGGAGATGACGGGCGCCCCAGCGCGCGCGTCGTCCTGCTCAAGGACTTCGATGCGCGCGGCTTCGTGTTCTACACGAACCACGAAAGCCGGAAGGGCCGCGAGGCCCGCGCGCATCCCTACGCGGCGCTCTGCTTCTACTGGCAGCCCTTGAATGAACAGGTGCGCGTGGAAGGCCGCGTGGAGCGCGTCACGGACGCGGAGGCGGACGCCTACTTCCAGAGCCGCGCCCGTGGCAGTCAGGTGGGCGCGTGGGCCAGCCTGCAGAGCCGGCCGCTGGCGACTCGCGAGGAGTTGGAGGCCCGCGTGGCGGCGGTGGAGCAGCAGTACGCCGGCCAGCCCGTGCCACGCCCGCCGCACTGGTCCGGCTTCCGCGTGGTGCCGGACCGTATCGAGTTCTGGCACGCCCAGGAGAGCCGGCTCCATGACAGGCACGTCTACCTGCGCGAGGACGGCGGCTGGCGCACGCAGATGCTCTACCCCTGAGCGCACGGCTACCAGGGCACTTCGGTCCCCTGGTAGTCGAAGAACCGGCCGCTGTGCTCCGGGCTCAGCCCGTCGATGACCCGCAGCATGCCGCGCACCGAATCTGGCGCCGGCAGCGTGGCGTCCGGGCCGCCCATGTCCGTCTGCACCCAACCGGGGTGGAGCAGCACGGTGACGAAGCCCTCCGGGCGCAGGTCCGTGGACATGGAGCGCACCGCCATGTTCAGCGCGGCCTTCGACATGCGGTACGCATAGGCGCCGCCGTCGGTGTTCGACGCCAGCGAGCCCATCCGCGAGGTGACGTGCGCCACTCGCCGCAAGGCGCCTTGCCGCAAGCCCGGCAGCATCGCGTTGGTGACACGCAGCGGCCCCAGGGCGTTGATGGTGAACGTGCGCGCCATGTCCGCGTAGTCCACGTCACCCAACGCGCACCACAAGCCGGAGACACCGGCGTTGTTGATGAGCACGTCCACGGGGCTGGTGCACACGTTGGTGGCGAACGCGCGCACGCTGGCGTCGTCTCCCACGTCCAGCTCATGGATGCGCAGGCGGTTGCCCGCCTTGTGTTTCAACGGCTCCAGCCGCCGTGCTCCCTCTGGCGACCGGACCCCGGCCTCGACGGTATCGCCCCGCAGCAGGAGCTGCTGGACGAATTCGAAACCAATCCCCCTGCTCGCTCCGGTGATGACGTAGCGCATGCATGGCATTAACGCGCTGAATGCCTTCCGCTGGCAAAACACGTGCGTTGACAACCTGGGAGTGCACGCTGGTAACCGCATGCACCACATGCAGAGGACACATCAGATGAATGTCGCCGTCGTGGGAGGTGGGATTTCCGGGCTGGCCATCGCGCACGGTTTGCGTTCGCGCGGTACGGCTGCCGTGCTCCTGGAGACATCCGCACGTCTTGGAGGCGCGGTGGGCACGCATGCGCGTGCTGGCTACCTGGTGGAGCAAGGCCCCAACAGCTTCCTGGACCGCGAGCCCGCGACGCGAGAACTCGCGGCGGCGCTGAACCTGGAAGGTCGAATCCGGGTCGCCGACCCTTCGGCGAAGCGTCGCTATGTCTACACGCGAGGCAGACTCCGGTCGGTGCCGGCTTCGCCGCCGGCGTTTCTGGCTTCGGACATTCTTCCGCTGGCCGCGCGGCTGCGGGTCGCCGGCGAGCTGTTCTCCGGCCGAGCACCGGAAGGCACGGACGAATCGCTGGCCGCGTTCGGCCGCCGCCACCTGGGCCGCGCGGCGACGCGGGTGCTGCTGGACGCGGTGCAGACGGGCATCTACGCCGGTGACGTGGAGCAACTCAGCGTCGAGGCCACCTTCCCGATGCTGGTGAAGCTGGAGCGCGAGCACCGCAGCCTCATCCTGGGCGCCATCCGCGCGCAGAAGGCCCAGCGCAAGGCGCTGCCCGCGCGGGACGCGCCGAAGCTGACGGGCGCGCTGAGCACGTTCGACGGCGGCCTCCAGGTGCTCATCGACGCGCTGGCCACCTCGCTAGGGGACGCGGCGCACGTGAGCGCGAGGGTGGAAGGCCTGACACGCGTGGATGGCGGATGGAAGCTCGCCGTCGAGGAGCACGGACGCCGCGCGGAGCTGACCGCGAACCACGTGGTGCTGGCGGTTCCCGCGTTTGTCGCCGCGCAGCTGCTGCGCCCCCTGGATGACGCGCTGGCGGAGCAGGTGTCCCGAATCGAGTACGCGCCCATCGCGGTGGTGCACCTGGGCTTCGACGCGGGCGCGCTTCCGGCACCGGATGGCTTCGGCTTCCTGGTGCCCTTCGAGGAGAAGCGGCGGCTCCTGGGCGCCATCCACGCGTCCACCACCTTCCCCTTCCGAGTCGAGGGCGGCCGCGTGCTCTACACCTGCATGGTGGGCGGCGCGCGGCAGCCGGACCTGGTGAAGCGGGATGAAGCGGAGCTCGCGGCGCTGGCGCTCGAGGAGTTGCAGGCCCTGACGGGCGTGACGGCCCGGCCCACCTTCACGGAGGTCTTCCGCTGGCAGCGGGGCATCCCCCAGTACAACGTGGGGCATCTGGCGCGGATGGCGGGCATCGACGCGGCGCTTCAGCGCTGGCCCGGGCTGCACCTGGCGGGCAACGCCTACAAGGGCATTGGCCTCAACGACTGCATCCGTAACGCGGCGCGGCTCGCGGCTGTCCTGGCGGACGAGGGAACCGTTCGGAAATAGCGACTGCGACCGCTCGTTGTCAGGGAGCGACCGCTCGGGCCGGAGGCGTCAGCGTAAACCAGGAAGACGCGTCAGACTGGCAGTGCATGCTTCCCGGAGTCAGGAGCCCCCCGCCATGTTCGCCCTCCCCTCCCCCGTCCTCGTCGTCGCCGCCATCCTCCTCTTCCCCGTCGTCCTCGCCGGCAGCATGCTGCTGGACGCCTTCGAGACGGAGTTGGAGGAGCGCCCGGCGCGGTGACGCGGCCGGCGGTGTAGGCTCCCGTTGGCGCATGCTGGAAACATCGGAAGGCTCCATCGTCCGTGCCACCCTGCGGGCCCTCGTGGAGCCCCGACGGCTGCTGCCCATCCTCGTCATCTCCGCCGCGCTGATAACCGCGCAGGTGCGCTTCAGCCACGCCCCCGTCTGGGCCGCGTTCGGGCTGAGCCTCCTGATGTGCCTGCTCTTCATCGCGGTGGCCCCCGTCTCCTACCGCGTCCTCTTTCCGGAGGGACTGGACCTCAGCCACGGCGGCATCCGGCTCCTGCTCTATGCCACCGTGGGCAGCGGCGTGGTGCTCACCTCCGGCTTCGTGCTGCCGAAGCTCCTGGGCATGGGGCCCACCTTCCTCACGCAGCCCACCAACCTCGCGGTGTGTGGCGCGCTCTTCCTCGTGGGAGGCTGGGGCCTGGGCCGCGACATCGGCTTCGAGGTGAGCCTCACCCGCGAGCGTGCCCGCGCCGCCCGCTTCGCGCTGGAGGCCGAGCAGGCCCAACTCCTCGCGCTGCGCAGCCACCTGGACCCGCACTTCCTCTTCAACACGCTCAACGCCATCGCGGAGTGGTGCCGTGAGGACGGCGCCGTCGCGGAGACCGCCGTGCTGCGGCTGTCCACCATGCTCCGCTCCGTGCTCGCGGGTGTGCGCAGCGCCACCTGGCCCCTGGCCCAGGAGCTGGAGCTCATCCGCACGCTCTTCGACCTGCACCTGCTCCGCGACCCGAACCTCTTCCAGCTGACGCTGAACGTCCCCGCCGGCATGGATGAGATTCCCGTCCCGCCGCTCGTGCTGCTCCCCCTGGCGGAGAACGCGGTGAAGCATGGCCCCGCCGCGGGCCACCGCGGCCCGCTGTCCCTGAACGTCACCACGAGGGGACACGAGGTGGAGGTCGCCATCGAGAACCCGGGCCCCTCGCGAGGGCCTCGCGAGGGCAGCGCTGGCCTGCCCACCGTGGAGCGCCGCCTCGCCCTGGCCTACGGCGGCGCCGCGCGCCTCGTGCTCGACAGCGGCGAAGTGCGCACCCGTGTCACCGTCACCCTGCCCCGCGCGGGCCCCCAACCTGGAGTCCTCACCTGAGCACCCCGCTTCGCGTCCTCATCGCCGATGACGAACTGCTCGCCCGAAAGCGCCTGACGCGGCTGCTCGCGGCGCTCCCGGACACGGAGGTCTGCGGCGAGGCCTCGGACGCGGATGGCGTCCTTTCCGCCGTGCGCGCGGGCGGCGTGGACGTGGTGCTGCTGGACATCCACATGCCCGGCCTCAGCGGCCTGGATGCCCTGGCCCTGCTGCCGGAAGGCGGCCCACGCGTCATCCTCTGCACCGCCCACGCCGAGCACGCCGTGCAGGCCTTCGAACATGGCGCGGTGGACTACGTGCTCAAGCCCGTGGAGCCCGCGCGCCTTCAGAAGGCCCTGGAGCGCGCACGCGCACGCGGTCCGGCCACCTCATCCACGGGCACGGCCAGCAACACACCGAAGCCCCCTGGCACGCCCGTCCGCGGCCTGGGCCGGCTGCCCATTCCCACACGGCAGGGCATCGTCCTGGTGGATCCAGAAGCCATCTCCCACGCGTCGCTGGAGGACGAGCTGGTGACCGTGTTCACCACGCAGGGAGACTTCCTCACCGACTTCACCCTCAACGAGCTGGTGGAGAAGCTGCCGTCCGAGCACTTCCACCGCGTCCACCGCCGCGCGCTGCTCAACCTCACGCACGTGGCGCGACTGGAGCCGCTGGACACAGGTGGCTACCTGGCGCGCACGCTGCGAGGCCACGCGGTGGAGGTGAGCCGTCAGTCCGCGCGCGAGCTGCGGCGCATGCTGGGCCTGCGTCGCGGCGTCGAGGAAGAGGGCTGAAGAAAGACAAAGGCCCGCGCTCCGGTGCATCCGCGCGGGCCCGACTGCGGGTGGCGACTTACTTCACGCGCACTTCGACGCTGACGACCCGGCCACCCTCGTTGCGCGAGAAGATGACGGTGCCGCGCTCCGTCCAGACCGGCCCGAAGCCCGTGCCCAGGCTGTAGGCCGTGGCGACGTCGTAGTTCTTGTCGAAGGTGATGACGCGCACCTCGCCGTCCTCGCCCGGCCGCAGGCTGGTCGTCGTGTAGACGATGATGCGCCGGTCCGCATCCCACTCCACGGTGCCGCCCAGCGCGGGGTTGGGGATGTAGGCCGAGCTGAGCTGCGAGGTGCCCACGTTCGTCAGCTGCTTCAGGTCCTTGCCGTTCTCCTTCACGCGCCACAGCGCGGGCACGCCCGAGCGCCGCGTGGACTGGAACAGCACGTTGCGCCCATCCGGCGTCCACACGGGCTCGCTGTCATCGAAGCCCTGCGTCACCCGGACCGACTTGCCCGAGTTCGCGTTGAGCACGTACAGCTCCGAGCTCCCCACCACGCCGCCCTCGCGGTATCCATCCGGCAGCTTCGCGTACGCCACGCGGCTGCCATCCGGGGACACCTCGGGCGCACCGGTGCGCTGCGCCACCAGGTGCGAAGCGCCCTGGTTGTCCATGCGCATGAGCTGAAGCGAGGTCGTCTGGTACACGATGATGCGCCGGTCGGCGGACTCGGACGACGGCTCCACCAACGACTGGGACGCCACGCCAGGGGACTCAGCGTCCGCGAGCGCCTCCGCTTCCGCCCCACCGCACGCGGCGAGCAGCAGCGAAGAAGCCATCCACATCGCAAGGTTCCTACGGGGACTACGGCAGCGGACGTCAGTCGGATGCATACGGTCCTCTGGGTGGAATCCACCTACCAGCGCGGGGTTGACAGGTTTTACAGTCCGCGCTCACGGGTATTCCAGGTCAGAACACCATAACAACCCGGACCGTCATAAATGATACCCGCCGACTGGACGCGACACCGCCCCACACCGCGTCACGGTGACGCGAAAAGTGCGGGAACCTGGGTCGCGTCCGCGCCAAGGATGTCTGAGAGGACCCGGGACGCCTGGATGGGTACGGCGATGCCAGCGCGCGCGCACCGCGCGGCTTCGTCCAGGGTGAGCGAAGGCGTGGAACAGTAGGACTCACGCCAGTGCTCGGCGAGCCGCCGGGAGAAGGCCACGCGCAGGGCCTCCACCTTCGCCTCGAGCCAGGCCTCGGCCAGGGTGAAGTTCGGCCGCTGGGGCCTCACGTTGCCTTCCTTGAAGGTGACGTCGTGCTCGTGGCCGGACTCGGAGAGCTGGTCCTGCAACGTCACGGTGAAGGGCCCGCGCCGGGCGTCCAACACCACGGACGAAGCCACCGCGACGTGGTGCGCCTGCGACAGCCGCAGCGCGTGGTACTCGAAGGTCCTGGGGACGTCGCGGTACCGCGTGACGGGCACGGAGTAGGTGTGCGTGTGCTTGGTGTACTTCGTCACCTTGCGCGTCTTCGTCTTTCCCTTCGAGTCGGTGTACTCCTCCTCCGCCTCGTAGGGCTCCTCGATGGTCTCCGTGCGGTCCTCGTGGTCCGTGTACGGCACGCTCTCCGTCCACGGCGCGGTCAGCTCCACGGGGTGGCTGTCGCGCTGGGTGACGAAGCGTCCCTCCAGGCTGAACACCGGCCGCGCCGAGCCTCCCGGCGCGAACCAGGGCGAGGACTCGAAAGCCTGGGTGAGCCGGGCCTCCAACTGCGCCTGCTGTGCCTCGTCCAGGCCCTCCACGGTGCCCGTCCAGGAAGGCGGGCCGAACAGCTCGGGCGCCGTCGCGGGGCGCGGCGCGTACTCCCGCCAGTGGCCGCAGTAGCGGAACACCAGCTCGCGCCAGTGCGGACTGTCATCCGTGCTGGTGTCCCGCAGCCGCTGGCAGGACGTCTTGCCACTCTGGAGCACCAGCCACTCCATGTCGCGGGAGATGAGGGCCAGCTCGCGGTGCGCCAGCAGCGGCTGCTTGCGCTGCAATGACTGCTCCGCCGTGAGCGCGTGTCCCTGCCGCGCGGGATTGCCGATGAGCCGCTGGAGATGACGGCGTGTGCCATCCACCTCCTCGCGCAGGGAGCTCTCCAAGCCGCCATTCAGCTTCGAGTTCCATGCCGTCCGGTGGTTCAGGAAGCGCAGGAGCCACGCCTCCGCTTCTTCGTCATCCCCTTCCAGGCGCGCCTCCCGCGCGTTGCTCAGCAACTGCGCCAGCGCGCGCGAGCGCAGGTCCTCGCGCGCCAGGAGAAGCTCCTGGTCATAGGGGCTCTGCCGGATGAGGTCGTCGTAGATGGCCGCGGCCTCCACGAACATGCCCTTTTGCGCCAGGGAGTCCGCGCGGCCGCGCAGGGTGGTACAGGCACACAGAACCAACAAGGAGACGAGGAGGAGCCGGGCCATGGTCACGAAAGCGCAGGTCGCGTGCGTCCGGTGACGGACGCGGCGGCGGGATATTCACGGCGCGCCGCGATTTACCGCACACCTCGGGTGACAGGCTACTCGACCGGCCATGTATGGACAGGCGCTCCGGATTCGGAGCGCTGGAGGTAGCGCTCCAGCATCGCCGCCAGGGCGTCCTGCCGGGGCATTTGTGACTCCAGCCGCGCCAGCATCTGCCGCTGCCATGTCGCGCCCGTCCGTCGCAGCACGGCGCGCTGTTCGATGATGCCCAGCAGCGTGTCCGCCTCCTCCGCGTCCACGCCCGCGCGAACCAGGCCCTCGCGGGCTTCGGGGAGCAGCCGCTTCACCAGCTCCGTCGCCGCCACGGGCTGGGGACTGGGCGCCGTGGCGGAGGGCCACAGCAGCTCCGCGTCCAGCCCCTGCCGCGCGGCGCGGATGAAGTTGCCGTACGCGTGGACGAAGGGCAGCGCGGGCAGCAGCGCGTCCACGCGCTCGGCCAGCGCCAGCGTGAGGCCCAGCAGGAAGGCGCCGTTGGCCATCATGTCCACCAGCGTGGGCCCGGCGGGAAGGGCGCGGAACTCGATGCGCAGGTGGCCTCCATCCTTCGGGTCGTAGATGGCGCGGTTCCAGCTCCACACCGTGCTCTGGTGCAGGCGCAGCTCATCCAGGTCAGGCACCTCGCCCGCCGCCACGCGCTCGCGCAGGGGCTCGTCGCCCGACACCGGCAACAGCGGTGGATGCAGCGCCACCGCTTCGGCGAACAACTCGTAGGCGCCCTCGCGCACCCAGCCATGGCCGAACGACACGCGCGCGTGGGGCTGGAAGCCGCCTTCTCCGGGCTCGCCCCGGTCGTCCACCGCTTGCCGGAACAGGGCCACGCGCGTCTCGTCCCACAGCTTCCGTCCCAGGAAGAGCGGCGAGTTGCCCGCCGCCGCCAGCACCGGCGCCGTGGCGAGCTGCGCGGCGTTGTACATGCGCGCGAAGTCACCAGGCGCCACGCGCAGGTGGTACTGGAGCGACGTGTTCGCGCCCTCCAGCGTCACGTCCTTCCAGGTGAGCGACAGTGCCTCCTCCTCGCCCCGAATCGACACCTGGAATGGCGCGGCCCGGCGCTGACGGATGGCGGTGGACATGGCGCGATAGCGCGGCTCGCTCGTGAGCGCGCCACTGCCCAAATCCGCCTCGCGCAAGGTGGGGAGGATGCCGATGACGGCCACGCGCGCGCCCTGCGTGGACGCGGCCCGGCGCACCGCGCCCACCGCGCTCTCCACCTCCTGGCGCAGCGCACTGAAGGACCTGCCGGCCAGCGGACAGGGACGCAGGTTCACCTCCAGGTTGAAGGCATCCAGCTCCAGCGTCACGCGGGGGTCCTCCGCGCGCGCCAGCACCGCTCGGTTCACTGGCAGTGGGAAGCCCAGGCGATCCACGAGGTACAGCTCCAGCTCCGCGCCCACGGTCGGCGCGCCCGCGCCGAACCCCGGACGCGCCAGGAGTGCCCGCAGCGCCTCCAGGCTCTCCGCCAACCGCCGGGAGAAACGCGCGTGGTCCTCCGGGCGGAATTCCTCCTGATGGATGGCCATCCCCATGAAGGCTCAAGGTAGGCATGGCCGCCTGCTTCCGCCCCAGCGCCCGGGAGCCCGCCTGCCCGGCCACCAGGCACCTGCCAGACCGCCCCGCAGGGCAGGGTCAATGTCCACGAATGGCACCGGGCACGGGTAGGTACGCCCGCGCCCGGTGTGTTATCTCGGGGCCTCGTCATGCCGTCCGACACGTCCGCCAACCTGTACGATTTGACGCGGCCCGCGCTGGGGGCGCTGCTCTCCGGTTGGGGCTTCGGCCCCTACCACCGCGACCAGCTCTGGACCGCGCTGTACCGCCGGCACGCGACCACTTTCGACGAACTGGACGGCCTCAAGCCGGAGCTGCTGCGCATGCTGCGCGAGCACACGCGCCTGGGCCAGCTGGCCACCCACCACGAGTCCTTCAGCAGCGACGGCTTCACGCACAAGCTGCTGCTGCGCCTGGATGACGGGCAGACCATTGAAACCGTGCTGATGCGGTTCAAGGGCCGCGCCACGGTGTGCATCAGCACGCAGGCCGGCTGCGCCATGGGCTGCGTCTTCTGCGCCACCGGGCAGATGGGGCTCTCACGCCACCTGACGCCCGGCGAAATCGTGGGGCAGATACTCCACGTCAACCGCATCCTGCGCGCCTCCGGCGAGACGCTGCGCAACGTCGTCCTCATGGGCATGGGCGAGCCGCTCCACAACTACGAGCACACGATGTCCGCGGTGGACGTGCTGGTGGATGCGCTGGGGCTCGCCATGGGCCCACGCTTCATCACGCTCAGCACCGTGGGCGTGGTGCCCGGCATCCGGCGGCTCGCGGATGAAGAGCGCCCCATCCACCTGGCCGTCAGCCTCCATGGCGCCACCGACGCCGAACGCGCGGCGCTGGTCCCCGCGGGGCGCCGCTGGCCCCTCAACGAGCTGATGGACGCGTGCCGCTACTACAGCGAGAAGCGCAAGCGCCGCATCTTCTTCGAGTGGACGCTCATCTCCGGCCGCAACGACACCGCCGAACACGCGCACACGCTGGGCCTGCTGCTGCGCGGCATGGACGCGCACGTCAACGTCATCCCCCTCAACCCCACGGTGGGTTACGACGGCGGCCCCAGCCGTCCGGAGTCCGTGCGCGCCTTCCAGGACGTGCTCGCCTCCTATGACGTGCCCAGCACGGTGCGTCAGCGCCGGGGCATCGACATCGACGCGGGCTGTGGCCAGCTCAAGGCCACCGTGGAGCGACGTTCACGCCGTTCACTTCCCACCAGCGCCTGACGCATTCCTGAAGGCCCCAAGCCTGCTGTCCGCCCAGGCCCCGGGTACGAGCGCACTGTCTCGAACGTCGAAGCGCCCGAGCGCCGCGCGAGGACAGCTCACGCTCGCATGGCCGCCACACCGCGTGCGCTTCGCGCGAAGCGCACGCGCCGTGACGCGAAGGTCCATCCGTCAGGGTCCTGAGTTACACCCCAAGCGGTGCGCCGTGTCGGTGGCGGACGCCCATGTCGATTGCGGGTGGTGCCCCTTGCACGCGACACGGCCATGGGCACATTCTTTCCATCGGCTTCCCCGGGGAGGTGGGCGATGCTTTCCATCCAGGAGCACGCAACGGTGGATGAGGCGAGCAGTGAGCTGCTCGACTTCGTTCTCAAGCCGTACAACTGGCTGTCACTGCCACGAACAGGCATGGACCCGGCAGCATGGCCCGGGCAGAACACGCTCTATCAGCGCCGCGTGGGGTCGCTGCGTATCTGCGCGTCCGTGGACGTGGCGGCCACGCTGGACGTTTTCCTGCACATCGCCTTCCGTGCACCGGGACTCACACCGGTGAAGGCGGCGGACTACCTGGAAAACTTCCTCAAGCAGCGGCTGCCACTGACGCCCAACTCCGAATGGCAGGTGGAGGTGGACGAGCGCCGGTGGATTCACTTCTCGCGGCGCTACGCGGGCCCTCACCTCAAGGCGTGAGCGGCTCCAGCCGGTAGTGGCGCAGCGGCTGCGCCACATTCTTCACGGGTGTCTCCGTCAGGGGCCCGAAGCGCAGGCCCTGGAAGAAGGGCTCATCCGAGCCCACCAGCGCGGCATGCACGCTGTCCATCACCAGCGTCTCCCGGAAACCCGCCAGTGACTGGAGGCGGGCCGCCTGGTTCATGCCGCTGGAGAAGGCCGTGTACTGACGGTTGGGCCCGAAGAGGCCGCAGTTGGCGTGCGCCAGGTTGACGCCCACCGCCACCCCCAGGCCCGGCAGCTTCACGCGCTCACACAGCGCCGCCACTTCCTCGCGCGCGCCCAGCGACGCGGTGAAGGCCTGGATGTCACACGCGGCCCGCACCGCCGCCTGCGCGCGCTCGCGTGGCGTGCCCTTGAAGAAGGGCGGCCCGAAGAGGCCGATGACACAGTCACCGACCATCTTGTCGAACACGCCGCCGTGCTCCCAGATGCAGCCCACGGCGCGCTGGCTCCACTCGTCCACGAAGCGGCCGATGTTGCGCGGGCTGTCGAAGCCCCGCTCGCAGATGCGGGTGAAGCCGTTGATGTCCGCGAAGAGGATGCCCACCTCCTGGTCCTGCGCCCGCAGGTACTGGGCATAGGCGGGGTCGTGCAACAACGCGTCGATGATGGCGTTGGGGAAGAACTGCGACAGGTGGATGCGCTCGCGGTTGTAGTCCTGGAGCCGCTGACTCAGCGTGGACGCCAGCACCCGGATGAGGTCCATGGCGTAGGTGGAGAAGCCGTTGTCGTTCCACACGACAATCTTCCCCAGCGGGCCATGCGCGGCGGCGCCGGAGATGAGCACGGCCTCGGTGGTGCGGCCGGAGAAGAGCCGCCGCAGCGTGGACTCCTCGCTCAGGAGCAGCCGGGGGCCGTGCTGGCGGATGGCCGCCTCCAACCCCGCATGGGGCTGCTCGCCGCTTTCGAACTCCAGGTGCCCATTGCGGTAGGTGCGGTAGTGCAGCACGTGCGGCTGCACCGCGTCCCGGTACAACAGCAGGAAGCCTGGCAGGCGCACGCGCTGCGCCAGCGTCAGCACGGCCAGGTCCATGCCCGCTTCGAAGACGGGGTTGGCCAGATGGTTGTTGCACTGGAGGATGAGCTGGTGCTTCTCCGACGCGGTGTGCACCAGGCACAACACCGTGTCGAGCTGCTCCGCCACGGTGTCCAGCACGCGTAGCAGGCGCGAGGAGACATCCGGCGCGGTGGCGTCGTTCGCGAAGAGCAGGCCGAACACGCCCACGCGCGTTCCCGCCACGTCCAGGGGCTGGCTGACCAGGGTGTCCGCCCCCAACCGGCGCACGCCCACGGCGCCTTCCAGCAGCGCGCCGGGGTGGCGGTCGCTCCAGTCCCCCTCGTTCCACGTCTGCTCCACCAGCTCCTCGTCGCGCGTGGTGATGGCCACGGCCTTGGCGCCGGTGAGCGAGAGCACCAACGGGAAGCAGCGCTTGAAGGTCTGCGTCAGCGTCTCGCGCTCGCGCAGGCTATCCTCCAAGGCGTCATCCACCGCGCGCTGGAGGGTGCGCAGCGCCTTGTACTCCTCCAGGGTGATGTCGGTCATGGGCTGCCCTTCTATCGCCGCCCGGGCGGTGCTGTCATAGGGTGGGCGTCTGTTGCTGGCCGCCGGACACCTGCCCGTCCGCCACGTCGATGAGCCAGTACCCCTCGTGCCCGGATTCAGTGGAGGAGCCCGCGCCGAAGACATGGGGCCGGTCGGCGGTGGCGGGATGGTGGTAGCGCCGGTGGATGTGGCCGTGCAGCACCGCGTAACGCGGGCCCGGCAGCAGCTTCAGCAAAGCCTCCGCGTCCCGGAGGCCATGGTGCCAGCGGTCCGGTCGCCCATGGGGATTGAGCGGCGCGTGGTGCACCACCACCAGGATGGCGCGGCCCTCCAACCGGGCGTCCGTCAGCAGCGCGGCCAGGCCACCGAGCTGAGCCTCGCCGATGACGCCGTAGGACAGGCCCGGCGTGCGCGGCACACGGGCGGACAGCAGCCCCACCACCGCGGCCTCGGTGCCCAGCAACCGGACGAAGGGAAAGGCGCCCTCGCGGCGGTACTCCGGCAGGTCGCTCTCCAGCAGGTGGCCGAAGTACTTCGCGAAGCGCCCGGTCCGGTGGCTCCCGGGCGTGAAGACGTCGTGATTGCCGGGGATGACGGTGCAGCGGCGGGGGTCCTCCGCCAGCGCGCCCAGGGACTGGCGGGCGCCGCTGAACTCACCGTCCAGCGCGTACGCCGTCAGGTCGCCGGAGAGGATGAAATGGTCCACCTGCGCGGCCTGCGCGTCCCGGGCAATGGCGGCCAGCGCCTGGGGCGCGCGCGCGTACCGCCGGGCGCGGCCTCCCACGGTGAGCTCCGCCAGGGCCACCCAACGTCGCCAGCCCAGCCGGTGCAGCGGAAGCGCGAAGTAGTCCTCGGTGATGTGGACGTCGGAGCAGTGGGCGATGCGCATCGAGGGGTTTTCCGCCAATCACGACGAACGTAGCACCCACCCCCGGGGGCGTCGACGAAGCAGGCCACGGGCACTGCGACGGGCCCCCGCGTCGGTTATGGTCCCCCGCGACGATGATTCGCTCCGCGTGCCCGCACGCCCTCTTGCCCCACGGCCTCCGGGGGCGCCCATGAGCCTGGTCCGAGGCCGCTTCGCGCCCAGCCCCACCGGGCGCATGCACCTGGGAAACATCCGCAGCGCGCTGCTCGGCTGGCTCCAGGCGAGGGCGGCCCACGGCCGCTTCCTGCTGCGCATCGAGGACCTGGACCGCGCGCGCTGCAAGCCGCAGTACGTCGACGACCTGCTGCGCGACATGGAATGGCTGGGGCTGGACTGGGACGAGCAGCCCCTCTTCCAGAGCCAACGGGACGGCCTCTACCGCGACGCCCAGGCGCGGCTGGAACAAGCAGGGCGCGTGTATCCCTGCTTCTGCACACGCGCGGAGATTGCACGGGCCGCCAGCGCGCCTCACGGTCTCTCCGACGAAGGCCCCCGTTACCCGGGCACCTGCGCGCAACTCACCCGCGAACAGATTTCCGAGCGCGCCCGCACGCGCGCGCCCGCGTACCGCTTCCGCGCGAGCTCCGGCGAGGTCCGCTTCGTGGACGGCTTGCAGGGCCCGTACTCGCAAGACGTGGACGCGGTGGTGGGCGACTTCGTCGTGCGGCGCAACGACGGCGTGTCCAGCTACCAGCTCGCGGTGGTGGTGGACGACGCGGCCACGGACATCACCCACGTGCTGCGCGGGGACGACCTGCTCTCCTCCACGCCCCGGCAGCTCCAGCTCTACACGTCGCTGGACTTGCGCGCGCCCGAGTTCCTCCACGTCCCGCTGGTGTTGGGAGAAGACGGCAAGCGGCTCGCCAAGCGCGAGGGTGCCTTCGCGCTCGCGGAGTTGCGTGAGCGTGGCGTGGCTCCCGAGCGGGTGCTGGGCCTGCTCGCCTCATGGAGTGGATGGGGAGACGGAGGCCCCCTGACGCTCGCCGAGCTGGTGCACAGCTTCCGTCCCGAAAGACTGCCGCGCACGCCTGTCGTCGCGGGCGAGGCCGCGCTCCGAGAAGCACTCGGCCTGGGGTGAGCCCGGGCTCCGCCCTCCTCCACGGGGAGCCATCCGGAAACGGCGGAATCGTGCGTCCGCTGCCCCATGCCCATGTTTGCCGCGAACATGAGCGCCTTCTCCGCTCGGGGCGCTCTCAGGCATCAGGAGGGGCAGCACCATGGCAGCCATCGTCGAGAACCAAGCGCCCGGCGACATCTCCGCCGTCGCGGGCAACCCCTACAAGCTGAGCTGGGGCGCCATCTTCGGAGGCGCCTTTGTCGCCCTGGCCCTGTGGCTTCTGCTGAACTCGCTCGGCCTGGCGCTCGGGCTGTCGTCGATAAACCCCAATGACCCGGGCAGCGCCCGGGCCGCGGGCATCGGCACCGGCATCTGGAGTGCCATCGCGCCGCTCATCGCCCTCTTCTGCGGCGGCTTCGTCGCCGCGCGCTCCGCGGGCCGGCTGGACAAGGGCGGCGGTGCGCTGCACGGCGCGGTGATGTGGGGCCTGACGACGCTGGTGGGCACCGCCTTGCTGGGCATGCTGCTGTCGTCCGTCATCGGCACCGCGCTGCGCGCGGGCGGCGCGGTGGTGGGGGCCACCGGCTCGGCGGTGGCGGGCGCGGCATCGGGAGGCGGACAGGCCGCGCAGGCCTTCGGGTTGGACGCCAATGACGCGCTCGGCCCCATCAACCGGCGCCTCCAGGCGGAGGGAAAGCCGACCATCACCGCCAACCAACTCCAGTCCGCCACGTCCGAAGTCCTCAGCACCGCCCTGCGTACTGGCAACCTCGACCAGGAGGTGCTCGTCACCTCCATCGCGGACAACACGCGCCTGTCGCGCCAGGACGCGCGGGAGATCGCGGGCCGGGTGAGCGACCAGTTCACCGCGTTCCGGGGCAAGGTCGGCCAGATGGGCCAGCAGCTCCAGCAGGGCGCGCTGCAGGCGGCGGAGCCCACCAGCCGAGTCTTCTGGGGCATCTTCGCGTCACTGCTGCTGGGCCTCATCTCCGCGATGCTCGGCGCCACCGTGGGCGTGAGCCGCCGCCAGCGCATCGCCGCTGAAGGCGCCGTCATCACCACGCCGCCCACCCGCCCCACGGAGCCCCCCCTGCCCCGCCGCGAGGTGTATCCGTAGGGGAAGGCCGCGCGGCCGTGAGCGCCGTCCCCGAGGGCTCACGGCCGTCGCCTTCCACACACCCCGCGCAGCGCCCGCACGTGCGCATGCGCTAACATTCCCCCCGACGAGGCGGCGGGCCCAGGCACGCGGCGGCCTCGCGCGCCTTTCGGGGGGACACCCATGAACCGGAGCACCACGTACCTGCTGTGTCTCACCGCGCTGGCCGCCGTCTCCAGCGGCTGCTTCCTGCGCACGGGCTACATCCTCGACGCACTGAACACACCCGGGGACCCGCAGGCGGCGCCGCTGCCCGTGCCCATCCAGGAGCGCGCGGCGCGCCTCACCCGCACGCACCTGGTGGACGCCTACGCCGACCCCGCCGAAGCCGCGCGCTGGATGTCCGCGATGGGCAACGCGCCCCAGCCCATCCTCGAGCAACTGGACTGCCTGAAGCAGAGCGCGGGCGGCAGCAACAGCGAGTGCTACGAGCGATTCCTCAAGACAGCCATGGAGACGCCGCAGTGGGGCCTGCCGTCGCTGCCCACCACGGTGGACCCCGCCGCGCCCTCACCGCGCGAAGTGGACGCCGCGCGCTTCCTGGCCAACACGCTGGGCATCGCCGCGTCGCTGGTGGCCCTGCGTGATGCCCAGGGAGACCGCGTGCCCATCCAGGTGCTCGCCCGTGGAATCCGCGAAGGCGCCGAGTCCGCCGCGCAGTACGTCAGCGTCCGCAAGTGGAACCGCACGCTGGGACGCCCATCCAACGCCCTTGTCCTGAGCGGCGGCGGAGCCAATGGCGCGTTCAGCGCGGGGGCCATCTGGCGGCTGCTCGGCGTGCTGGAGCAGTGCCGCGGCAAGCCGGCGCCGGAGGGTTGTGGAGACGCGCGTATCGACCTGGCGGCGGGCAGCAGCACCGGCGCGCTCATCAGCACGCTGGTGGACCTGTTCCACACGCCGGGCCACGAAGAGGCCGCGCGCCAACTGCTCATTAGCAACTACACCTGCGCGGTGGAGTCGGACCTGTACTGCGTCAACAACACCTGGATTTGGAAGATTGCCTCCAACCTGCGTGGCCTGGTCCAGTTCGACGGCATCTACGGCAAGCTCCGCGCAGCGGTGGTCCCCGAGCAGCTCACCAACGGCACGGAGCTGGTGGCCGTCTCCGTGGACTTCGACACGGGTGACGTCTTCGGCATCAGCGACCAGGACCCGGCGAACTTCGACCCGAACGCCACCGAACAGCAGCGCGTGGAGGGCATCATCAACGGCGTCGTCGCCTCCATCGTGGAGCCCGTGCTCGCAGACCCGGTGCCGTGGCTGCCGTCACACACCGGGAGGATAAGGGGCTCCTTCTTCGACGGCGGCGTGCGCTCTGGACTGCCGCTGCTCCAAGCCGTTCAGCGCGGTGCCGAGCGCGTGCTGGTCATCTCCACCGGCGGCGTGGAGCCGTCACCAGAGAACCCGCCGGACAACGCCGTCAGCGTGCTGATGCGCACCATCGATCTGTTCGTCGCCCAGCCGCGCGTGGGTGAGGTGCAGCAGGGGGAGATGGCCGCCGTGGGCCGGCGCTTCGCGGAGTACAACGTCTGCGTGGAGCGCCTGGCGAACGTGGCCGACGCCGCCAGCGTCAACGCCTTCTGCCGCCGCACGGGCACGGGCTTCGTCCCGCGCGAGCCCGGGGCCCTCAAGGCGGCCACCAGCATGTGGCTGGGCTCCGCCCGCTTCGACCAGGTGGCCTCCAGCTGGCGTTCGTCGTGGATGTTCCGTCCGGACTCGCAGCTCCAGACGGCCAGCGGCTACGGCTTCTCGCCGGAGGTCATGCGGCCGCTGTTCAAGGAAGGCGTGAAGCACTTCCAGCAGCGTTGCCATGAAGTGCTGCGCCTCTTCGAGATTCAGGGCACGCTGGCCGCCTCGGAGTGCGATAAGCCGGTGGACGACGCGGTGTCGGAAGCCGAGGCGCGGTTCGCTCCACTGGCCCAGTGCACGAAGGGCAAGCCCGAGCAGCGCTCGTGCAAGTGAGCCCTGGAGGCATATCCTCCAGGCGTCCATGTCCGACCGGTCGTCCCTCATCCGTTGGCTCGTCATTCCCGGTGTGAGCCTGGGCGTGCTCATCCTGAGCGCCGCCCTCTCCTATTGGCTGACGCGCCCCGTCCACGACGAGCCGCTGCCCGTCGGGCCGCCCCCCGCCGAAGAGCTGCCCGCCCCGCAGCCGCCTGGCACACGCATCGCCCCCACGCCCGGCCTGTCGCCGCCCAGCGTCACACCCCCACCGGTGCAGCCTCCGCCCGGCTTTCCGTCCTCGCGGACCGACGTGCCCGCGCCGCCCGCGGCCTCGGGGGACCCGCGCCGCGTGGTGGAGGTGGAGCCGGTGGTCGAATCCACCACCGGCCGCATCCACGCCGAGGACATCCGCGCCGCCATCCAGGCGGTGACTCCGCTCGTACAGCAATGTTTCGAGGACGCGGCACAACGCAACCGGGGTCCGCAGACAGTGAAACTGCGCTTCACCGTGGAGGCGGGCAACGAAGGCGGGGTGATGAGCGCGGGCGAGCTGGTGTCCAGCACCATCCCCGACCCCTTCGTGCAGGCGTGCGCGCTGGACTCGCTGCTGGACGTCCGCTTCCCGGCGCCCTACGGCGGAGGAAAGGCGACGGTCGTCTACCCCTTCGAGTTCCGTGTCCCTGGGGAGACTGGCCGGTAGGGCCCGGTTTTGCGTAAGGTGCCGGAGCCCCCGACCCTTCATGCCCGTTACCGTCGAACAGCTTGGTCCCCAGGACGCGGAAGCCCTTCGGGGGCTGCTGTCGAAGGACCCGGTCCACAACCTCTACCTGCTGGGGTTGCTGGAGGAGTTCGGCATCGCCCCCCGTGGCAGGGTGCCCTTCGCCTTCTACGGTCGCTTCGACAGCCAGGTCCTCACCGCCGCCGTGTTCGTGGGCGGCGACGGCGGGCTGGTGGTGCCCAGCGCGAGCGACGCGGGCGCCACCAGCGTCATCGCGGACGCGCTGTCCTCGCGCCTGACGCTGCGCTCCACCGTGGGCGACAAGTCGTCGGTGGACGCGCTGCTGCGCAGCCTGGCCCCCGGCAAGCCACGCCTGTCGCGCACGCAGCGGCTGTTCAGCGTGTCGGCGGATGACCTGGGCCCCTTCACCAACCCGCTCTTGCGGCTGGCGAAGGAAGAGGACCTGCCCCGGCTGCTGCCGCTGGCTCAGGGCTACGTGCGCGAGGTGCACGAGCGAGACCCATTGGCCGAGGACCCGCGAGGCTACGAGGCCCGCGTCATCCAGCGCGTGCGCCAGCGCCGCACCTACGTGTTGGAGGAGAATGGCGCGCTGGTGTTCAAGGTGGATATCGGCAGCCGCTCCCAGTACGGCGCGGAGCTGGAGGGCCTCTACACGCTGCCCGCCGAGCGCAAGAAGGGCCACGCCCTGCTGTGCCTGGGCCAGATTTCCCGCCACCTGCTGTCCTCGCTGCCGCGGCTGACCCTGCGCATCGACGAGCGGGACGAGAGCACCGCCCGCATCGCCCGCAGGGTCGGCTACCTGGCCGGCCGGCCGTGGCGGCTCGTCCTGGTGGACTAGCGACCGGCCGCGTACAGTCCGCGCCCGCATGAGCCGTCCCACGCCTTCCCGCCGTCCCCTCTCTGGAGAGGGCCCCGTCATTCTTCACGCCGCCACCGACCCGCGCTGGCTGCCCCTGGCGCTCGAGCGGTTCGACGAGGTGCTGGTGGACCATGCCCACTGCGAGAAGAAGGCCGCCGCCAACGCGCTGTCCATGCTCCAGGCCTACCCGGACCTGCCGGGGCTGCCCTCGCAGATGGCGCGGCTGGCGCGCGAGGAGAGCGCTCACCTGGCCCGCGTGTTGGACTTGATGGCGGCGCGTGGCCTCACGCTGACCAAGGACGCGGGAGACCCCTACGCCCAGGGCCTGCAGAAGTTGATTCGCACGCCCGCCGCCGAGCGCCGCATGGACCGGTTGCTGGTGGCCGCCGTCATCGAAGCCCGCTCCTGCGAGCGACTGTCCCTGCTGGCCGAAGGCCTCACCGACCCGGCCCTGGCGCGCTTCTACGGCGAGCTGGCCCAGTCAGAGGACGGTCATCAGTCCCTCTTCTACCGGCTGGCCGTCACCGCGTCCGAAGGCAACGAAGCCAGCGTGAAGGCGCGGCTGGAGTGGATGCTGGAGCGCGAGGCCCAGGTCATCACCGACGTGGGGCTGCGCGCCACCATCCACTGAGCCGTCACGGCCCCATGGGCGCCCGCAGGCCCACGGCCGGACGAGGCGGCGCCGGAGAGGAGCCCTTCTCCAGCGGCCACACCCAGGGCACGGCCACCGTGAGCAGGACGACGAGCACCGCGGTGAGCGGCGTGCCCAGGCGGAAGAAGTCCGTGAAGCGGTAGTGCCCCGGCCCGTACACGAGCACGCAGCTGGGCTCCAGCGGAGTGATGAACGAACAGCTGGCCGCCAGCGTCACCGCCATGGCGAAGGGCCGCGCGTCCACGCCGAGCTGCTGCGCGGCGTTGATGGCCACTGGCAGCACCACCAGCGCCGCGGCCTGGTTGCTCATCGGCGCGGACAGGACGATGGTCAGCACCATCAGCAACACCATCACCATGCGCGGGCCACCATACGCGCCCAGCGCCGCCACCCTATCTCCCACGAACGCGCCCGCGCCGCTCACCTCCATGGCCAGCCCCAGCGCCATCATGGAGCCGATGAGCAGCACCACGCGCCAGTCCACGCGGAACGCGGTGCGCGGATCCACGCAGCCAGTGGCAATCATCAGCAACATGCCGGTGAGGCCCGCCACCGACAGTGGCACCACGTTCAGCGAGCCCGCCGCCAGCGCGCCCAGGAACAGCACCACCGCCAGCAGCGCCTTGCCGTAGCGCGGGGGCTGGTATTCGTGGCCACTGAGCACCGTCAGGTTGCCACCCCGCGCCAGCTCATCCACCCGGTCGCGCGCGCCGCGCAGCAGCAGCACGTCCCCCACCGACAGCGGCAGCATGGACAGCGAGCGTTCCCCGAAGGTGCGGCCCAGCAGTTGGAGCTTGGTGATGCGCTGGATGGCGGGCTTGCGGTGCAGGGCCAGCGCCACCAGGCCGTAGCGCTCCACGAAGAGCGTCTCCTTCAGGCTCCGCCCCACCAGCGGGCTGTCGGGTGGCACGCTGGCCTCGATGAGGAGCGAGTCCTTGTCGTGCAGCTCCTCGTCGGACAGCCGCACGTCCGGGCGGATTTGGATGCCGCGCAGGTCCTTCACCCGCAGAATCGTCTCGCGGTTGCCTTCGATGAGCAGCCGCTCGTCGCCGCGCAGCCGGTAGCCGGGCACCGCGGACAGGGCCTCGCCGTCGCGGATGATGCCGATGACGCGCAGTCCCAGCCCCTCCGAGATGTCCCCCAGCTCCTTGCCCACGTAGCGCGAGTCCGGCGGCAGCACCGCCTCCGTGAGGTAGTCGCGCAGCGTCCAATCCTCCATGGCGCCGCGCCCCTCGCGGGCCGGCAGCAGCCACGGCGCCAGCAGCACCACCCCGAGGATGCCGACAATGGCCAGCGGCAGCCCCACCGGCGCCAGCTCCGTCACGCCGATGCCCGGCATGCCCTGCCGCTGCATCGCGGCGGACATCACCAGGTTGGTGGAGGTGCCGTAGAGGAACACCATGCCGCCCAGCATGGAGGCGTACGCCAGCGGCAACAGCACCTTGCTCTTGGGCACCTTGGCGCGCTGGGCCGCACCAATGGCCACCGGCAGGAAGGCCGCCGTCGTCACCGTGTTGGAGATGACAGAGGAGAAGGCAGCCACCACCACCATCATCGCCATGACGAACGTCTGGTGGCCGAAGCGGGCGAAGAAGGCCAACCGTTGGCCCACCAACTGAACCACGCCCGTCGATGCGAGCCCCTGCGTCATCGCGAGCAGCGTGAAGATGAAGATGACAGTGTCGTTGCTGAACCCCTCGAACGCCTGCACGGGCGTGAGCACGCCGGTGAGCGCCAGCAGGCACACCACCACGAGCGAGCTGACCTCGATGGGAAGCGTGTCGAACGAGAACAGCACCAGCGCGACGACGACAACACCCAGGACGATGGCGATGGTCATAAGGCCCGCCCCAACCTGTATTCGCTGCGCTGATATGGCGAGTGTCGTGGCGCAGTGCGCCGTTTACTTCTGGATGACCGGCCGCTGATAAGTGGAATTAGGAGCGGCCTGTTCGGTACCAAGGTGGGTGACCGGTCGCGGGTTGCATTTATGCCCCCCTTCCAGAACGTTTGGGGCCTGTCTCCAGACTTGAACCACAAGGACGAATCCATGGCTTCGACGCAAGTTGCGGCGGAGGGCCAGCAGGCCCCCACGAAAAACCCCACGCTCCTCGCCTGGGTGGCCAAGATGGCCGAGATGACCCAGCCGGACAGCATCGTCTGGTGTGACGGGTCCGAGGCGGAGAAGAAGCGGCTGACGGACCAGGCGGTGAAGGAGGGCATCCTCATCCCGCTGAACCCGGAGAAGCGCCCCAACAGCTACCTCCACCGCTCCAACCCGAACGACGTGGCGCGCGTGGAGCACCTCACGTTCATCTGTACGCCGAACAAGACGGACGCCGGCCCGACGAACAACTGGATGGAGCCCGAGGCGGCCTACACCAAGCTGGGCAACCTGTTCAGCGGGTGCATGAAGGGCCGCACCATGTACGTGGTGCCCTACGCCATGGGCCCCATCGGCAGCCCCTTCACCAAGCTGGGCGTGGAGCTGACCGACAGCATCTACGTCGTGCTGAACATGCGCATCATGGCGCGCATGGGGAAGCAGGCGCTGGACATGCTGGGTGACAGCGACGACTTCAACCGCGGCCTGCACAGCACCGGCGACGTGGACCCCGATCGCCGCTACATCTGCCACTTCCCCCAGGACAACACCATCTGGAGCTTCGGCTCCGGCTACGGCGGCAACGTGCTGCTGGGCAAGAAGTGCCTCGCGCTGCGCATCGGCAGCTACCTGGGCCGCGAGGAAGGCTGGATGGCCGAGCACATGCTCATCCTGGGCGTCACCAGCCCCAAGGGTGAGACCACGTACGTGGCCGCCGCCTTCCCGTCCGCGTGTGGCAAGACGAACTTCGCGATGATGATTCCGCCCGCCGAGTACAAGGGCTGGAAGATCGAGACGGTCGGCGACGACATCGCGTGGATGCACCCCGGCAAGGATGGCCGCCTGTACGCCATCAACCCGGAGGCCGGTTACTTCGGCGTGGTGCCCGGCACCAACTACAAGACGAACCCCAACGCGATGGAGTCCATCTCCAAGGACACCATCTTCACCAACGTGGCGCTGACGGCGGACGGCGACGTGTGGTGGGAGGGCAAGGACGGCGAGGTCCCCGACGAGCTCACCGACTGGCAGGGCCGCCCCTGGAAGAAGGGCAGCACGGAGAAGGCGGCGCACCCCAACAGCCGCTTCACCGCGCCCATGTCCAACAACCCGGCGCTGAGCCCCAAGGCCAACGACCCGACGGGCGTGCCCATCTCCGCGCTCATCTTCGGCGGCCGCCGCTCCAACACCGTCCCGCTGGTGCTCCAGGCCTTCAACTGGACCCACGGCGTGTTCCTGGGCGCCACCATGGGCAGCGAGACGACGGCCGCGGCCACCGGCAAGGTCGGCGTCGTGCGCCGCGACCCCATGGCCATGCTGCCCTTCTGCGGCTACCACATGGGTGACTACCTCCAGCACTGGCTGGACATGCAGAAGCACATCGCCCAGCTGCCGAAGATCTTCCAGGTCAACTGGTTCCGCCAGGACAAGAACGGCAAGTTCATGTGGCCGGGCTTCGGCGAGAACATGCGCGTGCTGGAGTGGATCGTGAACCGCGTCCACGGCCGCGTCCCCACCCAGGAGACGCTGCTGGGCTGGGTGCCCCGCGCCGACCAGGGCCTCAACCTCAAGGGCCTGGACCTGGCCGCCGACGTGGTGACGGAAGTCACGTCCATCAAGGAGGACGAATGGAAGGCCGAGCTGAAGAGCCAGGAGGTCTTCTTCGAGCAGCTCGGCACCAAGGCGCCGGACGCGCTGATGCTCCAGCGCAAGCTGCTGATGGCGCGCCTGGACCACTGAGTCCCCGCCGGCCTGTAGCAGCCTGAAATACCCCCGGGGCCGCCTCTCGCTCGCACCGAGCGCGGGAGGCGGCCTCTCCATTTTTCACAGGAAGTAAAAGTCAGCTCTTCGACCTTCCCGGAGCTCCGCGCTAGGCTCTCAGGTCATGAGACTGGTTTTCGTGTTGTCGGTGATTCTCGCGCTGGCGCCACCGGTGGCGTTTGCACAACGCGGGAAAAATGCAGCGGCCCTCATCAAGGACGGCGAGCGGCTGTACCAGGCAGGCAAGTACCGCGAGGCGGCGGATGCGCTGAAGAAGGCGCATGAAGCCCAGCCCCATCCGCGGCTCATCTACAACATCGCCATCTCCCTGGAGAACGCGGGAGAGCTGCGTGAGGCGGTGACCTGGTACCAGCAGTACGTCGGCGCCACCGACGGCACGGACCCGACGCTGCTCAAGCGCAGCGCGCGCAGCATCGACCGGCTGCGGGTGCTCATCGAGAAGGAAGACCAGACCGCGGCCGCGTCCAACGCCGAGCGTCAGCGGCTCCAGGACGAAGCGGACGCCGCGCGCCGGCAGGCGGAAGAAGAGCAGCTCGCGGCCCGCCGCGCCGAGGATGAGAGCCGGCGCCAGCAGGAGGCCGAGCTGCAGCGCGCGCTGACGTCGTACAAGCGCCAGCGCATTGGCGCCTTCGCCGCGGCCGGCGTGGGCGCGGCGGGCGTGGTGGCGGGCGTGCTCTTCGGCATGCAGGCGCGCGACGCGCGTGAGCAGTTCGACGGCGCCACCAGGGTGGAGACCAAGGAGGAGTTCGCCGACAAGACGCGCAGCCGGGCGCTGCTGGCGGACGTCGGCTTCGGCGTGGGACTGGCCGGTGTCATCACCGCCATCGTCCTCTACCCGAAGGAGGGCCCCCCGGCTGCGGGTGAGGTGCGAGTCACGATGGCGCCCAAGGGCGCCGGAGCAGGAATGGCGGTGAGCTTCTGATGCGCGCGCTGCGATTGATGATGACGGGAAGCACCCTGCTGATGGCCGGGTGCAGCTTCACCACCGCCAGTGGACTGACCGAGTGCGAGACGTCCTCGGACTGTGAAACCGCGCAGGTGTGCACTGCTGGCTACTGCCTGCCGCAGCCAGAGGGCTGTGGAGAGGTCTACGGCCCGGCCTCCGCGGCCAATGCCATTCCCCTGGGCGCCGCGGTGCCGCTGAGCACCTCCGACGGCCCGGACGAGTCCGAGGTCCAGGCGCTCAACGCCATCAAGCTGGCGCTCGACGAAATCAACCAGCGTGAGGGCGTCAACGGCCGGCCCTTCGTCCTCCACATCTGCGACACGCGCTCGGAACCGAACCGCGCCGCCGAGCAGGCACAGTGGCTGATTCGCGAGCGCCAGGTGCCGATGGTCTTCGCCTCCAGCAGCGCCCAGGCGCTCGCCGTCGCCACGCACACCGTTACCAACGGCGTGCTGATGATTACGTACAGCGGCACCAGCCCGGACATCGCCGCCATCAACGACAAGATTGGCACCAACGCGGGCCTGGTGTGGCGGACAGCGCCGTCTGACGCGCTGCAGGGGCGCATCATCGGCGACCTGCTCCAGGGCGACATCCTCGTGAACGGAGCCCCGCTCTACGACAGCGTCTCCAAGGTCGGCATCAGCTACGTGAACGATGCCTACGGGCAGGGCCTCTTCGGCGTGACGCTGGGCCGCATCGACTCCACCCAGCGGACCGTGACGTCCGCCCAGTACAGCCGCAACGGCACCGACATCACCAGCGTGGTGCGGCACATCACCACCGACCAGCCGGATGTCGAGGTCCTCATCGGCTTCTCCGAGGACAACGCGCGCATCATCAACCAGACGGCCACCGCGGGCCGGAACACCCAGCGGTGGTTCTTCACCGACGCTGGCAAGGACCGGGGCCTCTTCACCGCGCTGGGCGCCAACACGGGCCTCGTGGATGGCGCCTACGGCACGTCGCCCGCGCAGGCCCGTCCGGACCTCGTCTACCAGTTGTTCGCGCAGCGCTTCCGCTCCGCCAACAACCAGACGGACCCGGGCCAGTACTCCTTCACCGCGCACGCGTATGACGCCATGTACCTGGTGGCGCTCGGCGCCGCGTATGCCGCGGGCCCCGACGTCAACACCCCGCTGGCCATCACCGGCGCGCGCATGGCGGATGGCCTGGCGCTGGTGACGCCGCCCGAGGGCACCTCCGCCCCGGCGTTCAACCTGGGCACGGACGGCTTCGCGGGGGCTCGCGCGGCCATCCGCAACGGAACGGTCATCAACGTGACGGGCGCCAGCGGCAACCTCGACTTCAACTCCGACGGCGAGGCGCCGTCCGAGTACGAGCTGTTCCGCGTGGAGGCCGGCGAGTTCGTGACGGTGCAGCTCATCGCCCCGCCCACGGAGTGACGTGAAGGGGCCTCAGGGCCCCAACGTCCGCGCGAGCACCTCGACGGCGGCGGCGAAATCCTCGGGCTGGGGCAGCAGCGACAGCACGAGGAAGGCGCCGCCGCCGAAGTCGTAGAAGTAGCCCGGCTGCACCCGCACGCCTGCGTCCAGCAGGGCCAGGCAGGTGGCCTCCTCGCCGGGCGCCCTCGGAATCCGCACCACCGCGCTCCACCCGCCCTCCGCCGGCACCACGTCCCAGCTGGCGTCGCGAGGCCGAGCCGCGAGCAGGCGCTGGCGGTTGCCTCTCACCCGCTCCAACACCGCCGCCTGGAAGCGCGGCGTATGGGCCAGGAGCGCAGGCAGGGCCCGCTGCACGGGCGTGCCCACGGGCAGGTACGTGTCCCCCACCCAGTCCAACCGGGCCAGCGCCTCGTCACGGAGCGCCGCGGGCCCGCCCACGTGCGTCCACGCCAGCTTGAGTCCGGGCAGCCCCACGGACTTGGAGAGGCCGGAGAGGGCGAAGGTGAGCATCGGCAGCGCGCGCCCCGCCACGGTGACCACGCGCCCGGGCGCCGCGTCCCAGGCGAAGGGAGCGAAGACTTCGTCGCAGACGAGCGCCAGCTGGCGGCGCGCGCACACGTCCGCCAGCGCCTCCAGCTCGCCTTCGTGCAGGAAGTGGCCGGTGGGGTTGCCGGGGTTCACCACCAGCACCGCGCGGGTGCGCGCGTCGCACGCCTCCGCCACCTCCCCCGCGTCCAGGCCGAAGCCATGCGCGCGTGGCAGCGCGTAGGAACGCGTCTGGACGCCCTCCAGGCGCGCGAGGTGCTCGAACAGGGGGTAGCAGGGGGCCGGGACGAGAACGTTGTCCCCTGGCTCGCACAGGAGCTTGAAGAGCCACCCGTAGGCTTCACTGGTGCTGGAGGTCAGCACCAGGTGCGCCTCGGAGACCTGGGCGCCTCGCGCCGCGAAGTCCGCCACCAGCGCTTGTCGCGCGGAGGCGAGCCCCAGGGACTCGGGTTCGTAGGTGAAGGCGTCCTCGGGGGCCAGGAGCGCCGCGTCCGGCAGGGGAAACCCCACACGCGTGGGGTTGGATTCCGTGAGGTCCAGGAGGAGACGGCCGCTGGCGCGGTGCCTTTCGAGCGCCAGTGCCAGCGGGTTGGCTGTCCGTGCGAAGTCCGTCCGCGCGGAGAAGCGGCTCACAGGCCCGTTTGCAGCATGGCGTTCGCGACGCGACGAATCAGGTCGCGGCGAACTTCCTTGCGGCAGTGCTCGATGGCCTTGTCGTGAGGCCGGGGAAGTTGAGGGTCGCGCGTGCGCAGAGCGGTCCGGAGCACGAGCTCCACCTTGGAGGGCTCGATGTGAAAGAGCCGAGGCCCTTCCTTTTGCAGGAAGTAAGAAAGCCCCCTCTGGTCAATGAGCTTCTTGTAGAGCCGCCGGACGTCCGCGAGGAACGTGAGATCGATGATGTCCGCCATTCGTGAGGCGTTCTCGCGCGGAAAAAACGGCACGTCCATTTCACGGCCGCATGTCCCGAAAACTTGCGCGCCCTGTAGCACTGGCCCTGGAACGCAAACGCGCCGGAGGCCGATTTTCCGGCCTCCGCGCGTTCAGGGAATCAGCGGCCGCAGCGCGCGGCGGAACGCGGCATGGCGGCGCCGCGCGTCGGGAAGATAGGGCACCGGTCCCAGCACCGGGACGCCGTGCCGCGCCTCCAGGAGCCGCCGGTTGTCGCGCTCCGAAACATCCTTCGCGGACGTCCCGCGCGACAGCAGCACGGCCCGCACGGGAATGCGGCGTGCGGCCAGCGCCTGGAGCGACAGCGCGGTGTGGTTGAGCGTGCCCAGGCCCGCCCGCGCAACCAGCAGCACCGGAAGGCGCAAGGTGGCGATGAGGTCGATGACGTCGTGCTTCGAGTCCAGCGGCACGAACAGGCCCCCTGCCCCCTCCACCACGGCGTTGCCCCCACGCAGCCTCCGCCACGCGGCCAGCGTGACGTCCCAGTCGGGCTCGCGTCCCAGGCGGCTGGCGGCCACGCCGGGCGCCACGGGCAGGCGGAAGCGGTGAGGACACACTTCATCCACGCTCAGCGAGCTGCCCGCCGCCGCGCGCAGGGCGAGCGCGTCCGCGGGCGCGCGAAGGGACGCACAGCCGCTCTCATAGGGCTTGAAGCCCTGGGGCCGCAGCCCCACGTCCGCCAGCAGCGACAGGAGCGCGCACGACGCCTGCGTCTTCCCCACGCCGGTGTCCGTGCCCGTCACGAAAATCTGGAACGGCTTGCCACGCTCAGCCACGGCGGACTCCCACGGTGCGCAGCGCCTCCAGCGCCAGGTCCACGTGGCCCACGGTGTGGGAAGCGGACAGGCAGAAGCGCAGGCGGCTGGTGCCCTCGGGGACGGTGGGCGGGCGGATGGCCTTCACCAGCACGCCCGCCTCGCGCAGTCGGCGCGCGGCGTCCAGCGCCCGCTCGGGCTCGCCGAGGATGATGGGAAACACGGCGCTGCGAGGCTCGGCGCGCACGCCCAAGCCGCGCAGGCCGTCCGCGAAGCGACGGATGTTGCGCCACAGCCGCTCGCGCAGGTCCGGGTCGCCCTCCACGGCGTCCACGGCGGCCTCGGAGGCGGCGCACAGGTGCGCGGGCAGCGCGGTGGAGAAGACGAAGGGCCGCGCGCGGGATACCAGCAGGTCCGCCACCTCGCGCGAGGTCGCCACGTACGCGCCCATGACGCCCAGCGCCTTGCTCAGCGTGCCCATGCGCAGGTCCACCTCGGTTTCCAACCCCAGCTCATCGCAGAGGCCCGCGCCGCGTGCGCCCAGCACGCCGGTGGCATGCGCTTCGTCCACCATCAGCGCGGCGCCGTGGGCCCGGCACGCGGCGACGATGTCGCGCAGCGGGGCCACGTCTCCGTCCATGGAGAAGACAGTGTCCGTCACCACCAGCTTGCGGCGCGCGGACGTCTCCGCCAGGGCGCGCTCCAACGCCTCCACGTCCGCGTGTGGATAGACGCAGACGCGGGCGCGTGACAGCCGGCAGCCATCCACGAGCGAGGCGTGGTTGAGGGAATCAGAGAAGACGGCGTCCTCGGGCCCCACCAGCGCGGGGATGATGCCGGTGTTGGCGGCGTAGCCGCTGTTGAACAGGCGCACGGCCTCGGCGCGCTCGAAGGCGGCCAGCCGCGTCTCCAACCGGTGATGCGCGGCGGTGTCGCCCACCACCAACCGGCTGGCACCGGTGCCCACGCCGTAACGCTCCACGGCGGCCAGCGCCGCGGCACGCACGGTGGGCGACGCGGCCAGCCCCAGGTAGTCATTGGACGAGAAGTTGACGAGCGTCTCGCCCCCCACGCGCACCACGGGCCCCTGGGGCGAATCCAGGGGCTCCAGGTACCGGCGCAGGCCGCGCTCGGACAGGGCCTCCAGGTCCTCCCGGGCCCACGCCGCCGCGACGCCTTCATCACTCACGATGGGCTCAGCCTTCCTGACGCGGCTCCAGGGGGCGGATTCCCGCCTTCTCCAGCAGGGCCATGTCCTGGGTGTACTCGGGGTTGCCGGTGGTGAGCAGCTTCTCGCCGAAGAAGAGCGAGTTGGCGCCCGCCATCATGCACAAGAGCTGCGCCTCTTCGTTCATCTGCTGCCGGCCCGCGGACAGGCGCACCATGGACTGGGGCATCAGGATGCGCGCGGTGGCGATGGTGCGCACCATGTCCACCGTCTCCACGCGCTGCTGCTCCTGCAGCGGCGTACCCTCCACGGCCACCAGCGCGTTGATGGGCACCGACTCCGGGTGGTGCTCCTGGTTGGCCAGGGTACGCAGCAGGTTGCAGCGGTCATCCACCGACTCGCCCATGCCAATGATGCCGCCGCAGCACACGGAGATGCCCGCGTCGCGCACGCGGTTGAGCGTGCGCAGGCGATCTTCATAGGTGCGGGTGGAGATGATGTCGCCGTAGTGCTCGGGTGACGTGTCCAGGTTGTGGTTGTACGCGGACAGGCCGGCCTCGCGCAGGCGCTTCGCCTGGCTCTCGGAGAGCATGCCCAGGGTGGCGCACGCCTCCATGCCCAGCGCACGCACGCCGCGCACCATCTCCAGCACGCTGTCGAACTGCGGACCGTCCTTCACCTCACGCCACGCGGCGCCCATGCAGAAACGGGTGGCTCCGGCGGAGCGGGCCTTGGACGCGGCATCCAGCACGTCCGGCACCGCCATCAACTTCTCCGCCTTGACGCCCGTCTTGTAGCGAGCCGCCTGCGGGCAGTACGAGCAGTCCTCCGGGCAGCCGCCCGTCTTGATGGACAGCAGTGAACAGAGCTGGACCTTGTTGTCCACGAACACGGCCCGGTGGACCGTCTGGGCCTTGTGCACCAGGTCCAGCAGGGGGAGCTCGTAGAGGGCCCTCACCTCGGACAGCGACCAGTCATGGCGCACGTCCACGCCCGCCGGTGGTGGCGCGGCGACGTGGGCGTGACCGGAGAACTCGCTCTCGCTGGAGACAGTGGCGGTATCGGGCATGGGCTCCTCTACGGACGGATGAGGGCCCGAACGTGCGTGGACCCCGGAAAGTTGTCAACGCCCTCGAGCAGGCAGGTTGACGACTTTCCAGGGCCCATCTCCCCTCGGGAGGGGCTCAGCGCGTCAGCTGACGCGCGGCACTAGACGTGGACGCGGCGACCCCTGCCTGCCAGGCCCACCAGGAACAACACCAGGAGTGCGCCCAGGACGGAGAACAGGAGTCCCGTCGGGTGCAGGTCGAAGACGCGGCCATCACTGCGGAAGAGCGAAGCGACGAAACCGCCCACGAAGGAGCCGGCGATACCCAACAGCGTGGTGGCGAGGAGCCCCATCGACTGGTTGCCCGGCATGAGCGCGCGGGCAATCAGACCCGCGAGAAGGCCAATGACCAGAAACGCGATAATCCCCATGACTACCTCCCTTGCTTGTTTAGCGACGCAGGGTGCGACGCCCACCTGGGAGCAAACCTGGGTTGCCCCTCCCGTTCGTACAACTTGGCACGGGGGGGCTTGACATGGTGCCTGCCTGCTCTGCGGTCGTGCCTGCCTGTAAGGCCGCAAAAACGTCAGGGTTCCGCGCTATTCACCCAACCCATGGCGAAGGCGAAGACGCACTACACCTGTCAGGCGTGTGGATACAAAACGGCGAAGTGGCTCGGGAAGTGTCCGGACTGTGGCGCGTGGAGTTCCCTGCTGGAGGAGACGGACCCGAAGGCGGATGAGCGACGTCCGGCCTGGGGTGCCTCGGGCGGCGCGGCGCGGCCCATGTTGCTCAAGGAAGTGAGCGGCGAGACGGAGACGCGCCGGCGCACGGGCATCGCCGAATTCGACCGCGTGCTGGGCGGCGGCGTGGTGAGTGGCTCCATCGTGCTGTTGGGTGGCGACCCGGGCATTGGCAAGTCCACGCTGCTGCTGGCGGCGTTGGACAGGCTGGCGCGGCACGGACCGGTGCTCTACGTCTCCGGTGAAGAGAGCCTGCGACAGACGAAGATGCGCGCCGAGCGGCTCCGGGTGGAGGGCGATGCCATCCACCTGTTCGCGGAGACGGACGCGGAGCGGGTGCTGACGGCGACGGAGGCGTTGAAGCCCCAGGCGTTGGTGGTGGACTCCATCCAGACCATGTACCTGCCGGAGTTGGGCAACGCGCCCGGCAGCATCACCCAGGTGCGCGAGGTCGCGGGCCGGCTGATGGCCTACGCGAAGCGTACGGGGGTGCCCACGTTCCTGGTGGGCCACGTGACGAAGGAAGGCTCCATCGCGGGCCCGCGTGTGCTGGAGCACATGGTGGACACGGTCCTCTACTTCGAGGGCGAGCGGGGCCACCCGTTCCGAATCCTGCGCGCGCACAAGAACCGCTTCGGCTCCACGAACGAGATTGGCGTCTTCGAGATGAAGGGCGCGGGGCTGGTGGAGGTGTCCGACCCGTCCGCCCTCTTCCTGTCGGAGCGGCCGGTGGGCAAGTCCGGCAGCGTGGTGACGAGCACGCTGAACGGCACGCGCCCGCTGCTGGTGGAGGTGCAAGCGCTGGTGGCGCCCACGGGCTACGGCACCGCGCGGCGCACGGCGATTGGCGTGGACAGCAACCGCGTGGCGCTGCTGGCGGCGGTGCTGGAAAAGAAGGAAGAGATTCCGCTGGTGGGCTGTGACTTGTTCGTCAACGTGGCGGGCGGCATGCAGCTCACGGAGCCAGCGTGTGACCTGGCGGTGTGCGCGGCGCTGGTGAGCAGTCTCCAGAATCGTCCGCTGGATCCGAAGACGCTGGTGCTGGGCGAAGTGGGCCTCGCGGGAGAAGTGCGTGCGGTGGGACAGGTGGAGCCCCGGCTGGCGGAGGCCGCGAAGATGGGCTTCCAACGCGTGGTGATGCCCGCTGGCAGCGCGCGGCGCCTGGAGGATGCGGGCCCGAAGATGAAAATCGTCGGCGTGGAGACGCTTGGCGACGCGCTCGTCGCGATGTTCGACTGAGCAGCACGTGCCGCGCGCGGGCGTGAGTCAACCCGGGCACGGCGTCGGCGGCAGCGGATAACCTGGGAGCGGGCACCGCTGAATGGCGGGATGCCCATCCCGGGGGCTACCAATGCTGCTTCGATGGGCGCTACTGCCACTCCTGCTCTTCGCCGTGAGCTGTTCGGCATCCCGCCGCGTGCGTCTCGACATCGGCGATGAGGCCCCCATCCTCGTCACGCCTCCGGATGCGGCAGATGCCAATCTGCGAGACGCAAAAGTAGGGGCTGGTGCGTTTCAAGAAGCGCTGGCGAGACTCGCTTGGGACGTGCGGCCCTCCCGACAGCCACTGAATCACGCACGACTCCGGATGGGCGTACCGCGGCGGAGCGGCGTGTACTGGTACGAGGGCCGCAGCCAGCGACTCATCCCCCAAGACGAGAGCGTTCAGGGGCCTCGGTTTCTGAAGTCGTACGCGGACGACGAACTCACGCGAGCGTACGGCCAGTGGTGTCACAGCAAGGGCCAGTCTCGAGATTGCCTGCGCCTCCTCGACGAAGGGCCGCTCCTTGCGAGCGACGGCAAGTACACGTTGGCCATGGCCATCGCCATGGACTCGGTGTGGGAGGAGACTGCCGAAGCGTTGGAGGACATGACGGACCCGCAGGCCGTGATGGCAACGGTGACGGCTTCGGTGAGCATGTATCTGCTCCTCTGGGCGCTGCCGGAACCCACGAGCAAGGGAGTCGCTGCGCTCATCACCGCGACCGCCATTGCCTACCTGGGAGTCGACATGGTGTGGCGGTTGCTTGACGGATGGGTGTCACTGGTCCGAACGGTGGACCAAGCCACTACGTTCGAGCAACTCAGCGAAGCTGGCGAGGCCTACGGAGAAGTCCTTGGAGTGAATGCAGCCCGGGTCTTCGTCATGCTGGCCACTGCCGCCATTGGAAGTACGGCGGGGCTTGCGGCAAAGTCTTCGGGACTGCCCAACTCCGCGCAGGCAGCCCTCGCCATCGAATCCCAGGCAGGGCTTCGATTCACGTCAATTGGCAACGTGGGCTCAGTGGCGATGACCGCCGAGGGCTTCACCGTGGCATTGGTCCCCAATGCCGTGACCATGTCGACGCGGGAGCCTTCAAACCGCTGGACTCACCAGCACCATCTCGCCACGAACAAGAACAGCGTTTCCACGGCACGCGGTGGACCCTGGACGCCGAGGTTCGAGGAGTTCTTCAAGAAGGCAGGGATGGAGTTGAAGGACCCGGAGAACATCGTGCCCGTTCAGGGACATCGCGGGCCTCACCCACAGGAGTATCATGCGTTGGTCTTCGCGAGACTCCGTGATGCAACCCGAGCATGCCGCACCGTGGAGGCCTGTCGGAAGGCACTGACCGCGGCACTCAACGAAATGGCGGAGGAAGCCATCACGCAGGGAACGGAGCTCAACAGGCTCGTGACCCGGAGCAAGTAACGGTAAGACTCCGCCATGGCACTTCGCTACTTCGCGCTGTCCGAAGACGTCCAGCCAGGGCACTGGTATCTGGGTGAGCCCCGACGTGCCGCGACTCATGAAGACGCGGACTCTTGCGAGTTCACCGCGGGAAGGCCCGTCTCCATCCAGGGCCGCATGAAAGTCCCCATTACCGCGCTTGGCAGGCCATTGGACTTCTCGACCGCTGGGATCGGCGCCACCCCCATCGTCCACGTCAAGGTGGCAACCCGCCTCTCTGAACTAGCACCCGATGACGTGCAGTTCCTCCCTGTGGATGTGGACGGCCAGCCGGATCAGTACCTCATCCTCGTAGCGACGAAGCTCGTTCGGTGCATCGACCCGACCGCGAGTAGAGAAGTCCGCTACTGGAAGCCTGAGCACGGCCAACCCAAGCGGGTGGGCGAATACCGCTCCGTCGCGGGCCTGCGCATCGACCCGGGGCTCGTCGGCAGTGCCAAGCTGTTCCGGACCTGGGGCTGGGACATCGCCCTGATTGTCTCTGAAGACCTCAAGGCGGCAATTGAGCAGGAGCAGACCACGGGAGCACGCTTCACCGAGGTGTAGACCGGTACCTTGAATGATTTCACGAGCAGGCACGGCGCCCCAGCACTCCTGCGCCCGCTCCCGGCAGACTTCCCAAACAGTACGTCGGGAAACCGTCCTCTCAAGGTGCAGACAGGCTCAGCCTCCTCGTGAATCAGACGCATGGCTCGCTGGCTGCTCCTTGGCCTGAGCGACGGGCGAAGTGCTGAAACGGCTTACCCCATGGCTTGAAAGCCGATGCCCACACGCGGTGTCTCTGCGCCTCGACAGCCAGGTCTCTGAACGCCCGCCACTCCCGGTGGGCGCACCGCGAGAGGGCGCCGGGCGCTCCCGCCACATAAGCCGTGGCGACCGTCCCATGCCAGCTCTCGCGCCCTGGCCACTGGAGCGACATGAAAAGGCAACTCACGTGGTTCATGTTGGCAGTGGGCATACAGCTCAGCGCGTGTGGCAATGAGTCCATCGCGGACGGCCTTCCACCCGAGGCTTCCGCGCCAGATGACAGCGCGCGGCCCGTCCAGGCAGAAGCCGTGGATGATGGCTCGACCACGCTGTACGAAGACGCGCTGGGCCCAGGCTGGGTGGACTGGTCCTGGGCAACACACAACCTCGCGGCGACCTCGCCCGTGGCCTCCGGCTCGCGCGCCGTCTCCGCGACGTTCGGCCCCTGGACGGGCCTCTACTTCCACCACCCCGGCGTCTCCACCAGCGGGCTCGAGTTCTTGGAGTTCCAGGTCCACGGCGGCGCCACGTCCAACCCCGCGCTCACCGCCTACGCCACCGTCGGCAACCAGGCGCGGCCCACCGTGTCCATCAACCGCTACTGTGACGGCGGCACCATCAAGGCCGGCGCATGGACTCGCTGCCGCGTGCCCCTCACGGCGCTCAACGTCGCCAACGTCACGATGGACGGCATCGCCATCCAGGAGGGCGCGGGCCGCAACCTTCCAGTGATGACCTTCGACAGCGTCCGCCTGGGCACGGCCACGCTGTCCGCTCCGAGCGGCCTCAAGGCGGTGGCCTCCGCGACGGACGTGTCCCTGACGTGGAACAGCGTCAGCGGCGCCACCGGCTATCACGTCTATCGCGCCACCTCCCAGACGGGCACGTACACGAAGCGCACCACGACGCCGCTGACGAACACCACGTACCGCGACACCAGCGTCACCGCGGGCGCCACGTACTGGTACGCGGTGTCGGCGGTCAGCGCGGGCGGCGAAGGCCTCCGCTCCACGCCCGTCTCCGCCACCGTGAAGCCGCCGCAGCCGCAGGTCGCCATCTCGGTGACGCCCACCAGCGCATCACTGGCCCCGGGAGCCTCGCGGACCTTCAGCGCCACGGTGACGGGCAGCACAAACACCGCGGTGACGTGGTCCATCCAGCAGGGCAGCGCGGGAGGCACCATCACCCACAGCGGCCAGTACACCGCGCCGCGGACGACGGGCACCTACCACGTCATCGCCACCAGTCAGGCGGACACCACGAAGAAGGCAACGGCCACCGTCACCGTGGCGGCGACGCAGCCCGGGAGTGGCAAGTGGGTGTCCGGCTATTACACCGGCTGGAACGCCGACCTGTACCCGCCCGAGAAGGTGGACTTCAGCGCGCTGACGCACATCATCGTCGGCCGCGTGACGCCCAAGCCGGATGGCTCGCTGAACGCGGCCTTCGACAACAACAACGGGCCGCAAATCGCGAAGACGCTCGCGCAGCGAGCCCACGCCGCCGGACGCAAGGCCATCATCATGGTGGGCGGCGCGGGCGAGCACGCGGGCTGGGTGGCCGCGGCCTCCAACGCGAACCGGGCGAAGTTCGTGCAAAACCTGCTCAACGCCATGGACACCTTCGGCTACGACGGGCTCGACATCGACTGGGAACCGGTGGAAGCGGCCGACAAGCCGAACCTGCTCGCGCTGGTGAAGGAGCTCCGCGCGGCGCGGCCGAACATGCTGCTCACGTTCCCCATCGGGTGGATCAACAGCAACTTCGCCAGTGACGCGGACCCGTGGTTCGCCAACCTGGCGCCGTATCTGGACCAGCTCAACATCATGTCCTACGAGATGATTGGCCCGTGGGACGGCTGGCAGTCCTGGTACACGTCCGCGCTCTACGGCGAGTCCGGCAACCGGCCGACGTCCGTGTCCTCCAGCCTCCAGGGCTGGGCTCGCGCGGGCATCCCCAAGGCGAAGCTGGGCATGGGCATTCCCTTCTACGGAATGGCGTGGCGCAACATCACCGGCCCCTACCAGAACTTCACCCACTGGTCTGACTACGTCGGCAGCGACAACTCCTTCACGTACAAGAAGATTCAGCAGCTCTCCGCGTCGGGCACGTACCGCTGGGACGCGGTGGCGGCGGCCAGCTACGTCACCTTCAACACGCCCGTGGAGGACGGCACCGTGCGGTGGATTTCCTATGACAGCCCGGAGGCCATCGCCGCCAAGGGCGCCTACGCCCGCGACAACGACTTCGGCGGCACCATCATCTGGACCCTCAACCAGGGCTGCACCAACCCCACCACGGGCGCCAACCCGCTGCTCGACGCGGTGAAGGGCGCCTTCCTCCAGTAGTCGCGGGAGACAGGCCCACGGAGGGAGCGCGCCCAGGACACACGGACACGCTCCCTCGCGAGGTACCGCGAGCTAGGCCCGCGGCCGGGGCATCACGGCGTAGCGCAGCAGCACGACGCCGTTGGCGTAGACCTTGGTGGACTTCAGGTCCAGGTCCACCACCTGCTTCAGCGAGGACGCCAGCAGGATGCCCGAGCCGAGTATCAGCGGGTTCATCTTGAGCAGTACCTCGTCGACCAGTCCCTCGGCGAGCAGCAAGCCGGCGAACGCGCCACCACCGCTCAGGTAGATGTCACCGCCCTCCTGAGCTTTCAGACGCCGGACCTCGCCCACCGCGTCGTCCGACACCAGCTTCACGCGCGGATTCGGGCTCTCCTTCATCGTGCGACTGAAGACGTAGGTGTCCATGTTCGGATAGGGGTCCGTCACCCCCACCTTGAGGCCGCCGTCATAGGTGCGCCGCCCCATGAGCACCGTCGCATAGGTCGCCAGCGACGCGACGTAGTCCGCGACGTGCTCGCTGTCCTTGACGAGGCGGTCCTGCATGAAGGCGCCGTACGTATCGTCCTCGTGGGCGATGAAACCGTCGACGCTGGTGGCAACGTGGTACTTGAGCTTTCGCATACGTGTTCTCCATGCCGCGCGCGCAAAGGCGCCGGTCATTCAGGTTCAGGAAGACGACTGGGAAACACAGCGGGGACCCACGCATCCGGAAAGCAGCCCACGTCAACGCCACGGCACATCGGCCGGAGCGGCAAGGGCAATCACGGAAGCCTGGGTTAGCGAGCGAAGGTCATGGGACAGCGCCGTGAGGCGCCACGCACAAATTACGCACACGAAGGCGCCCTCGGCAACCCCCATCCGAGCAGGCAGCAGCGCGCAGTCTCGCCCCCGCGAGGGAGACGAGGCTCGATTAGAGTCCCGCTCCGGACATGCCTCACGTTGCCCCACACACTTCGCGATGGCGTAACGCGCTGGGCTCGCTCTCCGCGCGGCTCCTGGTGGCGTTCCTCGTGCCCACCCTGCTCTTCGTCGCGGTGGCGGGCACCGCCGTCTACCAGCTCACGCGCGTCATCCTGGAAGAGGAGCTGGGCACCAGCCTCAGCGGCATCGCCGCAGCCACCGCCACCCAGGTCCATGGCGAGCGGTTGCTGACCATCGAGCCTGGCGACGACGTGGCGAGCACCCGCACGTGGCGCAACTTCGTCCGCACCTTCGAGAACATCGCGGAGGCCAGTGGCGTGCGCCGCGTCTACGCCGTGGACACGCAGGGCCGGATGCGCGTGGACGTCGGGGGCGGGCTCCCGGTGGGCGCGGAGATGCCGGAGCTGGCACGCGACAGATTGGAGCTCACCCGTGTCTTCGCCGGGGAACGCGCCGCCAGTCAGGTGCTCTTCACCGGCTCGGATGGGCGGCTCTACAAGACGGGGTATGCGCCCATCCTGCACGATGGCCGCGTGGTGGGCGCCGTGGGCGTGGAAGGCAGCGCCGCTTTCTTCGGCCCCCTGCAGCAGCTGTCGCGCACCTACGCCATCATGGGCGCGGTGGCGCTGAGCGCGCTTGCCGTCATCGCGGTGGTGACGGCACGCGGGCTGGCCCGGCCTCTGCGGCGGCTGATGGCGTCCGCGCTGCGCATCGGCCGGGGTGACCTGACGACCCCGGTGCCACCGGAGCCCACGCTGGAAATCGGCGTCCTCGCGCGCGAGCTGGAGGACATGCGCGGCGCCCTGGAGAGCCGGGACCGCCAGCTGAAGATGATGCTCGCGGGCGTGGCCCACGAGGTGCGCAACCCCATTGGCGGCATCGCGCTCTTCTCCGGAATCTTGAAGGAGGACCTCCAGGCTGGCGCCCACGCCGACGCGGGCACGCATGTGGAGCGCATCCAACGCGAGGTCGCCTATCTCCAGCGCATCGTCGAGGACTTCCTCGCCTTCGCCCGCGAGCAGCCCCTGGCCCGCGCGCCCGTGGAGGCCCCTACCCTGCTCTCTGTCGCCTGCGAGCTGATGGCCGCCGAGGCCAGCGCCCGCGACGTCGCGGTGGACATCGACGCCGCCCCCGCGGTGCTGGAAGCCGACGGCAGCCTCCTCACCGCGGCGCTGGTCAACCTGGTGAAGAACGCGGTGCAGGCTTCACCCCCGGGCGGACGCGTGCAGGTGTCCGGCGCGTCCAACGACGGCCACTACACCATCCAGGTCCGCGACACGGGCCCTGGCGTGCCCGGCACGGCGCGCGAGCGCATCTTCGAGCCCTTCTTCACCACCCGTGAGAAGGGCACCGGCCTGGGCCTGCCATTGGCGCACAAGATTGCGCTCGCGCACGGCGGCGCGCTGCGGCTGGACTCCGCGCCTGGAGACACGCGCTTCATCCTCACGCTGCCGCTGGGTGGGAAGCCGGGCCACGGCGCTTCCGTCACCCCGTCGCGTTGAACTGCCGCGCCATCCGCGCCACGTCGTCGGAGACGACCCTCAGCGTGTCGGTGGCCTCCTGTGTGGACTCCAGCCGCTTCAGCGTGGCGTCCATGAGCTGCGACAGGTCCGCGATGGCGTCGAAGATTTGCGTGAAGCCGGCATCCTGCTGCGTCACCGCGGCGGCAATCTGCCGGGCCGCGGTGGAGTTCTCCTGGGCGATGCGGGACAGCTCCCGCAGCGAGTCCCCCGACGCCCGCATCTGGTCCAGGCCCGTGCCAATGGTCTGCACGCCGGCCTCGCCCATCTTCGCCGCGTCTCGAATGCCCGTGCTGATGTCCTGGAGGATGCCGCGGATGCGCCGCGTGGCCTGGATGGACTGGTCCGACAGGCCGCGAATCTCGCGGGCCACCACCGCAAAGCCCCGCCCCTGCTCGCCCGAACGCGCCGCCTCGATGGCCGCGTTGACCGCCAGGAGGTGGGACTGGTCCGCCAGGTCCTTCACCGTCTCGGTGATTTCGCCAATCTGCGTGGTGCTCTGGGCCAGCCGCGTCAGCCGGTCCTGGATGCCGTCCACCACGCGGCGGATGTCCGTCAGGCCGTTGAGACTCCGCTCCACGGCGGACTCGCCCTGCTGTCCCAGGACCTCCGAGCGGCGGGCCACTTGAAGCACCTCCTCCGCTCGCTCGACGGCCATCAGCGACGTGCGCCGGATCTCCTCCGACGTCATCTGCGCCTCGTGCAGCGCGGACGCCTGACGGACCAGGCTCTGCTGGTGCTCATCGTGCGAATCCCGAAGGTGGCGCCCCGCGCCGCTCAGCCGCGTGGCGGAGGCATTGAGCGACAGGGGCAACTGCCGCAGGCGGACGAGCACCGCGTTCATGCCAGCCGACAAATCCCCCATCTCATCCGTGGACACCCAGGCGGGAGAGACGACGCGCCCCGCGGACAGTGACTCGATGGCCACGCCCACCGCGCCCGCCGCGTTCGCCTGGCGGCGCGCCAGCATCCAGGTGGTGACGGCGGGAATCGCCAGCAATCCGCCCACCCAGGCCAGCCCGAACGCCAGCTCACCCGCCAACATGCCGCCCATGCCCATCAGCGTCTCCGCCGAGCCGTGCGCGCCCTCCGCCACCAGCGCATTGTGCAATTCGTCCCGGACGCCTTGCAGCTTCACCAGCACCACGCACCCGCTCAGCACCAACGCGCAGAGGCTGGAGCCAATGAAGGTGACGGGCATGAACCACGCCTGCCGCGGCCAGAAGAAGCCGCCGCCCTTGATTGCAAGCGTCGGGTCCTTGCGCTGCTCCTCCAGCGCCAGCGGCAACAGCAGCCGCTCCAGCGTGACGCTGATGGGAAAGCCCAGCACCACGCCGAAGCAGATGCCGATGAGCGTGCCCACCACGACCAGGGACAAATCCTTCTTCCACAACAGGCACACGTGGAGGCTGAACCAGATGCCTCCCAGCGTCCACGCGCCCCACGAGGATGCGACCGCGGCGCGCCACGGCAGGCGCAGGATTCGCTCCAGCCGCGCGCCAGGCGTGTCCTCCGGCCGCTCCCGCAGCGCGCCGTCCACCAGCACATGCATCACCAACGCGGGATAGGCGATGCCCAGGCCCACGATGATGGGCGGCAGCACCCACGCCACCGCAATCAGGCCCGACCAGCCCGCCACGCCCATGGCCATGCCATTGAGATACGCGGCGATGGGTGCCACCGGCAGCACCCACAACATGAACACCTTGAGCGCACGTCCCCGGTACTCCTGGATGACCTTGTCTTCGGCATTCATGTGGCACATCCCCCCGAGGCCATGGGCTCACACCGCGAGGGCAGAGCCAGAAGTCCTCACCCGCAAGTACGGCACTCTCCGCGCGAAGCGGACAGGCGGGTCATCCGGAAGCTGCCGCCTTCCGGACAGAGCACATGAAACACGGGGCCCGCGAGCACATGCCGGGCATCGAGGTGTGCGGGAGGCACACCAGAGGGCTGTGCGCTGGTGTCGCGCGATTCAGTCGTTGCAGCATGCGTGGAGCGCGGCGGCATACATCTGCAGCGACTTCCTGGCCGCGGCCTGGACGCGGAAGGGCTCACCGGTGCCCGCGTCGGTGGACAGCTTGATGATTTCCAGCGCCTCCTCCGGGTGCTGGTCGTCGTAGCGCGCGTGCACCTTGAGCCACATCATCGAATGCGCGTCGATGCGCGCGCCGTCCGCGGCATAGGCGCGGAAGGGCTCCACCACCTCCCGCGTCCACACGCCGGTGATGCCTTCCACCGCCCAGTTGGACGCGGCCACGCCTTCGGCCAGTGTCCCGTGCGCGCAGGTGTCGAGCAGGAACTCATGCAGCGCTCGCACCTCCGGCAGGGGACGCTGGGTGAAGACATCTTCCGGCGCCAGGCCAATGCCGCGCATCCAGTCGATGAACCACTCGGCGTGCTTCGCCTCCACGCCCAGGTTCTGCAGCAGCCAGCGACGGGCGCTCGCGTCGCCGGGACGCTGGCCGTAGGTCGTCTTTGCCAGCGACAGGCCCATGTACTTGGGGAAGGACTCGACGATGAGGAAGAAGTGGGACAGCACCCGCCGCCAGTGACGCAGCGGTGGACGCTGGCCGTCAGCCGTCGCGCGGAACAACGGAGGCCAGCAGGCCGCGCTCCACTCGTCGCGCAGGGACTCCAGCATCGACTCCAGCCAGTGAGGGTGCGCGGTGAGCGTGAGCACAGGGGGGCTGTAACGGTGGGGCGCGGCGGACGACATGGGCACGGCTCCTGGCTTCCTGACAGGTGACAGGCCGGCATGGCCTCCCTCACCCGCCCAAGCAGGACGGCATGGTTGCAATCGCTTTCCAGCGGCACCACCGGCCCAAAGGCAATCAGGCCATGTTTTCCGTATTTTGTTTCAAATCCGGGTGCGGGCGCGCGCGCTCGGTCCGCGAAGCCACAGTGCCCCTGACCGCGAGGCCGTGCGCGCTTCCGCTTTCAAGCGCTTCAGGGCGCGGAGGCCACCACGCGCCGGGCCTTCTCCAACATCCGGCGCAGGGGCGCTTCGTCCGCATGCGTCATGGCTTCGTCCCAGGTGAGCCACCGCACGCCGAAGGATTCCGCCGGGTCATGCACCAGGGCGTCGGGGTTCTCCGCCACCACGAGGAAGCGCACGTCCAGGTGGTGGTGCTCCGGCTCGTCGCGGCGCGCGGGGATGGTGTGGATGTCCACATCCAGCGGCCGGGGCGCGGCCGGGTGCAGGGACACGCGGCATCCCGTCTCCTCAAGGGCTTCACGCAGCGCCGTGGCCTCCATGTGGCCCGCGTCCGTGACATCCGCGTGTCCTCCGGGTTGTAGCCAGCGCTGGAGCTTGCGGTGATGCAACAGGACGACACGCGCGCCCTCTGGGTCCACCACCACCGCGCTGCCCGTGAAGTGGGCCTCCAACTGCTCGCGGGAGAAGGGCCGTGCCAGGGAACGGGCGAAGTGGAGCATGCGCTCCAGGTCCTCGCGCTCCTTCACGTCCTCGGGAACGTGGCGCTCGAGCAGGGCCTGGAGGGACGCGGCGGAAGAAACTTCGGATTCCATGCCTCCCCGTACTGCTCCCGGCCAGGCGGCGCCAGCACCTTCGCACGCCCGTGACATGTGACAACCTCCTGAGCCGGTGGAGCGAGCCGGTCCGGATGTGCTCTCATGCGGCGGCCCCAGGAGGCGGCCGGCCTCGGGTTGCAGGGAGAATCGACTCACGCCATGGCGCGAATCCTCGTCATCGACGACCACGACACGCTGCGTGAAGGGATGGCTGTCACCCTCACTCGGGCGGGCCACACCGTGTCCGCGGTGCGCAGTGGGCAGGACGGACTGGCCGCCTACCGCAAGGCGCCGTTCGACCTGGTCGTCACCGACCTGAAGATGGACGGCATGGACGGCATCGAGGTGACGAAGTCCCTCAAGGCGCTGGATGCTGGCGCCGTCGTCATGGTGGTGACGGCCTTCGGCACCATCGAGACCGCGGTGCAGGCGATGCAGCAAGGCGCCTACGACTTCATCACCAAGCCCTTCCCGCCCGAGGTGCTGCGCGCCAAGGTGGACAAGGGGCTGGAGCTGGCCTCCACGCGCAAGCAGGTGGAGCGGCTGACGGCGCGCACCGCCGCGCACGACACGGATGCGGCCCTCACGCACGGCAGCCTGGTGGGCGACAGCGAGCCCATGCAGCGGCTGGTGTCCCAGGTGCTCAAGGTGGCGCAGAGCGACGCCACGGTGCTGGTGCGCGGAGAGAGCGGCACCGGCAAGGAGCTGGTGGCCCGCATGCTCCACCAGCGCTCCCCGCGCCGTGACGGCCCCTTCATCGTCGTGCACTGCGCGGCGCTGGCGGAGACACTGCTGGAGAGCGAGATGTTCGGCCACGAGCGCGGCGCCTTCACCGGCGCGGTGAAGCGCAAGCTGGGGCGCTTCGAGCTGGCCGACGGCGGCACGCTGTTCCTGGACGAGATTGGCGAGATTCCCGCCTCCGTGCAGACGAAGCTCTTGCGCGTGCTCCAGGAGAAGGAAATCCAGCGCGTGGGCGGAGAGGACACGTTCAAGGTGGACGTGCGCGTGGTGAGCGCCACCCACCGGGACCTCCAGGCCGAGGTGAAGGCCGGGCGCTTCCGCGAGGACCTCTACTACCGCCTGCACATCGTTCCTGTGGTGCTGCCGCCCCTGCGCGAGCGGCCCGAGGACATCTCCCTGCTGGCCCGGCACTTCGTGGCCAAGCACGCCATGCGCGTGAACCGGCGTGTGATGGGCTTGGACGACAGCGCGCTGCGTGCCCTGGCCCGCCACGCGTGGCCCGGCAACGTGCGCGAGCTGGAGAACGTCATCGAACAGGCGCTCGTCTTCGCCGAAGGTGAGCAGCTCACCGACCTGGATCTGCCCTCACACCTCACCGCCAGTAGCACCCCACGCGTCGAGGCGGGCCTGCCAGTGCTCCAGGGCGACCGCCCCCTGCCCGACATCCTGGAGGATTTGGAGCGTCAGCTCATCGCCCGGGCCTATGAGAAGGCCAGTGGCGTGAAGACGGAGACGGCCCGTCTGCTAGGTATCAAGACGTCCGCGCTGTACTACAAGCTGGAGAAGTACGGCTTCCTCCCCAAGGGAACGCCTCCCGAGGAGAGCTGAGCCTCGAAAATCTGTCATCCGCCCCCGCCCCCCATGACTTTTCACCGGTATCCCACCTCCGCCCCTATCCCTCTGGATGCTCCAGGTGTCCGGAATTGTTGGGCGCCGAGGGGCCTCGACCTCCGGGGATGGGCTGGCAGGCTGGCACTCACCTTGCTCTGGGGCTGTCGCTGATGAATCTCCGCCCCCTCGCCCTCCTGCTGAGCCTGCTGCTGGCCATGCCCGGTCAGGCTGCGTCTGGGCTGGAGGCGGTGCGGGGACGGGCCCAGTCGGCTCGCGCGGAGACGCGCTCGCTGCGGGGTCAGCAGCAGGCCCTGCGCGACGAGCTCAACGGGCTTGCGGCACGCATCGAAACGCTGAAGGCGCAGCGCCAGGGCAGGCTGATGGCGGGGACGGAGCTGGAGGACGCGCTGCGGCGTTCGCAGGAGCTGAGCGGTCAGCTCACCGGGCTGGCGCAGGCCGTCGTCGCGGCGGAGGGCGAAGCGGAGCGCGCCCACCTGGCCCTGCACACGGCGCTGTCGGACGAGCTGACGCGGCTGCTCGCGGCGTGGGAAGGCACGGCGGACCGGGGCCAGCGGGAGAAGCTGTTGGAGGCGGTGCGCTCGGTTCGCGCCGAGCGGGAAGCCATCCGCGCCGCCCTGCCCGCGTCCCAGGTGCCCTCGCTGAACAAAGCCACCGCGGGCGGTGATGACCCCGAGGATTTGCTGGCCCAGGCGGACACGCTCCGCGATACCCGGGACAAGGTGCGCGAGCGGCTGAAGGCGCTGCGCGGCCGCATCACCGAGGTGCGCGAGGAGCGCGACCTGGACCGGCGCATGAACGACTTCCTCGGCGAGGAGTCGATGTTCGACGACCAGGACCGGCGGCTGCGCCTGCGCATGGGGAGCGACCGGACGCTGCAGGTGGAGCGCTCCGTGCCAGGCCCCAGTGCGCCTACCTTCCAGGGTGACAGCCCCGACGATTCGCCCCCCAACGTGGGCGGACGCCCCGATGAAGGTGTCGACCCGGGCCGCCCCCCCTATCCGACGCAGTTGTCGGCCCGGGCCACGGACCGGCGGCCCCAGGTCGAAACGCAGCGCGCCCAGGACCTGGCGTCGGGCGGCCCCGTGGACCTGGCGGCGATGGAGGCCGAGGCCGCGCGGCTGGAGACGCTGGCCGGGGAACTGGAAGGCCGCGCCACGAAGCTGGAACGGCGCGCGCAGGAGATGGGCGCCCCCTGAGGGACGCGCCTCCCGGCACCGGACTACAAGAGCCCGGTCTCCACCTGGAGCTTCACCACCGCCTGCAGCCGCACCTCGCGCGCCGGCATGATGCCGCGGCCGCGGATGATGATGCTCATGGACGGCGCGGAGACGAAGGGCTGCAACTCCACGTTGTCCACGCGCAGCGACAGCACGGGGTTGGGCGGCCTCAGGTCCAGCGCGGACACGTCCTGGCGCGCCGCGATGCGCGCCTCCCGGTCTCCCGCGCGGGCATAGAACTCCACTGAGTCCAGGAAACGGAGGTCCTGGTCATTGGGGCTGAGGACCTTGAGCGTGAGGGACTCCACCTTGACGGACGTCACCTCGTTCTTGCCAATCCCCTGGTTCTTGAAGTCCTGGTTCTTGTCGAAGTCCATCCCCGCGAAGCTGCTGATGGCGGGAAGGCCATTGAGGGGCGTGTCGACGCCAGGCGGGCCCGCGGGCACGGTCGACTCCCCTTTCACCTCGGTGGTGAAGGAGGAGGAGGCGCAGGCGGACAGGCCCAGGCAGGCCACCGCGAGAAAGGACACAAGGCGCATGGGCCCAATGTAATGGGCCGCCGGGGGCGTCGTCACTGGTGGGAGCGGCTGGACGGCCGCCCCTGCCCTCCTGCGACGGGGTATGGTCGCGCGCCGTGGTCCGCTCCTTCGCGCCGCTCCTGCTCGTCCTCGCCATGCTCGCCGCCGGCCGTACGCCCGCGGCCGAGTGGGAAGGGGCACTGAGGGGCACCGGCCGCCTGATGCTGGACACCAACGCGCCCCGGGACTTCTCCGACCCGCTCACCCCCAGCCCGGAACGGGACTTCGCCCTCAGCCTGCTGGGCTCCGCCGAGGGGCGCGGCTCCTTCGAACGCGCCCAACTGGTGGGCCGCTACGAGCTGGGCACGCGCATGTACCTCCTGTACCAGGACGAGAACACGCTGGTGCAGTCAGGCGCGGTGGAGGTGTCACACGCGCTGGGCACGGCGCTGGGAATCGGCCTGGAGGGCCATGCGAAGGACCGGCGGGGTGGCTCGCGCTCGTACTCGGACCTGGGGACCACCGCGTTCCTGGAATACGCCCCGGACGTGCGACTGGCGCTGCGAGTGCGGGCAGGCGCCCGGCGATTCGTGTACCGGCCAGACTCCACCGCCAACTTCGGCGGCCCCGAGGTGGGTGTACTGGGCCGCTATCGCTTCGACCGCCGGCACAGCCTGTCCGTCTTCGGCGACTGGAACTCCCGGCGCTTCGGCACCCCACCCCGGGCACGCCCGCCGGGGACAGGGGGCGGCTCGGGACTCCTCGCCGGCCGGCGTCAGGATGCAGCCCTGACGGCGGGAGCGTCGTACACCTACCGGGGCCCGCTGGCCCTGGGGCTGACGTACGCCTTCCAGGAGAACTCCTCCAACAGTTACGGCGAGACGATTCGCCGGCACCGGGTGTCTGCCAACGCCGGCGTCCGGCTGCCCTGGCGGGTGACCCTGCTGGCGCAGGGCTCGCTGGGCATCACCCAGTATCCGGACGGCATCTACCTCTCCCCGGAAATCATCCTGGTGGAAGAAGACGAAGGGCAGAACTCGCTGTCGGTGAAGCTGGCCCGGCCGCTGACGGAGTCGCTGGACCTGGAGGTGACCTGGGGCATCTGGAGCACCCAGCTGCCCCGCAACTCGCTCACCTACACGCGCCAGGTCTTCAGCACCGGCTTCACCTGGCGCTACTGAGGGCGCGGCCTACGACAGGTCCGCGATGCGCTCGTCGATTTCCTCGGCGAGCCCCGGGTGCCCCTGGGCCAGGGCGTGCTCCCGGGCCCGGCCCAGCACCTCGCGCGCCTTGTCGGACTCCCCCGCCCCCGCCCAGGCATCCCCCAGGGCCACCATGGCGGCCGCATAGGTGGGGTCCAGCCGGACGGCGGACTCCAGGGCTTGGGCGGCCTCGGGGTACTGCCGCCGCTCCAGGTACAGCTTCCCGAGGGAGAAATGGCTCATGGGGGAGTCCGGGAAATCCGCCACCATCTTCTTGAACTGTTCCAGCCGGGCGTCGCTCATGGACACCAGCAGATAGAGGACCGCTTCCGTGTTGCCAAGGGTGCGGTAGGGTGCGCCGCACATGGCCACGAAGAAGAAGACGACCGCGAAAAAGACCACCACCCGGGCCCCGGCGGCCCGGAAGAAGACGGTATCGGGCAAGACGCCCGCGAAGAAGAAGGCCCCCGCAGCCAAGAAGTCGGCGGCGAAGGCCCCCGCCAAGGCGCCCGCGAAGAAGAAGAAAGCGAAGCTCCCAGTTGCCCTGACCCAGAAGGTGGGTCCCGCGGAGAACCCGGCCGCCAAGGCGCTGGCGCACCGCATCGGCAACCTGCTGGTGGACAAGAAGGCGCAGGACGTCGTCATCCTCGACGTGCGCGGGATGACGTCCTACGCGGACTACTTCGTCATCGCCTCCGCGGAGACGGACCGCCAGGTGAGCGCCATGGCGGAGAACGTCCAGGTGCAGCTCAAGACGGGCGAAGGCAACCTGCGTCCCATCGGCACCGAGGGCTTCGAGACGGGCCAGTGGGTGCTGCTCGACTACGGCGAGGTGGTGGCGCACCTGTTCCTCACGGACCTGCGCGCGCACTACGACCTGGAAGGCCTCTGGGCCGACGCGTCCCGGGAGAAGCTGGCCTGAAGTGAAGGTCCGGCTCCTCTCCATCGGCAAGGACCGCTCGGGCCTGTATGAGCCCGCGGTCCAGGAGTACGCCCGGCGCCTGGGCCACTACACCCGCTTCGAGTTGGTGGAGCTGGCGGAGGCCAGCGGCAAGCGGCTCAAGCCCGGCGACGCGAAGGCCGCCGAGGCCGAGGCGATTCTCTCCAAGCGCAAGCCGCAGGACTGGCTGGTGGCCCTGGACGAGCGCGGCTCACTGCTCGACTCCGTCGAGATGAGCCGCTACGTCGGCAAGGCCCAGACGGGCGCCAAGGACCTGCTGTTCGTCATCGGCGGGGATGAGGGGCTCGACACACGCGTGCGGGACGCGGCGAACCTCACGCTGTCCCTGTCGAAGATGACGCTGCCTCACCGGCTGGCGCGCGTGGTGCTCATCGAACAGCTCTACCGCGCGTTCACCATCCTCAAGGGCGAGCCGTACCACAAGTAGGCGGCCGGGCACGGTGCCCGGCCCCACCGTCAGGCGCGGCGCACAGGTGCCGTCAGCCCGGGCATGCGCACTGACGCCTCCTCTGAAACGCTCCCCACTTCCGCGCCGCAGGCGCCCGTGCGTGTCATCGCCTCCGCCCAGTCCTGGGTGGAAGGCGAGGCGGTGCGGCAACTCGAAGCCATGGCCCGCTTGCCAGGCATGAAGCTGGCGGTGGGCCTCCCGGACCTGCATCCCGGCAAGGGTGCTCCGGTGGGCGCGGCCTTCACCTCCGAAGGCTTTCTCTATCCCTATCTGGTCGGCAGTGACATCGGCTGTGGCATGGGCCTGTGGAACGTGGACCTGCTGGCACGTAAAGCCAAGCCCGAGCGTTGGGCAGGCAAGTTGGACCTGGAAGGCCCGTGGACGGGTGACACGGAAGGTTTCCTCCAGGAGCACGGCGTGAAGTCCTCGGGCTACGAGGCCGCGCTGGGCACGGTGGGCGGCGGCAACCACTTCGCGGAGTTGCAGCGGGTGGACGCGGTCCATGACGCGAAGGTCTTCAGCGCCCTGGGCCTGGAGGCGGACCGCTTGCTGCTCCTGGTGCACTCCGGTTCACGCGGTCTCGGTGAAGCGATTCTCCGGGCCCACGTGGACCGGCACGCGGCGGGCGGGCTCGCGGACGACTCACCCGAGGCGCAGACCTACCTCACGCGCCATGACCACGCGGTGGCCTGGGGCCGGGCCAATCGGGCCCTGGTGGCGCGGCGGATGCTGGACGGCATCGGCGCGATGGGCCAGCGAGTCCTCGACGTGTGCCACAACAGTGTCACCCCTCGGCGTGACACGGGACGGACGCAGTGGCTGCACCGCAAGGGCGCGGCGCCGTCCGACGAAGGGCCGGTGGTGATTCCCGGCAGCCGGGGCGCGCTCAGCTACCTGGTGATTCCCACCGGAGAGAGCCACACCAGCGCGCACAGCCTGGCGCATGGCGCGGGCCGCAAGTGGACGCGCTCCGCCGCCCGGGAGCGCATGCGCGAGCGCTTCACCGCGGAGTCCCTCACCCGCACCGCCTTCAAGAGCCACGTGGTGTGTGAGAACAAGGACCTCCTCTTCGAGGAGGCGCCGCCCGCGTACAAGCCCATCGACCGCGTGGTGACGGACCTGGTGGAAGCGGGGCTGGTCCGCGTGGTGGCCACCCTGGCGCCCGTCCTCACGTACAAGACGCGCGCCCGGCCGGAGTAGGGTCCCCGCATGCAGCCTTTCCTTGAGCCAGACTCCCCGCGAGTGCGCTCCGCCATGGAAGCCAATCAGGTGGAGCACATGACCTATCTGGCGCGAAGCCTCCCCGGCGCCATCGTGAAGGACACTCCCGGGCTGCTGCTCGTCGACTCCGGGTTGCCCTGCAACACCTTCAACGTGGTGTGCCGAGCCTGGCTTGAGCGCCACGAAGCGGACGCGCGCATCGCCGCCGCCGTCTCCCACTTCCGGGACAAGGCCTTTCCCTTCGCATGGTGGGTGGGACCGGACGCCGCGCCCGAAGACCTGGACGCCCGCCTGTCGGCGCACGGTCTGGCGAACGCCGAGCAGGAGCTGGGCATGTCCATGGACCTCTCCCGGCTGCCAGGACTCACGCTGCCCTCGGGGCTGTGCATCCGCCGCGCCGAGGACGAACACACCCTGGCGGACTTCGCCCGCGTCGTCGCGGCGAACTGGGAGCCCGCCGACCCACACGTGCTGGACTTCTACGCGAGGACGGCGCACGTGGCGCTCGCACCCGACAGTCCCCTCCGCTTCTTCGTGGGCTACCTGGACGGCGAGGCGGTCGCCGCCAGTGAGTGCCACCGGGCGTGGGGGGTCGCGGGCCTCTACTCGGTGGCCACTGTGCGGCACGCTCGGCGACGAGGCATTGGCGCGGCGCTCACGCTGGCACCCCTGCTGGATGCCCGGGAGGCGGGCTACCGGACAGCCACCCTCCAGGCGTCCGCGCAGGGCCAGGGCGTCTATTCCCGGCTGGGTTTCGTACCTCAGGGGACCTTCCGCGAGTATCAATAGACGCGCTCGCTTTTTGTCCTCTCCCGTCTGGCGCCTGCATGGTTAGGGTTCGGAGCATGACGCCCGCGCACAAGGTCCTGCTCTGCATCCTGGATGGTTGGGGTATCCGCCAGGAGCGTGACAACAACGCCATCGTCCTGGCCGGCACGCCGCACCTCGACAAGCTGGCGAGCCCCTACCCCTTCACCGAGCTGCAGACAGCGGGTCTGGCCGTGGGCCTGCCCGAGGGGCAGATGGGCAACTCCGAGGTAGGCCACACCAACATCGGCGCGGGGCGAATCGTCTACCAGGACCTGGTGCGCATCAATCGCGCCGCGGAGTCCGGAGAGCTGGCGCAGAACCCCGTGCTTCGCGCGGCCCTCGACGGAGTGAAGGCGGACGGCAAGGCCCTGCACCTGCTGGGGCTGGTGTCGCCCGGCGGCGTCCATTCGTCCATGGACCACCTGTTCGCGCTGCTCAAGGCCGCGAAGGAACGCAACGTGGCCCATGTCTACGTGCACGCCTTCCTGGACGGGCGTGACACGCCGCCGCAGAGCGCGCTGGGCTACGTGGAGGAGTTGGAGCGCTTCCTCCATGAGACGCACACCGGCCGCATCGCCACCGTGAGCGGGCGCTTCTACGCCATGGACCGCGACAAGCGCTGGGACCGGGTGCACCAGGCCTATGAGGCGCTGGTGTTCGGCCGCGGGCCCAAGGCGCCGGATGCGTTGAGCGCCATCCGCGCGTCCTACGCGGAGAAGGTCACCGACGAGTTCGTGAAGCCCACGGTGCTGGCCGGCGGTGACGGCACGCCGGTGGGCCGCATCCAGGACGGCGACGCGGTGCTCTTCTTCAACTTCCGCGCGGACCGGGCGCGGGAGCTGACGCAGGCCCTGGCGTTCCCAGAGTTCAAGGAGTTCGACCGGGGCGGGCTGCGACTGGGCCGCTACGTTTGCATGACCCAGTACGACGAGACGTTCAAGCTGCCGGCGCTCTTCGAGCCGGACCAGCCGCAGGACATCTTCCCGGAGCTGCTGTCGCGCCAGGGGCTGCGCCAGTTCCGCACGGCGGAGACGGAGAAGTACGCGCACGTCACGTTCTTCTTCAACGGCGGCCGAGAGGTCGTCTACGCGGGCGAGGACCGGCACCTGGTGCCCAGCCCGCGCGACGTGAAGACGTACGACTTGAAGCCGGAGATGTCCGCCTACGAAGTCACGGCCGAGCTGGTAAAGCGGCTCGACTCCGGGAAGTACGACTTCGCGCTGGTGAACTTCGCCAACCCGGACATGGTGGGCCACAGCGGCCGGCTGGACGCGGCGATGAAGGCGGTGAAGGCGGTGGATGAATGCCTGGGCGCGCTGGGTAAGGCGTGCGAGCGCAACGGCTGGGTGCTGGCCATCTCCGCCGACCACGGCAACTGCGAGCAGATGGTGGACCTGGAGACGGGCGAGCCCCACACCGCGCACACGCTCAACCCGGTGCCCTTCCACCTCATCCACCCGGACTTCCGAGGGCAGAAGCTGCGCCCGGGCATCCTCGCGGACATCGCGCCCACCCTGTGCAAGGTGATGGGACTGCCGCAGTCCAAGGAGATGAACCGTCAGGGCCTGCTGCCGTGATGCGCGCGGGGCACGGCCTGTGCTGAAAGCCCTGCTGGACGTGCTCTATCCCCCTTCGTGCCTCGCGTGCACGAAGGTGCTGCCGGGCCCCGAGGGCTTCTTCTGCGAGACGTGCGACACCGCGGTGGAGCGGCTTCCTCCCGCGTGCTGCCGCACCTGCGCGGAGCCCGGCACGTTTCCTGGGGACACGTGTCCCCGGTGCCGTGCCGCCCCGCCGTCCTTCACTCGCGCCTGGGCGCCCTTCGCGCACGAGGGGCCCCTGGCGCGCGCCATCCACCGGTTCAAGTACGAGGACCACCCCAATCTCGCGGGCCCTCTGGGAGAGTTGCTGGCGGGCGAGGCGCGAAGCTTCCTCAGCCGTGCACCCGAGCTGGTGGTCGCGTTGCCGCTGCACACGCGGCGATATCACGCGCGTAAGTACGACCAGGCGCAGTTGCTGGCGGGCGCTCTGGCGAAGGCCACGGGGCGCAAGGCGCCCGTGGGATTGCTGACGCGGCACCGCGAGACACAGCGGCAGGTGGGCCTGAGCGAGGCGGAGCGGGCGAACAACGTCGCGGGGGCGTTCGCCGCGTCTTCCCGTGTCTCGGGGCAGCGTGTTCTGCTGGTGGACGATGTGTTCACCACCGGAGCCACCGCCAGGGCGGCGGCCTCGGCCCTGCTCGAAGCGGGCGCCGTCCAGGTGGAGATGCTGACGCTGGCGCGGGCCTTCAGCCTGGAGTGAGTGGACGACGCCCGAAGGCTACTTCTGGGAGGCCCGGACCCGCTCCAGCTCGGCCTGGAGTTCGGCCACGCGCCGCTCCGCGTCTTCTCTGCGCCGGGACTCTTCTTCTCGGCGCCGGACTTCATCTTCTCGCAGGTGGGCCTCCTCATCCGCGCGCTGTTCGAGCCACGTGATGCGCTCCCGCATCCGGACGATGAGTTCGTCGGACTCCATCAAGAGCGCGTTTCCAGCCCAGAACCGGAGCCGGTCACCCACCAGCTCCAACTCCAGCCCCAGCACCCGCGAGACATAGCGTCCCTGCGTAGGCTCCATCCGCACGTAGACGCCTGCGCCGGGTGACTCCAGCGTGTAGGCCTCCAGCCGCTCCCGGGACCGGTCGTAGATGAAGTACTCAGGAATTCCGAGCCGGGCATAGCGCCGCACGTTGAATTCGGCGTCCTTCTTCCGGTCGCCCCCGACGTGGACCTCCATCACCCAGTCCAGCCCGCGGCCCTCATGGCTGACGAGCCACTTCTCCCGCGGGTGGGCGCCCACGTCGAAGACGACCAGCAAGTCTGGCGCGAAGCGCCGCTCATCCGGGTAGTACACCGGCAGCTCCGAGCCGACATACGCCGTGCGCCGCTGGTGGCCGAAGTACCCCCGAAGCACATCCAACGCCCGAAGCTTTGCCCACTGGTGCCGGTCCCCTTCGGGCGGTGCCATCTCCGCATACGTCACTTCCGCCGGCAGGGACTCCACCACCCGCGCCCGCTCCTCCGGACTCATCCTGTCCCACGCATCCTGTGAGGGCGCCCGGGGGAAGGCAGCCCCTCCTTCGTCAGTAGGCCGTCCCATGCCTTCATCGTGTGGCGGCACTCCGTCGCGGTCAATCCGCCCCCACATCGTGGCGTCAGCAAGTGACGGACCGGCGAACGTCTCCGAGAGGAACGCCTTCAACCCGCACACGGCCGCGTTCGCGTTCCGGAACGCGGCATCCCATGACGCGGACGCTCAACGCACACGGTCCCACTCTCCGCCTCTCCGGAAAGAGCCGCGTCATCAGCGAATTGCCACACTCAAGGACTCTGGCCCGAGGGCCAACTGGAGTTAGCGTCAGCCCATGCGCTCGCTCCTCCCACTTGCACTCGCGGTCGCCGTCCTCCGCTGCGCCCATGCGCCCGAGGCGCCCCCCGCCGCTCCCGTGGCCGCCGCACCTGAGTGGCCCGAACCCCAGCCTCCCGCGCTGCGGCTGCCCGACTCGGTCCGCCCCACGCGTTACGCGCTCGACCTGAAGCTGCTGCCCGCCGAGCCCACCTTCTCCGGCAGCGTCAGCATCGACGTGGACGTGAGCGAACCGGTGCGCCAGGTCTGGCTGCACGGGCAGGACATGGAAGTCTCGCAGGTCCGCATCGAAGCGGGAGGCCGCACCCTGGAGGCCCGCGCCGTCACCGCCAGCGAAGGGCGGCTCGGACTGCTGCTCCCCGAAACGCTCGCGACAGGCAAGGCCCGCATCCACATCGCCTTCACCGGCAAGGTCGACCGCGAGCGCAGCCAGGGCCTCTACGCCGTGGAGGAAGGCGGCGAGCCCTACCTCTACACCTTCTTCGAGCCCGTCGACGCGCGCCGCGCCTTCCCCTGCTTCGACGAGCCGGGCTTCAAGGTGCCCTGGACGCTGCGCATCACCGCCAAGGAGGACCACGTCGCGCTCGCCAACCACCCCATCGTCTCGCGCGAGACGCTGCCGGACGGGCTGGCGCGCGTCACGTTCGCCGAGAGCAAGCCGATGCCCAGCTACCTCGTCGCGTTCGTGGTGGGCCCCTTCGACGTGGTGGACGCGGGCACCGCGGGCCGCAACGCCGCGCCGCTGCGCTTCATCGTGCCGCGCGGCCGGGGCGCGGAGACGGCCTACGCGGCCAGCGTCACGCCGCGCATCGTCACGCTGATTGAAGACTACTTCGACATGCCGTACCCGTACGAGAAGCTCGATGTCGCGGTGGTGCCGCGTTACTGGGGCACCATGGAGCACCCGGGCCTCGTCGCGCTCGGGCAGCCGCTGACGCTCATCCGCCCCGGCGAGGAGACGCTCGCGCGCCGCAAGTGGTACGTGAACATCGCAAACCACGAACTGGGGCACTACTGGTTCGGCAACATCGTCACCTGCCAGTGGTGGGACGACATCTGGCTCAACGAGTCGCTCACCTCGTGGCTGGACCGCAAGACGGTGGACCCCTTCGACACGAGCTGGGGCTTCGGGCTGGAGCAGAGCACCCAGTCCACGCTCTTCGCGTTGGACACGGACGCGCTCGCCGCCACCCCACCGGTGCGCAAGCCCGCCACCACGCATGACGAGGTGCTGGGCTCGTTCGACAACGGCACCACGTACGCCAAGGGCTCGGCCATCATCGACATGTTCGAGGCGTGGCTCGGCGAGGAGCGCATGCGCGACCTGCTGCGCGGCCACATCAAGAAGCATGAATGGGGCGTGGCCACGTCGGAGGACTTCGCCGCCACGCTGTCGGCCGCCGCGGGGCCGGACGTCGCGCGTGCCTTCCGCAGCTTCATCGACCAGCCCGGCGCGCCGCGCATCGCCGCCGAGCTGCAATGCCAGCCGGGGGCCCCCGCGAAGCTGAAGTTCACGCAGGAGCGCTACGTCCCCGCGGGCTCCACCGCCAGCAAGGACCAGACGTGGTCCGTGCCGGTGTGTGTGCGCGCGGGTTCCGGCAAGACGTCCGAGCGCACGTGCACGCTGCTCACCGGGGCCACGGGTGAGTTGGCGTTGCCCGGCAAGAGCTGCCCTTCCTGGTTCGTGCTCAACGCGGGCGGCACCGGCTACTACCGCTCCGGCTACACGCGCGAGCAGCTCACCCGCGTGCTGGCCGCGCCCACGGAAGCGTTGACGGTGCGCGAGCGGCTGGCCCTGTTGGCCGACATGGAGGCCGGGGTGCGCCGGGGAGACCTGCCCCTGGGCGACGTCCTGCGCTACGTGCCCACCACGGCCAAGGCGGACCACCGCCTCATCATGCAGCGCGGCGCCCGGCTGCTGACCTTCGTGCACGTGGACCGGCTGTCCAACGACGAGAGCGCGCGCTACCGGAACTGGGTGGCCGCGATGTACGGCCCTCGGGCCCGTGCGCTGGGCTGGGAGCCCAAGCCCGGTGACGACGACGCGGTGAAGTCGCTGCGACCCAACCTCCTGGGGCTGGCGGCGCTGCGCGGCGAGGACCCGGCCCTGGTCCGGGACGCGAACCGGCTGGTGAAGGCGTGGCTGGCGGACCGGAAGTCCGTCCACCCGGAGGCCGTTCCCCTCGCGCTGATGGTGGCGGCTCGGAACGGAGACAAGGCCTTCTTCGACACGCTGGTCGCGCGCGCCCGCACCACGGAGGACCGGACCGAGCGCAGCCGCGTCTTCACCACCCTGGGCGCCTTCCGGGACCCGGCGCTCATGCGCGAGGCACTCGCGCTGGTGGCCGGCAGCGAGTTCGACGTGCGCGACACCCAGCCCATCCTCGTGGGAGCCTTCTCGATGCCGCAGACGCGGGCGCTCGCCTGGACGTTCTACCAGGAGCACTTCGACGCGCTCGCCAGCCGGATGCGCTCGGACGAAGTCGCCGGGCTCATCGGACTGGTGGGCACGCTGTGCGACGAGAAGACCGCCGCCGAGGCGGAAGCATTCCTCACCCCCCGCGCGGCGAAGCTGGAGAACGCGTCTCTCACCCTCACCCGCACCATGGAGTCCATCCGCCTCTGCGCCGCGTCCAGCACGCTGAACGCGCAGAGCGTCAGGGACTTCTTGAAGAGCCAGCCGATCCCCGCGAAGTCCCGCTGAGCGCGCGACACGCCTCCCGTGCGCGTCATCGCGAAACGCATCTGCGTTCCGTCATGACGCGCACGGCGTCGGGGATTGCCCCCCGTGGCATGGGGCCACTCCAGCCACGTCCGGCACACGGGCTGCACTCAGCCCGCCGGACCCATGCCTCGAACGTACACAGCACAAGCGGGCGACTGCGTCTCCAGCATTGCCCACGCGCACAACCTGAGTCCGCAGCGCGTCTGGGAAGCGCCCGAGAACGAGGCCCTGCGACGGGAGCGGACGAGCCCCCATGTGCTCAAGCCCGGCGACACGGTGACGCTCCCGGACAAGGAAATCCGGCAGGTCCCCTGCGCGACGGGAAGGACGCACACGTTCAGGCTCAAGGGCATCCCGGAACGCTTCCGCCTGCGACTGCATGAGGACGGTGCGCCTCGGACGAAGGTGCCCTACCGGCTCGTCATCGGGGACGTCACTCACGAAGGAGAGACGAACGAGCAGGGTCTCATCGAGTGCGGGATTCCTCCCGGTGCCCGCGAGGCGACGCTGGAGGTCGGCGGCGAGGAGTACACGCTGTCCCTGGGAACGCTCCAACCCGTGTCCACGGAGGAGGGACTGCGAGCGCGCCTGGCGAACCTGGGCTTCCTCGAGGACGAGGCCAGCGAGGAGGACGCGCTCTCCGAGGCGGTCGCGCGCTTCCAGGCCGAATACGGGCTGATGCCCTCCGGCACGGTGGATGAGCGGACCCGGCACAAGCTGCGGGAGGCACACGGTGCCTGAGGCCACGCCCCCCACTCCAGCGCCCAAGAACCGCCGCCTGGGCCACGTCGCGCGCGGCGGTGAAATCAACACCCTCAACATCCGGTTTCCCGGCCGCTACTACGCGTTCGTCACGGAGCGGGAAGGCGCGGACGACGACCCGCTCTACCTGCGGCTGGAGTGCGTCGAGCGAGACTGGATGGACCGGGTCTGGAATGAACTGGAGAAGCAGTTCGACCCGGGCGACTTCCTCCGCTTCTTCAATGCCGTCATCAACGGCCGGCGCTTCGAGGACTTCTACGATGCGCTGACGCTGGAGCAACTCAACCTCTTCTACGTCGTCTATTACTGGTTCCTGCGGCGGGTCATCGACGGCGGCAATGATTCCGCCCCGGTGTCCGTCTTCGAGTTCGAGCTCGCGCCCGGGGACCCGCTGCGTGATGACCTCTACGAGACGGACTGGTTCCACCTGGAGCTGCAGGCGGCGCCAGGCAGCACCCGCCCGGACGGGCTCTTCGTGCGGGCGGGCAGCGTGCGTCGCGCGGGGGTTCACACGGTGCGGGGCTTCACCCCGGACACGGACTCGCCTCCCGCGGAGCGTTGGGTGCGGAGCTTCCTGCGGGTGGAGGATCGCTCGGATGGCGGGCTGACGCAGGGCGCCCTCAAGGCGCTGCACTTTCCGCTGCCCGCGCCGCCACCACCACCGCCTCCATCTCGTCCAGGAGGCTCTGGCGGCTCCGGGGGCTCAGGCCCGATTCCAGAGCCTCCCGTCAAGAACCCCTTCGCCATCCCCTCCGCGCCCCTCCCCATTCCGGTGACGGCCCGGGTCGCCACCCCGGCGCTGGCCCGGTGGATGCGCGCCGCGGGCCGCCAGTTGACCCAACAGGTGCGCGCCTTCACCGAGGAGGTGGCGGCCTTCTTCGATGACTGGATGCCGCCTCCCGGAGGGCCCGTGCTCGCATTCGCCGGAGCAGCCGGCCCTACGCTGACTTCACGAGCGGTGCCCAGGGAAAGGTCGCGGCCAGGTGCCCCACCGCCCACGGCCCACACCTACGTAGGTGATGGCGCGCCCAATCCGATGGATGCGTCCGACCCGAACCGCTTGTTCGCCCCCTTCGTGGGGCTGTTCAACGTGGGCCAGGGCGCGTGCTCCGTGCTGTACGACAACCAGGGGCGCGCCATCGTCTATTACGACTTCGGCAGCCCGGCGAACGGCCAGCAGGGGACCTTCCCCATCATTCCGCAGGGGCACTGCGTGGGCCCCTGCATGTGCAACGGCCCCCTCATCATCCTGTCCCACTGGGACATGGACCACTGTGATTTGGGGCGCTACTACCCGGAGTCCTTCCGCTGCCGGTGGCTCGCGCCGCAGCAGCACATGGGCACCGTCGTGTGCCGCGACACGGTCGCGCGCGTCGTCCACGACGGTGGCGAGTTCTACATCTGGGCGGCATCAGGGCGGCCCGGAACAGCCGCGAGTCCACGCGGCACGCCGAGTTCCTGGAACCGTCCGGGCGGCAGTCACATGCGGTTTCCCTGGGGCTTCGTCGAACGCAACTACCGTGAAGGCGCGCAGAACCCGCTCGCCAGTGGCTCGGACCCGCGCAACAACTCCGGGTTGGCGCTGTATGTCTGCGTGCGCGACGCGGCCGGTGCAGTTGCTGTCGCCGCGGGCCCCGTGGCCACCGACGCCAACAACCTGGGGGGCAATGGGCGAGGTCTGGTCACCATCGGCGGAGGCGCCCCTCCTGCATGGGTGGCTGCCGCGTTCGGAGGGCCCAACCTTCCTGGCGTTGGAGGCGGCCTGGCCGCATTTCTCGCGGCGATGGGTCCGGCCGGTGGCAACCCCAATCCCGCGGCGGTCCTCGCCCGGCGACAGGCGGCCGCGGCCACCGCGGCGGTGGGAGCGGGTGGCCCCGGCGCCGGTCTCACCGCGAGACAGCGGCTTGTCATCGCGGCGCTGGCCGTGGCGCACCCCGCGCTCGCTGCCGCCACGGCGGTGACGCTGGGCGGGGCCGCTGAAGTCGCCGCGGACGCCGTGGTGGTCGCGGGCGGCACCCTGCCCCAGATGGCGGCGGCGGCGGGCGCGGCCGTCATCGTGGCAGGCGGCGCGCCGGGCACGGCGGTCGCCACCTTCACGGCCATGGGGACAGCGGCGGCGGGCGGCGCGCCGCTGATGCCCGGAAGCGTCGAGGCCCTGGCGTTGGCCCATGTGCAGGGAGCCATCGTCGGTGCACCCGCCGTCTCCCCCGTCACGACGGCGGCGAATACGGCGGCCGGCGCCGTGCCACAGGGCGCCGAAGCGGTGCGGGCCGCGGTGGAGGCCGTGGTACGCACCCACGCCCCCGCACCGCTCCCCGGCCTGTCGCTGGAAGGCGCCGTGGCCCGCGCCGCTGGCGTCAGCAACCCCACCGCGGTCTGCAAGGCGCTCGCGCCCCCGCTGCCACCGACGCTCCAGGGAGAGGCGCCCTTCCACGCCAACGAGCGGTTCGTGCTCCTCACGGGCGACGTCAACTACCAATACATCCCCGCGCAGCGGCGCCCCTTCGCCGCACCCGGCGGCGGAGCTCCCGGAGGCGCGGTGGCGCTTCCCTACGCCCCCACGGCCCACCCGCCCGTTGTCGTGAGCCTCACCGCGACCCACCACGGGTCCAACAAGGTGGGAGCGAACGACCTGAATCCCGACAGGATTCCATGGGCCCCCAACACGCTGCCCACCCGTGCGGCCGCGGTCGCGCACGCGGCGACGGCGCTTCCCAATCCCAACATCCGCCGGGCCGCGACAGCCGCGGCAGCCGCGGCGGCGCTCCCGATTCCCCTGCCCGCGAACCTGGCGAACCTGGCCGCCGCGGCGGAACGCGCTGCCTATGCCGCCTCCGCGGGGCTATTCACCCCGCTCGTGGTGGCCCGTGCAGCGGCCGCGGCGGTGGTCCTGGAGAACGCCGCCCCGAACACGCCCCAAGCGCAGTTCGACCAACTGGGGGCCGTGTCCGCGGGCGCCCCGCCCCCCGTGCCCGTCCTGGTCGGCGGAACGGCGGCGGCCTGGGGCCTGGTGACAGCCGCATTGGGTGGTGGCGGTGCGGCGGCGGTGCCAGGACTGGGCCCCGTGGTGGCGGTCCCAGGAGGCCCCCAGGTGGTCAGGGCGGCCACCGAGGCCGTCCTCATGGCCAGGGGTCTCCCCAACGCCCACCACACCGCCTCGGCGCGCAGAGCCGTGGAGCAGGCGCACGTCGGCGCGAGGCCCGGAGCGCCACAACCCGTGCTGCAGGCCGTCGCCGCGGCCGTGGCCGTGCGGCGGAGCATCGCCCAAGGCGGAACCATCTCCGTCGCGACCGCCACCGCCATCGTCCAGGCCTCCCGCCTGAGCATCACCACCGGCGCCGGGGGCACATTGGCGGCCCTCGCCGGAGCGGGGATTGCCAACCTCCCCGCGGTGACCCATCCCTATTTCGCCACCGCTGTCGCCGCCATTCCCAACCCACCGCTGGCGGCGGTCCAGGCCGCGCTGGGGCTCGCGCGGAGCGTGCCCATCGACCCGGCGAATGCCCCACGCGCGGTGGCCAACGCCTTCGCCCCCTCGCCCGTCCTTCCCGAAATCATCCTGGATGCACTGGTGTCTCGCGGCCAGTCGCTCCCGAAGTTCCCACTCGCGTTGGTTGAGATTGCCGCAGCCCTCGCGGCCATCGGGCCCGCGGCCTCTCTCTCCGAGGTGGCCGCGGTCGTCGAGGCGGCGCGCGCGGCGCAAACCGGCCAGGCGGCGGGCGCACCTCCGGCCGCCGGGCTCGCACACGCGGCGGCGGACCGCATCGGCTATTCCTACGGCGTCGCCACCCAGACGGGCGGCGCGGCGGCGGCCCTTCCCTTCGCGCACCGGTATCTCTCGCAGGGCGTGGGGCATCCCGCCCACCTCGCCATCGACAAGTACCAGCGCCGGGGTTGGGTGGTGCGCCGCAACACCAGCATGCACGCGGACCAGAGCGCACAGCCAGACAACAGCCCTCGCGGGCACCACGCATTGGGGTGGGAGCTGGCCCCGTTCTACGAAGGACCGCTGCGCCCGGCCTCCGCCGTCACGGGCACCCTTTCGCGGACGTGCCATGGTTGCAGGGAGGTCGCCGCGGCCCGAGCAACCGCGGCCGTGGGAGCGGGAGCAGCGCCAGCCACCGCCGTTGCAACCGCCATCGGCGTGGTCCCCGCCGCGGCCGCCGCCACGGCCCCCGCGGCAGGTCCGGTCAACGCCGCGGCGCTGGGCCGGGCGAGCGTTCCAGCCGCGCGAGCAGCCCGTCGGAGCCTGGAGCCCGCCATCGCGGCCCGGACCGCAGTGCCCTTCGCCTCGGCCGCGGTCGCGGGCGTCGCCGCGGCCCATGCCACGAGCGCATGCATCCTCGTGACCCGAGCAGTCCTCGCGGCGTGGTGGACCGCCGCCACGGCACGAGGGGACGTCGTCAGAGGCGGGCCTCTCTCTCCGGCGGCCGCGATGCTCGGAGGCGTCCCGCCATCGGCCGCCGAGGCCGTCACGGCGGCCCACGCCGCGGTGCTGGCCGCCCCACTCGTCCTGCCCCCGGCGGACCTCGCCGCGGTGGTGGCCGCGCTGGCGGTGAGCCTGGGAGAGCCGCCCCTCACCGCTGTCGCCGCGACCGTGGCGCTTCCCTTCCTGGGAGGCACAGGCGCCGCGGCCCTCAGCGCGGCCCAGGCGGCGGCCGCCGGTGTCGGGATTGATGCCTTCACGGCAGCCATCGTCGGAAGCGCCCATGCCTGCGCGTTGGGCGCGAACCTGCCAGCGCCCGTCGCCGCCAGGGTGGCCGCCATCTCGGCCATGGTGGGAGGGGCCCCACTTCCCGCGACGCTGGATACGGTGGCCAACGCCATCTCGGCGGGACCTCCGGTCGCGGCGCACCACGCCCTCCTCCTGCGCACGGCGGGCATCACGCTTCCGGCTATCGCCGCGGTCGTCGCGGCGGCAGCGGGCATGGCTCACGCGGGCGTGACTCCGCCAGCCGCGGCGGACGCGAGCACCTGTCATGCCGCCGCGGCCGCCACCGTGCCGGGCATCTCCCAAGCCGCCGTGGCGGTCTGCGCCGCCACGCTCGCGGGCGGCGCCATCCACCCCAACCCAGCCGCTGTCGCGGGCATCGTGGCGGCCTCCACGCCGACGGCGGCCGCCGCCGTGACAGCCGCATCCTCCGTGCTGACAGCCACCGGGGCGGCCCCCCCGGCGCTTGGGGACGCCGCGGTCTGCTACGCCGCGGCGACAGCCGCCGTCACCGCGGCGATGGGAGGCGCAGCCGCCGCCGCTGAAGCCGCGGCCGCCACCCGCACGGCGTCCCCGTGCCCGCCGTTGGCAACATGGCGGTGACGGCCGCCACCGTCGCGAACTCCAGCGCGGAGGCAGCCGCGGCGGTGGCGGCGGCCGCCGCCCTCGTCACGGCGGATGCACTCACCCTGCCGACCGCTGCCCAATCGGCGGCCTGTTACGCCGCGGCCGCCGCGGCCGCTGGCGTTCCGGCGCTCGCGGCGAACGCGGCGGCCGGAACCATTGCCCTGGCCGGGGTCACCGCCGCCACCGATGCCAACACGGCGCTGGTCGCGGGCGCCACCCCTGTCGCATGTGCCACCGTCGCCGCGGCCATGGCCGTCACCCAGCTCGCCCTGGGAGGCGCCGCCAACCACCGCGCGGTCGCGGCCGCTGCCAGCGCCTCAGCCATCGGCATCCCCGCGGGGCCAGTGGACCAGGCCGCCCAAAGCCTCAGCGTGGGCATGGCCCATCCCATCTCCGTGGCCATCGCCGAGTCCGCGTCGATGCGGGCTTCAGGCGCATCAGAAGAAGCAGCCGCGGCCATGGCCACCATCCGGGCACTCGAGCCTCGGAGCGGCCCCCTGGCCGCCGCGGCAGCGGCCAGTGCCGGCGTGCCCGCCGCGGACGCCGCCGCCGCGGCCGCCATCCGGCTCTTCAATGTCTGACCCGTCTGCGCCCTCGCGTGACACAGTTCCCCCATGTTCGACGTCGCGCGCTACCTGGAGCGAATCGGCGTGGGGGCGGAGCAGTCCCTCACGAGGTTGCACCGGGCCCACTTGGAGGCCGTGCCCTTCGAGAACCTGGACATCCATCTGAAGCGGCCCATCCGGCTCGACACGGACGCCTTCTTCGAGAAGGTCGTCGCCCAGCGGCGCGGCGGCTTCTGCTACGAGCTCAACGGCCTCTTCGCCCGACTGCTGACGGCGCTGGGCCACCGGGTGACGCTGCTGTCCGCGGGCGTGGCCACGTCACCGGACGGCAGCGCCTACGGTCCCGAGTTCGACCACCTGGCCCTCCAGGTGGAGGACGGACAGGGCCGCTGGCTGGCGGATGTCGGCTTCGGTGAGTGCTTCACCGAGCCCCTGCGCCTGGACACCCACGACGTCCAGGTGCGCTCCGGCCGCGCGTACCGGCTCTCACCGGAGGGCGACGACCTCATCCTCTGGAGTGAAAAGCCCCGGATGGGAGGCGGAGTACCGCCTCTCCCTCGTGCCCCGCCAGTTCGCGGACTTCGAGGGCATGTGCCGCTACCACCAGACCTCCCCGGACTCCATCTTCACCCAGCGGCGGCTGTGCACCCGGGCGACGCCAGAGGGGCGCATCACCGCCAAGGAGGGCACACTCGTCCTGACCCGGAACGGGGTCCGGACGGAGCAGCCTCTCGCCGACGAAGACGCCCTGCGGCGCGCGCTCGTCGAACACTTCGGCGTCATCCTCCCGTCCCTGGAGTAGTGCGTACCTGTCCCCACCCCATCCTCCATCATACGATGGCCAGGCAGGGGAAGCCCCAGAGGGGTTCGCCTGTTCATCCGCGTCGACGCCCCTGCCCGGGGCTGGCGCCCCTTACCGCAAGCCGTCCACCCAGGAGAACGGATGTCCCGCTTCACATTGCTGGCCGCAGTCCTCGTGCTCACCTGCCCGTTGTGGGCGCAGGCGAAGCCGGCCGCGGATGAGACCGCTCGCGTCCATGCGGCCGAGGCGATGAAGCAGGCCTCCTCCCCCCGAAGCGCCGCCAGCCTGCTGCGGATGCACGCGCTGGTGGACGAGGTGGAGGACCTCACGCCCCTGCTGAGCACCTACGCCTACGTGGCCTCCCGCCGCAGCTCGGACCCGAATACCCGCGCCACCGCGCAGATGCTCCTGCTGGACACCGAGCGCGCCCGGGGCCGGCTGGTGCGCGCCAACGAGGTGAAGCAGTGGCTGGGCTACGTGGGCGACTACTACGTCACCGGCGGCTTCGAAAACGAAGGCAAGGCCGGCTGTGACACCGACTTCGGCCCCGAGGCCGCCAACCTGGACCTGTCCGCCACCTACCCCGCGGCCAAGGGCGGCAACACCACCTGGCGCAAGCTGACGGCGAACACCTCGGATGGCTACATCGACCTGGCCACTGCCATCCGCCCCAACCGCGAGTCCGTGGCCTACGCCGTCACCTGGCTGGAGTCCTCCCAGGAGTCGCGCGTGTCGCTGGGCGTGGGCACGTCCGGCGCGTTCCGGCTGTGGGTGAACGGGCAGCTCGCCGCGAAGGAAGACCGCTACAACCTGCCGCGCCCGGACCAGTCCCGCGTGTCCGTGAAGCTGCGCAAGGGCCTCAACCGCGTGCTCGTGAAGGTGTGCCAGGAGTCCGGCCCGCTGGGCTTCTACCTGCGCCAGGAGTCGCCCACCGTGCGCGCGACGCTGCCGGCGAAGGCGCCCGCCCTGGAGAAAGGCACCGCGCCGCAGCCCCAGCCGCTGCCCACCCTCACCTCCGCCCTGCGCGCGATGGTGGAGAAGAACCCGGATGACGCCGCGCTGCGCGGCGACTACGCCCGGGTGCTGGGCTTCTTCCGCGCGTATGACGAGCGCGAGCACACCGCCAGCGCCGAGGCCGCGCGCGCCGCGGAAGCAGCCCCCAAGGACGCCCGGCTCCAGTTGCTCGCCGCCCAGGCGCAGCGGGATGACCTGAACGAGCGCCGCCGCTTCCTGGAAGCCGCCATTGCCGCCGACCCCGCCATGCCGGAGGCGCGAGTGGCGCTGGCCGACCACGAACTGGACCGCGGCCACCCCGAGCGCGTGCAGCCGCTGGTGGCGCCCGTGCTGGAGAAGACGCCGGATGACGTCAACGCGCGGCTGGTGCTGGCGCGCGCGCATGAAGCCCTGGGCGAGCGCCCCAAGGCCCACGCCCTGGTGGAGGAGACGTTCCGCCTGCAGCCCCGCGTGCCTCGCGCGGTGCGCGCCGTGGCCCAGGTGTCCCGGCAGCTCGACCGCGGCCGCGAGGCCATGGACCGGATGCGCGTGGTGCTGGCGCTGCGCTTCGACGACACCACCACGCGCCACATGCTCGCCACGATGCTGGCGGAGGCCGGGCAGGTGGAGTCCGCCCAGCGCGAGTACGCGCAGTTGGTGAAGCTCAACCCCTTCGACAATGGCTCCCGCGTGCGGCTGGCGGAGCTGAAGGCCAGCAACGGCGCGGTGGAGGAAGCCGTCACCCTCTTCTCCGAGGCCCGCGCGCTGTCCCCGGACGAGCCGGAGGTCTACGAGCGTGAGGGCCGCGCCCTACTGGCCGCTGGCCGCCGCGAGCCGGCGCTGGCCTCGTTCGAGCGCTCACTGGTACTGCGCCCGCAGAACCCGGGCCTGAAGGAAGCCCTGCGCACCCTCAAGGGGGAGAGCACCGGCACCGGCATGCAGTACCTGGTGGACGCCCAGCCGCTGGCCAAGGAGGCGGAGGCCTACGTCCACGAGGACGCCCTCTACCTGGTGGACAACACCTACGTGCGCGTCCAGCAGAGCGGCCTGTCCAGCCGACTGCACCAGACGGTGGTCAAGGTCTTCAACTCGCGCGGCGTGGATGCGTTCCGCACCATCCCCGTCACCTATTCGCCAGACCGCCAGGAGGTTCGCGTGCTGCGCGCCCGCGTCATCAAGGCGGATGGCTCCGTGGTGGAGAGCTACGGTGAGAACGAGCGCAACATCAACGAGCCGTGGACGGGCATGTACTACGACGCCCGCGCCAAGATTCTCTCCTTCCCGTCGCTGGCGGCGGGCGACACGCTCGAGCTGACGTACCGCCTGGACGACACCGCGCAGGACAACCTCCTGTCGGACTACTGGGGTGACGTGGAGAGCGTGCAGGGCGTCTACCCGAAGGTGCGCTTCCAGTACCTGGTGGACATGCCGCAGGCGCGGCCCCTGTATTGGAACAAGAGCAAGCTGACCGGCGTGGAGAGCGCGCAGGAGCCGCTGGACGCCGGCCGCGTGCTGTACCGCTGGAACTCCAAGCACGTCGCCAAGGTGGTGCCGGAGCCCGGCATGCCCGGCTGGGCGGAGGTGGCGCAGAACCTCCACGTCTCCACCTACCAGACGTGGGACCAGGTGGGCCGCTACTGGTGGGGCCTGGTGCGCGACCAGCTCCAGCCCAACGCGGAGCTGCGCCAGACGGTGGACCAGGTGCTCCAGGGCGTGGACCGCAAGAATGAGCTGGCGGTGGTGCGCGCCATCTACAACTTCGTGGTGACGAACACGCGCTACGTGGCGCTGGAGTTCGGCATCCACGGCTTCAAGCCCTACCGCGTGGACCGGGTGCTGGCGCGCCGCTTCGGCGACTGCAAGGACAAGGCGAGCCTCATCCACTCCATGCTCCAGGTGGCGGGCGTGGAGAGCCGGCTGGTGCTGCTGCGCATGCGCAACCTGGGCTCCATTGGCGAAGAGCCCGCGAGCCTGGCGGCCTTCAACCACGCCATCGCCTACGTGCCCAAGTTCGACCTGTACCTGGACGGCACCGCGGAGTTCCACGGCGCCAACGAGCTGCCCAGCGCGGACCGGGTGGCCAACGTGCTGGTGGTGGAGCCCAACGGCAAGAGCACCTTCCTCACCACGCCGGAGGCGAAGGCGGTGGACAACGCCACGCGCATGTCGCTGGACGTGACGCTCCGCGCGGACGGCGGTGCGGAAATCACCGGCGCCAGCTCCGTGGGCGGACAGCACGCGCCCGACTACCGCCGCGCCTACCGGCCGGAGGCCACGCGCAAGTCCACCTTCGAGCGCGCCTGGGCGCAGAGCTTCCCCGGCCTCACGGTGCACGAGGTGAAGCTGAGCGACACCACGCGGCTGGATGACAACGTGGCGCTGGACTTCAAGATGAGCATCCCGCGCTACTCGGAGGTGATGCCCAACGGCATGCGCTTCCTGCCCTTCGGCACCGGGCGCACCTACCAGCAGGCCTATGCGTCGCTGGCCCAGCGCCGCTTCGACTTGGTGATGTCCAGCCCGTGGACCAACGGTTTCCTCCTGCGCTACGCGCTGCCCGCAGGCTGGACGGTGGCGGAGCTTCCCCAGGCGGTGGAGGAGACGACGAAGTTCGGCCACATCAAGCTGAACTACCGCCTGGAGGGCGGCAAGCTGGTGGCCGAGGGCGAGGTGGCCCTCACCACGGCGCGCGTGTCCGCGGACGACTACCCCGCGTTCCGCGAGTTCCTCGGCCGCGTGGACCGCGCCTTCGGCCGCCGGGTGTTCATCCAGAACGCGGCCAACCGCACCGCGTCCTCGACGCCGTAGCGGACGCGAGCAGGCCCGCGCCCGCCGATACTCCGGCGGGCGCGCGCGGTGGTTACGGCTCCAGCAGTCCCGCCAGCAGCGCGCGGACCTCGGCCGGGCCCTTCACCCGGAACGCCGCGCACGTGGGCTTGTTGCCCGCGTGGATGGTGAGCCCGCCGGGCGGAATGGATGCGAAGAGGTCCTCGTCCGTGCGGTCATCGCCGATGGCCACCACGAGGGCGCCGGGCGCCGCGTCCTTCGTGGCCTCGCCCACCACGCGGCCCTTGTGCACGCCCCGCGGACGAATCTCCACCACCTTGTCCCCGGGGAGGATGTCCATGGACTGCCCGGCGAACTTCTCCGCCAGGTAGAGCCGCAGCTCGCGGGACTGGATGGCGCCGAACTCCGCGTCCACCAGGCGGTAGTGCCACGCCAGCGACGCTGTCTTCTCCTCCACGAAGGAGCCCGGCACGCGCGCGGAGAAGGTCTCCAGTTCGGGGCGCACGCGCTCCTTCCAGTCGAACGTCACGCCCTCCAGCATCCGCCACGCCTCCCCCGGCGCCGGGCGGGACCACAGGCCGTGCTCGGCATACAGGCCCATGGCCAGGTCGCCCAACCATTCCTCCAGCGTGTCCTTGGGCCGGCCGCTGACGATGCTCACCGAGATGCCGGGCCGGGCCACCAGCTTCGCCAGCAACTCCTTCAGCGCCGCATCCGGCGCGGCCAGCTCCGGCCGGGGCGCGTAGCCCACCAGCGTCCCGTCATAGTCCAGGAGCAGTTGCAGCCGCTCCGCCTGCTTCATCTGCGCCAGCGCCTCGGGCGCGCCCGCCTCGGCGCGCACGTCCACCGCGGGCAGCGACTGGAGCCGGTCGAGGAAGGAGGACGTCCACCAATGCACGTCCCGCGACTTCACCTGCTTCCGCAGCGTGTGCATGCGCGTGCGGCGCTCCTCCTCCGCCATCCCCAGCGCTTTCTCGATGGCGTCCGCCATGGCGTCCACGTCGTAGGGGTTGACGATGAGCGCGCCCCCCAGCTCCGCTGCGGCGCCCGCGAACTCGCTGAGCACCAGCACGCCGTCGTCGTCCGGGCGCGCCGCGCAGAACTCCTTCGCCACCAGGTTCATCCCGTCCCGCACCGGCGTGACGAGCATCACATCCGCGCCCCGGTACAACCCCACGAGCTGCCGTTCGTTGAATGAGCGGTAGAGGTAGTGCACGGGCACGTTGTGCACCGTGCCGTAGAGCCCATTGATGCGCCCCACCAGCTCATTCACCAGCTCACGGTAGTTGGCGTACGCCTCCACCTGGGTCCGGCTGGGCACCGTCACCTGGATGAACCGCAGGCGGCCACGCCACGCGGGCGTGCGCTCCAGCACGCGCTGCACCGCCAGGAGGCGCCGCGGAATGCCCTTGGTGTAGTCCAGCCGGTCGATGCCCAGCAGGATGCGCTGTCCTTCGGAGGACCGGCGCAGGTTCGCCACCTCCTCCAGCATGCCGGGCTCGCTCGCAATCGATTCGAAGGCCTGCGCGTCGATGCCCATGGGAAAGGCGCCCACGCGCACGTCGCGGCCCTCCCAGATGATACGGTCGATGTCCGTGTCCAGCCCGAGGTGCCGCAGCAGCGCTCCGGAGAAGTGCCGCACGTAGCTCACCGTGTGGAAGCCGATGAGGTCCGCGCCCAGCAGCCCCATCAGCAGCTCACGCCGGCGCGGCAGCGTGCTGAAGATTTCCGACGACGGAAACGGGATGTGGTGGAAGTAACCGATGCGCGCGCCGGGCAGCCGCTGGCGCAACATGCCGGGCACCAGCATGAGCTGATAGTCGTGGACCCAGATGGTGTCCCCGGGTTCGTAGTGCTTCGCCACCAGGTCCGCGAAGCGCTCGTTGACCTTGCGGTACACCTCCCAATCACGGTCCTGGCGCGGAATGCGCTCCAGCATGTAGTGGCACAGCGGCCACAGGACGCGGTTGGAATAGCCTTCGTAGTAGCGGCTCACCTCGCTGGCGGACAGCGTCAGCGGCACGCAGCGCAGCTCCGCGAGCTGGGCGTCCACGCGGGCGCGTTGGCTTTCCGACAGGCGGGAGACATCCCCGGGCCAGCCAATCCACAGCCCCCCCGAGCGTTCGTGCGGACGGCGAAGGCCGGTGGCCAGGCCTCCCGCGCTGCGGACCACGGAGACAGTGTCCTTCTCCACCTTGACGGTGACAGGAAGCCGATTCGAGACGAGTAGGAGTCGGGACATAGGCCCCTCCTGCATTAATCACTCCGTGCAGGAATGGCCATGGTCGAAACGGGATTCATGCCAGATGGTGGACCCTCGTGTCGGGTGGCCATCGGTGCCCAGCCCAGTCGTGACAGCAGCGCGGGCTGCCGGCCCGGCTTCCACACGAAGGCATCCAGCACATAGTGCGTGGCCTGCGGCAGCGCGAGCAGCGGCACCACGAGAGACAACACGTCCGGCGGCAGCGTCACGTGGCTCTCGCCGAAGAGCGCGCCGTGTTCGCGCCACACGGCCTGGTCCCACAGGAACTCCTCCGCCAGGGCCAACGCCACCAGGAACAGCAGGAAGCCCGGCAGCCCCGCGCGCAGCAGCGCCGCCCCCGCGCCGTAACCACCCTCCTCCAGCCGCCCCCGCGCATAGCGGAAGAGCAGCGCGAAGTAGGGAACGCCGTGCAGCACCACGTTCATCACCGTGAACGTGAAGTCGTCCCGCGCGACGACGATGCCGCCGAACCACGCCACCCACGTCGCCACCACCAGCAGCACCTTGCCCGCTTGCACGCCCTCGCCGCGCACCACCCGCGCGGCTTGGAAGCCGGCCCACGCGAAGAGCACCCCCGCGTGAAGCCCCAGCCCCACGGTGCCCACCCAGGACGGCAGGCCCGACAGGAAGTCCCCGGGCACGAACCACCAGAAGCCGCGCGGCAGGTTCGCATGCCACCAGACGACGGGGCCCAGTGTGGCGGCATAGACGGCAGCGGCATCCAGACGCCGCTCCAGCGGAGAGACGCGCGCCTTGCGGCCGTACAGCGCCACCCAGCCGTACTGCTGCCGCACGAAGTGGCTGAGCGCCACATAGGCGAACAGCGTCCAGAACGTGCCCGGCGACACCAGCCAGGCGAGCACGCCCGCCACGTAGGCGGCCAGCGGCGCGCCCAGGTAGAGCCCGGGGCGGGTCCGCAGCTCGTCCGGATCCAGGTAGGTGCGGAACAGCGTGGACCAGACGTGGGCCACGTCCACGCAGACAATGAAGAGCAGCCATGCCCACAGCGGCGTGCCGTCCTCCACGCCCAGCCAGGGCGCGGCGAGCACGAAAGCCACGGAGACGAGCGCGCTGCCAGCGAAGACGGACAGGTCCACTCCCGGACTGAACAACCAGCCCTGGGAGGGCGCGAGAAGACGAGGCATCGGAGCCATGCAGCCTACCAGAGTCTCCGCGCCAGGGACTCGGCACCGGGCCCACGTCCGGATGCGGTATGAACCGTCCCATGCACGCCGCCGCGCCCACAGAGGCCCGCACCTACGGTGACAGGGTGGGCCTTGAACACGCCGCGAATCTTCCGCCGCCCCCTCCGCGCTTCCGGCGCCAGCTGCTGGCGGTGATGCTGCTCGCCGGCTGGGTGCCGCTGGTGCTGCTCGGCGTGCTGGCACAAGCCGCGCTGGAGCGGGTGCTGTCGGTGTCCATCGCCCCGGTGGAGGGCGTGCTGGAGGAGGTCGCCTCGGAGCTGGCGCGGCGGGAGCTGCCGCAGGACTCGCTCAACGAGGCGCGGCTCAACCTCGCGCAGGCGGAGCTGGCACGGCGCGCCCTGGTGCGCCGCGTGCCCGCCTTCATCACCGCGCTGGTACTCATATCGGGCGCGGCGCTGACGGTGGCCGCGGTGCTCCTCGGCCGGGCCCTCACGCGTCCGGTGCGCACGCTCACGGAAGGCATGTGGGCCTATGCGCGCGGCGACCTCTCCGTGCGGCTCGCCGCCCCCGAGCCGCCACGCGACGAGCTGCAGTTCCTCCTGGGCCAGTTCAACCGCATGGGCCAGGAGCTGCTGTCGCAGCGCGAGCGCCTCAAGTCCGCGGAACAGATTGCCGCCTGGCAGGACGTGGCCCGCGCGCTCGCCCACGAGCTGAAGAACCCCCTCACCGCAATGAAGTTGTCGCTCGCGCGTCTGAACCGGACGGATGCATCCACGCCCCACGACACCACCCGCATCACCGAGGCCGTAGCCCTCCTGCAGGAGGAAGTGGACCTGTTGATGCGGATGACCCAGAGCTTCTCCACCTTCGCGCGCCTGCCCGCGCCGCGCTTCCAGGACGTGCCCCTGCGCCCGCTGCTGGCCGAGGTGTGCACCCTGTACGCGGGCACGTCCCCCGTGCCCGTGGAGCTTCGGCCTGGCGCGGAGGCCACGCTGCGCGCGGACCCGGATGGCCTGCGTCGCCTCTTCGGCAACCTGGTGAAGAACGCCACCGAGGCCTCTTCCACCAGCGCCGCGCCAGTCCACGTCACACTGGAGTCGCCGCAGCCGGGCACCGTGTGCGTCACCGTGGCGGACGGAGGCAGTGGCGTCCCCTCCGTCCTCGAAGGCCCGGCCCTCACGCGTGGCCTCTTCAGCACCAAGCCCGGCGGCAGCGGCCTGGGCCTGCCCATCTCCCAGAAAATCGTCCACGAGCACGGCGGCAGCCTGCGCCTGGAGCCCGCGCCCGGAGGCGGTACGCTCGCGCGCGTGGAACTGCCCCTCACCCCGCCCCCGTCCCCATGAAGCCCGGTCCTCGCATCCTCATCGTCGATGACGACTCTGGCGTCCTCAGGGCCCTGCGCGGACTGCTGAGCGACGAGGGCTTCACGCCCGTGGAGGCCCGCTCCGCGGTGGAGGCCTCCCAGTTGCTCGACGCGCCCGAAGGTCCCCCGGCGATGATGCTGCTCGACCTGCGCATGCCGGGCGAGACGGGCCTGGAGCTGCTCGCGCGCCTGCCCCGGCCCTTCCCCGCGCCCGTGGTGGTGCTGTCCGGAGAGGCGTCGCCCGCCGAGGCCGTGCAGGCGCTGCGGCTGGGCGCGACGGACTTCGTGGAGAAGCCGCCCTCCCCCGAGCGGCTGCTCACCGCCGTGCGAAACGCACTGGCACTGGGCTCGCTCCAGGAAGAGCGCGAGCGGCTGCTGGACGCACTGGCCCGCCCCGGCCACCTGGTGGGTGACAGCCCTGGCATGGCGTCACTGCGCCAGCTCATCGCGCGCGTGGGCGCCAGCGACACCGCCATCCTCATCACCGGCGAGACGGGCACTGGCAAGGAACGCGTGGCGCGGGCGCTGCACCTCGCTTCGGGACGCAAGGGCCGGCTCGTCGCCGTCAACTGCGCGGCCATTCCCTCCACCCTGCTGGAGAGCGAGCTGTTCGGCCACGAGAAGGGCGCGTTCTCCGGTGCGCTGTCGCGGCGCGCGGGCCGCATCGAACAGGCGCACGGCGGCACGCTGTTCCTCGACGAACTGGGCGACATGCCACTGGAGCTCCAGGCCAAGCTGCTGCGCGTCCTGGAGTCGAAGGAAGTGGAGCGGCTGGGCGGCAGCCTGCCCGTGCCGGTGGATGCGCGCGTCGTCGCGGCCACGCACCAGGACCTCGCCCGCGCGGTGAAGGAGGGCCGCTTCCGGCAGGACCTCTACTTCCGCCTCAACGTGATGCCCCTCCAGGTGCCGCCCCTGCGCGAGCGGCCGGAGGACCTGCTTCCCCTGGCCCGCGCCTTCGCGGCGGAGTTCGCGGGGCCGCAGGTGCCACTGGTGCTCGCGCCCGGCGCGGAAACCTCGCTGCGCGCCTATGCGTGGCCGGGCAACGTGCGCGAGCTGCGCAACCTCATCGAGCGCCTCAACCTGCTCCGGGGCGAGGGCCCGCTCACCCTGGGCCCGGAGCTCGTCTCCGCGCCCCAGGCCACCGCCGCGGCCAGCCGCCCCTCCCTGGGACAAAAGAGCTACCGAGAGCACGTGGAGGACTTCGAGCGCGAGCTCATCCGCGCGGCGCTCCAGGAAGGCGAAAGCATCGCTGGGGCCGCGCGACTGCTGCAGGTCGACCGGGGCAACCTCTACCGGCGCATCAAGGCGCTCGGACTCCCTGTCACCTGAAGCCCCGCTGGAGTGCAGCTGATCTGCCCCCGATTTTCGGACCAGCCGCGACAACGCGCCCCTGTACCGAAAGCGCCCCCATGTCTCCAGGCGGGTGCCGGACGGCCGCACGCAATCACCGCTGGCGATGTCAGTACCACATCACGACTCGACATCCGGATGTCTCCATGACATCGCCATGGCTGCTCGGCCCTCGTTCTTTCAGGCACTTGCCCGCCACCTCTGGGTGGAACGGCCCGTGCTCTCCCTTCGTGCATGAACCGCTTCGCGCTCCTCATTTGTCTCCTCCCCGCGCTCGCAGTCGCGCAGCCATCCCCTGCACCTGAGCCACGCTCCCCCACGACCGACGCCCGAGGCGACACCCCAGCGGACGCGCAGAAGTCCTGCCCCGACAACTTCGAGGACGACGACTCGGGAGACACCAGCGTTCTGGCGCCGCTTCAACTCGCCGTGGATGGGCGCTCGCTCACGCCCGGCCGCATCGAACTGCACGGGCTTCACTGGCTGACGGATGCGCAGGTGCGTGCCTTCATCGGTGCGCCCCGTGCGGACTCGGAGGCCCTGATGAGCGGAAGCGAAGTCCACCTGTTCCTCCGGCGGCTCGCGCGCTCGGGGCTGTTCGCCCGCGTGGAGCCGCGCGTGCGCGTGGCCGAGGCGCCTCAGCCGGCGGTCCTCGAAGTCCACCTGGAGGAGAACCCCGTCGTCTCCGCCGTGGAGGTGAACGGGCTCCAGGACCTGCAGGCCACCGAGATTCTCGAAGAGCTGCTCCGGCTCCCGCACCGGTTCCCCACCGAGGACGAAGACGAAGAGTCCTTCACCGCCACGCTGCGCGTGGACTCCCGGCGCGGCACGCTCTCCGTCGTCCGCCCCTGCCCGCCGCGATATCCGCCCCGTGACTGGGTGGCCCGGCTGGAGCGCGGCACGCTGCACCCCGGCATCTTCATGGGCGGCGTCGCCAACGGCCTGGAGCGCACGCTGAAGCGCCTGCGTGACGACGGCTACATGCTCGCCAGCCTGTCCGCGGTGTGGTCGCCGGACGGCAAGCTGGTGGTGACGGTGGATGAAGGCCGGCTTGAGTCCATCGAGGTGCGCGGCGTGGACGCCGACATCGCCGCGCGCGTCCAGGACGCGCTGGACCTGCAGCCTGGCACCGTGTTCCTCCGCAGTGACGCGAAGCGCGCCGTGCGGCGGCTGACCTCGCGGCTCCCCTTCCTGGAGCCCGCGAATGTGGACGACTCCGACAGCACGCGTGCCCGGCGCGCCCACATCATCGAGACGCGCGAGCCGGACGGCACCCGCGCCTACCACACGCAGGAAGCACCACGCGCGAAGCCGCGCCACCGGGAGCAGGTGGAGTTCGAGCTGAACTGGAAGCAGTTCGCCGACTGGTGGGACGACGTGGACTCGGCCGACAGCATCACCCTCGAGGACAAGAAGCTGGTGGTGCACGTGCGCACGCGGCGGCCGGACTTCGATGTGGACCTGCTTCCGATGCACACGCAGGTGACGGGCTTCTCGCCGGGTCTGGCGGGGCGGCTGCGCCTCTGGGATGCGAAGGACCGCGCGCACGTCACCGTGGATGCCGCGCTCACCATCCCCCTGCGGTGGGGCGGCCAGTATCTGCCGGAGGACCCGGAAGGCACGCAGCGCCAGCGGCGCATCAACTTGCTCGGTGGGGCGAAGCTCCAGGTGCCGCGGGTGGGGCTCGCGGAGCTGGGCGCGCAGGTCTACGACTTCACCGACACGCTGGACCGGTGGCGGATGGGCGACATCGACTCGTCGCTCTACTCGGCCCTCATCAACCGGCCGGACCGCGACTACTTCCGCCGCAAGGGCCTCACGGCCTTCGCCACCTGGCGCTGGGCGGACGACTGGCTCGCGGGCGTCGAGTACCGCAGCGACCGCTACGAGTCGATGCGCAGCTTCACGCCGCCCTTCTCCCTGTTCCGGAACGACTCGGCCCCCTTCCCCAACGCGCCCGTCACCGAGGGCCGCTTCGACTCCGTGGTGGTGCGCATGGAGTACGCCAGCAACGTGCCCGCCGCCGCGTCCGTGGGCTCGCTGTTCCGCACGCCAGAGACGTCCCTCTTCGACCGGGATGGCGACTGGGAGAGCCGCGCCTCGCTCCGGGGCCTGCTCACGCTGGAGGTGGGCAACGGTCCGGGGAGCGCGGGCGGTGACGCGCGCTTCTGGAAGCTGGTGAGCGACATCGCGATGGAGGTGCCCACCGGCTGGGACACCGGTCTGTCGCTGCGCGTGCGCACCGCGGGGGGCCACCGTCTGCCCGAACAGAAGCGCGAGGCACTGGGGGGATGGACGGCGCTGCGCGGCTTCGGCTTCAAGGAGTACCGCGGCGACGTGTCCGTGCTCACCAGCGCGGAGTACCGCTGGAGCGCCATCGGCCTCTTCGCGGACCTGGGCACGGTGCGGGCGGATGACACCTGGACGGATGCACGGCTCGGCCTGGGCGCCAGCCTCCACTTCGGAGACAACGTGCGGATGGACGTCGCGTGGCGCACGGATGAGCGGGCCACCGCCACGCCCGAAGCCCGGCTGCTCTTCCAGCGGACCTTCTAAAGACGCATGGACTGGCCACGCAAACACGTGGGACGCGGGCTCGGCACGGCGCTCATCGCCGTGGCGGGCCTGCACGCCCCCTCGGTCCATGCAGAAGAGCCGCGCACCACCTGCACCGCCACCTTGTCCGGACGGCGCGTCATGGTCCGTTCCGAAGCCTTCGACTTCGTCTCGCCCGAGTTGGACCGGTTGGTGCGACTGGGCATGGCGGGGAAGCTGGAGGTGGAGCTGACGCTCTGGCAACGCAACACCATCTGGTTCGACGCGCGAATGGACACCGCACGGCTGACGCAGGTGCTCGTCTTCTCCAAGGGCGCCTACGTGCTGGATGGACGCCCCCTGCCGGAAGGCCCATCCTCACTGACGCTGGAGCGCGTGGCGTGGACCTTGGAACAAAGGCCCAAGCCCGGCGCGCGCTATGAAGTGCGCATCAGCGTCCGCCTGCACGTCGTGACGGCCGCGAGCCTGGGCCGGGTGGCCGCGTGGCTCACGCAGGGGAAGCAAGCTCCTGGCGAGGAAGGCAACACCCTCACGGGCACCGTGCTGCTTCGCTCGGTGGCCGAGGACCTCGCCCGCGGCGCCAACGCGCGCTGTGACGTCACCCGGCCGCCCTGAGCCGCGGCCGCGCCGCACATGCTTCATGAACCCATCGAGCGCCCGGCCACCAGGCCGAGGCCAGGAGTCCCGTCATGCGAATTTGGCTGTCCTTGCTGTTCGCCCTGGCCGCTGGGTGTACGCCGCCGCCGTCGCCACCCGCGTCCCCTGAGCGCGGCGTCCAGGTCTTCGTGCCGCCGGGCATCGAGGCCCGGGGAAGCCGCGTCCCCGTCCTCTACGTAGAGGCAGAGCGGGCGCTGTACTTCCCCCAGGGCGTCGGAGGCGGAGGCTCGCGGCACCCGGTGGTACCCAGCCCTGCCGAGCTGCTGGCCCTGGGGCGACGCACCGACATCATCATCGTCACCGTCGCCCCAGGCCAGTCCACCGCCTACGCGGCTATTGCCGCGCCATGACCGTGCTCACTTCTGTGGCGGCGTCGTGAACGTGCTCGCCCGACACGTCCACGACCACCTCCGTCAGCGTCCCGCCCTTGAACGCGAAGGGCGGCTGGTACTGCTGACTCACCGGTGAGTTCTCGTCACGGCCGCACGTCAGTCCCTCGCCCAGGCTGATGAGCAGCGGCATCGTCTCAGAGATGTCGCTCTGGGCCACCAGGTCGCCATTGATGAAGAGGCGTCCCCGGCCCGGCGCGCCCCGGCCCGCGGGCAGGTCGGGCGTGCCCGTGGGCTGGAATTCGAAGCGCAGCTCCGCGTGGCCTTTCGGCACGTCCACGGCGGACTCCAGGTGGAACTCCTTCTCTCCCACGAAGTTGTAGACGTAGTGCAGCTTGCGGTCCTTGACGAAGAGCGAGTACCCGCCCGTCAATCCACCGTGGCAGAGCAACACGCCCTCCACGCCGTCCTCTACCTCCACGCGCGCGGTGATGGCGTGGGCACGATTGAGGACATGCACCGCCACGTTCTCCGGCGCGGGTGAGGTATTCGGCCGGTAGACGTAACGCTCCCGCTCCCGCGAAATCTGCGGCCGCTCCACGGCGAAGAGTTCGCGGGATGGCGTTATCAGCGGGAGCACATCGTACCGGCCCGCCTCGACGTACCAGCGGGCAATCATCTCGATGAGCTTGTCGCGCTCCTGCGCGGCCACGTTCCGCGTCTCCGAGCAGTCCTCCGCCACGTGGTACAGCTCCCAGCCCTCCGTATCGAACTCGCGCAGTCTGGCCTCGGAGAGCTTCAGCATGCCGAACGGCTCGTGCGACTCCGTGAAGGACGGTCCGGGGAACGGGCACACCGCCCGCCATCCGTCGTGGTACAGGGCCCGGTGGCTGAACATCTCGAAGTACTGCGTGTGGTGTCGGCTCTCCGCGTCCGCGTCATGGAAGGAGTGCTTGAAGCTGACGCCTTCGATGGGTGACTGCGTGACCCCGCGAAGCTCCGTGGGCGGGTCGATGCCCAGGCAGTCCAGCACCGTGGGCACCATGTCGATGGCGTGGCAGTACTGCGAGCGAATCTCGCCCCGCGCCTGGATGCCTCGGGGCCAGTGGACGATGAAGGGGTCCGTGGTGCCGCCCCGGTACGTCTCTCGCTTCCACCGTTTGAAGGGCGTGTTGCCCGCCCAGGCCCAGCCCCAGGGGTAGTGGTTGAAGTGGCGCGGGCCGCCCAGCTCGTCCATCGCCGCCAGGTTCTGCTCCAGCGACTCCGGCGTGTTGTTGAAGAACTTCAGCTCGTTGACGGAGCCATGCAGGCCGCCCTCCGGACTGGCGCCATTGTCGGAGATGACCATGATGAGCGTGTTCTCCAGCTCACCGGTCGCCTCCAGCGACTGGATGAGCCGGCCGATGTGGTGGTCCGTGTGCTCCAGGAAGCCCGCGAACACTTCCATCATCCGCGCGTAGAGCCGCCGTTCGTCCGGAGACAGGCTGTCCCAGTCCTGCACGTCCGGGTCATGGCGCGACAACTGGGTGCCCGGCGGCAGCACGCCTGTCTCGAGCTGACGTCGGAAGACCTTCTCGCGGTAGGCATCCCAGCCGTCGTCGAACTGGCCCTTGTACCGGTCCGCCCATTCGCGCGGGACATGGTGGGGCGCATGCATGGCGCCGGTGCAGAAGTAGAGGAAGAAGGGCTTGTCGGGCGCGACCTGCTTCGCGTCGGCGATGAAGCCGATGGCGCGGTCCACCAGGTCCTCCGTCAGGTGGTAGCCCTCCTCGGGTGTCTTGGGCGGCCGGACCTGATGATTGTCGTGAATGAGGTCGGGGTAGTACTGGTGCGTGTCGCCACCGAGGAAGCCGTAGTACCGCTCGAAGCCGCGGCCCAGGGGCCAGCGTGAGTAGGGCCCCGCGGCGCTCGTCTGCTCCGCGGGTGTGAGGTGCCACTTGCCCACGCAGTAGGTGTTGTAGCCGTGCCCGGCCAGCATCTCGGAGATGAAGCCGTTCTCGAAGGGGATGGTGCCGTTGCGACCGGGGTATCCCACGGAGATTTCGGTGATGGCCGCCATGCCATTGGAGTGGTGGTTGCGGCCGGTGAGGATGCACGAGCGCGTGGGCGAACAGAGCGCGGTGGTGTGCATGTTGTTGTAGAGCAGCCCACCCTTCGCCAGCCGGTCCAGGTTGGGCGTGCGGATGGGCGAGCCATAGCAACCGAGCTGACCGAAGCCCGTGTCGTCCAGGACGATGAAGAGGACGTTGGGTGCCCCCGGCTTCGCGCGCAGCGGCGCGGGCCAGGCAGGCGAGGACTCCTCATCCGTCCGGCCGATGACACCAGGGAATGGCGTTCCGGGAAGGTATTCCTTGAGCGACATGGTGCGGCCTCCACGAGGACGCGCGGGAATGAACGTGCCGCGAGCTCTCGTGGAGGGAGATGCACATGGGGCCCGACAATGCCCCCTGTCCTCCAGGCAGGCACGAGCAGCCGGGACACCGCATGCCGGAGGCGATCACCTCATCAGAAGAACCGGCTGAACGTGTTGTTGCTGGTGTTGGCCTCGGCGGAACCGTCCTCGCCCGAAACAGCGAATGACAGTGCCACCAGCAGGAGCTGGCGCATGCATTCCTCCATGGGCGCCTGGGAAAGGAGTTTCGCGGCGCATGGAATGGAACGCGGCAGCCGGCGACTACAGCCAGCTCACCTCACGCCGGCCCAGCTCCGCCAGCACGCGCTCGGCGGCCCGCACGCCAAACCAGTTCGCCTCTTCGAAGAGCCCCATGCCGCCCAGGTCCGAGTGCGCGAAGTGCAGCGAGCTTCCCAGGCTCTCCCCCGCGGCCTGCTTCGCCTGCCCCCACATGAAGCCCGGTGTAGGCCGCACCATGGCGTGGCCCCAGCGCTGGACCTCCAGCCGCTGCGCCTGCCCGGCGATGCCAGGGTGCGCGGGCAGCATGTCCGCCATCACCAGGGACTCCCAGTCCGCGTAGCTGGCCGACAGCGCCTTCTCCCGCTCGGCCTTCACGTCCGCGCCGTCCATGGGCAGGTACCAGGTGAGCACCGTGGGGCCCTGCTCGTCCTGGCGCAGCGTCTGGTGCGTGGCCACCACATAGCCCAGGCTGCGGCTCTCATAGAAGACGTTGTCCCAGGCCAGCGGAAAGCCCCGCGAGCGCGGCGGCGACGACAACGTCAGGTTCGCCACCACCCACGGCCCATACGTGAAGGCATTCAGCCATGCCGGGCGCTCCCGCCGCCACGGCGCCACCACATGCGCGGCAATGAAGCGCGGGCACGCCAGCACCACCTGCCGCGCCAGGAAGGCCCGGGGTTTGCCAGTGCCCGCCTCCAGTGCGTCCACGCGGCAGCCACCCTCCACGGGCGCCACGGTGTGCACCAGCACGTTGCGCTCCACCGCGCCGTTCGGCAGCGCCGACACGAGCTGCCGCACCAGCCGGCCGTTTCCTTCGGACCAGCTCAGGTAGCCCTCGCTGCGCTCCCCATTCCCGTCCTGCCGCGCGGTGAAGTACCAGATGCCGGCCCAGGCGGAGACATGCTCGGCGGTGGTGCCGAAGTCGTCGCGGCACGCGTAGTCCACCACCCACTTCAGCCGCGCGGAACGGAAGCCCTCGCGCTCCATCCAGGCCGCCATGCTCAGCGCGTCCAGCGCCGTCCACTCCGCGTCGTCACTGGACAGGCCGGAAGGCACCGCGAAGGCCCGGCGCCCCTTGGCGTCTCGCGCGGCGGCGAAGCCGTTCATCCGCGCCTCGAAGCGCCGCAGCTCCTCCAGGTCCTCCGCGCTGGCGCCCGCGTGCAGATAGAGCCCTTCGTACCAGTGGCCCCGGTAGAAGAAGCGCTCCTCCGGCTCGTGGATGAGCAGCGACTCCTCGAAGCGCGGCCGGCCCGAGTCATCCACGTCGGTGACGGCCCCCATCTCCCGCAGCAGCCGGACGACAGGGCCCCGGTCCTCCAGCGGCGCCGGCAGGTAGTGCGCGCCCCAGGGGTACGCGGAGATGGCGTTGCGCCCGGAGCGGGACGTGCCTCCCGGCTCCGCCTCCAGCTCCAGCACGCGCACGCCTCGCACACCCGCGCTCGCCAGCCGCCAGGCCGCGGACAGGCCCGCCACGCCCGCGCCCACCACCAGCACCTCCACGGGCTCCAAGACGTCCGCGCGGGGCAGCGGCCCGCCGCGCAGCCGGTGCCCCAGCTCCACGGCCTGGTCCACCACCGCGCCAGGGACACGCTCCCGCGGCCCTGACTTCCGGCACGCACTGGCCGCCACCGCGGAACCGAGGAACGCGGCGACCAACTCCCGCCGCGTCAGTTCCACCGCTGCCACTCCGCCTCGTAGTAGTGCACCAGCACCTGGTTGTTCAGCCGGTTCACCTCCGCGGGCAAGGGCCCCATGTCCGGAGGGAACTGGGTGAGCGACGCCATCGTCGCGTCGTCCAGGAAGAGCAGCCCTTCGGGCAGCGGCCGGTGCCGGGCGGGCGGCTCGTGCGCAATCAGCACGTAGCCCCACTCACCGAACGACGGCACCAGCGCGTGGTACGGCTCCGTCCAGAAGCCCGCGGCCCTGAGCGTCGTCTCCACGCACCAGAAGGAGCGCCGGGCGAACAGCGGGCTGGTGCTCTGCACCACCGCCACGCCGTCCGGCGCGATGCGCTTCTTGAGCAGCTTGTAGAAGCCCGTGGTGTACAGCTTCCCCAGCGCGAAGTTGTTCGGGTCCGGGAAGTCCACCACCACCACGTCGTACAGCGCGCCGCCCTCGGTGAGGAACTGCATCGCGTCCCCGTTGACCACCCGCATCCGCGGGTCCGTCATCGCGTGGCGGTTCAGCTTCGCCAGCTCCCCGTAGTTCGTCGCCAGCCCCGTAATCACCGGGTCCAGGTCCACCAGCGTGACGGAGCGGACCTCCGGGTAGCGCAGCACTTCCCGCGCGGCCAGGCCGTCCCCACCGCCCAGGATGAGCACGTTCTCCACCTTGCCCGCGCGCACCATGGCCGGGTGCACCAGGGACTCGTGGTAGCGGTACTCGTCCAGGCTGGCGAACTGGAGGTTGCCGTTGAGGAACAGCGAGAAGCCCCGCTTGCCGCGCGTGAGGATGATGCGCTGATACGGCGAGCTGGACGCGTGGACCACGTCATCCGCGTAGAGCTGGTCCTCGTAGAAGGTGGTGAGCCGGTCGCCCATGACGAAGCCCGCCAGCAGCAGCAGCGTCAGCCCCACCGCCTTGACGCGCAACCGCAGCGGGTTGCCCAACAGCGGCGCCAGCAACCACGTGCTCCACAGCGCCACCGCCGCGTTCAGCACGCCGAACAGCAGGGACGTGCGCACCAGCCCCAGCTTCGGCACCAGCAGCAACGGGAAGGCCACGCTGGCCGCGAGCGCCCCCACGTAGTCCAGCGACAGCACCTGGCTGATCAGGTCCTTGAACTTGACCTGGTCCTTCAGGATGCGCAGCAGGAGGGGAATCTCCATGCCCACCAGCGCGCCAATGGCAATCACGCTGCCGTACAGCGCCACCTGGAACAGGTCCGTCAGCGTGAAGGTGAGGAACAGCACCGGCGCGCAGATGCCGCCCAGCAGCGCCACCGCCAGCTCCACCTCCACGAAGCGCTGCGCCACCCCGCGCTCGATATAGCGCGACAGGTAGCTGCCAATGCCCATGGCGAACAGATAGCCGCCAATGACGGTGGAGAACTGGGTGATGGAGTCGCCGAGCAGGTAGCTCGCGAGCGCCCCGACGACGAGCTCATAGATGAGCCCGCACGTCGCGATGACGATGACGGTGATGTACAGCAGCGTCTTGTTCACGGCGTCACTTCACTTCGCACAGGCATGGGCGTGCGGCGCGCGCCTTCATCCGCTGATGGCCGCGGCCACGATGATGGCCAGACCGATGATGAAGGAACCGATGACGATGCCCACCGCCGTGTTCTGGTCGGCCTCCAGCTCCTTGTGCACGTCGAAGGGCATGATGAGGCGGATGACGTAGAAGCCCGCCACGAACACCGCCAATCCGATGAGCGAGTAGATGATGCTCGCCAGCACACCCTGAACGCTGACCACCACGCCAAGTAACAACATCACTTCCCTCCCATGTAGCCGCCAGTCCACAGCAGGACGCCGCCCGGCCCACGCCGAACGTTGCCCGGTACCTTGTCCCGCTCTTCCTTCGTGAAGGGGGACCAGCCCGAAATCGTCAATGCCGCGTAGCCCAGCAGCACCAGTCCTCCAAACCACTTCATGACGCGCCTCCGTCACGTTTGACGACTCAAACCTAGACGTTGCTCTCCGCCCAGCGCCGCGTCTCGAAGCTGTGCGAGCGATACAACGCCACCACCGGCCCCACCACCATCAGCCCCAGCGCGAAGCAGAACCAGCTCGAGTTGGGCGTGTCGTGGATGAGCTTCACCCTGTACGTCATGGGCCGCGGCCGCACCGGGTTCGCCGCGAAGCTCGCCGTCGTGCGCAGCGCGTACTTCCCGGCGGGCACCGGCGACAGGTAGGTGCTGGCGGACATGTTGCTTTCGGTCCACTCGCCGTCGCCGTCGTTGCCGCGGTAGTAGCTCAGCTCTTCGTAGAAGAGGACCACGTCGTTCGTGTCCTGGTTCACCAGGTCGCCCTGGATGCCCAGCCACTCGTTGAAGGGCGTGCCGCTGATCTCCACGCGCATGTTGCCGCGCTTGGGCAATTCGAAGGGCTCGCTGAAGTGCATGGCCCCCGGCGTGCCTGGCGTGGCATCCGGCGGTATCACCACCGCCTCCTCCAGGACGACCGTCTTCGCGGCGGTCAAGGACAGCACGGCCGCCAGCACGAACAACGCCAGTATCCAGAGGCCAGTCCAGACGAAGACGGAGCGCAGGCCCGACTGGTGTGGGTTCGGCTGGCTGGGGGCGATGCCCTCCCGCTGAGGCATCGGCTCCTGCAAGCCGAAGGCCTCCTTCACCACCTCGGGCTCCAGGTACTCGCCGTGGGTGTACGACACCTCGTCGTCCGTGGCGTCCACGTTCACCGAGTACGGCGCGGCGACGTACTCCGACGCCTCGGCCCGCTCGCCCACCCTCACCGTCCAGTAGAACTCCCCCAGCACCTTGTCCGTGACGGCGGTGACGTGCTGGAAGCACTTGTAGCGGCGGTGCTCATAGAAGGCGGCGACGTCAGGCGACAGCGACACGTCACCCGCGGGCAGCGGCTTCAAGAACACCCAGTGGCCGTTGGAATTCATCAGCCAGACGAAGCCGCGCGACGCGTTGTAGAGGAGGAACTCCTCCCACGGGTAGCGCACGCCCTCCACGTTGCATGAGCGCTCCAGATAGCCGATGCAGATCCACTCCGCGCCATCCAGCTTCCCCTTGGTTCCCAGGGGGATGATGAGCGGCCGGCTCGGCTTCTGCAGCATGCGCAGGAAGGACAGCTTGCCCTGGCGCGCGTCCAGCAGCGCGCCGCAGTAGGGGCACGCCACGCGCAGCGTCTTGTCCGGCGCGTGCAGTTCCAGGTTGCCGTTGCACTGCGTGCAGCGCGCCTGCTGCAGCTCCACCTTGCGCACGCGGGGCCGGAGCTGCCCGGCCGGGATGCCCAGCTGCTCCAGTTTCAGCGCCTCGCCGACGAAGGCCTCGGGGGAATGCCCGCGCGTGCCGAAGTCGAGCGTGAGGAAGGCGCCCTTGGGCCCCGTGGCGTCCACGTACCAGGCGTCCTGCGTGGGGTCCACGTCGCTGGGGAGCTGACCCGCGGCGGCCACCACGCGGCCGTGGCCGCGCTCCTCGATGACCCACGCGCGATCTCGCAGGTGCAGCCGCTCTCCCGGGTGCAGGTCCTCCAGCGCCACGCCCTCTTCGGGCCCCATGTCGAACATCAGGTGGAAGGCGCCCTCGGACTCGCTGAGCCACCCGGTGCGGCCGTCCGCGAACTCCACGTACCACTCGTCCCACGGCCCCGCGCCGTGGTCCTTCTGCAGGTGGCCGACGATGGTGTACGCCGCCTTGCGGTAGCGCCCCTCCGCGCGGAGCTGCAGCGGCGAATCGGTGGGGACGATGCTGCCAATCTTCCCGTGGGACTCGAAGTCCAGGCCCTTGCGAGCCACCACCGTCTGGCAGTAGCCGCACACCACCACCTGCGCCGAGCCGGCGGTGAACTCCACCATCGCACCGCACGATGGACACTTCCCCTGCGTCACGCCGTCACCCCCCGCTTCAGCTCACGCACCACGCACGCCGTCGCGCCCAGGTGGCGCGCCAGCAGCGCCTCGAAGTCCGGACGCTGGCGCTCGCGGCAGCAGTACACGTTGAGCGCGGCGAACCCGTGCTCCGGAAATGTGTGGATGCCCAGGTGGCTTTCGGCCAGCAGCGTCAGCCCGGTGATGCCACCGGGCTCCGGGAACACGTGCCACTGCGGCTGGCCCACGACCTTCAGGTCCAGCACGACGATGAGCGCCTCGAAGAGCGCCGCCAGTGCCGCCGCGTCCTTGAGGCTGCCAGGCACGCAGCCGCTGGCGTCAACCAGCCATTCCTGTCCGGTGGTCAGCTTCGAAATCCTCCCGTCCCCGGACGTCTTATCACGGGCCCTCCCTCGCGTCCGGCCTCAAGTCACTCCCTGGCGCGCACGACGCTACGTTGGCGCCCGCCTCGGACTTCCCGGTACGCTGCCTCTTGAGATGACGCCGTCGCAGCCCGAAGCCCCACACGCTCCGTCCACCCACGCCGCGGCCCCGAGCGCCATCACCCGGCTCGCTCGCACGCTGCGCGGACTGCCTCCCGCCGAGCGCTGGTGGGGCCCTGGCTGCGCGGGCATGGCCGGCTGGCTGAAGCGGGCGGCGCAGTCCCTTCCCCCCGAGGACCTCACGCCCCGCTTCCATGCGCTGCTCGCGCGCGTCCGCCAGGGGCTGCCGGTGCTGCCGCAAGAGGCCCGGCGCCACCAGTACGTGCTGGTGCGCGGCATGCTGGGAGACGAGCTGCCCGGCTACCTGCTGGACAACGTGCAGCGGCTGGAGCGCCGGGGACTGAGCGTGCGCGAGGCCGCGGTGGACACCGAAGGGCTGCTCGCGGACAACGTGGCGGTGCTCCGCGAGGTGCTGCGCGACGCGGAGTACTTCGGCCGCAGCGTGGTGATGGTGGGCCACAGCAAGGGCGGCGTGGAGTGCACCGCCACGCTGGCGCTCTACCCGGAGCTGCGCCACGTGGTGCGCGCGGTGGTGACGCTCCAGGCGCCGTATGGCGGCTCATCCATCGCGCACGACCTGGCCACCACGCCCCGGCTCCGGCGGCTCATCGACTTCGCCTTCCCGCTGCTGTTCCACGGCGTGTCCCGCTCCGTGGAGGAGCTGTCCTATCCCCAGCGGCAGGCCTTCATCCAGCAGCACCCCTACCCCGCCGACATCCCCACCGTGTCGCTGGCCACCTCGCGGCTGTCGCGCACCTCCACGCTGTACCCGCTCCAGCGCTACCTGCACGAGCGCTACGGGTACCAGGCGGACGGCATGGTGACGGCGGTGGACGCGGAGGTGCCCGGCGCGCGCGTGGTGCGGTTGCACGACATGGACCACGCGGAGGCCGCGCTGCGCGGCCTGCCAGGCATGGTCCGCTACCACCCGGGCGACCTCACCGAGGTGATGGTCGCCCTGGCGTTGGAGACGCGCTGAGCCTCACGCCGCGGCGGGCGTCAGCGTCACCTTCTTCATCACGTGGTCAATGGTGGAGAAGCGCAGCGCCATCTCGTACAGGCGGCGAGCCAGCGCCTCGTCCTCCTTCACCGCCACGCCCAGCTCCTGCCGGTTGACGCCCGTGAAGTTCGCGAGGTCCTCCAGCATGGCGTCCGTCGCCGCGCGGTCCGGCTGGATGCCGTCGCGTTCGGCGATGGCTCGCAGGACCAGTGCCAACGTGATGCGGTACGCCGCATCCAGGCGGGTCAGCGGATCCTGCAGCCACCCCTCCAGCGCCTCCTGAAGCTCGTCGGGCTGGAAATCCTTGCGCTGGAGGATGGGCCGCTCGGCCTCCGCCCAGCGCCGGCGAATCTCCTCGTCCACCAGCGCGGCGGACACCTCCACCGGCGTGCGGTCCACGAGCACATCCATGACGCGCTCCTGGGTCAACCGGTCGACGTCGGCGAGCCGCTCCTGGGCCAGGTCGTCCCCCAGCTTGCGCATGACGTCCGTGATGGAGCCCATGCCCAGCCGTGACAGCAACTCCGGCGAGTCATCGTCCAGCAACTTCAGCTCTCGCGCCGCCTTCACGCTCACGAGGAAGCGGGCCGGCTGCCCCCGCAGCGCCTCCACGGGATAGGTGTCCGGCAGCGTCAGCTCGATGCCGACCGACTGGCCCACCTTCGCCCCCGCCAGTGATTCGAAGAAGCCGGGCAGCCCCGGGTCCGCCGCGACGCGCACCCACCAGTTCTCCCGGACAGAGAAGGGAATCAGCCGGTTGTTGGCGAAGCCCAGCACGTCCACGAGCACGTCGTCCTCGAGCGCCACATCCTCGCCCGGCTGACGCTCGCGGACGTCTGCGTGCTGGCGACGGAGCGCATCGAAGCGGTCCACGAGTTCCTGCTCCGTCAATGGCGCAGGCGCCACCTGGGCCACCGACACCCCCTCCAGCGAAGGAGCCTCCACCGTGGGAAGCTCCACCGGCTCGGTGCTGTCGAGCTGCAGCGCCGCCGGCATCTTCTTCATGATGCCGAGCGCATGAAGCTCGGCCAGCGAACGGGCATTCTTACGACCGCCCTGCGAATCGTCATGGGTCGTCATGGTCTCTCGCTCCGTCCCCCTCGGATAGCACAACGCTCCGGCAGGACCGAAGCCCCCCGGAGCGTTGAGATTGACGACGCGGCGCTTCCTAGAAGAAGGAGCCGATGAAGCCGGACACGGTGGAGACGGCCGCACCCACCTGGCTCACGACCGGGATGTTGGTGGCGGCGGCGATGGACCCCAGCGCCGTCACTCCCGCGGTAATCTTCTTGCCAGCCGAAGCGTTCGGGTCCGTGATGGTGTTCACGGCCGCCACGGTGTCCGCCGCGGCGATGGCGACGTTGAGGCCCGGGGTGAAGCGGCCCGCGGCACGCGCCACCGCAGTGCCACCGCCCTGCACCGCGGCGCGCGCGGCGGTGCCAGCGGTGCGGGCGGCGCCCTCGAGTCCGCGCTCGGCGACCTCGGCGGCCGCGCGGCGCACGACCTGACGCGACGCACCTTCCAGCGCGGTGTTGGCGGCGGTGGTGGCCACGCGATTGGCGGCGGCACGCGAGGCCTCCGGGGCCGCGGCGGTGAAGGCGGTGCGAGCCGCGTCGGTGGCAGCGCGGTAGTTGCTGACGTTGCCCGCGAGGTTCAAGCCGTCCCGAGCCGCCATCAGCCCCGTGGAGAGCGTGCCCGAGGCGGTGCCCACCGCCTCACGGACGTTCGCTTCGGTCGGGTTGCGGAGCGCATCGCGCACGTCACGGAACGTCTCGACGGCTCCGGTGGGAAGCTGCGCCACGTTGGCCGCGAGGCTGACGGCGCCGGCGCCGCGCGCAAGGCGGGTGTTCGCCCCTTCGACGACGGGGCCATTGCCACCCGGCAGGTTGACGGGGCCGAAGCGGCGGGGCCCGAAGGCGTCACGCACCTGCGTGGCGACAGCGGCATCCGAGACCGAGCGGAGCCCAGTGGCGGCCTGCGTCACGCGGTTGTGCGCGTCCTCGAACCGGTCGGCCTGCGCGGGACGGGCCTCCGCGCGCGCCGGAGGAGGAGGAGGAGGCGGCGGCGGCGGAGTCGGACGCGCCGTCACGGGAGGCGTCGGAACGGGACGGGGCTCGTTGCGGCGAATGGGAGGCGCCATGGGGTGTGCTCCTACAGGAATTTGATGGGCTTTTTTGAAGCGTTACCCGGATCATCGGGCTTTCTGGCGAATTGTTGCGTCCAGACTCACAGACTTTACCGATTTTCACTCCCAGTATCTGACAGATACCGGCCGATGACCCCGTAAGCCCCTGGAATCCATTGGAAAAGGGGCTAAGGTCCGCGCGCCATGCGGACCCAATTCCTAACGACTGTCCTCCTCTGCCTTACCCTCACCGCCTGCAAGGACTCCGACAAGAAGGAATCCACGGGTGGTGGTACCCCGCCCTCCGCGACGACGCCGGCGAAGCCCTCGGCGCCTTCCGCCGCCGAGGTGCCGGCCGCGGCGCCCCCCGCCGAGGCCGCCTCGGGTGAATGGACGAAGAAGGTCCAGGCGGGCCAGGACGTCTACGCCACCCTCGAAACGAACCAGGGCGCCATCGTCGTGCGCCTCTTCTCCAAGGACGCCCCCAAGACGGTGGCCAACTTCGTGGGCCTGGCCACGGGCGAGAAGGCCTGGACGGACCCGAAGACGGGCCAGCGCGTGGAAGGCAAGCCGCTGTACGACGGCGTCATCTTCCACCGGGTGATTCCGGGCTTCATGATTCAGGGCGGCGACCCCACGGGCACCGGCCGCGGCGACCCGGGCTACCGCTTCGAGGACGAGTTCCAGAGCGGCCGCACCTTCAACAAGAAGGGCCTGCTGGCCATGGCCAACGCCGGTCCCGGCACCAACGGCAGCCAGTTCTTCATCACCACCTCCACGCCGGACTACCTCAACAACCGCCACACCATCTTCGGTGAGGTGGTGTCGGGCTACGACGTGGTGGAGAAGATCGCCAACGTGCAGCGCGACCCGCGCGACAAGCCCCTGGAGCCGGTCGTCATCCAGAAGATCGCGATGAGCGACCAGGCCCCGGCCGCAGCGGGAACTGACGATGGAACGCGCCCTGCGCCACGTGGCCACACGGCTGGGGGAGCTGGACTGCCACGTCATCGACGCGCTCCCCGAGGGCGCGACGCCCGAACTGGTCGTCGTCCTCTCCCATGGCCTGGGCGCGCCCGCCACCGACCTGGTGCCCCTGGGGCCGGAGTTGATGGCGTTCCAGCCGGCGCTGGCGGACCGCGTGCGGTTCGTCTTCCCGGGCGGGCCCATGGCCTGGGCGCACGGAGGACGCGCCTGGTTCCCCCTGCCCGACGCGGTGATGCGGGGGGAGCAGCGCGACTGGGAGCAGTTCGCGCGCGACGTACCGCCGGGCATGCCCGCCGCGCGCAGGGCGCTGATGAGCACCGTGGACGCGCTCTGCGCCGCGATGAAGCTGCCCTACGGGCGCATCGTGCTGGGCGGCTTCAGTCAGGGCGGAATGGTGTCCACGGACGTGGCCCTGCGCCTGGATGAGCCGCCCGCCGGGCTGTGCATCCTCTCTGGCACGCTGACGTCGGAGCCGGAGTGGCGCACCCGCGCCCAGGGCCGCACGGGGCTGCCCGTGTTCCAGGCCCACGGGCGCTACGACCCGCTGCTGCCCCTGGGCAACGCCGAGCGACTGCGGGACATGTTCGTGGCGTCGGGCCTCACCGTGGACTTCCACGCCTACGACATGCCGCACGCCATCGTCACCGAGGAACTGGAGGCCCTGGCCGCGTTCCTCGCCGCGCGGCTGGGTGGACGCTGAGCCATGTTCCACGCGAAGGAGCTCACGGTGTCCAGCCGGGGCCGCGGCTTCACCGACATCACCGCGGACGTCCAACGCGCCGTCGCCGAGAGCGGCGCCCGCCAGGGGCTGTGCACCGTGTTCCTTCATCACACGAGCGCGTCCCTGCTGCTGTGTGAGAACGCGGACCCGGACGTGCGCCGGGATTTGGAGTCCTTCTTCTCGCGGCTGGTGAAGGACGGGGACCCGCTCTTCGTCCATGACGCGGAGGGGCCGGACGACATGCCCGCGCACGTGCGCACCGTCCTCACCCAGAATGCGCTGAACATCCCCGTGAAGGATGGCCGCGCGGACCTGGGGACGTGGCAGGGCGTCTACGTCTGGGAGCACCGGACCTCGCCGCACCGGCGCCGCGTCACCGTGTCCGTGGTGAGCTGACCGCTACGGCGCGCCCACCTGCGTCGCGGCGACCGCCACCTTGCGCGGCTTGCCCGTCGGCCGGGCCTGGCCGCGGATGCGAATCCACGAGCCCGGCGCGTCCTCCGTCGCGTGAACCATGGACCAGCCGACGGGCACCTGCGGCGCGGCCCAGGAATAGAGCGCGCGGGCGTCCTTCGGCGACAGGTTGACGCAGCCATGGCTCATGGGCTGGCCGAAGCGGTCGTGCCAATAGGCCGTGTGCAGCGCGTAGTCGTCCTGGAAGAACATGGTCCAGGGCACCGTGGCCACGCGGTAGGTGTCGTTGCCGGCGGTGCCGCTGCCCGTCATGTCGGCCTCCGCGAATTTGATCCAGATGCGGAACAGGCCCTCCGGCGTGTCCGTGCCCTGCTTCCCGGAGGAGATGAGCGTCGCGTACACCGGCCGCTCACCTTCGTAGGCCACCAGCACCTGGGCATCCAGGTCCACGTCCAGCCAGCGGGAGCCGGGCTCCACCTGGGGCGGCGCGTGTGAGAACCAGGCGACGTGCAGGTCGTCCCGCGCCACCCATTGGTCCTCCGCGATGCTCACCCAGTGGCCGTCCTCGGACAGCTCCTTCACGGCCACCATCGTGCGCGGTGGCAGCACCGTTTCGCGGGTGGCCTTCGCGTCTGGCGCTGTCCGAACCTCCACGGCGGCGGTGGGACGCGTGCGGGACTGGGCCCAGGCGAACGTCGGCGGCAGGTCGGCGATGGCCTCCGCGTTCACGCCCTCGAAGGAGGAAGGCCGGTATTCGCGCAGCACCCGCGCCTCCAGGTACTGGCCGTCGGTGGTGCGCCAATATGTCCTGCGGCGGATGCGGACCTGCCCGCGGAGCTGCACCGATACGGAGCCCTTCAGCAGCACGCCCTTTCGCCGGGCGCGCGCCAGGGCGAGGCTGGGATAGGCGCGCACGCGCTTGCCCACGACACGGGCGTAGATGCCGGGCGTCAGCTCGCCCTCGCGCAGCTTCGGGAGCTCACGCACGCGGGGCTCGCGGAAGTTGGGCTCCAGGTAGCGCTCGCAGACCCAGCCGCGCGGCTCAATCTGAATCCAAGCCTCGCAGTCCGGCCCGCGCACCGCTGTTTCGCCCTGCCAGCGCACGCGCATGTCCTGCGCCACGGTGCCCAGCGCCGGTGCCCCCTGCCGAGGCTCCTGGCGGACCACGATGGAGCGGCGCACCCGCAGCGAGCCCGCGTCCGGAGCGAAGGGCACGGCGTACGTTCCTCCGTCCTCCGCGCCGCTCACGGGCTCCAGTCCTGGGTCGACATCTTCGAGCACCAGCCCCGTGTCCTCGAGCGGCTCACCGTCCGGGCCGAGCACCAGTTCCTCGCCCGGGTGCAGCTCATCCGGGATGACCGTGAGCTGCTCGGGTGGTGGGACTTCTTCTTCGCCCGGCGTGTCCTCTTCCTCCTCGGACTGGGCAAGGTCGTCCAGGGCGGGGTCGATGGTCAGCGCCGGCACCTCGTCGCGCGCCACGGTCGCCCCGTCGTCAGGCGTGCGGCGCGGCGGAGACAGCGACGCCTCGGCCGAGCCATCAACGCCGCCGTCCGTCCCGGCATCCGCCGCGGTGCGCTGCCACGCCGCGAACAGCGCATCCGCGGCCGTGCGCCGGACATCCGCGTTCGCGCTCTGCGAGAGGGCGCTGCCGCCCGCGGAGGCGTCGGCCAGGGCAAATTGTTCCGACACGGACTCCGTGACAGCCACGGACGCCCCCAGCTCAGCAAGGAGGTGGCCTGGAGCGTTGGTATCGGCGTGAGGAGTTTGGACCTCCACGCCGTCCTCTGGCGCCCCTGCCCCGGCTCCGCCGTCGAACGCAGCGGCCCTGGATACCGACATAGATGCACTCGGTGTATCACCGCGCTCCTCCGCCACTCGGGGCGCGGGCACTCTCGCCAGGGAGGCATCGGGCGAGGTGTCCTCCGGGCCGGGAGGCGGCGTGCAGGCGATTCCAGGCAGCAGCAGAACGAGCGGAAGCCAACGGCGCATGGACCTGACACGGTACGGAGGAGCGACGGCACACTCAACGTCGTCCACGGTGCGCTCGCCTGCGTGGGGCTCCGTGTGGGTGGGCAATTCGTGCCATCGCAGCGGCCCTTGTCACATGCAGCGGAAATGACGGTCCGCAGGCCAAAGCGGCGCGCCGGTGAAGCCAGCCCCCGCGAATCACCCCGCACGCAGGCCAAGGCGGCGCGCTGGTGAAGCCAGCCCCCGGAAGCCCGCACCATCCCTGAGGCTGGCGCCCGGGTGCCCGCCTCCCCAGCCGCCGGGCCCCATCCCCCTGCCCCTCTTTCCACCCGCCCCCTTCGGAAGATATGCAGCGGGGAGATGAAGCTCGCCGAGACTGCTCCGACCCCCGCGCCCGAAGCGCTGCCGCCCCCCGCCCCCCTGTCCCTGGACGAGGTACGCCGCGTCACCCAGCTCCTGGAGGCCATCAGCGAGGACCGCTTCCTGTTGGCCGGCCTCCCCGAGGAGGACCGCATCGCCTTCCTGAGCGCCGCGGGACGCGTGCTGCACCCGGACCGCGACACCAAGTCCCGGATGGCGAAGGCGCTGCGCCGCGACCGGAAGAAGACGAAGCGCGAGCACGACCGCGCCATCCGCGCGACGACGGAGATTCGCACCCTGCGCCGCTCCGCCATCTTCACGGTGCCCGCGCTGCCGCCTCCGCCTCCCTCGGAAGCGGGACCGGAGCGCATCCTCGAGCAGCCCCGCCGCTGCTACGTCTGCAAGGCCGAGTACCGCAAGCTGCACTTCTTCTACGACGCGATGTGCATCGAGTGCGCGGACTACAACTACGCCAAGCGCACCCAGCGCGCCGACCTGAACGGGAAGGTCGCGCTCATCACCGGCGCCCGGGTGAAGATTGGCTTCCAGGCTTCGTTGATGCTGCTGCGCTCCGGCGCGCGCGTCATCGCCACCACGCGCTTCCCCAACGACGCCGCGCAGCGCTACGTCCAGGAGCCGGACTTCGCGGACTGGGCACACCGGCTGCACATCCACGGGCTCGACCTGCGGCACGCGCCCAGCGTGGAGCTCTTCGCGAAGTACATCGAGCAGACGCACGAGCGCCTGGACATCCTCATCAACAACGCCGCGCAGACGGTGCGCCGGCCCCCGGGCTTCTACGGCCACCTGCTGCCGGGAGAGATGCGCCGCGCGGACGACCTGCCGGCGGCGGCGCGCGCGCTGCTCGCGGGCCATGACGCCTGCGTCTCGACGGTGCAGCCGGCCGCCCTGGGTGCGGGCAAAGCGGGGGGCTCGGAGCTGGCCACCACCTGGCGCAGCAACGACCCGGCGCTGGGCATCCACTCCTCCGCCGCGCTGTCCATGCTGCCCTACGCCCTGGAACAGGAGGGCGACGTGCGCGCCATCTTCCCCCAGGGCCGGCTGGACGCGGACCTGCAGCAGGTGGACCTGCGGGACATGAACTCGTGGCGGCTGCGGCTCGCCGAGGTCCAGACGGCGGAGATGCTGGAGGTCCACCTCATCAACGCGGTGGCGCCCTTCATCCTCGTCGGGAAGCTGAAGCCGCTGATGCTCAGGGACCGCTCGTCCCCCGGCCACGTGGTGAACGTCTCCGCGATGGAGGGCAGCTTCTCGCGCGGGACGAAGACGGACAAACACCCGCACACCAACATGGCGAAGGCGGCGCTCAACATGATGACGCTGACCTCCGCGCCGGACTACGCCCGCGACAACATCTACATGAACGCCGTGGACACCGGCTGGGTCACCGACGAGGACCCCGCGCAGCACGCGGAGCGCAAGGTGCAGGAGCTGGACTTCCAGCCACCGCTGGACATCGTCGACGGGGCGGCGCGGGTGGTGGACCCCATCATCGCCTCGGAGAACAGCGGCGAGTACGTCTGGGGCAACTTCTTCAAGGACTACCGTCACACCGCGTGGTGACACGCGGACCGGGGGGCGTCATGGCAACTCGCAGTCTCCGCTTCGAATCGTACGTCGAGGTCACCCCCGCTGAAGCCTGGGCGTGGGTGACGTCGATGAAGGGCATCTCCACGGAGATGCACCCGTACCTGCGGATGACGGCGCCCCCGGGCGTGACGGGGCTCGAGGACGTACCCTTCGAGCCGGGCCAACCGCTGTTCCGCAGCAAGCTGCTGCTGGGCGGCGTGCTGCCGGTGGGCTGGTCCGACCTGACGCTGCGCGAGCTGGAGCCGGGACGCCGCTTCGTCGAGGAGTCCCCCATGAGCGCGATGCGTCAGTGGCGGCACGAGCGCCGCATCGTCGAGACACACGCCGGCGTCGACATCATCGACCAGCTCGACTTCGAGCCCCGCTTCGGCGGCCGGCTGGCGGAGGCCTTCATCCGGCGCCTCTTCGAGCACCGCCACTCGGTGCTTCGCCGCGCGCTGACGCCGTCAATAGGTGGACGGGCGTCCCAGGAAAAGCCAGCCTAGCGGGACATGAGCCCCGAAGAACAATTCCACGTCGAAGTCCTCAAGCTGCTGCTCCAGGTCGCCACCGTCGACGGCCGCGTCGCGCACTCCGAGATTGGGCACATCCTGGACACCGCGCGAGGCATGAGCGTGCCCCTGCCGGAGCTGGCCGCGCTGACGCGCTGTCTGCGGAACAACGAGCCCCTGCCTCCGCCGAACATGGGCATCCTGCGCACCAACCCCTCCGCCGTCATCCGGGAGGCGAAGGCGCTCATCGCCAGCGACGGCAGCGTGCACGCGGCCGAAATCGAGATGCTGCGGCAGATTCGGGAGCTGCTCGGCGTCATCAACTGACGTGCGCCGCGCGCGCTACGACTCGGCCTCTGGGGCCTCCAGCAGCTTGTAGAGCGTCTTGCGGTCCACATCGAGCAGGCGCGCCGCCTCGCTCTTGTTGCCGCCTACGTGCTGGAGCACCTGCGCGGCGTAGCGGCGGGACAGCTCGGCCAGACTCGGCATGTCGCCCGCCAGGCCCGCCATCTTCGGGGTGGACGCATCCCCGATGGGCTCCGGGAAGTCCTGGGGCCCCAGGACGCCCGTCACGTTGAGCGCCAGCGCCCGCGCCACCACGTTCTCCAGCTGCCGCACGTTGCCCGGCCAGTCGTAGGCCGCCAGGCGCGCGTTCGCCTCCGGCGTCACCACCGGCCGCACCCCGCCGCGCGCATGACGCCCGGCGAAGTGCTCCACCAGCGCGGGGATGTCCTCGCTCCGCTCCCGCAGCGGCGGCAGGTGCAGGTGCACCACGTCCAGGCGGTACAGCAAGTCCTCGCGGAAGAGGCCTTCCGCCACCCGCGCCTTGAGGTCCTTGTTCGTCGCCGCCACCACGCGCACGTCCACCTTGACGGGGACACTCTCACCCACGCGGCGGATTTCGCCCTCCTGCAACACGCGCAGGAGCTGCGACTGCACCTTCATGCCAACGTCGCCAATCTCATCCAGGAAGAGCGTGCCGCCGCTGGCCTCCTCGAAGACGCCTCGCCGCGCGCCGGACGCGCCGGTGAAGCTGCCCTTCGCGTGGCCGAACAGTTCGCTCTCCATCAGCGACTCCGTAATCGCGCCGCAGTCCACGGGGATGAAGGGCCCGTTCATGCGCGGCGAGCGCTTGTGCAGCGCGCGCGCCACCATCTCCTTCCCCGTGCCCGTCTCGCCCGTAATCAGCACCGGCACGTTGCTGGCCGCCGCGCGCGCCACGTGCTTGTACACCTCCAGCAACGCCGGGCTACGGCCCACAAGCATCAGCGAACCGCGCTCCACCTGCTGGCGCAACGAGCGGTTCTCCTCCACCAGCCGCTTCTGCTCCAGCGCCCGGCGCGCCACGCGCAGAATCGCGTCCACGTCGAAGGGCTTCGCCAGGTAGTCGAAGGCGCCCTGCTGGATGCTGTCCAGCGCGCCCTCGATGTTGCCGAAGGCCGTCACCACCACCACGGGCGTGTCCGGCAGCTGCGCCTTCACCTCATGGAGCACCTTCAGCCCGTCGCCCGGCTCGGGCATGGCCATGTCCGTGAGGACCAGATCAAAGGCGCCCTCCGCGATGCGCTCGGTGGCGCGCCGCGGGTCCGGGGCCTGCGTCACCGCCCCCAGCGGCCCCAACAAGCGCTGGAGCAAATCGCGGGCCTGCGGGTCATCATCCACGACGAGGATGCGGGCTGAGCTCATGTGCCGACCTTGCGCATTCCGGCGGAAGCAGTCGTTGCCTGAGAACCGCTGGTGGCCGCCGCCGGGCGCACCACGCGGGGGAAGCGCACCACCACGTGCGTTCCCTTTCCTTCTTCCGAGCGCACCACCAGCGTGCCGCCGTGCGCCTCCACCACGCGCTTGGTGGTGACCAGTCCCAGTCCGTGGCCCGGCAGCCCGCGCACCTCGGGCGCGCGGAAGAAGGGCTGGAACAGCGAGGCCAGGGTGCCCGGCGCCATGCCGATGCCGTTGTCCACGACCTCCAGCACGGCCATGCCGTCCTCGGTGGCCACGCGCACCTTCACACGGGGGTCGGGCCGACCCTCCGAGTACTTCACCGCGTTGGTGAGCAGGTTGCGCGCGCTCACCTGCAACAGCTGCCCGGGGCAGTCCACCGCCACGCCGGGCTCCAGCTCGCGCTCCAGCGCCACGCCCTGCGCCGCCGCCGTCTGCGCCACCTCCAACAGCACGGTGGTGACGGCCGTATCCAGCTCACCCACCGTGCTCTCGCCGCGCGTACCGGCGCGGCAGAAGCGCAGCAACGCCTCGATGAGCTCGCCCATGCGAACAGCACTGGACTCACACTGCGCCAGCATCTCCAGCGCGCCCGCGTCGTTCACCGCGCCGGTACGGCGGATGAGCGTCAGGTACCCCTTGAGCGGCGCGAGCGGGGAGATGAGGTCGTGCGCCACGCGCCGCGTGAAGGCGTCCAGTTCCTGGTTGTGCCGGCCCAGTTCCTCCAGCTGGCCCTGGATGATGGCCTCCTGGCGCTTGAGCAGCGAGGTGACGCGCCAGCCCACCAGCGACGACAGGAGGATGGCCAGCAGCGTGGCGCCCGCGCCCAGGGCGGTGTTGCGCACGCGCAGGTCCTCCAACCGGTTCACCAGCCTGCGTGCCTCGGCCGCGTTCTCCTCCTCCAGCGCGCCGCCCAGCGCGTCCAGCTCCGCCGCCAGGGGGCGGATGCGCTCGGCCAGGTGGCGCCGGGCCCGCTCCGCCTCGCGGCGCTGCGAGAAGATGGCCGCCGCGCGCACCTGGTCCGCCAACCCCTGGCACGCGGCGTTGAAGCGGTACCACAGCGCCTTCTCGCCCTGCGGGAGGTTGCGTGTGTACGCCTCCGACGAGGCGCGGATGTCCGCCAGGATCTGCTCCATCACCGCGTCCGCGGCGCGGCGCTCGGCGTCACCGGTGGCGCGGACATGCGCCTCGATGGCGGCCTCCAGCGACAACGCGTCCACGCGGATGCGGCCAATGGAGCCGGCCCGCTCCAGCGCCTCCTGTACCAACCCGTCCACCTGGCTGCCCGTGCGGACCTCCGTCCACAACGTGAAAGCGGTGACGGCCGACAGCAGGACGACCACGAAGAAGAAGCCGGCCCGGTAGCCGCGGATGGGGATGCGGGAGCTCGCCACGCCGTTCCTCTATCACGGGGCCGGCGCCGCGCGTCCGGCGGGACGTCAGGGCACCGTCGGGGCGACATTCCCGGCCGCCGGGAGGGCAGCCGGCTGGGGCGGATTGTTCAACCGCCGCCGTGCACGCTCCAGCGCGGACTCGTACCAGACGTCCGACAGCTCCTCGTGCATCTCCTTCAACTCCTTCAGCTCGTTGACCTCGCGCTCCAGCGCCAGCAGCTGGGTGTTGTGCTCCTCCAGCGCATGCCGGTCCGCCTCGGTGCGCACCAGCTCCTCCAACAGCGCCGCGCGCCCCTGCTCCGCTTCCGCGCGCTCCAGCCGCACCCGCTCCAGCGCGGACTCCAGCTGGGCCATGCGCAGCGCGAACGCCTCGACGCGCTCCCGCTCCGCCTCGTACTCGCGACGCCACCGGTCCGACTCGAGGACCTGGGCCTCCAGTCGCTCGAGCGGAATACCCGTCGCGCAACCCGTACCCAGGACGGCCAACGCTGTCGCGAAACAGAGGAACCGCATGGACCATCTCTCCCACACCATGACCGCGCGACATGCGCGGCGAAGGCGCTGGGCCGACACCCTGCAACCAGATGACGCGTGCAGCTTGCTCAAGTGCTCCGTCATCGTCAAAGCAGCAACTGCCTGTCTGGGGAGCCTGCCCCCATTGTCGGAGCTCCAACTGCGGAGTTTCTCCCCAAGGACATCCACGCCAGACACCTGCTCTCCCTCTGACAACGCCGCTGGCACGCCGCCTGCTCAAGCCCTCGTTCGCTGGGACGGCGCAATCTCGCGTCGTCGTTCGTCAACGGAGCTTTTCATGAAGACCGTGTTCGCCGCCGCCCTCCTCGCCGCCGCCACCGCGTTCGCCAACACTCCGGCCCCCGCCGCCGAAGCCAAGCCCGCCGCCGTCGAAGCTGCGCCCGAGGCCGCCGAGGCCCCCCAGGCCGAAGAGGCGAAGGCCGAGGCGGCCCCCGAGGCCAAGCCCGCCAAGAAGGCCAAGAAGCCGGCGAAGAAGGCCGCCAAGTCCACGACGGCCACCGAGGCCAACTAGTCAAGCTTTACGGCTTTTATGCCGACGCGCGGGGGTACCTCTTCCAAGGGAGGTACCCCCGTTGCTTTTGCGGGTCTATAAGAACCCGCCTTGCCTCGACTTCTGAGACGCCCTCTCGAAACGCCTATCGAGGTCCGAGAAAACCCATCCGGGTCGGGATTTTCACACCCCCGTCAATCCGTCCAGTGAACGTGAGATTTGACAGAAACAGAAGAATCCTGCTTAATACGACTTCAGGGAATCACTGACCGTCCCGGACAGGGATGGAACTCAAACGAGCGCACCAATGATCGAAGCCTTCTCGAAGGTGTCGGAAGCCTCGAAGCTGCTGCTGGAGAAGGGCCTGGGCCCGAGCACCGGCATGGAGGCGCTGAGCATGGTGGGCCACGCGCTGGGCGTGGACCGCGCGTACATCCTGGAAAACCGCGTGCAGGGCACGTACGGCCGGTTCATCACCGACATGCGCTACGCCTGGGCGGAGCCGCCCACGCCGTCGCCGCTGGCCAACCCGGTGATGCGGGCCTTCTCCTTCCGCGAGTTCGCGCCGGGCTGGGTGGACATGCTGGAGGCCGGCATGGTGGTGGCGTGCCCCACCCGTGACGCGCCCCCGATGATGAAGGACTTGTTGGAGCGCCAGGGAACGCAGTCCATCCTCCTGTGCCCCATCAACCCCTCCCGGCAGCAGTGGTGGGGCATGGTGGCCTTCGAGGACTGCCGCCGTCCCCGCGCCTGGAAGCCGGAGGAAGTGACGCTGCTCAAGTCCCTGGGGCGCGCGGTGGCGGCGTCCGTCCGACATGGGCAGATGCGCTCCTCCCTGGACCAGGTCCGCAACAGCCTGCGCCAGGCGGTGAGCCGCACCCCGGTGTCCGGACTCTGAACGGAAGGCGGGCGGGGCGCCTGGCGGCTTGCCGGGGGGCAATGCCGACCCGTGCACGAGCGGACATTTCCAGCGCCGGGTTTCTGCTACCCTGGCCGCCCCTTCGCTCACCGCCATGTCCTCAATCGACCCCACCGCGATCAGCCGTCCGCGCTCTCCGGACATCATCAGCGGCTACCACCTCGACAAGCTTGTCGGCAGCGGAGGCATGGGGGAGGTCCACAAGGCCACCCAGCTCTCGCTAGGCCGCACGGTGGCGGTGAAGCTCCTCAATCCCGAGCTGGCGAAGGACCCGTCCTTCATCGCGCGCTTCCAGAAGGAAGCCGCCGCGCTCGCGGCCCTGAGCCATCCCCACATCGTCTCCATCGTCGACAAGGGGAAGACGGACACCACGTACTACCTGGTGATGGAGTTCGTGGACGGCCCGTCGCTGCGGGAGCTGATTCGCGAGCCGCACCTGGACGTCGTGGGCGCGCTGCGGCGCATGCTGCAGATCTGCCGCGCCATCGAGTACGCGCACGGTCGCGGCGTCATCCACCGGGACCTGAAGCCGGAGAACATCCTGCTGGACCAGCAGGCCGGCGGCATCGCCAAGGTGTCGGACTTCGGCCTGGCGTCCTTCCTGGATGATGCCAGCCCCTCCTCGCGCTACGCGCTCACGTCCACGCACGTGTCCATGGGCACGCTGTCGTACATGGCGCCCGAGCAGCGCGTGGACGCGAAGAGCGCGGACGCGCGCGCGGACATCTTCTCGCTGGGCGTCATCCTCTACGAGTGGCTCACGGGCGAGGTGCCGCTGGGCACCTTCGACCCGCCGTCGCGGCGCAAGCCGGGGCTGGACTCGCGGCTGGACGCCATCGTCACGCGCTGCCTCAAGCCGGACCCGGAGGACCGCTACCCCTCCGTCACCTCGCTCATCGCGGACCTGGAGCTGCTCGTCCCGGGCAGCCTGCCGTCCCTGGCGCCGGTGAAGCTGACGCACCTCCAGCGTGTCCGCCAGGGCGTGCGCAAGGTGGTGCGCATGGCCCTGCAGGCCGCGGCCGTGCTGCTGGTGATGGCGGCGCTGGCCGTGCTGGGCCGGGAGTGGCTGCGCAGCGGGGAGAAGCCCGTGCCGCCGCAGCCCGGCGCCGCGCTGAACGCGGACCTGGGTCCGCCCTCGCCCCGGTCCATGCCGGGCCGGCTGGAGACGGGCTCCGAGAAGCGCACGGTGTCGGTGGGTGACGGCCCGGACGCGCCGTCGCTCCTGGTCGCCGGACGGCCGGTGGAGGCGGAGGAGAAGGCCATCATCTTCCCGCCCGTGGAGGAGCGCTCGCAGTCGCGCGTGGGCCGTGCCCGCGTGGACGTGGTGGGGCTGGACGGCGACATCGCCGTGCTCAGCGCCCGCGTGCGCGCGGACGCGCCGCCGGACACCTGGAAGCGCCGCGGCTACGTCATGCTCTACGGGCCGTCGCTGCAGGCCCCCTCGGCCGCGCTGCTGCTGCAGGGCAGCACGGGCCGCTACGTGGCGCTCATCCACGACGGCGCGGGCGCGCCGCTGCGGCTCGAATGGGCCCTGGGCGAGCGCCGCGGCACCATGCTGGGCCTGGCGTCGCCGGAGGGCGAGGCCGCGCTGGAGCTGCGGGTGGACGCGGACGGCGTCATGCAGGGCTACGTCGGCAAGGGCAAGGACCAGCGGGCCATTGGCGAGCCGCTCAACCTGGGCCCGGGCTGGATGGAGCACTTCGGGGACGCGCCCGTGCCCGCCTTCGGCTGCATCGAAGGCACCTGCCGCGCGGAGGGCTTCCTCTACACCGTGCGGCGCGCGCCGCCCCCGGGGACGACGGCGCCCGTGCCCGACGTGCCGGTGACGAAGGCCGTGGTCGCCGCGGTGCCGGCCAAGGCGGTGCCCGCCAAGCGGCCTCCTCCGCCTCCTCCCCCGAAGAAGCAGCCCGCCAAGGCCCCCGCGAAGAGCCCCCCCAAGCGGCGGTAGAGCGTCCGGCAGCACGCGTCCCGGACATTCCCGCGCAGGGGAATATGGCCACGGCCGAGGGATTGCACTATCCCTGGCTCCTCCTATGCGCACCATTCGACTCGGCTTCGCCGCGCTCGCACTCGTCACGGCCCTCACGGGCTGCCACCGTTCCACTTCCACGGCGACACCGCGCGTCCTCGAATCCGCCGCGGAGCAGGCGCAGAAGGGCACCCAACAGGCCCGCACGCTCGCGTTCGCGGGCTTCCACGCCCTGCTCGTCGCGGGTGACGCCACGCTGGCGCAACAGCGCTTCGATGACGCCATTGCCCGCGACGCGGGAGACGTCTACGCGCTGGCCGGTCAGTCGCTGATGGCACGCCGCGCGGGCCGTCCCGACCGCGCCCTGTCGGCGTCACTGGAGATGGTGGCGCGCGCGCCCACGCACCCGCTGGCGGCCGTCGCGGCGCGCCACGTGTTGGATTCGGTGGGCACGTCGCGGGCGCTGGACGACGACATCCTCCGCGGCGTGGAGCGAGCGCTGGCGGCGGGCGCGACGGGCGAGGCCGCCTATCTGATGCGCGGCGCGCGGATGTCGGTGGCCGTGGTGCGCGGCGACGCGGAGGCCCGCGACGCGGCGATGCGGCAACTGGGCGGGGTGAGCGAAGTCTCGCTGGTGGGGCCCTTCTCGCCCTTCCACGTGCTGGCCTGGGACGAGAGCACGCCCGTGAGCCAGAGTGGCTCGCTTGCGGGCCCCTTCACCGGCGCCTTCGGTCCGCTGCCGGTGCGCACGGTGCGCGCCCCTGACGGACGGATGGACCTGACGGGCGAGCCCGGCCAGGGCGACCTCTACGTCCAGGCCTTCGACGCGGACGTGACGGAGCCGGGCCTCTACGTGGCCCGCACCGTGAGCGGCACCTCGCATCAGGTGCTGATGGACGGGGCTCCGCTGATGGAGCGCCGGGCCTGGGAGCGCGCCACCTCCACCGTCACCGCGCGCGCCGTGCAGCTGCCCGCGGGCAAGCACCGCTTCGTCGTGCGTCAGCTCAAGGGCGGCACCTCCGGCCTGCTCACCTTCGCCCTGCTGCGCGTGGACGGGCGTCCGTCCGGCGTGCGCTTCAGCACGGCCACCGGCGCGGCGCCGCAGGCCTGGGGCAGCAAGGCTGAGTTCTCCGACGAGACGCCCGGTGTGTTCCCCACCACGGAGGGATTGAAGACGGCCCTGCACGAGGAGGCCGGTGAGCTGCTGGCCGTCGTGCTGGCGGTGCGGGACGGCCTGCAGCGGGACGCGGACGGCGCGCGGCGGCTGATGGCCTCGGTGGACGCCAACACCCCGGCCCTGCTGTGGCTGCGCGCGGAGGTAGCGTCCGCGGACCGCACCGTGCCGTCCAAGGTGGCGCGCGGCCGGGCCACGCGTGACCTGGAGTCCGTGCTGGCCAAGGACCCGGGCAACGTGGCGGCGCTGCTGCTGCGCGCGGAGCTCTTCCTCGACGAGGGCCAGCCCACCTCCGCCATGGACATGCTGAAGACGGCGTCCGAGGTGGCCCAGCCCGCCGGCCACCCGGTGTTCATGCTGCGCGCCCGCGCCGCGCTGGCGCTGGAAGTGGAAGCCCTGGCGGAGGAGTCACTCGCCGCGGCGCTGGAGGCCCAGCCCGGCCTGTGCGAGGCGCTGACGCTCCAGTACAGCCTGGCCCGCCGCCGTGACGCGGCGGAGCGGAGCGACACGCTGGCGGCGTCCCTGAATGGCTGCCCCGGGACGGTGGTGCGCCAGGCCGAGCACGCGCGCACGCGCGGCGACATGGAGACGGCGACGAAGCTGTACAGCGAGCTCCAGGCCCGCGACCCCAGCAGCATCAGCCTGGCCAACACGCTGGCCAACCTCTACGTGTCCAAGCGCCGCTTCGACGACGCCACCGCGGTGCTCCAGAAGCTGGCGACCGTGTGGCCTCGCAACGCGGAGCTGGTGAAGCGCATGGCGGACGTGCGCGAGTACGCGGGCCAGCCGGCCGAGGCGCTCAAGCTGCGCGAGAAGGCGCTGGCGATGGCGGGCGACGACCTGACGCTGCGCCGCACGGAGGAGCGCGCGAGGACGGGCCGCGAGCTGCTGCAGGCGTACGCCGTGGACGGACGTGAGGCCATCCGCGCCTACGAGGCGGAGCCCGTCAGCGGCGGCAGCGCGGCGGCCTTCGTGCTGGATGCGGCGGCGGTGCGCGTGTACCCCGACGGCAGCATCGTCAACCGCATCCACACCGTGCAGAAGGCGCTGGAGCAGTCGGGCGTGCAGGAGATCGCCGAGGTGAATGTGCCGCGCGGCGCGCAGGTGCTGGCGCTGCGCACGTTGAAGGCGGACGGCCGGGTGCTGGAGCCGGAGAACATCGAAGGCAAGGACACGGTGAGCCTGCCCGGCGTGGCCGTGGGTGACTACGTGGAGGTGGAGTACCTGCTCGCGGAGCCTCCGCGCGGCCCCGCGCAGCCGGGCTTCACGGCGTCCGCCTTCTACTTCCAGATTGCGAACCAGCCCAACGCCTGGGTGACGTACACGGTGGTGGCGCCCAAGGGCGTGGGAATGAAGGTGGACGCCCACGGGATGAAGGTGCCGGAGCCCAAGGTGGACGGCGACCTGGAGGTGTTCCACTTCGAGACGCGCCGCGTGCCGCCGTTCATCCCGGAGCCGGACGCGCCCCCCTCCGCCAACGAGTACCTGCCCTTCGTCATCGTGGGCGCGGGTGACACGGGCAACGAGAGCCTGGTGAAGCTCTACGGCGATGCCTTCCTGGAGCGCTGGCTGCGCACGGCGGAAGTGGACGCCTTCGCGCGCAAGGCGGCGGAGGGCAAGTCCGGCCTGGACGCGGTGAAGGCGTTGCACGCGGCGGTGATGCAGCGCTTCTCCGGCCGGGACGCGAGCCTGAGCCAGACGGCGGCGTCCACGGTGGCCCAGGACCGGGGCAGCCGGCTGACGGTGATGAAGGCCGGCCTGGACGCGCTGGGCATCCCCTCGCGGGTGGTGGCGGTGCGGACCTTCAACACCGACCCGTCGGCCTACACCTTCCCCCAGGACGCGCTGCTGCCGTACGCGGCGCTGCGCGTGGAGGTGCCCGGCACCGAGCCAGTGTGGGTGGACACGTCCGTGCGCTACGGCCCCTTCGGCGAGCTGCCGGAGCTGGCCATGGGCGAGCGGGAGGCGTGGCTGCTGCCCGAGCCCGGCCGCCCGTTGCAGAAGGTGCAGACGCCGCCCCTGAAGGAAACCCCCGGCAAGGAAGTGAAGCTGGCGCTGAAGCTCGCCGAGGATGGAACGCTCAGCGGGCAGGGCGAGGAGACGTACTCCGGCTTCGAGGCGGCGCAGATTGCCGAGGCCTTCAACCAGCTGTCGGCGGAGAGCCGCAACCAGGCGCTGCAGGGGGCGGTGGCGCGGTATTTCGGCGGCGCATCGCTGTCGAGCGTGAAGCTGGAGAACCAGGAGCAGGTGGGCGCGCCCTTCGTGCTGCGCTACGAGTTCACCGTGCCTCGCTTCGGGCGGATGGAGGGCGGTCAGCGGATGGCGCTGGGGCCCCTCACCTTCCCCGCGCAGCTGGGCCGGCGGTTCGTGCAGCTGAGCACGCGCCGCACCCCGCTCTACATCGACACCACCGAGGCCAGCCGCACGCAGGTGACGCTGTCCATGCCCAAGGGCTGGAAGCTCGCCGACCCCCAGGCCTCGCTGGAGGCGAACAACGCCTTCGGCCGTTTCACCCGGTCCGAGAAGCAGGACGGCTCGACGCTCAGCGTCACCGAGTCGCTGCGCGTGCCGCGCAACCGCGTCATGCCCGGCCAGTACGAGCTGTTCTCCGGGTTTACCGGAGACGTGGACCTCATCCAGACGCGGGAGCTGGTCCTGGTGAAGCCCTAGCCGGGGGATGAATAAAGCCGGACGGCACCGCGTCTTTTTTCTACACCGGCCCCGCACTGGGGGACTCCCAGGGGGCCGGTGGCAGAATCTGTCTGGTAACCCACGGAGATGACGCGATGACTCCTCGATGGTGGGCTTGTCTGGTGACCTTGCTGGCGGCGCCCATGGTTCACGCGCAGACCGCGCCGGTCCCCGCGTCAGAGCCTGGATATTCCGAATACGCGTACGACGACACGGAGTTCGAGGACGAGGACACGGCGCCCATGGCGCCCTACGCCCCGCCCCAGCTCCCCGCCGAGAACCCCTCCGGCCGGCCCTTCGCCGGCGCCGTCTGGGCCTCCGGCCACTGGTACTGGGACGGCGACGAGTGGCGCTTCAACGCCGGCACCTGGCTGGCGCCCATGGACGGCTACCGGTTCATCAACGGCTACTGGGAGCCGGACGGCCGGATGTGGCGGTGGGTGTCCGGGGGCTGGGCCCGGCATGACTCCCCGGTGGTGGAGATTCCCATCGCCGTGGCGAGCGAGGAGCTGACCACGCAGCAGGCGCCTCCGCCGCTCCGCGTCGAGCGCGCGCCGGCACCGCCAGCCCCCTCCTACGTCTGGACGCCCGGCTACTGGTACTGGGCCGGCGCCAACTACGTGTGGGTGGACGGCATGTGGGCCGCCCCGCCCCGTCCTGGGCTCGTCTACGTGTCGTCCCGGTGGGTGCGCCGCGGGCCGTCCTGGTACTTCTCCGCTGGCGGCTGGGCTTCCCGGGGCTCGGTGCGTGTCACGGTGCCCGTCTACCGCCACGCGCACGTCACCGTGGCGCGCCGGCACCCGCACTACTTCACGCACTCCTGGCGCCGCTACCCGGCGGTGCGCCACCACGCCTACCACCCCGGGAACCACTACCGGCATGGCCCCAGCCCGGTGCGTCAGCACTACCGTGGCAACAACGGCAATCGCTGGGGCAATGGCAACTACCACCGGGCGTCGCCCGGCGGGAACGGGGGCGGGGGACATCACCGCCGCGATGGGGGACATCGCGGCCGCGATGGGGGACATCGCGGCGGCCGGGACTGACGCCTCACGGCGCGCTCAGGGAGGCAGCCCCACCCCGAGCGCGTCCCGGATGGTGGCCGCCGTGCGCTGCTACTTCGCGCCAGCGGCCTCCGCCGCATCCCGGAAGATGGCCACGACGGGCTTGCCGTCCTCGCCCACGTAGCCGCGGTACATACCGGCGGAGTTGAAGGGCATGGCCACATTGCCGTCGCGGTCCATCGCGATGACGCCGCCCTCACCGCCGGCCTTCACCAGCACGTCGTTGATGACGACGTCGGCGGCCTCCGGCAACGGCACGTCCTGGTATTCCACGCGGGCGCAGATGTCGCGCGCCACGGTGTAGCGGATGAAGAACTCACCATGACCGGTGGCGGACACGGCGCAGCGCGCGTCCGCGTACGTTCCCGCGCCGATGATGGGCGAGTCCCCCACGCGGCCGTAGCGCTTGTTCGTCATGCCCCCCGTGGACGTGGCCGCGGCGAGCGCGCCCGTCTGGTCCAGGGCCACCGCGCCCACGGTGCCGAACTTGTGGTCCCCGCTCACCGGGTCATACCCCGCCGGCAGAGAGGAGGACGGCTGCCGCGAGCGCTCCTTCTCCAGCGCGCGCTGGAGGCCCTGCCAGCGGTCCTCTGTGTAGAAGTACTTCGGGTCCACCAACTCCACGCCCTGCGACTTCGCGAAGGCTTCGGCGCCCTCTCCCACCATCATCACGTGCGGCGACTGCTCCATGACGAGCCGCGCCAGCGAGATGGGATTCTTCACGTGCCGCAAGCCCGCCACGGCGCCCGCTTTGCGCGTCGTGCCGTCCATGATGGCGGCATCCAGCTCGTTGACGCCGTCGTGCGTGAAGACGGCGCCCTTGCCCGCGTTGAAATACGGAGAGTCCTCCAGGATGCGGACCGCGGCGCTCACGGCGTCCAGCGCGGAGCCGCCGCCGGCCAGCACCGCGTGTCCCGCCTGGAGGGACTGGGTCAGCGCGGCGCGGACCTCCGCCTCGCGCTCTGGGGAAAGATTCTCCCGGGAGATGACGCCCGCGCCGCCGTGGATGACCAGCCCCCACTTCGGCTTGGGCGCGGGCGCGTCATGCGAGGCCGGCTGCTCGCTGTCAGTGCGAGCAACCCCGGTACTTGCGCAGCCCAGGGGAGAAAGCAGCATCACGGCACCCACGACGAGAGCACGGCGGAGGGGAACGGAAGCGGCGGACATTCGAAGACCTCCAGAACACTCCGTCGGTAACACGCCCTCCGAGGAGGCACAACGCGGGGCCTGGAAAGCCAGGGCTGCCCTGCCCGCCTCCCCCGGCATGCGCGTGTCACGCGGGAATGCACAGTGTCGAGACGACAGACCGTTCAGACACAGCGAGGTGTGCGCGATGAAGAAGCTGAGAGGGTTGCGAGTGGCCGTGCTCGCGGCGGATGGCTTCGAACAGGTGGAGCTGACAGCGCCAGTGAAGAAGCTGAAGCGTCAGGGCGCCGAGGTGACGATTGTGTCCCCCCACAAGGGCCGCATCCGCGGGATGAACCTCCTGGTTCCGGGGAAGAAAATCTCCGTGGACGCGTCCCTGCGCGAGGTGAAGGCGGCGGACTTCGACGCGGTCCTCTTGCCTGGAGGTTTCGTGAACCCGGACCTGCTGCGGCAAAGCGCGCTCGCCCTGGACTTCGTGCGGGACGCCGACGCGCTGGACCTGCCCATGGCCGTCATCTGTCATGGACCGTGGGTCCTGATTTCGGCGGGACTCGTGGAGGAACGGGCGCTGGCCGCGTGGCCGGGCATCCGCGACGACGTGCGCAACGCGGGCGGCCGCTGGGTGGATGAACCGGTGATGCGCGATGGCAACTGGGTCTCCAGCCCGGGACCGCGACAGATGTTCGCGTTCATCAAGGGCATGGTGGAGCTCTTCGCGGAGAAGATGCCGGAGGTCTCCGCGCGCGCGCCCATGGTGCCCGTGCGCCAGGCAGCGCCTTCCCTGTGGCCGAAGCTGCTCGCGGGAACGCTGGCCACCGCGGCGCTCGGATTGGGCGCGCGGCGGCTGGCCCTGCGCTGAGACGTCACCGGCCCTTGGCGAAGCTGTTCGCCCAGGGCCTTCGTCCCGCTGCTACATCCAACCGAGCTGGAGCCGCGCCACGTCCGACATGCGGTCCTGCCCCCAGGGCGGATCCCAGACGAGCTCCACGCGCGTCTCCACCACCCCAGGCACCGAGCCCACCTTGGTGCGCACGTCCTCCACCAGCACCGGCCCCATGCCGCAACCGGGCGCGGTGAGCGTCATCTGGATGTCCACCCGCTGCCCGCCTTCCGGCAGCGGCTCCGCCTTGCACGCGTACACCAGGCCCAGCTCGACGATGTTCACCGGAATCTCCGGGTCGTACACCGTGCGTAGCTGCTCCCAGACCTGCTCCTCGTTGAACTCGCTGGGGTCGCCGGCGGCCTTCTCCTTGGGAGCGTACTCCTCGCCCAATACGCCGCCGTCCTTCTCGTCGATGCGGAAGAGCTGACCGTAGGGGTCCTGCACCGTGATGTTGCCGCCGAGCGTCTGCATCACCCGCAGCTCGGAGCCTCCGGGCAGCACCACCCGGTCTCCGCTGGGGATGATTGTCGCGGACACGTCGCGCTCCAGCACCGCCATCATTCCTCGCATGTGGCCCTCCACCCCTACTCCGTGGACACGGCCTCGCCGCGTCCCTCCAATGCCGCGCGCAGCGTGTGCCAGGCCAGGCTGGCGCACTTCACCCGCGCGGGAAACTCACTGACGCCGGACAGCACCGCCAGCTTGCCCAGCGCGTCCACGTCCACCGACTCCGGACCTTCCGTCACCAGCTTGTGGACGCGCTCGAAGAGGTCCTCCGCCTCCGCGCGCGTCCGGTCCTTCACCGCCCCCGTCATCAACGACGCGGACGCCTTGGAGATGGCGCAGCCCTGGCCCTGGAAGGCCACGTCCTTGATGACGCCGCCCTCCACCTTCAGCGTCACCACCAGCTGGTCGCCGCACAGCGGGTTGTGGCCCGCCGCCTCCGCGGTGGCGCCCTCCACCACGCGGTAGTTGCGCGGCCGCTTGGAGTGCTCCAGCACGACCTCTTGATAGAGGTCCTTCAAGTCATCCGACGCACTCACTGGAACACCTCCAGGACCTTGTGCAGGCCACGGACGAGCGCGTCCACGTCCTCGCGCGTGTTGTAGAGCGCCAGCGACGCCCGGGACGTGGCCGGCACCTTGAAGTGCTGCATCACCGGCTGCGCGCAGTGGTGGCCCGTGCGGATGCAGATGCCCTCGCGGTCCAGGATGGTTCCCACGTCGTGCGGGTGGACATCCGCCAGCATGAAGGACAACACGCCGGACTTCTCGCGCGCCGTGCCCACCATGCGCAGCCCCGGCACCGACTCCAGCGCCTGCGTGGCGTAGGCCAGCAGCTCCCGGTCGTGCGCGGCGACGTTCTCCATCCCCAGCGCCTCCAGGTAGCGGATGGCCGCCGCCAACCCCACCGCGCCCTCCAGGTTGGGCGTGCCTGCCTCGAAGCGGTACGGCACCCGGTTGTACGTCACCTTCTCCATCGTCACGGAGAGGATCATGTCGCCGCCGCCCTGGTAGGGCGGCATCGCCTCCAGAAGCTCCTTGCGGCCGTACAGCACGCCGATGCCGGTGGGGCCGAACATCTTGTGCCCGCTGAAGGCGTAGAAGTCGCAGCCCAGGTCCTGCACGTCCACGGGGAAGTGCGTCACCGCCTGTGCGCCGTCCACCAGCACGGGGATGCCCTTCGCATGGGCCCGCCGCGTAAGTTCCTTCACCGGCGCCACGGTGCCCAGCGCGTTGGACACGTGCGTCACCGCGAGGATGCGCGTGCGCTCCGTCAGCAGCGCGTCCACGGCGTCCAGCACCAGCTCGCCCCGGTCATCCACGGGGATGACCTTGAGCACGGCGCCCGTCTGCTCGCACAGCATCCGCCAGGGGACGATGTTGGCGTGGTGCTCCATCTGGGTGATGAGCACCTCGTCTCCGGCACCGATGTGCTTGCGCCCGTACGTCTGCGCCACCAGGTTGATGGCCTCGGTGGTGCCACGCACGAAGACGACTTCCTTCACGTCCCGGGCGTTGATGAAGCGGCGCACCGTCTCACGCGCGCCCTCGTAGGCTTCCGTGGCGCGCTCGGACAACACGTGGACGCCGCGGTGCACGTTGGCGTTGTCGTGCTGGTAGAAGCGCACCAGCGCGTCGATGACGGCCTGCGGCTTCTGCGCCGTGGCGGCGCTGTCCAGGTACACCAGCGGCCGGCCCCGCACCTCCTGGTGGAGAATGGGGAAGTCCTCGCGGACCTGCTTCACGTCGAAGCCGCTCATGCCGTCACCTCGCGCTGCGCCGCGCCCGGCAGCTTCAAGGCCAGGAGCGCTTCGATGTTCGCGCGCACGGGGCCGGCGGGAACCGCCTCCACCACCTCGCGAGCGAAGGCGTAGGTGAGCAGCCGCTCCGCCTCTGCCTGGGGCACGCCGCGCGAGCGTAGGTAGAACAGCGCCTGCGCGTCCAGCCGCCCCACCGCCGCGCCGTGCGCGCACTTCACGTCATCCGCGAAGATTTCCAACTGAGGCCGCGCGTCCGCCTGCGCCGACTCCGACAGCAGCAGGTTGCGGTTCTGCTGCCGCGAGTCCGTGCGCTGCGCGTCCTGCCGCACGCGGATGAGCCCGTGGAAGGTGCCGCGTGAGTGGCCATCCAGCACGCCCTTGTACAGCTCGCGGCTGGTGCACCGGGGCACCGCGTGGTCCAGCGCCGTGCGGTTGTCCAGGTGCTGCGCGCCCTGCCCCACGTACAGGCCATTCAACGTCGCGTCGCCACCCTCGCCCGCGAAGGCCGCGTGGACCTCGTTGCGCGCCATGGCCCCACCAAAGGCGAAGGCATGCGAGGCGAAGCGGCTGTCCCGCCCCTGCCGTGCATGGAGCGCGCCCACGTGCAGCGCCGCGTCCGCCTCCACCTGGAGCTTGTAGTGGTGGAGGCTGGCGTTGTCGCCCAGCGTCACCTCCGTCACCGCGTTGGTGAACGTCGCCGCCGAGCCCGCGGGGCCCGCGCTGGCATACGTCTCCACCAGCGTCGCTTCGCTGCTCTCCCCCGCCACCACGAGGATGCGCGGGCTGGACAGCACCGGCGCGTCGCCGCGCGTGAGGAACACCAACTGCACGGGCACCTCGCTCAGCGCGCCCGGCGCCAACCGCAACAGCGCGCCCTCTGCCAGCAGCGCCGCGTTGAGCGCGGTGAAGGCGTGCTCGTTCGCCAGGGCCCGCTGTCCCAGCAAGGACTCCAGCAGCTCGCCGTCCTCGCGCACCGCGTCCCGCAGCGGCTTCAGCGTCAGTCCGCGCGGCAGGCCCGCCACGGACGACAACTCCGGCGCCAGCCGCCCGTCCACGAACACCAACCGGGGCCCCGGCAGGCCCAGCCGCTCCACCACCGCCGACAGGTGCGCGGTGTCCCGGGACACACCCGCCCGTGGAATGAACGTTCCTTCCGCGATGGACCCCAGCCGGGAGTACTTCCACGCCTCGTCACGCGTCGTGGGCAGGCCCTGCCGCTCGAAGTGGACCAGGGCATCGGAGCGCAGGCGCTTGAGCCACTGTGGCGCGGACGCCTGTTCGGGCGCCGCCTGGAAGCGCGTGGCCACGTCCAGGTAGTGCGCCAGGGCGGCCGTCATCGCCGTGCCTCCGCCGCCGGCGCCTTGGCTCCGTCCAGCCCCAGCCAGCCGTAGCCCTTCTCCTCCAGCTCCAGCGCGAGCTCGCGGCCACCGGAGCGGACGATGCGGCCGCCCGCGATGACGTGCACCTTGTCCGGGACGATGTAGTCGAGCAGCCGCTGGTAGTGCGTAATCAGCACCATTCCGCGCTCGGGCGAGCGCAGCGCGTTCACGCCGCCCGCCACCGTGCGCAGCGCGTCGATGTCCAGGCCGGAGTCCGTCTCGTCGAGGATGGCCAGCCGAGGCTCCAGCACCGCCATCTGGAAAATCTCGTTGCGCTTCTTCTCGCCGCCGGAGAAGCCCTCGTTCACCGAGCGGTTCATGAAGGCCGCGTCGAGCTGCACCAGCTTCGACTTCTCCTTGGCCAACTGGAGGAAGTCCATGGCGTCCAGCTCCTCCAGCCCCTTCGAGCGGCGCTGCGCGTTGAGCGCGGTGCGCAGGAAGTGGATGTTGCCCACGCCCGGAATCTCCACCGGGTATTGGAAGGCGAGGAACACGCCCGCGGCGGCGCGGGCCTCGGGCGACAGCTCCAGCAGCGGCTTGCCGTCGAAGAGCACCTCGCCCTGCGTCACCTCGTAGCCGTCACGGCCCGCCAGCACACTGGCCAGCGTGCTCTTCCCAGAGCCGTTGGGGCCCATGATGGCGTGGACCTCGCCGGGCGCGACCTCCAGGTCGATGCCCTTGAGGATGTCCTTGCCCGCCACACGGGCGTGCAGGTTGCGAACAGTCAAAAGCGCCATGCCTACCCCACGCTCCCTTCCAGGCTCACTCCGAGCAGCTTCTGCGCTTCCACCGCGAACTCCATCGGGAGCTCCTTGAACACCTGGCGGCAGAAGCCGTTGACGATCATCGACACCGCGTCCTCCTGCGAGATGCCCCGCTGCCGGCAGTAGAAGAGCTGGTCCTCGCCAATCTTCGACGTGGACGCCTCGTGCTCCACCTGCGCCGACGCGTTCTTCACCTCGATGTACGGCACCGTGTGGGCGCCGCACTTGTCACCGAGCAGCAGCGAATCGCACTGCGTGTAGTTGCGCGCGTTCTCCGCGCTCTTGAGCACCTTCACCAGCCCGCGGTACGTGTTCTGCCCGCGGCCAGCGGAGATTCCCTTGGACACGATGGTGCTGCGGGAGTTCTTCCCGATGTGCACCATCTTCGTGCCCGTGTCCGCCTGCTGCATGTGGTTGGTGAGCGCCACCGAGTAGAACTCGCCCACCGAGTCATCCCCCTTGAGGATGACGCTCGGGTACTTCCACGTAATCGCCGAGCCCGTCTCCACCTGCGTCCACGAAATCTTCGCCGCCCGGTGCGCGATGCCGCGCTTGGTGACGAAGTTGTAGATGCCGCCGCGCCCCTCCGCGTCGCCCGGGTACCAGTTCTGCACCGTGGAGTACTTGATGGTGGCGTTGTCGAGCGCCACCAGTTCCACCACCGCGGCGTGGAGCTGGTTGGTGTCGCGCATGGGGGCCGTGCAGCCCTCCAGGTAGCTCACGTGGGAGCCCTCCTCCGCGACGATGAGCGTGCGCTCGAACTGGCCCGTGTCCGCCGCGTTGATGCGGAAGTACGTGGATAGCTCCATGGGGCAGCGCACGCCCTTGGGGATGTAGACGAACGAGCCGTCGCTGAAGACCGCCGAGTTGAGCGCGGCGAAGTAGTTGTCCGAGTACGGCACGACGGTGCCCAGGTACTTCTTCACCAGCTCCGGGTGCTCGCGCACGGCTTCGGAGAACGAGCAGAAGATGACGCCCGCCTTGGCCAGCTTGTCCTTGAACGTGGTGGCCACCGACACCGAGTCGAATACGGCGTCCACCGCCACGTTCTGCAGCAGCTTCTGCTCATGCAGCGGAATGCCGAGCTTCTCGTAGGTGCGCAGAATCTCCGGGTCCACCTCGTCCAGGCTGGCCTTCACCGGCTTCTGCTTCGGCGCCGAGTAATAGCGGATGGCCTGATAGTCGATGGGCGCGTAGGTGACGGCCTGCCACGTGGGCTCCTTCATCGTCTTCCAGTGGCGGAAGGCCTTGAGGCGCCAGTCGAGGAGGAACTCCGGCTCACCCTTCTTCGCGGAGATCTGGCGGATGACGTCCTCGTCCAGCCCGGGAGGAAACGTGTCCGATTCCACCTGGGTGACGAAGCCCGCCGCATACGGGCGGCGCGTCAGTTCCTGGAGGGTTTCGGTGCTCATGAGCGAACTCCTGTCGCGGAAGCAGAAGGGGGGTGGCCAGCGGCCGGGGAAGGCGCCGGGCGAGAGGGTGTCCCCAGGCCCACGAGGCGCTCTGGCACGCGGGGCGCGGGGGCGATGAGGTCCGCCAGCGTCAGCCGCCCCAGGGCCTCCTGGATGGCGTCGTTGATGAGGCGCCAGTGGCCCCGCACCTGACAGACGGACTCCAGCTCACAGGGCGCACCCCCGGAGGTGTGGACGCCACACTCCGTGAGGGCGACCGGCCCCTCGAGCGCGGCGACCAGTTCGGCCAGCGGCAGCTCATGGGCCGGGCGTGCCAGCCCGTAGCCGCCGTTGGCGCCACGGTGCGACACCACGAGCGCCGCCTGGAGCAGGCTCTTGAGCACCTTGCTGGCCGAGGGAAGTGGCACGCGCGTGCGCGCCGCCAGCTCACGGGTGGTGCGCGTGTCACCCTCCGCGCGAGCCAACTCGGTCATCAGCACGATGCCGTAGTCGGTCATCTTGCTCATCCGGAGCATGGGTGCGGGTGTCTCCTCTCTGGGGTCCAGGCGCCGAAAAACCTCGGGCCCGGGGGACCTCATATGTAATCAGGACCGTTTCAGTCCACATTGCAATTTGAATCCCTCCCTGAAGCGCCGCTGGTTGGAGGGCGGGGGGGAGAGGGATAGGGTGACACCACCGTCCCCCGGAGGAACCTTGCCGATGCGCCGTCCCCTGATGCTGCTCGCGACCCTGGCCCTGGCAGTGGTGGCCTGCGAGAAGAAGAACGCGCCCGCCGCGCCCTCGCCGGAGGGGCAGGCGACCGGGGTACCGGCCGCTCCGGTGGACTCGAACACGATTCTGCTGGGAGAGGTCGGCAGCCTCACGGGGAGCGAGGCGACCTTCGGGGTGTCCGCGCGCAACGGCATCGAGTTGGCGCTGAACGAGGCCAACGAAGCGGGCGGCGTGAAGGGCAAGAAGCTCCAGGTGCGCGTCTACGACAGCCAGGGCCGGCCGGAGGAAGGCGCCCAGGCCGTGACGCGGCTCATCACCCAGGACAAGGTGGTGGCGATTCTGGGCGAGGCAGCCTCGTCGGTGTCCATGGCCATGGCGGAGAAGGCGCAGGCGGGCAAGGTGCCCATGGTGACGCCCACGTCCACCGCGCCGGAAGTGACGCAGAAGGGCGACTACATCTTCCGCGTCTGCTTCATCGACCCCTTCCAGGGGCTCGCCATGGCGAAGTTCGCGAGGGAGAACCTGAAGCTGTCCCGCGTGGCGGTGCTGCGCGACAACAAGAGCGCGTTCTCCATGGGCTTGGCGGACGTGTTCACCGCCAGGTTCAAGGAATTCGGTGGCGAGGTGCCGGGCGACGAGAGCTACTCCAAGGGCGACACGGACTTCCGCGCGCAGCTGACGTCCCTCAAGCGGCTGAAGCCGGACGCCGTCTTCGTCCCTGGCTACTACACGGACGTGGGCATCATCGCGCGGCAGGCGCGTGAAATCGGGCTCAAGGTGCCGCTGCTCGGCGGCGACGGCTGGGACTCCGACAAGCTGTACGAGCTGGGCGGCTCCGCGCTGGAGGGCAGCTACTTCGCCAACCACTACTCGCCGGACAACCCGGACCCGTTGCTCCAGAAGTTCCTGGCCCGCTACAAGGCCACCTACGGCAGCGTGCCGGACAGCGTGGCCGCGCTGGCGTACGACGCGGCGCGGGTGACTATCGACGCCATGAAGCGCGCGCCGGACCTGAGCGGCCCTTCGCTGCGCGACGCGATTGCCGCGACGAAGGAGTTCCCGGGCGTGACGGGCAAAATCACCCTGGACGCCAACCGCGACGCGGTGAAGGAGGCCGTGGTGCTCAAGGTCTCCGGCGGCAAGGCGGAGTTCGTCACCACGGTGACGCCGTAGCATTGGGCGCCCAGGCCCCCGTGCCTCAGATGGGGGCCTGGATGACGTAGTAGATGGAGTTGAAGTAGCGGTGCAGCGCGTTGAGCAACTGCACCAGGAAGGGCCACCCCATCGTGCTGAAGCCCAGCAGGGCCGCGGTGACGATGGCGTACTCCACCATGGACTGGCCACGGGCGGACCGCGACGGACGCAGGGACTTCCTCATGGGGCAACGCTCCGGCGTAGCAGCGTGAGCTGGACCTCGACTCCCGGGCCCGGCGAGAGGCCGCGCAGCACCGCGCGGCCGCTCACGGACTCCTTGAGCACTTCGAAGGCGATGCCGTTCGGCGCCACCGGCGCGAGCGTTCCCACCTGCCAGCCGCGCGCACGGAAGAGGTCACCGTAGCGCTGTGCCGCCGCATCCGGCGAGTCCGCCTGGAGCTGGCCCGTCACCACGTGGTGCGAGGCGCCCTCCAGATTGAAGTTCACGGTGCGCGTCTCCGCGAGTCCGCCGGGCACGGGAAGCCAGTCCGGCACCGCCGCCGCCCGCGCCAGCAGGGGTCCCACCTGACCGGAGGAGACGAACACCAGCGTCTCACCACCTTGCGCCAGTGTGGACACCAGCCGCACCTCTTCCGTGGCGGGGCTCCAGTAGCCCACGTAGCCGCCCTTCTCTCCGTGGCGTTGGTGCAGCACCGGCAGCCCCTTGGCGAGCAGCGCCTGTGTGTAGTGCTCGAGGACCTTCGCGGGCGCGTCCTGGGTGGAGAACCACGCCACCGCCATGGGCGCCCCGGGCCCCAGGTAGTCGGCGGCGAGCGGTTCGGGACGGGTGGCGTTGGGGTACGGCGGGAAGTGGACCAGTGCCCGCTGGAGGATGGCCTCCTCCGCGGGCGTGCGCACCCAGCCGCGGGAGGATGTCTCCACGCCGGTGCCCAGCTCCGGCGGGCTCCATTCCTGATGGCTGTCGCTGCCCCGGTAGACGGCGTGCTCCCAAGAGAAGCCGATGAGACCGCCCACCACCGCAACGGAGAAGAGCAGCGCGGGAATCCGGACGACGGGGCGCGAGGCGGCAACGGGCGTCAGCACGACTCCGACCTCGCGCAACCCAGGTACCAGTTGCCACGCGCCTCGTAGGTGCGCTGGTTGTTGTTGCTCCCCCAGTCCTGCCACTCGTTGCTGAAGTAGCCCTGGCGGCCTCCCTGCTGCTCGATTTCCTCCACGGCGCCGTCACCACTCTGGTCGGGCTTGATGGCGAGGCTGGGATTGCGAGGATCATCCCCAGGCGTCCTGTAGCTCTGGGATTCCAGCTTCAGGCTGTCATGGAGGAGCCCCGAGCTGATGGCCTGGTTCACCAACCGCTCGGACGCGCTCGACATGTCGGTGAAGCCGCTGTTGTCGTCGTTCTGGTAGAGCTGGGTGACGCGCTCGTGCATCCCTCGCCCACCCGCGGTGCCCGGCCGCACGTCCGCGTGCTCCGTGAGCGCCCAGGTGTCGGTGAGGATGGCAATCTGCTCCCAGGGGAGCAGGTAGACGTTGTCGCCTCGGGCATGACCCTCCGGGAGATTTTCGCCGGTTGCGTTTCTGTGGATGCCGTTGGCCCGCTCCTGCTTCTCCTTGGCCAGCTTCACCTCGGAGAATTCCGGCAGGAACGACTCCGGCAAGAGATAGTTCTGGACGCCCAGGCGCGCGGAACAACGGATGAGGCCACCCCGCCCGAAGGTGTCCATGAAGGACTGGTGGAGTGAGACCCCGTACGCGCCCACGGCCTGTGCATCCAGGGTGCAGTACACCTGCCGTGCGCCAGGATTGAGCCAGCACGCATGGGCGACAACGTCCGTGTGGTGGTCTTCTGAATCGGGAGTGGCGCTGCACTCCGGACCCTTTCCTGGGCCGTAGCTGTCGATACCCGACTCGTGGTCACAGTACATGTACCGCGAATAGGCCTGCGCCATCTCGAAGCCGGAGAAGGCCTCCATCGTCGTCCCCCCGTCCTCCGTCGCGACGCTCTCGGGCTCCTTCTCATAGTCCAGGACGGTGTAGTCCCAGGCCGTGGACAGGGAGGTCTCCTGCGAGTCCAACATGTGGCGCAGCAGGTCGAAGAGGAACAGCGAGTAGAGGAACACGGGGACGATGACGAGCATGCACACCGCCATCTCCACGGCCGCGGCACCTCGCCTGGATGCGCGCTTCACAGGGACACCCCCGGGACCCGCGCCAGCCGGGACGCGTCCGTGTTGCCTGCCGCTTCCAGGACCTCCGCGGCCTCGTCGGATGAGATGGGGTGCAGCTTCGCGCGCCAGTAGGGACTGAAGAGGTTGGGCGCCTCACGCCAGCCATTCGCGCCGAAGCGGTGGTAGTAGACGAGCGCCTTGGAGAGCGCCACGCCATCCTGCGCCGCGAGCGTCAGCGTCGCTGTCCCCTGCGCGCCATGGTCCAGCTGAATCTGGGCCGACGCGTTCAACTCCCAGGGCGCCCGGCTCGGGTCGCCGACCCGGAGTCGCCGCGTCAGGTAGCTGTACACACGCGGCTGCCCCCAATCCCTACCAGAGGAGGGGTTGGCTCGGAACTTCATGAAGCAATTGCCCGACCGGGCGCAGCCCGACAACGCGTTGGCGTTGACGCCCTCGAAGTTGTGCGAACCCGAGTGCGCGCCACCCGGGGTATGGCCACCGCCGTTGGCATCGCTCCAGACTTCCGCCTCGTAGTCGGTGGTCGACGTGAGCTGGTGCTCCCAGGTGTTCCGAATCGCCCCTTCCTCTCGCGCGGCAACCGTCGTCCCCTGATTACCGCCTTGCTTCCCGCCGTCGTTGACCTGGCCCTTGTCCTGAACCGACTTCGACGTTCCCTCGTGGGAGGTCACCTTGTACGGCTTCTTCTGTGCGATGTCCCGAAGGTCCCGGATGACGTCGTCATGCAGGTACGCGGGCTTCGCAACCCCGCGCGCTCCGGTCTTTCGTGCCGCCGGCCAGCCAGAACGGGTGGCGTTGGAGATTTCCGTCATGACCCTGGCGAGCGCTTCGGGTGAAGCGTTCTCCACGCTCCCCCGGCAGTTCATCCCATCCACCGCGCAGTTGAATTCATTCGCGTTGAGCCCCCCCACGGCTTGCGGCAGCGCACCGACGTCCGGCGCGGTGTAGTCCGCCAGGAGCGACAGGCCATGGCTGCGGCCATCCTGGATGGCCTGGAGCGTCTGGGAATGCGCCTCACGCTGAGAGGCATGCAGGTTGTCCACCATGACGTCGAGCCCCCGGATCGCGGCGTTGAAGCTGGACTCCAGGGCACGGACCTTCTGGTCGTACTCACGGCCCGCGTTGGCGAACTCGGCCGCGATCTTCGCCGCTTCAGTGGCGTGCACGCAGTGCTCGTAGCACCCCTTGCAACTGCACATGATTTTCTCGCGCCTTGCGAACTCCTTGAAGTTCGCCTCCGAGGCCCGCATCATCGAACCCGTCACGCTCGCAGCCACCATGTATGCGTGGATGCTGTTCATCGCGACGTAGGAAGCCGCGATGGCCCTGTTGCTGACTGCATAGTAATTGAGCGACCGCGCCTCCAGGACCGCCATGGAGTAGGCCAGCGCGTCGCTGTGCTGCTGCAAACCCATCTTCTGGCGCAGCGCATGTGCGAGGTTGAAGCTCAGCGTCACCATCAGCGCGAGCACCAGGAAGGACAGCGCTCCCAGGACAATGGACTGCCCCCGCTGCGCGCGTCTCCTGGCCGAGGCGCTCACGGCGCCTCGGCTTAGTAGGAGAATGGGAAGACGCATTCGTTGCTCCCTGGGAGGGCTGCCCGGTTGAGGAAGAAGTTGGACTGCATCCGCATGGTGTAGGTGGCGCGGATAGGGGTGATGTAGACCTTCTGCGCAGCCGCCTGCTCCAGGAGGGACTCCGTGCGGTCCGGCTTGTCGCCCTGCGTCTGTGGGTCGGTAGGCTTGCGGTACATTCGCAGTTCCTTCCGCAGCTCGCGGCCACGGGTGGATTGGTAGATGACCCAGTCCGCGAAGGGGATGAACATCCGGTAGTTGAACGTCACCTGGACGCGCAGCTTGGTGCGGTGGCTCTCCTTCCAGCCCGTGGGCGCGGTGTTCCGGGGGTCATCGAAGTCCAGCTCCGGCCCACCTCCGCCGACATCGCCCTGCGTGGGGCCGCAGACGGTGACCTGCGCGTGTTTCAGTGACGTGCCGGGAATCTGGTTGCCCGACACGTCACGCCACTTGGCCTGGAACTCCGCCGCGCTTCCCACCGGGGGGATGTAGGCCCCCCGCTGCCCGGGCACGCTCAGCATCGGCAACAGCACCGCGAGCGCGGCCTTCTCCATCTCGTCGACCTTGGCGCTGTTCAGCGACCCAGCCCGCACAGCCTTGTAGGCGGCGTACTTGGTCAGCAGCCGCGCCTGGTGCATCAGCCCCAGTTGGAGGATGCCCAGGATGAGGAAGACGAACAGGGGAAGGACAATGGCAGCTTCGACGGCCGCCTGGCCCGACTGATTCCTCTCACGAATGCTGCCCATGGCACCAAAGACTACCTAGCGCCCCCCGCAAAAAGGAAAACCCAGGCCCCTCCCGGACCGCAAATAATGACATCCACTGTCGGACGCCAGACAGACGCCACCCAGAGGGACTGGAAATGGCCCCAAACCCAACACCAGACAAACCCTGTCAGGCAGGCGGCCAGACATGGGCTCGCCTAGCGCCGCCGGACAATCTCCTGGATGAGTTCGACGTAGCGGCGGTTCTTCGGGTTCAGCTTGAACGCCCTGCGGAACGCGTCTTCGGCCTGCCCCCACTGGCCTTCGCCCTGGGCCACTTCACCCAGGAAGGCCCAGCCCTCCTCCAGCGTGGGCTCCTGGCGCAGCACCTCCTGCAACTCCTGCTGCGCCAGCCGTCCGTGCGCCTCCGGCTTCATCAGATAGCGCGCGTAGGCCCGGTAGGCCTGGTACAGCGGCTTCGGGTCGATGTCGCAAGCGTACTCGAAGTACTCGAAGGCCCCCGCGTGGTTCCGCGCGGCCAGCCGGCGCTTCGCCTCGTCGAACTGCGTGGTCGCGTCCAGCAAGTCCGTGCGGATGCGGAACTGCTCGGCCGTGGTGGGCCGCGTGCCCCGGTCCTTCTCCCGATGCGCCGCGCGCCGCTTGCGCCACAGCAGGTTCTGCTCCGCGTCCGACAGCGCGCCAAACGCCTTCGCATGGGCCGCCAGCAGCACCTCCGCCTTCTCGCGGAGCTCCGGCGTATGGAAGCGCAGAGGCGCGTAGCGATCCGCCAGGGCCAGGAAGGCCTTACGCAGCGGCACCGGCTGCACGTCCTCGGGCACGTCCAACAGCGCGAAGGGGTCCTTGCTCCGGTGCGACATGAAGGCGCTCACCAATGCATTGCGCGCCGCCTCGTCCTCGTCGGAGAACGGCGTCCCCTGCGGAGCTGGCGCCGCCACCGGAGGCGCCACCGGTTCGGGCGCGGCGGGCGCCTTCCCCTTCCCCGCGCTCAGCCGGGCCGCCTTCGCGTCCACGTCCTCCACGAAGCCCGCGACCTCCAGCAGGCACAGCGCGTACAACCGCCGGAGCACCACCTCCGTGTCGAAGCCGGTGCGCTCCATCAGCTCACCGAAGGTGGGGCGCAACCGGAGCGCCTGGAACAGCCGCGCGTCCTTCGATGACAGCTTCAGCCCCGCCTCCGTGCCCGGCATCTGCCCGAAGCGGCGCTCGTCCGTGAAGGTGAAGTGCGTGGCCACCGCGTCGAAAGGCATCACATTGGCCACGCCCGTGAGGATGAGCTGGCCCGTGTTCGTCCGCACGCTGGCGTCCGGAGGCTCCACGTCGGCGATGAGCCGGTACTTCGCGTCCACCCAGCGGAAGCAGTCCAGCAGCTTGTGCGCCAGGTTCGCCTGCAATTGCTTGTACAAATCGAAGGGACTGATGAGGCCCTTCTGCACCAGCAGGCCGCTGAGCGGCACCTCCGCGGAGATGCTCTCCGCCAGCGCCTTCTGGTAGTCCGTCTCCGACAGCTTGCCCTTCTCCACCAAGTACTTGCCCAGCGTCTCGTGGAGGAGGTTGGACTGGCATGCCACCGGCGCGCCGTCCTCGAAGACGATGCGCTTCTCCCGCTGCCGCACCTTCAATTCCAACGTGCAGGTGCGCTCCTCCCCCATCAGCGCGTGAAGCAGCAGGGGGAACGGCGTATCGGCCAGTACTCCCTCCCGCTGGCGGAGGACCTGCGACGGCGTGGGGAACATGGGCGAGAGCCTAGCGCTACTCGCCCTGGTACTCCTCCATCCCCAACGCACTGGGTGGCTCGCCATACGCGCCGGAGTCGTAGCGGCCGCCGTAGCCTCGCTCCGGGGTCATTCCGAACCGGGGCAGCATGGACGCCAGCAGGCCCAGCACCAGGGCCACGGCCGCCGCGTACATCAACGGCCGGCTGGGCCGCGCGCGCCAGGCCCACTTGCGCTCCCGGCGCCGCTGGAACCGGGGCGCCACCACGTATTCGGACCAGGCCAGGTCGCGCATCCGCTTCGCGTCGTCGCCGCGGCCCGCCCGGCTCAGGGCCTTGGCCAGCAGATAGCGGCCTTCCACCGTGCCGTGTCGCACCTTGCAATAGCGCTCCAGCGCCTCCACCGCGCCCGGCACGTCGCCGCGCTTCAGCCGGAAGCGGCCGCGCTCCAGGTCGATGGCGCCCAGCTTGTGGTCCGCGTCCAGCTTCGCCGCCTCGTCCAGCAGCAGCTCGCCGCGCTGGGAATCACCGGCGCCCAGGTAGGCCACGCCCAGCAGGTACAGCGTGTCCACGTCCTCGTCGCCCGCCTCCAGGTTGGGCTTGAGGATGTCCACCGCCTCGGCGTAGCGGCGCTGCTCCACGCGGATGTCCGCCAGTTCGTGCCGCGCGCGCCGCTCATGCGGGTTGGTGAGGATGGTGCCCGCCAGTTGTCCCGCGCGCTGGAAGCGCTTGAGCAGCCGCACCGGGCTGGGCAGCACCTGCCACGTGAAGCGGTCCGCCACGAAGATGATGACGATGATGAGGCCCAGCGACAGCAGCGGACTGCCCGTCAGCAGGGTGAGGAACATCCACAGTATCCACTTGCTCATACGCCTCTCGAAATCCGTTCCAGTGGACGCCGCCTAGAGCAGCCGCGCACACACGGCGCTGTGGACGTCCGCGCCCTTCTCCGTCAATGCCAGCCGCCCGTCCCGCAGTGTCGCGAAGCCATGCGCCACCAGCCGCGCGACTTCCACCCGCCGGGGCTCCACCAGCTGCCCATATCGCTCGCAGACGGCCTCCCAGTCCACGCCCGACACCAGCCTCAGGCCCATGGCCAGGCGCTCCGCGAAGAGCTCCTCCGGGCCCAGCGGCTCGCGGCCTTCCTCTGGCAGCCGTCCCGCCTCCGCCTCCACGAGGTAGCGCTCCGCGCTGCGCAGGTTCACGTACCGGTGCGGCTGCGGCGACAGCAACATGCCCGTGGCCCCCACGCCCAGCGCCAGGTACTCCCCGCCCGTCCAGTACAGCGCGTTGTGGCGCGAGCTGAACCCTGGCCGCGCGTGGTTGGACACCTCGTAGCGGTGCAGGCCCGCCGCCCCGTACACCTCGCGCACCACCCGCGCCATATCGACCACGGTGTCGTCGGGCGGCAGCTCCAGCTCGCCGCGCTTGAGCCGCTTCGACAGGGGCGTGTCCTCCGCCAGCACGTCGCGCTCCACCGTCAGCGCGTAGGTGGACAGGTGCTCGGGAGCAAGCGCCACCGCCCGGCGCGCATCCGCCTCTACCTGCGCCACCGTCTGCCCGTGCACGCCATAGATGAAGTCCATGGCCACCACCGGGAAGCCCGCGCTCCGGGCCGCGTCCACGGCCCCTTCCACCATGGCCGCGTCATGCGCGCGCCCCAGCGCCTTGAGCGTCTCCGGCTGGAAGGACTGCACGCCCAGCGACAGCCGGTTCACCCCCGCCGCGCGGTAGCCCGCGAAGCGCTCCGCGTCCGCGCGCTCCGGATTGCCCTCCAGCGACACCTCCACGCCAGGCGCCACCCGCAGCCTCGCGGCGATGCCGTCCAGCACCTGGGCCACGTAGCGCGGGTGCCACAGGGACGGCGTCCCACCGCCCAGGAAGATGGAGTCGAGCACCTTCCCCGCGAGCGAGGGCTCGGCGGCCAGCCGGGTGTCCAGCTCCGCCAGCACCGCGCGGGCGTAGCGCTCCTCCGGCACCTGCCGCGCCACCGCCACCGCGAAGTCGCAGTACGGGCACTTCGCGAGGCAGTACGGGAAATGCAGGTACAGCCCGAAGCGGGCCGCCGGCATTCCCGTGAGGGCATCCACTGGCGCGTCGAAAGGCATGAAGGAAAAACCTCTACCTCTTGCCCTTCAATTGCGCCTCCAGCCGGGCAATCTTCGCCTTGTAGCCCGCCGCGTTCTCGAGCGCTGTCTCGGCCGCCACCAGCTTGCGCTTGAGGTTGGCCGCGTCCGCCTTGAGCTGCTCGCGCTCCGCCTCCCAGTCCGCTGGCGCACCCGCGCTCTGGGAGGGAGTCACCGGATGCTCCGCCAGCTTCGCCTCGAGCGCCTGCCGTGCCTCCTGCTCCGCTTGCAGCGAGGCTTCCATGCCGGCCCGCTTCTGCTCCTCGGCCTTCAGCGACGCCTCCGCGCGAGCCAGCTTCGCCTCGGCCGCGGCGCGCGCCGCGTCCGACTTGCCGGCCGACGCGGCCTGGGCCTTCGCGCCTTCCAAGGCCCCCTCCATCATCTTCAACCGGCCCTGGAGACGCTCCACCTTGTCCGCCTCGGCGCGCGCGGCCTCCAGTTCCTCGGTGAGCGAGACCACCTGCGCCTCGGCGCCGCCCTGCCCCACCGCCAGCGATTCCACCTGGGCCTCGGCCTGGGCCGCCTTCACCTCCGCATCGGTGCGCTCGGCCTCCGCCGCCTCGCGGCGCGCACGCTCCAGCGCCAGCGCCTCGTGGGCCTTCGCCACCTCCGCTTGCAGCCGAACCAACTCCGCCTCGCGCTGGCCGGACGCCGCCTCCAACATGGACACCCGGGCGGCCAGGCCGACGCGCTCGGCGTCCTTGGTGGCCGCCTTCAGCTCCATCGCGGCGAGCTGCTCCTTCCACGACGCATGGTCCGCGTGCGCGGCCTCCACCGCCGCCGTCAGCTCCGATACCTTGGTCTCGGCCTGCTGCACCGCCTCGCCCAGCGCCGCCGCGTCCGCTTCCATGCGGTCGCGCAGCGACACCTGCTCCACCTCGGCGGCTTCCAGCGCCTCCTTCAGCGCAGCGGCCTCCCCCTCCGCCAGCTGCGCCCGCTCACTCGCCTGCGCCAGCCCCTCTTCCAGGGCCAGTGAGCGCTCCTCGGCCTTGGCCGCCTCCGCCTCCAGCTTCGCCTTGAGCTGGGTCAGCTCCGCGGTGCGCGCCTCCAGCGCCTGACGCAGCGCGGGCAGCTCCGCGGCCTCCGTGGTGCGCGCGGTGAGCGCCGCGCGCAAGCCCACGATTTCGGCGTCCTTCAACGCCAGCGAGCGCTCCAGCTCCGCCACCTGCTCCTGCAGGGTGCGCAGCCCATCCTCCACCACCGCCAGTTGCTTGCGCGCCTCGTCGCGCTCGGCCTCCAGCGTGCCCGCGCGGCCCTGGGCCTCCTCCAGCGAGCTCTTCGACCAGTCGCTCTCGCTCTCCAGCGCGCTCAGCCCGGACTGGGCCTCCGCCAGCGCGGCCTCCAACTGCGCGGCGCGCAGGCTCAGCGAGTCCTTCTCCGCCGACGCGGCCTCCAGGTCGGTGGTCAGCCGCTCCACGTCGGCGATGGCCTGCTGGTACTGCTCCTGGACGGCCTCCAGGGCGCCCTGGGCTTCGGACTTCTCCGCGGCCAGCTCCGCCACGCGGTCCTGGGCCAGCGACAGCGCCTCCTTCGCGCCAATCAGCTCCTCGGCCACCGCGCCGCGGGCCTCGCGCTCCTCCTGGAGCTCCGCCGTCAGGCGCGGCACGTCGGATTCGACCTCCGCCAGCGCGCGCGACAGGTCCTTGCGGTCCGCCTCCACCGCGGTGAGCTCTTCCTGGAGGCTGGCGAGCCGCGACTGGGACTCCGCCGCCGCCCGGGCCAGCTCCTCCTGGAAGGCGGAGACACTGGCCTTCGACTCCGCCAGCTCCTTGCGCGCCAGCGTCAGCGACTGCTTCACGCCGTTGAGCTCGCCGTCGCGCTCCGCGTACAGCGTGCGGGCCCGCGCCAGCGTCTCCGTCTTCTGGCGGACCACGGCCCGGAAATACTCCAGCTTGTCCTCGGGCGAGCCGCCCATGGGCATCCGGATTTCGGGCGGCTCACCGAATGGATCATTCCCCGGGGCCCGCGCGGCGCGGACGGCGGGGGCAGCAACAGCGGCAGCCGGGGACGCGGGCGCCTTCGGGGACGCGGGCACTCCCGTGCCCTTGGGCACGGCGGCCAGGGGGGCGGCCGGGCGGCGCGGCGGCAACGGAGGCGGAGCGGCGGGCGGTGGAGCCGAGGGCGGTGGCTTCGGCAAGGGCCTGGAGGCCACGGGGGCGGGGGCGGCGGGGGCCACCGAGGCACCGGTGTCTTCCAGGTCCAGGCTTTCGCGCAGGTCCGCGAGCGGATCCACCTCTTCCGGAGGTGACGGCATGGGCGGGCGCAGGTTACCCCCCGGACGGGCTCACCACCAGAGACGCGTGGGCATGGGCGCGTCCGAAGTCCATCCATCCGGTCGGACGGCAGCCGTACAGTCCCCTCGACGCCGAGGCTCCCGGGCGTTAGCCAGTGAGGGAAAACATCACACCTCGCCTTGCCCTCTCGGTGGGCCGGTGACAGCTTCGGAAGTTTCTATGGCCATCCGCTACGCGCTACCCAACGGGCTTACCGTTGTCTTCGAGGAGCAGCACGCCGCCAAGGTCGCGGCCTTCCAGGTCTGGGTCAAGGCCGGGAGCGCCGACGAGCGGCCGGACCAGGCGGGGCTGGCCCACCTGCACGAGCACATGCTCTTCAAGGGCACCGAGCGGCGCGGCCCCGGTGAGGTCGCCCGGGACGTGGAGTCCCACGGCGGCGAAATCAACGCCTGGACCTCCTACGACCAGACCGTCTACCACATCGTCATCGCCAGCCAGTTCGCCCGGATGGGCCTGGACATCCTGGGCGATGCGGTGCGCCGGTCGGCCTTCGACGCGGACGAGCTGTCGCGCGAAATCGAGGTGGTGTGCGAGGAAATCAAGCGCAGCCAGGACACGCCGTCCCGCCGTGCCTCGCGCGACCTCTTCTCCACCGCCTACCAGGTGCACCCCTACCGGCTGCCCGTCATCGGCACCGACGCGAGCGTGCGCGGCTTCACGCGGGAGAAGGTGCTGGAGTTCTACCACCGTCACTACACGCCGAAGAACCTGGTGCTGTCGGTGGCGGGAGACTTGCGCGAGGCGGACCTGCGCGAGTGGGTGGACGACATCTTCGGCGGCGACTGGGGCCGGCCGTATGAGGGCCGGGTAGCGCGCGCCCCAGAGCCCGTGGCCGCGGGCCGGCGCGTCCTGCTGCGCCCGGACGAGGTGAAGGAGGCCTACCTCCACCTGGCCTTTGGGATTCCCCAGGCGGACCACGAGGACGTGCCCGCGCTGGACGTGCTGGCGATGATTGCCGGCCAGGGCGACGCGTCCCGGCTGGTGCGCGAGGTGAAGCGCCGCCAGAACCTGGTCAACGACATCCACACCTTCGCCTATACGCCCACGGACCCGGGCATCTTCTCCGCGTCGCTGACGCTCCAGCCCGCCAACGCCGTCCGGGCGCTGGAGGAGACGGCGCGGGGACTGGCCACGCTGCGCGCCATGCCGGTGACGGCGGAGGAGCTGGCCACGGCCAAGGCGCTGGTGGAAGCAGAGGCCGTGTACCAGCGCGAGACGGTGCAGGGCGTGGCCCGGAAGATGGGCTTCTACCAGTCCGGCATGGGCAGCCTGGAGGCGGAGGCCCGCTACTACGAGGCCGTGCGCAACCTCACGCCCGAGCACCTGCGCGCCGCCGCCGAGCGCTACCTGCGCTTCGACCGCGCCGTCGTCACCGGCCTGCTGCCGGAGGGCACGCCGCTGACGGAGGCGCAGGTCCACGAGGTGCTGGATGCCGTGGACCGCGAGCCCGCCGCGGCGCCGCCCGAGCGCAAGCCGCGCAAGGTGGCCGTGGGTGACTCGCCGGTGCGCATCCTGAAGGGCGCGGGCTCTGGCCCCAGCGACATCATCACGGAGAAGCTGCCGTCGGGCGCGACGATTGTCGTGCGCGTGGAGCCCGCGGTGCCGCTGTTCGCCATTCGCGCCGCCTTCGCGGGCGGTCTGCGCTACGAGACGCCGGAGGACAACGGCATCACCACGCTGCTCACCCGCAGCATCACGCGGGGGACGCCGACGCACGACGCGGAGGAGGTCTCCGACCTCATCGACGCGTACGCGGGCAGCCTGGGTGGCCAGGGCGGACGCAACTCGGTGGGCCTGCGCGGCGAGTTCCTGTCGCGCCACTTCGAGCCGGCCTTCCGTCTCTTCGCGGACTGCCTGCTGAATCCCTCGTTCCCGGAGGCCGAGGTCGCCCGCGAGCGCACGCTGCTGCTCCAGGACATCCTCACGCGCGAGGACAAGCCGTCCAGCGTGGCCTTCGACCTGTTCAGCAAGACCATCTACCGCACGCACCCCTACCGGCTGCCCACCTCAGGTGAGCAGGCGTCCGTGGAGAAGCTGACGCCGGAGCTGCTGCGCGCGTGGCACGCGGCGCACATGGACCCGTCGCAGCTGACGCTCAGCGTGGTGGGTGACGTGAAGGTGGACGAGGTCATGGCCCTGGCGCGCGAGTACTTCGGCACGTCACGCGGAAAGGCGGCCCCGCCGCCGAAGGTGCCCCTGGAGGCGCCGCTGGACGGGCCTCGCGAGGCGAAGAAGGTGTTGGCGCGGGCCCAGGCGCACCTGGTGCTCGGCTTCCCGGGCGGCCGGGTGGGCGACCCGTGGCAGCACGCGCTGGAGGTGCTCTCCACGGTGCTGTCCGGCCAGGGCGGGCGGCTCTTCGTGGAGCTGCGGGACAAGCGCTCCATGGCGTACAGCGTCAGCTCGTTCGCCATCGAAGGCGTGGATCCGGGCTACTTCGCCACGTACATGGGCACCAGTCCTGAGAAGGTGGACGCGGCGCTGGCCGGCATCCGCGCGGAGCTGGAGCGCGTGCGCGACGAGCCCATCCCCGCCGAGGAGCTCGCGCGCGCCAAGCAGCACCTCATTGGCACGCACGAGATTGGCCTGCAGCGCAACGGCTCGCGTGCGGCGGTGCTGGCGCTGGACACCTGCTACGGCCTGGGCCTGGAGAACTTCCTCCACTACGCGGACCACGTCGCCAAGGTGACGGCGGACGACGTGCGCGATGTGGCGCGAAGAATCATCAACTTCGACCGCAGCGCGCTGGCCATCGTCGGCCCGTAGCGACCCGGTGTCCCTCGGGAAGACGCGCCGCCCCTAGAGGGCGGTGCTCCCGAGGGCGCCTTCGATGGCTTCGAGCAGGGGCTGTGCCGGAGCGCCCGGAAGCGTCGTGCAGCCCCGTGCCAGCTCCCGCTTCATCCGCAGTCGGTCCGGGTGTGAGCGTGCCTCTCCGGCCAGCGCCTCCGGGTCCACCGGCGTGGCCAGCAGCGTCGCGCAGGTGCGGAAGGTCTCCAGCCGGTCCAGGTCCTCTTCTTCCAGCGTGACGGGCGTGCCATCCAGCGCCAGTCCGACGAAGGACAGCCGCCGAACCTCGTCCGCCGTCAGCACCAGCGCCCCGTTGAGGGTGAGCCGGGGTGGAAGCTGCGGGCCCGGCCCTCCCGCCAGTTCCACCACGCCGTCCACGGGCTTGGGCTGGCAGGGCACCTCGCGCAAGGACAGCAACTCATCCGTCTTGCGCGTCTCCCGCGTCTCGCCGCTGCGGGAGATTTGGACGATGCCGGCCACCACCGCGGGTACACCGACAATGAGCAGCCCCAAGCCCCACCCCGTGGCGACGTCGCGGCTGGAGGCGCCGTAACGGCCCTGCTCATCGATGGCGGAGCGGTTCGGCGTGTCCGAGAACAGCGTGCGGCCCACCAGCAGCGTCCCGCCCAGCACCGTGAGAATGCCTCCGGTGCTCACCGCCGCCGCCGCGCCCGTGTTGCTGTGCGTGGAGATGATGTCCTCCGCGTACTCCCCATGCTGCTCGGTGCGGCAGATGTCCGACGAGGAGAACGCCAGCGTGAGTTGGGGCCACTGCACCTGCGTCGTGGCGAAGGGGATGCGCTCGTTCAGCGCCTTCTCCTGGGAGTAGGTCCGCAAGAGCGGCCCGCGCTCCGTCCTCCGCTCCACGTCCAGCGGCGCGCACCCCACCGCCATCACCAACACCGCCGCCCCCAGACGCTTCATGGTTGGCCCTCCCGGAAGAAGCCCGCGACATCCGGGCACTCGGTGAGAAACCGCGTCGCGTCCGCACAGGTCGGGGGATGGTCCGTGGACGTGCCCCAGCTGAGCAGAGGCTCGCGGCACTCCAAGACGCGCTCCCGCGAGGGAGTTGCGAAGGCAAAGGCGTCGCCCTCGCAGCCCGTCCGCTGGAGGAGGGTGGCCTCGCAGCTCAGCCCCAGGTCAAGCTGCACCGCCACGCCGGGACAGGCCGCCGCCGACCGGCAAAGCCGGACGACGACATCCCGACAGACCGCGGCATCCGGCGCGTCCGGACCCGAGCAGGCAGTCAGGCAGATCAGGGGCCACCAGCGAATGAGGCATCTCACGGCGCTTCCACGCTAGCCACGCTGGGATTAAAGGGCCCGCATGTCCCAGACCTATCTGTCACTCACAGTGGAGTTGCCCGAGGAAGCGTCCGAGGCCGTACAGGACCTCCTCCACGAGTCGGGCGCGCTGGGCCTCGAGGTGCGGGACCGCGAAGCGCCCCTCATGCCGGGCGTGCGCGGACCGAACCCTGGCGAGGCCATCATCATTGGCTACTTCGACGAGCGCGACACGGCCGAGTCCGCCCGTGACGAGGTAGCGGAATCCTTCCCCGAGGCGAAGCTCACCTTGGATGAACAGCCCCAGCAGGACTGGAGCAACGAGTGGAAGTCACTCATCAAGTCCGTGCATGTGGGCAGGTTGTGGGTCGGTCCGCCGTGGGACAAGGCGAACGCGCCCGCGGGCACCGTACAGCTCGTGATTGAGCCGAAGATGGCCTTTGGCACCGGCGACCACCCGACGACGTCCCTGTGCCTGGCCGCGGTGGACGCGTACATGGCGGAGCACCCGGGCGCCGCAGTCCTGGACGTGGGCACCGGCACGGGCGTGCTGGCCATCGCCGCGAAGAAGCTGGGCGCGGGCCGCACCGTGGCCACCGACAACGACCCCATCTCCGTGGAGCTGGCGCAGGAGAACCAGGTGGAGAACGGTACGCCGGACATCGAGGTCTCCGGCAAGGAGCTGACCCAGGTGGAGGGCACCTTCGACCTGGTGCTCGCCAATATTCTGGCCAACACGCTCATCGAGCTGGCCCCGCTGATTGTGGCGAAGACGAAGGACCGGCTCGTGCTGGCGGGTGTGCTCTCCCACCAGCGCGTGGACGTGGAGGCCGCCTACCGCAACCTGGGCCTCACCGTGCTGACCGGCGCCACCCAGGGCGAATGGGTGCGCATCGACCTGCAGCGCTGAGTGAAACGCCGGGCGCCGTCCCCGTGAGGAATGCGCGGGGACGGCGGCCCTGGGGTGCCAGGCATCGCTCGCAGGCGCCTGCCTTGACACCGGCTCCACCTCCCGCCCGGCATCGCGAGCGGCGGAGGACATGCCCCTACGGCCGTTCGACCCGGACGGGGCGCAGCGCACCATCCAGCACCACCACCGCCGTGCCCAAGCCGCCGCTCTGCATCCGGGAGTAACGGACGTCGCGGATGGTGACGCGCCATCCATCGGCGCGCTCATCCACTTGATACGTGGGCAGGCGCAGCCAGTTGGCCAGCCCTCGAATCTGCGGCGCCGACAACGCGGCCTGGATGACGGGCCCGGGCTGGGCTTCACGCGGCACGCTGGCGTCACTGATGCGGAAGCGGCCTGCGTCGTCCGCCAGGAAGTCGGCTCGGACGAAGTGGTAGCGGTCCGGCCCCAAGGCGATGATGTCCCGCACGAAGGGGTTGGCCGGCAGCGGTCCCGCGATGGCGCGCTCCACGGGGAGGCTCTGCGAGCGGAGCCATTCCAGCGCACGCGGCGCGGCCACCTGCGAGCCCACGAAGATGGCCCCCAGGTAGAGCAACAGGCCCACGCCGCAGACCTGGGCCACACGCTGCGCGGAGAGGACGTGGGTCCCACGCAGCCGCAACCAGACGATGGCGGCCACGCCCACGGCCCACATCACCTTCGCGGGCCACGGGACGAACGCGGGAACCATGATGAGCGCGGTGGAGGCCACTCCGAGCACCACCCACCCTGCGGCGGACCTGCGCGTGCGCGCATCCGCCATGATGACGGCGGCGCCCGCGAGCAGCCACACCCACGGGTCGATGATGAAGAGCGCGTCGCCGTAGAACCACGTCCCGTCAAAGGGCATCAGCAGTCGGACGCCATACGTGTTGAGCCAATCCAGTGCGGGGTGGCTCAGCACCGACAACGTGGACAACACCAGCAGTGGCCCGAAGCGAGCCGGCGGCAGGTCCGGATGCCTGCGCCTGCGCACGTACCGGTCCCAGAGCAGCATCAACCCGGTGAGAACAAAGGGCCACAAGGCCAGGGCGAGCACACCGTGCGTCCAGCCCCGGCGCCAGTAGAGCGAAGCATCCGAGCCCGCCAGGGTGACGAGGCCATCGACATCCGGCAGGTTGGCGCCGATGACGAGCGTCGCGGTGGCCAGCGGCGTGGTGCGCTTCAGCCCCGCCTCCGCCATCCACGCGCCGACGAGCGAGTGAGCCAGATTGTCCATGCCGCCACTCTAGACATGCCCGCACTGGCAGGCGCCTCTCCAGGGAGGTGGGCCCCGCGCCCGAGACACGGTAGCGTCCCGCCCGCGTGGAGACGCCGCCCCCTTCCCGGCCACCAACCGACGTCCGCTCCCAGCTCGTGGGACCGATGCTCGCCTACCTGCGCGCGACGGGGCGCGACCCGTCCCCGCTGGTGGAGCGTTTCGGGCTGCCCGTCAACGCGAGCGCACTGCCCGAAGTCACCCTCCCGCTGGCCACCCTGCACGCCTTCCTCGACGCGGCCGAGGCCCTGTCCGAAGACGCCTTCCTCGGCCTGCACGTGGCGCAGCGAGTCCCGCGCGGAAACTACGGACTGGTGGAGTACATCGCCCGGGCCTCCCCCACCGTCCGCGACACCTTCCGCGCGCTGGCCCGGTACATGGCGCTGCTGGAGCCCGCCTGGCGCGCCTCCTTCCAGGACGCAGCGGACGGCAGCGGCACTTTCGTCTACGGCATCCCCGGCGAGCCCCTGGCCTACGGCCGCCACGCCAGCGAGTTCGGACTGGCCCTCTTCGTCCACGTCGGGCGACAGCTCACCGAACACCCGTGGAATCCGCGCCACATCTCCTTCGCCCACCCCGCCCCCGCGGACCTCCGCCCGCTCGAGGAGCACTTCGGCGTCACCCCGGCCTTCGACGCGGGCCGCAACGCCCTGACGCTGGACGCGGCCACGCTGGCGCTGCGCGTGGTGGACGCGGACCCCGTCCTCCTCTCCGTCCTGGAGCGCGCCGCCGGCACACCCGCCGCCGAGCCGCCGTCGGCGCCCCCCACGCCCCCCTTCCTGCAACAGGTCCGCGACGCCCTCCGTGCCTCCCTGCGCGACGGAGCGCCGCAGATGGGCGACGTGGCCCGGCAGCTCCACGTCAGCCCCCGCACCCTCCAGCGCCGGCTCGCCGAACACGCCACGTCCTTCCAGGACGAGGTCGACGCAGTGCGCCGTGAGCTGGCCTTCGACTACCTGCGGGACGCGCACCTGGGGGTCAGCGAGGTGGCCTTCCTCCTGGGGTACTCGGAGCTGAGCACCTTCGACCGCGCCTTCAAGCGGTGGACGGGCATGACGCCCCGCGTCTGGCGCGAAAGGCCTGACGCGGGCTGAGCCCGGGTGGCGTGCTCGGCCAGGAGATTGGCGTCCGCGGCCAGGAAACCCGGCGCCACTTCCCCTACGCTGCGGAGCATCCACACCCCTTCGCTTCCGGAGGACGCATGCTCAAGCCCCATGTGGTCGCCCTCTTCGACGAGTACTACTCCTCGCATCAGCACCCGACGAACCGGCTGACGCACAAGATCGCCATCCCGCTCATCGTGCTCCACATCGTCGCGATGCTGGACTGGGTGCACCTGCTGGCGGTGCCCGCGATTCCCGGCGGCTCGCTGACGCTGGGCATGGTGGTGTTGGCCCTGGCCACCGTCTGGTACCTGCGCGCCGACGTGAAGCTGGGCATCATCGTGGTGCTCTTCATGGCCGCGTGCTTCCCGGTGGGCCGGATGATGCCCACGTGGAGCGTGGTGGTCATCGCCGCGTTCGCGTGGCTGGTGCAGCTGGCCGGGCACAGCGTGTGGGAGAAGAAGTCGCCTTCCTTCCTCACCAACCTGGTGCACGCGCTGGTGGGTCCGCTCTTCTTCGTGGCGGTGCTCCTGGGCGACTACGTCCTCAAGCCGCAGCAGCAGGCCGCCACCACGCCGGTCCGCGCGTAGTCCCACGCCATGACGAGCTTCGCCGACAAGCTGCGCGTCTGGTTGCCCCTGCATGAGAACGGCGTCAGCCGCGCCGTGCACTTCGTGGGGGCCTACATGTTCATCTTCGCGTTGCTCGTTCCGCTCAGCTTCGTCCGGATGCCCGTGGGTGACGTGGCGCTCACGGCGGCGCACGTGCTGCTGCTCGCGGTGGTCCTCTACGCCCTCTCCTTGGAGTGGACGGCGGGGCTGCTGATGGCACTGCCCCTGGCGCCCACGCTGCTCGCCGCGGAGGCCGTCGTCGCGAGGTTTCCGGTGGGCACCGCCGCCGCGGTGGCGGTGGGCGTCATGGCCGTGCGTTTCGCGCTCGTCGTCGGCGCGCACGTCGTCTTCGAGAAGAAGACGCATGGCCTGTCCCTGGGCGGGCCCCTGCTCTTCTTCATCGAGCCCGTCTACCTGCTCACCGTGGCCCTGTTCTCCCTGGGCATGAAGCAGACGCTGCGGGCCGAGGTGACGACGGGCCCCGGCGTGTCACAGCCCGCCTGAGCGCCCAAGCCGCGGCAAGGCGCTACGTGCCCGCCGCGGCCTTGAGTACGGGCGGTACGTCCTCATGGGTGCGCGGGCCGTGCAGGGAGTAGACGACCACGGACTCCCGCCGGCCCTTCACGTGCGCTTCGCCCAGGCGCTCGCCCATGAAGTGCCCGCCGCTCATCTGCCACGTCCGCTCGCTCACCAGGATGTCCACGCCGTGTGACTTGGTGAGGCCCTCCACGCGAGACGCCAGGTTCACCGCGTCACCGATGACGGTGTACTCGTGCTGCTCGGCGCCGCCGAGCATGCCCGCCGCCACCATGCCAGTGTGCAGCCCGATGCCGATGCGCAGCGGCGGCAGGCCTCGCTGCACGCGCTGGGCGTTGATGTCCTCCAGCTTGGCGCGCATGTCGAGCGCCGCCCGGATGGCCAGCTCCGCGTGGTCCTCGCGCGCATCCGGAACGCCCCAGCACGCGAGCATCCCGTCACCCAGGAACTTGTTCACGATGCCGTGGCGCGCCATGACGATGTGGGCCATGTGCCCGAAGTAGTCGTCCAGCAACTCCAGCACCTGTCCCGGTTCCAGCGTCTCGCTCAGCGTGGTGAAGTCGCGGATGTCGCTGAAGAGGATGGTGACGTCGCGCTGCACCGGCTGGAGGGAGTCATCCCCCAGTTGCATCACCCGCTCCACCACCTGCCGGGGCAGGAAGCGGGACAGGCCGTCGCGGCGGCGCAGGTTGAGGAACATGCCGCCCACGTCCGAGTTCGTCAGCGCGATGAGCGCGCCCAGGGCCGCGTAGCAAATGAGGACGAAGCTGGTGCGCGCCACCGAGCCGTGCCCCGTCATCCACGCGACCAGCGCGTAGGCACCGCTGGACAACACCGTGGACAGCAGCACGTGCCACCACGAGTAGCGCACCACGGAGAACGCCAGCACCATGCCCAGGCTGGCACACAACATGCCGGCATCGAAGACGCCGGAGATGCGCCAGGTGTGCCACGCCATGAAGGAGAAGAAGCTGGTGTCCGCCAGCGCCGTGGGCACGGGCAACCACCGGGCCCGGTTCGGGTGCGGCTTCTGGAGGAGCAGCACGACGATGGCGACGACGGAGAAGAGCACGTACGCGGCCATCGCCTGCAGGCGCACGCCGTCCACCGGTGCCGAGTACGTCTCCCCGCCGCCCCAGGCGATGACGACCTGGCTGACCACCATCAGCAACACCACCAGGACGCGGACGATGGCCACGCGGCGCTCGCCCTGCAGCGAGCTGGTTGCCAGCACCACATCTTCGTTGGAGTGTGATGTGCCTTTGTCGCTGCGGCGCATGGTGACGAGCACTGCCCGCTATCGTGCCTCAACTCCCCCACGGACAGCGAGCGCCCCAGGCTTCCGCAGTCAGCGCATCTTTTGCGCCTGCCAGGACGCGTACGGAGCAACTGTCTGCCGACCTGACACCTTGAAGTCGGTGGCCCCCAGGGTCAGAGTCCAGCCCCCCGCGCTCTGGAGAAATCGCCTTGGTCCGCCTCTTCGCCCCGTTGCCCGAGCCCGCTCCCGCTGAAGTGGAGCTGACCGGCGAGCGTCGTCACTACCTCCTGCATGTCCTGCGGCTGGAGGAAGGCGACGCGCTGGAGGTCTTCGACGGGAAGGGCCGGGCCTTCGAGGCCCGCGTCGCCCACGTCACGCCGGATGTCGTGCGCGTGACGCTGGGCACCGCGCGCGTGGCCCCCCCGCGCCGCGAGGTCAGCATCCTTCAAGGGCTGCCCAAGGGCGACAAGCTGGAGCTGGTGCTCCAGAAAGGCACCGAGCTGGGCGCCACCGCCTTCCACCCCGTGGCCACGGCGCGAAGTGTCGTGAAGCTCGAGCCCAAGCGCGCGGAGGAGCGCACCTCCCGGTGGACGAAGATTGTCGAGGAGGCCGCGCGGCAGTGCCGCAGGAACGACGTGCCACGCGTGGCCACGCCCGCCCCACTGCTGGATGCGGCTCGCTCGCTGCCCGCGGGCACCGTGCTGCTCGTGCTCGACGAGGAAGAGTCGGCCGTGCCCCTGGGCGAAGCGTTCCGGGCCGCGGGCGCGGGCACCGCCGTGGCACTGGTGATTGGCCCCGAAGGGGGGCTTGCGCGTGAAGAAGTGGACGCCTTGAAGGCCCTGGGCGCGCGGCCAGTCACCCTGGGCAAGCGCATCCTCCGTACCGAGACGGCGGCGCTCGCGGCGCTGGCGGTGATGATGCACCTGGACGGCGAACTCGGGTAGTAGGGGGGCAGCCGACCGCACGGCGTGGGCGGTTCACACTGTCCGAAGATGATTCCTACGTTTCTGCCGTAGGGGACCTCAGGGGGACCCTCAACACAGGAGAGACACTCATGGGGATCATCGCATTCATCGTCATCGGCCTCATCGCGGGTCTCATCGCCCGCGCCATCCTCCCCGGGAAGCAGAGCATGGGGCTCATCGCAACGACCTTGCTCGGCATGGTCGGTTCGCTCGTGGGCGGCCTTGTCGGTTCGCTGTTCCAGCGTGATGGTCGGCTCTTCGACCTGAGGCCTTCAGGCATCATCATGTCGGTGATTGGCGCAATCGTCGTGCTCCTGCTGGTGGGCGCAGCCGGGCGGCGACGGGTACATGCCTGAGAGTGAAGGACTCTCCACGCGATGTCCCCCGTGGGACACGCGCATGACACGGTGATGAGCCCCTGACGGTCCTTCGAGCGAGGGACCTCGGGGGCTCGCACTTTTCTTGCCCCCGGCTCATGGCTGTCTTTTCATGTAGCAGTCGTCCAGCCGGGAGGAGTCCGTTGTCCAAGTGCTTGAAGTGCGGTGCCATGCTTCCACCCGTGGGTGAGTGCGCGGCCTGCGACACCGTCACTGTCCGCTCACCCGGAGTGCCCAGCCTCCTCGATCGCGACATCCGCATCGACCGCCGCACGGAGCAACGCGAGGAAGAGCTGTCGACGCTCCCGGGCACGCCCGCGTTCGCCGACCTGGCGCAGCATGCGCCGCCGCCGCCCCCTTCCGTCGCCCCCCTGTCCACGCCGCTGCCGGGCCCCGCCATGCCTCGCGCGGCGCAGCCCGCCGCCACGCCCCGGCCACTACAACAGCCGGGTGCCGCCGCCCTCCGCGCCGCGCAGCCGGGTGCCGCGCCCCAGCAGGCCGGTGCCGCGCAGCCGAGTGCCGCTGCCCCTTGGGCCGCCGCGCCTCAGCAGGCCGCGCCCCGCGCCCCGCAGCCCGGTGCCGCCGCGCCTCAGCAGGCCGGAGCCGCTCAGCCGGGTGTCGCCGCGCCTCGCGCCGCTCAGCCGGGTGTCGCCGCGCCTCGTCCCGCTCAGCCCGTAGCCGCGCCCCAGCAGGCTGCGCCCCGCGCCGCGCAGCCCGGTGCCGCCGCGCTTCAGCAGCCCGGTGCCGCACTCCCCCACGCCTCGCCGCCGGGCGCCACCGCGCCTCAGCAGGCCGCACCTCGGTCCGCGCAGCCTGGCGCTGCACCTCCGCATGCGGGAGCCGCATTGCCTCACGCCGCGCCGCGCCCGCCTCAGCCAGGAGCCGCCGCGCCGCGCGCCGCTCAGCCCCAGCCCGCGACGGGTTCTCCCATGACGCCGGCCTATGGAACGCCGCCGGTGGCGCCCGCGCCGCGCCCGCAGGCCCCGGCACAGCTGGCGGCTCCTTCTATCGCGCCCGTTGGCCTGCCCCGCATGGAGCACGCGGCGCCTCCCGCGGGCCTGCCCCGCATGGAGCAGGCGGCGCCTCCCGCCGCGTCTACCTCCGGACTGCCTCGCATGGAGCACGCGGAAGCCGCCTCCACGGGTCTCCCGCCGATGGAGTCCCCGGCCGCGGCCCCTTCGGCCCTGCCGCACATGGAGCCGCTCCTCCCCGGCGTGTCCGTGGGGGTGGCGCGCTCCGAGGCCATCAAGGCGCCCCCGTCCAAGGCGCAGGTCAAGTCCGCCTCGGGCGTCACGGAAGTGCGCGCCCGCCCGGCCTCCCTGTGGCGGCGGCTGCTCTCCTTCACCATCGACACGGCGGCCATCGCCGGCGTGGCGGCGCTCTACATCACCCTTGCCTCGTCGGTGACGGGGCTGAAGACGCCGGAAGCGGGGCTGACGGGGTTTGATGCCTTCGTGGCCTGGCTGCGCGCCTTCCACACCATCCTCCTGCCCGGGTTTTTCCTCGTTCTGGTGCTCGCGCTCGTATACTGCGCGGTGGCGGCCTTCCTCTGGAACGGCCGGACGCTCGGACGGCTGGTCCTGGGGCTGCGGCTGGTGGACACACATGGGATCGCCCCGGCACCGGGACGAGCCATCGTGCGCGCCCTGCTTTCCGGCGTGTCCTTCGTCTTCTTCCTTGGTGGCTTCTGGATGGCGCTTTTCGACCGGCGCGGGCAGACGCTTCATGACAAGCTGACGTCCACCTTCGTCGTTCAACCGAGCTGAACCACCGGCTCATTGTGCCTTGCGGCCGCGGCCGTAAGATGCCGCGTCCTACATGCCCGCCCGTCTCGCCCAGTTCCTCGTCTCACGCATGCTTCTCACGCAGGAGAGGGCGGGGGAGGTGCTGCGTCAGCACCAGACCCTGGGCGGGCAGGTGGACTCCGTGCTGTTGGAGCAGGGCGTCGCCAGCGAGGCGGATGTGCTCGCGATGCTCGGAGAGGTCTCCGGCTTCATGCCGGTGAACCTGATGGACTTCGAGCCCAATCCCGAAGTCGCCTCCTTCATCCCGCCCAAAATCGCCGAGCGCCTGTGCGTCGTCCCCCTGTCCCTGGACGGCAACACGCTGCACGTCGCCAGCGGCTACCCGGTGCCCAAGAAGGAGCTCGACGAGGTCGGCTTCCTCCTGGGCAAGCCGCTCGAGCTCTGGGTGGCCACCGAGGTGCGCGTCCGCGAGTGGGTCTCCACCATCTATCGCCAGCCCCTGGCCCCGCGCTTCGCGAAGCTCGCGGCGGCGTTGGATCCGGAAGCCCAGGCGGCCACGCCGCCACCGCCGCCCGCCGCGGCCATGGAAGAGGAGTCGCTCACCGCGGACATGGTGGAGCGGTTGGCTCGCTCCGTCGCGCAAGAGCCCCTCGCCGTGGAGACCAGCGCAGCGGCCCCTCGTCCCGAAGCCCCCGCGAGCCCCCAGCGGCCGCCCCCGCCTCCGCCGGAAGCCCTCACGCCGGGCACCGAACCCCTTCCGCCGCCAGGGCCTCCCGCCTTCGTCCGGGCACCGCTGCGACTGAACATGCCGCAGGCCGAAGCGCCCGCGCGTCCGGCGCAGCGTCCCAACCCGCAGGCCGCGCAGATTCCGGTGCTGCCCTTCGCGCCAGCCCCGGGCACGGCGCCGTCCAGCTCGAACCTCCCCACGCCGGCGAGCCCCCCTGCGGCGACGCTCCCTCCCAGAGCCCCCGCGACGGCGCCCGCCCCCAAGCCGGCCGCGTCCTCCGCCCCTCCGGCCCCGCTGGGAGCACGCGCACCGGCGCAGTCCGGCACGGCAGCCCCCGCTTCGGGACAGCCCCAGGTGTGGCCTCCGGCCCAGGCCGGCGCCACCGGGACGCCGCAGGTGTGGCCTCCCGCGCCGGCGCAGCCGACCGCGCCGCCCACGCTGCATTTCGCCACGCCGGTGGCGCCGCCTCCGAAGCCCGCGGCGGCTCCGCGCAGCGAGCCCGCGTTCCTCGTCTTCCCGAACCCCGGCGCCGCGCAGAACGCGCCGCCGCCCCGTCCCAAGCCCGCCTCCCTGGAGAGCCGTCCCCCGGCTCCGCCCTCGAGCCAGGACGTACCGGACTGGACGCTGGCCCAGGCGCGCGCCGCGCTGAAGGAAGCCACCAAGGACCGCGACCGCCTCATCGACGTCGCGCTGCGCTTCGGCCGCCGGACCTTCGACTACGTCGCCTCCTTCGCCGTGCTGCGGGGCGGCGCTACGGGCCTGGAGGCTCGCGGCGAGGGCATGGCGGGAGAGCAGCTCACGCAGGTGTCCATCCCGCTGGATGCCAGCAGCGTCTTCCGCACGGTGGCCGTCACCCGCGGCAGCTACGCGGGCCCGCTGCCCCCGGACGCGCTCACGCGGCACTACCTGGAGCTGTTCGGACGCCAGACGCCGCGCACCGTCTTCCTGTACCCGGTCGAGGTGAAGGGCCGGCTGGTGGCCATCCTCTACGGTGACTGCGGCCAGCGGCCCATCAGCCAGCGCCGTCTGTCCGACTACATCCTGTTCTGCCAGGACCTGCCGGCGGCCTTCCAGGAGCTCATCCTCTTCCGCAAGCAGCGCGTGTCGGAGCTACGCGCGCCGGACGAGATGGAGCTCACCATCGACGTGGACCTGCCCGTGGCCCCCGCGCCCGCGCCGGCCCCCGCGGTGGTCGCCGGCCTGGGCTGGAGCCCCTTCTTCGGCCGTGGTGCCACCGGCAACATGGGCCGCGCCGCCGCGCTGCCGCCGCGCGCGCAGTCGCAAGAGGAGCGCCCGCCGCCGGACTTCGCGCCGCTGCTGCGCCGCCTCACCGGTCCGGACGCCGCGCAGCGCGCCAACGCCATGGCGGAGCTGGCGCGCTCGCCCGAGGCCAGCGCCCGTGTGCTGGCCCAGCACTTCCCTGGCCCCACCGCCTGGAGCCGGCTGCCCGTGGTGGAGCTGCCCGAGGCGGACGAGCTAGGCCCCATCCCCGGCGCGCTGTCCCGGCTGGGCCGCCCCGCCGCGCAGGCCGTGTCGCCGCTGCTGGATTCCCAGGACGCGGACACGCGCTACTTCGCGCTGCTCACCGCCGGCAACCTGCCCTACGTGGAGCTGGTGGACGGCGTGCTGCGCGGTCTGTTCGACCTGGAGCCGGACATCTCCAGCGCCGCGCGCGTGGCCGCCGCCGCGCTCAAGCAGCTGCCCCGGCTGGACGCCTCCCTGCGCGACCTGCGCCACGAGCTGAACAGCCGCGACCCGCTGCGCCGCTCGCTGGCCGCGCGCGCCCTGGGCACGCTGCATGACCGCGACGCGATTGAGGGCCTCATCCGCCTCACGGGCGGCGACGACGAGATGTGCGCCCAGGCCTCGGCGGAGGCGCTGCGGGAAGTGACGCGCGCCACGCTGGGACTGGACCCGCGTCAGTGGTCGGCGTGGTGGGCGGAGAATCGCAGCCGCCGCCGCGCGGACTGGCTCGTCTCCGCGCTGCGCCACCGCGAGCTGGACGTGCGGCTGGCGGCCATCGAGGAGCTGAGCCGCGCGCTGCACGACACGCTGGGCTACTACGCGGATGCCGCCGAAGCCGAGCGTGAGCAGGCAGTGCGCCGCTGGGAGGCCGCGGCGGTGGAGCCGGCCAACGCGCGCCGGCTGGGCATGCTCTAGTCCCCTGCATCGGAGCGCCCCATGACGGGTGGGATGTGGATCAGCCTCCTGGCCTGCGCGGGCCAGCTCGCCTTGGCGGGCCTGGCCCTGGTGCGCGTGGGCAAGAGCCCGTTGGCGCTGCCGCTGTCGCTGCTGTCCATCACCCTGTCGACGTGGAACTTCTCCGGCTTCGCGCTGGTGCGCGCGGACGAGGACGGCTGGCGGCTGGTGGGCTTCACCGCGGGCCTGATGACGGTGCCGTGCGCGCTGCACTTCATCCTGTCCTTCGTGGGACGGCGACGGAGCCTCGCCTGGGCCATGTACGGCGCCTATGCCCTCTTCGGCGTGTTGGCGCTCGCCATGCTGGTGGCGTTGGGCGCGCCCACGCTGGAGGCGCACCTGCTCACGCTGCGCTTCGGGCTGCTGGTCTCCGCGCTGGCCATTCCCATCCTCGGTGGAGGCTTCGCGCTCCTGGGATTGCACGTGCTGCGCTCGCGGCACCCGGATGAGCGCGCCCGCGCGGGCCTGGTGCTGTTGGGGCTCACGCTGGTGGTGGCCCTGCTGATGACGGAGCTGGCGGCGGAGCTGGGCCTGGAGGTGGTGCGGCTCGGCCACGTAGGCACGCTCCTGGGCTTGCCGGTGATGGCCACCGCGGCGCTGCGCTTCGGCCTCTTCGGGGACGACCCGGGTGCGCCCCGGCTCGCGCTGCACGCGGCGGGCATCGCGGGGCTGGGGGTGCTGGCCTATCTCGCCGTGGTGCGGCTCTTCGTCGCACAGGCGGGCACGCTCATCATCTGCACCACGGCGGTGACGTTCGGCCTGGTGGCGGCGACCCGCCGGGGCGTCACCGCCTACGTCAGCCGGAGCGAGCGACTGGAGCGGCTGGCCACGCTGGGCCGCTTCTCCGCGCAGATGGCGCACGACCTCAAGAACCCCATCGCCGCGATGAAGGGCGCCGCGCAGTACCTCAAGGAGGAGCACGCGCGCGGGCGGCCATGGGACGGGCACGGCGAGTTCCTGGACCTGCTGTTGGAGCAGGTGGAGCGCCTGGACCGGGTGGTGGACACGTATCAGCGGCTGGCGCGCGTGGAGCCCCTGCCAAAGCCGGTGGACCTGCGCCGGCTGGTGGAGGGCGTGCTGTCGCTCCAGGCCTTCGCCAGCCCGGGCAAGGTCGTCATCGTCCGGGAGCTGGCCGCCGGCCTGCCACCCTGCGCGGGAGACCAGGACCTGCTGGCCAACGCCCTGGAGAACCTGGTGCGCAACGCCTGCGAGGCGATGCCACAAGGTGGCACCCTCACCGTGCGCGCGCTGCGTGACGGTGCCGACGTGGCCCTGGAGGTGGAGGACACCGGCGAGGGCATGGACGCCCGGACGCGCGAGCGTGCCTTCGACGACTTCTTCACCACCAAGGCCACGGGCAGCGGCCTGGGGCTGGCCTTCGTCCGGCGCGTGGTGGAAGCGCACGGTGGCGAGGTGCTCCTGACAAGCCGGGAGGGGCGCGGTACGGTGGTCCGGATGCGCCTGCCCGTCACGGACGCGAGCCTGGGCGGCACAGGCGTGGGAGAAGCCGCGTGAACGAATCATTGAAAGGCACGGTGCTGCTGGTCGACGACGACCCCGCCGTGGCCAAGGTGCTGGGCGCCCTGCTGACGCAGGCGGGCCTGACGACGCATGTGGCGCGCGATGGGCAGGAAGCCCTGGCGCTGCTGTCGAGCAAGCCGGTGGACGTCGTGGTGAGCGACGTGCGCATGCCAGGCATGGATGGCTTGCAAGTGCTCGCGGAGGTGTCGCGCGGCTGGCCGGACGTGCCCGTCATCCTCCTCACCGCCCATGGCACGGTGCCGCTGGCGGTGGAGGCGATGAAGGCGGGCGCCGCGGACTTCGTGCTCAAGCCCTTCGACCGGGAGGAGATTCTCTTCACCGTCCGCAAGGCGCTGCTGCGCGCGCAGGGCGAGGAGGCACGCCAGCAGATGCGGCCCACGGGCGGCTTCATCGGCCGGAGCCGGGCCATGGCGGACGTGCAGGCCGTGCTGGCGAAGGCGGCCGCCGGTACAGCCACGGTGCTGCTGCGCGGCGAGTCCGGCACGGGCAAGGAGCTGGCTGCCAAGGCCGTTCACGACGCCAGTCCCCGGCGGGATGGCCCCTTCGTGAAGCTGCACTGCGCGGCGCTGCCGGACACCCTGCTGGAGAGCGAGCTGTTCGGCTACGAGAAGGGCGCCTTCACGGGCGCCGCCACGCGCAAGCCCGGGCGCGTGGAGCTGGCCCATGGCGGCACGCTGTTCCTCGACGAGGTGGGCGACATCTCCCCCGCTGTCCAGGTGAAGCTGCTGCGAGTCATCCAGGAGCGCGAGCTGGAGCGGCTGGGCGGCACGCACACGGTGAAGGTGGACGTCCGCTTCGTGGCAGCCACGCATCAGCCCCTGGAAGAGCGCGTGAAGGAAGGCCGCTTCCGCGAGGACCTCTTCTACCGTCTCAACGTGGTGCCCGTGTGGATACCGGCCCTGCGCGAACGCCCGGACGACATCGAGCCATTGGCCCTGCACTTCCTGGAGGTCCACGCGAAGACGAACGGGCGCCCGCCCTTCACCCTCATGCCCGACGGGCTCGCGGCGCTGCGGGCCCAGCCGTGGCCCGGCAACGTGCGGCAGCTCCAGAACTTCCTGGAGCGGCTGGTGGTGCTCTCCGACACGCAGGTGATTGGCGGGCGGGAAGTCCTTCAAGAGCTGGCGCGCCAGCCAGGCCTGTCCCCCGCACCCTTTGCCGCGACGCCTTCCGTCAGCGCCCTGGAAACGCCAACGGTGCCTGTCACGGACTCCGCCCGGACACTGGAGTCCCAGCGCAAGGAGATGGAGCGCCAGGCGATGGCGGATGCGCTCAGGCGCGCGGGCGACAACCGGACGCTGGCGGCGCGCCTGCTCGGCATCAGCCGGCGCACGCTCTACAACAAGCTGGAGGAGTACGGGCTGCTGTAGTCATTCCTCAGTCACGCTCGGTCGCGAGAGCATCCAGTTCCTCGTGGAAGGCCTGGATGAGCGCGTGCGGGTCGGTCACCCGGCCCGCGTCCGCCGCCACGCCCACCGTCACCTGCCCGGCGTAGCTGAAGAGGCTTACGCCCAGCCCCAGATGACCCGTCTGGGGAACCCAGAACGTCAGGCCCTCCAGCCGGCTGCCCGCCAGGGACACCGCCGCGCGCGGGCCGGGCACGTTGGTGGCAATCAACGATGCCTTGGAGCCGAAGGTATCCACCACCCACCGCTCCAGCGCCGCTGGCGTGTACCCCAGCAACTCCAGCGCGCCGAAGGTCAGCACCGCCTCCGGCGAGCGCTTCAGCCGCTCCATCCGCCGCGTCAGCTCCTGCAACCGGCGCTGCGGCGTACCCAGTTGCACGGGCAGCCGAAGGAAGACGACGCCGAAGTGGTTGCCCAGTTCGCGAGGCACGGGCACGTCGAGCGGCCGCAGATTCACGGGCACCAGCGCGTGCAGGTCCTCGGGTGGCTCCCCCAGCGACTCCAGGTAGCGCCGCAGCGCGCCCGCCACCGCCGCCAGCAGCACGTCATTCACCGTGCCGCCCAGCGCGCGGCCCATGGCCTTCACTCGCTCCAGCGGCACCGGGTCCGACCAGGCGGCGCGCTTCTGCGTCCCCAGCGGCCCCCGCAGTGACGTGCGCGGGTCCGGCGGAATCACCAACAACTTGCCCATGGCCGCGGCGCCCCGAGCGCCCTGCACCAGCAGGTCGCCCGCGAGAATCGGCTCCGCGGCCAGCTCCGCGCCCTTGCGCCACACCGCGCGCGCGGTCCCCGCCACCGCCCGAGCACCGCGCACCCAGCTCGCGAGCCCACCGGTTGAAGGCCTCGACGCGGGCTCGGGCGCCTCGGCGGCCATCTCCGCCTCCGCCCCATCCGTGAGCGTCAGCAGCACCCGCGCCAGGGCCATGCCGTCCGCGAGACAGTGATGCAGCCGCGCAAGCAGCACGTCGCGCCCGTCCGCGGCCGACATGACATGGAACTGCCACAACGGCCGGGAGCGCTCCAGGGGCGTGCTCATCCACTCCCCCACCAGCGACTCCAGCGCGGCGCGGTCCCCGGGCGGGGGCACGTCAAGCCGCGACAGGTGCCAGTCCAGGTCGAGCTCGGGGACCTCCTCCCACTGCGGCAGGCCCACGAGTCCCGCCACCGCGCGCTGGCGAAAGCGGGGGTAGCGCTCCACCAGCCGTTCCCGCACCACCGTCTTCAACCGCTCGAAGTCCAGCCGGCCCTCGAACCAGAGCACGGCGGTAATCATCATCAGGTTGGCGGGTTCCTCCATGTGGAACCAGAGCGCGTCCACACTCGCCATCCGCTGCTGCGCCGCCATGTCTCACGACCTCCCGGTGAAGGCCGTTCTACTTCTTTCCGCTCTCCGGGGTCGCACGTTCGAACTGGAAGGTCTGCTTCGTCTCGTCGTCCACCATCAACGTGAGGACGCCTTTCTCCAGGTCCCAGACATAGGCGTTCCCCAGAAACTTGAGCTTCGGTCCCGTCAGGGGAATCACGCGCTTGTCGCCACACACCGGGCCCACCGCCTGGCCGTCCCGCGTGCGCAGCCGCACCCGGTCCTTGCCCGACACGTCCAGCGTGCCCCAGGCGCGGACCACCAGCGAGTTGCCCTGCCCCAGCGTCGCGGCCTCCAGCGAGGTGCGCAGCACGAAGCAGCCCGCCGGCGTCACCTGCAACGAGCGCGCGTAGTCCGAACGAGGCTGGGGCTCGATGCGCTCCTCCCGCACGGTTTCGTCCTCCGGCAGGCTGGCGGCCACCAGCGTCCAGGTCCCCACCAGCGCATTGGGAGGCGCCGCCCCCGGTGCCTTCACGCCCTCGCACGGCGCCGGGACCTCCTTCTCGGGGCTGGGCGGGGCGGGCTCGAAGGAGCGCTGGCAGATGGGCAGGCAGGCCTTGGGCCCACACTCGGTATCGTTCGGCGCGCAGCCCGCCTTCTGGGTACACGCCTTGAGCCGCTCCAGCGCCTGCTCACAGTCCTGACGCATGCAGGTGTCGACGCACTCGGCGTCGATGCACTCGGCCACGCAAGCCCAGTTGGTGGCGCCGCACACGCCGGCCACCGTGCGCGGACGCTGCGACGAGGACGTCTGGGCCGCGGCTGGAAGCACGGCGCCCAGCGCCAGGAACAGGACAGGGAGGAGTCGGGAAGAGGACATGCCTCAACGCAAGCTAGCCACGCCCTCTGCTCCCGCGGACCCTCCCCGCCGCGGGAGCTGTCCACCCGCCAGCACTGCGGGTGGGAACTCTGCTCTCAGGTGAACTGCCAGCGCCAGGTGCGCACGTCGGCGTGCTCCACCATGTCCAGTTCGAAGGACAGCGTTTCAAAGCGCTCGAAATCCCGCGAGTCCACGCGCAAGAGCATCATCCCCGCGTAGTTCTGCCCTCGCAGCGGCGACACGTTGAAGGACAGCTCCGCGTCGAAGGCCACCTTGTAGAAGAGGCAGAAGCCGTCCACGCGCCCCTCGTCCACCACTGGCCGCGAGAAGCGCACGCGGTGCGGCAGGCCGTCAGCCACCATCGTCTCCAGGTCGAAGGCGAAGGCGGGCTCCGGGTCGCACAACAGGTGGTCCACCTCGTAGGAGCGGATGACGCGCGTGAAGTAGGACGGGTTCATCGCCTCGCGCAGCGTCTGCAGGCAGCTGTAGTCCACGCTGGGGAAGCGCTGGCTCCAGATGAAGGGGATACACGCCTCGTCCCGCAGCTGCACCGGCTCCACGAAGACCTCGAAGCGGTTGGGCAGGATGCGGCCTCCGGGCTTCAGGACCCGGTTGCGCAGGTCCAGGATGCGGGGGACCAGCCCCGCGTCGAAGAGGGCATCGCCCAGCAACTCATGCAGCAGGACGTCCACCTTCTCCGGCATCTGGTACTGCCAGGGCTGCGCGCGCACGAAGTCGATGTGCTCCAGCCCGTTGCGGCGCGCCACCCACTGCGCCGTGTCCAGCAGCCGCGAGCCATCCACCGCGTACAGCTTCTTCGGCTGACGGCTGGCCGCCAGGAAGGTCCGCAGGCCCGTTCCGGTGCACGCATCCATGACGACCTGCCCGGGCCGCACATACCGTTCGCAGGCTCTCCGCCATGCCTCCACCCGCTCCGGGTCCGCGAGCGCGAAATCCTGAGGCGCCGGACTGGACAGGGACAGACTGTCCGGCACGACGTTGCGCGGTAGCTGGGACACGAGCGTCGAATGGCTGAGCCGTGAACGCAGGTCCATCAATGCCTGGCGAGGCATGTCGAGCAGATTGGGCATGTGGCATCCCCCCGGATGCGTGGGTCCTTCGGACGGGCCTCCCGGCGTGACAAAGCACCGGGATTCCTGAGCATGCTGGACTTACAGGTTCAGCACCATCCAGCGAGGGGACGGGATGAGTGTCCCCCGGTGAACAGCCTCGCGCTCAATGCAGCGGCGGTGAGGCATGCCCGGAAGCGCGCGCACGGCGCGACAGCCAGTCATGGAGGAAGGTCTGGACCGCGGGGTGTTGGGACTGGCGGAAGGCCTCGGGCGGGGCGTGTTCGATGATGCGTCCTTCATGGAGCAGCGCCAGGCTGTCACCCACCTGGAAGGCGGAGGCCACGTCCGGGGTGATGACGAGCGCCGAGGCATGGAGCCGGTGCTTGCCGGTGAGGATGACGTCCACCACGGACTGGGTCCTCAGCGGGTCCAACCCCGCGGTGGGGTCGTCATAGAGGAGGATTTTCGGCTCCAGCACCACGGCGCGGGCAAAGGCGGCGCGCTTGAGCATGCCACCGGAGAGTTCGCCCGGGCGCTGCTTCGCCGCGTCCTCCAGGCCCACCAGCGCCAGCACCCGCTGCACGCGCTCGCGCACCTCGCTCTCCACCAGATGGAGCCGTTCGCGCAGCGGGAAGGCGACGTTGTCCTCGACGGTGAGCGAGTCGAAGAGCGCGCCGCCCTGGAAGAGGATGCCCATCTTGCGGCGCACGCGCTCGAGCCCCGCGGCATCCAGCCAGGCCAGGTCCTCGCCGTCCACGCGCACCGTGCCGCGGTCCGGACGCAGCAGGCCATCCAGGTGCTTCATCAGCACCGTCTTCCCAGAGCCCGACACGCCCAGCAGCACGCACGTGGTGCCCGTGGGCACCACCAGGTCCACGCCCCGCAGCACGTGCTGGGCGCCGAAGGACTTGTGGACGTTCATCAACTCGATGGCATTGCGCTGCGCCGGCTCGGCCATCCCACGCCCCCCAGGTACTGGCACCACTTTCCGGAGGCGGAATTGTGACGGCCGCCCCCACCTGCTCGCGACCCGCCTTTCAGTCGGAGGCAAGCGATGGGCCCCGGACAGTGTCCGTGCGGGGCCCGCGCCTCAAGACTCGGACGGCCCGCCGCGCAGCTTCGCGCCGAAGCGCAAGAGCTGCTCACGCGCCCGGAGCAGCGCGTCCCGGGGAATCGAGAACACGGCCCGCGCCCGCTCCGGATCCCCACACCACGGGCCGCCATTGAGGACGACGTGCGTGTGCTCGTACACCACGCGAGGAAGGTTCTCCGGCGTGAGCCGCACTCCGTCGACCTCCTGCCCCAGCCATGCCGTCATCCGCGGCGACAAGAAGAGTCCGCCCGCGTCCCCCGCGTCCGAGCGCCCATCCCCTGGCAGCGCTCCGGCCAGCAGCTCGCGCTTCTCCGCCAGCTCCCGCCGCATCTTCACCAGGAAGGACCGCAGGGTGCGGTGCCGTGCGGGATACAGCAGCTGGCCATCCGGGCTGCGGGCATATGCCGCATACAGGTACGCCGCCGCGCGCGCCGTCATCAGGTGGAGCACCCCAGGGCCGCTGTCACGCACCGCCGCGGCCAGCGCCCGGTCCTTCGTCGCGAGCCACCCCACGCGGAGCCCACGGCCGCGAACTCCTTGGACAGTCCTCCCAGCAGCACCGTGCGGGCGCCGATGCCGGGTACCGCGCCTTCCAGCGTCACGGGGCTGGGCACCGTCTCCGCGGTGGGGCTGGTGAGGTTCACCAGTCCGAAGATTTCGTCCGAGACCAGCAGACAGCGCTGCTCCACCACATAGGTGGCCAGGGCCACCAGCTCCTCGCGGGCCAGGTAGACACCGGAGGGGTTCGACGGCTGCGACACGACGATGGCATCCGGCACGCCACCGCCCTGCCCTCGCCGGGCCAGCAGCCCCGACAGCGGCCCCTGCTCCACGTCACACCCCGCGGAGACGAAGGTGGGCGGCAACACGCCGTAGCACGGCGTCGACACATAGACGCGCGGCGTGCGTCCCAGCCGCTGGCGCAGCGCCACGCCCAGGTGGTGGATGAGCGGCCACACACCCGGCGCCACCGCCAGCTCGTCCGGCGCGTAGCGCACCGCGCGCGACTCCAGCAGGAAGGCCGACACCGCCTCGACCAGTCCTGTCTGCGGTGCGGGCTCCCGCGGCGCGACACCGGCGGCGATGAGTCCCTCCACCAAGGGAGGCGGCAGCGGCCCTTCGTTCTCTCCGTAATCCAGACGCACCAACTCCGCGTCGTCCTCGCGGAACACCTTGGGCGCGAACGCGGGGAAGGTCATCAGCCGCGCCATCCGTCGCGAGCGGGGCAGCGTCACCACCGGAGGCCCGCGCGGCGCGGGCGCTTCCGGCTCCGCGAAGGAGATGCGGAACGACAGCAAGTCAGCGAAGGTGCGCTCGTAGAATGCTTGCGCCAGGGTGCTGATGCGCGAGTACGTGACTTCCGCCGCGGCCTCCAAGTCCCCCCGCAGCGGCTGCGGCACCGGCATGAGCAACGTCAGCTCCAGGTCCGGCCACACCGCGTTCTTGATGAGGCCATAGAGCACCACCAGGTTGGGGGCGTGGGCCTCACGGGCCAGGAACTCGAAGAGCGTGTGCGGCTCCACGCCGCCGGTGATGTTGAAGAAGGCGCTTTCGTCCAGCACCACCCAGATGCCCCGGCGCGCCGCCTCCGCGACGATGTCGCGCAGCACGGACAGGTTGGTGCGCTCCCCCTTCTCCACCGTGAGCAGCACCATCTTCACGTCGAACGCGGACAACAGCCGGCGAATCTCCGCCAGCGACGTGTGTGTCACCGTGGCGCGCACACCCGCCTTCTCCAGCGCACGGGCGTAGAGCGGATGGAGGTTGCGCGACACCAGCACCTCGTCGCCCGCGTCGCAGGTCGCCATCAGCAGCGAGTACACCGCCTGCTCGCGCTCGGGCGCGACGAAGACCTCCTCTTCCGCCAGCCGCAGCCCGAAGTACCGGTCCAGGTAGCGCACCACCTGCCGGCGGAAGGACGCGTCTCCCGCTTCGTGCGCGTAGGGCATCAGCGGTCCCCGCGCCAGTCGCGCCGCCAGGTCGGCCACGAAGCCCAGCTGCTCCGCCGACGCCGCGCCCAGGTCCAGCTCCTCCTGCAACGCGGAAGCGCCCAGCTCGCGCAGTGCGGCCCGCAGCGCCAGCGTCTCGCGAGGCAGCGCCAGCCGCGCCTCCCACACCGCCACCTCGTGCCACACCGGGTTCCCGGCCTGGAGCCAGCCCAGCGCGGTGGCCGCCCGCAGCGGCTCCGGGCTGCGCGCCTCCATGAAGAACTCAAACTCGCGGCCGGTGCGCTGCTCCAGCGCCACCAAAGGACGGATGTCCGTGTCCGCCGCCTGCATCACCCGGCGGGCCACCCGCACGCGCGTGTCGAAGCCGCGGCGGGTGAACATCCGCTCGATGATGACGCGCCCTGGCCTGCCCGCGAGGTTGAGCAGCAGCCGTCCGGTGGGCGACAGACGCTCCGGCGCTTCGTCCAGCAATCGCGCGATGAGCCCGAGCCCGAAGTGGTCCTCGTAGACGTTCTGCAGCGTGCAGTAGTTGGACAAGTCGTAGAGCGCCTGCTCGTCGGCCTGGGACAGCTCGGAGGGCAAATCCTCCTCGCCCCGGAGGACTTGCGGAATGCAGCCCACCACGAAGTCCCACGGGGCATCCGAAGGTATCCCGCGCAACAGGTCGCTCTCCCCGAAGGACAGGCGCGACGCCAGCGCCTCGTCTCCGTTGAGCCACGCGTTGCAGCGCGCCACCACGGGCGAATGCGGATTGAGGTCCGCGCCATGCACGTGCGCCAGCCGGGTGAACTTCGCCAGCGCGATGCAAATCCATCCCGAGCCCGCGCCGACTTCCACCAGCCGCTTTCCCGCATACTCATCCAGCGGGACGCTCAGCAGGCCCTCCAGGAAGGTGTAGGCCCACGCCTCCGGAGCGAAGATGGACGGCAGCAGGAACAACTCCAACCGCTCCTGCGAGGCGCCCACCGTCACCGTCACCGTCACCAGCCGCAGCGGCGCCGATTCGGGTTGGTGGCGAGACAGCTCCGCCAGCTCGCGGAGCTCGGCCAGCGCGCGCGGGCGCCTGTCCGCACGGGACAGGTCCTCGGACAGTGCGCGCAGCAGGTGAAACGCCTCACGGGGTGTGGAGGGGTAGGTCGGCATGGCGCGAGGACTGTCCCGAGCCCCCCGCCCCCTGTCAACGCCGGGATGGCGCCCGGATGAAACCCTTTGGCGCCCTGGGGTGAGTCAAGGAAATGCTGACTCGCCGTAATAAAGGGCAGCAGAAACGAGGCCCGCCGCCACCGCGCCAGGGCGGACTCGGAAGCAGCACGCGCGGTACCGACGGAGCAGCATCCATGTCGCTCATGCCTGTGGATGGACCCCGTAGTGGAGAGGGGGCAGTGATGGAGATGAACGTCTCGAGGCCGGTGCTTGCTGGGGGATTCTGGAAGAAGAAGCGCACGCAGCCGGTGAAGCGCGCCAAGGACGCGTCGCTGGTGCGTTGGGAGTCGCAGCCGTGGCGCCGCCAGTTGCGCGACGCGGCGGAGTACGAGCACCCGGTGGCGCGTGCCGCGCTGGTGCAGGCGCTGCTGGCGGAAGGCCTGACGATGGACGCGGACGCGGCGCGCTTCGCGGGAACCAGCGAGGACCGCGACTGCATCAGCATCGCGCAGGTGCTGCGCTTCGCCGACTCGCTCGTGCTGCGCATGGCGCTGGCGTGCACGGATGACCACGTGCTCCAGCTGGCGCATCTGCGCCGCGACGCCGAGGACCTGGCGGAGCGGATGATTGAGTGGGCCAACGCCGGCCGCCTGTAGGCCAGGTGCGGCACAGCAGTCACGAACATCGGCCCGGTGTCGTGGCGTAACTCGCGGAGGCCGCGCGCCAGAGCTCGCGCCGGCCCTGGCTACTCCGGATCGAGCGCCCAGGTTCCCTCTTCCCAGCGCTTCAATGCCTGCTGCGCTCCGAACGGGACCAACCCCTGTCCCTTGGCGGCCTCCTCCAGGACCGCTTTGGCTTCGGCCGTCCGATAGCGGAGCAGATGTGCGGCGGCCATCACTCGCACGTCCATTCGCTCATGCTTGAGCAGCACGGCGAGTGCATCACGTCCGGCATTGCCGTGGGCCAGGAGCTTGTCGACGGCGTCACCGTACTTCCTGGCGTGCTTGTTCCCGGTCTTGGCGTCTCCCCGGAAGATGGCCTCGTTCTGCGCGGCCACGTTCTGGGCGAACTGCTCCACAAGCTCTTCCAACGTCATCACCAGAGCCCCTCCCCGATGTTCTTGATGGCCAGCCTCCCGAAGTCACGCTGAGCTTCGAAGGACTGCGTGCTCAACCATTGCCGCACGGTCGATGGGGAGCCGGTGATATCGCGTCGAATCGACGAATAGAACGCGCTGATGTCGACGTGCAGGACCTTATCCAGCGGGATGATGTTCTCGGTGTTGTGGAGTGACTGAGGGCCGAAGCGCTTCACGTTGCCCGGGGTCTGCTCGACGATGTGGTGCCACTGCTTGTTCTTGCCCGCTGGGCCCATGGCCTTCTTGAAGCCACTGAACGAGCCCCAGGCCCGGTAGCCCGTAGGACGCGCCTTCGCGGGGGAGCCGCCCGTGCCTCTGGCAGCCATGGCCACCGCGCCGGGCGCGAGGGCGATGGTGACGGATTCAGCGCTCACTACCACCGTTCCCACTTCCGCGACCGCGGCGAGCCTGATGCCCACTTGGGCTTCGGCCTGCACCGCCGCCCGCGCGGCGCCGGGGAGCATTGGCACCTTCGCGCCCAGCCCCGCCGCCGTGCTCCCAATCGCGGCCGTGGCCAACATCGCGAACGCTCGCGCCGCGTTGCGGCCCATGACCTGGCCGTAGCGCGCTCCCGCCTCGCGTAGCTCCTCGAACGTGGTCGCCCGTTCCGCCTCCTCCACCAGCCGCTTGAAGCCCACGATGAGGCTCCAGAACGTATCGACGCCCACATAGGCAATGAGCGAGGCAGTCATCACGGCGGCCGCGCCCTTCGAGAACGGCTCGGGCACCGCGAGCAAGATGCAGTACGTGGTCCACATCCAAAGGACCGCCGACATCATGGCCTGGGGGTCGGCCATGTCCTTGAAGGCTCCCCGCATCTCGTCCAGCACCGCGCCCTGGGCAAGAGCCATGGCCAGGGCGTAACGGCCATCCCCAGTGACAGTGGGGTTCTCAACCAAGAGGCGCAGACAATCACCGGGATTGTTCGTGCGCTCGCACCAGCGCAGGTAGGCGCGAGTCAACTCCACCTCTGTCGCGGGCTGTTCGGCCTCCAGGTGTTCGCCCGGCCCCAGCGGGATGACACGGTGGCTGCGGGTCTCGTACAGATACGAACCACTGCGCGAATCCACCTCGAACAACCGCCGAGCCATTTCCTGGGGGCGCGCGAATGGCCGCACGCTCCGGGCCAGAGCGGCTACGGCCTCAGCGAAGTCCTCCTCGTCCAGTTCCACTGGGGCGGCATCGCCAGCGCGTGCGGCGAAAACGAGGGGCTCGCTGTCGCCTGTGTGCAGGCGTACGGATTTCGTAGGGCCGCTGCATCCGGCCAGCAACACACTCAGCAGGGGAATCAACCATCGCGGCAACATGCGGCGCCCTCCGGAGCGGGACTCCCTTCTTCGGGAGTCCATCCCCGAAGAACTCCAAGGAACACAGGACAGAACAGACAGGCACTTCAAGCTGAGTCCCTGCCGACTCAAGCGCGAGCGGCGGACGGGGCGTCGCCGGACACATCCCGCCCGAGCCAGCAAGCGTGCACAGCCCACCTTGCCTTCACCGCTTGAGGGCAAGCAGCCCTTGCACCGGCCACAGACGCTTCCGCCTCGTCCCCGAGACAGCCGAGCGGGCCGCGAGCGCTCGGTGAGTCGACCATGGCACCGAGCCCGCCCCACAAGGCGCTGCATGAGCAACAGGGACTGTCACGGCACGGACGCTGCGCGGTTGCCGCGCGATGTGCGCGAAGAAGTCGCGCGCTGGGGTGGTGGCGTGCGGCGCGACGCATGGGCCACGACGAGGGCCAGAGCCTCAGCGACTCCTCCTTGACAGCGTGGGAGCCCGGCTGTTCTCACGGAGACATGTTCTCCTCGCTCGTCCTGGCCGCCACCCTGGCAACGGCCCCCGCTCCCCGTGCCGCCGCTTCGGCGCAGACGCTCGTCCATGTGCCGAAGGTGGACGCGTTGACGGGTCTGGCCGCGTTCCTGGAGCGCGCGGGCCAGCACGCCGCGCTGCTGCGTCCCTCGGCGTGGCGGACGGAGCTGCACCCCTTCCTCGCCATCGACCCCACGCGGCCCCAGTCCTTGTCCGAGCTGGGCCTGGATCCGGCCGGTCCGGCCACCGTGTCCATGCGCAATGACGGCCGCGTGTCCTGCATGCGGGTGGCCGACGCCAAGCTGTTCCAGGCGAAGGCCGCCGAAGCCATCACCGCCGCGGGCGGCGCTGACGCGAAGCCCACCACGCGCGGAGGGGTGACGACGGTGCATGTCGACCGCGACATGGGCGGCAGCATGGGCTACGCGCTGAAGGGCAAGGAGGTCTGCGCCTTCGGCGCCATCGAGCGAGGCGGCGCGGACCTGCTCAAGGAGTCCGTCCGGCTGGTGGGCAAGACGCCCGCGCGAGATGCCCGGCTGGGCAAGGTCCCGGGCGTGGCATTCGTCGTGTCGGGCAACACGGTGGTGGGCCTGGACGGCACGACCAACGCGCTGCAGGTGGACGGCGTGACGACGAAGTTGCAGCTGCCGGTCTTCCAGCCGCGAGGCACCAGCCCTTACGCGGCGATGAATTCGGAGGGACTGCTCTCCTCGCGGGCGTCCATCTCTCCCATGGGGGTGTTCCAGACGGTGGACACGATGCGCTCCACGCTCCAGGCCCTGTGCCCCACGTGTCCGAAGGAGCAGATGGTGTCCATGGCGAAGGCCGTGACGAAGCAGCTCACTGGCCACATGTTGGTGAACATGGACCACGTCCAGGTGCGCGGCTCCCTGCGCGCGATGTCGACGCGCTTCTTCGCGGTGCGCCAGGCCGTGGCCGCCGAGGTGACGGACGTCGCGGCGGTGAAGGCCGCGCTGGCCCCGCTGGGCAAGTTCCCGGACGTGCAGGTGCTGGAGGACGGTTGGAAGCTCCCGCTCAAGGCCGGCAACGTGTTCGTGCGATTCAAGGGCAAGCAGCTCGTCCTGGGCAACGATGAGTCGGTGACCCAGGCCACGCTGGCGGCGCTGACGGCGACGGGCACGAAGACGGAGCACCCGGTGGACTTCGCCGTGGACCCCAAGCGGGTGGCGCGAGGACTGGCGCAAATCTCCCTGACGGACATCCTGGCGGATGAGCTGCTCGCGGCCCTCTTCGCGGCCAGCTCGGAGCTGGGGCCGCTGCTGGCCCGCAGCGAGCGCATCACCGGGTGGATGGACGCCGCCCCCGGTGGCGCCCACCGCGTGTCCCTGACCTGGCCGCTGCCTCCGCAGTAGGCGCTCGAACCTGGAGCGGCGGCGCGGGTGACGCGCCGTAGCGAGCCTCCTCCGTGGTATGTCAGTCCCTCAACACGCGAGGGGGGAAACCACGCCATGATGCTGTTCCTGCCCCTGGGGGTGGACAACACCGAGCTGGAGCGTCTGCCTCGGGTGTCCATCACCATCGCGGCCATCTGTGTCGTGGCCTTCTTCATCTCCTGGGTCGTGCCGTCCGCCCCCATGGGCGTGGGTGAGAACGAGCTGCGCTCCCTGCTGGAGCAGTCGCTTGAGCACCCAGACCTGGAGTTCCCTCCCGCGTGTGCGGAGCGGTTGCTGTCCGATTCGGGCCGAAGGCTGGTGCGCAACATGCGCCAACGCGCCGCGGAATCCGACGAAGCGGAGAGCGTGACGAACCGGCAGCAGGGACTGAATGAGCGCTGCGAGGAACTCATCGCCCAGCACGATTCGAGCCTGCTCTCGCGCTTCTCCCTGGTGCCCGCGCGGGGACTCGTCCAGCCCGGCTGGCTCACGTACATGTTCCTCCACTTGGGGTGGATGCACCTGCTGGGAAACCTGCTGTTCTTCTACGTGGCCAGCCTGCTGCTCGAGGATGCCTGGGGCCGGCCGCTGTTCGCGGGCTTCTACGTCGTGGGCGGGCTGGTGGCGGGCGTGGCCCACTATGCAATCGACCCCTCGTCGGAGTCGGTGATGGTGGGTGCCTCCGGTGCCGTGGCCGCATGCATGGGCGCCTTCTGTCTGCGCTTCGCCCAGCGACGGGTCCGCATCGGCTACTTCGTCTGGCTGCTGAAAATCTTCCGAGGCACCTTCCCCGTTCCCGGTTGGGTCTGGGGCGGCCTGTGGTTCGGCAACGAGGTGCTGAACTACTACCTCCTGGGCAACAACACGGGCGTCGCGGTGATGGCCCACATCGGCGGTTTCGCCTTCGGCTTCGCCGGCGCGTCGCTGCTGCGCATCACGCGGTTGGAGGAGCGGGTGGTGGCGCCCGCGCTCGCCGCGAAGCAGGGTGGCTGGGTGGCCGACCCGCGGCTGGCGGAGGCCCAGGCGGCGCTCGACCAGGGAGACCGCACGGCCGCACGGGCGGGCTTCCAGCGCTTGCTGAAGACGCAGCCGGACCACACCGACGCGTTGCTGGCGTTGGGCCGCATGGAGCTGGAGGACGGCGAGACGCAGGCCGGCACGGCGCGGGTGGAGCGGGCGCTCCATACGCTCGCGGGTCGCGCCTCCACGGACGCACTGTGGTTCGCGATGGAGCCATTGGTCTCGCTGCTGCCCATCGACGCGCTGCGGCCCGCCTCCGCGTGGAAGCTGGCGCGGGCGCTGGACACGGAAGACGCGCCGCCGGCCTCGTTGGAGACGACGGAAGCCCTGTACAGCGTGGCGGGCGGGGGCGCGGGCATCATCGCGGTGCGAGCACTCATCCGCGCCACGGAGCTGCGGATGGCGCACTACAAGGACCTCGAGCGGGCAGCGGGCTACCTCGCGCGCGCCAAGCCGCTGCTGACGGGAGAAGCCGCGACGGCGGGTGACCGGGTCCGGGAGCTGGACGCCGAAATCACGCGGGTGCTGAAAGAGAACGCATGGAAGAAGCGGGACGCTGCGCCAACGCTCACCGTGGACGCACCACCCGCGCCGCCGCGCGTCTTCCCCTGCCGCATCGTGAGCATGACGGACATGGCCCTCACCGTGGAGGCCGCCAATGGCCAACGCCGGACGATGGCCGTGACGGAAGTGCTGGCGATTGCCGTGGGCATGCTGCCCGTCGCCGGGCCACCGGGGACGCCGCCGCGACAAACCGTGCTCACCGACCTGGTGCTCTCCTGGGGGGGCGCCAACGAGGGACCGCGGGTGCTGCGGGTGAACGTCGCGGGGCTCGCGCTGAACCACTTCTATCCGGGGGTGGCGCCGCGTGAGGCCTATGCGCGATTCCTGGCGGACATGCTGGAGCGCACCAACGCCAACGCGCTTCCGGATGCCTCGTCGCTGAAGCAGGGGCAATACCCGCGATTCAATAGCGAGGCGGAGTTGAGCCAGCACTACTACGGCGTGAGCACTGCGGCGGCCTGAGCGCGGCGGAGGCATCGGAGGGTCCCCACCCACGACGCCTTGTTACCTGGCGTGTCGAAGCCAGGCATGACGCCCGTGAAGAATCAGCCCCTTCATCGCCGCTGGGAACCTGTCCGAATGTGACAGGGCAACTCACTCCATGTCGTCCAGGGCCAACTCGGCCTGCTCGCGATAGAGGGGCACCTGCTCCACCGCGAGCACGTCTTCCAGGAGCGCGCGCGCGCCAGCGGCGTCGCCCGCGTCCCGAAGCCGGCGGGCCCCTGTCAGCGCGCGCATGAGACGTTGCGAGCCATCACGAATGCGGCGGCGAGTCTCGTGAAGAAGCGCTGTCGCCGTGGCGACGCCCGCGACGGCGGCATGTGCATCCTCTTCGGGAATGCCCACCTCCCGTGCCGAACGAAGGAGCAAGGCGCGCACTTCGGACGTCAGCGACAGCGGCTCACCGGCCTCCACGCGACGCGCCAGCTCACGCACCGGGTCCCAATCAATCGACTCGGCCATGGACTCACTCGCCTCCCTTGCGACGGCGGCACTTATCCACGGGCCATTCGTGTTGCCCTTCGCAATACCGGAAGCAGTCGTAACAAGAGCCTGACCAGGCCTGCTCCTGACACTGGGCATAGGCGTCGATGCACACCTGCTTCCACCCGGGGATGGCTTCTTCGCTGGCCTCGGACGCGGACTCGACGGCCTTCATCGGAACCAGGTACTTGCTCGCCTCCGAGGCCGTCAGCCCGCAGCGCTCAGGCGTGGCCGGGTGCATCTTCACGCAGCAGCTCACCGTCGAATCCATGGGGCCGCACTGCGCCTGGGCCAGGTACACGGGCTGACGGGCCGCAGTGGAATGAGCGCTCCCGCCACACCCCAGCGCCGAGAGAACAATGGCTGCCAGTGGGCCCCACATCGCACAGCAATGCAAGGATGGCTCGTTTTCCATGAATAGCAGCTTACACGCGCCTCATTCATGGACAACCCTCCATTCACGCCGCCAACCTCCGGGCTCGCTCACGGCAATCCTCCGAACCCGCCGCTATCGAGGGCACATCGCCGTGGCGCGAGCCCGCGATGGCACCGGGCGGCGGCCTCGTCTGAAAGTGTCCAGGATGCCGCCCTGCGCATCCCATATGCAACGCACCAGGTAGGCAACACAAGCAGAGACTCACCGTGCCGGGTTACCGTTCTCTGGCGCATCCCGAGTGTTGGGATGCCGCCATGGCCCTCACGCTCGCCCTCCCTGCGCGCACATTCTCTCCGGGCTGCGTGCTCAAGATGGGAGCCAGACCCGCTGGGGCTTCGCCGAGAAGGACGCGACCTGCGCGGCACCGGCCGACGATCGCGTGGCGGCCCACGCAGGAGTGGACGCGCACACGCGCGCGCGGTTCAGCCAGACGTTCGATGACAGCGCCGCCGACGGCGGCATCCGCCACAGCCAGCGCATCGTCGGCGAGTCGTTGCTTTCGAGCGGGAGTGGCCCGCCTTCTTCTTTGGCGTCGCGGGCCTACCAGTAGCGGCGGGGAGGCGCCGCGGGCACAGGAGGCGCGGGCAGGGGCTCGAGCATGCCGCACTTCAACAACCGCTCGACGGCGTCCTTGACCGCCTTCGCGGAGGTGGCGCAGTCCTCAAGGTTGCGTGCCGCCTCGGAGACGGTGCGCCCGCCCGCTTCGAACTCCACCAGATAGAGCCCGTCATCCGCGGCAAGCCCGAGGGATGCGCCCCACTTGGCCCGAGCCGCGTCGAATTGGGCGCGGCCGCTGCCGGACCTGGCCGCCTCAATCACGGCGGAATAGGAGGCCACGGCCTCCGTGCCCTTGGCCGAGAGCCGGAACTTCTGTGCCCGCCCGTACCGAACCTTCTCGTCACTCATACCGCCCCCTCGATGGCTGGCTGCCCCATCCGTTTGAGCCAACGCACATGGCTCTTCAACGCCGCACCGACGCTCTCGTTCGCCCGGTAGCGAATGCCGTGCTCCCGGCAGGTGTCCTCGACAATGCGCGAAAGCGCCGGGTAGTGCAGGTGACACACCCGAGGGAAGAGATGGTGCTCCACCTGGAAGTTCAGCCCTCCCAGGTACCAGCTCACCAGCGAATTGCCTCGTGCGAAGTCCACTGTCGACGCGACCTGATGCGTGGCCCAGTCACGGGAGAAGGGACGGTTGGCTTCCGGCGGCAGGGAGAAGTCCGCCTCCTCCACGCAGTGCGCCAGCTGGAACACGGTGGCCAGCGTCAGCCCGAGCACGAACGAGGCGAGCGCGTAACACAGCGCGACCTGCCAGAGCGGGCGGAAGAACAACGGCAGCGCGATGGCCCAGCCATAGAACAGCAGCTTCCCGCCCAGGGCCCCGGCCAGCTTCAGCCCGCCGGGGCGCGGCATCTGCTGCCGTCCCACGCGTCCGGTGACCAGGTCCTTGAAGTCATCGATGAAGTGCCACTTCATGGGAAGCAGCGCGTAGAGCCCCCAGATGTAGGCATGCTGGAAGCGATGCGCCGTGTGCAGCCGCTGGCCAGGAGCCAGCCGGCACAGCGGCTGGATATCGATGTCCTCATCGAGCCCGACCACGTTCGTGTGGCTGTGATGGAAGATGTTGTGCTTCCAGCTCCACACATAGGACGAGCCACCGATGACATCGAGCGTCCACCCAAGAATCCGGTTGATGCCCCGATGCACCGAGTAGCTTCCGTGGTTGGCGTCGTGCTGGACGCTGAACCCCACGCCCGCGATGGCCAGCCCCAGGGACACGCACCCGGCGACCGCCCCCCACGGGCCTGAGGCTCCCAAGAGGAGCCAGAGATAAGAGGCCGCGAACCAGCCCAGGATGACCACCGTCTTCGCGTACATGCGCGGGAGGTCACGAGGCGAGCGCCCGCTCGCCCCCAGATAAACCTCCACCCGCGCCCGGAGGTCCTGGAGGAAGGGCCCCGACTCGAGAAACTTCGCCTTCGTTGCTTGCGACAACGTCCACCCGCTCTCACGCCGCCAGGGTCACCGCCGGAAAACCTGGAGTCGCGCTGGGAGGATCCCGCCGCGGCCATCGCCTGCCTGGTGCCGAAGGTCCATGTAACACATCGCCGGAGTGGACTGTTCCGGCGGTGCTGGGCCTCCTCCAGATTCAATCGCCACGGCAGGGACGCGCGCCTGGCATCGAGGTGCGCTCGCGGACACCGCCGGAGCCGCTGTCGGCCAAACGACACCGCGCACCGCGCCCCCGCGGGAGGCGTCCGACGCGCTCGCCCCGGCGGCGGAGGAGGCCACCGAGCCAGCACCTCAACCCCACATGAGTCCCGTCACGCCGGCCGCTCCTGCCGCCACCGCCGCTCCTGCTGACCACTGCGCTCCTCGCGCGCCTGATACAACTCCATACCGCGCTGCACGTCGTTCACGTCGAGCGTCCCCGCCAGCGCCCCATCCGCCTCCACCACGACGAGTTGGGGCCTCTCCTCCTCGGCCATGCGCCGCAGCGCCGTCCACCCATCCTCATCCAGCCGCACCACCACGGCGGGCACCATCACCTCGCGCGCGGTGCGCGTCATGCGCTCCGAATCTGGCACGCCCCTCACCGTCTCCAGCGACACCTGCCCCACCGGCCTTCCGTCCTCCGTCACCGGCAGCAGCAACAGCCGTTCACGCCGCAAGTCCCACAGCGCCTGCTCCAGCGATGCCCCCGCATCCACGCCCACCCGGCGCGGCGTCATCAAGTCGGCCACCGGCACACGCTCCAGCGTCGTCTTCATCCGCACCTGCTGCGCCTCCGCCTGCGCACCCATGAAGATGAAGAACGCGATGACGGCCAGGAACGGGTTGAACGACAGCACCGCCCACACGCCGAACAGCACCGCGAACCCGCGTCCCAGCCAGGACGCCACCTGCGTCGCGCGCACCATCCCCAGCCGTCCCGCCAGCGACGCGCGGACGATGCGCCCGCCATCCATGGGGAACGCGGGCAGCAGGTTGAACACGCCCAGGAACAGGTTCAGGCTGGCCATGTAGAAGAACGCGAACTGGACGTTGAACGAGCGCGCCTCCTGGAGCAGCCACGTCGCGCCGCCGAGCAGCATCGCCAGCAGGATGCTCGTCAGCGGCCCCACCGCGGCCATCAGCGCTTCGTCCCGGGGACGCGGCGGCGCCTCCGTCAACTCCGACACACCGCCCACCATCATCAACGTAATCGAGCGCACCGTCCCGCCACGGCGCAGCGCGTACACGGTGTGCGCCAGTTCGTGAATGAACACGGACGCGAACAAGCCCAACGCCACCACCAGCCCCCACAGCGCGGGCGAGCCGCCGAGTCGCTCCGGGGGGACTTCGGCCACCTCCGCCGCGCGCCGGAAGGCGCCACCGAACAGAAACGCAAGCAGCGGAAGGACAAGCAACAGTGAGAAGTGGACGCGGACGGGAATGCCGCGGAACGAGCCGATTTGAAAGGAACCTCGCGCGGCACGCATGGCGACCCTCCTATGGCTTCAACCTCCGTCCCCTCCACCTGGCGCGCACGGACCTGGAAGCGGCCCGGTCGACTGCCCGCCCCCTGAGTGTCCGCTCCTCGGCCTTCGGGATGTCCACCCGCGAGCACGGCCGCGGCCACCCCGCCCCGCCCTTGCGCCTCCCACATACGCTGGACAGGTCGGCCCCAGCGTCCCCCCGCCTTGGAGGCACCATGTGGAATCCTGTCGCGTATGCGTGGACGGCATGGCGGATGGCACGGGCCCTCCGCGACCCGGAGAAACTCCAGGACGTCCTGGGTCTGGCCCCGGTGCTCGCGCCCCCCGTGGCGATGCGGCGGCTGGTGGAGCGGCTGATGCGCCACGCCTCCGCGGCCCAGTCCTTCATCGAACGCCCGCGCGTGGGCCTGCTCCACCTGGCCGCGCTGCGCGCCCTGCCCGAGCACACCCTGGGACGTGCCTTCGTCGACCACCTGGAGGCGAACCAGGTGAACCCTGACGCACTGCCCTACCTGGAGGCGCGGACCGACGAGGAGTACGTACGCGCGCACCTGCTCGAATCCCATGACGTCTGGCACGTCCTCACCGGCTTTCCGACGAGCGTGGCGGGCGAGCTGGGCATCCAGGCCTTCAGCCTGGCCCAGGTGGGCAGCCCCTTCGCGCTGGGCATCCTCGCGGGCGGCCTGACGAACACCCTCCTCTATGCGTTCTCCCAGCGCGAGGAGCGCATGCGCGCCATCGTCCGGGGCTGGCTGCTGGGACAACGGGCCCGGCTGCTCTTCGGGGCACCCTGGCGACAGATGTGGGAGGCGCCATTGGTGGAGGTCCGCCAGCGCTACGGCCTGGACCTGGCGGCGGTGGATGCAGTGCTTGACGACCCCAGGCGTTCCGCCATGGACGCCAGGAATCCAGGCAGCGCGTCCCCGCCCCAATCATGCTAGACGCGCCCCATGGACCAGACTCCCGAGAAGGACCCCCTCCGCGCGCGTCTCGAGAAGATGGAGAAGCAGGCCGAGCTGGGTGGCGGTGCCGACCGCATCGCCAAGCAGCACGAAGCCGGCAAGCTCACGGCCCGCGAGCGCATCGACCTGCTCCTCGACCCCGGCTCCTTCTGCGAGCTGGACAAGTTCGTCACCCATCGCTCGAGCGAGTTCGGCATGGGCGACAAGAAGATTCCCGGCGACGGCGTCGTCACCGGCTACGGCACCGTGGAAGGCCGCAAGGTCTTCGTCTTCGCCCAGGACTTCACCGTCTTCGGCGGCTCGCTGTCGGGCGCCTACGCGCAGAAGATCTGCAAGATCATGGACCTGGCCACCCGCGTGGGTGCGCCCGTCATCGGCCTGAACGACTCGGGCGGCGCGCGCATCCAGGAAGGCGTGGAGAGCCTGGCTGGCTACGCGGACATCTTCGTGCGCAACACCCTGGCCTCCGGCGTGGTGCCCCAGATTTCGCTCATCATGGGTCCGTGCGCGGGCGGCGCGGTGTACTCGCCGGCCATCACCGACTTCATCATGATGGTGAAGGACACCTCGTACATGTTCATCACCGGCCCGGACGTCATCAAGACGGTGACGCACGAGGAGGTGTCGAAGGAAGCGCTGGGCGGCGCCGTCACGCACAACCAGAAGTCCGGCGTGGCCCACTTCGCGGCGGAGAACGAGCAGGCCGCCATCGTGATGACGCGCGAGCTGCTCTCCTTCCTGCCCTCCAACAACCAGGAAGAGGCGCCCGTCCAGCCGTGCGAGGACGACGCGTTCCGGGCCGAGGAGTCGCTCAAGACGATTGTCCCGAGCAACCCCAACAAGCCCTACGACATCAAGGAAGTCATCAAGGCCATCGTCGACGACAAGCACTTCTTCGAGGTGCAGGAGCACTTCGCGAAGAACATCGTCATCGGCTTCGCGCGCATGAACGGGCGCAGCGTGGGCGTCGTCGCCAACCAGCCCGCGGTGCTCGCCGGCGTGCTGGACATCGACGCCAGCATCAAGGCCGCGCGCTTCGTGCGCTTCTGCGACTGCTTCAACATCCCGCTCGTCACGCTGGTGGACGTGCCCGGCTTCCTCCCCGGCACCGACCAGGAGTGGGGCGGCATCATCACCCACGGCGCCAAGCTGCTGTACGCCTACGCCGAGGCCACCGTCCCCAAGGTCACCGTCATCACCCGCAAGGCCTACGGCGGCGCCTATGACGTCATGGCGTCCAAGCACATCCGCGCGGACATGAACTTCGCCTGGCCCACCGCCGAAATCGCCGTCATGGGCCCCGAGGGCGCGGTCAACATCATCTTCCGCAACGAGCTGCTCAATGCCCCGGACGCCGCCGCCGAGCGGGCCCGGCTGACGGCGGACTACCGCGAGAAGTTCGCCACCCCGTTCAAGGCGGCCGAGCTGGGCTACATCGACGAAATCATCCGTCCGGAGGAGACGCGCGCGAAGCTCATCCGCGCCCTGGAGCTGCTGAAGGACAAGCGCCAGGAGAACCTCCCCCGCAAGCACGGCAACATCCCGCTCTAGGTTTCTTCCAGCCCTCGCCTGCCCGCCCTCTGTCGCCAGCAGGGCAGGCAGGCGCGCGCGAAGGGGGAAATTTGGGGGTGACGAACGGGCTTACAGGGGCCAGGAAAGGAATCTCATTTTGTCCCACCGTCGCCTCATCCTCTTTCTCTCCGACGTCGAAGGAAACCTCACCGCCCTGCGGCAGACGCTCAAGCGTGTCTGCGAGGCGGTGGACCTGGCCACGCCCGAGGTGAAGTGGGTGGAGCCTCCGCCAGAGGGGCTGGCCGATGCCGGCTGGCACGCCGTCGAGCTGGAGCTCCCGCCCGCCCCTGGCCGCAAGGCGCGCAAGTCCGAGCAGCCCTTCCTGGAAGAGCAGCTCGACGCCATGAGTCAGGCGCTGGCGCAGGACTTCCGGGACCGGGCGCTGGGCCTCTTCGTGGACCGCGAGCACAGCTACGCGCGCTCGTGCATCAGCGGCCCGGGCCGCCCGTCCAAGGCCGTGGAAGGTGAGGTTCTGGACGTCATCCGGCAGGCGGCGCGCTGGCTGGACGTGGAGACGGGCATGCTGGCCCGCCTCTTCGGCGGCGGCAACGCGGCACGCAACCTGTTGGCTGCCGCGGTCGACTTCGGCAACGAACCTGGACGGTCGGGTCCGCCGTCTCCGCCGGAGCCGGACGAGGACGACCGCTTCGTGGAGGCCAAGCTGACACAGGCTCGCGCTTACATGGAGCAGTACCTCAACACCCGGAAGTAGAGGCGGCAAACAGGGTCGCCCCGTGCTAGACGGGCCCCATGCCCAAGATCCGCAAAGTGCTCGTCGCCAATCGCGGCGAGATCGCCATCCGGGTGATGCGCACGTGCAAGGAACTCGGCATCGCCACGGTGGCGGTGTACTCGGAGGCGGACCGCTCCGCCCTGCATGTGCGCACGGCTGACCAGGCCATCTTCGTGGGGCCCCCGCCTTCGCGTGAGAGCTACCTGGTGCAGCAGCGCATCCTCGACGCCGCGAAGCAGGCCGGCGCGGATGCCATCCACCCCGGCTACGGCTTCCTCTCCGAGAACGCCGCCTTCGTCCGCGCGTGTGACGCCGCAGGCCTGACATTCATCGGCCCGCCCGCCTCCGCCATGGACTCCATGGGCGAGAAGACGCGCGCCCGCGCGAACATGATCAAAGCGGGCGTGCCCGTGGTGCCCGGCACCACCGAGCCCGTCGCCTCCGTCGAAGAAGCGCGCGCCTACGTGGAGAAGATTGGCTTCCCCGTCATGCTCAAGGCCGCGGGCGGCGGCGGTGGCAAGGGCATGCGCAAGGTGGAGCGCATGGAGGACTTCGAGTCCTCGTGGCGCGCCGCCAAGAGCGAGGCCCTCAACGCCTTCGGCAACGACGCCGTCTACATCGAGAAGTACCTGGAGAAGCCACACCACGTGGAGATCCAGGTCTTCGCGGACCAGTACGGCAACACCATCCACCTGAACGAGCGCGAGTGCTCGGCGCAGCGCCGGCACCAGAAGGTGGTGGAGGAGACGCCCAGCCCCATCCTCACGCCGGAGCTGCGCGCGAAGATGGGCGAGGTCGCGGTGAAGGCGGCCAAGGCCGTCAACTACGTGGGCGCCGGGACGGTGGAGTTCCTGGTGGACGTGCACCGCAACTTCTACTTCCTGGAGATGAACACCCGCCTCCAGGTGGAGCACCCGGTGACGGAGTGGGTGACGGGCCTGGACCTGGTGGCCATGCAGATCAAGGCCGCCGAGGGCGAGAAGCTCGGCCTCACCGAGGCCCCCACGCCGCGCGGTCACTCGATTGAAGTCCGCGTGTACGCGGAGGACCCGAGCCGCAACTTCATGCCCAGCCCGGGCAAGATTACGTACCTGCGCGTGCCCGGTGGACCGAACGTGCGTGACGATTCGGGCGTGTTCCCCGGGTACACGGTGCCCAACGTCTACGACCCGATGATTTCCAAGCTGTCCGTGTGGGCCCCCACGCGGCGCGAGGCCATCGCGCGCACGCAGCGCGCGCTGTCCGAGTACGTGGTGAAGGGCATCACCACCAACATCCGCTACCTGAAGGCCATCCTGGCGCACCCCGAGTTCATCGAGGGCGACTACGACACCAGCTTCCTCACCCGCCAGCACGATGCGCTGCTGGGCGCGGAGGACCCGAAGCTGAGCGAGATGGCACTGCTGGCCAGCGTGGTGCACACGTACCAGAAGGACCAGAAGCGCGCGAAGACCCTGCCCAGCGCCAGTGGCGGCCAGGACGGTGGCAACGGCGGCGTCTCCCCCTGGAAGCAGGCGCTGCGCACGCGCCGCTAACCCCCAGCTCGGAAGGACTTCCATGCGTTACTTCACGAAGCAGCAGGGCCAGAAGGAAGCGGTTCCGGTGGACCTGGAGCCCCTGGGGAACGACCAGTTCAAAATCACCGTGGGCGCCACCACGTACCAGGTGGACGCGCTGGCGCTGGAGCACGGCACGCTGTCCATGTTGGTGGACGGCCAGTCGTACAACGTCGAGTTCGAGGAGAACGGCGACGAGATTGGCGTGCTCCTGCGCGGCCAGGTGAACCGCATCGACGTGGCGGATGAACGCCGGCTCCGGCTGCGCGCGGCCAACGCGGCCTTCTCCGTCGAAGGCAAGCAGCTGGTCACCGCGCCCATGCCGGGCAAGGTGGTGAAGGTGCTGGTGAAGGTGGGCGACGAGGTGAAGGAGGGCCAGGGCCTCGTGGTGGTGGAAGCCATGAAGATGGAGAACGAGCTCAAGAGCCCGAAGGCGGGCAAGGTGACGGAGCTGTTCGCCAAGGAAGGCACCGCCGTGGAGAACAACGCCAAGCTGGTGGTGGTGGAATAGCTCCATGGAGATGCTCTGCACCCTGCGCAGCGCCACCGAGGCCCAACGCGTTGCCCTGCTCCAGGCCCCCGAACGGCTGGAGGACTTCGTCGACGATGACGAGGACTTCGGTGACCCGAAGGGCTCGGCGTTCCTGGAGTTGGACATCGGTGAGGCGTGGCATGGCCTCCAGTACCTGCTGACCGGAACGCCGTGGGAAGGCAGCGCGCCGCTGGACTTCCTGGTGCGTGGCGGCGAGGACGTGGGCGACATCCCTTCCGAGGAAGGCACCGCGCGCGTCTTCACGCCGGCCCAGGTGCAGGCCCTGGCCACGGCGCTTCAGCAGGTGACGGGGAAGACGCTGCGCGCGCGCTACGACGCGTCCGCCATGCAGGCCCAGGACATCTACCCCGGGACATGGGATGAGCCCGAGGCCGAGGTCGATCCACTGGAGGAGCTGCTCTCCTACTTCGAGGAGCTCCAGAAGTTCATGGCCGCCGTGGCGAAGCGCCGTGAGGCGCTGCTGGTGCACATCGGCTGACGGCGGGGTGACGGCCTCTCAGGCGGTCACCACGTCGTGCCCCAGCTTGAGCACCAGGGCCAGCACCACGCCCAGCACCACCTTGCGCACCAGTTTGTCGCCGCCCTTCACGGCCAGGTGCGCGCCCAGGTAGGCGCCCGCGAACTGGGCGCCGGCCATGGGCAGCGCCACCTTCCACAGCACCACGCCCTTGAAGGCGAACAACGCGACGGAGGCGAGGTTGGAGGCGAAGTTCACCACCTTCGCATCCGCGGACGCGCGCGCCAGGCCATGTCCCAGCAGGGACGAGAAGGCCACGATGAGGAACGTCCCCGTCCCCGGTCCGAAGAAGCCGTCGTAGGTGCCGATGACCAACGCGATGAGCGCGCCAATGGCCCGTGCGCGCGCGGGCGGCCCGGGCTCCGGCGTGTCCCCCGGACGCGGTGACTTGCGGAAGGCGAGGAACACCGCCACCGCGATGAGCAGCACCAGCACCAGCGGCTTGAGCACTTCCGGCTTCACCAGCAGCACCAGCGCCGCGCCCCCGAAGGCCCCACCAAGGCCGAAGGGGAACGTCACCCGCGCCAGGTTCCCATCCACCAGCCCCGCGCGGGAGAAGCGCACCAGCGCGGCGAACGAGCCGAAGACGGACTGCCCCTTGTTGGTGCCCAGCGCCACGTGGGGCGGAAGGCCCGCGGCCAGCAGCGCGGGAAGGGAGATGAGCCCGCCGCCCCCCGCGATGGCATCCACCATGCCGGCAATCAGCGCGGCGACGCACAGCAGGATGAGGTGCAGCGCACTGACGTCCACGTCCACCGGGGTGAACCTCCTCGCGGGCGGCGCCTGGGTACCATGGGCCCGGCCCGCCGCCCATGACCGCCCGCTTCTTGCGTCACCGCGCACCTTGGGCGTCAATGCCGGGACGACTCCGCTCCCCCCGCCGAGGTCCCCGTGCTCGCTTCCTTCCTCACCGTACTGGCGCTCACCCTGGGCTCGGTTCCGCTTCCGCAGGACCCGTCCAAGCCGACGTGCCGCACCATCGACGGCAAGGTGTCCTGCGGCTATGGGTGCAAGTCGGACGGACAGCGGGTGCGGTGCGCGCAGACACCGCAGGGCCACTGCCAGGTGATTGACGGGCAGGCGGTCTGCTTCGACCCGCCGGCCTACGTGCAGAAGGCCTATGGCGCGGCGCTGCCGAAGCCGGAGTGTCAGAGCATCGATGGGGTGGTGGCGTGTGGCTACAACTGCGCCACGCAGCCCGGCCGGGTGAAGTGCGCACAGTCCCCCGCGGGCGTCTGCCGGGGCCGGGGTGGCGAGGTGGAGTGCTTCGACCCGCCCGCCGTGGTGTTCGCCGTGTACGGCAAGGACACGCCCACCGCCCAGTGCAACAGCAACGCCATGGAACTGACGTGTGGCTACGGCTGCATCAGCGCCTCGGAGGGGGTTCGCTGTGCCCGGACGCCCGCGGGCGTCTGCAAGCTGGCCGGTGGCAACATCACCTGCTTCGACCCGTCCCCCGCCGCCCTGTGCGCCTGGAAGCGCGAACTGCCCGCGCCGCAGTGCAAGAACACCGAGGCGGGCCCGGTGTGTGGGTACAACTGCACCAACGCCTTCTCGAAGGCGGCCTGTGCGTCCACCCCGGACGGGCTGTGCAAGGTCTTCGACAGCGAGGTGTACTGCTTTGACCCGCCCGCTGAACAGAAGGCGGATGCGGCGTGCCTGGCAGCGCTCGGGCTGGCGGCACTGGATGGCGCGGAGCCCTGAGTCGAAGTAAGGGGCTCGCGCTCCGGCGCTCTGCTTTGATGCGACGGAGGACAGCGGTAGGGTTCGCTTTTCTCGCAGGACGAAGGAGCAAGGCCGCGCATGGCGGAGGGTGAGGTCCGGCAGTACTGGGTCCGCAACGACAGGGGCACCATGTGGGGGCCCCTCACCCTGCCGACCATTGAACTGCTCATCGAAAGCGGCTCCATCCAGGGCCGGCTCCAGATGTCCGAGGACGGGCTCAACTTCGCCTTTCCCTGGCGCTTCCCGGAAGCGCGCGAGGTCGTTCCCCGCGAACTGTGGGGCCCGGGCGCACCGCCCGTCTCCGCCTCGGAACAGGCCGCACCGGGCGCTCCCGTGGGCGTGGCCCCCAGAGCGCCCGTCATGGGGGGGCCAGGTGTCCGGTCCGCGGCAGGCCCCGGTGTCGTGCCAAGCGCGGGCCCAGGTGCGCCCATCGCGGGTCCAGGTGTCCGCCCAGCCGCGGGTCCTGGCGCGGCTCCCATCGCGGGTCCCGGTGTCCGGCCCGCGGCGGGCCCTGGGGCGGCCCCCATGGCGGGTCCTGGTGCTCGGGCCACTGTGGACCCCGCGCGGCGTCCCGTGGCGCCCACCCAGCAGGCCCGTCCTCCCGGAGCGGTGCCACCGCCGCCCGTGGCGGGAGCCGCGCGTCCGCCGAGCGCGCCCCCCGCGAGCCCGGCCCCGGCGTCCGCCCCCGTGGCGGTGCCCGCGGTGGAGGGCGATGACGCAGCACCGGAGATTCCGGCCCTCGGCCAGTTCGAGCAGCTCTCCCCCATCCGCCTCTATGGCCGCATCGCCGCGCGGGAGCAGACAGGGCTGCTGTCACTGACGCTGGCGGACCGCGTCGTCCAGATTCACTTCCGCAAGGGCAACCCGGAGTTCGTCGACTCGTCCCATCCCGAAGAAGCGCTCGGACCGTCACTGGTCGCGGCGCGGCTGCTCACGCCCGAGCAGCTTCAGCAGGCCGAGCTCGCGCTGGAGCGCTTTGGCGGAGACCTGCTCACGGCGCTCTTCGGTCTGGGTCTGCTCCAACCGGCCACCGCCTTCGCCATCCTGGCGCAGCGCGCGGGCGGCATTCTCTCCAGGGGCCTGCGGGCTGAGACCGGGACGTTCACCTTCGAGCTGAAGGACCTGCCCTCGCACAAGGCGATGCCGCTGGGCCACCGCTGGGCCGTGCTGAGCGACACGGTGCGCCGGATTTCCTCCGCGGACCTCAAGCGCCGGCTGGCCCCGGTGCTCCAGCTTCCCATCATGAAGTCCGGTGGCGTCGTGGCCGCGAGCGAGCTGCGCCTCACGCCGCACGAGGTCCGCGCGCTCACGGTCATCGACGGCGTGCGCTCGGTCGCGCAGTTGCTGGCGGACTTCGCGCAGGACTCGGACCACCTGCTGCGGCTCGCGTTCCTGCTCAAGGAGCTGGACTCGGTGTCGTTCGCCGGACTGGCCAGGACGGCGCAGGATGTGGGCCCACAGGCCACGGGGGCCCCGCACGCCGCGGGTGCGCAGCGTCCCGTCGGAGCCGGACCGAACGTCGCGGGAGGTCCGCAGCCCCCGGGTGCCGCACACGCGAATGCCTCCGCGCAACAGCGTCCCGCTGGAGCCGCTCCGAACGTCGCGGGAGGTCCGCAGCCCGCCGGGGTGGCGCACGCCACCGGCGCCGTGCCCCAACGCCCCGTGGCAGGAGCAACGCCCGCGGCAGGTCCAGGTGCCCCGCGCCCCGCGGGCACGGTCCCAACCGCCGGCCCCGGTGCCACCGCCGCGCCCCCGCCCGTCGCCGGCCCCGGTGCCACCGCCGCGCGCCCGCCCATCGCCGGCCCCGGTGCCACCGCCCCACGCCCGGTGGGCACGGCCCCAGCCGCCGGCCCCGGCGCCACCGCCGCGCGTCCCCCGGTCGCCGGGCCCGGCGCCCAGCCCCGTCCGCCGCCGTCCCTGTCCGCACAGGGCGCGCAGCGTCCAGCCGCTCCCGCCGCCGCGGCGACGCCCGCGAATGCACCGGGTGCTGAAGAGATTCCCGCCCTGCGCCAGCTCACGATGGCGATGAAGCAGCAGAACCACTTCCAGCGGCTCGGGCTGACGGAGCAGACGAACGCCAGCGCGGTGAAGATCGCGTACTTCCGCCTGGCCAAGCTCTACCACCCGGACACGCTCCCGCAGGGGGCGCCGCCGGAGCTGGAGAAACTGAAGGCGGAGGTCTTCGCGTATATCGGCGACGCCTACCGCACCCTCTCCGACGACAACAGCCGCGCCAGCTACATCGAGGAACTCAAGAGCGGCGGCAGCGGAGACGGGGTGGACATCAACGGCATCCTCATGGCGGAGGAGCTGTTCCAGAAGTCCTGCATCCTGGTGAAGGCGCGCAAGTTCCCGGACGCCGTGAAGATGCTGGACGAGGCCATCAAGCTGAACCCGGAGGAAGCGGAGTTCTACGCGTGGCGTGGCTACGCGCGCTTCTTCACGGCGGCGGACAAGAAGGCCGCCCAGCCCGAAGCCTTCCGGGAAATCCTGAACGCCATCAAACGCAACGAGCGCTGCGCCCCCGCGCACTACTTCCTGGGCGTCATCGCCAAGCTGAGTGGCGACGCACAGGGCTCGCTCAAGCACTTCAAGCGCACCGTGGAGCTTCAGCCGGACCACATCGACGCGCAGCGAGAGATCCGCATGGCGTCGCAGAAGAAGTAGGGTGCGCCCCCCGACGGTGGGGCCCAGGAGGCTCCACCCGAAACCACGAAGGAGAGAAGGAACGTGCCGCTCACTGGGAAGCAACGCCGCCATCTGCGCGCGCTAGGACACCACCTGGAGCCGGTGGTCATCGTCGGTCAGGCCGGCGTCACCGAGGGTGTCATCGCCGCCATCGAGCAGGCGCTGCAGGACCACGAGCTCATCAAGGTGAAAATCAACGAGGGCCCGGAGACGCGCCAGGAAGCCGCGGCGCGCATCGCCGAGGGCGCCCAGGCGGAGCTCGCGCAGCTGCTGGGCCGCACCGCGCTCCTGTTCAAGAAGCGCAAGAAGGACTCCAAGTTCGAGAAGTTCTAGCCAGCCTCGAGCCGGCCGCGCCGCGGAAAGTCCTCCGCGGCGCCCGGCCGCCTCAAGGCGTGAAGCCCGCCGCCCCGGCCACGAACTCCGCCGCCACGCTCAGCCGCTCCAGCAGCGCGGGCCCGAAGTACTGGCGCCTGGACTCCCCCAGTCCCCCCTGCACGTTCGCCGCCGTCTCCACGTAGCCCACGTAACCATCCGCCAGGCCCAACACGCCCGTGGCACCGGTCCGCCGCAGCAACTCCACGCCCGCGGCCACGCTGGGCTCACCCGGCACCGCCACCAGCTTCAGCGGCCCCAGCATCAGCGCGCCCACCTCCGCCAGACGCGGCGCGGATTCACACAGCAGGTTGTCCCCCGCCGCCCGCGTCAGCGCCGGCACCAACCGCGAAGCGTCCGGACGTGGCATGGCCGCATCGGCGCGCGCCAGGGACAGCCGCACTGTCTCCCCCACGGGTGACAAGGGCGCATCGCCGGCCAGCTCCGCCAGGGCATGCGCGAAGCCCGACACCCGCTCCAGCCCCTGCCCTTCCGAGTACGCCACCGTCGCATTACCCCCCGCGCCCTGCAGCAACAGCGTCACGCCGCTGCCCGCCTCCTCGCGTAGCGCGCTGAGCCGGCCGGGGTAGTCAGGGTCGACGTAGGCGCGGCGACGCGGCACCATCGTCGGGTGCGCGGCGAAGAGCAGCAGCTCCGCCACCGGTCCCTCCTGCCCCCGGAACACCGCGCGCGTCAGGACGCCATCCGGCTTCTCGCCACCGCTGCGGGAGATGACGAACTTCTGCTGCCGCGCCTCGCCGACCTCCAGCGACACCGGGGCGAGCGACGCGGCCGCCTGGGCCAGTGCGTCCCCCGCCGCAGTGGTGATGGCATCCACCACGTCTTCCCGGTAGCGCCCGGTGCCGGACAGCTGGGCCACCCACCGCGAGTCATACCCGCCCAACGACGAATGCGTGTGCGTGGCCAGGACCAGCACATCCTCCAGCCCCGAGGCCCGCGCGCGCTCACGCACCCGCGTGGCCAGCACGTCCGGAATGAGGAGCAGGTCCAACGACACCAGCCCCACCTGTGTCCCTCCTGCCTCCAGCACCACCGCGCGCGCGTAGAGCGGCACGTCGGCCTGGTCCGCCTCGGGCCGTGGCGGCGTATAACCGGCCACCACCACTGGGAAAGGCGGCGCGAGCGCCACCTTCGCCGCGCCCGCGCGCAGCGGCCCTTCGCCATGAACCTGTGACACAAGGACTGGCGCGCGCTCGGCCCAACTGCCACACCAGTTCCAGGACGCCAGCGAATACGCGGCCCCCACGGTAAGCAACACCAGGGGAAACAGGGAACGCCAGCGGGCCAGTCGCGAGGATGCCATGCGCGAGCCAGACTACCCCCAGGGCCTGGACTTTGGGACGCCTGACTGCCCACATGAAACGACTCTGGCGTCGGGTGGAATACCCACCAGAGAGGCATGCGTTCCTGTTCCGCTCACCGCTTGAAAGGAGTAAGGCAGCGCGCCATGTGCGGCATCTTCGGAATCGTGGGGCACGCTGAGGCCTCCAACCTGACGTACCTGGGACTGCACGCCCTCCAGCACCGGGGGCAGGAGTCCGCGGGCATTGTCGCCTCTGACGGGATGGGGCTTCGCGCTCACCGGCAGATGGGACTCGTTGCCGACATCTTCGATGCGCCGGTGCTCGCCGACCTGCCTGGGCAGGCGGCCATCGGCCATGTGCGCTACTCCACCGCTGGAGGCAGCGCCCTCAAGAACGCCCAGCCGCTCTTCGTGCAGTACGCGGGCGGGCAGTGCGCCATCGCGCACAACGGCAACCTGGTGAACGCGGCCGAGCTGAAGCAGCAGCTCGAGGCCGACGGCGCCATCTTCCAGTCCGACGCGGACACGGAAGTCATCCTGCACCTGCTGGCGCGCTCCAAGCAGGCGACCTTCGAGCAGAAGCTCGTGGAGGCGCTGCGCAAGGTGACGGGCGCCTACAGCCTCCTGGTGCTCACGGAGAACAAGCTCGTCGCGGTGCGGGACCCGCACGGCATCCGGCCGCTGGTGCTGGGACGGATGAAGGAAGGCGCCTACGTGCTGGCCAGCGAGTCGACCGCGCTGGACCTCATCGAGGCGGAAATCGTGCGCGAGCTGGAGCCGGGCGAGCTGCTCGTCATCGAGAACGGGCTGATGCGCACCAGCAAGCCCTTCGCGGAGCCGCCGCGACAGGCGCGCTGCATCTTCGAGCACGTGTACTTCGCGCGGCCGGACTCCACGCTGTTCGGCAGCAACGTGTACGAAGTGCGCAAGGAAATGGGCCGTCAGCTCGCGAAGGAGCAGCCCGCGCCCGCCGCGGACCTGGTCATCGCGGTGCCGGACTCGGGCGTGCCGGCGGCCATCGGCTTCGCGCAGGCCAGCGGCATCCCCTACGACGTGGGCCTCATCCGCAGCCACTACGTGGGCCGCACCTTCATCGAGCCGCAGCAGTCCATCCGCCACTTCGGCGTGAAGCTGAAGCTGTCCGCGGTGCGGCAGGTGCTCAAGGGCAAGCGCGTGGTGGTGGTGGACGACTCCATCGTCCGCGGCACCACGAGCCGCAAAATCGTGAAGATGATCAAGGCGGCGGGCGCGGTGGAGGTGCACCTGCGCATCTCCTCGCCGCCCACGAAGTGGCCCTGCTACTACGGCATCGACACGCCGAGCCGTCAGGAGCTCATCGCCGCGACGCACAGCCTGGAGGAGATTGCCACGTACGTGACGGCGGACTCGCTCGGCTACATCTCCCAGGAAGGCCTGGGCCGTGCGGTGGGCGACCCGGAGCGCAGCACCTTCTGCACCGCCTGCTTCTCCGGCAAGTACCTCATCGGCGACTTCGGCGAGGAACGCGCCGAGCCCAGCAAGCTCACCGCCTGACGTCACCACCGGCTTCACGCCCCTGGCCCCCTGCCCGCTTCATTCCGGGCTGGGGGCCTTCGCGTTTCAGGCCGGCAAAGCCACGGGCCGGCCTTCAATGAAGGCGGTGAGGTCCGCTGGCAGGGGCGCCTCGAACACCACCTCCTGGCCAGAGCCTGGGTGCGGGAAGGCGATGCGCGCGGCGTGCAGCGCTTGACGGGGCAGGCGCAGCCGCGGCCACGCCTCGGGCTCCAGACAGTGCTTGCTGAAGCGGTCGAAGTAGCCCGGGTCCGGCCCGTACATCTTGTCGCCCACGAGCGGGAAGCCCGCGTGGTGCAGGTGGATGCGAATCTGGTGCTGACGCCCCGTCTCCGGGAAGCAGCGCAGCAGCGCGAAGGGCGCGCCGTCCCGCGTGAAGCGCTGAAGCACCTGGAAGCGCGTGCGGCTCTCCTTGCCCTCTACCGGATCGATGCGCACGGCGATGCGGATGAGCTCGGTGCCCTCCGCGATGGGCGCATCCACGGTGAACGTGTCCTCGGACGGGTGCCCTTCACAGAGCGCCAGGTACTCCTTGTGCACGTCACGCGAGACGAACAGCCGACCCAACACCCGGCATGACTCCGTGGTGCGCCCGCAGACGACCAGGCCGCTGGTCTCCCTGTCCAACCGGTGCGCGGGCTCGGCGAAGCGCTCACCGAAGCGCTCTCGCAGGAGCGTGACGAGGGTGCCCTTGTGGTAGCGCGCCGTGGGGTGGATGGGCAGACCCGCGGGCTTGTCCAGCACCAGCAGCCAGTCGTCCTGGAACACCACGGGCAATTCCGTGGGCGTGTCCGGCTCCTCGCTGGCGCGGCGGCGGATGCGGAAGGCCAGTCCTGGATACACCGGCGTGGACGGCTTCAGGCGCCGCTCCTCGCAGATGACGCCCCTCAGGATGACGCCCTGGAGCCGCTCCCGCGTCATCCGGCGGAGCTTCTCACCCAGATACTCATCCAGCCGCCACCCCGCGTAGTTCGGCTCGACGACGTAGCGGATGTCGACGTAGCCCTCGGGGGCTTCTTCCTGCGGTGCGCTGTGCATGGGCCTGCCAGCGCTCTAACACGGCGGGCCCTCCTGCACAGGCGGGGACGGGCGCGCGGGCGGGCCCACGCAGCGCCGGGGCCCCTACCCGCCCATTGCCATCAGGCCGAGGCCGCCTGAATCGGCCGGTCCTCGACGCCCAGGAAGCTCGCGAACAGGTCCGCGATGCGCTCGGCGGCGCGGCCATCCCAGAACTCGGGCACGCGGCCCTGCTTGCCTTCACCATCCAGCACGCGGTCGGCGGCCAGACGGATGCGGACCGGGTCAGTGCCCACCACCTCGTTGGAGCCCTCCTCCACGGTGATGGGGCGCTCGGTCTGCTCGCGCAGGGTGAGGCACGGGATGCCCATGGCCGTCGTCTCCTCCTGGAGGCCGCCGGAGTCGGTGAGCACCAGGCGCGCCTTCGACGTGAGCGCCAGGAAGTCCAGGTAGCCCATGGGCTCCACGGGCCGCAGGTTCGGCGTGCGCTCGAACCACGTGTTCAGGCCATGCTCCGAAATCACCTTCCGCGTGCGCGGGTGCACCGGGAAGATGACCGGCAGGCGCGTGGCGACGTGGGCCACCGCGGACAGGAGGCCGCCCAGAATCTTGGGGTCGTCCACGTTGGAGGGCCGGTGCAGCGTGCACACCGCGTAGCCGTGGGGGATGAGCCCCAGGTCCTTGAGCAGCGGCAGCTTGTCGGCCTTCTCGCGCGAGGCGAAGAGCGAGTCGATCATCACGTTGCCCACGAAGTGGATGCGGGCCGGGTCGGTGCCTTCCTTGAGCAGGTTGGCGTCCGCGTCACGTGACGGCGTCAGCAGCAGGTCCGACAGGCGGTCGGTGACGAGGCGGTTGATCTCCTCCGGTTGGTGTGGCGAGTAGCTGCGCAGCCCCGCTTCGACGTGTGCCAGGGGGATGCCCAGCTTCGACGTCACCAGCGCCGCCGCGATGGTGCTGTTCACATCGCCCACCACAGAGACCAGCGCTGGAGGGTGGGCTAGGAAAACCTTTTCCAGCTCCACCATCATGCGTGCCGTCTGCTGCGCATGGCTGCCCGACCCGATGCCCAGATGGACGTCCGGGGCGGGCAGGCCGAGGTCGGCGAAGAACACGTCGCTCATCTTGGCGTCGTAGTGTTGCCCCGTGTGGACAAGAATTTGCTCCAGGGGAGTACGCTCGGCGATGGCGCGATAGATGGGCGCGACCTTCATGAAGTTCGGACGCGCCCCAACGATATGAATGACCTTCTTCATGTTGCGACCAAAGCTAGGCACTGGAGCCGCGCTGGCCAGTGTCCGATGATGCGAATGTCCAATCCCGGGGGCCGGCATTCGTCGCGAACCCGATAGACGGAGGGGTCATGCAATCTTGCCGGACCGTTGCAGTCATTCCCGCCCGACATGCCAGCACCCGCTTCCCGGGCAAGCCGCTGGCGATCATCGCCGGCCGAACAATGATTGAGCACGTCTGGCGCCGCTGTCAGGAGGCCCAGGCCTTCGACGAGGTGTGGGTTGCCACCGATGACGACCGCATTCGCGCCGCTGTGGAGGGCTTTGGCGGCAAGGCGGTGATGACCAGCCCCGCCTGTGCCACGGGGACGGATCGGGTCGCCGAGGTGGCGCTCGGCCGTCCAGACATCGACATCTGGGTGAACGTCCAGGGAGACGAGCCCCTGGTGGACCCCGCCGCGCTCCAGCGGCTGGCGGGCCTCTTCCAGGACCCGTCCGTGCGGATGGGCACCCTGGTCCGCCCGCTCGAAGCGGACGAAGCCGCCAGCCCGCACGTGGTGAAGGCGGTGCTCGCGCTCAACGGCGACGCGCTCTACTTCAGCCGCAGCCTGGTACCCCACGCCCGCGAGCCGAACACGCCCGTCCAGCGCTGGGGCCACATCGGCCTCTACGGCTACCGGCGCGAGGTGCTGCTGTCGCTGGCGAAGCTGGCGCCCACGCCGCTGGAGGACGCGGAGAAGCTGGAGCAGCTCCGCGCGCTGGAGCACGGCATCCCCATCCGCTGCGCGAAGGTCACCTCGCACACGGTGGCCGTCGACCTCCCCGGTGACGTGGAGAAGGTGGAGGCCCTCATGCGCGCGCGGGGCGGCTGACCATGGGCTTCCTCAAGAACGTGTTCGGCGGAGGCGCGGCGAAGGCGGACGCGGAGTCCCCCATCCCACCCGCCACCGGGCAGCCCTCCACCCCAGAAGCAGTCCCCCAGCCCCCCACGGCCACGGCGCCCCCCACTGTCGCCAGGGAGCCAGCGCCCCCGGAGCCGCCCCGGCCCGAAGCCGCCCCGAAACCACCCGCACCCCCGAAACCGCAGCGCGCGCAAGAGACCCGCAAGCAGCAGCAGGAGGACGAGGACATGGAGGGCGTTCAGCGGCTGTTGTCGCGCAAGGTGGAGCGGGTGCTGGAGCAGTTGGGAACGCTCGCCACGCGGGCGCGCTCGGGCGAAGAGGTGCCCACCATCACCGTCACGCTCCACCTGGCGCACGGTCATTCGATGACGGGCGAGGTGGTGGACTACGTTCCCCGCGAATCGGTGCTGATGGCCCTGGGCAAGGAAGGACTGCGCCGCTCGGAGTCGGTGGCCTACGTGGACCTGTCCACGGTGGTGGCGGTGGCGGTGGGCAACGCGGAGAAGCTGCTGGAGCTGACGCAGCTCGTGCGGCCCAACCCCACGCGGCAGGACGTGGTGACGCTGCTGGAGAAGCTGCCCCACGCCCTCACCGAGCAGTTCTGGCCGGGCGAGGCGTCCCTGGGCGGCAAGCCCCTGCGCTTCGAGGTGGACTGGGTGGGCCTGGACGACGAGCCGGGCCGCCGCGCGCTGGAGTCCGCCGTGAATGTCACCAGCCATGCCTTGCGCGCCCTGGCCCAGGAGCAGGGCCGCGAGGTCCTGCGCCGCATCACCACCGTGCGCTTCCTCAAGGGCCGCGACACCCGCGCCGCCGTGGAGGGCGAAACGGGCACGGTGACGGTGGGCCCGGGTGAGCCCACCGTGTCCGCCTTCCGCAAGGCCTTTGCCGCCGGCATCAGATGACGGGCAGCGACGCCGGCTCGGGCCCCAGCGGGAAGGCCGCGTCGAGGTGGGCCAGCTCGTCGGCGGTCAACGTCAGCGCCGCGGCGGCGGCGTTGTCGCGCGCATGGGCTTCCCGGCTCGCCTTGGGAATGGCGAACAGCGACGGCTCGCGCACCAGGAACCGGAGCGCCACCTGGTACGGCGTGACGCCGTGCGCGCGTGCAATGGCGCCCAGCACCTTCCCACCCCGGCTGTCAGGCCGGGGGAAACGGCCGTTGCCGAAGGGGCTGTAGCCCACCACCGCCACGCCGTGGGCTTCGCACCAGGGAAGGACGGCGTGTTCGATGGCGCGCTCCTCCAGGTGGTAGAGCACCTGGTTGCAGGCGATGCGCCCGGGCCCCGCGAGCGAGAGCGCCTCCTCCAGGTCCTCCACCCCGAAGTTGCTCACGCCCCAGGCGCGAATCTTTCCATCCGCCACCAGCTTCTCGAAGGCGCGCACCGTCTCCTCCAGCGGGTGCGAACCCGGCCAGTGCAGCAGGTAGCAGTCCAGGTGGTCCGTGCGCAGCCGCTTCAGGCTCCGCTCACAGGCGGCGAGCGTGCCCGCGTAGGAAGCGTTGGACGGCATCACCTTCGACACCAGGAAGACGTCGCCGCGCCGGCCCGCGATGGCCTCGGAGACGATGGACTCCTCCACCTTGCCGTGGCCGTACAGTTCAGCGGTGTCCACGTGCGTCATTCCCAGGTCCAACCCGGCGCGAAGGGCGCGAATGGCGCCTGCCCGGTCGTCTTCCTCCATCTGCCAGGTCCCCTGGCCCAGGACGGGCACGGACACCCGTGTGCTTCCAAATGGACGCTGCTCCATGGCACTCCCCCTGACTCGGCGTATGACTTGTTTCGAGAGGATTAATACCGCTTCAACGCACACGCAGGCGTCCGGTGCGCAGGTTGGAAGCTCGCGTTAGTCTCCGCCGGTGTCTTCCCCCGCGAACGATTCGAAAAGCAGTGCCTCCCCTGGCGTCACCATACGGCGCCTGCTGAAGCTGGCGCGCCCTGAACTGCTGCCACTGGCCGCGGGCACCGTCTTCCTCCTCATCAGCAGCGGAGCCACGCTGGCCTATCCCCGCGCCATTGGCGACCTGGTGGACCAGGCCCTCAACGCGCGCGACCGGTACGTGGTGGACCGGCTCGCGATGCTGATGCTCGCCGTGTTCACGGTGCAGGGCATCGCCATGGCGCTGCGCATCTACCTCTTCACCAACGCCGGCGAACGCGTGGTGTCGCGGCTGCGCAAGGACCTCTTCCGCGCCCTGCTGTCCCAGGAGGTGGGCTTCTTCGACTCGCGCCGCACGGGCGAACTCACCAGCCGGCTCTCCTCGGACACCACCGTCCTGCAGACCACCGTCACGGCCAACGTGTCCATGATGCTGCGCTACGTCGTCACGGCCCTGGGCGGTGTGGGCTTGCTGCTCTACACGTCCGTCCAGCTCACGCTGGTGATGCTGGCCGTCATCCCGCCCGTGGCCATTGGCGGCGTGTTCTACGGGCGCCGGGTCCGGGTGATTTCCCGTCAGGCCCAGGACGCGCTCGCCGCCAGCGGCGAAGTGGCTGAAGAAGACTTGTCCGGCATCCGCACCGTGCGCTCCTTCGCCGCGGAGCGGCACGAGGTGGAGCGCTACAGCGTCGCCGTGGAGCGCTCCTTCATGCTGGCGAAGAAGCGCGCGCTCCAGACCTCCGTCTTCATGGGCGTGGCCTCCATCGCGGGATATGGCTCCATCGCCGCGGTGCTCTGGTACGGCGGCCGGCTGGTGGTGGACGGCGGCCTCTCCGTGGGCGAGCTCACCTCGTTCCTTATCTACACCATGCTGGTGGCCTTCTCGTTCAGCGGCATCGCGGAGCTGTGGGCGGACTTCATGCGCGCCAGCGGCGCCGCCGAGCGCGTCTTCGAGCTGCTGGACCGCAAGCCCGCCATCGGCGCTGGCGGCGAGCAGCTGACCGACCTGCGAGGGCACGTGCAGTTCCGCGGCGTGCACTTCGCCTACCCCAGCCGTCCCGACGTGCCGGTGCTCCAGGGCCTGGACCTGGAGCTGCGGCCGGGCGAGGTGGTGGCGGTGGTGGGCCCCTCCGGCGCGGGCAAGTCCACGCTGGCCTCCCTGCTGTCGCGCTTCTACGACCCGCAGAACGGCGAGGTGCTGCTGGACGGCCATCCGCTCACCGCCCTGGAGCCGGAGTGGCTGCGCCGCAACATCGGCATGGTGGCGCAGGAGCCCCAGCTCTTCTCCTGCTCCATCGCGGACAACATCCGCTACGGCCGGCCCGGCGCCACCGACGCCCAGGTGGAGGAAGCCGCCCGCGCCGCCAACGCCCACGCGTACATCGAGCGCTTTCCGGAAGGTTACGGCACCCAGGTGGGCGAGCGAGGCGTACAGCTGTCCGGTGGCCAGAAGCAGCGTGTCGCCATTGCCCGGGCGGTGCTGAAGGACCCTCGCCTGCTCATCCTCGACGAGGCCACCAGCGCCCTGGACGCGGAGAGCGAGCACCTGGTGAAGGATGCGCTGGAGCGCCTGATGAAGGGCCGCACCACGCTCATCATCGCCCACCGCCTGTCCACCGTGGCCAACGCGGACCGGGTGCTGGTGCTCGACGGCGGCGTCGTCATCCAGAGCGGCACCCACGCCTCCCTCATGAGCCAGGAGGGCCTGTACCGGCGACTGGTGGAGCGGCAGTTTGTCGCAGCTTGAACGCCTGGAGCCCACACGGCCGCGCCACGCACCTTGCGACAGTGGCGCGCCTCCTGGCTCCCGATTAAGTCTGGGGCTCCGAAAGGAGGTGATGCCTTGAACGACAGCAACTCCAAGGCGTCTACCTCCGCTTCGCTGGCCTGAAAAGGCGCCGAGGCGGTGGCAGACGCTGGCAGTTCCGGGCCCGTTTCCCGCGAGGGGGACGGGCCTTTTTACGACTGCTCGGGAATGCCAGACCACCCCTCCTGTTCGGAGCGCGCCGGGGGGAGAGGCCGACCCAACACGTTTCATCCGGGAGTTTCCGCCGTGTCCATCACTCCATGCCCCAGCCCGCTGCCCACCGCCCTCCGGGACGAGGAGTCCGTGGACTCGCAGCGCAACCTCTTCTGCCCCAACTACGACGCCTGCCTGCACCTGGTGGTGAAGCGGGGCTGGGAGGGCTGGAGCTGCCGGAACTGCGATTTGCGCAAGTTCCGCGTGGGGCAGCCGAACGCCCAGGAGTTCGCGGTCGCCCGGCCGGGTGGTTGGGACGGCAACTGACGCCGCCCCTCGGCCCCCAGCGGGCGGCCGTCCACCGGAAACAGAATAATTGACGCATCCCTGCCTCAGTAGGCAGAACGGGACATGCGCTCCAAGAAAACCAAGTTCATCTTCGTGACGGGCGGAGTGGTCAGCTCCCTCGGCAAGGGCCTCGCCTCTGCGTCGATTGGCGCCCTGCTGGAGAACCGTGGGCTGGCCGTCACCCTCATCAAGCTGGACCCCTACATCAACGTGGACCCGGGCACGATGAGCCCGTTCCAGCACGGCGAGGTGTTCGTCACCGAGGACGGCGGTGAGACGGACATGGACCTCGGCCACTACGAGCGGTTCACCAACGCGCGGATGAGCCGGCTCAACAACTTCACGTCCGGCCGCATCTACCACGCCGTCATCATGAAGGAGCGGCGGGGCGAGTACCTGGGCAAGACGGTCCAGGTGATTCCGCACATCACCGACGAAATCAAGTCCAGCATCCGCCAGGCGGCGCAGGACGCGGACGTCGTCATCGTCGAGGTGGGTGGCACCGTGGGCGACATCGAGTCGCTGCCCTTCCTCGAGGCCATCCGGCAGATGCGCTACGACGTGGGCAGTGAGAACGTCGTCTACGTCCACCTCACGCTCTTGCCGTACATCGGCGCGGCCGGCGAGGTGAAGACCAAGCCCACGCAGCACTCGGTGATGAAGCTGCGGGAGATTGGCATCCAGCCCGACTTCCTCGTGTGCCGCACCGACCGCGAGGTGTCCCGCGAGCTGAAGGACAAGATTGCCATGTTCTGCAACGTGGACACGCGCAGCGTCTTCACGTCGCCGGACGTGCGCAGCATCTACGAGCTGCCGCTGGAGCTGCACCGCCAGGGCCTGGACGAGCGGCTCGCGGAGGTCCTCAACATCTGGAGCCGGGCGCCGCACCTGGAGCGCTGGGAGAACATCATCCGCAAGGTGTACGAGCCCGCGCGCGGTCAGGTCCGCATCGCGATTGTCGGCAAGTACGTCAACCTCACGGAGAGCTACAAGAGCCTCAACGAGGCGCTGCTGCACGGCGGCATCGCCAACGACGTGAAGGTGAACCTGCACTTCGTCGACAGCCAGGACGTCGAGGAGCAGGGCGCGGAGAAGCTGCTGGCCGGCGTGGACGCCATCCTGGTGCCCGGCGGCTTCGGCGTGCGCGGCACCGAGGGCAAGATTGCCGCCGTCCGCTACGCGCGTGAGAAGAAGGTGCCTTTCTTCGGCATCTGCCTGGGCCTGCAGATGGCCGTGGTGGAGTTCAGCCGAGGCGTGCTGGGCCTGTCCGCCGCCAACAGCCTGGAGTTCAACGAGCACACGCCGCACCCGGTGGTGACGCTCATGGAGAGCCAGGTGAAGGTGCAGGACAAGGGCGGCACCATGCGCCTGGGCAGCTATGCCTGTGCGCTGAAGCCCGGCTCGCTCGCCCACCAGCTCTACGGGCAGGACACCATCCAGGAGCGCCACCGCCACCGCTACGAAGTGAACAACGCGTACCGTAGCAAGCTGCAGGAGGCGGGGCTGGTCATCTCCGGCACCAACCCCGAGCTCAACCTGGTGGAGATGATTGAGCTCGCCGACCACCCCTACTTCATCGGCTGCCAGTTCCACCCTGAATTCAAGAGCAAGCCCTTCGCACCCCACCCCCTCTTCTCCGGCTTCATCCGCGCGGCGCTCGCCCAGCGAGACGCGAACGCGGCAGCCGGACAGGTGACCGCATGAGCACCCCCAACCCCATCGAGCTGTGTGGCTTCAAGGTCGGCCAGGGACAGAAGCTGTTCGTCATCGCCGGCCCCGACAGCATCGAGTCCGAGGACATGGCCCTGCGCCATGCCTGGATGCTGAAGGAAATCACTGGCCGGCTCGGCGTGCCGTACGCCTTCAAGTGCTCCTACGACAAGGCCAACCGCACCAGTGGCAAGTCCTTCAGAGGTCCGGGTCTCAAGGAAGGCCTGAGAATCCTGAAGAGAATCCGGGATGAAGTGGGCGTTCCCGTACTCACGGACGTCCATGAGACGAGTCACGTCGGGCCAGCCTCGGAAGTTGTGGATATCATCCAGATACCGGCCTTCCTCTGCCGGCAGACGGACCTGGTGGAAGCCGTGGCGCGTACGGGCAAGGGCGTGAACCTGAAGAAGGGGCAGTTCGTGGCGCCCAAGGACATCGTCCACTCGGCGCGCAAGGCCTTCGAAGCGGGCAACCCCAACGTGCTCGTCACCGAGCGTGGTTCGACCTTCGGCTACAACAACCTGGTGGTGGACATGCGCGGCTTCGCGCAGATGCGCGACGCCGGCCTCGCCGTGTGCTTCGACGCCACCCACTCCGTCCAGCTCCCCAGCGCCGGAAACGGTGAGACGGCGGGCGAACGGCGCTTCGTCTCATTGCTGGCCCGCTCCGCCGCGGCCGCCGGGATTGACGCGTTGTTCACGGAAGTCCACGAAGATCCGGATCGTGCCCTGTGTGACGGTCCCTGTTCGCTGAATCCACAGATGTTTGAAGACGTGGTACGAAACGTGCTGAGCATCCGCCGGGTGTTGGGACACGAGCCGGGTTGATGCGTCAGCAAACAAGGGAGTCGAGCAAGCCATGTTGACGGACGCCCCTTCCAGACCAGGAACGGAAGAGCTGACGTCCCGCGCTGCGCGCGTGCGGCTGCTCGTCTTCGACGTAGACGGGGTGCTCACCGACGGCGGCCTCTACTACGGCCAGGACGGCGAGCTGATGAAGCGCTTCGACGTCAAGGACGGCCATGCGCTCGTCATGGCCCGGCTGTCCGGGTTGCCCGCCGCCATCCTCACCGCCCGCACCTCCGGCATCGTGGAGAAGCGCGGGCGGGAGCTGGGCCTCGCGGCCGTGTTCCAAGGCCGCCGTGACAAGTCGGCCGCGCTCAAAGAGCTGGTCACCCAGTTGGACGTGCCCCTGGACGCCTGCGCCTACATGGGTGACGACCACAACGACCTGGGTCCACTTTCAATGGTGGCTCTTTCCGCTTGTCCTGCGGATGCGGTCCCCGAAGTGCGCCGCGAGGCACACTTCGTTACCCAGAGTCCTGGCGGCCGAGGGGCCGCTCGTGAACTCGTGGAGCTGTGTCTCAGGGCCAGTGGCCGCTGGGACGACGCAGTGGGTCTGATGAGAGGGACTGATAGGCGCGGTACTCAGTGAGGTTGAAGAAAACCCGTGTTCAAGGTAGGTGAATAGTTCCATGGGCAGCGGAATCATGCAGCAAGAGGGGAGTACGGCGATGACGGACCAGCTCTACACGACGCACGACATCAGTCGTTTGCTTCAGGTGGATCCGTCCACGGTGAGCAAGTGGATTGACCGTGGCATCCTGATGGCGTTCAGGACGCCGGGTGGCCACCGCCGCGTGCGGTCGGCGGACCTGCGCACGTTCCTCATCACCCACCAGATGCCGGTTCCCGAGGAGCTCGGCAGCGGCACGGTGCGCCTGCTCGCGGTGGATGACGAGCGTCCGGTGCTGGACGCCATCAAGCGCGCGTTCAAGCCGTTCGCGGCCCAGGTGGAGCTGCAGACGACGACGAGCGGCGTGGAAGCACTGCTGCTCGTGTCCGAGCAGAAGCCGCACGGCATGATCATCGACCTCAACATGCCGGACATCGACGGCCTGGAAGTCTGCCGCCGCATCCGCGCGCGCAAGCAGATGGAGGGCGTGCGGCTCATCACCATGACGTCCGCGCATACGCCCGAGGTCGTGGAGCAGTCCAAGCAGGCCGGCGCGCTGGCGTGCATGGCCAAGCCGCTGGACGTGCAGCAGGTGCTGGAGCTGTTCCGCGTTCCGCTGGCGCTCAGCGCCAAGCGGTAGGACAGGCAGGGCTTCCGCCTTGCTCGCGGAAGCCCTGGGCAGGGATTTCAGTGGGAGGCAGGTGACCTCCCTGGCCCGCGGTGTGCGCCCGCGGCTTCAGCCCTGGACCTTGACTTCGATGACGCGGGGCTTGGACTCCTCGCGCCGAGGCAGCGTCAGCGTCAGCACGCCTTGCTCGTAGCGAGCATCCACCCGGCTTGCGTCCACCGTGTCAGGCAGCGCGAAGGAGCGGGCGAGTGTCCCGAAGGCGCGTTCCTGGCGGCGCACGTTGACGCCCTCCGCGCGCGGCTCGGCCTTGCGCTCGGCCTGCACGGTGAGGATGTCCTTCTCCACCGTCACCTGGATGGCCTTCGCGTCCAGCCCGGGCATGTCCAGCTGGAGGGTGAGGCCGCTCTCGGATTCGGTGATGTCCGCGGCCAGCGTCCGCTCACGCGGAGCCTGACGCCACACGGGCTGCGTCAGCTCGCGGAAGAGCGCATCGACGTCACGCATCAGCGGGTTCACCACGACGGCGGAGTTGAACGGATTGCGAGTCTGCATGGTCGTCTCCTGTTCGTGACGTCCTCGCGGACGCACGGCATGAATGAGCCTGGGTTGTTCTGGTTCGCGGTCGCCGCGGTGCCCCCCACCGGGGCTCCAGCGCCGCCTCACAAAACTCAAGAGAACCATGCTTCGGAACGTGTCAAGCAACGCCCCGGCGCCTTCGCCGGCGCTGCGTTTCACGCCCGCCTGCCTGCCCTCCAGGCCGCCTCAGTCGTCGTCGCGGCCCAGGTGCACGGCGAAGCTCTCCTCGTCGCGGGACACCTGCACCGTCCAGGGACGGCAGCACACCGGGCAGTCCTCGATGTACGTCTCCGAGGCCACACCAATGGGGTCCACTGCGACCTCCACTTCCTCACCGCAGTAGGGGCAAAGCTCGGCGGCGGCTTCCGCGAAGGGCTGCATGGCTGGGCCTCCTCATCGCGGACTCAGCGTCCGCGCATCTAGACGGTAGAATGCCGAGCCATGGCCTCTCCTTCCCGGAATCGCATTGGCGACATCCTCGTCAAGGCACGCGTCATCGACGACTTGCAGCTGCGCAGCGCACTGGCCACCCATGACCAGTGGGGCGGACGTCTGTCGCGCATCATCGCGGACCTGGGTCTGGCCACCGATGACGTCATCACCGAGGCCATCTGCCAGGGCCTGGGAATGCAGCGCATCCAGTTGGGCAACGTCACGCGCGACGCGGGCGCGCTTTCGCGCGTGGACGTGAGCCTCGCCGAGCAGAAGGCCGTCTTCCCGGTGTCGCTCAAGGACAACGGCAAGACGCTGGTGCTGGCCATGGCGGACCCCACGGACCTCAGCACGCTGGACCAGGTGGCGGCGAAGAGCCGCGCCCGTGTGGTCGTCATGGTGGCGGGCGAGCGTGAAATCGAGCACGCCATCCTCCGCCACTACCGCGGCCAGGAGCCCGTCGTCAGCACGCGCTTTGGCGGCAACAAGCGCCCGAGCAGCTCGGACGCGCCGGAGGACGAGGACGAGTTCAAGGTCGTCGACATGAGCGGCAACACGGTGGTGAAGCGCATCGCCGACATCACCCCGCCCGCTCCCGCCGCGGCGCCTCCGCCCGCACCTCGCGCACCGGAGCGCCCCCCCGCGCCAGGCGCTGGCTCGAGCGCAGCGGACATCCTCGACGAGATTCTGGCGGGTGGCACGCCCGTCAACGAGTGGACGGACGAGGACCTCAAGCGGCTGCAGACGGTGCAGCAGAACCAGGAGAAGAGCTCCAAGATTCTGCGCGCGCTGCTCGAGCTGCTGCTGGAGAAGAACCAGCTCCAGCAGCGCGAACTGGCGGCGCGGATGCGGCTGTAGGGCGCGCCCTCCGCCAGCGCCTCAGCCTACTTCCAGCAGCTCGCGGCCGGTGAGCCCCAGCAGGTAGAGGATGCTGTCCAGGCCGCCCGCGGAGATGGACGTGTCGGCCGCGGCGCGCAGCCTGGGCTTCGCCCGGAAGGCGATGCCCAGTCCGGCGCGCTCCAGCATCAGCAAGTCGTTGGCGCCGTCTCCCACGGCGACCACCTGGTCCAGCAGGATGCCCTCCGCCTGCGCCAGCGACTCCAACAGCTCCGCCTTGCGCTGCGCGTTGACGATGCGGCCCACGGTGCGGCCGGTGAGCTTCCCATCCTGAATCTCCAACTCGTTGGAGTACGCGAAGTCGATGCCCAGCCGCGCCTTCAGCGCCTCGGCCGCCACGGAGAAGCCGCCGCTGATGACTGCGGTGCGGTAGCCCAGCCGCTTGAGCACGCGCACCAGCGTCTCCGCGCCCTCCGTCAGCGGCAGGTTCGCCGCGAGCTGATGGACCACGGACGCGTCCAGGCCCTGAAGCAACGCCACGCGCTGACGCAGCGACTCGTCGTAGTCCATCTCGCCGTGCATGGCGCGCTCGGTGATGCGCGACACCTGCTCACCCACGCCATGCGCGCGCGCCAGCTCGTCGATGACCTCGATGCGGATGAGCGTGGAGTCCATGTCCATGACGACCATCCGCTTGCCGCGCCGGAACAGGCTCTCGCGCTGCAGCGCCACGTCGAACCCGCCCGACTGCATGGACAGCTCCAGCAGCGCATGCTTGAGCGCGTCGGGAGGCTGGCCCGGCGGCAGGCTGATGTGGATGTCTACCGAGCCCAGATGCGGCTCGCTGAGGCGCGTGATTCGCTCCACGTTGGCGCCGTGCCCCGCGAGCACCTGCGTCAGCGCATGGAGCTCCCTCGCACCCAGCGCGCGGCCCACGGCGGTGACGACGTGGCGCGCGGACGCGGCGGGCGCGGCAGGTGCCTCGACCGCTTGGAAGTCCAGCGTCACACCCAGCGTCTTCGCGGCCGACAGCAGCGTCTCCAGGGTGCCGCTCGCCGGGGACAGACGCACCAGCAGGCAGAGCGTGAGGCGCCCCTGCACCACCACCTGCTCCACGTCGAGCAGCTCGGCGCCAGCTTCCGCCAGCAGGCCGGTGAGGCGCGAAACGATTCCGGGATGGTCCTTCCCGGTGACGGTGATGAGCACGCTTTCGGACGGGGGCGAAGTCATGGCGCCACGGAGTGTGGCAGCCCCCAACGTGCGCGGCGAGCCCCGAGTGCGCCGGGGCCCGGCCGCTCGTCCGTCACTCCTTCGGCGTGTCCGAGGAGATGACGAGGTCGCCCTTGGCGAGGAACTCCTTGTCCGGGAACGCCTTGTAGAAGTCCTCCAGCATGGCGTCCACGTCCGGGTAGCGCTGCTCGCGCTTGTCCTGGGTGGCCTTGTCGAAGAGCTGGTCCAGACCGCTGGGGGCCTCCGGGTTGACCTCGGAGGGCAGCGGCGAGCGGCGGCCCGGAATCTGCCCGGTGAGCATCTCGTAGAGCAGGATGCCCAGCGCGTAGACGTCCGCGGAGGCGCCCGGCTCCTTGCCGCCCCGGTTCATCAACTCCGGCGCCATATAGGCCATGCCGCCCGTGCCGACGAAGACCTGGGGCATGCCCTTGGTGGCATCCACCTCCACCACGCGGCCCAGGCCGAAGTCGGCCAGCTTCGCGTTGCCGTACGTGTCGAAGAGCACGTTCTCCGGCTTGATGTTGTGGTGCGTGAGGCCCGCGGCGTGCGAGGCCCGCAGGCCGTAGGCCATCTGCAGGAAGGCGCGCAGCGCGAAGGGCACCGGCACGCCGTTGCCGCCACCTGCGTCCAGCCGCTCACGCAGGCTGCCCTGCATCAGCTCCAGCACGAAGTACGGCCGGGCGGCGTCCACGTTCTGGTCCACCACCTGGACCACGCCCGGGTGGCGCACCTGCGCCTGGGCGCACAGCTCCTTCTTCAGGCGCTTGAGCACCTCGCCCCGCTGCAGGAAGGAGAAGTAGCCGAAGATGTCCTTCAGCTCCTTGAGGCAGATGTCCAGGCCCAGCGCGGTGACGCGCCCCTTGAAGACGGTGCCCAGCGGCCCGGTGCCGATGGGGTCGAATTTCTGGTAGCGCAGGTCCAGCTCGGCGCCCTTCGGAGCGGGAGCGGCGGGCGCTGCTGCGGCGGCGGTGGAAGTGGGGGGAGGAGACATGGGGGCGGCGGCAGGCGCGGGAGGGGTGGGGGATGGCGCGTGGGTGTTCGACGCGGTGAAGGGCCCCTGGACGATGACGGTGGCCTCGCGGCGGGGCTCGGCGGCCATCGGCGGCGGCATGGGGATGGCCGCGGACGGCGTGCCCAAATCCAACGCGGGCATGGCCGAGCGCGAGCTGCGCACCGGCGGCATGGGCGGCGGCGGCGCGGGCGGGCCGGAGGGCAGGGGCGTCGCGCCGTCGACCTCGGCCTCGTCCAGCAGCAGCTCCGGCGGGGGCGGAGGGACCATCAGCGGCTCGTCCCCACCGGCGCCCTCCAGGGGCGCGTCCGCGGCGGCGGCCAGCTGCTCGGCGAAGAACTCACCGACCTCCAGGGAGAAGCGCTCGTTCAGCTCCCCACCCGCCACCTGCTCACCCTGCTCGGTGAGCTTGAGCTGGGCCTCGCGGTCCATGGCGATGTAGTGGAACTTGCGCAGGAAGAAGAAGTAGTTGTCGAACTCGAGCGACACGGACGGCTCGAGTGCGGCCTTCACGTCTGCCAGCTTGTTCGAGCGTCCAAGACGGCCGTTCTCCCTCAGGTTCCGGAGGATGAACAGCGCCTCGCCACTGACGGTGTCGCGATTGAGGGCGGGCTTCTGCATGGGGATGGGACTCTATGCCGTCCCCACGCCGTGGCTCAACGGATGACTGGCGGTAAAACGCGCCCCTACTTGATGCGCAAGAGCTGCTTCACTGTCTCCAGGACTTCCACGAAACGCACCGGCTTGCGCAGGTAGATGTCCACGCCCAGCTGCATGGCGCGGTCCTGCGCCTCCTTGCCGCCGGCGGAGATGGCGATGATGGGGATGGTGCGCAGCGCTTCTTCCTCCCGCATGCGCTCCACCAGGGCGAAGCCGTCCATCACCGGCATGTAGAGGTCCGTCATCACCAGGTTGAAGCGGTCCTCGCGCAGCATCAGCAGCGCGTGGTGCCCATCCGGCGCGAAGTGGACCTCCAGGGGGACCTTTCCGTGCAGCTCGCCGCTGGCCAGCTTCTTCAGCACGTAGCTGTACATCTCGATGATGTGCGGGTTGTCCTCGACGATGAGCACACGATACCCCTCGTGCTCTGCGTGGGACGCGTGGCTGTCTGCTCCTGCCGCACTCAAGATGTCACCCAGTTTCCGCCGGTCCTGCTCGCGCTCCACGCGAACGCCGACGCCCGCGGGCTGATCGGGGCCCGCTGGCCGCATCCAGGCCACGGTTCCGCTGACTTCTACCGGATCCAGAAGGCCCGGGAAAGAAAGTGCGAGCCGGACCTCGTCCCCCATGACGAAGGCCTGGTCCGTCTGGACGAACAGGCCCTCGTGGGACAGGTTCTCCGTCACGTCGCGGGCCTGGCGCCCGTCCGTGTAGTCCACTCTCAGCACAGCCGGGACGCGGGGGTGCTGGCGCTTGTCCTCTGGACCCGGGTTCATAACAAGGGCTTGAAATCGCTCGGTAATTTGCTGATGGCAACCCAGTGTAGCTTCGAGGGTTTATGTTGACAACGTAGCCATTGGGGCAATACGTACCGGCCCGCCATGGCGGAGCCCCTGTTCACCTCTGAAGAGCAGAAGAAGTTCGACGCGGGAATCGCGGAGATCATCTCCCACTACCCTCTGGATCGGAAAAGCGCGGGCATGCTCCCGGCGCTGCGCCTGCTCCAGGAAATCAAGGGATGGCTGCCCCCGGAAGGGTTGCGGCTGGTGGCGAAGCATCTGGAGGTCACTCCCGAGCGGGCCATGGAAGTGGCCAGCTTCTACGTGATGTACCACCTCAAGAAGCCGGGCAAGTACGTCATCGACGTCTGCACGAACCTGTCCTGCTCACTGTGGGGCGCGGAGAAGATGCTCGCCTACCTGGAGGAGAAACTGGGCCTCAAGGCAGGTGAAGCCAACGAGAAGTTCACCTTGCGAGAGACCGAGTGCCTGGCCTCGTGCGGTACTGCGCCCTGCCTGCAGATCAACGAGGATCACCACGAGAGCCTGACCCAGGCGAAGCTGGATGCCATCCTCGCCAAGTTGAGCTGAACCTCCCCCACCCTTCTTAGGCTTAGGACGTCATCGACATGGCCTCTACGGCAAAGACGATCGAACCGATCATCTCGGCGGCCTGGGGTAAGCCTCAGTCCTGGACCCTGGACAGCTACCGCAAGCGGGGGGGCTACGAGGCGCTGAAGAAGGCGCTCCAGATGGAGCCCGCCGCCATCATCGACGAGGTGAAGAAGTCGAACCTCCGCGGCCGCGGCGGCGCCGGCTTCCCCACGGGCCTCAAGTGGAGCTTCGTCCCCAAGGACAGCCCCAAGCCCAAGTACCTGGCGGTCAACGGCGACGAGTCCGAGCCGGGCACCTTCAAGGACCGCTACATCCTGGAAGACGACCCGCACATGATGCTGGAGGGCATCGCCATCGCGTCCTACGCGCTGGGCGTGCACACCTGCTACGTGTACCTGCGCGGCGAGTTCAAGTTCCCGGCGGAGCGCACGCAGGCGGCCATCGACGAGGCCTATAAGGCGGGCATCTTCGGCAAGAAGGTCCTGGGCAAGGACTACGAGCTGAACTGCTACCTGGTCCGCGGCGCGGGCGCGTACATCTGCGGCGAGGAGACGGCGCTGCTTGAGAGCCTGGAAGGCAAGAAGGGCTGGCCCCGCCTGAAGCCTCCCTTCCCCGCGGTGGTGGGCCTCTTCGGTTGCCCCACGGTGGTGAACAACGTGGAGACGCTGGCCAGCGTGCCCGCCATCTTCCAGCAGGGCGCGGACGCCTACGCGAAGCTGGGCACCGACAAGTCGGGCGGCACGCGGCTCGTCTGCCTCTCCGGCACGGTGAACCGGCCGGGCGTCTACGAGGTGTCGATGTTCACGACCCTCGCCGAGCTCATCTACGACGACAAGTACGGCCGGGGCATGCCCGCCGGCCGCAAGGTGAAGGCCGTGATTCCGGGCGGTTCCTCGGCGCCGGTGCTGGGCGCGGACGAACTGGACGTGGCCATGGAGTTCGAGGCCCTCAAGGTGAAGCAGACCATGGCGGGCTCTGGCGGCGTCATCGTCATGGACGACGCCACCTGCATGGTGCGCAGCCTGTGGCGCGTGGCCCGCTTCTACGCGGAAGAGTCGTGCGGCCAGTGCACGCCGTGCCGTGAAGGCACGCCCTGGCAGACGCGCCTCTTGCGCAAGATCGAAGAGGGCCGCGGCGAGCCGGGCGACATCGACATGCTGTCCAACGTCGCGTCGTCGATCGCCCCCTACCCGCCCATCGGCCTGGGCAACACCATCTGCGCGCTCGGCGACGCGGCGGCGCTGCCCACGCACTCGTTCCTCATGCGGTTCCGGGACGAGTTCGAGGCCCACATCCGTGAGCACCGCTGCCCGTTCGGCGACAAGCCCTGGGGTTCGTTCGGAGACTGGTCTTGAACATCGAGCTCATCCTCTTCGGGGCGTTCGCGCTCCTGACGCTGCTGTCGGCTGGAACGGTCATCTTCGCGCGCAGCCCCATCAATTCGGCCATGGCGCTGGTGTCCACGTTCTTCTTCATGGCCGGCATCTACGTGCTGCTGTGGGCGCACACGGTGGCCGTCATGCAGGTGCTCGTGTACGCGGGCGCCATCATGGTGCTCTTCCTGTTCGTCATCATGCTGCTCAACCTGGGAGAGTCGCCCACGCGCGGCAAGCCCACGGTGGCCCGCGTCGCGGGCGGCGCTGCGACGGTGGGCCTGTTCGCGGTCCTGGCCATCATCCTCCTGAAGCTGCCCGCCGAGCCGGCCACGCTGAGCACGGGAGCCCAGGCCTCCTTCGGCACCATCGCCACCATGGGTCAGGTCATCTTCACCCAGTGGCTGTTCCCCTTCGAAGCTGTGAGCTTGCTGCTGCTGGTGGCCATGGTGGGCGCAGTCGTCGTGGCCAAGTCGCGGATCTGATCGCCCATCCCGGACAATTTTTCTGTGCTAGATGGCGGCGCAGGCAGCCGCTCGCGAGGCCCCGAATCGGCCCATGGTTCCCATCACCTACTATCTCCTGCTTGCCGCCGCCCTGTTCTGCATGGGCATGTTCGGCGTGCTCGTTCGCCGCAACGCGCTGGTCGTCTTCATGAGCGTGGAGCTGATGCTCAACGCGGCCAACCTCACGTTCGTGGCCTTCGCGCGCATGCGCGGTGACGACCTCGGCCACGTGTCCGCCTTCTTCGTCATCGCGGTGGCGGCGGCGGAAGCCGCCATCGGTCTGGCCATCGTCATCGCCGTCTTCCGGAGCCGGGGCAGCATCCTGCTGGAAGACCTCCGGACGATGAAGCACTGATGCCCCCCCAGGAGCCACTGTCATGACTCTCGTCGAATTCTTCCGGGCGGCACCCGTGGCGCCAGACATCCTGGCGCCCTCGCTCTGGCTCATCATCGCGCTGCCCCTGCTGGGCGCGTTCATCTGCGGTGTGTTCGGCAAGATGATGGGCCGGGCCAACGTCCAGCTCGTCGCCTGCGCGGCGGTGGCCGGCTCCTTCGTCCTGAGCCTGTTGGCCTTCTGGGCCACCAGCCACCACAACCCCGAGACGGGTCGGCTGGCGGCCATCTTCCCCAACCCGTTCGGCATCGAGCGGGACTTCGTGCGCTACGCGCTCGCGTACGACTACGGCACCTGGTTCTCGGTGGGCGACTTCCGGGTGAACTTCGGGCTGATGGTGGACCATCTGTCCGGCATCCTGCTGCTCATCATCACCGGCGTCGGCTTCCTCATCCACCTGTACTCCACCAGCTACATGGAGCACGACGCCGCGTACTGGCGGTTCTTCGCGTACCTGAACCTGTTCGTCGCGGCGATGCTGACGCTGGTGCTGGCCGACAACCTGATCCTGCTCTTCGTGGGCTGGGAGGGCGTCGGCATGGCCAGCTACCTGCTCATCGGCTTCTGGTACGACGATCCGGCCAAGGCCTGGGCCGGGCGCAAGGCCTTCGTCACCAACCGCATCGGTGACTTCGCGTTCCTCATCGGCACTTTCCTGCTGGTGCTGCTGGTCTCCGCCTTCACCCAGCAGTCGAACGCGGCGGACTACAACAACGCCGGCACCACCGCGCAGCACTACACGGCCGCGCTGGAGAAGAAGGGCCCGGTGACGTTCAAGGGCCTGGAGAAGATGGCCGAGGGCCTGGTGGACGGCTCTGCGGACAAGGTCGACCTGAGCACCCCCATCGAGGCGGGCCCGCTGGAGGGCTACACCTTCGGCGGCGTGATGACGGCGGCCATGCTGCTGTTCCTCCTGGGCGCCGCGGGCAAGAGCGCGCAGCTGCCACTCTACGTCTGGCTGCCGGACGCCATGGCCGGCCCCACGCCGGTCTCCGCCCTCATCCACGCCGCGACGATGGTGACCGCCGGCGTCTACCTGTTCAGCCGCATGTCCGCGCTGCTGGTGCTGAGCCCCACCGCCATGGCGACCATCGCCATCATCGGCGCGCTCACCTCGCTGCTGGCGGCGCTCATCGCCTTCGCGCAGGACGACATCAAGAAGGTGCTCGCCTACTCCACGGTGTCCCAACTGGGCATCATGTTCATGGGCGTGGGCATGGGCATCTTCTGGGCGGCGGTGTTCCACCTGATGACGCACGCCTTCTTCAAGGCCTGCCTCTTCCTCGGCGCCGGCAGCGTGATGCACGGCAACGGCGACGAGACGGACATCAAGAAGCTGGGTGGCCTGCGCAAGGAGATGCCCTGGACCTGGGCCACCTTCCTGGTCGCCACCCTGGCCATCACCGGCATCATCCCGCTGTCCGGCTTCTTCTCGAAGGACGCCATCCTGCACGGCGTGCACCACAACCACCTGCAGGGCCTGGAGTGGGTGTCCAGCCTCGTCTACTACCTGGGCCTGCTCATCGCGGCGTCCACCGCGTTCTACATGACGCGCGTGTACCTGCTCACCTTCGAGGGTCCCCGCTCGAAGGAGGCCCGGGTGGCCCACGCCCATGAGAGCGCCTGGCAGATGACCCTGCCGCTGGTGGTGCTGGCGGTCCTGAGCGTGGTCGCCGCGCGGTACGCGTTCGGCATCGACTTCTTCAACATGACGGCGCAGCCGGTGCTCGACAACTTCCTGAGCCCGGTGTTCAGCGCGACCAAGCGCATCACCGACGCCAGCGCGCTGGTAGCGCTGGACACCAGCCGCCCGCAGTTGGTGCCGGACTACCTCAAGGCCTGGGCCGTGGCCCTGGCGGGTGGCGGCGCGGCGGCCTTCCTCTACCTGCGCTACTTCCCTTCGCGCGTGGGTCTGCCGGATCCCGCCTTCATCCGCGCGGTGCGCCCCCTGGCGCTCAACAAGTTCTACGTGGACGAGCTCTATGAGCTGATTGTCATCCGTCCCGTGAAGTTCATGAGCTTCCTCCTCTTCCGCGTGGTGGACGCGCTCGTCATCGACACCGTGGCGGTCCGCGGCACGGCGTGGGTGACGGCGCGCGTGGGCAGTGCGCTCCGCTACGTGCAGTCGGGCGACGCCCAGGCCTACGCCGCTGTGATGGCCATCGCCCTGCTGGGCGGGATGGCCTACGCCCTCATCCAGGTGATGCAATGAGCTTCTTCGACAACCACCTGCTCAACCTCGTCGTCTTCCTGCCGCTGGTGTTCGCGGCGCTGGTGGCGCTGCTGCCGGCCGGCGAGAGCGGCCAGATTCGCACCGTCACGTTCATCGCCATGGTGCTGGACCTGGTGTTCGGGGTCTGGGCCTACATGACGTACGTGCCAGGCGGACCGGAGTTCCAGCTCGAGTACCGGGCGCGTTGGTTCGACCTGTTCGGCACCAGCTACCACATTGGCGTGGACGGCCTGGCCGTGAGCCTGCTGCTGCTCACCGTCTTCCTGGGGCCCCTGGTGGTGCTGGCGTCCACCACGTACATCAAGTTCCGCATCAAGGAGTTCCACCTGGCGCTGCTGGTGCTCCAGACGACGATGCTGGGCGCGCTGGTGTCGCTGGACGTGCTGCTCTTCTACATCTTCTTCGAGGCCATGCTCATCCCCATGTACCTCCTGGTGGGTGTGTGGGGCGCCGAGGACCGCCAGATGGCGGCGGTGAAGTTCTTCCTCTACACGCTGGCCGGCTCGCTGCTGATGCTGGTGGCCATCATCGCCGTGTACTTCATCAGCGCGCCGGTGGGTGCCCGCTCGTTCGACTACGCGAGCATCTACAACGGCCTGCTGGACGCCAACCGTCAGCTCAGCGCGTGCACCGCGGGACCCGCGGGCGCGTGTGATTCGCTCACCGGGCTGGCCGCCACGCTGCACACCTGGGGTCCGTGGCTGTTCGGGGCGTTCGCCATCGCGTTCGCCGTCAAGGTCCCGATGTGGCCGCTGCACACCTGGTTGCCGGACGCGCACGTGCAGGCGCCGGTGGCCGGCTCCATGATTCTGGCCGGCGTCACCCTGAAGATGGGGACCTTCGGCTTCTGGCGCTACGCGATTCCCTTCTTCCCGGTGGCCACGCAGCAGGCGCGGCCCTTCCTGGCCACGCTGGCCGTCATCGGCATCGTGTACGGCGCGCTGATGTGCCTGGCGCAGCGGGACATCAAGAAGCTGATCGCGTACTCGTCGGTCAGCCACCTGGGCTACTGCATGCTGGGCATCCTGGCGATTACGGCCGAGGGCGCCACGGGCAGCGCGTACCAGATGCTCAACCACGGTGTGTCCACGGGCGCGCTGTTCCTCCTGTTCGGCTACCTGTACGAGCGGCGCCACTCGCGCCTGATGGCGGACTACGGCGGCATCGCGAAGGTGATGCCGGTGTTCACCGCGGCCTTCGTCATCATCACCTTCTCCTCCATCGCCGTGCCGGGCACCAACGGCTTCATCGGTGAGTTCCTCGTCCTCCTGGGCACCTTCAAGAGCGACCTGGGCGAGGCCGCGGGCAACCCGCACCTGACGGCGGTGTTCGGCGGCTTCGCCACGCTGGGCGTCATCCTGGGCGCGGCCTACATGCTGTGGATGGTCCAGAAGGTGTTCTTCGGTGGCATCACGCACCGGGAGAACCAGCACCTGACGGACATGAACCTGCGCGAGGGCCTCACGGTGCTTCCCTTCATCGTCCTGGTCGCTGTGATGGGTCTGCAGCCGCAGCCCTTCCTGGACCGGCTGGCGCCGTCCACGGACCGCTTCCTGGCCCGCGCCCGCGTGGGCACGCCGGGGGCCGAGTTGCAGGAGGACCGACTTCGGGTAGAGGTGATGTCCCTGCCATCCCGTCAGGTCGTCGCCGCGCCGTCCGCGCCCGTTCCGCTGGCCGCCGCCCCGGCCGTTCCCTCGCCGCGGCAGTAGGCCGCCTGAGCTTCCGACATGAACCTGCCCAATCTCAGCCTGGCAGACTTCCTCCCGCTGCTGCCCGCCATCATCATGGTGGTGGGTGCCTCCATCCTGCTGCTGTCGGAGGTGTTCCTCTCCACGACGGCGTCGCGCGCGTACCAGGCGGTGCTCACCGTGGTGACGGCGGTGGCGGCCGGCGCCATGGCGCTGACGACGATGTTCGAGCCACCCCAGGAGGTGATGCTCGGCTTCGGCGTGATGGACCCCTTCTCCAGCTTCCTCACCTTCGTGGTGTGCGTGGGCCTGGCGCTGGCGACCCTGAGCTCGGTGAGTTTCCTGCGCAAGCGCGGCGCGGAGCGCGGTGAGTTCTACGCGCTGATGCTGTTCGCATCAGCGGGCATGAGCCTGCTGGCGATGTCGAACGAGCTCATCACGCTCTTCGTCAACATCGAGGTCCTCTCCCTCTCCACCTACGCGCTGACGTCGTACCTGCGGCGTGGTACGCGGCCGAGCGAGGCGGGCTTCAAGTACTTCATCCTGGGCGCCTTCTCGTCCGCGGTGCTGCTCTACGGCGCGGCGCTGCTGTACGGCGCCACCGGCACCACCCACCTGACGGCCATGGCCGGTCCGCTGTCCACCGCCATGTCGTCGCAGCCGGGCCTGGTGTACGCGGGCATCATCCTGGTGATCACGGGCTTCGCCTTCAAGGTCGCCGCGGTGCCGTTCCACATGTGGACGCCGGACGTCTACGAGGGTGCGCCGACGCCGGTCACCGCGCTGATGAGCGTGGGCGTGAAGGCGGCCGCCTTCGCGGCGATGGTCCGCGTGTTCTTCATGGTGGGCAAGGGCGTGGACCCGCAGATTCTGCTGAGCCTGTTCTCCGTGCTGGCCTTCCTCACCATGGTGGCGGGCAACCTGCTGGCGATTCCGCAGCGCAACGTGAAGCGCATGCTGGCGTACTCGTCCATTGCCCACGCCGGCTACCTGCTGGTGGGCGTGGCCGCCCTCTTCGTCACCGGTCCGGGCGAGCAGTTCCGCCTGCTGGGTGCGTCCGCGCTGACGGGTGGTACCCCGTTGGACCTGGCCCGCGCGGAGGCGCTGCGCGGCATCCTCTACTACCTGCTGGCGTACACGTTCAGCGCGGTGGGTGCCTTCACCATCGTCTCCGTCCTGGAGCGTCGTGAGGACGAGGAGAAGGGCACCGCGTGGGATTTGGAGCGCTTCAGCGGGCTGGCGCAGCGCAAGCCGGGTTGGGCCTTCGCGATGGCGGCCTTCATGCTGTCGCTGGGTGGCATCCCGCCCACCATCGGCTTCATGAGCAAGCTGCTCATCTTCCAGGCCGCCGTGGACGCGGGCCTCATCGGCCTCACCATCGTCGGCGTGCTCTCCAGCGCGGTGGGCATCTATTACTACCTGCGCGTGGTGGTCTACATGTTCATGCGGCCGGTGCCGGAGGGCGCGCAGGCGCTCGAGAAGAGCTGGTCCACCGAGCTGGCGCTGGTGCTGTCCACCGCGGCAGTCGTGATTCTGGGCATCATCCCCGGTCCCATCATGGGCTGGCTGGAGCAGGCCAGCAGCATCTTCGGCCAGTAGCCTCCCGCCTCCGCCGTCACACCCCGCCCGCCCCGGCTTCGTGCTCGGGCGGGCGTCGTGTTTTCAGCGCCCGTGTGAGTCAGGGCGCCGCGTCCACCAGTGGGCCGCGAAGCTCCAGCGTATCGAGGCGCGTCTGTGCTCCCGCTTCGCGGAGCAGGTGAACCAGAGGCGCGTCATCCGTCACCGAGACATTCAGCGAGGACACGCTCTCACCCAGGCGCGCGAAGGCATCTTCGAGCAGGGTCCGCGCATGCGCGGGAGACACCGCGAAGAAGGGATACAAGAGAGGCATGGAGGCGCGCAGGTCCATCATCCCCAACCACCGGCGTGCAGGTGTTTGGGGGTCGACGAGCCCCAGCAGCCGGTGCGAGTCACTGGCCGCGAAGCCCGCCAGCTTGCCGGGAATCATCCCGAAGGCCTCCGTCAGCGCGCCGCAGTCCTCCAGCGACACCGGCACCACGGCCCCGTCCGGTGACGCGGGGGGGAGCGCCGCCAGGTGCGCCCGCGTCACCCGCAACGTGGTGGCCTCGCGCGCCGGCCGCATGCCCAGCGAGGTGTAGAGCGCGAGCGCGGGCACGTTGTCCCGCTTCACGTTGAGGCCCCAGCGGGTACACCCTTGTGCGCGCAGGTGGTTGGCCAGGTGCGACATCATCTGGCGCCCCAGTCCCTGCCCCCGGGCGGACGGAGCCACCACCAACTGCAACACGAACCCGAAGTCCCCCAGGGCCTTCATCACGGAATAGGCCTCCACGCCCTGGGGGCCCTCCGCAACCAGGGAGAGTCGGGCGAGTTCCGCCGCCCACACGGGCTCGGGGGGAGGGGGATCATCCACCCCAAGTTCAAGAAAGAGCCGGGCGAAGACAGCGTGGTCTTCCGGCCGGCCGGGACGCAGCACCCACTGAGATTCAGTTGAACCCACCTGCGCTTCCCTTCGTCGCGAACTGGCTCGGCTTACAGACGCGGAAAAGAAGGCGGCCCGACACCCCAAAGAGGTGCCGGGCCGCGGGTCTTCTCAAGGTGACTCACCGGAAGTGCTGAAGGGGTGGGGGGGAACCGCCTTCAGCCTCGCTTCGATGTGTCCCGCGTGTTCCTTTAGCAGTCGCCGTGCCAGCCGCCTCGCGGGGAGAAACTCTAGTTTTCTCAAGCACTTGAAGAACTAACTGACGCTCCCCCTGCCCCATCGCTCCATTTCATGGCTGCAATGGAGTTTCAGAAGTGAAAAAGACGAGTGAATTCAGATACTTGCCTTTTTCACCTATGAACCCGTCCATTTCGGATCTGAATCCATGGCCGCGGGAAAGTTACATGGGTGAGCCTTCCCCCTACTCCAGGGCTATTCCCGGGCCAGTTCGCTGGGCGGACGAAGGTTGAGCCGCTTCATCTTCCGCCAGAGGGTGGTGGAGGAAACGCCGAGTTCATCGGCGACGCGCGCCAGGTCCACCCCGTGCCGCTCCAGGGCTTGGGTGATGGCGTGGCGCTCCGCCTCCTCTACCACCTGGGCCAGCGTGGGCCCCGCGCTGGCGTTGCGCCCGAGCGCCCCGCCCTGCCCGTCCAGGAAGGCGACGCTGGGGGTGCCATGGGCCGGCGTCATGCGGCCCTGCCGCACGGGGAAGTCCTCGGGCAGCAGCTCATCGCCCTCCGCGAGCGCTGCGGCCTGCTCCACCAGGTTCTCCAGCTCGCGCACGTTGCCGGGGAAGCCGTAGCTCATCAGGTGAGCCACGGCGGCGGCGGACAGGCGCTTGGGGTTGGGGCTGCGGGCATTGGCCCGCTCCAGGAAGTGCTCCGCCAACGCGGGCACGTCCTCCAGGCGCTCGCGCAATGGCGGCACGCGGAGGGCCACCACGTTGAGGCGGTAGTAGAGGTCCTGCCGGAAGCGCTTGTCGCGCACCTCCAGCTCGATGTCCCGGTTGGTGGCGGCGACGATGCGCACATCCACGCGCAGCGCGGTGGACTCACCGACGCGGCGGACCTCTCCCTCTTGCAGCGCGCGCAGCAGCTTGGACTGGAAGGTGGGGCTGGTCTCCGTCACCTCGTCGATGAAGAGCGTGCCGCCGTCCGCCTCCTCGAAGAGGCCCCGGCGGGACTTCACCGCGCCGGTGAAGGCGCCCTTGGCGTGGCCGAACAGCTCGCTCTCCAGCAATGACTCGCTGATGGCCGCGCAGTTGACGGGCACGAAGGAGCGGGCCTTGCGGCGGCTGTGCGCATGGAGCGCGCGCGCCACCAGCTCCTTGCCCGTGCCGCTCTCGCCCTGGATGAGGACGGTGGCGTCGCTCTGCGCCACGCGCATCAGCCGCGTGGTGAGCTCGCGCATGGCGGAGCTGCGCCCCACCAGGGCGGACAAGCCGTGGCGCTGGTTGAAGTCGGTGGTGAGGTTGTCCACGTCGCGCAGCAGGCGCGCGCGCTCCAGGGCGCGCTCCACGCGGTAGCGCAGCTCGCTCTCCTTGAAGGGCTTGGTGACGTAGTCGTAGGCCCCCAGGCGCATGGCCTCCACGGCGCTCTCGATGGAGCCGAAGGCCGTCATCATGATGACCTGGAGCCGGGGTGCCACCTCCAGCGCGCGCCGCAGGAGCGTGAGCCCGTCCATGGGCTCCATCTTCAGGTCCGTCAGCAGCAGGTCGATGCTGCCGCTGGCGAGCTGGGCCAGGGCCTCCTCGCCGGTGGCGGCCTCGAAGACGGTGTAGTTCTCCGCCCGCAGCAACAGGGCGGTGGTGGCGCGCATGTTGCGCTGGTCGTCCACGACGAGGAGCCTTCCTCGGGTCGGCGGAGTGTTCGCGTCGGTCATGGGAAGGACGGAGGCTGCGAGAACGGCAGCCGGAAGGTGAAGGTGGTACCGCGCCCCGGGATGCTGTCCACGGCGATTTCGCCCCGGTGCTCCTCGAGGATGCGCCTGACGACGGCCAGCCCCAGGCCGGTGCCCTGGGCCTTGGTGGTGAAGAACGGCTCGAAGACGCGGTGGAGCAGCTCGGCGGGGATGCCCGGGCCCTGGTCCACCACGTCGATGCGCAGCTGCTCGCGCCCCGCGTGGGCTTCACGGCGCGCGCGAACCTGCACGAGTCCACCCTGCGGCATGGACTGGATGGCGTTGACCGCCACGTTGACCAGCGCCTGTCGGATGAGGCGACGATCCATGGGTACCGGCGGCAGGCCGGGCTCCACGTCGGATTGGATGCGGATGGAGCGGTCCGCGCCGCCGCCCTGCATCCGCGCGGCCTCCAGCGAATCCTGGAGCACGCGTCCCAGGTCCTCCTGCTGGAGCACCGGGTCCCTGGGACGCGTGTAGTCCAGCAGGTCGCCGACGATGCGATTGAGCCGGTCGCTCTCCTCCCCCAGGATGTCCAGCAACATGGCCGCGTCGCCGCCCGGCACCAACAGCCGGCGCAGCGAGGCCACCGCGTTGAAGATGACGCCCAGCGGGTTGCGCACCTCGTGGGCGACAATCGCGGACAGTTCGCCCAGCGCGGCCAGCCGCTCGCGCTTCACCATCTCCGCGCGCGTGGCGGCCAGCTCCGCGTAGCTGGCCCACAGTGACTCGTACAGGCGCGCGTTGGCGATGGACAACGCCAGCTGGCCACACGTGGCCTCCGCCAGCTCGATGAGCTCCGGACCGAAGGCGCGCGGGCCCCGCGTGTCGTCCACCACCACCACGCCGATGAGCTCCTCGCGCGAGGTGAGCGGCAGCGCCAGCAGTGCCTTCTCGTCGAAGCGGTGCGCGAGCTCCGGGTTGAAGCCTCCGTCCGCGGCGGACACGTCCTCCACCGCGATGGGCCTGCGCTCACGCGCCACGCGCGCCGCCAGGCCGTCTCCATGGAGGGGCAGCACCACCGTGCGGAAGTAGTCGCGGTGCGCGATGGAGGCCGCGGCGCCGCGCAGCAGCCGGGCGCCCTCGTCGTACAGCAGGATGTAGCAGTTGGACACGTCCAGCAGGCGGACGAGGAAGTCGGCGGCCACGTCCAGGATGCTCGACGTCTCCAGCACGCCGGACGTGGTGCGTGCCAGGTCCAGCAAGAGGCGCGTCTCGGCCAACTGGCGCGAGGACTCGGCCCGCAGCCGGCGCTGCTCCAGCAGCGTCACCAGCAACTCAGACAGCGTGCCCAGCAGGCGCAGGTCCCGTTCGTCGAAGGGCCTCCCCGGCGCGCGCAGCACCTGGAGCATCCCGCACACCTCGCCGCCGCGAATCAGACACACCGCCGCGCCCGCCCCCAACCGCCCTCCGGACTGCTCCGCCAGTGGAGCCTCGTCCGCGGACGAGGACAGCGCGCCCTCCGCGCCACACGACAGCACACCCGTGAGCCGGCGCGCGTCCGCCGTGTCCTGAAAGCCCACGTGGGAGGACAGCGTCAGCGTGACTTCGGGAGGCGTCGAGAGATGCAGCGCAGCGGCGTCCGCCTGGAGCAGCGACGCGACGCGCTCCAGGAAGTCCTCCTGCGTGGGTGGAGACGGCTGCGCGACGAAGCGCGCCACCTGCGCCACCGCTTCCATCTCCCAGCGACTGCGCGCGCTCTCCGCCTGCACGCGCGCGTCCGCCAGCGCGGCGCCCACCACCTTGGCGAAGAGCATCAACACCGAGCCGTGATGCGGCGCCACCCACTGGCCCTCCACCCACAGCACCTCGGCCTGGGGGCCGCCCACGGGCAGGTAGACGTGGCTGGGAGCAGCCTGGTCCGCGCCGCCGAAGACGGGGCGCCCGTCCGCGAGCGATTCCAGCCCCAGGCGCGCATCCTCCGGCAGTGGCTCCCCGTCCCGGGACAGCAAGCCCTCGCCCTCCCAGCGCAGCAACCGGGCCCGGAAGCCCGCGGCCTCCAGTCCCTTCAAGGCGACGCGGCGGACGGCGTTCTCCGAGTGCGCGGACACCAGCCCCGCGGACGTCTCCACCAGCCGCTCGGCCACCGACATCTCCGGCGGCCGGTTCTCCATGGGCACGCAGTTGAGCAGCAGGCCCCCTCCCCCGCGCTCCAACACGAAGCGGGACGCGGTGACGGCCACCTCGCGCGCCACGCCATCCGCGCAGGGGACCTGGAAGAGCTGGGAGCCTTCATGGAGCGGCGCACCGGCCTCCACCCGCCAGTAACGCTCGACCACGCGGCTGCGGTCCTCTGGCTGGATGAAGTCCATGACGGAGCGGCCCTCCACCTGGGCGCGTTGCAGGCCGAGCAACGCGACATACGCGTCATTGGCCACGAGCACCCGTCCATCCACCACCGCCAGCATGGGGTTGCGGAAGGTGTCGATGAGGGCGCGAAGCTCCGCCTCGCTGTAGCGCTTGGTACTCATCCGCGACGCAGCACCCGCTTCTCTCCTACCCGGAGCGTGACCTTCTCCCGGTCGAAGTATTCGGACAAGGGGATGACGAACTTGCGGCTTTGCCCCACCATCTCCTTGAAATCCTGGGTGGTAATCTCCTTCTTCTCGCGCAGGTGGGCAACCAGGCGCTCGCGCAGGGACGCCAGCGCCCCGGCCGCGAACCACAAGCCCTCCGAGACGCGCACCGCCGCCCCCTCCACCACCATGACGCCCAACAGCTCACGCAGCCGGGAGGCGGGGAGCTGGAGCTTCTGCTCCAGCTCGGGAAGCGAGGGAGGCGCCAGGGCAGCGGCGGACAGCTCTGCCGCCAGCCGCGCCCGAGCGGCGGTGTCCCCCAGGCTCAGCGTGCGGCCGCGCCCCTTGAGGCGCACCACGTCCCGCTCCAACTCCACCCGGCCTCCTTCCACCAGGACCTGCAACACCCGCAGAAACGCCCGCGCGTCCAGCGCGGAGGACAGCCGCTGCCGCAGCTCCTCGCGGGACAGTCCTTCGCGCAGGGGCTCGCGCTCATGGAAGGTGGCCAGCAGCGACAGGGCGCGGCCCTGCAACGCCTCGAAGACATCGCCGGAGAGGTACAGCCGCCGCTCCCGGTCGATGAGGAGCGCGCCGCCCCGCGCGCCCAACAACTCCAGCGCGCGCGTGAGGACCCGAGGCCCTAGCGCCGAGCGGCCGAACAGCTCCGGCTGCGTCAGCCCGCGATAGCCCGCCTGCCGTAGCAGCCAGGCCACCTGCCCCGCCGGGTCCGCCTCCAGCAGGGGCACCACCGCCGACGCGCCGCCTTTGCGCCGCTTCGGCGGGGAGATGGACAGGATGCGGCCTCCCGCCACCGTGGCGCCTCGTCCCGGAAGGGCTCGCGCGCCGCGCAGGATGAAGCGCTGGCCCACCAACGCACCCACGGAGGTGCCCAGGCGCAGCTGCGCCAGCGTCGTCTCGCCGGGCTCCAGTCGCTCCACATCCAACAGCGCCACCGTGGCCTCCACCTGCGCGGTGCCCAGGTGCAGCAGCAGCTTCGAGCGACGAGGCAACGGGGACGGAGCCGCGGGCAGCAGCGTCAACTCGACGTCGAGCATGCGCGTCTCCGACAGCTCGCCCGCGCGCACCAGCACCATGCCCCGGTGCAACGCCTCCGGCTCCACGCCGGTGAGGTTCACCGCCGCGCGCTGTCCCGCCTCCACGGCGGACACCGCGTCGCCATGCCGCTGCACCCCGCGCACGCGCAACGGACCGGGCAGTCCGGGCAGAAGCGATACCGCGTCATCCACCGACAGCGCTCCCGACAGCAGCGTGCCCGTCACCACCGTGCCAAAGCCCTTGATGGTGAACACGCGATCCACCGGCAGGAAGGCGGGCCCCTCCGAAGGCCGCTCGGGCAGCGCCTCCGCGGCCCGGGTGAGCGCGGCGCGCAGCGCGTCCAACCCTTCCCCCGTTCTGGCGGAGCAAGCCACCACGGGCACCGACTCCAGGAAGGTCCCCACGGTGAGCGCGGCCAGGTCGGACTCCACCAGCGCGCGCCACTCCGGGCCCAGCTCCGCCAGCGTGTCCGACTTGGTGAGGGCGATGACGCCGGCCCGCACGCCCAGCAGCCGGCAGATGTCCAGGTGCTCGCGCGTCTGGGGCATCACGCCCTCGTCCGCGGCCACCACCAGCACCACCATGTCCACGCCGCCGGCGCCGGCGGCCATGGCCTTCACGAAGCGCTCGTGGCCCGGAACATCCACCACGTCGGCCACGGTGCCGTCATCCAGCGTCAGGTGGGCGAAACCCAGCTCCAGGGTGATGCCGCGGCGCTTCTCTTCCTTGAGCCGGTCGGTGTCGATGCCGGTGAGCACCTTCACCAGGGACGTCTTGCCATGGTCGATGTGGCCCGCCGTCCCGACAATCATGGCGTCACCGCGCCAAGGCTCATGCGCCAGCCTTGTCCGGGTCCTCGTCGAAGCGCGCGTCGCCGGTGGAAGGCTCGTAGTCCCAGGGGAAGACCATGAGCGAGGCGCTGGAGAGCGCGGAGTAGTCCGGCGAGAAGCCACCAGGCTTGGTCATCAAGCACGCGGTGGCCACCTTCTTCGCGCCCGCCTCGCGCGCCAGGGCGGTGGCCAGCTCCAACGTGTCACCGCTGGAGGCCACGTCGTCCACAATCAACACACGACGGCCCTTCAGCTCCGCGGGCATCTCCCCAGCGAGCTGCGGCGTTTTCGAGGTGCGAGGCGTGGAGCTGCCCCGGTCCCTGCTGCGGCGACTGATGCGCACGGGGAAGAACGGACAACCGAGCGCCCCCGCCAGCGCGCCGCCCACGAAGACGCCGCCGTGGGCCACGCCGACGACCACCTGGGGTTCAAAGGTCTCCTGGATGGAACCCGCGAGTTGCTGGACCGCGCGGTCGAACTCCTTCCAGGTCAGCTCCTTCACGCCGCTGGACGCGGAGCGGCCCCGGGACTGGTCCTTCCCCGTCGGCTGGCGCGGCGCCTCCACCTGGGGCGCCAGCACGAGGTCTTCGGGAATGGAGACGAGCTTCTCCGCCTGCGTCCGCGACGACTTCGACGTGGGGGACTTCTTCGAAGAGGCCTTCTCGGTGGGCTTGCTCTGCCGCTTGGTCGCCACGGCGCTGAACTCCGGCTGGGGTGTGTGTGCGGCCCCGTCATACTCCGAGGACCGCACGGTGGCCACATCCGGCCACACCCCAGACGTCGCCTTTGTCTCGCGCCAACACACGCACTGCGTGCGTGAGCGCTCAGCCGGCCAGCCGCTCCTCGACAATCCGGTCCGCCACCTGCTCGGGGCGCAGGCCGGATTCCTTCGCGCGGGCCAGCACCGTGTCGATGGTGTCGAAGATGAGGGAGGCGCGGGAGTACGCCTTGTCCCGGTCATATCCCGCCCACTCCTGGGCCACGTTGATGAGGCCGCCGGCATTGGCCGCGTAGTCGGGCACGTAGAGGATGCCGCGCCGGGCCAGCTGCTCGCCGTGACGCGACGTGAGCAGCTGGTTGTTGGCCGCGCCGCACACCGCCTTCACGTTCAGCAGCGACAGGGTGGTGTCGTTGATGGCGCCGCCCAGCGCACAGGGGGCGTAGATGTCCGCCTCCATTCGATGCAGTGCGTCGGCGTCCACCGCCGTGGCGCCGTACTGCGTCACGGCGTGCTGCACGCTGGCGGGGTTGATGTCGCTCACCCACACCTTGGCGCCGCGCTGGTGCAGCTCCTTCACCAGGTACATGCCCACGTGCCCCACGCCCAGCACGGTGACGCGCAAGCCCTTCAGGTCCGGGCTGCCGAAGACGTGCTTCGCCGTGGCTTCCATGGCGCGCGCCACGCCGTACGCCGTCACCGGCGACGGGTCTCCGCTGCGCTCCTTCAGGCCAACGACATACTTCGTGTGGCGGCGCACGTGCTCCATGTCGTCGGGGCTGGTGCCGCTGTCCTCGGTGGTGATGTAGCGCCCGCCCAGGGACTCCACCGCGCGACCGAAGGACTCGAAAATCCTTTCACGGTCGAAGTCACCGCGCGGCAGCATGATGACCGCCTTGCCGCCGCCGTGGGGCAGCCCCGCGAGCGCGGCCTTGTATGTCATTCCGCGCGCCAGACGGAGCGCGTCCGCGACGGCTTCCTCCTCGCTGGTGTAGGTGGACAGCGCGCGGGTGCCGCCCAACCCCGGGCCGAGCCGCGTGTTGTGCATGCCCACGATGGCACGCAGGCCCGTCTTGGAATCACTCAACAGGTGGACGGCTTCGTAGCCGCCCTCAAGCAACTGCGTGAAGTAGCTCATGGCGCGCGGCAAGTACCGTCGCGCCTCGTGCAAGTCAAATGGCGCCGCGCTCCAACATGCCGCGGATTTCGTCTCCAGGAATGACATAGCGCGTCGTGCAGAACTGGCACGTCGCCTCCGCCTGCCCTTCCTTCTCCAGCAGGTCCGTCAATTCCTCACGTCCCATGGCCAGGAGCGCGCGCAGCACACGGTCCTTGCTGCACGAACAACCGAAGCGCAGCGGGTAACGCGACATGACTTCGAAGTCGGGCTCCGGCAGCAGCGCACGCAGCACGGCCGTCGCCCCCGCCTCGCCGTGCGCCTGGAGCGCGGGCGCGAAGTCACGGCGCAGCCGCTCACCCAGCGCCGCGAAGGCCTCCATGTCCGCGCTGGGAAGCGGCTGGACAAGCAGGCCGGCGACGCGGCCCAGCGGCTCCGCGTCCCCGCCTTCCGGCAGCTGCGCCAGCAGCACGTGTGACGGGAGCTGATCCGACTGACGGAAGTAGCGCTCCAGGTCGGCCGCCAGGTCGAAGGACTCCAGCTCCACCGAGGAGCGGTAGTACTCGCCGCCGCCCAAATCCCGCAGCACGGACAGGAAGCCCTTGTTCCCCAGCACGGGGCGCCAATGGTAGTGCCCGTCGCTCCCGGAGTACTCCACGTAGACGTTCTTCACGTACCCGCGGACGAGCCCGGACGTGTCCCCATCCACGAAGAGGCCCCGCAAGGGGCCGTCACACTCCACCTGGATGTTGATGCGGGAGTCGCCCTTCTGCAGGGCCCCCATCAGGGCGGCGGCGGTGAGGGCCTGCGACAGGAGCACGGCGGCGGCGGGCGCGGTGCCATGGGTGGCACGCGCCTGGCGCGACAGCTCCGTCGTGGTGGCGAGCACCACGCGCAGGTCCGTGTTCTTCAACATTCCACTGACAAGCTCGTCGGACATATCGATGGCAACTAGCGTGCCCGAGCCCGCATTGCCCGCCAACGACAGAAGGCGGGAGCCCCGGCGCCCGGCAGGCGGGCAGCAGCGGGGCCCGGGGTGACGCATAAGGTCAGCCTTATGCCTCCGTGTGGGTGTGCTGGCATGCCGGGGTGCGGAAGAAATCCAGCCCCGGCGCTGGAACGGCTATAAACCGCCGTCCGACTGTCACCTGCCCTCGACCGTGGACGCGGCAAGACGCCCGCGCGCCGCCGCTGGAGATTCGATGAGCACCCAAGCCGCTGCCGCAGTAGAGACGAAGACACCGCTCCTCAAGTCCCGCCTGGGCTCGTTCCTCGCGGTGGTTCCCCTGTCCATCTGGGTCGTCAACCACCTGTGGGACAACCTCTCCGCCTTCAACGGCGCGGACGCCTGGCAGAAGTCGGTGACGACGTACGCCAACCCGTTCTCCCAGGTCTTCACGTTCATCATCGTCCTGCTGCCGCTGCTGATGCACACCGGCTGGGGGCTGGTGCGCCTGTTCAGCTTCAAGCCGAACAACGTCCGCTACAACAACTACGGCAACCTCAAGTACATCCTCCAGCGCATCACCGCGGTGGGCGTGCTGGCCTTCCTGGGCGCCCACATCTGGCTCGCCTTCCTCTACCCGCGGCTGGTGCTGGGACACCCGGAGGCGTTCGATGACATCGCCCGGGAGATGCACCACCACGCGCCCACCCTGTTCGTCTACCTGCTGGGCACGCTGGGCACCTCGTACCACCTGGCCAACGGCCTCCAGGGCTTCGCCATGGGCTGGGGTCTGCTCTCCAGCGAGCGCTCCATGCGCAAGTTCGAGCCGGTGGTCATCATCCTCTTCCTGGTCCTGACGGCGATGAGCTGGGCGGTCATCTACGCGCTCTACACCGCGGGCGCCGCCTTCAGCCCCGTGGGTGCCACCCCTCCGTGACGCGGACCGGGCCCGGCGCTCCCGGGCCTGGCAGTCCAGGCGCACGAAGCACACCGGCCGCCCCCGAGACTTCCGGGGAGCGGCCGGTTTCATTTCCAGGGGTCCGCTGGCTTCAGCCGGGCCTAGAAGGGGATGTCGTCGTCGCCGTTGCCGCCGCCATGGCCACCGCCCATGTCGTCCGGAGGCGGCTGACCGTAGTCATTGTTGTCTCCCCCGCGCGGCTGGGAGAACTGCCGGCGTCCACCGCCCCCGCCCCCGCCACCACCCATGCCGTCTCCGGCGTCACGGCCCCCACCGCCGAGGAACGTCACGGCGTTGGCCACCACCTCGGTGGTGTAGTTCTTCCGGTTCTCCTTGTCCGTCCACTCGCGCGTCTGCAGGCGGCCCTCGACGTAGCACTGCCGTCCCTTCTTCAGGTACTCGCCGCAGAGCTCCGCGAGCTTTCCCCAGACGACGATGCGGTGCCACTCGGTCCGCTCCTGCTTCTGGCCATTCTTGTCGACCCAGCTCTCGCTGGTGGCGATGCGGAAGTTCGCCACCGCCTGACCGCCGGGAGTGAACCGGACCTCCGGGTCCGCCCCGAGGTTGCCGATGAGGATGACCTTGTTCACGCCTCCAGCCATGACTGCATTCCTTTCTCACGAGAACCGGTCCACCAAGGACCGGTTACACCCCGGACGCACCCGCCGGGTTTGATTCCCACCTATAGCAGTGGGTACTGACACCCAGCCAGAAAGCCGCCTTCTTCCTGGGTGTCGTACGCCCGTCTGCCACCCGGCCAGGGAGGCATGCCCGGCCGGAGGGAACTCGCGAGAAATACAGCGGATTCCGGCCTACCCGCCCGGGCGGTTGTCGGCGGTGGAGGACTCCGGCGCGTTGCCCGCGGGCGCCACCATCTGCACGGGGGTGAAGCCCTCCGGCGTCTTCGCCGGGGCCTTGGCCTCCGCCACCTTCTGCGACAGCGTGGAGTCCAGCCCCTTGGCGAAGGACGCCAGCCGCGGATCCGACGCGCCCAGCGTGCGGCGCAGTGACTTCCAGAAGGGGTGGTCCGCCTGCCCCGCCTGCACCAGCGCCCGCGCCAGCAGCGTGGTGCACGCGTCCCTGTCACCGGCGCTGGCGGCCCGAAGCGCCACCACCAGCTCCTCCGGCGCGGTGCGAGCCACCTCGCCCAGGGCCTCGGCCATCTCCGTCTGGGCCTGCGTGTCCGTGCCCGCCGCGCCCGCCAGCTCCAGCACTCGGGCCAGCGCCTCCGCGTTTCCGCCCGCCGCCAGCTCCACCATGCTGCTGACGCCCGGCACCTCCACGGACAGCACCCGCGCCACGTCCTTCAGCCGGCCATACACTTCGGCGGTGGCCGAATAGCTGTCCAGCAGCGTGCGCGCGCCCAGGTAGTCGTGCGGGTTGGACTGGTAGAGGCTCTCCGCCAGCACCGCGCGCACGGCCGGATCTCTCTCGCTGCGCCACGCGGTGCGCAGGAAGCCGATGTTGCGCTGGTCGCGCTGCGCGCCCAGCTCCAGGTACGTCTTGATTCGAGCGGCCACGTCGTCCACGGCACCGGAGGGCCGTCCGCTGTCCGCCAGCGCGGCCACCGCCGTGGACGGCCCCAGGCTGGAGCCGGTGGCGGCCACCGCCGCGCCCAGCGCGTCCAGGCCCGCGACGATGGGGCCGGCGCGGCCCGCGAAGTCGTTGGCCATGATGGAGAAGGTGAAGCGCTCCCCACCCGCGCTCGTCACGTAGCCGCTCAGCGCGGACACGCTCTCCAGGGTGCCCGTCTTGGCGCGCAGCCGGCCCACCGCGTCACTGCCTTCGAAGCGGTACTTGAGCGTGCCGTCCTTGCCCGCGATGGGCACCGACGACAGGTACTCCGGCGAGAAGGGGAAGCGCTGCACCATGTGCCGCAGCAGCTGGTTGAGCTGCGTGGCGGAGAAGCGGTTGGCGTCGTTCAACCCGCTGCCGTTCTTCATTACGTAGGTGCCGCGAGGGATGCCCACGTCGCGCTCCAGGAACTGCTCCACCACGTCCACGCCCTTGGTGAAGGAGCCCGGCGAGCCGCGCAGCTCGGCTCCCATCGTCTTGAGGAGCTGCTCGGCGACGAAGTTGCTGGACAGCTTGTTGAGGCGCTTGAGGAGCACGTCGAACGTATCCGACTGCGACACGTGCAGCATGCGGGCCTTGGTGGACGTCTTGCCCAGCTTCACCTTGCCCTTCATCTTCACGCCGCGCGTCACCAGCATCTGCTTGAGCGACTGGCCGAAGTACATGGGCGGGTTGTCGATCTTCTTCCAGACGCTGACGGCGCCGCCGCGCTCCCCCGGGAGCTGGCCGCGCACGACAATCTTCTGCTGGAGGCCCGAGGGGTCCGACGTGACGGACACACGGCGCGCGCGCCGAGGCCCGGTGGTGAGCTGGTTCTCCACCACGAAGTAGTCGCTGGGCGGCTCCATCTCCACCACGCCCTTGGCGCCCGGCGCGCTGCCGGGCCGCAGGTAGATGGCCACCGCGTTCCAGTTGAGGCTCACCGCGCCGGTGGGCGCCATGTAGGCGCGGTCCGTGTCCTCCTGGTCATAGCCGGGCGGCGTGCGCTCGGCGTCGAACCACGAGTCGTCCACCACGATTTCGCCCACGTCGCGCACGCCGGCGTGCCACAGCTCCGCGACGATGCCCCACAGGCGCTCCGTCGTCATGGACGGGTCGCCCTTGCCGCGCACGTAGAGCGTCTTCACCTTTCCGTCCGCGCCCAGCTCCGGCTCCACCAGGAACTCGGTGTCGTAGCGGAACTCGGGCCCCAGCGACGCGAGCGCGGCGGCGGACGTCACCAGCTTCACGTTGGAGGCGGGGTTGAGCAGCTCGTCGGCGTTGTGGCTGAACACCACGGTGCCGTCGTCCAGGCTCTGCATGAGCACGCCCATGCGGCTGGCCTTCAGTGGCGCGCGCTGGAGGACCTCCAGCAGCGCGGACTTGAGGGCCTCGCGGTCCGCGCGCTTCTCCGATGAAGCGGGCGCGGCGTGCGCGGCGTGAGAAAGCGACAGGAAAATAATGGCCGACGCGGCCAAGATGCAGCTGGCTCGATGGACCTGCACACTCTCTCCGGGGAAGTCAGGTGCCATTATGCGGAACGGGGCAAAAGGCGGGCAAGGGTGAGTGGCTGCGTGAGTCCACGTCTGGGCGCTCGCTCTTCCAGCAGGCAGAAACCTGACATTCCAACTGTAACGGCGTGACTGACGCGAGCCCCCGGTGAGACACGCCTGTCCACGAGGTGACTTCGATGAGAGCGGTGGTGCAGCGCGTGCTGGAGGCGTCGGTGACGGTGGAGGGCCAGCGCGTGAGCGACATCGGCCCGGGCCTGCTGGTGCTGCTGGGCGTGGGCAAGGGCGACACGGAGGCGGACGTGGCGTGGATGGTGGAGAAGCTGGCCACGCTGCGCATCTTCGAGGACGCCGCTGGGAAGATGAACCTGTCGCTGGAGGATACGTCCCGGCAGCTCATCGTCGTCAGCCAGTTCACGCTCTACGGCGACGCGCGCAAGGGGCGCAGGCCCAGCTTCATCGACGCGATGGAGCCCGTGAGCGCCAAGGCCCTCTATGAGCGCACCTGCGAGCTGTTGCGCCAGCGAGGCCTCAATGTGGGCACCGGCATCTTCGCCGCGGACATGAAGGTGGCGCTCGTCAACGACGGCCCCGTCACGCTGCTGCTGGAGAGCCCCGGGCCGGCCGCGCCCAAGGGCTAGATTCGGACGCCGGAGCTCTTCGTCACCAGCGCCGCCAGTCCCTGCTTCGCCAGCGCCGCGCCGCGAAGGTGCGCGGTGAGGGCGCCCAGCTCGCGAATCCAGTTGGCCGCGCGGGGCCCCAGGCCGGAGAAGGCCACCGTGAGCGGCGGTGGCTGCGGCTGCTTGCCCAGCCAGTACGCCAGCACCTCCTCCTTCTCCGGCAGCGACGGCAGCTTCATCCGCGCCTGCTCGCGGGCCAGGAGCCGCTCCAGCTTGCGCGGAAGGTTCACCTGCCAGTGCGCCACCTTCTTCGCCGGGCGCCAGGCCCAGTCCGCGAAGGCGTAGCGCGTCCCGGGGGAGTACTCGCCCCGGCCCTGGGTGGTGAACACCTGGTCCGGAGGAAACTCCGGGAAGGGCTCCCACAGGCCGGCCAGCAGCGAGGCCAGGCCCACGTCCTCACGCGGCCGGAAGCGGAAGCGGTCCCGGACGTCGCGCGCGCCCCGCGCGTCCCAGTAGGGATAGTCCGCCTCCTCCACCATCAGCGCCAGGTGCAGGGCTTCGTCCCAGCCGTCCGCGTAGCCCGCCTCCGCCTCACCGACCTCCCAGCCCGCGGGGCCTTCGGTCCAGTGCAGGAAGACGAGCCGGTCCACCAGGTCCGCCCAGGGGTCCGCGTCCACGGAGCCCACGCCGCCGGGCAGCGCCGTGGAGAGCATCCGCTCGCACAGCATGCGCGCCTGACCGTCCCCCAGTTGCTCCTGCAGGGACTCCAGCGCGCCGGGGGCATCCCCCATGGCCCGCTGGAAGAAGGGCAGCAGGTGTTCGTGGAAGAAGCGGTCGCTGATGGGTCTCAGGACGACGTCCATGGTGCGGATGTTCCCCCCGGAACGCACGCCTGCTCAAGGCCGCGCGTCTTCCTGGACGATGAGGGCGTGGATGTCCGCGGCCGTGGGCGCCTCGAGGATGGCGGCCCGGAAACGCGGGTTCTTGAAGAGGCGGGAGATGCGGGCCAGGGCTTTGAGGTGGACCCCCGCGCTGTTCTCCGGCGCCACCAGGGCGAAGAACAGGTGGGTGGGCTTGCCGTCAATGGCCTCGAAGTCCACGCCCGCGCGCGACACGCCGAAGGCGGCCTGGAGCTGCCCCATGCCCGGCAGCTTGCCGTGGGGGATGGCCACACCCTCGCCGATGCCCGTGCTGCCCAGCTTCTCGCGCTCGCGCAGCACCTCCACCAGCCGGTCCGCGGTCAGCAGCGGATGGGCGCGTACCAGCGTGGCGCTCAGTTCACGCAGGACTTCGGGCTTCGTCCGCGACTGCATGTCCGCGATGACGGCTTGGGGGCTGAGGAACTCGGCGATTCTCACTGACGCTCCCGCGCTGGCGCTCGTGGTTGGCGGCAATTACTCCTCACCCCTCTTTAGCGCAAGGGTGGCCTGTCTGGATGCGCGCTCGCCGCGCTCACTGCGCATCATGACGCGGAAGGGAAACCCGTCCCATGGGCGGTAGGGACTTCCCATGAAGCGTCTGCTCCTGTCGACTGTCATCGACATCGCGTCGAGGGCTCGCCGGGGTGGCCCCTACCCGCGTCCAGGCCCCCTTCGTTAGCGGCCTGGTGGACCGCCCCCGCGGCGGGACGTGGCCGCGGGCCCATGGTCACCCGCACCGACGCCCTCCTGCACGCGGAGGCATTCGAATGGTGGACCGCGCCCGGGACGCGGCGGACTTCCCGCCGTCACACGCCGTCACCCCACTTCACCGGGTGACGGCGCGCGGTATCAGCGGTCTGCGACTGCTCAGGTCCCCGTGGCGGCGATCGCCGGGGCGTGCGGCTCGATGAGGCCGTACTGGCCATCCTTGCGCCGGTAGACGATGCACAGCGACTCCGACTCCACGTTGTGGAAGACGTAGAAGTCGTTGTTCATCAGGTTCATCTGCATCACCGCATCATCCACGGTGAGCGGCTTGACGGTGAGGTGGGTGGCACGCACCTCGCGCGCCGCCTGCGACGGGGCTGCGGGCTGCGCGGGCACGACGACAGCGGGTTTCGGCGCGGCTTCACTCGCGGAGGCTTCGGCCAGCGACGTCAGCTCGTCCACGTCCGGGAGCTCGAACACGGCGTGGCGGACCCGGAGCTGCTCCACCAAATCCTGCCGGTGGTGGACTCGCTCACGGCCATGGTGCGTCTTCAGCTTGTCACGGTAGCGCCGCAGCTGGCGCTCGATCTTGTCCATCGCCAGGTCGATGGACGCGTACATGTCATCGCTCTTGTCGCGGCCCCGAAGGACCCACGCGCCGGAGTGGATGGTGATGTCCGCATGGTGGAGGTGGCGTTCCAACGACAGGACCACATGGGCCTCGCCGGCTCGGTCCAGCAACCGGTTCACCCTTTCGACCTTCTCGCGTGCGTACTCCTTGAGGGAATCGGACGCTCCGAACTGACGGAAGGTGATGTTGAACTGCATGCGTGGCTGCCTCCTAGGGTGAGAGGTGAGCTCCGTGACGGATCTGAAACTTTCCCAGCCCTGGAAAGCAACCCGCCCCACCAGGTTGCCTGTTCCCGGACACACCACCCGTCCGAGGGAGGACATCCCGCCTGCACCTCGCGTCACTGGCAATGGCCCCCTGTTTGGAACCATGCCAGCGTGCGCCCGGTGACATCACGCGCCGCGTCAGCTCACGCGAGCAGCCGCCCGCCCGTCACGCCGTCACGCCCAGCACCTCCGCGTTGACCGAAGTCCCCGAAGCGCTCCACCGCCGCCCCCTGGTACGCGGCGTTGTTGACGAGGATGTCGACGCGCCCGAAGCGCTTCGCGGTGTCCTCCACCAGCTTGCGGCACTGGGCCTCCACCGACAGGTCACCGGGCAGCAGCAGGGCCTTGCGCCCCGCGTCCTCCACCACGCGCTTCACCTGCTGGGCGTCGTCCCCTTCGCTGAGGAAGGACACCGCGACGTCCGCGCCCTCGCGCGCGAAGGCCAGGCACACCGCGCGGCCAATGCCACTGTCGCCACCGGTGATGAGCGTCACCCGGCCCTCGAGCCAGCCCAGCCCCTTGTAGGACTGTTCGCCGGAGTCAGGCTCCGGGGCCATCCGCCCCTCGTGGCCGGGGTGCGGCTGCGACTGCAGGGGAAAGGGCGGCTTGGGGCCCGCTCCCCTGCCCGCTCACCGGCCCCTTACTGCACGTTGACGACCCGCTCCTCGGAGTGGAACACCGTCGCCTCGCAGGTGGCGACGCCCGTGCACTCCAGCACCTCGCCGGACGCGGTCGCGCTCAACGTGAGCAGGTGGGCGGCGACAGGCGTCGTCGGCAGCAGGGTGAAGCGGACGACCGCCTCTTCCTGCTCCGTGGGGATGGTGGCCGTGGCGCTCCCGCCCTCGCGCAGCAGGGTGGCCGTGGCGCGGCTGGGGACCTCGCCCTCGGGCAGCCACCGGAACGAATACTCCTGGCCGCGCATGAGCCGGTCCTCGGCGCCGGGACCCTGGAAGGAGAAGAGGCGCTTGGCCTTTCCGTTCTTCATCACCAGGGTGATGGTGTGCGTCCCGTCCTGGAGGACGATGCGGGCGTTCTCCATGGGCTGCCGCACCCAGACGTTGGGGTCGAAGTCGTAGTAGGCCCGCGTGGGCACGCACACGTCGCGGCCCGCGGTGTCGTCCACCCCACCCCGCTCCAGTGCCATCGGCTGGCCGTTGAAGGTGGCCGTGACGCCCTCGCGAAGCTCGGTGCACCGGTCCTCTTCCGCCGCGGGCGAGAAGGTAACGGTGACGCGGTGGGAGCCCGGCTCGTCCACGCCCTCGAAGATGTCCACGTCCGACTGGGACAGCGTCAGCGTCCGGTCGGAGAGTCCCGCCAGGTCCACGGCTTCCGAAGTGAGGCTGCTGCCACAACCCGACAACAGGCCCACCGCGACGAAGGCCCCCGCCGGGATGCGAAGAAGGTTGCGACGAAAAATGGGATTCATGCGGCGCCGCACCCTATACCCGCGCCCCGCCGTCCGCGAGCAGCCCTTCCAGCCGAACCTTCACTTCCGGCCACTCCGTGTCGACGACGCTGTAGTACGCGCTGTCACGCACCACACCGCCGCGCACCAGCTTGTGGTGGCGCAGCACCCCCTCGAAGCGAGCGCCCAACCGCTCGATGGCCGCCCGCGAGCGCGCGTTGTGCTTGTCTGTCTTGAGCTGCACCCGCATGACGCCGAGCGACTCGAAGGCGTGCCGCAGCAGCAGGTACTTGCACTCCGTGTTGATGCGCGTGCGCCACACGCGGCGGCCCAGCCACGTGTAGCCAATCTCCAGCGTCCGGTGGTCGCGCTGGATTTCGAGGAAGCGCGTGGTGCCCACCGGCGCGCCCGTCCGCCGCTCGATGATGACGAAGGGGCGCTCGCTCCCTCGCTCGGCCGCCTGGCAGGCGCTGTCGATGAAGGCTGCTACGTCCGCTTCGGTCCGCAGCACGCACGAGAACCAGGTGAAGATGTCGTCCTCGCACAGCGCGGCCAGGGCCGGCGCATGCTCCGGACGCAGCGGCTCCAGGCGGACGTCGTGCCCTTCGAGCGTGATGGGCGGAACGACGAGGGGGACGCAGTCACGCCGGTGCACGACGGCATCGGGAGGGAGGGTGGCGCTCATGGGACGCCCACTCTGCCCACCCGGGCGCGCCGTCGACAAGCGGCGCGCCCGAACAGCCGTGACTCAGTAGTACCGCTTGCGCTTGCTGCTGGGGAGGATGCCCAGCACCTCGCGGTACTTGGCCACCGTGCGGCGGGCAATCTCGGTGCCCTGCGAGCGCAGCAGCTCGACGATTTTCTGGTCCGAGTACGGGTTGCGGGCGTCTTCCTGCGCCACCAACTGCTTGATGTGGTGCTTCACCGCCTCGCTCGCGGTGTCCTCACCAGAGACTCGGGCAATGGACGAGTTGAAGAAGTACTTCAGCTCGAAGATGCCCTGCGGCGTGTGCACGTATTTGCTGGTGGTGACGCGGCTCACCGTGGACTCGTGCATGCCGATGTCCTCGGCCACGTCCCGGAGGATGAGCGGCTTGAGGTGGGCAATGCCCTTGTCCAGGAAGTCCCGCTGGAACTTCACGATGCTCTCAGTGACTTTGTAGATGGTCCGCTGCCGCTGGTGGATGGAGCGGATGAGCCACATCGCGCTGCGCAGCTTGTCCTGGATGAAGTCCTTCGTCTGGCCCGGGCCCACCGCGCCCGTCTTCAGCGCGTTCCGGTAGGTGCCGGAGATGCGCAGCTTGGACAGGCCGTCATCGTTGAGCACCACCGTGTAGTCGTCCCCCATCTTGTAGACGAACACGTCGGGGGAGATGTACTGCGCGTCGTCCCCGCTGAAGTTGCGGCCCGGCTTCGGGTCCAGCTTCGGGAGCAGCCGCACCGCCCCCACCACCTCCTCCAAGGTGACCTTCAGGTCCTTGGCGATGGCGGGCAGGTTCTTGCTCTCCAGGTACTTCATGTGCCGCTTGATGATGAGGCCCAACAGCGGCGCGTGCGGCTCCCGGATGCCCTGGAGCTGGATGAGCAGGCACTCCTGCAAGTCACGGGCGCCGCAGCCACGCGGATCCAGCATCTGGATGCGCCGCAGCGTGCGCTCCGCGACGTGCATGGGCACGTCCGCCTCGTTGGACAGGCGGATGAGCGGATCCCCGTCCACTTCCGGCAGCTTGAGGTAGCCGTCGTCATCCAGGTTGCCCAGGATGAGCATGGCGATGCGGCGCTCGGCGTCATTCAGGCGCAGCGTGCCCAGCTGCTCCTGGATGTGGTCGACCAGGTCCTCCTTCTTGACGAGGTTGGCCTCGAACGACGGCATGTCGTCCGTGGCCACGTTGCCCTTGTTGGAGGCCGTGGTGGGCTCATTGAACTGGTAGCTGTTGAGGTACTGCTCCCAGTCGATTTCCGGGGGGCCCTCCCCGTCCGCCTTGAACTCCGTGGCGCTGTCACTGGTGGCCGCGGGCAGATCCACGTCCCGCGGCACCTCCATGTTGTCCGCTTCCAGGGAGGCTTCCCCGGGTTCCTTGTCTCCCACATCTCCCGGCGCTTGCTCGTCTGGTTGCTCCAACAGCGGGTTCTGCTCCATCTCCTCGCGGACCTGCTCGAGCAGTTCCATGCGAGACAGTTGGAGGAGCTTGATGGCTTGCTGCAGCTGCGGCGTCATCACCAGCTGCTGGGCAAGCTTCAGGCTTTGTTTCAGTTCCATCGCCATGAGACGGGGTCTCCCGGGTTGATTCGGTCCCTCTGGACAGAGGACCACCATCAAAGACCGTGCCAACGTAACAAGGAGCCCTGACTTCGTCTAGCCCCGAAACGAGGGTCCCTTGCTTGCATGCTCAGAATTCCACAAGGAATCCAAGAGCTTAAGACCACTCAGGGTGTCACATGCGCGTTGACAGGTCGACGCAAAAGCGGGGCCAACCCATTCTAAGCACTCCTCTGACAGGTGGCCAGCCGTGCTTAGAGCGCTTGTTGGAGGCGGAACCGTTCCCCCAGGTAGACGGCGCGGGCTTTGGGAGACGCGGCGATCTCCGCCGGGGTGCCCTCTTCCAGGATCTGCCCCTGTGCGATGATGTACGCACGATCACAGATGCCCAGGGTGTCCTGGACGTTGTGGTCGGTGATGAGGACGCCCAGTCCGCGTTCGCGGAGGAGGAAGATCTGGCGCTGGAGGTCGCCCACGTTGATGGGGTCCACGCCGGCGAAGGGCTCGTCGAAGAGGATGAAGCGGGGTTGGGGGATGAGGCTGCGGGCAATCTCGGCGCGCCGGCGCTCGCCGCCCGAAAGGTCTCCCCCCAGGGACTCCCCGACGTGCGTGAGGCCGAACTCGTCCAGGAGGGTGTCGGCGCGCTGCTCGCGGGCCTTGGCGTCCAGGTCCTTCTGGAGCTCCAGCACGGCCAGGAAGTTGTCGCGCACCGTGAGCTTGCGGAAGACGGAGGCTTCCTGGGGCAGGTAGCCCACGCCCGGCGAGCGCGGCGGTGCATGGGCAGGTGCGTGAGGTCCTCGTCGCCAATGCGCACGCGTCCCGCATCCGGAGACACCAATCCCACCACCATGTTGAAGCTGGTCGTCTTCCCCGCGCCGTTGGGCCCCAGCAGGCCCACCACTTCCCCGGGGGCCACGCTGAAGGACACGCCGGCCACCACCTTCTTGCGGCCGCGGAAACTCTTCTCCAGGCCCTCCGCGAACAGCTTCGCGCTCATCGAGCCGTGCCTCCCTGGGCGGAGGGGGCCGTCCCGGAGGATGGGGCCGGACGGGGCGCGGACTGCCGCCCCTTGCGCTTGGCCGGGGTGGGGTTGGAGGGCAGCGATTCGAAGACGATGACGGCGTTCTCCACCTCCAGCCGCTCGTTGCCCAGCGTCAGCCGGACCTTCGTCCCGCGCATGTGCGTGGTGCCCTGGCGGGCCTCGGGCGAGCCCGTCACCACCAGCACGCCGCTGGGCACGTCGTACTCGGCGCGCTCGCCGCGGGCCATCCGGTCGCCGTCCACGGCCTTCACCCCGCCGGTGCACACCACGCGCGTCACTTCGCGCTGAGGGGTGTAGTTGGCCGTCATCCGGTCACAGTCCAGGTCCAGCGTGCGGTGCTTCACCTTCACGTTGCCGGTGAGGGTGGCCTGCGACTTCTGGAAGGTGACGTTGTCGCCGTTGATTTGAACCGGCTCCGTCAGCTCCTTGCCGCCCAGCGCGCCTGGGGCACGGGAGCCCGTACCGGAGGCGGGCGCCGAGCCCACCGCGGCGGGAGGCGTGCCCTGCCCGGGGGTGGCGGCGACCGCGGGCGCGGGCTGCGCGACGAAGAAGGCCATCACGAGGAACTCAATCACTCTGGCGCTCCCAGCACGGACTCCACCGAGCCCGCGAAGTTGAACGTCTCGTCCGGGAAGAACAGCTCGAAGCGGTCCGCCCTCAGCCGATAGTCAGGTCCCTTCACCGTCACGCCCTCGTTTCCATGCGCCCGCTCCGTGGTGGCGTCGTACGTCAACCGGGGAGTGCGGGCCTCCATGCCCTTCCCGGTGCGGATGATGACACCGCCCGAGGCCACCACCTGCTTGGACGCGAGACTCCCCTCCATATTCGGGGCGCTCACCTCCACGCCTCCCTCCGTCCCGGGGGGAACCCCTTCCGAAGAGGAACCCGGCGGAATCCGGACGGTGGCGTCGGTGGCCCACACCTCGCCGGTGGTGCGCTGGTAGGACACCTGCCGGGCCGTGCCGGAGCGGATGAGCCGGTCGCCCTCGAAGGACTCCAGGCGCGCGCCGTGCAGCACCACCTCCGGGGGAGGCTGGCCGCCAGACGCACCCTCGCCGGAGCCCGGCTTGCAACCGGGGGCGAACACCAGGATGACGAGGCTGGCGGCGAGCAGACGAGACACAGGGCTTCCTTATCACCCGGCGGATGCGGGCGCCGCCTCCGGAAGTGGGACGTCCTCGCTCACCGGTGGACGCGTCTTCCAGCGCTGGTGCATCCACACCCACTGTTCCGGCGTCCGCCGGATGGCGGCTTCGATTCGGCTGGACAGGGCGGCGGTGAGGGCCAGGGCGGCCGCCTCGCGGTCCGTGTCCTGGGGCACCGGGACCTCTTCCATGGACAGGCGGTACCCTTCCCCTTCGCGGTGGCAGAAGCCCGTCACCACCGCCGCGCCCGTGCGGATGGCCAGGTCGGCGGCGGCGCGTGGGGTGGCGGCCAGCTGCCCGAAAAAGGGCACGAAGAGGGACTGCACCTTCGTGTCCTGGTCGATGAGGATGCCGAGGATTTCGCCGTTGCGCAGGGCGCGCAGCATGGCCCGGGCGGCGCCTTCCTGGCCGCGCCAGATGCTCCGCACCCCGCCCCGCGCCCGGAACTGGCCCACCAGCTCCGTCAGCCGGGGGTCCGTGGTCTCCTTGGCGATGCTCTGGCTGGGGTAGCCGGCGCGGGCCACGCGGCGGGCGAGCAGCTCCCAGTTCCCCACGTGTCCGGACACGAAGACGACGCCGCGCCCTCGGGCCAGGGCGGCCTCCAGCACCTGCCGGTCGGCGTCCGGCCAGGAGACCAGGCGCTCCAGGGCCTCGTCCAGGGCGCCCGTGCAGGCCACCTCCAGCGCGGCGGCGGCCAGGTGGCGGAAGGCGTCACGGGCCAGGGCCTGCCGGTCCGCGTCCGACTTTTCCGGGAAGGCCACGGAAAGGGACTTGAGGGCCTTGCGGCGCTCCCCTCCGGCCAGGGTGTAGGCCAAGGCGCCCAGGCGCGCGCCCAGGCTCCGGGCGACGCCCAGGGGCAGAGGTTGAAGGAGCAACAAGACGCCACGGATGAGCACGTAGCGGAGGAAACGCTTGAGGCGCTTTGCTAAGGGTGGACGCTCCACGAGGCGTTCAATATCCCATGCGCGAATACAACTTCGACGGGCTCGTTGGCCCCACCCACAATTACGGCGGCCTCTCGCCCGGCAACCTGGCGTCGCAGAGCCATGTCGGTGAGCCCAGTCACCCCCGGGACGCGGCCCTCCAGGGGCTGGAGAAGATGCGCTTCGTGTCCGCCCTGGGGGTGGGACAGGCGGTGCTGCCGCCCCAGCCGCGCCCGTCCCTGCACGCGCTGAGGGCGCTGGGCTTCACGGGCTCGGACGAGGAGGTCATCACCCGGGCCGCGCGCGAGGCCGAGCACCTGCTGCGACTGACGTCCAGCGCGTCCTCCATGTGGACGGCCAACGCGGCCACGGTGGCACCCAGCGCGGACACGGCGGATGGCCGGGTGCACCTGACGCCGGCCAACCTGTCGCAGATGTACCACCGGGCCATCGAGGCGGAGACGACGCACTCGGTGCTGCGCGCCATCTTCTCCAATGAGAAACACTTCGCCGTGCACGCGCCGCTGCCGGGCAGCGGGCACTTCGCGGACGAGGGCGCGGCCAACCACACACGGCTCGCCACGCCCGGGCACGCGGGCGTCCACCTGCTCGCCTGGGGCCGCAGCGCGTGGCAGGACGTGCAGGGGCCCAGCCGCTTCCCCGCGAGGCAGACGCTGGAAGCCAGCCAGGCGCTGGCGCGGCTGCACCAGTTGGATGCGAAGTCGGTGCTCTTCCCGCAGCAGCACCCGGAGGGCATCGACGCGGGGGCCTTCCACACGGACGTGCTGGCGGTGGGCAACGAGCGGTTCCTGATGCTGCACGAGCTGGCCTTCGTGGACCACGCGGGGCTGTTGGCGGTGCTGCGCGAGAAGCTGGGCCAGGACTTCCGCGCGGTGGTGGCCACGAAGGCGGAGCTGCCGACGAAGGACGCGGTGAAGGCGTACCCGTTCAACTCCCAGGTGCTGACGCTGCCGGACGGCACCATGGCGATTGTGGCGCCGGTGGAGAGCCGGGAGACGCCCGCGGCGCGGCAGTTCCTGGAGCGCGTGGTGGCCGAGGACACGCCGGTGAAGGCCGTGCACTACCTGGACGTGCGCCAGTCGATGAACAACGGTGGCGGCCCGGCCTGTCTGCGCCAGCGGGTGTGGCTGACGGACGAGGAGCGCGGGGCCATCAAGGCGGACGTCTTCTACACGCCCGCGCTACATGACTCGCTGGCTGGCTGGGTGCGGCGGCACTACCGCGAGGTGCTGCGGCCCAAGGATTTGCAGGACCCGCAGCTGGCGCGAGAGACGATGACGGCGCTGGATGAGCTGACCCGGATTCTCAACCTGGGCAGCGTCTACGACTTCCAGCGCTGAAGCGTGTCGGACGCCCGGCTGCCCTACGGACGGGCGTTCAGGCGCTCCGTGGTCGGCTGTAAGCCCGAGTGTGGCAGGCACCCGTGGTCGGACGCGCTGGCGGTCATCACCTTCTTTCTAGAGGAGGTGAGATTCCCCATGATTCCCGAAGCGATACAGCACTATCTGCGCCGCAACGGGGTGCGTTTCGAGCGGTACTGGCACCCGCGTGCCGTCAGCGCTCAAGAAGTGGCCGAGTCGCTGCACGTCTCCGGCTGGCGCGTGGCCAAGTCCGTCATCGTGATGGCGGACCGGCAGCCATGGATTGTCGTCGTCCCCGCGGCGGGCACCGTCAACCTGAACCAGGTCCGAGACATGCTGGGTGCCCGGCACGTCCGCCTCGCGACCGAGCCGGAATTCTCCGGCCACTTTCCCGACTGCGAGGTGGGCGCAGAGCCCCCCTTTGGTGAGCTCTACGGCCTGCCCGTCGCCGTTGATGAATCCCTCAGCCTGGCGGAACGGCTGCTCTTCCGCGCGGGCTCCCACGAGGAGTCGCTCGAGCTGCGCTTCCAGGACTTCGCCACCCTGGAGTGGCCTCTGGTGGCCTCCTTCATCGACAAGGAGCAGCAACTCCAGGCCGCCAGCAACATCGGCGCGCCCAGCCGTCCCCGCGAGGAGGCACACGCCCACATCTGAACCGGAGCGAGGCCCGGGCACCTAGTGCGCGTCCCGAGCCTCGCCATCCACGTCCGGGCCACGCAGCAGGTGCTCCAGCTCCGCCGCGCGCGGGTCCTCCGATAGCGTCTTGCGCCGCGAATCCACGCGCGCGCGCTCCGCGCCTTCCAGCCGCGACACCCAGGCCCGTGCCTCGGCCCGCGCGCCCGCGGGAAGATGCCGCATGCCCTCGTGGACCGAACGCGCCGCCGCGTCATAACGCCGCAGCGCCTCCTGGGTCCGAGCCACCGCGAAGAACGCGTCCGCCCCAGGCGCGAGCCGGGCCGCCGTCTGCCGCCGCTCCAGTGCGTGGGAGAGCAGCCCCTCGCGCTCCAGGCACGCCGCTTCCATGGCCAGCAACCGCGCGCGCTGGGCGTAGTCCGTGATGAAGGGCGCCAGCGCCTGGAGCGTGTCCTTCGCCCGCCGCGTCAGTCCCGCGTCCAGCTGCTGCGCGGCCAACTGGAAGGACAGCGCCACGTTGCCCGGGAAGCGCGCCAACAGCCGCTCCAACGCATGCAGGGCCTCCTCCCGCTTCCCCTGCGCCCGCAGCACTTCCGCGCGCAGCAGGTGCGTGTCCAGCGCGTCCGGCGCCAGGCGCTCCACCTGCGCCCGCGCGGCCTCCGCCGTCTCCAGGTCCCCTCGCAGGATTCGCAACCGGGCCTCGCGCGCCCACAGCGCCGCGGCTTCCGGCTGACCCGCGAAGTGCTCCCGCGCCCAACCCGAGTAGTCCAGCGCCAGCGCCAGCCGCCCCGGCGTGTTGGCCAGCGCATCCAGCAGCCGCACCGCGGTCGCTGGGGACCGCGGCGTCAGCACCGTGAGCGAGGCCAGGGTCTCCGCCTGCGGCAGGGCCTCGCCCAGCAGCACGGTGGCATCCCCGGCCTCGTGCGCCAGCCGGTACTCCAGGAAGCCCTGGGCGCTCCGGCCCAACGCCAGCAGCGCCCGCGCCGCCACCCGGTGGGAGCTGGCATCCAACGGCGCCAGATACAGCGACCGGTTGACCAGGGCCAGCGCCTCCCCTGCCCCCTCACGCCCTCGCGCCGCGTGCGCCGATGCCATCAGCCGGTACAACAGGTAGTCCGAGGGGTGCCGGTCCACCAGGGCCAGTCCCCGCGCGTGGACGTCCTGCGCGGATGCCCCCGACGTGACGAGCCGCACCAGCTCCGCCTCCGCGTCGCCCAGGCGATGACGGCCGGGCACCAGCGCCACCAGCGCCACCGCCGTGAACGCCAGCCCCACCCCCAGCACCGCGCCCGAGGGCCGCGCGCACCACGCCTTCTCCTCGACGGCCCGCTCCCGGGGACGCGCCACCACGCCCAGCGCCACCAACGCCGCCACCGCGCACGCGGGCAATTCCAGGCTGAAGTCGAAGAGGTCGTGCAGCGCCAGCGCCGCCACGCCCGCGAGCGCCGCCAGGTCCACCGTCTCCAGCCCCTCACGGCGCAGCAGCCGCAAGAAGCCCCAGACGGCCACCGCCAGCAGCACCAGCCCCAGCGCGCCCAGCTCCGCCGCGACCTGCAACACCGCGTTCTCCGGGTGCGTGAAGGTGTTGGGATTGGGCTCCGTCTGGTAGCGCGGAAACGCCGCCTCGAAGGCGCCGCGCCCCATGCCCAGCATGGGAAACGCCCGCGCGGCGTCCGCCAGCATCGGCCATAGCGCCACCTTGGACTGGCGCAGCTTCTCCACGCTGTCCGCGGTGCGCGCCTCCGCCCACAGGCCGTCCGCCGCCGTGTACGCGCCCACCATCAGCACGCCCAGCAGCCCCAGCAGCGCCGCGGCGCTCCGGGCCCATACCGGGGGCGCCCCTTCACCGGACGTGTGGCGCTTGCGAAGCAGGAACAGCGCCAGCAGCGCCTGTCCGAAGGCGAAGAAGGCAATGCCTCCGCGCGACAGCGACAGCACCACGCCCAGCCCCGACACGCCGGCCGCCAGCGCGTATGGCAACGCCCGCGACTGCGGCCCGCGCGTCAGCGCCAGCCCCACGCCCAGCGTGGACGCCAGCGCGAGGAAGCCGGCCAGGTGGTTCGGGTTGCCAAAGGGCGTCACCAGCGTGGGCCGCGCGTGCATCCAGTGCATCAGCCCGAAGAGGGACTTCACGCCCAGCAACGCATGGCCCAGCCCCACCACCGTGAGGCCCGCGCCGGTGAAGACCACCGCCGCCAGCAACCGCTCCCGGCTGCCCCGCGAGCGACTCACCTGCACCGTCGCGAGGAAGGCCAGCAGGTAGGCCAGGTGCTTCGCCAGCTCGCGCCAGGTGGCGGACGGGTCCAGCGACACCGGCCGCGCCCGCTCCAGCCCCAGCGGAACCAGCGCGAACTCCCGCAGCGCGGCCACCTCCGGACTCAGCAGGCGCAGGACACCGTCCGGCAGGGGCACCAGTTGCACCGCGCACAGGCCCGCCCCCACGGCCAGGGGCACTGCCAGCAGCGGAACGCGCAGCGACTGGCCCTGCCGCTTCGCCCCTATCGCCGCCAGCACCGCCGCGGCGCCGGACAACAGCACCAGCGGACCCAGCAGCCACCCCGCGGCGCCGCCCAACGCCAGCGGACACACCACGACGAGCGCCGCCAGCGCCGCCTCGGCGAACAGGGTGAATCGAGAGGCACTGCGGGAAGCGCGGGGCATGCGGGGATTGGCCGGGTGAGTATCACAGCACTCACGCTCCTCGCCCGTCCCCCTGCCTCCAGTACGAGCCGCCGGGAGACCGGACGTGCTGGAAAGGCGACATCAGAAGGCGAAGGCGACCAGCGGGATGCCAGCGCGCGGCGTCCACTGCCGCGTCTGCATGGCCCCTCGCGCATCCCGGCGGGCCTTCACGTCGCGCAGCTCATCCTCCAGGCGGATGCGCTCGCGAACCAGGCTTTCCCGGTGGGCCCGGTTGATACCCGCTTGCTTGGAACCCGTGACGACGCCCGCGATGAGCAGCCCCACCCCCGCGACTCCGCCCACCGTCATGCCCACCCCCAGGGCCAGCAAGGCGTCGGCGTCGTCATCATTCGACGTGCTCATGCCGACGATGATGAGGGGAATGCCCAACAGCAGCAGCGGGGACAGCACGTATCCCGAGTACGCCATCACCAACGACCCCGCGGGCCAGTTCGTGTCAACGGAGCGAATCTCGCTCTGGAGCATCGCGATTTGCTGCGTCAGCTCGCGAGCGCGGGCGTCCAGGTCCTCCGGCAGGGGCGGCGGCGTGGACGTCCCAGAGACGTCCGGCGCCTCCTCCGCCGGGGCCTGGGCCACGAGGAGCCGGACGGACACGGGCCGCTCGGGCACAGGCGTCAGAAGTGAGTGGGATGTCGAAGTGGACGCGGTGGCCAGCAACGCAGCGGCGACGAGTGACAACATGTGTGGCGTTTCCCCCAGGTGTGGAGCAGCCGGGCGACCCTAGCATCCGCCCAGGCACGAAGGGCTCGAAGCCAGCTTGCATCCAGGGGACCTTCTGGCATGTTCGCCGCAGCCATGCGCCGCTTCATCGTCACCGCCGCCCTCCTCTGTTCCGCCCTGTCCGGCCTCACCGGCTGCAAGGGTGCCTGCCGCGAGCTGTCCGAGAAGCTGTGCGACTGCTCCATCAACTCGGTGGAGAAGGAGCTGTGCCTCCGCCGCGCCTCCCAGGAGGAGAACCGCGTGGAGCCCACCGCCGAGGACGAGGCCGTGTGCGAGGAGCGCCTGGATGGCTGCGACTGCCGCGCCATCGAGACCGAGGAAGGCAAGCGCGCCTGCGGCATCTCCCGCTGAGGCGGCCCACCCGACCGGAGGCTCCAGGCACCTGTGCCCCGGACGCCGCCCGTCTCGCTTGACGGCGCCAGCCCGCCGCTCAGGTCCCCGACACCACCGGCTTCACGGGCTCGCGCGGCGCACCGTCCACCCAGGGCGTCAGCGCGGCGCGGACGCGTGAGCGCAGCGGTGTCTCCACGGAGCGGTGCACCCACAGCGACGCGGGCACGCCCAGCAGCAACACGGTGGCCAGCAGCCCTTCGGGCGTACGCAGCTCCACCCAGGGCGACACCAAAGCCCCCAGGCCCTTGGCCGCCTCCGACACCGGGTACTGGAGCAGGTAGAGCGCGTAGCTGGCGCCCCCCAGCTTCACCAGCGTGGGCCGTGACAGCAGCCAGCCCAGGGCGCCTCCGCCCCGCGCCAGCCCGTACACCAGCAGCCCCGACGCGGGCGCCAGCAGGGCGTTGTGCATCAGCGGGTACGGCACCCTCGAGCCCGCCGCGCCCGCCGCCACCAGCAGCGCCGTCCCCAGCGCCGCCAGCACCGCGCCGGAGCCCTTCACCCCGCCCGCCGCGCGCTCGCGCACGAAGCACCAGCCCAGCAGGACGCCGAAGAGGAACTCCGGCAACCGCGCCAGCGGGTTGAACTTGAGCGCCATCAGCCAGGGCCCCGACGCATGCACGTCCACGGGCCCCGGGCCGTCCGGCAGGAGCGCCAGATACAGCAGCGGCGGCAGCAACCCCAGCACCCACGCGCCGCCCAGGGCCACGGGAAGCCACGCGGGCTTGAGCCAGGGCAGCCCCTTCGCCAGCCGGGGAAAGAGGCCGTAGAAGCAGGCCTCCACCGCCACGGACCAGCCCGGCGGATTCCAGTACAGCGCGAGCCGGGGAACCCAGGCCTGGAGCAGCGCCAGCGTCACCGCCCCGCCCACCGCGAGCTTCGCGGCGGCCACCTTCCAGCCGTTGTCCGCCACGGACGCGGCGATGGTGGTGGGCGCGGACAGGAGGAACGTCAGGACGTAGACGGGGTACACGCGGGCGACGCGGGCGGCCCAGAAGGCCCTGGGCGACGTCTCCATGCGCCCGTCCGCGTCCAGGTAGTTCCAGGCGAGCACGAAGCCGGACAGGACGAAGAAGACGCCCACCGCGGCGTAGCCCGCGCCCACCCAGTCGCGCAGCGCTTCCGGCGCCGTGCCCAGGCACGGCGCCGCGAAGTGGAACAACACGACGTGCAGGGCCGCGACGAAGCGCAGCCCCGTCAGCGCGTCGAGGGCCCTGCTCCCGCTCACCGCTACCGCCGGCCGATGCCGTAGTACGTGAAGCCCAGCTCACGCATGCGCGTGGGGTCGTACACGTTGCGTCCGTCGAACACGACGGGCGACTTCATCAGCGACTTCATGCGCTCGAAGTCCGGGTGGCGGAACTCGTTCCACTCCGTCACCACGAAGAGGCCGTCCACGCCCTCCAGCGCCTCGTAGGGCACGGAGGCGTAGCGGATGCGCTCACCGAAGACGCGCCGGGCCGTGTGCGGAGACACCGGGTCGTGCGCAATCACCTGGGCGCCCTTGCCGATGAGGCCCTCGATGACCTCGATGGACGGCGCCTCGCGCATGTCGTCCGTCTTCGGCTTGAAGGCCAGACCCCACACGCCGAACTTGCGGCCCTCCAGCGAGCCGTAGTGCCTGGCCGCCTTGTTCACCAGCAGCTTCTTCTGGCGCTCGTTGGTGCGCTCCACCGCGCGCAGCAGGTCCAACTCCAGGCCGTAGTCACGCGCCGTGGCCACCAGCGCCTTCACGTCCTTGGGGAAGCAGGAGCCGCCGTAGCCCACGCCCGGGAAGAGGAACGGATAGCCGATGCGCTTGTCCGAACCCAGGCCCTTGCGCACGAAGTCCACGTCCGCGCCCACCTTCTCGCAGAGCGCGGCGATGTCGTTCATGAAGGAGATGCGCGTGGCCAGCATCGCGTTGGCCGCGTACTTCGTCAGCTCCGCCGAGCGCGTGTCCATGAACAGCACCGGGTTCTCGGTGCGCACGAAGGGCGAGTACAGGTCCGCCATCACCTTGCGGGCGCGCTCGGAGTCCACGCCGATGACGACGCGGTCGGGCTTGAGGAAGTCGTCCAGCGCGGCGCCTTCCTTGAGGAACTCCGGGTTGGAGACGACGTCGAACTCGATGTCCGTCACCTTGCGGATGGCCTCGCGCACCTTGTCCGCGGTGCCCACCGGTACGGTGCTCTTGTCCACCACCACCGTGTACTGCTTCATCGCCTTGCCAATCTGCTCGGCGGCGGCCAGCACGTACTGGAGGTCCGCGTCGCCGCTCTCACCCTCGGGCGTGCCCACGGCGATGAAGACGACCTGGGCGGTGGTGACGGCCTCCGCCAGGTCCCGGGTGAAGAACAGGCGCTTTTCGCGCACGTTCTTCTTGATGAGCTCCTCCAGGCCGGGCTCGTAGATGGGGACCTCGCCCGCCTGGAGCATGCGGATCTTCCGCTCGTCGATGTCCACGCACGTGACGTCGTTACCCGAGTCCGCGAAACAGGTGCCCGCGACCAGGCCGACGTAGCCGGTTCCGATGATGGCAATACGCATTGAGGGAGCCCCAGTGAATGTCTCTTGAAGGACTCATACGCCGGGAGGGAGTCCGAAAGGAAGCCCATCCCCGTCACCGGGGCTCCTCTGCAAGCAGCCGGGCCTACTGGCCCGTGAGCAGGCGGCGAACCCGCTCCATCCCCTTGAGGGCCGAGGTCCGGCCGGGGGTGCATACAGGACCCACCACCGTCCGCTCCAACAGCTCCCGCGTCGCCCGGCGCAGCGGCGGCAGCGCGGCGGTGGCGTCCGCGGCGGCGTCCGGGAACAAGCGCGCCACAATCGACAGGGACGTGTAGAGGGCCCGCTCCAGGCGCCACTCCGTGGCCCGGGCCAGCAGCACCGGCACATCCAACGGACGCGAGTACACGCCGCCCATCCACTTCGCGCCGGTGACGAGCTCGCGCAGGTCGATGAAGGACAACCACGGCACCGCGTACCCATGGCGCGCATGCTCCAGCGCCACCAGCAGCACCGCGTCCTCCAGCTCCGGGCGGTAGAGCGAGGAGCCATACACGCGCATGGGCTTCGCCCGCTCGAGGATGCCCGCCGTCTGTTCGCGGCGCTGGGGGCCCAGCACGTCCGAATAGAGCAGGATGACGGTGCGTCCGTCGGACACCACCTTCGCGGCGCCGCTGTTCTCCGTGTCGGGCTCCGGGACGAACTCGTGGTGGGACAGGAAGCCCGAGAAGCCGTCCACGTCCAGGCGCTTCATCAGGATTTGCAGCTCCGGCACGGGGCGGAAGCCCACGTGCGGATAGAGCGAGTCCGCGAAGGACGCGGCGCCCATCAACACCAGCTTGCGTCCCTCCAGCGCGCCCACGATGCGCTTGAAGTTCACGAGCTTCATCACGTTGTCGTTGACGGAGCCCTGGTAGATGCTGAGCAGCTTGTCCCGCGCCCACTCCGGCGCGTTGCCCGCGCCCAGCCGGTACTCCAGGTTGTAGGCCGCCAGGGGCGCCAGGCCCTGCATGATGGCCCAGTCCACATACTCCTCCCAGGGCGCCCCCCGAAGCGCGCCACGCGGCGGGTCGAACGAAGAGAGCACTCGGAAGGTATTGAGAAGACCGGCGGACATGGGCCCCCCTTTAACGGTCCGGACGCATGGCCTGCAACGTCCGGATGACGTCACGCCCGGGCAACAAGGGTGAACAGCCGACACTGGGCGGCCTTCCAGGGTGGGTCCCCAAACCGGTCCGAGTGAATACCTGGGCCGCCCGGTACGTCGCGGGCCGGGCAGGCTTTCTTGGAGGCGGCATGTCGCAGCAGGGATGGTCGGACGGGCGTCCGGGCCGTTGGCTCACGCTCGGAGCGCTCGGATGGGTGGCGTGCACAGGCACGACACCCGAGGAACCTCCGGCATTCGACAACACCACGGCGGTGGAGTCGGAGGCCCGGTGCGAGGTGCGGCCGCCCTTCGAACCCCACTTCGAGCCCGAGGTGGAGTGGGCGTGGACGGCCAGTCCCCTCATGCCCACGCATACTAACGCGCAGGCCACGCCCGTGGTGGTGGACGTCAACGCGGATGGCGTCCCCGACGTGGTGTTCAACAGCTTCGAGGGCTGGAACTTCAAGACGAACGGCGTGCTGCGCGCCATCAGCGGCGCGGACGGCTCGGACCTGTGGGCGGTGACGGACCCGGCGTACCGCACCCGGGGTTCGGCCAGCGTCGCCGCGGGCGACATCGACGGCGACGGCAAGGTGGAGCTGTGCACCGTGCCGGAGAGCGCCCAGGGCATCATCTGTTTCGAGCACACCGGCGCCTTCAAGTTCCGCGCGGATGGGCCCCCGCTCGACTGGGGCGGCGTGTCCCTGGCCGACCTGGACGGGGATGGCTCGGTGGAAATCATCGCTGGCAACCACGTCTACGACAGCAGCGGGACGCTCCGGTGGGTGGGGAGCGATGGCGCGGGCAGCCCGGCCAACGACACCGGACCGCTGGCGTTCGCGGTGGACCTGGACGGGGACGGGCTCCAGGAGGTGGTGAATGGCCGCGCCATCTACCGGCATGACGGAACGCTCAAGTGCAAGGCGGCAGAGCTGGGCCACGGGCTCGCGGGCGTGGGCAACTTCGACGCGGGCCCCGAGGGCGAAATCGTCGTGGTGTGGGACGGCCACGTGTCCTTGATGGACGCGAACTGCAAGGTGAAATGGACCGTGCAGCACCTGGGCGGCGGCGTGGGCGGACCGCCGAACATCGCGGACTTCGACGGGGACGGACAGCCGGAGATTGGCGTGGCGGGCGCGTCCCACTACGCCGTGTTCGAGTCGAACGGCACGGTGAAGTGGCTGAGCCCCACGCAGGACCACAGCTCCAACCGCACCGGGTCCTCCACCTTCGACTTCGAGGGCGATGGCCGCGCCGAGGTCGTCTACGCGGACGAGACGGCGCTGCGCATCTACGACGGCGTGACGGGCCAGGTCCGCTTCGAGGCGCCGCACAGCTCGTGCACCGCGTATGAGAATCCGGTGGTCGCGGACGTGGACGGTGATGGCAACGCCGAAATCATCGTCGCGCAGAACACGGCCTGCGGCTACGGCGACTTCCAGGGCATCCGCGTGTACCGGGACCGCAAGGACGGCTGGGTGAACACGCGGCGCATCTGGAACCAGCACGCCTACTCCGTCACCAACGTGAATGACGACGGCACCCTGCCCGCGCGTCCAGTGAGCAACTGGCTGGCGCCGGGGCTCAACACCTTCCGCACCAACAGCCAGGGCACGGGCACCGTGCGGCCCTTCGCGGCGCCGGACCTCGCCATTCGTCAGGTGTCGGCCACCTGCTCGGGCGAGGGCGCGGTGACGCTTGGCGCGAGGGTGCGCAACCAGGGGGATTCGGCGGCCTCGGCGGGGGTCCAGGTGGCCTTCTACCAGGACGCGGTGGGCGAAGCCGGCACGCTCCTGGGTGTGGCCACCGTGCCCCACAAGCTGGAAGCGGGCGAAGAGACGAGCGTGGAGCTGGCGTTCGACACCACCGAGAGCGGCTGGGTGCTCATCTACGCGGTGGTGGATGACGACGGCACCGGCACGGGACGTGAGCTGGAGTGCCGCGAGGACAACAACGTCGCATCGGCGCAGCTGAAGCTTGCGTGCGCGCCCAACGAGCCTCCGGTGGCGCTGTGCCGGGACGTCGTCGTGGAGGCGGACGCGCAGTGCCGCGCGCCGGCCAGCGTGGACAACGGCAGCCATGACCCGGACGGGCAGCCGGGTCCCTTCACGCTGACGCAGACGGCGCCCGGCCCCTTCAGCCTGGGGCGGCATGCCGTAACGCTGACGGCCCACGACGGCGAGGACAGCGCGGTGTGCCAGGCCACGGTGAAGGTGGTGGACACGACGCTGCCGTCCATCCTCTGCCCGGCGCCGCAGGTGCTGGAGTGCGTGGCGGGGGGCGTGGAGGCCACCTATACCGCCCGGGCGGAGGACAACTGCGGGCCGGTGTCGGTGACGTGCACGCCGCCGGATGGCTCCCGGTTCCCGCTGGGGCGCTCGGTGGTGGACTGCAACGCGGTGGATGGCTCCGGCAATGCGTGTGGCTGCGCCTTCTCCGTGACGGTGCGGGACACGCGGGCGCCCGTGCCCGGCGCGTCCCTGGGCAAGCGGCTGTGGCCGGCGGACCACCAGTACCGCACGGTGACGCTGGCCGAGTGCGCCGCGCCCGCGAAGGACGCGTGCATGGGTGACCTGTCGCTGGAGCGGTACGGCCGCATCATCCGGGTGACGTCGGATGAGTCCGAGGACGTCGCGGGCATCTGCGACGGCGCGACCTGCGACGACATCGACGTGCGGGTGAACGCTACCTCCGTCCAGCTGCGCGCAGAGCGCGACGACACCGGAGATGGCCGCGTCTACACGGTGCACTACGTGGTGGAGGACCCGTCCGGGAACCGGACCGACGGCCGCTGCACCGTGGAGGTGCCTCGCGACTCGGCCGGCCAGCAGGTGCACGACAGCGGACCGAAGTACTGCGTGGGCCAGGGCTGCGCGCCGGGCCTGGGCGGCAGCCCGCTGTGCCCGTGAGGTGAGCGAGGCAGGGGCGTGGAGCGGTGTCGCTCCACCGCCCCGCGTCCGCCCCTCGCCTCAGGAGCCGCGACGCTGGTCCAACTCGGCGCGCAGCTTCTCCTCCTGGGCGCGCAGCTCCGGCGTGAACTCGGAGCCAAGGTCGTCCAACTCGTAGAAGGGGCGGAGCTCCAGGTCCGACTCCTCGCCGGGCATCGGGTCCGGGCAACGGCGCGCCCACTCCACCGCCTCCTCCATCGACTTCACCTGCCAGATCCAATAGCCGGCCACGAGCTCCTTCGTCTCGGCGAAGGGGCCGTCGATGACGCGCTTGGTTCCGTTCGAGAACCGGATGCGCTTGGCGGCGCTGCTCGGCTTGAGGCCATCTCCATCGAGCATCACCCCGGCCTTCACCAGCTCCTCGTTGAACTTGCCCATGTCCGCGAACATCTTCTCGCTGGGCATCGCACCGGCCTCGGAGTTCTTCGTCGCCTTCACAAGCACCATGACCTTCATCGCATCGTCCTTTCGGTTGGGGGGCACCGCCCCGTTCTGAAATGGCGACGAATCAGCCGAACGCGGATCGACACGGCCCCAGGAAAAATCGACACGGCGGCCGGGCGCTGGAAGACCCAAGCGAATTCAGGCTGCTACGAAACGAAGGTGAAAAAGTCCTCCGGATGGAGGCAGACCGGCCGCTCCGCCGCCCGTCGCGGCATCCGCCGAAATGACCGTGGCCCACGGCCCGAGTCGCACGGCGGGAGGTGTGGCCTCCCCCCATGAGGCAGGTTCGCAGGAAGACGCTGCCCGGCGCGCTGACCATGGCGATGGGAGTGCTGGCTGGCCGCGGCTGAGGCATGCCGCGCCCCCAGCTCAGCCTGGACGGCGCAGCCTCGCCCGCACGGCGTTCCGTGCTCGCCGGACGCCATACCGCGCCACGGACCCCATTCGTGGCGCCAGCAGCAGCTTCGCCGCCATCCACCCGGTCCGGCTGTTTAGCAGCGCTGCCTCCAGCAGCCGCGCGTCGGAGAAAAAACGCCGTGCGAGCACTTGCTGCCAACGAGGCGGAGCCAGCGCCGCCAGCGCCTCGTCCGGCACCGGCGCCGCCAGGAGCCGCCGCGCCGCGTCCCACGCATACCAGGCCGCATGTGGGAAGGCCGTGCCACGTGCCCGCTCCACCACCATCCGCCAGTCCAGCCGCGTGTCCGCCAGCGCCAGCAGCTTCAAGTCGAAGAGCCATGCCAACCGTTGCAACGCGTGGTTGCTCGCGTGCAGCGCCAGGTAGACGGCCTCGTCCTCGGGCCGCAGCCACCGCACCGCCCGGCCATCCACCACGCCCGTCTCCGCCCGCGCCAGCAGCGCGTCGCCCTCCAGCGCCTCGCCCCACCCCGCGAGCGCGCGGTAGTGCAGCTCCACCAGCCCCGCCGGCCCCGCCAGCTCCACGTGGTGAGCGTCCTCTTCCCCGTGCCGGGCGCCGTCGTCCCGCCGCACCGAGAGCCCCACGCGGGCAAGCGCTTGGACTGCGGCGCCCACGTCCGCGCGCGCCACCAGCAGGTCCACGTCCGTGGTGGCTCGCTGCAACGGGTCCGGATACAGCCGCAGCGCCAGCCCGTACCCCTTGAGCAGCACCGGCACCTGTCCCACCGTCGCCAGTGCGGCCAGGCATCGCAGCAGCAGCGCCTTCACGCGCAGGGCCCGCGCCGCGTTCCCCAGGGCCTCCCGGCGCAGGGACGCACTCGCGGGCTCGGGCAGCGCCCAGCCCGCCCGCTCCACCGCGTGCGCCACGAAGCCCACCAGCCCGTGGCGCACCGCCGTGCGCACCAGGGCCTCCGCGTCCCCGCCTCCCGGCGGCGCACCCGAAGGGGCGTCCGGCCACGCACGCAGCAGGGCCAGGAGCGCGCTCGCGCCCACGGGTGTCAGGCGCTCCTGCCGGGTGCGCGGCGCGGCGTGCCCGTCGGGCATCACTTCCTCAGCGCGACCAGGCGTCCGGGCTCGGCGTCGGCCCGGGGCCGGAGCCGCCCGGCGCTCTCCGCCACCGCGTCCGCCACCTGCTCCAGCGCCAGTTCCTCATCGCGGTTGATGGCGGCCCGGCCATCCCGCCACACCAGCAGCATCGCGCCCAGCACCTCGCCGTCGACCTTGATGGCGATGCTGACCTCGAACGGCATCCCCGAGCCCGCGGTCCGCTGGGCTTCGAAGACGACGTTGTCCGCGAGTCCCGTGGGCCAAACACGCTGGAAGCACAACTCCTGGTGCGACAGGCCCAGGGCATCCGCCAACGGACGCACCGCGTTCCACACCCCCTCCAGCGAGGGCGCCGCGCGCACCGCGCGGGTGACGTCCTTCACCATGGTCCGCAGCCAGAGGTTGCGCTGACGCACCTGGTGCATGTCCCGGGCGCGGCCCAGGTCCAGGTAGCCCAGCCGCCGCATCAGCAGCACGATGAGTACGCCCATGCCACACAGCAGCATGGCGCTCTGCACGCTGCTGGCGAAGTTCAGCGCCAGCGCCACCAGCATGAAGAGGCCGCACAGGCCATACAGCACCAGCACCGTGGCGCGGTGGCTGAGCACCAGGTGGCTCATCAGCCGGTGATGGATGTGCTCCCGGTCCGCGCTGAACATCGGCCGCCCCAGCAGCGAGCGCCGCACCATGGCCAGCAGCGTGTCCATGATGGGCAGCCCCAGCGCCATCACCGGCACCAGCATGGCCACCGCCGTGCCGCTCTTGGTGCTCGTCTTGATGGACACCGCGGCCAGCACGAAGCCCAGGAACATGCTCCCGGTGTCCCCCATGAAGATGGAGGCCGGGTTGAAGTTGAACACCAGGAAGCCGAGGATGGCGCCCGCAAGCGCCGCCATCAGCAATGACAGCAGCACGTCGCCTCGCGACAGCGCGAGCAGGAAGTTGGTGCCGACGCCGAAGAAGGCCACGCCGCCCGCGAGCCCATCCAGGCCGTCGATGAGGTTGAGCGCGTTGACCACGCCCACCACCCACAACACGGTGAAAGGCAGACTCAACGCGCCCAACACCAGCTCCGGGCCGAACGGGTTGGCGATGACGTCGATTCGGAATCCCATGGCATACAAGCCGAACGCCACCGCGAACTGGACGGCGAACTTCAGACGGGCGCCCGCGCCCCGCAGGTCGTCGTACAGCCCCAGCGCCACAATCGCCGCGCCGCCCAGGAACAGGCCCGTCACCAGTTCCGTGTGGGAGCGGAAGTGGTACCCCACGCCAGAGTCCACCAGGAACAGCGCGCACAGCGGCGCGAAGAATCCACCGACGATGCCCACCCCGCCCAGCCTGGGAATCGGCCGGACATGGACCTTCCGGCTGGAGTTCGCCTGGTCCAGCCATCCCCATGCCAGGGCCCGGTCGCGCACCAGCCGCGTCACCGCCAGAGCCACCAGCAGCGAGACGAAGAAGGCGACGAAAAGCGTAATCATGGGGCGTGCACCGTCCGTGCATCGTGGCGGCCGGTGGCTCCACGCGTCAATGCACGCTGGAGTACGATAGGTTTGTGAAGCAATGGGCCCTTGCGTCCGCCTGTCGTACAACCAGGCAGACGCCCTTCTAGACGGTCCGAGGCGAGCGGAGAAGCGACTCGTAAAGGGTTGACGTGCGCGCGGCGATGTCCCGCCACGTCATGTCCCGCACCGCTGATTGTGCTGCTTCACGCCACCGGAGCAGGCGAGCACGGTCCTCCGCCAGCGAACGCAGCGCCGCCACCTGCGCGCCGACGTCACCCGCGGGAACCAACCGCCCCGTCTCTCCGTCGCGCACGACCTGGGGCGCCACGCCCACCGGCGTCGACACCGGTGTGAGCCCGCTGGCCATCGACTCCACCAGCGCCATCCCGAAGCCCTCCGAATGGCTGGGGAAGAACAGCACCTCTTCGTCCCGCAGCAGGCGCGGCAGCTCGGCGCGTGGATAACGAGGCACCACGCGCACGTGCTCGCGCGCCCCAGCGGGAAACGCCGCCAGCACCTCCGCCTCCGGGTTGCCCGTGCCGTACAACGTCAGCGTGAAGGACACGCCTTCGGCATGCAGGCGGGTGGCGGCGGCCACCATCTCCGCGCGTCCCTTGAGCGCCAGCCAGCTCCCCACGCACGCCACCCGCAGCGGCGCGCCGGGCGCTGAAGGCGTGGGCGAAGGCAATCCCTGGAAGGCCACATCCAGCCCGTGGGGAATGACACTCAACTGACGCGCGGGCACGCCCAACCGTTCCGTCGCGTAGGCGGCATCCTGCGTGTTGAGCAGCACCGCATGGTCCGCGCGCAGCAGGGATTGGCGCACCTCCCAGAGGCGATAGCCGCCATGGTACAGCGGGTACTTCCAGCTCAGCGCCAGGTGCCCCGCACGCGCGTCGGCGCGCAGCCGTTCGGAGAAGGTGTGCTCCAGGCCGTGGCTGCGCGTCACCAGGGCATGACGGGGCCGCGCCCCCGGGCGGCCCAAGCGCATCCAGGGCCACGCATCCCCCGTGGTGATGTCCAGCACGTCGTACCGGCTCGCGGCCCGCAGCAGGTGCGCGGTCAGCTTCCAGGGGAACCGCAGCTCGTGCACCGTGGTGTGGTGCCGCAGGCCGGGATAGGCGTCGTCATAGCTGAAGTAGTCCACCTGGCAGCCCCGCGCCGCCAGCGCCTGCCCCAGCGCGAGGGTCACCCCCGGCGCGCCCATGTTCGGGTTTAGGGGATGGTGGATGCCAAGCAAGACGCGCATGGGAACGGAGCGACCCTCTCCTGCCTGCTTTCCAGGGATGTGCGGCGTGGGCCACAATGCCACCGTTTCCCGCGCCCATGTCCCCGCATTCCGCTCCCACGTTGCAGGCGAGCCTCGACTCGCGTCGCAACAACCTGGACTTCCTGCGCTTCGCCGCGGCGGCGTGCGTGCTGCTCAGCCATGCCTTCCCCCTGGGTGAGGGCAAGGGGACGGTGGAGCCGCTGGAGTCCTTCACCCGGGGACAGTTCTCCCTGGGCCGGCTGGGCGTCGCGGTGTTCCTCATCATCAGCGGCGTGCTCATCACCCGGAGCTGGGAGCGGACGCCCGACGCGGCGCGCTTCATCTGGGCCCGGGTGCTGCGCATCTTCCCCGGCCTGGGAGCCATGCTGCTGCTGACGGTGGGGGGGCTGGGGCCGGCCTTCACCCGCCTGCCTCTGGGTGACTACTTCACGGCCCCGGACACGGCCCTGTACCTGCTGGGCAACTTCGCCCTGAACTGGCCCCAGTGGCACCTGCCGGGCGTCTTCGAGGCGAACGCCTACCCCCACGCCGTCAACGGCTCACTGTGGACGCTGAAGTACGAGGTCGGCTTCTACCTGCTGACGCTGGGCCTGGGCCTGACGGGCTTCTTGCGCAAGGGCGTGGTCATCGTCGGCCTCGTGGGCGCGGCGGTGGCCACCTTCGTCACCGGACGGCTGGGCTTCTGGCCGGAGCTGTACCTGTACTTCGGCGGCGGCGTGGCGCTGTACCAGTGGCGCGAACACGTGCGCATGAGCCCCTGGGTGGCGGCGGCGTGCGTGGTGGGGTGGCTCATCACGGCCCGGCTCGGATACGGCTGCCGCATCGCCACCGGCCTGCTGGGCGGATACGTCGTGCTGTACCTCGCCTTCCGGCCCATGGGGGCGCTGGCGGACTTCGGGCGCCGGGGCGACCTGTCCTACGGCGTCTACCTCTACGCATTCCCCGTGCAGCAGGCCGTCACCACCCTGCTGGGCGGGCCCACGGCGTGGTGGGTGAACGCGGCGGTGGCATTCCCCTGCGTGCTGCTGCTGGCGGCGCTGTCGTGGCGGTGGGTGGAGCAGCCCGCCTTGCGGCGCAAGGACAGGCTCCCCGCGTGGGCGCGGCGTCCGGCGGCCTCCGTCACAGCGCTTCCGAAGACACCGCCCCGGCCGACTGGGCCGCACTGAAGTTGTCGCCCGCCAGCCGGTCATACGTGAGCAGGCGGTAGCGCCGCATCCAGTCCTCCCACGAGCCCGGCTCCTGGGCCTTGGGGGCCTTGTCACCCACGGGCAGGTATTCGCCGGAGGCGTTGCGCAGCAGGTCTCCCCGGACCACCGGCAGCACCTTGGACAGCTCGGAGACGAAGGCGAAGAAGCCCGGAGGCCGCAGCCCCGCCGTCTCGAGGATGCGCGGGGTGAGCATGCTGATGCTCAGGTGGATGTCCTGCCGGGGCACGGTGAAGTTCGTCCAGAGGACGACGGGGACCTCCGCCATGCGCTCGCGCTGCGCGTCCGTCCATGGCTCCTGGAGGTAGCCGGCCTCGCGATAGGTCGCGTAGTCCGAGCCCAGCATCGGCAGGTGGTCCCCGAAGAGCACCAGCAGCGTCTTGCGTTTGCGCGCCTCCAGCCTGCGCACCAGCCGCTCCACGGCCGAGTCCATCTGCCGCAGCTTGTGCACGTAGTTCTTCAAGAGCAGCCGGTTGTCCGGCGAGAGCTTCTCGCCCTGCACCTCGATCCGCTCTTCGCCGGTGAGCGGCAGGTTGTAGGGCCCGTGGGTGGACATCGTCACGGCCATGATGAACCGCGGCTGACGCTCGTCGGAGAGCTCGTGGAGGATGTGGTCGACGACCTCCTCGTCCGACACCCAGGGCCCTTCGAGCCGGGGTGAAGGGAAGTCCATGAGCGACTGGAACGTGTCGAAGCCCAGCAACGGGTACACCACGTCGCGGCTCCAATAGAAGGAGTGGAACGGGTGGATGGCCAGCGTCTGGTAGCCCGCGCGGCGGAACAGCGACGGCAGCGCGTCCACGGGACGCATCACGTAGTGCTGGTAGGGAAACGCGCCGTCCGGGGCGAACGACGAGGACATGCCCGTCAGGAGCTCGAACTCCGCGTTGGCCGTGCCACCACCGAAGGCCGGGCTGATGAGGTTGCCCGAGCTGTGGCGCCCCATGAGCGACCGCACGAAGGGCAGCGGGTCCTCGCTGAAGGGGATGCCCAGCCGCGTCGGGTCCCAGAGCGATTCGGCCATGAAGACGACGACGTCGACGGGCTCCTGGGGCGCGGCGGGCACCACGCCCGGAGGGCCCCCTAGAGCCGCGTGCACCTGCGCCTGGGAGTACTCACTGCCCGGCTCCAGCCGCAGCCCCTCCCAGTTCCAGAGCATCATCAGCGTGAGCCCGTTCATCTGGAAGTTGGAGCGCTGGTCCCACACCTGGTCGTAGATGCCGAAGCGGTTGAAGACGCGCCGCACAGGCAGGTGCTGCTGGAAGATGACGACCAGCAGGTACGCCACCGCCGCCAGCGCCAGGTTGCGGCGTCCGGCCTTGGGCAACGGGTACCGGGGCGTGCCGCGCGCCACCCCGCGCCACATGACGACGAGCATGGCCACCAGCAGCAGACACGAGCCGATGGCCGCCACCGCGCCGCCGCCGGGCAGCAGCGTGGGCGCCAGCGACGTCACCTGCCGCCACTCCAGGAAGTCCCAGGGCATCAGCGGCCGGTCGATGAGCTGCACCTTCCGGATGTGCAGGGTGACGGTGAAGAGCATCGCCGCCGCCACCAGGGCCCCCGAGATTCCCACCCGGTTCGTCGCCGCCCACAGCAGGCCCGTCACCGCGGCGATGACTCCCACGCTGAGGAGCATGGAGTAGACGTTGCGCTGGGTGATGCCCTCCAGGCCCGCGGACGAGAAGACGGCAATGGTCAGCTCCATGGCCCCGACGAGCACCGCCGAGGCCAGGATGACGCCCACCAACGGCCACAGGTTGGAGGGAGGCCGCTGGAAGAACAATGTCTGGGGAATCCGTGTGCGACGTGCCAACGACAGGTGCCTCCAGAAGTCGACCAGGGAGCGGGAAGGCGCGGAGACTACCTGACAGGCCCCCGGGCGTTCCATGCGCCTGGGGTCGGGTTTCTGTCGCCTGCCACACTGCGTGCGGGGGGACGTCCAGCGGAGCGCCCCATGCCCCGTGTACCCAGGCTCACTTCATGGGGGGCTGGGCCAGCAGCGCGGCGCCAATGGCACCGGAAAGTTCTCCCAGTTCCGCGACGCGCACGGGCGGCTGGCGCTCGGGGACGAAGATGTGCGGGCGCATGGCCTCGTGGATGCGGCCAGCGAACTCGGGCCCCAGCCGCGTGCCCAGGCCTCCACCCAGGACGACTGCCTCCACGTCCAGCAGGTTGATGGCGGAGGCGAGCCCCGCGCCCAGCATCCGCACCGCGCGGCCGATGAGCCACGTGGCCAGCGCGTCCTCCTGCGCCAGCGCCCGAGCCCAGATGCTGCTGGTCAACCGGGGGCGGCCCTTCTTCCGCATCAAGTCGAAGAGAATCGTCGTCTCGCCCTGGCGCACGGCCTTGTGCGCACGGCGCTCCATGGACGCGCGGCCCGCGTAGGCCTCCAGGCAGCCGCGCCGGCCACAACCACAACGGGCCCCGCCCGGCTTCACCACCATGTGGCCCACCTCGCCCGCCGAGCCCCGGCCTCGCCAGGGAACTCCGTCCAGGACCAGCCCACCGCCCACGCCCGTTCCCCACCAGACGCCCAGCAAGGAACGATATGCGCGGCCCGCGCCCAGCCGGTACTCCGCCGCCACCGCCACCTGGACGTCGTTGCCCAGCACCACGGGCCGGCCCACCCGCGCGCCCAGGTCCCCCGCCACCGGATAGGGCGTGCTCCAGCCCCGGCCCACGTTGCTGACATGTCCCAGCGTGCCCTCGTTGGCGTTCACCGCGCCGGGCGCGCCCACGCCCACCCCCAGGAGCTGACGGGACGTCAGGCCCGCCGCGTGCGCCGCGCCCTCCAAGGTGTCGTGGATGGCGCGCACCACGTCGCCGGGCTCACCGTCGGAGGGCGTGGGCTGGCGCATCTTCCCCAGGACGGTGCCGGCGCGGTCCACCACCACGGCCTCGATTTTCGTCCCGCCCAGGTCGACGCCGCCCCAGCACTCCAGGGTGTCGCGCTCCGCCGCCTTCCCTCGCGAGCCCACCGCGTTCGCCTCCCGCATGACACGCCTCCCCAGCGAAGATGCGCAGTCCGCCGCGGACCGGATGAAGGCGGCGAGAAGGCAAGGGAGCGACCGGCCTGCGTGCCGCCCGGCCTGTCCGTGAGCAACGATTCCCCACCAACGCTTCCACGGCGCCTCGCGGGGCCCGCTAGAAAGGCGCTCCACACGGACGCGTGACAGGAAAGGAGCAAGGGATGGACCTCATCGGACAGCTCTCTCAGCAGCTTGGAGTGAATGGAACGCAGGCCCAGGGGCTGGCGGGCTCGCTGCTGAAGCTGGTGCAGGGCACGGTGCAGGAGAAGCTGGGCCCCGACGCCGCGAACCAGATGGGCCAGGCGATTCCGGAGATGCAGAGCTGGCAGCAGGCCCCCAGCACCACGTCCTCGCCCCAGACGGCGCCGGACGCGGGGGGCGGGCTGCTGGGCGCGCTGGGCGGCCTCATGTCCGGCCAGGAGGGCGGCGCGGGCGGCATGCTGAGCGCGCTGGGTGGCGCAGCGGGGCAGGCCGGTGACGTGGCCGCCGTGGTGTCCCTGCTGGGCCGCTTCAACATCGACGCGAGCAAGGCGTCCCTGGTGGCGCCCCTGCTGCTGAACTTCCTCAAGTCGCGCCTGGACCCCGCGCTCGTGGGCCGCATCCTCTCCGTGGTGCCGCTGCTGGCCGGCGCGGGCGGCGGTGGCAACACGCCCGGCGGTGGCGGCCTTGGGGGGATGCTGGGCGGGTTGATGGGCGGCGGACGCTAAAGCCCGCGCCGTCAGCGGCCCGACACGCGCTGGCGCACGGTGGTGGCCAGCGCCCACGGCGGGAAGCCCAGCATGTAGCGCCAGCGCGGCACCGCCAGGTGGAGCGGCAGGCCGCGCCGGTACAAGTCCAGCGCCAGGTCCACGCGGCGCTGGGACAACAACCAGTGCGTCACGTGGCGCAGGCTGTAGAGCAGCATCTCCAGCCGCTCACGCCTGCGGGCCGTGCCTCCCGGATAGCGTCCCAGGCGCTCCTGCTCCAGGAGATACAGCGTGCCCCGGTAGCCGGACTCCAGTGACGTGGACGTGGAGCCCACGTGCTGCCGGTAGCCCACCACCACGGGCGCGCGCACCCAGGCGAAGCCCGGCTCCATGCCCAACCGGTACAGCAAGTCGTAGTCCTCGCCGCTGATGCGCAGCGGGGTGAAGCCCCCCACGCGCCGCAGCGCCTCCGTGCGCACCGCCAGCACACACGCGGTGCGCGGCGTCCGGTCCTCCGCGCTGGCCAGATAGTCCGCGAAGCGCAGCACCTGGAGCGGCTCGCGGCTCACGGTCGCCAGGGTTTCGGCCCGGGAGAACAGCGCCGCCGTGCCCAGCACCAGCGACGTCCCTTCCGCTTCGAGCACCCGCCGGTACGTGGCCAGCGTCCAGGGGAACCACACGTCGTCACTGTCCAGGAAGGCCACGTAGGCGCCCCGGGCCTCCTGGATGCCCAGGTTGCGCGCGGCGCCCGGGCCCGCGTTGCGCTGGCTGAGCACGCGCACCTGTTCGCCGTAGCGGGCCAGCGTCTCCAGCGTGTCGTCGGAGGAGCCGTCATCCACGACGAGCACCTCGAAGTCACGCTCCTCCTGCGCGAACACGGACGCGAGCGCCGCCTCCAGCAGCCGCGCCCGGTTGTACGTGGGGATGATGACGGAGAAGAACGGCATGTCACACGCGGGCGCGCAGGCCCATCTGGGAGATGCCCAGGAAGGTGGCCAGTTGCTTGCGGTACTCCGGCAGGCTCATGCGCCCGCGCAGCAGCGTCTGCGTCAACACCGCCGAGTTGTACGGCAACGTCCCCACCAGGATGGCCCGCATGGCCGTCTCGTGCAGCCGGCCGTGGTGCTTGCGGAAGTACGCCAGCCGCGTGCGCCACAGCTCGATGCGCACCTTGTCCGCCCCCGTGTCGGACGGACGGAACGAGCGGCTGGTCAGGTGCGTAATCACCGCCTCCGGGCAGAAGGCCACCTCCCAGCCCGCCTTCCAGGCCCGCACGCACCAGTCGGTGTCCTCGGTGTTGCCCAGCGGGGACATCTGCTCGTCGAGCAGGCCCACCTCCGCGAGCGCCTCCTCGCGCGCCACGATGCAGGCTCCCAGCACCCAGCTCACGCGGGCCTCGTCGTGGCCGTACTGCGCCGGGTCGATGGCCATCGCCTTGAGGAAGTGGAGGGGACGCGGCAGGAAGACGATGTCGAAGAGCTGCCCGGCCAGCGACATGGGCCGGAAGGTGCAGTTCTGGATGGTGCCGTCCGCGTTCAACAGCCGCGCGCCCGCCATGCCCACATGCGGGTTGTCATCCATGAAGCGCACCAGCGCGTCGAAGGCGCCCTCGTGGACGATGGTGTCGTCATTGAAGATACAGAAGTGACGGCCCCGGGCCTGGCGCAGCACCTGGTTGTGGTTGGCGGAGAAGCCCTTGCGCTCCGTGTTGAAGAGCCAGCGCACCTGGGGAAAGTCGCGCCGCATGGCGTCCACGCCGCGCCCGCCCGTGGCGTTGTCGACAATCCAGACCTCGAAGGAGATGTCGCGCGTCGTCGCGTACAGCGTGCGCAGACAGTCGTGCAGCAACTCCGGATTGCTGTGATTGACGATGGAGATGACCAGGTCGGGCTTCTTCATCGGGACCTCCGCGTGTCTGCTCACGTCGACGCCGGGCTCACCGGAGCCGGCCTCGCGGCCCTCCGTGCCCGGACGAATTCGAGAATCTGCCTCAGCTCGCCCAGGAGTGGCAGTGTTCCCGGCAGCCGTTCACGGGCCCACACCAGGAGGGCGAACAGCACCGCGCCCACCAGCGCCTGCGCTACCACACCCTCCTCCACCAGCCGCAGCGCCGCCAGACACGCGCCCAGCAGCACCAGCCCCAGGGTGACGAAGGGCTCCACCACCTGCCGCGTCAGCCCTCGCATCGACGGGTTGAGCCGCTCCACCAGCCACGCCGTCACCCACACCTCGGCCAGTCCCACCACCACGCCCGCGGGGCCCATGCCCTCCAGGCCGAAGCGTTGGATGGCCCACGTCCCCAGCCCCCACTTCGCCGCACCCACGCCCACGACGACGGCCAACCGCTCCCAGGGCCTGCCGCCCGCGTTCTGCGCCGTGGCCAGCAGCCCCACCAGGGTGGTGAGGATGCACTCCATGCTGAACCACTGCACCAGTACCACCGCGGGCAGCCACCGCGTGCCGAAGAAGAGGGGAACCGCCACGGGGACGGCCAGCACCGCCAGGGGGATGGCGAGCAGCAGCACCGCGGACAGCCGGCGCAGCGACGTGCGCAGGTACTCGGCGAAGCCCTCCGGGTCATCCTGCAACCGGCAGTAGGCGGGGAAGGCCACGCGGTTGAGCACCACGCTCAGCATCATCGGCGTGGAGGCCAGCGCCCAGGCCCAGTTGACCAGCCCCACCGACTCCTTGCCCAACACGTGCCCCACCACCAGCGGCACCCAGCCCGCCACCATCGCCGCCACCAGGGGCGGAAGCTGGAACGCCAGCCCGAAGCCCAGGAGCCGCCGCAACACGTCCACGCGGAAGCGCCCCTGGGGACGCCAGGGGGACGCCCACCAGATGCACACCAGCCCCACCCCGCCGCGCACCAGGCCGCCCAGCGCCAGCGCCCAGGCTCCGAAGCCCAGCGCCGCCAGGGAGATGGTGGTGATGACCTGCACCACGTTTTCAATCAACTCGGCGCGGGCGATGACGGGGAAGGCCAGTTGGCGCTCCAGCGCCATCAACGGAATCACGCGCAGCGAGGACAGGAACAGGCCCAGCGCCAGCGCCCACACCATGGGCACCGCGCCGTCGCCCAGCGCATAGCCGCGCGTCAACTGGGGGGCCAGCAGACAGACGGAGGCCACCACGACGGCGGTGAGCGCCTGGTGGCACCAGAAGATGGTGAACGTCTCATCCCGCGTGGGCTCGTGCGACTGGCGGACCAGCGCCGCGCTCAGGCCCAGGTCGCCCAGGAACACGCCCAGGGAGGCCGCGTAGGACACGATTCCGAACAGACCGTAGTCCGACGGGAAGAGCAGCCGGGACAGGAACAGCGCGCTCACCACGCGCAGCCCCTGGGACGCCACGGTCCGCGCCGCCAGGACGAACATGCCCTTCAGGGCACGCGCCTTGACTTCGACGGCGGTGGCTTCGGGCGCTGTGGTCGCGTTCATGGTGCGGAGCGGCCCGCTCCGGGTGTCCTGGGGAGGGCCAGCGCGCGGGAACGCGCGGGAACGGAAATGCTAGCGACAGCGCGCAGGGCCTACAAGCAACGCGCGTTCCCCGCACGGCGGGATGTCCCGCTCGCCTGCCTGGGCACCGCGCCAGGGTTGCCCTTCCCGAAGCGCCGGGGCTACGGTCCGCCCACATGCGTCCCGGCGGCAACATCCTCCAGTTCCTGAAGCGCGAAGTCCTCGTGGGCGAGCACCAGGTGCTCCACCGCACGCTGAAGGAGGCGCTGGTCGGCACTTGTGACAGCGTGCTGGACATCGGCTGTGGCTCGCGCTCGCCGCTCCACAGCTTCTCGCACCTGCTCCCGCACACGGTGGGCGTGGATGGCCACCCCACCAGCATCGAGCGCAGCCGGGCCGCGGGTATCCACCGCGAGTACCACTGCATGAACCTGCTGGAAGCGGGCCAGCGCTTCGGTCCGAAGAGCTTCGACGCCGTCGTCGCGCTGGACGTCATCGAGCACTTCGACAAGCCAGACGGATTCCGGCTGCTGGAGATGATGGAGTCGCTGGCGCGCAAGCGCGTCATCATCTTCACGCCCAATGGCTTCCTCCCCCAGGACGAGTGGGACAACAACGTCCACCAGGTGCACCGCTCCGGCTGGGAGGTCTACGACTTCGAGCTGCGTGGCTACCACGTCACCGGCATGAGCGGCTGGAAGCCCCTGCGCGGTGACTACGCCCTGCCGCGCATCCGGCCCTTCCGGCTGGGCAGCCGCCTGTCCATCCTCACCGAGCCCTTCGCCACGCGCTGGCCCCGTCACGCCTTCCAGCTCCTCGCCATCCGCGACATGGAAGTGTCCTGACGCCGCGCCATGCCTCCTTCGCGCACCGCTCCCGCCTGGCATGTCCTCACCGGCGAATACCCGCCGCGGCCCGGCGGCGTCGGTGACTACACCCGGCAACTGAGCCGCGCGCTCGCCAGTGCCGGGCAGGAGGTCCACGTCTGGGCCCCCGGTGAAGGCGGTGTACGCGACGAGGACGGCGTCACCGTGCACCGTGCCCCCGACCTCCTGACGCCCAGGGGACTGTCCGGTCTGTCACGCGGGCTGGATGCGTGCCCGGGGCCCCGGCGCCTGCTGCTCCAGTACGTCCCCCATGCCCTGGGGCTGAGGGCGATGAACGTCCCCTTCTGCGCGTGGTTCGCCGCGCGATGGCACGACGCGCGCTGGGTCTACATCCACGAGGCGGTGCATCCGTGGAGCCCGCGCGGCCCCTGGCGCCACCACATCCTGGCGGGCACCACGCGGATGATGGTGCGCCTGGTGGCGAGCGCCGCCAACCGCGTGTTCGTCTCCATTCCCCAGTGGGCGGAGCACCTGCCCGCTCGCGTCCGGCCCCATGCGGCCTGGCTGCCGGTTCCCAGCAATCTGCCCGTCAATGTCTCCAGTGACGCCGTGGACGCGCTCCGCGCGGAGTTGGGTGAGGGGACCTGGCTGGGACACTTCGGCACCTTCGGACGTCTCACCGCCGAGCCCCTGGAGGCCGCGCTGGTGCCGTTGCTGCGCGGTGAAGGAACGCGCCGGGCGTTGATGCTGGGCAGAGGCAGCCGCGCCTTCGTCGAAGGCGTGGAGACGCGCCACCCCGAGCTGCGAGGCCGGCTCGTGGTCAGGGACTCGCTCACGCTGGACGACATCGCGGTGCATCTGGCGACGTGTGACGTGCTCCTGCAGCCCTATCCGGACGGCGTGAGCACAAGACGCACCACGGTCATGGCGGGCCTGGCCCTGGGGCTTCCTGTCGTCACGAACACCGGGCACCTCACGGAACCGCTGTGGCGCGAACACGGCGCCGTCGCATTGGCCGAAGGCACGGCGCCCGCTGCGTTGGTGGAGCGCGCCGAGGCCTTGCTGTCGCGAGCGGACACGCGTCGGGAGCTGGGCCAGCACGCGGCCCGAATCTACCGCGAGCACTTCGCGCTGGAGCGCACGGTGGAAGCGCTGCTGCGCGCCGGCTCGAGATGACGCCCCACCACGCGACAGCCCAAACCGCGGCCCGGCTCGCGCTGCTGATGGACCCGCGCGAAGAGGGCTGGCCCAGCATGGACCTGGTGGGCGAGGCCCTTCTGGAGGGACTTGCCGCGCATCCCTCCGAGGTCCACGTGACGGCCGTGCGGCCAGACATGCCCGCGGTGCTGCGGCGGCTTCCCCGAGCAGGCGCGCGCAACGCGGCGTTCAACGCGGACCGGCTCCTCACCCGCTTCGGCCTCTACCCGGGCCGTGCGCTGCTCGCCCGGAGTCAGTACGACGCCTTCCACGTGGTGGACCACACCTACGCGCAGCTCGTCCACGCGTTGCCCGCGTCGCGTACCGGTGTCTATTGCCATGACCTCGATGCGTTCCGCTCCGTGCTGGAGCCTCAGCGCGAGCCGCGTCCAGCGTGGTTCCGCGCCATGGCCCGTGCCCAGCTCGCGGGACTGGAGCGCGCGGCCATCGTGTTCCACAGCACCCAGGCGGTGCGCATGGAGTTGCTCGCACATGGCGTGGTGCCGGAGTCGCGGCTCGTCTGGGCGCCGTATGGCGTGTCCCCCGAATACCGCCCGGCCCCCCCGCATGGAACGCCCGATGCCAGCGAAGCCGTGCTCGCACCGCTGGGGGGCAGGCCCTACCTGCTCCACGTTGGCAGCGCGATTCCTCGCAAACGCCTGGACGTGCTCTTCGCCGTGTTCGCCGCGCTTCGCGCGCGCTACCCGGAGCTTCGGTTGGTGCAGCAGGGCGGCGCACTGAACGACACACAGCGCGCGCAGATGGACGCGTTGGGTATTGGCGATGCGTTGCTTCAGCCGCCCCGGCAGGAACGGGCCACGCTGGCGGGCCTCTACCGGCGCGCGACGGCCGTGCTGGTGACGAGCGAGGCGGAGGGCTTTGGACTCCCCGTCATCGAGGCGCTGGCCTGTGGTGCTCCCGTGGTGGCCAGCGACCTGCCCGTGCTCCGGGAGGTCGGAGCAGAAGCCTGCACTTACTGCCCCGTGGGGGACGTGCCGGCGTGGGTGGAGTCCGTGGCCGCGCTGCTCGCCGGCCATGACGCACAGCCCTCGCGCGAGGCACGGCTGACCCGCGCCTCGCGCTTCACCTGGGCCGCGCATGCGCGTACGGTGCTGGACGCCTACCTGCGGCTGCTGGGGGCCTCCACGCTGTGAGGTCGGCGGGCTCCACCCAACCTGGAGCGTTCCGCTCGCCCGTGGCGATACGGACACGCCCATGGTCATCGCGCGAACACAGTGCGCAGCGGCGTTGCTTGTGCCTCAAGCCCCAGCAACGTGCCTTGACCCGAGGAGAGGTGTTTGCTTCGGTCCATCCGCCGTGCGCCTCCTCTTCCTCAATCCCGTGGGCATCCTTGGTGGAGCCGAGCGCGCGCTCCTGGACCTGATGGCGTGCCTGAAGCAGCAGGACTCAACGCTGTCGCTCCACCTGCTGGCCGGAACCGCGGGGCCGCTGCTCGACGAAGCGCGCGCGCTGGGCGTGGATGCGCGGCTGCTGCCATTGCCAGAGCACCTTTCCACGCTGGGCGACACCGCATTGCGAGGCCACGGTCCGCTAGAAGCGCTGCGCTTCGCCCGTCGGCTGGCGCCCACATCCGGACTGCTCGTGGACCATGGACGCGCGCTCCGCCGGGACGTCGCCGACATCAGCCCCGACCTGGTGCACTCCAACGGCATCAAGACGCACCTGCTCAGCGCCGCCACCGCGGGCCTGCCCTTGAAGCGGGTGTGGCACATCCACGACTTCCTGGGCGAACGGCCCCTGGTCCGCCGCGCGCTGAGGCTGCTGTCGCCCCTCGCATCGGCGGCCATCGCCAACTCGCGAGCGGTGGGCGACGACGCGCGCGAGGTGCTGTTCCGAGTGCCCGTGCACGTCGTCTACAACGGCGTGGACACCACGCACTTCTCCCCCGGCCCCGCGGACGGCGCGCAACTGGACCGGCTGGCCGGTCTACCCGAAGCCCCCGAGGGCACGCTCCGCGTGGGACTGGTGGCCACCTATGCCCGATGGAAAGGCCAGGACGTCTTCCTCGAAGCCGCGGCGACGCTGACGCGCCTGTACCCCACACTGCCCGTGCGTTTCTACCTGGTGGGCGCGCCGCTGTATCAGACGCCCGGCTCGCAGTTCTCCGAGGACGAACTGCGCAGGCTCATCGCCTCGCGAGGTCTGGCGCAGCGCGTGGGCCTGGTGCCCTTCCAACCCCATCCGGCCTCCGTGTACCGGGCCCTGGACGTCTTCGTTCACGCCAGCACCCGCCGGGAGCCCTTTGGCCTCACCATCGCGGAGGCGCTCGCCTGCGGGCGGCCCGCCATCGTCTCCAGCGCGAGCGGCGCGGCGGAGGCACTCACGAATGGCACGGACGCGCTGCTGATACCTCCGGGCAACGTGCACGCGTTGGTCCAGGCGATGCGAACGCTGTTGGAGGACGCAGCCCTGCGAGCCCGGCTGGGCACGGCTGCGCGACTCACCGCGGCGGCGAGCTTCTCGCGCGAACGCTACGCGAGCGAGGTGCTCGCCCTGTACCGCACGCTCGTGCGGAGCAGTCCCCCATTTGAAAGCCGTGGAGCCCCCATCCCTTGAAGCAGTCACGCCGGCTCATCACCCTCTCCCACTCCTATGTCGTCGGCCTCAACCGGCGCCTCGCCAACGAGATGGTGCGCGTGGGCGCGGGTAAATGGGATGTCACCGCGGTGGCGCCACGCTTCTTCCATGGCGACCTGAGCCCGCTCGCCCTGCAACTCGAAGCGGACGAGCCCGCCAGGACGGAAGGCGTGCGCGCCTACTTCAGTCGCTCGCTCCACACCTTCCTCTACGGTCCGGAGGCGCGTGCTCACCTCGCGCGCGGCGCGGACCTGGTGCACGTGTGGGAAGAGCCCTATGTGCTGGCCGGCCTGGAGCTGGCATTGCTCACACCGCGTCGCGTCCCGCTCGTCTTCAGCACCGCGCAGAACCTGTCCAAGCGTTACCCGCCGCCCTTTGCCCAGGCGGAGCGCTTCGTCGTCCAGCGCGCTTCCGGCTGGGTGGCCTGGGGTGAAACCGTGAGGGACAACCTCCTCACCCGTCCCGGCTATGCGGAGCGGCCCGCGCGCGCCATTCCCATGGGCGTGGACGCGGACCTGTTCCAACCGGATAGCGCCGCGGGCGAGTCCTTGCGGCGCGAGCTCGGGTGGGAGACATCAGGCCCACCCGTGGTGGGGTTTCTCGGCCGCTTCGTCCCGGAGAAGGGAGTGTCCCTGCTGATGGATGCGCTCGACGCGCTCGACACCCCTTGGCGCGCGCTCTTCGTGGGCGGAGGCCCGATGGAAGGTGCGTTGCGTGACTGGGCGGCCCGGCACACCCACTCGGTGCGAGTCCTCACCGGCGTACCCCACTCAGGCGTGCCACGCGCGCTCAACGCCATGGACATGCTGTGCGCCCCCAGTCAGACGACGCGCCAATGGCGGGAGCAGTTCGGCCGCATGTTGGCGGAGGGCTTCGCGTGTGGCGTGCCCGTGCTCGGCAGTGATTCGGGCGAAGTCCCGCGCACCATGGGCGACGCGGGCATCGTGCTGCCGGAGACGTCTGTGTCCGCCTGGACGCAGGCGATCGCCAACCTGTTGGAGAGCCCCCAGCGCAGAGAAGAACTGGCCACACGGGGACGAGAACGCGCCGTCACCCGCTTCTCGTGGCCGGTGGTGGCGAAGGCACACCTGGACTTCTTCACCGAGGTCCTGGAGCGGCGCGCCTGACGAAGCAGGCGACTCAGCCCTCGCGCTCCACCGTGTCCACGATGGCCTCGGCCATGGTGTCCCACGTCTGCGCCCGGAGCGTCTCCGACAGCGCGGCCACGTGAGGCGCCCAGGCCGCCGCGTGCTCGCGCCAGTCCTCCAGGCGCCGCACCAACGCGCCCACGTCACCCGGCGCGTCCAGCAGCAGGCCCGACAGCGCCTCCGGGTAGCGCTCCGCCACGCCCGCCGAGCGGCTCACCAACGCAGGCAGCCCGGCACACAGCGCCTCATGGACGTTCAGCCCATATGCGTCATACCGCGTGGGCGACACCAGCACGTCCGCCGCCGACAGCAAGCGCGCCACGTCGTCACGGAAGCCGAGGAACTGGATGCGCTGCCCCAGTCCTCTGTCCGCGGCTTCGCGCTCCCACGCATCACGCTGCGCGCCTGAGCCCACGACCTTGAGGTCCACGCCCCAATCCGCCCATGCGCACAGCCGCGCCCACGCCTGGAAGAGGGTGTCGAAGCCCTTGCGGCGGTCGCCCAACGCGCCGACGAAGAGCGCCACGGGCCGGGACTCCGGCCACCCCAGGGACGCGCGGACTTCACGTCGCGCCTCGGCTGTTACCGGGCGAAAGCGCTCCGCATCACCACCGAGGTAGATGACGCGCACCCGGGACGCCGAAACGCCCGTGGCGGCCACCACATCATCCCGCGTGCGCTCCGAGTTGGCGATGATGACGCGCGCGCGCCGCAGGGCCTGCCGCTCCGAGCGCACGTAGTACCGGTGGCTCACGTGGCCCTTGAGCTGGCGCAGCACGCCGCCGGTGGGCTCGGAGGGATAGGCGCCGTGGACGTAGTGGACCCAGTTGGCGGACGCCACCGGGCAGTTGCCACCATTGGCCACCACGCGGCCTCCCTCGGCGCGGGTACGCAGTGCCCAGGCCCGGCCCACCGCGCTCAGCAGCGGTTCGCCGAGCAGATACGCATTGGCGGGCTTGGGCACTCGCACGAAGCGCACATTGGGATGGCGCAGGAGGACCTCCGCCACGCGGTGTGCCACCAACCGGACGGGGTGCCCCTGCTTCGCCAGCCAGAGCGCCAGCGCCAGGTTGGCCCGGTCCATGCCGCCGGTGTCCACGAAGTCACCGGCGATGAGCGTGTACGTTCTTCGCATGGGCCAGGGCGCCGAAGAGCGCCGCGTTGAGCAACCAGAACTCCATGCCCGTCTGGCTCATGAAGAACGGATAGCTGAAGGTGAGCGAGAAGGCGCCCAGGTTGTACGCGAAGAGGACGCTGCCCCACAGCCAGAACTCGTCCTGCGGACCGTCACGGCTGCGAGCAACCTGGAAGGCCCACAGCAACGACATCAGCACGCCCAGCGGGTAGAACAGCACGCCCAGGATGCCGCCGTCGTAGACCCAGGCGGTCCACTGGATTTCCGCCCACAACGGCGGGCGCTCGCGGTCGCTGTTGTCGCCGAAGTAGGCATTCGTCATGCCGTAGCGGCCCAGGCCCGCGCCCAGCGGATACTCAGGCAGCACGTCTGCGAAGGTCCCCGTCAGGAAATAGCCGCGGTTGCGGTGGTACACCTCGTCGGGGCTGGCCGCGAAGAGCGAGGACCAGCGACTCACCACCGCGTCGCCGCCCACCGCCACGGCCCAACCGAAGGTGGCAACGCCCGCGGTGCCCACCACCGCCAGCAGGGCCAGGAACCGTCCCACGCGGCCACTCACCAGGAGCACCGCCCCCAGGGCCACCAGGCACACCACCAGCATGACGGCGGTGGCGCGCACCTGCGACAGGTAGATGCCGAAGAGCCCCACCAGGATGCCACCCACGCTCAACACGCGCGTCAGCCCGCGACGGGATGACAGCAGGAAGCCGCCGCCCAGCAGCACCGCGTAGAAGCCGCCAGTGGACGCGCCGCCTGGAATGTCCGTCAGGCCCATGGGACGGAACACGCGCACGCCGTCCGCGGTCTCGAACTTGAGGCTGCTCACATAACCTTCGCCCTGCCCTTGCACCGCGGCCGACAGCGCGGGCTGGAAGCGTCCGGGGAAGTAGACCTGCAGCACGCCCACGCCCGCGCTGGCCGCGTTGAAGAAGAAGAGCAGCGCGAGCGTGCGACGGAACGTCTTCGGGTCGATGGCCAGCCGGGTCACCCACAGCAGTGGCGCGGCGATGGCGAGCTGGATGCCCAACTGCGCCAGCGCCGCCAGCGGGGCACCGGTGCCAGGATTGAAGAGCTGGAGCGCGGTGACGCCCAGCGCGGCCAGGATGAAGGGAAGCGCCGGGTGCTTCAGACTCCGTCCCCGCACCAGCGCCAGCAGCACCAGACTGACGCCGAAGGCCAGCACGCGCACCGCCACGCGGAGCGGCGCGATGGCTTCCACCAGCAGCGCGAGCTGGCAGCAGATGAGCAGACCGACGAAGAGCGGTACCAACTGGCTCGACGCCAGCAGGCCGCCGCCCATGCGCGCACCTCGAGCGACGGGCGCGGTGGGCGCGGCCCCCTCCGGAACCGCCTCCAGCGCGGCCCCCGGTGCGCGGCGCACGTACCGGCGATTCAGCACGCCGGGGCCCTGAAGCTGGGGCGCCCTCACACCGGCACCTCCTGCTCGGACAGCGCGCGCAGCGCCTCCTCCATGCCGCGAAGGAAGCCTCCCGCATCGCTCAACTCCGCGGCACGCGCGGGCCCCGCCGCGCCCAGCCGGACACGCGTCTGCGGGTCCTCGATGAGCCGTCCCAGGGCCAGGGCCAGTGCCTCCGGCTCCGGGCGGACGAACACCCCGCAGGAGGCATCCACGATTTCCAGCGCGCCCCCCATCGGCGTGGTCACCACGGGCAGGCCCGCCTGGAGCGCCTCCACGAAGGCCAGACCGAACGCCTCTGGCCTCGAGTTGGGATGGCAGTGGATGTCCGCGGCGCGCAGCAGTCGCGACACGTCCGAGCGTTGCCCCAGGAACCGCAGCCGCTCCTCGATACCCAGGTGCTTCGCCTGCGCCCGCAGCCCCTCCAGATAGGCTTCCTCGTCCGGACGCTGAGCGCCGCCAGCGAACCAGACGCGCCAGCCCGGCACCGCTCGCAGCCGGCCCAGCGCCTCCAGCAACAAGCGCTGGCCCTTCCCCTCCTGCATCCGGCTGGCGTGGACGATGACGGCGTCCCCTTCGGTGGCCCCCAGCTCCGTGCGCACGCGCGCGCGCTCGGACGCTCCCAGCGCCGGCGGTGGCATGGGCAGCGGACAGTGCGTCACATGCCAAGGCACCTGGGGATAGACGGACACCAGCGTGCCCGCGGCGAAGCGGCTGTTGGTCAGCACCAGGTCGGGCGGCGTGACACGGGCCCACCGCTCCAGCCAATGCTGGCCAGTCAGGGCGTCATGCTGGAAGAAGGCCAGGGGAACGCCAGCGGTGCGCACCACGGGCCCGAACAGGGCCTGAGGCCAGATGGCGTGGCAGATGACGACGTCGTAGCGCCCGCCGCGCAGCAGCTCGCGCAAGACTCTCCGCGCGCGCCACACGGACCAGGGCCGGCCTGTCTTCGCGGGCCCCAGCACACGCACCTCCACGCCCGCGTCGCGCAGCTCCCGCGCCAGCCGACCCTCGAAGCAGAGCGCGAAGGCATGTGACAGCGACGGGCGAAGGTTCCGCTCGCGCGCCATCGTGTGCAGCAACGTCTCGATGCCACCGTAGAGGTTGCCGCTGGAGATGTGCAGCACGCGCAGGGGATGGCTCATGCGTTCCCCGTCAAGCGCAGCGGCGCCACGTCAGGCGCCATCACCGGCGCGGGCCGGCCCAGCGCCTCCGAGTACAGGGACAGGCTGCGCCAGGCCATGACGTCATGCCGGAACTCCGCCACGGCCCGCTCCCGGGCCTCGCGCCCCAGCCGCTGCGCCAAGCCGGGCTCCTCCAGGAGTCGCCGCGCCGCCGCCGCCAGGGCCTCCGCGTCGCCGACCGGCACCGTCAGCCCCGTCTGCTCATGCAGGCTCACCCACGCGACGCCCGAGTGCGGAATCGCCGTGTTCAGCACGGGCAGACCGCTGGCCATGGCCTCCACCTGCGACAACCCATACGCCTCACTGCGGGCATTGCCACAGAACCAGAGCGCGGTGGCCGCGTGCAGCGCGCCGACCAGCGAGTCCGGAGGCAGATAGCCCGCCCACGTCACCCGGTCCGCGACGCCCAGCGCGCGCGCCCGACGTCGAGCCTCCGCCTCCAGCGGCCCCTGCCCCACCACCACCAGCCGCCCCGGCACCCGGCGCAGGGCCTCCAGCGCGGTAAACAGGCCCTTGTAGTAGACGAGCCGCCCCACCATGAGCCAGAGCGGCGCGCCCGCGGCCTGTGCCCGCCAGTAGGCCTCCGCCTCCCGCGCGGCGACGGAGGGCTGGAGGTACGGCGCCAGGTCGAGCCCCAGCGGCAGCGCCCGCACCTTGCCGCGAAAGGCGCGCAGCAGCGGCGAGCCCGGGACATAGGCCGCGCTGGTGGCCAGCACCCGCCGGGCCCGCGCGTAGAGCAGCGCCTCGAAGGGCTTGAAGAGCGCGCCCGCCACCCTCTGCCGGATGACGTCACTGTGGTGGGTGATGAAGACAGGAGGCAGCCGGCGCACCACGTCCAGGGCCAGCACCCAGGTCGGGTTGGGCGTGTGCAGGTGCACGATGTCCACGCCCCGCGACAACGCGCGTCCCAGCATGCGCGGCAGGTCCGGCATCGCGTCCATGCGCGCGACGGAGGCCAGCCGGCCCAGGCGCGTCACTCGCACCGGGCCGTCCCACGTCTCACACGTGGGGCTGCGGCCCTGGAACTCGTGGCTGGTGCCCGCGCCGTCCGCGGCATGGTTGGCGCACAGCACCTCCACCTGCGCGCCGAGCGCCGCCTGGGCGCGCGCCAGCGTCTGCACGTGGGCCTCCATGCCGCCCGATGCGGGAGGATAGAACTTGCCCAGGTGCAGCACCCGCAGGCCCGCGCCCGCTGATGGCGCGTTCACGACTGCGCCACCCCATCCTTGGAGTCTTCCGCGTACTGCCCGTAGCCCTGGTAGCCCAGATACGAGTCACCGTAGCGCGGCGCCGACAGGTCCACGTCGTTGAGGATGGCGCCGTACATGCGCGCCTGCACGTCCGCCAGCGAGCGCAGCGCACGCCGCGCCGACTCGCGGTTCGTCTTGGCCGCCTTCAGCACCAGCACCACGCCGTCGCACTTCGTGGCCAGCACCGCCGCGTCCGCCACCGCGTTGATGGGCGGGCTGTCCAGGATGACGCGGTCGAAGCGCTCGGAGGCGGCCTTCAGCAGGTCCGTGAAGGCCTGGGTGTGCAGCAGCTCCGCCGGATTGGGCGGCAGCGGTCCGCACGGCAGCACGAAGAGGCCGGGCACCTCGGTGCTCTTCACCGCCGCGTCCAGCGTGCCCTCACCCACCACCAGCGAGGAGATGCCCAGCTCGTTGGGCACTCCGAAGGCGCGGTGCAGGCGCGGCCGGCGCATGTCCGTGTCCAGCAGCAGCACCCGGTTGCCGCTCTGGGCCATGGCCACGCCCAGGTTGATACAGGTGGTGGACTTGCCTTCCTGCGGCCCGCTGGACGTCACCACCAGCGTCTTGAACGGGTTGTCCGGCGACATGAACAGCAGGTTGGTGCGGATGGCGCGGCAGCACTCCGCCGCTGTCGACTTGGGTTCGCGGTGGACGTGCAGGTCCCGCTCGCGCGGCGGCTTGCTGCCGTCCAGCCGCGGCATCACGCCCAGGAAGGCCAGCCCCAACCGCTCCTCCACGTCCGCCTGCGTGGCCACGCTGTTCTCCAGGAGCTCCAGCAGCAACACCACGCCCAGGCCCGCCAGCAGTCCCATCACCAGCCCCACCGCCAGGTTGCGGCGCACGTGAGGCTTCACCGGCACCAGGATGGGCCGCGCCGGGTCCAGCACGCGCACGTTGCTGGTGCGCAGCATGCCTGACAGCTCGATGTCCTTCAGGCGCCTGGCCACCAGCTCGTAGAGGCGCTGGTTGTTGTCCGAGTCGCGCTTGAGCCGGTCGAACTCGATGGCCTTCTTGTTCACCAGGAAGGCCTCCGACTTCTCCGCGTCCAGCAGGCGCACCAGGTTCTTCTCCTGCGCCACCGACTCCGCCAGCGACGTCTCCGCGCCGCGCACCACGTTGCCCAGGCTCTTGAGGAAGTCCTCGCGCACCACCGACAGCTTGCGGTTGCACTCCAGGAGCTTCGGGTGCTCGGCCAGGTAGCGCTCGCCCAGCTCCGCGCACGTCATGCGCAGCTCGGTGTAGCTGCGCCGCAGGTCCTGGATGGGTCCGTCCGTGGCGCCCGACAGCGCCTCCGCCCACGTCTCATCCTCCGGAGATGCCTTGCGCAGCCGGTGGATGGCCTCCACCCGCGCCTGCTGAGCGGCAATCTGGATGCGCACCTCGGTCAGCTTCAGGTTGAAGCTGTTGATGCGCTCACTGACGATGCTCATCCTCGACTCGAGCGACGTGGACAGCATGTCCGCGTCCTTCTTGAAGTCGTAGACGGCAAGCTCGCTCGTCTTGGACTGCGACTCCAGCTCGGCCAGACGAATCTCCAACCAGTCGCGCGCGTCCTCCGTCGTCCGGAGCTTGAGGGCCAGGTTCTCCGCCATGTACGCGGCGGCCACCTCGTTGGCCAGCAGCGCGGCGCGCCTGGCGTCGAAGTCATCCACCGCGATGTTGATCACCCGCGAGTCCCTCGCGGGAATCACCCGGATGCGCGACTGGACCAGCGCCACCGCGTCCGCGCCCTGCATCGCCTGCAGGCGCGTCTTCTCGTCGGTGACGTGCGCCATGCCCAGGAAGTCCGCGTCCGTGGACAGGCCCAGCTTGTCCACCACCCGGCCCGCCACCGCGCGCGAGGTGATGATTTGACTCTGGGTGGCGTAGTACTCCTTGTTGAACCAGTAGTTGCTGCGCTCCTCGCCCATCACCTCCTTCACCTCCCCATCCAGGAAGCGAGGCGCCATCACGTCGATGATGAGCGAGGCACTGGCCGAGTACACCTTGGGCTCGCGCAACGTGTGGGCGGCCGTGAGCGCCGCCACCACCACCGCCACGCCAAGGACGACCCACTTGCGGCGCCACACCGCGCGCACATGCTGCATGAGGCCCGCGGGCGTCAGGCCACCGGCGCCGCCGGCCGGGTCGAAACCGGTTCCATCCACGTCACGTCTCCCTGCTGTCTCCAGAGCGATTCCACGGCCTGGCGGCACTCCGCCGACCTTCACCCACACGCTTGGGGACCGCGACGAGCGTGCCGTGTCCCCGCGGGGTTGTCCATCGTTCCGCGGTCGCCTGGATGCCCTCCATCCACGCTTCTTCGCGGGCACTGACGCGCATGGCCGAGCCGCCTGTGCTAGTCAGCCCGGCGTGACGCCACCGCTTTCCTTCGTCCTCCCCTTCTCGCCCGACACCGCGGCGGCAGCTTCCCGCTTCGCCCACGCGTTGCCTCCTGGCGCGGAGGTCGTCCTCGCTGGAGAGGGCTCCGTCGACGCCGCCTCCTCGCCCAACGTGCACGTCCTCACGGTGCCGGGTGGCAAGGGCGCAGCCATCCGCGCCGCGCTGGAGAAGGTGTCGGGAGCGGTGACGGTACTGCAGGATCCGGACACCTCGTATTCGCAGGACGTCTATGACGCGCTGGTGCGCCCCATCCAGGCGGACACCGCGGACGCCGTCTTCGGCCTGCGCACGGCGCAGGGGCTGGCGCCGGAGCTACTGGCGGACCGGGCCCTGGGCCACGTCACCCGCTTCGTCACCGACGTGCCGCTGACGGACCCGCTCACCGGTCTGCGCGCCTTCCGCACCGAGGCGCTGCGCTCCGTCACGCTCACCAGCGACGACGACGCGGTGGACGCGGAGCTCGTGGTGAAGCTGGCCGCACAATTGTTCCGCCTCACCGAGGTGACGCTGCCGCCTGGCGCGGTGCCTCGCCGGACGCCCGCGGCGCACCTGTCCCGGCTCAAGACGCTGGTCCGCTACGCGACGGTGCGCGACGACGCGGACAACCAGCACGAGGGCTACACCACGCTGGAGCGCATGGACGGCGCCGTCCACTACAACCAGTGGCTGGGCCGCCGCTTCCGCGAGCACCTGGGCCGCCGGGTGCTGGAGATTGGCGCCGGCATCGGCACGATTACCCGCGAGTTGGAGTCGGGCCTGGAGCTGCTCATCGCGCTGGAGGTGGACCGCTTCTACGTGGACCGCCTGAAGAACCTCTTCCGCGGCAAGCCACACATCCGGCCGTACCTGTCCGACGTGGCCCTGGCGGACTGGGAGTCGCTCAAGACGGAGCAGTTGGACACCATCGTCCTCTCCAACGTGCTGGAGCACATCCCGGATGACGCGTCCGCCGTCCGGCGCTTCAAGCAGATTCTGGCGCCCGGAGGCCGGGTGGTCATCCTGGTGCCCGCGCTCCAGCAGCTCTTCGGCGCCATCGACGAGGCCGTGGGCCACTACCGCCGCTACACGCCTTCCACGCTGCGCGCGGTGCTGGAGGAGAATGGCTTCCAGGTGGAGACCCTGGAGTGGATGAACCTGGCCGGCCTGCCGGGGTGGTTCGTCAACAGCCGCCTGCTGCGCCGCCGTTCGGTGCCCAAGCTCCAGCTCAAGCTCTACGACACGCTGGCGCCCCTGATTGCGCGGGCGGAGTCGCACGTGAAGCTGCCGGTGGGCATGAGCCTCTTCGCCGTGGCCCGCGCCACCGGGGGCGACGCGTGAGGCACCGCCGCCACGCGTGACACCCCGGTCGTCCATTGAATCGCAGCCGCCTTCCAAGGCGGCCTCGCCCGAGAGCAGGGCCCCGCCGCCATGAACTCCACGCCCTTGCCCGCCGACGCGCCCCCGGAGCCCACCACGGCCCCCACTCCCGAGCGCCAGGCCCTGCCATCCCGAGGCGCGCCGCGCGCCGTATGGGCCGCCCTGGCGGCGCTGTACGTGTTGCTGTTCCCGTACCACCCGGGCCTGCGCTCGCCCAACGAGCTGTGCCGGCTGTGGCAGACGCGCGCGCTGGTGGAGTACGGCACCCTGCACATCAACCAGGCGCTGCACGACTACGGCAAGGTCGGTGACCTGTCCGTGAAGGACGGGAAGTACTACCCCAGCAAGGCGCCGCTGCTGTCGTTCGCGGCCGTGCCCCTCTACGCCGTGCTGCGCGCGGTGGGCGGCGGCCACCGGCATGCCGTGCCCGAAGTGCCCCTGGTCTTCTTCTCGCGCCTGCTGCTCACCGTGCTGCCCACGCTGGGACTGCTGTGGCTCGTTCGCCGCTACCTGCGCGCGTCCCTGGAGCCGCTCGTCGCGGATGCGCTCACGGTGACGTATGGGCTGGGCTCGCTGGCCTTCAGCTACTCGCTGCTCTTCATGAGCCACCAGACGACGGCGGTGCTGCTCTTCGCCAGCTTCTACGCGCTGTGGCGCTGCGCGCGTGGCGAATGGCGCGAGCGGGGCTACGTCCTGGCGGGCGCCTTCGCGGGCGCCACCGTGGCCGCCGAGTACACCGGTGCGCTGGGCGTGCTCGGCCTGGTGCTGTACGCGGTGCTCACCTTCGCCTTCCAGGACGCGCCCGCGCGTGTTCGCTGGGCGCGCCTGTGCCGGGCCGCGGGGCTGGCCACGCTGGGCGCCCTGCCCTTCCTGGTGGCGCTGATGGCCTACCACCAGGTGACGTTCGGCCACCCGCTGACGAGCGGCTACAAGTACCTCAACGACGCGGGCTACCAGCCCTGGCACCTGGGCGGCTTCCTGGGCATCCGCACGCCGGACCCGCGCGCCTTCGCCCTGTCCTTCTTCTCCCCGCTGCGGGGCCTGTTCACCCTGGCGCCCTTCCTCCTGCTGGCGCTGCCGGGGCTGGTGCTCGTGTGGCGCCGCCGGAGCCAGTCGCCGGAAGCCCGTGCACTGGCGTGGCTGAGCCTGGCCCTGCTCCTGGGCTACACGTACTTCACCTCGTCGTTCTCCTACGACTCGTGGGGCTGGACGACGGGGCCGCGTCACCTCACCGGCATGGTGCCCTTCCTCCTGCTGCCCGCCGGCCTCTTCCTGGAGCGCCTGCGCGCCACCGGCCAGGGCGCGTGGGCCCTGGGTGTGGCCGCGCTACTGTGCGCGGTGTCCATCGTCGCCACCGGCGTGGCCACCTTCATCAACTACATCCCCGATGATGTCTCCAACGCCGTGGGCGCCCTGGCGCTGCCGCTGCTGCGTGAGGGCTACTTCCCGCCCGGCGTGCTGACCTTCCTGGGGCTGCCGGCGGGACTGGCGGGTGGGGTGCTGGCGGGGCTGCTGCTGGGCACCGCCGCCTGGGTCTTCGTCAGCCTGGCGCGGAAGCCCGGCCAGACGTGGCCCGCGGCGCCCGCGCTGGGAGCATCCCTGGCGGTGCTGCTGCTGCTGGGCACGGCGCATGTCTTCACCAGCCGGCATGACACCGCGGACCGCAACGCCGTGCGTTTCCTCAAGTCCGTCTGGTTGAACGCCCCGGAACGCGACGTGACGTTCTGGCCTCGCGGGCGCGGCTGAAACACGACGCTCCCTGTGACTGTCACAGGGCAACCACACGTCTCGCCCTCAGGGACGAGCCTCACGATGCGTCCCACTTTGTCGCTGACTCGCAAGTTTTGCGAGGTCCGCAATCCGTGTCGCATGAATCCGTGTCAGGCTTTACCCAGGCCCCTGGCCAAGCGGCTGGATGCATTGACATGGATGTACCGCGAGAGCGGGCCTGAGGATTGCTGAGACAGACACCTGCGCTTCCCTGCTGCCCTTCAGGGCAAGGAGTCCCCGGTGCGCTGTCATCCGACCCGCAAGCCCGCACACGCCTCTGGCGCGCGGAGAGGGTTCACCCTGCTGCTGGCGCTGGGCCTCATCGCGCTCGTCACCGCGGGCGTGCTCGTGACCCTCCGCGCGGTGACCACGGAGAGCACGCTCCAATCCCATGAGCGCCGCTCGCGTGAAGCCCTCTTCGCCGCCGAGGCGGGCATGGCCGAAGGGCGCGCCGTCGTCCTGGCGATGATGAACAACCCCGTCGCGGGAGGCATTGGCAGCTACAGCCAGGACGTCCTGCAGCGCCTGCAGGTCGTGGCCGAGCAGGGCCTGCCCGACGTCGCCGCGGGCGGCGTGCCCTGGCGAGAGCTCATTCCCCAGACGCCGTACACGCTGGCGCGTGGCACGGCCATCGACGACACCGTGACGGGCGCCTCCGTCGAAATCAACGACGTGGAGGGCGAGCCCATCCGCGCCTACCCGGAGGCTCGCAGCGTCTCCTTCCGCGTCTTCGTCGTGGAGGACGACGACGACGCCGACCGCAACGCCGACGCCAACGGCCGCATCTGGCTGGTGTCGGTGGGCGAGGTCCAACCCCCGGGCCCGGGCCTCCCCTACCGCACCATCGTCCGCTCACTCCTGGAGCACAGCAGCACCCAGGGAGGGCTCGCGTGCAGCTACGGCACGAAGATGGGCTGCCGGGGCACCGGCACCTCCAGCAGCGGCCTTCCCACATTCTGATTTCCAAGCCTTCAACCGCAATCCGTTGCACCTGAATCGGGCGGCCCTGAAGCACCGGCCGCCAGGGGGGACATCATGCGCTGGACTCGAACCTGGATGGCCGCGGTGGCCGTGGCCGCCGCGGGAGCCGTGCTCGCCCAAAGTCCCGGCGGCGACACGGGCAGTGGCGGCACGGATGGCGGCGCCAGCAGCCTCGCGCTGTGCATCGACACCACGGACCAGGACAAGCAACCCGACTTCAGCAGGGACGCGGGCATCCCCAGCGCCATCATCGTCACGGATGACAACCCGCCCAAGCTGCGGCTCAACACCAACCTCAACGTCCTGGACCCGGAGAAAATCATCCTGCCCTTCGAGCAGGAGCTCACCGCGCTCATCGTCGATGACCGCGCGGGCAGCGGCGCCTCCAGCACGCTGGGCTGGTTCTATTACGACGAGCTCATCGACGCCGAATACATCGATGACAACGGCACGCGAGAGAATTCCGATGACGACCGGCTGCTGGACAAGAACCACAACGGCGTGCCCGACTTCCACGAGGACCTCTACAACATCAACCCCTCGCGCTACATCGGCGTGGCGCCCCGCTGTCCCAACCGGACGTTCACCCACCGGCGCTGGGGCGACGCGGGGACGGTGACGCTGCGCGAGCCCGACCTGTTGATGGGCCCGTGCAACTCCGGCAGCAACTACGCCGCCAACACGGGGCCTCGAAGGTGGCAGGGGCGCTCTGACTACCCTGCCCGGCCCTCGACTGGCGGCGTGGTGGGCCGCCCGGTGCGCGACTTCACCAACGACTTGTTCGCGTATGACCCCTACCACGGGCGCGACAACCTGAGGCAGAGCGCTGTCACCTCCGGCATCATCGATACGTACTTCAGCGACCAGGGCCTGTTCCCACACATCCCGAACCTGCTGGAGCCCCGGCATGCCCTCAATGGCAACAGGGGTATCGGCAACCTCGTCTTCCTCTCCACGGACGACGACGAGACGTCGTGCCACGAATCGGAATCGGCGGAGTGCTTCGCGCCACGTCAGGGCTGGACGCTCGACGGCAACGGGCAGTTCATGCGCACCGGCACGGCCTGGGACAAATCCGATGAGGCGGACGGCATCCCTGACTACAAGGCCAGCGCGTTCGACAGCGCGGGCCGCCTCATCACCGGCAAGAGCACGACCGCCGCCATCACCAAGGCCGAGGACCAGGTCGTCCCCATGGGACGGCTCGCGGGCCGGCGTGAAATCGTCTTCTTCCTCGTGACCTATGTGGAGCAGGTGTACGGCCCGGCCACGGACTCGTGCTTCATCACCCGTCCGACGACGGATGGGCGCGAGGTGCAGTGCGACCTGTGGATGCACGGCGACATCAACGTCTTCTTCACCAAGACGCCGCTCAACATGGACCTGCACCAAGGCAGTGACCCGCTCGTGGTGAGACAGAAGAACCTCCGCACCAACTGGCTGAATCCCATGGTGTACCCCCGGCTGGAGAACGACCCGGCCTACGGTGGCGTCGTCTTCCCGAACGACCAGACGCAGGACGTCCCCTCCGTGAACCGCCGCGCGGCGCACACCATCGTGGGCGCGCCGCGTGACAACCCCCTGGTCTGGATTCTGGGCTGGGAAGACCAGAACGCGGGCGGTGACCGCACGTACAGCGACATCGTCATCCTCATCAACAAGCAGAACAACGGCTCCTACCGCTCCGACGTGGTGTCGGACATCTCGCCGGACATCTCCCTGGACTTCACCATCACCGAGGTGACGTTCACCGTGGAGGACCAGCCCTACTACGCGGCGGACGGCGGCGGCATCGCGCCCTGCTCGCTCTCCGTCAAACTGCCGGACGGCGGGACGGGCCAGCGCAGACCGGACATCAGCTATGAGGTGGCGCTGGACTGCAAGGTCTGCCAGGAGCCCTGCAACACCTCCAGTCCCACATACGTCCTCAACGACAATCCGAACTGGCTCCGGGTCCCCATCCCGGACAGCGACGGCGGCGTGCGCAATGAGACGGCCGTCCTGCAGGACTTCCTGGAGCAGGGCCGCGTGGGAACACAGCTGTGCTGGCGCGCGGTGATGGAGAGCCCGGGTGAGTCCTGCCAGCCCACCATCCACAACATCAACGTCTCCTACAAGGCGCAGCGCAGCGGCGAATACGGCCGCGCGTCGCTCATCCCCATGGCCAACGCCGTCATCCACGGCGTCTATGAAACGCCCGGGCGCGCCTGGGTCGCCGACGGAGGCGTGGACCAGGTCTCCATCCGCACCTACGACAACCGCCCGGACACCATCGACCGGGGCCACATCTACCTGAAGAAGCTCTATGAGCCCGCCACGCTGGCGCCCTATGAGCCCACCCAGGAGGTCTGGGACTCCGGCAAGTGGATGCGCGACCTGATGCGCACGCTGGAGACCCGTCCCGGCGAGCCGCTCGACACGCGCAGGCTCGTCACGCTCAATCCGGCGAACCAACAGGCCATCGACGTGAAGGACCTGATGGCGCGCGCCAACACCACCAGCCCCGTCTTCCCAGACACCTACTGCACCCGCCGCAACGGCAGCGTGTACCTGTATGACCTGGACGGCCGCAACGGCTGCACCGCGGATGACCGCGTGGCGCTGCGCGACTGGCTCTACGGCTGGGAGGACCGCCAGTCCTCCCTGGTCCGCAACCGGATGCGGACCTGGCCGCTGGGCGGCGTCAACCTGTCCACGGCGGCCGTCATCGGGCCGCCCAACGTGCCCGCGTGGCTGCTCGAAGGCCGCAACCTGGACACGGAGCGCCGGAAGTTCACGGAGAACTTCAGCGCGGCCAACACGGGCCGCCCCACGGTGACGTACGTGGGCACCACGCAGGGCTACCTCCACGCGCTGGGCACGGGCTACTTCCGCACGGGGGATGACCCCTGCACGTCAGGCCGCGTGGAGTACCAGGGCTACTTCGGCCGGGCCGGCAGCTGCGCCAGTGGCCAGGACTACGGCGCGGGCAGCGAGCTGTTCGCCTACCTGCCCTTCAAGATGCTTCCCTACTACGTGGAGAACTACCGCCGCGCCAACGACGCGTACTCCACCGAGCGCGCCACGATGGACGCCACGCCCTCCGTGGCGGACGTGGACCTGCGGAGCAACGACTACCGCCCGGACACTGGCCACGACCCTCGGGAGACCGACGAGGCCTGGCGTCCCCGCCCCGCCCGGAACGAGGGCGCGAAGACGGTGCTGGCCAGCGCCACCGGCCCCAAGCAGAGCATCTTCTTCGCGCTCGACGTCACCAATCCCACGGACTCGAGCTACCCCACGCCCCTGTGGGAGTTCGACATGAAGCGGGACCGCTTCACGTCAGTGGGCGTTCCGTGCACGGGCAACGGAAACGGCTGCAACCCGCTGCCGACGCTCTTCACCGGCGCCACGCCCAAGCCCGACACACGCGGCTCGCGCCATGCACCCTCGCTGGTGCGCATGGACTTCGGCCAGGCGGGCGGCAAGAAGTGGGTGTCCCTGTTCGGCACGGACTACTCGCCTGAGTCCGGCACGGTGGGCACCGTCTACCTGATGGACCTCAAGACGGGCCTGCCCGCGCAAGTGACGGGCAACAGCGCGAAGGCGCGGCTGGCGGGCGTCGTCACGCTGGGCACCACCGCGGACGCGAATGAAGGCATCGGCGGAGAGCCCATCCCGCTGGACGTGAATGGCGACGGCAACGTCGACGTCATCTACGTCCCGTCCACCTCGGGGAAGATCTACCGAATCAACCCCACCTACTCGAACACCGGGGCGAACACGCCGCTGGGCAAGGTGCTGGCCTCCTGTGTCGTCGCGGACGCGCAGGCCGTGCCCGGCATCCGCAACCCCACCAGTCAGCGCATCTTCTCCACCATCTCCGCATCGGTCGTGCCTGAAAGCGGCTCCCGCCGCGTGCGGCTGTACTTCGGCACCGCCAACAACCCGGACATCGCCAACGAGCCGGACGACACCGCCGACCCGCGGCCCCGCTATCACCTGATGGCCTTCGAGGACCGCGACCCGGTGCCCGCAACGCGGCCTGGCGCCAACTGCCCCGCGCACCTCGAGTGGACACGCGAGCTGGGCGAGGGCCAGGTCGTCTGGGGCGGCGTCTCCACTACCCAGGATGGCGTCTTCACGACCAGCGCCGTGGGCCGCGCCGCCAGCGCGTGCGACCTGGACAGCACCACCAGCGGCAGGGTCTACGCCTACAGCACCGCGGGCAATGCGCTCGCGGGCAACGACACCCCCATCGACGGCCACGGCACGCACGCGCCCGTGCTCTATGACAATCACCTGCTCATCGTGAAGAACGGGCAGGTGCGCGCGCTGGGGAGCGGGACGTACAACAACCCCACCGCAGAGACGCCGCGAAGCAGCTCCCGGGTCCTCATCTGGGACGTGCAGTCCGGCTCACGCGTCCAGGAGGTGGTGCCATGAACCGGCGCAGGTTCCACACCCATCCGCGCGGCCTCAGCATCCTGGAGACCATCGCCACCGCCGCGGTGCTCATGCTCGGCATCCTGGGCATCATGCTCACGCTGGGCACCGCGTCCCGACACAACCGCCGCAACAACAACCTGAGCCAGGCGAACCTCATCGCCGAACAGGAGCTGGAGCGCGTGGTCAACCTCCGCTGCGTGGGCGAGCCGCTGAATGACCCCTGCATCAACATCAAGCAGCTCGACGACACGCGGCGCGACGTGTGGTGGTCCGCCAATGGCCGCATGACGGAGACGCCGCCCCTTCCGGGCGCGACGCCGCAAATGGCCTACACGCTGACGCTGGACGTAGACCCACCCTTCGAGGGCGCCGAGACAGGCGAGCCCGCGCTGAGCCGCGCCATCCCGCTTCCCCACGCCAGCAACCTGGCCCTGCACCAGGTCGTCAACGTCCGCGTCACCGTGAGCTGGGCGGAGGAGCCCGGCGCTCCCCGCCGCGCGGTGGCCTTGCAGACCCGGATGGCGCCATGAAGCGACTTCGTTCGACGACGCCGCGCGGCTTCACGCTCATCGAGCTGATGGTGGCCGCATCGATGTCCATGCTGGTGCTCGCCACCGCCATTGGCGTGAGCGTCCACCTCCAGCGCCGGGGCCTGCTGGAAGAGCGCATCATGGAGACGCAGAACAAGGGCCGGGCCGCGCGTGACTTGATGGCGTTCGGCGTGCAGCGGGCGGGCGCGGGCATTGGCAGCGTCTCCCTCACCGGCGGCCGGATTCCCGCCGGCGAAGCCGACCTGTTCTACGCGGTGTGGGCTCGGCCCCAGGCGACCTTCCCGGACGACGCCAGCTTCGTCCCACCCGCCGATGCCGCGCTGCTGTCGGATGCCCTGGAGGTCTGGGAGACGGACCCGGCGCGCATGGTGCTGCTGGACCAGTGCCCCTTGCCGGCGACCGCGGCCTGGTTCGAGGACACGCTGTGCGTCGGAGGCCTGCCGCCCGCCTTCCTGGACAATGCGGTCATCGCCGTCGTTTTTCCGGGTACGGACGACGAGCGGGGCTGGGCCTGCGTGGGACAGGTGACGAACCTCGTGGCGGAAGGCGTGGAATGGACGCCCGCCATCCCAGGCCGACCCGCACCCGCCGACGGCAACTGCCATCCCGATGCCGTGACGCTTCCCGAGTCGCCCTGGCTTGGCACACGGGAACCGCGCGAAGGGGGCATGTACCTGCTCCCGCTCACCAGCCGCAGCTACCGGGTGAACTGGCCCGGCGGCACGCCCGTGCTGGAGATGGACGTGGATGGGCCCACGGGGCCCGCGGGCTACACCGCGGTGTCCCAGGACATCGAGCAGTTGCAGGTCCGGCTGGGCGTGATTGCACCCGACGCGCTCCCCGGCGCCCCCGTGCGCTTCTTCCCGGACGCGGAGACCGGGCGCCCCTCGCTGGCCACCTGCACCCAGGCCACCTGCGCCCCGCACATCTCCTGGGCCTGGGACCCGGGCGTACCCGTTCCGCCGGACCGCGGCCCGGGCAGCGCGGGTGACGAACTGATGCGCCACATGCGCGTGGTGGAGCTGTCCATCACCGCGCGCTCGCAGCGCGCCGAGCTGACGGGGAACGAAGCGCCCGGAGCGCGAGATGACGACGGCAACCTCCGGGATGGCTACAAGCGCCGGCACAGCGTCATCCGCCTGGCGCCTCGCAACTTCGCGTTCGTGGGAACGGGGGGCTGACATGCTGCCACGCAACCGAGGCATGACGCTGCTGGAGGTGATGGTCGTGGTGGCCCTGGTTGGCATCTTCACCACCCTCTCCGTGTCCAGCTTCCAGGGCATGACGGAGCGCCAGCGCCTCGGCGCCGCGCAGCGCGAGCTGGTGCTGATGATGCAGGAGGCCCGTCAGAAAGCACGCGCGACCCACCAGCCCGTGCGGCTGGGCACGCGCGTCACGGATGAGCAGGGCGTCCAGGTGACGCGCATGCGCTGGGAGGCACTGGCATGCAGTGATGCCTGGGGCACCGTGTGTCCCATGCCCGCGTGCCAGGAGAACGCCTGCGGCGTGGGCGGCTGCGAATGCGCGGAGCTGGGGCCGGAGCTGGTCATCCCGCCGAAGCTCGACGTGGACCTGCTGGTGGGCCTGTGCTGGCTGGGCAACCCCGGCGCCAGCGCGCCCGTCGTGGCCCCGCCGGCGCCCGGCGGAAGGGTGTGCGAACCGAACGCCCTGCTGCCCACGACGGAGCGGCTCGTCCTCCTGCGCAACGGGGGGACGCTCGAATCGCCGGACTGGAAACCGGAGCTGGTATTCCAGGCGGATGGCCTGACGGCGGCAGTACGCCCCATGGATTGTGACAAGCACGCCTCCACGCCAGGCTGCCAGTAGGCGGCGTCCGCACCGCCGCCGTCGCGCGTGCGAACGGGCCGCTTCGGCGTATGCTCGGGGGCCCGGGCCCAGGGCCCGGCGTGCAGTCCGCAAGGAGCCCCCGACAATGATGAAGCGGTTGGTCCTGGTCCTGAGCCTGGGTGGAGCCACCGGCGCCCACGCGGACGCCGTGGCCGACGTGTGGCAGGCGAAGTGCACCGTGTGTCACGGCGGTGACGGCAAGGCGCAGACGAAGATGGGCCAGAAGGAGTCCATCGGCGACATGAGCCGGCCCGACTGGCAGCAGTCCCGGACGGACGCTGACATCCGCAAGGTGATTGCCGACGGCGATCCGCGGAACAGCAAGATGAAGCCCTTCAAGGACAAGCTTACCCCAGCGCAGATTGACGCACTGGTGGGATACATCCGCACCATGAAGGCGCCGACGGCCCCTTGAATTTCCGTTCGAAGCCGCGCGTCATCCCCTCAAGAGAAACGGAGCCCCCCATGAAGAACCTCACCGTTGCCGTCGTCTTCTGCCTCTCCATGGCCAGCCTGTTCACCTCCCTGCGCGCCGACGCGCTCTCGTCGGTGCACATCGAGAAGGGGGTGTCTCCGGCGCAGTCGCTGTCCCTCCGCCCGGATGACGGCAAGGGCGGCGGTGACGACAAGGGCGACAAGGGTGGCAAGGGCGGTGAGGAGGACGAGGAGGAGTACCGCAAGCGCCGCTACGCCGGCCTGTCCCAGCAGGCCGCGATGGAGCTGGTGGACCCGGGCGCGCTGACGGACGTCATCCGCCTGCAGGCCGCCGTGAAGTTCGGCCAGCGCTAGCAGCAGGCCACGGGCCGGGCCTCAGGCAGTCTTGCCTGGGGGCCCACCCAGCGGCCGGGTGACGCGAGGCAGCGTCACCGAGAAGCAGGTCCCCGTGTCCGCCGACGACGCCACGTCCAGCCAGCCTCCGTGCGCGGTCACGATTTGCGACACGATGTAGAGCCCCAACCCCAGGCCCTGATGCTTCGGCTTCGGCTGACCCGGCTCGGGGGGCACCCCGTGGAACGGCGAGAAGAGCCGCGGGCGCAACGACTCGGGGATGGGCGGCCCACCGTTGTGGACCTCCACGCGCTGGAAGAGCGAGTCCTTCGCCGCCAGCCGCACCCGCACCGAGCTCCCCTCCGGGCTGTGTTGAAGCGCGTTGCCCAGCAGGTTCGACAGCACTTGTCCCAAGCGCTCCTCGTCCCAGATGCCGCGTGACTCGCCGTCCACCTCCAGCCGGACGCAGCACTCCGGATGCGCGGGCTCCAGCTCGGAGATGATGCGCCGGCACACGTCCTCCATGGACACCTCATGGGGACGCAGCGGAATGCCGCCAGCCATGCGGGCGCGCGTGAAGTCGAGCAGCTGTTTCACCAGCCGCGCCATCCGCTCGGCGCTCCCGTCGATGCGGGCCACCACGCGCCGGACCTCCGGGGGCAGCGTGTCCCGGGCCAGGAGGGCCGCGGAGGACAGCCGCACCGCGGCCAGTGGATTGCCCAGGTCGTGGCCCAGCACGCCGATGAAGCGCTCCTGGAAGCGCGCCTCCTCCTCACGTTCCAGCTCCTGGCGGCGCCGCGCGGTGACGTCCCGGCAGATGGCGAACAGGCCGTACACAGTGCCGTCTCCGCGGCGAAGCACGCCCTTCGTCGTGTGCCAGATGCGGTCCGTCCCCGGGCCGCCTTCCGCCCCTTCGTACGTGGCCGTGTGCCCGGAGCTCATCACCTCGCGGTCGTGCGCCAGCGTCGGCGCGGCCCGGTCGGCGCCCAGCAACTCCACGTCCGTGCGGCCGAGGATTTCGCGCGGGGCCCGGTGGAAGGCGCTCGCGGTGGCGGGATTGATGAGGATGTACCGGCCCGACACGTCCTTCACGTAGATGGCGTCGGTGGCGCTCTCGATGACGGCGTGCAGCAGGTCATGGTCGCGCCGCAGGGCTTCTTCCGCGGCCATGCGCTCGGTGAGGTCCTCCAGGAAGAGCACCACGCCGTCGTCACACGGTGATACGCGCGCCTGGAGCCACACGGTGCCCATGGGCGACTGCCGGGACACCCGCGCGATTTCTGGCGCGCGGCGTGTCACCACGCGGACACACGCACTGAAGAGGCCGCCGTCCCACGCCCACGGCGCTTCCTCCAGCAGCCGGTTGTGCACCAGGCTGCCCTCTTCTCCACCGAGCCAGCGCTCCGCCTGCACGTTGGCGGAGACGCACTCGAAGTCGACGATGCCGCCGACCGCGGAGCGCACGCTCCGCAAGACGACCACCGCCTCGGAAAGAGGTTCGTCCCCTTCGGTGCCCAGGCACCTGTTGATTCCACGGCCAGATGACATGTCGGCGTGGCCCCCGATGCTGCCGTTGTGAGCCACCCTAACCCCGCAGCAGGGGGTGGGGCCAACCGGTCCCCGGGGTGGCTGAACAGTGCCCGAGCTAACCAGAGCTTCCGATTTCTCCTGTTTCGCTCGACAGCCGAAGCGCTCCGTCGTTGACCTGACAGGGTGAGACTCCTAATTACCCCGGGGCCCTCAGGGTCCACTCATGGACACTCCCTTTACACAGACGCAGGACGGCGGCGCGGCGGGTGACCCCTTCGCCCAGGTGGTTGACGGACTTCGGGCGGGGCAGCGCGTCCGGACGCAGGGGCTCAAGGGGGCCGCGCGCGGGCATGTGCTCGCCCGCCTGCATGGCGCGCTGAAAGCGCCGCTGGTCTGCGTGGCGGTGGACGAGGAAGCCGCCGACGCGCTCGCCGCCGACCTGTCCTTCTTCCTGGGCGGCCAAGGCAGCCTGCTGGCGCCGCGCGTGCTGCGGCTGCCCGCGGACGAGGTGCTGCCCTACGACGAGGTGTCTCCCGACGCGGCCGCCGTCACGGAGCGGCTGGGCGCCCTCTTCCACCTGGGCCAGGGCACGCGCTTCCCCGCGCTGGTGCTGTCCGTGCGCGCCCTGCACCGCAAGGTGCTGCCGCTGTCGGTGATGCGCGCGCTGGCCGCGCGGGTGGCCGTGGGTCAGGACTTCGACCGCGACTCGCTGGCGCGCCGGCTGGTGCACATGGGCTACCAGAACAGCCCCTTGGTGGAGGACGTGGGCACGTTCAGCGTGCGCGGCGACCTGCTGGATGTCTTCAGCCCCCTCTACGACAAGCCCGTCCGCCTGGAGTTCTTCGGCGACACCATCGAGTCCATCCGCGCCTTCGACCCGCAATCCCAGCGCACGGTGGACGCGCTGAAGGAAGTGGACCTGGTCCCCGCGCGAGAGGTCCTGCTCACCGACGAGACGCGCCCGCGCGCCGAGTCCGCCGCCCGCGCGGTGGCTGACCGCATCAACCTGCCCACCATCAAGCTGCGCGAGCAGTTGGACGCCCTGCGCGAGGGCCTGCCCGGCTTCGGAATGGAGGGCCTGCTGCCCGGCTTCTTCGAGGGCGGGCTGTCCACGGTGTTCGACTTCCTGCGCGTCTGGATCCCCGAGGCGCCCGTCATCTATCTGGACGACCCGCTGGGCCAGGACCGCGCGGCGGACACGCTGTGGGAGGAACTGGAGCGCTCGCACACCGCGGCCGAGGCACGGCAGGAGCTCATCTGTCCGCCGCTGGAGCACTTCCTCTCCCGTGAGGACGTGAACCAGCGGATGCAGTCCTTCCGCGTGCTGGAAGGCGGTGGCCTGTCGCTGGCGCAGACAGAGCGCCCACCGGTGCACTTCAGCTTCGGCGGCACCCAGGACCTGCGTGAGGCCATCCTGGCGCACCACGGTGAAGAGGGCGCGCTGTCCCCGCTGGTGGAGCGGCTGGAGCGCTGGCGCGAGCTGCGCGTGGCCTGCGTGGTGGCGTGCGGCACGCTGAGCCAGGCGGACCGGCTGAAGCGGCTGCTGATGGACCGCAACGTGGTGGTGAAGGTCCACACGGAGCCGCTGGAGGACGCGGTGACGCTGTACGAGCCGTCCATCCGCGCGCACCTCTTCACGGGCGAGGTGAGCCACGGCTTCGTGGATGGGCCGGGCGGGCTCGCGGTGCTGGCGGACGAGGAGATTTTCGGCGTGCGCGCGCGCCGGCGTCCCAAGCGCAGCAAGAAGCTGGACGCGTTCGGCTCCGGCTTCGGGGACCTGAAGGAAGGCGACCTCATCGTCCATACCGACTTCGGTATCGGCCGCTATGCGGGCCTGACGAAGATGGAGGTCAACGGCGTGCCCGGGGACTTCCTCGTCCTGGAGTACGCGGGCCGGGACAAAATCTACCTGCCGGTGGGCCGCATGCGGCTCATCCAGAAGTTCTCCGGCGGCGACCCCACCCAGGTGCAGCTGGACAAGCTGGGCACCACGAGCTGGGAGAAGACGAAGAAGCGCGTCAAGGAGCAGCTGCTCAAGATGGCGGCGGAGCTCCTCCAGATTGCCGCCGCGCGCAAGGCGCACCCCGGCCATGCCTTCAGCGCGCCGGACCGGTACTTCGCCCAGTTCGAAGCGGACTTCGAGTTCGAGGAGACGCCGGACCAGGCCAAGGCGATTGAGGACGTGCTGGCGGACATGCAGAAGCCGGAGCCCATGGACCGGCTCGTCTGCGGCGACGTCGGCTACGGCAAGACGGAGGTGGCCATGCGGGCCGCCTTCAAGGCCGCGCTGGACCGCAAGCAGGTGGCGGTGCTGGTGCCCACCACCGTGCTGGCGCAGCAGCACTTCCTCTCCTTCAAGAGGCGCTTCGCGGACTACCCCGTCACGGTGGAGGTCATCTCCGGGATGAAGAAGGCACCGGAGGTGCGGGAAATCCTCAAGCGCGCCAAGGAGGGCAAGGTCGACATCCTCATCGGCACGCACAAGCTGCTGGGCGGCGAGGTGGCCTTCAAGGAACTGGGCCTGATGATTGTCGACGAGGAGCAGCGCTTCGGCGTGAAGCAGAAGGAGTCGCTGAAGAAGTGGCGCTCCCAGATTGACGTGCTCACGCTGACGGCCACGCCCATTCCCCGCACGCTGCACATGAGCATGTCGGGCGTGCGCGACATGAGCATCATCGCCACGCCGCCGCAGGACCGCCGGGCCATCCGCACCTTCGTGATGAAGTACGAGGACACGGTGGTGAAGGAGGCGATTGAGCGCGAGGTGGCGCGCGGCGGACAGGTGTTCTTCGTCCACAACCGCGTGGAGTCGCTGCCCTCCATCGAGACGCAGCTGCGCGCGCTGGTTCCCCAGGTCAGCATCGGCGTGGCCCACGGGCAGATGGGCGAAGGGCAGCTGGAGAAGGTGATGCTCGCCTTCACGGAGAAGAAGTACCAGGTGCTGCTGTGCACCAGCATCATCGAGAGTGGCATCGACATCTCCAGCGCCAACACGATGATTGTGAACCGGGCGGACCAGTTCGGCCTGGCGCAGCTCTATCAACTCCGTGGCCGCGTTGGCCGCTCCAAGGAGCGCGCGTATGCGTACCTGCTGGTGCCGTCGCGGCGCGCGGTGACGAAGGACGCGCAACGGCGCCTGGAGGTGCTCCAGAACTTCACCGAGCTGGGCGCGGGCTTCTCCATCGCCAGTCATGACCTGGAGATTCGCGGCGCGGGCAACCTGCTGGGCGACAAGCAGTCGGGCGCGATCGCCGAGATTGGCTTCGACATGTACGCGCAGCTCCTGGAGGAAGCCGTCGCGGAGATGCAGGGCCAGCCGCCCAAGGTGCAGATCGAGCCGGACGTCACGCTGCCCATGCCGGCGCTCATCCCGGACGACTACGTCAGCGACGTCCACCAGCGGCTCGTCTTCTACAAGCGCTTCAGCCAGGCCAGCCACCCGGACGAAGTCACGGACCTGCGCGCCGAGCTGGTGGACCGGTACGGCGAAGCCCCGGACGAGGTGGACCACCTGTCCGAGCTGACGCTGCTGAAAATCGACATGCGCGACCTGCGCCTGCGCGGGCTGGAGGTGGGCACCACCCGGCTGGTGGTGACGCTAGGCGCGGACGCGCTGCTGGATGGCCCCAAGGTGGCGGGGCTGGTTCAGCGCTCCAAGGGCGTCTACCGCCTCACGCCAGACATGAAGCTCATCGCCCGCGCGCCACAGGGCGCCAGTGGCCATGACCTCATCGCCGAGGCCAAGAAGGTGCTGAGGGATTTGAGCCACTGCGCACTGCCGCAGGCGTAGGCGCTGACCTCGGCGGCCGTTCCGCCGCCGAGGCCGTGCGCTGAGGCGTGTGCTTCCGCCCAAGCGCAGTCACTCAGGCTCAGCGCCCGCCACAGAAGTGGGCCACGGCGCGAGCCAGGACGGCCTCGCAGCGCACCAGGTCTTCCACGGGCACGTATTCGCCCGTCTGGTGCGCCACGCGGATGTCGCCGGGGCCGAACACCACCGCCTCCGCGCCCAGCTCCGTCATCTGCGGCGCCTCCGTCCCGAAGGACACCGTCTCCGGCGCGTTGCCGCTGGCCTCCGCGAGGAAGCGCACTACCTCCGCGTCCGCCCGCGTATTCACACCCCGGTCCGTGCGCACCACGCGAATCTGCGCCTCGAAGGCGGGCTCATCCCGCACCAACTCCTGGCGGATGGTCTCCAGCAACTGCGACACACGCTCCGGCGGCTGCCCGGGAATGGGCCGCCACTCCACGACGAAGCGGCAGGCACCGGGGATGACGTTCTTCGCCTTGCCGCCCTGGATGACGCCCACGTTCACGGTGGTGAAGGGCGGCTGGAAGCCCTCGTCGAGGTCCTCGCGCAGCACCGTCAGCGCCAGGTGCTCCAGGCGCTGGAGGAAGCGGCCCGCGCGGAAGATGGCCGACGCGCCCGAGTCCGGGTACGCGCTGTGCCCTTCCTTCCCCCGCACCTCCACCTCCGCCAGGCAGTAGCCCTTGTTGGCGCGCACCGGAATGAGGCGCGTGGGCTCGCCGACAATCGCGTGCCGCGCGCGGCCCAGTCCCGCCTCCACCAGCTTCTTCGCGCCCGTCAGACCGACTTCCTCGTCCGCGGTGAGGACCACCATCAGCGGGGCCTTCAACTGCTCGGCGTTCAGCGCCGCGTGCAGCGCGCAGGCGATGAAGCCCTTGGTGTCACACGCGCCGCGTGCGTAGAGCCGCCCGTCCTTCTCCGTCAGCCGCAGCGCGTCCGTCCAGGCCGCGTCAAACGGCACGCAGTCGGAGTGCCCCACCAGGGCCAGCGCGGCGCGGCCGGAGCCGGAACCGCCCTTCACCGCGACGAGGTTCACCTTCTCCACGCCCGCGTCGTCCAGGAACTTCTGGCGCTCCGCGCTGAAGCCCGCGGCCTCCAGGCGCGCCTGCGCATAGTCGATGAGCGGAGCGTTGGGACGGAAGGACGTGGTGTCCATCGCCACCAACTCCGTCAGGTTGGCCCGCAGCGCGGGCAGCGTGTCACTCATGGGTAAGACCTCCGGGGACGGGTCATGCCACGGCACGCCAGCCCCCGGAAGGCCCTTCCCTCCCCCATGTCGACTCAGCGAACGGACGCCACCTGGGGCTCGGCCTCCTCCAGCGGAGACAGCGAGTTATCCCCCGCCCCAGGCCGTCCCAGGCCCTTGTGCACCGCGGGCGCCGCCGCGTTCACCGCACCCACGTAGAAGACACCGTGGTAGCCGTCATCGTTCGTTCCGCCCCACGTGTGCACGAAGAAGCGGTCTCCGTTGTCCCGCCCCTTCGCGTCACGCACGCCGCAATCCAGCCGGTCCTTCGCGCCCTTGCGGTCCACCGCGCAAATCCACGCCGAGCCACTGGCGTAGGCCATGTCCAGCGCCACCACGCTGTCGAGTTCGTCCTTCAGCAACAGTCCCATCGGCTTGAAGGACTTGTCCCACGGCAGCCCCTTCTTCGTGCGCGTGTGGATGTTGCCGGACAGGACGATGTGGAAGCGCCCCGGGCCCGACTCCACGTGGTGCCGAACCGTCGCCGCCATCGCATTCTCCCTCGCCTGCCCCTGCATCGTCGGGTGGTCGAAGACGAACACATCCACATCCAGCCCGCGCGAGCGCAGCTGGCGCAGTTGCTCCAGCATGTTCGCCACCGCCTCGCTGCTGCGGCCGTCCGGGTACGGGCTGCGCCAGAACGGCGCCTCCATCAGCTTCAGCCAGTCATCCTCCGCCCCTGCGCTCTCCAGGAACGCCCCCACGCGCGTCTGGCTCTCCAGCGGCAGCTCCAGCCCCACAGTCACCGGCATACCGGCCACCGCCGCCTGGCACGACGCCTGCGCCACGAAACGCGGCACCTCCTGTGTACCGTGCATCTCCCCCAGCAGCAGCGCCCCACCCGGCTTTACCTGCTCGCCCAACCCCAGGATGGGCAGGCCACATTCAAAGGCCATGGCCACCGCGCCTGCGTTCGCACTGGACGTCGTCGCCACCTGCACCGGCTTGGGCGCGTTCTCTTCCTTCATCAGCTTGGGCGCGATGGAGCGGAACACCCGCCACTCCATGACGAGGTCCCGCGAGCCCTGACCCGAACCCGCGTAGAAGGAGTTCTCTCCCTGGGGCGCGGCGAGGCGGGCCTCCCAGTCCTCCACGCTGAGCATGGGGTCCACCGTTCCCCCCCCTGTCGACTCCAACAGACTGTTTGTCCCCGCGGTCGCTTGCCGTTCGGAGAGACCCCCTCTTGTGAGGCCACGGCCCGGCCCCCAATCAATCTCCCGACCCGGAGGACTCAACGCGGTGCTGGAGCTCTTGGTGATGCGGATGATCCACAGCTTGCTCTTCGTCGGCGTCTCGCGCTTTCCCAGCACCATGTACCGGTGCCAGAAGCTCGAAATCTTCGAACCGCCGAACTCCTGGCGCCAGTCCGTCTCCAGCACCAGGCTCCCCTTGTCCTCCTTGAAGGGCAGCTTGTTCTCCGTGAAGAACTGCCGCACCTCGGGCCAGACTTCTTCCAGGGGCCGCTCGTAGATGGCCTCGCCATCCGGGATGAACAAGTCACTGTAGGTGCTTCCCTGCCGGGCCGCGCAGCCCACCTGGAAGCACATCAACGTCACCACCGCGAACCACTTCGCGCGCATCGGCCCCTCCGGGAATGAACTCCCGGGGGTGAACGCGCCGCGCCCCAATGCCATATCGGAGGAGGACTGCCGCTCAGGCGTACAGCGCGCGAGACAACACCTGGAACGCGCGGCCACTCTCCTCCGCGAGCGCATGCCGGCCTTCACGGACGACCTCGCGTCCGCCCACCACCACATCGCGCACCGCCGCCTTCTCCGCGCCCAACACGATGGCGGGCAACAGCGATGCGGGCAAGGCGCCCACGAGCGACGGATGGTGCAGGTCCACCGTGAAGAAGTCCGCGGGCGCGCCCGCCTCCAGGGCGCCAGTGACGAGCCCCAGGCTCCGCGCGCCGTCCACGGTGGCCATGTCCAGCAGCCGCGCCGCCAGCCCATCCATGGCGCCCCCGCCCGGGTCCAGCACGGCGCGCCGCAGCCGAGCCAGCCGCAGGTGCCCTTCCAGTTGTCGCGCCTCATCCAGCAGGTCCACCGTGGCCTGGCTGTCCGAGCCCAGGCTGATGCGCGCGCCCGCCTTCACCAGCGCATCCGCGGGAACGATGCCGTCGCCCAGGTTCCGCTCCGTGGAAGGACACGCGCACACCGTGGCCTCGGCCCGGCCCAGCAGCGACACCTCGTCGTCCGTCAGGTGCACCCCATGAACCGCCGTGAAGCCGGGCCCCAGCAGGCCCAGGTCCGCCAGCAACTCCACCGGCCTGCGGCCATGCTCCGCCAGACACGCCTCGATTTCCTTCGGCTGCTCCGCCACGTGCATGTGGACAGGCAGGCTCCGCACGGACGAACCCGCGAGCGCCGCCAGCCACTCCCGAGTCACCGCGCGCACGCTGTGCGGCGCGAGCCCCACGCTGACCGCCGCGTCGGAGCACATCTCCCGGGCCAGCGCCTCCGCCGACCCCAGGAACGTCTCCACGTCCGGGTCGATGAAGCGGCGCTGCCGCGGATTCGCCGCCACGCCGAAGCCCGCACGGGCGTACCCCACGCGCAGCAGACAGATGCGCAGCCCCACGTCCCGCGCGGCGCGAATCACCGCGTGCGCCAACGTGTTGCGGTCCGCGTACGGCGTCCCGTCGGCCTGGTGATGGACGTAGTGGAACTCCCCCACGGTGGTGATGCCCGCGAGCGCCATCTCCACGAAGGCCTGCCGCGATGCGACGTAGAGGTCCTCGGGACTCAGCGACTCGGCGGCGCGGTACATCGCCTCGCGCCAGCTCCAGAAGTCGTCCGCCTCCCGGCCCGATGCCACGTACTCCGTACGCCCGCGGATGAGCCGCTGGAACGCGTGGGAGTGTCCGTTGACGAGCCCCGGCAACAAGGCCCTTCCCGGCAGCGCGACGGTGCGCGCGCCCGCGGGTACGGATTCCGGGGCCAGGATGCGGCCGTCGGCGCTCACCGCGAGGCCGCGCCCTTCGTGGAACCGGCCGCCCGTGTAGAGGAGCTCCGGCTGATAGACGGTGATGTCGCTCACGCCGGCAACTTACGCCAGCGCCACGGGGCGCGCAGCAGCCGCAACGCGCCCCGTGAGATGCCAGACGTCAGTGGAACGCGAGCGTCGGAGTCCGGTCTTCCGTCGGAACACCCGAGTTGTCTCCCCCACCCGGACGTCCCAGCCCCTTGTGCGCCGCCGGCGCCGACGCGCTCACCGGCCCCACGTAGAAGACACCGTGGTAGCCGTCGCCATTGGTGCCCCCCCACGTGTGCAGGAAGAAGCGGTCGCCGTTGTCCCGGCCCTTCGCCTCGCGGATGCCGCAGGCCAGCCGGTCCTTCACGCCCTTGCTGTCCACCGCGCAAATCCACGCCGACCCGCTGTTGTACGCCATGTCCAGCGCCACCACGCTGTCGAGTTCGTCCTTCAGCAGCAGCCCCATGGGCTTGAACGACTTGTCCCACGGCAGGCCCTTCTTCGTGCGCGAGTGGATGTTGCCCGACAGGATGACGTGGAAGCGCCCCGGGCCCGACTCCACCTGGTGCCGGACCGTGGCCGCCATCGCGTCCTCGCGCGCCTGCCCCTGGGCCTTCGGGTGGTCGAAGACGAAGATGTCCACGTCCAGTCCGCGCGAGCGCAGCTGACGCAGCTGCTCCAACATGTTCGCCACCGCCTCGCTGCTGCGGCCATCCGGATACGGGCTGCGCCAGAAGGGCGCCTCCATCAGCTTCAGCCAGTCATCTTCCGTCCCCGCGCTGTCCAGGAAGGTGTCCACCCGCGTCTGGCTCTCCAGCGGCAGCTCCAGTCCCACCGTCACCGGCGTACCGGCCACCGCCGCCTGGCAGGACGCCTGCGCGATGAAGCGCGGCACTTCCTGCGTGCCGTGCATCTCCCCCAGCAGCAGCACCGCGCCCGGCTTCACCTGCTTGCCCAGGCCCAGAATCGGCAGGCCGCATTCGAAGTCCGTGGCCGCCGCGCCCCCCTGCGCGTTGGGCGCCATCGCCACCTTCACCGGCTTGGGCGCGTTCTCCTCCTTCATCAACTTGGGGGAGATGGAGCGGAACACCCGCCACTCCATGACGAGGTCGCGAGAGCCCTGTCCCGACTCCGCGAAGAAGGAGTTCTCCCCCACCGGCGCGTCCAGGTACTCCTCGAAGTCTTCGGGAGAGAGCCCCGGAACAGCGGCGTCGCCCCCCGCGTTGCCGGCGGCCCGGGACACACCCCAGTCCAGCTCACGGCCGGGCGGGGCCAGCGCCTTGTTGCGGCTCTTGGTGATGCGGATGATCCACAGCTTGCTCTGGGTGGGAGACTCGCGCTTGCCCATCACCATGTAGCGGTGGAAGAAGCCGGACACCTTCGAGCCACCGAACTCCTGGCGCCAGTCCGTCTCCAGCACCATGCTGCCCCGGTCCTCGCGGAAGGGCAGGTTGGCTTCGGTGAAGTACTGGCGCACCTCCGGCCACATCTCCTCCACCGGCCGTTCGTAGATGGCCTCCCCATCTGGGATGAAGAGGTCGCTATAGGTGCTGCCCTGATGGGCACAGCCCGTCATCAGGCCCGCCAACACAACCGCCGCGTAGACCACCGAGCGCATTTGTCCCGTCTCCTCGTCAAGCCCCAGCGGGAGCGTAAACGAGGACCGGGCCCCGGCATATCGGCCCGGCAGGGCGGCTCAGGCGGGGGCTTCGGAGCCTTCCTCGGAGGTAGCGCGTGCCCGCTCCCAGGGACGCGTCCGGACGGCTTCGCGAATCCACATCACGTGGCGCCGCTCGTCCTCCCGGTGCTTTTCGATCAGCGCCCGGACCTCGGGGCGCCAGTCGAAGCGCAGGGCGACGTCGTAGGCGCGGTTGGAGAACTCCTCGTTGCCAAGCATGGCCACCAGCGCGGCCTCGGTGCCCATCATGCTGGACATCGCCGTCAGGCCCACCATCGCCGTTCCCTTGAGGTCCAGGCGCAGCTCCAGCGGCGTCCCCCCCGCCTCGTGGATGAGGGCGTTCAAGTCCTGTACGTGCCGGACGTGGTCGATTCGGAATCCATTGAGCCGCTCGCGGACCAACGGTTCCGGAATCCGGGCCAGGGCCGCGTCGTAGGCACCCACGGCATCCGCGTCGAGCTGGGCCAGGCTGCGCAGCCGGGCCACTTCCGATTTGTCGGCCATGTCGAACTCCTGCGCTAAGGGGCTCTGGCAATGTGAGAAGGCTGTTCCCGCAAACCAACCCACCTCCTGGACGCGCTGCCTGCCCGCCCCTGGGGCAGGCGGACAGCCAGGTCCCAGGTCCTCAGGCGTGCACGGCGTCAGAGGGCGCGCGGTGCTGGGTGGCGTGCTTCCTTCGCGCGGCCCGGCGGTGCTTGAGGACAATCACGGCCCCCAGCACCGCGCTCAACAGCATCAGCGCGTTCGTCACCACGAAGACCCAGTTGCCGACCTTCCAACTGTAGAGCGTGAACCCCACGGAGGCCGTCATCTGCCCCACGAAGAGCCACTTGGACACACCCTCGCTCGAGCCTGACCTCCACTGCTTGTGCACCTGGACAGCAATGGTCAACAGCAGGACGAATGAACTGAACCAACCCAGGGCTTCGGCCCCCATGCACCCTCCTGGCCACAGACGATGTGCATGCGCCCCGCCGTGCGCAGCACGCCCGTCACCCCACCGGACCGCCCACCGTGCTCAGCCCGTCCGCGCCGCCGCCTCGCGGTGTTGCGCAATCCACGCCCGCGCCTCCTCGACCGAGTCCACGTAGGCCGTGTCGAGCCGCGTCCCGCCGCTCAGCATGGCGCCCACCATGAGGCTCTTGGTGGTGGCCTTCTGCTCCATCGCCGCGCCGATGTAGACGACGCCCAGGAACCAGCCCGCCTTCGCGTGGTCCACCAGGTAGCGGCGTGACTCCGGACTGAGGTGCGAGTCGGTGATGTCCGCGGCCAGGTAGAAGCGCTGCGCGTCCGCCATCTCCCGGTACACGCCACACGACCAGACCGACGTCTCCAGGGTGATGGCGCCCCGGAAGCGCGCCCAGAGGATGTCCGGCGCCTCGAACCACGCTTGCTGCTCGCCGTGACGCCACTCCCGGTTCAGGCTCATGGGCCTCCCACGCTGAGACAGGCGCCAGGATAGCCCCGGCCCCAGCGTGGACCCAACAGCCTCCCGGTGCGTACCGTCAGAAGCCGAGCGGCAACACGAAGGCCGTGCCGTTCTGCGTTCCCGTCCGGTAGCTGCGCGGCGCACCGATGACGAGCATGGGCGGCGAGCTGCCACTGCCCGGCATCATCGACATCGCCTGCCCCAGCGCCGAGCGCTCCGAGCCATCTCCCACCACCATGAGGAACGGTGAAAGCGCGCCCTGCTGGCCAACCCCGCCAGCATAGAGAAACACCGCGCCACCGCCGTCGGACGCCTCGGAGGCGCCCGGCGCGCTCACCAGCAGGTCGGGGATGTTGTCGCCCGTGAGGTCCGTGCCGCCCACCAGCCGCGAGCCGAAGTTCACCGCGCGGTGGCGGTGGACCAGGACAACGGGGTTGAGTCCGTCGCCCAGCGCGCCCACCACCAGCGGAGAGCCCGCGGACTGGAGCGCCTGCATCTTGTTCACCAGCACCGTCTTGTCGAAGAGCAGCACCACCGGCTGCGTCACGCCGTTGAAGGGCACGCTGGTGGCGCTGATGGCCACGAAGTCGCGCGTGTCGCCCAGGAACCGGCCCGCTCGCGTCATGCTCAGGCCCAGGCCCATGTTGGTGAGCTGCACCTCGCTGTCACCGGCGATGCGCCACACGGTGGCCGTCCTGCGCCCGCCGCAGCGCGTGCCGCCCGCGTCGAAGCCCAGCAGGATGGCCACGCCTGACCGCGCCCCTTCCGCGTAGCGCCAGGCCAGCTCGTCACAGCCGTCGCCGTTGAGGTCTCCCAGCGACGTCGGCGCGGACGTTTGAATGTCCATGGACGGCATCGTGTAGACGGACTCACACACCATGCTCAGCTTCGCCAGCGACGCGTCCTCGGGCGCGCGGCCCAGGAACACCTCCATGCCGTCGTTGCGCAGCAGGCCCACGTCCCCACGGCCATCGCCGTTCAAATCGAACCCGCCCACCACGCCGCGCCCGATACCGGTGCGCCGGCAGAGGGCCTCCGGCTCCAACGTGCAGTCCGCGATGACGTTCGTCGCGAACAGCCGGTATGCCGGCTTGAAGCTCCCATCCGCCTGCCCCAGCGAGACCAGCGCGCCGCCCACCGACTGGGTGCCACTGGTGACACACGCGGCGGGCACCGACGTGTACGTGTTGTTGAGCTCGTTGTTCGAGGCCGTGGTGCCCGTGCCCGGCACGTAGAAGTTGGACGCGCCCACCACCAGGTCGGGACGCCCGTCGCCGTTGAAGTCGGAGAAGGCCACGTCCACGCCCACGTTGCGGCCCGCCTGGTGCGGCGAGGGCAGGCCCTCCTCCACCACGGTGGCCTGCGTGGGCGCCGTCACGTCGTGCACGTAGGCACGGCCAATGGCCAGGGCGTTGCCGTCATTGCTGGTGCCAGGGCCGGACCAGCCCGGCGCTCCCGTGAGCACCAGCGGACGGCCCTGCGGGCCTTGAGCAATCGCCACCGCCTCACCGAAGCGCTCCACGCTCGGCTTCGCCGGCACCCGGACGCTGGTGCGCGTCCACTCCGTCACCGACGCGCCCTGTCGGTGGTACAGCTCCACGCTGCCGGTGAAGGCCCCCTGCTCCGACGAGGACCGGCCCGCGAAGGCCACCAGTGACGGGTTCGCCGCGGGGCCCCAGGTCGCCAGGCCCGAGCCCAGCGTGTCCGACACCGCCGTCCCGTTGATGACCGTCAGCGGCCGGTTGAGGACGCTGCCCTGCGTGAGCGTGGACAGGGGATAGACAAGAATCTTGCCGCTCCAGCGCAGCGTGCCGGTCCCCACGCCCGAAGGCGCGGATGAATAGGGCGCGCCCAGGAGGAGCTCCAGGCCCGGCTCGCCATCGACGTCCATCACCGCCCAGCTCCGACCCGCGTTGATGCCGCTGGCCTCGCCGTAGATGCGGGCGAAGGCCGCCTCGCGCGCCACCTGGGGCGGCCGGTTGGCGGGCTCGCCCGTGGCGGAGTAGCCCGTCAAATCGAACAGCAGCGCACCGCCCGAATCACTGCCGGACTGCAGTCCTCCGCTCGAGCGCAGGTCCGGCGAGTCCGCCCGGTCCGCCACCGCCAGCAGCAGCGGCGGCCGCGTGCCCTCGGCGGGGATGACGCCCAGCCGCCACGTGCCCTCGTTGCTGTCCGCCGTGTTGGCCGGCAGCACGTACACGTCCGGCGAGGCCCGGAAGCGCGCGCCTTCCGCGCGTGCCAGGAAGACGGAGATGGCCATCTGCGCGCCCGACACCGCTCCGGACGCGTTGTACCGGGACACCCGGCTCAGCGCCGCCAGGTCCACCAGGCCGTCCCCGTTGAGGTCGCCCGTCACCAGCGCGCGGCCCAACTCGGTGTTGCTGCGCGACACCAGGGCGCCGTCCTGCGTCAAATCCCAGCCGCCCAGCCGCACCGTCGGCAGGTCCGGCACCGGCGAGCTCCGCGTCGACGCGTAGATGTCCACCGTGCCGCGGTTGCGGATGGCGTTGGTGGGGGCCAGGTCGCCCAGCGGTGAGCCCACCACCACGTCCAGGTCGCCGTCGCCCTCGAAGTCCGCGATGGCCATGCCCGAGCCGAACGCCGCGTTGCGGAGCAGGCCGGTGAGCTGCTGACGCAGCGGCGCCGGCGCCCCACTTCGGAAGGTGTAGAGGTACACCGCGCCGGCGTTGGTGACGGCCACGTCCGCGCCCGGCGAGGACACCAGCAGCTCCGCGCGCCCGTCCCCATCCAGGTCGCCCGCAGCCAGCGCGTCACCGAACTGCGCCGTCTCCGTGGTGCCGGTGAGCACCCACGTGGGCTCCGCCGGCAGGCCGCCGCTGCCGCCCTTGAAGATGAACACGGCGCCGCCCGACGGCTGGTCCAGGTCGCTCTCGCGCTGCCCCACCGCCAGGTCCAGGTGGCCGTCACCGTCGAAGTCCGCCGTCACCAGGGTGGCCACGTCGGACAGACGGCCGTGCGGCAGTCCCGGCCGCGTCAGCTCGTCCAGCACGCGCACCGACACCCGCGCCGTGTCCCCGGTGAAGGGGTCTGCCGCGTTGAGCACCGCCACGCCGATGGCGCCGGGCTCGACGTTCAGCCGGCCGCCCGCCAGCGTCCCGGGGCCGGACTCCTTCGTCCAGTTCACCCGGTCACTGCCACCGCGCGTGGCCAGCGGCACGGACGAACCCGAGGGCACGGCGAGGAAGGCCGGCGCTCCGGTCAGCCGGGCATTGGTGCGGACCTCGTACTGGAGCACCGCCTCGTCCCCCGACTGGGTGTCGCGCACGGTGATGACGTCCAGGCCCTCACGCGTGCCGGCCGTGTAGAGGCCACCAGGTGACAGCGTGGCGCCGGAGCCGTCGGCCGACAGCAGGTACATGGCCGAGCCCAGCACGCCGTCCGTCGCCACCTGGAAGGAGGTGCCCGGCCTCAGCTCCGCGCGGACAGGCGCGACGTTGAACGTCGCCGCCACGTTGACCTGCGTGGTGGCGCTCACGCCCGGACAGCGCGCGTCCTCCACCACCAGCGTGTCCGTGCCCGGCGTGCGCCCCGCCAGGAAGCGGCTGCCCACCAGCGCACCCGAGGAGCCTCCCGGCTCCAGCAGGTAGGTGTAATGGCCGCTGCCACCGGTGGCCACCAGGGCCACGGGGCTCGACACACGCACGCGCGCGGGCTGCGCGGTGAGCGTCAGCGCGGCCAGCCCCGTGCACTGGTCCGTCTGGTGAGGCTGCGCCACGCGCGCGGGCGCGGGCTCATCCGAGCAGGCCGCGGCGAGGAGCGCGAGGAGGGGGGCCGCGCGGGTCAGTCGGGTCATGTCAGGTACCTCGGGGGAGACTGCGCGTTGCTTCAGGGCCTGGCGCCAGAGGAGGCCCAGCGCTGGATGCGGGAGATGAGCTCGGGGTCCATGGGACCGTCGGCGGGCATCCGCTGGTCTCTCACAGCGGCGGTGATGATGGGCGCGTTGGCCCGCCACAGCTCATAGCTGTCGAGCGAGCGCGCCGCGCTGGCGTTGTTGTGGCAGTTGCGGCACCGCGCCTCGTGGATGGGGCGGATGTCCTTGTCCCAGCTCAGCGGACCCGACGCCAGGGGCGCGTAGTCGAACGGCACCGAGCGCTGCGCCTCCGAACCATCCGAGTAGCGCGCCACCACCGACAGGACGTAGCGGCCGGCCTCCAGCGACGCGAAGGAGTAGGCGCGGTGCGTCCCGTCGGCCTCCAGGCCGCCCAGGCTGTAGTCCGGCCCCTCCGTGGGAATCTCCGAGTTGCCCAGCTTGTAGACGACGCGCTCGGGCGCTCCGCCCGGCGGCATCACCGCGCGCACCACCAGGCCGTCGTTCACCAACTGCATGCCCTGGTAGAGCCCCCGGAGGCGCGGCACCAGCACGTGGCTCAGCGCGGCGGACACCCCGCCCTGCTGCACCCACACACTGCCGCTTTCATCCGCGGCGAGGAAATGGAAGTCCCCGGCGCCGACGTCCGTGGCCGCGCGCCAGACGTTCGCGTCCGCGTCGTACTGGAGCAACGAGCCGCCCGTCTTCGCCCACAGGAAGCGGCCCGAGGCGATCAACTTCTGCGGCTGCTGCGGCAGCTCCACGCGGCGCCAGCCGTCCCTGCCCCGGCGCAGCAGGCCCTGGTTGGTGAGCGCCCACAGCTCACCAGAGGTGCCCACCGCGGGCCCGATTCCGGCCAGCGCTTGCAGCGACTCGCCTTCGGCCAGGGGCGCGCTCGTGGTGTGCACCCGGTAGTGGGTGGTGCTGAGGGCCACCGCGACGCTCAGCCCGCCGTCGTGCAGGAACCACACGCCGGGCAGGTTCTCCGGTGAGGGCGCCGCCGCCAGCGAGGTGATGGCCTTCACCGACGCGCCGTCCACCTTCAGCTCCGCCAGCGTGCCTTCCTGCAGGCGGAACAGGCCGCGCGTGTGCGCCAGCCACACCGCGCCGTCCGCGGACTGCGCGGTGGCGATGACGCCCTGCCCCAGCGCGTCCCGCCAGGGCGGCGCGATGAGCCACCCCGACTCCGCCATGAAGAGCCCGTTCTGCGTCTCCACCAGGGCGCTGTGAGGCCCCAGCCGGAAGACGCCGAGGGTGCCGCCCGCCGCCACCTCATTGTCCGGGTGCGGCTCCAGCGCCCCGTACGTGCCGTCCAGCCGCAGCCGGACGAGCTCGCGCGAGGCGGTGGCGAAGACACCCCCGCCCGCCTGGTCCGCGAAGGCTGAGACGGGTGCCAGGGCGGTGATGGCCGGGACCTGGACCGGCTGGAAGGGCGCCGGCTCGGGCTTGTCGAGCGGAAGCGAACTGTCCTCCCCGCATGCCCCCAGGACCACGAGCGAGAGCAGCGAGAGGACGGCGGAGGCGGAAGCCCTCGGATGGATGCGCATTCGAAATGGACGGCTCAGGCGAGAATGGGACGCAGCGGTTCGACGCGGGTGATGCTGTAGTCCAGCCCCGCGGACGCCAGCACCGTGGCGATGACGTGCTCGGGGAGGATGTTCTCGCCGTTCGGGTCCGACGCGCCGTTGCGCAGGTCGAAGGTGCCCGGCGCCATGCCAATGTCACCGCTGCGGCCGAACACGAAGTTGTGCTTGATGCCGGCCCCCATCAGCAGCGCGGAGTTGCTCAGGTGGTGGTCACGTCCACCGGAGCTGTTGATGAGTGGCGTTCGGGAGAACTCGGAGAACACCATGATGGTGGTGTGGTCCATGAACTTGCCACCCGCGGGATGGTCGCTGTCACGCAGGTCCTGTACCAACATGGCCAGGGCGTCGAAGCCGCGCCGCTGATTGTTGGCCTGCGTGAGCTGGCTGCCAAAGTGGGTGTCCAGGCCGCCCGTGAGGTTGATGGTGACGCACTGGGCGATGCCCTTCTTCAGCGCGGTCGCCACCGTGGCGGCGCGGCCGCGCTCGCCATTCACGTCGTTGATGTTGTTCAACTGGTAGCGCCCGCGGATGGCCGCCATCTCCGGGCCGTGCGGCAGATTGGCCGCGGCGAGGAAATCGAACGACTTGTCCAGTCCCTGGGACTGGATGAGCCGCATCTGCTCCTGGCTGTTCGAATAGGTGGTGCCCAACCCACGCGCGCCATAGGCCGCCTGCTCGCAGTTGACGGGCTGGCCGCGGAAGTCGAGCAACTGCTTCTCGATTTCGCTGTCCAGCATGTCCGTGCTGCCCTTCAGCGTCAGGATCAGGTCGTCCCGGCGGCTGACGCGCAGCGCGTTGGCATAGCCGCCGTACCGGTCGTTGTACGACTCCACGTTGTAGGAAATGGAGGCAATGGGCACGCGCGGCTTCATCTGCCCCACGATTTCAGTCGCCGTGGAGGAGCCACGCGCCGCGCTGCCGATGGGCATCTTCCCGGTGAGGAAGTAGCGGTAGCCCACCTCGTGGCCCAGCGTGTTCATGTTGATGCCGCGCACCACGGTCATCAAGTCGTAGTGCTTGGCCAGTTCGGTGCCCACCGCGGGCCCGAAGTCGATGTTCGACCGGCCCACGCCCGGAAGCTCCGCGGGGATGAGCGGCCGGGACTCGAAGCGGGAGTCGTTTATCTGGTCGTAGCCCGGGAGGATTTTCGTCTCCGAGGCACGGTCCGCGGTGAACTCGGTCGGGTCCCGCGGGTCGAAGGCCAGCAGCTGGTCCCATCCACCGTTGAAGTAGACGAACACGAAGCAGCGGTCCGCCGGCGCCACCTCCGCCGCCTGGGCGAAGGCGCGGAAGGGCAGCCCACCCAGCAGGGTGGAACCCATGAAGCCAGCAGTGGCCTTGAGGAAGGTGCGGCGCCCGTGAGCGCAATTCTCGTCGTGGCGGTTCTTCTTCATCGCGGTCACTCCGAGCGTCAGTAGGTGATGAAGCGCGGGTCCGTCAGCATGGCGATACACACCACGGCCAACGTCTCATGGCGCTTGGAAGAGGCGAGGGTCTGCACCCGGGTCGCGGCCTGGGTGAAGAAGGACGTCCACTTCGTGAGCTCTTCGCCCGACAGCGGCGCGCCCCAGAAGCGGGTGGACATGTAGACGAGCTGCGCGCGCACCTCCGCGTCCGTCAGCTTCGTCAGGTCATCCCACTTCTCCGGCAGCAGCCGGCCCATGGTGCGGGCCGACGCGTCCGTCATGCGCATCTCCGCGGACGCCTGGCTGATGCACACCTTGCGCGCGCCGTCCTCCAGGAACTTGGCGAACACCAGGTTGGGCTCGGTGTTCTCGCTCACCACCAGGGCGTAGTCCGCGCGCCCCATGGACGTGGCGCGCGAGTCCAGCTCGCTCCAGCGCTGCCCCACCGCCCCGACGATGGCGGCGTCCAGTTGGGCCACGGTGAGCCGGCGCGGGGCGCGGCCCACGCTGCCGCCCTGGGCCTCGGGGTCCGGCAGGGGCGTGAAGTCCCCGGGCTGATGCGGGTTGGGGATGGGCTCGATGATGCCGTCCGCGGGCTGCGTGTCATCCTTCGTGCAACCGGTGGCCAGCGCGAGCAGCGCGGCGGTCAAGACGAAGCGGCGCATCAGTCAATCCTCCGGTAGGCGTCGGACGTCACCACTCGCTCGATGAGCGCCTTGAGGCGGTGGCCGTTGCGCGCGAAGTCCTGCGCGAAGGGCACCAGGTACATGCGCTGCTCCTCCGCCGTCATCGGGCGGCCGAGGAACTCGGTCCAGATGCGCCGCACCGTGCAGCGCTCCAGGTCACCCGACTGGAGCATCTTCTGCACCAGCAGCGCGGGACCGGCCTCGATGTTCTGCTCCTCGTCCGCCGTGCGGTACAGGTACGTCTTGAGCATGCCCAGGCTGCTGGCGCCGTCACCGTCGTAGGCCTGCATGATGTACTGGCTGCACTCGCCGCCGCAGTTGGTGTCCCCGTTGAGGGCGCAGTCGCGGCACTTCGGGTCGTAGCGAGGGAACTGGTCGGGCGCGAGGAACTGCGCGGAGCGCTCCGCGTAGCGGCCCCAGTGCGCGCCGGTGGGCTCGATGGTGGCGTGGCAGTAGTTGCAGCCGCAGCGCACCGCCAGGTTGTTCTCGCGGTTGCACGCGTCCTCCGGCGCGGGCGACGAAGCCCCCGGCGGCGGCGCGAACGTCTTGCAGAGGAAGGCTTCGTAGAAGTGGTTCACCCGCGCGCGGTGCGTGGGGAAGCGGTAGAGGTAGGACGGCGTGGTGAGCACGCCCGCGTGCCCCTCGTCACGCGTGTACTCCGCCCACGCCTCCGTGTCGTTGTAAGGCACCGCCGGCACGGCGCCCTGCGCGGCAGGCGTCGTCACGTTGAAGACGCCCACGCCCTGCTGGTTGCGGAAGTACTCAGACAGGGTGCCGTTCATGAACGAGCGGCGCGTGGTGAGGATGTTGAAGTAGGGCTCGTCGCGCTGCACCACCGACTCGGCGATGCGCAGCGGCTCGTCGTTGAAGGCGGCCACGCGCAGGCTGTGCACGTCCCGGATGTCCTGCGCGGTGATGGCGGGCGTCTCGCAGCGGCGCATGCCCACGCCGCAGCCGCAGCTGCGGTCGGTGGAGAAGCGGGACGTCTCACAGGACGCCATGTTCCAGGGGTTGTGGGTCCGCTCCTGCGCGTCGATGGCGCACACCTTGACGCTCTCCGGCGTCTTGTCAGTGGCCCAGTAGGGCGCGGCCTTGTTCACGAAGCCCTCGCGCAGGACGCAGCCGCGCTGAACCCCGTAGTTGCCCTTGAGTCCGCTGCGCAGCTCCAGGTCCAGCGTGCAGCGCCTCAGCTCGGTGAGCGCCGGCTTGGAGTCCGGGTTCGGGTGCTTGAACGCCTTGATCTTGGCGCCATCCATCTCCTTCACCGTCAGCGCCCGGGTCGTGGCCTTCTCCGGGTCCGGCTCGCAGATGAAGGCCCCCGCGCTGCTGCCCGAGCCGCGCTGATCGCAGAAGAAGAGGTACTCGTGCTTCGGGTGGCTGGTGCTCAGCAGGTCCGAGCACTTCGCCGTGCCATCCGGCGTGGTCGGCGCGAGCGGCGTACACGCGTAGTAGTTCGTGTCGTAGTCGTAGCTGACGGCCAGCGGCACGCCTTCGTCGTCGTGGCACTTCGTCCGGGGACGCTCGGTGAGCGGCGCCGCGTGCGCATCCGGCTGCTCCGCCGTGAGGCACTGGTCCTGCGCGATGTCTGAGTTACACGTCGCGCTATTCGCGCCGCGCAGCGTCGCGGCGGGATTGCCCGCCACGCCATAAGCGGCGGTGATGCCGTTACCCGTCACCCGCGAGTTCTGGTTGTTGTTGAGGCTTCCGGAGAGGTTCGAGCGCAGCAACGAGCGGTGGTAGTTGCGGATGCGCGCGTTGAACTCGTCCTTCGTCATCATCGCGCGGATGTCTTCCACGTCGATGGAGCCCTTGGCCTGGGCAGCCTGGTACTCCTCGTAGGTGGGAGGGCGGCCGAGCAAGTCCAGCGACAGCTGCCGGAGATGCCGTTCCAGGGGCACCTTCGCGACAACTGGTGAACAGACAGCCTCCTCTTGAGCGGAGGCTGGCTGGGCCAGCAGCAAGGCGGCACCAGCCAGGCAGGCAAGGTAGCGCACACGGAGCACGGGGGACCTCCGGAAGGGGGGGTCGGGGGGGGACCACTCTCAGTATGCAGGAATTACCGTTTCAAGTTCCAGTAATGCCTAATGAAACTTTCCATCCCACGTGGATTCCCTAATAGTGTCAACCAGTTAGCAGGGGTTGCAACGAAGCCCGCCGCGCGAGAAATAGGGCCCCATGTCGAACGCCGCCCCTGCCGCGCTGCAGCCCCGGGTGAGTGACCGGGCCTTCTTCATCTTCACCGCCGTGGTGTCCGCGCTGGCGTTGGCGTTCATCGGGTGGATTCTGCTGGTGCGCGGCGGCGGCCCGGTGGACGGGGTGAACCTGCGCTTCCTCCCGGCAGTGAATGCGGGCCTCAACGCCACGGCCGCGGCGCTGCTCATCGGCGGGTGGGTGGCGATCAAACGGGGCGCGCGGCAGGCCCACCAGTATCTGATGGTGTCGGCCTTCACCGCGTCCGCGCTCTTCCTGGTCTGCTACCTGTCCTACCACTTCGTGCATGGCGACACGCGTTATGTGGGGGACTGGCGCGGGCTGTACCTGTGCATCCTGGCCAGCCACGTGCTGCTGTCCATGCCCGTGGTGCCCATGGCGCTGGTGGCCTTCTACTTCACGTGGCGCAAGGACTTCGTGCGGCACCGCAAGGTGACGCGGTGGCTGGCGCCCATCTGGGTCTACGTGTCGGTGACGGGCGTCGTCGTGTACTTCATGCTGCGTGGCAGCGTGCCCGCCGTCCTGTGACGCGCTGAATCAGGGCGTCGACGAAGCAGTCAGGTGGAGGGGCTCCGGAGGGCACCGCGCCCAGTCGATGTCAGGCGGAGACGGAGGCAGGTGCCTGTCCCTGTCGCAGCCAGTCAGCGAAGGCGTCGAAGGTGTCCTGCGCGCCTGTCACCACGCGGGCATCGAAGGAGTCTTCCGTCGCGGCAACGGCGGCCTGGTTGACGGCGTCACCGAAGGCACGCCACCGGGGCCCGACCTCATCTCCGTACGCGCGGAAGAAGGAGAAGTCGCCCAGAGGCACGCCGTCGAAGTGGCGACGCAGGTGCCGGAGGATGAGCTGGCCGCCCAGCGTGGAGCCTTCCAGCACGTAGAGGCAGCCCAGGGCCTCGGGCACCCCCGCCAGCGAGGGCAACCCCGCGCAGTGTGGCAACTGTTCGAGCGAGGCGTCGTCGTGGCCAAGCGCGCGAAGGTCCTCCTTCAGGAGAGGAGCCTTCCAACGCGCGTGAACGGACAGGCCTGGAACCGCTTCAAGGCCCAGCCCGGCGAGCCGGCTCTCCAGCGGAACGTAGAAGCCGTGAAGCGCTTCCAGGTGACGTCGGTACGCCGTGGGCGTCAGGTCCGCATCCATCAAACGCACCTGGGCCTCGGTGCGCTCGTGGTGCGGGCGCGTCTCACTCTTCAGTCGCTGCATCAAGGACAAGGTGCTTGCACGATGCCGCTGTCACTGCCCGGTGGGAATTGGGAACTGTGGCCAAGTGTCCACCTCTCTACCCCTCGGGCGCTCTGGACACGGGCTCTCGAGCCTTCCTCAGCTGCAGAAGCCGCTGGCCATGCACGTCCGTCCCAGCCCACACGTCAGGCCAGAGGTGCGGCAGTTGGGCTGGCAGACCCCCGAACCCGTGCCGTCGCTGTAGCAGACGTACCCGGAGCGGCAGTCCCCCTGCCCCGTTCCCACCTGCAGCGTGCAGGTCGCCAGACATGCCTTGAGGCCCGAGGAGGAATCCACGATGGAGCACCGCGAACCCGCCGGACACGCGGAGCGGGTGCAATCCATGGAGCAGTACCCGCCCGGATAGTCCGTCACGCACACGCCCCCGGGACAGTCCACGTTGGAGCCGCACGCACTGCCCACCACCAGTGCCGGGTCATCATCGATGGGCGCCAGGGGAATCAGGTCGAAGCTCACATTCTCGATGCGGTCGCCCGCCTCCAGTTCCAGCGGCTCGAAGGAGTCCACGTTGCGCCAGTAGCCGGTGCGCTCGCCGTCCTCGAAGAAGTTGCCATCCTGGTCGTCGTCGATGGTCGCCAGCGCGAAGTACGTCCGCGGCGCCAGGGAGATGCTGTACGCGTAGTCCGCCGAGGCGCGCGCGACGGCAATGGCGTCCTCCGAGGCCTGCCACTCCCCTCGCGCGTCCTGCCACACGAACGCAATCAGTGCGTCCAGGTCATTGGCGGCGCCCGCCACGCCAATCTTCACCGCCACCGTCGCCGAGCCCGCCGTCCCCGAGCCCACCAGGCTCAGCGTCACCACGGTGTCCCCTCCGGCCAGCCCGGATGCATCCACGGCCACACTCAGCGAGGCCGAGCCGAAGGCGGGCACCCGCACCGTGCTGCCCTGCGGGAATGACACCGCCGAGGCATTGGGCCCACTGACGCTGGCCGACACCGTCAAATCGCCACCCTGGTTGCCGCCCACGTTGCTGAGGGTGAGCTGCTGCGTGCCACTGCCCCGGAAGAACAGCGTGGACGTCGTCACGTTGAGCTGAGGGTCCAACTTGCCGGGGTCCACGTTGGCGATGCGAGCCAGCGCCGCGCGCGCGTTGACGAGCCCCGCGCCGCAGCCTTCCGGGCACTGCGCGTTGGTGAGCGGCGTGGCGGTTTCCTTCAAGATGCTCTCCGCCAGCGCGGCCGTCAGGTCCGGTCGCAACGCCGCCATCAGCGCCACCACGCCCGCGACGTGGGGCGCCGCCATGCTGGTGCCCTGCGAGAAGGCATAGGCCGGCTGCCCGTTCTCATCCAGCACCGTGGACAGCACACCGTCCGGATAGCCGTCGCCGTTCAGGTCCTCGCGCATCTCCCCGCCAGACGCCACCACGTCCACGTCCACGCCGTAGTTGGAGAAGCTGCTGCGCTGCCCCGCCAGACTGGTGGAGCCCACGCAGATGACGTTCTGCTGGTTGCACGGCGTGCTGTTGCGCGCATCCACGTCCTCGTTGCCCGCGGCGACGACGAGGATGGCCCCGCGTCCCAAGGCCTCGTCGATGGCGCCCTGGTACAGGGCCTGCGGTGGCGCGCTGCCACCCAGGCTCATGTTCACCACCTTCGCGGGATTGGGATTGTCCGGCACGCCCGGCACGGTGCCGCCCGTGGCCCAGGTGATGGCCGCGGCGATGTCGAAGCTGCTCCCGCCCTTCTTCCCCAGCACTCGCACGGGAAGCAGCCGGGCGTTCCAGGCCACGCCCGCGACGCCCACCTGGTTGTTCGTGTCCGCGGAGATGGTGCCCGCCACGTGCGAGCCGTGCCACGACGAGCCGCCGCTGGGCGTGTCCCCGCCTTCGTCCCGCGGGTCGCTGTCCCGGCCGTCGCCGTCACCCGCGTTCTCCGGGTCCGAAATCATGTCGTAACCCGGCAGCACGTTGGTGAGGTCCGGGTGCGGAACGATGCCGCTGTCGAGGACGGCCACCACCACGCTGGACGCGTCCGGCACCAGGTCCCACGCGGCCGGCAGATTGAGCGTGGGGTAGTGCCACTGGAGGCTGTAGCCCCGGTCGTTCGGCGCCGCCGTCGCCCGCATCCGCTCATTGCGCACCGCGTACGTCACGCCCGGCACCCGGGCGAGCTGCGCCGCCCACTCCTGCGTCTTCGCGGCCGTCACCGCCTTGCCATCCAGCGGCTCGTAGCCCACCAGGTGCAAGTACTCACTGGCATAGCCCTTGTGCACCGCGCGGAAGCCCGGGCGCTGTACCGCCGCCAGCACGCGCTCCGGTGACAGGCCCGCTTCCTCGAAGCGGAGGATGACGTCTCCGGGAATCGAGGGGTCCTCGCGGGAGGCCCGCTCGAGCGGCGCGGCGCCCGACTGCGACGGGACGATGGGAAGCCCCGGCACGGCCTTCGGCGCCACCCGCGGCTCGCGCGAGCGCCCCGCGTGCATCCCCCGCAGCGTCTCCTTCAGCTTCTCCAGCTCACCCGCGCGAAACGGCGAGCGCACCGTCTGGGAGGCACTGTCGCCAGCGGACCGCTCGCTGCTCCGGAAAGGCGTCAGCGTCCCCTGGATGCGCCCGGTCCGGGAGGGCTGCTTCCCCGGGTCTTCGTCGTCGCCTGAACAGGAGGTGGCGGAGAGCAGCAACAGTCCCATCAACAACAGGCGACGCATTCGGGCAACCCCTCGAAAGAAACGAAAGGGGCGGCACCCTAGCATTCGCTGTCCGGCGGGGCCTCGCCACTCAGCTCGCCATCACCTCGCCGCCGTCTTCCGTGTCCTCTCCAACGCTGCCGTCGGCCGTATCGTCCAGTGCGCCGACATCTCGCGGCACGCCGTCCACGTACGTCACCACGTTGCCCGGCATCGCCGGCACCCGCGGCCCGGGCGTCACCACGCCCGTGAGGTTGAGCGGGTCGACACCGGACAGTTGCACCCGCACGCCGGACGGGGGCTGACGGCGCACCGAACGCGCCATGTCCACCGCCTCTGGCAGGGCGAACTGCTCGCCCACGAAGCCCGATACGAAACGACCACCGCGCACCTCGCCGCGCGCTTCCATGCGGCGGTACACGAAGAGCAGCTCGCGCCACGTGGGCGCCAGCGCCTCGCGCATCACCAGGTCGCGCCAGACAATGCCGTAACGCTGGAGGAAGAGGCGCGCCAGCGAGTCCAGCACCTCGTCTTGCGACTTCGGCTCCGCGGGCGCCAGCAGGCTCCAGCGGCCAGGGCCTCCGCGTTGGAGCAGCTTCTGCCGCTTGCGGTGCGCCGGGCTCTGGAGCACGCGCAGGTTCTGCACCGCGTCCGCCGTCACCAGCCCGCGCGCCACCAACTCCCACAACGCGTCCTCGATTTCGGCGGGCAGTCGCCGCGCGCGCGACACCAGGTCCTGGAAGAAGCAGGCGCCGCGCCGCTCCAGCACCGCGACCACGTCCTTGGCGGCCGCGCTCAAGTCCGGCGGCGTCCACACGTCCCCGTCCGACAGCACCGCGTGAGGCCGCGCCGCGGTGAGCATCCACTCCAGGTCCTCGCGAAGGGTGAAGGTCAACGACGCGTTGCGCGTGGGCGACGCTCGCGAGCGCGTGGGCGCGGGCTCCGGCGGCGTCACCGGCGCGCCCCGGCGAGGCCCCGGCGTGGGCTTCGCCTCCTTCGTCGTCAGGCGGCCCCAGGTCACCTCACCGGCGTAGCAGGCCCGCTCCAGCAGGTCCGGCGTGTAGCCGCGCATGCGCGCGGGCAGCAGGAAGCGCTCCCACGCGGACGCAGGCGCCTCATAGCCCTGCAGCAGCCGCACCGCCTTGAGCAGCCCCGTGGAGCCCCGCAGCGCGTCCAGTTCCTCCAGGTGGTGCCATCGGAAGAGGAAGCGCATGAAGTCCTGCGCGCTCAGCGGCTCGATTTCCTTGCGCAGCCGCCCCACCGTCAGCCGGTGGATGCGCTGGAGCAGGCGCCGGTCACACCACTCCAGCGGCGGGCTGGCTCCATCCGACAGCGGGACCTCCTGCGGACGGAAGCGGCCTCGCAGCACGTTGCCCTGGGCCTCCAGTTGGTGCATGGCCGCGTTGACGGAGTCCTCGTCCAACACGACGAGCCGGGACAGCTCCGCCACCGTGGTGGGCCCCAGCATCTCCATGCGTCCGCGCACCACCTGGAGCACGGCGGCGTCCCGCTCCACGGGCCGGTCATGCGCCAGCACCGGCAGCGGCGGCTGCATGGGCGCGTCCGGGAAGAGCACCCGCAGCGCGCTGCCCCGCTCCGCCGACACCAGGAAGCGGCCCGCGGGCAGGTCCATCCACGCCACCCGGCCCTGCTCGAACAGGGGCGTCGCCATGCCGCGCGGCACCTCCGCGGCGGGCAGCAGAATCAGCTGCAACAGCGCGTCGTGCAGCTCGTCCTCGTCGCGCATGGGCGGGGCGGCGTCCGCCACCACCGTGGCAATCGCCGCCGCGTCCAGCGCGCCGAAGGCCGTCACGTCCTCGGCGGGCATGGCGCGGCGCAGGGCCACGTTGCGCACGCGGCGCTCCTCGGCGGGCGCGTCATCCAGGAAGGTGTAGGGCTGGCTGTGAATCATCGCGTGCGCGAAGAGGCTGGGCTCCGGCACGTCGCGCGCCAGCAGGCGGATGCGGCCATCCCGCATGCCGCGCAGCACCTCGCGCAGGCCGTCCACGTCCATGGCCTCGCGCAGGCAGTCATCCATGGTCTGCTTCACCAGCGGATGGTCCGGCAGTTCCAGGTCGCCGCCGCCGTGGTTGTCCTGGCAGCCCACCTGCTCCGGGAACACCGACGCCAGCAGGTCCTCGCTGCGGGCGCGCTGGAGGTTGGGCGCCACGCGCTTGCCCCCCATCATCCGGTGCAGCGCGAGCGACCGCGTGGCCACCCACCGGAAGCGCGTGCCGAAAATCGGCGCCTGGAGCACCGCCTGCACCAGCACCTCCTCCACGTGGTCCGGGTGGAGGAAGTCGAAAATCTCCGCCAGCGGAAAGGAGTGCTGCTCACCCAGCGACAGGAGGATGCCGTCCTCCGTCGCCGCCGCCTGGAGTTCGAAGTCGAACGAGCGGCAGAAGCGCTTGCGCAGCGCCAGGCCCCACGCGCGGTTGATGCGGCTGCCGAAGGGCGCGTGGATGATGAGCTGCATGCCGCCCGCCTCGTCGAAGAAGCGCTCGGCCACCACCGTGGTGTGGCTGGGCACCGCGTCGAGCATCTTCTGCCCCGTGCGCAGGTAGCCCATCAGCGCGTCCACCGCGGGCGGCGGCATGCGCAGCTCCTTCTGGAGGAACGTCGGCGCATCCTCGCGCGACGTGAGTTCCTCGCGCAGGCGGCCCACCTGGAGCGACAGCTCGTCCGTGCGGCCCGGCGCCTCGCCGCGCCAGAAGGGCACGTTGGGCGGCGCGCCGCGCGCGTCCTCCACCTGCACCGTGCTGCCCGACACGCGTTGGATGCGCCACGCAGTGCTGCCCAAGAGGAAGATGTCCCCGGGCGAGGACTCCACCGCGAAGTCCTCGTCCAGCGTGCCCACCACCTTGCCCTCCGGCTCGGCGGTGACGTTGAAGGTGAAGGTGTCCGGGATGGCGCCGCCATTGGTGAGCGCGGTGATGCGCACGCCGCGCCGGCCCTTGAGGCGCTGGTTCACCCGGTCCCTGTGGAGGTGGATGCCCGCGCGGCCCCGTCGCGCCGCCACGCCTTCGGACAGCAACTCCAGCACGCCCTGGTACTCCTCCCAGGTGAGGTTGCGGTACGAGTATGCACGCTGGAAGAGGCTGAAGAGCGCGCGTTCGTCCCACTCCTCGCAGGCGCACGCGGCGACAATCTGCTGCGCCAGCACGTCCAGCGGCTTCTCCGGAATCCGCACCGCGTCCAGGTCTCCCTCACGCACGGCGTTGAGGAGCGCGGTGCACTCCATCAACTCATCGCGCGTCATCGCGAAGAGGATGCCCTTGGAGATGCCCGCCTTGTGGTGGCCCGCGCGGCCCACGCGCTGGAGCAACACGGAGATGGCGCGCGTGCTGCCCAGTTGCACCACCAGGTCCACGTTGCCCACGTCGATGCCCAGCTCCAGCGACGCGGTGGCCACCATGGCCCGCAGCTGCCCGGACTTCAGCTTCTCCTCCGCGGCCAGACGGATTTCGCGCGACATGCTGCCGTGGTGCGCCGCCACGGTACCCTCGCCCAGGCGTTCGCCCAGGTCGTGCGCCACGCGCTCCGCCATCTTCCGCGTGTTGACGAAGACGAGCGTCGTGCGGTGCGCCCCCGTCAGCGCCACCAGCCGGTCGTAGACCTGCCCCCACATCTCGTGGCTGGCCAGCGACGACAGCTCCGCGTCTGGAATCTCCAGCGTCAAATCCCACGGGCGCAGGTGGCCCACCTCCACCCGCTTGCAGTCCCGGTGGGAGGCGCCGGTGAGGAACCCGGCGATGGCGTCCAGCGGCTTCTGCGTCGCCGACAGGCCGATGAGCTGGGGCCGCACGTCCGTGAGCGCCTTGAGCCGCTCCAGCGACAGCGCGAAGTGGCTGCCCCGCTTGTCGCGCGCCAGGGCGTGGATTTCGTCCACGATGACGGTGCGCACCGCGCGCAGCGTGGCGCGCGCCTTCTCCGCCGTGAGGTAGAGGTAGAAGGACTCCGGCGTGGTGATGAGGATGTGCGGCGGACGGCGCACCATCTGGGCGCGCTCGGAAGCCGGGGTGTCTCCGCTGCGCACCTGGACGCGCAGCTCCTGCGGACGGAAGCCCTCCGCGCGGGCCCGGGCGAGCAGCTCCTCCAGCGGCTGGAGCAGGTTCTTCTGCACGTCGTTGCCCAGCGCCTTGAGCGGCGACACGTAGAGCACCTGCGTGCAGTCCGGCAGCGTGCCTTCCAGCGCCAGCCGGAAGAGCGCGTCCAGCGCGGCGAGGAACGCCGTCAGCGTCTTGCCACTGCCCGTGGGCGCGGCGATGAGCACGTCCTGGCCCGCATGGATGAGCGGCCAGCCCTCTACCTGGGGACGGCTGGGCTCGCCCAGCCGCTCGGCGAACCAGCGGCGCACCACCGGATGGAACGGCGCCAGCGCTGGATGCGCCGCGCACTCGGCGGCGAAGTCGAGGCTGATCTGCGGGGCCATGGGCACCTCCAGAACTAGCCTGAACACAGGTACAGCCCGGCGTCAACGCGACGGAACGTCGTGAGTAGGCCCCCACTGCGGGTGTTCCCCCACCAGGCGAGGGCCCAGCGGGACGCAACCCTTGCGTGCGGGCATGACGCTGACGCGTCACGGGAGCAGCGTGACGCGTCATCCACCGCCCGGCACAGGCCACCGCACACAGCGGAAGTCCATGACACGGAGCACACGCGCGGATGCACCGCGCATCGCCGCCAGGAGGAATGTGCCTTGCACATCGCACCTCGGAACATGAGGAGCGAAAACTTGAGCCCCACCCACCAGATTCCCCGGGCCCCCGTCGAAACCAGGCGCCCTGAGCCCTGCCGCGACGGGACGCCCGCCGCCGCGCGGAGGGGCGCGCCATGAGCGAAGCTTCCTACGACGTCGCCATCATCGGAGGCGGCCCAGCGGGCGCGGCCATGGCCGTGGCCTTGCGAGACCTGGCGCCCTTCCTGTCCATCGTCATGCTCGAGCGCACTGATTACGACACGCACCGCTCGGGCGAGACCTTGTCACCCGACCTCCGCATTCCCCTGTCCCGGCTCGGTGTCTGGAGCAGCTTCCTGCGCGATGGACACCTGGCCTCGCGCGGGACGTCCTCGTGCTGGAGCCGCGCGGAGCCCAGAGTCCAGGACACGCAGATGTCGCCCTGGGGCTCCGCCTGGCACCTGGACCGGGCACGCTTCGACGAACGGCTCAGCCTGGAGGCAGCCCGGCAAGGCGTCCGCGTCCTTCGCCTGACGACCCTGCTGGACGTCGAGTCCATCGCGAAGGAGGGCTATCGGCTGCACCTCTCCCAACGCAAGACGGGCGCGCTCACGCTGCGGGCGCGCTTCGTCGTGGATGCGACCGGATGGAAAGCCACCTTCGCCATGACCCAGGGCGCGCGGCGCCGCATCCGCGACCGCTGCTTCACCGTTCATGGCGCGTTCCAGCTCCGGCCAGGGGAATCATTCCCCACGGATGCCTTGGTGGAATCATGTCCGGAAGGCTGGTGGCACTCCGCGCGACTGCCCTCGGACTGTGTCGCCGTCACCCTGGTGGGTGATGGAGATTCCTTGCACGGACTGCGCTGGGCGACGCCGGAGCCGTGGGCGGCCCTGCTCGAACAAGCCCCCGTCACCCAGGCGAGGCTGGCGGCCTGCGACTTCGCCGGAGAGCCTCTCGTCGCGGCGCCCGTGCTCGTCGGCGAACTCGACCAGATGCACGGTGAGCGCTGGCTCGCCGTAGGCGATGCGGCCTGCACCCATGACCCGCTGTCCGCCCAGGGTATCTTCAGCGCGCTGGACTCCGCGCTCCTCGCCGCCGAAGCCCTGGAGCAATACCTGCGCGGTGAAGTGGATGCGCTCTGCGCCTACGAGCAAACGCTTCATCTGCGCTTCAACGAACACCTGCACAGACGAAGCAGCACCTACCGCGAGGAGCAACGGTGGCCCGACGCGCCCTTCTGGAAGAACCGGCACACCGCCTTCCCCGCCCTGACGCCCGCCGCGGAGCAGCGCTCCGCGCCAGCGCCCACCGGGCTCGCGCCATGAGGCACCGCGCTGCCCCTGCGCCTCTCAGAAAATCCAGAGGCGCTCCTTGGGGAACGCGAGCGTGTAGGCCCCCGGAGCCAACACCTGGCGCGTCGAGGCGCGCAGTGTCTGCCCTGCGGCATGGAACTGGTGCTCCCAGCGCCCGCCCACGTAGATGGAGCTCGCCAGCGCGGCCGGGAGCCGGTTCTCCCCGGGGCCGGATGCCAACTGGAGCTCCTCCACGCGGATGACGCCCGTGGCCGTGTCGCCACCGGAGCCGTCCCCACGCCGCTGCCCCCACAATGACTGGCTTCCCACCTGGAGCCGCGCCTCGCCGCCGCGGCGCTCCACCACGCGCCCTGACAGCGTGTTGTTCACCCCCATGAAGTCGGCGGCGAACAGACTCCTCGGCTCCGTGTAGAGCTGCTCCGGCGTCCCGTCCTGCACCATCCGCCCGCCGTCCAGCAGCATGATGCGGTCCGCGATGGCCATGGCCTCCACCTGGTCATGGGTGACGAAGAGCGCGGTGAGCCCCAGCCGCTTGATGAGCGCGCGAATCCACACGCGCGCCTCCTCCCGCAGCTTCGCGTCCAGGTTGGACAGCGGCTCGTCTAGCAGCACCAGCGGCGGCCCGTAGACGAGCGCCCGCGCCAATGCCACGCGCTGCTGCTGCCCGCCGGAGAGCTGGCTGGGGAAGCGGTCGCCGTAGCCCTCCAGGCCCACGCCCTGGAGCACCTCGCGCACGGCCCGGTCCACCTGCTCGCGGGACTGCTTGCGCAGCCGCAGGCCGTAGGCCACGTTGTCGAACACCGTCTTGTGCGGCCACAGCGCGTAGGACTGGAACACCAGCCCCAGGTCACGCCGCTCTGGCGGCAGGTTCACCTTCGCCGCCGCGTCGAACACCGTGCGCTCACCAATGTGGATGCGCCCGCGCGCCGGCGTCTCCAAACCAGCGACGGAGCGCAGCAGCGTGGACTTGCCGCTGCCGGAGCGGCCCAGCAGCGCCACCACCTCGCCGTCCCGGAAGTCGGCGGTGATGCCCTTCAGGATGTCATTCGTGCCGAGCCGGACGTGGACGTCCTCGACGAGCAACCTGGCCATGCAGTGACTTCCTTCCGGACAGGGAGCGCGTCCGGTCGGCATCGTGCGACAGCGCACGACAGGTGGCCAGCGTCAGTGCACCCTGAACAGGTGCTCCAGCGCGGCCAGCCCTGAGTCCGTCATGGCGACGCTCCCGCCTCAATGAACGCTGCGGGGGCCGGCACCGGCCACGGGCGCACGGCTGGAGGCCTTCGACCAGGTGACGCGGAAGGTGGCCGCCGTGCCGTCGAAGGCGATGGGCTTCACCTCCACATGCCCCGCGCCCGCCGACCGCAGCGTCTCCGCCAGGAAGCCCGCGGCGAAGTCCGGCGTGTCCGCCGTGACGTCCTTCATCCACAGCGTGGCGCTGTCCTGCGTGGACTCCTCCACGCGGACCTCATTGAAGTTGTTGCCGGCGCGGACGTTGTACGGCACCCGCTCCAGCGTGCGCCGCGGCCCCAACTGGGTGACGAGCGACAAGCTGGCCCGGCCCACCGACGTCTGCCGGAAGCCCTGGAGGAAGCGCGCGCCCAACTCGAAGCTGGCCTCGTGCGGAGGCAGGGCCGGGAAGACATCCTGCGCCGCCACGCGCAGGAAGGCGCGCCACTGCTCCAATGTGTACTGGGGGCGCAGCGGTTCCGACAAGTCGAGCCCCACCGCCTTCAGGCGCTGGCGTCCATCCCGGGTGAGATACGGCCCGAGCGCCCGCACGAAGAGCGCTTCCACGGACTGAGCGAAAATGAGCTTGTCTGACGCCATGCACGGAAGGTGGTAGCGGCAACCCCAAGCGGGGAGTCGTGAGGTGCCCCAATCGTCAGCTAATCATCATCGCGGCAGGCGAATGAGGAAGGTCGTGCCCTCCGTCGCACTGGAGGCCACCTGCGCGTCCCCGTCATGCGCCCGGACAATCTGCCGGGTGATGTAGAGGCCCAGCCCCAGGCCGCTGGGCGCGCCCGCGTCACTGGCGGCGCGCCGGCCCCGGCGCCAGGCGCCGAAGACATGGGGCAGGTCCTCCGGGGGGATGGGCGTGCCGCGGTTGTGGATGCGCAGCACCACTTCGCGCTCGGAGCCCTCGGCGCCCACCCACACGGTGCTCTCCGCCGGACTGTACTTCAGCGCGTTGGCCACCAGGTTGCCCACGGCCTGCTCCAGTCGGTCGGAGTCCCACTTCCCCAGGCCATCGCCCTTGGACTCCAACTGCACCACCCGGCCAGGATGGCTGGCGCGCAGCTCGTCCACGGTGCGGCGCACCACCTCGAACACGTCGCACGACGAGCGCACCACCGGAATGCCGCCGCCCAACCGCGAGCGCGCGAAGTCCAGCAGCTGGCGAATCATCCGGTCCATGCGCTCGGCGCTGGTGAGGATGCGCTCGGTGAGCATGCCCTGGCGCTCGTCCAACCCGCCCTTGCGCCGCAGCTGCTGCGCGGACATGGACAACGCGTTGAGCGGGTTGCGCAGGTCATGTCCCAACATGCCGATGAACTGCTCGCGGAACTCCTCCGCGCTGCGCGACTCCGTGACATCCCGTAGAGAGGACATCACCGCCAGCACCTCGCCGCTGGCCCCCAGCGCGGGCGACAGCACGTAGTCGAAGTACCGCGGGCCGCGGTCCGACTCCAAGGCGATGGTGCCTCGCTGCACGTGCCCCGTGCGCAAGGCCATCCGCACCTGTTCGAGGTACGGCGTCAGCGCCCCGTCCGCGGCCTGCATCTCATCCAGTGTCCTGCCCGGTGCATGCACGGCGTGGCTGCCGCGTGAGACATACAGGGACTGATTGGCCGACAGGACGCGCCCGGTCTCGTCGTAGAGCGCGATGGGGTCCGCCGCGCAGGAGATGGCCAACTCCAGGAGCTGGCGCTGGTGCACCACCTCGCGGGACAGCTCCTTCACCTCGCGCTCGGCCTGGCGCAGCCGGAGCAGCGCGTGGACCTGGGCCACCAGTTCCTCGGGGTCCACCGGCGCCACCAGGTAGCCGTCCGCGCCGTGCTCCAAGCCATGCGCCCGATCGCCCGGCCCCACGGCCTGTGCGGACAGGTGGAGCACCAGGACACCCTGTGTGCGAGGCGCCTCCTTCAACCTCCGGCACACCTCCAGGCCGCTGATGTCCGGCAGCCGCACGTCCAGGATGACGAGGTCCGTCTCCTCGTTCACCAGGGCAAGCGCCTCCATCCCGGAAGCGGCGTCCACGACGCGGAAGCCCGCCAGCCCCAGCACGCGGGAGGTGACATAGCGGCTGGCCGCGTCGTCGTTGACGTTGAGGATGAGCGCGGAAGTGGGAGGCATACGGAGGTGTGCGGGCCAGGCTCTTTCGTAGCCGCGCCTCCGCCTGAACGCCAGATGTTACGGATGCCAACAGGAGCGCTGTCGGAGCAGGCAGACAAGCGACTGTCCAGGAACCCAGCGAAAAGTTCATGACCCGTGCCGACCGAGCCGTTTCGCGATAGGGAAGGCCGCATGCGCCCTCCCTGTCGCCCTCTTCCCGCGGACGGCCGCTTCCTCCAGGCCGTGGGTCCCACTCCGCTCGTCCCCGTACGTCTCCACGAGGAGGGCCCCACCATCTGGTGCAAGCTGGAGTTCCTCAACCCCAGCGGCTCCACCAAGGACCGCATCGCGCGCTACATGCTGGAGAAGGCGTGGCGCCAGGGGGAGCTGGTCCCCGGCGGCGAGGTCATCGAGGCGTCCAGCGGCTCCACGAGCATCGCCCTGGCGCTGGCCTGCGCCCAGATGGGCCTGCGCTTCACCGCGGTGATGCCGGAGGGCGTCACCGGGGAGCGCATCCTCACCATCCGCGCCTATGGTGGTGACGTGGTGCTGGTGCCGCGCGAAGCCGGCGTGCACGGCGCCATCGTGAAGGCGGAGGAGCTGGCGCGTGAGCGCAAGGCCTTCGCGCCGCGTCAGTTCGAGAACCTGGACAACGCCGAGGCCCACCGGGTGTGGACGGGCCAGGAGATTCTGTCGCAAATCCCAGGCGGGCTGGTGCACGGCGTGGTCAGCGGCGTAGGCACGGGCGGCACCGTGGTGGGCCTGTACCAGGCCTTCGCGGAAGCAGGCTGTCCGGTGACGGCCTTCGTGGCGCGCCCCATCGCCGGCCTGGGCTGCGACATCGAATGTTGCAGCTTCAGCCCCCGCGTCCCGGGCGTGGTGGATGGCATGTCCCGGCTGTACCGCGAGGCGGACATGCCGGGCCGCGTTGAAATCGACGTGTCGGACGACGTCGCCATGAGCACCGCCAGGGCGCTCATCCGCCGCGGCTTCCCGGTGGGACCGTCGTCCGGCCTCAACTACGTCGCCGCGGTGGAAGCCGCGAAGCGACTGGGCCCGGAGGCGCAGGTGGTGACGGTGTTCCCCGACCGCATGGAGCGCTACTTCTCCACCGAGCTCATCCAGCCCAAGCCCGTGCCAGCACGCGGCGCGGCATGAGTTGAAAGGGAATGACGTGGCGCGTGCGGAGTTGCACGCGCCGTCCCGCCGCGCTATCTGCTGGGCAAGCCCACGTTCATGCTCGTCCGAGTCCTGACATTACTGGTGGTCCTGGGGCTGCCTCCCATCGCGGGGGCGGTCGAGGGGCTGTTCCATTTCTGCCAGGGCACGGTGAAGCTGGACCTGACGTGTGTCTGCCCCCAGTCGAAGCGGAAAAAGGCCGCGCCCGTCGCGCAGGAAGCGGGCATCCGTGGCAACCACTACGACTGCTGCGGCGAACTCGCCGTGCAGCTCCCGGCGCCGGAGCCCGTCACCGCGAGCTCACGCCATGCGTGGGCGCTGACACCCCTGGCGGTGCTTCCCCAGGCTGTCCCCGTGGTGCCGCCAGCACCCGAGGCCCTGCCCACGTCGTGGGTGCGCATCCGGGGCGTGCATCACTCCACCGCGCCACCGCTGTACCTGCAGCACTGCTCCTACCTCATTTGAGACGTCCGGCCCGCAAGCGCTGAGGCCTGGCAGGTGGACGTGTGTCCACCGGCCGGATTCCGCCCGCCGCCGGTGACGTCCTTCTCCCGGCGACAGGCTCGTATCCCGTCATCTGGAGCAGGAAGTCATGTCACCCCATGGAACCTGGAGGCGGTCCGCCACGCGGGCCGTGCTCGCCACCGGCGTCGCCGTGTGGCTGGGCCCCGGCGCGGCCGGAGCCAATGAGCAGCGGTATCAATCCCAACTCGAAGCCGTTGCCCGGCAGGCACCGGAGGCACAGGCACCTGAGCCCTTCACGAGCGCCCCCGTGCTGGAGCGCGCGGAGCTGGTGCGGCAGGTGCTCGCGCGCAACCCCTCGCTGGAAGCAGCGCGTGAGGCGTGGCGCGCCAGTCTCGAACGCTACCCGCGTGAGACGGCGCTCGAAGACCCGATGCTGACCTATGAAGTCGCGCCGCTGAGCATCACTGGCAGCGTGCCCTTCGGACAGGTCGTGGGGCTGAGCCAGCAGCTCCCCTTCCCCGGCAAGCGCGGCCTGCGAGGGGAGATGGCGCTGGCGGAAGCGCAAGCGATGCGCGAGGACCGCGAGGCCCTGCGTCTGCGCCTGGCCCTCATGGCCTCCACGCTCTTCGATGACTTGTTCGTCGTGGAGCGCTCGCTCGACGTCACGGCGGAGCACCTGCGGCTGCTCGGGCAGCTCAAGAAGAGCGCGGAGGCCCAATACGTCACCGGCCGCGCCTCGCAGCAGGATCCGCTCCAGGCGGAGGTGGAGCTGAGCGAGGTGCTGCGCGAACAGGTGATGTTCGAAGCCGAGCGCGAGCGGCTTCGCGCCCAGCTCAACGGCCTGCTGCACCGCGCCCCCCAGGCACCGCTGCCGCCACTGCCGGAGGCCATGCCCGCGCATGCCGCGGAGTCCGTGCCCGCCGAACAGCTGCAAGACGAAGCGCTGCGCCTGCGCCCGGAGCTGGAGGGCCTGCGGGCCCGGCTCGGTGGAGGCGAGGCCGCCGTCCGGCTCGCGAAGCGCGACTACTACCCGGATGTCATGGTGATGGGTGAGTACAACTCCATGTGGATGGACACGCCCCACCAGTTCATGGCGGGCGTCACCATCAACATCCCGCTCGACTTCGGCAAGCGGAAGGCCGCTGTGCGGGAGGCCGAGTCCGGCCTGAAGCGCCTGCGCCGGGAGGAAGAGCAGCTCATCTCCGACATCCGCGTCGAGGTGGAGCAGGCGCGCTCGCGTGCCGAGGAGACGCGGCGGGTGGTGGCGCTCTTCCAGGAGCGGCTCGTCCCCGCGGCGAAGGACCAGGTGTCCGCCGCCCGCGCGGGCTTCGAGAGCGGCAAGAACAGCTTCCAGGTCCTCATCGAGGCGGAGCGCGGCCTGCGCCGCGTGGAGCTGCGTGAACAGACGGCCCTGGCGGACGTGCAGCGCCGCCGGGCGGAGTTGGACAAGGCCATGGGCCACACCCCGGGTCTGCCCCGGAACGGAGAGACGCGATGAGCCCCCCGAACCGCCGCCGCATCGCCCCCTGGCTGGGCGTGCTGACGCTCGCCGTACTCGTCGCCGTGACCTGGAGGCCCCTCGCGGGCTGGTTCTTCGGCACCACGTCTCACACCGGCACCGCGCCCGCCACGCATGACGCCCACGGTCGCGCGGGCACACCCCTGCCCGACGCCGCCCTGGAGTACACGCGCGCGGCCTTCGAGGCCTACGAAGGCGCACGGGCCCTGCTCGCGCAGGACGCCGTGGAAGGACTCGCGGCCAGGGCTGGAGAGCTGAAGGCCGCGCTCCAGCAGGCCGCCGAGGCCACACAGGGTGACGGCACGCCGCTGAAGGCATGGCTCCAGCAGGGCGCGGACGGCGCCTCGCACCTCGCTGCGGCGAAGGACGCCGAGGCAGCGCGCCAGCACTTCGCGCGCGTGAGTGAGGCGCTCATCGCCCTGGCGTTCGCCGATCCGCGGCTCCAGGAAGACTGGCACGTCTTCGAATGCCCCATGGTGGACGGGGTGAATCAGTGGCTCCAGCGCGAGCCCAAGCTGGAGAACCCGTACATGGGCCGGCGCATGCTGGCGTGTGGCACCACCAGCGAGTGGCGCTCGGCCGCTCCCGCGGGTGCTCACGGCGAGGGCGATATCGCGCACTACACCTGCCCCATGCACCCGTCCGTGAAGCAGCACGGCCCGGGCGCGTGCCCCATCTGCGGCATGGACCTGACACCCGTCAGCCGCGCCGAGCTGGAGAGCGGCATCATCCGGGTGGACGACCTGCGGCGGCAGCGCATCGGCGTGAAGACGGCGAAGGTGGCGCAGGCCCCCATGGACCTGTCCCTGCGCGCGCTCGGCCGCGTCACCTTCGACGAGAAGTCGCTGGTGGACGTCACCCTCAAGCTGGACGGCTACATCCACGAGCTGCGCGTCAACGCCACGGGCGAGCCGGTGAAGAAGGGCGACGTCCTCTTCACCCTCTACAGCCCGGAGCTCTACGCCGCGCAGCAGGAGTACCTGCTGGCGCGTCAGAGCCAGAGCGCGGCCAACGCGTCACTCGTGGGCGCGGCGCGCAAGCGGCTGGAGCTGTGGGGCCTGTCCGCGGCGCAAATCGAGCGCGTCGCCCAGCGAGGCCAGCCGGTGGAGAACATGCCCTTCCTGGCGCCCGCCAGCGGCTACGTGATGGAGAAGAACGTGGTGGAGGGCGCGGCGGTGAAGGCCGGCGAGCGCCTGTTCCGCATCGCCCCGCTGGCGAAGGTGTGGGTGGAGGCGGACGTGTACGAGCAGGACCTGGCGCGCGTGAAGCCGGGCCAGCCGGTGGAAGTCACCCTGCCCTACCTGCCTGGGAAGAAGTACGCGGGCCACGTCGGCTACGTGTACCCGTCCTTGCAAGGCGCCACGCGCACGGGGCGCATCCGCATCGAGCTGCCCAACCCGGAGCTGGAGCTGAAGCCGGACATGTACGCGGACGTCCGCTTCGTCCTGCAGGGCGGCGCGCGACTCCAGATTCCCGACTCGGCCGTCATCTACACCGGCCCGCGGCGGCTGGTGTTCGTGGACCTGGGCGAGGGACGGCTGCGGCCCCAGGAGGTGAAGCTCGGCATCAGGGGAGAGGGCACCTACGAGGTGCTGGAGGGCCTGTCGCCCGGCGACGTCGTCGTCACCAGCGGCAACTTCCTCATCGCGGCGGAGAGCCGCATCCGCTCCGCCACGGACTCCTTCGGAGGCAGCCATGCAGCCCACTGAGCACGGTGAACAGGGCTTCATCGGCCGAATCATCGGCGCGTGCGCCCGCAACCCGTTCCTCACCATCCTGCTGGTGGGCGCCCTGGCGGCGTGGGCCGTCCACGCGGTTCGCAACACCAAGCTGGACGCCATCCCCGACCTGTCCGACACGCAGGTCATCGTCTTCACCGAATGGATGGGACGTGGGCCGGATCTGGTCGAGGACCAGATCACCTACCCCATCTCCTCCTCCCTGCTGTCGGCGCCGAAGGTGAAGGCCGTACGTGGCCAGTCCATGTTCGGCATGTCCTTCATCTACGTCATCTTCGAGGACGGCACGGACATGTACTGGGCGCGCAGCCGCGTGCTCGAATACATGGAGACGGCGCGCGGACGCCTGCCCGCGGGTGTGACGCCCATGCTGGGTCCGGACGCCACCGGCGTGGGCTGGGTGTTCCAGTACGCGCTCGTGGACGAGAGCGGCAAGCACTCCCTGGCGGACCTGCGCAGCCTCCAGGACTGGAACGTGCGCTACGCGCTGTCCAGCGTGCCCGGCGTGGCGGAAGTCGCCAGCGTGGGCGGCATCGTCAAGCAGTACCAGGTGCAGGTGGACCCCAACCAACTGCGCGCCTACGGCGTGACGCTGGGCGAGGTGACACGCGCGGTCCGCGAGTCCAACGAGGACGTGGGCGGCCGGGTGATGGAAATCGCGGGCCACGAACACATCATCCGAGGGCGTGGCTACATCCGCTCCACGCAGGACATCGAGAACATCCCGCTGAAGGTGAGCGAGGACGGCACGCCCGTGCTGGTGCGCAACGTGGCCACGGTGAGCCTGGGGCCGGACATCCGCCGGGGTGTCGCGGAGCTGGACGGCAAGGGCGAGGTGGCCGGCGGCATCGTCGTCATGCGCTACGGGGAGAACGCGCTCACCGTCATCGAGGCGGTGAAGGAGCGCCTGGAGGAGGTGCGCGCGGGCCTGCCGGAGGGCGTGGAGCTGGTCGTCACCTATGACCGCTCGGGGCTCATCGAGGAGTCCATCAGCACGCTCAGCCGGGCGCTGGTGGAGGAGATGCTGGTGGTCAGCCTCATCATCTTCCTCTTCCTGATGCACGCGCGCAGCGCGCTGGTCACCATCTTCACGCTGCCCCTGGCGGTGCTGCTCGCCTTCATCCCCATGTACTACCAGGGGCTCACCGCCAACATCATGAGCCTGGGCGGCATCATCGTCGCCATTGGCGCCATGGTGGATGCCTCCATCATCATCGTGGAGAACATCCACAAGAAGCTGGAGGCGTGGGAGGCGGAAGGCCGCCCCGGCGAGCGGCGCGAGGTCATCATCTCCGCGATGCAGGAGGTGGGGCCCTCCATCTTCGGCACGCTGCTGGTGCTCACCGTCGCCTTCCTCCCCGTCTTCACGCTGGAGGCCACCGAAGGCCGGCTCTTCAAGCCGCTGGCGTACACGAAGACGTACTCCATGGGCTTCGCCGCGGTGCTGGCGGTGACGCTCACGCCCGCGCTGGCGGTGCTCTTCATCCGCGGACGCATCCGCCGGGAGGACGAGAACCCCCTCAACCGCTGGCTGGTGGCTCTCTACATGCCGGTGGTGCGCTTCGTGGTGCGGCACGCCAAGGTGGTGGTGGCGCTGTCCGTGGTGGCCATGGCGATGACGATTCCGGCCTTCATGCGGCTGGGTCATGAGTTCATGCCGCCGCTCAACGAAGGCGCCATCCTCTACATGCCCACCTCGCCGCCGGGCATGTCCATCACCGAGGCCACGCGCATCCTCCAGTCCATGGACGGGGAGCTGAAGCGCATTCCAGAGGTGGTCAGCGTCTTCGGCAAGGCGGGCCGCGCGGAGACGGCCACGGACCCGGCGCCCCTGTCCATGTTCGAGACGACGGTGGTGCTCAAGCCGAAGTCCGAGTGGCGCAAGGGCCTCACCTGGGAAGCCCTGCTGGCGGAGATGGACGAGACGCTCCAGTACCCGGGCATGCCCAACATCTTCTGGATGCCCATCCAGACGCGCACGGAGATGCTGGCCACCGGCATCCGAAGTCCGCTGGGCATCCAGGTGTTTGGCGACAACCTGGACACGCTGGAGCAGGCGGCGGTGGCCATTGAAAAGGCCGTGGCCCAGGTGCCCGGCACGCGCAGCGCGTTCGCGGACCGCTCCACCGGCGGCTTCTACGTGGACATCGGGGTGAAGCGGGAAGAGGCCGCGCGCCTGGGCCTGGGCGTGAAGGACATCAACGAGGTGGTGATGGGCGCCATCGGCGGAGAGAACGTCTCCCAGACGGTGGAGGGCCGCGAGCGCTACCCCATCAACGTGCGCTACGCGCGTGAGTACCGCGACAGCCCCGAGCTGTTGAAGGAGGTGCTGGTCCCCACCCCGGCCGGCGCGCAGGTGCCGCTGGCCCAGGTGGCGGACGTTCGCTTCGTGCAGGGCCCGCCGATGATTCGCAGCGAGGGCGGCAAGCTCGTCACCTACGTCTTCGTGGACACCGCGCGGCCCATCGCGGACTACGTGAAGGACGCGAAGGCGGCGGTGGCGCGCGAGGTGAAGACACCCACTGGCGTGCGCGTGGAGTGGAGCGGCCAGTTCAAGTACTTCGAGCGCGCCACCGAGAAGCTCAAGGTGGTGATTCCCGTCACCCTGCTGCTGGTGTGCCTTCTGCTGTACTTCAGCACGAAGTCCGTGGTGGAGATGGGCATCGTCCTGCTGGCGGTGCCCTTCAGCCTGATTGGCGCGGTGTGGCTGCTGTACCTGCTCGACTACAACATGAGCATCGCCGTGTGGGTGGGGCTCATCGCCCTGGCCGGGCTGGACGCGGAGACGGGCGTGGTGATGCTGCTCTACCTCACCCTGGCCCATAAGAAGGCGGACCAGGAGGGACGGCTGCGCTCCATGGCCGACCTGACGGAGACCATCGTTGATGGCGCGGCGCGTCGTATCCGTCCCAAGTTGATGACGGTGATGACGGACATGATTGGCCTGCTCCCCGTGCTGTGGAGCACCGGCACGGGCGCGGACGTGATGAAGCGCATCGCCGCGCCCCTCGTGGGCGGCCTTGTGACGTCGTTTTTACTCGAGCTGACCGTGTATCCGGCCATCTTCGCCCTCTGGAAGCGGCGCCACCTTCCCCAGGAACAGCCAGAGGAAGGCACAGGAGAGCCACCCCTGCCCGCCGAAACTCAGACAGCCTGAAAAAGTGCAATCCAGCTGAATCCAGCCACTCAAGTTCGCCCCGGGAGCTACGCAACTCCCGGGGACTGGGCGCCGATAATCCGGGCAGATTCACGCAGCCTCTACCCCCTGGAAGCCCTCATGAGCCTTCGCCTGCCCTCGCTCTCCTCCGTGTTCCGCGCCACTCAGGCGCAGGCCCCCCGCACCGCCGCCGCCGCGGCCGCCACGGTCTCCGCGCCGCCCGCGGGCCTGCGCAAGGGCGACTCCGGGCCCAAGGTGAAGCAACTGCAGGATGCGCTCGTGAAGGTGGGCTACATGACGAAGGCCCAGGTGACCACCGGTCCCGGCTCCTTCGGTCCGCAGACGGAAACGGCGGTGAAGAAGTTCCAGGCGGACAACAAGCTGCCCGCCACCGGCTTCTACGGTGACCTCACGCACGCGGCGCTGAAGAAGGCGCTGGGCACCAGTGGCCCCACCACGCCCACCACCCCGGGCGGCAAGTTCACCAAGCCCGCGGTCATCAACGCGCCCTCGCCGAACCAGAACTCGCGCGGCGGGACGAAGATCGACACCATCGTCATGCACCACACCGCGACCAACAACGGCGCGGGCGACCTGTCATGGATGCGCAATCCGCAGAGCAAGGTGTCCGCGCACTACATGGTGGACCGCGACGGGAAGATCTATCAGCTGGTCGGTGACGACAAGCGCGCCTGGCACGCGGGCAAGGGCGAGCTGCACGGCGTGCCCTCCGACATCAACAACCGCTCCATCGGCATCGAAATCGTGAACGACGGCAGCGGCAAGACGCCCTTCACCGAGGCGCAGTACAAGTCGCTCACCCAGCTCACCGGCTACCTGAAGCAGCAGCACAACATTCCGATGAAGAACATCGTGGGCCACGCCGACGTGGCGGTGCCCAAGGGCCGCAAGAACGACCCGGCGCCCAACTTCGATTGGAACCGGCTGCGCAAGGGCATCTCCTGACAGTCTTCTTCCCCTGCGTGCGAGGAGGCTCGCTGAGTGTGAGCCCCTCGCACGCATTGCGTTTGGAAACGTGGTAGAAGGCCGCCTGCGTGCTCCGAATCTGGCTCATCGTCTGCCTGTTCCTGTTCGCCCCGGGCCTGGGGGGCTTGATGCCCACCCTCACTGGCGCGGTGGGCGAGGTCTGCACGCAGAGCTGCCCGGACGATGATGACCAGGGGCAGTGCGCCCCGGACTGCATCGACTGCACCTGCTGTAGCCATGTGCGCTCCGTGGCCGCGCATGCCCCGCCGCCTTCCTTCGTGCTGCTCGTGTCGCGGCCCTTGCGCGTCGCCTACGAGAAGGCCGAACCGTTGTCGGCCGACGGGGGTGACATCCTCCACGTCCCGATAGCACCCCTCGCGTAGGTCGCGTCCGCCGTCTCGTTCGCTCGCGTCCGCCAGGACAGGTGTGCCCGTGTGTCATCGCGGGGCACGCTCCACCTGACGCACGCCTCCCTTTCGCGAGGTCATCGCCGTGCCCCATCCACTCACGGTGGCAGCCTTCGGGCTCGCCGCCACACTCCTATTTCCGCGTGTCGCCGCGGCCCAGCCGGGCTCCGCCGACGCCGCGCTGTCTCTTGAAGAAACCCTGGCCCTGGCCCGCCAGCGCGCACCCGCGCTGCTGGAGGCCGCGGGCCGCGCCGCCGAGGCCCAGGGCCCCGTGGCGGCCGCCGCGTCGCTGCTGAATGACAACCCCACCTTCGAGCTCCAGGCGGGCCCGCGCAGTGACCCTGGCTCGCCGGGACACCCCGCCGTGCGTGGGGTGGACTTGAGCGTGGGCATCAGCCAGTCCTTCGAGCTGGGTGGAAAGCGCGGCGCCCGCCGGGAGTCCGCGCGCGCCGGTCTGGAGATGGAGACGGCCCGCCAGCGCGACGCCGAGCGCCGGGTGCTGGGCGACGTCGCCGCGCGCTTCCTCCAGGCGCTGCATGCGCGGGAGCGGCTGAGCCTCGCGCGAGAAGCCGAGGCCGCCGCCCGGGAGACGGCGAACTCCGCCCAGCGGCGCTTCGAGGCCGGTGATGTGCCCGTGGTGGACGTCAACGTGGCGCGCGTGTCCCTGGCCCGCATGCGCGCGGAGGTGGCCACCGCGGAGGGGGACGAGGCCGTCCAACTCCACCAGTTGCGCGCGATGTTGGGCCTTCCGCTCACGCATCCGTTCGCCATCCGCGGTGAGCTGCGAGTGCTCGCGCTCCAGCCTGACACGGAGGCGAAGACAAACACCGTGGCGGCGCGGCCCGATATCACCGCGTTGGAAGCGGAACTCGCCCAGGCGGATGCCGACCGCCGCATGGGCCGGGCGAGCGTCTGGCCGGACATCACCGCGGGGTTTCTGTACCAGCGGGAGATTGATGAAATCGCCTACCTCGGCGCCCTCAGCGTGCCGCTGCCGCTCTTCGACCGGGGAGACAACGCCCGGGTAACGGGCGAGGCCCGCGTGCGCCGGCTCCAATCCCTGCTGGCCGCGGCCCGGTTGGAAGTGGACGTCCAGGTGGAGGCCGCGCGCGTGCAGCACCGCAAGCGGCTGGAAGCCGTGACGCTGCTGGAAGCCGACGCACTGCCGCTGCTCAGTGACAACGAAAGTCTCGCTCGCCGCTCCTACGAAGCCGGAGAGATGGGCCTCGCCGAATTCCTCCTCGTTCGCCGCGACACGCTGGAAGCGCGTGCCGCCTACCTCGACAGCCTCCTCCAGGCAGCCCTCGCCCGCGTCCAACTGGCCGTGGAGACCGGAGCCCTTCCATGAAGCCCCTCCACGCCGCAGTGGCCGCCCTCCTCCTGCTCACCGCCTGCAAGCGCGAGACGCCGCACGACGAGCAAGAGCACGGACATGACGAGCCCCCCGCCCAGGCAGGTGCCCACCACGACGACCATGGCGTGCCCCACGTCCGCATCGCGTCGGAGATGTTGAGAGACTTGCGCATCACCACCGCGCCCGTGGGCGTGCGACCGGGCGGTGAGAATGTCACCGTCCTGGGAGAGCTCACCTTCAGCGAGGACGCCTACGCGGAGGTGGCCTCCCCCATCGCCGCCCGCGTAAGCGCCGTCTTCGTCACCACCGGTCAGGAGGTGAAGCAGGGCGAAAAGCTCGCGGACCTGCGCAGCCCCGAGCTGGGCAAGGCGCGCGCGTCGCTGCAAGCGGCCCAGGCCCAGGCCCAGGCCGCGCGTCAGGCCGCCGAGCGCAAGCGCACGCTCGCTGACGAGCGCATCATCGCGCGCAAGGACGTACAAGCCGCCGAGGCAGGGGCCGCCGCCGCCGAGGCCTCGGTCGCCGCCGCGCGCGCGGAGCTGGTGGCCCTGGGCGTGAGCGAAGAAGAGCTGCGCGGTGGCAACGTCCCTCCGGGCTTCGTCCTGCGCGCCCCCCTGTCCGGCACCGTCGTCGAACGCACCGCGCGGATGGGGCAGATGGCGGACCCCAACCTGCCGCTGTTCTGCATTGGTGACGTGTCCTCGCTGTGGCTGGTGGTGCACGCCTTCGAGCGTGACGCCGTGCGCATCCAGCGTGGCACGCAGGCCCGCATCACCTTCGCGGCCTTTCCGGGCCAGGAGTTCATGGCGAAGGTGGGCCACGTGGGGCAGCGCGTGGATGCGACTTCACGCACCATCCCCGTGAGGCTGGAGCTGGACAACGCCGACGGCCAACTTCGGCCCGGCATGTCCGCGTCGGCCTACATCCCATTGGGGGACCCGGGAGCGCCCATCACCGCCGTGCCCGCGGCGGCGCTCCAGCGGCTGGAAGGTGGCTGGGTGGCCTTCCTGCCCACGGACGCGCGCGGCGTCTTCGAGCGGCGCGAGGTGGGCCGGGGCCGCACGCTGGGCGGCGACGTGGAGGTCCTCACCGGACTGAAACCCGGCGAGCAGGTGGTGGTGGAAGGCGCGTTCCTGCTCAAGGCGGAGGCGGAGAAGTTGAGCGGCGGAGGGAGTGACGGCCATGCGCACTGAGGCCCCCGACTCCTGGATGAACCGCATCCTGCGGTCCTCCTTCGCCCGGCCTGGTCTCACCGTGATGCTGGCCCTGGCGCTCTCCGCCTTCGGCGCGGTGGCGCTCCAGGGACTGACGCGCGACGTGTTCCCGGACCTGTCCGCCCCCATATTCAACGTCATCGTGCAGAACCCGGCGATGGGCGCGCAGGAGCTGGAGACGGCCGTGGCCATCCCCATGGAGGTGGCGCTCGCGGGCCTGCCCGAGGTACGCCGCATCCGCTCCACCTCGCAGCTGGGCGTCACCCAGCTCACGGTGGAGTTCGAGCCAGACGCCGACTACTTCCGCAGCCGGCAGTACGTCGTCGAGCGCGTGGCCCAGGCGCAGAGCGAGCTCCCCCCCGGCACGGACGTGCCGCTGGTCTCCAGCCTCACCGGGCGACTCAATGAGGTGTTCGAGTTCACCCTGGAAGCGGAGCCCGGCGCGGCGGAGCTGATGACGCTGAGGGATTTGGCCGAGTTCGAGGTGAAGAACCGGCTGCTCGCCGTGCCCGGTGTCGCCGGTGTGGAGCGCCTGGGTGGCTACCTGCGCCAGTTCCAGGTGCAGCTCGACCCGGACCAGATGGTGGCGCGTGGCATCACCCTGAACCAGGTGGAGCACGCGCTGGAAGGCGCGAACCTGAACGCCTCGGGCGGCTTCGTGGTGCAGGGCCCCATGGAGTGGACGGTGCGCGCGGTGGGGCGCGCGGAGTCCGTGGAGGACCTGCGCGACACCGTGGTCGCCGTGCGCGACAGCACGCCCGTGCTGCTGGGCGACGTGGCCGACATCCGCGAGGCCCCCGCCGTGCGCCGGGGCATCGCCCACCGGCTGAAGGGCGAGGTCGTGAGCTGCCGTGTCATCAAGCAGTTCGGCGCGGACACACAGCGGGTGACGGCGGGCATCCGCGTCGCCATCCAGGAGTTGAAACAGGGCCTGCCGCCCGGCGTGCAGCTTCGCATCGTGTATGACCAGTCGGTGCTGGTGGACTCCGCGCTGGGCGGCGTCAGCCGGGCCATCCTGCTGGGCGCGGTGCTGGTGGTGCTCGTGCTCTTCCTACTCCTGGGAGACTGGCGCGCGGCGCTCATCGTCACGCTCACCCTGCCCCTGTCCCTGGCGCTGGCGGGCGTGCTGCTGAAGTTCGCCGGCATCGGCATCAACACGATGACACTGGGCGGACTGGCCATCGCCGTGGGCCTGCTGGTGGACGCGGCCATCATCGTCACGGAGAACATCGTCCACGGTCTGCGTGAAGCGAAGGGTCAGCGCTCTCGACGCGAAGTGGCGCTGGCGGCGTCCATGGAGATGGCCCGGCCCATCGCCTTCGCCACGCTCATCGTCGTGTCCGTGTTCATCCCCCTGTTCGCCATGACGGGCATCGAGGGGCGCATGTACCAGCCGCTCGCCGCGGCCGTGGTGGCCTGCCTGACGGCGTCGCTGGGACTGGCCCTCACGCTGGTGCCGGTGGCGTCCGGGCTCTTCCTGCGCACGCCCCGCGAAGGACAGCCCGAGGACGTGTGGGTCATCCGCAAAATCAAACACGTCTACGCGCCCATGCTGGAGGCGTGCATGCGCCACGCGGGGCTCGTGCGGCTGGTAGCTTTGGCCATCACCGTACCCGCCCTCTCGCTGGCCTTCGTGGTGGGCAGCGACTTCATGCCGAAGCTGGATGAAGGCGCGCTGCTGCTCCAGACGGTGCTGCCGCCGGAGGCCTCGCTGGAGGAGGTGGACCGGCTCAACCACCTGGTGGAGGACGCGCTGTTGAAGTTCCCGGAGGTGGAGGACGTGGTGCGCCGCACGGGCCGTGCCGAACGCACGGAAGACCCGATGCCGCACACGCTGTCGGACGTGCTCGTCATCCTCAAGCCGGAGCGGGGACGTTCGATGGAGGACCTGGAGGCCGCGATGCGTGAGGCGGTGGGACAGGTCCCTGGCGTGTCGACGCTGTTCACCACGCCGCTGGGCATGCGCATCGATGAAGGGCTCGGCGGCAGCCCGGCGGACCTCTCCGTGCGCATCTTCGGGCCGGAGCTGGAGACGCTGGCCGGACTGGCGGAGCGGGCGCAGGCCATCATGTCGAAGGTGGAGGGAGTGGAGGACTTGCGAGCGGAGAAGTTGACCGGCTTGCCCCAGCTGCGCATCACCGTGAATCGCGCCGCGGTGGCGCGCGTGGGCCTGACCCCCGGAGACGTCATCCACGCCGTGAAGGTGGGGATGGTGGGCCAGGAGTTCGCCCAGGTGTGGAAGGGCCAGCGCCGCTATGACTTGCTGCTGCGGCTGGCGGACCACCGCCGGGGAGACGCCACCGCCATCCGGGGTCTGCTGGTGGACGGGCATGACGGCACGCGCATCCCGTTGAGCCAGCTGGCCACCATCGAGGAGACCTTCGGCGCGGGCAGCATCCGCCGCGAGGCGGGCAGCCGGCGCATCGCCGTGGAGGCCAGTGTCGCGGGCAGGGACTTGGGCAGCACGGCGGCCGAGGTGCGCGAGCGGCTGGCGGCGGAGCTGAAGCTGCCCACCGGCTACTTCCTGGACGTGGGCGGGAAAGTGGAGAGCCAGCAGCGCGCCGCGCAGGCGATGACGGTCGCCATCGCGGTGGCCCTGCTCGCGGTGTTCATCCTGCTGTACCTGGCGCTGGGCTCGCTGGCGGAGTCGCTGGTCATCATCGCCACCCTGCCGGACGCCTTCGTCGGCGGCATCCTCGCGCTGCTCATCGCCGGGGAGACGTGGAACGTGTCCAGCCTGGTGGGCCTCATCGGCCTGTTTGGCATTGCCGTCCAGAATGGCCTGGTGCTGGTGGCGCAGACGAAGCTGCTCATGCAGCACGGCAAGCCCTTCAATGAGGCGATTCGAGAGGCGAGCATCGGCCGCGTCCGCCCCAAGCTGATGACGGCGGGCACCGCCATCCTGGGCCTGCTGCCGCTGCTGGTGCTGCCACTGCACGGCACGGAAGTGGAGCGCCCCCTGGCCGTCGTCATGGTGGGCGGGCTCGTCACCTCCACGCTGTTCACCCTGCTGGTGCTGCCCACCTTCTATGCCTTCGTGCACGGGTGGCAGGTGCGAGTGACGCAGCGGCTGGCCGCCCGGAAGGCTGCTCGGACCCAGACGCCAGGGGAGCACTGAGACGACGCACCGCCTGGAGAGCCGCCGCCCTGTCCTCGCAGGGCGGCGGCGAACCTGCGCCTACTTCGCGTTGGTGACCATGTCGGCGCGCACCTTGCCGACAATGCCTTCCCACTTTCCGTTGGCGCCGTGGCCGTGGGACTCGGCGTCATCGCGGAACGCCACGAAGTGGTTGGTCCACTTGGCCTGGCCGCCCTCGCACGCGTTCGCGCCGGTGGTCAGGTCATTGCAGAACCAGTCGGACGGGTTGCAGTAGGCCCCGCCCGCGCTGCCCGACACGCCGCCCGTGGAGTGATAGGACACCGCGTCGTCGTCCTGGCCCGGGAGGAGCCCCGAGTACACCTTCCCCTTGGCGCCCGCGTACATGTTGAACCGGATGCCACGCGTGGTGTTGTGGTTGTACATGGCGCGCGCGGTGGTCGTCTTGAGGTCGCTGACGATGGGGTCATCCACGGCCCACTCGCCCATGTCCGCCAGCTCGCTACCACCAGCGGCACCCGACGCCACGTTCACCCACTTGATGTTCCAGCCCGTCTGCGTCTTCCCATCCGTGTTGCCACACACACCGCTGGCATTCGGTGTCGCGTTCTTCTTGTAGCGCGCCGAGCCGCCATACAACGCCAGCGCGTAACCAATCTGGAGGTTCCCCGCGCTGTGCACTGCGATGTAGCACCAGTTGTCTCCGGTGCAGTAGCAGTCGAGCGCATCCCGGATGCGCTCATTCTGCCCGCCAATGCGCTGCCGCCCGTCCCAGTTGACGGCCTTCTTGTTCACCCCCGCAGCCGTGGACGCGGGCCCCCAGGCGGAGAAGTCGGCGTAGTTGCCCGGCTTCGTGCCTCCGGAGTTCTTCCCGTGAATCCACAGGGTGTAGTTGGTGGCCAACGCCTGGGGCGCGAACAGCAGCGCCGCGCCTGCCAGCGCCGCGCGAACGGGAAACCGCATGGGGACTCCGGGGGGATTGCGAGGGGGCGCCACGCTAACAGCGTGCGAGTGTTTCAGCCCAGGGCTCCATTCAGACACATGGAACGGCCCCAGGTATCGTGAGACCCAGTGTCTCCACCGTGTCTCACGACACGCCGCGTCGCAATGGCTCTCAGGTCCGCATCTTCAGTCGTGTTTCATGCACCGTGTCCCCCACGGCGCCGGGCTTCTCGCGCTCGGCGGCGCGCAGCAGGCGGAGGATGCCGGGACCGAGCACGTCGATTTCCGTGGAGGCATAGGCCTCCGTGCCGAAGCGGCGGATGGTCTCCGTCTGCTGCCGGAGGATGCGCGCGTCCTGCCCGAAGATGTGGAGCGCCACGGGCATGATGAGCGGGAGCGCCGCGCGCACCAACCAGCGGGGCAATGGCAGACGGAACGTCACCACCGCGTACACCAGCGTGTCCCAGTCCGACACGGGCGTCATCGCGGAGGTCACCATGATGTGGCTGGTGTCACCGATGCGGTACTCCACCTGGGCGATGGAGGGCATCAGGAAGCGATCGAAGTGCTGCACCACCCCGCCACCCGGCGCGAGCAGCCGGCCCACGAGCCCGCTGGGACGCGGCTCGCCGATGTACTCGGCCTCCACCTTGTCCGCGCTCCGGCGCACCACCACGTCGATTTCGTTCCGCTTCTCCTCGGTGCGGAACAGCCCGCCATGGAGGTACGCGGTGTGGGGCACGTCCAACGTGTTCTCCAGCGTGGAGTGCAGCGAACCGGGGGCCCGCAGCGTGCGGCGCACGGTGGTGTATTCGCGCGCCTCCAGCAGCGGGAAGCGGTAGGGCTCCGTGGTGGGCTCGACGCCCGGCGTGGAGTAGACCCAGACGAAGCCATCCTGCTCGCGCGTGGCATGCGCCGTGGCACAGCGAGCACGCGCGCCGGGCTCGCCCAGGAAACCAGGGATGGCGCGGCACTGCCCCGCGCCGTCGAAACGCCAGCCGTGGTAGCCGCACTGGAGCTGGCCTTCCTGCACCCGGCCCAGCGACAACGGCACGTTGCGGTGCGGGCAGCGGTCCACCAGGGCCGCGGGCTTGCCGCCCTCACCTCGGAAGAGCACCAGGGGCGAACCCTGGAGCGTGCGCGCCAGGGGCTTGTCTCCCAGCTCACTCGAAGCACAGAGGATGAACCAGGCGTTGGGCAGATGGACGACGGAGATATGTCCAGCGGGCGTACCGGAGGTGCGCCCCTCCTCGCGAGAGCTCATGGAGCGCACTCTAATCGGCCTCGACGGCGAGTGAAGGGCTCCGCGACAGGGCCGTTCCGGCTTGTCTGGTCTCTTCCGGGCGGACCTCTCACGCGGGAAGGTCGGCGGCGCGCTGGGCGGCCTCCGGGTTGGGCGTCTGCGACATGACACCGCCGCCCATCCTCCAGCACGAGTCCGAACACTGGGTGCACATGTCCGCGCAGGCCTTCATCACCACGTCCTCGCCCATTTGCGCGCAGGACTCCGCGCAGCGCCCGCAGACTTCCGAGCAGGCGAAGCAGGTGCGGCTATGCAGCTCCGAGTCCCGCAGCATGAAGTTCGCGCTCGTCTGGCAGATTTCCGCGCAGTCCATCAGCAAGCGCAGGTGTCTGGCCTCCGCATGCTTGCCGCCCTTTCCCAGACAATACGTCAGTGTCTCCAGGCAGACGCGGTGACAGGCCAGGCAATCCTCGATGCACTGGCGCATCTCGCTGTCGGCGTTCATCACTTCGACTGAGGCCATGGTGTCCACCTCTCCCAGGGTGCGGTGCGTTCGAGCTCAAGGGTGGGCATCCCAGCGCCGCTCCGGTGGGCCTCGGCGGGCCGCCCGCCCCCGGCCCAAGGGAGGAGGCCCGGTACAGGCGGCCTCCCACACAACCGGGCCTACAGCTTCAGCTTCCGCAGCCGGAGCGCATTGCCGATGACGGACACCGACGAGAGGCTCATCGCGGCACTGGCGAAGATGGGACTGAGGAGCAGACCGAAGACGGGGTACAGCACGCCCGCCGCCACCGGCACACCCACGGCGTTGTAGATGAAGGCGAAGAAGAGGTTCTGCCGGATGTTGCGCAGCGTGCCCTGGCTCAGGCGGCGTGCCCGAGCGATGGCCCGAAGGTCCCCCTTCACCAGTGTGACGGCTGCGCTCTCCATCGCGATGTCCGTCCCGGTGCCCATGGCGATGCCCACGTCCGCCTGCGCCAGCGCGGGCGCATCGTTGACGCCGTCTCCCGCCATGGCAACCACCCGCCCCTCCTGCTGGAGCTTCCGGACGGCGTCGCCCTTCGCCTCCGGCAACACCCCGGCGATGACCTCGGTGATGCCCAGCCTCCGCGCCACCGCGTCCGCCGTCGTCTGGCTGTCGCCCGTGAGCATCACCACCCGAAGCCCTTCCTCGCGCAGCAACGCCAGGGCCTCCGGCGTGGAGGACTTCACCGGGTCCTCGACACCGAGCAACCCCGCGGCCTTCCCCTCCACCGCCACCAGCACCACCGTCTGCCCCTCTGCTCGCAGCGCCTCGGCCCGGGAGGTCAGGTCCCCACCATCCACCTGGAGCGCCTCCGTCAGGGCCGCGTTGCCCAGGGCCACGTCGGCGCCCTCCACCTTGCCCACGACGCCCTTGCCCGTGAGCGAGCGGAAGTCCTCCACGGGCGCCAGCGTCACGCCACGCTCCTTCGCGCCCGCGACGATGGCCGCGGCCAACGGGTGCTCACTGCCACGCTCCAGGCTCGCGGCCAGCCGCAGCAGCCGCGCCTCCTCGAAGCCCGGCGCGGGCACCACCGTCACGAGGCGCGGCTTGCCCTCGGTGAGCGTGCCCGTCTTGTCCACCACCAGCGTGTCCACCGCCTCCAGCCGCTCCAGCGCCGCCGCGTCGCGGATGAGGACGCCCGCCTGGGCGCCGCGCCCGGTGCCCACCATGACGGACATGGGCGTGGCCAGCCCCAGCGCACAGGGGCAGGCGATGATGAGCACCGCCACCGCGTTGACCACCGCGTGCGCCAACCGAGGCTCGGGTCCCCAGATGGCCCACACGCCCGCCGTCACCACCGCCACCGCGATGACCACCGGCACGAAGACGGCCGCCACCTTGTCGGCGAGCCGCTGAATCGGCGCGCGGGTGCGTTGCGCTTCACTCACGCGCTGGACGATGCGGGAGAGCAACGTGTCCTGGCCCACGCGCTCGGCGCGCATCACCAGTGAGCCCGTGCCATTCACCGTTCCGCCCGTCACCTGCGCGCCCGGGGCCTTCTCCACGGGCAGCGACTCGCCCGTCACCATGGACTCATCCACCGCGCTGGTCCCCTGGAGCACCACGCCGTCCACGGGCACCTTCTCTCCGGGGCGCACGCGCAGCGTGTCCCCAGACTGGACGCTCGCGAGCGGCACATCCTCCTCGTGACCGTCCTCTCCCATTCGCCGCGCCACCGGCGGCGCGAGGCTCAGCAGCGCCCGCAGTGCACCGGAGGTCGCGTGCCGGGCGCGCAGCTCCAACACCTGTCCCAGCGCGACCAGGGTGACGATGACGGCGGCGGCTTCGAAATAGAGGGGCGCGGAGCCGCCGTGCCCCGTGCGCAGTCCCTGTGGCAGGGCCTGCGGCAGCAGCGTGGTGAAGACGCTGAACAGATACGCCGCGCCCGTCCCCAGGGCGATGAGGGTGAACATGTTGAGGTGCCGGTTTCGCACCGACGCCCAGCCGCGCTGGAAGAAGGGCCAGCCCACCCAGAGCACCACGGGCGTGGCCAGCACGAGCTGCGCCCAGGCCAGCACGCCCGCGGACACCGCGTGTTGCACCGGCTGCCCGGGAATCATGTCCGACATGGCCAGCACGAGCAGCGGCACCGTGAGCGCCAGGCCCACGCGGAAGCGCAGCCGCATGGATTGCAGCTCCGGGTCCGGCGGCTCCTCCGCCAGCACCGTGCGCGGCTCCAGCGCCATGCCGCACTTGGGGCAGCTCCCCGGGCCGTTCTTCACCACCTCCGGGTGCATGGGGCACACGTACTCCACGCGGGACTCCTGGACGGGAAGCGTCTCGGGCTCCAGCGCCATGCCGCACTTGGGGCAGGCGCCGGGATGCGATTGGCGGACCTCCGGGTCCATGGGGCAGACGTACAGGGTGCCCGGCGCCGGCGTCGGTTCCGGCGCGGTCTCCGCGGGCGAGAGGTAGCGCTCCGGGTCCGCGCGAAATCGCTCCCGGCACCGGGGATTGCAGAAGGCGTAGGTCAGCCCGGCGTGCTCCAGGTGACCGCCCTTCGGGGCGTTCGGGTCCACCTTCATGCCGCAAACGGGGTCGATGGCGGGCGCCTCCCCGGCCGGAGAGGGAGGGGGCGTGCGGGAATGCGGCGCGTGCGAATGGTGTTGGGGCATGGCGCTTCGAGGCTCCTTTCGCCCAGGCCAACGAAGCACCCGGCCGGCTCTTTCTGGGTGTTTCCCTAGAGGTAATCTCTCCTCCGGCCACGGACATTCATCTTGACCTCCAAGCACATACCCTCTCGCTCCATGGCTGGCCGTCGAGAGCCCCTGGACGAGGAGCAGAGTGCTCTTCACGACTCGTGGGACACGGTGCTGCGCACGGTGGGCCGGGTGGTACTGGGCACGGTGCTCATCTGGGGGGTGTGCTCGGCGCTGCGGTATGGCGTCCATGCCACCAGTGACACGTTGCTGGCGTTCGCGTCGGGACGGAGCCTCTGGTGGGCGCCGCTGGTGCTCGCGGGCGTGCTGCTGCTGGGCGGACTGCTGCGAGGACTGCTCAACCGCCGGCCCGGCTGGAGCGACGTGGCCTCGGATGGGGTGAACGTCGCGCTCTTCAACTACCACATCACCTACGAGGACCCGGCGGACGACCCGCGCCCTCGCTACTCACGGCCCGCCATCCGGCTCGCCCTGCGCAAGGCGGTGGCCACGTTGCTCACGCTGGGCACCGGCGCGTCGGGCGGGCTGGAGGGTCCGGTCGTGCTGGTGGGCGAGTCCCTGGGCGCGGGCGTGGCCCGCCTCACCCGTGCCCGCTCCGAGCACACGCTGCGCACCTGCCAGCTGGCGGGCATCGCCGCGGCGGTGGGAACGCTGCTCAACGCGCCGTTCGCCGCCGCGCTCTTCGCGCTCGAGGTCGTCTACGGCAACCGCATTGTCTACCGGAAGCTGGCGTACTGCCTGCTGGCGGGAATCATCGCGTACGCGCTCAACAACCGCCTCCTCGGCTTCAAGCCCATCTTCGTGGCGCCGCCGCACCCGCACACGTACACGCTGGGGGAGTACGGACTCACCGCGCTGGTGGCCGTGGCGGTGTCCGCACCCATCGCGCTGCTGTTCGGCCTGACCATGAAACACACGCGCCAGGTGGTGGAGCGCGTCAGCCCGGTATTGCGCGGCGCCATGGGGGCGCTGTGCACCGTCCTGGTGGCCGGAGGGCTCTACTACGGCGCGGGCATGGACTTCCGGCACGTGCTGGGCATGGGCGAGTACACCATCGCCCAGCTGCTGGCGGATACGCCGGGGCCGCTGTCGCTGTGGTGGTACCTGCTGCTCATCGTGGGTGGGAAGCTGCTCACCACGGGCTTCACGGTGCAGTCCGGTGGCTCAGCGGGCATGCTCATCCCCAGCATGGTGCTGGGCGGCGTGTCGGGCGCGGCCACGGCGCAGATGCTCGCGTCGGTGACGGGCACGGGGCCGGCGGACGTGACGGTGTTCGTGGTGGTGGGCATTGCCTCCGCGCTGGTCGCGGTGGTCGGCGTGCCCCTGGCGGCCATTGCCCTGGTGCTGGAGGTGTTCGGCTCCGCGTATGGCCCGCCCGCCGTCCTCGCCTGCTGCGTCACGTACGTGCTGACGCTGCGGTTGTCTGTCTACAACGAGCAGCGCCGCGTGCAGGCCGTGGCGGCGGAGCCCGTCGCGAGCGATTGAGCGGGGACACGGCAGGGACGCACGGTCCCTGGTGACATATTGCCGCGCGACAAAACGCCACAGCTCCGCCCGGCAGTGCACTCGGCACAGTGCCGTGCCATGAAAAAGCACGCTTCCCTCTCTTCACTCCCCGCTTTGGGCCGGATGCTGGCCCTGGCCGCCATGGCACTCCTGGCACTGCCCGCCTGTGGTGATGACGGCGCGACCGACGAGCAACTCCAGGCCTCGGAGGATCAACGCCGCCAGCTCGAGCAGCAGGTCTCGGAGCTCGAGGAAGAGGTCACCCGGCTCGAAGCCCAGGTCGCGCGGCAGCAGTTGGACGCGGAAGCAGCTCAGGCGGAGCTGGCCGACATCACCCAGCAACTCGAAGAGGCACGGGAACTGCTGGCATCGCAGGACTGGGAGGGCGTCTATCAACAGCTCACCCAGGTGCGCGCGGAACTCGCGGCGCTGCGAACCCAGCTGGCCGCCATGGACGGCAGCCTGGAGCTGAACGCGGCCTTCGTCTTCGGCACCGCGCCATTCGCCCTGGGCCAGACGTACGCCACCGCGGGCGGAGGCACCGTCACCTTCTCCCAGATTCGCTACTGGCTCTCCAATGTGACGCTGCTCAAGCAGGACGGCACCACGAGGGCGCTCACCGACAGCTACCACCTCATGGAGGTCATCAACGCGCAGGAGTTGGACGGCACCTCAACCCCCGTGACACTTCCCGCCAACCGCCGCGAGCGCGTCCAGGCCCGAGCGGTCCCCGCGGGCACCTACTCGGGCATCCGGTTCAGCATCGGCGTGGACCCCACCTACAACGACGACCTGAGCCGCCAGGCGGGCGAACTGCACGTCCTCCAGAACATGGCATCCGTAAGCTGGATGTGGTTCACCAGCTACATCTTCACCAAGACGCACGGCACCTACGTGACGGCCCAGGGCACGCAGGGCGACTTCACCTGGGACACCGGTACCAACGCCAACTACCGCACGGTGGAGTTGCCGTTCCCCACCACTGTCACCGTCAATTCCCAGAAGCACCTGGCGGTGAACCTGCAAGCCAATGTGGAGACCCTGTTCACGTCGCTCAGCCCTCGTACCACGCCCAGCATCGGCGCCACACAAAGCACCGAGAGCGCCACGCTGTCGGACGGTTTCGCCAACATGTTCTCCCTGGTGTCGGTGGAGAACGCCGACCGATGAGCCCCGCCGCGCCTCGGAGCATGGCTGCGGCGTCCTTGGCCTGGCTCCTGCTGGGCGCGTGTGGAGAAGGGCCCTCCTCGCCAGACGCGGAGGGCCCATTCCCACAGCATCTCCCCGTGGGCATGACGTCCATTCCCTCGCCTCCGGACAATCCTCTCACGCCCGAGGGCATCGCCCTGGGACGCTGGCTGTTCCACTCACCTCGGCTGTCCTCCAATGGCCAGGTGTCCTGCGCCACCTGCCATGAACAGGCACGAGCCTTCGCGGACGACGCGGCCCTCACCCGGCGTGGCGTCAGCGGACGCCCCCTGGTGCGACACGTCCCCGCCCTCATCAACCTGGCCTGGATGGAAGGACTCTTCTGGGACGGCGGCTCGAAGAACCTCGAGTCCCTGTCCCTGGCGCCGCTCACGCACCCGGACGAGATGGGTAACAGCCAGCTATCGTCCATGATGGCGCGGCTGTCCTCGGAGCCGGAGTTCGCCCAGCGCTTCGAGAACGCCTTCGGCCCTGACAGCCTCACCCTGAGCAACCTGCTGCGCGCCCTGGCCCAGTTCCAACGGACGCTCGTCTCCGCGGACTCCCGCTATGACAGATGGCGCCGGGGTGAGCCAGGAGCGCGACTGAGCCCTCGAGAGCAACACGGGATGGCGCTCGTCCAGCGGCACTGCGCCACGTGCCACGCCACGGAGCTCTTCACCGACAACGCCTACCACAACAATGGATTGGACTCGGACGCGGCCTTTGGCGAAGGCGAGGCGGAGTCGCGAGGCAGGGGGCGCGTCACGCAGCGCGCCGAGGACGCGGGGCGATTCAAGACGCCCACCCTGCGCAACGTGCCCGTCACCGCGCCGTACATGCACGACGGACGGCTCGCGACCCTGGAAGACGTCCTGGAGCACTACCGCGGCGGCATGGTGGCCTCCACCACGCTCGACGCCGCCTTCCAGCGCGAAGGTCCATCTCCCGGGCTGTCGCTGGATGACGCGGAGAAAGACGCCATCCTCGCCTTCCTCCACGCCCTGACAGATGAACCGTTCCTCACCGCGAGCGAGCTGGCGCCTCCGCCGTGAGCACAGCGGTCCTCACGGCACGGTGGACGGGTCCGAGAAGCGCGGGTCCGTCAGGAACTCCGTGTCGGTGAGCGACTCGAGGAACGCCAAGACGTCTTCCTTCTCCTGCTCGGTCAGCGTGAAGCCTCTCACGAAGCCACTCTGCAGCGGACTGGTCTCGCCGCCGCTCACCAGCCGCGCGTGTCCTCCCGCGGCGTAGTGGTCCAGCACGTCCGACAGCGTGGCCAGACTGCCGTCATGCATGTATGGCCCGGTGACGGCCACGTTGCGCAGGGACGGCGCGCGGAAACGGCCCATGTCCTCGGGACGGCCCGTCAGCTCGATGAGGCCCGGGTCCTCGGCAGGGTACGCGCCCTGGCCGTTCTCGTTGTAGAGGCCCGTGTTGTGGAAGGGCAGGATGGGCTCGGACGTCGCCTCGTGCACCGTGGCGTCCTGGAAGTTGAAGCCGGTGTGGCAGTGGTCACACTCCAGCCGCTCCGAGAAGAACAACTCCATGCCCCGCTTCTGCTGCCGCGTCATGGCCTCCACTTCATTGCCATACACATAGCGGTCATATGCGGAGTTACCGGAGATGAGGCTGCGCTGGAACGACGCCAGCGCCCGCGTCAGCGTGGCCACGGACACGGGCTCCACGGCCTCCGGAAACGCGCGCTGGAACTCCGCCGCCAGTTCCGGGACCGCGCGCAGCCGGCCGAGCAACTCCTCTTCCCTGTCACCGAAGCCCAACTCCACCGGCTCCTTGCCGAACAAGGGCACCAACGCCTGCGCCTCCAACGTCGTAAGCGAGGGATTCGCCCAGGTGAGACTCGTGGCATAGGCGACGTTGGCCAGCCCCTGGGCGTTGCGGCGGTGCGTCTCGCCCGTGCTGCCCTGCGACGTCACCAAGGGCTCGGTGAAGGCTCGCGCCGGGTCATGGCAGGACGCGCAGGACTGCGTCTCGTTCCGTGACAGACGCACGTCGAAGAAGAGCCTCCGGCCCAGCTGCACCTTCTCCTCCGTCATCGGATTGTCCGCGGGCACTCGCGGCGTGGGAAACCCCATGGGCAGCTTCCACACGTAGCTCTCCGCCTCGCCGTCCGTGCCGCCACAGCCCGCGCCCAGCCAGGCCAGCACCGCCAGCACCCCTGCTCGTCTTCCCACGCGCCACACCATGACGTCCCCCTCCTACTCCGCCTTGATGAACGCCTGCGGCCCCGGTGCCCCCTCCTGGCTCCGGTGCGTCAGCCCCATCCGGCTGAACACGGGCGCGCAGTCCGGGTCCGTCTGCTGCGACATGCACCCCACGGAGGTGTTGGGCACCGCCGCGTTCTCATCCAGGTTCGAGCCCGAGAAGAGCGCCCCCAAATCCAGCACCACCTTGCCAGACGCCAGGTCGAACGAGTCCAGGGCCACCTCCGGACGGTTGCCGAACGTACATCCCGCGGTGCCGTTCGTCTGGCCCTCCGGCGGCGGTGCACAGTCCGTGCTCCCCAGGTGCATGACGTGCCCTCCGGGAAGTCCCGTCGTCCGGCCCTCGATGCGCGTGAAGAGATAGCCCGAGCGCCAGCCCCAGTAGAGGCTCGTGTCGTTCAGCGGCGAGGGCGCCGTAGACACATCGAGGTGGTTCTGCGTCTCCGGCACGCCCAGCTTGAAGCGCAGGCCGGTGTAGTTGCCCTCGGGCGCCGTGCCGGTGATTCGCAGGTTCGTCGCCTGGGTGCCGTTGGTGCACAGGCCCGTCTTGTCCGCGAAGTCGAGCAGCGCCGTGCCTTCAACCTGCCACCGCGCGTCCTGCTCGAGCTTCAGCGGCACCTCGGTGCCCTCAGCCGTGACGAGCCGGACGTCGTGCAGGTACACGCGCAGGTCCATGGGCTCGTACGTCGTCCCCGTCGTCCCCACCCCGGTGTAGGTGCGGCCACATGCGAAGGGCTCGCTGCCCACCCGGGCCTCGAAGGGGATGGCGACTTCCATGTCATCGCCACAGCCCAGGACGCCCAGCAGCGCGAAGGGAAGCATACGGACGGCACGACGATGAGCGAACACCATGGCGGACTCCCTTGGAATGGAGTCTCCGCGTAACGCAATCCCGACGGGTGGAGAACGTGGCAAGTTGCCACAGGCCGCAGTACTTGCCCCATGGAGGGCAGCAGGCGACCACCCTCAGCCGCCTTGCACGTTGTAGCCCGCGTCGCCGTAAGGCTTGAGCCGGTCCAACCAGAGCGCCTCCAGCACCTTCAGCTCCTCCTCCGGCGCCACCACGGGCTCGTCGGAAGGCTTCAGCACGTCGAGCACCTCGAAGGTGAACCGCTCCGCCCCGTAGCGCTTCCAGTCCTCCAGCAGCGTGGGCAGGCGATCCATGCCCGTGGACAGCTCGAAGCGGATGCGATTGAGCATGCCCTGGACGTTGGCGCTCGCGCCCACCAGCACCTTGCCATTGGCGAGGCAGCGCACGGCGTACACGCCCATGGGCGGCGGTGCTTCCCGGTAGGAACGCTTCAGTTCGGAGCGGCGGGAGTCAGCGGACATGGGAGACCTCGTGTCTGGAGAAGTTGAAGCGTGGGAAGGCGAATGCCGGACGAACCGCTGGGCGAGCCGGGCCTGCGCGGCCCCGTCCCTTGGCGCCATCCAGTCGCGGCCCGTGCACGACCAGTCTGCGTCCGCGGGGTCGACACCGAGCGCCTCGACGAGGCTGGCCTCGCAGACGAAGAACTGCTCGCGGAACGGAAAGAGGAAGCCGCCCTGCGCCCGCAGGGAGTCAGCGGCCTCCGCATAGGAAGAGAACCAGCGGTTGAGGTGGGCGCCGCCCACGTGGGCGAGCAGGTGCTCGAAGTCGAGCTCACGCACCTGCTTCAGGTCGACCCAGGTGGCGTGCCCCTGCTCACGCGCGATGACGGCCAGCGCATGCTTGCGTTGTACCGAATCCTTCCGCGCGAGCACCTCGCCCAAGGGCAGTCCCGCGAAGCCGGGCAGGACGCGCAGCCGCTCCGCTGCCCGGGCCGCGCGCGACGCATCCGTCGAGGCCAGCTCCTTGAGCAGGAGCGACGCGCGGACCTTGCATTCGTGGAGGGAGACGACGGTTCGCATGAAAAGTCCCTTGGCGTCGGCCCTCACCCGTTCGTGGGCCGTGGAAGGAACTCATCTGGAACTGTCGAACGGCGGAGAGAAGCGAGGGTGACGTCGTCTTTTCGGGCAGGCGCCCCTCGGCACCTGGGTGGGAGTTAACGAGGCGGACCGTCCCGGTGCAAGCGCTTTCAGACGTCCGTCGAGCCAGACACCAAGGCCCCGCCTGCCCGGTGGGACGGCTTGCAAGAGCAGTCCAGGCATCCGTGCGCGGCGCAGCTGCCGCAGCTTCGCTCCAACTGCTTCTTCAGCGCCTGGCGGGCCCGGTGGAGCCGCACGCCCGCGTTGTTCGCGGTGATGCCCGCCTCGCGCGCCACGTCCGGGACACCGCGCTCCTCCAAGTCTACCTGCCGCAGGATGTCGGCGTACTCAGGCTTGAGCGTGGGCACCAGCTCACCCACGCACGCGCAGACGGCTTGCTTCAGCTCCGTGTCCACCGTGGCCCCCTCCGCCTCCTGTGCCTCGCGCTCCAGCGCGCGCCCCTCCGCCGCCTGGCGCCGGTAGTGGTCCACCAGCGCGTTGCGCAGCAGCCGGTAGAACCACGCCACCGCGCCCTCGCCCTCCTTCAGCGCGCCGCCCTTCTCCAGCGTCCTCACGAACGCGGCCTGGAGGATTTCCTCCGCGATGGCGCGGCTGCCCACGCGCCGCTCCAGGAAGGCGAGGAACTGGCGGTGGTTGTCCACCAGCGCACGCACCACCTCGTCACTCAGCTGTCCGGTCTCCGTCACGCCGCACTCCTTTCCCACCCGTCATCTGCACATTCCGGCCCCATGTTTTCAACGCCTTGACGCCGGCATCCTCCCCGGGCACCGGGCATTCCCGCCAAATCCTGACGTGAATGGAAGATGCCGTGACGGAAGTGAAACCACACGAGGCATTGACAGACACCGGGGTCCACGCTTATTTCGTCCGCAGCATCAAGAGCGGCCGCCGCCTCGCGCGGTGGCCCGACAACCTGGAGTCGGACCTCCAAGGTGTCCAAACGATGCGGTTCGAGGAGCAGGGGCTCCCCGAGCAATCCAAGCGTCCGAGGCCGGAGGGCTCCCTCCCGCTTCGGTGAGAGAGGACCTCCGTGGTTCCATCCACCTGCTCCGCACCCGCACCGTTGACCGCCGCGCCCGTGTTGCCCGTGCTTCGCCGCGCGCGCGTCACGCATCGAATGCGCTGGCCCGGCGGCACGCACTAGTCCGCCAGGGCTCCGACTTCCTCCCCTTCTTTCTTCCCTCCGTGGGCGCTCGCGCGCCGCGTCTGGCCGGCGTGTGTCCGGCACAGAGCGCCGCGTCTGCCCTTCCCTTTCGCAGCAGGGCCCGCCGGCCCCTCGAGGTTCTTCGATGAGCAGCACGTCCCTGCAGGTGATGAAGTTCGGTGGCACGTCCGTGGGCTCGCCCACGCGGCTCCGCCAGGTGGTGGAACTGATTGGCACGCACGCGCGGCAAGGCCCGCTGGCAGTGGTCGTCTCCGCGATGGGCGACACCACGGACTGGCTGCTGGACGCGGCCCGCCTCGCCACCGAGGGTGACCTGGAAGGCGCGCTCGCGGTGGCCACGCGCATCGCCGACCTCGCGAAGGCCAACGCCGCGGCGCTGGCGCCCGGACAAGCCACCGCGCTGGCCGAGCGTGTCGACGGGCTCTTCGCGCCGCTGAGTCAGCTGCTCCAAGGCATCTCACTCACGCGAGAGTGCTCCGCCCCCACGAGAGACCGGGTGCTGTCATTCGGTGAGCTGGTGTCCGCCACGCTGCTGGCGGAGCTGCTCACGGCCCATGGCACGTCCGCCACCTTCCGTGACGCGCGGCAGCTCCTGGTGACGGATGACCGCTTCGGCGCGGCGCGGGTGGACCTGGTTCGGACGCGGGAGCGACTCCAAGCCGCCCGGGAGACGTGGGGCGTTGAGGTGCCCGTGCTCCCCGGATTCATCGCCGCCACGCCGGATGGACGCACCACCACGCTGGGCCGCAACGGCTCCGACTACACCGCCGCGCTGGTGGCGCAGGGCCTGGGCGCGTCGGAAGTCACGGTGTGGACGGACGTGCTCGGCCTGCACACCGCCGACCCGGAGCTGGTCACGGACGCCTACCCCGTGGCGCACCTCACCCACGGCGAGGGCCTGGAGCTGGCGGCGGTGGGCGCCCGCATGCTGCACCCGCGCACGATGATTCCGCTCATCGAGTCCGGAATCTCCCTGCGCATCCGCAACACCATGGAGCCGGAGCACCCGGGCACGCTCATCGACGCCATCGGTTCGCGCGACGGCCAACGTCCCGCCTGCATCGCGACGCGCGAGGACCTGGCGCTGCTCGGCATCGAGGTGCGCAAGCTGTCCGACCAGTTCCAACTGGGGGAGCGCGTGCTGGCCGCGCTGAGAGAAGCGCGCGTCACGGTGTGGATGACCGCGCAGTCCGCCAATGGCCAGTCACTGGCCGTCGTCGTGCCTCGCCCCGACGCGGAGCACGCGCGGTCCGTGCTCGCCGCCGAGCTGGCGCTGGAGCTGTCACGCCGCGAAGTGGAACCGCTGGAGGTCCGCCAGCCGGTGACGCTGCTGACGCTGGTGGCGGAGGCCATGGGCCACGGCGTCAACGTGGCCGGGCGCTTCTTCAGCGCGCTGGGCGCGGTGGGCGTCAACGTGCGCGCCAGCGCCCAGGGTGCCAGCTCCCGCTCCCTTTCGTGCGTCGTCGACGCGGCGGACACCGCCATCGCCGCGCGCACCACGCACGCGGCCTTCAACCTGGCCCATCAGCAGGTGAGCCTCTTCGTCCTCGGCCGAGGCACGGTGGGCGGACAACTGCTGGCCCAGCTGCACGCCCAGCAGGCGCTGCTCCGGGACAGGCACGGCATCGCGCTGCGCGTCGTGGGGCTGGCGGACAGCAAGCGCGCGCTCTTCGACGCCGCGGGGCTCGCGCTCGACGGCGTGGAGGCGAGGCTCGAAGGCGTGACGCCCGAGGCGCCCCAGGCGCGCACCCTGGTCCCCGTGTTGGACGCACTCCGGCGGCTGCCCGTCCCCATCCTGGTCGACTGCACCGCCGCGGGCGGGCTGGAGGCGCTCTACACGGAGGCCTTCCAGCGCGGCATCCACGTGGTGGCGGCCAACAAGAAGCCGCTGGCGCTGCCGTGGGAGGCCCGCGAAGCGCTGGTGGACACGGCGCGCCGCAACCACGTCGCGTACCACTACGAGACGACGGTGGCGTCCAGCCTGCCCGTCATCGACACGCTGGCGAACCTGGTGCGCACCGGTGACACCGTTCGCCTCATCACCGCGTCCCTGTCCGGCAGCCTGGGCTTCATCTGCAACGAGCTGACGGCCGGCGTGCCCCTGTCCCGGGCCGTCCGCACCGCCCGGGAGCGCGGCTTCACGGAGCCGGACCCTCGCGAGGACCTGAGCGGCACGGACGTCGCGCGCAAGGCGCTCATCCTCGCTCGGGAGCTGGGCCTGCCGCTCTCCCTGTCGGACGTGGCGCTGGAGCCCTTCGTCGCCACGGATGAGTGCGCCAGCGTGGACTCGTTCTTCCAGGTGCTCGCCACGCAGGACGCGGCCTACGCGGAGCGTGTGGCCCGCTGCCGCCACGCCGGCACCGTGCTGCGCTACCTGGCACGCATCGACCCATCGAAGGCGGGCACGGGCAGCCCCGTCATCCGCGTGGGCCCCGTAGGCGTCGAAGCGGGCCACCCCGCGGCGGACCTCCGCGGCTCCGAGTCCTTCGTCTCCTTCACCACCACCCGCCACAGCGACTTCCCGCTCACCGTCCGGGGCGCGGGCGCGGGCGGCGCCGTCACCGCGTCCGGCGTGCTGGCGGACATCCTCCGCATCTCCCAGACGCTGCGCGGCCGCTGAGCGCGCCACCGAAAGGGCCCACCTCATGAAACTCGCCACCGCTCTCGTCCACGCCGGCGTGCGCCGCGACCCCACCACCGGCGCGGTCGCCGTCCCCATCTACCAATCCGCCACCTTCCAGCACCCCGCGCTCGGGCAGTCCACCGGCTACGACTACTCGCGCACACGCAACCCCACCCGCTCCGCGCTGGAGGATGCGCTGGCGCAACTGGAGGGCGGCAGCCGGGGCCTGGCCTTCAGCTCCGGCATGGCGGCGCTGCACTGCGCCCTCCAGCTCTTCGGCCCGGAGGACCACGTCCTCCTCACCGAGGACCTCTACGGCGGCACCTACCGGCTGGTGGACCGCATCCTCCACGTCCCCTGCACCTTCGTGGACACCTCCCGGCCTGGCGCCGTGCGGGACGCGCTGCGCCCCAACACCCGCGCCATCGTCGTGGAGACGCCCACCAACCCGATGATGCGCACCGCCGACATCTCCGAACTGGCGGCCATTGCCCGCAAGGCCGGGGTGCTGCTCATCGTCGACAACACCTTCCTCACGCCGTGGTTGCAGCGCCCGCTGGAGCTGGGCGCGGACATCGTCGTGCACAGCGCGACGAAGTACCTGGCCGGACACAACGACGTCGTCGCGGGCGCGCTGGTGGTCAAGGACGCGGCGCTGGGCGAGCGGCTCGCGTACCTCCAGAACGGCATCGGCGCGATTCTCGGTCCGCAGGACGCGTACCTGGTGATTCGCGGCCTGAAGACGCTGGCCCTGCGCATGGAGCGGCACCAGGCCAACGCGCGGGAAGTGGCCGCGTGGCTGCGCGCCCACCCGGGCGTGGAGCGCGTCTTCTATCCCGGCGTGGGCGGGATGCTGTCCTTCACCGTCGCCCACGCGGCCCTGGTGCCCCAGGTGCTCGCGTCCGTGCAGCTGTGTCTCTTCGCCGAGTCGCTCGGCGGCGTGGAGACGCTCATCACCTACCCCACCACGCAGACCCACGCTGACATCCCCGCCGAGCGCCGGGAGGCGCTGGGCATCTCCGACCGGCTGCTCCGGCTCTCCGTAGGAATCGAGGACTCCCATGACATCATCGCCGACCTGGCCCACGCGCTTCGCGACCCGTTTGCTGCACACGGGGCATGAGCAGGACCCCACCACGGGCGCCGCCGCGGTCCCCATCTACCAGGTGTCCATGTTCGACCAGCCGGGCCTGGAGACGCCCGGCGAGTTCGACTACGCGCGCTCCGGCAACCCCACGCGCAAGGCCCTGGAGGGCGTGCTCGCGGCGCTGGACGAAGGCCACGCGGCCTTTGCCTTCGGCTCTGGCATGGCCGCCGTGTCCAGCGTGCTGATGCTCTTCAGCGCGGGGGACCACGTCGTCGTGACGGACGACTGTTACGGCGGCACCTACCGGGTGCTCACACGCGTCTTCAGCCGCTTCGGCCTGCAGGCCACCTTCGTGGACACCAGCGACCCGGACGCCGTGCGCGCCGCCCTCCGCCCCAACACGCGGGCGCTGCTGGTGGAGAGCGTGAGCAACCCCTTCCTCAAGCGCACCGACATTCCCGCGATGGCGCGGGTGGCCCAGGCGCATGGGGCGCTGCTCATCGTGGACAACACGTTCCTGTCCCCGGCCCTCTCGCGTCCGCTGACCGAGGGCGCGGACATCGTCATCCACTCCGCCACCAAGTACCTCGGCGGCCACAGTGACGTCGTCGCCGGGGCGGTGGTGGTGAAGACGCCCGCGCTCGCGCAGGAGCTCGGCTTCCTCCAGAACGCGGTGGGCGCGGTGCTGGGCCCCCAGGACTGCTTCCTCCTCCAGCGGGGCATCAAGACGCTGCAGGTCCGCCTGGAGCGGCAGGTGCGCACGGCGGGAGCCCTGGCGAAGTGGCTCACCGAGCGGCCGGAGGTGCGGCGGGTCTTCTATCCAGGCACGGGCGCGGTGGTGTCGTTCCGGCTGGCCCAGGACACGCTGGCGGCGCCCTTCGTGGAATCGCTCCAGCTGCCCTTGCTGGGCGTGTCGCTGGGCGCGGTGGAGAGCATCATCACCGTTCCGGCTCGACACTCCCACGCCTCCGTCCCCGCCGCCGAGCGGGAGCGCCGGGGCATCACCGACGGACTCATCCGCTTCTCGGTGGGATTGGAGGACCTGGAGGACCTGCAAGAGGACTTCGGGCGGGCATTCACGCAGGCAGGCCGCGTGGCGGCGTAGGCCGCCAGGTTGACATGCCGCGTCGGCTCCATTACCTGTCTGCACCGATGCTCGCTGGTTGCGCCATGTTCGGATTCTGTCGCGGAGGCATGTGTTGTCATGCCCCCACGGGTCCGTCCGTTCGCGCGCGCTGAGCCTCCCTCACGAAACGAACCGACGTTCCTCCCGGCCCGGCCCGTTGCCTGCTTCGTCCAGGCACGGGCCGTCCTTCGCGCACCTCGCGCGAGCCCCCGTCCCACCTCCGCAGTCCCCAGGAGCAGTCCATGCGCGGCACCCCGGACACGAATGAGCAGCGGCCCCCTGGGCCCGCGCGAGCCACGCCCAACCGGAGCGCCACGCCGTGATTGCGTTTCGCGGAGTCAGCAAGGTCTACACGGCCGGCGGGCGGGAGGTCGCGGCGCTGAGGAACGTGTCGCTCCGGGTGGAGGCCGGTGAAATCCACGGCGTGCTGGGACAGAGCGGCGCCGGCAAATCCACGCTCATCCGCTGCGCCAACCTCCTGGAGCGCCCCACCGAAGGCTCCGTCTACGTCGACGGACAGGACTTGCTGGCCCTCAGTCCGGAGGCACTGCGCAAGGCACGCCAGGGCATCGGGATGATCTTCCAGCACTTCAACCTCTTCGGCTCGAAGACGGTGGCGGCGAATGTCGCGTACCCACTGGAAGTGGCGGGCGCCCCACGCGAGGCCATCCGCGAGCGCGTGGAGGAGCTGCTGTCGCTCGTGGGACTGTCCGACAAGGCGCAGGCCTACCCCTCGCAGCTCTCCGGCGGACAGAAGCAGCGGGTGGGCATCGCGCGGGCGCTGGCGCCCCGGCCTCGCGTCCTGCTGTCCGACGAGGCCACCTCCGCGCTGGACCCGGAGACGACGCGCTCGGTGCTGGGGCTGCTGCGTGACATCAACCAGAAGCTCGGCGTGACGCTGCTCCTCATCACCCACCAGATGGACGTGGTGAAGGCCATCTGCGACTCGGCGTCGGTGCTGGAGCGGGGACGGCTCGTGGAGCAGGGCAAGGTGACGGAGCTGCTCGCCCATCCCAGCACCCGGCTGCATCAACTGTGCTTCCCAGCCTTCGCCCCACCGACGGACGCGCCCTCGGGCCGCCGCGTGGCGCTGACGCTCGCGGGCGAGCACGCCCGGCGGCCCCTCCTGGGCACCCTGGCGCGCCAGTTCGACGTGGACGCCCTGCTGGTGGAAGGCGCCATGGAGCGCGTGGGCAACACCCGCGTGGGCAGGCTCCTCGTCGACCTCCAGGGTTCCGCTGACGCCGTGAGCCAGGCACTCGCCTACCTGCGTGAGCAGGGACTGACGCCCGAGGAGGCCGCACATGGATAGCCAGCTTCCGCGCCTGCTGGGCGTGGCCACCGGTGAGACGCTCTACATGACGTCCGTGGCCGCGGCGCTCGTCCTCCTCGCGGGCCTGCCCTTGGGCGTGCTGCTGGTCGTCACGGACCGCGGTGGACTGTGGGAGCGTCCGGTGCTGAACCGGGTGCTGGGCACCCTCGTCAACGTGGGCCGCTCCGTCCCGTTCATCATCCTCATGGTGGCCATCGTCCCGCTCACCCGCCTGCTGGTGGGCACCACCATTGGCACCACCGCCGCCATTGTTCCCCTGGTGGTGGCGGCCATTCCCTTCATGGGCCGCGTCGTCGAGCAGAGCCTCCGGGAAGTGGATGCCGGGCTGGTGGAGGCCGCCATCGCCATGGGCTCCACCCACCGCCGCATCGTCTTCCAGGTCCTCATCCCGGAGGCGCTGCCGTCCCTGGTGCGCGGCACCGCGCTCGTCATCATCAGCCTGCTGGGCTACAGCGCCATGGCGGGCGCGGTGGGCGGCGGTGGCCTGGGCGACCTCGCGGTGAAGTACGGCTACATGCGCTTCCGCACCGACGTCATGTTGGGCTGCCTGGTGGTGCTGCTGGTGCTGGTGCAGCTCGTCCAATGGCTGGGTGACGCGCTGGCCTCCCGCTTCGACCACACCCGCGCGCGCTCGTCGCGCTGACGCGCCCTCTCCTTCCCGTTGTCCCTGGAGTCTTCTGACATGAAGTCCCCCTCTCGTTCCCTGCTCACCCCGCTGCTGCTCTCCGTGACGCTGCTGCTCACGGCCTGCCAGAAGCAGGAGGCGTCCTCGGGCGAGTCTTCCAGCGCCCGCACGTTGAAGGTCGGCGTCAACCCGGTGCCCCACGGAGACATTCTCCGCGCCGCCGCCGCCGTGGCTCTGCGCGAGGGCGTGCGCGTCGACGTGGTGGAGTTCACCGACTACGTCCAGCCGAACATCGCGCTCGCGGACAAACACCTCGATGCCAACTACTTCCAGCACGAGCCCTACCTGGAGCGCTTCGCTGGCGACAGGAAGCTCGCGCTGACCAGCGCCGGCCCGGTGCACCTGGAGCCCCTGGCGCTCTACTCCACGAAGTTCCGTCAGCTCGCGGAGCTTCCGGAGGGCGCTCAGGTGACGCTCCCCGCCGACCCCAGCAACCTCGCGCGGGCGCTGCGCCTGCTCGAAGCCCAGGGCCTGCTGCGTCTGCGCGAGGGCGCGGGCGCCACGGCGACGGTGCGGGACGTGGTGGGCAATCCACGCAAGCTCGACCTGCGGGAGATTGATGCGGAGCAGCAGCCCCGCACGCTGGAGGACGTGGCCGCCGCCGTCATCAACGGCAACTACTTCCTGGAGGCCCAGAAGCACCTGAAGCTGGACGCGAAGGTGCTGGCGCGTGAGGCCGCGCGGGAGAACCCCTACGCCAACGTGCTCGCCGTGCGTCAGGGCGACGAGCAGCGCGCCGAGGTGCGCACGCTGGTGAAGGCGCTCCAGTCCGACGAGGTGCGCCGCTACATCGAGTCCACCTACGGCGGCGCGGTGGTGCCCGCCTTCTGACGGACGCCACGTCTTGCTTGCGCGCCGTGCCCGGTCCGAGCATGACAGGGGCACGCGCGCGGGGCCCTCCCAGCCCCGCTAGACGAGGGAGCGAGCACAATGGCCTTGCGGTTCAAGAACCTCGATGGCAGCGGGCCGCAGCCGTTCAGCAGTGTCTTCAAGTGGGCCGTGGCCGACAAGCTCGCCGGCCGCCGCCGCAAGTCCCCGGCCCGTGCAGAGGTCCCCCGCGTGGAGCCCGACCTCGCACTGCTCGCCACGCCGCCCGCGCCAGGCGAAGGCGCCCGGCTGACGTGGCTGGGGCATGCGAGTTGGCTCGTGCAGTTGGACGGATTGTCCCTGCTCATCGACCCGGTGCTGCGCGATGCCATCAGCGGCGTCATCCGGCGCAACGTGCCGCCGGGCGTCCCGGTGGAGAAGCTGCCGCCCATCACCGCCAGCCTCGTCTCCCACAACCACTACGACCACCTGGACCTGCCCACGCTGGAGCAGGTGGGCGCCCCCATCGTCACCGGCCTGGGCCATGCGCCCGTGTTCAGGGGCTCGGGCCTGGACGTCACGGAGTTGGACTGGTGGCGCTCCACGCAGGTGGGCGCCGTCACGGTGCACTTCGTCCCCTCGCAGCACTGGAGCCGCCGCGGCCTCAACGACGTCAACGAGATGCTCTGGGGCGGCTTCGTCATCGAAGGCTCCAGCGCTCGCGTCTTCCACTCCGGCGACACCGCCTACTTCGAGGGCTTCAAGGAGATTGGCCTGCGCTACCCGGGCATCGACGCCGCGATGCTGCCCATTGGCGCGTATGACCCGGCCTGGTTCATGCGCCGTCAGCACATGAACCCCGAGGAAGCCGTGCAGGCCTTCGAGGACCTGGGCGCCGCGCGCTTCCTGGCCATGCACTGGGGCACCTTCAAGCTCACCGACGAGCCACTCGACGAGCCGCCCCGCCGCCTGGACGCGGAGTGGACCCGGCGGGGCCTGGCGCGTGAGCGCGTCGAAGTGCTGCCGGTAGGTGGAACACTCACCGTGCGCCGCGGTTGAAACCCACCAGGGGCTATGTTGTGGGAAGGGCATGCTCCTGCCCACCCTCCTCGCCATGACGCTGCATCAGGCACCGTCGTCCCTCACCACCGTCTCCGAACAGAGCGGCTGGACGCGCACGGGCCGCTACCCGGAAGTGGAGTCCCTCTGCCGCGCCTTCCCCAAGGCGTTCCCCGGCAAGGTCCGCTGCGACACGATTGGCACCACGCCGGAAGGCCGGCCGCTGCTCGCGCTGGTCGCCAGCGCGGATGGCACCCTCACGCCCGCCGCCGCGGCGCGCAAGCAGCGCCCCGTCGTCTTCTTCCAGGGCGGCATCCACTCCGGTGAGATTGACGGCAAGGACGCTGGCTTCTGGCTGCTGCGCGACCTGCTCGCCGGGAAGGAGCAGCCCGGCGTCCTCAAGCGCGTCACCGCCGTCTTCGTCCCCGTCTTCAACGTGGACGGCCATGAGCGCTTCGGCCCCAACCACCGTCCCAATCAAAATGGCCCCGAGGAGATGGGCTGGCGCGCCACCGCGCAGAACCTCAACCTCAACCGCGACTACGCCAAGGCGGAGGCCCCAGAGATGGTGGCCCTGCTGAAGTACCTCCACGCGTGGGACCCGCTCGTCTACGCCGACCTGCACGCCACCAACGGCGCCAAGTTCGAGCATGACGTGTCCGTGGGCATCGAGCCGCAGAAGTCCGGGCCGGCCGCGCTGCGCGAGCTGGGCGTGAAGCTGCGCGAGGAGCTCTTCACCGAGCTGGAGTCACAGCAGCACCTGCCCGTGCCCTTCTACCCGTCCTTCATCGAGGACGATGACCCCAGCTCCGGCTTCGCCTACGGCGTGCCGCCGCCGCGCTTCAGCCACGCCTACTGGGCCGCGAACCGCCGCTTCGGCGTGCTGGTGGAGACGCACTCGTGGAAGCCCTATGCGGAGCGCGTGAAGGCCACGCGGAACATCGTGGCCAGCCTGCTGCGGCTGGTGGCTCGTGACGGCGCCGCCCTGCGCGCGGCGGTGAAGGCGGCGGACGCGGCGGACGCGGCCGGCAAGACGCGCGAGGTGGTCCTCGCGTGGAAGAACACGGAGCAGAAGCGGACCATCGACTTCCGGGGCTACGCCTATGAGCGGGGCGCCTCCGACGTGTCCGGCCAGACGTGGATTCGCTACGACGACACGAAGCCCCAAATCTGGAAGGTGCCCTACTTCGAGGAGATTCAGCCCGCGCTCACCGCCTCGCTGCCCGCGGGTGGCTACCTGGTGCCGCCCGCGCACGCCGCCTGGGTGGAGGCGAAGCTGGCCGCGCACGGCCTGCGCTCGCAGCGCCTCTCCAAGCCCGTGGCCAGCGCGGCGGTGGAGAGCTTCCGCGCCACCGAGGCGAAGTGGAGCATCCAGTCCGTGGAGAACCGGCAGACGCTCAACGTGAAGGGCGCGTGGGAGCCCCAGACGCAGCAGATTCCCGCGGGTACGCTGTACGTGCCGGTGGCGCAGGAGGGCGTGGAGCTGGTCGCGCACCTGTTTGAGCCCACGGGGCCGGATTCGCTGCTGTCCTGGGGCTTCTTCAACGCCCACTTCGAGCAGAAGGAGTACGTGGAGGACTACGTGCTGGAGCCCTTCGCACGGGAGTTGCTCGCGAAGGACGCTTCGGTGAAGGCGGAGTGGGAAGCGAAGCTGAAGGACCCGGCCTTCGCCAAGGACGCGCGCGCCCGCCTGCGCTTCTTCTATGAGCGCCACCCGGCCCGCGACGTCCAGCTCCGCGTCTACCCCGTGCTGCGCATCCAGGCCGCGCCCCAGGGGCTGGCGGCGGTGAAGCCCGCGAAGCCGTAGGAAGCCTGGCCATGAAATGAAGACGCCCCGGAGCCAGCAGGCCCCGGGGCGTTTTTCTTTCAGCCCTGCTGACTCCGGCCTCCTTCTTCAACGAAGGCCGGAGCGCTTCCGCATCATCAACCGATGATGCCTTCGCAGGCGCAGTAGCTCTGGTTGCAGACCGAGTTCGGACCGCAGCCGCCGCAGTCCGACTTACAGGCACAGGCGCACGTGTTGGGGTCCGCCTGGTACCGGTCACCGCAGTTCAGCGCCCCGGTGTCACACACGCAGCCGCACGCGTTCGAGTCGAACTTGAAGCCCGGCGCGCAGGTGGCCGACTGGACGCACGAGCACGAGCAGGTGTCCGTGTTGCACGTCTCGTAGGTGCCGCACGTGCCGCCGCAGTCCGGCGCGCAGGTGAAGGCGCACACCGAGGGGTCCGTGTTGCACACCTGGCCCGGGTCACCGCCGCCGCCGCAGTCCGCCGGGCACTCGCACTGGTCCGTGGTGCGGTTGCACGTCAGCTTGCCTTCGCAGAAGTCCGGGTCGTTCGGGTCGTGGTACGGGTCCGCCGCGCACGGCGCGGGGATGCCGTTCGGGTTCGTCGTGCGGTCCGTCCAGTAGCGGTAGGACAGCGCCGCCTGGGTGGTCCCCGCGTTCTGCGGGCGGCACCCGCCGTAGAAGGACACCGCGCGGCTGATGCCGTCCACGTCGAAGCCGTGAGTACGGCTGCGTGGCAGGTCTCCCGGCGTGGGGCACTGCGACGCGTTCGCCACCGCGTCCATGGCCACCTTCAGCGAGGCGCCGATGGGCGGCTTCTGCGTCCGGTAACCCACCGACGCGATGACGCTGTCGATGATGGCGTTGATGGTGGTGGTGATGGCGTTCGAGTCCCGGATGCTGCCGTACACGCCGCCAGTGGCCTGGATGATGTCCAGGTGCCGCGGGTTCCGGGGGTCTTCCTGGGTCTGGCACCAGGTGCTGGTGTCGTTGGTGGCGTTCTCATGCGGGCAGAGGATGCCGTGCACGTCGATGGGCTGATTCAGCGGGTTGCGGTTCGTCCCCGGCTCGTTGCCCGTGCCCAGGAAGTACTGGCTGTACGTATCGATGGTGCCGCTGGACTGGTCCCGCGTGTCTGTCAGGATGACGACCACGACCTTGGCGCCCGCGCGGAAGCGCGTCTCCGCCGTGCCACCGCCACCGGGTGAGGCCAACAGGTTGATGACGGCGCGAGCGGCCTCCAGCGGACGCTCCGTGCCGTTTCCGCTCTGCCCCACCCAGCACTGCGAGTTGGACGAACAGGTGGTGGGCTGGGTCCCCGCGGGGATGGTGACGGTGGTGCACTGGCCGTTGCTGCCGCAGGTGCTGTTCTGCGTCAGCCATGCCCGGAACTGGTTGATGTTCTGCGTGAAGCCACGCAGCAGCCCCGAGTTCGAACCACTGCCATAGGTATAGGTGGTGCTCACCATCGCCAGCCGATAATCCAGCGTCGCGTTGGCCAGCTTGGCCGCCACGGCCGAGGCCGCGTTGGCCAGCGACTGCTGCGACGAGGCCATGGAGCCGCTGTCGTCCACCACGAAGATGAAGTCCACCACCGCCTGCCGCACGGTGAACTTCTCGCACTGCACCGCGTCCGCGTCACCGAACTGCGCCAGCGCCGAGCCACCCGCCGTGTCCGCCGTCGTGAAGAGGCTGCCCGCCTCGTTGTAACGAGACGTCGGGGTGATGGCCAGCACCACCACCACGCTCTGGTCGGAGCGGTGCACGTACTGCGCCTGCATGGTGAAGGGCCCGGTGATGCCGGCCGTTCCCGTCAGCTCTCCCGTGCTTCCGGGCACCAGCGAGCGGGTCAGGGTGTTGGTGAACGTCTTCAGGTCCGCGCCGCCCGACATGGCGTAACGCGCCGACAGCGCGGCGTAGCCGTCCCAGGTGTTGAAGGTCTGCTGGAAGTCACGCGTGGCGGAGTTGAACGACGCAGAGCGGATGCCCGCCTCGTCATTCGTGGGGTTGGACGACGAGCCCACGCGACCGCGCTTGTACGCAATCAGCGTCACCTGCTTGGTGGCGTCCCAGCCGATGATGCCCACCGCGTTGTTGCCATCGCGGATGGTGCGCAGGTTGGCGTCCGTGAAGGTGGAGGGCAGCGCCAGCCGCAGGTCCGCGCCGTTCTCCTCCTTGAAGGTGACGGTGCGCAGGTTGGTCGTGCGGCAGGCCTGGCCCGCCGGCGTGTTGGCCGCGCCGTCGGCGGGGTCGTTCGGGTTCAGCTCGCCCTCGTCCACGCGACCGTTCTGGTTGGCGTCCTCCGCGCCGTCCTGGATGCCGTCACCGTCGCTGTCGGGGTTCGTCGGGGACGTGGTGGTGGTCGGGTCCGCGTCGCCCACGTAGCCACAGTTCTGACGCGGCGCCTGCGCCGTCGTCACGCCCAGCTCCAGGCCGTCCAGCAGGCCGTCACCGTCCGTGTCGGGGTTGGTCGGGTCCGTCTCACCCGGGTCCACGCGGCCGTTACCGTTGGTGTCCTCACCGCGGAAGCCATTGCGGCCCGGGCCATCCTGGAGACCGTCGCAGTCGGTGTCCGCCAGTCGGGGGTCCGTCTCACCGGCGTCCACGCGGCCGTTGCGGTTCTTGTCCTCGACACCGTCTTGGATGCCGTCGCCGTCCGTGTCCGCGTTGTTCGGGTCCGTGCCCGTCGCAATCTCCACCGAGTCCGGGATGCCGTCGAAGTCGGCGTCCGGAATCGACGCGGCGCAGTCCGCCACGCGCGGGTCCGTCTCGTTGCCGTCCACGATGCCGTTGCGGTTGACGTCCTCGTCACCGTCGCTGCAGGTGTCGCCGTCCGAATCCGGGGCGAGCGGGTTGGTGCCGGTGCGCGACTCCAGGCCGTCATCCAGGCCGTCGCCGTCCGTGTCGCGCTTGCGCGGGTCCGTCTCACCGGGGCTCACCACGCCGTTGCGGTTGGCGTCCTCCGCACCGTCCGACAGGCCGTCACCATCCGAGTCGATGGCGTTCGGGTCCGTCTCGCCCGGGTCCCTCCGGCCGTTGCGGTTGAGGTCCTCCAGACCGTCCGGGATGCCGTCGCCGTCCGTGTCCGCCAACACCGGCGAGGTGCGCGTGGTCGTGTCCTGGTCACCGGGGAAGTTGCAGCTGGGGTCGGGGCTCGAGGTGCGGCCCACCTCCACGCCGTCGCGGATGCCGTCGCCATCCGTGTCGCGCAGGCCGGGGTTCGTCTTCGCGCCGCCGGGATAGATGGTCGCGAACTCCTCCGCGTCCGTCAGGCCGTCACAGTCGGAGTCCTTCGTCGAGTTGTCCGGGTCATCGATATCCGTGGGCACCTCACCCGGATCGGGGTCCGGATCCGGAATCACGCCCGCGTCTTCTTCAAGCGGGCCGGCATCCGTACCGCCGTCCCCGTTACCGCCGGGGCCAGCATCGGTGTTCGGTTGTGGATTGGGGTCAGGGTCTTTCCCACCGCCGCAGCCAGTCAGCAACGACGCTGCCAGCAACGCGCAGGAGAAGTACCTCATCAGGGAGTTGCGCATCGTCTTTGACTCCATGACTCCGACTCCAGGTGGGGGGTGAGTCGAAGCAGACTTCCATAATAGAGAACAACGCGGGAGTTTCCGAGTACCTGTTCCCCTGGGGCAACTCTGAGTCGGGGTCTGGATGATCCCAGTCCAGTGATGTGGCTGGATTGCGCTCAGGCTGTTGGCAAACGGGGTTCGCGGGTTGAAAGGGCTCGGCTATCGTCGCGCCCGTGCCCGTCTTCGGTCTTGCGGCATTATGGAATGGCTCGGCTCCCCCGGAGCGCGTGGCAGCCTGGGTGGAAGGGATTGGCGAGGTGCTCACCTCCGCGCAGTCACTCCAGCTCGTGGTGGCCCTGCGCCCGGAGGAAGCGGGTATTGAATTGAAGGTGGAGGCTCCAGGCTATCCACGCTCCGCCGTGGAGCGGCTCGCGGAGGATGCGAAGCGCAGTGGTGGCACCTTCGTGGAGCTGTGGCGTCTGCCCAAGGCGGAGCGAGATGCCTTTCGCGCGGCGGCCTTCGGGGGCGGCACCACCTACCGGGGAGACGAATGCTCTGCCGCGGCGCGGGTGTTGCAGCAGCACCTGACCACGCTGCCCGTCAGCAGCGTGCGTCCCGCGGGGCCCACCGTGGGTGGCACCGCGGCCTCCGTGCCTCAAACGAGCCCGAAGCCCGTGGAGGCGCCTGCTCCCGCTCCCAGCAACCAGCCTCACCAGGTGCTCGTCCGCCCGCCGGAGGGGCCTCAGCGTCGCGGGCGCCGCTTCGCCGTGAAGCTGGAAATGGAGTTCCGGACCGAGTTGGACTTCGTGCGTGAGCACGCCCTCAACATCTCCAACGGCGGCCTCTTCGTGCGCACCGCGCACCGGCCCCTGCCCGACAGCGTCGTCACCGTGGACGTGAAGCTGCCCAACGGCGAACGCCTGCAGGGCGACGCGGTGGTGGTCCACGTGGTGGACGACCCGTATACGGGCGGCGTGGGCCTGGCGTTCCTCAACGACGACGCCACCTTCTCCCAGACGCTGGACGACTACCTGGCGAGCCTCGCGGGTGGCGTGGGCTGAACGTGATGGAGAACGTGCGGGAAATCTGGCCTCGCGACCATGGCCGCTTCCAACTGCTGTCCCGGCTGGGACGCGGCGGCATGGCGGAGGTATTTCTCGCGCGGATGAAGCAGGGCCCACATGCCGGAGCGCAGGTGGCCCTCAAGCGCGTGCGTCCCGAGCGCATGAGAGACGCGGAGGCCCACGAGCAGCTCCTGCACGAAGCCGAGCTCGCCCGCTGCCTGCGCCACCCGTACATCGTCGGCTTCGTGGAGTACGGCGAGCTGCCGGACGGTGGCTACCTGGCGCTGGAGCTGGTGGAGGGCCCCGACCTGGGCCGCGTGCTGGCGCGGTGCCGCCGCCGCCGCATCGAGCTGCCCATCGACATCTCCGTGCTCATCGTCCGGCAGGTGCTGGAGGCCCTGTCGCACGCGCACCATGCCGTCAGCACCACGGGCCGCCCCCTGGGCGTGGTGCACTGTGACGTGTCCCCGCACAACGTGCTGCTGTCCCGCACGGGCGAGGTGAAGCTGGCGGACTTCGGCGTGGCGCGCTCCCGCGCGGGCGCGGTGCAGGACATCCGGCGACTGGGCAAGCAGCACTACCGCTCCCCGGAGCTGCTCGCGGGCGACGTGTCCGTGGCGGTGGACCTGTGGGCGACGGCGGTGCTGCTCTACGAGCTGCTGGCGCTGGAGTCGCCCTTCCCTTCCGGCCCGGAGGAGCAGGTGGAGTCCTCCATCCGCGGCGGCCGGGTGACCCCCGTGCGCGTGCGAGTGCCCGGCGTCCCCGACGCGCTGGCGCTGGTGCTGGACCGCGCGCTGGCGCCCGTCCCGTCGCAGCGCTTCGGCTCCGCGGAGCAGTTCGCCCGGGCCCTGGCGCCGCTGAGTGATGACCGCGTGGCCACGCCCCTGGCCGTGGCCGCGGTGGTGCGCGGGCTGATGGAGACCTGAGCCCGCCAGGGTCCGCTACGCCACCTCCTGCTGTCCCATGGAAGGAGGCACCATGCCCGGGTCGCCCTCCACCACCAGCCGGCTGCGCCCGCCGCCCTGCTTCACCACGCGCACCTGCACGCCGATGCGCTCCGCCATGCCGCTGACGTGCGAGATGATGCCCACCTGCCGGCCCGTGGCCTGGAGCGCGTCCAGCGTGGCCAGGGCCACCTCCAGCGTCTCCGGGTCCAGCGTGCCGAAGCCCTCGTCGATGAAGAGCGTCTCCACTTGCGTCGTCTCCGACGAAAGGGACGCCAGCCCCAACGCGAGCGCCAGCGACACCAGGAAGCTCTCACCGCCGGACAGGCTGGCCACGCTGCGGACCTCGTCGCCCATGTCCCCGTCCACGATTTGGAGGTCCAGGTCGTGTCCGGGCACGCGCATCAGCCGGTAACGCCGCGCGAGTTCCCGCAGGTGCGCGTTGGCGTGCAACAGCAAGGCATCCAGCGTGAGGCTCTGGGCGAAGACCTTGAAGCGCTTGCCGTCGTGCGAGCCGATGAGGTCGCCCAGCACCTTCCACACCTCCGCCGCGCGGCGGCCCTCCTCCAGGGCCGCGGCCTCGGTGCCGTGCCGCGCCCGCGCCGTGTCGTCGGCCTCCAGCCGCGCGTGCAGCGTGGCCTCTGCATGACGACGGGCCTCCACCTCCGCGCGCAGCCGCTCACATTCGGCGCCCGCGTCCTGCTCGGAGAGCGACGGAGGACCGGAGTCCTCGTGCCGCGCGCGACGCTCACTTCGCTCCGCCAGCACGGCGGTGGCCTGGGCGAGCGCCTCGCGCAGGGCCGACAGCGCGCGGGCTTCCGCCTCACGCCAGGCCGCGTCGAATGACAGCAGCATCCGCACGGCGTCCAGCGTGGTCCCACGCGTGGCGAGCAGCGTTGTCAGCGCGGCGCCTTCCGACTCACGCAGGGCCAACGCCTCCGCCCTGGCGCGCACGGCATCCTCGGCACGGGCGGTGGCGACCTGCGCCGACTGATGCGCTGCCTCGGCGCGCTCACGGGCCTGCTCGAAGGCCGACTCCGTGGCCTCCAGTCGTGCCTGCAGCTCGGCGCGGACCTCCGCCGTGGGACGGCCGTGCAGCAGTGCCGCGCGTGCGCGGGTCAGCTCGCCGCGCTCCTGCTCCTTGCGCACGGCGAATGCTTGATGCTCCTCGGCGTGGCGGGTGCTCACCTCCACCAGGCCCTGCGCCCGGGCGCGATGACGCTGCTCCTCGGCCTCGCGCTCCTCCGCCTTCAGCCGGGCCTCCTCCTTGCCCTTCCACATCACCACCCGCTCTCCACACTTGCGGCGGAAGGTGGCCGGGTCCTCCTCCAGCTTCCGCTCCCAGCCCACGTCCGCGGTGAAGACGGGTGACACCTCCGCTAGCACCTGCCGCAGCGTCTGCTCGGCGGCCTCGAGCCGGGCATGGACGTCCTTGAGCACCGACTCCGCGCGTGACAGGGCCTCCTCCGCCCGGCGCAGCGACTCCGCCGCCACCTCGCGCCGCGTGCGCTGCGTCTCCAGCGCCGCGCGGGCCTCGCGCGCCGTGCGGGCCAGTGACTCGGCAGCCTGCTCGTCGGCCTTCAGCGCCGCCAGCCGCTCCGCGAGCTCGGCACGCACCGCGTCGAGCCACGCGCCCGCCTCGGGCGAGCCGCCCACGGCCGGCGGCAATGATGCGCCGGGTTCCGCCCCCTCTTCCCGAATGGACGCCAGCCACGAGGCACACCCCTTCCGCCAGGCCTCGCCGTGCGCCTCCGCGCGGGCCTCCGCGGACTGCCTGCGCGCCTCCGCCTGTCCGGCACGTGCGTTCGCCGCCGCGCGCCGAGCGCTCGCGGCCACCTCCGCCTGGGTGGCCGCGGTCCGCTCCTCCTCCAGCGCCTCCACACGCGAAGCGGCTTCCGCGACCAGCCCATCCAGCGCGGACACCTCGCGCGCGTAGGGGTGCTCTTCCGCGCCGCACAACGGGCACGCCTCACCGTCCTTCAGCAATGTACGGTGGGACGCATAGCCCTGCGTCGCCTGCGCCAGCGACAGCGAGCGCTGCGCCTCCTTGAGCGCGGCTTCCCCCTGCGTCCGCCGAGTCTCCGCCGCGCGCGCTTCCGCCGTCGCGGCCTCGACCTCCGCCTTCGCCGCCTTCACCTCCGTGCCCGCCTCGCGAGCCTCGGCCTCATCCGCGACGAGCCCCTCGTGAGCGGTCTTCAGGCCCCGGACAGCCTCCTGCCGCGCCAACAGGCGTTCACGCTGCGCCCGCCGCTGCGCGCCCGTCTCCGTCCCCACGGCCGCCTCGGCATGCGTCGCCGCGGCCAGGGCCATCTCCTCCGCACGGACCGCGGCATCCCGCTCCTCCCGCCGAAGCCCTACCGTCTCGCGCAGTCCCTCCACCTCACCGAGCAGCCGTCCGGACTCCTCACGGGCCTTGCGCCGCTCGCCCTGCGCCCCCTCGTAGCGCTCCAGTTCGCGCTGCCAGCGCGGCCACTCGCTCGTGAGCGCGACCCAGTGCGCCTTCTCCGTCAGCCAGTGCCGCGCGGCCTCCCCCTTGTCCCGTGCCTCGGCCTCGCGCGCGAGCACGGCGTCCAGCTCCCCCTTCGCCTCCACCAACGCCGCCTGGGACTTCTCCGCCCGTGCCCGCGCCTCACGCGCCTCATGGGAGACACCTTCCAGCCGCGCATCCAGGCGCGCCGCCTCCTCCAACGCGGGGCGCGTCGCCACCTCCCGCTCCTGCGCCGCGGCGCGCGCGGTCTCCGCCTCCAGTTGCCCCACCCGCCGCGCCGAGGTCTCCGCCAGCGCCGCCTCCACCTCCGACGCCCGCGCCACCTGCGCCGCCTCCGCCTCCGCCCACCGGCGCTCCGCGGCCTCCACCGCCGCCACCGGGCCCCGGAAGGTCTCCGCCTCGCGGACCTCCTCCATCCGTGCCGCGCGCGGCGCCGCCTCCTCCAGAGCCGTCCTGGCCGCCTGCGCCTTCGCCTCCGCCGCCTGCTCCGCCTCCCGCAGCCCCGCCCGCGCGACATGCCACGCCGCCGCGCCCTCCGCGTCCTTGAGCAGCGCCTCCACCGTCTGACGCGCCCGGGCCTCCTCACCGAGCGCCGCCGCAGCCGCCGCGCGCTCCGCCTCCGGCATCAGCGCAATCGCCGCCAGTCCCTGCGCCCGCTTCGCCAGCGACTCCTGCTCCGCCTTGTTCTTCTCATGCGCGGCCATGGACAAGCGGCTGTACACCTCCGTGCCCGTCATCCGCTCCAGCAACTCCGCGCGCTCGCTGGCATCCGCCTTGAGGAAGGCCGCGAACTCGCCCTGCGCCAGCAGCGCCGAGCGACGGAACTGGTCGAACGACAGCCCCAGCCGCTCCTGGATGGCGGCCAGCACCTCGCCCTTGGTGCGGCCCGTGAGCTGCCCGGTGACCACGTCCATCAACTGCATTTCCTGGGGCCGGAAGCGCCCCTCGGCGCGGTTGCGCGCGCGCCACACGGACCAGCGCGCCCGGTAGCGCCGCCCGTCCTTGCCCAGGAAGTCCACCTCCGCGTAGCCCTCGCCCGCGCCCCGGCGCAGCATGCCGCGCACGTCGTAGGCGGACAGCCGCGCGTCCTCGTCCTCGTCCGCGCGCCCCACCGGCGCGCCGCCGCGTCCCCCCAGCCGGGGCGTGCGGTCGAACAGCGCCAGGCACAGGGCATCCAGCAACGTGCTCTTGCCCGCGCCCGTGGCGCCGGTAATCGCGAACAGGCCCAGCCGGTCCAACGGCGGCTGGTCCAGTTCCAGCGCGAAGTCACCCGCGAAGCTCGTCAGGTTGGAACCGCGAATCGCGAGCACCTTCACGGCGACTCCTCCTGCACGTCGGTCAGCAACGTATGGAAGGCCTCCAGCAGCGCCGGCGCGGGGGGCTCCTCGAAGTCACGGGCGTAACGCGCGCGGAAGACGTCCTCGGGCGTGCGTTCCTTCAGGGAGAGACCCGGCTGCACCTCTGCCAGCGCGCCTCCCGTCCCGGTATAGGCGGGCGTCAGCTTCACCAGCCGCGCCGCCTTCCCCTCCAGCACCTTCTCCACCTTCTGCCGCAGCGCGGGCTCCGGCCGGGGCAACGACACGCACACCTCCAGGTAGGGCCGCCGCCACTCCAGCGTGTCCGCGTCGTGCGCCGGCAAGCCCTCCAATTGCGTCAGCACCGCGTCCAGGGGCGCCGCGTCCCGCGAAGGCACGCGCACCATGTCCGTGGTCCGGGGCACGGGCAGGGCTTGCACCTCGCCCAGCGCGTCGCCTTCCAACTCCACCAGCAGCACCTGGTGCCGGTAGCCCGCCTCCGACAGCGACAGGGGCAACGGCGAGCCGCTGTAGCGAACTCCCTCGCGCCCACCCACCCGCTGGGCCTTGTGCAGATGCCCCAGCGCCGCGTAGGCCACGTCCTCCGGGAACAGGTCCACGGGCAGCGCGTGCTGGTTGCCGCCCAGAATCTTTCGCTCGCTCAACGCGGACAGCTCCGTGCCCGTCATGTAGCAGTGCCCCATGGCCACCAGCGCCTGTCCCGCCTGACGCCTGCGCCGCGCCGCGGCCAGCGCCTCCGCGTACACCGCGCGCACGCCCTCCACCAGCCGGTCTCCCATGTCCCCGGGAGCGGGCGGCAGGTCCGAGGGCCGCAGGTACGGCACCGCCGCCACCCACGCACCCACCCGCCCCTTCGCGTCATGCAGCGGCACCAGCAGCCGCTCCTGGTCCATGGCGCCTCGGGCCCGCGGCAGTCCGCCCACCACGTGTACGCCCAGCGCCGCGAACAGCGGGTCCGGCGCGTCCAGCCGCGCCGCCGAGTCGTGGTTGCCGCCAATCACCACCACATCCAGCCGGGGCATCCGCCGCCGCGCCTTCGCGACGAACTGGTACCAGGCCGCCTGCGCCTCCGCGCTGGGGTTCGCCGTGTCGAAGATGTCCCCGGCCACCAGCAGCGCATCCACGGACTGCGCTTCCAGGGTCTCCAGCAGCCAGTCCAGGAAGGCGGCGTGCTCCGCATCCCGCGAGACGTCGTACAGCGTGTGTCCCAGGTGCCAGTCCGACGTGTGCAGCAGGCGCATCAGGCGTCCACCCTCCCTCTTTCCCGTGGCGCTCTGGCCAGCGGGCAGCCTCCAACAGAGGGCTGCTCGCTCCAAGCGGCGGGCGCCTGCTCCCTTACTCCCTCACTCTGACATGCGCGCAAGTTCCTGTAATTCCTAGCCGTTCTGGAGAAGACGCCCCGCCACGTCCCCTCTGGAGGCCCTCACGCACGGAGGGGGTTGGCCAATACGCTCCGAGCGGAGATGCTCGCGGGAATGACCGGGCTACAAATTGGCATCTTCGCCGGCATCCTCGGGGCGGGCGTCGGCGTCTCGAGCATCGTTGGCTACTTCCGCTGGCGCCGCTGGAAGCAGCAAATCCAGGCCTGGCAGGACTTCGCGACCACCCGTGGCTGGTCCTTCATGCCGACGCCCGGCAGGTTCATGTACTCCGCGGGGACCTTGAAGATGGAGGGCAGCTACGCCGGGCGTCCACTCACCCTGGAGACCGAGTACCGCCACCAACAGAAGGCGTACCGCATCGCCACCATCGTCCGGCACGAGCTCGGCGACGACTTTCCGCGCGAGGTGGTCATCCGGCCCGAGGGGCTGGGCGACAAGTTCCTCAAGCTGTTCGGCGTGCAGGACGAGCAAATTGGCGATGCCGGCCTCGACGCCGTGCTGGACCTGAAGAACGTCACCCCTCAGGCCCGCGCCATCCTCCTCAGCGCGGGCATGCGGCGTCCCCTGCTGAACCTGGCCCGCGCCTTCGAGACCTTCTCCATCGAGAACGGCGTCCTGTCTGCGGAGGTGATAGACGACGTCCCATGCACCCCCATCGAGTTGTACGGCTTGCTGACGCCCGTGCGTGAGCTGGCCGACGCAGTGCAGGGCACGCGCGGCCATACCCAGTGGCGGTCGGAGGGCGCTGGACAGGAAGGCACCCAGTCATGAGGCTGGAGCCCCTGCTGACACGCCGCGAGCCCCGCGCGTGCGGCATCCGCTCATGGTGCTTTGCCGCCACTTCGGGAACTTCAGCCTCGAGGACGAGCGGCTCCAGGCGGTAAAGCTCTGGATGCCCAACAGCGTCGAAGCGCTGGAGTCCATGGTGACTCCAGCGCTTCTGCTGAGCGATGCCCTGTACGAGGTGGCCGAACAGGGCCGCGCGCGCAAAGAGCGGCCAGGCGCGCTCAGCTGCGACGCGACCGCCGCCGCTGGAGCACGAGCCACGCAAGCGAGCCCCAAGCCAACGGCGCCAGCGGCATCGCGTTGCAGTTGCAGCCGCCCGGCTCGTTGGGAGGCGGAGGCTCGGTGCCCGCATCCGCTCCCGCGTCCGTCCCGGCATCGGTTCCAGCATCCGTCCCCGCATCCGACGGCGGCGACTCACAGGGGACATCCCCCACGCACACCGTCGCCTCGGCGGAGCCCTGCTGCCCCGTCGAGTCCACCACGACGAAGCGAACGCGATGCCAGCCCGGCGTCAGGTCCGTGGTGTCCCAGCGGCTGGGCTCGCCGCCGTAGGAGTAGGGGCTTTCGGTCCGCTCGTCGGTGTAGCGCAGCACGTCGTCCACGTAGAACTCCGCGTGCGTGCAGCCCACGTCGTCCTGGCAGTCGCCGTAGAACTCCGCCGTGGTGCCGGACACGTGCTCACCGTCCTCGGGACGCGTGAGGATGGCGGTGGGCGGCGCGTCCGGGCTCACCGTGATGGTGAAGTCCTGCACCGCGTCCGGCGCGGCGCCGTTGCTCACTCGCACGGAGACCTCCACCGTGCCCGCTTCGGTGGGCTCCCAGGTGATGACACCGGTGGCGGCATCGATGCTCATGCCCGCTGCCGTGCTCACCAGCGCATACGTGGGCGCGGGCCGTGCCGTCGCCTGCACCGCATACCGGTACGGACTGCCCACCACCGCGCGGGTCACCGGCGCGGAGAGGATGACGGGCGGCAGGAGCGTCGTGTCCTGCTCGAAGGCTTCCACCTCACGTGCGTCCACGCCCGGGGCGGCCACGGTGATGATGGCCGTGCCGTCCTCGGCGTCCGCGTCCGGCGCGGCGGCCAGGGTGACGTCCTTGGGCGTGTTCCAGTCGGAGGTGGTGAAGCTCAGCGTCGCCCCGGACTGGACGGTGAGGTCCTCGTCCCCGCGGGTGCGCGCCACGGTCACCGTGACGTTGCGCGGGGGCCGCTGCGAGAGCGACACGCCGAAGGTCGCCGTCCCGCCCTCCACGACCGTCACCTGCGACTCGGTCAGCACCAGGCGCGGCGAGTTGTTGTCGATGCTGGTGGCCACCACCGCCACCTCCCGCAGCCCGTCCGCCACCACCATGAAGGTGGCGACATCCGGCGTCGTGTCCTCGTCCACCGCCGCGGTGAGCGCCACCACCTGGGGCACGTTCCAGTTGGTCGCGGTGAAGGTGAGCGCAGCGCCGCTGACGATGCTCAGGTCCTCCGAGCCGCCCAGCGCGCGGGAGACCTGCACGGAGACATCGGAGGCCGGCGCTTCGGCCAGGCGCACGGTGAAGGCAGCGCGACCGCCCTCCTCGACGCGCGGCTGCAGTCCAGACACCACCAACTTCTGTCCCGGCGTCTCGGGCGTGATGCGCCGCAGGACGCCGCCCGACACGCCGATGGTGTAGAGCGCGCCATCCGGGCCCACCGACATGTCCACCTGCGAGGTGAAGCCGGTGGCCCACTCGTCCACCGTGGCCACCGAGTTGTCCTCTTCCAGGGTGACTCGCGTCAGTTGACCGGTGTTGAAGTCCCCGAAGAAGAAGTTGTCCTGGTACGCCTCGTCGAACAGGGTCGCGTCGTAGAAGGTGCCACCGGCAATGGAACCACCGAGTTCCTGCGTCGTGGCCGTTCCCCCGCTGCTCGCCGCGTCCGGCAGCGAAGGCTGCGACACGGTGAAGGTCGTGGGAGAAGGAACGCTGGCCACCAGCAACAGGCCATTGAAGCTCGCATCCCCCACACCGCTGAGCGTGAGCCGCTCACCCTTGCGGAAGCCATGGTTCCCGGTGGTGGTGAAGGTGGCCACCCCGCTGCTGCGCACGGCGCCGCCCGCGGCGAGGTTGCGGCTGTCGGCGCCGTTGGTGCGGTACTTGACGACAGGAGAGATGTAACCGTTGGTGCTGGGTTGGTTGTTCTCGTAGTCGCTGTAGCCGGCATGGCTTCCGCGAGCGACGACGAAGACCTGTTGGTAGTTGGCGCCCACGCTGTTCACCCACAACCGGCCCGTGGTGGGCTGGAAGGTGAAGGTGAAGGGATTGCGGAAGCCGCGCGCCCAGATGTACTCGTTGTTGGGGCCCACGCCGTCGTTGAAGGGGTTGTCGCTGGCGGGCGTGCCATCCGGGTTCGCGCGGCTCACCTTGGCCGCCATCGACGTCAGGTCCGCATTCACGCCCGTGCCGTTGCCCAGGTCGCCAATGGACCAGTACAGCTTTCCGTCTGGGCCGAAGCCAATGGCGCCGCCGTCATGGTTCGCGCCCCGCGTGGGCAGCCGACTGACAACGACGGTGCGCGCCGTGCCCGTCCTGTTCGCATCCGTGTAGCGGACAATCTGCTGCTCCGACGCGGAGACGGTGACGAAGAAATAGACGTAGCGGTTGACCACGTAGTTCGGGTCGAACGCGATGCCGATGAGGCCCCACTCGCTGCTGGTGTAGACGGAAGGCTCCGTCGCGAACACCTGCGTCACCAGCGTGCTGTTTCCCGGCTGGGTTTCGGGCTGGCCGTCCTTCAGCGACACCACCCGGATTTCGCCCGTCTTGCGGGTGATGAACAGGCGGCCTGAACCGTCCGGCGCCCATGCCATCCCCGTGGCCTGCGTGAGGGTATTGGAGGTGAAGGGCGTCTCCACGAAGCCGGAGGGCACCGCGGCCCATCCGGGCGAAGACAGCCCTAACAACCCAAGTAACATCAAAGTAGAGCGCATGACTGTTGAGGATAGCTCACTCGCGCTGCCCTCCCCCGCGCAATGTGCCCCTCAGCACGCCTGATACGTTCGCGAGGGCTCACCCATCCTGTATTGGATTGTGTCAGTGTTTCCGCCCCCCATTGTTTGCACCAGGAGAGGGGATTGACCGTCGACAGGCGCGTGCGCGGAGACGATCAGCCCGTCTTCGCCAACGTCTGCTCGAACAGCGTGCGAACCTGCGTGGCCAACACCTGTGAGTCCGGACCGAAGGACTCCGGCGGCAGCGCGGGAAGCACGCGCACGCGAATGGAGGCGGTGGGACTCATCCAGGGGCCGTCTCCGTCCAGCAGCCCTGGCGTGCCCTCCACCACCACGGGCACCACCGGCACATGCTCCTCCAGCGCGAGTTGGAAGGCGCCCCGCTTGAAGGGCAGCAACTGCCCGCCCTTGGAGTACGTCCCTTCCGGGAAGATGAGCACCGGCATGCCACGACGGAGCCAGCGCCGGCACGGGTCCAGGAGCTGGTTCATTGCGGTGGACGAGCCCCGGACGATGGGCACGTAGGCCAGCAGCGTCATCATCCACCCCACCAGTGGCAGCGAGAACAGCGACGCCTTCGCCACGAACTTGTAGGGATGGAACAGGCCCATGACGGCGAGGATGTCCGCCGCGGACTGGTGGTTGACCACCATCACACAGGGCCCGAGCGGAATGAGCTCACGGCCTTCGATTCGCGTGCGCCAGCCCGGGGACGCGTGCAGCCACAGGCCGTAGCACCAACGGCAGACCAGTGAGTGCAAGAGCCGCCGGTCCCGGTCGAACGGGTACGTGACGACGAGCAGCAACGCGCCCAGGGTGAACAGCACCGGGGCGGTGAGCAGGAAGACGACCCAGAACCAGAGCGTGACGGCGTACTTCATGGCGAGGCCCCAGGCATACCACCTTCGGGCCCATCCCACGCCCCTCTCCTGACAGCCCCGCCTTCCCACGGCCGCGCCCCTCCCATCCAGACAGCCGGACTGAAGGGCGCCATGGGGACTGCCCCCAAGGGCAATCCGCCGTTCCTTGCCCGTGGACCTTCCGCTGCCATAAAGACGGGAGCGCCCCCATGCGTCCCATCGACCCCGCGCTCCGAGCCGCCCGACTCGCCCACACGTTCGTCCCCTTCAGCCAGCTGCGCACGGCGCGGTTGCTGCTGGAACTGAATGGTCAGCAGCCGCTCGAGGTCCAGCGCAGGCTGTTCGGCTACGACCTGACGTTGAAGGCCCACCGCAGCACGACGCACATGCTGCTGTACCTGCAGGGCGACGACTTCCTGTCGGACCTCCCGCTCATCGCGCCGCATCTGCGGCCGGGCATGGTGGCCTTCGACGTGGGGGCCAACATCGGCTACCTGTCCATGTACCTGCGCAGCCGCATCGGCCCGCTGGGACAGCTCTTCAGCTTCGAGCCCGAGCCGGAGAACTACGCGGAGCTGGACGCCAACTTCCGGAACAACCACCTGCGCGACTGCCAGGCCATCCAAGCGGCGGTGGGCTCGCAGGAAGGCGTCATCACCTTCGCCACGGGCCTCAACGGACACGTTCCCGAAGAGGGCGCGGAGGGCATCACCGTCCCGGTCGTCACCGTGGACGGCTTCGTCCAGAAGCAGGGCCTGTCACGCGTGGACTTCGTGAAGGTCGACGTAGAGGGCTTCGAGCTGGACGTGCTGGCCGGCATGCGGGCCACGCTCGAACGTCCGGACAAGCCCATCCTCTACATCGAGGTCCACGGACGGGGCGAGTATGCGCGAGCCGACCCTCGCCGCGTCTGCGAGGTGCTGGAAGGTCACTACAAGAACATCCGCGCCTACGCATCGCCCGACGACTTCAAGGCGAAGCAGAGCCGCCTGCGCCGTCTGTGGGGTCGGGTGTCGCCTTTCGGAGACATTGAACAGGCGTGCCGTGTCGACCTGCGCGAAGTGAGGCAGCACGACACCCAACGGTACCAGTTGCTCTGCCTGCCTTGAAGAGCGCGGAGCAGGCACGCTCCGCAACGTCGGACCGGCGTCACTGCCCGCACTCGCACTTGCCCGGTGACCACTCGGAAGGCGTAAGGTGCCCGCCGGACCCAACCCGGAGGGAGGCAGCGAATGGACGCGCATCAGGGCCTGCACATCGAGACCCATCCCCGAGAAGGAGACCCGCTGCTCCGCGCCCGGCGGCCCGACCCGTGCGCGCTGGTCTTGTTCGGCGCCACCGGAGACCTGGCCCAGCGCAAGCTGTTCCCGGCCCTCTTCGAGTTGGCGAGAGACCACCTGCTGCCGGAGAACTTCGCCGTCGTCGCCTTCAGCCGCTCCGAAGGAGACAGCGAGGCCTTCCGCGAGCATGTGAAGGCGTCCCTGCTGAAGTTCGCCCGCACCCAGCCCCTGGACGAGGCCGTCTGGAAGGACTTCGCCCCGCGCCTGGAGCTCATCTCCGGCGGCTATGACGACCCGAAGTCCTTCGTGCGCCTGCGCGAGGAGCTCGACCGGGTCGCCCAGAGGTTCGGCACCCAGGGCAACCAGTTCTATTACCTGGCCACCCCGGCCTCCACCTTCCCCCAAATCCTCCTCGGCCTGTCGGAGTCGGGGCTGCTGAAGCGCCAGGAACAGGCCGACCAGCGCCCGTGGCAGCGGCTCATCATCGAGAAGCCCTTCGGCCACGATTTGGAGAGCGCCCGCGCGCTCAACCGCGAGCTGGCGGCGGTGCTGGACGAGCGGCAGATCTTCCGCATCGACCACTACCTGGGCAAGGAGACGGTCCAGAACATCCTCGTCTTCCGCTTCGCCAACGCCATCTTCGAGCCGCTGTGGAACCGGCAGAACATCGACCACGTGGAAATCACCGCGGCGGAGACGCTGGGCGTGGAGGGGCGTGGCGGCTTCTACGACGAGACGGGCGTCATCCGGGACATGGTGCAGAACCACCTGCTCCAGGTGCTCGCGCTGTGCGCAATGGAACCGCCGGTGTCCTTCGGCGCCGAGGACATCCGCGACGAGAAGAACAAGGTCATCCGCGCGCTGCGCCCGATGGAGGGCCGCGAGGTGTCCCGCGCGGTGGTGGCGGGCCAGTACGAGGGCTACCTCCAGGAGAAGGGCGTGAAGGCCGGCTCGCGCACGCCGACCTACGTCGCCATGAAGATGAACATCGACAACTGGCGCTGGGCGGGCGTGCCCTTCTATCTGCGCGCGGGCAAGAAGCTGAAGCGGCGCGTGACGGAGGTGTCCATCCACTTCAAGTCGGTGCCCATCAGCCTCTTCTCCGGGGAAGGCGCCACCTGCCAGCGGCTGCAGCCCAACGTGCTCACGCTGCGCATCCAGCCCCAGGAAGGCATCGCGCTCTCCTTCGAATCCAAGGTGCCTGGCGAGGACGTCAACATCGCGGGCGTCACCATGGACTTCAACTACCAGGAGACCTTCCAGCGGCCGGTCCCCGAGGCCTACGAGCGCCTGCTGCTGGACTGCATGCGCGGCAACGCCACCCTCTACGCGCGGCAGGACAGCGTGGAGCAGGCGTGGACCTTCGTGACGCCCATCCTCCAAGCCCTGGAGTCCGGCGAGGGCGGACCGGCGCACGGCTACACCGGTGGCAGCGCGGGCCCGGATGCCGCGGCTGCGCTGCTGGCCCGGGATGGCCGCCGGTGGACCGGACTGTGAGCGCCGCGCGCACGCACGTCGTGCCCACCGAATCCCTGCCCCGGGAGGCCGCGGTGTGGATGGCGCGCGCGCTCCAGGACACGCTCGCCACCCAGCGTCGCGTCAGCCTGGCCCTGTCGGGCGGCAGCACGCCGGGGCCCGCGTACCGGGCGCTGGCGGCGCAGGTGCTTCCCTGGGAGCGCGTGGACGTCTACTTCGTGGACGAGCGCTTCGTGCCGCCCGACCACGCGGACAGCAACTACCGGATGGTGGAGGACACCCTGCTGCGTCCTCTTCGGCTGTCGCCGTCACAGGTGTTCCGCATGGAGGGTGAGCGCGAGGACCGGGACGCCGCCGCGAAGGACTACGCGGCGAAGCTGCCTGCCGTCCTGGACGTGGTGCTGCTTGGCATGGGAGAGGACGGGCACACGGCCAGCCTCTTCCCCGGCCACCCCGCGCTGGAGGAATCCGAGCAGCGCGTCCTGGCGGTGGTGGGGCCCAAGCCGCCGCCCTGGCGGATGACGTTGACGCTGCCGGTATTGCGGTCCGCGCGGCACGTGCTGACCCTCGTATCAGGGGCGGGCAAGCAGGACACGGTGCGCCGGGCGCTGGCGGGGGACCTGAGCCTCCCCGCCGCCCGGGTGACGAATTCGGAGTGGATGCTGGACCCCGCCGCCGCCGGGCGGTGAGGGCTCCCAGTCGCGAACCTTCCAGGAGGAATCAACGATGAGTGAGGCAGCGGGCGCGCAGTTCGGCGTGGCGGGAATGGGCGTCATGGGGGCGAGCCTCGCCCTCAACATCGCGGACCACGGCTTCCGAGTGGCCGTGTGGGACAGGCATGTGGAGCGCATCGATGAGATGCACCGCAAGCACGGACACCCCGAGGTCTGGGGCACCGAGTCGCTGGAGGCCTTCGTTCAGCGGCTGGAGCGCCCGCGCAAGGTGCTGCTGATGGTGACGGCGGGCGCGGCGGTGGACTCCATGCTGGAGCGCCTGCTGCCGCTGATGGCGGAAGGCGACGTCATCATGGACGCCGGCAACTCGTGGTTCCTGGACACGCGCCGCCGCGAGGAGCAGTGCAAGGCCAAGGGCATCCACTTCCTGGGCGTCGGCGTGTCCGGCGGCGAGGAGGGCGCGCGCAACGGCCCCTCCATCATGCCGGGTGGTGCTCCCGCGGCGTACGAGCTGGTGCGTCCGGTGTTCGAAGCCATCGCCGCGATGACGGACATGGGGCCGTGTGTCACCTACGTGGGGGCGGACGGTGCCGGGCACTTCGTGAAGATGGTGCACAACGGCATCGAGTACGCGGACATGCAGTTGCTCGCGGAGACGTATGACGTGCTGCGCCGCGGGCTCGGGCTGGACGCGGACGCGTTGGCGGACCTGCTGTCCAAGTGGGACCATGGCATCGCCGGCTCGTTCCTGCTGGAGACCACCATCAAGGTGCTGCGCCAGAAGGACCCGGAGACGGGCAAGCCGCTGGTGGACCTGGTGTTGGACAAGGCGGGCCAGAAGGGCACCGGCAAGTGGACGGTGCAGGTGGCGCTGGATTTGGGCGTCCCGATTCCCTCCATCGCCGCGTCACTGGACGCGCGCATCCTGTCCTCCATGAAGGACGAACGCGTGGCCGCCGCGCCGAAGCTGAACGGCCCGGTGGGGCAGCTCAGCAAGGAGGAGCAGGCGCAGCTGGCGGCGTGGACGCATGACGCGCTCTATGCGGCGCGTGTGGTGACGTATGCGCAGGGCATGCGCCTCATCCAGGCGGCGTCCCAGGAGTATCAGTGGAACATCAACCTGGCGGAGCTGGCGCGCATCTGGCGGGGTGGCTGCATCATCCGCGCGAAGCTGCTCACGCCGCTGCGTGAGGCCTTCCTGCAACAGCCGACGCTGCCCAACCTGATGGTGTCCGACGCCTTCGCGCCGGTGCTGGAGCGCATGGCCCCCGCGTGGCGGCAGGTGGTGGGCGTAGCCACGCGCGTGGGCATCCCCGTGCCGGTGTTCAGCTCCTCGCTGGCGTACCTGGACAGCTACCGCACCGCGGAGCTGCCGCAGAACCTCACCCAGGCGCAGCGTGACGCCTTCGGCGCGCACACGTATCAGCGCAAGGACAGACCGGAAGCGGGCTTCGTCCACACGGAGTGGGGCAAGTAGCACGGGGCCGGCTTGACCCGGGCGTTCACCAGGACGCCCGGGCCACAAACACAGCAATTCCTGCTCATGCAATGCCCTGGCGAGCAGGACTTGAAACGATTAGCGCACTGCACCTTTCACAGACATCGAGCATCAGGCATCTTTGAAGCTCTCTTTCCGGAGCCTCGACCATGACGCTGGATGCCGGAGCGAACCTGCTGCATGCGGTACGTGAGTTGGCCCCTGCCCTCTCCGCTCGCAGCGGGGAGATTGAGCAGGCACGGCAGCTCCCCCTGGACGTCATCGCCACGCTGAAGGACATCGGCGTCTACCGGATGCTTGTCCCTCGCAGCCATGGCGGGCTGGAGCTGAATCTTGTCACCGGGCTGGACGTCCTCTCCGAGCTGGCCCGCGCGGACGCCTCCACCGCCTGGACGATGATGATTGCCTCGGAGAGCCCCCAACTCTTCGCCCTCCTCCTCCGCGAGGAGTTCGACGCCGTCTACGCCGCCGGGCCCAATGCCACCGTGGGCGGCGCCTTCAATGCCCAGGGCAAGGCCGTGCAGGTGGACGGCGGCTACCGCGTCACCGGCCACTGGAACTTCGCCACCGGCTGCCGCCAGAGTGAATGGCTGTTCGGCAACTGTGTCGTCCTGGGCCCAGACGGCAAGCCCCGCGCTGGCCCCGCCGAGGGCCTGCCCGAGACGCGCGCCATGCTGCTCCCCGCCAGCGAGGTCCGCATCATCGAGCACTGGGACGTGCTCGGCCTGCGCGGCACCGGCAGCCACGACATCGCCATCGACGCCTTCGTCCCCCAGCAACGCACCTTCGACATCTTCACCGGCCAGCCCTCCGTGCCGGGCGCCAACTTCGTGGTGCCGGTGCTGCACTACGCCATGCACATCGGCGCGGTGGCGGTGGGCATCGCCCAGGGCGCGGTGGACGACCTGCTCACCCTGGCCCGCTCGGGCAAGCGCCGGCTGTATGCGCGCACCTCGCTCGTGGACTCCCCCGTGTTCCGCAACCGGCTGGGACGCGCGGAGACGGGCGCCCGCGCCGCTCACGACGCCCTCCGCCGCATGGGCGAGGTGTTCTGGGACGCCTGCCAGCAGTCCCCGATGAAGGCCTTCGCCCTCGCGCCGCAGGTGTCCTCCACCCTGACGTGGGCCGTGGAGACAGCCGCCGAGGTCGTGACGGCCTGCTACCACGCGGGCGGCGCCACGTCCGTGCGCGATGGCGCATCACTCCAGCGCCGTTTCCGCGACATCCACACCCTCACCCAGCACGCGGCCGTGGCGGAGGGCTGGTTCACCCAGGAGGGCAGCGCGCTCCTGGGCTTCCCCGTCCTCTTCGAAGCCTGACGGCGCGCCCGCTACGTCCGCGTGGCGCGCAGCTCCGCGCGGCGAATCTTCCCGCTCACCGTCTTGGGCAGCTCGGTGACGAACTCGATTTCACGCGGGTACTTGTAGGGCGCCGTCGTCCGCTTCACGTGCTCCTGCAACGCCTGCGCGAGCGCCGGGGATGCCGTATGCCCCGGCGCCAGCACCACGAAGGCCTTCACCCGCTGGCCAATCTTCTCGTCCGGCACACCGATGACGGCCGACTCCGCCACCGCGTCGTGCTCCAGCAGCGCGGACTCCACCTCGAAGGGCCCCACGCGGTAGCCCGACGTCTTGATGACATCATCCGCGCGTCCCACGAACCAGAAGTAGCCGTCCGCGTCGCGCACGGCCCGGTCTCCCGTCACGTACCAGTCGCCACGCCGGCACGCCGCGTTGGCCGCGTCGTCCCCGAGATAGCCCTGGAACAACCCCACGGGCCGCTCGGGCGCCACGCGCACCGCGATGTCCCCCTCCTGCCCGTCCGCCACCTCCTGGCCCTGGTCGTCGATGACGCTCACCGTGAAGCCCGGGGACGGCTTGCCCATGGAACCCACGCGCGGCGCCATCGATGGGAACATGCCCACAATCATCACCGTCTCCGTCTGCCCGTATCCCTCATGGATGTGCAGCCCGGTGGCGTCCTTCCACGTGTCGATGACTTCCGGATTGAGCGGCTCGCCCGCGCTCACCGTGTGCCGCAGCGAGGACATGTCGAAGGCCTTCAAGTCCTGGAGCACCAGCGCCCGCCACGCGGTGGGCGGCGCGCAGAAGGTGGTGACCTTTTGCGTCTCCAGCACCTTCAGCAGCTTCGCGGGCTCGAAGCGGCCACGGAAGTCATAGACGACGTTGCACGCACCCTGGCTCCACGGGCCGAAGAGCTTGCCCCACGCGCACTTGGCCCAGCCGGTGTCGCTGAGCGTCAGGTGCCGGTCCTCCGGCGTCAGGTCCAGCCAGTAGCGGCCGGTAATCACGTGCCCCTGCCCGTAGCTGGCCTGCGTGTGCAGCACCATCTTCGGCATGCCCGTGGTGCCGGACGTGAAGTAGATGAGCAGCGGCGCATCCGCGCGTGTGGGCTCGAAGGCCGCGCCCGCGCCCGCTTCCGCCACACCGGACACGTAGCGCACCCACGGCGACGGCGCGCCCTCGCCCACCGACACCCAGGTGCGGACCTTGCCCGCCGCCCCCACCAGGCCGTCGAAGCGCTCCAGGCAGCTCACGTCCGCAATCACCGCCTGGGCCTCCGCCACCTCCAACCGGTAACGGATGTCCTTCGGCGTGAGCATGGGCGTGCCCGGCATGAAGACGATGCCCGCGCGAATGCAGCCCAGCACCAGGAACCACCACTCCGGCACGCGCGGCATCATGATGAAGACCCGGTCCCCCCGGCGAAGCCCCTGCTCCGTCAGGAAGCGGGACGCGTGCAGCGAGCGCCGCCGCAAGTCCTCCCACGTGAAGCGCCGCTCCTGCCCGGCTTCGTCGGACCACAGCAGGGCCAGCGCCTCCGGGCGCTCGGCGGCGTGCCGGTCGCTGACGTCGGCCGCGAAGTTGAAGTGCTCGGGCCGCTCCCAGCGAAAGTCCCGGCGGGTGGCCTCGTAGTCCTTCATGTTCCGAGGGGGTGACAGGGGCATGGCGGCCGACTCCTGGGCGAAAGAAACCAACCGCCAGAGCCTGCCACGACACGCCAGGGGCGTCCTTCACGAGTCCCGCGTTCGCCCGGTGCCAGACACGCGCCTGCACGAAGCCCACAAAAGCAAGAGGCCGGCCCTGTCGCAGGCCGGCCTCCGCGCGACGTCATCCGAAGCGAGCGCTCAGTTGATTTCAGCGCACGGGAAGAGCGTGTTGTAGGCACCACACGTGCGGAGCGTGGCCAGCAGCAGGTGCTCGGCGTTGGCCGCGCGGCCGGACGCCTCCTCGCTCCGGGCCCGCTCACGCTCGGCCAGCAGGTTGAGCCACGGGTCCCTGGAGCCATGGGCATAGCGCTGCAGGGCCTTGAGCGACTCCGCATCCCGGGCGGCCTCGCCCGTGAGGAGCAGCGCGCCGACGTACAGGTCCGTCTCCTGGGAGACGCGCAGCCGCTCCAGCAGACCGGGAACCACCGCCCCCTTCACCAGCCGCGCATAGTCCTCCGCCAGCGGCGCACGCACCTTGAAGTCGCGGGACGCCGCATCCCGGACGTAGTCCTGGAGCACCGTGCCTTCACCCAACTGGTCCAACGCCGCGGCGAGCGGCAACAGCGAGGCCACCGCGTCCGCCGAAGTGGCCGTACGCACCGCTTCATAGAGAGCCGCACGCGTCACCGCGGGCTGCTGCCGTACCAGGTACGCCGCATCCGCCGTCTTCTCGGTGAGCTGCGTCCACGTCTCCCGCACCAGGCGCTGCCACCGCGCGGCCTCCGCGTCACGCAGCGCGCGCATCTCGTCCGCGCGCTTCTCCGCGGCCACCTTCCAGCCCGCCGCCTGGCCCGGCAGCGACGCGACGTCGCGGAACGACGCCTCCGCCTGCTTCAGCAGGCCCAGTCCCCGCAGCGCCAGCCCCCGGTTCCACAGTGCCTGCGCATGCCGCGGCTCCTGGCGCAGCGCGCCACCGAGCAGGTTCAGCGCCTCTTCCCACCGCTGACCGCTGAGGGCCACCACCGCGCGGTCATTGTCCCGGTCCGCCGAGGCCGGTGCCCGCGCCAGGAAGGACTCCGCCTGCTGCCAGTCCCCGCGCAGCGCATAGGCGGCGGCGATGCCCCGGAAGTCCTGCTGCTCCTCCAGCTCCGCCAGGGGACGCAGCGGCAGCGGGTTCGCGGCGCCGGACGTGCCGCGCATCGGCTCGTAGGGCAGGAAGCGGTCCGCCATCGGGTGGCTGAGCCGCGCCTCCAAGGTCCGCACGTCCGCGCCCGCCAGCCACACGTCGGTGGGGGCCTCTGGCTGCGCCTGGAGACGGAACACGCCCACCGCCGCCAGCCCCGCCGCCAACGCCACCGGCACCACCGTGCGGGACATCCGCTGCATCCACGGCCGCAGCGGCGTCACCTTCGCGGGCGGCGGCTCGGCGGCGCTGGCGCTACCACCCAGGGCGCGGGAGGCCAGCAGCTCCAATTGAAGCAGGTCCCTCAGCCCCGCCTCGCATTCAGGACAACGTCCCAGGTGCTGGCGGAAGACCTCCGCGTCGGGAGCGGACAGCTCTCCGTCCACGAAGAGGTGCAGATTGGTGCATGGCGTCGTCATGAGCTCGTGGCCCCCTGCTCCCGGGCTACCGCCACCTGGGGCAGCAGCAGTTCCTTCAAATCCCTACGGGCCAGGGTGAGCCAGCTGCCCACGGTGCCCACGGGAACATTGAAATGCTCGGCGATGGCGTTGTAGCGCTTGCCCTCCGCGTGCAGGCGGTAGGCGTCACGCAGGTGAGGCTTCAGCCGCTCGATGGCCTTCTGGAAGGCGTCGGTGCTCACCAGCTCCCAGTTCTCCTGGGTCTCCTCCGGTGACAGCGCCAAGTCCTGGACCAGCGCCAGGTGTGGCATCCCCCGGGACTCCGTCCGCTGGCGGCGGCAATAGTCCAGGAAGCGGTTCGTCATCGTCGTACACAGCCACGCAGCCGCCGCGGAGTCCGTCCGGTCCTTCAGATGCTCGAACTCCGGCATCGCCCGCTCGAAGGTCTCCTGGACGAGGTCCTCCGGCTCCAGGCTGGAGCGGGCACACAACCGGCGGGCCAGCCCCAGAAGGCTGGGCCGATGCTGACGGATGAACGCTTCGAAGCGCCTCCGTTCCCGGTTGAAGAGGTTGGACATTCAGCCCCACTCACATGCGCGCCTGCGCGTTACCCAGTCAAAGACGCGCAGCGGCCCAATCCTTGAGAAGAAAAAAAGAAGGCCCCGGGCAGAAAAATGCCCGGGAGGGTGAAAATCCCCGCCCGGGCCTGGAGATCAGCGGGCCTAGCTGGCGCTCGGATGCTCCGGCCCGGCCAGGGGAGGAACTGCTGGCGGCGGCAGCGGGAGCCGCTTGCGCGGGGCGACGCTGGCCGTGTCGCAGTTGACGTAGGTGTTCTTGACATGGGCTTCACCGGACTCGGAATCCAAGCTACCGGCCATAAGGGATTCGACGGGCGTCATGAGCGCTCGCACCTCGCGATGGGGATGGTCTGAAAGCTAGACATGGATGATACGGCAACACGTACAGTCCTTATCATGACACGCGCCAACCCCGCGCATCTGACGGGGCAACTCGCGACATGGAATTCACGGAGTTCTGAATGAACAGGGAAGATTCGCGCCTGGCATTGGAGTGGCACACCTGGCTGGCGGAGAACCTCGCCCTGGGCGTGAGCGCGGAGGACGCGCAGCGGGTGCTCGTGGATGCGGGCGTGGAGGCTTCGCTGGCGCAGCGGGAAATCGCCGCGGCACAGGCGCACCCCTACGTGGTGGCGGCGCGGCGGATTGGCCGACGCTACGAGTGGCTGGAGGCGCTGGCGGACCTCTACGCGGAGCTGCACCGCCAGTCCGGCGCGGTGACGCTGGAGAAGCGCCGAGGGGTGAGCCCGGAGGAGTTCTTCACCCGCTACTACTTCGGTCACCAGCCGGTGGTGCTGCAAGGCTTCATGGAGGACTGGCCGGCGATGCGCCGCTGGTCGCTCGCGGACTTCCGGGAGCGCTTCGGGGACGTGGAGGTGGAAATCATGTCCGGGCGCGACACCAACCCGGACCATGCCTCGCAGCCCGACAAACACCGCCAGGTGGTGAAGCTGCGCGACTACGTCCAGCGGGTGGAGACGGGCGGCGAGACGAACGACTTCTACATGGTGCCGCGCAACGAGAACTGGAAGCGCGACGGACTGGCCCGGCTGCGCGAGGACATCCGCGCGCCCGCCGGCATCATCGACCCGGAGCTGCGTCCCGACATGACGACGCTGCTGCTGGGCCCACCGGGCACCGTCACCCCGCTCCACCACGACAACATGAACGTGCTGCTGGGCCAGGTGATGGGCCGCAAGCACGTGCGGCTGGTGCCGTCCTTCCAGCGCCACCTCGTCTACCCGCGCCATGGCACCTTCAGCTCCGTGGACGCGGCGAGCCCGGACGCGGCGAGCTTCCCGCTCTACGGCGAGGCCACCGTCCTGGAGGGCGTGGTGGAGCCGGGCGAGCTGCTCTTCCTGCCCGTGGGGTGGTGGCACTGGGTGCGCGCACTGGACGTGAGCGCCACTGTCACGTTCCATCATTTCCAGCTCCCGGGAGGCAACACGCACCTGAGGACTCCGCAGTAGACGGCCGCACCGCGCGGCCGCCTGCACTCAATATGACTCCACGAGGATGACGTGCCGGGTCCACCCGGCACGGCTGTCCCGCTCCAACCAGCGCTGACGCTCGTCCCGCAGCGCCACCGCCGGCGCGGCGCCTTCGCGGATGCGGCGCCGGACCCCATCGAAGAAGCGGCCGGCGGCATCCGGGATGTCCACCGTGGAGGCCAGTACCGCCCGCGCGCCCGCGTCGATGAAGGCCGCGGGCAGGCTGAAGGGCTCGTGGCTGGTGGTGGTGCTCGCCGCGCGGCCGGCGCTGCACGCCGCCAGGAACACCATGGGCGCCCCCGTGAGCTTCTGCTGCCGCACCACGTCCGCGGTGAGCGCGTAGCGGCCGCTCGTCTCCGGGGACAGCACCACCAGCGACGCATCCGAGAGCGCCGGGTCCATGATGCCGTGGGCGTGGATTTCGATTTCGGTGGCGTCCCGCATGTCCGCCAGCACGCGCGCGGGCGTGGCGTCCGAGCCGGACAGCACCTGCAGCGGCACCGCCTCCGGGTCCTGGGAAGGCAGCCACGGAGGAAGCCGCGGCAGTTGGAGCAGCGCGGGCGCATCCACACTGGAGACGACGAGCCGCCGGGCGTTGGGCGCGGTGCGCGGCTGGGCCGTGCGGCCGAGCCGGAAGCTCCAGGGCACCTCCGGGGGCAACAGGTCCGTGCGGCCGAAGACAGGCGGCCAGGCGAGCACGTCCACGCGCTCGCAGCCACGCAACACCTCACGCAGCCGATCCGGCACCAGCCGCGAGGTGTCCGCGCGGCTGAATGGCCCCTGCCGATCCGTCTCGTAGTGGCCCAGCACCTGGCCTTGCGTCCCGCGCGCCACCAGCACCGTGCGCTCGCCATGCACCGCCGCCGCCAGGGCGCAGCGCTGAGGCACGGGCGTGCCGAGCTGCGCGGCCATCAACTCCAGCGCCTGGGCGTACTCGCCCGCCTTGCCCGCGTCCGTGACGAGCGACGAATAGCTCAGCGCCCAGGCCTCGCGCGCCAGTGAATCTCCCCGAGGCAACGCCTCCGCCTCGGTGATGGTCTGCCGCAGCAGCGCCAGCCCCCGGGCTCTATCGGAATCCAGCAGGAAGCGGCCCTCCACGTAACGGGCATACACCGCGTCGCTGGGCATGGGGTTGCTGTGGTCGGCCCACGTGAGGGCCTGCCGCAGCAACGCCTCGTCCCCAGGCTTCGGCCGGGTGCGCGACAGCTCCGCGAGGTTGACGGCGAACAGCAGGCTCAGCGGCTCCTTCTCGCAGGCGGCGTTCGCGTCCACCTCGCGGCGCGCGTCGTCCATGCGGTTGTCCAGGTAGTACGTGTGGGCCAGGTTCTCCCGGGGCCAGACGCAGTTGTCGTGCCCGCGGGCGGACCACTCCTCCACATAGGCACGCGAGCTGGCGAAGTCCCCGCGTGAGCGGGTGATGGCGGCCAGCGCCTCCAGGGCGGTGAACTCCATGTCCCATTCCCGGAGCTGGCGCGCCCAGGCCCAGGCGGTGCGGGCATGCTGCTCGCCCTCGGTGAGGCGCTGGAGGTCGGCGTAGAGGATGCCCAGGCGCAGCTCCAGGTCCACGCAGCGCGCGGACAGGCCGCCCTCGCGGCAGCGCTGGAGCGCGTTGAAGATGCGCTGCTCGGCCTTCCACCACTGGCCCTCGGCCGTCTCGCGGATGGCCTCCTCACGCTCGATGTAGAGGTTGAACCAGGGGTCGTTCTGGCGCTTCGCCCGCTCCACCACCTGCGAAAACATGCGGCGCGTGGCCCGCGTGTGCTGGGCCGTGCCCAGGAAGAGGTCGTCCTCTCCCGACGCCAGCACCCGCTCCAGCAGCTTGTCCGGCTGGTTCAGCTTGCCGCGCACCAGCGACGCGTACTCGCGCGACAGCACGCCGCGGCGCGTGAAGTTCCGGCCGCTCACCCGCTTGACGTAGTCCGTCAGCGCGGTGCCGCCGTGACCGCGGTCCAGCTCCTGCGCCAGGGGCAGCAGGGCCAGGACGCGCTCCTTCGACGGCGCCGCGCGGACCACTTCATAGAAGGCCTGCCGGACGATGCCAGGGTCCTTGCGGGCCGCCTCCAGCGGAAGAGGTGCCTGAGGGTCATCCACCAGCGCCAGCGTGGCCGCGCGCGCTTCCTTCCACCGGCGGGCGCGCTCCATCGTGGCGTCGCGTTGCTCGCGGGCGTTGGCCTTCGCCTCGCGGCTCCAGCCCGACTCACCCATCAGCGCCACCTGTTCGAAGGTGTCCGCCGCCTTCATCGTGAGCCCCATCGCCTGGAGCACCAGCGCGCGGTTCCACATGGCCTGCGCATGCTTCGGCTGCGCCTTCAGCACGCCGTCCAGCAACCGCAAGGCCTGCTCATGCGAGCCGCGGGCGAGGTACACCGCGGCCAAATCACTGTCGCGGTCCGGAGAGGCGGGCATGCGCTCCAGGAACGAGGCCGCCTGGTTCCACTCGCCCTGAAGGGCATACGCGGAGGCGATACCGGACAGGTCGCCCGCTTCCTCCAGCCGGGCGAGGTCTCGCAGTGGGATGGGTTCGGGAGTAACGGGGCAGCCGCCCGCCGACATGCGTGGCCGGTAGCGGTCCGCTTCGGGGTGCGTGAGCCGGGCCTCGATGCGTGACGCGGAGCGCCGCTCCGCCCAGAACTGCGCTGATACAGGTGCGCCGCTGCCCTTGGAGGGCGTGCGGGCAAGAAGGACGGTCAGCACCAAGACGGGCGTGGCCAGCGCCAGGACCAGGACTTTGTCGTACGCCGGCTTCAACATACTGCCCCCTCGGGCGCCATCCCCCAAGCAGCCGCCCAACTACCGCGTTGTACACCATCCACCGTTCCCCACCGACTTCCGGCGGAGGCCGGGCGACCAGAAACAGACGCCTGGCTCATTGCCACCCGCGGCATTTCTCCCGCTTTTTCCAACCCACCTCCCCTACTGCCCGCCCACGATTCGCCGGGTGGTCAGGCCGTGAACCAGGCGGCCTGACCTGGAGACGGCTTGCGCCGAAAACCTTGAGTGCAGGTCCTCCGCGCATCCCTCCGGAATCACTGCCTCCGGACTGTCCCAAGCCGGCATGACGCCAGGAGCCCGCACGCTGGCTCGCCCCGCACTTGAGACGGCGGGCCCACGCCCGCCCGAGGGTTTTACGAGAGGGCACGAGCGGGAAGTAGCACGTCCGCCTGAGTGTCCCACTGCGCCAACCTGGAACGAAAGGACCTCGCTTGACGCAACTGCTTCGACTCGCCGCCCTGGTGTCTCTGATTCCCTCGTTCGCCTCCGCGGACGTGGTGTGGAAAGGCGACTTCGAGACGGGCAATACCTCGCAGTGGACGCGCAGTCAGAGCGTCTCCAACAGCCGTCTCCAGGTGGTGACGGATGTGGTCCGCGAGGGCCGCTATGCGCTGAAGGCCACGGTGCGCCAGGGTGATGACCCCATCAACGCCAGCGGCAATCGCAATGAATTGCTCTACATCAGCCAGGAGAAGGCGGACTCCACCTGGTACTACAAGTGGAGCACCCTCTTTCCCGCCAACTACCCGCTCGACGACAGCTGGCAGGTCTTCGCGCAGTGGCACCAGGAGGGCTGCTGCGGCTCGCCGCCGCTGGAGTTCTACGTGCGCGGCGAAGAGATGCACATGCGCGTGGGTGGCGTGAAGGGCAAGGTGCTGTGGACGGCCCCGCTCAAGCGCGGTGACTGGAGCGACTTCGTGTTGCAGGTGAAGTGGTCGCCCAACGCGAAGACGGGCTTCGTCCAGCTCTGGCACAACAACGAGGTCGTCGTGCCGAAGACCTATGTCGCGACGCAGTTCGGCAAGGAGATGAACTACCTGAAGCTGGGCCTGTACCGCGACGACGCCATCCGTCCCGAGGCCAGCGTGTACCACGACGGTTTCACCATGGCCTCGACGCTGGAGGAGGTCATGCCGCCGACACCGGAGCCGGCCCCCGCGCCCCCCGCACCAGTGCCCGAGCCCACCATCCCCGCGCCTGAGCAGCCGGGTGAGGACGCGCCGTCCGAGGAGCTCCCCGACGGGCCCATCGTCCGGACGCCCGACACGCAGCCGCAGACCCGCTGGGGCGTCACCACCCCCGAGGACATCCTCTCCGGGGAGAGTCCGCTGGGCTCCGACGGAGCTCGGGGCTGCAATGCCTCCGGCGGCGGAACGGCGGGTGTGCCCATCACGGCCGCCGTGGGCCTGCTCTCCTTCGCCGCGCTGTTCGCCCGCCGCCGCAAGCCCGCCCAGGCGCGCGCCCACGCGAAGCGCTGAGCGGCCTCGTCATCGCGGGGCTTGTCGGTGATACGGCGGGCCCCACGCGGCAAGGTCGTGAGTCAGGGCTCCTTGAGCAGGGGGAGCCCTGAGGTGACCTTGGCCAGCAACGTCCGCAACGTCGTGCGCTCCTCTTCGCTCAAGGGCGCCATCAACGCGGAAATCCGCCGGTAGTGGTCCGGCAACACGCTTTCGATGAGATGTCGGGCCTTGGACGTGAGGCGCACCGTGTACATGCGGCGGTCCTCCGGATGGTCCTCGCGGGAGATGAGGTTGTCCTTCTCCAGCGTGTCCAGCAGCCCCGTCATCGTGGCCCGGCTGACGCCGGAGCTCTCCGCCAGGTCCGCGGGCGTGAGCCCACTCACGCGCTCCACGTCGTCGTCCTCGGTGGTGAGCAGTCGGACCAGCACCATGAAGCGCCCCATCGACAGCCCGTGACGACCCAGGTGCGCCTCATAGGCCCCCGACAAGTCGTGCGAAGCCCGCAGCAAGGTGATGCACGTCTCGATGGCGCTCGCGTCGAGTTCGGGGAAGCGCAGCGCCAGGCGCCGGAGCCGCTCGTAGCGCGGCACCGCCGCGGGCGTCGGGGAAGTGGGAGGTCGAGTAGGCACGGCACAGGCCTCGTAAGGCCCCTAATGATTTTAGGCAATTAGAAAGGGCACGCCCTGCACCGGGGGCTGGCGCCTGCTGGCCCGGGCGTTATGAACGGTGCGTGCTGGATGTGAAGGACGCGGCCGTGCAGACGGCCCTGCGCCGCGCGTGCGAGGAGGTCGGCTTGCCGGACTCGCTGCGGGGCTGCGTGTATCCCCTGCTGCGCGACCCGGAGGGTGAATGGCCGGGCTGCTGCGGTGGAGGCTGCCACCCGTGTGCCTCCTCCCTGGTGGACGTGGCGATGCGCACGCTGGAGCTGCTCGGCACGCCCCGGCGCGCGCCCGTGGTGGGGTGAAGCGCGGCACGGTCGTCGCATAGGCTGCGGCGACCATGAATCCCATCGTCCATGCCGAGCTGGCCTGGCTCGCGGCGCAGGGCCTGCGTGAGCGCAGAGACCGCATCCTCGTCACCTGCGCAGGACTGGCACCGGACCTGGATGGGCTCACGCTGCTCGCGGGCGAGGCGTATTACGTCAGGTACCACCATGTCATCTTCCACGGGTACGTGGGTGCCATTGTGACAGCGGTGGTCTGCGCGGCGCTGGCGCGCCAGCGGTTGCGGGTCGCGGCGCTGTCCCTTTTCGCCTTCCACCTGCACCTGCTTTGCGACCTCGCGGGCAGCGGCCCGGGCTGGCCCATCTACTATTACTGGCCCACGAGCATGCGGGAGTGGTTCTGGGAGGGGCAGTGGAATCTGGCCTCCTGGCAGAACGCGGTCATCGGGCTGCTCACCACGCTGCTGTGCCTGGCGTGCGCGCTGCGCTTCCGCCGCACCTTCGTGGAGGTGTTCTCCGCCCGGTGGGACGCGGAAGTCACGCGCACGCTCCGGCGCCGGTTCCTCCGTGAGGATTTCGTGCGGGAACCATGACGTGATTGTCCATGCGTCCATCGCCAGCATGGACGCATGCTCATCCTCGGACTCGGGTTGATGGCCGTGGGCGTGTTGGGGGCGACGCTCGATGCGCCCGTCACGTCTGTCACGGTCTACAGCGACCAGGCGCAGGTGGTTCGCTCCGGCAGCCTCACGGTTTCCGGCTCGCGGCGAGTGACGTTTCCCCAGCTGCCCAAGAACGTGGATACGGACTCCATCCGCGTCGAAGCCGAGGGCGCGGAGGTGTCCCACGTCGACGTGCGCATCGTGAAGGGAGAGTCCTTCTCCCATGACGAAGCCCGGAAGCTCATCGCGAGCATGGAGGAAATTGACGCGGCGCTCGCTCGCATCACGGCTGAACGAAACGTCCACCATGCGCAGATTGAAGCGCTCCGGCGGGTTCGTCCCTCGGCGCAGTCCGACAGCGAAGCCGCGCGCGCCCAGACTCCGCCCACCACCTGGAACGCCGCAGTGTCCTTCCTCGTGGACAACGTGGCCCGGATGGAGGCCCGGATGCGAGAACTGGAGGCGCAATCCGCGACGCTCCAGAAGGAACAGCAGCAGTACAAGGAGCGCGCCACGATGTTGGGCAAGACGTTCGGCGAGCCCGGTGTCGAAGTGACCGCCACGCTCACAGGCAAAGGCGCCACGGAGGTGGCGCTGACGTACCTCGCCACCAGTGCCCGCTGGTATCCCCACTATGAGTTGCAGTTCCAACCCGAGACGCAGCGGATGCAGATGGCCTTCTACGGCCGCGTGAGCCAGGAGACGGGCGAGGATTGGGAGAGCGCACGGCTCACGCTCAGCACCGCCCTGCCCGCCAACGCCATGGAGTTGCCCAAACTGAGCACCTGGAAGCTGGGCATTCGGGAGCGATTCATTCCCACGCCGCGTCCTCATGAAGAGTCCGTTCAACCCGCGCCGGACGCTTCGAACACCCCGTCCCAGACCACGGCCTCAGCCGAGGAAATGCTGCGCTCGCAGTTGCTGCGACTTGCCGGAGAGCGGGGCCTGACACAGCCCGCAGCCTCGAAGCCGCAGGTCACCGCGCAACGCGAACAAGGAGGACTGGGGGCCATCCGGGGTACCATCATCGACGCCCAGTCCCGGCAAACGCTCTCCGATGTGGTCGTCACCGCGACCTCCTCATCAAGTGAGGCGGAGCACGTGACGGTGACGGACGCCAAGGGTGAGTACCTCCTCCCCAGGCTCCCCTCCGGCGCCTACACCGTGCGGTACGAGCGTGAGGGGTACAAGCCCTATGCCCGCAACTCCATCCAGCTCCGCTCGAGCCGCACACTACGAGTCAATGCGGAGCTGCTTCCCGACTCTCTAAACGAAGCCATTGAAATTGTTGGCCGCCCGCCCACCATCGACGTCGGGTCCACGACCATGGGCGTCAACATCGATCAGGAGTTCATCAAGCGGATCCCGGTCGCCAATCGGGACGGCTCCATTCAGCGGTCGATGTCACTGACCCCACCGCCTGGCTGGCGCCCCCCCATCTTCGCCCCGGAGTCGCCAGTCGCTGCTGCGGGAGGCTACAACCTCACCTTCTCCTCACAGCACCCGGAAACCCTCCTCAGCAACAAGGGGGAACGCAGCCTCCCGCTGGTCTCCGAGTCCTGGCCCGTGCAGGTGGAGCGCAAGATATTCCCTGCGCTCTCGCCGAACACGTACCTCGTCGCAACGCTTCAGGGCCCATCCCGGAACGTGTTTCCAGGGGGGGATGCATCGCTCTTCGTGGGCGCCGACCCGGCCGGAACCGCAACGCTGACAACCATCGTTCCCGGGGAGTCCTTCACCCTGCCACTGGGCATCGACCGCGCGGTACGCAGCGCCCGGGACGTACGGCTCGTCGAGTCGGAGAAAGGCTTCATCTCCAAGGATGAGGTGGGCACGTACGAAGTCACCATCGAGGTTCCCAATCCCTACCCCTTCCCCCTGGCAGTGAGCGTGGTGGACCAGCTTCCGCTCAACAAAGACGGCAAAGTGGAGGTGGCGCTGGTCCGTGCCGGGCCCTCTCCCCAGTTCGACAAGGGAACGGGAAAGCTCCAGTGGGACGTGGTGGTGCCACCGTCCAGCAAGTCCACCGTCTCCTTCCAATACACCCTGAGCCGCCCCAAGGGCTGGCGTCTGTACCAGAGGTACCAGAACTAGCCCGAGGACCGAACCATGCCTGCCCTACCTCTGACGCTGTGGGCGCTCGTCGCGGCCGCCAAGGTGTCTACTGTCGTGGTGTATCCGGACCGTGCGCAGGTCACGCGGGAAGAGACCGTGACCTGCACAGGTCCCACACGTGCCCGATTCGAGGCCGTTCCCCTCTCCGCCGTGGCAGACAGCCTCCGGGCCCACGCCGACAGTGCCACGGTGGAAGGGCTCATCACCGATGAACACTCGCGCGAGGACGCCCATCGCGAAGAGCGCACCCGGCTGGAGGCACGCCGAGACGCACTGCTGCGTGAGCGGGCCGCCCTGGGCGACGCGGCGGCGCGAGCGAACGACCTCCAGACACTCGCGAGCGGATACACAGACGTCGCCGTGTACCGCGTCACCCATGAGATGACGAACGCGAAGCCCGACACGCGCGCGTGGGCGGCCGCCTTCGACTCGGCCATGGCCGTGAGGCGGCGCGCGATGACCGAGGGCCAGGACGCCATGGCCAGACAGCGCGCGATGGAGAAACAGCTCGCCGAGGTAGACACCGAACTGGAGAAACTCCGAACCGCCTCCGAACAACGAGAGCGCCACGTCGAGGTGCGACTCTCCTGCCCCCGAGGCACCCGGGCCCGCGTGGCGCTGACGTACCTGATGGGGAACGCCAGCTGGACGCCCTCCTACGAGGCTCGTGCGAACGACAGTACCCGGACGGTGGAGTTGACGACGCTGGCCACGGTGCGCCAATCCACCGGAGAGGACTGGTCGGACGCGAAGCTGGTGCTGTCCACCGCGCAGCCGCAGCGGGACGCCACCCTTCCAGGAATCCAGCCGCTGTATGTCCTGGCGGAAGAACGGCCGAAGGAGCGTCAGGTGCTTGTGCGCCGCGACGAGCAGCCACAGCACGCCAACGCTGGCGGCACCGCCACGGCGACGGTCTCGAAGGGACTCGAAGCCGTCCCCCAGGGTCTGTCCGTGCAGTTCGCGGCACAAGCGCGAGTGAGCATCCCCGGCGATGGCCATGCCGTGCGGATACAGGTGGCGCAGACCCGGCTCAAGGCCGCGTTCCACTGGCGCACCATCCCCAAGCTGCACCCCGTCGTCTTCCGCGTGGCCCGCTTGAGCAACGCCGCCGCGTTCCCGCTGCTGCCAGGTGATGTGGACCTCTACCGGGGGACAGGCTTCATCGGGCGACAGACACTGGAACACGTGGCGCAAGGCGCCCCCTTCGAGCTGACCTTCGGCGTGGAGGAAGGCCTGCGCGTGGAGCGCCGCGTGGTGGAGGAACTCCAGCGCCCCAAGGGCCTGTTCAAGGACACGCAGCGCTTCCGGTACGCCTACCAGTTCACGCTGAACAACCTCCGCGCGCACCCGGAAGAAGTGGAGCTCTCCGAGCACTTCCCCGTGTCTGAGCTGGAGGACGTGAAGGTGGCCCTGGAGCCCGAGACAACCGCCGGCTACACGCTCCAGTCCAGCGACGGCATCGCGACCTGGAAGGTGAAACTGGCCCCGGGCGAAAAACGCACCCTGGACTTCGCCTTCCACGTCGACGCCCCATCCAGCTACGAAACGAAGGGGCTTTGACAAGGGGCGCTGGGGCATCCTGCCCCTCACCGAGGCAATCTGCCCCGTCCAGGGCGGGACACGGCACACGAATCCCCGAGTGAGACAACGCATCCCATCCGTTGGCACAGCGGATGCTTTGCGTGAGCCCAAGGAAGTACGGCCCGCCCGTCCCGACAGCCGGCGAGGGCTCGTGCGGCAAACACCGCCTTCCTTGTTGCAGCACTCGCGGTACGTTGTGAGAACCCACCTCCGGTCCGTGCGCTCCCTCCCCCTCGAGGCGCACGGACCGGAGCAGCCTCTTTCGAACCGCCCGTGAGACTCGCCCGCAAGTTCACCCTCGCCCTCGTCCTGCTCGCCATCGCCGTCATGGCGGGCTTGCAGTACGTCCAGGTCCGCCGCGAGCTCGAGCGCTCCGCCCTGGACATGCAGCATGACCACCGGCTGCTCGGCCACACGCTCGCTGGCTCCATCGGCAAGGCGTGGCAGTTGGCCGGGGAGCGCGAGGCGCTCACCCTGCTCCACCAGGCCAACCGCTTCCAGGAGCAGGTCCACCTGCGCTGGGTGTGGCTGGATGGCGGCCCCGGCACCCCGGCCCTCACCGGCTTCCCACCGCGCCTGCTCGCGACCCTGCTCCAGGGCAAGGACGGCTCCATGGTGGACCCCGCCGTGGACCCCGGCCTGCTGCATTCGTACACGCCGGTGCTCATCGGCGGCCGGCTGGGCGCCATCGAAATCACCGAGTCGCTGGGCGAACAGCAGAAGTACGTCAACACCGTGGTCATGGGCACCTTCGCCGCCACCGCCGCCATGGCCATTGGCTTCATCGTGGCCGCCATGGCCATGGGCCGCCGGCTGGTGGGCGAGCCGGTGGACCAGCTCGTGTCCCTGGCCCACCGCATCGGCGAGGGGGACCTCACCGCCCGCGTGCCACTCCCGCAGCGCCGCGGCGACGAGCTCACCACGTTGGCCGGTGCCATGAACCGCATGGGCGAGCAACTGGAGGAGACGCGCTCGCGCCTCGCCACGGAGACGGCCGCGCGCCTGTCCGCCGTGGACCACCTGCGACACGCGGACCGGCTCACCACCGTGGGCAAGCTGGCCTCCGGCGTGGCGCATGAGCTGGGCACCCCGCTCAACGTCGTCATGGGCCGGGCGAAGATGATTTCCTCCGGCGAGGCGGAGGGCGAGGAAGTGGGCGAGTGCGCGCAAATCATCTCGCAGCAGGCCCAGCACATGACGGCCATCATCCGTCAGCTCCTCGACTTCGCGCGGCGGAGGAAGCCGCACCGCGCGCCTGAAGACGTGCAGGGCCTGGTCGAACGCACCCTGTCACTGCTGCGCTCCATGGCGGCGCGAAACAGCGTCACGCTGGAGACGGACATCCCCGCGGGACTCACGGTGGAAGTGGACGCGGGCCAGGTGCAGCAGGTGCTCACCAACCTGGTGATGAACGGCGTGCAGGCCATGAAGCAGCCGGGCACGGTGCGCGTGCGCGCGGCCCACACCCGGAGCACCCCGCCCCCGGACGTGGGCGGGCCCGAGGCGGACTACGTGCGCCTGGACGTGGAGGACGAGGGCCAGGGCATCCCCGAGGACGTGCTGTCCCACGTCTTCGAGCCCTTCTTCACCACCAAGGACGTGGGCGAGGGCACCGGACTGGGCCTGTCTGTCTCCTATGGGCTCATGCTGGAGCATGGCGGCTGGATTGCCGTGCGCAGCGAGCCCGGACGCGGTAGCTGCTTCTCCATCTACCTGCCAAGGGGTGAGGACACATGCTAGGCCGCGTCCTAGTCGTCGAGGACGAGCGCGAGATGCGCGCGATGTTGGAGAAGGGGCTCACGCGCCGGGGCTTCACGCCCGTGGCGCTTCCGTCCGCGGACGAGGCCCTGGTGCGGCTGGCCGCCGAGGACTTCGACGTCGTGCTCACCGACCTGCGCATGCCCGGCATGGACGGCCTGGCATTGTGCGAGCGCATCGCCCTCAACCGCCCGGACATCCCCGTGGTGGTGGTGACGGCCTTCGGCAGCCTGGAGACGGCGGTGGCCGCCATCCGCGCCGGCGCGTACGACTTCGTCACCAAGCCCATCGACGTGGACGCGCTGGTGCTGGTGCTGGAGCGCGCCGTGCAGCACCGCGCCCTGCGGGAAGAGGTGCGCAGGCTGCGCCAGGAGCTGGGCCGGCGCGAGGACAGCGGCACCGTGGTGGGTGAGAGCCCCGCCATGAAGCAGGCCTACGCGCTCATCGACCGCGTGGCGGACCTGGACTCCACGGTGCTGATTACCGGCGAGAGCGGCACCGGCAAGGAGGTGGCGGCCCGGGCCGTCCACACGCGCGGGCGCCGCAAGGACGGGCCCTTCGTCGCCATCAACTGCGCGGCCATGCCGGAGGCCCTGCTGGAGAGCGAGCTGTTCGGCCACGCCAAGGGCGCCTTCACCGACGCCAAGGCCGCCCGCACCGGCCTGTTCGTCCAGGCCAACGGCGGCACCCTCTTCCTGGACGAGGTGGGCGAGCTGCCCCTCACCCTCCAGCCCAAGCTGCTGCGCGCCCTGCAGGAGCGCACGGTGCGCCCGGTGGGCGGCGACACGGAGGTGCCCTTCGACGCGCGCATCGTCGCCGCCACCAACCGCGACCTGGAGCTGGCCGTGGAGGAGGACCGCTTCCGCGAGGACCTCTACTACCGGCTCAACGTCATCGGCGTGGAGCTGCCGCCGCTGCGTGCGCGCGGCAACGACGTGCTGGCCCTGTCTCAGCGCTTCATCGAGCAGTTCGCCTCGCGCACCGGGAAGCGGGTGCTGGGCCTGTCCCCCGCGGCGGCCCAGCGGCTGCTCGCCTACGGCTGGCCGGGCAACGTGCGCGAGCTGCAGAACTGCCTGGAGCGCGCGGTGGCGCTCACCTCCTTCGAGGAAATCACCGTGGACGACCTGCCCGAGCGCGTCCGCAACTACAGCCAGCCGCGCGTGGTGCCGGAGACGCAGGACGCCTCGGAGCTGGTGACGTTGGAGCAGTTGGAGAGGCGATACATCCACCGCGTTCTGGAGGCGGTGGGCGGAAGCCGCACGCTGGCGGCGCGCATCCTGGGCGTCGACCGCAAGACGCTGTACCGCAAGCTGGAGCGCGACGACGACACGCGCAAGGGCTGACGTCAGTCCACCGCGTCCAGGCGCACCTCGAAGATGCGGGGCCACAGCTTGCCCGTCATGAAGATGCGGCCCGAGCCTGGCTCCACGGCGATGCCGTTGAGCACCGCCTCGGGGTTGGTCACCTGCCCCGCCACCGCGCGCGTCAGCGCCGACGCGTCGATGACGCCCACCACCGTGCCCGTGGCGGGGTCGATTTCCAGCACGTCCGAGCTGTGCCAGATGTTGGCGTAGATGACGCCGTTGGCGCACTCCAGCTCGTTGATGAGCTCCACCGGCTGGCCGCGCAGCTTCACCTGCACCGCGCCCAGCAGGGCGAAGCCGTCGGGCTCGTGGAAGGTGAGCATGGTGCCGCCATCGCTGCGCACCAGCTTCCCGTCCCAGTAGCAGAGGCCCCAGCCTTCCCCCGAGTAGCGCGTGGTCCGCTCGCGCCGCGGCGGCATGCCGCTCCAGGTGAAGAGCAGGCCTTCGGTCCAGGTAATCTGGTACAGGCGCTCGCCGTCGCTGGCCAGGCCCTCCGCGAAGATGTTCCCCAGGCGCTCCATCCACACCGGCTGTGCGCTCTCCAGCGACAGCTGCCGCAGCGTCCCCTGGTGCCCGGTGCTCTCGAAGAGATGCCCCTGGTGGAACACCAGTCCCTGGGTGAAGGCATTCGTCGCGTGGGGATACTCACGGATGATGTGCGCCACGCGCCGCACGGGTTCCTGCACGCCGCCTCCCGCATCCGGCACCGGCCGGTTCGTGGGGCTGCAATGGCACGCCGCACCCAGCGCGAGCAAGGACAGCAGCGAGGATGGAATCCGCATGAGACGCCTCGAGTGAAGCGGTTCGTGCGACGCCCACCGCCCCGCGCGAGCCTGGACCCAGGCCCGTCAGGGTGCAAGCACCCGTCCCACCGCGTCCATCGGATTTAGCGCCGGGCCCACGACACAGGGTGAACAGTGGGGGCACGCGCGCCGTGAAGGCTCAGCGCGGAGGCGGCACCAGCGTCTCCACCGCCTCGCACAAATCCTCCATGGCGAAGGGCTTGTTGAGCACGCGTGCCGCGCCGAGCAGCTCCGCTTCCTGGTGGAGCTGAGCATCGCCGAAGGCGGTGATGAGGATGACGGGCGTCGTCCAGCCCTCGCGGCGCAGGCGGGCCAGCACCTCGATGCCCGAGAAGCCGGGCATGCGCACGTCGGTGACGATGAGGTCGGGGACCTGCGTCTGCTGCGCGAGCAGTCCGTCCACCAGCGCCTTGACCAACCCCGGGCCGTCCGGGGCTTCCACGACGTCATACCCGCGCCGGGACAGTGCCCGTCGCAGCAGGCTGCGCATCTCCGGTTGGTCCTCCCCCAGGAGGATGCGCGGAGCGCTGCGGCGCGACACCCACTCACGCGTCGACCGCGGCCACTCCCGCACCTCGTCGCTGACCGCCGTGACTTCGTCTGGCCCCATCAATGGCTGCTCCTTGTGGTGTGGTGGGCACGCCCGGCACCTGGGCCCCTTCCCCGCTTCGGGACGGGGCGGCGCCGGGCGCCCAACGCAAGAGCATCCGCCGTGCCACGCCATGGCCCCTGGAGCGTTGGCCCCTGCCCGCCCGCCAGCCGGCCCGCGGGGGCTCGCTCGCCTCCCATGCCTGGGCCGCCAGGAACCCCAATCCCTGTCGCTCATATAAGGAGGCGCTCCGCTTCTGGGACAGGCGCGGCACACCCGGACAGCGCGCCGGCCCGGGTGAGGGACCCTCCGGACAGGTCCTCCACCCGCTGTATGACCCGCTGGCGCCCCAGAAGCTGGGGCGGGGCACGTTGCCCCGGGGAGAAATGCCCCAAGCCGGGGCAGTTTGCCCCGGGATGATGGGGCACCTGGGGCACGCACGGGCCGTGGCTCCGAGGCATCCCGAGGGCGAGGAGCGTTGGCCCGCCAACTGCAATGCCTCCCAGCATCGGTTCGGGCGCGGGGCTCACGCAAGAAGCCCCATGGCGATGACCGCTGCTGACGTCGGGGGACAGTCGGCCGCAGGGCATCACCTTCCACCCCTCCAAGGTGGGACCTTTCTCGCGCAGGCCCCTCGCCTGGACCGGCATTTTCCCTCTCGATTGGAGAACGAACGATGGCCTGCTCGCTCCCCTCCCGCCGCTTCCTCAGTGCACTGGTCCTTCTTCCCGCCGCGACGCTTGGCGCCTGCGGCCAGGCGATTGGCTCCGCGTCCGCGGCGCCGCCCGCTCCCACCGCCCAGGTCGCCGCCGCTGTTCCGGCGCAGGCGGCGCCGCCCATCCAGAAGGCGCTCTTCAATCCGGCCGTGGCCGGAAGCCAGGGCGGCATCACCTCGCTGGCGCCGCTGGTGGACGCAGTGAAGGGCGCGGTGGTCAACGTGGAGGTGCGCGCGCGGCCCCGCAGGTCAGCCGCCATGCAGCGCCTGCCACCCGGCATGGCGGAGCGCTTCGGCTTGCCGCCCGGGTTCGGCGGCGAAGGCAACGGCCCGGCGCGCCAGGGCGCGGGCTCCGGCTTCATCATCGACGCCTCCGGCATCGTCCTCACCAACAACCACGTGGTGGAGGACGCCGATCAGGTGCGCGTGAAGCTGGATGACGGACGTGCCTTCGACGCGGAGGTGATGGGCCGCGACCCGCTCACCGACGTGGCCCTGCTGAAGCTGAAGGGGGCGCCGGGCAACCTGCCGGCGGTGCCGCTGGGGGACTCGGACGCGCTGCGCGTGGGCGACGCCGTCATGGCCATTGGCAATCCCTTCGGCCTGGCGTCCAGCGTGAGCGCGGGCATCCTCTCCGCGCGGGCCCGCGACATCCAGGCGGGCCCCTATGACGAATTCCTCCAGACGGACGCCGCCATCAACCCCGGCAACTCCGGCGGGCCGCTCTTCAACATGCAGGGCGAGGTGGTGGGCATGAACACCGCCATCGTCGGCGGCGCCACGGGCATCGGCTTCGCGGTGCCCAGCAAGCTCATCCAGGCGCTGCTGCCGCAGCTCAAGGAGACGGGCGTGGTGCGTCGCGGCTGGCTGGGCCTGGCCGTACAGGACCTCACGCCGGACCTGGCGCGGGCGCTGGGCCTGGAAGCGATGAAGGGCGCGGTGGTGGCAGGCGTCAACCGCGGCAGCCCGGGCGAGCGCGCCGGCCTGCGCGAGGAGGACGTCATCACCTCCGTGAACGGCAAGCCGGTGGAGTCCGCGGGCGGGCTGACGCGCGCCGTGGCCCTGCTCCAGCCCGACAGCCGCGTGAAGGTGGACCTGCTGCGCGGTGGCAAGGCGCAGTCAATGGACGTCACCCTGGGCACGCGGCCCGCGCAGAATGGCGAGCAAGAGGTGCTTCCGCGCAACGCGTCCGCCTCCGCGCCGAGGCGGCTGGGCGTGCAGCTGTCGGACACGCGGGACGGCGGCGCGCAGGTGGTGGCCGTGGAGCCGGGCAGCCCCGCCGAGCGCGGAGGACTGGTGCCGGGCATGGTGCTGGTCCAGGTGGGCGACCAGAAAATCGCCAGCGTGTCGGACGCCGCCCAGGCGCTGACGTCCGCGAAGCCCGGCGCCGCGCTGCTCCTGCGCGTGCGCATGCCGGGTTCGGAGTCCACGCTGCTGCGCGCGGTGGAAGTCCCGGAACGCTGAGCGCGGTGGTGGGAAACTCTGGACCCCCGGGATGGTACGTAGACGACCCCGGGGGTTCTGAAACCGGCGGACACCTGACGTAGAGTCCCCTCCGTGCCGCGATGCCAGACATGCGGACGGCGATGGGAAGGCTCTCATGCGCCGTGCCCGCCAGGACCGCCTCCTCAGGGAGACACGCCCTCGCCGTCCCCTGTGCCCGCTGTTCCGGGCTACCAGGTGGACGGCGTCTTCGCGCAGGGGGGCTTCGGCGTGCTGCTGGGCGCCCTGCGCGCAGCGGACGGCCTGCGTGTGGCCATCAAGGTGGCCCGTGGGAGCAACTGGTTGGGCCGCGCCCAGCTCGCCCGTGAGTCGGAGGCCCTGCGCGTGCTCGGGCCGCCCACGGTGCCCGCGCTCTACGAGGCGGGCGCGCTGACGGGCGGCGCGCGCTTCCTGGCCATGGAGTACGTGCCGCTGCCCACCCTGGCGGACCGGCTGGCCCGCGCCCCGGGACCGTTGCCCCCTGAAGAGCTGGCCCCCCGCGCGCTGGCCGTGGTGGACACGGTGGCCCAGGTCCACGCGCACGGGCTCGCCCACTGCGACCTCAAGCCGGAGCACCTCTTCGTCGACGAAGCGACGGGCCGCGTGCGCGTCTTCGACTTCGGCCTGGTGCGGGGCGCCACCACGGAGAGCGCCTCGCAGCCCAGCGATGCCTCCACGCCCAGTGACGCGTCTGGCTTCGCCGGTACCGCGGAGTACATGGCCCCCGAGCAATGTGCGGGCAACGCGGACATCTCCACGCGCACGGACGTGTACGCGCTGGGCGTCCTCCTCTACGAGATGCTCACTGGACGGCCGCCCTTCTTCGGCCCCACCCCGGACGTGCTCCAGGCCCACCTGTCGCTGCGCCCCCCGCCCCCGTCCGACTTCGCGCCCGTGGCGCCCGCGGTGGAGGAGGTGGTGCTGCGCTGTCTGGCGAAGGAGCCCGCCCGACGTCCGGAGAACGCCGCCGCGCTGGGCAGCGCGCTGCGCGAGGCCTTCGAGCACGCCCTCCGCGCCACCGAGCCCGCGACGCCTCGGCCCGCGGCGCCGGGCGAGCCGCGCCCCGCACAGGTACGCCGCTCCGTCGCCATCCTGTTCCTCACCTCGCGCGCCAACCCAGTATCGCTCCAGAAGGCCCTGGCCTCCTATGGCGGCCACCTGGCCTTCTCCGACGCCCAGCGCATCGCCGCCGTCTTCGACCCGGACGCGGGAGAGAACCCGGTGCGCCGCGCCATGCGCGCCGCGGAAGGGCTGGCGGAGCGGGGCCTGTCGCCCAACGGCCTCGTGGACGTGTCCGCAGTCACCGTGCAGCGCCGCCCCACCGGCGCGCCGCGCTACCTGGGCGCCATCCTGTCCCGCGAGGACCGCTATCCCAGCGGGCCCGAGGCCCATGGCCTCCTGCTGTCTCCCGCCGCCGCCGAGGCCGTGCCCGAAGTGCCCTGCATGGAGGTGCCGGAGCTGCGGGGCCTGCTGCGCCCCGCGCCGCCAGGCGCCGCGCCCCGTCCGGACATCACCGTCCTACAACTGGGCAGCGAGGTGCTGGTGGGCCGCGAGGCGGAGCTGGCCGAGCTGCTGGAGAGCGCACGCTCCGCGGTGGGCGGCGCCACGCCCACCATCGTCACCGTTTTGAGCGAGCGCGGCCTGGGCAAGAGCCACCTGGCCGCCACCCTCGCCCGCCGCCTCCGCCTGCTGCTGCCCCACGCGCGGGTGTACTGCTCGCGCTCCCGGGAGCCGGTGCAGGGCGACCCCGACGGCACCCTGCGCACGCTGCTGCGGTGCGCCCTCAACGCCTTCGAGCGCGACGACACGGACACCGAGCAGCAGACACGCGCCGCCATCCTCCAGCGCCTGGGCCCCACGCTGGGCACCGAGCTGTGGCCCGGCGTGGCCGCCACGCTGGGTTGGTACACGCCCGGTGGTCCGGAGCTCCAGAGCTGGGCCGCCGCGCCCGGTGCGCTTCGCTCGCTGGCCATGCGCGCCGCCGGTGAGCTGCTGGCCGCCAATGCCCGCGAGCGTCCGCTGTGCCTCGTCCTGGACGACGCGCACTTCGCGGAGGAGACGGCGCTGGACGCGCTGGAGTACGCCTGCCTCGCCGAGGCCAGTGTCCCCCTGTGGGTGTGCGTGCTGGCGCGCCCGGGCTTCGAGAAGAGCCGTCCCACCTGGGGCACTCGCGCCGCGAAGCAGGCCACGTTGGCCCTGCCGGTGCTGGCGGCCGACCAGGCGCAGTCGCTGTGCCGCCTGCTGCTCAAGCCGGTGGAGAACGTGCCCGCGCAAGCGGTGGAGCGCATCGTCGAGCGCGCGCAATACGTCCCCCTCTACCTGGTGGAGCTGGTGCGCGGCCTCAAGCGCCAGGGCCTGGTGCGCCAGCGCGCGCCAGGCGGGAGCTGGTACCTCGTCACAGACGGGCTGGAGAAGGTGCCCGAGCTGCGGCTGGTGGAGTGGCTGGCGGACCGCGAGCTGGGCGCGCTGCCGCCATCACTGGCCGCGCACGCGCGCCTGTGCGCGATGCTGGGCACGGACTTCACCGCGGCCACGGCCGAAGGCGTGGTGCGTGAGCTGGAGCGCGAAGGCGCCGCGGGCGGATTCCCCCTGGACGCGGGCCACGCCACCAAGCGGCTCCTGGACTCCGGCCTGCTGGTATCCCACCGCCACGAAGGGTTGAGCTTCCGCAACGAGCTGCTGCGCGAGGCGGTGGCCTCCACCCTGCCCGCCGCCGAGCGCGAGCACGTCCACCACGCCGCCTACCGCTACTTCCTCAGCGCGGCCGGCGCCGGTGAGCGCCAGCGCCTACCTCGCCTGGCCCTGCACGCGGCCGCCGCCGGGCGCCGCGACGAGGCCGCCGCGCTCTCCATCGACCTGGCCGAGTCCGCCCGGGGCCGCCACGCGTTCCTCGACGCCGAGGCCATGTACACGCGGGCGCTGGAGCTGCTGGAGCCCACCGACGAGCTGCGCTGCCTCACCGCGCTGCGCGGCCGGGGCCTGATGCGCATCCGCATTGGCCGGTATGACGACTCGCTGGCGGACTTCGCCGCGGCCCGCGAGCGTGCCCGCCGGCTGGGCCACACGCGCACGGAGGTGGAGCTGCTGCTGGACGAGGCCATGGCGCTGGATTGGGTGAACGACTACACGCGCAGCGAGGCCCGCGCGCTGGAGGCCCAGCACCTGGCGGCCACCGTGGCCTCGCCCTACGTACAGGCTCGGCTGCTGCTGGCGCTGGGACGCGCCCAGTTCCGCAAGGGTGAGTGGCAGGAAGCGCGCATGCCCCTGGAGGCCGCCGCCGAGCGCGCGCGCCGCCTGGGCGATGCTGGCTATGAGACGCAGGTGGTGGCGCAGCTGCTGCTGGCCGTCATCCTTCCCAACCTGGGCGACATCGACGAGACGGAGCACGTGCTCACCGAGGTCATCACCGCCTGCACCGAGCGCGGTGACCACTTCCACCTGGGCAGCGCCATCAACAACCGGCGCAACTTGTGGGTAGCGCGCAAGGAGCTGACGCGGGCGCTGAAGGACCAGGAGCGCTTCATGCACCTGGGCCGCGAGCTGGGCATGGTGGGCTGGGAGTACTTCGCCGAGCACAACCTCGGTGAGCTGCACTACCAGGCCGGCGACGCCGACGCCGCGGCGCCCCACATCGCTCGCGCCATTGCCTTGGAGCGACGACACCCGGAGGTGGCGTCGCGCCCGTGGGCCCTGCTGCTCCAGGCGCGGGCCCTGGCCTGGATGGGCCGGCACACCCGTGCCCGCGAGGTGCTGGCCCAGGTGCGGCAGGTGATGGCGGAAGGCCCGCCGGGCGTGGAGCTGAGCCCGTCGGAGGAGGTCCTCTTCTCCATGGTGGAGCTGGCCACCCGAGACGCCGCCCCCGAGGCGTGGTGGTCCCTGCGCGAGCGCTCCGCGCAGGTGTCCGTGGAGCAGGAGCCGCTGGAGGTCCTGGAGATGATGGGGCTGGCGGCGCTGCGCCGGGGCGACCGGGAAGAAGCAGCGCGCGTGCTGGGCGAGGCGCTGGAGCGCGCGCGGCACGTGCCCAATCTCATGGAGGGCCGCATCCGCCGCTCACTGGAGAAGGTGCACGAGTCTTCGCCGGCTACGTGAGGCCGAAGGCCATCAGCGCGGCGATGAGCACGCCCGCCAGCGACTCGCCCGCGATGGCGCCCGCCGCCAGCGTGGACGTGTCCCGGTCCGCGGCCTGGGGCCAGCGCCAACGCGCCGCCGCCAGTCCCAGTGCGCCCAGGCACAGTGTCACCGCGTAGTAGGCCGGCAGGATGAAGCCGATGCCCAGCGCCACCGGCAGCGGCAGCCACCGCGCCGCCCGGCCGCGGGAGACCAGGGTGAGCAGCGCGCCCACGCCCACGGCCACGCAGGCCGCCAGCGCCGCGTGAGGCGGCAGCCCGTCCAACCCTCGCACCGCCACCTCCGCCACCGCGCGGAACTGGTGGGCGAAGGGCGCGGGCAGCGCCTCCGAGCCCAGGCCATGCGTCCTGGACAGCAGCAGGTACACAGGCACGCCCACCACCGAACCCGCCAGCACGCCCACGAGCTGCGCGGCGAGCTGGTGACGCGCGGAGGCCCCCAGCAGGTGCCCCGCCTTGAGCGACCACATGCTGACGCCCGTCTGCGCGGCCGCGCCTGACACCACGGCGCCCGCGGCGACGTTGGGCGCCATGGCCCCCGGCAGCAGCGCGCCGAAGATGACCTGCGTCACCTGCCCCATCTGCGTCACGGGGGACACGTCCACCTGTCCGGCGCCGCGCGCGCACACCGCGCACAGGGGCAGCACCAGCACCAGCGCCAGCAACATGTACGGCACGCTGAGGCCGAACAGCGCCGCGCCCACCACCACCGCCAGCACGCACGCCGCCAGGCCCGCGCCCAGCGCCCAGGACGGCACCGCCGCGCCCCGCCCCAGGCTGCCCACGTCACGCGCCGCGCTCAGGAAGTCGCGCGCCTGAGCCAGCAGCGCCGCCAGGGCCGAGCCCACCATCAGCCCCACGCCCGGCCACGTGAGCCAGGCGGAGAGCGTCTCGTAGCGCGTGTCCGCCAGCACACCCGCGCCCGCGAGCCCCGGCGCCAGCACGCCCCACGCCACCGCCGCGCCCGCCAGCATGCTCAGGCCCAGGCGCGGCCCCGTCATCATTCCAATGGCCAGCAGCATGGGGCTCCACCCCACGCCCCACGTCAGCGACGCGGCGGGGAGGCCCGCCAGCGTGCCGGGCAGCGCCGTCATCCCAGGCAGCCATTTGAACGCATCCCGCGCGGCGGTGACCGCCACCGCCACCGCGCCCGCGCCCGCCAGCAGCCGTCCACGGCCCGCGCGGACCGTGCCCCCCGTGGACGCGTGCATCGCGGTAATCAGCTCCGCGGTGGCGATGCCGGTGGGAAACGGCAGGGCCTCCTGGGCCACCAGCCGACGCCGCAACAGGTGCGCGGCGAGTACGCCCAACACCCCCAGCGCCACGCTCCACACCGCAACACCCCAGCCCGGGACGGAGGTGCCCAGCAGCGTCAGCGCTGGCAACGCGCCCAAGAGGCCCGCCGCCGCCGGCATGGCACCCACGGCCGCCGCGGCCGTCTGCGTGAGGTTGTTCTCCAACGGCGTATAGGGCACGCCGCGCCTGCGGGACACCGAGGCCAGCGCGCTGAAGCCCAGCACCGCGGCGGTGACGGAGCCGCTCTCCCACCAGCCCGTCTTCAACCCCATGTACACATTGGTGACGGCCAGCAGCCCACCAATGAGCAGGCCCATGCCCAGCGCGCGCGTCGTCAACTCCAGCGCCGCGGGGCGCTCCGTCACCAGGGACAGGGAGGGCGCGGGCGCGACCTCCGAAGGGTCCGTTCCAGAGAGGCCACTCACCGGGTGGCTCATCGCCCCGCCTCGGCGGAGCGGCCCACGAGCTCGCGCAACTGCATCAGGTCCAGCGGCTTGGCAATCTTGGCGTTGGGCACGTCACGCAGGAACGACACCGTGCGCGGCGTGAAGGCGCCCCCCGTCATGAACACCATGCGTCCAGCTTGCTCCGGGGCGCAGCGGCCCAGCTCGTGGTACAGGTCCATGCCCGTCATCCCGGGCATCATCACATCACAGAGGATGAGGTCGAAACGGCCGCCGTCGCTCACCAGCCGCAGCGCGGCCTGGGCGCTGTTCGCGGTGGCCACCTCGTGGTCCGCGGCCAGCGAGCGCTGGAGCGCCAGCGTCACGTTGGGCTCGTCATCCACCACCAGGATGCGCGCGCGCGCATTGGCCTGCATGGCGGCGGACAGGCGCGGCAGCACCTCCAGCTCGCGCGTGGCGGCGCACAGCACCACGCGGAACGTGCTGCCCCGGCCCGGCTCGCTCTCCGCCTGGATGGAGCCGCCCATGGATTCGATGATGCCGTGGCAGATGGACAGCCCCAGCCCCGTGCCCACGCCCACCGGCTTGGTGGTGAAGAACGGGTCGAAGATGCGGCCCAGCACCTCCTGGCCCATGCCCATGCCCGTGTCGCGGACCTCCACCACCACCCGGTCCCTCTCTCCGGCGCGGATGACCACGCGAATCTCGTGCTCCACGCCCGGCGTGCCCTCCTCCGGAATCGCCTGCGCCGCGTTGAGCAGCAGGTTGAGGAACACCTGGCACAGCCGCGACTCGCTGGCCTCCACCGGCGCCACCGGCTCGAACTCCGTCACCAGCCGCGCCCGGTGGCGGATGACGTTGTCCGCCATCTTGCACGCCAGCTCCACCGCCCGGCGCACGTCCACCGGCATCAGCCGCGCCTCCTGCTCGCCGCGCGCGAAGACCTTCAGGTCGCGGACGATGGTGGCGATGCGCTCCGCGCCTTCCGCTGTCTCACGCACCAGCTGCTGCAACGACGCCACGGGCGCCGCGGGCGCCTGGCTCTCCAGCCGCTCCAGCCCTTCGCGGATGAGGTGCAGGTTGACGAGCATGTAGGCCAGCGGGTTGTTGATTTCGTGCGCCACGCCCGCGCCCAGCGTGCCCACCGACGCCAGCCGGTCCGCCACCACCAGGTGCGCCTGGAGCTGCTTCCGCTCCGTCGTGTCGCGGTGGACCATGATGTTGGCAATGGCGCGCCCCTCGCTGTCGCGCAGCGGCACGACGACGGACTCGCACCAGCAGGTGGTGCCGTCACGGCGCTTGAACTCCAGCTCTCCGGACCAGCGCCCCTGCTTGTCCAGCGCGGTGAGAATCAGGCCGGTGAGCCGGTCGGGCTCATCCGGGTGCAGCACGCTGAAGAGCGTCTGGCCCAGCGCTTCCGACTTCTGCCGCCCGAACATGCGCTCGGCGCTGGAGTTCCAGTCGATGATGCCGCCGCCCAGGTCGGTAATCACCACGCCGTCGTAGATGCTCTCGAAGATGAGCGATTGGCGGTGCAGCTCCTGTTCGGCCAGCTTGCGCGCGGTGATGTCCATCACCGTGCCCGTCACCCGCGCCGGCGCGCCCGAGGCGTCACACAGCACATCACCCTTGCAGGAAATCCACCGCCAGCCGCTCCCCTGCGGCTCGATGCGGTACTCCACGTCCACCTGCGTCTTCTTCTCCAGCGCGGCGCCCAGCACCTCGCTCACGCGCGGCAGGTCCGCCGGGTGCACCACCTCCGACAGCTCCATGGCGCGGCCGGACAGCTTCCCCACGGGAAGCCCCAGCAGCCGGTCCACCTGCTCGCTCCACGTCACCCGGCCGCTCTGCGCGTTCCAGTCCCAGATGCCCACGCGCGCGGCGGTCAGCGCCTGGCGAAGCTGCTCCTCCCGCTGCTCCAGGACTTCGCGCTTGGAGAAGCGGAACACGGTGACGGTGCCGATCTGCAGCCGGTCCCCTTCCATCAGCTCGGCGGTGCTGACGGGCACGCCGTTGAGCAGCGTGCCGTTGGTGGAGTCCAGGTCGGTGACGTGGCAGGCACCGTCGCCCGCGCGAACGACGCGCGCGTGCTTGCGCGACACCCCGTGGTCGTCGATGCGCACGGTGACGTCGGAACCGCGGCCGATGATGTGCTCGCCCTGGTCCAGACGGTAGGCCTTGCCGATGGCTGCCGGCGTGGTGGTGCTGATGAGGATGAGACAGGCTCCCGTGGAGGACGGTGGCGCCAAGGCAAGGCCCGCGCACGTCGTGAGTTCATCCAACGTCGTCATGTAGCAGCCCCCCGACGCTCGCCCGAAGCCCCACTCTCCCGCCATCCCCGCTCTAAGCGTCACGCCCCCTGAATCCCATCAGTGCCAGGGCCCCTCCGTCCAATCCCCCCCGACTCCAGGGCAGCAGACCTTCCGCCAGCGAACACCCCGCGGGACGCGCCCACGTCCTCCCCGATGGGTGACCAACGCCCACACGCCGATGCCGCGGCGCGGCGGGAATTCAACCCGGCGCCAGCGCAGACTCCCTGGGGAAAGGTGTAAGGATGAGGCACCCCATGGCGGCGGACTCCGAGAGCACCTTTCGCATCCAGGCCCGAGCGGACCTGCATGCATCCGAGCGGGCCCAGAGCGAACCTTCCCGTGCGCAGCGAGGCCCGGGCACGCTGGCCGGGGAGTACGTCCTCAAGGCGCTGCTCGCCTCGGGCGGACACGGCAGCGTGTACGAGGCGGAGCACCGCATCCTGGGCCGACGGGCCGCGGTGAAGGTCCTCCACCCGCACCTGGCGGACCAGGGGGAGATGCTCAAGCGCTTCGTGCGCGAGGCGCGCGTGGTGAACCAGATTCGCCACCCCAACATCGTGGATGTGTACGACTTCGGGCTGATGCCGGACGGCAGCCCCTACTACGTCATGGAGCTGCTCACCGGCCGCACGCTCAGTCAGGTGGTGCTGGAGCGCGGCCGGCTGTCGTCGACGCGCGCGCTCGCGTACCTGGAGCCCGTCTGCGGAGCGCTGGAGGCCGCGCACCGTGCGGGCGTCGTCCACCGCGACTTGAAGGCCAGCAACATCCTCGTCGTGGAGGAAGGTGAGCGCCCCCGGGTGAAGCTGCTGGACTTCGGCATCGCCAAGCTGCTGCACGCCGAGCCTTCACAGGAAGGGCTCACCATCGCCGGCCAGCGGCTGGGCACCGCGCACGCCATGGCGCCCGAGCAGTTCCGCGGCGGCCCCATTGGCCCGCACACGGACATCTACGCGCTGGGCGTGCTGCTGCATCAGCTCATCACCGGCCGCTATCCCTTCCAGTGCGAGGACCGGATGGAGCTGGAGCGGCTGCACCTGGAAGCGCCCGCGCCCCGGCCCAGCGCCATCGCCGCGGTGTCCCCGGCGGTGGACGCGGTGGTGCTGCGCTGCCTGGAGAAGGACGGCAGCCGCCGCTTCGGCAGCGTGACGGCCTTCCTCGCCGCGCTCAGCGAAGCGGCCGAGGAGCCCGTCCAGCCCACGCGCCGCACGCGGCTGGCGCTGGCCGTCCACGCCGAGGTCGTCCTCGCCGCCTCCGCCCAGGATGACGACGCCGTGTACGCGGTGCTCGCGGACGTGCTGGATGGGCTCGAGCAGGGCCTGCGCGGCGGCGGCTTCCTGCTGGCGCTCCAGTCCGGCACCTCCCTGCTGGCCGTGCACCCGCTGGACCACGGCGCCCCCAGCGCCGAGCGCACCGAGTACCTGCGCGAGGCGGAGCGCACGCTGCGGGTGCTCCAGGACATGGCGCAGAAGCTGGCGGACCCGGTGAACGCCCGCGTCCACCTCTGTGTCCACCTGGGCCAGGCGGAGACGCGCGGCGACGCCTCGGAGTCGGAGGTCGTGGGAGGCCCCGTCACCGACGTGGGCACCTGGCGCCTGCGCACCGCGGATGGCTTCGCGCTCACCCCAGCGGCGTCGCTCGCCCTGGAGTTCGACGAGAGCGATTAGCTGACGGAAAACACGTATCTGTTATCAGCTTGCGAGCAGGTGGGCGTGACGCCGTCGCCCATGACACACACCAGGTGTCTCCGGGCAGACCCCCACCCGAATATTCCCGCCGAGCCATATTTTCTCACGACTTGAACACCGTCACACTGGTCTCATCCATCAGCGACAGTGTTTTAGTTCGTGGAAGCTGGAACTGATGGCATCCGGGGAGCAGGCATTGCTCGCTCCCCGAAACGGGGGAAGCCATGCGTCTCATGCCAGCGTTTCTGTCTGGAATCCGAATCAATCACTGCCTGAAACACCTGCGCCGGCCGCGCATCGCCGGAGGGCTGCTGGGCCTGACACTGGGATTCGGAGGCGGGGCATGTGGTCCAGCGGAGCTCGCGGGTGATACGTGGACGTTGTGCGAATCCCACGGGTCGGCCGAGTCGGGCAACGGATTGTCGACCAATGGCTTGTCAACCAATGGCCTTTCGACCAACGGACTGTCCATCAATGGCTTGTCAACCCATGGGCTGTCCACGACTGGATTCTCCAACTGGTTCAACCAGGACCCCGCACGCGCCGATGAAATCATGCGTTACATCATCCGGTGCGCGGCGAAGGGGAATCAGCAGCGCAAGTACACCAACCCGGTGACGGGAGTGAAGTACACCTGGGAAGGAGGCCTGGGTCTGGCACACAACTGGGCCACGGGCGCACCGGCGACAGTCCAGGAAGAAGAAATCGTCTCAGCCTGCCTGGCGGCCCATGCGAACAAGTTCGGGATTCCCGTCGCCATCTCCGTGCTGGGCCGCAACGCGCGGGGCGCCGCCTTGTCGTACACGGAGCAGGAGCTGTCGACGTTCAGCGAGCGGGAGGCGTGCTTCTTCGGCAACCTCTTCGACGGCACCGGCGTCTTCGCCGCCACGGACCGCGGCTACCTGCGCGAGGACGAGAGCAGCGTGCGCGCCTGCGGCCTGCCCTCGAACCCCGCCCAGGCGGACTGCCTGCCCATCATCCACGCGGGCACCTGCGAGTCGCTCTGCCAACGCGCCGCCACGGAGGCCCTCCCCTTCGACCGGGACGCGGACAAGAAGAACCCGCCCACCCACGGCGAGCCGCCCTATTACGAAACCTGCACGTATAACGGACGGACCTTCCAGCCGCTCACGACGCGTCTGCAGCCACAGGACATCCACCACTGTGGAGACGGCGTCTGTCAGTTCACTGAACGTTGCGGCGACGGCGTCGCGGCGGGAAGCTGCCAGGCGGACTGCGGCCCGTGCCCCTACTGATGCAGCGGGTGCTCGGATGGAACACACTGCCTCCGTCCTGCGGCGCACGCTGTCACCACCCTTCCGTCCCTTGCCCCTGACCGCCATGACAGTGTTGACTACGCGGGTCTGTCGCGACTCGGGGTTTTTCCACGAACAGACACCACACCGCTGGAGCCGGACGCGATGACGCTGCGAGCGAGGGTGATGCTGATGTCGGCGGTGGCACAGCGGCGCGGAACACTGCGGCGCGCCTTCGACACGCTCCAGGGCCCCACCGTGAATGGCGTGCGGCTTCGCGCGCCGCGGTCCTCCACACAGGAGGCGGCGCTGCTGGAGGAGACGGTCCGCGAACGGACCGCGGCGCTGGAGGCGGCCAACGTCAAGCTGTCCCGCAGCCTGGAGCAGCTGCGCGCCACCCAGGCGCAGCTGCTGTTCGCGGATCGGCTGATTGCGCTGGGCCGCATCGCCGCGGGCGTGGGACACGAAATCAACAACCCGCTGGCCTTCATCCTCAGCAACCTGGAGTACATCCACCAGGAGCTGCAGCAGAAGGAGCACCTGTCCGAGCAGGACCGGCAGGAGGTGCTGGAGGCGCTGGCGGAGACGCGCGACGGCGCAGAGCGCATCCGCCTCATCGTCCGGGACCTGCAGACGCTGTCACGCGCGGAGGACGTGGGCACGGGCCCGTCGGACCTGGGCTCGGTGGTGCGCACGGCGGCGAAGATGGCCATGCACGAGCTGCGGCACCGCGCGCGGCTGGTGGTGGAGTGTGAAGGCCTGCCGCCGGTCCAGGGCAACGGCGCGCGGCTGGGTCAGGTGTTTCTCAACCTGCTGCTCAACGCGGCGCAGTCCATCGTCCCCGGCGAGGTGGAGAATAACGAGGTCCACGTCGTCGCCTGCGAGTCGAAGGCCGGACGGGTGGCGGTGGAGGTGCGCGACACCGGCTGCGGCATCTCCCCGGAGCATCGCGAGCGCATCTTCGACCCGTTCTTCACCACCAAGCCCCTGGGCGTGGGCACGGGCCTGGGGCTGGCGGTGTGCCATGGCATCGTGACGTCGCTGGGCGGCACCCTGACGGTGGAGAGCGGCCCGGAGCGGGGCAGCATCTTCCGCGTCACGTTGCCCGTGGCCGGCGCCTTCGCCCAGGCGCCTCGCGCTCCGCAGCAAGCGGACGCGGTGGCCTGAGCGACTCCGGCGCCAGGCTCGCGTCGTACGGCGTCATCCCCTGCATCGGCGGCGCGTAGAGGTGCAGGGACACCGCCCCATGGCGGGACACGTTGTCGATGCGGTGGATGGTGTCCGGAAACTCCACCAGGAGGTCGCCCTCGCTCGCGCCCACGATGACCTCGGGCACCAGCCGGTCCCCCGCCCACGCGAAGCGCGTCTCTCGCAGCATCCCGCGCACCAGCCAGGAGGCGCCCCCGGAGCCGCCATGGTCATGGACGCGGGACGCCTGCCCGGGGAGCCAGGAGACGAGCAGCAGCTCGCACGCTGGCGTCCGGGCAATCGTCTGCCGCGTGTAGCCCGAGGGCTCGAAGCGCACCAGTTTGTCCAGCAGTCCCCAGTCAACCCTGCTGGAGCGCAGCCGTTCCACCAGCCACGCCATGGAGACGATGTCCTCTGTCTGTTCCGGCAGTGGCCAGCCGAGCAGCGCCTGGGCCACCGCGCCGTGCTCACGCTGGTCGATGATGGGCTCGCGCATGGTGTTTCCCCCCGCGTGTGCGACGGAGTGTGAGCACGGACCAACCCCCTGCCCAGGGAGGAGGGCCGGACATCCGGGCCCGGCGCTTGGACACCCGGTCGCCACCAGAGGATGCCAGCGAGCGTGTCAGGACCTACGATGGGTGCGTGCGAGCACTGGGGTGGTGGGATGTGGCCATCGTGGGGGGAGGCGCCAGCGGCACGCTGCTGGCCGTGCACCTCTTGAGGAGCGCGCGGGCGCCGCTCCACGTGGCCTTGGTGGAGCGGAGTGCGCGGGCGGGTCTGGGTCTGGCGTATTCGACGACGAGCCCGTGTCACCTGCTGAACGTGCCAGCGGCGCGGATGGGGGCCTTCGCGGACGACCCGGAGCACTTCCTGCGCTGGGTGCGCCGTGAGCTGCCTGACACGGCGCCCGGCGCGTTCATCTCCCGCCAGCGCTATGGCCGCTACCTGGAGTCCGTGCTGCGCGAGGCGCGCGCCCAGGCCGCGCAGGGCGTGCACCTGGAAGTGGTGACCAGCGACGTCGCCTCGGTCGAGGAGACGGACGACGGCGCGGTGTGCGTCGCGCTGGCGAGCGGGGGGCATCTGGAGGCCCGGACCGTGGTGCTAGCCCTGGGCAATGCGCTGCCCTCCAACCTGCGCGTGCCCGACGGAGGGCTGTACGCCAGCCGCCGGTATCACCGCTCCCCTTGGGCTCAGGACGCGCTCCAGGGCGTGTCCGCCACCGACGACGTGCTGCTCATCGGCACGGGGCTCACCATGGTGGACACCGTGTTGTCGCTGGTGGAGCAGGGACACCAGGGGCACATCCATGCGCTGTCCCGGCACGGACTGTTGCCCCACGTGCACCAGGAGACACCCCGGGCAGGCGCCACGACGTATGCCTCGCCCGGCATCCGGGAGGCGCTGCGGGCCCTGCGCCAGGAGGTGCGGCGCGAGCGCGGCGACATGAGCGCGACGGGCACGCACTCCGTTCCCGTGCGCATCCGCCCCATCCTCCACCTCTTGCGCCGGGAGGTGCGGCGCGCGGCGGAGGCGGGCGCGGACTGGCGGACGGTGGTGGACGCGCTGCGGCCCGTGACGATACCGCTGTGGCAGCGGTTGCCGGTGGGCGAGCGACAGCGCTTCCTCCGGCACCTGCGCTCATACTGGGACGTGCACCGGCACCGGATGGCGCCCAGCATTGGCGAGACGGTGGAGCGGCTGCGGCGCGAGGGCCGGCTGACGTTCCATGCGGCGCGCGTCCGGGGCTTCGCGCTGGAGGCGTCCGGCGTGGAAGTCAGCATGCGCCCTCGGGGCCAGGGCGGGGAGGAGGCGTTGCGCGTCCAGCACGTCATCAACTGCACGGGGCCGGAGGGCGCCATGACGCGCGGCCATCCGGTGCTGGGTGGGCTGGTGGAGACCGGGCTCGTGCGCCCGGACGCCCTGGGCATGGGACTGGCCACGGACGCGGACGGCGCGCTGCTGGACGCGGGCGGACGCGCCTCTGGACGCCTCTACACCCTGGGCCCGCCGCGCCGGGGCGAGCTGTGGGAGACGACGGCCGTCCCCGAGATTCGAGGACAAGCGCGGGAGCTGGCGTGGCACCTGCTCCAGCGCCTGTCATCCACGCGCGCGCCTCGACCGATGATGGAAGCGGCGGGCGCTCCGCTCGACGGGTAGCGCCCGGCGCTACTCGGCGGACACCGCCACGATGCCCAGTCCCTCCACCGTGAGCTGCACCCGGTCCCCCGGGCGCAGCATGTGCGCCGCGGTGGCGGCGCCCGCGAGCACGATGCTCCCCGCCGGCAACACCTGGCCGCGCTGGGCCAGCAGCTCACACAACTGGATGACGGAGATGACCGGGTCGCCAGAGATGGCGTCCGAGCGGGCGGATTGAACGGGCTCCCCATTCACCGACAGGGTCATCTCCAGCCGCGTGAGGTCCATCGCGCGCGGGGGATGCTCGGTGGTGCCCAGCACGAACAGCGACGACGACGCGTTGTCCGCCACCACGTCCGGCAGGGAGAAGTACTTGAAGTCGCGGTAGCGCGAGTCGAGGATTTCCATCGCCGCGAACACGGACTCGCAGGCGTCCAACACCTCGTCGCGCGTCACCGTGCCGCGAAGCTCACGCGCGGTGCGGAAGGCAATCTCCGGCTCGATTTTGGGGTGGACGCCCTGTGACAGTTGAATCACGCCGCCGGCGGGCACCTGCATCCGGTCCGTGAGCACGCCATACACGGGCGAGTCCAGGTTCATCTGCTTGCGCTTGGCCTCGGAGGTGAGGCCCATCTTCAAGCCCACCACGCGCTCGCCGTGGGACAGGCGCAGCCGGATTCCGGCCTCCTGGATGGCGTAAGCATCCGGCACGCTCAGTGCGGGTTGCTCGCGGGTGAGGGGCGCCACCTCGCGGCGCTCCAGCCTGGCCGAGTCCAGGATATGTGCCAGTGCCTCGTGGTCCACGGTCGCGGTCATCCCCGTCCCTCTCTTGGTCGTTCCGGCCACGCCAGGATGGCGCACCGCCCGGATGGTGGCGCGGAGCTTCCGGCACCCGAACGCGGACGCGCAAGCCTCGCGAACGCGGCCCGGCCTGAAGCGGACGCTGGCCTTTCAGCTCACCGTGCTAGATAGCGCAGAGACCCCGGCCGGGTGGGATTCTCCGAAGGAGCTGTTTTCATGCGATACCCCAGCATCATCGCGGCCCTGCTTTTCACTGCCACCACCGCGAGCGCCCAGGAATACGACGAGCACGTCCACGACGGCTTCTACCTGCGCCTGCAGGTGGGCGGTGGCTATCTCCGAGCCAAGGCGACTGACATCTCGCCCGATCTCGTGGTGAAGGGCGGCGGCGCCAACATCAACGCGGAGCTCGGCTTCGCGCTCATCAACAACTTCATCCTCTACGCGAAGTTCTACGGTGCGTCCGCCCCCAACCCGAGCCTCCAGCTGGGGGACCTCACCGTCGAAGGGCAGAACGCGGAGTTGAGCCAGAACTTCGGCGCCGTGGGCTTGGGCGTCACCTATTACTTCATGCCCGCGAACGTGTATCTGTCCGGCGCGCTCACGTACACGCAGCTCAGCATCACCGACGGCGGCGAGAAGGTGGCCGAGTCGGACATCGGCGGCGGACTGCACCTGGGCGTGGGCAAGGAGTGGTGGGTGAGCAAGAACTGGGGCCTCGGCATCGGCGCCGAGCTGGCCCTGGGCCGCATCCGGAACGAGTCGAACAGCGATAGCTGGAACGTCACCAACGTGTCGCTCGTCTTCTCCGCGACGTACAACTGAACGGCGCCGCCGCGGACGCCAGCCTCAGCCCTGCTGGTTGAGGCTGGCCGCGAGCGCGCGCACCGCCACGCGCGGGCTGAAGCGCACGCCCAGGGTCCCCACCCAGTTGAGCAGTCCGTGGATGGAGAGCACCCGGCCGCGCATCATCATCGCGTAGGCATGGGCGGCCACGTCCTCCGCCTTGGCCACGCCCGGCCGCTGGAACAGCCGCGTCTGGCCGTTGCCCGCGCGCTGGGTGAACTCCGTGTGCGTGGCACCCGGGCAGTGGCACGTCACCGTCACGCCCGTGCCCTTCAGTTCGTGCGCCAACGCCTCCGACAGGGACACCACGAAGGCCTTGGTCGCGAAGTACGTGGCCATGAAGGGGCCGGGCTGGAAGGCCGCGGTGGAGGCGACATTGAGGATGCGCCCGCTGCCCCGCTCCCGCATGGGCCGCGCGAACAGGTGCGACAGCTTCAGGAGGGCGGTGCAGTTGACCTCCACCATCTCCGCCTCGCGCGCCAGGTCCTGTTCCAGGAAGGGACCACACGAGCCGAAGCCCGCGTTGTTCACCAGGAACTCCACCGCCAGCCCCTTCGCGCTCACGGCCTCGAAGAGCTGCGCGGGAGACTCCGGCCGGCCCAGGTCCGCTGGGAAGACGTGTGCCTTCACACCATGGGCCTGCTCCAGCTTCGCCGCCAGCGCCTCCAGCCGAGGCGCGCTGCGCGCGACCAGGATGACGTCGTGTCCGTCCTTCGCGAACAGGTGTGCGAACTGCTCCCCCAAACCCGCCGAAGCCCCGGTGATGAGCGCCACTTTCCGCGACATGATGTCTCCTCCAGGTGCCGCGTTATAGCCGAGCGGCTTGAGCGTGGCGGTCCCGCCAACATTCCTCCGCCCCGGCAGGCGGGGCTGCCAGGCGGCCTCGTGGCTACAGGGAATGCCCACGGCTTGCCGCGTCCCGGTGGGGTGGTGAGCTTCCCGTCCACCCAGGGGAGGGGCGACCTATGAAGCAGGGCATTCTCACGGGCTTCACCACCGGGCTGCTTGCTGCCACCGCGGCCTCCGCATGTCCCACCTGCCGCCCCGACGTGGCGGCCGCCATCCTCGATGAGCACTTCTGGAGCCGGCTGTTGCTCACCGTCCAGCCGTTCCTCATCCTCCTGCTCATCGTGGGCGCGCTGTACTTCGCCACGCGAGAAATCCCCACCCCCGTGCCGGTGAAGCAGCGCGCACGGAGACAGGGGCGGGAGCGCTCCCGATGAGTGCCCGGAATCGCGGCCCGCTCGTGCTCGCGGGACTGCTGCTGACCGTGGGCCGCGCGGGCCGTGAGGACCGGGTACCTCGGGGCGGACTGCGAGTGCCCCAGCCAGCGCACTGACAGCGGCTTCACCGCGTGGCGCATCTGGCGACCCCCGCGCGTTCGCGCAGTGCGGCATTTCAAAGGGCCTCCGAGCGAGCGGCCACGATTCCATGACAGTGGACTGCGGGCGCGCGTGGCGCTGGTGAGGTACGGAGGGGCGGCGTACATTGCGCGCCCTCTCCCACAGCGGCTGCGGGGCTCGCCCGCCGCCGGGTCCGTGGGCAGGCGCTACCGGAGGGCTCGGCCATGGAGAAGGTACTCAACTACATCGGCGGTGAGCTGCTGCCCGCGCGAAGTGGCGGCTGGCTGGACAAGCCCGAGCCCGCGACGGCCGAGACCTACGCGCACGTCCCGGACTCCGACGCGTCCGACGTCCAGCGCGCGGTGGAGGCCGCCGCGCGGGCCTTCCCCGCCTGGGCCGCCACCCCCGCCACCGAGCGCTCGCGCATGCTGCGCCGCATCGCGGACGGCATCCGAAGCCGCCTGGACGCCTTCGCCCGCGCGGAGTCCATCGACACCGGCAAGCCGCTGTCGGTCGCCTCCACGGTGGACATCCCGCGCAGCATCCTCAACTTCGAGTTCTTCGCGGACGCGGTGACGCAGTTCTCCAGCGAGGCGCACCAGACGGATGACGTGGCCCTCAACTACACCCTGCGCGCGCCGCTGGGCGTGGTGGGCTGCATCTCCCCGTGGAACCTGCCGCTGTACCTTCTCACGTGGAAGATTGCCCCGGCGCTCGCCATGGGGAACTGCGTGGTGGCCAAGCCCTCCGAGGTGACGCCGATGACGGCGTACCTGCTGGCCCAGGTCTGCCGCGACGTGGGCCTGCCGCCGGGCGTGCTCAACCTGGTGCACGGCCTGGGCCCCAAGGTGGGCGCCGCGATGAGCGAGCACCCGGACATCAGCGCCATCTCCTTCACCGGCAGCACCCGCACCGGCGCGGAGATTGCCCGCGTGGCCGCGCCCGCCTTCAAGAAGCTGTCGCTGGAGATGGGCGGCAAGAACCCCAACGTCATCTTCGCGGACTGTGACTTCGACGAGGCGCTGGCCACCACGCTGCGCTCGTCCTTCGCCAACCAGGGGCAAATCTGTCTCTGCGGCCCGCGCATCTTCGTGCAGCGTCCCCTCTACGAGCGCTTCAAGGAGGCGCTGGTCACCCGCACGCGCGCGCTCAAAGTGGGTGACCCGCTGGAGGCGGCCACGGACCAGGGCGCGCTGGTGTCGCAGCCGCACTTCGACAAGGTCCTGGGCTACGTGAGCCTGGCGAAGCAGGAGGGTGGCCGCATCCTCACCGGCGGACAGCGCGCCAACGTGCCCGGCCGCTGCCGCAACGGCTGGTTCGTGGAGCCCACCCTCATCGAGGGCCTTGACGCGGGATGCCGCACCAACCAGGAAGAAATCTTTGGCCCGGTGGCCAGCATCATGCCCTTCGACTCGGAGGACGAGGTGCTCGCGTGGGCCAACTCCACCAAGTACGGACTGGCCGCCAGCGTGTGGACCCAGGACGTGAAGCGCGCGCACCGCTTCGCCTCGCGGCTGCACAGCGGCATCGTCTGGGTGAACACGTGGATGCTGCGCGATTTGCGCACGCCCTTTGGCGGCGTGAAGGACTCGGGCGTGGGACGCGAGGGCGGCTGGGACGCGCTGCGCTTCTTCACCGAGCCGAAGAACGTCTGCATCAAGCTGTGAACCCCTAGCCCCCACGTGAGGAGCACGCCGTGAGCAGTGACAGCGCACGAGTCGATTCGCAGAAGGCCCCCGAACCGGTGGGCCTGTACCCCCACGCCCGGCGCGTGGGCAACCTCCTGTTCCTGTCCGGCGTGGGCCCGCGTGAGCGCGGCACGAAGAAGATTCCCGGCGTGGAGCTGGACGCGGAGGGCAACATCGTCTCGTACGACATCGAGGCGCAGTGCCACTCGGTGTTCCGCAACGTCCGCTACATCCTGGAGGACGCGGGCTCGTCCTGGGACAAGCTGGTGGACGTGACGGTGTACCTCACCAACATGAAGAAGGATTTCCCCACCTACAACCGGCTGTGGGCGGAGTACTTCCAGGACAACCCGCCGTGCCGCACCACGCTTGAAATCAACCGGCTGCCCACGCCGATTGCCATCGAGCTCAAGTGCATCGCCACCATCGGAGGTGAATGAATGGGCCGCCTGACTCCCATCAACTTCAAGAAGTGGATCGACGAGCACCGCCACCTGCTCAAGCCCCCCGTGGGCAACCAGCAGGTGTGGGAGGACCGCGAATTCATGGTCACCGTCGTCGGCGGGCCCAACGCGCGCACGGACTTCCACATCAACGAGGGCGAGGAGTTCTTCTACCAGCTCGAGGGCACGATGAACCTGCGGGTCATCGACGAGGGCCAGATGCAGGACATCCCCATCCACGAAGGGGAAATCTTCTTGCTGCCGCCCAACGTGCCGCACTCGCCGCAGCGCCCCGCGGGCACGGTGGGCCTGGTGCTGGAGCGCCGCCGCCAGCCGAAGGAAATGGACGGCTTCATGTGGCTGTGCCCGCAGTGCGGCGAGAAGCTTTATGAGGAGTACGTCCACGTCACCAACCTGGTGACGCAGCTGCCGCCCATCTTCGAGCACTTCTACGGCAACCCCGACAACTGCACCTGCAAGAAGTGCGGGACGAAGGTGGTCAAGGGAGGCCCCGCCCGTTGAAGGTCGACATCCACACGCACCTCCTCCCCGCCAACCTGCCGCGCTTCGCCGAGCGCTACGGCTACGGCGGCTTCATCACGCTGGACCACCACGCGCCCTGCCGCGCGCGCATGCTCCGGGATGACGGCAAGTTCTTCCGCGAAATCGAAAGCAACTGCTGGGACCCGGTGAAGCGCATCGAGGAGTGCGACGCGGCCGGCGTCCACGTCCAGGTGCTGTCCACGATTCCAGTGATGTTCGGCTACTGGACGAAGCCGGAGCACGGAGCGGACCTGGCGCGCTTCCTCAACGACCACCTCGCCTCCGTGGTGCACGCGCACCCCAAGCGCTTCGTGGGCCTGGGCACCGTGCCACTCCAGTCCCCGGAGCTGGCGGTGCGAGAGCTGGAGCGCTGCGTGAAGGAGCTGGGGCTGGCGGGCGTGCAGATTGGCTCGCACGTCAACGACTGGAACCTGTCCGACCCGGCGCTGTTCCCCTTCTTCGAGGCCGCCAGCGACTTGGGCGCGTCCGTCTTCGTCCACCCGTGGGACATGATGGGCGAGGCGAAGATGCAGAAGTACTGGCTGCCGTGGCTGGTGGGCATGCCGGCCGAGGTGTCACTGGCCATCTGCTCCGTCATCTTCGGCGGCGTGATGGAGCGGCTGCCCAAGCTGCGCTTCGCCTTCGCGCACGGCGGCGGCGCATTCCCTCACACGCTCGGCCGGATTCAACACGGCTTCGAGGCCCGGCCGGATTTGGTGGCCGTGGACAACAAGGTGCCGCCCCAGGACTACCTGGGCCGCTTCTGGGTGGACTCGCTGGTCCACGACCCGGAGGCGCTGCGCTACATCGTCCGGCTCTTCGGGCAGGACAAGGTGGCGCTCGGCAGTGACTACCCCTTCCCCCTGGGCGAGGACCGCCCGGGCACGCTCATCGAGTCCCTGACCGAGCTGGAGCCCGCCGCGCGTGAGCGGCTGCTCTGGCGCAACGCCTTCGATTGGCTGGGACGCGCCCCCGAGGACTTCGCGCCATGACGACGCAGCATCCCTTCGAGGACTCCGAGGCCTTCGCGAAGAAGCTGGACGCGGAAGACACGCTGCGCGGCTACCGCGACGCGTTCCACTTCCCGCCCGGCCCGGACGGAAAGCCGGTGGTGTATCTGGCGGGCAACTCGCTGGGCCTCCAGCCGCGCAACGCCGCGCGCTACATCCAGGAGGAGTTGGAGGACTGGGCACGGCTGGGCGTGGAGGGCCACCACCACGGCCGCCACCCGTGGCTGCACTACCACGAGCTCGTCACCGAGCAGGCCGCGCGGCTGGTGGGCGCCAAGCCCCTGGAAGTGGTGGTGATGAACACCCTGTCGGTGAACCTGCACCTGATGATGGTGTCGTTCTACCGGCCCACGAAGCAGCGCTTCAAAATCCTGGTGGAGGCCGGCGCCTTCCCGTCGGACCAGTACGCCGTCGCCTCCCAGGTGCGCTTCCACGGCTACGACGCGCGCGAGGCCGTGCTGGAGCTGAAGCCCCGCGCGGGCGAGGAGACGCTGCGCGCCGAGGACATCCTCGCCACGCTGGAGCAGCACGGCCACGAGGTGGCGCTGGTGATGCTGGGCAGCGTGAACTACCTCACCGGGCAGTCCTTCGACCTGGCCGCGATTACGAAGGCCGCGCACGCCAAGGGCTGCTTCGTCGGCTTCGACCTGGCGCACGGCGCGGGCAACCTGAAGCTGTCGCTGCACGAAGACGGGCCGGACTTCGCGGTGTGGTGCTCGTACAAGTACCTCAACGCGGGCCCGGGCGCGCTGGGTGGCGTGTTCGTCCACGAGCGGCACGCGCACACGAAGGACCTGCCTCGCTTCGAGGGCTGGTGGGGTCACGACAAGCAGACGCGCTTCCAGATGGGGCCCACCTTCAGCGCGCTGCCAGGCGCGGAGGGGTGGCAGCTCTCCAACCCGCCCATCTTCCAGCTCGCGGCGCTGCGCGCGTCCCTGGAGCTTTTCGACCAGGCCGGCATGGCGGCGCTGCGCGCCAAGAGCGAGCGCCTCACCGGCTTCCTGGAGTTCCTGTTGGACAGGCTGCCCGAGGGCTTCGTGCGCATCACCACGCCCCGGGACGTGAAACAGCGCGGCGCCCAGCTGTCCCTGCGCTTCCGGGGCGAGCCCCAGGGCCTGCTGAAGCGGCTGGGCGACGCGGGCATCATCTGCGACTTCCGCAAGCCGGACATCATCCGCGCCGCCCCCGCTCCGCTCTACAACTCCTTCACGGACGTGTACCGCTTCGTGAAGACGCTGGAGGGCCACGCCCGTGAGTGAGGCGCGCAAGGACACCGTCACCGTGGTGGGCGCGGGGCTGGTGGGCTCGCTGCTCTCCATCTACCTGGCGCGCCGGGGCCACCCCGTGGAACTGCTGGAGCGGCGCCCGGACATGCGGCGCGAGCTGGTCGACGCGGGCCGCTCCATCAACCTGGCCATCTCCACGCGCGGGCTGCATGCGCTCCGGCAGGTGGGCCTGGAAGACGAGGCGTTGAAGCACGCCATTCCCATGCGCGGGCGGATGATTCACCCGCCGCAAGGCGAGCTCGTCTACCAGCCCTACGGCAAGGACGACTCGCAGCACATCAACGCGATGTCGCGCGGGTGGCTGAACGCCTTCCTCATGACGGCGGCGGAGGCCACCGGGAAGGTGCGCATCCGCTTCAAGCAGCGGGTGACGGACGTGGACTTCGGCTCGGGCGCGCTCACGGTGCACGACGACGCCACCGGAGAGGCGCGCCAGGAGCCCGGCCGCGTGGTGTTCGGCACGGACGGCTCCGCCTCCGCCATCCGCCAGGCATTGGAGAAGCGGCCGGACTTCAAGGGGACGCAGGAGCAGCTCGGCCATGGGTACAAGGAGTTGACGATTCCGGCGGGCCCCGGTGGCGCGTTCCAGATGGAGAAGCACGCGCTCCACATCTGGCCTCGCGGCACGTTCATGCTGATCGCGCTGCCCGACGCGGAAGGCAGCTTCACCTGCACGCTGTTCCTGCCCTGGCAGGGGCCGGTGAGCTTCGCGTCCCTGGACACGCCCGCGAAGCTGGAGGCGTTCTTCGGCGCGCAGTTCCCAGACGCGAAGGCGCTCATCCCGGACCTGGTGGAGACGTTCTTCTCGCGCCCCACGGGCAGCATGGTGACGGTGAAGGGCGCGCCCTGGCACGCGGGTGGGCAGACGCTGCTGCTGGGCGACGCGGCGCACGCCATCGTCCCCTTCTTCGGCCAGGGGATGAACTGCGGCTTCGAGGACTGCGTCGTCCTGGACCAACTGCTGGGACACGGCGCCGGCTGGGAGCAGGTCTTCACGGACTTCGAACGCCTGCGCAAGACGAACGCGGACGCCATCGCCGACATGGCGGTGGAGAACTTCGTCGAGATGCGCGACAGCACCGGCGACCCGCGCTTCCAGTTCCGGAAGGCCGTGGAGAAGGTGCTGCTCAACGCCTTCCCGGGCGAGTTCGTCGGCCGCTACTCCCTGGTGAGCTTCAGCCACGTGCCGTACCGGCTGGCCTATGAAGTCGGAACGCTCACGGATGGCATCGTCTCCGAGCTGAGCGAGGGGCTGACGCGGGCGGAGGACGTGGACCTGAAGCGCGCGGCGGAGCTCATCCGGAGCCGGCTGGCGCCATTCATGAAGGAGCACGCGGATGGATTTCGGACTGAAGGGTAGGCGCGCGCTGGTGATGGGCGCGTCCGCGGGGCTGGGTTATGCCATCGCGGAGGCGCTGGTGAAGGAAGGCGCCACGGTGGCCATCTGCTCGCGCGGTGGCGAGAAGCTGGAGCGCGCCGCGAAGACGCTGGGCGCCGCGCTCGCGGTGCCGTGTGACTTGACGCAGCCCGGGGCCGCGAAGGCGCTGGTGGAGACCGTCACCGCGAAGCTGGGCGGCGTGGACGTCCTCGTGGTGAACACGGGCGGGCCGCCGTCGGGCGGCTTCGAGTCGCTGACGGCGGAGCAGTGGCAGCTCGGCTTCCAGAGCCTGTGGATGGCCGCGGTGGACGGCATCCAGGCGGTGCTCCCGGGGATGAAGGAGCGCAAGTGGGGCCGCATCGTCCTGGTGACGTCGCTGGCCGCGCGCGAGGCGATGAACAACCTGACCATCTCCAACGGCCTGCGCGCGGGCCTGCTCGGGCTGGTGAAGACGGTGAGCAACGAGGTGGCGCAGCACGGCGTCACGCTGAACGCGGTGCTGCCGGGCTACCACGCCACCGAGCGCATGCAGCAGCTCGGGCTGACGGATGAGAAGGTGGCGCCGCAGATTCCCGCGCGGAGACTGGGCCGCCCGGAGGAGCTGGCCGCGCTCACGGCGTTCCTCTCCTCCGAGCAGGCGTCGTACATCACCGGTCAGTCCATCGCGGTGGACGGCGGCGCTCAGCGCGGCTTCTGAGCCAACGGGACTCGGAGGCCGGTGCGCCCACTCACACCAGGGAGCGCACGGCCTCCACCACCTGACCCCACTCCGGGGCCTTGGGGTCGATGACCTCGAAGTGCCCCGCGCCCGGCAACGTGACGCAGCGGACGTCGTCTCCCAGCTCACGGCCGCGCGCGCAGAAGTCCTCGCTCATCAACACGGGCACGGTGTCGTCCTCCGCTCCGTGGACGAGCACCTGGGGCACCCCGAGCGGCTGGAGCGACGCGGGCGAGGCCGTGCGATAGCGCTCCGGCACCGAGGACGGCGTGCCGCCCAGGAACGTCTCCACGATGCCGTCCCCCAGCCGGTGCGCGAACGCGCGCGGCAGGTCCACGACGCCCGCCAGCGGCACCACGCCACAAAGAGGCAACGGCGCCGCACTGTAAAGTGCATCGCCAGGCCGCAGCCGGTGCCTGGCCCCCAGCCACGCCACCAGGTGCCCTCCCGCCGAATGGCCGAGCGCCACGACGCGCGAGAGGTCCAGCGCATGCGCCTGCGCGAGCGTGCGCAGGAAGTCAGTGCCGAGCGCCACGTCCTCCAGCGTGCCGGGCCAGCCACCGCCTTCGTGCCCCACCCGCCGGTACTCCAGGCTCCACGTCGCGAAGCCGCGCCGGGTCAGGTCCACGCACAGGTGCCCGGCATGCTCCAGGCCGTACTTCGCCCGCCAGAAGCCACCATGGATGACCACCACCACCGGGTGCGGCCCAGGTCCTTCGGGCATTCGCAGGTCCCCGAACTGGTGGGGCTCCGCGCCATACGCCATGCGCGCATCCGCGGTGGGAGCGGGCGTCTCCAGGACCCACATCGAGCTCATGCGGACATCCTAATCCGTGGCATCCGCTCGCCTGCCTGGAGCCGACCGGGAAGCCTTCCCCACGGCCACACGGCCCACTTCCCTGACGCCGGCAACGGGCCTATCCAGTGTCGGAGCCGCCCCTCGGTCCAGACCGCCCCTCCCCGGCCGCCCCAGTGTCCACCGGCCATCCATCCGAGGGCCCACATGGTAGGCGCGAGTGTCATCCGGCGGGCTCTGAAGACTTCAATGGCGATACTTTATGCTCCACATCAACGAATTAAGACTTGATTTCAATCCGGCAAATGTAAATACGTGCACCCACGGATTCATCCCGCCGCACCGACGGCGATGAATCCGGCCTGGGAGGCACGAACAATGGACGCGAAGGGGCTACGGACGTTCCTGGAGATTCCCTACGACGAGCTCGAGGAGCGCAACCTCAAGGTCAAGGAGCAGCGCCTCAAGCACGTCGCGCAGGAGAAGCTCCGTGACGAGCGCATCGAGTACCTGACGAAGGAACGTGCCATCAAGGCGGTCACCGTGTGCTTCACCGACCTCGAGGGTCGGCTGCACATGCTGGACTACGACAAGAAGTTCCTCATCAAGAGCGCCGACAACCTCACCTTCGACGGCTCCTCCATCCGGGGCTTCTCCGCGCAGCAGGAGAGCGACCTGCGGCTGAACATCGACTGGAGCGCCTTCTACTGGCTGCCCTCGGACATCTTCGGTCCGGGCAAGGTGCTGGTGTTCAGCGAGGTGCACGAGCGTGACGGCACGCAGTACCAGTCCGACCTGCGTGGCAGGCTGAAGCAGCTCACCGAGTCGATGTACCAGAAAGACGGCACGGTGGTCCACGCGGCGCCTGAAATCGAGGGCTTCCTCTTCAAGGGCCGCGACGCCGAGCACCACTTCCACGAGAAGGGCCACTTCGACTTCATCTCCACCGGCGGCTACTACCACTCGCTGCCTGGTGACGTGCTGCGCACCTTCATCGACAAGGTGGCCGAGGCCCAGCGCGCCATGGGCTTCCAGAACGAGAAGGACCACCCCGAAGTGGCGCCCAGCCAGTTCGAGATCAACTTCTCGTACAGCGAGGCCCTCATCGCGGCCGACCAGATTCAGCTCTACAAGCTGCTCAGCCGCCAGGTGGCCGCGCAGCTGGACTGCACCGCCAGCTTCCTCCCGAAGCCGGTGACGGGCGTCAATGGCAACGGCATGCACATGAACCTGTCGCTGTCCAAGGGCGGGAAGAACCTCTTCCACGACCAGAACGGCCCGGACGGCCTCAGCCCCATTGGCTGGGACTTCATCGACCGCATCCTCACCAGCGCGAATGACATCTGCCTCACGCTCAACTCCAGCGTGAACGCGTACCGCCGCCTGGACCCGCACTTCGAGGCCCCCAACCAGATCAAGGCCAGCGCCAACAACCGCGGTGCCATGGTGCGCATCCCCTTCGGAAACGAGCGCAGCGCGCGCATCGAGTGCCGCTCGGTGGCGCCGGACGCCAACCCGTACCTGGTGCTCTACACCCTGCTGCGCACCGGCCTGGAAGGCCCGCAGCCGCAGGAGGACGCGGAGGCCAAGCGCAGCCGCACCCGCTTCCTGCCGGACAACATCTTCGACGCCATCCGCATCTTCAAGGGCAGCCAGTTCGTGGCGTCCATCCTGGGTGAGGGCGTGCAGAGCAAGTTCGCCGAGCTCAAGACGACCACGGCCGAGCGCAGCCCGAAGCAGCTGGGCAACCGTGTGAAGTACTCGGAGGTCAAGTTCCACCACGAGGTCACCAACCAGTACCTCTGGAACCAGTTCTAGGAACGGACGTCCGCACCGCCGGACTTCAGGAGCCGCCGCCCTCCCGCGACATGGGGAGGCGGCGGCTTCGTCCGTTACAGTGGCTCGCCGCGCAGCGCCGCTGGCGGCTCGGAAGCCCGGGGCCGCGACAGCCGCAGCAGCACCACGCCAGCGATGAGGGTGAGGGCCATGGTGACGCCTTCACGCGGGCTGGCGCCGAAGGCCACCAACGTCAGCCCCAGCCCCAGCGTAGGGACCGCCAGCAGGGCGTGGAGCGGACGCAGCCCTCGCTCACGCCGCCAGGCTAGCGTGGCCAGCGCGGCGGACGTGACGCCGTACTGCATCAGCACCGCGATGCTGGAGAGGGCGAACAGCTCCGACAGGTCGCCCAGGTTGACGAACAGCAGGACCAGCGCCCAGGTGACAGCGAGCGCGCGCACCGGCACGCCTCCGGCGGACATCCCGTCCAGCCCCAGCAGCGTGTGCTCGCCCGACGCCAGCGCGGACAGGTAGCGCGGCGTCGTCACCATCATCCCCAGGCAGATGCCCAGCGCGGACACGCTGGTGCCCGCCTTCACCCACCCTTCGAGCCCGGGCCCGCCCCACACGCCCGCCGCCGCGGCCAGCGGCGCGGCCTGGGAGGCCAGCTCCGGCAGCGCGGCCACGCACGCCCACACCAGGCCCACGTACAGCAGCACCGCCACCAGCAGCGAGCCCACCGTGGCCAGCGGCACGGTGCGCGACGACGAGCGCACCTGCCCCGCGATCACCGGGACGATTTCGAAGCCCTGGTAGGCGAACATCACCGTCAACCCCGCCCGCAGCCACGACACGTCCACGGCCGGGGCCGCGGCCACCGCCGCGGCGGGAGATGGCCCCGACAGCGCCAGGAACGCCACCAGCAACGCGGCCAGCGGCAGCAGCTTGACGACGGTGAGCGCCGTCCAGGTCCCTGCCGACACGCGGATGCCGGAAGCCACCACGCCCGCCAGCGCCGTGACGAGGACGGAGGCGAGCACCGACTGCCCCAGGGCGCCCTCCAGGCCCAGGGAGGGCGCCACCGCATGGGAGAGGCCCGCCACCACCGCGGCGGTGCTCAGGAACGCGCTGACGTAGGCAACCCACCCCACCAGGAAGGACGCCCGCTCTCCAAAGGCCGCGCGCGCGAAGAGGACCGGCCCGCCGTCCGCGTCGAAACGCCGGCCCAGCACGGCGAAGGCCAGCGCCACCGGTATCAGCGCGAGCCCGGTGAGCGCGAAGGCGGCAATGGCGCTGGCACCCGGCGCCAGCGCGGCGACCTCCGCCGGGGCGAAGAAGATGCCGACGCCGACGATGCCATTGACGCCAAGCGCAAGGAGTTGGAACGGCCCCACCGGACGCGACGCGGATGCGACAGCGGGGGCGGAGGAAGGAACCGGCACGGAGGTACTTCACTACAGCTGAGCGCCGGACACCAATGCACCGGGTGGGCACCCCCGATATGGTTGTGGGCGCCGAGCGTTTCGGCCCGATATCCAGGCCGTTTGCCTGAGGCACGGCGCTGAGGAGGGTTCGATGCGGCTTCACGGTGCGCTGATGGGACTGTGTCTGATGTGCGCTGGCTGCGCGACGCTGAGCCGGGGTTTCGGCGCCACGGCCAACGAGGACACGGGCGAGTACGAAACGCCGGCAGAAGAGCTGGTGTACATCGTCCCCGCCGAGGACGCGATGATGGTGGCGCGCCGCATCCTGGAAGAGCAGCGCTACGACGTCATGGAGAAGGAAGGCGGGCTGGAGATGTTCTCCTCGGCCCATGAGCCCGGAAAGAACATGCCGGGCCTGCGCACCATCGAGCGCTACTACATCAAGGGCGAGCGGCTGGGGCCGCGGCAGACCGTCGTGCGCGTCTTCCGGCTCAGCTACAACGAGATGGATACCCAACTGGAGATTCCGCCACAGGCGGCGGGCAAGCGGGAGGCGGCCATGTTCGCCGCGCTGGATGCCCATCCCTTTGACGCCACGCGGGACGCCTTCACCTACGCGAACGGTCCCAGTGGCCCCCGGGCGGTGCCCATGGAGGACCCGTTCAAGAACGCGCCGGGCATGGAGCGCATGCGAATGGTGCGCGGCGTGCGCGACCTGGACATCGAGCGGACCTTGCTGCAGCGGCTGGAGATGGTGCCCGCGCTGGAGCTGGTGGGCAGCAACGCGCCCGTGCCCATCCGCTCCGTGACGCCAGAAGGAGGACAGACGGAGCAGGCGCAGCAGGCGCCGGAGTGTGGCACCCCGGTGGACGGCGCCGGCCCGCTGATGGCGCCAGGGCACGTGCTGCTGCTGGCGGACCCCCTGGGCACGCGGGAGTTGCCCACGGCGGCGCTGCGGATGCTCTGTGAAGCCACGGCCCAGGGCCTGCCGGTGACGCTGGCGCTGTCGCTGCCCGCCTCCGAGCAGCCGCTGCTGGAGACCTACCTGGCGAGCCCGGGCCAGCCCCAGGACCTCCAGACCATGATGAGCGAGAGCCCCTTCTGGCGCCGCACCTATCAGGACGGCCGCAGCAGCAGCGCCATGCTCTGGCTCATCGAACAGGCACGCCGGCTGCGCGCCGCTGGCAAGGACATCTCCCTGGTGGCCTTCGACGCCGAGAAGGCCCAGGGCAACGAGCGCGAGGCGGAGATGGCCCGGCACCTGCTGGCCCACCAGCAGACACGCGCCCAGGCCTGGACGCTGGTGCTCGCGGGCGGCACGCACGTGCGGACGGCGGGCGTGAACTGGGACAGCGACTATGCGCCACTGGGAGCGCGACTGGCCCAGGTCCTCCCGTCGGTGCGCGCGCTCGACGTGGGCTTCACGCGAGGCACGCAGTTCTCCTGCCGCTTCAACGTCTGGGACGCGGTGGAGTGCAACGTGTTCGCCATCAGTCCCACGAAGGAGGTCCGGCAGAAGCCCGACATCGCCTCCGGGGTGCGGCTCTTCCCGCAGCCGCTCGCGGAAGGCTTTCACGGCCGCCTCTATGTGGGGGCGCTGAGCGCGTCACCTCCAGCGCTCCATCGGCGGGCCCCCACCACCGCCGCCCAGACACCGCCCGCCACCTCGCCGTAGAAACGGCAAGTCCTGCCGGGCTTGGCAAGCCTTGCCGCACCGGAATGGCGCGGGCGCGGCAAATCTGCTTCGCCTGCCATGGATGCCCTGGCACGGGCGCCGTGCAAAGGCTGGCATCCGCCTGCCCGATTCAGCGAAACCTCTCAGCACCCTCCAACCTCCCGTCGGTGTTCGCGGGCATCAACGGCTACGTGAGCCTGCGCTGCGTGCTGCCGGAGCAGTACACCAGCCGAGGCGGGCTGGAACGAGGAGGCCGCCCAGTACTACGGCAGCAGCGTCTTCAACCACTCCGCCATCAACACGCCTGACCTACACGCCCGCGAGGCGGTCCCAGTCCTCCTCGCCCTGGAAGACGTGCACCGCCAACCGCTCGCACACGGCCTGGTGCGAGCGCGCGGCGGCGCCGCCCACCCAGACGGGCAAACCCCTGGGCAGCGCCTGCATCAAACGCGTCAGGGTGGCCTCGAAGGCCTCCGCGCTCCGGCTGGCCACCGTGGACAGCCCCACGAAGTCGGGCCGCAGCGCCGATACCGCGCGGCCCAGGTCCTCGGCGGGAACGCGCTGTCCCAACAGCGTCACCCGCACGCCCAGGTGCCGCAGCCGCAGCGCGGCGCCCAGCAGGCCCATCTCGTGCTCTTCTTCCGGGAAGCACGCCAGGACGCCATGCCGGTGCCGCCCCTGGGGCGCCGCGTGCAGCAGGCTCACCAGCCGCGCCCGCACCATCTGTGACACCAGGTGTTCCTGCGCCACCGTCAGCGAGCCCGACTCCCATTGCTCGCCCACGTCGCACAGCAGCGGCGCCAGCACCTCATCGAAGGCCTTGAGCGGGGGCAGCGCGGCCAGCACCTCGTCCAGCACGTCCGACACGCGCGGCTGGTCATACGCCAGGGCGGCGGCGAGCACGGATTCCCGCCACGTCTCCGCATGCGCCCGCGTCTCCAGATGGGTGCCGCGCACCGCCGCTTCCGCATCCAGACCTTCCATCAACTGGGGCAGCAGCTTCGCCGCCTCGCTGATGGCCACGCCTTCGTCGGTCAGCCGCTTGAGCTGCTTGAGCACCGCCACGTCACGGTCCGTATAGGCGCGGTAGCCAGCGGGGGTCCGGCGCGGGGTGAGCACGCCATAGCGGCGCTCCCAGGCCCGGATGAGCTCCACCCGGACTCCTGCCAACTCCGCGGCGATGTGGATTCGATAGGTGCGCTCAGCCATGTCGCTACGGCAAGACTACGGGCGATTCTGAGCGTTGCGCACCTGGTTCCAGATGGCCACCAACTCTTCCGACGACTCCGCGTACTGCGCGCCGAGCGAGAAAATGGCCCTCAGGTGCTCGCGAGCCCCCAGCCCGCCGACGACCACGGGAAAGGGCGCGCAGGCCCGGAGCGCGTCTTCCAGGACGGACGCGAACTCCTCCGGCGCACGGGCGCGCACGAAGGACAGCGCCACCACGTCCGGCCGCACCTGCACGCAAGCTCCCTGCAGCGCCGCCGCCGGGGTGTCCGCGCCCAGCATCGTCACCCGCCACCCCTTGCGCTTGAGGTGGATGCCCAGCACCAGCAGGCCACCTTCATGGTGATCCCCCGCCGGACAGGCGAGCAGGGCACGGGGGCCGGCAGGCGTGGGGGGCAGGGTGTCATACACCTGCCGCAGGCGCTGGCGGATGAGGGAGGAGGCCAGGTGCTCCCGCGCGACGTCCAGCCGCACGCCCATCTCCCGCAGCAGGGGCAGCAGGAAGCAGTCACAGTAGGCCTCCACCTCCATGACGGTCTGCGCGTCATCCAGCACGCGCGTCACCTCGTCCCCTTCCAGGGCCCCCACGGAGGACCAGAAGCGCTCGCTCAGGCGCTCGGCTTCGGGCTGCTCACGCGGCGGCTCCGTCTTTACCTGGGCGATGGCCTCGCTCACCGACAGGCCTTCCTCCTGGATGAGCCGGGCCACACAGCGGACGGCATCCACCTCCTCGCGCGAATAGACGCGGTAGTTGTTGCCCTCGCTGCGCAGCGGGCGCGGGAAGCCGTAGCGCCGCTCCCAGGCGCGCAGCGTCGCCTCGCGGATGCCCGTCATGCGCGCGATGGTGCGGATGCGCAACGTCATGACGCCAGCCCCCGGGCCGCGTCCCAGCGCTCCGCCACGCCTCGCGCACCGGACACCCTGCGCGTGAAGCCCTCCATGGACGTCACCGCCGCCAGTCGCCGCACCACCGTCTCCAATCCCTCCTGGAAGACGGACATGTCGCCGGGCGGATGCGGGGTGCCCACCTCCAGCAACACGTCTGGACGTTCGTGCTCGAAGAAGCCGTAGCGCACCGCGATGGGCAGGCACTCCACCTTCGACACCCGCGCCAGCAGCTCCACGCCCCGCTCCAGTCGCATTGGGAGCACGCCGAAGGGACGGTGCTCGCCCTCCGGGAAGATGAACACCACCGCGCGGGGCCTGCGCAGCAGCTCCTTCGCGTAGCGCAGCGACGCCACCGGTGACGTCGCGTCCTTGCGCCGGATGCTGAAGGCGCCAATGCGTGTGAGGAAGCGATAGCGGCGCAGGTTCTCCTCATCCATGAGGCAGTAGCCGTCCCAACCCGCCGTCTGGCAGAGCTGGTTGAGCACGAAGCCGTCCCACCAGTTGGAGTGGTTCAGGTACACCAGCCGGCCCGGACCTCCCACCGGAAGCGTCCCACGCACCCACAATCCCCGGAACGCCGAGCGGAACTTCCATCCGATGTACCGGTCCCACGCCCAGCCCAGCGGGCCACCTTTCGCCGCGTGAATCACGACGCCCGGGCCTCCCCCAGCAGCGACACCAACCCGGTGAACAGCGCCAGGCCCAGCGACACCAACACGCTGGTAATCACGAAGAAGAGCAGCTCTTCCAGCGGCACCACGCCCAGGTACACGCCCAGGTGCTTGCCTTCACCGAAGTTCCAGATGCCGGTGGAGATGGCCAGGTGGTCCGCGATGGACAGGTACAGCCCCATGATGAAGGCCGGCGGCAGCACCGCCTTGAGCACCGCCCCGGAGCGGTCCTTGTAGTGGCGCACCAGCACCACCAACTGGAAGGCGATGACCGGCAGCGTCCAGCCCAACAGGTGGATGAGGTATGCCCACTTCGTCTCCATCATGGTGCCACCTCCCGAGCCGTCAGCGCACCATCGCGGCGCTCACCCGTCTCCGCCGCGGGCCGAGTCGCCCGGGCATCCGGCGCCAACGCACGCGCCAGCCGGGCCCGGGCCCACAGCCCCACCAGCAGCGTCTGCAGGCCGAAGAAGAGGTACTCCTCCAGAGGCAGGTACCCCAGCTTGATGCCCCAGATGCGCTCGGGGTCGAAGCCCCACAGGCCCCACTTCACCGCCAGGTTGTCCCAGGGCGACGTCGCCGCGTACACGACGATGAGCAGGAGCCCCATGGGCGCCAGGCTCCTGGCCGTGAAGGTGCGGCGGTAGCGCCACGCCAGGAAGAGAATGGGCACCACCACGAACAACCCAAGGAATCGCGCGTACGTCATCCCGGTCCTCCACTCAGCTCCGGAGCCACCCGTACCATTTGACCTCCGGGGCGCAACGCATAGGTCTGCCCCCGCCACGTCACCGTGCCCTGCTGCCACAGCGAGCGCAGGAAAGCAGCCAGCAAGAGCGCTTCGCCCAACAACCAGTCCGTCACCGCGTAGGCCCTCCCCGCGTCCGCCACCGGCGCGTGGAGCCCGGCCAACCGAAGCGACAGCAAGGTCCGCACGGCCACCAGTCCCGCCACCGAGCCCGCCAGCACCGGCGACCCCAGCGCCGCGGCCAGCACCGTCAGCGGCAGCGTCGGCGTGAAGAGCAGCGGCACCGTGGGATACAGCGCGGGCCGGTGACTGGCCAGTACCTGCATCCAGCGAGTGAAGCGCGACAGGGGCGCCGCCCAGGGCACCTTGGCGTCCAAAGGCACCACCGCCGGGGCGCTGCTCAGCACCACGTCCAGTCCCTGGGCGTGAAGACGCTTGGCCAACTCCAGGTCCTCGCCAATGTGGTCCGCGAGCCGCCGCAGCGATTCCACGGCCACGGGAGACAAGCCCAAAGCCTTGCCACACACGGCCTTGGCGCCCGCGCTCATCGCATCCAGGGCCCGGAAGCTGTGGTGTGTGTAACGCAGCAGGCCCGCCATGGCCCGGCTCGCGCCGTCCCGAGGCCCCACTGGCAGCGGCGCCGCGGTGCTCAGTGCGGCGCCCGCGGCCACCGGCACGGCCAGGCCCTCCACCAGCGCGCCCGTCACCGCCACGTCCGCGTCCACCGACAGCACCACCCGGTCACCCACGGGCAACACGTCCAGCGCATACAGCAGGTGTCCCACCTTCCGGTTGGGCGTCAACGGATCGCTGGGAAGCCACCGCACGCCCGGGGCGAGCCGGGGACGGTAGGGCGACACCACCACCTGGTCCAACGGCCCGGCGTAGTCGATGGACTGCGCCAGATTCTCCAGCTCTCGAGGCGTGGGCGCGTCCACCGGGCGCAGCAGCAACACTGGCGGCAGCGTGCCGGGCTGGGGAGCGGCGCCAGCCCGTGCGCGCGACAGACGCACGCACGCCACCGCACTGAAGCCCGTGGCCACGGTGCACCACACCAGGGACGCGAGGACGAGCACGCTCATGCCGCCCGTCCCATGCGCGTGCGGAAGTGCGCCATCCAGCGGATGAAGGGCGAGTGGAAGCGACGGAAGTCCGCCACCTCGCCCAGGGAGTCCAGAGGCCCCTGGCGCGCCTCCAGCCGTGCGTAGAAGGGCGACGACTCCAGCAGCTTCGGCTGTCCCACCACCACGTTGCCCGCGTGCAGGCGTGACGGCACGCGCAGGCCCCAGCTGGTGATGTGGGTGGGCCGCGCCTCCACCAACGCGGGGCCCCGTTCGCAGCGCACTCCGCGCGCGCCCGCCACCACTCGCAGCGGCGCGACACCTTCAGGCAGGTGGTAGTCCACCACCGTCTCGTCCTCGCGGTGCGTGCGAGCCCAGTGCCACCCCGACAACCGCGCGCCCAGCAACTCTCCGCCGTGGTTGGTGTCGTGGTAGCCCAGGCCACTCGCCTCGATGCCCAGCGAGGACACCTCCAGCCGTGCCTGAGAACGAGGCGCCAGCGCTTGCCAGTAGTGCGGCAGCCCAGGCATGAGCTGCACCACCTCGCCCACGGGCGTCATCGGCTCCAGCGTCAGGCCCGCGCGCACGGGCCGGCCCCACGGCGCCGTCCAGTCGTCCACGGCCATCCGCACCGTGCCGTCCCCCTCGTACGACAGCGTGGAGCGGCCGATACGCAGCCGGCCCGGGGCCTCCAGCTCCGCGCGCGCGTACTCGCTGAGGACCCACAGCCGCCGCACGCCCTCGTGGTACAGCGCGAAGTTCACCGCGCTGTGCTCCAGCGGCCGTCCGCCCCGCCGCGCCGCCACCGAGTACCGGGGCGAGAACAGCGAGCCCAGCATGAAGATGCACACCGCGCTGTAGGGCCCCGCGGTGACGTCCGCATAGAACCAGCGGTAGGTGCCCGCCGCGTCCGGCAGGGCGGGGAGTTTCGCCAGGCGCATCATGCGTCCCTCCGGAGGTGCTGCGACGCCAGCTCCGCGGCGAAGCGACCGGACAACATCACCAGCGGCACGCCGCCGCCTGGATGCGTGCCACCGCCCGCGAAGAACAGGCCCGGCGTGTTGCCGCGGATGCGCGGCCGGCGGAAGGGGCCGAACTTCCCGTGCGGCAGGAAGCCGTAGATGGAGCCGCCCGGGGCTCCCTGCGCGGCCAGGTCCACCGGCGAGCGCTGGCCGATGACACGCACGCGCCCCTTGAGCGCCGGGTAGTGCCGGCACAGGCGCTCCAGCATCTGCGCCCTCACGCGCTCGGCGCCTGCTTCCCAGTCGCGGGTGGCCTGCTCCGCGCCGCGCGCGTCCACGGGCAGCGCGGGCGCGTTGACCATGCCGAACAACCCGGTGCGGCCCGGAGGCACCATGCTCTCGTCGGTGGCGGAGGGGTTGCAGAAGTACACCGTTGGGTCGGACGCGAGCTGCCCGCCGAACAGCTCGTCGAACTCGCGCCGGTAGTCACCGCCGAAGAGCACCGTGTGGTGCGGTAGAGCGATGCGGCCCTCCACCTCCAACAGCAGCACGAAGCCAGACAGCGCCAGCGGCTCCTCCGCGCGAGCGAGCCGCTCCAGCGGGTCCGCGTTCACCACCACGCTGTCGAAGCGCTCCATGCCCTCCTGCGGGCCCACCTGGTAGCCCTCGCGCGTGCGCTCGAAGCGAGCCCGTGTGTCCAGGTGGATGCGCACGCCCAGCCGGCGCACGGCCTGCCCCAGCGCATCCACCAGCGCGCCGATGCCGCCGCGGACGTGGTGCACGCCATAGGCATGCTCGATGTGAGGAATCAGCGCGAAGGCCGCGCTGGCCTCGTAGGGTGAAGCGCCCGTGTACGTGGCGAAGCGGCCCACGTACTGCCGCAGGTGGTCCGTCTTGAAGTGCCGGGCCGCCAGCTCGTGCAGCGTGCCCATCTTCATCCCCGCCATGACGGCCCCCACGCCGCGCTTCGCCACGCGCGTCATGAAGCCAGCCATGCCCTCGAAGGGGGCTTCCAGGTAGGGCTCGCCCGCGGCCCGCCAGATGGCCGCGGCCTCCGTGTAGAAGCCGCGGATGCCGTCGCGCTCACCCGGGCGGACACCCGCCGCGCTCTCCGCCATCCGCTCCACGTCCTTGTAGGCCGTGAAGTCACACCCGTCCTCGAAGCGGTAGGCGCACTGCGGCTCCAGCTCCGTGAAGCGCGGCAGCAGGTCCTCGGCGCCCAGTTGATGGAAGGTGCCACGCACCAGGTGCGGCAGCGTCAGCAACGTGGGCCCCGTGTCCAGGGTGATGCCATTCACGGTGACGGCCTGGGCCTTGCCGCCCAGCGAGGTACCTCGCTCGAACAGCGTCACCTCGTGCCCTTCCTTCGCCAGCAGCCCGGCGGCCGTCAGTCCACCGATGCCGCCCCCCACCACCGCGACGCGGGTGCGCTTCATGCTCCACCTCCCATGCGCCGCCGAAGCTCCGTCTTCATTCCATCGCCACGCATGACGCCCTCACCCGCCCGTCCCGGTGGGAAGCAGCGGCATGCGCACCTCGCCCTGGGGGACGGGCAGCACCGCGGCGGGCCGCACCATGGCCGCGGAAGCCAGCGCGAGCTTGCGGCGCGTCGTCACGTGGGCCCGGGCGCTGAACACGTCGTAGTCGCGCGCTTCGATGTCGCGCAGGATGTCGCCATAGATGGCGCCCATCAGCCGCACCATCCGCTGACTGCCGAAGCCCGTCAGGTAGCGCACGCCGGCCGCCGCCCGCGCGTAGTACGCCCGCGAGCGCTCGACCTGGAAGCGCATGAAGGACCGCCAGCGCGCGTCCACCTGTCCGCGCCGCAAGTCGTCCTCCGACAATCCGAAGGCGGCCAGCTCCTCGGCGGGCAGGTACACCCGGCCGCGCTCCAGGTCCTCGCGCACGTCGCGGAGGATGTTGGTGAGCTGCATGGCCCGGCCCAGGTCGGCCGCGGGCTCCACCGCCGCCGCGTCCGAGCACCCCAGCACCGGCGTCAGCATCAGCCCCACCACGCCCGCCACGCGGTAGCAATAGAGGTCCAGCTCCGCCCAGGTGGCGTAGCGGTGCTTCGTCAGGTCCATCTCCATGCCGGAGATGAGGTCCTGGAAGGGCTGCTCCGGAATCCGGAAGTGGCGCACCGTGTGCTCGAGCGCGGCGAACTCCCGCGCGTCCCACGGCGTCGCGGCCGCGCTGCCCTTCACCCGGTCCGCGGGCGGGCCCAGCTCGCGCGAGGCCAGCTCCGGCATGGGCACGTACAGCTCCGCCACGCGCTGCCGCGCCCGCGCCAGCCGCACCGGCAACGCATCGGCCGCGCTCGCCGCGTCGTCCCCATCCACCATGTCGTCCAGGCGCCGGCAGAAGGCGTAGAGCGCGAACGCCGCCTTCCGGCGCAGGCCGAAGAGCAGGTACGAGGCGAAGAAGAAGCTCTTGGCGTGATGGCGCGTCACCTGCTTCGCCAGCACATAGCCGCGCTCCACCAGCGCCTTGTCGACAGGCGGGCTCACGCGGCCACCCCTTCCAGCGGCGTGGCGGCGGCCGTCCGAGGCGACAGCGAAACGCCCTGCGCGTGGGCCCACGTCATCAGCCGCTCCGTCACCAGCCGCGCGGAGATGAGCACCGTGGGCAGCCCCGTCCCCGGCTGCGTGGAAGCACCGACGAAGAAGAGGTTCTTCACCCGCGCGTCCTGGTTGGACGGACGGAAGGGGCCAATCTGCGTGAAGTTCTGGGACAGGCCGAAGGCGCTGCCACGCGCCAGGTTGAAGGCGCCGGCCCAGTTATCCGGAGTGAAGACGCGCTCCACCTCGATGTCCGACTCCAGCGACGGGAAGCCCAGCTCCGCCATGCGCGCGAAGAACTTCGCGCGCACCTTGGGCCCCTCCACCTTCCAGTCCAGGTCCGGGTGCTGGTGCGGCACGGGCACCAGCACGTAGAGCGCGTCCTTGCCCTCGGGCGCCAGGGACGCGTCGGTGCGCGTGGGCGCGTTGACGTAGAAGCTGGGGTCCTCCGGCACGCGGAAGCGCTCGAAGATGTCGTCGAAGGAGCCCTTGTAGTCCCGGCCGAACACCACGTTGTGGTGCAAGAGCTCCGGGTAGCGCCGCTTCATGCCCAGGTAGAGCATGTAGCCGCTGGACGTGTAGCGCAGCTTCTCCTTGCGCTTGAGCGTCGTCGCCTTCGGGTCCAGCAGCTTCTCGTACGCGTAGGGCAGGTCCGCGTTGCACAGCACCGCGTCCGCCTCCACCACCTCGCCGCCCTCCAACCGCACGCCTCGAGTACGGCCGCCATCGGTGAGGATGCGCTCCACGGGCGCGCCGTAGTGGAAGCGCACACCCTCCTCGCGCGCCAGCCGCTCCAGCGCCTGGGGAATGGCATACAGGCCGCCCTTGGGGAACCAGATGCCCACACCCAGCTCGGTGAAGGGCAGCAGGCCGTACACCGCGGGCGACGCGTAGGGCGACACGCCCAGGTACATCGTCTGGAAGGTCATCGCCGCGCGCAGCCGCTCGTCCTGGAAGAAGCGGCTGACGTCCCCGTACATGCGGCGGTGGGCGCGTACCTGGAAGATGCGCGCGAGCACGCGCGGCGAGAGGTAGTCGCGCAGGCCCTCGTAGTTGCGCCCCACCAGGTGGTCCAGGCTCGTTCGGTACTGGACGCGGCCCTGGGCCAGGAAGGCGAGGTAGCGCGCGTAGCTGCCGGGCTCCACGCGCTCCAACTCGCGGCCCATGGCGCACAGCTCTGACGTGAAGGTGACATCCGAACCGTCCCGGAAGTGGACCCGATAGTTCGGGTCGCACTTGAGCAGCGTCAGGTAGTCCTCGATGCGGCGGCCCACCGCGCGGAAGGTCTCCTCGAACACCTCCGGCATCAGCACGATGGTGGGGCCCAGGTCCCACGTGAAGCCATCCACCTGCAACCGGTTGCAGCGCCCGCCCGGTCCCTGTGTCTTCTCGAAGACCTGGACGTCGAAGCCCTGGTGCGCCAGCCGGGCGGCGGCGGCCAGCCCGCCCACGCCCGCGCCCACCACCACGATGCGCCTGCCCTGTGTCGATGCACTCATGGCGTCCTCAGGCGGCGCGGTGGGCCAGCCGGGCGATGAGCGCGTCGAGCAGCTCTCTCACACCGTTGGGATTGGGCAGCGACTGCAACGAGCGGCGGGCGGCCCGGGAGGCGCGCACCACCATGCGCTCACACGCGGCCCGGCCTCCGCAGGACTCCACCAGCGCGCGGGCCCGCGCCAGCGCCGCGGCGTCCTTCTGCTCCACCGGCAGCGACCACAGCGCCTCCAGCTCCATGCGCTCGGCCTCGGTGGCGCGCGCGAAGGCGGCCAGCACTGGAAAGGTTCGCTTGCCTTGGAGGAAGTCGCCGTCAGCGGCCTTGCCAGCGACGTTCGAATCACCAAAAAGGCCCAGCAAATCGTCCCGAAGCTGGTAGGCAAGACCGACGTGACGGCCCACGCGCTCCAACCCCTCCACCAAGCCGCTGCTGGCACCGCCGAGCATGGCCCCGCACACCAGCGGGGCGCAGAAGCCGTAGCGCGCCGTCTTGAGATGCGCCACGCGCAGCGTCTGGAAGAGCGTCACCTCCGCCAGCGGCGCGCGGCCCAGGTCCAGGTCCAGGTACTGCCCGGCCGCCGTGTGACGGCACACGCCCAGGTAGTACTGCACCACGCCCGCGACGCCCGTCAGCCCCGAGCCCAGCATGGCCTCCAGGGCGCGCGCGAAGAGGTGGTCTCCCACCACCACGGCCAGGTCCTCGCCCGCGCGTCCGGGCGCCAGCAGCCGGTGCAGGGACGCGGCGCCCCGCCGCAGCTCCGCCTGATCCGCCACGTCGTCGTGGATGAGGAGGAAGGTGTGCAGCAGCTCCAGCCCAGCGGCGAAGCGCCACAACCCGGAGGGCACCACCGCGCTCCCACGCGCCAGGCAGTGTCCGGCCATCACCAGCGCGGGGCGGAGCCGCTTGGCGGGCCGCAAGGCATAGGCCCGGGCCTGCGTCAGTGCCTGTGTCCAACGAACGTCCAGGCCGGCCTCGTCGGGAAGTTCGAACAACTCCGCCAGCGAGGTCTCCACCTCCGCCTGGACCAGTTGCAGCCAGGCCTGCTCCAGAGGAAGCAGGCCCGTCGGCGGCTGCGCATCGGGAAGCGTGAGTGCCATGCTTCTTTCCTCCGAAGAACCCGTTCCTTTGCGTCCTAGAGGTAGCGTTTGCGTCCAGAGCTTGTCAAGGGTATGTCTAAGGTTTGCGATAACCTTGTACACAGAGGTCCCCTCATGAAGGCGTGGATCGCAGGTGCGCTCTCCATCTCCCTGGCAGCGGGAAGTGCCCTGGGCGCGGCGCCGGCCACGGAGCCGGTGGACGCGACGTTACGCACCTCCGCGGGAAAGGAGGTCCAGCTTTCCAAGTGGCGAGGAAAACCGGTCATCCTGTTCTATGAGGACAAGGACTCGACCAAGCTCAACTCGACCCTGAAGAAGGAGCTGTTCGCCCGGGGTCAGGAGCGCGGAATCCTGGATGCGGCCTGGGTGCTGGCGGTCGCAAACCTTCAGAATTTCGACTTTTTTCCGGCCCGGCAGATTGCCCTCTCCTTCGTCCGGGACGAGGAGAAGAAGGTGGGCGTGCCTATCCTGGTGGATATGGATGGAGCGTTGGGAAAGGCGCCGTGGAAGCTGCCGGTGAAAACGTCCAACATCGTGCTGCTGGATTCCGAAGGGGCCCTGGTCTACCGGCACTCCGGCCGGATGAAGCCGGATGAGCTGACGACCTTCTTCGCCGTCCTGAGCCGCCTGGTGGGCGTGGACCTGAACGCCCCGGCGCCTTCGGAGCCCTCCCCGTGAAGGTGGCCCTCACCGGCGCGAGCGGCTTCCTAGGTCCAGGGCTTGTCCAGGGTTTGTTGGAGCGCGGACATCAGGTCCACATCCTGTCCCGGAACGTTGAACACGCCCTGGCCCGCCTGCCCGCCGGCGTGACGGGAGCGCCCTTCGACGCCGGCTCGCCGCTGCCGCCCGAGGCCCTGGCGGACGCGGAGGCCGTCGTGCACCTGGCGGGCGAGCCGGTGGCCCAGCGTTGGACGCGGGAAGGCAAGCACCGCATCCACGACAGCCGGGTGCTGGGCACGCGCGTGGTGGCGGCGATGCGGGGCGCGGGCACGGTGAGGCGGTTCGTGTCGGCGTCCGCCATCGGCTACTACGGCGGCACGCGCGGCGCGGATCCGCTGACGGAGGAGAGCCCTCCAGGTGACGACTTCCTGGCCCGCGTGTGCGTGGACTGGGAGGCGGAGGCGATGCAGGCGCGCGAGTCCGATATCGCCACGGCGGTGGTGCGCATGGGCGTGGTGCTGCACCCGGACGGCGGCGCGCTCCACAAGATGCTGCCCCCCTTCCGCGTGGGCGCGGGCGGCCCGGTGGGCAGCGGCGAGCAATTCGTGAGCTGGGTGCACCGCGACGACGCCAGGGATTTGCTCCTCTTCCTGCTGGCCCATCCCCAGGTGGAGGGCATGGTGAACGCCACCGCGCCCACGCCGGTGACGAACGCCTTCTTCGCGCACACGCTGGGCCACGTGCTGGGCCGGCCGTCCATGGTGCGGATGCCGGCGTTCATGCTCAAGGCGGCCCTGGGAGAGATGGCGAAGGTGGTGTTGGAGGGCCAGCGCGTGCTGCCCCAGCGCGCCCATGAGGCGGGCTTCGTGTTCCGGTACCCGGAGCTGGAGGGCGCGCTGCGCGACCTGCTGGCTTAGGGTGCGCGGATGGACGCGAAGACACTGGAGGCGCGGGCCCGCGCCGAGGGAACGCCCGTCATCGACCCGGACACCGCCACCTTCGTGTGGCGAGGCCGGGGCCCCATCTGCCTCCAAGGTGACTTCCAGGACTGGCGCGGCAAGCCGCTGCCCCTCAAGCGCGTGGCGCCCGGACTGTGGGCTCGCACGCTGACGCTGCCCGCGGATGCCTACGTCGAATACGCGCTGGAGGACCCGCGCGGCCGGCGCGTGGAGGACCCGCTCAACCGCCACCCCTCCGACAATGGCTTTGGCGGCATCAACCATTCGTTCCACATGCCCCAGACCCGCTCGTCCCTGCCCGCCCGGCACCCGCGCGGCGCGCCTCGGGGGCGCGTCACCCGGCACGTGGTGGACACAGGAGACGTGGACCTGCCGGGCCAGCGCCGGGTGTACCTGTACGCGCCGCCCACGGACGCGCCGGTGCCCTTGGTGGTGGTGTACGACGGCGAGGACTATCTGCGCCGCGTCCGCCTTCCGGAGCTGGTGGACACCCTGATGGCCGAAGGCCGCATGCGTCCGGTGGCCCTGGCGCTCGTGTGCAATGGCGGCGAGACGCGCAGCATGGAGTACGCCTGCAGCGAGTACACGGTGGGGCTGTTGAAGTGGAAGGTGCTGCCGCTGGCGCGCCAGAAGCTGTCGCTGGTGGACGAGCGGCGCAGCCCCGGTGCCCACGCGGTACTCGGGGCCTCGCTGGGCGGGTTGATGGCGCTCTACACCGGCCTGCGCATGCCGGACGTCTTCGGCCGGGTGCTGTCGCAGTCCGGGGCCTTCGCGGTGGAGGGCCATGACTTCGTCGTCTTCGACCTGGCGCGGCCCCCACCCCGCCGCCCGCTGGATGTCTGGCTTGACTGCGGCCGCTTCGAGGGCTTGCTGGAGGGCAACCGCCGCATCGTTCCCGTGCTCTCAGAAGCCGGGCATCAGGTGGAACTCAGGGAGTACAGCGGTGGGCACAACTACCCTGCGTGGCGTGAAGACCTGGTACACGGCCTGGAGCGCCACTTCCCTCCCCCGCCCGCCAAGCGCCGGGAGTCATTGCGTTTTTCCGGGCGATGACGCGGGTTCGCCCGCCGTGCGGGGACGCTCCGGCGGACGCACGTTAGAGGTGGGACGCAACTGGAGCCGCACCGCGCCCGATAACCTACATGGGAATTCCCGGAGCTCTGTCCGCACCGGGCCCCATCCCTGGAGCCCCCCATGTCTCGCATTGATGGTGGTAACCGTCCGTCCTCGCCCAAGGGCCCGGTGCATGAGCGCGCCAGCGCCCCGGAGCAGCGGCCGGCCTCCGGCACCGCCACCCAGGGGACGAAGGGCGTCCAGGCGCACCGCACGGTGCAGACGTTCCAGGGCCGCAGCGACTTCGAGCCCGACCGGCGCCCCGCCCAGCGCGGGGTGACGGCGCCGCCTCCGCCTCCGGACGCCACCGCCATCGCGGGCGCTGACGCGGAGCTGGAGCTGCTCTCCGAGTTCCCCGACCAGGCGGACGCCCAGGGCGGGCTCGCCTCCGCCATGCTGCACGCGCACGCGAACGAGCCCGCCTCGCAGGCCCGCATCGTCGAGCGTCTGAAGCAGGACGGCCGCCTGGAGTCGCTCTTCGGTGAGGTGTTCCGCGAGGGCAATCCCTACGTCGAGCAGCCGCACCGCAACGCCGTCGTGCGCGCGCTGGGGACCGCCATGGCGCGGGGCACGGTGACGTCCGACGACCTGCGCGCCTTCGCTCGCGGCGCCTACGCGCAGGAGTGGCGGCAGATCGGCTCCGAGCTGACGACGCCCCGCCCGCTCACGGAGAAGCCTTAGCGCACGCGCCGGATGCACCCATGAAAGCTCCTCGTCGACGCACCCCCGGCGCGGGTCGCAGGAAAACCATCAGCCGACGCTCCCGCCCGGCCCGGCGCGCGCATGGCACGTACCGGGCCCGGCTCAGGAAACGCCCGCCCAAGAAGTACCGGGTGCGGATGCGGACCGCCCGCCGCACCCTCTGAACAGGCCCTGATGCCCGGCTCAGGGCAGCGCCACCTGCCCGGGTGACGAGCGCTGCCCCGCGGCGCCCAGGCCCAACGTGCCGTAGAGGCTGGAGCCCCAGCTCAGCACCGTGCCGTCGCGCTTCATCGCCAGGGAGAAATCCGCCCCGCCCGACACCACGGTGACGTCCGTCAGCTCCCGCACGCGCAGGGGCTCCGTCCGGTTCGCGTTGTCCCCCAGCCCCAGCTGGCCGTGCGAGTTGCGGCCCCACGTCCACACCGTGCCCTTGAGCCCCACGGCGAACGCGTGGCGAGCCCCCGCGCCCACGGCGGACACAGAGGACAGGCTCGGCACCGGCCGGGGCACCAGGCGCATCCGCGTGCCGCTGGTGCCGTCCCCCAGTTGACCGAACGCGTTGTCGCCCCACGTCCAGACGGTGCCGTCGCCCCGCAGCGCCACCGTGTGCGTCGCGCCCGCGCGCACGTCCACCACGCCGTCCACGCCCTTCACCCCCACGCGCGAGTAGCGGGTGGTGCCGGTGCCGTCTCCCAACTGGCCCGACGCGTTGTTGCCCCACGCAGACAGGGTGCCGTCCGAGTGCAGCGCCAGCGAGTAGTGGTCTCCGCCCGCCACGGCCACCACGCCCTCCAGCCCCTCCACCCGGATGGGCAGGGAGCGCGACTCCGCGGTGCCGTCCCCCAGCTGGCCGAACGCGTTGTAGCCCCACGTCCACACCGAGCCATCCGAGCGCACCGCCAGCGCGTGGTAGCCCCCCGAGCCAATGGCCACCACGTCCCCCAGCCCGGCCACCTGCACCGGCCTGGTGCGCGAAGTGGACGTGCCATCCCCGAGCTGACCGAAGCCATTGGCGCCCCACGCCCAGACGGTGCCGTCACTGCGCAGCGCCAGCGAGTGCCAGGCGCCCGAGGACACGGCCACCACGCTCGCCAATCCACGAACCTCCAAGGGCACCGCGCGTCGCGTGGTGGTGCCGTCTCCCAGCTGGCCGAACGCGTTGTCGCCCCACGTCTGCACGGTGCCGTCCGACATTTGCACCACCGCGTGCTGGCCCCAGGCGCGCACGGCGCGCACGGGCGGGCGGATTTTCGGCCCGTCGATTTTCACCGCCATCGGCGTCAGCTGCGGGCCCGTCTTCCCATCACCGAGCTGGCCGTACTCGTTGCTGCCCCAGGCGCGGGCGGTACCGTCCAGCAGCACGGCCACGGTGAACTGCTCTCCCGCGGCCACCGCCTCCACGCCTCGCAGCTCCGGCACCTGCCGGGGGTACATCCACGTCGGCGAGGACGAGCCATCCCCCAGCTGCCCCAGCGTGTTGTCGCCCCACGTCCACACCGTGCCGTCGGCGCTCAGCGCCACCACGTGGTGGGCCCCCGCGGACATGGCGCGGATGCCCTTCACGGAGGCCACCTGCTTGGGCACGCTCCGCGCGAGGTTGGTGCCATCGCCCAGCTGGCCGGACGGGTTCGCGCCCCAGGCCCACGCGGTGCCGTCGTCGCGCACCGCCACCGAGAAGGCGCGCCCGGCCGCCACGGACGCCACGCGCTCCAGCCCCTTCACGCGCACCGGCGTCAGGCTCGGCTCGGTGCCCCCATCTCCCAGCTGGCCCGAGCCATTCGCGCCCCAGGCCCACAACGCGCCGTCCTCGCCCACCGCCAGGGCGTGCGTTTCGCCCACCGCCACGGCCACCACGTTGGAGAGGTGCTCGAGGTGGGCCGGCAGGGCGCGGTCAGTAGTGGTGCCGTCCCCCAGCTGGCCACTGGCGTTGCCGCCCCAGCTCCACACGGAGCCATCCGCGCGCAGCGCCACCGACGCGTCTCCCCCCGCCGCCAGCGCCACCACGCCCCGAAGCCCCTCCACCAGCCCCGGCGTCACGCGCGGGGTGGTGGTGCCATCCCCCAGCTGCCCCCGCCCGTTCGCGCCCCAGGCCCAGACGGTGCCGTCACACGCCAGCGCCAGCGAGTGCCGCAAGCCGCTGGCGACCGAGCGGACACAGGGCACGCCGCGCACGGACACCGGTCCCGCGCGGTGGGTAGAGGTGCCGTCGCCCAGTTGGCCCGAGCCATTCTCTCCCCAGGCCATCACCGTGCCATCGGCGCGTACCATCAGCGTGTGCGCGCGGCCGACGGACAACCGGTCCACGCGGCCAATGCCACGCACCTGCACCGGCAGGGCGCTCCACCCCGCGGCGCCCAGGCCCAGCTGGCCGAAGCGGTTGTAGCCCCACCCGCGCAACGTCCCATCCGCGTGCAGCGCGAGCACGTGCAGGTGGCTGGGGTGGAGCGCCTGGATGCCAGTCAGGCCGGGGATGAGGGCGGGCCGCACGCGAGAGGTGAGCGTTCCGTCTCCGAGCTGGCCGTAACCGTTGTAGCCCCACGCGCGCACCGTGCCATCGCCTTGCAACGCCATGGAGTGGGAGCGGCCACCGCTGACGGCGGTGATGCCCTGCAGCCCCGGCACCTGCACCGGACGGAAGCGGTCCGCCCAGGAGCCGTCCCCGAGCTGCCCTTCACCATTGTCGCCCCACGCCCACACCGTGCCGTCGCCGCGCACGGCCAGCGCATGCGCGGAGCCCGCCGCCACGCGGGTGACGTTCGCCAGTCCCTCCACACGCACCGGACTCAATCGCTGAACGCCACCGCCGTCCCCCAGCTGTCCCTCGAAGCCCTCGCCCCACGTCCACACCGTGCCGTCGGACTGCAGGACCATGGAGAAGTACGAACCGGCGGCCACCGCCACCACCGCACCGAGCCCCGACACGCGCACCGGCGTCAACCGGTCCACCGTCGTGCCGTCCCCCAGCTGTCCCAGCGCGTTGTAGCCCCAGGCCCACACGCTGCCGTCGCTGCGCAGCGCCAGGACGTGACTGCCGCCCGCGGCCACCGCCGTCACCGACGTCAGGCCCGGCACCGCGACGGGCCGGGCGCGGTCCGTGGTGGTGCCATCCCCCAGCTGTCCGGCGGCGTTGCGCCCCCAGGCCCAGACCGTCCCATCCATGCCCACGGCGAGCGAATGGTGGGCGGCCGAGGCGACGCTGCGAACGCCGCCGAGCCCCTCCACGCGCACCGCGGCGTGGCGCTCGGCGGTGCTGCCATCACCGAGCTGTCCGGAGGTGTTGCGGCCCCAGGCCCAGACGGAGCCATCCCCCAGCGCGGCCAGGGAGTGGAAGCTGCCGGTCGCCATCGACGTCACGCCCGCCAGGCGCATCACCGGCGCGGGCACCACGTGGCGCTCGGAGCCGCCGTGGCCCAGCTGGCCCGACAGGCCTCCGCCCCAGGCCCAGAGCGTGCCGTCTTTTCGCAGGGCCAGCGCGTGCTGCGCGCCGCCCACCACCGAGGCCACCGCATTCAGCCCCGGCACCGGTCCCGGCGTGGCGCGGTCGGTGGTGTCTCCATCGCCCAGTTGGCCGGAGCCATTGGCACCCCACGCGAACACGGCGCCCGCTTCGAGCAGCGCCAGCGAATCCGAGTCCATGGAGGCCACGGCCTTCACCCGCTCGAGTCCCGGCACCTGCATGGGCACGGCGCGGTCATTCCACGTGCCATCACCGAGCTGCCCGGAGGCATTGCTGCCCCACGCCCACACGCCGCCGTCCTTGCCCAGCGCCAGCGCGTGGTAGGTGCCCGCCGTCACCGCGGTGATGCCGCTGAGCTGGGAGACCTTCACGGGAGACAGGCGCTGGGTGAAGGTACCGTCACCCAATTGGCCAGAGCCGTTGGAGCCCCACGCGCGCACCGTGCCGTCCTCGAGCACGGCCAGGGTGAAGTCGAAGCCCGCGGCGAGCGCGACCACGCCATTCAACCCAGGAACCCGCTCGGGCGTGAGCCCCGGCTGGGTGTGTCCCCGGCCGAGCTGTCCGTGGAAGTTCGTCCCCCACGCCCATACCGTGCCGTCTTCGCGCAGCGCCAGCGAGTGGAAGTCTCCTGCGGCCACCGCCACCACGTTGTCCAGGCCGGCCACCCGCATCGGCGTCGCGCGGTCGGTGGTGCTGCCATCACCGAGCTGCCCGGAGCTGTTGCCGCCCCACGTCCACACCGTGCCATCCGCGCCCAGTGCGAGCGAGTGGGCTTCTCCGGACACCACCGACACGATGTCCTCCAGCGCCGCCAGCCGCACCGGCGCCAGTCCCAGGAGGGACGTCTCCGCCCCGCCAAGCTGGCCGGAGCCATTGCCGCCCCAGGCCCACACGTCGCCTCCGGGTGACAGATACAGCGAGTGCTGGGAACCCGCGGCGATGCGCATCGGCGGAGCCGTGACGACCACTCGCTGGGTGCGCGTGGCGTGTGGAGTCTCCGGCATGGCGAGCTCCCCCGAGGGCTCGCAGCCAGCCATCAGCAAGGCGCTCAACAGGCACATCAACAGGCGGCGCGTTCCCGCCATCATGTCAGGGGGCATGGGGGTCTCCTCGATGAGGTGGTGCATGCGCGTCAGCCAGGCGGTTCGCCGTTACACACGCGGCGACCCTTCAGTGGCTTTCGGGCAGGCCGGTGTATGCGGCCAACACGCTGTTACTTGTATCGCGAGAATGGCTCAGGCGCTCTCTTGGCTGCATGCTGCAATCGCATGCGACGTGGGTTCGGGTCGCGATTGCCCCAGCTGCGAACACCCCACACGGATTGATGCGATGTCCGTGTACGAGGTGTTCACATTTCTTCACGCCGGATTGCATTGCAGCGCGTCGCGCACGGGTCAGGATGGCGCACTGCATGGACACCGCGCGCTTCATCCTCTTCGCCCTCGTCACCGGCATCGCCACGGTCGCCATCCACGTCTACCTGTACCGGCGCCTCTTCGCGGCCACGTCGGAGCACCGCGCATGGCGGCGCGTGGGCATGGGCGTCATGACGGTGTTGGGCACACTGCTGGTGCTGTCGTGGTCGGTGACGCGCTTCCTTCCCATGGACTCCACCTTCGCCGTGGCCACGGCGGTGTGGACGTGGATGGGCATGGCCATCTACCTGTTGCTCGCGCTCGGAGTGTTGGCCGCGGTGCGCATGGTGGCGGCACGAATGCAGCGCTCGCGCGGCGAGCCGGCGGTGGTGGAGCTGCGCGGTGGCGCACAGGTCGCCGGCACGAGGGCCTCGGTGTCCCATTCACATGCGGTGGGTGGCGCGGCACAGGCTGGCGGCACGCTGGCGGCGACGGGCACGGAGTCCGTGTCAGTGACTCCGGAAGCCCTGGCGACGAGCGGACACGGCGCGGCGGCGACGGGCACCGAGTCCGTGTCGGTGACTCTGGAGGCCATGGCGCCAGGTGGACACGGCGCGGCGGCGACGCACGCCGAAGCTGCTCCGGTGGCAATGGCGACAGGGGCCGACGGCGCCACGTCCGCGGCCCCGGTGGATGTGGAGCGTCGACGCTTCCTTGCTCGGGCGACAGCCGGCGGAGCGGTGCTGGCCGCAGGTGGTGTGACGGGCTTCGGGATGTGGAGCGCCTTCCATCCGCCGGTGGTGAACGAGGTGGCGGTGAAGCTGCCGGGGCTGCCCAAGGCGCTGGATGGCTTCAGCATCGTCCACCTGAGTGACATCCACGTGGGCCCGGTCATCCGGCGCCGCTTCATGGACGAGTTGGTGCGCCGCTGCAACGCATTGCGCCCCGACCTGGTGTGCATCACTGGCGACCTGGTGGACGGACACGTCGCGTCGCTGGCCCCGGCGGTCTCGGCGCTGTCCGAGTTGAAGTCACGCCACGGCACCTACTTCGTCACGGGAAACCACGAGTACTACTGGAGCGACGCGGCCTGGGCGGAGGCGCTGGAGCGTATGGATGTGCATGTTCTGCGCAACCGTCACGTGCGCATTGGCGACACGGCCGCGTCATTCGACCTGGTGGGTGTGGACGACTGGTCGGCGGGCAAGATGGGGTTCTCGCAAGGCTATGACCTGGCGGCGGCGACGACGGGCCGGGATTCCGAGCGGGCCTCGGTGCTGCTCGCGCATCAGCCGTCGAACTGGAAGGTGGCGGCGCGGGAGGGAATGGGCTTGCAGCTCTCCGGACACACGCATGGGGGACAGTTCTTCCCCTTCACGCTGGCGGTCTCCGCCATCTGGGAGCACGACGCGGGTTTGTTTCACGAAGGAGACCGGCACCTGTATGTCAGCCGGGGAACAGGCTTCTGGGGTCCGCCGCTGCGCGTCGGAGCGCCGCCGGAGATCGTCCGGGTGACACTCCTGGCGTGATGCATAGATTCGGCGGGTATGGCCAGGGAACCCGCCCAACGTGAGCTGAAACAAGAGCGTGCCGCGCGCACGCGCATGGACATTCTGGAAGCGGCCATCCACCTCTTCGCGAGGCGAGGCTTCCTCGCCACGACGATGGCGGACTTATCCCGCGCCATCCGGATGACGCCCGGAGCGCTGTACTGGCACTTCCCCACCAAGGAAGACCTGCTGCTGGCTGCGATTGAGGAATTACACCAGCGCTGTCTGAGAGCCTTTCAGCTACCTGGAGACGACCGCGAGCTTCCGGCGCGGGAGCAATTCCAAGCCATCTGCGAGCGGACGCACCTCCTCCTTCGCGAGCACCGTGAATACGGAATCTTCTTCGCGATGCTCGCGGCCGAGGCCGCCGACTCCAATGACCAGGTAGCGGAGGCCATCCGAGACAAGCTGGCCCTCTACGCGACGACGCTGGAGCGCCTCATCCGTCACGGGCAGCAGATGGGGGAGTTCCGGCAGGACGTGGACGCACTCGCCGCCGCGCACAGCCTCCTGGGCGGGCTCCTGGGCATGCTCGTGCACCAGAACCTCTTCCGCGCCTCCGTGGATTACGACCCCCTGTACCGCGCCGTCATGCTGATACACCAGGCGGGACTCGTGCAGGCCACAGGCTTCGACTGCGTCAATGCCAGCCAATCCTGACATCCCTTACGAGGGCTGACGCGGCAACGCCAGCCAGCGCCCGGACACATGCCCCGCTCAAAATGAAACGGGCGGAACCCCATGTCAGGGTTCCGCCCGTTCTGGACCTCACGGAAACAGGGCCTGTACTTCAGCCCCGTCTCCGGGTTGCCTGACGGCTACGGCCGCTCCGCCGGGCTCTGCGAGTTCTGCGGCTGACTCGCGGCGCGGACGATGAAGTCGCTCCCGTTGTCGTCCGTGTCGTGGCCGTTGCCAGCCAGGGCATCGGCGCCGCCCACCGCCATGGTCTCCGCCGTGGAGTTCGGACGCGCCTTGCGCTCGAGGCTGCCGCCCGCGCCCGGGTGGGCGGGGGCCGCGCTGCCCTCGGGCTGGTTCGCCGTGCCGTAGCCCACCTTGTCCACCGTGTTGGGGTCGTTCAGGTTGTCCGCCGCGAGGTTCGGGCCGATGCGGACGTGGCCGCCGCCCGACGTCGAGGCCGACATGTCGAAGGCGTATCCCACGTCCTTCGTGACCGTCCCGGTGTAGCCCGAGTTGTGCGCGAGGAGCAGGTAGCCGTAGGCCTTGATGACCGTGCCGTCCGGGATGTCCACCGAACCCGAGTAGTTCGTCGTGCTCGCCGCGCTCTTGTACTGGACCTTCCAGCCGTTCAGCGTGATGTCCGCGCCCGTCGGGTTGTAGAGCTCGATGAACTCATCGTTCTGAGCCGTCGCGCCGCGCGCGGAGATTTCACTGATGACGATATGGCCGACGGCGGGACGCTCCGCGATGGTGATGTCCACCCCGCGGGTGACGCCCGCGTAGGACGCAATCAGCCGTCCCTGGGCATCCTCTTCGCCCGCGGCGAACGTCACGGTGCCCGTCGTCTGGCCTTCCGCGATGCTCACCGTCGAGCTCGACAGCTCGCCCATGCCCGTGGCGGGCTCCAGCGCCACGTCCACCGTGATGCCACCCGCCGGCGCACGACGATCCAGCGCCACCGTGAAGACCTGCTGCGTGCCGAAGTAGACGGTGGCCACCGCCGGCGTCACCGCGCTGAGCGCGGGCGGAGGCGGAAGCACCGTGAGTTCGGTGGTCTGGGTGATGCCGTACAGCGTGGCGTACACCGTGCCCGTGCCCTCGCCCTGCGCGTCCGCCGTGAAGGTGAAGGTCACCTCCGTGGCGCCCGCCGGAATCGTGGCCGAGGCCGGCACCGTGCCGTAGTTCTGCACGCCCGCCCCCGGCACCACCGCCAGCTCAACAACCGTGTCCTGCGCGGCCGGACGGTCCACCGTCAGGGTGAACGTCTGCGTCCCGCCCGCCGGAATCGTCACCGCCGAGGACGGCGACAGGGCCGTCAGCCGCGGCGCATTCTGGTCCAGCGTCACGGTGGCGCTCGCGCTGCTCGCACCGATGCTCGCCGTCACCGTGCCGGGCTCGGTGGCCGTGGCCGCCGAGTCCGCGATGAAGGAGAACACCGCCTCCGTGGCGTTCTCCGTCACGGTGAGCGTGCCGTTCGCCGGAACGAAGGTGCCGAAGCCCGTCGCCGGATTCACGCTCAGCGCCATGGTGGCGTTGGCAGGCGCCGGACGGTCCAGCCGCACGGTGAAGACCACCTCGCCGCCGGGCACCATCGTCACGTCACCCGGGGTGACACCTACCACCTCGGGCTGCTCGTCGGCACCCAGCACCCGGACGGTGGCCGTCTGCGTGGAGCCGCCCAGCGTGGCCGTCAGCGTCACGCTCTGCGCGGGCGCCACCGCGTTCACCTGCACCGTCGCGGACGTCTGACCCGCGGGGATGGTGATGCGGCCGCCCTGCACGCTCAGCGCGCTCTCGTCGGAGGAGGTGATGACGACATCGAGGGCCTCTGCGTAGGCGGACGACAGCGTCAGCGTCAGCGCCTGCGGGAAGGTGTTCACCGGGCCCGTGCCGCCCACGCGCGCATAGCCGTTCGGACCGAAGCCCGTCAGCGACGGCGGCGGCAGCGGCATGTCCGCCTGGAAGCGCGGCACCAGCTTGGAGTCATTGAAGTTGTACGTCAGCACGCCGCGCAGCGCGCCGAAGCGCGTGCCAATGGACGGGACCGGGAAGGCATAGGCCTGGTCGTCAATCATCAGACCCGGCTGACCGGCGTCACCCGCCTCGTTCACCAGGAACTGGCCGAACTCGTCCACCCCCGTGTTGACCGCCACGTCGCGGACCTCCACGAGCACGCCTTCCAGCGCGGCGGCACGCGGGCCACCGGTGCGGATGTCGGCCGTCGTCACCACCACCGGCGCGGGAACCTCGTTGCCGGAGCTGCGCTTGACGTACTTGACCTCGGTCAACTCGGGCAGGCCGAAGTAGAGGAGCAGCACGCCCGTGGTGATGTCGATGCGATCACCCACCGCGAGGTCGCCCTTGGGCGAGAACACATAGAGACCGGAGTTATCCACGCTCGTGCCCGAGGGCAGCGGATACGTCTGCACCCAGTAGCCCTGGGAGCTCGCGCCGCCCTTCACGACACCGGTGACGACGACGTCCAGGATGGACACCGGCTTGCCCACCAGCGGCAGGCTGCCGCCCACGGGCGTCTTCAGCTCGTGAATGGTGGCGGGGCAGCCCAGGTCGCCCGGGTTCGGAACGCTGGAGCACGCGTCACACGCATCACCCTTGCCGTCGCCGTCCGCGTCCGCCTGGTCCGGGTTGGCAACGAACGGGCAGTTGTCCAGCCACGTCACGATGCCGTCGTGGTCATCGTCGCCCACGGTGAACGACGTGCAGGCGTTACCCGCCTCCAGCGGGCAGGGGTCGCACGCGTCGCCAATCCCGTCGCCATCCGAGTCCGCCTGCTTGCCATTGTCCATGGGGCGGATGGGGTTGAAGATGGTGGGGCAGTTATCGGCGGCGCCCACCAGGCCGTCGCCGTCCGGGTCCGCGGCGCGAACCTCGCCCGTGTAGCTGGTGGAGTTGTTCACGACGGCCGGCCAGCGCGAGTCCAGCGAGGCACGGCGGGGCGCACACACCGGCTCGTTCTCCGGCGTACCGCACGCGAACAGCGGGTACTTCGCCGTGGCGCCCGACGTCAGCGCCGCCAGGTTCTTGCCAATCTCGGACTGGAGGCAGACTTCCTTCGAGGTGCCGCACACGTCCAGCGTGTCGCAGGTATCCGCGCCGCGGAGCCCGGCCATCAGCGCCTGGTCACCGTAGAGCGGCTTGCCACCCCGCATCGTGAGCACCACGTGTTCGGGGTTCGAAGTGATGACCGCGCGGTGCGGCGAATGGGCGAAGGTGCGCAGCTGGAAGATGGCCAGGTCGGCCACCTTGCCCTCGGCGATGCGGCCCGTCTTCTCGAACGTGTCCACCAGGTCCGACGCGTTCGACGTCACCATGCGCCAGAGGTCCTCGTCGCTGAAGGTCCGCGCGTAGTGCGAGGTGTTGAGGTAGTCCGCGCACTGCAGCTCGCGCAGCAGGTTCATGGAGCCGGAGCGCAGCCAGTCGGTGCCCAGCGCGATGGTGACACCCTGGTTCTTGTAGACCGTCACCATGGCCGTGTCGCCGTACAGCGAGATGTTCGAACGGGGCGACCAGATGAGGCCGGTGCCATTCTCCGCCATGACGCGAATCTCCTTCGCCGTCAGGCCGATGCCGTGGATGACGGCGGTGCGCGGCTGCATCACGTTGTTCTGGCCCGTGGACAGGCAGAGGAACTCGTTGAGCGCCGCGGTGGAGATGCCCTCGGAGATGTGCGGCAGGTACGCGGCCGAGCGCGGCAGCGAGTTCGTCGTCGGCATCGAGCCGTAACCACAGCCCGACGCAATCAGGTTGCCGCTGGTGTCACCCAGCGGGAACGTGTCCGAGTTCACCACACCCTCGCCCAGGCCCTCCTGGAGGGCGGTGTTGTTCACGTCCACGTTGCGCAGCAGGCCGGCCTGGCCACCCGCGCCCGCCATGGAGGTGGCGCCCGCCATCATCTGGCGCAGCTCGCCCCAGCGAACGTTGTCCGCGGCGCTGGCCGCGGGGCTGTTGATGCGCGTGTGGCCGTTGCGGCCGGTGCGCCACTCGTGGCGGTGCTCGTAGCGCTCCTCGGAGCCGACGTACGGCTCCATCGGATACGTGATGTGCTCGTGCGGATTCACGAGGCCCGGGGAGATGACACCACCGGGGCAGGAAACCTGCGTGGCCTCGGCGGCGCCCGCCGCGGCGGAGCAATCACAGGCGGCGCACTGGATGACACCCTGCGCATCCACCAGCACCTGGCCGCCCACCAGCGTCTCGCCGTCCTTCAGCACCACGCCCGTGAAGAGGCGCGCGGCGGAGCCCGGCTGCGTCACCGCGCAGGTGGCGCCGTCAGGAAGCGCGGGCGCGTTGGCCGCGGGGCATTGGGTCAGCGTCGGCGTGCAGTTCGCCTGACAGCCATCACCGTCCACCGTGTTGCCGTCGTCACAGACCTCTTCGCCTTCCAGCTTGCCGTTGCCACATACCGCGCCCGGCGCGGGCGTCGGCGTACAGTTGGACTCACAGCCGTCGCCGTCCACCTTGTTGCCGTCGTCGCACTGCTCGCCCTGCTCGACGACGTTGTTGCCGCAGACCGCTTGCGGGTTGCAGCTCGCCCCCTCACAACCAGGCTCGTCGCCGCATCCAGCGTGGAAGAGGAGGACCGCGCCTAGCGCGGCGAGTAATAAACGTGGGGACATTCGCATCTCGTGGGTCTCCCGGCGGAGCCGGCCGGAGGGAAGGTGACAGGTCCTTGGCACGCGAAGAGCGTACCCCTTGAAACATTTCAGCGACACCTGACCGCACAGGTCCAGTTCCCGAGCGTCCGCCCACCCGAATGTGCCGTGGAGTACGCCGCTCGCCTCACCTCAAGTACGGGACGTTCAGTGCCTACCTGTCGGACTGGCCCGCACCCTGTTTTGACGCACCGCGAGAGCCCTGCGCGCAGGCGCCGCACGCGCTACAAGCCGCTGCACGTTTCAACACCGGGAGCCCGCGTCATGGACGTCGCCGTCCTCACCTTCGAAGGCTTGCCTCAACTCGATGCCTTTGACGCATCGCTGCTGCCCGCGCTCGCGGCCCTGGGCGTGGAGGCCCGGCCCGTCGTCTGGGATGACCCGGCCATGGACTGGAAGACGGTGCGGCTGGCCCTGGTGCGCAACACGTGGGACAGCCACCTGCGCCGCGACGCCTTCGTCGCCTGGGCGGACAAGGTGGGCCGCCTCACGCAGCTCCACAATCCCGCGCCCGTGCTGCGCTGGAACACGCACAAGCACTACCTGCGCGAACTGGAGGAGAAGGGCGTGCTGGTGACGCCCACCACCTGGGTGCGGAAGGGAGACACGCTCGATGTGGGCGAGCTGGCGATCAGGCACGGCTGGGACGCGGTGGTGCTCAAGCCCGCCGTGTCCGCGGGAGCGCTCAAGACGCACATCTTCCCGCGCGCGGAGGCCCACGCCGCCACCGCCCGGCTGGCGGAAATGACTCGCGACGGCGACGTCATGGTGCAGCCCTACCTCACCGCCTTCGAAACGGAGGGCGAGCGCAGCTACGTCTTCTTCGACGGCGTCCTCAGCCACGCGGTGCGCCGGCCACCCACGCTGCTGGACGCGCCGCGCGGCTTCTCCGAGCCCACCGCCTTCACGCCCGAGGACGCGGCCGAGCTGCGGCTGGCAGAGTCCGTGCTGGAAGCGGTGGGCCGCCCCCTGCTCTACGCCCGCGTGGACGTGGCCACCGACAACGCGGGCCAGGCGCGGCTGCAAGAGCTGGAGGCCACCGAGCCGCGCCTGTTCCTGTCGCTCGATGCGGGGGCCGCGGGCCGGCTGGCCCGCGCCATCGTCGCGAAGCTGTGAGGCCAGACTACAGGCCGCACACCGCCGGGGCCGCGTTGCGGAAGTTGCACAGCAGCTTCGGCAGGCGCCGCTTCCAGAAGGCCCAGTCGTGCTCGGCGCCGGGCTCGTTCCAGTGGGCCACGCCGTAGCCGCGGCCGCGCAGCGCCTCCACGAACTGCAGGTTGGACTGGCAGTCGTCCCCACCCTCCTCGCCGTCCCGCGCGCAGCCCGCCACGGGCGAGCCGTGGTCCACGTAGAAGCGCACCGGCACCACCGGCTCCTGGCCCGCGCGGAGAATCATCGCGTTGCCGTCGTCGCGGTCCACCTCCCCGTCGTGGGGCCAGAACAGCGTGCCGGACTGGGAGCCCACGAAGCCGAACTTCTCCGGCATCTGGAAGCCCGCGTAGACGGAGATGAGGCCGCCCAGTGACGCGCCGGCGATGCCCGTCTCCCGCGGGCCCGTCTTCACGCGGTAGGACGCCTCCACGCGCGGCATCAGGTCGTCGCGGATGAAGGCCAGGTAGTCATCCCCGCGCGGCGTGGGCCAGCCCGGCGCGCGCGCGGGCGGGAAGGTGTACTGCGCCAGACGCACGGACTGGTCCGGCAGCGCCACGAAGACGAGCACCGCCGAGTCCTCCGGCCGCGCCGCGTAGTGCGTGTCCGCCGCTTCCGCGAAGGACTCGCGCGTCAGGCTCTCGTTGCCGTCGTGGAGGTACATCACCGGCAGGGCCGGGCACTCCCGCCCGTCATACGCCGCCGGCGTGTAGACGAAGACGTCGCGCACATCCCCCAACACCGTGGCGGGCACGCCGTACCACGCGGTGAGCCGGCCTTTCGCGGCGTCCTGGAGCTCCGGGTAGATGAGCGAGTTGAACTGCCCCACGTCGTACCGGTTGAAGTTGTCCCACGCGACGTGGCGCGCGCCCGGGTCCGCGATGAAGTCTCCGTCCTTCACCAGCTTGTACGGCTGCGGGCCGGTGCGCGGCACCTCCACCTCCGCCACGTACAGGTCGGTGTCCCGAACCTGCACCAGCGGCGTGGCCGTGGCGGACCAACCGTTGAAGTCACCGGCGACGAAGGTGTCCCGGCCGGCCTCGCCTCGCACGAAGAAGGCCACGCGAGGACGACCCGCCTTGACGTCACTCACCAGGGGCCGGCCGCCCTGCTCCTCCACCTCCGCCACGAAGCGGTCGATGGCCTCCGTGCGCTGCGCGGAGGACGTGGCGCGGCTCATCTCCAGTTGCAGCCGGGTGAGCAGCCTCATGGGCGCGTTGTGCACCGTCGTGCTCCGCTGGCAGGCCCACGGCTCCTGGGGGCCCGCGTCCGGGCGCGTGCCGGCGTCCGGGTACGTCTCCGTGGAGGGAGGCGGCGGCGTGGGAGGCGGTGGGGAATCGTCTTCACAAGCCGCCAGCACGGCAGCGGCGCAGAACACGGCGGCGAGCAGGCGACGCATCGAATCTTCCAGGAGGCGGGGATGCCTTGTCCGGGGGACAGGAGCCGGTCGCGGGTGTACTACAGGGGTCGGCCCGGGCGCGAGTGGGGCATCCCACCCGGCATCTGGCCATTCGTTGACATCCCATGGCCCCCCACGCGCACGTTCTCGGGCCGCGACGGGGGAGGAAGGCTATTCAACCCGCATGGCTCGCGCTCTGCTGCTCTCGCTGCTCGTGAGGCAGCACATGGCTCTCAAGGAGAAGTTTCGCGCCAAGTACCCACACCCGTGGCTGGTGTGGGAGGCGGGCGCTTGGAATGTCCCCGAAGTGGTGGAGGGCAACGTGGCCGCCACGCGGCTGCCGCTGACGGACCTGCGGGACTGCCTGCCCGCCGGTGACGCACTGTGCTTCGAACTGGTGGGCCACACGGACGGCAGTCCGCTGCGGCTGGGCCGGGCCTCGAACAACGCGCTGGTCGTCAATGACGCCACCGTGTCGCGCGAGCAGCTCCACCTGTCCCCCACCCTGGAAGGACGCTGGACGGTGACGCGCGTCGCCGCCTCCCGGCCGGTGACGCTGGGCGGCACAGCCCTGGAGCCGGAGCAGCCCACCGTGCTCCAGCCCGGCGCGCAGCTTCATGTGGGTGACGTGCGCCTCACCTTCCACGAGGCGGAGGACTTCAACGAGCGCATTGGCCGCATCGCCGCCCAGGTGCTCGCCCAGACGGCGGCGCCCCGCTGAGCGGGCCCAGGCCCCGCCTCCCAGGGCGGGGCCACCGCGACACCTACTGCGTGACAGGGCGCGCGCGGCTCTTCTTGTCTGTCGCGCGCTGCGTCCCGGCCGCGGGCTTCTGCCGGGGCGAAGGCAGCGCCTTCACCAGCGGCACCTCCAGCTCGGCGTGCTTGTCCAGGTTCACCATCCGCTCCAGCGGGGCATAGCCGGCCAGCTCCACGCGCAGGCGCAGCGGCGCGGACTCACCGGACACCTGCTTCACCAGCGGCGTCACGCCCAGCAGCTCGCCCGTGTCCAGGCGCAGCACCTGCGCGCCCTCCGGGAAGGAGCGCACCGTGAGCGTGACGGGCGGAAGCAGTTGGAGCGCGGCGGCGGGCGCGGCCGGAGCTTCGGCGACAGACCGGGCCACGACGTCGGCCGCATGGGCCACTGGGGCCGCGGCGGGAGCGGGCTCCGGCTGCATGCCGGACCAGGTGACCACCGCGGCCACCACCACCAACGCCGCGGTCCCCACCGTCACCACCGCCCGGCGGTGCCAGCGCCCCGTCACCGCCACCCGCACCTTGTGCGTGGGCCGCTCGGAGGCCTCCAGCGCCAGCTCCGCGGGCGCGGGCGTCAGCGCCTGGGCGGACGCGGGCAACAGGAGGAGCGCTGTCGTCACCTCCGCCAGGCTCTGCGGCCGGGCCTCGGGCTCCTTCGACAGGCAGCGCATCACCAGCTCCGCCAGTTGCGGCGGCACGGGCTCACCGGACGGCAAGTGCGAGGGCAGCGGCGGCGGCGGCTGGGTGATGATCTGCACCACCAGATGACCAAAGGCCGGCGCCTGGAAGGGCGGCTTTCCGGAGATGAGCTCGTAGAGGATGTTGCCCACCGCGTAGATGTCGGAGCGCGCATCCACCGGCAGGCCCGCGGCCTGCTCCGGCGCCATGTACGCGGGCGTCCCGATGATGGTGCCGTCCACCGTCCCGGTGGTGCCCCCCTCGGCGGTGAGCAGCTTCGCCACACCGAAGTCCAACACCTTCACGAAGTCCGGCTGGCCCGCGCGGTGGATGACGAAGAGGTTGTCCGGCTTCACGTCCCGGTGCACCACGCCCACCTGGTGGGCCGCGCCGAGCGCCGCGCACACCTGCACCACGAAGCGCTGGATACGCGCCAGCGTCAGCGGCTCCGCCTGCGCCAGCGAGCTCAGGCTCTGCCCGCGCAGCAGCTCCATCACGCAGTAGACGTGCCCGCCCGTCGCGCTCTCGTCGACGAAGTCGAAAATCTCCACGATGTGCTCGTGGTTGATTTGATTGACGGTGCGGGCCTCCTGGAAGAAGCGCCGCACGAAGCCGCCGTCCCGCGCGTGCTCCGGCCGCAGGACCTTGAGCGCCACCTGGCGCCCCAGCCGCGTGTGCCGCGCCTGGAACACCCGGCCCATGGACCCTTCGCCCAGGAACTGCTCCAACTGGTAGTTCCCCAGCGTGGAGCCCTCCTGGAGCTCGTCACTGGCTCGGGCCCCCGCGTCACTCACGGTGGCCTCGGCCCTGGACTGCACGGTCTGCATGAAGGCGTCATCGGAGCCCATGGTGAGAAGAAATTTCCATGTCCGGGGCAAACAGCAACCCTGGATCTGCACTCTGTCTTCCCAGGGACGCCACCCACCCTCGGTGATTGCGGGATGGCGGACAGTGACGCGCGGGAGCCGGATTCATCACAGACAGACTCCGTTCACCTGGCAGCGAGGATAATCGTTTTCGTCAGCCGACCTGAGAGGCCCGCACTGCGTATTTGTGGGGCAGTCCGCGCGGTCCGCGCAGTCCACGAGCCCGTCCCCGTCATCATCCTCGCCGTTGGTGCAGCTCGTCTCCGTCTTCGAGCCCCCCTGGCACACGCACTGCGAACCACACGACTGGCCGTCGCAGTCCGCGCGGTCCTGGCAGTCCGTGAAGCCGTCCCCGTCGTCGTCCTGACCGTTGGCGCAGTCCAACTCCTGCCGGCGCACGCACTCGCCATTCACGCAGTCCTGGAGGAAGGAACAGTCATTGTTGCAGGCGCCGCAGTGGCCCGGGTCCGTCTTCAGGTCGAAGTCCTCGTCCACCGCCCCGTCGCAATCGTCATCCAGGCCGTTGCAGGTTTCGAGGCCGGGCAGCACCTCCCCCACGCATGCGATGCTCGCATCCCGGGTACAGATAGACTCACCGGCGTGACAGAGACCCACGTCGAGCGTGCCTTCCGGCCCCGTGTAGCAGGCTGTCTCCAGGTTATCGACCAGGCCGTCGCAGTCGTCGTCCAGGCCGTTGCAGACTTCCGCGGGGTCCGGCAGGCAGCAGTACCGCGGCCCGTTGTCTGGCAGGGACGTGCAGACATAGCCGTCACCGCCGCAGTCGGCGGTCTCCGTGCACGTGTAGGGCACGTCGTCCGGGAAATTCACCGTACAGCCCACCGCGCCCGCGACGAGCAACAGGCCACACCACACGCGCAGCCGGGATTCGAAGGTCTTCATAGGCTCTAGAAACTCCCGCCGACCATGAGGTGCAGGGACGTGGAGGCGCCGCCGCTGCTTCCAGGCGCCACGGACGTCGATGCGGGCGCGCTGCGCGCGGGCACCACCACCAGCCACGCCACGCTGCCCGCCGTCACCGCGCCGCCGCCCACCAGCAGCGCCGTGGCCAGGTTCGCCTGCGACTGCGCGTCCAGCCGCTCCTTGCGGGTGACGTCGAACACGCCATCCCCATCCGCGTCGCCCCCGCGCTTCTCCACGTCCTTGGCGGCCATGCCCATCACCACACCCGCGCCCACCGCCGCCAGCCCCAGCAGCGCCGTGTAGAGGGCGGGCCGCTTGAACAGGGACTTGCGAGGCGCCTTCCGGGAAGACGCCACGCCAGCCACGGAATCATCGGGAGGCCCATCCGGCGCCGGGCCGGAAATCTCCAGCATGACGTCCACCGTCTCGCGTGCGCCGGGCTTGAGCTCCAGGGTGCGCGCGTGGGTGCCGTACTCGTCCGCGGACACCTCCAACACCACCGGACCGGGCGCCTGGCGCACCTCCACGCTGCCCACGCCCACGATGCGCTCGCCCACCTTCACCACCGCCTGCGGCACGTTGACGTTCACCGTCAGCATCGCGCGAGGACGGGCCAACGCCGTCAGGCTCTTGGACAGCATCGCGGCGGCTTCGTTCACGAAGTCCTCGTCGCGAGGGTTGCGCCCCGTCACGAAGTCCTCGTGCACCACGCGGCTGTCCCTGTCGTAGGTCCACGTCCGCAACGTCCAGCCCGCGTCCTCCAAAGACAGACGCGCGGTGGTCAGCAGGTCCGCGTCCAGCAACTCCGCGGGCTCGGCGAAGCACGCGGCCTCCGCGCAGCGCACCGCCGCGTCGTGGCCCTCCGCCAGCCGCTCACGCGTCTCCACCAGGTCCGACGCCTGCGCCACCATGGCGGAGGACAGCGCCCCGCGCGCCAGGGCCTCCACCCAGCTCGACGCCTGCTGCGCGCCCGCGCGCTCTGTCGCGTAGAGCCCCACCAACGCGAAGCGAGGCAGCAGGTCCGCGTTGGGATTGCTGGGACGCAGGTCCAACCCAATGTCCATTCCCTGCTGCTCGGCGGGGGCGTCCGAGGTGAGGTCCAGACCCAACCCACCCTGCTCCTGAGCCCACGAGGGAGCAGCCAGCAGCGCGAGCGCCAGCAGGGCGGTGACGGGAGCAACGGGAATACGCATGGCCCCCTTGTATCGCGACGCTCCGCGCAACGGAATGAGGCGCCCGTGGCGCCCTCAGTCCCCGCAAAACCCGTCAATGGCGCGCGGTCTGGCTGCCTGCCCTGCGCTCGGCGGGCGTGCGGCTCGTCTGGGGAAGCTTGCCTTGGCCCCGAGGGGTCCGCATCTCCCACTCTATAGCGCAAGGAGATGCACGACATGGCGAATGGGACGCTCTGGATTCTGGTGGGGAACGCAAGCCGGGCCCGCCTCTTCGCGACGGACGCGAAGGCGGAAGAGGACTGGCGGCTGGTGGAGGAGTTCCACCACGACGAGAGTCGGGCCCGTCAGGCAGAGCTGATTGAGCAGGCGGACAACCCCAATGCCGGCACCCTGCACGGCCCGCCGGCGGAGAACGAGCCCAATGGGCGACGGGAGTTGGAGCACGACCGCTTCGCCCGCGAGCTGTCCGTGTTCCTGGACAAGGCACATGACCGGCACGACTTCGACAAGCTGGTCATCGCGGCGCCGCCGGGATTCCTGGGGAGGATTCGCCGCTCGCTGAGCGCCCGGGTCCGGCAGCGCGTCCTCCTGGACGTGGACTCGGACTACTCCAACGTCCCGGCGAAGGAGCTGCCCAACCGGGTGCCTGTCATCTGAGCAGGCAGGCGCGGGGGTGCCCTGGAGACGCGGGGCTCTGCTATAGGACGGGAGCCGACCTTTCTGGGAGGCCCCCGCACGCTGCCCGCCGCGCCACATGGCCCTTTCTCTTCCTGGAACCCAGTCCCTTCGTGGACGCCTCACGCTCTACGCGACGCTGCTGTCGGTCGTCCCGCTGCTGACGCTGACCTGGCTCCAGGCCCGTAGCGCGCGGCAGGTGATGGAAGAGCAGATTCACGCGTCGCTGCTGAGCGAGGCCGAAGGCGTGAAGGACCTGCTGGAGTCGACGCTGGCCGAACGGGAGGCGAGCGCCCGCGGCTGGGCCGAGGACCCCGCGGTCCGTGCCGCGCTGCGGGGTGACGTGTCGCCCGCCGACGCCATGCTCGGCGTGCTCCAGAGCCGCTACCTCACCCTCAACGGCATCGTCGTCTTCGACGACACCGGCCGCGCCATCTCCGCCAATACCCCCGCCCTGCGCGACGAATACCTGCGCCGGCAGGACGAGGTGCGGCGCAGCCCCTGGTTCGCGGAGGCCCAGCAGGGGCGCACCAGCAGCGAGGGCATCACCGAGGAGCACCCCATCTTCACCGGCCACGTGCTGTCGCTGGCCTTCCCGGTGCTGGACCCGGTCTCCAAGCACCGGATGGGTGTGCTGCTGGCCGCCTTCGACTGGGCGCACGTGGACCAGTTGGTGCAACCGGCGCTGGCCCGTGCCCATCAGCGCGCACTGAAGAGCTTCGCGATTACCCTCCAGCGGCCGGACGGCACGCCGATGTACGACTCGCGCGGCGCGAACGCCCAGGGCAATGACGCGCTGCTGGCCGTCACGGCCGTCAACGGCACGGACGTGCGCGACGTGGCCGACGGCTGGCACTTCGTGGCGCGCGTGGACCCGGCGGAGGCCTACGCCCCGGTGGTGCGCGTGAGCCGGGTGGCGCTGTTGATGGCGGTGGGTTTCATCGTGCTGGCCGTCGTGGGCGCGTGGCTGCTGTCGCACCGCATCTCCGGTCCCGTGCTGGCCCTGCGCGCGGCGGTGACGCGGCTGGTGAGCGAGGGCGACCTCACGCAGACGCTGGACGTGAAGGCCGGCAACGACGAGGTGGGCGAGCTGGCCGGCGCCTTCGGCCTGCTGGTGTTCCAGCTGCGGGAGACGGCGCAGAGCCTGCACACCGGCACGCGAGTGCTCAGTGAGACGGTGGCGGAGCTGCAGACGGCGTCGACGCAGCAGGAGCGCAACGTGGCCCGTCAGGCCGCGGCCCTCCAGCAGACGCAGGTGACGGCGCAGGAAATCAAGCAGACGTCGATGCTGGCCTCGGAGAAGGCGGAGGACGTGCTCAAGCGCGCCTCCATGGCTGAAGAGGTGGGACGCGCGGGCGAAGGGGCCATCCGGGACAGCCTGGGCGGCTTCTCCGAAATCCTGTCCCAGGCCGAGCAGATGACGGAGCGCATCGCCCAGCTCAACGAGCGCACGCAGCAGATTGGCGGAATCACCCAGACAGTGAAGGACCTGGCGGACCAGTCCAACATGCTGGCGCTCAACGCAGCCATCGAGTCCGTCCGCTCCGGCGAGCACGGCAAGGGCTTTGGCGTGGTGGCGCGCGAGATTCGCAGCCTGGCGGACCAGTCCATCCAGGCCACGGACCGGGTGCGCGAAATCCTGGGCGATTTGAGCAGCGCCATCCTCTCCACCGCGAAGATGACGGAGCAGGGCTACACGCATATGGAGAGCGGCCTGGAGCAGGTGCGCGGCACCGGCGAGCGGCTGAAGGAGCTGGCCGCCATCATCCAGGACAACGCCACCGCGGTGCGGCAGATTGCCGGCGCGGTGAGTCAGCAGAACGCGGGCATCGCCCAGATTTTCAGCGCGGTCACGGACCTGTCCTCCATGATGAACGACACCCAGGAGAGCCTGGCGGCCACTACCCGGGCGGCGAAGCTGCTCCAGGATGTGTCCGAGCAGATGCAGGACGTGGCCCGCGCTTATCGCATCTGAAGGAGCATGCATGGCGCAGGTGAAGGCAGTGCTGCTGGACCTGGGCAACGTCCTCGTCTTCCACGACAACACCCTGCTCTTCTCCCGGCTGGGTGCCCGCGCGGGCCTGGAGGCCGCGGAGGTGGCCCGGCGGCTGACGGGCGCGGGGTGGACGGACGCCAACCGGGGCGTGCTGGGCGCGGAGGGCATCCGCCAGGACGTGTGCCGCGCGCTGGACGTGGACCTGCCCATGGCGGAGTTCGCCCCGCTGTGGAGCAGCCACTTCACGCTGCATGACGCCGTGTTGCCTCGCGTGGAGTCGCTCTTGGGCCGGGTGCGCGTGGGGCTGGTGTCCAACACCAACGCGCTGCACGTCGCCTACCTGCGCCCGCTGCTGCCGGTGCTCCAGCGCTTCGACAGCGTGGTGATGAGCTGCGAGGTGGGCCACGTGAAGCCGGAGCCGGACATCTTCCGGCTCGCGCTGGCGGGCGTGGGCTGCGCCCCGGAGGAGGCCGTCTTCTTCGACGACCTGCCCGAATTCGTCCAGGCCGCCGAGGCCGTGGGGATTCAAGGCCGGCTCTTCACCACCGCCGATGCCTTCGACGCGCAGCTCAAGGCCCTGGGTCTATGAAGCTGAGCGGATACGTCCTGCACCGGAACAACCGGGACACGCTGGAGCCGTGCCTGCGCGGGCTGCTGGCGCTCTGCGATGACGTGGTGGCGCTGGACTCCGGGGCCACGGATGGCTCAGCGGAGCTGGTGCGTTCGCTGGGCGCGCGCTCCGTGTCCCATACGTGGCGGGGCTACGGCGCCGCGCGCGAGGCCGCGGTGAACGCCCTGGCGCCCTGTGACTACGTCTTCTTCCTCGACTCGGACGAGCTGCTGGGACCCGAGGCGGTGGAGACACTGCGAGCGTGGAAGGCCTCTTCGCCCACGGAGGCCGTGTACCGGCTGCCCCGCCGCGACTGGGCCGAGCTGGGAGCGCACCGCTTCCGCTACCGGACGCAGTGGCGAGCGCGGCTGGTGCGCCGGGACAAGGCCGTGTGGCGGCCGGAGCAGATTGTCCACGAGGCCCTGCCGAAGCTGGCGGGCGGACGCGTCCACGCCTTCATCGAGCACCGCTTCGCCACGTCGGTGGAGTACCGCGCGCAGAAGGAGGACCGTTATGCCCTGCTGTGGGCCCTGCGCGCCCATGCCGAGCAGCGCGGCCTCAAGCCCGTGGGCGTGCAACGCCTGGCATCCTGGGCGCGTGACTGTCTGCTGAAGGGGGCGCTGTGGCGCGGCGGCGCGGAGGCCTCCCGCCTGGCATGGGCGGTGGCGGGTTACCACGCCACGAAGTACGCGTACCTGCGCGAGCTGCGCCAGGGCCGCTACCCGGAGTTGGTGCGGCTCTACGCGGAAGGCCGCTACGACGCGCTGTTCGCGCGCGTGCGCGACGGCGCGCTGGGCTGACAGCCATGACCGAAGCGTGACGAAACGACCGCACCGCCATGGCCCTGGCGGTGTGCGGGCTCCCTACGGTGGCGTCCTTCCCCCGACGTCCTCCGAAAGGTCTGCTCGCGATGTCCCCTTCCCTTCTCCCCCGGTTGTCGATGTGGGCGGGCTGCTGCGCCCTGGGTCTGCTCGGCGCGTGCACGAGCGTGAACACCGCCCCCGCTGCCGCGTCGCTGTCCGTGCGTGAGCTGAACATCGTCGACGAGCACGGTCAGGCGCGCATCCGCATCGCGGCGCCCATGCCCGACCCCAAGGGGCTCAAGCGCGCGGTGACGGCCTACGGCATCCAGTTCATGAACGCGTCCGGCCAGGAGGTCGGCGGGCTCGGGATGCTCGACAGCATCGGCATAAACGGCCTCTGCTTCGACAGCGAGGAAGGCTACGAGGCGATGTGCATGGGGCTCATCCAGGGCAAGCCCAATATCACCTTCCGGCACGACTGGAAGGAGCGCATCGTCATCGGCGTGGAGGAGGGCGTGGCGAGCATCGTCCTGCATGATGCGAAGGGCACGCCCCACCTGAAGCTCGCGGTGGACCAGGACGGCGCCACCCGAATCGAAGAGGTGACGCCGGCCCCCGCGAGCAGGTAGCGCGCTTGGAGCGAAGGCTCATTCGTACTTCGGGATGCCGGGCTCGCTCCGGCCTTCCTCGGTCCACTTCTGGAGCGCGGGCAGCGCGAGCACCGCGTCGCGGTAGGCCGCGCTCACCGCGTCCAGCGCCACGTCGTAGGTGACGAAGCGGGTGACGACGGGCGCGTAGAAGGCATCCGCGATGGAGAAGCGGCCGAAGAGGAAGGGCCCGCCCTGGCCGAAGCGGCCGCGACAGTCATTCCAGAGGGCCTGGATGCGGGCGATGTCCTCCGCCACGCCGGGCGCACGGCCCTTGCCCGGGCTGCGCGCGCGCAGGTTCATGTTCATGTGCTGCCGGAGCGCGCTGAAGCCGGAGTGCATCTCCGCGGTGACGGCGCGGGCCACCGCGCGAGCCGCCGTGTCCTGGGGCCACAGCTGGGCCTGGGGGAAGGCCTCCGCGAGGTACTCACAGATGGCCAGCGAGTCCCAGATGGTCAGGTCGCCGTGCTGGAGCACCGGCACGCGCTTGCTGGGGGAGTACCGGGCAATCCGGTCATCAGTGTCCGGTGCAGCCAGCGGAATCACTACCTCCTGGAAGGGCTGTCCCGTGTGGGCCAGCGCGAGGTAGGGCCGCAGGGACCAGGATGAGTAGTTCTTCGAACCGACGACGAGCGTGAGCTGGGGCATGGGGCGGCCTCTATAACGCCGCTCGCCCAGGCCCGCCCGCGCTTGTGCGCGTCAGTTCGCCGCGCTCCGGCGCCCCCAGAAGGAGCGCATGCGCGACAGCAGCGGCATCCGGCGGCGGTGCTCGGGCGGGTCGATGCGGTAGACGGCCACGGGCAACCGGATGTTCTTCATCTCGCCACGGCCCAGGCGAACCGGCGGTGAAGCCAGGCGGCCTTCCACCTGACGCGCCACCGTCTCGCTGACATAGAGCGTGCCGGGACGGGCCAGCGCCTCGATGCGCGCGGCCAGGTTGACGCCTTCTCCAAACACGTCACCGTCGCGGTGGACCACCATGCCCAGGTGGACACCCACACGGAGGACGACCCGGCGCTCGGCGGACACGTCTCCATTTCGGGCGTCCAGGACGCGCTGCAATTCCAGACCGAAGTCCACCGCCGCGGGGCCGCCCTCGAACTCCAGGAGGAAGCCATCCTCCAGCCGCTTCACCTCGCGCCCTCCATGGCGCGGCAACAACTCACGGACGAGCAGCGCATGCTCATCCCGCATGTCGTTCTGGAGCGATTCGTCACGCCATGAGAGCCCATCAGGGCCTTCAATGCCCGTGAAGAGAATCGCCGATAGTTTCCCGGGTTCTGGAGCCTCCACCACCATCGCGCATCTCCCCTTTCCCCCCGGCACTGTCAGCGATGCTACATCACACAGGGCCCCCGGTCCCAGCCGAGCCCCCCTCCCGGCTGGAACCGGGCCCTGGACGGCCGTCCGCCCCGGGGGGACGTGGCCGTACACGGTGGGTCCACCGGCGATGACAGGCTCCCCCCGAGGGCCCCTTGCCCTCCCTGTGCCCGCATACGCTCGGTGTTCGACATGACAGGAACCGACGTGTCAGTCCTCATCAGGATACGTAATCCCTGACGCGCCGCACCAACGCCCTGCTGCGTCCTGTCCGGGCGTGTCGGGCCTCGAACTCAGCAGGTCGGGTTCGGTCCGAGTCCTGACAGGGCACGGCCCCACGGGGTCCTGACAGGCTGATATTCGAGGGGCGCCGGAGGGTTCAGTACCGTGAAGAAGAAGCACCGGAAGCTGGTGGTCGACGGCCTGGCGTACGCGTGGGTCGGGGACTGGCGCTACGTGTCTGGCGTCCGGGTCGTCCGGATCCGCGCCTGGTTCCAGACGGAGGAGGACCGGAAGGTCGGTCCCACGCTGGCGGTGAACCTCGAGGGGAAAGGCAACGGCATGACGGATGACTCGGCCGCCCTGCCACGTGACGCCCGCGAGGCCATCCTGCTGGCCAGGAGGCTCGGCTGGTCGCCCGAGGGGCGAGGCACGTTCTGGATTCAGCCCGAGCACGGCCTCGCGCTCGAGACACTCTCGGTCATCGCACCTGACGCCTCCACGTAGGGAGGACGCTACTCCGCGCCAGCAGCGGGCGCGGCGCGATTTCCGGACGCCTCCACGCGTGGATCCGGCCGTGGCCACACGGCGAAGGCCACGGCGGCGACGAGCGCCACCATCATCGCCACCGTGAGCGGCGTCAGCTTCCGTTTTGGCTGGGCGGCGAGCACGCCCGGCGAGGCGGACTGGGCCACGCCCGTCTTCGAATGCAGCAACACGGTCGACCCCACCGCGCCCGCGCCTGGCGAGGGCGGTCCATTCCGGGCAGCGCCAGGCGCGGACGGGCCCCCTGCCACGGGCGCCCGCGCGATGGGTGCGGGGACCACCTTCGGTGACGCGGCACCGGCCTGCGCGTCCCCTGCTGGCGGACGTGGGGGTGGCGCGTCAGTGCGGCGCGGCAACGGAGCAGGTGCGAGGGGTTTCTCCAGCGGGGGTTCCCCTTGCGTCCGCTTGGGCCCCGGAGACGCCGCGGAGTGCGGCCTCGCCACGGGCGAACGGGCGATGGGCGCGGGCACGACGTCCGCGGGCGCCACGACGGGCCGAGGCGGGGGCGCCTCCATCTCCGGCAAGGGCATCGCCTCGGCGATGGTCGCGGCGTCGTGGGGCGGGACCACCGCGGGCACCGGCGCGGCCAGGCTGACCGTCTCCGACTCCCGGAATGGCGGGTTCCCGTCCTGTGGCTTCGCGTCTTCGTCGTTCGTCCCGCGTCCCGAGCGCCTGCCGGGCACCGTCTCCGGCTTCGACTCCGGAGCCAGCTCCACCGCGAGCTGCGGCGTGCTCAGCGGCGTGAGCATCGGCACCTCGCCCATCGTCTGGAGCGCGCGCCCCGTCAGCGCGAAGATGAAGCTGGCCACGTCCGGGAAGCGGTCCTCCGGGCGCTTCTCCAACGACTTCTCCACCGCCGCGATGACGTGGTCCGGCAGGCCCGGCACCAACGCCTCCAGGGGCTCCGGCGGATCATAGACAATGCGGTAGATGAGCTCCGGAAGGTTGCCGTTGTCCCGGAACGGAAGCCGACGCGCCAGCATCTCGTAGACGAGGCACCCGAAGGCGAAGATGTCCGTGCGCGGGTCCACCTCGCCGTTCTTCCCGGTGGCCTGCTCGGGCGCCATGTACTGCGGCGTGCCCAGCAGGATGCCGCCCTGCGTGTGCACGCTCTGCGAGTCGATGACCTTGGAGATGCCGAAGTCGAGCAACTTCACATGCTCCATCATCACGCCGCCCACCTCGGTGGGCACGAGGAACACGTTTCCCGGCTTGAGGTCGCGGTGGACGATGCCCGCGCGGTGCGCGGCCTGGAGCGCCGAGCCCATCTGCCGCGCGCAGGAGAACACCTCCTCCAGCGTCATCGGTCCCTTGCGCAGCCTGCGCGACAGCGGCATGCCGCGCAGGCACTCCATCACCATGTAGGGCGAGCCGTCCTCGAGGCTGTCGAAGTCGAGCACCTCGACGATGTTGGGGTGCCCCAGCTTCGAGGCAATCTCCGCCTCGCGCCGGAAGCGCACGAAGGCCTCGGCCCCCATGCCCGCGTCGTGGCGCAACACCTTGATGGCCACCTGCCGTCCGCGCAGCCGCAGGTGGTTGGCCAGGAAGACGGTCCCCATGCCACCTCGGCCGAGGACGCCTGCAATCTCATAGGTCTCCCTCAGCACCGTGCCGAGGGGAATGTCACTGGGTTTGGAGGGAGCCATGAGTAACCGGTTTTCAGCTTTGAACCGGATTCTATCCTGCTCCCTCTGACATGCCTTGGCCACTGCGGCCAAGGCGTTCAGAAAGCCCAAATCCAATCCACAAGACCTCTCAGGTCTTGAGAACCGCGACTACTTCGCGGGAACGACTGCGGCGTCGCTGGCTGTGCGCAGCTCGTCTACCACGCGCCTGGCCCCGTAGACGTGCTCCAGGCCCGCCAGGATGCCCTCTCCGTGCACGGCGACCGCGCGGTTCGTCTCAGGGACGTAGGCATAGCGGCCCCCCAGCGAGTGCAGGTTTCCGTCGAAGATGAGCCCCACCACGCGCCCGTCACGGTCCACCAGGGGCGAGCCGGAGTTGCCGCCGATGATGTCGTTGGTGGTGGCCACGTCGAACGGCGTCTGGGGTGGCACCTTGCCACGCGCCTTCAGCCAGGTGTCCGGGAGCTTGTACGGCTCCTTGCCGGTGTGCCGCTCATACGCGCCGCCAAAGGTGGTGAGCGCCGCCACGGGGCGGCCATTCTCGTCCCAGCCCTTCACCTGCCCCGGGTTGAGGCGGAGGGTGAAGGTGGCGTCCGGATAGCCGGAGGTGCCGTACACCGCGAGGTGCGCCTTGGCGATGCGCTCGCCGTTGCGCTTGAGCACCGCCTCCACGGTGTCCTCGTAGCGCTTGCGCGCCGCGCGGGACTCCGCGTCCACCTTGCGCGCGAAGAGAATCATCGGGTCCTTGGAGGCCTCCACCGCGGCCTTGCCGCCCTTGAGCAGCGCGGCGCGCACCTTCACGTCCCGCAGCTTCGTGCCACGCACCAGGCTGCGCGCCAGGTCCGCGGGCGCCTCGCGTCCGAGCACCAACTGGACGAAGGAATCATCCGCGCCCAGCGTCTCGCGCACGCGGGTGAGGCCGAACGTCAGCAGCGCCTGGTCCAGTTCGGGCGTAATCGGCGCGTCGCGCAGCAGCTGCTGCTCCAGCGTGGGGAGCTGGGACTGGGTGTACTCGCGCAGCCGCTCCGCGTTGGGCCGGTCCTTCTCTTCCGCCACGCGCACCAGGTGCCGGGCCATGCGGAAGAGCTCGGAGGGATAGGCGTCTCCGGCTTCCTTCATGCGGTAGTCGGGCAGCATGCGGCGGTACGCATCCAGCGCCTGGGTGATTTCATCCCACGCGCCGTCGGTGGCGGCCTTCACCTGCGCGTTGGCATCCACCTTCTGGCGCAGCGCCGCCTCGTCCTGACGCTTGCCGGCCAGCAGCGCCGGGTCCGCCAGCGACTGGTGCCGCCCGCGCAGCGCCTTCAGCCCGTTCTCCACGCCGCGCAGCATGGAGCGCGTGGTGCGGTAGCGCTCCGCCGAACCGCCGGCGTACTCGCGCAACATGCCGCGCAGCTCGGCGAGCTGGAGCAGCGTGTACGGCAGGTTGACGTCGCGCTGGAACTCCAGCTCGGCGATGGTCGCCTTGCGCTCGGTGCCACCGGGGTGGCCGGAGACGAAGACGAGGTCACCCTCCTTCGCGCCCTGCTTCGCCCACGGCAGGAAGTGCGGGCTCTTCGCGGGCGCGTTGTCCTGCCACACGCGCAGGAAGGCCGCGTCGAAGCCGAAGCGCGGGAAGTTGAAGTTGTCCGGGTCACCGCCGAAGGCGGCCATGGAGAACTCGGGCGCGAAGACGAGCCGCACGTCCTGGAAGCGGCGGTACTTGTACAGGTGATACTTGCCGCCGTTGAAGAGCGTCACCACGTCACAGCGCACGTCTCCGGACGTGGCGCAGGCCGCCTCCACCGCGGCCGTCTCCTTCTTCAGCGCGGTGTTGAAGGCCGCGCCGGTGAGGCCCTTCGTCGCCGCGTTCATCCGCTCGGTGACGTCCGTCATCTCCACCAGCTGGTTGGCCTCCACCTTGGGGCAGCGCAGCTCCTGCGCGGCGCTCGACGCGTAGAAGCCCTTGGCCAGCAGGTCCTTCTTCGGCGAGGACAGGTCCTCGATGCAGCCGCGGATGCAGTGGTGATTGGTCATCACCAGGCCTTCTGGCGACACGAAGCTGGCGGAGCAGCCGCCGGCCAGTCGCACCGAGCCGAGGCGGACGTGGTCCAACCACGCCTGCGTGGGCGTGAAGCCGTAGGCCTTGTTCACCGTGTCGGAGGGAAAGGCGTCGTAGGTCCACATTCCCTCGTCCGCGGAGGCGGGGAGGGACAGGAGCAGGCCGAGTGCGAGCAGTCTGCGATCCACGTGCGGGCGTCCTTCTGTCGTGACTGTGAGTGGGGGTTGCCGGTTCTGAACTTGACGGCCGGCGCGCGTCAACCCCCGAGCGGAGGATGCATTCCCCACAGGTATCATGCGCCGCGTCAGATATGGTGGAGGCAATGCCAGGCAAGCATCGCGTCTACCTCGTCCCCGGTTTCTTCGGCTTCATCAACCTGGGCGAGCTCATCTACTTCGGCCACGCCCTGGATTACTTGAAGGCGGAGCTGGCCCGCAGGGAGGTGGAGTCGGAGGTCATCATCGTCCTGTCCCACCCCACGGCCTCCATCCGCACGCGCACCGCGGACCTGCTGAAGGCCGTACAGGAGACGGCCTCTGGAGACGACGGGCCCATCCACCTCATCGGCCACTCGACGGGCGGGCTGGACGCGCGGCTGTTCGTCAGCCCCGGCGCGCAGGTGGCGGAGGGCGTGGACCTGGAGTCCTTCGCCAGGCGCGTGCGCACCGTGACGTCCGTGTCCACGCCGCACGCGGGCACGCCGCTGGCCACGTTCTTCATGGGCCTGTTCGGACAGCGCATCCTCAAGCTGCTGTCGCTCTTCACCGTCTACGTGCTGCGCTTCGGCAGGCTGCCGCTGCGCGTGGTGTTCCGCTTCGGACACCTGCTGGCGCGGGCGGATGACCAGCTCGGGTGGAAGCCCACGCTGCTGGACCAGCTCTATGACCAGCTCCTGGGGGACTTCTCCTCGGAGCGCCGTGACGCGGTGTCGAAGTTCCTCAGCGACGTGGGCAACGACACCTCGCTGATTCCGCAGCTCACGCCGGAAGGCATCGACCTGTTCAACGCCAGCACCTTGGACCGGCCCGGCGTGCGGTATGGCTCGGTGGTGACGCAGGCGCGTCCACCGTCGCTGCGCACGCGCATGGCCGCGGGATTGGACCCCTACGCGCAGCTCACGCACACCATCTACGCGCTGACGTACGGGCAGACGCAGCGGATGCCGCTCACCGCGCTGCCGCTGCACACGCCCGCGCAGACGGCGGCGCTGGTGCAGGCGTATGGCGCGATGCCGGGGCCCACGGCGTGTGACGGCATCGTCCCCACGCGCTCCCAGGTGCATGGCCGGGTGCTCGCCGCGGTGCGCGCGGACCACCTGGATGCGATTGGCCACTTCGACCAGCCCGCGCACCAGCCCCCGCACGTGGACTGGCTCATCTCCGGCTCCGGCTTCCGCAGGCCCCAGTTCGAGTCGACGTGGAAGAACATTGTCGACTTCATGCTGGAGGACGAGCGCCCCGGCATCACGGGGTCGTGACGACCTCGAAGACCTCCGCGTCCGGCAGGGTCAATAGACGCCAATCAGGTGAATCTGCACGCGCGGATTCCCAAGGTATTCCTCCAGCCGCCATCGACTGCGCATGCCGTCCTCGCGGATGCCCAGGCCGCCTCCAGCCTTCGGCGCCTCGGCGCTGGCGAGCGCATCCCGGAGCTGGGACACGGCCCAGGTGTCGAAGTTCGGGTCGCCGGAGCCTTCGAGCACCTTGAGGTCGAGCAGCTTCCCGTCGCGCGCCTGCCAGACCTCGACGATGGCCGCGAGCGCGAGCACCGGTGTGGTGACGTCCACCATGTACATGTTGGCCGCGCGTCCGGCTTCGACAGCCGCTTGCATGCGATTGCGCTGCTCCAACCGGCGGTCTCGGGGCTCGGCGACAATGGGGCTGCCTGTCTTTCCGAAGCGGGCAATGGCATCCACCTGCTCGCGCTTCATCCGTGAGCCCAACACCTTCAGGTCCGGGGGTGGCGGGTTCACCAACTGCCTGGCGAAGCCTTCCCGCAGCTTCGCGAAGTAGGGATGCGTGGCGCCGCTCGACGCGCGCGCCGTGGCGGCGGCGTCCTGGGCCCAGCCGTCCACACGCACCCGGGCCTCCTCGGCCTGCCGGGCCCCCAGCGCCTTCGGGTCGGGGCCTTCGCCAGGGCGGAGCGTCCGTCCCGTCGAAGGGGGGCCGCCGCGCAGCATGCCGCCTCCCAGCAGGCCCTGTGGCTCCAGGTTGGGACGCTGCTGTGGCTGAGGGACGTCGCGCGGGACGTCTAGCGCCAGGGCCGGTGGCGGCTCGCCGGAGCCCGCTGGGGCGACCTCGGGCGGAGGTGCCTCGGACGTGTCGGGGGCCTCCGTCGTGGTGGGGCGCGGACGCTCCGCGTGGCGAGGCGGATCCTCCTGCTTCGAAGGCGGGCGCGGGGGCTCTTCGTCAGGGGGCGGCTGGCGGGGCTCCGGCGCCAGCGGCTCGGGGGGAGGCGTCACGTCCTGGTAGACGACCTCCATCTCGACGGCACGCGGTGCCACGCGGCGCTGGCGGTCGTTGGACTCGCTGCTCGACAGCGCCACGAAGAGCGCGACGTGCAGGAGCCCCGACACCAGGAGCATGAGAATCAGTTGAGCGCGCCGCGACACGGCGGACAGCTTGCCTCGACGCGTCACCACAGTGAAGCAGCCCCTTTGGACAGGTGCCCGGAGCTGACTCCTGCCTGCCAGCTACCCGCCATCACGTCCCCTCAAGGCACGACTGACAACCCGGCTTCGCTGGATGGCAAGCAAGCCTGGGGTGGCTCAACAGGCAGGTTCGGCTGGAACGCCCCTCCGCCGGCCTCGCGGCCCTGGACGCTACCGTCTGCTGGCCGTATTCCGCCCCGCCTCCTGCGAATGCGCCAGGCGGTGAAGCCAATGGGCGATCGCCCGTCCGATGTCATCGGGGAGGTCCTCACTCGCGTGGTGGCCGGCTTCGCCGAGCGCTACGACCTCGAGGTTGGCGAACCGGCCTTGAGCCCACTCGACGACGGACGGAGCGCCGAGCGGCGTCGGACTATCGAAGGTGAGCAGCAGCTTGGGTACCTCCGGCGACGCACCCATCCAAGCGACGTAGCGCTCCAGCACCGCCGTCATGTCAGCCGGCTGATTCTCGATGGGAATCTCTCGCGGCCACGCCAACAACGGGCGCCGTGAAGACGCGTCTGGATAGGGAGCCGCGTACACCGCGGCTTCAGCCGCGGTCAGGCCCCGTTTGACACCGACCCCTAGCGAACGGGCCAGGAACTGGTTCTGCTCCAGCACCAGGGTCTCCCCCACACCAGGCGTACGCAGGTTCTTGAACAGCTCGGCGCCTTGTGGCGGGTAGTCGCTCCACTTGAGTGAGCGGAGGAAGGTTTCGTACACGACGAGGCCGCGTACCCTTTCGGGGTGGCGAGCGGCCCAGTCCATGGCCAGCGAGCCGCCCCAGTCGTAGCCCACGAGCACGACATCTTGCAGGTCGAGTGCATCGAACCAGGCGTCGAGATACCGGGAGTGGTCGGCGAAGCGGTAGGCGATGTCAGGCTTGCCCGAGTCGCCCATGCCAATCAGGTCGGGCGCCAGCACATGGTAGCGGTCTGAGAGATGAGGGATGACGTCACGCCAGACATAGGACGAGGTCGGGTTTCCATGGAGCAAGACCACTGGAGGGCCGCGCCCCGCTTCCCGATAGGCCATGTGGGAATCGAGAACGTTGACGTCACGCATGGTTGTCTCCAGAGGCAAGGGGGAGGTCGCTACACGCAAGCACGCGGTGAGCGCGACCGCGAGGAGCGGCAACAGCGGATTCATCTTTCGCATGGCCTCTTCATGTGTCGCCCCATCGTTTTCGGGTAGTGATTGTTCGTGACGGGTATGCTCACCATTCATGAGCATTTCCGCCCTCGACCTCAACCTGCTGGTGGTGCTCGACGCTGTCCTCACCGAGCGCAGTGTTGCGCGTGCCGCTCGCCGCCTCCATGTCACGCCGTCGGCCATCAGCAACGCACTGGCCAGGCTGCGCATCGCGCTCGGCGACCCGCTGTTCACCCGCAGCGGCCGCGGCATCGTCCCCACGCCCCGCGCGGTGGCGCTGGCACCCGTGCTGACCCGCGCCCTCCGCGACCTTGAGCACGCCGTTCACGGCGCGGCCTTCGACCCCGCCACGACCACACGGGAGTTCTCTCTCGCCATCGCCGATGCCGGACAAATGGTGCGACTGCCTCGCATCGCCACCCTGCTGGCCGCCGAGATGCCGCGCGCCAGACTGCGGGTGATTGGCATCGACACCTTCCTCACGGGTGGCGGCCTGGCCAGCACCGAGGTCGACGTCGCCATCGCGGTTGGCGAGAAGGCCCCCGGCCTGCATCTGGAGCCCCTGTACCGGGAGCGCACCGTGCTGGTGGCGCGCCACAATCATCCCCAGGCAGGAGACCGTGTCTCCAAGAGCGCACTGGCCAGCCTGCGCCACGTCGAGGTGCAGGTGGCCCCCGGCAAGGGCTACCGTGCGCTGCCCGGCGCCTATGCCCGGCTTGGAATCGCTCGCGACATCGCGCTGGTGGTCCCGAACTTCAGTGCCGCCGCCGCCGTGGTCGCAGGAACCAACCTGGTCGCCACGCTGCCTGTCTCACTGGTCTCCCGGCTCGGCCCTCGCCTCGGCCTTCGCAGCGTGCAGAGCCCGGTGCCCCCGCTCACCCTCACCATCAACCTGTGCTGGCACGAACGAACCCATGCCGACCCGGCGATGGTCTTCTTTCGCGACCTCATCCGGCGCGCCGGTTCCGCACCGAGGACCCGGCGCACCTCGGCCGCGACCTGAGCCACGGGGGGATTACTGCCGGCACCGCCTGGCCCGGCGCAAGGGGGGCAACCCCACGCCGCCTCAGGCCTTCTTCATCACCGCCAGGAAGCGGGCATCCGCGATGTGCGTGCCCTCGAAGTCCTCCAGGCGAACGGGAATCCACTCGCGGGCCTTGTCCCCCTTCTGCTGGAGCGCGGCATCCAGGGTGTTGAACACCTCTGGGGACGGCTCACAGATGGCGCGCACGCCGCCCTTCGCCTTCGCGTGAAAGGACACCTGGAGTTCGTTCACCAGCGCCAGGTAACGGCCCGGTGGGAAGCGGCGAAAGAGCCACACGCCCATGGTCAGCTCCATCACCGTCACCTGCACGCCCAGGTACACGCTGCCCACGTGGTTGCGCGTGCGCCGCTTCAGCGGCACGGACACCTGTGCCCGCGCATCCGATGCGTCCTCCACCCGGACGCCCATCACCGAGGACAGCGGGATGATGTTCTTCACCGCCACCGTCAGCAGCGCGTTCGCCGCGCTGGGAGATACCTGACGCAGCCGTTCCACGAGGTCGAGAGCAAGCATGGTCCGCCCATCATACCGACCGTGAGCCCGTCCGCCTGCCCCCCAGACGTCACGCACGGGCTGGCATTCCCGGCAGGAATCCCCACCTTGGAATGACCTTCTGGAGGAACCGCGCACCATGAACTTTCCAAGCCATGTGAATCTCCCCACCGACGCACGTGAGGAGCTCATCGATTCGCTCAACACCCTGCTGGCCGACTCAATCGACCTGCATTGGCAAATCAAGCAAGCGCACTGGAACATCCGCGGCCGGCACTTCTACAGCCGCCACGAGCTGTTCGACGAACTGGCCAAGCACGTCCGCAAGCAGGCCGACGAGTTCGCCGAGCGCGCGGGCACGCTGGGCGGCTACGCCGAGGGAACCATCCGGCTGGCGGCCAAGAACAGCGAGCTGCCCGAATACGACCTGAAGGCCGTGGACGGTGACGACCACCTCAAGGCCCTGGTGGACCGCTTCGCCCGCTACGGGGCCAGCATCCGCACCGGCATCCACCGCTCCGACGAGCTGAACGACCCCGTCACCTCCGACCTGCTCACCCAGACGCTGGGCGAGGTCGAGCTGGACCTGTGGTTCCTGGAGAGCCACCTGCACGGCGAGCCCCGCGCGGGGGTGCGCCGCGGGGGGGACGTCCGGCCCCAGGACGCCTCCAGCCCCCCGTCCAACGCCTGAATGGAGCGTTGACCACCGGAAGGCCCCCGCGCGCCTGCTCAAGAGCAAGCGCGCGGGCGGGCTCCAGCGTATAGAAGGCGTCCTTTCGCGATGGAGGACGCCTTTTGACTTCACAGACGCGCATGGATGGGAAGGTGTGCCTCATCACCGGGGCCACCGGCGGCATCGGCCTGGAGGCCGCCAAGGCGCTCGCGCGCATGGGCGCCACGGTGGTGCTGGTGGGCCGGGACGCGGGACGCACCGAGGCGGCCGTGGCCGCCGTGAAGGAGGCCGCCCCCAGCGCCCAGGTGGACTGGCTCCGCGCCGACCTCACCTCCTTGAAGTCCGTGCGGGAGCTGGCGCAGACCTTCCGTTCCCGCTACCCGCGCCTGGACGTGCTGCTCAACAACGCGGGGCTCATCATCGACCGGCGGCAGGTGACGGAGGACGGACTGGAGGCCACCCTGGCCACCAACCACTTCGCGCCCTTCCTCCTGACGAACCTGCTGCTGGACGTGATGAAGGCCACCGGCCCGGCCCGCATCATCAACGTCTCGTCCGATGCCCACGCCGCGGGCAAGCTCGACTTCGATGACCTGCAGAGCGAGCGGAGCTTCATCGGCTTCCGCGTGTACGGCACGTCGAAGCTGGCCAACATCCTGTTCACCCGCGCGCTGGCGAAGCGGCTGGAGGGCACGCAGGTGACGACCAACGCCCTGCACCCGGGCGTGGTGCGCACGGGCTTCGGTCACAACACCCAGGGATTCTTCCGCCACATCGTCAAGCTGGGCGCGGCGTTCATGATTTCGGCGGAGAAGGGAGCGCGGACGTCCGTGTATCTGGCGTCCTCGCCCGAAGTGGAAGCAGTGTCCGGGCAGTACTTCTACAAATGCCGTCCGAAGAAGCCGTCCTCCGCCGCGCGGAACGACGCGCTCGCGGAGCGGCTCTGGCAGGTGAGCGAGCAGCTCACGGGAGTCAAGGGATGATCGACCTCTACACGTTCGCGACGCCCAACGGGCAGAAGGTATCCATCGCTCTGGAGGAGCTGGGCCTCCAGTACAAGACGCACGTGGTGGACATCACCAAGGGCGAGCAGTTCAAGCCCGAGTTCCTGGACATCAACCCCAACAACAAGATTCCGGCCATCGTCGACCACGCGACGCAGGACCACCGTCCGCTCAAGGTCTTCGAGTCCGGCGCCATCCTCATCTACCTGGCGGAGAAGACGGGCCAGCTGCTGCCCTCCAACCAGCGCGGCCGGGCGGAAGTGATGGAGTGGCTGATGTTCCAGATGGGCGGCGTGGGCCCCATGTTCGGCCAGTTCAACCACTTCGCCCGCTTCGCCCCCAAGAAGGTCCCCTACGGCATCGAGCGCTATCACGCCGAGTCCCGGCGGCTCGTCGGCGTGCTCGACGGGAAGCTGGGCTCCGGGGACTACGTCGCGGGCCGCTACTCCATCGCGGACATCGCGCTGTATCCCTGGGTGGCCGGCACCCGCGCGTACTTCCCCGAGCTGTTCCGGGGCTCCAGCAACGTCGTGCAGTGGCTCCACCGCGTGGGCAGCCGGCCCGCCGTGGAGCGCGGCATGAAGGTCCCCCAGCTCAAGTAGTCCCACGCAGCTTCCCCGGAGCGCGGTGGCTGGATGGCCGCCGCGCTTCCATGTGTTCTCCCCCGTCATGGCCACGCTCGAACAGCTCCGTTTCGACAACACCTATGCCCGCCTGCCCGCTGGGTTTGGCGCGCGCGTCCACCCCAGTCCCTTCCCGGACGCGAAGCTGGTGAGCGTCAACCCCGCCGCCCTGAAGCTCCTGGACCTGACGCCCGAGCAAGCGCGGCGGCCGGAGTTCGTCGCGGCGATGGGGGGCGAAAAGCCCCTGCCGGACATGGAGCCCTTCGCCATGGTGTACGCGGGGCACCAGTTCGGCGTGTACGTGCCCCGGCTGGGCGACGGCCGCGCCCTGCTGCTGGGCGAGGTCCGCAACGCCGCCGGAGCGAAATGGGATTTGCACCTCAAGGGCGGCGGGCCCACGCCCTTCTCGCGCGGGGGCGACGGACGCGCGGTGCTGCGCTCCACCATCCGTGAGTACCTGTGCGGTGAGGCCATGCACGGCCTGGGCATCCCCACCACGCGGGGCCTGGGCATCCTCGGCAGTCAGGCGCCGGTGTACCGCGAGGCGGTGGAGACGGGCGCGATGCTGGTGCGCATGGCGCCCTCGCACGTGCGCTTCGGCACCTTCGAGTTCTTCCACTACACCGAGCAGACCGAGCACGTGGCCACGCTGGCCGACCACGTCATCACCGAGCACTTCCCCCACCTCGCGGGCCAGGAAGGCCGCTACGCGCGCTTCTACACGGAGGTGGTGGAGCGCACGGCGCGGCTGATTGCGCAGTGGCAGGCGGTGGGCTTCGCGCACGGGGTGATGAACACGGACAACATGTCCATCCTGGGCCTCACGCTGGACTACGGGCCCTTCGGCTTCCTGGACGACTTCGAGCCGGGCTTCGTCTGCAATCACTCCGACGACCGGGGCCGCTACGCATTCGACCAGCAGCCGCGCATCGGACTGTGGAACCTCGCGTGCCTGGGCGAAGCACTGCTCACCCTCATCTCGGAGGACGAGGCCCGCGCGGCGCTGGCCACCTACCAGCCCGCCTACAACGCGCACTTCATGGACCGGATGCGCGCGAAGCTGGGCCTGCGGGAGACGCGCGACGAGGACCGCGAGCTGGTGAGCGACCTGTTCGCCCGCATGGCCGAAGCCCACGTGGACTACACGCGCTTCTTCCGCGCGCTGGGCCACTTCGCCTCGGCGGACGGCGCGGACGCCCGTCCAGTGCGTGACATGTTCCCCGCCCCCGAGGGCTTCGACGCCTGGGCCGGGCGCTACCGGGCGCGGCTGGCCGCCGAGGGCAGCGTGGACGCAGAGCGACACGCGCGCATGACGCGGGTGAACCCCAAGTACGTGCTGCGCAACTGGGTGGCGCAGGAGGCCATCTCCCGCGCGGAGGCCGGGGACTTCTCGCTCGTGGACCGGCTGCTCGGCGTGCTGTCGGACCCGTTCGCCGAACACCCCGACGCGGAGTCCTACGCGGCGGCGCCTCCCGTATGGGGCCGGCACCTGGCGGTGAGCTGCAGCTCCTGAGGCCGCGCGCTGGCGAAGGTTGAAGAGGCGAAGATTCCGCCCGGCCACGGTTGCCGGAACACGCGGCAGGCGCAACCTTTGCTGTCTATGGTGACGGACCTCACCCGGTTGCCCCTTCGAGGGAAACAAGGCGCCTTTCACGTCATCGTCGAGTCTCCTCGAGGCTCCACGCTGAAGCTCAAGTACGACACGGCGCTCAAGGCCTTCAGCCTCTCACGGCCGCTTCCCAGGGGCCTGAGCTATCCCTTCGACTGGGGCTTCATCCCCTCCACCCAGGGGCCGGATGGGGACCCGCTGGATGCGATGGTGTACTGGGACGACGCGAGCTTTCCCGGCGTGGTGCTGCCCTGCCGTGCGCTCGGCGTGCTCCAGGTGGAGCAGAACACGGGCGACGGCGGACGCGAGCGCAATGACCGCATCCTCGCCGTCCCCATCACCCCGTCCCGCGCCGGACACCTGACGGACTATCAGCAACTGCCACAGCGCGAGCGAGAGGAGCTGGAGCACTTCTTCCTCGCCGCCGTGCGCTTCGAGGACAAGGACGCGCGCATCCTGGGCTGGGAGGGACCGGAGGGTGTCGAGCGGATGCTCCGCCAACACGCACGCACGGAGGAATAGATGGCTCAACCCACGCCCATCCGAGGACTCGGGCCCGACAGCCGACTGGGAGACGCCGCGCGCCGCATCCTCGCGGGCCGGCTCGCGGACGTCCGCAAACCGGAGGCCGGCTTCCAGGACGCCGTGGATGACGAGTCCGTCCATGACATGCGCGTGGCCACCCGGCGGCTTCGCGCCGCCCTCACGGTGTTCCGCTCCCTGGGCGGCATGAAGAAGCTGGAGCGCGACGTGAAGCGCATCCAGGACGCGCTGGGGGGCGTTCGGGACGTGCACGTCCAGTCCGCGTGGCTGGAGAGCGTGGCCCGGAAGGCGAGCAAGCAGCCCCAGGTGCGCGCCGGCATCCAGACCCTGCGCAAGAAGCGGCTGTCCGAGCTGGAGACGCACGAGACGCGCCTGCACGCGGAGTTGGAGCGCTGGGTGGACAGGACGGTGCCGCGGCTCTTGCGCAAGCTGGACGGGCTCGATGACGGGCACCGCTTCGCCGGCCGCCGCGTCCGGGACGAGCTGCGCCAACGCCTCAAGCGCGTGCAGAAGCGAATCGACACGTACGTGGACGCGGCCGACGCGGCGTCCGCCCACGAGCTGCGCAAGGAGCTGAAGCGGCTGCGCTACGAGCTGGAGATCTTCCAGCCGGCCATCCGCCGCACCCTGGACGCGCTGCTAGAGGTGCTCGTGCCGCTCCAGGACGGCCTGGGCGAGCTGCACGACGCCGACGTGCGCCTGGAGCTGTTCGAGCGGCTGGCCGCGGAGTCGGCGCCGCGCGAGCGCAAGTCCGCGCGGGCCCTGCTCCCCCTGGTCCGGGAGGAGCGAACGAAACGCGCGGCGGAGATTGCCCGCGAGGTCCAGCGGTGGCGCACGGAAGAGATTCCCAAGCGCTTGCGCCGCATGTTGACCTGAAGGCCACGGAGCGTGTGCCGGGTTTGCTACCGGCCCGTGAGGAACCACCGGGCACGGTCCCTGTCAGCCGCCACGCCTCACAGTTCCTGCGGCACCTGCGGGCACCCAGGGCCCGTGCAGATGGGACCGCAGTCCGCGCACCAGCCGAACTCGTGGAACTCACAGAGGCCGTTGCCACACGTCAGGTACTTGCAGTCTTCCAGGCAGCTCGACAGCGTCTCGTTACCGTTGCAGATGCCGTCGCCACACCAGGTCGTCGGCGGGTTGCAGTCCGAACACCAGCCCTGCTCACCGGGGTTGCACACGCCATCGCCACAGAAGGGCTGCGGCGGGCAGTCCTCGGCGCAGGTGCTGTTGGACTCCCCATTGGCGGTGTCACAGAAGCCGTCGCCGCAGATGAAAGCACACGGGTTGCAGTTCCAGGGACCCACGCCGCCACAGGGACATTCCACGAGCGCCACTTCGTCCTGCGCCAGCGGCTCGGGCTCCATCTCCACGTTGCCACATGCGGCGAACAGACCGAACGACAACCCGGCAATCATCACGATGAAACGAGACTTCACGTGTACCTCCAGGGGGAAGAGGTCACGCATGTCAGCGCATTCCGAATAAGCAGACAACGCCCGAGCACATGAAACGCGGTGTCGACAACCACCGCGATACACGTGCCATCCGCGGAAACTGCGTCCGTCCTGACCCAGCCCCCGCGTTTTGTAGCGCATTCCGTTACATGTAATTGAAGGGCATCATGACGGCGAGCGTATGGATGAGCTGCTCGGTCTGCGCGTAGGGTCTGCGCATGAAAGCGTTGAGGTAGCCCACCTCCACGGAGGAGTGGTCCCCGTACTTCCAGCCCGCGCCAACGAACACGCGGTTCATGTCGAAGCCGGCGCTGGGGCCATTCGCCACCGAGCTGAGGTGGTAGAAGACCTCATCCCAGACAATCAACGACAGCCGCCCCTCCGCGGCCACGGGGTGCGCACCGCGCAGCATGACGCGGCCCCGGTGGGAGACCTCCGTCGTGCCGGGCAGGAAGCGCTGCTCCAGGCGAGCGCGGAGCGTGCCCCGAACCTGGCCGAGCTTCGGCGTGTAGAGGAACTGCTGGAAGAGCCGGCTTTCGCCCTGACGCAAGGCAGGGTCGCCCTCCCAGCGCCACAATGGAATCCAGCCCTGCCCCAGCCACAGCGACATGTCCTGGGCCAACCGGATGCCTCCCGCCGAGCGGAGGATGGCGCGGGCGTCGTCCTTGCCGAAGCGAGGCTGGGCTTCCAGGTAATAGAGGAAGTGTTCCCCGATGCCTCCCTGCGCCGACACCGTGTACCAGAGCTGGGCTTCCGCGCTGACGGGCCGGGCCTCCACGGTGTGAAGGGGGATGACGAGCAACAGACCGATGAGGGGAAGCCAATTCTCCGTGCGCATGATGCGCATGCCTAGAGCACGACACGCGCACTGGCTCAACAGGGCAAAGCGTGAGTGCGGTCTGACTGACGATGCCGCGGCCTCTTCGCACACCCCGAGGCCGGAATGATGCGTCCGCCCTTCACCGCGAGGGAAGGACGGACGGTCCAGGCCGCTACTGCGTGGGCTGCCGGGAGCCCGGGGTGGACTGGCCACTCTCCGGCGCGGCCGGCGCCATGGGCTGGACCTGTGAGGTCGCCTCGATGCGCACCGCCTGGGGCTCTCCGCTCTGCTCATCGGTCCGGTAGGAGGCCCGGACCTGACTGCCCTCCTGGATTTCCCCAGCGCTGGCCTGGCGCCCGTCCACCATGACCTGCGTCTGCGGTGACACCTGCAGGCGCAGCTGCGGCTCGCCCTGTGAGCTGAGCAGCAGTTCGTCGTCGTTGGCGCTCAGCACCTCACCGACGATTTGCTGCTCCGTGCCCGCCTGCGCCTGGGCGCCCTGCTGCTGATGCGCCTGGGGCGCGGGCGCCACGGCCACGGGTTGCTGCGACTGCTGGCGAAGCTGCTCGGACTGCTGGCGAGCCTGCTGGTTCTGCTGCGCCAGCGCGTCGCTCTGCTGACGCTGGGCCTGCTGCGCCTCCTGCTGGGCCTGCTGCGTCTGCTGCTGGGCGCTCTGCTGAGACTGCTGCGCTTTCTGTGCCGCAGACTGCGCCTTGGCCTGCGCCTCCTGGTATGCCCGCTGCTTGTCCTGGAGCTCCTGCTGGGCGCCGGCGGCCTGCTTCTGCTGGTCGCTCGCCTGCTCCTGGGCCTTGCGAGCCGAGTCAAAGGCGCCCTCCGTGCGATTCTGCGCCTGCGCCACCTGGTCGTTCACCGTGGACTGCCCGCTTGTCTGCCCTTGGGTCCCCCGGTCGCGTTCTTCACACGCCGTCCCCAGCGTCAGCGCCGCGGCGCCTGCCAACAGCCATCCCGCGCGAAAGCTCATTGGATGCCTCCCGTCTTCATGCACGTTCCGGAAGAAAGATGGCGAGCGGCATCCTCGCGCCAACCCACATCCGCTCCAGGCGTCCGCCCTCCCGGCCGCCCTCCTCCCACTTGTTGGTGCACGAAGCGCTACCCATGGATGGGGTTTAACGGTAAGGGGCGCCCCCCATGCGTGCGTGCGGACTCGATTTCGGAACCAGCAACACCGCCGCGGCCCTGCCTGACGGCACGGTGCTGTCCCTGCAACCCCATACCTCGGAGGCCCGTCTCTTCCGCTCCGTCCTCTTCTTCCCGGACGACGAGCAGGACATCTACGCCGGCGCCAACGCCATCCAGCGCTACCTGGAGGACAACACCGGACGCTTCATCCAGTCCGTGAAGTCCTTCCTCCACTCCAGCTCCTTCCGCGCCACCCAGGTGAAGGGGCGCACCTACACCATCGAGGAGCTGGTGGCCGTGCTGTTGCGACGCGTGCGGGACGCCGCCGCGAACTCCATGGGTGGCGCGCCCGAAGCCGTCGTGCTCGGCCGGCCCGCCGTCTTCACGCCGGACCCGGAGGCGGATGCCCTGGCCCAGCAGCGCCTGCTGCGCGCCGCGGAGCTCGCGGGCTTCCAGCACGTCCAGTTCCTCATCGAGCCCATCGCCGCGGCGCTCGCCTACGAGGCGCAGCTCACCCGCGACGAGCTCGTGCTGGTCGCGGACTTCGGCGCCGGCACCACCGACCTCACCCTGATGCGACTGGGCCCCAGCCGCCGCGGCAACCCGGACCGCCGCCAGGACGTGGTGGGCTCCACGGGTGTGCGCATCGGTGGTGACCGCTTCGACGCGGAAATCATGCGCCACAAGCTGCTGCCCCGCTTCGGCGCCGGCTCCACCTACCAGGTGCGCGGCTTCAGCGACAAGCGGCTGCCCATTCCCCAGCACATCATGGCCAAGCTGCTCACCTGGCACGAGATGTCCTTCATCCGGGAGAAGTCGACCCAGGAGCTACTGGAGACCATGCTCAACACGAGCGACCGCAAGGCCGAAATCCAGGCCCTGTACGACCTCGTCATGGACAACCTGGGCTACCGCCTGTTCCGCGCCATTGAAGCGGCCAAGGTGCGCCTGTCCCAGGAAGACACGGCCACGGTGGACTTCGAGGAGGCCCGCATCACCCTCCACGAGCCCATCACCCGCGAGGAGTTCGACACCTTCAGCCAGCCGCTGCTGAACGAGCTGGACCAGTGCACCGCGGGCCTGCTGGAGAAGCACGCGGAGGCGAAGGACATCGACGCGGTGTTCCTCACCGGCGGCTCGTCGCAGATTCCCGCGGTGCGCCAGCTCTACGTGCGCCGCTTCGGCGAAGGGCGCGTGCGCACCGCGGATGCCTTCACCTCCGTGGCCGAAGGGCTCGGGCGCGCCGCGGCGCACCTGTCCGTCTGAGCCGGACGTCCGGGACGGGGCCTATGGGCCCACGTCCACGGTGCGGCTGAGCCACCCCACCCCGCCCCGCCCATCCCGCGCCACCACCCAGATGGTGACGCGCTGGGGCGTGGCGGGGGTGTCGTACGCCGACGTCGGGTCACCCGGCCGGCCTTCCACGGGCTCCTGGGAGCGGAACTCCTTCACCTCGCCGTCGCCAGTGGCGAACCAGCTGAAGAAGACCTGCTCGGGGCGCGGGCCTTCGTCCGTCTCTTCGATTTCGACGCTGCCCTCGGCCAGCACCGGCGTGAAGGTCACCTCGCGCGACACGGGCAGCGGGCCGGTGAGCGGCGCGCCGTCCCACAGGACATCCGACACCACCGGGTTCTGGTTGGGCGTGGTGGTGGCCCGCAACGTCACCCGGCGCACGCCGCGCTCCGTGCCTTCCGGTGTGCCGCTGCCGTCCGTGGCCTCGTAACCGATGAAGAGCGGAATGCCCCGGGCCAGCGCCTCGCGCAGCGCCGGGTCCTCCGGGTCCAGCGTTCCACCGCCACCCGGATTGCCTGTGGCCAGTGCCTCCAGCAACACCGCCTGCACGTTCGGGTCCGAAAGCGACAGCTCGCCGTCCGGCAACGGCACGCTGTCGTCCCCCGGGCACCGCCCGTCATAGGGATTGCCAGTGAAGCGGCACAGCGCGTAGCGGACGGTGACGGGGCGCGCGTCCGGCGTTACCGCCAGCGCGTTGAAAGTCATGGGCCCGGGCAGCGTGGAGGCGTCCGGGTCCACCACCAGCTCGGCGGGCTCCGCCTGGATGGCCAGCACGCGCACGCGCCGGATTTCACTCTGAAGCTCGAAGTCGGGACCGCAGCCGGCGAGCAGCAGCACCACGAGCGCGGGGAGGATGGAACGCATGCTCAGAAGCTCCCCCTGGCGCCGATGATGGGAAGGATGGGCAGTCCTTCGAAGAAAGCGCTTTGGGTGTAGTTGTAGTTGTAGGCGATGCCCTCCACCGCCGGGTTGTTGTAGGCGTTCGTGAGGTCCAGGTAGACGTTGAGCGCCCACTTCTCGAAGGCGAAGTTCTTGTCCACGCGGATGTCCAGCTGGTTGAAGGACGGCAGCCGGCGCGAGTTCACCGCCGCGTAGAGCGGGATGAAGACGTCCGACCCGTCGTCGCGCACCGAACCCACCACCGGCGTCGTGGGATTGCCCGAAGCGAAGCGCATGCGCGCGCCCACCTCCCAGCCCGCCGGCAGCTTGTAGGACGCAATCGCTGTCAGCACGTGCGTCTGGTCATTGTCGAAGAGGCGCCAGCCCACGCCCGGCGCGTCCCGGCGCTCGCTGCGGCTGAGCGTGTAGGAGACCCAGCCGAAGAGCCGGTCCGTCAGCGCGCGGCGCACCAGCACCTCCAGGCCGTAGATGCGTCCCACGCCGCCGTTGCTCAGTCGCTCGGGCACCCGCTGGCCGTTGCGCACCACCGTGGCGTTGGAGCGGACGATGAGCCCGTCCAGGTCGTTGTAGAAGACCTCGCCGCCCACGAACCACTCCGGCCGCGCCTGCCACTCCGCGCCCACGCTGTACTGGAGCGACCGCTTCGCGCGCAGGTCCGGGTTGCCGAAGGCCACGCTCGGCTCATCCTGCACGGGAGGCCCGTGGTAGACGCCCGCGCCGCCCTTGAGCGTCAGCGTGTCCGTCAGGCCGTAGCGGACCGCCAGACGCGGGTTGAAGGTGCGGCGGGCCTGGGTCTGGTCGGTGAAGACGTAGCTCTCCGCGCGCAGGCCCGGCACCAGCAGCAGGCGCGGCACGGGGCGCCAGCGCGCCTCCACCCAGGTGGAGGGGAAGTACTGGAGGAAGTCGCCGTCCGCGGTGAGCACGTCATCGGTGACGGTGGGCGTGGGCGGCTCACCCTCGCGGGAGAGGCCCTGGATGCGCGCGGTGACTCGGGCGAAGTTGCTCACCACGTCGATGCCACCCGCCAGCGTGAGTTCCTCGGCGAAGGCGTACTCCACGGTGGAGCGCAGGTTCAGGTCCGTGGAGGCGATGCGCAGGCCGCGGTCGCCGATGCCGAACTGGACCAGCGTGTTGCCCACCAGGCCGTGCGTGTCCAGGGTGAGCGCGTCCGCGCGGTACTGGTGCCGCAGGCGCAGCTGGTTGAAGCCGGTGGTGACGTTCAGCCCACCGGTGACGGTAGGGTCGTCATCCGCCGGCCGGTCGAAGACGAGCCCCAGCCTGTCTCTGGAGGTGAGGCCCTGCAGCGTGAAGGTGTGGCGCGACTTCGGCTTCCACACCAGCTTGAGCTGCGCGTCGTAGTAACGCGGCGCCACCTGAAGACTGGGGCCGTTGTCGCCCTGTGGCACCAGGCCCAGCACCAGGTCGATGTACGAACGCCGTCCCGCCACCGCGAAGCTCAGCGTGTCGGTGATGGGCCCCTCCACCACCGCGTTGGATTCGATGAGGCTGACGCCCACGGTGGCGTGGAGCCGGTCCGTGCGCGGCTCGCGGCTGCGCACGTTGATGACGCCGCCGGTGATGTCTCCGTAGTACGCGGAGAAGTTGCCGGGCAGGTAGTCCACCGCCTCCAGCAGCTCCGAGTTGTAGACGGAGGTGAGGCCGCCGAAGTGGTAGAGCAGCGGAATCCGCTGGCCGTCGAGGAAGACGCCGGACTCCTGCGGGCCCGTGCCGCGGATGACGAGCTGGCCACCGTTGAAGGCGGGGCGCGCCACGCCGGGCAGGTTCTGCACCACCTTCAGCGTGTCACCCTGGGTGCCGGGGACGCGCTGCACCTCGGCCAGTTGGAGCGTGGTCTGCGTCACCTCCTTGCGCTCGCGCTCGCTGCGCACCACCGTCTCGAACGCGCCGAAGATGCGCTTGCGCACGTAGTACGTGGCGCGCGTCTCCTGGCCTTCAGTGAAGGTCTCCTCGGTGCGGAAGCGCTCGTAGCCGCTCTGCACCACCAGCACCTCGTACGTGCCCAGCGGGATGCCGCGGAAGGAGAAGCGGCCTTCCTCGTCGGTGACGGTGGAGCGCTCCAGCGCGGGCAGCACCACCTCCGCGCCCAGGAGCGCGTCCCGCGTGCCCCGCTCCAGCGCCCGGCCGCTGAAGTTCACTGGAGCCTCGGGCTCCACGGCGGCGGCGTCCTCACCCTCCGGCGGCGGCGGTGGACGGAAGACGAACTGGTAGGCGTATTCGATGCGCACCGGCGCGGGGACATCGTCCACCTCGGCGGGCTCGAACTGGAACTGGCGAACCGCCTCCACGGCGGCCTCGTCGAAGCCGTGGCCGGCGGGCTGGGACACCTCGACGTTGGAGACGGCGCCCGTCTCCGAGATGTCGACCCACATCACCACCGTGCCCTCGAGCTGCTGGGCAGCGGCTTCCGGTGGATAGATTGCCTCCACCTGGCGCATCAGCGCGGGGGGCTTCGTCAGCACGCCCTGGGGCGCGCCGGCGTCGGCATCCGTGACGCCCGCGTCCTGCTGAGCGGCGGCGCCAGTGGCGGCGAGGAGGCAGAGGACGGCGAGAAGGATTTTCATGAGGGGCGCGGGACTCCCGCGCCCCTCCTAGTGCGGCGCCTACTTCGGCGCGAGCACGATTTCGATGCGGCGGTTCAGACTGCGATTCTCCGCCGAATCGTTGGCCGCGATGGGCTGGTACTGCCCATAGCCCGCGGCGGAGAGGAACGTCGGGTCCACGCCAGCGTTCTGGAGTGAACGGACCACCGCCATGGCGCGCGCCAGGCTCAGCTCCCAGTTGGACGGGAACTGACCGCCGCCGGTCGGGACGTCGTCCGTGTGGCCTTCCACGCGGATGATCTTCCCCTGCACCGTCTTGAGCGCGTCGGCGATCTTCTTCAGCGCCTCCTCGCCTTCCTTGCCGACCCGGGCGGAGCCGGAGGCGAAGAGAATCTTGTCCTTGAGCTGGACGGTCATCTTGCCCTTGAGCTCGGACAGCTCAATCTTGCCGTCGGAAATCTCCTGCTTGAGGCTCTGGGCTAGGTTCTCGTACTCGGAGCTGCGCTTCTCCAGCTCCTCCTTCGCCTGGGCCAGCTTCTTCGTGTTGCGCGCCAGCTCGTCGTTGAGGGCGGCCAGCTGGGAGTTCTTCTCCTCCAGCGCGCGGCGCTCCGCGGCGCCCGCGGTGAGGCGGGACTCAGCGGTGCCCAGGCGGGTGTTCAGCGCCTCCCGCTCCTGCTCCAGTTCGGCGATCTTCTCCTCCAGCGCCTTCACCTTGGCTTCGGCGGCCTCGCGAGCACCCTTCTCGTCGTTGAGGCCCTTGGCGAAGTTCTCCGCCTCGAGCGCCTTGGCGTCGAACTTCCCCTGCGAAACGCAGCCCGTGGTGGAGAGCGCGACGAGTGCAGCCAGAACCAACGGTTTCCGCATATGTACGTGTCCTCCTGACACCTGTGAATGAAGCGCCAGCCTATCGCTGGTGGTGCTCCGGGTCAGGAAGAACCTCGCACATATTTTGAGCTGAAACGAATGAATGACTGACGGACAGCCAAGCGTGTCAGTCAGCGCGGAAAAATAGGATGAGAGTCGAGCCAGACGGAGAAGAGTGCGTCCGCGAAGTGCTTGCCGGGGATGAAGACGCCACCGGAGGCGTCTCCTCCGATTTCGAGCCCGACGCCCGGGGTGTAGGTGATGACGAGGTCCTCGCCCTTCTGCACGTCCTTCAGCGACGCGAGCATGATGCGCAGGTGGTTCGCCAGCGGCCCCTGACGCAGGGCGGGGCTGTGCTCCAACCCGTCCCGGAAGCTGCCCACGAGCTGGTCCCGGGAGATGTTTCGCAGGAAGCGGAAGTGGAGCCGCTTCACGGAGTTGGAGTGGATGGCCTCGTGCGTGGAGCGTGGCCGGTCCTCCATGTAGAGGCTCCAGACGTAGACCTTGAAGAAGAGTTGCTTGTGCAGCTCCATGTGGGCGAGTTCGACGGTGCGCCCCTTGAGGTTCAGCGACACCGGCATGTGCACGCCGCCGACCTGCTTCTGTCCCGCCTGCGCAGCGCCCGCGACGAGCAGCATGCCCGCCACGAGACACCGAAGATTTCCACCCCACGCTTGAGTACGCATGCGCCCGACCCCCGACCCCAGACCCCACTGAATCCGACAGGACATACGCTGCACACGCTCCCGAGCACCGCCAACGCCCGGAAGGGCAACGCTGTACGGCAGTGGACGGCAACAGGTCCTGGTGGATCAACGTCGGGCACTCAACCGCGGGGGCCCGCCGGACGGCTCACGGCGCTGGGGTCCGCTCCAGCAAGGCCCCGGCCCACGTCAGGCCGCTGCCCACGACGCTCAGCACCACCGCGTCTCCCACGGCGGGGTCGTCCCAGTGCTCGCTCAGGACGCCGGGCGCGCCCGCGGCGCCGGTGTTCCCCCGGGTGTGCACGTTGAAGAAGTGCCGCGCATCCGGCACCTCACACCGCCGCTGCACGGCCTCCAACATGCGCAGGTTGGCCTGGTGGCCGATGAAGGTGACGGCCCCCGCGCCCTTGTCCGGGTGGCGGTCCATGAAGCGCGTGCGCAGGGCCTGGAACGTCTCCCCCGCACGGCGGATGGCGAACTTCTGCACCTCGCCGCCGTTCTGGGTGAAGTGTCCCATGCGAGGCACGCGCACCTTGTCCGCGCCCGAGGGGTCTCCGGCCAGCAGCGTCTCCGTGAGGTGCCAGCGCCCCGGCACGCGCGGCGACAGGATGGCCGCGGACGCGCCGTCTCCCCACAGCACCGCGCTGGAGCGGTCCGTGTAGTCCACCACGCGCGTGGAGTTGTCCATGTTGACCACCAGCACGTAGTCCGGCAGCCGCTCCGGCCGCATGCCCGCCAGGAAGTGCAGCTGCATGCAGAAGGACGAGCAAGCGCTCTGCAGGTCCACCGCCGGCGCATGGATGTTCAGCAGCTGCGCCACCCGGTTGGACTCGGCGGGAATGCACTCGTCCGGGCTGCATCCGCCCGCCACCACCAGCCCGATGTCGGACGGCTTCAGCCCCGCGCGCTCCAGCGCCATCAGCGCCGCGCGGCGTCCTGTCTCCGCGTTGCTGAAGAGCGCCGCCTCCTGCGCCGCGCGCACGTCGCGGTTGCGCGTCTCCCGCAGGTAGTCCAGCGGCAGCACCGTGTGCCGCGTGCGGATGCCCACGCGCTCCACAATCCACGCATCACTGGTCTCCAGCCCCAGCTCCTCGAAGAAGGCGTTGGTCAGAAGGTTGGGAGGATGGAAGTGGCCGAGCGCGTGCAGATACATTCAGAACCCTCTAACCGCGCAGCCTCCCAAAACTCTGTCAGCCGTCTGTCACGCCTCCGCGCCTTCGCGCACAGCGGGCGGCCTGCCGGGCCATCCGCCTAACGCGCGGCGTCAGTCTTCCGGCCCGTGAGCCGCAGCCGCATCGCGCCCTCTCCGCGCGCCTCGAAGCCCTGCTCGACGGCGTCGTCGGTCAGCTCCACCTTCACCGGCCCGGACAAGGTGAGCTCCAGCAACTGGATGCCCTCCGCGAGGACGGACATCTGCCCTTGCAGCGGAATGGTCATCAGGAAGGGCGCATTGATTTCCTGGCGTGACACCGTCATCGCCACGTCGAAGATGCCCACGGCGCCGCGCGGGTCCTGACGCACTTCGACCAACCGCGCGCGCGTCTGGGTGACGCGAGTGTCATCGTCCTGCTCGTCCACGATTTGCTTCGCGAGCGCATCGGAGAAGCCGTCCAGGGTGGCGCCCACCGCCAGCGGCTTCTTCGGGAAGGCGGACTCCAGCCGGTCGGGCTTGCCGAGCTCCGGCAGGTGCTTCGTCACCTCGGCCTCCTCTTCCTTCGGCACCGGCTTGCCCTTCGCATCCGTGATGACCACGCGCGCCTTCTTCCACTCCGCCAGGTACGTCTTCCCGCTGATGGGGCTCGCCTTGCGCTGGACCTTTCCCTGCTCTTCGGCCACCTCGCCCACGTCGCCGAACGCCATCTTCACCTTGGAGACGACAGTCCCCTTCGCGGCCAGCACCGTCACCGTGTGGCGGCTGGACGAGGTCACCGACATCGCCACCGACATCGGCTTGTCCATGTCCGAAGCGCGCAGGTCGAGCGCCAGCCGCATGTCCACGGCGTTGTCCAATTCCTCCTGGTACCCCACGCGGGCGTTCATCTGCTTGAACTGGATGGTCGGCGCCTTCACCTCGGCCACGGGCGCAGCCGGCGCCGTGGCATGGGCGGCGAGCGGCGCGAGCGAGAGCCCCAGGGAGACGACGAACGGATACACACGGTGCATGTGCTGCCCTCCTGGGACGGCATCCTTTCACGGGCCTCTCGCACGTGTGCCGCTGAAATCGTGCAGTCCGCCAGGAAGCCCATCGTCTGAACCCAGACGGATGGAAGCGCGACCCGCGCCGCCGGGCGGACGGCCCTCCGCCGCGCGCTACAGTTCCGCGAATGAGCGCCGCCCCGGGTCCCCAGGTCCACTTCCGCACCTGCAACCTCTGCGAGGCCATGTGCGGCCTGCGCATCGAGCTGGACGCCGGACGCATCACCTCCATCCGGGGTGACGCGGAGGACCCCTTCAGCCGGGGCCACATCTGTCCCAAGGCCCTGGCGCTGGAGGACCTGCACCAGGACCCGGACCGGCTGCGAGGCCCCATGCGCCGCACCGCCAGCGGCTGGGAGCCCGTCTCCTGGGACGACGCGCTGGATGAGACCGCGCGCCGCCTGCATGCCATCCAGCGGGAGCACGGCCGCGACGCGGTGGGCTCGTACCTGGGCAACCCGAACGTCCACAACCTGGGCAACATGCTGTTCGGCCCGGAGCTGGTGCGCACGCTGCGCTCGCGCAACCGCTTCTCCGCGACGTCCGTGGACCAGCTGCCGCACCAGTTCACCGCCTACCTCATGTTCGGCCACCAGTTGATGGTGCCGATTCCCGACATCGACCACACCGGCTACATGCTCGTGTTGGGCGCCAATCCCCTGGCGTCCAATGGCAGCCTGATGACGGCGCCCGACGTGCGCGCCCGCCTGCGTGCCATCCAGCAGCGCGGCGGCCGCATCGTGGTCATGGACCCGCGCCGCACGGAGACGGCGGCCATCGCCGACACGCACGTCTTCATCCGGCCGGGCACCGATGCGCTCGCGCTGCTCGCCCTGCTGCACGTGGCGGTGGTGGAGCACGCGCCACGCCTGGGGCCGCTGGATGCCTTCACCGACGGCCTGGAGACAGTGTGCGCGCTGGCCCGGGATTTTCCTCCGGAGAAGGTCGCCCCGCACACGGGCGTGCCCGCGCACACCCTGCGCCGCATCGCCCGGGACTTCCTCTCCGCGCGAGCCGCCGTGTGTTACGGCCGCATGGGGTTGTCCACCCAGGCCTTCGGCGCGCTCTGCCAATGGCTCATCACCGTGCTCAACGTGGTGAGCGGCAACCTGGACCGGCGCGGCGGCGCCATGTTCACCCTGCCCGCGTTCGACGTCGTCGGAGGTCCCCGGGCCCTGGCCGTGGGCCGCGGCGGCTTCGGCCGATGGAAGAGCCGCGTGCGCGGGCTCCCCGAGTTCGCGGGGGAATTGCCCGCGGCGGCGATGGCGGAGGAGATGCTCACGCCGGGCCCGGGCCGCGTCCGCGCGCTGGTCACCGTCGCGGGAAACCCCGCGCTGTCCACGCCCGATGGCGCTCGGATGAAACAGGCGCTCGCGGGCCTGGACTTCATGGTGAGCATCGACCCGTACCTCAACGAGACGACGCGCCACGCGCACCTCATCCTCCCGCCGGTGTCACCGCTGGAGCGCAGCCACTACGACATCGCCTTCCACGCGCTGGCGGTGCGCAACACCGCGAAGTACTCACCCGCTCTCTTCGAGCCTGGGCCAGGCAGCCGCCAGGACTGGCAGATTCTGCTCGACCTCCAGCACCGGCTGCTGACGCTGCGCAAGGGCCGCCCCTCCGTACGCGCCACGCTCAAGTACCAGGCCCTGTCCCGTCTGGGTCCGGAGCGAGTGCTGGACCTGGGCCTGCGGCTGGGGCCTTACGGCGCGCGCTTCCACCCGGCGAAGCACGGCCTCAGCCTGGCGACGCTGCGCCAGTCGCCCCACGGCATCGACCTGGGGCCGCTCCAGTCCTGCCTGCCCCGGCGTCTCCAGACGAAGGACCGTCGCATCCACCTGGCGCCGGAGCTGCTGGTGGCGGACGTGCGACGCCTGCAAGCAGCCTTCCCCCAGGACACCGTCCCCGAGCAGAACAGTGGCGAGCTGCTGCTCATCGGCCGGCGGCACCTGCGCGACAACAACTCCTGGATGCACAACGTACCGGGCCTGCTGAAGGGCAAGCCGCGCTGCACGTTGATGATGCATCCGGAGGACGCGGCCCGCCGGGCGCTCGCCGACGGCATGGAGGCCACCGTCACCTCGCGCGTGGGCACGGTGACGGTGCCCATCCACGTGACGGACGAGGTGATGCCCGGCGTGGTGAGCCTGCCCCATGGCTACGGACATGGCCGCCAGGGCACCCGGCTCGCCGTGGCCACCGCCCACGCGGGCGCCAGCCACAACGACCTCACGGACGCGCAGTCCGTTGACGCGCTCTGCGGCAACGCCGCCTTCAGCGGCACGCCGGTGCGGGTGCTACGGGCAGCGGCGCCCGAATCCGCCACACCAGCGGGATGAGCGCCCCCACCAGCACGAACAGCAACTGCACCAGGTGCCCCAGCAGCGCCACCGACATGGCGCGCGCGGCCGTGGTGTCCAGCACGCCCGCCGCCAGCGCGAAGGCGCCGTCACTCACGCCCACCTGCCCCGGCACCAGCGAGCCCACCGCCAGCGCGCACAGGTAGAGGCCCTGGGCGAAGAACGCCTGCACCAGTGAGGTGTCGATGCCCACCGCGTAGGTCAGCACGCCGTACTGCGCCACCTGGAACAGCCGGCTGCACAGGAACGCCAGCATGGGCGACCACGGCAGCAACGGGCCACACCGCGCCGAGGCCTTGAACTGCTCCGCATGGAGCGCCCAGCGGCTGAAGCGGCACACCAGCCACGTACCGGGCCGCTTCGCGCGCATGCACGCGCGCACGCCCACCGACAGCAGCACCAGCAACACGCCATGCGCCAGCATGAGCATCGTGAAGAGGGACATGCCCGTCAGCAGGTAGGACGCCAGCGCGCAGGGGAACGAGATGAAGCCTCCCGCCGCCAGGGACGCCGCCTGCGAGGTCGCCGCCGCCGCGGTGGCGGTTCCCCCGCCCATGTAGGGACTCAGCAGGGCCGCCTTGGTGGCCTCCGCCGCGGCGCGGCCCGCGGGGGCCATGCTGGACACCGCGGTACCGATGAGCTGCGCGCGGGCCAGAATACGCCAGGGCACGCGCCCTGCTCCCGGGCCATAGGCACGCCGCGTGGCCAGCCCGTCCATGCACTGCCGCCCCAGCTCCAGCAGCACCACCCACGGCAGCCAGGGCGCCGCGCCGGACAACACGGCGCCCAGCTCGCGGGGCCCTGCCTTGTGAACCAGCAACGCCAGGGTGCCCACACCCGCCAGCGCGAAGACGGGTCGAAGCCCCACCACCATCCACCGCTTCAGGACCCGCTGCGGCGCCGCTGCTCCCACAGCGCCTGCTGGCGGGGCCAGGGACAACTCCCCGTGCGCGTTGCTCACCATCGACCTCCTCGCCGTCCCGTTGCCCGCAGCGGAAAGTGGGCAGCGTGGACGCGACTGGCGAGCCCCGTCTGTTCGCCTGTCCCCGCCCACGCGGAGCCCGCGTCCAGCGGTGGACAGGCGTGCGCCCTGGGCGGACGCGGCGGTGGAGCACATCGGCCGCTTGCGCGCTCGGCGCGCACCTCGAAGCGCTTCAGCTCGTCTCGTCAGGCTCTTCTGGTAGTTCTGGACCTGGCCTCGCAGGAGTGCGCCCGGAACCGGAGGACGAGGATGAGAGCGCATGCGGTCATCTGGCTGTCGCTGGCGCTTGCCGTCGCCGTCACGGGCTGCTCGACAACTCGGCGCATACGTCTGGACACAGGGGATGGGCCTTCCAGGGTCCACACGCCGTTCACGGAGGATGACACCGGGCCCGTTGAGCTGGACGACGATGAATTCGAGGAGGCCATGGTGGAACTCGCCCGGGACGTGCGGCCCTTCTCCAATCCCCTGCGCGAGGCCCGCCAGCGATTCGGCGTCCCCGAGCGAAGCGGCGTGTACCTCTACCAGCCTCGCGGCCCCCGGCTCATTCTCCAGGAAGAGCAGGACCCGGACGGCCCGCGCCTCCTTGAGTCCTACGCGGATGATGAGCTGACGCGCGCCTATGGCCGCTGGTGCGAACGCAAGTCGCAGCCCGGCGACTGCCTGCGCCTGCTGGCCGAAGGCCCGCTGCTGGCCAGCGACGGCAAGTACTCGCTGGCCATGGCCATCGCCATGGACTCGGTGTGGGAAGAGACGGCCGAGGCGCTGGAGGACATGGCCAACCCGCAGGCGCTGCTGGCGACGGTGAGTGCCTCGGTCAGCATGTACCTGCTCCTCTGGTCGCTGCCCGAGCCGGTGAGCAAGGGCCTGGCAGCCCTGCTGACGACTACGGCCATTGCCTATCTGGGCGTGGACACCGTGTGGCGCATTCTGGACGGGTGGATGGCGCTGGTGCGCACGGTGGACCGGGCCACCACCTTCGCGCAGCTCAACGAAGCGGGCGAGGCGTACGGCGAAGTCCTCGGGGAGAACGCGGCGCGCGTCTTCGTCATGCTGGCCACGGCGGCCATCGGCAATACGGCGGGCCTGGCGGCGAAGGCTTCGAGGCTGCCGGGCTCGGCGCAGGCCGCGCTCGCGGTGGAGACGCAAGCGGGCTACCAGTATGTGGCCATTGGAGGTGTGCAGTCGGTGGCGATGACGGCCGAGGGCTTCACCGTCGCACTGGCGCCCAACGCGGTCGCCATGGCGGCCCGGGGCATGAGCGGCGGCCGCACCGAGGACCATCACCTCGCGACGAACAAGAACAGCGTCTCCACCGCGCGCGGCGGGCCCTGGACGCCTCGGTTCAAAAGAGTCTTCAAGAAAGCCGGGATGAAGCTGGAGGACCCTGAGAACATCGTGCCGGTCGCGGGTCACAAGGGGCCCCATCCTCAGAGGTACCACGAACTGGTCTTCAGACGGCTTGACAGTGCAACCGCGCACTGCCGTTCGGTGGAGGAGTGCCGCACGATTCTGACGAAGGCGCTTCAAAGACTGGCCAAGGAAGCTGTGACGCAAGGGACGGACATCAACAAGCTCCTGACCGAACGCAAGCAGCGATAGAACCGCACCATGCCGACCCGATTCTTCGACCTTGCTGAGAACGTTCAAGCCGGGAACTGGTACCTGGGGGATCCCGAGGACGAACGAGGCCAGGAAGTGGAAGACCCCTGGCTCTTCAGGGCGGGGCGGTCCATCCAGGTCGCAGGCCCGCTAAAAATCCCCATCGACGAGCCAGGCAAGGCGCTGGACTTCTCCACGGCGGGCGTGGGCGTGACGCCTGTGGTCCACGTCAGGGTGGCGGAGCTCTTCACGGAGCTAGCCCCCAACGACGTGCAACTCATCCCCGTCCACATCCAGGGGTACCCGGACCAGTACCTCATCCTGGTGGCCACGAAGCTCATCCGCTGCATTGACGACGCAGCGTCCAAGGTACAGCGCTGGAAGCCGGAAGACGGGCTGCCCAAGAAGGTAGGCCAGTACTACGCCGTCGACGACATGCGCATCGACCCCAGGAAGGTGGGGAACACCAAGGTATTCCGCACGGAGGGCTGGGACATCGCCCTCATCGTCTCCGAGGACATCAAACAGGCACTGGAGCGTGTGAAGGCCACCGGTGTGAATTTCACGCCGGTGTAGCTCGTGCGACCGCCCCCACCCCTGCTCTCTGAAGCACCTGGATGCAGGGGTGTTGGGGTCCTGATGTCACCCACATGGCTCGTTCGTGCTGACCGCCTCCTGAGACGCCTGGAGGCCACGGGGGCGCCGCATGCACAGCTCAAGCATCACTTCGTGGGCACGCTTCGCCATGTCGTGCAGCTCCGCCGCTTCCTCCTGGCCGTAGGCATCGCCCTCTCCAAGCCTGCGGCGGAGGTCCGTCGCCAGCTCCCGCGCCGTCTGGTAACGGGCGTCCGGCCGGGGATGGAGGAGCCTGCGCAGCACCAGGCCCAGCCCCTGCGGAAGCAACTGGGACTGACCGCCTGGGCTGAAGAGTCCGGCGCTTCCCCTCCATTGACCGTCACCGGGAAATTCTCGTCCCCGTTGCACACAATGGGGAATCCCCCGTCCTCAATCCTTTCCATGAGCCACGCGTCACGCTGCGGCAATGCAATGGGACGTCCGCCATTGGAGAGCCGCACTCCAGGTTCAAGCCGGGGAGCGCCTTTTCCATTCCATGGACGCTATCGATTGTGCGACGGTCCTTGCCCACAAGCGCAGGCGCGTAGACGACGATGCCGAGTCTTTTTCGCGGAGTCATCGTTTGCACCCTGTGACGACGATATTCAGGGTCTGGTCTTCTCGCAGCAGCGCGTCTTTGTGCGCTTGCGTGCGCTCTGGCCCCGGCCTCCGTGTGCGCCCCGAGGCGGAGGCGACGTGGCACAGGCCGCGAGGAAAGTCAGGAGTGCGATGCACGCGAGAAACCGCATGAACACGGCCTCGCATCCAAGCCGCGAAGCAGCGGGACACATGTGGATGATAGCAGGCGTAAGCGACGGGTGAGCGACTCCCCGAGGATGGTGGCGCCCGGGGGCTCTGACGGCCACAGTCTGCAACTTGCGTGAGCAGTGAATGCTGTCGCGTCACGGAACCGCTGCGCCTGCTGCGGGCGTGGCGAAGATGAACCGGCACCGCAGCGCCCGACTGCTCAACACAGAAGACTATCGACCAACACCACGTTCAGCTGACTTCCGAAGCGCGGAAGATGAGCAGCGCGGACTCGGCTGGCGAGCCCCGTCTGTTCGCCTGTCCCCGCCCACGCAGGGGCCGCGTCCAGCGGTGGACAGGTGCCCCACCCCCGGAAGGCAAGGCGGTGGGGCACGGCGACTGCTTGGATGCTCGGCGCGCCCCTCGAAGGCCGCTAGGGTGCGACCCGCACTCCCACACGAAGCATGGAGCGTCCCATGAAAGCAGTGCGGTTCTCGGCCTTCGGACAGCCACTGAAGGTGGTGGAAGTCGTGGAGCAGCCGGACGTGGCGCTGAAGCCGGGCAAGGCCCGGATTGAAGTGCTGGCCACGCCCATCAATCCCTCCGACATCCTCACGCTCAGCGGCCAGTACGGACAGCTCCCGAAGCTCCCCGCGGTGCCCGGCAACGAAGGCGTCGGCCGCGTCGTCGAGGTCCAGGACTCCAGCGCCGTGAAGGTGGGTGACGTCGTGTTCCTCCCGCTGGGCGCGGGCACCTGGTGCACCCACTTGGTCGCTCCCGCGGACTCGCTCCTGCAGGTGCCGCCGGGAACCGACCTGCGGCAGGCCGCCATGCTGTTCATCAATCCTCCGACCGCGGACCTGCTGCTGCGGGACTTCGTCGCGCTGCAGCCCGGCGAGTGGGTGATACAGAATGCCGCCAACTCGGCGGTGGGCCGCTCCATCATCACCCTGGCGAAGCAGGCCGGCTTCAAGACACTGAACGTGGTGCGGCGTGAAGAGCTGGCACCGGAGCTCAGCGCGCTGGGCGCGGACGCCGTGCTGCTGGACTCGGATGAACTGCCGGAGCGCGTGCGCGAGGTGACGGGCGGCGCCAAGGTCCGGCTGGCCATCGACGCCGTCGGCGGTGAGTCCACCCGGCGCCTGGGTGACGCGCTCGCGCGCGGCGGCGTGGTGGTGAACTACGGCGTGATGAGCGGCAAGGGCCCTCGGTTGTCAGCCGCCGCCACCATCTTCAAGGACATCACCCTGCGCGGCTTCTGGCTGGTGACGTGGATGAAGAAGACGCCGCGCGAGGAGCAGGGCGCCCTCTTCGCCCGGCTCGCGAAGCAGGTGGCGGAAGGCGCACTGCACGTCCCGGTGGAGGGAACCTTCCCCCTGGAGTCCATCCAGGAGGCCCTGACGCGCGCCATGGAAGGTGGGCGCGCCGGCAAGGTGCTCCTCACGCCCAACGGCCCACTCTGAGGCGCTGAGCGCCGCCGCTCCGTCAGCCCCAAGGCCCCTGGAACAACGCCCCGAAGCGCGAGGCCAGCTCCGGGCGCCGCACCAGCAGCGCGCCCCAGGCGGTGGCCTCCGACGTCCAGGCGGCCACCGACAGGCCGTGCACCTCGAACACCGCCATCACGTCGTTGTTCTCGCTTATGACCTTCAACAACCGCGTGTAGTCCAGCAGCGTGCGCAGCCGGGCCTCCGGAAAGCACACCTCCAGGTCGAGCGGCTGCACCGGCCCGCGCGGATTCAGCAGCACCAGCGGCGTGCGCAGCGGCGCGACCTCCACGTCATGCGCGGGCGGTGACGCCTCCACCTGGCGCGCCATCAACTCCCGCTGGCGCTCCAGGTCCCGCTGGCGGGACGCCTCGACCATGCGCCGGAGCTCCGCCTCGCGCGCTTGGTCCTCCCGCTGCCGCTTCCGCTCGAGGTGCTCCCGAATCCGCCGGACATGGGCCTCGATGTCCTCCAGGAAGTCGCGGGAGTAGCTCCGCTCGCTCGACGTGGGTGACACGGCGGCGACACGCTCCCGGAAGCCGGGGAACCAGGACAGGAAGCCCTCCGCTTCCGGGTCGAGCGCGTCGACGTCCTGCCTCACGGCTTCCGACAACACCGCCGCCGCGTATGACACCGCGAGCGAGGTGGCACGAGGCCACGCAGCCCCCCGGACCTCCGCCGCCTTCCACACCGGTTCGAGGCGGCGCGACAGGTCCTCCGGGGGCGACTGACGGACCAGCGCATCCACGCGCTCCGGCAGCTGCTCCGGGTCCTCCACCGGCCACCACGTCTGGAAGCACACCACCGCGTCGGGCTCCGCCGCCTGCTGCCGTTCCCAGAGTGCCGCCCTCCACGACATGAAGGTGGCCAGCAGGTCCGTACGCTCGTCCGGGTGCTGCTGGAAACGCCGCCACACGGCCTCGATGAACACGGCCTGCTGACTGCTGCCACTCCACGCGCGCACCACCTTCGCCAGCGGCGCCAGCAGGCGTTCGCGGCCCTCCCCCTTCCAGAGCGCCATCAACAAACGCGCGCCCTGGCCGGGAGCGAGCGCATCACCCCACGGCAGCCGCGAGGGCAGCGACAGCACAGCCTCCAGCAACGGCTCCGTGCACGGCGCCTCCCGACTCCACAGGTGCAACCGGAGCGCATCCTCCTCGTCGGTGAGCGTGAGGAAGCGGGAGAAGGCCGCATCCCGGAAGCGGGTGGCGCGAAGCGATGGCGGCTCTCGCGCCAGGGACTCAGACACCGCGGAGACGAAGGCGCGCGTCTCCTCCACGCCATCCGCGCCCGGCGCGGCGGCAGCCCATTCGAGGAAGCGAAGGGCATCCTCCGCGGAGAGCCGCGCCAGCCGCGCGAGCGCCCAGTCCGCCCACAACGCACGCTCCTCCGGCGACAGCTCCGCGAAGGGCCGGCCACGGGCCCAGCCATGCAGCGCCTCCGCCAGTCCGCCCTCCACCCGGTCCGACACGGCGAGCAACGCACTCAACGCCTCCGGAGGCGCTTGCGCGGGCAACCGCCGCAACACGTCGAACGCGAAGTCCGCGTCTCCCCGCGACGCCATCCGCTCCAGCAATCGCACGGAGCCCCGCGCCGCCAACGCCCGACGCGCCTCCGCGGCCCGCGCCAGGTCCGTGGACTCCACGGCCGCGAGGAGGCCGTCCTCGTCCTGCAAGCAGAGCGCGCATTCGAAGCGCACGTCCGCGTCCGGATGGCGCAGGCCCTCGCGCAGCGCGAGCAGCAGGTCCACGTCCGGCGCCTGCCCGGTGGCCCGCCCCCACGCCACGGCGGCCCGCGCTCCCTGCTCCGGAAACCGGGCGAAGGCGGCGCGAGCGAGCTGCGCGATGCGCTCGGTGGCCACCCGGGACCTGCGCGCGCGTGGCCACACCCGCCACCGGGTGAGCGCCAGCGCCGCCTCGCAGCCGAAGCGGCCGTCATCCTCCAGACACGTCAGCACCATGTCGAGCGCCGCGTGCGAAGGCGTCCCTTCGTGGACGTCCACCAGCGCGGAGAGCCACCGTGGCTCCGGCGCGGAGACGGCTGTGTGCAACCCCTCCTCCGGCTCGCCGACGGACTCCTCCTCGGGCACGTGCCAGGGAAGCCGCTGGGCCCACCGGTCCTCGACCTCCTCCTCGAAGCCCTGGAGCAACAACGCCTGCTCGTAGCGCCGCACGTCGACGAGCAGGCGCCGCACACGGGCCCACATCCTCGCGTAGCGCGACTCCAACTGCTCCGCCATCGAGGTGGGGAGGAGCAACACCCGTTCCGACAGCGCATACCGGTCCACCCCCGCGTGCACGAGCATCCGCGCGGCGCCGTACCGCTCCGGAGGAACCGGGCCGCAGTCGCACCGAGGGCACAGGAGGCCCGGCGCGTGAAAGCGCGTGCAGGCCGGGCAGCGGACCTGGGCCCCTCGGCGGGCACCATTCTCCAGCGGGGGATGCATGCGTCTTCTCTACACCGACTGGGGCCACTCCGCCCCACCCCTCAACCGTCGCGACGTAATTGTACGGCAAAGCCACACGGCATCCGCGAGTCATTCGCAATGCCATGGCGCGACTGTAACGCAAAATGTTTCAATTCCTCTCAATCCCTGCGCGGCCCTGGGCGGCGCTCACTCCGTCTGTTGCAACCAGTAGCCCTCACCCAAGGAGAACCACCCCATGAAGCAGACCTTTGCTGTCCTTGCGGCGCTCGCTGTATCCACCCTGGTGGCCTGTGGTGGCGTTGAAGCCGTGGAGCCGCGGGAGGAGCTGGGGCAGGAGTCGAGCGCCCTCGTCTCCTGTTCGACGGAGTGTGCGACGGGCCCGTCGCTCTCGTGTTGGGGCACGACCTGCTCCGCGTCCGACAACAACTACGTCCAGTGTGACGGCAACTACCAGTACTGCCCCACCACGCCCCCGCCGCCGCTCGACTGCAGCCTGTCGCGAGAGGCGTGCGTGAACGTCCTCGGCCTCGCATGCTCCCCCAGCGGCTCCAGGCGGAAGTGCTGCATCGAAGAGATGCCCATCGGCAACTGCCAGTGCATGCACAACGGCCAGTGGACGTGCACCGTGCCGGTCGAAGACCCGTAAACCCATCCCGCCCCCGACTGACGCGTGGAAGCCCGGGGAGCGGGCGCGCCCGACGCGCCCGCTCCTCCTTTCTTCGCGCCAGACGCTCCCGACAGACGCCATGGGTTGAGCGCGCCGAAGGAAGCTGAAGGATGACTCAGGTAACGAATCCACTATTTACGTAAAAATCTGGTTATCCATTGACACGATTTCCATTGCTCGATATTTGTGATTCGCCACGAACGGGGGACCGTGTCGAGCATCCTCAGGACTGCTCAGCGGCGTGGCTGCCCAGAACCCACACATCGTCACAACTGCGCTGGAGACCTCTCCACGAACAGCGGCCCCCTCCTTCCGGGCCGCCGGTCAGGATTCGTACGCTCGTATCCGCGGCTTGAGTGGCGCGGTGGGTGGGACGCGTCTGCCCGGTGGACGGAAGTGCCCGCAGAGCGCGCACCAGGAAGCCACCGTCATGGACCCAACCCGCAATGCCTTTCCCGAGAAGAACCGTGATCTCGCCGTGGGCTCCGCCCGGCTCCAGGAAGTCCAGAAGGCAGTCCATTACTACGTGGACAACCATCACTGTGACGTCATTGGGCGGGTGTTTCACGGGATGCCAGGCCGGGAGGCGCGCGTCAGCTTCAGCCCGACCCGCCGGGATGTGCGGCTGGACGCGGAGGGGCCTCGGGACGTCCTCCACTTCGGCTCCTACAACTACTCCGGGCTGAACGGACACCCGCGCGTGGTGGCCGCGGCGGAGGCGGCGCTGCGCCGCTACGGGACGACGGTCAGCGGCGTGCGTCTGCTCAACGGGACGTGTGAGCTGCACCTGGAGCTGGAGCACGCGCTGGCGGAGTTCCTGGGCTTCGAGGACTGCATCACCTACAGCAGCGGCTACGCGGCGAACCTGTCCGTGCTGTCCGCGCTGTGTGGTGAGGGCGACGTGGTGCTGTCGGACATGCTCAACCACCAGTCCATCATCGACGGGCTGAAGCTGTCCGGCACGGACATCCGCACCTACCGTCACAAGAGCCTGCGCAGCATCGAGGCCACGCTGAAGAAGCTTCCGCGCGAGCAGCGCAAGTTCATCATCACCGACGGCGTCTTCAGCATGGACGGCGACGTGGCGGACCTGCCGGGCATCGTGGCGCTGGCGGAGAGCTACAACGCCTTCGTCCTCGTGGATGACGCGCACGCCACCGCCGCCATGGGACCCAACGGCCGCGGCACCCCGGCCTGCTTCGGGCTCCAGTCGCAGGTGGACGTGCTCACCGGCAGCCTCAGCAAGGGCCTGCCAGGCATCGGCGGATTCGCCGCCGGGTCCAAGGCCACCATCGACCTGCTGCGCTTCGGCTCCAACGGCTACATCTTCTCCGCCTCGCTGCCGCCGCCCATCGCCGCGGGCCTGCTGGAGGGCATCCGCATCCTCCAGGAACAGCCCGAGCTGCAGGAGCGGCTGCACCACAACGAGAACTACCTGCGCGCCGGCATCCGCGCCATGGGCCTGGACTGCATGAACAGCGAGTCCCCCATCATCCCCATCCTGATGCCCGCCTACGAGAAGACGTTCGAGCTGACGCGGCTGCTCCACCTGGAGGGCATCTACGTCAACCCGGTGGGCTACCCCGCCGTGAGCAAGAACCGCACACGCCTGCGCATCAACGTCAGCGCCAACCTCACCCAGGCGGACCTGGACCGCTTCCTGGACGCGCTGGACCACTGCAGCCGCAAACTCAACCTCCAGGACGCGCCGCCGCTCCAGCAGACCGGCACCTGAGCCGGCACCCTTCGCCACCCACGCCACTGGAAGACCCGCCATGGACCTCAAGGAACAGCTCCTCTACGGCCTGCCCGTGTTCCTCGCTCCCATCCTCATCGAGCTGGTGGTGGGGCTCTTGCGGCGAAAGCCGGCCTACCGGCTCAACGACCTGCTCACCAACGTGACGATGAGCCTGCTCACCGTCCTGGGCAGCGTGGTCATCGCGGGCGCCACCTTCGTCTTCTACGGCTACGTCTACAAGCACCACGCCCTCTTCAGCCTGGCGAAGGACTCCGCGTGGACGTGGCTGGTGGCCTTCTTCGCCTACGACTTCTTCTATTACTGGGCGCACCGGATGCACCACACCATGGCGTGGATGTGGGGCGTCCACGTCGCCCACCACTCCGGCGAGGACATGAACTTCGGTCTCGCGGTGCGGCAGAGCGCGCTGGGTGAGCTGACCACGTGGCCCTTCTTCGTGCCCATGGCGCTGCTGGGCATCGCGCCCGAGGTGTTCCTGGGCATCACCGGCATCCAGCTCATCTTCCAGTACGCCATCCACAACACCTACGTGCCGCCGCTGGGCTGGCTGGAGTACGTGCTCGTCACGCCGTCCCAGCACCGCGTCCACCACAGCCGCAACACGCCGTACATCGACAAGAACTACGGCAACATCCTCGTCGTCTGGGACCTGCTGTTCCGCACCTACCAGCCGGAGCTGAAGGACCAGCCTCCCGTCTACGGCCTGCGCAGCAGCCTGCGCTCGTGGAACCCCTTCACCGCGCACTTCCACTACTTCGTGGAGCTGTTCCAGAAGTCCGCCGCCTGCGCGCGGCTGAGCGACAAGGTGCTGTGCTTCATCAAGGGGCCGGACTGGAACCCGCCGTCGCTGCGCAAGGAGCGCTTCACCGGCCACCCGGATGACGGCCCGTCCGCCACCTTCAAGAAGTACGACCCGCGCCTGCCCCTGCCCGTCACCGCCTACTGCGTGACGCAGTTCTTCAGCCTGGCGGCCAGCATCCTCTTGCTGGCGTGGTACCTGGACACGCTCAGCCCCGTGGCCCGCGCCGTGACGCTGGGGCTGGTCCTCTTCGGTACCTGGAGCCTGGGCGCGCTGATGGACTCGCGCGCCTTCGCGTGGCGGCAGGAGTTCGCGCGGCTGGCGGGTATCGCGCTGCTGGGTCCCGCCCTGGCGCTGATGGAGGGCGTGCCGCTGGTCAGCGCTCTCCCCATCCTGCTCCACCCTGTCCTCAGCGCCGCGTGGCTGCTGCGCTTCCGCGCCGCGTTCCACGAAGGCGCTGACACCTCCACGCGAGGCTCCGGCGCCCTGGCCGCCTGAAAGCCCCGCCCCCTGCTTCGAGTCCCCAACCCACCCGAAAGACATGACCGCGTCCGCACCCGTCACCGGAAGCGCTCCCGCCTTCCACACCTTCCCGCGCCCCCTCGATGTGCGTTGGGTCGGCTCCATCAACGACATCAGCCGGGAGGACTGGCACACCTGCTTCCCGCCCACCGACGTGATGCAGTCCTTCGAGCTGCACCAGGCCACCGAGGCCGCCAGCATCGAGGACGTGCAGTTCCACTACCTGGTCCTCCGGAACGAGGGCGCGGTGGTGGGCATCGTCCCCTGCTTCCGCTTCCGGATGTCGCTGACGGTCATCGCCCCGGAGAACGTCAACAAGGTGGTGTCCCAGGTCCGCCGCGCGTTCCCGGACTTTCTCTTCCTGAACGCGTTCGTCATCGGCACGCCCATCGCCATCTGCAAGGACCTGCTGGGCGTGCGCACGGACCTGCCGAAGGCGCGGCGTGACGACGTGCTGCGCGCCATCTCCCGCGAGGTGATTGCCCGCGCCCGGCACCTGAAGCTGGGCCTGGTCTTCATGAAGGAGTTCACCTCCCAGAAGCTGCCCGAGGTGAAGGACGTGCTGTCCCCGCGCTTCCACTTCGTGGAGAGCGCGGCCACCACCTACCTGTACCTGGGCGAGCCGGGGAAGAGCACCTTCAAGGACCGGCTGCGCAAGAAGTACCGCTCCCTGATGAACAACCGCATGGCCCGCGTCCAGGAGGCGGGCATGCGCTGGGAGACTGTCTCCGACTTCTCACGGTACGCCGCGCAGATGCACCCGCTGTACCTGCAGGTCCTCAACCGCTCGAAGATTCGCTTCGAGACGCTCAGCGTGGACTTCTTCGCCCAGTTGCCCCAGCGCCTGGGCGACCGCGTCTTCGCGCTCCTGTGCTTCAAGGGCGAGCAGCTGGTGTCCTTCGAGCTGTTCCTCAAGGACGCGGAGTGGGTCCACCCCATCTACCTGGGCCTGGACTACAGCCTCCGCGACGAGGGCGCGCTGTACTTCAACAGCATCTACAAAATCGTCGAGGTGCTGGAGTCCCAGGGCAAGTCGGTGGTGCAGCTGGGACAGACGAGCTACGCGGTGAAGGCCAGCATTGGCGCGGTGGTGGACCGGCTGTACCTGGCCGTGCACCACACCCACCCGGTGCTGGACCAGTTGCTGAAGCGCTTCGGCGCGGAGCTCTTCCCGCCCACGCCCCTGCCCCGCTCGCAGCGCGTGTTCCGGGACATGAAGGAGAACGACGACGGCCTGGCCCGCCATGGCATCCACTTCGAGCGGCTGGACGGGGAGGGCGACGAATGACGGCGAAGGCGGGCATCACCACGAAGGTCGTCCCTCGCATCCAGGACGTGCCCCAGGCGCTGTGGGACGACAAGGTGGCGGGGGGCCACCCCTTCAAGAGCGCCGCGTTCCTCTCCTGCCTGGAGGACTCGTTCCCGGAGCGGAAGTTCGGCTACCTCATCGTGTCGCAAGGCGCGGACGTCGTCGGACTGGCGGTCATCACCGAGGAGCGGCTGGACTTGAGCCTGCTGCTGCCGGAGCAGGTGGGCACGCTGACCAAGGGCGTGCGCAAGGTGCTGCCCGGCTTCCTGTCGCTGGGCCTGGGCATGGTGGGCACCTTCGAAACGGCGGAGCGACACTGGTGGTACGACGCGCAGCGTGTGTCCGAGCATGACTTCGCGCGGGCGCTGCTCGCCGCCTGCGACGAGGTGTGTGGCAACGCCGCGCTGCTGCTGGTGCGCGACTTCATGGAGGCCCTGCCCGAGGACGTGCGCCTGGAGTCGTGGTTCCTCCAGCGGGGCTTCAAGCAGGTGGCCAACCACCCCATGGCCACGGTGACGCTGGACGGGCTGAGCAGCGAGGCCCACTTCCAGCGGCTGAAGAAGAAGTCGCGGCAGAACCTGCGCAAGAAGCTGAAGGACGCGGAGGCGCTGGGCTTCCAGGTGGAGCGGGTGCAGGACTTCCGCCCCCTCTTGGACGAGTGCTACCCGCTCTACCTCCAGGTCCACGAGGGCGCCTCGGAGTTCAAGCGCAACCCATTCCCTCGGGCCTTCTTCGAGACCATCGCGGAGCGGATGCCCACCACCAGCAGCTTCCTCACGCTGCGGGACTCGGCCGGGCACCTGATTGCCTTCATCCTCACGGGCACCGGGGGCGGCATCAACAACCCCTTCTGCATCGGCATGGACTACGCCCGGACGGAAGGCACGCCGGCCTACTACCTGATGATGTGGAAGGAAATCGAGCACGCGGCGCGCACGGGGTGCCGCGTGGTGGACCTGGGCCTCACCAGCTACTTCGTGAAGCAGACGGTGGGCGCGGAGCTGGAGGGCATGACGATGGCCGCCCGCATCCAGTCCGCGTGGCTGCGGCCCCTGCTCAATCCCCTGCTGCCGGCGCTGCTGAGCGAGAAGCAGCCGCAGGAGCGGCGGAAGTTCCGCGTCTCCACGTTCGACAACGACTCGCAGCCCCCCACTGACCAGGCCGCCTGACCATGCTCCGCTTCGCCTACGGCTGCATTCCCTCCGTCATGTCCCTGTACTTCGCCAACACCCTGGTGCGGCGAGCAGGGCTGACGCCCGCGTGCATCCTCCTGTCCGCGGGGGGCCTGCGCTTCCAGAAGAAGCGCTACACCCCGGCCCAGGTGCTGCCTGTCTTCCTGAAGCAGTTCGGCCCGCGCTTCACCGGCTACAATGTGCTCGCCGGGCTGAGTGGCTCGCTGCCCTTCAGCATTCCCGCCTCGGGGTTGATGAGCTTCCAGGCGCTCTCCCAGGCGTATGGCATTCCGCTGGTCATCAGTGATGACTTCTCCGGAGCGGCCACGGTGAGCGAGCTCGAGAGGCACGGGGCGGAGTTGTTCCTCACCAGCATGTGCGATCAAATCATCCGGGAGCCGCTGCTCAGTCTGCCGCGCCATGGCTGTTTGAACATCCATCCATCGCTGCTGCCGGAGTTCCGCGGCGTGGACTCCGTCTTCCAGGCCATGCTGAACGGCGTGTCTGAGATTGGCACGACACTCCACCGCACCACCGCGCGCATCGACGCGGGCGACGTACTGGCCCAGAGCGCGCTCACCCGCACGGCCACCGATTCCCACCTGGCGCTGACGGCGAAGGCGACCGTCGCGGGCATCGCCCTGCTCAAGCGGCACATGGAGACGTTGGAGCGCGGAGAGACGCCGGACGCGCGCCCCATCGACGTGAGCCGGGCGCGCTATCCCTACCGCTCCTGGCCGGCACGGGAGGAGCTGCGCCGCTTCCATGCCCAGGGAAACACCTTCTGGCGGGCTTCGGACTTCCGCCGCATCCTCGCCTTCGAGGACGTGCTGGCGGCGTAGCCCTTCCAGAAACGACACGCCGGACGGGAGAGGCTCCCGCCCGGCATGGATGCTTCGGACCGCGGACTACTTGCCGCGGATGATGGACTCGCTGTGGATGGTCAGCGCGCTCGCGGCGGCCGTCAGGTCGATGGCCGAGAAGCTGGTGTACGGGTAGTGGCCATCGCCCAGCTCCTCGACGAACTCGACGTGGTCGCCGCTGACCTCGCGGCCGTCGAAGTTGAACGTGAAGGCTCCCGGCGTCGCGCTGCGGAAGGCCCACACGCAGGCGCCCGTGGGGATGGGGTCATTGAATCCGAAGGTCATGTGGTTGCGGAAGCCGATGTGGATGGGCGTGAAGCGGATGTGGATGTCGTACCAGGACGCGTCCATCGGGAACCAGAGGCCGCGGTTGATGTACCGGCCCTGGAACTGACCGTCGTTGTACACGTACACGCTGTAGGCCGAACCGCCCGGCGTGCCGGTGAACTGCGGCTGGAACGTCACCTGGCCCGGCTCACGGCCAATGCCGACCTGGATGGTGCTGACCACCTGGTCGCCATCACGCGCCGCCAGGGCAAAGCCCTGTCCGGCCTTGGCGAGGTCCTGGAAGACGGCCTTCTGCTCCCACTGCGTCGCGGCGGCGAAGTTGCTGGAGACGCCGTCGTTGGCGGCCTTCTCCAGGCCGGTGACGTTGAGGCCCTTCTCCGTGCGCGCGAGCTTCGCGTTGCCCGTGGCGCAGTTCGTGATGCCGGCGAAGGTCTCAACGCACTGCTGCTTCACGGGCGCTTCCTGGGCCGAAAGCGCGTCAGCCTCGGCAGGCTTCGACTCCTCGCCCTGGCAACCCGCGGCCGTCAGACTCAGGAGTGCTGCCGCCATCAGGCGGCCCGTCAGCTTGATGCTCATGGATGAAAAACCTCTCGTTGGGGGATGACGACTGCCGGGTCTCCGGTGAAGACCCGGAAGCCGCGTTTGCACCCAGCGCGCCAGCGCGTGGCGGACGGCGCCGTCGCTCGGTGCGGGCTCACCGGCCACCCCGCTCGCGAGCACGTGACGTAGCGCGCGGCGTCACAGAAACCCGGCTCCTGTGGCGAGCCCTGTTACACCCCAGGCAGCCAAGGAGCGCCTTTCATGCGGGCTTCATGAGGCCCGGGGCACGGGTCCAACGAGACACCTGTCGGGTGTGTGCGCTGCGGGCTGGCTGGGTTCCGGGATTTCGTACCAACCCGCCATATCCCCTATGCTTCGTCGCAGTCGCCCGGGAGCCCGGCCGGACTTCCCCCCGGAGAAGGCTGGAACATGAACAGCGCCAGCGTGAATGAATCCCCCACGGATCGTCGTCGCTTTCCTCGGCTCGAGGCGCCGCTCTATGCCCGGCCCGCGCGACTGAGGCGCGTGGACAAGCAGCAGGTGCTGGACGCCAGCCTGGGGGGCATCCGCATCTACTCCGACGAGCAGTACACCCAGGACTCCGAGCTGGAGCTGGACCTGTTCCTGCGCGACGGCACTTCGTTGGAGTGCAAAGCGCGTGTGGCCTGGACGCGCAAGCTCCCCAAGGACGCGGTGGCGCGCTTTGAAGTCGGCCTGGCCTTCACGGACGTACCGCCGCTGGCCATGGACAAGCTCAAGTCGGTGCTCGTCGCGGATGACGAGGGTGGCCCGGCCGGCTCATAGCCGCCCGGCGGCGGGGACGCCCTTCAGGGCTTCCTCCAGCACGGCGCGCAGCTCCTGCTCCAACCCTGGCGCCGAGGCCCTCCGGAGCGCACCGCCCCCCCTGAAGAGTGACAGCCCCTCCAGGAAGGCGACCACCAGGGCCGCGCGGCGCTCCAAGCGAGACGGACTGAGTTCGGGAGCCAGTTCACGCAGCAGCTCCACGACGCCCGCCCGGAAGCCCGCGTAGAAGACGGCGAGCGCGTCCGCGACCATCTCATCCCGTGCGGCGAGCGCCCACAGCTCCGCGAAGAGCTGGCAATGGCGCGGTGACTCCTGGTCCTCCAGCAGGGCCTCCACCGCGCGACGAAGCCGCTCCACCGGCGCACGGCCGCCTTCCTCCACCCGCGCACGCACCCGTTGGCTGGCGGCTTCCAGGTAGCGCGCGAGCAGCGCCCGCACCACGTCCTGCTTCGCGGGGAAGTAGTACTGGAGGTTGCCCACGCGGAGCCCCGCCCGCTGAGCCACCCGGCGCAGCGTGAGCCCCGAATGGCCCTCCTCCACCAGTGTGTCGGTGGCCGCATCGAGGATGGACGCCACGCGCTCGGTCCCCTTGGCGTGGACGGCGGTCCCCTCACGAGGCTTCGACGACGGCAGCTTTCCCCGCGTGGCGCGTGGCATCAGGCCGCCTCCTGGCGCGGTTGTTCCTCGAACCGGACCTGGACGCCGCACCCGCGCAGGGCCGCCAGGGCCTGCTCCGGACGCGCGTCGTGCTCTGGGAACCACACGCCCGGGGCGGGAGGCGGCGCGCCATCCCATCCCAGCAACCGCTCCGTCCCCAGCAGCGCGCCCACCGCCGTGAGGTGGGCCTGTCCCTTCGGGTCCACCACCTCGATGCGCATCGCTCCGCGAGGGCCCTCCACGTCCGCTACCCACGCCGCCTCACCGCCCGTGCCGCTGCTGGCCATCAGCGCGCGCCGCACGGACGTCAGGCGGGGATGCTGGAGCAGCCGGAGCAGCCCCACCTGCTGGAGCGCCGCGAGCATCCAGGTGACGGTGCCCGAATCGAACCCCAGCCGCGTCGACACCGTGCGCGCGCCCAGCACCAGCGGCAGCGTGGCCTGCTCGGGCGTGTCGAGCCGGAAGACACGCGTGGGCCGCCCATCCGGGAACATCACCCTGCGGCCGTCCGTCAGCGGCAACACCTGCCGCTCCTTCCCTCCCTCCGTGATGTCGAAGGCCATCCCCAGCCGGTCCATGTACTCCACCGAGTCCGGACCCGCCTGGTCCGCCAGGGCGAAGCGGATGCCCACGTCGACGCGCTCGACGCCCCCTACCCGCTCCGACGCGCCCGCGACGAGCCTGGGCACCAGTCCCGCCATCCACGCGGAGCTGAGCAGGACGGGTGCCCGTGGGGGCGTCCCCGACAGCCGCAGCACCGCCGACTTCACACGCGACGTCCAGCGGGTGATGTCGAGCACCGCCACGCCTTCCCGGACCGCCGAGCGCAGCACCGCATCGTTCGGGTCATTGACCAGCGACACCACGGCCCTGGGCCGTCCGGACAGGGACGCCAGCGGGTCGGGCGCCGTCACGTCCAGCACCGCGGCTTCCGCGTTCCCCAACCGACGGGCCAACGCCTCCGCGGGCTCGCGGCGACGGCCCGCGATGATGAGCGGCAAGTCCGGATGCCGCTCCCGCAGCAACTGCGCGAGCCACGTCCCCACCACGCCGTAGCCCCCCACCAGAACGACACTGTCCTCAGCCACCATTGCGCGCTCCACCCGCCCGGCGTGGGCCATCCACGCTGCTCGAAGTCTTTATTAGGTCACTCGACCTATATTTTCACGACAATCGTCCTGGCCGCGCGGCCGGGGGTGTCCACGTCCCTGGCGTTGTGCTCCGGCCCTGTCTGCCGCAGGCTTGTCCCCGTGAGGGCGTCCGAGCAGATGGCGGTGGCTGAACCCCAGAGGGCCGGGCGCGCGCGGCTCGCCTTCGAACGCGCCGGTCCACGCACCATCGTGCGCACCGCGCTGGCGCACAGCCCCCTGCGGCTGCTCACGCCCCGGAACCACGGCCACGCGGCCTGGGCCTACACCAGTTCCTTCGGAGGCGGCCTGGTGGACGGCGACCAGGTCTCCCTGGAGGTGGACGTGGCCGCGGGTGCCACGGCGCTGCTGGCCAGCCAGGGTGCCAACCGCGTCTACCGCTCGCCCCGGGGGTGCCGGAACGACATGGTCGCCCGCGTGGAGGAAGGCGCGCTGCTGGCCTTCGTCCCGGACCCCACCGCGTGCTTCGCCGGTGCCCGGTATGCGCAGACGCTGGACGTGCGGCTCGCGCCCGGCGCCTCGCTGGTGCTCGCGGACGTCATCACCTCCGGCCGCAGCGCCAGTGGTGAACGGTGGGCATTCGCCCACTACGACTCCACCCTGCGCGTCTCCGTGGGCGGCCGTGCGCTCGTGGACGAGCGCTGGCTCTTGGACCCACGGCACGGCACGCTGCCCGAGCGCCTGGGCCGCTTCAACGCACTGGCCACCGTGCTGCTGGTGGGCCCCAAGCTCGCGGAGGCCCGTGGGCCCCTCTCCGCCCAGCTCGCCGCGCTGCCGGTGACGTCGCGCGCGGAGCTCGTGCCCGTAGTTAGCCCCCTGGGCGAGGACGGCCTGCTCCTCCGGGCCGCGGCCGTCTCCGTGGAGGCACTGTTGAACACCACACACGCGTGGCTGTCCTTCCTCCCTGCGCTGTTGGGCGATGACCCCTGGGCTCGCCGCGTCTGACGGGGCCTCCTTGGAAGCCATTGACGCGGCTCACTAGGCTGGTGGGGTGCACCTCTCCCCTCGCGATGTCGACAAGCTGCTGCTGCATCAGGCCGGCTTCCTCGCCCAGAAGCGCCTCGCGCGCGGGGTGCGGCTGAACTACCCGGAAGCGGTGGCGCTCATCGCCACGCAGCTCCTGGAGTTCATCCGCGACGGCCGCGGCGTGGCCGAGCTGATGGACCTGGGGCGTCAGCTCCTGGGACGCGCGCAGGTGATGGACGGCGTGCCGGAGATGCTGGCGGAGGTGCAGGTGGAGGGCACCTTCCCGGACGGCTCCAAGCTGGTGACGGTGCACCACCCCGTGGTGGCCGAGCACGGCAACCTGGAGCTCGCCCTGTACGGCAGCTTCCTCCCTGTTCCTCCGCTGGAGCGCTTCAGCGCGGCGGCGCGAATGGAGGAAGGACGTCCCGGTGAAGTGCGCGTGCAGCCGGGAGACGTCATCCTCAACGACGGGCGAGACACCGTCACCGTCAGCGTCACCCACCGGGGCGACCGGCCCATCCAGGTGGGCAGCCACTACCCCTTCTTCGAAACGAACCGCGCGCTGGTGTTCGACCGAGCCCGGGCCTACGGCCGCCGGCTGAACATTCCCGCGGGAACCGCGGTGCGCTTCGAGCCGGGTGAGCGCAAGACGGTCCAACTGGTCGCCATCGCTGGTGACGCGGTGGTGCGCGGCGGCAACGCGCTGGGCAGCGGCAAGGTGACACCGGAGGGCCGCGAGCGCGCGATGGAAGCGGTGCGCACGCAGGGCTTCGGTCATGAGGAGGAGCGCTGATGAGCCGGAAGATGGACCGCCGCCACTACGCGGACATGTTCGGCCCCACCACGGGAGACCGGGTGCGGCTGGGCGACACGGGGCTCTGGGCGGAGGTGGAGCGTGACGCCACCGTGTACGGCGACGAGTGCAAGTTCGGCGGCGGCAAGGTGCTGCGCGAGGGCATGGGCCAGCAGGCCGGCGTGGGGGACGCGGACGCGCTCGACTGCGTCATCACCAATGCGCTCATCCTCGACTGGACGGGCATCTACAAGGCGGACATCGGCATCAAGGGCGGCCGCATCGCCGGCATCGGCAAGGCGGGCAACCCGGACGTCATGGCGGGCGTGACACCGGGCATGGTGGTGGGCGTCACCACGGAAGCCATTGCGGGCGAAGGCCTCATCGTCACCGCGGGCGCGCTGGACACGCACATCCATTTCATCTGCCCCCAGCAGGCGGACGAAGCGCTGGCCAGCGGCGTCACCACCTGGGTGGGCGGCGGCACCGGGCCGGCCACGGGCACCAAGGGCACCACCTGCACGCCGGGCGCGTGGAACCTCCAGCGGATGCTGGAGGCCACGGACACGATTCCGCTGAACATCGGCCTCACCGGCAAGGGCAACACGTCCCTGCCACAGGGACTGGTGGAGCAGATTCGCGCGGGCGCCATCGGCCTGAAGCTGCACGAGGACTGGGGCACCACGCCGGCCGCCATCGACACCTGCCTCACCCTGGCCGAGGGCGAGGACATCCAGGTCACCATCCACACGGACACGCTGAATGAGTCCGGCTACGTGGATGACTCGCTGGCCGCATTCAAGGGCCGCACCATCCACACGTACCACTCCGAGGGCGCGGGCGGCGGGCACGCTCCGGACATCATCCGCGTGTGCGGCGAGCCCAACGTGCTGCCCAGCTCGACGAACCCCACGCGCCCGTACACAGTGAACACGCTGGATGAGCATCTGGACATGCTCATGGTGTGTCACCACCTGGACCCGGAGATTCCCGAGGACGTGGCCTTCGCGGAGAGCCGCATCCGGGGAGAGACCATCGCCGCGGAGGACATCCTCCACGACATGGGCGCCATCAGCATCATGGCCTCCGACAGCCAGGCCATGGGCCGCGTGGGCGAGGTCATCTGCCGGACGTGGCAGACAGCGCACAAGATGCGCGAGCAACGCGGCCGGTTGCCAGAGGAGCGCGGCGACAACGACAACCTCCGCATCCGCCGCTACGTGGCGAAGTACACCATCAACCCCGCCATCGCCCACGGCATGTCCCACGAGGTGGGCACGGTGGAGGTGGGCAAGTTGGCGGACCTGGTGCTGTGGAACCCGGCCTTCTTCGGCATCAAACCGGAGCTGGTGGTGAAGGGCGGCTTCATCGCCTGGGCGCAGATGGGGGACGCCAACGCCTCCATCCCCACGCCGCAGCCCTACATGATGCGGCCGATGTTCGGCGCTCGAGGCCGCGCGCCAGGCGCCACCAGCGTGGCCTTCATCTCCGGCCGCGCCTTCGCCGAGGGCACGGTGAAGGACCTGGGGCTCACCAAACGGATTGTCGCCGTGAGTGGCTGCCGCAACCTGGGCAAGAAGGACATGAAGCTCAACGACACGATGCCCACCCTCACCGTGGACCCGGAGACCTACGAGGTCCGCGCGGATGGCGAACTGCTTCGCTGTGAGCCCGCGAAGCGCCTGCCCCTGGCCCAGCTCTACTCGCTGTTCTGAGAGGAGCGCGAGAGGCATGGGCTCGACGTGGCGAGTGCTCCAGTTGGCGGACTCCGGTTTTCCCACAGGAGGCTTCGCGCACTCCGGCGGGCTGGAGGCCGCGGTGCAACTGGGCGAGGTGCGAGGCCCTGCGGAGCTGCGGCGCTTCGTGCGGGACTTGCTGTGGCAGACGGGCCATGGCGCGCTGCCGCTCTTGAGCGCCGCGCACCGTGAGCCCACGTCGCTGCCCGTGTTGGACGCCCGCGCGGAGGCGTTCCTCTCCAGCCACGTGGCCAACCGCGCCAGCCGCACGCAGGGCCGGGCCTTCCTGGACACCTGTGCGCGCATCTTTCCCCGGCCGGTGACGCCGGTGCGCGAGGCGGCCCGCGCCGCCGGGCTGCGCTTCCACCATGCGCCCGTGTTCGGCGCGGTGCTGCACGCGCTGGACGTGTCGCTGGAGGACACGCAGCAGCTCTTCCTGTCCCTCACCTTGAGGGGCGCGCTGTCCGCGGCGGTGCGGCTGGGCATCGCGGGCACGCACGAATCCCACCAACTCCAGCATCAGGCCACGCCTCTGCTGGACGAAGTGCTGGCGCGGTGCGCGGGGCTGGGGGTGGAGGCGCTGGCACAGCCGTCTCCGCTGCTCGACCTGTTCGGCGCCACGCACGACCGGCTCTATTCCAGGCTGTTCCAGTCCTGAGTGAGGTGAAGCGCACATGCACGACGACCACCGCGGCCACGGACACGACGACGACCATGACCACGAGCACGAGGAGTGGGACCACCCGGGCCACTACCACGAGCGCGAGGAGCCTCAGCGGCGCGATTACAAGGCACGCGCCTTCACGATTGGCATTGGCGGACCGGTGGGCAGCGGGAAGACGGCGCTGGTGCTGGCGCTGTGCCGCAAGCTGCGCGAACGCCACCGCCTGGGTGTCGTCACCAACGACATCTTCACCCAGGAGGACGCGGAGTTCCTCGTCCGCAACCAGGCGCTATCCCCGGAGCGCATCAAGGCGGTGGAGACGGGCGGCTGCCCTCACGCGGCCATCCGCGAGGACATCAGCCACAACCTGCTGGCGCTGGAACAATTGATGGAGGCGCTGTCGCCGGAGCTGCTCATCGTCGAGAGCGGCGGAGACAACCTGGCGGCGCAGTACAGCCGCGAGCTGGCGGACTACACCGTCTACGTCATCGACGTGGCCGGCGGGGACAAGGTGCCGCGCAAGGGCGGCCCTGGCATCACCCAGTCCGACCTGCTGGTCATCAACAAGACGGACCTGGCGCCGTATGTCGGCGCGGACCTGGGGGTCATGGACCGTGACTCCCGGAAGATGCGCGGCGAAGGCCCCTTCGTCTTCACTCAGGTCACCAAGGACGTGGGCGTGGACGCAGTGGCCGAGCACATCCTCGGCGCGTGGCGGCAGCGCACTGGCGCCCGGGCATCCTGAAGTCACACGTCCGCTCGCGACGGTGATGAGCCGCCGCGAGCGGACCTGAGACGTCACCGTGCGCGCGTCAGCGGCTCGGCCACATTCACGGTGGCCGTGCCGTTCCACACGAGGCCGTACTCGTCCTTGTAGATGTCCAGGTCCACCGAGTGGGCGCCGCGCGCGCTCGCCGGAATGGACTTGGTCATCGTGAAGGTGAATGCACCGCCCGGGGGCAGGTTCACACCCCAGTCGGAGAAGGCGGTGTCCCAGCCCGAGGGCAGGCTGGAATAGAAGTCGTACCAGACCCAATCACAGCCACCGGCGTCGTTGTTGGTGACGTTCACCGTCCAGGTGACGTCCGTGCCCGGCGCCGCCGTCACCGTCTGCGGGGACAGGCTCACCGTGGGCGGCGCGGGGACACAACGCTCGACGATGTCGATGTCCGCCGTGCCCTGCACCGTATGGCCGTCGCGCGTGGCCGACAGGCCCACGGCGTACGTGCCGGGCGCCGCGCTGTAGGGCGTGTACGCCTGGAGGCCCAGTGACAACGAGGCGGACGCGGCGACAGTGACTTGCGTGGGCAGACGGTCGGAGCCCCACCCCTGCGGGAGGAGGGTGGAGAGCTGGAAGGTGGACGGCGAACACGTAGGAGAGTCATGGTTGACGAGAATGGCCTCGAACTCCGGCCGGCCTCCAGGCCAGGCCGAGGGGGCGAAGGACGTCACCTGCACCTCGTGGGGTGCGCGGACGCACGCGGATTGACGGTGCGCGATGCTCACGACGAGTCCCGCGGACGTCGCCGCGTTCACGGTCACAGAGAGGGTGCTGTAGGGGTCGTCCCACGTCGTGCCCGGAAGCAGGGCCGGGTCGGTCCACGACGCCGTCTGCGGCGTGAAGTCGAGCAGGTGCGAGCCGCTCTGCGTCGCCGCATCCGCGTAGTGCACGAGCGCTCCGCCGAACACCTGCGCCGCCAGCGTCGCCTCATAGCCCCCCACGGGCTGGCGGTACTCCAACCACAGCCAGTCATTGCTCCCAGGCCGCCGCCGCACCTTGAGCGCCTTCAGCCCGCCCGACGCCACCACGGGCGCGAGGGTGAAGGTGCCGTCCACGCCGTCCACTTCGGCCACGGCGGACGCATCCAGCCAGCCGATGCGTGCCTTCTGCGGCGCCGCGTAGTGGCCCAGGTTCCACCGTCCCATCGTCGAGAAGACATCCCCGTACTCGTCGATGACCCCCGTCGCCCCCGGCAGGCCCAGGGCCTCCGCGCCGAAGTCGCGCGAGCTCGCATGGCCCAACGTGAGGTTGTGCCCCGCCTCGTGCGTCACCAACTCCACGGCACTGTCGTGGACCATCATGGACTCCGCCACGAGCCACGAAGTGGAGGCCGTCACGGTGCCGTCCGCCGTCTGCACCAGCCCACAGGACACCGTGGCCTGACCGGCGTAGGAACAGCCCGCCTGCGGCCGTGGGTGGACAATGAAGATGCGGTCGTACTGCGTGAAGTCCACGTCCGCGTCCGCCGCCCGCACCGCGGCCTCACGCATGGCCGCGCCTTCACTGCACGAATAGGCGCGGTCCAGCGTGTACCAGCTCACCACATCGCCCGTGGTGGTGGTGCGGCCCTCTGACACCTCGCTCCAGTAATCCGCCAGCGAACGGCGCGTCGCGGAGAAGAACACGTCGTGGACCGCCTGCGGGGTAATGGCGGGCCGGGCCATGCCGGGGAACTCCGTCATGATGACCAGGCTGCGCTGCACGCCGCTGACGCCACACGCGCTCGCCGTGCTCAGCGAGGACGCGGCATGGGTGTCCACGTCCACGCCCTGGGCGATGAACTGGCCGCCCTGCTCGCTCCCACGCACCTTCACCTGGAGCCCGCTGCGCAGTCCCGGCGGCGCGCCGTGTTCGAAGCGCACCTGGCGGCGCTGGTTCCCCTGCGTCACGAAGTACTCTTCCCACGACGCGGTGGGCGCGGGCGGGTCCACCACCACGACCTCCAGTTCCCCTTCCCATGACTCCTGACGGCTCACCGTTTCGTGTGGTGGCGACCCGTCCTGCGCTTCATCCACGTCGGAAACCTGCGCGCTACAGGCCGCGAACCACACGGCCGATACCATGCTCCACGTGCGGGACATTTCCCCTCCGGAGAACGGCGGCCCGGAACGGGTCGCCGCGCGCCTTGTGCCCGGAGCGATTCACTCGCGCAACGCATCTCCGACGAAGCCATGAGGAATTCACGCGGAACGATTGGAGACACGGCGCGGTTCGCTCGCGAGCGAGATCTGGTCGCTCACGGAGCGGCTGCTGCGCGCTCGTGGATTCGAAGCCGAGTTGCTGCGCTCAACGCCCTGGCAGGACCATCTGCCCGCCCGTGCGGGCGCTGGCGGCCTCCGCCCAGGCCTGATGCGACGGCGAGCCGTCCAGAGACACCGGCGCCCGAGCCATCGCCATTGTGAGGTCGAGCCCGTCCAACGCCGGGTAGGGGTTCCGGAGCGCGTTGGTCTACTGTCGCGCCGCGTCACCAGCAGGACGGCGGGCCGAGTCGTTCTCGGCACGAACAGGGAGCCTGGGGGCGGATTACTCCCAATCCTCACCGTCGAACCTCGGAATGACGACGGCCGAGTATTGAGCCTCTGGGAGGTAGATCACCTCCAGCTCCGTTCCTGGCGCGAGCAGGTGGCCGTGCTCGGGGCTCAGGGTCCGCTGCTGCACCAGCATCCAGGGCGCTCCGCCGTCCACGCCGTCGACCTGGAACGTCATCACGGTGGTGCGCTGGCGGTTGCGGTCCAGGACGCCGGCCTCCGCTTTCACCAGCCGGGCCCGTGCGCGCTGCCCGTGCGTCCAGATGCTCCTGCGCTTCCGGCGCGCCAGTCGCACGACGACGATGACGAGCGACATGGCGGCGACGAATCCGCCCGCCCAGGCAATCCACCCCGTGACGTCGTCATGGCCAGTCATGCAGGCGGGAGCCTACCGCCAACGCGGTGGCGGCGGGAGGCTCCGCGCCAGACGTCCCGTGTCAGGCCGCCTTCTTCAGCATCCCGTTCGGATCGATGACGAACTTGCGCGCCACGCCCGTGTCGAACTCGTGATAGCCGCGCGGCGCGCCGTCGAGCGAGATGACGGTGGCGTTGACGACCTTCGCGATGGGCAGGCGGCCATGGAGGATGGCCTGCATCAGCTGGCGGTTGTAGCGCAGCACCGGCGTCTGCCCCGTGGCGAAGCGGAGCGACTTGGCCCAGCCCAGACCGAAGCGCATGCGCAGGTTGCCGTTCCGTCACATACAGCCCGGGGATGCCGATGGCGCCCGCGGCCCGCGTCACCGCCATCAACGAGTTGAGCACCGTGGCCGGCGCCTCCGTCGAATGCTGCGCGCCATGGCCACGCGCCTCGAAGCCCACCGCGTCCACGGAGGCATCGACCTCGGGGACGCCGACGACGGCGGCGATCAGCTCCTCCAACTTGTCGCTCTTCGTGAGGTCAATGGGCTCGAAGCCCACGGACTTCGCATGGGCCAGCCGCTCCTTGTTCATGTCCCCCACCATCACCACCGCCGCACCCAGGATGTGCGCGGACGCAGCCGCCGCGAGCCCCACGGGCCCGGCCCCCGCGATGTACACGGTGGAGCCCACGCCCACGCCCGCGCTGACGGCGCCGTGGAAGCCCGTGGGCAGGATGTCCGACAGCATGGTCAGGTCGAGAATCTTCTCCATCGCCTGCGCCTTGTCGGGGAAGCGGATGAGGTTGAAGTCCGCGTAGGGCACCATGACGTATTCGGCCTGGCCGCCGACCCAGCCGCCCATGTCCACGTAGCCATAGGCGCCCCCCGCGCGGCCCTCGTTGACGTTGAGGCACACGCCCGTCTGCTGCTCCCGGCACGTGCGGCAGCGGCCACAGGCGACGTTGAAGGGCACGGTGACCAGGTCGCCCACGTTCAGGAACTCGACGTCCTTTCCCTTCTCCACGATTTCGCCGGTGATTTCGTGCCCGAGCACCAGCCCCTTCGGCGCAGTCGTCCTTCCGCGCACCATGTGCTGGTCCGAGCCGCAGATGTTGGTGGTGACCACCTTGAGGATGACGCCGTGCTCGATGGGCTTCCCCTTCGGGTTGGCCAGCTTGGGGTAATCGATGGACTGCACCTCCACCTTGCCGGGACCGAGATAGACGACGCCGTGATTGCTGGGCATGAGCGGGCTCCTCCTGGACTGCGATGCCTGGCTAAGGCTGGGGACCCGATGGGGCGCTGGCACGAGGCCCCGTGAATGCAATGGAGGGGGTGCCTTCCCGTCCGCCGTCCGGGCTGAGGGAAAGGCACGATGGTCACTCCGCCGGGTCCGCCCCACCTTGTGAGGCATGGGTTCAATGGAGGAGGACGCCCCGGAGGTGTCGGCCGCCCTGCTGGAGGGCATCCGAGCCGCCGCGCTCCCCGTGTCGGGCCGCGCTTCGGACCTGGACCCGCTCATCGAGAGCATCGGTGATGCGCGGTTCGTCCTGCTGGGCGAAGCCACACACGGGACACACGAGTTCTACCAGGCACGCGCCACCCTCACCCGCCGCCTCATCGCCGAGCAGGGTTTCCGCGCGCTGGTGGTGGAGGCCGACTGGCCGACCGCCCTGCGCGTCGACACGTTCGTGCGGGGTAACGGGCAGGACACGACGGCCGCTGGCGCCCTGGGCAACTTCCAGCGATTCCCACGGTGGATGTGGCGCAACCGGGAGATGGAGGAGCTGGTCACCTGGATGCGTGCCCACAACGCCACGGTGCCGCCGGAGCAGCGTGCGGGCTTCTACGGCATGGACCTGTACAGCCTTCACGACTCCATGCGGGAGGTGGTGGCCTGGTTGGACACGGTGGACCCGGACGCCGCGCAGCGGGCCCGCGAGCGCTACGCCTGCTTCGACCATTTCGGCCCCGAGCCCCACGTCTATGGCCAGTCCACCACGTCGGGGCAGGCGGACTCGTGCGAGGAGCAGGTCTGGGCCCAGTTCGTGGAGTTGCAGCGGCGGAGGACTCGAGGGCCCGAGGACGCGGACGCCCGCTTCCACGCCGAGCAGAACGCCCGGCTCGTCGCCAACGCGGAGGCGTACTACCGCGCCGTGTATGCGGGCCGGCACGAAGGCTGGAACCTGCGTGACACGCACATGGCGGACACGGTGGACGCGCTCGCGGCGCACCTGTCACGCAGCGGTCCACCGGCCCGGTTGGTCATCTGGGCGCACAACTCCCACCTGGGTGATGCCCGCGCCACGCAGATGGGTGACCAGGGGGAGCTCAACGTGGGCCAGCTCCTGCGCGAGCGGCACGGCGCGGCCACGTACAACGTGGGCTTCACCACGTATACGGGTGTGGTCATCGCCGCGCACGAATGGGACGAGCCCGGCCTGCGACGCCGCATCCAGCCCGCCATGTCCGGCAGCTACGAGCGCCTGTTCCACGACGTGGGCATGCCCGCGTTCCTGCTGCGCATGGCCGAGCTGGGCGAAGCGGCGGGCGGCCTGCACGAGCGCCGCCTGGAGCGTGCCATCGGCGTGGTGTACGCGCCGCGCACCGAGCGGTGGAGCCACTACTTCCACGCGAACCTGCCCGCGCAGTTCGACGCGGTGCTGCACTACGACGAGACGCGGGCATTGCGCCCGTTGGATTCGGATGCCGGGCACGGGGAGGAGGACGCGCCTGACACGTATCCCTTCGGGTTGTGAGGAGGTTAGTTCGCCTGAGCGGGCGCCCTCTCCTTGATGGGGGGCGTCTGCGGCGCGGGCACCTTCGCCGGCGGCCTGCCGGTGGTCGACTTCGGCGGCTTCTGGCTCCGCACCAGGTGCCGCTCGATGCGCCGCTTCACCTCCGGCAGCACGTCGTTGGGGATGGGGATGGAGAGGTTGTACTGGGCAATCTTCCAGGTGTCGGCGTCCTTCACCAGCACGCCGCTGCCGCGGCTGGGGCCCAGGTTGGGCGTGTCCAACGCCTCGTCGAACCAGGCCACCGCGCCATCCTTCGAGAAGAAGATGTGGCGTGACGTCGCCTTGAAGTTCCAGGCCTTGCCCTTGGAGAAGTACGGCTTCGCCCAGGCGTGGAATTCGTCACGGGTCCAACGCTCGGTCGCGTCGGTGCCCAGGTACACCGCGTCGTCGGTGAAGTGGCCGAAGTAGCGCGCCTCGTCCGCGGCGGCGGCGGCCTGGTGCCAGTCATCCAGCACGGCGGTGACAGCGGCCTTCGGGTCCACGGGGGCCGTGTTCGCGGGAGCGGAGGCGAGCACGAAGAGCAGCAAGGAAACGGTAGGCACGCGGAAGACCTCGTCAGGCGGGGCGTTCAAGGTATGAAGCGGCACGGCCCGCCCCGCGTCAAGGCGAACGGGGTGGAGAGAAAGGCACGAAGCGCATGGTCCTCGAGAGTTTCCTGGTGGGTGAGGGCGATGTGCCCACGGTGATGCTGCACGGCTTCCTGGGCACGGGGCGCAATCTGCGCTCGCTGGCGACGGCGTGGAGCGCGGCGGACCCGAGCCGGCGCATCCTCCTGCCGGACCTCACCGGGCATGGGACGTCCCCTGCCCTGCCGGCGAACTCGGACCTCTACAGCATGGCCCGGGACGTGGTGGACACGGCGCGTGCGCAGGGGTTCCAGGGTCCGTTCGACTGGGTGGGGCATTCGCTGGGAGGGAGGGTGACGCTCGCGGCGAGCCTCAATGTGCCGGAGGCCGTCCGGAGTGTGTCGCTGCTGGACATCGCCCCGGGGCCCGTCCCGGGAGACTTGTCGGAGAGTGGCAAGGTGCTGGGCATCCTGCTCCAGGCCCCGTCCCAGGCGGAGAATCGCCGGACGATGCGCGCGGAGCTCACGGGCCGCGGCTTGTCGGAGCCGCTGGCGGACTGGCTGCTGATGAACCTGGTGACCGAGGAGCGCGGCGTGCGCTGGCGCTTCGACCGGCAGGGGCTGGCGGACCTGCACTCGCGCGTGAATGACACGGACCTGTGGGCGGCGGTGGAGCGCAAGGAGGGCCCACCGACGCGTTGCCTTCGGGGTGGCCGCTCGAAGTACGTGAGTGACGCGGACGCGGAGCGCCTGGTGGCCGCGGGCTGCCCGGTGGAGACGCTGCCGGAGGCCGGGCACTTCGTCCACGTGGACGCGCCGCAAGCGGTGTTGGCGTGGCTGCGCTGAGCTACTGCTGAACCTGGAGGATGCGCCAGCCGCGCGTGTCGATGGCGTAGCTGGCGCCGACATCCAGGATGGGCGGGCCGCCGATGTCGCAGGCCTCGCGGCTGGGAATTCGAGTCAGATGCGAACGCCCAGCAGCAGGCCGGGCCACATCCGGACGCCGCCGGGGCCGCGCCCCAACTTCCACTGCGGCAGCCAGCTCACGTTGCGGTCCTCGTCCTGAGACGAAGGGTCATACGCGTTGAGGGACACGCCGCCGAAGAGCGCGAAGCGCCGCTTGAGTTCCCACCCCAGCGTGGCGCGCATCCGGAACAGCGTGTTCTTGGGCCCCGAGCCATAGAAGTTCGGCTGCCAGCTGCCGTACGACAGGTCCACGTCCAGCGAGTAGCGGTCCGCGGCATCCAGCGGGACGTGCACGCCCAGGCCCATGTTGAGGAAGGTCCGCAGCGAGTCCTCGCCAATCCCCACGCCCGTGGTGGCCAGCACGTAGACTGTCCGGCTCCCATACTTGATGCCCACCGACAGGGGCATGACGTCGTCGGCGGAGAGCTCCAGCACGAAGCGCCCCTTGCGCACGATGCTCAAGAAGCCGATGGGCACCGACACGTCATCCGCGATGTTGATGAACCCCAGCTGCACGCCGCGCACCTCGGCCGCCACGTTGATGAGGCCCACCTGCGCGCCCGCGACGTCCCCGGAGATGTTGATGAGGCCCACCTGCGCGCCCGCGAGCCGCTCCGCCAGGTTGATGCCCACGGCCGCCTGCACGCCACGAAGGCGCGCCGCCGCGCGGTTCGCCGTGGTGCTCACCTGGAAGCCCGTGAAGTCCCGCTCGGCCATGTTGAAGACGGCGGACACCTGCCCGCCCGTCCCGCCACCGAAGGCGAGGTTGCCGCCGAACGCCGTCTGGAGACCGAAAATCTCCCCGCCCGCCACGTTCGCGACGCCCGACACCTGGAACCCCTCCACCGTCCCATCCACCCACCCCACGCCGACGGCCACGCCCAACCCCTGAAGCTGCATCGAGCGCACGCCCAACGCGCCCAGCGCCAGATGGTTGCGCCCGCCGCCTCCCCACAGCGCGGTGGTGGCCAGCGGCGGCACCAGTGACAGGTTGAAGGGCACGGAGGGCATGTCACCGAGGACCACCGGCTCACCGGTGGACAGGGCCTCGGCCCGCATGTCCGTCCCGCCTCGGGCCGCCGTGCGGGTGAGTGTCATGGGAACGAAGTGCTCGGCGCGCAGCTCCGAGCCTCCCTTCGGCGACACCGTCAACTCCGCCTCGAGCCGCTGCGAGGGCCGCTCCAGCACGACCTGATAGCGCCCCGCCTCCAGCCCCAGCGCCAGGCGCCGGCCCGCGGGCTTCTGCAGCTCCGCGACCAGCTGGTTGCCCCAGTCGCGCACGAAGAGGCGGCCCTGCACGTCCTCCGCCACCGTGAGCCGCACGCGCGAGGTGCGCAGGTCCGTCAGCACCAGGTCGCCGCTGCCCGCCAGTTGGATGTCATAGGCCGCGTGCTGCGGACCGCCCTGCGTTCGCTCCGTGCGCGCCAGCGTTTCATGGAAGGCGAACTGGTAGGCCTCGTGCAGGGTGACGCGGCCGTCGCCGCTGGCGTCCGCCGCGCCGCGCAGGCCCGTCACCAGGAAGTGCGTGAAGAAGGACGCGCCAATGGCGTCCGACTCCTGCGCCACTTCATCCGCGGAGCTGGAGGCGAGGTACGCGTGGCCCCGCACCTGCGACGCCGCGTCCATGAGGAAGCCCGGCCGGTGCACCCCACCCTTGAAGCGCGTCACCGCGCCGGAGCCGCACGAGTCCAGAATCGCGATGCGCACGTCCACGGGCACCGCGCCCAGCCCCTGCTTCAGCGCCGCGTAGGTCAGCCGCTCACCGCGCGGCAGCAACCCCTCCGCGTCCGAGTGGCCCGAGTAGTAGAGCACCAGCTCGCTGCGAACGCCGTCAGCGGCCGCGGCTTCCACCAGCACCCGCATCCGCTCCAGCGCGCCCAGCAGGCCCTTCCGGTCCGCCTCCAGCAGCAGCACGCGGTCCGCCACCGCCACGCCGCCCAGCTCCCCCAGCACGCGGGACATGGCCAGCGCATCCGAGCCCGCGTAGCGCAGCCGCTCGCGTCCCTCACCGCCCTCGCTGGAGCCCACGAGCAGCGCGAAGCGGCGCAGCGTCACCGGGGGCTCTTCCGCCGGGGGCGGCGTGGCCGCGGCGGACACCGTGGCCCACACGCCCAGGCAGGCGGCGGCCAGCAGACCGCACCGGCGGCCCCATTCCCCAGCAGTGGTGCGTCTCATCATCCGCGTTCCACCCCACGCGTCAGGCCCGGCCCGGCCTCAAGCGAGTCCCCTCGGCATATCTCGACTGAAGGTCGGCGCGCGAGCCCGGCTCACGGACTCCAGAGCGCCCGCCGCACCAACCAGGAACTGCCGCCCCGGCCGTCCCGCACCACCGCCCAGAACGTCACCTCTTGCGCCTGCGCGCCCTCCGGCGGCTCCCACTCCGTGCGGTGCCGGCCCTCCTGCCCGCCGAAGGACGAGCCGCCCGTCTCCTGCGGCGAGAACTCGCCCAGCGTCGCGTGCCACGAAATCCCCCAGCTCTCCCGCAGCGTCACCGCCTCCAGCCGCAGCCCGGGCACCACGTACGTCTCCTGCAAGGCCGCCACGTCCTCGGCCGTCACCACGAAGGGCCCGGCGCCCCGCAGCTCCAGTGGCGCCGCCTCGGCCCAGGCCACGTCGTCCACGCGCAGGCCCGGAATCACCGGCTGCACGTTGGCCCGCATTCCCTCCACCACCGGGCACCAGAAGACCATCAGCTTCTGCGCATACACCCGCTCCTCCCCCGCATGCGTGAAGAGGACCAGCGGCATGCGCAGGCCGCCCAGCCCCAGGTAGGGGTCCAGCTCCTGCACCCGCTCGAGCAGCGGCGTGTCCTCGGCCAGCGTAGCGGCGCCCGGGCGGATGCTGAGCGTGAGCTCACCGGGCGCGGTGGTGCCCTCCGCGAGCAGCACGCGGTTGGATTCGTTCGCGCACGTCCGGTCCTCGGGGTCCGCGCACGCCCACAACGTGTACTGGATGGGACGGCCCTCGCCCGCCGGGTCCACCAGCAGCGCGCGGTATGTCACGGGCTCGGAGAGTTCATCCAGCGTCGCTGGGGTGAGCTCACAAGCAGACGCCATGAACTCCGGCGGCTCCGTGGCGAGGCCGAGCACACGGAAGTCGTGGACGCGCGAAGGCTGGTCCTCGACGTCGACACACGCGGTGGCTCCCAGCAGCAGCAACAGGCCGCCATACTCGAGCAGGGTCTTCATCTCAGAAGCTTCCTTTCACACCCACCACGGGGAGGATGGGGATGCCCGGCACCTCGTACTCCCGACGGAACCGGTAGTCGTTGAAGACGAACTCGACGTTCTTCGCGTTGTAGAGGTTCTGCACGTCCAGATAGGCCGTGAGCGTCCAACTCTGGAACCGCCAGCTCTTGTCCACGCGCACGTCCAGTTGGTGGAAGCCGCCCGTGCGGTCGGAGAAGTAGGGACCGAACGTCGCGTTGTAGCGGTTGCGGTCCGCGTCGTAGACGTCATAGCCGCTCGCCAGCGGCGTCATGGGCCGGCCGCTGGTGTAGCGGAAGCGGCCGCCCAGCTCCCAGCCGTCGCCCAGCACATAGCCCGCCACCAGCGTGAGGATGTGCGTCTGGTCCCAGGGGCTGAGGCCATAGGTGGAGTCGTCCGGCACGCTGCCGCCACCGAAGGCCCCTCCGCCCTGGGGCAGCGGCCCCGTGCGCCCGTCCTCCGCGCGGCTGAAGGTGTACGAGAGCCAGCCGGACCACTTGTCCGTCGCGGAGGCGCGCTCCTTCTTCAGCATCACCTCCACGCCATACGCGCGGCCGATGCCGTCGTTGGAGTACGGCAGCGTGAAGACGCCGCCGCCCTCGTTGGTGACGAGCTGGCCGGGCGACACGATGTTGTTGAAGCGGCGGTTGAAGAAGCCGGTGACGTCCACGTTGAGCACGTCGGTGATGCGGTGCTCCACGCCCAGGCTGCTCTGGAACGCGCGTTGGTAGGCGAGGTCCGGGTTGCCGTAGGGCAAGGAGATGAAGCGGAACGTCTCCGGCGGCTGGCTGTAGAGGCCCAACGAGCCCTTGAGGTTGGTGCGCGAGGTGGCCGCGTAGCGGACCCACAGCCGGGGGTCCAGCGCCAGGTTCCGCGTGTTGCCCACCGACTGGAGGTTGCCGCGCACGCCCGGCGTGAAGGTGAAGCGCCCCACCAACAAGTCCGCTTCCAGGAAGAGCGCGCCGTCGAAGGCGTTCAGGGCAATCTGCTCCTCCAACTGCTGGCCCACCGGCTCGGCCCCGGGGAAGGGCACGTACTCGATGCCGCCCGGCGCGGGGAACGACACGTCGTAGCGCTCGTGCTCGAAGACGATGTCCAGACCCGTGCGGAGGGTGAGCGCGGAGGACAGCTCGATGCCCAGCACCTCGCGGGCGCCCAGCGTGTACGTCTTGCCTTCCTGCCGCGCGAGCCCGAAGTCGATATCGTTGCGGTCCATGCCGACGAAGGGCGTGAACACGGACCACATCGCGCCCTTGCGGTAGGTCCAGTCGCCCTTCACCCGGTGGAAGTTCATGCGCGTGTCCAGCTCCAGGTCCCGCTCCGTCTTGGGGCCGGTGGACACCACGCGGAGCTGGTCATCACTGCCGAAGGCCATGATGTAGCCGGAGCTGCGCGCGCCCCCGGCGGCCACGGTCGTGTCGTCGTTGGGCGAGCCCCGCTTCGCGCCGAAGTCCACGCGCAACTGGTAGTCCCAGTAGCGCGGCACCACGGAGAGCGTGCCCCCCTCCGATTCCGGCAGGACGGCGGGCAGAATCGCGTCGATGTAGGAACGGCGCGCGGCGGCGGCCACGCTGATGCCATCCGTAATCGGGCTCTCCAGGAAGAAGCCCGCGTCCAGCAGGTCCACCTTCACCGAGCCATGCAGCGTGTCCGAGGCGCCCTTGCGCGTGCCCACCTCGACGATGCCGCCCACCGCGCGGCCGTACTGGCTGCCGTAACCGCCCGGGAAGAAGTCGAGCTGGTCGATGAACTCGGCGTTGACCACCGAGGGTCCGCCGAGCAGGTGGAACAGGAGGGGGATTTGGACCCCGTCCATCATCGTCGACGTCTGGCCCGGGTTCGAGCCACGCACCAGCAGCTCACCAGAGATGAAGGGCGCGCGCGCCACGCCCGGCAGCGACTGGATGACGCGGATGGGGTCTCCAAAGGAGCCCGGCGTCTTCTGCGCCTCCTCGCGGGTGATGGTGCGGCGCACCACCTCCTTCTTCGGCCGGTCGGAGCGCACCACCGTCTCCAGGCCGCCGCCCGAGGGCGCGAGGTAGAAGTTCACCTCCGTCGTCTCGTTCGGCTTCAGCTCCTCCTTCGTCTGGTAGAGCTGGAAGCCCGTGGCCACCACGCGCACCTCGCAGGTGCCCGCGGGCACCTCGAGCGTGAAGCGGCCGTCCTCGTCGGACATCACCTCGGGCGCGTCCGGGTCGTCGCCGCAGCGCACGGTGGCGTTGGGCACGCGCGAACGGCTGCCGCGGGAGATGAGCTGGCCGGTGAGCGTGGCCTTGGGCTGCTCGGCCTCCGCGGCCTCGGCGCCCGCCTCCGGCTCCGGCGCGGTGAGGGTGAAGTGGTAGACGTACTCCACCTGCACCGGCGCGGGCACGCCGTCGACCTCGGCGGGCGAGAAGCGGAACTGGCGCACCGCCGCGATGGCCGCCTCGTCGAAGCCGTGGCCCACCGGCTCGGTGGGCAACACCTCGGCGACGGAGCCGTCATCCGCGATGGTGATGATGAGCCGCACGGACGCGGTGAGCCCCTGGGCGAGCGCCTCGGGCGGGTACTGCGCCTCCACCTGCTGCACCAGTTCGGGAGGCTTGGTGATGGTGGGCTGGGCCTGCGCCGCAGGTGGCGTGGCCGCGTCCGTGGGTGGCGCACCAGCCAGGGGTGCCTGCGCGAGCACGGGCGCCGCCAGCAGGAGCGAGGCCGCGACGAGCGCGCCTCGGGCTTTCAGGGTGGAGGACATGGCGTGTCCAAGCATACGGGTGAGGGGGTTGCCGCTCCCGCTGAAAGAGAGACGGAGCGATGGCGAGGTGGAATCCCGGCAATGCCTGTGGGGATGGGTACCCCTGACATGCCGGGCACGCCCGTGCTCCGCCGCTCTCCCAGCGGGAGTGGCGACATCAATCGAGCAGGAAGGTGTACGAGTATTTCATCTCCGTGGAGACAGGCTCGCCGCCCTTGATGGCGGGCTTGAAGCGGAAGCGGCGGATGGCATCCCTCGCCGCCTCGTTGAGGCCGTAGCCGGGCCCCTTGAGAATCTTCACCGCCACCACCTTGCCCTCGTGGTCGATGGTGATGGAGAGCGTGACGGTGCCCTCCACGCCCGCGCGGCGCGCTTCCTCCGGATAGGGAATCTTCACCTCGGAGGCCACCGTGGGCTCGGAGTCCACCTGGTAGATGGGCGCGTACTTCGGCGCGCTGTACGCCTTCACCTCCTGGGGCGCCTTCGCCGTGGGGCCCGTCCTTCCGTAGAGCGTGTTGCCCACGGGCGCCGCGAAACCTCCAGCGCTGGTGGTGGAGGACATCGACAGGCCCACCACCAGGGGCGCGGGCTTCGCTGACGGCGGCGGCGTCTCGTTGGGGGGCGGCGGCGCGTCCACGGGCGGTGGTGGCAGCGGCTTGGGGGCCTCGGCCACCTTCACCGGCGGCGGCTTCACCACCCTGGGCTTGGGGGGTGGCGGCTTGGGCGGCTCCTCCGGCTTCGGCGCCTCGGGAGGCGGCGGGGGCGGCTTCTGCACCTCCACCATCACCATCTCCACGGGACGCTTGGGCACGGGGCGCGAGCGCGAGTCGCCCTCACCCAGCGCCCAGAAGCCGCCGACGTGAATCCCCAGCGACACGAGCAGAAAGGCGCCCACCACGACCAACGAGCGGTCGTGCGTGGACGTCGTGGGACTATTTTCGAGGACCGCCTGGCTCATGCGCTGATGCCTCGCTTCAGGGCGCGGGGGCCGTGGCCGAGGGGGCCACGTCCTTCTCGATGTTGAGCGCGAACTTGGCGATGCCCTGGCCCTTCACCACGTCGATGAGCCGCATGACGCGTCCGTAGGGCAGCGACTGGTCGGCGCTGATGATGGCGCGCGTCTCCTTGTCCTTGGCCACCGCCTCGGCGACCTTCGCCTCCAGCTCCTTCTCGGTCATCTCGGTGCCGTCGAAGAAGAACTTGCCCTCCTTGTCCAGCACCACGTTGACCAGGCCCTGCACCGTCTCACCGCCGTTGGCCGCGCGGGGCAGGTCCACCTCCACCGTCTCACGGACGATGAAGTTGGCCGTCACCATGAAGATGATGAGCAGCACCAGCACCACGTCCACCAGCGGCGTGACGTTGATGCCCGTGATTTCGTCGTCGTTGTCCTGCGCGCCGCCCGCCATGGCCTAACGGGCCTCCGAGCGAAGACTGCCCACCAGCGCGTGGCCCAAAGCATTGGCGCGGCTGGTGAGCGTCTTGAGCTGACGGCTGAAGACGTTGAAGGCCACCACCGCCGGAATCGCCACTGCCAGACCCACGGCCGTGGCGACAAGCGCTTCGGAGATGCCGGCCATGACGGTCTGCTGCATGGCCCCGCCGCCGCCCTGGGCGTTCATCTTCCCCAGGTCATTGAAGGCCTTGATGATGCCCAGCACCGTGCCGAACAGACCGATGAACGGCGCGTTGTTGCCCAGCGTGCCCAGATACGACAGGAAGCGCTCGTAGCGCGGGCGCTCACGCGACAGGGTGGAGGCAATCACCTGCTCCACCGTGTCCGCGCCCTGGTCGGCGCACGCCAGCCCTTCGCGCAGGATGGCGGCCTCCATGCCCTGACGCCCCTGGATGGCGGCTTTCACCGCGTCCAGCTCACCGCGCGACAGCCGCACCGCCAGGGCCTCCGAGTCCGGCAGCCGGTGACGGGCGAAGTACACCGTGCGCTCCAGCATGATGGCGATGGAGAGCACCGACAGGCACACCAGCACCCACAGCACCCACTCCGCGGACGTGAGTGTCACCCCCAGCAGCTTGCTGCTGAGCCACCCCAGTTGCTCCGGGTGGGCCTGGGCGAAAACGGCGATGGACGGCATGGTGTCTTTCCCCTCGCGAAACACGTTGGCGCGACCAGAACACCGGGCCCGAATTGAAGTGTCACCTGGTGGTCGGATTTTTTCCGGGCCCCCCTGACGGCGAGGGGTCAGAATGCGCGCCATGCGAGGAAAAACGGTGGTCGTCACGGGCGCCTCGGCGGGCATTGGCGAGGCGCTGGCGGTGGTGCTGGCCGGACGCGGCGCCAACCTGGTGCTGGCGGCACGCAACGAGGAAGCGCTCCAGCGGGTGAAGGCCCGGTGCGAGTCGGCCGGCGGGCGCGCGGTGGTGGTGCCCACCGATGTAGGTGACGCGGAGGCCTGCCGCCACCTGGTGGAGCGCGCGGTGGAGGCCTTTGGCGGCATCGACGTGCTGGTCAACAACGCGGGCGTGACGATGGACGCGCGCGTGGACGAGGTGAAGGACCTGTCCCTCTTCGACCGGCTGATGCGCATCAACTACCTGGGTGCGGTGTACTGCACCCACCACGCCCTGCCCCACCTCAAGGCCCGGCGCGGGCTGGTGGTCGCCGTGTCGTCCCTCACGGGCAAGACGGGCGTGCCCAACCGCAGCGGCTATGCGGCCAGCAAGCACGCCATGCACGGCTTCTTCGACTCACTGCGCATCGAGCTGCGCGGCACCGGCGTGGACGTGACGGTGGTGTGCCCCGGCTTCGTCGCCACCAACATCCGCGACAGCGCGCTGGGCGCGGACGGCCAGCCCGTGCGGCAGAGCAAGCACGACGAGAGCGCGGGCAACATGGACGTGGACACCTGCGTGGCCATCATCCTCCGCGCCATGGAGCGGCGCGAGCGCGAGGTGGTGATGACCACCAAGGCCCGCGTCGCCCAGTTCCTCAAGCTGGTGGTCCCGGGCGTGGTGGACCGCATCGCCGCAAAGACCATCCAGGACCGGCAGCGCTGATTCGCGCGGCTCAGGTGGCCGGCGGAGGCGAGGCCGGCCGCTCCACGCGCGTCAGCAGCCCGGTGATTCCCTCGAAGGAGGCGTTGCCCACCTGGTGCAGGCCGAAGCCCCAGAGGAAGGCCGTCATGCCCGCGCCGAAACCACCCCACGTGGGCGAGAAGACATTGAGCAACTGAAGCCCCAGCGCCACCGCCACCGTGGTGAGCAGCGCCAGCACGCCCAGCTCCACCAGCCACATATGACGCGGCGACGGCAGCGGCATGCCCTCGAAGTCGCCCAGCGCGGGCGCCCCTCCGGCGGGCGCCTCCGGCAGCGCGAGGATGCTTCCACCGCTGGGCGCGGTGGGAGGAGGCACGGAGGGCGCCCCGTCGCCCCCGTCGTCCGACGCGAGCGATTCCAGGTGGAAGCTCTTCGCCATCCGCTGGGACTGGCTGGCGGAGACAAACCGGACGCGCGCCTCGCCGTACTTCCCCGCGGCCTCGTGCGACGACTCCGCCACCAGAAGACCCATGGCTTCGCGCAGGAGCGCCTCCACCTCATCGAGCGCCTGCGTCTGCGCCTCGGACTCACTGACGTGCCGCGCCTCGTCCACCGCGCCGCGCAGCTCCACGATGAGCTGGCGCACATAGGCGGCATGCGCGCCCTGGTACATGCGGACGGCATCATCCACGCTGGTGTTCGCACGCTCGCGGGCTCGCTCCAGCAGTGTGTTCACCTGCCGGGTGAGGGCATCCCACTCCTCCTCCGTGAAGCCTCGCGGCGGCGTGCGGGACGCCAGGGCCGCGGACAGCTCCTCGCAGAGGATGTCGAAGTACGAGCGGCGAGCGAACTCCAACTGGCGCCGGGCGGCGTCCAGCGCGCCCCGCGCCAGCTCCTCCCGCACGGTCGACAGAAGGGACAGCAGTTCGTACTTGAGCCGGAAGCCCAGCGAATCCTCACCGTGCTGCTCCACCAGCGTCCGCGCCTGACGGTCGATGTCCTGCAACCGCGCCTCCAGCCCGGCGCGCGCCAGTCCGTCCACGTCCAGCTCCCGCACCTTGGCGGCGAGGCGGTCCAGTTGCTCGGTGGCGGTGTCCTCCGTGCGCAGCGCGCCTTCCACTTCCGCCAGCAACTGGCTCGCCTGCTCCGGACGCAGCTCGGCCGGGAGCGCGTCCAGCTTGCGTGACGTGTCACACCACGCGCCATACAGCCGTAGACGAGGCTCCAGCGCGGTCAGGTCCCCGTCGCGCACGCGGATGCCTCGCACCGGCCGGCGAATCTCCGACGCGAGCCCGTCCACCTGGCCCAGCATCACCTGCCCCACCTCCCGCGCCCGAGCCCCCTGCCCGCTCACCACGGCCTGAAGCCGGCGGTGCAGCTCCATGACCCGCTGCAAACGCAACGTCCGGGGCCGGATGCGCTGCGAATACAGGCGCACGCCGAACGACGACACGGCCCCCGCCGCGATGAGCAACGCGCCCCACAACCAGGGCGAGCTCACCCACAAGGTGAAGGGCTGCTCCACCGGCATGCCCGAGCGCACGGACAGGCGCACGGTGCCGGTGTACTCGCCCGGACCGTCCAGGCCCCGCAGGTTCAAGAGCAGCGCGCCGCTCCCATGCGCGCTCACGGGAATACCGCCGTCCACCGACGTGACATCCAGGTTGCCGCCATCCGGCTTCCCGCCCTCCAGCGCGAAGCGCACGCTCTGGAAGCGCGGCTGGATGAGGGCCGAGTCCATGTCCGGCGCCTTGCGCTGCAGTTGGAGCAACTGGGGCACCGACACGACACCGCCCACGCCCGCCGTCTCCTTGAACGGCAGCCGCACGGTGGCGTCGATGGAGCCCCAGCCCCAACCCGCGGACGTCACCGCCGGCGACGTGGCAATGAACTGCACCGCGGGCACCGCCTGCACGCGCGTGACGATGAGCGCGGTGGTCTCCCGCCCTTGCGCATGCACCAGCACCACATGGCCCGTGTAGTCACCCGTGACGGGCAGCCTCCCGGTCAGCTCGACGTGGATGGGGCGCCGCGTGGAGATGGGCACCGTAGCGCTCCCGGCCTCCGCTTCCTTCACCACCGCCTGCAACGCCACCTGCACGCCGTCCTGGGCTTGGAGCGGATCCACCAGCACCGTCACGCCGCCGGGCAGCTCGCCGTCCACACCTCTCACCACGCCGCCGGCCACGGCCACGTCGCCGACCCCCTCCGGCGCGCTCAGCAAATCCACGCGCAGCACGTGCCGGAAGTCCTCCGACGCTGTCCGCAGCTTCACCTCGTTGCTGGCGGAGGCACCCGCCACGCGCAGCGAGGGCTCAGCACTGGCCCTCCAGGGAAGGACGAGCAACAGGAGCAGGGCCGGAAGACGCACGAGCCCCCACGCGGAGTGGGTGACGGCGGGACGGGTGCCAGCGGAATGCATTCACTGACTGTATCAGGCGCCCCCCATGCCTCCACTTCGCGCCCCTACCCCCACCCCAGCTGGCTCAACATGCTCCCGGACAGGCTGCCGCGGATGGTGTCGATGGGGATGCCCTCGTTGTGTCCCACCGACACGGACGGGACGCGGGGCCCACCGCTGTGATGCAACGCGGCCAGCCGCAGGTCCTGGGTGAAGCAGGGTGCCCCCGAGGAGCCCGGCCCCGTGCACGCGCGGTACGCCACACGCGTGCGGCCCGGATTGACGCCCAGGAACTCATCGAGCGCGACGCTCATCGGCTGGCCCGCCGGGTGCTGGACGATGAGCACCAGGCTGCCGGGCGTGAAGGACTCCCGCGAGTCGGGCAGCTCCAGCCAGCCTCGGGTCTCCCCGTCGACCAGGTCCTCGCCGGGGACACCCGCTACCTCGAGGAAGGCGTAGTCCAGCTCGCCCGACGTGGCATCGCGCGGACGCGGGTGCATCAGGTCCGCGGGGCTGTAAGGACTGCGCGCCAGACAGCGCGTCACGCGGTACACCGTCCCTGGATGTAGCAGTGTCCCGTCCTGGAGGACCTTGCGGCCGAAGCGCACCCGTAGAGACTCCAGCAGCCTGTTCTCGATGACGTGGAAATTGGTGAGCACGACGTTGGGCGACACCAGGAAGCCGGTGCCCAGCGCCGCGCCCACCTCCGGCTCCACGCGGCACACCTGCCGCTCGATGGACGTCAGGCGCTTGCGCCAGTGCTCACGCTCGGCGTCCGCCCGGCCGCTGCCGAAGATGCGCTCCAGTCCGACACGGGGGATGCTGCGCTGGACGGACGCAAGGTACACCTGCACGAAGCGTTGGAGGCGAGGGTGTCGGGGCAGGGCCTGGTAGGCGCCGCGAATCAGCTCGCGCAGCCAGCCCTCCGCCTCCGCCATGTGGATGAGCGTGAAGACGCGCTCACGCAGCCCACCGGAGACGCCCAGCGCTTCCAAATCCCTGCGGCAGGTGGCGGCCACGACCCGGCGAAGGTGCTCTACCGAGGCAAACGCGCTCGTCAGCACCCGCTGTAGCTCGTCCCTCTCCGCACCGTCGAGCTCCATGCTTGCCACCCACGACGAAACAACCCTGGGAGCGGTTGCGACTCCGTGTTGCTGCTGGGAAATCTGTGCATCCCCTGCGTGGGTGCCCAGTTGGGAGCGCGGACTACATTTCTTGGAGGCCCGTGAAGTCACCACGAGTCGACACATAACGCGCCCCCCAGCGCCAGGGCAGTGGCCCGGGGGGCAGGAAGTGACAGCGACCTCTCCTCAGCGAACGGCCCACGTAGCGGGGGGTACGTAGGACACCAGGTCAGGGCGCGACAGGGTCATCAGCGACGACGCGCCTCCCTGGAGCGTACCCGCCAGCGTCGGGATGACGCGGAAGCGCGCCTGGAAGGGCTCGCCCGGCCCTCGGGGATGAAGCCGCAGCGTCACCGCGCCATCCTCGCTCTGCCAGGACGCCACCTTCCCTTCACGCACGAGCGCCTCCAGGCTGGCGGTGTCCACCTGCACGCCCGCGGGCAGCCCGTGGCGAATCACCAGCGGCAGGCCCGACGGCGTGGATGCCTGGAGCGTCACCTCCGACGGCTGCCCCACCTTCGCGTCCGAGGGCACCTGCACGGACAACTCCATCCCGGCCTGTGCCTGCTGCGTCCACGGCACCGCAGCGCTCAACGCCAGCGCGAAGCCCAACCCGGGCACCGCGGGCTCCGCGCGCACCGTCCAGGTATGCGCGCCGCCGGAGCCCGGAGCCGCCGCCTCCAGGGACAGCACCTCACGCAGGGCCTTGGCGTCGAAGGTGCCCTCGGTAATGACCTGGCCGTCCCGCTCCAGCACCACCCGCACCTGGGCGGGCAACGGCTCGCGGAAGAGGGACACCACGGCCTGCAACGCCAGGCGGTTGGCGCGCCCGTTGCCCCAGCCATTCACCGGCTCGTAGCTGGCGAGCAACGCGGCGCCCAGGTCCGCCACGGGTGCCTTCGCGTCGCCCTCCAGGGCCAGCACGGCCAGCGCGGTGGCCTCGGCCTCCGTCGGCGTGCCGCCCGTGGCGTCCACCACGCCCTCCTCCACGGGCAGGAACGCGGCACCCTCGTCGCGCCGCTGCACGGCGTCCCGCACCTGCTCGCGCAGTGAGTCCCGCAGCGAGCCCGTCACCGCGCCGCTCGCCAGCAGCGCCGCCGCAGTGTAGCCATCCTTGACGTGCGCCCGGTTGCGCTCCAGCGCACCCGAGGCCCGCGCGGTGAAGAAGGCCGCGCGGCGCTTGCCCTCCGGCGTCACCGCCGCCGCGTTCACCGCGCGCGTGCAGTCCGCGGTGGCCACCAACAACCGCTGGAGCGTCCAGCCGGCGCCGCCCTGGCAGGTGCCATCCGGAAGCTGCGCCGCCGCCACCTGCGCGGCCAGCCGCTCACCCAGGCGGGCCAGCACGGGGTTGTCCGGATGCGCCAGCGCGCCCTCCGCCAGCAGCGCCGCCGTGGCCACGTCCGGCGCCCGGCTCCACCGCAGCGCGCGCTGGGTCGCCCGCATCAGCCCCGCCCGTACCGACTCCACGTCCACTTCACCGGACTCCGGAGGCACGGGCGCCTTCAGCCGCTGCCCGGGCGTGCTTAGCGCCTTCAGTGCCTCCGCGGACCGCGTCTCGCCCAGCGCACTCAGGAGCTCCGGCGCGCGGCCCGCCAGCAGCAGCGAATAACCCACGCCGGCCGCGTCCTCGCGCCCGCTCGCGTTCAGCAGCTCCGAGCGCAGCACGCCCAGCCCGCCGGGGAACACCCGCACCCGGACGCGCTCGCTTCCCGGCTGCGCGTCCACGGCCCCGGTGAGCGACAGCGAGCGCGGCGCCGCCAGCGTGCCACCGCGCGTCTCCACCACCGGCCGCCCCGTGGCCCACACGGGGAAGTCCCGCACCACCGCGTCGGTGGCGCCCAACGCCGCGCGCACCGCCACCTGGCCCGGCGTGGACACCCGCACCGTCACGTACTCCACCACGCTGCCGTGCGCCGGAACGCGCACGGTGCGGCTGCCGCCCTCCACCAGCGCGCCCGGCACCTCCACCTTCAAGGGCGCCTCCACCGCCGCGTCCGTGGTGTTCATCACCTGCACCGGCATCCGCACGGCGTCGCCCGCGCGCAGGAAGGCCGGCAGCACCGGGTCCACGTACGTGGGCAGCGTGCCCGTGAAGGACGTCACCGCGCCGGACTGCGCGCCCGAACGCGAGTGCGCCAGCGCCAGCACCCGCCACTGCGTGAGGCGGTCCGGCACGCGCACCGGCACCGTCGCCGCGCCGGACGCGTCCGTCACCACCAGGGGCTCGAAGAGGAACGTCTCCGGGAACCAGGCACGGCTGGGCGTTGCGTCTGCCTCCGCGCCGCCCCCGCCCTTGCGTGCATCATCCTTGACCACGACGGCGCGGGCACGGCGGGGCTCGTTCGCGAACCCGGGCATCCCCCCTTCTACTTCCATCTCTATCTGCGGCTCCGCCATGACCGGCGGGGGGGCCATCACCGCTTGCACCTCGTCGTACGCGGAGTTCTCACCAAAGGAGCGGAGACTCTTCGACGCCTGGGGCGCGGACGCACCCGCCAGCGCGTCAGCGGATGAGCCGAACAGGCGCCGCATGTTGTCACCGAAGAGCGCCACGAACATGACCAGTCCCACCAGGCTCGCCAGGGAGCACCCCACCCCGGCGAAGAACGAGCGATTCATGGCGCCTCCCGGGCAACCCAAGCGTTCCAGTTCTCCACGTCCTCCGGCAGCCGCGTGCCGCTGGACACCACCCCGCGGGTCGGTGAGGGCCAGCAGGTCCACGGGCAGCCGCGACAGCTTCAACCGGCGGCCAAAGGCATCCCTCACCTTGTCGCCGCGATTCTCACACGCCGCCAGCGCGCCCTCCCACAACCGGGCCATGCCCGCCGGGTCCAGCGTCTGCCCTTGCGGCGCCTTCTCCTCCCAGGCGCGCACCTGCGCGTGCAGCTCCGCCAGCACGGCGTAGAAGGGTTCGGTCAGCTCCGACTCCGGCTCGAAGGCCGTCACCGCGTTCACCGTCACGCGGGGCTCCGTGTGCTCGCGCCGAGGTACATCGCTCACCCGCAGCACCGCCGCCGACGCCGCGTTTGCCCCGCGGATGCGGCCCATGGCCAGCGCCTGACCGTCCAGGACACCGAAGGCGGGCAAGGCCACCGTCGGCACGGGCCGCAGCTGCCCCAGCGCGTCCGGCCCTGGCAGAGGTGCCAGCTGCGCCAGCGTCTCATCCACGCCGAAGAGACCCACCGCCGCCGGACCGTCCTGGCCATCCACCCGCGTCTGCAATTGGAGCCGGGCCAGCTCGCCGGGAGCGTAGCGCTGCTTGTCCGGCGTCACCTCCACGGAGAGCTGCGCGCGCGGCACCACGTACACCCGGCCCTGCGCGCCCTCCCAGTACGTCATCGCCCAGCCCTCGAAGTCCTCGGGCAGCTTGAAGCGGACCGAGCGCGTCGCCTTGTCCACCTTCTCTTCCATCCGTTGGTTGCCCGCCTGGAGCACCAGGGCGTCGGGCAGCGGGCCCTCGAACTGGGGACCGCGCATCAGCTCGATGCGGACCTCCTCGCCGCCGCGCGCCAGCACGGGCGTGGCGCGCAGGCGCGTGGGTGGTACCTCCGCCGGACGCAGCACCAGCTTCGTTTCGCCTACGACCTCACCGCCCTGCGTGCCGCTCACCTTCAGCTCGTAGCCCAGGAAGGTGGTGGCCTGGGAAACGGCCTGGCGCCCCTTCTCCCCCGACGGACGGGCGGTGAGGTGCCCCACGCCCAGGGCGTTCTGCCGATACTCGGCCTCGGGCAGCCGGACGCGCGCGAAGCGCTCCTGGATGCAGGGCAGGGCGGACGCGGCCAGCGCGTTCGACTGCTTCGGCAGTGTCACCCACGTCAGCGACTCCAGGCCCCGCTTCCCCAGCCGCCAGCTCAACGCCGCGGGCAGCGGGGCTTCCATTCCCAGGTCTCGCGGCAGACACGTGCGCGCATCGAGGGCCGCGTCGGACAGCGCGGCCACCAGCATCTCAGGGGCGCCAATGGCCGCCTCCACCTCCACTTCCAACTCCGGCAGGCCCGGGTCCATGATGGCCAGGCTCACCTGGAAGACCCGCTCACGCCCGGCGGGCAGCACGCGGGTACGCAACGCCGAGGCCACGCAGGCGGGCAGTGCGCCCTCCTCCCCAGTCACCACGTCCACCACCGCGCCCGAAGCACTCACGCGCAGGCCGAGCGCGACTTCCATCTCTCCATCCTCACGCGTCACGAAGCGCGCACAGGGCTCGAGCGCGGCCAACCCCTTCTCCAGCGCGAGCAGGTCCTCGAGCGAGGCCTCCGTCTCCGGCGCCAGCAGGTTGCGCGTCTGGCCCAGCCGCACCGTGGGCTCGGGCGGCGGCGGGCGCACGGGCATGGGCGGCACCACGACATTGACGGGAGGCCCGGGGTCCAGTTGGAAGACGGCCACGCCGTCCTCGTCCGTCAACGCGCGCACGCCTTCGTCCCGCGGGTCCCAGGCGCGCTTCACCGTCAACTCCGTGCCCGGCAGCACCTGCCCCGCGGCCGTCGTCGCGCGTACGTAGACGCGGTTGTTGAACCCCGGCGCCAGTCCACCCTCCACCTCCGTCACCGCCGACACCTGCAGCGCGTCCTCGGACAGCAGCAGCGACACGCCGCCTTCGATGCGGTCTCCCGCCGCGTCCCGCGCCACCAGACGCGCCACCAACTGGGCCTGTCCGCGCAGGTCCATGGGCACGCGCGGCAGCGACAGGCGGAAGCGCCCCGCGGCGTCGGTGCGCGCGCGGTCCGGCAGGCCTCCCGCATGCCATTCCGTGGGCGCGGGCCAGTCACCGTGGATGTTCCACGTCAGACCCACCTCGACGTCGGCCACCGGCGCGCCCGAGGCATATGTCACCTGCCCATCCACCACCGGCACCTCGTCCGCACGCCAGAAGGGCCGGGCGCTGCGCGCCTCCACGCGGAAGCGCGGCAGGGTGAAGGGCTTCACTTCGAAGGACGCCGAGGCCTGTGCCCCGCCGCTCACCCAGCTCACCGTCCAGCTCCCTTGCGGCGCGCCCCGGTCCAGCGGGAAGCGCCCGGCCACCACGCCCCAGGGGCCGGCCGGCGCGCGCTCCTCCAACACCACTTCGCCGGTGGAATCCCGCACCACCCACGTCCCCGGCCGCCCATCCAACGGCGCCAGGTCCTTGGCCCTCAGCACCACCGCGCGGAAGAGGACCTCGTGGCCCGGCTCGTACAGGGGCCGGTCCGTCAGCACGTGCGCCAGGGCATTGGCATACAGCGGCAGCGGCGCATCCACGGAGTCCGTGCCCAGTGGCGAGGTGACGCGGGCCCGGAGCTGGTAGTCACCGTCCGGTACCTCCGGCAGCACCACCCGGGCCGACAGGCTTCGGTCGTCCTGGGTGCGCTTCCAGTCCGTCTCCTTGGACAGTGGAAGCGGTGTCTCCTTCCCCTCCCCATCCACCAGGAACACGGCGGCCGTGCCCTTCGTCACCGGGGCCTTCATCAGCTGGCCGGACTCCGGATGCGGCGCCAGCGCATGCGTCACGACCATCACCTGGCCCGTGTCGCCGCGCGCCAGGCCGGAGCCATGGACTTCCACCACCTGGCGGAACTGTCCGTCCGGACAGCTCGGCACCTTCACTCCTCGCAGGACCCAGGCGGAAAGGCAGACGTCCCAGGAGGCAAAGGCTACCGCGCCCCCCACGAGCAACGCAGCCAGTCCTCCCCCCAGCAGCCGGCGGCGCCGGAAGCGGATTGTCATCGGTTCTCCCCTTCCCTCCACTCTATGCCGGGAAGCCGAGGCCCTGACGAGTCCCCCCGTTCTTCGCGTGGCTCAATGCGGTGCGCTAGGGTCGCCGCTCCTTGCCAGCGCCCAAACCCAAATCCCGCCCGCCCCAGGACGCGCTTCCCGCGCGCCTGGAATCGCTCCTGGAAGCCCTGACCGACCGGCATCTCGCGGACCGGCTGGAGCGCGTGCACCGCGCGGCGGCGGTGGCCATCGACCGGCTGGGACACTTGAGCATCGCGAAGTACGAGCCCACGTCGGTGGAAGCGGACGGCGGCGCGGACCTGTCGCTGTGGGAGACGATGGCGCCGGCCATTGGCGACACGCTGGTGGGCGTCAACCAGCTCGTCAGCGCCGTCCACCAGGAGTTCCCGCCCCCCACGCGCTCGGCCGGGCTCGGCGACGGTGGCTGGGCCCCGCCGCCGGCCAGCTCGGATGAGCGGCTGGCGCAGGAGGTGGAGGCGGTGCTGCACGCCATCGCGGACCGGCTGGCCCGCCGCGTGGCGGAGCTGGGACAGCAGATGCGCCGCCCGGAGGTGGTGAGCGACCGCTGGACGCTGATGGCCGAGCTGCAGGCCTTCCGCGCCGACTTCCGCGTGCGCATTGGCGACCTCGTGTACCTCACCGCCTCCGCCTTCGCCGACGTGCGCCGCGAAGAGGTGGTGCCCGGCTACGCCCACCAGGTGGGCGCACGGGCGGCGCTGCGCGCGGCCGCGGCGGACCTGCGCCGCTCCCTGCAAGGCCGGCTGGAGCGCGCGGCGAAGGCGGAGCCCCGCGCGCGCCCCGCGCTGGCACGACAGGTGGCGGAGAGCCTGTCCGCCTTCGTATCCCTTCCCGCGTCAGTGGCGCTGCGCACGCCGCAGAAGCACCAGGTGCTGGAGCTGCGCGCGAGGCTGCTGGACACGGCCACCCAGGCGGAGCTGGCGCCGGACGCGCTGCCGGGGCTGGTGGAGCCCTACCTCACGGCGCTGGATGAGCAGATGGAGGAGGTGACGCGCACCTGGCTCGTCGTCCACGACCGCGCGGTTTGGGCCACCTGCGGCATGAAGCTGGAGCAGGCGGACATGCACCTGACGCTGGGCTCGCGGGGCGCGGAGCGCGTGCTCGCGGAGGCCGTGGAGGCGGCGGGCGCGCTCCAGGGCCGCTCGCCGCCGTTCGACGTCTTCCTGCGCAAGGCGCGACAGGAGGCGGGCGACGGACTGGAGGAGGCAGGGGCGCGGGAGCTGCTCGGCCGGTTCCGGGAGCGGCTCGCGGCCCTGCCCTTCAGTTGAAGCGGGATTACGGCTTGGTGCCTTCGGACTTCGCGCCCTCGGGCAGCGCGGGCGATTCGGGCTTCGGCGGGAGGATGCGCAGCTCGTCGTAGCGCGCGGCCAGCGTCTCCGGCGTCATCTCCTCCTGCCACTGCTTGGGGTTGGTGTTCCAGCCGAAGTCGGCCGGCACCTTGCCGCCGCCCTGGCTGGCGTAGCCAATCATGTCCGGGAACTGCTTGGACCAACGGCCCGCGGGGTCCGGCTCCTTGGTGATGAGCTGGCGGTTGGGACGGTGAAGGAAGGGCTTGGGTGCGTCACTCATGGCCCGTAGCCTCTCCGAAAGCAGCCCGCGAGGGTAGAGGGAAGACGCGGAGCCTCAGGCCGCCCGGCGGGTCCGCTTGCGGCGCCCGGCGCTCGCCGGCGGCAGCACGCGGGGGCCCATTTCGAACACCGCGGCGAAGAAGCGGGCCTGGGCCTCACTGCCATACCGGTACCGGCGCACGGCCCCGGCCCACGTCTCCACCTCCACGCCCCAGCCTCGCCGGTCATGGAGGAGCTCCACCCGCAGCACCCCACCCATGCCGTCACCCTCACCCTGTGCATCCATGCCCCGGGCCCTTGAAATCCCCGTGCCAGGGCGTTCACGCGACATCACCGGGTTGCGGTGTCGGCCACCCACCAAAGCGCGGCGAGCCCGTAAGGAATGCAGGAGGGCTCGGCCGCCTGCCTGCCTGATGGGCCATGCCCGACCGGGGGACACCTCAGGTCGCCTTGTGCCCCGCGATTCCTGCGTTAACTCAGAAGCATGACTCAATTCGAGAGCAACACCGGCGAGCGGTTCGCCGAATTCGTCCTCCCCGACGGCTGCGTGCTCTGCGGTGGAGAGGTGACTGTGCGTGCCTCTCAGGCGGGTGCGCACAGCTATTGCCCGCGGTGCCACTGGCTGTCCAAGCCCAGCATGCGCGTGCGCGACAACGGCGTGGAGCTGTCCTTCGCCACCACCGTGCTCGCCTGAGCACGCGCCGCCTCACGGCGGCAACATCGTCTCCGACAGCAACAGCGCCAGCAGCGCCGCCTTCTCTCCCTGTCCGAGGCGCAGCACCTCCTCGGGCAGGGACAGGGAGACGGGGCCCGGCTGGAGCGTCGTCCCAGGCTGGCAGGTGCGCCAGCCCGAATACCCTTCTCCCGTCACGGACAGCGTGTAGTTGCATCCGCCCATGGCGCCAGCGATGGCGAAGGGCGCGATGACGAGGCTCGACGGCTGGCTGGCGAAGTCTCCCTCCAGGCGCAGGCCCGGCTCCGGCGTCCTTTCGAGGACGCGGAGGTCGACGGTGCCTTCCCCCACGCGTCCGAGCAGGTTTCCGCTGGCCCATCCGACATCCACGTCACTGCCACGCACCTGTCCCACTAGCGCAGCGCCGCGCTGACGCAGCTCGATGCCGGGCCCCCGCACGACGCCGCCCTCCTCCAGGGACAGCGCCACCGACTGCGAGCCCGCTTCGAGCCGCAGCGGTCCTCCCTGCCCGGTGACGGAGACCTGTGCCCGCGCGGAGGGCGCGAGCGTCAGGCACAACACGCCCAGGATTCCGATGACACCTCGTGGCCCGGTTTCGCTCCGCGACACATGACACCTGCTTTCGGCGGGTACTCTGCCCGAAGGTGAGGCTCCGCCGAAGCCGTGGCAGGGCCAGTGGACCTGGCGCGCTCACGCCGGGACTGGAGAGGTCCCGGGAAGCGAGCGCGGGGTCCGTGGCTCAGTGGCCGCCGTAAGTACCGCTCGCGGCGGGCACCGCTTCGGGCTCGCGCTCGCGCGTGCGCTCGGATTCATCCCAGGCGCGGCCGTCCTCGTAGCCCCACTCGTCGACGTCCACCTGGTAGCTGACCTGCGACAACAGCCGGCCCCGGCACAGCTTCGAGTCCCAGTTGCCCTCCGCCAGCGAGCTGTTGGCGCGGGAGAGCAGCTCGCGCATCACCCACTCCGGGACGATGTCGCGGTCCGCGGGGTACGCGAAGCGGAAGAACATCAGGTGCGAGAGCAGCACCTCCCAGTACCGGTCGAAGCGCGCCAGCAGCCGCGGCCAGTCGAACGTGCGCCCCGTCTTCAGGAGCAGGTGCGTGAGTTCGTGCCCGTCGAAGCGCTCGCGCTCCAGGACGAAGGCCTTGCTCCAATAGATTTCCTCCGCCGGAGGCACGTTGCACGCGCAGTTCAGCAGCCGGGCGCGGACCGCGTGCTCGAACCAGCCGTCGTCAACGACGGTGATGCCATTGCCGGACGCGAAGATGAGGTCGACGAGGAAGTCGTCCCAGAAGGCCTTGTGCAGCCAGCCGTGGACGTTGCTCTGCGTGCTCCAGCCATTGCGCGCGAGCACCTCCAATGCGCGGTCCGCGTCGTCCTTGCGGATGAACAGGTCCAGGTCCTTCGTGTCGCGATAGATGCCCGTGTAGTGGGCGAACGCGTAGGCGCCGCCGACCAGGAACGGGATTCGCGCGTCAGACAACAATTGGATGGCATAGGCCCGTGCGCCCAGCTCGGCGACCGGCCGCCGAACCTCCATCCGCCGTGGGTCTCCCCCGGGCGCGCCCGAGGCCTTCGGTGGTTGCTCAGCCATGCGCCAAAAATAGGAGCGCGATGCCGGGACGACAGCGGTCCGGCCGCGTGGCAGGCCGCAGGGCAGCCGTGCAGGCGTCAGCGCGCCAGCATCAACATCAGCGGCGCCGTCGCGAAGGACAGCGGAACGCCCACTCCCACCATCAACACCGCCAGGTCCGGGTCCAGGTCATGCTCGGCCGCGAGGATGGCCGCGCTCACCATGGGTCCCATGGCCGCCTGCAGCAGCGTGGCCTGCACCACCGTGGGCGCCAGCCCTGGCAGGGCCAGCAGGCCCGCGGCAGTCAGCGCCGGCACCAACAGCAGCTTGTACGACAGCCCCAGGGCCACCGCGGGCAGCCGGGGTTTGATGCCCGACAGGCGCAGCTGCAGGCCAATGGCGAACAGCGCCAGCGGCGTCAGCAGCGCGCCCAACCGCTCCAGAACTCCGTCCAGCCAGACCGGATAGGCCCAAGGCCGCGTCGCCAACGCCACCACCAGCGCCAGGAACGGGGGGAAGGTGGCCACCTTGCGCGCGAGTTGGCGCAGGGACAGCGGCGTGTCCGCGCCCGCCCGGGCCGCCGCCACCGTGGCCAGCGAGGACAGCACCAGGAAGGAGCCGAGCTGATCCACCACCACCGCCACCGGCAGGCCCTTGGCCCCCAGCAGCGCCTCCGCCATGGGCAGCCCCACGAAGGCGGTGTTGCCCAGTCCCGCCGTCAGCACCAACGCCATGATGGACGGCTTCGACAGCCCCAGCCGGGGCCCCAGCAGTCGGAAGAAGGGGCCCGCGCCCAGGTAGTAGAGCCACGGCACCGAGGCGGCGACCAGCAGCTCCGGCACGAACACCAACTGGTGCATGGCCCGCAGCACCAGCGCGGGCAGCGCCACGTACAGCACGAAGGTGTTGAACGCCCCGGCGGAGCCCTCCGGGAACTTCCCACTGTGCCGGGCCAGGACGCCCAGCACCATACACGCCCCCAACAGCCCGATGACGTTCCCCATGGCGGCCGCAGCGTCTCAGCCCGCCGCGTCGGACTCCAGCGACATGCGGAAAAAGAAACGGGCGGCCTTCCCGTGGGGGAAGACCGCCCGTCGTTCACTTCACGCCGAAGCCTGGACTACGGCTTGGTGTAGTTGATGGCCAGGTTGAACGTAGCGGACGTGTAGCCACGCACCATGATGTACGCGGTGGTCTGTCCCGCGGGCACGGCGATGTCGCACGTCTCGGAAGCGCCGCTGAGGTACGGACGGCAGTTGTACGCGCTCGTGGTGGGGGCCGAGCCAAAGCGGACGTAGAGGTCCGGGTCACCCGAGCCCGTCATCACGACCTTGAAGTTGGTGCCGGCCTTCACGCTGAAGGGGCCGTAGTTCTGGCTGCCACCCGAGGTCACGGAGCCAGAGCGCGTCTCGCTGGTGGGCGTGCCGTTACCACCGCCCAGGGGCGCGAGGTAGTTGATGGTCAGGCTGAAGTTGGCGGCCGAGTAGCCACGCACCATGATGTACGCACTGGTCACACCTTCCGGGACCTCGATCTCGCAGGTCTCGTTGGCGCCGGCGAGGTACGGACGGCAGTTGTACTCCGTCGTGGTGGGCGCCGAGCCGAAGCGGACGTAGAGGTCCGGGTCACCCGTACCCGTACCCGTCATCACGACCTTGAAGGTCGAGCGGGGGACGATGGTGAAGGGACCGTAGTTGACGTTCGCATTCGCAGCCACCGAGCCCGAGCGGGTCTCCGTGGTGGGAACGCCTTCCGGCGGCGGCGGGGGCGGCGGGGGCGGCTCACCGTTCGGCGTGCCGTAGAGCGCCTGGATGCCCTGGACGTCCTTCGTCGTCAGCACGAGGTCACCCGTCTGCGTGCCGTTGCAGTGCGGGTAGTGCATGACGGACGCGCCGTCGTAGGCGGTCAGCACACGCCAGTTGTTGTCCTCGAAGCACGTGCCGGACTCAGGGCGGGTGTGCTCGTGACGGAAGCCGAGCACGTGGCCCAGCTCGTGGCGCGTCACGCCCGCCAGCGTCCAGACGCCCATGGGGCCGAAGGCGCTGTTGTCGAAGAGGACGTTGCGGCTGGAGCGCGCGTCACCCGGGAAGAACGCGCGGGCGATGTACTGGCCATTCACGTTGATGGGGCGCACGTCGAACAGCACGTTGTTGTTGGAGGCGGTGCAGTTGGAGTCCTGCGCGCTCACGTGGACGAACTTCACGTGGCCGGCGGCCTCCCACGCGGCCGTCGCGCTGGCCATGGCGTTGACCACCGTCTGGTAGTTGTTACCGAACGAGGTGCTCACGCAGTAGGTGAGGTTCAGCTTCTGCGTGTCGTTCCACTTCGCGTCCGCCCCGCCCACGCGGTGGACGATGAGCTGCCCGTTCTTGACGTTGGTGTCATAGAACTCGCGCAGGTGCTTCTCGGTCGCGAACGTCGTGTCACCGTCGGCGATGAAGATGCCCGTGTCGGGCTCCTGGTACACGAGAGAGAGGAACTCCTCCCACGACATCCCCTGACCGAGCGTCTCCTCGGAAGCAGGAGTGGTGCCATCGCTACCGCCGCAACCGGCGAGCAGCGCCAGGCCCGTGAGGGCGCCGACAAACTTGGACTGTGACATGGACATCCTTGTTGGGATGAGTGGTTCGCAGCCGATTAAGCAGCCGCCATGCCAGTATCCAAGTCATCGCCGTCATTCAGGATTTCTGATGGCTCCCCGTTCAACGAGGTGTACCGGGACTCCAAGCCCCCCCGGCAATTCGTAAACAGGGTTTACACTTCACCCTCAAACGATAGTGCTTCTAAGGGCTTACCCGTAGAAGCACGATTGACCGAAACTCGGACAGGCCGCCCTGAAACAAGACACCCCTTCATCAACCGTCCGTATTCGTCCGTCCTGAAAAGAGACAGCAGCAACGGAAACCCTACAGCCCCACCAGACTCTCCGGACGATTCAGGCCGCGCGCACGGCCCAGCGGCTGGAGGATGTCCTGCGGCGGCGCGTCCGCGGTGAGCAGGAGCGCGCGCACGGCGGTCTCCACCACGTCCTCGGCACCAGGGCGGACCATGCCGCGGCGGGCATCCGCCACGCGCTTGCCGCGGTAGGCGTCGAAGCGCTCCTTCACGCGGCGGGCAACGTCCGACACCGCCTTGTCGCCCACCTCCACGCGCAGCTCCAATTCGTTGCGCAGCTGCACCGGGTCCGCGAGCACGCCGTACCGGTCGTAGCCCTTGTGCGCCATGTCCTCGTGCATCACCGCGTAGTCCTGCGTGTTGGGCGCGGGCACCTGCTGCTCCTTGATGAGGTCCCGCATCACCGCGGTGACGGAGGCCGTCACGGTGAGCCGGTGGAGCTGCACGTCGAACACGAAGTCCGAATACATGGGCTCCTCCACGGTGATGGGCTCGCGGAAGGTGGTGTCGCGGTGGCGCTGCACCTGCGTGCGCTGGCCCTCGGACTTGTCCAGCGCCTCCTCCAGCGCCTTCTCCTTCTGCAGGGACGCGGCGGCCTTGGCCACCAGCAGCACCTCCTCGGCGACGCACGCCTTGTTGTCGCAGCGTGAGGGGTTGCACTCGCTGGGGAACTGCCCCGGGCCGCTGACCTCGCGCGCGGCCTCGCCGCAATCCTGCAGGGCCTCGCGGCACTGGCGGCGCTCCCGCTCGCGGCAGCGCTCCGCGGCCACGCGCACCATGGACAGCTCCGCCTGCATGCGCAGGTACTCGCGCAGCGCGGCGGCCTGCTTGCGCTCCACGTCCTCCAGGGTGCGCTCGGCCTTCAGGAGCTGGGTCTCGAAGCCGCCGCGGCGCGGGTTGGGCACGGAGCGATTTCCGGCGAGGTAGCGCTGCGTGCGCTGCGACTCCTCCACCACCTGCAGCGGCAGCACCCGCTCCAGTGACAAATCCAGCGTCACGCCTTCGCGGCCCGCCGGGGCCTCCGTCACCACGCGCAGGGGCAGCTGCGTGGGCAGCATCGCCGCCAGCCGGCCGGCCGCCAGCCGCTGCGCCACGTCCGGCGCTCCGGCCCGGTCCTCCACCGGCGAGGCCACCACCAGGAAGGCCACCTCGTCGCGCAGCTTCTGGCGCACGGCCTCGGCCCGCTCCCGCGCCGCGGTGGCGCCCACGCGCTCCTGGTCCGCGCGGACGTAGGCCACCAGCGCGTTGCCCAGCTTGCCGGCCTTCTCCAGTCCTTCACCCGTGCCGAACCAGCGCCGCGCCCAGGCCACCTGCACGCCGTCCACACCCCGCTTGGCGGCCGCGTGGTCCGGCGCCACCGACAGCACCGCGTCGAACTCCGTGCGCGCGTCCTGCAACCGCTCCGCCTTCAACGCCACGTTGCCCGCCGCCACGCGCGCATCCAGGGTGGCGCCAAGCAGCTCCCGCGCCGAAACGTTGTCCGCGTTGAGTTCCAGCGCGCGCACCAGGCGCTTCATCGCGCCATCCAGGTCCCCGGAGGCATGCACGGCGCGCGCATCCTCCAGCACCACCTCGCTCCAAGCCTGACGCACCTTGCCCAGCTTCACCTTGACCTCGGAGGCCTCCGGGTCCGCTGCCAGCGCGCGCAGATAGGCCGCCTCCGCCTCCGCCCACTTCTGTTCCTGGCTGGCGGCGTCTCCCTCCTTCACCGCACGGGAGAAGGCGGAACAGCCGGACAGTGCGAGCACCAGGGCCAGGGCCAGGGCCCCCAACCAGGGGTGGGACGAAGAAGGAGGGGGGCGGGGGGGTCGGGCAGACGCGTTCACACCCGCATCTTCGAGGAAAGCCCCCACCGGGTGAAGACTCCGGACGTCCTCTTGGCCGCCGGCCATCCCGGCAGGCACCCCTCCCCCGGAGGTCTGCCATTGCCAGCCAGGCCCCCGCTCCCGCCAAGAGCCCTCACTTCCTGTTGCGGCGACAATGTATGTCACCTTTTCAGCGACCTTGAATTCTTGCGCTGCGGGCTACTCTGCCCCAGAATGAGTCCCAAACGCCCCACCCCTCGTAAATTCCGCCAATATTTACAGTCCAGTTGCGATAGTTTTCTCTGACTGTATAAATTCACTTCATTCATCGCCCTCCCGCTGCATTCCCAACCGGAGCACTCTGGACCCTCCCCCATGGAATCTGTCGCCCGCTCCCAGACTTCAGCGCCTCGTCAGGTCGTACGGACCGTGCTTCATGAGGCCCTGGAGAGCAAACTCGGTGGGGAGGTCGTGGTCCGGTCCACCTCCGTGTCCGGACGGATCTTCGTGGTGGCGCGGAAGGTGGCCTGGGCGGTCCTCAATGGGCCGGGGGCGCTCAACTTCTCCTCGGTGCTCATCCGGGAGCGGGTGGTCAGCCGCGAGGACGTCGAGCAGGTGGTGGCGGAGTGCCGGCAGAGCGGGGGCAACTTCTGCGAGACGCTGGTGACGTGGGGCCTGGTTCCCCGGGACACCATGCGGGACTTGCTGCGCCGCCACATGTCGGAGCAGTTGGAGGCCTTGCTGTCGCTGACGGACGCCCAGGCCATGTTCGTTCCGCAGCCGCGCACCTACTCCAGCCAACTGACGTATGGCCTGGATGAGCTGATTTCCACTGTCGCGAAGCCTCCCACCCACCCCCTGGTAGAAAGCGAAGTCATGGCGAACGTGAAGCAGTCCCTGGAAGAGGCGCTGAAAATCGAAGGGGCCTTCGCGGCCTGTCTGGCGGACTCGAAGAGCGGCATGTGTCTGGGCAGCGTTGGCGGCAACCCGGCCTTCAACATCGAGACGGCGGCGGCGGCCAACACCGAGGTCGTGCGCTCCAAGATGAAGGCCATGAGCATGCTGGGCATCAAGGACCGCATCGAGGACATCCTCATCACGCTCGGCGAGCAGTACCACCTCATCCGCCCGCTGACGGGCAAGGAGGGCCTGTTCCTGTACGTGGCCCTCCACCGCGCCAGCGCCAACCTGGCGATGGCCCGCTACAAGCTGTCCGAGGTCGAGAAGACGCTTCAGGTGTGAGCTGCCCCCAGGTGGATGAGCGCCCGCCCGCCACCCGGGCGGCGCGCCCCACCTCGCCTCGGAGGCGCCGGGAATGACGCGGCGCAATGGCAGGTAGTGGAATGACACGTCCCACGAGGGGGGCGAGAGAGGCACCATGTCCTGTCCACAGCCACGACCCACCGAGTTCCGCCTTCCGCTGCGGGCCGAGTCCTTCTCCATCGACGACCACCGCAACGTGCACTGCCGCTTCTACGGCGGCTGCATCGACGTCGCGGTGAAGAAGGACTGGGATAGCTTCACCTGCGCCAAGTGCCCTCTGTTCCACGAGGACCAGGCCCCGGGCGCCAGCGCGTACGCCTTCAACCAGCCCGCGGATCCGGGCCGGCCCTAGCGGCATCCGCGGACAGGCCCCGGCGGTGCGCGCTTCCATGGGACGAGGGAGCGCCCCACCGCCGGAGCCTCCGTTGACCAGCCCACGCGAAGCCGGGACTCCTGGAGGGAGTAGGCATGCGGGGCTCCTGACGCCAGCTTGGGGCCTAACCTGGAGGCCCCCATGCTGCGCCAGCTCCTGCTCTCCGACTTCCGTTCCGAGGGCCCCGCCGCCGGACATGGCTGGCCGCTGGTGCAGCACACGTTTCCCACCGTGCAGCTCGCGCCCCTGGCCGCAGGGCGCGGGGGCCGCGTGCTGCACCTGGACGCTTCCGAATGGAACGCGCCGGCCTTCGACCCCATCGCCTGGGACGCTCGCGTCTTCGAAGCGGCGGAGAGCACCGAATGGCTGTCCTTGCATCTGGACGGCGCGAGCTGTGAGGCGCTCGTCGTGGCCGCGCTGGAAATCCTCACCCGCTATCAATGTCTGGTGCGGCGCCGCAACGCGGCCTCGGCCACACCGCTCTTCAGCCGGCTGCTGGCGCGGTACCGCTCGCTGCATGATTTGGAGCAGCCTCGGGTGCGCGCGGAGTTCCACCGCACGGTGGATGCCTGGCAATGGACGCTCCGGCTGCGGCCAGATGTGGACCTTCCGCCGCAGGCCGCGGCCTTCTTCCATGAAGGGGAGCAACCCACGACGCCAGCTCGCGCCGACCGTGCGGTTCAGGTGTTGGAGGAGGCCGGCGCGGATGACGCCACCTGCCGGCGCGTGCGGGAGTTGCTGGCGCGCGACGCGCGCCCCGCCAACGCGCGGGACGTGTCACTGCTGGACACCGCGGACGCGCTGTCGTTCTTCTGCCGGGAGGCCTCCGCCTGGTTCCGCGAGGCCCCGCCCGAGCACCGCCGCCGTCAGGTGGCCCGGATGCTCGCGCGGCTGCGGCCCGAACACCTGCGCTGGTTGGGACACATGCGCCTGGCGCCGGCCGTGCGCGGCCAGCTCGAGGTCCTGGTGGCCGCCCACTTCCCGGTGGACGGCACGGCCTGAGTTGGACGACACGCGCGCGGCCGCCCACGCTACGCGTGAACGGTCCGGTCCGACGGGCAGCCCAGGGCGTTGTCGTTCATGGTGACGTCGCCCGTGAGGCCAGCGGCCTGCTCCCGCTCGGTAACCTCGCGCAGGTGGCGCTCCTGCTTGTTGCCCAAGGCTCCGCCCAGAATCACGGCCATGATGAGGACGGAGAAGATGACGACTCCCAGGATGGTGGCGCCAAGGATTTCCATGAGCTGACCCTCGCTTGCTGGGACCGCGCGCCACTGAGGCGAGCACGGCCGCGTTGACTTCACCCTGTAAAGGTGTGTCGTCCCGCCACTCACGGCGCTGCTTCCCCGGCCGTCCCTGGCAGGGACGTCCGCCCGTCCAGCAGGCAGGCGGCTAACGCGCGAGCATGTCTGTCTTCTCGAAGCGAGGAAGGCACAGCCAGAAGCGAGTGCCCTCTTCCGACGTGGACGTCACCTGCAGCAGACCGCCGTGGGCCCGCACGATTTCGTGGGTGATGTAGAGCCCCAGGCCCAGCCCGTTGCGCTGCGCGCTGCGCATGTCCTGCGCACGCACGAAGGGGTCGAAGATGTGAGGCAGCCGCTCCTGGGGAATGGGCAGCCCCCAGTTGTGCACCTCCATCCGGACGCCGCCCTCCTCATCGCGCACGTACACGCTGACGGACGTGTCCTCGGGCGAATACTGCACGGCGTTGCCCACCAGGTTGGAGGCCGCCTGGGCGATGCGGTCCGCGTCCCATTCGCCCCAGCCATTGCCGGACAGGGCCAGCTCGAAGCGGCGCATGGGGTGCGCCACCTCCAGCTCCTCCACCACCTGCCGCAACACTTCGTGCAGGTTCACCCGGGCGCGCGTCAGCGGGTAGCCGCCGCCCAGCCGGGTACGCGTGAAGTCCAGCAAGTCGTTGATCATCCGCGCCATCCGGTCCGCGGAGATGGAGATGCGGTTGACGGCCTTGCGCTGCGGCTCTGCCAGTCCGCCATAGCGCAGCAGCAGGGCCGCGTTGCCGGAGATGGCCTGCAGCGGGTTGCGCAGGTCATGCCCGAGGACGCCCAGGAACTGCTCGCGGAACACCGCCGTCTGCCGCGCCGCCTCCTCGCGCTTGAGCCCCTCCTCTACCCGCTTGCGCTCGATGGCATAGCGCAGCGCCCGCACCAACAGCGGCCCCGTCACCCGCCCCTTCACCAGATAGTCCTGCGCGCCCTCGTGCACCGCCTGCACCGCCAGCTGCTCGTCGTCCGTACCGGTGAGCACCACCAGCGGCACCGACGGCGCGGCGTTGAGCAGGAGGGGGATGTTGGCCAGCCCCTGCCCGTCTGGCAGCGACAAGTCCAACAGCACCGCGTCCACGCCCGCGCCGCCCAGCACGCGCACCGCGTCCGCCAGCCGCTCCACGTGGAGGACGTCGAAGCGCGCGGTGGCAATCTCCTTCAGTTCCTCCTGGAGCAGCCGCGCGTCGCCCGCGTTGTCCTCCACCAGCAGCAGGCGCAGGGGGCGCCCGTCCATGCTCCGGTCGCTCATGAAGCCTCGGGCTTGGGGGGCAGCCGGACGACGGACAACCAGAAGTCGTCAATGGAGCGCACTACGGAAATGAACTGCTCCAGGTCCACCGGTTTGGAGATGTAGCAGTTCGCGTGCAGGTCGTAGGTGCGCAGGACGTCTTCTTCCGCCTTCGACGTGGTGAGCACCACCACCGGGATGCGGCGCAGGACCGGGTCGACCTTGATTTCCGCCAGCACCTCGCGCCCGTCCTTCCGGGGCAGGTTGAGGTCCAGCAGGATGAGGTCGGGCCGGGCGGCGTTCGCATACGCGCCCTGGCGCCGCAGGAAGGCCAGCGCCTCCACGCCGTCGCGCGCCACCGACAGGCTGTTGCGCACCTTCCCCTCCTTGAGGGCTTCGATGGTCAACCGCACGTCGCCGGGGTTGTCCTCCACCAGGAGGATTTCAATCGGGCTGCCAGTCGCGTCGTGGCTCATGTCTCAAGACTCCGGATGGGACGGTGCGGCGGGCAGCGTGAACCAGAAGGCCGTACCTTCGCCTGGCTGGGACTCCACGCCGATGTGGCCACCATGGCGCTCGACGATTTTCTTGCAGATGGCCAGGCCAATCCCCGTGCCCGGGTACTCCTCCTTGCCGTGGAGCCGCTGGAAGATGACGAAGATGCGCTCGAAGTACTCGGGGGAGATGCCAATGCCCCAGTCGCGCACGGTGAAGCGGACCTCTTCTCCCCGCGGCTCGGCGTGCACCCGCACCCGGGGCGGCGCGGCGCCGTGGAACTTGAGCGCGTTGCCCACCAGGTTCTGGAACAACTGGGTGAGCTGCGTCTCGTCCGCGAGCACCGCTGGCAGCGGGCCGTGCTCCACCGAGGCCCGTGTCTCCTGGATGGCCGCCCGCAGGTTCGCGGTCGCCCGCTCCAGCGCCCGTCCCGCGTCGCACGGGCGGATGTCCCGGCGCCGCGTGCCCACCCGCGAATAGGCCAGCAGGTCCTGGATGAGCCGCTGCATGCGGTTCACGCCATCCACCGCGTAGTGGATGAACTCGTCCGCGTCCGCATCCAGCTTGCCCTTGTAGCGCCGGCCCAGCAGCTGGGTGTAGCTGGCCACCATGCGCAGCGGCTCCTGCAAGTCGTGCGAAGCCACGTAGGCGAACTGCTGAAGCTCTTCGTTGGAGCGGGCCAGCTCCTGGGCGCGCTGCTGCAACCCCTCCTCGGCGCGGCGGCGCTCCACGCCCTGGGCGATGGCGTCCGACACCGCCGCCAGCGCGGCCGCCGCGTCCTCACCCAGCGGCTCCCTGCAATAGACGCCGAGCACCCCCACCAGCTGCCCACGCACCATCAGCGGCATGCCCGAGAACGCGCGCACGCCTGTCTCATTCAACCAGGCGCGGTCCAGGACACGCGTGTCGTTGGTCAGGTCGTCCACGCGGAGCTGCGTGCGCAGGCGGGCCACCTCGCTCACCATGCTGGGGCCGTCCACCTGGACCCGCATCCACTTGTCGCGCGGCGGCGCGGTGGGGCCCGCGTTGCCCGCCAGCTCCAGGGTGTGAGTGTCGCGTGAGTACAGCCACAGCCGCGCCGTCTGCGCCCCCAGGTGCGTCACCAGGGCGTCGGCGCAGTCCTGGAGAATCTCCGACAAGGCGTCCTCGCGAGCCAGGGCGAGGCTCACCTCCGCGCGCAGCGCTTCCAGCCTGCGGGCGGCCGCCTCACGTTCCAGACGGCGGGCGGCGTCCTCCACCTGGCGCTGGGCGGAGATGTCCGTGGTGGTACCCACCCATTCGCGCACGCCGCCGTCCGGATTGAGTACCGGCACCGCGCGCACGCGCACGGGGGTGTAGTGCCCGTCTGGACGGGACAGGCGGTACTCCGCCTCATAGGGGCGGCGCTGCTCCACCGCGGCGAACCAGCTCCGCGCCGCCCTGTCCCGGTCCTCCGGGTGCACGGCCGAAAGCCACTCGTGTCCCCGCCACTGCGCATACGTCCGTCCGGTGAAGGCGCGCCAGGAAGGGCTGTCCTCCTCGATGTCGCCGTCGGGGCGCGTCACCCAGACGGCCTGGGTAGAGGCGGTGACCAGCGAGCGGAAGCGCAGCTCCATCCGCCGCGCGTCCTTGATGAGCCGGGCGTTGTCCAGCGCCACCGCCGCGCGCTCGGCCAGCTGCGTGGCGAGCAGGAGGTCTGCCTGGGCGAAGCGCCGGCCTGACTCCGCGTGCACCAGCGACAGGGCGCCAATGGTGCGGCCGCGCGCTGTCAGTGGCACCATCATCGCGGAGCGCAGCCCCAGTTGCCGCGAGATGCGCAGGTGCTCCACGTCACGGGCCCCGGCCACCAGCAGCGCGTCCGGGACATCATGGAGCACCACCGGCGCCCCCGTGCGGATGACGGACAACACGCCAGAGGGGTCTTCATGGCGCGGCGGGTAGCGCACGCGCAGCTCCTCCGCGTAGCGCACCTTCTCCGGGTCCACGTGGGCCACGCCCACCTGGCGCGTGGAGCCATCCTCGTAGGCGATTTCGATGGCGCACCAGTCCGCCAGCGACGGCACCACCAGCCGCGTCAGCGCCGCGAGCGTGGCCTCGTAATCCAGCGAGGACGACGACAGCAGCGCGCCCGCCTCGGCCAGCACGCGCAGGGACTCCGCGGCGCGCTTCTGCTCCTCGATGTCCGTGCAGGTGCCGAACCATTTGACGATGCGCCCGCTGTCGTCGCGCACCGGGTGCGCCCGTCCCAGGTGCCAGCGCCACACGCCGTCATGGCGGCGGCAGCGGTACTCCACCTCGTAGGGTTCACCGGTGCGCAGGGAGTCCGCCCAGCGCCGGCCCGTCTCCTCCAGGTCATCGGGGTGGAAGGCCAACCGCCAACCCGCCCCCACTGACTGCTCGGGGGTGAGGCCCGTGTAGGAGTACCAACGGGCGTTGTAGTACTCGTGGTGGCCGTCCGCGCCGGTGACCCAGATGAGCTGGGGGATGCTCTCGGCGAGCAGTTGCAAGGCGTCCACGCCAGGGAGCGCCGGCACCGGACGCTGGGATTCCGGGACCACAGCCGGTGGACTACGGAGGGGGTGCGTCATGGAAGGCACCCGACCTTAACAGCCCGCACGGGCCACACCCTCCTGGCGGGAGGCGGCTTTTCAACAGCCGACAGTCCCGCGACAGGGTGCGTCCCACGCCGGGCAGCCAGGGAGGCGGGCCCCCCAGCGTCCCGTGTCAATGCCCCGCGGTCGTAGATGCCTGTCATTGCGCGGACAAATCAGACAGGCCCCTCGCTTGCCATGACAAACATTTCCAGTAGCCTTTCATACGAAGACATCAGACGCGGGTCGGTGCCGGGGGGAGGTTCACTGTAAGGCTTCAGGAGGAGCATGGACCCCATGTCCGTCCGCCGTCGCCATCAAGCAGGACAAGCCGCGGTCGAAACGGCGCTCGTCGTCCCGATGATGGTCTTCATCGTCCTGGGGACCATCCAACTGGGCATGGTGCACCACGCCCGGCTGATGACGGAGTACGGCGCCTACCGGGCCGCCCGGGCGGGAATCGTCAACCACGGCGACTGCAACATCATGCGGAAGGCCGCTCTGACGGCGCTGCTGCCAACGCTGGGCCCCCTGAGCCAGGACGTGAAGGGCCGCGTGGACACGCTCGACTTCGCCCAGGGCGTCCACACCGCGTACACGCGGCGGCTGTTCACGGGCTACCTGGACAACACGTTCATCCAGGTCTTCGAACGCTACCAGAGCGGCGCGCTGCCGTTGTTCCGGCTGGAGGTGGTCAACCCCAGACGCAGCGACCTGGACGGCCTGTTCGCCACCTACGGCTCGCACATGAACGCGAACGAGGTGGACTACGACGACATCCGGGACGCGCGCATCGTGGAGGCCAACCTCCTCTCCATCCGGCTGACGTACTTCTACGAGATGCGCATCCCCTTCGCGAACTGGCAGTTGCACAGCTTCTACATGGGCCGCGAATACCTGGGCGAGCTGCGCGGCATCCAGTTCGAGAACCAGCGCGTGGGCGGCCAGTCCGCCACCGAGTACCTGGAGCGCCGGGGCGCTGCGCGCAGCGACATCCACCGGAGCCTGAGCACGCTCGCCGGGGAAGGCACCTACGTCATGCCCCTGACGGCCACCTGGTCCATGCGCATGCAGTCCAACTACTTCGACAACCGCAATTACGGGCCGCGTGGCTGCGCGGTCGACAGCTGAGCCCCCACTCGGACTGGAGCCCCATGTTCCGCCTCCTCCGCAGGATGCGCCGTGACGAACGCGGCCAGGCCATGGTCATTGGCGCCGTCGCCATGCTGGTGCTGGCCGTCAGCGTGATGGCGTCGGTGAGCATCGGCCATGGCGTCTACGAGAAAATCAAACTCCAGGACGCCGCCGACGCGCAGGCCTACTCCATCGCGGTGAAGGAGGCGCGGGCCTACAACTTCCTGGCCTACACCAACCGCGCCATGGTGGTGCACTACTCCGCCATGCTCACGGTGATGTCCTACGTGAGCCACGCCGTCTACCTGGACCAGACCCTTCGCAGCGCGGCCAGCGTGCTCAAGTACATCCCCGTCATCGGCGCCGTGTTCGCGGCGGTGGAGGCGGCGCTCAAGTTCTGGAAATCCGCCGTGGAGGTGGTGTCACGGGTGCTCATCCCCATCCTCACGGGATTGAACATCGCGTTGTGGCTGGCCCAGGAAGCCATGCTCTACAGCACGCTCCTGGACCTGGTGACCTCCGACGGAAACACCGTCATCCAGGGCACCGACCCCAAGGCCCAGGTGGGCGTGGCGATGACTCACGGGACCGGCGGCGGAAACCCCGGTCTGTCGGTGCTGCGAGCCGTCACCAGCACCAACTATTCGAACCTGAAGAACTTCCTCCACCCGCTCGACGACGGGCCCCACAGCAGCGGCAGCGTGGACCTCAGCGACCCGACCGGCACGGGCACACGCTCCAAGCTCCTGCGCGACAACAAGCTCTCCGACCCGGACATGGCCAAGTACCGCCTGCTCATGGGCAACCTGGCCAACGCCGTGCGGCGGCGGTGGACGGCCGAAGGCGAAGGCCCGGTCCTCATCGGCCGCCGGTGGAACCTGAGCCTGTGCCTGGCCCTCTTCCAGGTGCGCATCGCGAAGACCGCCGACAGCCAAATCAAGAGCTTCCATGAGGACTTCGAGAACAACCGCAAGGACCAGCTCTACGCCGCCGACGACATCCAGATTCGCGTCCGGCCCGCCTGCTTCATCGGCCGCTGGCGGACCGTCTTCCAGCTGCGCTTTCGCGCCGCGGCGGACGCCCAGGGCGGCTTCCACCAGGAGTTCGGCCGCCGCAAGACGGATGACCACCACGACTGGACGGGCATCACCCCGTTCGTCACCTCGGACCCCAGCTTCATCCGGCCGTGGCAGTACCACTTCGGCTACCCCTGCAACGTCACCGTCCTGTCCAAGGACATGGGCGCCGTGAGCGGTGCCAACAACGCGCCCTTCCAGATGAAGAACCTTTCGGAGAACGCCTTCATGAAGAACGTGTCGGGCCGCATCGACGCCGAAGGCGAAATCGTGGGTGACGGATTCCTGGACATGACGTGGAAGTATGTGGGCGGCTACCGGATGGCGAACGGTGACTTCGACGATGACGCCGACCACTTCCGCCAGACGACCGGCGGGATGATGGCCATCGCGGTGGGCCGCGCCGTCTACCACCGCCCCGGCGAGTGGAAGGAGGAGCCCAACTTCTTCAACCCGCTGTGGACGGCGCGTCTGGCTCCCGTGAAGACCCACTGGGAGGACTCCGCCATGCGCCTGATGATTCGGGAGTGGGACCTCAGCGCGGGCTGGTTCAGGAACGCCTTCAATTACTGACGGAGCCACCGTGAAGCCACACACCTCTTCTCGCCTCACGCGTCGACGCTCCCGGGCAAGGCGCGGCGCCGCCACCGTCGAGTTCGCCCTGCTGGCGCCCCTGCTGGTGGTCCTGGTGCTCTGGTCCAACTACTTCTGGGACCTGCAGCGCGTGCGCCTCAAGGGCGCCGAGCTGGCGCGGTACGTCGCCTTCGAGCGCACCGTGAAGACCGACGTGGACGGCATCGCCGCGGAGGCCCAGGAGCGCTACAAGGACCTGGACGGCTCCACGAAGACGGGCTCGCTGGACTCCACCTTCGAGGGCCGCTTCACCGTGGCCGTGCGAGCCCGGAACGCGGATGCGCCGCTGACGTCGTCTTCCATGTCGGGCCGCTCGTCGGGCGGGCTGATGGCGGCCGCCAACACGGCCATGAGCGTGCTGGGCGGGACGGTGGACGCCGTCGCCCGGCAGATGGGCTTGGACTCGCGCCAGGGCGCCATCCAGACGGACGTCGAGCTCACCATCCGCAACGGCTTCATCCCGGAGACCCTCGCCCTGTACACGACGGGCTTCGGAAACGGCCGCCTGGACATGCGGATGACGGAGCGCTTCTACCTCTTCCATGACACGTGGCGCGCCTGGGGACCCGGCGACATGCCTGGGAGCAGCAGCTATCCGCGCGTCGAACAGCGCACCTATGACCGCGTGCGGCGCATTGCCTACGCGGGCGTCTCCGCCAACTCCGGCGGCGTCCTGGACTCCATTGGCGACGTGCTCCAGGTGCTGGGCCTGGACTTCCCCTTCAGCAATGACTACCTGCGCGATTCGGTCCGGATTCTCCGTGTGACGCAGCAGCCCACACCCCGGCTTCAACTGCCGACGCAGATGCGCACCGTCCCCGGCGACGTGCTGCAAGCGGCCTACTGGCGCAACGACACCCGCTGGTGCTTCGGCAACTGCGAGCCCAACGCCGTGCAGCAGAAGCGAGGCTTCTCCCAGAACGGCGGCTACGGGGACAACTGGCCCATGCGCGCCTACAACTGCCGGGGGCCGTACTTCCAGGGCGCCAGCAAGTCCGAGCTTCCCGAATCCGTCTACTCCGACGCGTACATCTTCAGTGTGAAGCGGGAGCAGTACCACCACTACGACGGGAACGCGTGTCAGTGAGCGCCACGCCACCGCCCGCGAGGAGAGCGCTGACGGACCAGACGGGCGCACTGCCGCGGCTGCTGGGATTGGGGGCGCTGATGCTGCTGGTGCTCACGGCCGCCACGCTGCGGGAGCCACCGCCCGAGCCGACTCCCGCCCCCCCTCCGGTGCCCGAGCATCCACCAGCGCCGCCGCCCCTGCCCGCACGCCCGCCTCCGCCGGAGCGCCAGTTGCTGAACGGGCTCTTCCCGGCGTTCCCCCGCACCACGCTCATTCCCATGGGCCGGATGGAAGCCAACGGCAACCCCATGGAGATGGGCTTCTTCGAAACCCAGAGTCCCCCGGGCGAAGTGCTGGAGTTCTACGCCCGGGAGTTCCGCCGCCGGGGCCGCCGCGTCACCCACCAGCCGGATGGCACGGGGGGCGGCGTGGTGAACTACTACGACGAAATCCGGGGCGCGCTCGTCTCCGTCACGGCCATCGGGATGGGCGGCATGCCGCCGCGCACCATGGTCTTCCCCTCGCTCGTCGACACGCCCCAGGGCATCCACCTCCACGGGAGCGCGCCGGACACGCTGCCCCGGCCTCCGGGCGCCATGACGGTGCTGCGTGTCGATGACCGGAGCGCGCGGGGCCCCGCCGCGAACAGCATGACGCTCACGGAGGTCGCGCACGGCACCCCCTCCATGCTGGCGGCCTTCTACCGCGAGGCCTTCACCGGGCGCGGCTATTCACCGGCCCCGGCGCGCACGGGCGCCAACGGCGTGGAGCTGCTGGCCTTCGAGCGGCAGGGCGAGCGGCTCTCGCTGTCGCTGTCTCCCGTCGCCAAGGACGGCCCGCCCGAATCCCTTGTCACCGTGGTCCAGGAGTGGACCACGCCTTCCACGGAGTCCTTCCCATGATTGGCTGGATGACGCGGACCTTGAAGTGGGTGCGGCGTCCGCGCACGCGAGGTCAAGCCCTGGCGGAGTTCTCACTGCTGCTGATGGCCCTGCTCGTCATCGGCGGTGGCATCGCCAGCTTCGCGCCGGACATGTTCGCGGCCTTCACCATCTACGTGCGCGGCTTCTACCTCGTGCTCGGATATCCACTGGGGTGAGCGCGCCGGCCGCCTCACTGCTCCGGGAGCCGGGGAATCGCAATGGGCACGGCGCTCAGCTCGGGCTGCGCGCCGGAGCCCGTCTTGCGCGCCACCCAGGACGCGGTGTCGTCGCGGATGGACTCGACGCCCGTCACCAGGACCTTCGTCGACAGGATGACGGACACACTCCGCTGCGCCTCCTGGCGGTAGACGCGCTGCCGGGCCTTGCCAGCGAAGGCGCCCTCGCGGATGTCCGTGGGCTTCTCCTCCGTCAATACGCCCCGCAGCTCGGGCTGGTCCATGTAGAGGTCCACGGGAAGGGAGATGGGCGGATGGGGCGGCACGGAGACGGCCAACCGCTCCACGACGGGCCGCGCGCCGCCCACCACCCAGGCCGCCATCAGCGCCCTCGGCGTCGTCTGGTAGTCCAGTTCGACCTGGTAGAGCGGCAGGCCATCCTCGCGCAGCGTCTCCCCCACCACCGACACTCGCACGGGGAAGCGCCCCTGCGCGGTGAGGTACTCGTACTCCACCCAGGTGCCCACCACGGGCTGGAAGCGGGCATGGAGCAGGGGCGGAGGCACCAGCGCCCGGGCTTCCTCGACGCGGGCCGGGGCCACGGTGATGGCCGCGGCCGGCGCCGGACTCGTCGGTGGGCGCGCGGCCTCCTGCCCCGCCGTGGACGTGGCAGGCGCTGGACGCACCTCTTCGGATGCATCCCCGGCAGTACCCGTGAGCAGGGATACGACAGACACCGCGGTCAGGAGGCGTCGCATGGGCCCCATGTTAGGGCAAATCAATGGCATTTCCAGACAGGCGTCTGAGCATTCGGAGCGGACATGACACGAGGGACATGGCACCTGGGGGCGCTGCTGCTCTGTCTTCTGGCCGCGCCGGCTTCCGCCCAGGACGGGATGCTGGGCCTGCCGCTCGTGCTGCGTGAGGGAGGCTGGGCCCGCTACGTGGGCCAGTCGTCGGAAGGGCCCTCCACCTTCGTGTTCAAGGTGGGCGCTTCGGACACGCACGAGGGCCAGCGCGCGCGGTGGCTCGTCCTGGAAGTCGACGTGCCCGCCACGGGACGGGTGGCGCTCGAGTTCCTCGTGAAGGGCGACGTCTTCTCCGCCGAGCAGGTGCTGCTGACGCGAGTGCGGATGCCAGGACAGGCGCCCCAGGACACCGCGGATGTCTTCTCCGGAGCCGCGCGCCCCGCGTCCTGGAAGCCGCGCGTCCTCCGGCAAGCCACGACGCGGATCGCCGGCCGCGAGCTTCCCGTGACGGAGTACTCCTTCCCCGCGGGGCTCACGGCCACGTGGTCCTCCGCCGTCCCCGGCGTGGGGCTGGTGCAGGTGTCCGGACCGGAGCCCTTCCAACTCGTCGCCTTCGGCGTGGGCGGAGACCCGTGGAAGGGTGTGGCCTCGGGCGCGAAGTGGCCGGTGCCTCCCGCGCCGAAGTGAGCCTCAGCGCCCTGGAGCGCGGTGCGCGAGCCCCGCCTGGAGCAATTGCCCTCGCGCCCGCTCGGCCTCGTCCGTGGGAAGACGGACCTCCAGCCGCAGGGTGTCTCCCCGTCCCGCCTGGAGCCAGGTGCGAGGCAACTCGCCGTCCTGCTTGCGCAAGCGGAACCACTCCAGCTCGGAGAAGCGCGTCCGCCGTCCCAGGTGGTCCACGAAGCCCTCGCGTCCGACGAACAACGAGGGCACCCACTGGAAGCCCAGCGCACTCAACCAGGTGGTCAATCCCAGACAGAAGGCGCCCAGCGCGGGCCGTGGCTCGGCGGACGTCAGGAGATGAAGCCCCAGCAGGCCCAGCACGCCCACCGCGACGAGCACCTGGAGATAGGTGCCGACCTCCGCGCGGGCGCGCAGCACCGTGAGCGGACGGGCAAACCACAGTGACACCAGGGCATGGCCCGACAGGAGCGCCAACCCGCCCGCGGCGACGGTGACGGCCAGGTCCACCTGTCCCCTCCGGCCGCCCAGTACCTGGGCCTCCAGGAGGAGCCATGGCACGCAGCCACCAAAGCCTGTCACTGCGATGAAATGAAAGGCGACGGAGGACGTTGGCATCGGCGTCCGCCCACTGTACGCGGGGCGACTGGGAATGGGCAGGCGGACAGGCGGGCCCTCTGCGCCTCTGCCGCACTGCCACCCTCCGGCCAGGGAGCGAGCAACTCCCACATGGCGGGTTCGAGGAAGGGACACCACCTTCCGCCAGCGGATATCACCTGAGAGGGATAGGCCGCGTGAGGAGCGTGACACCCCCATGTGGAGCCCATCTCCCCGTCGAGTCCGTCCCGCGCCGTGGCGCCTGCGTGGTGGGACGCGCGCACCCGCGCGTCCCCTGACGGCCCCGCCGGCGATGTCCCGTCCCCTGGACACACACGCACCGCCGCGCCCCTACCGGGGACGGCCGCATGGCGCGTCCTCCATGGCCTGTGGACTGTCGCTCGCCGCATTGGGCGGCGCCGGCATCCAGGTGCTGGGCCCTTCGTGTCTGGAGCGGCTGCGTCGGAGGAAGCGGGGGCACCACCGCTGGTGGCACCGCTCCCAGGAGCCGCTGATGGAGTCCATGGAGACGGCCCTGACCATGGCGCTGCTCGGCGTGTCCGTCCTGCCGCTGGTGGGTGACGACAGTCCACCGGAGTGGGCCGCCCGGCCCGGCGCGGTGCGCGACATCCGGGACGAGGCTCCGGACGACGACCTCGATTTCGAGTCTGCCTTCGCGTCCTACTAGCGCGCCTGTTAACACCGGGGCATGACGACCGCGCCCCGCCCCAATCCGCTGCTGTCGGACCGCGACGTGGACTTCCAGCTCTACGAGGTGCTGGATGCCACGTCGCTGTGTGCCCTGCCCGCGTTCGCGGAGCACTCCCGCGACACCTTCACCCTGCTGCTGGACAGCACGCGTCGCTTCGCGCGCGAGGTGCTCTACCCCACCTACCGCGACATGGACGCCCAGCCCCCGTCCTTCCGGGACGGGCGCGTCCACGTCCACCCGCTGATGCGCGAGCTGTACCCGCGCCTGGTGGAGCTGGGCCTGCTCACCGCCACACGCCCACCCGACGTCGGCGGGCAGCAACTGCCGCTCACCGTGCACGCGGTGTCCACCGCCTACCTCATGGCGGCCAACCTGAGCGTCTATGCCTGGCTGGGCCTGACGCTGGGCGCGGCGCACCTGCTGGAGGTGTTCGGCACGCCGGAGGTGAAGGCGGCCTTCATGGAACCGATGTACCGGGGCGAGTGGACGGGCACCATGGCCCTCACCGAGCCGCAGGCGGGCAGCAGCCTCGCGGACGTGCGGACCCGCGCGACGCCCGCGCCGGACGGCAGCTGGCGCATCCAGGGTTCGAAAATCTTCATCAGCGGCGCGGACCAGGACTTCAGCCAGAACGTGGTGCACCTGACGCTGGCGCGCATCGAAGGCGCGGAGGGTGGCACTCGGGGCATCTCCCTCTTCGCGGTGCCCTCGCGGCGGCCGGAGGGCGGCACGCTGGTGGACAACGACGTTCGCGTGGCGGGCGTCATCCACAAGATTGGCTGGAAGGGCATCCCCAGCCTCGCCCTCAACTACGGCGAGTCGGGTGATTGCCACGGCTGGCTGGTGGGGCCTGCCGGACGGGGCCTGGCGTGCATGTTCCAGATGATGAACGAGGCGCGCATCATGGTGGGCATGAACGGGGTGGCCACCGCGACGGTGGCGTACCACGAGGCCGTGGCCTACGCGCGAGAGCGCCCCCAGGGCCGTCCCACTGGCGTGCGCGACGCCACGCGGCCGCAGACGCCCATCATCGAACACGCGGATGTGCGGCGGATGCTGCTGCGGCAGAAGGCCATCGTCGAAGGGGGCCTGTCGTTGCTGCTCGCCGCGTCGTACCAGGCGGACCTCGCGGGACATGGCCAGGACGAAGCCACGCGCCAGCGCGCGGGCCTGCTGGTGGACCTGCTGACGCCAGTGGCGAAGTCGTTCCCCGCCGAGCGCGGCTTCGAGGCCAATGCGCTCGCGGTGCAGGTGCATGGGGGCTACGGCTACTCCAGCGAGTACCTTCCCGAGGCTTGGTTGAGAGACCAGAAGCTCAACAGCATCCACGAGGGCACCACCGGCATCCAGGGCCTGGATTTGCTGGGGCGCAAGGTGGTGGCCGGAGGCGGCGCGGCGCTCCAGTCCTTCGCGGAGGAAGTGGGCACCACGGTGGCGCGAGCACGCGCGGCGGGCGTGACGCCGGAGTGGGGCGAAGCGCTGGAACAGGCCCTCGCGGAGACCACCACCGTGGTGACGGAGCTGGGCGCCCGCGGCATGTCCGGCGAGGTGGAGTTGATGCTGCGCCACAGCGCGGACTTCCTGGAGCTGTTCAGCGTGCTCGCGGTGGCCTGGCGCTGGCTGGCCCAGGCCGCGGCGGCGAAGGAGGCGCTGGGGCGCGGCGCCCCGGGCGCCGACTTCTACGAGGGCAAGCTGGCCGCGGCGCAGTACTGGTTCGCGGTGGAGCTGCCCCGGGTGCCGCTGCTCGCCCGGCTCTGTCGGTCAGGCGAGGATTCCTACGCGCGCATGCGCCCGGAATGGTTCTGAGACGACGCCCCCGACGATTCTCCTGCATGAATCGTTGGAGCTCGTAAGATGTAAAGCGTGACTGTTTCTTTCCACCTGTGCCAGCCCGGTGGAGGCGCGTCGTGTGGTGCCTGCTGCGGCCTCTACAACTTCCGGGACCATTCCCGCCTGGCCGTGGCGGAGCAGCTCTCCATGCAGACGGAGCGGCTGCGCCGCGTGCCCTGGGAAGCCTCGGCGTGGCATGAAGCCGCCCGTGAGTTGCTGGCCGCCCGGCGCGCCGAGCCCATGTTCTCCGCCGTGCGGGTGTGTCCACTGCTGGGCTTCCTCGACAACGAGCGCAAGCAGGTGGGCTGCCTGGCCCACCCGCTGGTGACGGGCGGCACGGACCTGCGGGACTGCGGCGTGTACCGCTCATCCGTCTGTGAGACGTTCACCTGCCCCTCGTTCGGGTGGCTGACGGACGCCCAGGCGAGGCTGGTGCAGGTGGCCTGCGCGGACTGGTACCTGTACGGGCTGGTCATCACCGACGTGGAGTTCGTCCGCGGCTGCCTGCGGCTGTTGGAGTGGGAGCTGGCCGGGCCCGCGCGTCCGGAAGTGCTGATGGAGCAGCCGGAGGCGCTCGCCGCGATACGCCGGTTGTTCGCCCTGAAGGAGACGGCGCCGCGACGGGGCACGAATGCCACGGTGTTCGGCCGCTTCAACCGGGACGCCGACGGCGAGCCCGTGCCGCGCACCGTGGACTACGTGAAGCTGGGCGTGCGTACGGCGCCGGAGGACGACGTGGTGCTGTGCCTGGGCTATGCGCCGAAGGACGCCACGGAGCTGATGGGCGCGCGCGAACTGGTGCGCTCACACGTGAAGGCCGTGGCCCGCGCGCTGGCGGCGTGACGCGAAGGGGCTGCCCCTGATGGATTTCCAACGCATGGCTCCCACCGAGGGGCCGGCGCACACAGTTTGCATTGGAAGCCGCGAAACGGAACGAGTGGGAACTCGAGGGGCACAGTATGGGAAGAGGATGGGCGTGGGTGGGGATGCTGGGACTCTTCGCGTTGACGACGGGTTGCCGTGAGCGGGAGCCTCGGGCGGCGGTTGTCACGCCCAGCGGCGTGGAAGCGGACATGACGGCCAGGGCCATTGCACGCGAGCCCGCGATGGCGGTGAACAGCTCGACAGAGCCCGCGGCGCTCCAGCCCGCGATGGCGGTACAGGAACGGGCGCCCCGGATGAACACCCCGGCGCGAGCGCCCACGGCCCTGAGCGACACGTCCGTGGCTCCGCTGGAGGGCGCTCCCGTGCGCGCCCCGGCTCCGGTGGCGGAGTCCTCCGCGCCGCGGACGCAGCAGCAGGCGACCGCGAGCCGGGTGATGATTGGCTCCGAGGCGGTCCAGGCCCGGGAGGATGAGGACTGGTACCTGGGCGCGGCGCGCGCGGCGCAGGACGCGACGGTGGAGACGGGCCAGGGCGGCTCGGGGAATGCGCCCCTGGAGGACGTCATCATCGCCTCCAGCTCCGTGAACGGGCGTGTCACGCAGGTGAAGCAGAACACCATCACCGTGAAGGACCTGGAGGGCGGCGTCTACGAGCTGGAGTTGGACCCGCGCAGCCGTGGCCTGCGGCAGGGGCGGAAGGTGCCGCTGCGTCAGCTGCGGGAAGGCACGCCGGTGCGTGCGCAGTTCGTCCTCATGGGTGGCCGCGCCGTCGCGCGCGACGTGCAGATCCACCGCTGAGACGAGCCCGCGCCGTGGTAGGGCCTGCCAACAGGGAGGCCCTGCCCGGCGTCATCACCGCCTGAAGCCTGTCCGCTCGTCCGCACACCGGGCAAGCGCAAGGGCTCATGGCTTTCGCCAGCGCCACGCGCCTCCTGAGATATTGGGGCCCAAGCCTCGGAGGCGAGCGCATGCAGGAGCCCATTCCACCGCGGTCCCACACCTCCGGCTGGCGCCGTGCGTGGCGCGGCCTGTGGGTGACACTCGCGGCGCGGCACACCTGGACACAGGCCTGCCGCCGCACGGTCCTCAGCGCACACGCGACGAATGACGCGCGTCAGCACCTGGCCATGGCCGCCCACCGAAGGGGCGCCCGGCTGGGGATGCTGCTGGCACTGGGCACGATGACCGCATGTGCGACCCGCGGAGCGGGCACGGCCCAACCGTCCATTCCACCGCCGCCCCGACTCTCCGCGTCGCAGGTGGCGAAGCTGATGCCGCCGCGTCTCCAGGACCGCGAGGACTGGGCCCGCGACGTGCTGGCCGCGCTGGAGGTGGAGGAGATTGCCCCGTCACCGCCCGCGGTCTGCTCCGTGCTGGCCGTCATCGAACAAGAGTCTGGCTACAAGGTCGACCCAGCCGTCCCAGGGCTCCCGAAGATGGTCCGCGCGCGCCTGGAGGAGCACGCGGACAAGCTGGGCCCCTTGGGCCGCAAGGTCCTGGCGTCGGTGCTGGAAGGCCGCGCGAAGGGCAGCAAGAAGACCTTCGACGAGCGGCTGCGCGCGCTGCGCACCGAGCGCGACCTGGACCGGCTCTTCCGCGACATGCTCGCGTACTACGAGAACGAATACCCAAGCACCTTCAAGGTCGTGGACTTCGCCAGCGGCCTCTTCGCCTCGGGGAACCTGAGCGAGTTCAACCCCGTCACCACCGCCGGCTCCATGCAGGTGAGCGTGCGCTACGCGATGCAGAAGGCGGGCGAGGACGCGGACCCGGCCGAGGTGCGCGAGTCGATGTACACCCGCGCGGGCGGCGTGCGTTACGGCACCGCGCGGCTCCTGGGTTACGAGGCCGCATACCCAGAGCCCCTCTTCCGCTTCGCGGACTACAACGCGGGCGTCTATGCCTCACGCAACGCCGCGCTCCAGTCGCAGGTGAGCCGTCTCACCGGCCATCCCCTGGCGCCCGACGGAGACCTCCAGCTCTATGACAAGCAGGGGCAGCCGCGCAGCGAGGACAGCAAGTCGCTGCTGGCGCTGCTCGCCTTCCGTCAACGCTTTACCCCGGAGGAGCTCAGCGAGCGGCAGGTGCGCCGTGACGTGCGCAAGGAGAAGGAGCCGGACTTCGAATCCACCGACACGTTCCGCGCGGTGAAGCGGCTCTACCAGCGGGAGACGGGCGAATCGCCGTCCTACGCCCAGCTTCCCCGGGTGACACTCCAGAGCCCGAAGCTGAAGCGAGAACTGACCACCGCGTGGTTCGCGCGCTCGGTGGACCAGCGCTTCCAGAAGTGCATGACCCGCTACCGCGCGCTGACGGCGAAGTAGCGGGCCCCGGGTTCAGCGACCACGCCTCACGGCGTGGTGAAGAACGAGCTGAGAGTGTCCGCGCGCGCCTGGGGCAACCGGTCCACGGTGCTGAACGGGAAGCGCTCCAGCTCGTAGTACGGAGCATCCACGGCCGAGACACGCAGGTAGTAGATGCCATCTGGCGCCAGCGTTCCGGGCGGCAGCCGCACCTGGGTGATCGAGCCGGGCACACTCACGCTGCCATGCAGCACGCTGGTACGGACGTCCTCCCGGAACCGGTAGATGGCAACCCGGTAGGCGGCGGGTGACCCCACCATGGGAGGCAGCCACGCGATGACGGGACTCGCGGAACCCACCTCACGGGAATCACTGGCGGGCAGACCGTCAATGGTCAGCTCACGAGGCGGAGACACGCGCGGCAGGATGGGTCCTGCGACGAGGCTATCCAGTCGCTCATAGGTATACATGTTGCCGGACAGGTAGACCCACAGCCCGGAGCCCCCCGGCACCTCCGCTTGGACGCGGAATGAGTACTGCGCTCCGCCCACCATCTCCCACGAGGATGGGAACGGGTTGCCATACGACAAGCGCCGGGTGAAGTTGAACGAAGTGCCCCGCGGAAACGTCAGGGAGAGCGCCTCCCCCGAGTACCCCACCCAGCCGTCGCTCAGGCCGTGGGCCGCGGGCATGACGAAGAAGGAGGGGTAGCTGGCCGTGGCGAGCGGGTGCACCGCGTGCACGTACCGGGTGAAGTCCGGCAGGCGCCACTCGATGGGGAACTCCGTCATCGGCACGGGGCGCATGACGCCCGTCAGCGGCATGGGGGTGATACCATCCGGGACGAAGTCGAACGCCCCCATCTCCACGCTGCGCACCAGGGCCGAATACGCCAGCGGGGTCCCGTCCGGCAGCGTCCCCGCGTCGAGCTGGCCGTGCTGGCTCACGTACAGCCGGTCTCCCCGGCCAGCCTCGAAGACAGGCAGCGAATAGCCGCTGCTCACCCACATCTCCGCGTTGTTGCTGAGCAGGTGCGTCTGTCCTTCAAGCACCTCGTCGAAGACATTCACGCCGCCATAGAGGTCCACCTGTGCGGACGCGACCTGCAGGCTCGAGCCCGGCTGCGTCACGCCTCCGTATGGCACCCATGGCGCCAGGTTGGCGAGGTTCACCTGGACGGGCGACCCATACAAATCACTGAAGACCGTATCGGGACGGCCCAGCCGGTTGCTGCCAATGTCCACCGCGCGCGCGGACGTGACGACGAAGCTGTTGCCCGTTCGCAGGTAGTACGCACCGGACGGGATGCCCGTGAAGCGCCAACCTTCCGGAGACGCCGAGCCCGACACGACGCTGAACGTGTTCCCGGAGGGAACGTAGATTTCAGGAGGATTCGCGGAGAGGTCTTCCTGGCGCTCCGCGACCCCCACCGCCGTGTGGAAGCGCGTGGTCCGCGTCACCAACACCACGTCGTCGGAATCACCGGGCTCACTGACATCGGACCGCGGCTCGTCCGTGCCCGTTCCGTCGCCCGAGGGACGGTCCGTACTCACGGGCGACTGTCCGTCGCCGAAGTCCGAAGCGGAACCCGGATCGCCACCCGCACAGCCAAGCCATGCCGCACAGGTGGGCACCAGCAGCAGCGACCAGTGACGCAAACGCATATGACCCCCATGGAGGATGAAGCGCCGAGCACCCTACCGAGGGCCTCTGACATCTCCTGCTGGGCGGCCAGACAGGCTGCGTCGGGGACGGAGGATTCCGCCCCGAAGGCATCGCCGGCCCGACAACCTCCAGGTCCGGCGATGCGCGGCGAGTCTCAGCGCTTCGCGGGCGGCGCGAAGTGCTTGTCGGAAATCTTCATCTCCGTGACGGTGCCGTACTTGCGAGCCGCCTCCCGGATGTCCGACGCCTTGCCGATGAGGACGAAGGTGAGGTCCTCCGGCGCGGGAAGCTTGCGCTGGATGATGCCGTGCACCCCCTCGCGCGTCGTGGCGGAGACGGCGTTGGCGAAGCCGTCCACGTCGCTGGAATCCAGGCCGTAGAAGGCCAGCTCCGACAGCTTGCCCGCCACCTGCGTCCCGGTCTCCAGCGTGGGCGGGAACTGCCCCAGCACATACGACTTCGCGGAGGCGAGCATGGCGTCATCCATGCCGGCCTTCCGGTAGCCGGAGAGCGTTTCCAGCGCCAGGTCGATGGCGCGGCCGGTGGACTCCGTCTTCGTGTACGAGGCGATGATGACGGGCCCCGGACGCGTGTGGCGGATGAACACGGAGTTGGCGCCGTAGCTGAGGCCGGACTTCACGCGCAGCTCCGTGTTGAGCAACGAGGTGAAGCGTCCACCGAACACCGTCTCCGCGACCCGCACCGAGGCCCGGTCCGGGTCATCGCGGGAGATACCGGTGTTGCCAATCCAGAAGTACGTCTGGGTGGCGTCCGGCTTGTCCACCAGCAGCACGCGCCGGCCCTTGGAGGCGGCGGTGGCGGGCACGGTGGGCGCGGACGTGGCGGCGCGCGCCCAGCCGCCGAGCGAGGACTCCAGCTTCTTCGCGAGCGCCTTCGCGTCGAAGTCACCCACCACGGACAGGATGAGCCGGTCCGCGCCCAGGTGGTTCTTCGCGTACGCGAGCACGTCCTCGCGGGACAGGCCGGGCAGTGACGCCTCGCTGCCGTTGACAGGCGTGCCATACGGGTGCCCGGCGAAGTGGAAGGCCTGGAAGTACGCACCAATCAGCATGCGCGGGTCGCCATCCTTCGCGGCGGCAATCTCAGAGGCCTTGCGCGCGCGGACCTTCTCCAGCTCCTCCGCGTCGAAGCGCGGGCGCGTGAGCATGTCGGTGAGCAGCTCCACCATCAGCCCGGTGTCGCGCGACATGAACTGGCCGCTGATGACCAGGGCCTCCAGGTTGGCGGCCACCTGAATCTCGCCACCCACGCCGTCCACGGCCTCGGCGAACTGGCGCGCGTCACGGCCGCCGGCGCCCTTCTGCAACAGCTCGCCGGTGAGCGCGGCCAGGCCCTCCTTGCCAGCGGGGTCGCCCAGGGCGCCGCCGCGCACCCACGCGCTGAACGAGACGAGCGGCAGCTCCTTGCGCTCCACGAGCAGGAGCTGCGCGCCGTTCTTCAGCGTGACGGTGGTGGCCTTGGGGAGCGTCACGCCCTGCTGCGCCGGAGCCGCCGTGGCGGTCTTCGGAGCAGCGGCGGAGCCCTGGGCCGCGGCGGGGACGGAGGACAGCAGCAGCGTGGTGAACGCGGCCTTCCAGGAGAGGGGGGCGCTCATCGCGAGGCCTCCTTGCGGGAGTCGGGGGTGGCGGCCTGCGCGTCGGCGGGCACGAGCCAGCCAACGGTGCGGCGCTGGGAGTTGAAGATGCGCGCGGCGACCTTGCGGACGTCGTCACGCGTCACGCGCTCATAGCGGTCGGGCGCGTCGAAGAGCTGGCGGTAGTCACCGCGGAACGTCTCCGCGGCGCCCAAGGCGCGGCCTCGGCCGTTGTTGGTCTCCAGGCTGCGCCAGAACTGGGACAGGGTGATGTTGCGCGCCTTCTTGAGCTCGGCGTCGCTGACGCCGTCCTTGACGACGCGGGCCAGCTCCTCGGTGAGCAGTCCTTCCACCTTGGCGACGTCAGCACCGGGCGGCAGGTCCGCGTAGACCCAGACGAGCGATGGGTCGAAGCCCGGGCTGAAGTGGGTGTTGACGCGGAGGGCGGCGCGCGCCTCCTCGACGAGGCGGCGGTGCAGCCGCGAGGAGTCGCCGTTGGTGAGGATGCTCAGGAGCAGCGTGAGCGCCTCCACGTCCGCGTCCTTGCCGGAGATGCCGTGGTAGGCCAGCTGGATGAGCGGGGCCTGGGCCTGCTTCTTCACGACGATGCGGCGCTCTCCCTGCTGCTCGGGCTCCTTGGTGCGGACGGGCTCCGGCGCGGGCTGGGAGGGGATGGGCTCCAGGTACTTCTCCGCGAGCGCGAAGATTTCGGCGGGCGTCACGGCGCCAGTGAAGATGAGCGTGGCGTTGTTGGGCGCGTAGTACGTCTTGTAGTAGCGCTGGAGGTCCTCGATGCGCCACGACTCGATGTCGGACGGCCACCCGATGACGGGGAACTGGTACGGGTGCGCCACGAAGGCGGTGGCCTGCACCTGCTCCATCAGGGCGCCCATGTTGTCGTTGTCGATGGCGGAGCGGCGCTCCGAGTACACGACGCCGCGCTCGGACTCGGTGACCTTGGGATCGATGGCCAGGTGCTGGAGCCGGTCGGCCTCGAGGTCGAAGATGACGTCGAGCGCGGAGCGCGGGAACCAGTCCATGTAGACGGTGACGTCCTCGGAGGTGAAGGCGTTGTTGGCGCCGCCGTTGGCCTCCATGACGCGGTCGAACTCACCGGGGCCGTACTTCTTCGCGCCGTTGAACATCATGTGCTCGAAGAAGTGGGACAAGCCGGTAATGCCGGGGTACTCGTTCCGGCTGCCGACGCGGAACCAGTTGTAGAGGACGACATTGGGAATGTCGTGGTCGGGCCAGACGATGACCTTGAGCCCGTTCTTGAGGGTGCGGGATTCGATGCCGGCGCCGAGCTTGGGCGCGGCGGACACGGCGGCCTTCGCCACCGGCTTGGCCTGCGTCTGCGCACAGGCCACGGGGCCGGAGAGCAGGGCCAGACACGAGGTCCAGAGTAACGACTGACGGAACATCCGTGCTCCTGTCGGAAGAACGCCCAGGAACGGGCGGCGGCGCACGATATTCCAGTTGCCACCCTCCTGGGTTGACCAGGAGGGCCGTGGGGATGACGGACGCCTCAGGCGCCGAGCACGCCGCGAAGCACTTCCTGGAAGTAGTTGATGCTGCCCGTGTGTGTCTGGAAGTGCCTGGCGGACTGGTGGAGGCGCTGGATGACGGCCTCGAACTCCGCCTGGCTGACGTCGCGAAGGGACATGTAGAGGCGGACGGCGCCCTGGAGGTGCGAGAAGAGCGGGTTGCGGTCGGTGCCGTCGGGGCGGCGCAGGAGGTGGCGGTAGAGCCGCTCGAATTCCTGGTCCGTCTCGGTGTTGCGCACGGCGCGGCAGTAGCCGGCGGCGGTGGCCTCGATGAGGAGGAAGAAGGGCTGATACTCCGGCGGCGGCGCCTTGGCGAAGCTGGGGGGCTTCACGTCGCCCACGAAGAGCTGGGAGATGGGCTTGAGCGTCACATGGGCCAGCTGCTCGCCCGCGCGAATCTGGACGCGCTCCCCCACCGGACGCACGTGCTTGCCGCCCGCGTCCCACTCCACCGCCACGTACAGGCGCTCGGGCTGGTCCACCTTCACGCCCGCCTTCTCGAGCTCCGCCACTGCGTTCGCGTCCATCGTGTTTCGTTCCTCCGACAACCTGTCCGTACCAGGGGCCTCCCCGGACCGCCATGCGGTACCACGCAGCGCGTCGGGTGCTGGACTTGGATACGGGTATCACACTCTGGGGCAAACCCGTCCGCCTGATGAGCGCCCTACGGCCATTGGGGAGCAAGCAGGGGGCCATCCTGGCGGGGGAAGTCCCCCGAGCTCCACCCGCCAAGAGCTCACGGGTGTGTGAAACGCGCCAAGCGTGCCGGATTCCCCCACAGACGGTACGCTCGCCCGGCATGGCCAGCCCGGAAGCCAGCGTCGTTCACTCCTTGAAACAGCATCTGCTCGAGCATGGGCTCCGCGGCGCGCGCGTCAGCCGAATCCTCGTGGACGCCGACCCGAGCTACCTGCGCAGCCCTTTCAAGCACAAGCTCGAGCCCATGACCCGGCTCTCGCTCGACGACGCGCGGCCGGACATGATCTGCAATCTTGAGACGGCAGGCGGAAAGCTCATCGCCGGAATCGAGGTGAAAGCCTCAGGTGGAGACTGGGTCAAAGGCCTGGGACAAGCTCATCGGTATCGCGTTGGCGTCCACCATGCGTGGCTCGCGGTCCCTGACCAGGATGGCGACGTCACACGCGCGGCCTCCCAGATGGCCCGAGACAACGGCGTAGGGCTGCTCGTGCTCAACGAGAGGCGCTGGAGCGAAGCCCTTCTTCCCACCGACCCCCGTCCGCTTCCACAAGTCGTCAGCTATGCCGCGGCAATGCTGGAGGGCGCCCCAGTCGCGCGCAGCCTGCAACTCAACCACCCACTCAACTATCTGGCGGTGGCATTCATCTCGGACCGGAAGAGCACATCTCTCTCGCTCTCGGACGCCATCACTCAGCTCTGGCGCGACCTCTCCTCGGCGGACTCACGGCGACTCGCCATCGCGGGTGCGATGACACTCGGGCTCATTGACATGAATGGCGAGCCGACCGTGGAGGGCAGGACGGTGGCCGATCTTCTCGAGGCCCTCCGCTTCACCCCAACTCGCGCATACGACAAGCGGAATCGGCTGGCGGACGTGGACGCGGGGCTCGCCGCCGTCGCACGTTTCGTCCTGCTGCGACAACCCGCGGTGCGGTTGGTTCACCGAGCACTGTCGGAAAGAGGCGGGGCCCTGGAGCTTCCGAAGCTGGCCTTCGAGGCTTCCCAGTTGGATTCGGCGCTCGCGGGAGCGCTCTTCCTCGCAGACCCTTCAGGCGACATAGCGCCCCACCTTCCCGACGCAGCCTACAACCCGTCCACGGTGTTCAAGCTGAAGCAGAACCTCTGGCACGCGGGGCTCCTCTCGACGAAGGCGCATGTTTCCGCGGGGAAACGCGCAACGATCTACCAAGCAGACAAGGATGTCTGGACGCTGGAGCCGAAGGTGCCTCTTCGAACCCCAACGAAACAATCGTGATTCACGAGCCCGAACGACTGCTCACCGGTCCCCAAGCAATTCGTGCGAGGAGGAGGGACACTATTGGATGTCGACTCGGCAAATCCCGACTTTGCAGCCCAGATCCTGGAGCCGCTCTGCTGCATTCGAAAGGTTGAGCTGACTGAAGAACGGCAGTGACAGTGGCCACTTCGCTCCCCGCTTCGGCGCGCCTGCAATCACGGCAAAGATGACCTCACAGGTTTCCGCAGAAGGCCTCTTGGCAGGGTCGCCCAGCCGCCTCACCAGATTCGGACGACCTTGCTTGCTCACGACCTGCTTGAGCCCCTTACGGAAGGCCATGTCCCCCAGGAACGCCTGGGCCGAAACGACACCCTGAGCGAAGAGGTGACTCAAGGTGGATGAGCGTGTCTTCCGCTTGACGTGGATGAACTGGAGATTCGGGCCTTCCTCCGTCAAGAGGTCACATGGCTCGATGGAAGTGTGGGCCCTCTCACACCGAACGAGTTCCTCATCCAAGAGTGCGAAGGCTTTCGAGCCTCGGTGAGCCTTACGATTGTAGGCGCCCTCCACCTGGTTGGCTTCAGCCAAAGGAAGCCTCGGCATATCGCGAGCGAGCGTAGCAACCCGGTTCTTGATAGCACCGACAAAGTCCTTCTCGATTCGGAACCACTGACCGCCAGAGAGCACGTAGAGCGCGTCCTTTTCGTCCAGCTCAAGGACGAGGCAGTCGTAGACGGCCCAACGCTCACGTTCGCGGCCATGCTCGTCCACGACGACACGAATCTTATATCGCTTCTTCAGGTCCTCAATCGCGAAGGCGAGTTCTTCCGGCTCCGTCTGCTCGAACCTGGCAATGGCATCGAGACACTCCGCCAGGTCCATGTCGGAATGGATGTCTTTTCGTTCACCGGGGTATTGAAAACCAGGCACCTCGTTCCACTCCAGCATGTCGGGTGGTGCGAGGTGCGCATTGTCAAAACTCCGCTCACTCAGCATCTTGAGCACTTTGGCATCGAGCTTGTCCACGAGCGAGGTGTCACGAATCGCCTTGATGTTGTCGACCCAGGCAAATTCCTTCTTGTACTCGTCGCTGTGAAATTCCTTCAGGAGGCGAGTGCATTTCTCCTCGAGCTCCGAGAAGCGGACTGGCCCATTGATGACCAGGGCATCCTTTCCTGTGAACCGTTTGGCCAGTGTGGCGTCCCTGGGCTCCCCCGTAAAGGCCCGGAGCATGTCTCGCGAGACATCCACGTTGAACGTAGTCAAGGGCGACGCCCTGCTCACCTGAAGGCGCGTGTGAACGGTCAGTTCCTCAAACGTGCGCAGGTCCAGGCTCCGCAGCTTCGATGCGTCTGCGGTGTTCAGCGTCACCTTCAGCCCGAAATCCAGCTCGAACGACTCCGGCCTCAACAGGTGCCGCCCGTGGCCGAGCGTCAGTGCGAACAGCCGCGTGTCCGCATGGATGAACAGTACCCCCAGTGGCGCACTGCTCGTCAGCGAGGGCAGGTCGGAGAACCCCTCCTGGAGAAACTCAATCCATCTCGGGGAGTTCGGAGTGGTCGCCGACAGGAACAGCCCTCCGCGCATCCGAAGCCCAGGAGCCCAAGGGTGCTCCTGCACTTCGTTCGGCGCCTTCAGCGCATCCACCGGAGATTTCACATCATCCCGAAGCAGCAAGAGCGTCAGGTTGCGTGTCCGCGCCTTCTCTGGGGAAAGACGCTTCTTCGTCTTCATCGTCGCTGTCTTCAACGAGGGCCTCCCACGCCGCGCCAGTTGTCTCGGCGCGTCCACAAAACGTACGAGGGACAGACCGCAGTGGACATACCTCTCAGGTGGTAGTCCCCCTCCAGCGAGCCAACCGATGCACGCGCAAGGCCTTGGCATCGACGCACACGCGGCCCTCTTGCTCACGTTCGGGCGGCATCGCGCAGACCGGCGAAGCACCACCACGGGAATTACAGTTCACAGTCTACAAGTACCGCGGAAACATCGCTGACGCGCGTCACCGTTCTGGACGGATCGCGACCGAAGCAGTCGGCTTTCAGGAGGGAGCTCCAAGAGCGTATTGATGACCAAGTACGCGGCACAAGAGCAGCGGCTCACGAAGGCTGCGGCGACCAGACCATCACCCCGCACTCGGTCATGCAGTCCCTGCGCTCACTCGCCTCCAGCGACGTCGACTGCTAGATGCTCGCGAAGCTGCACAGATTGGAATCCCTCATCGCCGACAGCACCCAACCCGAAGTGGCACGAGCTCGCCCAGGATACGAGCGCCTTTCCCGGCTCCGGACGCTCGACCTTCAAGTCTACGCCTACCAGGCACAGGCCTTCCTGACCTCTCCCCTGGCCCAGCGCATGGCGCGGCTCCAGCTCCGCATGGGCCTGTCGAGCGCGGCCCCCGACGCCCTGGCGGTTCCCCTGGCACGCCTCGCGCTCGCACCCACACTCAAGATTCCCGACTTCACGCTGCAGTTGGTCCGCGCCAGCACCAAGGACTGGGCCAGCATCTTCCGTTTCGTCCGGGAGCCCTCGGTGGGCCTCTCCGTCCACGTGTCCACCACGGAGATGAGCGAGCCCCCGAAGCCATCATGCAAGGCGACGTGCTCGCCGGACTCGAACGGGGCGCCGCGCTGAAGCCCGGGGAGCTCGTCGTCACCCACCGGCTGCGCACCGTCCACCGTCGGCCCATGAGCTGGGCGCCACCCCGGAGCCGTGACGCACCGCGCCGGAAACGACAAAGGCCTCTGGACTTTGGGTCCAGAGGCCTTCATCTCCGCTAAGTGCCCAGGGGCGGAATCGAACCACCGACACGGGGATTTTCAATCCCCTGCTCTACCGACTGAGCTACCTGGGCGTAAGGGGCACCGCGCGGAACGGCGCCTTCATAGCGAGCCCCTCCCTCCTCCGTCAACAGCATTCTCCGCCACCCGGGCGGTCAGGCGTCAGGCCGCCAGGGACATGGCCTCCCCGTCCCAGGACGTGAGACCGGCCGTCAGCCTGTGGCGCAGCTTCACCCGCAGGCCCTGTTCGATCTGCCGGATACGCACCGCCGTCACCCCGAACCGGCGCGCCAGCAGCTCCGCGCTCACCCCGTCCTCCGCCAGCATCCGCTCCTCCACCAGCGCGCGCTCCCGGGCATCCAGCTCCGGCCAGGCCGCGTCCACGCTCGCCCGGAGCCGCCGCGCCCACTTCGCCCGGTCCACCAGGTCCTCCTGCGAGTCAGCATCCGCCATCAGCCCCTCCAGCCGCGTGGCCTCCGAGTCCGGAGACACCGGCGCGTCCAGCGACACGTCCCGCGACAGCGCCTCCATGGCGCGGGCCACCTCGTCCTCCCGCTTCCCCAAGGCCTCGGCCAGACGCTTCTCCACCTCCGGGTGGCCCTCCCCCCACCGGGCCTCCAGCCGCGCCCGCTCCCTCCGGAGCTGGAACACCACCCAAGGCGCCCGGCCGCCCGCCATGCTCCAGTTGCGGCCCACGTAGGCGCGGATGCGCGCACGAATCCACTGACTGGCATAGGCCGCGAACGGCACCCCGCGTTCCTCGAAACGTCCCGCGGCTTCCATCAACCCAACGTTGCCTTCCGCCACCAGCTCTTCCATCGACAGGCCAGTCCACCGGTATTTCCACGCCAACCGCCGCACCAACTCCAGGTGCCCACGGACGCGCGCTTCAACGACCTCGGCCGTAACCACGAGCTCAGGGGATTCACAGGATACGTTCAGGCTGATGGATTCCATGGACCTCCTCCGGTTGGGCGCGCCCACACGACGGCGCGACGCAGAGGAAATTAAAGGTCGGGGCTCTATAAGAAAATTAGGTAGTTTAACGACAACACTTCGACTATCTCTATATATATGAGCTGGCTCAACTACCATCACCTCCTGTACTTCTGGACGGTTGCGCGGGCGGGCAGCATCGCCAAGGCAGGCGAGGAGCTGCATCTGGCGCAGCCCACCATCAGCAGCCAGCTCAAGCTCCTGGAGGAGTCGCTGGGCCACAAGCTGTTCGAGCGCCAGGGCCGCAAGCTGGTGCTCACCGACGTGGGCCGCACAGTGATGCGCTATGCGGACGAGATCTTCCGCCTGGGCAACGAGCTGAAGAACGTCGTCTCCGGCCTGCCGCCCGGGCAGCAGCTGCGACTCAATGTCGGCGTGCTCGATGTCATCCCCAAGCTGGTGGCCGAACAGCTCCTCAAGCCCGCGCTCGAAGCAGGCCCGTCGCTGCGCATCATCTGCCGCGAAGGGCCCCTGCCGCAGTTGCTCGCCTCGCTGGCCCTGCACGAGCTGGACGTGGTGCTCGCGGATGCGCCCAGCTCGGAGCCGGTGAGCGTGCGCTCGTTCAACCACTTGCTCGGCAAGTGTGGCGTGTCCTTCTTCGCTGCCGGGAAGCTGCTCGAACTCAAGGAGAACTTCCCTCAATCACTGGACGGCGCGCCCGTGCTGCTGCCGTCAGATGAGTCCTCCGCGCGCCGCTCCATGGACCTGTGGTTCGAGCGCAAGGGCCTGCGCCCCGTCATCGCGGGTGACTTCGATGACAGCGCGCTGCTCCAGGCCTTCGGCCAGCGCGGGCACGGGGTCTTCGCCATGCCCAGCGCCATCGAGGCCGAGGTGGAGCGTCAGTTCAACTGCTCCGTCATCGGGCGCACCGACGAAATCGAGACCTGCTTCTACGCCATCACCGTCGAGCGGAAGATTCGCCACCCCGCCGTCGTCACCATCGCCGAGGCGGCGCGCTCGCACATCTTCGGCGAGTGAGCATCCAAGACGCCGCGCTCAGGCCAGGGACGGAGCGCGGTACACCTCTGCGCCTGCGACCACGGTGGCGAGGACCTGCGCCTTCACCAACGCCGAGGCGGGCCCCTCCAGCGGATCTTCCGACAGGGCCACGAAGTCGGCGTCCAGCCCCGGGGCCAGCCTGCCGCGCCGGGCGTCGTCGAAGGACGCCCAGGCGGGCCCGGTGGTGAAGCCCTCCAGCGCCTCGCGCGCCGTCAGTCGCTCTTCCGGCATCCACCCGGCCTCGGGCCTGCCGGCCGCGTCCTGCCGCGTGCGCGCCGCGTACAACCCCGCCAGAACATCCGGATTTTCGATGGGGAAGTCACTGCCCAACGCCAGGTGCGCGCCCGCGTCGCGCAGGCTGCGCCAGGCATAGGCGCCCTTGAGCCGCTCGCGGCCCAGCCGGGACTCCGCCCACGGCATGTCGCTGGTCGCGTGGGTGGGCTGCACGCTCGCCACCAGCCCCGCGGCCCCCAGGCGGAGGATGTCCTCGCGCCGGAGAATCTGCGCGTGCTCCACGCGGTGCCGCAGCGACTGTGTGCCCGTCACCTCGGCGCCGCGCAGAAGCACGTCCAGCACCAAGGTATTGGCACGGTCTCCAATGGCGTGGATGCACACCTGGAAGCCCCGGGACATGAAGGCCTGGGCGCGTGAGGCGAGTTCCTCGGGTGGCAGCAGCCACAAGCCCCACTGCCCTGGCTCGTCGCAGTAGTCGTCGTGCAGCGCCGCGCCCCGGCTCCCCAGCGCGCCGTCGGCCAGGAACTTCACCGAGCGCATCGCCAGCATCCGCCCCTGCCACGGTCCTTGCTCGAGGTACGCGTGCCGCTCGTCACCCTGGCCCGCCGCCATCGCGTAGACGCGCAGAGGCAACGTGCCCGCGGCGTCCCATGCCTGGAGCACGCGAAAGGCATCCCACTCCATGCCCGCGTCATGCACCCCGGTCAGCCCCACCTGCGCGCAACGGGTCAGCGCGGCCCGCAGCCGAGTCTCCAGCTGCGTCCTGGAAGGTGGAGGCATCGCGGCGGCGACCACGTCCATGGCGTTGTCCACCAGCACGCCCGTGGGCTCGCCGTGCGCGTCCTTGAGGATGCGGCCGCCCTCGGGGTCCGGCGTGTCGCGGGTGACTCCAGCGCGCCGCAGGGCCTCGCCATTCACCCAGGCCGCGTGGTGGTCCACCCGGGTGAGGAACACGGGCGTCGAGGGGAGGCGCGCGTCCAGTTCCTTGCGGCCCGGGAAGGCGCCACCAGGCCACTCGTTCTGGTCCCACCCTCTTCCCAGCAGCCAGTCTCCCTGGAAGCTGGAGGCGGGCGCCTCGGTCAGCCGGCGAATGGCCTCATCCACCGAGGCCGCCTTCTCCAGCCGCACCGTCGTCAGGCTCCGGCCCAACCCGTGGATGTGCGCGTGCGCGTCCACGAGGCCCGGCACCACGGTGGCGGCGCCCAGGTCTACCCGGCGCGCATTCGGGCCCGCGGCAGCCTCCGCTTCTTCGCGAGTCCCCACGGCCAGCAGCCGCCCATCCCGCACCGCCAGCGCCTGGGCCCGTGGCCGCGCCGCATCCAACGTCCACACCCGCTCCGCCAGGTAGACTGTCGCCTGCACCGTGACTCCTTCCGCGTGCCGCTTCGGACGCGAACTGTGCGCGAGCCTGGCTGCGCTGTCACGGTCACACGCGTGGCGATGAATACCGTCCTGGCGCGGACTACTCCGCCGGCGTTTCCTGCGTCTCCGGCGTGCCCGCGTCGATATCCGGCAGGGGCGTCGCGGGGCCCGCGGGGGAATCCGGCACCGTCTGCACGGGCTCGCGGATCTGATCCGGGCCCGTCAAGGGCTGACGATTCTCGGTTCCTTCGGGCTGCGTGGTCTTGCAAGCGGGCGCAGCAACTGCCACGCCCAGGGCAATGAGAACGGCACGACGCATGTAGCCTCCTTATCGAGTTGCGGACGGACCCTAGGGAGCGTGCCCTCCATCGACAATCTGTCGACGACAGCGAACGTCCACCAGCGGATGCCCGGGCACACCGTCGGGGGCTTGCCCCCGGTGCCGGACAGCAGCCCGGCAGTCACACGGCGCGGGATGATGCTGCTTCCCGTGCGCACCGTTGCCTGGAGCGCTCACCTGGGAGGCCGAGGCCATGCTGGACGTCGTGGACATTGGCAAGCGTTCGCTTGCCACCTATCGCGGGATTGCTCCCGACGAACTCCTCGACGAATTGCACCGGCTCTCCGAGGACCTGCGGGGCGCCCGGTGCATGCACCTGAGCGCCACGCCCTACGGCGGCGGCGTCTCCGAAATCCTCCGCTCCCTGGTCCCGCTCTACAACGACCTGGGCATCGTCACGGACTGGAAGATCATCCACGGCGACGACACCTTCTTCCAGGTCACCAAGCGCATCCACAACGGCCTGCAAGGCGCCCCCGGCGAGCTCACCGAGTCCGAGAAGGCCACCTACCTGGCCAACGCCCAGCTCAACGCCCACCGGCTCGTCACGGATTCGGAGAACTACGACTTCGTCTTCGTCCATGACCCGCAGCCCGCCGTGCTCGCGGCGCTGAGTCCCCATCTCGATGCGCGCTGGATATGGCGCTGCCACATCGACACCTCGCACCCCAACCCGGCCTTCTGGGACTTCCTGTCGCCCTACCTGCGCGCCTACGACGCCGCCATCTTCACGATGCGGGAGTTCATTCCACCCCAGCTCCCCATCTCCGACGTCCGCATCTACCCGCCCGCCATCGACCCACTCAGTCCCAAGAACCACCCGCTGCCGGAGGCCCTCTCGCGCGACGTGTTGGAGTGGATTGGCATCCGCACCCACCGGCCCCTCGTCACCCAGGTCAGCCGCTTCGACCGGTGGAAGGACCCGCTCGGTGTCGTCCGCGCCTACCAGCGCGTGCGGCCCCACGTCCCCGACCTCCAGCTCGCGCTCGCGGGCTCACTGGCCCTGGACGACCCGGAGGGCTGGGACGTGTACGAGGAACTCCGCGACGCCACCGCGGGCGACAGCCTCATCCACATCCTCACCAACCTGGTGGGCGTGGGGAACATCGAGGTCAACGCGCTCCAGGCCGTCTCCGACGTCGTCATCCAGAAGTCCCTGCGCGAGGGCTTCGGGCTCGTCGTTTCGGAGACGCTGTGGAAGGGCACCCCCGTCGTCGGCGGGCGCGTGGGCGGCATTCCCATGCAGCTGCCCGAGGGCACCGGCGGCGTCCTCGTGGACACCGTGGAGGAATGTGCAGAGGCCATGCTCCACATGCTCCGCCGTCCCGACGAGGCCCGGCTGCTGGGCGCGCGTGGACACGAGCACGTGCGTCAGCACTTCCTCATGCCTCGGCTGCTCGTGGACCACCTGCGGATGATCAAGCAACTGGCAGCCCTGCGCCCCTTGCCCCAGCGCGGCATCGTCCCTGCTTCCTTCAACCCCGCCAGCCTCCAGGGGGTGTGAGATGCACCAACGGGCACGGTGGAGACTCGCGGGTCCGGCCCTCCTGTGTGTCCTCATGGCGGGCCTGCTCGCACCCGCGGCCGATGCGCCCACGAGGAACGGCCAGCCCACCGTGGCGCGCTGCGACCTGGAGGGCGTGGTCGACGCCGGCACCGGCGGCTACCTGTCCGACTGCGTGGCACGCGCCACGGCCGCGGGGCATGACGCGTTGCTCGTGCGACTGGACACCCCCGGCGGCTCGCTGGAGGCCACGCGCCACATCGTCCGGGCCTTCCTCGCGTCACCTGTCCCGGTGCTCGTCTGGGTCGGCCCCTCCGGCGCACACGCGGGCAGCGCGGGCGTCTTCATCGCCCTGGCGTCCAACGTCGCGGCCATGGCGCCGGGCACCAACATCGGGGCCGCACACCCGGTGGTGGGCCCTTCCGGCCAGTCCCCGGAAGCCGTGGGCGGCGAGCAACTGGCCCGCAAGGTGGAGAACGACGCCGTCGCGTTCGCGGAGAGCATTGCCCAGCAGCGGGGCCGCAATGTGCAGTGGGCCGCCTCCGCCGTGCGCGACAGCGTCAGCGTCTCCGCGGACGACGCGCGGGCACTGCGCGTGGTGGAGTACGTCACGCCCACCGAGGCGGACTTCCTCACGCAGGCGGACGGGCGGCGTGTGACGGTGGCGGGCGGCGAGTCCGTGCGGCTCTCCACGCGGGATGCGCACATCGTCACGCTGGAGCCCACGCTGTCCCAGCGCACCGTGCACGCGCTCGCCAATCCAGCCATCGTCTACCTGCTGTTCCTGCTGGCCGCGCTGGGGTTCGTGGTGGAGCTGTCACATCCGGGCGCCATTGCCCCGGGGCTCATGGGCGTGGTGGCGCTGGTCCTGGCGCTGGTGGCGTCGTCCGCGCTGCCTGTCCGCGCGGGCGCGGTGCTGTTGATGCTGGCGGGCGCGGCCCTCATCATCGCGGAGTTGTTCGTCACCAGTGGACTGCTCGGCGCCGCGGGCGTGGTGCTGCTGGGCCTGGGCGGCCTGTTCCTCGTGGACCGCTTCGACCCGGAGTGGTTCGTGGACCGCTCCTTCCAGGTGTCGTGGACGTGGCTGGTGCCCACCACCGTGGCGCTGGCGGGTGCGGCGGCTTACGTCGCCTACCGGAGCGCGCAGACGCGGCGGCTCCCCCAGCAAGGTGGCGACCTGGGGCTCGTGGGTGAGCGAGGCACCGCCCTGGCCCCGGTGACACCGGAGGGCGGCGAGGTGTTCATTCACGGAGAGCGCTGGAGCGCCACGTCCACCGCACCCATCAGCTCCGGCGCGCACGTGGTGGTGCGAGGCATGCAAGGACTCACCCTCTTCGTCGACGAGGTACCGACCTGATGCAACTGACCGGACTGTTCGGAGTGCTCATCCCCGTCGCCATCCTGTTCCTGCTCTTCCTGTCGGGGGTGCGAATCGTCAATGAGTACCAGAACGGCGTGGTGTTCCGGCTCGGGCGCTTCGTGGGGCTCAAGCGCGCGGGCTTCCGCTGGCTCATCCCCTTCGTGGAGCGCATGGTCATCATCGACCTGCGCACCGTGGCCCGTGACGTGCCCCCACAGGACGTCATCACCCGGGACAACGTCAGCGTGAAGGTCAACGCCGTCGTCTACTTCCGCGTCATCCACGCGGACAAGGCCGTGCTCCAGGTGGAGGACTACCTCTATGCCACCAGCCAGCTCGCCCAGACAACGCTGCGCTCCATCCTGGGCCAGGTGGAGCTGGACCAACTCCTCTCCGAGCGGGAGCGCATCAACCACGAGATTCAGCAGGTGCTCGATGCACGCACCGACCCGTGGGGCGTCAAGGTGTCCAACGTGGAGGTGAAGCACATCGACCTGCCTGCGGAGATGCAGCGGGCCATCGCGCGGCAGGCCGAAGCCGAGCGCGAGCGCCGCGCGAAAATCATCGCCGCCGAGGGCGAACACCAGGCCGCCGAGAAGCTCTCCATGGCCGCCAAGGTCCTCGGCCGCTACCCGGCCACCCTCCAGCTCCGCTACCTCCAGACGTTGGTGGAAATCACCACCGGTGGCAATCACACCATCCTGCCCATCCCGCTCGACCTGCTGCGCACGCTCAGCGGCGTGAAGGCCCACCTGGAGCAGGCCGACGATGGACATGAGAACCGGCGATACGCCGAGGATGAAGAAGAGGGACCTCCCGCGGGCGGCCTGTCCTGACGGCCGCTAGTCGAAGAGTTCCTGCCGCTCCAGCTTGATGGCCCGCCGGCTCAGCCGCAGCGACGCCAGCACGAGCAGCGCCGTCGCGCCCAGCAGCACCACGCCCAACGAGAAGGACACCACCGGCAGGGCCTCGGGCAGCTGCGTCTGCCGCTTCGTCAGGTACAGCAGCGACGTCACCACGAAGGCCAGCAGCGCCGTGTAGGTGAAGGCAATCGCCCGGGCGAGGATGGCGTGCCGCCGGTCCAGGATGGCGACCTCCTGGCGCAACACCGCGCGCCGGGTGTGCCCCTCCGGCAGCAGCCGCCACTCCCGCGCCATCTCCCGGATGCGCGCCGTCATGCGCGCAATCTGGTTGTCCAACCCCGTCGCCACGATGCCACACGCCGACACCATCACCGCGGGCGTCACCGCCGTGCCGATGAGCCGGATGGAAGAGAGGTCCACGACTTCCGCGAGGCCATTCATGCCCTCCTCTGTTCCACCCCACCCCGACTGACGCAACACCTCCGCGCCCTTCGCCCGCCACCGGGTCATGACAGCGGACAAGCGCCGGGTGTCATGACTTGGCAGCAACACTGTCGAGATGCCGCTGAGCTGGGGCCCTCGCGTTCCAGCCACCGCTACTGCCAATTCGTCAGTGGCAGCTTGACACTCAGAATGTCGAGTCGTACTGTCTGAACCGTGAGCACGCCGAAGACACAGAGCGAATGGAAGCTGACGGAGCTGGCCGAGGCGGTGGGCGTCTCGCCGCGGACGGTGCGCTACTACGTCCAACGCGGCCTGCTTCCCGCGCCCCCCTTCCGGGGACCCGACACCGTGTACGGGGAAGAGCACCTCGTGCGGCTCAAGGCCATCCGCGTCCTGCAGGCGCGGTTCCTTCCCCTGGATGCCATCCAGGCGGAGCTGCAGCGCCTGAGCCTCGATGAGCTGCGCCAGCTCGCCGATTCAGACGCGACACCCACCCCCCCGGTGTACGCGCAGCCGGCGCCGGGGCCCGCCGTGGTGGCGCCACAGCAAGCGCCCCCGCCCCCGGCCACGGGCCTGAAGCGTTACGAGCGCTGGGAACTTCTCCCAGGGCTGGAGCTGCACGTCTCGGAAGCAGCGGACACGAAGACTCGGGCGCTCGCGGAACGCGTTCGCGCCCTCATCGCGGAGTTCCAGGAAAGGGAGAAGCCATGACCAACGAGAAGGCAGGGCTGTACACGCGCAACGGCACGCAGGTCCCCCTCCAGGGTGTCGAAGTCACGGGCGAGCTCCTCGGCGGACATGCACGCGTGCGCGTTCGCCAGCGCTATCGCAACGACGAGTACCAGCCGGTGGAGGCCATCTACACCTTCCCCCTGCCCTCGGATGGCACCCTCTCCGCCTTCTCCATGACGTGCGCCGGGCGGCGCCTTGAAGGCGTGGTGCGGGAGCGTGAAGAGGCCTTCCGGACCTACGACGACGCCGTCACCGCGGGCCACGGCGCGGCCCTGCTGGACGAGGAGCGCCGCAACGTCTTCACCGCGCAGGTGGGCAACCTGCTGCCCGGCGAGGAGACGGTGGTGGAGGTGGAGTTCCTCCAGGCCGTCACCGCCGAGGAAGGTAGCGTGCGCTGGATGCTGCCCACGCTGGTGGCGCCTCGCTACATCCCCGGTGCGACCACGGGCGACCGCACCGGCCACGGCAGTGAAGCGCCCACGGCCCAGGTGCCGGACGCGGACCGCATCACCCCGCCCGTGGGCAACGTGCACTACGGCCTGCGCATGGACCTGCTCGTGGACCTGGGCCGCGAGGTGGTGGTGGAGAGCCCGTCCCACGCCATCACCGTCACCCGGGAGGAAGGCACCCGCGTGCGCGTTGGCTTCTCGCGCGGCGAGGTGTCCCTGGACCGCGACCTGGTGCTGAGCCTGCGCAGCCCGGACAGCAGCGCGGTGTTCACGCCGCTCGTCACGCACCGCAAGGGCGAGGGAGGCCCGGGCACCTTCGCGCTCACCGTGGTGCCGGACCTGCTGGCCATGGCCTCCGCGCCGGCCAAGCAGGAGGTGGTGTTCGTCGTGGACGTCTCCGGCTCCATGGCCGGCGAGAGCCTGCCCCAGGCCCAGGCCGCGCTCCGGCTGTGCCTGCGCCACCTGCGCGAGGGCGACCGGTTCAACGTCATCGCGTTCGAGAATCACTTCCGGTCGTTCCAGCCCGAGCCCGTGCCCTTCACGCAGCGCACGCTCGAGGAGGCGGACCGATGGGTGGCCGCGCTGAACGCGGATGGCGGCACGGAGCTGCTCGCGCCCATGCGCGCCGCGGTGCAGGCGGCTCCCGACGGCGTCATCGTGCTGCTCACGGACGGACAGGTGGGCAACGAGTCGGAGATCCTGCGCGCCGTGCTCGAGGCTCGGAAGACGGCACGGGTGTACTCGTTCGGCATCGGCACCAACGTCAGCGACGTGCTGCTGCGGGACATGGCGAAGCAGACGGGCGGCGACGTGGAGTTCATCCACCCGGGCGAGCGCATCGACGACAAGGTGGTGGCGCAGTTCTCCCGCGCGCTGGCACCTCGCGTCACCGAGCTGGAGGTCCACTTCGACGGCGTGGAGTGCGCGGAGCTGGCGCCCGCCGAGCTGCCCCCCCTGGTGGATGGCGTGCCCTGGACGCTGCTGGGCCGCTATGCCTCGCCCGGGACGGGCACGGTGACGCTGCGTGGGCGCTCGGGACGGGAGCCCTTCTCGCTCACCGTCCGCGTGGACCTGCCCGCGGTGTCGGACCGGCCGGCGGTGGAGAAGTTGTGGGCCGCCGAGCGCATCCGGGGCTGGGAGGCCGCGCAGCTCACCGGACGCCGCGCGGAGTCCATGAAACAGCGCATCGTCGAGCTGGCCGTCGCGCACCAGATTGTCACCCGGTACACCTCGTTCGTCGTGGTGGAGGAGCGCAAGGGCGAGCGGCGGAACTCGGGACAGGCGAAGACGCGCGTCATCCCCGTGAACGCCCCCGCGGGCTGGGCCATGTTCGGCGCACAGAAGGAGGAGGCCGCGATCGGTGGCGCCGTCCCCCGTCGCGGACGGATGGCCGCGAGTGGCGCCATGCCGCCCCCGCCCGCGCCCGCGCAGAGCACGCCCTCCATCGATGCCGATGGCGGCACCACGGACTGGATGATCATGAGGAGCGAGCGGCGTGAACAGGGCAAGGCCGACGCCATGAAAAAGAAGCGCAATAAGGGAGGAATCCTCTCCAACTTCTTCGGCGGCGGTCAGCCTCCAGAGCCGATGAAGGAGGCGGAGTTCGGGGAATCCGACGCGTACCGCGACGAGGCTCCGGCGGCCGAGGGCGGTGTCGACACGGGCGCGGAGGGACTGCTGTCTCGGCAGCTCGCCAACGGGCTCTGGGAAGGCACCGGCGAAGGCTCCGAGCCCGTGCGACAGGCGCGTGCCACGGCGCTGGCCTTGCTGACGCTGCTGCGCGAGGGCATCACCAGCAGCCATCCGCTGCATGGCGCGCAGGTGAAGAAGGCGGTGGAGGCCCTGCTGTCCCTGGCCGCCAGCCTGAGCGGCGATGCACAGGTGGCGGAGCTGGCGCTGGGCGTGGCGTGGCTGGCCGCGGCGGGGCCGCGCACCCGGGGCCGCATCGAGCAGGCCGCGAAGCCGCTCGTCGGGCTCAACGGCCGGCTGGGCAACGAGGTGGCCCTGCGTGAGCACGTCGACACGCTGGCAGCGCGCTGACGCACCGCGAAAAGGCGGCGGCATGGCTGATACATGCCGCCGCCGCGCTTCGCATACAGTGCCGGGCGCCATGACGCTCGCCACGCTCATCCTGCTTGCCACGCTCTCCGCTCAGCCCCCGGAGACTCCGCCCTCTTCCGAGGCCACGGCACCGGAGACGGTCACCGCACCGCCCCTGGTGTCCACGCCCGATGCCTGTGCGGCCAGCTCCGAGGCGGATTACTCGGCTGGCTTCGATGCGCTCGTGAGCGGCAACGACGCGAAGGCGCTGGCGCTGTTCGAGCGAGTGCTCGCGGCCTGTCCACAGCACCCATATGCCATCGAGCTGGCCCGGCTCTCCCGGACACGGCTCGCGCCCGGGGGGCGGCTGGCCACCGCCGCCGCGAGCGCGGTGGGGAGAGAGCCCCACTCCAGCGCCGCGCGTGCCTCTCTCGTCGTGGTGCAGACGCTGCACGGGGTAACCCAAGGCGTCCTCCTGTGCGCCATCGGAGATTGCAGCGGCCAGGGTTACGCCGCGGTGTCACTGCTGGGCGCAGGAGCGGGCGCCGCCAGCTCGCTGCTTCTCACCCGGGGCGGTGTGACGGACGGACAAGCCGCCGTCATCAACTCCGGCACCGTGTGGGGTTTCTGGTTCGGTGTCGCGACACTGCTCGCCTTCGACTTGGATGGTGACAATGCCCTGGGCTCCGCCATCCTCGGCGGGGCGGGCTTCACCGGCGTGGGCGTCCTGCTGGCGCACCTGGTGAACCCCACCTCGGGACAGGTGTCCCTGGCCAACTCGGGTGGCCTCTGGGCCGGCGCGGTGACGGCGCTGTTTCTGGCGACTTCGGACAACAATGACACGCAGGGCTTCTTCGCTGTCGAGCTGGGCGCCACCGCCGCGGGCATCCTGTCGATGGCCATCCTGTCGAAGTACGTGCCGGTGTCCCGAGGCCGCATGCTCATCATCGACGCGGGCGGCATCCTCGGCGGACTGGTGGGCGCGAGCGCCGTCTACCTCACCGCGGGCAACGACGCGGGAGACGCCATCCTCGTGGGCAGCGGCATCGGCGTGCTGGGCGGCCTGGCCCTCACCACGTACCTCTCCCGGAACTTCGACCTTCCGGACGCGCCCCAGGTGACGCTGGCGCCGCTCACCACGTCGCGTGGGGGCACAGGCGTATCGATGGTGGGCCGGTTCTAGCCTCGGTCAGCGGCGGCGCAGGCCGTAGATGGACATGAGGATCTGCTCGAAGGTGCGCGAGGGCAGCACGGCCTTCGCCACCACCGCCACGCGCTGCGCCAGCTGGGCCACCGGGTAGCGCACGCGAGGCGCTCCGCGCTCCATCACCTCCAGCACCTTCCTCGCCACGTCCTCGGCGGCGAGTCCCTCGCGCTCGCCGTTCTCGATGGCTTTCAGCACGGCCTCGAAGCGCTCCTGGTACACGGAGCCCGCGCCCGCCTTCACGACACACACGCGGTTCTGGGTGAGCTGCGTCCGCACGTCTCCGGGCTGTACCAGCGTCGCCTCGATGCCGAACTCGGCCACCTCCTGGCGCAGCGCCTCGGTGAAGCCCTCCAGGGCGAACTTGCTGGCGCTGTAGAGCGACTGGAAGGGCAACCCCACCTGCCCGCCCAGGGAGCTGACCTGGATGATGCGGCCAGAGCGCCGCTCGCGCATTGAAGGCAGCACCGCCTTGCACACGCGCAGCGCGCCCAGGAAGTTGGCGTCGAACTGCGCGCGCGCTTCTTCGATGGAGGTGTCCTCGGCGGCGCCCGCGAGCGCATGACCCGCGTTGTTCACCACTACGTCGATGCGGCCCTCACGCGACAGCACCGTCTCCACGGCTCGCTGCACGGAGTCGTCCTGGGTGACGTCCAGCTCCAGCATCCGGTAGCCCGGCGGCGCGGCCTCCACGGGACGGCGGCTGGTGCCGTAGACGATGTGGCCACGCGCGCTCAGCAGCTCCGCGCACGCCTTGCCGATGCCGGACGACGCACCGGTGATGAGAACGACACTTCCCTGCGAACCGGACATCCAGGCTCCGTGCAACAGTCTTCCTGGCGCACAAACCACGGGTGCCCGGGACCCGGCAAGAGCCTCTCACCCCGCGTCACGGGGGTGCCCGGCGACTCAGACCGTCTTGCTGCGCGCCGGGGCGGCGACACCCGGCTGCGCAGCCTCTCCCGGGATGACAATCTGGTGGCGCTGCACCTCGCGAACCATGAAGAAGGCGGCGGCGGACAGCACGCCCAGGTCATCCAACCAGCCGAGTACCGGAATCACGTCCGGCAGCGCGTCCACGGGCGACAGGAAGTAGACCACCGCCATCACGCCAGCGAGCTTCCGCCAGAGCGCTACGTGCGGGTCGCGCACGTACCGGAAAAAACGGCTCCCCATTCCACGAAGGCCTGCGATGTTCATACCTACCTCTACGCATGAAGGGCCCGGGTGATTGCGGCCCCGGCCCACACCCAGCGTATGCCGTCCGGCCGCCCGAGGGACAGCCAGGCTCAGTCCGGAGTGTCCTCCAACACCATTGCCCGCCCCACCACCTCCAGCCGCGCCCGGTCACCTGCGCGCAGCGGCAGGTCCGGCGCGCCGCGCACGGTGAGCTCCAGGCCGTTGCACGCCACGGTGAACTCGGCGGCGGGGCCCTGGAACTCGCGCGCCAACACCTCCGCTCGCAGCGCGCCGCCCAACGCGACGCCATCCGTGTCCGGCACCAGTCGCATCGCCTCTGGACGCAGCGACAGCAGCACGTTGCCCTTCGCTGGCGCGCCCGTCACCGGAAGGATGCCAAGCAGCGTCCGGGCGCCATTGCCGAAGCCCACACCCGGCAGCAGGTTGGTGCCGCCCAGGAAGTACGCCACGAAGGCCGTGCGCGGCGTGGCGTAGACGGCCTCCGGTGTGCCCACCTGCTCCACCTTGCCCGCCCGCATCACCGCCAGCCGGTCCGCGAAGGCCATGGCTTCCTGCTGGTCATGCGTGACGAGCATCACCGTGGCCCCCAGCGACTTCAGCACCCGCCGGACCTCCATCCGCGTGGAGGCCCGCAGCGCGCTGTCCAGGCTGGAGAAGGGCTCGTCCAACAGCAGCACCCGAGGCCCGGGAGCCAGCGCCCGGGCCAGCGCCACGCGCTGCTGCTGTCCGCCCGAGAGCGCGTGTGGCATGCGCGACTCGAAGCCCTCCAGGCCGAAGAGCTTCAGCATGTTGCTCGCGCGGGCGCGGGCTTCCTGACGCGGCATCGCGGTGAGGCCGAAGGCCACGTTCTCCACCACGGACAGGTGCGGAAAGAGCGCGTAGTCCTGGAACACCATGCCCACGCTGCGCTGCTCGGGCGGCACGAAGGCGCCAGGGCTGGCCAGGGTGCGGCCCTCCAACGTGACGGTGCCGCTGTTGGGGCGCTCGAAGCCCGCGACCAGCCGCAGCGTCGTCGTCTTGCCACACCCCGACGGGCCCAGCAGCGCCAGCACTTCGCCGGGCTCCACCGCCAGGGACAGGCCGTCCACCGCGGCGGTACCGCTGGAGGAATAACGAAGGGTGACGTCGTCGAGCGAAAGCAGAGGCATGGCGGGCGGCGCACCCTACCGCGTTCCCGCGAGCCCGGGCGCTTTGGCTTAACTCGGGGACGAGCTGCCCTCTTGCGACACCAGCAGTCCCACACCCAGCGTGGAGACGGCCATCAGCACCAGCGCCGGCAGCGCGGCCTCGGCGAAGCGGCCCTCGGCCGTGGCGCCCCAGACGCGCGTGGCGAGCGTCTCGAAGCCGATGGGCGCCAGCAGCAACGTGGCCGGAAGCTCCTTCATCGCCGTGAGGAAGACGAGCGCCGCGCCCGCCAGCAGCCCCGGCCGCAGCAGCGGCGCCGTCACCCGGCGCAGCACGCCGGACGGAGGCTGGCCCAGCGACGCCGCGGCCTCCGGCAGGTGCGGGTTGAGCTGGAGCAGCGACGCCCGCACCACGCCCACCGCCTGCGGCAGGAAGCGCACCACGTAGGCCAGCACCAGCATGACCAGGGTGCCATAGAGGAAGGGCACCGCCTGCACGCCCAGGAAGACGAGCGACAGCGCCAGCACGATGGGCGGCAGCGCATAGCCCGCGTAGGACACGCGCTCCAGCGCCACCGTGAGGCGGCTCGGGTAGCGCACCGCGAGGAAGGCCAGCGGCAGCGCGCCCACCACCGCCGCCACCGCGCCCAGCATGGAAGCACTCGCCGAGTTCCACGCGGGCCCCATCATCGGCCCCGACTCCACCGACAGCCCCTGCACGCCCCAGTAGACGAGGATGCCCACTGGCAGCGCCACGCCCACCGCCACCACCGCGCCGCACAAGAGCAGCGCCGGCACGCGCCAACGGCCCAGCCGCACGAGCGAGGAGGCCCGAGCGGCGCCCTTCGCGCTGCGGTGGTAGCCCGCACGGCCGCGCAGCCACAGCTCCAGGGCCAGCACGCCCACCGTCACGGACACCAGCGCCAATCCCAGCAGCGCCGCGTAGCTGCGGTCATACGCGCCCTCGTACTGCACGTAGATGGCGCGCGAGAAAGCGTCGTACTGCAGCAGCGCCACCGCGCCGAAGTCGGAGAGGACGTACAGGCCCACCAGCAGCGCGCCCGATGCGAAGGCCGGACGCAGCAGGGGCACGGTGATGCGGAAGAAGGCCCGGGCGGGGGTGAGCCCCAGGCTCCTCGCTCCCTCCAGCCACGCCGGGTCCTGGGACAGCAGCCCGGCGCGCAGCGCGAGGAAGAAGTACGGATACGTCGACACCGTCAGCGCCAGCAGCGCTCCGGGAAAGCCATACACGGGTGGAACCGGAAGGCCCCAGCGCGTCAGGGGTTCTTCCAGCGCGCCGCCCACGCCAAACGCCGCCAGCAGCACGTAGCCGCTGACGAACGTGGGCACCGCCAATGGCACACACAGCAACACCGTCCACAGACGGCGCCCTGGCAGGTCCGTGCGCGCGGTGAGCCAGGCCAGCGGCAGCGACAACAGCGCCGCGCAGCCCGTCACCGCCGCCGCGAGCCCCAACGTGCGGCCCATCAGGCCCCACGTCCTGTCTCGCAGCAGCAGGCCCCATGCGTCCGCATCCGCGTCCACGGCCCGCACGCACAGGTACACCGCGGGCACCAGCGCCAGCGCGGCCATGGCCACGCCGGCCACCCACAACCCCACCGGGGCACGACGGCGCATCAGAGGACGCCGTTGTCCTGGAGCAGCTTCACGGTGCCGCGCAGGTCATCCAGCTTGGACAGGTCCAGGTCGGGCGAGCCCACCTTGTCGAGCGCCGGCAGGCCCTCGGCCAGCTTCACGCCAGACACCAGCGGGAACTCGGACGTCTCCTGCGCGAAGTACGTCTGCGCCTCGGCGTCCAGCAGGTACGCGGCCAGCTTCTTCGCCGCGTCGGTGTTCTTCGAGCCCTTGAGGATGGCCACGCCCGCCACGTTCACCAGCGCGCCCGGGTCACCCGCCGCGACGAAGTAGTTGGCCACGGGCAGGTCCGCTTTGTTCTTCTTCGCGGAGTACAGGTAGTAGTGGTTCACGAAGCCCGCGTCGATTTCACCGCGCCCCAGCGCCTCGATGATGGCGGAGTTGTTCTTGTAGACGCGCGGCGCGTTGGCCTGGATGCCCTTGAGCCACTGCGTCGCGGCCTCGTCGCCCTTGAGCAGCCGCAGCGCGGTGACGAAGGACTGGAACGAGGCGTTCGTGGGCGCCCAGCCCAGGCGGCCCTTCCACTTCGCATCCGTGAAGCCGAGGATGCTCTTGGGCAGCGTGTCCGCCTTCACCTTCTTCGTGTTGTAGGCCACCACGCGCGCCCGGCCGCTGGTGCCCACCCACACGCCCTGCGGCGAGCGGAAGCGCGCATCCACCTTGTCCAGCGTCTCCTTGGGCAGCGCCTGCAGCTGGCCCGCCTTCGCCAGCGCGCCGAGCGCCCCCGCGTCCTGCGCGAAGAACACGTCGGCGGGCGTCTTCGCGCCCTCCTCCAGCAACGTGGCGGCGAGCTGCGGCGTCTCGCCGTAGCGCACCTTCACCTCGACCCCCGTCTTCTCGGTGAACTTCTTGAGGAGCGGGCCCACCAGCTTCTCGTTGCGGCCGGAGTAGATGGTGAGCGTCTCCGCCGCGAGCGCGGGGGAGGCCAGGGTCAGGACCAGGGAGGTCAGGAGGAGTCGTACCATGGGCCGGAACCCTAACGGACGGCCTCCCCCGCTTCCACCGATTGCGCGCGGGCGCCCGGTGAAGCGCGAAACAGGTGACGACAGCGCTCCTTCCCGGCCCGGAGTAGCCTCGTGGGCCGCCACCTCCCGCCACCGTGGAGACACCCATGCCGCGCCCGCTCGTCGCCGCCTGTGCCGCCGCCCTGCTCGCCGCGCCTTCCGCCCTCGCGCAGCCGCCTGCGACCCCGAAGCCTCCCGTCTCCACGCCCAACCCGATGAAGGACGCCGCCGAGCGAACCCGGAGCGCGCTCCAGCTCGCCCCCGCGCCTCGCCCCGAGGACGTGCGCTCCATCGACTCCCTCATCGCCGCGCTGTACGACGTCATCAGCGGCCCTGCGGGACAGGCGCGCGACTGGCATCGCTTCCGCGCCCTCTTCCACCCGGGCGCGCAGATGATTCCCATCCGCCGCCCGAAGGACGGCAAGGGGCCCGCGGCCACGCCCTTCACGCCGGATGACTATGCCACCTCCGCCGCTGTGGCCTTCGACAAGCGGGGGTTCTTCGAGAAGGAGACGCGCCGGCAGGCATCGGGCTATGGCGACATGGTCCAGGTGCTGAGCGCGTATGAGACGCGTGAAACCGCGGACGGGCCGGTGATGACCACGGGCGTCAACAGCTTGCAGCTCGTCTTCGATGGGCGGCGCTGGTGGATTCTCAACATCGCCTGGACGGACGACAAGGCCGCGGGGGTTCCCGTGCCGAAGGACTTCACCCGGAAGTAGAACGCGCGTCATGGGTGACGCATCCCTGCGCGATGTGCTGGTTGTAGGGAGCTACTGCCACGACCTGCTCCGGCATGGCCCCGGGCGGGAAACACATGCGCTCGGCGGGTCGGCGGCGTACATCGCGTCCGTCCTGGATGCGATGGGGCTGGAGTACGCGGTGGCCGCGGTGGCCGGCGAGGACTTCCGTTACGCGGACCAGGTCCGGTATCCGCCGCGCATCGTTCCGGGAACGCGCACCACGCAGTTCATCGCGGACTTCGAGGGAGAGGCACGGACGCTTCGCGTCAGTGCGAAGGCGGAGCCGATTCGCCCTGCGGACATCACCGTGGACGCACGCGTGGCACTGGCCTGCGGGGTGGCGGGTGAGGTGCTGCCGGAGACGCTGATCCATGTCTCTGGGCGGGCGCGGCATGTGCTGGCGGATGCGCAGGGGTTGATTCGGGCGCTCGATGATGACGGACGGGTGCTCAATCTCCGCCTGGAGGACACGCCTTTCGCGGGGCTGCTGGAGCGGCTCCGGGTGCTGAAGGCCAGCGAGGAGGAAGCCCGGGCGATGGACGTCGAGCGGGTACGTCAGCGGACGTGCCTGGTGGTGACGCGTGGGGCGCGGGGCTGCACGGTGTTCACGGCGGATGCGCGCATCGACGTGCCCACGGTTGCGGTGGAGGAAGTGGATGCCACGGGCGCGGGGGACTGCTTCCTCGCTGGCTTCACGCTGGGACTGCTGCGAGGACTGCCGTTCGAGCGCTGCGCCGCGCTGGCGAACTGGTTTGGCGCGCAGGCGGTGACGCAGGTGGGTGTGCCGAAGCTGGATGCCAGCCGGCTTCCAGCGGAACTGCGCTGAGCTACCATCCTCCCGCGTTACGCTGACGAAGTGCCTCTGAGGGGACCATGAGGAACAGTCGACTCGTATTGCCAGTCCTGGCACTTGGATGCAATGGCCAGTCGTACGTTCGGACAGGCACCGGGCATTACTTTGGCCGCAAGAATGGCGATGTATGGGGACGGGGCCCTTGGCCAGCGATTCACCCTTCTCGTGACATTGATGACGTCATCGACCAACCCTGCCCGGCCATCATGGAGATGGATGGCGCCCGGGCGAAGGACTTCGGCCAGGAATACTGCGGTGCCATCTACACGCTGCGGGATGGCATGCACTACGCCAGCTTTCCATCTCCATAGGGTCGGACGACGATTGTCTTCGAGGACAAGCGAAAGAGCTGCCACTCCCCTCGATACGTCAATGACTCTCGGGGCTACGCCTCAATCCTCGCGGATTACCACAGCCATCCGTGGTTCCCTTCCCCCATGTCTCCTGAGGACAGGCGCGCGAAAAATCAGCGCTGGGTCATCCGCATCCAGTTCGACGCAGAGTGCCGAGTCATGAAGCTGATACCGCACATGGATGACCCTGGCCGCCCTGACGAAGTGTACGTTCGGCAAGGAAAGACCTGGAAGCTCATTGGTTTCATCACTCCCGTCGATGAAGCTTGAACTCCATGTTGCCGGAGTCAGGAGGGAACATGTCGCGCCGCCTGCGGCTCTGCCTCTGCCTCACGCTGCCCGCCTGTGGCCTCTTCCACCGGCCACTGAAACCGGAGCGTGCGCCCGCGGCTGAGGCGGCCCGGTTCACGCTCCCCATCGACCTCCCAGCCGATGGACGCGTGCGGATTCCCGCGGACCTGGCGGCGGCCATCTCGCTGGCGATGGACGACTTCCGCCCGCTGGGTGTGAAGCCTCACCGAGGCGCCACACCCGACGAGGTGTGCCTGTATCGACGGGAGTCGTTTGACGTGACAGTGGCCCCAGGGCCAGAGGGCGTGGTCTTCGTCCGGTTCACCGTCAAGGACGGCGCCTGTGACAAGGACGGTCCCGTCGCGGACATGGGCTCCACCTACGCCGTCGAGGTGGCGAAGCACCGAATCTGGCGATTCAACGCCCGTGAGGCCCTGAGACAGTGCCCCACGGGTGACACAGGAGCGGGAGCCCGTGGGCCCCCGCTCCTCACTGCGAACGGCTCAGCCCTGCGTGGGCTCCTCGCCACCCGGGGTGCCGCCCTCCCCAGACGCCGAGGGCGACTCGACAACGGCTTCCGCAGGCGCCGCCGCCTCAGCCGTGGCGTCCGCAGGCGCGGCGGCGTCAGTCGCCTCCGAGGCGCTGGCCTCCGCCGTGGGCAGCGCGCCCTCGACCGGCGCCACCGCCTCGCCGTTCTCCTCGGACTCGTCGCTCTCGGGCAGCTTGGAGATGGCCATGACCTTCTCCTGCTCGTTCTCCAGGGCAATCAGCCGCACGCCCTGCGTGTTGCGGCCGATGACGGAGATCTCCTTCACCCGCATGCGGATGAGCATGCCGCCGTTGGTGACAATCATCACCTCGTCCGACTCCTTCACCTGGAGCAGACCCACCACCTTGCCATTCCGCTCGGTGGTCTTGATGTCGATGATGCCCTTGCCGCCACGGCCCTGCTGCCGGTACTCGGCCTCCTGCGTCCGCTTGCCGTAGCCGTTCTCCGTCACCGTGAGGATGGCCGCGTCCGTCTCCACCACGTCGGCGCCCACCACCTCGTCGCCGTCCTCCAGCGTGATTCCCTTCACGCCGTAGGCCTGGCGGCCCATGGAGCGGACCTCCGTCTCCGGGAAGCGGATGCTCATGCCCGATGCCGTCGACAGCAGGATGTCCTTGCTGCCGTCGGTAATCATCACCGCCACCAGCTCGTCACCGTCGTCGATGCCCAGCGCGATGATGCCGCTGGAGCGGACGTTCTCGAACGCGCTCAGGTCCGTGCGCTTCACCACGCCCCGCTTCGTCACGAAGAAGACGTAGCGGTTCTCCGGGAAGTCACGCGTCACCAGCACCTGCGCCAGCCGCTCGCCCTCTCCGAACTGCACCAGGTTCACCATGGCCTTGCCGCGCGACGTGCGGCTGGCCTGCGGAATCTGGTGCACCTTCAGCGAGTACAGCTTGCCCTTCGTGGTGATGGGCATCAGGTACGCGTGCGTGCTGGCCACGAACAGCTTGCTGACGAAATCGTCTTCCTTCGTCGCAGCGCCCGTCTTCCCGCGTCCGCCACGCTTCTGCGCCCGGTACTCGGTCAGCGGCGAGCGCTTGATGTAGCCCGTGTGCGACAGCGTCACCACCATCGTCTCTTCGGCGATGAGGTCCTCGCTGGTCATCTCATCCACGGCGCCGGTGATTTCCGTGCGGCGCTTGTCGCCGTAGCGCTCGCGAATCTCCACGAGCTCCGTCTTGATGACGTTGAGCAGGCTGCGCTCGTTGGCCAGGATGTCCTGCAGCCGCGCGATGTCGCGCACCAGGCCAATCAACTCGCGGAACAGCTCCTCGCGCTGCAGGCCGGTGAGCCGCTGCAGGCGCATCTCCAGGATGTTCTGCGCCTGGCCCTCGCTGAAGCCCGCGCCCTCGTACTTGTGCGCCAGGCCGCCGTAGCTGGGCTCCTCGTTGCGCGCGCGGGAGACGAGCAGCTCCATCTGCGCCTTCGCCTTCGCGTAGTCGATGCGCTCCAGGTTGACGAAGCGCTCGTGCTCGTACAGCGCGGGCGACAGGATGTGCATCAGGCCCCAGCGCGCCTCGTCCGGATCCTTGGACGCGCGGATGAGGCTGACCACCAGGTCGATGAGGTCCTGCGCGACGAGCAGGCCTTCGACGATGTGCATGCGCGCCAGCGCCTTGCGCAGTTCGTAGCGCGTGCGGCGCGTCACCACGTCGCGGCGGTGCGCGATGAACCGGTCCAGCATCTCCTTCAGGTTGAGCGTGCGCGGCTGGCCCCCGTCGATGGCCAGCATCACCGCGCCGAAGGTCGTCTCCAGCGACGTCATCGTGTACAGGTTGTTGAGCACCACCTGCGAAATCGCATCGCGCTTGAGCTCGATGACGATGCGCATGCCCTGGCGGTCGCTCTCGTCGCGGATGTCGCTGATGCCCTCCAGCTTCTTCTCGCGCACCAGCTCGGCGATCTTCTCGATGAGCCGGGCCTTGTTCACCTGGTACGGAATCTCCGTGAAGATGATGGCCTCGCGGTCACCCTTCTTGGAGGTCTCGATGTCCGAGCGCGCCCGGATGGTGACCTGACCGCGGCCCGTCTCGTAGGCGCGGACGATGCCCTCGCGCCCGGTGATGATGGCGCCGGTGGGGAAGTCCGGACCGGTGATGAACTCCATCAGGTCCCGGACCGTGCAGCCCGGGTTGTCGATGAGGTGCAGCGTGCCGCTGATGACCTCGGTCATGTTGTGCGGCGGGATGTTGGTGGTCATGCCCACCGCGATGCCGCTGCTGCCGTTGACCAGGAGGTTGGGGAACTTCGACGGGAGGACGAGCGGCTCTTCCAGCGAGTCGTCGTAGTTGGGACCGAAGTCCACCGTCTCCTTGTCGATGTCCGCCAGCAGGTCCTCCGCCAGCCGCTCCATGCGCACTTCCGTGTAGCGCATGGCCGCTGGCGAGTCGCCGTCCACCGAGCCGAAGTTGCCCTGGCCGTCCACCAGCAGGTAGCGAAGGCTCCACTCCTGCGCCAGGCGCACCATGGCGTCGTACACCGACGAGTCACCGTGCGGGTGGTACTTACCGATGACGTCACCCACCACGCGGGCGGACTTCTTGTAGGCCCGGTTGTGGAGGTTGCCCAAGTCATTCATCGCGTACAGCACGCGGCGATGCACGGGCTTGAGTCCGTCACGTACGTCGGGCAGCGCGCGCCCCACGATGACGGACATGGAGTAGTCGAGATACGAACGGCGCATCTCGTCTTCGATGTTGACGGGAATGAGCTCTCCAGCGCTGTCCGGGGGAGGAGGCGCGGAGGGCGATGCCGGCTTGTCAGTCGTGTCGTCAGCCATGAGCTCTGGAAGTCTGCGGAGGGGCCCGCGAATAGGGGCCGCCGTCCAGTGAGTGAGCGTTCGTAACCCCTGGATTTCCCAGCGTCAACAGGGGAAACAAGGGGCTTCCGCCCCGAACGGCGGGATGCCGGAAAGGGACTCTTTTTTGAACGCTTGAGCGAGCCTTTTTCAGCCCTGCGGACGCAGGGGAGCGGCCAGGCGCTCTGCTTCGGCGCCTACCGGTCCTTCCGGGTCCCTTTCCTTCGCTTTTTCGAACGCCTCCAAGGCCCCTTCCCGGTCGCCCTTGAGCTTCAGGGCCACGCCCACGTTGAGGTGCGCGGAGGGCAAGTCACGGTCCATGGCCACGGCTTCCCGGAAGAGCACCAGCGCCTGGTCCACGTCTCCCGACAGCAGGGCCTCCTTGCCCGCCTGGACGCGCTTCTCCGCGTCATTCACGAGTTCTACCTGGAACACGCTGCCGCCCACCACGTTGGCGATGAGCACGCGCAGGATGCCGCCCCAGTAGAACGTGAGTCCCTCCGCGGCCACCACGGCGGCCAGCGGCAGGTCCGGAAGCAGCTGCTTGCCCCGGAACTTGAAACGCACCCGCGTGTAGCGGCCCTTGTTGGCCCAGTGGACCATCTCCCCCTGGAGCTTGCGCAGCCCTTCTTCCATGCGCTTGGGGTCGATTTCGAAGGGCAGCACCCGGCCCGCGGGCTCGCCGGACGGGAGCGCCTTGGGGCCCGGGCGTCCGGAGGTGGGCTCGTCGGCGAGGACGGGCTCGGCTTCCAGCACGGGGGGCCGAGGGGTTTCGACGGTGGGCTCAGACACCGGCGCGCTGGCGCGACGGGGCGCGGCGCTCGTCCTCGATGCGGCCTTCTTCGGGGCAGCGGCCTTCTTCGCCTTCGCCTTCGACGCGGCGGGCTTCTTCGCCTTCGACGGACGCTTCTGGGACGTGCTCTTGGCCATGGACACACCTTAAACGAGCCACGGCGACAACGCTTGCATGGTGCCGCCCGATGGTGGGCTTCGCACGGTTCTTCGCACGCACGCCACACGACTTCACGCCGCGCGCGTCCCTTCCCGCCAGGCGCTCGGGGATGATGACGTTCCTTCCCGAAAGGACTGCTCCCCGCATGACTCGCGTCCGGCACGCCCTGCTCTCCGCCCTGCTCCTCGCCGCCCCCATCGCCAGCGCCGCGCCCGCCGACCCCATCGCGTCCCAGGACGCCTGGCCCCGCATCCGCAAGGAGCGCATCCAGAAGCTGCTGCCCCAGGCCATGGCCCGCGCCAACGTGGACGCGTGGGTGGTCATCTGCCGGGAGAACGACAACGACCCGCTGGCCATCCACGTCGGCTGTGAGAACGCCGGAGGCACCGCCGCCTTCCTGTTCCTCAAGCAGGGCGCGGCCGTGCGCGGCGTGGCCCTGTCACCGGAAGGCGAGGCCACCGCGCTCCGCGACGTGGCGCCGCTCGACGAGGTGGTGCCGCTGCCACGCGGCACGAATCTCTACGCACAGGTGGCCTCGCGGCTGGCGGCGGCGAAGCCGAGGCGCATCGCCGTCAATTCGTCCACGTCGGTGACGGTGGCGGATGGCCTGTCCGCCACGCAGCGCGCCGCGCTGGAGAAGGCCCTGACGCCCGCGCTGCGCAAGAAGCTGGTGTCCTCCGAGGACCTCGTCTCCGAGTGGCTCTCCGTGAAGCTGCCCGAGGAGGTGGACATCCTCCGCAAGGCCGCCGCGCTGACGTCCCAGATGGAGGTGGAGGCCTACCGCGCGGTGGTGCCGGGCAAGACGCGCGACGTGGATGTGGCCCGCTTCCTCCGCAAGCGCATGGCGGAGCTGGGCGTGGGCGACGCCTGGGCGCCGGACCAGAATCCCAACGTCCAGAGCGGCCCCACGCGCGGGCACTCCCACGCCACCGAGCGCGTCATCCAGCCGGGTGACTTCATCCAGACGGACTTCGGCATCCGCGTGGGCGGCATGTGGGTGACGGACATCCAGCGCTTCGCCTACGTGCTGGCGCCGGGCGAGACGCAACCGCCCAAGGAGGCCCTGGAGAAGTGGGAGAAGGGCAAGAAGGGCAGCCGGATTGCATTGGCCACCCTGAAACCCGGCGTGCGCGGCTGGGACGTGGACAAGGCCCAGCGCGACTGGATGCGGGAAGCCGGCTCCGCGCCCGTCATGTGGGGAACGGGGCACCCGGTGGGCTACTGGGCGCATGACGTGGGCCCGGCGCTCTCCGGCGCGCAGCAGGGCAAGCCCGCGGCGGGCCAGGCGGCGCGAATCGTCCGGCCCGGGCAGGTCTTCGCCTTCGACGGGTTCTTCGCGTGGCCGGACGGCGGAGAGGGCGAGCAGCGCATCATCGCCGTGGAGGAGATGGCCGTCGTCACCGAGACGGGTGCGGAATACCTCATCCCACCCCAGGAGGATTTGGTGCTCATCCCCTCCCCGGGTCCATCCCGCCCCGTGCCGTGAGACATGTGTCACGTGACAATCTCGTGGGAGAAGCTTGAGTAGGATGCGCTGAACCGCTCCCGGAGAGGGCCCGATGCAGAACGTGCTGGTGATTGACGACGACGCCTTCGTGCTCTCGGTGGTGAGGGACATCCTCCAGAGCGCGGGCTACGAAGTCGTGACGGTGCAGTCACCCGCAGAGGCGTTCAACCTGGACCTGTCCAGCGTCTCCGCCATCCTCTGCGACTACAACATGCCGGACATGAACGGCTCCGACGTGCTCACGGTGATGCGTGAGCTGAAGGACTGCCGGGTGCCGTTCATCTTCCTCACTGGACACGAGGACCTGGATGACCTCGTGTCCGTGGCCATCCGCTACGGCGCGGAGCTGCTGCCCAAGCCCATCCAGCCCGTGGAGCTGGTGCGACTGCTGGTCAAACAGCTCGCCTCGGCGGCCTGAGCGCTACCCCAACACCGCCACCAACTGGCGGCACTGGGCCAGCAGCTCGCCCTCCTGGGTCCACAGCTGCTGGAAGTCCTCCGAGTAACCCTCCGCCGCCTGCCGTGAGCGCCCCGTACGCAGGAAGTAGGCGTCCTCGCGCAGGCCGGGCCGTGGCAGGTCGTGGAAGAAGTGCACCGTGAAGTCCACGCTCGCCGCCGCGTGGAAACCATCCACCCGCGAGAGCACCGACGGCGGATAGGCGTCCATCAGCCCCACGCACAGCGGCGCGTCCAGCACCAGCGAGTCCTTGGGACGAATCCACCCGCCCGTCTCCGCCACGTCCGCGCCGGAGTACGGCGCCGAGCCCACGCAGAAGCGGTACTCGAAGAAGCTGCAGAAGGTGGGCATGGGCACGTCATCCGGCACCGCGGGCACCTCGTGCGGCGGCGGGACGACGGGGCGCTTGACGTCGAAGTACTCCGTCACGCCACCGCGCGAGGTGCCGAACGTGGCGGTGGCCACGCACAGCACACCCGCGGCGCTCTCGATGCGCGCCGTCGCGTGCGTGACGAGCCGCCCCGTCCGTTCGATGCGCGTCTGGATTTCCGCCTCCCCCTCCACCGCGGGCGCGCAGAAGTGCACGGTGAGCGTGCGCACGGGACGGCCCGGCTGCTGGGCCTGCGCCAGGGTGTGCTCCAACGCGCGCAGCGTCGCCCCCGCGACGATGCCGCCATAGGCGCCCTTGCCCTGGTACCAGGGCGCGGTGAAGCGGATGCCGTAGCGGTTGGGAGAGAGCGGCTCGGGGGTGGTGGCGGCGAGGAAGGCAGCGGTCATGTCGCGCCGCAGCGTATCAACGCGGACCCGGTGTGTCCGGCCCGAGTCTCACGGGGCTCGCCGCCTCTTCAGGCGGGCAAGCGCCAGTCGATGGGCGGACGGCCGTGGGACTCCAGCGCCGCATTCACCGCGCTGAAGGGACGGCTGCCGAAGAAGCCATTGCTGGCCGACAGCGGCGAGGGGTGTGTGCCCTCGATGACGACGTGCCGCTTCGAATCGATGAGCTTCTTCTTCTTCTGCGCGTAGCGGCCCCACAGCAGGAACACCACCGGGTCGTCCTTGGCGCTCACCGCGCGGATGACGGCGTCCGTGAAGTCCTCCCAGCCGTGCCCCGCGTGGCTGTTGGGCTTCGCCTGCCGCACCGTCAGCACCGCGTTGAGCAGCAGCACGCCCTGCCGGGCCCACGGAATCAGAGAGCCGTCCTTCGGACGGGGCACGCCCACGTCGCTCTCCAGCTCCTTGAACATGTTCACCAGCGAGGGCGGCGGCGCCACCCCCGGCTTCACCGAGAAGGCCAGCCCATGCGCCTGTCCCGGCCCGTGGTAGGGGTCCTGGCCCAGCAGCAACACCCGCACGTCTTCATAGGGCGTGAGCCGGAAGGCGGAGAAGAGGTCCTCCTCCGACGGAAAGACGGTGGCCTCCCGCCGCTCCGCTTCGACGAAGCGCTCCAGCTCATGGAACGACGGCGACGCCAGCGCCGCGCGCAGTTCCTGCTTCCAGTCTTCCGGCAGCCCTTCCGCGAGCACGAACGCCTCCCATTCCAAACGGCGGCGGCATTGAAACACCGGGCCCCGGGAGCGCCCACTGCTTTCCGCCCGCCCGCGCTGGAAACCGCCGGTGGGCGGCCCCTGCCCCAGAAAGCAGCCGGGCAGGCGGGGCGGGTTCTTGGGCCCTGGGGCCAGAGCGCGCTAGCCTGGGTGGCGCCATGACGATGTACACCGAGTCACTCCGCGCGTTCCTCAAGCCCGTCCTGCCCTACATGGATGACGAGGCCGTGTCGGAAATCATGATCAACGGCCCGACCGACATCTGGATTGAGCGCAAGGGCCGGCTCACGAAAGTGGATGCATCGTTCACCGACGAAGGCCTGCTCGGCGCCGCGCGCAACATGGCGCAGTTCGTCGGCCGCATGCTCAACGAAGAGCGCCCCCGCCTGGACGCGCGCCTTCCGGATGGCAGCCGCATCCACGTGGTGATTCCGCCCATCGCGCGCAAGGGCACCACCATCTCCATCCGCAAGTTCTTCAAGGAGAAGCTGACGGTCCAATCCTTGATGAAGTTCGGGTCGCTCACGCCGCAGATGGCGCGCCTCATCGAAGCGGGCATCGCCACCAAGCTCAACATGCTGGTGGCCGGCGGCACGGGCTCCGGCAAGACGACGCTGCTCAACATCGTGTCGTCGCTCATCCCGGATGAGGAGCGCATCCTCACCATCGAGGACTCGGCCGAGCTCCAGCTCAATCAGTCCCACGTCGTGCCCTTCGAAAGCCGGCCGCCCGACAAGTTCGGCAAGGGCGCGGTGGACATGGGTGATTTGCTCCACTCCGCGCTGCGGCTGCGCCCCGACCGCATCGTCGTCGGTGAGGTGCGCGGCGGCGAGGCCTTCCACCTCATGCAGGCCATGAACACCGGCCACGGCGGCTCGCTGGCCACCACGCACGCCAACACGCCCACGGACACGCTGCGCCGCATCGAGTCGCTGTGCCTCATGTCCGGCGTGGACCTGCCCATGGTGGCCGTGCGCGCCCAGGTGGCCAGCGCCATCAACTTCATCATCTGCTGCGAGCGCCTCCACGACGGCAGCCGCAAGACGATTGCCCTGTCGGAGGTGCTGCCCCTCAATGAGAAGGGCGACTACCGCACCCAGGACATCTTCGTCTTCACGCCCGTCACCAAGGATGAGGACGACCACATCCTGGGCTACCACGCGCCCACCGGCATCATCCCCAACTTCGTCAGCAAGGCGCGCGCGTACGGCTTCCACGACCTGGACGAGTCCTTCTTCGACCCGGCCACCTACGGCCTGCCGCCGCCGCCCACCTTCCACGCGGGTGAGTCGTACACCGTGCGATGGGCCCCGTCGCTCAAGCACCGCGAGGAGGGGCGTCCGGACCCCGCCCACTTCAAGAAGGAGTGGGCCGACTTCGAGCAGCGCCTCAAGCAGGACGCCCGCGACGCGAAGGCCGGCAAGGCCGCCGCTCCGCCGCCTCCGCCGCCTCCTCCCGCGCCAGCCGTGCAGGTGCAGGTGCCCGCCAGTCACCCCACCCCGCCGCCCTCGGCGCGCGTCCGGCCGCCGGAGCCTCCGCCGGCCGTGAAGCCCGCGACGCCCGTGGCCCGGCCCGCAGCCGCCGCGCCGCCGCGCCCGCCGCCCGCCATGGACGACGACGCGACGCCGCCGCCCACGCGCAACCCCTTCGCGGAGGCCGCCGAGGAGACGCGCACCGCCATCCCCACCGAGGCCAAGGTCGAGGTCTCCGAGGACCTGCTCGCGGAGGATGACGGCCCCAGCACGGTGCCTCCGCGCCGGCCGCCGCCCTTCACCCCGCCTTCGCGGGCGCCCTCGCCCAACCTGGCCACCGGCGCACGCCCGGCCGTGGGCGCGCGCCGCCCCCCGCCGTCCCGCCCCGCGACGGAGTCCGATGAAGACGACGACGGCACCCAGGGCTCGAATGGCGGCTCCGAGAAGACCCAGATTCGCCCGGCCCCGTCGGAGCGGCCCCGGCGCTGAAGCCACGCCCGGCCCGGCGCGTCGGAAACGACCCCGGGCCGGTGGGGTGGCCTCCCACCACACGCGCTCCGCCCCGGTGGGTTTCACCCGAAGCACGAGCGGTGATTCCCGACCTTGCGAGGAGGTCCGGTCGGGGGGAAAGTGATTGGGTGTGGATCTCCCTCCTCGCCGCGCTCACCCTGGCCACCCAGGCGCCTGCCGCGGCTCCCCCGCCGCCCCTGTCCGTCCTGGTCGCACCGCCTGACGCGGCGGGAGCTCCCTCCCACGTCGTCGAGTTCGCCCAGGAGCACGTGGCCGAGCAGCTCCGGGCCCGTGGGCTGGTGGTGGTCCGTATCGAGGACATCACCCGCAAGCTGTCCGCGTCCAAGCGCCGCCCGTTGCTGCGCTGCAACCGAACGGCGCCCTCCTGCATCCGCTCGTTGGGCGCCGCGGGGAAGACGGAGCTCGTCCTGGTGACGGAGCTGGGCCAGTTGCTCAGCGGCTACCGCACGGGCGCGCGCATCTACACCGCCAACGACGGCGCGCTCGTCACCGAGCACCTCATCCCCGGCGTGAGCGAGGACCAGTTACTGGACTCGCTCACCCAATCAATCGACGCGGTGCTGCCCGTGGCGCAGACGGCCCTGCGCGGCCCGCCGCCGGCGCCGCCCCAAGCCGAGCCGCCCCCGCCGCCCGTGGCCGTGGTGGAGGCGAAGCCGCTGGCCCTGGAGCTGGAGCCCGAGCCCATCCGCCCGCTGCGCCGCTGGGCGTGGCTGCCCGCTGCGGGCGGTGTCGCCCTGGCCGGCGTGGGCACCGTGTTCTACCTGCAGGCGGGCGACAAGTACTCGCGGCTCGACAAGGACGGCACGCCGGACGCTCCGCTGGACAACGCGGATGGACTCGCGTCGTCGGGCCGCCGGGCGCAGACGCTGAGTCGGGTGGCCTTTGGACTGGGCGCCGCGGGGCTCGTGGCGGGCGCGGTGATGTTCCTGCTGCCCGGTGAGCTGCCCGCGAAGGTACAGCCCTCCGCCGCCGTGGTCCCCGGTGGGGGCATGGTGGGCCTGTCCGGGACGTTGCCTTGAATTCGAGGAGAGTCATGCGGAAGACCAGGATGCTCGGCGCCACGGGCACGGCGCTCGTGGCGGCGCTCGGTGCGGGCGCGTGCTACGACTTCGACGGTGCGCGGCAGCGCTGCAGCGACGAGGGACGCTGTGAGCCCAACGTCGCCGCATGTACCCCCGCCCCCGGCGAGGACCTTCCCGACGACGCCTTCGCCGATACCGACTGTGACGGCGTGGATGGCCAGGCGGACGCGGGGCTCTTCATCGACCCCATGGACGGGGATGACGACGCGGGCGTGGGCACCCGGCAGGCGCCGCTGCGCACCGTGGGCCGCGCGCTGACGATGCTGCGCGAACTGGACGGCGGCCCGCGCCACCTGTTCCTCGCGGGCGGCGCCTACGACGAGGCGGGCCTGGTGCTGGACGTCCCCGTCTCGCTGCACGGCGGCTATGCCGGACGCAGTGGCGGTTGGCGCCGCGCCGCGAACCGCGTGGCCATGTTCGACGCCGGCACGCTGGGGTTGACGGTGCGGGGACTCCAGGACGCGGGTGTGCTGATGGAGTACGTGCAGGTCAGCGCCGCCACCGCGACCGGCCCCGGTGAGCCCTCCATCGCCGTGCGCATGGTGGACTCCTCCGGGGTCCGTCTGCGTCACGTCACCCTGGCCGCGGGCGCGGGGGGCCAGGGAGCTCCCGGCGAGGCGGGGGACGCGGGCCTGGGCGGCCCCGACGGAGGCGAAGGGCAGAGCGGAGGCGACGGCAACTCCGATACGGGCATGGGCGGGACGCCTGTCTCCATCACCTGCCCGGATGGCATCGCGCCCACGGGCGGCTTGGGTGTGATTGGCAGCGGCAACGGCTCTCCTGGACGGGATGGCGGCACGGGCGGGCCCGGCGAGACGGGCGGCGCGGGCGGCGCGGGCGGTGATGCACCGGACGCCGCGTGCTCCGGGCGTGAGTGCGTCTGCAACCCCTCCTCGGGCGAGCAAGGCCAGGGCGGCACGGAAGGAGGCCCCGGCGCACCGGGTGGCGGCGGCGCGGGCATGGGCGTGCTGCGCGACGGGACATGGACCGCCGAACAGCAAGGCGAGCCCGGCGGCGGCGGCACGACGGGCTCCGGCGGTGGCGGCGGCGGGTCTGGTGGAAGCTGCAGAATCGACAACGTGAGCGTCGCTGGCGGCGGTGGCAGTGGCGCGGGCGGAACGGGCGGCTGTGGTGGTGCGGGCGGCGGCGGCGGTGGCGGTGGCGGCGCGTCCATCTCCCTGCTGCTCATCGGTTCCCAGGCGGCCATGGAGGAAGGCAGCGTGTTGCGCACGCTCGGTGGAGGCCCGGGTGGCGAGGGTGGCGAAGGCGGTACCGGAGGCCCCGGAGGCGAAGGCGGGCACGGCGGCAACGGCGGCCATGTCGTGCGGGACGGAGGCGTCGTCGACGGAGGCGTCATCATCCACCGGACGACCGGCGGCGCGGGCGGCGCGGGCGGTCCCGGCGGCGGGGGTGGCGGTGGGGGTGGCGGGGGTGGCGGGGGTGGCGGGCCCTCGGTGGGTGTGTGGTGTGGCCCGGGCGCGACGGTCCGCTACACGGATGGCGGCGTCACCTTCCAGGTCGGTCCGGGCGGTCGGGGCGGCTCCGGCCCCGGGCTCGAAGGAAGCGCGGGCGAGCAACTGCCGGAATTCGACTGCGTCAGTGCCAACCCGTAGCGTCCGCTGTCCGACGTTGGGGTGCCTGCCCGGAGGGCGCTTGCGTGCTGCGCCTGACCGCCGGCCAGGCACTCCGGACCGGAGCACATCGCCCCACCCGGGTCCTCCTGCTACGCTGCTTCCCGGTTTGAGATGGCTTCCGAGTTGATCTGCGATACCTGCGGCCTGGCCGTACCTGCCGACACCACCGTGTGCCCACGCGATGGGACGGTGGTGCTGTCGTCGTTCGACGTGCCCCCGCGCGAGGAGCCGAACGTGGTGGTGCAGGCCTCAGAGCCTCCCCCGCCCGCAGCCGTGCAGAGGGACCCGCTCATCGGATTGAAGCTGGGCGAGTACGAGCTGCGCTCGCGCATCGGCGTGGGCGGAATGGGGCTGGTGTACGAAGGCATCCAGCCGCTCATCGGCAAGCGCGTGGCGGTGAAGGTGCTGCGCCCGGAGCTGGCTCACTCCACCGAGCAGGTGGAGCGGCTGCTGGCGGAGGCCCGCGCCGTCAACGCCATCCGTCACCGGGGCATCATCGACATCTTCGGCTTCGGCCAGGTGCCGGACGGCCGGCAGTACATCGTCATGGAGTACCTGGAGGGCCAGGCGCTCGACGCGGTGCTGACGGAGAAGAACCGGCTGCCGGTGCAGGAGGCGCTGGCGCTGCTCGACGAGGTGCTGGCCGCGCTGGCCGCCGCGCACGGCGCGGGCGTGGTGCACCGCGACCTCAAGCCGAGCAACATCTTCCTGGTGCAGCAGCCGGACGGCTCGCGCTACGTGAAGGTGCTGGACTTCGGGCTCGCCAAGCGAGGCCAGGGCCCCACCGGCCGCACCGCGCAGACGCGCACGGACATGGTGGTGGGCACGCCGGAGTACATGGCGCCGGAGCAGGCGCGCGGCCAGGAAGTGGGTCCGATGACGGACCTCTACGCCCTGGGCGTCGTCACCTTCGAAATCGTCACCGGCCGCCTGCCCTTCGTGGGCAGCTCGCCGGTGGACCTGCTGATGAAGCACGTGGAGGCGCGGCCGCCTCGCCCGTCGGAGTTCGTCTCCGATTTGCCGCCCGCGCTGGACGCCTTCATCTTGCAGATGCTCACCAAGGACCCGGAGACGCGCCCCAACTCCGCGGACGCGCTGCGGCAGCAACTCCACAAGCTGCGCCGCACCCTGCGGGCCTCCACGCGCTCCAATCCCAGCGCGCTCGCGCCCGGCTTCGAGAAGTCCGCCGCGGCGGCGGAAGCGGACGCGCGCCGTCCCACCACGCCGGTGCCGGTGCCCCCGGAGCTGAACACCGAGCTGACCTCGCAGGAGCTGCGCGCCGCGGGCGTCCGAGGCCCGCTGCGCAAGCACCTGCCGCTGGTGGGTGCCGTGAGCTTCGCCGTGCTGCTGCTCGCGGGCGCCGCCGCGGTCGTCATCCGCGGCGCGAAGGCCCCCGCGCTCGTGCCGCCGTCCATCACGCCGCAGCAAGCCGCGGCGCCGGAGCAGGCCGCTGCGGTCACCCCGCCTCCCGCCGAGCCAGAGCAGGCGCCCGTGGAGGAAGTGCCGCTTCAGCCCCTGGTCGCCGCCGCCGTCGCGCCGGCTCCGCCGGACGGTGTGGAGCGTCCGCCGCCGGCCCCGCGCGCCGAGGACACCCGCGTCGCGCCGCCCCGGCCCCTGAAGGCCTCCGCCCCCACGCTGGAGGACATCCTCCAGAGCATCGACCGGCTGGAGCGCCGGGTGGACCGGCTGGAGACGAGCGGGAAGATTGACGCCCCCAAGGCCAACGCCGCGCGCAACCTCCTGGCGAAGTACCGCGACGACGCGCGGGCCGACACCAGCGCCCACGCCCGCATCGACCTGCTCAAGAAGGTGACGGGCGTGGCGGGGATGATTCGCTGACCCGCGCCTGACTCAGCGCGCGCAGGTCAGCGGCTGGGCCATGGCGTTGCGCGCGCGGTCCTCGCTCACCAGCCGCCACGCCGCCAGGTCCTCCAACAGCCGGTTGCGGTCCTGCCGGAGCACCGTGGGGTTCTTGCAAATCTTGATGCCGTAGTAGTCGGAGTACGGCGGCAGGGCCAGCTGCAGCTCGGCGAGCTCCTCCAGCTTCAACTCGCTCAGCTCTCGGCCGAAGAGCGCCAGGGCCGCGTCCTCCACGCCGACGATGCCGCGCTCGAAGTAGATGATGGACAGGTCGTACGCGATGAGTTGGTCCTTCTGCATGAAGGTGTGGATGCGGTGCGCGGCCACCGACCTCTCACGCGTGCCCTCGATGCCCAGCGCGGCGGCGATGCGCATGGCCAGGACGCGCTCACAGGCCCCGTCTCCCGGCGGCGACGTGCCCACGGTGGCGCCCAGGAACAGACGCCAGGCCCACGCGGGCCCATCTTCTCGCGGCGTCTGGAAGTACCGGGGGCACTCCAGGTGGCGGATGTAGAGGGCCACCAGGTCCTTGGGCAGCTTGGAGAAGTCCGGCCGCACGAAGGTGATGGGACGCGGGTTGCGCTGGGACTGCCCCGCCCGAAGGCTCATCCGCTCGCCTTCGATGCTGTGCTTGAGCTGCTTCTCCACGTCGAATTCGCTCTCCAGCGGCGGCAGCTTGCTCGCCGTGTAGAGGTACGTCAGCGGAATCACCACGCCGGCCAGGCCCAGCATGAACAAGATTGTCCAGAGCAGACTCTTCACCCCCTCAGGCTACCAGGGGCAGCACGCGTCAGGCGCGTAGGTTAAAACCCCGACATGCCCGACTGGCACCCGGCCACCGTCACCGACAGTGCACCCGCCGCAGATGGCCTCACCGATTTGGTGCTGGACGTCCAGGGCACGCCCCTGGCCGGAACCCACGAGAGGCCGGGCCAATACGTCCACCTGCGCCTGCCTGGTGTGGGACAAGGGCTTTTTGCCATCGCCTCTCCGCCCGGCCGCCCGGGAACGCAGTGGGAGTTCCTCCTCAAGGTGGGCAGCCCGCTGCCAGACGCCCTCATCCACCTGCCCCGGGGCGCCCACGTCGACGTGTCACGGCCGGAAGGACGGGGCTTCCCGCTAGAGCGCGCCCGAGGCCAGGACGTGCTCCTGTTCGCCACCGGCTCCGGCATCTCCGCCATCCGCTCCGTCATCACCAGCATCCAGTTGGAGCGCGGCGCCTACGGCCAGGTGACGCTCTACTTCGGCGCGCGCACACCGGGCGCCTTCGCCTACGTGGACGAGCTCCACGAGTGGGAAGCGGGAGGGGTGCGTGTGGTGCGTACCGTCAGCCAGCCCGGCGCCAGCGGCTGGCAGGGCCTCACCGGCTATGTGCAGGCCCACCTGGTTGAAGGGCCCGTGCAATCCGCGGTGGCCTTCCTCTGCGGACAGAAGGAGATGGTGCGGGGCGTGATGACGACGCTCCAGGCCCGCGGCATGCCCGCGGGCGACATCCACCTCAACTTCTGAGCGACGGACGCACCGGCCGTGCCCGGCCGCCCACGTCCAGCAGCACCGCTTCCGACTCGCGGCTTCCGTCTCGGCTGGAACTACTGAGTGGCGGACGCGCCGGCAGCGCCTGGCCCCTGCACGGTGGGCGACTCATACCCCACGTCCAGCAGCACCGCCGCCGGGTCGCTGTCCCCGTCGCGGCTCGCCACCTGGGGCGTCCACGCGGCCACGCCCAGCCAGCGCCCATCCGGACTGAAGCGCACGCGCCGCACGGACCAGTCGAAGCGATGCTCGCCGCGAGCGCTCACGTCGCCTTCGGTGAACAGGTACACGCGCTTGTCCCAGCCCCCGCTGGCCAGCGAACGTCCGTCCGGGGAGATGGCCGCCGTGGCCACCACGCCCCGGTGCACCGGCCACTTCGCCAGCACCTGGCCGGACTGCGCGTCCACCAGCGCGCCCGCGTTGAAGGGGCCCTGCGGCTCCTCCACACCCTTGCGCTCGCGCTCATACACGCTGCGGTCGCGCTCCGGCTTCTGCTCCGACAGCCCCACGCCCAGCCGCTGGCCGCGCGCGTCCACGGTGACGTCGCTCACGTAGGCCGGGAAGGGAAACTCCGAGCGCCGCGCGAGCACCAGCGCGTCCACCGTCACCGCGCCCTCGGGCGGGCCGCCCTTCAGCGACAGCACGGCCTCCTGCGTGACTTCGTCGAAGGCCACCTCCACCCGCTCGGAGAAGGGCGCGCCCAGCACGCCCTGGGTGCCCTGCGGCACGCACGCGTCGCAGATGGCGACGTCCACGCCCTCCACCCGCATGGACTTGAAGCGCAGGGACTGGGCCGGCGCCAGCCGCGCGGCGATGGTGCCCAGCGGCCCCGGCACGTTGACCGTCGCCTTCAGGAAAGGCACGTCGATGCCCGCCGCGGCGGCCGCCTCGCTGGTGAGCACCAGCGCGGGCGCACGCGCATCCAGCGCGAAGGACAGCGGCGCCTTGTCATTCACCGTACCGCCCAGCACCACGGAACCGGCGCGCCGCTCGAAGCGCATGCGCGCCTGCCCCGGCCGCAGCCCCTCCACGGAGGTGCGCCAGGCCCGCACGTGTTTGTCCCAACCCCCCGAATACAGCGTCCCGTCCGGCGCGAAGGCCAGCGCCGTCACCGGCCCCATGTGTCCGCGCTCCTCGGAGCCGTACTCCAGCGCGGGCGCCGACAGCACCGTCATCAGCCCCTTGTAGCTGCCCACCACCAGCCACTGCCCTTCCGGGTGGAAGGCCACCACGGACAGCGGCTCCTCGGTGCGGCGCTCCGCCACGAGCGCGCCGGTGGCCGCGTCGAAGAGGCGCACCACGCTGTCCTTGCCCGCGGTGGCCACGCGCGTGCCGTCCGGGGAGAAGGCCACGCCCTCCACGTCGAACTCGTAGGGGTTGATGGCCGGGTCCGCGAGCATCGTCGGCTCGGCGGAGCCCAGCTCCCAGACGGAGAGGAAGTAGGACTTGCTGCCCAGGCGCGAGTACGCCACCCGGGCGCCCCGGGGCGCGAAGGCCAGGCCCCAGATGAAGTCCTTGTTGTTGAGGACGGCCTTGCGCCCAAGGCCCGCGGCGCTGCCTGACACCCAGGTGCCCGGCTCCGACTCCAGCCGGGCGCTCAGCTCCGGGGACACCCGAGGAGGCGCGTGTGCACAGCCATCACCGCCCACCGCCACCATCCCGCCCGTCAGCAGTGCGAACGCCCCCCTCGCGAACTTCATGTCCCTGAGCCTCCTGACGCCGAGGCGGCGTTCTGCCGCTCCTTCTCGACGTTGATTTCCGTGACGCCCTTGTTGTCGATGGACAACAGGAACAGCTGCTTCACCGCCTCGCGCTTCTCGTTGAAGGACGTGCGCCCGGTGGCCCCGTCGAAGTCCTTCAGGTTGGCCATCGCGTCACGCATCTGCGCGCGAGTGCGCGGTGCATCCTTCTGCTCCATGAGCTGCCGCAACATCCGACCGGAGTCGTAGCCAATGGCCTCCAGCAGACCTGGGTCCCGCCCTGTCTCCGCCCGGTAGGCCTCGCGGTACTGCTGCACGAAGCGGCGCGTGGCCGGACGCTGCGAGTCCACGAAGAAGCCGTCCACGTACACCGAGCAGGTGACGAACTTGCCGCCGCGCTCCACCAGCTCCGGCAGCCCCGAGCGGCCCTTGGGGCTGCTCCACTGGTTGGCGCCGAAGAGCGTCACCGTCTTCAGCTCCTTCTTGCCCGTCGTCTTGCGGATGCGCTCCAAATCACGCGGGTCACACGCGTTGGTGACGATGTCCTCCACCGCCAGCGCGGGCGCCACCAGGCTGACGCGGCGCCAGTCGTCCGGCATGAAGATGGCGTCGAAGTCGATGATGGGCTCCACGCCGCTCTTCACCTTCTCCATCGCCTTGCGGCGGCGGAAGGCGTCCAGGTTCTCCCCCTGCACGTCGCGCACGCCCTCGATGTAGTCGCCGCGGTCATCCAGGTAGTAGCGGCCCACCAGCTTCTTGGCCTCGGTGGTGAAGGTCGTCTGGTCGTGCGAGTAGCGCTCCGCCCCGCGCACGCCGCCGCCCCGCGCCACCACCTGGTCCCAGAAGGCATCCGCCAGCTCCACGCCGTAGGGGATGTTCGGGTACAGCAGCGCGAAGCGCTTGTAGCCCTTCACGTTCATCGCGTAGTCGGCGATGGCCTCCGCCTGCGCCGCGTTGGTGAGCATGTTGCGGAAGACGTAGCTGCCCAGTTCGGTGATGCCGTCCTGCCGGCTCATGGTCAGCAGCGGCACCTGGAGCTCCTCGGCCACCAGCGCCGCGCGCTTCGAGTCGTCCGCCAGCAGGGGCCCCAGCACGGCGATGGCACCGTCGTCGAAGGCCAGCTGCTCCATGGCCTGACCCGTCTTGTTGACGTCGCCCTGCGTGTCCTTCACCACCAGCTCCACGCCGCTGCCTTCCAGCCCCAGTTGGAGGCCGCGCAGCACCGCCTCGCCAATGGGCTGGTAGCGGCCCGTCATGGGCAGCAGCACGCCCACCGTGCGCGGGCGGGCCTCCACCCGGCGCGTGGCGCGGGCCAGCAGCTCGCGGGCCTGCGGCGCGAAGGCGTGGCCGGGCGCCTGGGCGAGGAAACGGTTCAGCGTCTCCTCCAGCCGCGTCCAGTCACGCAGGTGGTAGTAGACGCGCGCCAGCTTGAAGGTGATGACGGGCCACGCCGGGTTGGACGGCGACAGGCCCTCCGCCACGCGGGCGATGTCCACGAAGCCCGCGCGCCCCTCCACCAGCGCCTCCACCTTGGCCACCGCGGCGGCCTGCGCCTGAGCGCCCTGGGCCTGGCCCGCCTCGTCCACCGCCATCTGCAGCGCCTGCCCGTAGAGGCCTGCGCCCGCCGCGGCGCGAGCGGCCTCGTTGAGCAGTTGGGTGCGCTCGGCGCCACTGGCGCGCTCGGCGAGGCTGGAGAGCGTCTGGTACGCGTCGCGGTAGGCGCCCACCTCCATCGCGGAGATGGCCAGCTTGTGCTTGGCGTCATCCGCCTGCGAGTAGAGCGGGTTCTCGAAGAGCAGCTCGTTGAAGCTCTTGCGCGCGTTGACGAAGTCCTTGGACTCGAAGAAGAGGACGCCGGCCTGGTACAGCGCGTCCTGACCCGAAGTGGTGGCGGGATACGCCTTGCGCACCGACAGGTAGGCCTCCGCGGCCTTCTTCTTGTCCGGGGTGGCGCGGGCCGTCTGGGACGCCTGCGCCAGCGCCGCGTCGGCGGCGGGGTCCTTCTTCGCCTCCACCGAAGGACGCTTGGGGAACGGGTCTCCCGAAGGCAGGTCCCCGCCGGTGTCACCTCCAGAGGGCGTGCGGGTGGACCGGGGGCAGGCCGTCAGCAGCAGGGCCAGGGCGATGACGAGCGAGCGGCGCAGGGTGGGCAGGACATCCATGGCAGGGGCGTGCATAGCAGTGGGGTGCGCCCCCGTCGACACCCGAGCGGGGGGAAGATTCCACTGCCAGAGTCCGCTGTTCTGCAGTGCCCGTGCCCACGGCGGCCTGCCGCGCCGCGGCGCCCGCCTGCCCACCAGGCGCGGCACGGAAGCCGCGCTATCGCGGCCCCGCGCCCGCAACCGTCGTCAGCCGAACAGCTCCTTCACCTTGGCGAAGAAGCTCTTCGACTGCGGGTGAGACTCCTCGCCGGAGGCCTCCGCGAACTTCTCCAGCAGCTCGCGCTGCTTCGACGACAGCTCGGTGGGCGTCTCCACCACGACGCGCACGTGCTGGTCTCCCCGCTGCTGGCTGTGCAGGTGGGGGATGCCCTTGCCCTTGAGCCGGAACACCTTGCCGGACTGGGTGCCGCTGGGGACGGTCATCTTCACCTTGCCGTCCAGCGTGGGGACGTCGATTTTCGCGCCCAGCGCCGCCTGCGTGAAGGAGATGGGCACCTCGCAGAAGACCTCGTACTCCTCGCGCTGGAAGAGCGGGTGCTCCTTCACGATGACGGTGACGTAGAGGTCACCCGGCGGACCGCCCCGGTCTCCCGGTTCGCCCATGCCGGACAGCCGCACGCGCGTGCCGTTGTCCACGCCGCCGGGGATGGCCACCTCGATGACCTCCTCGGAGGGCACCTTGCCCGAGCCCTTGCAGCGCGTGCACGGGTCCGGCACCACCGCGCCCGTGCCGCCGCAGTCACCACAGGGCCGGGACACCGCGAAGAAGCCCTGGGTGTAGCGCAGCTCGCCGCTGCCGCCGCACGCCGAGCAGGGCCGGGGCCCGGTGTTGCTCTTGCTGCCGGAGCCGGAGCAGGTCTCGCACTTCTTCGGCCGGGGAATGGTCACCTTGGGCCGGCAGCCGAAGGCCGCTTCCTCGAAGGTGATTTCCAGGTTGTAGCGCAGGTCCGCGCCACGCGAGCTCGTCCGCCGCCCACCCCGGCCACCGCCGAAGATGTCGCCGAAAATCTCGCCGAAGATGTCGTTGATGTTGACGCCCTGGAACCCGCCCCCGGCGCCACCAAAGCCGTCGAAGGGGTTGCCCGCGTGCCCGAAGCGGTCGTACTTCGCCCGCCGTTCAGGGTCGCTCAGCACCTCGTAGGCTTCCGAGGCCTCCTTGAACTTCTCCTCGGCGTCCGAGTTCCCCGGATTGCGATCCGGGTGGTACTGCAGCGCCACCTTGCGGAACGCGCTCTTGAGCTCCTGCGCGGAGACAGACTTCTGGACGCCCAGGACCTCGTAGTAGTCGCGTTTCTGACCCGCCGCCGCTGACATTGATTACAACCCCTGGAATTTGCTGTGCTTTTCTGCGCTGCGTAAAATCTCGAGTCACTATAACGCAGCGAAACGCACCGGCAATCCAGTGGGGACACGCGCCGCCCGCGCCCACCCGGCGCCGGGCGGGCATCCGGGCGGGTGGCGTGGCGGGAAGAGAGGGAGCCGTCAGACGGTCCACACGCGGTTGGCCGTCAGCTCCATCCGGGCCAGCCTGCGTTTGAGTCCCGGGTCCACCGCGCCCGTAGCGGCCCACTTGGGCACCACGAAGTGGAGCTCCGCGTTGTACAGCTTCGCGGCGCTGGCCAGGAGGCTCCAGCGGTTCTCCGCCGTGGGGTCGTCCACCATGTGCGGGGTGACGATTTCCAGGATGATGGGCGTGCGAGCCGAATCCGACTGCCTGCAGGTGAAGTCGGGGCGATGGTCCTCGATGGTCCCCGACAGGATGGGAGGAGGCATGAACCCGGGGAGGCGCGCCTTGATGTCCGTGTAACCGATGGTGCGGAAGTACTCGGCCATCAGCCACAGGAGCCGCCGGCGCTCCTCGTCCTCCACCACCGGCTCACAGCCCGGATTGAACAGGGCCTCTTTTTCGTTATTGGTTTCCATGGCTCCCCTGAACCTGTCCGCAGGGTTGAAGGTGGGCAATGGAACTGGCCCGGGCGCCGCAAGCGCCCGGTGGCAGGGCAGCCAACAGGGCACCAGCCCCCGAAACCCGGTAGCCTTGGACCTTCTGGCGACTCAGTGACAGAGTCCGCCGCCGAACAGTGGCTCCCCGTCCTTCTCCTCACGTCTATCGTCGGCTCCTCGGCTACCTCCGCCCGTACCGGCTGCTGCTCGCCGCGGGTGTAGGCGCGTCGGTGGCCGCGGCCATCGCCACGTCCGCCTATGCCTGGGTGGTGGGCCCCCTGCTGCGCGCGCTGCTCACCCACGAGCCCGTCACCGTCGCCGGGGTATCCCTGCCGGGAGACGCCCTGCTCAAGCGGCTGCCCCTGCTCGTCGTGGCCGTGGCCATCGTGAAGGCCACCGCGCAGTTCCTCCAGGGCGGGCTGATGCAGCGGCTGGGGCAGCGCGTGATGGCGGACCTGCGCGGGTTCCTCTACGGACGGCTGCTCGGCCAACCGCCCGCGTTCTTCGAGCGGCGGCACTCCGGCGAACTGCTGGCGCGCTTCACCGCGGACGTGCCCCTGGTCGAGTTCTCCGTGACGCAGGCGCTCACGTCCTACGTGAAGGACGGGCTGCAAATCATCGCGCTGCTCGCCACCTGCTTCCTCATCGACAAGACGCTGTTCCTCTTCACCTTCGTGGTGGTGCCGGTGACGGTGCTGCCCATCAACCGCTTCGCGCGCTCGCTGAAGAAGGTGGCCGCGCGCTCGCAGGAGCGGCTGGGCTCGCTGACGGCGCTCACCGCCGAGCAACTCCAGAACCTGCCCGTGGTGCAGGCCTTCCGCGGGCAGCCGCGGGCGCTGGAGGCCTTCGAGGTGGAGGCGGACAAGTACCTGGGGGAGATGCGCCGCTCGCTCTTCCTCCGCGGCGCGGTGAGCCCCACGGTGGAGCTGCTGGGCATCGCCGGCGTGGCCATGGCGGTGGCCTGGGGCGCGCGCGCGGTGGCGGCGGACCCTGCGTTGGCGGGGCGGCTGCTCTCCTTCATGGCCGCCGCGTTGCTGCTGTACCAGCCCGTGAAGTCGCTCAGCGGCACGCTGTCGCAGGTGCTGACGGGCATGGCCGCCGCGGAGCGCCTCTTCGCCATGGCGGACGAGCCGTCCGCGCCGGACGTGGGTGACGCCGCCGGGCCGCTGTCGCGCGAGCTGAGGCTGGAAGGCGTGCGGGCCACCTACGCGGACGGGCGCGAGGCGCTGCGCGGGGTGGACCTGGTGGTACCCGCTGGCGCGCGCGTGGCGCTGGTGGGGCCCTCCGGAGCGGGCAAGACGACGCTGTTCTCCGTGCTGCTGGGCTTCTTGCCCACGTCGGGCGGACAGGTGCTGTGGGACGGGGCGCCGCTGACGGCGCTCCAGCCGTCCAGCGTGCGCGGCCAGGTGGCGTGGGTGCCCCAGGAGCCGGTGCTCTTCTCCGGCACCGTGCGGCACAACCTCCGCCTGGGCCGGCCCGAGGCGACGGACGAGGAGCTGTGGGAAGCGCTGCGGCTGGCGCACGCGGACGACTTCGTCCGCTCGCTTCCCGGCGGCCTGGATGAGCTGGTGGGCGAGCGCGGCGGCCGGTTGTCCGGCGGACAGCGGCAGCGGCTGGTGCTGGCGCGGGCCTTCCTGTGCCGCCCATCGCTGCTGCTGCTGGACGAGCCCACCAGCGCGCTCGACGCGGCGAGCGAGGCCGCGGTGGGAGAAGGCCTGGTGGCCCTGATGAAGGGGCGCACGGTGCTCGTCATCGCGCACCGGCTGTCCACGGTGCGTGACGCGGACCTGATTGCCGTGGTGGAGGCCGGCCGCGTGGTGGAGGCCGGCACCCACGCGCAGCTGCTCGCCCTGCGGGGCCGGTACACGCAGCTCCTGGGCGAAGGCGCTGTCGCGGCGTGAAGCGGCGCGCGGCCCTGGCTGATGCCGGACACCCCGCCCGCTTCCGTCCTTGCACCCCCACCGTCGCTCTGCCAGCGTCCTTGGCTGACTTCAATGCGTCCCCGGGAGCCCCTGTCCCTCAACGCCCTGCTGCTCGTCCCCGCCCTGGCGCTCGCGGCCCTGGCGTGTGTGGCGGTGTCGGCTCAGCAAGGAACCCTGGCCACCGCGGCCACCCTGACGCTGCTGCTGCTCCCCGTCGTCTTCCGGTTGTGGACACGCACCTGGTACCGCGGGCTCGTGCTGCGCGGCGTGGGCGTCTTCCTCATGGGCATGCACGTCCCCCTGCTGCTGGCCGGCGTCCTCGCCTACGGCCGCATCGGCTGCAGCGGCGGCGGGTGTCCCAAGCTCTACCTGCTGGGTGTGCTCGTCTCTCCTGTCGCAGGGGTGCTGGCGAGCGTCATCTACTGGCTCGTGGGTCGTCCCCCGGTCTAATTTCACAGGCTTAACCGGAGAGACTACTCTCTCCTGAAATGCTCGTTCCGCTCCGGCTTCGTCTCGCGCCCGGCCTGGCCGTGGCGCTGGCCGTGCCCATCACAGTGTTCGTGTGGTGCTTCACACTGGGTCCCCTGCTGGAGGGGATGGCCGGCGTGTCGCACGCGCTCCAGGCGGCCGGGCCATTCGCCGCGCTGGTGGCGATGGCGCTGGCGCTGGAGGTGCCGCTGCTGTCCCTGGCGCTGGTCAGCTCCGGGATGGATCGGCGGGTGCCCTTGTCCGCGATGCTGGGGCTCGCCACCTTGCCGTGGATGCTGGGGTTGATGGGCACCGAGGTCCTGATGGACCGGGTGCTGGTGTCCCTGCCCCGGCTGGACACGGTGGAGGCGGGCCTGGTGCTGGCGACCAGTACGGGAGAGGCCATGGCGCCGCGGCTGCTGGGCGCCTGGACGAGCACCGCGCTGCTGCTGGGACTGGCGCTGGGACTGGCGCTGGCGCACTTCGGCCCCACGGGCTTCCGGGAGGCCGCGGCCCCCCGCAACCGCGGACTGCTGCTGGCCAGCGGCGTCTCCGCGTCCCTGGCCTCGGTGGCCATGGTGGGCGCGCTCGAGGCCCGCCACCTGCTGAGCTTCCTCACCAGCCTGGCGCGGATGCCGGACGCGGAGCGCTCGGAGTTGATCGCCACGGGGCTCGCCGCGACGGCGAACCTGCGCGCGCTGCGGTGGACGTGCACCGGGGTGCTGACGGTGCTGGGGCTGACGCTGATGGCCCGGCGCGCCGGAGAAGACTCCCACACGCCGCTGGGCTGGTCCGCCCGGCTGGTGCCCGCTACCGCGGTGGCCGTGCTGCTGGTGCTGGATGCGCACCCGGTGAGCTCCGCCACGGAACACGCGCCCGTGGCCATTCCCGCCGAACACGGCGAGAGCCCCTCGGGGAGCATGCCGCAGCCGCCCTCCGGAGACGTGAGCCCCGCTCAGCCCATCAAGATGAACGCCAGCATCCCGAACCCCACCAGCAACCCCAGGGCGAGCACCAGCAGCATCGTCATGCCCTCACCGGGCCGCACCACCGGAGGCGTGACCTCCTCCACCACCGCCACCGCAGCGGGCGGCACGTCGAAGACGGCGGCCTGAGCCGTCGTCACGACTGGCGCCTCCACGGCGGGCAGCGTGGGCTCCGAGGGACGGGTAAGGCCGCCCTTCATCTCCAGGCCCTCGCGTGCCAGCGCCAGCACCCGCTGCATGTGGAGCAGGTAGCGGTCCTGTCCCGTGTACGTGCCCATGGCGAGCGCGGCGCGCATCAGCCGCTGCGGCACGAGCTCCGGGTCCGTCTGGACCACCGCCGCGGCCGTGGGCTTGCCGCCGCCGCGCTCCAGGTAGCCGGTGCGCACGCCCTCACCGCTGGCCCACACATAGTGGTCCTCCAGCAGCGTGAGCTCCTGCCGGCGCACGCGCCCCTCTGAATCCACCAGGGACATCAGCTCCGCGCCGTCCGGGCACAGATGCCAGACGGTGCGCAGCCCATTCTCGCCGGGCGGGCCTTCCACCGCGTGGACGCGGTAGAGCGCCTGCACCGCGGTCTTCAACGTTTCCACGGAGGTTTCTGCCATTTGTGAACGGAGACTAGGTGCGAAGGTCCCGAAACGGAAGACGACCCGCTGCTCGTCTGCCTGGCAGCCCCGCTCCTCTCGCACCCGGAGCCTCCCTACTGTTCACACCAGGAGGATTGAGCCATGGCCATCACCCTTCCTGATGAGCCCATCGAGACGCCCTTCGAGGTCCCTGCCAACCGCCCCGAGGTCACTGACGAACCCACCGACGCCTTCATGAAGGCGCAGGTGAGCTGGGATGGCTGGGCCGCGCACGGAGGCGGCCACGTCCCGGAAGACTACGCGTGGACCTCCAATCCCAAGGAGCGCCAGGACGAACTGATGGGCGAATGGCCCGGCGAGTCATGAAGCCGCGTGCGCCCGCCCGCCCGCTGTGCTTAGCGTGCCCGCCCACATGAGCCGCTCCCGCGACAGAGGTGATGACTTCCAACGCCACTTCGAGGGCGCCCAGACGCTCGACGGCCTGCTGGACCTGGCCGGCAGCGGGCTGGACAGCGCCCAGGTCCTCGAACGCATGCGGGACGCCCGCGCCAATGGCACGCCGCCCAGCGACGTCATCCCCGCGCTGTTCGACGAGGAGCCGCGCTTCCCCTCCCCCGAAATCGCCCGGCGCCTGTACCAGAACCTGCTGGGCCTCTGGGATTTGGTGGCGGAGGGAAAGCACGTGCGGCTGGAAGACGAGGCCCGCCCGCCCCGCCCGAAGAAGGTGAAGGCCCCCGCGCCCGCGCCCTTCCACCCGGGGACGCCCTCGGGCGAATTCGTGGAGGCCGCCTGGCGTTACCTGGAGGACGACGAGAAGACGCGCACGCGCTTCACCCATGCCTTCGAAAACCGGCAGGACGCGCTGCTGGGCGCGCTTGACGCGGCGGCGCTCACGGACGAAGGATATGGCGTCGCCCGCCACCTGCTCCTCGAGCTGTACGCCATGCTGGAGCTGGGCTGGCCGCCGGGACTCACGTCCATCAAGCCGGCGGTGCTGGAGGCGGACACGGATGCCCCGCCAGTGCCTCAGCCGCTGAAGGACTACGCGGACGAGGCGCTCTTCGAGGCGGAGCAGGACGAGGAGCAGCCCCTGTCCTCCCAGGAACTGGAGGTGGTGCGGCGCCTCGTCCATCGCGGACTGGCGGCGCTGTGGGGCGCTCGCAAGGAGAGATGAAGGATGGCCAAGGACAGGGACGACAACGGCGGCGGCGGCTTCTCCGGCAAGCGAAGCAAGAGCTGGCGCGAAATCGACGCGGGGCGCGGCAAGGGCAGCAAGTACACCTCCCGCCAGGACGACCCCGCGCAGCAGAAGCTGGAGCGCAGCGCGAGCTACCAGAAGTACAAGGCCGCCGCGGACGCGCTCTTCACCGGCGGCGAGCTGCCTGAAGGGCTGGCGAAGACGTTCGACCCCGAAGGCAAGCGCAAGGCCCAGAAGCAGGCCATGCAGAAAGTGACGGAGTCCGAGACGCGCGCCGACTGGGTGAAGGCCGTGGTGGACTACCTGGAGAAGTACCCGGAGCTGCCCGAGGACGCGTACTTCCTCGACAGCCTGCTGGACCACCCGCGCGAGCGCATCGTCGACAAGGCGCTGGCGAAGCTGGAGGTCCTCGGAGAGGAAGGCAAGCTGAAGACCAAGGTGCCGCAGAGCCTGGACCAGCGCCTGAAGTCCGTTGAGCTGACGAGCATGGATCCGGACATGCAGGGCCGCGCCAAGGCGCTGCGCGAGAAGCTGCGCGCCTGAGCTTCAGCGCACGACGGCGGCGGGCCCGGGCGGCGGCGGTGGCACGCTCCGTCCGCCGCGGTACACCAGCACCACGGCCCGCTGGTTGGCCTCGCCCGACTCGTGGACCACGCGCAGCTCCTCGCCCGCGCGCACGTAGAAGGACGTCTCCCCTTCCTCCAGCCTCCAGCCCGCGCGCGTGAGCGCCTGGGCGTAGAAGGCGTCCACGGCCTCGCCAGACAGGGGGACATGGAAGGCAAGCGTCCGTGAGCTCTCGCTGTTGACGCGCAGCACCTGGCTGGCCTGGGGCGGCATGGGCGCGAAGTCCCCCGCCGCCGCCGGGTCCCTGCGCAGGGCGTGATTGGCCTCACCGAGGTACATCTTCGTGGTGCGGTCCGGCTGCGGCTGGAAGATGACGGTGTAGGTGATGCCCCGGTGGCCGTCGATGGCGGTGAGCATCACCGCGCCGCTGGCGAGCTGCGGCTGCTCATGGCCCGGTGGCAGGTGCAGGCCCGCCTGGATGAAGGCGTCCGCGAAGCGCTGCACCAGGTCATCCATCCGCTCCTTCGCGTGCACGGCGCGCAGCGCGACGGGGATGCCCCCTGCCTCGACGATTTCATTCGACTCGACGGTGTCGATGACCTGCACGCGGGGCCAGGCGAAGCGCGGCCGCGCGGAAGCATCGGGCTGCGCCGGAGACGCGGCGGGTGCCTTGCTTGCCGAGCCCCGTGCAGCCACGGGTGCCTTCGCCGCCGTGCCCTGGGCCACCACCGGCGCCGCGCCGAGCAGGCACGCCGTGACGAGCAGCCCCCGGCGCCACGTCACCGCGGCACCCCGAGCCAATGGTTCACCCGGCCCACGTTGTGCGAGCGGATGTTGGGCGCGTCGAAGGGCGTCACCTCCCAGCGCGTCTGGCCGCCGGCGTGCGTGGAGCCGAGGTTCTCCTCGTAGTTGTTCTCCTCGCCACGGAAGCTCATGAAGAACTGGTCCTCGTTGACGCCAGCCGCGCCGGTCAGCGCCGCCAGCGCGGAGCCGTCGTTGCCACCCGCACCGTTGGCCCGGTACACGCGCTGCGCCCACTCGTAGTAGTCCGGGTTGGCGCACCGGCGCGCGCCGTTGATGTTGAGCGCGCAGGCCCGGCCCTCCTCCACGCCGCCCAGCCCCCAGTCATCCAGCAGCATGCCGAAGCGCGCCGTGCAGCGGCCGCCCGAGGCACGCCCGGCGGCGCACACCGTGAAGGCATCAGCGGCCCGGCGCTGGGACACCTTGAAGAACCCCTCCCGGCCATTCTCCAGATAGCGGCCAATCCGGACGCCGCGAATGCTCGAGGACGCGGTGCACCCCATGCCCTGCGTCCCCATGGCGATGGTGCCGGCGAGGTCCGGGTCGGCATCCGCCATGGAGAGGCCGCGCACGGTGCCCGGCAGCTCCGGGCGGCAATCCACCTGGATGGGCTGCGCGCGGGCAATGGCCTGCTGGACGGCCACGCCCGTGCGGCCCATGCGCTGACGTCCGTCGAAGTCCGAGTAGCGGCCGTTGGCCTCCGCCTCGGCGGCGAGCACCGTGCCCCGTCGGCCCCACTCATTGTCCTGCGGGTCGTGCATCACCCGGCCGGTGGCGTTCCACATCGCGAAGTTGGCGGCCTCCTGCACCTTGAGCGTCAGCGCGCCCACCTCGGCGAAGTAGATGCCGAACAGCAGGATGGTGACGAACACCATCGTCCCCAGCGCCGTCTCCACCAGCGACTGGCCTCGTGCGTGGCGAGCCCGCATGTCAGTAGCCCCTGTCGCCAGGGCCACCGCCCCGGTAGCCCACGGAGTGCAGTTCGCGCAGTGCCCGCGCGTGTCCGGCGAAGCCCGCGGCGGACAGGCTGTCCGCGGGCCGGTCATCCCGGGCGCCCTCCGCGCTCACCAGCGTGGCGCGCCAGAAGGGGTTGAGGAAGTTGGGAGGCTCGCGCCAGCCGCCGCCCTGCGCCGCGGGCCGGGGTCGGTGGTAGTAGACCATGCCGGCGGAGAGGGCCACCTGGTTGCGGTGCACGTCCTCGCGGCCCGTGGGGCGAATGCGGCCCAGCGGACTGCTGTTGTCGAACTCTGTTTCGGTCCCCGCGAAGCGGAAGCGGAAGAAGAGGTTCCACGGGTCCGGACGGGCCTGGCGCTCCGCGCTCGCGTAGTCCCGGTACAGCATGCTGTACAGCTTGGGCTGGCCATAGTGGTTGGACGCGCCGGCGTGCAGTTCGTCCACGTTGTAGCCAACGGAGTAGGGCCAGATGCCGGGGCACACGACGCACGCGCCCAGCGTGTGCGTTTCGTAGGGCGGCTTGCCGTCCTCCGGCGCCTGGCCCGGGGGCATACGCGCGCCGTAGACGTGCTGGTCCTCGTGCGTCTGCTCCTCGTCGGACATCACCCATGCATCCGTCGCGATGGGTGGAAGCGTCGGCGCTCTGGTGCAGCGCGTGGGGATGACGACGCGCCCGTGGTCATGCGCCGTCGAGTTGCGGCCCGACACGGTGTGGTACGACGCGGGGTCCATCTGCGACACCGAGCCGTAGCGGCGGAAGCTGGTGGAGATGGCGGCGCCGCCGGTGCCGAAACCGGCGGTGCCTCCCGGACGGTTGTGGACCCACGTCCACCCCATGCTCCCCATGGTGGCGTTGAGCGCGGGGGTGCCGCCGCCCGAAGGGCAGAGCGCTCCGTCTCCCACGCCGCAGCCATAGGTGCCCGCCTTGATGGACTGGATGACGGCGTCGCGCTCCGGGACGTCGTTGCCCCCATTGAGCTCGGAGAAGCTCTTGGCCGCGCCCTCGGGCGGCGCGCGGAGCTCCGAGCTGACCGCCTGCGCGACACGCCGGGTGAGCTCCTGCTCCGCGATGTGCTCGCTCAGGAGCTTGCCGTAGATGTTGAGCCCGGCCTGGAACATGTTGCCGGCCCGCCCCTGGAGCTGCTGCACCTGCATGGCGGCGGCCGCGTCCGCGGCGAACCACACCGGCGGCGGGATGGAGCCGGGGCAGGCCACGTCGTGCGCCGCGTATTCCTGGCTGCTGTGGCTGATGAGCGACTGGGTGCCGGCCATGGCCACCATGTGCGCCACCTGGGCGCGGTTCATCACCGCGATGGCGTTGAAGGCGCGCGCCGTGGCCACCGCCTGGCTGTAGGCGGCCGCGTCGGCGGCCATCTGGATTTCGACGCGCTCCTTGGCGCGCATGCCGAAGCCCAGCGTCATCAGCACCATCAACGTCAGCAGCAGCAGCGTCAGCGCGAACAGCACCAGCGCCTGGCCTCGCCGCGAGTGCCTCACGAGCCGTGGAGATTGCACGCGGGACCTCCCATGAAGTACTCGGACATGACGGGCGTCATCATTCGCATGGCCGCGTTGACCTGGATGGGGAACACGAAGTGTCCCTCGTCGCTCCAGCGCACCATGCGCGTGCCCAAATCACCGCCGGGCCAGCCGTCGCGCCCCAGCGTGGCGCTCGTCTCGCCCCACCACGCGGAGCGGCGCTGCACCGGCATCAGCGGGTTGGCCGCCGTGTAGCGCCGGAGCCGGAAGTGGGCCAGCAGCATGCGGCTCATCACCCAGTTCGCGAAGGGGACGCGCATGTAGTACCAGGCCACCATGCGTATCTCCAACGTGCGGGCCCGAAGCGCCGCCGCGTTGTCCGTGGGCTGATCAAAGAGCAGGTCCTCGCCCCCCGTCAGCTCCTGCGCCCAGCCGGCATCCGGCGACTCCCGGACGATTTCAATCAACGGCTCGTTGAAGTCGCGCCCGTAGGAGCTGCGCACCCGGAATTGGTTGTGACGGCGGGGGGAAAAGGCCGCCGCCAGGTTTTCCGCGCTGTCCGTGCGCGCCACCGTGGGCAGCATGGTCACCAGCGCCGCGTGCATCATCGGCAGGCAGTTGCCGTGGTTGATGCTGCCCGCGCGCACCGCCCGGTATGCCGCCACCTGCGCCAGGATGCGGGCCTGGAGCATCATGAAGAGCTGCAGTGTCCCCAGGACAAGGAACACCACCAGCGGAAGGGTCAGCGCCGCTTCCACCGCGGCCTGTCCCGACTGACGTCGTGTGCGTGGGGTGCCTCGGTGGATCATGCGAGCCTCCACCATCCTATTTCTCGTTGATTGAGGAATCGGTCAAATGGCCCGCCATCCTGAAGACGCGCGATTTCACTAGGAGAACAAAAGCAGAAACTCTGGAAGTCCCAGCAACACGACATCGCGCGTCAACAGGCGGACATTGGGCGGGGCGCCTCAGCGGTTGAGGACGAAGCCGCAGGCGGAGTCGAGCACCACCTTGGCACCCGCCAGCGCGTCCAGCAGCCGGGCGTAGTGGTTACGCTCCGCGTCCAGCTGCGCCTCCACGGCCTCCGTGGAGAGGCCCTGGTGTCCCAGGGACAAGCGCAGGCGGGCCACGGCGGCGTCGCGCTCGGCTTCAATGGCCTTGCGCGCCCGGGTGGCCAGCTTCGCCAGCTCCGCCTCGGCGGCCTTCTGGCCCACGGGCACCGCCGCGTCCACGAAGTCCGCGAAGCCCGGGAAGGCGCGCGCCACCTCGTCGCCCTTGAGCGAGCGCCCTTCCGTCTCCAGCGCGGGAAGCAGCGCGGTGTCGGCCTTGGGGCCGCCGGCGCCGTCCACCACGGCCACGTGCAGCAGCGTGCGTTCCAGGAAGCGCGCCAGCTGGCGGCTGGGCACCCGGGCGCCAGGGGACGTGTCCTCTGGCTCCGGCAACTGGGCGTGGAAAAGCAGCTCCACGCCGCGTCCCTTCTGGGGTCCACGCCGCTCGATGAAGCGGAAGGCGCTGCGCCCGTAGGGGCCGTCTCGCAGGAAGCCGAAGAGCGCCTCCACCAGCGGGTGGCCGGTGGCGAAGTACTCCAGCTCCTCCGCCTCCACCGCGGTGTCGCGCCAGAAGGTGCCCAGCTGCGTGCGGTCCTCCATCACGTCGATGCCCGGCAGCCCGTCCACCTTCAGCGCGTGGCCGAACTGGAAGGCCACCTGGAAGGCCTCCACCTGCTCGTCGGTGTCCACGCCGATGCCCACCCGGCGCGCCAGCTCCGTCACCGTCTCCTCCAGCCGCTCGTCCAGGTCGCGCGCGATGCCCCACAGGCCATCCTCCACGCCGGACGCCTCCGCCTCGCCGTCCTCGTCCTCCTCGTCGGCCTCGATGCCCATGCGCTCCTGCGCACGCTTCACCAGGCGCTCCACCGCGGGCCGGTCGAAGCTGCGCACATCCAGGAGCGGGTCATACGCGCGCTTCACCTGCGCGCGCGCCGCCTCCACGCGGGCCTTCAGCTCCTGCGCGTAGGCCATGCGGGCCTCGCGCGGCATCAGCGCCAGCTCGGCCAGCCGCGCCTCCACCTCTTCCAGCACCGCGTCCAGGCCGCCCACCGTCTCGCCGAAGACGCCCACCGCGTCCGCCAGCAGCATCAGCACGTCGGAGGCCAGCGTGCCCGCCGGGTCGAAGACGTGAATCTCCACCGGGTGCGTCTGGCCGATTCGGTCCAGGCGGCCAATGCGCTGCTCCACCGTGGCCGGGCTCCAAGGCAGGTCGTAGTGCACCAAGTGGTGCGCGAACTGGAAGTTGCGGCCCTCGCCACCGACTTCGGTGCACAGCAGCACCTTGGGCCCTTCCGGGTCACGGAAGCGCGCCACCTGCCGGTCGCGCTCCACCAGGGGCAAATCACCGTGGTAGCCCAGCGCCTCCACGCCCTCGCGGCCCAGCTCGGACTGGAGCGCGTCCAGCGTGTCGCGGCTCTCCGTGAAGACGAGCACCTTCGCCGCCGGCTCCGACTTCCAGACGCCGCGCAGCACGCCCAGGAAGGCGCCGAACTTCGCGTCGCGCGACGGCAACCGCAGCGCGTCCGCATGCCCCTTGAACACGGGGATGGCGCGCACCGCGCCCGCGAAGGCGGCGGGGCTGGACTCCAGCCGGCGCAGCACGTTGCCCAGCGGCGCGCCGCGCAGGCTGGCCCCGGCGAGCACCGCCAGCGCGGCGTCGCGGACCTTCAGCTCCTCGGCGGGCAGCGTCACCGGGTGGCGGTGCAGCCGGCGCGTGGAGAAGCCGCCCACCACCGCGCGGCGGTTGCGCACCAGCCGGTCACTGAGGCTGTACGTCTCCGACAGGTGTTGCAGCAGCGCGTCGCGGTCCTTCAGCGAGGACAGTTTCGCGTCCTCGGGGAAGCGCTTCGCCAGCGCCTGCACCGCGGCGGACGGCTTGCCACCCTCCATCAGCGCGCGCACCGCGGCGGACAGTTCTTCCTGACGCTTGAGCCGCTCCTCGAAGCCCGCGACGGAGGGCGCCGTGGCCGCGTCGATGAGGGTGAGCAGGCCGTGGTACTCCGCCGGGTCCAACTGCATGGGCGTGGCGGTGAGCAGCAACAGGCCCCACGTGTTCTTCGCCAGCACCTGCGCGGCCTCGAAGGCGCGCTCGCCCTTGAGGTGGTGCGCCTCGTCGATGATGACCAAATCCCAGAAGGCGTCCTCGCCGGCCAGCGCGCGGCGGTGCTCCTCGCTGCGCTGGAGCAACTCCAGGCTGGTCACCACCAGTGGGAAGCGCGCCCAGGGAGACACCTCCGGCGCTTCCTTCAGGGACTGCGCGTAGCGGTCCGAATCCATCAGCGTGAAGAGCTGGTTGAACTTGTGGAACAGCTCCACCAGCCACTGCACGGTGAGGTGGCTGGGCGCCACCACCAGACAGCGGCGCGCCAGTCCGGACAGGCGCAGCGCGCTGAACACCATGCCCGCCTCAATCGTCTTGCCCAGGCCCACCTCGTCCGCCAGCACGAAGCGCGGACGGCTGGCGGACAACACGCGCTGCACCACGCCCACCTGGTGCGGCTTCACCATGATGCGGCTGGCCAGCAGCGCGCCCAGCGCGTCACAGCGGCGCTCGTCGTCCAGCACCAGCGCCTGCTTGCGCAGCGTGAAGGCCCGCGCCTCGCCCACGCGGCCCTCGCGCAGGGTGGTCAGCAGGTCGGAGCGGGGCGGCAGCGCGCGCAGCGAGGACTCGGGGAGCTCGTCCTCCTCGTCGTTTTCCACGTAGCGCAGCACGTAGCGGCGCAGACCGCGCGCCCCCGGCTCCTCGCGCACCACCAGCGCCAGGCGGCCCTTGTAGGTGATGACCGGCTCGCCCGGAGGCAGCGGGTACTGCACCAGGGCGCCCCCCTTGGTGGACACCAGCACCGGGGCGTCTTCCCGGGCGGGAAAGGCGACGAGCGCCTTGGCGCCGTCCTCCTGCAGCGACAACAGATGCCCCACACCCCATTCGGGCTGCGGGAGGTAGCGGACCTTCGAACCTTCGACGAGAGACATGGACGTCCGCTCATAACCCCCCGTCCGGATGAAGGCCATTCCATGACAGCCTCCCGTGACGGCCTTTCGTCGGACGGAGCGCCCTCCGGAGGCCCGCACCGCACGGCCCGAGCCCCCCTGGGGCGGACCCACCCCGTCCACCAGGACGATGTCTTCCAGCGTGCAGTATGGGTGATGCTTTCCTTACCGACGGCACGCCCGACAGGGTGCCTTGGGGGGGAGCCACACATGATGCGCCGTTGGACGTTCGCTCAGCGAGTGAGCGCGGGCCTGTCCGCCTGCCTGTTCGCCGGGTTGCTGCTGCTCGCGACGCTGCTGTCCGCCGTCTACGCGCAAGCCAGCACGCCCGTGGGCCACGGCGCCCTGCCCCAGGCCGTGCTGGCGGGGCTGCTGGGTCTGGCCTGCGTGGCGGCGCTGGGCTTCGTGCTCCACCGCGCGCTGGCGCCGCTGCACGCGCGCCACGAGTCCAGCGAGCAGCACCTGCAGCTCCTCATGGACGGGGTGACGGACTATGCGCTGTGCTTCCTGGACCGGCACGGCCGGGTGACGGCGTGGAACGCGGGCGCCGAGCGCCTCACGGGCTGGTCCGAGGTGGAGCTCGCCGGACGCGACGCGGACCGCATCTATCCGGTGGACGAGGTGGCCGCTGGCGTGCCCCGCGCGCACCGTGAGCGGGCCGCGCGCGAGGGGCGCCTGCTGGCGGAGGGCTGGCGGGTGCGCCGCGATGGCAGCCGCTTCTGGGCGGAGACGCTGCTCACCGCGCTGTACGACGCGCACGGGCGACTGCGCGGCTTCGTGAAGGTGACACGCGACATCACCGAGCGCCGCCGGATGGAGCGGGCCCAGGCGCTCTTCGCGGAAGCCGGTCGCGTGCTCCAGCCGCTGTCAGGCGCGCGCGAAGTGGGCGAGGCCCTCACCCGACTGTGCGTGCCCGAGGTGGCCGACGCCTGCATCCTCTTCCTCCCCTCCGAGGACGGCACGGTGCGTCCGCACGCGGTGGCCTGCGAGGACATCGCCGCCACCCACCGCATGTGGGAGCCGCTGCTGCGCTGTCCGGAGGACGGCGAGGTGGGCCCCTCCCGCGTGGTGCGCACGGGCCGCAGCGAGCTGCTGCCGGAGCTAGACAGCGCCCGTCTCACGCCGGCGCTGGAAGGCAGCGCGCACGGCGAGCTGCTGGGCGCGCTGGGCGTGACGTCCGCCCTCACGGTGCCGCTGGCGGTGGGCTCGCGCGTGCTGGGCGCGCTGTGCTTGATGTCCACCGGCACGCACCGCCGCTTCGGCGAGGTGGACCGGGCCTTCATGGAGGAGCTGGCGGCGCGCGCCGCGCTCGCGCTCGACAACGCCCGGCTGCTGGCGCAGGCCCAGGGCGCGCTGGAGCTGATTGGCATCGCCGCGCATGACCTGGGCAACCCGCTCAGCTCGCTCCAACTGCGGCTGCGGCGCATGTCCATGCAGAGCGCCGGCACCTCCGACACGCGGCTGCGCGAAGGCCTGGCCGGAGCCGAGGGCGAGACGCTGCGCCTGGGCCGGCTGGTGCACAACCTCCTGGACCTGTCCCGCCTGTCGGCGGGCCGCATGGTGCTGGACACGGAGCCGCTGGACCTGGCGCACCTGGTGCGAGAGGTGGTGGAGCGCCACCGCGACCAGGCCAACGCCGCGGGCTGCGCCCTCAGCATCCGCGTGGAGGAAGGCGCCACCGGCCAGTGGGACCGGCAGCGCCTGGACCGCGTCGTCACCAACCTGCTGAGCAACGCCCTCAAGTTCGGCCGCGGCCACCCCGTGGAGCTGCGCGTCCAGGCCGACACCCACTGCGTCCGCTTCGCCGTCCGGGACGGCGGCATCGGCATTGGCGTGGAAGCACAGCAGCGCCTGTTCCACCGCTTCCAGCGCGTCCATGCCGGCGGACAGCACCCCGGCACCGGTTTGGGGCTCTACATCGTCCGCCAACTCGTCGAAGCCCACGGGGGCACCATCCACGTCCAGAGTCGAATCGGGGAAGGCGCGGAATTCACAATTGAACTTCCCCGCAGGACAAACAAGGAATCCTGCTCAGTGAATGAAGTACAGGTATGACCTTGTAGGTGAGGCGGCCCTGCGGGGCAGGCATTCATCTCCTTGAAAACACAGCAGGTTTGACTCCAGGCGGATTGTTTTCCCAGAAGTTGAACAAATCTGCTGGTTGCAGATAATCTTCGTACGGCCAAAAAGGCTCGAACCGGGGAAACCCGGAAACGGGAGAGGCCCAGCCCACACCGCCCCATAGGCGACGGGTTACACGGCCCACTGGCCCCAGGCGCCATGGCGGCGTCGGCTTTTACACGTACGAGGAGTTGCACCATGGGTGGACTTGGAGCCCCCCGGGCCCTGCTCGCGTCGCTCGCGGGGCTGATGCTCGCCTGCGGCGGACAGGATGCCCCGGACGCAGCCTCGCTGGACGCGCAGGCGCTGGACATGGCCTCGCTGGACACGGCTTCGCTGGAGACGGCCTCGCTGGACGCGCGGTCCGCGGACAAGACGCTCCTGGACGCGGACCCCCAGTCGCTGCTGGGTGGCTGGCCGTGGCCTGGCAACAAGACGCCCGCGGTGGCGCTGGCGCTCGAGGTGAAGAACGGCGTGGGACAGCCGCTGCGCGTGCGCGAGGGCTCCACCTTCTTCATCAACCAGATTGATATCCGCACCTTCGTCACCTCCACCCGGGACGAGGGCCTGCGCAACCTCATCGCCCAGAGCGACTTCGGCGGCCTGGGCTGGTGGGGCGTGCGTCAGGTGGACCAGGAGTCCATTGGCGCCCCGGGGCCCTATACCCGCCGCCGCTTCTTCCGGAACGCGGCGTGGATGGACCTGCCCAGCCACTTCATCGTGGAACCGGTGGACTCGCGCGGCCGGCTCACCGGCGTCCCCATCCTGCTCAACGCGGGCACCGAGCATCAGCGCCGTGCGGGCATGGATGACTTCTTCATCCGCCGCTTCCGCGGCATCCAGACGGCCTCCGGCTGCGCCACGCCCGACGACTGCTCGGCCTCCACCGACTTCGAGGAAGAGGCCATCCTGGAGCTGCGCAACGCGTACGAGCACGCCCAGCGCCAGACGCTCACGCTGCGCTCTGACACCCGCACGCTGCGCCTGCGCTGGAGCCTGCGTCCGGCCGCGCCCTACGAAATCCCGGTGGAGCAGGTGCGCGACGGGCGCTACACCTACGGCTTCCGCATTGGCGTGGAGGCCCTCACCCCGCCTCGCCCGGACGGCACCTATGCCCCCGGCACGGAAATCAGCTTCCAGCTCACCCTGCGGGACGGCGCGGGCAACCGGCTCCACGACAAGGGATACCTGCCGCCCTACAACGAAGTGGCCCCCGACGGCACCGACTCCGGGCTGCAGTACTACCGGGCCTTCTTCGACGCGACGACCACCTACTACCGGCGCAAGCACCGCGAGCGCATGCTGATGACGCAAATCATCGGGCCGGCGCAGAACATCCAGCCCATCCGCTCCATCGTCGCCCTGGAGGCCTTCCTGGACCCCGAAGTGGACGAGCAGGTGGTCGCCACGCCCGAGCGCGACGGCGTCTTCTCCCAGTTCGCCACCCTGCCCTTCGCCAACGTCCTCTTCGGCGGCGCCTTCGTGGACCCGAACCTCTGGAACCAGCCCAACACGGACACCTGGCAGTTCAAGCTGCCGGACAACGCGGTGCCCGGCACCTACCTGGTGACGGTGAAGGGCCGCCGCGCGTACCTGGGCGAGGACATCCCCGGGACGACGACCATTGAAATCCAGGTGGGGACCCCGCAGCGCACCCAGCCCAAGCTGACCACCGGCCCCTGCACCTCCTGCCACAGCAAGGGCGGCGAGCTGAGCGTGGTGCTGCACGCCAACGACAACCGCGCCGCGTGCGCCGGGTGCCACGCCCCGCTCGCCTTCGAGCTGGAGGGCCCCATCTTCGTGCGCACCCACTTCATCCACTCCCGGTCCAACCGCTTTGACGCACCGCTCCACCAGTGCTCGTCCTGTCACCTCACCAAGGAGAGCATCCAGCGCACGAGCAAGGCCGCATGCCTGTCCTGCCACAAGAGCTACCCGGACAGTCACGTGGCGCAATTTGGACCCATCGAGAGCATGTACGTGGGGGGGGGCGCTGAGTCTTTCCAGCAGTGCACCGGCGCCTGTCATACTCGGCACCCCGGCAGCGGCCTCTAACCCCCGCTCGCGCACCCCGGAGTTCCTCCATGGCTCAGGTCAAGATGCAGACGGCTCGCACCACGCTGAGGGAGCCAGATGCCGCCGCGGAGGACCTCCTGAGTCAGCTGGGCAGCGGTACGCCCCGCCTGGTGACGATGTTCGCCTCGCGGGAGCGTGACCAGCACGCGCTCAACCGCGCCGTGCGTCAGCGGCTGCCGGCGGGCACGCGCCTGATTGGCGCCACCACCGCGGGCGAGCTGGACAACACCGGCATCCACGAGGGCAGCGTGGTGATGAGCGCCCTCTTCGGTGACTTCGAGGTGGGCCTGGGCCTGGGCACCGGCCTGTCCGTGGACGCCATCAGCGCGGGCGCCGCCTCCATCAAGCGCGCGTGCGAGGACCTGGGCGTGCGGCAGCAGGACCTGGACCCGCGCCGGTTCGTCGGCCTCGTGATTGACGACGGCTTCCGCTACAAGAAGGAAGAGCTGCTGCTCGGCATCCTCGAGAAGTGCCAGACGCTGGTGCTGGTGGGCGGCGGCGCCAGCGACACCAACCGCGACCCGGCCAAGCAGTCCGCCATGGTCCACGTGGACGGCGAGGTCGCCACCGACGCGGTGCTGGTGGCCCTCTTCAAGACGAGCGCGCCCTGGGCCGCGCTCCGCTCCCACTGGTACGTGCCCACCGGTGAGAAGCTCACCATCACCAAGGTGGATGAGAGCCACACCCGCGCGCTCGAAATCGACGGGCACCCGGCGGCCAAACGCTACGCGGAAATCCTGGGCGTGGGCGTGGACGAGCTGGAGTTCGGCACGCCCCGCGGCTTCGCCGTGCGCCCCACCGCCCTGCGCGTGGGCCGCGAATACTTCATCCGCGCCGCCTGGAGCCCGCAGGAGGATGGCTCCATCCTCTTCGCCAACCTGCTGGAGGAAGGCACCGAGCTGGAGCTGATGAAGCTGGGCGACATGGCCGGCATGACGCGCAGCTTCTTCACCGACGAGGTACCCCGCAGGGTCCAGAACCCCCAGGCCGCCCTGCTTTTTCACTGTGGTGGACGCATGTGGTACGCCAGCGCCACCAACACCGCGCAGCAATTGGCGGAAACGCTGAAGGCCGCGCCCACCGCCGCTGGTATGAACGTGCACTTCGAAATCTATTCGGGGTTCCACATCAACACCACGCTGACCGCGCTGGTCTTCGGGGCGAACTGAGCCATGGCCTCCTCGCAGCCTCCCTCTGAGTCTCCGGCGGACAATGCGTCCCTCCTGCTCGTGGCCGGCGAGCGTGAGTGCCAGCGCGTGGAGGAAGCCCTCCAGCGCGCGGGCGTGACGGTGGTGACGGAGCGCGCCACCACGGCGGCCGCGGCGGAGGCCGCGCTGTCACGCACGTGGGGCCTGGTGCTGTGCGGCTCGGAAGTCCCCGACATGGGCTTCGCCGAGGTCCAGGCGCTGTGGAGCAAGCACGGCAAGGAGCTGCCCTTCGTGGTGCTGTCGCGCGACTGGAGCGAGGACACGCTGGAGGCCAGCGTGCGCGCCGGGGCGCTCGACTACATCACCGAGGACCGCTTCAGCCGGCTGGTGCCCGTGGTGCAGCGCGAGCTGCGGATGACGGCGGACCGCCGCCGCCACACCGCCACCGCGGTGCAGTTGGAGCGCACCAACTACTTGATGGAAAACATCATCGACGCGATTCCGTTCGTCCTCTTCGTGAAGGACGCACAGACGCGCCGGTTGGTGGTGGCGAACAAGACGTTCGCGGACGCCTTCCGCGTCACCAAGCAGTGGCTGCTGGGGAAGCTGGACCACGACTACTTCCCCAAGGAGCAGGCCGAGTCGTTCATCGCCATCGACTCGGAGATTCTCGAATCCAAGCAGATGAGGTCCTTCGAGGAGGTGGCCCGCGCCGACGGCGTGGACCGCATCTTCGCCACGCGCAAGCTGCCCCTGCTCGACGAGCACGGCGTGGCCCGCTACGTGATGGGCGTCACGGAGGACATCACCGAGCGCAAGCAGCATGAAGAGATGCTGCGCGCGTCCAAGGCGGAGCTGGAGGCGGCCAACAAGCAGCTCGCCGCCAGCCTGGAGGAAATCAAGCGCACGCGCGCCGTGTCCGCCCGTTCGCTGGCGTCCTACCAGCAGCGCGCGCTGCAGATGGAAATCATCCGTCAGCAGAACGAGGACCTGGACCGGCTGGCCCAGGAGCTGGCGGTGGCCAAGCGCAACGAGGAGGAGCGCGCCCGCGAGGCGGAGGCCGCCGCCCGCCTCAAGAGCGAGTTCCTGGCCAACTTCAGCCACGAAATCCGCACCCCGCTCAACGGCATCATCGGCTACTGCGACCTCCTGATGCGCGAGGAGGGCCAGCGGCTGACGGCGCACGGCCGCCGCGACCTCAACGTCGTGAAGACGAACGCGAAGACGCTGCTGGCGCTCATCAACGACATCCTGGACCTGTCCAAGATTGAGTCCGGCCGCGTGGAGGTCGTCACCGAGCAGGTGGACGTGCAGGAGCTGGCCGAGGAGTGCCTGGCCACGGTGAAGGAGTACCTCAAGGGCAAGGACGTGGCCCTCACCACCAACATCGACCCGTCCGCCCGCATGCTCCGCTCGGACGCGCTGAAGCTGCGGCAGATCATGCTCAACCTGCTGAGCAACGCCGCCAAGTTCACCGACGCGGGCGAGGTGTCGCTGAGCCTGGTCCCCGCGGGCGGCGAAGTCATCATGACGGTGGAGGACACCGGCGTCGGCATCCCGTCCGACCAGCTGCCCTTCATCTTCGAGAAGTTCCGCCAGGTGGACGGCTCCACCACGCGCAAGGTGGGCGGCACCGGACTGGGGCTGGCCATCGTCCGTGAGCTGTCCCGCGTGCTGGGCGGCAACGTGTCCGTGACGTCCACGCTGGGCCGCGGCACCACCTTCACGGTGCGCCTGCCCACCACCCTGGAGTCGCCGGACAACGGCGGCGGGCCGCACCTGGAGCGCGGCGTGCCCGTGGCGGAAGTGGCCCAGCACGTGGGCACCATGGCGCAGCCGGGCAGCACGGTGCTGGTGGTGGACGACGACCCGCTCATCCAGCAGCTGGTGGCCGGGCAGTTGGAGCCCGCCGGCTTCAAGGTGGTGGTGGCCGAGGACGGCATCGCCGCCCTCAAGCGGGCCCGCGAGCTGCGGCCCCAGGCCATCCTCCTGGACATCCACCTGCCCAAGCTGGACGGCTGGTCGGTGCTCAGCCAGCTCAAGAGCGAGCCCTCGCTGGCCGGCATCCCCGTCATCCTCATCTCCGTGGAGGAGCAGCGCGCGCGCGGCTTCTCCCTGGGCGCGTGCGAGTACCTCGTCAAACCGGTGGAGCCGGAGCGGTTGGTGGAGGTGGTGCAGCGAAGCCTCCACCAGGCCCCTGGCGCCACCACCAGCGTGGGCGAAGTGCTGGTGGTGGACGACGACTCGGCCACCCGCGAGCTGGTCAGCCGCAACCTGCGCCGCGCCGGCTTCTCCACCTCCGAGGCCCGCAGCGGCGAGGACGCCCTGCTCAAGGCGCGCGTCTCCCCGCCCGCCCTGGTGGTGCTGGATTTGATGATGCCCAACCTGGACGGCTTCGAAGTCCTGCGCCGGCTGCGCGCGGAGAAGCTCCAGGTGCCCGTGGTGGTGCTCACCGGCAAGACGCTCTCCGCGGAGGAAGAGGCCCTCTTGCGTGACGGCTTCGCCGGCTTCGTGAAGAAGGGCGGCCACGCGCTGGAGGACGTCATCGCCCAGGCCAAGGGCCTGCTGCTGTCCCAGCGCGCCGCCAGCGCCGGCAAGCTGGCCCGCATCCTCTATGTGGAGGACAGCGCGCAGAACCGCGACATCGTCCGCCGCTACCTCAACGGCCACTTCGAAGTCATTGAAGCGGAGGACGGCGAGCACGGCTTGGAGCGCGCCATCCGCGACGCCCCGGACCTCATCCTGATGGACCTGTCGCTCCCCCGCCTGGACGGCTGGGAAGTCACCCGCAGGTTGCGAGCCCTACCCGCCGCGGCCAATGTTCCCGTCATCGCGGTGACGGCACACGCGGGGCGGGAGTACCAGGACAAGGCACACGAGGCCGGTTGCACCGCGTACCTCACCAAGCCCCTTGATCGTGACCAGTTGCTCGAGATGATTCGAAAGCATCTAGGGAGAACCCATGTCTGAAGAAAAAGCGCGCGTCCTGGTGGTGGACGACGACCCGGACCTGCTCGACCTCGTACAGCGCTCGCTGAGCGCCTACGGCTTCGAGGTGCTCACGCACACCTCCGCGCTGGGTGTCTCCAACCTCGTCCGCTCGGTGGAGCCGGACTTCGTCCTCATCGACGTGAACTTCCCCGCCCTCAAGGGCGACAAGGTCGTCAACCTGGCGCGCCAGTACGCGCTGCCGAAGACGAAGTTCATCCTTTATTCAGCATCCGACGAATCAAAGCTGCGCTCACTGGCGCTCGCGTCCGGTGCGGACGGATATATCTCTAAAAGCGTGCAGGGCGAGGAGCTGGCCCAGCGCCTGCGCGCCTTCCACCTGAAGCCCCGGCCACCCACCCCGACGCCCGCCCCCTGAACGCCGGATGACATGCCCGCGGGTACCGTTGGGACGGTGCCCGCGATTCCACACCTTCCGAGCTACCCCCCCACTCAGGAGGGCCGCATGAGCGCGTCCATCGATTACAGTTACGCTGAAAGACTACGACTCGAACTGGCAGAACCCCTCTTCAACCCCCTCTTGAAGAAGTGGGTGGGCAAGGGCGAGCTCGATTACGAGGTCTACCTCAAGACACCCACGCTGCTGTCGCTGCAGGCGCCGGACGGCGAGCGCGTCGCCCACGACGAGCTGATGTTCCAGGTGGTGCACCAGGCGCAGGAGCTCTGGCTGAAGCTGGCCTCGCGCGAGGCGGTGGAAGTCGTGGCCGAGCTGGACCGGGACGCGCTGTGGGCTGCCTCGTCGCGGCTGGAGCGCATCTGCCGGGTGCTCCAGGCAGTGAAGCAGGAGCTGGCCATCCTGGAGACGATGACGCCGGACACCTACCAGGTCATCCGGCGCAGCCTGGGCAACGGCAGCGGCCAGGAGTCCCCCGGCTACAACATGCTGCGGCGGGTGGCGCAGGGTCTGGAAGGCGCCCTGGACCGACTGCTCGCGCGGCGCGGGCTGGCGCTGGCGTCCGTGTACACCGCGGGTGGCCCGGACGACTTGAAGCGAATCTGCGAGCAGCTGGTGGACATGGACGAGGCCTTCCAGGGCTGGCTCCATGCCCACTTCCAGCTGGTGCGCCGCACCATCGGCGTGGACCGCTCCGTGAAGGCGCTGGATGGGCTGCCCACGCAGGTGCTCGCGGGGCGGATGACGCTGCCGCTGTTCCGCCAGCTCTGGGACGTGCGGCTGGAGCTGACGTCCGGGTGGCAACGCGAGGGCGGCATCGCCCCGGGCGCCAACCGGGCCCCTCCAGGCGGCGGCTGCCCCATGGCGCACGCGGCTAGGATGCAGGCGGAACAGCCATGAAGGGGGAGGCCACGGCCCTGGCCACCACCCCTCGCGCACTGCTCCACCTGCTGTACAACGGCGCCCGCGCCGTGGACGTGTTGAGGACCTCCCTGGACCTGGGGCTGCTGGACGCCCTGGAGCCGGGCCCCGTCACCCTGGGAGAACTGGCGGCGCGGCACCGGCTGGTGCCCGTGCGGCTCTACAAGCTGCTCGACTGCCTGGAGAGCCTGGGGCTGGTGCGGCGCGAGCAGCCCACCGACGCCCTGGAGTCCGCGCGCTACCAGGCCATCCCCGGCCTGCGCGCGGCCGCCCAGGCCGTGCTGGGCCCGCAGTCCCTGGAGAAGGACCGGGAGCGCTACGCCTGGCACGAGCTGCACGGGCAACTGCCCCAGGTGCTGCGCGGTGAGCGCTCCATGCCCCCCGCCGCCTTCGACTGGCCTCCGCGCACCGCCGAGCAGGTGGCGGGCTTCGAGGCCAGCATGGCCGCGGGCCTGCCCCCCATCCTGGAGACGTTCCGCGCCCACCGCGACCGGCTCTGGGAGCGCGGCGGCCATGTGCTCGACGTGGGCGGTGGTGACGGCACGCTGGCCGCCCACCTGGCGAGCGAGCACCCGGGCCTTCACGTGGACGTGTTCAACCTGCCCGCCACCGAGCCACTGGTGGCGCACACGCGCGAGCGCTTCGGCCTCTCCCCCGAGCGCCTGGGCTTCCAGGGCGGAGACTTCCTCCGGGAACCGCTGCCCGGCGGCTACGACACGCTCTGCTTCGTGCGGGTGCTGCATGACTGGCCCGCGGACACGGCGCGCGCGCTGCTCATGGCCGCGCGCGACGCGCTCCCACCCGGTGGCCGCGTCCTCATCTGCGAGGAGTTCCGCACCCCGGAGCGGCTGGCGGCCCAGTTCTTCTGGTCCTACTTCCTCATGGGCGTGGACACCTGCGTGAGCCGCCTGCGCGAGGTGGAGCACTACCTGCGCGTGCTGGACGAGACGGGTTTCAAGGACGTCGAAGTCCTGCCCGGCCCCTTCGAGCTCATCCTGGCCCACCGGTAAAAACGACAGGACCCCACAGGTGGGTCCACCTGTTTGTCCCCCAAGTGTCACCGGCCCCACCGCACCGCGCCAGGGAGCGCTGGTAGAATGGGCTCACCCCGTGTCCGGTGAAACCCTGGCACGGCTTCTGCAATCTTCCAGTCCGTAGCGCGTGTAGCACGGCAGCGACGCAGTCCGACAAAGAGGAGGGACTCCGCATGAAGAAGCAGGGTTCACGCAGGTCGGATGAAGGCTCGGAGAAGGCGGTCCGCGGGCTGGTGACACAGCCGCAAGGCACGGGAGGCTGGACGCCGCCCGCCGCGGACGGAGAGGTCCGCATCCCCGTGGAGGAAGGGGTGGAGTTGAGGGGCCTGCTCCAGGTGCCTCCGGGCGCCACTGGCGTGGTGGTGATGGTCCGGGGCCACGGCAGCAGCCGCCGCGGAGCCACGGACCTGGAAGTCGCCCGGCTGCTGCAGAACGAGGGGCTGGCCACCCTGGCGGTGGACCTGCTGACGGCGGCGGAAGAGGAGGCCTGCCGCGAGCGGGACCTGCGCTTCAACCTGGGCCTCTTCGGCGGACGCCTGGCGGGCGTGGCGCGCTGGCTGCGGCGCGCGCCTCGCACCAGCGCCCTGCGCATCGGCTACTTCGGGGCGTACACGGGCGCGGCCGCGGCCCTGGCCGCCGCGGCGATGCGGCCGGAGGCGGTGGACGCGGTGGTGTGCCGGGGCGGACGCCTGGCGCAGCCGGGGGCGACGCTGGCCCGGGTGCGCGCGCCCACCATGCTCATTGTCGGCGCGGAGGACACGTCCGCGCAGGAGCCCCACCGCCGCACCTACGCCGCGATGACGACGGAGAAGCGCCTGGAGGTCATCCCCGGCGCCACGCACCGCTTCGAGGAACCCGGCACGCTGACGCAGATGGTGGACCTGGCGTGCATCTGGTTCCTCCAGCACCTGGGCGCGCCGCGCTGGGATTCCCTGCCCGCGCCGCGCGCCGCCGGGAGCTGAAGCACCGGCTTTCCACATAGCGGGCCAGGGCAGCCAGCAACGCTGCCCTGGCCCCCAGCGGACGCCCTGGCGTGGGGGGAGAAGACGCGAGCGCGCCTGACGCCCGGGCACCTCGACGGTGCCACCAGTCGTGGCGCGCTCCCAGTGCCCAGCGGTCTGACGCGCAAGCCCTCCGGACTCAGAGGCTTGCCGGGCGCTGCACACCCAACTGGCACCCGAGGACCGCCAGCTGCGTGCGGTTCTCCGAACCCACCTTCTTGTAGATGGCGGTGATGTGCGCCTTCACCGTGCGCTCGGTGATGCCCAGGCATGCGGCGATCCGCAGGTTGTCCGCGCCCGCGGCGATGTAGCCCAGCACCTCGCGCTCGCGCGGCGTCAGCCGGCCCAGCTCACCTTGCGGCGACGCTTCCGGCTGGGGCCACGCCAGCCCCGCGGGCAGCAGCCGCTCGCCACGCACCACCCGCTCCACTGCCTCCACCACCTCCGCGCAGCCCACGTTCTGCTTCCACAGGTAGCCGGCCGCGCCCGCCTGGAGGCATTGCTCCACCACCTCCGCCTCGCGGTGGCCCGACAGCACCAGCGGCTTCACCGCCGGGAAGAAGTCATGCAGACACTGGAGCGCCGACACCCCGCTGGTGGACGCGTCCCACCCCGGCTGCTCCAGGCGCAGGTCCACCAGCGCGACGTGGGGCAGCGTCTCGCGCACGCGCGCGAAGAACGGCGCGGGCTCCCCGAAGCCCGCCACCACGTCCATGCCCGCGCCTTCCAGCACAGCCACCAGGGCCTCCCGGAAGACCTGCTGGTCCTCCAGGATGGCCACCCGGATGCGTTCCGATTCCATGGCCCTTCCACCCTCCCCGTTCGTCCCCTGCGATTCAACCCCTCTAAGGGGATTCCCTCATGTGGGGGGCGACAGGGAATGACGTCTGGAGGATACTTCCCCCGTCAGGAAGCACCCGCAGTGCCATCCGCACGCTGAAGGGGGAAGCCATGCCGGAGACGAAGATTCGCGTCCTCATCGTGGACGATGACCAGGACCAGCTCTCCCTCGCGGAGCGCACGCTCTCCGCCTTTGGCTTCGACGTCCGCACCCACCGCTCCTCCCTGGGCGTGTCCAACCTGGTGCGCACCACCCAGCCGGACCTGGTGCTGCTGGACGTGAACATCCCCGCGCTCAGCGGCGACAAGGTGCTCACGCTCGCGCGCGGTCAGGCGCCCAAGGGCACCAAGTTCATCCTCTACTCCGCGTCGGACGAATCCCAGCTGCGCGCCCTGGCGCGCTCCTCGGGCGCGGACGGCTACATCTGCAAGAGCGTGCAGGGCGAGGAGCTGGCCCAGCGGCTGGAGGCGCTCCACCTCAAGCCCGCAGCCTCGGAAGCCGTGCCGGCCACGCGTTAGCGCGGCGCCGGCCTCACGCGGGCAGGTCCGTCACTTCCAGGAAGACAGCGCGGAAGTCCCCCCGCGCGCCGATGAGCCTCAGGTTCTGCGCCAGCCCACCGGTGGAGCGGAAGAACATCATCGCCTCCGGTGGCGGCCTGATTTTCAGGAAGCGCGGCGCGTTGCGAGAGAAGTGGTGGCGCATGTCGCGGTTGATTTCGCAGACCGCGTAGTCGTAGTCCGGCAGGCGCATGGGCCGCCCGGCGATGCGCAGCACCTCGGCGATGAGGGCCTCGGCCTCCTCGTCCGGAAGCTCCACGGTGAAGCCCACCTCCCGGCTCAGGCTCAGGATGTCCAACGGCTCCGTGCGCATCGTCTGCCGGAGCATGCGCTGGTTGACGTCCACGAAGCGCGTGGAGAATCGCTTGATGGAGCCGAAGTCCAGCAGGCCCAGCCGCCCATCCGGCATCACCATGAAGTTGCCCGGGTGCGGGTCCGCGTGGATTTCGCCCGCGCCGAAGAAGGGCCCGTAGGTGGCGAGGATGAGCTGGCGCGCCACGCGGAAGCGCTCCTCGTTGGAGGGATTCGTCGGCAGCCAGTCCTTGAGGGTGAGCCCCTCCAGCAGCTCCAGCGTCAGCACCCGCTTCGCGCTGTGGCTGGAGATGACGGCGGGCACACACAGCTCCGGCAGCTTCGCCACGCTGCGCGCGAAGCCCTCGGCCAGCTCGGCCTCGCGGAGGTAGTCCAACTCCAGCAGCATCTCGTCGCGGAACTCCTGGAAGTAGGCGCCGGCATCGGACACGCGCAGCACCGTCGACGCCGTCTTCGCCACGATGCCCAGGTTCGCCATGTCGTGGGCCAGGGACACGTCGATGCCGGGGTATTGCACCTTCACCGCCACCGCCCGGCCGTCCTCCAGCACCGCGCGGTGCACCTGCCCCAGCGACGCGGCCGCCAACGGCTCCTCGCTGAACTCGCGGAAGAGCGACTCCGGCGGCGCGCCCAGCTCCGCCTGGACCACGCGCGACACCTGCGCGTAGGACATGGAGGGCGCCTGGTTCTGCAGCCGCGCCAGCACCTGCCGCACCTCGGGGGTGAGCAGGTCCGGGTCCATGGAGATGGCCTGCCCCATCTTCATGGCGGCCCCCTTCAGCTCGCCCAGGGTGGAGACCAGCTTCTCCGCGGCCTCCTTGCTGAGCAGGTCGGGCGTGCTCCCGGACAGGCGCTTCGCGCCGCTCTTGAGTACATCCGCGCCCACCTGCACGGAGAGGCCCGCCAGCTTGCGCAGGCGGTTGAAGCGGCCCTGGGGAGGAAGCTTGTCGTCGGGGTCGGAGGCCATGGGAGCTGAAGTGGATTAACGAGGAGGGCCCCGCCAGACGCAAGGCATGACGCCCCGCCGAGACAGCCAGGCCGCCCTACCTGGAGGCGGGCGCGGCCCCCGGCGGCCCCCGGCGCGTGTACCAGCTGGGAAGCCGCTCCAGCTCCAGGGCCTCTGGATGCGCCACGCCGCCGTCGAGCGCCACCGACGCCTGCAAGGCCGCGCGCAGCTCGGCTGCACTGGCATAACGGTCCACCGGGCGGCGCGCCATGGCCTTGAGCAGCACGCGTGACAGCGCCGACGGGATGCCCGCCGGCAGCGGTGGCACCTCCCGAGCGTGGCCAGGATGCGGCTCCTCCGCCGCGTGCCCGCGCGAGGACAGCCGGCCCGAGACGAGCAACGCACCCAGCACGCCCACGGCGAAGAGGTCCGCGGCCACCGGCAGGTCGGCGGCGCTGTCGGAGGGAGGGAGCAACCCGGCGATGCCGAAGTCCAGCAGCTTCACGTGCTGGCGGCCATTCGCGTCGGGGATGAGGAAGATGCTGGTGGGATTGAGACTGCCGTGGGCGATGCCGTGCGCATGCGCGGCGCCCAGCGCGTCACACACCTGGGTGAGCAGGTCCACCACCAGCGCGGACGCCAGCGGCCCCTTCGCGAAGGCGGTCAGGCTCTGTCCCTCCAGGTACTCCCTGACGAGGTAGGGACGCCCATCGCGCATGCCCAGGTCGTAGAGCGAGACGATGTGCGCGTGCTGGATGAGCGTCAGCGTGCGCGCCGCCTGAAGGAACCGAGCGACCTGCGCCGGGTCCTGCGTCACGTGCGTGTGAAGCACCTGGATGGCCACGCGCTTCTGGATGAGCGCGTGCTCCGCGAGCAGCACGATGCCCAGGCTCCCCCGGCCCAGCTCGCGCAGCAGCCGGAAGTGCCCCACCTGCTGTCCCACCAGCGAGGCCGCCGAGGACGGAAGCGGGGCCTCCCTCGCGGGCGGCACCATGAAGGCTGGCGGACACTCCAAGGGTGCACGACGCGCGCGCGCCCGGGCCGGACATTCGCAGGTCCCCCCGTGCTCGGGCACACAGCCACACGTGGACCGGAAGGTCTGGGTGAACACGGGAATGGAGGTGGTGACATCCAACCGGGACATGATGCCAACATCCTTCGCGCGACAGGCGCCCCGCTCTGGCCAGCAGCCAGTGGGCCCACGCACGAGCCAGCGCGAAATGGGTTTCGGAAGATGTGACAGTGCCCGTTCGGAACGCGCGTCCTGGCGCTCCGATGTCCCCCTCCTTGAGCTGAAACCCTAACGCCGTCACGGCGCGTTTCGCGACGCACTTCGGAACGTGCGTCGAACGCGCAACGACCGCTCTGTTGGGCGGAGCACGCACGCCTCGCGGGAGTTCCATGGCGGACGTCGCGCCACCGTCTGGAGCCTCGGCAAGTGTGCTGCGCTCAACGCGCGTCCGCGCCCGTGAGCCGAGCGCGGCGGACCTCCCCGCCCAGCTGCGGACGGGGAGGTGCGTTCATCCACGTCAGCCGATGACGGGATCGCAGGTGTTGTCCTCGCCGCACATCAGCCCCAAGCAGCAGGCGGCGGACTCACCACAGGCCGCGCCAATGGGCCCGCACACCGGAGCGCCCGCGTCCGGCTCCTCGCCGCCCGTGCCCGCATCCGGCTCCTCGCCGCCCGTGCCCGCGTCCGGCTCCTCGCCACCGCCGGCATCCGGCTCCTCGCCGCCCGTGCCCGCGTCACCGTCGCAGGGGCCCCGTGTGTCTCCATGCCGCTCATGCGCCGGCCAGGCCGACGTGGACACCGAGATGGTGTGCGCGTTGGCGGGGTTGCCCGGGGGAATGTGGCAGATGGTGACCTTGCCCGGCGTGGCGTCATCGTCCCCGGGGTACGTCGGCTCGTCGCCGAAGACAGGGCCTCCTTCGCCGGCCTTGCCGCCCAGCCCGCCGCTCTGAGGGGTCTGCGTGTCCGGGGACTCACCGCCCGACGGTGAACCGCCACAACCGCCCGCGAGCAGTGAGCACAGGGCCATCACCACCGCGGACGAGAAAACAGGATTGAGGCTTCGCATCGGTATGCTCCAGGTTCGGGTGTGCGAGTGCTGCCACCCACGCCGGGCCTCCTCCACGACGACCTCAACCACCACCTTGCACATGTCGACACCAGTCCGCGGGCAGGGGCGCGGCATCTGGAGTCACAAGCGCGGTTCGTCCAGGACTCGGCCCCCCGCGGATACAGCCACCACGGAGAATAGACTCGCCCACGGCCCCACCGGCCACGCGTTTGCGCACGCCCTCACTGTGTCGACAGCACGACTGAAAACGTCCTGTCTCAGCTCACGCTTTCAGCGCTGTATCGCGCGATGAGTCCGGTGCGCACGGCCTGCCGGTGTACCCGCGTGAAGAAGGCGCACGCGAGCAGGATTTCCACCACGGCGAGGCCAGCCCCCCACAGCAGCGTGGACACCTGGAACGCGCCCCCCGCCGCGAGCGTGCGCATGCCCTCGAACACGTACGAGGGTGGTAGCAGATGGGACACCGCCTGCATCCACGCGGGCAGCGTGGACAGCGGGTAGAAGACGCCGGCGAAGGGCGACAGCAGCGCGGGGATGGGCCAGACGAACCACTCCGACGCCGGGCCCAGGCGCAGCACCAGCGCGCAGCCGAAGATGCCCAGCGCGATGCCGAACAGGAACAGCACCAGCAGGAAGGGCACGAAGAGCACGCCGTACGCGGCGAAGGACAGGCCGAAGACGGTGCTGGCCAGCACCAGCATCACCAACAAGCCCAGCGTGCTGGTGGCGATGCTGGAGAGCACCAGCCCGCCCAGGTATTCGGAGATGGTGAGCGGGGACGCGAACATGTTGAGGAAGTTGCGCGACCACACGTCCTCGAAGAACACCATCGTCACGCCCTGCATGACGCGGATGAAGAAGTCCCACAGCAGGACGGCGCCCAGCAGCACCGGGACGAAGTTGTATTCCTGAGAGGTGACGGTGTTGAGGTAGCGGCTCATGAAGCCCCACAGCACCATGTCGATGGCCACCCATGCGAAGAGTGGCAGGAAGCGCGCGAGGCTCCCTCGCAGGAGGTAGTAGTGGCGAAGCGCGACGGCGGCGGCCCGGTGCAGGTGCATGGTCAGCTCCGCTCCAGCGCGAGCGGCTCGCGCGCCACGGTGATGAAGAGCTCTTCCAGCGAGGCCTGGCCGTGCTCGCCGGGCAGCGTCCGCGGGTTGCCTTCCAGGAGCACCCGGCCGCGTGCCAGGAACAACACCCGGTCGCAGACCTCCTCCACCTCGTACATGTTGTGGGACGTCCACAGCACGCCGCCGGTGTCCCGCGAGGCGAACTCGCGAATCCGGGCGCGGATGTCGCGGGCCGTCGCGGGGTCCAGCGACGCGGTGGGCTCATCCAGGAGCAGCAGGTGCGGACGGTTGAGCATCGCCTTCGCCAACGCCACGCGGGTCTGCTCTCCGGAGGACAGCACGCCGCACTTCACGTCGCGGTACTTCACCAGGTCGAACTGCTCCAGCAACTCCGCGATGCGAGCCCCCAGGGACTTCACCCCGTAGATGAGGCCGAAGACGCGCAGGTTCTGGTACACGGAGAGGTTGCCCGGCAGCGGCGAGTAGACGGCGGCGAAGTTCGTCAGCGCCAGCGCGGCGGAGCGCTGCGCCGCCAGGTCCAGGTCCTGGATGTGGATGGTGCCAGACGTGGGCTGCAGCACGCCGAGCACCATGTTGATGGTGGTCGTCTTCCCCGCGCCGTTGGGGCCCAGCAGCCCGACAATCTCTCCGCGTCCCACCTCGAAGGAGACACCCTCCACCGCGGCCTTGCCACCGTACTCCTTCCGCAGCTTCGCCACCGACAACACCTTGGGCACATCCGCCCTTCCCACGGTCACCATGGCGCGCATTGTGCCGTGGACCGGGGCAGACGCACGGTGAAGATGGAACCCAGCCCGGGCCGGCTCTCCACTTCGATGCGGCCGCCCATGGCGTCCACGATTTGCCGGCTGATGTAGAGCCCCAGTCCCAGGCCGCCATAGTGCCGGTCGGACACCGCGCGCTCGAAGCGGCCGAACAGGCGCGGCAGGTCCTCCGCGGCGATGCCGATACCCTCGTCACGCACCGACACCCGCACCATCTCCTCGCCCTCGAGGGCCGCCTCCACCAGGACGGGCCGGCCCGCGCCGTACTTGGCCGCGTTGGTGAGCAGGTTCACCAGCACCTGGTCCAGCCGCAGCGAATCCCACTTCCCCGGCAGCGGGCCCGGCACCTCCACCCGCACCGGACAGCCCGCCTGGGTGAACACCTCCTCCATGCGGTCCACCGCGTCGCGCACCGCCTGGCCCAGGTCCACGTCGGACGGCTCCAGCATCAGCCGCCCCAGCGAAATCCGGCTGACGTCCAGCAGGCTGTCCACCAGCGCGCTCAGCCGCTGCACCTGCCGCACGGCCGTGGCCAGCCGGGGCCGCACCTTGTCCCCGACGTCCCCGATGGCGGCGCGGTCGATGAGGCCGTGCTGGAGCTTCAGGCTGGTGAGCGGCGTCTTCAGCTCATGGCTGGCCACGGAGAGGAACTCGTCGCGCAGACGCACCGCGGCCTGCGCGTCCCGGTACAGCGACGCGTTCTCCAGCGCCACCGCCACGCGCCGCGCCAGCTCCTCCGCCATGGCCACGTCGGCGGTGACCAACCGGCGGCAGGGGGCCGCGGTGCCCAGCGTGATGACGCCCAGCGTGCGTCCCCGCATGCGCACCGCCACCGCGAGCAGCGAGTGCGGATTGAGCGCCTCCAGGAACGCGCGGTGCTCGGGCCCCTGGCACATGCGCTCGAGCAGCTCCGGCCCCACCTCGGGCAAAAAGCGCGTCTCCCCCGACAGGAAGCACTCGCGCGCCGGATTCAGCGTGCCCTCCACCCATGAAGGGGACAGCGAGGCCAGCACCGACGCGTCCCGCTCCGGCTCCCGGTGGGACGCGGCCACGCCGCGCAGCACGCCGTCCGCCCCCATCAACTCCACCAGGCAGTACGTGGCCACGTTTCGCGCGGCCACTCGCGCCAGGTGCTCCAGCGTCCACTCCACGTCGTCCAGGTGCTCGGCCAGCGCGCGGCTCGCCTCCAGCAGGAAGAAGAGCCGCTCCTCGGCCTCCTTGCCCGCCTCCAGCGCCAGGTGCAGCTTGCCGCCGCGCTCACGCAGCGCCTCGTACAGCGCCGCGCGCTCCAGCGCCTGCGCGCACTGCTGCGCCAGCGAGGACAGGAAGCCGCGCTCCTCCGCGAGGAACACCTGCGGCCCGTCCCACGCGAACAGCAGGAAGCCCCGGATGCGGTGCTCCACTTTCAAGGGCAGCACCGCCCAGGCCCCGGTCCCCATCCCCTGGACGAGGTCCCGCGCCCACTCGGGCACGGCGCGCGGCACCGCCGCGTGGGTGGAGAACCACTGCGGCTCCAGCTGCTCCAGCGCCCGGTCCACCCCGGGCACCTGGTCCGCCCACAGCCCTCGCAGGGCATCCAGCACCGCCGGCGCGTAGCCGAAGGAGCCCAGCACGTGCAGCCGGCCATCCTCCAGCATGCCGAGCACCGCGCCGCGCGCCGGGCCCGCGGGCCGCAGCTCCTCGCGCATCAGCGCTTCGGCCACGTCCTCGGCGGTGGCCGCGCGGGACAGGGCCGCGGTGATGGCCTGGAGGCGCTCGGTGCGCTGCTGCGCGCCGCGCGCCTCCGCGTACAGCAGCGCGTTGTCCAGGGACAGGCTGGCGCGCCGGGCCAGCTCCAATGCCAGCTCCAGGTCGGACGCGCCGGGCACGCCGTCCGAGTCGCCCCGGACCAGCGACAGCGCGCCCAGCACGCGGCCTCGTGCCAGCAGCGGCACGATGAGGCCCGCCCGGATGCCCAGGCGCCGCGCCACCTCCAGCTGCGCCTCCGTGAGCACCACACCCGGCAGCATCGCGTCCAGGACCTCGGGAAGGAGGGCGGCCTTGCCGGTGCGCAGCACCTCCGGGATGCCGCCCTTGGCCGTCAGGTCCAGGGGTTGGAGGCGCGCCAGCTCGTGCACCAGCGGCACCTGCTCCGCCAGGCGGTGCGCCGCGGCCACCCGCTCCACCCGTCCGTCCGCCGTGAGCACGTCCACCGCGCACCAGTCCGCCAGCAGCGGCACGGCCAGCTCCGCCAGCCGCTGGAGCACCGTGCCCGAATCCAGGGACGACGACAGCAGCTCGCCCGCGCTGGCCAGGAACGCGAGGCGCTCCTCCGCGTCGTCACTGCCGCGCAAGCGGACGGCCTTCCCGGCCCCACCCACCTGGGACTCCAGCCCTCGCGGCGGACACACCGCGTCCGGCTCCGTGGAGACGGACCGCTCGGGTTCGCGCTCGTCCACGGACGCGGGCCGCGAGGATGAAGAAGGGCGGCGCGACATGGGGTGCCGGAGATAATGACGCCCCTCCACCTGCGACAACGGTGCTCGGACGCAGGTACGAGACAACTGTCAGCCAGATGACCTGCCAGACAACGGCGCGGCCCTACCCGGAGCCGTGGCGGTTCGCGCGGTTCTTGTCCCAGATGGCGTAGAGGATGAGCAGGAAGGCGAAGAGCCGCGCCACGTAGATGTAGTGACGCCGCTCGTCATCCGCGTCCAGCAGCGCCGCCACCACCGAGTTGCCCGCCAGCATCGTGAAGGCCAGCGCGAAGAAGGCGAAGAGCCGGTCCTTCGACTGGACCCAGAAGCGCAGGAAGAACAGCGCGCTCGCCAGCCACGCCATCGCCACCGCACCGTTGAGCATGGGCTTGAGCATCATGGCACCTCAGGACGCATCCCAGATGAGGCCATAGAGCAGGACAGAGGCACTGGACAACGTGGCGATGAGGCGCGGCATGTACAGGTCGATGGTGGCGGGCAGCAGCACCAGGTCCACGAAGAGGAGCACGTTGCTGACCGCCATGCCCACGAAGCACAGCCCACTCCACAAAAGCAGCCGCATGCCCGTGCGCTTGTAGGCGCGGAGCAGCAGCACCGCACACGCCACGCTCGTCAACGCACACAGGATGTAGACTGCTTCAGCCATCGCCGTCCTTGTCCTTCTTCAGGATGAATGCCTCGGCAAAGCCTCGCACCTTGTCCAGCGGCCGCGAGAAGATGAAGGAGATGACGCTGACGCGCTTCGCGCCGTACACCGCCGCCAGCTCCGTCACCGCCTGCACATCCTCCGACGACTCAGGACTGTAGCGATACGACGGAGGTGAGGCACCATCACTCACCAACATGCGTCGGTTCGTCAGGTCCTCCAGCCTGGAGGTGGCGGAAGCATCTGTAATGCGCAGTTCCAGACTCACCGCCGATGCCGTCCACTCCCTGTCCGCGCGCGCACGAAGCAGGAGGAGCACCTCCAACTTCTCCAGGGAGTCGATGTGCGTCGAGATGAAGCGCTGGACCCGCTGTGGGATTCCGGCGTCACTCACACGTCCACCTTGCCCATGTTATTTTGTGCGTCAACCATTTCTCGACCGGCGATGTTCAGCGCGCGGGCCGAGGAGGATTGCCCGCCTGGCTGCTCTCCTCCGCTGGCAAGGAGCCCTCCTCGCGTTCCTGTCCGGGGCTCGCGGTGCTCAAGCCCGGCAGGTTCCGCAGCACCTCGATGAGCCGGGTGAGCGGGCCTGTGTCCTCCCCCTGTGCCTCCAGTGTAGCGATGTGCTCCGTCAGCGGCAGGGGGAGCCAGTCGTGGCGAGCGGCGGCTCGGAGCGCCGTCACGTCCAAGAGGCCCAGCACCATTGTCTCCGGGCGTCCGTGCATGCGAGGCAGCCGCTCACTGGAAGCGAGCACCGAACCGCGCTGGCCGCCCACGTTCCACTCCACGGGAGACGCCTGGAACACCTCGCCGCGCGCGGCACGCATCAGCGGCAGCGCGTCGTCCTCGAGCAGCCGTCCATCCGCGCCGAGGAAGCGTGCGTCCGCATGCAGCGCGCGCGCCTCGCGATAGGCCAGACAGCCCCCCGCCAGCCCCTGCGCCGCCCGGTTGGCCAGCAGGGTGTGGCCGCTCCCCGGCTCCACCAGCGCCAGCGGCATGGGGAGCGCGGCGATCACCGCCTCCAGCCAGCGCTGCTGGTTCCGGTTGGTTTCTGAACGAAGCCGCTCGGCCTCCACGCGCCGCTGCGCCTCCAACAACTCCCGCGCGTGCTCGCGCTGCTGGGCATCGCGCAGCGCCTCCGCCTGCCGCCGCACCAGCTCCGTCTTTCGGTACAGCTCCACGAAGACGCTCACCTTGGAGCGCAGGATGGCCGGCTCGAAGGGCTTGAGCAGGTAGTCCACCGCGCCCATGGCATAGCCGCGCAGCTCCGGATGTGGCCCCCGCGACAGCCCGGTGAGAAAGATGAGGGGCGTGCCGCGGCTGCGCTCCCGCTCGCGGATGAGCTGGGCCGTCTCGAAGCCGTCCATGTCCGGCATGACGACGTCCAGGAGGATGACGGCGAAGTCCTGAGTCAGCAGGTGACGCAGCGCCTCACGGCCGCTGCTCGCGGTGACCAGCCGCTGCCCCAGGGGCGCCAGGGTCGCCTCCAGCGCCAGCAGGTTCTCCGGCTGGTCATCCACCAGCAGCAGGCAGACGGGCTCCGCCGGAATCGCCGGCAGGCGCTCGCGCGTGGGCGCGCCGCTCAAGGCAGCACCTTGGAACGCGGCACATAGGCCAGCCGCGCGAGCCACCCTCCCACGGAACCCACCGTCAATTGCTCCATCTCTCCCTCCTCACCCTCTCCGCCCGTCTGGAGCGCGCTCACCACGGCCACCCGGGCGCCTCTCGCCTGGAGCACCTGCAAGCCCGCCCCCCCATCCTCGTGCCCCGCGAAGAGCAGCCCCGCGGCCCTGGGGCCATGGCTGTCCGCCGCGGATTCGAAGAGCGCGTCCAGGCCGGGCCGCTGCCCATGCTCAGGCGGCTCCACGGACAGGGACACGCAGCCCCGGTCCACCAACAGGTGGTAGCCCGCAGGCGCCAGGTACACGGCGCCGGGCAGCAGCGGATCCTTGTCGTCCGGCTCCACCACCGGCATCGCGCAGCGGCGTCCCAGCGGCGCGGCCAGCGCATCCAGTGGGCCCCGGTGTAGCGCCAACACCACCGGCACGGGCAGGTGCGGCGGCAGCAGCGCCAGCACCGACTCCACGTCCGCCGCCGCGCAGCGTGGCGCCCCCACCACCAGCAAGCCCAAGGGATTCATGCCACCCTCCTGAAGATGCGACCGCGGTCCTCCAGCATCTCGTAGGCCCCCGCGTGCGGCGTGCGCGCCAGCGACTCCTTGCGCCCCAGGCACAGGAAGCCGAAGCGCGCGAGGCTCTCGAAGAGACGGCCGTGGATGTGGTCGTGCAGTGCGCGGTTGAAGGTCAGCAGCGTGTCCCGGCACACGATGACGTGGAACTCGTTGAACGAGCCATCCGTGGCCAGGTTGTGCTGGGTGAAGAAGATGCCGTCGCGCAGCCGGGGCTGGAGCAGCGCCCAGTTGCCGTCGCGCGTGTAGTAGTCGGAGAGCGCGCCCTTCCCGCCCGTCTCCAGGTAGCGCTGCGCGTCCTCCTTCGTGGGCAGCGGCAGCACGCCGGTGCGCGCGTCCGCCAACAGCCCTTCACTCGCGTCGGACGCATACAGCCGGCACTTGCCCCACAGCCCTTCCTCCTGGAGGAGGATGGCCAGCGAGTACGTGTCCTCGCCGGTGCCACAGCCCGCGTGCCACACCCGCACGGAGGGCCAGGTGCGAAGCACGGGCACCACCCGGGTGCGGAAGTCGCGGAAGAAGGCGGCCTCCGCGAACAGGGCGGGCGGTGTACAGGACAGCGTGCGCAGCAGCGCGTCCAGCGCCTCGGCGTCGTGCAGCACGCGGGCCTGGAGCGCGGAGAAGCTGTCCAGCCGCTCCTCGCGGAGGTGGTGCCGCAGCCGCCGCAAAAGCTGCGGCCGGGAGCGGCTGCGCAGGTCGAAGCCCCATTTCCGGGCCACGCCCTCCAGCAGCAGGTCCACCTCCAGCGCCTCCAGCTCCGCGCCGCGCGCGCCGGGCCCCGTCATCCGGAGACCTCCGTGCGCAGGCCGCGCGGCGGCATGCCCCGCGGCGCGTGCAGCCACACGCGCAGCAGGCTGAGCAGCTTCTCGATGTCCACCGGCTTGGTGATGTAGTCGGACGCGCCCGCCTCCAGGCACTTCTCCCGGTCACCCTTCATGGCCTTGGCGGTGAGGGCCAGAATCGGAAGGTGGACGAAGCGCTCCATGCGGCGGATGGCGCGCATGGCCTGGTAGCCGTCCATCTCCGGCATCATCACGTCCATCAGCACCAGCTCGATGTCGGCGTCCTTCTCCAGCTGGCCCAGGCCCTCTCGCGCGCTCTCCGCGAAAGCCACCTTCATGCCGTAGCGCTCCAGCACGGTGTTGAGGGCGAAGATGTTGCGCACATCGTCGTCCACCACCAGCACCTTGCGGTTCACCAGCAAGGGGTCCTTCTCGCGCGCCTTCTCCAGCATGCGGCGCTTGGGCTCGGTCAGCTCCGAGGGCGAACGGTGGAGGAACAGGCTCGTCTCCTCCAGCAGCCGCTCCGGGCTCTGCGCGTCCTTCACCACGATGGCCTCGGCCACCCGCCGCAGCTCCGTCTCCTGGGCGCGCGTCAGCTCGCGGCCCGTGTAGACGATGAGCGGCGGCCCGCCCGCGCCATGCGCCTCATGGATGCGGCGGATGAGCTCCGTGCCGGGCATGTCCGGCAGGCCCAGGTCCAACACCATGCAGTCGAAGCGGCGCTCGGCCAGCGCGGCCAGGGCCTCCGCCGCGGTGCCCACCGCCACCGTCTGCACGTCTTCACTGCCCAAGAGCTCCGTCAGCGTCTGGCGGTGGACGGGGTCGTCCTCCACCACGAGCAGCCCGCGGCCCTTGCGCTCCACGAAGCGCTTGAGGGACTCCAGCGCGGCCACCGCCGCCTCCGGGTCCGCCGCCGCGCGCAGGTGGCCAATGGCCCCCAGGTTGAGCGAGCGCTCGCGGTGGTCCTCCTCCGACACCGTGTACACCGGCAGCGCCCGGGTGGCCGCGTCGTGCTTCAGCCGGTCCAGCACCACCCAGCCCGCCATCTCCGGCAGGTCCAGGTCCACCGCGACGGCCGCTGGCCGCATGTTGCGGACGGCGTCCAGCGCGCCCTCCACCTCGGTGGACACCAGCACCTTGAAGCCCGTGCCCTGCGCCGCGGCACGAAGGCGCGCGGCATGGTCCGCCAGGTGCGTCACGGCCAGCAGCACCTTGTCTCCGGGCTGGATGGAGCCCCGGTCATCATCGATGTCCATCCGGCTCAGCGAAGACACCGACGACTCGATGGCTGGCTCCGCGATGGGCGCGGGGAGCACCGTGGTGGCCAGCGGATGGTAGTCCCAGCGAGAAGGCTCCTGCGGCGGGCGCTCCGCCATGAAGGCCAGCGGCAGGTAGAGCGTGAAGGCGCTGCCCTTGCCCACGTCGCTCTCCAGCCGGATTTCGCCGCCGAGCAACCGCGCGATTTCGCGGCTGATGGACAAGCCCAGGCCGGTGCCGCCGTACTTGCGGGCGGTGGAGCCGTCCGCCTGCTGGAAGGCCTCGAAGATGATTTGGTGCTTGTCCTTCGGGATGCCGATGCCCGTGTCCACCACGGTGAACGCCACCACCGAGGGCGCGGAGGACAGCATGGCGTGGTCCGGAGACCAGCCGTCCTTCGCCAGGCCCATCTGCAGCGACACCGAGCCGGACTCGGTGAACTTGAACGCGTTGGACAGCAGGTTCTTGAGCACCTGCTGCAGCCGCTTGGCATCCGTCTCCAACTCGCCGGGCAGCGAGTCCGCCAGGCGGATGCGGAACTCCAGCCCCTTCTTGTCCGCCACCTGCCGGAAGGTGCGGTCCACGAACTCGCGCAGGTCGCCGAAGCGCAGCGGCCCCACGTCCACGGCCATGGTGCCGGATTCGATCTTCGACAGGTCGAGGATGTCGTTGATGAGCTCCAGCAGGTCCGCGCCAGACGCGTGAATCGTCTTGGCGAACTCCACCTGCCGCGACGTGAGGTTGCCGTCCACGTTGTCGCTGAGCGTCTGGCTGAGGATGAGCAGTGAGTTGAGCGGCGTGCGCAGCTCGTGGCTCATGTTGGCGAGGAACTCGGACTTGTACTTGGACGTGAGACTGAGCTGTTCGGCCTTCTCCTCCAGGGCGAGCTTGGCCTGCTCCACCTCGCCATTCTTCCGCTCCACCTCCGTCTTCTGCTCGGAGAGCAGCTTCGCCTTCTCCTGGAGCTCCTCGTTGGTGCTGCGCAGCTCCTCCTGCTGCCGCTTGAGCAGCTCCTCCGACTGCTGGAGCGAGGTGGCCTGCTGCTCCAGGCGCTTGTTCGTCTCCGTCAGCTCCTCCTGCTGCTTGCGGAGCTCGTCCGTCAGCGCCTGCGACTGCTTCAGCAGCGCCTCGGTGCGCATGTTGGCGGCAATCGTGTTGAGCACGATGCCGATGGACTCCGTGAGCTGCTCCAGGAAGCCCATGTGGACCTCGCTGAAGGTGTGGAAGGAGGCCAGCTCGATGACGGCTTTGACTTCCCCTTCGAAGAGCACCGGCAGCACCACGATGTTGCGTGGCACCTCCTCGCCCAATCCGGACGCGATGCGGATGTAGCTGTCCGGCACATCCGACAGGAGGATGGGCTCCTTCTCCAGGGCGCACTGGCCCACCAGGCCCTCGCCGTACTTGAAGGTGTTGGCCAGCCCCTTGCGCTGACGGTACGCGTAGGACGCCAGCAGCTTGAGCATCTGGTCGCCGCCGTCCGCGCGCTCGGAGATGTAGAAGACGCCGTGCTGGGCATCCACCAGCGGCGCCAGCTCCGACAGGATGACCTTGGACACCGTGAGCAAATCCCGCTGCCCCTGGAGGACGCGGGTGAACTTGGCCAGGTTCGTCTTGAGCCAGTCCTGCTCCGTGTTCTTCCGCGTGGTGTCCTTCAGGTTGCGGATCATCTCGTTGATGTTGTCCTTCAGGGCGGCCACTTCGCCCTGCGCGGACACGGTGATGAACCGCGTGAGGTCACCCTTCGTCACGGCGGTGGCCACCTCGGCGATGGCGCGCACCTGCGTGGTGAGGTTGGCAGCCAGCTGGTTCACGTTGTCCGTGAGGTCACGCCAGATGCCCGCCGTACCGGGCACACGGGCCTGACCGCCCAGCTTTCCTTCGATGCCCACCTCGCGGGCCACCGTCGTCACCTGGTCGGCGAACACCGCCAGGGTGTCAATCATGCCGTTGATGGTGTCCGCCAGCTCCGCGATTTCACCCTTCGCGTCCACCACCAGCTTGCGCTTCAGGTCACCGTTGGCCACCGACGTCACGACCTTGGCGATGCCGCGCACCTGCGTGGTGAGGTTGGAGGCCATGGAGTTCACGTTGTCCGTGAGGTCCTTCCACGTGCCGGCCACGCCCTTCACTTCGGCTTGTCCGCCCAGCTTGCCTTCGGTCCCCACTTCACGCGCCACGCGCGTCACTTCCGACGCGAACGAGTTGAGCTGGTCCACCATCGTGTTGATGGTGTTCTTCAGCTCCAGGATTTCGCCTTGCACGTCGACGGTGATTTTCTTCGACAGGTCACCCTTGGCGACGGCCGTCGTCACCTCGGCGATGTTGCGCACCTGCGACGTCAGGTTCGACGCCATGGAGTTCACGTTGTCCGTGAGGTCCTTCCACGTGCCGGCCACGCCCTTCACCACGGCCTGACCGCCCAGCTTGCCCTCGGTGCCGACTTCGCGCGCCACACGCGTCACTTCCGAGGCGAACGAGTTGAGCTGGTCCACCATCGTGTTGATGGTGTTCTTCAGCTCCAGGATTTCGCCGCGCACGTCCACGGTGATCTTCTTGGAGAGGTCACCGTTGGCGACGGCCGTCGTCACTTCGGCGATGTTGCGCACCTGCGACGTCAGGTTCGACGCCATCGAGTTCACGTTGTCGGTGAGGTCCTTCCACGTTCCACCGACTCCACGCACGATGGCCTGACCGCCCAGCTTGCCTTCGGTCCCCACTTCGCGGGCCACGCGCGTCACTTCCGAGGCGAAGGACGAGAGCTGGTCCACCATCGTGTTGATGGTGTTCTTCAGCTCCAGAATCTCCCCGCGCACGTCGACGGTGATTTTCTTGGAGAGGTCACCGCGCGCCACCGCCATCGTCACCTCGGCGATGTTGCGCACCTGGGACGTGAGGTTGGACGCCATGGAGTTCACGTTGTCGGTGAGGTCCTTCCACGTTCCACCGACGCCGCGCACGATGGCCTGACCACCGAGCTTTCCTTCCGTACCGACTTCCTTCGCGACGCGCGTCACTTCCGAGGCGAAGGACGACAGCTGGTCCACCATCGTGTTGATGGTGTTCTTCAGCTCCAACACCTCGCCCTTGGCATCGACCGTGATTTTCTTCGACAGGTCGCCCTTGGCGACGGCGGTGGTCACCTCGGCGATGTTGCGCACCTGCGACGTCAGGTTCGACGCCATGGAGTTCACGTTGTCCGTGAGGTCCTTCCACGTTCCACCGACACCGCGCACGACGGCCTGACCGCCCAGCTTGCCTTCGGTCCCCACTTCACGCGCCACACGCGTCACTTCCGACGCGAACGAGTTGAGCTGGTCCACCATCGTGTTGATGGTGTTCTTCAGCTCCAGGATTTCGCCTTGCACGTCGACGGTGATCTTCTTCGACAGGTCGCCGTTCGCGACGGCCGTCGTCACCTCCGCGATGTTGCGTACCTGCGACGTCAGGTTCGACGCCATGGAGTTCACGTTGTCCGTGAGGTCCTTCCACACGCCGGCCACGCCCTTCACGTCGGCCTGACCACCCAGCTTTCCGTCGGTGCCGACTTCACGCGCCACACGCGTCACTTCCGACGCGAACGAGTTGAGCTGGTCCACCATCGTGTTGATGGTGTTCTTCAGCTCCAGCACCTCGCCCTTGGCATCGACCGTGATTTTCTTCGACAGGTCGCCCTTGGCGACGGCCGTCGTCACCTCGGCGATGTTGCGCACCTGCGACGTCAGGTTCGACGCCATCGAGTTCACGTTGTCGGTGAGGTCCTTCCACGTGCCACCGACGCCCTTCACCACGGCCTGACCGCCCAGCTTGCCTTCCGTCCCCACTTCACGCGCCACGCGCGTCACTTCCGAGGCGAAGGACGACAGCTGGTCCACCATCGTGTTGATGGTGTTCTTCAGTTCCAGGATTTCACCGCGCACATCCACGGTGATCTTCTTGGAGAGGTCACCGTTGGCCACGGCGGTGGTGACTTCGGCGATGTTGCGCACTTGGGACGTCAGGTTCGACGCCATGGAGTTCACGTTGTCCGTGAGGTCCTTCCACGTGCCGGCCACGCCCTTCACTTCGGCTTGTCCGCCCAGCTTGCCTTCGGTGCCGACTTCACGCGCCACACGCGTCACTTCCGACGCGAACGAGTTGAGCTGGTCCACCATCGTGTTGATGGTGTTCTTCAGCTCCAGCACCTCGCCCTTGGCATCAACCGTGATTTTCTTCGACAGGTCACCCTTGGCCACAGCGGTGGTGACTTCGGCGATGTTGCGCACCTGCGACGTCAGGTTCGACGCCATCGAGTTCACGTTGTCCGTGAGGTCCTTCCACGTGCCACCGACGCCCTTCACCACGGCCTGACCGCCCAGCTTGCCTTCGGTCCCCACTTCACGCGCCACACGCGTCACTTCCGAGGCGAAGGACGACAGCTGATCCACCATCGTGTTGATGGTGTTCTTCAGCTCCAGAATCTCGCCGCGCACGTCGACCGTGATTTTCTTCGACAGGTCGCCCTTGGCCACGGCGGTGGTCACCTCGGCGATGCTGCGCACCTGCGCGGTGAGGTTGGAGGCCATGGAGTTCACGTTGTCCGTGAGGTCCTTCCACGTGCCGGCCACGCCCTTCACCTTGGCCTGACCGCCCAGCTTTCCGTCGGTGCCCACCTCGCGGGCCACGCGCGTCACCTCGGAAGCGAAGGCGCCAAGCTGCTCAACCATCCCGTTCACCAGCCGGGCGGTGCGGAGGAACTCGCCCCGGAGGGGACGGCCATCCACTTCCAGGGCCATGGTCTGCGACAGGTCACCCTTGGCCACCGCGCCGATGACGCGGCCCATCTCCGTCGTCGGCTGCACCAGGTCGGCCACCAGCGTATTCACCGACTCGACGCAGTCACCCCACGAGCCCAGCGCGCCCACCACGTTGCCACGCTGGGTGATGCGGCCTTCCTTGCCCACCACGTTGCCGATGCGCTCGAACTCACGGGCCATGCGCTCGCTGAGCTCGATGATTTCGTTCAGCGTGTCCGCCACCTTGCCGGCGCTGCCCACCTTGTCCACCGGCATGCGCACGGAGAAGTCGCCCTTGCGGACAGCGGTGAGGACACGCAGCAACTGACGCGAATCGAGCGATTGCGAATCATCCTCCCGGATTCGCGGCGGAGGTGGAGCCGCGACGGGTGCGCGGCGGGAGGAAACCTTCTTCGTGGCCATATGAGTTCCTGGTCGGTCCCGGAACGGCGAAGCACGGGCTGCCGTCCTGCGGGAATCTCGCAGCTGGAGCGTGTTTTCTCGCGCTTTCGCACACTTGAACCAGCCCCCCCGAGGCGCTCGGCTGGCCATCAGGCGACATTCCAGGAGGACTTCGTCCGGCAGCCAACACTGGCTCAAACGCGCCGCCACCCGGCGTGAAAGTCCGGTGCGCTCGCCGACAGAGCAGACAGGCTCAGTGACGGACGCGAGGCGCGGGCGCGCGGACGCGCACCTGCATCTGCTCGTCTCCGGCCACGACGCTGCTGAGCACTTCGCGCTGCTCCGGTGACAGCCGGGCCACGGCGCGCAATGACGCCACCAGCACCAGGGACTCCAGCGGAGACGGCACGCTGATGCCATCCGGCCCCGTCTTCAGGGGCAACGGCAGGCGCGGCGCTCGCCCCGCGGCGGTGAGCGCGTCCACGGCATACGAAGGAGACGTGTCCAGCGTGACGGCAATCGCGGGAAGGCTGGTGGCGGCGTCACCCTGGCCGCGCGCCTGCATCTCCATCAGCATCTGCAGCGCGCCCGGCTTGAAGTACAGCGCCAGTCCCGCGCGCCCGTCTCCCATGTGGAAGACACACCCCTCGAAGGTGTGGTTCATCGGCCCGGTGACGGCCACCTCGAAGGGCTGGCTGTCATCCCAATGCGTCCAGGGCCGCGCATCCCAGTACTCCGTCGACGCCTGCACGAAGAGCAGCGCCTTGTCCGAGCCAAGCCCGGACAAGCCTCGCTGTCCCCACGCCACGAAGGTAGCGATGGCCGCGCAGGAAGACAGCGCCTGCGGCGAAGGCTCCGCCACGGCGAGCCCCAGCTCCGCGCCCGCGGCGGCCAGCGCCGGCTCGCAGCGAACCTCCGCCGCGTCCACTCCTTCCAGCAGGGCCCGCAGCCCGGCCCCGTCATCCGATTCGAAGACGGGCGCGGCGGGCTCTCCGGCATCGGAGATACGCAGATACACCTGGACCTGCGTGTTGCCCTGGCTGAGTGGCACAGGGCCCAGCTTGAGCAGGTAGAACATGGGGCTCAGCCTTGCTTTCCGTCCAGGGCCTTGCGGACCTGTCGCATCAGCGCGTGGATGTCGAAGGGCTTCTGGAGGAACGGCATGCCGGGATACAGATGCCGCAGCGAGGACACGTCCACCGCGCTCATCCCCATGAGTGATACATCTTTGTAGGCCGGTTCAGCCCGGATGCGCGCGATGAGGGCCGGTCCGTCCAGGACGGGCATCATCCAGTCAGTGAGGACCAGGTCCGGCCGGAGCTCCGCCATCCGCTCCAGCGCCTCACGTCCGTGAGAGGCCGTCAGAACGCGGTAGCCCTCCTCTCGAAGGAGGTCCGCCAGGGCTTCCAGGATGCCCTGCTCGTCATCCACCACCAGGACCGTCTCCATACGGGTGGTACTACTCCTCGACGTTCGTTCAGAAATGGCCAGCGCCCGGATGCCGGGCAAGTCCCGTGAGCAAGGTATCCACAGCGACACTGAAGGGGGGCAGCACCTCGATTCCCTGGGGGGTGACGACGAACTCCCTCAGGGTGGGGTCATAGTGGGTGTCACGCATCTTGAAGATGCTCAGCAGCTTGCGCAGGCGGCCTTCAAGCTCGACATGTCTCAGGAAAAAGAGGTTCTCCGCTACAGCGGAAGGGCCGACCTCCATCGGGACGTCCAGCACCGGACCGAAGAGCCGCGGTGTCTCCATGCCGAAGAGGGTGGTGGTCCCCGTGCAACGCAGCTCCTGGGTGAGGGCCGCGAAGAACGAATTGATGCGCGCGGGCTCGGGCGAGGCCTGCTGCATGGCGCTGAGCCCGTCCACGAACACCCGCTTCACGTTGCACCGCCGCACGACCGACAGGAGCTGGTCCGCCAGCACATCGAGAATGCATTCGGAAGGCGGCTGCCAGATGAAGCTGAGCCGTCCGTCCGCCATGGCGCCGCCCATGTCGATGCCCGCGGATGCCACCTTGCCCAGCAGCCGGTTGGGGGGCTCGTAGAAGCCCATGTAGAGGCAGTGCTCACCCTGCTTCAGCCCCTCCGCCAGGAAGCTGCTGCCCAGCAGCGTCTTGCCCGCGCCAGGCGGACCGAGCACCAGGGAGGTGGACCCCGCCGCCAACCCCTCCGGGAAGAGCGCGTCCAGGGATGGAACACCCAAGTGGAGGCGATGGGCGCCCGGGTCCGGCGGCGGCGTGCGCTGGACGCGTGACTCCAACCGCGGGAAGACCTCCAGACCGTCGCTGGTGATGCGGAAGGAGTGGACGCCGTGGAGCGTGGCGCTCCCCCGGAACTTGCGCACCTGCAGCTCGCGCCAGGAACGCACGCCCTGGGTGCGCTCGCGCAGCTCCAGGATGCCATCCACCATGGTGTATTCCGGATGGACGGCGGGACCGTTGGCGCTGGTGAGCAGCAGCGCCGTGAAGCGCGTCAGCCCGGCGGCGACCTGAAGCTCGTGGATGAACTTCTTGAAGTCGCGGCTGCTGCCGGCCGCCTCCTGCGCCTGCACCAGGCCGTCCAGCACCAGGATGCTCGCGTTGTGGTTGCGCACCTCGCGCCGCAAGAGCTCCAACAACCCCGGCAGCCCCTGCTCCTCCAGCGTGCGGAAGCCGCTGATGTAGTAGACGCCCTCGGGCAGCAGCGCCGAGTCGAAGAAGGCCATGTCCCGCATGTTGGCCAGCATGCGAGCGTGGGACTCCGCGAGCAGCGTGACATACAGACACCGCGCGCCAGCGCGCCCCTGGTGATAGCAGAGCTGGTTGGCGAAGAGGGTCTTCCCCGCGCCCGGCTCCCCCACGACGATGTAGACACCCGACGACACGAGGCCGCCGCCCAGCACGGCGTCAAGCCCAGGCACGCCAGTCGATACGCGTGCGTCCTGCCGTGCGGGTTGCTCGGAAGAGGACATGATGTCCGTTCCATACCGTAATTCGCCCCAGCACGCGCCTCGGAATGTGAGAAGAGAGCCGCGCGGACCGTGAACGACGGAAGGGCCTCAGCGGTCGGCGTCCAGCAGGGTGCGCAGGTCGTCGGGAATGGGCATGGGCGTGAGGATGCCCACGTTCACGCCACCAGTGTTTCCCAACGGCGCCCGCCCGAGCCATGAGCCTGGCGCGGCGACCAGCAGCCGCACCACCTGCCCCACCCACTCCGCGGCGTTCCGCCGGCGCCACCCGAACCCCAGCATGCGCCAGTGCACCCGCACGTGAGGGCCCGCGTGGGCCTGGCTGAGGACGTGGGCCCGCTCGAGGTGCCGCCAGGCACGCACATGCTCCGAACGCGACTCCGCTTCATGGGCCTCGCGCAGCTCCGCTTCGAAAGCGGCGCGCAGCTTCGCCTTCATCGACATGGATTCTTCCTGGTCATGTCGCCACCTTCGCGTCACGAAGCCCCCGCCGGCTTGTAAGAACGCGCTATCGCGAGGGCGGGCGCACCCACTCCACCACCCCGGCAATCTCCGAGGGCTTGAGGCCGAAGGTGCGGCGGAAGGCGTGGTTCAGGTGCGCGCTGTCTGTGAAGCCCGCGGCGTGCGCGGCCTCGGTGAGGGACGCGCCTTGTTGCAGGTGCCCGGCGGCCCGGTGCAGGCGCAGCCAGAGGATGTAGGGCCGCAAGGGGAAGCCCACCTGCGCGCTGAACAGATGCGACAGCCGGCCCACCGACAAGCCCACGCGCGGAGCGAGCGTGGCCAGCCGCACGTCTTCATCCAGCGCCTCTGGCAGCAGCCGCAGCAGCTTCTTCACCGCGGGGTGGGTGGGCTTCGCGACGCCCGCGTCGGCTTGGAGCTCACGCAGCAGGGCCTGCGTCTGCGCCTCGGCCTCCGCCCAGCGCACCGGCAACCGGTCGATGCCACAAGCCCTCAAACGCTCGCCCGCCGCGTCCCACGCGGCTGCGTCCGCGCCAATGCCCAGCGTCGCCAGCCGGCGGCCCACCAGGTCCTCCGCGGGGACGTGGAGCAGCACCGTGGCCAGGGCGCCTTCAACGATGGCGTGCTCGGCGTCCGGAGGAACGACGGCCGCCTGGCATTCGACCTCCTGCTGACGGGCGTCGCGCAGGCGCACCCGCGCGCCCAGGGACAGCAGGACCTGGAAGGTGGGGTGGGCATGCGGGTCCGTCGGAGCGAGTGGCCCCGCGTACATCAAGCGCCGGGGACCGAAGAAGACGCGCCCCAGCCAACGGTCCTCACGGGATGACTTCGCTCGGGCACGGGTGGGGCGAGGAGGCGTCATGGGGCGGGCTCGGTGCGCCATCATCGCATGTCTCCGCCTGTGCATTCCCCGCGCGGAAGCAAGGCCTTGCACCGGGGCGCCCCGGCCTGCCCGGCCCCGGAGATTTGGCGGACGATGCACCACTGGCCGTAAGGGGCCGGTGGCGCCGGGCTCCCCGGGTGTATTGATTGAAGGGGCCTGAGACACGGGAGAGCCCCCGCTCCAGGGGAGGGAGCGCGCCATGTCGGAGAGGGAGCCGGGCCTGGACGCAGCCGGGGTCGTCAGCCCCCCTGCCCGGAGTGGACATGACACGCTGGTCGACAACGTCGATGGCATCGTCTGGGAGGCAGACCCCGCCATCCGCTTCATCTTCGTCAGCAAGCAGGCGGAGCGGCTGCTCGGCTATCCGGTGGAGCAGTGGCTCACGGAGCCCGACTTCTGGGTGGAGCACCTGCATCCGGACGACAGGGACTGGGCCTCCACCTACTGCCGCTCCGCGGTGGAGCAATGCCTTCCCCACGAATTCGAATACCGGATGCTGGCCGCGGACGGCCGCATCGTCTGGCTGCGTGACATCGTCACCGTGCTGTCCAAGGACGGCCACGCCCACCGGCTTCACGGCCTCATGGTGGACGTCACCGAGCAGCATCAGGCCCAGGAGCGGCTGGAGCAGACGGTGTCCCTGCTGGAGGCCACGCTCGACTCGACGGCGGACGGACTGCTGGTGGTCGACCGGGACGGACACATCACCGCCTGCAACCGCCAGTTCGAGCAACTCTGGGGACTGACGGGACTGGCGGCCTGCACGCACGACGCGACGTTGCTCGCGGCCGTGCGCGAGAAGCTGAAGGCCCCGGACGCCTTCCTCTCGCGGGTCCAGGCCCTGTACGAGGAGCCATGGCAGGAGAGCTTCGGCATCATCGAACTGCGCGACGGCCGCATCCTGGAGCACTACTCCCTGCCCCAGCGGTGGCGCGGGCTCATCACCGGCCGCGTCTGGAGCTTCCGCGACATCACCGAGCGCGTGCACGCACAGCGCACGCAGGAGCGGCTGCTGGACGAGGCGCACGAGGCCATTCGCGTGCGCGACGACTTCCTCTCCATCGCCGCCCACGAGCTCAAGACGCCCCTGACGCCGCTGCGCCTCCACCTGGAGCTGCTGAAGCGGACGCTGACGGCCAAGGAGCCCATCGCACCGGAGCGCGTGGACAAGGCCATGGCGCAGGTGCACCGCCTGTCCGCGCTGGTCAATGACTTGGTGGACGCCTCCAGCGTGGAGGCGGGCCGGCTGAAGCTGCAACGTGAGCCCGTGTCGCTCCTGGAACTGGCGAACGAGGCGTGCTCGGAGTTCCGCGCCCTCAGCGCGGAGCATGCCTTCACGTGCGAGCTTCCCCAGGAGGACCTCCTCGTCATGGGCGACCGGGGCCGGCTGTCGCAGGTGCTGGCCAACCTCCTGGAGAACGCCGTCAAATACAGCCCGCTGGGCGGCACCGTGCGCGTCTCCCTGTCTCATGCGGACGGCAACGCCGTGCTCAGCGTGGCGGACGGCGGCATCGGCATCTCCCAGGAGGAGCAGGCGCACCTCTTCGACCGCTTCTTCCGCGCGAGCAACGCGCCCGTGTCCGGCTTCGGGGGCCTGGGCCTGGGGCTCTACATCTGCCGGGACATCATCGAACGGCACGGCGGCCACATCTGCGTAGACAGCGAGCCGGGCCGAGGCTCCACGTTCCATGTCTCGCTGCCCGTGCTCACCGCGACGGCGCAGCGGGAGGCCCATCCCTGACGCGGGTCACCGCAGGACGGTGCCACTGCTGAGCCGTGACACGGCGCCGTGCAGCATGCCCAGTTGGCGGGGCACCCTTTCGAGCAACGCGCCGAAGACGGGGTCATCCGTCTTGCATGACACCTTCAACGGCGGCAGGGGCGGCGGCACGCGCCGGTCCCTGAGCGCGTCCGCGAGTTCGTCGAGCGCGCGCCCCGCCTGGTGCGCCAGCTGCTTCAACTGGCCGGGGACCTCCGCCTCCGGCCGCTCCATGCCCAGGGCCGTCACCACGGTGGCGAAGCGGCGCGCATAGGTGATGACGGCCATGCCTGACTCGAGCTGCTGGGGCGGGCCGTGGTACTCGGCGGTGAGCCGCTCGAAGGAGGCCTCCGCGTCCAGCAGCGCCAGGCCGAAGGTGCGCCGCGCGGCGCCCACCTCGGGCCGGGTGCCGCTGCGTCGGGAGATGACCTCGCGCAGGTATTCACCATCCGCGCGTAACGCGGCCGCCGCGGCTTCTGGGAAGCGGCGGCGCTCCGGCATGGGCCACAGCAGCCACGCGCCCATCAGCGCCAGCGCGCAGGCCACCAGCACGCCCAGCGCGCGCTGGCCGGCGAGGCTCCAGTCCCCCGAGCTCAACGTGGCCAGCAGCAGGTAGTCGGGCGTGAGCAGAATCTGGAAGGCACCGAAGTTGATGGGCAGCAGGGACACCGACACCGCCGTGAGCAGGACGATGACGGCGAGCAGCGCGGAGGGGGAATGCACGCGCGTGGCAATCACCGCCGCCAGGCATGCGCCCAGCAGCGTCCCGCCGACGCGCTGGAGCGCGCGCTCCTCGGTGATGGCCGAATACGGTTGGAGGATGGCGATGACGGTGAGGCTCACCCAGTGGGCGTCGCGGATGCCCAGCGCCCGCGTCACCACCAGCGCCGTCGTCGCCACCAGCCCCACGCGCAGCGCGTGCCGGAAGACGAGCGAGTCGGAGCGGAGGTGGTCGCGAAGCGGGGCCAGCCACGAGCGCGCGCGCCGCTGCTCATGGCCCACCACGCTCCGCCCGCGGTCGGACACCGGGTCGCCATGGAGCAGGCCCGCGGCCGTCTCGTGCGCCACTCCCGCCAGTTCCCGCAGCTTCCCGAAGAGCGCCTCCACGTGGATGGACAGCGGGTCCTCGCGGCTCCGGATGCCTGGAGCGGGCCGGTAGTGCCGTCTGCGCGAGCGAGGCACCATCCGGGGCGCGCGCGGGACGCCCTCATTGCGCTCGCGCACCAGCACCTGCTCCACCCAGCTCGCCATGGCCGCGTAGGCGTCACACAGCGAGTCCACGCGCGCGCGCAGCGGCAGGAAGCGGGGCTCGCGCACGGCCGCCTCCATGGCCTCGGCCAGGGCGATGAGCTGGGCGGACATCGGCTCGCACGTCTCGAGCAACACGAGCAGGTGCTCGCCCCGCCGGGACTTGCCCAGATTGCTGCCGCGCATGGCCCCCAGCGTGGCGCGCGCCTGCTCCATGAGGGGCCGCACGCTCATGTGCCGCTCCGCGGCCTCCACCCACTCCTGGGAACTGGCGCCCTCGCGCGACAGGCGGCCCAAATCCCAGCACGCCTCCGCCAGCTCCCGGTACACGCGCGCGATGGCCCTCCGCGCCGGGCGGTAGGGCCGCAAGGGCCACAGCACCAGGGACAGCATCATGGCCCACAGGCCGCCGAAGAGCAGCCAGAAGGCGCGGGCCAGCGCGGCATCCACGCCCACCGCGGGCGCGCCCAGCGACACGACGAAGATGACCGCGAGCTGCCCGCCGACGGAGCCCGCCGTCTCTCCGTAGCTCCGCGCGAAGGCCGCCGCCGTCACCCCCAGCCACATCAGGGACACGTCCAGCCACGGCGTGGACCCGCCCGGGGCGCCCAGCGCGCCCACCAGCGCACCCAGCAGCGTCACCGCGCCCAGCTCCTTCGCGCGCGTCCGGTACGAGCCGCCCTTGTCCGCCAGTGAGACCAGGAGGCCGGACAAGCCCCCCCAGCTCGCATCCTTCACACCCAGCAGGAACGCGAGGACCAGGGGCACGGCGGTGGCCAGCGCGGTCCGCAAGCCCGCGCCAATGGCGGGCTTTCCTGGCCGGACGCGGAGGACGGAGCGCAGGTGTCTCAGCAGTCGGCGCATCCTGGAGCGTTGACACCGTGCGGCGCGGAAGGAACCTCCGCCCTCCCTCTCCGGGCACCCCCGCGGCCAGGGGAGCCGGCGCGCCCGGGCTCGTGCGGCCAGGACTCGCGGCGGGATTGCGCTACCGGCGCGCCGCGCATGCCGTAACGTGCCGGCCCTGCCAAGGAGCGACACTTCGTGGAGACCCTTGTCCGAATCGCGGAGAGCCTCGGCCGCTTCTCTTCGCGCTTCGTCCCCAGTGCGTTCGCCATCGCCGTCCTGCTCACGCTGCTCACCATGGCGCTGGCCACCGGCTGGGCCGGCGCCGCGCCGCCCGCCGTGCTGGATGCCTGGGGCGGCGGTTTCTGGGAGCTGCTCGGCTTCTCCATGCAGATGGCGCTGGTGATGTTCACCGGCTACCTGCTGGCCCTCACCGGCCCGGTGCGCGCGCTGCTGGAGCGCGCGGCGCGGGTGCCCCGCACGCCTCGGGGCGCGGTGGCGTGGATGGCCTTCGTCTCCATGGCCCTGGCCTACGTCAACTGGGGCCTGTCCCTGGTGGCCAGCGCCATGCTGGTGCGCTTCATGGTGAAGCGCCGGCCGGACGTGGACTACCGGCTGCTGGTGGCGTGCGCGTACTTCGGACTGGGCGCCACCTGGCACTCGGGCCTGTCCGCCTCCGCGCCGCTGCTGGTGGCCACGCCGGGCCACTTCCTGGAGAAGAGCCTGGGCGTGCTGCCCATCGACAGGACGCTCTTCTCGCCCTTCAACATCGGCCTCACGCTGGTCGTGGTGGCGGGACTGACGCTGCTGGCGTGGGTGCTGCACCCGAAGCCGGAGAACACCGTCCGCGTGGACCCGGCGGTGCTGGAGTCCCTGGGTGACTTCACCCCGCCCCCGCGCCCCGCCGAGCGCGGCTTCGCCTTGTGGCTGGACCACTCGCGGCTGCTCAACACCGTCATCGGCGTCCTGGGGCTCGTGTGGCTGGCGCGGCACCTGTGGATGAACGGCGGCTGGCGCGCGCTCAACCTCAACGTGGTGAACTTCACCTTCCTGGTGCTGGCGGTGCTGCTGCACGGCACCCCCGCGCGGCTGCTCAAGGCCAGCGAGGAGGCCGGCACCGTGCTGCACGGCATCGTCCTCCAGTTCCCGCTGTACGCGGGCATCTACGGCATCTTCAAGGCCACCGGCCTGACGGAGCGAATCGGCGAGCTGTTCGTGTCGCTGTCCACGCGCGAGACGTTCCCCGCCATCGTCTACCTGTACAGCGGCGTGGTGAACTACTTCGTCCCCTCCGGCGGCTCGAAGTGGGCCATTGAAGCGCCCTACCTCCTGGACGCCGCGACGCGGCTGGGCGTGGCGCCGGAGAAGGTGGTGCTGGCGTATGCGTGGGGTGACATGGCCACCGACCTCATCCAACCCTTCTGGGCGCTGCCGCTGCTGGCCGTGGCGCGCTTGGAGTTCAAGGAGCTCCTGGGCTTCCTGCTGGTGGCCTTCCTCGTGTACCTGCCGCTGGTGACGCTGGCCTTCTTCCTCTTCGGCTGAGCGGCGGCGCGGGGTGTGGTAGACCCAGCCTGGCAAGGCGGGCCTGGGGGCCTGCCACATCACGAGAACGAGGGGACTTGAGATGGCGAAGATGCTGACGCGGAGCCTGCTGTGCGCGGTGCTGGGAATGTCGCCGGTGGCCATGGCGCAGGACGCGGAGCCCGCCGCCGCGCAGGTGAAGGCGCCGGACGCGGACGCGGTGCGTGACACCTGGAACTACTTCTACAAGGGCCAGGGCCAGAGCCCCGTGCTGGTGGAGGCCAAGGTCTGCACCGAGGTCGCCAAGGAAGGCCCCAACAAGTACGAGTGCACCACCGAGGTCGGCCCGGAAGGCATCAAGGCCGGCACCAGCGTGATGCTGTGGCAGGCCTACCTGGTGCCTCAGGGCGACTCCGTCGAGGACATCATGGTGCAGTCGAAGCAAGGCGCCGTCGTCCGTGAGACGAAGGACGTGAAGATCAAGGGCGAGGGCTGGCGCGCGCGGCAGTGGACGGGCCTGCGGCTGAACAAGCCTGGCACCTGGACGGTGTCGGTGCTGCGCGGGGACCAGGTGCTGAAGGAGATTCAGGTCAAGGTGCTCTGATTCACCCCTGAAGCAGGTGGAAGCACCCAGCGCCCGCCAGCGGCCCTCAGGCCACCTGGCGGGCGTTCGCTTTGGCGCACCAGGCACACACCTGCCCTCAAGATCGGGCAGGCCGTCGTTTTTCCTCCGACGTTCCCTGCCGGACAGGGAGTTTTTTCAGCGCACCCGACACCCGCCTCTGTCCCGGGGGCAATGTTCCGCCCGTTTCCAGAGGAGAGCCGACCCGCGACGGCGTCTGGCAATGCCCTTGCACAAGCGCTTCCGCGGTTGAGGGGCAGGGGGTTGTCGGGGCTGGGGTTGGGGGAGAGGCCGGGGCGGGGATGGTGGGGAGGCGGCGATGGGCAATCGGGGTGCTGGCGTTCGGGCTTCTCCTGGCGGGGTGCGGGGAGAGGGCGCACGCGGCAGCCCGCGCTCCGGGCTTGGAGGTGGCGGGGTCGGCTGCAGGTGAGGGCGAGGGGGTCCTGGCGTGGACGCGTCCGCTGGTACTGGGGGACAGCGAAGCGCCACATGCCGTGGTGGCTCCCGACGGGGACGTCCTCGTCGCGGCGACCTACCGTGAGCCTCTGGACCTTGGGGGAGGCCCCCTGCCCTTCAACCACGTATCAAAAGCGCCTCACCTGCTGGTGGCGCGCTTCTCTTCGGAAGGCACCCTGCGCTGGGCGCATGGGCTGACACCGGCGGCAGACACCGCGCGCGCGCACGTGGGCGGGCTCACCGTGGATGGCGAAGGCAACGCGTGGCTGGGCGGCGTCTCCGCCGGCTTCGCGCTGGGCGAGGTGAAAATCCCGCCCGGAGCCTTCCTGGCCCGGCTGTCGCCCCAGGGCGCGCTGGAGCGCGTGCGGAACTTCAACGGCACGGGTGCGCTCACCGTCAATGCGCTCGCGCCGGACGGCACTGGCGGCGTGGTGCTGGTGGGAGACTTCCAGGGCCAACGCGACTTCGGCGACGGCGTGAGGGAATCCCCTCAGGGCCAGCGCTCCGCCTTCGCGGTGAGCCTGGACGCCAGCGGCCAGACGCGCTGGAGCCGCACCTGGGCCGCGGGGGATGAAGGCCTGGTGACGGCCCGGGCCGTGGCGGTGGATGTCTTTGGCGGCGTGCACGTCGCGGGTGCCTATGCGGGCTCCGTCTGCTTTGGCGGGCCGACGCTCGTCACGGTGCGCCAGCGCTCGCCTTTCGTGCTGAAGCTGTCTTCAGACGGCGCGCACGCCTGGAGCCGGGACTTGCGTGGCACCGAGGGCACCGCCAATGCCCTGGCGGTGGGCCCCGACCGCGTCTTCGTCGGTGGGAACTTCTCCGGACGCTTCTACTTCCGGGGGAAGCCTCACACCTCCAGCGGCTACCAGGGTTTCGTGACTGTCTTTGATACCCATGGCAAGGAACGTTGGGCGCGCTCCTTCGCGGCCACCGCCACCGCGCTGGCCACGGATGATGCCGGGCAGCTCACCCTGGCGGGCTCGCATGATGGCGGGCTGGATTTGGGCGGCGGCGGCGTGCCCGCGGGCCTCTACGTGGCCAGGTTCCACCCGGAGGACGGCGCTTCGCTCTGGGTGCGCAGCTTCACCAGTCCAAGCCCCACCCTGGCGCGCACGGTGGCGGTGGATGCGAGCGGCCACGCGGTGGCGGCGGGCGCGTTGGCGCGCTCGCTTCCGGAAGGCACGCCCTACCCTCGCCCGCAGGATGGATTCCTTCTCCGCCTGAGGCCCTGAGGGACAGCCAGCGCGGAGCCCGCGACTTCAGCACGTGAGAATCACGGCCCTGCTGTCCACGTTGAGGACTTGAGGCCCCGCGGGCAGCGCCACCAGCGGCGTGTCCCAGTGCGCGTGGCCACAAATCACCAACAGGTCGTCACGGGCCGGCAGGCCCTCCCGGATGGCCGCGCTTCCACGCATGCGCGTTCCAGGCACATCGGGTCCCTGGTGGAGCACCAGCAGCTCCGGGTCCTGCCGTATGACGTCACGAAGGCTCCGGAGAAACGCCTCTTCGTCGCGCCGGCCCGGCTTGTCCGGACGGCCGATGATGCCGCTCACGCCGCCCACCCGAAGCCCATCCACATCCACCACGTCGCCATCGAGCATCTGCTGCTCCGGACGCTGGCGGAAGAACTGCGCCCGCTCGCGCGCAGTGCCAAAGGTGTCGTGATTTCCTGCCACGCCCGCCACCCAGCGGAACTGTCGTCCAAAGGCATCCCATACGGACCGCACGTCCCCTGATGCCCCCCGCACCAGCGCGGTGTCGTCGGAGAACAGGTCCCCCGCCAGCACCACGCCCGTGTGCTCAAGCGGAGGCAACACGCCCTCCGCACTCAAGGACGCGAGCCCATCCGCCAGGACTTCTCCCAGCAGGGCCACCGCGCCTCCCAGCAGCGCGCGAGGCGCCACTCCCTGCAGGTCCGACGTCACCACCAGGGCATCCAGCCCCGCTGGCAATGCGTCGACCTTCCCCTGCAGGAGGGGCAGGTTCTGGGTTTCGGTTCCACCTCTGGGGGCCGCGGAGAGGTAGGGCCACAGGTACAACGGTTCCGCTTCGAGCTTCAGGATTCGCATGGCGCCCAGGGTCGCCCCGGGTAGCGCCTTCCTGACAGCCACGGTTCGCCCCAACTGGGGCCACGACCTCGGGCCCCAGCGAATTGGATACCGCGGGCAGCGATTAGAACAGCCGCAGCAGGGACAGCGAGACGTTCGCCGTGGCGGAGCGCACGCCGCCGAGGATGCACTGAGTCACCCCGGGCACGGACGACACGTCCATCGTCTTGATGGCGAGCGCGTTCTCATACCGGCCGCTGGAGACCCGGCCCAGCAGCGTCACCATCGTCATCCCCACCGGCCGCACATCCACCCCACCGATGAACTCGATGACGCTCTGCGAGCCGTCATTCCAGGTCACGGTGTTCTGGGTGGGCACGCTCGCCATCAGACAGCTCGCCGCGCCGTTCCCGGTGATGGTGAACGAACCAAAGGCAATCCCAGGGTTCGTCGCATCCAGACAGGACGAGAACTGCCCCGAGCCCGTCACGCTCACCGGGCGGGCGAAGAGCGAGATGGCCGGCGCGTAGTTCTGGCTCTGGTTTCCCTGCGTGCACTCGACCAGGGCGAACTCGGGTGGGGGAACCTGCGCGAACGCCGCCGCGGGAGCGACAGTGAACGCCAGCGCGGCAATACCACTCACGCAATTGGCAACAGCGAATGAGGACTTGAGAGACAGGCGCTTCATGACGGCCTCCAATGCAGCGGGGGGGAGGCGCCAAGATTGAGAGGCAGCCGTCATGCAGCCATTGCCTCGGAGAGCCAGCGCCCGTCATGCGCCTGCCAGTCTTCCCGGCCGGCTCTCAGAAAATGAAAGGCTCGCGAATCTGCGTTGTGGCGGAGGTGCTCGGAGCACCTCCGAGCACCTCGGCCGGCTCAGCTCGCGTGCAACCACTCGCGCAGCTTGGTGGTGGTCAGCTCGATGGCGCCCCGCGTCGCCGGCGTCTGCGCCAGCGCATTGAGCATGACGAAGTCGTGGTGCGTCCCCAGGAAGCGGACCTGGGTGACGTTGACACCCGCCTCGGAGAGCTTCGCCGCGTAGGCCTCACCCTCGTCACGCAGCACGTCGTTCTCATCGGTGATGACCAGCGCGGGAGGCAGCCCCTTGAGCTGGTCCAGTGACGCCCGCAGCGGGGACACATGCGGGTCCACGCGCTTGCCGGCCTCCGGCAGGTAGGCATCCCAGAACCACTTCATCGCCTTGCGCGTCAGCCAAGGCCCCTCCGCGAACTCCTGGTAGGAGCCGTTGTCGAAGTTGGCGTCGGTGACGGGATAGAAGAGCACCTGGAAGCGGATGGACGGGCCACCACGCTCCTTCGCGAGCATGCTGACGACGGTCGCCATGTTCCCCCCGACGCTGTCCCCCACCAGCGCCATGCGGCGGGCGTCCACGTTGAACTCGTCCGGGTGCTCCGCCACGTACTTCGTCGCGGCATAGGCCTCTTCGATGGCCACGGGGAACTTGTTCTCAGGCGAGCGGCCATAGTCCACGAACACCGCGGCGACATTCGCCCCCTTGACCAACTCCCGCACCAGCCGCTCGTGCGTCCTGGCATCTCCCATCACCCAGCCCGCGCCGTGGACGAACATCAGCACCGGCAGGCGCTCCTTGCTCCCCTTCGGCCGGAAGAGCAGCGTCCGGACGGAGCCCCTGGGCCCCACGGGCAGCTTGCGCTCCTCCACGTCCGCGTCCGGCATGGACACTGGAATCGACTGCGCCTTGAGGAGGACTTCCCGCGCCTGCTCTGGCGTCAGGGTGTACAGCGGCGGGCTGTTCGACGCCGCCAGGTCCGAGACGAACTTCTGTGTGGAGGGGTCCAGGTTCATGCGCGCTGCTCCTTGGTCCGGCGCCCAGGGATGGACGCCGCCGGAAAGGTGCCAATCCGGTCGCGAGCGTCAGCAACCGTGCGGGCAAGGCCCCGACGTGGCGCCAGCGGGCGCGGCAGGCCCTGTCTGGGCTAGGCTCCGCGTTGGCATTCACAGAGGAGCGTTGGATGAACCGCTTCGCGCTGCGTGACCTCACCGACCGTCTCGACGCCCAGACCCAACACGAAGACATCGTCCGCATCCTCGCCACCCGGGAGTTCCCCTGGGACGTCGAACAGGCGCTCAGCTTCGCGCTGTTCCGCACCTACGCGGTGCCCAGCATCGGCGTCCTCCTGCACGACACGGGCGAGTTCACCCAGCGCACCCAGAAGCGCTACGACGACACCGTGCTCATCCTGGACACCATCCTGGAGCACGGCATGGCCAGCCAAGAAGGCCGGAGCGCCTTCCGGCGCATGAACCAGATGCACGGCGCCTATGACATCTCCAACGATGACATGCGCTACGTGCTCTCCACCTTCGTGGTGATGCCCGTGCGCTGGATTGCGGACTTCGGCTGGCGGCCGCTCACGCCGCATGAAGTGACGGCATGGACGAACTACTACCGCGCCGTCGGCCGCCACATGGGCATCCAGGACATCCCGGAGACCTACGAGGCCTTCAGCTCGTTCATGGAAGGCTACGAAGCCGAGCACTTCGCCTTCGACGCGCGCAGCAAGGCCGTCGCGGACGCCACCCTGGAGCTGCTCACCACCTTCCCGCCGACGAACCTCGCACCCAAGCGGCTGGTCACCCTCTTCGCGCGCACGCTGATGGAGGACGCCCTGCTGGACGCGTTCAACTACCCCCACCCGTCCGGCCTCAGCCGCAAGGTGTTCCGTATGGCGCTCAAGGCGCGCGGCACGTTCGTGCGCTACGCGCTGTCTCCGCGAAAGGAGCCCGCCTACGCCCGGAAGCGCGCCAACATCCGCAGCTACCCGCAGGGCTTCTCAGTCGAATCCCTGGGCACCTTCCCCAAGACGTGCCCCGTGAAGCACGGCGCCGCCGCCACTCCAGACGCGCCATCCAAAGGCAACCTCTGAAACGCCCGGCGCTCCACGCAGTACGCCCTTCGGGCACGCTCCAGTGGTGGGGCAACATCACCTACTCGCGCGGCGATGAGCGCAACACGGGCCGGAGCCTGACGTCGTCTGGAGAAGCTCCCCCAGGCGGGCCCAAGCGCACCTCGCATGGAGCCGAGGTGGGGCTGCAGCATCCTCTACTGACGCTCACACCCATCCCCATACACAGGCGCCTTTGTGGGAGAAAAAGCGCGACCAGGAAACTTTCGCCCACACACCCCGACAATCATTTCAAGAATCACATAGCGGGGCCGCGAAGGCCCACGGGGGAAACGCCATGTTCAAGGTCAAGCAGAACCACACGTTCCAGAATCCGATGCGGCAGCAGATCGACCAGACCACGCAGGGCAAGAAGAGCGACTACGCCCACGCGGTCGGCGGCGTGAACCAGATTCTCGACCGGGCCAACATCGGCATCTCTTCGCGCTCCCAGGCCAGCGTCATCGACAACGTGAAGAAGGTGGAGACGGGGGAGCGCAGCGAGGTCAACGCCCACCAGCGCGAGGCCCTGAACTTCGGCCGGGATGCCTTCGAAAGCGCCAAGAAGGGCAACTACAAGCAGGCGGGCGTGGAGGCCTTCGGCTCCACCGTCAATGGGCTGGCCTCGCTGTTCAAGTCCACCTACACGGAGACGCCCAGCGAGAAGCGGGGCATCGCTCCCCACTGAAGTGACGCGCCCCGTGAAGCCCCCACGCCCCGTGTTCGGGACTGGGGGCTTCACAGCCAGGTGATGAGCGCCCGACGAATCGCGGCGCCATCCACCGCGGACCTCCGTGCCGCGGCGGCATCCAGTTGACACACCGCGGAGTCACCGACACGGTCCTTCCTCCACCTTGCCGGATGCGCGCGCCCGCGAGCCCTCCCGGCCCGGACTTCCTGGAGGAAGACATGTGGAATCGACGCCAATTCCTTTCCGCCGCCGCCACGGGGGCCGCCGCGTTCGCCGCCGCGCCCCTGCTCGCCAGCGCCGCGGGCGAAGGCGCGGTGATGCCGACGAAGGGCAAACACGCCACCCGGTCCGTTCCCACCAACGCTCCGGGCAGCAAGTTCCGGCCCACCACCCGCATTGGCCTGGGCGGCGTGGCCATTGGCAATGGCTTCGCGTCCACCAGCGACGCGCAGGCGCAGGCCACCCTGGAGACCGCCTGGGCCGCTGGCGTGCGCTACTTCGACACGTCACCCTGGTACGGCCTGGGCCTGAGTGAGCGCCGCTTCGGCCGCTTCCTGCACACCCGCGACGCGAACGAGTACGTGCTGTCCACGAAGGTGGGCCGCATCCTCACCGCCGCGGACGCGCCGCCGCCAAAGCTACTGTGGAGCGACGCCTCTCCGTTCAGCTACCGGTACGACTATTCGTCCGCCGGAGTGCGCCGCTCCGTCGAGGACAGCCTGCAGCGGCTCGGCGTGTCGCGCATCGACATCGTGTTCATCCACGACCTGTCGCCGGACAACCAGGACATGGGCGACAAGTGGACGGAGTACTTCGACCAGGCCGTCAAGGGCGCCATCCCCGAGCTGACGAAGATGCGCGAGGAAGGCCTCATCAAGGCCTGGGGCTTCGGCGTCAACCGAGCGGAGCCCGCGCTGCGCGCCCTCGAGGTCAGCGACCCGGACATCTTCCTGCTGGCCACGCAGTACTCGCTGACGAACCACGAGGAGGCCCTGAGCAAGACGTTCCCCGCCCTGGAGAAGCGCGGCATCTCCGTGGTGGTGGGCTCGCCGCTCGACGCCGGCTACCTCGCCGGACGCAACCGCTACCTCTACGGCGGCACCATTCCGCCCGGCGTGCAGGAGAAGCGCGCCCGCATGAGCGCGATTGCCGCGAAGCACGGCATCGACCTGCGCACAGCCGCGCTCCAGTTCGCCGCCGCGCCTTCCGTCGTCTCCTCCGTCATTCCTGGAGCGCGCACGCCCGAACAGGTGAAGGCGAACGTGCAGTCCATGAAGGTCGCGATTCCAGACACCTTCTGGGAGGCACTGAAGAAGGAAGGGCTGATTGCGCGGGACGCGCCCGTCCCTTCCAAGGCCTGACCACCGCCCCTCAGGGCTTGGCCTCATTGCCGGGTGAGCTGTTTTTGCTAGGCTCACCCGCGCGAGGTGGACATGGCCCGTATCGCCGACGGAGTGGGGGACATCGCGAGCGACTTCAAGTTCGCGGCGCGGATGCTCCGGAAGGACCCGGTCTTCACGCTGGTGGCCGTGTTGTGTCTGGCATTTGGGATTGGCGCCAACGCGGCCATCTTCAGCGTGGTGGATGCGGTGCTGCTCCGCCCGCTGCCCTACCACGAGCCAGGGCAGCTCGTTCGCCTCTTCGAGACGACGCCGTCGCGGGACCCGAAGTGGCTGGGCTCGGTGTCGTGGCCCAATTACCAGGACTGGTCCACCCAGCTCCCCTCGCTGGAAGGCGTGGCCGCCTACGAGTTCCAGGGGCGCAACCTGATGACGCCCGAGGGCGCGGAGCGGGTGAACGTGGTGGCGGCCACGGCCAACCTGTTCCAACTCCTGGGCACGCCGCCCAAGCTGGGCCCCGGCTTCGCGCCCGGAGATGACCAGCCCGGGGCCGCGCCCGTCGTCGTCATCGGCGAGGGCCTGTGGCAGCGCCGCTTCGGGGCCGACCCGGGCCTCGTGGGACGCACGCTGACGCTGGACGGGCAGCCCCACACCGTGGTGGGCATCCTGCCCACGGCGGTGGGCTTTCCCGCGGGGGCCCGGATGGAGGTCTTCATCCCCTTCGTCCCCTCCGCCGACCGGGTGGACAACCGGGGCTCGCACTTCCTGAGTGTCCTCGGGCGGCTGCGCCCGGGTGTCCCGCCCCAGACGCTCGCGGCGGAGTTGAAGGAAGTGGCGCGCCGCATCGAGGAGGAACACCCCGCGCAGCAAGCCGGGCGGAGCGCCACGGCGGTGTCCCTGGCGGAGACGGTGACGGGCAACGTGCGGCCCACGCTGCTGCTCCTGCAGGGCGCGGTGCTGCTGGTGCTGCTCATCGCATGCGCCAACGTGGCCAACCTGCTGCTCGCCCGGACCTCCACGCGGCAGCAGGAGATTGCCGTCCGCTTCGCACTGGGCGCGAGCCGGGGGCACATCGTGCGGCAGCTCCTGGTGGAGAGCCTGCTGCTGTCGCTGCTGGGCGCGCTGCTGGGCGTGCTCCTGGGCGCCTGGGGTGTGAGCGCCATGGGCAACCTGGTCCGGGCGTCCTTCCCACTCACCGGGGACCTTCCCCTCAACGGGCGGGTCCTCGGCTTCCTCCTGCTGATTTCCGTGGGAAGCGCGCTCACCTTCGGCCTGACACCGGCGCTCCAGGCGACGCGCACGCCGCTGAGCGCCAGCCTCGCGGAGCCGGGGGCCAAGCAGTCTCCGTCGCGCGCGCACCACTACTTTCGCGGCGCGCTCGTCGTGACGGAGGTGGCACTGTCGTTGGTGCTGCTCGTCGGAGCGGGGCTGCTGCTGCGAGGCTTCGTGAAGTTGCTGGGCACCGAGCCAGGGCTGGAGCCGCGCCACGTCCTCACCGCCCACCTGCCCATCACCCCGAACCAGTACCCCCGGGAGGAGGTCGTCGAGCGCCTCTTCCAGCCCATCCTGGAGAAGGCCCGGACGCTCCCAGGCGTGGAGTCCGCGGCGCTCATCTCCCTCTTGCCCATCCAGACGGCGTGGACCAGCGGGGACTACGCCGTGGAGGGCGAGCTGCCGGCGGAGCCGGGCAAGACGCTGTTCGCGGAGTTCAGGACGACCAGCCCGGACCTGTTCAAGTCGCTGGGGATACCGCTGCTGGCCGGCCGCGACTTCACCGAGGACGACGGCCGCGGCGCCGAGCAGGTCATCATCGTCAACCAGGCCCTCGCCCGCCGGCACTTCGCGGGGAGCGAGGCCGTGGGACGCCGGCTGCTCGTCGGGGGCCAGCCCGTGGAAATCATCGGCGTGGTGGGAGACGTGCGGCAGGCGGGCCTGGACCAGCAGCCCCTCCCCGAGGTCCACCTCCCCTACAACCATCCGCGCTCCACGCTCTGGTACTTCCAAGCGGTGACGCTGGTGCTCAAGACACACTCGGCGCCCGCAGGCGTGGCGGCCACGCTGCGCGGCGCGGTGCGCGCCGTGGACTCCGAGCAGCCGCTCTACAACATCATGACCATGGAGGAGATCATCCAGCAGTCCGTGGCGGGACGGCGCCTGAGCCTCACGCTCCTGGGCGCGTTCGCGCTCATCGCGCTGGTGCTGGCCACCGCGGGCCTCTACGGCGTCATCTCCTACCTCGTCTCGCAACGCACCCAGGAGATTGGCATCCGCATGGCGCTCGGGGCGCCTCCGGGCCGGGTGGTGCGGCTGGTCATGGACCAGGGCATGAAGATGGCGGGATTGGGAATCGGCGTGGGGCTCGTCGCCGCCTTCGGCCTGTCCCGCTACATGGAAAGCCTGCTGTACGGCGTCAGCGGGACGGACCCACTGACCTTCGGCGTGTTCGCCCTGCTGCTGGGCGGCGTGGCGCTGCTGGCCACCTGGCTGCCCGCGCGCCGCGCCTCCCGCGTGGACCCCATCATCGCCATCCAGAAGCGGTGACGGGGCGCTGTCCCTCGCGCCCGGGGCCTCCAGGCGCGAGGGACACGGGCCACTGGCTTCAGGACGCTTCGCGCAGCGCTGTCAGCTCCACCACGTCCTCGGGCACCGGGTCCAGCGCGGCCGACAGCGCGGGATAGGCGGAGAGCAGGTCCTCCACCTTGGCGCCGAACTGGAGCCACCCGACGATGCGCACCGCGTCCTCGTTGGTGATGCACACCCGGCGCAACCGGCGGTTCACCACGAAGTGACGCTTGCCCTCGGGCGTGTCGAACTCATAGCCCCGCAGCAACTCCGCCGCGGAATAGCCCCGGTCCGAATCCTCGACCTCGGCGAAGGCCTTCTTCAGTGCGTCCCGCCCGTAGCGGCCGAGCAGCAGCAGCAGGTGCTCCCGGTCCACCCAGTGCCCATGCTGGTAGACCTTCCGCTCGCGCTTGAGGCGGTTGTAGCGCTCCAGCACGGCCTGCGCGCCAGCCGCGTCCAGTCCCGTGGCGGGCTCGTATTCGTAGAAGAGGTCCAGCACGGTGTCCGTGCGCGGCTTGAAGGTCTTCACGCCGAACTGCTCGGGCGACAGGTGGATGGGCGCGTTGTGCTCGAAGACGAAGGTCCCCGTGCCCTCCGAGTGCAGAATGTCCGAATGCCCCAGCAGGAACTGGACGGTCTCCTCCGCCTCGGCCTCCGTCTCCGTGGGGAAGCCGAAGAAGTTGAAGGTATGGCTCCAGATGCCCGCGTCATGCGCGAACTGGAGATTGTCCACCATCACCTTCTGCGTGTTGTTCTTGCGCATGTGGCGCTGCACGCGCTCGGACGCCGTCTCCAGCCCGATGTAGAGCGAGCGGAAGCCGATGTCGTGCATGTTCTGGAAGTCCTCCCGCGTGAAGTACTTCTCGAACTTGTAGAGCGCGGTGAAGAAGTAGCGCCCCTTGGGGACGGCGGGCGGCAACATGCGGAAGAGCTTGGGCGGCAGCGCCTCGTCGTTGAACGCGAAGTGCCGGACGCCATGGCGCGCGTTGAGCACCTCCAGGTCCTTGGCAATCATCTCGGGCGCGCGCATGCGGTAGCGGTCGCCGTAAATCATGCCGTGGTAGCAGAACGCGCACTTCCCCCAGTAACAACCGCGCGTCGTCAACAGCGGCAGGACAATCTCGGGGGACAGGTATTCATCCAGCGGCAGCCCCTCGAAATCCGGCGTGGGGACCTCGCTCATGGGCAGTGAGTCCCCCAGCGGCGTCAGCACCAGGTTCTCACCCTCCATGAAGGCGAAGTTGGGCGGGCGGTCTCCCCGTGGGTCTTCCACGGACAGAAAGCGGTCCAACGGGCGCTCGCCCTCGTACCGGCAGATGAAGTCGAAGCACCTGTCGAACAGCTGGGTGACCCACGTGCTCTCCTTCTCCACCAGGCGGGAGAACACGCTGCCCCCCACCAGCACCGGGACGTCCGGATGGCGCTGCTTCAGCACACGGCAGAGCGTGAGTCCCGCGACAATCTGCTCGGTGCCGATGATGGACACGCCGAAGTAGCGAGGCAGCTGCTTGACGCCCGCGACCTGCTCCTCGAAGAAGGCGATGAAGGGGTTGGCGTTGCGGTTGTCGATGAAGGCGAGCAGTGACGGAATGGAGCCCAGGACGTCGCCGTCCTGGAGTGACGTCGTCCCCACCTCGATGACGGGCTCCGCCGCGGAGAACGCCGCGAGCAGCGCCTTGAGCGCGTCAACGCTGTCCTTGAAGCTCTCCACCGTGCCGTAGGTATCGCCGGTGCGCAGCCCCTCCACCTGGACGATGAGCTGCTCATACTCCTCCAGCGTCGCCAGCGCCTGCAGGCACCGGGCGCGGTAGAGGCGGTGCTCATCCGACAGCGCCTCGATGAAGCGCTCCAGTCGCGCCCGCGCCAGGGGCAGGCGCGCCCGGCTGATGAACCAGCGGTAGAAGACGACGTTCCAGTCGTCCTGGTGGACGCGGTGGCCCTTCTGCTCCAGGTAGGCCTTGAGCGACGGGGTGCTCAGAAAGGGCTGGAGCGGAGACCACTGCGGAGGGAAGACGAGATGAAGGTCCGGTCGCGAGCTGTCGCGGGCCTCCTGGGGGGTGTCACCGGGCCGCTGCGTCAAGGGCGTTTCCATGGGCCAGAACCTCCATGTGCTGGGCTGAACCGACAAGGCTGTGCGTCATCGCGCGCCGGGAGCGCTCCCATGAATTGAATGCCCCCGAAGAAGCGCTGCCTCCCCACAGGAAGGCAGCGCTGACAACAGACTTCGGTGGAGCTATGCGAGGCCCAGGTCCGCGACGAGCGACTGGAGCATCACCGGCTTGCCGCTGGCCATGGTGCCAGGCTTCACGACCTGCTGCTGTTGCTGCTGCTGTTGCTGCTGGACCTCGGTCGTCGGGAAGCTGACGTTGTTGACGCCAATGGTGTCATTCACCACGGGCTTCAGGGTCGCGGCGTTGCTGGCGAAGGCTCCGAAGAGCACCGTCAGGGCAGCCGGTGAGGCAAGTGCGCGAATCGTACGACGAGAACCCTTCTTCGAGTCGTCCATGCGTACCTCCGGGGGTGTTGTTTTTGTCTGCGACCCGTTCAGGTCTTCACGCATCACCTGTCCGGGCGTCTTGATTGTTCATGACTTTCTCACGCCATATCAAGACGCAGCCCGACAAAAACAGACACACGACTAAAATGGCTTCGTCAGGCACCTGGAATGGCAGACGCGGGCCTCCGGCGTACCGGGGCCTCGCGACTGACTGGAGACGGGCGGCGCCAGGGACTCAGGGCGTCGGGGGCGGAGGCGGCGGGGGCGGCTCCGGCGTGGGCGGCAGGCCCAGCCCCGGGAACTCCGCGGCCGTGCCTGTGAACACCAGGCGCGTGCCGCCTCGGAGGACCTCGAACTCGAAGGACGAGGGCGCGCCGGTACGCCAGACGAAGAGGATGTCCGACGGTCGGGAGATCTGCTTCGTGTTGATGCGCACGATGACGTCGTTCTTCTGGAAGGGCCAGAACGCCACTGGAGACGACTCGGTGACGACCACCGCGCTGACGTCACGCACCGTCTTGAGTTCGACCACCAGGCTCGCGCCATTGGCCTGCATGGAGACACGGTCCGTCGAGGCACTGGAGCTGGCGGAGTTCACCGTGGCCGCCCTTTCACGCGAGGAGTTCGCGGCATGACTCGGGCCTGCGCTGGCCACGAGCAAACCCAGAATCAGGATGGGACTGTTCACAGGCTACCTTCCTTGTGGGAATGGGCTGCGGGACGACGAGCGGAGCAGCGCCGGCCCCGGGCCTATCGCACGGCTCAGCGTCTTCATGGGGCCCTGCCTTTTCAGACCACCGGCATGGACGACAGGCTTCATGGCTGCGACATGAAGCAGCGCACGAAGAGATAATCCAGCCAGGACTATCGGTCAAATCACGACAGCCAAAGTGTGAATGCAGTCACATGCCATCAGCACGACGAGGCGCGCAACGACACGATTCTCGTTTGGATCCCCCCGTATTTCCTGGCAAGAGCCAGCCCCATCACCGATGTATGGATGCCTGGTTGTTACATTTCATGTCACAACTGGGACTTTCCCGACACCGGCTGCGACCGCGTGCGTCGAGCCTTGCTCCAGGCAGGCTCGAACGCACGCCGCCAGCCACCGCCTCACGCCGTCACGGCGCGCATCGCGTCAGCGCGCGTGGAGCTCCTGGGTGGGGCATGCCACGTTGGCGGGCATGGCCCACAGCGCGTCACCCCAGGTGTTGGAGTTGGCGCGGAAGAACACGGTGCTGCCCACGCGGGTGAAGTCCTCGGGCCCGGAGCCGCCCAGGGGGCTGAGGTCCGCGACGAGGCCTGTCCGCTCGTGCGTGCCATCCGTCACCCAGGGCTCCAGGCCCGTGCCGCCCTCGCTCGTGCTGAAGAGCAGCGTCCCGACGCCGGTGTCGAAGAGCGGCGAGGCCCACTCATCCGACGTCGACAGGCCCCGGCTGAGCTCCCGCGTCCCGGCCGCCGTGCCATCCGTCACCCAGAGGCTCACCTCGCGAGGCGCGGGCCCGGGCGTGCCGATGCCCACGGACAGATAGAGCTTCCCGCCCGCGCGCACCGCCATCTGCACGAAGGGCCACGCGCCGGGCTGGCCCGCGTAGCGGTTCGGCAGCGTGGTCACCGCCTCCTTGCCACCGCCCGCGAGCGACACCCTCGACACCCTCAAGGAAGTCCCGCCCCCGACAACGGACGACAGATAGACGTGCCCACCCAGGGCCCCCAACAGCCGGACATCGCCACCGAAGGACTCCAGGCGCACGGTGCCGCCCGGAGTCCCGTCCGTCTTCCAGACCTCGGTGATGGACCCCGAGTCCCAGAAGGTGAAGACACTCACGCCCGCCTCGGTGTGCTCCCAGCCGGAGAGATAGACCTGCTCCGCGTCCAGGCGTTTGACCCGCGTGGTTCCCGCGGCCGTTCCATCCGTCCGCCACAGCCAGGTACCCTCCCCCGTGCTGCTCACGGTGAACAAGCGCGCCCCCGCCACCCCCAGCGACCGTGACGACACCTCCTGCTCCGGTCCGTAGGCCATGAGCTGGAATGTGCCTGCCTCCGTCCCATCGGAGCGCCACAGCGACTGCCCGGCTCCCGCGGAGGGCATCCGGAAGAAGGTCAGCACGTCCCCTGCCTGTCCAAGGTAGTACAGCGAGGAACTGGCGGTCCCCGGCTCGAGGTCCTTGACGAGCCGCGTGCCCGCTCCCGTCCCATCACTGACCCACAGCTCCCTTCCGAATGGTGGCTCATTCACCATGAAGAAGAGGCGGGCGCCCACCGACGTGAACTCGCGCAGTCCCCGGTAACCCGGCCCCTGCGCGATGAACTCCTTCACGGGCACGGTGCCCACGGATGTCCCATCACTGCGCCACAGGGTGGCGCGGTCTCCGTAGAGGTCCGACCCGAAGTAGAGCGTGCCCTGCACGTTCGTCAGTGAGTCGGGCACCGGCACGCTTGGGGACGGGAGCGGCGCGCCCGGAGGCAGGATGTCCTTCACCTTGTAGACGGAGCCCCCGGGAGCACAGGCTTGTGCATGGACCCGCTCTTCCCCGGTGGCGGCGCGCACGTCCTCCTCGACCCCACCACAGCCCAGCATCCCCAGCCCCGCAAGAACACACCATCTGCCAACGCGCATGTGCACCACTCCTCTCCGGTCCGAAACCGGAGGACGGTGGGAAGCCGAGTGGCGAACGCCCATTGCCCTAGAGGGCAGGTCACTTCCGGAAATCCGACAAGGCGTCTGGCCAAGGCAGCGCGCTCGGATCGCTGGTGAGGAAGGACCGGTCGATGGCGACGCCCTTCTCCCGGTTCTCCACCCGGAAGGTGACGCTCCCAGACTGGAGCGCCAACGTGTCCAGGTTGCGCAGCTTCACCCAATGCCAACAGGCGCCCACCGCCACGAAGTCGATGCTGTGCTCATGCTCGTTGCCGGCGTCGCTCCCCTTGCTGAAGCCAGCCACCCGATTGCCTTCCACGAGGATGTGGTTGCACTGGTGGACCTTGATGCCGTCCTGCCGGCTGTTCTCCACCTTGTTGCCCTGGATGCGCACGTCCTCGCAGAGATTCGTGAAAGCACTCGCCTCTCCGGACATGCGCACCTGGATGCCGTTGCTCCCGGCGTTGCGAACATATAAGCCGCGCAGCGTCGTCCCATCGCCGTTGCCGTTGACCTGGATGAGCGTGGCTGTCACCAGGGCGGAGAGTGGGTGTCGTGTCTTCACGTGTGCCTCCTTCGTGAGCGTGAGGGAGCGGCATGCTGCCCACCCAAGGAGGACGCCAACGTGCAAACGAATGAACAGATGCAAACCACAGACACGCAGGGGACGGTGGAAGGGGGCCATTCAGCCTCCGCCGCCCCATGAGGGCCGCGTCCCGGCCCTACTGCGACCAGGTCATCACTTCGATGAACCGGACGGAGTCCCAGTCCTCGTTGACGAACGCCACGGCGTAGCCGCCGATGTCACCCGGGCACGCGCGGACATAGGGGTCCACCCACGTGGTGACGTAGTAGCGCGCCATCTCCCGCGTTCGTAATCCCGCGGCCATCTGCGACTCGAACAGCGGAATGGAATGCGTGCTCCCCCAGGCAAAGGCAGCGGGAGCCGCGATGAGAGAAAGGCCACAGAACGCGGTGCGCAGTGAAACAGGCTCCATTGTCACTCTTCTTTTGCGATGAATCGCCTGCGGTTGGGAGCCTCCTTCGACTTCCAATGCGACCGCGGCTGCGGCGGACCGGGCCGCGGCATCTGTGCTCCCTACGAAAAGTGCTGGTGCGGTTGTCCTCCGCGGCAGCACTCGGCACGTGCTTTCAGTGAAGGCCGGGGATGGTGCACTATCTCTGGATTCCACTCCTGGAAGGAGCCGAGCCATGAATGCCTCCCGTCTCATCGCCTCGCTGACCGCGTGTCTCTCCCTATCGCTCATCGCCTGCGGTGGCGGAGAGGCCGACATGGACGTCCCCGAGGGTGAGGCCCCCATCAGCATCGAGCAGGGACTGGGCCACCCGCCTCACTGCCCCAATGGAGACCTCATCTACTGGTTCGAGAACGTGCAGGCCTGTACGGCGAAGTGCGGAAACACGCGTCAGAACGGCCAGCCCGCGACCCAGTACGCGGCGTGTCAGTCCAGCATGGCGAGCACGCGCACGCTCATCAACGTGCGTCACTGCATCCCCGACTGCGAACTGCTTTGAGCAGGCGTCCAGCCTGGGCAGCGCGTGCGCATTCCAACGGCACACGTCAGACCCACGCCATGAAATGTCCCCACTGACGGCGACTGGTTTCGGGAGATGGCCTTGCCTTCTCCCGAAGCGGGCACGTCGGATGGAACGCAGGGGACCTGAAACGTGGACATGCCTGGACATCGCTTTGGACGTGCCGTGGTCATGGGCGGCAGCATGGCGGGGCTGCTGAGCGCCCGCGCGCTCGCGGACCACTTCGAGAAAGTCATCATCCTGGAGCGGGACCCGCTCCCCGGCACGCACGCGGCGCGCAAAGGTGTTCCCCAGGGCACGCACGTCCACGTGATGCTGGACGCGGGTCACCGCCTCCTGGAACGCTTCTTCCCCGGCCTCCTCCAGGACCTCCAGGCCCAGGGGGCCGCGCTCATCGATTCGAGCCGGGACGTCGCGTGGCACCACTTCGGCGTCTGGAAGTCGCGCGTCCCCCAGGGACTTCCCCTGCTGGTGTGTACGCGTCCCTTCCTGGAATGGCACGTGCTGCGCCGGGTGCTGGCGCTGCCCAACGTCGAGTTTCACGGCGGCGTCTCGGTCGAAGGGCTGCTCACGGGCGCCTCCCACCAGCGCGTCACCGGCGTGCGATTGAAGAAGGACGGCGTGGAGGAGCCGCTGGAGGCCGCGCTGGTGGTGGATGCCACGGGCCGGGGCTCGCGTGCGCCCCAGTGGTTGGAGGCCCTGGGCCATGCACGTCCCGAGGAGGAACAGGTGCGGGTGGACCTCGCGTACACCACCCGCCTCTACGAACCTCCCGCGCACCTCCAGGAGGACTGGAAGGTGCTCATGCAGTACCCGTGTCCGCCAGTGAACTGGCGCGCTGGCTTCATCTCCCGCGTGGAGCAGGGCCGCTGGATTGTCACGCTCAATGGGTACTTCGGTGAGCACGCGCCCACGGATGACGAAGGCTTCCTCGCGTTCGCCCGCTCCCTGCCCCAGCCGGACCTGTACGCCTGCCTGCGGGAGGCCCGGCCGTTGGGACCGCTCACCCTGCACAAGGTGAAGGAGAGCCGCTGGCGGCACTATGAACGCCTCGCGCGCTTCCCGGAGAACTGGGTCATCGTCGGTGACGCCGTGTGTGCCTTCAACCCCGTCTTCGGCCAGGGCATGTCGGTGGCGGCCCAGGGCGCGGCGCTGCTCCACGCCTGCATCGAAGAGCAGGCCAGGCGCTCCCCCACGACGCTCGACGGACTCGCCCAGCGCTTCCGCAAGCGCCTGTCCGACACCATCCGCCTGCCCTGGTTCATGGGCACGAACATCGACCTGCAGTACCCGCAGGCCGTCGGCCAACGGAAGCCCGGCGTGGGGGTGCTGCACTGGTACATCCGGCGGATGATGGAGCGCAGCTCCCGGGACGCCGCCGTGCACCGGCAGTTCAACCGCCTCCTGCATCTCCAGGCGGGGCTGGGCGCCGTCCTCCAGCCTTCGGTGGCCCTGCCAGTGCTCGCGGACGGCGCCCGCGCGCTCTTCATGCCCCTGCATGCGCGGGCGAACACGGACATCCGCCCGGCCCTGCCCTCCTCGTCTCCATGACGGACCCGCGCGCTAATGCACGCGGCGGCCGAGCCGTTCCGCGAAGAAGTCGAACATGCGCACGTCCGTGAGCGTGCGGCCCAATGGCTGGCAATGGAAGTTCGCGCCGTCCTCACGGGTGAAGCGGGCCAATACCTTCTCACCAGACAGCGCGCGGTAGAGCACCTGGGATTGGCCGGGCCAGAACTGCTCATCCTCGTGAAGCCGCGCCTCGAAGTCGAAGTCCGGGTCCCCGAAGAAGCGCGCGGGGATGCCCGGCTCGGGGTGGGTGCTGGTCGTGGATGCCTCGCCCATGGAGTCCTCCTCCTGCGTCCCCCAGCGGCAACGTCATTCCGGCGCGGCCGGATTCAAACAGCCAGCCTGGCGACCCGCAGCCCGGCGCGAGGGACCGCCCCGGAGCGCGACAGAAGAAACACCCAGGCTTTGACGGTGCGGACGTAAGCACCTATGATACGCAATTGATTCTCAGAATCAAAATCACCCTTTCCGGCGACCACTGTGAGTACATCCAACAGGCGTTCCCTTCCGCTCTTCGCCCTGCTTTCCGTCGTCGTCGTGCTGGCCGTCCTGTGGGTGGGCGTGAAGTTCCAGCGCCCGGACGCCGCCGCGTCCACACCCGCCGCAGAGGCCGCCGCGCCGGAGGGCCGCACGGTGACGCACGGACAGGGCACCACCGTCGTCCCGCTGAAGCCGCGGCGGGTGGTGGTGTTCGACCTGGTGGCGCTGGACATCCTCCAGGCCCTGGAGGTGGACGTCCACGGCGTGGCGGGAGACATGTTCCCCCAGCACCTGACCCGGTTCCGTGACGCGAAGTACCCGCGCCTGGGCACCCTGTTCGAGCCCGACTACGAGGCCCTCCAGGCCGCGAAGCCGGACCTCATCATCACCGGGGGCCGCTCCAGCGCGAAGTACTCGAACCTGTCCCGCATCGCGCCCACCATCGACGTGCCGATGAGCGGCAAGGACTTCATCGCCTCGGTGATTGCCAACACGGAGATGCTGGCCAGCGTCTTCGGCAAGGAGGAGAAGGCGCGCGGCCTGATTGAGGACCTGCGCAAGTCGGTGGCGGACCTCCAGCAGGTGACGGCGCCGCGCGGCAAGGGCCTGGTCGTGCTCGTCACCGGCGGGCGCATGAGCGCCTATGGCCCGGGCTCCCGCTTTGGCGTCATCCATGGTGACTTCGGCGTGCCCGAGGCCGCCGAGGGCCTGCGCACCTCGCTGCACGGCGAGTCCATCAGCGCGGAGTTCATCCGGGAGAAGAATCCCGACTGGCTGTTCGTCATCGACCGGGACGCCGCCACCGGCCAGAAGGAGGGCAATGCCCGGCAGGTGCTGGACAACGAATTGGTGCGGCAGACGACGGCCTGGCAGAAGAACCAGGTCGTCTACCTGGACCCCGGCATCACCTACCTGACCGGCGGCGGCATCCAGTCCGTCAAGCAGCTGCGCGACCAGGTCGCGAGCGCCTACGCGCAGGCCCAGTAGTCCGTTCCCGCCGTGAAGCGCGCATTCGCCGCGGCCGCCGTCCTCGTCACGTTGGCGGTGGTCAGCCTCCTGATTGGCGCCAGTGACGTGTCCTGGCGCGCCCTCTTCGCTCCCGAGCCGGATGAGCGCGCCCTCCAGGTGCTGGTCATCAGCCGGCTGCCGCGCATGTTCGCCGTCATGCTGGCGGGCACGTCCCTGGGCGTCGCGGGCCTCATCATGCAGATGATTGCCCGCAACCGCTTCGTGGAGCCCACGACGGCGGGCACCGCGGAGTCCGCCAGCCTGGGCCTGCTGACCGCCACCCTGCTGGCGCCTGGCCTTCCGGTGCTCGGGAAGATGATGGTGGCCACCGTCTTCGCCCTGGCGGGGACGGCGCTGTTCCTGCTGGTGCTGCGGCGCATCCCCCTGCGCTCGGCGCTCATCGTCCCGGTGGTGGGCCTGATTCTGGGCGGCATCATCGATTCGGCGACGACCTTCTTCGCCTACCGGTACGACCTGCTGCAGACGGTCAACGCGTGGACCACGGGTGACTTCTCCACCGTGCTTCGCGGCCGCTACGAGCTGCTATGGGTGACGCTGGGCCTCACCTGCGCCGCCTACACCGCCGCGGACCGCTTCACCGTGGCCGGCATGGGCGAGACGTTCACCACCAACCTGGGGCTGAACTACCCGCGCATCGTCGCGCTGGGGCTGCTCATCGTCTCCCTGGTCACCGCGATGGTGGTCGTCACGGTGGGCATGATTCCGTTCCTGGGCCTGATTGTCCCCAACCTGGTCAGCATGGTCATGGGCGACAACGCGCGCAGGTCCATTCCCTGGGTCGCGGTGAGCGGCGCCGCCTTCGTGCTGCTCTGCGACATCGTGGGCCGCGTGGTGCGCCACCCGTATGAGATTCCCGGGGGCACCATCGCCGGCGTCATCGGCAGCGTGCTCTTCCTGTACCTCCTGCTGAAGCGAGGCGCCCGTGTCGGCTAGCGCCCCGTCCGTCAGCCCCCTGCGGTCCCTGCTCGTGCTGGGCTGCGTGGCCGCGGCCTTCATGGCCCTGTTCATGCTCGTCGACGTGAGCGGCCCGTGGGACTTCGTGCTGCCCTTCCGCGGGAAGAAGGTCGCCACCGCGTTGCTGGTGGGCTACGCCGTCGCCGTCTCCACGGTGCTCTTCCAGACGGTGACGGGCAACCGCGTGCTGACGCCCGCCATCATGGGGTTCGACTACCTGTACGTGCTCATCCAGACGTGCCTGGTGTTCTTCCTGGGCTCCACCACCGTGGCGGGGCTGGACCCCCGGCTCCTGTTCGGCGCGGAGGTCATCATCATGGTGGCCTTCTCCGCCATGCTGCACGGCTGGCTCTTCGGCATGGCGCGGGGCAACGTCCACCTGCTGCTGCTCACCGGCGTGGTGATGGGCGTGCTGTTCCGGAGCCTGTCGTCGTTCGTCCAGCGTGTCATCGAACCCAACGAGTTCATCTTCCTGCAGGACCGCTTCTTCGCCAGCTTCAACGACCCGGAGCACGAACTGCTGCTGCTCTCCGCGGTGCTGACGCTGGGTGTCTCCGTGCTGGGCCTGCGGCTGCTGCGGGCCTGTGACGTCCTGGTGCTGGGCCGGGAGGCCGCCATCAACCTGGGCGTGGACTACCAGCGGACGGTGTCCTGGGTGCTGGCGCTGGTGGCCATCCTGGTCGCCGTGTCCACCGCGCTGGTGGGGCCGGTGACGTTCCTGGGGTTGCTGGTGGCCAACATCGCCTACGCGGTGATGCGGACGTACAAGCACGCGTTCGTCCTCCCCGCCGCCGCGCTCATCGCCGCCATCGCCCTGGTCGCCGGGCAGTTCATCCTGGAGCGCGTCTTCCGCCTGGACACCAATCCCCGGGTCATCATCGAGTTCGTCGGCGGGATGGTGTTCATCGCGATGCTCATGAGAAAGGCCACGAGATGATCGAGGCGAAGAACGTCAGCAAGCGCTACGGTGAAACGCTGGTGGTGGATGGCGTCACCCTGAGCCTGCCCGTGGGCGGCATCACCTCCATCATCGGCCCCAACGGCGCGGGCAAGTCGACCCTGCTGTCCATGATGAGCCGGGTGATGCCCATGTCGTCGGGCAACGTGCTGGTGGACGGGCTGGACGTCTCCACCACGCCCGGGGACACGCTCGCGAAGCGGCTGGCCATCCTCCGGCAGGACAACCACATCACCGCCCGGCTGACGGTGCGTGAGCTGGTAACCTTCGGCCGCTATCCGCACTCCAAGGGCCGCCCCACCGTGCAGGACCGCGAACACGTGGAGCGGGCGATTGAACACATGGGGCTGAGCGCGCTCGCTGACCGCTTCCTGGATGAGATGTCCGGCGGCCAGCGTCAGCGCGCCTTCGTGGCCATGGTGCTCTGCCAGGACACGGACCACGTGCTGCTGGACGAGCCGCTCAACGGCCTGGACCTGAAACACGCGGTGTCCATGATGAAGCGGCTCCGGCACGCCGCGGACACGCTGGGCAAGAGCTTCGTGCTGGTGCTGCACGACATCAACTTCGCATCCTGCTACTCCGACCACATCGTCGCCATGCGCGACGGCAAGGTCGCGTTCCAGGGCCGCCCGGAGGACATCATGCGCCCCGACGTCCTGCGCGCCATCTACGAGCTGGACATCTCCGTGCAGCAGATTGAAGGCGACTGGATTGCCACCCACTACCGGTGACGGCGCGGCGCGCCAGCCTGGGAAGCAAGGGGTTTCCACTAATCACAGACACTTGCACTGCCTTCTCGGGCTGTGCCACATTTCACCGTGCTGGCCATGACGTCAGCAGACAGCAAGACGCCACCACCTCAAACCAGGAGTTCGCCATGAAGAAGGCCCTGTACTCTTTGGCTGTGCTGATGCGGTTTGCTCGCGCGGACAAGCTCTCCGCCCCGTATATCTATTACTAGTCAAAAGCCGTCAGGCATTGTGCCCTGACGGTTGGGTCGCAAGAGCTGGTCGACGCGGGTGGAGCGCACGGTTCGCTCCGCCTGCGCCAGCGGCAGTTCCCCCCTCCAGGACCCTTTCATGCCACAGGTGCGCCTTCCGCCGGGGCCCCAGGGCCACTTCATTGCTGGCAACCTGGTGGAGTTCTCCGAGGACCCGCTGGGGTTCCTCACCCGCTGCGCCAGGGAGTACGGCGACGTGGTGCGCCTGGGGAAGCGCAACTTCCTCCTCAATCACCCGGACCTGATTGAACGGGTCCTGGTCAACGGCGACGGCAACTTCGTGAAGCTCGCCGGCGTGGGCCAAGGCAAGCGTCACAAAGGCGGCTTTCCCGAAGCGATGATGAACAGCGAGGGCGAGGACTGGCTGCGCAAGCGGCGCCTCGTCCAGCCCGCGTTCCATCGCAAGCACGTGGCCGCGTGTGGTGACACCGTGGTGGCCCTCACCGAAACGATGCTCCAGACGTGGCGCCCCGGCGACGCGCGGGACGTGCACGCGGACGTGTCCGCGCTGGCGCTCGACATCGTCAGCCGCTTCCTCTTCCACACGCCCATCGACGACGAGGCCCGCCACGTGGCCGCCGCCGTGGACGCCGTCATGCGGCACACCGACAGTCCCCTGCGGCCGCCCATCTGGGTGCCCACTCCCACCAACCTGCGCCTGCGCCGGGCGCTGGGCCGACTCAACACGCTGCTCGCGACGCTCGTGCGCCGCTACCGGGAGCAACCGGAGTCGCGCACGGACCTGCTCGCCCTGCTGCTGTCCGCCCCGGAGCCCCTCTCCGAGGCCCAACTGCGCGATGAGCTGGCGACGATGATCATGTCCGGGCACGAGACGACGGCGGACGCGCTCGTGTGGGCCTGGTACCTGCTGGCCCAGCACCCGGAGGCCGAGGCCCGGCTGGTGGCGGAGCTGGAGACGGTGCTCGGTGGCTGGCTTCCTGGCGCCGAGGACCTTCCGCGCCTGCGCTACACGGAGGCGGTGGTGAAGGAGGCCATGCGCCTGTACTCACCGGCGTGGATTACCAGCCGGGAGGCGCTGCGCGACTGTGAGCTCGGTGGGTTCCACGTCCCGGCGGGCACGATGCTGGCGGTGAGCCAGTGGGTCACCCACCGCGACGCGCGCTACTTCGACGCCCCCGAGTCCTTCCGTCCGGAGCGCTGGCTGTCCGAGGACGCCCAGCGCATGCACCGGTACGTCTACTTCCCGTTCGGCGGCGGCCCCCGGTTCTGCATCGGCTCGGCGCTGGCGATGCTGGAGACGGTGCTCATCACCGCGTGCGTGGCCCGGCGGTTCCGGCTGGAGCTGGCACCGGGCTGCGTGGTGCGGCCCCGGCCGGCGCTCGCGCTCCAGCCGCTCGGGGTCCGGCTGATTCCGCGGCATCGCTCTCAGAGCACACAGAAAGGCGAGGTGCGGCATGCGGCGGGTGCCTGAAGGAGCAGCGGTCCGGCGCGAGTTCTTCCGCTCGGCATATCTGCTGGGCGCGCCCTGGGACATCGGACGGCCCCAGCGGGCCTTCGTCGAACTGTGGGAGGCCGGCGCGATTTCCGGCGAGGTGCTCGACGTGGGCTGCGGCTTCGCGGAGAACGCGCTCTTCCTGGCGGCCAAGGGCCTGCCGGTGTGCGGCGTGGACATGATGGAGCCGGCCATCCAGCGGGCGCGAGACACGGCATACCTGCGCGGGCTCGACGTGGACCTGCGCGTGGGCAACGCCCTGGAGCTGGCCACGCTGGGCCGGCGCTTCGACACCCTCCTCGATTCGGCCCTGCTCCACGTCTTCGAGCCTGGAGACCGGCCCGCGTTCGCCGCCAGCCTCGCGAGCGTGCTACGGCCCGGCGGGCACTACCATGCGCTGTACTTCCGCGACGGACCGCGTGCCATTCCCCCGGAGGCCCTGAGCGCGACCTTCGGGGAAGGATGGCGCGTGAAGTCCATCCGGGAGGCGCACTACGAGCAGACCGACCCAGAGGGCGCGCTGGCCTGGCTCGCCACCATCGAGCGGGTGGCGACGTAGCCGCACCGTCACGCGCGGTGACGAAGCTCACGCAGCGTCGGCGCCCTCCATCAGGAAGTCGATGACGGCGCGCACGGCGGGCAACTGGCCTCTGCGGTGTGGCGTCAGCAGCGTCGTCGTCACCGTGCCAGCGGTCCACGTCGGCAGCACGCGCACCAGCCGTTCCGCCTCCACATCCGCGCGAGTGAATGACTCCGGCAGGCAGACGATGCCCAGCCCAGCAATGGCCGCCTTCAGCAGCACCAGCGATTCGTCGGCGCTCATGCGCACACGAGGCACCACCGTGACGGCCTCACCGGCGCGTCCGCGCAGCCGCCACTGGGTGGCCATGGAGCTGGTCAGGAGACCGTCGTGTTCGCCCAGGTCCTCCGGCCGGCGAGGCTTGCCACGTCCGGACAGATAGCCGGGCGAAGCCACCAGGATGATGGGCTCCACCGACAGCCGACGCTGAACCAAACCCGAAGCGGGCAGCGGCGCGAAGTGGCTGCGCACCGCGATGTCGAACCCCTCCTGCACCAGGTCCACGAAGCGGTCGGTCGCGTGAAGCTCGACACGTACCTTGGGGTGGGCCAGCGCCAGCAGCGGCAGCCGGTCCGCGAGCCGGAACTGCGCCGTTGGCACCGCCGTGGTGATCTTCACCACGCCACTGGGCTCCACTTGCCGGCGGCGCACCACACTCTCCGCGGCCTCCGCCTCAATCACGACAGCGCGGGCATGGTCGAGGAAGTCCCGCCCCACGTCCGTCAACGTGAAGCTCCGCGACGTGCGCTGAATCAACCGGACGCCCAGCCCGTCCTCCAGCTCGGCCACGCGCTTGCTCACCGTGGACTTGGGAATGCCCAACCGCCGAGCCGCCGCGGCGAAGCCACCGCTCTCCACCGCCTGGACGAAGATATGGAGGTCGTTGAGATTCAAGGGCCGCGCCTCATCGTCCACGGATGTGGACCTTGCGTTCGCGTTCCGCTGTCTACACGGCGCACGTTTCCACGGCCATCTTGTCCCTATCGAAGGCATCGCGCCTTCTGCTTCGGACAGGAGATTCACCATGGAACTGCCCACCCTCTTCTACGGCATCCCCTCTGGCTGCTCATTCGGCTCCATCGTCGCACTGGAATGGCTGGGCCGGCCCTACCAGCTGTGCCGCATCGCCATGCCGGAGGACGTCACCACCGCGGACTACCGCCGCATCAACCCCGTCGCGGAGACGCCCACCCTGATGACGGAGACAGGCGCGCGCATCAGCGAGAGCATGGCCATCCTCAACCACCTGGGCGCGCGCGGCGTCGACACGGGGCTGTCATTCGCTCAAGGCACCGAGGGCTTCGACCGCCTGAACCAGATGCTCGCGTACCTGAACACCACCTTCTTCGGCGCCTTCTCGCCGCTCTGGTACGCGCTGGAGCACGCCGAGCTGCCGGAGTTCGACAAGCAGGCCCTGCGCACCTACGGAGCCCGCAGCGTGGTCACCGCGCACGCGAAGCTCGAGGCGATGCTGAGTCACCAGCCGTGGCTGCTGGGCGACCAGCGCACCCTGGCGGACGCCTACTTCATCGGCATCGCCCGGTGGACCCGGTACCACGAGGTGCTGGACCGCCGGGACTACCCGAAGCTCCAGGGCCTCTTCGAGCGGCTGGAGGCCGACGAAGGCGTGCGCTTCGCCCACGCCATTGAAAAGGGCGAGACGCCCCGGGGCAACGGCGCCTTCCAGGGACACATCCGCCTCGCGGAGGCCCTGCGACGACTGCCCGCCTGAGCCGCGACGGCGGCCGCCGCCTCAGGGCTGTGACACCCTCAGGTGCTTGCGCACGGAGTCGATGAACACGCGGAGCTTTGGCAGCGCCTGGTGGCGGCTGGGGAAGTAGAGGAAGAAGCCAGGCGTGCCCGGGCAGGATGACGCCAGGACCCGCTCGAGCCGCCCCTGGCGCACGTGCTCCGCGGCGAGCGGCTCCGCCGCGCAGGCCAACCCCAGGCCCTTCACGGCGGCGCTCAGGTTGAGCACGGGGTCATTGACGATGACGCTGCCCTGGACAGCCATCTCCAGCGGCTGCCCCTTCTTCAGGAACTGCCAGCGGTACAGCGAGCCGTCACCGGAACCATGCTCCGCGGCGGGGGTGGCTCGATTGTCGTGACGTCGTCGGTCCAGTCCATCGCCACACGGAAGGGCACCTCGGCCTACAGCGCGAGCAAGCGCGCGCTGGTGGGGCTGGTCCAAGCCACGGCACTGGAGTACGGCACCCTGGACATCCGGGTGAACGCGCTCTGCCCCGGCTCGGTGGACACCCCCATGTCCCGGCATGACCACCCCTATGTGACGGGCCAACGGAGGAATGACCCTGGCGCTGTAGACACCACCGCGAAGCCAGCGCGGGCGCCCTGAATCCAGAGCGCCCGCCGGCCTCACGTCAGCTCAGGGCTGGCCGAGGTGCCGCTCCAGGACCTCCGCCACGGAGGGCCCCTTCACTCCACCAGCAGCTCGCGAAGCCGCGCTTCCAGGAAACGCCGCTCGGGCGCGGTGCGGACCATCGCCAGTGCCCGCCGGTAGGCACTCACGGCCTCGTCCTTGCGCCCCAGACGCCGGAGCAGGTCCGCGCGCGCGGCCGGCAGCAGGTGATAGTCCGCCAGCCGTCCGGAGGCCTCCAGGTCATCCACCAGGGACAATCCGTGCTCGGGGCCACGGGCCATCGCCACGGCGGCGGCATGGTTGAGCGCCACCACGGGCCCCGGCGTCAGCACCACCAGCCGCGCATACAACGCGGCAATCTGCGCCCAGTCGGTGTCCTCGGCGCGCGGAGCCTGGGCATGCAGCGCCGCGATGGCCGCCTGCACCGTGTACGCCCCCCGGGCGCCCATGGCGAGCGCGGCGTCCAGCTCCGCCAGCCCTTCGTCCCGCTGCGCGCCATCCCAGAGCGAGCGGTCCTGCCGGTCCAGCAGCACCAGCCCGCCATCCGCCGCCACGCGCGCCCGGCGGCGAGAGTGGTGGAGCAGCATCAGCGCCCGCAGCGACGCCACCTCCGCGTCGCCTGGGAGCAGCGAGCGCGCCAGCCGGGCCAGGCGCAGGGCCTCTTCGCAAAGGTCCACTCGCAGCAACGCCGGCCCGTCCGTGGCCGCGTAGCCCTCCGAGAAGACGAGGTAGAGCGTGTGCAGCACGCCCTCGGTACGCTCCGCCAGCGCCTCGGGCTCCGGGATGACGTAGGGGATGCGCGCGGTGCGTATCTTCCGCTGCGCGCGCACCAGCCGCTGGGCCAGCGTGGCGGGCGACACGAGGAAGGCGCGGGCGATCTGCTCCGTCGTCAACCCACACAGGCAACGAAGCGCGAGCGCCACCTGGGCCTCGGGTGACAAGGCGGGGTGACAGCAGGTGAAGAGCAGCCGCAGCGAGTCGTCCGGCAACGTCTGCCACTCGGCGGCGTCCACGGATGGCGCCACCGCCTCCAACTCGCCCACGCGCGCCTCCAGGCGAGCGGACCGCCGCATGCGGTCCACCGCCTTGTTGCGCGCGACACGCATCAGCCAACCGGCCGGCTCGCGCGGCACGCCCTCGCGCGGCCACTGCTTCAAGGCAGCGGCGAAGGCGTCCTGCACCACCTCCTCCGCCGCGCCGAAGTCGCCGTCCAGCACGCGGATGAGCGTGGCCACGATGCGCCCGTAATCCTCACGGTGCGCCCGTTCGAGAATGGAGGTGGTGTCCATCATGCCGCGCGGGCCCCTGCGTCAGTCCTGGGGCATGGTGAATTCCCGCACCGGCCGCACCTCGACGGAGCCGCTGCGCGCGCTGGGAATGCGGGACGCGATGCCAATGGCCTCGTCGAGGTCCCTGGCCTCCACGAGAAAGAAGCCGCCCAACTGCTCCCGCGTCTCCGCGAACGGGCCGTCGGTCGTCAGACGCTTGCCGTCGCGGATGCGTACCGTGGTGGCCGCAGCCGTGGGCTCCAGTTCCTCGCCCGAGATGAAGTGCCCGCTCTGCTTGATGGCCGCCTCGAAGGTGCCGTACTCCCCCATCACGCGCTGGACGTCCGCCTCCGACAGCGTCTCGGCGGCCTTCTCGTTCTCGTAGATCATCAGCAGGTACTTCATGGGTCCGTGCCTCACGGGTGAGCGGGAGAAGAGCCTCCCTGCTTCCGTGGTCGAACGGAACCCCCGTGAATCGACCGCCTTTTCACGGGGGATTTCTTTTCGATTACCAGCCCCCGGTACCCGCCGTCGATGCGGGCCAAGTCATTCACAACCCGTATTCCCCTTACGGCACCGGACGAGCGCAATCGCGCTTCGGGCGGACCGTAGCCGTTGGACCCCATCCCGCTCCGGTCCCCCATGCTCCGCCTCTCCGCCATCTCGAAGACCTACCCCAACGGCGTCAGAGCACTCCAGGGCATCGACCTCACCATCGAGAAGGGGCTCTTCGGGCTGCTGGGCCCCAATGGCGCGGGGAAGTCCACGCTCATGCGCATCCTGGCTACGCTCCAGCTGCCTGACGAGGGGCAGCTCCTCTTCGACGGCGTCGACGTGCTCGCGGCCCCACAAGCGCACCGGCGGCACCTGGGCTACCTGCCCCAGGACTTTGGTGTGTACCCGGGCGTGTCCGCCGTGGAGCTGCTGGACCACCTGGGCGTGCTCAAGGGTTTGACGAACGCGCGCCAGCGCCGCGAGCAGGTGGACGCGCTGCTTCATCAAACCAACCTCCACGCGCACCGGAAGAAGGCCGTCAGCGGCTTCTCTGGAGGCATGCGGCAGCGCTTCGGCATCGCGCAGGCCCTGCTGGGCCAGCCTCGGATGCTCATCGTCGACGAGCCCACCGCGGGACTGGACCCTGAGGAGCGCAACCGCTTCCACAACCTCCTCAGCGAGGTGGCGGAGGACATCGTGGTGCTGTTGTCCACCCACATCGTCGAGGACGTCCGCCAGCTCTGTCCCCGCATGGCCATCCTGTCCGGAGGCCGGGTGCTGCGCGAAGGCATCCCCGAGCAACTCGTCACCGAGCTGACGGGCCGAGTGTGGCGCAAGACGGTGGAGAAACTCGAGGTCCCCGCCCTCCGCGCTTCCCAGACGGTGCTCTCCACGCAGCTGTCGGGAGGCAGGACGGTGCTCCGCGTGCTGACGGACGAAGCGCCCGCGCCGGGCTTCGAGCGCGTCCCACCGGACCTGGAAGACGTCTACTTCGCCGCCCTGGTCGGACATGGCCGGTGAGCTGATTCGCTTCGAGTGGCGCTTCCAGACGCGCCAGGCCGCCTTCCTCGTGGCCGTCGCCGCCTTCCTGGGAATGGCGTTCGTGTTCGTCGGCACGGGCTATGGCCCGGACAACGCCCACGTCAACTCCCCGGCGTCCGTCATGCAGTCGCTGGGGTTCCTGTCACTGTTCTCCATCTTCGTGCTCAGCGCCTTCTGCGCGAACGCCGCCCTGCGGGACAGCGAGCACCGGATGGAGGCGCTTGTCTACGCGACGCCCGTCTCCAAGCTCACGTACCTGTCGGTCCGGCTCGCGGGCGCGCTGCTGGCGGCGCTCGCCGTGTTCAGCGTCACCGCGCTGGGGATGATGCTGGCGCCATGGGTCCTCGACGTGGCCCCCGAGCGGCGCGGGAGCTGGGAGGTCCTCCGCTATGCCTGGGCGCTCGCCGTCATGGTGTTGCCCAACCTGCTCTTCGCCGCGTCGCTGCTGTTCGCCGTCGCCACGCTGACGCGCAGCGCGCTGGCCACCTATGTCGGCGCCGTCTTCCTCTACGCGCTCTACTTCGTGGGGGCGCTGCTGGGGGACTCCCCCTTGATGGCGGGCACCGCGCCGCAGACACCGGAGGCCCTGGCGCGCGCCGCCCTGCTGGACCCGTTCGGCCTGTCCGCCTTCTTCGCCCAGACGCGCTACTGGACCGAACACGAGCGCAACACCCGCCTGCTCCATCTGGAAGGTGCCTTCCTGCACAACCGGCTCCTATGGCTGGGCGTCTCCGCCGGGGTGCTGGCCTTCGTCTACCAGCGCTTCTCCTTCCGCGCGGCGTCCGGCGCGACGCCCCGGAGCATCGCGTCCGAGACGGCGGCCCCCGGCAGCGTCCCCTACCGCCCCGTGGAGCCGGAACGCGACGAGGGCGCCCGGTTCCGCGCCGCCCTGGTATCCACGTGGAAGATGGAGACCCACGCCATCCTCAAGAGCCGGGCCTTCCTGGCGTTGATGGCGCTCTGGGTCTTCGTGCTCGGCATGGAGGTCGCCGCCAGCGCCACGCAGGCGGAATACGGCACGCGGCTGCTGCCCACCACGGGGCTGCTTCTACAAGCCATCCAGCCGCCGCTGTTCCTCTTTGGCTCGCTGTGCGTGGTCTACTTCGGCGCCGAGCTCGTCTGGCGGGAGCGCGGGGTCCGTCTGAGCGAACTCCTCGACGCGACGCCCGCCTCCAGCGCCGTGTTCTATCTGTCGAAGCTGGCGGTGCTGGCCCTGCAGGTCCTCGTGTTGACGGCCTCCGCGGTGGGCATCGCCGTGCTGTACCAGCTCTCGCGAGGCCACCGCCCCCTGGAGCCAGCGCTGTACCTGTCGCTGCTGTACTTCTCCGGACTGCCGCTGCTGCTGTTCGCGGTGGCGGTGCTGTGGCTCCAGACGCTGAGTCCCCACCGTTATGTGGGGATGTTCCTGGGCTTGCTCCTGGCGCTGGCCATGCGGCAGGGCGGCCTCGTGGGACTGGAGCACGGCCTGCTGCGCTACGCGAGCGGGCCGCCGCTGCGCTACTCCGACATGAATGGCTTTGGAGCCAGCGTCCACGGCTTCAACGCATACATGGTGTACTGGAGCGCCCTGGCGGGTGTGCTGGGGCTGCTCACTTGTGGCCTGTGGCGGCGCGGCGTCAGCCCTCCGCTGCGTGCACGCCTCGCGGCCCTTCCCCAGGTGTGGGGACGAAGAGGCCAGACGGCGGTAACGGCGTGCCTGGCCCTCTTCGTGCTGGCGGGAGGCTTCATCTTCCACGGCACGAACGTGCTCAACCGCTACGAGACGCGCGCCCAGCTCGCCGATTGGAAGGCCGACTACGAGAAGGCCTACCAGCGCTACGAATCCTTCCCCCAGCCCAGCATCGTCGCCGTGAAGGCCCGCGTCGACCTGTACCCAGAAGAAGCGCGCTATCACGCGACCGGCCGCTATGTGCTGGAGAACCGGACGCAAGCGCCCATCCAACGCGTGTGGCTCTCCGTGCGCCGCGACGTGCGCCACGCCACGCTCTCGTTGCAAGGGGCCCGACAGGTCCACCACGACAGCCGCTTCGGCATGTCCGCCTTCGAGCTGGACACGCCGCTGCCCCCCGGCGCGAAGACCGGGCTCGCGTTCTCAATCGAGACGGAGCGGCGAGGCATTCGCGAAGGCGCGCGCGACACCTCCATCGCCGGGAACGGCTCGTTCATCTCCAACCAGGAGGCATTTCCCGCCATCGGATACCGGAAGGGCTACGAGCTCGACGACGCCCGGGAGCGGCGCCAGCGAGGACTGCCGGAGACGCCTCGGGTGGAGGCGGAGGCCGCGGGCGACCTGGGGCTCGCGGAGGGTGGCGGCGGGCAGCGCGCCTGGACCACGCTGGACCTGACGGTGTCGACCCCGGACACCCAGCTCGCGGTGGCCCCAGGCGAGCTGAGGCAGACGTGGAATGAGGAGGACCGACGCGTCTTCCGCTACGTCATGGAGCGCCCCATGCTCAACTGGTTCGCCCTCGTCTCCGCGCGCTACGCGGTGAAGAAGGAGAAACACCGGGGCGTGGACGTGGAGGTGTATTACCACCCCGGGCATGCCCACAACGTGGAGCGGATGCTGCGCGCGGCGACACGCTCGCTGGAGGTGCTCGAGGAGCAACTCGGCCGCTACCCCCACCGACAGCTTCGCATCGTGGAGGTGCCTTCCACCTGGGGCTTCGGTGCGCTCGCGCTGTCGAACACCATCTACTACCCCGAGCACCGAGGCTTCCTCACCGCTTCGGGTGAGCAGGACACCGTGGACCTCATCACCCGGCGCATCGCGCACGAGGTGGCGCACCAATGGTGGGGCCATCAGGTCGACCCGGTGAGCGGTCCCGGCGGACTGCTCATCACCGAGTCCTTGGCGAAGTACGCCGAGCAGCGAGTGCTGAAGGCCCTCCACGGCGAGGCCCAGGTGCGTCAGGTGCTGGCCTTCGACCTGGACCGTTACCTGCGAGGCCGCGCGGAGGAGCACGGCGAGGAACCTCCACTCCTCCAGACGAAGGACGAGCCCTACCTCTATTACGGCAAGGGCGCGGTGGTGATGCACGCCCTGGCGGACCTCCTCGGTGAGGCCGCGCTCGACCGGGCCCTGCGCAAGCTCGTCCAGCAGCATGCCCACCCGAAGCCTCAGCCCACCGCGAGCGACCTGCTCGCCCTGTTGCATGAAGAGGCCACCGAGGAGGCGCGGCCGCTCGTGGACCAGTGGCTGACGCAGGTCGTGCTGTACGAGCTGAAGGTGGAGTCCGCCGCCGTCGAGCCCCTGGCGGATGGCCGCTACCGCGTCACCGCGCGGATATCGGCGTCGAAGCACGCACGCCAGAACGGACAGGACGTCCCCCTGCCCATGAACGAGTCCCTCGACGTGGCGGTGTTGTCCCAGGATGCAACGCTGTACGCAGCGAAACACCGTTTCACAGGCGGTATCACCGAGGTCTCCCTCACCGTGGACCAACGCCCCGTCTCCATCGGTGTCGACCCCTTCCTCCGCCGCGTCTCGCTGGAGCGGACCGGCACCGTCTGGAAGTTGGAACAACCCTAATTACATATCCCTGAGTCAGAGCAGACTCTCTCCCCTCCGGTGGGACTCGAAACCCGGTTCAGAATTCGCGTGGACCTGTGTGTCCGTTTTTTCGGAGCCGGGGTCTTCTTCTCGCTTTTTGTTTCAATTCCGAGAATCCGCTCCGAGGGTCCACCATGGCTAAGTTTCACTCCGTTGCGCTTCTGGCAGGCATCTCCCTCCTTGGCTCCGCGTGCGGCGCTCCTGAGTCCGAGACGCAGGATACGCAGCAGGTCTCGTTCGAGGAGTTCCGCGCCAGCGCGTACCAGGAGCCGGAGTCGGGTGGCTTCGTCGTCGACGGTGACATCTTCCTGCCGACGGAGTCGGAGCTGCGCGAGTTCTACGAGCAGGCCGTCAGCGGCATTGGCACCCAGCAGGGCGCGCTGGCCGTGTATTACAGCGGTGGACGCGACATCAAATGGAGCGCCAGCCAGGCGCTCAACCTCACGTACTGCGTAAGCACCAAGTTCGGGAGCAACTACACGCGCGTGGTCAACGCGATGAAGAGCGCCGCGGCGGAGTGGGAGGCGGCTGCCAACGTCAAGTTCGTCCACGTCAGCGCTGAAGACTCGAAGTGCACCAACCGCAACAACAACGTCGTGTTCGACGTGAACCAGACCAACACGTCCCAGTACCTGGCGCGCGCCTTCTTCCCCAACAGCGCCCGCCGCAGCGCCAACGTCCTCATCTCGACCACGTCCTTCCAGAACATCTCCCCCTGGACGTTGGAGGGCGTGATTCGCCACGAGCTGGGTCACGTGCTGGGCTTCCGCCACGAGCACACCCGCCTCACCACCACCGGCTGCTACGAGGACAACGCCTGGCGCGCGCTGACGCCGTATGACGCCAGCTCCGTCATGCACTACCCGCAGTGCAGCGGCACCCAGACGGGTGACCTGGTGCTGACCAGCTACGACCGCAGCGGCGCCCGCGCGCTGTACCCGTAAGCCCTACGCTCGTCCGCCGGCCCCAAGGGCCACCGCCTTCATGGTGGTGGCCCTTTTTCGTTTCACCAACGCCGCCTCGACGCGCGTCCGGGTTGGCTGCCCGACACCTGGCGTGGGCGTCACCGCAAACCCCTGGCCCCCATGCGCCGCGGATGCCCTGAATGCACGGCACCCGCGGGCGGTGAACGGCCGGGCCGTCCTCGGCGGAGGGAGCCTGCCTCCGGCCATCGAGGAGTCGCCATGAAGTACACGCAATTGGGCCGCTCGGGGCTCTCCGTCAGCCGGCTGTGCCTGGGCACCATGAACTTCGGTTGGACGGCCGAGGAGCCCGAGTCCCACGCCATCATGGATTCCGCGCTCGACCGCGGCATCAACTTCTTCGACACCGCCAACGTCTACGGCTTCGGAGAGAACAAGGGCCGCACCGAGGAGGTCATCGGCAACTGGTTCGCCAAGGGCGGCCGGCGGCGCGAGCGCACCGTGCTCGCGACCAAGCTCTATGCGCCCATGGGTGACTGGCCCAACGAGGGCAAGCTGTCCGCGCTCAACATCCGCCGCGCGCTGGATGCCAGCTTGAAGCGGCTGCGCACGGACTACGTCGACCTCTATCAGTTCCACCACATCGACCGCGCCACGCCCTGGGAGGAGATCTGGCAGGCCATGGAGGTGGCCGTGGCGCAGGGAAAGGTGCTCTACGTCGGCAGCAGCAACTTCGCGGGCTGGCACATCGCCCAGGCCCAGGCCGTGGCGGCACGGCGCAACTTCACCGGACTGGTCAGCGAACAGTCGCTCTACAACCTGATGGCCCGCACCGTGGAGCTGGAGGTGCTGCCCTCCGCGCAGTTCCATGGCGTAGGCATCCTTCCCTGGTCTCCCCTCCAGGGCGGACTGCTGGGCGGCGTGCTCCGCAAGGAGCGCGAGGGCAAGCGCCGTCTGGAAGGACGCGCCAAGGAAGCCCTCCAGAAGCACCGTGAGCGCATCGAGCGCTACGAGGCGCTCGCCGACGAGCTCGGACATGAGCCCGGAGACGTCGCGCTGGCGTGGCTGCTGCACCAGCCCGCCGTCACCGCGCCCATCATCGGACCGCGAACGTCCGCCCAGCTCGACGCCGCCATCCGCGCGGCCGATGTCACTCTTGATGCCAAAACACTGTCACGCTTGGATGACATCTTCCCGGGCCACAAACCCGCCCCGGAGGACTATGCCTGGTGACGCACCGGGCGAGACATAAAGGGTTACAAATCCCTCTCAAACGGTCGAAAAAGACACCCAGCCATCACGGAGCGTCACTATTGACGACAGGAAATTCCTTTCATATTTCCTGTCGCGGTGTCCCCCAACAGAAGAGAGGTTCTCATGAAGTCGATGGCTGGAATCTTCGTCATGGCGCTGGTGATGCTGACCTCCTGCGGGCCCGTACCCACCGAGGAGCAGACCCAGGGAGGTAACGACGTCACCGCCGAGGACCACTTCCGCACGCAGGAGGCCGCGCTGACCGGTGACTGTTTCGTGCGGATCGAGTGCCAGGGTGGGAGTATCAAGGAGTGCAATGGCACGGGCTTCGCCTGTTCGGCCAGCAGCGCCAACGGCGGCACCGTGACTTGCAACGGCAACTCCCAGACCTGCAGGCCCATCATCTTGGAGCCCACCTGCAGCTGCCGGGCGGATGGCTGCTGCAATCAGCTGTGCGCCAGCACCGACCCGGACTGCCGCTTCGACCCCCAAGACCCGATGTAAGCACTGGCCTCCGGGGCGGTCCTCCAAGGGCCGCACCCGGATGCACCGCTGGAGCGCCGGTGGCAGCGTTACTCAAAGCCCGGGCGCGTGATGTACTCGGCGTGGGCGCGCTCGTAGGCCTCCCAGAAGTTCGGCGAGCGCTGCCCGTTCAGACGGTCGACCAGGAGGTCGAGGTGCGTATGCCAGCCTCCCGCCACGCTGCGCAGGGAATCCCGGCCGTTGAGGCGCACGTGGGTGACGGTCAGCAGGACGCCGTCCTCGCGCTCGGCCAGCTCGAAGCGAACCTCTGACGGGTCCCCGTGGTTCTCCGCCCACGTATAGGCAAACAGGTGCGGCGGCTCACACGCCGTCACGCGTCCCGCATTCACGTGGCCCTGTGCCATGTCCTCGTGGCGCGGCGGTGGGGCGCCGCCTTCCTCTGCCAATTCGGAGTGGCGGAACAGCAGCTCCACCCTGCCACCGACCTTCGTCTCCGTGGGACCGCCCGCGAGCCACAGCCGGCGCTTCTCCGGCTCGGTGAGATAGGCCCACACGCGCTCGATGGGGCCGGGCAGCAGGCGCTCGATACGGACGGTGTCGGAGGACAACAAGCGGGCGTGCGAGTCTCGTTTCATGGCGCCTTCGGTCATGCGTGGGGGTGGGGGAAACCGCGGCGTCAGACGAGGTGCCGCGCGTCCTCGGGGACATGGTCCGGAACGAGCGCGAGCGCGATGCCGTGCTCCAGCCAGGCCTTGGCCCCGGCGAGGAGCAGGTTGAAGCCCCCGGTGCTGTCCAGCGCTCGCGCCACGACGGCCTTGTCGTCACCCCGGAAGCCGGACTCGACGACGCGGACATACGTGCGGTCCGGCGACAGCGCCGTGAAGGTCCACTCGACGAAGGTCATCACACCCGGGTCACCCCACTCGATGCGCAGGCGGGCGCCGGGCTCGAAGTCCAACACGTTCACGGTGGCCGACACGCCATAGGTGTCCCAGAACCACTGCGCCGTGCCGCCGGGCTGGAGCCGCGCGCTGCCCCGGCTGAACCAGAACTTCGTGGTGATTGCGGGGTCCACGAAGGCCGCGAAGACGTCCGCCACGGGACGGCGAATCATCATCATCGCCGTGGCAACCGGCGCACCCTTGTCATTCCCTGTCGACGCCATGACGCACTCCCGATATTCATCCAATTGGTTGAATATTTCAGCCATCACCGCTCGATTGTCAACCGAATGGTGAAATCTCCACCTCGCCCCCAGGCGCGTTCAACCGATGACGCGGAAGGCCGGCGGATCGATGCGCGTGGCGCGGCACTGGGGGCAGGCGCCGGGCCGCGTGAAGCGCCTGCGGTCCTTGAAGGTGAAGCCACACGCCAGGCAGGAGGCGGGCAACACCTCCAGGCGGGCGCCCTGGGCCTTGAGGGACTTCTCCAGGTGCTCCAGGTGCCCGGCCACGTCCTTCTCGGAGATGCCCACCAGGGCGGAGAGGTCCTTCGCGGTGAGGCCGCTCTCCGGGGCGGACGTCAGCGCCGCCTCCAGCGCGCCGCGCACGGTGCTGCCGCGCGCTGGAGGAACGGGGGCACTCACGCGCCTATCGCCCCCGGGTCCGTCGCCAGCTCGCCTCCCAGGTGCATGCCCGTCTGGCACCGGTAGTCCGTCACCAGCGACGCGAGCACGGTCGTCACGCCCACCGCCACGTGGATGGCCGCGGCCAGCGGGCTGCGCTTCGCGTAGCCCAGCACGAAGGGCGCGAGGATGAACGCGGCGCCAAAGGCATAGTCGGCGATTTCATGCGCTTCGATGGGGATGAGCTTGGTCAAGCTGATGCGGTAATCCGTCAACAATGACACACCGAGGATGGTGGACCCCAGGGCAATGCCCGCGGACTTCGCCACGGCATCTCCGGACAACACCCCCGCCACCACCGAGGCCGTCCCGCCCTTGTAGTGCATGAGCGAGTGCAGGTCCTGGGGCACCCACCGGCGCAACGGCAGCCGCCCCAGGAGCGGACGGGAGAGGATGCCAGCGGCGGCGCTCCGGTCCATGGCGCGGCGCACGCCCCGCCGGAAGCGCCCTTCCGGAGGCACCGGGGAAGGGACGAGTCTGGGGGTGGACGGACTCAGGGTCTGCGGTTCAGCCATGTGGCGCTCCTTCCAGTCTTGCCGTCGTGAAGTCGCCACTACGGTAGGCACGCGGCCCGTGACGCACGGCGATGCGCCCCTCGCCTGCCCGGGCACCGGGGGTAGGAAGCCTGTCCACCCGCGAATTCCTGGCTGCTGGGCAACCAGGGGGGCTTCCACTCGGTGGCCCGCCCCGGGCAGACTATGGCTCGCAGCACGGCCCTTCAGTTTCTGAGAGGGCGATATCCGCGGCCACCCCAGCCGCTTTGGAACGAAAGAACGCGATTCATGGCAACCGGTACCGTCAAGTGGTTCAACGATGCGAAGGGTTTTGGGTTCATCGTGCAGGACGGCGGCGGTGAGGACGTGTTCGTCCATCACAGCGCCATCAACATGGATGGCTTCCGCACCCTGCAGGAAGGCCAGAAGGTGGAGTTCGAAGTAGGCCGAGGCCCCAAGGGTCTGCAGGCGCAGAACGTTCGCGCGGCCTGAACGGCGGTCCGGCGAAGCCATGAAAGCCCGGTCTCGCGGATGGCGAGTCCGGGCTTTCTCTTTGCGGGCTCCCCCTGAGAGGCTGCGCGGCCCATGCGCCTGCCCCGCTTCCCGCGTGTCATCGGCTTCGACGACGGCCCCTTCGCGCGCCGCCCCGGCGCCGCCGTGCCCCTGGCGGGCGTGGTGTGTGGAGGCACGCGCTTCGAAGGGCTCGTCTGGGGACGGGTGCGCCGCGACGGCTGGAACGCCACGCAGGAGGTGTGCCGGCTGCTGGAAGGCGGGAAGTTCCTCCCGCAGCTCCACCTGGTGCTGCTGGATGGCATTGCGTTCGGCGGCTTCAATGTCGTGGACCTGCCCCTGCTGGCAAGCCGGCTGAAGCGGCCGTGCGTGGCAGTGATGCGGCGGCCACCGGACCTGGGCGCGGTGGAGCGCGCGCTGCGGCGGCTGCCTCGCGCGGACGCGCGCTGGGCGAAGCTGAAGCGCGCGGGTCCCATCCACCAGCTGGGAGGTTTCACCTTCCAGGTGCAGGGCGCGGAGCCCGCATGGGTGGCCCAGGCGCTGGCCCACGTGACGGACCGCGGACTCGTCCCCGAGGCCCTGCGGCTGGCGCACCTCATCGGCTCCGCCGTCGTCACCGGCCAGAGCAGCCAGCGCGCCTGAACCTTTCCCAGACGGGTTTCACCTCCTGGCAGAGGATTGCGCCGCCACCACATGTGGGCACCAGCGCGCGGAATCTTCCACCTGCGCCAGACAATCCAGACACGCTTGCACACCCTTCCAGCCATGAACCTGCCCTGGAGGGCTGCATGGAACCCCGTTTGTTTTCATGTTAATCTTTGCCTCGCGAGGAGGGCGCACGCATGTTCGAAGTCATCAATGACAAGAATCGCCGTACCGTCACCGTGCGGTTGAGTGGGTTCGTCAGGCCGAACGAGATGCGGGACTTCGCGAGCCGGTATCGTCACGAAACAGACTCCTATGGAGGAGGACGACACCTGGTGCTCGCGGACATGCGTGGGCTCAGGACCCTGGAGCCGGAGTCCGCCAGCCTCTTCGGAGAGGTGGTGGCCTACGGCCGGCAGATGGGCTGCGTCATGTGCGCGCACGTCTCGGACTCCACCATCGCCCGGTTGCAGACGGCGCGGGTGGCCTCGGCGGCGGCGGCGGACAACGACATCACGGTGGACTGCGTGTCGCTGGAGGAAGCGCACTCGCAGCTCGCCAAGGCGCGCTCGCGTTACTTCCTGGGCGCGGCTCCGGAAGGCGCGGTGGAGCACGCGGCGCGCTGAGAAACACCTCCAGGCGGGAGCAGGATGGCTCCAGCCCATGGAAGCCCAGCAGGCTCAGGCCTCGTCGCCGTTGCGCCACGTGAGCCGGTAGGTGACGCCTTCGTCGGTGAAGGCGCGCACCTGCACCTCGGCATGCGGCGCTCCCACGGCGCGCAGGCCCGCGCGCAGCGCGCCTTGCGTGAAGTAGCGGATGGCCCCGGCCTCGTTCATCCACAGGTCCACTTCGGAGGGGGACACGTCGTCCAGGCGTGTCTCCGTGTAGTTGTTCCCGGAGCGGAACATCTGCCGGGCCCGGCTCACGCACCGGCGGGGGCCCAGGAGCTGAATCACACCGAAGGCCGCGCGCCCCAGCACCGTCTCCCGGTAGCCATCCACCATGCGCTCACCCAGCAGCGCGTAGCCCACGTCGTCGGGCACGTCCGGGTGCAGCTCGCGCGCGGCCACGCGCACGGCGGAGCACCATGTTTCAAAGGAGTAGGCGGGCTGTAGCTTGCGCTCCAGGTCCACGCCCACCTCCCGCAGCCGCTCGCGGAGCACGGGGGTGACGCGGGCGCCCAGTCCTCGCACGAAGAGACCCTCCAAGGTGTGCTCGAAGACGAGCTTCTCCGGCATGTTCAGCAGTGTACCCTTCCTCCGCTAGGATGTGCGGCGAGGGGGTAGGAATTCCATGGGTCTGCAACGAGAGCTCGCCATCCTGGCCATGAAAGCCACGCCGCTGCCGGGGAAGAAGAACTTCCTGGCGGAGGCCGGTGTCGCCACACCGGTGCCCTCCATCCGCGGGTCGATTGGCGCGGTGGCGCATGAACCGTTCATGGCCTTCGACACCAAGCGGCTGATGGACCTGCTGGTGGCCTTCACCATCGGAGACTTCCCGGAGCGGGCCGGTTGCTCCAACTACTTCAACCCGCACAGCCCCTGGTACAACGTCTTCTACGGCGCCTACGGCATCCGCTCGTACAAGCGGGATGGCAGCCCGTGGGGATTCACCCGCGACGGCCGCCCGGACCTGGACGAGATGCTGGAGATTCCGCGACTCGACTACAACTTCCTCACGGCCGGGGAGCTGGGCTGCCCCGCGTCGAAGATGTGCTTCGAGGTGCTGGACGTGCGCCAGGGCCGTGAAGGCCCGTGGCACATGGCGGAGGTGAGCTGCATCATCCCCAGCGGGCTGCACCGGGTGCAGGACGCGCAGGCGCCGGACCTCACGTATTACGCCGTGTTCGGCGTGCCAGAGGAGGACTACCTCGTGGGCGGCCGGGAGAGCTACGAGCCGGTCCGCATGCGCGGGCGCATGTACTTCCGCCCGGTGGCCGAACGCCTCACGCTCGTCTGGGGCGGACTCTGCCCGGACACGGCCGACGGCCAGCGGCTGATGGGCGCCATCATGGATGCGATGGCGCCGCTGTACGCGAGGGGATGAACGTCCCCCGAGCCTGTGGACCTCAGGCCGCCTGACCGGGCTTGGGCTCCACCTGGTGCGGCGGCGCGGCGGCGGCATCGTCGCGCGGACGGCTGCGCTTGAAGCCCAGGCGCTCCATGCCGGCGAACACCACCGGCACCACCAGCAGCGTGAGGAAGGTGGAGGTGATGACGCCACCAATCACGGAGATGGCCATGGGTGCGCGGAACTCGGAACCCGTGCCCGTGCCCACCGCCGTGGGCACCATGGCGATGGCCATGGCCGCGCTCGTCATCAGGATGGGCCGCAGCCGGCGCGGGCCCGCCTTGAGCAGCGCTTCGTCCACCGTGTCGCCTTCCCGCAGGTTCTGAAGCGCGCCGTCGATGAGCAGAATCGCGTTCTTCGTCACCAGGCCCATCAGCAGGATGATGCCAATCATGGCGCCCATGGACAGGTGGAAGCCCGTGACCACCAGTCCCAGCAGCGCGCCCACCAGGGCCAGTGGCAGCGACACCATGATGGTGAGCGGGTGCTTGTAGGACTCGAACTGGCTGGCGAGCACCATGTAGATGAAGACGAAGGCCAGACCGAACGCCGCGCCGAAGGCGTCGTTCTGCTCGTCCAGGTTCTTCATCTGCCCGTCGTAGATGAGCGCGTAGCCCGGTGGCAGCGGCTGGGCCGCCACGCGCGCCTTCAGCTCCCGGGCGATGTCGCCCAGCGCCGCGCCCAGGCCCAGCTGCGAGTACACGGCAATCTGCCGCTCGCGATTCTCATGCTCGATGAGGCTGGGGCCGTTCTTCATCTCCACCCGGGCCACGTCCGTCAGCGGGCGCAGGCCGCTGGGCGTGTACACCTCCAACTGGCGCACGCGCTCCGGCGTGGCGCGGTCCTTCTCCGACAGGCGCACGCGGATGTCCGTCTCGGTGACGCCCTCGCGCAGCTTCGCCACCACGTCACCGCCAATGGCCAGCCGCAGCTGCGTGGCCAGCGCGCCCGCGTGCAGGTCCACGTCGCTGGCGCGCGCCCGGTCGATGAGCACCTGCATCTCCGGCTTGGGCGGGTTGGACTCCACGCGCACGTCCGCGGTGCCCGGCAGCTCGCGGAGGATGCCCGCGACGCGCTCGGCCTCCTCGTTGACGCGGGCCAGGTCCGGCCCGGTGATGCGCACCATGATGGGGTAGTAGTCGCCCATGCCCTCCAGGATGGGCGGGTCGCTCAGGTTCACCCGCGTGCCCACCAGCCCTGGCTCCAGCAGCGCGCGTGCATCCTCCTTCAGCACCTGGATGCCCTTGGTGCGCGCGTCCTTGCCCACCGTCAGCACGCGCATGCGGGACTTGTTCACATCGCCGTCCTTGCCGACGATGGAGTAGACGTCCGTCACCTCCGGCAGCTGGCGCAGCAGCACCTCCGCGTCGGCGGTGCGGGCCTCCGTCTCCCGGATGCTGGCCGAGTCCGGCAGCGTCAGGTCCACGAAGAACTGCGAGCGGTCCTCCGCGGGCATGAACTCCATGCCCAGGCGGCTGGCGCCTCCGAAGGACACCACCAGCAGCACCAGCGTGAGGCCCATCGTCGTCCACTTGTGCGCCAGCACCCAGCGGAGGATGGACTCGTAGACGCGCTCGGTGCCGTCCAGGAAGCGGCGCAGCGTCGCGGCCACCGCGTTCTCCTGGCGGACCTCGCCCGGCACGCGCCGCTTCGCCAGCCGCGCCGACATCATCGGGTCCAGCGTGAAGGAGATGAACAGGGAAATCAGCACCGCCACGGAGATGGTGATGCCGAACTGCCGGAAGAACTGGCCGACGATGCCAGGCATGAAGGCCACCGGCACGAACACCGCCACCAGCGACAGCGTGGTGGCGAGCACCGCCAGGCCCACGTCCTTGGTGCCGTTGGACGCGGCGCTTACCGGGTCTTCACCCTTCTCCAGCCGGTGGGTAATCGCCTCGCGGACCACCACCGCGTCGTCGATGAGCAGACCGATGGCCAGCGACAGGCCCAGCAGCGTCATCTGGTTGAGCGTGTAGTCCAGCACGTACATCACGAAGAAGGTGCCCAGCACGGAGGTGGGCAGCGCCAGCGCCGAGATGAAGGTGCCGCGCACGTCCAGCAGGAAGATGAGGATGATGAGCACCGCCATCGCGCCACCGAAGATGAGCGCCACCCAGACCTCGTGCGCGTTCTCCTGGATGAGGTCCGACTGGTTGATGAGCAGCGTGGCCTGGAAGCCATGCCCCACCACCGAGCCCATCTGCGACATCACCTGCCGCACCGCATCGCTCACCGCGACGGTGTTGGAGCCCGGCTGCTTGACGATTTCCAGGATGACGGCGTCCTGCCCGTTGAGGCGCGCCAGGGTGCGCCGCTCCGCCACGCCGTCCGTCACGCTGGCGATTTCACCCAACCGCACCTGCGCGCCCGTCGCGCTGCGCGCCACCGGCAGGTCGCGGATTTCATCCACGTTCTGGAACTGCCCCAGCGAGCGCACCGTCATCTCGGAGGCGCCCAGCTGGAGCCGGCCCGCGGGCAGGTCCAGGTTCTCCAACGCCACGCGCTGGGCGATGCCCAGCGGAGACACGCCCGCCGCGCGCGCCTTGTCCAAATCGATGTCGATTTGCACCTCGCGCGTGTCACCGCCCGTGACGCGCACCTCGGCGGCGCCTTCCAACTGCGCGAGCGCGGGCTTCACGCGGTCGTCGATGAGCCGGCGCAGCTCCTGCGAGGGCAGCGCCGCCGAGACGGCGTAGGTGAGGATGGGCGTGGCCCCCAGGTCCACGCGGCCGATGACGGGCGCGTCCGCGTCCTGGGGCAGGCGACTGACGATGCCGGCGACCTTGTCGCGCACGTCCTGCACCGCGCGGTCCAGCGGGGCGGTCATCTTGAACTGCACCACCACGATGCCCACGTTCTCCCGGCTGTAGGAGTGAATCTTGTCCACGCCGCTGATGCCAGCGACGGCGTCTTCGAGGGGCTTGATGACCTGCGTTTCGATTTCGCCCGGACCCGCGCCCTTGTAGACGGTGTTGATGACCACCACCGGGAAGGACACGTCCGGATAGAGGTCGGTGCCCAGGCGGCCCAGGCCCATGAGGCCGAGCACGACGAGGCACAGCGACAACATCGCGGTGAAGACGGGCCTGCGGATGGAGACGTCGCTGAGCAGCATGGAGAGGGCTCCCTACTTCACGGAGACGCGGGCGCCCTGCGACAGGCCCGGAGTGGGGTGGTCAACGACGGAGTCGAGCGGCGAGGACGCCAGCACCACCACCTCGCCCTGCTCGCGCCGCTCCAACACCCGCACGTCCACACGACGCACCTGACCGGACGCCACCACCCAGACATGGTCCCCGTTGAGGGCCGACAACGCGCTGCCCGGCAGCACCTGGGCGTCCTGCGCCTGCCCCAGTGAGAGGACCGCCCGCGCCAGCGTGTGCGCCACGAAGCGGCCATCCGCGTTGGGGACGGCCAGCTCCACCGGGATGCGGCGCGTGGCGGGGTCCGCGGAGGGAAGGATGGTGCGCACCACCGCCTCGTCCGAGGACACGCGCGCGCCCACCGACTCCACGCGCACCTTGGCGCCGGGCTCCAGTTGCGAGCGCAGGGCCTCCGACACCGTCGTCTTCAAGAGCAGCGTGTCCAGGCGCTCCAGGTTGAACAGCGGCGTGCCCGGCGCCACCGTCGCGCCCGTCTGCTCCGGTGCGTCGATGATGGTGCCGTCGAAGGGCGCCCGCAGCTCGTGCCGGCGGCGGGACGCGCGCGCCTGGGCCAGCTGCGCCTTGGCGGCCATCCACTGCGCCTGCGCCTGCGCGGCATTGGCGCTGGCGGTGCGGTGGGCCACCTCGCTCACCCCACCCTGCTGCTGGAGCTTCTCGTTGCGGGCGGCCACGTCGGCGGCCATGGTGGAGGCGGCCTCCGCGGCGGCCACCGCGGCCTCGGCCTGGGCCACCTGCGCGTCGGCGATCTCCGGGTCCAGCTGCGCCAGCACATCGCCCTTCTTCACCCCCTGCCCCTTCTTCACCCGGACGACCGACAGGCGGCCTCCCACCTCGAAGCCCACCATCAATCCCTGCGCGGGAAACAGCGTGCCCGTCACCGACTCGCTCGGCGCGGCCCGCACCGTCCGCGCGGAGACGACCTTCACCGTGGGCACCACCTCCTGCGCCGAGCCCTTGGCGGGCGGCGACGACGAGGCATCCGCCTTCTGGCATGCGGTCAGCGACAGCACGGCGGCGGCCATGCCCGCCGCGGCGAACACGCGGACAGCGGACGGCTTCAGGTTGGGTTTCACGAGCGTTTCCTCGAGGTCTTTCGGGGGTTCTCGGCGGCGGCACGAGGCCGCCGCGCAACACGCTTGGACGGGGCGGGCGACGCCGGACGGGTGCCCTCCTGGCACAGCCGCTGGAGCGTGTTCGCCCACGCGTTCAGGTCCGGCTTCTCATCCAGCCGCGCCATCTGCGTGGAGAGCAGCAGGAAGGACCCGACGATGATGGAGGCGAAGATTCGCGCGTCCAACTCCGGGTCCATGGCGCCAGCCTCCTGCAGCCGCCGGAAGTCGTGGGAAATGCGCTCCACCTGGGCATCCGTCACGCGCCACAGCAGGGATTCGAACTCCGTGCCCTGGCTGCCGCTGGTGAGGACCAGGGACACGTCCCGGAACTCCCACACCCAATCCAGGGCCTCCAGGTCGTGCTCTTTCTCCAGTTGGAGGAACCGCAGGTAGCGCTCGCTGCGCTCGATGCGGTCCTGCGCGCCCGGGATGCCGTGCGTCTGGAAGAAGCCCTCCATGCGCGCCATGCGACGCCCGTTCATCTCCATCAGCCCGGACTCGAACGCGCCCACCACCTCCCCGAACAGCGCCTCCTTGGACGGGAAGTGCAGGTAGAAGGCGCCCTTGGACAGCCCGCACGCGGCGGTGATGTCCTCGATGCGCGCCCCCTTCAGCCCCCGGCGAGCGAACTCCCGCCGGGCCGCGGACACCAGCGCACTGCGAGCGTGAGGGTCGGCGGGACGGGCCATGCTGGCCGGATTCCTAACCCGCCGGTCATTAACCACACAAGGTTTCTGAACACCGGGTCAGTAATCCAAAGACTGCGACTGTGGGTGCGTTCCGCCGCTCAGGTCCGCGTCAGCGCGGTGCACAGCGGGCACGCGGCGGGCCCGTGGGGAGCATCGCGGCGGTGCAGGTCCAGCACGGCGCGGGAGATGTCCGCCAGCTCCCGGCGCACCTCCCGCCGGGCGCCCTTCACCCGGGCGATGCGCATGTCGTCGTAGCTCGTGGTCTGATGTCGCATCCACGCGATGACGGCGGCCTCGGCGCGGCGCTCCAGGGGGATGCGCTCGGTGCGGGCCACGGTGCCGCTGCCCACGGGGGTGGCATGGGTGGCGACGAGCACCGCCATGCGCTTGGCGTGCGGCAGCCACGCCGGGGAGAAGGCGAGGAAGCGCAGCACGGCGTTGGCGAAGTCGACCTCGTAGGCCTCCTGCTCGCGGGCGCGGCGCTCGCGTCCGGCGGCCAGCTTCTTCTCGTAGGCGGGGGTGGCGCGCTCGGCCTCGAGGACGGCGCGGGCGCGGAGGATGTGCGCTTCCGGCGCCCACACGCCCCGGGAGAAGAGCTTGCGGCCCACCTTCTCCGCCACGGTCCAGGAAGGCCCCGCCGCCTTCACGCGGCGGGTGAGCCCGGCGTCACCGGGGGGAAGCAGGGCCCAGCCGTCCGGCACGGTGAGCACGCGGCCATCCGGCGCGCGCACGCGGCGAGGGTCCGAAGTCGGCGCGAAGGTCAGGGATTCAGGCATGGTGAAGTCCGAGGTCGGGGGCGGCCACATAGCATGGGTGCCTCCAACCCTGGTAAATGGCCCCCTCGCGTCGGCGGTTGACTGGCGCGGGAGGTCCTCTAACGCGTGGGAAGTGCCGGCATGTCCCTCCTCAGGCTCACGTTCCTCGGTACATCCGCCGCGCAGCCCACGCTGCACCGGAACCTGTCCGGACTCGCGGTGAAGGCGCACGCGGACCTGCTGCTCTTCGACTGCGGTGAGGGCAGCCAGCGGCAGATGGTTCGCTACGGCACCGGCTTCACCGTGGACGCGGTGTTCTTCACGCATTTCCACGCGGACCACTACCTGGGCATCATCGGCTTCCTGCGCACGCTGGGCATGACGGGGCGCTCAGAGCCCATCCACCTGTACGGCCCGCCCTCCGCGAAGCGCCTGCTCCACCAGGCCGTCCACCTGGGCGTGGAGTCCATGTCCTTCCCAGTGGAGATTCACGAACTGAAGGACGGTGACATGGTGCCACGCAAGGGCTACGCGGTCCACGCGGTGGGCGTGGACCACCGCATCAACGCCCTGGGCTACGCGCTGGTGGAGGACGACCGGCCCGGGCGCTTCAACCTGGACATGGCGCGCTCGCTGGGTGTGCCGGAGGGCCCCAGCTTCGGAAAGCTCCAGCGGGGCGAGCCGGTGACGCTGGAGGACGGGCGGACGGTGAAGCCGGAGGACGTGCTGGGCGTCCCGCGCCCCGGGCGCCGGCTGGTCATCTCCGGGGACACGCGCCCGTGCCCGTCCATGGTGAAGGCCGCGAAGGACGCGGACCTGCTGGTCCACGAGTCCACCTTCTCCGACGACGAACAGGAGCGGGCCGTGGAGACCCGGCACTCCACCGCGCGGGAAGCGGCGCGTGTGGCGCGAGAGGCGGGAGCACGGCGGCTGGTGCTCACCCACCTCTCCAGCCGGCACGACACCGACCCCTCGAAGCTGCTCACGCAGGCGCGTGAGGAGTACCAGGGGCCGGTGGAGGTGGCCTTCGACGGGTTCACCGTCGAATTGCCCCTCCGGGACTGAGGCTACTGAATCTTCTCGGACTCGGCGCGCAGGGCCGACGCGGACTCGGCGTCCACGAGTTGGACCAGCTCCCACTCCAGCGCCTCGTCCCGGGTGATGTTGCCGCCGTCAGCCCGAACGGCGGGCTCGGTGATGTCACTCGCGCGGCCGGACGTGTTGGCGGCGCCCGCGGACTGCGTGACGAGCTGCCGGGTGAGCTCCACCGAGCACTGGCCCGGGCCCTTCTCGATGCCGCGCACCAGGTAGCGCACCTGGGTGGTGCCCAGCGACGACGGGGCGCCCTGCATCAACCACTCGGTGGTGGCCTCGAAGCCGCCCTGGCCCGTCTTGAAGGAGTAGCCCTTCTCCTTCAGCAGGGCGAGCGCCTGCGGATACACCTCCGCCACGGGCTTGCGGTAGACGTGGTTGCGCGCCTTCTCCAGCAGGAAGGCTTCGCGGCGGCGGCCGGCGCAACCAGTGGTGGTGAGGGACAGCGCGGCGACCACGAGGAGCGCGGCGGCGCCGCGCGACAGCATCGACAGGTTCATTTCTCAGGACTCCACGGGAGTATGAGGCGACTCAACATCCCTCAACTTTCTTCCCGCAGCCAAGTCTCCCCGGGGATGGTTTCCCTGGGCAAGCATCCCACCCGCTCCGCCCGTATGGGTGCCCATGCGTCCAGCGCCGCACATCCAGGCCCCCTCCGCCGCCGCGCCCCGCCAGGGAGATGCGCATGATGGGGCCCCCACATGATTCCCATCAGCGACGACAACCCCACCCTCCGCACTCCCGTCGTGACGTACCTGCTGCTCGGCACCATCGGCTTCGTCTGGGTCTTCATCCAGGGCGCCGGCCTGGACGCCTACCGGCTGGCGGCCAGCGTCTGCAACCTGGGCATGGTGCCCGGCGAGCTGACGGGCAAGGCGGCGCTGGGCCTCCCCGTTCCCCTCGGAGACGGGCTGGCGTGCGTCGTGGACAACGAGCCCATCAACCTCCTCACCCCCATCACCTCCATGTTCCTGCACGGCGGCTGGGGACACCTGCTGGGCAACTGCCTCTTCTTCTGGGTCTTCGGCAACAACGTCGAGGACAGCATGGGCCGCCTGCGCTTCGTGGTGTTCTACCTGCTGTGCGGACTGGCCGCGGCGGCGGCGCACCTGCTGGTGGACCCGAGCTCGCCGGTGCCCACCGTGGGCGCTTCCGGTGCCATCTCCGGCGTCATGGGCGCGTACCTGCTGCTCTATCCACGGGTGCGGGTGAACATGCTGTTCATCATCGTCATCTTCATCCGCGTCTTCTCCGTGCCCGCGTGGGCGGTGCTGCTGTGGTGGTTCTGCGTGCAGCTCTTCAGCGGCCTGCCCCAGCTCAACACGGTGAGCGCGGACGCGTCCGGCGGCGTCGCCTTCTGGGCGCACATCGGTGGCTTCGTGGCGGGCATGGCGCTCATCAAGCTGTTCCAGAACCCGCGATACACGAACCAGCGCACGTCGATGCGCCACCGGCTCCATCCCAACCATCCGTGAGGGAGGGCTGACTTTTCCGCATCCGCGAATTGCCAGACTTCGTGAAGCACTGCGTATCCAGGCTGTTGGGGCCAGACACCTGAAGGAAGCGCAGATGCGGATGAGCAAGACGAAGCGGCAGACGCTGGGGCTGACGATGGGCGCGGTGCTCGCGCTCACGGCCTGTGGGACGGAGCGCATGGAGCCGGCGCAGCCGCCCGTGGAGGCGGACGCAATGGAGAGCGTGGACGCGCAGGCGGCGGACGCGAAGCCGGTGGACATCATCGCGATGGAGAAGCAGTTGCAGGAGGCCAGCCTGGCGCCGCCGGCGCAGTGCAATGACCCGTCCTGTGAGGGCGGCGGTGGCGGCGACGAGCCCGACCCCGACTGGCCCTACTACACGCTGTTCTGGCGGGCGAACCTGCTGTCCCTGAAGTGCATCACCACGTCGGACATCGACGGCAACGACGAGGCCTGGCTGGAGGCGGAGGTCACCGGCGACCATCAGTCCGAGGTCATCTGGAACGACGACTACATGACGCCGAACAAGCGGGTGGAGTGGAGCCCCCTGAATTCCTATCCGCCGCCGCTGCTGTTCACGACGAACACGGTGGGCGCGGGCGGCAAGCTGGTGGCGCTCTGGGACAAGAGCATGCACATCTTCGATGTGCAGGAGCAGATTGGCTGGACCACGCTGCGCGGCCAGACAGGGACCTTCACCACGGTGCTGGAAGGCCACGGTGGCAAGTACGAGCTGACCTACCAGGTGGAGTCCACGGCCTGCTCGCCACGCACGCAACCGTGCCCCACCAACCTGTAGTGACGTAGGCACGCTCGGAGGGGGACGCCAGTGCTTGGCCTCCTCCTCTGGGTGCGCCAGAGTGTCGCGCCGGACGCGCCAGGGATTGGCGCGGGCTCCCAGACAGGTGCCAGACATGAGCTTGCGACGACTCAGTGGTGGATTGCTCGGAGCGGTACTCCTTCTGACAAGCCTTTCGGGCTGCGCCCGGCGCGTGGCGCCCGTGGACGACAACCCGGGCCCCGTGCCGGAGCCCACCGCGACCACCACGGTGTACGTGGCCCAGCGCATCCGGACGCTGGACCCGGCGAAGCCCCAGGTGCAGGCGCTCGCGGTGAAGGACGGCAAGGTGCTGGCCACCGGCACGAAGGACGAGGTGCTCGCCGCCGCGGGGAAGGACGCGCGCGTGGTGGACCTGGGCAACGCCACGGTCGTGCCGGGCCTCACCGACGCGCACGGGCACCTGGCGGGCCTGGGCCGCGGCCTGGTGACGGTGGACCTGCAGGGCGTGGACACCAAGGAGGAGGCCCTGGAGCGGCTCGCCTCGGCGCCCTCCTCCGCGTTCCAGGGTGAGTGGCTGCTGGGCCGCGGCTGGGACCAGAACGACTGGCCGGAGAAGACCTTCCCGTCGCGCGCCGACCTGGACAAGCGCTTTCCCTTGCGTCCGGTGGCGCTGAGCCGAGTGGACGGCCACGCGCTGTGGGTCAATGGCGAGGCGCTGCGGCGCGCCGGCATCACCCGTGACACGAAGGACCCGGCGGGCGGGCGCATCCTCCGGGGCGAGGGCGGAGAGCCCACCGGCATCCTGGTGGACAACGCCATGGAGCTGGTGGAGTCCGTGCTGCCGCCCGCCACGGACGCGCAGCACGCGGCGCAGTTGACCGCGGCGCTCCAGCGCGGCGCGCAAGTGGGTCTCACCGGTGTCCACGACGCGGGCATGGACCTGCGCACCTTCCGCCTGCTCCAGCGCTGGGACAAGGAAGGCAAGCTGCCGCTGCGCGTCTACGCCATGGCGGATGGCCAGACGGGCGACCGGGAGACGTACCTGAAGGACGGCCCCTATGAGGGGCGCATGCTCACGATGCGCGCGGTGAAGCTCACCCTGGATGGCGCGCTGGGCAGCCGGGGCGCGGCGCTGCACCAGGACTACAGCGACGAGCCCGGCCACCGTGGCCTGCTGCTGCTGTCCCCCGAGGAGTACGAAGCGCGCGTGCGCGCCTTCATGGCGAAGGGCTTCCAGGTGTGCACGCATGCGATTGGCGACCGGGCCAACACGGTGGTGCTGGACGTGCTCGCGCGCGCGGCCGAGGCCACCGGCACGCTCCAGTCCGGCCGGCACCGCGTGGAGCACGCGCAAATCATGCGCCCCGAGGACATTGAACGGCTGGGCCGCAGCGGCTTCATCGCCAGCGTGCAGCCCACGCACGCCACCAGCGACATGCCGTGGGCGGAGGCCCGCGTGGGAGCGGAGCGCATCCGCGGGGCCTACGCGTGGCAGCGGCTGAAGGCGTCCGGCGCGGTGCTGGCGTTGGGCAGTGACTTCCCCGTGGAGCGGCCCAACGTGCTGGCGGGCCTGTACGCGGCGCGCACGCGTCAGGACGTCCGGGGCCTGCCGGACGGCGGCTGGTACGGGGAGCAGCGGCTGAGCGGGCAGGAGGCGCTGGAGGGCTTCACCGTGGGCGCGGCGCACGCGTCCTTCGCCGAAGCCCGGCGCGGCCGGCTCCAGCCCGGCATGGACGCGGACTTCGTGGCACTGTCGGTGGACCCGGTGGACGGGCCCGTCACCACGCTGCCCGGCGCCGAGGTGCGGCTGACGGTGGTGGCCGGCGTGGAGGTCTACCGCGCCTTCCAGCGCTGAGCGCTCAGGACAGGCGGGGAATCCAGGGCGCAACGTGGCTGTCGCGGGGAATTGGCGCGTACCGCTATTTCCGCCGTGTCGTGGAGTGCTCTAGCATACGACTTTGCCGCAACCCTCCTGTGAGCCAAGGCCGGCTCACAGGTTGGAGCGGGGGGTATCGCAAGCGTGACAGCCTCATTGTCCGGAGTGAATTACAAGGGCTTCACCGTCCAGAACCTGCTGGCCTACGTGCACGAGCGCTTCGGCGAGGACACCGCGCGTACGGCCGTGGAGTCGCTGCTTCCCGAGCTGCAACCCCACGCGGACCCGCGCACGACGCTGGCGGTGGGCTGGGTGCCGGTGGAGACGTACTTCGGCATCATCCAGCACGTGGTGGACCGGCACTTCGACGGGAAGCCGGAGGGGGCCCACACGGTGGGCTACGAAGTCACCCTGCGAGACATCCACTCCATCTTCAAGATGGTGCTGCGCTTCACCACGCCCAACATGGTGTTGGGGATGGCGCGGCGCATGTGGCGCTCCTACTGCGACCAGGGGGAGCTGCTGCACCAGGAGGAGAACGGCACGGGCATGCTGCTGCTGCGCCAGTTCACCTACCAGACGCCGGTGGCCATCCATGAGATGGCGGGAGGCTTCAAGGCGTACCTGGAATGCTCCAGCGCCAAGAATCCGCGCGTGGAAATCGTCGCGCCGGACAAGGACGGGACGCTGCGCTGGCGCATCCTCTCCGGGTAGCGAAGGCTGCCCGGTGCGGTCCGGGCAGCCCACCGCGGGTTACAGGTCCACCGTGTAGCTGAGCGCCTGGATGCGGCGGTTCAGCGCCTTCTGCGCCTCCTGCCGCTGCTTGGCCAGTTGCTCCAGCTCGCGGGCGATGGCCTCCAGGCGGTCCTCCTGCTCGTTGAGCTTGGACACGAAGCGGTCCGCCAGCTCGCGTTGCGACGCCCCGCTCTTCAGCGATTCGATGTTGGAGCGGATGCGCTCCTGGTCCCGGAAGAGCTGGTTGCGCTCCTCCTGCAGGCGCTGCTCGTCCTTCGCCAGCGCATCCACCTGCTCGCGCTGCGCGACGACCTCCTTCAACGCACCCGCCATCTTCTCGTCAACGAAGCGCTGCGACACGAAGTAGGAGACCTGGTCCAGCCCCATGCTGGAGATGAGGTACTGGCGCTGCCCCCGTGTGCGCTCGGTGACGGTGAGCGAGTCCTGCGCCCCCGCGGCCAGCTCCCGCTTGAAGCGCCAGAAGCCGTCCGTCGTCTCCGCAGGCTCCGGAGCATCCTTGGCCAGCTCCCAGCCCTGGCGCGGGTGCTCCACAAACAGCACCTGCGCCCGCTGCCCCTTGTTGCGCGACACGTACGTCGTACGCCGCACGTGGAAGTACTCCGCCACCAGCATCCCGGAGTTCACCGCCACCCGGAACACCGGCCCGTCCTCCGTGCGGTCTTCAATCGACACCACGCAGCCCAGCTCCACCGCGTAGGGCACGAAGCGCCGGTCATTCGGCTTCATCGTGTCGAGCATCGCCTCGCCCACGTAGCGCTCGTCCTCCGACACCGTCACCGGGCCGCCTTCCAGCGTGAGCCCCGTGGTGTTCTTCAGCTCGATGCACGCCATGGGGTTCTTCTCACGCGTGGCCCGGTTGTAGAGGAGCACCCGCTTGCCCTCGAAGGGCTTGTGCAGGATGGGCACCAGCGCGCTCTGGTTGCGGTGCACCGTCACCGGCCGGTCCACGCCGTACTCGAAGAGGTCCCCCACCTCCTTCGTGAGCGTCGTCACCGCGGCGCTCTTCTCCATGGCCTCGCGCCGGCTCGGGCCTCCACGGCCAGGGCCGCCCACCGACATGGCCTTCTCCGCCCGGGAACGGCGCGGCGCGGCCATGGGGGCCGCGGCGGGCATGTCGGACATCATCGGCGCGGCCATCTCCTGCTCCATCATCATGTCCCCGGCGCTGCCGAAGCTCTCCTCAGGAATCACCGGCGCGGCGGCGGCCTCCGTCTGCACCTCCACCACCGGCCGCTTCATGTACCGGGGGTTGTAGAGGTCATGCACGAAGGACACCGGCAGCCCGGCGATGAGCGACAGCTTCACGTCCACCCAGTCCTCGTCCCCGGTGTTGTCCACCAGCGCCCAGCCCTGGAGCAGCGGCGGCTCGCCCTCATCCAGGAGGATGCGGTAGCTCGTCTTCCACACCGGTGACTCCACCACGTAGCTGACGAACAGCTCGCGCTCGCCCTGGCCCGAGGTGAGGATGGCCATCCGCTTGGAGTCCTTCTTGTACGAGGACAGCACCGTGGCCAGGTAGAACTCCAAATCCTTGCGCACCGCCTCGTCCAGGAACTCCAGCTCGGCCACGTCCAGGATGTCGAAGGTCCGCAGCGAGGCGCCCACCAGCAGCGACAGGAACGGGCGCATCAGGCTCGTCTCGCCGGCCGCCACCGCCAGCGAGTCCAGGCCGATGATGGAGCCCTCCACCTGCGCGCCGCCCACGCGCACCCGCACGCGCGCGCCCTTGATCTGCCCCAGCAGCGCCGTGAGGCTGCCGTCCTCCGGGATGCGGATGGTGGCCTCCGCGAGGAGCTGCTCCAGCGGCTTCGTGGAGTCGTAGCTCACCGCCGACACCGAGCCGCCCGACAGGTCCAACACCGTCAGCGACTTCAGCACGTCGTTCATGTCGCGCGCCTTGAAGTCCAGGTGGAGCGTGTCGCTGCCACTCACCTTTCCCCGGCGCTCGAAGTAGCCGACGCCATGCTTGTAGAGAACGACACGACGAATGCGCAGGTTCGTGGTCATGGGACGCGGAACTCCAGAAAGTTGAGGGCGGGCCAACGCCCCGGTGTATCAAGGTCCGACAGGGGTGACGCAATGCCCCTCACCGCCGAGGTTGCCCGAATGCCAAAGCCTATCGCCTCCTCCCTGTCCCGCCCCGCGATGCTGTGCGCGGCCCTGGCCCTTGGCACGAGTTGCAAGAGCGTGGAGCCCCACACCACGCCCTCCGACGGCACCACCGCCCCGCCGGAAGTTTCCACCCAGGAGACCGTGACGGAGACGGAGACGGAGGCGGAGACGCCAACGCGGCGCGGCAACTCGCCCTGGCTGCGGGCTCGCGTGGGCGACCGCGTGGCGTATTCCTTCTCCGCCAACCGCAAGACCATGGGCCGGCAGCAGTCCGGCACCGTGCCCGAGGCCGCGGTGGCCGGCGTGGTGACGTTGGAGGTCGTCGCCGTGGAGCTGCCCTGGGTCTGGGTGACGCTCTACTTCACCGAGGATGGCGGCGCGCCGTCGCGGCAGCCGATGCTGGCGCGGCCGCTGGTGGTGCCCATGCGAGCGGATGAGTCGCGTGCGCTGGAGGTCCCCCGCGAGGGCAAGCAGAGCACCGAGCAGCTCACCGCCGCGGGCCGCCAGTGGGAGGCGAAGCGGTACCTCAATGACAAGCGGGCATTCGACGGCCCCCTGGAGAACCGCCTCTACGCGGCGACGCCGGGCCCGCTGTACCTCACCAATGGCCTGCTCGACGCGAGCATCACGCTGTCGGGCTTCGGGATGGGCGGCGGCTCACAGCTCACCCTGGTGGAGGCGCGCCAGGGACAGGAAGGTGGCACCGGCCTGCCTCCAGCGCTCGCCCGCCCTTGGGGCCCAGGCACCTGGTTCGACATGCGGATGGAGACGGAAGGCACCACGTCCGTGCTGCGCACCTGCCAGGCCGCGGAGCGAGGCTTCATCCTGCGTCAGCAGGTGACACCGCCCACGACAGGCGCGGCGTGCCCGGACTTCGCCCAGGCGGAAGCCGTGCCCCTGGAGGAGGCAGTGCTGGCGCGCATCTGGGAGTCCCTGGACGCACGCCAGTGGCCGCCGTCCCATGAAGGCCTCGCACCGGCGAAGCGAGAGACGGTGACGGTGGGCTCGCACCGCGTTCCGGCGCTCCAGTTCGAGACCGCGCAGCCCCAGGCGAACAACGTCCGCGTTCAGGCATACGCCGCCGACCCCTGGGAGGATGCGCTGGCGGGGCTGGCCCACGAGGCCCGCTTCCAGCCGCTGCTTGACCGCATCACGCCCAACGGTGGAGGCACGCAGCTCACGGACTGGGGCGTGTGGGTGCCGGGCGTCACACCGTAGGCGCCTTGTGTCCAGGCACGCGCGCACTCGTCGAACAGCGCGCGCGTGCTCAGGCTTCCTTTCGCGCCGGCCGATGACATGGCCCACCCGGTCGCGATGAGGGCCATCGATGCACGCGGCGCGAAAGCAGGCAGCGAGGAATCCGCCATCGCGCACGATACCAACGCCTGAGTGGCCCTCCTGAGCACTCCACGTGCAACTAGCCAGCGACGGAGACCTTCACGTCGATGTTGCCGCGCGTGGCCTTCGAGTACGGGCACACCTCGTGAGCCGCCGCCATCAGCTTCTGGGCCTCGTCATTGGGGATTCCCGGCAGGATTCCCTGGAGCTCCACCGCGAGCCCAAAGCCGCCGTCCGGCGTCTTGCCGATGGTGACGGTGGCGCGCACGCCCGCGTCGTTGCCCAGGTTCTTCCCCTGCATGCGCGCCACCAGCCGCAGCGCGCTCTCGAAGCAGGCGGAGTAGCCCGCCGCGAAGAGTTGCTCCGGGTTGGTGACGGCGCCGCCCGCGCCACCCAGCTCCTTGGGCATGGCCAGGGGCAGGTCCAGGACGCCGTCCTCCGACTTCACGCGGCCGTTGCGGCCACCGTGGGTGGTGGCGGAGGTGCTGTACAGCGGGCTGATAGCGACGGGAGCCATGGTGTTCTCCTTGAGCGTTACTTCGCGGAATCAACGTGGGACTGCGAAAGCACTTCGAAAAGACGTTGGACGTCGCGGCGCAGGCGGGTTGCTTCCTCCAGCGTCAGCCCCAACTTGCAGGCCATCGCCTCGGGAATGGACGTGGCCTTGCGGCGCAGGGCCCGCCCTTCGGATGTCAGGTAGATGCGCACCGAGCGCGCGTCCTCCGCGCTCCGCTCCCGCCGGACCAGGCCCTGGGACTCCATCCGCTTGAGCAGCGGCGTGAGCGTCCCCGAGTCCAGGTACAGCCGCTCCCCCATCCCCTTCACCGTCTCCCCGTCCGTCTCCCACAGCACCAGCAACACCAGGTACTGCGGGTACGTCAGGCCCAGCCGTGACAGCAGCGGCGCATACGCCTGCGTCATCGCCCGGGCCGCCGCGTAGAGCGGGAAGCAGATCTGCCGGTCCAGGCTGAGCGGGTCATCCATCGACATGGAAGATAAATAGGGCGCAATTAAATTGTGCGCAATCAAATCGGACACGAAAAAGCTCCCGGCGCCTGGGCACCGGGAGCTCTTCACTGCGTCATCTCAGGACCGGCTCAGCGCCCGGCGACCGTGGTGTCGTCCTCGAGCGTGGCCTTGGCGGCGGCGACAGCGGCCGCGATGTCCAGCTTGCCGCTGGTGCTCACCTTGCCCTTGAGGTCGGAGTCCACCTCCACCGTCTGGACCAGCAGGTCACGCACCTGCGCGGCCGTCAGGTTGGGGTTTTCGGCGAACATCAGCGCCGCGGCGCCCGCCACCGTCGGGGTGGCCATGGAGGTGCCGCTCATCTCCTCCCAGCCGCCGCCCGGGACGGTGCTCAGCACGTCCTCGCCCACCGCGGCCAGCTCCACGACCTTGTCCCCGTAGGAGGAGAAGTCCGCGAGCTTGTCGTTCTTCTTGTCCATGGACGCCACGGTGATGACGTTGGGCAGGTCGATGTTGGCGGGCATGTCCGCCACGTCGTTCAGGTTGCTGCCGTAGCCGTTCGCCGTGGCCGCGACCAGGAGGATGTCCGCGTCAGCCAGCTTCTGCACCGCGTCCGTCCAGCGCTTCACGGAGGCCGCGTCACGGTACTCGTTGCCGAAGCTCGCGTTGACGGCGCGGATGTTCACGCCGTGCTCGGTCTTCATCTTCACCATGTAGTCGACGCCGCGCTCGAAGTTCGTGAGCAGGTCCGCGCCGTTGTACAGGCCACCCAGGCTCATGATCTTCGCCTTGCCCGCGGCGACGCCGGTGTTGCCCTCGCCGTTGTCCTCAGCGGCGATGATGCCGGCCACGTGCGTGCCGTGGTCCGTGCCGCTGCCGCGCATCACGTCGCCGCTGTTGTAGCCGACGTTGTAGCCGTAGATGTCGTCCTTGACGCCGTTGCCGTCGTTGTCGATGCCGTCACCCGCGACCTCGTTCGGGTTGACCCACATCGCGTCATCCAGGTCGGAGTGCTTGAAGTCCACGCCGCCGTCGAACACGGCGATGACCGGCGGGCCGGAGAGCTGGGGCTTCGGCTCCTCGATGGGGCCCGTGCCCGTCGTCTGGCCGGCGGCGTCCAGGCTCCAGCTCTTCAGGGTGCCCGTGTCGCGGCGCGCCTTGTCCTCGACGGAGAGCGTCCAGGTGCCCTTGGTGGACTCGCCCTTGAAGGCGGCCAGGTCGAAGCTGCCCTTGATGTTGTCCGCGCTGCCGCCCTGGCGGTTGTGGAGGGTCTCCGTCTTGCCGGAGGGGCTGGTCAGCTTGACGACCAGGTCACCCTTGAAGGTGTGCGCCAGGTCCAGGTTCAGCTTCAGCGAGTCCAGCTTCACGTCCTGGTCGAAGGACACGGTGGACGTCGTCGTCTGGAGGTCGTTCACCTTCGCGTTGGGCGTGGCGGACGCCGCCAGCGTGACGGGCGCGCGGGCCGCGCTCGCCGCGAAGGGACGGACGGCGACGTGGCCGGAGCCGAAGGTGAAGGCCGAGGCCGGCAGCGCCGACGGGGTGCCCTGGGGCAGGCCCGTGGGGCGGTCCACGAAGTTGCCCTTCGGGCGGTCCACGAAGTTGGAGCCCCGCGCGCCACCCGTGGGCGCCGAGTCGAAGCCGTCCTTCGCCGTCTGGACCGGCGCCTTCTCCACGGGCCTGGCCGCAGCGGCCGGCTTGGCCGTGTCACCAGCGCGGGTGGACTGCGACACGGGCGACTTCGGCTTGCGAGAGATTTCCATGGTGGGGGTGCTCCGTGGGGGGCAGAAAAAAACGCCGATAAATGATTGTCGCATTGTGTCGGACAAAGTTTCCAGCGATCAGCCCGAGGCGGCGTCAGCGCCTCCCACCCCCGGCCGACATGCTACATGCCGCGGCGCGGCCCGGCGCCCCAGGGACGACGCCAGGAGAGAGGACGGGAGGTCAGGAATGCCAAGGACGGTCACCGCCACGCGCTACGTGACGCCACTGCGGGAGGGCGGCTCGCTGCCGGCCATCATCGAGGCGGACGACGCGGGGCTCTACGTCGTGAAGTTCCGGGGTGCCGGACAGGGCGCCAAGGCGCTCGTCGCCGAGCTCATCGCCGGGGAGCTGGCCCGGGAGCTGGGCCTGCGGGTGCCGGAGCTCGTCCTGGTGGAGCTGGACCCGGCCCTGGGACGCAACGAGCCGGACTCCGAGATTCGCGAGCTGCTCAAGGCCAGCGCGGGCCTCAACCTGGCGCTGGACTACCTTCCGGCGTCGGTGACGTTCGACCCGGTGGCGGACCCCGCGCCCACCGCGGCGGAGGCGTCCGGCATCGTCGCCTTCGACGCGTACATCACCAACGTGGACCGGACCCCACGCAACCCCAACATGCTGACCTGGCACCGGAAGCTGTGGCTCATCGACCACGGGGCCTCGCTGTACTTCCACCATTCGTGGGACGACTGGGAGGCGCGCAGCCAGGGCCGCTTCGCGCCCATCAAGGACCACGTGCTGCTGCCGTGGGCCACGGCGCTGACGGAGGCCGGCAAGCACCTGGGCGAGCGCATCACCCGGGAGGTGGTGGAGCGCATCGTCGGGGCCATTCCGGAGGCATGGCTCACGAGCACCGAGTCCCCCTTCCCCACCGCCGAGGCGCACCGCGCCGCCTACGCCACCTGGCTGCTGCGCCGGCTGGAAGCCGTGCCCGCGTTCATCGAGGAGGCGGACCGTGCCCGCGCCCAGCTCGTTTGATTACGCCATCATCCGCGTCGTCCCGCGCGTGGAGCGCGAGGAGTTCATCAACGCGGGCGTCGTCCTCTTCTGCGCCACCCAGCGCTTCCTGGGCGTGCGCGTAGAGCCGGATGAGGCGCGGCTGAAGGCGCTGTGGCCCGAGGTGGACGTGGACCTGGTGCGAGGCCACCTGGAGAGCTCCCGCCGCGTGTGCGAGGGCGGGAAGGGCTCGGGGCCCATTGGCCAGCTGTCCCAGAAGGAGCGCTGGCACTGGGTGGTGGCACCGCGCAGCACCATCATCCAGACGGGGCCGGTGCACTCTGGCCTGTGCAACGAGCCCCAGGCGGCGCTGGAGCACCTGCTGGACACCGTGGTGCGGATGAAGCGAGCTACTCCGTCACCCGGCGGCCGGTGAAGCGGACGGCGGAGGCGCAGCCGGAGGCTAGCGTGGAGCCGTTGACGGGGTCCCGCTCGACGTGCTCGTTGCGGACCCAGACGGTGCCCTGGATGGCGTCATCCAGGTCCTTGTTGTTGATGGCGATGCGGAAGGCGTGCTCGTTGCCCAAGGAGGACAGCTTGTGCTCCTCATCCAGGCGCGTCTGGATGTGGATGAACTGGTAGCCGCCGTCCGCGCCCACCGAGCCCATGAGGACGTCCGGCTCGCCGTCGCCGTTGATGACATAGGCGTTGTTCGGCGTCTGGAAGTCGATGTCGGGGACCTCGAGGTACATCGAGTCCAACTCCCCGCGGCGAATCGTCCAGCGCTGCTGCGCGTCCAGGCCGACCGCGGGGCCCTGGGCGGGTTCGACCAACTCGCTGCACTCCGTCGGCACCTGGGCAAGCGTCTCCGCGTCCAGGGTCACGTCGTAGGTGTACGTGTCGTCCTCGCCGCATCCCGTGAGCGCCATCACCACGGCGGCCATGGCGCCCCACTGGTCTCCACGCATCGGTCTCCGCTCCTTCCGTCACAGGGCTCGCGCCACGGCGACACGAGCGGAGCAGCCTACTCCTTCACGCGCTTGCCCGTGAAAGGGATGGTCGCGACGCATTCCGCCTCATCCCAATCGGCTGCCGGAGGCGCGACCAGGTGCTCACTTCGGAACCACAGATGGCCTTGGATGGTGTCGTCCAGGTGCTTGCTCGTGATGACGATGCTGAACGCCTGGTTGGCCCCCCACTCAAACCCGAAGTTCGTCACTTTGGTTTGCACGAACTGAAAACCACCGTCCGCGCCGACTGAGCCGTGGAAGATGTCCGGCTCGTCGTCCGCGTCCACGCTGTACCCAGAGATACCCGGAGCCCGAATGTTGAGATCGGGCATCTCAAGCGTCATCGAATCCATCTCCCCGCGCTGAAGGCGCCACTGTTGCTGGGCCTCGATTCCAGTCGCCGGGCCTTCTCCTTCAAAGTTCTTTTTGAGCTGGCCCGAGCACTCGTTCGGGACGTTGCTCAGGGCCGCCGCATCCAGCGTCACGTCATACACATACGTGTCGTCCTCGCCGCACCCGATGAGCCCCATCATGGATGCGATTGCCACACCAGACGCGTATCCCCGCATGAACAGCCCTCCTTCGGTTACACCGCTGATGACCCGTCACCGGTCGCCGGGCGCCGTCCCCCCCCCGTGAGCCCGGAACCCTCAGCAGAAAACCACAGGGTGGCTGGAACCCAGATTCAGTCGTTGCCTGGTGAAGAGCATCTTGGCGCGGTGTCCTCGTCTCCCCGCACGAACAGTACGGCCGGGCAGGCAGGCCCGAGGAGTGTCAGGTGCCTGACGCCATCGCAAGCCGGAGCGCCTGGTGGTTAGTAGTTTCCTCCCGAGGCCCACCGGAGGGGGCCAGCGCGCTGCCCATGAGCCCATCCCCGCTGCGAATCGTCACCTACAACGTCCGCTACTTCGGCCACATGCTCCGCGGCCTGGCGAGCACCGTGGGCCCCAAGCGGCGCGTCGCCGCGGCGTTGGCGTCGCTGGACCCGCTGCCGGATGTCGTCTGCCTGCAGGAGGTGGAGACGTCCTCGCTGCGCAGCAACATCGCCGACCGGCCCAAGCAGCCGGGCGAGACGCAGCTCACCGCCTTCATGGGCCGGATGGTGGAGACGTTCGACAGGCTGGGCCGGGAGATGCCCTACGAGGCCTTCTATTTCCGCGCCCACCACTACAAACTCGGCGAGGTGTCCCTCTACACCACCGGGCTGGCGGTGCTGGTGAACACGCGCAAGCTGGAGGTGGCCACGCACAACGTGGGCGCGCCCCAGGCCATCACCCACCACCACGTCCAACGGCTCAAGGACCGGAAGCAGAGCCGCATCTGCGCGCACATGCGCCTGCTGCGCCGCGAGGACAGGCACCCCTTCCACATCTTCAACACCCACCTCAGCCTGCCCACGCCCTTCGCGCGTGAGTTCTGGGCCACGCGCGACAAGATGGGCTGCGGCGTCAACCAACTCCACGAGGCCCGCAAGCTGACGGAGTTCATGCAAGGGCTCACCGGTGACGAGCCCTACATCGTGTGCGGAGACTTCAACTCGCCGCCCGCGTCGCCCGTGTACCGCTTCCTCACCACCGATGGCCGGCTCACCTGCGCGCAGGCCGCCGTGGGGCAGATTGACCCGAACGTGTCGCGCGGCTTCCCCACCGCCGGCTTCATGCACGTGCGGATGCACCTGGACCATGTGTTCTCCGGCGCGGGCGTGCGCTGGCTCGACACGCAGGAGACGTCGCCTTTCGGGGACCTCCGCAGCCGCTTCCACGGGCTGTCCGACCACATGCCCATCGTCGCGCGCTTCGCCCTGGAGAGCGGCAAGACGCTCATCACGCCTCCGCCGGCGTCGCTGCTGCTGTAGCCACGCGGGCTCACGTCCCTCCGGACAGCGCTCGCGCCACCTCTTCCCACGCGTCCAGAATCTCCCGCGTGCGCAGCTCGGCGAGCGCGTGGAACTCCGGCGCCAGGTGGGCCACCTTGTCCGGGTGGTACTGCACCACCAGCGCCCGGAAGGCCTTGCGCGCCTCATCCAGGGGCGTCCCGGGCGCGATGCCCAGCACCGTCCACGGGTCCTTCCTCGGCGGCTCGGGCGGAGGCACGCGCGTGCCACGGGGCGGCGTGGCCTCATCGTCCCAGACGGTCCGCTCCCGCGTGCCCGTGGCGCGGGCGTTCGTGCCACCGCTCGCGGGCCGCGGGGGTGAGCGGGGCGCGGGCTCCGCGCGGCGACGTCCTGGCCGTTGGGCCGGGTCCGGCGGGGGCACGCGAGGGGTGAGCTTGCTCAGGGCTTCTTGCAGGAACCAGAGCTCCTCGAACGGCGTGCCCTGCTTGCGCACCACCGCCGCTGGACGGCCGTCCCGCAGCAGCAGGTAGCCCGTGGCCGCCGCGTAGGCGTCATCCCGGCTGCCGGGGTGGAGCCGGTCGCCCAGGTCTCCCAGCGGGTCTCTCCACATGCCATCCGTGGTGCCCTCGTCGGCCACCAGCACCTGTGACAACACGGCGCCGTGGAGCCGCTCCAGTGTGGCGAAGGGCTCGCGCGTCTCCGGAGGACGCATGGCCGCGCCGTGCCGGACCCCTGTCACCAGCAACAACCCCCGGGTCGAATCCACCCGGGCGAAGAGCTGCTCACGCACCTGTCTGTCGGAGAAGAATAGGACCCACTGCACGGTGGTCAGAGACTACCCGGTCGACGCCGTTCCGCGTGTGTTCAGGTGAATGCCATGAACGCCCCAGTGGGGAGGAGCGCGACCCTGGCGTCATCTTCATGACTTCGTCGATACACGACGCTCATCGGCCCCTGGGTGCACTCCTCCTCGACGGTGACGCGAGCTTGCGAAAGAGTCCTAAGTGCCCATGCGCTGCTGCCACCGTCACGCCTCCGAGTCCATCCCCTCCGGCCCCCGCCCCTTCTCCCTTCCTGGCGCCACCGAGCACTATGCCGCCGAGCGGCCAGTTCGCGCCGAGCACGTCCGCATCGAGGTCGACCTCGATTTCGACACCCACCGCATCAACGGCCTGTGCACCACGCGCGTCTCCGCCGTCCGTCCCGTCCACACCGTCACCTTCGATGCGGTGGACCTCGACGTGTCGGACGTCCAGGTCGACGGCCGCGCCGCGCGCTTCTCCAACTCCGGCGCTCATGTCCGCGTGGAGCTGTCAGCGCCGCTCGCCGCCGGACAGGCCCTCGAGGTGGCCATCCGCTACACGGCCCGGCCTCGCCGTGGCCTCTACTTCTGGGCTCCCGACGCCGCCTATCCCCACCGTCCGCGTCAGGCCTGGACACAGGGCCAGGACATCGACGCGCGTGCCTGGTTCCCCTGCCTGGACACGCCCGCCCAGAAGGCCACGTCCGAGGTCATCGCCACCTTCCCCGAGGCGATGACGTCCCTGTCCAACGGCACACTGGAAAGCGACCGCGTCCACGACGGGCGCCGCACCCAGCACTACCGGATGGCGCAGCCGCACGCGCCGTACCTCGTCACGCTCGTGGTGGGTGAATTTGAAGAGGCCACCGACACGGCTGGCACGGTGCCCCTGCGCTACCTCTTCCCCAAGGGCCTCAAGGAGGACGCACTGCGCTGCGTGCGCCGCACGCCGGAAATGGTGCGCGTCTTCCAGGAAGTCACTGGCGAGCCCTACCCCTGGAGCAGCTACGCCCAGGTCTTCGTCACCGAGTTCATCCTGGGCGGCATGGAGAACACCTCCGCCACCAGCCTCACCGACGCCGTCCTCCACGACGCGCGCGCCCAGCCGGACTACAACGCCGAGCCGCTCGTCTCGCACGAGCTGGCCCACCAGTGGTTCGGGGACCTGCTCACCTGCCGAGACTGGCCCCACGGCTGGCTCAACGAGGGCTTCGCCACCTGGTTCGAGATGCTCTGGAAGGAGCGCGCCGACGGGCAGGACGAGGCCGACCAGCACCGGCTCGTGGACCTGGAGGCCTACCTGGGCGAGGCGCGTGAGCGCTACGCCCGCCCCATTGTCGCGCGGCGCTTCCACGCGCCCATGGATGTCTTCGACCGGCACCTCTACGAGAAGGGCGGCCTGGTCCTCCACGAGCTGCGCCGCCGGCTGGGCGATGACCTGTTCTTCAAGGGCCTGCGTCACTACGTCGCGCGGCACCGCCACGGCTCCGTGGAGACGGTGGACCTGGCCCGCGCGTTCGAGGATGCCACGGGCCACAACCTGGACGCCTTCTTCGACCAGTACGTCTTCGCGCCCGGCCACCCCGAGCTGAAGGTCGACGTCCGCTACGACGCCGAGGAAGCGCGGCTGCGCCTCCAGGTGCGCCAGACGCAGTCCACGGCAGACGGCGTGCCCCTCTTCCGGCTGCCGCTGGACGTGGCGCTCACCGTGGACGGCCGCGACACCGTCCACCGGCTGGAGGTGACGGACGCGGAGCACGCGTTCCACCTGCCCTGCCCCAGCGCGCCCTCGCAGGTGCGGGTGGACCCTCGGCGCGGGGTGCTCGGCACGCTGACGGTGGACAAGTCCGCGGGCCTTTGGATGGAGGAGCTGCGCGCCGCGCCGGAGATGCGCGCGCGCACCGAAGCCGCCGTGGCCCTGGGACGCGACGGCAGCCCCCGCGCCGTGGACGCGCTGGGCACGGCGCTAACGGACGCGCGCTTGTTCTGGGGCACTCGCGCCGCGTGCGCGAAGTCCCTGGGCCGCATCCGTACCCCCGAGGCCCGCGTGCGCCTGCTGGCCGCGCTGTCCACCGAACACCCCCGTGTGCGCCGCGCCGTGGTGGCTTCGCTGGGCGAGTTCCGCCGCGACGCGGAGGTGGCAGCGCGCCTGCGCGCCCTGGTGAACGGCGGTGACGCCAGCTACTTCGTGGAGGCGGAGGCCGCCCGCAGCTATGGCCGCGTGCGCGCGCCGGACGCGTTGGGCGTCCTGGAGGCCGCGAGCACCCGGCCCTCGTACCAGGACGTCATCGCCGTGGGCGCGGTGGATGGGCTCGCCGAGTCTCAGGACCCCGCCGCCTTCTCGGTGGTGCTGGCGCGCACCGCCTATGGCCACGCGGCTCCGCTGCGCCGCGCCGCCACGCTCGCGGTGGCGAAGCTGGCGGAGGTCGCGGGTCGCAAGCGCGAGGCCGTGGACCTGCTCGCAGAGCTGCTCCGCGACCCGCTCTTCCGCGTGCGCATGGGCGTCTTCGAGGCGGCGCGCACCCTGGGGGATTCACGCCTGTTGCCCGCGCTGGAGCAGACGCCACTGCTGGATGCCGTCGCCCGGCGCGCGGCGCGCGAGACGGTGCGCTTCCTGCGCGAAGGTGAACCGCAGGCCCGCGAGGTGGCATCGCTGCGCGAAGAGGTGGACCGCCTCAAGGAGGAGACGCGGGCCTTGCGCGAGCGGCTGGAAGGGCTCGCGCTGAAGCCCCCCGAACCGCCGCGTCCACCGCGCGGGGGCGCGAAGCCCGTTACACGCAAGGCGAGTGGCCGGACACGCAAGGCCACGCGTCGCTAGACAGGGGCCCGCCCGCTCGCCTGCCCGTCGAACCTGGCGTCCGCACGCCGACCATCGACGTGGGAGACGCGGGCTGTGCCTCCAATGCCTACTTGTATGGAAAGGGACACGCCCTCCGCATTTCGCGTCGAGGCGTTTCGAGCTCCCATGTCCCGGGACGCTGGCAACGACGGCCAGCGGATTTCCGAGGAGAGCATGGCCTCATGCATCGACGAGCTCAGCGCGTGGCTGGATGCCGCCGTGGACCCTTTCGTGGCCTGCGACGCCGGTGAGAACGTCTGCTTCCTCAACGCCGCGGCAGAGCGCCTGCTGGGATGGACGCAGGCAGAGCTCATCGGCCAGCCGGCGTCCCGGCTCTTTCCCCAGCGGCTGCACCGCCATGAAGGCGAGAGCCTGCTGCGCCACCTGCTCTCCCGGCGGACCACGCTCGGGGGGCGCGCGACCCGGGTGCTCGCGCGTCGCAAGGACGGCGCTGAAATCATGGTGGAGCTGACGGTGGGCGCCTCCGGCAAGGGCCACGATGAGCGCATCGTCCTCAACTTCCGCCGCCTGCACGAGGTCGTCGACATCCTGGCAGAGCCCGTGGAGCGCGCGCTGCACGGACGCGAGTCGGAGAGCGTTCCTGGCGACGCGCTCTTCCGCATCGTCGTGGAGCACGCGCCCCTGGGCATCATCTACTTCGACCGGAGCGCCATCGTCATCGCGTGCAACGAGCTGTTCGTGAGCATCATCGGCTCGCCCAAGCGCTTGTTGGTGGGCCTCAACCTCCTGTCGCTCCGGGATGAGGGCATCCTCCACTGCGTCCGGGAGACGCTGGCGGGACATACCTGCGACTACGAAGGTGAGTACCGCGCCATCACCTCCGGCAAGAAGACGCCGGTCCACATCCGCTTCGCCCCCTACATCAACGCGGCCGGAAAGGTGGAGGGCGGCATTGGCATCGTCGAGGACATCTCCGAGCGCCGCCGCGCGGAGAGCGAGCGCGAGCGCCTGTACCGTGAAGCCCAGGAGGCCATCCGCGTGCGCGACGACTTCCTGTCCATCGCCTCGCACGAGCTCAAGACACCCCTCACCCCGCTGAGCCTCCGGCTGGCCACGCTGGAGCGCCGGCTGGCGCGTGGCGAGCTCGTGGAGTCCTCCACCTTGCGTCAGGCGCGCCTGTACCTTTTGCGCATCACCAGCCTCATCAACGACTTGCTGGATTCCTCACGCATCGAGGCAGGACGACTGGCCCTTCACCGGGAGGCCACCCGGCTGGAAGGACTGGTGGAGCACGTCCTCCACGAGCTCGAGCCCCAGCGCGGCAACCACACCGTGCGGTTCGACGCGCCCGAGCAGCCCGTGCAGGTGAACGTGGACCCCTTCCGGATGGAGCAGGTGCTCGCCAATCTGGTGGAGAACGCGTTCAAGTACAGCCCGAATGGAGGCACCGTGCGCGTGAGCTTGCGCCAGCGCGGCGGGCTGGCGCTCCTGTCTGTCTCCGACGAAGGCATCGGCATCCCTCCGGACCAGCAGAAGCTGCTCTTCGACCGGTACTTCCGGGCGCGCAACGCCTCTGCCCATTCCTTCGGTGGACTGGGGCTGGGGCTCTACATCAGCCGGGACATCGTCGAGCGCCACGGCGGGCGCATCTGGGTGGAGAGCGAGCCAGGCCATGGCTCCACCTTCCACGTCGCCCTGCCGTTGATGGCGGGCGCTCCCGCGCAGCCGAACGTCGAGGAACCCGGACAGCTCATCCACTGAAACTCCGCCACCCCGCCTTCCGCAAAAATGACAGGTGTGGGTGTCTTCCATTGGCCAAGAGGCCGGGGGAAGCGCCTGGATTCGCACGCTTCCAGCGCTGGCATGGCGGCTGCTCTATCGAAAGGCGGAGGATGCACTTCGAGGGAGGATGACCATGACGACCGACACGCCTGCTTGGACTCGTGACAATGAAGGCTGGCTCGTCCGCGTGAAGGTGGGCGGACGCATCCAGGAGGTGCGCTGCACCACGGAGAGCCAGGCCCGCTACTTCGCCACCGTGCTTGCGATGAACCCGCCCCAGCCGTCGAAGCTGCGCAACTAGGGCGGGAGGTGGCTCAGGGGTTGAGGCGGACGATTTCGGCGTTGAGCACGTTGGCGAAGCCCACCCAGCCCAGGTACGGCACCACCATCCAGGCCGCGGGGCGGTCCACGTCCTTGGTGACGGCGACATACGCCGTCACGCTGCCCAGCAGCGCCAGGTTGTCCGCCAGGGCGCGGCGAGGCTGGTGTCTGCCGAAGAAGAGCCAGGACCAGGCGGCGTTGCATCCCATCTGGATGCCCCACCAGGCCAGGGCCTGGGAGCGGGCCGCGCCCGCGGGCGCCGTCCATACACGCCAACCCGAAAGCGCGATGAGGCCATACAGCACCGTCCACACCGGGCCGAAGACCTTCGGTGGCGGCTGGAACGAGGGCTTGCGCAGACGCCGGTACCAGCGCGTGTCCGCCGAGCTGACGCGAGCGCCCAGGGCCGCCGCGCCAAACGTCAGGGCGCCGAAGACACCCAGCGCCACCACGGACTCCTTGCGCAGCGTGGGGTTGAGCGCCGTGCGCCGCACCGGGTCAGGCATGTTTCGTGTCGTCGGCTCCAGCGTCCAGTCCATCCGCGTCCTCCCTTGGCGGAGCACCCGCCAGTGTCGGGTGGAAGGTGGTACCGGAGCCTCCCAGCCGCCACCCCGGCTGGCGCCGGTGTACAAGGTGGCTTCCCCTCGTTGACGAAGAGGCGTCTCATGGTGAGCGCAGAGGAAATCCTGGGCTTCTGGTTCGGGCAGCCACGCGAGCGGTGGTTCCTGCGGGACGAAGCCTTCGATGATGAATGCCGGCGCCGCTTCCTGCCCGCCGTCGAGCGCGCCGCCGAGGGCGAGCTGGACGACTGGCGGGACGAGCCTCGCAGCTGCGTGGCCCTGCTCCTGCTGTTGGACCAGTTCCCGCGCAATCTCTTCCGCGGCACGCCCCAGGCTTTCGCCGCGGACGCGCGGGCGCGCGAGGTGGCCCGGCACGGATTGGCGCGCGGCCTGGACATGACCCTGCCGCCGCTGTGGCGGTGGTTCATGTACCTGCCCTTCGAGCACAGCGAGTCCGTCAACGACCAGCGGCTGTCAGTGGCCCTCTTCGAGGTGCTCGCGCTGTATCACGCGGACAGCCGGGAAGCGCTCGACTACGCCCGGCAACACCGGGACGTCATCCAGCGCTTCGGCCGCTTCCCGCATCGCAACGTGACGCTGGGCCGCCCGACGACTCCGGAGGAATCCGTCTTCCTCCAGGAGCCGGGCTCGGCGTTCTGAGCGTTACACCCGCGGCTGCGTGCCCGCGCGCTCCTCGCGGGCAGGCGCCCCGCGCGCCTCCACGCTCACGCCCGCGGCCAGCCAGCCACGCACCCAGAGGAGGTGCTGCCCTTCCGAATCCAGCGCGAGTTGGAAGCGGTCCGCCAGCGTGTCATGGCCCAGGTCGCGGGCCAGCTCGATGAGCATCTCCCAGCAGGCGTTGTCCGTCAGCTCCGCCACCAGCAGCGCTTCCAATGACTGGCGCAGGTTGGCTCGCGGGTCCGAGATGAGCAGTGGGAGCCCCTGGGACACCACCGCCGTGACGTCCGCGCTGGGCGTCATCGCCGTGGGGTCGGCGCCCAGTGACTTCAGGGCCTCGGTGAGCATGAGGAAGTGGGACAGCTCGTCGTTGTAGATTTTCTCCAGGCCCTCACGCGTGGGCCCACCTTCCCAGCTGCCGTAGACGTCGAACTTGGCGAGCGCGCCCTCGTAGAGCCGGGTGCCGCTGCGCTCGAAGGCCAGCCGTTCTCCCAACTTGTCGATGAAGACGGTGGGCTTGGAGCCCTTGAGCGCCTCCACCGCCGTCTTCGCCACGCCCTTGAGGCTGGTCGGCGGCGGCACGCTGCCCAGGCCTTCGGATTCCCGCGCGTAGATTTTCCGGACCTGGAGGAGGAGCGAGCCGTCTCCGAGGTGGCTGGGCTGATGCTTCTGCGCTTCCTGGGTGATGTCCGCGCTGTCGATGGGCGAGGTGGCCACGCCCGTCCGGTTGCGCCCCATGTCGCTGGTGGTCGTCTTCATGTCAGTGAACCTTCTTTCCCTCGAACGTGGAGCCCATGCGCGGCGTGCGCGAGGCGAGCTCCGTGCCCGGAATCCATTTGTAGCCAGCGGCCACTGTCTCGGACGGGGAGCCGTCGGAGTTGAGCTGGTCGCGCCAGATGTACGAGCGGTGGTCGCGCGGCAGGTCCGCCATCCGCACGTAGTCCTGTCCGTTGGAGGCCATGTCCTCCTCTTGATTCAGTGTCTTGCGAACGAAGTCGCGGTGTTCCTTGAAGCCGATGGGCTCCGGCAGCGTGCTGGGGAGCACCTCCGCCGCGTCACGCCTCTCCACGTTCTGGAAGATTTCCTTCACGTAGTGGAGCTGTCCCAGCTCGTAGTCCAGGAAGCGCTGCCAGATCTCCTTGATGCGCGGGTTCTTCTCGAAGGCCACGCACGAGTAGAAGTTGTAGACCTCGCAGGCCTCGTGCATCAGCCACTTCTCCAGCATGGATTCGCCCGGGTCCAGCAGCGACTCGTACATGGAGGTGTGCTGCTCCTCGATGGAGGCAATCTCCGCGTAGAGCTGGCGGGCCACCGGGTCACTGAAGAACGGGCCAACCGTCATGTAGTAGTCGTGCGTCTGGTTCTCCGCCGCGGTGATGCTCATCGCGTGAAGCTTCGTCAGCGGGTGCGCCGTGCGCTTGTCGTAGGGACGGCGCAGGTCATCCAGCGGATGGCGATGCTCCACGGAGGTAGGCCGTCCAGGGATGATGTCCGTGTACGACTGGGTGATGTTGTTGGGGTCCTTGCCCTCGATGCGGTCATAGAGCGCGGAATAGCGATACAGGTGGTCGAAATCCTCGAGCAGACCGAACCGGTACGTCTGGGCCAGGTAGGGGTCCGGCTCGCGCAGGGCCACGCTGGCCGTCACCTCGATGGCCACCTGCTCAAATCCCAGGGTGGTCTCCAGCGGTGTCTGGTCGGGAGGGTTGAGCCAGTTGATGAGCGTCTGCTCGTACTGCTCCAACCGGCGAATCAACGCCAGCGGCTCCCTCAGCTCTCGATTCATGCGCGCGAAGGCATGCTTGGTCCGGAGCGCGTCCGCCATGATGCCGTTCATGTAGATGACACACACCCGGGTGAAGGCGTCGTCATCCAGCTTGCTGTAGGGGCGCCGGACCAGGTCCTTCCAGGTGAAGACCTGCTTGTCGAGCGGGACGCCTTTTTCTTGGAGGATATCCAGGGCCACGTCTGACTCCTTGAATGCGAAAATCTGTGTCGAACTGAGTGCAAAGGTCCGGACGGCACCGACATGTGGCAAACGGTCCACGGGTTTCCGGAAGAGTGACGTCAGAGGCTCCAGTGGCCCGCCTGGATGCCTGCTTGGGCACCCTCTGAAATCTCGGGTTTCTCCGTGACTACACGGCCGGCACACCCAGTCATGCGAGGTGACTGCCCACGCACCTGCCGCTGGGGTAGTGTCCACTCCAGCACGCTTCGCAAGAGGGGGACGGGGACGTGGCAGGCGAGCGCTGGAAAACGGTCCGTTCACGGTGGCAGAACCACTGGCGGCTGATGCTGGGCGTGGCGGTGCTGGCCACCACGCTGGCCGCCGTCTGCCTTCACTTCGACGCGAAGCTGGGCGGCCTGCTGGAGGAAGCGGAGCGCTCCGCGTACGACACCGTCGTCACGCGCTTCACCGAGCGGCGCGCGGTGTCATCCCAGGTGGTGCTGGTCACCATCGACCAGCCGAGCCTGGAGCGCATCCGCGCCAACGAACAGTACGCGCTCAACTTCGGAAGCTGGCCCTACAGCCGCAACCTCTGGGCGCGCGTGGTGGAACAGCTGGAAGCCGAGGGTGCTCGGGCCATCGTGTTCGACGCCGTCATGGACGAGCGCGGCACCGACGAGTCCATGGACCTGGCCTTCGCGCAGGTGCTCCAGGAGACGACCATCCCCTTCTACCTGGGGGTCTCCACCCACGCGAACGCGCCACGGCTGCCCCCCGCTGACTTCGGCGCGGCGGTGGTGGTGGACGGCCCCTCTCAGGAGGAGGACACCTTCCCGGAGGAAGCCGGCGCGGAGACGTTCGAGGACGGCGCCCCGGAGGCCGCTCTTCCCTCGGCTTCTCCCGAGCAGCTTGCCCGGGCCATCGCGTTTCCGGTGCGCGCGAACGGCCGGATGCTGCCCGTGCTGGATTACGCGACGTCCTCGGGGGAGCGGCTTCCCAGCCACCCGGTGCCGCCCATTCCCGTGCTGGTGGGGGCGGTGGATGGCTTCGGGCTGGTGGAGCCGGAGTCGGACGCCGACGGCTTCATGCGCCGCACGCGCTTCGTCTATTCGGATGGTCCCAATGCCTTCGCGACGCTGCCGGTGCGCGTGGCCGCGGGCCTGCTGGGCGCCAGCGCCATCGAGTTCTCCGGGCGCACGCTGCGCCTGGGCTCGCGCAGCTACGCCGTGGATGCGGATGGCAGCGCGGGCATCGACTTCGGCGGGCAGCTGCATGACCGCTTCACGAGCGTTCCGCTCATCTCCGTACTCGACGCGTGGGTGCACCGGGGCCAGGGCCAACCCACGGGGCTGCCGCCGGACGTCTTCCGCGGCAAGGTGGTCGTCATTGGCGGCAACGCGGTGGGCCTCAACGACGTCAAGGCCACGTCCTTCTCGTCGCACGAGCCCGGCGTGGTGAAACAGGCGGCGGTGCTGGACACGCTCCTGGGCAACGGCCGCTTCATCACCCGCGCGCCGCTGGGGGTGAGTCTGGCGCTCGTCTTCGCGGTGGCCTTCGTGTCGGTGGTGCTGCTGATGACGGCGCGCTGGACGCCGCTGGAGATTGCGTGGCCGCTGGGGCTCTACGCCGGCATGAGCTGGGTGACGGGCCCCGCCCTTGGACTGACGAACACCTACGTGCTCACCGCCCTGCCCGCGATGGCGGGCGTGCTGGCCAGCGTCAGCGCGGTGGCCTTCAACCACCTGGTGGCCAACGAGGAGACGGCTTTCATCCGGCAGGCCTTCAGCCGCTTCATGGAGCCCAAGCTGGTGGAGCAGATGATTGCCCAGCGCGAGCTGCCTCGGCTGGATGGAGAGAATGTCGAAATCACCGCCTTCTTCAGCGACATCCGGGGCTTCTCCACCTTCAGCGAGCGCTTCAAGGATGACCCGCGCAACCTGGTGCGCCTGCTCAATACGTATCTGACCCGGGTGAGCGCGGCGCTGCTGAAGGAAGGTGGGTGCCTGGACAAGTACATCGGTGACGCCGTGGTGTGTCTCTTCGGCGCGCCGATGCGACAGGCCGACCACGCGCTGCGCGGCTGCAAGGGCGCGCTCGCGGCGAAGGCGGCGGTGGATCGGCTGCGCGACGAGTTCCGCGCCCAGGGGCTGCCGGACATGTACACACGCATCGGCGTGAACACCGCGGTCAATTTCGTGGGCAATTTCGGCAGCGAGCAGCTCTTCAGCTACACCGCGATTGGCGACGGGATGAACCTGGCCGCGCGGCTGGAGGGCGCGAACAAGGCCTATGGCTCCGTCATCATGATTGGCCCGCGCACGTACGAACTGGCGCGCGAGCACATCGAGGTGCGGGAGCTGGACCGGGTGCGCGTGGCGGGCAAGACGGAGGCCGTCACCGTGTACGAATTGCTCGCGCTCAAGGGCGGGCTGGACGCGCGCAAGCGGGAGACGGTGGCGCGCTATCACGCGGCGCTGACGCTCTACCGCGCGGCGCGGTTCGAGGAAGCAGCAGCGGTGCTGGAAGCGCGCCGCGCGGAGGACCCGGAGGACGGGCCCACTCAGGCGTTGCTGGAGCGCTGTCAGCGATATGTGAACGCGCCGCCGCCGGACTTCGACGGCGTGGCGAACCTGGACAAGTGAGCGGTGCGGAAAGGAGTCGGGGAGACATGGGGATGAAGACGCGGGTGACGTGGACCACCGCCCTGCTGGCGCTGGCGATTCCAACAGGGGCGTCGGCCGTGAAGGTCGGCGAGCCGCTGTACGTGAAGGCGAAGAACACACGTGTGCAGGCGAGCCCGTCCGGTTCGGACAACGCCGTGGCGGTGCTCCAGCCCGGAGAGCAGGTGACGTGGGGCGGCGCGGATGCGAAGCACAAGCAGTGGCACCGGGTGACCACGGCCACCGGGAAGAAGGGCTTCGTGTTCCAGACGAACCTGTCCACCACGCCGCCCAACATGGAGCTGGTGACGGACGGCGGAGGCAAGCAGCAGGTGGACCCGAAGAAGTTCGTCGCCAGTGGCGCCGCGGTGAAGGCGCTCAGCCCCGGCGCGGAGCAGTACGGCAAGGACAAGGGCGGCGACCACGGCAAGGCCGTGCGGGACATCAAGGCGCTGGAGACGCTGGCGAAGTCCGTCTCCACGGCGGACATCGCCGCGCACGTGACGGCGGCGGGGCTCTTCCCGGTGGTGGGCGCCAGCGACACGGTCGCGAAGGCCGGGACGAACAAGCGGAGCGGCAACCGATGATGCGAACGGGCTGGAAGGTGCTCGCGCTGGTGGGCCTGGGCGCGGTGACGGCGTCCTGCAAGGGCTTCAATGCGTCCTCGCTCACCCGGGGTGAGAACATCCTGGGGAAGCTGAGCGCCGCGTCCGAGGAAGCCAAGACGTGCAAGAAGCTGCGCGCCGCCCCCAGCGTGCAGGAGGAGTACGCCCTGGGCGGAGCGCTGGCCATCAACTTCGTGCGACGGGGTGACGGGCTGCTGCTGGACGGCCCCAACGACGCGCTCCACCGCTACGTCAACGTCGTGGGGAAGAACCTGGCGGCGCAATCCGCGCGGCCCACGCTCGAGTGGACCTTCGGCGTGCTCCAGGACACGTCCCAGTTCAACGCGATGTCCGCGCCCGGTGGCTACGTCTTCGTCACCCGGAAGCTGCTCCAGGGACTGGAGAACGAAGGCCAGCTGGCCGGCGTGCTGGCGCACGAAATCGCCCACGTCACGCTCAAGCACGCCATCCACCAGTACGGCGACGCGAAAGTGAAGACGTGCGAGCTGGTCACCTACGGCGAGGCCGTGCTCTCCCCCACCGCGGTGAAGGTGCTCTCCGCGGGCCGCCATGGCGACGGGACGTTGGACCTGGACAAGGACCCGGGCCTGTTGGGCCACCTGAGCGAGAAGACCATCGACCTCATCGACAAGGGCAACGCCAAGGAGCAGGAGCTGGAGGCGGACCGGATCGCCGTCGAGCTGATGCTCTCCGCGGGCTACACGCCGGATGACTACCTCGCCCTGCTGGCCAAAACGAAGGACGGAGGCAGCACCTTCGCCAACCACCCGGGAAAGGACGAGCGCCGGCGCAACATCCTCGCGCACGTCCAGGCGCTGAAACAGCCGGCTGGCGCCTTCAGTGGACTGGCCACCGAAGGGCTCCGCTCGCCGCCGCTCAGCCCCGCCTTCGCCGCCGTGCGCGCTGGGAACAACGCACGCGGCGTGGCGAAGGACGGGAAGTAGCCGGGAGGCTTCAGCGCACCGTGGCCTGACTCAGGGCCCGGTGCACCGACTCCAGGGCCTTGCGCGCCTCGAGCAGCTCGGCGCGCTCGGCGGTGAGCGAGGCCACCTGCTGGGCCAGCACGTCACGCTCCCCTTGGAGCGCTTCCACCGTGCGGTGCAGCGACGTGGACTCGTCCTTGGCGGACTCCAACTCACCGGCGAGCCGCTCCTCCTCGGCCAGGCTGTCCACCAGGGACTGCTTGCCGCGGGCGACCTCTTCTTCCAGGGCCTCGCGCTCCTTGGCAGCGGCCTGGAGCGCCTGCCGCGTCTCCTGGAGCGACAGCAGCGCCTCGTCGCGCTCGCCCTCCAGCGCGGACAGCTCGCGCTCCAGGTCGGCCAGCAGCTTCACCCGGCCCTCCATCTCCGAGGACAGGCGGCGCGCCTCGTCCATGCGCAGGCGGGCCTCTTCCGTGGCCTTCTCCGCCTGACGGCGCGACACCTCCAGGTCCTGCGTGAGGGAGAGGTTGAGCGCCTTCACCTTCACCAGCTCCGCCTGGAGGTGGGTGATGCGCTCAACGGCGCGCTGACCCGCCTCCGCAACGGTGGCGGGCAACGGCTCCGGGCGCGGATTCTCCCGCACCGCCTTGAGCCGGGCCTTCAGTCGCTCACGGCGGGCCGAGGAGTCCTGCCCGTCCTCGCGCGGCGGGGCCGGCCGCTGCACCTCCACCTCGGTGGGCGGCGCTTCGACACGGGCCACCGGCTCCGCGACGGTGGCGGTGACGTGCGGCATGGACACGGGAGCCGAGGCCTGCGTCATGGGGTGCGCCTCCGGAGGAGGACTGACGGCGTCGAAGTGCAGCGCCGGAGGCGGCGCGGCGAAGGTGACGGGCCCGGCGGACGGCTCGGTGTCGAGCAGCGCTTCGGCCTCCGGCGGGGCCCCGTACGTCACGGGCACATCGGCGACCGCTTCGGGCTCCGGCGGGGGCTCCTCGTAGACGGGCGCCTCGTCCTGCTCGGGCGCGGCGTAGGCGACGGTGTCCTGCTCGAGTTCAGGCTCGCGCAGGGCGGCGTCCATGGCCTGGGCGGCGCTGGGGCGCGGGGTGCGGGCGCGCTCGATGCGGGCGCGCACCTCGGCGGAGAGGTCGGGGGCCTCGGCGACGGGCGCGGGTGCCGCTTCGGCCTCGGGCTCGGGAGGCGTGGGCTCGACGGGGTCGACGAGGCCCGTCAGCGCGCCCAGGCGGAGGCGCGGCTTGGCGCGGGACACGTTCTGTTCAAAGGCTTTCTTCATGGTTCTCAGCCGGCCTGCTGGGTGCCCTTCGTCTGGGCGGCGGCTGCCGCGGCCACCAGCCGGGGCAGGATGTTGTCAATCATGGCCTGGATGTCGTTGGCCCCCTTGGACGAGGGGTCCGCGACGAACACCGGCCGACCCTCGCTGGAGGCCTGCGCGAACTTGGTGCACTGCCGGATGATGGTGGGCAGCAGGAACTCCGGATAGTGCGTCTGGAGCGCCTCCAGCGCCTCCTTCGCCAGCTTGAAGGTGGCGTTGAAGGAGTTGACCACGATGAAGACGTGGTCGAGCACGTGGTTCAGGTCCTCCTCCAGGCTCTGCACCGTTTCGAACAGCAGCTTGAGGCCGTGGAAGGACAGGAAGTCCGCGAGCACGGGGACGAACAAGTCGTTCGCCGCCATCAGCGCGTTGAGGTTGAGCAGGCCGAAGGACGGCGGCGCATCGAAGACGACGACGTCGTACTGGGCCTCCACGTCCTTGAGGGCGTTGCGCAGCTTGAACTCGCGGCCAGCCATGGGCATCAGCGCGAGGTCCACCGTGGACATGGTCAGGTTGGAAGGGACGAAGTCCAGGTTGGGCAGCGAGGACTTCTGGATGACCTTGGCCAGGGGGGTCTTGCGGACGAGGACGTCCAGGAGCGTCTTCTCGAAGTCCTCGCCTTCGTAGCCCAGGCACTTGGTGGCATGGCCCTGACTGTCGAGGTCGATGAGGAGCACCGCGTAGCCCAGCTCCGCCAGGCGCCAGGCGTAGGACGTGGACAGCGACGTCTTGCCAGTGCCGCCCTTGAAGTTCAGGAAGAGCTGGCGGCGGTGGCCCAGCCGCGCCGGGAAACGGTCGAGCGTGGTGCGCAGTTCCCAGATGTCGTCCGGCGTGTAGGCGTCCTTCCGCGATTCCTCCGGAATCTGCTTCGGGGACACGCCGAGCATCTCGGCGACCTGCTTGGAGCTGTACGTCGGCGCTTCCATGGACGACCCTTCGAAAGACGTGCGGGACGGCTACCTTGCCTCAAGCGGCGAAGTATTTGTGCCCCCTTCGAATCACCGCTCCCCGGGCGGACAACAGGGTGAGCGCCTCCTGGGCAAGCTCCGAGGGCGCCGAGAGCGCGACCGCCAGCTCGACGAGCGAGCGGCCTCGGACGGCGACGCGGACTTCGGCCAGCATCTGCGTGCAGAGGGCTTCCACCGGCGACGCACTGGGGCGCGCGGGGGCCGGGCGGGATGGCTCCGCGGCGGCAGCGGGAACACGCGGCGCGGGGGCGGCCTGCCCGGGCACCGCGCCCATGGCCACCAAGGCTGCTTGGACAGGGGACAGGCGAGCGGCTGGGGCGCGCGGAGCCTGCGCGAGACTGGAATTGCTTGGGGTGGCCTGCGGAGCTGGCGCGGGCGGACGCTGCACGGGGGCGGCGGTCTGTTGCGTGGGCGGACGCTGCACCGGAGTGGTGGCCTGCGGAGCTGGCGTGGGCGGATGCGGTACGGGAGCGGCCTGCTGCGAGGAGGGACGCTGCACCGGTGTAGTGACCGGCGAACCTGACGCGGGCGGACGCTGTACAGAGGCGGCAGCCTGTTGCGCGGGTGGATGCTGTGCGGAGGCGGCAGCCTGCGGAGCCGACGCGGGCGGACGCTGCACCGGAGTGGCGGCCTGCGGAGTCGGCACGGAAGAACGCTGCGCGGGGGATGCGGTCTGCGGAGTCGGCGCGGGCGTCGGAGCCACCGGGCTCACTCGCACCTGCGCAAGTCCCGCCGGAGCGGTACCTGCTCCCTGCGCGAGCCCGACCGTAACCGCCTGCCGATTCGCGGCCCCCAAGGCGGCGACCGCGTAGGCGGGCTGCTCGACCGCCGCCACCGGCGCCTGAACCACCGCGGCAACAGCCACTGCCGGCGCGACCGCCTGCACCGAAGCCACCACCGGACGAGGCTGCTCCAGCCGCGCCCGCACGGGCTTCACGGGCAACGTCGCCAGCCGGCGAATCTCCCGGCGGCGGTGCGTCTCGTCCAGGTCCACCACCGACGACACGTCCTGCCCCAGGATGCGCGACAGACTCTGCGCGGCGGCCTTGCGAACGCGCTGCTCACGGTCACCCAAGGCGCCCAGCAGCAGCGTGCGCGCGTTCTCCCCAGCGCCAGCTCCGAGCGCCAGCGCGGCCAGCGCGCGCGCCTCCGGATCCGCGTCGTGGATGGCCTCCTCGCCCAGCCGCCGCGCCGTCTCCCCTTCCAGGCCCAGCGCCAGCAGCGACGCGCGGCGGCGCACCGAACGGTCCGGGTCCTTCATCGCCTGCGCCAGATGCGGCGCCGCGTCCTTCGGCGCCAGCGTCAGGAGCGCCTTGAGCGCCGCGATGCGCACCTCCGGCACCGGCGACGCGAGCAGCGGCGACACCACCGACGCGCCCTCTTCCTGGCACAGCGACGCGAACGCCTGGAGCAGCGCCACCTGCGCCGTCGGATCCGTCTCAGCATGCAGCGCCGACGCCAGCGCGGGCGCGGCGGCCGGCTGTGACAGCGCCTTCAATCGCTCCGCGGCACGCACTCGGGCCGCGCCATCCTGCGCGGACAACTCGCGGACGGAGAACCCGAACAACGTCTCATCCGTCGTCCCACCGAAACCCGCGTGCGAGGACAGCTCCGCGTGCTGCGCCGCGCTCACGCCCAACCGTCCCGCCTGCAGGAAGCGCTGCGCCTCACGCGCCACAGGAGACAGGCCGTCGCCCTCGATGACAACGGCCACGGGCGGCTCGCTCACCGGCGCCGGCGTCACGGGAACACTGGCCGCCGTCTCACGCAGCGGCACCGAAGAGCGCCGCGTGGGGACCACCAGCCCGCGGGCCACCGGCCCCGCCTCACCGCGCAGCAGCACCTCGCTGCGAAGCTGGGAGATGAACGACGCCAGGTCGAGCCCCAGGTCATCGTCCTCGTCGTCGCGCTCCTGGGCGGTGGCGCGGATGCGCCCCACGTCCAGCAGCTTGTCCATCATCTGGTTCCGCTCGCCGCGCAGGGCCTGGTTGAGCCGGGCCAGCTCCTCGCGTTCGGCCTGGAGCCGACCCACGCGGACCTCCAACTCGGCGACTTCACGGCGCAGGCCCAGCTCGCGCTGATGCGTCTCCGCTACCTCGCGCTTGAGGTGCTCCATCTCATCGCGCGTCGAAGCCAGCTCGCTGTGGAGCTGTTGGGCACGCGCCTCGAAGTAGACGATCTTTTCGAGTGCGCTCTTGAGCAGCGCGTCCGGACGCTCGTCGCTCACGACCTCAACAGCCTCCCCGCGAGGCACGCGGCGCGGCCTGCGGATCCGAGTCACCGGGGGTTTGCACCGGATTCCCGGTACCTACCGGGGGGCCCACCCTACGTCAGACGTCCTCACTTCGTAAACCACGGAAACACCAGGGCTTTTTTCAACGCGTCCCGGGCCGTCATTGACAACGCCGCGCAGGCCGAATTTTCGGCTTCCGCGCGCTCGAGGGGGCCGCGGGAGACACATCCGTCTCAAGGGGTTGAAGCGCTCGATTCCGGACGCTCCAGCAGGCCCTCCCGGAAGCCCCGGAATGTCAGACCCCACTCGTAATCTGTGTTCCACGAGGCAGCCAACGGCCGTCACTTCTCCCCGGAGCCTCTCCGCCTGGATGCGGGGGGACGAAGCCCTCTTTTCGACAGGTTTTCAGCACGCCATGGAACAACGACTGGCAACCCTCATTGGAAACGCGGTCCGCGCGGCGCGACAACGGCTGGAGCTGACCCAGGCCGACGTGGCCGAGCGCGTTGGCATCGCCACCGAGGTGTATGGCCGCCTGGAACGCGGCCACATGCTCCCCAGCGTCCGCACGTTGCGCAAGCTGTGCCTGGTGCTCAACTGCTCCTCGGACGTGCTCTTGGGAATGGCGGGCGTGGAGGGCGCGCCCACGCTGGCGGAGGACCCGCCGGAATACCGTGAGCGCCCGGAAGTCCGCCGGCTGCTGCGCACGGTGCGCAAGCTGGACGCACCGCGTCTGCGCCTGCTCGGGCAGGTGGCGAACGCGCTCGAGACGTAGCGATACAGCGGGGACCCGGCCGGGGCGGTGAAGACCCTGGCTGGGACCTGAAGGGTGGTGAGGGGCCGGACGGATTGCGCCCTGGCGCAAGCGCTTGGCGCGTGGAGTGAAGCAGCCGCTGCTGGGGGGGCGTACTGAATGCTTCATGACCCCCGCCCGCCCCCCGCCCCCTTCAGCCGACCTGCCGCAGCTCGCGGTTCATGCGTTGTGGTGGGGGTGGTTCCCAGCCTTCATCTTGAGCTGGGACGCGCTTCCCTGGGTGGGGCGGCTGGCCATGTGCGTGCTGGGCTGGGCCATCTGCTTCTGGAACTACGCCGTCCTGCACAACCACATGCACGTGTCCATCGCCCGGCCTCCGCTGGCGCACTGGGTGGTGTCCCGTGCACTGGGCATGGCGTGTGGGTTCCCCTACCGGGGCTACTTCATCCACCACTTCAACCACCACCGGTACGATGACGGCCCGGGTGACTGGGGCCGCCGCCGTCCCGGCGAGCGCGTCTTCCGCTACTGCCTGCGCTCGGCGCTGACACCGTGGCTGTGGCCCTACGAGACGCTGGGTCAGGTCTGGCAGTGGGCGAAGAAGAAGAACCAGCGGCTGGAGCTGGCGGTGGACTTCCTGGTGGTGGACGGCGCGCTGCTGGCGCTCATCGTGTGGAAGCCCGCGCTGGGCCTGGCCTGGTGGGGGGTGCTGCTGGTGACGCAGTTCTGCATCCACTGGCTCAACCTGGCGGCCCACTTCGAAACGGACTCCGAGCAGAAGGACGCCCTGGGGACCACGTCCTACTCCGCCTTCTACAACCGGTGGTTCTTCAACGCGGGCTACCACCAGGCCCACCATTTGAAGCCGCAGGTGCCCTGGTACGAGCTTCCGGCCCTCACCGAGGAGCTCGCTCGGACGTCCAGGCTCCGTCCAGAGCTGACTACTGGGCTCTCCCCCATCAATCCGTTGTGGGTGGCCCGGGTGGCGAAGCGCTATTCTGCCAAGCCGTGCGATCGGCAGACGGAGTCGAAGATTACCTCCGGGACCCCCACGGCCGTTACCTAGTCGGGGAGGGCTTCCTCCACTGGTACGCCTCGGCGGACCTGTGCGGCTTCGTCCTCTGGGGACGTCCCGGAGAGGCGGAGGTGCGTCGGCTCGTCCAGGTGCTGGACGTGGAGCTGGCCCCCGCCAAGCCCCATGCCTCGCTGGTGGACGCGCGCCGGCTGGAGGCCGCGGACCCCATGGCCTTTGCCGCCCTGGTCAAATACATGCAGCCTCGCGAGAAGGACTTCAGCACCTCCGTGCTGAAGCAGGCGCTGGTGCGGCCTGAAGGCGTGGTGGGCGCGGTGGTAGGCGGCTTCTACACGCTGCTGTCCGGGGCCTATCCCAGCCGGGCCTTCACCGCTCCCGACACCGCCCTCCAGTGGTTGGGGCAGCCAGAGGCCGAAGCCGCGGCGCTGCTGGCGGAGCTCAACGGACTGGTCGCGGAGGCCACCGGCCAGTCGCCCCTGCTGCGCGAGCTGCACCAGGTGATGCGGGGCCGGCTGCCGGAAGTGAACCTGTCGGACGTGGCCCGGGAGATGGGCATGTCCGAACGGACGCTGCAACGCCGGCTAAAGGAGGCCAGCACGTCCTTCCAGGCGGAGCTCAACGCGGTGCAGGTGCGCATGGCGCAGTCGCTGCTGCGCGAGTCGAACATGAAGCTCACGGCGGTCGCCGTGGAAGTGGGCTGCGCCTCGCTCCAGCACTTCAGCAGCCTCTTCCGCAAACTGGTGGGCGAGTCCCCCAGCGCGTGGCGGGACCGGCAGAAACGGCCGCAGGGCAACGGCGCGCCACTACCCGCCGAGGCCCTGGTGGAGGAAGTGGCCGGAGCGCCCGGCAAGGGCCCCGTCGCGGCCACGTCCGAAGTCCCCGAGTAGTCACGCCCTGGAGCCGGGAAGCCGCTGGCTCCCGGCAATCCCTGCCAGTCACCACAGGCGCTCAACATTCCAAAACGTTGTCAGGCAGGACCGCGCGATTCAGCGGGTGACGCGCAAGTCTTTGACACCTCGTGGGTGCGATACCTGGCGCTCGGGACTCCGTGAGTTCCGACTCTCAGCGGACTTTCAGACTGATTCCCGTACCTCATGGCGATTTGACAATAATTATCAACAAACACTACAAAAACAAGGAACGCGACGCCCACCCCACCGGCGCTTCCACCGCTGGCCTCGGAGCTGCCTCCCTTGACGCCCGGTCAATTACAGACAGCGCTGACGGACGCGATTCATCTGGCGCGGCAGGTGGACCTGCGCCGGTGCGAGCAGGAGGAGTCCCCGCGTCTCTTGCAGGAATCCGTGCCGGCGCTGCGCAACGCCGTCCTCGAGGGGGCCCAGGCGCTGGGCGCCGTTCGCGCCCATTACGAAGAGGATGAGGACCCGCCGGGACTCGGGGCCGACACCGGGCGGCAGCGCATCGCGGACCTGGCCTTCATGGCGCGCCTGGACCTGGGCGAGCGGCTGGAGCGGCTGGGGGCGATGACGGCCTCCGAGGCGCCCTGGAACATCATCGCCACGTGTGGCAGCGCCCGGCGCCGCCTCTTCAAGTGCGCCGCCGCGGTGGAGCGCGCGTTGTGCGCGCATGAGGGGCTGACGCCCCGGCTCGAAGGACTCCTCACCCAGGAGCTGGAGCGGTCGCTGAAGGTGCGTCAGGCCTACGTGCTGTTCCGCCGGGGGCTGCTCACGCGCGCGGAGCCCACGGCGCCGTGGCTGGCGCCCGTGCTGCGCCGGGCCGCGGTGTGCTTCTCCGAGCTGACGGGCCGGGAAATCTACGAGGACCTGCGCATCGAGGACCGCACCGAGCTGCGGCGGCTCCAGGCGGCGGTGCTGGACTGGCTGCGCGGGCAGGATGGCCATGACGCCGTGTCCGGCCGGAGGCTGTGGCAGGACATCGCGGTGTTCGCCGAGCTGCTCACGCAGGTGAGCCTCCGCCCCGAGCTGCGCGAGCACGACCAGGCGCTGCTGGGCTCACTCCTGCTCAGCCTGGAGCTGGACCCTTCGCTGAGCGCCGAGCGGCTGGCGGAACTCGCCCATCCCTTGCTGGGCGTGGACGACGTGCTGGACGACTGCATCGAGAATCCCACCGCCGTGGAGCGCGCGGAGTGGCGGGAGACACTGGAGCGGCTCGCCACGAGCCTCCTGGGCGAACACGGCGCGGTGCCTCCTCCCGAGGAGGAAGCCCTGGCCGCCGCCCGCTGAAAGCCGTCCCCCCGGCATCGAGAAAGGAGCGCAGCGCCGTGATTCAAGCCAGGAACCTGGGCGCCGGCCATGGCCCTCGCGCGGTGCTGGCGAAGCGCTCCTTCGATTTGCCCTGGCGCGCATGGTGGCCGACCACGTGCTGCTCATCGATGACGGGATGCTCGTGGACCAGGCCTCGCCCCGGGACTTCTTCGACGAGCCCGGGCTCCGTCGCCACGAAGGCTGAAGGTCCAGCGCGACCTGCGTCGCCGTCACACGGCGCCGCTCGCGTCAGACGGGCGCGGGCATCGGCGCTGGCTGCAAATCGAGGACGAAGCGGGTGCCACCGTCGGGATGATTCTCCGCCGACAACGTTCCCCCGACGCTCTCCACCTGGTCGCGGCACACCGACAGCGCCAGCCCCGCGGCCTTGGCGCGAGGAACGGCGGAGAAGGGCTCGAAGAGACGAGGAAGCATGGACTCGGGGATGCCCGCGCCATTGTCCTCCACCTCCAGCCGCACGCCATCCTGGAACGTCCGCGCGCGAAGGATGATGCGGCCCGGGCGCCGAGGCCGCGCGTCATCCGCGGCCTGGGCCGCGTTGAGGAGCAGCTTCACCAGCACCTCCACCAACCGCCCCAGGCCCATGCGCACGCGGGGCAGGTCTGGTGGCACGTCCTCCACGACTTCGCTCAGGCCACGCAGCTCCGCGGACGCCAGCCAACGCGCCTTCGCCAGGGCCTCCGCCACCACGCAGGCCTCTTCGTCCTGGGCATTGGCGCGGGAGAAGTCGCGCAACTCCGTGACGATTTGCTGGATGCGCAGCACCCCCTGCTGCGTCTCGTCCACCACACGGCGCAGGTCCTCCACGTCCGGCGACGGCTCGCGCAGCTCCTCGTCCAGGTAGCCCAGGTTGGACTTCACATAGGACAGCGGGTTGTTCACCTGGTGCGCCACGCCCGCGGCCAGCTGCCCCACCAGCGCCAGCCGCTCCATCTCCGCGCGGTGCAGGTCCACCTGGGCGCGCAGCCGTTCGCTCTCCGCCAGGCGCTCCAGCGCCACCACCCGCTCCTCGTCCGCTGCCCGCTCCGCGTCCCTCAACCGGCGGAACGTCTGCGAGCCGAGCACGGACACCCACGCCACGAACGCGAAGGACAGGCCCTGCGACACCGCCACCTGCAGCGACGCGCCCGAGGTCCAGCACGTCACCCACATGGATACCAACGTGAGCGCGCTGGCCAGCTGCGTGGGACGGCGGTGCCCCGGCGTGAAGACGCAGATGATGAGCGGCACCGCGTACAGCGAGGGGAAGAAGGGGCTGTAGATGCCCCCCGTGAAGTGGATGTCCAGCGTGAGCCCCACCAGGCTGACGACGGCGGCGGCCAGGCCGCTGGTGCGAGGCGACAGCCACCGGGCTCCCACCGCCACGCCCAGGAAGATGAAGGCGGCACACCAGCCCAGGTGGACCCAGAGCATCTGCGTGACGACCTGACCCAGCGTCAGCGGCTGCATCACGAGCGACAGCGCGAGCCCCGCGGCGCACAGGAGGAAGTTGCGGCGCCGCAGCTCGAGTTGCGACTCCAACTCGGGAGGTGAGGTGGCGGAGAGGGTGGCCGGGCGCACGGGGGCTTCCTGATGCGGGACGAAAAGCGCGCGAGTAGCGGCGGAACGGTACAGCGGAAGGGCTGCGATTTCAGCCCGAGTCCCGGACGCCTGCCAGCCGCGCCGGGCGCCCCCTACGCGCTGTGTGACAAACCTAGCGTGTGGCGGCCTTCGCGCCCCGCTGGAGACGGCGCGCCTTGCCCAGACGTGGGGCAGCCGCGCGAGGACGGCGCGGCGTGGGCGCTCGCTTGCCTGCGGGCAGAATGGGGTCGGGGCACACCGCGCGGAGCTTACATGCCTTGCACTCGGCGCCGCTCCACACCGCTTCGTAGAGCGCCGTCACCCGGTCGATGACGTCGAAGTCCTCGGTGACGAAGCCCAGCTCGAAGTTGCGCGCGGAGTCGCCCTTGGCGCCCAGCCCCGCGCCGGTGAGGTTGGCGCTGCCCAGGTATGCCCAGGCGCCATCCACCACCACCGCCTTGAAGTGCACGCGCGGGCAGACCTTGAGCGACAGGCCCCCCGCCACCAGCCGCGCCTGTCTGTCGAAGGCGGCGCGAAAGGGCCGGCTCGGCAGCTCCGCGTGCAACAGCCGCAGCGCCACTCCACGCGCGGCGAGCGTGTCCAGCACGTCCACCAGCGGGACGAAGCGGCCACCGTGCTCCACGAGCATCGCCTTCACGTTGGCCGTGGCCATCCACACCGACTCCCGGGCGTGGAGCAGCTTCTCCAACACCACCTCCCGGTACAGCGCGCTGCCCGACAGGAGCTCCGCCTCGATGGGACGCATGGCGCGCACTCCACCACACATATCCTCACCTGGCCACCTGGCGGACAAATGACCTTCAGTCACTTGACGAATGACCGTGGGTCATTCATCCATGCGTCATGGTCAGTACCCCAGCGGCGAAGGCGAAGCGGGCCCTGCCCCAGCGAGCTCGCAAGGACGAGGACAAGGAAGCGCGGCGGCGGCTCATCCTGGATGAGGCCCTGGCCCTGTATCAGGCGACGTCCTACGCCGAGGTGAAGATGGCGGACGTGGCCGGCCGGGCGCTGCTGGCCAAGGGCACGGTGTTCCTCTACTTCCCCACCAAGGAGGCGCTGTTCCTGGCGCTGCTGGAGGACCTGCTCTTCGCGTGGTTCGCCCGGTTGGACGGACTGCTGGCGGAGGACACCTCCGCCTGGACGGGGCCCCGACTGGCGCGCACGGTGGCCGAGTCGCTGGAGGGCGAGGAGGCCCTGACGCGGCTGCTCGCGCTGCTGCAGACGGTGCTGGAGCAGAACGTGACGGCCGAGCAGCTCCGCCCGTTCAAGGAGCGGCTGCTGGCGGCGCTGCTCCGCGCGGGCACGCGGGTGGAGCAGCGGCTGCCCTTCCTTCATGCCGGAGACGGCCCGCGCTTCTTCATCCACCTTCACGCGCTGGTGACGGGCCTGCGGCAGATGGCGGACGTGGCCCCGGTGGCGCGCGAGGTGTTGGAGGCACTGCCCCACCTGGCGCCGCTGCGCGTCGACTTCACCGCCGAGCTGACGGCGGCCCTCACCACCCTTCTTCGCGGGCTGGAGTCCCGCTGAGTCCCCTTCCCCACCCCTGGAGAGCCCCATGCTCGAAGCGACTTCTCAAGCCAACACGCAGCACGCCGCCGACACCGAGCGCATCCGCGCGGTGTTCGAAGCCCAGCGCGCGCACCGCTGGACGATGTCCCGCACCACCGCCGCCGAACGCATCGCCCGGCTGAAGCGCCTGCGCGAGGCCATCATCGCCCGCCGCGCGGAGCTGGCGGACGCCATCCACGCGGACTTCCGCAAGCCCGCGGTGGAGGTTGAACTGACGGAGCTCCACCCGACGCTGGAGGAGCTGAACCACACGGTGCGGCACCTCAAGTCGTGGATGAAGCCCATGCGGGTGGGCACGCCGATGCTGCTGGCGGGCTCGTCCAGCCACGTGCGCTACGAGGCGCGCGGCACGGTGCTGCTGCTGTCGCCGTGGAACTACCCCTTCAACCTGCTGGTGTCGCCGCTGGTGGCCGCCATCGCCGCGGGCAACACCGTCATCTGCAAGCCCAGCGAGAAGACGCCGCACACCTCGCGCTTCCTGGCGCAGTTGGTGAAGGACGTGTTTCCCGAGAACGAGGTGGCGCTGTTCGAAGGCGGCGCGGAGACGGCGGAGGCGCTGCTGGAGCTGCCCTTCGACCACATCTTCTTCACCGGCAACACGCGCATCGGCCGCAAGGTGATGGAGGCCGCGGCGAAGCACCTGGCCAGCGTGACGCTGGAGCTGGGTGGCAAGTCGCCCGTCATCGTCGATGAGACGGCGGACGTCGCCGCCGCGGCGGAGCGCCTGTGCTGGGGCAAGTTCGTCAACGGCGGCCAGACGTGCGTGGCGCCAGACTACGTGTTCGTGCACGCGTCGAAGGAGCGGGCGTTCCTGGACGCGCTCAAGGCGTCCATCACGCGCTTCTACGGCGGCACGGAGCAGGAGCGGCAGGCGAGCCCTGACCTGACGCGGCTGGTGGACCCGGTGGCGTGGCGGCGGGTGAAGGACCTGGTCGACCGCTCGGTGGCCGCGGGAGCGAAGGTGGAGGTGGGCGGGGAGGCGGACGGGCCCTCGCGCTACATCGCGCCCACCGTGCTGTCCGGCGTGACGGCGGAGAGCCCGGTGATGGAGGGCGAGATTTTCGGCCCCGTGCTGCCGGTGCTCACCTACCAGTCCCGTGAAGAGGTCTACGCGCACATCCGCGCGGGCGGGAAGCCTTTGGCCCTCTACGTGTTCAGCCAGGACAAGCGGGCGGTGGAGGACATCTTCCAGAACACCACGTCGGGTGGCGCGGTGGTGAACAACGTGCTCGTCCACCTCGCGAACCCCAATCTCCCGTTCGGAGGGGTGGGCACCAGTGGCCTGGGGAACTACCACGGCCATTTCGGCTTCAAGACGTTCAGCCATGAGCGGGCAGTGATGGTTCAGTGGATGAAGTCGCTGGCTTCGGTGTTCTTCCCGCCGTATCGCGGGAAGGCGCAGGAATTGGCCTCCCGCGCGACCCGGCTGATGGAGTAGGCACCCCAGGCCGGGGCACCTCCGGAAGGAGCCAGGCGATGCGCGTGGTGAAGTTGGAAGAAGCACGGATGCCGGACGGCGTGCAGGAGGCGTTCGACCGCCTCCATGCGCATCGCTGGGAGGTGGCGCACCGCGGCGTGAAGGAACGGCTGGCCCGGCTGGAGCAGCTCAAGACGCTGCTCGTCGCCCGGCGAGAAGCCCTGGCCGAGGCGCTCCACGCCGACTTCCGCAAGCCGCGCGCGGAGGTGGAGGCCACCGAGGTCCTCCCCGTCCTGATGGAGCTGGCCTACATCCAGAAGCACCTCAAGACGTGGATGAAGCCCCGGAAGGTCTCCACGCCCCTGCTCCTCACCGGCACGTCCAGCCTGGTGCAGTACGAGCCTCGGGGCGTGGTGCTGGTGATGGCCCCGTGGAACTACCCCTTCCACCTGCTGGTGTCGCCGCTGGTGGCCGCGGTGGCCGCGGGCAACACCGTCCTGTGCAAGCCCAGTGAGAAGACGCCCCACACGGCGCGCTTCATCGCGGAGCTGGTGAAGGACGTCTTTCCTCCGGAAGAGGTCGCGGTGGTGGAAGGCGGACCAGAGGTGGGCGAGGCGCTGCTGCGGCTGCCCTTTGACCACTTCTTCTTTACCGGTGGGGCCCGCGTGGGCCAGCGGGTGATGGAGGCCGCGGCGAAGCACCTGGCCAGCGTGACGCTGGAGCTGGGTGGCAAGTCGCCCGTCATCGTCGATGAGACGGCGGACGTGGAGGCCGCCGCCGAGCGCGTGGTGTGGGGCAAGTTCCTCAACGGCGGGCAGACCTGCATCGCGCCCGACCACGTTTGGGTCCACGCGTCGAAGGAAGAGGCGCTGCTGGAGGCGATGAAGGCGGCCCTGGAGCGCTTCTACGGCCGCACCGAGGAGGCACGCCGCGCGAGCCTGGACCTGTGCCGCATGGTGCATGACAGCGCCTTCACGCGGGTGCGCCGGTTGATGGACCACACCGTGGAGGCCGGCGCGCGCGTGGTGGCGGGCGGCGGCGTGGATGCGGAGTCGCGTTACATCGCGCCCACGGTGCTCGCGGACGTGACGCCGGACACGCCCATCATGGCCGAGGAGATTTTCGGGCCGGTGCTGCCGGTGCTGCGCTTCGAGTCCCTGGACGAAGTGGTGTCACACGTGCGCGAGGACGGAAAGCCCCTGGCGCTCTACGTGTTCAGCAACAACGAGGCCACGGTGGAGCGGCTGCTGCGGGAGACGCGCGCGGGCGGCACGTGCATCAACACCGTGGTGCTGCACAACGTGAATCCGAACCTGCCCTTCGGCGGCGTGGGCGCCAGCGGCGTGGGCGCGTATCACGGCGAGACGGGCTTCCGGACCTTCAGCCATGAGCGCGCGGTGCTGCGCCAGGGGCGCACGTCCCTGGTCCACCTGTTCTTCCCACCCTTCACGGGCAAGGCGCAGAAGCTGGCGCGGCTGGCGGGGCGCTTGTTCGAGTAGGGCCGGGCCTCCCTGGCACAAGTCTCCCGTTTTCCGGGATAACTGTGTCCATGACCAAGAATGGACGGCGGTTCGCGAGGCTCTGGCTGGGAATGGCGCTGGCCCTGGGGGCCTGCGACGGCGGTGGCCCAGGGGAGGGACCGGAGGATGCCGGCGTGACGGACGCGGGCACGGACGGAGGCAGCGGCGACAGCGGGACGCCCGATAGTGGCACCCCGGACGCCGGCCCCGAGCCCACCTCCGAGCAGGGCGATGGTGTCTCTCACGAGACGACCACGGTGGCGGGAATCCCCGTGGACCGCTACGCCTGGACGGACGCCCAGGGACGCCCGCGCACGGTGTCCCTCAAACGGCAGTCTCCCGCTGGCAACGGCGGCTATGCGGTGCAGATGACGTATCAGGTGCCCGCTGGCGCGGAGTGGCGCACGGTGACGGTGGATGGCACGGCCGGAGGCGAAGCGGGCTTCGGCTACTTCGTGGCCCACGAGCTGTACCGCTCCTTCGACAACGGCACGTCCGGCACCATCGCGGGGCGGCATGGCGAGGACGACTCGCCGCTGGGGCTGGGCTTCCCGGTGGAGGCCTCGCGCTCGGAGATTTCCGCGGCGTCCACCTCCGCCAGCCACCGCTTCACGCTGCGGTATCCCAAGTGGGGCACCCGCGCCGCTATGGCCAACGTGACGGAGGCCACGGCGTCGGCGGACGCCGCGCACCAGAAGTTCATGGTGCCCGTCACCATCCAGTGGGTCTTCCAGAAGGGCACCGACTTCCCGCGCATCGACACGCGGATGGACCTGAGTGAGGCCACCGCTGGCCAACTGTCCTTCGACATGCGAGGCCCCTACGGCGTCGTCGAGTTCGCGGACGCCGCCGCCAGCGCCACCCTCAACAACGTGCAGTGGGGTGACTCCCTCCACCACTTCACGACAGGAGTGGCCGCCGCGGGCGCGCTCACCACCGAGGCGAACTGGACGTGGAACGAGCCCATCGGAACCACGCGCAAGTACCATGCGCTGCTGGCGCGGCACCCCACCTCCGGCGTGCTGTATGAGCTGGGGCTCGTCGAGCTGAAGCTCGGCCAGGACACCGGGCTGGTGTACGGCGGCTACGGCCTCAACAACGGGACGACGCGGGCGGCCTCGGGGCGGGCGCTGCTCAGCGGGGGCTTCTCCGCTGGCGAGTGGCCCTTCCAGTCCGCGCAGTACAGCGGCCTGTCGGCCGCGACGGCGGTGACGGGCAAGAAGTTCGCCTGGGGCAGCAGCCCGTTCTACGGCTCCGCGCTGGGCTCCGTGTACTTCAACGCCGGCGCCTCGCTCCCCATCAACGCGTTCCCCGCGAGCCGCGACCTCGTGTACCGGACGTGCCTGGTGCTCGGCGTGTCGCCCTACACGGACGCGGCTCCGAAGTCGCTGGCGCGGCGGACCGCGGAGAGCGACACGCCCAGCTGCGCGACGGTCTCTCCGCTCTGATTCACCGCCAGTGGATATGCCTGGGAGGGGGTGGCCGTCCCCCTCCCCTGGGCGCAGAATCGCGGGCGGGCCGGTGCAATCACGTCCGCGCCCGTCCGTATCGCCACCAGCCCGCACGGCCGTCCATGACCGACTCGTCTCACGCCCTCACAGCCGCGACCCGCGACGGGGGCTTCCTGTCGCGCCTGCCCACGGTGCTGCAGCCGCACCGCAGCCTGCTCACCTACTACCTCGTCAGCGCGCTGCTGGCCGGGCCCGGCTTCCCCATCCTCGGGCTCATCCGCTACTTCAAGTACCAGACGCTGCGCTACACGCTGGACGCCGAGGGCATCACTGTCCGCTGGGGCATCCTCTTCAGGCGGGAGGTGTCCCTCACCTACGCGCGCATCCAGGACATCCACCTGTCCAGCAATCTGGTGGAGCGCTGGCTGGGGCTGGCGCGCATCCAAATCCAGACGGCGAGCGGCAACTCGCAGGCGGAAATCACCATCGAGGGCGTTCCCGCTCACGAGGCCATGCGGGACTTCCTCTATTCAAGGATGCGCGGGAGCCGGGAGCGCGCCGTGCCCGCGAACGACGCGTCGCACGTCACGCCGGGAGGTCCGGATGAGCTCGCGGCGACGCTGCGGGAGATTGCCTCCGAGGTGCGGGCGTTGCGGCTGAGCCTGGGCGCCGGCGACACGCGGGAGAAGCAGGATGTCTGACGCCGCGCCTGCCTGGCTCCTGCGCCTGCTGAAGGTGCCCCCCGCGCCCCACATCCCCGAGGGGGCCGCGGTGCGCGTCTTCCGCTCCGCGCCGTCCTATCGCCGGCTCCAACTGCTCCGTTGGGGCTTGCGGCAGGCCAGCGTCGTGGTGGGCCTGATTTTCACCTGGGTCGCGGTGAAGCACCGGTTCGTCCCGCACATCCCCTACGCGTATGCGGACACCGTCTTCTTCGCCGTCGAGCTGTTCGCCTGGCTCGCGTTCGCGGTGCAGGTCCCCATCACCTTCCTGGTGGCCTGGCTCGACTACGAGTACCGCTGGTACATCCTCTCCGACCGCAGCCTGCGCATCCGGGAAGGGCTCGTCTCGCTTCAGGAGAAGACGATGACCTTCGCGAACATCCAGCAGGTCTCCATCCGGCAGAACCCGCTTCAGCGGCTGTTCGGCATCTCCGACGTGAAGGTGGAGACGGCGGGTGGAGGCGGCAACAGCGGCTCGCACGACGCGGACGCGTCGACCCGCGAAGGCCTGCACGAGGCCCATTTCCGGGGCGTGGACAATCCCGAGGAGATTCGCGACGTCATCATGACGCGCGTGCGCATGCACCGGGACGCCGGGCTGGGCGAGCCGCAGCATGCCGAGCCGGCCCTGCCGCCCTCAACGGCTCCCTCGGCCGAGACGCTCGGCGCGGCGAAGGAGCTGCTGGCCGAGGTCCGAGGGCTCCGAAGCACCTGGGCCGCACGGGGCCCACCGGAGCCCTGAGCCCGTCGGGCACGGGCGACGTCCCCGCGCCTGGACCGCGGCCTCTGTTCGCAGCGGCCACGCGGCCACGGGACGCGGCAGGCCCGGCGCTGCCCAGACGGTCCGCCGGGCAGCACCGCCACGCGCCTCAGCTCCGCAGGCCCGGCGCTTCCTGGCCGGTGCGGGCCACGTACTCGGTGTAGCCGCCGCCGTATTGGTGGATGCCCTCGGGCGTCAGCTCCAGCACGCGGTTGGACAGCGCGGCCAGGAAGTGACGGTCGTGGGAGACGAACAGCATCGTCCCCTCGTAGCGGGAGAGCGCGGTGATGAGCATCTCCTTCGTCGCCATGTCCAGGTGGTTGGTGGGCTCGTCCAGCACCAGGAAGTTCGGCGGGTCGAAGAGCATCTTCGCCATGACGAGCCGGGCCTTCTCACCACCGGACAGCACGCGGCACTTCTTCTCCACCTCGTCACCGGAGAAGCCGAAGCAGCCGGCCAACGCCCGCAGCGAGCCCTGACCCGCGCGGGGGAAGGCGTCCTCCAGCGCCTGGAACACCGTCCGCTCGCCGTCCAGCAGGTCCATGGCGTGCTGCGCGAAGTAACCCATCTTCACGCTGCCCCCCAGCGCCACGTTGCCCGTGTCCGGCTGCGTGGAGCCCGTCACCAGCTTCAGCAGCGTGGACTTGCCCGCGCCGTTGACGCCCATGACGGCCCAGCGCTCCGTGCGGCGCACCAGGAAGTCCAGCCCCTCGTAGATGGTGCGGCTGCCGTAGGCCTTGTGAACGCCCTTCAGGCTCACCACGTCGTCGCCCGAGCGCGGCGCCGGCTGGAACTCGAAGAGCACCGTCTGGCGCCGCTTGGGCGGCTCCACGCGCTCAATCTTCTCCAGCTTCTTCACCCGGCTCTGCACCTGCGCGGCGTGCGAGGCGCGCGCCTTGAAGCGCTCGATGAACTTCAGCTCCTTGGCGAGCATGGCCTGCTGGCGCTCGAACTGCGCCTGCTGCTGCTTCTCGTTCATCGCCCGCTGCTGCTCGTAGAACTCGTAGTTGCCGGTGTACGTCGACAGCGAGCCGCCGTCGATCTCCACCACCTTGTTCACGATGCGGTTCATGAACTCGCGGTCGTGCGACGTCATCAGCAGCGCGCCGTCGTAGTTCTTGAGGAACTCCTCCAGCCAGATGAGGCTCTCGATGTCGAGATGGTTGCTCGGCTCGTCGAGCAGCATCGCGTCCGGACGCATCAGGAGGATGCGGGCCAGCGCCACGCGCATCTTCCAACCGCCCGACAGCGCGCCCACGTCGCCGTCCATCATCTCCTGGCTGAAGCCCAGGCCCGCGAGAATCTCCCGCGCGCGGCCTTCCAGCGCGTAGCCGCCCAGCTCCTCGAAGCGCCCCTGGACCAGGCCGTAGCGCTCCACGAGCTTGTCCATGTTGTCCGCCTGGTCCGGGTCGGCCATGGCGGCCTCCAGCTCCTTCAGCTCGGCGGCCACCGTGCTCACCGGGCCCGCGCCGTCCATCACCTCGGCGGCGGCGCTGCGGCCCTCCATCTCACCCACGTCCTGGCTGAAGTAGCCAATGGTGACGCCCCGGTCGACCGCGACCTGGCCCTCGTCGGGGTGCTCCTGGCTGGTAATCATCCGGAACAGCGTCGTCTTGCCGGCCCCGTTGGGTCCGACGAGGCCCACCTTCTCCCCCTTGTGGAGCGCCGCGGAGGCCTCGATGAAGAGAATCTGCTGGCCGTTCTGCTTGCTGATGTTGTCGAGACGAATCATGTGCGTGCGGGGGGCCCGGAAGCGGGTGCGGCGCCCTTATGCCACGTAGCGCGCCCCGGGAAGAATGTTCCGAACCCCTGGAAAGCGACTTCTCTTGCATGGGAGCGGACAGGCGGGGGAGCCCCCGGTCCCAGGCTGGAAGTGGGACCTGCCCCCACTCGCGCCGTGGCATAGACTGCCGCGCCGTGCTGACCATCGACGCCCACCCCTCCCTGGACACCCTGGCCTTCACCACCACCTTCCCCGGGCCGCTGGGCGGACTGCCCTCCCCGGAGTGGCTGGTGGCCCTGCTGAAGCCCGGCGCCACCGCGCCCCTGTCCAGCGACGACACCGTGCGCGGCGCCATCCGCGACATGCTCCGCCACGGCGGCTACAAGCCCACCGGGCGAGGCAAGCCCGCGTCGGAGTACCTGGTGCGCGCCTCGGGTGACGGCTCGCTGGGCGCCATCAACCTGGCCGTGGATGCCTGCAACGCGGTGTCCCTGCACAGCGGCCTGCCCATCAGCGTGGTGGACCTGGACCGGGCCGCCGCCCCCTTCCGCGTAGGCGTGGCCCCGGAGGGCGCACAGTACGTCTTCAATGCGTCCGGGCAGAGCATCGACCTGGCGGGCCTGCTGTGCCTCTTCGACGCGGAGGGCCCGTGCGCCAACGCCGTCAAGGACGCGCAGCGCACCAAGACGAACGCGGACACCCGCCGCACCCTCACCGTGCTCTGGGGCGCCAAGGCCCTGGGCGAGCGGACCGCGCGCGCCTTCGACTGGTATCGGGAGCTGCTGGAGCGCGCGGGGGCCACGGTGGAGCGCCTGCCCTGAACCGCGCGGGTACCCTTGAAACATGCCGGCCGACGGGGCAGACCCGGGCCATGGCGGGACGGAAATCCAGCAGGTGGGTGCTGCTGCTCGTGTGGCTTCATGCGGCGAGCGCGGCAGCGCAGATCGTCAACGTCCAGGCGCTGTTCGACGAGAACACAGGCCCGGGGCGCTCGGCGGCCGTGGACCTGGGCGCGGACTGGCGCACGGGCAGCACCGACCTCTTCAGCGTGCGCGGCGCCCTGCTGGGCCAGTGGCGCAGCGAGAAGCACACCTGGCTGGCCGTCATCCGGGGGGAGTACGCCTTCGCCGCCGATGAGGTCATCGTCAGCAAGGTGATGGAGCACGTCCGCTACCGCTACGGATTCACGGAGCGGCTCTCCGGCGAGGTGTTCCTCCAACACGAGTTCGACAAGTTTCGCCGCATCCAGTTCCGGGCCCTGCTGGGCGCGGGGCCCCGGGTGAGGGTGCTGACCGACAAGAAAGCCACGCTGGTGGTGGGAATCGCGCTGATGCTGGAGCACGAGCGCATCCGCCGGGATTCCGAACCGGATGCCGGGGACTTCCGCACCGACCCGCGCCTGTCCAGCTACGTGCTGGGGCGGCTGGAGTTCATGGAGAACGTCTTCCTGGTGCAGACGCTCTACGCCCAGCCCCGCGTGACGAACCCCGCCGACATCCGCCTGCTCAACGACACCATCTTCGAGGTGAAGCCCAACGAACGCCTCACCGTGGGCATCGGCTTCAACCTCACCTTCGACAACTCCCCGCCCCTGGCCGTCCCCAAGCTCGACACCCAGTTGCGGACCACGGTGGGCATCCGGCTGTAGCCCCCGCCGGGCCCCGGCTCCGCCCCAGGGACATTGCCACCCGGGCGACAGCAGCCAGCCCTCGCCTGCCTCCCCGCCCATGCCGGGCAGCGCCCCGGTTGTTGGCAACTGTCTTGCTACGGTGCCTCGCAGGGCAACAACAGGGTGGCGAGGCCGGCGATGACGGAACTGTACGTGGAGTGCGAGGACACGGTGGCGAAGGCAGTGACGCTCTTCCCCAAGGACACGGTGGTGAGGGCACTGTCACTGATGCAGCGGTATGGCCTGAGCCGGCTGCCGGTGGTGGACGACGTGCACGGCGAGCTCATCGGCGACGTGACGGCCGACGACCTCACCCGGGTCTGGCAGCACGCGCCGCTGGCCTGTATGTCGGAAATTCTTTCACTGAAATCCCTGCGGGATGAAGACCTGGAGGACGCCACCCGTTGGGGGCCGCGCATCACCCTGATCTCCCCCCTGGTGGACGTGTACCAGACCAGCAAACGCTGGGTGCAGTAGGCCGGAAGGTCCGAATCCGGGCGTCCGCTGAACGCGCGCGGCACGCCCACAGGTGCCGGCGGCTCGAGGCGTAGAGGAAGAAGCCCGGGGAGGACGGGCACCCCACTCCCAGCTCCTTGCCGCCGCGCGGCGGAAGTTCAAGCACCGGGCAATCTCCAGGAACACCGTCAGCTCACGGACGTCGGCCTGCATGGACGCGCCGCCCGGGTGTTGAGGGCGGCTCAACAGTCTTGCGCATTCCGTGCGCATTCTCTCATGAGCAGCCAGGGCGTAGTTCTTCGCGTGTAACCCGCTGAAGAGGAGCACACCCCATGAAGACCTGGCTCATCACTGGCGCATCCCGTGGTTTCGGCGTTCTCATCGCGCAGGCGGCGCTCGACGCGGGAGACCGCGTCATCGCCACGGCGCGCAATCCGAAGAGCATTCCCCTGGCGCCCCACCCGAGGCTGGTGGCGGCGAAGCTGGATGTCACCAACGAGGCAGAGGCCCGGAGCGTGGTGGCGAGCGCGGGCCGCATCGATGTGCTCATGAACAACGCGGGCATCGGCCTGCTCGGAGGCGTCGAGGAGGCGAGCGCCGAGGAAGTCGAGAAGGTCTACCGCACCAACGTCTTCGGACTGCTCACCGTCACCCGCGCGGTCCTGCCTGGCATGCGTCAGCAGCGCTCCGGGCACATCATCAACCTGTCGTCCATTGGTGGCTACCACGCGGGGGCGGGCTGGGGTGTGTACTGCTCCACGAAGTTCGCCGTGGAGGGGCTGAGCGAGGCCCTGCACCAGGAACTGGCGCCACTGGGCATCCACGTCACCGTCGTCGAGCCCGGCTACTTCCGCACCGACTTCCTGGACGCGGCCTCGCTCACCCGGGCCGCGGCCAGCATTCCCGACTACGCGGAGACGGTCGGCGCCATCCGGGCGCGCGCCACCGAGCTCAATCACCGTCAGCCGGGTGACCCGTCAAAGCTCGCGACCGCGATGCTCGAACTGGCGAAGATGGAGAACCCACCCCTGCGCCTCGCCCTGGGCAGCGACACGGTGAAGAGCATCGAGGACAAGAACGCCTTCGTCGCCCGCGAGATGGCCGCCCACCGTGCGCTGTCCCTCTCCACGGACTTTGCATCTTGAGGGAGCCGGACGCGCTGCGCCTCAGGGGCCCGCGCGCTCCGGGACTTCCGGCCCCACGGTGCGCCAGAAGTGACGCCGCGGGGCTTGTCCCAGGGCGGATCCCCGCGGCCAGGAACGGGACGCGCATCCCGGCTTGCACGCCCTCACTCCGAGGGGCGCGGTCCTCGACGGCGCTCAGCCCAGCGCGGGCGTGAGCGCCTTCATCCACACCACCACGGCGGCGGCACCCGCGTCGGGAACGCCGACGGCGCGCGCGCCCAGGTAGCTGGCGCGTCCCAGGCGCGGCTGCATCCGGGACGTCGCCTCCTCTCCCGCCTCGGCCGCCTGGACCGCGGCGGTCCAGGCGTCACGAGCCCCCTGTCCGTCCCGCACCGCCTTCGCGAACGCATCCGCGGCGGGCCGCAGCGCATCGAGCATGGTGCGGTCTCCGGGCCGCGCGCCGCCCAGCTCCGACACGGCGGTGACGGCCAGGTCGAAGGCCTCGGCCCAGGCAGCGGCATCCACGGGCCCTTCCGCCAGCCGTCGCGCGGCACGCAGCAGCGCCGTCGCATAGAAGGGCCCCGAGCTGCCGCCGATGCTACGCCGGAGCGCGTTGCCAAGCGCCGTCAACGCGCGCGCGGGGCTCGTCCACGCGTCCTCCCGGAGGGCGCGAATCGCCTCGGCGCCACGCACCAGGCTGAGCCCCAGGTCACCGTCGCCCGCGGCGCTGTCGAGCGCGGTCAGCCGGGGCTCCGACTGCTCGAACGCGTCCGCCACCTGCAAGGCGGCCTTCCGGAAGCGGTCCATCCCCGGTTGCGGCGCCTCCGCCGGGAGCGATGCCGAAGACGCCGTGGACGAAGGCCGGTACACCCCCGGCTCCTTCGGCAGCCGTCCCGCGCCGGGCCACGCGGGCGCATCCGCCGCCGCATCCAGGCGGGCCAGCCGCGCGTCGTCCACCTTCAGCAGCGTCAACGAGCAGCCGGGCATCTCCAGCGCGGAGAGGAACGTCCCGCTCCACGCGCGCTCCACGCGGATGCCGCCCTGACGCAGAACGGCCAATGCGTGCCGGGCGACGATGGCCAGCTCCATGGGCGGCGTGCCGCCCAGTCCGTTGACGAGCAGCACCACCCGGTCTCCCGAGCTGATGCGCCGGTCCTCGACGATGGTGGTGAGCAGCGTGTCCACCAGGCTGTCCGCCGTCTGCATCGGCACGCGCCGCACGCCCTGCTCGCCGTGGATGCCCAGGCCCAGCTCGATTTCGTCCTCCCCCAGCGTGAAGCCCGGCTTGCCCGCCGCGGGCACGGTGCAGGGCTCCAGGGCCACGCCCATGGTGCCCAGCGCCTCCGCCGCCGCGGTGGCCTCGCGGAGGACGTCCTGGAGCGCCGCGCCCGCCGCGGCCGCCGCGCCCGCGACCTTGTGGACCAGCACCGTGCCAGCGATGCCCCGGCGCCGCGCGGGCTCCACCGTGTCGTGCAGGGACACGTCGTCCGCCACCAACACCATCTCCACGGGGATGCCCTCGGCGCGCGCCAGCTCGGCGGCGAGCCCGAAGTTGAGCCGGTCCCCGGTGTAGTTCTTCACGACGAGCAGCGCGCCCGCGGGCCCCGCGACGGCGCGGATGGCGGCCAGCACGGCATCGGTGCTGGGCGAGGTGAAGACGTCACCGGCCACCGCCGCGTCCAGCATGCCCGCGCCCACGTAGCCCGCGTGCGCCGGCTCATGGCCGCTGCCGCCACCGGAGATGACAGCCACCTTGCGCGCGCGGACGTCGGAAGGCGTGTCGGCGCGGAGCACCACCGACTCCCCTTCCAGCAGCACCTGCCCGGGGGCGAGCGAGACCAACCCCTCCAGCATCTCCCGCACCACCGCGCGAGGGGCGTTGACCAGCTTCTTCATGAACGTGTCCTCTCTCAGACGCCGTTGAAGAAGTCGACCGCGCCCGTCTCCAGCGAGTACTCGGCGCCGACGATGAGCATGCCTTCCTCCCTGCACAAACGCTCCAGCAGGCGGCTGCCATGGCGGAGAGTGTCGCAGGAGTTGCGGATGTTGGCGCGGACGGCTTCCTTCATCAGGAACTCCGGGTCCGCATTCGGCCCGGCGGCGCTCACCACCGTCGTCACCGGCGCGCGGCAGCGCTCCACGATGTCGCGGATGTTCTCGGACGCCGCGCCCTTGCCGTCACGCACGTAGTCCAGCGTGGCCTGGATCGCGCCGCAGTGCGAATGCCCCATCACCACCGCCAGGCGCGTGCCGAACTTCGCCGCCGCGAACTCCACGCTGCCCACCAGCGACGGCGCGACGACGTTGCCCGCCACGCGGATGACGAACAGGTCCCCCAACCCCTGGTCGAAGATGTACTCCGACGGCGCGCGCGAGTCCGAGCACGACAGGATGATGGCGAAGGGACTCTGCCCCGCCACCAGCGCCTGCCGGGCGGAGCGGCCGAGCAGGTTTTCCATGCTGCGCGCGTTCAGGACGAACCGCTGATTGCCTTCCCGAAGGCGCGCAAGGGCATCCTGGGCGGAGATGGGTGGCGTCGAAGCAGTGGGCATTGCGCGGGTCCTCGCGGGTGGGTGAAGCGAAAAGGTGTCAACCCAACAGAGCGCTATACACCAGCCGGGCGACCAAGGGGCGAGCCGTCCTCGTGCTTCGACGCGGGAGTTCAGCCGTCAGATACCCAGATGGTCACGGATGTGCTTCACGATGTCCGCTGGCGGCGGCGTCACGTCCACGCTGAGCGCGCGCGAAGGCAGCTCCATGGCGGCCATCTGACTCTCCAGCAGGGACGCGGGCATGAAGTGCCCCTGGCGCTGCGACATCCGGCGGGCGAGCACCTCATGCGGCGCGTGCAGGAACACCCACCTCACGTGCGCGGGGTCCAGCTCCTCCAGCAGCGTGCGGTAGGCCTGCTTGAGGCCGGAGAACGCCATCACCACGTCCTCGCCCTGCGTCAGCGCCCGCGCCACTTCGTCGCGCAGCTTGCGCAGCCAGGGGGCGCGGTCCTCGTCCGTCAGCGGCGCGCCCGCGGCCATCTTCATCACGTTGGAGCGCGGGTGCAGGTCATCCGCGTCGATGAAGCGCCAGCCCAGCTCGGCTGCCAGGGTGCGGCCCACCGTCGTCTTCCCCGCTCCGGATACCCCCATGACGATGACGACCATTGACGCGACTCCTCCTGGTTCCGGGGCCCACTCCACATCGTGGGGTGCCCAACGGCCTCGCGCCACCCCTTCCGAGGCGGAATGCCCACCGCATCACGTCCTGAAACGTCGGCCCCAGGGGGTATGCTTCATCCCATCGCCGCTCCGGATGCGGCACGGAGGGTCGGTCATGGCGGACATCGCGGACGGGGAGCAGGTCTCGGTTCAGGGCTCGGGTTCCAAGCCCTACATCCTCAAGAACACCGGCGGTGTGTATTCGTGCTCGTGCCCCGCCTGGCGCAACCAGTCGGTGGCCATCGAGCGGCGCACCTGCAAGCACCTGCGCCGCGTGCGCGGAGACGCCGCGGAGGACGCGCGCATCGGCGGTGACGCATCCGGCGCACCCGCGGTCCCCGCGCGTCCGACGAGGAGCACGTCGGCCAGCGACGACACCAAGGCCCCGCCCCTGCTGCTGGCCCAGTCGTGGGAGAACGACGTGGACCTCACCGGCTGGTGGATGAGTGAGAAGCTGGACGGCGTGCGCGCGTACTGGGACGGGAAGCAGTTCTGGTCGCGGCTGGGCAACGCGTTCCTCGCGCCGGAGTGGTTCACCGCGGGGCTGCCGGACTTCCCGCTCGACGGTGAGCTGTTCGGCGGGCGCAAGCGCTTTCAACGCACGGTGAGCATCGTCCGCCGGCAGGACCGCAGCGACGATTGGAAGGAGCTGGCCTTCGTCGCCTTCGACGCGCCCGGCGTGGAAGGCACCTTCGAGGCGAGGCTGGAGCGCTGCCGACAGTGGATGGAGGAGGCGAAGCCCGCGTATGCGCAGTGGCACGCCCACGCGCGCTGTGACGGCACGCCGCACCTGCGCGCGGAGCTGGCGCGCGTGGAGGCACTGGGTGGAGAAGGCCTGATGCTGCGCCAGCCCGGCTCGCGCTACGAGGCGGGCCGCTCCCACACGCTGCTCAAGGTGAAGAGCTTCAAGGACGACGAAGCGCGCGTGGTGGGACACGTGGCTGGCGCGGGCCGCCACAAGGGCCGCCTGGGCGCGCTGGAGGTGGTGCTGCGTAACGGCACGCGCTTCAGCGTGGGCACGGGCCTGTCGGACGCGGAGCGCGCATCGCCGCCACCCGTGGGTGCCATCATCACCTTCCGCTACCAGGAGCTGTCCAACGACGGCGTGCCACGCTTCCCGTCGTACGTGGGTGTGCGCGTCGACGCCGCCCCCTTCGCCGCGAGCTGAGGCCAGCCGTCCCACGGCAGGAGTCACCGGTCCGCTGGTCGACGGAGCGGCGCCGCATTGCCACCTGACAGACGGTGCGTGCCCGGGGTGATGCGCGCCCGGGCGCCGCCCTGGTGTCTGCTTCAGGGAACCATGCACTGCGAGCTCTGTCTGACCGAGCATCCCTACGATGTGGCGTGTGGCGGCGAGCCCTGGACGCAGGTGTACCTGTCCACGGGCGACGCGGAAGCCCCTCCCGTGGACCTCACGGGCCAGACGTTGGGGAGTTACCGGCTGGTCCGCCGGCTGGGCGCTGGAGGGATGGGCACCGTCTACCTGGGCGAGCAGACGCGCATTGGCGCACGGGTGGCGGTGAAGGTGCTGCACCCCCACCTGGGCCGGGACGAAAGCCTGCGCGCGCGCTTCTACGCGGAAGCACGCACGGTCAACGTGGTGGGCCATCCGAACATCGTCCACATCTTCGACATCAACGAGGCGCCCGGCGGCATCCACTACTTCGTCATGGAGTACCTGGAAGGCGTGCCCATGTCGCACCTGCCCCGGCCCATGGTGCCCGCGGCGTTGGTGTCGCTGCTGGCGCAGGCGTGTGACGCGCTGGACGCGGCGCACCGGTGCGGCGTGGTGCACCGGGACTTGAAGCCGGACAACCTCTTCGTGGTGCGGCACGCGGGCGAGCCGCCGTCGCTGCGCGTGCTGGACTTCGGCGTGGCCAAGGCGCGCCGTCCCCACCCGGGTGAGGACGAGACAGCGGCGGGCATCGTCCTGGGCACGCCGGCATACATGGCGCCCGAGCAGTCTGCGGGGCAGCCGGTGGACGGTCGCGCGGACATCTACGCGCTGGCGGTGACGGCCTACTACCTGTCCACGGGGCAGCTGCCCTTCGAGCGGGGGCAGATGGTGGAGCTGGCGCTGGGCACGGGCCCGGTGGGCGCGCCGCCGCCGCACCTGCTGGTGCCCGGGGTGCCGCCCGCCTTGTCGGAGGTGCTGCTGCGCGCGCTGTCGCGCCGCTGCGAGGACCGCTACGCCACCGCGCTGGAGTTCAAGGAGGCCCTGCTGCTGGCCGCCGCCCAGCCGCTGGCGGACGCCCTGTCGCCCCAGACGCCGCCGCCGCGCAGCCACACGCCGGTGCCGTCCCTGGCGTGGCTGGACACGGAGGGCCCGGCGACGGAGCCCAATATGCTCACCCCACCCCTGACGTGGGTGGCGCGCGTGCGGCGCCGCTCCGGCGCGGGCGACGTGGAGGTGCTGTGCACGGAGCTGAGCCGGGGCGGGCTCTTCATGTGCTGCGCGGACCCCTTCCCGCGCCTGTTCAACCGGCTGGAGTTCACCCTGCTGCTGGCCGGCGAGCTGGTGGAGTGCGCGGGCGAGGTGGTGCGCCACGTGGACGCCGCCCAGGCGCAAACATGGGGCATGTTGTCCACGGGCGTGGGCGTGCAGTTCATCAACCCATCCGCCCGGCTGTGCGAGCTCATCCGCCGCGTGCAGCCCCACCGGCTGACCACGCCCGCGTCCACGTTGATGCGCGCGGAGGTGGTGCTCTGACGCGGGCCGCGCGTCACTTCACCGTGAAGGTCCGTGAGGCACCAGAGTAGGGCCGCACGTTGCCGTCCCAGCCCGACTTCCAGTTGCCTTCGTGGACGAGCCGGTACGTGCCCGGCACCGTGTCGCCGGGGATGCCCCACGTCACGGTGACGTGGGAGCACGCCAACGTGGGCACGCAGTTCTCGCGCCGCCACTGGTAGCGCGTGGCCGGGTCCGCGTCGGTGGCCACGTCCGTCCAGGTGCCGTCCGGCTCGCGCCGCTGCACGCGCAGGAAGGTGCCCTCCAGGCGCAGGTCATTCTTGGGATGCCCCCCCCAGAAGGTGGCGCTCGCCGTGTCGCCGCGCGAGTACGTGGGCCGCGCGTCGGTGACGACCTCGCCGAAGTCCACCCACAAGAGCTTGTCGTCGAACACCACGCCGGGTTGCAGGCTGAGCTGCTCCTTGCGCAAGTCCCTGGGCGTGGGCCCGGGCGGCACACCGGCGCCGTCCCGCAGCGACGTGGCCAGCAGGTGGAAGTTCTGCTGGAGGGCCGCGAGCGTCCACGGGCCGAAGTGCGTGGAGGCGCCTTCATAGTCCTGGCGCGCGTATTCCTCGCGGGTGGCCACGTAGCCCGAATAGGCATTGGACAGGCCCGCGATGACGACGTCCGTCACGCCCGCGGGCGCCAGCGCTGTCTCCACGGTGTCGCGCAGGCGGCGTCCGGCCATGGTCGTCAGCTCGAAGGGCACCGCCACCAGCGCCAGGTTGCCGATGGTGACCAGTTGCAGGGGCAGCACCTCCGGCGTCCAAGGGAAGGGCCGCATGCTGCCCGTCTCCAGGACGATGGGCTTCTCCGCCTGACACGGCGTGGTGGCGAGCGAGCAACTGAACTGCCCCCAGGCGTTCTGGCCAGCGGCGCAGGTGACGCCCTCCACGCCGACACCCGGCCCGTCCTCCGCCCCCGCCAGCATGGACACGCCGATGGCGGCCGGGCAGGTGGCTCGCGGCGCGCCGTCCGCGAAGGATGGCGCCACGTCCACCGCGTCCATCTTCACGTAGACATGCCGGTAGTCCACGCCGCCCGTGAGCGGCGTTTTCGCTTCCGCCCACAGCTTCGCGGCGAAGTCGTACTGCTTGCGGCCAGAGAGGTCCGTGTCCTCGAAGTCATTGGCGCCGCCGCCGTGGGTGCCGCCCAGGATGTTGGGCGTCACGTCGCCCTCGTTGGCGTTGGCGAAGGCGGCGACGAACGTGTCCCCGGCCCCCTGCGCCTGCTCGGCGAGGTACGAGGCCAGGCCCTTGTTGTCGCCGCTGATGAGCGTGTTGCCGTTGCCCATGGACGTGGCATGCACCGCGAACCAGTTGATGAGCCCCATGTCGGTGCCATCCGCGCGGGTTAGGCGCAGCAGCGTCATCCGCGTGTCCACGTCGTGCGCGTAGCGGGCGCGCTCCTCGGCTGGATTGAGCAGGTAGGCGTTGGGGGAACGGTTGCGGCTGGCGCCGAACAACTCCCCCGACGACAGGCGCAGCGTGCCCTCGGCGAGCCGCTCATGCGCCCGGACGATGGAGGCGACGATGCCGGAGACGATGGCCTCGAAGTTCTGCGGCGAGAAGCCCAGCGTGGTGAGGTTGTAGAAGGTGTAGTGCGAATAGCCCCCGGGCCCGGAGTGGGTGTGGGTGGCGCTCAGCAGCACGTTGTCGTCGGTGTACAGGTCGCCATAACGCGCGCGCAGCCGCTCCACGACCTGCTGCTTCACCGCCTGGAACACCATGCCCAGGTCCGCGCTGACGAAGGCCACCCGCTTGCCGTTGCAGGGCGAGGCGATGACGAACGCGCGCGAGCGCAGCCGCTGGTGGATGCCGGTGGTCTGCTGCTCCACCATGCCGTAGCCCATCATCCCCACCTCGGCGGCGGGGCCGGTGATGTCGGCGCTGCCCGTGCCCAGCAGGAATTCCCGCGCGTCCTCGCACGCGCCCGTCAGGCCGGACGCGGCGGACTCGGGATGGGGGGAGGTCCGCCAGGGCTGGCTGGCCGCCTGGGCGCCCGTCGCGAGCACGAGCGAGAGCGCCAGCAGGTGCCGGACGAAGTGGGTGCGCATGGCCTGCCTCCAAGGAGCCAGGGGACATCCCCCTGGGGTGGAAGTGGATAACGCTTCAGGGCGGGCGCGCAGTACCGGAAGAACGAGCCGTCGAGAGGGCTACAGTCCGCGCGAAGGCCGGAGGTGACACCGGCCGTCTCAGCGCTCACGCGCCCGGCCGGTTCGCCGGGGCCTTGGGCGGCGCGGGGTTGAGCGCCACGCGGAAGGTGGTGCCGGCCCCCACCGACGACTCCACGGAGATGTGGCCGCCCAGCGCCGTCACAATCGTGTCACAGATGGACAGCCCCAGGCCGGTGCCCAGGCCGGAGGACTTGGTGGTGAAGAAGGGGTCGAAGATGCGGCGCAGGTGCTCCGGGGGGATGCCCTGGCCCGTGTCGCTCACCACCACCATCACCCGGCCGCCCACCTCCGCGCGGGTGGTGAGGCGGATTTCGTTCGCCTCCGAGTCGCCCTCTTCGATGGCGTGCGCGGCGTTGATGAGGAGGTTGAGGAAGACCTGGAACAGCTTGCCCTCGTTGCCACGGACGAGCGGCACCTCCCCGTAGTCCTTCACCAGCCGGGCGCGGGCGCGCACCACGCTGGCGGCCATCTGCGTCACGGATTCGAGCACCGCGTGGACGTCCACCGACTCTTCCTTGCCGTCCTCCACGCGGGAGAAGACGCGCAGCTGGCGGACAATCTGGCGCATGCGCTCGGCGCCCTCGCGGGCGTCGTCGAGCACCTGCCGCAGCTCCACCATGTCCTCCGGGGAGAGCATCCGTGGACGCACGCCGCCCACGGCGCTGTGGAGGAAGTCCAGGTTGGACAGCACGTAGGCCAGGGGGTTGTTCAGCTCGTGGGCGATGCCGGCGGCCAGAAGGCCCATGGAGGCCATGCGGTCGGTCAGCATGAGCTGCGCCTGGGTGCGCTTGCGCTCGGTGAAGTCGCGCGCCACGGTGATGCGCGCGGGCGAGCCATCCAGCACCACGGCCAGCGTCACCAGGTCCGCCACCACCACCTCGCCGTCGCTGCGCACCAGCGGCATCTCCACCACGCGCGCCGCGCTCTTGCCCTCCAGCGCCTGGCTCAGGTGGAGCTGCGCGGCCCCCCGGTCCTCGGGGCGGACCAGGTCCAGCATGTGGCGGCCCACCAGCTCCGAGGCGTCGCGGAAGCCCAGGTACTGCACCAGCGCCGGGTTGACGGAGAGCAGCACGCCGTCGCCCACGTGCACCAGCACCGGGTCCGGGAAGGCCTCGATGAGCAGGTGGACGCCGGCCTCGGTGCGCCGCAGCGTCGTCTCCGTGCGCATGCGCAGCGCGTTGGCCGTGCGCTGCTCCAGCGCCAGGGACAGCGCGCCCGCCGCACCCGACAGCAGGTTCACCTCGATGGGGCCCCAGGAATGGGGCTCGCGACAGTTGTCGAAGCCGATGACGCCGAAGAGCTGCCCGTGGACGTGCATGGGCAGCAGCAGCACGGAGCGGACGCCCTGCGCCTCCAGCATGGGCGCCAGCAGCTCCGAGAAGTCTCGCGGCTGGCCCTGCACCGGCTCGCCGCGCTGCAGCTGTTCGGACTGGTGGGGCCGCAGGGCCTCGTCGAAGGGCAGGCCGTGCATGTTGGGGTCCTCCAGGTTGGGAGGAACCCCGGGCTCGCACCACTCCGCGCGCTGCGACGCCAGCAGCGTGCCGTTCTCGGCGAAGTGCATCTCGAAGACGTAGACGCGGCTGGCAGCGGACACGTGGCCCAGCGGCTCGACGACGGCGCCGTACAGGTCATCCGGCAGCTCGTGCCCCATCATCCGCCGCTGCACCTGCACCATGGCTTCCAGGTAGCGCTCGCGGGTGGTGACGGCCTCCTCGGCGGTGCGCCGCGACGTCACGTCCAGGAGCGTCCCCATCACCTCGCCCGGCACGGTGGCCAGGGCCCGGGCGGACAGCTCCACCCAGCGGACGCCATGGCCGCCGCCCGTGTCCACGCGCACTTCCTGGCGCGAAACGGCGGTGCCGGGCGTGTACGCCAGCAACGCCTGGGCGCGCTCGCGGTCCTCCGGGTGGATGGCCTCCAGGAGCGCGCGGCCCCGCCACGCGGACACGGGCGTCCCGGTGAGCCGCGCCCAGGCCCCCCCCAGCACCGTGAGCCGCCCCTGCGCGTCGAGCTGGAACACCACCTCGTGCAGCAGCTCGGACAGGTGCTGGAAACGCTCGGACTCCACCTGGCTCCCGGCGTGTGACGCCTGCGACTTCATGGGAGGGAGCAGCTCACACGCCATGTCGGCGGGAACTGTCCCTGAAGCCTTCCCGGGAGCGTCCATGACCGCCGCGTCCCGTTGCTCGTCTGCCACGTGCTGGCCTCCCTAGCGCCTCATCGGAGAGGGGCCGGAGCCCTGACAGCACCTACGGCTGCCGGGAGCGAATCCAGACCCTGCGGTTCCCCTCCCGTGGCGACGTCGACCCGAAGCATATTGGGTCTCAATAACTGGAAGTCAATGAAGGCGGGAGAAGTTCACGCTCCGTCTTCGGGCTCCCATCCACCCGGAGCACCTGAGCGGGGCCGCTGCCGCCGGTCCCCCACGACGCGGGCCGGCACGCCCGCGACAATGGCCCACTCCGGCACATCCCGGGTGACGACGGCCCCCATGGCCACCACGGCGTGGTCCCCCACGGTGACACCGTCCGTGATGCCGGCATTGGCCCCCACCCACACGTCCGCGCCGATGACGAGCCCCCGCGAGGTGACGGGCTGCTCGCGCACGGGCCGGTCCGGGGCAATGCCGTGGTCGAAGGCGTAGAGGGTGGCCCCGGTGGCGATGCGGGTGCCCTCGCCGATGCGGATGCCCGCGGCGCCGCCGTCCAGGCTCGCCCGGGCGTTGATGCTCACCCGGGGTCCGAGTGACACGGGACCGTGGAGGAAGACATCTGCGGCGATGCTGCACCCGGGGCCGATGGAGACGGTGCGTCCGGGCTCGGCGAAGATGCGCGCCTCCGGGGCGATGAAGCACCCCTCCGCGATGTCCACCGTCTCCAGTTCGCGCAGCAGCGCCTGCACCTCGCGCTGCCAGGCATCCGCCCATTCGCGGTGGCGGGGCTTGAGGACGAAGTAGAGCCACGGCATCCAGGAGAGCCGGCGCTTGTGTTGCTCACGGCGAAGCGCGTCCAGGTCCACGCCCGTTCCCTATCATGCTCCGGTGGCCAGCCGGGTGGGTTCCCAGGTGAACTGGCAGCGCTCACGCTCCCGGGCAATGGCCTCCACGTCTCCGGCCGCGGGCTCCAGGCGCGACACCATGTCGCTCGCCTCCCACGCGTAGGGCTGACCGTTGAGCAGGACGTGGCCGTCCACCACCGCCTGGGAGACCTGCAGGAGGGGCAGCTGCCCCAGGTCGCGCAGCAGCGCCTCGAAGCGCCCTTGCCGCGCCGGGTCGAGGAAGCGGAAGCGCGCGCGCGCCAGCGCCGCCAGGTGGAACCACATGGGACGGAAGGCCACGCCCGCCAGGACGAGGCGCCGGGCCATCACGAGCAGCATCTCCGTCGCCTCGCGCGCCAGGCCCAGGCCCGGGACGTCCTGGCCGGGGAGCCGCGAGCGCCCCTCGCTGAAGCGGGCGCGAGGGTGGCGCAGGCTGAGCCAGTTGACGAAGAGGAAGGGCTCCCCCGCCAGCACGCGGCGCTCCACGACGCAGTCCACCAGCAGGTGCTCCTGGCCCGCCGCGCAGCCGTGCACCTCCATCCGGTCTCCCTCCCCCACGGAGCCCACCGCCACGCGCAGCCGGCTGTAGCCGAGCCGCTCCACGAAGGAGAGGAGGCCGTAGCGGAAGAAGGCGTACTCGAGCGCCTGCGCCGTGTAGTAGCCGAGGATGCGCGGCTGGCGCTGGCCGCCGCTCAGGCCGAGGGAGCCCTCCAGGTCCTCCTGGGTGATGGGCTCGTCCAGCGGCGTCGCGCCCTCGCGCGTCAGTGAGCGGGCGATGCGCTGATAGCGCGCGCTCAGCGGGTCATAGCGCGCCTTGATGCGGCGACGGCCCTGCCCCGCGAGGACGAGCACGGTGCCCGCGAACACCTTCCACGCGTCGCGGTGATAGCCCCCGCCTGGAAGCCAGACGCTGGGGATGCCACGCAGGGCGCGCGCCACGGCCCGGTCCCTGCGACGGGCGCCGTCCAGGGACAGGCCCACGCGGCCGAAGCGGTCTCCCGCGAGCACGTCGCTGCCCGCGATGACGAAGGCCACGTCCGGCCGGGGCATGCGCTCCAGGAGGCCGTCGAGCAGGGCCAGGTACGTCCTGTCGTCCGTGTCCTCGGGGACGCGCGTCTCATCCACTTCGGGCGACAGCGCGCCCCAGTCGCTGCCGGACAGCGAGCCAATCCAGGCCCGCTTCTGGCCCGCCAGACACTCCGCCGTGCCATCCGGCGGGTGGGCATCCAGGTCGAGCACCACGGCCTGTCCGTCGAAGCCATCCGCGTGGAGGGCGGCGAGCGCTATCGCGATGTCATTCACCGCGCAGAAACCGCCGCCGCGCGCCGGACCGGCGTGGTGGAAGCCGCCCGCCATGTTCACCACCGGGCCCTTGCGCGCCACCGCGAGCCGCGCCGCGCCCAGCGTGCCGCCGCACACCCGCCGCAGGTTGGACAGCAGCGCGTCCACTGGCACGTCGGCGGGGTTGGTGGCGAAGATGCGCGCCAGCGTCTCCGGCTGGCCGAGCGACTCCAGGTAGGCGGCGTCATGCACGCGCGACAGTTCGGCGAGGCTCACCGGCTGCGGGTGGTGCACGTCCTGGGAGCGCAGCGCGCGGGCCTCCAGGAGATACCAGGTGGTGAAGTCCACGCCGCGCGGCTCGATGCCCACGGAGGACTCGATGCCGGCGAGGGGCAGCCGGTAGGACTCGTCGTAGAAGGCGGGCACCGGCGCGCCGCCCCAGCTCCATCGCGACAGCCAGTCCCACAGGCTCATGGGCCCATGTCTCTCACGGCGCCAGGTCTGGGACCAGGGCCCAACAGGACGCCTGGGCACAGTGGCACAGTGGAGCTTCGCGCAGTGAACGGCGCCATGGGGTGGACGGCACGACGCGGCCCGCCGCGCTTCACTCCACCGGGCGCCGGGCCTCCGCGCGCAGCGCAGGGCTCCGCCGTCGGAGCGTCCGCGCACAGACCGCCATGAGCAGCGCCCACGCCAGTCCGGCCACCCAGCCACCAAGCACGTCCGTGGGGTAGTGCACGCCCAGGTAGACGCGCGTCAGACCCACGAGGAACGGCAGCAGCAGCGCCACGGTGAGGATGTAGATTTTGAGTCGCCTGCGCTCGGCGAGCTGAGCCAGCAGTGCGCCCAGCGTGAGGTACACGGTGGCCGACAGCATGGCGTGCCCACTGGGGAAGCTCTGGCTGACCACCTCGGTGAGGTGCGGCACCACGGATGGCCGAGGCCGGGCGAAGAACTGCTTGAGCAAGACATTGAGGCCCGCGCCACCCAGCGTCGCGCCCAGCACGAGCAGCAGCGTCCGGTAGCGCCTCACCAGCAGGAGGAAGCCACACACCGCCATGGTGGCGAGCGTCAGCACGGGAACGCCGCCCAGCGCCGTCACGTCCTCCGCCGTGCGCCGCAGCCACCAGGGCCCGCGAGGCCGCGCCGGGTCCTCGGGATTGCGCAGCGCCAACAGCATGCGTTCATCGAGCTGCTGCGTCTCGCCCTCGGCCACCTCGTCTGACAGGGCGATGAAGCTCAGACAGCAGACCAGCAACAACAACAGCAGCCCCAATGGCCGCGTCACCGCCACGTCCCATCCCGACATCCACTGCCAGAGCCTCCGCCACATGGCGGTGACTGTATGCACTCCGGCGTCCGGCGGGACGTCTCCCGCGCTGAACGTTGGCTATCCGGGAAGACGGATGCGGTCGCTGCCCGCGCTGCCGAAGGCCGCGCCGAGGACGCAGAAGAAGTGCAGGACGAAGCCCGGGATGAGGAAGAACCAGTAGCCGGCCCCCACCATCAGGAACCACAGGACGGCGCGCAGGAACTGGCCTTTGTAGAGCTGTCCCAGGCCGGGAATGAAAAAGGACAGCACCCCAGCGATGAGGAAGTTGAAGCGGCGCTCGCGGATGATGTCGGCCATGGCAGTCTCCAGTCCTGCCCCCCATATAAAGGAGGGGCCGGGGCCGCGAAAGCCCTGGAGTGAACGGCTGGACGCTCGGGCCACGAGCGGCACGGGCTCCCCGCGCCTGGCTGCTATCACAGGGCCCCAAGGAGGCACTTCCATGGCCATTTCCACCATCGACCCGGCGACCGGCAAGACGCTGCGCACCTTCACGCCCCTCTCCGCCGAGGAACTGGAGGCGAAGCTCCAGACGGCCGCCGACACGTTCCGCGCCTACCGCGAGACGACCTTCGCCGACCGCGTCACCTGGCTGCGGCGCGCGGCCGACCTGCTGGAGGCCGAGGCCGACCGCTACGGCCGCATCATGACGCAGGAGATGGGCAAGCCCTTCGACGCCGCCAAGGCCGAGGCGAAGAAGTGCGCCACGGCCTGCCGCTACTACGTGGACAAGGGCGAATCCCTCCTGCGCGACAGGCTCGTCGACATGGGCACCGGCCGCGCCTTCGTGCGCTACCAGCCCCTGGGGCCCGTGCTGGCCATCATGCCGTGGAACTTCCCCTTCTGGCAGGTGGTCCGCTTCGCCGCGCCCGCGCTGATGGCGGGGAACGTGGGCCTGCTCAAGCACGCCCACAACGTGCCCCAGTGCGCGCTGGCCCTGGAGGAACTCTTCCTTCAGGCGGGCTTCCCACGCGGCGCCTTCCAGACGCTGCTCATCGAGTCAGCCGACGTCAATCGCGTCATCGAAGACCGCCGCGTGCGCGCGGTGACGCTCACCGGCAGCGAGGGCGCGGGCCGGGCCGTGGGCGCCGCCGCGGGCAAGGCCATCAAGAAGGTGGTGCTGGAGCTGGGCGGCAGTGACCCGTTCATCGTCATGCCCAGCGCGGACCTGGAGAAGGCGGTGGAGACGGCGGTGTCCGCGCGCCTCATCAACAACGGCCAGTCCTGCATCGCCGCCAAGCGCTTCATCGTCGCCGACGCCATCTACCCCGAGTTCGAGCGTCGCTTCGTGGAGCGGATGAAGCGCGTCACCGTGGGCGACCCCATGGATGCGAAGACGGACCTGGGTCCCCTGGCGACGCGCGGCATCCTCGACGGGCTCCATGCCCAGGTGGAGGCGAGCGTGAAGGCCGGCGCGAGGCTGCTCCTGGGCGGCAAGCCCCTGGAGGGTCCGGGGAACTTCTACCCGGCCACCGTCCTGGCCGAGCCCCCGCCCCAAGCCCCCGCCTTCCACGACGAGCTCTTCGGCCCCGTGGCCACGCTGCTGCGCGCGCGTGACGTGGACCACGCCCTGGAGCTGGCCAACGCGACGCCGTTCGGCCTGGGCGCCAGCGTGTGGACGCAAGACGAAGCCGAGCAGCGGCGCTTCATCGACGGCATCGAAGCGGGCATGGTGTTCGTCAACGCGCTGGTGGCGTCGGACGCCAGGCTTCCGTTTGGCGGCGTGAAGCACTCCGGCCACGGGCGCGAGCTGGCGGACGTGGGCATCCACGAGTTCGTCAACATCAAGTCCGTCCGCATCGCGGCGACGGAGGACACGGCGCAGCAGCCTCCGCCTCGCGCCGCCATCAGCGAGTAGCCTGAGACGCAGCGCGTCCATCGGCATGATATGCACGCATTGCATGGAGATCTTCAGAATCGCGGATACGGTCGAATTGAATAACGCCTGGCTCGTCGGCCTGAGCGTGACATTGATGCTGCTCGCGCTCTGGGCCCTTCTCGTGGGCTCCAGCGCGCTGCTGTACCGGGGCATCCGGCTGGTGGGGCTGAAGGCGCTGGAGCAGGCGGCCGACGCCCTTCGCAAGCGCGCCCGGCTGAGCGCCGCCCTCCTGTCCTTGGTGGTGGTGGTCGCCGGCATCGCGGTGCTGGGCTTCGCCCTGTGGGCGGAGAAGGACCTGGCCCCCCACTTCAATGCCTTGCTTGCGGGGGTGACGGCGGAAGGGCTGGCGGACCTGGGGCGCGGTGCGGGGCTGCTGGTGCTGTTGATGGCGGCCTTCCTGGTGCTGGATCGAGCGGCCCGCCAGCTCCTGGTGCGAATCGAACGCAGGTTGAATGAATGGCAACTGCCCCCGGAACACAGGGCACATGCCCAGAAGGCGATGGAGCAGGGCCCCGGCTTCATCAAGCTGGTGCTGGCCTACTTCGTGGTGGGCCTGGCGCTCACCTCGCTGCAACTCCCAACCGTGTTCGACTGGCTCATTGGCACCATCCTCTTCGTGCTGATGTCCATCAGCGGCGGGCGCCTGGCGGTGTCGCTGCTGCACCTGATGTCAGGGCGGCTGGTCGGGACCTGGGCGGCGAAGAACACGGCCACGAAGTACGAGGAGTACTTCATGGCGCTCAGCCGGCTGCTACCGGTGGGGCAGAAGAGCCTGGAGGCCATCGTCTACATCTCGGTGGCGACCCTCATCATCCGCCGGTTCCAGGGCCTGGAACTCTTTGCTCCGTACGGGCCGGTGCTCATCCGCGTCATCGCCCTGTTCTTCGCCGCCAGCGTCGTCGTGGAGTTCGTCCGGCTGCTCATCGCCCGGCATTCAAGGTGGACGGCCCCGACCTGGATGATGCGACCCGGCGGCGCAACACCTTCGTCGCCCTCATCCAGAGCACCTCCAAATACCTAGTCTACTTCCTGGTGGGGATGATGGTGCTCAGCGACATTGGCGTGGACCCCACCCCCATCCTCGCGGGCGCCGGCATCGTCGGCCTCACCGTGGGCCTGGGCTCGCAGGCCATCGTTACGGACATGGTCAACGGCGTCTTCCTGCTCTTCGAAGACCAGATATTGAACGGCGACTACATCCGCATCAACGATACAGAGGGCGTGGTGGAGGAGATAACGCCTCGCATCACCCGCATTCGCGACCGCTTCGGGCGCCTTCACATCCTCCGCAATGGCGAGGTCAAGAATGTCATCAACTACAGCCGCGGCTGGACGCTGGCCATTGTGGACATGGCCGTGGCCTACGAAAGCGACCTGAAGAAGGTGATGGATGTGATTCGCCAGGTGTGCGAGCAGGTGCCCATGCTGTCGCAGGGGAAGGTGTCCGAAATCCCCAAGCTTCTGGGTATCGAGAGCATGGACGAGAGCTGGATGACCATGCGCATCGAAGCCAAGGTGCAGCCAGGGACACACTTCGACGTGAAGCGGCTTCTCAACCGGCTGCTGATCGAGGCCTTCACCGCCAATGGCCTGGAATTCCCCTACCCCAAGGGGGTGGAATACGAGGGGGGCCCGTTGCTTCCCGCCACCTCCGAGGCACCGCAGCAGGAGCCCCAGGCGCTCGCGGCCTCACACCGGTAACGATAGAGGTGCCTCCCCAGGATTCGAGTTGCTTCGTCTTCAGCTGCAATCCCTCTCACCCCACGGAGTCCGTCCCATGAAGAAGGCTTTCCTCATCGCCCTGTCCCTATCCCTGCCCGCGTTCGCCTCGTCCGACTTCGATTCGGAGGACCTGTCGGTGGACGTGGACCCGGAGGAGCTCGTGAGCCAGGAGGCCGCCGACGCCAGTCGGCCGCCGCTGCTCCAGTTCTGCTGGAACCTCCACTACACGTCGTGCCCCGGCCCGGGCACGACGCAGCAGTGTACGGATGGCATCTGGTCCGACTACGTCTGCACCTGCCGCCCCCTGGGCACGCGCAACGTCTGGGACTGCCCCGAGGTCCGCTGAGCGCCGGGGGCGAGGGCGGCCGTCCCACCGCGAACCGCGTCCCACGTAGACGCGCCGGACAGCACACCGGCGTGACCCACGCTCCAGGCCTCTACCGCGTCCGCGTCCGGCCACCACCGCCGGGCGCGGCGTGGACCTCCTCCAGCGCCTGCGTCACCGCCTCCACCTCCGCGCCGAGCTGCTCCACGCTCTGCCGCAGCCCCAGCCCAGCGATGTCCTCCCCCGCGGTGTCCGCCGAGCGCACCCGCAGCACCTGCGCGTAGAGGCCCTCCAGGGTGTAGTAGAGGCGCATGTGCTCCGCCTCGAGCCGCGCCGCCGCGGTGGCCAGCTCCGCGCGCTGACGCCGCTGCGCCTCCAGCGCGGCCAGCGCGCCGGCCAGCCGCTCCCGCACCACCGCGTCCTCTTCCGAAGCCACCCGCGCGGCCAGCGCGTCCCGCTCGGCGTCCAGCCGCTGGGCCTCATCCGGTGGCGCCAGCGCCCGCAGCTCCCGCTCACGGCGCACCAGTGCGTGACAGCCCTGTCGCAGGGCCTCCACCGTGCGCTCCGGCGCATGCACCAGCTCGCGCAGCACCGCGGGCCCCTCGCGCAGGGCCTCCATCAGCCGGACGCAGAGGGCATCCACCTTCGCCACCCGGGCGTCCGATTCCCCCGCCGAGACACCCACGGGCGCCCGCTCCGGAGCTCCAGCGTCGCGCGCACGGCCCTCGTCACGACGGGGGCGCTCCAGGTGCTTCAACGAAGCCAGGAAGAAGCCCAGGGCCACGAAGACCAGCCACCACAGCCTGCGGGGCTGCGCCAGGGCAATCAGCACGCACGTTATCGACGCGGTGACGTAGGCGGCGCCCCGCGCGGGGTTGCGAGAGCGGTTGGACAGCACCTCCCGTTCGGCGCGGCGGGCGGCGTGCTTCGCCTCCCGCCGCCACTGCTTCTCCCACTTCCGGCGAATCTTCCGGGGCGGCATCTGCCCGGTACGGCGCACCCAGGCCTCCACCGCCGCGTCCTCACGCGCACGACCCTCCGAAAGCGCGTCCTCCAACCTGAGCAGGCGTTCATATTGGAGACGGGAAGGCGGGGAAATCGGAGGCTGGGAACGTCCGCGAGGCACGGGGTGACGATAACGACGACACGTCCCCGCAGGGAGGGGATGCGCGCCATTCGTCGCCTGCTGCATATGCAGGGTGCAACAAACGGAAATGCTCAACCGTTTGCATTCGTCCTGGGAAACTCCGTAGAGAATGTGCCCTGGCGGGGGGCGAAAAAGGGGGCAGGTGCCGTGGAGTTACCGGAGGAGAAGGGGGAGAGCGCCGGGTGGGAACCCGAGACCATCCGCGCCCTGCGAGGTGAGCAGAGCCGCGCGGCGTTTGCTCGCCTGCTGGGCGTCACCCCTCTCACCGTCTACCGCTGGGAGCTGCCGAGCGAAGCCCCCCAGGCCCGCCGTCCGCGAGGCCGCGTGGCCGTGGCGCTCCGCCAGTTCGCCGCGCGAGGAGGGGCCCCCACGCCCGTCGTCTCCGCGTCCCGGCGGCAGGAGCTGCATCCCGAGGAGCTGTCTCGCATCCTCCCCAGCGTCACCCACCTGACGCGGGCCGAGTGGCGAGCCGCCGAAGAGGAACTGCTGTCACTGCTGGCCTCGGGCCTGCTGCGCACTCCGGGCGCGCGGGCCATGGCCGCGGTGGGACTGGCCTATCTCCAGCGCTGGGGCCGCGAGGACAGCCGGGGTGCCTTCACCACGCTGCTGCCCCACCTGGCGTTCGCGGACGCCGGCATCCTTCCCGAAGAGGTGGAGCTGCGCGTGCTCGCCATGGCGGCCAACCTCTACGCGTCACCGGACGGGAAGCTGTTCGACGCGAACAAGTCCGCCGCTTACGTGGCGCGCGCGGAGGCGCTGCTGGCCAACCACGACGACCCGGAGGTGCGCTGCCAGCTGCGCATGGCCGAGGTCGCCTGCGGCTTCTACCTGGGCGAGGCGGAGCGCATCACCCACGGGTCCGGACGACTGGAGGATGCGCTCGTGGGGGTGAAGGACCCGGCCCTGCGACTGCTCGCCGAGGACGCCTGCGCCCACGAGGCGGCCCTGCGCGGTGAGGCCACCCTGGCCACGCGCCGCTTCCGCGAAGTGGCGCAGGGCGCGGCGCGGATGGGGTACGCCTTCCTGGAGGCGCGCAACCTGGCCTTCCTGGCCCAGCGCCGGCTGGACGAGGCCTGCGAGCCATCCGAGGCGCTCCAGATGGTGCGCCGCGCGCGGGAGGCCGCCTATGGCGGGCGCATGGTCCGCGGCTTCTCCTTCATCTTCGCCGCGCGCGCGGAGGCCGAGGCCCTGCTGCGGCTGGCGCGCTTCGCGGAAGCCGAGGCCGTGCTGGATGAAGCGGACGCGGTGGTGGAGGAGCTGCGCTGGACGCCGCTGTACCTGACGGTGACGCGCGCGCGGCTGTACCTGCTCAGTGGCCGGTACCCGGGCCTGCGCAAGCTGTCGCGGCACCTGACGGCCTACGACGGCACCATCCAGCGGGCCCTCACCGGGGCCTATGCCCAGTTCGCGGAGTCGCTGGCCGACCTCGCCGAGGGCAACGCGCAGCGCGCGGCGGAGGGCTTCGCCGCGGCCGGACAGCGCACCATGGAGCTGGGTGGCTGGCCCTACCTGCGCCGCGAATGCCTGCTGTACGAGACGTATGCGCGCGTCTACGCATGCCAGCGCGACGAGGGCCTGGTGCTGCTGCGGCGGGCGCGCGCCTTCCTGGAGCGCATGCCGTCCGCGTGGCACTCCGCCCTGCTCCACCGCTTCGAGGCCTTGCTGCACGTCCTGGACGGGCGCACCGCCGAGGCCCGGTCGCTGCTGGAGGCCGCGCTGGGCACCTTCAGCCTCACCGGCGACCTGTGCATGGCCGTCTACACGCGCCACCTGCTGGCGCTGCTGGCGCGGATGGAGGGCGACCCCGCCGCCGGCGAGCTGCTGGCCGCCAGCGAGGCGGAGCTGCGCCGCGTGGGCATGGTGGTGCACCCGCAGCACTTCGTGCACTACGTCGCCCGCGAGCCCCACGCCACCGCCCGCGAAGCCGAGGGCGCTCCCCGCCTGGGCGCGGAGGCCCTGGTGGTGCCCTTCGAGCGGCTGTCGGTGCGCGGCATGGGCGCGCCCCTCATCCAGCGCGAGCTGCTGGCCGTGGTGGAGGGACTCTTCCCCCACTGCGCGCCCCGGCTGGAGGAGCTGGACTCGCAGGGCCGGGCCACGCCGCTGGGCGGCAACACCTCCGTGCCCGCCACCGAGGCCGTGGAGTTCGGGGACGGCTGTGGCCGGCGACTCCGCCTGGGCGTCGCGGGCCACCTGCCCCCGGACGGCCGCGCGCTGCTGACGGCGCTGTCCCGGCTGGGCGGCTTCGCGATGGAGGTCGCCACCCTGCGAGGCTTCGCCCAGGTGGACGTGCCCGCGCTGGCCAGTGACGACACGGACGTGCGGGATACGGACGTGCCGGGCTTCATCGCCGCCTCATCCGCCATGCGGCGGCTGCGCTCGGAGCTGGCGAGCCTGTCCTCCAGCCGCGCCACCGTCATCGTCACCGGCGAGTCCGGCTCCGGCAAGGAGGTGGTGGCGCGGGCGCTGCACGCCTTGTCCGCGCGCTCGCAGCGGCCCTACGTGGCCTTCAACTGCGCCGCGGTGCCCCGGGACCTCTTCGAAGGGCAGCTCTTCGGCTACCGGCGCGGCGCGTACACCGGCGCGGCCACGGACCATCCGGGCGTCATCCGCGCCGCGCACGGCGGCACCCTCTTCCTGGACGAGATTGGCGAGCTCCCCCTGGAGGTGCAGCCCAAGCTGCTGCGCTTCCTGGAGAACGGCGAAGTCTTCCCGCTGGGGGAGATGCGACCGGTGGAGGTGGACGTCCGGGTGGTGGCGGCCACGCACCGGGATTTGGGCCAGCTGGTGCGGGAGGGCCGCTTCCGCGAGGACCTCTACTACCGCCTCCAGGTGGTGCCGGTGCGCGTGCCCCCGCTGCGCGAGCGGCGCGAGGACGTGGTGGCGCTGGCCCGGCACTTCGTCCGGCAGCTCACGCCCGAGGGCATGGAGCCGCCGCAACTGGGGCCAGATGCCATCGCCGCGCTGATGTCACACCCGTGGCCCGGCAACGTGCGCGAGTTGCGGAACGTGATTGAGCGGTCGATGGCCTACGGGCCGTTCCCCGCGGTGCTGGGCGCGGAGCAGATGCGCATCGCGGGCTGAAGCCAGAGGAGTGGCCTCAGCCCGCGATGCGCTCCACCCTGTTTCCCCACACCCCTGTGGGAAGCGACTCCAGAGATGCGTGCGTCCACGTCTCTGGAAGAACACACCCACGGGTCGGAGAGGGGGGAAACTCCAACCCGGGGTGCCGAGGCCACCGAAGCGGCCTCATGCGAAAGATGTGTGCCTCCGGCGCCCACCGCGGCACCGGATGCACTGGGGGGGTGTTAAGCACCCGGCGTGCCAATGCCCGGGAGGGTGATTGACTCAAATGGAAATCATCCGCGCGCCCGGACAGGGGGCGGGCATATCCAATGGATGCAGGGCAGCATCCATCTGAATCATTCCGGATACACTGGATGCCCAGCCGGCCCGACAGCCGAGCAGCCGCGCTGATGGCCGGGGTGAGCGTCCAAGCGACGTGTGGGACAGCGGCGGGGGGTGGAAGTGGGTTAAGGGGGAGCGTGATGACCCACGCTGCCTCGTCCCGCCGGTTCCAGGCCTTCAGCCTGGGGGTGCTTGCCTTCACGCTGGTCGTGATTCTGTGGGGTGCGTTCGTGCGCGCCACGGGCTCGGGTGCCGGCTGTGGAGACCACTGGCCGGTGTGCAATGGCGAGGTCATCCCCCGGGCCCCCAGCGTCCAGACGCTCATCGAATACACGCACCGGCTGACGAGCGGCCTGGCGATGATTCTGGCGGTGGCGCTCTACGTCTGGGCCCGGAAGGGGCACGCCAAGGGCCACCCGGTGCGGAGCGCGGCGGCCTGGGCCCTGTTCTTCATGATGACGGAGGCGCTCGTCGGCGCGGGCATCGTGCTGCTGAAGTACGTGGCGGACAACGCCTCCGTGGGCCGGGCCCTGTGGATGGGCGTGCACCTGGTGAACACCTTCCTGCTGGTGGGTGCGCAGACGCTGGTCATCTGGTTCTCCCGGGGACGCGCCCCCCTGAGCCTGCGGGGACAGGGGCTGCCGGGCGCGCTGATGGGCCTGAGCATCCTGGGGCTGCTGGTGCTGGGCGTGAGTGGCGCCATCGCGGCGCTGGGGGACACCCTGTTCCCGTCCACGACGCTGGCGGAGGGTTTGCGCCAGGATATTTCGGAGACGGCACACATCCTCATCAAGCTGCGGGTGCTGCACCCGCTGCTGGCGGTGAGCGTGGGCGCGTTCCTGGTGCTGGCGTCACGGTGGGTGGCGCGGGCACGGCCATCGGAGGACGTGCGGCGCGCGGCGTCCGCCATCACCGTGCTCTACGCGGTGCAGTTGGGCGCGGGCGTCACCAATCTGCTGCTGCTGGCGCCGGTGTGGATGCAGCTGGTGCACCTGCTGCTGGCGGACTTCGTGTGGATGGCGGTGGTGGTGCTGTGCGCGGCGGGCCTGGCCGCGGATGCGCCCAGGGTCGTGACGGAAGCCTCGCCCGCTTCGAGCGCCGAGCCGGTCTGAGCGAACCGCTCCCGTTCGAGGGGCCGGAAGAACATGCCGCGGCTAGGCTGCGTGCCGTGCGAAAACCGAACATCGCCACTTTCATGGCGTGCGCCTTCTTGGCCTTGGCGTTGGGATGTTCCAGCAGTGCCACTGTCAGCGGCACCCGCCGCGACATGGACCACAGCAACGCCTATGCCCTGGCGTCCTGCTCCGACAGCGTATCGTGCTGCATCATGCGCAACCCAGGCGTGGCCGTTTACATCGGAGCCTTGGATGCAGCCATGAACCCAACCAGCACCATGGATCAAGGAGACGACGCCGACGACGGTTGGCGTGAACACTGCCTGAACACATACGTCCTGTGTCGGGATCAAAAGAAGCCGACATGGGACGGCGACTGCTAGGCCTGTTTCCGGTACTGCGAAGGGCAACGGCAGTGGCCCTATGAAGACTGCAGCCGCAGAAAGCGCTAGAGGCCTCCGATGCCGGAACATCGCACCTGGCACGCCATCCGGGAGCTCAACCGCCGCGTCAACGACTTGGGCGAACCGCTCGCGCTCACGGACGAAATCCGGGCACTCCTGCGTGACACCGCATCCGACGTGGCCATCGCGTCCGACACCGTCGCCCTGGCGCTCCAAGGCAACGCGAGCGCCACTGAGCTGCTCAGAGAAGTCGCAAAGCGAATCCGTGAAGGCTCCTGGCGACTGTCACGAGCGCTGACTGAAGCGAACAGACGGCAGGAAGCGGGCGACACGGACGGGGCGCGCGCGGCGCTCATGGAGTTACTCGCCGTTGAAGTCGTCCCGTTCTATCGAGAGCTCGCCCAGGTCCAGCTCGACGCCCTCGACGAGCCCTGACGACAACCGCCCAGGTCTCAACGTGGACGCGCCGCCGCGCCCAGCCGCAGCCCCCGGGGCACCACCACACGCTCCACGACGTCGAACAGGCCACTGGCGACCAGTGCCAGCGCGGCGGCGGGAATCGCTCCCTCCAGGATGAGCCGCACGTCATCCAACCGGATGCCCGTGAGAATCGGCTGGCCGTAGCCCCCTGCCCCCACCAGCGCACCCAGCGTGGCGGTGCCCACGTTGATGACCGCGGCCGTCTGGATGCCCGCGAGGATGGACGGCGCCGCCATGGGCAATTCGATGCGCCACAGCCGCGCCCGTGCGGGCAGTCCCAATGCCTCCGCGGACTCGCGAACCTCGGGTGGGATTCCGGCCAACCCCGCCGCTGTGTTCCGGACAATGGGCAACAGGCTGTAGAGAAACAACGCGGCAATCGCCGGACGTGAACCGATTCCCAGCAGCGGAATCATAACCACCAGCAGCGCCAGCGACGGCACCGTCTGGATGACACCTGTCAGCCCCAGCACACCGCGCCCCAGCCGAGGCCGCCGCGCGGCCAACACACCCAAGGGCACCGCGAGCGCCATCGCCGCCAGCAGCGACACCCCCACCAGGAACAGGTGCTCACGCGTCCGCTTCCACACGCGAGAGACCAGCCCGTCCCCACGCACTTCCGAAGTGACCCCCAGCGCCGTGGCGAGGAAGCCCGAGGCCACACGGCCCTCCGACACGCGCTCCAGCCGGGCCTGCGCGTTGAGCTTCACCATGTCCTCCTCGGACACGCGGCCCTCCAGACGAAGCATCGCGGCCAGTGCCTCGGGCGCCCGCGCCTCCAGGTCGTCGCGATACAGCAGCACGGCGTCATACGCGGGGAAGTGGTGCAGGTCGTCCTCCAGCACGCGCAGCCCGTAGGCCTGAATCTCCGCATCGGTGGAGTACAGGTCCGTGAGCTGGAGCGACCCGCTCTCCATGCCCCGGTACGCCAAATCATGGTCCAGCCCGCGCACGTCCCGCTGCGGCAACCGGTAGCTGTCCCGCAAGGCGGGCCAGCCGTCCGCGCGGTCCATGAACTCGTTGCTGAAACCCAAACGCAGCGAGGGATGGGCGCGCAAATCGGAGATGCGGCGGATGCCCAGCCGCTCGGCCTCCGCTTCCTTCATGCCCAGGGCATACGTGTTGTTGAAGCCCAGCGGCTCGCTCATCCGCAGCCCGGCCTCGGCCAGGGCCGCCCGTAGCGCCGCGTCATCCGGCAGGTGGCGGCCGGACAGCAGCTCTTGTCGCAGCGTACCCGTGTACTCGGGATACACGTCGAGCTCGCCCCGGCGCAGCGCCTCCCAGAGCACGGTGGTACCGCCCAGCTCCCGCCGGTGCGTGACACGCGCACCGGTGCTCCGCGCGAGCTGCGTCACCGCTTCTCCCAAGATGACGGACTCGGTGAACTTCTTGGAGCCCACGCGCACCTGGGGCGCGCCGTCCCCAGACGAGGACGCCCCGCCACACGCCCCCACGAGCAGCAACACCAGGAGCCACCCCCTCACGCCTCGCCTCCCGGCCCACCACCAGGCAGCGGCCGCTGCGCCTGGATGAACCGGGTGACGAAGTCATCCGTCGGCCGCGCCTCCAAATCCGCGAGCCGCCCCTGCTGCACCACGCGTCCCTCTCGCATGAGCAGGATGCTGTCCCCCAGGAAGCCCGCCTCCGCCAGGTCATGCGTCACCAGCACCACCGTCTTGCGCAGCCGGGCGAAGATGCCGCGCAGGTCACCTTGCAGCTCGTGACGGACCAGGGGGTCCAACGCGCCCAGTGGCTCGTCCAGCAGCAACACGTCCGGGTCCAACATCAACGCGCGCATCAGCGCCACCCGCTGACGCTGGCCACCGGAGAGCTGCGAGGGATAGCGCGCCAGCGCGTCCGTGGGAAAGCGCGTCAACTCCACCAATGCATCCAGCCGCTCGCGCGTCTTCGCCGCGGGCCAGCGCAGGTGGCTCGCCATGAGGGTGACGTTCTCCTCGCCCGTGAGATGCGGAAAGAGGCCGCCACCCTGGAGCGCGTACCCCACGCGATGGCGCACCGCGAGCAGCGCCTCGCCTCCCGTGGGCAGAGGCTTGCCATCGAAGAGGACGCGCCCGGTGTCACACGGCAACAACCCGTTGAGCAGGCGCAGCAGCGTGGACTTGCCACAGCCGCTCGGCCCCAGCAGCACGGTGGTGCGTCCTGTCGGCAGGCTCAAGCTGAGCGGATGCAAGGCCTGCGTGGCCCCGTAGCATTTGGAGACGTCCTGAAGCTCGTACACGGGGTGCCGTCCTTCGCAGCATCAAGGCAGGGTGAACGCGCCATTGCAGACGGCGGGATATGGAGGCTCGGAGGCCCGGTGGCTGCACGCGGCGAAGAGCGCCCGGTCCTCCCACGTCACGGCCGCGGCCCACACGAGCAGCGGCCCCTCGGGAGAAGGCACCGTGAAGCGCGCGCATCGCGTGTCCAGGTTCTCCAGCCGGCAGGGCACATCCTCGACGGGCCCCGCTCCCGGCAGCGCGTCCACCAGCTCCGCCACGCTCTGCGAGCGCCAGCGCTCCGTCACCTCGGACCGTGCCGGTTGATAGAGGCTCCACAACAGCGATGCCCCCTCACAGCGGATGCGTCCCGCGCGCGCCGTGGACGCGGCGAGCTGACATCCGTCCGGCACGGCCAGGGCCCGCCACGGCAGGCGCGGCGGAACGAGCAGCGCCTCGCGTCCCAGCGTCTCGCCCTCGGGGCTGCCATTCGAGGCGAGGGACTCGAGCAACTCCAGGCAGCGCGCCAGCAGAGGCCGCACGGGCGCCCGGACCACGCACCCGACCTGCCGCACCCGCCCCAGTGTCCCAGTGACAGCGGATGCATACCCGGCGGCGCGACAGTCCTCCGCCTCGCACGCCTCGACCCGGACCGAGGGCCACGGACTTCCCGCCAGCGGCAGCGCTTCCTCCACCACCGTGGCACCGGGCCCCAGCCGTTCGGTGATTCGAGCCTGGGCCTCCGTCAATGCCTGCTCGGGCGTCAGGTCCTCCCGCTCGGTCAGCCACACCGTCACGCCGTCACAGCGGTACAGCCGTGAGTCGGCCCGGTCCGGCACCAGCGTGCACCCCTCGAACAAGGCGCGGGCTTCGGGAAGGAAGGGGCCCACGGGCGTCGCGCCCTCGGGGGCCACGGGCGACACACGAGGCGCGGGCGCGGCGCACGAGCACAGGGCCCCGGCCAGGTACACCCACAGCAGCCTCGCGGCGGTCCTCATGACGCCGGAGTTAGGCGCCCCCTCTTCGTCACGTCAACCCGGCAGGCCGGGCGAATGGATGGCGCGTTCACTCGAATGACTCTTTCAGCCCTTGAGCCCGCTGCAGATGACGGTCCGCGAGGTTCCCCGTCCTGTCGAGCATGAGGGTGAACGCCCCATCGTTCTTGTACGTCGCCTGTGCCTGCTTCACGAGCCGCAGGCCGTCCTCCTGGTCCTTGATGACGCGCTTCAGGAAGGCCTCGTCGAAGTCCCGGCCCTGCGCCTTGCGGAGCACGTCCAGGTGCTGCTGGGCATACGCCACGGCCTGCTCCAGGCGGGCGTCCGCGCGCTGCATGGGCAGACTCGGTCCCGGGATGAGGCCCCCGTCCTTGCTCCCCGAGCCGCCAATCCCCGCCGTGTTCCGGGGCTGCGTGAGGTCCGCCACCACCATGTCCATGGACGGCGAGCTTCCCCACGCCTTCAAGTCCTGCAGGTGCCGGCGATGGTCCTCCACCAGCCGCAACGCGAACTGCCGCACCTGCGGGTTGGTCGACTTCTCCAACGCCAGGTTGCCCGCCGCGATGGTCTTCGCGTCGAAGAGGGCGAGCTGTCCCAGGAGCAGGTCCCGCTCTGACAGGACGTCCCGCGTCTGCCCCGCCTGGGGCGCCTCCGCCCGGGCGGTGAGCCCCACCAGGGGGCCCGTGCCCCACAGGGCCGCCAGGACCGCCACGCCGCCTGCTCTGCCAAGCCTTCCAGTCATGTCCACCTCCCGACGAAGCGATGTCCGAAGGTGGGGCCCGAGTGGCGCTTATGGCAAACATGGCCTGCCCGGCGGGGCCTCCCCGTGGGGCCCCGTGGACACGGGACTCAGTCCTGGCGCCTGGCCGCTACCACGACGTTGGCGCCAGCGGGCCCGGACAGCGGCACCACGCCGAGCGTCACGGCGGAGTACCTGTCGGGCGGGCGGCCCCGCACTGCTACGCTGGGCCCCATGGCGAGGATTCTCATGGCGGCCCACCCCACGGCGGGTCACACCAACGCACTGCGCGCCATGGGTGGGCGCCTGCGTGAACTCGGCCACGACCTGGCCATCGCAACGGTCGTGGCGCCGGCGCGCTTTCCCGGCCTGATGCCAGAGCCGCTGCGCTTCGCCTCCCAGCTTCCGGAAGCCCTGCGCCAGGACGGACTCAGGCTGGTGCCCTTGCGCCCTTCTCCGGCCGCGCTCTGGTACGGCATGCGCATCACCCGGGCCCGGGGACTCGACGAGCTGGGGTGGGCGCTCCGGCTGTTCACCACCGGCATGGAGGGGCATGCACGGCGCATCGCCGAGGAAATCGAAGCCTCTGGGACTGACGTCGTGCTGGCGGACTACCTCATGCCCGCGGCCCTGCTCGCGGCCCGGAGGACCCGGCGCCCCTATGTGGCGCTGTATCACTCCGCCCTTCCCTTCCCCGTGGAGGGCGCGGCTCCTTTTGGGAGTGGGCTCGAGGACGACGCCCCCCGCGATGCCGCATGGACCCAGGCCGAGCAACGGGGGCTCGCGCTGCTGCGCTGGTTCGATGCGCGTGTCGCCCGTGCCGCGAAGCGCCTGCGCGTCCCCTTGAAGACGAACGGACTGCTCGCTGCGCCCATCTCCGACGACCTCAACCTGATGGCGACGACCCCGGCGCTGGAGCCCGGCCTCAAGCCGCTGCCCGGCCCGGTGGAGATGACCGGCCCGTGCCTGCCCCGGCCCGCGCCCGCGAACGTGGATGACCCCGCGCTCACCGCCATCCGGCCCGGCCGCACGCACGTCTACGTGTCACTGGGCACGGTGTTCAACGCCCAGCCGCACGTCTTCCACGCCATCCTGGACGGGCTGGCGCGGCACGACGTGGACGTGGTGGTCAGCGCGGGCGCCAGCTTCGAACGACTCCAGGCCCGCGCGGGCCCACGCACGCAGGTGTTCCGCCGTGTGCCTCAAGTGCCGCTACTCCAGAAGGTGGACCTGGTGGTGACGCACGGTGGGAACAACACCGTGCAGGAATCGCTCGCGGCCGGACGCCCCATGGTCGTCGTGCCCTTCGGCGGCGACCAGCTCGCGAACGCGCGGCGCGTCGAGCGGCTTGGCGTGGGCCGCGCCGTGCTGCCCTCCGCGCTGGGCGCCGCGTCCATCGCCCACGCGTTCACCCAGGTGTCCCAGCCAGAGGTGGCCACCAGGGCCCGCGCCCTGGCCGCGACGCTGGAGGGCGTGGACGGCACCGAGCGCGCGGCCCAGGCGGTGCTGCGGCTCCTCCCGACATGACACGGGGCGGAGCGTCCCCCTCCGCGCGCTCCGCCCCGCATCCGTCCCCCGCTCGCCTCAGGGCGTGCAGGCGCCGTGCGTCACGCTGGTGCACGGGTCGCTGGCGCCACACCGCGTCCAGCGCGCGCAGCGAAGCGCGTTGTAGTCCTCGAACGCCTGCACGCTCGTGGTGCGCCGGCCCTGGCTCTCCGACTCCAGGCACAGCTCGTAGTCGGTGATGGGCGTGTTGGGGATTTCATAGACGGTCTCATCCGCCGCCAGCATCCCGCTGGCACTGGCACACTGCAGCGCGTCCGCGGGCGAGCTCGCGCGGACCTCCACCACGCGCCGGGCGCACAGGTTCGTGTCCTGGATGCCCACCGAGTACACAGTGCCATTCGGGTCGCAGGTGTGCGCCGCCACTGACTGGCAGCTCCCGCTGACACACACGGCGTTCGCGCGGCAGAACTGGCTGTTCCCCGACGAGACGCAGCACGCCTCGCCCACTTCGCCGCAGTTGCGGCAGCGCTCGCCCGCGGCCTCCATCACACACGTCAACGTGCCACTGCAGGATGTGGTGCCCGCGTTGACGCAGCAAGCGCCGCCTTCGTTGCCACACGGCTCACACGTGCCGCTGCGGCAGACCAGCCCGGCGTTGCAGCTGGCGGAGTCAGTCCTACAGGCACAGCCGTTGGTTCCATACTGGCTTGGGGAACACGACGATGAGCTGCTCTGGCAACCGCCGCAGCCCGCCAGGATGGCCATGAACACCATCATCAGCCCCCGAAGAAGGGGAAGGTTCGATTTCACGAGGAAGGTCCTTGTTTGTGGAAGAGTGGAAGTCGCGCTGGCCGGAATGCGGCTCACGGGCTCAGCACCAGGTGGACGCGCTGGCCTTGTCCATCCAGGGCCTGCACCAGCACGCTGAAGTCGTCGGCGAGCGCGAGCGCCCTCAGGACGCGGTAGCCGGCCTTCTTCAGCTCCTCCGGCAGCACCTCATCCAACCGCGTGGCCGTCTTCCCGTCGGGCGAGGCGAGGAAGGGCACCTGCGTCTTGCCGTCCTCGGCGGTGGCGGCACCCAGCACCCAGCCTCCGTCGTTGATGGCCACGGCCTTCGCGGACACGGCGCCCTTGGGCATCGGCAGCCACCGGGCCTCCTCCTGCCGCGACCAGATGAAAGGACGGGGGCGCTTGTCCGAATCGAGCGCGGTGCCCACGAACGCCCCCACGTCGTTCAGCGCGGTGACCTCGGACTCGTTGTCCAGCAGCACCTTCACGTCCTTGCCGTAGACGCGCGCGGCGCGGAGCCCCTTCTCCGTCTCCAGCGTCACCGCCACCTCCCCCAGCGCGTTGAAGAGGACGCGGCTCGGAAGCAGCTCGGACAAGCCGGAGTGCCTGGCGGGCCCCACCTCGTCCACGCGGTAGATGCTCTTGCCGTCGTTCGGGTCACGCACCAACAGCGTGCCGTGTGCGTTGGCCGTCACGGCCTCCCAGCCTTCCAGCCACTGCTCCGCGCCCGCCTTCACGTCCTCCGAACGGAGCAGGAACGCGTTGGGGCCCTTGGAGGTGTATGCCGTGCCGAAGATGTCCCCCGTCGAGTTGACGCCCGCCACGCGCGCCTGCTGCGCGCCGAGCACCTCGTTCAGCCAGTACGTCTCGCCCTTGCCCGTCAGCAGGACGTCCGACTCCGCCTCCTTGTACCGGGCAATCACCGCCCCACCGTTGAGCAGGTGCGCGGGGGCGTAGAGCGAATCGATGAGGTACCAGCGCACGAAGGGGAAGACACGCACCAGGCACTGGCGCACGCCCACCTTCACGCTCTTCCGGACGCCGCCCGACGCGCCGTAGACGACGGTGGGCCCCGTCCAGTAGGGCGGCAGGCGCAGCGTGAAGCGCGCGGAGCGCTGGCCCTCGGGGACGCGCACGGGCAGCACGCCCACGCTCGCGTCCACGCTCATCAGGTCCACCAGGATGCCGCCGGTGGGCGCGGGGCTGCTGAGCACCACGTCGCCGGACAGCTCGCTGGGCCCCGAGGACGGGCAACGGCTGCTGGGGGTGACAACCGCCATCGACGACAGCCGGGGGCGCGGGACGCCGCCATACGCGACGAACTGCTTCACCTGGACGTCCTCCGTGAAGTCGATGTCGAAGATGAAGGTCTTGTAGCCGCTCACCTTCGCGCTGGAGCCAGGCGCAAGGGTCAGCTCCACGTTGTGGGGGCAGGCGGCGCTGTCACAGTAGGGGTCATCCGCGCCACGCACCTGCCGGGCGTAGGCCTTCAGCGTCCCCCGCACACGCGTCACGTAGGTGGAGTCCCCCAGGTTGTAGCGGCTGGGCAAGGTGTCATCGAAGGTCCAGGTGATGACGTTCCCGGAGCGCGAGCCATACATGTGCAGCACCAGGTCCGAGTTGAGACCGAACTGCCGCGCCGGCACGTTGAGATTCAGCGTGTTCGCCGCCTTCGGCAGCAGCCAGTAGCCGGTGGCGTAGTCATTGCCTTTCACGCGGATGCGCGCGGCGTTGAGCCGGATGTTCGTGCCGCGCCACACGTCGTCCACGACGTCCGCGTGGGCGGCCTGCGCCAGGAAGAAGCCAAGCAGGGCCAGGGGCAACAGCCCGTTGAGACTGCGTTTCATGAGGACCTCGACTGCGGTGGGTGGGTTGAAGCGAAGGGGCTCAGCCGCCGCGGCTGGCCGAGGCCTGGGCCATCAGCGCCATGACGCGGGCCCGGGTGGCGGGCTGCTGGTCGGGACGGACCGAGAGGGCCTGGAGCATCCGGAGGACGGCGGCGCTGTCGTCCATGCGAGGGGTGAGGACGTTGAGCAGCGCGGCCTCGGCACCCGGCGCCAGTTGCCCCGCCACGACCCAGCCGCTCAGGCGCTCCAGCTCGGGTGCGCCCAGGGTGCGGGCATTCAGCGCGTCCAGCAGCGCGCCTTGCACGGCACGCGCTGGCTCGGACATCAGCGCGTCCAGCAGCATGCGCGTGGCGGCCTCCTGGGGCGCGGTGCGCAGGGCCCCCGCGGCGGCGGAGCGCACCTCGGGCGCCTCGTCACGCAAGTGGGGCGACGCCAGGTCCATGACGCGCTCCGTGCCGCTGTTGCCCAGCGCGCGCAGGGAGTGCTCCAGCGACTCGGCGTTGTCCGCGCGTGCCAGGGCGTCCTCCAGCGGGCGGAGGAACTCGGCCACCTCGGGGCTGCCCTTGGGCAGGCGGGAGACGACGGCGCCCAGAGCGTAGGCGGACGCGCGCTCGGCGCCGACGTCACCGGCGGTCCGGGCCTCCGTGTTCATCCGCGCCAGCAGCCGGCCCGTCTCGGGCTCCGGCTCGCGGAGGAAGCCCGCGCGCTGCACCATCAGCCCATGCGCGCCGGCATGCTCGCGGGCCTCCGTGGAGACAATCAGCTCGCGCAGCGTGGCCTGGGCCTCGGCGTGCCCCGCGCCGGCCAGCAGGTCGAGCATCAGCTCGCGCATCGCGGGAGACTTGCCCTTCTGGAGGAACAGCTGCCCCAGCTCACCGGCCCGGTGGGGCTCCAGCTTGAGCGCGGCGATGGCCCGCCGCGCGAAGGTGCCCAGCTCGGGAATGGCGCCGGGGTCGGTGGCGGACGCCAACACCTGGAGCGCCGCGTCCACCGTCATGCCGTCGGCCTGACTGGTCGTCAGCGCCAGCTCCTCGTCGCCCTCGAAAGCCACCTGCGACGGCGCGAGGACAATGGACTTGTCCTCCGTGGCCGGCGGCAGCGGCTTCTGCTGACGCGTGGAGAACGCGAGGCGCAGGCGGACGCGTCGCGACATCAGCGGGCGGCCATCGGTGTGCGTGACATCCAGGATTTCGTCGTGGGACACCCCGGCCAGGAAGCCCTCCGGGTCCCGGTCGAAGTGCGTGAGGGAGCTCAGCGTCTGGCGGAAGGACGGCGCCGTGGCGGCGGCGCGCAGGGACTGATAGCGCGCGCGGCGGCGCGTCAGGCGCGCGTCCTCTCCGTCGAACTGGAAGCGCGCCTCCACCTCGCCCGTCTGCGTGGACTCGACGGCGCTCCACTCGGCGGCGTCGCGCAGCTCCGTGGGGAACAACTCCGCCGCCAGCGTCTGCGCGACCTGGCGGAACAGGGGAGGCTCCGCGTCGGAGAAGCGGACGGCCACGAGCGCGCCCCGGGCGTCCAGCTCCAGCCACGCCGAAGCCGTCTGGGGCAGGTGCGCCTGCACGGCCGCGGCGTCGGGGAAGAGCGCCTGGCCGGAGAGCGTCGCGCCGTGCCGGTCCAGTCGCTTCACCGCCAGCCGCACGCGCGCGCCATTCGCGCGGACCTCCAGCGCCTGGAGCGTCAGCTCACCGTCCAGGCTCAGCGTTCCGTCCATCGTCTGGGGCGCATCCCCCTGCTGCGGAACGGGGAGCGCCACGCGCTGCAGGTCGTTCCAGACGAAGTGGTACGTGCGCTCCTCCCCCACGGTCCACCGGTAGAGCGGCAGCCGGGAGGCGCTCACGGGCGCGGCGGCCACCACGGCTTCCGGCGCGGCGTGGTGGAAGTAGGACCAGACGGGCACCGCGCCCACGAACAGCAAGGTGGTGGTCAGCGCGGCCGTGCGGACGGCGAGCCTCGAGCGACGCATGAAGGACTCCAGACAGATGAGGGAGAAGGAGCGCCGCGGCGGCGGATGGGCACACCGCGGCGGCGAGGAGCCCCCGGCTCGCGTCAGGCACGAGCCAGGGGGTGCGACGGATTAGTAGACGCGGACCAGCGGCAGCGACTTGGACTCGTTGTAGATGTTCCAGGTGTTGCCGAAGCCGTTCCAGCTCACGATGGTCGTCTCGCCCTTCAGGAAGAGCAGCTCACCGAAGAGCTTGATGCTGCCGTCCAGGAAGCGCAGCTCGATGTCGAGCTTCGACGACGCCCGCAGGAACAGCGTGTTCGGGTTCGTCGGGTGCGAGGGCGAGCTCAGGTAGAGGCCGATGTCGCCGTAGAGCGGCACGTTGACGCGGGCGATGACCAGCTCGCCCTTCACGCCCACCTGGAGGCCCGGAATCCCGATGCCCACGGACGCGAAGCCCTTGACCGAGGCGAACGGGGTGATGGTCCCGTACAGGTCCACGCCCAGCAGGTCTTCAGTGCAGCTGCGGGTGACGGCGCCGCCAATGTTCAGCTTCACGCCCGTCTCCGCGGACAGACCGCCCTGCACGGTGACGGGGACGAACACGACGACGAAGGTCGTGGAGGCCTTCGCGACGTCACTGTCGAAGACGGGCTTGCCCTCATAGAAGGTGACGCGCAGCGGGTAGTGCTTGTCGTGGCTGTAGAGGGAGGTGCCCAGCACGCGCGCGTCCAGCTTGAGGCGGATGCCGTTGCCTTCCGTGCCAGCCTCGCCGCTCACGTGCGCCATCTCGTGCCGGGTGGGACCGAACACATTCGCATAGGCGTTGAACTCGCCGTAGAGCCGCACGTCGCTGTCACACCAGGCGCCCAGGGCCTTGTTGCTCAGGCCCGAGCCCGGCTGGACATACTCCCAACCGGCCACGTAGTCGTAGCCACCACCGAAGGTGTCGCCACCCGCGTAGCCACTGTCGCTGGCCTCTCCCCCGTGCCGCACCGCTCCCGTGGACGGGTTCGTCGGCACGTTCAGCCCGTGGATGTGGGCGCCGTAGATGGCGATGTACTGCGCCAGCAACGACGAGGAGAGCGTGTAGTCCTTCCGGTCCAGGCCCTTCACCTTGAGCTTGTCCGCGTTGCGCACGAAGCTCTCCAGACCGAAGTCGTTGCCGGTCAGGAAGAGGCACGCCTGCAGGTCGGCCTCGCGGCGCGGGGCCATGGCGGCCTCCAGCATCGTCTTGTAGCGGCGGGGGCTCCAGTCACACACCGTGGGGCCCTGGGTGTCGAGGCAGCCGTCCTTCTGCGCCTTGACCAGCGACTCCTCGATGGCCTGGTCCAACCCGTACAGCCGCTCCGCGGTCAGCTTGTCCAGCTCCACCGTCTGGTGGTCGCGCGAGCGGAGGACCTTCGAGGCCTGCTCCCACTCCGCGTAGACGGCGTCGCGCTGACGCAGCAGCGCGGTGAAGGACTCCTGCTCCACCTGGTAGTGGTTGAGCACGTCATCCGCGATGTGGCTGAACTGCTCGGCCTGCTCCTGGTGCCAATGGTCCGACGGGGCGACCCAGTTGCGCGCCTCCACGTTGTTGGCCAGCTTCGCCGCCTCGGACTTGAAGACGTAGCCGTCGGTGCCCTTCGGGTAACGGCCGGGCGTGAAGCGGAAGTACGCGTTCTTCGCCGTGCGCTGCCCGTCCCAGATGGGCGCCAGCTTCTCCTGGTCCCGGCTGTAGAGCACGCGGTGCGCGATGCCGTCCTTGCCGAAGGCGCCGTTGAAGAAGGCGCGGTAGTCGTCGCCGTACCGGCCCGCCTGCCGCTCGAAGCGGCTGAAGCCGAGGTATTTCTCGTCGACGAACTCCTGGCAGGACGTCACCTGCGTGCCGTCCTTCTCCCAGCTCCGAATCCGGGACAGGTAGGCCTGCTCGTCCTTCGTCAGGTTCTCCAGGTTCTTGCGGTAGAGAATCTGCCCCTTGAGCACCTGCCCCATGATGCTCTGGTCCATGCCCTGGAAGCGCGTGCGCTTCGGGACGTGAGGCTCGTAGGCCACCGTGTCCACCCCGCCACCCAGCTCCTCGGGCAGCAGCGCCACGCGCTTGGGAGCAGCCTCCCAACCGGCCTTCCACTGCTGCTCCACTTCCCCCTGGCAATACGCGTCGTGGACGCTGCCGCAGCTGCTGGCGCGGTAGTCGGCGTCCACGCACTGCTGCAATGTGGGCTTGGGACAGTCCTGCGCGAAGCTCGCGGGCGCGGCCAGCACCGTCGCGGACAAGCCCGCCCAACGCAGCTGGCGGCGTAGCTGTTTCGTGTGTTTCCGCTGATTCATGTAACGCATCGTCCTTGTTGAGGGACCGGCTCCGGGCTCGGCCCGGCGGAGGCCCAGAGCACGGCGCGTGCCGGAGGCGCTCCACCCGCGCTCCAGAGGGAGGCCACGGGGAACGCGAGGACACGCGGGCAACAAGGGGATGCGAGGTGTTGTCTGCGAAGCTACGGGCGCGGGTGGCGGCAGGGCCACCCGCGCCCTCACGTCAAAGCGGTGCTACTGGATGGAGTAGGCCACCGTGCCGCTGCAGCTGCCGCTGGAGTAGCAGCCGACGCGCATCTGGTACGTGCCCGCCGCGGGCGCCGTGAAGGACACGTAGGACAGCAGGCTGCAGGAGTCGTCGTTGGCCGCCACCTGGGTGTTCGTCGCCGTGTTGAACAGGCGCAGGTAGGTGTCGCCCGTGCCCGCGGCCTGCGGCAGCGAGCAGGTGCCGAAGGACAGCGTCTGGCCAGCCGCCAGCGTCACGCTGACGTTGGTGGTGTTCTGCTGCGCGCTGTTGGTGTTGGTCACGTTGAAGGTGAAGGTCTTGACCGGCGGGGGCGGAGGCGGCTCGGTGGTGCCGCACAGGCGCATGCTGCCCGCGACGGCGCAGTACGCGTCGATGGCGGGACGCACGTAGGTGATGGACTCGCCACCGCAGCCCGTGTCGGTGCACTGGTTCACAACGTTGCAGCTGCCCTGGCTGACGTAGTCCGTCACGCCCCGGACCAGGATGCCGGCCACGGTGACGCCGTTGTTCTCATACACGCCCGAGCCCGAGTTGCCACCGAAGGTGTCGGTGTTGGCGACGAAGTAGTCCAGCGTGCCGGCGCGGGCGTCTCGCACCCAGCCACCGTCGTCAATCTTGAACGGGATGCCGCTGCCGGAACCAATCACGGACACGCCCGTGTTCAGCGGCAGGGCGGTGTTGCCCGGACGGATGGGCGCCGGCTCGAAGCGCGGCGTGGCCGGACGGTCCAGCCGGACGACGGCGAAGTCCAGGTTGCGGCCGTTCACCGTGCTCTGCTGACGCGCGACGATGGACTGGCAGGAGAAGATGTCGGCCGTGGTCACCGTCTGCAGTGCCGTCGCCGACGTGCGGTAGAAGTTGAAGACGAAGCGCGTGTTGGCGCAGGCGGACGCGCTGGTGATGCAGTGCCCCGCGGTGAGCACCAGGTCATCATCGATGAGCGTACCCGAGCAGAAGGCCGGCGTCGGGTCATTCAGGAAGCGCTGCGTGGAGCAGAGGTTGTAGGCGCTCTGCAGCGTGCTGCCATTGAAGGTGACGTTGTTGGGATTGGAGGCGTTGAAGTCCGACGGACTCATCAGCGCCACGGTGGACTTCTCGGCCCGGGTCCGCAGTGCGGACGCCGGATAGGCATAGACGTCCGTGCGGTGGTCCGTGCCATAGACAACGGGATTCTCCTGCGAACCCATCTCGGGGGACTTCTCACCGGAGGGCTCTCCTTCGGGCGCCGGGCCGCAGGCCGCGACAGAGAGGGTACACAACAGCGCGCCGAACAGCTTTCTGCGAGAGGCGGTACGGGTGATGCGCATGGGCGACCACTCCTAACGATGAGGGCCCGCCGGAAAGGGCGGGCAAAACCACTCTACGCCCGGCTCTGACGCGATTTCATGTAATTCAAATTTAAGCAGATTAACCAGACAGACACATCGAAATTTTCTTGTCTATCTTCACTGACCGTATGCATCCTCGAGTATCGCGTCGCTGCGCGAACCCGCGGCCTTGGCGGCTTCGACATCCAAACCCTCGCCATGGCCTCGGCCACGGCCCTCGAACATCAGTGATTCGCCATTGAATGACGCGGTGCGCGGGCACGACGGCAGCTTCAAACCGGAGCGCAGCAAGTCACACGGCACCGAGCTCGCGGTGTCGAACGTCGCGTCGCCGTCCGTCTCCGCGCGCAGGTAGTGCACCCGCCCCGCCTCGAAGCGCAGCGACACCAGCCCGCGCCCCAACAGGCGCTCCACCTCCGCGCGGGGCCGCGCCTGCCGCCAGGGCTCCTCCCCGCCCTGGGAGAAGGTCAGCCACTTGCGCCACTTCAGCGGCGCCAGTCCCAGGGCCTTCGCATCCTCGGACCGCACGCGCACGGTGCCGCGGAAGGCCTGACAGTGCGTGGTGTCACAGACGGGGCGCCCCGGGTGACGGCTGTGGCCATGTTGCTCGTTGTGGGCCACCACCCGCGCCAGCGCCACGCGAGCCTCGCCCGTCAGCGTCACGTCCTCGGCGGACACCACGCCCGCCGCGTATTGCAGACGCGTGGTGCGGAAGACGAAGTCGGAGCCGCGCCGCGCCTTCATGGCGCTGGGGGTGGTGGGAACGCCCGGCGGCGGCCGGTACGGCGGAGGCTCGGAGGTGATGAAGACGCCCGCGTAGTCACGGCCCTCTTCCGGGCCACCGGGAAAGCGCACGCGCCAGGGCGCGCCCAGACACACGGCCGCGCCACGCTGGGTGAGGGATGCCAGTGGTGCCCAGGTCTCCGCGCCCGCGCGCGGCACACCCTCCACCAGTGCGAAGCCCGCACCGGAGCACCGCGCCTCCACGTCCCCCGGTGGAAGCAGCCCCAGCACCTGCACGCGCGCGGCCTCCAGGCCAGCCTGCTTGCGCGCGCGCGCCAGCGCCTTGGGCACTTCGTCCGCGAACTGGCGGGGCATCGCGCCGGGCCGCACCACCACCGCCACCAAATCCGGGTCCACGGCGGCAATCCAACCGAACTGGGGCCGGCTCGCCGCGTCGCGCACGGTGCCCGTCTTGGTCGCCACGCCCACCAGTGACTTCGACGCGGGCAACTCCGCCAGCGTGCCGCGCGCGGCATTGTCCGCTAGCAGCGCCACCACATCCGGCCGGGCCTCCGCCAGCAGCCGGTACGCCTGCGCCACGCCCCAGGGCGACACGGCCAGCGTGGAGCGAAGCCCCGTCGCCTCCGCCATATCCTCCGGCAGGCCCGTCAGTCCCACCGCGGCCAGCACCGGTCCCCACGCGCCGAAGGCCCGGGGCGCCGAGCCCCGCGCCTCCCAGTCCAGGAAGTAGCCGTTGCACGAACGCAGCAGCGCGGTGCGCGCGTCCACCTTCGCCGGCAACCCCGCGCCGCAGGCCCACTCCGGCACGCCCGGGCGCGGCGGCAGCGTCGGGTGCTCCGCGCCCGCCACGTACAGGAAGGGCTTGAGCACCGAGCCGTACGGCAGCGCGCGCCGCACGTCGCCCTCCGAAAGCAACACCTCTCCCGAATGGCGGCTCACCACCACCGTCGCGGGCCGGGCCTCGCGTACGCCCACGCCCGCCAGCTCGTCGATGGACAGCGGCGACGCCCATCGCGCGCCGTCCTGGCACTGCCGAAGCCTGCGCGACAGCGCCGGGGAAAAGCCCGTGGACTCGTTCAGCAACCGCGCCAGCGCGCGCCGGGCCCGGGGCGTGTCCACCTCCGGCGCCGCGGCCAGCTCCGACGCCGCGCGGGACAACGACAGGTAGGGCCCCTCCTTCCACGAGGGCAGCTCGCCACTCACCGCGACGGCGAAGGCTTCGTGGAAGAGGCGGTCCTCGCTGGACTGGGGACACGCCCACCACAAGAGCTGGTGTGCCAGCTCGTGCCGGAGCGCCAGCCGCAGCCGCTCATCCAGCACGCCCGGCCTGTTCTGCCGAAGCTCCACCAGCCCCGGGCGCCCCTGGCCGTTGCGCTGGGGCGTCAGCGCCGCGCCCTTCTGGAGGACGATGGAGGCCGGGGGCTTCGCCGGCGCGCCTCTGGCCTCCTGGACGTAACGCGCCTCCAGCGCCGTCCAGGCGGCCTCGGCCTCGCGGCGCAGCCCTGCCTCGGGCGTCACGTCGCCGCGAGTGACGAAGGTGGGGGTGGCCGCGAGCAGCACGGCCACCGTGACAGCCAACCCCATGGACTACAGGTCGCCCAAGCGCTTCTTGGAGGGCACCACCTTCAGCGAGTCCGCGGCCGTTCGCCCGTGGATGCTGGCGGCGTACATGTCCTCGATGTGCGCGGGCGGCGCGGAGAAGGTGCCAGCGAACTGCGCGCGCAGCACGTAGCCCACGGTGCGCGGGCTGTCGCTCCACCAGGCCGGCTCCTCGAAGAAGAACGTCGCCCGCTCCGGGTTGAGCACGCGGCGCTTGAGCGCCTCGGGCACCAGCGGCAGCGAGTGCGGCGGCCCACGGAAGGCCTTGTCCTCCTGGAGCGGCACGAAGCCGGCGGGCACCGCGTCCTCCACCACGTAGTACGCCGAGCGCACGCGGTTGTCGCCGCGCGCATCCAGCGTCAGCTCCACGTAGACCTCCTCGCCCTGGGACACGGTGTCGCCCGCGCCCAGCCGCACCTTCCCGCCCTCGCGCAGCACGTAGTAGGCGCGCTGGATGGACATGCCCTCCGCCTTCGGCTGCACGGCGGACAGAGGGGTGCGCGTGGTGGCGCGCAGCGTGGCCACGCCGTCGAAGCCGCCCACGTCCACGGTGCGCGTGCCCGGCGCCAGCACCGCCACCAGGCCCAGACCGCGCGGGGCGAACTTCACCGGCGTCTTCACGCCCTTCACCTCGGGCGCCTTCATGCCCTGCATCGCCTTCGCGTCGCGCTCCAGCAGCCACAGCGAGTGCAGCAGCGCGGTGCTCCGGTCGAAGGTGGACAGGTCAGGCTCGGACAGCAGCTCCAGGATGCGGCGGCGCGCGCGGGTGATGTCCAGCGTGCCGAACGAGGCCGCGTGCGCGGCGATGGCCGTCATGCCCACGCGCCGCAGCGGGAAGCGGAAGAAGGCCTCCGACTGCTCCAGCGGCTGGCCCGGCGTGAGGGCGGCCAGCGTGGCGTAGCCCTGCGCGCTGCGCGCGACCAGCGCGTTGATTTGAGTCTGGAGCGCGGGCTCCTTGATGACGCCGGCCTTCTCCGCGGCCAGCACCGCCAGGGCCAGCGGGTACAGGTCCCCGCCCTCCGCGCCCTGCACCAGCGCCCGCACGCGCGCGGCCTGCTTGGAGCCCTCCAGCCGCGCCAGCACGTAGGCGCGCGTGGCGTCGTACTCGGGCGGCAGGCCCTCCTGCGCCTCCAGCCAGCGGGCGCTCTCCACCAGGCGCGGGTCGGCGCGGTCCACCAGCCCCGCCTCGGCGGCGTAGGCCAGGCCGTCCAGCGCGATGAGCGTCAGCGGCAGGCTCGGCGTCTCATAGCCGCCAAACCAGGTGAAGCCGCCGCCCTTCACCGACAGGTCGAGGATGCGCGCGGTGCCCTGCACGGAGCGGCTGCGCGCCTCCGCCAGCAGCGCCTGCGTGTCCGTGTCCAGCTTCGCCAGCGCGCCCGCCTTCTGCAGCACCTGGTACACCGCCACGTTGGGCACGGTGGTGGACACCAGCTGCTCCAGGCATCCGTAGGGATACGTGAGCAGCTCGCGCACGTTGGACAGCGCCGCGTCGACGATGGACGGCTGGAGCACCAGCTCCACGCGCGCCAGCGTCGCTTCCTGAGGCGCGGGCACCTCCAGCGCGCCGCCGCCCCAGGCGCTCACCTTCACCTCGTCCTCCACCGCCGCCGGGCCCACGTCGAAGCGCTTGAGGTCCCTCAGCGGGTCCTTGCCGCCCGCCACATTCACGGTGAGCTGCGCGGCGCCCGTGGACGCGGCCTTCAGCGTCAGCGGCACCACCTGCTCACCGCCCTTCGCCAGCTCCACCTTGTGCTCGAACTGGTCCGCCTTCAGCGCGCCCAGCGACGCCAGCTTCACGTCCAGCAGCTGGCTGGCCGGCGACTTCTCTCCCGCCGACAGGCGCACGGAGGCGAGCGCCTCGTCGCCTTCGCGGAGGAACTGCGGCAGCGCGGCGTAGAGGTTGAGGCCGCCGCGCGTGGCGAACTCGGAGGTGCCCTCGCCGAAGCGGCCGGAGGTGTCCGCCGCCACCGCCGTCACCACCCACAGCGTCTGGTTGGAGGGCAGCGTGAAGCGCACCGTGGCGCGGCCATCCCGGTCCGTCACCACCGTCGGGTCCCAGTGCGCGGTGTCGCGCTCCAGGTCCTTCGTCTGGCGGCTGGGCGGCTTGATGGAGGCGAAGGCGTGGTCCGGCAGCCCCGCCATCTTCCGCGCCAGCGCCTCGCCGTAGCCGTAGCCCTGGAACTCCGAGGAGAAGAAGTTGGACACGTTGTTGCGCGCCGGCGGGTAGAAGAAGTCCAGCACCTTGGGCCGGAACTCGCTCTGGATGGCGTAGACGGCCTTGTCCACCACGCCCACGGACAGCTGCGCCACCACGCCGCGGCCCTCGTGGTCCACCACGCGCACGTCGATGCTCTGCTCGGTGAGCGGCGGGGCCTCCGCGCGCCGGGGCTGCAGCTCCACCGTGAGGGTGCGCTCGCGCGGAATCACCCGGAAGGCCACCGTGCGCTCCTCCCAGCGGCCCGTGGCCGTGGGGTACGCGACGGACGCGTACACCGCGCTGCCGAAGCGCTTCTCCACGTTGAAGCTGTGCACCAGCGTGCGGCCCGTCAGCTCCACTACCTGCGTGTCGTAGAGCGAGGCGCCCGACAGCGTCACCCACACCGGGCCCGCGTCACGGCCGCCCGAGCCCCAGCTGTCCGGCATCAGCGCCACCAGCTTCGCGGTGTCTCCCGGCGCCAGCGTCCCGGACAGCGAGGCCAGCGTCAGGTTGGGCACGCGCGCCACCGGCTCGTCCGCGCCGCCGATGACGAGCAGGGACTCCTCGCCCTGCCACGTCTCACCGTTCTTGTCCTTCACCACCACGCGCGCCAGCACGGTGCCCACGTCCGAGGTGGGGACCTTCTCACGGTGCGTGCCATCCGCCGCCGTGGAGAAGGAGCGCTTGCCCAGGCTCTTCTCCGAGCCATCCGCCGCGCGCCGCACGAACTCCACCTCGCCCTGCGTCACGCCGTAGGGCTTGCCCGACAGCGTGGTGGCGCGAATCGCCAGCGTCGCGTCGCCGCTCTTGGCCACCACCGCGTCGGAGTAACGCGCCAGGCCCAGCACCTCCACCTTCGACAGGAAGAAGGCGGACGTGGCGTTGGCGAAGGTCTCCTGGTCATCGCGCGCGCGCACGGTGAGCGAGTACCGGTACGGCAGCCGCTCCTCGCCAGCGGCCAGCGCCGGCACGGCCACCTCGATTTCAGCCTCGCCGTTGGCGTCGAAGCCGCTGGCGCTGGACCACGGGTCGTCATAGGCGCCGCGCGCCTCCACGGAGGAGTACAGCCGCTCCGGCACGCTCAGCTTGCCCTCCGTGCTGGAGGCGCTGCCGTACGTCACGTCGCTGCCCTGACCGCCCTTGCCCGCGTCATCCACCCAGGCGGGCGCGTCCAGCAGGCTGCGGTAGAGGAACACCTCGTACTTCGTGGCGTCGGGCGTCCCACCGGCATAGCGGCGAGCGCGCACCTTCGCGCGCAGCGTCTGCCCGGGCACCACCGTCTCCGACGCGGGCTCCATCTCCAGATAGAAGGTGGGCTTCACGTAGTCCTGCACGCGGGCCTCGCCCTGGTGCGGGTGGCCGTCCACCTCCGCCTCCACGCGCAGCACGCCGGTGCCCAGGTCCTCCGGCACCTTCAGCGTGCCGTGGAAGGCGCCGAACTCGTCCACCGAGGCGCGCGTGGTCAGGGCGCGGCCCTCCTGCGAGACGAGCTTCACCTGCACCTGGCGCTTCTTCGGCGTGAAGAGGCGCGCCAGGAAGGTGTCCGGCTGGCGCACCACGCCGCGGAACTTCACCTCGTGGCCCGGCTTGTAGATGGGCCGGTCGCTGTAGATGAACACGTCCGGCGCCACCGCCAGCGCGGAGTAGAAGTCCGTGTCGACAATGGCCGTGTCCCCACCCGCCGTCGCCGTGGCGATGACGCGCGGCTCCGACACCTCCAGCGTCACCTCGCCCTTCGCGTTCGTCTTCCCCACCGGGCCCTTGCCCTTGGGCAGGTACACCTGCACCTCGGCGCCCTCGCGCGGCTTCTGGTCCCGGCCCGCCACGCGCACCAGCACCTGGCCATCCGTCTGCTTGAGCTGCACCGTCAAGTCACTGACGACCAGCACCACCTGTCCCTCCACGCGGCCCTGCACCATCTGGAGCACGTAGGTGCCCGCGGGCAGCGGCGCCAGCGTGACGCGGCGCTCCTGGAAGCCGCTGGGGCCACTGGCGTTGAAGCCGGGGACGTTGAAGTCCCGCTCGGCGCCGCCCAGGTCCAGGTTCAGCCACTGGCTGCGCGCCACCGTGAAGCCGGGCGGCACGCCCACCAGGCGCTCCGGTCCCTCGGCCACCTTGGCCAGCGGCTCGCCCGAGCCCGACGTTTGCGGCGAACGGGGCAGCACCTCTCCCACCTCGTCGCGGAACGCGGGGTTGAGCGTGTCGAGCAGGAACATGCCCGGCGTGCGCACCGCGTTGAAGCCCCGGCTGAGCGCGCGGCCCGGGTTCTTCAGCGTGGGCGGCGTCTGGTACGCGCGACGCAAATCTCCCTGGGCGCGGATGAAGGCGTCCAGGTTCTCCGGCTTGAGGACGCGCAGCTCGACGGGGCCCTTGTCCTCGAAGGCGACGTCCACCGCCACCGGCTCCTGGGTGCCATAGGAGCGCGGGACGGTGATGTAGAGCGGCTTGGCCAGGGCCACGCCGGACAGCATGAGCGCGGACAGAGCCGCCAGTCGGATGAGGCACTTCATGACCCGAAACCTCCAGGAACCAGCGAATCGCCCTGCACGGTGCCGCGCAGGCCCAGGTACGGCAGCGACTCCAGGTCGCTCCGCGCCGCTTCGATTTCCGGGGGCGCCGCGCTCGGCATGGGCGCGTTGCGGCTGACCCGGAACTCGGACAGGTAACCATCCATGGTGAGCCCGCTGAGCAGCCGGCCCGTGTTCACCCCAAAAGCCACCGAGGTGGGCGCGCGCAGCCCCGCCACCACCGGGCCCGCGGCGTTGAGCATGTTGGGCTGCTGACCCGCGCACGCCTTGCGCAGGCGCTCCAGCTCCGCGTCGTTGGACGCCAGCACCACGTGGTTGCAGTGGGTGCCGCGCACCAACCGGTTGTAGCCACCGGAGAACAGGCCCTCTAGCGCGGCTGCGTCGTCGGTGCGGCCCCACAGCACGGCCAGCTCCACGGGCAGCTTCGCATCACCGCGCGGCGTCCACACCAGCGCCACCTGGCGCGTGCGCGTGGGGCCCTTGCCGCCGCCCTTCTCCCAGTACGCCTTGAGTGTCTCGGGGTCCAACGACTCCGGCAGCTTGAGCTGGAAGGCCAGCAGCACCGGCGTGTCCTCCGGCACCAGCTTCAGCAGGTCGTCGGACAGGGGCGCGGCGTCCAGGCGCGCGGGGCCGTCCAGCAGATCGCCCGCGATGCCCCGGCCCACCAGCCGTCCCGCCTCCACGCCGAACTGGAGCCGCGTGCCCGGGGCCAGCCCCACCACGCTCGACAAGAGCTGCACCTCGCGGCCGTAGGCCTCCGGGTCGTAACCCAGCTCCACGTCCACGCCGTCCTTCGCCTTCAGCTCCGGCAGCTCCGCGCACAGGCCGTGGAGCACCGCCACCGGGTGGCGCGCGAGCACCAGCCTGTCTTTGAGCCGGCCCGCCCACAGCGTCTGCTCCGCCACCAGCCAGCGCTTCAGCTCGAAGGTGCCTTCCGAGCCGCCGCCCGGGCAGTGCGGCGCCGTCATGCCGCCGCGGCTGGCCACGCCGTCCAGCGCCTCGTACGCGGACGTCGCGGCGCGGCCCGGCTTGGGAAGGATGAAGGCCGGCGTGCTGGAGCGCGCGTCACCGGCGAACCACGTCACGCGGAAGGGGGCGTCCAACAGCTGCCCCGCGAAGAGGTCCAGCACCGCGCCCTTGAAGCCCGCCTGGAGGTCCTCGCCGGTGGAGCCGAAGAAGGCGGCCCACGCACCGATGAAGCCCTGGCCCAGCGGCTTCTGGAGCTGGTCGCGCAGCCACACGTTGGCCGCCAGCGCATCCCGCACCTTGCCCGGGTGGTGCACGTCCACCCAGAGGGCGGAAGGCGCGGCCGTGCCGGGCACCTCCAGCGCCGTCATCGCGGGCGCGGGCAGGCCTTCCACGCCGGCGCCCGCGCTGGGCGGGCCCTTGCGCTCGCCGCCGAGCAGGTTCGTGACAGTGCCACCGCCGTCGCCTGACTGCCCGCTGCGCCGGCCCAGGAAGAAGGCTCCGGCCACGGCGCCGCCCACGAGGACGGTAACCACGCCGATGAGCAGCGCCTTGGGCGGGCCACTCTTGGGAGACGTCATGACATCCACTCCTTGAAACGGAAGAAGCCGAGGAAGGAAGCGTTCTGCGGCACCGGGCGCCACTCCATCGGCGCCTCGGTGGCCAGGTGGTGGAGGACGCCGGTGCGCACCGCGGCGCCCTTCTCCCCCGGGTGGTAGACGACGCGCGCGGGCGCATGGGCCCGGTCCTCCGGGCGCACCACCAGCATCAGATGGAAGATGGGGCCCGCGTCCTGCTCCTGGCGGAAGGCGAGCACGTCGCCGGTGCGCAGCGACTCCCGGGTGGCATCGTCACGGCCCAGGAGCTGGAAGCTGTGCTGGAGCAGCACCTCCGCGTCCGCGAAGTCCGACGGGTGGCCCCGGCCGTCACGCCACAGCGGCGTGGACAGGCGGTCCGGAGCCACCTGCTTGTAGGCGGAACGGAAGGCGAAGCGGATGAGGCCCGCGCAGTCACGCTGGTCCGGATGCCACGCGGCGTCCTGCTTGCGGACCTGGGCCAGCGCCACGCGCGCCACCAGACGACGGAGCAGCATGTCGCGCGTCTCGGGCGTCGTGGCTGCCTCCGCGTCGGGCGGCCTCGCGTCCGCTGCCGCTGGCGCGGAAGCATGGGACGGCGCCGCAGGCGAGGACGCGTGGGTCCGCACACTGGCCGCGCCGGACGCGGACGGCGCCGACACATGAGGCCGCACGCCAGCCGTTCCGTTCGCCAGAGGCGCGGATGCATGGAGCAGCAGGAGCACGGGAAGGACGCGGCGCATGGACGTGGAGGCCCTGAATGACGGAGGCGTCAGTACTCGCCTTCGCCGCCGCCATCCCCATTGGACTGGAGCGCCTTGAGGGCCTCATCCAGATTCTTCGGCCACGCGGCGTGCTTCGGACGCGGGTCCTGCGAGGGCACGTACACCTCCGCCTGCCCGCCCCCGAGCACGTTCACCCAGGCCAGCACGCGGGTGGTACCCGGCGTGGCCAGGGGGATGCGCACCATGCGGCGAATCTCGTTCGGCGTGCCCTCGAAGAGCGACAGGTTCAGCGTGGCCACGGTGTGGGCCTTGTCACCGCTGGGCCAGTAGTTGGTGGCCACCAGGTACACGCCCTTGGGCGGCGCGCGGTGGATGTAGAGGTACGGGCCATACGCGGGCTGGTCGAAGTCACCGCCCTGCGAGTTGAGGAAGAAGGTGCCACCGGAGGGGCTCGCGGTGTCGGCCCAGTACACGTGCGCCATCTTCTGCACGTCCAGGGTGTCACCCGCGGCGCTGGCGTCGGTGGGCTCGTACAGGTGCAGGTCGGTGTAGACGCCGTCGGTGTCGCTGGTGAGCACCACCTTGAAGGGCACCGGCGGAATCTGCGCGTAGCTGGTGGCCTGGGTGCGCGCGGTGCCGGCCTGGTTGGTGGCCATCACCGTGACGACATTCTTCCCGCTGGCGGCGGGGAACTTGCGGCTGAAGCGCCCGCGGTACGTGCGCATCAGGTAGCGGTCGCCGTTGATGGACACCACCACCGGGTCAATGGTGGTGTCGCTGACGGTGCCCTCGATGAGCATCATCCGGTCCACCGTCCAACCGCCCGACGGCGCGGTCAGGGTGACGACCGGGAGCGTCTTGCCCTTGCCAATGGGCACGCCCTGTTGACGGGGATTGGAGGCGGGCGTCTGCGCCAGCAGCACGGCGAGGAGGACAGGCAGCATCACGCGTCCTTGATAGAAGGAGGTCCGCGAGCGTTCGCGGGCGGACAGACTGCGGCAGCAGTGCCCTCCTTTTCAAGTCGCCTGCCAGCCTCCTGGGCGGCCTCTCCCTGGCAACGTGCGCCGGACGTGTGGGCGGCGAGCCACGCCTGGCTGCCTGCCCGTGTGGCGGCGGCCACACCTTCCCAACTTTCGAGAGGCGCCGCACGCGGTGGGAACCCAGACCCACCGCGTGCCGGCAATCCCTCAGGACGCCGTCGGGCTCTGCGCCTCGGCTGCTGCCGGCGCGGCCTGCGCTTCCTTCGTCTCCTCGGCCGTCTCCTCGGCCTTCTCCTCGGACTTCTCCCCAGCGCCACTGCTGGCACCAGCCGACTTGCCCGCGGCAGGGGCTCCCGGAGGAGGGGTCCGCTTGGCGGCGGTGGCGGCCTGACGAACCAGCTCGCGGGCCTTCTGCGCCACCTTCGGCGTGGGCGCGAGGATCATGAACATCAGACGCCCTTCCATGCGGGGCATCTGCTCCACGACGGCCACGTCCTTCAGGTCCTTGGCCACGTCGTCGAGGATGGCCGTGCCCTGCTCCTTGTGCGTGATTTCACGCCCACGGAACTGGATGACGACCTTCGCCTTGTTCCCGTCCTCGATGAACCGGCGGGTATTGCGGACCTTGAACTCGTAGTCGTGCTCTTCCGTCTTCGGACGGAGCTTCACTTCCTTGAGCAGGACCGTGACCTGGGCACGCTTCGCTTCCGAGGCCTTCTTCTTCTCCTCGTACTTGAACTTGCCGTAGTCCATGATCTTGCAGACCGGAGGACTGGCCATGGGGCTGATTTCAACGAGGTCCAGCCCCTCGGTCCGGGCGCGATCCAGGGCCGCCTCGAGAGGCATGACCCCGAGCTGGCTACCGTCAGACCCGACGACGCGGACCTCACGGGCACGGATACGGCGATTGGTTCTCTGGTCGCGGCTCCCGCCGCGGCTGCTTCTCTGTTCGCGAATGATGGTGACTCTCCTCCGAATTGGGTTTCAGGCCTGCCCACCTAAAGGTGTGGCAGGCAGGTCCGCGACAACAAGGGACCGTACACACATGTGAAGCGCCCCGCCCTGCTTGGGACCCACGCCTGGCAGTGTAACCCGCGGGCGCAGGAGTGCATCCCAGTGCCCGCTCGCCCGGTAGGAAGGGGAGCCCTGGGTGAACTTTCCTCTTTGGGAGACGGTAACGCCAGAGATAACGCCCGGCCCGTCCACCTGCCGTGGAACCATGCCCCCAATGTACCCCCCCAAGGGCCATCTGGGGGCGACACTCCAACTCGACCCGGGGGGCCGGAAATTGCCGGGTGGGAAACAGACGGGCGTGGACGGAACGTTCCTTCCAGCCCGGACCCGGACCCGGAGTCACGGCAGGAGGCCCACGCCCCGCTCTGCCCACTCGCTCCCCGGGGCGGTGCGCAGGTCGTCCACCGGCGGGGGCAGCCGCTCCCAGACGGCCGGATGCTCCGGAGGCACCTGCTCCGTGCTGGCGGAACGGGCCCGGTAGAGCTGCCCGTCATACATCACCAGGCGGCCGGCCGCGTAGGTGACCGGGGGCATCCCGGGAGCCAGGGTGGCCCGGGCCGTCCACAGCTCCAGCGCCCGGGTGGGCGTGCCCGCGTCGCCGCCGCCGTCCGGAAGCACGGTGCCGCTGTCCGCCGGCCCGGCTTCCGAGGCATCCGAACACGCCGTGGCAACGAGAGCGAGGAAGGCGAGGACCACGACACGTCGGTGCATGGGTGGTGCGCCTGAGAGGAGGTGCGCTTCGGCGGGTGTCTCCCGTGAGAGAGTCGGCCGTCTCCGCATCGGAGTTACACCATGAGTCCGCCCCCTTCGCCCATCTCCGCCGTGATTGCAGGACTGCTCGAAACGCTGGCCCGGGAGGACCGCTCCGTGGCCACGCCGCCCGCAGCGCGAACTTTCGATGAAGCCGCGCGGGCGCTCTACGCCATCGCCGGGCAGACGCGGGCCGCGCACTTCTCGGTGTGGGCGGACACGCTCGAAGACGGGCAGGACGCCGCGGGCATCAGCCTCTTCTTCCATGACATCCCCGACACGTCGGCACCACCGGGGCTGCTCGGCGCGGAGAAGCGCGTGGTGCGGCAGGCCCTGGACCTGTCGCTCCACGGGCCCCTCACGGAGGCCATGGCGGCGCTCGCGAAACGCGGCGCCGATGCCCGGCGGCCCGACCGGGGCAGCGTGCCATTCCCCTATGACGCCAGCAGCCCGGAGGTGGAGTTCCGGGTCGTCTTCCAGCCGGGCGCGCTGGGCCCGTGGGTCATCTCCGTGGCCCGGGACCCACGGACACGGGACGCGTTCCCCTCGTTCGCCTCGCTGCCCCTGTCCGCCGAGGAGGCCGACTTCCTGTCGGAGCGCTTCCTCCGGCTCGACTCACTCTTCCAGGGGCAGCTGGTGCTCTTCACCGGCGCGCGCGGCTCGGGGCGGACGACGTCGCTCCACGCGGCCATCGAGGCACTCCCGGACGGTGTGCGCGGACTGGCCGCGTTGGAGACGCCCCGCGCCACGGACCTCCGCTTCAGCATCGTCCAGCCCGGAGGTGAGATGACGATGCCTGGCACACTCCGCGCGTTCCTGAGGCAGGACCCGGACCTGGTCTTCGCGGACGAGGTCCGCACGGACGAGGAACTGCAGATGCTCATCAACGCGTCGCTGACAGGGCACGGAACGGCAGGCGTGCTCGAGGCCCAGACGCCCGAGGCCGCGCTCCAGCGGGTGCGCGCCGCGATTCCCAGCGTTCCCGTGTCGCCGCTCCTCGTGCATCACACCGTGGACGCACAGTCCGGCGCACGCATGGTGGCGCTGTACCGCGTGGTGGAGGATGGAACGACCCCCGCGCGCATCGAGCGCTGGCGGCCCGACTGAACGCCATGCGTCCGCTGGCCCACGCAGGCGGCCAGCGGCGCTCGCACGGAACGCGGCGGATGTGCGAAACCCGGGGGATGAAGCGTCACGCCCCGGCCACGGAACGCAATCGCGAGCCCCTGCTCGCTGTCCTCCGCGAAGTCCTTCCCGCCTCCGGCAGGGTGCTGGAGGTGGCCAGCGGCACCGGCCAACACGCGGCCTGGTTCGCCCGAGCCCTCCCCCACCTCGTCTGGCAGCCCACCGACGTGGACGCGGAGTCGCTGGAGAGCATCGAGGCGTGGCGCACCGAGGAAGGCCCGCCCAACCTGCTGCCGCCACGCCGGCTCGACGCGAGCGCGGAGTCCTGGCCGGAGACGGCCGTGGACGTCATCCTCAACGTGAACATGATTCACATCTCCCCCTGGGCGGCCTGCCAGGGATTGATGCGAGGCGCGGGCCGGGTGCTGACTCCCGGCGGGCTGCTCGTCCTGTATGGCCCCTACTTCGTCGAGGGCCGCGAGACGGCTCCCAGCAACCTGGAGTTCGACGCCTCCCTCCGCGCCAGGAATCCAGCGTGGGGCGTGAGGTCGCTGGAAGCCGTCACCGCCGAGGCCGCCCTGCATGGCCTGGAGCGCGAGCGCGTGGTGGACATGCCCAGCAACAACCTCACCGTGGTGTTCCGCAAACCCCGTCCTCCGGTGTCCCCGCACTGAAGGCCGCCCGACACCGCGCTGGCTGAGTGCGGACCGCCGCACACGCCCGCAGCGCAGGAACCCTTCACGCCCGACACGCACGCCACTACCCCCATCCCGTGGCGAGACGTGGGCGGGAGAGGGGGGCACACCATGCCGGACGCACCAGCGAAGGCCCGCGCGCCGGAGGACGTGTTGTTCGCCTCGGCCTTCCGTGACCACGAGACAGGGGCCCGGAGCCGTCAACGCACGCTGATGCTGGTCCTGGCCGTCATCGGTCTGCACGCCGCGGCGCTCATCGGCGCGGCCTCTTTCTGGCACGGCACACCGCGACGGCTCGAAGGCGAAACCACTCGGGGAGAAGTCCTCGTGCTCCGCCTGACCGCCATGCCACCTTCGGCTCCCGAGGGGGACGTCACCGGGCCAGCCCCCGCGCCCCCTCGGCCCCGGACCGCGCGCAGGCCTCGCCCCTTGCGCGCCCCCTTACCGCCGCGCACCGCCGCAGCACCGCGCGCCTCCGAACTCGCGGAGCCGCTGTCCGTCGGGCGCCCCGCCGGCATCCCAGCCCATGGCCGTGACAGCCTGGCGGGCCGCGCCGTGGCGGGCATTACCCAGCGCGCCCTGGGGCCAGGCCTCCCGGGGTTGCTCGTGGAGCCGCCGCCCGCCACGGCCCCCGACAACCGCGAGGACGCGGCCCGGCGCTACTTCGAACAGATGTTCCGCGACCGCTTCGAGGACGTTCCCTACCCCCACGAGGCGCGGATGGCGGGCATCGAAGGGTCCTTGGTGCTGCGCATCTCCGTGGGCGTGCAGGGCCAGCTGGTGGCCCTGGGGGTGCTGGGCCCCTGCCCCCACCCCCTCCTGTGCGAAGCCGCGCAGGAGGCGGTGCGGCATGCCGCGCCCTTTCCTCCGCCTCCGCCAGCGCTCGGCGACCGGGTCACCGTCGAGCTGCCCTTCAACTACCACCTGGAATGAGCGCGCGTTCGAAGCCGCGCTAGCCGGCGCGCATCCACCCTTCGCGCTCCAGCAATCCGGCCACGCGGGCGGCCAGCTCGTCGCGGATGCGGTGGACCAGGACGTCCGACTTGTCCTTGGGGTCCTCCAGCGGCCAGTCCTCGCGCTGGAGCCCCGGCACCTGGGGACAGGCCTCGCCACATCCCAGGGTGATGAGCCATTGCGCGTCCTGGGCCAGGTCGTCCGTGAGCAGGCGGGGCTTCACGTCGTGCAGGTCGATGCCGATGTCCCGCATGGCCGCGAGCACTTCGGGATGCACCTTGTCGCCAGGCTGCGTCCCCGCGGAGACGGCGCGCGCCTTCTGGGGGTCTACCATCACATTGAAGAACGCCTCCGCCATCAGCGAGCGGCCAGCGTTGCGTACACAGGCGAAGATGACCTTGTTCATCAGACGTCCAACTCCATTCCTCAAAGGTTCACGCGCCCCTCCCCGCGCGAAGCGACTTTCGTTGTATTCAATCGCTTGCATATCTCACGGACGGCTGGCCGCAAAGGGAGAGGCCGGGCGGACGGAAGGCCACACGCGCCTACCTTTGGCGGGCGCAATCCATTGCGCATGTGAAAAACGCCTGCAACTGCAACGCGGGGCGCAACCAGGGTGCGCACGCCCGCGCGGAGGCAGGCATGCATCGGTTGACTCCGCCATGCAGAGCGTGCCGCCATGGATGTGGATTGTCTTCTGGGCCGTGGTGCTGGTGTTGCTCGCGGTGGACTCCGTGCCCCCTCTACAACTCCAACGCCTTCGCCATCATGGGGCTGCGCGCGCTCTACCTGGTGCTGGCGGGCACCGTCGGGACGCTGCGCTACCTGCACTACGGCCTGGCCGGGTGTGCTGGCCTTCGCGGGGCTGAAGATGGTGCTGGAGCCGTGGCTCCACGTCCTGCCCATGACGTCCGTGCTCATCATCGTCACGCTCATCACGGGGGCGGCGTGGGCCAGCCAGCGCGCGCGGCGGTGGGAGGCACGCGCGGCGGCGGCGTCCCGGCCCGGCGCCCCCGTGGAACGGGAGGCCTGAGCCGGGAACGCCCATGACACGGCGGAACGGCTACTCCAGGCCCGCGGCCTGACCGTCGGCGCCGGCACCACCCAACACGAAGCCGTCGAAGGCCACGTTGGCCATCAGCTCCACGCGCTCCTTGTGCTTCTTCAGCAGCGCCACGTTGGCGGCGGCCGCCTTCTTGGACTCCTCGGACAGCGGCTGCTCCTCGTTCGCGTGGGTCTCCTCAATCGTGTCCAGCGTCTCCTGGAGCTGCGCCCGGGCCTCCTCCAGCTGCGCGCGCTCCTCGTCGGCGAGCGAGTCGTCCGCCAGCCGCTTGTCGACCTCGGCCAGCTGCGTCACCATCATCTTCCGGCCCTGCTCCGCCGCGGCGCCAATCTGGTCCAGGCTGTCGGCCACCATGGAGGCGTAGACAGTGGTGGTGATGCTCTGGAACTCGGCGGGCGACATCCCCTGCGCCTTGAGGCCGGCGATGTACGCCTTGCGCACGTCCGCCATCAGCCCCATGAACAGGCCCGCGGCGTCCACGGCCGCGTTGAAGCCCGGCTTCTCGTCACCGTCGCCCTCGTGCTGGGCCTCGAACTCCTTGGACTTCACCTCGAAGGCCTTGAAGGCCGGCAGCGCCGACTCGCGCACCGTCAGGTAGGCCAGCAGCCGCTGCTCGTCCAACGGCAATACCTGCCCCTCCGGGGGCGCCTTGAATGGATTGCTGGCGTTGAGCTGTGTCAGCTCCTGCTCCTGAGCCTGCATCGCCTGCATGGCTTCGATGCTGCCGCCAAACTTGTTCTTGGCCCAGATGCCACCCGCCAGCATCAAGCCGATGCCCGCCAGGATGAAGACACCGCAGCCGATGCCCAGTCCGATGAGGACCTTCTTCATGAAACCCTCCAGGGAAGACGTGTCACCACGGACCCAGTGCTAGCCGGGCTGGGCCCCCTGGAGCAAGCGTCACGGTGTCACGGAGCGTCGACGTCCGGGCGAGCAGGCGGCATGGGCTGGCGGGGAAGGCGGGCCTGGAACGTGGTTCCCTCCTGCTCCGTGGAGTGGACGCGGACCGCGCCGCCGTGGGCATCCACGATGTGCTTCACGATGAAGAGGCCCAGCCCCAGTCCGCCCCGGGCGCCTTTGCGCTCCGGGCGCTTCATCGGCTCGAACAGGCGGGTCCGAAGCTCCGGCTCAATGGGCCCGCCCGCGTTATGGACGGTCAGCAGCACGTCATCGCGAAGTCCATGCGTGCGGATGCGCACCGGGCAGTGCTCCGGGCTGTAGCTGAGCGCGTTGTTGACCAGGTTGGTGATGACCTGCGCCAGCCGGTCCGCGTCCCACAGCCCGTAGCCGTCTCCCCGGCACTCCAGCTCCAGCGTCCGCTCCGGGCGGGTGAGCCGGACCTCCTCCACCACTTGCCGAGTCAGCTCGTGCAGGTCCAACCACTGGGGCTCCATGGGAATGCCACCGCCCAGCCGGGCCTGCGTGAAGTCGAGCAAATCCCTCAGCATGCGCGTGGCGCGCTCGGCGCTGGAGAGGATGCGGCCCAGGCCCTTGCGGAGCCGTTCATCCTGGCCTTCCCGCCGCAGCAGCGCGGTGGCGGACATGCTGATGGCGGCGAGGGGGTTGCGCAGATCGTGGCTGACGATGCCGATGAGGAGCTGCTCGAACTCCGCGCGCCGCTTCGCCTCCAGCTCCGTGGCCCGCCGCTCGGTGATGTCCTGCATGGCGCCCACCATGCGCACCGCGTGGCCCTCGGCGTCCCGGACCACCTGCCCCCGGTCGGCGACCACGGCCCAGGTGCCATCCCCGCGCAGGAAGCGGTACTCGTCCGCCCAATGGCTCGCGCCCTGGTCGATGACGGCCTGCATGTCCCGGGCAATCCGCTCGCGGTCCTCCGGATGGATGTGCTCCGTCCACCACGCGATGTCCCGCGGCGGGGCGCGCGAGGCCAGCCGGAACTGGGCGGCGGCCAGCTCACTCCACTCGACGGTCCCCGCGTCCAGGTCCCAGTCGTAGATGACGTCGCTGGTCGCCAGCGTGGCCAGTCGGTAGCGCATCTCCGACTGGCGCAGCACCTCCTCGGCGCGCCGCCGCTCGCTGATGTCCAGCGACACGCCCGCCACGCTCATCACGCTGCCGTCGGGCCCGATGACGGGGGAGACGCCCGTCATGAAATAGGAGCCCGCCATCTCCACCTCCAGGGTGAAGGACTGCCCCTCCTGGGCGCGCATCGTGGCGGCCACGAGGTCCGGCCGGTCGCGGTACACGTCGAACGCGGAGCGCCCCACGTAGGCGCCTCGCTCCAGCCCCAGCGCGCTCAGCCGCTCGCCCTCGAAGAGGGTGATGATGCCCTGCGCGTCCGTGGCCCAGAGGATGACGGGCAACTGGGTGACGATGCGGCGCAGGTGCTCGCGGGCCTCGTCCCGCTCGCGCTCCAGCCGCTTCGCCTCGGTGAAGTCAGTGGAGAAGCCGCACACGCCAACGACACGCCCCTGCGCGTCCGGCAGGGGGAACTTGAGGGTCTGGAAGACGTGCAGCCCGTCGATGAGCGGCACGTGCTCATCGATGGTGAGCTGCTGGCCGGAGTCCAGCACCTGCCGGTCATTGCCGGAGAAGGTGCTGGCGACCTCCGCGGAGAACAGGTCGAAGTCGGTGCGCCCCATCACATCGCGCCGGAGCTTGCCGGAGGCCCTCTCGAAACCGTGGTTCACGTAGAGGTACCGGCCCGCCGTGTCCTTGGCGTAGATGAGCGTCGGTGCGTGGTCGAGCAGCCCGTGCAGCCAGGCCCCCGTCGCCCGCGCGGTGCGCTCGTCCTCCAGGGAGGACTGGCCCACCGCCTCCGCCAGCCCCGCGTCGAGCACCTGGGCCAGCGCGCGCAGCCCCGCGAGCTCGGGGACCCAGCCCACGGCTTCCAGGCTCTCGAGGATGGCCTCGCGCAGCGCGCCATACTCGAGCACCAGCGAGCTGATGCTGAAGCCCGCCAGGTAGCGCTCACGTCCATACTCACGGCCCAGGGCGCGAGCCTCCGCCAGCCGCGCCGCCATGGAGGGGATTCGGAGCAGCGCCCCGAGCCGCCCCACGAGCTTGTGGAGGCCCCCCGCATCCGCGCTCGCCAGGGGCGCGAGCGCTCCGAGCGCGGCGCCCACCCCCGCCATCAGGCGCCGGATGATGTCCTCCCGAAGGACCTCCAAGACGTCCGGCAGCGAGAGCGTCGGCGTGACGCTTGGACTCATGCGCGCGCCTTCGTGGTCGATGATTGCCCTGGCATGTCCTCACCAGCCCCCCAACCAGGAACGCCCACCCTCTCCATGCGGGCCGCGCGTGGCTGTTACCACTGGGATACATCCCGCCCCCCGGCGGGACTGCCCGTCTCCGAGTCGGGCTCGGATGATGCCTCGCGGGAGAGGCAGCCACGGCGGTGCCTCGTCCGACAGGTGGCTCACCGCTGACAGGGGACGGGCGCGCAGGCCCCCCAGACACCGCGCCTCGCCAGCCGGGCCTGCGCCTCCAGTGCCTCGAACTCCGCGCGTCTCGAACGGCCCGCGGGAGGAACGTGGAGCACGCAGGCATGGCCTCTCTCCACCAACAGCGTGTTCACCTCGCGACCGTCCACGGACACGTAGGCGAGGAGCCGGCCGAAGCGGTCCTCGCACGCCTCGCCATAGGTCAGCGCTACCCGCCTGCCCTCGACGAGTCCCCGGTTGAAGGCATGCGCCTCCGGACCGAAGCAGTCACCGCCCGCGCCCGTGCGCTCCGGTGCATCCGCGAGCAGGTAGCGAACACGCTCGCCGCTCTCCAGGACGACCGTGTCCCCATCCAGGACCTCCGCCACCCGTCCTGAAGCGGGGCCGCAAGAGACTTCCGCGTCACCTCCACCACAGGCCGCCAGCAAACAGGCCAACGCACATTTCATCAAGGCGCGCATGAGCGGTTCACCCCTCCCGGCGTGCCCCGGTCTCCCCGGCCATAACGGGCCGACTCGGGCGTGGGACAGAAGCTCCCGGGCCAGTCATTGCGTTGAGGGTCACTGCGCCCGGGGTCGAGCTGTGAGGACACACCCGGGATGGCCGCGCCGGTCCACGACACGGCGTCGAGCACGCGCCCTTCCACCGAGAGCTCGAGCTTCCGGCTGCCCGTTGTATTCGCCAGGTTGAAGCTGAAGGTGCCGAGCACCGCGGGCAGCCCGCCATTGCGGGACGCGTCCTCACTGCGCGCCAGGACCGCGCGGCCTCCTGCCTTCACGGCCAGACACAGCGCAGAGTCGAACGTCGAGCGGCTCCCGCTCTCGTTGGACAGCGACACACCATTGAGGTCCACGTCGCGCAGCGCGAGCACCTCCACCCACTCCCCCATGGCGTCCGCTACCGCCTGTGGGTCCGCCATGAATTCGGTGAGGACGAGCGAGCCCCCATCGGGAACCCTGCGCGCGCGCGTCCTTCCGGTGGTCCGGTCAATACATCCGTCCTCGAGCGTCCCGGCATCCACGCCGCCATCGGAGGTTCCACCGTCGCCAGCGCCGCCCAGCGTGCCTCCGTCTCCCTCACAGACACGATTCCCACGACCGGGCGTCCCCAGGTCGCCGCGCGAGCCATAGGCGGCCGTGGCCGCGCACCATGCGGAGGGCGCGTCATTCTGGACAGCATCCGCGAGCGGTGCGGACACCTGCGTGGCCACGCCATCCATCGCCAGACCGTAATCGACCGCGTCGACCACCACGCCCCCGGCCTTCACCTGCAACCGGCCGCCCGCATTGCGCAGGTCCATGTTGAACGTCGCCACGGGCGGAGGAAGCCCTCCGTTGAGGGTGGCATCCGTGCGACGGGCCAGCACCGCGTACTCCCCCGTCGCGAGTGACAGGCAACCGTCCGCCTTCACCGTCGCCTCACCCGCCTCGGCGACCAGCGTCACGCCGTTGAGGTCCACGGGGGCCGTGGCTCGCAGCTCCACCCACTCACCCAACGTGTCGTCGCCACGCGGATTGGCCATGAGCTCAGTGATGACCAGGTCTCCAGGCGCCGGAAGCAGGACAGGTCTCCCGGCATCGGCGCCCGCGGGCCTGCACGTCGCCACCACACCCGCGTCCGCGGGGACACCCGCGTCACCCACGGGGCCACAGGGGGCGTTCGCGGCGCCAGGACTCCCCTGGAGCGTCCCGCCGACACCGGCGTCGGGCGAGTCACACCAGCGAGCCTGGTCGTCATTCCCCGCCATGTCCGGCACCAGGCGTCCGTCGTAGATGCGCGACGCTCCGCTCTTCGCGGGCGCGGAGAGCTGGACCTCGTCCAGGACCCGCTCACCGCACCGGATGCCCAGCCGTCCGCCCGAGTTCCCCAACGCCCCCAGCCCGTCGCCATAGGCGTGGTCCACGTGCGCGGGCACCGGCCCGTCGCGCACGTCGCCCAGCACCAGGTAGTCCCCCGCCGCCACCGTCATCTCATCGAGGACGGCATAGGCCTTCTCCTGCGAGCCATCCGAGCGGGACGCGTAGAGCGTCAGCCCATACAGGTCCACGGGGATGCGCGTGGGGTTGTGCAGCTCCACGTACTCCTGGCCCGTGTCCGACCCCACCGGGTCGTTGAGGTACTCGGTGATGACGACATCACCGGGCAACAGCCCCGCGCACGCCGCGTCCACGTCTTCGTCCAGGGATGTGCCACCACACGCCCACGCGCCCGCCAACCCCAGCAACCAGCCCCACCCCAAGTACCTGCCCCAGCCCTTCATGCCCTGCCCCCTCACGTTCAGCTCCGTCAAAAGCGCGTCTCCAACTCCAGGTGGAAGAGGTGGCGCGGCGGGTCGGGAGGCACACGCGCCACGCGCGCGTCCTTCAAGTCGAGCACCCACGCGTACCGGCCCCGGGCGGACACGGCGCTCGCCACCCTCCACGCGACATCCAGCGCGGTCCGCAGCTCCTGTTGAAGCCGGCTGCGCTCGGAAAGGTCTTGGTCCTTCCACACCAGTCGCCCATGCAACTTCAGCGACGCGAGCGGCTGGGCACGGACATCCAGCACGGCCTGCGCGTCGTCGCTAAGTCCCTTCGTCCCGGGTGCCTGCACGCGCGCATGTCCGTACTGGAGCGAAACCGTCAGCCCCTTCGCGACGTCGGAGCGCACCCGGGCGGTGACGCCGTACCGCGCGCTGGCGCACAGGTCCGCCACCTCTTGCGCGGAGAGCGAGTCAGCCGCGCACGCCCCCATCCCGCCCACGCCGTTGTCACGCAACTCCACCTGGAGCGAGGGCTGCAGCCAGGGCCGCACCCGAAGGTCCCCGCGCATCGAGGCACGCGCATGCAGCGTGCCCGCGCTCCCAGACACCGCCCCATCCGCGGGCAGCGTCCAGGCGTCCACCTGCCCTCGCAGCCGCCATGCGCCTTCCTCACGGTGGAGGTAGCGCAGCCGGGCGCCCAGCTCGTTGCGGACGCGCAGTCCTTCCAGCGCATCCGGGCCTGACGTCGCGCCGCTGTAGGGATTGGCGAAACCGCGCCCGTAGTAGCGCAGCGACAGCTCCAGCTCGCGCGACTCCCCTGACAGCACGGTGCGCTGCACCGCACCGAAGTCCCCGCCGCCACCCGGCGCGGCATCGAAGCTGCGTGTGCCTTCAAAGAAGACGTCCAGCGCGCCACGCCCCCACGCGGCGTCGAGCCCGAATGCGCCAAAGGCACCTCCCGCCGGGTAGCGGGCGTTGGGCTGGAAGTCGAGCTTCGTCCCCTCCTGGCCCCACACGGGCCGAGCCATCCAACCGGTGAGCCCGACATGGCTCCGCGACGACAGCGCCAGCGTCGCGTTGCCACCGCCCGCCAGCTCTCGGAACATCCCCGGTAGCGTCCGTGCCGTGAGCTTCTCCCATCGCCCCTCCGCCACGGACACCCAGACATCAGGGGCCTTGCACACGCCTCGGGCGGACGACGGACACAACGAGCGGTCCAGCACCGCATGCCGAGCCAGCGCACGGGACTGATACGAGCCGAAGCCGGTGAGCGACAGCGCGGCCCCCGTCCCCAGCGGGCCTCGCACCGTGCCCGCGACGCCCCGAAAGCCCTCGTCCCAGCGGAAGTCCGGAGTGACGTCCGACAGGCGTTCCTCGGGCTCGCAACCCGCACCGCCCGCCAGACACGCGCGCTCCAATCCCGCCGGAGGACGCACGTTATCGTCAGGAAGGAACCCGTCGGGTGACGGCAGCGCCGTGGTGTCCAGCGTGAGCCGCTGTCCGAAGCCCAGCCGGTACGTCCCCGCCAGCAGCGACGCGCGCGCTCCCGTCCACTGCACGTACAGCTTGGGCAGCATGACGGACGTCCCGGGCGCCTCCACCACGAAGGCACGCCGCCGCGCGTCCCTGCGCGGAGGCTCCAGCGTCCGCCGGGCCAGCGTCGTCAGCAGTCCCACCCGAAGCCCCGCGAGCCCTCCAGCGCGGACCTGCAACGCCAACGGTGGCGGCAGCCCATCCGACGCCGCGAAGGCCATCATCAACCGCGCGTCACCCGACAGCCGTCCTGGCGTCCGTACCTCCAGGAACGGCGCGAGCCGCCGCGACGCCGCCTCCGTCAACGCGCCACCCGCGGCGCCGCCTTCTCCCCGCGACCGCAGCAGCACATCCACGTCCGAGTACGTCAGCCCCGGCAAGCCGTAGAGCGAGGCACGCGACGCCAGCCCCAGGTCCACGCCCGTCCGTCGCAAGGCCAGCAGCGTGGAGAGTGTCTCGGCGGAGATGGCGCCCTCTTCCACGAGCGCGAGCAGGTCCTGCGCGCCCACGGACTCGGGCTCCACTTCATACGGCGCGGCATGCACGGGCAGCGCGCCCGCCAGCCACCAACCCAAACACCATCCCACCCAGAGCACCCGACGCACGCACCGCGCCTTGTGCACATCCGGGACCACGATTCCCTACAGCAGCCCCCTTCTCACGGGCCGTCCGGCACGCGGACGCGCCGTCCAAAGGCGGGACACGCGTGTCAGGAGCTCAGGCCCGGCCCATGCGCGGGTCGACTTCCAGCAGGTCCCACGCCAGGAAGTACGCGGCCTCCGCGCGGCTCTCCGCGGCGACGTAACGAAGGCGTGACTCCTCGCTGCCATCCAAGGCCTCCCGCGCCTCGCGCAAGTCGGACTCGGTGGTGAGCAGCAGGACCGCCAGATGCGGGTGTTCCAGCTCCATGATGGAACTCCAGATTAAGCAGCTTTCCACGCAGATTGGGAGCACCGCGCGGTCCGCCCGTCGCCTGTGCATCCCCGGGGCCAGCGCTTCCCGACCGGTCACCCCCTCCAGGTATGCTGGCACCCGGTTCCCATGGGCCACGTCCACATCGTCCGAGACTTCCCCTCCCCCCAGGAGGGCTTCGCGCGCACCGTGCGCGTCTACACCCCCCACGCATACGATGCGATGCCGGGCCATCGGTTCCCCGTGCTGTACATGCACGACGGGCAGAACGTGTTCGCCCACCCCGAATCCGCCCTCTTCGAGACCTGGTGCGCCAACCTCGCGTTGGAGCACGGCGTGGGCGAAGGAAGCCTGGAGCCGTGGCTCATCGTCGCGGTGGACTCGGGCGTGGGGCGCGTGCACGACTATTCGCCGTGGAATGAACCGCGCAGCCCGATGCACGCGCGCGGCGAGGCCTACGGCCGCTTCCTGGTGGAGCACCTCAAGCCGCTGGTGGACCGCACCTACCGCACCCGGACGGAGCCGCAGTGGACGGGCGCCATGGGCTCGTCGCTGGGCGGCCTGATTTCGCTCTACCTCGGGTGCCGCTATCCGGAGGTGTTCGGCCGCATCGGCGCCCTGTCTCCCACCGTGACGTGGGGCGCCAACCAGCTCTTCGGCGCATGGTCGGCGCACAGCCGCCGCTGGACGCGCATCTACCTGGACGCGGGCGCCCACGAGTACACGGACGCCAGCGGCGTGCCCGTCTACTACGGCGAATCCACGCGCGCCTTCTACGAGCACCTCAAGCACCTGGGCTACGCGGACCACGAACTGGCGCTGGTGTTGGATCCACACGGCGGGCACCACGAGCGGGACTGGCAGCGGCGCCTGCCCTCCGCCATGCGCTGGCTGCTGGGGTGAGGCGCTTCGAATGAAGCACCGCAGGGCGGTTCCCCTGGAGCAGCGGCTCGTCTACGTCCAGGTGGTGGAGGGCCTGCTCGAGCACGGGCTGCGCGGCAGCGTGTCGCCCAGCCTCAAGCACCGGTTGCGGCAGGCGGGCATCGACCTGGACCGGCCCCTGCTGCCGGGCTATCCGGTGCTCCTGTGGGGAAAGTGCCTCGACGTCATCGTCGAGGAGGCCTTTCCGGGCCTGCCCCGGGAGGAGGCCTTCCGCCAGCTCGCCGAGCGCCACGTGCAGGGCTACGGGCGCACCGTCTTGGGCCGCGCGGTGTACGGCGTCATGCGGCTGCTGGGCCCCCGCCGCCTGGTGCAGCGCCTGCCGCAGACGCTGCGCGCCACCGACAACTACACGGAGGTGGAGCTCACCGAGCAGGGCCCCACCACCTACGCCATGCGGATGAACTCGCGGGTGGACGCGCCCGGCTACGCGGAGGCGCTCTTCGAGTCCCTGCTGCGCCTGGGCGGCGCCGAGTCCCCCCGCGTGGCGCGCATCCACGAGGACGCGGACAGCACCACCTACCAGCTCACCTGGGCGGCGCGCTGAGCGCGCTACGCCTTGTCCTGGATGAAGCGCACCGTATCCCGCAGGGCGTCCATGTCCGCGTGGCGGGTGAGGTACATCTCCTCGCCCAGGAGGCTGTGGTAGATGCTCGGCAGCTCGCGGTGGAGGATGAGTGACGTGCCCAGCTTCTTCTCCACGTCCGCGTGCGGGTGCCGGTAGCGGCGGGACTTGCGGCGCGCGCTGTGACAGACGTGGTAGCGCGGCGTGAAGCGAAAGTCCGCCACCGGGTCGCCCGTCACCACCCGCGCCCAGAGCCGGTACACGTCGATGTCACACGTGTAGTTCATCATGTCCACCATGAAGCCGCCGGGCGGCCGCAGGTTGGCCTCCAGCACCATGAAGCGGCCATCTGGCAGACGGAAGAACTCCAGGTGGAACCAGCGCTCGCGCAGGCCGAAGGCGGCCACCACCTGCCGGCCCAGCACGTCCAGCGCGGGGGGAATCTCCTTGTGGCTCCAGAAGGAGATGTCGCGCTGCTCCACCACCGTCTCCATGCCTCCGTCGCTGTATTCGTGACTGAGGTTGAAGACGATGACGCCGTGCCGGTCCACGATGCCGTCGTAGGTGACGATGGTGCCGCGCACGAAGGGCTGTGCCACGTAGGTGGTGGGCAGCGGATAGGACAGGGCCGCGTCCACCTCCGCGTCGCTGGCCACCTTGAAGGTGTTGGCGGCGCCCACGCCCACGTCCGGCTTGAGCACCAGCGGGTAGCCCACGCGCGCGGCGAACGCCTTCACCTGCGCGGCGTCGCGGACGCGGATGAGGTCCGGGTGCGGCACGCCCGCTTCCTGGAACACCTCCGCCATGCCGGACTTGGAGCGCAGCCGGTGGATGTCCGCGGGCTGCAGGCCCGGCACGTTGAAGTCCCCACGCAAGCGCGCCTCCACCTCCAGCCAGGACTCGTTGAGCGAGTCGATGCGGTGGATGCGGCCGTGCCGCCACGTGAGGTATCCCGCCGCGCGGGTGAGCGCATCCTCGTCCATGAGGCTGGGGACGAAGTAGTACTCGCGCAGGGACTCCTTCAGCTCGGGGCGGAGCGACTCGTAGGACGCGTCACCGATGCCCAGAACCGTGACGCCCCGCTCCCGCAGCGCGGAGATGAAGTGGAAGTAATGCGGAGGGAAGTGGGGGGAGATGAAGACGAAGTTCATGGCTCCTCGGGGCACAGGCGACCATATCGCGCCGCGCGCCCGCGCCCAGTTCCTGACTGAACGCCCGGAGGCGGGAAGTCACTCCTTCCCGCCTCGGGTGCGCCTGGAATCAGGGCTTCCCAGCGCCCTGCACGTCTCCCAGCGGAACGGCTAGGCGTTCGGCCGGACCATCGACACTTCAAAGTGCCGCTGGACGACGTTGCCCGTGGTGGGGCCCTCCCGGTAGAGGTTGCCCGTGTCCTGGTCCACGTAGAAGCGGTTGTTCGGGTTGGTGTCCGCGCCGCGCTGCTCGTGGTTCGTCGCCGGGTCGTGGAACGTGTAGTACGTGCGGCCCTGCTCGTCCGTGCCGCGGCCCGTAATCACCACGAAGTGGTCGGTGATGCCGTCCACGTTGTCCGAGTTCCGGCCAGAGCGGTGGTCCACGCCCACGACGACGGGCTTGCCCGCGTCGAGCTGGCCATCGATGTACTCACGGCCCCGGCGCGCCGCCGCGGCATTCACCGTGACGCCGCCGTTCGGGTCATCCCCCGTGGCCACCTGGATGCGGTTGTCCGGCCCCGTCACGGTGGCCCCGGCGCCCGCGGCCATCACCACCGCGGCGCGGAAGCAAGCCTTGTCACCGGCACGCTCCACCTTCGACGCGTTGTACTGGCTGACCCACGGCGTGGCCGTCTGCACCGCCGGGCGGTCCGCCGCGGGCGCGATCTCCGCCGTGTCGCTCAAGTCAGTGGGCGTCGCGCCCTCGGTGGTGTTGGAGGCCTGGAGGTTCTCCGGGCGCGGGCGCGGGATGGGGACCTCGGCGGGCAGCTCCGTGGTGCCCGCCGTGAGGTTCTCCGGGCGCGGGCGCGGGATGGGCGCGTTTTCGACCGCGCCGCCGCCGTCGCGGTAGCCGCGCGCGTCCAGGGCCCGGACCAACGCCGTCTCACGCCGCGTCTGGTCGGCGCGCAGGCGCTGCTCGTTGTGGTCAAAGCCGGAGGCGCTGATCTGCCCGTTGTCCGTGCGGAACGCATTCACGCGCGCGTCGACGAGCGCCTCGGACGTCACGCCACGGGGGTCCTGCGCCAGCTTGGGCAGCTCGCGGTTGAGGAAGTTCTGCGCCGCGCGGGGCGACTGCGTGTGCAGGTCGTAGAAGGTGGAGGCCAGCAGCGCGTTGTTCGGGTCCAGGCCCGCGCGCTCGGCGGCGCGCTGGTACTGCGGCGTGACGCGGCCCAGCTCGCGGTTCCAGATTTCGTCCGCGTGCGACGGGGAGTTCGCGCCGCCCCCCTGGTAGGAGAACGAGCCGCGGTTGTGCTTGGCATTGCCCGGGTCGGTGTGGCCCCCGTAGCTCGCCGTGAAGCCACCATTCGGCGTGCGGTTGCCTTCCGAGGTGCCAACGACAATGGCGGACTCGGAGTTGGACCCGCCCTGGCGGAAGGCCGTCAGGTCGATGTTGCGATAGCCATTCTGGGTGCCAGACACGCCAGCGGTGCCCGCCGGCGTGACGCCCTGCGCCACGGTGCCCTGCGCGGTGCCAGGCTCAAAGCTGTCACGGTTCTGTGACGTACCCGCCAGCCGGTTGGCCGGGCGCGGCATCGGGCGAGGCGCATTGGCCTCGAAACCATCGTTGGCGCCCGGAATGACCAGGGTCTTCCCGGCGATGATGCGGTCCGGGTTCTGGAGGTTGTTCGCTCGCGCCAGCGCATCGACGGTCGTGTTGTTGCGCCGGGCGATGGCGCTGAGCGTATCTCCCTGGCGGATTCGATAGGAGTTGCTACCAGTCATCAGCGGCTCCATGGGGGGCGAAGTAAGTCAGACGCCTCCATGATTTTCCGGATCAACATCCGAAAGTTGCGCAAGCCGCGAAACAACAGCCTCAGCGTTCAAATCCAGTGCGCATGAATAAACCCTGACGCACCGCACCAGTCACAGGATTGTGACAGACACCCGGCGGCAGCATCCAAAATTGCTCAATAATTGACCTGAAGCTGGACGCGCGTCACGTGTCCCTGCTGCTGGATATACGGATAGCGGGACGAGGTGCGGTCCGAGATGAGGTAGGTGCCCGTCAGCTCCAAGGCCTTGTTGAGCTGCCACTCGGCGCCCATCTCCAGCTCTCGCACGTCGTAGAGCGGCGCGTTCGTCTCGAACTTCTTGCCGCCGTCGTAGAGGGTGCCCCGGATGTAGGGGATGAGGGACACACCCAGCACGCCGTCCAGCTTGTACATGAGCTGCGCATAGCCGCCCCGGAGCTGGCGGCTGTCGATGAGCAGGCCATCGACGGGCCCCTCGCCCAGCGAGGGACCGCGGCCCAGGTTGAACTCGGCCTGGAAGCCCAGCGGCTGCGGGTAGATGACCAGGCTGACGATGACGCGCGCGTCCACCATGTTGGAGCCCCGGGCGAGCGCGTAGGGCGCGCCGTCACGCGGCGAGGCAGTGAGGTCGAAGCGACCGTAGTAGCCGCCCACGCCCGCTTCCACGTACTGCGAGCCGAACAGGAAGGGCCACGTGACGCGAACGACACCATGCGGCGTGTCATTGCGCTCGGCGCGGTTGGCCGTCTGGCCGTTGAAGACGCCGAAGCCGACCACGCCGTAGTCGCCGGAGCCCTTCAGGTTGTTGTCGACGAGGAACTTGAAGCGCTTCCGGATTTCGTCGGGCGCCCAGTAGAAAAAGACGCCCAGGTCGCGCTCGTCCTTGAGCCCGCTGTTGATGCCGTCATTGCGATCCAGGGGAACGCGGTTCTGGCTGGACTGGAGGTTCTCGAAGCCGAACGGCACCTTCGACTGGCCCACGCGCAGCCGGAACTCCTTCTTCGCGTCCAGGAAGATGTCCGCGTACCAGTCCCGCATGATGGTGACGTTGTACTGGTCCCCGATGACCGACGCGAAGTCCGGCTGGAGGTAGATGGACACGCGGTCGGAGACGTCACCGAACAGCACGAGGCGCGCGCGCCGGATGCCAAAGCCGGTGTTCTTGCCGAGGAAGCGGTCGCCCTGGTCGTTGACCAGCTCGTCATTCACCCGGAAGCTGGGCAGCCGGTTGTAGCGGAACTGCGTGTAGCCCCGGATGCGGATGCGGTCGTACCAGGCCTGCTCCTTCTTCTCCGCCTCGGGCTTCGTCTCCGGCTCGGGCATCGCCGCCTCGGGAACCGGCGTCGGCGTCGGCGTGGGCGTCGGCTCGGAAGCAGGAGGTGTCTCGGTGGCGGACGAGGGCGCGGCCTCGTCCTGCTGCGCGTGGGCAAGAGGCGCCAGAAGCAGCGCGGAGCCGGACAACAGGACCTGGAGAGCAGCGCGGAACGAAGCGGTGGGGGTCATGACGGCGCGGAACTGCCAGCAGAGCGCGAAAGCGCGCACGGGCTCGAGTTTGCGCTCCCGTTACAGGACGGAATGAACTGCCGCAACGCAAGGGCCCTTGTTGTTGCCTCACCGTCACAGGCCCCTTCGCCGTGTCACGGAACAGCCCGGCACATGTCACACATTCGTGACATGTGCCGGCGTTACGACCGCGCTCGCGTCAGCTCTTCCAGCTGCCGTCCATCAGGCGCTGGATGCGCAGCTCCAGCGGCGGGTGGCTGGAGAAGAGCGCCATCATCCCGCCGCCCCGGATGCCGAACGCCTGCATGTTGGACGGCAGCATGGCCGGCTCCCCCTGCTGCATGCGCAGCCGGTTCAGCGCCCGCGCCATGGCGCCCGGGTCCACCAGCTGCGCGCCGCCGTCATCCGCGCGGAACTCACGCCGGCGGCTGTACCAGGCCACGATCATGCTGGCGCCAATGCCAAACACGATTTGGAGCACGATGCTGGTGATGAAGTAGGCCGGCCCCGAGCCGCCGCTCTCCTCGCCATCCTCGGAGCGGCTGAGGAAGCGGTCCACGAAGAAGCCCACCACGCGGCTGAGGAAGATGACGAAGGTGTTGAGCACGCCCTGCAGCAGCGTGAGCGTCACCATGTCACCGTTGGCCACGTGGGCCACCTCGTGGCCGAGCACGGCCTCCACCTCGTCCCGCTTCATGCCATGGAGCAGGCCGGTGGACACCGCGACCAGGGCGCTGTTGCGCTTGGCGCCCGTGGCGAAGGCGTTCATGTCCGGGCTGTCGTAGATGGCCACATCGGGCATGCCGATGCCCGCGTCGCGGGCCAGCCGGTGCACCGTCTCCAGCAGCCAGCGCTCGTCCTCCGAGCGCGGCGACGTGATGACCTTCGCCCCCGTGCTCCACTTGGCCATGGGCTTGGAGATGAGCAGCGAGAAGATGGCGCCGCCGAAGCCCATCACCGCCGCCATGATGAGCAGGCCCGGCAGGTTCAGCCCCACGCCGCGGCGGGCGAGCAGGTTCTCCACCCCGATGAGCTGCCCGACGATCGCCAGCATCGCGACCACCGCGAGGTTGGTCAGGACGAACAGTGTGATGCGCTTGGCGAAGCTTCCCTTCATGACTCTCTCTCCCTAGAAAAAACCTTGGGGACAACATTCAGCAGCGCGGGACGAATGCAAGCTTCGTCGGCCACTTCTTGTCCCGACCGGACTAGAACAGCCTTCCGACGGGGCACTTCCCAAGGTTGTTCCTTCAGGAACCTGAGATTTTCTCTATGAAATGGCCTTTACGGGCGTTTCCCCGGGGCTTGATCGGCCGCCAGGTTGGGTGCCTGGGCCCTGCCCGTGCGGCTCAACACCAGGGGTGAGTTCCGGGCGCCACACGTACGACTCCACCGCACATCCCCTTCCCGCGTCAGCAATGACAAATCAGACGAAGAAGGTGGAATATTTCCACGACAATGAATGCCACGAATCCCGTCTGCCCACTGTCACCTTGGCGCAAAATTTCCGTCACGCCACGAAACGCAGCTCAATCATGAGCGCGCGCTTGGATTGACACGCGTTTTTGACGGAATCCCAGGCAACTTTATTTGAGCGGTTGGGAAAATGGGTCCAACTCCATTCTTCTTTTAAGGGAAGAGTCCCCCCATGGTAGCCATTGCCCGCTCCTCCGCGGCTGCGTCCAGCAGCGCGTCCCGTTCTGCCTCGCCCACGCTGCGCAGTGGCGCGCGCGGCGCGGCCGTGACGCAACTCCAGAACAAGCTCAGGGCCGCGGGCTTCAACCCAGGCGCCGCGGATGGCGTGTTCGGTCCGAAGACACAGGCGGCGGTGCAGTCCTTCCAGCGTGCGCGTGGGCTCCAGGTGGACGGCATCGTCGGGCCCAAGACGTGGAGCGCGCTCAACTCCGCGGGCGGTTCGGGCGGCTCGGGCCCCACGCTGCGCAATGGCGCGCGGGGCGAGCCGGTGCGTGCGCTCCAGCAGCGGCTCAACGTGCTGGGCTTCAAGTCGGGCACGGCGGACGGCGCGTTCGGTCCGAAGACGCTGTCCGCGGTGAAGGCCTTCCAGCAGTCCCGCGGTCTGGTGGCGGACGGCATCGTCGGCCCCAAGACGTGGGACAAGCTGGGCATCAACGTGCAGGGCCCCGTCACCAACCCGGGCGGCGGCGGTGGCGGTCGGGTCGTCACGGGCTATGTGAACGGGCAGCCGCGGCAGATTTCGCTCTCGTCGGTCCCGAACGGCAAGGAGATGCGCTCGGACGCGGCGGCGGCGTACAACCGCATGTACGCGGCGGCGCGCGCGCAGGGCATCACCCTGAAGGTGAACAGCGGCTTCCGCAGCATGGGGGAGCAGGAAGCGCTGTACCGCGCGTACAAGAACGGCACCGGCAACCTGGCCGCGCCTCCGGGCTACTCCAACCACCAGGGCGGCATCGCGGTGGACGTCAACACGGGCGGCACGGGCACCTCGACGTACCGGTGGATGGCCAACAACGCGAAGAACTTCGGCTTCGTGCGCACCGTCCCGTCCGAGCCCTGGCACTGGGAGTACCGGCCCTGACTCAGGAGAGAGACATGAAGAAGCTGCTCATGGCGTTCGCGGTGCTGGCGGTTCCCGCGGGGGTTGTCGTCGGCGGCCTGGGGTACACGCCTGTCGCCGAGGCCGAGTCGCTCAACCAGGCCTGCACGTACACGTACTACAACGACGAGGCGCTCACGGAGTACGTGATGACGCTGCACTGCTCCTGCGCGAACCCGGATTGCTACAACACCGAGGACGTGACGCCGTTCTACACGGTGGACTGCATCCACAGCTGCTGAAGCACCGTGGAGCCACCGCACCTCACGGTACGGTGGCTCTGGGCATGCAGCAGCTCAGCTCTTCGTAATCGGCCGGTAGCGGATGCGGTGCGGCTCCAGGGCCTCGGGGCCCAGGCGCTTCTTCTTGTCCGCCTCGTAGTCCTCGAAGTTGCCCTCGAAGAAGAACGCCTTGCTGTCGCCCTCGAACGCGAGGATGTGCGTGGCGATGCGGTCGAGGAACCAGCGGTCGTGGCTGATGACCACCGCGCAACCCGCGAAGCTCAGCAGCGCGTCCTCCAGGCTCCGCAGCGTCTCCACGTCCAGGTCGTTGGTGGGCTCGTCGAGCAGCAGCAGGTTGCCGCCGCTCTTGAGCATCTTCGCCAGGTGCGTGCGGTTGCGCTCACCGCCGGACAGGTCCTTCACCCGCTTCTGCTGGTCCTGCCCCTTGAAGGCGAAGCCCGCCAGGTACGCGCGGCTGGGCACCTGCCCGGCCTTGCCCAGGTCCAGGTGGTCCAGCCCGCCGCTCACCTCCTGGAACACCGTGTTGTCGCCGTCCAGCGCGTCGCGGCTCTGGTCCACGTAGGCCAGCTTCACCGTCTCGCCGATGCGCAGCTCGCCCGCGTCCGGCGACTCCACGCCCGTCATCATCCGGAACAGCGTCGTCTTGCCCGCGCCGTTGGGACCGATGACGCCCACGATGCCACCCGGCGGCAGCTTGAAGCTCAGGTCGTCGATGAGCAGCCGGTCGCCGTAGGCCTTGCGCAGCCCCTTGGCTTCGATGACGAGCCCGCCCAGCGGCGGCCCGGGCGGAATGATGACCTCGCCCGTCGCGTCGCGCTTGTCCTGCGTCTGGTTGAGCAGCTCCTCGTAGGCCGCGATGCGCGCCTTGCTCTTGGCCTGACGGGCCTTCGGGGAGGCACGCACCCACTCCAGCTCGCGCTTGAGCGTCTTCTGGCGGTGGCTCTCCGACTTCTCCTCCAGCTCCAGGCGCTTCTGCTTCTGCTCCAGCCAGCTGGAGTAGTTGCCCTTCCAGGGCACACCCTCGCCGCGGTCCAGTTCCAGAATCCACTCGGCCGCGTTGTCCAGGAAGTACCGGTCGTGGGTGATGCAGACGATGGTGCCCTTGTACTCCTTGAGCGCCTGCTCCAGCCACGCGACGCTCTCCGCGTCCAGGTGGTTGGTGGGCTCGTCCAGCAGGAGCAGGTCCGGCTTCTCCAGCAGGATGCGGCACAGCGCCACGCGGCGCTTCTCACCACCGGACAGCTTCGTCACGTCCGCGTCGCCCGGCGGCAGGCGCAGCGCGTCCATGGCCATCTCGATGGTGCGGTCCAGCTCCCAGCCATTCACCGCGTCGATGGCGTCCTGCAGCCGGCCCTGCTCGGCCAGCAGCTTCTCCATCTCCGCGTCGCTCATGGGCTCGGCGAACTTCGCGCTGACCTCGTTGAAGCGGTCCAGCGTGGCGCGAATCTCCTTCAGACCCAGCTCGACGTTGCCCTTCACGTCGAGCGAGGCGTCGAGCTGTGGCTCCTGCGCCAGGTAGCCAACCTTGGCGCTGGGGTCTGGCTTGGCGACCCCGAAGAACTCCGTGTCCACGCCCGCCATGATGCGCAGCAGCGTCGACTTACCGGAGCCGTTGGGGCCAATGACGCCAATCTTCGCGCCGGGGAAGAACGAGAGGTAGATGCCCTTGAGGATCTCCTTGCCGTTCTTGACCTTGCGCAGGTCCTGCATCGTGAAGATGAAATTCTGGGCCATCTGGGCCTTCCTGCTTAAGGTGGAGTGAGGGGCTCTGCGGATACCAGGGTGCAACAGCGCACTCAAGGCGAGAGCGTCCCCCAACCCCGTGGGGCTCGAACGACCGGCCCCGACAGGTGGGGGCAGCCCGGAACAAGCCGTCGCCCCTTGGCCCGCCCCGCAGGCGTGGAAAAGCGAACGGTGCCGCCAGAAGCCCCCTCTGGGCCTGCTCCATGACGGCATCCATCCTCTTTCAATCCCTCTTGAACGCGCCGGCATCGAGCGCGAAGTACAGGAACAGCGGCAGGCCCGCCGAAACGCCGGCCCCCAGGGTGAGGCCGGTGACGAAGAGGGCCTGATTCCGCTGGATGAACCTGCCGGAGTACGCGGCCACCAGCAACACGACCGCGGACACCACGACGTCCAGCCATGCAAACGCGCTGATGCGATTGGCCGCGGCCTGCGCGACGAACAGTGGAACATCCAGCCCGTGCTCCACGACGAAGGGCACGAAGGCCGCGTAGGGGATGGCCACTCCCGCCACGGTCAGGGCCAGGAGCACGGACTTGAGGTGCCGGGTCTTCACCGCGTCAGCATAACAAGCGTGCGTTCACACCATGCCGTCGGGGCTCACTCGAGTGTGGCCATGAACGGCGCGCTGTTCGCCTCGCACCAGCGACGGTAGGTCTGGAGCCGGTCCTCGGACGTGACGCGCTTGGAGACCTGGCCATTCTCCGTCAGGTACTCGATGGCCCCGCGCACGGTGATGAGAAGGACCGCTGGCGCGTCGCCCGTCACCCGCCAGCTGTCGACATTGCCGGGCGGTTCGTAGACGTAGCCACCGGGGCCAATCACCTCCCCCGTGTCGAGCAGCTCGCGAGTCCCGGAGAGGTTGAAGCCGTGCACCTCGCCGGTGTGGCGGTGCCGGGGAATGACGGTGCCGGGCTCCAAGCGGAAGAGGTACATCCAGCCGGAGCCATCCCGGAAGAAACGAAGCGGCTTGAAGGAGAGGCCCGCGGGGCCCATGGGAATCCAGGGCATGCGCTCGGGGTCGACCGGGCGCGAGGACGCAGAGGACGAGGACGTGTCGTTCATGATGGCTCCTGTGAAGAAACGCCGTCACCTTGCGCCCTCACTGGCCCGCCCACCGGGCCAGAATTGACGAATCTCACTGGGCCAAACTAGAGGGGCTCCTGGCATGGACCTTCACGTCGACCTCCAGGACCGCAGAGACGTCGCGGGGCAGATCTACCGAGGGCTGCGCGCGCGGATTCTCGACGGGCGGCTGCGGGACGGTGAGCAGGTTCCTCCATCGCGTGAGCTGGCCCAGCGGCTGGGCGTCTCGCGCAACACGGTGGGCGTAGCCTACGAATGGCTGGCCGCCGAGGGCCTGCTCGTGGGCCGAGGCCGCGCGGGCAGCTTCGTCCAGAACGCGCCCCGGGAACAATGTGCGCGCGCGGCGGCGACGCGCGGTGTGAAGCTGCGTCCGCGCGCCGTCTGGAGCGAGCTGCACGTCCCTCCACCCGCCGAGCCGCCAGCGCCGTATGACTTCCGCGTCGGCACCCCCGACGCCGCGTTGTTCCCGTTCGAAACCTGGCATCGGCTGCTCGCGCGGCACCTGCGCGCCGCCGTGATGACGGCAGCCTACGCGGACCCGGCCGGCCACCCCGAGCTGCGCGAGGCCGTGGCACGCCACGTGGGCGTCTCCCGAGGCGTTCGTGCCGAAGCGTCGGACGTGCTCATCACGCATGGAGCGCAGCAGGCGCTAGACCTCGCGGGCCGGGTGCTGCTGGAGCCCGGAGACCGCGTCGCCGTGGAGGAACCCGGCTACCCGCCCGCACGGCTCCTGTTCCAGTCACTCGGAGCCCGCGTGGTTCCGGTGCCAGTCGACGAGGAGGGGCTCGACATGCAGGCGCTGCCGGACGACACGCGCCTCGTCTACGTCACGCCGTCCCATCAGTTCCCGCTGGGCATCGTGATGTCGCCCGCGCGCCGCAGGGCCCTGCTCGACTGGGCCCGGCGGCGCGACGCGGTGGTCATCGAGGACGACTACGACAGCGAGTTCCGCTTCGGCGGCCGGCCCTTGGAGACGTTGCACAGCCTGGACCGTTCGGGCCGCGTCCTCTACGTGGGCTCGTTCTCCAAGGTGCTGCTCCCCGCGCTGCGATTGGGATTCCTCGTCGCGCCGCCCTCGCTCCAACGAGAGCTCCGGCTGGCGAAGCAGGTGACGGACTGGCACAGCCAGCTTCCCGCGCAGGCGGCGCTCGCGCGCTTCATCGACACGGGAGCACTGGCCCGGCACCTGCGAAAGACGCGGCGCGAATACGAGCAACGGCACACGCGGCTGTCGGAGAAGCTCCACCACCACTTTGGAGACACCCTTGAGCAACTGCCCTCCGTCGCGGGCCTGCACCTGTGCGTCGCCTTCACGCGAGGCGGCGCCCGGTTGGAGCGGGAGCTCACACGACGGGCCCGTGACGCGGGAATCGGCATCGAAGAACTCTCCCGCTACTTCGCCGGAACGCCCACCCGCCATGGCTGGGTGCTGGGCTACGGCGGCGTGACAGTAGACCGCATCGACGAAGGACTCAGACGCCTGCGAACGCGGCTCGCCGGAGCCCTCTGAGGCCACCGCACACGAACCACCCGTCAGTCCCAAAGCACCGCCCTCGTCCTCGCCCGCGACTGGAACCTGAACCAGAACGGAAACCGCCATGTCCTCCTCCCAGACGTTCTTCTTCGCCGTGGTGGGCGACGTCCATGGACACATGAACCGGATGGTGAGTCACCTCACCGCCTGGGAGGAACGCAGCCGAAGGCCGCTCGACTTCGTGCTCCAGGTGGGCGACTTCGAGCCCCACCGTCACGACGCCGACCTGGCCACCATGGCCGCACCCATGAAGCACAGGCACCTGGGGGACTTCGAGGCCTACCACCAGCGACGGCGCCGCTTCCCCTGGCCCGTCTACTTCATCGGCGGCAACCACGAGCCCTACGGTCACCTCGACCTGTACCCCGAGGGCTCCGCGCTGGCGCCGCACTGCCACTACCTGGGCCGGAGCGGCGTGGTGGAGTTGAACGGCCTCCGCGTGGCGGGCCTGTCTGGCATCCACCGCGAAGCCACCTTCTGCAAGTCCCGCCCGCCGCTGGCCTCGATGGGCGACGTGTCCAACAAGGACTTCACCTTCTTCAACGAACAGGACGTCGAGCGAGTCCTGGCGCTCGGGCGCGCGGACGTACTCCTGCTGCATGACTGGCCCTCCGGCATCATCCCGCCCGAGGAGGCCGCCGACTTCCAGGGACAGCGCCGCAGCGCGAGCCACGACCTCGTCGGCAACGCGTACGCGCGGCTCCTGGTGGACGCGCTCCAGCCCCGGCTGGTCCTCTGTGGCCACCTGCACCGGCCCTACGCCGGCACCGTCCAGCACCCCGGCGGCCAGCGTTCGCTCGTGCGGTGCCTCGCCAGCGTGGAGCAGGGCGCGGATGCGTTCGCGGTCTTCCAGTGCCGCGAGGGCACGCTCCAGGAAGTCGCCATGCGGGAATGACACCGGGTGGACAACGCGACGCGCCACCCTGCCCGACTTGCGATAGCGAGTCGCCAGGGACGGACACCGCGCCCGCACACAAGGCGAGCGCCGCGCGACCGGAGGTGTTACAGGAAGCGCGCCATGTCCGTCCCCGCCCTCGAACTCCAGGGACTCTCCAAGCGTTACGGAGAGTTCACGGCACTTCACACCGTGGACCTCGCCATCCGTCCCGGTGAAATCTTCGCCTTGCTGGGCCCCAACGGCGCGGGCAAGACGACGATGATTGGCAGCGTCTGCGGCCTGGTGAAGAAGTCCTCCGGCAGCATCCGCGTCTTCGGCAAGGACCTGGACCAGGACCCGGTGGGTCCGCGCTACGACATCGGGCTCGTGCCGCAGGAAATCAACTTCGACCCCTTCTTCACCGTGGCCGAATCGCTGCGCATCCAGCTGGGCTTCTACGGCCGCCCCGCGGATGACGCGCGCATCGACGAGGTGCTCACCGCCCTCAACCTGCACGCGAAGAAGGACGCGTACACGCGCGCGCTGTCCGGTGGCATGAAGCGCCGGCTGCTCATCGCCAAGGCGCTGGTGCACAAGCCCCGCCTCGTGTTCCTCGACGAGCCCACCGCGGGCGTGGACGTGGAGCTGCGCCGCGACTTGTGGACCTACGTGCGCAAGCTCGCCTCGGAGGGCACCACCATCGTCCTCACCACGCACTACCTGGAAGAGGCCGAGGAGCTGGCCGACCGCGTGGGCATCATCAACGAGGGCCGCCTCCTCATGGTGGAGGACAAGGCCACCCTGCTGCGCCGCTTCGGCGAGCGCCGCGTCATCATCACCTTCGAGCAGCCGCAGCCGGGCCTGTCCGAGGCCGGCAAGCGCTTCACCGCCCGCCTCAGCGAGGACGGCCGCACCCTCACCTACGTGGAGCGCGACGGCTGCGCCCCGTCCGGCGAACTGCTCCGCGCCCTCTACGCCGAAGGGCAGCTCATCTCCGACGTGGAGACGCGCCGCTCTCGCATGGAAGACGTGCTCATCGAAATCCTCCGTGGCCGCCCACAGCAGGCCGCCTGAGCCCTCATCATGAACGTCCTTGGGATGAAGACCCTTCTGGCGAAGGAGGTCCGGCGCTTCATGCGCGTGCCGGGGCAAACCGTCCTGTCGCCCCTCATCAGCACCACGCTGTATTTCATCGTCTTCGGCGTCTCCATGTCCAACCGCGTCCAGACGGTGGAGGGCCTGCCGTACCTGCACTTCATCGTGCCGGGGCTCGTCTTCCTCGGCATCGCGAACAACGCCTTCCTCAACAGCTCCTCGTCGCTGTTCATCACCAAGATTCAGGGCACCGTGGTGGACTTGCTGGTGGCCCCGCTGGGGCCCGGTGAGTTGATGGCGGGCTTCATCGGCGGCGCCATGGTGCGCGGGCTCGCGGTGGGTCTGCTCACCTGGGCCGTGGCCACCTTCTTCACCGGCTTCAGCCTGGAGCACGCGGGAGTGGCCGCGTACTTCCTCATCCTGTCGTCCTACGTCTTCAGTGTGCTGGGCATGCTCGCCGCGGTGTGGGCGGAGAAGTTCGAGCAGATCAACTTCTTCCCCACCTTCGTCATGCTGCCCCTCACCTTCCTGGGCGGCGTCTTCTATTCCGTGCGCGAGCTGCCCGCGCCCTGGAACACCGTCAGCCTCTTCAACCCCATGGTCTACATGGTGGAAGGGCTGCGCTACGGCATGCTCGGCCGCAGCATCTATTCGCCCCTGGGCGGCGGGAGCATCCTCTTCGCCGTCGCCGTGGTGGCCACCGCGCTCACCTACGCCGTCCTGCGCTCCGGCTACAAAATGAAAGCCTGACTCACCCCGGAAAGCCGGGCAGGCCGTTCACGCCTGCCTGCCTGCTCGTTCCCAACCCTGTGGGGTAATTCGCGACTGAGCAATTCCCACGAGGTAAGAAAGAGCGATATCCTGGCGGGCACACATGGCTGTGCCATTCGGTAAGTACGAGCTACTACGCAAGATTGCCTCTGGGGGAATGGGTCAGGTGTTTCTGGCCCGCGAACATGGGACGGGGTTCGAGCGACTTGTCGTCCTCAAGCTCATCCTTCCCCACCTCGCGGAGGATGATGAGTTCCTCTCCATGTTCCTGGACGAGGCGGGGCTCGTAGCGCGCCTGACGCACCCCAACCTCATCACCATCCTCGACCTGACAGAGATTGAGGGCCGCCACTGCCTGGCGATGGAGTACGTGCAGGGCGACGACGTGCGCCGCCTGGACAAGACGTCCCGCGCGCAGGGCAAGACGCTGCCGGTGGGACTCATCCTGCGCATCATCGCGGACGCGGCCGCCGGGCTCGACTACGCGCACCAGGCGCGTGACGCCCAGGGCAAGCCGCTGCGGCTGGTGCACCGCGACGTGTCGCCGCAGAACATCCTGGTCGGCTTCGACGGCGGGGTGAAGGTCATCGACTTCGGCGTGGCGAAGGCGGCCACCAGCAGCCAGAACACGGCCACCGGCGTCCTCAAGGGCAAGTACCCGTACATGTCCCCGGAGCAGGCCAGCGGGCTCTCCATCGACGCGCGCAGTGACTTGTTCGCGCTGGGCGTCGTCATGTGGGAGCTGCTCACCGGTAAGCGCCTCTTCAAGGGCGAGTCGGACATGATGACGCTGCGGCTGGTGAAGGACTGCCAGGTGCCACGGCCGTCGCAGCTCAACCCGCGCCTGCCACCGGGCCTGGACGAAGTGGTGCTCAAGGCCCTGGCGCCCTCGCCGGACCAGCGCTACCCGGACTGCGGCGCCTTCCGGCTGGCGCTGGAGGACTACGCGCTCAACCTGCGGCTGCCCTCCAGCAGCGCGCACCTGGCCGCCTTCCTGCGGGAGCTCTACGCGGACCGCATCGCCCATGAGACGGACCCGGCGAAGCTGGACCAGCTCGCGGAGGACGCGGACCTGGACTCGCGCTCCAACTCGTCGCTCAGCGGAGTGCCGGGGCTGCTGGGCCCTGCGGGGCGCTCCTCCGCGTCGCGGGCCATGCGCGGCTCCCCCCATGGCGCCGTCCCCGGGACGCGCTCGCGGCACGCCGCCGCCGCGCCGCAGCCGAAGGAGCAGACGCGAGGCACCGCGCCCCTGGCCCGTCAGCAACCGGAGCCGGCCCGGCGCATCCCCTGGCTCCCGGTGGCCACGGCGGGGCTGGGCCTGCTCATCGCGGGCGCGGGCATCGTCTTCTTCCGCTCGCCCGCGGACGCCACCCCGGTCCGTCCGCCGGTGGAAGTGGCCGTGCCGCACCAGCCGGAAGTCGCGCCTGAAGTGCAGCCGCCTCCACACGTGGACCCCGAGCCGGCGCGCCACGTGAAGCTGCCCGTCATCACCGAGCCCCCTGGAGCCCGGGTGAGCGTCAACGGCGAGGAGCGCGGCGAGACACCGCTGCGCCTGGAGCTGGAGGCCGGAGCCGCCCCGGTGTCGGTGACGCTGGCCCTCAACGGCTACGAGCCCGTGACACGGCAGGTGTCCGCCACGGACGAGGAGCTGCGCCTGGAGCTGCGGCGCGCCGGAGGCGGCAAGTCCAGTCCGGGCACGCCGGCCGCAGGGACGAAGCGGCCCGCCAATCCCGGCCAGGGCGGCGGCCTGGGCATCAAGACGGGCCGCTGAGCCTCGCGCGGGAAAATCCGCGCGAAATGATTTTCTGAGACGGCGCGCGCGCTGGGCCCTCAGGGGGAGTGGACCCCCTCACAGGCCCAGGCGCCATGACTCCAGAATCCATCCACCGTTCCGCCGCTCCCGCTCCGGGCGCTCCGGGCCGTCGCGTGCCCAAGACGCTGGCGTGGCTCGCGGGCGCGGCCTTGCTCGTGGGAGGCGTGGCCCTGCTGTCGTCGCGTGGCGGCGATGGCGAGTCGTCCGATGCCGAAGCCGGCGGCACCGCCGCGGCGTCCCGGAAGGCCGCATCCGGCGGGCGAGGCCACGGCGGGCGCGCGGGCGCGGGTGGGACGCACGACGAAGAGCCGCCGCCCCCTCGCTTCGACGAGGCCGTGTGCTGGCGCGAGCTGGAGCGCTTCGACGCGGCGGTGACGCTGGAGAACTTCCGCGCGTGGGCCGCGCCGCTGCTCGCGTCGGGGGATTCGCTGGTCGCGGACTACCTGGCGGAGCGCCTGACGGAGCTGATTGGCCAGGACCCGGGCCGAGCGAGCCAGGTGCTGTCCTGGGCGCGCACCGCGGGGCCCGACGAGTTCGACGTCCTCCTGACGGCGCTGCGTGGCTCGGAGGCGGTGCACCACGCCCAGGTGGCCACCCAGCTGCTGGCGCAGGGCATGGACGCCACGCTCGACGGCGGACGGCGCGCGGGCATCCTGTCCGCGCTGGACACGCAGAAGCGCTTCGAGCCGGCGGCGCTGGACACCCTGACGGCCTTCGCGAAAGACCCCGTCTCCGGCGAGGCAGGCTGGGCCGCCACGCGCACCATCGCCCGCGTCATGAAGCGCGACTTCGAGGCGAAGGGCAACGCCGCGCCCTACATGGACGCGCTGCTCGCCATCGGCACCGAGTCCCCCGACGAGCAGATTCGCTACCTGGCGCTGTCCACGCCCATGCACGCCACGCCCGTGCTGGATGAGCACACCCGCGCGCGGTACGCGAAGGTGCTCACGCAGGAGGGCAGCCCGGACGGACGCGAGGCCGCCGCCCACAACCTCTCCATCTCCGGAGACAACCAGCAGGTGCTGGAGCTGTTCGCCCAGGCCTTCGCCCGAGAGCAGGAGACGTGCGTGCGGTGGGCCCTCTTCCGCTTCGCCGCGCGCGCATCCGGCCGCGAGGCCCTGCCCGTCATGGCCAACATGGCGATGGCCGATCCGCGCTTCCAGCCCATCTACCAGATTTTCGAACAGCTCTACGCGAGCGGGCTCCACGACTTCGTCCGGCTCTGGAACAGCCTGCCCGACCAGGACCCCTTCGGCTGTCTCGTCGGTCACGACTGAGCACGGGAGCTTCCATGAAACGCCTCTGCCTACTGCTCACGCTGCCCCTCTTCCCCCTGCTGTCCGCCAACGCGCACGCGGCCTCCGCCGACGCGCGGCCCGCGCTCCGGGCCAGCACCTGCTCCGTGCGCGGGCTGATGGATGACATCCGCCGTGGACTGGGCTCCGGCTCACCGTCCTACCAGCGCTACCTGCGCACCCTGCTGCGCGAGGCCGCCGTCACGCTGCCGGACGCTGAGCTGCGCGACGCCTTCGCGCGGGAGTCGGACCCCGTCATGGCCGAACACCTGGCGGCGGCGCTGGTGGCCCGCGCGGAACGTGAAGCGGACACCCAGGCCATGGACGTGGTGGCACAGCGCGCGCTGCACGACGCGGACCCGTCGGTGCGCGCCGCCACCCTGCGGGCGATGCGGCGCACCGGCGCGCTGGAGCGCACCGGCGATTTGTACGAGCGCATGGTGCGGGACGAGTCGCCCCAGGTGCGGCAGGAGGCGGCGACCAACCTCATCGAGGACAACGCACACGTGTACGCCGGCCAGTACGGCCCGGCGGCCGACACGGCGGTGACGGCCGCGGTGGCCTCCACGGACCCGGCGGTGACGGCGCGCATCCTGGACAACCTCTCCACGGAGAAAATCAGCGCCGAGTCCGCGGACCGCATCACGTCCTTGCTGCGCAGCGACGACGCGAGCGTGCGCAAGGCCGCCGTCAACGCGCTGGGCGGCGTCCCGGCGGAGCAGATGCAGGGCGCCCGTGAGTCCCTGCTCGCCATGTACCGCGAGGAGACGGACGACAGCGTGCGCAAGGCGCTGCTCCAGAGCGTCGCGCAGCTCGGCTTCGAGGGCGCGATTCCCGACCTCCAACGCCTGCGCGCCATGGACCCGCGCCTGGCGCGGGAGGCCGACGCGTGGATTCAGGTTCTCGGCATGGGCCTTCAGGAGTGGAGCCTGCTCCTGAGGGAGAAGCAGCGGTTGCAGCAGGCTCCGTGACAGGCAGTCCATTGAAAGGAACACCTCATGCGTAGCAGCACCTGGAAGAACTCCCTGGCCGCGCTGGCCGCGCTGGCGCTCATCCCCGCGTCCGTGACGGCGCACACCGTCAAGGGCACCCACACCGGCTCGGTGACGGCCCTGACCAACTACAGCAGCGGCAAGTTCCACGGCGCGGTGGACATCGGCGCGGGCGGCCGTTGCAACTACTGGGGCGCGGAGACGGGCGTGGTGGGCTCGCTCTACTGGGCGGTGACCATCCGCACCACCGGCGTCGTCTGCAACGGCAACGGCAGCGGCAACCAGAACGAGGCCCGCCACGCCTGGGCGAGCGGCTGGACGTTCCGTCAGTGGCACTTCATCAAGACGGCGGACTCCCGCAACCGCACGTGTGACCGCTGCCAGGTGGGCAACATCGGCGGCACCGGAAACTCCTCCGGCCCCCACGCGCACCTCCAGCAGGACAAGCTGGGGACGAAGGACACGTCCTGGTACAAGGGCTACGTCAGCGTGGGCACCGCCGTCACGCGCGCGAAGACCATCGGCGTTCTGGACTGACGCACGGGCCCACCTGGGCCGCCAGGAGGCCCGGACACGTCCCCCATCGGAAGGTCCGGGCCTTCGACCTCGCGCGGGGCGCCGCTCAGCCCAGCTTCATGCCCTTCGGGCGGGCCAGCAGCCGCTCGATGTAGGCCTCCAGCGCGGGACGCCCCGTCCGGCTGCCGAAGATGCGCATCCAGATGAACATCGAGCCAATCATCACGTCCGCCGCGGTGAAGCGTTCACCGAACAGGTAGGGCCCCTGTCCCAGCTCGCCCTCGACGACGTTCAGCACCGTCTCGAAGTCCGTCCAGCCCCGCGCGGGCCCCGTCGGCAGCTTCATCAGGTGGTCCCCCATGGAGGGCTCGAGCTGCGACGTGGAATACACCATCAACGACAGGTAGCGCCCCCGGTCCTTGTCACCCGGCTTCGGCGCGAGCTGCGCGTCCGGGAATTTCTCCGCCAGGTAGAGACAGATGGCCGCGCTCTCGAACAGCCGCGCGTCTCCGTCCACCAAGGCTGGCAATTTCCCAGCGGGGTTGATTTTCAAGAACTCAGGCGACTTGTTCTCCTTCTTCTCGAAGTCGATGGGGACGATTTCGTACTGCGCGCCGCACTCATCCAGCATCCACTTGGCAATGACCGCGCGGCTTCTGGGGTTGAAATAGAGTTTCATCGTCGGACCTGACCTTTCGGATGGAGGACAGCGCTGTCTCCTACCAGAACGCCGGCACGGAGCACGGCATCATGCGCGTGAAGAAATCCACCGCTGGACGCTCGCCCACCCGTCAGACTTCGATGGTGGAATCCCTGCCGATGAGACACGCACCCGACTGGGCCCGCTTCGCGAGCACGCACTGGGAGCAGTCCCCCACGCGGCTGCGGCTGGACACCCCGCTCATTCCGCCCGAGCAGGCCTTCCAGGGGCTCGTCTCCATCAGCGCGCCCTTCCGCTTCGGCACGCGCTTCCGCGCCCTGCCCGACGTGCGCTTCTTCGCGGACACCGCTCGCATGCGCGCGCCCGGCACGCTCCTGCCCGGGGAGCAGGACGCGGACGCCACCGCGTATCTCCAGCGCGTCGGCCGCGAGCTCGGCGCGGCGCGCGGCTTCCAGTGCTTCGTGGAACAGCCGCTCATGCGGGACTACGCGCAGTGGGAGCGAGTGCGCGCCTTCGTCGACGGCGCGCTGGCGCAGGTCGGCGTGCCCGTGCTGCCCATCATCAGCGACCTGTGGCTGGGACGCTTCAGCGAGCCGCCGCAGGGCGCCGCGCGCCGGGAACACCATGCCCGCTTCACCGCGGTGCTCCACGGGCGGCTGCGCGTGCGCCAGTGGACGAAGGACGCCCACGAGGCCCGGACGGTGGAGGCCCAGGCGGGGGACGTGCTGTATGCGCCGTCCCACGTCTGGCAAGAGGAGGCGAGCGACGAGGGCGCCCTGGTGCTGCGGCTGTGGATTCCGGTGCGCGGCAGCGAGCCCCTGGAGGCCGTGAAGGCCCTGGCGGTGAAGCTCCTGGAGGCCCAGGGCGAGGCGGATGACACCGTCCCGTACCTGCCCTTTCCCGGGACGCGTGGACGCACGCCCGTGCCACGACTGGCGCACACCGCGAGCGCGCTGCGGGCCGTGACGCACGGCCCGGACCTGCGGCAACTGCTGCGCATCACGTGGGCCCAGCGCGTCAGCGCCTCCGCGCTGGAGCCGGTGCCTCCACCGCGCGCCCACGAACCCCTCGAAGAAGACGCCTACGTGCGGAAGACGCCTCCGGGCCGCGTGGTGCGGATGCTGGACAGCCCGGGGCAGTGGCTGTGGGCCGTCAACGGCCACGCCTTCGCCGGTCCAGGCCCCTTCGCGGCGCACGTACTGGACGCGCTGGCGCCGGGCGTCCCCGTGCGGGTGGGCGCCCTGTGCGGCCTGGGGCGAGGCGCGTCCCAACGCGAGCAGGTGCGGGCCTTGCTGGAAACCCTTCATGCGCTGCGCGGTATCGAGCGCGTGCCCTCGAAGGAGGCCTGACGGATGGCCCGCATCGACATCCAGCGCCGGTTCGACTGGGACACCTTCGTCACGCGCTACTGGAACCGGCGGCCGGTGCTCTACCAGGCGACGGGCGTCAATCCGTTCATGGACACGGACGTGTTCGACGCGGCGCTCGGGGCCTCGCGCGGCGCCATGGACCCGCCCACGGCGCTCGAGGCGCGCACGGACGTCCAGTTCACCATCGACCAGGGGCAGCCCGTCCACCCCGGGCCCTGGCTTCCCCGCGACACCGACGGCTCGCTGGACGGCTACGACTCGCGGCTCGCGGACGCGCTGGGAACTCGTCGCTACGCGCTCATCATCTCCCTGCTGCATTCCCACGGCTTCGGACTCTGGTCCCGCGAGCGGGCCTTCTTCTCCGACCTCTGGCGGCGCGTGGGGCTCCCCCTGTCAGGCGGCATCACCACGCTGTTCCATGGGAACTACGAGCACAGTCCGGTGGGCGTCCACCTGGACCGCTTCACCACGTTCCTCTTTGCCATCCGGGGCCGCAAGCGGATGCGCTTCTGGGCCAGGCGCCCATGGAGCATGCCCGTCACCACCCTGGTGGACTACGCGCCCTACCTGGCGGAGTCATTCACCGCGGAAGTGGGGCCCGGCGACATCCTCTACTGGCCCGCCAGCTACTACCACGTCGGAGAGAGCGCGAGCCGGGACGTCGCCACCAGCGTCAACGTGGGCGTCCCCGTCACCGGACACCAGGCCCGCTATGACGTGGAGGACCTCGTGAGCACAGGCCGCGGTAACGCACCACGCGCTCGCGACACGGCGCGTGGCCGTGCGCTGGTACCGGACGTGCTCGACGGCGACGGCGTGCTGCCGCGTGAGCTGCCCGCCGCCCTGCGGCAGGCCGCGAACACATTGCGCGAAAGCAGCCATGACTCACGAACCCAGGCCCACATCCGGACCCTGTGGCTCAACGGGCGCTCCGCGGGCGGCTTCGAGCCCCCACCGCCTCCCGCGAGGCGGCGGCCCCTCAAGGACACAGACATCCTTCACGGGAATAAAAGCTTCCCCATCCTGCTGGAGAAAACAGGCACGGGTTGGTGTTGTTCAGCCAACGGCAACGCGTTGCATGTCTCAGGCCTTCGGCAACCGGTGAATAAACTTGTCGCGACATTGAACACGGCGCGCACGGTGAGCGTGGGTGAACTCTTGCACCCTTTTCCCTCGCGAGGCGACATGCCACTCCGCGTCTTGAAACCGCTGCCCGCGACGCGCGCGGGCGTGCGCCGGATGCTGGAAATTCTACTGACATTTCGAGCCATCCAGCTGGCAGGCCGATAACGCAGCAAGCAAAGACATCTCAACTTGACTCAATCGAATTACACACTTTACCATGCTTGAGCAGTCTGACCCCAACGTGTGGAGGATTCCCATGGTGAAGGCGAAGACGAAGACGAAGGCGTCCAAGCAGACCAAGAAGCTGACCCAGGTGCTTCGGGAGCTGGACAAGACGACGAAGCCCGCGGGTTCCACCAACGCGTTCAAGACCTGCTCGCGCTATATGTACTGCGTCTAGGACACGCGCCGCTGACGCTTGATTGGACGCCTCACACGCGCGTCCCGGCCTCGCCGGGTCGCGCGTTTCTATTTTCGCCCGACCGGGACAGGGCCGACTGATGACGCGAAGGGCGCATGTGCTGCCATCCCTTGCACCAACACCTCCAGCCGCCCCACCCCGCTTCCCCCCGCAGACCCGCCGCCTCCTGGAGGCCGTCCGCAAGGGCCCCGAGGCCAGCGGCTGCTTCCCGCCCATTGTCCGGCCCGGCCCCGAGCGTGTGCTGCAGGTGGCCCGCGCCTTCCAAGGCGCCAGTGACGCCGCGCGGCTGGGCGCCCTGCTCTCACAGCCCGCCTTCCAGCCGCTGGTGGATTTCTATGAAGCCCTGGGCGACGGGTGCGACGCCATTGCCCGGCGGCGCCCGGGCCTGTTCGGCGCGCGCGTCGTGCGGCTCACCAACGCGGCGCTGTTCGGCCCGGTGCTGACGGATGCCTTCGCATTGTGCGCCGCCACCCCGGCGGCACAGGGGCCCCACCCGGGGCTGCTCCGACTGAGGGATGGGTTCCTGGCCTTCTTCGGCCTCTTCGCGAAGCGGCTCGCACGCGACCTGAAGGCCGGCGTCTTCCGCCGCGCGGGCTTCGAGGGCCCCGTCACCCGGCTCTGGGCCAACCCCGAGGAGACGCACAACGGGCGGCAGCACGTCCTGCGCGTCCAGTTCCGCCGGGGCGGCGCGCTGGCGTACAAGCCCCGGCCCGCGAGCGGAGAGGCCCTCTTCCTGGCGGAGCCGGAGCGGCGTGGCCCACGCGCCTTCTTCGACTGGGTCAACCACCTTCCGGCGGCCTCGGGAGCGGTGCGGCTCCCCACCCTGCGCGTCCTGCGCGGACGAGGCAGGGACGCCTTCGCGTACAGCTGGCAGGACTGGATTGAACGTCCCCGCCAGTGGGGCGTCCTCCGCGATTCGCCCCAGCTGAAGCTCCACGGCTGCCAGCTGCCGCCGCCCCAGGCCGCGCGCTTCTGGCACCACGCGGGCGCCCTCACCGGCACGTGCTTCGCCGTGGGCGCGGCGGACCTGCTGGGCAGCAACCTGGTGGTGGGCGTCCGGCGCGGGCAACGCGAGCCGCTGCCCTACCTGGTGGACCTGGAGCTGTTCTTCTGTCCCGTGCGCCGGCTCCCGGAGACAGGGCTGATTCCAGAGGGGAACCGGCGCGGCAACCACCACGTCGGCTTCGAATGGCGCGCCTGGTGGTGCACCACCGGCGGCCCGCTGCTGTGCTTCTTCCCCGCCCGGAACGGCGCGCTCCAGCTTCGCCCGCGAAGGCGCGCGTGGGCCCGGGAGGAAGCCCGCTCCGTGGTGGCGGACACCGAGGGCCACGTGGGCTACGCGGCCCACCTGCTGCCCTTCCTGCGCGGCATGTTCGACGTGTGGACCAAGCTGCTCATGGAGCACGAACGCGTGACGGCCTTCCTCGCGCGCGCGGCGCGGCGGCACCATGTCCGCGTGCTCGTCAAACCCTCGGACGCGTATGACGCGCCGCTGGAGCACATGATGCTGGCGTCCCGAGGGCAGGTGCCCGGCGCCAGCGACCGGGGCCGCGTGCGCTTCAGCCCCGAGGAGCGCGAGCAGCTGGGCCGCTACGACGTGCCGTACTTCTTCCGCAAGGCGGACGGCGGTCCCCTGCTGATGATGGATGCGCCGCCCACCTCCGCGGCCTTCCGGCCCGTGGGCGAGCAACAGTTCCTGGAGTCCACGCCGCCCCCTGCCCCGCACATCCTGAACGGCGAACAGCTCGGCCTGATGAACCTGGGCGTGGCCCTGCGGGACGCGGTGGACGCCGTCGCCCAGGACCTGCGCCACCGCGTCCTGGAGGCGCCTCAATGGGGTATGCGTCTGTCATTGGCGAAGGACCGCCGCACGGGCGCGGTGTCCTTCGACTGGCCGGAGACGGGCAAGCGCCTGACGTTCTCCTGGAACCGCCGCACCGTGCGCCTCACCGACGAGGCACTGGACGAGGCGCCCGCTCCCCGGCATGGGAAGCGGGCCCGGCGAAAGCCGCCTACCGCTTGAAGTGGTCGGCGATGACGCTGGCCACGCAGCAGGTGAGCTTCTTGCCCGTGGGGATGTGGAGGAACTCGTTGGGGCCGTGGGCGTTGCTGCCCGGGCCCAGCAGGCCGGTGATGAGGAACTGCGCCTCCGGGAAGCGCTCGCCCAGCATGCCCATGAAGGGGATGGTGCCGCCCTCACCCATGGCCATGGCCGGCCGGCCGAAGTAGGTGGCGGACGCGGACTCCACCGCGTTCGACAGCCAGGAGGCCAGCGGCGGCGCGTCCCAGCCGGTGCTGGACTTCTCACCCTCGAACGTCACCGTCGCGCCGTACGGCGGGTCCTTCACCAGCGCCTGCGTCAGCGCCTCCATGGCCGCCTTGGGGTCCACGCGCGGCGGGATGCGCATGGACAGCTTCACCGTGGTGAAGGGCCGCAGCACGTTGCCCGCGCTGTTGAGCGCCGGCATGCCGTCCACGCCCGTCACGGACAGCGCCGGGCGCCACGTCCGGTTGAGCACCAGCTCCGCGCCGTCGTCCGACACGGGGCGGATGCCGGGCACCCAGGGGAACTTGGTGAAGACCTCCTCGCCCAGCACCTTGGCCGCCGCGCGGGCCTGGTCGCGCCGCGCCTCCGGAATCTGCGTGTGCAGGGCCTCCACCAGCACCTTGCCCGTGCCCTCCTCCTCCACGCGCGACAGCACCTGCCGCAGCACGCGGAAGGACGACGGGACGATTCCGCTCGCGTCCCCGGAGTGCACGCCCTCCGTGAGCACGTCCACCCGCAGGTTGCCGGCCACCATGCCGCGCAGCGACGTGGTCATCCACAGCTGCTCGTAGTTGGCGCAGCCGGAATCCAGACACACCACCAGCGACGGCTTGCCGATGCGCGGCGCCAGCGCCTCGATGTAGGCCGGCAAGTCGTAGCTGCCGCTCTCCTCGCACGCCTCGATGAGCACCACGCAGCGCGCGTGCGGCAGGCCCTGCTCGCGAAGCAGGCGAATGGCGGTGAGCGACGCGAAGGCGGAGTAGCCGTCATCCGCGCCGCCGCGCCCGTAGAGCTTGTCGCCCTCGCGCACCGGCGTCCACGGCGTCAAGCCCTCGCGCCAGCCCGTCATCTCCGGCTGCTTGTCCAGGTGGCCGTACAAAAGGACGGTGTCGTCGCCCTTCGTCCCGGGCACCTCCATGTAGATGACCGGCGTGCGCTCGCGGCCCTTCTCGTCCTTGAGGCGCACCACCTCCAGCACCAGGCCGGGCAGGTGCTGGGCCTGCGCGAGGCACCAGTCCGCGACGAGCTGAACGGCGGCCTCCATGTGGCCGGAGCGGACCCAGTCCGGGTCGAAGGCGGGCGACTTGTTGGGGATGCGGATGTAGCGCTCGAGCGCGGGGAGGATTTCCTGCTCCCAGATGCGGTCGGACGTGTCGGTGGCGGTCTGGACGTTCATGGCCATGTCGGGCCGAATCCAGAACACGGGAGAGGGGCCCCCGTCCACAGGGGGAATCCACCAGGAGGCCGGACGGCGTTGATGGCCCCCATCGGATGCGCTGAAAACGCCCCACCCTGGCACTCCTGGGAGTACCGGGGCGGGGCGCCAACTGCCGTCAGCCGCTCACTGCTCCGCGGGGATTTCGCGCACGGACAGCCACTTGAAGTCCACGTCGGTGGCGCTGTCCCAGCGGAAGACCGCGATGGGGCCGCCCCAGCTGATGGGCATGGCGTTCACCCCGCCGCCGCAGTGGCTGGCGTCGCCACCCCAGCTACCCGAGTCCACCATGTCGTAGACCTTCTTCCAGGTGACCTTGTCGGCGTTCTCGTTGAGGTACATCTCCAGGCGCACGGCGTCCTTGCCGTTGACCTTGGTGTTGCGCATCACCGACTTGAAGCCCACCCAGCGGCCGCGGAGCGCGGACGTGCCGGACTTGTACGCCGCTTGTTCGTACGAGACGTGCCACGTCTCCTTCTGCCAGCGGACCCGGCCGTCATAGTGCAGCGAGCCCTTGTAGGCACTGCCCTCGCAGCCCGAGTGGCTGTCGTTGTGCTTTCCGCCACGCGCGTACCAGGCGAAGTTGTCCGTGTTGTCGGACGCGGAGTTGACCTTGATGAAGCCCGTCATCTCCACGTTCCGCCAGTCGTTCGCCGCCTGCATGTAGCCTCGGCTGGCCAGCACGTCACGGTCATAGGTCGGAATCTTGGACGCGCTGTAGCCCGTTGAAGTGAAGACGGACATGCGCACCTTGCTGTTCTTCATCTTCCAGGAGCCGTCCGAGTTGCGGCTGATGGTGTTCTGCGGGTCAAAGCGCTTGTCGGACGTCGCGTTGTCCGCCAGGAACCACTGCTCGCCGCCCGACTTGGTCGGGTAGATCATCGACACGCCGAACTTGTCCTGGGTGGGCGAGGGGCCCGGGCCGGGGTCCGGATTCTCCGGGTCCGGATTCTCCGGGTCCGGGTCGGGGTCCGGGATGGTGGCGCCGGAGAGGGCCGCCATGTCCGTGATGCTGCCCCAGGTCGTCTGGGTGCTGCCGTAGAAGGTGACGCGCACGTAGCGGGCGTTCACCGTGGGGAAGGTGACGCGGTCGAAGTCAGCCGTCTTCCCGGAGGAGATGCCCACGAAGACGCGGGTGAACGTGGTCCCGTCCGTCGACGTGGAGATGTCGAAGAGGTTGATGCGCTCGTTGCCACGGAACCAGGCGATGTCCAGGCCGTTCAGCGGCTTCACCGACCCCATGTCGCCGCGAATCCACTGGCCCGCGCCGGAGGCCGACCAGCGCGTGGCCTTGTTGCCGTCAACCGCCATGGCAGGCGTGTTGCCGTCGTCGGAACTGGCGGTGGCGGACGTGAAGCCTCCAGCGGCCAGCGCGGGCGTCGCGAACGCGCCGACAGCCAGCGAGAACGCGGTGACAGACGTACGGAAGCGCTTCCATCCCCCCCGGGACGAAGTCGAGTGCTGTCGATTCAAGTGACTACCTCAAGTGAGGCCGCGAGCTTCCGCGACACATCGGAGCGGCCAAGAGCCCCTCCGGAGCGCCGCGTTCCCCCCGCGGCGCGTGGACTTCCATTCCCTGACCGCCCCGGAAGCAAGCACCCACACCTACGCGCGGGGGCTTTCTTCAGGAGCGACCAGAGGTGTTACCGACTCAACGACGGACTGCGGGCCCAAATACCCTTTGAGTCGATATGGAATTCCCACGACATTTCTTGAGCATGTTTTCAGACATGCCCGCTCGCCCTGCAGTGAAACGTGCAATGAAACATCACGCGTTTCTCAGTCTTTTGCGGGAAGTCTTATCACAGCCAGAGCCGAACCCTTCAGCTGCACGGTGTCTGTCTTCAATGGCTGCAATTTTTCGGAGCCGCCGAAGCAAGCATCTTCGGTCCACAGCACCAGCTCCGAGCCGGCGGGCACCGGATAATCCAGCGCGCCGCGCAGGCTGAGCAACACCCGCAGGCGCTGGCCGCCCCCACGCCGCTCGAGCACCAGGGCGTCCGGCCCCAGGGCCCGGGCCTCGTAGGAGCCCCGCCCCGTCTCGCGCAGGGCGGGCTCAGAAGCGCGCAGACGGAGCAGCTCCCGGTAGAGCGCTCGCACGCCCGCATGCCCTGGTTTCTCCGCCTCCGCCCAGTCCAGTCGGGAGCGGGTGAAGGTGTCCTCCGCCTGCGGGTCCGGCACCTCCGCGCCCGCGAAGCGCGCGAAGCCGGCGAACTCCTTGCGCCGGCCCTCCGTGACGAGCTTGCCCAGCTCCGCGTTGTGCTCGGTGAAGTAGAGGAAGGGCGTGCTGGCGTTCCACTCCTGCCCCATGAAGAGCATGGGCGTGTAGGGAGACAGCAGCAGCAGCCCACTCATGGCGCGGAAGGCCGCGGGGCTCACGTCGTGCCCCAGCCGCTCGCCGAAGGCACGGTTGCCCACCTGGTCATGGTTCTGGATGCAGTGGACGAAGCGCCAGGGCTCCAGCCCATCCGCCTTCGTGCCTCGCGCATGGCCCAGGTTCTTCGACACCTGCCCTTCGTAGAACCAGCCCTGGTTCAGCGTGCGCGCCAGGTCCTCCGTGTTACCCGTGTAGTCCCGGTAGTAGCCCTCGCTGTCCCCCGCGAAGGCGCGGCGCATCTGGTGGTGGAAGTCATCCGCCCACACGCCGTCCAGTCCCAGGCCGCCCTCCGCCGCGGGGCGCATCAGGCGCCGCTCGTTGCGCTCGTCCTCGGCGATGACATGCACCTGCCGGCCCGGCGCGCAGGCCCGCGCACGCTCGGCGATTTCGGTGAGCAGGTGCGGCGTGCCGTCGTCGATGATGGCGTGCGCGGCGTCCAGGCGCAGGCCGTCCAGGTGGTAGTCGGCAATCCACATCTCCACGTTGGCCAGCACCTGGGTCCGCGCGTGGGCGCTGCCTTCGGCGTCGTAGTTCACCGCGTCGCCCCACGGCGTGTGGTGGCGGCCGGTGAAGTAGTGCGGCGAATACACCCGCAGGTAATTCCCATCCGGTCCGAAGTGGTTGTAGACGGCGTCCATCAGCACCGCGAGCCCGTGCGCGTGCGCGGCGTCCACCAACCGGCGCAGCCCCTCCGGACCGCCGTAGGCCCACAGGGGCGCGAACAGACTCACGCCGTCGTAGCCCCAGTTGCGGCGTCCCGGGAAGGACGCCACCGGCATCAGCTCCAGCGCGGTGACGCCCAGCTCCTTGAGGCCGGCCAGACGCGGGATGAGCGACTCGAAGGTGCCTTCGGGCGTGGCCGTGCCCACGTGCACCTCGTAGATGACCAGCGCCTGCGGCGCCACGCCCTTCCAGCCCGCATCCGTCCAGGCGAAGTCGGGCACCACCACTTCGGACGGCCCATGCACGCCCTGGGGCTGCGAACGCGACCACGGGTCCGGGAAGGGGCCTTCGCCGTCCACGCGCAGCTTGTAGCGAAGCCCCGCGCCCTGCCCTTCCAGCACCGCGCCGAAGCAGTCGCCGGGCTCCTGCGCCATCGGCAAGACGCGGCCGGGATTGCCTTGCGCGTCGTGCAACACCACCTCCACGCGCTGGTGGCCGGGCGCCCAGACACGCCACCGCACCCGCCCGTCCGCCTCCACCCACGCCCCCAAGAGAGGGGCCTTCGACCGCGCTGCCCGAGACTCATCCGCTGGACCCATGGGCGTGACCCTGTAATGCGGCACCCCTGCCCTTGAGGAGCACTCCGTGCGGCCGGACGCGCCCGCCGCGCGGCGGATGTTCACGGGTAGGCATGGCGCCCGGAAGGAATGGGAACCGCCCGACGGTGTTCGTGACGACACCCCGGGCTGGAAGACGGCCGTGAGCAGGCGCGCGGCCCGCCTTGTCGGCCCCGCGCCCCGCCAGGATGATGCGCCCTCCGGCGGCCACCCGCCCCTGATTGGAGTCCCCTGGAATGAGCATCCCCCACCCTGGCCTGGAGCCGCTGCCCGAATCGCCTGACGAGGACGTGCGCGCGCGCGTCGCCGCCATTGAGGTCCTCTCCCCCCGCGAAATCGACGAGCGGTTGTCGGACCTGGGCTACCGGGGGCAGCCGGAGGCGCGCCGCGCGGCATCCGTGCTGGCGTACCGGCACCTGCGCCGCATCCGCCACCTGTTCCTGGAGGGGCTCGCCCCCGAACCGGGCATGCGGGAGAACTGCCTCTTCCTGGGGCCCACCGGCTCGGGGAAGACGTTCCTCGTGGAGCTGCTGTTCCGCGAAATCCTCGCCGTGCCCACCGTGCTGGCGGACGCCACGCAGTTCTCCGAAACGGGCTACGTGGGCGACGACGTGAGCACGCTGCTGTCGCGCCTGTACGAAGCCGCGGACCGGGACGCGGCCTGGGCCGGCTGCGGCGTGGTGTGCATGGACGAGTTCGACAAGCTCGCCACCAGCCGCTCCGACAGCCGCTTCGCCGGCCAGCAGACCACGAAGGACGTCAGCGGCTTCGGCGTGCAGCGCAGCCTGCTGCACATGCTGTCCGCCCCCAGCGCGGACTTCCCGCCCGACTTCGGCTTCACCAGCCGCCAGCGGCCCGACACCATGGAGCTGGCCTGCGTCACCTTCATCGCGTGCGGCGCCTTCAGTGGACTGGGCGCCACCGCGGATGGGCTGGCCCGGAGCGAACACCTGGGCTTCGGCCGCGAACCGCTCCCGGCGCGGGCGGAGAGCATCGCCACGCGGGTGACGGAGGAGCAGCTGGAACAGACCACCGCCTTCGCGCGCTACGGCTTCATCCCGGAGCTCATTGGCCGCTTCAACCGGCTGGTCTCCTTCTCGCCCCTGGACGCGGGCACCCTGGGCGACATCCTCCAGCACAACGTGCTGCGTGCCTACGAGCGCGAGTTCGAGCAGGAAGGGCTGCGCCTGCAGGTGGACACCGAGGTGCGGGAGTTCGTGGTCGCCCGCGCGCTCAAGCGGGAGACGGGCGCGCGAGGGCTGCGCACCACGCTCGCCCCCTTGCTGGAGCAGGCCGCCTACGAGCACTTTGGCCACCGTGGAAACGACGGCACGCTCCGGCTGACGCTGGAGGCCGGCGAGGTCCAGGCGCGGCGGGTGTAGCCGCGCGCCCTCCGGCCAGCTGACGTGCCAGGGGAGCAGGCCCGTTCCACACCCCGCACTCACAAGCCTTACGGTTTTGCTGAGCAACGGAATCCGGAGGGCAGACACATGCATCACACTCGGGAGATACCCAGGGAAGGCTGGGGGGACTACCTCGCCTTGCTGAGCAACCTGGAGCGCGACCACTGGGTGCGCATCGAGACGGAGAGCGCCGACTTCGGCGACCAGCCGCTCGCCGGCAGGCTGCCGCTGGTCGAAATCGCCCTTGAACCGAAGGGGAGCGACAAGGGCTCCGTGGAAATCATCGTCGGTCGGCCGGGCGGAGAGGTCACCCACCGCATCCTCAAGCCCGACCACATCTACGCGGATGAGAGCGAGAGCGGCGAATTGGAGTGCCTGGACATCGAGGACGCGGACCACGTGAAGACGCTCATCTTCTTCGAGTCGCCCCACGCGACCGAGGAGCTGGGCGTCGGCGCGCCGTCCTGACGGCGGGCAGCGCGCGAACGCGATGAGGCCGGAAGGCACCCGCCCGAGCAAGGGGTGCCCTCCAGCCAGCGCGCCCTTCCTGGCCGGGCCTCACGGCGCGGCCAGGGCGGCGGTCCCGCATCGTGGGACTACGGGTACAGCGCGCGAGCGCCCTGCTTGTCCAGGGTGGTGAGCACCAGGTCACCCGTCTGGGTGCCAGCGCACTGCGGGTAGTGCATGACGGACGCGCGGTCATACGTCGTCGTCAGGGCGCGCCACGCGTTGTCCTCGAAGCAGCCGCTGCCCGAGGAACGCGTGTGCTCGTGACGGAAGCCCAGCACGTGGCCCAGCTCGTGACGCATGATGCCCGTCAGCGTCCAGGGGGAGATGCTGCCGAAGGCGGAGTTGTCCACCAGCACGTTGCGGCCCGAGCGCGCCGAGTTCGGGAAGAAGGCGCGCGCCAGGTAGCTGCCGCCCGCGTTCACCGGACGTACGTCGAAGAGCACGTTGTTGTTCGAAGCGGTGCAGGACCCGTCCTGCGCGGTCACGTGGGTGAAGTTGACGTTCGCGGTGGCCTCCCAGGCCGCCGTGGCGCTGTTCATCGCCGTCACCACACGCGACTTGTTGCCGGAGAAGGTGCTGCTGACGCAGTACGTGAGGTTGCGCGCCTGGGTGGCGTTCCACTTCACGTCCCCGCTGACGGCCTTGGTGGGGCTGGTGTTGTAAACGGCCAGGCCGCCCCGGCTGGTCCCCGTCTCCGCCGCGACGTGGTTGTCGAAGAAGGCCCGCAGCTCCTCCTCGCTGTCCAGCGCCATGTCACCGTCGAAAATCAGCTTGCCCTCGGGATCCTCGTACACCGAGGCCCGGAACTCCTCCCACGTCATCTTCGGCTGCTCGGACTCGGAGGCCTCCGGGCCACCGCACGCGGAACCGAGAAGGGCCACACCAGCCACCAGCGCAACGGAGCGGAACTTGAGCATCTTGGGGTTTCCTCTGACGCCTACTTCGGGGGACGCACCCGCCGCCCGGCGATTCCGCCAGCCGCGGCCTGGAGCGCTCCGCCCTTGAGCAACCGCCGCGCCAATCTGACGCCCAGAGGACAAAGCAAGATTTCATGACATTGCATGGACTTTCGATATTCCAAGTTTGAAGCCAAAGAATGTAAACATCCCTGACGGCGCGCCCGGCAACATGGCGTCAGCACGGAGGAATCGCGTCCGTCGAGGGTGTCGCATCCAAACCAGACAGTGCTGTCTGTTTATCGGTCACCTGCCCCGTGGGGCAGGTCCGCTGCGCCCGGGGAGAAAACCACCCGTTGCAAAATGCCAGACATTGGCAAGATGCATTCCCAGACAGCCTGCGTCAACCCCTTCAACGCAGCAGGGCCGGATTCATTCAGCCAGCGCCGGCACACGGGGGCCAACGGCCGCCGGGGTTGATTCCCGACGCCCCGGGGGCGCTGAGGACTGCGCGCTCCATGCGGGCGTGATAGGCGGAACGGGAGGGCCCCGCCGTTCGCTATGCACCTGTTCGACATCCCCGCGTGGTTGGAGGTGGCCTGGCCCCACGTGGTGGCGGCGCTGACCGTGCTCATCAGCGTGGTGGCCAGCGCCCATGCGGTGCTGCACAAGCGGGACGTGCGGGCCGCGGTGGGCTGGGTGGGGCTGGCGTGGCTGGTGCCGGTGCTGGGCGGGGTGCTGTACGTCCTGCTGGGCATCAACCGCATCCGGCGGCGGGCGCGGTCGTTGATGCTGAAACAAGAGCACGGCCGCTTTCCGCCACTGTCCCAGGTGGCGCCCGTGAAGGCGGAGACGGTGAGCGGCCCCCACCCCGAGGCCGCCCCCCTGGCACCCCTGGTGCGGCTGGGGGACGCGGTGGTGGGACGGCCGCTGCTGCCGGGCAACCGCCTCACCGTGCTGGAGTCCCGCCGGGACGCCTACCCCGCCATGCTGGAGGCGATTGACGCGGCGCGCACGACGCTGTCGCTGTGCAGCTACATCTTCGACAACGACATGGCGGGCCGGCGCTTCGTAGAGGCGCTGAGCGCGGCGGTGAAGCGGGGCGTGGAGGTGCGGGTGTTGGTGGACGCGGTGGGCTCGCGCTACACGTGGCCGCCCATCCTGGGCCGGCTGCGGCGAGCCGGCGTCCGCGCCGCGCGCTTCCTGCCGTCGCTGATGCCCTACCGGCTGCCCTTCGCCAACCTGCGCAACCACCGCAAGCTGCTGGTGGTGGACGGGCGCGTGGGCTTCACGGGCGGCATGAACATCCGCGAGGCCTTCTGGCCCGGCGAGCACGCCGCCGTGGACCTTCACTTCCGCGTCGAAGGACCGCTGGTGGGACAACTCCAGGAGACCTTCGCGGAGGACTGGGCCTTCACCACGCGCGAGCGGCTGACAGGCGAGGCCTGGTTCCCGCCGCTCACCGAAGCGGGCTCCGTGCTCGCGCGGGGCATCGCGGACGGCCCGGACGAGGACTTCGAGACGCTGCGCACGGTGCTGCTGGGGGCCCTGGCCACGGCGCGGACGTCGGTGCGCATCGTCACGCCCTACTTCCTCCCGGACACGGCGCTCATCACCGCGCTGAGCGTGGCGGCGCTGCGCGGCGTCCAGGTGGACATCCTCCTTCCCGAGAAGGGCAATCTTCCGCTGGTGCAGTGGGCCGCCTACGCGCAGCTCTGGCAGGTGCTGCGGCCGGGCTGCCGCATCTTCCTCACCGCCCCGCCCTTCGACCACACGAAGCTGATGGTGGTGGACGGCGTGTGGTCGCTCATCGGCTCGGCCAACTGGGACCCGCGCTCGCTGCGGCTCAACTTCGAGTTCAACGTGGAGTGCTACGACGCCGCGCTGGCCACGCAGCTGGAGGGCGTGGTGGCCGCGCGGCTGCGCAACGCGCGGCCCCTCACGTTGGAGCAGGTGGACGCGCGCGCCCTGCCCATCCGCCTGCGGGATGGGCTGGCGCGGCTGCTGTCGCCGTACCTCTAGAGCAGGGCGCGGCGGACCCGCCAGAAGGTCTCCTTGGCGGCACGGTAGCCCCGCGAGTCCTGGGGCAGCAGCATGCGCAGCAGCTCCGCGGACTGCGTCTGCAGGGGCCGCACGCAATGTGTCTCCACTTTGGCGCGCAGGAAGCCCAGCGGGTCGCGCTTGCGGTAGTCCGCGAAATAGGTCCGCAGCTCGTTGCGCGTGCGAGCCTGCCCGTTGTCCGCGTACTTGGCCACATAGGGACTGAAGTCCGGGTAGAGCCGTCCCGCGCCGAAGTCGCCGTGCAGCGTCGTCTTCATGAAGTTGCCGATGAGCAGGTCGTCGAAGACCTGGTAGCGCACGGCCGACATCAGCGAGCCGCGTGGCACCTCGAAGGTGATGCCCCGGCGGAAGCGGCGCTTCTGGAATTCGATGACGTGCTCCCGGCCCCCCACGCGGAAGCGCAGGAAGTCGAGCGTGCGCCCCAGGTGCTCCACGCCGAGGAAGTAGGTGGTGAGCGCCGTCACCTCGTCCGTGTCCAGTGAATCGCTCCAGTCGTCGCCGAAGGCCTTGGGGTCCACCGGGCGCAGGACGCGCTCCCGGGGCTGGATGCGCTCCGTCTGACCGCGGATGAAGTCGTGGCGGATGAACGCGGGCAGCAGCGAGCAGGTGCGCGACTCGAAGCCCCGGCCGTAGTCCTCCAGCCGGGTGGTGTACTCGGAGGCCCAGATGCTGTCGGCCCGCTGGTACTTGTGCATGGAGCTGAAGGGGACGAAGTAGCGCACCCCGTAGAACTCCGCCTGCCGGGCAATGCTCCGCCCCACGGGCGTCTTCGCCGCGGCATAGGGCTCGATGCGATGCCCGTCCTCGGTGAAGAAGTTGATCATGTCCGCGTCGCCATACCCGGACAGGGCCAGGAGATACGACTCCTGATACCCGCTGACCACCTTGCGCACGAAGTGGCCGGCACCGCGGTCCCCCGCGTCGTTGAGGTTGACCAGCAGCCGCCCGCCCAGGTCCACCAGCAGGACCGCGTCCTGGTTCACGTCCGGCAGACACATGACGCGGATGCGCGGTGACAACTGCGTCCACACCCGGTCCGCCAGCACGTGCACCTTGAAGCCCTGCTCGCGCAAGTCATCGCGCATGCGGTTGCCGAAATGGTTGGGCACCAGCAGCGTGCGCGAGCGCAGCGCGCCCAGCGATTCCATGCTCAGGTGGTCCGGGTGGCCATGGGACAGCCACACGTAGGGACAGGCCTGGATGGCCTCGCGCTGCGCCGCCGGAATCTCATGCGACAACGTCCAGCTCCCGAAGTACGCGCTGCCGTCCGTCCACGGGTCTGTCACCAGCACCGGACCGTGGTCGTGGCAGATGAGCGTGGCGTTTCCAATCGTCTCGAAGCCCAGTTCCATCGCGTGCCCCCCTCTTCACCCTGCGTCCGCTCACAAGTCCGCTGGCTTGGCCGGACCAACGTGGCGATGGGCGGACGCCGCCTGCACTGCCCGCCAGCGCGGTGAAGAAGATTCGTTGCCTGGACGCACGCTCTCCGTTCCTGCGGGCGTGCGGACACGGCCCCTTGCGCCCGTCCCGCGGACTTGCGCTGGAATCTCCGTGGCGCGCGGAGGGAAGCGCCCTTCCCTTCGTGGGAAGGACGCCTCCTTCCTCGCGGGCTTCCGGGCTCAGCTCCTGCGCGCCACGAGGGAAAGAATCTGCGCGCCGTAGCGCTCCGTGAGGGAGGGCCCCACCCCGTGGATGGCCATCAACTCCGAGCCATTTTCCGGACAGGCCGACGCAATGGCCTCCAGCACCCGGTCGGTGAGGATGCGGAAGGCGGGCACGCGCCGCTTGCGCGCCTCCGCGAGCCGCCAGGCCTTCAAGGCCTCCACCATCTTCGGAGAAGGCTCGGCCGCGGCGCGGCGGCTCGAGGAGGCACTCGGAGCCCCCGTGCTCCGGGACGCACGCGGCGCCCCGGCGGTGCTCTTCGAGGGAGCGTTCGCGCGCCAGTGCGTCGACGGGTCTTCCTCATGGGATTCGGATGCCGTGCGCCGCGTCGCGGCCCCGGCCTTCGCGCGGACCGTGCGTTTCTTGGCCGAGGACCGCTTGGCGGTGCCCTTCTCCGCGCCCTTGCCCCGCTTGCGCTTCGCGGCCTTCTCCAGGGGCAACGGCAGGACCACCTGCTGGGGGTCCACCGCGCGCGTGCGCCGGCCCTCGTCCGTCAGGGCGAGGCGCTGGAACGAGATGACCTGCCCGTCCTTGTCGAACGAGTCCACCTCCAAGCGCGTCAGCCCGGCGCGGACCAGTCCGCCCACCAGCCGCTCGAAGTCGCGCCGTGGCAGGGACTCTCCGAACAGCTCGCGGTGGAGCCGTCCGGTGGCCTGTCCGTCCCGCTCCTGGAGCGACTCCAGGATGCGCTCCAGCCAGTGCCGCTCCGCGGAGGTCGGCTCGGCGAAGCGCAGCGTGGCGCAGGCCTCTGGTGCGCAGACGTCGCACAGGCCGCACGGCTCACCCGAATCCTGGGTGTCACCGAAGTGCCCCACGAGCTGCTTCATGCGGCAGCCATGGGCCTCCGCGTAGCGCCCCATCTGCTCCAGGTGCAGCAGCTTGCGATCGCGCTGGGCCGAGTACGACGCGGACCAGCCCGGCTTCCCGCGCATCACCGTCTCGTCAGGCGTCATGACGACGCCGCCGTGAATCCAGAGCTGCTCCAGTGCCTTGTCGAAGACCTCGGGGTCTCCTCGCACGCGGCCCTGGAGCACGGCCTTGGGCTCGAGCTGCGGCGCCGTGGACTTGAACAGCCGCTCCAGCACGTACGCCTCCGGGTAGTCGCGCCGGTGGAAGAACTCGTGCGTGCGCCGGTCGATGTACGAATGCAGCAACACCGCGCGCGACGGCTTTCCATCGCGGCCCGCGCGGCCCAGCTCCTGGTAGTAGCCCTCCAGGCTGGCGGGGAGCGCCGCGTGGATGACGGTGCGCACGTCCGCCTTGTCGATGCCCATGCCGAACGCCGTGGTCGCCACGATGACCTCCAGCGAACCCCGGAGGAACTCGGCCTGCACCCTGTCTCTCTCCGAAGGCTGGAGCCCCGCGTGATAGGCGGCCGCGGGGAAGTCGCCCGCGAGCTGGTCCGCGAGCTGCTCGGCGTGCTTGCGCGTGGCCGCGTAGACAATCGCGGGCCGGTTCTCCTCGTCCTGGAGCAGGCCCTGGATGGCGTCGCCGCGCGCGCCGGGGTTCAGCTCCCGCACCTCGATGGCGATGTTGGTGCGACGGAAACCGTGAATGAAGGTGCGCGCCTTGCCCCCGGGGCCTTGCAGGCCGAGCTGCTGGACGATGTCCCGCTGCACGTCCGGCGTGGCGGTGGCGGTGAGGGCCACCACGGGCGCGGGGCGCAGCAGCGGCAGGCGCGAGCCCAGGAGCCGGTAGTCCGGGCGGAAGTCGTGTCCCCATTGGGAGATGCAGTGGGCCTCGTCCACCGCGATGAGCGCGGGCGTGCGGCGCGCCAGGAACTCCACGAAGCCCGGGACGCCGAGCCGCTCGGGCGCGATGAACAGGAAGTCGAGCCGGTCCTCCAGGTAGTCCGCGCACACCTGCCGCGACATGGCCCGGTCTCTTCCGGAGTGGATGCGGTCCGCCGCGAAGCCGAGCGACTGAAGCCGCGCCACCTGGTCCTCCATCAGCGCGATGAGCGGACTCACCACCAGCGTGGTGCCCGCGCGCGCCAGACCCGGCAACTGGTAGCAGAGCGACTTGCCCGCGCCCGTGGGCATCACGAGCAGCAGGTCCTCTCCCGCCGTGGCCGCGCGGCACACGGCCTCCTGATACGGCCGGAAGTCCGAGAAACCGAACGCCTCCTTCAACAGCGGACGCAGCGCCTCGGGCGCCGTCGGCGCACGCCGGACGCGCTCCGGCCGCTGCCCGGTGGACGCGGCAGACGCAGGGGTCCTCGCGCGGTTCGCTGGAGCGCGAGCGGCGCCAGCGTCCCCCCAGGCCCCAGCGTTCCAGCCCGCGCCATCCGCTCGCGGAAGACGTGAGGCCGGTCCGCCGCCCGGTGACATGGCGGAGGACGGAGGCTCGTCACGAGGCTCCGAGCGACCGACGGAGGCCGAGGTCCTGCTCCGCCGCGTCCCGAAGAGCGGCTCCGAAGGCTCCAAGAACGCCCCCTGGCGTCCCTGTCCCGGCATGCCCGCGGAAGCATCCGCCAAGCGCTCAGCAGAGGACTCCGCGAATGCCCCCTGTCGGCCACGTCCCGACATACCCGACGTGGCATCCGCGGAGCGCTCGACAGAGGACTCCGCGAACACAGCCTGCCCACCAGGGCCACGCGCTCCCGCGCCAGCGCCGTGCGCCGCAAACGCACCTTCCGCACCCACCACTCCGCTCGCCACCGTCGCCGCGCCGTCCTGTCCCCAACCCGCGCCAGGTGGCGCCCCCATTACCTCGTTGCGCGGAGGCCTTTGCGGCGCGGTGGCGCCATGGCCCACCACCTCGATGACATACGCCTCGATGCCGCGAATGAACTCATCGAGCTGGCCCTCTCCGCGCTCGATGCGCTGGAGCCACGCTTCCCACTGGCCCGTCATGGCCGGCGTCTTCACATCCGGGTGCACCACCTGGATGAGATGGATGCCCTTCTCCGTGGCCTCCATCACCTTGCCCCGGCGGCGCAGGTACTCGCGGTCCAGCAGCACCTCGATGATGGCCGCGCGGGTGGCGGGCGTGCCCAGGCCCGTCTCGCGCATCGCGTCCGCGAGCTCCTTCTCATCCAGCGCCCGCCCCGCCGACTCCATGGCCGTCAGCAGCGTCGCATCCGTGAAGCGCGGGGGCGGACGCGTGCGCTTCTTCACCGCCTCCACGTCCTCCACCGACTGCGGCTGCGCGCGCTCCAACCCCGACGGCAAGTTCTGAGGCTCGTCGTCCGGCTCCCGCTCCCCGTCCTCGCCCTTGCGTCCCTCCGTCTTCAGACGCGGCGCCTTCTGCCCGCCGCCAATGTCCAGCACCTTCCAGCCCACCCGCTCCACCTGGGTGCCCGTGCTCTGGAAGCGGTCCACCACCGGCGGCGCCCCTGCCGACGTCACCGCGGTGATGACGGTGGTGACACGCCAGACATGGTCCTCGTGCCACGCCTGGAGCAACCGCCGGCACACCAGGTCATAGACGCGCTGCTCGTCCGGAGACAGCCGCACCCCACCCGGCGACGTGGGCGTGGGGATGATGGCGTGGTGGTCCGTCACCTTCGCGTCATCCACGTAGCGCTTGCCCAGCGCCCGAGCCCCCGTGCCGACGGCCAGGTCCTCCTCATAGGGCGCGCGGATGGCGTTCACCACCTCCGGCAGCGTGTCCGCCACCGTGCGCGACAGGTGCCGGCTGGCGGTGCGCGGATAGCTCAACAGCTTGTGCTTCTCGTAGAGCGCCTGCGCCACCTCCAGCGTGCGCTGCGCGCTGAAGCCATAAAGCCGGTTGGCATGCCGCTGAAGCTCCGTCAAATCGTAGAGGAGCGGAGGCGCCATCTTCTTCTGCTCCGCCTCCAGCGATTCGATGACGGCCCGCCCGGCGCGCACGCGGTCGATGATGGCCTGCGCCTCCACGCCGTTCGCGTCCAGCCTCCGCGCCTCGCGCACGCCTTCGAAGCCCGGGGGCGCCACGGGCTTGCCGTCCGGCCCCGAGCGGAACCACGTGCCCTGGTACCGCGCGTCCGACGGCACGCCCTTGGCTTTGGGCGCGAAGGTGGCCACGACCTCCAGGTAGTCACGCGGCACGAAGTCGCGGATGGCCAGCTCGCGCTCCACCACCATGGCCAGCGTGGGCGTCTGCACCCGGCCCACGCTCAGCATCTCTCCGTGGCCCCCGTGCGCCAGGGTGTACAGGCGCGACAGGTTCATCCCCACCAGCCAGTCCGCCCGGCTGCGCCCCATGGCCGCGGCAGCCAGCGCTTCGTATTCACGGCCGTCCGCGAGCCGGCGGAACCCGTCCTGGATGGCCCGCTCCGTCAGCGACGACACCCACAGCCGCTGGACCGGCTTGCGGCACTTCGCCGCGTCGTAGATGTACCGGAAGATGAGCTCGCCCTCGCGCCCCGCGTCCGTGGCGCACACCACCGAGGACACCTCCGGCGCGTTGAGCACCTGCTTCACCACCTCGAACTGGCTGCGCGTCTCCTTGGAGACGACCAGCGGCCAGTCCGCCGGGAGCATGGGCAGCAGCGCGCGGCTCCACTTCTTCCAGTCCGCGCGAATCTCATGGGGCTGCGCCAGTCCCACCAGATGTCCAATGGCCCACGTCACCACATAGCCATTGCCGCGCAGCCAGCCCTCACCGCGTTCGTTCGCCCCCAGCACCCGCGCGATGTCGCGCGCCACGGAGGGCTTTTCCGCCAGCACGGCCAGCAGGGAGGAGCGGCCTGGGGACGCCTTCGCACCACCGTCCCAGCCTCCGAGCCTGTCCTCCCGGGGCGTCTCGCCCATCTCTTCCCACCTCATGTGCCCTGTCCCCTCCCGCCCACCACACCACCCACCAGGGAGGGAGCCTGGAGACGCAGTGTGAGCCACTCCCCTATCGTGTCAGGCTGACATCTCCGAGTCCCGCCTCGCCCTACCCGTAGCGCCTGCTCGCCCCACGTCCCACCCGCCACCTTCCAGGTCTCTGAGAAGATGCGGAAAATCCACCCCGCCAACACCCACTGAAACACGCCAGACACGCTGGCGCGCTCGCGCAAGCAATTGGCGCGGAGGCGGAAAACTCCGTCCTGGGTCTGAGCCAGTATGCCCTTGTCGCCAGTCACTTCGGCGGACCGAACGGGGGGAAGACGCATGTCGCACGTCGCGTATGGACCGGGCCGGGGGGCATCTGGGGGAAACACGAGGCTCGGTGCAGTGTCGCACGGCGACAAGGGAAGCAGGGCCACGGCTCAACGGCCGGGGCGCTTTTCCCGGGGGGAGTGGCTCGAGGCCACTGGGGGGGCTTTGGAGGGCATCGTCATTCCGGAGCTGGCCACCTTCGCGGGGGCGAAGCGGGCACAGCTGGCGGTCCTGGCGAATTCAGCCGTGACGGCAGCCATCCAAATCCAGTCGAGGGACGTAACGCGGGTGGCGTCCATGCGCCCGCAGACGTTCGGACGCGCTCAGACGCAGGCACGGCTGCGGGCCCTCTCACGGCCCGCGGTGCCCTGGGACGCAGCAGGACAGGTGAAGGGGGGGCCTCGGCTCCCCCGAGTGACGGTGCTGGGGGCACCGGGCAAGCGCACCTGAAGGGGCCGTAAGCGGTGTAGGGGGAAGGTGTCACACGCAGCTTCGCTGGAGGGGTCCAAGGCCCTCCGGACACACACCAAGGGCGGGTAGGAAGACGGCGCCGCGGGGGCGGCAAAGTCTGTGGAAGGGGGACCCGGGGTCACGCTCGCCAGAGGGGGAGGGCGAACCCGATATATGGGTCGAAATCCGAGGGATGCTCCGAGTCCATCGGGGCATCCCTCGTTGCTTTGCGGGGCACCCGGCCCGTGCGCTCACTCCACGAGCAGCGCCGCCGAGCCCGTCACGGCGCGGTGAAGGGTGAGCCACAGCGCGTTGCCGGCGTCATCCACGGAGGCGAAGCAGTGGTACGGGTAGCCGGACAGCATGGCGTCGTCGCCATAGCGCGGGAACTCGCGGAAGCCCACCGCGCCGAAGTTGTTCCCCCAGGCAGCAAACCGCGCTGCCCCACCCTTCCTGTCAAACCCGCGTCCACAGACGCAAGGACGGGCAGTGCGAGGAGGCGCTTCACCTGCCCCCAGCCGCCCGTCCCCGCGCTCGAAGGCTCGCTCAGCCCGCGTTGGCGGTGCCGCGCGCCTGGTGCCACGCGGCCAGCACTTCCTTCTCGCGCTCGGCGGACAAGCCGGAGCGCGGCTTCGCTTGACGCTCGGGAGGCAGCGCCTTGAACCAGGCCAGCGTTTCGCGAATCGTCTCCGCGGCAGGGCGGAACGTGATGCCCGCCGCCAGCGCCTTGGCGATGCTCACCTTGCCGATGCCGCCCTCTTCACCGTTGCGCGGCACCCAGGCGGGCATGTCCGACCACGCCTCCACCTTGTGCTTCGTGAGGAAGTCGGTGTCCACCCACGTGAAGCGTGCGTCGCTGCCCAGGGCCGTCTTGTTCGCCTCCAGGAAGTCCCGCATCAGCAGGTCCTGGCTGGGGCCGGTGGCGTTGAAGATGCCGGTGGTGCGGGCCTCCACGGAGCGGATGATGAACGCCGCCAGGTCCCGCGCGTCGATGAACTGCAGCGGGTCCACGCCGTCACCGGGCGCCAGGACCTCACCACCGCGGGCCACGCGCAGGGGCCAGTAGGTGAAGCGGTCGGACGGGTCATCCGGCCCGACGATGAGGCCCGGCCGCACGTTGAAGACACGCCCCGGCAGGGCGGCCTCGGCGGCCTGCTCGCACAGCGCCTTCAGCGCGCCGTAGTGCTTCTCCACATCTTCGGTCGCCGTGTCCTCCACCGTGGCGACGGCGGCCGTCTCGTCGAGCCCCTGCCGCGACAGCTCCTTGTAGACGGAGATGGAGGACACGAAGGTGTAGTGCTGGACGTGGGGCGCCAGCAGCTCCGCGGAGGCGCGCACGATGCGCGGCACGTAGCCGGAGGTGTCCACCACCGCGTCCCACTTGCGGCCCTCCAGCGCCTTCAGGCCCTCGCCCTTGTTCGGGTCGCGGTCGCCCGTCAGCTTCTCCACGTCCGGGAAGAGACCCGGTTTCGTCTTCCCCCGGTTGAAGAGCGTGACGGTGTGGCCGCGCGAGCGCGCGAACTCCACCAGCGCCGGGCCCAGGAACGCGGTGCCGCCCAGGATGAGGATGCGCAGCGGCGCGGCGGGCGCGGAGGACTGCTCCCCCTGCCCCTGGGTGGAAGACGCGGTGCCGGACGTGCCCGTGGTGGCGCACCCCATGGCCCAGAGCGAGCCGGCCGCGGCCACTCCCTGAATCACACTCCTGCGAGACAGCGTCATGCGGGATTCCTCCTGCGTGTGTGGACTGACTGCGTGTGGATGACCGCTAGCGGGCCGCGGCCTCTTCAGGCACCGGCGCCTCGGGCGCGGCGGACGGCACCGGCTCCGCCTGCCGCCGCTGGTGGCGCGCGAGGTACAGCGACACGCCCAGCCACAGCCCGGCCAGGGGCACCGCCGCCAGCGACAGGCCCGTCATGCTCAGGCCCAGCTTCGTGAGGCCACCCTGGAGCCAGGCGCTCACCGTGTCGCTGCCGCGGTACACCACCGTGTCGATGAAGCTCTTCGACTTGTAGCGCGCCTCGCGGTCCACGGTGGTGAAGAGGACCTCGCGCGAGGGCCGCTCCAGCGCGTAGTGGCTGGCGCCGCGCACCGCCTTGAACAGGATGAGCACGGTCAGCACCGGCATGGCGGCCAGCCCCAGGAAGCCCAGGCCTGTCACCACCGGCGCCACGGCGAGCCCCGCCCCCAGCCCCAGCCAGGAGATGACGCGTCCCGTGACGAGCGTCTGCAACCCCAGCGTGGCCAACTGCACGTAGAAATCGATGTCCCCGAAGAGGGCGGTGCGGCTGGCCGCGTCGTTGCCCATCGCGGCGACGAGCCGCACCTCCTGGAAGTAGAGGAACGTGGAGGTCGCCGCGTAGAGCAACACCTGGAGCCCCAGCGCCAGCAGGAACGGCGACGTCACGATGAGCCGCAGCCCCGCGAGCACGCCGCCGCCCACCGGGCCCTGCGCCGCGGCGGGCTGCTGCTGGACGTCCTGGGCCCAGCCGCTCAGCCGGCGCACGCACTGCGCGCTCACCTCCAGCAGCACCACCGAGATGAGGATGAGATTCACCGGACCTACCGGCTCGGCGAGCCGCCCCACCAGGAAGGGCCCCACCAGCATGCCCGTGGTGCCACCCGCGGCGATGAAGCCGAAGAGCCGCTTGCTCTGTCCGCTGGCGAAGACGTCCGCCATGAAGCTCCAGAAGATGGAGACGACGAACAGGTTGTAGACGCTCAACCAGACATAGAAGACGCGCGCCACCGTCTCCCGCGCCACCCCGAGCTTCAGCAACACGAAGAAGCCCAGCAGATTGAGCAGGAAGAAGCGGTAGATGCGAGGAATCACCACCCGCCGGGGCCAACGCGACACCAGCGCGGAAAAGGCTGGCACCGCCGCGAGCATCACCAGGAAGGTGGCGGTGAAGAGCCAGTCCAAGCCCTTCACGCTGCCCGCCGTGCCCATCTCATTGCGGATGGGCCGGAGGATGGCATAGCCACACATCAGCGTGAAGAAATACAGGAACGACCAGCGGACGGCGCCGACTTCCTCGTCCCGAACGTCCACGAATCGCCTGAGCATGGAGGAATTCACGTGAGCGGCCCAACGAGGCCCCGGGCAACGTATTCCCAGGACCTCCATAGTGGAACGAGCGCAGCGGGAAGATGTCGCAAGGATTACGCGCCGGCGGAGAGGACCTCGCGGAGCGCCGCCTCCACCCGGGGCAGCGCCTCCTCGATTTCCTTCACCGACGTGGCCCCCACCGACAGGCGGAACCAACCCGTGTCCGCGTCCAGCCCGAAGGCCTGGAAGGGCACCACGCCCAGGTTTGCCTTCTCCAGCAGGAGCTTGCGGATATCATTGTTGGAGCGCAGACCGCCCTTGCCCACCAGGTCGAAGCGCACCGACAGGTAGATGGCGCCCTGCGGCGCGATGTGCTGCACCGGCAGCCCCGCCTCGCGCATGCGCGTGAGCCCCTTGTGCAAGGCCTCCAGCCGCGCTTCCACGGCCTTGCGCATCCCCACCAGGAAGGTCTCCATCGCCGCGGTGTCGTCCAGGTAGCGCGCCACCGCGACCTGCTCCGCCTTGGGGGCCCAGGCGCCCACGTGGCCGAGCACGTCCCGCATGCGCGCAATGATGGTCGGCGGTCCCACGCCCCAGCCCACGCGCACGCCCGTGGCGGCGAAGGCCTTGGAGATGCCATCCACGAACACCGTGTACGGCGCCACCTCCGGCACCAGCGACACCGGCGTGACGTGCCTGGCCGCGCCGAAGCTCAGCACCCAGTAAATCTGGTCGTACATGAGGATGAGCGGCTTGCGGCCCTGCTTCTCGCGCTCGCGGTTCTCCGCGACGACGCGCTCGCAGATGGCGCCCAGCGCATCCGGCTCAATCATGGTGCCGGTGGGGTTGAGCGGGCTGCACAGGCACAAGAGGCGCGCGGCGCCCAGGTGCGGCGCCAGCTGCTCCACGGTGGGCATGAAGCCCCGCGCGGCGTCCGTCACCACCACCGCGCTCTTCGCGTCCATCATGTGCGCGTAGTGGTTGTTGTTCCACGAGGGCACCGGGTAGACGACCGTCTCCCCCGCGTCCAGCACGCTGCGGTACGTGCCGTAGATGATGGGCCGCGCGCCTCCCGCGATGACGATGCCCTCCAGCGGATACTTCAGGCCCAGCGAGCGCTCATAGAAGCGCTGCACGGCCTGACGGAGCTCCAGCACGCCATCCGACGGCGGGTAGTTCGTCTCGCCCGCCTGGAGCGCGGCGGTGATGTACTCCCGCAGCGGGTCGGGGATGGGGAACTCGCGCGGGTTGAAATCGCCCACGGTGAGGTTGCACACCTTCTGCCCCTTGGCGGCCCGCTCGCGAATCTCCGCCGCGATGCGGAGGATTTCGCTGCCGACGATGCCACGCGCCATCGTTCCCACGGTGGCGTCGTCCTTGGAGGGACGGGGAAGAGAGGTCAGGTCGAGGGGGGCCATGCGAGGGTGCTCTCCGGTTCGTGCGCGTTCGGGGGCCGCGCGGACAACTTGCGGCGCGGACGATAGTCGCGGCCCCGCTGTCCTGTGTCATGCATTCGTGGTGACGGCGGCCCTCCGGGGCAACCGGTCCTCCGTGAAAATTTCCAGCGCTTCCGGGTCCGTCCACGGGTGTTACCTTTGCCCGCTTTCCCGTCGTGACGCTGGCCCCCGGGCCATCGCCCGTGCGAGACGATGGGCCGCAGTCCTGAACTCGCAGGCCCTGCCAGGAGGGGAATGATGACGCGGTCCGGACGCAGGATGACGTCGCTGTGGTTGGCCGGGTGTCTGGCGTTCGCCGGGTGCTCCAAGAAGGAGGAGCCCGCCGCGGCCACTACCGGCGCGCAGCCCCAGCCCGAAGTCCAAGCGCCGCCCACCTCGCCGCCCCCGGGCACCATTCCACGCGAGGGCGAGGCCGCCGCCAGGCCTCCCGTGCACACGGCCTCGATGGGTGACAGTGAGACCAAGCCGCCTTCGGACGCCCCCGCGGGAGACGCTCCCGCCGAGGACCCGAAGAACCGCGAGTGGACCACCACCCCGGTGTCGCTGAAGCGGCGCCCGGCCCAGTCGGTGACGCTTCGCTCGGTGCGCGCTGGCACGCATGCCGACTTCGACCGCGTGGTGTTCGAGTTCGACGGGCCGCAGGTCCCCGGCTACCAGCTCCAGTACGTGGACAAGCCCATCATCCAGTGTGGCTCCGGCGACGAGACGCCTCTGGCCGGCAAGGGCTTTCTCCAAGTCACCCTGTCACCCGCGCGCGGCCATGACGACCAGGGCCGCGCCACCGTGGCCGCGCTGGAGATGAAGCCCAAGCTGCCCACCCTGCTGGAGCTGGTGCGCACGTGTGACTTCGAGGCCGAGGTGACGTGGGTGCTGGGCACCAAGGCGCCCAACGACTTCCGCGTCATGGAGCTGCACGACCCCACCCGCCTCGTGGTGGACGTGAAGCACTGAGGACCACACGTCACCCGGCCCGCAGCTCGCGGGCCAGTGCGTCCAGTCCTTCCAGCAAGCGCTGGTGCCGCGCGAGGGCCGGTGCACCCTGGGCCCGCAGCGCCATGGCGAGCACCGCGGGCAGGTTCACCGCGGCGTCCCCCTTCAGCCGCTCGCGGTACTGTCGCGCCCAGTCCTGGGGCACGCGCAGGGACCAGTTGCGTTCGTCCACCGTGCCGGGTGCGTTGTACGTCTCCGGCATCCCGAGCAGGTCGGTGAAGAACATCATCACGTTGCGCGCGCGACTGGCGAACAGGTCCGCCACCTTCGCCTGCGCCAACCGTCCCGGGCTCGTGGACAACTCGCGCGCGAAGGCCTCGCGTTCCGAGGGCTCAGGGCACAAGCGGACCGCCAGGTACTCCGCCTGCGCGCGCAACGTGCCCTTCCATTGCCAGTCCGCCACCAGACGCCACAGGGACTTCGTGTCGTGGTTGCCCACCATCACCCAGTCATCCGGGCCCACGTTCTCACTTCGGTACACGTCCGACGGGTCGTGCAGGTCCGCCTTCTGCGTCACGCGGAAGCGGCCCAGGCCGTACTGCGCCAGCACGCGCTCCAGCGGGTACGGCAGCGTGCTGAGCACCTCCGCGAGCAAGTCCCCCACCTGCCGCCCGTTGCGGCGCGACGCCTCCACCACCGTGTCGAAGAGGACGCTGTAGCGGCGCACCTGTTCGGGCGCGAGGTCCTTCACCCAGCGGTCCGCGTAGCGCGGCACGGCGCGGTCCACCTGCGCCGGGCGCACGAGCGCGAAGCGCGCCAACTCAGGGTGGTCCGGCAGGTCCGGTGACGAGAAGAGCCGCGCGCCATGTTGCACGGACCACAGCGCGTCCGGCAGGTCCGCGCGGTACACCCACGGGCACACCAGTCCGTGCGGATGGTCCAGCCGCAGCCCGTCGTATTCGCCGAGCATCTTGTCCATGCGCGCGTTCATGAAGCGCAGCACGGGCCCGTTGCGGCTCCCGGCGTTCGCCCCGGCGTCGTCCGGCTCGAAGTACTGCTCCGGGTCCATCACCGGATAGTTCCACGGCTGACCGTCCGGGTTCGTCCTGCTGGGCGGCGCGCCCATGAGGTAGGTGCGCAAGAAGAGGCCCTGCCAGGCCCACGCGTCGCGCGGCGACAGGCCAATCTGGAGGTCGCCGTACAGCTTCAGCCGCCATGCGCCCACGCGCTCACGCAGGCCGTGGTGCTGCGCATGGACCAGGAACTGACAGAAGGCGTAGCGCTCCAGCGTGTCCGCGTAGCGCAGCTCCAGCTGCGTCAGGCGCGCGACGGCGGCCGCTTCCTCCTCCGGGCGGGGATTCCACAGCCGCCCGTCCAGCGAGTCCGCCCAGCGCCGCCAGTCCGGCTCGCGCTTCTCCTCGCACAGCACGTCGAAGAGGGCATCCCGCACCAGCCAGGCCCGGTGCTGCTGACGGAAGGTGTCGAAGCGCGAAGCCAGTGCCCGGATGGACGGAGCGGCGTCCGGCGCCGCACGCTTCCGCTGGAAGGTGCGCCACGCTTCGTTCAGCAGCGTGGTCTGCGCGCGGAAGGCGTGACGGAAGCGCTCCCCGGGGGGCAGCGCCAAGGGACGGCTGGCGGCGAGTTGCGCCACGCGGCCCGGTGGCAGCAGCGCGCCCCAGGGCTCGGGGGCCTCCAGCGGCGCGAGCGCCACGTTGAGGAGGTTTCGCGAGAAGAGCGTGCCGTCATACGGCGAGGCGTTGAACTCCGTCACCTGCCCCTGCGGCCCCAACTGGATGCCGTTGAAGCCCAGCTCCCGGGAGAACGCGAGGAAGCGCGCCGCTCCTTCCGAGTACGGCGAGCCCCAGCCCGTGTCCTCTTCTGGAAGGCTGGGGAAGCTCGGGTCGTGGATGCTGAGCACCCAGTTGCGGACGTCGAGCGCGGCCAGGGCTTCGGTGACGAGTCGGTGGTGATTTTCAGGCAGCAAGGCGCGAGACATGGCGGAAGGGGCTGACCCTATGGCCCCTGGCGCGATGCGCCAACCGTCCTGTCGTCCCGAGCCCGCCCGTTCGTTGCCGAGCCCTCAATCGTGCCGCGACTGAGGGGCGGGCCGCGGCTCTCCACGGCCGCCGCCCCCACCCGGAATGTGTGGCCGCTGTTCAGGAGGCTTCATCCGGAAGAGCTTGCGCAGCATGCGGATGAACCACGTCCGGCCGTCCACCAGGATTTCGTACACGGTGGGAATCACCAGCAGTGTCAGCAGCGTGGACGTCATCGTGCCGCCAATCACCGCGCGTCCCAGCGGCGCGCGGAAGTCGCCGCCCTCGCCCGCGCCGATGGCCACCGGCACCATGCCCGCCACCAGCGCGAAGGTCGTCATGATGATGGGGCGCAGACGGATGCGGCCCGCTTCGATGAGGGCCTCGCGCAAGGGCATGCCCTTCTCGTGCGACCACTTGGCGAAGTCGATGAGGAGGATGGCGTTCTTCGCGACGATTCCCATCAGCAGCATGATGCCGATGAGGCTCATGAGGTTGAGCGTGTCACCGGTGATGAGCAGCGCCAGCACCACGCCGATGAGCGACAGCGGCAGCGAGATGAGGATGGCCAACGGGTCCAGGAAGGAGCCGAACTGGATGACCAGGATGAGGTACATCAGCATCAGCGCCATGCCGAGCGCGATGAACACGCGCATGAACACCTCGGCCTGGTCCGCGGACTCGCCGCCCGTCGTCAGCATGTAGCCCGGCGGCAGCGTCACGCCGTCCAGCCGCTTCTGGATGTCCGCGCCCACCTCCGACAACGAGCGCCCCTGCACGTTCGCCTGCACGTTGATGACGCGCTCACGGTTCAGGTGCGTCACCTGCGCCGGGCCCAGCGTCTGACGGATGTCCGCCACCTGCCCCAGCGGCACCAGCCGGGGCGGCCCGCCCGCCGCCGCGCCCACGGAGATGGGCAGCTGCGACAAGTCGTTGGGGTTGTCACGCGCTCCCGGCGCCAGCCGCACCATGACGTCTCGCGTCTCTCCAATGGGGTCCACCCAGTCGCCCACGTCCAGGCCCGCGAAGGCCGGCCGCAGCACCTGAGCCACCTGCCCCACCGTCACGCCCAGCTGTCCGGCGAGCCCGCGGTTCAGCTCCACCTCCAGCTCCGGCTTCTGCCCTCGCGTGGACAGGCCCACGTCCACCGCGCCGGGCACCTGCTCGACTTCCTTCTGGACCTGCTGCGCCAGCTGCGTGAGCACCCGCTGGTCCGGGCCGCGCAGCTCGTACTGAAGCTGCTTGAAGGCGCCGCCGAAGCCCGAGGTGAAGACGGAGACGGTGGCGCCGCCAATGCGCTTCATCTCCTCGCGGAATTGGACGCCCAGTGCGTCCTGGCTCACGTCGCGCTCCGCCTTCGGCTTGAGCCGCACGTACACCAGGGCCTGGTCCACGCCGGGCGCGCTGAGCGCCAGGGGCACGCCGATGGTGGCATAGGTGTAGTCCACCTCCGGGTGGGCGCGCAGGGTGCGCGTCACCTCGTCCACCTTGCGCCGCGTGTACTCCAGGCTGGAGCCCGGCGGCGTCTCCACCAGCAGCTCCACCTCCGCGCGGTCGCTCACCGGCACGAAGCCCGCGCCGCCCACGGTGCCCTGGAGCACCAGCGCGCCCACCAGCGAGCCCACTGCCACCAGCGCCATCACCAGCCGGTGGTCCAGTGCCCAGGCGATGACGTGCGTGTAACGCTCCGCCTGCCGGTCGAACCAGGCGTTGAAGCGGTTCAGCGTCCGGGTGATGAAGCCCGGGTTCTCCTTCTTGGGCGGCTCCGGCCAGTACGCGCTCAGCATCGGGTCCAGTGAGAAGGACACGAACAACGACACCAGCACGGCGCAGGCGATGGTGAGGGCGAAGGGCTTGAACCACTGGCCGGCCACGCCGTACATGAAGGCCACCGGCACGAAGACGGCGACGATGGAGAAGGTGGTCGCCGACACCGCGAGGCCGATTTCCGAGGTGCCCTCGCGCGACGCCGTGTAGTGGTCCTTCCCCATCTCCACGTGGCGGACGATGTTCTCTCGCACGACGATGGCGTCGTCGATGAGGATGCCGATGGCCAGCGTCAGGCCCAGCAGCGACATGGTGTTGAGCGTGAAGCCGAAGGCCCACACGCTGATGAAGGACGCCAACACGCTCACCGGCAACGCCAGACCGGTGATGACGGTGGAGCGCCACGAATTGAGGAAGACGAAGACGACCAGCACCGTGAGCAGCGCGCCTTCCACCAGCGCGGACTGCACGTTGTGCACGGCGCTCTCCACGCGGACGCCGGCGTCGCGCACGATTTCGAGCTTCACGCCCGCGGGGAGCCGCTCCTGGAGCGCCTGCACCCGCTCACGCACCGCGTCCGCGACCTCGGTGGTGCTGTAGCCCCGGGCCTTGAGCACGTCGATGCCCACCGCCTGGGCGCCGTTGAAGAGCGCCAGCGTGCGCGGCTCCTCGGCGCCGACGAAGACGTCCGCCACCTGCTCCAGGCGGATGGCCTGGCCGTTGCGCGAGGCCACCACCATGTTCCGGAAGTCCTCCACCTTCTCCAGGCGGCCCTTGAGGCGGATGGACTCCTCCGTCAGCGGCGCGTTGATGCGGCCCACCGGCGCCGCCAGGTTCAGCGCCTGGAGCGCCGCCACCACCTCCGCTACGGACAGGCCCGCGGCCTGGAGCGCCTCGGGCTTGAGTTGCACCGTCATCTCCCGCGCCACGTCACCGACGACCTCCGCCTGGGCGACGCCGGGCACCGAGCGCAGCTCGCCCACCACCGTCGGGTCCGCCACCAGCGACAGCGCCGCGACGTCCAGACCTTCCGAGGTGAGCGTCAGGGACACGATGGGCTGGTCCGCCGGATCGAAGCGCGTGAGGATGGGCTCCTCCATCTCCTGCGGCAGGTCCGCGCGCTTGCTGGAGATGGCGTCCCGGATGTCCTGCGTCGCCTCCTGGATGTCCTTCTCGAAGTCGAAGAACACCGTGAAGGACGCCAGGCCGTCCGTGGCGATGGACGTCGTCTCCTTCGGGTCCACGCCGCTGATGGCGAAGATGGCGTCCTCGATGGGCTCGAGGATTTCCCGCTCCACCGTCTCGGGTGATGCGCCTGGATAGACGATGGTGACGCTCACCACCGGGGGCTGGACGTCGGGGAATTCGTCGGTCTCCAGGAGTCCCAACGACACGAGACCAAAGACCACCAGCGCCAGCATCGAAGTGATGGTGGTGATGGGCCGCTTGATGGCGAAGTCTGAAATGAACACGGACGTGACTCCAGGCTTGGAGCAGAGGTGGGACGGCGCGGCCTCACGGCGCCGGGGGCGCAGCGCCCTCCGCCGGTGGTTGCGCGGACGCGGGACGCGGCGTGAGCTGCCGCGTTCCAGGCGAAGGCGGCGGTGCCTCCGAGCCGCCAACGCCGGGCCCCGCCTCCTCCACGGGCTTCGAGTCAGGCCGCGGGGGCGACACCTTCACGCGCCCGCCCTCCGCCACCTCGCTCCGCGCGGCGCCCAGCAGCACCACGTCGCCGTCCTCCAGGCCTGAGCGGACCTCGACCTGCCGCGCCACCTCGTCGCGCAGGCCCAAGTTGACGTTCACCCGCTGCACGCGACCTTCCTGGATGCGCAGCACGGCGGGTTCGGTCCCCATGTCGTCGATGGCGTCGATGGGAATCGCGACCGCCTGCGTGCCCTTCGAGGCCACGCGTCCCTCCGCGAAGAGGCCGGCCAGCAGTTGGAGGTCCGTGTTGGGAATGGCCACGTAGATGCGGACCTGGCCGGTGGCCGGGTCCACCACCGGGTTGATGCGCTCCACTGTGCCGCGGAAGGCGCGGTCCCCGTAGCCCGTCACGTGGAACTCCACCGGCGTGTCCACCTGCACCTGTTCGAGCTGAGCGGCGGGCACGGAGGCCTCCAGGCGCAACGTGCGCGGGTCCACCACCGTGAAGAGCGGCGCGCTGGGCTGGACGACGTCACCCGCGCTGGCCTGCCGCTCGCTCACCACGCCCGCGAAGGGTGCCACGACACGCGCGCGGTTGAGCTGCTCCTGCGCCAGGGCATGCCGGGAGCGCGCCTCCGCGAGCTGCCCCTTGGCCTGCTCCACGGAGAGTTCCGCCTGTTCGACGTCGCGCTGGGTGATGACGCCCGCCTTGGACAGCCTCGCGGCGCGCTCCTGCTCGGCCTCGGCCACCTGGAGCGCGCTTCGGGCCGTGCGGACCGCCGCCGACGCCGCGATGAGCTGGTCCTTCAGCGTGACGTCCTCGATGCGCGCCAGCTCCTCGCCCTTCTTCACCACCTGACCCTGCTGGGCCTTGATGTCGAGGATGGTGCCGCCCACCTCCGCGCGCACCGCCGCCGCCGTGCGCGCCTGCAGGTTGCCGGAGATGCCAGGGCCGGAGCGCAGCTGCCGCACCTCGGCGCGGGCCACGTTCTCCTGGCCCAGCGTCACCTCCAGCTCCTCTTGTTGAGGCGCGGGCGCTGCTTCCTCCCCCTCGCGGCAACCGGACAGGGCGCAGAGCCCCATCAGAATCCCCGCCGAGGCTCCGCCGAAGACCTGTCGTATTCGAGCCCGTCTCACAGCGCGTCTCCCATCCCCGCCCCCCAAGGCGAGCCGGCTAACCATGGTGTCGGCCCCCTGCCCCCGGTACCCGGTGACAACAAGGTCCACCGCCAGCAAGCGGGCCGGGCTGACGGGCTGGCGAGCCCTCTCAGGCTCGCCAGCGTCCAAGGTGCCTACTGCGCGGGAGGGACCTCGCTCATGATGAGCGTGCCGGCCTGGAAATGGGCCCACTTGCCGCAGTGGGTGCGCTGCGTCTGCCCCGGGCAGCTCACGGCCTGCGCCGCGCGCGTCGTCTGCGTGAAGCAGCGCGCGCCATCGGCATCCCACTCAGCCTCGTGCAGCCACGCCTCCGTATCCGTCTGCACGTCCACGCCGTCATGGAGGTTCACCCACTGGCCATCCGTGGTGTGAGACGTGCCGTCGCCGCAGAAGTCCGCGCGGACCATGCGCGTGCACGCCTGGTGGTGGCCCGCCAGGCCCAGGCCGTCCGCCGTGGTGCCCCAGGGCCGGTAGCCGAAGCGCACGCACTTGGCGATGGCCGCACCCTCGCAGGCGAAGGTGAAGCGCGCGGCGTCATCCACCTTCCCGCCGCCGCCCGGCACGCCCTGGCGGTAGTCCCACCGGCCCGCGATGGGGATGGCGCCCAGCGCGGAGCCATCCGCCGCCGCGCACGCGGGCTTCCAGAGTGCATCCGCCGCGTCGTAGTAGGAGACCTGGTACGCCCAGACGTCCGCGTCCGCGCCCGTTCCAGGCTCGATGCCGTCGACGCGCAGCTCCACGGTGTCACCACTGTCCAGGTTGCCGGTGAAGCGCGCGCCCAGGAAGGCCTGGCCGGACACCGGGCCGCTGGATGCGACGCCGTGGAAGACGCTGCCCTCCAGCCGCACCGCGCCCACCACCTCCGCCGCGATGCGGGCGCCCACCAAGTCCACGGACACGAGCAGCTGCCCCAACTCGGGGGTGTTGAGGTTGCGGCCATTCAGGTTGCGGCCATTCAGGTTGCGGCCATTCAGGTTGCGGCCATTCGGCGCCGCCAGCTCCGCCACGCCTTCGCGCAGCGCCACCGGCTCCGCCTCCGACACGTTCCCCGCACAGCCCACCATGCCCACCGTGCTGACCAGCGCCGCCACCGTCTGCTTCCAAGCACCCATCACCCACCACCCTCCCGGCCCGACCACGGAATCAATGTCCGCAGCGGCCCCTCGCCCAGCAACTCGCCCGAGGACCCGCAGGCACTTGCTTCGTCCACTGGGCATCACCGCCCCAAGACGTCAGGGCGGACACAGGGTTCCTCCGTCCGGTAGCGCGCGGAGCGGATGTAGGGCAGGCAGGCGGGCTTAGGGGTGCGCGTTGAATGCCACGTCCGCGCACACCCGCATGCCCACCGTCACGTCGCGCAGGGACGGCTCCGGCAGCTCGCGGTTGGAGGCGCGCGCCGAGGTCGCCGCGAAGGCGAAGCTGCCTCCACGCGCCACGGCCTTGCCCGGCTCCAGCCAGGAGCGGGTCCACTCCCACACGTTGCCGGACATGTCGTCCACGCCGAAGGGACTGCGCGATGCGGGGTGACTGCCCACCTCGTCGGGGCCGAAGCCTCCGGGCTGCTTGCCGTAGGTGGTGTCGATGTTGGCGTCGTCCGGAGCCAGGGTGTCGCCGTGGGGGTACTCACGCCCGTCCACGCCGCGCGCCGCGCGCTCCCACTCCAGCTCCGAGCAGAGCCTGGCGCCGGGGACTCGGCCGCTCTCCGACAGCCACGCGGCATAGGCCTCCGCGTCCGCGAAGGTGATGCCACTGACGGGGAAGCGCAGCCAGTCCTGCTCCGCGCGCGATGTACGGCGGGCGTAACGCAGCGGCGCCCCGGCCCGCGCCATGTAGGGCTCGTTCCCTGGCTGGAAGCGCAGCCGCCAGACGCCGTCCACCTGCGCCAGCGCGAGCAGCCCCGCGTAGCCGCCCGTGCCCACGCGCGGCAGCCGCTGTGCGCGTTGCGCGGGCGGCAGCGCCTCCACGTAGGCCAGCCAATCGGCATACGTCACCTCGTGCCGGGCCATCAGGAAGGCGGGGACGGCCACGGCGTGCAGGGGCACGGCGTTGAAGAACTCGCGCACGCTGGCCTCGGCCGCGCTGCCGAACTTCACCTCACCCGGCGGCACGAAGACGAAGCCCTCCGGCACGCTGCCCATGCGCGGCAGCGGCACGCCGAGCCGCCGCGACTCGCCTCGCCGCAGCAGCACCCACTGCACCACCGGCTCGTAGCCGAGAGCGCGCGCGGAAATCTGGTACGTGCCCGGCGCCACCGCTGCGTCCAGCCAGCGCCCCGGGTCCGCTTGCAGGGGCTCTCCCAGCTGATACTTGCCCTGCGCATCGCGCGCCAGCGGACGCAGCTCCACCTCCGCCCCCGGAATGGGTGTCTCCAGCGTGAGGCTGGCCGCGGCGTTCCAGCGCCGCCAGCGCGTGCCCGCCGTGTCATAGAGCCGCAGACGCTGGAGCAACGCGGGCAGCGCCGAGGCGTCTTCGTCCTGCTCGGCCCACAGCGCGCGCTCGTAGAGGAAGTCCGCCAGGGCCTCGCGCACGTCGGCGCGGCCGGGCGCCAACGCCAGCGCGCGCTCCAATCGTCCGGCCACTTCGTCGAAGCGGCCGCGCAACTGTCCCGCTTGCGCACCAGCCCGGTTCCAGTGCCGGTCCGCGTCGGCGCGGCGGCCGGCGTCGTAGAGGCGGAAGGCCTCGTCGCGCTCGGCGCTCAGCGTGCCCCAGTCCTGACGCACGGCGCTCAGGGCCTGGGCCGCCTGGCCCAGCTCGTCGCGCACCTGCCGGTCCAGGCTCCAACGCTCCCTCAGCTTGAGCCCGCCGTAGACGAGCCCCAGGGACATGACGAAGCCCACCACCAGCGCATGCCGCGTCCGCCGGCTGCGCACCATGGTGCGGCGCGAGGCCTTCAGGAAGTCGCGCTCGCGGCGGGTGAGCTCTCCCGTGTCGAGCACCTGCGTCTCCTCCAGCTGACGCGGGCCCCAGAGGGATTCGCTCGGGAAGCCCAGCTTCTCCCAGTGCGCGGCGGCGGCCTCCAGCCGGGATTGGACCTCGCGGCGCTCGGAGGCCTCGGCCAGCCAGCGCGCCAGCGTGCCCCAGCCGGAGAGCAGCGCCTCGTGGGCGAGTTCGTAGGACGTGCCCTCCTGGGCCTCGCGCGCCACCAACAGCCGCGCGTGCACCAGCACCTCCAGGGCGGCGCGGTAGCGGGCGTCGTCCCCCACCAGCTCGCGGTCCGTCTTCCGCGCGCGGGTGCCGTCCGCGGTGACGAGCCGCAGGAGCACGCCCCGGGCCGCTACCCGCTGGTCCGGTAGCAGCCGGGCCACCGCCGCATCCGCGTGCCGCGCGAGCGCGCCCTCCACGCCGCCCAGCGAGTCGAGCACAGCCTGCGTCATGACACCGGCCGCCGCGTCGCGCGCCTCCCACATCTCGGCCAGCGCGAACTGGAGCACCGGGAGGCCGCCCTCCGCCGCGGACAGGGTGGAGGTGACGAGCGCATCCACCAGCGCGTCGGATTCGAAGCGCACACCCTTCACGCGGGCGGGGCCCGTCACGGCTTCCCGCGTCTCCTCGGGCGACAAGGCGCGCAGCAGGTACAGCGCGCGCGGCACCTCCGCGCCCAGCCCGGGCACGGCGGACAGCCGGGTGAGGAAGTCACTTCGCCCCGTGGCGAGCAGGCGCACGCCACTGGCGCCCTCCGCGAGCGCCCCCAGGGCCTGTCCCGCCAGCTCCGCCTCGGTCGGCGGCGCCAGCGTCACCAGCTCCTCGAGCTGATCCACGTAGACGAGCAGCCCCTCCTGGACCCCCAGCTTCACGCGGAGCCGGCGCACCAGGGACGTGGGCTCGGCGCGCAAGCCTTCGGCCAGGGTCTCTTCTTCCGTCTCCAGCACGGGCGCGAGCGCCGCGACCAGGGCCGCCAGGGGCCTGCGGCCCGGCACCAGCCGCACGCTGCGCCAGCGACGTCCGTCCTGCAGGGCCCCTTCGGTGACAGCGGGGAGCAGCCCGGCGAGGCACAGGGAGGACTTCCCCACGCCCGAGTCACCAGTGATGAGCAGGAAGGACTCCGAGCGCATCCGCTCCAGCACCGCGCGCTGCTCGCGGCGGCGGCCGAAGAAGACGGCGCGGTGCTCTGCTTCGAAGGCCTGGAGGCCGCGGTAGGGATTGCCCTCCGGCACCGCTTGGACGGTGTCGTCTCGCGTCAGTGCGTCCAAGGCATCGAGCAGCTGTGAGGCGGTGGCGTAACGCTCGGACGGCTCGCGACGCAGACACTTGTCGATGACGGCGGCGAGCCCGGCATCCACGCCGGACACCGCTTGCGCCAGGGGGCGCGCATCCTGGTGGCGCACCCGCTCCGGGAGCTCGCGCCACGGTACGTCCCGGAAGGGGCCCTTGCCCGCGCACAGCTCGTACAGGACGACGCCCAGTGAGTACACGTCACTGCGCGCCGTCAGCGCCTCGCCCGCCCAGGCCTCCGGGGACATGTAATACGGCGTCCCCACCAGCGAGCCGCGCGGCAGCGATGGAAGGAAGATTCCGTCCAGCGAGCGCGCGCCCAGGTTGGGGCTGGCCTCCGGATCCAGGTCAGGAGGCAACTCCGGCGGCGGAGTCCCGGAAGCGGGCGGCGCGCCATCCCCCGCCCCCGCGGCCCGGTCCAGGAGCTTCGCGAGGCCGAAGTCGAGCAGCTTCACCTCGCCAGCCTCGGTGAGCACGGCGTTGCCCGGCTTGATGTCCCGGTGCAACACCCCGCGCCGGTGCGCGGCGCTCAGGCCCCGTGCCAGGTCCCGCCCCATGGCCAGCACGCGCTCCCAGGGTTGGGGCTTGGGCAGCCGGTCCAGGCTCATCCCCCGGATGAACTCGGAGACGAGGTAGGGCTGCTCCTCCAACTGTCCCACCCGGTAGAGGGTGACGACATTGGGGTGCTGGATGCGCGCGGCCGCCCGGGCCTCCACGAGGAACCGCGCCAGGGCGTTGGGCCCCAGGGCGGGGATGAACTTCACGGCGACGGGGCGCTCGAGCAGCGTGTCATGGGCCAGGAACACCCGCCCCGTGCGCCCACGCCCGATGGCCCGCACAAGGCGGTACTCGTCGAACTCCTGGGGAGGAGTCCACGCATCAGGAGGCGGCGAGGCGGCCGGAGAGCCCACACCCGGTGCCTATGCATCCGTCCGCCAGGGGTCAACTGAACGGGCCGCGAGGGAGGAGACTCCAGGACGCCAGGGCCGCTGGAGTGTCCGTTGCCGAGCAGTGGCGTTGTCCTTGGGCGTCAGCCGCCCCGGACCTTCCCCTTGCTCGGCTTGAGCATGTTTCGGATCTTGTTCTCCAAATCCTGCGGCAGGCAGGGCTTGGCGACGAACTCGTCCGCGCCGGCGTCCCGGGCGTGCTCCGCGTTCCCCGCGAGCACATGGCCGGTGAGCGCCATGACGGGGATGTCCCGGGTGCGGGAGTCCTGCTTGATGCGCCGCGTCGCCTCCCAGCCGTCCATGACGGGGAGGGACAGGTCCATCAGGATGATGTCGGGCTCGCCCTCGCTGGCCTTCGCCACCGCTTCCACGCCGTTGCGGGCGGTGTCCACCTCGAAGCCGACGAACTCCAGGTACTCCGCGTACATCTCCCGGGCATCGTCGAAGTCGTCCACCACGAGCACGCGCTTCTTGTTCCCGCCCGCCGTGGACTCCTTGGCGGTTGGCATGTCTTCTGCCGGGACTGTCATCGCCGTGCTCTTCATGGGACAGACGCCTCTCGGGTTGGAACGGGCGTTGAACAATCTATACACGCCCCTCCCGACGTGCCCACCCCACCCCGCGCTTCAACGAATACGGTCCGAAGTGCCGGTGCGTGTTCATTGGAGAACAGGTGGGGCAGGCGGTGAAACGTTGACCGTGTATCAGTTGTTGGGGCGGTAGACGTAGAGGTGGCGTCGGCTGGGAGTGCCTTCGGACTCCTCGATGCGGGCCAGTACCCATTGCTCGGGCCCCGTCATGAAGAACTGGGCGGGTCCCACGGGCGTAGCGCCTGGGCGCGGAAGCAGCGGCGCGCCCATTGATACCCACGAGGTCTCGTCCCAGCGGCGGACATAGTGGTTCACAGGGCCACCCGCGATTTCAGGCTCGGAGAGCAGTGCGACCAACTGTCCCGCAGGGTCGAAGTCGAGGACCTCCACCATGGCGTCCGTTACGCCGGGGTACATGCCATCAACTCCAAGTCCGAGAGTTTGCCACCCCTCTGCAGCATGGGAACGCTCAATCCATGGCCGAACACCCCCCTCAAAATCCTGAGATGGCTTAGCGATCACGAGACGATCCTCCCCATCCAATTCAGACACAACCGGAACGACCGCCCCGGCTGGCCTCAATGGGATATCTTCAAAATGAGTCCCAACCCATCTCTTGGAATAAGGAGTCACTCCGCCCCCCGTCCCTGACTGAAGAGCCCAAACAACAACAAGGCGACCTGACGAATCCACCATCAGATTGAAGCTCGACTGGAGCCAATACGGATTCAACGACGTCTCCCCCTGTCGCTCCCAACGCCCTTCGCCCCAGCGAAACACATGAATCCCAGCTGAAACGTCAGCAGCATACTCGTGGAGAACCAACCAGCGCTCACCCTGAGGACCTACAACGAACTTGAACGACTCAAACTTCGCCATAGGCTGTTCCAACGTTACGGGAGAGCCAAGAGCGGACCAACTACTCACACCCCAACGGTAAACATGAATACCATCAGCCCCATCAGTCACCTCCCTATTCCACGCCACCAAGATCTCTCCCTCTGGCGTAACCCACAGAGAGCAAGCCTTGATGGCAGACTCGACCGCACTCATCCCAAGCACGTCACCCAACTGCTCCCACGTCACGCCTGTCCACCGCATGACATAAACGCCGCGACTTGATGGCGAATCACCATCAACAAAGGCGACAACGGGCCTGCCAGTTCCATCCAGGGCCAACGAGAACTTCGCGACGTCAGAGGCTTCGATACTACCGGCAGAAATGCTCTCTCCGTAAAGCAGATGCCTAGGGATGCCCCACTGCCAGTCCAGTGCAGTTACATCCAAAGCGTTACCTGCCATGTCCGTCACCGAAGGCGCGATGGTCACAGATACATCTGAGTCCACGGGAAGTTGCGTAGCAGGCGTCAGCGTCACCGTCATGCCATCGGCCGACAGGCGCACCCCTGCAGCAATATCCGACTGATTGACCAAGAGCCTGATGGACTCTGCGGTCACGGAGGACGGCTCGACGGCCTCGGAGAAGACAGCCTGAATGGGAGCATGCACGGAGACGTCCTGGTCTCCAGTCCGAGGGCTCTGCGTCACCAACCGCGGTGCTGTCCGGTCGACGAACAGCGTGTTCGCCGCACTCACGTAAACACGGTCGCCGATTGATGCCCTTGCGGTGATGATGTACTGGCCTTCATCGAGGTCATGAGTGCTCCACCGCAACTCGTAAGAAGGCCGGGGCAACGTCGCTGCCGGGACGCCATCGACCAACAGTTCGACCGACTCTGGCACCAACTCAGCGACCGAAACTCGTACATCGACATCACCATTCGTGATCGCACGCGACAGCGACAGCGTCACGACGGGATTCGAAGGTCCCGCGTCCGGCGTTTCAGGCACAACTTCGATTCCGGGCACGTTGATGCAAGCCCAGAACAATGAACTGAAACACACTGCAAAAACTCTGATCGAGTCCATAGCCCGGCTCACGACTGCAGCGATTGTGCCAGGCAATGCCGGTTCTTTCCGAGAGCAATGCCTGGGAATCCAGCTATTTACCTCGCGAAACCAACCGGAACGTAATCCAAGGCATACAGCGTCGCGGACCGTGGGTCCAAGCTGATGGACGCCACATGGACTGCGTGACCTTGTCGCCTGAAATGCAGAGCCCTCCATGGACAACCATGGAGGGCCCTTGAAACGACTTATTGCCGTGTCAGCGACGCAGGCGCGTCACGGAGACGCAGCAAGTGCGGGCAGCTGAACCAGCCCGGTCTTCGCCAAGTCCAAGACAAGAGGCTGCCCCATGTAGTTCTCGTAGGTCCCATTGATGGAGCGCGACGGCAGGGCGGAGAACTTCACGACAATTTCGAAGTTAGCAAAGCTGGTGCTCGGAATCAGGTTCGACCCGAAATACGTGAACACCCATCGCGTGGTGTAACCCGACTTGATGATCGAGAAAGCGGGGAGTTCCTGCCGAGTGCCCGTCCGAGGAGGAATAGTTGGCTCCTCCTCGATAAGCGGGAATCCCATCGGATGACCCACCTCTCCCGCGTAGTCTCCAATAACCCCAGGCGTAGCCCCCCCAATATCCCAGTTCACATGAGCATAAACGTGACCACTCACGTTCGACGGGCGTGTAATGGGGTGATTGAAGGACAGGAAGACTCTCTCGCCGGAGTTCAACTGGTCCGCACCAAGGGTGCCCACCGCCGACACCTCTTCATACTTGGACTCCACGATGGACATCTGGCGCACGGCCGACGCGTCACCCGTGAAGAAGAACCCGGTCCGCGAGTACATGCTGCCGCCCTCTGCGGACACGGCGCGCACGTCGATATTGTACTCCTTGCCATCCGCAATGGCGCCACCCGGGTTGATGGTCGCGCTGTAGCCACCATTCGCCACGTTGGTCGTCACGGGCAGAAGTTCCGCTGCATTCTCGCCCGTCATCAGAACGGACAGCGAACCCTGCTGGATCGGCTGGTTGAAGAACAGGTGGATGGGCTCACCCACGCGAACCAGGTTGCGCAGAGGATGGAAGTCAGCGCCGCCGCCACGCAGGCTGGCCACGTTGCTGCTCTCGATGCTCAGCGGCACGTTCTGCGGCCGCGAGTACGGCAGGCTGATGAGCCGCGTGGTGCTGTTGGCCACCACCTCGGCCCCATAATACGTGCTGACGTAGCCCCCCGTCTCCGGGATGCCGTCACCGTTGGCGTCCATGGGCGACACCCACAGCTTGTACTCGCCGTCGCCGTTGCGCAGACGCGCCAGCTCGGACGCACTCGGGATGCCCGTGAAGGACAGCAGGCCCTGCTCGTTCGCGGTCGCCTCCACCACCACGGAGCTCACCATCGACGAGGACGCATCGCCGTTGGAGATGGCACCCACCGGCGTGGCCTCCAGCGTCGCCCGAACGCCCGCCGCGGGACGGCCCTGCGGCGTCACCACCAGGAAGTTCAGCGTGCCGTCCAGCCGCGCCAGGGTAATGGGGCCGAAGCTCGCGTTGCCGTTGTTGATGGGGACGTTGCCCGCGGACGAGGGAACCTGCGCCGTCGCGCGCAGCGTGGCATAGCCCGCCTTGGAGAACGTCAGCAGCACGTGCGAACCGGCCGGGACGTTCTTATAGGTGAAGTTGCCCTTCGCATCCGAGACGGCCGACACCGGCTCCGCCGAGCTGCCGATGGTCATCTCCACCGTGACCTCGGTCAGCGGCCGCAGGTCCGTGCTCAGCACCTGACCGGACACCGTGCCCTTGGGATTGGCCGGCGTCACTACCGTCACAGTGTCCGGTTCGCGCACGCCGTCCGCGATTCCGTCTCCGTCCGCGTCAACCAGGTCGTCTCCACAACCGAACGCCAGGAACGGAACCACGGCCATTACCAGATGCTTCTTCATCATCCCCGCCTTGAAAGAAAAGTCCCCAAGTATCGCCGCCTCAACACTTCATGAGGCGTCAGCCGGACACTCTCCGACACTTGCCCGTTCCGTCAAGCAGCCCCCCCTGATTCAGAGCGGGTTCTCATCCGCCGAGACGCCCGGAGCCGGGTGTGTCACGGATCACTCGGAGAACCCCGTATGCCCTCATGGACATGAGTCACCGTTGACCCGATGGCGTGACCCACCCGGGCTTTCCCCGGACTGCTAGCGTGAGCCCATGCCAGATGTCTTGGATGTGAATGACCCATGTCTCGGCTGCGCCATCGTGCGCGGTGAGACACGACCCGTGGGAGGCGTCATCGCGCGCGCGCCGGGACTGGTGCTGCATGGCGTGGCGGGCCCCAGCCCCGTGCCCGGCTGGGTCGTCATCTCCAGCGCCCGGCATGTGCGCGCCTGGTATGACCTGGAGCCGGACGCGGCGAGCGAGCTCGGCCCCTTCGCCGCCCGGGTCATGCGCGCCCAGCGCGAGGTGCTCGGCGCCGAACACGCCTACGCCTTCGCCATTGGCGATGTGCTGCGCCACTTCCACCTGCACCTCGTCCCCCGCTATTCGCAGACGCCGCAGCGGCTCTGGGGCCGGGCCGCCTTCGACGCTCCCGCCTCCGACCACCTCCCCGCGCAGGAACTGGAGGCCGCGGCGCAGGCGCTCGCCGCCGCGCTGGCGGGCTGAAGGCCCAGGCCCAGGGCCACCTTCGCGTGATAGAGACAGCGGCCTCCCCTCCCGTCGAGAGGTGCCGCCTTGTCGCCCGAGCCCCGCAACCGCGTCCTTGAGAAGATGCTTGAGCGGCTCTACGCCGCGCTCGCATCCGGCCCCAGCCTCAACAGCCGGCCGCACAACAGCCGCCAGCGCGTGGACCTCGCCACGCTGAGCCGGCTGGATGGCACCGCGCCCCACACCTTGCTGGCCGCCCTGCTCGGAGAGAAGGCCCAGGCCCGGCTCGTGGTGAAGCCACCGCCTCCCGAGGCTCGCCCGCGCAAGGGCTCCGCCCAGGCCCGCGCCGCTCGCGCCCAGGACGACGATGCCACGGGGACGGATGCCGACGACGTGCTGGACACGGCGCCCAAGGCCGCGCACGCACTGGACGAAAACCACTTCCCTTCCCGCGACGTGGCTTCCGACGCCGCGCTTCCGCTGGACAACCCCCAAGGGCCTTCCCGCCACGCGCGTCCCGACAACGCGCCTCCTCCGGATGAAGCCCCCGCGCCTTCCCGCGCGGAGGAGGAACAGCAGGACCTGCTCCGCAAGCTGGCCACCATCGTCGAGGACGCCCGTACCTTCGAGCAGGACACCGGCGCGCACGTCCTTCACGTGGGCTTTCCCCTCCTCCACCTGCCACCGGGCGCCAAGGACAAGCGCGGCTTCGGCACCCGGCGAATCCTGGCCCCCATCGCCTTCATCCCCGTGCGGCTCACGCTCAAGAAGGGCCGCGTGCCGTCGGTGGAGTTGGAAGGCGCCGAGGCCGGCGTGGACCGCGTGGCCCCCAACACCGCGCTGCTCGCCTGGCTGGAGCAGCAGACGGGCCAGCGGCTGGGCGACCTCTTCGCGGATGAAGCCGGCGAGGACCCGTGGCGCGAGCTGAACGAACTGGTGGCCGCCGTGTGCAAGGCCATGGAGCTGCCCGCGCCTGCCCCCTTCACGCCGGAAACCCTCCTGGCCGCCATTCCGCGTGGCGACGATGCCCAGCCCCAGGCCGCCATCCTCCCCAGCGCCGTGCTGGGTCTTTATCCCCTGTCCAACCAGAGCCTCGTGGACGACATGCGCGCGCTCCTGGACGGAGAGCCCATCTCCGGCCCGCTGGAGAGCTTCCTCCGCGTGGATGTTTCTCTCGGCCTGCCCCCGGGACACGGCGGCGGCGAGCCCAACCTGGAGGGACTCAAGCGAGCGGGCGAGGAGCGGCTCGTCACGCTCGCGGACCCGTGCCAGGCGCGCGCGGTGCGACTGGCACGCAGCAGCCGGGGGCTCGTCATCCATGGGCCTCCGGGCACGGGCAAGTCGCAGACCATCGCCAATGCCATTGGCGACCACCTGGCGCGCGGGGAGCGCGTGTTGCTCGTCTGCGACAAGCGCACCGCGCTGGACGTGGTGAAGCACCGCCTGGACCACCTCGGCCTGGGACACCTGTGCGCCGTCGTCCACGACGCCCAGCGTGACCAGCGCGACCTCTACATGGGCATCCGCGAGCAGCTCGACACGCTGCCGGAGACACGGACCGACGCGGCCGTGGCCAGGGAACTGGCGCGCATCGACGCGGAGCTCCAGTCCCTCCATGACGAGCTGACGGACGCGGACCGCGCCCTCTCCGAGCGCCCCGACGGAGGCACCGCGCCTTCCTTCCACGAACTGGTGGGCCAGTGGTTCTCCGTGGAAGCCCCCGCCGCGCTCACGCCCGCCGTGTCGAGTCTCTCCGACGCACGGTTGAGCGACGTGACGACGCGCGAGCGCGAGGTGCGCGAGGTGCTGGAGCGCGGCGGCAAGGAGGGCTATCCAGAGAACCCCTGGCGCGAGGCCCTGGGCACGGACCTCGCCACGTACCTGGCGACGCCGATGGCCACCTACCGGGAGCGCCTGAGCGCCGTCGACAGCGCGGCGCGGGACGCGGATGCGCTCGCGTCACCGGACGTGCCCGTCTTCGGCGCGGACCCTCGGGCAGAGGGCGCGGCGCGCGCCGCCTTCGCGGAGAAACTGGCGCCGCTGCTGGAGTCGGCCCGTCCGGACATCCTCGCGCGCTGGGCCGCTGCGACACCGGACGGGGTCCAGGCCGCGCGGACACAGCTCGACGGGCTGGCGGCACAGCGGCAGGTGCTCGCGGAGGGGCCGCTGGACGCGGAGCTGGCGCTGGTCCACCGCGAGCAACCCCAGGCCTTGAGTGTGCTGGCCACCGCGATGGCCGCGCTGGGCTCGTACCTGGACATCGCTCGCAAGTGGTACGCGTTCTTCTGTTTCGCGCGGAAGGCCGGGGCGCGCCGGGTGCTTCAGCAGTTCGGTCTGACGCTGAGCATCCTCGCTGCGGAGCGCGTCACGCGGTTCTTCACGGGCGTGAAGGCCCGCGCGCTGCTCACCGAGTACCACCGCACCACGCTCGTCCCGGGCGACACCGCGACACTCACCGACGAGTCCCTGTCCCAGACGCTTCGCACCCACGCGGCGCTCTTCGAGCTGCTGCAGGAGTTGGAGCGCACGCCCTTGCTCGCGTCGTGCCGGGACGCGGTGCGGGCGGCCCTGACGGCGGACGCGGGGTCTCGCGCGGCACTGCTGGCGGGCCTGCGACTGTCCGCGGCCCGAGGAGACGCCGTCGCGCGGCTGGAAGCTCGGCTCGCCGAAGCGGGGCTTTTCTCCGCGCCGTGGCTCGACTCGCGCTCGCGTGGGCTGCGCTCGGGCGAGCGTTTGGCATCCGTCACCACCGCCCTGGTGTCACGACTCCCCACCGTGGAAGGTCTGCTGCGCATGCGCGCGGTGCTGACGGGCATGCCTCCGGCGCTGGAATCCGCCGTGGAGCGGCTGGCACGCCAGGGCGCGGAGGCAGAGGCCGGCTGGCGCGCGGTGCTGAAGGCGACGCTGGCGGCGGAAGCCTCCGCGCGACTGAGGGAGGCTCCGGCGCTCCAGCACATCGACGCCGAGCGCGTGCGCACCACCCATTCGCACTACCGCGTGCTGGAGGAGAAGAAGCGGGTCCTCGTGCGCGACGCCCTGGTTCACCGCTGGACGCAGCGCCAGCGCGAGCGGCTGCTCGCGGGCACGGGCGGCCGGCTCAACGGGCAGGGCGCGGAGCTCCGCCGACGGCTGATGCTGCGAGGAGAGCGCGCCCTGCGCGTGCGTCAGGTCATCGCCACCGGTCAAGGCATCGAAGGGGGCGACCCGCTCTTCGACGTCCGCCCCGTGTGGATGGCCAGTCCACAGACCGTGGCGCAAATCTTCCCCCGCCGCCCCATCTTCGACGTCGTCATCTTCGACGAGTCCTCGCAGTGCCGGTTGGAGGAGGCCCTGCCCGTCCTCACCCGCGCCCACCGCGTGGTCATCGCCGGTGACCCGAAGCAGTTGCCACCCACGCGCTTCTTCGAATCCGCCGTGGTGCAGAACGCGGAGCAGGAGGCCGAAAGCGAGCAGGGCCTCTTCGAGGAGCAGCAATCCGAGGTGGAGGACCTGCTGTCGGCGGCGCTCAACCTCGACATCGACCAGTGCTACCTGGACGTGCACTACCGCTCACAGAACGCGGACCTCATCGCCTTCAGCAACGACCACTTCTACGACAAGCGGCTCCAGGCCATTCCCGCGCACCCGTCCCACAGCGTGCCCCACGCACCATTGCGGCTGCTCCCCGTGGGCGGCACCTACGAGAAGCGCACCAACCTGGTGGAGGCTCGCGCCGTGGGCTCTCTGGTGAAGGAACTGCTCTCACGGCCGCAGCCACCGTCCATTGGCATCGCGTGCTTCAACCTCAGCCAGCGAGACACCATCAACGACGTCCTCGATGAGATGGCCGCCAGCGATGCATCCTTCGCGTCGAGGCTGGCCGAAGCGCGCGTGCGCAGGGGCTCGGGCTCGTTCGAGGGGCTCTTCGTGAAGAATCTGGAGAACGTCCAGGGCGACGAGCGCGACCACCTCATCATCAGCACCACCTACGGCCCCGACCGGCACGGCCGCTTCTACCGGCGCTTCGGTCCGCTGGGCAGCGCGGGCGGAGGCCGGCGGCTCAACGTGCTGGTGACGCGAGCCCGGGAGCAGATTCACCTCGTCACCTCGATTCCGCGCGAGTCCTACCAGTCCGCGCCCCCCATGGAAGCGGGCCGGCAGCCCAACGGCGGCTGGCTGCTCTTCGCCTACCTGCGATTCGCGGAGGCCCTGGAATCGGCCTATACCCAGGAGGCCCGCCGCGAGCCCGAAGACACCCTGGCCCAGACGCAGCGGCCCGCCGAGACAGCGGAGGTGTTCGTGCGGCCCACGGACGCGGGCTCGGCCTTCGCGCAGGCCCTGGCCGGACACCTGGCCACGCAGCACCGCGTGTCCTCGGAGGTCCACTGGGGCAATGACGGCTTCTGCGTGGACGTCGCGCTCCGGCACCCCACCCGCCCGAGCGACGTCACCGTCGGCGTGCTGTGTGACGGCACGCGCTACCCGAAGGCCGCGGACCGCGTGGAGTGGGACCTCTTCCGCACCGGCGTGCTGGAGGGCCAGGGCTGGCAGCTCGTGCGGATGTGGACGCCCTCCTTCTTCCGCGACCCCGAGGGCGCCACCACCCAGGTCCTCCAGGCCGCGGGCGACAAGTTGATGCGCGAGCCCTCCGCCTCGCCCCAGGAGGCCATGTCCGCGCGGGGCGTGGTGCACTGAAGCGGAGGCGACGTCACGTCACCTTCGCCTCCGGCAGCCACAACACGCCGAGCTCCAGCTCCAGCGCCTCAAAAGGCTCGGCGCGGACGCGCTCGTCGTCCGACCACGTGCCCTGCTCGAGCCACTGGCCCCCGCTCAGCCGGAACACCTCCAGCGTCCGAGCCTGTGGGTCCACAAGCCAGACGTGCCCGACGCCCTCCCGCGCGTAGATGCGCTTCTTGCGCGAGCGGTCCAGGGCAGCCGTGGAAGGCGACAGCACCTCGCATACCCAGTCCGGTGACAGCGTGAAGTAGGGCGTATCCGGGACTTCCGGCATCCGGTCCCGACGCCAGCCCGCCAGGTCCGGAACCAGCACGTCCGCGCCGAGGTGCAGCTCCGGCTCATCCAGCAGATGCCACCCGCCAGGCCCACCGCGTCCTCGCTCGAAGGGGCTGTACAGCTCGCCGCCCAGCCTGAAGCTGGCCCGTGCATGCCGACTGGCCGGCCTCGGCTGAGCAATCAGTTCCCCGTCGATAATCTGCCCTACCTGGTGTTCCGGCAGCGCCACCAGGTCCTCGTACGTCGCCGGGCGCTTCGTCTCGTGGCCCATTCCCGTGTCCCGTTCCTCTCTCACCGCGCCCGCTGACGGCTCCTGAATCATGGCCCCCGCCTCCCCGGAGTGGAACCCCACTCCTCGTTGCATGTCCAGACCCGACATTACCCATCAGGTCCGACATCCAACGCCCAACCCATAAGCCCCCATGGACCTCTCACGCCAGAGAGGGAAGAATGCTTGGCGTCCCATGCGTTCCTCCCGTTCTTTCGCGTTCGTCCTCTCGATGTTCCTCCTGTCCGCGCCCGTGCTGGCGGACAACAACGCGGATGAAGCGGACATCGCGTTCGAGCTCGGCAACGATGCCTATTCCAAGGGGCAGTACGCCGAGGCGTTGCGCTCCTACTTCACCAGCTACCGCCTGGTGCCCAACCGGAACGTCCTCTTCAACATCGCCCGCTGCTTCGAGGCGCTGGGCAAGTTCAACGAGGCGTACCGCTACTACAACGACCTGCTCACCGAGGACCTGCCCAAGGAGGACGCCGCCGAGGTCTCCCGCTCCGTGGACCGACTCCGTCCCAAGGTCGCGCTGGTGCGCGTCACCACCAACCCCAAGGGCGCCGACGTCTACGTGGACCGCATGGACCTGGGCAGCCGGGGCCGCTCTCCGCAGACGCTCGCGCTGACGCCCGGCCGTCACAAAATCATGGTGAAGAAGGACGGCTACCGAGCCACGGAGGCCACGCTCACCCTGGTGCGCGGCCGTGAGACGGACCAGACCTTCGACCTCACTCTCATCACCGGCGGCGTGGAGGTGACGGGCATGCCGGAGGGCGCAGAGATTCGCGACGCCCCCAACGGGAACATCCTGGCCCGTGTGCCCGGCCGCGTGCGGCTGCCTCCCGGCCAGCGCGTGCTGCACGTGCGCGCCCCCGGCTATGCGCCCAGCCAGTACGTGGTGGACGTCCCCGCCGATGGCAACGTGCCTGTCGCCGTGGCGCTGCGTCCCCAGGACCGGCCCACCGGGCGGCTCGTCGTCACCGCCAACCGCGACGGCGCCACGGTGCGCGTGGATGGCAAGCCCGCCGGCTTCACCCCCACCGTCGTCACCCTCCCCGAAGGCGAGCACACGCTGGAGGTGGAGAGCCGCGAGGTGCGCCCGCTCCGCCAGACGGTGAAGGTGGTGGCCGAGGAAGAAGTGAAGGTCCACGCCGAGCTGCGCTACGCGCCGCCTCCGGTGCGCGCCGCATCGAAGAGCCTGGTCGCCGTCGACGAAGCGCCCGCCTCCACCACCGTGCTCACACAGGAGGAGCTGCGCGCCTTCGGCTGGCGCACCGTCGCCGAGGCCGTGGCCGGTGTGCGCGGCTTCTATCTCACCGACGACCGGACCTATACGTACATGGGCGTGCGCGGCTTCTCCCCGCCGGGCGACCTCAACACGCGCATCCTCATCCTCTGGGATGGCCACTCCATGAACGACGTCTGGGCCGGCCAGGGCTTCGCCGCCCGCGACCTCAGCGTGGACATCCATGAAGTGGAGCGCATCGAGGTGGTGCGCGGCCCTGGCAGCGCCCTGTACGGCACGGGCGCCTTCTTCGCCGTCATCAACGTGGTCCCCCGTGAGTCGCTGGGTTCGGACAAGCACCTGGAAGTCACGGGCGCGGTGGGCGCGCTCGGCACCACCCGGGGACACGCCACCGCGTCGTGGGAGGACGGCAACCGGTCGGTGCTGGTGAGCGCCGGCGCATTGACGTCCACGGGCGCGGACACCACCCGGCTGGGCACCAACGGTCCCATCATCACCGGGCTGGACGCGGAGCGCGCCGCCGGTGGCTCCCTCCGCGCCCGGCTGGGCGACCTGTCCTTCCAGGCCCAGTTCAACGTGCGCAACAAGGAGCTGCCCACCGCGCCCTATGGCACCGTGCCCGGTACGGAGGGCAACTTCGTGCAGGACCTGCGCGCCTTCGCCGAGGCCCGCTACGAGCGCCAGTTCACCGAGCGCTTCAGCCTGTCCGTGCGCGGTGCGTTCGACATCAGCCGCTACGAGGGCACCTACGTCTACCCGGAGGAGGACGGCGGCGCCCGGACCGAGGGCGGCGCGGCGGACTGGCTCACCGGCGAGGCCCGCGCGCGCATCGGCCTGTTCGAGGGCAACGTCTTCACGCTCGGCGTGGAAGGCCAGGCGCAGCTTCGCGTCCGTCAGGACGCCGGTGATTTGCCCCTGGAGACGCAGGCGCGCACGCTGGTGTCCGCGTACCTGCTCGACGAGTGGAAGATCCACCCGCGGCTGAGCGTGTCGGCCGGTCTGCGCCTGGACAAGTACGTGGACCTGGACAGCACGCCCATCACCCCGCGCCTGGCCGTCATCGCCCGGCCCTACGAGCGGGGCCTCACCAAGCTGGTGGCGGGTAACGCCTTCCGCGCGCCCAACGTCTACGAGCTCTACTACGCGGACGGCATCTCCCAGGGCGCGGCGCTGAACCTGCGGCCGGAGACCATCACCACCTTCGAGCTGGAGCACTCGCACGACCTGACGGACGAGCTGCGCCTCACTGTCGCCGGCTACCACAACCGCATCTCCAGCCTGGTGCAGCTCACCGCGGAGGACTCGGCTTCAGGCGACTGCGGCACCGCCGCCTGTCTGCGCTTCATGAACACCGACGGCACCACACTCGCCTGGGGCGCCGAGGCCGGCGTGCACTGGCAGCCGGGCCGCTGGCTGATGGTGGACGTGAGCTACTCCTACGTGACGCTGCGCAACGCCTCGGAGGAAGTGGCCAACGCGGCGCCCGCGCACCTGGTGGCGGGCCGGATGATGCTGCCCATTGGCGCCGGCGACATGCGCGTGGCCACCCAGGCCATCTACCAGAGCGCCCGGCCCACCGGCCCGGGCGGCGCGGACAGCGGCGAGGCACTGCTGGTGGGCTTCGGCCTGTCGGGTGACTACGGCCCCCTGCGCTACTTCGCCGGCGTGCACAACCTGCTGGACGCCCGTTACTCACTGCCGGTGTCGGACGAGAACTCCATCGCACCCGTGCCCCAGTACGGCCGCACCTTCACGCTCCAGCTCACGGGGACTTTCTGACGTGACGGCCGGCACCACCTTCACCTTCGTCCACCCCGGGCATCCGCTCTACGCGGGCGAGCTGGAGCTGCGCTTCCGCGTGCTGCGCGAGCCGCTCGGCTACACCCGTGACGACGTCACCTTTCCCTTCGAGGCGGACAGCCTGCACCTGGTGGCGCACCAGGGGGAGGTGGTGCTCGGCTGCGTCCTCTTCAACCCCGAGGACGCCCACGGCGGACGGCTGTTCCAGATGGCCGTGGCCTCCCACCTCCAAGGGCAAGGGCTGGGTGCCCGGCTGGTGCGTACGCTGGAAGTGGAACTGGCGCAGCGTGGCTTCACCCATGTCCACCTGCACGCGCGCGCCCCAGCGGTCCCCTTCTATGAGCGGTTGGGCTACGCCGTCTTCGGCGCCCCCTACACCGAGGTGGGCGTCCCCCACCGCAACATGCGCAAAACACTCGGGGCCTAGCGGACCTACGAGCGCCTAGACCTCCTCGAACTCTGCTCCCGTGACGTTCGCGCGCTCCATCGCCCTCTTGATGTCCTCATTCACGCCTCGGCTGATGTGGTCGGGTTCCAGAGAGAGCCGAGAAGCTTGAGCACCGCCTGGGGCCGCGCACGATGGTAGGTGAGCCCCAAGCGTAACGAGTCCTGAAGCTCGGTCATCTCGTCGAAGAGAAGGTTGTGAGTGGTGCGTCCGCGCAGAGGACGCCACAGCCGCTCAACAGGCTGAAGCTGCGGGCTGTAGGGTGGCAGCCGATACAGCGTCAGGTGAGGGTAGCGCCGCAAAGCCCAGTCCACGGGCCGCCCCCGGTGCCAGGGCGCGTTGTCGATGACAATGACTACCTCCGGGTACTCGTCGGCTGGGTAGGCGCGGGCGATGTCGAGCAGGTGGTGCGCAAAGGCCACCTGCATCCGCTTCGTCTTGGACAGGCCGTCCTTGCGGCGAGTGCCAACGCGGCTGCCAGAGATGCGGTTGGTCACCGCACCGGTGATGACGTTGATGGCGGCAAACGTGTGCACCACGTCCTTGCAGTCGCGGGCACCACGACGGGGCGTTCTCCCTTGAGTCCCAAGGTGGCCGTCAGAGTAGGCACCATGGGGAAGCGTCCCTCGTCTTGGCTCAGCAGGACAATGACGCCTCGCTGGGCCTGGCGTTTTTTTCCCTCAACTCCTCGAGCGCCCTCTGCTGGCGTGCAGCATCGGCCCGCAGGAAGCGGTAGGTGGGCCGGTAGGGGCGCACGCCACGGCGGCGGCAGAAGTCGCCCATGGCCGTCTCACGCACTCGGATGCCCGTTCGCTGGTACAGGAAGTCGGCCAGGGCCGCATGAGTCCAATTGGCGCGCTTGAGGCCGCACGCCCTGGGCCCCTTGCGCACCCAGTCCAGGATGAGGGGCGCGAGCGCCTCGGGAATCAGGGGCGTTCTGCCCGGCGCCCACTGAATCTTCAGCCCGTCCAGGCCCCCTGCCCGGTAGCGCGACAGGAAGCGCTGGACGTTGCGCACCGTACCTTGAAAGGGGTGCGCTTGAGCCCCCTTGGGGCACACGCCTGCCCAGGCCGCGCTCCCATCAGGTGCGTGGCAACCGCACCGCTGGCGCCCGTCCTCCGCCTCCGCACCCGACTCATCCTGAATCCACGCAAGCCTCTGCGGTCAGGCACTCATCTGCGCGGCTACCACGCTGCGCGAGCGGATGCGTGCACCCGCTGCACGCCGACCGTCGGTCGGTTACCCCCTTCAAGGGCTCTCGGCACGTCGCTCGCCAGACGGTTACGGCGATGAAGCCCATCGGCTGCCCCCTCTCACGCGACCTCTACCTTGACGCTCACCAGGAGGCTCGACCCATCTCGGGTTGCCCCCGAGGAGCCTCCCCTTTCCTCTTCGTCTCTGCTCGCCAACGACACACTGACAGGAACACGACCCGCTCCCGAGCAGCCCCTCGGCACCACAACGTGCCATCAGCCCGTCCCCTGGTCGGGTCGCCGTGAAGCATCTTGGCACATGCGATTGACATGTCAGCGGCGAGGCTGACACGTCAATCCCATTCACCGGGCCTGGTGGAAATCGTCACAACTGCTCTGCCGTCAGCCTTCTCGGCTGCCACGCCATGCGAAGCCTCCTGCCTCCTCATCGCGTAACCTCCTTCACCCTTCGGTGATTTCCCTGAAGGGGATTAGGGCTTGGCGGACTTCCTCCACGCTCGCGGCTGGCCTGCCGCTTCATCTCCTCTATGCTCCATGAAGGCGTGTGCTAGAGCGCACTCATGCGCGTGATTCTGATGCTGTCAGTGGGCCTCACACTTGCCTGTCAGACTTCGCCCCCTGTTGCGCCTTCTGAAAGGCGCACGGCTTCCCCTCCACTTGAAATCACCCTGGCAAACGACTCAGTGCCTGAGCAGAAGACACGCGAGCAACTCCGCCGTTTACTGGAGAAGTTCGAGGTCGACCCGTGGATTTATACGAACACGGTCCGAGTCAATGAGAGGTCCATTCCTCACAGCCATCCCGTGCTGACGCTCCACACGCGGCATCTCGACAATGACATGCACCTGCTCTCGACCTTTATACATGAGCAAATGCACTGGTTCCTCGACGCGAACAGAACGAAAACCGAGCGCGCGATGGCGGCCCTGCACGGGCTGTATCCGACCCTACCGACAGGATGCCCCGAGGGAGCAGTGGACGTGGAGTCGTCCTATCTCCACCTTCTCGTCAATTACCAGGAGTACGCCGCCCTACAGAACACCGCCGGGAAGGAAACAGCGAGGAGCGTGTTCGACTTCTGGGCGAACGACCATTACCGGGCGCTCTACCGCATCGTCCTGAAGGATGAGGCCCTAATTCGTGAGGTCGTGGCGCAGCACGGTTTGATGCCTGAAGGCCTTTGACCCGGCGGAGACTCCGCTCCTACATACTTGCCCCCTGTGTCAGGGAAGATGTCGCCTCGGCTGACGTGCCGAGCTGACGACGCCCTGGGGGCGAGAGCAGGCAGAACGCAGTGCCGTACACGGATGCATTCAAGGCGCAGATGGTGAAGCGAATGGTGGGCCCCGGCGCGGTGAGTGCCGCGGCGTTGGCCCGCCAGGTGGGAGTCTCGCAGCCGACGCTGTCGCAGTGGTTGCGGGAGGCGAATAAGTTGGCGGCCATGACGCCCCCGCCCGAGGAGAAGCCCGTCGGCCCCAAGAAGTGGACGCCCGAGGAGAAGTTGCGCGTGCTGGCGGAGGCACATGGACTGGCGGGCGAGGCATTGGGAGCGCTGCTGCGCCGAGAGGGGCTACACGAGGGGCACCTGGCAGAGTGGCGGGCGGCTGCCGCTGGAGCCCTCTCTCAGGGCACGAAGGAGGCGCCGTCCGGGGCCCTGACGGCCGGCCAGCGTCGGCGGCTGGCCGTCTCGGAGAAGCGAGTGAAGGAGCTCGAGCGAGAGCTGCGCCGCAAGGAGAAGGCGCTGGCTGAGGCGGCCGCACTGCTGGTGCTCGAAAAAAAACTTCAGGCGATGGGTTGGGACGAGAAGGACTCGGGCGACGAGGACGGCGCAGCGGACGAGACGTGCGAGAAATGACGCTCGCGCTCGTCGACGAGGCGCTGGAGAAGGGCGTGCGGCTGGAGGCCATCTGCTCGCGGCTCGGAGTCGTTCCGCGCACCATTCAGCGCTGGAGGAAGCCAGCGACGGCTGAGGACCGGCGGTGTGGCCCGCATACCCGGCCGGCCAACCGGCTGTCCGAGGTGGAGCGACGCCGCATCCTGGCGGTGGCCAACAGCGAGGAGTTCCGGGACGCCTCGCCCAAGCAGATTGTCCCCAGGCTGGCCGACAGGGGCGAGTACGTCGCCAGCGAGGCGAGCTTCTACCGGGTGCTGCGCGAGGCAGGGCAGCTGGCCCACCGCGGCCGCGCCAAGGCCCCTGTGCCCAGGCCTCGGGCCGAGCACACCGCCACCGGGCCGAACCAAGTCTGGAGTTGGGATATCACCTACCTGCGCGGCCCGGTGAAGGGCAGCTTCCTCTACCTGTACCTCGTGGTGGACGTCTTCAGCCGGCGCAGCATGGGCTTCGCGGTGCACGAAGAGGAGTCGTCCGAGCACGCCGCGGCCCTCATCCGCCGCTCCTGGCAGGAGGCTGGCTGCCCCGAGGGGCTGGTGCTGCACTCGGACAACGGCGGCCCGATGAAGGGCGCTACGCTACTGGCCACCTTGCAGTGGCTGGGCGTCACCCCGTCCTTCAGTCGGCCCCGCGTCTCGGACGACAACCCCTTCTCCGAGGCCCTTTTTCGCACGCTGAAGTACCGCCCCAGCTTCCCTCAGCGCCCCTTCGCGTCCGTCGAGGACGCGCGTGCCTGGGTGACGCGCTTCGTGGCCTGGTACAACACCGAGCACCGCCACTGCGCCATCCGCTTCGTCACGCCCGAGGACAGGCACTTCGGCCGCGAGGGCGCGCTGCTGGCCCGACGGCACCAGGTGTACCAACGCGCCAAAGCCCGTCACCCCGAGCGGTGGAGCCGCGACACGCGCGACTGGACGCCCGCGGGCCCCGTCCGCCTCGGCCCCTCTCCGAACCTCACCCCAGCAGTGCAGGAGTTGAAGCGCATCGGTTGAACCCTTTCACGCGACATCTACCTTGACGCTCACCGCTTGTGCCTACCCGAAATTCGGTCGCTGCGTCATGGGTGCGCCAAGGCCACATTCGGCAGCGCGTCGAGGCGAGTGAGCGAGGCGCGCGAGAGGGCATCGGCAGCTCAGTGTATCCGCCGAGGCGACAACTTCCCTGACATAGGGGCCCGGTGGTACGGCCGCTCGGGAATGCACGGCATCGCGCCAGTCCACGCCGCGTAGTGCAGCGCGGAGAGAAAGCGAACAGCCATGCCCCGGCAGCCTCCGCTTCATGGCGGGAGGGGCAGCAGGCCATTTCCCGACCCCGGCATGAGTCTTTGTAGGTGGACAATTCCAATTTCCGGGAGGAATTAGCATGAGGAAGCTTGGATATGGACTACTCGTCACCACGGGGCTTCTTATCGGCACACTTGCTGAAGCCCAAGGGGCTTCCCAGCCACCGTCCGCGGGACGCCAAGCGGATGACTCGACACGGCAACAGCCAAGCTGCGCCTGTGGGATGATGGGCAGCGGCATGATGGGCCAGGGAATGGGCGGCGCGGGAATGAACTGCCCCATGCGCGGAATGGCGGACGTGCAGATGGAGCAGACGCAAGAAGGGGCCACTCTGCACCTCACCGCAAAGAACCCCAGTCAGGTCGAGGACGTCCAGCGCATGGCGGAACGGATGCAGCGCTGCATGAGCGGAAGCGGCGCCCCGCAGCAGGGCCAACCGGCCTCGCCCCGTCAGCAACAACGCTGAGCACGGCGCGTCGTTCCCCGGTCTGAAAAGCGGCGTTCCAGTCCACGGTCTCGCTGTGGGCAATGAACGCACTCTTGAGAGACACGCTCACGGCAGGAAGCGGCGAGCCGCTGCCTCCTCCGCCTAAAGCCCCTGTCCGAAGTGACCCATCGCCTTACGGTAGCGCTTCAGCTCGTTACGGAAGGCGTCAGGCAGATCGGCGCCGGGGCGGTGGCATCTGCCCACGCATCGCCCTGAGTTCCGTGTACCGGGCCTCACCACTCACCAAGCTGCTGGAGAGCATGTCCCGACCCGCGCGCCCCAGCCCCCGCAGCACGTCACCGGCCTTCTCTCCCCGCACCGGGAAGCCTTCCAGCTCCAGGCCTCGTCGCTTCAGCTCCTCGCGGACGGCGGCCATGGCGCCCAGCGTCTCCCCCAACTGCTTGTCACGGGCCAGCCGCTGCACCACCTCGCGCAGCTCGTCGTCGAAGGCCGAGTGCAGAACGAAGAAGGCGAACACCTCGGCATACGGCACGCCGTACTTCTCGGTGGCCGTGACGAGGAAGGCCGCGCGCTTGCGGCCGAGGACTTCCGAGGCGTGCTCGTCCAAAGGGAATCATTCGAAGTAGACTCGTCACCATGAATCTCACAGGGTGGTGTCTGGGCAGCCTGCTCGTCATCGTGGCCCAGGGTCCAGCGAGTTCAGCCCGGCCGAAGCCTGCCCAGCGCGTGCTGACCTGGAACGTCGACGGTGTCCCGCAGCGGATGACGGTGTTGCAGGACGATGGGCCTGTCCTGCCGAGCAAAGAGCCGGATACACGCATCGACATTCTGAGTGTCATCGGACCGATGGTGACAACCCGGTTCATGCAGACGTGGATGGGCGACTCGGGCGGATACATCACCGAGTCCATGCGGGTGGAATATCGCGGGAAATATCGCTTTTCGCTGGGTGAATACCTGGAGGAAACAAGACAGGGAGGGCGGGTCCTCGCAGCGATACTCAAGGTGCCGGATATTCCATCGAAGGAGCGCTGTCCTTCCCCCTCGATGGTGAAGGAGCAGCCCTCCTTCACGAAGGGCCGAGAGCAACTCCTCACGGCGGGCTGTGCACATCCGAAGTGGCTCACGCTGGAGCCGGAGGCATTCTCCATCCTGAACTGGGATGACGAGGACAAAGTCCTGCTGGCCATCCAGACGTTCCATCCGGAAGGAATGCGCTCGTCGAATCGGATGGAGCGGGTGGACGTCTGGCTGACGGCACCTCCGGAATGGAAGCCCTGGCTGGAGGCTGCACGCCGCGGCGAGGGACTGTTCGAAGACCAGCGGGATGACTGGGTGAGGCGGCTTTCACCGCGGGAACTCGCCACCGTACGTGCACGTGTGACGAAGCTGAAGCATACGGCTCGCCGAAAGTTCATCGCGGAGACGGTGTACCGAGCGCAACAGGCACCTCTGAGCGCGGCGGACCTGGTGGATGAGTTCTTCCCGGAGCCGAAGGACGGGGGATTGGACCTGGACACTCAATGGGCGTGGTCGGACCGGGTGCTCTACCTGCGACACACGCCCCGCTGCCGCAAGGCCGCAGAGGTGGTACTCCGTGAGCAGTGGGCCCCAGAGACAGCGAAGGCCATTGTCTTCAATCTCACGCAGTGTGGAGGCTTCTATGGGCAAGCGCCTCCGAAAGGCTGCGTGGAGCACGCCGCCCCGGCCTCCTGTATCAAGCCCTGGGTCGAGGCCCAGCAAGAGCAAGAACGGAGCGCCAGTCAGTTTTCCCCGGTGAATGACCGCGAGGGCTCTGCGCCCGCGGAATGACGCGCTAGGCTCTGTCTGATGAATTCAGCAAGGCCGGTTGTTGGCCTTCGTGCATAAGTCCCTGAATCACAAGGGATTTTGCCTCGCGGTGATGAAGAGGGCGCTCTCTGCCCTCTGCCCCCAGAGCGAGATGCCCGCCCTTCGCCGCCGCCAAACGGGCTCTCTGGAACGCTCTTTCGCTCGTTTTGGGGAGAGAGACCGAAAATGGTTAACAGTTTTGTTAACCACCCAGGGCAGCCGATTCTGACAATCCCGGGCTTTCAATGCTGACGGCCAGCATGAGGGATGGGAGCACTGCTCATCGCATCTTGAGCACCACTCGAAAGCGGGCGTGGTTGCTCATCATTCGCTCGAAGGCCTCGCCAGCGCGCTCCAGGGGAAACACCTCATTCTGGGAGCGCACGCCCGTGAGCGCGCTGAAGTCCATGGTGTCCTGCGAGTCCTGGGGAATGCCGCTGGGCCAGCCCTGGACGCGCTGGCGCTTCATGATGAGTTGCAGGCTGGTGACGGGAATGGGCTCCGCGCCCGCGCCCAGTAAGAGCAGGACGCCGTCGCGGCCCAGGCCGCCAATCATGTCCGCCACCAGGCTGTTGCTCGACGCGGTCATCATGATGACGCGCGCGCCGCCCAGGGCCTGGAGCGCCTTGCCCACCTCGCCCTTCTCTGTGTCGATGTATTCATGGGCGCCCAGCTCCGTCGCCAGCTTCCGCTTGTCCGCCCCGCGCGAGATGGCCACGGTGCGGTAGCCCAGCTTGCGCGCGAACTGGATGGCCAGGTGCCCCAGGCCGCCAATGCCTTGCACCGCCACCAGGGAGCCCGGCTTCGCGCCCATGTTCCGCAGGGAGTTGAACGTCGTCACGCCCGCGCACAAGAGCGGCGCGGCGTCCTCGGACTTCATGCCGTCCGGGACTCGGGCCAGGGCCTCCTGGGGCGCGAGCATGTATTCGGCGTAGCCGCCGTCGTAGGTGATGCCGCAGATTTGCTGGAAGTCGCAGGTGACGAAGTCGCCCACGCGGCACGCGGGGCACTGGCCGCAGTGGCCCCCGTGCCAGCCCACGCCCACGTGCTGACCCGCCTTCCACGCCGTCACCCCGGGCCCCACCTTGTCGATGCGGCCCACCACTTCATGACCGGGCACCCGCGGGTACTGCACGGGCATCCACCCCTCCTTGGTAATCGCATCGCTGTGGCAGACACCACACGCATCCACGGCGATGAGCACCTGTCCGGGGCCGGGCTCGGGGACGTCCCGCTCCACGACTTCGAGCGGGCCCTTCGCCTGCATCACCTGCACCGCTTTCATCTTCCTGGCCATCGCGCCTTCCCCCATGGGTGTAAAGAACGCGGGTGAATATGGGCAGGCTCCGAAGGGAAGACGACAGTCCAGCTGGAGTTGAGGAGGCGGCCGTGCTGGCGGCCGCCTCCATGCCGGTGTTGCACCGTGGCGGGTGAGGGTGGCGGGGACCAGCCACGGCGAATGGGCCGTCGCCCCTCGGATGGCAGAGAGTCGAGCGCTCCCGCGACCTCGGTGCCGCCCGCGAGCGCCCCACCCCCAAGGACATCGAGGCGCTCAACGCCAGACATTTCGCATATGACATTACATCGAATGAGCCACAAGGTGCTCACGGCGGTTGAGGTCAGTAGCCATCGCAGGCGAACCATGCTGCTGCGTCCTGTGGCCGCACGGTTGCCAGTGCCTCTCGCATCGCACTCACCTTCGCCCCAGTCAGCCAAACTCGGTCGTTGCATCATCGGAGCGCCGCGGCACGTTCGACAGTGCGTCAAGGCCAGTGAGCGAGGCGCGCGGTCGTCGTTCAGTCTGGCCGGCGACTCGCGAGGCAGGCTCCTGGAATGAGGCAGAGCCCACCGAGTGATGGGCCCTCTCTCCACCACGATGGTACGATTGCCACCGACAGGTCTGACATCATGAAGGCCACAACGAGCACTGGCTGCTGGAACGCCGCAGCTTCCTCTCGCCGCAACAGGCCCGACAACAAGGCCACGACCAGCACGCCACCAACGAGCCATTTCAGGATGCGCACCGAGAACCACTCCTCTTCGACCGCCAATGGGATGGCGCTGTGCTGGTCCAGAGGCATCGACAACAGCTCCCACTGACACGTCACGTAGAGCGTCCGGTCGTGCACCAGCAGGCCGCCCAGGTCGGCGTGGCCGACGTCGTGCACGGCGAGGCACTCGGTGGAGTCGAGCGACCAGACGCGCACGGTGCCATTGGAGCTCTCGGTGCACAGCAGCCCGCGCGAGGGCTTCACCGCGACGAAGTCCACCCAGTGCGCATGGCCCTGCCATTGCCGCACGACGCGGCCGGTGCGGCTGTGGAACATGCGGGCCACGAAGTCCCAGGACCCGCAGAGGAGGTGCTCTCCGTCGGGGTGCCAGGCCAGCGCCCGGAGGGTGTTCGACGGGCGGTTCCACACGATGCCGATCTGATTCTTGCGCTCGGCGCCGAGGGGCTCATGGCGCGCGGTGGCCATGCGCAGGTGGAAGAGGGCGCGGACGTTGAGCGTGAGGCCTTCGAGCAGGTGCACGGCGCCGTTGCTTCCGCCCACGGCGACGAGGCCCTGGGCGGGCGCATGCGCGAGCGCGTAGAGCGGTCCGATCTCCAGCGTGCGCAGGTTCTCGCCCGTCCATGCGTCCCACAGCTGCGCGCTGCGGTCACCGCTGATGGAGACGACGCGGTCCTCGCTGACGACCGCGGCGGCCTGGACCTCCTCTCCGTGGCCCTCGAAGGTCTGAACGCGTCGCCAGTCCTTGGAGTCCCAGACGGCCAGGCCGCGGCTCTAGTGCGCCTCGAGCACGCGGCCCAGCTCGGCTTCACCCGCCAGCCGGAACGAGGGCTCTCCATTCCGACAGATGGCGCCCGTCTTCAGGACCCGCGTGCACTCACCGGTCGCCAGACTCCAGAGGAAGATGCGCCCGCGCCCGTTCGCGGCGATGTGACGCCCGTCGGGCCACAGCATCGGCGCCCCGAGCGGATCTCCGTCGGGTTCGCCCGCATCGAGCCACTGGGGATAACGGCGCCACATCGCTTCAGTCTAGCGCGTACGCAAAGGGCTGTGCGCTCGTGACGAAGGGAGTGCCAAGCCAGCTCCGACGACAGCCATCTGAGCCTGCCCCAACTTCGGTCGCCACATCAGTACCTCCCGAGGGCAGACGGTGCACGGGGCCTCGCACCGGGTGCACCGGTAGCGGCGTACGGCCACCCCTCGCACCTGGACGCCGTCGCCCCATTCCAGAGGCCCCAGCACCTGCCTGTCTCGCAGCCTTGTCGGAACCGCTCCAACTCCGCGTCCATGTCCACCTCCTCGTGTGAGGTGACAGGACGTCTCACGACTCGGTTGCGCTGGTCACGACGGGGGACGGCGAGCTCTTACTCGGTTGCGGGCACTGCCACCTCGGCGGCAGAGTGGAGGCGAGAAGCGCAGTGATACTGCGCGAGGAGGACGACCTTGTTTGCGAGAAGCTCCTGGGGTTGAGTTTCATCCATGGTCTTTTCGCACTGGCTTCCCTTGCTCACCCTGCTGGCCGCGCCGCCCTCATCTGCGCCGCTCGCACCTCGACCCAGCCCCTTCGCGACTTGGTTCGATGCTCGCGTCAAGGAGGAGAAGCCCGAGGTTTTCACTCGGTACCAGGTGGATCTCGACGGAGATGGTCGGGATGACGAGGTGGTCTGTTACGCCTTCAAGGGAGCGGACGGCTTTATTGGGAACTCGGTCGTCTTGGTGGGGCTGGCTCGCGGTGAGCGCTTCGCTCTGGGTGGAACAGAGACCACGGACGCGTTCGACATCCCTTCTCCTCCCTCCAATGCCCCAGACTCCAGCAAGGCCCTCGTCCTCAAGTATCGGAACCTGACGAACTATGCGGAGCTCAGCCTCCGCTTCGACCAGCATGGCCCCATGCTCATGCAGTTCGTTGAAAGCGGCCACCAATGCACGGAGACGGTGAATCTACAGACGCAGCGCGCCACGATGAGGTGCAGCAATTTGGACCCTGATTTCGACGACGAAGACTTCGTGAGTGAAAAAGAAGACTTCGTGACTGAAACAACGGTTCTGCTTGTATCCAACGTGGATTCATCCACCCTTCCCCCGGGACACGTTTCCTCGAGCCAGAAGCAATGGACGGGCAATGGGGATGCGGGCCTGAAGGTGCGCCTCCGGCGTCGCGGCGACATGCTCAGGGTCATCGCTCAGTTGGAAGATGACAGGATGGTGCCTTCCAAGGACGCCACCCCCAAGGCCGTCCTCGCGGCGGATCACCTTGAACTGTGGTGGGCCGAACGAGAGCCTACCGCCCCCTCGGATGCACAGGTGCAGTTGGCTGTCGCGCGCACCGAGGCAGGTACTCCCGTGGCCATGTGGCTCCGCCCTCCCGCACGAAAGGATACGTCACTGCCTTCGGTACGCTGGACGTCCCCCGCGCAGGTGGAGGTGGACCTACCACTGAGCTGGCTTCCTCGGAAGCCTACTGCTGCTGGCAACATCTATACTCACCTCAGCTCTCGACGCCCCTATCTCTTCGTCGCCTTCTCCGATGGAGACGGGGAGGGGCAGGAGACGCTCATCAGGACCTTCGCCAGGTTCTTTGTCGTGAAACCGGGGCGTCGCTATCCTGCGCTGGAGCAAAGCCTCCAATACTGGCAGCGCGTGAGCAAGCAGGCCACGCTGAGAAGCCTCGCCACAGTGCCGTAGTGGCACCTTGACTGCACGTCTGGAAGGCCTCGAATGAGTGGCCATTCTCCGCATGTTCGACTTCTTCGGCGCGGCCAGAGTCAGAGCGAAGTGCGCCAGACATGCCACCGCGCCCGCTGCGCCTCCCATGCCCCTGCGTGTGCAATGACACGGAGGGCCCGCTCGCTGAGGGGCTCCTTCCCGTCGACGGCTTCGAGAAACAGCACCTCCTCCTGGATGTCGGGCGCCAGCAGTTGCAGGTCCAGCAGGTGCGTCACACGCGCGCTCCAGCAAATCGAGCCCCGAGTCGGCACGCTCGAAGTCGACGAGGGACAGGTCGAGCCGGACGACGGCTCCCTCCTCGCGAGAAGTCTCCAGCACATCGTCGCGAATCGAGTCCCAGTACTTTCGGCGGTCGATGACGACGCGCTCCAAGGTAGAGCTCAGGTCCAACTGGATGGCCAGCTCGCGAAGCGGCTCCTCGCTCACCAGCCGCGTGCAGAGCCCCACCAGACGGTTGGCGTCCAGCGCGACTCGGTTCACGCGCCCTGAAGACGGCTTCACCAGGACGAAGTCCCAGCTCCGTGAGTCGCCGCGCATCCCGAGCATCATCGCGGTCACTCACCGCGGCCTCCCTTCCCCAACAGGGCCGAAGGGTCGCACACCGCTCAAGAGAGACTCAACAAGAGGGGCGATGGCGCATGTGCCACCGCCCCTCTTCACTGCTTCAAGGCAACCTCAGGACGGCGTCAGTCCTCGCGCCGCCTCCACGCGAGGAGCGAGAGCAACGCCATCGCCAGCGGGAGCGCGGCAGTCGTCCCGGTGGACGAGCAACCGCCGGACTCCTTCGGCGCCGGGGGCGCCGGGCTCACCGTCACCGTGACCCGGTCCTCGGCGGACAGGCCACTCTCCGAGGAGACCTTCACCACGAAGACGAACTCCGTGGCGGCCGAGACCTCAGGCGCGGTGAACTGGACACGCGCCTGCGTCGCATCCTGGAGCGTCACGGCGGGGCCCTCGCTCTGGCTCCACGCGTAGGTCAGCGTCCCCTGCTCCGGGTCCGTGGCCGTGGCCGTCAGCTGCGCCCCACGGCCACGGAAGCAACCACTCCACTGGCCGTCAGGGCCCTGGTGCTCCAGTCTGGCGACGTCCGCGTGGCCATCGTCGCGACGGAGCTGTTGCCCCCCCCCTTCCTCGATGCGACTCTCCCTGGCGGCCCTCCTCCAGGAGTTGAGGGTCACCGAGCTGTTCGTGACGGCCACGCACACCCATTCCTCCATGGGGAGCTACGAACCGTCCTCCCTCTTCCAGCTCGGCGGAGTCGGGCGGTTCCGCCCAGCCGCGAGAGAAGCCATCATCGCGGCGACAAGCAGCGCCTTGCGGCGGGCGGTGGACACACTCACCCAGGTCTCCGTCGAGCTGGGTGAGGGCATCGTCCCCGACCTCATCGTCTCTCGCGGTCGCGCCGAACCCCATGTCGATGCCCGGTTGACACGTCTGGTCTTCCGACACGAGCAGCGGAAGGTCGCGGAGCTCTCCATCTTCTCGGCGCATCCGACGCTCGCCCCCCACAAGTCCCGGACCCTCTCGGGAGACTATCCGGGGCGGTACAGCCGCACGCTGGAGGAGGAAGGTGGAGTGGTTCTCTTCCTCCAGGGCATGGTCGGGAATGCTCGGGCAACCCTCCCCTCACAGGAGAGCGACTCCCCCTCCCGGGATGCGCTCTTCGCAACGCTCCTGACGCACGCGGCTCGCGGCATCCATCCCGCTCCCGTCCCGGCGGAGGGACTGGCCTACACGCGGGTCCAGGTGAAGCTCCCGCGCCCCGATGCAAGCCGACTCGTGCCCGTCGGCCTGCACGGCGTCACCGAGAACGCCCTGTGCCACCTGGGCCCTCGCCAGGCCGAGGCCTCTCGACTGAGCCTGGGGTCCGTGAGCTTGCTGTTCGTGCCAGCCGAAGTGACGCTTCCAGCGGGCCGCCTGCTCGAGGCAGCGGGCGGCGCAACCCGCGTCATCTCGCTCACGGGTGACTACATCGGCTATCTGGATTCGCCCGAGCACGTCCGGAATCGGAGCGGTGAGAGTCAGCTCCAGTACTTTGGCCCCGAGCTCCTCGAGACCTTCGTCCGGGCCGCCGCGTTGACGGCCTCCAGCCTCGAGAGCCCCTGACCCTGCGACGTCGGCTGTCCGCGGGACGCCACGCACGGGCCGCGACGCCCTCAGCCAGCATCTTCGAAGCCACCCGGGACGCCCCTGCAAGCCAGGACCCGATGCTATGACAGACGCATGACGACGCTGAAGGAGTGGCTCCTGGCGGTCCTGCCGTTCACGGCGCTGGTCCTGCTCTGGCGCTTCTCGGTCTCGCGCGAGAAGCGGCACACCCAGACGCTCTACCGCGCCATCGACGAAGGGGCCGTGAGCGAGGTCCAGGCCATCCTCTCGAAGCAGGCCTTCCCGAACCTGCGCTCGGTGGTCGTCGCGAGCGCCATCGTGAGGGCCGTCGAATCCAGACAGGTTGCCGTGCTCGACTTCCTGCTCAGCCCCGAGCTGAAGCCCGTGACGCTCACCCAGAAGCTCGATTCCTTCCTTCACGACCAGGCGATGAAGGGTGGCTGGAGGGGCGTGGTGCTCTGGCGCTCGCGGAACTCGCACCTGTTCTTGCCCTGGAGGGACCTGAGCAAGCGGGACAAGCTCCGGCTGAGGGCCATGGCCACCCGCGTCGTCGAGGCGGAGCCCTCGAAGGTCTTTCTTCGCCACGACGTCCGAGGATGGACCGTCGCCTGAAACGACGAAGGGCCCGTGCGTGTGCACGAGCCCTCGTGGAACGTCACCCGCGCGCGGCGAGGCCCTCGCGCCGCCGCTCCCCCAGGGTCATCGACTGGACGCGGGCTGCAGGAACAGCAGGTAGTGGTCCGGAAGGCCGTCGTACTCGGACACGATGGAGTAGCCCGCCTGCTGGGCGGCGGCGACGAGCGGCGGGCGCATCGCCCGAAGGTGCGTCACCGCGATACGGCCATTCGGGGCGAGGGCGAGACGCAGCCTGGTCAGGTAGGCCACACGGTCCGAGAGGAAGTGGTCCACCTCGGAGAGAAGGATGAGGTCGTACGCGCCGGGTTCGAGGCCTGGATCGTCCGGTTCCACCTTGCGCAACACGACGTTCTTCCGCTCGGACATCCGCGCGCGAAGCCGCTTGAGGGCCTCGTCGTTGATGTCGGTCGCGACCACCTGTCCCGCCGGACCGACGGCCTCCGAGAGTCGCTGCGTGAAGTAGCCCAGGCCCGCTCCGACATCGGCAATCCGCTGTCCCGGCGCAATTCCCAGCGCGGCGATGAACCTGGCAGGCTGACGGGACTGGTCATACGAGGCCTGCACGCCTTCGACCCCTCCGAGGCCATGGAGGTCGGCGGGCTGCTCCGCCGCGGGGGCCTCCGTCGGCGTCCGGGATGGCTCGGGGCGCTTTTCCTCTCCGCCCTCGGAGCGACATCCGCCTGTCGCGGCCGTCACCAGACAGAGCAGCAGCCGCGCGAGACGACGGGGCGTTGCATGGGCACGAAAGAGAGTCATTCCGGGCGACCTCTTCGGAGGGGGAGGAGCAACGGGTGCTCATTCGAGGATTGCACCCCCATGTTGGCTCACGGCGTCAGGGGAATCCACTCCGACGCCGCGACGAGCCCGCCCGTGGCCACGTCCAGCGCCGCGAACTGCGCGCCCTGCACGCCCACGCGCCGGGTACACGAAGCGCACGCTCCCGGCCGGTGGACAGGCCGCTTGAGTCCCCTTGGGGCACACGCCTGCCCAGGCCGCGCTCCCATCAGGTGCGTGGCAGGGGCCGCCGGCCTGTTGGCGCCTCTTGAGCCTCAACACCACACGGCCTGGGGTGGCCCTCGTGCCGGGGCCAACCTCGCACAGGCCGTGGGCATGCCCAGGTGCTCCACAATCGCCCGCACCCCGGGGGCCCCCTTCACGTTCGCCAACACCCTTAAGCCTGCCTCCACACCTCACAACACGACGCCCTGACGGAGATTCATCCGGGCACGGAAATCTGGGTCAAGTACTGAGGCGCGAGGAGGAACGATGACTCGTCATCTATGCGCCGTACTCGCCGCGTGCGCCGTGCTCGGCGCGTGCTCGGACGCTGACAAGAAGCCCTCGGGCACACTCCAGATCACAGGATGTCAGCACCGTTCTGCTGACGTCACGAGCCGGTCACAGCCACGGTCACGAGGCTTGCCTGGATGCCCACCCCTCGGGGTGCCGACCGCCCTTCGGCCCTTGCACCGTGCGCAGATGTCTTTGGGCTTCGCGTTCTCCAAGTACTCCGCGTGACCGCATGGACAGGACTGCCACCTTCTTTCGATCCCACGCGACGATCCCAGCCGTTTCACGGCAGCTTTCCCGTGTCATGACAGTCGATTGCGCTTCTCGCTTCGGGGTCCTTCACATGGCCGATTCCCGGACCTCCAGTCCGGTGAGTCGACACCCGATCGAAACCCCATGACCCCATTCCGAAGTCTGTGGATCGCGGCCGCCCTACTGATGGCCGCCTGTGGAACGACTGAGCTCGCGCAGCCCGACGACGTACAGGATGCGACGACGGCCCAGGGCCTCTCCACGCTCTCCGTGCGAGGAACCACCAGCGCGAGCGGCCTGGCCATCACCGCCCTCTCCATCCCCACCCCCGTCGGTACGGCCGCCGGAGATGTGCTGGTGATGCAGCTGAGCAATCGCGAGGCCGTCGCCGCCGTCGCCACCCCACCCGCTGGCTGGACGCTGCTGCGCTCCGAGCAGAGCGCCTCGGCCATCAAGTCCTGGCTCTTCCTCCGCGTGGCCAGCGCGGCCGAGCCGAGCAGTCACACCTTCACCCTCGACCTCGCCAGCTCCATGGCGGCCACCCTGGTCGCGGTGTCGGGCGCGGATCCGCTCCGGCCGATCGACGTGCACGTGGGCCAGAAGAATGGCAACAGCGCGAGCCTCGCGCTGCCCGTCGCCACCACGTCGTCCGCGAACGGCCTCGCAGTGTGGTTCTCGGCCCAGGTCTGGGGAGGCGCCGCGTGCCCCGCGGTCCACACCCCTCCGACGGGCTTCACCGAGCAGCTCGACACCTGCCTCGTCGCGTCGTCGCGCGGCGTGCTGCACAGCGCCGCCACCTCGGAGCTCGGGGCCGCAGGTGCCCAGCCCGCCTTCACCGGCAGCTCCACGCTCCCCAACACCAACATCACGCACGCGGTGGTGCTGCGTCCCCTCCAGCCGCCGGCCACCGAGGAGATCACCCTCGTCGGCACCACGCACGCGAGCGGCAAGACGGTCACCAGCCTGACCCTCTCGACCCCTACGGGCGTCGCCGCCGGTAACGTGCTGCTGGCGCACCTTGCGAACCGGAACCAGATCGGCGCCGAGATTACCCCGCCTGCAGGTTGGACGCTGGTGCGCACCGACATGAGCACCTGGAGCATCCGCGGCTGGGTCTTCGTCCGCGTCGCCACCGCCAGCGAGCCCGCGAGCCACACTTTCCAGAGCGCCATCGCGAGCTACCTCGTCGGCAACCTCGTGGCGTATGCCGGCGTCGATCCGGCCAACCCGATCGACACGCACGCCGGCAAAAGCAACAGCGGCTCGACGGCCTTCACTACGCCGCAGCTGAGCACCTCGACCACGGGCGGGGCTGCCGTCTGGTTCGGCGCGCAGGCGTGGACCGGCGCCGCGTGTCCGACCCCGGCGATCGAGCCCCCCGTGGGCTTCGCCGAGACCTACGACACCTGCCTGGTGTCCTCGTCCCAGGGCCTCGTCTTCAACGCCGCCTTCATGCCCCTCGCCGGTGCCGGCCTCCAGGGACCGTTCAACGGGAGCTCGACGTTCGCCGAGACCAACATCGCGCAGGTCGTCGCCCTTCGCCGCGCCGAGGTCGCGCCGTCCTCGGGGGTCGCGTTGCGTGGGAGCTCGCACCACAGCGGCCTGTCGATCGCTTCGCTGTCGATCCCCAAGCCGTCGGGGACCGAGGCCAACGACGCGCTCATCGCGCGGGTGACCGTGCGCAACAACATCTCCGCGACCGTCACGCCGCCCGCCGGCTGGACGTTCCTGCGCTCGGAGCAGAGCGCCTGGGCCATCCGCACCTGGATCTTCTACCGCGTCGCGGGCGCCTCCGAGCCTGCGAGCTACGCGTTCGAACTGGACGCGACCACCCACATGGCGGGGAGCGTGGAGGCCTTCAGCGGCGTCGATCCGGTTCAGCCAATCGACGTGCACGCAGGCCAGAAGAACGGCGACTCCGCGTCGTTCACCGTGCCCGACGTGGTGACCGGAAGCGCGGGTGGCCTCGCCGTCTGGTACGGCTCACAGGTCTGGCCGGACGCCACCTGCCCTGCCACCGGCATCGAGCCGCCGCTCGGCTTCACCGAGGCCTTCGACGCGTGCCTGGGTCACACCAACGGACTGCTCTTCAATGCGGCCTACCGGTCGCTCACCGCGCCGGGCCTCCAGGCGGGCCTCTCCGGCAGCTCCGCGTTCGTGCAGACCAACACCGCGCACGTGATCGTCCTGCGCGCCGCCAACGCCCCCACCTGCATGGTCGGCGACACGTACGCGAGCACCTTCACGCTCCAGGGCACCGTGACCGCGCCGGAAATCGTGGAGCCCTCGGGCCTGGCCGCGAGCCGCGTGGTCGGCAACGCGCTCTACGTGCACAACGAAGACACCACCGCGATCGTCGCGATCGACACGCTCAACGCGAGCACGATCGGCACGTTCAACGTGACCAACGTGACGCCGGCCGACTGGGAGGACCTCGCAACCGGGCCCTGCCCGAGCGGCTCGTGCATCTTCATCGGTGACATCGGGAAGTGGAGCGCCAACTTCCCTGCGGGTGGCACCCCCACGTCGTTCACGATCTACCGCGTGCCCGAGCCGGATCTCGCCAACGGCCAGACCTCGGGGGGGCTCGTCGCCGAGGCCTTCCCGTTCGTCTATCCGGACGGCGCGAAGGACGCGGAGTCGCTGATGGTGCACCCCACCACCGGGGACATCTACGTCGTCACCAAGAACGGGGGCACGGGGCAGAGCGGCGTGTACAAGTTCCCCCAGCCGCTGACGCCGGGCGTGCAGGCCACGCTGATCCACGTCCACACGATCCAGCTGCCGCTGAACGGAGACGCCAACTTCTCGGCCGCGACCGCGGCGGCGATCCACCCATGCGCGGATCGCTTCCTCCTTCGCACCTACCGCACCGTCTACGAGTTCCGTGCGACGCCGGGACTTGGCTTCGAGTCGGCCGTCTTCGCGACGCCCGTCACGCTGACCGACACCACCGAGGGCCAGGGTGAGGCGATCGAGTACGAGGCCAACGGCGCGAGCTACTTCACGATGAGCGAGAGCCCCTCGCCCTTCAAGCTCAAGCGCGTGCCCCTGCAATAGGACCGCGTCGACACGCCGAGGAGCAAGGCCGGTCGTGGGGCACGTCCCCATGGCCGGCCTTGCTGTTCCGAGTTGGGAGCTCGCGCTCGGTGCCGCCGTTCACGCGGTCGTACACACGGCGTCCCGCCTGAAGCCCAGGCACACCCGCGGGCCGGAGCATGAGCACCGGTCCCCGCGCGCATCGCCGGGCCTGATGCCTCTCCTCGGACGCGACGTGCAGCACGGAGGTCTCCGCGTCAGACTCCTTGCGAACCCGCGGGGCAGCTGCGCCCGCTGCGAGGGAGTCCACGCGATGGAGACCATGGCCACGGCGCTGCGACGCTACTTCGACGAGAGCGGCTTCGGAGAGGACGGCGGGTACGCGTCCGATTGGGTCGACTTCAAGCTCGGCCCCCTCCCCTTCCCGCTCCCCAACACCGAGGCTCGCAAGCGCGCGGTGCGCTTCCACGATCTGCACCACGTCCTCACCGGCTATCGCACCGACCTCACGGGCGAGTTCGAGATCTCCGCGTGGGAGATCGGCGCGGGCTGCGGCGACTTCCACGCGGCCTGGGTGCTCAACCTCTCGGCATGACCGGGGGGCTGCTGACGGCCCCGGTGCGCACCTGGCGCGCGTTCGTCCGCGGGCTCGACGAGCAGTCCACCTACGGGCGCGACTACGAGGCGCTGCTCGAGCGCAACGTCGAGGACCTGCGCGCGGAGCTCGGGATCGGAGCGGGTCCCCACCGAGCGGGCCTCGGCGCCACGCTTCGCTTCGCCGCAGCGATCACTGCGGGCGCGGTGGTCGGCTCGCTGATGATGCTGGTGCTCGTCTCTCCCATCACCCTGGCGCTCTGGTGGCGGGGCCGAAGGGCCAAGGCCCAGGCGCTGGCCGCCGCGCCCTGAGGGACGCCGACGCGCCGGACCGGACGCGGGTGAACCGCGCTGACCCACCACCTCGCCGCGCGGGCGCGCTCAGTTCCAGGTGCCGTTGAGCGCAACGCCCATGCCCACCGTGCCGCGGCTGCCCGGGAGCAACGTCGGCGCGACGGAGAGCCGCGCGGAGCGAAACTGCTTCGCGCTGTGGTGGGAGGTCAGCTCGTAGCCGAGCGCGCCGAGCAGCACCGTGCCCACGAGCGTCGCACCGAACACGGTGCCGGCGTGAGAGGGATCGAGAAGCTGCATGGTCGTCGTGCCCACGGTCATGCCGACGGCCACGCCCCACCAAGCGCCATCGCCGCCATCCAGTGGCCCACAGCAGGGTCCCGCCCAGCAGGCCCAGCCCGGCACCGATGGTGCCGCCCGTGACGAGTGCCGCGAAGGAGAAGAAGCCTTGGATCCGTCCCTCGCACATCGCGAGATTGGCGATCAGGTAGCCACCCGTGCCCAGGAGCGAGGTGCCTGCGCGCTGCGCCTCGCCGTCAGCGGGAGGCATGGCGAGCGTCGAAGCGAAGCTGGCGTGCGCGTCCTGGGCAACCGCCTCGACCACCGCGGCCTCGGGGGTCTGGGCCTGCACGCCGATCAGCGCGAGCATCGCCAACAGCAGGAGCATCCAACCGGTCATCGACATCACGCGCGCATAAGAGGAATGGGGGCCCTGTTGAGGGGGAGGGAGGGTGCAGAGGGGCCGAGGAGGGCCGCTGACGGGGCCGCCCGAGCGATGCTCCCGGCCGGTGGACAGGCCGCTCGAGCCCCCTTGGGGCACACGCCTGCCCAGGCCGCGCTCCCTTCAGGTGCGTGGCAGGAGCCGCCGGCCTGTTGGCGCCTCTTGAGCCTCAACACCACACGGCCTGGGGTGGCCCTCGTGCCGGGGCCAACCTCGCACAGGCCGTGGGCAAGCCCAGGTGCTCCACAATTGCCCGCACCCCGGGGCCCCCTTCACGTACGCCAACACCCTTAATCCTGCCTCCACACCTCACGCAGGCGAACACGTCTGGAGTTGCCCCCGTCAAATCGGACAGCTCAGGGATGAGAGTTAGCAGTACGGAACTCGTGGGGTGACTTCATCTTCAGCCCGCGGTGCGGGTGGCAGCGGTTGTAGTCGTCGAACCAGAGGGGCAATTGGGCGAGAACGTGTGAGGCCGAGGGCACCTCATCGACATACACGTAGTCGCGCTTGAAGGTCTTCACGAAGGACTCGGCCATGCCGTTGCTCTGGGGGGAGTAGGCGGGCGTGGTGCACACCCGCAGGCCGAGGCTGAGGCCGAAGTCACGGGTGTCCTTGGCGGTGTAGACGGGGCCGTTGTCAGACAGCCACTCCACCGGGTGGGGCGCCTTTGAGATGCCCGGGCCGAAGCGGGCTTCGAGCGTCTCGGCCATGAGGTCCTGGATGGTGAGCGAGGTGGGAGGCTGGGCGGCGGCCTGGAAGGCGATGGCCTCCCTGTCGCAGCAGTCGAGGCTGAAGGCGACGTGAACGACTTCGCCATTCCAGCAACGCACCTCGAAGCCGTCGCTGCACCACCGCAGGTTGGACTTGAGGGTGACGACCTGGCCCTCATGAGTACGCGTCGGCTTGCCGGTATGCCGTTGCAGCAGCAGGCGGCCTTGGCGCATGAGACGGTAGACGCGCTTGTGGTTGAGGGCGGGCCTGCCCTCCTGGCGGCGCTGCCGGTTGAGGACGGCGCCGGCTCGGCGGTACCCGTAGGTGACGCGTTGGCCGACAACGGCCTTGAGTTCCTCCAGCGCCTGGTGGTCGGCATCGGTGTCGGTCGCCCGGGGCCGCCGAGGTCCCGGAGTGCGCATCAGGTTGGAGCGAGAGACGCCCAGCACCCGAGACACCGCACTCACAGCATGCCCTCCAGCTTCGACAAGGCCGCGGGCGACAGCAGTTTTTTTTCGCGCGCCAGGGCAATCGCGTCCCGCAGGATTTCCACCTCCTGCGTCTTCTTGCCCAACATCCGCTGCAACTCGCGCACCTGCGCCTTGAGTTGCTGCATCTCGGACTCGGGCACCACGGCCTCGCCGGCCTTCAGCCCCGACACGCTGCCGGCCTCCTTCAGCTGCCTCCAGCGGAACAACTGGCTGGGGTTGACGCCGTACTTGCGCGCCACCAGCGACACACTGCTGCCGGGCGACTCTGCCTCGGAGAGCATCCGCAGCTTCTCCTCTGCCGAGTAACGGCGCCGCCGTCCTCCTGGCTCGGCACCATCCGCCTCCGGGGCGTCCTCTGTCGTCTTCTTCTCCATCATCAGACTCGCTTTCTAGCCGAACGAGCCTGTCCGACTCTTCAGGGGGCTACACCAACGTCGAAGTCGAACGTCCTCCTGAGCAACTCGGCGTAAGTCCACTCGCGGTGTCCTCTCCTTCACCCGCTCCTTCCTGGCCGCTGCCTCATGCCCCGCGCTCGCCTCCTGCGCACCTGCTTGAGGGAGCAGCCGCACGTCAGGCGTAGGGACGCTTCCAGGGGCTGGTAGCAGTCGGTGACACCACTGAAGACGACCGTCTCGCCCTTCCAGGACGGTTTCTCGAAGGCCTCGCGCAGCAGCTCCGGCGCGCGGGGATTCACCACCAGCTTCGTCTCGAAGTCGGTGTCCGCGCCCAGGTCCAGGTACTGGTGCGTGGGCCGCGCGTAGCAGTACGCGCAGGCGTGGAGACAGCCCCGGTACGGATTGACGCTCCAGTTGAAGCCCACGTCCGGGCTGTCGTTGTGCGACAGCACCTGCCGGCTGTGGTCCTCAAGGACCTCCAGCTTCGACGGTGGGATTTCGTCCAGGTACTCCACCTCGGTGCTCGCCCACGGGTTAGGCGGATTGTCGATGGGGCGTGCCTTCACACGCCTGCCGTTGGCCTGAAATCACGTTCAGTCAAGGACCCGCGCACGATGAAAAGGGGAACCCCCTGCAGAGGGTTCCCCGAGGACGCCATCCGGATGGCGGTGCTGCCAGGTCCGACGTGTTACCAGGTGCGGACGAGGAGCTTCTGGACGCCAACCGACGTGCCATTGTTGCGCACGTACAGCCGCGCACCGAGCCACGCGCAGTTAAGGTTCATGTTGTTGTGTGAACCGTTGGCGGGGACGGTGCCACTGATGCTGTTGCCGCCGCAGTAGGCGGTGTACGGCGTTGCAATGGGCGAGGGGTTCTCGATGGTGAACGGCGTGGTGCCAAACAACCACGCAGAGAAGTCCCGCGTCTGGCCCGCGTCGACATACGCGGACTCAGCGGCCTGCTCCACATCCCCCAACTCCGGCTGCTGCATCGCCTGCTCTTCCTCTGGCGTGTACTCGCCACCGCAACCCACAGCGGCCAGAGAGAGCAGACCCACAACTCCCAACGTATTGAACCTCTTCATGACTTCCCCCTCATTGCGAATTGTCCCCGAATCAAGGACGCGCGCTGTGTATGGGGATCTTCACGTACTGCAATGGTGTATTTCTGACACCGGATGGGGTGAAAGTGATTGCGGGGACGGTGCATTGAGACGTCCAGTCGCATGGCGCGTTGTCGACGGAGACATCCCCACCGACTGGCGCAACCCGTTGCCATCGACCTTGGGCACACGCTGTCCCAGTGCCCGCCCAGCGTCGCCTTGGGGTATGTTCACCCCGCACTCGGGCCGGTGTGCGTGTTCAAGGGGGATTGAATCGATGCCTGCGCGCTGGATGCCGTTAGCCCTGTTTCTCAGCCTGTTGCTTCCTGTCGCTGCGAGCGCGGAGCCATGGCCGTCGCCAGGGTGGGGGCTTCTGCTCTCCGGCGGAGGAGGCCTTTTCGCCGGCAAGAACGCCAATACGCGAGGCCATCTCCTGAGCGCCCATCTGCTCGTGGCGACACCTGTGGGTTTGGAATTCGGGCTCGCGTTGCAGTGGGGTCGCAGATTCAGAACCACCTGGGCCTTGGATTCGGCCCTGTCCGAGCAAGCCGAACTCCGGGAGCACCCGTGGGGCGAGTTCCGGGGGATTGCCGGAGAGGCACGCTACCGTTTCTTCCGGGACCGGCGTGTCTCGCCCTGGGTGGCGCTGCGCGTGGGACGCAGCACCTCCTCCAAAATCAGAACGGACGCGTTTGCTCCCTATCGATACACCAATTCGCACCTGGCACTGGCCGCGGGCGGCGGTCTGGAAGTCCGAATCCATGGCCCGCTAGGCCTCACCTTGGCAGGGTATTTCCAGAGCTGCGACATCAACACCCGGCCCCATGACAACATCTGTACGGGGGCGGGGCCGACGGTGGTGCTCAGCCCTCACCTGCGCTTCTGACAGGGCCTTGGTGAACAAGCCCCGCGCTCGCCTCCTGCGCACCTGCTTGAGGGAGCGTTTCGGCCTTCAACCTTGTGCTCCCGGGCGGGGAGCTCGCCCCGCGAAGGGCTGCTCTCCGCTGGCGCCCGCGCGGGGATGCGTGAAGCAGGTCCACGTCTGCGCAGGGGACTTCTCGGGTCTCCGGGCGATACGAGACGATGGCCGGACGCGTCGCCGTCCTCCATCCGGACCCGGTGACTGCACGCGCAGGAGTTGGCGAGGTGGCGCGAGCGCTCCGGGAGTGGGGGAACCATAAGGCCCCGTTCCGTTGCGCCTTCGCGCTTCTCTCCGCAGCGGAGGGCCTCGAGCGCTCCGCCGAAGACGAGGCCCTCCACGCCGCCGGGTCCACCGCTGCGAACCTGTCGCCCCGTCTACGCCAATGCCTGCACGGAAACGCCCTTTGCCGCCTGTAGGGATGCCGGCAGCGGAAGGCCTAAGGAGGTCATCGTCGAGCGACGCTTCTTGGCCGCGCGGCCCCGGCGCCGGGGTCCATCCCTCCGGGGCCCCTCACCCGGCCCTGCGCTCCGGGGCCTCGGCGAGGAAGTTCTCCGCCGAGTCGTCCAACTCGTCCATCCACTTGCGACGGTGCGGCGTGGCGCGGGTGCCGGTGACGAGCGACGTGAAGGTGCGGTCGCGGTAGCCGAGGATGTCCTCCTGCTTGTCGCGCAGCCACTGCTTCAGCAGCTCCGCGACCTTCTCCACGCTGAAGCCCGGGTAGTCGGTGCGGTCGAGCAGGTCCCGGATGTAGGCGGTTTGGAAGTCCACCGCCCCGAACGAATCCTGGATCCCTTCCTCACGCTCGACCCATGCCGCGATGTCCGCCTCGCGCTCCTCGGCGGACGGCAGCGCGGTGCGCCCCATGATCACGTCGCGCACCAGCCATGCCTGGGCGTCGAACATGTTGAAGGTGTAGTACTGGTCCTGCATCCCCAGGTAGGCGAGCTCCGGCTGGCCTTGCCAGAACACGCCCTTGTAGAGCCCCGGCGGGTAGAGCCGGTTGTGGCTCTCCAGGCGCAGCGCATTGGGAAGGAAGCGGTACTTGTGCTGGTAACCCGTGCACAGGATGACCGCATCGAGCGTCGCGGAGGTCCCATCCGCGAAGTGCGCGCGGTTCCCCTCGAACCGCTTCACCAGTGGTACCTCCTTCATGCCCTTGGGCCACCTGAAGCCCATGGGGGCGGACCGGTAGCTGATGGTCACCGACTTCACGCCCAGCTTGTGGCACTGCACGCCGATGTCCTCGGCGGAGTAGCTGCTCCCGATCAGCAGGAGATTCTTTCCCGCGAACTCCTCGGCGCCGCGGAAGTCGTGCGCGTGCAGCACGCGACCGGGGAAGGAGTCGATGCCCTCGAAGAAGGGCACGTTCGGCGTGGAGAAGTGGCCGGTTGCGTTCACCACCCGGTCGAACGACTCCTCGCGGACCTCGCGCTTGGCGAGGTCGTCGACCACCACGGTGAACTTCCGGGTCTCCTCGGACCAGGAGAGCCAACGAACGATGGTGTTGAACTGGATGTACTTGCGGACGTCGCACTTCTCCACCCGCCCGCGGATGTAGTCGTAGAGCACCTCGCGCGGCGGATAGGACGGGATCGGCCGGCCGAAGTGCTCGTCGAAGGAGTAGTCGGCGAACTCGAGCGCCTCCTTCGGACCGTTCGACCACAGGTGCCGGTACATGCTGCCGTGCACCGGCTCGCCGTAGCGTCCCAGGCCGGTCCTCCACGTGTAGTTCCAGAGCCCGCCCCAATCCTCCTGCTTCTCGAAGCAGACGATTTCCGGGATCTCCGCTCCCTTGCGGGCAGCGGATTCAAACGCACGCAACTGGGCCAAGCCGCTGGGGCCAGCTCCGATGATCGCGACACGAAGAGCCATCTGGACACACCTCGAGCAGGGGAGCTGCCCGGCGCACCTGGGCGCCGGCGACCGTCCCGCAGGTTCATGCACGTGGGCGCACGCGCCCCATGCACCGGAGTCAGTGGACTCCGGGTGGATGGAATGCCGAGCGGCGCAGAGGCCGGGGCAAGGAACGTCGGACGCGAGCGAGGGCGCCATCGACGCAGGAGCGTTTCGCATACCTGAGCGCGCGAGAACGGATTCCTATGGGGTCAAACATTCACCAGACTTGACCGTGGATGTCAACGCTCGAGCTGCCTTGCGCCCTGACAGCGTCCGCTCGTCCGCCCGCTCGCCCTGCAAGCGCACTCTTGGTATCTCGACCGTCGACCGCAGGGATGCGCCATCGCTCAGCCAGCGCACCGACGCCTTGGGGACGGCGTCACCACAGCAAGAGCTCGGTCAGACTCAGCGACAGCCCGCCGTTGTCGGTCTTGCTGCGCAGGCGGATGTAGCGGGCGCTGGTCGCGGGGATGAACGATCCGACGATGCCGTCCATTCCGACGCCTGCCCAGGACTCGCCGTCGACCGAGAGCTCGGCGACCACATCGGCGGTGATGCCGCGCACCACCAGCAGCGATGCAGGGCGAGCTGCGTCGAGGTCGACCGTCAACACGCGATCGGCTCGCGCGGATCCACAACCCCGGGCCCAGGTCATCCGGCACGCAGCCGGTGTCCACGGGCGGCTGGAACCTGTTCACGAAGTCGCCGTCGGTCAGGGCGCACGCGGTGATGGCCACCGGCACACCGCTGGCTCCCGTGGCGGTGCAGCGCGATCTGGAAGGTGACGCTCGAGGCGGTGGCTCCCGAGGGCAGCGCGCCGAAGGTGACGCTGGCGTTCTCGCTGCCCGTGGTCACCGACAGGTGCGGTTCGAGCATAGCGCATAAGAGGAATGGGGGCCCTGTTGAGGGGGAGGGAGGGTGAAGAGGGGCCGAGGAGGGCCGCTGACGGGGCCGCCCGAGCGATGCTCCCGGCCGGTGGACAAGCCGCTTGAGCCCCCTTGGGGCACACGCCTGCCCAGGCCGCGCTCCCATCAGGTGCGTGGCAGCAGCCTTGGCCTGTTGGCGCCTCTTGAGCCTCAACACCACACGGCCTGGGGTGGCCCTCGTGCCGGGGCCAACCTCGCACAGGCCGTGGGCATGCCCAGGTGCTCCACAATCGCCCGCACCCCGGGGGCCCCCTTCACGTTCGCCAACACCCTTAAGCCTGCCTCCACACCTCACGCAGGCGTACACGTCGAAGTCGAACGTCCTCCTGAGCAACTCGGCGAAAGTCCACTCGCGGTGTCCTCTCCTTCACCCGCTCCTTCCCGGCCGCTGCCTCATGCCCCGCGCTCGCCTCCTGCGCACCTGCTTGAGGGAGCGCGCGGGCCTCCCCAGGCCGCGTGGTGTTGAAGCTCAAGCCGCCACAGCCAGCCAAGAGCGCCAGGCCCCTGCCTCGCCCCGCCTGGGAAGGCGGCTGGGCTGGGCTGGCATGTGCCTGCTGGAGATAAAGGGCTTCTGCGCCGGCCCGGCGTGCCGCTCATGGGCTCCCCGTCAGCGTCCCTCACCTCCCGCTCTGCTCCCGCCAGCTACCCCCAATAGCGCTCCTGTCATTCCTATGCTCGTATCGCGGCACGAGTCCTGGGTGGGGTGTTCGTGGTGGTGAGGGTCTTCATGACCGTGGCGGTCTGGGGGAGCTACCAGCGCGACCTGCGCATCGTCCGAGAGGGGCGGGGCACGGAAGGCACGGTGGTGAAGAAGAGGTTCCTCGCGGGCACGGATGACAGCGACTACGTGCTCATCTACGCCTTCACCCCCGTGGACGGCACCCAGCGGCTGGAACACCGGCGGAACATCTCCTCGGAGCTGTGGAAGCGGTTGCGCGTGGGGGACCGCATCCAGGTCAGGTGGTCCATGGCCACAGCGACCCGCGCCGCAGCTTCCCGGAGGGCCAGGGGGTGACCACACCGGAGATGGCCCTTGTTCATCAGCGCCATCGCGGTCTTCCACATCCTCCTTGGGGGACTGGTGCTCTTCGCGAAGGCGGCGCCGGAAGCCGCTACCCCCTGAGAAAGCGACCGGCTCAGGGGAGGCGGTGTTGCCGAGTCGAGTGACTCAGCAGTACGTCACGCAGAGATGCGAGTTGCAGAGGTGCGAGTTGCAGAGGTGCGAATTGCAGAGCCCGTTGGGGCAGTTGGCGTCGGTATTACAGGCCCGGCCCGCGGAGGTCCCCCCCGAGCACGTCTTGCCACAGTTGGAGTCGGTGCTGCAGTGCTGGCCCGCCTGCAGGCCCCCCGAGCACGTCTTGCCACAGTTGGAGTCGGTACTGCAGTGCTGGCCCGCCTGCAGGCCCCCCGAGCACGTCTTGCCACAGTTGGAGTCGGTGCTGCAGTGCTGGCCCGCCTGCAGGCCCCCTGAGCAGCGCTTGACGCATGCCTGAGCGGACGCATCGTCTTCTGCGCCGGAGCATTCCGCCTGACTCCGCGCCTCTTCTGATGCCGCTGCTTCCTCGTGTGTGACCGCCTCCAAGGCGTCCTCGCGCTGCACGGCGTCCGGCGAGCCACACGCAATCAGCGAGAGCGTCAGGCAAACAACGGGAATGAACCTCATGGGGATCTCCGAAGTCTAGATTCTTGCTTTGAGTGGGTTTAGTGGACTGCGCCGTTCAATTGCAAGTTGCCTTTCGGTCGGACAGCCTTTGGGGAATGTTGCACAAAGGCTGCGATGAGTTGCGGAGTGCCTGGGCGTGCCGGATTGCTTCCATCCATTGATGGCATGCAGGCGTCATCGGTTCGATGCCAGCGCCCATGGAATCGCGGGGAGTGCCCTCACTGGGCATTCTTCTCCCCCGTCAAGGAAGGGGAGTTCTTCCGGTTGGGCAGGCGCCGCCCCTGGAATTGGCGTGCCAATGGATTGGTGTTGCCGCTGGTTCTTGTTTGCGCCTCCCCTTGGGTGTGTATTCATGCTTTGTTGATAAAATAAGACAGTGATTCGCTGCCGCGTGTTGCCTGGAGTCGTGCGGCAGGCATGCGTGCGACATGCACCGCAGGGAGGGGCGTCAGGGCTGCTCAAGGGCTTGCGAGCGCGTTGCAATGCCCTGCCGCAGCCGGAATCAACCGGCCGCTCGACTGCGTATTATCCATGAACGCCATCAAGACCGCTGTTGCCGCTGTCGCGCATAAGAGGAATGGGGGCCCTGTTGAGGGGGAGGGAGGGTGCAGAGGGGCCGAGGAGGGCCGCTGACGGGGCCGTCCGAGCGATGCTCCCGGCCGGTGGACAGGCCGCTTGAGCCCCCTTGGGGCACACGCCTGCCCAGGCCGCGCTCCCATCAGGTGCGTGGCAGCAGCCTTGGCCTGTTGGCGCCTCTTGAGCCTCAACACCACACGGCCTGGGGTGGCCCTCGTGCCGGGGCCAACCTCGCACAGGCCGTGGGCAAGCCCAGGTGCTCCACAATTGCCCGCACCCCGGGGCCCCCTTCACGTACGCCAACACCCTTGAGCCTGCCTCCACACCTCACGCAGGCGAACACGTCGAAGTCGAACGTCCTCCTGAGCAACTCGGCGTAAGTCCACTCGCGGTGTCCTCTCCTTCACCCGCTCCTTCCTGGCCGCTGCCTCAAGCCCCGCGCTTGCCTCCTGCGCACCTGCTTGAGGGACCAGAAATGGCCGCAGTCTGGCGCCTGGAGCGAAGACGCCGTGGAATCTCGTGAGGTTTGCCCGAGGCGGAGGTACCAGGGACGCTACACGCCGTAACAGTTCCAGCCCGGTGAAGAGCAGGTGCGTGGTGCCGTCCGGCAGCGGGCGCTTCATCCGATAGGCGATGCGGCCATCCTCCGCTCGTGACAGCCGCTCCAGCGCCAGCGCACCGCGCGCCCCGTAGCGGCATCGCCGTTCCAGTCCCTGCCTGTCGTTGGCATGCAGGCCCTTGCGTGGGCGGCGGCAACGCCTCGAAGCGCACGCCGCCCTCCCCCGGCACGAAGACGCCTTCCGGCACCAGCGCATGGTAGTGAGGCGTTACTTGCAAGGCCGAGCCGAAAAATTGCGTTCTTCGTGGGTTCGAGTGCTACCGCACCCAGCCCACGAAGCCCTGAAGCTCTGGTCCCATCTGCGATGCCGGCACGTCGAGCCGGATGCTGGAAGCGGAGAGCGCGGTCAGGGTGGGGCTGTTCTCCAACTGGACGCGTTCCATCACCAGGAGCGAATCGAAGGTGTCCGGCCAGCACACCTCGCTTGCCTGGGAGCGCAGCAGGACCGTCGCGGCGAGGACGTGTGCGTCGTCGGGTGAGAACGCGAGGACCATGAGTCCACCCAGTCCCGTTCTCGGCTCGATGCCCGGTCGCGACGCGTCGAAGTTCGCCTGGAAGAGCGCTGGCGCGGGCACACGGTCGAAGGCGCAGGAGCGTGACTGTCCTGAGTAGGTCGTGAGATAGGCCACGGGTTGGTGCTGCATCCAGGCCACGTGGCGCAGGAGTCGGGTGTCGACCTCGGGAGGGGCATCCACCTTCCTTCCATCCAGCAATGCGGTGGGAACCCCGGCTTCCGGTGTCGCTGGCAGCAGGAGCGTATGCACCCCGTCGGAGGAAACCGCACCGCGCGCGTGCGTGTCTCGTATGCCTCTTCCTGGCTCGAATTCGAAGAAGCGGCCGTCCTTCCCGACCTCGGCGGTTGCCTCACAGGAGAGCAGCGAGAAGGAGACGGTCCCCTGTGCGCTCCACCCTCGGGGGGTGAGCATCCCGTGCGTTGGACTCTCGAAGAGCCGCTCCACCTTGCCTGAACCCACCTCCACCGTGTGGACCTCCGCGAGCGGGCAGGGCCGCGACTCCGGACCAGTTCGCGCGAAGGACTCCAGGGAGAATGCGATCCGGGCGCCATCCGAGGACCAGAGGATGGGGCCCGCGCGGAACGGCCCCGGCGTCAGCGCGTGCTCGCGAAGGTCCAGCAGCATGCGTCGACCCGAGCCATCCGAATTGACGATCCACAGGAGGGCCCATCGGCCCGGGGATTCGTGCTCCTGCGCTTCCGGGCGTTCGACATAGGCCACCTGGCGCCCATCGGGAGAGATGGCGACGCCGCTCCATCCCAGCCCGTTTCCGTAGGGGCGGGTGGCCACCACCCGCCCGGTCCGTGTCAGTGCGTACTCGCTGTCCCCAGCAGGGGTGCGGACCCACAAGTCCTGTTTGCGGACCTGAAGCAGCCAGGGCCCTCCGCCCATGCGCCTGGCGGGCGAGGCTTCCTGTCCGGGGAGGGCTTCATGGGTTCGCCCGTCGGTGAGCAGGGATGGGCTCCGGCATCCTCCGGCGAGGAGCAGGAGCAAGGCGGCTGTTCTCAACCCCCTTCGCACCTTTGATTCCAGTCTCACCGATGGCCTCGCTGACTCGGGGGAATAGGAGCCCCCGGTGGACATCGGACTTGGACCGATGTCCACCGGGGAGGGCCCACCGTCGCTCGCCACGGATGGACCCGTTTACTTCGGAGCACCCAGGGGATGACGGTGATGCTCAGGTCCGCGGTGTTGTTCGCATCATTGATGTCCACCAGCGACCCGGTGGCCTCCACGGAGGTGGTGATGCTCCCAATGCTCAGCGGCTGCAAGACCACCGTCACGGTCAAGCTGGCGCTCGCGCCCAATGCCCCCAGATCACAGCCTACCGCCGAACCGTTGCGTTGGCAGCTTCCCTGCGAGGACGTCACAGAGAAGAAGGTCACGCCGTCGGGCAGGACCTGTGAGAGGAAGACCTGACCTTTGGGACTGGTTCCGCCATTTGTCACGGTGAGCGTCAGCGTGAGGTTGGAGCCCACTTGTGCCGTCGATGGCGAGGCGGAAGTCGTCGCTGACAAGTCAGTCGCGGCGGAGGCAGGCTCGCAGGCATCCCCGAATCCATTGCCATTGAGGTCCGCCTGTCCCGGGTTCGCGGTCACGATGCAGTTGTCGTCCGCATTGGCGACACCATCGCCGTCGGAGTCCAGCGATGCACCCGTGGCAAAGAGTGATTCTGGGTCCATTTCCCCGACGGGCAGTGCACCCGCTACCGCCATGTTCCCGTCACTGTAGGCGCGGAAATCGAAGCGGAGGTTGGACCAATCATCATGACCGGTGAGCACGGTCTTCGTCCCGTCGATGCAATCCTTGGGGGTGAAGTAGCTGCGCGTGCTGGACGTGTCCATTCCACCCGAGCCGAAGGAGATTGCCTACTTCAACACCTTCCGCGAGGACGACCCGGAGCGCACCGACAACCTGCTTGAGGGCGCCATCGGCATCCGCGTGCCGGGCGACGGCCATGTATACGTCGTGGACACCGCGCGCGGGCTGCTCGTCTTCAACGAGCCCTGAGCCCGCGCTAGCGCCGGAAGAACGACGCCTGCTGGAAGCGCAGGCCGGCCAGGATCTGCTCCACCCTCGCCTCGGACAGCGAGCCGATGCGCGCTCCGAGGCGCGCCTTCTCCACCGAGGAGACCTGCGACACCACCACGACGCTCTGCTTGGGCAGGTCGCCCTCGCCCGGCTCCAGCAGGACGTTGCCGGGCTCCGTGGCGCGGTGCAGGTTCGAGGTGAGCGCGCACACCACCATCGTGGTGATGCGCGAGTGGTTGAAGACGTCGTCCTGCACCACCACATGGGGATGTGCGTATTCGGGCGCGGGGCCCCGCGAGTCATCGGGCGCGAGCCAGTGCACGTCGCCGCGGTCGATTCGTGGCGGCGGCACGCCCGTGGGTGTCTCTGATTTCGCTGTCATCGTCATATTCTCGGCCGCCCCCCCCTCACTCCGAGTGACAGTCTGTCCATGCACTGGGATTCCTCCGTGAAATGCCAGGAGGAATGACCAGACATGAAAGCTGCCTTCGTAGAGCACCTGTCTAGCCTCTCGGGCGCGACACAGACAAGCAGCAGCCCCTCATGACAGGAGAAAAATCCGTGCGTGTCACCTCACCCCTTGCATGCATCACCCGCTGGCTCGTCCTGGGACTGAGCCTCTTCGGAGCACAAGCCTTCGCTGGATATGTCGACGCGCCGGATGACGTCGTCCTGCTCGGCATCGGGACCTCGAACCGCTACTACGTGGCGGGAGGCGCGCGCTTCTACATCCCGCCCGCGCAGCACAGCCTCTACTCGGGGCGCACGACGGTGGCCCTGCCCCAGGCCACCATCGACGGGTATACCCAGGTGCCCAGGGACGGCACCCTCTTCCGGCAGATTGGCAGCTCCCGCATCTATGTCGTCGTCGGACAGCGGCCCTGGTGGATTCCCAACGCCACGGAGCTGGATGCCTGGGATGACTGGAGGGTCGTCTACGACATTCCGAACAGCAACTGGTCCGACCCCTTCATCGACTTCACCTACGCCCAGAGCCTGCTGGTCATGGAGCGCACGACGAGCGACATCTACCTCTGGGTCGCCGGCGCCAAGTACCTCCTCACCGACCCCTCGGACATCGCCTACTTCGGCGGCTACGGCAGCGTGAAGTGGGTTCCCCTGGGCACGCTGGCGGAAATCTCGAGCGAGCCGTGGTGCGGCGCGGTCGTGCGTGAGCGCTCCAGCTCCACCGTGTACGTAACGGGCTTCATCAACCCCAGCACCCCCGGCATGCGCAAGTACGCCACGACCTATCCGTATACGGCGTACGGGGTGGTCCCGGACGGGGCGCTCTCGGGGCTCCCCACCTCGTCCTACGGGCTCGCCTGCATCTGGTAGTCGCTCGGCTTCGCGGGAGGGCCTGTCCCAGGGCCCTCCCGCGGGCTGGGGCCGCGCTCCAAGCAGGAGGGCCCCTCCCAGAGCGCCGGGCGGGCAGGCGCCCACACGATTCGTCAGGGGCGCGGCGCGCGCTTCAGTGCCAGGCCAGGAGGTCATGTCCGGCGAATCACCCGTCCCCACCCCCGGCGGCCTGCCCACCCTGCGCTTCCCCCCCGAGCTGCCCATCTCGAGCCAGGTGGAGGACACCACCGCGGCCATCACCGCCCATCAGGTGGTCATCGTCGCGGGGGCCACCGGCTCGGGGAAGACGACGCAGCTGCCGAAGGTCCTGCTCGCCATGGGGCGCGGCCGCCCGCGCCAGATTGGCGTCACCCAGCCCCGGCGTATCGCCGCGACGAGCGTGGCGGCGCGCGTGGCGGGCGAGCTGGGCACCGAGCTGGGCACGGACGTCGGCTACCAGATTCGCTTCGAGGACCGCTCGTCCCGGCGCACGGCCGTGAAGTTCATGACCGACGGTGTCCTGCTCGCGCAGCTCCACAGCGACCCGCTCCTGAGCCGCTACGATACCATCGTGCTCGACGAGGCCCACGAGCGCAGCCTCACCATCGACTTCCTGCTCGGGTGGCTCAAGCGCATCCTCCCCAGGCGCCCCGACCTCAAGGTGGTGGTGAGCGCGGCCACCATCGAGACCGAGCGCTTCTCGCAGTTCTTCGGAGGGGCGCCGGTCATCCAGGTGGAGGGCCGCACCTTTCCGGTGGACGTGCTCTACGAGCCGCCTCCCGAGGACACCGAGCTCGCAGACTCCGTCGCCGATGCGGTGGCGGACGTGCTCTCGCTCGACCCGGACGGGGACGTCCTCGTGTTCCTCCCAGGGGAGCGGGAAATCCGCGAGGCCGAGAATGCCCTGAACGCGCGCGAGCTCCGCGGCACGGTGGTGCAGCCCCTGTATGCGCGCCTGTCGGCCGCCGAGCAGTCGCGCGTCTTCGCCACCATCCCCGAGCGCCGGGTCATCCTCGCCACCAACGTCGCGGAGACGTCGGTCACCATCCCGGGAATCGTGTACGTCGTGGACACGGGGGTGGCGCGCCTGTCGCGCTATGACCCGCGCTCGGGCGTCACGCGCCTGCACATCGAGCCGGTCTCCCAGGCCAGCGCCGACCAGCGCAAGGGGCGCTGTGGCCGCGTGCGCGAGGGAATCTGCGTGGCGCATAAGAGGAATGGGGGCCCTGTTGAGGGGAGGGAGGGTGCAGAGGGGTCGAGGAGGGCCGCTGACGGGGCCGCCCGAGCGATGCTCCCGGCCGGTGGACAGGCCGCTTGAGCCCCCTTGGGGCACACGCCTGCCCAGGCCGCGCTCCCATCAGGTGCGTGGCAGGAGCCTTGGCCTGTTGGCGCCTCTTGAGCCTCAACACCACACGGCCTGGGGTGGCCCTCGTGCCGGGGCCAACCTCGCACAGGCCGTGGGCAAGCCCAGGTGCTCCACAATCGCCCGCACCCCGGGGGCCCCCTTCACGTACGCCAACACCCTTAAGCCTGCCTCCTCACCTCACGCAGGCGAACACGTCGAAGTCGAACGTCCTCCTGAGCAACTCGGCGAAAGTCCACTCGCGGTGTCCTCTCCTTCCTCGCCGCTGCCTCATGCCCCGCGCTCGCCTCCTGCGCACCTGCTTGAGGGACCAGAAATGGCCGCAGTCTGGCGCCTGGAGCGAAGCGTCGCCGAGTTGGAGGCGATGCTGCTCAAGGTGGCCACGGCCCTGGACAGGTACGGGCGCCACGAGCGCGGCTGCCGCTTCTCGCGCACCCACGGCCAGTGCCGCTGCACCTGCCTGCTCCACGACCGCATCCGCGAAGGAGGACTGAAGCCGTGACGTCAGAGGTGGCTGGTCACGATGGCGATGCGACACACGTTGCACCTGGACTGAGGGGATGGCGGATGCCCGTCCAGCGTCATGAGGCCGAAGTCGGGAACCACCGGCTTCTCCTTCCCGCACTCCGGGCACTTGAGCAGCACCTTCGTCCAGTCGGTGCTGTCGCTGCTATCGGCCATTGCGGTGTTCCCCCATGCTTGTGGGCTGGAGCGCCCACGTCCGCATTCTACCGGAGCCGCCCATGACGTGCCTGCGCGACGCGGACATTCGCCAGCCCCTGGCCCAACTCGCCGCGGGCGCATACCCGGGCGCCCAGGTGCTCCACGAGGTGGGGCTGGAGCGCGGCCAGGCGCTGGTGCCGCCCTGGTGGGGCGTGGTGCTGCCCCCGGCCGATCTGCGCGCCCGGGTGCGTCAGGTGGTGGCCGCACGCGGCGACTGGAGGCTGACGTGAGTCGGTGCAACCGCTACGCCCTCGCCCGGGACGCCAACGAGGGCCCCATCGTCGAGCGCATCCGACTGGCCGGGTGGTTCGTCCTCCGCCTCAACGGCGCCGGGCTGCCGGACCTGCTGTGTGTCCGCGGCGGCCGCGTGGTGTTCATCGAGGTGAAGGCGGCGAAAGGCGGGAGGATGAAGCCAGCCCAGGTTGAGCTCCACGCCCAACTCAGCGCCGCGGGGCTCACCATCGCCATCGCCACCACCCCCGAGGAGGCGCTCGCGGCGCTGGACGGCACCGTCGTGCGCACCGTCCAGGACGTCCGCGCGGAGAAGCGTCGCGGCGCCACCAGTGTCCGAGCACTGGCTACCGCTGCCAGTTATCGCAGTACCAACACGAGGAAACCGTGATGCGCTACTACATGGACGCCGAGTACACCCGCTTCGGCGGCGAGCTGATGTCCCTCGCGCTCGTGCCGGCCGACCCCGCCCTGGAGTCGTTCTACGTCGCGGTCGAGTGGGTGGGACAGACCGACCCGTGGGTGGAGACGCACGTTGTCCCCCGCCTCGGCAGCGAGGTCGTCTCGCGCGAGCTTGCGTCGCGGAAGCTGGCGACGTTCATGCGGGAACGAGCGGTGGGGCACATGGTCGTCGTCGCGGACTGGCCGACCGATTTCGAGCACCTCTTGGCGTTGCTCATCACCGGCCCGGGGCGCATGCAGCCGGTGCCAGACTTCGACATGAAGTTCCAGCGCCTGCCGGGCTTCAACACGGCGAGCACCAGCCGGGTGCCGCACAACGCGCTGGCGGACGCCGAGGCGCTCCGCGACTACTGCGAGGCCAACCAAGGGTGACGCCTACCAGGACCAGGTGCGTCAGTTCGTAACCGTCCGGCCAAGGACGTGGCGCGCACGGTTGCAGGCGGCCGTAGGCCGTGTTCGGCGAGCGCCGCGAGGAGCGAGGAGTTCAGGGACTGGACTGCAGGGCTGAGTCAGGTGGCTCGGCGACGCGTCGACGTTTCCACTCGTGGGGTAGCAGCTCACCGATGCGGGAGTTGGGATGCGTCTGCACCCGCAGCAGCACGTCGGCCAGATACTCCTCGGGGTTGACCTGGTTGGCCTCGCAGGTGGCCACCAGTGCGTAGAGGCCCGCGAGGTTTTCACCCGCGACCTCGTGGCCGACGAAGAGAAAGTTCTTACGGCCCAGAGCCGCCTTCCGCAGCGCCGATTCCGAGCGGTTGTTGTCGAGAGGAAGTCGCTCATTCTCCACGAAGCGCGTGAGGGCCTCCCACTGCTTCACCGCGTAGGAAATGGCCTGGCCCAGCGGACTCTTGGGCGGGTGACGCGGCGCCTGCATTTCAAGCCAGACGTGCAGTCGCGTGAGGACGGGAGCGCTGTGCTGCTGGCGCAGCTCGCGGTGGGCAGCGGTACGAACCACGTCCGCGCCTCTCGCCTGGGCCTCCACCCGGTAGAGCTCGAGGATGAAGTCCAAGGCCTCACGCGCCTCGGGCGCGGTGGCCAGCGCGTCGAAGAAGCGGCGACGCACGTGGGCCCAGCACCCGACGCGTACCCGGCCCTTTGGCAGCGTCACCGCGTTGTAGCCGGTGTATGCGTCCACCACGAGCGCGCCCTCGGTGCCGCCCAGGACTTCCTTGGGCGTCTTGCTGGTGCGGCCCATGCTGAAGCGGTAGCCGATGAGCCACTCGCCCGCGTCATTCAGGGTGAGGAAAGTCCAGAGGTAGCCCAGCTTCGTCTTCTTCACGTCCAGCACGCGCAGCGGCGTCTCGTCGGCCCACACCACGTCCGCGGCGGCAATGCATTGCAAGAGGTGCTGGGAGAGAGGCAGCAGCACCGAGGCGGCCTGGTGGTAGAGGTCCGTCAGCGTGCTTCGGCTCATGGGCACGCCGCTTATCTCCACCCGCTGGGCCAGCCGGTGCAGTGGCATGGCGTCCGCGCACTTCGATGTCACCACGTGGGCAATGAAGCCCGGGCCGTACTCGCCCCTGTCCACCACCCGCGCCGGAGGTGGGGCGGTGACGACGCCCCGGCCGCACGCGCACGCCAGCACCTCCTGCACGTGCACCTGCTTCTCGAAGCGCGCCGGCACGTATTCGTACAGCACCGAAGCACAGCCCTTGCCCAGCGGCCGTAAGTCCTCGCCGCCGCACGCCGGGCAGTGGCGCTCCTCCGTGGGGACGGCGTGGCGAATCTCTCACACGGGCGCCTCCTCGGCGTTCCGGGCCGCCCGCTGCTGGCGCTTCTTCTTCGCGGCGTCGCCATCTTCGCTTCCAGCGACGTCAGGCGCTCCTTGAGTTCCTCCGCCTCCTCGCGCCAGGGGCAGAAGTGGTCTTGAGGTAACTGGCGCGGCACTCCGCCTCAACACGCCGCCGCCGCACCTCGTCCCGGGCCAGGCCTGTCAGGTGCCCGTGCGCCCGGGAGGCATCCAGGCGGGCTGACGCCGCACCTGGGCCAGGTCAATGCCGTCCAGCAGCATCGCCAACTGCGTCGCGTCCAGGTGCACCGTCTGCGCGCCAGCGTCCACCGGCGGCAGCCGGAATCTCCCCGTCTCCAGTCGCTTGTACAGCAGCACGAAGCCGCCCCGGCTCCACGTCAGCACTTTGACTCTGTCGCCCTTGCGCGAGACGAAGGCGAAGAGGTGGCCCGAGTAGACGTCCTCGCCCCACTCGGCGCGCACCAGCGCCATGAGGCCGTCTATCGACTTGCGCATGTCCACCGGCCCAGTCGCCAGCACCACGCGCACCGAGGCAGGCAGGGCAAACATTCCTCACCGCCCCAGCGCCGCGACGAGGCGGGCCACGTACTCCACGTCGGTGCCGGAGGCGAATCGCAGGCGCGCACCGCTGGCCAGCTCCACCTCCAGCAGCGCCGTGCTCGGCTGCGACACGCCAGCCACCTCCACCGGCAGCAGGCGCACCGTCTCAGCTTTCCCAGTCTGCTGACGTCGCCGCCGATACACCCACGACTGCAGCGTGCTCAGCCGCACGCCTCGCTGCGCGGAGAAATCCTTCTGCGTCAGTCCGCTCGCCTCGAAGGCCTCAGCAACCCGCCACCATTCCGGCTTTGACATGCACGCCAGGGTCCACGGCGCCGACTCCTTACTCAACGTCTCTCAGCACGTCCTTGGCCGGACGGATACGAACACGTCGAAGTCGAACGTCCTCCTGAGCAACTCGGCGAAAGTCCACTCGCGGTGTCCTCTCCTTCACCCGCTCCTTCCTCGCCGCTGCCTCATGCCCCGCGCTCGCCTCCTGCTCACCTGCTTGAGGGACGCTCGCGCTTCACGGGCGCCCACCGCTCGTGCGGCCCGATGAACCACTGGGCATTGGTCTCCACATCGGACCAGGTCGCGAAGACTCGGGCTGGATTGGCTCGCGGCAATGTGGCCGTGGTCAGCGCGCCAGGTCGGGGCAGCACGTTCTGGTTCACCCCTCCGGGAGCCGTCGGCGGGGGCGCCGTCGCGAGGCGTGAGACGAAGAGGCCCGGTGGTGTCGGAGCAGGACGCGGCGCCCCCCCGGGGTGCGCCGCGAAGGCTGGCGTCAGAGGGACGCGCCGCCCCAGTCTCTCATCTCCTCACGCCGAATCCGGGAGGCCTCGCGGACCAGGTCCTTGCAGGACATGCCGAGATCCTTCTCGGTGATGTTCCTGGCCACCTGCGGGAGGATGTTCTTCTCCTCGTCCGCGATGTGTCGCTTGACCACCTTCTCCAGCGCGCCGACCTTGGCCTTCACCGCGTTCATGTCGTCGCGCATCCGCACGATGTCACCCAGGAGCTTCGTCATCTCCTGGTGCTCCTACTCCGCGTGCTCGATTTTCTCGTCGCCCACCACCCGCGAGGCCTTCGGGGAGACCCAGCGCGCCTCGATGGTGGAGTGCAGCATGAGCGCCTCCGCGAGCTGGATGCACAGTTCCCTGCGGCTCGTGTCGTCCGAGGCGTTGCGGAACGCCAGGAACAGCGCGTCGACTTCGCGGTGCTGCTGAATCAACAGGTCGATGACGTCCACGGGTGCGCTCCTTTCAATGGGGTCGCTCCCCAACGGTCCGCATGCGCCCCTGCCGCGGCGGGGGGCTCAAAGAGCCACAGGGCCCGCCGCCGAATTCTCAAGAACCGACGAAACTTTCGCCGCAGCCTCAGGAAAATGACGGAAGTTCCTCGATGCGAATGCCCATCCCCCGGGCAGGAGCCTTCCATGTCGTGGTCCACGTCCTCGCATCCCGCGGGGGGCCTCAGTCCATGGTGCTGAACCCGCATGCGTCCAGAGGACGAAGGCCGTTGCTGAAGCTTGAGGAGGGCGTGTCGGGGCGGCATGCCTCGCACTCCCGCGCGAACGGCGACGCGCTTCATGACGCCCCTCGCGCTCCCACCCCAACCCCAGTGAACCGGCGGTGCCCGCGTCACTCCGTGAGGAGCAGGAGGACGCGGACGCCCGCCCCAACCAGGACATCCCATGGGAATCGGCGGAATCATCGGTGGCGCGGCGGATGCCGCTCGACGCGCGGCGGAAGCGGCGAAGCGCGCGGCGGAGGCGGCCGCGAAGAAGGCCGCGGAGGCAGCCGCGAAGAAGGCCGCGGAGGCGGCGGCGACGGCGACGAAGGCCAAGGAGCAGATTGAGCCGGTCGCCAAGAAGCACACGCAGGACGTCTTCGAGCGACACGCGGCGCCGGGCGACGGCGGGCGCGACGTGAAACAGCAGGACCGCGACACGGTGGGCGACTTCTTCGAGGACCTGCGGACCAAGGCGGGCGACGCGCTGAAGGACACGGCCCAGAAGGTGGGCGAGGAACTGGACCAGGCGACGGACGTCGTGGCCAACGGGCTGGACCAGCTGGGGCAGGCCATCCAGGGCGCGCCGGCGCGCAATCCGCTGCAGGACTTCGCCCAGGACCTCGTCGGGGGCGCCCTCCAGGGCGCGGCCGGCGTGGTGCGCGACTCGGCGAAGACCGTGGGCGCGGTCAAGGATGCGCTCGACTTCAACACGCAGATGGAACAGCTCAAGCCCGGCGAGAGCATCTCCGTGGGCCTCAATGCCGAGGCGGATATCTACGCCGTCGGCATCACCGGCAAGGGAGACCTGACCGTCAGCCGTAGCGACGAGGCGGGTGGGGGCTACACCGTCTCCGCCAGCGGAGATGTGGGGGCGGGCATTGTCGGGAAGATGGGCGGCAAGGGGGCGGCGGACGCGAGCGCCAGCGCGTTCGGTACCGCGGGCGCCAAGGTGGAGTACCAGTTCGACACCCTGGAGGAGGCCCAGCACGCCGCCGGCCTCATCGCGGCCACGGCCGCCGTGTCGGGCGCCTCGGGGAGCAACCCGCTGCTGGGCCTGGGCTTGAACGTCGTGCTGGGCGACCCGCGGTCGGAGCTGGCGGGCCTGCGCGACAAGGTGAGCGCGGTGGAGTTCGAGCTGGGCGCGGAGGGGAACATCGCGGGCGACCTGGGCATGAAGGGCCTGCAGGACGTGCTCGGCGCGGGCGCGAGCGCGGGCGTGGACCTGAACCAGGCCACCACGGCGCGCATCGAGATGGAGGGAGGCAAGCCGACGTCGCTGACGCTCACCCAGTCGCAGGAGGTTTCGGCCAACGCGGGCGCGAGCGTGGGCCTGGGGGTTCCGAGCCAGGGCAAGGGCGGCGCCAGCGCGTCGCTGCCGACGAATGCCTCGGCCGGAGCCGAGGGGTCGCTCAAGGTGGAGCTGGAGCAGAGCATCGACCTGACGGAGAACTTCAACCTGGACGACTTCCTGCGGGACCCGAAGAGCGCCGCGCACGAGCTGGGCCAGACGGTCCTCCAGGCGAGCGAGGCGAAGCTGACGCTCACCGACTCGCGCCAGGGCACCGCGCAGGCGCTCGGCCTGGGCGGGAGCGCGGGCCGCGAGGTGAATGTGGAAATCACCGGCAACCTCCAGGACATCGCGAACAGCGGCGCGTTCACCAGCATCGCCAACGGCGACGTGGGGCAGGCGGTGACGCAGCTTGGCGACAAGGTCGACATCAAGGCCACCGTGCAGGACAAGACCACGGTGAACGGTGACATCGGCGTCGGGGTCCACGCCGGTGTGGTCGGCGCCGAGGTGGGGGTCACCACCGAGCGCACCACGGTGGGCGAGGAGCACGAGCTCACCGCCGCGCAGCTCGTGGAGCTGTACCTCACGCAGCGCTGGTCCGCCGGAATCGCCAGCTGAGACCGGTCCGCGGCGAGGGCTGCTCGCGCCATGCGGTGCGCTCAGCCCTCGCCCTTGCCTCCGGACTCGTACTTCTTGCGCTTGCACCACAGTGTGGGCGCGTCGATGCCGAGCACCCTGGCGGCCTCGTCCAGCGTGGGCGCGGAGGCCATGACGCGCAGCGTGTGCTCGCGCTCCACCTCCTCCAGCGTGTGCGGCCCGCCCAGCGCCACCACCGAGCCCGCCGCAGAGGCGATGCGGTCCGGGAACGCCTGCGGCTCCAACACCTCCGCCGGCCACACGAGGAGCGCTCGCTCCACCGCGTTGCGCAGCTCCCGCACGTTGCCCGGTCATGGATGATGCGCCAGCAGCAACTTATTGAGCGCCCGCTCCACCGCGTTGCGCAGCTTCCGCACGTTGTCCGGCCATGGATGATGCGTCAGCAGCATCTTCTCCGTCGCGGGTGACACCTCCGGCGTCACCTCGGCCGCTGCGCCGTCCTTGCGAAGAAAACGCCACGAAGCACCGCGCCAGCGCCACCTCGCCAGGGCACACGCTACCGTCAGCCTCCCACGGGCTTCTCGTGAGCCCTGCGAGACTGGGGAATTCGGGCCGCTCGCGTCCGTGAGCGGGTTGCCCCTGGTGGGCCGCATGTGCCCCCAGTGTGCCCCTCCAGCGGGGCTGAGAACGGGACAAGACGGGGCGAGACAGGATAGGGCGGCACAACGAACCGACGTGAGATCAAGGCGATAGCGGGTAACAGCGCATCCTGCCTGGGGTTTGCTATTGCCCTACCCCCGGGTTCAAGTCCCGTACTCTCACCAAGCCCGGCGCGCGGCTGTTACCCGGCAACCAGCCTGGAAGGCCCTCTTCCGCTCCCCGCCTCTCGGTCGAGAGGGTTGCTGGTAACCTTGGAGAAGCCGAAGAGCCCGCCAGCTTCAGGAGACCCGATGAACGGAGCGAATGACGGACGTTCCCCGCCCTCTTCCCGTGAATCCGAGCCCGACGACGAGCGCAGTGACTCGAGTCCTGAGCCCCGGCGGCCTCCGATTTATGTCCTGGAAGGCAACACCCTGCACACACGGCTGACGCGTGAGTTGGGGGTGAACTATCCGTTCGTCAGCGACGGCATGGCCTTCGTGTCGCTGCCGCCGCTGGTCATCGCCGTGTCGGAAGCCGGCGGCGTGGGCATGCTCGGCGCCGCGCCGGAACCAGCGGACGTCCTGGATGTCCGGCTCCAGACCATCCAGGCAGGCACGCGGCGCCCCTTCGGCGTGAACTTCCTCATGGCCCAGCGGGACGGCCGGCATTCCACCACGCGCGAGCACATCGAGACGTGCATCGCCCGGCGCGTGCCCATCGTCTCCTTCCACGGTGGACTGCCACCCGAGGAGTGGGTGGCGGCGCTGCGGACCGCGGGCGTCCGGGTCTGGGCCCAGGCCCCCTCGGGAGAGGTGGCTCGGCTGGCCCTGTTGCTCGGCGTGGACGGGCTCATCGCCCAGGGCCGGCAGGCGTCCGGCCTCAACCAGAGCACCACGCCCACCCTGGCGCTGGTGCGCGAGCTGCGCGCTCTGACGGACTCGGTGCCGGTGCTGGCCGCGGGCGGCATCGCCGACGGGCTCAGCGCTGCACGCGCCCTCTTCCATGGCGCGGACGGCGTCTGGGTGGGCACGCGCATGGTGGCCTCCGTGGAAGCGCATGCCCACCCGGCCTACAAGCAGCGCATCGTCGACGGGGACGCGGGGGACACGGACGTCACCACCGTCTTCGGACGGGAGTGGCCGGGTCATCGCATGCGCGTGCTGCGCAACCGCGTGGTGCGCGAGTGGACGGGACGTGAGGGCCGCGTGCCCATGCCCATGGCGACACCGGAGCGCGTCGGCACCACCCGGCTGTTCCCCGGCACCCCAGGCGGCGGCCCCCTTGTCGACGTGCCACGGCACAGCGCCTTCGTGCCCACCCCGGACACCGAAGGGGACCTGGAAGAGATGGCCATGCCGGCCAGCGGCGCCAGCATGGCGCGCATCGAGAGCGTGCTACCCGCCGGACAAATCGTGGTGGAGCTGATGGAGCGAGCGCGCCGGGTGCTCGCCGATCCACATGGCCTGGACACCGACGCGGATGAGGACGGCCGGGGCTGAATTGGAGTAGAGCGCCCTCATGGGTGCAAGGTGGCGTCGAACGGCACAGGTCGGATGGCTGGCTTTCGCGCTGTGCGGTGCCGCCGCAGTGGTGCGCGCCTCCACGGCCGAGCTGCCGCCGCGCGAACGCACCCTGAACGCGGCCGAGCGCAAGCTGGTGGGCCGCGCCGCCGCGAGCCAGGAGCCGGAGTGGCGCCGCAAGTCGCGCCAGTCCTTTCCCGGCGACCGCTGGTCCCAGGACGATGACTTCGGCGCGTCCGAGCGCCAGTGGGCGTTGGACGAGGCCCGCCGCCGCCGCGTGCCGGTGACGGACGTCCTGGGCGCCATCGACGAGGAGCTGCACGGCCAGCCCGTGCTGCCCCCGCGCAAGGCCACCGCCAGCCCCTGCAAGCCCCGCCCCTTCTACGACTGAGTCCCGGCGCCCTCCGCCCATGATGCCTTCCCCCCGCAGGCTGCTCCGCTTCGCTCACCGTGCCGCCACCCTTACCAGCGTGCGGCTGGCCCTGTTCGCCGCGCTGGCGCTGGCCGCCGCCTGGCGTCCGCTGCAGCAGGCCGGAGGCATGAACGACTTCCGCGACGCGCACCTGCTGCACTCGTACGAGGACGCGGGAACGCGCACGGTGACGCACTACGGGCAGCTCCCGCTGTGGAACCCGTGGGCCTGCGGCGGACAGTACGCGCTGGGCAGTCCGCAGACGCGCGTGGCGTCTCCCACGCTGCTCGTGTCCGCGCTCATGGGCGCGCGGCCGGCGGAGCCGCTGCTGCTCTGGGCCTTCCTCGTGCTCGGCATGGAGGGCTTCTTCCACTACGCGCGGCGGCGCGTGGGCTCCGCGCTGGGGGCGCTCGGCGCGGCGCCGCTGTTCGGCCTGGCGGGCTTCACCGCGCTGTCGTGGTCCATTGGCTGGCTCAACTTCGCGGGCTTCCTGCTGCTGCCCTGGCTGCTGTGGGGCACGCGCCGCGCGGCGGAGGGCCATCTCCGGGGCGCCGCGGTGGTGGCCGGCACCTTCGCGGTGCTGCTGGGCTTCGGCGGCACGTACCCGGTGCCCATGGGCGCGCTCTTCGTCGCGCTGGAGGCCGGGCGCACGCTGTACGGGCTGCGCGGGACGCCTCGGCGCAAGTCCGCGCTGTGGGCCCTGGGCGCCACCGCCGTGTTCACCCTGGGCGCCTGCGCGTTCCGGCTGTGGCCGTTGGTGGAGACCATGCGCTCGGCGCCGCGCATCATGGCGGGCACGCCGGGCAACTCCGCGGAGGAGCTGGCGCGCATGCTGCTCCAGATGCCGGCGAGCTCCGGCTACAGCGACCCGGGCAACTTCTTCCTCGCGCCCGCGGTGCTCGCGCTGATTCCGCTGGCCGCGTGGGCCTGGCGCCGCGCGCTGTACCCGGCGGTGCTGGCGGCGCTGTGCGTGTGGATGGCGGCCGGCTACTCCGCGGTGCCCTCGCTGTTCGGCGCGCTGCGGCTGCTGCCCGTCTTCGGAACGCTGCGCTATCCGGAGCGCTTCCTCATGCCCGCGGGGCTCTTCCTGGCGGAGCTGGTGGCGCTGGGGCTCGCCGTGCTGCTGGTCCGCGTGTGGCGCGTGCCGGCCGCGCGCACGGCGACGTCCTGGTGGCCCACCGCCGCGGTGGTGGCCTGCGTCGTCATCGCCGTGGGCTGGGGCTTCCAGGTGCGCGCCTTCGACAGGCTCAGCCGCTGGTCGCAGATGGTACCCGCGCCCGGCCCCGTTCCCGAGGAGGCGGAGCGCCCCTTCGCCCAGGCCCGCGGCAACCGCTGGGCACAGGGTTACTTCCTGGCGCTCAACCGGGGCTCCATCGCCTGTGGCGAAGCGTGGCCGGTGCCCATGTCCGAGCGCCTGCGCGGCGACCTGCCCCAGGAGGAGTACCTGGAGGACGCCTCCGCGGGCACCGCGCGCCGCGTGGAGTGGACCCCCAACCGCGTCACGGTGGACGTGACGGCCACGCGCCCCACGGTGCTGCTGGTGAACCAGAACTGGCACCCGGGCTGGAAGTCCTCGGAGGGCGAGGTGGTGTCCCAGGACGGGCTCCTCGGCGTACGCGTGGCGGAAGGGACGCACCGCGTGGTGCTGCGCTTCCTGCCGCGCTCCGGGCTGGGCGGAGCGCTGGTCTCCGCGCTCGCATGGCTGGGCCTGGGCTTCGTGGCCTGGCGGCTGCGCGGGCGGCTGGGGCCCGCGGCCACCGGCGTGGCGTGTGTGCCGCTGGTGGCCTGGGGCGTGCTGCTGGCGACGTCACCCGAGCCGCTGGCGCGCGCGGTGCCCCTCAACGCGGATGGCTCGCCGATGCGCGTGGCGGCGCTGCCGCCCACCGCGAAGCCCGTGGGCGCGCGGTTCGACGTGCCGGTGGAGCTGGTGAGCGCGGAGATACCGTCGGCGCCGGACGCGGAAGGGCTGCTCCACCTGGTGCTCTACTGGCGTGTCACCGGGCCGGTGCCTCGCTCCGCGGGTATCTTCGTCCACTTCCCTGGCCCGCCCGGCAGCAAGCGGAAGAACGCGGACCACCCGGTGCTGGGCGGCACCTACTTCTTCGCCGAGGCGCCCCGGGACACGCTCCTGCGGGACGCCTTCTCGGTGTCCACGAAGGACTGGGACGCGGGCGAGCGAAAGGTCCTGGTGGGCCTGTGGCACGCCGGGGGTGATAGCTCACGCATCGGCGGACGGGGCGCGGACGGCAAGCCGCTGACGTCGTCCCATGTCGAGGTGGGCACACTCGTGGTGCCGCCCAAGGCACAGTCCGAGGAAAAGCCCTGAGTCCATCAGACAGCGGGCGGCGGGGACGCATGACGCGACGCGATGATGGCGTTATGAAGCCCGCATGCGAATCCTGCACACCATGCTCCGCGTCGGTGACCTCGAGCGCTCGCTCGACTTCTACACCCGGGTCATCGGCATGAAGTTGCTGCGCCGTCACGACTATCCCGACGGCAAGTTCACCCTGGCCTTCGTGGGCTTCGGCCCCGAGGACACCCACCCCGCCCTGGAGCTCACGCACAACTGGGGCGTCGAGAAGTACGAGCTCGGCACGGCCTACGGGCACATCGCGTTGGGCGTCAGTGACATCCACGGCACGTGCGAGGCCATCCGGCAGGCCGGTGGCAAGGTGGTCCGCGAGCCCGGCCCCATGAAGCACGGCACCACCGTCATCGCCTTCGTCGAGGACCCGGACGGCTACAAGGTCGAGCTCATCCAGAAGGACAGCTGAGCCCACCGCCATCCCAGGCCCGAAGCTCACGCAACGCCTGCACACCCGGCCCGGGCCCGTTAGTGTGGCCCCGTGAGCTCCGCCCCCCTCTTCGTCCCCGACCACACCCCGCCCGACCGGCCCCGCGAGGGCGCCCTGCTCTTCCTCGCCCGGGGCATGGACGTGCTCGTCCACGAGCATGCGGACGGCGTCACCATTCCCACCGGCGCGGCCTTCCCGGAGCTCGCCGCCGCCGCGCACTACCTGGGAGCATTGGACGGCTTGGACTGCTACGCGGCGGGGTTCACCCAGGACTTCGTCCCGCCGGAAGGCTACAAGGCCGTCGCCGCCCGCTCGCTCTTCAAGCGAGTGGATGACGCGCGCTTCGCCGTGGCGGGCCGCGCGCTCGCGATTGTCGAGTGGGACCTCACCCACCGCTTCTGCGGCCGCTGCGGCGAACCCACCCTGTTGGTTCCGGGTGAGCGCGCCCGCCGCTGCCCGGTGGACAAGACGCCCTTCTATCCCCGCCTCGCCCCCGCCATCATCGTCCTCATCACCCGCGGCGACACGATGCTGCTGGCGCACAACGCCCAATTCCCAGAGCCCATGTTCAGCACGCTCGCCGGCTTCGTGGAGCCGGGGGAGTCGCTGGAGGAGTGCGTGGCGCGCGAGGTGAAGGAGGAAGTCGGCATCGACGTGAAGAACATCCGCTACTTCGGCTCGCAGCCGTGGCCCTTCGGCCGCTCGCTCATGGTGGGCTTCACCGCCGAATACGCGGGCGGCGAAATCACCGTGGACCAGAAGGAAATCTCCGAGGCCCACTGGTTCAGCCCGGACAACCTGCCGCGCATCCCCCCGAAGCTCAGCATTGCCCGGAAGCTCATCGACGCCTTCGTCGAGCGCGTGAAGGGCCCCGCCGCCCCTTGACCCCTCCTCAGGCGAGGCAACAGGCCGCGCTTGACCTGGCGCGGTAGGTTGGGGTTGAAGCGCCCCTCCCCCGAATCAACGAAGAAGCCATGCCCGCAGCGCGCCCACATATCGAGCCCCGACGCGTCCCCACCGCGGACTCCGTGGTGGTGAAGGAAATCTACCTCAGCGTCCAGGGGGAGTCCTCCCACGCCGGGCTGCTGTGCGCCTTCATCCGCCTCACGGGCTGCCACCTGCGCTGCACCTACTGCGACAGCGAGTTCGCCTTCCGCGGCGGCGCGCGCCGGAAAATCGCGGACATCGTCAGCGAGGTGCGGGACCTGCGCACGCCCATGGTGGAGGTCACCGGCGGCGAGCCCCTGCTCCAGCCCGGCGTCTACCCGCTGATGGAGGCGCTGCTCGACGCCGGCTTCAAGGTGCTGCTGGAGACGAGCGGCGCCATCGACGTGCGGCTGGTGCCTCCGGCGGTGCACAAAATCGTCGACATGAAGACGCCCTCCTCGGGCGAGCACCTGCGCAACGACTACCGCAACTTCACGTCGATGAACGCCAACGACGAGCTGAAGTTCGTCATCGGCTCGCGCGAGGACTACGACTGGGCCAAGGCGCTCATCGCCGAGCACCAACTGCTCCAGAAGCCCTACGGCAGCCTGTTCTCCACCGTGTTCGACAAGCTCCACCCGCGCGAACTCGCCGAATGGGTCATCGAGGACAGGCTCGCCGTGCGCTTCCAGTTGCAGATGCACAAGTACATGTGGGACCCGAACGCGCGCGGCGTGTGAGCGCGGCGCCCGGCCCTCAAGGTCCGAAGCCCCAGAACACGACGGCCAGCCAGCTCGAGGCCAGCCCCAGGTTCACCCAGCCGAGCCCCGTGGTCACCCGCGCCAGGGTCCGTCCGCGCTCGGCGCCCTCGCCCCGGGCAATGCGCCGCAGCTCCCGCAGACCCAGCACCACGCCGGCCAGCCCCGCCACCAGCGTGGGCAGCGGCAACGCCAGCGAGCATGGCAGACACGCCAGCCCCGCCACGTTGAGCACCAGCGCCACTTGAATCACCCGCGACGGACGCGCCTCCCTGCGCAGCACCGCCACGCAGGGCGCGCAGTAGGGCGTTTCGCCCGCCAGCTCCGTGCAGTCCCCGCACAGGAAACCACCGCAGCGCGCGCACGTGGCCACTGCGGCCTCGTCCGGGTGGGTGGCGCAGACGGCGCCGACGGGTGTCCGCACGCGGCCTTCCACGCCGGGCACCCCGCCGTCAGAAGCCCGCGGGCGGGGAGCGCGAGGCCAGCGCCGAAAGGCTGTGCAGGCCCAGTCCCAGGAACACGGCGGCCAGCACGGTGCTGGCCATGAAGCCCGCGACGATGAGGCCCTTGCGCCGGTGCTCGAACTGGCTGAAGGCGTAGAAGAGCATGTAGCAGGGAATCAGCAGCACCATCACCCCCGTGCCCACACTCCGCCGGAAGGCGTGGACGAGCAGGGTAGCGGCGCAGCCCAGCGCGAGAGCGGCGAACAGGATGGCGAGCGGGAGCAGCGGCACGTCCACCCCCTTAACACGTTCCACGCTTTGCAGCGCTGGCGTGCACATATTAAGCACGCCCCGACGTCAACCAGCCGAGGTGCCTGCCGATGAACGCCGCCAAGACGCTGCTCAACTTCATCCTCGCGGGCGCCCTGCTGGGCTTCGTGGTCGCCTCCTGGTTGGGGCCCAACTACCTGGGCTGGTACAACGAGACGCCCTACGCCACCCAGACGATGTGCAACCTGCCCGAGGTCGTCCGCAAGACGTCCGCGGACCTGATTTCGTACCAGGTCATCGGCGGGGGCGTGGGCGCCGGCCTCTTCCTCATCCTGGGCGTGGTCGTCGTGCGCCGCTCACACCGGAAGGCCCGGATACAGGCCGGCCAGACGCCGCCCCCCACGGAGCCGCGCGCCACCGCCTGACGCGCGGCCCGCGGCGCTCAGGGCGCCTGGGACGCCGCCGCGTGGACGATGACGCCCGGCCCCTGGGCCAGGATGCCATCGCCCTCGCTGTCCTCCACGGTGACCATGATGGCGAAGGTCGTCGTCTCCGACACCTCGGGCGCCACCCACGTTGGGTTGCGCGCAGTCGCGTCGCTGAAGGTGCCCGCGGGCTCCGCGGGGAGCTGCTGCCATTGGAAGGTCATGGAATCCCCGTCCGGGTCTTCGACCTCGAAGACGAAGGACACCACGCCTCCCGCCGCGACGACCTGCGGCGAAGGCCGAGGCCCCGTGGAGACCTTGGGAGCGTGATTGGCCCGGCAGGACACACCAAGCCCCAACAGCACCAGCGCCCCGAACACTTTCGAGTACGAGTGAGACATGAACCGGCCCCTTTGGATTGTGGCGCCAGAGTAACGCGCCTGTATCGGGAGAGGTATTGCCCCACTGGCGTGCCACCAGCGCTCAGGGGCGCCCCAACATGCGCAGCTTCTCCGCTCGAGACAGCCGCTTGATGGCGGCCTCCCGCCGGAGCGCCGCGCCGCGGTCCCCCGCGGCCTCGCTCCACACCAGGGTGACGGGCAGCCGCGCCCGCGTGTACGCCGCCCCGCGCCCCCGGCCATGGGTGGCCAGCCGGCGCTCCAGGTTGTTGGTGGCGCCGGTGTACAGCGTGCCGTCACGGCAGCGCAGGATGTAGACAGTCCACGAGGGCGATTCGTCCGGCACGGCGTGCCGCACTCTACCGCCCCCGGGGACCGCCGTCTCACCCCGCGCCGTGAGGCTGGGCGCCCTGGAGCCGCAACCGCCGCCCCCCCGCCCGCGCCTCTCCGGGAGCCCCCGCCCGCGCCATGACGCCGGACACCGGCGCCAGCGGATCTCCCCTCCAGGCCGCGAGGATGTGCTCCTCGCTGACCAACCCCAACAAGCCTCCCCCTTCCCCCACCACGCCCAACAACCGCACCTGGTGCCGCTCCATCTTCCGAAGGGCCGCCAGAAGGGTATCCGTGGGAAAAACGGTGGCGAAAAGGGAGGACCACACTTCCTTCCAAGCCTGTTTCCGCCGCATTGCCACCTCCTCCGAGTCGTTGCCTACATCTCCCTGCAACAGTCCTGCCGGGCAGGTGCTTGCTCACCAATGAACACGGCATGGCCCCGCGGTCCGGCTTAGACTGGCGACGTGACTCGTCGACAGGTGGCACGGTTGGGCCGGATGGCGGACCTCTTTTCGCGAACGATGGTGCGCGGGAAGGAGGGGCTGCTGACGCTCACCTTCCGCCCGGACGAGCTGTACCGGGTGCCCACGGACGACGGGGCCTCCATTGCCCTGGGCCGCTACCACGCCCGAGGCGAGAAGCGCTTCGCCCAGCCCGTCATCCTCTGCCACGGGCTGGGGGCCAACCGCTTCCACATGGACTTCGACGAGCAGTACAGCCTGGCCCGCTACCTTGCCCGCGCCGGCTTCGAGACCTGGGTGCTGGAGCTGCGGGGCCGGGGGCTGGCGGGCGACTGCCCGGATTTCAACTTCGACGACCAGGCCGAGCATGACGTGCGCACCGCGGTGCGTACCGTCTTGTCCACAGGTGCGAAGGAAGTGCTCTGGGTTGGTCATTCCAAGGGCGGGCTGATGCTCTACGCCCACCTGGCGAAGACGCCGCAGGCGCCCGTGCGGGCGGCCGTGACCCTGGGCAGCCCCTTCACCTTCGCGGTGCAGCCCGGCCTGCGCACCTTCATCCAGAAGGTGGAGCCGGTGCTGAAGCTGCGAGTCATCCCCACCAGCCGCGTCACCAGCATCGCCCTGTTCGGCGCGCCGCCGGGGCCCATGAGCCGCTACATGATGCTGGCGGAGAACATGGAGACGGAGGTGGTGCGGCGCGCGCTGGCCAACGTGCCCGCCGACATCGCCGGCGGCGTGGGGCGCCAGTTCGCGCGGTGGATCACCACCAATCGCTTCACGTCCTACAACGGCGAGTTCGACTACCGCGAGTCCCTGCCCCGGGTGACCATCCCCTTCCTGCTGCTGGCGGGCAGCAAGGACCTGCTGGCCCCGCCCATGGCGGTGGCGCGCGCCAAGGAGTACCTGGGCGGGCCGGTGAAGGTCCTCGTCGCCGGCAAGGCCCACGGCTTCGGGGCGGACTACGGGCACGCGGACCTGGTCCTGGGCCGCCGGGCCCCGGACGAAATCTTCCCCCTGGTGGAGGCGTTCCTCTCCGCACACGCGACGCAGCCGTAGGCCCGGTGAGGTTGTCCGGCCCTGCCCGGCGTGCTACCGGAACGGGCCTCGCGCCATGACTGACGGCTTGCCAATCTGGAGCCCTCCCCCTCACGAGGCCCCGCGCATGCGCTTTTCTCCCACCCGCGCCTTCCTGGTCCCACTCGCCATCGCCCTGGCCGCGGGGGTGGGCATGCCCGCCTGCACCAAGCCCGTGATGGAGACGCCGGAGGCCCTGGTGGTCGCCAGCGTCAACGGCGAGGTGCTCAGCCGGGCGGACTTCGAACAGGAGCTGTGGCGCGAGCTGGCGCTGACGGACGTGTCCCAGCGCACCTTGGAGGACGTGGAGCCCTTCAAGCGCGCGCTCCTCGACACGTACATCCACCGGATGCTGCTGCTGCAGGAGGCGCGCAAGCACAACGTCACCGTCACCCCGGAGGAGGTGGACCGGGGGGTGCTGCGGCTGTCCGGGGACTATCCGGCGGGCAACTTCAACGAGGTCCTGGCCCAAGGGCAGCTCTCCATGGCGGAGCTGCGCTCGCGGGAAGCAAGCCGGCTGACCATCGAAAAGCTGTTCGCCAGCCATGTCTATTCGCGCGTGGCGGTGACTGAAGAAGAACTGCGGGCCTGGTACGGCGCGCATGAGAAGGACTTCCACGAGCCCGAGCAGGTGCACGCCGCGCAAATCGTGGTGAAGGGCCTGGACGAGGCACGGCGGCTGCAAACCCAGCTCAAGTCCGGCAAGAAGTTCGCGGACCTGGCGCGCAGGTATTCGCTCAGCGCGGACGCCAAGGTGGGAGGCGACCTGGGGTTCTTCCCCCGGGGGCAGATGCCGCCCGCCTTCGACGAGGTGGTATTCAAGCTGGGGGTGGGGCAGGTTTCGGACGTGGTGTCCACCGAGTACGGCTTCCACCTGTTCCGCGTGCTGGAGCGCAAGCCGGCGCGCAAGCGGGAGTTCGCGGAAGTACGTGCGCTGGTGGAGGGCAAGCTGCTGGAGCAGAAGCGGTCGCAGGCGCAGGAGACGTTCGAACAGGAGCTGCGGCAGAAGGCGCAGGTCCAGGTGAACGAGGCCACGTTGCAGGCCATCCGCGGGCGTCCAGCGCCCCAGCAGGCGACGGCGGAGTGACGACGGAATCGAAGACCGGGGCGGCGGTTGGACGCGCCCGGGGCGGTACGGAAGGATGGCGGGAATGAAGAAGCTGGTGGCGGCAATCGCGGCGGTGGCGCTCCTGGGCAGCGGCGGCGTGGCGCACGCGGAGCTGGTGGACAAGGTGGCCGCGGTGGTGAACCGCGACATCATCGCGCTGTCCGAGGTGCAGCAGCGCGCGGCGCCGGAGATGGCCCGCGTCAACGACCCGGATCCGCGCAAGCGCGGCGAGCAGCGGCTGCAGTTGATGAAGACGGCCCTGGACACCCTCATCGGCGAGAAGCTGATGGAGTCCGAAATCGCGCAGCTGGGCATCACCGCCACCGAGGCGGAGGTGGATGAGCTGGTGGCGGACGTGCGCCAGCAGAACAACATCACCGACCCCGCGCAGTTCGAGCAGCTCCTGCTGGGTGAAGGCCTCACCATGGCCACCTACCGGGACATGATGCGCAAGCGCATCCTGCGTGACCGCCTGCTGCGCATGAAGGTGGGTCCCCAGGTGAAAATCACCGAGGAGGACCTCAAGGCCGCGTACACGCAGTACACGCGCATGGAGAGCGGTGACTCGGAGGTCCACGCGCGCCACATCCTGGTGCAGGTGGACGCCAAGGCCACGGCGGAGCAGGTGGAAGCCGCCAAGAAGCGGGCGGAGGCCATCGCCACGGAAGCGCGCCGGCCGGGCATGGACTTCGCCTCGTTGGCCCGCGCCCGCAGCGAAGGCCCCAGCGCCGCGGACGGCGGTGACCTGGGCTGGTTCAAGCGTGGCGTCATGGTCGCGGCCTTCGAGAAGGCCGCGTTCGGCCTCCCCGAGGGCGGCGTCAGTGAGCCGGTGCGCACCAACTTCGGCTGGCACGTGCTGAAGGTGGAGGAGCGCCGCTCGGTGGCCGCCGAGTCCTACGAGGAGATGCGCTCCAAGCTGGAGGGCAAGCTGCTCCAGGAGAAGACGGAGAAGTTCCTCGACCAGTACGTGCAGGAACTGCGGCAGAAGGCCAACGTCGACGTGAAGCTGTAGCCGCCGTGGGCCTTCCGCTCGTCGGAATCTCCCTGGGGGACGTGTCGGGCATCGGGCCGGAGGTGACGGCCGCGGCCCTGACGAAGCCCTCCGTGCGCAAGGTGCTCGTCCCCGTCATCTTCGGGGACGGGCCCACGCTGGCGCGCTTCCCCGCCCTCCGCCGCTATGCCCGCGTGGAGCCCTCCGCCCTGGGCCGCGTGGAAGGCCCCACCGTGGTGGAGGTGACGCGGCTCGCGGAGAAGGACCGCGTGCCCGGAAAGCCCTCGCGCGAGGGCGGCCGCGCGCAGTACGCCTTCGTGACGGCGGCCATCGACGCGATGCGGGCCGGACGCGTGGACGCGCTGTGCACCGCGCCCGTGTCGAAGGAGCAGATTTCCCGCGCGGGCATCCCCTTCATGGGCCACACCGAGGTGCTGGCGGAGGCCTTCGGCGTGGACGTGATGATGCTGATGGATGGGCCTCGCGTGCGCGTGGCGCTCGCCACCAACCACGTTCCCCTGGCGGACCTGCCGCGCCTGCTCACCGTGGACGGACTGACGGCGCAGCTCAAGCTGCTGTCGCGCGGCCTGGAGCCGGTGGTGGGCCACAAGCCGCGCATCGCCGTGCTGGGGCTCAACCCGCACGCGGGCGAAGGTGGACTGCTGGGACGCGAAGAGGTGGAGGTGATTGGCCCCGCCATCCGCAAGGCCCGCGCGGCCCGGGTGGACGCGCATGGGCCCATCCCCGCGGACGGGCTCTTCGCGAAGCCAGACCAGGTAGGCGCGCGCTACGACGCGGTGCTGGCCATGTACCACGACCAGGGGCTCATCCCGGCCAAGGCGCTGGACTTCGAGCGCACGGTGAACGTGACGCTGGGCCTGCCCGTGCCGCGCACGTCTCCCGACCACGGCACGGCCTACGCCATCGCCGGCAAGGGCGAGGCGAGCTGCGCGCCCATGGTGGAAGCGCTGCTCAAGGCCGCCCAACTCGCGGGGGCCCGTCTTGCACACCAGGCAACCGGTCGACGTGCTCGGCCAGGTCCGCTCCGTCCTTCGCGGGGTCGATGAGCTGAACGTGCGCCCCGGAGCCACTGTCCGGGAGCACCAGCACACTCACGAGGCCCCGGGGACACTCCCCCAGGCAGCCTGACGCAATCACCCGCGTCCGCTCGGCGAGGCCCCGTCCCGCCAGGGCCTCCCGCAGCCGGCGTGGCAGGTCCACGCCACCGGCGCTTGCCTCCAGCCGCACGAGGCAGCGGTGGCAGACGTGCAACTCCGTGGGCTCCGGCGGCTTGGGCGCTGGCATTCCAAGAGGAAGCATAGAAGCCAGCGGTCCGCCCGCGCCTCAGAAGATGAAGGGGAAGCGGATGGGCTCCTGCATCCGCACCTGGTGCACCGGGAACTTCCAACGGCGCACCACGTCCTCGATGCAGCGCGACAGCGGCGTGGCGCGCAGCGCGGCGGTGTCCATGGACACGTTGAGCGTCTCACCGCTGGGGAGCACCGACCACTGCACCACGAAGCGGCCACCGGCCTCCATCGGCGAGCCCTGCGCGTGTGAGCGCAGGCACGCGGTGATGGCGGGCTGGTTCGTCAGCACCACCTGCTTCACGTCCTCCGGCGTGAGGTGCTCCTTCACGTCCACCGCGGGCGGCACGTAGACGGTGCGCGCGGGCGCCTCCGCCTTCGCGACCTCCGCGTCCGCGTCTTCCGTGAAGCCCAGCTCGCGCGCGAAGGCCTCATCGAGGTCCGCGTACGGCCCCTTCTCCGACGTGTCCTCCTCCACGGCCTCCGCGGCGACATCACCCGGTGAAGTCGCGATGGCGTCCTGGGACGCGGTGCCTTCCGCACCCGTGTCTCCAAAGTCGAGTTCGACGGGAGCAGGCGGTAGGGCCGACGCCGCGTCCGTCTTCGCGAGGGCAATGCGCTTGATGGGCGCGGGGCTCACCACCGCGAGCGACTCCGCCACGGGCGTGCCCGGGGTTCGCGCCGGCTCCGAGGAATGCACGGAGGCGTGCAGTCCCTTCGCCGCGTCCTGAAGACGAAGCGCCGAGCCAAGGCCCGGCTGCGTGCTGGAGACAGCCACGGACGACGCAGCACTGGAGACGTGCGATGAGGCAGCGAGCGCCGCGTCCGGCGATGAACCGCTCACGGCGGTCTCCGTGGACGTGCTCGCTCCAATGGCGTCCCCTGACGGGGCGGCGGCGCTCATCGCGGCGCCAGCGCCAGCCGAGGACAGGCCCGCCTGGGTGTCACCGCTCGCGCCAAGGACAGCGCCGTGCGCCGTGCGCCGGATGGCATCATCGACGCTCGCCTGCGTCCTCGTGAAATCTCCGCGCACGGAGAGTCCCGCGACCAGCAGCAGGCTCGCCGTCAGCGCACCCACGGCCGCCGCGCCCATCAACGCCCCGGGGCGAAGTCCCAGGACATGGCCTGTCTCGGTCGCGCTCGCACCGCGCCACCGCGCGGATTCCAGGTGCGCATGCGTCGGCGCATCACCCCACATGGACGCATCCGGCGCACGCGCCAGCACATTCTCCGCACGCGGCGGCAACAAGGCGCCCAGGGACGTCACAGTCTTCGCACCAGGCGAAGTGCGCATCCACTCGGGAATCTCCACCGTGGGCTCAGGCAACACGTCCAGCGCGTGCGAGATGGACGGCGGCAGGTGCTCCAGCCACTCCGTCTCCTCCTCCGCGAGTGCGAGCAGCGCGCGCATGCTCGCGGAAACATCCGTCACGGGTGCAGTGTCTTCCACGACCGCGTCGTCTTCACACGCCTCGAGAAGCTCACGGTCGAGATACGCGTCGAGGTCTCCCTCAAGCGCCTCGCTCACGCTCACCGTGCCGCGCGGCTCCAACGCACCTGGAGTGCCTTTGCCCTGAGTACGGAACTGCCCTTCAGCTCCGGAAAGAAGCTCGTCCACACGCCCTCCCTCGCCCGCGCTGCACTCACCGGCCCTGACTTCGACTGGGCGTGCAACGTAGGAACCGGTCCTCGTCGCGCCACCCCCCACTGTTCGTCCTTGAACGCTGTGCCCCCTGGAGGCACCGCGCCTGTCCACAGCTTCACCGGGTCAACTCACGGCGGATGGCGCACGCGGCCCCGCAACTTCGCGCTCTGGAAATTCATTCCGCACGCGTGCATGCGCGTTGTACTCACGACACCTCATGTATCAAGCACTCCTGCATCCACCCTGCTGGCCGCCTCTGCGTGCGGCCATGTTTCCACCCGGAGTCAGTCACCCATGAGCACGACGTCCACCGACGACACGCGCACGCTGACGGAGCTCGAAGGCCACGTCATGCGCGCCATCCAGACGAAGGACCTGGAGGCCATCAAGTCGCTCACGACCGAAGACTTCATCTATCGCGGCGCGGACGGCGCGGAGATGAACCGTGACGCGTTCGTCGTGGGCATCGCCGAAATCCCCGGTCACATCACGTCCGTCGAAGCCGAAAAAATGAAGGCCCACGTCTTCGGTGACACGGGCGTGCTGGCCGGCATCCAGCGCTCGCACCTGCGCATGACGGACGGCAGCGAGGTCACCGACAGGGTGTACTTCACCGACGTGTGGCAGCGCCGCGACGGAAAGTGGCTCATGGTGTTCGCGCACAGCAGCCCGGTTCCGCCGAACGACGTCCAGACCTCGGAAACCGCATCGCCGCAGTAACCCTGCCCCTGCGTCCCATCGGGACGTTCCACACTCCACACCCCGATGCGCGACGTCAGGCGCCGCGCACCCCACATCGCAGCGCCTCCTACTCAGAGCGCGCATCCTGATACACTCCGAGACAGGGAGGCCGTCATGATGCAGCTCTTGCACGGTGAGCGCCGGTGGCGACTGCCGGCCCAGGGGGAAGACTGGCTCGTCGTACCGTCGGTCGACCTGGAGCGGCTGAAACATCCGCACGCGCCCGTCCCCGACGTCTTCGTCAGCGCCGCCTTGAAGCGCTGGCTTGCCACCCCCGCCGCGCACACGCTGTATGCGATGTACGAAGCGCTCGGAGGCAGCCGCCCGCTGGGGCTGTCCGGCCTGGAGCGCGGCCGGTACGAGCAACGCCTCCAGCAGCGGCTCACCGAGGCCTTCGTGCATGGCGAGCTGGTGGCCCTCCCCATGGCGCGTCCGGTGTTGCTCCCCACGCCCTGGCCGGAACCACCGCCGCAGACGTCCGAGGAATCCCCCGTCGAGGAACAGACGTGGCTGGCCATCGAGCTGAAGGACGAGGAGGGCAACCCCATCCCCCACGCGCGCTACCTGGTGACGCTCCCGGATGGGAGCACGCGCGAAGGCACCCTCAACAAGAATGGCTACGCGCGCGTGGACGGCGTGAATCCCGGCCAGTGCCAGGTCACCTTCCCGGAGCTGGACGGGCAGAGCTGGTCATGACGGCCTCGATGTCCGAGGCCTCCCTGGGGATGGCGGCGGTGAGCACTTCGTGGCCATCCGGCGTGACGAGCACGTCGTCCTCGATGCGGATGCCGCGCACGTCCGCGTAGCGCGCCAGCACGTCGCGCTGGAGCCTGTCCTTCGCGCGCGCCATGAGCCGCGCGTCCGACAGGATGGCGGGCACCTGGTACATGCCCGGCTCAATCGTCACCGCCATGCCGGGCTCCAAATCCCTGTCCAACCGCAGCGAGCGGTGGCCGAACTCCGGCGAGCGCGTGCGTCCCGGCGCATAGCCCGCCCGGTCTCCCAAATCCTCCATGTCATGCACGTCCAGGCCCAGCAGGTGGCCCACGCCGTGCGGGAAGAAGAGCGCGGTGACGCCGTCCACCACCAGCTCCTCCGGGTCTCCACGGAGGATGCCCAGCGCCACAAGGCCTCGCGCCATCTCCCGGTGCGCGGCCAGGTGCACGTCGCGGTAGCGCGTCCCCGGGCGGACGACGTCGATGCTGGCCTTCTGCATGCGCAGCACGACGTCGTACAGCTCGCGCTGCGTCGTGCTGAAGCGCCCCGTCACCGGCCACGTGCGCGTCACGTCACAGGCGAAGCCGGCGGGGCTCTCACCGCCCACGTCCGCCAGCAACAGGTCTCCCTCGCGCAGCGTGTGGTCATAGCGCAGGTTGTGCAGCACCTCGCCGTGCACGGTGACGATGGGCTGATACGCCGGCCGCACGTCGCGTGAGACGAACTCCGCCTCCATCGCGGCGCGCACCGCGGCCTCCAGGATGCCCGGCCGCGTGGCGCGCATGCCCGCCACGTGGGCCAGCACCGTGACTTCCGCGGCCTGACGCAACTGCGCCTGCGCGGCGTCGTCATGGCGAAGCCGCAGCGCAATCATCGCGTCCGCCAGCGGCACGTCCACCGCCGCCAGGTGGCCGGGACGCACCTCGCGGCCCAGCAGCGCGGCCACGTCCAGGCACGTCTCCAGGTCCGGCGTGGGCAGCGCCGCCACGTCGCGGCCCTTCAGCGCCGCGGGCAGCTCGGCGCGCGAGCGCACGGGGCAGCCCGTCCGCTCCGCGATTTCAGCAAAGCCGGGCACCGCGCCGTCCCACAGCGCGTCGTCGGGACCGGGCTCGGGCAGGTACAGCGTCCAGCCCTGGCCGTCATACAGGCCCACGCCGTCCGGCGCCGCGAGCCCGAAGAGGTAGAGGAAGTGGCTCGACGCGCGAAAGGGGAACTGGTCGGCGGCGTAGTTGCGCGGGCGGGGGCGGCTCGATGCCAGCAGCGCGGCTGCGCTCCCCAGGACTTTCGCCAGCTGCTCCCGCCGTCGGGTGAGAGCGGAGCGCTCGGAAACGGAAGGGAGCAGCATTCTGGAACCTCGCGTTCAGGCACCCAGCGGGCGCTGGGGCAACAGCTTGAAAAGGAAGGCCAGCAGGTCGTCGAAGTGGCCGCCCTTGCGGAAGACGGCGTCCACCGGCATGTCTATCTTCCCGTCATGACCGGTGACGAAGACGACCTTGGTCTTCGGCATGTGGTGGCGCACCAGCGGAATCAGCCCCGTCCCAAAGCCGTCACCCAGGCTCTGGTCCAACAGCACGGCGTCATACGCGCGAGGCCGGTTCAATAATCCCGCGGCCTCCGAATAGGAGCCGGCGGTGACGACCGCGAAGCCCGCATCCTCCAGAAGCGCGGACAGCGTCATCCGGTTGGAAGGGTCGTCTTCCACGAGCAGCAGGCAACGCCCGAACGTCCAGTTCGTCTCCATCACTTGCTCCCCCGAGTCACGTCATTCCGGTCATGGGCCCCGGCCTCCGGGCCCGTGAATTGGATTTCCACGTAGGTGCCCCCGGAGGGGCCCGCGCCCAGGTCCAGTTGCCAGCCATGCCGCACGGCCGTCCGGTGGACGATGCTCAGCCCCAGCCCGGCGTGGTGGGGCCGCGTGGTGAAGAAGGGCTCCAGGGCGCGCGAGTACGCCTCCGCCGCCAGGCCCTCTCCGGTGTCCTCCACACGCAGGCACACGCCGCTTTCGGTGTCGCGCGTGCGCACCGTGAGCGTCCCGCCGCGCGGCATGGCCTCCAGCGCGTTGTCCACGAGGCAGCGCACCAGCAGCGCCAGGTCCTCCACCTCCAGCGGCACGCCGCCCTGCTCCGTCAGTTCGCGCACGACCTTCACGGACGGCGGAACCTGGGCCTGGGCGAGCGCGTGCTCCACGCCTTCGCGGGCGCTGCACCGGGGACGCGTGCCACCGCTGGGCGGCGGCGCGCGCTTGGAGAGCACGTCCTCGGCGGACGTCAGCTCCTTTTCGATGAGCTGGAAGAAGGTCTCCACGCGCGGGTCCGCGCTCCAGAGGTCCGTCTTCTTCACCTGCCGCATCAAGTAGAACGAGGCGTTGCGGATGCTGGCCAGCTTGTTGCGCAGGTCGTGCCGCAGGGTGGAGGCCACCACGTCCGCCACCGCCGCCCGCTCACGCGCCTGGAGGTCTCTGCCTGCCATGGGTCAAATCCTCGCGCCTTGCAGCCCTTGTTGAGGCCGGCCTCGCACCCGCGCAATCGCCTGTACCAGCTCGCGCAACGGTACCGGCTTGGTCATGCACACCACCGCGCCCTGCGCCGCCACCCTGCGGAGCATCTCCGGCACCACGTGGCCGGACACGGCGATGATGGCGACGGACAGATTCGCCGCGCGCACCTTGGACACCAGCTCCGGCCCGCTCATCTCCGGCATCACCAGGTCCAGCACGCAGACGTCGTATTCCCCCGAACGCAGCGAGGACAACGCCTCCTCGCCGCTGTACACGGCGCGCGCGCGCAGCCCCACCGTGCTCAGGGCACGCACCATGCCGCGCGCCACCTGTTCGGTGTCGTCCACCACCAGGACCTGCGGCGCCGCCGCCGCGCGCAGCACCGTGTCCAGCGCGTGCGTCACGTCGAAGGGCTTGGGCAGCACGGTGAAGGCGCCCTCGGCGAGCGCGTCATCCACCAACTCCTCCGCCGTGAAGGCCGTCATCAGCACCACCGGCATGTCGGGGCGCTCCTGCTTGATGCGGCGCAAGAGCTCCACGCCGTGCAGGCCGGGCATGCGGATGTCCGTGAGCACCACGTCCACGGATTGCTTCTCCAGGAGGCGCAAGGCCTCCTCACCATTGGCCGCCTCGAGGACCGTGTGGCCCTCCAGCTCCAGGTTCGCGGCCAAGGTGATGCGAAGCGACTCCTCGTCGTCGACCAACAGGATGCGCGCGGGGGCCACTGCGACGTCCTCCATCATGCGGCCTGGGCCGCCGCTGCCGCGGGGAGTTCAATGAGGAACTCACTACCCCGCTCCGCTTCGCTGCGCACAGAGATTGTGCCGCCATGACGTTGCACCATGTTGGCGACAATGGCCAGTCCCAAGCCGGTGCCACGCGTCTTCGTGGTGAAGAGCGGTTCGAAAATCTTGGGCAGCACCTCCGGAGGAATCCCCGCGCCGTCATCCACGACCCGGATGCGCCAGGGACTCGCGTCTCCACCTTCCGCCACGACTGAAACCTCTCCATTGCGCCCCACGGGCATGGCCTCCACCGCGTTCTGCACCAGGTTCACCAGGACCTGGCGGAACTGCTCCTTGTCCAGGTGCGGCACCGGCAACGACTCCGGCACGTCATTGACGATTCGCACCCCTTCCCGCTGCGGCACCACGCCAATGGCCTCGTCCACCAACGGACGCAGCGGACAGGGCTGGAGCGCGGGCGGACGCTCGCGGGCGAAGTCGAGCAGGTCGGAGATGATTTTCGCGCAGGCGTTCAGCTCGCGCTCCATCAGCCCCAGGAACTGGGGGACCCGTGGGTCATCCGCGGCCCCTGCTGGGTCCTTCGTGAGCTTCCGGGAGAGATAGGCGTGGGAGTTGCGCACGGCGGCCAGCGGGTTTCGCAGCTCGTGCCCCACGCTGGCGGCCAGCTGTCCCACCGCGGCCAGCTTCTCCACGCGGATGAGGTGCTCCTGGAAGCCGCTGAGCTCGCGCAGGGCGCGGTCCAGCTCGCGCGCCTTCGCGTGCTCCCGTTCGCGGGCCAGCTCCAGCTCCGCCCGGCGCACCGCCACCTCTCGCAGCTCGCGCAACATGCCCCGGCACGAATACACCAGCACCACGTCGATGAAGGCCACCCAGAAGGCGTGCTCCACGAACCGCCACAGCTCCGGCGGAAGCCCGCCGTAGAGCGAGTGTGACCACATGGTGCCGCGCATCACGTGGTCCACGACGGTGGTGATGCTCGCGGTGAGCAGCACCCACGGGTCGCGGTACAGCGCCAGGAAGGCCAGCGAGCCGAAGATGTGGAAGTGCGTCTCCACCCGGCCGTCCGTCAGGAAGATGAGCAGCGAGGACCAGAGCGCCTGGCACACGGCCACCACGTGACGGGTGGGCGTGGAGCCCGGGCGCCAGCGGGCCATCACCATCGGGAAGGCGCTGAGCAGCGTCCCCACCAGCACGGCCACCTGGAGCTGCGCGCCGCTGCCCCGCGGACCGAACAGGGCGATGACGATGCTCACCACCCACTGCCCCAGCATCAGCCCCGCGAAGAGCCGGTCCGTGCGGACCCGCACCGCGGACAGGTGCTCGCGGAACAGCCGCGCGGAGCGCTCCTTGAGCGCCATGGGCGGGCTGGACGTCTCGTCGCGCGCCGGGCTCATGGCACGCTCCCGCGGGGGTCTTCCAGCTCACAGCCGTAGACGGCGTGCCCGGACAGCGCTTCCGGCGGCGCGTCACCCAGCAGCGCCTCCACCGCGGCGCGCCCGGCGTTGTCGCCCGTGTGGCCCCGGGCCGTGGTGATGCCGCCGCTGAAGCGCAGCGTCCCACCCGCGTCGTAGAAGAGCACCTGACCGGAGGTGACGGCGCCGAAGCGCTCCGCCTGGGCCCCTCCCTCGTCGCGCAGGGCGGTGACACCCGGAATCGCCGCCGCGGAGCGCCACAGCTCGCCCTGCTCCCAATCCTGGCCGGTGCCCTCGGGCTTGAGGAAGAGCACGAAGGCGTCGAGCCGCCCCTGTGCCTTCGCCATCACCAGCGAGAGTTCCCCCATGCTCGCGCGCGTGCAGGGACAGAGCGGGTGCGCCAGCATCACCAGCGTGGGACGGCCCTCCACGCGTGGCACGGTGGAGTCCCCGGGCCAGCGCGCGGGTGCCGCCAGGGACTCGCCGGGCGTGAGGGAATAGCGAGCCATGGCGAGCGAACCCGCCACGATGCCGCCGAGCCAGACGACGCCGGACACCACCCACCACCCACGCTTGCCCACGGGGCGCCTCATCGCTCAGCCCCCGGGTTCACCCGCGACCCATGCAGGCGCCCCGCGCACGGAACCGTGGCGGACTTGGCAAGTGAGGCTGTCGAGTGGACGGCGGCGGTGGTGACGAGGTGGGGAACCTCGGCGTCGACCCGCAGCACCTGGAGGCGCTGGGCTTTCATGGCGTGACCATCCACACGATAGCGCCCAGCCCCCCAGGTCTGTCATGGGTTTGAATGGCAAATGTTCGGAATGTGCGTCGCGCGACCGCCCAGCTGGATGTCTGTAATGGGAATGAAGCGCCGCGCGAGCGACACCGTCACCGGTGGTGCGTGTGGAGCGCGTCCGCGTAGTGTTGGAGCTGGCGCCTGGCGGCGTCGAACGCATCCGTCACTGCTTGATAGGCATCCTCGTGCCCGGTGCGCGCCTGCGGATCCCGGGTGGCGACGATGTTCCTTCCTGGCACACTCACATCCACACGCACGTGGAAATGCCTGCCGTGCTGCTTGTGCCGGTGCGGCTCCTCCACCACCACGTGGCACCCCACGATGCCGTCGTAGAACTGCTCCAGCTTGCCGGCGTGGTCGCGGATGTACTCGCTCAGGGCCTCGCTCGTCTCCATGCCCCGATAGGTGATTTGCAGCGCTCGGTTCATCGTCCGCCTCGCGTGGTGGTGCCCCCAGGAAGGGGGCATCGGGTTGCCTTCCCTTCCGGATGCATTTGCGCGGCCAGCGCGCCAGGTCCGCGAAATTCCATCAATCGCCACGCAAGCCACACGCTGCGTTTGCGGCGAAATGGGACACCGCCGCAGTCTCTGCGGGGCGATTTGCCCCACCCACCCTGAGAGGCGGACGTGGGTCCGCCTGGCTCCACGCTCAACCCAGGGCCGCCACCTCGAGCACCGCCGCGCCGTGCACCTGGCCTCGCCTCAGCGCGGTGAGGGCATCGTTGGCGGCGGACAGTGGGAAGGTTTGCACCAATGTGCGCACCGGCACCTTGGGCGCGAGCGCGAGGAAGTCCAGCGCATCCGCCCGGGTGAGGTTCGCCACCGAGCGCACCACCCGCTCCTCCCACAGCAGCGCGTAGGGGAACGCGGGGATGTCGCTCATGTGGATGCCGCCGCACACCACCACGCCGGCCTTGTCCACCGCCCGGAGCGCGGCGGGCACCAGCGCGCCCACGGGCGCGAAGAGGAGGGCCGCGTCCAGCCGCTCCGGAGGCACGGTGTCCGAATCCCCGGCCCACTCCGCGCCCATCTCCCGCGCGAACCGCTGGCCCTCCACGTCCCCCGGCCGGGTGAAGGCGAAGACGCGTCGGCCTTGGTGGCGCGCGACCTGGATGAGCAGGTGCGCCGCAGCGCCGAAGCCGTAGAGCCCCAGCAGACGGCGCTCCATCCCCGCCATGCGGAGACTGCGAAAGCCGATGAGGCCCGCGCACATCAACGGCGCGGCGTGGACGTCGGTGTACTCGGGCGGCAGGGGGAAGCAGAAGCGCTGGTGGGCCACCGTGAACTCCGCGTAGCCACCATCCAGTTGGTACCCCGTGAAGCGTGCCTGCTCGCAGAGGTTCTCCTGGCCGGCCAGACAGAAGCGGCAGTGGCCACAGCTCCAGCCGAGCCAGGGGACGCCCACTCGTGTGCCCACGGGAATGGCCGTCGCCCGCTCGCCCGCCGCCTCTACCGTGGCCACGATTTCATGGCCTGGGACCAGCGGCAGCTTGGGCTTCGGGAGCTCACCGTCCACGACGTGCAGGTCGGTGCGGCAGACCGCGCAGGCGCGCACGCGGAGCAACAGCTCCTCCGGACCGGGGCGAGGAATGGGCAGCCGCGTCTCACGCAGGGGCTGCCCTACCTCGCGCAGCACCATCGCGCGCATGCTTCCTTCCATGCCTCACCCCCTGGCGCCGCGCCCTCCAGAGCGCCCGGGAGGAAGATGGTAGGGGCTCCTCAAATCTGCACACCCGCGAGCAGGCCCGGCCACATGCGCACGGTGGTGCGGCCGTCGTCCGCCACGTGGCGCCACTGCGGCCCGATGCCCAGCTCCTTCCACGGGTCGCTGTCATCCCAGGTGACGAGCGTGTTGGCGCTGACGCCACCGAACACCGCGAAGTGCCGCGCCACCTGCCAGCCCGCCGTCAGCCGGAGCTGCCCCAGGACATGGTTCGTGTCGTCGAAGAGCCGCTTCGTGTGGAGGGTGCTGCTCACCACGTCGACGTCGAAGAAGAAGCGGCCCGCGGGGATGTGCCCGCCCAGGCCCGCGCCGATGACATAGCGGCGACGGTCCTCGTCGATGGAGGGGCTGTAGCCCACCGTGAACAGCGAGTAGATGTGACGGCCGCCCAGCTTCACGCCCACGTTGGTGAGCGCCACGTCACTGGCCCAGGCCTGCACATGCGCCTGACCACCACCGACGAAGCTGAGGAGGCCCACCGCCTCACCGTCCAGTTCGCGGGCCACGTTGAGGAGGCCCACCTGCGCGCCCGTCACGTTGCTGGCGATGTTGACGATGCCCACCTGCGCGCCATCCACCTCGCCGCCCACGTTGATGATGGAGAGCTGGGCGCCGGAGAGATTCCGCACGTAGCTGACACCCGAGGACATCTGGAGCCCCGTCATCTGCCCCGCCACGTTGAGGCCCGCGGAGGCCTGGAGCCCGTGGACCCGCCCTGTCGCGATGTTGGCGCCCACCGCAGCCTGGAACCCGCGCACCGGACCGCCCGACACGTTGGCGCCCACGCCGAGCTGCGCGCCCAGCAGGCTCTTCCCCGCGACGTTGACGGCCACGGCCATCTGCGTGCCATTCACCTCGCCCGACGCGATGTTGCCACCCACTGCGAGCTGCGCGCCTTCCGCGTTCCCGCGCACCACGTTGACGCCCACCGTGGACTGGAGGCCCAGCAGGTCCGCGCCGGCCACGTTGGCGCCCACGGAGAACTGGGCGCCCGTCACCGGCCCCCGGGCCACGTTGGCGCCCACCGCGAGCTGCGCGCCGCTCAGCCCGCCCTCCCCCACCCAGTTGCCTGCCAGCGACATCGCCAGGCCGTCCACCCGCTTCGCATGCGTCGCCACCAGGCCGATGGACACGTTGTTGACCACGTTGCCGGTGTGGAAGCCCGACGTACTCAGCCCTGGCACCAGGGTGAGGCTGAACGGGATGTGCACTTCGTTCGCGTCGGTCTCCGCCTTCGCCTCGGCCGAGCCTTCCTCAGGCGCGGATGCGCTCACCTCACCGCCCACGACAGCATCCACCGTGGAGGCCACCGGCTTCGCGGCAAGCCGGGACGCGTCTCCCACGGCGTCCGTCGTGGCAGGCACGACGGGCGTGGAGGACGCGCCATTCGACGGTGCCACAGGGTTCACAGCGCCGGACGCTGACGCGCTCCCCGCGGGCGCCCCAGCCGCCGAGGTGTGGCTCACCGGTTGCTCCGCGGCAGCCACCAGCGGCGGTGCGGACAGCTCGCGCGCCACGCCCGGCCAATCGACAGACGCCGCTCCGCTCGCGGAGGACGCGGCGCTCGAGGACTGACCGCCCGCTGTCTCCTCGGCGGAGGCCGAGAACGCCACCACCGCCGCCATCATCCCCGCGCATACCGAGACCTTGCGATTCATCGCCTGGACCTTCCTGGACTGTTTTGAATGCGGCCCGGCCCGCATCGCGCGGGCACCCGGGCCATGAGGAATCATCGGGAGGCGTCGCCACCCCGCTCGCGCAAGAGAACACCGGCACCGCGCGGAACTGTCACCTGTCCACTTCAGCGCAGCCGCTAACATCGCGCGCCATGTCCTCCCGCGCCCCGTCCCGCCGCGACGTGCTCACCGCGACCCTGGGTGGCCTGCTCCTACCCGGCGTCGCCGCCTCACAGCCCACGAAGAAGGCCACACAGGCCCCGTCCACCGTGAAGCCCCCGGAGAAAACCGCCGCGCCCTCGCGCGGCCGAGGAGACGCCATGCTCACACGCCCCATTCCCAGCACGGGCGAAGCGCTGCCCGTCATCGGCCTTGGCACCTGGCAGACGTTCGACGCCACACCGGACGAGCGAGCGCCCCTGGCCGAAGTGCTCCGCACCTTCCTCGACTCGGGCGCGCGCCTCATCGACTCCTCGCCCATGTACGGCCGCGCGGAATCCGTGGTGGGCGAGCTGCTGCAGAAGCTCGACGCGACGAAGACGCCCTTCCTCGCCACCAAGGTGTGGACCACCGGCAGGAACGAAGGAACCGCGCAGATGCGGGAGTCCATCCGGCGCATGGGCCAGGGCCGCATGGACCTGATGCAGATTCACAACCTCGTGGACTGGCGCACGCACCTGCCTGTCCTGCGTGAATGGAAGGCCCATGGCGGCATCCGCTACCTCGGCATCACGCACTACGCCCGCAGCGCCTTCAATGACCTGGAGCGCATCATCCGCGAGGAGAAGCCGGACTTCGTCCAGCTGCCCTACTCGGTGCTGGAGCGCGACGCGGAGAAGCGCCTGCTGCCCGCCGCCGCCGAGCACGGCGTGGCGGTGCTCGTCATGCAGCCCTTCTCCAGCGGCACCCTCTTCGAGCGCGTGCGCGGCCGGCCTCTTCCGGGCTGGGCCGCGGACATCGACTGCACCAGCTGGGCCCAGGTGTTCCTCAAGTTCATCCTGGGGCACCCGGCGGTGCACTGCCCCCTGCCGGCCACCAGCAAGCCCTCGCACGCCGCCGACAACGTGCGCGCGGGCTTCGGCCGGATGCCCGACGAGAAGCTCCGCGCCCGCATCGTGAAGGAGCTGGAGGGCTGAGCGGCGGCTACAGCTCCGGGTCCGGCGTGTACTGGAGCTCGCCCGTGGGCTCCAGCACCAGGCCCGTTCCGGGCTCGTCCGCTTCGTCGTCGCGGCCCACCTCCAGCACGGACTCCTTCGCGTCCCACTGGCCCAGGTAGTACTCGCCGCCCGCGGCCATGCAGGCGCGGCCTTCCGACACCACCGTCTCCACCACTTCCTTGAGGTCGCTGGTGGCGCGCAGCAGCGTCCACGACTTGCCGTCCTCCTTGAAGCCCTCCACCAGGTCCTTGAGCTCGGCGTCGCGAGGCATGCCGTCGGGCAGCGTCTGGCGCTCCCACGTGCGCGGCTCGCGCTGCGGCTGACGGGCCTTCCACGCGCGCGCCAGCGCCAGCAGCTTCTCCTCCGCCGCCTCCTGGAGCGCGTGCATCTCCTCGGGCAGGTCGATCTCCTCCAGCGCCAGCACCGCCGTCTCCAGCTGCAGTGCCTTGAGGCTCCACTCGTTCCACGCAGTCTTCAGCATTCGAACCCTCGCTTTCCTGCTCGGCCACCTACCACAGGCCCGCCTGCCCTGGCGGCGGCCAACCCACCGCCCTGTGCCCGCCGACCTCCACGCTGTCTACCTTGTGCTCCCAAGGGAGGCAGCGATGGCCAGCAAGAAAAAGGACACCCAAGACGTCGCCGAGCACTTCGATGACCTCATCAAGGGCATCAAGGTCGCGATGATGACCACCGTGGAAGCGGACGGCAGCCTGCGCAGCCGCCCCATGTGGACGCACGCACGCGACTTCGACGGAGAGCTCTGGTTCTTCACCCGCGAGCATTCACCCAAGGTCGACGAGGTGACGCACGACCACCACGTCAACCTCGCGTACTCGGACCCCGCCCGGGACCGCTACGTCTCCGTGAGCGGCCGTTGCCGGCTGGTGCTCGACAAGGAGAAGGCCCGCGAGCTGTGGAACCCCACCCTCAAGGCCTGGTTCCCCGACGGCCTGGATGACCCCGAGCTCGCCCTGCTCTGCGTCCGCGTGGAGAAGGCCGAGTACTGGGACACGCCCAGCAGCCGCATGGTCCAGCTCGCCGGCATGGTGAAGGCCGCCTTCACCGGACAGCCCTACGCACCGGGCGACCACCAGAAGCTCGACCTGGACGACAGCGCCCCGCTGCCCCACTGAGCCGGACGGGCCCACCGGAATGGGCCTTCATGAAGGGGGGACGGCGCCTCGCGACGGCTCCGCCTCCTCCTGTCCCACTCACACCTTCTTCATCCTTCCAGCAGGGTGGGTCACCATGAACCCATGGCGAACCTGTCCGAGGAGTGTGCCGTGGATGTCGTCCTTCTGACGACCTGGTGTTTCTCTGACAGCGTCGATCGCCTCGCCTTGTACCTCGGGCTGGGCTGATCCATGAGTGCGGCGCCCTCGGGTGGTAAGAGCCGCCACGCTCATGACGTTGAAGTGACGAACGCTTTAGAGTATCAACCATCCGCTTTCGAGATTTTCCGCATGCACGACCGGTATCGTACCGCCCCGCATACGGCCGACTCGATACGTCTAACGAAGGAACATCACGATGGAAAACAAGAGGTCGGTCGCGAAGCCGGACGGCAAGCTCGCGGTCCTGATTCCGGGTTTGGGCGCTGTGTCCACCACGCTGATGGCGGGTGTCGAGCTGGCGCGCCAGGGCAAGGGTCACCCCATTGGGTCGCTCACGCAGATGGGCACCGCCCGCCTGGGGAAGCGGACCGACGGGCGCACCGTGAAGCTCAACGAGCTGGTTCCTCTGGCGGAGCTGAAGGACGTCGCCTTCGGCGCCTGGGACATCATCCGTGAGGACGCGTACGAAGTGGCCGTGCGCTCGGGCGTGCTCAGCGACAAGCACCTGGAGGAGGTGAAGCCGTTCCTCCAGAGCATCAAGCCGAAGCAGGGCGTGCACGACCCTGAGTTCGTGCGCCGCATCGAGGCCAACCACATCAAGGCCACCAAGACGCACCGCGAGAGCATCGAAGCGCTGCGCCAGGACATCCGCGACTTCAAGAAGGAGCTCAACGCGACGCGCGCCGTGATGGTGGTGTGCAGCAGCGTGGAGACCTTCCGTCCGCTGCCCGAGTCCTTCAAGACGCTGGCCGCCTTCGAGAAGGCGCTGGACGAGAACAGCCCGGACATCAACCCCACCGCGCTCTACACCTACGCGGCCATCAAGGAGGGCGTGCCCTTCGCGAACGCCACGCCCAACGCCAGCGTGGACACGCCGGCGCTCCAGGAGCTGGCCAGGCAGGAGGCGGTGGCCGTCGCTGGCCGTGACCTCAAGAGCGGCCAGACGATGATGAAGACGGTCATCGCGCCCGCGCTCAAGGCCCGCATGCTGGGTCTGGACGGCTGGTTCTCCACCAACATCCTCGGCAACCGCGACGGCGAGGTGCTGGACGACCCCGCGGCCTTCAAGGCCAAGGAAGTCACCAAGTCGAGCGTGCTGGACACCATCCTGCAGCCCGAGCTGTACCCGGAGCTGTACAAGAAGTACGCGCACAAGGTGTCCATCCACTACTACCCGCCCCGCGGCGACGCGAAGGAGGGTTGGGACAACATCGACATCACCGGATGGCTCGGCTATCCGATGCAGATCAAGGTCAACTTCCTCTGCCGCGACTCCATCCTGGCGGCCCCGCTGGTGCTGGACATCGCGCTGTTCCTGGACCTGGCCAAGCGGCTGGAGTGGCGCGGCATCCAGGAGTGGATGTCCTTCTACTTCAAGAGCCCCATGGCGCAGCCGGGCCTGCCGGTGGAGCACGACCTCTTCATCCAGCTCACCAAGCTGAAGAACACGCTGCGCGTCGTCGCGGGCGAGGACCCCATCACCCACCTCGGGCTCGACTATTACGGAGATGACCTCCCGCTCTCCAAATAAGGTCACCGCGCTCACGTGGCTCTCCACCGTCCTGGGGTTGAGCCACTTGACGTTGGTGTACGCCACCGGTCGGCTGCGGTGGGACCACGTCGCGGCGGACGCGCTGATTCTGGGGGTGGCCTGGGCGGGCCCCGGCTTTCAGCGCTTCCTCCGCGGTGGGCTCGCACTGTGGCTGACCGGGATGCTGCTGGACAGCCAGGGCCTCTGGCTGTTCCTGCGGGGCCCCATCCACACGGGCGACCTGTGGGAGCTGGAGCGCCAGTGGTTCCCGGCGCCCGGCGGCACCCACTGGCCCGAATGGTGGGCCACGCGCTTCACCCCGGCCTTGGACCTGCTGTGCGGCTTCGCCTACGCGGCGTACCTGTACGAGGTCTTCATCCTGGCCATCTTCTTCTTCGTGAAGAAGGACTCGCTCTTCGAACGGCTGTGCTGGGGCTTCCTGGCGGCGAACGCCATTGGCGTCGTCATCTACGTGCTCTACCCCGCCGCGCCGCCCTGGTACGTGCTCCAGTACGGCCCGGGACCGGCCGACCTGGCCGCGCCCCCCAACCCCGCGGGGACCGCCCGTTTCGACGAGCTGCTGGGCATCAGTTATTTCGCGAGCTTCTACTCGCGCAGCACCAACGTGTTCGGGGCAATGCCTTCACTGCACGCGGCGTACCCCTTCCTGGTGATGATGTTCGTGTGGTCGCGCGGCTGGGCATGGCGCATCTCCACCGGGCTGTTCGCGTTGCTCGTCGCCTTCTCCGCCGTCTACCTGACGCACCACTACATCCTGGACGTGCTCGCGGGCCTGGGTGTGGCGGCGGTTGCATTTCTCGCGGTCGAAAGCATCTACGCCCGTTGGACGGCCACGACACCGTGGGCCGTGTCGTTGACTACAAGAGGAGACACCCGTGCTTGAGAACCTGATGGCGTGGTTGACCGGAAACCTGTCTCCGTCCGCCCGCATCTGGACGGCGCTGGCTCCGGCCATTGTCGCTTGTGTCTACTTCATCGGCGGGCTGCTCCTCTTCTGTATCCGCTGCGCCTTCAAGGGCATTCCCCGCGACGAGGAGACGCTCAAGCGCGGCAGCAACGGGCTGGTGGGCTTCTTCCTGCGGCACTACTTCTTCTGGATCATCCAGCCGCTGTGGGCGGTGATTCTGCGCTCGGGCCTGCCGGCCAACGCGCTGTCCATGCTGTCGGGCCTCTTGGGCGTGTCGTCCGGCGTGGCGGTGGCGGCGGGCCGCTTCGCGCTGGGCGGCTGGCTCTTCCTGTTCGCGGGCATCCTGGACGTCATGGACGGGCGCATCGCCCGCACGCGCAAGGAAGCCAACCCCGCGGGCGCGGCGCTGGACTCGGTGCTGGACCGGTACGTGGACTCGGCGATGCTCATGGGCCTGGCCTGGTACTACCGGGACACCTGGGTGCTGCTGCCCGCGCTGATGGCGCTGCTCGGCTCCTCGCTGGTGCCCTATGTGCGCGCCAAGGGTGAAGGACTGGGCGTCAACGTGCGCGACGGCGCCATGCAGCGGCTGGAGCGGGTGCTCTTCATGGGCGCGGGCACGGCGCTGTCGCCCATCCTGGAGGCCGTCTTCTGGCCCGAGGAGAAGCACCCCATGCACTGGCTGGCGGTGGTGGGGCTCGTGTTCGTCGCCGTCATGAGCAACGTCACGGCGCTCTCCCGCTTCCGCAACCTGGTGAAGGCGCTGGCGCCCAAGCGTCAGGAGGCGCGCTCCGGCAAGGCCATCATCGGGCTCAACGCCCTGGCGGGCGCGCTGGCCACGGCGGTGGACTTCGCGCTGGTGCTGGCGTTGGTGGAGTGGGTGGGCATGTTGCCCGCCTGGGCCACGGTGCTGGGCTGCGGCCTGGGCGCGGTGGTGAACTACTCCATCAACCGGGTGCTCACCTTCAAGAGCACCGGCGCGGTGGGGCGGCAGCTGGCGCGCTACTCGGTGGTGAGTGGCACCAGCGCGCTGCTCAATGCGGGCGGTGTGGCGCTGCTGACGCTGCACCCGCAGCTGGCCTATGCGCTGGGGTGGTGGCTGGTGCGCGGCGTGGTGTACTTCGCGTGGAACCTGCCGCTGCAGCGTGACTACGTCTTCAACAACGACGCGGCTGCTTCCGAGGACCCTCTCATGGAGCAGCGTCCTCATGCGGCCTGATGGGCGCTTCCAGGTGCTGAAGGGCCTGGCTGTGGCCACCGCGCTCGCGCTGCCCTCGGTGGCGGCGGCGGGCGCGGTGCTGGAGCCGAAGCTGTCCCCCAGTGACAACTACGGGGAGAACTTCACCTTCATCGGCGACCTGGACGGCGGCACCTTCATCTTCGTGCAGCTGACGGTGACGAACATCGGTCCCGGCTCGCGCACCGGCCTGTGCCGGACCACGGTGCTGACGCCGGGGCAGAAAGCCTGGTCCGCGCAGGCGAAGGTCAAGACGCGCGACTGGCGCTACGACGCGGAGAGCTCGACGCTGAAGATGGGGCCGTGCTCAGCCCGTTCGGCGGATGGGGCCACGCGCGTGGAAGTCCCGCTGGATGGCGGGCGGGTGCTGCTGGAGTACGCCGCGCCCATGACGCCCCAGGGCCAGGAAGGCACCGAGGTGGAGGTGGGCAAGGACCGCTACCACCACGAGGTGACGCTGGCCTTCAGCGCGTTGAAGGCGACGGTGAAGCGGCCCAAGGGCGAGGACATCGTCTACACGGGTGGCGGGTACGCGGACCACACGCGCTCCACCATTGCTCCGGCGAAGCTGGCGAAGCGGTGGGTGCGCTTCCGGGCGCTGCGCGGCGGCGAGAAGCTGGTGCTGCTGGCGCGCGAGGGCCAGGACGGCGAATACGGCCCTGTGTACGCGTGGGAGGAAGGCGCCAAGGCCCGCTCGCTGGAGCACTTCACGCTCGCGCGGGAAGGCGTGAGGGAGCGGAGTTCGTGGACGGTGGAGCTGTTCGCGGATGGCTCCTCCGCCATGGTGCTGCGCTCCACGTCGCTGCTGCAGCGCAGCGCGCCGGTGGAGGATTTGGGCGCGGTGCTGGGCGGGCTGGTGCGCTCGGTGGTGGGCTCGCCGGTGACGTACCTGCACCGGGCGGTGCTGGAGCGTGAGGGCAAGGCACCGGTGACGGGGCTGATGGAAGTGACGCTCGAGGGCGACCTGTGAGTTTTGCTTTGCTGCGGGAAGTGCACCACGTGCCGGGTGTGCGCGGCTGGGTGCGCAAGCAGGTGCTCCGCTCGGTGGCGCGCTGCGTGGAGTGGACCACGAAGCTGCCGGGGCGCGGGCTGAACGTGTCTCAGGTGAATGACTGGCTGTACGTGGGTGGCGCGGTGCCTCGCTCGCGGTACGCGGAGCTGAAGGCGCGCGGCATCACCGCGGTGATTGACGTGCGAGGTGAGCGCTGTGACGACGCGGAGGCGTTGAAGGCGCTGGGCATCGAGTTGTTGAACCTGCCGGTGACGGACCGCTATCCGCCGTCGGTGGAGCAGGTGATGCGGGGCGTGGAATGGGCCCTGCCCCGGCTGGAGCAGGGCGGCACGCTGTACACCCACTGCGAGCACGGCGTGGGCCGGGGCCCGCTGGTGGGGCTGGCAGTGATGGTGGCGCGTGGCTGGGAGGCACCGGCCGCGTACCGCGAGCTGCGGCAGGCGAGGTGGCAGTCCACGCTGAATGACCGGCAGCTGAACGGGCTCGCGGACTTCGTCGCCGCGTGGCAGGCACGGACGTCCGAGCGGGCGGCGTAGGCTGCAAGCAATGTCCAGGAGGCCACCAGCCGCGATATTGGCATGCACCGTCGCGCTGGCCCTTTCGGCGGGTGCATCGGCGTGTGGCACCAACCCCAACGTCCGGGTCAGGCGGCTGGAGAACGGCCGGCTCCAGGTTGACGGTCCCCTTGCCGGGCCGTTCAAGACGACAGAGGAACTCGCCGCCACAGGCTGCGAGCTCATGACCCGGCAGGGTGGAGCCTCGGCAGGCCCCGCAGGCTCCGAGTACTGCGCACTCAACTACTACGCACCTGACGAGGATGCGTTCTACTTGAGCTACCTCTCCGACTTCAGAGACCGGGCGGATACTCGCGAGGCCAAGACCTGCTCGATGCCTGAACTCCTCAACGACCCGGAACGTGTGAATGCCATCATCACAGGCGGCGACCACACGCATCCACACAACCCCCGCTTCTCCGCCGCAGACCTGAGTGGCAACTGGCATCCCACTCGTGCCGTGTCGCCACGCTCAGGCAGGGTGCTTCAGCGCGAGCTCTACGTCTTCCACAAGCGAGGCGACGCCCCCTGTACCGCGTACAGATTCAACTACGCGACGCGGATTGTTACCGCGCTCCGTAACGGCCAATGGGTCCCTATTGGCCAAGTGTACGACGATAGAGGCAACATCCGGATGTTCGAGGGCATGGGCTGGCACATCGAATGATGGGAACCTCGTCATGAAAATGCTTCCGCTGGTCGCGCTCCTTGCCTGTTCTAGCCTGCTGCACGGCTGCGCCCGGTTTGGCTACTACAAGCTCCCCAAGGCCGAGCGAGCCCCTGCGGAGGAGGCAGCGAAAGTGACGTTCCCTGATTCCATGGAGCAGGGAATCCATCTGGATGGGCCTGCGATGGCGGCACTTGAAGTCGCGATGAACGACTTCCTTCCCCCGGACGCCAAGGCTGAGGCCCGCACCGAGGAACTGGCACGGTGCCTGTCACAGCGAAGCACCTACGACGTGACGGTATTGAAGCAGGACGACCAGCTCTACTTCGTCAACTTCCTTCCCAGGCTCTCCCGATGCGGCATCGAGCTCGATGCCCCCATCATGGATGCGGGCGCGACCTATGCCATCGATGGGCACGGACGGATTCTGAGCGAGCTGTAGCAACTCGTGCGGACGCTACGGCCCGCTGAAGAGCGCGATGCCACGCGACAACCAGGCGCGAGCCCTGTCCTCCACGGCATACGTGAAGCCGTCGCGCGAGCCTCGGGCGTACACCTCCTGGTAGCCCTCCGGTGCGTCCGGCACTGCATTCCCGAGCCACAGCGTCTGCACGGCGCCGCCCTCCTCGCGCACCTCCACGGAGGCCACGGGCGGAGACAGGCCCGCCTGCGCGTCCTCCACCGCTGCGTCGAGAAGGCGCGAGGCCTCGAGCCGCTGGAGCCAGATGAGATGCGCCTCCACCTGTGACGCGTCGAACCGGTAGGACTCCGGCGGCGACTGCGGCTCACGCAGCACCCAACCCTGCGCTTCCTTCGCCACCACCACCGTCGTGTCACCGGCCTGGATGCGCACCTGGTTCACCTGCTCCAACGCGAAGCGCAGCAGGAGCAGATCGCGGAAGTCCACCAGCCGCTTGCGCACCTGCGATGCCGCAACCGCGGACACCTCGTACACCCGCGCATCTCCCTCCAACTGGACGAAGACGGTGTCCTTGGACTCCGACGCACGGCTCAGCCGCAACAGCACCGTCTTCCCGTTCTTGAGGCGCGCCTCCACCGTGTCATGCGCCTGGGTGAGCGCGGCCTTCGCCTCCGTGGCGGCCTCGCCCGCGAGCACGTCCTGCGCCTCGACCTCCAACAAGTCCCGCACGACCTGTTCGACCACGTGCGCGCTGAACCGGAAGCCCTCCGGCACCTGCGTCCCCTCCGCGAGCCGCCAACCGCCAGCCGCGCCATTCGACGTCACCGTCACCGGCGCTTCGTCCCCGACACGAAACACCAACTGCGTGATGTCCCCGGGCGCCCCCCGCACCAGCCGCGCGTCACGCCAGTCCATGACGCGCCGGCGCCACAACCAGCCCAACAACGTGGGGTGCTCGAAGACGTCCGCGTTGGCCGCCTTGCGCACGTAGGTTCCACCGTTCGACGCCCCGTCCTTCCCGAGCACCAGCTCCAGCGGAGGGCGGCCCTCCTGGAGGATGCGGACCTTCAGCCCGCGTGCGTCATCCAGCCAGAACTCGTTCAGCCGGTCGGCCTCGCCAGTGACGAACTTCGCCCCGGCCACCCGGGTCAGGGACTCCAACGCGCCCTTCACCATCGCCTCGTCCGCCAGGTAGCGGCTCTCCGGCGAACCCGGGTCCGCGACCGTCCACCCACTGCTGCCCCGCTGCAGCGTGGCGCGGCGGACGCCCGAGAGCACCAACCCGGAGACTCGGGCCGGGTCGAAGCCCGACAGGTCCAACTGGCGTCCACCACCGCTGGCTTCCGGCTGCCCCGGCGACTGCTCACCGGCGACGAACATGAACACGAGCAGCAGCACGGCTGCGCCAACGACGATGACCAGCGCCTTCTTCATGGCTCTCCCTCGGCTCCGGGCCCAGGGAGAACCCTTACTTCACCCCCGCACGTCTCGGCATCCCCCTCCGTGACTTTCGGAGGGGACGGCTCATGGAGCCCCGGCCGTCGCCTTGCGCCGCCACGCGGCCGGAGTCACCCCGTGGATGCGGCGGAACTGGCGGATGAAGTGCGTCACGTCCGCGTAGCCCACGCGCTCCGCGATGATGTCCACGCGCTCGTCCGTGCCCCGCAGTCGCCGGCGTGCCTCCGCCATCCGGCACTCCAGAATCCACTCGCCCACCGTGCGGCCCGTCTCCTGCCGCACCACGCCCGCCACATACGCGGAGGAGCGCCCCAGCGCCTTCGCCACCTGCGCGAGCGACAGCGGCTCCAGACAGTGCGTCTCAATGTACGTGAGCGCCTTGCGGCTCAAGCCCAGGGAGGGCGGCTCGCTCGCGCCCATCTGGGCCGTCATTCGCTCCAGCTCGATGAGGACCAGCCGCAGCAGCGAGCGCGCGGCTTCCTCGCCCCCCGGCTCGTTCCGGGCCACCTCCTCCGACAGCAGGCGCATCCACCGCGCCAGCCTCCGGCGCTGCGGCAGCGTGGGCCGCAGCACGGGGTGACAGCCCTTGCGCACCCGCAGCAACGGCCCCAGGCGGTTCGCGGCCCCACCGTCCTCGCCCAAGGCATCCGGATGGAAGGCCACGCCCCACCCTTCCGCGTTCGAAGCGCCGGCCCCGTGCGCATCCCCGGGCGGAATCAGGTGGACGTCTCCCGCCCGGACCACCAGGTCCCCCGCGTGCCGCATCTTCGACTCGCCTCGCGTCACCAGCATCACCACGGCGTAGGCGTGCACGGCGGTGGCGCGGCCGCCTCGGGGGTGGACCTGAAGGCGCCCCGCCCATATCGGCAGCCGCCCTTTTTCGAAGTCCAGGCGCGACGACGAATCGGGCCCCCAGGACGGCTGTTGTGGCTCGGTCGGCATCGCCCCTTCGTAGCGAGCGAAGCCGCCGGGCTCAACCCTGACCAGGTCCATGCGCGGCGCCCGCCCGTTCCAGGTTCAGGTCATGGTTCAACATGCCCGCCGCCATCATCCCCGCGGACGCGGCCGCGATGGCCGCCTGCGCCCGGGTGCCGAGGTCCCCCGCCGCGTAGATGCCCGGCACCGACGTCTCGCCCGGGCCCTTCAGCTTCACGAAGCCCTCCTCGTTCAGCTCGAGCCCCAGCCGCTGCACGAGCGACGACTGCCGCTGGGGTGGACGGTCGAAGAGAATCTCCCGGGGCACCCGGGTGCCGTCCTCCAGCTCCACCGCATCCAGCTTCTCCCCGGCCGCGATGAGGCCGCGAATACGCCGCGTCTCGAGCCGAACCCCCGCCTTCTCCAGCAGCGCACGCTTGTCGGCGGGCACCTCGAAACCGTCCATGGCGAACACCACCAGGTCGCGGGTCCACCCCGTCAACATCACGGCGAAGTCGAGCGACACCTCGTTCGTGGCCAACACGCCCCAGGCCCGGTCCTGGATTTCCCAACCGTGGCAGTACGGGCACTGGAAGATGGCCTTGCCCCACAAGTCGCTGTAACCGGGCAGCTCGCGCATCACGTCCACCATCCCCGTGGCCAGCAGCACCCGGCGGGCCTCCACCACGCCGCCCCCTTCGAGCGCCACGCGGAACATCGTCCCCGCGCGCTCGACGTTCAGCACCCGCGCCTCGCGCAGTTGCACGTCGTAGGGGCGCATCTGCTCCCAGGCGACACGCCGGAACTCCCGGGGCGGGATGCCATCCCGCGTGAGATAGGTATGCACCTCCTCGGCGGCCGCGTTCCGGGGAGTACCCGCATCGCACACCAGGACCTTCTTGCGGCCACGCCCCAGCGCCAGCGCCGCGCTCAAGCCACCCGGGCCGCCGCCCACCACCACCACGTCCTTCACGTCCTCGCGCTCCATGTCGTCCGTCCTCGTCGCGTCCATCGCGTGTCTGCAGCCCAGGGGCAGCGCGGCACCGGCCAGTCCCAGCCCGGCCAGCGCCAGGGCCTCTCGGCGCGTCCACGTCGCCCGCTTCGTCATGGAGAAGTGCTAACCGGCGACTCTCACAGCCGGGAGGGCGCGGCTTCGCGCCGAATCGGCGGATCCGCGCGTTCGCGGCGGCACGCCCTCGAAGGGCGCCACAGTGGGCGGCCCGACACCTGGGTGTGGCTGGCGGGCCGCAGTCCGAGCCTCCAGGCGCTGGTACACGCGTTGCTATCCCAGCCCTCATCAGGAGGACGTCATGCGCTACGCCATGGTGCTGGGAGTCACGCTGGCCTCGTTCGGGGCCGCCGCCGAGGAGCGGTGGACCGCGCCGTATCAGATTGAAGCGGTCTCCGGCCGCACCACCCGCGTCGTCCTGGGCGAACAGGCGCCGGAGGACGTGGCCTCACGGCTCCAGGTCATGACGCTCGTCGGCACGCAGGGCCTGGCGGTGGCGCGCTTCCAGCGGACGGAGACCGTGTGCACGGGGGAAGAGAACGTGGACCTGCCACCCGTCTGCCACACCGTGGGCGTCTACACACAGGCGAAGGGGACGCCGGACATCGGTGAGTACATCGTGGCTCTTGCGGGCACCGTCACCGGCACGGTGAGCATGCCCGCGCCCAAGACGGCGCGGGAGCGTCCTGTCCCGGGGCAGTGGACCTCGGACGCATTCGAGCGTCCCGTGGACGAAGGCGCCGACCCCTTCACGCCCGAGGGATTCCCCGTCCCTGGTTACCGGTGGAAGACCTCGCCCGAAGGGCATGTGATGCTGGAGTCCAGTCGCGATGGCCAGAGCGACGACACACGCGTCCCGCTGGACTCGTGCACGCAGGAACGACAGGGCCCCTTCACCCGGCTGGAGTGCTTCCCGGGCGCGCCGCACATCGCGCCGGGCGACTCCCCTGGCGCATCCCTGCTCTACGCCGACCGGCGGCCACTCGTCGTCAGCTTCGCGGACTACGGCGAGGCCAGCACAGACCTCGTCGCCTCACTGCGAGTCGGCGGCGACACGCAGTACCTGGTCCACGTGGGACTCAAGGGGCAGGCCGTCACCGGGCTGCTCTTCCGCGAGGGGAACGCGTGGCGCCTCCTCCTGCGCCCCGCGGACTATCCCGTCATCGGGTGCTGAAGCGCGCGGCGACTACCAGCGCCGCTCCGGCTCCATGGCCGCGGGCCTGCGATTATCGGTGGGCTCCAGCCCGCTCGCCGTGGAGCACCGGCACACCTCACAGCCGCGCTCGCGGTCCATGGTGCAGTTCACGCCGGTGACACATGTGAGGTTCCGGGACTCGGCGCAGCGCGTCTCGCCCTTCTTCTCGTCGCGCTCCGAACCGTGACGGCAGCCGGCCAGGGCCGCCGCTCCGACGGTCGCCAGCATCAGCCACCGCTGCCCACTGCTCCGCATCCACATCCGCGTCATGGTCCACCTCGACGGAGTTCCCAGAGGCACCACGCCCTCACGGACGCGGTGCCCTCAAGAGGGCACTCATATCGAGCGAAGCAGCCAGCGGCCAGCGGACCTCACGCCTCCGGCGCGGGCTGCTCAGTCTGCTCTTCCGGCGACGTGCTGTGCTTGCGGCGCCAGCGCTCCACCATCAGCAGCAGCGACGGGAAGCCCAGCAGCACGATGACCATGTTGATGCCGAAGCCCAGGTTGGCCAGGTCACCAATGGAGTTGAGGCCCGGGTGCTTCGCCAGGATGAGCGCGACGAAGCCAATGGCGCTCGTCAGCAGGCCGCCCGTAATCGCCCGGCCCGTCTCCGCATACACGGAGACGAAGTCCGCGCCGCGCTCGCCCAGCCGCTGCACCAGGTGCACGCCCGCGTCCACCGTGGTGCCCACCAGCACCGGCAGCACCATGATGTTGAGGTAGTTGAACTGCAGCCCCAGCAGCGACATCAGCCCCACCAGGCCGACGACGGACAGCAGCGTGGGCAACATGCAGATGAGCGCGGTACGCAGCTTGCCCAGCGTCAGCCACATGGCCACCAGCACGCTCAGCACCGCCGCCGCGAGGATGCGCGGCCCTTCACGCGACACCATGTCCAGGATGTCCGCCAGGATGAGCGCCTCACCCGCCGCCGACACCTGACTGCCGTCCGGCATCTGCAGGCCGCGCACTTCCTTGGAGAACTTCCGCGTGCCCTCACCGTCCGACAAACTGACGCCACCTGCGTACACCAGCACCACGCCGCCCGTGCTGCCATCCAGGCTCTCGAACTGGTGCCGCACGCTGGTGGGCAGGGCCTCCTGGGTGAAGGGCTTCGCCTTCGCCATGTTCAGCGCGCGCACCAGCGTGTTGCGCGTGTCCTCGGGCAGCCGCTCCGGGTCCAGCTTCTCCAGCTTCGCGGAGATGGCCTGGAGGATGGCCTGCTTCTCGTCCTGCCGCTTGGGGACCAGGTCATCCAGCGCGCCCACGAAGTCGATGGTGGAGTCCTTGCCCCGCGCCGCCTTGCGCGCCTCCAGCTGGCGCACCACCTCGCGCTCCATCTCCTGCGAATCGGTGAGCACCACCACCGGCGTCTGCGAGTAGCCCAGGATGTCGTTCACCTTCTGGTCCAGCACCGCCGACGCCTGCTTGTAGTCCTCCAGCGTGCGCGAGTCGTAGTTGAACGAGATGCGGTACGCCTGCGACACCAGCGCCAGCACGCCCACGCCCACCACGATGCCCACGCCCCGGTAGGAGCGCGGCAGCCAGCGAGCCAGCAGGCTCAGCGGCCCGGCCGCACCCTCTTGCTGCACCCGCGGCGCCCAACCGAAGCGCGTGGCCAGCCCCAGCAGCGCGGGCAGCAGCAGCACGTAGGAGAAGATGCTCACCAGCATGCCCACCGCGGCGATGATGCCGAACTCGCGGAACGCCCTGAACTCCGACATGGCCAGGCTGAGGAAGGTGAGCGCCGCCACCAGCGCCGCGATGAGCGCGGAGAAGCCGGTGTGCCGGAAGGACTCATCCACCGCTTCCTCGGAGTTCATCCCCTCCGAGCGCAGCGTCGTGTAGCGCCCCAGCAGGTGGATGCCGTGCTCCACGCCCAGGCCTCCCAGCACCGCCGCGAGGAAGCCCGTCAGGAGGTTCACCTGCCCGTAGGCGAGCCCCACGAAGCCGTACGTCCACCCCAGGCCCGCCATCACCGGCGCCATCGTGAGGCCCACCGACAGCGCGCTGCGGAAGTGGAAGGCCAGGTACGCCAGCAGCAACACCATGGCCAGCGTGGACGCGCTCGCCAGGTCGCCAATGATGACGCGCTGCTGATCAATCTTCTTCTTGAAGGTGCCCGTGACCGCCGTCTTGAAGCCGGGCCCGTACTTCGACAGGTCCTGCTGCGCCAGGAAGTCCTCCACCTGGCCCACGACCTTCTTCGAGTAGTTCAGGTCCGCGGCGCTGCCCCGGGGCTTCGCCATCAGCACCACCATGCGCTCGGTGGGGTTGATGTAATAGAGGTCGCCCTGCCCGGAGAGGCGCTGGTTGGCGCGGCCGGTGTACTTCTGCTCGATGTCAGCGAAGTCCACTGACGGAGGGTCCTCCTCCACCAGCGAGACGAAGAGCGGATTGGCCTGCTGCTTCTCCCAGAGGATGCGCGCGTCGATGCGCTCCTGGATGGTCTCCAGGTCCTCGACGTCCACGTAGTAGAGCGAGTGCTCGTCGAAGAAGGCCCGGGGCCGCTGGTGGGAGACGTAGCGAATCTCAGACAGCTCCCCGAGCTTCGGCGCCATGTCGTCCGCGAAGCGCTTGAGCACCTCTGGATCCGCGCCCATCCCCACCACCACCACGTTGCCCTGACCACCGAAGCGCTTGCGCAGCTTCTCGATGTCCTGGACGCTGGGGAAGTTCTTCGGCAGCAGTCCCACGAAGTCCGCGTTGAGCGTCAGCGTCCTGGCGAAGTACGCGCCGAGCACGGTGAGCACCAGAGCCAGGAGCAGCGCCTGGAAGGGCTTCCGGTGGTTCCGAACCGCCAGGCGGCCCATGGCTCCCTCGAACCGCTCCGACCAACGCTTCTCACTCATGCTTGCGACACCTGCATCTGTTGACTGGCCGAATCGCCGGACACCTTGGGCACGCGCTAACGGGAGAGTCAACGCGTTTATGCCGTGAGGCGGAAAGTAAGGCTGCGAATCACCTGCCTCATGTAACGCGCCCCTGGAGCGAATGCTCGCCTGCTTGTGACACCCGACACACCGCCGCCCTGGAGGATGTGACGGGTTGAATGGACCCCATATGCGCTGTTGGCTGTCCCTACCTAGTGGGCAGACAGGCAGACGTGGATGCCTGCATCGCACCCCCACCATGGTCACGTTCCCCGGCGACACGGGCTCGCGCGTGCGAGCACACGAGGGAGGGGAAGCCGCTCCGCCCTCCGCGCGACCGGGAGGGCCGGGGCCGCGGGTGGTGGCCGCAGGCCGATGATGGAACCGCATCCGAACGACACGACACCTCCGGGCGAGCCGCGGTGGATGGGGCGCGTGGAGCGCGCGCTGGGCGCGATGGCCGCGCACAACCACCGGCGTCCGGTGTTGGCGCTGCTGCTGGCGCTGGTGCTGGCCGCCGTGGGTGGCTTCTTCGCGCGAGGACTGCACCTCAACGCCAACCTCGTGGACCTGCTCCCGTCCTCCTTCGAGAGCGTGCAGGACCTGCGGGAGTTGGAGCGCCGCTTCGGCGCGCTCGGCTGGGTGGCGGTGGTGGGCGAGGGCGCGGACCCCGAGTCCCTGAAGCGTTTCGCGGACGACCTGGCGCCCAAGCTGGAGGCCCTGCCCGGCATCCGCTTCGTCGAGGCGCAGCGCCCCGGCGCCTTCTTCCGCGACCGGGCACTGTACTTCCTGTCGGAAGAGGACCTGCGGGAGGTGTACCGCCGCTTGGAGGCGCGGCTCCAGTGGGAACAGCAGCAGGCCAACCCGCTCTACGTGCCGCTGGTGGAGGAGGAGCCGCCGTCCCTGGACTTCTCCGACCTGGAGGCGAAGTACGCGGGCGGGGCCGGACAGCGGCTGTCCACCAGCCAGGGTGACTACTACCTGGATGAGGGCCAGCGCCGCATCGTGCTCCTGGCCAAGCCGGACACCACGTCCGCGGACCTGGGCTTCTCGCGCAAGGTCACCGATGAGGTGCGCGGGCTGCTCGCCGCGCAGGACCTGTCGAAGTACGGGGCCGGCTTCAAGGTAGACATCACCGGCACCTTCCAGAAGAAGTTGGATCAGCAGAAGCAGATTGCGCGCGACATCGGCGTGGCCTCGGCGGTGGCCACCGCGCTGATGCTGCTCTACCTCCTCTTCCACTTCCGCAGCGCGCTGGCGGTGGGGCTGGTGCTGACGCCGGTGGCCGCGGGCCTGGCGTGGACGTACGGCCTGGTGGCGCTCGTCTTCGGCGAGGTCAATCTCCTGACGGGCTTCCTGGGCGCCATCCTCGGAGGCCTGGGCCTGGAGCACGGCATCCACCTGCTGGGGCGCTACCTGCACCTGCGCGGCGAAGGCCACACGTCCGAGGCCTCCACGCGCACGTCCTTCACGCACACCGGCGGCGCGGCGCTCGTCTCCGCGCTGGTGGCGGCCGTCACGTTCTTCGTGCTGGGCACCTCGCGCTTCCGCGCGTTCCGTGAGTTCGGCGTCATCGCGGGCGTGGGCATGGTGGTGCTCATCGCCGCCTACGTGCTGGTGCTGCCCGCGCTGCTGGGCCTGGCCTCGCGCTGGGGGTGGACACCCCGGCGCTCCTCCGTCACCACCGTACGCTCCCCCATGGGCCAGCTGCTGCTGCGGCGGCGCCACGTCGTCACCGTCGTGTCCGCCGTGCTGCTGCTGGGGCTGCTGAGCCAGACGGGGCGCGTGCGCTTCGACTTCGACTTCGGCTCGCTGGAGGACCAGGACCTGCCGTCCTTCCAACTGGACCGCGAGGTCAACCGCCTCATCGGCTATTCGCAGACACCGGTGGTGGTGCTCACCCAATCACCCGAGGAGGAACAGGCGATGGTGGAGCGGCTCCACGCGCGACAACGCGAGCGGGGCAAGGACTCCACCATCGACTTCGTGGCCTCGCTGTCCTCGCTGGTGCCCGAGGACCAGCCGCGCAAGCAGCGCGTCCTCCAGGACATCTCGCGGCTGCTGGAGCGCGTCCCGGAGGGCCGGCTGGATGCACGGCAACGGGAGCAGGTGGCGTCGCTGCGAAGGCAGGCAGCCTCACCGCCCTTCACCCGTGACGACCTGCCGCCGAGCGTCCAGCAACAGTTCCTGGGCCGGCAGGGCGCGTCGGGGGGCTTCGTCATGGTCTACCCGTCCGTGGACCAGTCGGACGGGGTGGCGGTCCGCACGCTGGCGCGGGAGGTTCGCGGCGTGGGGACACCGGACGGCCCGCGCGTCTCCGCGGCCGGCGAGTCCATGGTGATGGCGGACATCCTCGACATGGTGACGCACGAGGCACCGCTCATCCTCGGCGGCACCACGCTGGCGGTATTGCTGGCCATGTGGCTGACGCTGGGCGGCCTGCGCATCGCCCTGCTGTGCATGGCGCCCACCGTGGTGTCACTGGTGGCGCTGCTGGGGCTGATGCCGCTGCTGGGGCTGGAGTTCAACTACCTCAACATCCTCGTCATCCCGATTCTCATCGGAACGACGGTGGACGCGGGGGTGCACCTGCTGACGCGATTGTCATCACCGGGCCATGACTTCGTGTCGGTGTATTCGGAGACGGGGAAGGCCATCTGCGGCGGCTTGCTGACCAGCGCGATGGGCTTCGGTGCTCTCTTCCTCGCTGACCACCCGGGCCTCAACTCCATTGGCGCACTTGCCAATCTGGGCTTCGCCACCAACCTCCTCATCATGCTGGTGGCCTTCCCGGCCCTGCTGCTGGTGCTGTCGGAGCGCAGGCTGAAGCGCCATTCCGCCCGAAAGGAATCGCAGAAACCGGAGCCACCGCGCCACTCGGGGCGCGGCGAGCCCACGCACGCAAACTGACACACACACCCACGACGGAGGGAGCAACATGGCGAAGCAGATGAAGCGGGGTTGGATGTGGGCCGGAGCACTGGCGGGTACCCTGGCGTTGGGGACCGCGTGTAGCGCGACGGAGGCTCCGGTGCAGGTGGCGCAGGTGGACCCGTCCACCGGGCAGACGGTGACGCCGGGCACCGCGCCGGGCAACACCACGCCGGGCACGGGCCCCGGCACGACGCCGCAGACGGGCTCGACGAACACGAACCCCAACACCCTGCCCCCGGCGACGAACCCCAACACCCTGCCCCCGGGAACGTCCACGACGACGCCGGGCACGGGCGGCTCCGGCGCTCCGGGCACCACGCCCTACAACACGGGCGCGGAGGGCGCCACGTCCACCGTTCCTGGCACCACGCCCTACAACGCGGACGCGGGCACGGGCGGCTCCGGGGTGCTGCCCACGCCGGGCATCGGCACCACGCCCGGGCTCGACGCCCCGACGGGCACCGGGACGTCCAACACCGTCCCCGCGCCCTCCGGCGTCATCAACGACGGCGGCACCGGCTTCTAGCCCTCGCCGCGTCACCCTGAAGCAGCGCCCCATCCGGCACCGCGGGCCTCGCGGTGCCGCTGATGGGGCGTTGCCATGCTGGACAGGCGCGTCCGCGCCTGCTTTGTCCCGCGGGCATGGAGACCCTCGTGACGCGCTTGTTGTCGCTGCGAGTGGGCATGCCCCGGGAGCTCGGCGTTGCTGGTTCCGCCTCGCCGCTGGAGCGGCCCTGGACCAGCGCCATCTTCAAGGAGCCGGTGACAGAGCCGGTGTGGCTGTCGCGCATGGGGCTCGCTGGAGATGGCCAGGCGGACCGCAAGGTCCACGGCGGCCCGGAGAAGGCAGTCCTCGCCTATCCCATCACGCACTACGACTTCTGGCGCGAACGTCTGGCGCGAGACGACGTCGGCGCGGGCGCATTCGGTGAGAACTGGGTGCTCTCCCAGGGCACGGAAGCGGATGTCTGCATCGGAGACGTGCTGCGCGTGGGCGGCGCACGGGTGCAGGTATCCCAACCTCGCCAGCCCTGCTGGAAGCCCGCGCGCCGCTGGGGACAACGGGACTTGTCGCTGCTGATTCAGCAGACCGGGCGCACCGGCTGGTACTACCGCGTGCTGGAGGAAGGGCCCGTCCAGGAAGGCGACGCGGTGGAACTGCTCGAGCGGCCCTTTCCCACCTTCACCGTCGCCTTCGCCAACCACGCCATGCACGGCCACGCGCCGAAGGACGCCGCGCTGATGGCGGAGTGTCCCTTGCTGACGCCGAGCTGGCGTGACTCGCTCCGCAGACGCGCGCAAGGCAACCGGGGAGACGACCGCCCGCGGCTGGTGGGCCCCAACACCGCCGACTGAAGGACAGTGCCCGCATAGCCAACCGTCCCCGCGTCTCATTCCCGCCGCCGCCTGGAGAGCAAGCGGCCATGGGAGGGGCCTCTAGCAGACCGCTCATCGGCTGCTCACGTTCCCGGCCAGCAGCAGTCAGACACCAACCAACCGGAGAACGAACCATGACGAAGCTCCTCAAGACGAAGGCCGTCCTTGCCTCTCTCGCCGCCGGCGCCCTCGCGTTTGGCACCGCCTGTAAGTCCGACTCGGGCGCGACCCGAGAAACGACGGACACCACTGACACCAGCGGCATGGGCACGATGAGTGACCCGAACACCGGCACGAGTACGGACACCAGTACGGACACCACGACACCACCTGGCACGGGCGGCACGGGCATGGATGACCCGGCCCTGTCGCCCGAGTCGGAGACCGTGGACCCGAACAGCGTGGACCCCAACGCGGACCCGACGCTGAACCCGGGCACCGGCGGCACCGGGACGGAAGTGGACCCGGACATGAGCAGCGAGCCGGGCACCGGCGGCGCGGGTGACGTGGAGCCGCTCGACAACACGGACACCGATGAAATGGATGCTGATGACGACTCCACGCTGAAGCCAGGCACCGGCGGCAGCGGCATGACGGATCCGGACAACCGGATGACGCCGCCCACGCCGCTCCCGGAGACGGGCTCGACGCGCTAAGCCGGCCCGCACTTCACGGCAACAAGACGATGCCCGCGGCGACCGTGCCGCGGGCATTGCCCTGTGTGTCATCAACGTGGGACTCAGCTCACGCTGAAGCCTGGATACGGCTGCGGTGACTTCACCGGCTCGATGATGCGTTGGCTGCCACCTGTCCCCGGCGTGCCAGCGGGACCACCCTCCGGCTGCAGCGCGGGCGGACTGCCGCGCGGCGAGCGCTCCTCGTCCTCGGTGTCTGCATTCCGGTCAGGCGCGGTAGGTACGGCTTCAGGTGGAATGTGCAACACGTCCTTCTTGCTCATGGCGGCCTCCTTTCCTCCAACCTGGGGCCCCCCTCCGAAATGGGCACCTGGCATCTGGCCGCCTGCCTGAACGGATGCTTATGACTTCCTCTTGGAGACCCGCACACGGCCCGCCGTATGGATGAACCCACGCCTGCCGTGCGTGACCACATTGAGGACGAGCGGGCAGCCACTGCCCGTCGGTGGCACCTTCGAGGAGAGCCACGCTGAAATAGTGAACGGAACCTGAAGCGCGGTTCAGAATCTGGGTGGGATGCGATGAGCGTGAAGTTGGCATTGGCCGGCAGGCGACGGGGAAGCGAACACCTGTTCTCCCCTCCCGAGGGCCCCATCCCCTGGCTCCAGCGGATGTCGTCGTGGTTCCACGAGCACCACGGCGAGCTGCTCGAAAGCGCCGCACTGGGCACTGGCCCCCTGGGCGCTCCCACCCTCCGGCTGCGGCTGCACCCGGCGGCGGGCGAGGTCGCGCTGGTGGCCACCTCGGGCGCCCACGTCTCCGTGTCCGCGGAGACGTCCGCCGTGGGCCCCGGCTACCACCGCTTCCTCTGCGACACGCTGAGGGCCATGGGTGACGCGCTCGGCATCGTCTGGGCGGATGAACGCGCGTCCTCGAAGGGGGGCGACCCCACCGGCTACTTCCACACTGGAGACGCCGGGCCCGTGGATGTGCACATGCTGGCGTCGCTCCAGGAAGCCGTGGGGTGGGTGCTGCGCATGCGCCGCCAGGGCGAGTCCGGCTTCGCGATGTCCCTGCGCTTCGGCCACACCTTCGAATATCCCGGTGCGCTGCTGACGCCGCTGGGGCCTCGCGACGCGCGCTGGCTGGTGGACGTCTACGAGGACCCGCGCAGGGGCATCGACGTGTTCCCCTGGTGGACGCCGGGCATCGACGCGCGCATGCGGCTCAATCGCGCGCGGTGCCGCCTGTGGACGGACGTGGTCTGGCGCCCACCGCTGCTGGACGACGAGCGCCACCTGATGCGCGACGTGGCCCGCCTGCTGGAGCAGGCCTGGCGCGAGGACCCGTCCCTGCCCTACCCGTGGCGGGAGTGGCAGGAGGTGCTCGGCTTCCTGGGCGTGGGAGGCACCCTGGCCGAGGAAGTCCACCAGCGCGCCTCGCAGGCACCCGGCGGCCCGCCCATGGGCTACCGGCGCGGCGAGGTCCAGGTGGCGCTGCCAGCGGGTTGGGAGATTCGCATCCCGGGGTCGCTCGCGGAGGCGCACCTGCAGGATGGAACATGGGTGGCCCGGGACCACCGGCGCAGCGTGCGCTTCGTCCCCTTGGAGGACGGCGGCGCCGACAGCCTCATGCCCTCCATCATGGAGCGCCGCGCGATGGACCTGGAGCACCACGGCAAGCGGGTCAGCGGACGGGCCTCACTCCGCATGGAGCCGGGCGAGTGCCGGCTGACCGCCCTGTGTACCTCGGGCAAGCGCCGCGCCCTGTGCGTGGTGAGCTTCGACGACCCGGACGAGCAGGACTGGGCGCTGGGGACCTGGCGCTCACTGGACCACGCTGTCGCCGCGTGACGCTTGCCAGCCCAGAGGTGCCATCCCACATTGGGCAGGCCTTTCCATCAGAATCGAGAGCCTGCAATGAGTAGGGAAGTCTGGCCGGGCAAGCCCTGGCCTCGTGGTGCCACCTTCGATGGTTCAGGGGTCAACTTCGCCATCTACTCCCAGGTCGCGACCCGCGTGGAGGTCTGCCTGTTCGACCCCGCGGACCCGGCGCGTGAAATCGAACGGTTCGGCCTGCCGGAGTCCACGGACTTCGTGCACCACGGCTACGTGCCGGGCCTGGAGCCAGGCACGCTCTACGGTCTGCGCGTCCATGGCCCGTACGAGCCCGCCAAGGGACACCGCTGCAATCCGCACAAGCTGCTGGTGGACCCCTACGCCAAGGCGCTCTACGGCGACGTGGACTGGCGCCAGCCGGTGTTCGGCTATCCGCTGGGGCACGAGCAGCAGGACCTGGCACGAGACGAACGCGACAGCGCGGCGGGCGTGCCCAAGTCCGTGGTGGTGAGCGACTACTTCGACTGGGGCAATGACCGGCGCCCGGACATCAGCTGGCGCAAGACAGTGCTGTACGAGGCCCACGTGCGCGGCCTCACCATGCGCCACCCCGGCGTGCCCGAACACCTTCGCGGCACCTACGCGGGCCTGGCCTGCCCGCCCGTCATCGAGCATCTGCTGAAGCTGGGCGTGACGTCGGTGGAGCTGCTGCCGGTGCATGCCTTCGCGGACGACTCGTTCCTCGACGACAAGAAGCTGTCCAACTTCTGGGGCTACAACACGCTGGGCTACTTCGCGCCGGAGCAGTACTACGCCAGCCGCAAGACGCCCGGCGCCGCCGTCGCCGAGTTCAAGGCGATGGTGAGGGACCTGCACGCCGCGGGCATCGAGGTCATCCTCGACGTCGTCTACAACCACACCTGCGAGGGCAACCACCTGGGGCCCACGCTGTCGCTCAAGGGCATCGACAACGCGAGCTACTACTGGCTGATGCCGGATGGGCGGCACTACCTGGACTTCACCGGGTGCGGCAACAGCGTCAACGCGTCCAACCCGCAGGCGGCGCGGCTCATCATCGACAGCCTCCGCTACTGGGTGACGGAGATGCACGTGGACGGGTTCCGCTTCGACCTCGCCACGGTGCTGGGCCGCACGGGTGAAGGCGCGTTCGACCGCAACGCGGCGCTGTTCCAGATTCTCCACCAGGACCCGGTGCTCGGCCGCGTGAAGCTCATCGCCGAGCCCTGGGACGTGGGCCTCGGCGGCTACCAGGTGGGCGGCTTCCCTTCGCCCTGGCGCGAGTGGAACGGCAAGTACCGGGACGCGCTGCGCCGCTACTGGAAGGGCGATGAGAACCTCGCCAGTGAGATGGGCTACCGGCTCACGGGCAACGCGGACCTGTACGCGGAGGCGCACCGGCGGCCCCAGGCGAGCATCAACTTCGTCACCGCGCATGACGGCTTCACGCTGCACGACCTGGTGACGTACAGCCACAAGCACAACGAGGCCAACGGCGAGCACAACCGCGACGGCGCGGACGACAACCAGTCGTGGAACTGCGGCGTGGAGGGTGAGACGGACAACGCGGATGTCATCGCACTGCGCGAGCGGCAGAAGCGCAACCTGCTGGCCTCGCTCTTCCTCTCCACCGGCATCCCGATGATTGTCGCGGGTGACGAGATGGGCCGCACGCAGGGTGGCAACAACAACGCGTACTGCCAGGACAACGCGCTGTCGTGGGTGGATTGGAACCTGGATGAGCGGCGGCGGAAGCTGCTGGAGTTCACGCGCAAGCTCATCCACTTCCGCCACCGCCAGCCGGTGCTCCAGCGCCGCCGCTTCTTCAAGGGCCAGCACCTGTGGGACTCCGAGCACAAGGACCTGACGTGGTTCCGGCCGGATGGCTCGGAGATGAAGGCGGAGGACTGGGAGAAGCCCTTCGTGCGCTCGCTGGCGTTCCTCCTGGGCGGCGACGCCATCCCCACGCCGGACGAGCGCGGGCAGCGCATCATCGGTGACGCGCTGCTGATACTGCTCAACTCGCACCATGAGCCGGTGACGTACAAGCTGCCGCCCGCCTCGCAGGGCCAGCGATGGGAGCTGGAGCTCTGCACCACCGACGACAACCGGGGACCGGAGCCGGTGAAAGGTGAGACGTTCGAGCTCATCGGCCGCTCGCTCGCGGTGTTCCGGCAGGTCGCGAACTGAGGCAGATGCCGCATGCTAGGGTTCCCCGCCGAGGCCTTCCTCGGCGGGTGCGGCGTGCCGGTGCCTGAGCGAAGCAGGTCCGCCGCCAGGGCGCGCGCACGCGCCGGAGGAACCGTGTCGCGGGATGCACAGGAAGAGGGCGTGAAGCAGGTGTACGGGGAGATTGCCTCGGCCTACGAGGCGCTCTTCCCCGCCCTGCACCGGTACGAGGAGCGGGTGGAGCGCTTCCTCGCGGCGGTGGTGGTGCCCGGCGCCCGCGTGCTCGACGTGGGGTGTGGACCGGGGCTTCACACCCGGGGCCTGGACGCCTCCATCGCCGTGGTTGGCACCGACCTCTCCGAGGACATGCTCGCGCTGGCTCGGACAGCGCGGCCGGGTGGCGCGTGGCATGTCCACAGCTACCACCAGCCGATTCCTCCCGACTGGGGCCGCTTCACCGTCGCGCTCGCCATTGGCTGTCTGGACTTCTGCGACGACCTGCCGCGCGTGCTGAAGCACCTCACGGAGGCGCTGGAGCCGGGCGGCAAGCTGCTTTTCACCGTGCTGGAGCGGCGGCCGGGGTTGGACGGGCACGAGGCGCCCGTGCAGCCGATTCAAACGGCGGGGCCGGCGGTGACGCTGCACCTGTACTCATTCGAGGAGACCGCCCGGGCCATCACGGAAGCAGGGCTGCTCCCACGCACGTACGCGCATGCACCCGGCTGGGTGCAGCTCACGGAACAGCGGACCATGTGGTTCGGGTGGTGGGAGGTGGAGCGGCGCTGAGCGCGTGGCTCCAGGACCGCGCTTCCGTTGCCTGAGGGCCACGGCCCGGCCATTCCAAGGTGTGCACGAGGCTTGCATTGGCCTCCTCCCTGGAGGCATCGAAACGTGATTCGGCTGCGTTGGACCTGCATCGGGGCGTCTCTGCTGGCAATGGCCGTGGGCTGTGCGGAAGCCCCCCTCCGCGACGACACAACGCCGCCGAGCGTGTCGATTGCGCTCGTGGAGGGCGGATGCGACCCGGAAACGAACTTCCGGTGCCTGTGCGTAGGGAACGTCGGAGACGCGGCGCCCCACCTTCAAGAGATCGGCGTGGACCTGGACGCCCTGCAAAAGAACGGTTGGCCGTGCGTACCGGGTGACTTCGACCAGGACGGAGAGCAGGACTATGCCTTTCCGGGCGAGGGCTACTCGTGCAACCGGTCCGTCCCGGTGCGGGTGCTCTTCACGCGGGGCGGGCACCTGCGGGAAGTCCAGGCGCTGCCGCGCAAGTTGAGCTGCCTTCAGCGCTACGTCTCCAATGACGCGTCCCTGCCTCCGGGACAGGGACTGGTCGACTGGGGTGAGGGGAATGCCACTTGGATCTACCGGTTCGACGGCAATAGCTGGCTCGCCACCTCCCATCTCTCCGAGGCGCACTGATTCGGTACAACCGGGGCACACCGCGCCAGGTCCCAGGCCCGCCTCGGTGTACCGCTCGAATCCCTCCACTCCGACGCGGCATCGCCGCTGCCGAGGCCTTTTGACGATGACGCTTCTTCCCCCCCGTTGGCTTTGTGCCGGTGCTCTTTTCATCACCCTGAGCACCGCCTGTACCCGCTCCACGCCGGCTGCGACGGTGGAGCGGAACATCCCCGTGAAGGCGCAGTCCCAGGGTCCGGACGAGTACGTGCTGGCGGATGACGTGAGCGTTCGGAAGCTCGCGCCTGGCGTGTGGTTGCACGTCACGGTGGTGACGTTGAAGCCATTCGGCCGCGTCTCCACCAACGGGCTCATCATCGAGGACGGTGAAACGTCCTTGCTGGTCGACACGGGCTGGGATGCACGGCAGGGCGCGCTGCTGCTCGACTGGGCCCGGGACACGCTTCGGCGTCCGGTCCGCACGGCGGTGGTGACGCACTTCCATGAGGATCGCCTCGGCGGTGTTCCGGCGCTCGTCCCGCATGGCATCCCCGTCCATGGCTTGGAGGAGACGGCGCGGATTGCGTCTGGCATGGGCCGGCCAGGCCCCACGGAGACCTTCGCCGAGACGCGCACGGTGGGCGCCCTGGAGCTCTTCTTCCCGGGCGCGGGCCACGCGAAGGACAACATCGTCGTGTGGCACAAGGACAGCGGCGTGCTGTTCGGCGGCTGCTTCGTGAAGGACGGCGCCGCGACGAACCTGGGCAACGTGGAGGACGCGGACGTGGCGGCCTGGCCCACGAGCCTGTCGCGCGCACGGCAGCGGTTTCCGGAGGCACGCGTGGTGGTCCCGGGGCACGGACAGCCCGGTGGGCCGGAGCTGCTGAGCCACACGGAAGCGCTGCTCCGCTGAGCGACCTCGCGGCGCGGAGCAGGCGGGCAGGCGCGGGCGATGCGACAGTGCCTCGCCCGCACGGACAGGAGCGTTGGCCAGCACACGCCAGTTGGGTCATTCCACGCTCGCTTGCCTGCCGGTGAAGGTCTGTCCCCGGACATTCCCACACGGCTCCAGGGTTCACGGACATGGGCGCGGGTCCTCGCCGTCCCTACCGTCCCGCGGAGAAGCACGGGCCGATGGGCGTAGGGGACGGAGGGAGAACATGAGGCTTGTGGTTGCGGTGTCGCTCGCGATGGTGGCGAGCGCGTGTACCTCGGTGCGGATGGAGCAGCGGGACGGTTGCTGGGTGAAGCAGACCCGGGCCTTTCCCTCCACGCTCAAGGAGGAAGTGGGGCCCTGCGCTCGGCCCGTGCCCGTCTGGTCCGAGGATCGGCTCACGCGGCTGGTGCAGGAGTGCGTGATGCACACGGACTACCGCTGGCAGAGCAGTGCGTTGGTGGCTTGGAACCGGAGCGAACCCCTGCCGGAACGGGAGTCCGAGGAGAAGGTCCTCGCGGCCTGCATGGCCCGGGCGGAGACCATCCTGAACACGGAGAAGGGCGCACTGGAGCAGCGGCTGAGCGAGGTGGCGCAGGAGCGGGACACGCTGAAGGCGAGCATCGAGAAGGAGCGCAACCAACATCAAGCCACCCTCACGGAGCAAATCACCCGTCACGACGCCAGCATGGAGCGGGCGCGCAACCAGATGCACGAGAGCAACAACCTGCTCGCGGAGGCACTGGGCGAAGCAGCGAAGAAGCCCGCGCCCTCCGCGGTGGCGACGGCCACCTCCACGTCCAGCAGCGAGGGCATGGCGAACACGCAGTCCGACTCCACGCAGCGCAGCGACGCAGCGCTCCGGGGTGACGTGTCGTCCACGGAACGACAGAGCTCGTCGTCGCAGGGGACGCAGACCGCGCCACCGCCGAAGGTAATGAAGCCCATCATCGACACCACGGACGACACGCCGCCCATGTGCGAGCTGTCGTCAGCGACGATGGCGAAGGCGAATCAGTCGCGCTCGTCCTCGGGGAAGAAGCGACCCGGCGTCCGGAACGCGGCCGAGTGCACGCCGATGAAGCCTGCGCCTTCCTTCCAGCCCGCCGAGCCGGAGGAGGCCATCCTGGCAACGCCCGCGCAGCAGACAGCGAAGGCGCCCATCCCGCTGGTGCCCCAGGACGCTGACGACGTGAAGTAACGCCGAGACACACCACCGCGGGCCGCCCCTTCACACGAAGTGGGCGGCCTCCAGCGCATACCCCTGAGCACGTATCGCCTGTAGTGCGTCGCGGAGTCGCGGGGAGATGAGCAAGCGCGGCTCGGGCCTCAGTTCTCCACGCCGGTCGCCGAACAACTTGTCGGTCACCCACAAATCAGCGCCATCGTGGCTGGCTCGGTCGACGTACAGCTCCGAAATCTGGTTGAGGCCAGCGGTGTGTCCTGCGGGACAGCGGAATACGTTGCGCTCGTCGAAGTCGAACGGATTGTTTCCCGCCACCGTCCTCGCATTCAGCGTCAGGGGCTTCGAAGTGACGACAAGCTGGAACCAATCCGAAGGCAGGAGCTTGCCTCTCCCTTGATGAAGCACCGGCCGGAACTCCGCACCTCGAAGCCCGTGCATCTGGAAGACCGACGCGAGTCGCGATGACACCACCACCTCTCCAGCGAGGGTCTGGGCAATGTCCTTGCCCTTCGGAATGCGCCGGGTGTCGAGGATGAGGTCGGAGACTTGCCGAGCGCCCGCGCCACAGTGCCGACAGGTGGACGACTCATCATATGCCGTACCGCACATGGCCCCTGTCGGTTCGAAATACGCGCGAACGACGAGATTGAGCAACTCCGCGGATTGAAGTTCCCGCGCCGTGTAGCGCCGGTGCAGGCGCCAGGACATGAAGAACGCCCCCCCTGCTTCGCGTAAGCGTGGTTGAGCTGCGCAATCCGTGCGACGCAGGCATCGTCGACGGGCAGCACCACCTTGCGGATGGAGCCGCCCAACGAGACGCCGAGCCCCGGCTCAAGGTGCTCCCGAGCATCCCGCTCGGCGATTCTGAACTCGATGGTCTCTCGCATGCTCAAGGCGTGATGCCAATCAACTGGGGGATGGGATGCGAAGCTCCTGAGGCGTGGGACGCCGCCCCTGACCGTACGGCCACGAACGGCGGAACTGCTGAGTCACGGCTTTGTGGTACGCAGTCGGCAACCGGTACGTCTGCCCGTTACTCGCGCCGCCCAGGTACAACGGGATGAAGTGGTGGTTCTCATACCCAATGCTGTTCGGGTAGGTCGCCTGAGCCGTCTGCAACCGCTGCTGATAGACCTGCCGAGCCTGGACGACCACCGCATGGTCCGCGCTCCTGCGAGCAGTGACCTGGGTCTGCATGGGTGATGGCCTAGGATTGAGCGCCGGCGGCTGGCGACTTGGGCGACCACCGCCTCCCCGCCTCACCGGCCGGAGCGCGAGTGGCTCCGTTCCGGCGTACCCAGCGCCTTCATCCCACCCCAGGGGAAAGAAGGCACCGTGGGACTCCCCCTGCCCTTCAACTGACGGCGCCACGACATAGGCAGCGCCCGTCTCCAGCGATGACGAAGCTTCCCTTCCGGCGACACAGGCCCACTGGAGCAGGAGCAGGGCGACGCCCATCGGAACAAGTCTCGGCTGACGCAACGGAACCACTCCTCGCACATGCGAATAGGGAGGCTTGGCGCCCGACTTCCGATGCCTTGTCCCGATGCAGAGCGCGACCCGCCCATTCCAGCATGCGCACGGGCTGCCTGGACACTGGCGCCTTTCGCCATGTCAGACTCCACGCGGCGTCGCGTCGCTCGACCTCGGCGGAATCCAGAGGTGTCACGGGGCTGTCCCCGGGCTCCCGGCTCCGGGCTTGGGTGCGCTGCGCCCAGGTGCCGACGCGGGTGTTCCCGGGTCCATCGCTCGCAGTGGTTTCCTCGCATCGGACCGCCCGGCCGGGCCCCCGTCGGGTCCAACAGGCAGCAGGCGCCAGATGCGCCTGGCTCCGAACTCGCTCACTGGTAGAGCACAGGTCACCAATCCTGCGGAGAAGGTTCGATTCCTTCGTTCAATCCAGAGGGTTCCGCGGCGAGCTGACGTGAGCGCGGGTCCACCGCTTCCCACTCCTCCCACCTCGATGCCCGGCCTTCCGCCAGGGCGACAAGGCCCCTTCCGAGCCGTCAGCGGAAGCCCCTGCCGCCGCCCGCGGATGTGCCCGACGCGCAGGCGCGAGCAGCCAGGAGGCGGCCAGGGCAGGCAGTCCGCGCTCCACGTCCGTGAACGGTGGGGCCCTCACTATTCAGCAGTGCCCGGGACACGCGCGACAAAGCGCACGGGAACGTCCCGGTTCTTCAAGCTCCCCCGGCGGGGGAAAGGAGGTGCGCGATGAGCATCATGCGTGTGGATGTCGGGCAGATTGAGCGGGCGTTCGTGCTGGTGGACGAGAAGCCGGAGCGATACCTCGTTCCCGGCCGATACTGGCTGGTCCACCCCTTCCGCAAGGTCCGGCTGGTGCGCGTGAGCACCGAGCAGCCCCTCGTCCAGTTGGACGTGGCGCTCCTGGCCCTCGTGCCGGAAGAGGACCTGCAAGTCATCGAGCTCGGCGCCGACGAGCGCGCCATCCTCTTCCACAAGGGCCGCCCCGTGCGTTGGCTCGGCCGGGGCCTGCACCAGGCGTGGACGGTGGAACGCCTTCCCAGCCGCGAGCTGACGCCCGGCGCCCCCACCGTGCGCATGGAGCGCGTGGACACCTCGGGTGTCGCCACGGCGCCGCTGCACGATGACGTGCGCGCCCTGGTCCCCGCCAGCGACTACACGGAGGCCACCGCCACCGAGGGCACCGTCGTGCTCCGCTACGTGGATGGTGTGCTGGACGCTGAACTTCCTCCGGGACGTCACGCCGCGTGGACCGTCGCCCGCAAGGTGCAGCTGGCCGTCATCGACCTGCGCGAGCGCCTGCTCCACGTCACCGGCCAGGAGGTGATGACGAAGGACCGCGTCACCCTGCGCCTCAACCTGTCAGCGGCCTTCCGCGTCTCGGACGCACGCCGGCTCGCCGTCGTGTCCCGCGCTCCGGATGACGTCCTCTACCTGGCCATGCAGCTGGCCGCGCGCGAGGCCGTGTCGGAGCGGACGCTGGATGAGCTGCTCGCCTCGCGGGAAGCCGTGGCCGAAAGCCTCTTCACCCAGGTGAAGGACCGCGCCAGCACGGTGGGCTTGGAGCTGCTGCGCTTCGGCATCAAGGACGTCGTCCTCCCGGGCGAGATGAAGGAGCTGCTCAACCGCGTCATCCAGGCGCAGAAGGAAGCGGAGGCCAACGTCATCATGCGGCGCGAGGAGACGGCCGCCACCCGCTCCATGGCGCAGACGGCCAAGGTGCTGGCGGAGAACCCGCTGCTGGTGCGCCTCAAGGAGCTGGAGGCCTATAAGGACCTCGCGTCCAAGGTGGGGCAGGTGCACCTCGTCCTCGGCGAGGGCGCAGTACCCACCCTGCAGCTCAAGAGTCACTGACTCGCGAATCAATCTCGGGTTAGCCTCGCGGCCCCACACCCGCGAGGAGCCCGAGATGTCGTCTTCGAACCACTACGTCCCCAACCTGCGCGATATCGAGTTCAACCTCTTCGAGTTCCTCGATATCGGCCGAGCCTCGCTGGGCCACGCACCCTTTGGCGACCTGGACGAGACGGCCGCACGCCAGATGCTCCAGATGTTCGCCCAGCTCAGCACCAACGAACTGGCCCAGAGCTTCGAGGAGCCGGAGCACAACCCGCCGAAGCTCGAGAATGGCGAGGTGACGCTGCCGCCTGGATTGAAGAAGGCGATGAATGCATTCTTCGACGCGGGCATGCACCTGCTGGAGCAGCCGCCGCACCTGGGCGGCCTGGGCGCGCCGCCCTCCCTGGGATGGGCCGCGTTCGAGCTGCTGGTGGGCGCCAATGCCTCGCTGGCCTTCTATACGCTGGGCAACCTGCTGGCGCGCATCATCGACCGGCTGGGCACGGACGCGCAGAAGCAGCGCTTCCTGCCGCACATGCTGGACCGCCGCTGGGGTGGCTCCATGGTGCTCACCGAACCCGACGCCGGCAGTGACGTGGGCGCCGCCCGAACCAAGGCCCGCCGCGTCTCCGACACCGTCTGGGAAATCGAAGGGGTGAAGCGCTTCATCACCAACGGTGACTCGGACATGTCCGAGAACATCATCCACATGGTGCTGGCGCGTCCGGAGGGCGCGGCGCCCGGCACCAAGGGCCTGTCGCTGTTCGTCGTGCCCAAGTACTGGGTGAACGAGGACGGCAGCCTGGGTGAAGCCAACGGCGTGGTGTGCACCAAGCTGGAGAAGAAGATGGGGCTGAAGGGCTCCGTCACCTGTGAGATGACCTTCGGCGACGGGAAGCCCTGTCGCGGCCTGCTGCTGGGCGAGGTCCACGACGGCATCCGGCAGATGTTCTACATCATCGAGCAGGCCCGCATGGCGGTGGGCGTGAAGTCCATGGCCACGCTGTCGGCCGGCTACGGCCGCGCGCTGGCCTTCTCCAAGGACCGCCTCCAGGGCGCGGACCTGATGCAGGCCCGGGACAAGACGGCGCCGCGCGTGCCCATCTTCCGCCACCCCGACGTGCGCCGCATGCTGATGGCGCAGAAGGCCCACGCGGAGGGCATGCGCGCGCTGTGCCTCTACACCGCGTTCATCCAGGACGGCGTGGAGCGCAAGGGCGGTCACCGCGCCACCGAGGCGGGCGAGCTGGACACGCTCAACGACATGCTGTTGCCGCTGGTGAAGGGCTACTGCTCGGAGAAGGCCTACGAGCTGCTGGCGCTGTCGCTCCAGGTCCACGGTGGCTCCGGCTACCTGCAGGACTACCCGGTGGAGCAGTACATCCGGGACCAGAAAATCGACACGCTCTACGAGGGCACCACGCACATCCAGGCGCTCGACTTGCTCATGCGCAAGGTGGCGCGCGACGGCGGCGCGACGCTCCAGGGCCTGCTGTCCCAGATTCGCGAGACGGCCGAGCGCACCGGTGAGGGCAGGGAGCTGGAGGCCGAGCGCGCCGCGCTGGGCCGTGCGCTGGGCGACTTGGAGACGATGCTCGGCACGCTGATGGGCAAGCTAGGCGAGTCCGTCTACCACGTGGGCCTGCAGGGCAACCGCGTGCTGGCCGCCGTCGCGGAGGTCGTCATCGGCTGGCTGCTGGTGCGCCACGCGGAGGTCGCGCTGGAGCGCATGAAGAGCAACCCCGGGGACCGCGCCTTCTACGTGGGCAAGCTCGCCAGCGCCCGCTGGTTCTGCCACGAGGTGCTGCCCGGCGTCGCCCACGCCGCCCGCATGGTGGAGCACGGCAACCTGGACCTGATGGAGGTGCCGGAAGAGTCGTTCTGACGCGGAGACACCGAGGCGAGCCTGGCCACCGGTGCCAGGCCCGCCGTCGCGGCCGGAAGGCGCCCGCTACTTCCTCAGCGCGTCACCCGGCACCGGCAGCCCGCGCGCCGCCAGGTCACGCTCCACGTACAGCCGTAGGACATGCATGAAGTCCTGCGCGTTCGTCACCACGCCGAAGGCCTGGTGCGTGCCGCGGTCCTTCAGCTTGCTCACCACGAACTCCGACGAGTCCACGCAGATGGTGGGCAGCTCCCGCAACGAGCCGTCCTTCTCCGTGACGAACGCCGGCAGCATGTTTCCGGTGGCGATGGCATGCAGCGCCGTGGCGATCATCACCGCCATGGTGGACTTCACCGCGTGCTCGCGCATGGCCACCTGCGCCTCCAGGTTGTCCGTCACCACGTCCGGCAGCGGCCCGTCATCACGGATGGAGCCCGTCAGCACGAAGGGCACCTTGTGCACCACGCACGCGTGCATGATGCCGTTGGTAATCACCCCGGCCTCCACCGCCTTGGCGATGGAGCCCGCCGCCCGCACCTTGTTGATGGCGCGCATATGCAAGCCGTGGCCGCCCGAGGTGGCCTCGCCCGAGCCGCTCATCCCCAGCGTGGTGCCGAAGATGGAGGCTTCGATGTCATGCACCGCCACCGCGTTGCCCGCCAGCAGCGCGCCTACGAAGCCATTGGCGACGAACCACGTCATGTCCGCGCGCGCCCGCGAATGCACCAGCGCCGGCCCCGTCACCCAGATGGGGTAGCCCCCGCGCTCGCGCTCGTCCACCAGCACCCGGGCCATGTGCGCGTAGTCGATGGGCTTCTCGCGGGACACCGCGCTCGTCATGAACTTGAACTCCCCCTCCCCCTCACCCGCGAGGTAGGCGGCGTTCACGTACACGCCTTCGCTGCCGTCCTCCGCGAAGCCCACCACCACGTGCTCGCCCGCACGCACGCGACGGCCTTCGCGAATCCACAGCTCGCCTTGCGCATCCAGCACCAGCGCCCCGTCCATGCGCGGCTCGCGCGGCATGCGCCACGCGCCGCCCACGCGCACGTAGGTAGGCAGATTCGTCGTGGTGAAGAAGCCCTCCGGCAACACGCCGTCCGCGGGCGCCGGCTGGAAGCGCGCGTCCGGACAGGAGGAGAAACGCGCGGCCGTGAAGTCAGGATGAGGAATGGAGCTCACACCAGCACCATGCGCGGAGCCCTGGCCCGCTTCAAGCGCCTCGGCATCCGCGGGCCACCAGATGTCGGCGGGTGACAGTAACGAGGGAACTGCGCGTCATTACATCCGCGCGCCCACACCCACTCCGCCCATCAGCGGACGGCTGCTGGCCGGGGCCAGCTCACGACGCAGCAACTCCGCGTAGCGAGCCGCGGCATGCCGCAGTCGGGCCGCCTCGTCTGGCGCGTGGGCGTCGTAGGACTCGGCGGCCAGCGCATGGTCCCCCAGTTGGAATGCCAGGTAGGCCTGCCGGTGGAAGCGCAGCAACTCCAGGGGTGGAAGCCGGCCCTTGTGGCGCTCCACCACGGCGCAGAGCGCGGCCAGCTCCTCCGAGTCCAGCGACAGCTCCACCGCCGCGCCCGCCAAATCCCAGGACAGGTCCTGGCAGCCCACCAGGTCGTGCGCCCAGTGGTGGTCCACCGCATCCACCTTGAGCACGCGGCCACCGGGCAACACCAGCCACTCCCACGCATGCATCCGGTTGTCCGTCACCGTCCGGCGCACCATCCGCTCCAGCGCGCCCAGCCGGGGCATCCACACATGGAGGGCCTGCGCCACCTCGCGCCCCAACGCGACCTCCGTGTTGTAGCGAGCCATCTCCCACAGCTCGCGCGTGGAGGCGCCGCACCCCTCCTCCACCCTGCCGAAGTGACGCGAGCGGAAGCCCAGGTACGCCCCCACGCGCGCCACCAGCTCCCAGCGGTCCACCCCGCGCCCCACCGCGCTCAGGGGCCGCGCCTCCTCCAGCCACGGCTGCACCAGGAAGCCGTGCTTGAGCCCCGAGACAGGCACACCCAAGCCCGCGTCCGCCAACACCCGCGTCTTGAGATAGGCGCGCGCGCCATAGGACCCCAGGCCCGCGAACTTCAGCAACCAGGGCCGACCGCCCGCGCGCAGCAGGTACTTGCGGCGCTCACGCCAGCGGTGCACTGGGGGCCACGCCGCCTTCGGCATGTCGTGCAGCAGGTACTTCCGCCAGCCTCCAGCACCCAGGTCCTCCAGCGGCGCGGTCGCCTTGCCCGTCACGTCCTCCACCCAGCTGGCCAGCGCATGTGAAGGCTCGGTCGGCGTCACCATCACCGACTCGAAATCCACCACGCCGCGCTGGGCTCGGCGCCAGAGCTCCCGGTGCCTCGGCGTTGCGTGAGGTCCCACGTCACCGCCGTGTCCCGGCAGGAAGTACAGAGACGAAGGCGCCACGCCACGCGCCTCCAGGAATTCGGCCACCGCGCCGAACGACGAGCCGGACCGTCCCGGACCCTCGTCCACCACCACGAAGCGGTAGCCCGCGCGTGCCTCGTCCACCAGTTGCGAGGTCCGCTCGGGTGACAGCGACAACGTGCGCCGGTAGGGATGCCCGCGAGGCCGGACGAAGCACAACGCCTGGGTGCCCAGCGCCGCGGCCACCACGCCCGCCAGTCCCGTGCCGATGCCGCGAATGCCCACGACGCGACAGGGGCCGCCCTGCTTCGGCAGCGCCCGCGCCGACGCCAGGTAGCTCTCCGGGTAGAGGCCTTGAAGCGCATACCCCCGAGGCACCTTGCACCGCACCCGCTGCGGCAGCCCCAGTCCGCCCAGCGTCTCCAGCGAGCTGCCCACCTGCGACAGGTCCGCGCGGAAGCCGTCCGTCCAGGACGCCACCACCGCGTGGCCCAGCGCCAGCAGCGTGGACTCGCAGGCCCGCGCCAGCACCGTGTCGCCATCCTCGCCCTGATGGACGACCTGCTCCGCGTCCAGGACCCCCTGCGCCCACTCCCCCGCGCGGATGAGCAGCGACACCAGCGCCGCGTGGCGCGTCAGGCCCGGCGGTAGCGCGTCCACCTCCCACCAGGCACAGGCCAGCGCCCGCGCCTCCGCGGTCGGGTCCACCTCTCGCGGATGTTCTCCGGACACCAGCATCGCGGCGCTCCCTCAGTCCTCATTCCCGCGGGAAGCAGGTGGCGGCTGGGTCAGGTGGCTGTGCGCAATCGCGGCCAGCTCCTCCAACCTGGGCACACGCCACGTCGCCGCGTTCCGCTGACGCCAGGCATCCGCCCACGCAATGAAGGTGCGCAGTTGCTCCGTGCTGGGCGACACCTGCCAGCGCCGCCGCTTCGCCAGGGACAGCGCCTCCAGCGGGGGATGCCCCAACGCCACCAGGACGCACAAGGCGAGCAGCGCGCTGCGCCCCACCCCATGCTCACAGTGGATGTAGACCTTGTGGCCCCGGGCCAGTTGTTCCGTCACCCACGCGACGCCGTCATCCAGCCGGTCGCCACGGATGGCCCGGAGGTCCTCGGTGGGCAGGTGCAACAAGGTGATGCCGTGCTCGCGCAGGACGTGCTCGTCGTCACAGGCCTCCACCCGCACGTCCACCACACAGCGGATGCCAAGCGCCCCCGCGAGATGCTCCGCCGTATCGATGGGGAAGCGGCCCCCCACCGCCAGCGAGGGCAGCACCCAGTCCAGGTTCAATCTCCGGGACAGCGCGCTCATGCGGCCCAAGGTAGGGCAGCTCGCTGGCGCTGGCAGCCTCTGCGGACGCCAGGACGCCTTTTGAAGTGTTTTTCGACCCACCTTCTGGGAAATCCGCTGGAATCACAGGGGGTTCCGCGGTGTCAGCCTCGAAAATCGAGAGGCACGCAACTCCAGGTCTCAACCTTCGAGAATAGGTGCAAGACGTACATGCGGCGCCCCCGTGCCGCTCTACCCCCCTACGGAGCCCCCATGAGCAGCAGCTACCGCATCAAGTCGGGCGACACCCTCTCCCACCTGGCGCAGCGCTACAACACCAGCGTCAGCGCGCTGATGAAGGCGAATCCGCAGATCAAGAACGCGGACCTCATCTACGCCGGCAAGTCGCTGAACATCCCGGGTTCGCGGGACTCCTTCGAGAGCGGCTCCGCGGGTGGCGCGGGTGGCGCCACGGGCGGTGGCGGCAGCAGCGGCGGTGCGCAGGGCGTGCAGGGCCCCAGCAGCTCCGGCCCCGGCATCCGCGGCCCCAAGGGCAGCCCCTTTGAAATCGCGTCGCAGCACCTGAACAAGAACGCGAGCTCGCTGAAGCTGGAGAAGAACGGCGTGGGCGCGGACATGGAGGACTGGGTCCCCAACAACGTCAACTGCGCCAACTTCGTGTCCGCCGTGCTGGAGCAGGCGGGCCAGATTTCCGACGCGCAGCACGACAACAGCGTGATGGGCCTGATGGCCAAGCTGGACAGGGACTCCAACTTCAAGCGCATCGACCTGAAGGACGCGAAGCCGGGTGACGTGGTCTCCATGAAGACCAACGGCGGCCAGCACGTGGTGATGTTCGCGGGCTGGAAGGACGGCAAGCCGACGTTCATCGGCTCCAACAACGTCAACTCGGATGGTTCGCAGCGCGTCACCATCTCCAGCATGAACTACCCCATCATGGCAGTGCACCAGTACCAGGGCTGAGCGCCCGCACGAACATGAGCGAGCACCCACGGGGCTCCGCGTCCGACCTTCCAGGCGGACCCGGGGCCCCGCTGGCGTTCACGCGCCCGCGACGGCTCAGAGCCGCGGCGCCAGTTGCAACGCGGCCTGGATGAGCGGGCTGCGTGCGGCCGTCTTGCGCCAGGCGGCGTGGACGGTGCCGGTGCCCGCGCCCGGAAGCGCCTTGGACACCACGCCGGCTTCGCGTGGACCTCCCGGCAGGAGCGAGGCCAGCAGTGAGAAGCCCAGCCCCGCGGCCACGAAGCCCAGAATCGTCTCCGAGGAATCCGCGGCGTGCAGGCGCCTGGGCGTGACGCCCGCCCGCGCCAGCGCCGCGAGCTGCAAATCCCTCAGGTACCGGTCCGTGCTGTAGGCGATGAACGCGTCGTCACGGAGCTGCTCCAGCCGCACCTGCTTCCGCTTCGCCTGCGGGTGGTGCGCGGGCAGCACGAGGAAGGGATGCGTGCGCCCCACCTCGCGCGTCTCCACGTCATCGGGCACCGCCGGCAGATGGTCCACCACCAGGTCCGTGTCCCCCAGGCGCAGCACGTCCAGCGCGGGCGTCTTGGATTCGAAGAGGGCGACCTCGATGTCCGGCCGCTTCGCCTGGAGCTTGCGCAGCCACGCGGGCAGCAGGTGCCGCAGCACGTGGCCAGAGGCATGGATGCGCAACGTGCCGCCCACCTCGCCCTTGCGCAGCGACTGCACCACTGTGTCCAGGCCTTCGAGGAACGGCGCCACGTGCGCGTACAGCGTGCGGCCTTCGGGCGTGAGCACCACGCGGTCCTTGCCCACGCGCTCGAAGAGCGGCACGCCGACCTCCGCCTCCAGCCGCTTCACCTGCTGATGAATTCCCGGCTGCGTAATCGGATACGGGAAGGTGGGCACGGCGCGCGCGTACCCTTCCGCGCGCGCCACCCGGTAGAAGCCTTCGAGGCGCTGGAGCTGAATCATTCACTCCAGGTTATCAATGGCACTTTGATTAGTTCCATGCGCTTTACGGCGGAAAGGCGCATGGTTCTTCCCGTCAGCGAGCACGACTCGCCACGAGGAGGAAGTCGCCATGTCCCGCGCCACGCCGAAGGTCGTCGTTGCCCACAGCTCCGCCTGGGTCGCCCAGACCTGGCTCTCCTTCGTCCTCTCCGTCGGAGTGACGGCGGTCGGTATCTGGAACCTGCCCGTGGACATCTGGGTGAAGTCCTTCCTGGGCATGGGCCTGCTCTTCACCGTCGGCTCGACCTTCAGCCTGTCGAAGACGGTGCGTGACCAGCATGAAATGGACCAGCTCGGCACGCGGCTGGATGAGGCGCGCGTGTCCCGGCTCCTCTCCGAGCACGACCCGCTGGCCCCGCCCAAGCTGTGAGTGCTCAGGGCGCGCCGCGGCCCGCGTGCAGGCAGACCACGGCCTCATCCAGCAGGTCGAGCGCCGCGTCGGACCAGCCCCGCAGCTTCATGCGCGGGGACACAGACGTGGTGACGGGGATGAGGCCGGCGACGGCGGCGTCCTCGATGAGCTGAGCCTGTTGCTCGGGATTGAGCTGGGCCCAACGCTTCTCGCGGCTCACTCCCTTGCGCCAGTCGTATCCATCGCCGGACCACTGCGCGGCCAGGGCGGCGCTCAGGTAGGCCGTGCCGCCGTGCTGGTGCTGCCACACGTGCGTCAGCTCATGGACGAGCAGGCCGAAGTCCACGCCCCCGCTCCGAGGCGGAACGAAGACAGTGTTGCCGTGCGCGAAGGCCCGCCCGGGGAGGCCCAGCAGTCCCAGCCGGCCGACCTTCACCCGCACCGCCGCGTAGTTCAGGCTGTCTCCGAAGACGGGTCGCAGACGGACGATTTCATCCGCCGTGAGGCGGCGGCCCGGCGGCTCCAGACCGACCAGCACCTGCACCGAGCTGAGCACGCGCCCGCCCACCATCAACACGGCATCCGCGGGAAGCTGCGCCACGCGCGTCAGTCCCTGGCCCAGTTGGGGCAGTCCCTCGCGAGGCCGGCCGCGCGCGCACTGCGCCACGCCTCCGCCCATCGCCTTCAGCACCACGCCCACGCTGCGAGCCACTCCCACCGACGCGCTCGTGACACCGGTGAGCAGACCCCGGCCCGCATCCACCAGCCGATCAGAGAAGGTGGACGCGTGGCTCATTCCATGTTCCTCAGCGCCCCGCCGCCATGGCGCGCAGCCCGGAGAGGCCCATGACGGACTCCACCAGCGTGCGCAGCGCACCCGGGCGCCACGGGCGGGACAGCGCGAAGTGCGTGAGGCTGGAGGCGCTGTAGGCCGCCGCCACCTCGGGACGGAAGTGGGACGACACGAGGATGCGCGGCCCCGCCAGGTCGCGCTCCACCAACCGCGCCAGGAAGGTCGGCACGGCCGCTCGCTCCACGGAGTCCAGGTCCACGACCACCGCCTCGGGCACCACGCCCAGGTCCATCCGACGGTCCGCCGACGCGATGCCCAACGTAGGGACCAGCTCGAAGTCTGACGCCAGCTCGCGGCCCATGGCCAGCCGGAAGAGCGGCTCCTCCGAGACGAGCATCACCCGAGGCCCCTTGGGCACGCTCCGGTGACGCCGTGCGGGCGCGGGAGTGGGCTCGATGGGAAGACGCAGTGCGCCAGCCTCCACCAGGTGGCGGGCATCGAGGAGGGACTGCGCACGGCGAATCAGGGGGGAGGGGGCGCTGGACACAACACGACAATAACCAGCAATAGCGGAAATATCAATCTTTGCTTCAATTTTCGGACATAGTTCCTGGTTTACTGGACCTCCAAACCCGCGGAGACGGACGCTTTGACACGTCCGTTCAGTGGGTCGGAAGTAACACCTATCCAGGTGTATCGGGTCTAGAGTGACCCGTCGTTTCAGGTGGGGACAGGTGCGCTCGCGTTACTTGCGCAGGCGTTCCCAGGGCAACAGCCGGCCGCCGAGCATCCCCAAGACGGGGAGGTCGGTGGAGCCGCCGTGCTCCAGTGCGTGCATGAGCACAGCCACGAGGGAAGTACCAACGACAGGAACCTCCGCGGCCGGTTGCTGGGCGCTCAGGAGGCGCATCCCTGGCCGCCCACCCGTTACGATCCAGCCATCAAGCTCGAGCCCATCCACCTTGGGAGGAGGCGGCTGGGGCACCAGTTGGCTCGCTCGACGGTCAGCTTCTTGCGGCCCTCATGCCGGACGAGGCGGTCACGGAGGGACTCCCCGTTCAACCGGATGTGTTGCGCCACGCCCTGCGCCATCGTGAGCCAGATGGCGTCCGGCGAGAGCACCAGCGGCCGATGCTCCGCGAAGGCCGTGTGGACGGCGGCGAGCAACGGGTGCACGCCATGCGTTTCCAGCACCCGCGTGTCCGGCCCGGGCGCCATCCAGAGCGCATCCTCCACGAACGTCCCCAACGGCGCGGTGACAGGAGGCGTCGAGGCCTCCTCGACGGCATCCACCTCGAACGTCAGCATCGGCAGCCCCCTCAGCGTGGCGTGGATTCGACGCCGCCGACCTACGCCTCAGGGGCCCCGCCCTGACAGAAAGCGCCAGCCCTGCCCCCTCGGGCAAGGCGGCGCTCGTGGCGCTCACTCGAACTCGAGCGCGCGCTGGAAGTCGGCCGGGTTGGAGGCCGCGCTCTGCGCCGTATCCAGGGTGATGAGCCCCTCCCGGTAGAGCTGCGTCAGGTGCTGGTCGAAGGACTGCATGCCGAACATGTCGCGGCCCTTCTCGATGACGTCCTTCAGCTCGTTGGCGCGGTCGTCGCGGATGTACTGCTCCACCGTCTTCGTCTGCACCATGATTTCCAGCGCCACGGTGCGACCCTTGCCGCTGGCCCGGGGAAGCAGGCGCTGCGACACCGTGGCCTTGAGGCAGTCCGCCAGGCGCATGCGCACCATCGTCTGCTCTTCGGCGGGGAACACCGACACCAGGCGGTTGATGGTGCGTGACGCATCCGTCGTGTGCACCGTGGAGAGCACCAAGTGGCCCGTCTCCGACGCCTTGAGCGCGATGTCGATGGTCTCCGTGTCGCGCATCTCGCCCACCAGGATGACGTCCGGGTCCTGGCGCAGCGCCGCGCGCAGGGCAATCGCGAAGCTCTGCGTGTCCGGACCAATCTCCCGCTGGGAGATGGAGGACTTGATGTTCTTGTAGATGAATTCGATGGGGTCCTCGATGGTGAGGACGTGCAGGTTCTCCGTGCGATTGATGTGGTCAATCATCGCCGCCAGCGTGGAGCTCTTCCCCGAGCCCGTCGCGCCCGTCACCAGCACCAGCCCGCGCTCGTTGCCGGCAATCTTCTTCAACACCTGCGGCAATCCCAGTCCGTCAATGGTTGGGATTTCATCCGGGATGATGCGCAGGATGCACGCCAGCGAGCCCCGCTGCCGGTAGATATTCACCCGGAAGCGCGCCACGCCCGGGAGGCTGTAGGACGCGTCGCACTCCTGAAGCGTGTCAATCTGCTTCTTCACCTCGGGGTCCGACACGACATGGACTGCCACCTGTCGCGTGTGGTCCGCGTGAAGCTTCTCCATCTTCAAGGGCCGGAGCGCGCCATTGACCCGGTAGATGGGCGGGTCCCCCGGCCGGAAGTGGATGTCCGATGCACCGTTCTGCACACCGACCGCGAGCAGCTTGTTGAGCGTTGCCAGATCCAGGGGAGTGACCCTCTTCAGCAAGGAAGGTCCCGGATTCTAGGCGGATACTCAACAGTTGCACATGGTGTGCAATGACCCCGGGGCAGGCACCAGGGTCAGCTCCGCAATCTCAGGCGAGGGCCCCAACCGCAGCGGCGGCCCCCAATAGCCTGTCCCCCGATGGGTATAGACGCGCACCCCGGCAATGGTGGCCAGACCGCGCACCACCGGCTGCTGCAACTTGATGAGGAACATGAAGGGAAACACCTGTCCGCCGTGCGTGTGCCCGGAAAGCTGCAAGTCCACCATCACGCCAGCCTCCGCCACGCGCAGGGCGGACCGGGGCTGGTGGGCCAACAACAGACGCGGCACGCCCCGCGGCGCCCCGCGCAGTGCCAGCTCCGGACGGCTGGCATGCGAGGGAATGATGTGCCCCGCGTCATGGTCCGTCACTCCCGCGATGGTGAGCCGCGCTCCGTCGCGCTCCACCACCCGGTGCTCGTTCTGAAGGACGGTGAGGCCCAGGCGCGCCACCTCCGCCGCCCAGGCCGGGCCCCCGTGGTAGTACTCGTGATTGCCGGTGACGTAGAAGACGCCCAGTGACGCGCGCAGCTCCGACAGGGGCTTCACCTCGTCCCGCAGCGCGTCCACGGTGCCGTCCACCAGGTCGCCCGTCACCGCCACCACGTCAGGCTGGAGCGCGTTCACCTGCTCCACCACGCGCCGCAGCCATCGTCCGTCCAACGTGGGCCCCACGTGGATGTCCGAAATCTGCACCACCTTCATGCCGCTGAGCCCAGGCGCCAGGCCCACCACCGGCACCATCACCCGTTCCACCGTCGCCCGGCCACGCGCCGTGATGAAGGCGTACACCACCGCCGGCACCGTCACCCCCACCGCCGCCAGGGCCTTGCCCCGGGTCAGGGCCAGCGCGTCCGTCACCACGCCCGACCACGAAAGGCCCAGCCCCACCAGGTCCGCGACCACCACCGCGCTCAGCAGGATGCCGAAGGCCCCCAGCCACACGTAGGACGTCCACTGGAGCGCCTGCGTCCAGAAGGTCGGTTCGCGGCGCGACGCCACCATCCCCACTGGCAGCGCCAGGAAGAGCAGCGCCACCAGGACGGGCCCCAGCCATGCCCACGGCAGGGGCAGCTGCGGGCTCACGAACAGGCGCACCGCGATGTACGCGTGCAGCCCGCCCATCAGCGTGAGGATGCCACCCAGCGACATCAACCACCGCAATGCCAGCGACAGGGACACTCTGGGCCGCCGGGCCTCCGGCTCCACACCTGGGGTCAGCTCCGCCACGAACGACGTCCTCCTTCTCACCGGTGCCAGCCATGACCGCGCCCGGAACGCGGGGACATAACGACCGCCTAGTACTACCCGGTCAGATGAATCGGGCGCGGTCGCCCCGTGTTGACGGAGCATGACGCCTGCCCAGTTACGCAAGCTTGACCGGGAGCTGAGCGAGTTCCTGGACTCGATGACGGAGGGAATGGGCCGGACCGAGAGACGTCGCGCGCTCGGCGGCTACCTCACCGGACTGCTGCTCGACGGAGAACGCAAGAGCATCGAGCCCATGGCGGCCCGGCTCGTCGGAGCGCCCGAGCAGACAGAAGCCATGCGTCAGCGGCTTCAGCAGTGCGTGTCCGGCGCGGCTTGGGACGACTCCGAAATGCGACGACGCCTGGCGCGGAAATTCGAGCGCGAGCTGCCGGGCCTGGAGGCCCTCGTCATTGACGACACGGGCTTCCCAAAGAAGGGCGTGCATTCGGTGGGGGTGGCGCGCCAGTACTCGGGCACCCTGGGGCGGACGGAGAACTGCCAGGTGGCTGTCAGCCTGCATGTTGCTGGAGAGAAGGGCAGCGGCTGCATCGCCATGCAGCTGTACCTACCTGAGGAGTGGACGCGCAGCAGGAAGCGCTGCAAGGCCGCGGGTGTCCCGTCTGGAGTGAAGTTTCAGAAGAAGTGGCGGATAGCGCTGAGCCAGCTGGATGACGCCCTGGCGTGGGGCGTGCGCCGGCACCTCGTCCTGGCCGATGCCGGGTACGGCGACGCGCGAGAGTTCCGCGACGGCGTGCGCGAGCGGGGGCTGCATTACCTGATGGGCGTGCAGGGCTCGCACAAGGTGTGGCCGCCCGGCGCCAAGCCGCGCAAGCCCGAGAGGGAGCCGGGCCAGAACGGGCGCCCGCGCACGCGCTACGTGGCCGAGGGCGTGCAGCCCTGGGCCATCGAGGAGTTGGCGCGTCAACTTCCCAAGGAGGAATTCCAGACAGTCTCTTGGCGTGAGGGCAGTCGGGGCGAGCAGTCCTCCCGCTTCGCCGCCGTGCGCGTGCGGACGGCGGAGCGGCACGTCCAGCGAGCTGCGCCGAGTGAAGAGGTGTGGCTGCTCATCGAGTGGCCCCAGGAGGAGAAGGCGCCGTCGAAGTACTCGCTCTGCTCGCTGCCCGCGAACACGCCGCTCAAGGAGTTGGTGCGCTTGTCCAAGCTGCGCTGGAGAGTGGAGCGCGACTACCAGGAACTCAAAGGCGAGGTGGGGCTTGACCACTTCGAGGGGCGAGGGTGGCGAGGCTTCCACCACCACGCCACCCTCTGCATGGTCGCCCACGGATTTCTCGCGCTCCGCCGAGCGCTTTTCCCCCCGGAGGAGAACACGCTGGACGCTGCCCGAGGTGCGCCGCCGCCTTCAGTACCTGCTGCTGCGCCGCATCGGCCACTGCCCCCTCTGCCTGCGCCATATCAGCGCCCGCGCACCTCCTCGGGGGCCGTCACGCATGTGACCGGGTAGTACTAGGGCCGATGCCCGGCAACCCGCCCGTACGCCAGGCGGGTCAACGCCTCATCTCGTGCACCACACCTAAGACACGGGCGACGGGTTGGCGAGCCAGCTACGTTCAAAGCATGAGAACTTCACGTATCTTCACAGCCGCAATGCTTGCAGCGGCAGGCTCGGCCTGGGCCCAGCCCGTCCAGTACCTGGACCTGCGAACGCCTCGGGTCGCGCTCAACGCGCGTGTCACCGACCGCGACCTCACCAGCCCAGACCTGCAGGTCGGCTTCAGCGACGACTTCTTTCGAGGCCGCGCCTTCGGCAGGCCCCTCAACCTCACGCTGGACGCCGCGCGGATCCGCGGCATCTATGGAAGCGGTCCCGTGGACCTGCGGATGACGCAGGAAGAAGGAGCCCTGCGCGCCAAGGGTACGTTCGGTGGGCAGCTCACCGACTTCCAGGTGACGCCGCAGACGTTCAAGGGCGACGTGGGCCGGTGCAGCTACCAGCTCAAGGCCTCCGAGGAAGGCCGCTATCAAGGCTGGCGTTCGTGTCTCGCCGGATTGGAGAACCCGGTATCGCTGTCGATTCCGCCTGTCATTGGCGGCGACGACGCCCGGCTCGTGGCCACCCTGGCTTTGATTCTGTCGCGGTAGCCCACCGCGGGGCGGCTATGGTGCGCGCCGTTTCCCTCACGACGGAGCGCATCCATGGCACGCATGCACGAAGTGGACTTCCACATCTACGGCGAGGACCTGCAGTTCGTCGAGGTGGAGTTGGACCCGGGAGAAGCCGCGGTCGCCGAAGCCGGCACCCTCATGTACATGGAAGACGGCATCGAGATGGAGACCATCTTCGGTGACGGCTCGGAGAAGACGAGTGGCTTCTTCGGTTCGCTGCTCGGCGCGGGCAAGCGACTGCTGACGGGCGAGTCCCTCTTCACCACCGTCTTCCTCAACAAGAGCGGTGGCGGCAAGCGCAAGGTGTCCTTCGCCGCGCCCTACCCGGGCAAAATCATCCCGGTGAACCTGGGTGAGCTCGGTGGCGAGCTGATTGCGCAGAAGGACAGCTTCCTCGCCGCGGCCAAGGGCGTGACGCTGGGCATCGCCTTCCAGAAGAAGCTGGGCACCGGCCTGTTCGGCGGCGAGGGCTTCATCATGCAGCGGCTCCAGGGTGACGGGCTCGCCTTCATCCACGCCGGCGGCACGCTGCACGAGCGCACGCTGGGCCCGGGTGAACTGCTGCGCGTGGACACCGGCTGCATCGTCGCGTTCCAGCCCACCGTGGACTACGACATCCAGATGGTGAGCGGCATCAAGACGGCCTTCTTCGGCGGCGAGGGCCTCTTCTTCGCCACCCTGCGCGGCCCCGGCAAGGTGTGGCTCCAGTCGCTCCCGTTCAGCCGGCTCGCGGGCCGCATCCTCTCCGCCTCGCGCCCGGGTGGCGCTCGCGACGAGGGCAGCGTGCTGGGTGGTGTCGGCCTGGGCAGCCTGCTCGGCGACGACTAGCGCACCGGGCAGGCCGGCCGTTCGCGGACCGCTATCCGCGCCGCCGCCGCGACAGGCCGGCCAGTCCCGCCAGCAGCACCCAGGAGCCCACCACGCCCACGGGCGATGCGCCGCAGCCACACCCCACGTCGAGCGCCGCGGGCCCCCGCACCTCGAAGCCCGTGGTCCGCGAGCGCGCCGGCACGCGGCTGGAGGTGACGAGTTGCTCCTGCGCCGCGACGCTGTGCGAGCCCACGGACAGCGCGCTCTCGCGGGGCACCTGGTAACGGAAGGCCCCGGTGTCATCGGCCGTCACCGTGGCGACTTCACTGCCATCCACCTCGATGACCACCGTGGCGCCAGCCGTCGCCGCGCCCGCGAACAGCGGCGTGGAGTCCACCACCTCGCCATCAGCGGGAACCACCAGCACCGGCCAGCCGTCCTCCGGGACCTGGGTGCCGCCATCTCCCTGGGACGTGCCCGCATCCTGCCCGGACGTCCCTCCGTCACCCTCGCCGCTCACCGCCTGGGACTCGAATCGGATGGGCTGCGAGTAGGGCCCGCTGATTCCCGCCTCGTTGTGCGAATGAACGGTGACGAAATGAGGACCCGGCGTCAGCGGCGATTCAGCAGGCCACTGGTAGCGGAAGCGGCCCGCGCCATCCACGGGGATGATGACCTCGGGGCCATTGTCCACCTCGATGCCCACCGTCTGCCCGTTGGGCGCGACGCCCGCGAACAGCGGCGTGGTTCCCACCGTCTCCCCGTCCTGCGGAATCACCAGGATGGGCTCCACCACCACGCCACCATCCTCCAGGGTGGCCGCGACAGAGAACGACACAGGCGCGGAGGGCGCGCTGTACGCCCCCAGCCCCTCCGTCACCACGTGGACCGTGTGCGTGCCGACATCGAGCGGCGCCTGCTGCGGAGGGATGCCAGCGGTGAACACACCATCCGCGCCAGAGCTCACCTGAAGCCGCTCCACGCCATCGACGAACACGAGGACTCGAACGCCAGGGTCCGCCTGGCCTTCGATGCGAGGACGGTGAGGAACGCCCACCGCTCCGGACACGGGAGAGCTGACAGACGGCGTCCCGGGCGTGCGGTAGGCCACGTGGTATTCCTCGGCGAAGCCTTCGCTCCCCGTACCCGCGCCATGCGTTCCACCATCCGACGGGGTGAGGGTCCCAGCAGCGCCGCCCGACATGCTCCTGGGACACGACGCCGTCGCCCCTTGCAGCAGCACGCCGCCGCCACCACCACCGCCGCCCGGGCCGAGCACCCAGCCCGGGTAGCTGACGTTGCCACCGTTGCCGCCTGCGGCTCGGGCGCTCCCGCAGGACAGTGAGTCCTGCGCGCGAAGGATGAGGACACCGCCCGCGCCACCACCGCCCGCGCCATCGTCGCCCGGCGTGTGGCTGGCGGCGAGCCCATCCGCAGAGAAGCGCCCGGCGCCCGAAAACGCCCTGGCCCGGATGAACACAACTCCGCCGCCCGCGCCGCCACTCGAGCCCAGGTCATCGTTGCCCTCCCCCGCGCCACCGCCACTCCCGAAGACAAACTTGTCGATGAGCGAGTACTTCGCGGGCGCGCCACCGAAACCGCCCTCGTCCCGCGTCATGTCCGCCTCCGATGTGCGGCCCCCGACACCGCCCCGGCCCCCATTCCCGCCTCCGCCACCACCCGCGTTGTGGCAGTTGCCACCGCCGCCCTCACCCGCCACGGAGCCGCGCCCCGAGGCCGTGCCGAAGCGGCCCATCCGCAGGCCCTCCCCTTTGTAGGCACCACCTGCCTCGGGAGTGAGGTCCAGGTCGGTGCAGCCAATGAGGTCCGCGTGATTGACGAAGAGCCCGCCCCGGAAGCCCATTCCTTCCGCGCTGATGAGGCCCTGGTTCGTCACCGTGCCCGTGGCAAGGAAGGCCAGGATGCCGCCGCTGCGCCCATCCCATGGGCGGGCCATGACGGTGGCGCCCGCGGACACGAGGACGTTCGTGTACTCGGGCACGGAGACCACCTGCGCGCCGGGCGCGGTGTAGGCATGCACCAGGGGCTCGGAGAGGCGCAGCACGGGCGGCGAGGCCGTCACGGCATCCACGCGCGCCAGCTCCCAGTGGCCCATCCGTCGAAGCTCCAGGGTGCCGCCATCGCTGGAGACCACTGCCTCCTGCGCCCCACCACTCTGATGGAGGAGCACCAACGTGCCGGCGGTGAAGCCCGAGACGCTTTGCACCGGAACGTCGCGGGCGCCGGCCACCGCGAGGTCCGTCAGCGGCGTGGCGGCATTGAGGACGCGCCCCACCGTCGAGACGGACAGCGCGCCATCGCGGCCCGAGCCCAGGCCGAAGGAATCCAGCTCCGCCAACGCGGGGGACGCCGGGAGCAACACGAGCAGGCAGGAGAGGACGAAGCGCATGCCCCCTCATGCTGCCTCAGAAACCGGGTCTACCGCGAGTGCGGGCCCCCTGGGGGACTCACTCCCCCGAAGGGTTCATCAGCGCCCGGGCGTTGCGCGGTGCGAAGAAGGGCTGGCGCGCGAGCCTCGGCAGGGCGCGCTTGTCCACGCACCAGAGCTGGAGCGCATCCTCCCACTCGCCCAGCTCGGCCACCGCGCGCACGTCCGGCGCATCGCGATAGAGGCTGTTGAGGTTGTGCACCAACGCGGACAGGTCCTCCACCTCCCAGCGCTCCGTCACGTCACCGGCCATGACGTGGAGCTCCAGTACGGGGCGCTCGCGCACGTCCACCACCTTGAAGCGGCGGGCCGCGCCGCCCATGGCGGTGGTGAGCGGCCCCACCAGCTCGTCGGCGCGCACGCCGTACCCCACGGACAAGCCGCCTTCGAGCAGGCCCGCGTCACACAGACGCAGCATGGACACATGGGGAGGCTCGCCACGCGGCAGCAGCGCCGCGGCGGCATCGCGGTCCTTGAGGAGTCGCTCCTGGATGAGCACGTCGAGCAATGGGGCCATCGAGACCCACAGCCTATCGCTCCTCACCGCTCCAGTAGTCCACCTCCGCGGAGAGGGGCAGCGTGGTGAACAGGGTCCGAGCCGCCTTGTCGCCCCCAGGAGCACTGCCCGCGGAGATGACCACCTTCCCTGAGTCCGGGTACACCATGACGTCCGGCTCCACCATGGTGGAGAAGGCGAGGTAGCGCAGCGTCTCAGTTCCGTCGTTGAGGAGCTGGTGCGCGCCACCAGGCCCCACCGGCAGCGCCACGTAGTCGCCCGCTTTGATGGCGACAGTGTCGTCCCCCAGGCGCAGCCGGCCCGTGCCCGCGAGGATGAAATAGGCCTCTTCGTTGGCCAGGTGGTAGTGCCGCGGCCACGCGTGTTTGCCGGGTGGCAGCTCCATCAAGCTGCACCCCAGCTTGCGGCCCTTGGCGGCGGCGCCCAGCTGCTTGCGGCGGTACTCCACCCGGGGACCTTGCGTGACTTCGATCCAGGGAAGCTCGGGCTCGTGGACGACGTGAGGATGCGAAGAAATGGGCAGGTGCTCCTGTTCAGGGTCGCGTCGCGAGCAGCGCGAAGACGCGGTGGGGAATGCCGAGCGGGTCCGCCGGAAAGCTCCCGGCGAGCAGGTCCGCGAGCGCGGCGTCGAAGCGGCTCACCGTGCTCGCGGGCATGGACGCGCCCACCTTCGCGCTGGCGCGGATACGGCCCCGCCACGCGCGGTGGCTGTACGACACGGACACGTCGAAGGAGAACGAGGTGAGCCGGGTGAAGCCCGCCTCGGCGGCGTCGCGGAACCACGGAGGATAGACACCGGAAGACTGGCTCAAGGGCACGAAGGGCGCGGGCGCGCCCGGGTTGAAGCGCTCGATGAGCCACTCGGTGGCCTCCACCACGTTGCCGGGCAGCGGCAGCCAGTCGAAGTGGGCGATGACCAGACGGCCCCCGGGAACGAGCAACCGCGCGGCCTCACGCGCCGCGGCGGGCCGGTCGAACCAGTGCCAGCACTGTCCCGCGACCACCAAGTCGAACGCCTGTGACGGCAGGCCCGTGTTCTCCGCGGGCGCCTGTCGGAAGTCGATGCCCAGGCCCATTCCAGCAGCGAGCCCACGGGCGGCATCCAGCATGTCCGCGGACACATCCAGCCCCGTCACCACGGCGCCGCGCTGGGCCAATCCCCGGGCCACCGTGCCCGTGCCCGTCCCCAGGTCGACGGCGCGGAGGCCCTGACGAAGGAGGCCCTCCTTGTCGAGCCGTTCGAAGAAGGCTTCCGGAAAGCCCGCCCGGTGCCTCACGTAGTCCGACGACGTGCGTCCGAAGTCCACCTGCATGACAGGCTCCTCTCCTCGCGGGCACATGCGGGCCCCGCCGACCTGGGGACGCATCGACACGTCATCCAGTCGAGTCGACAATGGCCTTCGCGGAGGTGCGTGAGACATGAGTAGGCCCAAGGGCGGACGCTCTCAATCTCGATTCGACCATCGACCTGAGGAGGAACTGGTGACCGCGGCACAGGCCGCCGCGCTCCTGGGCGTGAAGCGAGCCACGCTCTACACCTACGTGAGCCGAGGCCTCGTGCGCTGCGTGCCGGAGCGAGGCACCAAGGAGAACCGCTATGTGCGCTCCGACCTGGAGCGCCTGAAAGCGCGGCACGACGCGAGAGCAGGACACGCAGCGGTAGCCTCGGGCGCATTGCGCTGGGGCGAGCCCGTCATCGACTCGTCGGTGTCCCGCGTGGGCGCGGAGGGGCTCGCGTACCGCGGCCACTCGGCGGTGACGCTCGCGGTGGAGGGGCGCGCGTTCGAGGACGTGGCCGAGCTGTTGTGGATGGGCACGCTGCCCGAAGAAGCGTCACGGTGGCCCTCACCCGAGCCGGCGTTTCCACCATCCGAGCTGGCGAAGCTGTTGCCCCGTGGAACACCTCCCGTGGCCGCGCTGTCTGCGCTCGTGCCACTTCTAGGCACACGGGACCAGGTGCGCTTTGCCTCTCCGCCCGAGCAGGAGCGGGCCCGCGCCCGGAGGTTGCTGCGCCACCTGTCCGCGTGGGTCTGCGTGGCGAACGCGCCGGGGCGGGTGACGCAAGCCTTGAACGAGCCCACGGTGGCGCAATCCCTGGCGCGCGCCTGGAACACCCGCCTGAAGCGCGCACCGGAGCTGCTCAACCGCGCGCTGGTGCTGTGCGCGGACCATGAGCTGAACGTGTCCACGTTCGCCACGCGCGTGGTGGCCTCCTCCGGCGCGGACCTCTACGCCTGCCTGAGCGCCGCACTGGCCGCGCTCTCCGGCCCCAAGCATGGAGGGGCTTGCGACCGCGTGGAGGCATTGCTCGTGGAGGTGGGACGGCCGGAGCGTGCCGCGGAGGTCATCCGGGAGCGGCTGCGGCGCGGTGAGGCCATCACCGGCTTCGGCCATCAGCTCTACCCGGACGGAGACCCGCGAACGCCGCCGCTGGTGGAAGCTGCTCGTGCCGTGAGCCCCGAGGCTGCCAGTGTCCGTATCGCCAGCGCCGTGCTGGAAGCCATGCGCGCGGCGGGACATCCGCCCCCGTCCGTGGACTTCGGGCTGGTGATGCTCGCCGGAGCGCTGGGGCTGCCTCCGGGCGCTGGCGCCACGCTGTTCGCCGTGGGGCGCGCGGCGGGCTGGGTGGCCCACGTCCTGGAGCAACGCGAGCAAGGCCACCTGCTGCGCCCCCGGGCCCGCTACGTGGAAGCGAAGCGTCCAGGCACGGCGTGACGCGGGACTAAGCCAACGGCCACTGTCGCCTGCCGCGCACCCAACGAAGTCCGTCGTTGGAGGCACGCACGCGTGAGGGGAAACTCCCGCGCTGTGGACACTCGACGCGTATATCCCCGTTTCGCCATCGCCTCACTGCTCGGCAACGTCGCCTTCCTCGCCTCCTGGGGCGTGGTGCTGATGCGTCCCTCGGGCTGGCAGGTGGTCGGCCCGCTCCTGCTCCTCATGTTCCTCGTCCTGCGGGTCGGCGGCATGTGGCTCTTCGCCTCGCGCCACCCGGTGGAGGAACGCCCACGCATGCGGCGCACGGCGACCCTTACCACCGTGCTGGCGCTCATCGCCGTGGGCATCTGGGTCTACACCGTGCTGCAAGGCCCGCGCGGCTTCTGAGCCGCCAGGCCCTGAAACGGCTCGCGGGCGCCGCCTCCAGACTGAACCGTCCGGAAGCACAGCGCCCGCGATGACTGCCGTGTGCTGACCGCTACACGTTGAAGCGGAAGTGCATGCAGTCGCCGTCCTGGACGACGTACTCCTTGCCTTCCACGCGCAGCATGCCCTTCTCCTTCACTGCGGACTCGCTGCCCAGCTTCACCAGGTCCTCCCAGCGCATCACCTCGGCCTTGATGAAGCCGCGCTCGAAGTCGGAGTGGATGACGCCGGCGGCCTGCGGGGCCTTGTAGCCCTGGTGGATGGTCCACGCGCGGCACTCCTGCTCGCCCACGGTGAAGTACGTCCACAGGCCCAGCAGCTTGTAGCCGGCGCGCACCACCTTGTGCAGGCCCGGCTCGGACAGGCCCGCGCTCTCCAGGAAGCCCGGACGCTCCGACTCCGGAAGCTGCTGGATTTCGGACTCCAGCGCGGCGGCGAGCACCACGACCTCGAAGCCCTCCTTCGCGGCCATCTCCCGAACGGCCTTCACGTGGGGGTTGGCGTCCTCCTTGCCCAGCTCCGCCTCGCCGATGTTCGCCACGTACAGCACGGGCTTGTCGGTGAGCAGGAACAGGTCATGGATGACAGCGCTCTCCTCCTCGGTGAGCTTCTGGGCGCGCACGGTGATGCCGTTGTCCAGGCTCGCCTTGATGCGGTCCAGCAACGCCACCTCGGCCTTGGCCTCCTCGCCGGCCTTGCCGCCCACCTTCGTGTTCTTCAAGGTGCGCTCGCGGCGCTTCTCCACCGTCTCCAGGTCCTTGAGGCACAGCTCCGTGTCGACCACGTCCCGGTCCCGCACCGGATTCACCCCGCCCTCGACGTGGGTGACGTTGTCGTCCTCGAAGCAGCGCAGCACGTGGAGCACGGCGTTGACCTGGCGGATGTTGCCCAGGAACTGGTTGCCCAGGCCTTCGCCCTTGGACGCGCCGCGCACCAGGCCGGCGATGTCCACGAACTCCAGTGAGGTGGGCACCTTCTTCAGCGGCTTGATGAGCGCGGACAGCTGGTCCAGGCGGTCATCCGGCACGGGCACCACGCCCACGTTGGGCTCGATGGTGCAGAAGGGATAGTTGGCCGCCTGCGCGCCCGCGGCCGACAGCGCGTTGAACAGGGTGGACTTGCCGACGTTGGGCAGCCCGACGATTCCGATGGATAGACCCATGGTGATTCCCTGGAACACGCGCGCCGGGGGGCGCGCTTCCCCAAAAGGGGATTAGGCAGTGCGGCGCACGGCGCCGGTGGCGCTGGTGCCGTTCAGCGGCAGGCCCTGGACGAACTGCTCGGCCAGCGCGCGCTGCTTGCTGTCGTCCATGCGCTCGCTGATGAGCTTGCCGGCGACTTCCATGGCCAGGTCGACCGCCATGGAGCGGACCTCGGCGATGGCCTTCGCCTTCTGCTCGTCAATCTCGCGACGCGCGCTCAGCTTGAGCTCCTCGGCCTCCTTGCGGCTCTTGGCCATGAGCTCCTCGCGGAACTTCTCCATCTCCTGCGTGTTGCGGCGCATCATCTCCGCGGCCTCGCGACGGGCCTCGGCGATGGCCGTCTTCTGGTCGGCCAGCAGCTTCTCCGCCTCGGCGCGCTCACGCTTGGCGCTCTCGATGGAGTTGGCGATCTGCTTCTCGCGCTCCTCGACCAGCGAAAGGATGGGGCCCCACGCCTTCATCTTCAGGACGATGGCGACGAGGATGAAGGTGACAAGGGTCCAGAAGATGAGGCCCGGCTGGACCTTCACGAGGTTACTGGCGGCGAGGACGGAGGGCAGGAACATGGCGGGATGTCCAGCGTGAGGGAGGGATGCTGCGAAGACTTCGGTTTCCGCGGCAGGAGCGGCCGGCGCCCGCGGTGGAATTCCCTACGGGCACCGGCGACCGTCCAGCGATGACTCGACCTGCGCTCGCCTTAAGACTTGGTGGCGAGCAGAACGCAAACGACCAGCGCGAACAGCGTGGCGCCTTCGATGAGGGCCGCCGCGATGATCATCGTGGTGCGGATGTCGCCGCCCGCGGCCGGCTGACGGCCCGTGGCGTCCATGGCGGCGGCGGCCAGCTTACCAATGCCGAGCGCGGCACCGATGATGGAGAGACCGGCACCCAGACCGGCGGCGAGGAAGGCAAGAGCGAGGTTGGTCATGGTGACACTTGTTCTTTCGTAGCGTGGACCCGCTTGTGGGGGGGTCGTGATGTCCCTTGAGGACTACCTCCGGCGGCCTTTCGAACCGCCGGGTCTTCGACCGGGGCACCGGACTTCAGCGCCCCGCTAACTCGTCAGAACGACCTAGACGTGGTGCGCCTTGCCGTGGTCGTGGCTGGGGCCCGCTTCCGGGTGGTCGTGGCCGTGGTCGTCATGGTGGTGACCCATGGCCACGCTCATGCCGATGAACAGCGCCGACAGCATCGTGAAGACGTACGCCTGCACGAAGCCCACGAACAGCTCAAGCAGGTAGAAGGCGAAGGCGAAGGGCACGCTCACCGTCGCCACCGCGGGGTGGCCGAGGATGAAGATGAGGCCCAGGAGGAAGAAGAGGACGATGTGGCCCGCCAGCATGTTGGCGAACAGACGCATCGTGAGGGCGAAGGGCTTGGTGACCAGACCCAGCACCTCCACCGGAATCATGATGGGCCACAGCCAGGGGGCCACGCCACCCGTCAGGTGCTTCAGGTAGCCGCCCAGACCCGCCGCGCGGATACCGGCCGCCTGGGTGATGACGAAGGTGCACACCGCCAGCGCCAAGGTGACGGACACGTTGCCGGTGGCGGCCGCCATCCAGGGAATCATGCCCAGCAGGTTCATGAACAGGATGAAGAAGAACACGCTGAGCAGGAAGGGCACATAGCGGGGGCCCTCCTCCTTGCCGATGTTCTTGATGGCCACCTCGTCACGAATGAACAACACCAGCATCTCGAGGAGGTTGGCGCCCGCGCCGCGCGGCACCAGCTTCGTCTTGTCGCGGTTGCTCCAGATGAACAGGGTGGCCATCACCAGCAGCGCGGCCAGAAACACCATGACAGCGTGCTTCGTGAGGGACAGGTCCAGGCAGCCTTCCATGAAGCCCGGAACCTCCTCGCCGTGCTCCGTCATCCGGGGCGCGCACCCGTTGGCCTTCAGCGGGACGTGCCACTTCGGGAATTCCAGCACCTTGATGGGGGTGCTGAGCGGGACCTCGATCTCGAGGTAGGGCGAGTCCACGACGTGGTGGAGGATGTACCCTGGCACGTCGTCTTCGGACCCCGCGGCCCACGCCGTGGCAGCAAACAGACTGGCGAACAGCACCATTGCCTTGCGCATCACTCGTCTCCGCCCGCCGATTCCTTCGACGCGGCCATCACGTAGCTCACTTCAATCCACTGCAGCGCGAAGTAGACGCCGAAGAAGCCGGCGATGAACGGCACCGCCGCCATTCCCCGCGACACCACGCCCAACAGCCCCGCCAACACGCCCACGGCCCGAAGGCCAAAGATGATTCCGACCACCTTCAGCGCGGCATTGAGGTCCTGCCGCACCGCCCGCCGTTTCAGCACCAGCGCCACCGCGCCCGTCACCGCCGCCAGCCCCACGCCCCACACCGCCGAAACCCGGTCCTCCACCACCTGCGGCATCAACGCCGCCAGCGCCAGGCCCACTACCGCCACGCCACCCGCCAGCGCCGCATGACTCTTGAAGGAGTCCGTCCCGCTACCGCCGCCACGCGCCGTCACTTCCGCTTCCCCAGCCGGGCCATCTCATGGAGGAACCCATAGAAGCCCACGCAGATACCCACCAGGCTCATCACCACCATCAACCAGGGGCCCGTCCCCAACCACCCATCCAGCCAGTAGCCGCCCAGCACGCCCACCACCGATCCGCCCACCAGCTTCCACACCGCCGAGATGTAGGGTTGCGCCGCCCTCATCTGCCGGGCCGTCTCCCCCAACTCGCTGCCGTCCGAACCGCCCGGTTTCCGGGGCTCTTTCACTTCCATTCGGACGCCTCCCCAAACCCTGGGAAAACCTCGCTTTTCCAACCCCGCCGATCCAACCCCTCTACGCGGGGCGCCGCTTAACACCGAACACGCGGCACACGCAACCGGTACCATGGGCAGCGGCCCCCGGCCCCCAGTGGCGATTGCCGCTTCGGCAAGCTCAGCTATCGCCGATCTGCCCCGCATGGAATCGAGGGCCCTTCCTGGGGGCTCGCCAGGGCCCGGGTTCGCCTCTGGGTGAGGCGCTGGGGTCCGGCGGCCCGAGCAGGCGCATGGGGATGGGGGCGCCTGCCCCAACGCCCGGGTGGCCAGCCTCCGGGCGCCGGCCGGCCCGCTCCTCGGCGCCCGGGCGCCTGCGTCGCCAGCTTGCACCCGATACGCGTCAACCCACCGTGACACCTCTGGAGGACTCCATGCCGAAGCCGCTCGTGCTCACGTCCCCCCGCTTCAAGGACGGCGACCTCATCCCCATTGCCTACACCGGCGAGGGCGAGGACATCTCACCGCCGCTTCAATGGACGGGCATACCCGCCGGGACGAAGAGCCTGGCCCTCATCGTGGAGGATCCGGACGCGCCAGACCCGCGCAATCCCCAAATGACCTTCTCCCACTGGGTTGTCTACAACATCCCACCTTCGGCCCAGGGCCTGCCGGAAGGCGCCACGCCGGACGTCCTCCCCGAGGGCGCCCGCCAGGGTCAGAACGACTTCCGCCGCCAGAACTACGGGGGCCCCATGCCGCCCGTGGGCATGCACCGGTACTACTTCCGCCTGTTCGCCCTGGACACGGTGCTACCGGACCTGGGCCGCGCCTCGCGCACACAGCTCCGGGAGGCCATGGAAGGCCACATCGTGGGACAGGCGGAGCTCATCGGCCTGTACACCAAGGTCCACCACCGCGGCGCGGAGTCCCCCGGGGCCACTCCCGCCTGATTCGGCTCGGGCGACAGCAACCATGAGGACACGGGCTCGGCCGCCCTGCGCGGCCGGGCCCGTTCTAAGTACAAGCCGCAGGGCTGGCACCGGGTTGTGGGATGGTGGGCGAAGCGGCGGGTCAGCAATTTCGCACGGACTGGCAGCGGTGGAAGAGTCAGGCCCGCCGTGAAAACCGCCGCCGAAACCGGGGCAGCCTACGGCCCCTTCGATGCGATGTCCGTGGGTGTCTGCGTCGTCCGTGACGGCCGCTTCGTCTATGTGAACGAAGCGCTGGTGACGATGTCGGGCTACCCACGCGAGGGCGTGCTGGGTGAGCCCGCCACGCTCCTCGTCTCGGCGGAGAGCGAGGCGGAGCTGGCGTCCCGCCATGCCCGTCGCAAGCGCGGCGAGCCCGTCCCCACCACGTACGAGACGATGCTGCGCACCACCGAAGGGGAGCGGCGGGTGGAGCTGACCGTCATCCCCAGCGGCACGGAGTGGGTGGTGCTGGTGCGCGACGTGTCGGCGAGGGCCCGGCGGCGCAGCGTGCTCCAGCGGCTGGCCGAGCTGGGCGCGAGCCTGCCCTCGCTGCGCACCGAGGGCGAGGTGCTGCGGAGGATGTTCTCCAGCGTGGAGGAGCTGGGACTTGGCTGCGCGTGGCTTTCGCCAGACCGGCTGGGCGTCCGGCTGGGACAGACGTTCGTGCCGCCCGGCATTGTGCCCACGGAAGCCGCAGAACTGAGTGGCCGCTGGGTACGGGATGTGGTGGGCCAGTGGCCTCCCCTGCTGAAGCGCGCCTGGCGCGACGGCGCGGCCTATACAGACGAGTTGCCCCAGGAGGCCGAGCGCTTCCTCCGAGGCGCCCGGGGCGCGCTGGTTCGCCAGGGCATCCAGCGCGCCGGACAGACGCGTGCCATCGCGGTGCGCATCGACGTGGAGGGCCAGCCCCGGGCCATGCTCGCGCTGGTGGCGGACTGGCTGCGCGAGGAGGAGCTGCCACCCGTGCGGCTCTTCGGCGCGCAGGTGTCCGCGGCGCTGGACGCGGCGCTCACCATCTCCCGCCTGTCCGCGCAGAACACGGCGCTGGCGGCGCTCAACCGCCTGGCCTCGGTGACGGCCTCCGCGCCGCACCCACAGGCACTGTTCGCGCCGGGGACCGACGAAATCGCCGGGCTCCTGGGTTGCGACGCGGTGACGGTGCTCCTGCCAGCGGACGACGGCGAAGTGGAGCTCGCGTACTCAAGCGGCCTGGACACCGAAGGCTCGGAGGACTTCACGCGGCGCTGGCGAGCCGGAAGCCTGTGCCTCCAGGCGCAACGAGAAGGCATCCCGCTGGAGCGCGAGGTGGAGTCCTGTCCGGACGACCTGAGCGAGGAGCTGCTCCGGCAGGGCTTCCGCACCGTGGTGGTCGTCCCCCTGCGGGTGCGCTCACGGGGCGTGGGCACCCTGTCCGCCCTCTTCCGGGAACGGCGGCCCCTGACGCCGCTCGAACGGGAGACGTTGCAGGCCATGGGCAGCCACTTCGCGGCGGCCATCGAATCCCACCGGCTGCTGCATGAACTTCGTGGCCGCGCCGAGGACCTGGCCCTGCTGCACGAGGTGGCCAAGGCGCTGGCGGCCACCCTGGAACTGGACAAGCTCCTGCACATTGGCGCCACCAGCCTGGCGCGCATCGTGGACACGTCGGATGCCTACGTGTTCCTGCCGGATGTCTCGGGGGAACGGCTCCAGCTTCGCGCGATGACGGGAGGCTCACCGGAGCTTCAAGGGCCCGCCCTGCCACTCATTCCGGCCGATGCGTCACTCGCGTCGGTGGCGTTCCACACGCGCGAGGTGGTGATGGTGGAGGACGCCCGCTCCGACCTGCGCGTCAACGAGGAGGTACGGCGCCTGCCCGGTGCTCGAGCATTCCTGGTGCTCCCCCTGGTGGTCCACGAGCGCCCCATGGGCGTGATGATAGCGGTGGAGACCCGGCGGCCGCGGCGCTTCACGCTCGCGGAGGTGGAGCGAGCCAGTGCCATCGCCAACCAACTCGCGCTGGCCCGCGAGGGCGCGCGGCTGGTGGAGGACCTTCAAGCCAGCTACGTGGAGCTGGCCCGGACCCAGGCCCAGTTGGTGCGCCGCGAACGGCTGGCCGCGCTGGGCGAGCTGTCCGCCGTGGTGGCCCACGAGGTGCGGAATCCACTGGGTGCCATCTTCAACTCGGTGGCATCCATCCGCCGCATCGTCGGGCCGGACAGCGCGGCGGTGCCGCTGCTGGACATCGTCGGAGAGGAGTCGGACCGGCTCAACCGCATCGTCGCGGACCTGCTCACTTTCGCGCGGCCGCCCGCGCCGCATCCCTATGCCGTGCCGCTGTCGCCCCTGGTGGAGGACGCGGTGCGAGGCGCGCTGGCGGAGGCCCCGGGCCAGGTGCGCGTGGAGATGGACCTGGCGGACGATGTCCCCTCGGTGACCGTGGACGAGCGGATGATGCGCCAAGCCTTCCTCAACCTCGCCATCAACGCCGTGCAGGCCATGCCTCAGGGCGGCATGCTGCGCGCGAGTGTCCGGCGCGCGACGGGGACTCCCGAAGTCGAGGTGCAGTTCACGGACAGCGGGCCAGGCATCTCCCCCGACGTGCGGGCGCGCATCTTCGAGCCCTTCTTCACCACCAAGGCCAAGGGCACCGGATTGGGGCTGGCGGTGGTGAAGCGCATCATCGAGTCGCACCAGGGCCGGGTCGCGCTGGAATCCCAGCCGGGCCAGGGCACCACCTTCCGGCTCTATCTCCCTCTGGACACCTCCGCCGCGGCGGTAAACGAAGACTGGTAACGCACTTGAAGCTCACGCGTCCGGGGCGCAAATCCCTTCGCGAGGAGCAGAAATGCACCGCCATGCCGCCGTCCTGGGAGTCCTTCTCTGTCTGCGCGCCTTCACCGTCCAGGCCCAGGCGCCCACATCTCCGGACGAGCCTCGGGTGCAGCTGAAGTTCGTGGGAGAGATGGGCTTCCTGGACGTGCTGGCTCACAGCATCCGCCAGCTATGTCTTCACCTCCGCGGACGGAACGCTGCGGCGGACCGCGCGGGACGTGGGGCCAGTGCCGCTGCTGAAGGTGCGCGGACGGTGGGGACTGGGCGGTGGCTGGTGGCTGGGCTTCGAGGCGGACGGCAGCTACGCGCCCACCGCCATCATCAACGGCGACAGTGACTCCAACACCACGGGCGCGCTGCTGGACGCGTCCCTGCGCGGCGGCGTGCGCATCACCGACAACGTGGATGCGTTCCTCAACCTGCGCTACCTGGGCGGCGGCGCGCGCGGCACGTCGGACGACAACGAGGACGAGTTTGGCGACGGCTTCACCAGCAACTGGATTGATACCGCCACCATCAGCCTGGGCTTCAGCTACCGGCTGCCCTGGGGAAGCTGACGCCCGCGGATGGATTCAGGCCAGCGCCCACGCCAGCGCGAGCCCCAGGGCACACGCGCCCGCGCAGAGCCCCGCGACGAGCCAGGGGCGCCCGCCGCGAAGCCATGTGCCGGAGTCCTCCTCGACCTCTGGCACGGGCAGCGCGTCATCCCCCGTGATGGCGCGCACCAGCTCCAGACGACGGGCCTCCACCGCCGCGGCATCCACCGCTTGGGAGATGTCCACGCCGAAGCCCACCTGTGTTTCGCGGGTGGCTCGGCGCAGCTGCGCGGCCTGGGGCGGCAAGGACTGGAGCGCCCTGGCGGGATTCACCTCCGTAACGGTGACATCCTCGGGCGCGGTGGCACGGGCGCCCTGGCCTCGGCTGGCCTCTGCCCGTTCGAGCGCGACCATCAGCTTCGCCGCATCGACGGCTTCGGTGGCCGCCGCGTCTCCGCCCAGGCGGGCTCCGGAGTTCGCGGCCCCAGGGTCCACCGGGGACTTCGCAGCCACGCCAGCGTCCGCCGCCATCCGGGCACGCTCGGGCTGAACGACCGTGGTCTCCTCGTCCTCATCGAGTGGCGCGCTCGCGGCCGGGCCTCGCGATGGATGGACGACGGTGGCATCCCCGTCCTCATCGAGGTGTGCCCGTTCGCCGACGGGAAGGCCCCGTCGCGCTCGCGAGGCTCCGCCCTCCACCACCGTCGCCTCGTCCTCCGTCCCGTACAGCGCGGTGACGCGAGGCGCATTCACAGCGCGGGGCAACTCCGGCGCCCTTCCAGGAATCCCGCGCACCGTGACTTCAAGTTCATCCGCGTCATCACGCGCGGCGGGCGCGGCCTTCGCTGGCATGCCTCGCGTGGAGGCATCCGGCGCGGCTGGGACATTCGCATCAGACTGGGCGGACGGCGGCGCCTTCGAAGTCTCCGCGTCGCCGCGCTCGGCCGGGACGTAGTCCTCGGGCGCGTCGATGCCTTCGTGCTCGAACGCGAGCGCGGTGGGCGGAGCGAGCACGGTGGCCAACGCGGGCTCGGTGAGTGCGCGGGAACGCGGCTCCCGCAGCAGTTCGCGGAGCACGAGCTCCTCCGCCTTCTTCTCGCGGGGGAACGCGGCCGCGATGAGGCGCGCGACGTCGGCATCCCCCACGTTGGGCGCCAGCTTCGCCTTCATCCGCGCCAGCTCCGCGCCCATGGCGGCCGCGTCCGGGAAGCGATTGTCGGGCTCGGAGGCCAGCGCGCGCATCAGGAACGCATCCACGCTGGTAGGCACGCCCTGCCGGACGCTCCCCGCTGGCTCCCACTGGGGGTATGCCGCGCGCCGCCACCGCTCAACCGGGTCGCCCCGCTGCGCCAGGGGCTTCCACGCGAACAGCTCCCACATCAGCGCGCCCACCGCGTACACGTCCGCGCGCCGGTCCACGAAGCGCTTCCGCGCCTGCTCCGGTGCCATGTACGTCAGGTTGCCAATCACCACCCGGGGCGCCGTCTGCTGCTCCTTCAGCGTGGACTGCGCCGCGCCGAAGTCGATGATCTTTACCTCGCCCGCGTAGCTGATGCACACGTTCGCGGGAGACAAATCCCGGTGGACCAGGTGCAGCGGATTGCCGAACTCATCCGTCGCGTCGTGCGCGTAGGCCAGGCCCTCACAGAGCCGCTGCCCCAGGTGGAGCATGATGCCCAGCGGCAGCGTCCGCCCGAGCTGCCGCAACCGGTACGTCAGCCGGCTGAGCGTCTTGCCCTGCACGTACTCCATGGACAGGTAGAGTTGCCCTTCCACCTCGCCCATGGCGTACACGCGCGCGATGTTCGGGTGGTGCAGCCGCACCACGACGCGGGCTTCATCCCGGAAGCGTCCGGCGAACTGCGGGCTCGCCATGAGCTGCGGGAGGACCTTCTTCACCACACAGGCACGACGAGGCGCCTCCTCACGCGCGAGGAACACCTCTCCCATCCCCCCGGCGCCGATGCGGCGCACGAGGGTATAGGGACCGAAGCGAACGGGCCCCTCGAGGGGCGCGGGCTCAACCGGTCTTGCCAAGCGAACGGAAGGCCTTTCTCGCCGCCGCGAGGACGTGCGCGACTTCCGGCTCGCCAATGGCCAGCGACACGAACGCCGCCTCGAACTGGCTGGGCGGCAGGTAGACGCCTTCGTTCAGCATGGCGTGGAAGAACTTCCCGAAGCGCGCCGTGTCCGCCTTCTTCGCGCTGGTGTAGTCGTAGACGGGCTCACCGGTGAAGAACACCGTGAGCATGCTTCCCACGCGGTTGACGGTGACGGGCACGTCCGCGGCCTTCGCCTCGGCGAGCAGGCCGACCTCCAACATGCGGCTGACCTCCTCCAGCCGTGCGTAGGTGCCGGGGGCCGCCAGGGCCTTGAGGCACGCCAGGCCCGCCGCCACCGCCACCGGGTTCCCCGACAGCGTGCCGGACTGGTACACCGGGCCCGCGGGAGCCACCTTCTCCATGATGTCGCGGCGGCCACCATACGCGCCCATCGGCATGCCCCCGCCAATCACCTTGGCCATGGTGGTGAGGTCCGGCTTGAGGCCGTACAGCTCCTGCGCGCCGCCTCGCGACAGCCGGAAGCCCGTCATGACTTCATCCAGCACCAGCAGCACGCCGTGCTTCTGGCAGAGCGCCTGCAGCCCTTCGAGGTAGCCCGGCTTCGGCACCAGCACGCCCATGTTGCCCACCACCGGCTCGATGATGGCGCACGCGATGTCCTGGCCATTCTCCGCGAAGATGCGCTCCACGGCGGCCAGGTCGTTGAAGGGCGCGGTGAGCGTGAGCTTCGCCAGCGCCGACGGCACGCCCGGCGAGTCCGGCAGGCCCAGCGTCTCCACGCCACTGCCCGCCTTCACCAGGAACGGGTCTCCCGCGCCGTGGAAGCAGCCTTCGAACTTGAGGATGTGCTCGCGGCCGGTGAAACCCCGCGCGACGCGGATGGCCGCCACCGTGGCCTCGGTGCCACTGGAGACCAGGCGCACCATCTCCACCGCGGGCATAGTGGCGCAGATGAGCTCCGCGAACTCCACCTCGCCCGCATGCGGCGCGCCATAGGACGAGCCCCGGCGGGCGGCGTCGATGATGGCGTCCAAGATGGGCGGATATGCGTGGCCCAGGATGAGCGGTCCCCAACTCCCCACGAGGTCGACGTAGCGGTTGCCGTCCACATCCGTGAGCCAGGCACCTGTGCCTTCACGGAAGAAGACAGGGTCGCCGCCAACGCCTCGGAAGGCGCGCACCGGGGAATTCACTCCGCCGGGGATGCGGGCCTGCGCGCGAGCGAAGAGAGCCTGACTGTGAGCGTGGTTCATGGCGCGTTCCATAACATGCGGCACGAGGCAGTCTGCGTCCCCGCACGCCCGCTCCCATGCCCCCCGCTTCTTCGTGCCGTCGTCGACACATTATGGACAGTCTCAGGCAGTGCGGAAGAAACCGTCTTTCTTGTAAATCTGACTAAATTGGATGGTTTCAGCGACGCATCGTCCGGGGCTCGACACGCGCCATGCCCGCCTCCCCTCCCCACAGCCAGGCCCTTCGCGCACGAGTCCGAGGCTGGGCCCGCGCGCTCTGGCCGTTCCTCGTGTGTGGCGTCACCCCCGCCATGGCCGCCAAGCCGCCCATCCAACGTCTTCCACACCTCACCTGCCGCGCGGGCTATTTGGACTTCGAACAACTTCACGGGCTGCCGACGGTGCGAGCCGCCATCCAGCAGGCTCTGGCGCAGCACGACCCCGCCGCCCTCACCTTCCTCACCGAACGGATTCCGGAAGTCCTGGGTGAAGACGCCCAGGCCGCGCTTCAGGTGCTCGACTGGGCTGACACCGCACCGGCGCCCGAAGCCTCCGTACTGATGGCGGGCCTGCGTGAAGCCTCCGCGGTGAAGGATGCGCGGGTGGCCGAGCGGCTCCTCACGATGGCGGAGCAGCACGCCTCCACCGACCACCGCGCACAGGCGCTGCAGGCACTGGAGACACAGGCGCGCTTCGGCGCCCCTGCGCAGGACCGGCTGATGGCGTTGACCAGGAGAAGCACGGCCCCTCAGGGCATGTCCCTGCTCGCGGTGAGAACGCTGGGCTGGGTGATGAAGAACGACTTCCAGGCAGGAGGCTCGGAGGAGCCTTACCTCACACGGCTCCTGACACTGGCGCGGGAGTCCGAGGACCGTCACGTCCGCGCCCTGGCGGTGGAGCTGGCCGCATCCTTGTCCGTGCGACTGGATGCGCGGGCCGTGGAGCAATTGGCCTGGGTGCTCGAGAGTGACACAGATGCCAACGTCCGGGAGCTGGCGGCGCTAGCGCTGTCCGATGGCCGCGACACGCGCGCGGTGCTGAAGCACTTCAGCGCCGCGTTTCCTGGAGAGCAGCGCCTGTGCGTGCGCTGGGCGCTCCTGCGATACACGCTCCGGGCCGGTGGCGCCGAGGCCCTTCCCCAGGTGCGGGACTACGCGAAGCAGGACCGCCGATTCGCACGAGACGTCGCCGACTTCCAGGCGCTCTACGACGCGGGACACGTGGACTTCGACCGGCTGTGGCTGAACAAGCGCGTGTATCACCGCTGCCCTGAGGACGTGGAGGCCCGGACGCCATGAGGAATCCGCGTGGAAGGCTCGGCTGGGTCCTCCTCGCCGGGGCGCTGGGCGCAGCCGTGGTGGGCACACGCCTCTGGAGGGCTCCAGACAGGAACACCGACCCTGTCCTCGATGCCTCGACGCCGCAGGACGCTGACGCCGGACATTCGACGCTCCCGCCCCTGCCCGCCCATGCGCAGCCGCTGAAGGAGGTGCCGTGTGAGTTCACCGCGCTCCTCGCGGAGTATCGCCAGGGCCACGCCTCACCGGCGTACCGGCGTTACGTGCGAGAACAACTCCGCGGGCTCGTGGAGTCACTGTCCGAGGACGTGCATTGGCAGCACCTCAGCAAGGAGCAGGACGCCGACGTGCTCGCCTTGCTCTCCGGCACCTGGGTGCTGCGCTACGCACTGGAGGGACGGGCCCGCATCCTGGAGCGGCTGGTGGACCGCGTCAGTGAGTCACCCGACGCGCGCCTGCGTGCCGTGTTGATTCGTTCACTGCAACAGACGGGGGAGCCCTCCACCCAACTGTTGGGCATCCATGTCCTCAAGGGCCGAGACGTCTACCGCGACTGGGTGACGGACGCAGCGCCCGAGGTCCGCGCGGCCGCGGTGGCGAACTTCCGGGAGGAAGCCGCTCGCAACGCCGGCCGCTACCGCGTGGTGGCGGAGCGAGCGGTGTCGCTGGCCACCGTCGCGGAAGACCCTGCCACGGCAGCGGGACTCCTGGGCGCGTCTTCCATCGAAGCGGTGAGAGGACCGTCCGTGGCGCAGGCCCGTACATTGCTCCAGTCAGCGCAGTCCCCCGTCGTGCGTGCCGCGGCTGCACGGGCCCTGGCGACCTCGCCCGTGGCAGAGCTCTCCGCGAACCTCGATGCACTCGCCGCCCGCTACAGCGCCGAACCAGAGGCGAGCGTGCGCGAGGCGCTGCTGGAATCCATCTCCCGGCTGGGCTTGAGCCGCGCCGTGCCCGTCCTCGAGCGGCTCCGTGATGCGAGCGCCACGGCTCGAAACGAAGTGAACCCCTGGATTGCACTGCTCGCGGAGCATCCCCAGCGGTGGGAAATGCTCGATACCGCACGGAGACATTCTCGCCGCTGAACGGGGCATTTTGACCTGCACCCCATTCCGGGACGCGTTAGCTACGCCGGTCACGGCCCGCTGGCCGACCACTCATCGAGGGAGAGACAGGCAATGCCCCAGACGAAGCTCGAAGCACGCAAGGCGCTCGGAACCACGGGCCTTCAGGTATCCCCCCTGTGCCTGGGTGGAAACGTCTTCGGTTGGACAGCCGACGAGGCGACCTCGTTCGCGGTGCTCGATGCCTTCGTCGACAACGGCGGCAACTTCATCGACACGGCGGACGTCTATTCGAGCTGGGTTCCCGGCAACCGCGGCGGCGAGTCGGAGACGCTCATCGGAAAGTGGCTGAAGTCGCGCGGCGCTCGGGAGCGCATCGTCATCGCCACCAAGGTGGGCTCGCAGACGGAGCTGGGGAAGGGCCTGAGCCGCGAGCACATCCAGCGCAGCGTGGAGGCTTCGCTGCGCCGGTTGCAGGTGGACGTCATCGACCTCTACTACGCGCACTACGAGGACCTGGGCACGCCGGTGGAGGAGACGATGGCGGCCTTCGACGCGCTGGTGCGCTCCGGCAAGGTCCGCGCGCTGGGCACCAGCAACCACTCCCCGCAGCGGCTCACCGAGTCACTGGAGGTATCCCGCCGCAACAACCTCGCCCGGTACGCGGTGCTGCAACCGCACTACAACCTCGTCGAGCGCAAGGACTTCGAGTCATCGCTCCGGGGCATCTGCGAACGGGAAGGGCTCGTGGTGGCGCCCTACTTCGCGTTGGCCTCGGGCTTCCTCACGGGCAAGTACCGCAAGGACCAGCCGCCTCCAAAGTCGGCCCGCGCCGAAGGCGTGCTGAAGCAGTATGGAAACGCGCGCGGCTGGGCGGTGATTGATGCCCTGGACGCCGTGACGCGTCGGCATCCGGGAGCAAACTTCGCCCAGGTCGCGCTCGCGTGGCTCGCGGCGCAGCCCACCATCGTGGCGCCCATCGCGAGCGCGACGTCCGCCAGTCAGACGCAGGAGTTGCTGGGTGCGTTCACGTTGCAACTGACGGAGGAGGACCTCCGCGCCCTGGACGTTGCGTCGTCCCGCGAGGCCTGAGAAGGCTCGAAGCCCATGAGCACGTTCACCGACTTCAAGACGGCCGACCTCTGCGATGCCCACGCGGGCACCCCGCGGTTCCAGATTGCCGAGCCCGGGCTCCAGGACTACGGCGGCGTCCGGACCTTCGCGGGACCCATCAGCACGGTGCGGGCGCCCGAGGACAACTCCCTCGTGCGCAAGGCCTTGGAGGAGCCCGGCCAGGGCCGGGTGCTGGTGGTGGACGGCGGAGGCAGCCGCCGCTGCGCGCTCGTGGGAGACCAGCTCGCGTTGCTCGCCCAGCAGAATGGCTGGGCGGGCGTGGTGGTGAATGGCTGCATCCGCGACGCCGAGGACGTGGGCCGCATGCGCATCGGCGTCAAGGCGCTGGGCACCCACCCGCTCAAGAGCCTCAAGCGCAACGAGGGACAACGTGACGAAGAGGTCCGCTTCGCCGGAGTCACCTTCCGCCCCGGCCACTACGTCTACGCGGACCTGGACGGCATCGTCACCTCTGAGTCGCCCCTGGGCTGACGCCAGGGGCCCCGGGAGAAAGTGCTGGCACTACCCGCGTCGCCACCACTTCCGCCGCGCGGCCCTCACGTCGGACCAGTCCACCAGGCAGTCCTGCACGTTCTCCTGGCCGCGCTGGGCGTCAGGCATGTCCCCGGACTCCACGCGCGAAATCAGCTCCGGCAGCCGCTCGTAGAACGTGGCCGAGCGGTACTGGGGATGCAACGTCCACAGGCCCGGCGCGGCGCCCAGGAAGTCCAGCCGCCACAAGCAGCGACGCTTGAGCCTCCGGGTGACCAGGTTCTCCGGCTCGCGGTACGGCGGATTGCCCGCGCGCAAGGCACGCAGCACGTGAATGGGCGGCGCCAGCTTCGCCTGCAGTGGCCCCACCCGGCGCACCATGGCGTCGCGGTCCACGAAGAAGGCGCGGCTGCTGAAGCGCCGGAAACGGAACGCGTGGGAGCCCTGTGCATCGGGCTCGTACCAGCGACCGTCTCCCGCAATCGTCCCGTCCGCGCGCGGCGGGCCCGACAAAGGACTGCAGCTCACCAACTCCTCGCGTGACGCGAGCTGCGCGGCCGCCTCCGCCATCCAGGTGCGTGACGATCCACCGACGAGCATGTCCGCGTCCAGGTGCATCACGTGCGGGTGCTTCGCCGCCGCGAGCCCGAAGAAGTAGGAATGGAAGGGCCCGCCGCGCGAGTCCTTCATGGGCAGCCGGGAGCCTCCGAAGAACTGCTCGGAGAGCGCCTTCGTGACGGCGGGGGAGTAGTCCACCTCCGCCACCCGGATGCGCGAGTCCGCCGAGGACAGCTCCGACAGCAGCGCGTCCATCTTCGGCTTTCGCTCCAGCCACGCACCCGCGAAGCGGCTGCCCTGGCTGCGGTGCAGGTCCAGCACGAGCAGCACCTCCTGCACGGAGGGCCCGAGCTGGCGAAGCTGATGCGGAAGGATGAGGCGCGCGTGCGGATGGTCCGTGGGCGCGAGGTTGATTTGCAGGGTGACCGGGCTCACGGAGTGTCCAGCAAGAGGGAAGTCGCGTCATCCATGACGGAGTGGACCCCACTTGCCATACCCACGGTGCGCCAGACAACTGAAGGAGGTGTGGTCCTGGCAGGAGTCGAACCTGCGGCCTCTCGGTCCGCAACCGAGTGCTCTATCCTCTGAGCTACAAGACCGGAACTGCGACTGCGAGAGCGCCCCAGCCACGGGGCGCGGTGTCAGAAGGAAGCGATGCCGTCGAACAGGTCTTCCGGCTCGGAATCAGTGGAGAGGGGATTCATGGGCGTCTCCTCGGGGATGAGCGCTCCGACAGGGAATCGAACCCTGTTCACACGGTAGACGGCCGTGCTGCGATTCCAATCGCATCCCGGAGCAGTGGGGTTGACCCGGAAAAGAAAGAGGCCGGGTTCCCTCGGGGAGCCCGGCCTCTGGCCTGCCATGCCCTGTCCTTCGACGGGGCACGGTGGGTCAGAATCCAGGCGGGCGATCTCGACGGGAGGTCTCTCCCCGCTCGGAATCAAGAGCGGTGGCCTGGCCAGCGAACGCGAGCGCATCGATGCCGATGACAGTATCGTTCAGGGTGTCGGGATTCATCGGGCTCGTCAGGTTCGCCGTCTTCATGGCCACCGCTCCTTTCATGGGAAATGGACGCAATGGCCGCACAGAGCCTGACGGGCTGTGCACGGGCTGAAGACAGGGACGCGATGGCGGAGGACGCACAGCAGCAGGGCTACACCCAGTGGGCACCGCCTATCGAAATGGCGGATGCGGTGGACGCGTTCTGGCAGTTCTGGGTGCCCCGAAAGCCACACGGCGTCCCCCTCCCCCGGCAGCACCGGGTCCTTCCGGATGGCTGCACCGACCTCATCTTCGGCTTCCAACACGCCCCAGGCCCGGTGTGGCTGGCCGCACCCCGGCTGGCCGTCGTCGGCCCCATGAAGCGCTTCGTCCTCGTCGACCTCGAGCCCGGCGGGGTGAGCCTGGGCGTCAGGCTCCGTCCTGGCTGGGCGCAGGCCCTGCTGGGTGTCAGTCCGCGTGAACTCTGCGGACTCAACGTCTCCGCCCAGGACTGCTCGCCCGCCCTCACGCAGCTTCAGCGGCGGATGGAAGACTGTGCCTCGCCCGCCCAGGCCATGGCCCTGCTCCAGCAGACCATCGCCCGACGCTGGGCTTCGTTCCGGAGCATCGCGAAGCCGCGTGCCGTCCAGGCCCTGGGACACATTCAAGCCTCGTCGGGGCAGGTGCGCATGGCCGCGCTCGCTCGCGCGCTGGGCGTGAGTGAGCGCACCCTGCACCGGGACATCCTGGACGAAGCCGGCGTACCGCCGAAGCTGCTCGCGCGCGTCCTGCGCTTCCAGCGGGCGGTGTCCCTGCTGCGCTCCCGCGAGGGCACGGACCTGTGTGACGTCGCGCTCGAATGCGGCTACGCGGACCAGGCGCATTTGTCACGAGACGTGCGGGAACTGGCCGGCGTGTCACCCACCGCACTCGTGGGTTGAGCGCTGTCCGATTCCTTCAAGACAGGCCCGCGCCATCCGTGTGACGACGCACTCACACAGACGTCCCACTGACCGACAGGAGTCCGCCATGAAGCTCGGCTACATCATCCTCTACGTACCGGACGTGAGCGCCGCCATCGCGTTCTACGAGAAGGCCTTCGGACTGGCGCGCCGCTTCATCCACGAGAGCGGTGGCTACGCGGAGATGGAGACAGGCACCACCGCCCTGGCCTTCGTCGAGGAAGGCGCGGCGAAGGAGCACGGCTTCACCGTGCGCCATCTGCGGCCGAAGGAGGACGCGGCGGCCATCGAACTGGCGCTCGTCACCACCGACGTGGCCGCCGCATATACGCGCGCCGTGGAGGCGGGCTCCGAGGCCACGCAGCCTCCCAAGCAGAAGCCCTGGGGGCAGACGGTGGCCTACGTGAGAGACCTCAACGGCGTCCTGGTGGAGCTCTGCTCGCCGATGGAGGGGTAGTGACAGCGCACCCCAAGCGCGCGCTCTTGTCCAAGCTGAGCTACGTCCCGAAAACAACCTTGCCGCGGGCGGGATTCGAACCTGCGGCCGGGCGGTGCGCCAACCCAGCAGAGTCGCGCCCTTACCTCGCATCCGCTCTGGAAGCCCCAGATTCGACTCCCGTCCAGGTCCCCAGCGTCCCGCCATGTTCCAGGGCGTTCCGCAGGGTCATGCGACATACGTGCAACATGGCGGGCGTCTGACGGCAAGTAGGAGCGATGTCGAATCAGCGATGGGCGACACAGGACGCGCTCGCGACTCAGAACGCCCAGAGGATCTGGAGGTGCCCCACCAAGTCGGACATGGTCAGTGGGGTGAAGCTGCGAGTCGAAACTCTCCCAGGGAGCGCATCTTCAGCGCCGTATGAGGGTGTACGGTGTTGTAGTCGAGAAACCAAGCAGGGAGCTGCTGGAGAACCGCATTGGCGCTGTCCAGTCGGGAGCGGCACCCATAGTCGCGATTGAAGCTCTTCACGAAGGACTCCGCCATGCCCTTGATCTCGGGGAGTAGCCCGGCTTTGCGCGAATGAGCAGGCCCAGGTTGCTTCCAAATTCGCGCGTCTCATGGGCCGTGAAGGCCGGGCCGTTGTCGGTCAGCCACTCAACGGAGTTCGCGGCTTGCCGGCACCTAGCGCCGAAGCAAGTACCCCAGCGCCTCAGCCATCAAGTCGCGCACCAGCGACTTGGCGATGCCTCCGGAGGTGGCCATTTAGCTACATGGCCTCGCGGCGCAGCAGTCCAGCGAGAAGGTCACCTGGACGCCTCTCTATTTTAGCAGCGAATCTTGAAGGCCTCCGAGCACCAGCGCAGGTTGCTCTTGAGGGTGGCCACCTTCCCCTCGTGGGTGCGCGTGGGATTGCCGTTGTGGCGCGCCAAGAGCAGCCCTGCGGCCCGCATGACTCGGTACACCCGCTTAGGGTTCACCCGAGGCTGCCCCACAGAGACGAGCTGCCGGTTCAGCAGTGCAGCGACGCGCCGGTAGCCGTAGCTGGCCCGATCCTCGGTGACGACACGAATCCTCGCCAGCAGGGCCTCGTCGGTGCGCTTGACGTAGGAGCCTCGCGGCTTCCCTTTGGGGGCATCCGAGTCCGAGGACTACACTCAGGGGACGAGGTTGCTCCTGGCGACGCCCAGGGCTGCGGCCACCGCCTTCACCGGGAACCACCCTTGAGCGGCAAGCCGGGCAGCGACGTTCGTTTTTTTGGGGCGTGCCAGCTCCAACGCCTCCTTCAGAATCTCGTTCCCCAGCGTCTTCTTGCCCAAGAGTCGCTCCAGCTCCTGGACCTGAGCCTGCGACCGCTTCACCTCGGACTCCGGCCCCACTGCCTCGTCTGCCCCCAGGTTGGACACCGACCTTTCCTCCACCAGTCGCCTCCAGTGGAGCAGCATGCTCGGCGACAGTCCATAATGGCGGGCCACTGAGGAGACGCTCTACCCCATCACCTCCGTTTCCGCCAGGAAGCAGCGCTTCTCCTCGGCGTTGAACCGCCGCCGACGTTCGGGACGGACTGGCGGGATGACCTCCATTTCAAGCGTCTTCGTATCCATCTCCTGGGCTGGTCTATGCGTTAGTGACCCGTCCGATCGAAATGGGGCTACACCAGCTAGCAGGACACATTCTCACGCCAAGGCTGGATCAATGCGTTAGCGGTCTGGTCGATTAGAGCAGAGGGTCCATGTCCCCCCGCATACGCGTCGGACTTGTGAGAATATCCACCTCACACCACACTTCCCTCAAATATTCCCCAGAAGAAAAGCTAGTTCTTCCATTAATTCAGCCCAACCAGAGGTGGCAACACATGAGCGGAGGACGTTCTGCGCGATTTGGATTCTTCTTTTCAGACCTAGTCGTCATTCGCCGCATCATTGAACACCTCATATCAAATCGAGCATCAGTGATCGAAGGGCGCCCTCAGTCACCTTCGCCACTCTTTCAAGTCGAATCCGCAATCATCCCAGAGCAAGCACCAGAGTGGGATATCGTCGAGAAACAAGCAACGCTTGAGAGACGAATAGTGCTTGAGGAGGTCAAAAGCGGCCCACTCAAAGCACCCGACAGAGAGACCTTCTGGAAGAGAATCCGTCAAACAGCATCCCGGTTGGATGCACATGAAAGATGTCAGATAATTCCTCGCCTGACTACCAACCGAGACAATCCAACAGATCACGAGGACCGCTGGATCAATCTTCGCACGGCAGTTACTCAGATCACCACAACACCAGAGAAAAGCCCGCACTTCACATCAACCGAAGCGCTCGCAACAGAGGCCATCTATCATCTGACGCACACGAGCACAGAGGACTCAAGTAGCAAAACCAGCGACAAACCGCTGAGCTTAGAACAGGCCAAATGCATCCTGGAGGCATTCGAGTTCAACAACAGCCTTGGCGCAAACACGCTCGAGGACGACATTGAACTCCTTATCGGGTCGCTAACCTTCAAGCTCCCTACCAAAGAACTCCTCCAAAGCCTCATTGGAACACTATACCAACGAGCATCTGCCAAAGATCCCTCGGCCCGGCAGTTCACCGCAGACGACATACACTCCTCGCTGAGCACATTGGAGCGGCTGGGCACAGTCAACCAAGCCGACGCCAGGATCTGGCACTCGTGGTCCAATCTCACCGAGAGTAGCCCAAATAATGACATAGACACCGAGCCCAAGCCAGGACTGCCCTACCAGGACTGGCACATAGTCCAACCGGAGATATCGAGGCTACTGACAACCACCACGCCACGTTTGCTCGCACTCATTGGCCGTGGAGGACTCGGCAAGAGTGTCCTCCTTGGAAAGCTACACCAGCATTCGAAGGAGTCTGGCAACATCGCCATTTGGCTTACCGGATTCGACCTCCGAGGCAAGACTCCCCAGCAAGTAGGCAGTATTCTTGAGCTAGGGGCATTTGCCTCTTCATTCGCTAACAAGCCACTTCACATATTTATCGACGCCCTTGAGAATTCGGCCGCCGATAATTCGGCACTCCCAGCGTTGCTCGCGAGCCTCAGCGATGTTGGCAGCCTTCCAAATGTGTACATTACTATGTCAGTTCGGGCAGTCACGTGGGGAGGGCTCGCCGGTTCTCAAGAGAAACTCCCACGCTGGTTGGCGGCTGAGTTGAGCGATTGGAATGAAGATCGAGTCCGTGAACTGATCAGCGGCTCGCGGCGTCCAAGTATCGGGGGGGGACTTCTCCGACTCTTGCGCACGCCACTCTTGCTCGACCTATTCTTACGTACTTTTAGCGGCGACGAAGCAATCCCGACTGGGCTCCAGACTCGCCATGCGGTATTGGATGCATATTGGGAGCGACGCGTTCTTCCGTCAAACAATCCCGATTCAGCCAAATCCCGCGAACTCCTAGCACAGTTCTGCGAGAGAGAAGCAGGCGGTCATTCCCGACACACATTCGTAGAGCCCGCAGTGCACAAACTTGCTTCCGAAGGCGTGTTCACTCAGCAGCATGGCACTTGGAGCTTTCGACATCCGCTGATTCGTGACTTTGCGATGGCGCAATGGGCCGCCATCGACAGCACCTCCCCAAAGAACATTATCAAGAAACTGGCAGGCATTACCGACAGCCTCTCTCGCTGGGGTGCTTTCCGCGCAGCAATCGAAGCAGCAGTCGAGTCATCTTCCCTTGGTGGACACATGCCGCCTCTGGAAGACCTTATTCGTGAAGTGAGCGCAGAGAGTCTCTCGACTCTTATGAGCGCCGCAGAAGTACTAGGGCAACTGGAAGCGCCGTCCTCGGTGAACCTGGGAAGCATCTTGCGCGAGATCTCCCCTGCGGAGTCCGCGGCTGAGTTCATCAACAGATTGCTTGATCTAGCTCGCCTGGATAGGAACGCAGCATGGATTCCATGGATTCTCTCACTTCCCCCTAGTGCGGAGTGGATTGAAGCCACACCCTGGATAGGACATCAATTCCTCCACCATGTCATTGAGTGGGTCGATGAGCTATCTAAAAATTGGTCAGGCTCCTCCGACGCACAAGCCGCTACGCCAGCTAAAGCGTGCGCACTGCGACTTCGTAACTGGTCGGCAGCTCCGAAGTTTGGCGCAGCAGGTTCAAACAAAAACAGTTTCAACTGGATGAAGCTCATCCCTCTGGTCTCAAGATTCCTGCCGACACAGGAAACACTGGACTGGATGCTAACAAACGCCCGAAGAACCATGTCGGCACAGAGTGCCATTCTCCAAGCGCTGCCAGCACTCGTAGTAGCCGCAGAGCGGCAGCGAGAGGAGCTTACCCCAGGGACTTTGGTTGAGGTTTTTTGCAGGACAGGAAACCTCACAAGGACCCCGTCTGGACTTTGCGAAGGCCCGCCCGACACCGCTCCGATCCAAGATAGCTTCCTCCGAACTCAACTAGCTCTTCTCGGCCACAACTCGGAAAGGAGAGGGCATCGAGGACTCCTGCGTGAGGCTCCCGAAGTCTTCTTGCCAGTAGCCTTCGACATGCTCTCTGGCTTCGCAGCGTCCCGCCGACAGAAACACCAGTCTCGCTCGACCCAACCTGACAACACCGCAACAGTCGTCTACGAGCCAGAGACCTCCTCAGCCGAGTTAGCCGATATCGAACGTCGAATCAAAGAAGCCCACCCTCCTACAGTCCGAGAGGAGGACATCTTCCAAGACATCATTGACGATACTGAATACACCGGCCACGTCACCGAGATTGCCTTCATCATCAATGATCTCGAAAACATGATAACCGAAGATTTGGATGCCGGCGGGGCCTTTGCTGTGAACACTTATTGGCCACTTGTCCAGAAGTCCCATTCAACCACCTCACGATTGATTCTCCTTGAGGCGCTCACAGGTGGCGGACGAGCGTACCCAGAACTGACCGACGAGCTATTGACTGTTCGCGCCCTCTACTTCATCTCGCAAGCCCACTATCACATCTATCAAGCACTCTCGTTCCGGTGGCCTTATCTCAGCGTAGAGACGCGCCAAATCATCCTGGCGAACATCGAGAGTGTTGCTCGGGCAAATTGGATGAATGGAGCCTACGCTGTCCCCCCACTAGCATCTGCTATTCCACTCCACGAACGGCCAACCTGGCTACACCCATACTTTGAGCTCTTCAGGCTCCAAAACTTCGATCCAGTGCCGACCGAGCCCTCTCCACCATACCATGACGTAAGATTCCACAGTTCACAGCCACAACCCGACGACATCGAAAACCTATCCCCATGGCAGAAGGTCGAACGTCAACGCTCAGGACAAATATCCATTCTAGGTGACGATTTTCTAGATCGACTCCACGATCTAAAAACTGCACTAACAACCAAGCTTCCTGAGCCTGCGGAAGTAATAGAGCGGCCAACACTTCCATATGCACTCCATACTCTACTCGAAAGCACCGCATGGAGACGCGTGCACAATGTGAGCATCCCCAGCGAATTAACATTGACATCCAGTGAGCTCATTCAGTTGCTCAACTGGAGCTTCGACATATTGCAGCGCTGTCACCTGGATACGCTCAGCGCCGACAATACTCCTATCAAGGCCCATGGGACGCCAAGCATAAATTCGCTACATCCCTGGGTCACAACACTGGAACTGGCAGGGGCAATCATCGCCAGCCCAGAACTTCGCGACAACTTAATATTCAACCAACAACTATTCGAGGAGATCGCTCGCAGAACAACAAGTAACTCCCCTGCTCTTGCTTGGCACATATTTCGCGCCATAGAACCATTTCATTGGGTGCGGGAAGGAAGTGCAGGGCGCGAACTTCTTAAGAGCTTCATATTTGAGAAGATTCGAGATCCTGGTGCGCTCGTCATGGCTTTCCGTCACACATTAGCTTTAGGGGCGACCGACGCCTGCCGAGCATTTCACCACTGGCTCTGCGAGCAGGACGCCCTTGAACAGAACGGAGACCTCGAAGGCTTCGCGCGATTGGCCGGCATTTGCCTGGGGCATTGCGCTTTCCCCTCAAGGAACGGTGAGCGCAGTCGGCTCAGGCAGCTCACTGACGAACTCCTATCGCACCCACCGACGCAAGGACTTCTGGCGGAAACTCATATGTACAGAGAGTGGTGCCTAGGGCTGACTTTTGGCGCCAAAAATGAAGTGCGCCGAACGGAACCAGACCATCAGCCCAGTGTCTATCCGGATTTCGCGTCGCTGCTAGACTTGATCTGGCAGCGGGTTAGGCTCCCCATAGGTGCTGCACCTAGCACGACTTTTGCCACATACTTCCTACACGCATTAACACCGGAACCAGCTTCATCTGATTTGCCCTTAGATAAACATGAACAACAGCACCACACATCAGTGCGCCTACTGTGGCCAAGTCTAGAGCCCATTGCACTCAAGATTGCATCAGATGGGAGGGCAGGAGACGTTTTTCAACTCGTCTCAGGTATCTTGCATTCAAACCTACCGGCAATACTTCGCGCGGCAGACCTTTTAGGCATTGTGAGAGCGTTACATGCCCGCGCGTTAAACCTGGGAACGAAGAATCTGACAGAGTTCCTACCGTATGGGACTGGCTGGCTTGAGGTATTTGACACTGGCACTGAATTAATCATGGCCGTGTCAACATCGCAGGGCGCTACCTCTCAAGTCAGAAGCTGGCTTCATGAAGTGTTGCAGGCATGGTCTAATCTAAAAGTCCCTAAAGCCCCTGAGATGGCACGGCTTCTTCGTGAATGACATGAGGAACAAAGACCAACCCAGAGACCAATACAGGCGATCTATTGCATCTGCACAAGCGTCGCCAGTAGAGGTTCACTGCTCAGGCAGGACTCGGTGCATCATTCATGACAGAGAGGGCGAGTCGTCAAACCAGTTTCCCGCCAGAGATTGGCGCACGACTCTCACGCGCATCCACATAAATAGAGCCTTGTCTGCGATAAATTCACGACATGATACACTCGGCACACGAAGGTTCGGAACTAGGCCCGGGCCCCTGATGCACCTTGTCCCGCAGTTTCCAAGAGCCCCGCCACATAGCTCACAAATAACCTCCGGTGCCGCAGTAGCCACGTGTATTTATTCGCTAAAGGCTTGAGACCAAGAACTGGTCGCCAATCCTCAAGAATAGTAACGAGCGCCAAGATTGGCGACCCACTGTTCCGATTAGGCTTCGTCATCAGGCAAGAACGTTCGAAGAAACTCGTCATCAGGCCCGAGCGGGCGCCAGCCAGCAGGAGAGGATTGGCACGACGTGCTGCCCTAGCCAACCTGCCCCGCTCCCTATGATTTTCTGCGGTGTATGCGGGCCAGGAGCCGAGTGTCTCTGCCACCTTGAATAGATTTGCCTCATCCATCACGACCGGACAACCGTTGGGCAGACTTTGAAACAAGAGGCGCGCGAGAACGTTGCGAATGAATCGTGTGACCAGATAGTGCTGCTCCGCCGCGTAGAGCAGGCCGCGCAACACCTGCGCAGCAGCAACATCGTTGTCCAATTCGTCGGCCAGGACGAAAAACGGCACGGCAGGCCGCGCGTTGGCAAAGGCCGTCAGTGAGTCGTAGCCTCACTCGTGGACCCGTTCGTACAGGCGAGCCTTGATGTTGCCCTACAAGGGATGTCCGTCGGTCATCGGATGCTCTCCTGCGAGGCGTTCTGCGATGAAGTAATGCATAGAGACGTGGTACCCCGCCTCGCCGACTAGCGGGGCCACCAACTCCGTTCACGCGTCTTCGTCGGGCAGGAGGGTCCGAAGAAGCTCGTCGTCAGGCCCGAGCGGGCGCCAGCCAGCGGGCGGAGGATCTGCGAGCAGCGCATCACCAGCTAGTTGCACACGACTCTCGTGCGTTTCTGGGACGATGCTGGACCAAAGTCCGAGTGCCTTCGCGATCCTGAATCGGTTGTCGTCATCCAACACGGCCGGCCAACCATCAGGGAGGCTACCCCACAGCTCGCGCACGAGTTGTCCACGCACCAAGCGAGTCACTTGCTTGCTTCGCACCGCTTCGGCCACCAGACCATCGTATACCTGGACTCCGGCAACGTCGTCCGGCCCAAGCACCTCGGCCAGAGCCACCAACGATGCGGTGGGACGAGACTCGGCAAAGGCCGTGAGAGAGTCATAGCCACGCTCACGGACGCGCTCATACAAGCGGGCCTTCCAGTTCCCCCGCCACGAACGTCCGTCGGTCATCGACTCTTCCCCTTCGTGAACTTGAGCGGGACTCCGTAGAACTTCATACGGTCTGCAACGATGTCCAGGACCTGATTCCGCGTCAACACCCGGCTTGCCCTCGACTCGGCATCGCTCAGTGCCTTCATGATCGTCCGGTTCCACTCGCCGGGCCACATGCGCCCCAGCTTCCAGTTACCACCACCGTGAATCGCCTCGTGGTGGGCCTGCTCCAGACGGACGCAGAACTGGTCGATGTCCATGTCGCCCTTGAAGCCGCGCTGCTCGAACCACTCGCGGTGTTCCTTCGGCATGACGTGATGCTTAGGGGCCTCGGACATGCCCGCGCCCGCCCTGCCCGTCACTCGCATGCCGCGTACCTCGGGGCTGTCCCCCAGCGATTCTCGCACGCCCCTGGGCAAGGCCTCGTTCGCCTGGGCCATCATCACCTGCCCACCGTGAATGCGGACCGCTGCGCTCACGACGGGAAGCGAGATGACGCCCGCCTGCACCAGCCTTCGCATCATCTCCACCCACTCAGCGGAGACGACCAGCCGCGAGCCCGCCATGACGCCCCCCGAAGTCATCACAAGCCCCACGCCGAGCATCGCGGGCGCGGATGGCGGGGGCCGGGGCAGTGACATCTTCAGCGTGGAAATCAGGGCCAGCATCTCCACCACCTGCACCGCGACCATGACCTTGCCGCCCTGCTCCATGGCCGAGCGCGCGTCTCGCTGAATCACGTCAAACTCATGGGTCAGCTTCCCCATCAGCTCCGGCATCTCGGTCGCCGCCACTTCGATGCGCTCGGAGTCCATGGACGCCAACTCCTTCAACGCGGGCTCCATCAAGCCCTGGACGCGACTCAGGTCCACGAACAGCTTCTCAGTGCCGCACATGGGGCAGTCTCGCAGCAGGGCGTCAGCAAGTTGAAGAAAGTCCACCCACGTGGCCAGCAGCAGGGTTCCGAACATCGCCGCCTGGAGCCGGGACCCCGTCATCTGGAGGATGCCCAGCGCCATTCCTGAATCCCCCACCTCCGACGCCACTCCCGCCAGCGCAGTGGCACTCCCCAGCGATCCTCGGAGCCACGTCAGTTGCTTGGAGCCATGGTCGAGATAGCGCGTAAACACGCCGTCGAGTCTCCGGCCACCGAGAGAGGAAGGGCGCGACGCAAGTCGCGAGCGCGCGCCTTCGATGTCCTCCATGGAGCGCTTCACCTCATCAATGGCGTCGAGGGTTGCCTGACGTACCGCTGCGGCGCTCTGCACTCCCCCCCCGACAGCGACGGACGCAGTGCCAGGCACAACCCCTGTTGCGTCGTGCCGTGGCCCCCGCTGGCGCGCTCGCCGTTGGTCCGCCTCGGACCCGGAGATTGAAAATGGAGAAGCATCCACGGAACGCGGAGGCTCTTCGTTTGGCGAGTGTTCCCAATCGGAGGACGTGGCCACGCGCGGCGCATGGTGCAGCGCTTCGCCAAGCCCGGAGGCATGAGCCATCGAAGCGGCCCCCGTGGCCAACACCGCCACCACCCACAGCAAGGCGTTAGCGCGCATTGTCCACCCCCAGGCCCACCGAGGCGAAGGCTCCCGGCCGCAGCGTCCCTTCCGCCGTGGGGAAGAGCAGCGTGCCTCCCGTCCCCATCGCGTAGAGCTTCCCGCCCAGGAATCGCCAGCGCACTTCTGCCGCCCCCAGGTAGCGCGCTCCGGGTTGCCCCATGCCCACGCCCAGGCCCTTCAACGCTACTTCCAAACTGCGCTCGAAGAGCTGCACCGCCACGCGCCCGTCGACGTCGAAGCGCCCCCAAGAGAACGCCTCCGCGCCCAGCGACAGCTTCAAGTGCCTATAGAGCCCCCCGTAGCTGACCGCGTCCCAGCCCACTTCGGCCTCACCGAATGCGGAGTAGCCGTCCGGGAAGCCAGCATCCGCGAGCGGCACGCCATCCGTGCCCGCCGCCTGAAAGCGCGCCAACTCGTAGTCCGCCCCGAAGAAGCCTTGCCGGAAGCCGCCACGCTGGCGCCGCGCCTCCAGCCGCAGCCGCAGATTGAGTGTCTCCGTCCCCGCGTCCAACCCCGCGCCCGCAACAGCCCCCCATGCGCCGCCCTCACCAGGACGTCCACCCCAGCCCGCCACCAAGTGGACCTCGTAGTCAGGTCGCACCACCACCACCGCCATTGCATCCGCATGGGCTAGCGTCACCGATGGCGCGCGTCCACCCGCTCGCCCCCAGTCATGCACGGCGGACAGCGCCAGGGTGTACCGACTGTGCTCCTTGGCCTTGCCGAAGAAAACGTGCTCCATGTCCAGGGAGAACTCCGCGCCCATCAGCCGCGCGCCCAGCACATCCGAGACGAACGCTTCCGTGTAGAGAGGCCCCAGCGTGCCCGTGAGGAAGCCTCCCGCCGGGTGGTAGTCCGGATTCGCACGGTTGGAGTAGCGGCGGACCAGATGCCCGGAGAGCAGGCTGTAGCTCTCCAATCCACCGAACCACACCCCCAGCGGCGCGTTGTCCGAGCCGAACTTGAGGCCACGGACGAGTTGCCCCCAGTCCGAGAGAGAGTCCCAGTCCTCTCGCCGCACAAACCCCGCGCCCTCACCACCGCCCCACATACGGAAGCGCACGGGAGCCCCCACGTTGACGCCGAACTCGGGGCCACCGTCGATGATGAAGGTGGGCTCCACCTGGACGAAGCCGTCATCACTCCCAGCGCCCGCGCGAGGAAGGAACGCAAACGTCGTCGCCTCCACGCGCATCAGGTAGTGCCACCTGTGCGACGGCAAGGCCAGTGGAGTAGACGGCGCCTCTTCCTCGGGCGAGACAGGCTCCGCGGCCCATCCCGTCATCGGCAACAGAATCAACAGCAGCGCGGACAGATACCTTCGCTTCCTGTGCATACACGCCTCCTGTGCGTGCCCCGACATGAGGCACGAGAAACACACGTCTCCCGGTCGGCCTGACGGCTGGCGCCGTTCCGGTGGTGAATCAGCAGTGGTGAGAGGGCTTGAGGGCAGCCGTTAAACGGTCGGCTGCTTCGTCAACGCGCGACGGGGGCCTGCGCCGGGCTCCGTTGGCACTTCGTCCGGATGGAGAGCGCCCGCCGACGCGCGACGCACGCCCCCACGGGGTGACGGCGCTTCCGTCGTGGGCTCGTAGCCGCCCCGCTCCGTGGTGACAGGGGGCGTGATGCCGCCCTCGTCGCTGGGCACCTCGAAGTCCCAGAGTCCCTCACTGGCATCCGCGAGCGCCCGCTGAATCTCTCCCAAGGCATCCTCGCGCGTGTAGGGCCCCAGCCGAGCCAACTGGGCACGCAGGATGATTTCCAGCTCAGCAGCCGTCCCGAAGCGTTCGGCGGGGCTTCTGCGCAGCATCGTGTGGAGGATGTCCCGAAGGGGAATGGAGAGCCCTCGCGCGGCCTGCTCTACGTCGTCGGAGCGGAAGGCCATTGCACACCAGATGGCGTCTTCCGCGAACTCGGGCAACTCCGTCACCACGGACGCCACGGAGGCCGAGAACGCCTGTTCCCTCTCCACCTGCGACATTCGCGACTCCACCTCCTCAATGCGAACATGGCCCGGGTCGTAGAGGTGACGGCCCGTGGCGAACTCCAACAGCGTCAGCCCCAGGGAGAACACGTCGGCTCGCGCGTCCACCACCTCGCCCAGCAACATCTCCGGTGCCGAGTAGAGGACCTCACCTTGGGGGCGCGGCAGGGACGTGGCCAACCGCCCCGACAGGCGAGAGAGGGCCACACCGAAATCCGTCAGCCGGACCTCACCATGGGGCCCCACGCGGATTCGAGCGGGATTCACGTCACGGTTGACGATGCCAAGAGGAAAGCCCGCGTCGTCCGTGCGCTCGTGCGCATAGGCCAGCGCCGCCGCGACCTCCGCTCCCACGTAGAGAATGAACGCCTCGGAGAAGTAGCGCCCGCGAGCCTGGGCGACGGCCAGCAACGTGTTGAGGGACAACCCCTCCACATGCTCCATCGCCACGCACAGGCCCTGCGGAATTTCATGGAGGCCATGGACGCGGGCGATGCGCGGGTGACGAAAGTACTGAGCCAGCCGCACCTCTTCTTCCAGTCGAGCGCGGGCGCGAAGGTACTTCTCCGTCACGTCCGTGGACTTCGGAACCGGCAAGCACTTGAGCACCACGCAGTCACCGAGGCCCTTGGGTGTGCGGGTCCGCGCGAGGAGGATTCGCTCACCCACGCGCCCCTCTCCCAAGTCCCGGAAGAATTCGTACGAGGTGTCGCCGTTGGTGAATAGGACAACGCTCCCGGCAGGCCGAGAGTCAGACGGATTGGACATGGACAGGAAACTCCGAGTGCCCGCGCGAGAGGTATTCGCGCAAAGGCAGACTCAAGGTACCGCCAGCCCATGCCGAGTTGAACGACGTGTCAGGTCTAAAAAGATGGAAATCTCATTCACTCCAGGTGAACAGAGAAAGGCCAAATCTGCAAAGTCTCTTTACGCTCCCCGAGGGAAACTAGGGCCAGCGCTCGACGAAGTAGGCCGGGAACGACCGATTGAGGTGAGCCACCCCTGGTTTGGAGTCAGGCCCCTTCTCCATGTAGCCCTTGCGCCCCAAGACGATGCACACCGGAACAGTCCGGCCGTCCGGGAGCTGTGCCTCCGTGTAGCGTCCCACTGCAACCTCTCCACTTGTCCACAGGTATCCCGAGAGGAGCGTTCCCTCTGGGAGCCCGCGAACGTCGCTAACACTCACTACCCCAGTTACAGGGCCGTCCTCATAGAAGCCCGGCTCCGACTGAAAGCCGGGTTGCCGTCGGTCGAGAGTGAGAATCACTGAATCGCCCGGTCTTAGACGCAGTCCCCCCTTCATCTGTCGACTGAACATGACCTCGCGCGCTTCGGAGGGGCAGTCACCGGGCTCGGGCCGCACCTGGGCACTGGGGCAGCCCATGGAGAGCGCGGCAACAGCGGTTGCACCCGCGCACGTCTTGAGGAACCCGCCCCACGGAGACGGAGGCCAGCTCGAACGGGAGGCCAGGGCCTTCGGCTTCCTGGAGGTGGACTCGGCGGGAGGGAGCATCGGAACGGGAGCGCGCTTCACGGGAGGGCTATCTTTCTCGACAGGTACGGGAGGGGGCAAAGCTACCCCAGGGGACGACACCAGGGGGGCAGGGGGCACGGTAGGAGGCGGGGAGGAGGTAAGACCAGCGTCCCGCACCGGAAGGGCCGTAATGGGCATGCTGGGCCTCTCCGCCTTCAAGGCAGGGCGCAGGGCCACGTAGCCAACAAGCGAGGCCGCCAGGAGCGCCAGGATGGCCACAGCGCCCGCCACGCGCCGCCCAGAGGCTCGCTTCGGCAAGGAGGGCTGCGCTTCATCCTGGGGCACGTCGTTATGCGCCACGTCCAGGGCAAGCGGAAGGTGCGGCGTGGGGACATGCAACGTTGCCGTCCACGCATCGCCTTCTTCGTGTAGCAGCGCGTCCAACTCACGCCGCATGACTTCGGCGGAAGGGGCGCGCTTCTCGGGGTGGCGCTCGATGAAGTGCATGGCCGCCGCGCTCAAGGACACGGGCACGCGCGGATTCAGTGCGTGCGGCGCGGGGGGAGGCCACTGGGCACCCACCAGGACGCGGGGCGTTTCGCTCACGGGCTGGGGATTCGTCAGCACGTCATAGAGGCAGACGCCCAGCGCGTACACGTCGTCGGTCGCCTTGAACTCGTAACGCGCATCCTGCTCGTCTCCGTGTTCGCGAAGGAATCGTGTCGCCTCGGGGGAGCGATAGCGCCGGGTGCCAGGTGGCAAGGGCGTGTCCGTCAACTCCGGGGCCAGCGTGTAGTCCCCCGCGCTGAAATCCAGAACGAAGGGCTCGCCATCCGTGGCGCGCACGAGGATGTTTCCCAGCTTCAAGTCGCGGTGGAAGACGCCACGCGAATGCAGGTGGGCGAGAGCGCCAGAGAGCTTGCCGAACACCCGGGCCACTTCATGCGCCGTGGGGTGCGTCTTCTCCACCCACTCTCCCAGCGTGTAGCCCTCCACGTAGTCCAGCACGACGTAGAGCCACCCCTGGGTCGGGTGCTGCCAACGGCCATGGGAGTGGACCCGCACAACGTTGGAGTGGCCGCTCACCTGGGACAGACAGACCATCTCCCGCAGCAGTCGCGCGTCGGCCTGCTCGGAGTCCCCGCTGCTGGCCCGGTGCATGGCCAGCTTCATCGCGAAGTGGTGGCCCTCCTTCTCCACGAGATAGACGGCGCCGAAGCTCCCCGCGCCCAGCGGCTTCACAACGCGCCAACCGTCCACCGTCTGCCCAGGTTGCAGGTGTGCCGGACTCAACCCGATCAACATGGAAGGCGGTTCTAGAACGGGAGTCGAGGAATGAGAAGGCGCCGAGCGCCCTCACTACTATCGCGCAGCTCCAACCGGAGTACCGCCCCTTCTGGCCAACTGGGTGCCCCTGTTTCCACCACCACGAGGGCAGCCTTCCCCGGCTCAATCCGGGGCTCCCTCATGTGCACCGCAAGCACATTGATGCGCTCGCCGCTCGCAACTAGGGAGAGTCGAGCCTCCACTGGGCTCCAGGACTCCCTACCGCCATTGTGGACCCGAAGCGCCACCGTCGCCCACGTGCTCGTGCGATGCGTCCACCCTTCCACGAACTCAAGCCCGCTTCCCCCCTTCTGGCCGACTCCTGACTCGACTCTTTCACTCTGCAAACCACCTCGGTCCAGCAAGCCCGCGAAAATCATCCCAGCCGGGCCGCTCGCCACAGAACGAGCACGGAGCGCATCCAACTCGGCATCCTTGGTCGCGCAGGCCGCGCGCACCTCGTCCAGCTCGGCCTGAATCGCATCTGCAGTACGCGGCAGGCGCGACACCATCACCTGTGCGTCCACCTCTGCGGGGTGCGTGACGAGCGAGAACACGACGCGGGAGGGAGCCGCGCCATCCGCGAACGGGACGATCAGTTCCATGACGCGTCCGGGCCCCAGGTCCATCGCGGGATTGAGGAAGATGGCCCGAGTCGTGACCTCGAACAGCGCAAACCGGCTTCCACCGTCCCCAAGCACCACCGCGTCACGGTCCACTGAGGAGTCGAACTCCAGGGCCGTGAAGTAGCCCGGCGCGACGTGAAGAACCACAGGCTTGCCAGACGTGACTGCCGAGAGCGCCACCCGCCGCCGCTTCAGCTCCCGCCCGCGCAAAGCTTCCTGGGGCTGTGCCGCAGCCGTCAGGCCCACGAGGAGAACGAGGGGCAGGGCTAGCCGGGCCAGTGACGAGAACACGCGCGGGCGACCTCCAAGGGGCATGGCGGGACCGTACCAGGATGCGCGCGGCGTCCAGCCCTTCTCCGTTTGTCCTGGCGCTGAGGGATTCGGCAACTTTCTGCCTCAAAAGTGCCCCTGCGCCCCTCACAACGGCGCCCACGGCAAGACACGGAGACGACGGGGGATTCGTTCAGCTCAATCCTTCCGGCACGAACAGTTCAGCGTCGGGGGCCTCGCGATTTTCTGCGGGATTTTCTCAGCGTGTACCACCGCCAAGCACAGTCCTGAGTGGCCACCCATCGGAAATCCGAGCCGGGGGGCCTTTGCAGGTCGCCCGCGCCACCCACGGAATCCGCACCCATTTAGCTGAGGCCACATCCAGTCAGCCGTGGCCGAAAAATGGCCCGGAAATGGGCGCGTGGGCCACCCGCAAAAGCCGCACGCATTTACCGGGGGAAGGACACCGCTAGACGTGGCCATGACAGTCCAGTGGACCACGCGCGGCGGGCGTCCCCATCAACACCGTTTGAGGAGCCCAGCACATGATTGAACAGGTCGAGCAGTACCGCCCTCGCATCGTCGCAGCGCTCACCGACGCAGGCCCCCACGGGCGCACCGTGAAGGAAATGTGCGGCGCGCTCGGAGCGGGAGAGCAGGCCATCCGGCGCAGTCTCGCGGTGCTCGTCGCTGCTGGCGTGGTGCGCGAGTTCTCCAAGTACCAGCCCGGCGTTCGCGGCGCGGTGCCTCGGGCCTACAGCCTTGTCGGGAAGGGCGAATGAGCGCGCGCTGTCCCCAACCCCACCGAGGCCATGACGCTGTGACTGACGGACGATGGTCTCCACTCCCTCTTCTTCTTTCTTCTCTTAGGAATGAGAGGTCTCCGTCACTCCGTCACCTACAGAGTGAAAAAGGCCATGACGGAGCTGTGACGGAACACCCAGCGCCGGTGCGTCCGTCACCCCCCCGCGAAGTGTCGCCACTCCCTGTTCAACACCGCGCCGTCGTCGTGCATCCATCGAACTCCCCAGCGTCGGGCCCCATGACTTGGACTCTCTGCATCACCCCTTCGCGATTCCAGCCAGACCAACTCTCCGTCCGGGAGTTCTCGTCCATCGATGGCCTCATGTCGGAGTTCTTCGAGGACGCCCTGGACCCGACGCTTCGCACGGAGAAGGACGGTCACGCCGTCATCCCCGCCAAGCCTCTCCCACCGCGTACGGATGGCTTGTACGAGGGCAAAGGCGGCACCCCCACGCCCACGCCGTACAGGCGCAATGCGAACTTCTCGCACGTCACCCTGGCCGTCGTGGACTTCGACTGCGAGGAACAGGCCGCGTTGGATGCGTGGCTCGCGAGCCTTCGCCAGCGTGGACTCTGGTTCCTCGCATACCCGACCCATTCCTACGGGCATCCCATCAAGCCCATCCGCTACCGCGTCGTCCTCCCGTTCAGTGAGCCCGTCGCGGTTGGCTCGCCCAGCCGGTGGGCCGACAGCCTCTGGCCGCGCCTCATGGGCTACTTGGGACTCGCGGCGCAGGCGACGGCCGCGTTGAAGGCGGATGCGTCCTGCAAGGACGTGGCGCGCCTCTACTACCTTCCAAGCTGGAACCCCGCGAACCCCACCCCGCGCCCGGCTCCCGAGCATCACCGAGGCCAACCGCTCGACGTGGAAGCGCTGTTTGGCCCCATGCTGCGCCAACCCTTCGCCCGCTACATCGAGCGCCCCAGCGTGCGGCAGGTCGCCGGAGCGGCCTCCGTGGACCGCCAGGCCGTTCGGAAGCGACTGAGCCGCTTCAAACGGAAGGACTACTGCCAGGTCATCGCGCAGATGGACGCGGGCGAGGTGCTCATGCTCGACGGCCAGCGCCATCTTGGCATCAACCGGCTGACGGAGATGCTCGCCAGAGTTGCCGCACCGGAAGAAAGCTCAGAGAGCCTGCTCGCCATCGCCCAGCGCTCACTCGATGCGCTCGGCAAGCTGGAGCCCTCCCGCGACGTCTGGGGGGAGGCACTTCGAGGGCTGGACGGCGCACGCGCCAAGCTCCAGCAGTGGGACCTTCAGCAGAAGGCCAATCGCGAGGCGGAAGACGCCAAGTGGCGAAGAACCGTCCTGCTCGTGGCGACCTCCAACCACCGAATTGGGAGCGCCTCATGACTCCGAACTCCCCTCCCGAAAATGAGGCCGCCACGGACGCCGACCGAGAAGCGGCACGCGCGGAGATTGCGAGCCTTCCCCTGGTGAAGGTCGTCCCCCTGGAGCGCTATCTGTCGCGCCGACCGGGTGGCCGCTCCTTCAGCTCGGACTTCCTCACCCAGAAGGCCGCCGAGGACTACTTGATACTGCGCCAGCTTCTCTCCCCACGCGACACGTGGCCGAGAGGTGCCAGCCCCTTGGCCGTAGGACCCAACGTGTCGCAGATCTGCGCCGGAGTCATGGGGCTCGAATGCCGCCCCAACGCCCCCGAGTTGTTGCCTCGCGAGGACGATACGTATGCGGTCAACACGTGGGAGGCACCAACGCTCACCCCAGCGCCGGGGGACTGGGCCGACGTGCGACGCGTCCTTCGCTGGCTCGCGGAGGATGAAGGCGGGCTCAACTGGCTCCTGAACTGGATTGCGTTCAAGGTGCAGAACCCAGGTTCCAAGCCAGGAACCGCGGTCCTGCTCCAGGGGCCCCCGGGAACCGGAAAGAACGTGCTCTATCGCATCCTGGCGCACGTACTCGGCCCCGCGAACTGCGTCCAGATTGGAGAGGACGACCTCGCCAAGCCCTATAACCACCACTACGCCACGAAGCTGTTGGTCTTCGCCAACGAGTTGCTCGACAACCACAAGCGCGGTGGGGCGCTGGGCGACGGTCTCAAAGCGACCATCACCGATGGCGAGGTGTTCCTGGAGAGTAAGGGCGTTGCCCGGACTCCAGCGGTCAACCGCGTCGCGCTCATCGCGGCGACCAACCGCTCCAAGCCCATCGAACTGGAGGAGAGCGACCGGCGATGGACGGTCTTCCACAACAGGACGAAGCCCGCCGAGTACCAACACCCGGACCTGGGGCTGTCCCACCGCGATTTCTTGGAGTCGCTCCATGCTCCGGGCACGGATGACGCCTTCACACGAGAGTTCATGCGGCAGGTGGCCGCCTTCGCCTACGAGATGAGCACCCGAGCGGTGGACATGAAGCGAGTCCGCAGACCGCACACGAACGCATCCCGCGATGAACTCCAGCAACTCAGCGAGCCCGTAACGGAGCAATTCCTCCGCGAACTCAGCGAGAGCCCCGAGCCAGACCGACAGCTCTACAATTGGGCGACACACGTCCCCCACTTCGCCTCGATTTGGACCACGAGCACCGGGCCCCGAGTCGGAAAGACCCAAGCGCTCACAAATGACGCCCTCTTCGTGGCCATGGTGGGGTTCTGCAAGTCCACCGGACAGAAGCACGCACCACAGAAACGGACCTTCCTGGCCGCGTTGAAGGCAGCGGGTTGGGTTGAGCACCGCGACAACAAGGCGCGGGGCTGGCTTCCGCCATGGCACGTGAACGGGAGCAATGCCCCTTCGAGCCACGACGCGAAGGTCGTTCCGTTCCCCTCGCCGAACTCCATCCCGCAATCAACCTCGAATGCCCATCCCCACGTTGCGCGCCCGCGCTCCCTGCGGGACCGACTGCTGGGGAAACCTTCATGAGCCACAGCACCTGTCGCAAGGCCCCTGTGCTCGCATCGGTGGCCCACCCCGGGGTTCCCGACTTCCTCACCGTGGAAGAGGCCGCAGCACTCCTGCGCGTGAACCGGAAGACGCTCTACGAGTCCATCCGGCTTGGACAAATGCCCGGGGTCGTCCGCATCGGGAAAGCAGTCCGCATCCACCGCGCGGCCTTGGTAGAATGCCCCACAGGTAAGGGCCGTGATTCTGCGCTCGGGAGTCAACGATGAGCGTCAGGTTGCGGAAGTGGCAGAACAGCAGGACTGGGAAGGTCGAGGAGGCTTGGCAAGTGGACTTCGTGTTCCACCACCCGGACGGACGGCGACAGCGAGTCGTGAAGTTCTCGCCCGTCCAGACGCGCCGGGGCGCCGAGCAGTATGAGCGCGAATTGCGTAACGCGCTCCTCAACGGGACTTTCGGAAAGGAGAAGCAGAAGGAGGAAGGCTGCGCGCTCACATTGGAGAAGTTCGCACCGCGCTTCCTCACCTACAGCGAGAACAACAACAAGCACTCCAGCGTCGTCAGCAAGCGGCAGATTCTTGATGACCACATCGTCCCGTTCTTCGGAGAGATGGCGCTGGACGCCATCGGCCCGGCGCAAATCGAGGACTTCAAAGCGCTGATGCGGAAGAAGAAGTCTGCGGCGCACGCCCGGAAAGAGAACGCGACCCAGTCAGCCATCCGCAAGCGCAAGGCTGCGGGCCCGAAGGCGTTGAGCTTGAAGACCATCAACAACGTCCTCACGGTTCTGAGCAAGCTCTTGGGCGTGGCCGTTGAACAACACGTCATCGCCCAAGCGCCGCGCGTGAAGCTCTTCGGGAACGTGCCCAAGCCGACCTTCGACTTCCTCTCATTCGAGGAAGCCGAGCGGCTTGTCGATATGGCCGAACTGGAGTGGAAGCCCGTGCTCCTCGTAGCCATCAAGACGGGGCTTCGTCAGGGGGAGATTGTCGGGCTCCAGTGGCCTGACGTGGACCTGAAGCGGGGGCTCCTCCACGTGCGCCGGGCCATCTGGCGTGGCGTGACGGACGTGCCCAAGGGAGGCCGTGAGAGAACGGTTGAATTGCCCGCATCCGTGGTGGACGCACTCAAGGCGCATCGGCACCTGCGCGGGCCCTACGTGTTCTGCCTGGATGACGGCAAGCCGCTGACTGCCCACAGGATGGAGAGGCCGCTCCAGCGCTCACTTCGACGAGCAGGCATCACGCGCGAGGTGGGAATCATCGGCTGGCACGACCTGCGCCACACCTACGGGAGCCACCTTGCGATGAGGGGCATCCCGCTGAAGGTCATTCAGGAGCTGATGGGCCACGCCACCATCGACATGACGGAGCGGTACGCCCATCTCAGCCCGGATACGCGGAGGAACGCCGTCCGCGTCCTGGACCTGCCTCTTGCGCCCGCATGCGACACAGGTGCAACACGGACGGAGGCCGTTGCCAACCATGCATAATTAGGCTCGGAAAACTTGCCGCGGGCGGGATTCGAACCCGCACCCTCTGCATTCTGAGTGCAGCGCCTCTACCAGTTGGGCTACCGCGGCGTTATTCGATGACGGCAACCCGGGTGGGCTGCCGGAAAGCGGTCGACGGGATTCGAACCCGTGTCCACCTGGATGGCGACCAGGGGCCTGACCACTCGGCCACGACCGCATGTGCTGCGACGACCCGGAAAAGAAAGAGGCCGGGTTCCCTTGGGGAGCCCGGCCTCTGGCCTGCCATGCCACGTCGATGGACGGGCGAAAGGCGTCAGAGTCCGGGCCATCTACCGCCAATGGGTAGACCGGGCAGCACGGGAGCGGGCAGCAGGGCGACGGGCGCGAGCACGCCGATGCCGATGACAGTGTCGTTCAAGGTGTCGGGATTCATCGGGCTCGTCAGGTTCGTCGTCTGCATGTCACCGCTCCTTTCTGTGAAAAATGACGCGCTGGAAGCGCGGGGCCTGACATGGCGCCACGCCTGTCACCGGCCCGGCCCACGGATGGGGTAAGAAGGCCCCGGAGCCTGCGCCGCCTCCCCCTGGCCGAGGTCACCCGGGCGGCGCACCCCTCGATGAAGACCGTTCCCTGCCTGCTCGCATGGTCCGCGATGCTGTCCCTGTCCGGGTGTGCGGACACCGGCGATGACTGCGGCCTCGTCCCTCTTCCAGGTGGCATGGGGCAGAGCCCGCCCCTGCTATCGCTGGAGGTCCCCGCGGAGCTCCACGTCCAACCGAGCATGAACTTCACCTGTGAGGGCCCCGACACCTCCCAGGTCCCCGACAGCATCACGGCGGAGGTGTTCGACCCGAACAACCACACCGTGGCCTCAGAGGCGTCCCTCACCGGCAATGGACAGGCGGCCACCGTCCGCTTCACCCCGACGACCACCGGACGCCACCATGTCCGCGTCGCCTTCGCACCGGTGGGCAGCCTCCAGCAGTTCGGAGCCTACGTGTCACGCGCATGGACCGGAGGAGGTCCGACGGTGCTCCCGCTGCCCCGCTGCACGCAACTGGACCGCACCACGCATGGCACCTGGCTGTGTGACGGCGTGGCGGTGCACGCGGCGAACGGAACCCAGACGCCACTCGGCGGCGTCTCCGGCATGCCCGACGTGGCCGTCGCGGGAAATGTCGTCTGGGTCGTGGGCGAGGACAGGGTGCGCCGCTTCGTCGACACCGGCTCGGAACTCGAGCTCACCGGCTCGCTCCTGCTCAACCAGCGCGACACGGTGAAGGTCATCCAGAGCCGGCTCGCCACCGCGGATGAGCTGTGGGTGCTCGACTCGGAGCGCCTGCACCGCTTCGCCTTCACCCCAGAAGGCGTCGTCACCGGTGCCGCCCCCACGCCGTGGGGACGGGTCAACCAGCTGCCCTTCGGCGTCGACATGGTGCTGGGCCTGCTCGTGCGTCTGGGCCCCGACACGGTCAGCGTCATCCAGGCGACGCAGGACCCCGACAGCCGCGCGTGCACGTTCCGGCTGGGCCCGGACGGGGCCTTCGTCGCCTCGGAGGCGCCGTGCCAGCGCCTGCCGGGCGTGCCAGCGGGCATCGAGGACGGCGCGGTGTGGACCCGCGTGGACTCACTGCTCCTGCCGCAGCCAGGACAGACGTTGTACCGATGGGCCGCGGTGGATGGCGCGCTGACCGAACGAGGCACCCTGGTGGTGGACGCGCCACTCGAGCTGGTGAGCGCGCCCCTCCGCCCTGGCTTCGCAATCCCCTTCATCCAGTGGCGGCAATCACGCGTCGGCTCCGCCGTGCCCGTGCCACCCGAGTCACAGGGCCCGCTGGGACTGGAGCTGCTGCCGGGCAACGCTGACCTGTCTCCCGGACTGCGGACCCTCTCTCCGCGCTTCTACTGGGAGGCCGGCGGCGGGCAGGGTCTCGGTGGCACGCGGGTATACGAACGGCGTGCGTCTCCGTTGAAATAACGAGACGGTTGGGGCACACACGGAAGGAAAAGCGCGAAATGTCGCCTGCCTGCCTCTCGCGATACCTGGCCTTCCGGGTGTAGAGAGGCCGGCGCGCCGCGGCACCACGCGCTCCACCCGACACGCCCGGAGGTGAGCCCCCATGATGGAAAGCCCCCAGAGCGCCGCGCTCTCCATGGAGGAACTGCACGAGGCGTGGCCCGTGCTCTCCATCGATGAGCGGCTGGAGGGCTTCCGGCTGCTTCCCGCTTCGGTGGCGGACGACTTCTTCCTGGCGTTGTCGGCGCGTGAGCAGGCGGAGCTCATCCTCCACCTTCAGCCGGCCGAGCGACGGACCTGGGTCCGGCTGCTGCCCCCGGACGACCTGGCCGACCTGGTACAAGCGGTGGAGCCCGAGCAGGCGGAGTCCATCCTCTCGCAGCTCGACGACGCCAGCCGCCGCGAAGTCAACGTGCTCCTGGCCTACGCGGAGGACGACGCTGGCGGTCTGATGAATCCGCGCTTCGCACGCGTGCGGCCGGACATGTCCATCGACGAGGCCATCAGCTACCTGCGCAAGCAGGCGCGGGAGCGGGTGGAGACCGTCTACTACGCCTATGTGCTCGACGCCGAACAGCACCTGCTGGGCGTGCTGTCCCTGCGTCAGCTCTTCCAGACGGCCAGCGACAAGCGCGTGGCGGACGTCATGCAGCGCGACGTCATCACCGTGTCGGAAGACACCGACCAGGAGGCCGTGAGCCGACTGTTCACCGAGCACGGCTTCATGGCCCTGCCCGTGCTCGACGTCCAGCAACGGATGAAGGGCATCGTCACGGTGGACGACATCGTCGACGTCGTCCAGGAAGAGGCCACCGAGGACATCCAGAAGGCCGGCGGTATGGAGGCCCTGGAGGCGCCCTACTTCGAGACCGGCTTCTTCGGCATGTTGAAGAAGCGCATCGGCTGGCTGCTGGTGCTCTTCCTGGGGCAGATGCTCACCGCCACCGCGATGAGCAGCTTCGAGGACGAAATCGCCACCGCCGTGGTGCTGAGCCTCTTCGTGCCGCTCATCATCTCCTCGGGCGGCAACTCCGGCAGTCAGGCCTCCACGCTCATCATCCGCTCGCTCGCGCTGGGCGAGATGCGACTGAGGGACTGGTGGCGCGTGGCTCGCCGAGAGCTGCTCTCCGGCCTGGTGCTGGGCGTGGTGCTGGGTGTGGTGGGCCTGGCGCGCATCCTCATCTGGAACTCCATCTCCGGCGTCTACGGGGAACACGCCTTGGTGCTGGGCATCACCGTCGCCCTGTCCGTGCTGGGCGTCGTGACGTTCGGCACCCTGGCCGGCTCCATGCTGCCCTTAGTGCTGCGAAAGTTCGGCTTCGACCCCGCGAGCGCCTCCGCTCCCTTCGTGGCCACACTGGTGGACGTTAGCGGCGTCCTCATCTACTTCACCGTCGCCAGCCTCCTGCTGCGCGGTACGCTGCTCTGAAGCACCGGGGCCCGTGAGGCCGCGGCTTCGCGGGAGACACGGCCATGCTTCACCTGACCCCACGGCGCACCCTCGACCTGGAGGCGCCCGTCGCTCCAGGACGTCCTGCGCACGTCACTGTCTTGAGCGGACTGGTCCGCGCGGGCGACTGGCTCTACACCGTCGCGGACGAGCCGCTGAACCTGGCCGCGTTCCCCCTGTCGGGGGCAAGTCCCGGGCATGGCGTGGCGCTCTTCGCGAACCACCAGCCCGACGAGCCCGTCTCCCTCAAGTCGTCGCATCCCGACTTGGAAGTGCCATGTCTGCTCGCGCCCCAGGGCAGCTCGCCCCACGGTTCGCTGCTGGTGCTGCCGTCGGGCCTCTCCGCAGGCAGGCAGCGCGGCGCGCTGGTCGCCCTGGGCGCGGACGGCACCCTGGCGGGAGACGCCCGGGCGGTGGACGTCACGGCGCTGTACACCCAAATCAGCCGGGAGTTCGGACCGCTCCGTATCGCCGGGGCGGCGATGTCGGGCGGACTGCTGCGGCTGCTCCAGCGCGGCAGCGGCGAGCCCGGCACCGACGCACTGGTGGACCTGGACGCGGAGCGGGTGCTGCGCGGACTGGAAGCCGGCGCGCTGGGCCCGGACGTGGTGCGCATGACGCGCCGCTGGGAGCTGGGACAGGCCGGAGGCATGCGGCTGTCCTTCACGGCGGCATCGCCGCTTCCCGGCGGGCGGATGGTCTTCACCGCGACCGCGGAGAGCACCGGCCCGACGGCAACCGTGGGCGGCTCCGTCGTGGGCGTGCTGGCGCCGGATGGCTCGCCGCAGTTCCTCGACGCGCTGGAGGGCCACATGACGGTGACGGGCGTGGATGCCCGGGTGGAACAGGGGCGCGTGCGGCTGCTCCTGGCGGCCCTCTCCGAAGATGGGGCGGGCCCCGCGAACCTGCTGGAAGCGACGCTGGACGTCCCGGCGTAGGGCGGCGTGTCCGCCCCGCGTCAGTCGTGCTCGTGCGCGGCTTCCTCGGGGCGGCCCCCGACGGCTTCCAGCGACGTACGCGCCGGGCGGACGCGGTCGAAGGCCACCTCGCGCTGCCCCACGCCCGCGGCCGTGGTGTTGGCGATGCGCCGACGCGCCCTCGCGATGTAGTCCTGCACCAGCGCGGGGTCGGGGTGCGTCTTCAGCGCATCCACCCACGTCTCGATGGCCTTCTCATTCTCTCCGGCGTCGGCGCGCAGCTTGCCCATCTCGAAGAGGGCGTGCGGCGCCAGCTCGGAGTCCGGGAAGCGCGTGCGCAGGTCCGCGAAGGTGCGGGAGGCCTCCTGGCGGCGGCCCTCCATCATCGCGATGGCCTGGGCCTGGAGGTACAGGGCGTCATCCACGTAGGCGCTCGTGGGGAAGCGCTCCATGACACGGCGGGTCTCCAGCTCGCACTGCTGATAGTCGCCCAGCTCGAAGTAGAGCTTGGTGACCAGGTAGTGCAGCTCCGCGCCCTGCGGTGGATTGAGCTTGAGGGCCGCGGTGAGCTGGTCGATAGCGCCGCGCAGGTCGCGGTAATGCACGCGCAGCAGGTCCGCCAGGATGATGCGGGACTCGAGCGCCTCCGGCGACTCGGGGCACTGCTGGATGAGCTCGCGGTAGACGCCCACCGCCTCCTTCACCTTGCGCTGCTCCAGCCAGTAGACATCCGCGGCCCCCTTGAGGGCGCGCGCGCGGAGCACCAGCGCCTCCGGCGAGGAGTCGTGGCGAAGCGCGTCGAAGGCCTTGCGGTACTCGACGAGCGCCTCGTCGGGCCGCTTCTCGTAGGTGGCGTCACGGGCCCGCTGGAGATGGTCCACGGGCTTGTCCCGGCACGCCGTGGCGGCCAGGGACAGCACGGCGAGCGCGAGCCGCAAGGACTTCATCAGTCGCAGGCCTCCGGCGTCACGGTGACGCACTTCGTGTCCTGACAGCGGACGCAGACTTCCACCGGCGAGACGTCGGTGACGCAGACGTTGACGCGCGAGGTGCGCGGGCAGTCCTCGGACGTGACGCAGCGGTAGGGCTCCCCGCCATCACGCGTGATGTCGCTGGCCGTCGAGCCACAGACTTCCAAGTCGTTGCATCCGAAGAGGCCCACCGCGATGGCGGCGAACGCTCCGCACAAGGCGCGTCTCACGGCGGCGGTTCTACCCGGATTCGCCCGCGTCGTCACTGACGCCCCGCTTGCTTGCCTGGCTCATTGGCACCGCGGAGGAGCCTCGTTCTCGATTCTGGGACAGGGATGTCAGGTGTGTCATGGAGCACCCGGTGTCAGGGCCGTTCTGGGCGCTCGCGTCAAGGCGCCGCCGGGGAGATGGCGGCGAAGGCAGCGGTGGAGACATGCTGGGCCATTGCAGCAACGACACCCATGACCCTTCCATCCCATCCAAGAGCCGTCATCACCGGAGCAGGCAGCGGCCTGGGCCGCGCGCTCTGCGAGGAGCTCGCACGCAGGCGGGCCCGCGTGCTCGTCACCGACATCAACGCAACCTCCGCCGAGGAGACGGCGCTGCACGTCACCCGCGCGGGAGGCGAAGCCCACGTCCATGTCTGTGACGTCACCGAGCCGGCCCAGGTCGAAGCCATGGCCGACGCCGCGCAGCGGGTCCTGGGCGGCGTGGACCTGCTGGTCAACAACGCGGGCGTCGTCAGCGCGGGCCCGGTGGGCGAGCTGTCGCTCTCCGAATGGAAGCGCGTGCTGGACATCAACCTGTGGGGCGTCATCCACGGCTGCCATGTCTTCGTCCCCCGGATGCGCAGGCAGGGGTCCGGCCACATCCTCAACATCGCCTCCGCGGCGGGGCTCGTGTACGTGCCTGACCTGGCGGCCTACAACGTGTCCAAGGCGGGCGTGGTCGCGCTCTCCGAAACACTCCACGCCGAACTGAAGGCCACCGGCATCGGCGTCACCGTGGCGTGCCCCAGCTTCTTTCGCACCCGAATCGCCAGCGCGGGCCACTACACCAACGACACGCTTCGAACCCTCGCCGGCATGATGCTGGATGAAGCCCGCGTGGGCCCGGAGGTCGTCGCGCACAGGCTCCTGAAGGCCGTGGATGCGCGAAGCCTCTACACCGTCCCCATGGCGGATGCGCGCTGGGGCTGGCGCCTGCGCCGCATGTCCCCCAGCCTCTTCCTCCGCGCCGTCGCCGCGATGGACCGCTCCGCTCGCGCGTGGCTTCTGCGACGACGCTGAGCCCCTTCACGGCGCTGGCCGACAGCGGCCGCGCTCGATGAGGCTCGGCGGCAGCATCCCGTCCTCGCCCGGTTTGCAGATGGGCTGCATCAAGGTGCGCGCCTCGCCCTCACGTCCCTGGCGCATCAGCACCATGGCCAGTTCCTCGTGGAGGATGAGCGGCAGCGCCGTCCCCGCGAAGAAGTGCACCAGGATGTGCTTCTGCGCGACCGCCACGCGCAGCTCCGACTCCGCGAACATCTCCGGCGCGAAGCCCTGCTCGGCCAGCAGCTTGCGCACCAGGTACACCGCGAAGGGCTCGCTCGCCTGTGCGTCCGTGGCATTGGACGGGCCCTCTTGAGGCCGCGGGGGTTCGGGCATCGGCGGCACGGACAGACACCGGGTGCGCCGCTGGAGCGGGTGTTCGTGAAGGATGGTGAGCGCTTCTGGCGGGTGCAGCTCGCGCAGGTTCCGCTCATCACCTCCGAGGGAAACTACGCGCGGCTGACGTTGGATGGGCACGAGCCGCTGCGACTGCGCTCGCTGACCTCTCTGGAGGAGCGGCTGGACCCGGCGCGTTGCTTCCGCTCCAGCCGCCAGCACCGCATCAACCTGGACTTCATCGAGTCCCTGGAGCCTGCTGGGCCCAGCGGCACGCTGGTGGCGCGCCTGCGCAGTGGCCGCGAGGTGGAGATGTCCCGCCGTCAGTTGTTGCCGCGCGGCGCCTTGCCGGAGGTGAGCACCGCCTTGTCCACCGAGGCGACACCACTGCCGCGCCGCTTGAGCTGACGCGCGCGGTCCTCCTGCTTCTTGTAGTGCTTCATCATCGCGACCATGTGCGGGTCGGACGTCTCGCAGTGCAGCTGCGTCACCTGCTGGTGGCGGCGGCCAAGCTCCTGCCACGTCTGGAGCATGGCCTGGTTGCCCAGGAGCCGCTCCTCGACGGAGTCGAGCACCGCGTCCATCGCCTCGCCTTCGGCCTCCAGCGCCGCGAGACGCTCCTGAGCCTCCTGAGAGGGCGACATGCACCCCGTGCCCAGGGAGAGTCCCATCACCATGGAAAGCCCGAGCCACCTCCGCCGAATCCCCACGTCGCCTCCCGCAGTGTCTCGCGCCGCCCACCGGCCGCTTACGCGAAACGCAAGCTAGGGAGGCACCCCCGGGGCGACAACCCGCTCAAGCAGCAGAGGCAGTCGTTTTTTCAGCAGGCGACGGTTCCCGACACTGGCGGCGCGGGGGGCAGGTCGGCGGCGGAAGGGGGTGCTCGCACACCGGCGTCCAGCCAACGACGTGCGGACGCCCGCGCACTGTCCGGTGACGTCTACTTCGGCACGGCCTTGAGCGACGCCTTGCCGTCCTTGATGACGACCTTGAACTCCACCGCCTTCGCGTTGTGCTGCTTGAGCAGCTCCGGCACCTGCTTGCGCAACGTGGCCGCCACCGACTCGTAGGACAGCTTCGACGTGTCCTCCTGGCAGCGGCGCTTCGCGGTGACGTACGCGTCGTAGACGGCACGCAGCTTGTCGTCCGACATCCCGCCGCCGCTCGCCGAGGGAGGCCGTGCCGCCGTGGCGGGAGGTGGCATCGAAGCGGGCCGCGACGACGGAGGGATGCTGCCGGCCGCGCCCGTTCCGGGGGCCTTCGACGGGGGAGGCATGCTCCCGGTGCCGGTGGCCACGGGCCGCGACGGAGGCGGCGTGCTGGCCACGACGCCCGGTGCCTTCGCCGCCATGCCCGGCGGCGCCACCGACGTGCCGTGGGCGGGCGTGCCAGCCACCGCGGACGTCACGGTGGGCAGGCCGCGCGGCGGTGTCCCCGCCACGGGCGCCACGGAAGGAATGCCCGTCAGCGGCGCCACGGCGGGGGTGCCTCGCAGCGGCGTGCTTCCCACCGCGGGCGTGAGGGGCGCGATGGCGGGCATCAGCGGCGCGACCGCGGGCGTGCCCTTCGACGGCGTTCCACCCGTGGCCTGGAGATAGCTGGTGGCCACCTGCGGCTCATTGACGGGACGGGGGCGGCTCAACTCCTCCACCTCCTCGAAGTCCATGTCGGAGATGTCCTCCGGCAGCTCGACCACGCCCTTCTGGCCCACCGCGCCCGTCGCGCTGGCCTTCCGGCCCTCCGCGCGGCGGCGCGCCTTGAAGACATCCCGGCGATAGGTGCCCGCTTCGATTTCCTGGAGCGTGCGCACCCACAGCCGTTCGTACGTGAGGAACTTGTTGTACAGGCTGGCGACGCGGAACTTGGCGGAGGTGCTGCGGATGAACGCGCCCTTCAGCTTGTTCATCCGCTTCTTGAGGTCTTCGTGAGCACGCGACGGCGCCTGACGCTCGTAGCCCAGGAAGTACTGTTCATAGAGGTTGCGGAGGACGGCGACCTCCGCCTCCAGGACTTCGCACTCCTGGAGGACGGCCTCGCTGGAGCCGGGGTCGGCCGAGGTGGACCTGCCAGCGAAGCTCTTGGAAGCGGACTGTCGGGCGTCGGGGGGCGGCATGACTCCTCAGAGTGTCCCCAAGAGGCCCGCGCGATTCAACCTCACGCAGCCGAGGGGGTAGGCCCCAGGCTTGCCGCCTCGCTCTCCCGGCGGCGGCCCTTCTGGGCGAGCAGCACCGCGCCAAAGGTGAACATGCACAGGGAGATGAACTGGCTGGTGGAGACATTGTACCACGCCTCCAGGGGCACCGCCGCCGCCAACTCCCCCGCCCCCAGCGACTGGAGCAGGCCGTGCAGGGTGCCGCGCTCCACGTCCCCTCGGAACAGCTCCACCGTGCTCCGCAGCACCGCGTAGGCCATCAGCCAGAACGCCAGGACGTGGCCATGGAAGCGGCGGTAGCGCCGGGCGTACAGCAGCCCCACGAACAGCACCAACTGCCCGACGGACTCGAAGAGCTGGGTGGGGTACACCCCCAGGGTGTGGCCCTGCTGCGCCACCCAGTCTGAGATGCGCACCGCGCCAGGCGCGGCGTGGTGGAAGATTTCACCCGTAGCCTCCACGACGTACCGCGTGTCCTGGAGCTGGGACGAATACGCCAGGCTGGACGTGTTGCCGAGCCCGCCCAGGAGGTCCTGCGCCACCCCGTTGCCGGGGAAGTGCACCGCGGTGGCGGCATGCGCGGGCGCCACGTCCCCCCAGCAACACCCCGCGCTGAAGCACCCCAGGCGGCCCAGGCACTGGCCCAGCGACACGGTGGGGATGCACACGTCGGCGAGGCGCCAGAAGTCCAGGCCATACATCCGCGCGAACACGAATGCGGCCACGGACGCGCCAATCAAGCCGCCGTAGAAGACGAGCCCTCCGCCCAGGGAGAGCACCTGCGTCCAGTCACGGGCGTAGTCCTGCCAGTTCACGAGCACGAAGAGCAGCCGGCTCCCGCCGATACCGCCGAGCAGAATCCAGACCGTCATGTCCATGATCTGCTCGCGCTTCTTCGGCCCCTCCACGTCCACCCACGCCCCATCCTTCAGCTCCAGCGTGCGCCATTCGTCCTGCGCCAGCCGGCCCGCCACCGTCACCGCGGTGGTGAAGCCCAGGGCCAGCAGCAGGCCATAGGTGTGCACGGGGATGCCCTCGCCCTTGGCGCCCGGAAAGGCCCCGGGCGGCAGCGCGTACTGCAGGGCGAACCAGGCCAGCACCGCGCCCACGACGCCATACCCCGCGGCCCGCAGCAGCCTGTCTTGCGAGGACACTGGCGCTCGCGTGCCCGTCCGGGCATCCAACTCACCCTCGGCGCTGCGCCAGCCGTTGAAGACGACGTAGCCCACCGTGCCCGCGGCCATCGCGTACAGCAGGAGCTGCGACCAGAGCGAAGTGAAGGTGAGGTGGACGAGGACGGGGAGCATGGCAACGAAGGCTACCCTCGTTGCTCAGGCGGGACGACATGCATGCGCGCATCCGGGCCCGCCCGGCTGCTCGGCCCGATTCGGCGGACTACGCCTGGGTGGGGGCCTGGGCCGGCTTCTCCTTGCGGACGAAGGAGTCGACGATGAGCATGCCCACGCCAATGCAGATGGCCGCGTCGGCGACGTTGAAGGACGGGAAGGTCGCCTTGTCGAACCAGTGGGCCTCAAGGAAGTCGATGACGAAGGCCCGGGCGACGCGGTCGATGTAGTTGCCCAGCGCGCCGCCCAGCACCAGCGGCAGCCCCCACAGCGCCCACTTCTCTTCCGGGTCCGTGCCGGTCAGCTTGCGGAAGTTGAAGGTGATGAGGATGAGCGCGCCAATGATGGCCACGTGGAAGAGCGGCCCCCGCGCCTCCGGCGGCATGCTCCGGAACATGCCCCACGCGGCACCCGGGTTCTCCAGGTAGCGGATGCGGAAGAACGACTCCGAAATCTCGATGTGCCGCCGGGGCTGATAGTGCATCCCCGTGAAGCCCTTGGGGGGCGGCTCGGAGTACATCGCGGCCAGGCGCTCGCCCAGGCTCTCCTTGCCTTCCATCTGGGTGGTCAGCTCGCGGACGACGAGGTACTTCGTCCACTGGTCGAGCACGATGACGCCAAGGGTGACGGCGAGGAGGATGATGTATTTGCGCGGCACGGGCCGGGACTTACACCAGCCGCCGCCCGCCCGTCACGGATTGGGGGTTTTCGCCGTCCGCAGCGAGTCCAGCAGCAAGAGGGCCACGCCCACGCTGATGGCCACGTCCGCCACGTTGAAGGTCGGCCAGCGCATCCCCGGCTGGTTGCGCCAGTGCCAGTCGATGAAGTCGATGACGTAGCCCCGCAGCAACCGGTCCACGAAGTTGCCCAGCGCTCCGCCCGTCACCAGCGCCAGGGACACCCGGGCCAGCCGCTGCTCCATGGGCGTGCGCCGGTACATCACGAAGATGAAGCCCATGGCCACCAGGCTCACCACGAGGAAGAAGAGGCGCCGCACGCCCTCGGGCATGTCGCCGAAGATGCCCCAGGCCGCGCCCGGGTTCTCCACGTAGCGGAAGTGCCAGTAGTCCTCGATGAAGCGATAGGGCCGCAACACCCGGTACGACCCATCCTCGGGCGGCGGGCGGTTGTCCAGGTTCTGCTCGGTGACGAAGCCCGTCACCCGCGCCAGGCCTTCCCGCCCATCCAGGGCATCCGTCAGCCGAGAGACAGCCAGGTACTTGGTCACCTGGTCTGCGGCGAGCACCGCGACAATCACGAGGAGGACGAATCGATGGGAGACTTTCATGTCGCGCGCCCTCCTCTATCCCGCTCCCCGGAGTCCTGACAACGAAGAGTGCCCACCCGCCCCTTCCTTGTCCGCTCGCTCCATTTCCCGGCCAGCACGGGTTTGGGGCATGGTGTCACCATGCCGCCTGTTGAGCCCGACGTGAATCCTTCAGTCTCCGACACGCCCCCACCCACCGAGGCCGCGGCCAAGCCAGCGAAGCCCTCGCTGATGGCCCGCTTCAAGAACCTGATGCTCGAATACGGGCCGCTGGCGCTGGTGGTGAACTACGTCATCTTCGGCCTGGTGGTCGTGGGCTTCTACGCCGCCATCGAGTTCGGCTTCCAGCCCAGCAGCACCGGCGAAAAGGCGGGTAGCTGGGCGGCGGCCTACGCGGCGTCGCAGGTGGTGAAGCCGCTGCGACTGGCCGCGGTGTTCGTGCTCACGCCGCTCATCGCCCGGATTCCTCCCGTGGCGCGCTTCATCGAGCGGAACAAGCACAAGTGGAGCTTCTGAGCCGAGGCCCGCGGCGGCCCAGGATGGCCGCCGCGAACCCGCCAGAAAGGGCGTCCCCTCAGAAGTTGGGGACGAGGAAGTCCTTCACCACGCCCATGTGCTGCATGTTGGAGGCGCTGCTGTCGCCGGACTGCACCGGGGAAATCTCCGACAGCGGCCGGTAGGTGCGGCTGTCGAGCACCAGCCCGTTGGGGAAGGTGCTGGAGCCGATGACGGTCGCCTGCTGGTACTGGCGCAGGTCCTGGTCCACCAGAACCTGGTCGTAGGGCTTGTTGCGGTTGCGGTTGGTGCCCGTGCTGCCGTTGTGGTCCGCCGGGTGCGGACCCGCCGTCGTCACGACCTGCCGGAAGGTGGCGAAGCAGGCCTCGCTGAAGCTGTCCGTGTTCAGGTCGCCGCCGATGACGAGGTAGTCGTCCTCGGGAACCTGCGAGCGGACCTGATTGACGATGGCCTGCGCCTCCGCGTTGCGGTTGCTGGAGCTGGACGTGAGCAGGTGCACACTCACCGCCCAGAGGTCGCGGGGACCGGGGATGTCGATGCGCGCCCAGGCGAAGTCCCGGTTGGACACGCGCGGGTCGGGCCACTGGCCGGACTCGATGATGGGCCAGCGGCTGATGACGCCATTGGGAATCTGCGCGCCCGTCTCACGGGAGTAGTGGAAACCCGGCGCGATCTGGTCCACCAGCGAGCGGAGTTCCGACGCCGAGTTGTTCCCGTAGTTGAACTCCTGCATCAGCACGATGTCCGGGTCCACGCCCTTGATGAGACGGATGCCGTGCCCCGGGTCGTAGGACTGGTAGTTGCCACTGCTGAGGTTGGACGCCATCACCCGGATGGGGGTGTGGCCCGCGTCCGTGCCCGCGTCGGTGCCGGCATCCGTGCCCGCGTCCGTACCGGCATCCGTGCCCGCGTCGGTCCCCGCGTCCGTACCGGCATCCGTGCCCGCGTCGGGCTCGGTGCCAGCATCCGGCTCCGGGTCCACGCCCGCGTCCGGCTCGGTGCCAGCATCCGGCTCCGGGTCCACGCCCGCGTCTTCTTCCTGGGTGCCGCCGTCATCGGTGGTCGTGCCGCCATCATCCAGGGCGCCGCCGTCCGTCTCCTCGTTCGAGCCGCCGTCCACGCCCGCGTCGGTCGGCACGCACGCGTTGCTCGGCACGCAGTGGCCGCCCTCGGCACTGTCTCCGGACGAGGGGCAGCAGATCGCATCCGGGTGCTCGCACGCGGTCTGCGGATCACAGGCCCGGACGCACAGGTGGCGGTCATGGGACGCGACGAAGATGCAGGATTCGTCCTGCGAGCAGTCTTCCCTCGCGCCCTCGGGGCTGCACTCCGTCCAGAGAACCCCTCCGTCCTCCAGCGGTTGCGGCACCTGAGGCGGGTTGCCCTCACCACACGCCAGGGAAAGAATTGTGAGCGAAACCGCCGCGCACAGGAGAGAGGTGAGCGTCTTCTTCATGCTGTCGGACTCTGGAGTCGAGAGGGGGGAAATCGCCGGCGACACCCAGGTGCGGACGGCGGCGGGAGTATAGAAACCCTCGATGTGACAACTCTGTGACTTATGGCACGGCTGCACGATTTTATCTACGCAGTCCCCCCAAACCCTCACGGGAAGTCTGGCGGACCCGGCACGGCAGTCGCAGAAACATCCCCGTGAAGCACGGAGGGCCGCGACACCGCGGGCCGGAGGGTGGACATGGAACAGCCGAAGGCCCAGGTGACGATGCGCTTCCATGGCGCACTGAACGACTTCCTGTCCCCCGAGCACCGGCATCAGGCGTTCCGCCACGCGCTGCAAGGCCGCCCGTCGGTGAAGGACCTCATCGAGTCCCTGGGTCCGCCCCACCCCGAAGTGGACGTGGTGCGCGTGGATGGAGAGGCCGTGGACTTCACGCACCGGGTGCAGCCGGGCTCGAGCGTAGAGGTCTACCCCGCGTCCATGGACGAGGCGCCCGGCGTCCGGGTGGGGCCTCCGCTCCAGGACACGCCCCGCTTCGTGCTCGACGTGGGGCTGGGACGGCTCGTGGGGTTCTTGCGGATGCTGGGCTTCGACGCCCTGTGGCGCAACGACTTCGCGGACGACACGCTCGCGCGGCTCTCACATGACGAGGACCGAGTCCTCCTCTCGCGCGACATCGGAGTGCTCAAGCGCGGCGAAGTCCTGCGTGGCTACTTCCCCCGCTCGACGGACCCGGCGGAGCAGCTGATTGAGGTGGTGCGCCGCTACGGGCTGACGTCCCGCATGCATCCCTTCTCACGCTGCGTCGCCTGCAACGCCGCGCTGACCTCCGCCGAGCCGTCCGAGGTGGCCGGCCGCATCCCCGAGCGCGTGGCGGAGCGGCACTCGCGCTTCCAGCAGTGTCCGGACTGCCAGCGCGTCTACTGGGCCGGCACGCACCACCAGCGAATGCAGGCCCTGGTGGACCGGCTGCGCGAGCTCGAAGGCGCCCCGTAGGCGTCCGGTTTGCTCAGAACATTGGAACCCGAGAAGTCACCAGGTCGTAACGGAAACTCCGCAAGTAATTGCAACTCCGCAACTCTTGCGAGGTCTCCTGAGACCCAACCCTGAAGTGCGATCCAAACGTTGCCCACGAGTTCCGGCCAGTTACAGTGCCGCCGCTCAGGCACGGCATTTGCCTAGTGACGAACACTGGCATCGCCCTCAAGGGCCAGAGTCCAAGGGAGTCCCGCGACATGGTGCAACGTCCCACAGCCCGACGGCGGCAAGGTGGCTTCACGCTGCTGCTCGCCATGGGCGTCGTCACGATGGTCACCCTCGCGGTGCTCCTCAGCTACGGCGTGGTGAGCCGCGAGGCGGAAGTCCAGGGTGACGGCCGCCGCTACAAGGAGGCGTACTTCGCGGCGGAGGCGGGACTGGCCGAGGGGCGCGAGGCGATGCGCATCCGGCTGGGGAGGAATCAGATGTACAACGACGCCCTCACCAGCATGGTGCAGGTCAACGAGCCAGGCCTGAACGGCGGAGCCCGGCCATACCTGGAGGTCCTCCCAGGCCCCGGCGGCCCTGGCACGTGGAACTCGCTGGCCATCAATGCCGCGGACCTTGCCCCTGGGGAGCGACAGAGTCCTGGCGGCGAGGCCTATGCGGCCTTCCCTCTTCAGCAGAACGTGCGCTACCGCGTGTTCGTTCGCGATGACGAAGACGACAACGGCGCCCCCGACGGGCTGACGGACCTCAACGGGCAGGTCTGGCTCATCGCCGTGGGCGAGGTGGTGGGCCCCGAGGGCAGCCGTCCCACGCGGGCGGTCATCCAGACACTCATCGCCAACGAGAACGCGCCTGCCGTCACCAGCCCCGGCACCGAGATGACGGGGGGCGGCTCCGACAACACCTACAACAGCGGGGGCAGTTCGCCCACCACCCGTGACAGGGTCACGACGCTCCAATCCGGCACCCCATGAAAAGACTTTCCCTGTTATCGCTCTTGCTGGTGCCTGGCCTGGCCGTTGGCGCCGCGAATGAAGGCAAGCTGGCCTTCGACAAGGCCTGTGCCCGCTGCCACGTCATCACGCCTCAGGCCCAGGGCAGCAGCGGCAAGAACGCGACCGCCGCGAAGAAGCCCGCCCCCATCAAGAAACGCGGCCGAAACATTGATTTGGGTCCCCTCGTTCCTCAGCGCACCCCCGAGCAACTTCGCACGTGGATCGCGGGCCCCACCCAGCTCAACCCCAAGACGACCTGCGACACGCGCCTGCTGCCCGCGGCCGACCGGGACCTGCTCATCAACTACCTGGCGGTCAGCATCCATCCGACTCCGCCTTCGCGTGAGGAGCTGCTGCGTCAGCAGCTCAAGGAAGACCTCGCCGCGAGCCGTGCGCAGAAGCAACGCAAGGCCAATGACTCGTCCCGCCGTTCCCAGGGGAAGAAGTGATGCGCACCCTTATCCAGACGCTCGCTGCGTTCGCATTGCTGGCCGCGCCGGTCGCCTATGCCCAGGCGGCCTCGGAAACCCCGGCCAAGTTGTGCGAAGACCAGCTCGACCAGAACAAACAGCCGGAGTTCAGTGATGAGAACCTGGAGATCCAGGCGTCGACCATGCTCATCACCGAGGACAATCCAGCCCGGCTCCAGCTCAACACGAACCGCACGGCGCTGAACTCCGAGCACATCTTCTTCCCGTTCGACCAGAACGTCACCATCAGCTACGTGTACGAGTCCGCCGGTGCCTCGCACTCGCTCGGCTATGTCTACATGGACGACCTGCGAGAGCGCGGGTACGTCGATGCCAACGGCAACCTGCTCGACACCAACAACAACGGCATCCTGGATCTGCACGAGGACCTGTTCAACCTCGCGCCCCGGAGCGGCGCCAAGTCCCGCCCCTATATCGGCGGTGCCCGCCGCTGTACGCGAAACTTCACCTCGGACGGAGAGACGTACAACCAGCCTGAGCTGGCGATGAACGCGGGTTGCGGCAACACGTTCCAGGAGAACATCAACCTGGCGGATGCCCGGCCCGGCCTCGGCGGCGAATGGAATCGGACAGACCAGATTGGCGACTTCGCCTCGGGTACCATCACCGATCTCAGCTTCTCTGATGGAGGACTCTTCCCCCACCTGCCCAACCTCTTGGAGCCCCCCTCGGTGGCCAACGGCAACATGGGATTGGGGCGAATGGTGTTCCTGCTCGCCGACGATGACGACGGCTACGCCACCTACCGGGACCTGGCGCCCGTGAAGGATGAAGGCGACTTCTCAGAAGGCATCCCGGACTACGACGTCTCCGCGTATGACCCGCGAGGCCTGCCGCGCGCCACCAATCCGGACACTGGCATCACGGCCTATGACCGAACCGTGGACATGGGAATGATTGAAGGTGGCAAGGAAGTCATCTTCTTCATCGCCGTCTATTACCAGAGCAACCATGGCCCCCGCGAAGGCTATGTCTTCCCCTGCCTGAAGCAGGACCCGGATGGCCGGTGCGCGCTGCACCTGCGCACGTCCATCAACGTCTTCTTCTCCAAGTCCGCTTGGAACATGGACCAGAACCCCGAGGGCGGCTCGGTTGTCGCCGAGCGCAACATCGGGTGCCAGTATCTGGAGGGCTGCAACCGGGACAACCCCGCCAGCACGCCCGCGCAGGCCTGCCGGGTCCAGGGCACCAACGAGTACTACTGCGGCTGGCTGGACGGTCCCATCGACGAGTGGGGCACCACGCTGTACCGCCTGGCGAACGACGAACTCTACGGCAACCTCGTGATGCCCATGGAGAAGGTGACGATTCCCCGTCCCCCGGGCGTGCGCAACCCCATGCCTCACGTCATCGTGGGCGCCCCCACCACGGACCCCTTCCGCTGGATTCTGGGCTTCGAGGACATCCCCGGCGGTGGTGACCGCGACTTCAACGACGTGGTGTTCGTCGTCAACAAGCAGAACGGCGGTAGCACGCGCTCGGCCACGGTGTCCGGCGACCTCTCGCCAGACATCGCCAACGACTTCGTCATCACCAAGGTGCGCTTCAAGCGCCAGGACGACTTCGCGCCCCACCCGCGCACATGCACCGGTGGAGCGCCCTGCTTCTCCGAGGATGTCGCGGGCGCCTGCACGCCGGAGGATGGCCCCGCGCCCACCATCACCTATTCGCTGGCGGTGGACTGCCGTATCTGTGAGCCCAATCCGGACACGGGCGCGATGGAGTGCGTCCCCAACCCGGAGCAGCCCACCTGGTTCCCGGTGGTCTTCCCCGAGACGACGCCGCCCACCCAGGAGGTGGAGCTGGACATCATGTCCATGGGCTTCACGGGCTCCCAGCTCTGCTGGAAGGTGGACATCACCAGCCCCAACGAGCTGTGCCGCCCCATCATCGATGACGTCGAGGTGGGCTATCAGGCCGTCCGTGCCGGCAGCTACTCGCGCGCCTCCCCGTCCACGGTGGGTAACGCCATCGTCTGGGGCGTGAACGAGACACCGGGCAGCGCCTGGGGCCGGGCCGGCACCTGGCCAGGCAACGGCATGCCGGCGCCGGGGGTCCGGGCCTATGACGGCAACAAGGACTTCACGGTCCGCGGGCGACTCCACTTCCGCACGCTCTATGACCCGGAGAACCCCGTCAGCGGCACCGCTGGCGAGAGGGAACGCTGGGACGCGGGCCGGGTGATGGCGCTGTCCTTTGGCACAAGCGGAAGCGGCTCCGACCCGCTCGATCGAAAGCTCTTCACGATGAACGAGTCGGGCAACCGCAGCACGATCTCCGACCTGATGACAGACACGAGCAGCACCAGCCCGCTCTTCCCGGACGCGCTCTGCGACCTGGAGCGAAACGGCCGGTACCTGTACGACCTCAACAACGACGGCAAGTGCGGCACGCCCTCCATCACCGCTCCCGATAAACACGTGGCGGGCCCCGCCAACGATCGCAACTTCTTCAGGGAGTGGCTGTATGGCTGGGAGAACCGCCTCAACGGCAGCCACCGTCGGCCCTGGGCGTTGGGTGGCATCAACATGTCCACCGTCGCCATCAGCGTGCCGCCGTACCTCAACAACTGGGCCCTGAACGCTCGCGCGGGAGAGATGGACCTGTACCGCCGCAACTTCATGGAGCCGCTGGCCGAACGGCCGACGGTGGCCTACGTCGGCACCATGAACGGGTACCTGCACGCCTTCGATGCGGGCGCGTTCCGCAACTCCACCCACGACGAGTGCCTTCCGAATTCGCCCCAGGTACGCGGCTACTTCGACACCACCGGAACGTGTGCGGCCACAGGCAGCATCAATCAGCGGAACTATGGCTCAGGCGCTGATCGCTTCACGTACATGCCGCGCATGCTGCTGGAGCGCTATCGCAACCTCTACGTGCGCTTCAATGGCTCGGGCAACCTGGCCAGGCCCGCGATGGATGCCTCACCCAGCCTCGCCAACGTGGACTTCGGCATCAATGGGGAGTTCGAGTGGAAGCCCATGACCTCCGCGTCAAAGACGGAGGGCGCCAAGACGGTGCTCGTCAGCGCGTCCGGAAAGAACAGCCCCGCCGTCGTCGCGCTCGACATCACCAACCCCAATGACGCCTGGTACCCCCTGCCGCTCTGGGAGTTCAACCTCCGCGACACCAGCATCGACCACGCGTTCTCCACGGCGAAGCTGGCCGACCCCAGCGTCGAAATCCCGGACAACTCTGGCTCGAGCCATGCGCCCTCGATTGGCCGCCTGAAGTGGGGCTCGGAGGCAGAGGGGAAGTGGGCCGCCATCGTGGGCACGGATTACGTTCCGGCGTCGCCGACGCACGCCGGTGCGCTCTATCTCATCGACCTGAAGACGGGGCAGCCGCTCAACTTCGGCGCGTCGCCCGGCGGAGCCAGGGCCGGCATCATCACCCTGGACCGGGGCTCCGGCATTGCCGCGGAGACCGCACTGGTGGACATCGACCGCGATGGTAACTACGACGTCATGTACGTGCCCACCACGGCGGGCAGCGTCTACCGCATCAATCTGGACCAGGTGAGTACCGGTGGACCGCTGGGTCGCAAGGTGAAGACCTGCAGGATTGCCAGTGCGCCGTACACGCTGGCGAGCCACCCGGACGCCGCGACGGGACAGGACCCCATCTACCAGCAGATTCACTCCAACCTGGGTGTGAACGTCCTCCGCAACGGGGGCAGCCCCGTGGTGCGCTTCTACTTCGGCACGGGAGACAACCCGGACGAGTTCTCCGATGGTCCGCCGAACAAGGACAGCTACCGCTACCATCTGCTGGCCTTCGAGGATTCCGACCCCACCGGCCGGGAGGCGTGCGAACTGCTGGAGCCCCTGTGGGTGCAGAAACTGGACCCGGGCCAGGCGGTGTGGGGTGGCGTGGCCCTGGCGGCAGACAAGGTCTATGCGACCACCGCCGTGGGCGCCGCGGCGGACATCTGCAACCTGAGCGAGACCGAGAGTGGCCGCTACTACGAGTCCGGACTGCTTCCGGATGGCAACAACCCGCCCGCCATGACCAGCGCGTCGCTCGGCGGGCATGCGGTGAATGCGCCCGTGGTGCATGACGGGCACATCTTCATTCCCAAGGCCCAGGGCGACGTCGACGTGTTGGGCGATGGAACCTACAACACCGGCTCCATCGCTGGCGGGGCGGCACGCTCGAAGGTGCTCATCTACGCCCCCAGCCCGGACGGGAGGATTCAGCAGTGAATTCCATGAAGCGGCGCCAGCACTCCCGGGGCATCACGCTCCTGGAGGTGCTGGCCACCATGGCCATCCTGCTGCTGGGCATCGGCGCGGCGATGCTGGTCGTGACCCAGACCAGCTACTCCAACCGCCGCAGCCTCAGCGCGACGCAGGCGCAGCTCATCGCCGAGCAGGCCCTGGAGAACATCACCATGCTGGGCTGCTCACTGGACCCGCCGTGCCTCAATCTGGTGGGCCTGGATGAGACCTTCACCGTCTTCCAGACGAGCGCGGGGGAGCTGAGCCGCGTGGCGCCCGCGAACCCGGAGGTCATCGCGCGCGCGTACCAGGTCGTCGTGGATGTGGACCTCCCCTCGCAAGTCACCACCATCGAGCCAGGCTCCGTCGTTCCAGCGGACCTCACCCGAGACCTGGTCCCAGGGACTCCCGACTCCCGGGGGAACGTCGCCCACGTGCGCGTCGTGGTGAGCTGGCAGGAACAGGAGCGCAGCGACCGTCAGGTGGTGATGCTTCAGACGAGGGTGGCTCCGTGAAGCGTTATTCCATGCGGATTCAGCGCAGGGCCCGCCGCGGCTTCACGTTGCTCGAGGTGATGATTGCGAGCGCCATTGGCCTCATCGTGCTTGGAGCGGGCCTGGTGGCCGCCATGCAGATGCAGCGCCGTGCTCACTTCGAGGAACAGACGATGATGGCCCAGGTCACCGGGCGCACGGTGAAGGAGTTGATTGCCGCTGACCTTCAACGCGCCGGCGCGGGCATGGGGAACAGCCGCATCACGTTCCACGACATGCGTGTGCAGACGGCGATCCAGGTGTGGACCGAGCCGGACCTGGCGGCGGCGGACGCAACTCGCCCCTTTCCCGAGGATCCGGGCTTCGCGCTCCCTCCCGCGGGCCCACTTGAAGAATCCGTGTCGGACGTGCTGCAGCTTCACTGGGGGGACACACGCGGCATGGTCACGATGGCGCCGTGCGGTGGCCCTCCTCCTCCGGCGACGGGCACCGCGCGTTCCGGTGTTCAGGGCTTCTGCACGTCCATGAACCCGTCCACAAGGCTCCAGCCCACGACCTCCCCGTGGGTTCCCGCCTTCGTCGTCAATCCCAACAAGGACATCGCGTGCCATGTGCGCGTCACCAATGTGGACACGGGCAGCAACGTCATCACGGCTGAGCCAGGATTCGGCACGGACAATACAAACAACGGTCCCTGTGTGGAGCCGGCTGACTCGAGATGGAACGTCGATGATCCCCGTGAGGATACCTGGCGCATCATGCAGGCCCAGAGCGCGACCTACCGGGTGAACTGGGCCAGTGGAACTCCGACGCTGGAGTACCTGGGCCCGAGCGCGGCGAACTGGGTGGTCTTGAGTCGGGATGTCGAGCGCCTCAAGGTGCGGCTGGGTGTCGCGGCCATCGCAGAGCCGTTCGGCGGCATGCGCTGGTTCCCGGATGCACTGAACGGTCGGCCCTTTCCCTTGGATGCATGCACCATCGACAATTGTCCCATCGAAGTGCATCCATCGGAGCCTGGCGCGCCCACAACGAACGATGAATTGCGCCTCCGCTTGAGGCAACGCATCCGCGAGGTGGAGGTCACCCTGGTCGTCCGCACGCCGCGGCCGGACCGCGAGGCCTTCAACCCGGATGAGCCCATCCGCCTGGACGCGGAAGAATTCCCGATTGACGGCTTCAAGCGACGCACCTTCACCTTCCGGGTGACGCTCCGGAACTTCGCGGCAGGCAGCCTGCAGCCCCGCCTGACGGAAAATTGAGCATGAGGCACACACGCGGAATCACATTGCTGGAGATGATGGTCACGGTGGCCATCGCCTCCATCCTGCTCGCCGCGGCGCTGATGGGCATCCAGACGCCCGTCAACCGTCAACGCGAGAATGAAGCCACGCGCGAGCTGTGGGCCTCCACGCTCCGCGCCCGGCAGCGCGCCATCTCCACCAACCAGCCCGTGCGCATCGTCGTGGAGGAGAACGTGCCTCGCGGCGATGAAACCTTGCGCACGGTGGCCCGGTGGGAACAGCTCCGGTGCGACAATGAATGGGACAACGCGAGCTGCCCCGCGAACGGCTGTGAGAACACCACCTGTCGCGCCAATCCGGACTGTTGCAGCGAGGTGGGTCAGGACATCGTCATTCCCGTCTCCATGAACGCGTCCGCGATTCACGGGCTCTGCTACATGCCCGGCTCCGGCCGCCCCGTGCGCCCCGGCGACCTGACCTGCATGCGAGACTTTCTCGATGACCTGCCCGCGTTGGACGCCGCTGCCCCGGGCAACCTCCGCTTCGACTTCACCTCGGGCCGCGCGCGCAGCCTCATCCAGGTGGAGCCACGGACGGGCCTCGCCAACGTGCTGGACTGCAACCCTCACGCATCGACCCAGAACCAGGTCGTCGAGTGCGTGAACTGAGCATTGCCGGCACCTGAAGAGGACCCTTCCCCGGACACACCCGCCGGGGAGGGCTCCTCGAAGGCGGCCCACTACGCCGCCAGGGCCTCGCGGCACTTGAGGCAGACGTCGCCGCCCTGCCCCACCGCTTCCGAATACGTCCAGCAGCGCGGGCACTTCTCGCCGTGCGCTGGGAGCACCTCGGCCGTGACGCGGACGCCTTCGCCGAAGGCCTGTGCCACTTCCAACGTCTGCGCCGCGTCCCCCTTCACGTCCCCAAGTTCCACCTGGCTGGTGATGAAGAGGCCCGGCAGCTCGGCCTGGTTCGCCTGGAGGAAGTCGCGCGCCGCGCCCTCCGCCGTCAGCACCACCCGCGCCTCCAGCGATGAGCCGATGCGCTTGTCCCGCCGCGCCGCTTCCAGCACGCCCTGCACCGCGCCGCGCACCACGAAGAGCTTCGCGTAGCGCTCGGCCAGCGCCGGGTCCAACTTCGCGGACACCACCGGGAAGCCGCCCAGGAAGACGCTCTCCGCCGGCTTGCCCGGCAGCGTCTGCCACGCTTCCTCCGCCGTGAAGCTCATCACCGGCGCCAGGAGGCGCAGCAGCACCGAGGCCACCTCGTACAGCACCGTCTGCGCGCCGCGCCGGGGCTGCCCGTCCGCGCGCCACGTGTAGAGCCGGTCCTTGAGGATGTCGAAGTACACCGCCGACAAGTCACCGGCGACGAAGTCCACCACCGTCGCGTAGACGAGGTGGAACTCGTAGTCCTCGTACGCCTTGCGCACCCGCGCCACCACCTCCGCCAGCCGCCCCAGCGCCCAGCGGTCCAGCGGCAGCAGCTCCGCCTCCGGCACTGCGTGCTTCGCCGGGTCGAAGTCGTAGAGGTTGCTCAGCGCGTAGCGGATGGTGTTCCGAATCTTCCGGTAGCCTTCCGACAGGCCCTTCAGAATCTGGTCCGACAGGCGCACGTCATTGCGGTAGTCGCTGGCCGCCACCCACAGGCGCAGCACCTCCGCGCCGTACTGCTGGATGACCTTGTCCGGCGCCACCACGTTGCCGCGGCTCTTGGACATCTTCTCGCCCTGGCCGTCCACCACGAAGCCGTGCGTGAGGCAGGCCTTGTACGGCGACATGTCGCGCGTGCCCACCGCCACCAGCATGGACGAATGGAACCAACCGCGGTGCTGGTCGCTGCCCTCCAGGAAGAGGTCCGCCGGAATCCGCTGCCGCTTCTCCAGCACCGCGGAGAACATGCACGCCGAGTCGAACCACACGTCGAGGATGTCCGTCTCGCGGCGGAACTCACCCTTGCCGCAGCGAGGGCAATGGAAGTCCGCGCCCAGGAAGTCCTTCACCGGCGTGCGGTACCACACGCCCACGCCTTCCTTCTCCACCGCCGCGGCCACCCGCTCCATCAACTCGGGCGACACCACGGCTTCCTCGCAGCCCTCGCAGTAGGCGATGCAGATGGGCACGCCCCACGTCCGCTGCCGGCTGATGGTCCAGTCCGGCCGCGTCTCCAGCATGCCGCGGATGCGGCTGTGCCCCCACGAGGGCACCCACTGCACCTTGTCCACCTGCTCCAGCACCACCTGCCGGAACGTCTGCGTCCCGTGGAACGGCGCGTCCATGGGGATGAACCACTGGTACGTCGCGCTCAGGATGACGGGATTGCGGCAGCGCCAGCAGTGCGGATACGTGTGCGCCACCGTATCCGTGGCGCCGTTGAGCAGCGCGCCCTTCTCCACCAGCAACTGGATGACGACGGGGTTCGCCTCGAACACGCGCCGGCCTTCCAGCGCCGGCCCCACCGTGTCGTCGTAGCGGCCATCCGGACGAACGGGGTTGTAGATGTCCAGCCCGTACTGCAGGCCGACCTCGTAGTCCTCCTGGCCGTGCCCCGGCGCGGTGTGCACCAGGCCCGTACCGGCATCCAGCGTCACGTGCTCGCCCAGGATGACGCGGCCCCGGCGCTGATAGAACGGGTGCTGGTACGTCAGGTGCTCCAGCTCCTCGCCGCGCGCGTACGCCAGGATGCGCGACGGGTCCACCAGCGCCGCCGCGGAGACTTCACCGCCGGGCAGCTCCACGTGCTTCACCGCCAGCTCATCCGCCTTCACCTCCGCCAGCACCTTGGGTAGCAGCTCCCGGGCCACGCAGATGACGCGCGCGCCCAGCTGGTAGAAGACGTACTCGAACTCCGGGTTGACGGCGACGGCCAGGTTGGACGGCAGCGTCCACGGCGTGGTCGTCCAGATGACGAAGGCCACGTCCTTGCCCTTCAGCGAAGGCACGCGCTCGGCCAGCTCCGCGCCGGCCTGGAAGGCCACGTACACGGAAGGCGAGGTGTGGTTCTCGTACTCCACCTCCGCCTCCGCCAACGCCGTCTGGTCATACAGGCACCAGTACACGGGCTTCTTGCGGCGGTAGAGCATGCCGCGCTTCGCGAAGGCGGCCAGCTCGCGGATCTCCTGCGCCTCGTAGGTGAAGTCGAGCGTCTTGTACGGCTGCTCCCACGAGCCGAACACGCCCAAGCGCTGGAACTCAGCCCTCTGGATGTCGACGAACTCCAGCGCATAGGCGCGGCATGCCTCCAGGAAGGCGTCGCGAGCCAGCGTGCGCTTGTCGATTTTCTTGTCCTTCAGCCGCTTCTCGACGGCCTGCTCAATCGGAAGCCCGTGTGTGTCCCAGCCGGGGATGAAGTCACACCGGCGGCCGGACATGTTCCGGTACTTCACCACGATGTCCTTGAGGACCTTGTTGAGCGCGTGGCCCGCGTGCAGGTGGCCGTTGGCGTAGGGCGGACCGTCGGGCAGGACGAAGGGCTCCGCGTCCGCGTTCTGCTCCAGAATCTTCCCCCAAATCCCTCGCTCCGCCCACCAGCCGAGCATGCGCGGCTCAAGCTGCGCCAGGTTCCCCTTCATGGGGAAATCCGTGCGCGGCAGGTTGACCGAATCCTTGAAGTCCTTGTCCTTCGGGGGCGTGTCGCTCATGTCGACAGCGGCCGTAACACGCTCCCCAGAGGGCTTCAATCCGCGGTGGGACTCGCGGGCTCCTGGGCAACGGTCCGGCGCACCACCACCACCGCCAGCCGGCCCTCCTTCGTGGGAGAGAACGACAGTTTGATTTCCTCGTTCGGCGAGCGGAACAGGCGCGGCTCTTCCTCACGGAAGCCCGCGTTGCCCAGCTCGGTCCGGTAGAAGGCCTCCACCTCCGCCTGCTTGGCGTTGACGGAATACGTGAGGGTGCGCGCCGACTCCGTCTCCGCCTTCATCGAGTCCGCGGCCCCTGGAAACACCGGCGCCACGGAGGACTGCGGCTGCTGCCGTCCCTGCGCCAGGTTCGCCTCGCCCATGAACACCGTGGTGGTGCCGTCCGGGTTGGCCTGAAGGATGGCCGTGTAGGAGATGAACTGCTTGGTATCGAGCGCGGTAATCATCGTCTCGCGCAGCAGCTGCGGCTGGAGCGACGGCTTGGGGACATGGAGCTCCCAGGCCTGGAAGCGCGACACCAGGTGCTGCCCGATGACCTCTGGCTTCTCCGCGCTGAGCACGGCGGACATCCGCACGGGGACGCCCTCCGCCATGACGGTGCCCGGCACGTCCACCACCGCCACCACCTTGGGCACGTCCCAGGTGAACGGCAGGCGCTGGGCGCGAGCCTCCATGGCCACCAGCACCAGCACTCCCGCGAGGAGTCCCTGCAGCACCTGCTTCATCCGTCACTCCACGAAGATGGCCGCCCCTCACCGGCCGGTTGGCTACTCGACGACCGCGTCCTCGGCCGGGACATCGAACTCCTGGGGCTGCGGGCGCGAGCCCGTCTTGCGAGGCGACTCGATGTTGTCCCGTGGGGGGCAGCGCTTCGAACACGCCGCGAACTGCTCCTGGAACTTCTTCGTGCAGCGCGAGGCACACGCGGCATCCCGGCCCCCGTTCGGACACCGGGACGTGCACTCGGCCAGCGTCGACCCGGCCTTGCCACCACAGTCCGCCTCACACTCGGTCCGCCCGGCCAGCGCCGCGGGAGACGACAACACCGCCGACACCAGGGCCAGCTGAATCCATCCAGAGAAGCGAATCATGTCAGTCGCAGTCCTTTCCAAGGAAGCACGCGCCCTTGCTGAAGCGCTGCAGGTGGGCCGCCGCGTACGGCAGCGTGGTGATGCCACCCAGCGCCGAACCCGGAGACGTTCCCCAGACGCCCATGTTGATGGGGTCCATCAAGGTGGGGAACTGATTGAAGTTGATGACGTCCTCGCCTGCGGCGCTGATCCACATCGTCCGCTCCTTCATGCCCAGGCCCACCATGGCCAGGGCCGTGGGCGGCAGCGGGTTCCAGAAGAGCGTCTGCTCGGCCAGCATGCTGGCCGCCCCGGGGATGGCGAGCACCGTGGGCGTGTAGATGCTGAACACCGCGGCATGGTACGGCGCGTTGGTGCAGGGCAGGAGCTGGTCCTGCATGATGATGTTGCAGGTGGCGGCCTCCAACTGGCCGGCCAGGCCCCAGTCGTCGATGAGCATGGAGTAGCTGCCCGTGCAGCGGCCGCCCACCGGACGCCCCACCGCGCAGACCTGCAGGCTGGCGAGCGAATCCTCCATATTTCGCTTCTTGTAGAGGCCGGCCTCGCCCTGGTCCAGGAACGAGCGGGGGAAGCGCCACGCGGCCAGGGTGGCGGAGGCGCGGCACGCGGTGCCGCCGTTGTCGCGATAGGTCGCCCGGGTGACGGCCGTGCCGCCCCAGTCCACGCCCACGCCCATCTCACAATCCACCGCCATGTTGCTGCCGGTGGTGAGCGCCTGGGTGATGCCCGCGCCCGTCGTGGAGGACAGTCCGTTGAAGTCCGCGTAGCGCGCCTGGGCGTCATTCGCGGCGTCCCGCATGGAGCTGCCCGCGGGGTCGTAGTTCACGGGGATGTGGTGCATCTGCCCATGCGTGCCATCCCAGAGCGCGGAGATGGCGGCCTCCTGCACCTTCAAGGACAGGAAGCCCACCTCGGCGAAATGGATGCCGAAGGTGACGATGGTGACGAAGAGCGTGACGCCAAGGGCCGCTTCGACCAGCGACTGGCCCCGGGCATGCCTGGAGCGAAGGGTCTTCTTCATCATTGGATTCCCCTGTAGCCCACGGAGCGAAGGGCCCGCAGCGTGCGGGCCGCGGCGGGCGCGCTGAGGTCCAGCGTGTTCGCGGCGTCATCCAGACCGGACTCGTCCGTGTCCGCTGCCACCAGCGTGGCCCGCCAGAATGGATTGAGCAGGTTGGGCGGCTCGCTCCAGTGGTGGAACGCCACGCTGTGGCCCCGGTGGAAGTACGCGATGCCCGTGGCCATGGCCGTCTGGACGTCGTTGGCCGTCCCATCCGCCATCTGGAAGCTGCGGTTGTCGAACTGCGTGCCGGTGCTGCCGCGCTCGAAGCGGTAGCGGAACGAGTAGTCCCACGGGTCCAGCTCACGCGTGCGCAGGTTGCGCTGCACGACCGCGAAGTTCTTGGGCTGGCCGTAGTTGTTGTCGCCGCCGTCCAGCAACTGGGTGAGGTTGTAGTCCAGGAACAGTGGCCAGATGCCCGGGCAGCTCGACACCGGGTTCATGCAAGGCATCAGCATGTGCCGCATGTAGGGACTGGGGTCGCTGCCGCCCGTCCAGCGGTGCTCGGGCGTGGGCATCGCGCCACCGGAGGACACGAGGCTCGCCTCGACGCCCTCCGTGCCACCCACGGCCGCGGGGCACGGCGCGCCGCCGCCGTTGGCCATGTGGTTGTAGAGATAGAGGATGCTGCCCTCGTCCTCGGCGGTGATGGCGGGCGCGAAGGGCATGATCATCGGCATCTGCCGCCCCTTCTTGCCGAAGTGCGTCGTGCCCTGCGTCGCCACCTCCACCAGCACCATGTCCGGCGGGTTGATGACCCAGGCCAGGTTGGCCAGGTGCGCGACGTAGTCCAGGTCCTGCCGCCACGTGACGAAGTGGAAGCCGCGGCTGCCCATGGCGGCATTCACCGCGTGCTGCACCGTCGCCGGGACGTCGCACACCGCGCCGCCCTGCGTGCAGGCCAGTCCGCCCGTGAGTTCGTCCTTGTTGACGCCGCCGATGGGCGGCACCTGCCACGCGGCATCGGTGGCGTTCGCGCCTGGGTTGATGTTGGAGAGAATCTGGTTGGTGAACCGCTGCGAGTCCACCGCGTCCTTCAGCTCCTGGTAGTTCTGCTGCTGGGCGAGGTACAGCGCGTTCTGCGCCAGCTGGTGCCCGCGCATCTGGAGCGCGAACAGCGGCTCATACGCCTGGAAGACGGCGTTGACCCGCTGGTCCTCCATGCGCAGCTTCCGCTGCAGATTGCCCAGGTCGCGCAGCCCCTTACTGCCGCAGCGGCAGCGCCGCGCGCACGACGCGCTCTTCCAGGCGCAGGGGCAGCCGGTGATGACGTTCAGCTGATACGGCCACTCCCAGTCACTGTAGCCCCCGCGAGCGGCGTTGAGCTGCGCGCGGTAGAGGCTGGCCCAGCTCACCAGACTGGCGGCGCCCGCCTGGGCCACCGCGTGCGCGATCTGCACGCGGTTGATGACGGCGATGTTGTTGAAGGTGCGCGCGGTGGCCACCGCGTTCGAGAAGGCCGCCGCGTCCGCCACCGTCTGGGCTTCGATGCGCTCGCGCACCTTCATGGTGAAGGACAGCGTCAGCGTCACCATCAGCACCATGAGCAACGTGCCGAGAGCGAACAGCACCATCGTCTGGCCACGGGAATGAGAACGATTCATCGGGGACAGTCCATGGAGGCGAAGTGACGCGCCTTGACGGGCGTCATCATCCGCATGGTGAAACTGGTTTCGATGGGGAACACGTACTCACGGCGGCCCACGCGGCTGGCCAGCTCGTCGCGCACGTCCGCCGCCAACGCGTAGGTGCTGGTGAACTCACCCGCGCCCCAGTTGGCGTTGCGCTCGGCCAGCACCAGCGGATTGGCAGCCGTGTAGTCCTGGATGCCAAGCTGCGCGAGGAACATCCGGGACATCACCCAGTTCGCGAAGGGGATGCGCATCGGGTACCAATAGATGAGCCGCACCTCCAGGCGCCGCAGGTGCCCCGGGTCGTCGAAGCCACGGTCCTGCGGGCTCTCCACGCCGCCGCCCGCCAGGCCGCGGTTGATCCACACGATGCTGCCGGTGTGCACGCCGTCCAGCCCGGCCTGGTACCGGTTGTCCCGGCGCGGCGCGAAGGCCATGGCCAGCCGCTCGGGTGCGCCCACGCCACCACCGTGCTCGCCGCCGACCTCCGGCGTGCGCATGCCGATGAAGGAGTGGAACGAAGGCAACAAGGCGAGGATGGCCGCGTGGCTCATCCGCTCGCACTCGCCATGGGCCACGCTGCCCGCGCGCGTCGCGCGGAAGGCCGCGTACTGCGCGAGCACGCGCGCCTGCAGCATCAGGAACAGCTGAAGCGTGCCCAAGACCAGGAACACGACGAGCGGAAGCGACAAAGCCGCCTCCACCATCGCCTGGCCGGACTGCCTTCCACGGCTCGGACGCTGAGAATTCATGGCGAACGTATGTTCCGGGGATTCAGCCGCGATCGGACATACGTCAACTTGACGGGGCGTTCCTTGCATCGCGAACAGGAGAACACGGCTCTGCGACAAACGCGTTTTTCTGGCGTGAAACAACCAAGTTACAGCATCCACCGCTGACTCATGGGGCTAACGCGACTTCATCCCCTTTGTATCCAGCTGGTACTTTTTCACCAGTCGTTCAATCGACTTCCGGTGGAGCCCACTCTCACGCGCGGCGCGAGACAGGTTTCCTTCGCAGCGCGTCAAAACGCTGGTGATGTATTCGCGCTCGAAGTTCTCCAGCAGCTGCTCCTTGGCGTCCTTGAAGGAGAGGTGCTCGTTGAAGGGCAGCGGCCCTTCGCGGACCTGTCCCCGCACGCGGGGCGGCAGGTGTGCGGGCTGAATCTCCTCGCCCTCACTGAAAGTGAGGACGTGAGACAATACGTTCATCAGCTCACGCACGTTGCCGGGCCATGAATACGACATCAGCAGGCCCAGGGACTCCGCGGAGAAGCGCTTCTTGCCGTGCTTGCCCACCACTTCCGGGTCCGCGAGCGCGCGCTTGAGGATGAGGGGGATGTCGTCGCGGCGCTGTCGCAGCGGCGGCAGCTGGATGGTGATGACGGACAGGCGGAAGTAGAGGTCCTCGCGAAAGCCTCCGCCCTGAATCTCCTTCATCAGGTCGCGGTTGGTGGCGGCGATGACGCGGCAGTCCACCTCGATGACGTCGTTGCCGCCCACGCGCCGCACTTCATGGTTCTCCAGCACGCGCAGCAGCTTGGGCTGAAGGTCCAGCCGCAGCTCGCCCAGCTCATCCAGGAAGATGGTGCCCCCGTGCGCGCGCTCGAAGGCGCCCGGCCGGCTGCTCACCGCGCCGGTGAAGGCGCCCTTCTCGTGGCCGAACAACTCGCTTTCGATGAGGTTGGGGGGAATGGCGCCGCAGTCCAGCACCTCCATGGGCCCCTTCGTGCGGCCGGACAGCTCATGGATGGCGCGCGCCACCAGCTCCTTCCCGGTGCCCGTCTCACCTTGGATGATGACGGACACACCCATGGGGGCGATCTTCTTGATGAGGCCGAATATCTGCCGCATCTTCACGCTCTGCCCCACCATGTCGCACAGCTCGCCCTCGCGGTCGGGCTCGATGGTGACTTCCTCATCCAGCGGCGCGAAGGTCAGCACCGACGAGCCCGCGCGAATCTGCGAGCCCGGTGACAGGTAGGCCCGCTCGATGCGCCGGCCATCCAGGAAGGTGCCGTTGGTGGAGCCCAGGTCCACCAGCAGATAGCCGCGCTCGGTGAACTGGATTTCGAAGTGATGACGGCTGGCGGTGCGATCCTCCACCAGCACCAGGTCATTGCCTGGATGCGCGCCGCAGCGCAGCCGCTCCTTGTCGCTCACCACCGAGCGGCCGGTGTCCGGTCCGGAGGTGACGGCCAGGCGGCACTTGTGGAGCTTCACCGTGGTGCGCGGGTCCACCACGAGCGTTTCGCCCAACAACGGAGAGTGGTTCAGGTCTTGTCCGACGTCGCCGGGACTGGTGTGGATGTCGTCAGGGTGCAGAGGGGGAGCACTCATCTGCGCACGAGGATAGCAAAGGCCCCCCACGAGGCCCGCCCCTCGCGGGCGTCCGTGCTAGGCTCTCGCGCCCCGCCCATGTCCCCGCGCAAAGTGAAGCCGAAGAAGGTCCCGGTCCCGCCCGGGTCCCAGGCACCCGACCGTCCCGAGCGGGCCCCACGGCGAGGGCACGCGAAGAAGACGGTCGTCATCCTGTCCCGCAAGCGCGCGCTGTACTCCACGCGGCGGCTGGTGGCCGCCATCCGCGCGCGGGGCCACCGCCCGTTGGTGCTGGACACGCTGCGTTGCTGCCTGCTGCTCGCGCAAGACGCACCGCGCATGACGTACCGCGGCGTGGAGGTGCGTGGCGTGGACGTGGTGGTGCCGCGCATCGGCGCGTCCATCACCGCCTATGGCCTGGCGGTGGTGAACCACTTCGAGATGATGGGCGTGCCCGTCCTCAACCCGCCCACGTCCATCGCGCGCAGCCGCGACAAGCTGCGCGCGCTGCAGTTCCTGTCGCGCTCCGGGCTGGACATCCCCCGCACCGTCATGGCGCACGACCGCAGCAACGTGCGCCGGCTGGTGGAGGAGGTCAACGGGCTGCCCGTCATCATCAAGCTCATCAAGGGCACCCAGGGCGTGGGCGTGATGATTGCCCACACGCTGTCGGAGGTGCAGACCATCCTCGACACCTTCTGGGACCTGGGACAGGAAATCGTGCTCCAGGAGTTCGTCGCGGAGAGCGAGGGACGGGACGTGCGGGCCCTCGTCGTGGGTGACCGCGTGGTGGGCGCCATGCGGCGCAAGGCCAAGTCCGGCGAGTTCCGCTCCAACATCCACCGCGGCGGTGAAGGGCAGGCAATCGAGCTGACCGAACCCTACATGGAAGCAGCCGTGCGGGCCGCGCGCGTCGTCGGGTTGGAGGTCGCGGGCGTGGACATGCTGGAGGGCCACGCCGGCCCCCGGCTGATGGAAATCAACTCCAGCCCGGGCTTCGAGGGCCTGGAGCGCGCCACGCATATGGACATCGCGGGGGCCATCATCGACCACGCGCTGAAGTACGCCGAGGCGAAGCGCGCCGGGTGAGCGCGAACCCGGGTCACGTGAGGTTGCTCGCCTGCTTTCGAGCAGACGCGCAGCCGGGGCAAGGCACCTTGCATGCTCCTCAGGAACTCAGGAATGCCTCCGTGACCCGCGTGTCCTGAGGAGTTGGCAGCGACGCGGGTGGCCCTCTAATCTGGCGGCCCTCAAATGAAAACGCTGCACAAGCCGCTGCAGATCACCGTCTACCAGGACGTGCTTTGTTCCTGGTGCTACCTCGCCGACCTGCGCCTGGATGTCTTGCGCCAGGAGATGGGCGAAGCCGTTCGCTGGAGCGTCAGGCCGTATCCGCTGCGCGTCCATGACGTGCTGCCCACGACGCGCGAACAACGCGCGTTGGTGGAGGAGGTCGAGCGCGCACAGCGCGAACCGGACGCCGCCGCGCGCATGTTGTCCACGGACCTGTGGCTCGGGGGAGATCCACCGCGCACCAGCGTGCCGGCGCTGGCGGCACTGGAAGCGGCGCGGCTGCAGGGCCCGCAGGCGCGCGCGTTCCTCGCCCGCGCCATGCAGCGCGCCGCGCTGGAGCAGGGCGTCAACGTGTCCCGCCCGGACGTGGTGTTCGAGCTGGCCTCGCGCGTGGGCCTGGCGATGAACGAATTCTCCGCGGCCTTCCGCTCGGAGGAGACGCGCCGCCTCATCCTCGACGAGCACCGGGATGCCACCCACCGCGGCGTGCGGGGCGTGCCCACGCTCGTCATCGGCGGCCGGTGGATGCTGTGCGGCCTGCGTGAGCTGGCCGAGTACCGCGAGCACATCCTCGCGTGCCTGGGCAAGGTGTCCGTGCCCCGCTCGGGTTCACCCGAGCGAGTGGTGCACTGAGGCACCCCACCCTTCCGGAGGCCCTGCGCGCGACGGGCGCGCAAGGCCCCATGTAGAGGGAAGGCTCAGGCCTCTTCGGCGCCGCTACTGAGCGCCAAGACGAGCCCGGCCATCAGCAACTGCAAGAAGCCCAGGGCGGGAATCACAGGCACGCAGCAGAGGAACACGCTCAGCATGGCGAGCAAGCCCCCCAGCAGCACCGTTCCAATCATGGGCAGGCGCTGACCGCGCGAGTAGGCGAAGCAGCGGCGCAGCGTCTCCACGACGCCGGGCGATTCGGTCCGGGCCAGCTCAGGCTGCATCAGGATGAGCGGCGTGAGGAGCCACCCGCCCGGGAAGATGTAGAGCGCGATGGCCACCAGCCCCATCACCGCGAAGGCCGGCACCATGGGCTTCAAGGCCGCGTCCATTTCCGAGGGCGGCAGGTCCTTCAGCGCCACCAGCTCCGACCAGGACAGGGTGCCGGTCGCCAGCCCCGCGCCCAGCGCCACCACGACGATGAGCAACAGAAGCGGGAGCATCAGCAGGAAGGACAGGAACAGGGTCCCCAGGTACTGGGGAATCTTGCCGAACTGGCTGAACATCCGCGTCAAGTCCGCGCGCCGACCGCTGAGCACGTCCATGCACATCCGGAGGAAGCCCATCGTTACCGCTCCCTGGATGGCGTAGGAGCCGATTATCCCGACGATGAAGCCCAGGACGGTGACGACAACGCTCCCCGTCAGGCCGCTGACGACGGAGAAGATTTGCGAGACGACCTGCCCGGCGAAGGACCCCGCCAGGAAGATGAGCACGCCGACACAGAGCATCACCCACTCGCGCTTGAACGCATCCCAGGACAGGTCCATCAGCCCGGAGACGCTCCAGTTCTCGCGGTTCAGTGGAAAGGCCTGCCCCACGCCCTCGCGCTGACGGCAGGACGGGCACCAGGCTTGCGAGCCACCCTCGCCGCAGGTGCGGCACATGAAGTTGCCGCAGCGGGAGCAGGTGCCCACCGCCTCGAATCCCGGGTGGAGCGGACAGCTCGCGCCCGAAGTGAACTCAGTCTCCGCCATGGTGCTTCTCCCCACGCGCCGCGGATCACCCTTCCGGGACAGGCAGCGCGCACATTTCCCCCTACACCACCCAGGCGGTGTCCACCAGAGGACGAAGGGCGCTATCCTGAGGTTGGCGGATGCCTGACGCGGGACTGCACCCGGGCGTGAATTTTCTCCGCGCCCCGCCGTCTTCCTCGCGTGGCCGCAAGGTGGACGGCCCGGCCGTCCACTCCGCCCAGGAGAGTCACCACATGCGCCGCCTGCTCGCCCTCGCCGTTCCGCTTGCCCTGATGATGGGCACTGGCTGTGTCGCCCACGTCCACGGGCCGGCGCGTCACCACGCCCCGGTTCAGGTCATCGAGTACAGCTATTCGAGCGACCACCCCATCCCCGATGACTTCGGCGGCGGCTGGTGCCCGTACTCGCACGTGCATGTCCACGACTACGAGCCGACCACGACGTACTACGTCTACTCGGACGACGCGTACTACTACAGTGGCCCGTCGGTGGTCTGGTACTGGAACGACCACCCGCACGCGCACGGCGGCCTCTGCAACATGCACGGGCGCCACTCCCACGACTACTACCCGAGCACGGGCAGCATCTACCGCTACGAGCGCAACCGCGGCTACGTGTGGAGCCGCACGCACAGCGCTTCCGCCGGCTACGGCTACGTGCGCCCGGCGACGCGCCCCTCCAACCACCCCTCCCGCCCCGTGGTGCCTGGCAACACGTACAGCGGCACCCGGCCGCCCCCGGGAGGTACGCGCTGGACCACGCCGCGCGGTTCCAACTCGGGTGGCAACCACCGGCCGTCACGTGGCCAGGGCAACGACTCCGGCAGCGGCTGGAGCAGCCCTCCCGCGGGACGCACCTCGAGCAACAACTCCGGTAGCGGCTGGAGCAGCCCTCCCGCGGGACGCACCTCGAGCAACGTCGCGCCCAGCAACAACTCCGGCAGCGGCCGGAGCAGCCCTCCCCCGGGGCGCACCACGAACAACGCCGCGCCCAAGGACGACGACTCGCGCGACAACAACAGCGGCAACCGCTGGGGCAGCGGCAACTCCGGGAGCAGCGGGAGCTCCAGCAACTCCAGCAGCTCGGGCTCCAGCAGCTCGGGCTCCAGCGGCAGCGGCTGGGGGCGCGGTGGCAGCAGCTCCGGCAACAGCGGCAGCAGCAACCGTAGCGGAAGTAGCGGAAGCAGCTCGGGCTCCAGCGGCGGCGGCTGGGGACGCGGTGGCAGCAGCAGCGGAAGTTCTTCCTCGGGGTCCAGTGCGCCTCCGTCCGGCCGTTCGGGTTCGTCGTCCTCCTCCGGCGGCAACAGCCGCTGGCGCTGAGTCGGGCCCCACCGCGGGGCGGGTGACGGTTCGACAACACCTGGCTTCCACATGAACGGCGCCGCGTCCCACTCCGGGGCGCGGCGCTGATGTTTTTCGGACAGCGCGGCGCCCTCTGGCCCCATGGCCAGCACCACCGCGGCGTCGACCAGGGGACGGACGGAGCGTGGGGTGGATTGCCGCCACGTGAGGCCGTGGAGAGCTTTCCCGCGATGATGCGTCCTCTCCTGATGGTTCCATGTGCCGTGCTGGGACTCTCACTGGGCTGCGGCCCTGGCGATTACACACCCGACCCTGGCGTGCAGACCGACGACGCCGAGGCCGTGGACCTGGACAACCTCCGCATTGGTGTCAGCGGCACGGTGGACCTGCTCCCCGAGGCCCGGCGGTTGCTCGAGGCCCGGGGCCTGCCCCTGCCCTCGCTGGAGGGAGCGCCCCTCACCGCCGCGGAGCCCCTGCGGCTGGCGGTGAATGACGCCAACGCCACCTTCGGCACCGCGCCGGCCGCCGCGGATGGCGCCTTCACCGTGCGCGACGTGGCGGTGCGGGAGATGCATCTGAGCCTCGCGGTGGGCGCGGAGGCCGCGGGCCTGGTGCCCGCCCATACCGTCGTCTACGACTCCACCTTCACCGGTGCCCGGCCGCGCACGGACATCATCGGCGCGCGCGTGTGGGCGCTGCCGGACGCCTTCCATGACGCGCTCAGCGTCGCCGTGGGGGAGAGCGCCATCCGGGGCCACACCGACAACCGGGCGGCCACCCTGCGCGACGCCGGCTTCGTGCTGGGGCGCGTGGTGGATGCCAGCGGCCATCCCGTCGCTGGCGCGAAGGTCGCCCCCGACGGCGAGGCGCTGGCCGGTCGCATCTACTACCCCACCGCCGACCTCCAGGGAGCGAACCAGCAGGGCACCGGCCCGGACGGATTGTTCGTCTACGTCCACTCGGGCGTGGACGCGGAGGCCTTCCTCCTGTCCGTCACGGGCACGGACGGCTACGTGCCACGCAACGTGGGCGTGGCGCCGGGCTGGGGGCTGGTGCTCACCATCCATCCCGGCCTCCACCCGCCTCCCTAGGCAGCGCGGCGCCCGGCCTTCCGCTCGCGACTCGGCTGCTCGGGGCCTGCTGCCCCGCGCGCTGGCCGCCCCCATGTTCCGACGGAGGCGCGCACGGCCCGAGCCAATGACTGGCGGCGCCCCCACCGTCCGCACCCATCGCTGCGCCGCACTCGCGTCCGATGCCGGAGGCAAGAGCGCGACGCATCTCTCGCTGGAGCGTCTCGACGGGGGGCCTCGGGCCGGTGCGTCACGGGAGGAGCCCTGTGCGTTCCTGGGGGACGCCACGATGAACGAGTGCTGGAGGCCGCAGCGTCGGAGCGCAGCCATGGCCCGCGGCATCGCCTGGCTCGCGACGCTGGGCGCCCCGCTCGTGGGCGCGCTGTACCTCCTGGGCTGGGCCTGGGACGTGGAGATGCTGAGGCCCGGCGTGGCCGGCATCCCCATGACGCCGGTGACGGGCATCGCCATGGTTTTCGGCGGCGCCGCCCTGGGCCTGCGGCTGCGCTCCCGCCCGTTCCGCCATCAGGACCACACGGCCACCGCCTGCGCGCTGGTGACGATGGCTATCGGCGCGGTGAGTCTCCTGCGCGACATCACCGGCTGGGACCTGGGGATGGAGCGCGTCATGCTGCGCCTGCTCGATGGACACGCCTCGGTGCTCCCTCGGCCCTCTCCCCTCTCCGCCACCTGCATGACGCTGCTGGGCATGGCCCTGGCCCTCCCTGAGCGGAGCCACTCCGTCCGGCCGCGCGACACGCTGGTCGTGTTGTCGCTGGTGAGCTCGACGCTGGGCCTCAACGGCCTGTTGATGGGCCCCTTGTTGACGGTGGGCACCCTGCCCTTCCTCGCCGAGCGCAGCATGGGCCTGCCCACCGCGCTGACGCTGATGCTGCTGGCGGTGGGCACGCTCTGCGCACGGCCAGGGCTGGGACTGATGAGCCGCATCACCCGCGACTCGCTCGGCGGCTTCCTCGCGCGCCGGTTGGTGCCGGTGACGCTGCTCGGCCCCTCGGTGCTGGGCATGGTGTTGATGCTCCTGCACGAGGTGCGCGCCATCAACCTGGAGGCGAAGCTCCCCATCTTCGCCACCTTCGTGAGCGCGGGCGGCGCGGCGCTCGTGCTCCTGTCCGCGCGGGCCCTGGACCACATTGAAGCCCACCGCCAACAGGCCACCGCGGCGCTGGAGGCCTCCGAAGCGCGCTACCGGGGCCTGCTGGAGACCACCCCCGCGCCGCTGCTGACGGTGGACGCGCACGGCCTGCTGCGCTTCGTCAACACGGAGGCGGAGCGGGTGTTCGGCTACCCGCGCGAGGAGCTGCTGGGACGCGAGGTGGAGGTGCTGATCCCCGAAGGACTCTTCGGTGGCCGGAGCCTGGACACCGGCTTGGGCGAGCACGCCATCCAAGGCCGCCGCAAGGACGGCAGCCCGCTGTCGCTGGAGGTGCGGCTGAGCCCGGTGTCAGGCCCGGAGGGTCCCAGCGTGCTCGCCGTCGTCCGCGACGTGACGGAGCGGGAGCGGTACCTCGCCAAGGTCCAGCGCGCCCGTGAGGAAGCGGAGATGCAGCGCAGCCAGGTGCAGGCCCTGCTGGACCACACGCCCGTGGGAATCGTCTTCGCGGAGGCGGACGGCGGCGGGCTGGTGGCCAATCCCGTCGCGGAGCAGCTGCTCGGGCGCCCGCTGAAGGGCGTGAGGCTGGAGATGATGGGGAACAACCCGTTCGTGCTCACCACCGACGGCAAGCCGGTCCGCAGGGAGGACGTGCCCATCGTCCGCGCGCTCCTCACGGGCCAGCTCGCGGGGCCCGAGGAGTTCCTCATCCTCCACCCCGACGGGAGCCGGCTGCCGGTGTTGATGACCGCGGCTCCCGTCTTCGGTCCCACCGGAAAGGTGCGCGGCGTGGTCTCCACGGCGCAGGACGTGACGACGCGCCACGAGCTGGACCGGCTCCGCGAGGAATACGTCAGCCTCATCTCCCACGACCTGCGCAATCCGCTCCACACCATCAGCCTGCGCGTGGGCCTGCTACGGCGCGCCCTGCGCGAGCGGAACCTGGAGCGGGAGGAATCCATGACGGAGTCCATCCAGCGCAGCGTGGCCTGGATGAGCACCATGATTGAGGACCTGCTGGAAGGCTCGCGGCTGGAGTCCCAGCGGGACACGCTGCGCCGCGAGCCCCGGGACCTGGCGCGCTTCCTGGAAGAGGTGATGGAGCGGGACGTGGCCCCCGACGTGCGCGAGCGCTTCCACATGGAAGTCCCAGGCGCGTTGCCCCCCGTCTGGATGGACGCGGCGAGGCTGGAGCGGGTGGTGGCCAACCTGCTGAGCAACGCCGCCAAGTACAGCCCCGGTGGGCAGCCCATCACCGTGCGCGTCCAACTCCAGCCGGGACAGGTGGTGGTGTCGGTGACGGACCTGGGCCCCGGGCTGAGCCCGGAAGACGCCGCCCACGTCTTCGACAAGTACTACCGCACGCAGAAGAGCAGCGCGTCGGACGCGAAGGGCCTGGGGCTGGGGCTGTACATCAGCCGCCTCATCATCGAAGCGCACGGCGGCCGCATCTGGGTGGAGAGCGAGCTCGGCCGAGGCTCCACCTTCAGGTTCAGCCTGCCCGTGGCTCCGCCCGGCGCGAACCCGCTCCCGCCCCAGGTCCCGGATGGCCAGGACCCGGCGGCGGGAGACGGCTCCGCCGTCAGCGCGTAGGCGCCCAGCGCGGCAGCCAGTCCGGCCCCTTCGCGCTCGTCAGACGCGTCTGGCCGCTGCCATCCGCGCGCATGAGGTACACGTCCGTGTCGCCCTGGCGCTCGGACACGAAGGCCAGGTACTTCCCGTCCGGACTCCACGCGGGCATGTCGTCCCGGTGCTTGCCGTCCGTCAGGGCCACCGGCGCGCCGCCCGCCACCGGCACCATCCAGATGCGGGCGTTCCCATCCGGCAGACGGCTCACGTAGACCAGCCGCTGCCCGTCCGGACTCCAGGCGGCTTCGCGCTCGTCGCCCACGAAGGACTCGCCCGACACGGCGCGCAGGTCCGAACCGTCAGGACGGAGGAAGTACAGCCGGTCCTTGCGCTCGCGATCGCTGACGATGACGAGCCACTTGCCGTCCGGGCTCCACTTCGGCGTGCGGTCCTCATGGTGGAAGAAGGTGAGGCGGCGCTCACCGCTGCCGTCCGCGTTCGCCACGTAGACTTCGGGGTCGCCCTCGCGGCTGCACACGAAGGCCACCTCCCTGCCATCCGGAGACACCGCCGGCTCGAAGCAGCCTTGTGGCACCTGCGTGAGGCGCACCTCCGGCACACCCTCACGGGGCTCCAGGCGCACCACGTCGCTGAAGCCCTCCGCGTCGGACTCGGCCACCAACCAGGTGCCATCCGGCGCCCAGCTCGCGTTGCGCGCACGCGCCCGAGGTGGGTGCAGCGGTACCGCCGGGCTCTTGCCATCCAGCGGCAGGACCCGCATCTGCTGGCGGTGCAGCCCGCCCTCCTCCGCCGCGGAGATGACGAGCAGCGACTTGCCATCCGGCGACAGGGGACCGGGGTACACGTCCTCCTCGCCGCGCGTCAGCTGCGTCTCCACACCGTCCGGACTCACCTTCCAGACATCCTTCCGCCCTGCCCGCTCCGACAAGAAGATGACCGCGCCCGGAATGGCGCCAGCCTCCTCCTTGGACAGCGGCCCGGGGCCGGACGTCCCGCCACACCGGCCGGAACATCCGACACCGAGCACGGCGAGCGCGGTCAGACACCGCGCTCGCCACGGCCAGGAACGCTGAAGCCGTTCAAGGCCCCGCATCACCACCTCACTGAATCCGGAGGGCGTCCGCCATGACGACGTAGCCTTCGGTGGCCCAGCGGCTCAGCTGCACCTTGTTCCAGCCGGCGTTGAAGTTGTAGGTGCCCAGCGTCACCCACTTGCTGCCGTTGGTCTGCTGGTTCACCGTCACCGTGCTGTTGCCGCCCGCGTGCGTAATCATGAAGGGCGCCGAGGGAGAGCGGTTGGTGCCCTCCACCCACCAGGCCTGGATGGTCCGGCTGCCCGCCGCAGGCATGTGGAAGTGGAACACCGCCGGCTCGGAGATGGGCTGCGTGGAGGCGTAGTAGTAGTCGTTGCCGTAGTAGCCCGCGCTGGTGCCACGCGCCCAGGAGGACGGCACCGCGATGTAGCCCTTGCTGGAGTCGTTGTTGGCGTTGTTGCTGTCCACGACGATGACCGGGTTCGTTCCACCGCCGCCGTCACCACACTCGCTGCGGATCTTGCTGATGTACGTGGACCACGGCCAGTTGGGGCCCGGGTCCGTGCGGGTCTCCGGCTGCAGCCGGCCGTGCGCCACGATGTGGTAGCTGTCGCGCGGGATGCCCTGGTCCCGGGTGATGTTGCACGTCAGCTTGGCGGAGGTGTTGATCATCCCCGTGGAGAACGAGGCCGAGCTGGCGTAACCACCGTGCTCGATGCCGATGGAGAAGTCGTTCGTCGACCGGCCGTTGAGGTTCGACTTGACGCCGCCGTTGAGGCTGCTGCGGTAGGCGGCGGCCACGTGCCAAGCGCGGCTCGACTCACGCACCAGCTGCGACACCTCGGTGCCGCTCTCGTTGACCACGTAGTGCGCGCTCACGCCCGCGGAGGAGTTGGTCAGCCAGCTCCAGCAACCCGAGTAGCCACCCTCACAGGTGTGGATGACGACCATCTGCTGACCGATGCCAGCGGGCCGCGCGTTGTAGTTGGGCGACGGGCGCCAGATGGAGGCCGCGTAGTCCGGGCCGGCCGCAAGGGCCTGCATCTTCGGCAGGGCGAACTTCGGCTCGACCTGGGTGGCATCCAGCGACACCGCCACCTTGCCCGCCGGCGTGAACGCGCCCGCGCCCTCGCGCAGCACGGCGTACACGTCGTTGTGGATGTAGTGCGCCTGGATGTCCGGGTCGGAGATGTCCGTCAGGCGCACGGCCACCGGGGCCCACGCGCCCAGGTCCGCGCGGTCGATGCCCGCCTCGTCGGCGTACTTCGACAGCAGCGCGGCGCCGGCGCGCAGGTTGGCCAGCGGCTCGTCACGCACCGCGTCCGCGGACACACCCGCCAGGGCGGCGCCGTCGGTGATGAGCTGACCGCGCAGGGCCAGCAGACCAAAGGCCGCCGGGCGGCCCTCGAACTCCTCCTCGCCGCGGACGTGCTCCCAGCGCGTCTCCGCGTAGGAGATGGCCTTGAGCAGGCTCACCGGAACGTTGAACTCACCAGCGGCCTTCGCGAACTGCGCGTCCAGTTCGTTGGGCGTGCGGCGAGCCGCGTCGGCCACCGCGCGGGCGGCGTCGTCCACCGCGCCTGCGGGAACCTGCGACTCAGGTGCCGTTTCTTCCGGAGACGTTTCGGGCTGAGGGCCACAGGCCGCCAGGGCCATGGCCGCGGCCGTCACCGCGAACGTCTTGCGCAACACGTGCATGGAAACTCCTTGAAGGGGGGTCAGCAGCTCCACGGTCGCCCCCGTCCCACGGGAGCGGCGCAGGGGGCCACGCCTGAGCACCATGCATGCCAGCCACGCGGTCCCAGGGAGCACCTCTTTTTCCCGACCCGAGGTGGAGCATCGATGCTCCACCTTCCCGTCAAGAAATCATCCCTCGAAACCGGGCACCCGACAGTGCAACCACTTGGAATCAGGAGTGACGCACATGTAAGCCCTGACAATCGCGGCGTCGGGTTGGCCAGCCGATGTCGCACTGACGTGTTTCGAGACAGCCACATGTAAAACCACTTTACTGCCTTTCCAGTCCTCCCCACCTTTTGGCGTGACACCGGATGCAGGGGATAGGACGAGGGTGCCGACAGGGGCGAGGGCTTCCGCTATGAGGGGGCCATGCGGCTCTTCGGAATCGGCGACACCCACCTGCCCTCCACGCGACAGAAGGACATGCACCGCTTCGGGTGGTCCGAGCATCCCCTGCCGCTGCAGCGCGCGTGGGATGAGCGGGTGGCTCCGGAGGACGTGGTCATCGTGGCGGGGGACATCTCCTGGGCCACGCGGGCCCACGAGGTGATGGATGACCTGGCGTGGCTGGACGCGCGCCCGGGCCGCAAGGTGCTGGTGCGCGGCAACCACGACTACTGGTGGGGCGACTCCGCCTCCAAGCTGCGCAAGCTGTTGGAGCCCTTCCGCACCTTGGAGGGCTTCCTCCACAACAACGCCGTCGTCATGGGCCCATGGGTGATTGCGGGCAGCCGCCTGTGGACCGCGCCGGAGGCGCCGCCCATGCCCGGCGGGGAGATGGGGGACGAGGCGGCGGACACCGGCTACGTGGAGCGGGAGACGCGCCGGCTGACGGCCTCCATGGAGGACGCGAAGAAGAAGGAGGCGGCCAGCGCCACGCCGCTGGTGCGCGTGGTGGCCGTGCACTTCCCGCCGGTGTACGCGAACGAGAAGGCCACCGCCTTCAGCGAGCCCATCGAAGCCTTCGGACCGAAGGTGTGCGTCTATGGCCACCTGCACGCGGCCGGCATCGCCGCGGGCTTCACGGGCGAGCGCGGCGGCGTACGCTACGTGCTGGCCTCGTGTGACGCGGCGGGCTTCGCCCCGGTGCTGCTCGACGAGGTGTGAGGAGGCGCGCCATGCCGTCCAACAAGGCGGAGCTCGAGGCCCGGCTCGCGGCCGTGCACCCCGGTGATTCGGTGCGCGGGCTGTTCTTCAAGTCGGTGCTCAGCCTGGTCCAGCAGCAGGCGGGCCTGACGGCGCTGGAAACGGTGCGCGCGGGGGCGCTGAGCGCGGCGTACACGGACTTGCTCACGTACCCGGCGCGGGACTTCCTGACGCTCCTCTACCGCGCGGCGGACGCGCTGGAGCCGCTGCTGGGCCCCGAGGACGCCGTCTTCCATGCCTGCGGCGAGAAGGACGTGACGCGCTTCTCCACCGGGCCGGGCATGCTCATCTTCGGAATCATCTCCCGCGGGGACCCGCAGAAGCTCTTCGCGGGCGCGCAGATGGGCTACGGCGCGGCCGTCAGCTACGGCAGCCGCGACTACGTGCCCACCGGCCCCACCTCCGGCACACTGCACATGCGCCGGGACATGCTGCCGCCCGCCTACCATGAGGGCATCCTCACCGGCGCGCTGAAGGTGCTGGGCCTGCAAGGCACCGCGCGCGCGACGCCGCGAGGCATCGACAGCGCGGACTACGACATCCAGTGGGCTTGAGGCGCGGCGCTCAGTCCACGCGGATGTAGGTGACGTCCAGTTCGGCGACGACGCGCTCGCCCACCGACGCCTGGCAGGTGAAGGTGTGCGCGTCACCGTCGTGCGCGCTGCGAACGGCGCCGAACGTCACCGTCTGGCCCGCGTAGGCCAGGGTGTCCGCCTTCAGGCGCACGTCCTTCGCCATGCAGCGGGCCCACGGCGCGCCTTCCAGCCGGCGCAGCAGCGTGGTGGCCACGCGCGTCATCCCACTGGCCACCACGGCCACCGGCATCACCGGGTGCAGCGCGAAGTGCCCCTTGCACATCTCCGCCGTCACCGGCCCCAGCGTGGCCGACAGGCTCTCACCATCCGGCCGCCAATCGCGCAGCGCCAGCGGCTTGCTGTAGGGGTTCTGCCGCAGCCGGGCCCACTCCTCGGGGGTGCGCTGCACGCCATCGTCGCGGCGCGGCTCGCGGCGCATGTCCACCCGGGCCTCGCCGAACAGGCGCGTGAAGGCGGCGGCGGACAGCACGCTGTAGTCCACCTCCAGGCGGAAGAACGGCGTGCCGTCCGGCAGCGACAGCAGCGTGTGCGCGGTGGCCGTGCGGCGGCCGGTGAACTCCGCCTTCGCCAGCCCCCACAGCAGGTCCGTGGCGCGGGCCATGGGCTCCGGGCGCAGCCACTGCCCGCGCGCGCCGCACGCCAGGTAGAAGTGCTGGCCGTCCTTGGGCGACATCAGCGCGGACGCGCACGAGCCCAGAATCGCCAGGTGCCGCCCCGCCTCACCCAGGCCAATGGGGCCCGCCTCCGCGTCCGGGTCCTGCTGCACCGGGATGCGCGCCACCACCTCGCCCTCCCCCATCACCGTCACGTCCTTGAGGGCGTAGTAGGGGTCCCGCACGCAGATGCGCGGGTAGAGGTCCGCATGCGTCAACAGCGTGTGCGGTGCCAGCCCCGACAGCGTCTCCAGCGTCTGCTCCGACGAAGCCCAGGCAGAAACAGGGGCAACAGCGGAATTCGCGGACGAGGGCGCAATGTCGAGGAGCATGGACTGACCTGATTTCGGACGAGGGGTGCCGGGGGACACCAGTTTTCGAGATACCGAGCTTCGTTCCGCCGACAGAAGATTAATTCCGGCGGACGAAAATGATTCTCGGCATACGGTCCGATTTGTTGCGTCCCGTCGTAATTTTACGACTAAGCAGTAAATCTGGACGCAAATGTGGCAGGGAGGCGCAGCCCAGGACACAGAAGCGTCATTCAACGCAAAGAGTCAAGGCAGATGTGGGGTGAAGCACACCCGCCCCCGCTCCGGCGTTCACGGGGCTACAACTCCACCTGCGCGCCCAGCTCCACCACCCGGTTGGGCGGGATGCGGAAGTACGAGGTGGCGCTGCGCGCGTTGCGGCTCATCCAGGCGAACAGCGCCTCGCGCCACACGGCCATGCCCGGGCGCTTGGTGGGAATCAGCGTCTCCCGGCCCAGGAAGAAGCTGGTGCCCATCAGCTGGAACTGGAGCCCCTTCTCGCGGCAGCGCTTCAGCACGTCGGGGATGCCTGGGTTCTCCATGAAGCCGTAGCGCGCCACCACGCGCACGAAGCCCTGCTCCAGCGGCTCCACCTCCACGCGCTCGCTGGGCGGCACGTGCGGCAGCTCCTCGGAGAGGATGGTCAGCAGCACCACCTGCTCGTGCAGCACCTTGTTGTGCTTGAGGTTGTGCAGCAGCGCGGGCGGGGTGCCTTCCGCGTTGCCCGTCATGAAGATGGCCGTGCCCGGCACCCGCACCGGAGGGTGGTCGCCGAAGCTGCCCAGCAGCTCCTTCAGGGGGATGCTGGACGCGCGCAGCTTGGCCGCCAGGATGTCGCGCCCCCGCTTCCACGTCGTCATCAGCGTGAAGACGACGATGGCCATCAGCAGCGGGAACCAGCCGCCGTCCGCCACCTTCACCGCGTTGGCACCAAAGAAGGCCAGCTCCACGACCAGGAACAGGCCCACCACGGGAATGGCCACCCACCGCCGCACGCCCCACAGCTCCCGGGCCACCACGTAGGCCATCAGGGTGGTGATGACCATGGCCGTGGACACCGCGATGCCGTACGCCGACGCCAGCGCGCTGGAGGAGCGGAAGCCCAGCACCAGCGCCACCACGCCCACCAGCAGCGCCCAGTTCAGACCGGGCAGGTAGATTTGCCCCATCTCCTCCGCCGAGGTGTGCACCACCTCCATGCGCGGGCTGTAGCCCAGCTGCATCGCCTGGCGCGTCAGGGAGAACACCCCCGCGATGAGCGCCTGCGAGGCGATGACGCCCGCCACCGCGGACAGCGCCACCAGCGGGTACAACATCCAGGACGGCGCCAGCAGGAAGAAGGGATTGCGCGCGGCGCTCGCGTCGCGCAGCAGCAGCGCGCCCTGCCCCAGGTAGTTGAGCATCAGCGCCGGAAGCACCATGGAGAACCACGCCAGCTGGATGGGCTTGCGGCCGAAGTGGCCCATGTCCGCGTAGAGGGCCTCACAGCCCGTCACCACCAGGAACACGCCGCCCAGCACCAGGAAGCCATGCAGGTGGTTGTGACGGAACAACTCCACCGCGTGCCAGGGCGACAGCGCGCCCAGCACCGCCGGGTTGTGGGCCAGCTCCTTCGCGCCGAGCACGCCCAGCGTGAGGAACCAGATGCACATGACGGGCCCGAACACGGCGCCAATCTCCGAGGTGCCGTGCCGCTGCACCAGGAAGAGCCCCACCAGGATGACCAGGGTAATGGGGATGACGTAGGGGTCGAAGACGGACGTGGCCACATGCAGGCCTTCCACCGCGCTGAGCACGGTGATGGCCGGAGTGATGATGCCGTCTCCATAGAGGAGCGCCGCGCCGAAGATGCCCAGCGTAATCAACACCGGACGCGACCGGTGGGACGGCTGCGCGCGCTGACGCTGCATCACCAGCGCCATCATCGCCAGGATGCCGCCTTCGCCCCGGTTGTCCGCCTTCATCACCAGCAGCAGGTACTTCACCGACACGATGATGATGAGCGACCAGAAGATGAGCGACAGCACCCCCAGCACGTTCGCGGGCGTCGGCGGAATCCCGTGCGCCCCCGTGAAGCACTCCCGTAACGCGTACAGCGGGCTCGTGCCGATATCGCCGTAGACGATGCCCAGGGCCCCGAGGGCCAGCAGCGCCGAGCGCTTGAAGGTGTCCGGGCCCTTTTTGACGTCTTCGCCGCCCGGCACTCCGGTGGTGGTCGCTTTCACGAAGCCGCGCTTTAGCTGAACCCGGGCCTAGAGCAACCGCCACCGTGTCGCGCCCGGAGTATTCCCTTGTGCGCCTGACGCCCCCCGCCTCGGCGTCACAGGGCCCTAGGGCGGGGAGTGCGTCCGGAACGAACACTCCCAGGCCAGGGATGTTCGACATTCGCGACGGCACGACCGCCCTGCCCGGAGGGACGCTCCTCGCCCCGTTACAGCCATGCTCCCATGCAACACGATGGGTGGGGGGGACTCGATGACGATGGTGGCGGCACTTGGTCAGGCAGAAGCCCGGCGGTCCGGAGCACACGGTCCAGCGATGCTGGAAGCCATCCTCCAGGTCTCCCCCCTGGCCATCCACCTGATGGACCTGGATGGCACGGTGCGGCTGTGGAACCCCGCCGCCGAGCGGCTCTTCGGCTGGAGCCGGGAGGACGTGCTTGACCACCGCGCCCCCTGGGCCACCGACGCCCGCTGGGAGAAGTTCCGCCGCCATCTGGAGCAGGCCACGCAGGGCATGGAGCCGCCCTGTCTGGAGCTGGAGCTCCACCGGCGCGATGGCACGCCCCTCCATGTGGAGCTGTGGACGGCGCCCATGCCACCGTCCACCACCGGTCCCGCCCAGTGCCTGGGCATGCTGGTGGACGTCACCGAGCGGCGCCGGGGCGAGGCTCACCGACGGCTCCTGTCAGAGGCCAGTGAAGTCCTCGGCTCCAGCCTGGAGCAGGACGCGACGCTGGAGCACCTGGTGCGGCTCGCCGTGCCTGGCTGCGCGGATTCCTGCCGCGTGTTCCTCGAGGATGCCCCGGGCGAGGTGCGCTGCGTGGTATCGGCGGGCCTGGACGCACGGGAGCCCCTTGATGCGGGTACGCCGCTCGTCCCGGACGAAGCGGCGGTGTCGCGAATCATCGCGTCCGGAGAGCCGGCGCTGCACGACGCGGAGCCGCCGTCCTGGCTGGGCGTGCCGCTGGCGTGGCCGGGGCGGAAGGGCGCCGCGCTTGTCTTCTCGCGCACCGGACGGACCTTCGACGCGCGGGACATGGCACTGGCGCGGGAGCTGGCGCGCCGGGCGTCACTCGCCCTGGACCACGCGCGCCAGTACCACGAGGCGCGCCAGGCCATCCGCCTGCGCGAGGAGTTCCTCGCCATCGCCAGCCATGAGCTGAAGTCCCCCATCAGCGCGCTCCAGCTCCAGGTGCAGAACCTGCGCACCGCGCTGGAGCGCACACCGGACACCGTTCCCCGGGAGCGGCTGCACCGTGGACTGGACCTGGTGGGCCGGCAGGCGAAGCGTCAGGCGAAGCTCATCGACGCGCTGCTGGACGTGTCGCGCATCCACGCCGGCCGGCTGGAGCTGAACCCGGAGCCGGTGGACCTGGGCGCCCTGGTCCGCGAAGTGGCGGAGCGCTTCGAGCCGGAGATGGCGGGCGCGGGCACGCACCTGACGTTGACGCTGCCGTTGGAGGCCCACGGCCACTGGGACCGGCTGCGACTGGACCAGGTGCTCACCAACCTGATGTCCAACGCGATGAAGTACGGGCGGGGCAACCCCGTCCAGGTGGCGCTGTCCAACACCGAGGCCCACGTGCGCCTGGACGTGCGCGACGCGGGCATCGGCATCGCGCCGGAGCACCTGCCCCGCCTCTTCCACCGCTTCGAGCGCGCCGTGTCCAGCCGGGACTACAGCGGCGTCGGCCTGGGGCTGTGGATTGTCCGCGAGGTGGTGGAGGCCATGGGCGGCCACGTCACCGTGAGCAGCGAGCTGGGCGTGGGCTCCACCTTCACCGTGGTGCTGCCGCGTGCGCACGGGTGAGGACGCCCGGGGCCCACCCCGCGCGGGCGCGCCCCTCACAGCGCGAGGAACAGGATGGCGGCCTTCTCCTCGGGGCTCGCCGCGAGGAACTCGTCCGGCAACCAGATTTCCGAGTCAGGCGTCATGGCCCGGTCGCAGCTGCGCCGGCCCGTGTAGAAGCGGTTCGTGTTCTCCGCCTTCAGCCGGTAGGTGCAGTCGCGGACGTAGATGGTGAGCTCGCTGGGGCTCAGCTTCAGGTTGACGGGGCGTCCGCCAAATCCGCCCTTGGCCACGATGGCGTCCCCCTCCTTCGTCACCGTCAGGTTCACCGGCGCGCCGCCGACGGCGCCCTCCACCGACCCGTCCTTCAGCGTCAGGGCGAAGTTGCCCTTCAGCCCGCGGCCCTTCAGCATCCCGGGCGAGCGAGCCACCTGGAAGTCCGCCCCCGTCACCGCCTCTGGCGTCATCTCCAGGTTGAACGACTGGAAGGCAATCTTCATGTTGATGGCGTCCTGCTTCCGTTCGGCCATCGCCACGCCCGCCCCCAGCACCACCCCCAACACCAGCACGCTCCGGCGGAGCGGCATCAGCATGCGCTTCATGTGGAGACCTCCTCGTACGGTTTCATCCCCGGCTGACTAACGACAGGGTGGACACCGGATACCGGCCCGTCATTCACCCTGGGGTAACCCCCGGGAATTGCTTCTGGCACGGTGGGCATCCCGTCAAGGTGGCCGGCGGGTGTCCACCGTCCACGCCGTGGGCGCGCGCCGTGAACGGCGTTGACACCCAGGCCCGCCCCGCGCACGCAACCCCGCGGAAACAGGCCCGTCCTCCGGTGGCAGGCCCCTTGCGATGGCGCCCTTCCAAAAGGAGCGGGCCATGGCGGAGACAGGAAGCGCTCGGTGGGGAACGGCGAGGCTGGACGGAGGCAAGGTGCTGCGCTGGAGCCTCCTGCACGCGGGAGCGCTGGTGGGGGGCACCTGTTTCTTCTCGTGGAGCGCGGCGGCGGTGTTCGCCGGGCTGACCGCGGTGACGATGTGCCTGGGCGTGTCGGTGGGCCTGCACCGGGGACTCATCCACCGGGCCTTTCGTGCCTCGGCGCCTGTGGAACGCGCGTTGGCGCTGCTCGGCACCCTGGCCGGCCTGGGCGGCCCCATCGCGATGAGCCGCATGCATGACCTGCGCGACTTCCACCAGAACCAGCCGGAAGCGGACTGTCCCCCCTACTTCGGCTACCGCGAGGGCTTCACGCGCGCCATGGCCTACGCCCTCTTCCACACCTGGCACCCGCGAAGCGGCGCCGCCGACGTGCCAGCGGCGCCCCATGTGACGCAGGACGTGTTCTTCCGCGGGCTGGAGCGCGCGGGCGTGTGGCTCCAGGTGCCGCTCGCCCTGGCCTTGTACGCGCTGGGCGGGGCGCCCTGGGTGGCCTGGGGCATCCTGGTGCGGCTGGCGCTCACCCAGGACGGCTTCTGGTGCGTCCATTACGTGAGCCACGTGGAGGGCGAGCAGCCCTACGAACTGCCGGGCTGCGCCGAACAGGGGCGCAACGCCGGCTGGCTGGCGCTGCTGAGCATGGGCGAGTCGTGGCACAACACCCACCACGTCTACCCGGCCTCGGCGCAGATGGGGCTCGGGTGGCGGCAGCCGGACCCGGGCTGGTGGGCCGTGCGCGGACTGGCCGCGCTGCGGCTGGTGCATGACGTGAAGTCGCTGGCCCACCTGCCGCCGCGCCCGGGCGCACGCCTGCGCCGCCCGGAGCCTCGTCGGACCCGGCGCCTCTGCGTGCTCGCCCTACGCCGGGCCTGACGCTCCGAGGTGGGAGTGCTTCACTCCTCGACGTTGCGCAGGAAGTCCGCCACGTGGGCGAAGCGCTCATCGAGGAAGCGGCGCAGGCCCCCGGTGATGCCCCGCGCGTCCATGGCCCGCTGCATGGAGCGAATCCACGCATCACGCATGGCGACGCCGACGGGCAGGTGGCCATGCCGCATGCGCAGTCGGGGGTGGCCATGACGCTCCGTGTAGTCCTGCGGCCCGCCCAGCCATCCCGCGAGGAACAAGCCGAACCGCTCGCGCGTGCCGCGGTTCACCCGGCCCTCGGCGTCCAGTTCGTGCAGGCGCGCCAACTCCGGTTCGTGGGCGTCCATGGCGTCGTAGAAAGCCTCGGCCAGGGCCATGGCCGCGTCGGTGCCGCCCAGCCGGTGGTACGGCAGGTCGTCCGGGCTCGGCACCCAGTCGTCTTCGGTGGGCATCTTCAGTTGTACGGACATGGTTTCTTTCTACCGCCGGAAGCGTCCGGGTTCATGGAGACTCGTCATTCCCCTCCAAACGCCCAGCTGACCTCCGGCGGACAGAGAGGCAAGCGGTCCTGGGTCTGCTCGCCCTGGAAGATTTGACCTGGGCAAGAGGCGGTTGCTAGAGCCCCGGCCACCCGTGCCCCTCTCCCCCCGCGCCGCACACTCCCCCCCTGTGGTCTGGGTGCTCGACGACAGTCCAATAGAGACCCAGGCCATCTGCCGCGCGCTGGAGCCCTGCTGCAAGGTCACCGGGTTCATGGACGGGGCCTCGCTGCTGGAGTGCCTGACGCAGGGGCCCGTGCCCGAGGTGCTCGTGCTGGACTGGCACCTGCCCGACATGTCGGGCCTGGAGGTCTGCCGTTTCGTCCGCGGTAATCCCGCCACCGAGCACGTCCCCGTCCTGCTGATCACCGGGAACACGCGCGCGGAGGACGTGGTGGAGGGCCTGGCCGCGGGGGCCAACGACTACGTCTTCAAGCCCTTCCGCCCGGTGGAGTTCGCCGCGCGCGTCCAGGCCCTGGCGCAGTGGGAGCGCAGCCGGCGCAAGACGCTGGAGGACGAACGGGCGCGACGCCGGCGGCTGGAAGGCACCCTGACGGAGGTCCAGGCCGCAGAGGAGCGCGCCTGGCGCAGCGAGCTGCGCTTCCGGCTGGCGGCGCGCGCCACGCGGGACGCGGTGTGGGAGTGGGACCCGCGCACGGGCCTCACGGACTGGACGAGCAGCCTGCATGAAGTCTTCGGCTACGCCCCCGGCACCATCCAGGACGAGCATCGCTGGTGGGAGGAACGGCTGCACCCGGACGACCGCGCGCGCGTCGTCGCCAGCCTCCAGGCCACCTTGGAAGGCCCCGAGCACGAGTGGCAGGACACCTACCGCTTCCAGCGCGGAGACGGCTCCTGGGCCTACGTGGCGGACCGCTGCCACATCATCCGGGACGCGCAGGACAAGGCCACGCAGGTGGTGGGCGCCATGCAGGATGTCACCGAGCGCCAGGAGGCCGAGGCCGCCCGGGCCCGGCTGCTGGAGCTGGAGCGCGGTGCCCGGGAGGAATCGGACCGGCAGCGCGCCATGCTGGCCACCCTCTTCGAACAGGTGCCCGCGCTGCTCGGCGTGCTGAGCGTGCCGGACCAGCGCTGCGTGGTGGCCAACGCGCGGCTGAGGCAGCGCTTCGGCCAGCGGCCGCTGGTGGGCCGCACGCTCCGCGAGGCCCTGCCGGAGCTGGGGGGACAGAACGTCCTCGAGTTGCTGGACACCGTCTTCGCCACCGGCGAGTCCTTCAGCGCGCGGGAGCTGCCCGTGCGCATCGCCCAGGTGCCCGGCGGCCCCCCGCCGGAGGGCTACTTCGACTTCATGTACCAGCCGATGCTGGATGCCAGCGGACGGCTGGCGGCCGTCATCCTGTTCGCGGTGGAAGTCACGGACTCCGTCCTGGCGCGGCGCAAGGAGTCGGAGCTGGCGCAGCAGATGAAGGCCCGCGCGGACTTCGAGCGGCAGCTCATCGGCATCGTCAGCCATGACCTGCGCAACCCGCTGGGGGCCATCACCCTGGCGGTGGCCATGATGCTCCAGCGCGGACCGCTGGATGAACGGCAGGAGCGTCAGGCCCAGCGAATCCGGAGCTCGGCCGACCGCGCGACGCGGATGATTCGCGACCTGCTCGACTTCACCCGCGCGCGCCAGGGCACGGGGCTTCCGGTGTACCCCCAGCCCATGGACCTGCATGAAGTCGTTCGCACGGTGCTGGACGAGGTGCACGCCGGTTGGCCCGACCGCCGGCTGGAGACGGAGTGCACCGGGAGCGGCGCGGGCACGTGGGACCCGGACCGGCTGGCGCAGCTCATTGGCAACCTGGTGGGCAATGCCTTGCAGTACAGCCCGCCCGGCACGCCCGTGCGAGTGGCGTCCCGGGGCGATGACGACGGCGTCGTGCTGGAGGTCCACAACCTGGGCCCGGCGATTCCCCTGGAGCGGCAGCCGCGCATCTTCGAGCCGCTGGAGCGCGCCACGGTGCGCCCGGAGGACCAGGGCCGGCGCAGCATCGGCCTGGGGCTCTACATCGTGCGCAGCATCGTCCTGGCCCACGGTGGCACGGTGGAGGCGCACTCCCAGGAGGAGACGGGCACCACCTTCACCGTGCGGCTGCCGCGTCATGCGCCCACGGCGCTGCCCGTGCGCCCGGACGGCAACGAGGCCGCGGGGTAGTCGCTCAGGGCGCCCAGCGCTTGGGACGGCGCCTGAGCGTCGTCAGGCCCAGCCGGTCACAGAACGCTTCGTACGCGGCGGCCGGCACGCCCTTCCACGCCAGGTCCTCCAGCGACGACGTACCCGGCAGCGGCGCGTCCGTCACCAGCGTGGCCAGCCGGCGGTAGAGCAGCGCGGCGTCGCGGTGCTCGCGCAGCGTCGCGGCCAACTTCTCCGCGCCCCGCGGACGCACCTTCCACTCGGACGCCTCCGCGGGGATGTCCTCCAGGTGGCCATGCGCGCTCAGCAGCGCCGACGCGCCCTTCTCCCCAAAGCCCGGCAGTCCGGGGATGCCATCCGCCGCGTCACCCATCAGCGCCAGCAGGTCCGGCACGCTCGCGGGCGGCACACCCAGCTTCGCGCGCACCGCGTCCTCGTCGAGCACCTTCTCCTGCCGCCGGTCCACCTGCACCACGCGGCTGCCACGCACGCACTGGCCCAAATCCTTGTCGGGCGTGAGCAGCCGCACCTGCTCCACCGCGTCCGCCCAGCGCGCCGCGGCGGTGGCCAACGCGTCATCCGCCTCCTGCTCCTTCATGGACCACGCGGTGACGCCCAGCGCGCGCACGGCATCCTCCGCCAGGTCGAACTGCGCGTGCAGCTCCGGGGGCACGCCCTCGTCGCTCTTGTAGCCGTCGAACAGCGCGTTGCGGAACGAGCGGATGGGGTTGTCGAACGCCACCGCCACGTGCGTCACCGCTTCGTCCGCGTCGTGCAGCAACGCGAGCAGCGAGGACAGCAGCCCCACCGTGGCCTTCACGTCCTGTCCATCCGGCGCGGCATGGCCCGGACGGGGCGAGAAGTGGGCGCGGTAGAGCTCGTAGGTGCCGTCGACCAGGTGCAGGCGCATGTCGCCCTCTCTACCCCCGGTGACGCACGCCGGCCAGTGCCCAGGTGCGCCCGTGAGGGGAAGCCCCCACTCTAGACGTAATGCGCTGGCAAGGCTGCCCGCCCGCTCTTCGGCCAACCCTGCCACGGTTGGATTGCCGGCCTGTCTCCGAGGGCCCACCTCTACGTCTGGGCGCGCCCTGACGCGTGTCCACGTCCTCGAGCGGCAGGAGGTGAAACCATGCGCCTGAAGCTGGCGGCGGTGCTGCTGGGTCTGACGATGGTGGGATGCGCCGGGCGGCGGGTGTTACCCGCGCCGAATGAGCACCGCGTGCAGGCGGAAGCCTCGCTGCGCGCGGCGGAAGGCGCTGGCGCCGCCCGAGTCCCCGAAGCGGCCCTGCACCTGGAGTTCGCCCGGCAGCAGATTGCCGACGCGGAGCGGCTGTGGGTGGAAGGCGAACAGGAAGCCGCGGAGCTGCGCTTCATGCAGGCCGAGGCGGACGCGGAGCTGGCGCAAGCGCTGGCCCGGGCCGTCCCGCTGGAGCGCGAGTCGCGACGCACGGCCGCCCAGGCGGAGTCCCTGCGCCGCGGCCAGCCGTGAGCAGACAACCTCGACAGGAGAGAGCGACATGCTGAAGCGTGGATGGAAGGCCCTCGCTGGCGTCACGGCGCTGGCCGCCGTGGGGTGTGCACACGCACCACCGCCACAGGAACTCCTCAACGCGCGCGCGGCGTACCAGGAGGCCTCCACCAGCCCCCAGGGCCGTGAGCGCCCTCGCGACGTCGCGGCGGCGCGGGATGCGCTGCTGGAAGCCGAGCGGGAGTACGACCGCAGCCAGGACTCTCCTCGCACCCGCTCGCTGTCCTACGTGGCGTTGCGCAAGTCAGAGACGGCGGGGACACGCGGCACCGCGGACCTGGCGGCGCGGCGTCAGGCCGAGGCCCAGGCCACGCTCCAGGAAGCCCAGGCGCGGCAATGGCAACGCTCCCAGGTGGAGCTGGGTGCGGCCCGGCAGCAGCTCGCCCAGGCCGAGCGTGAGCGGCTGCAGGCCCTCCAGCAACAGCAACAGGCCCGGCAGCACGCCGTGACGCAGCAGCAGGAAGCCGAGCGCATGCGGATGGATGCCCAGCGGCGCCAGCAAGAGGCGGAACAGCTGCGGCGGTTGGCCCAGCAGCAGGAGGCGGAGTCGCGGCGGCTGGCGGAGGAGACCACGCGGCTTCAGGAAGAAGAGCAGCGCCGGGTGCGGGCCGAGACTGAATCCCAGCGCCTGGCCCAGGAGAACCACGAACTGCTCCAGCGCTCGGCGGAGTTGGAAGCGGAGCAGGAGGCACGGCGCCAGGTGGAGCGGGAGTTGGAACGCGAGCGACAGGCGAGGCTCGACGCGGAACAGCGCGCCACGGAGGCCCTGACGCAGCTGGAGTCGACGGCGCGCGACGTGAAGGTCCGCGAGGAGGCGCGAGGCCTGGTGCTGACGATGTCAGGACAGGTGCTGTTCGCGTCGAACGCGGTGGACCTGCTCCCGGCTGCGCGTGAGCAGCTGACGGAGGTGGCCAACGCGCTCAAGGTGTCCGACAGTCCCATGGTCATCGAAGGCCACACGGACTCGATGGGCTCGGACGCGATGAACGAAGCCCTGTCCTACCGGCGGGCGGAGCACGTGCGGGAGTTCCTCATCAGCCAGGGCGTGAGTCGCGACCGCATCCAGGTGCGCGGCCTGGGCGAGTACCGGCCCGTCGCCAACAACTCCACCCCCGAGGGCCGGGCCAACAACCGGCGCGTGGAAATCATCCTCCCACGCGAAGGAGAGGAGGCCACCGGCGGCAGCGGCACGCAGTCCCCGACGACGCCCCGGCGCTGAAATCCAACGGACGCCGGGGTTGAATGCCCGCCATGGGCCCAGACGCAGTTTCCAGCCTGCTGAGCACCGAACGCCTGCATCTGGTGCAGCTCCCACCGGATGCGGCGTGGCGCGTGCTCGCGTACCACGAGGCGAACCGGGAGCACGTCTCCACCGTGTCGCCGGCACGGCCGGCCAACTTCTTCTCGGTGACGTACTGGCGCACGCGGCTGGCGCAGGACCGCGAGGACTTCCGGCTCGACCTGTCTCTGCGCGTGTTCCTGCTGCCGCGAAACCAGCCCGTCCAGTTGACGCCCATCATCGGCAACGTCTCACTCACGAACATCCGCCGCGGCCCGTTTCAGTCCGCGGACCTGGGCTACGGCCTGGACCACCACCATGAAGGCCTGGGCCTGATGACGGAGGCCCTGCGCGCAGTGTGTGACTACGCCTTCAACGTCATGGGCCTGCACCGCCTCCAGGCCAACCACCTGCCAGAGAACCTGCGTAGCGCCGCGGTGCTGAAGCGCCTGGGCTTCCAGGTAGAGGGCATCGCGCGGGAGCTCCTGCTCATCGACGGCCAGTGGCGCGACCACGTCCTCAACGCGCTGATTGCCCCTGGCCGGCGGAGATGACCCGGGGCTACTCGCCGCGCTTCGTCATGTCGAAGAGCGCCCGGGCCTGGGGGCCCAGGAAGCCGTCGAAGTCCGGCGTGCGCTGGGCAATCTCGAAGTAGGCGTAGGGCCACGAGCGTGAGCCACCGCCCTTGAGCAACACGGGCAGCGGCGCGGCCTGCGTGGCCGTCTGCCGCAGCGACGTCCCGGGCGCGCCCTCGATGTCGGCCTTCATCGGCACCCCGGCCTCACGCATGCGCTTCTGCCACGCCTCCACGTCGTCCACCGCGCCGGTGAAGTGGTTCACCTTGCGGCCGAAGGCGAGCAGCCAGGCGCCGTACTGGGACTCCTTCTCCAGCTCCAGCAGCGCGGCCTCGTCCGGCGGTGTCGGCGGGCCAAACCACGCGGCCAGTGCATCCACGTCCTCGGGAGGCGCGGGGTCCTCGGGCAGCCGGGCGAGCAGCTCGCGAGCGCGTGGGGACAGCTCCTCCTGCTTCAGCTCGGAGATGAAGATGCGGGGCAGCCCCGCCGGATGTGACAAATAGATGGCGGACAGGTGCGCATCCGGAAAGGTGTACGCACCCGCGGCCTTCCAGCCGAGCCGGATGAAGGGCTGCGAGAAGAGCGCGATGCCACCACCGGGCCGGGCCAGCGAGCGAAGCGCGACGTGGTCATTGCGGAAGCGGCCCCCGGAGAGCTGCACGAAGGTGCGCGCATAGGGCACCTCCGCAGCGTAGCGCTCCCACAGCAGGTCCAGGAGACGGTGGGCGGAGTCGGTGGTCATGGCGCGCGAATCTAACGCCACCACTCGCCGAGGGCCGCCGTGGCGGCCCGGGCCACCGTCCTGCGGAAAAAAGAGCGGCGGCGCGCGGCCCCGGGTCCTTGGAGGGGACTTCAGCCAGAGACGCGCGCCGCCGAGCAGCGAAGCTGCTGAAGACTCGCCTTGGAGTTTCGAGTCTTCACACCGAGGGTATGGTATGCATTGACTTCTTCCCCGCCACCCCACCCGCCACCCGGAAGCGAGCGCCGGAATAGGGTGTGGCGAAGGAAAAGGCCAGGACGCCGCAAGCCGCCTCACCAACACGGCGTTGAGCTAGCTTGAAGTCCTGCTAATCCAAACTTTGTAGCCGCAACATTCCGCCTGAGATGCGTGAAAGACGGCTCACATCATTTGAATGAGAGAAATTGAGAACTGAGAGTCAGTGCAGATGCTCGGGAAGCATGGGCAGTCCGTGGAAGAAGCGGCGCCCGCTCTCGAAGCGGCGGTGGAAGCAGAAGCGGTCATCCAGGTAGAGACGGGCCATCTCCTCCTCGCCATAGGCCGTGAAGAAGGTGGCGCGGGCCTCGTCGCAAGCGGCCTCATACGCCGCGCGCAGGGCCTCCCAGTCCTCGGGTGGAGTCTCCTCGCCGCTGAGCCAGACGCCCTGCTCCACGCCGTACTCACGCTCCATCAACTCCAGCTCCAGCGCCAGACGGCACACGCGGGGTTCGTCACCAATCGCCTCGTCCGCCATGGAGGTGAGGATGTGGGCCACCAGGAAGAAGCCCGCATCGGGAGGCACCACCCCTTCTTCACGCGCGGCGCGGAAGGCCACCAGCAGCTGCGCATCCATCGCGTCGTCCCCCAGCTCCAGCAACTGGGTGGCGAGGCCCCGCCACCGCGCCTCCATGTCCCCCGCTTCCTGGAGGTTCAGTGCCTCGTCTCGCGTCTTCTTCATCGTGTGGCTCCTTCGGGAACTGCTCCCGAAAATCTCATCCGGGTCTGACGTCCAACCACGATTGCCAGGACGTCCGGATTTACCGCTGCTTGCATCCGCCGTTGGGCGGATGACGGCGCACCGCGGTGGCCGTCCGCTGATGGACGTGTCGTCGCCCGTCGAGCCATGCTGCTCGCCACTGTGTCCATTGACCTGCGCGCCGCGACGGCCTCGGACGAACCCTTCCTCTTCGCGCTGTACGCCAGCACCCGGGAGTCCGAGCTCGCCGCATGGGGCTGGGCGCCCGCGCAGCGCGACGCATTCCTCCGCATGCAGTGGATGGCGCAGTCCCACGATTGGGCGGCCCGCCATCCTCGCGCCGACCACCAGGTGGTGTGTCTCCAAGGCCAACCCGTGGGGCGCCTGCTGGTCGCGAAAGACGCGGCGGCGTGGCGGGTGGTGGACATCGCCTTGTTGCCCGCGCACCAAGGCAGCGGCGTGGGGACCCGGCTGCTGACCCAGGTGCGGGACGAGGCCGGCAATGCAGGCGTCCCCCTCCGGCTGCGAGTGCTACGAACCAACCCCGCGCGCAGGCTGTACGAGCGCCTGGGCTTCGAGGTGGACGCCGAGCCTCCCGAGGAGGCCGCCGCCCCTTACGTCGCCATGACGTGGAACCCCGCGCCACGTCAGGACTGATGCACAGCGGAACCATGCTCCGGAAACACGAACGGCCCGCGAGCTGATTGCCCGCGAGCCGCCGCATCCCCCCAAACCGCCAGGACCTACAGGAACACGTTCTCCGGCGTGGGCGTGATGGTCCGGAGGTCATATCCGGCGGCCCCCGCCTCGGACGGCTGAGGCGCGACCAGCGTCCCGCCACCGCCCGAGCCACCATTTCCACCGCACGCGCCGCCCCCACCGCCCGCGGTGATGGCCTGGCTTGCGCCCGTGGGATTCGCGGTGGCGCCCGCGGCGCCCGCGGTCACGACGATGCCGCCTGTCACGCTGGGCGTCGTGGTGGAGAGGAGCTGGACGATGCCACCGCCGCCGCCGCCGCCACCGCCCTTGCCCGCGCCCCCCGCGTTGTTGCCAGCGCCACCATTGGCCCCCACCGCTCGAACGAATCCCCCCACGGTGATGGAGCCCTTGCCCACGAGGACGATGGCGCCCCCCGCGCCACCGCCCGAGCCGGGCAGGTTGGCGGCGGTCCCACCAGCCTCACCATTGGCATTGATGGCGCCCCCCGGGGGAATGCGGATCGCTCCCTGCGCGAGAATGACCAGGGAGCCGCCACCCCGGCCACCGGTCACCCCGGCCTGCTTGGCCCCCGCGCCGCCGCCCAGGCCGCCGGGTCGCAGGAGTTGCGCGGCCTGGAGCGGCAACAGCCCACGCCCTCCTTGGGGCTCGCCTGCGGCCGCACGCGCCACACCCGCCTCCGCGGGCCCGGTTCCGTTGTCCTCGGCACTGGGGTCCACGATGATCGTACCGTTGACGGTGACGTCACCAGTGGCCCGGATGACCGTTCCACTCGGGACAATCAACGTGCCGGAGATGGTGACGTTCGCGAACTGGAGGTGCTGCCGGCCGGCCAACGTATTGTAGCCAGCGGCCGTGGTCAGATCGACGGTGTTGCCGCTGGGGACGTTGTACGCTCCAGCCGACCCGTCACCGTAGGCGCCCAGCGAGCCCGTGGGCCCCTGCGGACCTTGAGGGCCCTGCGGACCAACCGGTCCCGAAGGGCCCTGGGCCCCGTCAGGACCCGTCGCGCCCGCAGGACCTTGCCCGCCCTGCGGTCCCGCCGGCCCGTTGCACACGAAGCGGGTGAGCGCGACATTCTCCTCGCCTGCATCCAGCGTCCCATTGCGGTTGGCGTCGACACCCATCTCCAGCCGCACGCCACCGGTGGCGCAATTGCCGGCCGCCGGCTCCACGGTGGTCCGCGTCACCGTGCCCAGACCGACATCACCCTGGGGACCCGTGGCACCCGCTGGGCCCACCGGGCCCTCAGGTCCTACGGAGCCCTGCGGTCCCGCCGGCCCAGCAGGTCCCACCGCGCCAGCGGGCCCCTCCGGTCCCCGGTCACCCTGCATGCCCGTCTCACCCTGAAGACCGGTTGGCCCCTGCACGCCCTGCTCACCACGGAGGCCCTGCGGGCCCATGGCGCCCTGCGGCCCCTCGGGCCCCGTGAGCCCCTGTGCCCCGTTGCACACGTAACGGGTCAGCGAGGCGTCGACCTCCTCATCCTCCAACTGACCGTTCCGGTTGAGGTCGATGCCCGTCTCCACCACCACACCCGCCTGGGCGCAGTTCTCACCGGAGGGTTCGGCGTCGGTCCGGACCAGCGCCGTCAGCCCCGGAGGTCCCTCCGGCCCGCCTGCCGGGCCCGGAGGACCTTGCGGCCCCTGTGGGCCCGTAGCACCAGGCGCACCTGGCTCGCCCTGAGGACCAACGGGCCCCTCGGCGCCCGGCGCTCCCGGAGGGCCTTCTGCGCCCGCGGGACCGGCAGGACCTTGCGGCCCCTGAGGTCCCGGCGTGCCTTCCTCACACGCCGACAGCACCAGCAGTGCCGTCAACGGAAGCGCCTGAAACCACTTCTGATACAGCGGGCGTCGCCAGTTCTCTTGCGTCATCTGCCGGCCTCCTCGTCGTGAAACGTCATGCCGCGGGCCTCTGAGCAAGCCGCACGCCACGCCAAGAAGACCGGGGCGGCCTCAGGAGGTTCGGCGGTAACCGGGCAGATTCTCTCGTGGGAGAGAACCCACGAGACATTGCCCCGGCGTCCGGGTCAGACGCACCCGCGTTTCATCGGCACGCGGATCCGCCGCGGCGTCTGGGCCGGACGCATGCGCGTCTGTACCGGACGCACGAGCGCGCGTGACACAGCGAGACATGGAGACACCGCGCCTCACGTTTCATTGCATGCCGCCGTCACACGCACATGAAACACGCGCGATTTCAGCGCTGGCCGGACCTTTGCTCAGGGAGGAAGCGCAGCAGGCGCAGTCAGGCAGTCCTCTCCTCGAAAGGTAGACGCACGTGTCAGAGCCCTTCATCGGTCAGGTCATGATGTTCGCAGGCAACTTCGCTCCGCGGGGCTGGGCATTCTGCCAGGGGCAGCTTCTCTCCATCGCCCAGAACACGGCGCTCTTCTCCATTCTTGGCACCACCTATGGAGGCAATGGGCAGACGACGTTCGCTCTGCCGGATTTGCGTGGCCGCTATCCCATGCAGCCGGGCCAGGGCCCCGGCCTGTCCCCCCGCACGCTGGGCGAACAGGGTGGAGCTGAAACCGTGACGCTGATTTCGACTCAGATGCCGGCGCACAATCACACCCTGAATGTGAGCAGCCAGCACGGCGATACGGAAACGCCCATTGGTACCGTGCTCGCGGCGGACTCCACGGCGACCGTGCTCAACTACCGGGCTGCCCCCATCGACGGGACCATGAACCCCGCGGCCATCGGCGTCGCGGGCGGAAGCCAGCCGCACAACAACATGTCGCCCTTCTTGTGCATCAACTTCATCATCGCGCTGGAAGGCATCTTCCCGTCGCGCAACTGACACACCGTGAGCCCCAAGGGCTCAGCGCCTCGCTCCATTCAGGTGTGCGAGGCGCAGCGGGGCCACGAGGACGGCCGCCGCGAATCCATCCCCACGAAACACCCGTCCAGGTCCGCACCGACCCTGAACGGCGGGGTGGGTAGCCCGTTCCTGGCAGGGTGGGCACGTCGGTGGCAGCGATACGGCACGGGAGCGTGGGCGGTGGTGGCGAAGCGAGACGGCGGGGGACAACGCTCGCAAGTCACACCGACGACGGTGTTCACCGTCTGCGCTTCCGTGCTCGCGGTGGTCGTGCTCGTCACCTTCATGGCGAAGACGCGGGTGGCACTGACACTGACGGGCATCGCCACCATCCTGGCGCTCGCGTTGGAACATGGCGTCGCGCGATTGGAGCGCGGCAGGCTGCCTCGGCTGGCCGCCATCGCCCTGGTGATGACGACATTGCTGGTCATCGTCGCCGCCCTCGCGCTGCTCGTGATTCCCGCCGCGGCGGACCAGTTGGACGCCCTGGTTCGCCAGTGGCCGCAGCTGATGGAGGAACTGCGGAGCTCTCGGCCCATCCAGGTGCTCAGCGACCGGCTGCAGGCGCTCGGCTGGGCGCGACGGTTGGAGGAAGCAACTCCCCGGCTCGCCACCGGCGCCCTGCCTACGCTGCTCATCCGAGCCATCGGAGGCGTGGTGGGGGTGGTCATCTCGGCCCTCACCGTCTTCTTCCTCGTCGTGTTCATGCTGACATTCGGAGGAGACCTGATTCGCAGGGGGCTGGCCCTGGTCGGCCCCGAGCACCGGATGCGATACGTCCGGGTCTTCCACAACGTCTACAGCGCCACGGGCGGCTACCTGTCCGGGCTGGCGCTCATCTGCACCATCAACGCCACCCTGACCACGGTGACGCTGGCGCTCCTGGGCTTGCCGTACTTCCTGCCCTTGGGTATCGCCAGTGGCTTCTCCAGCCTGGTTCCCTATGTGGGGCCGCTCATCGCTGGGGGCGTCATCACCTTGCTGACGTGGGCCACGCAGGGAATCTGGGCGGCGGCGGCCGCGCTCGCCTACTTCCTGTTGTACGGGCCCCTCGAGGGCAACGTGCTGGCCCCACTCGTCTTCCGACGTACGGTCCACGTCAATCCGCTGCTCGTCCTCCTGGCAGTCCTGTTCTGCGCGGAGCTGGCCGGCATCGTGGGCGCGGTGGTGGCGGTGCCCGTGGCCGCGACCCTTCAAATCATCTCCCGGGAGGTCCTCCTCTTCCGGCAGGAGCGCAGGGCGGCGCGCACAATCCCCCCCGCGGAACCTGAATGACGCCCTGAAAGGGGGACACGATGGCCGCAGGTCCACTCCCGTGGCTGCTGACCCATGGCACAGCGGCCCTGCTCTTCGCCGCCCTCGTCGCCGGAGGCTTGGGGGTGCCCATTCCAGAGGACCTGGTGCTGCTGTCGCTGGGCATCCTCGCGCACCGGGACGTCCTGCCCATCTCCCTGGCGGCCGCGGTCGCGGTGGCCGGAGTGCTCTGCGGAGACACGGCCCTCTTCCTCACCGCTCGAAGGTTGGGGCCCGCGCTGTACGAGCATCCACGGATGAAGAAGCTCCTGCCGCCTGAGCGCCGCGAGCGACTGGCCCAGCTCTACGCGCGCCACGGCGGGCGCTGCGTCTTCGTGGGGCGCTTTCTCTCGGTGCTGCGCGGAGCGGTGTTCATCATGGCCGCGGTGCAGGGCATGCGACTGCGCCACTTCCTGCTGTGGGACGGGTTGGCGCTATTCCTCAGCGCCCCGGTGGTGGTGGGGTTGGGCTACGCCTTCTCACACAGCGTGGACGCGGTGGCGAAAGGAGCCGCGCGGGCCGAGCACCTGTTGGTGCTGGCCACCACGGCGGCGCTGCTGGCGGTGGGGGGCGTGCGCCGGCTGCGCACGCGGCGCCTGGCCCAACGCTCGCGGTGAGGCGCGGAAAACCCAAGACGCCCAAAACAGAAAACCCCCGGTGTCCACGAGGGACACCGGGGGTTTCTCAAAAAGAATCCGGCAGCGACCTACTCTCCCGCGCGGTTTCCCGCGAAGTACCATCGGCTCTGGAGGGCTTAACTTCCGTGTTCGGGATGGGAACGGGTGGGACCCCTCCGACATAGCCACCGGAAAACAAGCGACAGTGCATACAAAGGGTAAGTTTCGAATTTCTACTAAGCGAAGTCTCGCTGTGCGTATTTCAGTCTTCCAGGCGAGTGCGTGAAGCACTCGAGCCTCGGCCTTGGCCCCGAGTCCCTTACTCCCCTTGAGGGGGCATGCAAGAGAATGGGGAAAGTAAGCCTCACGACCAATTAGTACCGGTTAGCTGAACGTGTTACCACGCTTACACACCCGGCCTATCAACGTCGTAGTCTTCGACGGGTCTTCAGGGGCTTGCGCCCGGGATACCTGGTCTTGAGGTCGGTTTCCCGCTTAGATGCTTTCAGCGGTTATCCAATCGGCACATGGCTACCCAGCGATGCCTCTGGCGAGACAACTGGTACACCAGCGGTGCCTCCAACCCGGTCCTCTCGTACTAAGGTCAGAGCCTCTCAAGTATCCTACGCCCACAGCAGATAGGGACCAAACTGTCTCACGACGTTTTGAACCCAGCTCGCGTACCGCTTTAATTGGCGAACAGCCAAACCCTTGGGACCTGCTCCAGCCCCAGGATGCGATGAGCCGACATCGAGGTGCCAAACCTCCCCGTCGATGTGAACTCTTGGGGGAGATAAGCCTGTTATCCCCGGAGTACCTTTTATCCGTTGAGCGATGGCCCTTCCATTCAGGACCACCGGATCACTATGACCTGCTTTCGCACCTGCTCGACGTGTCCGTCTCGCAGTCAAGCTCCCTTATGCCATTGCACTCGACGCCCGGTTTCCAATCGGGCTGAGGGAACCATCGCGCGCCTCCGTTACTTTTTGGGAGGCGACCGCCCCAGTCAAACTACCCACCAGACAGTGTCCCAATCCCGGCTGACGGGACATGGTTAGACACCAGAAATCAACAGGGTGGTATTTCACCGTTGCCTCCACCGAACCTAGCGGCCCGGCTTCAAAGGCTCCCACCTATCCTACACAGTCAATCCCTAGTGTCACTGTCAAGTTATAGTAAAGGTTCACGGGGTCTTTCCGTCTTGCTGCGGGTAAACTGCATCGGCACAGCTATTTCAATTTCGCTGAGTCCCTCTCCGAGACAGCGCGGAAGTCGTTACTCCATTCGTGCAGGTCGGAACTTACCCGACAAGGAATTTCGCTACCTTAGGACCGTTATAGTTACGGCCGCCGTTTACTGGGGCTTCGGATCATCGCTTCACCTTGCGGCTGACGAATCCCCTTAACCTTCCAGCACCGGGCAGGAGTCAGACCCTATACGTCGGCTTGTCGCCTTCGCAGAGTCCTGTGTTTTTGGTAAACAGTCGCTACCGCCATTTCTCTGCAACCTCTCTCAGCTCCGGCTGTACGCCTTCACCTACCAGAGGCCCACCTTCTTCCGAAGTTACGGTGGAAATTTGCCTAGTTCCTTGGAGGAGAGTTCTCTCAAGCGCCTTAGGATTTTCTCCTCGCCCACCTGTGTCGGTTTACGGTACGGACACCCTGCAAGCTCCCTACGGGACTTTTCTTGGAAGCAGAGCATCAGCGACTTACCCCTTACGGGGCGCCATGGAGTCTCGGGGATAACTGCCGCGCCTTTATTCGTACGCGACACCCCTACACCTTTAGACTGACACAACCACCGGTCAGCTCGCCTAGCTTTCTCCGTCCTCCCTTAGTTCAACGCTCACAAGATGGTGCAGGAATATTAACCCGCTTTCCATCACCTACGCCTTTCGGCCTCGGCTTAGGTTCCGACTAACCCTGGGAAGATTAACTTGACCCAGGAAACCTTGGGCTTACGGCGAGGGGGTTTCTCACCCCCTTTATCGCTACTCATTTCGGCATCAGCACTCCCAGTCGCTCCAGCCGCCTTTTCAGTCGACCTTCGCTGCAACTGGGACGCTC